>NZ_JARXVH010000007.1 GCF_029892565.1 Streptomyces pseudovenezuelae | reverse complement strand
CATGCCCACGCCCAGCGGGTCGGGCCAGGCCGCCGCGCCGTTGAAGGCGATCGTGGCCACCGTCAGCATCCACGCCGTCTGGCGCAGCAGCGGGAACGGTATACGGATCCAGGTCAGCAGGAGATCAAGGGCGAGCAGGACGCAGATGCCCGCGTCGATGCCGATCGGGAACACGTACGCGAAGTTCCCGAAGCCCTTCTTGAGTGCCAACTCGCGGACCGCCGCGTACGAACCGGCGAAGCCGATGCCGGCGATGATCACGGCGCCGGTCACGACCACGCCGATGAGAACGCGGTGCATCCGAGTCAGCTGCAGTGGCGCGGCCACCCGTACTCCCCTCCCAGTGCGTGTTGTTGCGCGCAACAGAGTGGCACATGTGTGCGGCGCACGGGTTGCCGGTGGCCCCCGTCAGCTCTTCTTCGCAGCCGACTTGGACGGGGATGCGGACTTCGCGGTGGACGGAGAGGCCGAGGTCGCCCCGGACTTGGAGGGAGACGGAGCCGTCGTTGCAGAACCGGAATCCGAACCGGCGCCCGAACCCTCGCCGTTGGCCGCCGACACCGCGCCGACCGCCTCCTTGGCCGCCTTCTGCGCCAGCTTGGCGAGAGTGTCGGCGTTCGGCGTCTTCTCGCCGGCCAGACCCGCGCCGTTGTAGTCGAGCGTGACGACGACGTTCTCGACGCGCGTCACGATCGTCTGCTGTTTGAAGGCGCCTTCCTTCTTCTTCAGGTCGTAGCGCACGAGGGTCGCCGTGTCACCGATAGCCGTGACCGGCTGCGTCTTCGTGTTCTTCGCGCCCGTGGCTTCCTGGGCGTCCTTGACCTGCTTCTCGTAGTACGTCTGCGCCAGCTTGTCGCCCTCGCCGCGCGTGACGTCCGACTCGAAGCGCAGCAGCGAGACGTTCAGCCAGCGGAACTGCGAGCCCTTCACGCCGTTGCTGTCCAGGCTGTTCCAGGAGCAGCTCGCGCGCGTCCCCGTGTCGCTCGACGTGCCCTCCTTGCCGGACTTCGCGCCCTTGGGCACCAGCGAGGTCAACGTCTTCTTCGACAGGACGTCGCAGGAGTCCGGCAGCTTCTTGTACGCCGCCGCCTGCACGGTCGGCGCCGCGCTCGCGGAGGCCGAGGCGTCGCCGCCGCTCGCGCTCTTGCCGCCGTCACCGGAGTCGGAGCCGGAGTCGGAGGAGCAGCCGGCGGCGAGCAGCAGTGCGGGGAGGGCGGCCACGCCGACAAGGACACGGTTGCGCCGCTTCCCCCATCGGTCTCGCTCGTTCCGTCGGACTGGCTGTGCTGGTCGCTGCATGGTTCCTTCACTCATGACGCTCGTGGTTCCTGCCGTCGGATCGGGTCCGAGGGGCCACGGTACGCGGTGAAGAAGCTGTGCGGTTCTGCTTCATCCGCTTTGCGAACGGGCACGTGGAGGCGTCCGGAGGGGGTCAACCGCTCAGCGTGTCCGCCAGTTGAGAGGCCAGTTTCCGGGCCTTGTCCTGCATTTCCTTGCTGTCCGGGGTGACGCCGACGCCGGCCGGCTGCTCCTCGTACTCGATCGTCACGATGACGTTGGACGTGCGGAACACCACAGTCACCGTGCGCGGCTGGGGCGCGGAGGCGGAGCCGCTCAACGCGTCGTCGAGGTACGCCTCGTCGCCGATGCCGTCCAGGACGCGGGGCTGGAGGTCGGCGGGGGTGACGGAGCTGGAGGGGGAGCCGGAGGCGGAATCCGAGGGGTCGGCGCCGGCGGTGGAGGCGGAGGAACTCGCCGTGGGAGAGGCGCTGTCGCTCGCGCTGTCCTCGGCGCCCGGGCTGGAGGTGGCCGGTTCCGGGAGGTCGGCGGCGACCTCCTTCTCCGCGAAGAGCTCCTTCGCCTGTGTGTCGTCGCTCACGGCGTTGTCGTAGGAGACGACCCGCTCGAAGTCGACGTGGAGGTGGTCGGTCGCGTCCGCGGACTCCACCTTCCAACGGCAGCCCACCTTGCGGTCGGTGTCGAAGGTCTGCGTGGCCGCGCCCGCGTAGGCCTTGGTCCGCTGGTCCTCGTCGGTGATCTCCCTGACGCCGGGCAGCAGCGAGTCGAGGTTGCCCTGACTGACCGCGCCGCAGGCCTCCGGGAGGCTGTTGTACCGACCCGGCTGGGCCGAGACGGTCGACGTACCGGCATCGCCCGGGTTCGAGTCGTCCGTCGAACCCGTGTCCCCGGACCCGCCGGTGCAGCCGGCCAGCAGTGCCGCGAGAAGCGCGGCGGCGCCGGGTACGTATGCCTTCCGCTGCACGGTCGGGCTCCTCTCGACGGCGGCCCGGTGGCCGTAGCTGTGCCAGGTCTTCCAGTGTCCCCGCTGGTTAATCGCTTGCCGCACCGGGGCGTCCCCTGGAGACAATGTCTATCGCACGCATGGCCGTGGACGCCGGTCCGTTGTCTCTTTTGGCCCACCTGGCGCCGCTAATGCGATTCGAGACTTTCACTGACTTCTGTTGCTGTTCCGGGGGAATGAGGACGATATGTCGTACGTAGAGCTGCCGGGGGCGAAGGTTCCCATCCGCATGTGGGCCGACCCCGCGTCGGTCGACGACGGCGCGCTCCAGCAGCTGCGCAACGTCGCGACCCTCCCGTGGATCAAGGGCCTCGCGGTCATGCCGGACGTCCACTACGGCAAGGGCGCGACGGTCGGCTCCGTCATCGCCATGCACGGCGCCGTGTGCCCGGCGGCCGTCGGGGTCGACATCGGCTGCGGGATGTCGGCGGTGAAGACGTCGCTGACGGCCAACGACCTGCCGGGGGACCTGTCGCGGCTGCGGTCGAAGATCGAGCAGGCGATTCCGGTGGGGCGGGGGATGCATGACGATCCCGTACAGCCGGGGCGCTTCCACGGGTTCGCGACCGCCGGGTGGGACGACTTCTGGGGGCGGTTCGACGGGATCGCCGAAGCGGTCAAGTTCCGTCACGAACGTGCTGGAAAGCAGATGGGAACGCTCGGGTCCGGCAACCACTTCGTCGAAGTTTGCACTGATACGACCGGTTCTGTCTGGCTGATGCTGCACTCCGGTTCCCGGAACATCGGCAAGGAGCTGGCCGAGCACCACATCGGCATCGCCCAGAAGCTCCCGCACAACCAGGGCCTGGTCGACCGTGACCTCGCCGTCTTCGTCGCGGACACCCCGCAGATGGCGGCGTACCGCAACGACCTGTTCTGGGCGCAGGAGTACGCCAAGCGCAACCGCTCGATCATGATGGCGCTCCTGAAGGACGTGATCCACAAGGAGTTCCGGAAGGCGAAGCCGACCTTCGAGGCCGAGATCAGCGCGCACCACAACTACGTGGCGGAGGAGCGCTACGAGGACATGGACCTGCTCGTCACCCGCAAGGGCGCGATCCGGGCCGGCTCCGGCGAGTTCGGGATCATCCCCGGCTCCATGGGCACCGGTTCGTACATCGTGAAGGGTCTCGGCAACGAGAAGGCCTTCAACTCGGCGTCCCACGGCGCCGGTCGGCGCATGAGCCGTACGGCGGCCAAGCGGCGGTTCTCGACGAAGGACCTGGAGGAGCAGACGCGGGGTGTGGAGTGCCGTAAGGACTCCGGCGTCGTCGACGAGATCCCGGGCGCCTACAAGCCGATCGAGCAGGTCATCGACCAGCAGCGGGACCTCGTGGAGGTCGTCGCGAAGCTGAAGCAGGTCGTGTGTGTGAAGGGCTGAAAGCTGAAGGGCTGACGGCTGAACTGCGCGGTGTCGCACGCTACTTGGCGTGCAGCACCGCGTAGATCATGACGAAGGCGACGATGTGGATGCCGAAGAGGAAGTACGCGAGGTAGTACCAGACGTAGCGTTCGCGCCTCTTTTCCAGGGCGAGGCGTTGGCGGTCCAGTTCGGCGGCGCGGTCCGCTTCGGCCGGGTCGGGCGGGCCGGCTGTGTCCTCCGGGTCCGGCATCACTGCTCCCGGTGGACCTTGGTGTTGGAGGCCTGGGCTCGCGGGCGCAGGACCAGGAGGTCCACGTTGACGTGGCTCGGGCGGGTGACCGCCCAGGTGACCGTCTCGGCCACGTCGTCCGCGGTGAGGGGCTCGGCCACGCCCTGGTAGACCTTCGCCGCGCGCTCCTCGTCGCCGTTGAAGCGGGTGAGCGCGAACTCGTCCGTCCGCACCATGCCGGGTGCGATCTCGATGACCCGGACCGGCTGGCCGACGATCTCCAGGCGCAGGGTCTCGGCGAGGACGTGGGCGCCGTGCTTGGCGGCGACGTAGCCGCCGCCGCCCTCGTACGTGCCGTGGCCCGCGGTGGAGGAGATGACGACCACCGTGCCGTCGCCGCTCGCCACGAGCTTGGGGAGCAGGGCCTGGGTGAGGTTCAGGGTGCCGATGACGTTCGTCTCGTACATCGTGCGCCAGTCGGCGGGGTCGCCGGTGGCGATGGGGTCCGCGCCGAGGGCTCCGCCGGCGTTGTTGATCAGGACGCCGATCGTCTTGAAGGCCGTTGCGAACTCGTCCACCGCTGCTCGGTCCGTCACGTCGAGTTGGTAGGCCGTCGCTGCGTGGCCTGCGTTGGTGATCTCCTCCGCCAGCGCTTCGATGCGGTCCTTGCGGCGGGCGGTCAGGACCACGCGGTAGCCCGCCGCGGCCAGCTGCCTGGCTGTGGCGGCGCCGATGCCGCTGCTCGCGCCGGTGACGATCGCGATTCGGGATGTCGTCGACGGGGCTGCGGTGGGCATGGGGTGCTCCTTGGGCATGCGGTCGGGTGGCCTCGCCAGGATAGGTGGGGCTTGGTGGGGGCTCGTTGTGGTGGGTGCGGTTCGATGCCGGGTGCGGGCCGGTGGGGGCTGGTCGCGCAGTTCCCCGCGCCCCTAAGAGCAGGTCGGCAACCTTGGCCCTAATTTCTTGGGGCCCACATGATCACGGCCATCCCTGCCAGGCACACCAGGGCGCCCGTGATGTCCCAGCGGTCCGGGCGGTAGCCGTCCGCCACCGCGCCCCAGGCCAGGGAACCGGCTACGAAGATTCCGCCGTATGCGGCGAGGATGCGGCCGAAGTGGGCGTCGGGCTGGAAGGTGGCGACGAAGCCGTAGGCGCCCAGGGCGAGGATTCCGCCGGTGATCCACAGCCAGCCGCGGTGTTCGCGTACGCCCTGCCAGACCAGCCAGGCGCCGCCGATCTCGAAGACGGCGGCGACGACGAAGAGGGCGGCGGAGCGGACGATCGGCATGTCGGCAGCTTGGCACGGGCGCTGTCACCTGTTGGACGGCGCCTGCCGTTCGCGTGGCGGGGGATACATGCGTACGTCCGTCGCGAGGTCCGTGGCGAGTGAGGAGTGGTGGGTATGCGCAGGGTTCTCGCGGTGGGGGTGGCCGCTCTGGTGGTGAGCGGAGTGGTGGTTGCGCCCGCAGGTGCGGTCGGTGCGGTTGGTTCTGGCGGTGGGCCTGAGGCCGATCTGGCCTATCACGGGGTCGCCTCCATGGCCGGTGGACGGGTCGACGTCCGGTTCACTCCGCGCAATCACGGGCCCTCGGACGTGCCGGACGCGACCGTGCGGCTGCGGTGGTCGGCGCCGCTCGCCAACGGGCAGGTGCTGCCGGGCGGGTGCGCGCGGTCCGGGCCGCGGGTGGTGCTGTGCCGGGTCGGGGCGCTGGCGGCGGACGATCTCGGGGCGCCGATCGGCATGCGGGTGCGGCTGAAGGGTGCGCCGAGCGAGGTGCTGCTGGAGCTGGACACCGTGTGGAGCGGCGGCGCGGTGGATCACAACCGGGCCAATGACCAGCAGCGGGTGCTCGTGCTGGACAGCGGGGACGAGTACTACTTCTGACTCCCCGCCCCGGCGTTCTCCGCCCCGGCGTTCTCCGTCTCGGCGTCGTAGCGGTCCCGTGCCTCGTGCACTTCCTCGATGTGGGTCTCCGCCCAGGCCTTCACCGCGGTCATCAACAGGGCCAGGCTGGCGCCCAGTTCGGTGAGTTCGTAGTCGACGCGGACCGGGACGGACGGGGTGACCGTGCGGGTGAGGATGCCGTCGCGCTGCAGTGAGCGCAGGGTCTGCGTCAGCATCTTGGGGCTGACGCCGGCGAGCCTGCGGCTCAGGTCGCTGTAGCGCATGGGGCCGGTCGAGAGGGCGGCTACGACGAGGCTGACCCACTTGTCGCTGAGCCGGTCGAGCAGTTGGTTGGTGGGGCAGGACCGGATGAACGCGTCGTATTTGACGCGTGCCTGCTCGCGTCGCTGGGCTGCGGTCGTGGTCGGCATCGCGCGCTCTCGCTCACTTTCGGGGTAGGTAGGCACTTTCAGGTAACTACTTACGAATCGATAGTAGCTGTTCCTAGGGTTGCTGACAGCTGCGGGGATACCCGAGCTGACCAGCAGGTATAGGGAGACAGTCGTCATGCGTGCAGCAGTGGTGAACAGTTTTGGCGGGCCCGAGGCCGTGGAGGTCGTGGAGACGGAGGTGCCCGCGCCGGGCGCTGGGCAGGTACGGATCAAGGTGGCGGCGGCCACGGTGAACCAGGTGGACGAGGGCGTGCGGGGCGGTTTCTTCGGGGGTGAAGGGCAGCGGATCGGGCTCGGCTGGGACGTGGCCGGGACGGTGGACGCGATCGGCGTCGGTAGTTCGTGGAGCGTCGGTGATGAGGTGGTTGCCCTGTCCCCGGGCATGGTGCGGCCGCTCGGTGCCCATGCCGAGTACGTCGTCGTGGCGGCCGGTGCGACGGCCAAGGCGCCGGTGACGGTCGACGCCGTCCACGCGGCGACCCTGCCGCTGAACGGCCTGGCCGCCGTACAGGCCCTGGATCTGCTGGAGTTGGTGGAAGGACAGTCCCTCCTGGTGACCGGTGCCGCGGGTGCGGTCGGCGGGTACGCCATCCAACTCGCCGCCCAGCGGGGTGTGTTGGTGACCGGGCTGGCCCGGGAGGGCGACGAGAAGCTCGTACGGGCTCTGGGGGCCGCGGAGTTCACGAGCGGTTCTGTCGAGGACGGGGGCTTCGACGGCGTACTGGACGCGGCGAATCTCGGTGAGCCGGCGTTGGCGTGGGTGCGGGACGGGGGTGCCTACGTCGGTGTCCGGCCGGGGGCGCATCCGGCCTCTGTGCGCGGGGTGCGGACCGCTGCCGTCGAGGTGGCTGCCGACGGGTCGCAGCTCGCGGAGTTGGTGGCGCTCGTCGATGCGGGAGTGCTGACCCTGCGAGTGGCCGACACGTACTCCCTGGACGAGGCGGCCAAGGCGCATGCCCGGCTCGCGGAGGGCGGGGTGCGGGGGCGGCTGGTGCTGGTCCCGTAGGCGTGAGTCCCGTGGGCGTTGGTCAGTTCGCCGTCTGCGTGTACGTCGTCGGCGGAACGCCCACCGTCGCCGTGAAGTCCCTGACCAGGTGGGCCTGGTCGGCGTAGCCGAGGTCGGCGGCGAGTGCGGCCCAGTCGACCTCGCGTCGGGTGCCGGCGAGTTCGAGGGCCTCGTGGATGCGGTAGCGGAGGATGACCCACTTCGGGGTGACACCGACGTACGCCGAGAAGAGCCGCTGGAGCGCCCGTACCGAGAGGCCGGCGGCTTGGGCGAAGCCGTCGACGCGGCGGATCGTGCGGTCGGTGCGGGCACTTTCGACGAGGTCCACGGCGAGGTCTGCCTGCGGGTCGGGGGCCGGGCGGAGGGGGAGCAGGAAGGCGTCGAGGCGGGCGATGCGGGTGGCGTCGTCGGTGGGGCTGACGACAGCGCGGGTGGTGTCCGGCAGTGCCTGTGCGAACACGTCCCCGGCGTCGAGCGCGCGGCCCGTCCAGTGCGAGGCCGGCAGCTCGGGGGCGTACGGGCGGAAGCCGCCGGGCCGGAACTTCACCCCGCACACCCGGCCCTTCCCGGTGATCTTCCTGGTGTAGAGGCCGTGCGGGATGCCGGTCAGCTCGGCGTAGGGCGGGGTGTCCTCCGTGTCGATCCCGTCCCACTGGAAGGTGAGGTTGACGGAGGGGTGCGGGACGACGTGGGAGGCGTAGGGCTCGGGCAGGTCCCAGTCGATGAACCAGTACCGCTCGATGTACCGGCGCAGCGGCTCGGCGGGCTCGTGGCGGCGGAACCTCACCCGGGTCAGCAGCCCGGAGGGGTCGACGATCCCGCGGGTGTCGCGGCGGCGGGGGGCGGCCATGGCCGGATCGTACGTCGCGCTTCGTCGGGCGTCGCGTTTCTTCAAGAAGGGTCGGCCCGGGCGTCCGTACGGTCGAGGTATGGACACGAACAGTGAGACGGCGTCCAGCGAGACGACGAACAGCGCGACCACGGACAGCGTGACGACGTACGGCATCGGTGAGCTGCTGGCCATGGCGCGTGCGCGGGCGGTGCCGGTGGTGGGCGGCATTCCCGACGCGGCGCTCGCCGCGCCCACGCCCTGTGCCGAGTACGACGTGAAAGCCCTGGTCAATCACCTCTTCCAGGTGATCGTGCAGTTCCAGCGGCTGGCCGCGAAGGAGACGTCGGACTTCGGCGAGACGCCCGACCGGGTCGGTGCGGGGGCGGACTGGCGCGAGCGGTTCGCGGGCGAGGCGGACCGGCTGGTGGCGGCCTGGTCCGCGCCCGGCGCCGAGGAGGGCACCACCGGCGCCATGGACATGCCCGCACGGCTGGTCGGCTCGATGGCGCTGCTCGACCTGACCGTGCACGTGTGGGACCTGGCCCGGGCGACGGGCCAGGAGTACCCCGACGCCGATGACGCGATTGTGGCTCAGCTGGCGGAGACGGTCGCCGAGCTGGCACCGACGGCCAAGAAAATGGGCGTCTTCGGGGAGCCGGTGCGGGCGGCGGAGGGCGCGTCGGCGTTCGAGCGGCTGCTGGCGGAGACGGGGCGGGATCCGGGGTGGGAGGGGAGCCTGGCCGCCGGGTAAGGGGAGCAGGCCGGGCCCCGGGCGCCCGGGGCCCCGGATCAGGCGGTAGGTACCGCCCGGGGCCCCGGATTAGGCGGTAGGTACCGCCGGGGGCCCAGGTCAGGCGGTCGGCACCGCCCGCGGCCCCGGTCAGGCGGTAGGTACGGGCGCGTCCGGCGCGATCAGCCGCTCCTCGCGCAGGTCCGTCCAGAACGCCGCCGGGATCGGCTCGCCGAGCGCGGCCACGTCCTCGGCGATGCGGCTGGGCCTGGTGGCGCCGGGGATCGCGGCCGCCGTCGCCGGATGAGCGAGGGAGAACTGCAGCGCGGCCGACTTGATGCCGATGCCGATGCCGTGCCGCTCGGCGAGCGCCTTGATGCGCGCCACCTTGTCGACGATGTGCGCGGGCGCCTGCTGGTACTCGAAATGCGTTCCGCCGACGAGGATGCCCGAGCTGTAGGGGCCGCCGACCACGATGTCGACGTCCTGGGCGGCGGCGGCCGGCAGCAGGCGCTGCAGGGCGCGGTCGTGGTCGAGGAGGGTGTAGCGGCCGGCGAGGAGGAAGGCGTCGGGCTTCGGCTCGTCCAGGTCGAGGGTGAGCTCCAGGGGCTCCACGCGATTCACGCCCAGGCCCCAGCCCCTGATGACGCCCTCCTCGCGCAGCCTCTGCAGCACACGGAACGCGCCGGTGCGGGCGCTCTCGTACACGTCGGCCGCGCCACCGAGCAGCTGCACATCTCCCAGTCACCGCTCAGCCGGCAGATCGCCCAGCTGGAGAAGAACCTGGGCCTGACCCTCTTCGAACGCAGCCAGCAGCGCATCCGGCTGACCTCCGACGGCCGTGTCTTCCTGACGGAGGCACGCGCCCTGCTGCGCCACGCGGACCGCCTGGAGAACCTGGGCCGCCGCCTCGGCCGGGGCGAGGAGGGCGGCCTGTGCATCGGCTACGTCGCCGACGCCATGCACACCGGCATCCTGCCCACCGCCCTGCGCACGCTGCGCGATCAACGCCCGGGTATTCACGTCGCGTTGTACGACCAGGAGTCGGCGGACCAGTTCGAGGGCCTGCGTCAGCGCAGCCTGGACATCGCGCTGGTACGGACGCCTCCGCCGGAGGACGACCCGGACCTGAACGCGGCCCCGTTGCTGAGTGACCCCCTGCTGCTCGCGCTGCCGGCCGAGCATCCCCTCGTAGAACAAAGGGAGTTGACCCCCTCGGCCCTCGACGGCCAACCCTGGATCGCGGTGGGCGACGACTCCCAGGACCCGGCCTGGCGGGACACGTTCGTCGCGTCCTGCGTGGCCTCCGGCTTCAGGCCGGACATCCGTCTCGACGCGGCCGATCCCCTCACCGCCCTGGGCCTGGTCGCCTCCGGCCTCGGTCTCGCGCTCATCCAGCAGAGCATGTTGCGCGGCACGACGGACGGCGTCGCGGTGCGCGAGCTGCCCTGGTACGGCGGTTCGGTCCAGCTCTGGGCGGCCTGGCACCGGCTGGATCTCCGCCCCGTGGTGGCGTCGTTCCGTGAAACGGTCCTCGCGGGCCGGGCTGCCGACCCTGATGCCGACGGGATGCCGACCAGCGCGCCGACCGGGATGCCGGCCAGGGCGCCGACCGGAAACAGTGACGGGAATAGCCGTACGGGGCCCACCGTTCTGTGGGTATAGTTGAACAGTCAACAACATGGAGGATGAGCGACCATGCAGTTCGGGATCTTCAGCGTCGGCGACGTCACGCCGGACCCGACGACGGGCCGGACGCCGACGGAGCGTGAGCGCATCAAGGCCATGGTCGCCATCGCGCTGAAGGCCGAGGAGGTCGGCCTCGACGTCTTCGCGACCGGCGAGCACCACAACCCGCCGTTCGTGCCTTCGTCCCCGACGACGATGCTCGGCTACATCGCGGCACAGACGGAGAAGCTGGTCCTCTCCACGTCCACCACGCTCATCACCACGAACGACCCGGTGAAGATCGCCGAGGACTTCGCGATGCTCCAGCACCTGGCCGACGGCCGCGTCGACCTGATGATGGGCCGCGGCAACACCGGCCCGGTCTACCCCTGGTTCGGGCAGGACATCCGCCAGGGCATCAACCTCGCCATCGAGAACTACGCCCTGCTGCACAGGCTGTGGCGCGAGGACGTCGTGGACTGGGAGGGCAAGTTCCGCACCCCCCTGCAGAGCTTCACGTCCACGCCCCGCCCGCTGGACGACGTACCGCCCTTCGTCTGGCACGGATCGATCCGCTCGCCCGAGATCGCCGAGCAGGCCGCGTACTACGGCGACGGCTTCTTCCACAACAACATCTTCTGGCCGGCCGACCACACCAAGCGGATGGTCGAGCTGTACCGGGCGCGCTACGCCCACTACGGACACGGCACGCCGGAGCAGGCGATCGTCGGTCTCGGCGGCCAGGTCTTCATGCGCAAGAACTCGCAGGACGCGGTGCGCGAGTTCCGCCCGTACTTCGACAACGCGCCGGTCTACGGCCACGGGCCCTCCCTGGAGGACTTCACCGACCAGACCCCGCTGACCGTCGGCTCCTCGCAGGAGGTCATCGAGAAGACCCTCGCTTTCCGCGACTACGCCGGTGACTACCAGCGCCAGCTGTTCCTGCTGGACCACGCCGGGCTGCCCCTGAAGACAGTCCTGGAGCAGCTCGACCTGCTCGGCGAGGAGGTCGTGCCGGTACTGCGCGAGGAGTTCGCGAAGGGCCGCCCGGCGGACGTACCGGAGGCACCGACCCACGCGTCCCTGCTCACCGCCGCCCAGAAGGAGAGCGTCGCATGAAGCTCGTCGTCGTTTCGGCGGGGCTGAGCGTGCCCTCGTCCACGCGGTTGCTGGCGGACCGGCTGGCCGCCGCGGTGGACCGGCAGACCCCGGTGGACGTCCAGGTCGACATCCAGGTCGTGGAGCTGCGCGACCTGGCCGTGGAGATCGCGCACAACTTCACCAACGGTTTTCCCGGCAAGGCACTGTCCGCCGCCCAGCAGGCGGTGACCGACGCCGACGGCCTCATCGTCGTCACGCCGGTGTTCTCGGCCTCGTACAGCGGACTGTTCAAGTCCTTCTTCGACGTGTTGGAGATGGACGCGCTGGCGGGCAAGCCGGTCCTGGTCGCCGCGACGGGTGGCACGGCCCGGCACTCGCTGGTCCTGGACCACGCCCTGCGTCCTCTCTTCTCCTACCTGCGCGCCGTGGTCGTCCCGACCGGGGTGTACGCGGCGTCGGAGGACTGGGGCGCGGAGGGTCTGGAGGGCCGGATCGAGCGGGCGGCGGGTGAGCTGGCGGCTCTGATGACGGGCCTGGCGGCGGCGAGGCCGGTGGCGAAGGCGGACGACTTCGAGGTCGTGCCGTTCGCAGAACAGCTGGCAGCCCTCTCGCCCACCAGCCCGTCCGGCGCGCACTGACAAGGCCGGTCCTGGTCCCACCCAGCCCGTCCGGCGTTTGAGGACGAGGCCGTCCAGGCCGAAAGCGGGGGTCTGGGGGCGGCAGCCCCCAGGGACGGCCCCCCAAGGGTGAGATCCGGGTAAAAAGGCTGATCGTAGACCCACACACCCCGCCGATCCGCCGGAGGCATTGGCAGACTGGGGCCCGTGTCCCAAACTGTGCTGCTCGCCGAAGACGACCGCGCCATCCGTCACGCCCTGGAGCGCGCCCTGAGCCTGGAGGGCTACCAGGTCACCGCGGTCGCCGACGGCGTGGAGGCGCTGGCGCAGGCCCACCGCACCCCACCGGACGTGCTGGTGCTGGACGTGATGATGCCCGGCATCGACGGCCTCCAGGTCTGCCGGGTGCTGCGCGCCGAGGGCGACCGCACCCCGATCCTCATGCTCACCGCCCTCGTCGAGACCGCGGACCGGATCGCCGGCCTTGACGCGGGCGCCGACGACTACGTGGTCAAGCCGTTCGATGTCGAGGAGGTCTTCGCCCGGCTGCGCGCGCTGCTGCGCCGGACCAGCTCGGGCAACGGCGCCCTGGCGGACGTACCGAAGGAGCCGCAGATCACCGACCGGCAGATCGAGGCCGCCGGACTGCGGATGGACATGCAGGCGCGGCGGGCCTGGCGGGGCGGGCGTGAGCTGGAGCTGACGCGGACCGAGTTCGAGCTCCTCGAACTGCTGGTGCGCAACGCGGGGATCGTGCTGGACCACTCCACGATCTACGACCGGATCTGGGGCTACGACTTCGGGCCCGGTTCCAAGAACCTCGCCGTGTACGTCGGTTACCTGCGCCGCAAGCTCGACGACCCGGGGGCGCCGGCGCTGATCCACACGGTGCGCGGTGTGGGTTACGTGCTGCGGGAGGACTGAGTGGGGCGACTGCGGCGCCTGCTGGTCAGACGGCGGCCCGGCCTGGTCTCCCTGCGCACCACCTTCGCGGTGTCCTTCGCGGCGGTGACCGCGGCCGTCACCGTGCTCGTCGGCGTCCTGTCCTACAGCGCCGCCGCCCGGCTGGTCCGGGTCGACCAGGAGTCGGTGTTCGACCAGGTCGTGCAGGATCTGCGCGACGAGGTGCGCCAGCACACGATGACGCCCGGCGACTTCTCCTCGTCGGCGCCGGGTCACGACATCGTGCGGCCGGCCCGGACCGATGTGCAGGTGCTCGGGCCGGACGGTTCGGTGATCGACTCCGGCAGCCCGGCGCTGCCGGTCACGTCCGCCGACCGGGCGATCGCGGCCGACCGTACGGCCGGGACGATCGCCGAGCACAAGGAGGTAGACGTCGGCGCCGACGTCTACCGCGTGGCGACCGTCTCGCTCGGCGGCGGACACGGCGCGGTGCAGGTCGCGCAGGAGTTCAGCGACACCGAGGATCTGCTGCGGGCGCTGCAGCAGCGCACGCTGATCCTGATGGCCGCGGTGGTGACCGGCGCCGGCATCGTCGGCTGGTGGCTGGCCCGGCGCATCACCCGCCGCCTGATCATCCTCACCTCCGCCGCGGAGGACGTGGCCCGCACGCGCCGGCTCGGCATCGTCGTACCCGTCGCCGGCTACGACGAGGTGGGCCGCCTCGGCCGCGCCTTCGACCGCATGCTGGGCCGGCTCGCCCAGTCCGAGGAGGACCAGCGCCGTCTGGTCCAGGACGCGGGCCACGAACTCCGTACGCCGCTCACGTCCTTGCGTACGAACATCTCCCTGCTCCGCCGTATCGACGAACTGCCCCCCGCCACCCGCCTCGAACTGGTCGCCGACCTCTCCCAGGAGGCGCGGGAGTTGACCGACCTGGTCAACGAACTCGTCGACCTCGCGGCCGGTCAGTCCGACACGGAGCCGCCGCAGCGGGTGGACCTCGCCGACATCGCCGAGGACGTCGCGGGCCTGGCCCGGCGCCGCACCGGTCGCGAGATCACGGTCCGCGCGAGCGGCGACACGACGACCGACGGCCGCCCCGGCATGCTGACCCGCGCGATCTCCAACCTCGCGGAGAACGCGGCCAAGTTCGACCGCGACGGCACCGAGCCGATCGAGATCAACGTCTCCGGCCCCGCCCGGCCCGGCACGGTCCGCGTCGAGATCCTCGACCGCGGTCCCGGCGTCGCCGAAGCCGACCTCATCCGCATCTTCGACCGCTTCTACCGAGCCGCCGACGCCCGCTCCCTCCCCGGCTCCGGCCTGGGCCTCTCCATCGTCCGAGAGGTGGCCATGGCCCACGCCGGCGCCCCCTTCGCCTACCGGAGGGAGGGCGGAGGCTCGGTGATCGGGTTCACGGTGGGCGGGGCGCCGGCGGGTCTTACCAGGTGATCGACGGGGTCTACGGAGAAACCGACGGCCACCTGATCTGGGCGGCCCAGCTCCGCCCCGACGGTTCCCCGGCCCCCGGCGTCCGCGTCTACCGCCACGGCTTGGCTACGGCGGTGGCGAGCCCCGGCCTTTCGGGGCGGGACCGGATCGCGGTGGCCGGGGAGGAGGCCGATGCGCTGATCCTCGTACGAGATGTGCTGCGCGAGGTCGGGCCGACCTATCGCCCTTTTGGCGAGGCGGGGTTGATCGACGGACTGGTGCGCGGGATTCCTCAACTCGGGCATGGTGGCGGCCCGTTCCTGTGGATGGAGACGACGGTGCCGCACGCGGCGGCCGGTCCGGAACGCGTCGGCTGGCTGGACGCGCCCGGCGAACGGGCGGCCGGGGACCTCTTCGCCCGACACTTCCCCGACTCCTACGCCCAACCCGGCCGCCCCGGCGTCCGCCGCTGGGCGGGGCTGCGCGACGAAGCCGACGGACGGCTGCTCGCCGTGGCCGCGGACGCGTGGTCGGCGGGTGGGTGCGGGTTCCTGGCCGGGGTGGTCACGCATCCGGGGGCGCGGGGGCGGGGGTTGGGGGGCGAGGTTTCGGCGTTCGTGGTGGGGGAGTTGGTACGGGACCACGGGCGGGCCGCGTTGATGGTGGACGCGGGGAATGTGGGCGCGGTCGGGGTGTACGAGCGGGTCGGGATGAGGGGGCGGGTGTTCGGGGCGGCGGGCGTGGACTGAGGTCGGGTCAGGACCGGTGGTGGACGGTGCACGCCGTGCTTCTCGGGGGTGGGACGAAGGTCGGGGCCGCGGCCGCGGGGGAGTCGGGGAGGTCCCAGGCCAGGCGGATGCCGTCGATCAACTTCCTTGCGCTGTAGGGGGATACGGCGAGTTCGAGGCGGGCCTCCGCGAGGAGTTCGGGGTCGCCGTCGGGGCCTCGGCTTCGGGCTGCGGCCATCCGGCTGTTGAACTGGGGGCGGCCGAAGACGCCGAGCAGGGTGAGGGAGAAGTAGGCGTAGGCGGCGGCCTCGTCGATGAGTGGGCGGGCCTCGTCGGCCACCGCGTCTCCCGTGGAGTGGTCCTGCTGGCGTGGTGCGTGGATGGCGAAGTGCTCAAGGGCCAGCAAGAGTTGCTCCTCGCGTCCGCGGCACGGGCAGGCGGTCCGCAGGTGACCCACGAGACCGCGGAAGGAGCCGAGGATCACGCTGGTGTCCTCGGACCACTGGTACTTGGCCAGGAGGGTCCTGAAGCCGGCGAGGGTCTCCGAGAGTTCCTCCAGGATGACCGTCTTGGAGATGTCGGTGAGTTCCACGTCGTGCGTCGTGTCCCGCACTTCCACGAGGCGACGTCCGTAACGGATCAGGTCACGCGGGATTCCGCCGGACAGGGCGTGGGAGAGCAGGACGAACGGCGGCGAGATGTCGTCGGCGCGCTTGCGCAGCACGCCCGTGGACTCCGCGAGAACGTGCGCCTGTACATGCAGGACGTCGTCGAAGGAACTGTCCGTCACATCGCGGTGCGGAAGGCCGCGCCGTACGAAGGCGGCACCGACGTCCTCGGCGACGGAGATCAGGAAATGCACCCCGGGCACTCCCAGGACCGCCTTGATCTCGCGCAGGAAAGCCAGCGCCTCCGCGTCGGTGCCCAGCCGGTCCACCTCGTCGATCGCGATGATGAAGCGCTGCCCGCGGGACTGGATGTCCTGGGCGATGTCGGCCAGGAGCAGGCGGAAGTCGGCCACCAGGGACGGGTAGTTGGGCGGGATCGTCGACAGCGAGGTCGTATGCGAGGTGCCGAGACTGAGCAGTTGGGTCGCCCCGGTGGTGACGGCTGCCGACGAGCTCTGGATCGTCTGCAGTTGGTAGAGGCGCCTGCGGCAGGCCGCGACCAGTTTCGGCTCGGGCCGGATCAACGTCCAGGAGCGGTACTGGAACTTCCCCAGCCCGATGCCCAGCAGCCAGATCAGGATGCGTTCGGGATTCTCCGAGTCGGTGAGGATGGCCCGGCCCCCGCGCGAGGCGATCAGCACGGCGAGCGCGGCAAAGGGAAGAAGCCGCACGAGTGGGGCGTAGAACCAGCGCTTCGGTACTTCCCACTCGCTGATCCTCACCACCACGTCGCGGGCCGGGTAGTTGGCGAGCAGAACGATCGAGAGCACGAGGAGCAACAGCCACCAGGCCAACGTCCCGTCGTGGAGCAGGGACGCCGCGTTGCGCCGGATCTCGGGGTCGAATGCGAGGGAGATGAACGGTCCGCAGCACAGCGCGACGACCACGACCTGGTACACCGTGCGCCCCGTCCTGCGCAGGACCACGCCGACGGTGGGGGAGCTCCGGATCATCCAGATGGCGACGCCGACGCAGGTCGCCGCCAGTCCCGCGACCACCGCCTGCCCGTGCCACACGTCCAACGCGTGTTCGCGCACGGTGTCGGCCAGGTCGGCGACGTAGCGGCGTACTTCGTTGCTGTGCTCGGTCTGCAGAGAGCGTGCCGTGGCGAACAGGCCCAGGGTGACGAGTCCGGCGGCCGGCAGAGCGAACGCGAGCCAGCGGACCAGCCGTTGGAGCGGCAGGGCGAGCCGGCCCAGCACCCGGTGCAGATGGGGAAGACGCGTGAACTCCGGGACGTGGTGGCCGGCGTCGCGGATGTAGGTCTCGCAGACCTGGACGAAGAGCGAGGTCAGGAAGTCGTGCGGGGCGTAGGCCGCGGGCGCCTCGGCGAAGACCGAGAAGTCGTGCGGGGCCGTGCACTTGCGCAGCAGGGAGGTCTTGCCGACGCCGCGCGGGCCGCTGATGGCGATGGTGCCGCCGTCTATCTGCTTGATCTTGCGCAGGAGTTGGCCGAGCGCGGCGTTGTCGATCAGCCACCTGCTGTCCCTGGGCGAGCGGAGCCCGTCGTAGTCGGTGGCCAGCAGCAGCGTGTCGTGATCCTCGCCGAGCAGGCCGTCGACCGCCTTCTGTACCACCGGGCCGGCGGTGCGCTGGACCAGCACCCGGTACCAACGGCGGCCCAGGAACAGGGACAACGGCACCAGGACCGACAGGCCGAACGTGAACAGGACGCCGCCAAGTCCCCAGAGCAGGAGTTGGATCCGGGACCGGGAGGCCTCCAGCACGAGGGCCAGCGCGCCGAGGGTGAGGGTGAGCAGGACGGCGAGGGTGTACAGGAACGGGGCGCCGCCGAACCACAGCAGTACGGTGACCGCGGCAGTCACGTAGAAGGCCGCGGTACGGCTGTCCCACTCCGCCTCCTCCGCGATGCTGCGGAGCAGATCCTGCACCTGTTTCCGTTTCACGGCGACCGAGTGGAACGCGGCGTGCGAGCCGCCGCCCCAGGCGAGTACGTCGGCGATGTTGTCCTGCGAAGACATGGCCCGGACGACGTCGTTCGCCGTCACGGCCGGGCGGGCTTCGAGCTGCCGGCGGATACGGGGCACGGTCAGACACGCGCGTACGGCGCGCCGGTAGATGACATCCTCGGCGACGGTGTCCCAGTACACGGCTCCCCCGAACCTCACGCGACGGCCACGGTGTTGGACACGGTGACGGACAGGAAAGTATGGGGTCGGCACCCGGCCCGGTCCAGGGAGAACCGGAAAAATCAGACCCCGGCCGCCGTGAACCCCGTAGGGCACGCCGTAAGAGAATGTGACGCGCATCACCGGAACTCGCCCGCTCGGCCGGTCAGTTGAGAACGTGACCACAGATATGCGAACCCGGATACGGGCCGGAGATCCGGACGCCTTCGCGGAACTCTTCGACGACTGTGCCCGCGCCGTGTACAACCACGCCTTCCGGCTGACCGCCGACTGGTCCGTGGCCGAGGACGTCATGTCGGCGACGTTCATGGAGGCTTGGCGGCGCCACGGGTCGATCGAGGCCGAAGGGGGCTCCCTGCGGCCGTGGTTGCTGGGCATCGCCACCAACGTCGCCCGCTCCCACTACCGCAGCAACCGGCGCTACCGGGCCGCGGCCACCGCCGCCGCCGAGGCGGGCGTGAGCGAGACACAGGTCGCCGACCACGCCGAGGAGACCGCGGGGCGGCTGGACGACCGGCACCGGATCGCCGCCACGCTGACCGCCCTCGGCTCCCTGAAGCGCCCCGAACGCGAGGTGTTGGTGCTGTGCCTGTGGGAGGGCATGGAGTACGCCGACGCGGCCCGCGCCCTCGACATCCCGATCGGCACCGTCCGCTCCCGCCTGTCCCGCGCCCGCGGCAAGCTGCGCAAGCTCGCCGACGCCGAGCTGAAACGGAAAGGCCGAGAGATCAGCGAAGGCATAGGGAGCCGAGAAGGCCGAGGGAGCCGAGAAGGCAGGGAGAGAAGAGAGAACCAAGAAGGTCGGGAGAAACGGGAACTCGGGTCCACGAACCGGCAGATAACAGGAGATCGCGGATACGCGGTCCGGTCCGCACAGGAAGGAAACCGATGAACGCCAGCCCCTCCCAGCCGCACCCGGCTGAGTGGACGGAGACCCAGGACCTCCTGCCCTCCGTCGAACGGGATCTGCCGGCGGGCCGCCACCAGTTCCACAAGGAGCACATGATGGCCCAGATCCACGACGACCTTCGCAGCGCCACCCGCCCGGCCGCCCCGGTGGTCACCCCGCAGCGCCGCAACCCGTTCCTGCGCCGCGCGATCCTGCTGCCCGCGATGGCCTGCGCCCTGGCCGGCGCGGTCGTCGGCGGCCTCGCCCTGGCCGGCGGGAACGGCGACGGCAAGACCCCCCTCGCCACCGGCCCCGCGCTGACCACCACGATCGGCGCCGCCGACGCCAAGGGCGCCCCCCAACTCCTGGACCGCATCTCCCTGGCCGCCGCCGACACCTCCGGACCCACCGCGCACGACGGCCAGTTCATCTACGTGGCCTCGAAGGTGGCCAGCACCTACCCCAAGACCGTCGACGACAAGACCACGGTCGTCAGCCAGGAACTCCACTCCCGTCAGGCCTGGGTGTCCGTCGACGGGCTGGACGGCTGGCTGATCGAGGCGGGCGAGACCAGCGACAAGGGCATGACCCTGGAGAGCAAGGTCCCGCTGGGCGGCGCGTACGACCAGTTGGTCAAGCTGCCCACCGACCCCGACACGCTGCTGCGGCAGATCTACAAGGAGTCGGACGCCGTCCGGGACCACGAAGTCCCGCGCGACCAGGCGGCGTTCGTCGCCATCGGCGACCTCCTGACCGAGAGCTACCCGCCCGCGGACGTCGCCGCCGCCCTCTACAAGGCCGCCGCCAAGATCCCGGGGGTCGTCGCGGTGGACGACGCGGTCGACGCCGAGGGCCGCCACGGGATCGCGATCGCGCGGCAGGACAACACCGGCGACCGCACCGAGTGGATCTTCGACAAGAAGAGCCTGCGGTTGCTCGGCGAGCGCGTCGTGGTGGTCAAGCCGGGGGCGGACAGCGAGTTCAAGGCCGGCACCGTCATATTCACCAGCGCCATCACGGAGCGCGCGGTCGTCGACGCGAAGAAGCAGACGCCGGGCGGGACGGCGAGCTGAGTGCGCCCGGAGCGACCGTCCGCGACCACGGCGGGGGCGCTGGCCGCCCTGCTGGTCGCGGCGGTGCTGACGGGGATCGCCCTGACGATCCCCGGCTCCGGCCTGGGCGTACGGACGGAGGGCACGGGCACGGCTCATGTGCCGTGTGTCCGTAGTACGCAGTGCAGGTGATGAGGAGAGCGCCGGGTCCCGGTCCATGGAGGCCCGGCGTCTCAATGCCCGGACCCGGCAAGCTCATTGTGCGGGCGCGGTGAGAGCGAGAGGCTGGGCAGATGACCCACAGGCACCTCCGTTGACACCGAACCCGCTCAACTCACCCGCCCCGCCCGAGCCCCTGGGCCCGTCGTCGCTCGCCTGGCGGTACTTCAGCGACTGGCGGAGCCTGCTGCTGAGTCTGTGGGCCGGGTCGATGCAGAACATGCACCCCGGTCTCGGCGCCGGCGTACAGGAGCACTCACGGTTCTTCGAGGAGCGCTGGGAGAGGCTGTTCCGCTCGCTCTACCCGATCGCCGGAGTGGTCTACGACGGCCCGGACGCGGCCCGCACCGCCCGCCAGGTCCGCGACTACCACCTCGGCATCAAGGGCGTGGACCGCCACGGCCGCCCCTACCACGCACTCGACCCCGACACCTTCTTCTGGGCCCACGCGACCTTCATCATGATCCCCGTCCTCGTCTGCCAGTACTTCGGCCGCCCACTGACGACGGAACAGAAGGAGCAGCTCTACGCCGAGAGCCTGCAGTGGTACCGGCTCTACGGGGTCAGCGACCGCCCCGCCCCGGCGAACTGGCCTGACTTCTGCGCCTACTTCGACCGGATGTGCGCCGAGGTCCTGGAAGACAACTGGCCGACGCGCGCCGTGCTGGACATCCGCGATCTCGCCAAACCGCCCGCTCTACGCCGGCTCCCGGACGCCCTGTGGAAGGTGCTGCGCGTCCCCGCGACGCGTCCCATGGTCTGGCTCACCGTCGGGATGTACCCGCCGACGATACGGGCACGCCTGGGCTACCGCTGGTCCCGCCGGAGCGCCGTCGCCCTGTGGCTGCTGGGCCGCACGGTCGCGCTGGGTTGGCACCTGGTGCCGTTCGAGCGGCGTTACCACCCGCGGGCCCGGGCGGCTTGGCGTCGTACCCGCGGGCTGTCGGTGCCACCGGTGGAGACACCGTCGCGGAACCTGCCGCCCCCGCCATGACGCGCTGATGGGTACGCACGGTCACCTCGGGGCTAGTTCAGGTCGGCCAGAAGGTCATCGAGGGCCTGGTTGAGGGCGCCGCCGTTGGCCCCGTCGAACCAGGTAGTGCGGATGCGTTCGTTGCTCCCGTTCGGGGTCTCGTGGTCGGCCGCGAGCTGGTGCAGGGTGCGGGTCCCGTCGCTCAGGGCGCGGCCGACTCCCTGGAAGAGGCTGCGGACGTAGCCGTCCGCCTCGTCGGAGGGGATGCCGTGGGCGACGGCCCAGGACGTGAGCGTGGCGAGGTACCAGTAGTGGGTGGTCAGGGTTCCCGTCAGCGCGGAGAAGACGTTGAAGGCCGCCTCGTCCGCGGCCGGGAGCACCCCGCCCAAGTCCTCGAAGAGGGAGTTCACCGCCGGATGCGAGGGGTACGTCACCGTGACGGAACGGCGTTCGCGTACGGCGGGCAGCGGGATGGCCCGTACGAGCGGGGCGTCGGTGGCGAGCGTCCGGCGCAGGTCGTCGTTGCCGACGCCCGCCATCACATTGACCACGACCTTGTCGCCGCCCACCCGCAAGCCGGCCAGCGCCTCGTGCCGGTCCTGTCGGCGTACGGCGATCATCACCACCTCGGAACGGTCCACCACCTCCTGGTTGTCGGCGCAGACCGCCACGTCCGCGTAGCGCGCGGCCAGTTCGGCGGTGATGCGGGCTCCGCGGGGGGAGAGGAAAACCGCCGGTGACTTGACGTCCGACCTGTCGTCCGGCCTGACGTCCGATCTGTCGTCCGACCGGACATCCGACCTGTCGTCCGATCTGTCGTCCGAGCTGCCCTCCCCCTCGCACAGGCCCGTCACGACGGCCCGGCCGATCTCGCCGACTCCGATGACACCGACGCGCTTCACAGGGCGGCCCGCAGGAAGTCGAGGATCTCCGCCCGCGCGGCCGCGGCCTGCGGGGCCAGCCCCGGCACGCTGAGAAACGCGTGCCCCGCGCCCGGGTACTCGGTGAGCCGCGTCGGCGTCCCGCCCGCTCGCAGGCGTTCGGCGTAACGGCGACCGTGATCGGCCACGGGGTCGTGGGTCGGCACCACGACGAGCGCCGGCGCCAGCCCGTCGAGGTCGTCGGCGTACAGGGGTGAGAGCGCGCGAGGGTCGGTCCCCGGGGGAACGGCGAGCCGCTGGAACAGGCGCAGTTGAGGCAAGCCGAGGGTCGGGGTGCGGGGGTGTTCGGTGACGGAGTCGTGGTCGAGCATCGCCTCGGTCACATCCACAGCGGGGTTGACCAGCACCTGCGCGGTGAGGTGCAGGTCGGTCTCCCTGGCCCGGATCGCCGCCAGCGCACTGATCAACCCGCCGCAGCTCTCCCCGAAGACGGCGGTCCGAGCCGGATCGACGCCCCACTGCGGGGCGTGCCGCACCACATGCTGGAGCACGTCCCAGCCGTCCTCGACGGCCGCCGACAGGGGGGTGTCCTGGTCGAGGAGGCGGTGCTCTACGGAGACGACGACTGCGGGGAGTTGGGCGGCGAGGTGACTGTTGACCCAGTCGCTCTGTACGGCCGTACCTACGAAGGCGCCGCCGTGGATGTGGAGTACGAGGGGGAGGCCGGGGCGGCCTACGCCGTCGCGGTTGCCCTCACTGCCCTCGCCGTAGGGCCCGGCGACCGGCCGGTACACCCGGACCGGGAGCGCGCGGCCGGGCAACGCCACGGTCTGCCACTCCATCGTGGCGCCGGGATCCGGATCGCCGGTGAACGGCCGCGCGGCGCTGGACGCCCGGAAGCGGTTCTCGGCGTCGCGGTAGGCGACCAGTTCCTCGGCGGTCATCGCCGGCCAGTCCGGCTCGGGCGGCCGCTCGACAGCAGTGACCTCGCTCATGTCGGCTCCTCGCTCATGTCGTCCCATGCCGCGCCCAGAGAGTTTCGCGACCTCAAGTATCGATACCAAAGGTAGCGAAACCGGATACCCTCTGGGAATGGCTCCGACCACATCCGCCAAACCCCCCGGCAGGCCCCCCGGTCGCCCCCGCACCGGCGTCAACGCGACGGTCTTCGCCGCGACGCTGAGCACCGTGCAGGAACTGGGCTACGCCCGCGCCACCGTCGAGCGCATCGCCACCGCGGCCGGCGTCGCGAAGTCGACGGTCTACCGGCGCTGGCCGTCGAAGGGCGAGCTGATCGTGGACTGCCTCCTGGACGCGTTCGGCCCGGCGCCGTTGGAGGCGGTCAGTCGAGCCGAGCTCATGTCCTCCGCCATCCGTTGGATCGCGGCGAAGATCGGCGAACCCGGGGTGGGCGACGCCTTCGCCGGCGTCTTCAGCGACGCCGTCAGCGATCCGGCCCTCCGCGAGATCCTCGCCACCCGCTTGCAGGACCCGTACCGCCTCGCCCTCCAGGACGCACTCGGCGAGCCGGAACACCGGGTGTTGTTCTTCATCGACGTGGTGGTCGGGGGGCTGCTCCATCGGATGGGGATGACGGGGGAGCCGATGGTGGAGGGCGATGTCGAGGCGTTGGTGGAGATGGTGCTGGTGCACTTTGCCGACGGTCAAAGGCCGACTTGAGCGCGGCAGGGACGGGCTGGCCGACTGGGCTCAGGTGGTGAAGACCACGGGCATGCCGGTCCAGCCGTTGCGGATGTGGTTCAGGACCGGGGTGGGCTCGCCGGCCGGCTTCACGCCCGTGAAACGGTCGAGCAGGGCGTCGAGGACGATCGGGGCTTCGGTGCGGACGAGGCGGGCTCCCATGCAGTGGTGGATGCCGGCGCCGAACGCCAGGTGCTTGACGCTCTCGCCCCGGGTGACGTCGTACCGGTGGGCGTCGGGGAACACGGACTCGTCCCGGTTGGCCGCCATGTACATCAGGTACACGTGCTGTCCGGCGCGGATCGGCCGACCGCCGATCTCGACGTCCTCCGTCGCGGTCCGCAGCATCGCCCGGGCCGGTGTGACGTAGCGCAGGGTCTCCTCGATCGCCGCCGGGATCAGCGAACGGTCCCGGCGGAGCAGCTCCCACTGGTCGGGGTGCCGGCCCAGGTGATGGACCAGGCCGGATAGCAGGGAGCGGGTCGTGTCGTTGCCGGCGGCGAGCATGGTCATGGCGAACATGACGACGTTGGCCTCGGACACGCCCTTGTCGTCGAGTTCCGCGGTCAGCAGGACGGTGAGGAGGTCGCCGTCGCCGGGCCCCCGGCGCTTGCCCTCCAGACTCTCGACGATGAACCGCTGCAGACTCCGGAACTCGGCCGCCGCTGCGCGCAGTTCCTCGAACGTCAGGTCACCGGCCAGCTTCTCCAACTCGTCGCTCCAGAACCGGACGCGCTCCAACTCCGTGTGGGGCAGCCCGATCAGGCGGATCGCGGCGTTGATCGGCACCAGGTCGGCGTAGGAAACCCAGTCGACCACCTGGTCCGGGGTGATTCCGTCCACCAGCCCACGCACGTCCCGCGTCAACGATTCCCGCACCCGCCCCATCGCCTCCGCCGAGAACGCCGGCGCCATCACGCGGCGCAACTCCGCATGGCGCGGCGGGTCCGTCGTACCGACCTGCTCACCGCCCTCGGGGAAGAAGCTGTCGGTGATCAACTCATCGCCCGCCTGCGCCTGGTACTTGACGTCGTTGAGGAAGAGGCCCCTGGAGCTGACGAAGGTCTCCGGCAGACCGGCGATGGCCCGGATGTCGGCGTGCCGGGTCACCACGAAGGTGTCGAGGGGCTCGTAGTAGTAGAAGGGCGCGTGCTCCCGCATCCGGGCGAACGTCGGCCACGGATCGGCGACGTAGAACCTCGGGTCCTCGATCGGGACGCTGAAGAGGGGGACGGTGGGCGAGCTGTCGGTCATCGGCGGACTCCTGTCGGCGGTGTCGCATGATCAGGCACGTGGGGATCGGCCGTGTCGGGTCTCGGTGACGGTCAGGAGTTCAGGAACTTCCGCAGGTGGTCCAGCGGTTCGGGCCCGGAATCGACGCTCACGAGGCACTCGGGGACAGCGAGGGCGGTGAGTCGAAGCGCCCTCGCGAGCGCGTTCCATTCGCTGCGGTGGAGGCCGTCGTCGTCGCACTCCCCGCGCACGTCCTCCCGGTGTACGCCGACCTTCCGCACGGCGTAGCCACGTGCCGCGTATTGGTGTGCGTCGATGACCGCGCATCGCAGAAGGGTGGGGTTGGGTGTGGCGGGGAGTGCGATCACTCCGTAGCCGGCGTGGGCGAGTACGTCCAACACGCCCGGTGCGCCGACCAGTTCCGCCGCGACCACGGCGACCCGCCCGCCACGACTGTCCGGAGCGGCGCCGTCCGCGATCTCGGGCGCCGCGCTCATCCCGCCAACCCGCTCTCCAGGTCGAGCCGCAGCGAATCCGGCGTCGCGCCGGGCAGATCCATCCCGACGCCCACCATGCGCGGCGGCCGCAGTCCGCGTGAACGGAACTCGGCCTCCAACTCCTCGATCCACACACCGCGTCCGGGTACCACCGTCCACGCGTCGGCCCGCCCCGGCTCACCACGCCAGCCGGGGGCACTCGTGACCAGGTCGACCCCGCTGGAGGGACTCCCGTCGATCCCGATGACGACGACCTCGGTGCCGGGGGCCGACGGGTCTACGGCCGACGGGTCTACGGCCAACGGGTTTACGACCATCTCGTCCACGACCGCCCGCGCGAGCTCACGGCAGTGTTCGCGGTACGTCGGGGTGTCGTACTGCTCCTTCGACTGCCACCAGCGATCCGGTCCGGCGAAGGTGAATTCCGGGCAGGGCATCTGCAGAATACGAAAGCCTCGTTCCCGGAGCAGGTCGATCACCGGTGAGACGATTCCGGGACAGATGGCTCCGTCACTGACTTTCGCGTTCTGATTCAGCAGGCAATGGGACACTAGAGCGATGGGCATGGCCCGTCTTTCCATGAGGCGCGCGGACGTCGAGTCAGACGGACCGGCACCTCGACCGGCCCCTGCACTCCGGACGGTGGGCCCCAACGCACCTCGCCGGTCAATTCCGGTACGCGAAATCTCGCCGCCAATGCGCACAACACGGCGGCGAGTTGGCGCTCGGAGGCCGTGGCGCCTATGCAGTAGTGAAGGCCGGCGCCGAAGCTGAGGTGGGGCCGGGACGGTACGCGCAGTGGGCGGTAGATGTCACCGTCCGGTTCGGCGTCGCGGTTGGCCTGCACCGCGCACAGGAGTACTGGTCGGCCGGGTTCCAGTGTCCGGTCGGCCAGGGTCAACGGCCTTTCGGTGAACCGGATTTGGATCGGCGCAGTCGGCATCCACCGCAGCAGCTCCCGTACCGCGGACTCGGCGATCGTCTCGTCGTCGGCCGCCGCGGACCAGGCCCGTGGATGGTCCGCCAGCACGGCCACCATCTGTCCCAGCGCCAGCCGATACGGCTCGAACCCGATGAGGAGCGACATCCTGGAGCGCGTCCAGTCCGTGCGCTCGGCCGCCAAGACGCCTTCCCTGCGGGCCAGTCGACCGAGGAAGTCCTGCACCTGCTCGACCGCGGCCTTCGCCTGCGCGAGCGTCTCCAACGGCATCAACCGGTGAATGAGCGCCAAATCCTGCACCGGCTGCGCGATTTCGCGATAGGTCTCCCCGTCGATGTCGAGCAACCGCGCCGCCTGCGCGAGCACGATCGAGTCGGCCACGTCCGCCACGAACTCGCACTCACCGTCGAGTTCGGCGGTGGCGGCGAGCGCCTGCGCGGCGGCGAAGGACGGATCGAAGGCCGGACCGCGAAGGAGGGGACGCATGCTCTGCCGTAGCGCGTCGTGATCCTCGGCCCGGGAGAAGATGAGCAAAGAAGCGAACCATGACCCGATCGCGTGGTCCGTCACCCCGGAGCACCGAAGCTGCCGCCAGGGATCGTGCACCAGCGTCGGCTGCCGCAACAGCCGTCCGACGGTCGCGTGATCGCAGACGACGGGACCGTAAACACAGTCCAGGAGTTGGCCCTCGGCACGAGCCGCGCGTAATCGACGGTCGTCGAAACGGAAAGAGGGCGCGCTGACATCGATGAACGAAGAGGAGTCAGGAAGTTCAGGAGATCCAGGAGATCCAGGAGATTCGGGAAAGCGGACAGAGTCCTGCTGTTCCGTGCCGTAGGCAATGGGAGTTTCGTCTCCCTCTGCCACTTGCAATGCCATCTTGTGGCCTCACTCGTGTCCAACCAGGGATGCCAGGATCGGCGGCGCGCAGCTACGCGAGCAATTGTGTGCACGGCGCCGGGGCGTCAGCCACGTCCCCGAATAGGTGTCCCTGACGGTGATTGAGACGGCGGCAGTTGAAGACGACGGTCGTCATCCTCACCTCCCGCCACGCCCGTTGTCGGTGCGCCGGCGGATACTGGCGAAAGGCGTGGGTCCGACGGGGGCGGCGAAGGATGAGCGGGACGTGGGCGCACTCGGAGCCCAGAGTGGACGAACCGCGTTGGACAGGTCGACCGCGGCTCAGGGGCGTGCTGTTGATCGTGGTGTCGCCGGCCCTGGCGGTGGGGAGTCGGGTGGCCTGCACGACCTGGCCGTCCGCCGAGATCGATCAGTACCGGGTGTACAAGTCGGCGCAGCCGTGCCCCCGCCGACACGACAAAGGCGGGGTCCGAAAACCCCGCCCGCTACCAGCGAATCCTTACCAGCGAATCTCTAGCTCACGGCCAGACAAGGCAATAAGGCTGATGCCCCGCCTCATGCAACCGGTGGCTGAAGTCCTGCCATTCATGCAGCAGTTGGTACACATTGAAGGCGTCCCGGGGCCCGCCCCGGTCCGGGACCGTCGACCAGATGAACGCTGCCGCGCCGACCGCTTCCTCGCCTATGCCGCGCAGTGGGTCGACGACCGTCATCGGGAGTTTGACCACGGCGTAGTCGGGGTGGAGGACGACCAGTTCCAGGGGCGGCACCTTGTGGAGGGGGACGCCCTCGATGCCGGTCAGGACCATCGCCGCCATCGTCTCCGGCTTGATCTTGGTGAACATGCCGTTCATCCCGAGCTCGTCGCCGCCCAACTCCTCGGGGCGCATCGAGATCGGGACGCGGGCGGCGGTCGCGCCGTCCGGCGCGCCGAAGTACTTGTACGTCACCCCCACCCGACCACCATTCCTGCTCCCCGCCCTGAGGCGCTCACTGTGTGCCTGACGCGCGTCCGGCAGACGTGCTTCGTTCGAATCCTCCGCCTCGCGTCGGTGCTTTCCCCCTCGGGCACGTCGAGGACCCAGGTCGTCGGTCCCCTCGCCCAGTCCGCCACCGCGATGCATATCTCCACCCGACTGCTTTTCTAGGACGCGTGGCCCCCGCCGCGCAACCCGATCATCGTGTCAGTGACCTCCCCCACGGCCGCCCGCCGAAACGTGCGTTGAAACACCTGTCCGCAGGATCTTCGCAGCCCCCGTACACGATGGCATCTGTGAGCTGTGTGTATCACGTTCCAGTCTCGCAGATCGCCCGGGGGCGGTGGCCTGCCCATGGTCGGGGCGTGGTCGGTCGATGGCCGAATAGTGGCCCAACGGTCGGGGATCGGGCAGTTGGTCAGGTGGGCGGCTCCCCGGTCCGCAGGCGTGCCCCCGGCCCCCCGCGCCCCCTGGCCTACCCTGAGGAGGTCACAGGCAAGCGGAGTCCGTGAAGTCGGAGAAAGACGGAGAAGGTCGGAGAAGTCGCAGGTCATGAGCGAACTGCCTTATTCATACGAAGCGCCTGTCTCACAGGCCCTGTTCGACCGTGCGTCCGTCGTCACGCCGGGCGGCGTGAACTCGCCGGTGCGCGCCTTCCGCGCCGTCGGCGGCACGCCCCGGTTCATGGTGTCCGGTACCGGTCCGTATCTGACGGACGCGGACGGGCGGGAGTACGTCGACCTCGTGTGCTCCTGGGGGCCGATGATCCTCGGGCACTCGCACCCCGAGGTGATCGACGCCGTGCAGCGGGCCGTCTCGCGCGGCACCTCCTTCGGCACGCCCGGTGAGGGCGAGGTCGCGCTCGCCGAGGAGATCGTCGCCCGGGTCGAGCCCGTGCAGCAGGTGCGGCTCGTCAGCAGCGGGACCGAGGCGACCATGAGCGCCATTCGGCTCGCTCGTGGGTTCACTCAGCGGGCCAAGGTCATCAAGTTCGCCGGGTGTTATCACGGTCACGTCGATTCGCTGCTCGCCGCGGCCGGGAGTGGGGTGGCGACGTTCGCTCTGCCCGATACCCCCGGCGTCACCGGGGCCCAGGCCGCCGACACCATCGTGCTGCCGTACAACGACCTCGAAGCCGTCAACGAGGCCTTCCACCGGCACCCCGGCGAGATCGCCTGCGTGATCACCGAGGCCTCGCCCGGCAACATGGGCGTCGTCCCGCCGAAGCCCGGGTTCAACCAGGGGCTGAAGGACGCGTGCGCGAAGAACGGCGCGCTGTTCATCTCCGACGAGGTCATGACCGGGTTCCGCACCAGCCGCGCCGGGTGGTACGGCATCGACGGCGTCCGGCCCGACCTGATGACCTTCGGCAAGGTGATGGGCGGTGGCTTCCCCGCCGCCGCCTTCGGAGGGCGGGAAGACGTCATGGCGCGGCTCGCCCCCGCCGGGCCCGTCTACCAGGCCGGCACCCTCTCCGGTAATCCCGTCGCCACCGCGGCCGGCCTCGCGCAGTTGCGGCTTCTCGACGACGCCGCCTACGTCAAGGTCGACGCCGTGTCCGAGCAGATCCAGTCGCTCGTGACGGAGGCGCTCGGCAAGGAGGGCGTCGCGCACCGCGTGCAGAACGCCTCCAACATGTTCTCCGTCTTCTTCGTGGACCGGTCGGTGCGCGACTACGAGGACGCCAAGGGGCAGGAGTCCTTCCGCTTCACCGCCTTCTTCCACTCGATGCTGGCGCAGGGCGTCTATCTGCCGCCCTCGTCCTTCGAGTCCTGGTTCGTGTCCACGGCCCACGACGAGCGGGCCGTGCAGCGCATCGCCGACGCCCTCCCGGCGGCGGCCCGAGCGGCGGCGGAGGCCACCTCAGCATGAGCGACAGCGACAACACGGCCGGCAGCGACCTCACCGTCGTACACCTGATGCGGCACGGCGAGGTCGCCAACCCGGACGGGGTGCTCTACGGGCGGCTGCCCGGCTACCACCTGTCCGAGCTCGGGCGGCAGATGGCCGACCGGGTCGCCGAGCATCTCGCGCCGCGCGATGTGACGTACGTCGTCGCGTCGCCGCTGGAGCGGGCCCAGGAGACGGCGACGCCGATCGCCAAGGCGCACGGGCTCGACCTCGCGACCGACGAGCGGCTCATCGAGGCCGACAACGTCTTCCAGGGCAAGACGTTCGGGGTCGGGGACGGGGCGCTGAAGAAGCCGGAGAACTGGAAGCACCTCGTCAATCCGTTCCGGCCGTCGTGGGGTGAGCCCTACGTCGACCAGGTGGTGCGGATGATGGGCGCGCTGGACGCGGCCAAGGACCGGGCGCGCGGGCACGAGGCCGTGGTCGTCAGCCACCAGCTGCCGATCTGGATCGTGCGGTCCTACGTCGAGAAGCGGCGGCTGTGGCACGACCCGCGCAAGCGGCAGTGCACGCTCGCCTCCCTGACGACCTTCACCTACCGGGGCGACAAGATCGTGTCCGTCGGCTACACCGAGCCCGCCCGCGACCTCGTCCCGGCCCATCTCCTCGCCGGCGCCAAGCCGGTGAAGGGGAAGGACAAGGCCTTCGGCGCCTGACGATCCGCCCGATCGGCGCGGAGACGACTCCGTCAGCGCCGGGACGACTCCATCAGCGCTGAGACGGTTCCGTGACGTTTGTCTCGGAACGCGGATAGTCCCCAGCGAACTTTCCCGTCCGACGCGTCCTCTCACAGGTTGACCACAGAGGACGCGACGGATGGGGAAGCAATGCGGAGTCTCACTCGACGGGGAATGCTCGGAGCCGGTGCGGGTGCGGTGGCCGCCGCCGGGCTCGCGGGCTGCGGCACCCTCACGGGGTCGGGCGGGTCCAGCCACGCCGGAGGTTCCGGAAGCGGGGGCGGCACCAAGAAGCCGACGACGCACCCCGTCCGCCCCCTCGGTGACGGGTCGACCTCCTTCACCGGCAAGCAGCCCCACCAGCCGGCCAAGCCCGAGCCGCTGGAGCCCGGCCAGACCCCGCCCCAGTTCGTGATCTTCTCCTGGGACGGCGCCGGCGAGGTCGGCAACGGCCTCTTCCCCCGCTTCCTCGACCTGGCGAAGCAGCACGGCGCGTCCATGACCTTCTTCCTCTCCGGGGTGTACCTGCTGCCCGAGTCGAAGAAGCGCCTCTACAACCCGCCGAACAACCCGCGCGGCGCCTCCGACATCGGCTACCTCACCGACGAGCACATCAAGGCCACGCTGACCAACGTCCGCCGCGCCTGGCTCGAAGGGCACGAGATCGGCACCCACTTCAACGGCCACTTCTGCGGCGGCTACGGCACCGTCGGCAACTGGACGTCCCAGCAGTGGAAGAGCGAGATCGAGCAGGCGAAGTCGTTCGTCAAGGAGTGGCGCAGCAACAGTGGGTGGACCGATCTGCCGGCCCTGCCCTTCGACTACGAGAAGGAACTCGTCGGCGGTCGTACGCCCTGTCTGCTCGGCCAGGACAACCTGCTGCCCACCGCCAAGGAACTCGGCTGGCGCTACGACGCCTCCTCGCCCGGCGGCCGTCAGGTCTGGCCGCAGAAGAAGCTGGGCATCTGGGACCTGCCGCTGCAGGCGATCCCGTTCCCCGGGCACAGCTTCGAGGTCCTGTCGATGGACTACAACATGCTCGCCAACCAGTCCGTCAACTCCACCAACGCGCCCGCCTACAACTACCCGGGCTGGCGCACCCAGGCCGCCCAGTCCTACATATCCGGCTTCAAGCGGGCCTACGAGAGCAACCGCGCGCCCTTCTTCATCGGCAACCACTTCGAGCAGTGGAACGGCGGCCTCTACATGGACGCCGTCGAGGAGGCGTTCAAGTACATCGCCAAGGAGAAGGAGAAGGGCGAGGACGTACGCATGGTCTCCTTCCGGCAGTTCGTCGACTGGATGGACGTGCAGAAGCCCGAGGTGCTGGAGCAGCTGCGCGGCCTCGATGTCGGGCAGGCGCCGGCCAGCGGCTGGAAGAGCTTCATCACCAGCCCCTCGGGCACCCCTTCGTCGGGCTCGTCGACCGAGTCCGGGAAGGCCGCGTGAGAAAGGCCCCTGGCAGGCCGCCTGAAATGCGGGTTTCCGCCCGCCAGGTGTCTGTGAGGGGGGTGGGCAAGATCCCCAGAACGGGCATGCGAAACTTTTCACATGAGTGCCGCCAGCCGCGCCCCCCAGTGCTCGAACCGTAGCCGTGCCACCCTGCTCGGCGCGGTGGCCGCAACTGCCGCGCTGACCCTGACCGCGTGCGGTTCCGGCGGCACCTCCGGCGGGGGCGGTGACACCAACTTCGTGATGGGCAAGGACGGCATCTCCACCGCCGAGAAGGGCCAGAGAGCCGCGGCCCCCGACCTGTCCGGCAAGACCGTCGACGGCGAGCAGCTCGACGTCGCCTCCTACAAAGGCAAGATCGTCGTCCTGAACGTGTGGGGCTCCTGGTGCGCGCCGTGCCGCGCCGAGGCGCCCAATCTGGAGAAGGTCTACCAGGACCTCCAGGCCAAGGGCGTCCAGTTCGTCGGCATCAACACCCGGGACACCAAGACCTCCAGCGCCGCCGCCTTCGAGAAGCAGCAGGGCGTCACCTTCCCCAGCCTGTACGACCCGACGGGCAAGCTGATGCTCCGCTTCAAGAAGGGCACGCTCAACCCGCAGGCCATCCCCTCCACGCTCGTCCTCGACCGGGAAGGGAAGATCGCCGCCCGCTCGCTGGCCGCGCTCAGCGAGGACAAGCTGCGCAAGATGATCGACCCGGTCCTCGCGGAGAAGTGACGTGAGCGCAGTCACCACGCTCGCCGCGACCGGATACAACGGCACGGTGCTCAACGGCGCCCTCCTCGTCGCCCTGCCCGTCGCCCTGCTCGGCGGCCTCGTCTCCTTCTTCTCCCCGTGCGTCCTGCCGCTGGTCCCCGGCTATCTGTCCTACGTCACCGGCGTCACCGGCACCGACCTGGCCGAGGCCCGGCGCGGCCGGATGCTCGCCGGCGCCTCCCTCTTCGTCCTCGGCTTCACCGCCGTGTTCGTCTCCAGCGGCGCCCTGTTCGGCTACTTCGGCGACACCCTCCAGGACAACAAGGGCGTCCTGTCGAAGGTGTTGGGCTCGCTCATGATCCTCATGGGCGTCTTCTTCATGGGCCTGATGCCCTGGATGACCCAGCGCGAGTTCCGCTTCCACCGGCGGCCTGTCGCGGGCCTGGCCGGTGCTCCGTTCCTCGGCGCGCTGTTCGGCATCGGCTGGACGCCCTGCATCGGTCCGACCCTCGCCTCCGTGCTCGCGCTGTCCTCGCAGCAGTCGAGCGCCGGCCGCGGCGCCATACTGACCGTCGCCTACTGTCTCGGCCTCGGCCTGCCCTTCGTGCTCGCCGCGGTCGCCTTCCGCAAGGCGCTCGGCGCCTTCGGCTGGGTCAAGCGCCACTACGTCTGGGTGATGCGGATCGGCGGCACGATGATGATCGTGACCGGTCTGCTGCTGCTCACCGGCGCCTGGGACCGTCTCGTGCAGGACATGCAGTCCTGGTCCGCCGGCTTCACTGTGGGGATCTGATCGATGAGCACGCCTTCCAAGACCCGCTCCGGCGCGACCCCCGAGCGCCCCGACGAGGACCTCGGCGCCGCCGGCTCCCAGCTGTCCACCGCGCCCAAGGAGGAGCTGCCCAACCTGCCCTCCCTCGGCGTCATCGGCTGGGCCCGCTGGTTCTGGCGCCAGCTCACCTCGATGCGGGTCGCGCTGCTGCTGCTCCTGCTGGTGTCGCTCGGCGCGATCCCCGGCTCGCTGATCCCGCAGAGCGGCATCGACGAGACCAAGGTCGCCGACTTCCGCAAGACGCACACCTTCGTCGCGCCGATCTACGACAGGCTCGGGCTCTTCCACGTCTACAGCTCGGTGTGGTTCTCGTCGATCTACATCCTGCTGTTCGTCTCCCTCATCGGCTGCATCATTCCGCGCACCTGGCAGTTCGTCGGCCAGCTGCGCGGCCGGCCGCCGGGCGCGCCCAAGCGGCTGACCCGGCTGCCCGCCTACACCACCTGGCGCACCGAGACCGAGCCCGAGCAGGTCCGCGAGGCCGCGCTCAAGCTGCTGAAGAAGCGCCGCTTCCGCGCCCACCTCGCCGGTGACGCCGTCGCCGCCGAGAAGGGCTATCTGCGCGAGATCGGCAACCTCGCCTTCCACATCGCCCTGATCGTGATGCTGACCGCCTTCGCCTGGGGCCAGCTCTTCAAGTCCGAGGGCAACAAACTCGTCGTCGAGGGCGACGGCTTCTCCAACACCCTCATCTCCTACGACGACTTCAAGTCCGGCAACCTCTTCAGCTCCGACGACCTGGTGCCGTTCAGCTTCACCCTCAACAAGTTCACCGGAACCTACGAGGCCACCGGCCCCAACCGGGGCACCCCGCGCATCTACCAGGCGGCCATCACCTACACCAAGGGCGCCTACGGCAAGGACCAGAAGACCCTCGTCAAGGTCAACGAGCCGCTGACCATCGGCGACTCGAAGGTCTACCTCACCGCCCACGGCTACGCGCCCGTCATCACCGTCCGCGACGGCAAGGGCAAGGTCGTCTACAACGACGCCGTGGCCATGCTCCCGCTCGACTCCAACGTCACCTCCACCGGTGTGGTCAAGGTCCTCGACGGCTACCGGAACGCCAAGGGCGTCACCGAACAGCTGGGCGTCTCGGCCTTCTTCCTGCCCACCTACACCAAGGGCAACGAGACGGCCTCGACCTTCCCGGCGCTGGAGAACCCGGTGCTGAACCTGACGCCGTACCACGGCGACCTCGGCATCGACTCCGGCATCCCGCAGAGCGTGTACCAGCTCGACAAGTCGCACGTGAAGGAGTTCAAGGACGCCAAGGGCGCCCAGCTCAGGGAGAACCTGGAGCCCGGCGAGACCATGAAGCTCCCGAACGGCGCCGGGTCGATCACCTACACCGGCACCAAGCAGTGGGCCAACTTCCAGGTCGTCCAGCAGCCCGGCACCGACTGGGCGCTCGGCGCCGCCCTCACCGCGATCTTCGGCCTCGCCGCCTCCCTGTTCATCCAGCGCCGCCGGGTCTGGGTGCGCGCGACCCAGGGACCCGACGGCGTCACCGTCGTCGAGATGGCCGGGCTCGGCCGCAGCGAGTCCGCCAAACTGCCCGAGGAACTCGGCGACCTCGCCGGGATCCTGTACGACCAGACACCGGGCGCGCCGGAGTCCGACGCCACCGATCGAACCGGCACCACCGATCGCACCGGCTCCACCACTCGAACCAGCTCCACCGACCAAGACCCCACCACCCCCGAACCCGAAGCCGTACCTGCCGAAGGGGCTGAGACGTGACTCTCGCCGCCGGAACCGAGTTGGCCACCGCGACCAACGAACACCTCGCGAACATCAGCAACACGCTGATCTACTCCGCGATGGCCGTCTACACCCTGGCCTTCTTCGCGTACATCGCCGAATGGCTCTTCGGCAGCCGCAGCCGGGTCGGCCGCACGGCCGCCGCGCTCACGCCGGAGGCGAAGGCCGCCGCCAAGCGGCCGGCCGTCACCGTGCAGCAGGCCGGCGGTACCGCCGTGCTGGAGCGGCCCACCGTCGTCGTACGCTCCGCGGCCGGTGCGCGGGACGTGCCGGACGGGCCCGGGGCACACGGCGGTGACGCGCAGGGCGACCTCTACGGGCGTATCGCCGTCTCGCTCACCGTGCTCGCCTTTCTCGTCCAGCTCTCCGGGGTGATCGCTCGCGCCGCCTCGGTGGAGCGGGCGCCGTGGGGCAACATGTACGAGTTCAACATCACCTTCTCCACCGTCGCCGTGGCCGTGTACCTCACGCTGCTCGCGCTGAAGAAGAACGTCCGCTGGCTCGGCCTGTTCCTGATCACGACGGTCCTCCTCGATCTCGGCATCGCCGTCACTGTCTTGTACACCGCCAGTGACCAGTTGGTTCCCGCCCTTCACTCGTACTGGCTGTACATCCACGTCTCGACCGCCATCCTGTGCGGCGCGGTCTTCTACGTGGGCGCCGTCGGCACGGTCCTCTACCTGTTCAAGGACTCCTACGAGACCAAGCTGGAGAACGGCGGCAAGCCCGGCACCTTCGCCACCTCCGTCATGGAGCGGCTGCCCGCGTCCTCGTCCCTGGACAAGTTCTCCTACCGCGTCAACGCGGCCGTCTTCCCGCTGTGGACGTTCACGATCATCGCGGGCGCCATCTGGGCCGAGTCCGCGTGGGGCCGCTACTGGGGCTGGGACCCGAAGGAGACCTGGGCGTTCATCACCTGGGTCGCCTACGCCTGCTACCTGCACGCCCGCGCGACGGCCGGCTGGAAGGGCCGCAAGGCCGCCTACCTCGCCCTGATCGCGTTCGGCTGCTGGCTGTTCAACTACTACGGCGTCAACATCTTCGTCTCCGGCAAGCACTCGTACGCGGGGGTCTGAGCGCGAGGAGCGGACCGGGCGGGGAGTGCCTACGACGGGGGCAGGCACTCCTTGCCCGGGGGCCTGCCCTCCGGCCAGGCGATCTTGACGAACCGTGAGTCGCCCTCGGGCGTGAGCTCCACGATCGGCACGGCCTTGTCGTACGGGTTGCCGTGCACGTCCAGACAGATCCAGCCGCTCGCCCCGCTCACCCGCAGCGAGCCCTTGACCTGCGGCCACTGAAGGCCCACGTCCGCGAGCGGCGGCGCCGTCCTGCCGTCCGGCGTCGCCTCGCGGATGCCGTGCACGACCAGGGTCATGGCGTCATAGCCGATGATCAACTGGCCGTCGTCCAGGGCGACCGGGCCGATCGGCCCGACCGGCGCACGCCCGCTCCTGGCCAGCAGGTCGCTCAGCACCTTCGCGTCCCGCGCCGAACCGCCCGTCTTCGCGGTGTCCTTCGCCCAGGCGTCCGGGTGGGCGAGGGAGGTGTAGCGGATCGAGAGGTTGTGCTTGAGGGCACTGCGGTCCAGGGCCTTCTCGCCGGTCAGGTAGGAGCCCTCGTCACCCGTCAGCAGCGTGAACTTCCGGTCCTGGCAGCCGCGTCCGCCCAGCGCGTTGATGAACTGCCGCAGCTGGGTGTGGCGTCCGGCGAACAGGATCGTGTCCGTCTCCTTCGATGTGTCGCACACGAGATGGGTGATCTGCCGGAAGGTGTTGGCGGTCGTGCCCTCCTGGGTGCGGTCGGCGGGCGGGGTGAACGGTTGTGGTTCGTAGGGCGACCCCTTGATCAGCTTCGCGAACGACGCCTGGATCGTGCGGGTGTAGGGGTCGCCCGGCTTGTCGTACACCAGCAGCGCCCGCCCGGCGCTGACCTTGGCGAAGGAGGCGAGGGCGCGGGCCTCGTCCGTGTTGGTCGGGGAGACGCGGGCCAGCCCGGGGAAGGGGTCCCTGCCGCCCTGGCCGTTCGCGAGGTCGTCCGCGGTGATCGACGATCCGACCACCGGGATGCCCCGCCGGGTCAGTTCGGCCACGGCCTTCTTGTTGTTGTCGGTGCTCATGCCGACCCCGGCGACCGCCCGCAGCCGGTCGGCGCTCCTCGTCATCGGCTCCAACTGGTCCACGAGCTGCTTCCAGTGATCGCTGGTCGCCCCCGGGTTGGCGAGCACCAGCCGGATCGACGGGGACTGCCCGTTGGCGGCGTGATTGGCCTCCCACTGTGCCAAGTAGGCGCCCTGCAGCTCGTGTTGGATGTCGCTCAGGGTCGAGGGGGTGGACGCGGTGTACGGCAGCATCAGGGCGACGGTGACATAGGCGCCCGGCTTGAGCGAGTCGTTCTCCCGGTCGATCGCCCGTACCGCGTCCCGGAGTTGGGGCCGCCCGAAGTCGTACGCCGTCGTCGAGACGCCCACGCAGTCGTCGCTGCCCTCCGGGTGGACCACACCCGCCGCGCAGGCCCGGTCGTCATGCGTGAGCACCCGGACGACGAAGACCAGGCCCACCACCAGGGCGGCGCTCACCAGCACGGCCAGATAGCGGCGCAACGGGATCGCCCACACGCCCTCGCGCAGCCACGTACCGAAGCCCCTGCCGGCCATCACGCCACCCCCTCGTCATCGGCCTCGTCCGGCACCCGTAGCGCCCGGCCCGCCGCCGCGTCCTCCGCCCAGTCCCGCGAGGCCCGCCACAGCAGCGCGTTGCCGGCCGGGCGCAGGTTGGACAGCTGCTCCAGCTCGAACCGCAGCCGGTCGGCCACCTTCGGGTCGGGCAGCGCGAGCGGGTCGGTCAGCCGCCACACGGCGTGCAGCAACCGCCGTACCCGCAGATGCAGTACGCCGTCCACGCCGGCCGGCGGCGGGTGCCCGGCGTCCGTGCGGCCGAGCGCCACGTCGGCCCGGCGGTCGTCCCGGCCGGTGAAGTCGTGGCCGTCGGCGTCGTGCGCGTGGAAGTAGGGCGCGGAGGCGATGAAGCGCAGGGAGCGCAGCCAGGTGGCGGCGGGGAGGGAGGGGAAGGTGTCCCGGAGGTAGGCGACCGCCGACTCGGCGTCGCCCAGGGCGAGTTCGTGGTGCAGCCGGTAGCGGGCGCGGACGGGATCGTCGTCGCCGCCGGCTCCGTCCCCGTCGCCGTCTTCGGGCGGTGCGTAGTGCGCGATCAGCGTCTCGTGCGCCGTACGCCACTGGCCGTGGTCCGCGTCGCGGTGGTGCAGGGCGAGCAGCAGGAGGGTGCGGACGAAGGCGTCGCCGACGAACTGGCCCGGTATCTCGGGCAGTCCCTCCCGCGCGAGGCGGGTCTGGAGGGAGCGGATGTCCGCGGGACCGAAGTCGTCCGGGAGCAGGGCCTCGGCCAGCGCGACCGCGGAGTCGTGGTCGTGGGCGGCCGCCAGGACCGTCAACTCCTCGCGGCGGTCGGCGGGTACGAGCCGGCCAAGGAGCTCCAGATAGGTCGGTGCGCCGTCGCTCTCCTCGTGCGGGCGGACGTCCGCGGTGAGCAACTCGCCGAGCGAGGTGGCTTCGGGGAGGTTCTGCGCCGCCGACTCGGCGAGGAGGGTGATGCCGAGGGGGTTGCCGCCGGTCAACCGGCGGGTGGTGTGCGGGAGTTGGGGCGGCACCGGGAGGTCCGCGCAGGCCGCGCCGACGATGTGCAGGGTGTCGTCGGGGCTGAGTGGCGGCAGCGCCACCAGTAACGCCCGCGAGGAGGGCGCCGCCGGATCGGGCGTCCAGCCGCTGCGCCGGGTCACCTCGGGCAGTGCTCGGCGCACCGCGTTGCGCAGGGCCGGGCGGCCGTCGCCGCGCAGGGCGCCGATGAAGACGACCTGGTCGGCGATGCCGTCGGCGCGGTCGCGCAGAACGGCGTCGGTGAGGCCGGGGCCGGGCGCGGACTGGGCGTTGTCGATCAGCACCAGCGGCCGGCCAAGGCGTTGCATGCGCGGCAGCATCCCGGCGTACGCCTCGGTGAGGTCGGCGAGCAGGGCGCGCACCAGATGGCGCTCGGCGTGCTCGCGGGAGGTGCCGCCGGCCCTGAAGTGGCCGGAGAGCAGCATGAGTCCGCGCCGGGCGTTGCCGGAGGCGTTCGGGTAGTCGCGGTACCAGGTGGCGGCCTTGGCGTGGCGGCGGTGAACGAAGCTGTCGGAGAACGACTCCAGGGTCGCCTCGATGGACGCCGAGACCAGTGGCCCGGTGCCGGTCGCGGCGGCGACGACGTTGGCGGCGACCCGCCCCGCCCACCGCCCGGCGAACCCGGCGATCCACGACCCGCCCTCGTTCAGCAGCAGGATCCGCTCCACCTCGCGCCGGATCCGCTCCGAGTCGGCGTCGTTCCAGCCCCCGGCGGCCACCGCGACCAGGCCTGACATCAGCCGCGGGAAGACGATCCGGCCGGCGCCGGTCACCGGTTCGGCCAGCTGCTCGGCGATCACCAGCAGCGCCTGCGACACCGGCGACCAGGCCTCGGCGGGCCGCCCGCCCGACGGCGCCGCGAACGCGGAGTGCGCGCAGTCGATCAGCGCGACCGGGGTGTGTCCCTTGTACGCGGACCGCAGTTCGCCGAGGACCGCGGTCTTGCCGAGGCCGCGGCTGCCGGTGAGCAGGACGAAGGGCAGCTCGCGCGGGTGCTCGTACGGGGTGGTGCGGTGCTGGTGCGGGCGCAGACCCACGAGCCGCGGAGCGAGACCGGCCGGCTCGGCGTCGAAGAGTGCCCCGCGCCCGTGCAACCGTCTGCCCACCGCACCGCTCCCCCCGGAGGTGTCTATCAACTCAAGAGTAAGGAGGGCGAGTTGGTTCGGACTAGAGCGCGTGGTGACCGTTGGGTTACAAAAAGTATCGCCGGGTCGGTCGACGGGCGCCCGCGGATCCGCCGACCGGCACCGGCGGATCAGTCCACGGTGATCGAGTCCAGCTTCGCCCGCAGGTAGGCGTGCGAGTCCACGGCCTCGTACGCCACCCGCCCCACCGGCGCGGGCACGGACTCCACGAGGGTGCCCGGGGTGCACTCCCCGAAGTAGACGAGGGACATCAGTTCCTCGGCCGGCGCGTCCGCGGGCGGCGGCAGCACCCGGTGCCGGCCCGAGCGCCACCGGTCGCCGGTCCAACGGGCCATCAGATCACCGATGTTGATGGTGAAGGCCTCGGGATCGAACGGCGCGTCCTCCCACCCGCCCTCGTCCGTGAAGACCTGCAGCCCGCCCTTGCCCGCCTGCCGGTCGAGGATCGTCACCGTCCCGAAGTCGGTGTGCGGCCCGATCCGGAACTGCCCCGGCTCCGGCTCCCCGACCACCTCGACGCCCGGATACCAGTTGACGTTGAAGCCGTACGTCGGATGGTCCATGTGCCGGGAGAAGAAGTCGGGTTCGAGCCCGAGGGCGTCGCCGAGCAGCACCAACAGCTGCTTCTCCAGCTCGCCCATCCGGTCCAGGTACTCCTCGCACAGCGTCCGCAGCTCCGGCGCCTCGGCCGGCCACACGTTGGGCGCATACCACTCCGCGTTGATCACCGGGTCCGCGAAGGGCCGGTGCGTGGCGAAGGTCAGCGACTCCTTCAGGTCCGGCGGGGTCTCGGTCCCCTCCGAATACCCGTTGGCCTCGGCCCCGGGCCCGAGCCAGCCCCGCCCGCCGACCTTCGCGGAGTACGGCTCTTTGACGTCGGTGGGGAGGGCGAAGAAGGCCCGAGCGGCCGCCCGGATCCCCTCTCGCAGCGCCGGGTCCACGCCGTGCCCGGTGACCAGGAGGAATCCGGCGGTCCGGAGGGCCTCGTCGACGGTACGGGCGATGCCCTTGCGTACCTGCTCGTCCCCGGCCAGCCAGGGCCGCAGGTCGATGGTCGGAATGCGCGGGGCGGAGGTGTCACTCACCGATGTCCTCATTCCACAGTGCCGGGTTGTTCTTGATGAAGTCGCGCATGAGGGAGACGCACTCCGGGTCGTCCAGCAGGACGATCCGCACGCCGTGCTCGGCCAGCCAGTCGTGCCCGCCGTGGAAGGTGGCCGCCTCGCCGACCACGACCCGCGAGATGCCGAACTGCCGGACCAGCCCCGAGCAGTACCAGCACGGCGAGAGGGTCGTGACCATGGTCGTCCCGCGATATGTCCGCTGCCGTCCCGCCGCCCGGAACGCCGCGGTCTCCGCGTGCATCGAGGGGTCGTCGTCCTGGACGCGCCGGTTGTGGCCGCGCCCGAGGAGGGTGCCGTCGGCTCCGTAGAGCGCGGCGCCGATCGGGATGCCGCCCTCGGCGAGCCCGGCGCGGGCCTCCTCGACGGCGGTGGTGAGCCAGGTCCGCGCCTGTGCCTGATCCATGAGCTCCATGGTTCTCACTCTCCAGTGGCCGAAACACGAGGGCAACGTGCGGAAAGTACTCTCCGGACATCCCGCCCCCGGACGAACTGTCCACGCCCCTGGAGGTGCCCGTGCCCGCACTCACCCTCCGTGAGGTCCTGGACCTCGATCCCGTACGGGCCGCCGAGCCCGAACTGCTGGCCGGCGAGAGCGCCCTGGACCGCCCGGTGCGCTGGGTGCATTCGAGTGAGGTCTACGAGGGCGCCAACTTCCTGGACGGCGGCGAACTGCTGCTCACCAACGGTTTCGGCCTGGCCGACGCCGAGGAGGAGGACCGGCGGCGCTACGTCCGTGAGCTGGCCGCCCGCGGCGCGGCCGGGCTCGCGGTGGAGGTCGGCCGCTCCCTGCCGAGCATGCCGCCCGAGGTGACCGACGAGGCCCGCCGCCTGGGCCTGCCCCTGCTGGCCATGCGCCGGGTCGTGCCCTTCGTACGCATCACCGAGGCCGCCAACCGGGCCATCGTGGCGCGCGGGCTGTCCGGGCGGTCGGTGGTACGTCCGTGGGGCGACGACCATACGGCGGCCCTGCTCGCCGACCTGGCCGACCGGGCCGCCCTGAACCAGCCCGAGGTGGAGGCGCGGTCGGCACTCGCCGGGTTCCATCCGGGGCCGGGGGCGCGGCTGATCGGCGTATCGCTGCACGGGACGCGCGAGGTGGGGGCGGTGGACCGGGCGGTACGGCTGCTGGGCGGGGCCGGGGTGCTGCGGGCCGCGTTCCCGGGTGACGTCCTGGCGCTGCTGGCGCTGCCCGTCACGCGCACCGGCGACCCCGTACGCGCCGTCCAGGAGGCCTTCCGCGCAGCCGCCGAACCGGGGCTCACCGTCGCCGTCGGGCACGCGGTCGCCGCCGCGAGCGGCTGGCTGCGCTGGAGCGACACCCTGCGGGCGGCCCGTACGACGCTGGAGCTGGCGCTCACCGTCCCGGCCGCCGAGCCGGGCGTCCCCGACGGCCCCCTCGTCACCTCCGCCCGCGCGCTCGCCCTGGAACGGGAGCTGACCCGCGGCGGCGTCGACGCCAACCGCGACCGTCTCGCCCGGCTCGTCCAGCACACCCTGGGCCCGCTCCTGGCCTGGGAGGCGGCCCACCCCAGCGACCTCGTCCGCACCCTGGAGGTCCACCTCCGCCACGGCTGCTCACCCACCCGCACGGCGGCCCTCCTCCACATCGGCCGCCAGTCCCTCTACCAACGCCTGGAGCGCATCGAGTCGTTGCTCGGCCTGGAGATCGACGACCCCGACCTGCTGGGGGAGTTGCTGGCGGCGGCCTGCGCGCATCGGGTGGTGCGGGGGATGGGCGCGGGGCAGGTACGGGGGTTGCGGACGGTGGCCTAGAGCCTGTCCGGCGGGTCAGGGCTCAGCGCAGGGTGACGCGGCTCGGCCCGTTGAACGGGGCATAGGACGTCACGGTGTTGGGCGTGCGCAGGCTGTCCTCCTTGGCGAACAGCTCGCGGGCCGCGGTGAAGGAGACGTCACCGCTCACGACCGGGGCGACACGGTCGAAGAACTCCCGGGCGGGTTCCGAGAGCGGCCCCCCGGGCTCGCCCCCTTCTTCCTCTCCCTCTCCCCATACGTCCCACAGGAGCGTCTCCACCTTGTTGAGCGCGGCGAGGTCGAGCCGGATGTTGCCGGCGACGAACCACTCGCCCCAGAAGGGGCCTTCGTGCGGCGGGTGGAGTCCGAAGGCCTCCTGGTCGGCGCCGCCCTCCCGGATCGCCCGCCAGGCCTCGCCCGCGACGAGGAAACGGTCGCGGGGCACGTCCATCGGGTCGAAGTCGATCTTCCAGTGGTCGGTCATGAAGGGGTCGGCGAGTTCGGCGTCGGCGAGGAGCCAGCCACGCTGCTCGTCCCAGTACTCGGTGACGACGTGGTCGTTGTGGAAGGCGCTCGGGCCGTTCGGGTCGAAGTAGTCGACGAAGCCGGAGCGGATGCGGGCGGGGACGCCGATGTGCCGCAGGAACGAGCAGTGCAGGAGTGAGAAGTCCCGGCAGGTCCCGACGAACCGGTCTCCGGGCTCGCGCCGTTGGCTGAGGGGGGCGTCGTCGCGCTCGACGATGATCCGCAGGATGTCGTCGATGTAGCGGGTCTCGGCGTCGTTGTGCAGACGGTCGGTTGGGTGGGTGTGGCCGAAGAGGCCGCCCTCCATGCGGTGGATCACCAAGTCCCGCGATATGCGGGCGAGTTGGGCGGGGTCGTGGGGCAGGTCGGCGTAGCGGTGGGCCAGTTCGCCGGGGTCGGAGAAGGTGCTGTGGGTGGCGTAGAAGTCGAGGGGCATGTCGCGTCACGCTGTCAAAATTCGGGGCGAATTGTCCAGGGGGGCGAAGGAATGAGGCGGGGCGAGGGTCGACTAACCTGTGCCGATCACCGTCGCGTGTGCGGCAGTTGAACCCCAGGTGTGGTGTGGAGGAACGGTCATGGGTGCTGCTCCGGTACTGGAGGAGCTGCGGGAGGTCTGCCAGCCGCAGGCCAAGCTGGCGAGCCGCAACGGCGAACACTGGGCGGGCCGGCTGTACATGCGGCGCGTCTCGCTGCGGTTCACCCGGCAACTGGTGCGCACGCCGGTCACGCCCGACCAGCTGACCTGGACGATGGTGGCGTGCGGGGTGGCCTCCGGGGCCGCGCTGATGATCCCGGGTCTGACGGGTGCCGTACTCGCCGTGATTCTCATGCAGTTGTTCCTTCTCTTCGACTGCGTCGACGGCGAAGTCGCCCGCTGGAAGGGGCAGAACAGCGCGGCGGGCATCTACGTCGACCGGCTCGGTGCCTATCTGGCGGACGCGGCGCTGATGGCGGGCGCCGGCTACCGGGCCGCCGAATCGGGCGTCGGGGGCTGGCTGTCGATCGGCATCGCCACCGCGCTGGGCGTCGTCCTGCTGAAGGCCTCGACGGACCTGGTGGACGTGGCGCGTGCCCGCCGGGGTCTCGGCGTCGTCGACGACGAGTCGACCCGCCCCCGCTCCCAGGGCGTGGCGAACGTCCGCCGTCTCGCCGCCGCCTTCAAGATCCACCGCGTGACCAACGGCATCGAGGCCTCGCTGGTCCTGCTGGTGGCCGCGGTCGCGGACACGCTCACGGACGGCATCGAACCGACCCGCTGGGCCCTGGGCGCGCTCGCCGTCATCACCTGGGTGATGGTCCCGGCCCACCTGCTGTCGATCCTGTCGTCCTCGCGACTGCGCTGAAGTCCCGCTGCGGGGCGCTCAGTCGGCCACCCGCAGCAGCAGCTTGCCGGTGCTGGTCCGCGTGCCCATCAGCCGGTGTGCCTCCGCCGCCTCCGTCAGTCCGAACTCGGCGGTGACCGGCAAGGTCACCGTCCCGTCCGCCACCTTCGCGAAGGCCCGCCCGGTCAGCTCCCGCAGCGCCGCCGGGTCGGTCTGGGCGAGGGTGAGGATCGAGAAGCCCGCCACCGACAGGCCGCGCGGGTACAGCTCGGGCTGCCCGACCGTCCAGGCCGGCGCCCCGCCCGCGTTGCCGAAGGAGACCAGGCGCCCGAAGACCGCGAGGGAGGCGAGGGAGGACCGGAGGGTGTCGCCGCCGACGGGGTCCAGGGCGAGGTCGACCCCGCGCCCACCGGTCGCCTCCCGCACGCCCGCCTCGAAGTCACCGACGAACACCTCGTCGTATCCGTACTCCCGCGCGTACGCCGCCTTCGCCTCGCTCGACACCACGCCGTACACCGCCCCGGCGCCCGCTGCCTTCGCCAACTGGCCCACCACCGTGCCGATTCCGCCCGCCGCGCCCTGCACGAGCACCGTCTCGCCGGGCTGGAGCCGGCCGACCGTGTGCACGAGGGCGTACGCCGTCGGCAGCACCGTCGGGAGCGTGGCCGCCGTCCGCAGGTCGACACCGGACGGGAGCGGGAAGACGGTCACCGCGTCCGCGACGGTCACGTCCGCGTAGGCACCGCCCTCGGTCAGGGCCGTCACCTCCTGGCCGACGGTCAGACCCGTGACGCCCTCGCCGAGGGCCCGCACCCGCCCGGAGACCTCAAGGCCCGGCCGGAAGGGCAACGCCGGCACCCGGTACCCCGTCTCCCGCGCCTTGAGGTCGGCGAAGTTGATCCCGGCGTATGACACGTCGATGCCGACCTGTCCGGGGCCGGGCTCGGGGGCGTCCACCTCGACGATCTTCAGCACCTCGGGACCGCCGTACTCCTGGATCTCGATCGCGCGCATGCCGCACCTGTCCCGTCGAAGAGTGTTCGAGTGTTCCATGAAAAGCGAACACTCGCCACTGTATGGTTTTCGTCGAACACTCGGCAAGCGGAGTGGACGGACAGGGAAGGACACGGACGCCATGGCCGGCACCAGTCATCGGGCCGCCCCCGAACACACCCATCCCGACGGCGTCCCCGTCCTCACGGCCCTGGCCGCGCTCGCCGACCCCGTACGGGCGCAGCTGGTACGGGAGTTGGCCGGTTCCGCCGACTGGTCGCGCAGCTGCGGCACCTTCGACGTGCCCGTCGGCAAGGCGGCCCTCAGCCACCACTTCGCCGTCCTGCGCGCGGCCGGCCTGGTGGAGCAGCGGGACGAAGGCCCCCGGCGGGTCAACCGGCTGCGCCGCGCCGAGTTCGAGGCCCGCTTCCCTGGGCTGCTCGCGCTGGTCCTGCGCGACGACATGCGACGGGGCTGAACGTCCCGCCCCGGTCCGGCGTCACAGTGACGAGTCGGACGGAGGGGGGCAGGGCATGAGGAATCGCGTGTCGGCGGGCGTGGCCGTGGTGCTGGCGCTGGGCGCGGTCCAGGCGTGCGGCGGCGAGGGGGTGAGGGTCTCGACGGCGCCGGAGATCAGCGGCCCCACCGTGTGCGTGGGTCACCAACCCGTCGGCAGCCTTCCCGACCGCGACGACGGCACGCCGCTGATGCGGGTCGTCGTCCACGTCGACAACCTCGCGCAGAAGCGCTACGCCGCCGTCTACACCGGCCTCTCGGTGGACGAGGACGACTCCGCCGCCGACATCTGGCGCATCCCTTCCGACGCCTTCGACGCCGCCGTCTGCGACGCGGCCGTGAAGGGCGTGACCCTCCGGCTGCACGACACCGACATCAGCCGGAAGACGCTGAACAAGCTCTCCGACCGCATCGGCGACGACATGAGCCGTTGGGACGGCAGCTTCCGGATGCGCGAAGTCGGCGTGGACGAAAGGGGGTTCGTCCGGGTCGGGGTCGACGACCCCGACAAGGCCGAGCCGATCATGAAAAAGGCGTACGGGGCAGAGAACGCCCGGTACATCAAGGTCGAGTACGCCGATCAGGCCGAACTGCTCGACGCCGGCTGAGACTTGGGTCGTCGCACCGCGCACAGCCCCGCGTACACCGCCGCGCTCAGCACGAAGCCGACGACCGGCGTGATGTCACCGAAGGACGGCCAGTGCTTCGGTACGTAGCCGACGTAGTCCTCCTGGTTGGAGAAGAGCGGGACGGACACGGCGACGCCGGTCAACAGGGCTGCCAGCCCCGGCCAGTTGGTGAAGGAGCGGTCGGTCAGGCGGGGGGCCAGTTCGGCGTCCGGGGTGCCGGAGCGGAGCCGGCGCTCGACCAGGACCACGCCCAGCCAGGGTGCCACCCAGTACGCGATGACCAGCAGGAACGCCTCGTAGGCCGCGCCCGCGTCGGACAGCGACGCCCACGCCGCCGCCGTACCGGCGATGCCCGAGACCACGACCAGGACGCTGCGGCTCAGCCACGGCGGGAGGTCGAGGCCCAGCGCGGTGATGGAGATCGCGCCGGAGTAGACGTTGAGGGCGTTGGCCGAGACCGCGCCGAGGATGATGGCGATCAGCACCAAGTCGCCGAGCCAGCCCGGGAGATGACCGGTGAAGGCGGCCGTCGGGGTGGCGTCCTCGGGCGCGACGAGGGTCGCCGAGGCCGCGCCGATGACCGCGACGAGGGTGACGGAGACGAAGAGGCCGACGGCCGGGTAGAGGACGGTCCTCAGCTTGTTCGCCGTGCGCGGCAGGTAGCGGGAGTAGTCCGAGGCGTACGGGTTCCAGCCGGCCGCGTAGCCCCAGGCCGCGCTGAACGCGAGCAGGAAGCCGCCGATGCCGCCGCCCGTGCCGCCTCCGGTGAGGTCCGCGTCCTTGAAGGTCCACACGCCGGCGAGAAGGAAGATCAGCGCGAGGGCGGGGAAGGCGTACTTCTCGAAGGTGTGCACGAAGTTGTGGCCGATGAAGCCGATCAGGATCTCGGCGACGACCACGAGGAGCAGCGAGGGCAACGGGCGCAGTCCGGTGAGGGTGTTGAGCGCGAAGGCCGCGCTCACGCTGTTCACCGCGAACCAGCCCACGCCCGCGACCAGGCCGTTGGCCGCGGACGGCAGGATGTTGCCGCGGAAGCCGAAGGAGAACCGGCCGATCACCATCTGCGGCACGCCGAACCGGGGCCCGTCCAGGGAGAGGAAACCCTGCGTGATCGCGCCGAACGCGGTGCCGAGGACGATGGCGCCGGTGGCCTGCCAGAAGCTCAGCCCGAAGAAGAGGACCGCGATCACGCCGATGTAGACCGTCGCGAACTCGATGTTCGGAGACGCCCAGGTCCACAGCAACTGGAGCGGGCTGCCGTGGCGTTCGGCGTCGGGGATCGGTTCGGAGCCCGCCGTCTCGACGGCGATGACCTTGTCACCGTATTCGGGGGCGAGGGTGCCGGTGGAGTCGGCGGGTGCAGTCGTCATGCGAGGTAAGTGTCCGGTTCCGACCGTTCCCGGCACAGGGGCGCATTGTCCGCTTCGAGGGGCTCGGCGGCGTACAACCTGTAGGTCGCCCTCGTCGGGCCGGTGCCCGTCGCCGGTCAGTCCTGCGTGCGGTCGTCCTTCTTGTGGTCGTCCTCGTCGAGCGACTTCAGGAACTCCGGGTTGTCGTCCGGCGCGACCCAGCGGCCCTGTGCGGGGCCCGCGCCGGGCGCGGTGCGCTTCTTGCCGGCCACCAGCCAGGCGATCGGGCCGACCAGGACCTCGCCGAAGAGCAGGATGACGATCACCCAGGCGACCTTCGGCAGCGGCTTGCGCACCTGCTCCTCGGGCGTGTTGAGGCAGTCGATGAAGGCGTAGATCCACAGCGCCAGGACCAGCAGGAAGGGCAGATACCTGAGCATGATCGTGCGTTCTCCCTACGGGTGGGGCGGCCCCGGTGACGGGGTCAGGGTAGCGGGTGGCCGATACTGGGACGCATGGCTTACGACGATCTTCGCTCCCTGCTCAGGGCACTGGAACGCGAGGGCGACCTCAAGCGCGTCAAGGCCGAGGTCGACCCGTATCTGGAGATCGGGGAGATCGTCGACCGGGTGCAGAAGGCGGGCGGCCCCGCCCTGCTCTTCGAGAACGTGAAGGGCTCCGACCTGCCCCTCGCGATGAACGTGTTCGGCACCGACCGGCGACTGCTGAAGGCCCTGGGGCTGAAGTCGTACGGGGAGATCAGCGCCAAGATCGGCGGACTGCTGCGGCCCGAACTGCCGCAGGGGTTCATCGGGGTGCGCGAGGCCTTCGGGAAGCTCGGCGCGATGACGCACGTACCGCCGAAGAAGGTGAAGGGCGACCACGCGCCGGTGCAGGAGGTCGTCCTGACCGGGGACGACGTGGACCTCGACCGGCTCCCCGCCCTCTTCACCTGGCCGCAGGACGGCGGCTCCTTCTTCAACCTCGGACTCACCCACACCAAGGACCCCGAGTCCGGGATCCGCAACCTCGGCCTCTACCGCCTTCAGCGCCACGACAAGCGCACCATCGGCATGCACTGGCAGATCCACAAGGACAGCCGCAACCACTACCAGGTGGCGGCGCGGCGCGGCGAACGGCTGCCGGTCGCGATCGCCTTCGGCTGCCCGCCGGCCGTGACGTACGCCTCCACGGCCCCGCTCCCCGGTGACATCGACGAGTACCTCTTCGCCGGGTTCATCGCGGGCAAGCGGATCGAGATGGTCGACTGCAAGACGGTGCCGCTCCAGGTGCCGGCGCAGGCGGAGGTCGTGATCGAGGGCTGGCTGGAGCCGGGGGAGATGCTGCCGGAGGGGCCGTTCGGCGACCACACCGGGTTCTACACCCCGCAGGAGCCCTTCCCCGCGCTGACGATCGACTGCGTGACGATGCGGAAGCGACCGCTGCTTCAGTCGATCGTCGTAGGCCGCCCCCCGACGGAGGACGGACCGCTGGGCCGCGCCACGGAGCGGTTCTTCCTCCCCCTCCTCAAGATCATCGTGCCGGACATCGTGGACTACCACCTGCCGGAAGCGGGCGGTTTCCACAACTGCGCGATCGTCTCGATCGACAAGAAATACCCCAAGCACGCCCAAAAGGTGATGCACGCTGTCTGGGGGGCCCACATGATGTCCCTGACGAAGCTGATCGTGGTCGTCGACTCCGACTGCGACGTCCACGACCTCCACGAGGTCGCCTGGCGGGCCCTCGGCAACACGGACTACGCCCGCGACCTCACGGTCGTCGAAGGCCCCGTCGACCACCTCGACCACGCCTCCTACCAACAGTTCTGGGGCGGCAAGGCAGGAATCGACGCCACCAGGAAGTGGCCCGAGGAGGGCTACACGCGCGACGGCGGTTGGCCCGACATGGTGGTGTCCGACCCCGAGACGGCGGCGACGGTCGACCGCCGGTGGAAGGAGTACGGCCTGTGAGCAGCGCCTCCGCCGCGATCCCGCAGCCAGGACGCACGAAAGCCTTTCTGCGGCTGGTGATGATCGAGCACTCGGTCTTCGCCCTGCCCTTCGCCTATATCGCCGCGCTCACCGCGATGTTCCGGATGGACGGGAACATCCACTGGGGCCGGCTGCTGCTGGTGACCATCTGCATGGTGGGTCTGCGTACGTTCGCGATGGCGGTGAACCGGATCATCGACCGGGAGATCGACGCCCGGAACCCGCGTACGGCGCACCGCGAGTTGGTGACCGGTGCGATGTCGGTGAAGCACGCCTGGACGGGCGCGTTGGTCGCGGTCGTGGTCTTCCTCGGCTCGGCCGCCCTGCTCAATCCGCTCTGCCTGGCCCTCGCCCCCATCGCGGTCGTGCCGATGGTGATCTACCCCTACGGCAAGCGGTTCACGAACTTCCCGCAGGCCATCCTCGGTCTCGCCCAGGCCATGGGCCCGATCGGCGGCTGGCTCGCGATCACCGGTGAGTGGTCCTGGGACGCGGTGATCCTGGGGCTCGCCGTCGGCATCTGGATCGGCGGCTTCGACCTGATCTACGCCTGCCAGGACGTCGACACCGACCGCGAGATCGGCGTCATGTCGGTCCCGGCCCGCTTCGGCATCCCGGCCGCGATCCACGGTGCGCGTGTCTGCCACGCCCTCACGACCGGCCTCCTCATCTGGTACGCCGTCGCCACCGACGCCGGTACGTTCTTCTGGCTCGGCCTGATGATCGTCGCCGGCGCCTTCGTCTACGAGCACTCGATCGTGCGCCCGCACGACCTGTCCCGCCTGAACAGGGCGTTCTTCAGCGTCAACGGCTTCATCGGGATCGCCCTGTTCGTGTGCGCGCTGCTTGATCTGCTGGTGCGCGGGCTCACCGTATAAGCGCGGGAGCGGCCGGGGTGCGGCGGCCGAGCCAGAACGCCGTCGCCACGCCTGAGACCAGGCCGATCAGGTGCGCCTGCCAGCTGACCCCCGACTGGGTCGGGGCGAGGCCTATCAGGATCGACGTGCCCCAGACCGCGCCGACGACGAGGCCGACCAGGACGCCCAGCGCCTTGCGCTCCACGAAGCCGGTGACCAGCAGGAAGCCGAAGAGGCCGAAGATCAGGCCGGAGACGCCCGCGGTGTTGGTGTGGGCCGGGGCCATGAGCCAGACACCGAGGCCGTCGGCCACGATGATCACCGCGCATATCGCGGCGAACCGGCGCAGGCCGCCCAGGGCCGTGAGGAAGCCCATGACGAGGAGTGGCACGGTGTTCGCGGCCACATGGGCGAAGCCGAAGTGGATGAATGCCGCCGGGACGACGTCGATCAACTCGGAGGGCGTCCGTGGCGTGATGCCCAGGCCGTCCAGTGCGTGGCCGCTCGCCGCGTCGATCACTTCGAGCAGCCACAGCAGCGCGACCCAGCCCACCATCACCTTGGCCGCGGTCTTCGCACGGTCGCCGCGTGACCAGCCGCGCGACCCGTTCAGCTCGGTACCCATGACACCCCCCACTGCCCACCCGTTCCCCCTGGAAGAACGGTCGGACCCCCTTGGCCGGTTCCCGGCCCGCGGTGCCGGATAGGCTCGGGGGCGTGAACCCAGTCAAGCCAGGAGAAGCGCCGCGTACGCCTTGGATCGTAGGGGTGTCCGGCGCCTCCGGCACCCCGTATGCCGCGTCCGTGCTGCGGGCACTCCTGGCGGCCGGCGAGAGCGTCGACCTGGTGGTCAGCCGGGCCTCGCGGCTCACGCTCCTGGACGAGACCGGGATCGCCTTCCGGGACGCGCACTGGCGGGACGACCTGCGGGAATGGCTGACGCGGGGGGCCGACGGGAAGCCGGGTGCCTTCGACGCCGACCTGGAGCGGGTGCGGTACTGGCCCGCCGGGGACCTCGCCGCCGGGCCCTCGTCGGGGTCGTACCCGGTCAAGGGAATGCTGATCGTGCCCGCCTCCACCGCGTGCGTCGCCGGCGTCGCGCTCGGGCTGTCCAAGGACCTGCTCCAGCGGGCGGCGAGCGTCACGCTGAAGGAGCGCCGGCCGCTCGTCGTCGCCGTACGGGAGACTCCTCTGGGCGGACAGACCCTGCGTCATCTGGTGACCCTGGACGACCTGGGCGCCGTCGTGGTCCCCACCTCGCCCGCCTTCTACGCGGGCGCCACCCACATCCAGGACCTGGTGGACTTCGTCGCCGGACGGGTGCTCGACGCGGCGGGCGTCGAACACCGGTTGTACCGCCGCTGGGAAGGCGAGCTGGGCGGCGGGGGCCGTACCGACTGAGCCACCCGCGGCACGCAGTACCTCTCGTCAGGCAGTACCCCTCATCACTTCAGGAACTTCTCAGCGGAAGGCTTCGATCGCATGGACGCGGTGGACAGGCAGCTCATCCAGGCCCTGAGGGAGAACGGCCGGGCCTCCTACGCGGAGCTGGGGCGCCTCGTCGGACTGTCGGGACCCAGCGTCACCGACCGCATCAACCGGCTGGAGGCGGCCGGTGTCATCACCGGCTACCGCGCCACCGTCGACTCCGCCTCGCTCGGCCTCGGCGTCATCGCGCTGATCGGCATCTCGCTGTCCGACGCCGCCGACCACGAGGACGTGGCCATGCGGCTGAAGGACCTCTCCGAGATCGAGGACTGCTGGTTCATCGCGGGCGACGACTCGTTCATGCTCAAGGTGCGCTCCACCAACGTGGACGGCCTGGAGAAGACCATCCGGCGGCTCAGCGGGACCAAGGGCGTCTCCCGCACCCGTACCACCATCGTGCTCTCCACCAAGTGGGAGAACCGGGTCGGAGAGCTGCCCGAAGAGGAGTGAGCGGCGTGGGCGTACGGTTGGTTCGGGATTCTGAGAAAGGTGTGGGTATGGACGTCGGGCTCAAGCGCGAGCTGGAGGAGAAGGTCCGCTCCGGCGAGCGGCTGTCCCGCGAGGACGGCATCGCGCTGTACGAGTCGGACGACCTGGCATGGCTCGGCGGCCTCGCGCACGAGGTGCGGACGCGGAAGAACGGCGACGTCGTCCACTTCAACGTCAACCGCCACCTCAACATGACCAACGTGTGCACGGCGTCCTGCGCCTACTGCTCCTTCCAGCGCAAGCCGGGCGAGAAGGACGCGTACACGATGCGCATCGAGGAGGCGGTGAAGCTCGCCAAGTCGATGGAGGGCGAGAACCTCACCGAGCTGCACATCGTCAACGGCCTGCACCCGAACCTGCCGTGGCGCTACTACCCGCGCTCCCTGCGGGAGTTGAAGGCCGCGCTGCCGGACGTGTCGCTCAAGGCGTTCACGGCGACCGAGATCCACCACTTCGAGACGATCAGCGGTCTTTCGGCCTCCGAGATCCTCGACGAGCTGATCGACGCGGGCCTGGAGTCGCTGACCGGCGGTGGCGCCGAGATCTTCGACTGGGAGGTCCGCCAGCACATCGTGGACCACCGGACGCACTGGGAGGACTGGTCGCGGATCCACCGCCTGGCGCACGAGAAGGGGCTCAAGACCCCGTGCACCATGCTCTACGGCCACATCGAGGAGCCGCGCCACCGGGTCGACCACGTCCTGCGGCTGCGTGAACTCCAGGACGAGACCGGCGGTTTCCAGGTCTTCATCCCGCTGCGCTACCAGCACGACTTCGTGGACGTGAAGGACGGGAAGGTACGCAACCGCCTTCAGGCCCGCACCCAGATGGCCACCGGTGCGGAAGCCCTGAAGACCTTCGCGGTCTCCCGGCTCCTCTTCGACAACGTCCCGCACGTCAAGGTCTTCTGGGTCATGCACGGCGTCCAGACCGCCCAACTCGCCCTCCAGCACGGCGCGGACGACATGGACGGCTCGGTCGTCGAGTACAAGATCACGCACGACGCCGACAACTACGGCACGCCGAACAAGCTGACCCGCGAGGACCTGCTGGACCTGATCCGCGACGCGGGCTTCCGTCCGGTGGAGCGGAACACGCGCTACGAGATCATCCGCGAGTACGACGGTCCGGACCCGGCACGTCGCGAGTCGCCGCAGCCGATGCGGGTCTGAACCGGGCCCACCCCCTGCAAGATCGCCGGTGGGGCGTGCTTCACTGAATGGTGCCCCTTTGGGACGTTCGGACAGTTCGAATCGGAAGAGTGGATTGAGATGTTCCGCTACACGCTGATGCGCCTCGGAGTCTTCGCGGGCTGCCTCGTGGTCGTCTGGGGCCTCGTCTACTCCGGCGTCTTCCCGCGCGGCCTCGGCGAGTCCAACGGCATGTGGGTCGTCCTGCTCGCCCTGCTGATCTCCGCCCCGATCAGCTTCGTGGTGCTGCGCAAGGAGCGCGACCGCGCCTCCGTCCAGGTCGTCCAGCGGGTGGACCGGATGAAGGCCAACCTGGACGCGAACCGCAGCCAGGAGGACGTGGAGGACGACTCGGCGCCGGCGCAGGGGGCGCAGGGACAGGCACCGCAGGCTTCGTGAGCCGCGTGAGCCGCGTGGGTCCTGTCGGGCGGTTCGCGGGAGGGTTGCTCGGCGCCGCCGCCAACTAGTGTGTGCCTCATGGGTGCCGTGAAGACCAAGCGGATGCCGCGAGCGGTCCGTGAACAGCAGATGCTGGACGCCGCCGTTCGGACCTTCGGGCAGCGCGGGTACATGGCCGCGTCGATGGACGAGATCGCCGAACTCGCGGGCGTGTCCAAGCCGTTGGTGTATCTGTACCTGAACTCGAAGGAAGACCTGTTCACCGCGTGCATCCGCCGCGAGGCGAAGGCGCTGGTGGAGGCGGTACGGGCCGGAGTGCGCCGGGAACTGCCCGCCGACCGCCAACTCTGGGAAGGGCTGCGGGCGTTCTTCACGCACACCGCGCAGAACCCGGAGGGTTGGTCGGTCCTGCACCTCCAGGCCCGGACCCATGGTGAACCGTTCGCGTCCGAGGTCACGGCGATGCGCGAGGAGATCGTCGCGTTCGTCACCCAGCTCATCGTCGTCGCCGCCCGCGAGGCGCACCGCGACCCCGACCTGCCCGAACGTGAGGTCGCCGGCCTGGCCGAGGCCCTCGTCGGCGCCGCCGAGTCCCTCGCCGCCTGGGCCAACGCCACCCCCGGCGTCACGGCCCGCCAGGCCGCGGCCACCCTGATGAACTTCGCCTGGGCGGGCCTCGGCAACCTCATGGAGAGCCGACCCTGGCAACCGCCGGCCGCGGCGACGGGTTCGGCTACGGCTCAGTAGTCCCGTTCGCTCACGGCCCGAGCGGGGTCACCGTCCCCGACACGTGCACCCGCTCCCCGGCGCCCCGCAACTCGAACCGTCCCCCGTCCGCCGCGTACGTCACCGTCCCCGGCAGCAGCACCGGCGCCCGGAACCCGGCCCGCACCCGCACCGCGTCCGGCGTCCCGTGCGCGGCGAGGCAGCGGGCCACCGTCCACATGCCGTGCGCGATGGCCCGGGGGAAGCCGAACAGGCGGGCGGTGAGCGGGTGGAGGTGGATCGGGTTGCGGTCCCCGGAGACGGCGCCGTAGCGCCGGCCGACGTCCCCGGCGAGCTGCCACTCGGCGACGGCGGGCAGGGGCGCGTGGGGCGGCTGGCCGGCGACCGACCCCAGCCCTTCAAGTGCCGGCCCCTCCGACCCCGCCTCGCCCGACGTCCGGTGCCGGGCCAGATACGTGCTCCGCGACTCCCACACCACCTCCCCGCCACCCGACAACTCCGTGACCACCGTCGCCTCGGTGCCGCGTCGATGCGGGGCCAATCCCTCGACGCGCACGGCGAGTTCGTACTCGCCGGTGGCCGGCAGAGCCCCGGGGCGGGTGATGTCGATCGAGGTGTGGACGAGGCCGAGCAGCGGCAGTGGGAAGTCCCGGGCGCTCATCAGGCGCATGGCCAGCGGGAAGCCCAGGACGTGCGGGTAGGTGAGGGGGAGCGCGTCGTCGCCGGTCGCGAAGCCGCAGACCCGCTCGTAGGCCGCCAGTCGTGCGAGGTCGATGCGTGGGGCGGGCAGCACGAGGCGGTCGTGGGAGAACTCCGCGTCCGGGCGCGGCCGTTTGAAGGGGGAGAGCAGGGCGCCCCGGGCGAGTAGTGGGCCGAGCGCGGGGGACTGCGCGAGGGCCACGGACGTCACGCTCCCGACGGACTCCGGCATCACGCCCCCAACAGGCTCTGGCCGCAGACCCGTACGACCTGTCCGTTGACCGCGCCCGAGGCGGGGTGCGCGAGCCAGGCCGTGGTCCGGGCGACGTCGACGGGCAGGCCGCCCTGGGCGAGGGAGTTCATGCGGCGGCCCGCCTCCCGGATGAAGAGGGGGACCGCGGCCGTCATCTTCGTCTCGATGAAGCCGGGCGCGACCGCGTTGACGGTGACCCCGTGCTCGGCGAGCGCGCGCGGGGCGAGGGAGCGGACCAGGCCGACGACGCCCGCCTTGCTGGCGCCGTAGTTCGTCTGCCCGGCGTTGCCCGCGAGGCCGGCGATCGAGGCGGTGGCGACGATCCGTCCGCCCTCGCGCAGGGCGCCCGCAGCGAGCAGCGCGTCCGTCGTCCGCAGCACGCTCGCCAGGTTGACGTCGAGGACCGAACTCCACCTGTCCGCAGGCATGTTGACCAGTCGGCGGTCCCGGGTGATGCCCGCGTTGTGGACGAGGACGTCCAGCCCGTCGGGGAGCGCCGCGGCGATCCGCTCGCCCGCGTCCGGCGCCGTGATGTCGAGGAGGAGTGCGCTGCCGCCCAGCCGTTCGGCCACGCGCCGAGCGTCCTGCTCGGCCTGCGGTACGTCGAGTACGACGACCTTGGCACCGCTCTCGGCCAGTGTCTCGGCGACCGCCTCGCCGATCCCACGCGCGCCGCCGGTGACCAGTGCGGTGCGTCCGGTCAACGGCCTTTCCCAGTCGGCCGGTTGGGTCACCGGGCCGGCGTCGACGGCGATCACCTGGCCACTGACGTAGGCGGATCCGGGGGAGAGGAGGAAGCGGAGGGTCGACTCGGCGGCGGGGGCGTCGGTGAGGCGGACGAGGTTCACGGTCCTGCCCCGCCCGATCTCCTTGCCGAGCGAGCGCACGAACCCCTCCAACGCCTGCTGGACGGCGGCCTGGTGGTGGTCACCGGCGTCGAGGGGCGCACCCAGCACGACGATCCGGCCGCTGCTCGCGATCGACCGGACGACGGGGTGGAGGGCCGCGTGCACCTCGGCGAGGGTCTCGACGTCCCGTACCCCGGTGGCGTCCAGGACGACGGCGGCCGGTTCGTCGGCGGGCCCGTCCGCCAACTCCGTACGGGCGAGGACCGGTTCGAGGTCGAGGTCCGACTTGCCGGCCGTGAGGTGGCGCAGGCCGCCGGTCAGGGTAGGAGTCGCGGGGGACCAGCGGCGCAGCGGGGCCGGTTGCGGCAGCCCGAGGCGGCGGGTCAGGAAACGGCCGGGTGCGGTGCCGGTGAAGCTCAGATAGCGGTCCGCCATGTCCATCTCCCCACTGAGGCCCACACTCGGGTCCACGCTGCTTACTCTGGAGTAAGGTTACCGTAGGTAAGCCTATGTCACAGGTGAGGAACCGGTCGAGATGAGCCCTCTTGAGCATCCCCTCGCATCCCCGCGAACGCGCCGCGTGGCGATCATCGGCGGCGCCCGTATCCCGTTCGCGCGCTCCGACGGCCCCTACGCCACCGCGTCGAACCAGGAGATGCTGACCGCGACCCTGGACGCGCTGGTCGAGCGATACGGGCTCGACGGGCCGGGCGCCGTGGGCGAGTTCGTGGCCGGCGCGGTGCTCAAGCACGCCCGCGACTTCAACCTCGCGCGCGAGACGGTCCTCGGCTCCCGGCTGGACGCCCGCACTCCGGCGTACGACATCCAGCAGGCCTGCGGTACCGGGCTGCAGGCGGTGATCGCCGCCGCCAACAAGATCACCCTCGGTCAGACCGAGTCGGCCATCGCGGGCGGTGCCGACACGGCGAGCGACGCGCCCCTCGGCGTCAACGACGAGCTGCGCCGGATCCTGCTGGAGACCCGGCGCGCGAAGTCGGCCGGCGCCCGGCTGCGGGCCCTGTCCCGGATCCGCCCGGGCCATCTGGTCCCCGACATCCCGCGCAACGCCGAGCCGCGCACCGGTCTGTCGATGGGCGAGCACGCGGCGGTGACCGCACGGGCCTGGGGCGTCGCGCGCGAGGCGCAGGACGAGTTGGCGGCGGCCAGTCATCAGCGGTTGGCGGCGGCGTACGAACGGGGCTTCTTCCAGGACCTGGTGGTCCCGTTCCGGGGCCTGGCCCGCGACCAGAACCTGCGGCCGGGCTCGACGGTGGAGAAACTGGCGTCCCTGAAGCCGGTGTTCGGGCTCGACGCGCCCGAGCCGACGATGACGGCGGGCAATTCGACCCCGCTGACGGACGGGGCGGCGACCGTGCTGCTGGCCTCCGAGGAGTGGGCGCAGGCGCGGGGCCTGGAGCCGCTGGCCTACCTCACGGCGTACGAGACGGCGGCCGTGGACTTCGTGGCGGGCGATGTCGTGGGCGGCGAGGACGGGCTGCTGATGGCACCGGCGTACGCGGTCCCGCGGATGCTGGAGCGCACGGGGCTGGCCATGGACGACTTCGACCTCGTCGAGGTGCACGAGGCGTTCGCGTCCCAGGTGTTGGCGACGCTCGCGGCCTGGGAGAAGCGGGGTCTCGCGCCGGTCGACCGGAGTCGGCTGAACGTGGCCGGGTCGTCGCTGGCCACCGGCCATCCGTTCGCGGCGACCGGGGCCCGTATCGTGGCGACCCTGGCGAAGCTGCTGGCTGAACGGGGCGGTTCCGGGCGCGGGTTGATCTCGGTGTGCGCGGCGGGCGGCCAGGGGGTGACGGCCGTTCTGGAGCGAACGTGAGCACTTGTCACATAACCCCCGATGTTGCACAAGCCCGGCTCCGGATCATCGTCGAACCCTTACCAACCCCCCATGTGGGCCCCGTACCATCGCGAACCTGACCGCCGGTAACTCCCCCGCCGCACGCCGCCGGTGAACGTATTGGTACGCGATGTCCGTACCACAGCAGCAGAGCGGTACCGAGCTGCGCGCCCCAGGAGCTGCCATGTCCGTGCCCTACCCGTCCGCCGCCGACTACGACGGTGTGCCCCAGCTCGTGGAACCCGAGATCGTGCGCCTGGACGGGGTGGTGCGGGAGGTGTCCGTGCCCCCGCTGGTCGCGCCGTCCACCCACGGCTCGCTCGCGGACCTGCCGTTCGACAACGCGGCCGCGGCGCCCGAGGCCCGGGTGCTCAGCCGCCGTACGGCGGAGGGGAGTTGGGCCGATGTGACGGCGGCCGGCTTCGCGGACGAGGTGCTGGCCCTGGCCAAAGGGCTGATCGCGGAGGGGCTGGTGCCCGGCGACCGGATCGCCGTCATGGCCCGGACGATCTACGAGTGGACGCTGCTCGACTTCGCCGCGTGGGCGGCCGGCCTGGTCACCGTCCCGATCTACCCGACCTCCTCGGTCTTCCAGACCCGCTGGATCCTCCAGGACTCCGGCGCGGTCGCCCTGGTCACGGAGACGGCGGGACAGGCCGCGGCGCTCGGCCCGGAGCTCAACCGGCTGCCCGACCTGCGCCACATGTGGATCGTGGAGAAGGGGCATCTGGACCGGCTGGCGGAGCTCGGACAGCCCGTCCCCGACCAGGAGATATCCGTGCGCCGGGGCATGCTGGTCCCCGACACCCTCGCCACCGTCATCTACACCTCGGGCACCACGGGCCGCCCCAAGGGCTGTGTGCTGACGCACGCCAACTTCCTGGCCGAGGTCGACAACGCGATCGAACTCCTCTACCCCGTCTTCAAGTCGAAGACCTCCGACGAGCCCGCCACCCTCCTCTTCCTCCCCATGTCGCACGTCTTCGGCCGCATGGTGGCCGTGGCCTGCATCCGCGGCCGGGTCCGTCTCGGCCATGCGCCGAGCCTCCAGTCCGAGGACCTCATCGCGGACCTCGGCAGCTTCAAGCCGACCTTCCTGCTCGCCATCCCGTACATGCTGGAGAAGGTCTACAACAGCGCCCGCGCCAGGGCCGAGAGCGGCGGCCGGGCCTCGTCGTTCGACCGCGCCGCGAACGTCGCCCGGCGCTACGGCGAGGCGATGGAGGCCCGCCACTCGGGCACAGGGTCGGGCCCCAGCACGGCCCTGAAGACGGCCCGCACCTTCTACGACCCGCTCGTCTACCGCCGTATCCGCAACGCCATGGGCGGCCGCATCCGTCAACTGATCTGCGGCGGCTCGCCGTTGGGCCGCAGCCTCGCCGCGTTCTACGCGGGCGCGGGCATGGAGGTCTACGAGGGCTACGGCCTCACCGAGTCCACCGGCGCCGCGACCTGCACCCCGCCGCTCAAGCCCCGCCTGGGCACGGTGGGTTGGCCCATGCCCGGCACGAAGGTGCGCATCGCCGCCGACGGCGAGATCCTGCTCAGCGGCGGACAGATCTTCCGCGGCTACTGGGACCCGCACGCGGGCGGCGTGGTGCCCGCGTCGGCGGACGGCTGGTTCCCGACCGGCGACATCGGCCAGTTGGACGACGAGGGCTATCTGACGATCACCGGCCGCAAGAAGGAGATCCTGATCACCGCGGGCGGCAAGAACGTGGCGCCCGCCCCGCTGGAGAACTGGCTGCGCCAACACCCCCTGATCTCCCAGTGCATGGTCGTGGGCGACCGCCGCCCCTACGTCTCCGCGCTCATCACCCTCGACCTCGACGGCATCACCCACTGGCGTCAGATGAACGGCAAGCATCCGGTTCCGGCCGAACTTCTGGTCAATGACGAGGAGTTGCACCAGGTCCTCCAGCGCGCCGTGGACGAGGCCAACAAGATGGTCTCCCGCCCGGAATCCATCCGCCGTTTCACCGTCCTGCCCCGCGACTTCACCGAGGCGGGAGGCCATTTGACCCCCTCCATGAAGCTCCGCCGGGAGTCGGTCATGAAGGACTTCGCGGCGGATGTGGAGGGCTTGTACGCGAAGTAAGGAGCTCCGCCGCCTTGTTACGACAACTTCTTGACGTAACACGCGTGTGACGGTTGGCTGTCGGCCACTCAGGTCTCCACACGTCCCCTCCGGACCTTGAGAAACCGCTCTCCTCCCCCACGCCCCGCCCGCTCGGAAGGCCCCCCGTCGTGAACGCTTCCCCCCGCCGGACCGCCCTGCGCCGCCTGGCCGCGGTGCTGGCCGTCTCCAGCACCGCCCTCTCCCTCACCGCGTGCGGCGCCGTCGACGCCATCAGCGGGGGCGGCAGCTCCTCGTCCCCGACGAAGGGCGACGACATCACGGTGGGACTGCTGCTGCCGGACACGGACACGGCACGCTTCGAGAAGTTCGACTACCCGATCATCAAGCGGCAGGTCACCTCCCTCACGAACGGCAAGGGCAAGGTCGTCTACGCCAACGCCGAGGCCAGCGTGGCCAAACAGAGCAGCCAGTTCCAGAAGATGATCGACGACCAGGTGGACGTCGTCCTGGTGGACGCCCTGGACTCCAAGGCCATCTCCGCCGAGGTGCAGAAGGCCAAGGACGCCGGGATACCGGTCATCGCCTACGACCGCCTCGCCCAGGGCCCGATCGACGCCTACGTCTCCCACGACAACGAACTCGTCGGCGAGGTGCAGGGCCGGGCCGTCGTCACCGCCCTCGGCGACAAGGCGGCGACCAGCAAGATCGTCATGATGGACGGCGACGTCAACGACCCCAACACGGGCAGCTTCAAGGCCGGCGCGCTCAGCGAGCTCAAGGGCAAGGTCGTCATCGCCAAGGAGTACGAGACCCCGCGCTGGCTGCCTGCCACCGCCAAGGCGAACATGCTCAAAGCCGTCCGGGAGATCGGGCTCGACAACATCGCCGCCGTCTACTCCGCCAACGACGGCATGGCCGGCGCCGTCATCGACGCCCTCAAGGAAGCCGGCGCGGACAAGATCCCGCCGGTCACCGGGCAGGACGCGAACCTGGACGCCGTCCAGCGGATCGTCTCGGGCGAGCAGTACATGACCGTGTACAAGTCGTTCCTGCTGGAGGCCACCAGCGCGGCGAAGATCGCGGTCGCCAAGGTGCAGGGCCACGACATCGAGTTCGACGCGCTGACCCAGGACCGGGTCGACAGCCCGACCCAGAAGGACATCGCCGCGAACCTGGTGCCGGTGGTCGCCCTCACCAAGGACAACATCAAGGACACGGTGATCGCGGACGGCGTCTACACCGTCAAGGACATCTGCACGTCGGCCTTCGCGGCGGACTGCGCGGACATCGGCCTCAACTAGCCCGCGCGATCAACTGGCGTGCAGGGCAGGGTATTTCGCCTACGCCCGGTTATTGACTTCACAAGACCCTCGCGCGACATTCCGGTCTCCTTGTCCTCGTTCGGCGGGAGGAACCCGAGATGTCCACGAGCACGGAGCGCACGGAACCCGAAAGACGTGCCCGGCCGACCCGGAGCGGCGGGCGGCCCACGCGCAGACAGGTGCTCGGCACCTCGGCGGCGGCCGGCGTCGCCCTCGCGGCCGGCGTCGGCACGGCAGCCGCCGCCGACCCGCCGCTCCTGGGCACGTACGACGTCGTAGTCATCGGCTCCGGTGCGGCCGGCATGACCGCCGCGCTCACCGCGGCCAAGGCGGGCCTGAGTTGTGTGGTCGTCGAGAAGGCCGCCACCTTCGGCGGATCGGCCGCCCGGTCCGGGGCCGGCATCTGGATCCCCAACAACCCGGTGCTGCTGGCCGCCGGCGTCCCGGACACGCCCGCCAAGGCCGCCGCCTACCTCGCCGCCGTCGTCGGCCCGGACGTCCCGGCCGCCCGGCAGCAGTCCTTCCTCGCCCACGGCCCGGCGATGATCTCCTTCGTCATGGCCAACAGCCCGCTGCGCTTCCGCTGGATGGAGGGGTACAGCGACTACTACCCCGAACTCCCCGGCGGCCTCCCGAACGGCCGCTCCATCGAACCCGACCAGCTCGACGGCAACATCCTCGGCGCCGAACTCGCCCATCTCAACCCGCCCTACCTGGACGTCCCGGCCGGCCTGGTCGTCTTCAGCACCGACTACAAATGGCTCTCCCTGGCCGCGGTGAGCGTCAAGGGCGCCGCCGTCGCCGCCGAGTGCCTGGCCCGCGGCACCAAGGCCGCCCTGCTGGGCCAGACCCCGCTCACCATGGGCCAGTCCCTGGCCGCCGGACTGCGCGCCGGACTCCGGACGGCCGGCGTCCCGGTCTGGCTGAACACCCCGCTCACCAGCCTGTACGTCGAGGGCGGCGCCGTCACCGGGGCCGTCGTCACGCGCGCGGGCGCCGCCGGACTCCTGCGGGCCCGGCGTGGCGTGATCGTCGGCTCCGGCGGCTTCGAGCACAACGCGGCCATGCGGGCCCAGTACCAGCGCCAGCCGATCGGTACCGACTGGACCGTCGGCGCGAAGGAGAACACCGGCGACGGCATCCGCGCCGGCCAGCAGGTCGGCGGCGCGCTCGCGCTGATGGACGACGCCTGGTGGGGCCCGGCGATCCCGCTGCCCGACGACCCGTACTTCTGCCTCGCCGAACGCACCCTCCCCGGCGGCCTGATGATCAACGCCGCCGGCAGCCGCTTCGTCAACGAGGCCGCCCCCTACAGCGACGTCGTGCACACCATGTACGACCGCAACCCCACCGACCCCGACATCCCGGCCTGGCTGGTCGTCGACCAGAACTACCGCAACCGCTACCTCTTCAGGGACCTCGCCCCGACCTTCGTCCTGCCCGACGACTGGTACGGCTCGGGCGCCGCCCACAAGGCCTGGACCGTCGACGCCCTCGCCGCCTCCATCGGCGTCCCCGCGGCCGCCCTGCGCACCACCGTCAACCGCTTCAACTCCCGGGCCCTGGTGGGAAAGGACCCCGACTTCCACCGCGGCGACAGCGCGTACGACCACTACTACACGGACCCCTCCGTCCTCCCGAACTCCTGCCTCGCGCCCCTGTGGCTGCCCCCGTACTACGCCTTCCGGATCGTCCCCGGCGACCTCGGCACCAAGGGCGGCCTGGTGACGGACGCCCGCGCCCGCGTCCTGCGCGCCGACGGCTCCGCCATCCCGGGCCTGTACGCCGCCGGGAACGCCAGCGCGGCCGTGATGGGCCACAGCTACGCGGGCGCCGGCTCGACGATCGGCCCGGCGATGACGTTCGGGTACATCGCGGCGCGGGATCTCGCGGGGGTGCTCTAGCGGGGGCTCGGGGGGCTCAGGGAGCCTCGGAGGGACTCTTGCGGACGAGGAGGATGGCCTGGGGGGTCGATTCGTTGGGCCAGGGTTCGCGCACCGTCTGTGAGACGGGCGTGAACCCGGCGGCCAGGAGCAGCGGAACGACCTGCTCGGGCCGGCGCCGCAGGAAGTCCAGCTCCACGTCATGTCCGAAGGGCCGGTCGTGGCGGCGCGGCTCGTCGCCGATCTGGAAGGCGAGGAGCAGGTACCCGCCGGGGGCGAGCAGGCGCAGGAACTCGGCGAAGAGAGCGGGCAGCTCGTCCACAGGGGTGTGGATGGACGAGTACCAGGACACGGCTCCCGCGAGCGACCCATCGGGCAGGTCCACCGCCAGCATCGAGCCGTGCTCGAAGCGCAGCTCAGGGTTCTCGCGCCGGGCGATCGCGAGCATCGACTCCGACAGGTCGAGCCCGAAGACGACGGACAGGCCCAGGGAGGCGAGGTGGGCGGTGATCCGCCCCGGCCCGCATCCCAGGTCGGCCACGCGTCCGCCCGGCCCCACCAGGTCGGCGAAGGCGGCGAACATCGCCCGGTCCAGGGGCTTGGTCAGCTCGGTGCGGAAGAGGTCGGCGTAGTCCTCGGCGATGGTGTCGTAGAACGTCCGGGTGGCCGTGACGAAGTCGGGTTCGGTCATGCCCCCGGACGCTATCGACGACCACTGACAACGCCTCCGAACTGCGACGCGTCCGCCCGCGCAGCACAAAGGCAGGAGCCCCGTTGCCTTACGGCACGGGGCTCCTTGGGTGGTGCACTCATACTCAGATCGCCGGGCGGATGGCCCAGGTCACATCAGACCGGCGTGACGTTCTCCGCCTGCGGGCCCTTCGGACCCTGGGTCACGTCGAAGGAAACCTGCTGGTTCTCCTCGAGCGAGCGGAAACCGGACGCGTTGATCGCGGAGTAGTGAACGAAGACGTCAGGGCCTCCGCCTTCTTGGGCGATGAATCCAAAGCCCTTTTCGGCGTTGAACCACTTCACGGTTCCGGTAGCCATAAGCCCTCCTTGGGCCCAAAGGGTCGCCCTGCTCCAGAACCCTGCAAGTGTGAAAACAAGTCCCGCACTACTGCATACGTCTGAAAACGACTAGAGCCCGCGGTTACATGCTCCGCAGGCTCTGTACTGCAAGGGAAACCAAACTGCAACTTGCGGCGAGCCTAGCATGCAGGCACCCGAAAGCAATAGAGGCCAAGATCACGTCACCGTAAGGTTTGATCCCGGGCGTGTCGCGTTGACGGTGAGCCGGTGGGGGCGGTCGCCATACCACGCTCCCGAGGGTCTAGCCTCGCGATGTGGACAATTCTCGCACCCGGCCGCGCGTCGGACACATCCAGTTCCTGAACTGCCTGCCCCTGTACTGGGGGCTCGCGAGAACCGGCACCCTCCTCGACTTCGAGCTCACCAAGGACACCCCTGAGAAGCTCAGCGAGAGGTTGGTCCGGGGAGAGCTCGACATCGGGCCCATCACGCTCGTCGAGTTCCTGCGCAACGCCGACGATCTGATCGCCTTCCCCGACATCGCGGTCGGCTGCGACGGTCCGGTGATGTCCTGCGTGATCGTCTCGCAGGTCCCGCTGGAACAGCTGGACGGTGCCCGGGTGGCCCTCGGCTCGACCTCGCGCACCTCGGTCCGCCTCGCCCAGCTGCTGCTGGCCGAGCGCTACGGCGTACAGCCCGACTACTACGAGTGCCCGCCCGACCTCAGCCTGATGATGCAGGAGGCGGACGCGGCGGTCCTGATCGGCGACGCGGCGCTGCGCGCCAACCTGCTCGACGGCCCTCGCTTCGGCCTCGACGTGCACGACCTCGGCACGCTGTGGAAGGAGTGGACCGGCTTGCCCTTCGTCTTCGCCGTCTGGGCGGCCCGCCGCGACTACCTGGAGCGCGAGCCGGAGATCACCCACAAGGTCCACGAGGCCTTCCTCGCCTCCCGCAACCTCTCCCTCGAAGAGGTCGGCAAGGTCGCCGAGCAGGCGGCCCGCTGGGAGGCCTTCGACGAGCAGGTCCTGGAGCAGTACTTCACCACCCTCGACTTCCGCTTCGGCGCCCCCCAGCTGGCGGCCGTCCAGGAGTTCGCCCGGCGCGTGGGCCCGACGACGGGCTTCCCGGCGGACGTGAAGGTGAATCTGCTGGAACCGTAGGCGGTCCGAAGGCCGTCAGTAGGCGGTCCGTGGGCGACGGAGAGCTTTCCGGAGGCCGTCGGCGCACTACCCTTCTACTCGTTACGGGGGAGGGGTGGACGTCATGCAACCGCTCGGAGTCGACGAGCCCACCGTCGTGGGGCCCTACCGCCTGCTCGGCCGGCTCGGTTCCGGCGGGATGGGCCGGGTCTACCTGGGCCGCAGTGCCGGGGGCCGCACGGTCGCGGTGAAGATCGTGCACCCGCACTTCGCCCTCGACGAGGAGTTCCGCGCCCGATTCCGGCGCGAGGTGGACGCGGCCCGGCGGGTGGGCGGCGCCTGGACCGCCCCGGTGCTCGACGCCGACCCGCAGGCCGCCGTCCCCTGGGTCGCCACGGCCTACGCGGCCGGCCCGTCCCTGACCGGCGCGGTGACCGACGGCGGCCCCCTGCCTGCCCATTCGGTACGGGTCCTGGGCGCGGGCCTCGCCGAGGCGCTGACCGCCGTGCACGAACTGGGCCTGGTCCACCGGGACGTGAAGCCCTCCAACGTCCTGCTCACCCTCGACGGCCCCCTGCTCATCGACTTCGGCATCGCCCGCGCCACCGACGGCACGGCCTCCCTCACCTCGACCGGGGTCTCCATCGGCTCGCCCGGCTACATGTCCCCCGAGCAGATCCTCGGCAAGGGCGCCACGGCAGCGGCCGACGTCTTCTCTCTTGGCGCGGTACTGGCATACGGGGCGACGGGCGAACCCCCGTTCCCGGGCGACTCGTCCGCCGCGCTGCTCTACCGGGTCGTCCACGAGGAGCCCGAACTCGGCTCGCTGGAGGGCGAGTTGCGGGAGGTGGTGGAGGGGTGCCTCGCCAAGGACCCGACCGCCCGGCCGACCCCACCCGAACTGGCCCGACGGCTCGCTCCCGAGGGAGCGGCACGGTTGGTGGCGGGCGGGTGGCTGCCGGGGGCGCTGGTGGAGCAGGTGAGCCGGAGTGCCGTACAGCTGCTGAATCTTGAGGCGGTGCTGGGGGAGACGGGGCCGGAGGGAGCGGGGCTGAGGGAAGCGGCGTCCGGGCCGGTGGGGTTCAGCAGCCCGTCGGTGGGGTCGAATGATTCCGTGGGGCAGTTCGGGCCGCCGCCGACGATGGCTCCGCCGATGCCTACGGCTGCGCCGACATCCACGCCCGTATTCGCGCCCACCGGTGTTCCCGAGCCGCGTGACGCGACCCCGCACGAGACGGCGGTGCCGTCCGGTCCTGCGGATGAGCGGCCCGGCAAGCTGTCCGTGTCCGTGGCGGCGTCGTCCGCGCCGGGGGACGGCGGGCGGGGGCGTCGGATGAGCTGCACCGTGGCGCTGGCGGTCGCGGGGGCGTTGGCGGCGGTGACGGTGGGGTCGGTGTTCCTGTTCGACCTGATGCCGAACGGCAGCAACAACAACGACCAGGCGAGCGACACAGGCACCAAGTCCTCGGCACCGGCGGCCACTTCGGGCGACGAGCCCGGTTCCTCGGCGAGCCCGAAGCCCAGCTCCAGCGCCGGCGGCAGCGCGGAGCCGAGCCCCGAGCCGTCCACCGCCCACCAGACCGTCCCGCCCGCCGTCCCCGCCTCCTACCTCGGCACCTGGGAGGGGCAGGCCCTCGCGCTCGACGGCACGTTGCCGGTCGGCACCTTCCATCTGGCCGTCCGACAGGCGGGCGAGGGCGAGGAGTTGGGCACCCTGCGCCAGACCGACCAGCTCGGCGGCGTCTGCAACGACGTACTGACCGTGAAGACGGTGACCAAGAAGGAGCTCGTCGCCACGTCGACCGGTGCGGCCTCCAACCACGACGGGTGCAATCCGACGCCGCACACGGTGCGGTTGTCGCGGGTGGGGGACGACCTCAAGTACGTGTCGGACAGTGAGGCGGAGGGGAATCCGACGTCCCGGATGTCGAAGGTCGGTTAGGGGCGAGGGCCGGGGTCCTTGACGGCGGGCCCGGGATCCTCGCCCCTCCTGACTACATCGGGGTCGTGACCGTGACGTGGTCGCCGCTGCCCAGGTGGAGCATGCCCTTGCCCGGGGTGACGGGGCCGCCGACCATGCTGCGGTTGGTGCGGATGCCGATGAGTTCGCCGGAGCCGGACTCCTGCGGGGAGAGCAGGATGCCGCGGCGGGCCTTCTTCGCGTCGACCTGCCAGCCGGAGAAGCCGTCGCAGATCTCGTCCTCGTCACCGGCGATGACCACGGCGAGGCCCTCCTCGACGCCGCGTTCGACGATGCGCTTGAACACGTCCTCGGCGTCGCAGTCGTCCAGCACCTCGGCGTCGTCGACCAGGACCACGATCGGCTCGGCCGGGGTGGCGGAGTCGACGAGTTCCGTCAGCTCGTCCTCGTCCACGTCCCGGCCGGTGAAGACCTTCAACACGCCTTCCTGACCGTCGAGTTCACGGAGCGGGGAGGGGCGCGGGGCGGCGATGACGAGGCGTACGCCCTGGGTGAGGTACGAGCGGGCGAAGTTCAACAGCACCGTGCTGCGGCCGGACTTGGCGGGGCCGCCGATCACGAACGCCGGGACGCCCTTCGCGAGGTCGGGCCCGAACGCGGTGAGTTCGTCGCCGCCGACACCCGCGAGGGCCCACAGCGGTGTGGCGGACGTCGCCGGGTCGCGCATCGCCCACGCGTCCTCGAAGGAGATCCGGCTCGGCAGCACGTCGACCCGGAACGGCCGTCGCTCGCGCGGCACCTGGGCGTCCCGGGCGGCCGCGGTCTCGCCGATCGCCAGCAGCGCGGCGTTCTGGCCCTGACCGGTGGTGTCCTCGGAGAGCAGCGCGAACTGCGTCTCCGCCGCCGTCTCGTTGCGGAAGGCGCGGCCCGGCGGGATCTCCTCGGGCACCTTGCGGGAGTTGATGTCCAGCATCGAGAAGTCGGCGCGGTCGGCGAGCCGCAGACCGAACTTGTCCTCGGTGAGGGAGGAGATGCGGCCCGACAGCAGTTGCCGGTCACCGGTGATCACGACATGGATGCCGACGCTCGCGCCTTCCCGCATCATCACCATGACCTGGTCGGTCAGTTCACCGTGGTTGTGCTCGCCGAGCGTGGGCAGCCAGCCCTCCCAGCGGTCGAGCAGCATCACGATGTGCGGCAGCCGCTCCTCCTCGGTGACGGCGGCCCGCTGTTCGCCGATGTCGGCGAACCCCTTGTCGGCCAGCAGGTCCTGACGGCGGGTCAGCTCGCCGCCGAGCCGCCCGATGAGGCGCTCCACGCGCTCCAGCTGGTTGCGGCTGACGACCGCGCCGCAGTGCGGCAGCCGGGTCAGCGCGTTGAGCGCGCCGTTGCCGCAGTCGATGCCGTAAAGGTGCACGTCGGCACAGGAGTTGGTGCGGGCCAGCGAACCGGCGATGGTGCGCAGCAGCTGCGAGCGGCCGGTGCGCGGGGCGCCGGCCACGATGAGGTGCCCGAAGGTCGCGAAGTCGACGGCGACCGCACGCCGGGCCTGGTCGGCCGGCAGGTCCTCGACGCCGTACGGGGCGGCGGGCAGCGAGCCCTGCGCCTGTACCGCCGGGACGTCGTCGAGCAGCAGCGAGTCGTCCAGCGCCGGCAGCCACGGGGAGTGCTGTGCGGGGATCGCGAGGGCTGTGTTGGCCTCCCGTACGACGTCCACCAGCACCTTGAGGTCGGTGATCTCGTCGTCCTCACGGGCCTCGGACTTGGGCTTCTGCAGCGCCCCGCGCCCCAGATCCTGCCAGGTCAGCGGCCCGGCCCAGGGCGCGAGTGTCGCCGGGTCGGCGGCACCGGGGCGCCGGCCACCGACGCGGCCGGACTGGAAGGGGACCAGGGAGGCGTGGCCGAGGCGGACGTACGCCCGACCCGGCGTGCTCTTCGCGATGTGCCCGGCGTCGGGCGCGTCGATGACGTCCGTCGACTCACCGGCGTCGGTCACGCGCAGCGCGATTCGCAGGTTGGTGTTGGCGCGGATCTCGGGGGAGACCACACCGCTCGGCCGCTGGGTGGCGAGCAGCAGGTGGATGCCGAGCGAACGGCCTCGCTGGGCGATGTTGACCAACCCGGCGACGAAGTCGGGCAGATCGCGCACCATCGACGCGAACTCGTCGATGACGATGAGGAGTCGGGGCACCGGCGGATTGCTCGGCTCCCTGCGCACCAGGTCCTGGTAGTCCTCGATGTCCTTGGCGTCGGCGGCGGCGAGGATGTGCTCACGGCGCTTGAGCTCGGCGCCCAGCGACTCCAGGGCGCGCTCGACGAGGTGGGCGTCGAGGTCGGTCACCATGCCGACGGTGTGCGGGAGCCGGACACAGTCCTTGAAGGCCGCGCCGCCCTTGTAGTCGACCAGGACGAACGTCATGTTCTCCGGCGTGTTCGCGACCGCGAGCGCCGCCACGATGGTCTGCAGCAGCTCCGACTTACCCGAACCGGTCGTACCGGCGATCAGCCCGTGCGGGCCGTCCCGCCGCAGGTCGATGCCGAACGGACCGTCGTACGACTCACCGATGACGGCCATCGTCGACTGCCCGCCCATCCGCCACCGCGCCGCGACCGCGTCCCGCGTGGGCGGTTCCAGCTGCAGTACGTCGAGCAGCCGGCTGGCGCCGGGCAGCGCCGAGTCCTCGGTCTCGCCGCTGATGTCGCGCAGCGGGGAGAGGGAGCGGGCGAGCCGGGCGCACCAGGCGGACGAGACGAAGTCCGGCCGCACGTTCCGCTTGCGCAGCGCCCCGCTCTGCTCGACCCGCAGCCGCAACTCACGTACCTGCTCGGCCTGTTCGTCGTCCTGCTGGGCGTTCGGGTGCCAGGCCTGGAAGGAGGGGAAGCCACCGGCGGACTGCGCGGCGACGGGGACAGCGGCGGCGGAGGAGGAGTCGTCGGTCACGTGCGGTTCGGCGACGACCACGGCCTGGCACTCGCCGGGCAGGAACCGCTCCTCCTCGTCCAGACAGATCGCCCGGATCGCGACCCCGGGACCCTCCCGCAGCAGTCGTACGACCCCGGGCATGGACCGCAGCCGCCGCGAGCCGTCCCATACGACGACGATGTCCGGGTCGGTGAAGGCCGGGCCGTCGGTCTTGTTGCGGCCGCCCTGCTGGAGGGCCTTCTGGCGGCCGTCGAGCAGCTGGGTCAGCTCGCCGACGCGGGCCGCGACGGTCTCGGCGTCGGTGCCGATGAGGACGTTGACGTCCTGACCGCCGGTCGGGCGGGAGTGCGGCAGCCAGCGCACCCAGTCCCAGCGGTCGTGGGCGTCGTTGTCGGTGAGGACGTAGAACTGCACGTCCATCGGGCTGTGCAGGACCGCGGTCTGGGCGACCGCCCAACGGCCCAGCGCGTGCGCGGAGTCGCCGGGTCCGGCGATGCCGATGACACCGAGGTCCCGCAGCGGCAGGGTGACCGGCGCGTCCTCGATGTACCAGCGGACCTTGCGCTTGTGCTCGTCCTGCTCCGGGTCGTCCAGCTCGACCTCGGAGGGCACGCGGCCGGTGCCGAAGCGCAGCAGCAGATGGTCGGCGTCGGTGCGCCGGCGCTCCCACAGACGGGTGCGCGGGCCGGTGCCGAAGGTCAGCACGGCGGCCGGGTCGGGCACGGTCTGACGCCGGTCGGACCGCTCGGTGACCAGAGCCTCCTGGGCCTCCGTCTCGATCCGCGCCTTGTGCTCCTTGTACTCCTTCTGCTGCTTGGCGTGCGACTTGCGGCCGTGCTTCTTGTCCATGAAGTAGTTGCCGAAGAGCATCAGCGGGCTCATCAGCGCCATGATCAGGTAGTACCAGCGCCCGAACATCATCACCGACACCACCGCACCGACCAGCGGCAACACCGCCATCAGCCAGGGCAGCGGCCGGGCCTCGTAGTCGCTCGGCGGATTCGGCAGCGAGAAGCTCGTCTGGCGGTCGGCGGGCCGCAGCCGCGGGGGCCGGTTGTAGTCGAGCGCGGCCCCGTCGTCGGACCACTTCAGGGCGGCGTTGGGCGGGGCGTATCCGGTGATCTCCAACAGGCTGTTGCCGAGGGAGAGTTGAGCACTCAGCGGCCACTCGCCGCCGGTGAAGTCCTCACCGTCGAGGCGGGGTTGGACTTCCGTGTCCTTGGTGTCCTTTGCGTCCTTTGTGTCCTTGCCAGTGTGCAGGGCGACTCGGCAGGTGCCGTCGATGGCGATGGAGAGGGTGGCGGCGCGGTCGGCGAGTTCGGGGTCGTCGACGCGGAGATGCGCCGCCGGTCCGCCGCCGATGTCGTACTTCCCCACACCGAGCCGGTGCACGGCACCGGCCGCGGGACCGCCCACCACCCGGAACTCCACGACACCGGTGGGCTCCCCGAGCAGACACCCGGCCGGGTCGTGCAGGCTGACGACCACACCGTCGCGCAACGGCGAGCCGACGACATCGGCGGCCGGGTCGAGGGCGTACCCGTCGACGTAGGCGAGGGGAGCGGTACCGGCCCCCAGGCCTCGCTGCGCCCCGATCGGAATGATCTGCGCACCGCCGGTCAAACCGACATGCTTCGCCAACTCCCCGGTGATGTCACCGACGGTGGACTCGGGATCGGCGTCGAGCACCACGTCGGCACTGGCACCGCCGAGCGGGTCGACGACGGTAAGACTCAGGCGCACGGTCGGTCCCCCAACAGACTCAACACGGTCAATCGACGTAAATAGGGTGCGAGGTGTCCATCGCGCTCATCACACTCATCGCGCTGAGCGACTCAGTGGCCGCTGTGCAGCGACTCACTGGTGACTCGGCAGCAGCTCAGCGCACTGAGAACACCCGGCGAACACCCAACACACTGGAAGCGACCTTAGCTGGCGAGCCTTTGCCGGACGCAACGGGATGTGCGACGGTTCACGATTCCCTTGCACGAGGCCCCTGTGGCCCCACGGGCAGCACCCGTAAGATCTTTGCTCATGCGGACTCTCGCCGCGCCGACGTACGGCCGCGAGACTCACGCGAACAGTGCCACGGGGGAAGGCCCTGCGGCCACACCAACGGGAGGGAGTGCCGTCATGGGCAAGGGCAAAGACGCAGACCTTACTTATGCCGAGATGGAGAAGGTCGCGGGTGACCTGATCAAGGACATGCACGACCTGGAAGACAAGATCAAGTCGATCGAGAAGCGGGTCTCGGCACTGGTCGAGAACGGCTTCTCCACCCAGAAGGCCTCCGGAGCGTACGACGACTCCATGAAGGACTTCACCAAGGGCGCGACGAAGACCATCCAGGGGCTGCACGGTCTTTCGGACTTCCTGAAGAAGGCGAAGGAAGCGTACGAGCAGCTGGACGACCAGCTGGCGAAGTCGGCCAAGGGCTGATCGACTCGGCCGTTTGCGCGTCCGTGCGATGGGGGCACAGGCCTTGTGCCCCCATCGCACCCGCGTTTCATGCCTCGGTGCTCTGGATCTCGCCGGGCTCCGGGTGACGCATCAGGTACTTGTGCAGGTCGCTGCGCGACTCCTCGGAGGTCAGGGCCAGCCAGGAGCCGTCCTTGAAGCAGATACGCAGCTTGTTGCTCTCGTACGCGGGGAGCGGGTCTTCGAGGACGGCTTCTCCGACAGGGATCTCGGCGACGACGCGCATACGTTCGTCCCTGCGGACGGAGACCCGCTTGGGCGGCGCGGCCAGCAGGATGCGGCCCTGGGCCAGCACCACGAATCGTTGGTGGTGGGAGGAATGGCTGTACCAACGCAGCAGGAACTGGGCAGCCGCTCCATGCCAGTTGCCGTCGAAGGTCTGGTCGAGGCCGAGTTCGGCGATGGCCTTGTCCCGCCGCTCGACATCGAGGTCCGAGGCGCCGGCACGGTCGCGTTCCTCTTTCGTCGACAGCAGTCGCCTGAGGGCCTCCTCGCCTGAGGCCAGGAGGCTGAACAGCATGGCGATCGGCATGAAGGGCGCGACCAGCACGGCGCCGAGCATGCCGAGAGGTCTCAGGAACGCAGGCCGCAGAGGGCCCGCTCCGGCAGCCTGGTACACGTCCGCAGGCGGCTCGGGAATCTTGCCGATGGTGCACCAGGCCCCTGCGTCCGTGGCTACGCCGAGGCGGTTCCGTATGGTGCGGTCGGTGCTCCTGGACAAACCCGTCTCACCTTCCTTACTGCAGTGGGGGATGCCACGCAGCAGTGTCTCATGTTCATGATGGGAGAAATTCTTCAATGGCCGACAGAACCGCGTACGACCTCGACATGATCAAAGGGTGTTCGCGTGCTCTGGGAAAGATTCAACGTGAGTTCGAGGAAAACGGGAATCCTGCGGACGGTTATGAGGACGATCTGGGGCATGGTGGCCTGAAAGACGCCTTTGACGACTTCGGTAGCACGTGGAAGAAGACACGGAAGAAGCTGTCCAAGGAACTCAAGAAGCTGGCCGAGTACACGGGTGCCGCAGCCCAGAAGTACGAAGAGATCGACCACGAGTTGGCCAAGGCCATCGCTGACGCCACGGGGAAGGGCAAGAAGTGAGCAGGCGATCCAGTGACTGGCCGCCGCTGTGGGACGAGGATCCCACGCCGGGTGACCCTGATGAAGTGGCGGCGCTCGGGCGCAAGTTGCGCAAGATGGCCGACATGATCGATGAACAGGCGCGGGCCATCAAGGCGTTGTCCTCGGTGGAGGGCTGGGACAGCGACGCAGGACGCGCTTTCAACGAGATCGCCGACGGCGCCGGCGACCGGCTCAAGAAATCCTTCGAGCGATACGACGAGGCGGCCAAGGCGCTGGGTACCAAAGTGGCCGAGGGTGAGTCGAAGGAATTCGCCGGAGAGCTGCATCGCGCCCAGAAGAAGGCCGACAAGGCGTTGGTGAACTACCTTGAAGCGAAGTCGGATCACGACCTCGCCGACCGGGAAGTGAAGAAGTTCACCGACAAGTATCTCGTGAGCCAGATTCCCGAGGCCGACAAGCCTGAGTACGACCGCTGGGTGAAGAAGCGCGAGGACGCGCTGCACCGAATAGGTCAGGCTCGCAAGGACGTCAAAGACGCGAGGGACATTTTTGACGACGCGGGGGATCGCGCCGCCCGGCACATCAAGGATGTCGTGCACCACGACGCGGTGCGTGACCCGGGTGGGTTCATGAACTGGCTCGCCGACTGGGCGGACAGCTTCTCCAACATCTCCGCGATCCTGTCCGTGCTCGCGGTCATCTGCGCGTTCGTTCCACCCTTGCAGTTCCTTGTTCCCATCTTCGCCACGCTCGCGGTCCTCTCCAGCGCGGCCGCACTGGCCGGCCACGCCTACGACATGTCGGTGCGCGGCGGAAAGGTCAACTGGCTGAAGCTGGGCACCGACTTCCTGGGAGTTCTTCCCGGGCTGGGGGCGATGAAGGGATTCAGGGCGCTCGTCGGCCTCAAGGGTGTCGCCAAGCTCAGTGCTCTCGGCAAGCTTGGCACCTGGGGCTCGTTCAGGGGCGTTGCCGCCGTCGACGGTATCGGGCACAACTTCCTCAACGGCCTCAGCGTCGGTCTGACGAACAAAGTTCTGGAAGGAGGACTGAAACTGGGCAACAGGCTCGCGACTTCGAAGGTCGGAGCCGTTGTTCCCGAGCTTCCCGAAGTGTTCAAACCGCTCGGTGGAAAGCAGATCACCGCGGCCATCAAGGGCAGCGGACTCGCGAGTGCGCTCCACCGGATGTTCAGCGGTGAGAACGGTGGGTCGACCGGCTACCAGGAACCTGAGCAGCCGTCGCCGCAGCCCACGCCGAACCCGTCCCCGGGGCCGTCGCCGAAGCCGTTCCACGCTGCCCTGGCCGCATAGCGGCAAAGATCAGACTACGGATGGAAGCTCCATGGAAGGGGGCCGGACGACGTGAGTGAAGCAGCGGACCTCGGCGAATGGGAATTCGTCGGCCGCAGGGGCACAGAGCCCGTGAAACTCGTCCCGGGCGAGGTGATCGCCGCCGTTCCCGCAGCGAGGACACTGGCGGAGCGGTCGGCCGAGGAACTTCGCTTCGACTTCCTCGACGATCGGGGTGTACTTCGTATGCTCCGACGCCGGCATCACGACGAGATCGAGATGTTCAACGCGGGATTCAAGATCGGGGTCCCTCTGGCGATCATCGGATTCGGCGCTGCTGTGTACTGGGGCGGTGTGGTCCAGTACTGGGAGTCGAGTACGGCCCGTACCGCCTACGCCGTGGTGGCCGCCGTCGTCGTCCTGATACTGCTGGCCCTGTTCATACGAACCGCCATGGCCCACTGGGGCGATCCCGTCCGACAGAATCTCCGGGCCCGGGCCCGCAGGTACCGTGAGCTGGCGCATCTGGCCCGCAGAGAAGGCGCAGACATCCCCGCCCACTATCCGCACTACGGCCCGTATCCGTTCGCGGCCGGTTTCCACCCCGAAGTGGACGAAGCGGAGTTCGCCGATGGAGAAGGCCTGTCGTGAGTGCGATCGCAGCTGAGGACAACCGCCAAGGCATGGTCGGAGGTCCGGGCATCGACGTCCGGTGGATCATGCCTGAGGGATTCTTCGAGATTCCGATGGACGCGGAGGAACTGGACGCGACGGCCGAACAACTCATAGAGATGTCCCGAGCGGTGATGCCGGAGGCGACTCTCGAGGTGCAGTTGCAGTGGGCGGTGATGGTCGCCGCTCACTACGACTCGTTCATCGAGGCAGGGATCCAGTACTCGGGTTTCGTTCTGACCGAAGTGGACGACGAACGCTGCACTGCGACGGTCACCGTGAGCATGATCGATCTGGATGAGAGGGCCGGAGCCCAGCCCGTGGGATTCCTCGCCTCGACGATGCGTCACCTCGGCATCGGACAGATCGGCGAGATCGTACTTCCCTGTGGTCCGGCCGTCTCCTGCATCGGTACTCGTAAGGGAACCCTCGACGGAAGTCTCACGGCCTCGGGAAGCGACGAGCCGGTGGTGACGTCCTTCATCCAGATTCAGATACCGCTCAACAACGGAACGGCTCTGGTCTTGGAGATGGGGACTCCCACGCCGAAGGGCTGGGACGTCTTCTCGGCCATGTTCGCCGGCGTGGTGAAGAGCGTCCGTCTGTTCAACGATTCGGGCAAGTCGGTCGTGATGCCTGGATGACTCCGCAATCCGACACGACACTCCCTCCGAGCGACTACCGGCTCCTGGTCCCCCGGGACTGGTTCCGTATCGACCTCACACAGGACCGCTGGCGCGCACAACTGAAGACCTTCGTGGACCATCAGACCGAGGGCAGGAGCGCTCCGGCCGAGACCAAGCAGGAGGTCTGGGCGACCCTTCGCAACACCGCGGAAGCCGGTGTCAGGAACGGCGCCCTGGAGTTCTTCCTCAGGCCGGAGCTGGACGACGGTGGGATTCTCCCCGCTTCGCTCATCGTGTCCCTGATCCCTCGCACCGGGTCTCTCACACCCGACGAACTACGAGAGTCGTTCGAGGCGAGGGGAGGAGGAGACGCACACGACACCGAGGTATCGACCATCGAGCTTCCGGCGGGAGAGACAGTACGAATCCGCACGCCGACAACCATGGATCTGTACGTCCAGATGCCCGGAGCTGTCGGTTACCTGGTCCTCGGATTCGCGGTACCTCTGAGCGGGACGACAGGGCCGATGTACCGGCTGTGTTCGGCTATCGGTGAGTCTTTGCGCTGGATCGTGTGACACCCCTGGCTGGTCCCGAAAGGCCTTTGAGTGTTCCCGGAAACACCGTCCGAGAGATCGCCTTCGGCGCCCACGGTTCCGGTGCGGTCGACGCCAGGGTGCGCTGACCGGCTTCTGCCGGCAGAAGCGGGCGGCCGACCGTGTGGACTGCCTGCTATCGGGTTCGTTCTGATGGGCGTAGGCAAGGGATTCTCGAAAATCGCGGGCAAGTTCGCCAAGGGCGCGCTGGTCAAGATCGGGAGGGCCGGTGTGGCGCGTACCGCACGTCAGGTCAGCCGTGCCGACAAGAATCTGCGACGACTTTCCGGAAAGCAGTTCAAACTCGGGAAGGGTGACATCTGGAAGTCGTTCATGGAGCCGTTCATGGAGCCGTTCTCAAAGGCCTGGGGCGAGAACCTCAAGATCCTCAAGCCGGGCAATAGGAATTGGGGATTGGCCAAGAACGAGCTGAGCTTGCGCGGTGGAGACAGCGCCATCAAGGGCCTCGGCTGAACCAGGACCGTGCCCGCACGAAGGGACAGAGCATGACCGCACCGGACGACGGCACTCCGCTGGAGGAGACCTTCGAGTGCGCTTTCGACTTCCAGCCGGGTTGGATCGACCTGACGCTGCGCGAAGGTACGAAGGCTGAGGCCAAGGCGCTGGCCACCGAGGTGGTGAACAGCCTCAACCCCCTCGCCCTGGAGATCGAGAGGAACGCGGTCTTCGAAGACATGGTCGAACGGGCCGTCGACCTCAACGAGGACGTGCCCACCCTCGCCGCGGCCTACTACTCCGAGGCCGGGGAGGCTCTGGCCAACCTCATGGTCGATTCCTACGGAGACGAGGGCGTGCCGCGCCCAGAGGCGGGCGAGGTCACCCCGTTGCTTCTGGAGTGGGGGAACGCCCAGGTCACGGGCGAGCCGCAGATCACCCGTCTCGAACTGGGCGCCGGACCAGCCGTGCGAGTACAGGCCATGCTCCAGGTGAAGCGCGTGTTGGGCTTCGGCCGCAAGATCACCGAGTTCGTCAGGTACGCCGTCTTTCCGGCCGACCTGCAGAGCCTCGTCGTGGTCACGGTGACCTGGGAGAAGGTCGCTCTCACCGAGCAGATCACGGAACTGGCCGACGAGGCGGTTCGGACCCTGCGCATTACTCCGCTCGCAGCGGGGGGGGGGTACCGCAGCCCCCACTGACGGAGGCGCGCAATGAAGACCGCCGACCAGTTCGGCTAGCCGCACAGGGGCTACAACCTCGTCGTCCCGGACGGTTGGTTCCAGATCCCACTGGACCCGGAGGACCGGGACCCGACCATCGTCGCCCATACCGATCTGACGTTCCGGGGTGACCTCCAGCGCAAGGCGAAAGACGCCTACCGTGTCGGCGGTAACAAGCTCTATCTCTCCACGATGTCCGTCGGCCCGGACGGCATCGCAAGCGCGAGGCCTCCGATCCTGAGACACAGCTGGGCAACCGGATGGTCGAGTTGATCGACACCGTGGCGCGAATGCTGCACTGGGACTGACAGGACTGGTGACCGCGAGCCCCGCACCGGTGCGGGGCTCGGGATCCTCGTCGTCGCGGTTGCCGTGGTCGCCGACGTGGCGGTGGTCCTGTTGGGCCTGGGTCCTTGGCGGTGGTTCGCCCGGACAACTGCTCCGACACTGCTCAGCCGACCCGGTGCGCCTTGGGTCATGGGCGCTGCCTTCGAGTTGATGACGGCTGTCGGAAGTCCCGGTGGCCTGCGCCTCGTTGCTTGCTTTCCGGTACGACAGCGCCGTCGGCTGGATCCTCCATCGGTGTCGCCGTGCTCAGGCCGAGCAGCGGCGCACACAGGAACGCGAGCGCCTGCGGAAATTGCGCCAACGCGGCAGGGGCAGGAGGCGGGTGTCGAACACGCGCCGGACCGCTGGATTAGCCGTCGATACGACCGCGGCGTCGGTGAACGAGACCGGCCGCTTGCCCGTGGCGCTTCAGACATCGGCGATACCGCCGCTCGCCTTGTCTCAGGGCCACGGCTCGTTGGGGTCTTCTCGCGCCTCAATGTGCGGTTGCGGATTGCTGAGAGCTGTCCCCGGGTTGCCTGAGTCGCCGCTGTGCAGACGGAGACAGATTCCCTTGGGTCCCGTCGCTTATGGAGAAGAGGGCTTCTTCAGGTCCTGGAAATCGTGTCTTCCAGGCGCAGGTCGCTCATGGCGGGGTCCGGTTTCCTACGCGCGGCGCACGGCCCGGGCTTTGCAGGCGGGCCGTGCACGGGTTCGTCAGCGGTTGACGGCCTGGATTTCCTTCACGGTCACGTCCTGCTCGTACGTGGACAGGCCGTCCGGCAGAGCCGGTTGCTGCGGTGCTCCGTCGGGGTCGGCGGAGTCGGTCCAGGTCACTTTCCAGGTGATCGATGCCTTGAAGGGGTAGGTGTCGTTGCCGGACGAGCGGCGGTAGGTGATGTTGCAGGCCGCGTCCGTACTGTCGACCGTGTAGCCGTTCTTGGCCTTGACGAGGTCGTACGTGCAGCTCTGCGGGTCGGCGTCCGCGCTGCCGGCCTGGACTTTGAGGGCGACGGGGGTTGCGACCGTGGTGGCCGCCATCTGGACACCCTTGTAGTTGATGCTGGCCGTCGTCCACACGCGGTCGAAGTCGTTCTCGAGTTTCACCCGGGTGCCGAGGTTCACGATGAGCCGGTCCGCGCGCGGGCTCAGTTCCACCGGCGGGGTGGGCAACTTCGTGGAGTTGTAGGCCAGTTCGGAGAGGATCTGCGGAGTCAGCTGGTTCGGTTCCGGTCTCGGCTGGGCCGGAGGAACCCAGAGCTCCCAGTTGTCCGTCGTGACGGGGCACGCCTCGGTGAAGCTGTCGTCCCGGAACTTCACCTGCCACCACAAGCCCTTGTCGCCCTTGTGGTATTCCTCGTCGGCCCGTTCTTTGGCGTAGCTCGCCGCGGGTTCCTGCGCGCCCTTGTACGAGGTCTTGATGAACTCCTCGTATTCCTCGGGGGAGTACATCGGCTCGTACCAGCAGACGGGGGGCTTCCAGTTGGCGTTCGAGGACGTGGTGGTCGTCGTGGAGGAAGACGAGCCGGTCTTTTTCTGACTGATGCGGATGTGGGCGCCGATGGTGCCGCTGTCCGAGTCGGCGCCGGCGTCCGTGTTCGGCTTGGCCGGCTGTTGCGTGTTGCCCTGATCGTTTCCGACCTCGGCATCACCGGCATACGCCGGGTGGACGGTCCCGAGCGCCACGACAAAGCTCAGGGCGGCCACCGTGCCAAGAACGGGACGGGCGACCACTGCCGTCACCCCTGCACGCATGACGCGTCCGCCTTCTTCCAGCTCTGCTGCGTCACCTGCCAGTCACCGCGGGAATCCTTGGCGGCCTGAAGGGTGTAGAGGATGAAGTCCTTGTTGCTCGGCTTCGTGCGCAACACCTTGTTGGTCTTGATCTCTTTGCTGTAGCCCTTGCTCTGGTCCTCGCAGTAGCGGACCGCGGCTGTCTTGGCGTTTGCCACATCTGTGACTTCGAAATTGAAGAACCGGTAGGTACCGGTGACGGTCAGCCCGGCCTTGGCGACCGTCTCAACCCGCTGCGTCCAGTAGGTGAAGGCCGATGCTCCGAAGTAGCGGCTCATGTTCGCTGTCCGGCCGTCACTCTTGGCGAAGGCCTCAAGCCGCGTCTGCGCCGAATACGCCACGTCCTGCAGAACCGCGTCCTTCGTCGCGTCCCCGGTCGACTTCCGCTCGACGGTCACCGTGATGTCCGAAGGGAGGTCGAAGGTCGGCGCATCCTTGTCGGTCGTTGCGGAGGCCGAGGGCGAGGGGGAACTCGAAGCCCCCTCATCGGCCCCCGCGATCTTGTCGTTGGCCTTGGAGCTGTCGTCCCCGCCCCCGCAAGCCGTCAGCAGCATGCCTGCGGCTGCGGCGATCGCGACAGCGGTGGGCAAAGTGCGGCGCTTCACTGTGACTCCCCGTGAGACTGGTGTTCAGCAACGGAGCAAACGGTATCGGTGGGGTTCCGGGTTTCGCCAGCGCGAACTATCCAGCGAACTTGGGTGTTATGGACGTAATGGGATCAAGGGGATGCCATCTGTGATCTGTGCGACTTCTGCCGCGCTTCGGTCAGTAGGACTCGGGACTGGAACAGCGCCAGGTCAGGAGCGAGGAGTCTCCGCAAAGGGCATGAACTGGTCTTCCGCACTGGCGGCGGGCGGGGCCTCTGCCGGATCCGGGAACGAGACTGTCTGCAGGATTGCCGTCGTCATGTCGCAGAACTCGCCCCAGTAGTCCATCGCCGCGGTGTCGATGGTGAAGACCGCGGTGAACGGGCCTGTGGGGAACGGGACATGGACCTGGATCTGGCCGGTCATCAGCGTGGCCTGATCGCCGCTCGCGGTGATCTCCGGGCTGAGGGTGAGTTCGCGCAGCGTGATGGACGCGACGGCCGGGCCGCAGGGTAGGTCGAGCCAGCGGGCGTCGTTCAGGGGGTCGGAGCAGAGGGCTGCCAGGATGCCCTGGGCGGCGATGTCCGGATCGGTGTGGTCGGTTGCGTACGCGGCGACGGTGAAGGAGCAGTGGGCCACTCCGCCGGAGTCCAGGGCGAAGATGCCGAAGGCCGAGTAAGCGAGCCCGGCAGTCGCCATCGCCTCTGCGACGAGGGCGTAGAAAGGTGCCGTCGACTGCCAGAGCGTGTCGTCGCCGCCCGGGTAGAGGTCGCGTACGAACTCCTCGGTGGCCGTGGCTCGTTCCTCGGCGGAAGCGTCCACCGGCAGTGCGTGGAAGCCGTCTTCTGGGACCACGAACGTCATCGGTGGGATGACCAGTGTGTCGGCGGTGGCAGTCAGTTGGATCGGGTCGGTCACTGCGAGTCGTCTTTCGGCATCACGTCCGTACCGGACGGGGAAAGGTACCGGTTGACCGTCTGTTCGGTGCCGTTGGAGAGCGGGACGCGTAGCTCGACCGCCACCGTGCCGTCGGGAAGGCTTTCCAGCAACGGCGGTTCAGTGACCGGAAGGGCCTTGCCGACCGAGCGGGCGACATGGAGGGGAGGGGCGGCCACGAGTGCCGCGATGCGCTCGCGCTGTTGAGGGGTGAGGGCGTCTTCCGTCACCGGTCGGCGCTCGCCGCGGAAGCGGCCCACCAGTTTGCCCGCCTCGCCGACCTTCCAGCGGGTCCACGAACCGTCCGTGAATCGGATCCTGACGTCGGAGCCGTTTTGCGAGAAGCGCATGCGCTCAATGGCCGCGACGGAATCGCGGGGCAGCTGCCACAGCTCTTCGGCAGGAGCCGGGGCGACGGCCGCCGCGTCCACACCGAGGACGAGCAGCCGCTGATCCGTCAACACGAACTCCGTGCGGTACTTCTTGGGCCGGCGAGCGAGGTCGAGCTGCCAGGGCAGCGTGCGCGCAGTGGTCCCCGGGTCCGCCCACATCACGGGGAAGTCGTCCACCTCGTTCTCGGATTCCTGCGGCTCGCCGGGACCGCTGGGTTCACCGAAGGGGGAGCCGCTGGGGGCGGCGACATTCGCGACCATGTTGAGCAGCCGCGGAATGCCGAGCAGGACGATGTCGATGGCGCGTACCCCGGCCCGGTCGACCTTGTCCCGGGGAGTGAACCCAGGGCCGGGCGGCCAGCCGAGATCAGCCTCGATGTCGTGCCGCTCACCGTCGCGGAAGGAACGGAGTCCCGCCACGCGCGGTGCCACTCCGGTCGCGAAAGCGGCGTTGGCCCGCATCAACAGCGTCTCGCCGGGGGGCGTATACCAGTCCACAGCCTCGAGTCCTCTCAGTGCGCCGCGGCCGACTCATCGAAACGATCCCCCAGATGCATCGCCTCGCCAATGTGCGACGGGATCGAATACGCCTTCGGGGCGATCTTGATGGCCGCGTCGATCCCGCGTCCCAGGGCGCTCATGGAGTCGATCTTCTTGAGACCTGGGATGCTACGGGTGCCGAGAAACTGCCCGTTACGGATATTGTTCTCGGCCACGAGGCTCATCCGGTTCATGATGCCTTCGGCCTTGATGAGACCTCCGGTCTTGGTGCCGAAGAGGCCGATCGTCTTGCCCTTGATCGTGTAGCTCACAGCTCCGGCGACGTTCTCGCCCACGCCGACGATGTTCCGTCCAGTAGTGGCCATACCCTCGAAGCCTCTGCCGAGTTCCGTCGCGCGGGCCAGTGCCGTGGCCTCGTCGGCGACCTTGACGCCCTTGCTGAAGGCACCGATGCCAGGGATGGATCCGAGCGCGTCGAAACCGATGCTCACCCAGCTGACGTCCGCTCCCGCTGCCTTCGCCACGAGGTGTGAAACGAGGGCCAGGCCGCTGGTGACCACCGTTGCGGCGGCGAAGATGGCGCCGATCGGCTCGAACGGCGCGGTGATGATGGCCAGCATCCCCAGGACGCCGCTCAGATCGCTCAACAGATCACCGACGAGCTTGATCATGTCGGCGTGTTCCTTGAGCCAGTCGCCGGTGGCGTCCCAGGCGTCCGCGATTCCGTGGCCGAGCTTGTCCCAGAAGCCGGGTTCGTCAGGGGCGATGTCGCCGGCCTTGTCGAGTTCCTTGCTTATCTTCCGGGCGGCTTGTCGGTAGTCCTCTTCCAGGTCGTGGACCTGTTGGATGACTCCGTCGACGGCGCTGGAGGTTTTGGCGAGGTCGTCGCTGCCTTTGCCGTCGGCCTTGGCTTCGGCCTTCGACTTGGCATCGAGTTTCTCACCGGCACTCTTCTCCAGGCGGTCGGCCCGCTGCTGGAAGTCCTGGAGTTCGCCGGCCCAGCGGTGCAGTGCGCGTGAGGCCTTGTCGAAGGAGTCGTGGCTCTTGCGGATGAGGGGAGTGACGTCCTGGCCGATGTACTCGGTGAACGCGATCGCGGTCTTGCCTTTCCAGGCGCCGCACTCGATGCGCTCCAACTCCCCCAGGGCCGTGCCCAGTTCACCGGCGAGTTTGCCGAGCTGCTTGGCGAGGTCCCGAGTGTCCTCCACGTTCCCCGGCGTGGGGTCCCAGCCTATGTGGGGGAAGGCAGGACGCTGCCCGGTCACGTCACTTGCCCTTCTTCTGGGGGGCCTTGAGGGATTCGGCCAGGTCGAGGTCGAGCTTGCCGAAGCTTTCCCCGATCTTGTTGATCATCTTCACGGCGCCCTGGGTGTGCTTGCCGAGCTGCTTGATCCCGTACTGCCAGTCGTCGGCGAAGTCCTGAACGTCCTCGACGAGCTTGCCCTCGCCGACGGCGGAGGCGTCCGTGCCGCGGAGGGTACGGCGGGTGGTCTCCATCCGGTCGCTGATGGACGAGAACGTCTTCTTCAGATCCTGGAAGATCGTGTCTTCGAGCCGTAGGTCACTCACGATGATCACTCACGATGCGCTCGGGGTGGCTCGGGGGTCGCGCCGGCTTCGCAGGAGCGAAAAGGTCGGCAGGGCGGCCAAGGGGCGAGGTCGGCCTTGGTGATCTTAAGTAGAACGCGAGAGCGATCGAACTGACCAACGGAGTGTTGGGGGTTAATTGGAGGAGAGATGAGGGGTGCTTTGCCTGTCCTTGGCGGAGTGAGGCTTCTGGATTCCGGATAGCGAAGAGGCGGTACGGACACCAGGGGGTGGCCTGGACCGGTCGGCTTTGCCCTTCGCGTAAGGCTCGCCGATGGAGTGGTCGGCGTTGAGCGTGCACACCCGGGAAGCCGGGTAGGTCTCGGCGTCGCCGGTGCCTGGCCTGAGCTTCAGGGAGATCGGCTCGGCGGTGGTCGTCGGCCTGGATGGTGAGGCCGGCGACATTGAGGGGACGCGGTCACGGATACGTCCCTGAACCGGTCCGGGCCGTACCCCCGAACTCCGCGACGGAGCGGGGCTCGTGCCAGCATGCGGGAGGGGTCCAGCCGGTGACCGGCTGGACGGAGGTCCCGCTGCCGCCGGAGCGTGTGGAGCGTACGGAGCCGGAATACGTCACCTTGGAGATCAAGGTGCCGGCGCTGGAACTGCCGGTCTGCTGGTGTCGCCCTGAGTGCCCTCGGCGGGTGGCCAGGTCGCGAACGACGTTTCCGATGCGGTGAGAGCGAGTCTTCCCGCGAGGAGGCCGGCCAAGGCGAATCGTCCTCGGGAGGTCACGGCGTGCACGACTTGTGACCCCGCGCTGAAGTGAGCTCCGTGGTCTGCCACACGCCCTGCGTCGTCTTCTCCAGGCGCGTTGAGTACATGACGTACGAGTCGTCGTTCACTTCGGTTTTGTAGACCTTGCTCGTCTTGCGGTCCTTTGCGAAGGCCCTGCTCTGGTCCTCGCAGTAGACGACGCCCGCCGACGCCGAGTCGAAGACGTCGACCTTGGCGTTGTAGTAGCGGTTGACGCCGGTGATCGAGTAACCGTCCTTCATCAGGGACTCCACCCAGTCCTGGGCGTCGGCCAGGGCGCCACCGCTGTAGTAGAACGTGAGCGCGGGCAGGTCGGGATTGCCTTGTGTGATGGCGTAGTTGGTGGCGTCGACCCGTTTGGCGACATCCTGAAGAACCGCGTCCTTGGGCGCGTCCCCGGTCGTCCAGCTCTCGAAGGTGTCGGTGAGGTCGCCCGGCAGGGTGATCTTGGGCCGGTCGGCTGCGTTGCTCGTGCTGGGTGACGCAGACGTCTTGGAGTCGCCGGTGGCGGCCCCCACGATCCTGTCGTTGGCCTTCGAGTTGTCATCCCTGCCCCCGTCTCCGCAAGCCGTCAGCAGCAGGCCTGCGGCCGCGGTGAGTGCGGCAGTGATGGGCAAAGTGAGGCGCTTCACTGTGAACTCCCCGTGAGACTGATGTTCAGCGACAGAGCGAACGGTACCGAGAGCAAACGGTATCGACAGGGTCCTGATTGTCGGCAGTGCGAAGTTCCTGCCAAGACGATTGTCTGGCGACGAACGGGTTGTGCTTGCGTGCGGTTGCGTCCTGATCGCACTCGTACGAGTGATGGCCCCGGTGTGGCCTTGTGCCACGGCCAGCGCTGGGGCGACGAGTTGCGAGCCGGGCGGCGAGCGGTCGTCGCGCCTGATCCGGGTGATCTCGGCTGCTTCTATCACGTCTGCTGCAACGAAACGACCGCAACCATCGTGCTCGGGAAGCCCAGTAGAATTCAACGGTTGAATTTCCGAAGGCAACTCGTACTGCGAACGCCTGTTCTGGTCCATTGGGGGAAACGGACATGGCTAAGGGTGACCTCGTCCTGAGCCTGGCAGGGCTCGACGCCTTGGCGGTCCAACTGCGGTCGATCAAGCGGCGCATGGACGACACCGGGCAGGTCGATCGCAAGCTGGGCCATGGGGAGCTCGGCTCGAACTCCGCGTTCGACGCCATGGAGGACTTCATGCGCGGCTGGAAAGACGGCCGCAAGGAGATCGACGTCGGCCTCGACAGCGTGGCGAAGACGGCGCAGGAGATCGTCGACAAGATGACCAAGCTCGACGTCGAACTCAGAAACTCCCTCCGCGAGCATGAGAAGGAGGTCAAGGGTGGGAAGTGAGCGGCTCCTCGCCGAGGACTCCTTCGTCGGCGCCCTCCCCGCAGATGTCATCGGCATCAACATCCAAGTCCCCAGCACGTGGTACGAGTTCGACGTCCGTCCCGCCACGGTGAAGCTCTCGATCCGTGATGTGGTGGCGGAGCGGGTCAAGGAGAAGCCTGAGTTGGCCGAGTATCAGGCCGATCTGGTCAGGACTTTGAAGAAGGTGGCCCGAGAGTCCAGGAAGAACAACGTCGTCTACTCCGGCTCCATGTGCGAGATCGTCGACAACGAGCCGATGGTGGCCAGCCTCGTGGTCAGTGTGACCGAGGCCCTGAACGAGACCACCGGCGAGACAGCCCCCACCAGTCTCGGCACACTCATGGGAGTGCTGACTCCGATCGCCCCCGGCCGTCGGCCCACGGATACCTGGCGCCGCGTGCAACCGGTGGATCTGCCCGAGGCAGGCCAGGCGGTGCGCACCGAAGGCATCGAGGACATCGAGATCCTCGATGACAACCGCAGCTATCGCGCAGTGATGATGCAGACCTTCGTGCCTTTCCCCGGGAGTAATCCGAAGGTCGCCGTCATCAGCGCCAGCACACCCCAACTAGCCCTGGTCGAGCCGATGCTGCAGCTCTTCGACGTCATCACCGGCACCTTCCGCTTCGTACACCGCGCTGACCTCGACACGGAGAACTGAGCTCGATGGCCCGCCCCGCCGACTGGCACAACCTCGACCTGCACGACGATCCGACGCCCGGTGATCCGTATGAGGTCAAACTCCAGGGGCAGCGGTACAAACTCTTCGTCGAGGACATCTCCACAGCGCTCAAGGGCATGCGCTCCGCCTCGAAGGACTCCGCCCTTCAGGACGCGGCAGGCAAAGCCATGGACGCGTTCAAGGGCCGGATCGGCAAGCTGCCCGGCCAACTGCAGAAGCTGCACGACTCGTACGACGTTGTCGCGAGCGCCCTGGCGACCTACGCCGGGAAGTTGGAGCACTGTCAGACGACGGCGGACCACGCGCTCGCCAAGGCCCGGACGCTGCGCGGTGACCTCTCCAAGGCGCAGTCCCGGCTGGCCGGCGCCATCGCTGCGGCGAGCAACGCCAAGTCGGCGCAGAGCAAACTGGAGAATCCCGCTGGCGACACCCCTGCGCCCGACCCGGACAAGGTCCGCAGGGCGACGCGCGACGCCCGGCATGCGAACGAGCACCGGCAGGCGACGCAGGGCCAAGTCGACCACTTGCACACCCAACTCGCGGAGCTGAGGACGAAAGCGGAGAACGCCGGAAAGGACCAGGACAAGGCTGTCACGAAGCTCGTCCAGGACATCCATGAGGCGTCTGATGCTGGCATTCACAACAAGAAGTGGTACGAGAAGGCCGACGAGTGGTTCGCGGATCACTGGGACGACATTGTCACCGGCTGCAAGTTCGTTGTAGCGATCGCGGGTATTGTCGCGCTCTTCGTAGCGGCCCCCTGGCTGGTGATCCTCATTGCGGCTGCGGCGTTGGTTGTTCTGGCCGATACGGTCGTCAAGTTCACGCAAGGCAAGGCCGGTTGGGGAGATCTGGTTTTCGCGATACTGGACTGCATCCCCCTGGTCGGCAAGCTGGCCATGCTGGCGAAGGCAGGCAAGCTGTTGGGTGGGTTCAAGATGGCGCTCAGGGTCAGGAAGGCGGAGATCGCCGCCAGCCGACTCATCAAGGTGTGGCGTATGGGCGAAGACCTCAAGGGCTTCCGCAAGATTGGCTACGCGTTTGCCGTGGGGGAGCTCAAGACCACGCTTAAAGACGCATTCAACGGTGGCTGGAGTGAGCTCCGGAAGAACGCACTCGGCAACCTTGTCGGAAATGCCATCGGAGCCGGCATGACCCCCTTGGTCAGCAAGGGCTTCAAGAGGCTTCCAAAGATCATCAACGACAGCAGCTTCACCAACCTAACCCGCAAGGAGTACAGCGAACTCAGCATGACCCTTGCTGGAAAGAACGCCAAAGGCGAGATGATCACGGGTGGCGCCGAAGGATTGGTGAAGAGCTTGACCCGAGCCACCGTGAGCTCGGCGTTCTTTGGTGCGGACTTCGACACGAACGGCGTCGTTCTGGATGGTTTGGGCGGTGCCGGTGGCAGCGGGGGATACCGTCCCGGAATCCTGCCTGCCAAGGCGCAGTTCAGCCGGTGAACGACTTGCGTGCGTCCTGGAATCTCGACATGGCCGCCGGTAGCTGTACGCGGAAGTCGATGTACTCGACTTCGCCGTCCGCCGTAATATCAGTGTGTTCAGTCGCTGTTGCGACGCGTGCCAGGTGACTGCCCGACAGTGTCTGCGCCGCGACCCACACCGCGTCCGCGACCGCTTGTGGTGACGACTCATCGATTACCGTCAAGCGCCGCCTGATCGACATGACCTGGCCTTTCAGCTTGAAGACCAGGGGTAGGCCGCTGTCGGAACAGGCGAATCTGCCGCGCCCGCGTCGTAGTAGACCTCCCACGCCGTCGAGGAGGTCCACCAGGGCAGGGAAGAGGATGATCCCCATGCCGTCGTCCGGCCGACGGGGGGTGCGCGTGGTGGCGGTCCCCGCATTTCCCGTGACGTCGAGGTGTCCCAGGAAGAGCCCGTCGTCGACGTCCTCCTGATCGGGAAGCGGGGTGTAGACGAACTCAGGCACCGGAACCCCGCTTCCCTGGGTTTTGCAGTTCCTTCAACTGCTCAGCGGTGAACGGCGATTCTCCGGAGATACCGGCCGCTCGGGCGCGCTGCCAGGCCGCCTCGCTGACGCCGTCCGGCCGGTCTCCCTTGCCCGCGCTGAGCGCATGCGCGGGCCGCGCGGTGCCCAGCTCGCCCGCTCCCTGGAGTGCGATCACCGTTGCGAACCGCGGATCTCCGGCGTACTTGAAGCCACTGGTACTGGCGTTGGCCACTGCGTCTCGCCGACGCTTGCTCAAGAGCCCGTATCGCCGGACAACGACACTGACGCTCTTGTCCAGGTCATCGGGGTTGGGGATTTTCAGACGGCTGAGATCTGCCGGAGCAATGCGTTTGAGCGGGGAGCGATCCTGCCAGGGGTAGGTGGCGAGGATTCCCCGCATGTTCTTGAGCTGCACCCGGCGGGAGTCGGACACGGTGATCCCGATGACCGAGACCAGGATGGGAACGACCATCACGTATGCCGGAAGTGAACCGCCCACCAATGATTCCCAGCCAATCGTCTCCAGTACAAAAAAGCCCGGAACGGACAACACCCAGAAAGTCGTCGCCGCGGTGGCCCGCCGTCGCGCACGCTGCCATGCGCGCAAGGTGTCCGGATCATCGAAGGCGGTACGAGGTGGCTCGTCCCCCATGGGGTAAGTCCTCCCTGCAGCTGATCAATTGTTCTGGTTCGTCGTGGGCTTGACGGGATCTGTGAATTCTCGGCTGCGACCGGCCGCGGTCCACTTTTCTATCATCGGTTGACGGCCTGGATCTCTTGGACGGTGACGTCCTGGGTGGTGCCGAAGGTGGCGTCGGGCAGGGCGTCGCCGGCGCCGCCGGTACCAGCCCAGTGGATCTTCCAGGTGGTGGTGGCCCTGAGAGGGTAGGAGCCGTCGCCCGAGGAACGCAGATATTTCACTCCGCACGGCGGGGTCTTGTCCGCCTTGCCCTTGGCGTACGGCTCGCCGATCTGTCCGTTCTTGATCTCACAGATGCCGGAGGCCGGGTAGACATCCGCATCTGTGGTGCCGGGGTGGATCTTCAGAGAGACCGGCTCGGCGGTCGTCGTCGCGGAAATCCCCAGAATGGGCACGGAGGCGGTGACGGACACCGGCTTGAACGCTGAGCCGTCCAGCCACGCCCAGGTCGGCAGATTGACCTTGGTCGCGCCGACCGGGGCGAGAGCCACTTTTCTGCCGGGGACGCGGATCTCGTTGTACGCGAGCTCGGCCAGGATCCTCGGGGTCACGGCGTTCTCGATGTCGGCCGGTGGAGGACTGCCCTTGTCCACCCAGAAGATGGGCTTGGTGCACCTGTCCCAGCCGGGAGGAAAGCTCTCATTGACATACGCGTCCCAGAAATAGCCCTTGCCGGATTTTTCCCTGTTGAATTCCTTGTACGTGCCGGCGGTCGTGCCGCCCTTCTCGTACTTGCTGCGCTGCTCCAGGTCCCACTGGGACCCTGTTGAGTCGGCCTCCCAGATCGGTTCCAAGTACGCCTTGAGCTGCGCGGGCGTGTACTTCGGGGCGTACCAGCAAGCAGGCGGGGTCCAGGAGGTGGTGGAGGTGACGGGGCCGACGGAGATGCCGGTGCCGTTCTTCGAGCGGTCGTAGACGATGGCGCCGGCGGCGACGGCGGAGAGAGTCCCGTCGTCAACGGCATTGCCATGCTGTTCGGTCTGACCGACGGTGCCGGCGCCATCGCGGTTGCCCGTATGGGCGACCGGGGAGACGAGCACGGGAGCACAGGTCAGCGAGACCACGATCGCGGTTCTGGCCAACTTCCTTACGGCTGGCAAGCCTTGTCCCCCCGATTGGACACGATGTTCGTGGTCTGCCAGACGTCCTGGGCGTTCTTGGCGAGCGAGGTGTGATACAGCACGTAGCTGTCGGCTGAAGTCGGTGTCTTGTCGACCTTGTGGGTCTTCGTGTTCTTGAGAAAAGACTTGCTTTCGTCGGAGCAGTAGGTCACGTACGCCTGACGATCTCCGGACAGAGTCACCTTGCGGTCGAAGTATCGGGTTTCACCGATCCAGACATCGTTCTTGTCGATATACCCCTGCACGTAAGTGATCGCGGCGTTCAGGGCTTTGTCTGTATTGAAGAAGCCGAGGACTCTCGTGCCCGTACTTCGCTTGAAGATCGCATCGTCCATGGAGTCCACGCTCATGGCGCTGTCGGCAAGAACCGCGTCCTTCGTCACGTCACCTGTCTTCTGATCCTCGAAGACGTTCTTGGCGTAGGACGGAAAGGCGATCTTCGGGCGATCGGCCCCGCCGGAAGCCGAAGTGCTCGGCGAAGCCGCTGCAGCGCTCCCTGTGTCCGCTCCCGCGATCTTGTCGTTGGAGGCGGAGCTGTCGTCTCCGCCCCCGCAAGCCGTCAGTAGCAGGCCTGCGGCTGCGACCAGCGCGGCGGCGGTGGGCAAAGTGCGGCGCTTCACAGTGGACTCCCCGTGAGACTGATGATCAGCAAGAGAGCAAACGGTATCGGTGGGGTTCTGCGCTTCGCCCCCGCGAACTCCCGAGCGAAGCTGGGCAATTGTGGACATAGTGGTCTCTTGTGGTGGTGTCGTGTACCCCGATCGTGCTCAAACGGTTGTTGGTGCCAGACACGATCGAGTGGCGACCGGTACCGGCCGGGACCTGCCTTGCCGGGAGATTCCGTATCGCGATCGCCGCGGCTCACCCCCGCTATCCCCAACCTCACCTCTGTCTTTGCGACCGCACCCCCAGCAACCCGTTCTAGACACTCCCTTTGCAGTCCATTGGTTGCTGCAACGACCCCCCGGAAGCACAGTGACCCTGGCCGTCCCTCAGCTCAGGGGGCGGGAGCGATGCACGGGGGTAGGCAGAACGGTGGCGGATCACGTCAAGGTGTCCACGGCCGAGCTGAAGGAGATCAGCCGGTCGGTGGGGAAGTTGAAGGCGAACTTCGAGCATGCGCGGGACCTCGTCGATTCCTACGACGCCGAGATGGGGTCCGGCGATGTCGCGTCCGCGCTCGACGACTTCGCGGATGACTGGAAGAAGAAGCGGAAGCAGCTGTGTGACGGGTTGGAGTTTCTCGGGAGGACCGCCGGTGCGGCGGCGAAGGCGTACGACGGGCTTGATCAGCATCTCGCCGGTGCCTTGTTGAACGCGCAGTCCGGAGGGACGAGGGCGCGGTCCGGGGGCGCGGGGGACAAGTGAGTGATCGCGACTTCTCCGGGGTGGACTGGCAGACGGCCCGGTACGACGACAGGGAGTTCGCGCCGGGGGACCCGTACGAGGTGGCCCGGCTCGGCAAGCGGATCGCCGATACCGCCAAGCTGATCGAGGAGCAGGCCGGCAAGCTGCGGAATCTCGTCGACGGGAACGGGTGGGACTCCGATGCCGGGCGGGAGTTCCAGAGGAAGACCGAGGACACCGTCGGGCTGCTCACCGCGTCGCATCAGCGGTACGCGGCTGCCGGTGCCGCGCTCGGTTCCTCGGTGGCGTACGAACCCGTCTCCGACCAGGCACGGGAGAACTGGGCCACCGCCCTCAACCACGCCCAGAACCTGGTGCGTTCGGCGCTCAAGAAGGCCGGGGACGCCGATGCCGACGGCAGTCGGTATCGGCAGCAGATCGACCAGCATCCTGGCTCTGACCAACACCCCGACAAGCAGAAGCTGAAGCGGCAGAAGGACGCCGCGGACGGGGAGTTGGACGCCGCGAAGCGGGATCTGCGGCATGCGCTCGACTATCGGGACACCCAGGCGGGGTACGCCGCGAAGGCCATCCGGGACGCCGTCGACCACGACGGACTGAAGGATCCCAAGCATCACTGGTGGGACAACTGGAAGGACTGGGTCGCGGAGGTCGGGCACTGGGCGGGAGCCATCGCCGGGGTGTTGTGCCTCCTGGCCCTGGTGCTGAGCTGGGTTCCCGTCCTCGGTGAGGTGCTCGCCGCGCTGGCCCTGATCGCCTCCGTCGTCGCCCTCGTCTGCGACACCGTCTCCGCCCTGGACGGCAAGGGCACCTGGCTGGACGTCGCCATCGACGTGGTCGGCGTGCTGTCGTTCGGCGCCGGACGGATTCTGGGGACGGCCGCGAAAGAGGCGGCCACCGCCGCGCGAGGATCGGCCGCGCTGCGGCAGTTTCTCGCCCTGAGAGATCTGGGCGTGGACGCGAAACTGGCCGGTGAGAGTGCCGAGGCGCTCACGGGGGTCAAGGCGGGCAAGATCGGCGAGGCGCTGGCGAAGGGCCCGAACGGCGTGCTGCCGAAGATGCGGTCGATCGTCAAGGACTCCCTCGACTTCAAGGCGTACTACAACGACGTCCGAGAAGCCGTCACGAAGACGGCCCAGGATGACGGAATCCTCGCCGAGGGCAAGCTGCCCAGGCTGAGCGGCCTCGCCGACTCCGCCTTCAAGACCGTGGCTCAGTCGCGGAACGCCCTCTACCAGGCGAGCCAGATCCTGCCGACGGCCGCGGGCATCCTGAACGTGTCCCCCATGCACGACTGGGAACCGAGCTGGTTGGAGGCCAACGCCTTCGACGGGCTCAAGCACACGGCCGGTTGGGGGGCGAACGGAATCCCCTTCTACAACGGGCACTTGAAGGTCGCCGGAGGCTGAGACACCGGACGAGGCCGGACCACCGCGAGGCCCGTGAGGGCGAGGAGAGTACAGAGATCGTGGCACGTGAAGACGGCCCGACAGCCGACGAACTGTTCGCCCGGCTCGAACCGGGCAAGCAACGCGCGTTCGAGGAAGCCGGGTTGGGGCTGCCGGAATTGCGGCGGATCTCCGAGCAGGACGGCGACACGCGGCGCGTGCGGCTCATTCTGGACCACGCCGACGCACGTCCCCCGGACGACAACTCCCGTGTGTGGCCCTGGATCCGGCTGCCGCTGATCGCAGTCGTGGGCGTGGTCGTCTGCCTGGCCTCCACGTATCTGATCGACAAGTACGCCGTGTTCGTAGGCGTGGTCCTGGGCCTGGCCGTGATCCGGGGGGCGGTCAGGGCCCCTTCGGCGCGCGGTGGTCTCGTCGTGCGGGTTCTGGTGGTCGCCGCCTATGTCGTACTGATCTGGCCGGGGTCCCAGCAGGCCGACAAGTGGTATCTCCAGGTACGCGGGCAGGAGACCGCGGTCACGTACGCGAAGCCCGTCGACCGTGGGTCGCACGGCGTGACCACCCTCTACTGCCGGGTCAAGCTCCCTGACGGATCGATCCATCAGGTGTTCGAGAACGACAAGTGGTGCACTGACGAGACCATGGTCGGTACGAGGGCACAGGCGGTGGTCGATCCGGCGGGCCACTACCGGCCGTTCCTCGGGCGCAAGTCGGACCTCGACGACGGCCTCATCGACTATCTCTGCCTGGGTGCCGCCGCCGTCCTCGTCCTCGCACCGCTGACCGCCGCCGCCATGAGCCGGGCGAGTGGGATGCGGGGCAATCGGGGCAATCAGGACGGCCGGGCGCGCGATGCGGGCGGGGCGGCCGTATGACCGACGGACGGGCGCCCGGCGGACGTACGATCCGCGATCCGCGGGCCCGAGACGCCGCCACCCCCACCACGACCCCTACCCACGTCCCGCCCCCCTCCGACTACCGCCTCGCCGTGCCCGACGGCTGGGAGCGGATCGTGCTCGACAACCCCGAGCGCTGGACGCACCGCGTCGACAAGCTGGTCAAACGGGGGCTGCGGCGTACGCAGGCCACCCCGCAGCTCGAAGCGGCGCTCGCGGAGCGGATGCGGGCGCAGGCCGAGGCCGCGTATGCCAACGGCGGCGTGGAGATGTACTTCGCCCAACTGGTCCTCGGCCAGGTCCCCGTGTCCGCCGGCCTGGTCGTGACCGTCCTGCGGCCCGCACCTGGCACCGACCCCGGTGACCTCGCCGACATCGCCCGCTCCCTCGCCGTCCGCGCTGCCGAGAACGACGACGTCACCCTCGTGGACCTCCCCGCGGGCCCGGCCGTACGCCACCGCTACCTCCGGCGGCCCGCGCCCGACGACCCCGACGGCAACAAGCTCGCCGTCGCTCACCTGGACGTCCACCTCGCCGTCCCGCACAGTGACCAGCGGCTGCTGTTGTCCTTCTCCACGCCCACCGCGCCGCCGATGGAGCCGCTCGTGGAGGCCCTGGTGACGCTGTTCGACTCCGTCGCCCGCACCTTGCAATGGATGGCCTGATGCCCGAGTTCGCCGCCGCCACCGTTCGTCTGCGGGCGCCGGAGGACTCCGTCGCGCTGCCCGTGCGTACGTCCGTCGAGCTGGGCGCCTGGGCCGCGGAGGCCGCCCGGCGGCTCGCCGGCCCCGACGACGAGCCGAAGCTGCTCGACGCCCTCGCCGCGGAACTCCACGAGGCCGCCGCCGACACCCGCACCCGAGCCCCGATCACGGCCCTCTCCTACGTCCCCGAGCCCCGCCTCGGCGAACTGGCCCGCATCGAGCTCTCCGCGCTGACCGCCGACGACACGCACCCGACGATGACGGTCGACCTCCTCCACCGCTACCTCACCACCCCCTCGCCCCTTTCCTACCGCCCACCCGCCTCCGAACTCCGCCCCCTCCCCACCGGCCCCGCGATCCGCGTCCGCCACGCCCACGTCCAGGACCCCGACCGCGGCGGCACGGGCACGGTCCTTGAGACCTGCGCGTACGGAATCGTCCCGGACGCGAACTGGGGCCTCGTGCTGGTGACTTCGTGGCGGGCGTTGGCGTACACGGACGCGTTGTGCGAGCTGACGGACCGGCTTGCGTTGACGGTCGAGGTGACCTGAGCCGAGGTCGTGGGGGGATCATCGCTCGGCGCGTCGTTCGTCTATCTCCGAGGACACACCGCGTTGATGCCAACCACGCGACGGGGGACGGCCGCGGCCTGCCTCCTTGTCGCCCTTGCCCTCTCCGCGACCGGTTGCGGAAGCGACTTGAGCAACAACGCGGCCGACGGTACGGGCCTGGAGGCGGCCAAGCATGGCGCGTCGGGTTCCGCTTCGCCGTCCGCCGCCTCCTCCTCCGCCGCTGAGGGGAGCGCGCCGAGTTTCGACCTTCCGTCGGACATCACGGTGGCCGTCGAGAGGAAGGCGACGGGGGACGCCGTCAAGGACGCGATCCTGCGGGACGTCGCGTATTCGGCCGTCGTGAACGGGAGGGCGGCGGCGGTCCGTTACTGCGAGGACCAGACCACGGCGTACAGCAAGGGGATCAAGACGCGGAAGGTGCTGCGTACCCGGCCGAGCGACAAGGACTTCATCCTGTTCGCTGTGCAGGCGCAGAAGGACTCCGCCGGTGACTGGCAGGTGACGCAGGTGAGTTGGAAGAAGGCGGACGTTGCGTGCGTGCGGGGTTAGGGCTTGTTCTCGGCGCGCTCCGTCGGCTGTCGGTGACGTTCCGTTCGCGGGGGAGTCGCGTCCGCGAGCCAAGGTCATCGCGCCGCGTTGCCTCAGTCTCGTGAGTGATTCGTGCAGGCCTCATGGCCACTCAGTGACGAACGTCCCGCTACGGGCAGGATGTCGGGGCGGGTGCGGATTCGCGACCGCACAGACGGTGGGCGCTTCGGGGGGCGGGCGTAACGGGGAAATGTGCACCTCGCGTTGCGGATGGATAACGGTGGGCCCGGGGCGGAGCGAGGGCTGGGACGCGCCTTGAGGGGCTTATGTGTGGCTGATACGGTGCGATGGCTTGACACTCACCCCCGGCGATGGCATTCGCCCAGGTCGCAAGGGGATCTGGTGAAGTGTCCGGTTTTGACGAGAGTTTGACAGACGTGGCAGACACCATCGTGGTGGCAGAAACCATCTGGGGCGTACGGGGAGCGGTTGCGTGAAGATCCAAGAGCGTACGGGGGCGGGCGCGGGGCGTTCCGCGGTTCCGGCTCAGGCGGGGGTCGGTGACCGGCTTCCCACTCCTCCTCGCGAGCGCAAACCCGCGCTGGCCGCGTTGGCGGTGCTGCTGATCCTGGTCGGCGCGCTGGGCGCGACGATGCTTGTGCTGCAGGCCGGCGACCGGATCGAGGTCGTCAAGGTGACCAAGGAGATCCCGGCCGGGCAGTCGGTCAGCAGCACCAACGTGACCTCGGTGATGGTCGCCCAGGACAGTGGCATCCACTACATCGAGTGGTCCCAGCTGGGTGACCTGAAGAAGCTGAAGGCCATCAACACCATTCCGGGCGGCGTCGTGGCCGTCGGCGAGATGTTCGGCAGCCAGACAGGCGTCGCGGCGGGCAAGGCCACCGTCGGCCTCTCCCTCAAGGAGGGCCAGTACCCCGCTTCCGGCCTGAAGGTCGGCTCTGTTGTGGCGGCGTACCGGGTCGGCAGCGACAGCGGGTCGTCCGACTCCGGCAGCTCCAGTTCCTCCTCGGCGAGCAGCAACAGCCTGATCGTCGACCAGGCCCGGGTGACCTACGTGCCCCAGGGGAAGAGCGACGACCTCGTCAGCAGCACCAACCTGGCCGTCACCCTGACCGTCGACAGCGACAAGGCCGCCGTCCTGGCCCAGGCCGCCTCCAACGGCGAAGTGGCCCTCGTGCTCGTCCCCGGCAACTAGAAGGCGATCCCCAGACCATGGCCCTCATCGCCCTCGCCGCCGACAAGGGTTCCCCCGGCGTCACCACCGCGGCCGTCGCCCTCGCGGCGGTCTGGCCGCGGCGTGTTCTGCTCGCCGAGACCGACCCGGCGGGTGGGGACCTCGTGTACCGCAGTGCCGCCGCGCACGGCGGGCCGCTCAATCCCAACACCGGGATGTTGTCCATCGCCGCCACCGCCCGGCGCGGACTGGTTCCCGATCAACTCTGGGACCACGTACAGCCGTTGAGCGGTGGGCTCGAAGTGCTCGTCGGGCTCGGGATCGCGGAGCACGCCGCCGGTCTGGCCGGGCTGTGGCCCACCCTCGGGCACGCCTTCTCCGCGCTCGCCGACTCCCCGAACGCGCCCGCCGACGTCATCGCCGACTGCGGACGCATCAGTGGGGACACCCCTGCCGCCGAGCTGTTCCCGCATGCCGCACTGGTGTTGTTGATCAGCCGGACCGAGCCGGAGGCCATCGCGCGCGTGCGCGACCGGGCCGCCGCCCTCACCAACAAGCTGCACGGCGGTCCGCGCGGTGCCGCGAGCCTCGGTACGCCGCTGATCGGTGTCGTCCTGATCGCCGACCCGAACAACGCCGGCAAGCTCGCCAACCAGGTCAACGACATGCTCGTACACGCGCAGACCGGTGCGCGCGTGGTCGGCACCATCGCCGACGACCCGGCCGGGGCCGACCAGTTGGCCGGTCGCAAGCGCGGGCGGCTTGAGAAATCGCTGCTCATCCGGTCGGCCCGCAAGGTCACCGCCGATCTGTACCAGCAGTTCGGCGCCACCTGGTCCGCGCCCACCCACGGTCATGTCAACGGGCATGCGGGGGCCGGGACATGACGGCTGTCGACCACCAACTGGTCAAGCGGTTCCGGCAGGACGCCGGTGACCGTATCTCCGAACAGCGTCGCCTGGACCAGACCGACGGCGTCACGCCGATGTCCAACGAGGACGAGCGGCAGTACGCCCGCGCGGTCATAGCCCAGATCCTGGAGGAACACGCGCGGACGGAGATCAACGCCGGCCGTACGCCCCTGGACGCGGAGACCGAGGAGCAGTACGCCGCCGCCGTGCACGCCGCGCTCTTCGGTGTGGGGCGCCTGCAGCCGCTGTTGGACAATCCCGAGGTCGAGAACATCGACATCAACGGGTGCGACCAGGTGTTCGTGGGATACGCCAACGGGCAGGAAGTGAAAGGCGATCCGGTCGCCGAGTCCGACGAGGAGCTCATCGAGCTCATCCAGGTGCTCGGCGCGTACTCGGGTCTGTCCTCCCGGCCCTTCGACTCCGCGAACCCGCAGCTCGACCTGCGGCTGCCGGACGGTTCGCGTCTGTCGGCCGTCATGGACGTGGCCCGGCGGCCCGCGCTCTCCATCCGTCGCGCCCGCATGGGCAAGGTCTTCATCTCCGACCTCGTCGGGAACGGGACAGTCACCCCCGAGGTCGCCCACTTCATGGCCTGCGCGGTCCGCGCCCGCAAGAACATCATGATCGCCGGTGCCACCAACGCCGGTAAGACGACGCTGTTGAGGGCGTTGGCGAACGAAATCCCGCCGCACGAGCGACTCATCACCGTCGAGCGCGCCCTTGAGCTAGGCCTCGACACCTTTTCCGATCTCCACCCGAACGTCGTGGCGTTCGAGGAGCGGCTGCCCAACTCCGAGGGCCAGGGCGCCATCGCGATGGCCGAACTGGTCCGCCGTTCGCTGCGTATGAACCCCTCCCGCGTCATCGTCGGTGAGGTGCTCGGCGACGAGATCGTGACCATGCTGAACGCGATGTCGCAGGGCAACGACGGCTCGCTGTCCACGATCCACGCCAACAGCTCCAGCGAGGTCTTCAACCGTATTTCCACCTACGCGCTGCAGGCCAACGAGCGACTGCCCATCGAGGCCAGCCAGATGCTGATCGCGGGCGCGGTGAACTTCGTCGTCTTCATTCAGCGGCGGAACGAATTCCAGACGGGCGGCCGGCTCCAGCGCATGGTCACCTCCGTCCGTGAGGTCAACGGCGTCGACGGACGCGTGCTGTCCAGCGAGGTGTTCGCCGAGACCCCGGACGGCCGGGTCGTCCCGCACGCGCCGCTGGCCTGCCTGGAGGATCTGATCGCACAGGGCTACCGGCCCTCGGGATGGGGGTGACATGACCAACGAGGCTCTCGGCTCGCTCGGTTCCCTGGGCGGCCTGTTCTCCACGACCGTCCTGTACTCGGTCGGCACCGGTGTCGCCGTGGGCGGCGGACTCGCGCTGCTCATGATCGCCGTACGCGGGCTGCCCGTGAAGCCCGCCCACGAGAAGCAGAAGGCGGCCGAACGCGCCAGTGAGCTGATCCGGTTCGCCGGACAGCGCGGCTCGCTCGCGGCCATCGTCGGACTCGTCGTGCTGCTGCTGACCCGCTGGGCGGTGGCCGGCATCGCGGCCGGCATCCTCGTCTTCTTCTGGGACCGCCTCTTCGGCGGCGCCGGGGAGGAACGGGCCGCCATGAAACGGGTGGAGGCCCTCGCCTCCTGGACGGAGTCGCTGCGCGACACCATCGCCGGCGCGGTCGGCCTGGAGCAGGCCATCCCGGCGTCCGCGCGCGCCTCCGCACCGGTCCTGCGGCCCCATCTGGACGCGCTGGTAGACCGGTTGCGCTCCCGCACCCCGCTGCCCGAGGCGCTCCAGCACCTCGCCGACGAGATCAACGACGCGTCCGCCGACATCATCGTCGCCGCGCTCATCCTCAACGCCCGCCTGCGCGGCCCGGGTCTGCGCCAGGTCCTCGGCGCGCTCGCCAAGTCGGCGCGCGAAGAGGTCGACATGCGCCAGCGCGTGATGGCCCAACGGGCCTCCACCCGCCGCTCGGTGCAGATCGTCGTCGCCGTCTCGATCGCCTTCGTGCTCGGCCTGTCCATCTTCAACCGTGAGTTCGTCTCGCCCTACGGGACGCCCGTCGGCCAGCTCGTACTCGCCTGCGTCTGCGGCCTGTTCGCGCTCGGCTTCTGGTGGCTGCGCAAACTGTCGACCATCGAGACACCCGAACGCTTCCTGGTCCGCGACGAGTCGGCCGTGCAGTTCGTCCGGCCGCGCACACCGGCCGGTCCTGCCGGGACGCCCGGGGCACCTGGGCCGGGTCACCAGGAAGAGGGGGTACGACGATGAGCCTGACGATGCCGATCGTCGTCGGCGCGGTCCTGGGCCTGGGCATCTACGCCCTCGTCCGCGCCCTGATGCCGTCCAAGCGCAGTGCGGTCGCGCAGGTCGCGCGGATCGACGCGATGCGGGCGCGCGGGGCGGCGTACGAGTCGTCCCGCACGGCTCCCGACACGGGCCGGATCGGCTCGCTGCGAGCCCAAGTCGGCGCGCGCGTCTCGGAGTTCTACCTTCAGCAGGGCTGGGAGCAGCGCTCCCTGCGCGCGGACCTGGCCGTCCTGGACCGCAGTTGGGAGAACTTCCTCGCGACGAAGGTGCTGCTGTCCGTGGCGGGGCTGTTCTTCGGACCGTTCCTGTTCGCGGTGGTCTGGACGCTGGGCGTGGGCAGCAGCCCGATGATCCCGGTCTGGCTGGCGCTCGCGTTCGCGCTCGTCTTCTTCCTCCTGCCCGATCTGGAGGTGCGGCGGGACGCCGCCGAGAAGCGGCGCGACCTGCGGCGCGTGATCGGGGCGTACCTGGACCTGGTGTCCATGAGCCTGGCCGGCGGCCGCGGTCTGCCCGAGGCGCTGATGGCCGCCGCCGAGGTCTCCGACGGCTGGGCCACCCAGCGCATCCGCAACGCTCTCGCCGACGCCCGCATCACCGGCATCAGCCAGTGGCAGGCGCTGGGCCAACTCGGCGAGGAGATCGGTGTGGAGGAGCTCAAGGACCTCTCCGCCTCCCTGGCCCTGGTGGCCGACGACGGCGCGAAGGTCCGCGAGTCCCTCTCCTCCCGCGCCGAGACGATGCGGCACCGCGAACTCGCCGAGATCGAGGGCAGCGCGGGCGAGAAGTCGCAGTCGATGCTCGTCGCGCAGCTGCTGCTGTGCGCGGGCTTCCTGGTGTTCCTGATCTTTCCGGCGGCGATGCGGGTGTTCCAGGTGTCATGACGCGAGCTGTGACAACAGCGACAGCCGACCGGCGGCAGTCCGCCGGCGACCTGCTTCCTAGAACTCCCGAGCTCTCCGAGATCTCCCGAGAGGACAACTCACCATGAACACACGGAACTTCAGCACCGGCATCCCGGCCATGGACTTTCTGGTCACGTTCCTTCAGGGCCGCGTCCAGCGGGCCCGCTCCGGCGAACTGGACCGCGGCGCCTCCGCGGTGGAGTGGGTCATCATCTCCGCCGTCGTGGTGGCGATCGTGGGCGTGGTCGCCGCGATCATCAACGCCGCCCTGAGCGACGGCGCCAACAAGGTCGGCAACTGCATCAAGGGCGCCGACGCGGGCAAGACCTGCTGAACGCCCCTACAGAGCCTGTCAGTTCTGCACATACGTCGAATTCTGCAACGGGGATGTCGGTGCGCGTACGTCGCTGGGTACGCCGTCGGGTGGAGGCCGCCTCCGCCCGCGGTGAGTCCGGCATGACCGCGATCGAGTTCGTCCTGCTCACGCCGGTGCTGTTCTTCATGATCTTCGCCACGGTCCAGTTCGCGCTGTACTTCTTCGCGGACCACGTGGCCCAGGCGGCGGCCCAGGCCGGTGCCCGCAAGGCCCGCGCCACCGCGCACGACCAGCCGGGCGCCTGGCGCGGCGAGGCACAGGACGTGGTCGACAGCTACATCAGCCAACTCGGCCCGCAACTGGTCCTGTCGCCGCGCGTGACCATGCTCCAGCCGGAGCAGAACACGGTCGGCGTGGAGATCACGGCACGGGTGCCCACGGTCTTCCCCGGACTGGATCTGACGGTGCACGCGCAGTCGCAGGGGCCGGTGGAGAGGTTTGTGCGGGAGGGGGACAACTGATGCGGTTCGCTGTCCCTCGCCGGGTTCTTCGGCGGATTCCTCGCCGGGACGACGACCGGGGCCTGTCCACCATCGAGGTCGTGATCCTGGCGCCGGTGATGATCCTGTTCATCCTGGTTTTGGTGGCCTTCGGGCAACTGGTCGACGGGCGGGGCGCGTTGGACGGCGCCGCCCGGGACGCGGCGCGCGCGGGCTCGATCCAGAAGGACCACGGGACGGCCATGGCCGAGGCGAAGAAGGCGGCTACGGCCGACCTGGAGGACGTCTGCTCCGGTCCGGTGACCGTCGTACAGACCAGCCAGGGCTTCGAGGCGGACACCATCTTCACCGTCGAGGTCAGCTGCGAGGTGCGGGGCCTGGCGATGCTCGGCCTGGACGTGCCGACGCGGCTCACGGCGAGCTTCAGTTCGCCGCTGGATCCGTTCCGGAGGACGGTGTGAGCGGCGTGAGGGGGCTGAACGGTGTGAGCGAGCACGTGCGTACGTGGCTGTCGTCCCGTCGCGCCCACCTGGACGACCGGGGTTCGGGCGCCGGCGCGGTCATCATCTTCGCGCTGGTCTTCCTCTCCCTGTCGGCCTTCGTCATCGACGGCGGCCTGTCCATCTCCAAGCGGGAACGCGCGGCGGACATAGCGGAACAGGCCGCCCGGTACGCCGCCCAGGACATCGACCGCGACGCCCTCTACGACGACGAGGGCGGCCCCGCACCGATCAACTACGAGGACTGCGACGCCCGGGTGAAGACCTTCGCCCGCGAGATGGACATGCGGGGCGCGGACATCGCGGCGACCCACTGTGTGCTGGCGGACGCCGAACAGGTCGAGGTCGAGGTGCAGTTGACGTACTCGCCCGTCTTCAGCGGCATGTTCTACGGCGGGGACGTGGTCGTGCACGGGCAGGCGGTGGCGCGGAACGAGGTGGGGTGAGGCGGAGGCGGGTGAAGCGGAGGCGGGGTGAAGCGGCGAGGCGCCGGGTGGCCCTGCGGGGAGCGGCCGGTCACTTCTTCTGCTCCTCCTCCTTGACCCCGTCCTTCACCTTCTTCTCCAGGTCGAGGTCCAGCTTGCGGAACTCCCGGACGACCGCGTCCGACATGTCGGCGAGGGAGTCGAGCTGCTGGGTGATGTCCTCGCGGCCGTCCTCCCAGTTGGACTCGAAGTCGCCGAGGGCGTCGTTGACACTGCCGTCGCCGATGTCGTCGCGGTAGGACTCGAAGAGCTTCTTGGTGTGGTCGAGCCGGGTCTTGAGGGAGCGCAGTTTGCCCCCGTACTCCTCCAGCTCGCTGAGCGGCAGCGCGAGATCGCTCTTGCCCTTGCCCATGTGACCTCCCCCGATCCCGATCTCGTAGTCTGGCGGCACCGTACAACGGAACGGAGACCGACGTCATGGCCCGATACATGGAAGCGCTCACGATCGAGCGCGGAGGGTTCCTGATCAAGGTGCCCGAGTCGTGGTGGGAGTTCGACGTACGGCCGGAGTCACGGGACGACTCGATCCGCCGCATGGTGACCGAACGGGTCGAGCAGCACCCGGAGTTGGCCCAGTACCGGGACACGTACACCGCCTTCCTGCAGAAGGCCGCCGCCGAAGCCTGGAAGTCCGGCGCGCTGTACTGCGGTTGCATGGCGGACACCTTCGGCGGCGCCACCCCGATCACCGCGTCGGTGACGGTCTCGATCGTCGGCGGCCGCACCCGCGACGGCGCCCCCCTCTCGACGGACCCGGCCGCGATCGCCGCGGGCCTGGCGTCCAAGGAGGCGAAGAAGGAGGGCGACTCCTGGCGCAAGGTGACGACGGTCGACCTGCCGGGAGTGGGGCCGGCGGCCCGTACCTTCGGCATCGAGGACATCGTCGTACCGGACGACGCGCTGAACCGCACGGTGCGTGCCGTACTGATGCAGACGTTCATTCCGGTGCCGGGGCAGGAGGGGAAGGCGGCGTTGGTGGCGGGGAGCAGTCAGGTGCTCGACCTTGCCGACTCGTTCTTCGACATCTTCGATGCGATCACGTCTACGTTCCGGTTCACGGGCTGATGGGTTGATGCGCTGATGAGGCATGGGTTGGTGGGCTGACGGGCCGATGGATGTCACAGGAGTCTCAGCACCGTGGGTCGTCTGCGTCCCGCACGGGGCGGCCGAGGTCCAACGGCAGTTGTCGGCGTTGGAGGCGAGGGGCGGGCGCGTCCACCACTTCGACGCGCGCGACCTGACGACCGAGCAGGGGATCCACGGTTCGTTCGCCGAAGTCCTGCAATTCCCGGCCTACTTCGGCAGGAACTGGGACGCCTTGGTCGACTGCCTGGGTGATCTGTGCGGTGCGGTCACGGGTGGTGGCGTGGGGATCGCGGGCGTCATCCGTGATGCGGATCGGCTCCTGGAGGCGGAGTTCTTCCCGCTGTTCGTGTCGGTCCTCTGCCAGGGGGCGGATCGGGCGAATGCCTCGGTGGACCTCGACGGCTTGCCGTTGGACCGACCCGCCCTTGCCGAGCACTTCGTTCTTGAGTTCAGGGACTTCGATCCTGGGGCGATCGAACTCCGGATCAGGCAGCCCGAGTTGGCCGTCACCGTGGGGGACGGGTTCGTCGGCGCTGCCCTCGATCCCGAGGAGTGGCGTTGACCCAGGTCGACTGGCTGACCGGCGAAGGGCTGTCCGGCATCGACGACCCCGCCGCGGTGGACGCCGCTTTCGAACGCCGTGAGGAGCATCTCGGTACGGCGGTGATCGGGCTGGCGCTGACGTGCCCGCCGGACGTGGCGTCGCCGCGCATCGTGCGGGCGATGCGAGTGCTGGAGGCCCCTCGGCGGGAGTTCGCGTTCACCGCGGCCGGCACCGTGGCGCGGCTTCACGGCACTCTGACACCGGAGTTGTACGCGGCACTGCGTGCGGAGGGCCCTGGTGGCGTCGCCGAGAACGCCATCCGGGACGTGCTGACCTTCGTACCGTTCCGACAGTTGCCACCGTGGTTCAAGTGGCGGTTGCTGTGGACGACAGTGCGGGACACAGCGCTGGGCTGGTGGCTCCGTTTGTCCTCTTCGCTTCGAACCTGAGTGCCGTGTAAGTTCGCGTGTGCATACGGTTGTTGATGGCGTTGTGCGCGTGACGGGGGTTGCGGGATGGTTGGGTATCGGCCGGCGGACTGGCATGTGCTGGATCTGGACAAGGACCCGACCCCTGGCGATCCCGATCGTGTGCGCTCGCTGGCCAAGGAGTTGCACGACTTTGCGGACGACGTCTCCGATGCCCTGCGTCTCGTCAAGGGGATGGCCGAGGATGACGCGACGTTGCAGTGGGCGGGGAAGTCGGCGGAGGTGTTCCGGGATCAGTTCTCGGGTGTGCCGAAGAATCTGAAGAAGCTGAAGAAGTCGTACGAGTTGTGCGGGAACGCTCTGACCGATTTCTGGCCGAAGTTGGAGCGGGCGCAGGCGCTGGCGGACAAGGCGTTGGTGAAGGCGCGGGAGGCTCGTAACAACCTGTCCTCCGCCCAGTCCCGGCTGTCCTCCGCCGACTCGTGGGTGACGCGGGCGTCGAAGGAGTCGGACAAGTACAAGGACGACCCGACGGGCAGTAAGTCGGATGCGGACAAGCCGGATGAGGCGAAGGTCCGTGCCGCGACGCGTGATGTGCAGAACGCCAAGTCGGCTCATACCAAGGCTCAGTCGGATGTCTCCGACGCTCAGGATGCTCTGGCTGCGGCGAAGAAGATGGCGGCGGATGCGCGCCAGATGCGGGATGAGGCTGCGCGAGACGCCAAGCGGAAGATCGATGAGGCGTCCGATGCCGGTATTCAGAACCGGTCGTGGTGGGAGGACGTAGGCGACTGGTTCGAGGACAACTGGGACACCATCGTCACGGTCTGCAAGGTCGTCGTGGCGGTGCTCGGCATCGTCGCGATGATTATCGGTGGGCCGATTCTGGGTGCGATCGTGCTGATCGCCGCGCTCGTCGTGCTGGCGGACACGCTCTATAAATACTCGAAGGGCCAAGCGTCTCTGTGGGACGTGGGCTTTGCCGCCTTGGACTGCATACCCGGCATGAAGGGCCTGACCTCGCTCGGCAAGCTCGCCAAGGGCATGAAGGTCCTCGGCAAGGGCGGACTCAAAGGTATGGCGCTCGGTGCGAAGGGCCTCGGCAAGGCCACCCGCTCGCTCGGCCGCCCGATGAAGAAGCTCATCACCTGCGGCGACCCGATCGACATGGCCACGGGACAGATGGTCATGTCGGAGACCGACATCCTCTTGGACGGCATCCTTTCGCTGGAGTTGGAGCGTCATCACCGCTCCGGTCTACGGTCCGGCCGGTGGTTCGGTCCCAGTTGGGCATCCACCTTGGACCAGCGACTCATCCTCGACCCGGACGGCGTCCGGTTCACCACGGCGGACGGGATGATCCTCATCTACCCGGTGCCGGAACCGGACATCGCCGTGCTGCCGGTCGAGGGTCCACGCTGGCCGTTGGAATGGGACGCGGCCGAGTCCGGCACCATGATCGTGCGGCAGCCGGACTCCGATCTGAGTCTCCGTTTCCGCCCGTTGCCCGGCAAGACGCTCGCCGAACTGCCCCTGGCTGCCGTCACCGACCGCAACGGCAATGCGATCACCGTGGCCTACGGGGCGGACGGGGCCCCGCAAGAGGTGGCGCACACGGGCGGTTACCGCGTAGGGGTGAGCGTCGACCAAGGACGCATCACAGCGTTCACCCTGCTCAGCGATCCCGAGCAGCCGGTCGTCGTGCGCTATGGATACGACGCCCACGGCAACCTCACGGAGATCTACAACTCCTCCGGGCTTCCGCTGAAGTTCTCCTATGACGAGCAACGTCGCATCACCGGGTGGGAGGACCGCAACCGGACGTGGTACCGCTACACGTACGACTCCGAAGGTCGCTGCCTCCGCACCGAGGGCACCGACGGAATCCTCGACTACGCCTACTCCTACGACCTGGAGAGCCACACCTCTGTGGCGACGAACTCCCTGGGACACAGGACCACTTACCACTTCAACGACGCCTACCAACTCGTGGCCGAGACGGATCCGCTCGGACACATCACGAGCCGGGCCTGGGACCGCTACGACAACCTCCTCTCGCTCACCGATCCCCTCGGCCGAACCACCGCCTACGAGTACGACGCGTCGGGCAACACCGTCCGGGTCGTCCATCCCGACGCCGGCTCCGCCCGCTACGCGTACGACGCTCACGGCCAACTCATTTCGGCCACGGAAGAGGACGGTGCGTACTGGCGGTACGACCACGACGACCGCGGGAACGTAGTCGGGATCACGGATCCTGTCGGGGCCACCACCGTCTACACGTATGACGAGCGCGGTGCCGTCGCATCGGTCACCGACGGGCTCGGCCACGAGAGCCGGGTGCGCAGCAACGAAGCCGGTCTGCCCACCACCGTTGTCACCCCCGTCGGAGCCGTCACCCGATTCGCCTACGACGCGTTCGGCCGTGTCCGTCAGGTCGTCGAGCCCGACGGTGGAACGACGGTGGTCGGCTGGACGATCGAGGGGCGTCCCGCCCGCCGGAGCTATCCCGACGGTCTCCGTGAGACCTGGGTGCACGACGCCGAGGGCAACCTCCTCACCCACACCGATGTCCGTGGTCGCGTCACCCGATTCGAACCTGCCCCCTTCGACCGGACCGCCGCCAGGGTCGACCCGGACGGTGCGCGGATCGAGTTCACCCACGACACGGAGTTGCGTCCCATCCGTGTTCGCGACGCGCAGGGACACAACTGGGCCTACGAGTACGACCCCTTGGGCAATGTCGTGCGCGAGAAGGACTTCAACGGCAGGACCGTCACCTATCGCTACGATGCCGCCAACCGGATCACGGAGCGGACCAACGGCGCAGGCCAGACGGTCCGTTACCACCATGACCTTCTTGACCGGGTCATCGAGCAGCGAGACTCGGAGGGCCGGGTCACGCAATTCGAGTACGCCCAAGGCGGCGGCCTCGTCCGCGCGGGCAACCAGGATGCCGAGCTGCTCTTCACGTACGACGCCCACGGCCGCGTCCTGACGGAGACCTGCAACGGTCGGGTGCTGACCAACACGTACGACATCCTCGGCCGACGCGTGCGACGACGGACTCCCGGTGAGGTGGTCAGCGAGTGGCGATACGACGCGGCGCACCAGCCGGTCGAACTACGCGGCTCCGGCAGGACCGTGGCGTTCGGGTACGACGTCGCCGGGCACGAGATCCTGCGCTCCCTTCCGTCGGGTGCATCGCTGGAGCAGGAGTGGAGCGCCGCCGGGCATCGCCTGGTGTCCCAGACCGTACGTGCTCCCGAAACGGCGTTCGGCTCCCGTGGCCGGTCGTACTCCTACCGCTCGGACGGCCTGCCCAACTCCGTCGTGGACTCCGTCACGGGGCCGGCTGCGTACGAACTGGACGCGACCGGCCGGGTCACGTCCGTCACCTCCGGCGACCGGCAGGAGAAGTACGCGTACGACACGGTGGGGAACCTCGTCCGTTCCGAGCTGTCGTCCGCGACCGAGGACCAGCCGAGCGGTGTCCAGGGGCGGATGACGTACAGCGGGACGCTGGTGCAGACGGCCGGGCGGTCCAGGTACGAGCACGACGCCCAGGGCAGGGTGGTGCGTCACACGCGGGTACTCCTGTCGGGCGGATCGCGGACCTGGCTGTTCACATGGGACGCCGAGGACCGTCTGAGGAGCGTCACCACCCCGGACGGAAGTCGCTGGCGTTACCGCTACGACCCGTTGGGCAGGCGCATCGCCAAGGAGCTTCTCGCCGCGGACGACGAAACCGTGGTCGAGCGTACGGATTTCGTCTGGGACGGCACTCGGCTGGCCGAGGAGAGCCGGTCGAGCACGATCGGGAGCGGCGAGAAGAGCGTCACCACCTGGGACTGGGAGCCGGGCGGAGACCGTCCTCTGGTCCAGCGCACCGGTTCCGGAGGGAATCCCGATGACGAGGCGTGGGTCGACGCGCAGTTCTATGCCATCGTCACCGATCTCGTCGGCACCCCCACCGAACTCGTCGACGACTCGGGGGACACGGTCTGGCGGTCCCACCACACCCTCTGGGGGCTGCCGCTGCGTACGCCGGCGCAGGGTCTCGCGAACTGCCCTCTGCGGTTCCCGGGTCAGTACTTCGACGCCGAGACGGGGCTTCACTACAACCTCCACCGCTACTACGACCCTGGCACGGCGCGCTATCACAGCCCAGACCCACTGGGTCTCGAACCCGCCCCGCACCACCACAACTACGTGGTCAACCCGCTCGTCTGGCTCGACCCGCTGGGGCTCGCGCCCTCTTGCAAGGCCGTCATCCGGCACTACACGGACAAGACGGGATACAACAAAATCATGGGCAGCGGCGGTAAGGACGGCATCACCCTCAAGGTCCCGAGGAGCACAAAGGGCAAGAACGCGGCGGCGGTTTATGTCAGCCCCATGAGCCCCGCCGACGTGGCGAAGAAGCCTGGCGGGTTCAAGTCCTACCTCGGTCTCACGAAGGAGAAGAGCGAGTACATGATCGAGTTCGAGGCCGAGAAGAAGTTGTTCTCGGGACGGCTGAGGGGCGGTCGTGAACATATCTGGTTCTCCAACAGCGATGTGGCCATCCCGCGTGACGCGATCAGGTATCACGGCCCGACCTCGGGCTGGAAAGGCTGAGTTCCATGGAACTGACCGGACACTCGACCGACTACATCGTGGACGGGTCCTTCCCACAGGCCATGAGTCGCTTCGTCCGGCGCGCGCACCAGCGATGGCCCGGGCTCTTCGTGTACGGGGAGCCGGTTCACCCCGCGGCAGCGGCGGACTGGCAACTTCCCGAAGCGGACGCCGACGACTACGCGAGCATCGTCACCTTCTCGTCGGGTTCGGATATGGAGGAATTCTGGGAGGAGAACGGCTACGCACTCGATGCCTCAAACCAAGGGCCGTACGCCGTCTTCTACCGACTCCACGCGGAGCCGTTGCAGGCCACGAAGGTCTCCGGGGTGCGGGTCGGCTCGCCGGAGGCGGCGGACACCGTCGAAGGGACGGCGTTGCTGATGTCCCAGTACTACGCCGTCAGCCTTGTCACACCTGCCGATCCCTCGGTCGACCAGTTCTCAAAGGCGGTCGTGGACGACTTCGCCGAGTCGTTTCGGGAGACTCCGCTCGCAGGTGAATAGGAGGTGGCGGGGTGATCGACGTAAGCGCCGAATTGGATCAGCTGCCCATCCTTGACGAACTCACCGGTCCGGGAGCCGGGATGACGCCAGTGCGTGGACTCAGGGTGACGGGCCGTCCGCGCGGGTGGAGTTCACGGTCTGGTACCGCGAGGTCGAGGACGAGTGGCCCGACCCGGATACGTACATCGACAGCCTTTACGACGCCGCCTGTGCCGAACTCCCGCGTGGTGTGTCCCAGTTGCGTCCGGTGCTGTCGGAGGGCGACTTGAGACGGTCGACGACGAGGACCGTCCTCGTCGGCGTCAAACACGATGACACCGAGGTGCAGGTGCAACTCGTCGTGGTGGTGGGGGAATCCTCCCGTTGCCGAGTGACCGGGTCGGCGAGTTCATGACCGGCGAATTCCTCATGCGTCTCGACGAGGGCATGCTCGCCTACTTCAGGGACATCGTGGAGGAGATGGTCGCGAGGTTCGGCATCTCCAGGGCCGAAGCGGTGGCGAGGGTCAACGAGCGGTACCGGCACGCGGAGATCTCGTCGTATCCCGACCTCATGTGCCACGAGTTTCCGGAGTACTGGGCCTATGGCCTGTACTACTACCCCGACGAGACCGGCCGGCTGCCGACCGGTGACGAGGACGATGACCAGGGCCTCGACGTCACCGCGTTGTCAGTACGACCGGCACCGCCGAAGGGCTCGCCGGAGGTATTCGATTCGAGGTTCATTGGGATGGCAGAGCAGTACGCTCCGGTGTCGGAAACGGGGCTCGGCTACGACGTGTTCGCTCCGCTGTGGGCGATCCTGGAGTTGGGGGCGGTCAGGGATGCGGGGGCGCGGCCCCTGCGGGACGCCTCACTCACCGAATTCGTGGCGGCTCGCCGGGACAAGGTGGATCGACTTCTCCAGGTGGTCCGGGACATCGGTGACTTCTCCGCCGAGACCATGTCCATTTTCGAGGGACAGGGCGGGTGGAACGACGGCCGTGAGGTGACGGCCGAGTACCTGATGATGTATTCGGGCTGCATCGAGGCCTACCCGCCCGACACCGATGACCCCGCCGTCCTGCGCCGCATGCTGGACATGGGCAGCGACCTCCAGTCGGCCACTCTCCTGCACGCCCTGGTGGCGACCGCCACCGTAAGAGGCCCCGGCCTGGCGACGGCACCACAACTCATCATCTCCGCCGTGCGTATGGCGGGGTCGCTGGTGGGTGCCGACGGCGACCGAGCGATGGCGGACACCTTCCGAATGTGGCGCGTCAAATTCCTGCCGGACCTCTTGCGCCCTGACGCGCCGGCGCGGCCGGGCGCCAAGGAGAGTCTGCGGAAATACGCGCACGAGTTGGGGCGGCTGGTCGAGGCTTAGGGCGGACGGGGTCAATGGTTGACGTAACCGGGGAATCGGATCGGTTGGTCGGGCTTGACGAGTTCACCGGCCGGCCGTGGAAGCGGTTCTCGCCGAGTCGGGGTGGATGGGCGAGCGCAGGTGCGGACTTTGTTGACCACACCGCGTGGAGGGTTTCGGGGATGGTGGTCCTGCTCGGCGTCAAGCATGACGACGCCGAGGCTCGTACGAGTGGTCTTCGCCGGCCTAGCGGTTGATCGCCTGGATCTCTTGGACGTTCATGTCCTGGGTCGTCTCGAAGGTGCCGTCGGGGAGGTCGCCGGTGGCGCCGTCGGTTCCTTCCCAGGTGATCTGCCAGGTGATGCTGGCCTTCAGGTGATACGGCTTGCCGTCCGTGGCGTGGAGGTAGGTGATGCCGCACGGCGGGGTCTTGTCGGCGCTGCCCTTGGTGTACGGGGTGCCGATCGAACCGTCGTCGTTGAACTTGCAGTTGCCCGAGGCGGGGTACGTCGTGGCGTCGTCCGTGCCGGGGTCGAGGTGGAGGGCGACCGGCTTGGCGGTCGTTTCCGCCCAGAGGTTCGTGCGGGGGAGTTCGGCGCGGACCTTGATCTCCTGGAAGGTGGCCTTGTCCAGCCAGACCCAAGTCGGCAGGTTCACCGTGGACTTGGCGGCGGGCTTCACCTCGATCTCGGTACTGGGGACCTGGATCTGGTTGTAGGCGTAGTCGGCCAGCATCTTCGGCGTGGGGGCGTTCGGGACCTTCGGGACCTGGCCGGGGTCCTGCCAGAACATGATCTTGCCGCAGTCCCAGGAGTCGGGGTCCTCGACGTCTGGCGCGACGCTGCGCCAGAAGTAGCCGTCCTTGCCGACGTTGTAGTCCTTGTACCCCGGGGCCGTCGACCAGGTGTCGTCGAAGTTCGTCTCGGGCTTGCCGTCCTGGTAGTGGTCGGTCCACAGCCCCTTGCCGACCCACGTCTCGTGGATGCCGACGTCGCCCACTCCGTCCGACTCGTCCACGAACGCTTTCAGCTCCTCGCCGGTGAAGACGGGCTCGTACCAGCAGGCGGGCGGCTTCCAGTTGACGTCGACGGAGGAGAGCCGACCGCGCTTGCCTCCGGTGGGGCCGCTGACTTGGCGGACCTTGATGCGGGAGTAGCTGGCGGAGGCGTAGATGTTCTTGCCGTCGGCTCCACCGTCGGTGGGGGCGGAGGGCTTGGTCGTCTTGCCAGGCTGGGTGTTGGCGTTCGAGACGCCCCCGCCGCACAGCGCCAGGGCGACGGCGGCGACCGGAATCAGAAGTCGTGCGGGAGTGGTCGACATCCTCATGCCTGGCACTCCTTGGCCTTGCCCGTCACCTCAATGACGGATGCCTTCCAGACCTTGGAGGAGCCGGACGGCGGGAGCATCAACACGCTGTACTTCAGGTAACTGTCCAGATTGGCGTCCGTGTAGAGGACTTTCCCGGACTTGATTTCCTTGCTGTAGAACTTGGCCTGGTTCTCGCAGAAACGGACGAGGACCCGCTTGCCGTCGTTCAGCGTCTTGACGTCCTGGTCGTAGAACCTGTCGGTTCCGGAGGGAGTCCAGCCACCCTTGACCCAGGCCTGGATCTGCTGCTTCGCGTACGTCGCGGCCTGACCGCCCGAGTAGTACTGGTACGCCGGGTCTTCCGGGTCCTGCTTGACGATGCCGTGGTTCAGCGCGCGCAGGTAGTTCTGGGTGTTGGTGAGCGCTGCCGCCTGCTTCGCATCGGACGGCTCGGTGAAGTCGAAGACCAGCTTCACGTCCGAGGGAACACTCACGTCGGGCGCGTTGCCGTCGGCTGCCGCCGAAGCCGACGGACTGCTCGACCCCGTATCCGCCCCCTTGATGTCCCCCGAAGACGAGTCATCCCCGCCACCACACGCACTGAGCAACAGGCTCGCTGCGATGGTGACGGCGGCGGCGGTCGTGGTCAGAGCGCGGCGGGCCACGTTTGATCTCCCCCGAGGTTGGCGTGTGTGCAACAGAGAACGAAGCTATCAGGGGTGGGTAAGGGGGCCTTGGGGGCCGGTGGGGGGATTGTGTGGGGAACGTGGGGGGTGAGTCGGGCTTTTGGGGCGGGCGGTGCGGTATCGGGCAGGGGCGGGTCTCACCTCCGTATCAGACCTTCGACGATGCAAATAAGAGTCAATAGGATCTCTGTAGGCTCAGTACCCACCCCGAACCCCGCCTCCGCACCACAGCCACGCACCACAGCCACGTACGACCCACACACCTCGACACGACCCAGGACACCCGCCATGCCGCGACGCCGCACCTCAAGCTCATCAAGCTCGACGGGCAACTCGACCGGCAACTCGTCGGCACCCAGGAATCGGACGCCGCAGCCTGTCCGGATCCGGCGGCGCAGTTTCGGGGACTTCGTCAAGGCGTTCTTCGCGTTCGTGGCGCTGCTCGTGCTGGTCGTCGGGGTGCCGGGGGCGCTCGCGATGTTCATCGGGTGGCCGTTGCCGAACGGGGCGCCGAGCCTGGACTGGTTGCAGAACGAGATCACCGTCACGACCTTTCTGCACATCCTTACGGTGATCGTCTGGCTCGCCTGGGCGCAGTTCACTGCGTGCGTGCTCGTGGAAGTCAAGGCCGCGATGTCCGGCGTCGGGGTGCCGGGGCGGGTGCCCGGGGCCGGGGCCAGTCAGTTGCTCGCCCGGCAGCTCGTCGCCGCGTTGCTGCTCGTCGGGGCCACCGCGGCCAGCCTCACGCCGGGGCTCTCGCAGCTCGGGCACAGCATCGAGGGGAACCAGAAGCCGTCGGTCGCCGCGGCGCAGCAGACCCCGGGGCTCTTCGCGCAGCAGCAGGAGCAGGCGGCCGGTACCGCCGCCGCGCTCGCCGAACAGGCCTCCCACGCGGCCGCGCAGGCCGACGCCGACGGCACCGCCAAGCACGCGGACACGAAGTACTACCGGATCCAGCCGCCCGAGGGGCGCCACCACGACTCCCTCTGGGAGATCGCCCAGCGCCACCTCGGCGACGGCCGCCGGTACAAGGAGATCTACCAGCTCAACAAGGACCGGGTGCAGCCCGACGGGTCGAAGTTGTCCGAGGCCAGTCTCATTCGGCCCGGCTGGATCATGGAGATGCCCGGCGACGCCCACGGCGGCGAGCTCGTCGAGATGCCCGACGCGGCGGCGCCCGACGGGGCCCATGCGTCCAACGCGTCGCAGCAGGTTCAGCAGCAGATCCATGACTACGCGAAGAGCGGCGATCATGCCCAGGGGAGCGGGGGTGAGCAGGCTCAGGGGAGTGGCGGTGAGGGTGCCGCGCACGTCTCCGTGCCCTCGCAGCGGCCCGCCGGCGACGCTGGTGGCGGACAGCAGCACGCCGGTTCCACCCAGGGCAGTAGCAGCAGTGACTCCTTCGGGCTGCCCGAGGCTCTCCTCGGTGCTCCCCTCCTCGCCGCCGGTCTTCTCCTCGCCCTCGGGCGCCGGCGCAGGCAGTCCCTGTGGCAGTCGGCGTTCGGGGCCGTCGGTGGGCGGCGCGGGATGGAGCCGCCCACGCCGACCGGTGACGCCGCCGACGCGCAGGACGCCCTTCTCGTCGGCGCCGACCCCGAGGGCGTACGACTGCTCGACCGGTCGCTGCGGGGGCTGTCCGCGCAACTCGCGGCCGAGTCACGGGCGTTGCCGACCGTCTACGCCGCCTGGCTCACCAATGGTGATCTGCATCTGCAACTCGCCCAGCCCGCGGGCAAGCCGCCGGCTCCCTGGCAGCTCGGGCAGGACCAGACGTTCTGGATGCTGTCCCGTACGGACGGCGAGCGGTACGAGGACGTCGACACGGCCGCGCCCTACCCCGGGCTCGTCAGCCTCGGCACGATGGACGACTCGCGGCTGCTGCTGAACCTGGAGTCCGTGCCGGGCATCGTCTCGCTGAGCGGGCGGGAGGCCGACCGGGCCGCCGTATTCGCCTCCGTGGCCGCCGAGTTGGCGACGAACGGGTGGTCGGACCGGATGACCATCACCCTCGTCGGGTTCGGCGAGGACCTCACCCCGCTCGCGCCGAACCGGCTGCGCCACCTCGACGGCATCGACGATCTGATCGAGACGATGGAGGCGGAGACCCGGCAGCGGCGCGGGGCGCTCGGCGCGGCCGGGCACCACTCCGTACTGACCGGACGCACCGGGCCCGCCCAGCACACCCGTTGGGCCCCGCACCTCGTCCTCCTCGCCGCCACGCCGTCCGCCGAGGACGCCGTCAAGCTGGCCGAACTCGCCTCGGGCGCCGGTCACTTGGGCATCGGATACCTCGTCGGCACCGAGACCGGCGAACTGCCCGGCGCCGCCTGGGAGATGGAGATCACCGGCGAGGGCAAGCTCCTCGCGCCCCTCCTCGGGCTCGAACTCGACGCCCAGATGCTGCCGTCGGCCCAACAGCGCGCCGTCGTCGACCTGTTCGTCGAGGCCGACCCCGAGCGCGATCCCCAAGGGCCCACGACCACACCGCCGTTCCTCGTCGACATCAGCGAGCAGGGACGGCCGGCGGTGTACGCGCGGCTCGTCGGCCCGTACGAGATCATCGGTCTCGACACCCCGGACGGCGAGCGGAGCGCACTGCTGCACGAGGCGCTCGCGCTGCTGCTCCTGCACCGCGAGGGCGTGCACCCGCGCGTGCTGTCCTCCGCTCTGTGGCCGCGGGGCGTCACCGAGGACGTACGGGACTCGCTCCTCGACCGGCTGCGCGCCTGGCTCGGCGCCGACCCCGACGGCACCCCGCGGCTGACCGCCGACTCCACCGGGCGGCTCGTGCTCGCCAAGTCCGTCGTCTCCGACCTCGACGTACTGCGCTCGCTCTACCACGAGGCCACGCAGGGCAAGGGCGTCGACAGCCGGGCCGTGCGCGGGCGCCTGCTGACGGACGCGCTCGTGCTGGTGCGCGGGCCGCTGCTCGCCGACCGGCCCGAGGGCCGCTACCGCTGGCTCACCCACGAGATCATCGACGCCCAACTCCCGCTGCTCGTCGCGGACATCGGGCTCGCCCTCTCCGCGTTCCACCTGGAGAAGAACCGCGCCGAGAAGGCCATCGAGGCCCTCAACGCCGCCCTCAACTCCGCCCCCGGCGACGAGCGTCTCTGGAACGAACTGCTCCGCGCCACCCACGCGACCGGCGACACCGCCCGCCTCCAGTCCGTCGCCGCCGACCTCATCAACCGCAGCGGCGCCCGCGGCCTCCCGCCGCGCACCGAGGCCCTCCTCGACGAACTCCTGCCGACGTGGCGCAACGGCGTCGCCGCCGTGGGATGAACGCCGGGTCGAGCAGCGAATGAGTGACGGATTGAGTACGGGGGTGCTGATCGCCGTCGCCGCACTGTGGGGCGCGGCGACGGGAGCGCTGCTGCCGCGAGCCGCCTACCGTTTCGCCGCGCCGATGGGCGAGGCCTGGCGGGACACGTGCCCGCACGGGCACGCGATCGGCGGGTGGATCGGGCGCGCGCGGTGCGGGCGGTGCGCCCCTGAGGAAGCGGCCTACGGCGCCCGTACCCCTACCACCGCCCTGGCCACCGCCCTCGTCTGCGCCGCCCTCGCCGCCGCCACCGGTACCCGGCCCGAGCTCGGGGCGTGGCTGCTGCTCGCGCCGGTCGGGGTGCTGCTGACGATCGTCGACTTCCGGGTGCAACGGCTGCCCGATCCGCTGACCCTGCCCCTCGCGGGCGCCGCGCTCGCCCTGCTGGGGATCGTGGCGTTCGTACCGGAGCATGCCGGGGACTGGTGGACGGCGCTGTACGGCGCCCTCGCGCTCGGTGGTGGTTTCTTCGTGTTGTTCCTGATCAACCCCGGTGGCATGGGCTTCGGCGATGTGAAGCTGGCGCTCGGGCTGGGGGCGGTGCTCGGGTGGTACGGGTGGGCGACGGTGATGCTGGGCACGTTCGCCGCGTTCCTGTTCGGCGGGTTGTACGGCGGTGCGCTGGTCGTCGGGCGGCGGGCGGGGCGCAAGACGGCGATCGCGTTCGGGCCGTTTCTGATCGCGGGGGCGTTCGTGGGGCTGCTGATCGGGGCGTACGCCGCCTGACGTCGGGCTTGTCGGAGGGCTGGCGTAGGCTGGCTTGGTCCGTGTACCGCGGATGGAACTGCCCACAACCCTTGACGAAAGGGACGCCACGGTGACCGAGAAGGCCGACCTCCAGTCCGTGCTTGACCGTGCCGCCGCCGGCGGGCGGATCACCCCGGAAGAGGCCCTCGACCTCTACCGCGACGCCCCGCTGCACGCGCTCGGCGCCGCCGCCGACGCCGTACGCAAGCGCCGGTACGCGGGAACCGAGCACATCGCGACGTACATCATCGAGCGCAACATCAACTACACGAACGTGTGCGTCACGGCGTGCAAGTTCTGCGCCTTCTACGCCGCTCCCAAGGACACGGCCAAGGGCTGGACGCGGGACATGGACGACATCCTGCGCCGGTGCGCGGAGACCGTCGAGCTCGGCGGCACGCAGATCATGTTCCAGGGCGGCCACCACCCGGACTACGGCGTCGAGTACTACGAGGAGCACTTCGCCGCGATCAAGGGCGCGTACCCCCAGCTGGTCATCCACTCCCTCGGCGCGTCCGAGGTCGAGCACATGGCCCGGATCTCCAAGGTGAGCGTGGAGGAGGCCATCACCCGGATCCACGCGGCCGGTCTCGACTCCTTCGCGGGCGCCGGCGCCGAGCTGCTCCCCGCGCGCCCCCGCAAGGCGATCGCGCCCCTCAAGGAGTCCGGCGAGCGCTGGCTGGAGATCATGGAGGCGGCGCACAACCTGGGCGTCGAGTCCACGTCGACCATGCTCATGGGCACCGGCGAGACCAACGCCGAGCGCATCGAGCACCTGCGGATGATCCGTGACGTACAGGACCGGACGGGCGGCTTCCGCGCCTTCATCCCGTACACCTACCAGCCCGAGAACAACCACCTGAAGGGCCGCACCCACGCCACGCTCTTCGAGTACCTGCGCATGATCGCCATCGCACGCCTCTTCATGGACAACATCGCCCACATCCAGGGCTCCTGGCTGACCACGGGCAAGGAGGTCGGCCAACTCTCCCTGCACTACGGCGCGGACGACCTCGGCTCGATCATGCTGGAGGAGAACGTCGTCTCCTCCGCCGGCGCCAAGCACCGCTCCAACCGCATGGAGATCATCGACCTGATCCGCAAGGCCGGCCGCGTGCCGGCCCAGCGGGCCACGACGTACGAACACCTCGTCGTCCACGTCGACCCGGCGAACGACCCGGTCGACGAGCGGGTCATGTCCCACATCTCGTCCACGGCGATCGCGGGCGGCACGGCTCACCCCGAGTTGAAGCTCCTCGCCTCCAACTGACGTTCCCGTGCTGACGATTCACACGGCGGACGAAGGCGGCGCGGTCGCGGTCGAGGGCAGCCGGATCGCGGGTGTGGGGACACTGGCGGAGGTCCAGGAGCGGTTTCCCGGTGCACGGGTGCGGAGTTGGCCGGGCGTCCTGGGCCCGGCCCGCATCCACGAGGGCCCGCTTCCGGACGCCCCGAGCCCGCGCGAACGGATCCACGGGGTACTGAAGTTGGGGGCGACGGCCGTCTTGGAACGGTACGTCGATTCCGTCGAACTCCGAGCGGCGGCGACCCGAAACGACGTGCTGGTTCTTCCGGCGACCCGTCCGACGGCCATCGCGGTGGACGCCCGTGCCGACTTGGCAGTACTGGACGAGACGGGCGCCTGCATCGCGACAGTGTGCGCAGGCCGACTGGTCCACAGGCGCCGCTGACAACGCCCTGCTTCTTGCTTGGGGGCGCGGGGCTGTATCGATGTGCGGCTCCGCCGCGTGGGCGCGACCAGCCACACACAACCCGCACCCACCCACTCAGCCCGCGAACGCTTCCCCGAACGCCCCCGCACTCTGATCAACCCCACTGCAATCGGTAGCCGCATCGTCAGACGCAGAGTCCCCGTCGTCACACTGCTGATCCCGAAACGTCGACCACATGGACACCCACGCGATGTCCTTCTCCTCGGAGAACGTCCGTACTTGCGCGGCATCCGAGAGGGTAAGCGTCTCCCCGTCCACGTCATTGACCCCGATCATCGAAGTCAGCGCCATCCCCCGCCACGCATCCGCGTCAGACAGCCCGAACACCTTCTTCAACTGCGTTTGCGCGGCCTTCGCCGAGGTGACGGCGTAGTCCCCCATGTCCTCGTCGTACGACTCGCCATAGTTCATGGTCATGAGATTGACCGTGGAGACCTGAACGTCGTACTTGTTCGCGGACTCCAGCAGCGCGACCCCGTCGGCGTCCAGCCCGTTCGGCATCACCGGCAGCGTGAACGTGACCTGGAGATCGCTCCGTTCCTTCTGCAGCAACGCGATCGCCTCCGACCGCAGCGCAACCCCGTCGGAGTCGGTCAACTCATCGCCCTCGATGTCGAAGTCGGCCTGAGAAGACCCGGCCGCGTCCAGCGCCTTCCCGTACGCAGCGGCCAGCGAAGACGCGCTGTCGCAGGTCGACGCCAGTTCCTTCCCGGAGGCCCCGCCGAAGGAGACCCGGACGGTCGCGTCGTCCGTCTTGAGTTGCGAGATCCGGGACTTCACAGCCGAATCGCCGACGGCCTCCGTTCCGTTCCACTTCGGCGTGCACGTGCTGCCGGAGGCGATCACGAAGGCCAGGTTGTACGTCGTCGGTGAGCCGGCCGAGTCGTTGTCGGACGCGTCCGTCGCGCTGACGTAGGGGGCGTACGAGGTACTGGACGTCGCCGCCTGCGAGGGGGTCGGACTGGTGGCCGTGGCCTGTTTCGGGGGATCCGACGCCGCGGTGGAGCATCCCGTCGTGGCCAGGGCAAACAGACATGTGACCCCGGCCGCCGGCTTCAGGAAACCCCGCATTGAACATGCACCCGCTCTCGTGATTTCTGTCTCAGGCGTGAAACAAAGTCCCATTCAAATAGAGAACGTCTCACAAGAGGCCGCTGTTCATGAAGACGGTCAACACACAGGAAACACATGGGAGATGCGGCGTGAATCGGGTCAATCGGGCGGAATAAATGGGGCATTGGGCCCCTACTCCCTCGGGTGGAGCCATGCAGGCGTTCATGGAATCTCATAGGCAAGAGACAGGTTAAGAGGTCTCTCATATGCGCCTCACAAGAAAACTGGTACCGGACACATAAAGACTCTCTAATGTCCGGGGAATGCATTCCGAGCCTGCCATCGAAAACCGCGTGACCGCACGCGGTCGCCGCCGCAAACGCGGCAACGAGTCCGCCGAGGGACCCGTGTTCGTTGACAACTCCGGACGCCGCTCGAAGCTGCTGCGCCGGATCGGTCTCTTCGTCAGCGTCCTGTGTGTCGGGTACGCGGCCGTGCTCGTCCTGGCCTTCATGGGCATCGGCACGTCGATCAACCCGTCCTCGCTCCTGCCCTTCGGCAACGGCCAGGCGGGACCGGCCGGCAACGGCAACGCCCCCGGCGGCTACCGCCAACAAGGCGGCATCGGCGACCAGGTGGGCGGCCGCCCCAGCGACGCCCCCTCCGCACCGCCCTCGGGCATCCCGTCCTCGTCCCCGTCCCCCGCCACGTCCCCCTCCTCGTCCGCGTCCGTCGCCGCGAACGCCAACTGAGCGGAACGCACACCCACATGACCACGACGACGACGTCCTCACGCGGCCGTCGGCGTGCCCCCTCCCGCATCGAGCGGGCGGCGGGCAAGGCCGCGGCGTTGCAGAAACCGCGAGTCATCCTCGCCCTGCTGCTCCTTCTCGCGCTGACCAGCATCATGCTGCTCGACGGCTATCTGCGCGCCGAGGTCGGCGGCGACCAGCGGGTGCGCGACGGGGCCAGTTCCAGCAAGGTCCCCGACAAGATCCTCAACGGCGGGCCGATCGTCACCTTCCGGGGCGGTCAGGCCACGACGGTCTCCGTACCGAAGAAGACGATCGCGCTCACCTTCGACGACGGCCCGAACCCCACGTACACGCCCCAGGTCCTCAAGATCCTTGAGGAGAACGACATCACGGCCACGTTCTTCCTGGTCGGCTCGATGGTCTCGCGCTATCCGAGCATCGTGGAGGACATGGTCCAGCAGGGCAACGAGGTGGGGATCCACACCTTCACCCACGTCGACCTGTCGTACCAGAGCGATGCCCGCATCAAGCGGGAGATGGAGCAGACGCAGCTCGCGCTGGCGGGCGCGGCCGGCATCACGACCACGCTCTTCCGGGCGCCGTACTCCTCGGAGACGGACGCCATCGACAACTACAGCTGGCCCGTCTACAAGAAGCTCGGCGCCGACGGCTACACCAGCGTCTTCGTCGACACCGACAGCGACGACTGGAAGAAGCCGGGCGTCTCGAAGATCGTCAGCTGGGCCACGCCCAAGGGCACCAAGGGCGCGGCGGTCCTCATGCACGACGCGGGCGGTGACCGCGAGCAGACGATCAAGGCGCTGCCGACGTACATCAAGAAGATGAAGGCGAAGGGCTACACCTTCACCACCATCAGCGGTGTCGTCGAGAAGGACAACACGAGCAACCGCCGGGCGGCGGCGGCCGGTTCGACGACGAGGACGGCTCCCGGCGCGAGCGGATCGCAGCCTGCGAGCGGAGCGCAGGCGGCGGGCGGCGAGCAGGCCGCGGGCGGGCCGAACGGCGCGGAGGGGAACGCCGGTTCGGGCACACAAGGCACCCAGGGCACCCAGGGCGCGCAGGGGAACGGCAACGGGAACGCCGCCGCCCTGGCGCGGGCCCGGCTCCAGGCCGCCCACCGCACCGCCACCGGCGCGACCCTCTACGAGGGCAAGGCGCTCGTCATGGCCGTCGCCGTCGCCGAGTGGACCGTACCCGCGCTCTCCGTCGGGCTGATCATCGTGGGCGTGGCCGTCATGGGCCGCTTCGGGATGATGCTGATCCTCGCCCGGCGCCACTACAGACACCGCAACAAACGCCGGTTCAGCTGGGGGCCGACGGTCACCAGGCCGGTGAGCGTGATCGTCCCGGCGTACAACGAGAAGGAGTGCATCGCCAACACCCTCAAGTCGCTGGCGAAGAGCATCCATCCGATCGAGGTCATCGTCGTCGACGACGGCTCGACCGACAACACCTCCGAGATCGCCCGCGACGCGGCCAGGGAACTGGGCATGACGAACGTCCGGGTCATCCGCCAGGAGAACGCGGGCAAGCCGGCCGCCCTCAACAACGGGGTGCGCAGCGCCAGTTACGACATCGTCGTGATGATGGACGGCGACACCGTCTTCGAGCCGGAGGCCGTGCACCAACTGGTGCAGCCGTTCGCCGATCCCGAGGTCGGCGCGGTCGCGGGCAACGCGAAGGTCGGCAACCGCGACACGATCATCGGCGCCTGGCAGCACATCGAGTACGTGATGGGCTTCAACCTCGACCGCCGCATGTACGACCTGCTGCGCTGCATGCCCACCATCCCGGGCGCGATCGGCGCGTTCCGCCGGGACGCGGTGCTCCAGGTCGGCGGCATGAGCGAGGACACCCTCGCCGAGGACACCGACATCACCATCGCGATGCACCGCGCGGGCTGGCGGGTCGTCTACCAGGAGCACGCCAGGGCTTGGACGGAGGCGCCCGGTTCGCTCAAGCAGCTGTGGTCGCAGCGCTACCGCTGGTCGTACGGGACCATGCAGGCGCTGTGGAAGCACCGCAAGTCCCTTACGGACAAGGGTCCTTCGGGCCGCTTCGGCCGGGTCGGCATGCCGCTCGTGGTGATCTTCCAGATCGTCACGCCGGTCTTCGCCCCGCTGATCGACGTGTTCACCGCGTACTCGATGATCTTCGTCGACTTCCAGGCGGCGCTCTACGCGTGGCTCGCGGTCCTCGGCATCCAGCTCTTCTGCGCGGCGTACGCCTTCCGGCTCGACCGCGAGAAGTACCGGTACCTGCTGATGATGCCGCTGCAACAGCTGGCCTACCGCCAGATGATGTACCTCGTCCTCATCCACTCCTGCATCACCGCCCTCACCGGCGGCCGCCTGCGCTGGCAGAAACTCAAGCGCACCGGCGAGGTCGGGACTCCGGCGGGGGTGAGCTGAGTTGGGTTCACACAGACGAGGGGCGCTTGCGAACACGACTGCGCCTGCGAATGCGACTGTGCCGGCGGCCGAACCGGACGCCCTGAGCACCGCCCCGCTCCCGCTCGCTCAACCCCCCGCGCGCGACCGCTACTTCGACACCCTGCGCGCGGTCGCCCTCATCCGTGTCGTCACCTATCACACCTTCGGGTGGGCCTGGTGCGGGCTGGTCTTCCCGTCCATGGGCATCATGTTCGGCCTGGCCGGCACGCTCATGGGGAAGTCGCTGGAGCGGCCCGCGGCGAAGGTGATCAAGAGTCGGCTGCGCAGGCTGCTGCCGCCGTTCTGGTTCTGGGGCGTCTTCGTCGTCCTGGCGATGCTGGTGCACGACTGGATGCCGGGCTGGGAGATCGTCTACTGGGTCGTGCCGCTCGGCGACCCGCCGGGCAACGCGTGGGGTCAGCAGGCCTGGGAGATCCTCTGGTACCTGCGGACGTACCTGTGGTTCGTGCTTCTCTCCCCCCTTCTCCTACGGGTCTTCCGGCTCGCCCCGATCCCCGTGCTGCTGCTGTCCCTCGCCCCGATCCTGGTCCTGAACCACGTGTGGGCCGGGCCGGACAACCGCTTCGGCAGCGCCCTGTGGGACCTGTCGACGTACCTCTTCTGCTGGTTGCTCGGCTTCGCGCACCGCGACGGCGTGCTGGAGCGGCTGAAGCCCGCCCTGGTGGTCGTGCTCTCGCTGACCGCGCTCGGCTACGGCGGCTGGTACGCCTTCTCGCAGCAGGACGCGGTCGGCACGTACGACCTCGACGAGATCCCGCTCGCCCAGGCCTTCTGGTCGGCCGGCTTCGTGCTGCTGCTGATGTGGGCCAAGGCGTATTTCCGGATCGACTTCGCCTGGCTGACCCGTTTCCGGCGGCTGGACCGGACGGTCACGATCTTCAACGCGCGTGCCGTCACGATCTACCTCTGGCACGAGATCGCGCTGATCCTGGCGGTGCCGCTGATCGACCAGTTCTGGAACGTGCCCGCGTTCGAGAAGTGGCTGCCGCTGGACAGTCAGTGGTTCATGTTCGGGATCGGCTGGATCCTGATCGCGGTGTTCGTGCTGGCGTGCGGCTGGGTGGAGGACGTGGCCGGGAGGAAGAAACCGAAGCTGCTTCCCTGAGTCGCGGGCGGGTGCCGGAGCCGGGTGGCGGGGGCCGGGCTGCAAGAATGGCCGGGTGACCCGCGCCTCTCTGAACAAGCAGCCGCACGAAGTCGCCTCGATGTTCGACGACGTGGCGGAACGGTACGACCTGACCAACGACGTGCTGTCGCTCGGCCAGGACCGGGTGTGGCGCAAGGAGGTGGCGAGGGCGGTCGACGCGCGGCCCGCGCAGAAGATCCTCGACCTGGCCGCCGGTACGGCGACCTCGTCGCTGCCCTTCGCCCGCACGGGCGCGTACGTCGTCCCGTGCGACTTCTCGCTCGGCATGCTCCGGGTCGGCAAGAAGAACCACTCCTGGCTGCCGTTCACCGCGGGCGACGCGACGAGGCTGCCGTTCCGGGACGACGTGTTCGACGCCGTCACGATCTCCTTCGGGCTGCGCAACGTGCAGGACTACGACTCGGCCCTGCGCGAGATGTACCGGGTGACCAAGCCGGGCGGACGGGTCGTGATCTGCGAGTTCTCGCACCCGACCTGGGCGCCCTTCCGCACCGTCTACACCGAGTACCTGATGCGGGCGCTGCCGCCGGTGGCCCGCGCGGTGTCCTCGAACCCGGACGCGTACGTCTATCTCGCCGAGTCCATCCGCGCCTGGCCCGACCAGCCCGCGCTCGCCGGCCACCTCCAGAAGGCCGGCTGGTCGAAGGTGGCCTGGCGCGACCTCACGGGCGGCGTGGTCGCCCTGCACCGGGGCTTCAAACAGAGCTGAGGAACGGGGCTTCGGGCAGAGCCGCGAACGGGGCTTCAGGCAGAGCTGACGAAGGCGTACGGGTCGTTTCCGCCCGGCTCGTTCAGTTCGCGCTGCAGTCCGCCGCCGGGAGGCCTGGGCAGGCGCGGCTCGCGCACTCCGCCGCCGCCGTCGCCCTCACCGAAGTCGAACCACACGTAGATCACGGAGTCCCGGGGCACCTCGGCGTTGGGCTGCGGGTACTGCCGTACGACGTACTCGACCACGGTCTGGTGGAAGTCGGGCCGGTCCGGCGCGTTCAGGAAGAGGCCGGTGTCCTCGGCCGTCCTGCGCGCGTCCATGGCCATCAGACCGACCAGCCGTGGCACTCGCACTTCGGGTGTTTTGGGTGTTAAGCGCACAGATGTCACCCCCAGCGGTACTGGCAGAGTAACCGCCCGGGGGTGGCGATCGGAAGGTTCAAGTGTCTTTCTGTAGCAGTCAGTTACTGTGAGTAATATTTCGCGATCACTTACGATCGTGGATCGCGCCGGGGACTCACAGGTCGAGCCGGTAGCAGTGCCCCTCCCGCTCCGACGACGGCGTCCGGAAGACCTCGTCGAGCCGCATGCCCAGTCGCCGGGTCACCGCGATGGACCGTTCGTTGTCGGCGATGACCATCGCCACCACCGTCGGCACGCCCGCCGCGCGCAGCCGTTCCAGGGTCATCTGCGCGGCCGTGGTCGCGTACCCCTTGCCCCAGAACTCCCGGCCCAGCCGCCAGCCGATCTCGATCTCGCCCTTGGGGCCCCAGTCCTGCGGCCAGGGCTGGGCGCCGGTGAAGCCGATCACCCGGCCGGTGTCGTCGACCATGGTCCACAGGCAGAAGCCGTGCTCGGCGTCGTGCCGGCGCTGGCGGGCGGTGAGCTCCTCGTAGACGGACAGCTCCGCGGACCGGCCGCCGTGGAACTCCATCACGTCCGGGTCGTCGAAGATCCGGTGCCAGGCGAGGGCGTCCTCGTCGGTGGGGACGCGCAGCCGTACGACGGGCAGAGCTCGGTTCACGGGGGCAGCCCTTCAGCCGGGTGATCAATTCTGCTGAATAGACTGCCCTTGTCCAGTGCCGGTCGGCACGCAGATTCCGAACTTGGGGAGATCCCGCCGTGACCGTCGTGACTGAGCCGCTCTCCGAAAACACCGCCGATGTGATCGTCGTCGGCGCGGGGCCGGCCGGCTCCACGACCGCGTACCACCTCGCCAAGTCCGGGCTCGACGTACTCCTTCTGGAGAAGACCGAGTTCCCGCGCGAGAAGGTGTGCGGCGACGGCCTCACCCCGCGTGCCACCAAGCAGCTCGTGGCCATGGGCATCGACATCTCCGAGGAGGCCGGCTGGCTGCGCAACAAGGGGCTGCGCATCATCGGCGGCGGCGTCCGCCTCCAGCTGGACTGGCCGGATCTCGCCTCCTACCCCGACTACGGCCTGGTCCGTAAGCGCGACGACTTCGACGAGCAACTCGCGCGCAACGCCCAGAAGGCCGGCGCCCGTCTGTACGAGCGCTGCAATGTCGGCGCCCCGATCGTCGACGACCGCACCGGCCACATCACGGGCGTGCACGCCAAGCTGGGCGAGGAGAAACGCGAAGTCACCTTCCACGCGCCCCTGGTGGTCGCCGCCGACGGCAACTCCACGCGCCTGTCGCTGGCGATGGGCCTGCACCGTCGCGAGGACCGCCCGATGGGCGTCGCCGTCCGGACGTACTTCACCTCGCCCCGCCACGAGGACGACTACCTGGAGTCCTGGCTGGAGCTGTGGGACCGCCGCGGCCCCGAGGACCGTCTGCTGCCCGGCTACGGCTGGATCTTCGGCATGGGCGACGGCACGTCCAACGTCGGCCTCGGTGTGCTCAACACCTCCGACTCCTTCAAGGAGCTGGACTGGCGCGAGGTCCTCAAGGCCTGGTGCGCGTCCATGCCGGAGGACTGGGGCTACACCCCCGAGAACATGACCGGCCCGATCCGCGGCGCCGCGCTCCCGATGGCCTTCAACCGCCAACCCCACTACACCAAGGGCCTGTTGCTGGTCGGCGACGCCGGCGGCATGGTGAACCCCTTCAACGGCGAGGGCATCGCCTACGCCATGGAGTCCGGCCAGATCGCCGCCGACGTCATCGTCCAGGCCCACGCCCGCCCGACCCCCGCGAGCCGCGAACTGGCCCTGCAGCGCTACCCGCGCGTCCTGAAGGACACCTACGGCGGCTACTACACGCTGGGCCGCGCCTTCGTGAAGCTCATCGGCAACCCGAAGGTCATGAAGATCGCGGCCCAACGCGGCCTGACCCACCCGCTCCTGATGAAGTTCACCCTCAAGATGCTGGCCAACCTCACCGACCCGACGGGCGGCGACGCGATGGACCGCATCATCAACGGCCTGAGCAAGGTGGCCCCGAAGGCGTGACGGCCGGGGTCCGTCCGCCGGGCAGGCCCTAGCTGCTCAGCGCCTCGATGTTGGCGGCCCGGCGGGCGAGTACCTCCTCCCGGCGGTCCGCCACCTGCCGCAGGGCGTCCCGGCGTTGGCGCTTGGAGAGGCGGTCCAGGTAGACGTGGCCGTTGACGTGGTCGGTCTCGTGGGCGAGGCAGCGGGCGAAGTACCCCGTGCCCTCCACGACGATCGGCTCACCGTCCTTGTCGAGGCCGCGCACCACGGCCAGGTCCGGGCGTGGCAGTTCCATGATGGCGCCCGGTACGGACAGGCACCCCTCGTTGTCGTCGAGCAGCCGGCGTCCGGCGGGGTCGAGGGCTTCGAGGACCGGGTTGACGATGTGCCCGACGTGCCGGACCCCGTCGTCGTCGGGGCAGTCGTACACGAACAACCGCAGATCGACGCCGACCTGGTTCGCCGCGAGCCCGGCCCCCTCGGCGACGTACATCGTGAGGAACATGTCGTCGATCAGCGCGGCGAGGTCGGGCCCGAACTCGGTGATGTCCCGGCAGGGCCTGTGCAGAACCTCTTCGCCCACCTCGGTGACGCGCCGCACCGACCCGCGCCGGGCCTCGGGCGCGAGCGGCGGATACGAGTCGACGGGCTTCCCCTGGACGAAAACACTGGGCATGGCTGTCTCTCCTGCTTCTTTTGAGGATGCTGCTCCTGTGAGGGCGCAGCTCTTGCGAGGGCGCTGCTCCTGTGAAGGTGCTGTGGTCGGGCGGGAAACGGTCTTCCGGCTTCCGGCGCCCCTCCCTACCCTCCGGGAGCCATGACAACAGAACACGTCCAGCAGCCGCAGGAGAACCCCGGCCCCACCCGCAGACGCTTCCTCGCCGGCACCGGGGGAGCGGTCGGCGCAGCCGCCGGCGCTCTCGCCTTATGGCCGGCCACAGCCGCCCGCGCCGCCTCCGCCAAGCGCGTCGCCGTCCTCGGCGGCGGGGTCTCGGGCCTCAGCGCCGCCCACGAACTCGCCGAGCGCGGCTACGCCGTCACCGTCTACGAGTACTACGACGTCCTCGGCGGCAAGGCCCGCTCCATGGACGTCCCCGGCACCGCGGCCGGCGGCCGCAGACCCCTCCCCGGCGAGCACGGCTTCCGTTTCTTCCCCGGCTTCTACCGGAACCTGCCGGACACGATGCGCCGCATCCCCGTCCCCGGCAACGCGCACGGCGTCCACGACAACCTCCGTAGCGGCACCGAGGAGTTGTTCGCCCGCGCGGCCGGCCGCCCCGACCTGCACTTCCCGCTGCGCCGGGTCACCACCCCGCCCGCCCCGGGCGACATCACCCCGTCCTGGATCCGCGACCAGATCCTGTCCGTCCTGGACCTCGGCACCCGCCTCCCCGCCCACGAGGCCGCCTACTTCGCCGACCGGCTCCTGGTCCACCTCACCAGCTGCGACGCCCGCCGCGAGGACCAGTGGGAGAAGACGGCGTGGTGGGACTTCATCCGCGCCGAGCGGATGAGCGAGGAGTACCGGACCCTCCTCGGCATCGGCCAGACCCGCAACCTGGTCGCCACGCGCGCGGAGGTGGCGTCCACCCGGACCGTCGGCCGGGTGATCATCGAGGCGCTCATCCTGTGGGGCCTGCTCGGCCGCGGCATGGACGGCGACGCCGACGTCGACCGCGTCCTCAACGCCCCCACGAGCGAGGCCTGGATCGACCCCTGGGAGACGTATCTGCGCTCCCTCGGCGTCGAGTTCGTCCTGGGAACCGAGGTGAAGGAGGTCGTCCACGAGGGCGGGCGCGTGTCCGGCGTCCGCGTCTCGGCCCGCGAGGGCGGCCAGGAGCGCACCGTCACCGCCGACCACTACATCTCCGCGCTTCCCGTCGAGCACGCTCGCGTGACGTGGGGTCCCGCTCTGCGCGCCGCGGACCCGCAGCTCGGCCGCTGCGACGCCCTGCGGACGGACTGGATGACCGGCGTGATGTTCTACCTGCGCACGCCCACGCCCGTCGTGCACGGTCACATCAACTGCCTCGACTCACCGTGGTCGGTGACCGCCGTCGGTCAGGCGCAGTTCTGGGACGGACGCGACTTCCCCCGCGACTACGGCGACGGCCGCGCCCGCGACTGCCTGTCCGCGATCATCTCCGAGTGGGACAAGCCGGGCATCCTGTACGGCAGGACGGCCAAGGAGTGCACCAAGGAGGAGGTCGTCGCCGAACTCTGGGCCCAGTTGAAGGACGGCCTCAACGACGCCGGGAAGACGACCCTCACCGACGAGGACCGCCTCGGCTGGTTCATGGACCCGGCCGTGACGGGCCTGGGCGGCCCTGAGCCGCGCAACCGGGAGCAGCTGCTCATCCACCCCACGGGCACCCTCTACAACCGCCCCACGGCCCGCACGAGGGTGCCGAACTTCTTCCTCGCGGGCGACTACGTCCGTACGGATGTGGACCTGGCGACGATGGAAGGCGCCAACGAGTCGGCGCGACAGGCCGTCAACGCGGTCCTGGACGTGGACAATTCGGACGCCGAGCGGTGCCGGGTGTGGGAACTGTTCCGGCCGCCGGAACTGGAGCCCCTCAAGCGGGTCGACGAACTCCGGTACCGGCTGGGGCTGCCGAACACCTTCGACCTGGGCTGAGGGTTCGGGCGCGGGTCGAAGACGACCCACGCCGGGAGGGCCGCTGCCCCCGAGCGGCTGCGGCCCTCACAAGCTGTCCGAATCTCCGAGGTTCAGAGCACCCGCACCGCTCCGGTCGGCGGGTCGTACGACAGCGGCTTCTCGACGACACCCGTCGAGGAGTTCTGCGCACCGACGAACATGCCGCCACCGACGTACACGGCAACGTGGTACGCGCTGCCCGCGCTGCCCCAGTAGAGGATGTCGCCCGGCTGCAGGTTGCTCAGCGACACCTGGGTGCCGGCCGTCGACTGGTCCTGTGAGACGCGCGGCAGGCTGATGCCGACCTGCTTGAAGGCGGTCTGCACCAGACCCGAGCAGTCATAGGCGGACGAACCGGTCGCGCCGGACACGTATGCCTTGCCGACCTGCGCCTTGACGAAGTTGACGATGGTGGCCGCCGAACCGGTGGCCGTCGACGAACTCGTCGTGGTGGTCGAGGGAGTTGACGCGGCGAGGGTGGTCCGCTCGGTGCTGCGGCTGGCGGCTCGCGCCGCAGCTGCCTTGCGGGCGGCCTCCGCCTTCTTCTTGGCCTCCGCCTTCTTCTTGGCGTCCGCGAGGTCGACCTTGGCCTGCTTCGCGGCCTTTGCGGCGGCCGCGTCACGCTCGGCACGCAACTGGTAGTTCGCGGCTGTCTGCTGCGTGGCATCCGCGGACTGGGCGACCTGAGTGGACAGGTCGGCGGTCAGGGTGGGCAGTTCGAGGGTCTGGGTCACCGGCTCGGCGGCGCTCGCCGAGGCCGACGCGCCCGCCGCTGCCAGACTGAGTACGCCACCGGCGACTCCGGCACGCACCGCGATCGAAGTCGTCGCGTTGCGGCGGGGTTTCCGGTGGCTGCGTATGTGAGCGGTGTGGGACATGAGTCCAACCGGTATCAGGGGCTCCTCCATACCTACAAGAAACGTGCGGTGCGCCACATTTACTCAATGGGTGCCCCGAATCCCGGGCGTGGCGTTCCTTATTGACGCCGTAACGGACATTGCGGGCGGAGCCCGACCGGCCCGTGATCACGCTCTTTCGTCGTTACGCCCGAATTGCCCTTGACCTACCACCGGTTGAGACAAGTGGCCAAGCCCCGCTCTCAGACGCCTCTCATGGATGTGGCGGAGGTCACGCAACGGTCACAGCGGCGGCTGCGTCAGGCGCACGCCTCCGTCCTCACTCGCTCGTGAATGTGTGCACGTGTCCACATCGCGCCGCGCGCCTCCCTCTGACGTGTGAATGCCATCCACTACCAAGGCGCCCCGTCCAGCACCAATTTGCATGCAAGGGAAGCCTCTTGATATGGAGACGCCTGCCCCGAACTGCGCCGACGAGCGGAAATGTCACCTCTGGTGATCACTCGGACGCTTCACGTACGAAGATCACTGCTCATCCGACTTCATGATCCTTCGTCAGGTGGTGGAGATCACAAAGCTTGTGCAATACCCCGTGTCGCAGATCACAGAGCGCCGGGCATAAGATGCGAGGCAGTTGGGCTTGTGACCTGCTTCACATGTTCTCGATCTTCGCTGGGACGCGAGGTGTTCGGGCAACCGGTGGGGCGGCAGCGGGCCCGGTGACATCGCCAGCAGTCAGTGCCGACTGAGAGGAGCGAGGAGCGGTGAACGCGTATGCGCCCATCCTCGTACTGGGAGCCCTCGGGGCAGGCTTTGCGATCTTCTCCGTGGTCATGGCCACGCTGATCGGTCCGAAGCGGTACAACCGGGCCAAGCTCGAGGCCTACGAGTGCGGGATCGAGCCGACCCCCACGCCGGCCGGCGGCGGGCGTTTCCCCATCAAGTACTACCTGACGGCGATGCTCTTCATCGTCTTCGACATCGAGATCGTCTTCCTCTACCCCTGGGCCGTCACCTTCGACTCCCTGGGGATCTTCGGGCTCGTGGAGATGCTGCTCTTCGTGCTCACCGTCTTCGTCGCGTACGCGTACGTATGGCGGCGCGGCGGCCTGGAATGGGACTGAGGGGCCTTTAAAACATGGGACTCGAAGAAAAGCTGCCGAGCGGCTTCCTGCTGACCACCGTCGAGCAGGCCGCGGGCTGGGTGCGCAAGTCGTCCGTCTTCCCGGCCACGTTCGGCCTCGCCTGCTGTGCCATCGAGATGATGACCACCGGCGCCGGCCGCTACGACCTCGCGCGCTTCGGCATGGAGGTCTTCCGCGGTTCGCCCCGCCAGGCGGACCTGATGATCGTCGCGGGCCGGGTCAGCCAGAAGATGGCGCCGGTGCTGCGGCAGGTCTACGACCAGATGCCGAACCCCAAGTGGGTCATCTCCATGGGGGTGTGCGCCTCGTCGGGCGGCATGTTCAACAACTACGCGATCGTCCAGGGCGTCGACCACGTCGTCCCGGTCGACATCTATCTCCCGGGCTGCCCGCCACGGCCCGAGATGCTGATGGACGCCATCCTCAAGCTGCACCACAAGATCCAGACCTCCAAGCTCGGCGTCAACGCCGAGGAGGCGGCCCGCGAGGCCGAGGAAGCGGCGCTCAAGGCCCTGCCCACGATCGAGATGAAGGGGCTGCTGCGGTGAGCGACGCGAACGGCACCGGCGGTGCGAACGGTGCGTCGAACGGCGTGAACCCCGAGAAGGATCTCGCCGCCGACAACCTCCCCGGCCAGCGCGGTCAGGGCGGTGAGGAGATCCGCGTCCAGCGCGGCATGTTCGGCGCCAACAACGGCGGCGACACCTCCGGTTACGGCGGCCTGGTCCGCTCGGTCCGCCTCCCGGGAGCCTCCAGCCGGCCCTACGGCGGCTGGTTCGACGAGGTCGCCGACGAGCTGGAGGGCGCCCTGGAGGAACAGGGCCTGCTGCCCGACAACGCCATCGACAAGACGGTCGTCGACCGCGACGAGCTCACCTTCCACATCGAGCGCGAGCACCTGCTCCGCGTCGCCCAGACCCTGCGCGACGACCCGGCCCTGCGCTTCGAGCTCTGCACGGGCGTGAGCGCGGTCCACTATCTCCACGACAAGGGCCGTGAGCTGCACGCCGTCTACCACCTGCGCTCGATCACCCACAACCGGCTGATCCGCCTCGAAGTCAGCGCCCCGGACAGTGATCCGCACATCCCCTCGCTGGTCTCGGTCTATCCGACCAACGACTGGCACGAGCGCGAGACCTACGACTTCTTCGGAATCGTCTTCGACGGTCACCCGGCGCTGACCCGGATCATGATGCCGGACGACTGGCAGGGCCATCCGCAGCGCAAGGACTACCCCCTCGGCGGCATCCCCGTCGAGTACAAGGGCGCCCAGATCCCGGCTCCGGACCAGCGGAGGTCGTACTCGTGACCACACAGCCAACATCCGCGGCCGCCGCCGCGTCGGCCCGCGAGACCACCGAGGGCACCGTATATACGGTCACCGGTGGCGACTGGGAAGAGGTCGTCCAGTCGGCCGCCCGCGCGGATGACGAGCGCATCGTCGTCAACATGGGGCCGCAGCACCCGTCCACCCACGGAGTGCTCCGCCTGATCCTGGAGATCGACGGCGAGACGGTCACCGAGGCCCGCTGCGGCATCGGCTACCTCCACACCGGCATCGAGAAGAACCTCGAGTTCCGCACGTGGACGCAGGGCACCACGTTCGTGACGCGCATGGACTACCTGACGTCCTTCTTCAACGAGACCGCCTACTGTCTCGCCGTCGAGAAGCTCCTCGGCATCGAGGAGCAGATCACCGAGCGAACCAAGATCATCCGGGTGCTCCTGATGGAGCTGAACCGGATGTCCTCGCACCTGGTGTGCATCGCCACCGGCGGTATGGAACTCGGCGCCACCACGATCATGATCTACGGATTCCGCGATCGTGAAATGATTCTCGACATCTACGAGCTCATCACGGGCCTGCGGATGAACCACGCGTACATCCGCCCCGGCGGACTCGCCCAGGACCTGCCGCCCGGCGCGGTGGACCAGATCCGCGAGTTCGTGAAGAAGATGAAGAAGAACCTCCCGGAGTACGACAAGCTCGCCACCGGGAACCCCATCTTCAAGGCCCGTATGCAGGACGTCGGTTACCTCGACCTGGCCGGCTGCATGGCCCTCGGCGCCACCGGCCCGATCCTGCGCTCCACCGGTCTGCCGCACGACCTGCGCAAGTCGCAGCCCTACTGCGACTACGAGACCTACGACTTCGAGATCCCGACCGCCGACACCTGCGACTCCTACGGGCGCTTCCTGATCCGCCTTGAGGAGATGCGCCAGTCGCTCGCGATCGTCGAGCAGTGCCTGGACCGGCTGCAGCCCGGCCCGGTCATGGTCGCCGACAAGAAGATCGCCTGGCCCGCCCAACTCGCCCTGGGACCGGACGGACTGGGCAACTCCCTCGACCACATCAAGCAGATCATGGGCACCTCCATGGAGGCCCTGATCCACCACTTCAAGCTGGTCACCGAGGGCTTCCGCGTCCCGCCGGGACAGGCGTACGCGGCCGTCGAGTCGCCCAAGGGCGAACTCGGGGTGCACGCTGTCTCCGACGGAGGCACCCGCCCCTACCGGGTCCACTTCCGGGACCCGTCCTTCACCAACCTGCAGGCCATGGCGGCGATGTGCGAGGGCGGCCAGGTCGCCGACGTCATCGTCGCTGTCGCCTCCATCGACCCCGTGATGGGAGGCGTCGACCGGTGACCACCAGTTCCTCGGAGCAGGGCGTCAGCCTGGGCATGCCCCAACTGCCCGCGCCCGCCTACCCGGACGACGTCCGAGCCCGGCTGGAGGCCGACGGGCGGGAGATCATCGCCCGCTATCCGGACTCCCGCTCCGCGCTCCTGCCGTTGCTGCACCTCGTGCAGGCGGAGGAGGGTCATGTCACGCGCACAGGACAGCAGTTCTGCGCGGAACTGCTGGACCTGACGACGGCCGAGGTCGCCGCGGTCGTGACCTTCTACACCATGTACCGGCGCCGGCCGAGCGGCGACTACCAGGTCGGCGTCTGCACCAACACCCTGTGTGCGGTGATGGGCGGCGACGCGATCTTCGAGGAGCTCCAGGAGCACCTCGGTGTCGGCAACGGCGAGACCACAGGCGACGGCAAGGTCACCCTGGAGCACATCGAGTGCAACGCGGCCTGCGACTTCGCGCCGGTGGTGATGGTCAACTGGGAGTTCTTCGACAACCAGACCCCGGCCAGCGCCAAGCGCCTCGTCGACGACCTGCGCGCGGGAGCGGACGTCCGGCCCACGCGCGGGGCGCGCCTGTGCACCTTCAAGGACACCGCCCGCATCCTGGCCGGCTTCCCCGACGAGCGGCCAGGGGCCGTCGAGGAGAGCGGCGGCGCGGGCCCCGCCTCGCTGGTGGGCCTCCGCCTGGCCAAGGGAGAGACCGCACCCGCGCGCGTGGTGCATCCGCGTGCCGGCCGACCGCAGGACGAGCCTCGGGACGGGGCGGCGCACGACCCGTCGCCGTCCGAGCACCTCAGTTCACACGATGCGCCACAGGACACGTCGGCCTCCGACCCGGCCCATCCGGCCGGGCCCGCCGCCGAGGAGGGGGAGTGATGACCTTGGCACCCGAACTGAAAGACACCAGCCCCGAGAAGCTGCTCGCACCCGTGCTGTCGGCCTTCTGGGACGAGGACGAGTCCTGGACTCTCGACGTCTACCGAAGGCACGAGGGATACGAGGGACTTCGCAAGGCGCTGGCCATGTCGCCGGACGATCTGATCGCGTATGTGAAGGAGTCCGGACTGCGGGGTCGCGGCGGCGCGGGATTCCCCACCGGAATGAAATGGCAGTTCATTCCCCAAGGGGATGGAAAGCCGCACTATCTAGTTGTCAACGCCGACGAGTCGGAGCCCGGGACCTGTAAGGACATCCCGCTCCTCTTCGCGAACCCGCATAGCCTCATCGAGGGCATTGTCATCGCGTGTTATGCCATCAGGTCGTCGCATGCCTTCATCTATCTGCGTGGTGAAGTCGTCCCTGTTCTGCGGCGGTTGCACGAGGCCGTGCGTGAGGCCTACGCGGCGGGCTACCTGGGCGAGAACATCCTGGGCAGCGGGCTCGACCTCGAACTCACCGTGCACGCGGGCGCCGGCGCGTACATCTGCGGTGAAGAGACCGCACTGCTCGACTCGCTCGAAGGCCGTCGTGGTCAACCGCGGCTCCGTCCCCCCTTTCCTGCGGTGGCGGGCCTCTATGCGTGCCCGACTGTTGTGAATAACGTCGAGTCGATCGCGTCGGTTCCCGCGATTCTCAATCGGGGCAAAGAATGGTTCCGGTCGATGGGCAGCGAGAAGTCCCCGGGCTTCACGCTCTACTCGCTCAGCGGCCATCTCACCAGCCCCGGCCAGTACGAGGCACCGCTCGGCATCACGCTCCGCCAGCTCCTCGAAATGAGCGGCGGGATGCGATCCGGGCACCGGCTCAAGTTCTGGACCCCGGGCGGTTCCTCGACGCCGATGTTCACCGAGGAACACCTCGACGTGCCCCTCGACTACGAGGGTGTCGGCGCCGCCGGTTCCATGCTCGGCACCAAGGCCCTGCAGTGTTTCGACGAGACGACCTGTGTGGTCCGTGCCGTCACCCGCTGGACCGAGTTCTACGCCCACGAGTCCTGCGGCAAGTGCACCCCGTGCCGCGAAGGCACGTACTGGCTCGTGCAGTTGCTGCGCGACATCGAGGCCGGCAAGGGCGTGATGTCCGACCTCGACAAGCTCAACGACATCGCCGACAACATCAACGGCAAGTCGTTCTGCGCCCTCGGTGACGGTGCCGCCTCGCCGATCTTCTCCTCGCTCAAGTACTTCCGCGACGAGTACGAGCAGCACATCACGGGCCGCGGCTGCCCCTTCGACCCGGCCAAATCGACGGCCTGGGCCGACCGCACGGAGGTGAACGCATGACCGTGACCACCAACGCTCCCTCGGGAGGGGGAGAAGCGGCGGTCCCGCCGGAGGACCTCGTCTCGCTGACGATCGACGGCGCCGAGATCAGCGTGCCCAAGGGCACCCTGGTGATCCGCGCCGCCGAACAGCTCGGCATCGAGATCCCCCGGTTCTGCGACCACCCCCTCCTCGACCCGGTCGGCGCCTGCCGCCAGTGCATCGTCGAGGTCGAGGGTCAGCGCAAGCCGATGGCGTCCTGCACGATCACGTGCACCGACGGCATGGTCGTGAAGACCCAACTCAGCTCGCCCGTGGCCGAGAAGGCCCAGCACGGTGTGATGGAGCTGCTGCTCATCAACCACCCGCTGGACTGCCCGGTCTGCGACAAGGGCGGCGAGTGCCCGCTGCAGAACCAGGCGATGTCCCACGGCCAGGCCGACTCCCGCTTCGAAGGAAAGAAGCGGACCTACGAGAAGCCCGTCCCGATCTCCACCCAGGTGCTCCTCGACCGCGAGCGGTGCGTACTGTGCGCCCGCTGCACCCGCTTCTCCAACCAGGTCGCGGGCGACCCGATGATCGAGATGGTCGAGCGGGGCGCGCTCCAGCAGATCGGCACCGGCGAGGGCGACCCCTTCGAGTCGTACTTCTCCGGCAACACCATCCAGATCTGCCCGGTCGGCGCGCTGACCTCGGCGGCGTACCGATTCCGCTCGCGCCCCTTCGACCTGGTCTCCTCGCCGTCCGTGTGCGAGCACTGCGCCGGCGGCTGCGCCACCCGCACCGACCACCGACGCGGCAAGGTCATGCGGCGCCTGGCGGCCAACGAGCCCGAGGTCAACGAGGAGTGGATCTGCGACAAGGGGCGGTTCGGCTTCCGGTACGCGCAGCAGCGTGACCGGTTGCAGACGCCGCTGGTGCGCAACCCCGAGGGCGAGCTCGTCCCGGCCTCCTGGCCGGAGGCGCTGGAGATCGCCGCACAGGGGCTGCTGGCCTCGCGCGGCCGGACCGGCGTGCTGACCGGCGGCCGGCTCACCATCGAGGACGCCTACGCCTACAGCAAGTTCGCGCGCGTGGCGCTCGACACGAACGACGTCGACTTCCGCGCACGCGTGCACAGCGGCGAGGAGGCCGACTTCCTGGCGGCCCAGGTCGCAGGACGCGGCTGTGACCTCGACGGTACGGGCGTCACGTACACCCTCCTTGAGAAGGCGCCCGCCGTCCTGCTGCTCGGCTTCGAGGCCGAGGAGGAGGCGCCCGGCGTCTTCCTGCGGCTGCGCAAGGCCTGGCGCAAGCACGGGCAGAAGGTCTTCTCGCTGGCCACGCACGCCACGCGCGGCCTGGAGAAGGCCGGCGGCACGCTGCTGCCGGCGGCCCCCGGCACCGAGACCGCCTGGCTGGACGCGCTCACGAGCGGGGTCGGACTGGACGAGCCCGGCACGCTGGCCGCGGAGGCGCTGCGCGCCGACGGCGCGGTGATCGTCGTAGGAGAGCGGCTGGCCGCCGTGGCCGGCGGGCTCACCGCCGCCGTACGGGCCGCGTCCGCGACCGGCGCCCGGCTGGTGTGGATCCCGCGCCGGGCCGGAGAGCGCGGCGCCGTGGAGGCGGGTGCGCTGCCGGCGCTGCTGCCGGGCGGACGCCCGGCCACCGATCCACGCGCGCGTGACGAGGTCGCCGCCGTCTGGGGACTTGCCGAACTCCCGCACCGCTACGGCCGCGACACCAGCCAGATCGTCGAGGCCGCCGCCACAGGCGAACTGCAGGCCCTGCTGGTCGCCGGCGTGGAGGTCGCCGACCTGCCCGATCCGGCACGCGCGCGTGCTGCGCTGGACGAGGTCGGCTTCCTGGTGTCGCTGGAACTGCGTCCCAGTGAGGTCAGCGAGCGGGCGGACGTCGTCCTTCCGGTGGCCGCGGTCGCCGAGAAGGCCGGCACCTTCCTCAACTGGGAGGGCCGGGTGCGGTTCTTCGAGGCCGCGCTCAAGCCCGAGCAGATGACCCGGCACCTCTCGCCCACCGACGCGCGCGTGCTGCAGATGGTCGCCGACGCCATGGACGTACATCTGGGTCTGCCCGATCTGCGTACCGTGCGCGCCGAGATCGACCGGCTCGGTGCCTGGGACGGGCCGCGTGCCACCGAACCCCTGGAGACCGCGGCCCAGTTGCCGCGGCCCGCCGCCGGCGAGGCCGTACTGGCCGGGCATCGGCTGCTGCTCGACCAGGGCCTCCTCCAGGAGGGCGACGAGGCGCTCGCCGGAACTCGGCACACAGCCCACGCGCGCGTGTCGCTCGCCACGGCCGCCGAGGCCGGCGTCAAGGACGGCGACACCCTCGCCGTGACCGGACCCGCCGGAGTCGTCGAACTCCCGCTGCGCGTCACGGAGATGCCCGACCGGGTGGTCTGGCTCCCGCTGAACTCCGTCGGCGGGGGCGTCGCCTCCGACACGGGTGCGCGTCCCGGCTCCCTCGTCCGCATCGGCCCGGCGACGTCCGTCGGCGAGGCCCCCAAGGAGGTGGAGGCATGAGCCCCTACGGCATGAGCCAGTACCTCGCCGCTGAAGACCTCTCGCTGTTCGGCCGCGACCCCTGGTGGCTGGTCGTCGTCAAGGCCGTCTTCTGCTTCGCGTTCCTGATGATCACCGTGCTGTTCTCGATCGTCTGGGAGCGCAAGGTCGTCGCCTGGATGCAGCTGCGCATCGGCCCCAACCGGCACGGCCCCTGGGGCATGCTCCAGTCGCTCGCCGACGGCGTGAAGCTGATGCTCAAGGAAGACCTCATCGTCAAGCGCGCGGACAAGGTGGTCTACGTCCTCGCGCCGATCATCGCGGCGATCCCGGCCTTCATGGCGATCGCGGTGATCCCCTTCGGCCCGTCCGGCAACGAGGTCTCGATCTTCGGCCACCGCACCACGATGCAGCTCACCGACCTGCCGATCGCGATGCTCTACATCCTCGCGGTCGCCTCGGTCGGCATCTACGGCATCGTCCTTGCCGGTTGGAGCTCCGGATCCACGTATCCGCTGCTGGGCGGCCTGCGTTCCTGCGCGCAGATGATCTCCTACGAGATCGCGATGGGTGCCGCGTTCGCCTCGGTGTTCCTCTACTCGGGGTCGATGTCGACGTCGACGATCGTCGAACAGCAGCACGACCGCTGGTACATCGTCCTGCTGCCGGTCTCCTTCATCCTCTACATCATCACGATGGTCGGCGAGACCAACCGCGCCCCCTTCGACATGCCGGAGTCCGAGGGCGACCTGGTCGGCGGCTTCAACACCGAGTACTCGTCCATCAAGTTCGCGCTGTTCATGCTCGCCGAGTACGTGAACATGGTGACGGTCTCGGCGGTGTCGACCACGCTCTTCCTCGGCGGCTGGCGGGCGCCCTGGCCGATCAGCTCCTTCTGGGAGGGCGCGAACCACGGCTGGTGGCCGATGCTCTGGTTCGTCATCAAGGTCCAACTGCTGCTGTTCTTCTTCATCTGGCTGCGCGGCACGCTCCCGCGCGTGCGCTACGACCAGCTGATGAAGCTCGGCTGGAAGGTCCTCATCCCGGTCTCCGTGGTCTGGCTGATGCTGGTCGCCACCGTGCGGGCGCTGCGCAACGAGAACTACGACTTCGCCGACATCGCCCTCTACATCGGCGGCGGCGTCCTCGTCCTGCTGCTCCTGTCCTTCGTCGTGGACATGTTCCGCGAGAAGGCGCAGACGGCCGAGGGGTCCGCCGGTGAGCCCGCCGGATTCGACCCGATGGCGGGCGGATTCCCCGTGCCGCCGCTGCCCGGACAGGAGTTGCCGCCGGTGCCGAGGCGCAGCCCGCGCCGAGAGCGGGAGCTCATTGTCAGTGGCGGGTCGGATACTGCCAGTGACGGACCTACGGATGGAAAGGAGGCGTCCGATGGCTGAGGAACCCAAGGAGACCAAGCCCGGTTTCCAGAACCCCGTGGCCGGCTTCGGCGTGACCTTCAAGGCCATGTTCAAGAAGCGGCTGACCGAGCAGTACCCGGAGCAGCAGAAGACCACCGCTCCCCGCTTCCACGGACGGCACCAGCTCAACCGCCATCCGGACGGCCTGGAGAAGTGCATCGGCTGCGAGCTGTGCGCCTGGGCCTGCCCCGCCGACGCGATCTACGTCGAGGGCGCGGACAACACGGACGAGGAGCGCTACTCGCCGGGCGAGCGGTACGGCCGCGTCTACCAGATCAACTACGCCCGCTGCATCCTGTGCGGCCTGTGCATCGAGGCGTGCCCCACGCGCGCGCTCACGATGACGAACGAGTTCGAGCTGGCCGACAGCAGCCGCGCCAACCTCATCTACACCAAGGAACAGCTGCTGTCCGGCCTCGAAGAGGGCATGGTCGACAGCCCGCACTCGATCTTCCCGGGGACGGACGAGCAGGACTACTACCGGGGTCTCGTCACGGAGGCCGCGCCCGGCACGGAGCGCCAAGTGGCCGTGTCCAAGGGCGAACCGCGTCCATCGGCAAGCCCTTCGGGCGCGGCGGACGAAGAGGGGGTGGACGCATGAGCGCGCAGCTCGCCGCCTACTCCACCTCCACCGGCGAGGCCTTCCAGTTCTGGGTCCTGGGCACGGTCGCGGTGATCGGCGCCCTGTCCACCGTCTTCATGAAGAAGTCGGTGCACAGCGCGCTCTCGCTCGCCGGGACCATGATCATTCTGGCGGTGTTCTACCTCGCCAACGGCGCCTACTTCCTGGGGATCGTACAGATCGTCGTCTACACGGGCGCGATCATGATGCTGTTCCTCTTCGTGGTGATGCTGGTCGGCGTCACGGCCGCCGACTCCCTGACGGAGACCATCAAGGGCCAGCGCTGGCTGGCCCTTCTGTGCGGGCTCGGCTTCGGCATCCTGCTGATCGCCGGGATCGGCAACGCGTCCCTCACGGAGTTCAACGGCCTCAGTCAGGCGAACGCGAACGGCAACGTGGAGGGCCTCGCCACCCTCATCTTCACCAAGTACGTCTTCGCCTTCGAGATCACCGGCGCCCTGCTGATCACGGCCGCCGTCGGCGCCATGGTCCTCACGCACCGGGAGCGCACCGAGCGCGCCAAGACCCAGCGGGAGCTGTCCGAGGAGCGCGTGCGCGACGGCAAGCACCTGCCGCCGCTGCCGGCACCCGGTGTGTACGCGCGGCACAACGCCGTGGACATCGCGGGCCTGCTGCCCGACGGCACCCCGTCCGAGCTCACCGTCAGCAAGACGCTGCGCGACCGCGGCCAGATCCGTGACGTGTCCACCGAGGCGCTCAACGACCTCAAGGCCCTGGAGCAGCGCTCCGAGGAGCGGCTGGAGCGGACCGAGGTCGAGCCGGCGCACTTCAAGCGGACCGAGGAGGCGTCGAAGTGAACCCGGTCAACTACCTGTACCTGTCCGCCCTGTTGTTCACGATCGGCGCCAGCGGCGTGCTGATCAGGCGCAACGCGATCGTCGTGTTCATGTGCATCGAGCTGATGCTGAACGCCTGCAACCTCGCGTTCGTCACCTTCTCCCGGATGCACGGCAATCTCGACGGCCAGATCATCGCCTTCTTCACGATGGTCGTCGCCGCCGCGGAGGTCGTGGTCGGGCTCGCGATCATCGTGTCCCTGTTCCGTTCCCGCCACTCGGCCTCGGTCGACGACGCCAGCCTGATGAAGCTCTGAGGGGTCGCTGAATCGTGGAGAACCTGATTGCGCTGCTGGTGGCGGCGCCACTGCTCGGAGCGGCCGTACTGCTGTGCGGTGGCCGGCGTCTCGACGCCGTCGGTCACTGGATCGGCACGGCACTGGCGGCCGCCTCCTTCGTGATCGGCGTCGTGCTCTTCGCCGACCTGCTCGGCAAGGACGCCGAACACCGGACCCTGATGCAGCACCTGTGGACCTGGGTCCCGGTCGAGGGCTTCCAGGCGGACGTCGCCTTCCGCCTCGACCAGCTGTCGATGACGTTCGTCCTGCTGATCACGGGCGTCGGCTCGCTGATCCACCTGTACTCGATCGGGTACATGGAGCACGACGAGCGCCGCCGCCGCTTCTTCGGCTATCTGAACCTGTTCCTCGCGGCGATGCTGATCCTGGTCCTCGCCGACAACTACCTGCTCCTGTACGTCGGTTGGGAAGGCGTCGGTCTGGCGTCCTACCTGCTGATCGGCTTCTGGCAGCACAAGCCCAGCGCGGCGACGGCGGCGAAGAAGGCCTTCCTGGTCAACCGCGTCGGCGACATGGGCCTGTCGATCGCCATCATGCTGATGTTCACGACGTTCGGGACCTTCGCCTTCGGGCCGGTGCTGGACAGCGTCGGCGACACCTCGGAGGGCAAGCTCACCGGCATCGCCCTGATGCTGCTGCTGGCCGCCTGCGGCAAGTCCGCCCAGGTGCCGCTGCAGTCCTGGCTCGGCGACGCGATGGAGGGCCCGACCCCGGTCTCCGCCCTCATCCACGCGGCGACGATGGTGACCGCGGGCGTGTACCTGATCGTCCGCTCCGGCGCGATCTTCAACGCCGCGCCCGACGCACAGCTGGTCGTCACCGTCGTAGGTGCCGTCACACTCCTGTTCGGTGCGATCGTCGGTTGCGCGAAGGACGACATCAAGAAGGCGCTGGCCGGCTCGACCATGTCGCAGATCGGCTACATGGTCCTCGCAGCGGGCCTCGGCCCCATCGGCTACGTCTTCGCGATCATGCACCTGGTGACGCACGGCTTCTTCAAGGCCGGGCTGTTCCTCGGCGCCGGTTCGGTCATGCACGGCATGAACGACGAGGTCGACATGAGGAAGTACGGCGGTCTCAGGAAGTACATGCCGGTCACCTTCGTCACCTTCGGCCTCGGCTACCTCGCCATCATCGGCTTCCCGGGCCTGTCCGGCTTCTTCTCCAAGGACAAGATCATCGAGGCGGCCTTCGCCAAGGGCGGCACCGAGGGCTGGATCCTCGGCGGCGCGGCCCTGCTGGGCGCGGCCATCACGGCGTTCTACATGACGCGCGTGATGCTGATGACCTTCTTCGGCGAGAAGCGCTGGCAGCCGGACGAGAACGGCAACGAGCCGCACCCGCACGAGTCCCCGAAGACGATGACGATCCCGATGATCGTGCTGGCCTTCGGATCGGTCTTCGCCGGCGGCATCTTCGGCATCGGCGACCGCTTCCTGCACTGGCTGGAGCCCATCACCGGGCACGAGCACGGCGACTCCCCGGTCAGCGCCCTGACGGTCACCCTGGCCACGATGGTGGTCCTGGTGATCGGCGTCGGCATCGCCTGGGCGCAGTACGGCCGACGTCCGGTCCCGGCCGTCGCCCCGCGCGGGTCGCTGCTCACCCGGGCCGCCCGCCGCGACCTGCTCCAGGACGACTTCAACCACGTGGTCCTGGTCCGCGGCGGCGAGCACCTCACGCGCTCCCTGGTCTACGTCGACCACACCCTGGTCGACGGGGTCGTCAACGGCACGGCGGCCTCGATGGGCGGCCTCTCCGGAAGGCTGCGCAAGCTGCAGAACGGCTATGCGCGGTCGTACGCGGTCTCGATGTTCGGCGGTGCGGCCATCCTCGTCGCCGCGACCCTGCTGATGAGGGCGGTCTGATACCGATGTCCTTTCCTCTGCTGACAGCGACGGCGGCGCTCCCGGCGATCGGTGCGATCGCCACGGCGGCCGTGCCGGCCGCGCGGCGCACCGCCGCCAAGTGGCTCGCGCTGCTGGTGTCGCTCGCCACGCTCGCGCTCGCGATCGTCGTCCTGGTCCGCTTCGACCCGGACGGCGACCGCTACCAGCTCACCGAATCCCACGCCTGGATCAAGGAGTTCGGGGTCCGCTACGAGTTGGGCGTGGACGGCATCGGGGTGGCGCTGCTCGCGCTGACCGCGCTGCTGATCCCGTTCATCATCCTCGCGGGCTGGCACGACGCCGACCCGCTGGAGACCGGCAACAAGCGCTGGCGGCCCACGCAGGGCTTCTTCGCGCTGATCCTGGCCGTCGAGGCGATGGTGATCATCTCCTTCGAGGCCACCGACGTCTTCCTCTTCTACATCTTCTTCGAAGCCATGCTGATCCCGATGTACTTCCTCATCGGCGGCTTCGGGGACCGTGCGCACGAGCACGGCGAGGAGGCGGCGTCGACGCAACGGTCGTACGCGGCGGTCAAGTTCCTGCTCTACAACCTGGTCGGCGGTCTGATCATGCTGGCCGCGGTGATCGGCCTCTACGTGGTCGCCGGGAACTTCAGCCTCCAGGCGATCGCGGAGGCCCGCGCGAACGGCTCGCTGCACATGGCGACGAGCACCGAACGCTGGCTGTTCCTCGGCTTCTTCTTCGCCTTCGCGGTGAAGGCGCCGCTGTGGCCGCTGCACACCTGGCTGCCCAACGCGATGGGGGAGGCCACCGCCCCGGTCGCCGTCCTCATCACGGCGGTCGTCGACAAGGTGGGCACCTTCGCGATGCTCCGCTACTGCCTCCAGCTGTTCCCGGAGGCCAGCAAGTGGGCGACGCCCGCGATCCTCGTCCTCGCCCTGATCAGCATCATCTACGGCGCGCTGCTCGCGGTGGGCCAGCGGGACATCAAGCGGCTGGTGGCGTACGCGTCGATCTCGCACTTCGGCTTCATCATCCTGGGCATCTTCGCGATGACCAGCCAGGGTCAGTCGGGCGCGACGCTCTACATGGTCAACCACGGCATCTCGACGGCCGCGTTGATGCTGGTGGCGGGCTTCCTGATCTCCCGGCGCGGCTCGCGGCTCATCGCCGACTACGGCGGAGTGCAGAAGGTCGCCCCGGTGCTCGCCGGCACCTTCCTGATCGGCGGTCTGGCGACCCTGTCGCTGCCGGGCCTGGCACCGTTCGTGAGCGAGTTCCTGGTCCTGGTCGGCACGTTCGCGCGCTACCCGGCGATCGGCATCATCGCCACCTTCGGCATCGTCCTCGCCGCGCTCTACGTCCTCGTGCTCTACCAGCGGACGATGACAGGACCGGTGAAGCCCGAGGTCTCCACGATGCCGGACCTACGCGCGCGTGAACTCGTGGTCGTGACGCCCCTGATCATCCTGTTGATCTTCCTGGGCGTCTATCCGAAGCCGGTCACCGACATCGTCAACCCGGCGGTGAAGTCGACCTTGTCCGACGTACACAAGAAGGACCCCCAGCCCGAGGTGGAGGCCGCCAAGTGAGCGCAGCAGCCGTCCACAGCCTGTGGACAACCGCGGCCGACCCGATCTCCAAGATCGACGCGCCGAAGATCGAATACGGGCAATTGTCGCCCACCCTGATCATCCTCGGCGCGGCGATCGTCGGGGTACTGGTCGAGGCCTTCGTGCCGCGCAAGTCCCGTTACTACGCCCAGGTGTTCGTCTCCGCCGTCGCGCTCTGCGCAGCCTTCGCGGCGGTCGTGGCGCTCGCGGCGGACGGATACGGCACGACCAAGGCGCGCATCGCGGCGATGGGCGCGATCGCGGTCGACGGACCTGCCCTCTTCCTGCAGGGCACGATCCTGCTGGTCGGCCTGGTAGGTCTGTTCACCTTCGCCGAGCGGCGCCTGGACCCGGAGGCGCACGGAAACCGCGTCGACTCCTTCGCCGCGCAGGCCGCGTCCGTGCCGGGCAGCGACAGCGAGAAGGCCGCGGTCAAGGCCGGATTCACCACCACCGAGGTCTTCCCGCTGCTGCTCTTCGCGGTCGCCGGAATGCTGGTCTTCCCCTCGGCGAACGACCTGCTGACCCTCTTCATCGCCCTGGAAGTGTTCTCGCTCCCGCTGTACCTGATGTGCGCGCTGGCCCGCCGCAACCGGCTCATGTCGCAGGAAGCCGCGGTCAAGTACTTCCTGCTCGGCGCGTTCGCCTCCGCGTTCACGCTGTTCGGCATCGCGCTGCTGTACGGCTACGCGGGCTCGGTGTCGTACGCGACGATCGCGCAGGTCGTCGACGGCACGGTCACCGACGTGGACCCGGCGCTCGCCGACACCATGGGCAACGACGCGCTGCTGCTGATCGGCGCGGCGATGATCGTCATGGGCCTGCTGTTCAAGGTGGGCGCGGTGCCGTTCCACATGTGGACGCCCGACGTCTACCAGGGCGCGCCGACCCCGGTGACCGGATTCATGGCGGCGGCCACGAAGGTGGCGGCGTTCGGCGCGCTGCTGCGCCTGCTGTACGTCGTCCTGCCCGGCCTGCGCTGGGACTGGCGGCCGGTCATGTGGGCCGTCGCGATCGTCACCATGCTGGGCGGCGCGATCGTGGCGATCACCCAGACCGACATCAAGCGGCTGCTGGCGTACTCGTCGATCGCGCACGCGGGCTTCATCCTCGCGGGTGTCATCGCGACCACGCCCGACGGCGTCTCGTCCGTCCTCTTCTACCTGGCCGCGTACTCCTTCGTGACCGTCGGCGCCTTCGCCGTGGTGACGCTGGTGCGCGACGCGGGCGGCGAGGCGACCCACCTGTCCAAGTGGGCGGGGCTGGGCCGACGTTCGCCGCTGGTGGCGGCCGTGTTCGCGGTGTTCCTGCTGGCCTTCGCCGGTATCCCGCTGACCTCGGGCTTCTCCGGGAAGTTCGCCGTGTTCAAGGCGGCGGCCGAAGGCGGCGCGGCACCGCTGGTCGTGGTCGGCGTCATCTCGTCCGCGATCGCCGCGTTCTTCTACATCCGCGTCATCGTGCTGATGTTCTTCAGCGAGCCGCGGCCCGACGGCCCGACGGTCGCCGTGCCGTCGCCGCTGACGATGACGACGATCGGGGTCGGCGTGGCGGTCACGCTGGTGCTCGGTGTGGCGCCGCAGTACTTCCTGGACCTGGCCAACCAGGCGGGAGTGTTCGTGCGCTGACCTGCGGTACGTGAGCGGCGGGCCCCGGTTCCCTTCGAGGGAACCGGGGCCCTTCGCACGTATGCGGTGGTCAGACCGTCGGGCAGACGACCAGAGGGTTCCACGAGGCGAACAGGCCCTTGGAGTTGGGCTTGTAGATCCAGGCGTGGAGGGTGAAGTGGCCGGGGAGCTGGTCCTTCTGGAAGGTCTGCCCGAACAGCGTCGGAGCGGCCTGCCCCTCGTCCTTCACGACCCACTCCACCGCGACCAGCTTGCGCCCGCTGCCGAAGTCGGCGATGTCCGCGTACGCGTTCTTGGACCCCTCCGCGTACAGCAGGGCCGCCGGCTTCTCCGGATCGAGTGAACCGATGTTCGCCGGGTTGACGTAGTGATAGCCCATGCCGCCCTCGGCCGGGTCGGCGACGCACTCGTCGGTGCGTACGTAGCCGCCGCCCGCGGCGGACGCCTCGTACCCGTACTTGGCGGTGGCCTGGTACGTCGTGCTCAGCTCGGTCCACGCGGACGGGTCGGGAGCGGGCGCGGCGTGGGCCGGGGCGGCGGTCAGCGCGAAGGCCGCGGCCGTCGCCACCGCGATGGCGGCCTTGACGGCCTGCAGGGACCGAGGGGACATGGTGGGGCTCCTTGACTTCGGGAGGCGTCCGCACGCACGGCGCGCCGTCCGTTCGGTGGCGTGGCGGACCTCCCCCGTCCCGCCCCAGCAGCATGTCCCGGCCGTATCGGTCGCGCCATGTGACGGAGCCATTCGACTGACCGCACCCCGTCACCGTCACCAGCCTGTGGATAACTCCATGGCTGTCAGTCCGGGCACCTATCGTGGACGCAGTGGTCGAGGGACGACGTACGGGGGACGGGACGATGCGTGGGATGGGCGGGATCAGCGAGATGCCAGGGGTCACGGAGAGCGAAGCGCTCTCCACGCTGCACCGGGTCTTCGGATACGAGACCTTCCGCGGCGAGCAGGAAGAGGTCATCGAGCATGTGGTGGCCGGCGGCGACGCCGTGGTCCTCATGCCGACCGGCGGCGGCAAGTCGCTGTGCTACCAGATCCCGGCCCTGGTCAGACCCGGTACGGGTGTCGTGGTCTCGCCGCTGATCGCGCTGATGCAGGACCAGGTGGACGCGCTGCGGGCACTCGGGGTGAACGCGGGGTTCATGAACTCCACGCAGGACTTCGACGAGCGGCGCGTGGTCGAGGCCGAGTTCCTGGCCGGCGAGCTGGACGTGCTGTACATGGCGCCCGAGCGACTGCGGCTGGACTCCAGCCTGGATCTGCTCACCCGCGGCAAGATCTCGGTCTTCGCGATCGACGAGGCGCACTGTGTGTCCTCGTGGGGCCACGACTTCCGCCCCGACTATCTGACCCTCTCCGTCCTGGGCGAGCGCTGGCCGGACGTCCCGCGGATCGCGCTCACGGCGACGGCCACGCACGCCACGCACCAGGAGATCACCGAGCGGCTCGGCATGCCGACGGCCCGGCACTTCGTGGCGAGCTTCGACCGGCCCAACATCCAGTACCGGATCGTCCCGAAGGCCGACCCCAAGAAGCAGCTGCTGAGCTTCCTGCGCGAGGAGCACCCGGGCGACGCGGGCATCGTGTACTGCCTCTCGCGCAACTCGGTCGAGAAGACGGCGGAGTTCCTCTCCCGCAACGGCGTCGAGGCGGTGCCGTACCACGCGGGCCTGGACGCGGGCACCCGTGCGGCGAACCAGTCCCGCTTCCTGCGCGAGGAAGGCCTCGTGGTCGTCGCGACGATCGCCTTCGGCATGGGCATCGACAAGCCGGACGTCCGCTTCGTCGCCCACCTCGACCTGCCCAAGTCGGTCGAGGGCTACTACCAGGAGACGGGCCGCGCGGGCCGTGACGGTCTGCCCTCCACGGCCTGGATGGCCTACGGCCTCAACGACGTCATACAACAGCGCAAGATGATCCAGTCCAGCGAGGGCGACGAGGCGTTCCGCCGCCGCTCCGCCTCCCACCTGGAGTCGATGCTGGCCCTGTGCGAGACGGCCCAGTGCCGCCGGGGCCAGCTCCTCGCCTACTTCGGCCAGGACCCCGACGCGAGCGCCTGCGGCAACTGCGACACCTGCCTCACCCCGCCGGAGACCTGGGACGGCACGGTCGCGGCCCAGAAGGTGCTGTCCACGGTGGTGCGGCTGCAGCGGGAGCGCGGGCAGAAGTTCGGCGCGGTGCAGATCGTCGACATCCTCATGGGGCGGCGCACGGCCAAGGTCATCCAGTTCGACCACGACCAGCTGTCCGTGTTCGGCATCGGCGAGGACCTCCCCGAGGGCGACTGGCGGGGCGTCGTACGGCAGTTGCTGGCACAGGGACTGCTCGCGGTCGAGGGCGACTACGGCACGCTGGTGCTGACCGAGGCCAGCGGGACGGTACTGCGGCGCGAGCGGGAGGTACCGCTGCGCAAGGAGCCGAAGAAGCCCGCGGGCTCGAAGTCGGGCTCCTCCTCCGGCAGCCGGGGCGACCGCAAGGCCAAGGCCGCCGCGGCGGAACTGCCGGAGGCCCTGCAGCCGGCCTTCGAGGCGCTACGCGCCTGGCGCGGCGAACAGGCCCGCGAACAGGGCGTCCCCGCCTACGTCATCTTCCACGACGCCACCCTCCGCGAGATCGCCACGGTCTGGCCTACGTCGGTGTCCCAGCTCGGCACGATCAGCGGGGTCGGCGAGAAGAAGCTGGCGACGTACGGGGAGGGCGTGATCGGGGTGCTGGCGGCGCTGGGGGATGCGCCGGAGGCGGCTCCCACGGCGGCGGCGGCAACGCCGACACCGGCGGCAACGGCAGCGCCGAAAGTGACGGCAGCGGCAAGGGCGACGCCGACGGCCGCCGCCGATCCGGGCGCGGATCACTGGCCCGAGATGGATATGGAGCCGGAGCCGGAGGACTGGATATAGGGGACTGGCCCTCGGCGTCGGCTCAGTGCGGTGGGCGCCTCATGGCGAAGAGGCGCCCCGCACTGTCACAGCGCCCGTGACGCATACGCCCTGACGTCTGCATCCGTATCCGTCGTGGCCGTGGCGAGGGCTGCTCGGGCGTCCTCGGTGGCGGTGTGCCGGGTGAGCGCCAGGACGGCGGCTTTGCGGACGTCGGCGTTCGGGTCGGCGAGGGTCTTGACGAGGGCGGGGACGGCCACGTCGGGGTCGGCGGCGGACAGGGCGGTCGCGGCGCCAGACCTGACCTGCCAGGCCGGGGCGGCCAGGGCGAGCACAGCGCGGACGGCGAGGGGTGCGGGGCAGCCGGTCGTGCCGAGTGCGCCATAGGCGGCGCCCTGGACCAAGGGGTCGGGGTCGTCGGTGAGTTCGGTGAGGGCGGTCAGGGCGGTCAGGACGACGTCGGTGCCTGGGTCACTGCCCACGTGAGTGCCGTGGGCCTCGTGTATGCCGTGGACCTGCGCCCGGCGGGTCGCCGTCACCGTCGCCAACGCCTTCGCGATGGTCACGCGGACCTCGCGGGACGCGTCCGTGGTGGCGGCGTGGGCCAGTTCGGGGGCGGCGTCGACCGAGACGAGGGCGCGTACGGCCTCGATGCGGACGGGGATGTCGGTGTCGGAGAGGGAGGCGGAGTAGAGGGCGGCGTTGCCCAGGCGCAGGGCGCGCAGGACGTCGAGGGAGGCGGCGCGGACGATCGGATCGGGTTCGGTCAGGGCGGCAACCAGGCCGTCGTAGAGGGCGGGGTCCGGCGGGAGTGTCTCGACGAGTTCGCGGAGGGAGGCGGCGGCCGCGGACCGTACCTCGGGGGCGGTGTCGCGGAGGGAGGCGGCGAGGGCGGGGCCCGTGCCCGGTGGGACCGTCTCGGTGAGGACGGCGACGGCCTCGCGGCGGACGGCGGCGGACGGGTCGGTCAAGTAGGGGCGTAGGGAGTCGAGTTCGGGCTGTTCGTCGGCGAGGGCGACGAGTTCGAGGAGGCGGCCTGAGGACTCCTCGGGCTCGGGTTCGGGGGAGTCCGAAATGACGGGGGCGAGGTTCGGGTCCGTGCCCTCGGTGAGGGTGGCGACCGGGGCCAGGTCCCGGGAGCCGGCGGTGGCGACGTCCTCGGCGTGGACCTCGCCGAGGTGACGGGAGGGGCCGCCGACGGGCGTGAACTCGTCGATGGGAACCAGATAGGGAGCCACGGGACGGGCCGTGAACTCCATCGCACCGGAGGGGGACTTGTGCAGATCGAGGTGGTGGAACCAGGAGGCGTCGTCGCGATGAGGGTGGTCGAGACGATCGTGGTAGAGGCCCCAGCGGGACTCCGTGCGGGCCAGGGAGGCACGCGCGGCCATCTCGGCGCAGTCGCGGATGAAGCTGACCTCGGCGCAGCGCATCAGTTCGTGCGGGGTGCGCGCACCCATCTCCGCGATGTCGGCGTGCATGCGCTCGAACGCCTCAAGGGCCAGGGAGAGTCGGGCGCCGGACTTGGGCGGGGCCACGTAGTCGTTCACGAAGCGGCGCAGTTTGTACTCGACCTGGGTCTGCGGCGGGCCGTCCGGGTTGCCCAGCGGGCGGTAGATCAGCTCATGCGCCTCGCGGAGCTGGGCGGTCGGCAACTCCCCTTCGTACGCCGTGTATTGGGAGGCGTCCGCGCCCGCCAGGTCGCCGAAGACGAACGCGCCGATCATGTAGTTGTGCGGCACGCAGGCCAGGTCGCCGGCGGCGTACAGGCGGGGGACGGTCGTGCGGGCGTGGTCGTCGACGCGGACGCCGGAGGCCGAGTGGCCGCCGCACAGGCCGATCTCGGAGATGTGCATCTCGACGTCGTGGGTGCGGTAGTCGTGGCCGCGGCCGGAGTGGAAGGTGCCGCGGGTCGGGCGCTCGGTGGAGTGCAGGATCGACTCCAGAGCGGAGATCGACTCCTCCGGGAGGTGGCTCAACTTCAGGTACACGGGCCCCCGGTCGCTCGCCACCTCCGCCGCGAACTCCGCCATCATCTGGCCGGACCAGTAGTCGGAGTCGACGAAGCGTTCGCCGTGCCGGTTGACCTGGTAGCCGCCGAAGGGGTTGGCGACGTAGGCGCAGGCGGGGCCGTTGTAGTCCTTGATCAGCGGGTTGATCTGGAAGCACTCGATGCCGGTGAGTTCGGCGCCCGCGTGGTAGGCCATCGCGTAGCCGTCGCCCGCGTTGGTCGGGTTCTCGTAGGTGCCGTACAGGTAGCCGGAGGCGGGCAGGCCGAGTCGGCCGCACGCGCCGGTGGCCAGGATCACCGCGCCGGCGCGGACGGTGACGAAGGCGCCGGTGCGCGTGTTGAAGCCGACCGCCCCCACGGCCCGCCCATCAACGGTCAGCACCCGCACCGGCATCACCCGGTTCTCGATGCGGATCCGCTCGCGCATCTCGCGCCGCCGCAACTGCCGGTACAGGACCTTCTTGACGTCCTTGCCCTCCGGCATCGGCAGCACGTACGAGCCCGAGCGATGGACCTGGCGGACCGCGTACTCGCCGTGCTCGTCCTTCTCGAACTTCACGCCGTACGACTCCAGGCGCTGCACCATGCCGAAGCCGCGAGTGGCGGTCTGGCGGACGGTGGACTGGTCGACGATGCCGTCGTTGGCGCGGGTGATCTCGGCGACGTAGTCGTCGGGCTCGGCGCGGCCGGGGATGACCGCGTTGTTGACGCCGTCCATGCCCATGGCGAGGGCGCCGGAGTGCCGGACGTGGGCCTTCTCCAGCAGGATCACGTCCGCGCCGTGCTCGGCGGCGGTCAGCGCGGCCATCGTGCCGGCGGTGCCGCCGCCGATGACGAGGACGTCGCAGGTGAGTTCCTCGGCGTCGGCGAGCGCGGGGATCTCCAAGGGCGTGTGCACGGGAGTCGCCGGGGGAGTGTTCACGGTGGTCACCGGGGGGCCTTTCAGGTACCGAGCGAGGTGAGGACTTCGCGCCGCAGGGCGGTGCGCGCCGGGTCGTCGTGCGTCGTACGGTCGCGCGGGCGCGGCACATCGCGTACGGCCGTCAGCCGGCCGGCGCCGAGGAGGGCCACGCGGTCGCCGAGGAACAGGGCCTCGTCCACGTCGTGGGTGACGAAGACGACGGTCGCGCCCGTGCCGCGCAACACCTCGACCAGCAGGTCCTGCATGCCGGCGCGGGTCTGGGCGTCGAGGGCGCCGAAGGGTTCGTCCATCAGGACGGCACGCGGCGCTCCCGCGAGGGCGCGGGCGAGTTGGGCGCGCTGGCGCTGCCCGCCGGAGACGCGGTGCGGCAACTGCCGGGCGAGCGGGGCGAGTCCGACGCGGTCGAGCCAGGAGTCGGCCTGGGCCCGGCGTTCGGCGCGCGGCAACCCCTTGATGGCGAGGGGGAGTTCGACGTTGGCGCGCAGAGTGCGCCATGGCAGGAGAGCGTCCTCCTGGAAGATCAGGGCGCGGTCGGCGCCGGGACCCGTCAACAGGCGCCCGTCCTGGGTGACTTCTCCGGCGAGCGGCGACAACAGCCCGGCCAGCGTGCGCAACAGGGTCGACTTGCCGCAGCCGGACGCTCCGACGACGGTGAGGATCCCGCCGGGGGAGACGGCGAGGTCCACGGCGTCGAGCACGGGTGCGCCAGGTCGACCGAGGGTGGCTTCGCGCAGGGCCAGCGCCGCGCCGGTGCGGGAGGAGGCCGGGCGGGCGCCGGAGGTATCGGTCGGGTGGACACCGGGGGAGTCGGTTGGGCGGGCGCCGGGGGAGTCCGTCGGGCGGACGCCGGAAGGGTCGGATGGCCGGGTGCCGGAAGAGCCCGCCGTGCGGACCTCAGACGAGCTGGTCATGGGGCACGTCCTCCTTGCTCCTGGGGGCGACCGGCGCGCGGGCGGTGGTGGTACCGCGCACTCGACGCGCAGGGCGCCCGCCGGACATGTACGACGTCCGTGGCAGCCAGCGCGTCAGCCTCCGACCGAGCAACTCCACCGCCGTGGAAGTGAGCCAGCCGAGGATGCCGATGGTGACCATGCCGACGAAGACGCCCGGGTAGTTGACGATGGTGTAGTCCTGCCAGGTGCGGTAACCGACGCCGTACTGGCCGGAGATCATCTCGGCGGAGATCACGCAGATCCACGAGACGCCGATGCCGACCGACAGGCCGCCGAAGATGCCGGGCAGTGCGCCCGGCAGGACGACCGAGCCGAGGACGCGCCACCGGCCGCCGCCCATGGTGCGCACCGCCTCCTCCCACACCGGGGTGAGCGCGCGGACCGAGTGCCGGGTGGAGACCAGGACCGGGAAGAAGGCGGCGGTGCAGGTGATGAAGACGATGCCCTGTTCGTTGGAGGGGAAGAGGAGGATCGCGACGGGGACCAGGGCGATGGCCGGGATCGGACGCAGGACTTCGAGGACCGGGCCGAGCAGGTCCTCGGCGAGCCGCGAGCGGGCCACGAGCACGCCGGTGGCCACGCCCAGGACGGCGGCGAGCAGGAAGCCGGTGAGGATACGGGTGAGGCTGTCGGTGAGGTCCGTCCAGTAGTCCGGTCCGGACACCCGGTCGGCGAAGGCGCGGGCCACGTCGGCGACCGTGGGGAACTGCGAGAAGCGCAGCCACAGGTCGACGTCCAGGCTGGTCAGGAGCTGCCAGATGCCGAGGGCGGCGGCGAGCGAGCCGAGCCGCAGCACATACCGGCCCGCCTGTTTCGGGCGCCCGCTCACGATGCCTGCTCCAGCGCGTCGGCGTACGTGATGACGCGGGCGCCACCGTGGGCGGCGATGTACGCCTTCGCGGTCGCCGGTGCCACGAACGGCAGCAACTCCTCGCCATCGGTCACCCACACCGCCTTGTCGGCGAACCACAGGGTGCCGGTGGTGGCGTCGGGGACGTAGGCGGCGCGGATGCCGTTCCGGTGCCGGGCGACGTAACTCAGCGCCTCGGCAGGGGACTTGAAGGCGAGCGTCTTCTCGGAACCCGCCGAACCTGCCGCACCTGTCGATCCCTTCGGCCACACCTCGCTCGCGGCGGCAGCCGGCTTCGCGGCGAGTCGGGTGGCGTAGTCCGCGCCGAGGGCCTTCTTGGCGTACTGGTCGTCGACGAAGGAGTCCACGTCCACGTCGCCGGTCAGCTTCGCGGCCTTCAGGACGGAGACGTCCTCCTTGAGCGCGGCGACGAGTTGGGGCTTGATCGCCGGGTCGAAGGTGGCGATGCCGTGGGCGCCGTTGTAGAGGTAGACGACCTCGGCGGGCAGCTCGGTGGCCTTGGCGACCTTCTCGGCGGCGGCGACGGGGTGGGCGTTGAGGTAGTCCGTCGCCTCGGACTGGGCCTTGAGGAAGGCCTCCAGGACGGCGGGCCGCTGCTCGGCGAAGTCCTGACGGGCGGTGACGCCGTGGAAGGTCGGGTGGTTCAACTGGGCGCCGTCGTACAGGGCCTTAGCCTTGCCCTGGTAGGTGAGCAGGCCGGGCCAGGCGACGAACTGGGAGAGCGCGTCCACGCTGCCGGCGACCAGGGCCGAAGCGCCCACCGCGGGCTGCTGGTTGAGCTTCTCGATGCCCTTGTCGGGGTCGATGCCGGCCTCTTGGAGGGCGCGTACGAGGGTGCCGTCGGCGGCCGAGCCGATGCTCGTGGAGACCTTCTTGCCCTTGAGGTCCGTGAGGGAGGTGAGTGTGGAGTCGGGTGCGGTGACGACGGTGTTGAGGCCGCCGCGGAGGTTGTAGCCGGTGATGGAGACCAGGCGGGTCGGCTTGCCGAGCTGCTTGCCGCGGGCCGCGTTGATGAGCAGCGGGAAGTCGCCCATCGAGCCGATGTCGATCTTTCCGGCGGTCATCTGGGCCGTGATGGGTGCGCCGGTGGCGTAGTCCTGCCAGTCGACCTTGTAGGTGTGGCCGTCGTGGAGGGCGTTGAGGTCCTTCTCGAAGTAGCCGAGGGAGCGCAGGAGGGTGCCCGCGGTGACCGTGTTGATGGTCTTGGACTGGTAGCCGACGGTGACGGTGACGACGGAGCCGTCGCCTGCCGAGGCGCTGCCGCCGCAGGCCGACAGAGGGAACAGGAGCAGGGCCGCCGCGGCGGCGACCGGTTTGTGTTTCATGGGAGTTCGGGGCCTCTCACCGCAGCAGATAGGGCATGTTGACCGTCACGGCTCCGGTGGGACAGCGGGCCGCGCACGGGCCGCAGTACCAGCACTCGTCGACGTGCATATAGGCCTTGCCGTTGCTCTCGTCGATGGCGAGGGAGTCCAAGGGGCACATGTCGACGCAGAGCGTGCAGCCGTCGATGCACTTCGACTCGTCGATGGTCACGGGCACGTCGGCCCGCTGGGGCACCAAAGGCATGGCTGTCTCCAGGAAGGTCCAGCAAGTCAGAGCGGGGGGGCGGAAAAAAGGGCCGGAGAGGTGGGTCAGAGGGAGCGGTGCAGGAGGCCGCTCATCGTGATGCGGTCGCCGCGGAAGCGGATGAACTCCAGGTCGACCGGGCGGCCGTCGTCGAGATGCGTGAGGCGTTCCAGCATCAGGACGGCCGCGCCGCGCGGGGCTTCGAGTACGGCGGCGGAGTGGGTGTCCGCGTTCACCGCCTCCAGGGTGATCTCGGCGTGCCCGAGGGGCCGGCCGGTGATGGCTTCCAGGAGGCGGAAGACGTCGGTGTTCTCCAGGTCGGCGCCGAGCAGGGCGGTGCCGATGTCGAGCGGGATGTAGGTGAGGTCGAGCGAGAGGGGGAGGCCGTCCAGGCGGCGCAGACGTTCGATGTAGAGGACGTCCGAGCCGGGCGGGACGTGCAGGCGTTCGGCGACCGGAGCGGGTGCGGAGGCGGGGCCCATCGTGCGGACCTCGTTGGTGACCCGGCCGTGCTCGCGAAGGGTCTCCGCGAGGCCCATCAGCCGGTCCAGGCCGTGCGGGTACTTCTCGGCGACCACCACGGTGCCGACACCGGGCAGCCGTTCCACCAGCCCCTCGGCCCTGAGCAGGTCCAGGGCCTCGCGGACGGTGTTGCGGGTGGCGCGGTAGTCGGCGGCGAGGGTCGTCTCGTGTGGGAGCGTGCCGTCCGGGAAACCGCTGGCCAGCAGCTGGTGGCGGAGCAGATCGGCGAGCTGCCGTGCCTGGTCGGCGCGCAGCCGACGCCGCGCACGGTGGGCGGCGACGGTGGTCGCACCCTGCCCTGCGTGGTCCCGGACGCGGTCGCTGGATGGCATGTTTCGAACCATAGCGAGCCGGTAGGGAATGGAGTGTTGCGGGAGTGTTGCGCCACCCAGGGCTCCGCCGGGGGGACGGTTGAGCTGGGGAAACGGTGGCTGTGGGCCTACATCTGCCACTGGCGGCGGGACCCACGGCATCGTTCGATGCCGGTCCGCGTCACCCGGCTCGACAGCCGGTCACCCCAACGCCGTCAGCCCAGGAGCGAACGTGATCAGCAACGGCAGCAGCGGCACCAGCGTCGCGACCGTCGTGGTCAGGGCCCGATGACGCCGGCCGAGGCGAGGGGGCGGTTGCAAGAGACGGTCGACGCGCTCCCCGAGCAGCCGGTGGCTGGACGCGCAGGACAGCACACCCCGGTGCTGGTTCAGCTCGATCAGGGCCAGCGCGGTGGTGAGGTGACCGCAGCGACGCGACGCCGTGTCATCGGCCGCGAGCTCCACCAACCGGTGGGTCTGGTCGCAGAAGTGGGCGAAGAGAGGCACCCGGGGAAAGCCCGTCGCGAGCGCCGTCGACAGGTGCAGCAGCCAGTCGTGGTGGGCGCGGGCGTGATCGCGCTCGTGGGTGAGGACCGATTCCAACTGGGGGTCGGTGAGGCGGTGCAGGGCGCCGGTGGTGACGACCAGCTGGGGCGGGTGACCCGGCATCCACCAGGCGTCCGGGTACTCGTCCTCCAGCACCAGGAGCGGTCCGCGTGCCGCCTCTTCCAGGCCGCCGGGCAGTTCGGGCGCGCGCTCGCGCAACTGGGCCCGGGCCTGTCCGCGGTGCCGGCGGGCCTCGACGAGCTCGCGGGCGAGCATCGCCGTCGTCCAGGCTGCGCCGCAGGCCAGCAGGAGGGTGAGGGTGGCGGCCCAGACCGGCGCGGCGGACAGGTCGTACGCGGCGGTCACGGCGGGCGGCGCCGGTGCGAAGACGTGGTCGCGGACGGTGTGGAAGACGGCGGCTGCGCCCAGCACGAGCGCCGTCAGACAGCACAGCAGGACGGTGGCCACCAGGCACTGCCACACCCACAGCGCGACCACGGGTTCCCGGTCGGGCCAACCCGCCCGCACCAGGGCGCGCGGCACCGGCACGGCGGCCGTCAGGGCGACGACGCTCAGCAGGAGCAGGCAGACGGTCATGCCACGGGCTCCGGATCCTGGTCGGAGGAAGGAGAGGGGCGGTACGGGGCGACGGGCTCGGCGCGCGTTCCGCCCGCGGCCAGTCCGCCCGCCGCCAGTATGCCGGTGCCCGGGCCGAACGTCAGGACATGGGAAAGACCCACTACACCCCGTACGTCCCCCGTCACACCCGACTCCCCGTCACCCCGTACGTCCCCGTCCCCCAACTCCCCGTCACCCCGTCACCCCGTCACCCCGTCACCCCGTCACCCCGTCACCCCGAGACGATCCGCCCCGTCACCTCGCCCAAGCCCACCCGGACCCCGCCCGGCCCTGGTGCCCACGCCGACAGCGTGACGACATCCCCGTCCTCCAGGAACGTCCGTTTGCCGTCGGGGAGTTCCAGGGGTTCGGTCCCGTTCCAGGTCAGCTCCAGCAACGACCCGCGTTCCGACCGCTCGGGCCCGCTCACCGTGCCCGAGCCGTACAGGTCCCCGGTGCGCAGGGAGGCGCCGTTGACCGTCATGTGGGTCAACTGCTGGGCGGCCGTCCAGTACATGGTGGAGAAGGGCGGCTCGGAGACGACATGGCCGTTGATCGCGACGGAGATCCGCAGGTCGTAGCCGCCCGGGTCGATCCCGGTCGCGCCGTCGTCCAGATACGGCAGCAACGCGTGCGTGCGCTCCGGCGGAGCCACCGCCGCGTCCTCCAGCGCGTCCAGCGGCGTGATCCACGCCGACACCGAGGTGGCGAAGGACTTGCCGAGGAACGGGCCGAGGGGGACGTACTCCCAGGCCTGGAGGTCGCGCGCCGACCAGTCGTTGAGGAGGCAGAGCCCGAAGACGTGGTCCCGGAAGTCGCCGAGCGCCACCGACTCGCCCATCGGCGAGGGAGCGCCGACCACGAAGCCGACCTCGGCCTCGATGTCCAGGCGGACGGAGGGGCCGAAGACGGGTGCCGGGTCGGTGGGGGCCTTGCGCTGCCCGGACGGTCGTACGACATCCGTGCCCGAGACCACCACCGTGCCCGAGCGCCCGTGGTAACCGATGGGCAGGTGCTTCCAGTTGGGGGTCAGCGGGTCGGGGGCGTCCGGGCGGAAGATCCGGCCGACGTTCCGCGCGTGGTTCTCGGAGGCGTAGAAGTCGACGTAGTCCGCGACCTCGAAGGGGAGGTGGAGGGTCACCGACGACAGCGGGTACAGGAAGGGCGCGACGGTCTCCTGGTGCGCCGGCACCGTCATCCACGCCGTCAGCGCGCGCCGTACGTCCGACCAGGCCGTGGAGCCGGCCGCGAGCAGCGGGTTCAGCGAGGGGCGGGCGAGCAGGGCGGCGTACGGCGAACCGAGCGCCCGCGCCGCCGCGCCCGCGTCCAGGACGTGGTCGCCGAGCCGGACGCCCACCGTCCGCCCGTCGGACCCGTCAGCGGGCCCGCCGTCGGATCCCGCGCGCGAGAAGACGCCGTACGGAAGGTTGTGGACACCGAAAGGGTCGCCCTCGGGGACGTCGAAAGGGGGCACGAAGGGGGGCATGGGGTGCTGCCTCACTCTCACCATGTGTCGCGTTCTGACATGCGGCCGTGCCACACGTTACGGCTGAGTTGCCTGTCCTGACAGTGTCTAAAGAGTTTGCAATGTCCGAATTGGCCTTGTCGGACGGCCCAATTCCGGCTTAGCGTCCTTTGGGGGACACGGACGGGGTGGGTCCGGTCCGTAGGGGGGACGCGTGGGGGGACCCGTGGCCAAAAGTGCTGCCAGTGTGCCTTTTGAAGCTGATCGTGATGTGCCAGGCCTGATCGTGAAGTTCGGCGACTATCCGTTGCACCACGGCGGAGTGGGCGCGATACGCAGCCTCGGCCGCCTCGGCGTGCCGATGTACGCGATCACGGAGGACGCCTACACGCCCGCCGCCGCCAGCCGCTATCTCAAGAAGGCCTTCGTCTGGCCGACCACCGGCACGGAGGACCCCGATCACCTGGTGGAGGGCCTGCTGCGCGTCGGGCGCCGCATCGGCCGCCCCACCGTGCTCATTCCGACGGACGAAGAGGCCGCCGTGCTGATCGCCGAGCACCAGGACGAACTCGCCGGCCGCTTCCTCTTCCCGCACGTGGAGCGCGACCTGCCCCGGCATCTGGCCAGCAAGCAGGGCCTGCACGAACTGTGCGTGGAGCACGGCATCCCGAGCCCGACGGCCGCCTTCCCGCGGTCGTACGACGAGATCGTGGACTTCGCCGAGAAGGCGGTCTTCCCGGTGGTGGCCAAGAACCGCGAGGCGTTCCTGCGCCGCGCACGGCCCGCGGTGAACGGCACCACGAAGATCGCCACCCGCGAGGGCCTGCTCGCGCTCGCCCGCGGCTGGGGCGAGCACCCCGGCGTGATCCTCCAGGAGTACCTGCCGCGGGAGGAGGCCGAGGACTGGATCGTGCACGCCTATTTCGACCAGGACGCGACCCCGCGCGCGATGTTCACAGGAGTGAAGGTCCGCTCCTGGCCGCCGCACGCCGGGATGACCGCGAACGCGTATGTCGTCGACAATCCGGAACTCGCGGACCTCGCCGCGCGTTTCATCAAGCAGATCGGCTTCACCGGGATCATCGACCTCGACCTGCGCTTCGACCGACGCGACGGACAGTACAAACTGCTCGACTTCAACCCACGCATGGGCGCCCAGTTCCGGCTCTTCGAGAGCGAGTCGGGAGTGGACGTCGTCCGCGCCATGCATCTGGATCTGACCGGCCGCTCCGTCCCGGAGGGGGAACAGCGCGCCGGCCACCGGTACATCGTGGAGAACATCGACCTGCCCGCTCTGCTCGCGTACCGCCGCAGCGGCTATACGACGCCGCACGCACCGGCGCGCGCGAGCGGGACGGAGCTGGCCTGGCTCGCGGGTGACGACCCGCTGCCGTTCCTCACGATGCTCACCCGCTTCGTGCGACCTGGCACGAAGCACCTGTATCAGCTGTGGCGCACCAACCGCCGCGGCAGCACGACCGGTTCGGGCAGCTAGCCAGCAACCAGCCAGCAGTATCGGCCGCCCGAGCCGGACACGAAGTGGCGAAGTGAACGTCCTGGGGAGGGACTTCGTGATGCAACCGGTAGCTGTCATCGGCGCCGGGCCGTTCGGCCTGTCGACCGCCGCCCATCTGCGAGCACGCGGCATTCCGGTGCGCGTCTTCGGCGACCCCATGGTCAGCTGGCGCGACCACATGCCCGCCGGCATGCTGCTGAAGTCGACCCCGGTCGCCTCCAACCTGGATGCCCCGCAGCCCGGGCACAACCTCGTCGACTACTGCGACGCGGCGGGCATACCCCGCCTGGTCACCGACGAGGACATCATCCCGGTCGAGACCTTCATCGCCTACGGCGAATGGTTCCGGCACAAGCTGGTGCCCGAGCTGGAGCAGGTGCGGGTGGTCTCCGTCGACCGGCGCGACAGCGGCGGCTTCGACCTGAAGCTGGACTCGGGCGAGTCCTTCACCGCCCGCGCGGTCGTCGTGGCGACCGGCCTGTCCGGCCTCGCCCAACTGCCCCCGGAGCTGGCCACCGCCGCGCCCGACGGACCGACGCCCATGGGCCCGGTCTCGCACAGCTCCCAGCAGCACGACCTCACGCGCTACGCCGGAAAAGAGCTGATCGTCGTCGGTGCGGGCCAGTCCGCGCTGGAGACGGCGGCGCTCGCGGCCGAGGCGGGCGCGCGGGTGCGGGTCGTCTCCCGCGGCCGGGGCCGGGTCGCCTTCGGGGCGCCGCCCTGGAAGCAGCCGAGGCTGCGCCCCGAGTCGCCGTTCGGCCGCGCCTGGTCGCTGTGGGCGCTCAGCTACTACCCGCAGCCCTACCGCTACCTCCCGGCCCAGACCCGCCACTACCTCGTTCGCCGCGTCCTCGGCCCGCTCGGCGCCTGGTGGCTGCGCGACCGCTTCGAGGGCAAGGTGCAGGTCAGCGAGGTCGACCGGATCACCGGCGCCGACGCGACCGACGGCAGCCCCACGCTGACGGTCCGCACCCACGCCGGCGGCAGTGAGCGGCTCACCGCGGACCATGTCATCGCCGCCACCGGATACCGGGTGGACACAGCGGCCATGGACTTCCTCGGCAACGAACTGCGCACCCGCCTCTCGGTGAGCCGCGGCGCGCCCAAGCTGGGCGCGGGGTACGTGTCGTCGGTCCCGGGCCTGTACTTCACGGGCCTGCCGGCCGCGTCGTCGTACGGTCCGGTGATGCGGTTCGTGTGCGGGACGGAGTTCGCGTCTCCGCGGTTGGCGAACCATCTGTCGGCGGCGCACGGGTAGTTCACCGGGCGGGTGGTCCGACCGGTCGTCCGCCGGATGGCGCGGCGGGTGGTCGGTCGGGCGGGCGGCCGGGGTGCGGATCCTCGCGGACCGGGGGCGCGGAAGCCTACGTCGTCGACGCGAAGGTCGGATGGCCTCGGCGCCTCAGTCGCGGCCGGAGATCTCCGAGTCGGGGCGGGTCGGTCCGTCGCGCGGCGGAGGACAGGGCGCCCGCAGAGCAGCCGGCTTCTCCGCGTCGCTGGTCTCGGGCACAGCCGCGTACGTGACGATCCTGAGGTCGGTGCCCGCGGGCATCAGGACGTCTACGTCGAGGGCGATGGCACCCACCAGCGGATGCTCGATGGTCTTGCGGTCGCCGACATGGGGACCGGCGGTGCCGTTGAACCACAGACGGGCGAAGCGCGGGCTGCTTCGCAGCGCGTCTTCTACGAGCGAGGCGAGACGTACGTCATGGGGATGGGCGGCCGCCGTCACCCACAGGTCGGCGACGAGGTCCACCTCCTGCGCCTCGTTGCCTTTCCAGGACGACACGGGCCAGGCCGCGATCGGGTCCCGGCCTCGTCCGCCGTCCGCCGTCCGCATGGAACATCCCGGAGACGAGGTTGCGCTCGTCCCGGCCGTACACGCCGGGATCGCCGATCGCGACCGTCCACATCTTGTTCCAGCCGATGATGGTCCAGTCGGCGGCGAAGACCGCGGCGGGTAGGTCTCCAAACTGCTGTACAAGTCGCCGCACGTTCAGTCTGTGGAATCAGGTTTGTCAAGCGACCTCGACGACCGCCGCGACGGCGTCGCAGGCCTGCGCGTAGCTGGGATCGGCCCGCCATGAGCTCGGATCACCCGCCCCCGTGATCAGTTGATCAGTTCCGCGCGGGCCCCGCGGTACCCCGAGCGCGGGCAGACGCAGGTACTCGGCGCGGGTGATCCGGGCGCGCTCGGCGGTAGCGTCCGGATCCCGCCCGGCCAGGGCGATCATGAGCCGGACGTCCCCACGTGCTGTTGCCCACATGGCAGCGAGGTCGGTGCCCAGCGCCAATGCGGTGTCCGGCGCGGTGCCCTGGTCGTCGTCGTGGCCCTCGTCGCGCTGGCCACTGCTGCCCCCGCTGGCGGTGGAGTCCTCCATGGGTTGTCGTTCTGCCCGCTTCCGCTTCCGCATGCGCCGAGCCCGGCCATGAGGGCCATCGTCGGACCGGCCACCATCAGGCGTCTCTTGCTGGACGTGCCTTGTTCCCTGTCCGCTGATGTCCCAAAAAAAGACGGTCAGCGTACCTCCCATCCGCTTCTCCTCGTCCCCGGTCGGCATTGACAACCGCCCTCGCACCCCTCCATCATCATTCCACTAATCAAGTAGTGGAATGGTGGTGGTGATCGTGGAGTACCGCATCGACAGGCGGAGCGGGGTCCCCGCTTTCCAGCAGATCGTGCAGCAGACCAAGCAGGCCCTCCGGCTGGGCGTACTCGTGCCGGGTGACCGGCTGCCCACCGCCAAGGAGGTCGCCGCGACCAGCACGGTCAACCCGAACACCACCCTCAAGGCGTACCGCGAGCTGGAGCGTGAGGGCCTGGTCGAACCGCGACCGGGCCAGGGCACCTTCGTACGCCGCACGCTGGGCCGCCCCGAGACGGGCACCGACTCGCCGCTGTACGTGGAGCTGGTGGCGTGGATGTCGAAGGCGGCCGGGGCCGGTCTGGAGCAGGAGGACGTGGCCGCGCTGGTCGCGTCGGCGATGGAGAAGCAGTACGCCGCCGGGAACGTGGCGGCGACGGGGTCCACGACAACGGGGTCCACGGGGGCCACGACAACTAGGAGCACAGGTGAGTGAAGGTATGTACGCGGGGGAACCGGCGATCGAGGCGTACGGGCTGGGGATGCGCTACCGGCGGGGCTGGGCGTTGCGGGACTGTTCCTTCCGGCTCCCGGCGGGACGGATCTGCGGCCTGGTGGGACCCAACGGGGCGGGCAAGACCACGCTGCTGAGCGTCGCGGCCCATGTCCTGCAGCCGACGAACGGCTCGATCAGCCTGTTCGGTGAGGCTCCGGGCTCGGCGGAGTCCGGCCGGCGCACCGCGTTCCTCGCCCAGGAGAAGCCCCTGTTCCGCCGCTTCACCGTGGCGGAGACCCTGCGTCTGGGCCGTGAGCTGAACCCCGGCTGGGACCAGCGCGCCGCCGAGGACATCATCCGCGCGGGCAACGTGCCCTTCGACGCGAAGATCAGCACCCTTTCCGGCGGTCAGCGCACCCGCGTCGCCATCGCCCTCGCCTTCGGTAAGCGCCCCGACCTGCTGATGCTCGACGAGCCGATGTCGGACCTCGACCCGGTCGTGCGCCACGAGATCATGGGCACCCTCCTCGCCGAGGCCGCCGAGCGCGGAACCACCGTGCTGATGTCCACCCACGTCCTGGCCGAACTGGAGAACGTGTGCGACTACCTCGTCGTCGTCTCCGGCGGCGGAGTGCGCCTCGCCGGTGACGTGGACGAGCTGATGTCCGTGCACACCCTGGTCACGGGCGCCAAGGAGGGTGACGGCATGCCTCCCGCCCTCGCCCTCGGGCACCACACCCTCGTCGAGTCCCGGACCAGCGGACGGCAGTTCACCGCGCTCATCCGCCCCGAGGGCCCGGTCACCGGACCCTGGGACATATGCGCCCCGAACATGGAGGAACTCCTGCTCGCCTATCTCCGCTCACCCGACGCACCACCGCTGATCACCCCCACCGCCCAGGTCCACGGCCAGGGGTTCGGCACCGGGGCGGTGGCGGCATGAGCACCTTCACCCGCGGCTCGACCAGCACCTCGACCGGCTCCATGAGCGACGGCAAGAACGGGACCATGAACGGGACCACCGACGGGACCTTGAACGCGACCACCACGGAGGCCAACCGGCGCCCCCGACTCAGCGGTATGACCTGGCTGGTCTGGCGCCAGCACCGGGCGGCGTTCTGGACGATCCTCGCCGCCATCGCGCTCTCCGTGGCCTGGATCGTCTACCAGCGCGGCCAGCTGGTCGACTTCCTCGACGGCTACGGCTATCCCGGCAAGAGCCTCGACGAGGCGGGCGGCAAGTTCCAGCAGTACAAAGACGCGTTCTCCTTCGTCTCCACGGGTCTCCAGGCGATACCCATCCTGCTCGGTGTCTTCCTCGGCGCCCCGCTCATCGCGGGCGACCTGGAGAACGGCACCGCCAAGCTGGTCGCCGCCCAGTCCATGAGCCGGACCCGCTGGCTCGCCACGAAGCTGGCGCTGGCCGGACTGGTGGTCGTGGTGAGCACGGGCGTGTTGTCGGCGGTGTTCGGCTGGTGGTGGAACCCCGTCAAGTCCGAGATCACGGTCATGGACTGGACCTCGGGCGCCGCGTTCAACACGACGGGCCCGGTGCCTGTCGCCCTCACCCTCTTCTCCGTCTTCGGCGGGGTGGCGATCGGTGCGGTGCTGCGGCGCACGCTGCCGGCCATGGTGGTCACCTTCGGTTTCACCGTCGTCCTCCAGCTCGTCTGGGGCTACTTGCTGATGTCGCTCGGCAACGTGATCACGGTCACGACGAACAAGGGTGTTATGGGCGAGAGCGCGTTTCCGCCGATACCCAAAAGCGCCTACCAGATCGACGAGTCGTATCTCACCAGCGGCGGGGATCTCCTGGGGTGGAGCACCTGTTCGGGGTCGAAGACCGACGCGGCACGGCAGGTGTGCCTGGACAAGGCCGATGTCGTGGGCTGGTCGGTGGACTACCTCCCGATGTCGCAGATGAACGGTATGCAGTGGTTCGGGGCGTCGATTCTGTTCGCCCTGACCGCCGGTGTCGTGGCGTTCCTTTTCTTCTGGGGTCGTAAGCGGCTCGTCTGAGTCCCGTCCCCCGCGCCCCTTTCGGAGGGGCGCCTCTTCCCACCCTCTGATTCCTTGTCCCGTCGGACGGGCTGCTTTGCCGTGCCCGGAAGTCCGGAGAGAAAGGCATGTCTTGAACCACCGAAAGAGGCGAGCGGGTGAGGCTTCCGCTCTCGCCGTGCTCGCCGCCGCCGCCCTTACCGCAGCCCTGCTCGCTGCCCCGGAATCCGGGGCCGCACAGTCAGACAGCGGTACGGCGGGTATGGCCGGCGTCACCGGCAAGGCCAGGACAGTCACCCTCGTCACCGGTGACCGGGTCACCCTGGACGCCACCGGACAGGTCACCGGTGTGCGGCCCGGCAAGGGCAGGGAAGGTACGGCCTTCCGAATAGCGCGGGACGCCGACCGCACCTACGTCGTGCCGCGTGACGCCGAGGGGCTCCTCGCGAACGGCACCGCCGACCGGCGGCTGTTCGACGTGACGCAGCTGGTCGAGTGGGGGTACGACGACGCGGCCCGCCCCGACCTCCCGCTGATCGTGACGTACGCCAAGGGCCGCACCCTCGCGCCGAGCGCGCTGTCCGCCGCCGGTGCCCGGGTCAGCCGGGACCTGCCCAGCGTCAACGGGGACGCGCTGAAGGCCCGTAAGTCCGAGGGCGCCGAGCTGTGGGAGACGCTCACCGGCAGCGGGGGGACGGCGCGGGCGAGGTCGGCCGCCGCCGACCGGGTCGAGAAGATCTGGCTCGACGGCAAGGTCGAGGCGGCCCTCGACAAGAGCACCGCCCAGATCGGCGCCCCCGAGGCATGGGCGGCCGGATATGACGGCAAGGGCGTCAAGGTCGCCGTGCTGGACACCGGGGTCGACGACACGCACCCGGACCTGAAGGACCGTGTCGACGCGGCGAAGAACTTCTCCGAGGCGGCGGACACCGTCGACCGGGTGGGCCACGGCACGCATGTGGCGTCGACGGTCGCGGGCTCGGGCGCGCACTCCGGGGGCAAGTACAAGGGGGTCGCGCCGGGCGCCCGGCTGATCAGCGGCAAGGTGCTCGACGACAGCGGCTCCGGTGAGGAGTCCGGCCTCATCGCGGGCGCGCAGTGGGCCGTCGCGCAGGGCGCCAAGGTGATCAACCTCAGCCTGGGCGGCCCCGACAGCCCCGGTGACGACCCCCTCGAACAGGCCGTGGACGAACTGTCCGCCTCCTCCGGCGCCCTCTTCGTGATCGCCGCCGGCAACGAAGGCCCCGACGCCGGCACCGTCGGATCGCCGGGCAGCGCCGCCGCCGCGCTCACCGTGGGCGCGGTGGACCGCACCGACGCGATGGCCGATTTCTCCAGCCGCGGCCCGACGGCGGACGGTTCCCTCAAGCCCGACCTCACCGCCCCCGGCGTCGACATCGTCGCCGCGAAGGCCGCCGAGGGCACGGAGGGCGACCCGGCCGCCGACGGCTATGTCTCGATGAGCGGTACGTCGATGGCGACCCCGCATGTCGCGGGCGCCGCCGCGATCCTCGCCCAGCGCCACCCCGACTGGACCGGCGAGCGCATCAAGGCCGCGCTCACCGCATCCGCCAAGCCGACCGCCGGTGTCTCGGCGTTCGCGCAGGGCACGGGCCGTACGGACATCCCCCGAGCCCTCGACCAGGAGCTCACCACCAGCCCCGCCACCCTCGGCTTCCCCGCCCAGCAGTGGCCGCACACCGACGACCAGCCGGTCGCCAAGACGGTCACCTACCGCAACGACGGCGACCGCCCTCTCACCCTCGACCTGGCCACCGAGGCGTACGGCGAGGACGGAAAGCCCGCCGCCGAGGGCATGTTCGAGGTCTCGCCGAAGCAGCTCACCGTCCCGGCGGGCGCCACCGCGACCGCCCAGGTCACCGCCGACAGCGGCGCCGGCACGGCCGACGGTTCCTTCGGCGGCGCGGTCACCGCGACCGACGGCGCGGGTACGACCGTACGGACCGGCATCGGCGTACACCGCGAGGTCGAGTCGTACGACCTGACCGTCCGGCACCTCGACCTGAAGGGCAAGCCCGCCGCCCGCTCCCAGACGGGTGTGCAGGGCCTGGACAACCAGATCTGGCAGGACTACTCCGACGACAGGGACGGCGAGTTCACGATCCGGCTCCCCAAGGGCCGGTACAGCCTCGAAGGCCGGATCGACACGGGTGCGACCCCGGACGCCGGCTCCGGGGAGCTGGCCCTTCTCCTCAACCCGAAGTTCTCGCTCACCCGTGACACCACCCTCGTCATGGACGCCCGCAAGGCCAAGCCGATCCGGATCACCGTGCCGGACAGCAGGGCGAAGCACACCGACGGCACCTTCAACTACGGGTTCGACATCGACGGGAACCAGAGCATCTCGACGTACATGGGCAGCTTCGGCAGCCTGCGCGTCGGGCAGTTCGGCGCCCGGCTGCCGGCGGGCGAGGCGTTCGCGCAGTACAACGGCACCTGGACGCACGGCAGTACGAGCTACCGGCCGGTCTGGAACCGTACCGGCGATCTGTCGGGCTTCACCGCGGACCCGAAGCGCGCGCAGTTCGCCAAGGTCACGATCCCTGTCGGGACACCCGCCAAGGGCAAGTCGGCGGCGCTGACCGCCGCGCCGCTGACGCCGGGCGGCTCGTGGTTCGACTTCTACCAGGAGAGTCGCTCCCTGCCGGGCGGCTACACCGACTACGTCCTGCCGGGCGTGAAGTGGCGTTACTCCGTCTCGCAGGAGGGCGGCAAGGACGCGGAGGGCGAACCGGTGTGGGACGCCGGCCAGTGGACGGCGAAGCCCCGCTCCTACAGCGCGGGCAAGCAGTACACCGAGCGCTTCAACACCGGCGTCTTCGGCCCGCACCTCACGGGCCCGCTGACGGACGGCGAGGACCGTCCCGGCGCGGTCCGCGTCGGCGACACCCTCCTGGCCTACCTCCCCCTGTTCTCCGACGGCGCCGGCCACGTGGGCGAATCCCGCTACAGCCGGGCCAGGAGCACCCTGTACGCGGGCGGCACGCGGGTCTTCGCCGTGGACACGCCGCTGACCGGCTCGTACGAACTCCCCGCTGCCAAGCGCTCGTTCCGTCTCACCACGGACGTCTCCCGCCCCACCACGCTGTCCTCGGTCAGCACCCGGGTCACCGCCGAGTGGACCTTCACCTCCGGGCACGTCGCCGGTGTCGGGCAGCGGCTGCCGCTGTCGGTGGTCCGCTTCACGCCCCGGCTGTCCACGGAGAGCACGGCCAAGGCGGGTACGCGTTTCTCCGTCCCGTTCACGGTCGAGGGTGCGGCCACCGCGCGCACCGCCCGCAAGTTGGCCTTCTCCGTCTCGTACGACGACGGCCGGACCTGGCACCCGGCGAAGGCGGTCGACGGCAAGCGCCTCGACCTGCGCCACCCGGCGAAGGCGGGCACGGTCTCTCTGCGCGTGACGCTCACGGACGCGGCCGGCAACACCCTGAAACAGACGGTCCACCGGGCCTACCGGACCGTCAAGTAGGCGTCTGTACACGTGTGTTGGTTGGACGCCCGGGTCGGCTTCGGCCGACTCGGGCGCTCTTGCCGTGAACGGGACCCGCTGACCGTCGGAGAGACGTCAGTTCGCGGACGAACACCCTAAGGTGTGTCCGGCTCGCGGACAGCGGATCGACTCCTTCTCGCTCGCACAGGCCCAGTTACTCCGCCAGTCCCCGGGCGTACACGTCCAGGGTCCGCGGCGCACGGCCGCGGTCCTCCCACACCTGCAGCCAGGCCGCGGCGTGCTCGTGTCGCCCCAGCACCGGCCACTTGGCCATGAGCATCGGTGTGCTGCTCAAGCCACCCTCCCAAGTCCGTGGATGAAGGCGGGCTACAGGATCACCCAGGCTGATTCCACGTAACTTCTAGGGGTATGCGCCGGGAGACGTTCCCGACGGAGGCCAGACCGGCCAGTTCTTCGTGGCGCAGTCAGGAGATGCGCCGCTCCCCGCCGGCCGTCAGACCGCTGTCCCGTGGTGACATGCGCTCACGCCAGCCGCGCACGGTCATGCCGAAGTGGTTCATCGTGGTCATTGGAGTGTCCAGGCCTGGTTGTCCCAGCCGTTGCATTCCCACAGGACCACCACCGTTCCGCTGGTGCCCCCGAAAACGGTGACGCATTTCTGTGACTGATCGGCCACCAGTTCCGTACCGGAGAAGTGGAATCGCTGGCTGGCGTCGCCGCTGCACCCGGTCAGCTGGATCTCGGTCCGGTCGTCGCTCGCGCCTCCGGCCACGGTCATGCATTTCCCCAACGAGTGGAAGGTGCCACCCGATCCGGTCTGCCAGCGCTGCCCCGCGGAGTTGTCGCAGGTGGCTTGGACCAGCTGGATTCCCTCGGTCCCGGCACCGCCGCTCAGGCACTTCTGCGTGGCGGGGACCACCAGGGCATGGCCGGTCGGGGCGACGGATGTGCCGGATCCGTTCCCCTCGGAACCGGCATTGCTTCCCGACCCCGGCTCGGAGTCCTCCTGCACGGACTTGGACGTCGACTGCGAAGAGCCGCGCGCCGACGGTGACTTGGCGTCAGAACTCACGGAGTGCGACGCCTTGGGGGAGGAGGTGGCGGGTGCGAGTGTGCCCGTGGACCGTTGGGCGGGGTCGTCGGCCGGGAGCGCGCCGTCCGACGCGGTGGTGCTGACGTTGCTCTTCCCCGTGGGCAGGTTGATCAGCACGGCGACCGTGATCAACAGTGCCGTGGCGATGGCTGCGACCAGCACGACCAGCTTCTTCGAACGGCGCGGGAACCGCCGCGATTTCGGGTCGGTCGTACCGGGCTGCGGAGGTTCCGGGTCGGTCGTACCGGACTGCGGAGGTTCCGGGGGCGGCTCGGCAGGGGATGCCTCGTCTGTTCCCGTGCCTGAGTCGAGCCCTGGCCCTGACTTCGACTCCGGCTCCGACTTGGGCACTGCCGGTCTTCGCAGCATGCGCTCGGCGTCCTCGGCCGACAGCCGCTCGTCCGGTTTGGCCACGAGCAGCCCCTGGATCAGCGGGGTGAGAGACCCGGCGCCGCGCGCTTCGGGAGCCGGCTCCATGGCGATGGCGTACATCGTCTGCGCAGCCGTTTTCCGGAGGAACGGTGAGCGGCCCTCGACTGCCTCGAAGAGGGTTGCGCCGAGTGCCCACAGGTCGGCCTCCGGACCCGGTTTGGCGTCGACGAGGCGCTCGGGGGCCATGAAGTCGACCGACCCGACCAACTGCCCGGTGCGGGTGAGATTCGAGGTCTCGGCGGCCTGGGCGATGCCGAAGTCGGTGAGGACCACGCGGCCGTCCTGGGCGAGCAGCACATTGGCAGGTTTCACGTCCCGGTGCAGGACTCCGGCCCGGTGGGCGGCCCGCAGCGCGGCGATCACGCCGCGGCCGATCCGGGCGACCTCGTCGAGCGGGACCGGGCCGTGCGCCTTGATCCGGTCGGCGAGGGTGGTGGAGGGCACGTACTCCATGACGATGGTGGGCCGGCCCTCGTCGTCCACGACGTCATGGACGACAACGACGTTGGGGTGGCTGATCCGGGCGGCGCTGTGCGCCTCGCGCCGTGCACGCTCGAAGAGGGTGGCGAGTTCGTCGTCGTCGAGTTGGGGCTGGGGGTGGAGCTTCTTGACGGCGACCTGGCGGCCGAGGAGTTCGTCGTGGGCGCGCCACACGGTGGCCATGCCGCCTCGGCCGATGCGGTCGAGGATGAGGTACCGGCCGGCGATCAGCCGCCCTTCGTCGGACACCGTGGGTTCCTTTTCTCTGCTTCAGGACCGATCCGGCCGACGGCGCCACCGGGTTCCTCCGGCCGACCGCACGTCCAATGGCCGTTCACCTACGGCTTGTTGAGGAGCATCGTGTCAGCGAAGGGCCCGGAAACAGCCGCTTTCCACGGCGTGCCGGGCCATTTGGTCGCGCGCGGGGCGACTCCGGAGCTGTTGGGCGGTTCCATGAGGAGCAGGGCCCGGCCCCGACGAGGGCGGCGCCGCCGACTCACGATTCTTCGCGTACCTGATCGTCCTCTGAGGAACGCGGCAGCCGCTAGGCGCGAGGGTAGTGACAGCAGTACTACCCACGGTCCTGCCGATGCTCGGAGGGAACGGCTCCGTTTAAGGCAGAGCTGAAAGGTGTGGTGTGCTCGGAAGGGCGACGACAGCCTTGGGGGACCGGGGACGACGAACGTCCCGGTCCGACAGGGGGGTTCACACACCATGCTCGACAGACGACGTCCGCTGCTCGGAGGTCTCGGCGCCCTGGCTCTCGCACTGGCCGCCGTGTTCACGGCCGGTCCGGCACAGGCGGCTGCGCCGGACCGCGATCTGAACCAGGTGCGCCAGGGTGACCAGGTCCTGACGATGCCGGCCGCGCCACCGTCGCTCAGGTCCGCCGCGGCGGAGCCTCCGACGGCCTGGCCGAAGCCCGACCGGATCGTGCACGTCCCGGCCGCCGGCTCTCTCAACTGCACGAGCGGCAACCTGTGCGTGTCGGTCTGGGACGCCACGAAGGGGGATTACGTGGTCTTCTTCCTCTACTACTGCGACACGTACGCGCTCTCCAACTTCGTGGGCACGGGCTCCTACCACAACGCCCAGACGGGAGGCGCCGTCGCGCAGTTCTACGGCAAGACCGGCAACCTCATCACGTCCGTCGGCCCTGGGGGCTCCGGCAACAACTACAACTGGAGCCCCGTCTGGTCCATCAGGAACTGCTGACGCCCGCCTGCCGGGACGGGACTTCCCGACACCGGAGTACTACGCATTTCCCCGGTATCGGCCCAGAGTCCTCAGTCCCGGCAGTGCTCTGTCGTGGAAGTCGAACAGCGCCAGGTTCTCCCACGCGTTGCCGGACGTCGGGTCGGCCGGGTCCCAGCCGTCACCGGCCCGGTACGTCCAGACGCCCTCCCAATAGCAGTAGCCCAGGCCCTTCCCGCCAGGGACGCCCGCCATCAGGTCGGCCACCGTGCGCAGCCAAGCCGCCTGCCCCGCCGGCGTCGCCGGATACCCCTCCGTGAGCTGCGAAGGGTCGTACAGGATGTCGTTCGTCGCGTCCTCGCTCTCCAGCGTGAACGGGTACGCCGTCTCCGCGATCACCACCGGTTTGCCGTAACGGGCCGCGAGATCGGCCAAGTTGGCCGCCGCGGCCTCCGGGGTGCCGTGCCAGAACGGGTAGTACGACTGGGCGATGATGTCGAAGTCGAGGCCGTAGGAGACGGCGTTGTCGTACCACCAGCGGGACGTGCCGTTGTCGCCGCCCGAGGCGATGTGGAGCATCGTGCGGATGCGGGGCGTGGTGTCGCGGGCCGCGCTGAGGCCGGCCTTGAGGAACGCGGTCAGGTTGCCCCAACCCCCGCCGTCGTCACCCCAGTTCTTGCCGGCGGGCCAGAGCAGGCCGCCGTTGATCTCGTTGCCGATCTGCACGAGGTCGGCCGGGGTGCCCTGGCGGCGCAGGGCGCCCAGTACGTCGGCGGTGTGGTCGTAGACGGCCCTGGTCAGGCCCGCCACGTCGAGGTCCGCCCAGGCGGCGGGCTTGGTCTGGTGAGCCGGGTCGGCCCAGGTGTCGGAGTAGTGGAAGTCGACCCAGATGCCGATACCGGCCCGCCGCAACCGCCTGGCCAGCGGCAGGATGCGCTTCTTGTCGTTGTAGCCGTCGGCGGGGTTCACCCAGACCTTGAGGCGGGCGTGGGTGACACCGGCGTCCGCGAGGATGCGGATGGGATCGTCCCGGCGGCCGTCCGCACGGCGGTAGACGGCGCCAAACGCCTCGTCCTTGGGGAGGGACGAGATGTCCATCCCCCGGATCTCCAGCCGGCGCCGCTCGGCGGCGACCGCGGGAGCCGAGGCCAACACCGGCACCGCGAGCGCGGCGGCACCGGCCGCACCCGCCGCCGTAAGAACACTGCGTCTGCGCATGACGAATTCCCCTTCAGACTGAATCGGCTCTGGGAATGACAGAAATGAGCTGCGGTACAAGGCGGTTGGTCAGTAGTCAGCGCGGGTCCCGGAAGACCTCCACTCCACCCGCCGGCACCGTCGCCCAACTCCCGTCCGGCAGCGCCACCTTCGCCTCGCTCTCCGTGTGGTTCACGTAGAACCGGAACGTGCCCGACTCGCCCTCCCGGACGACGAGTTCGACATCGCTGGGCAGATCGACCGGCGTGATTCCGGCGTCCGCGAGGGTGAGGTCGACCACGGCGGCCAGGTCGGCGCCGGTCAACCGAGTCGCCAGGTACCAGGCCGCCCCTGACCCCACCGCGTGCCGCGTCAGCGCCGCCCCTCCGGCCGTACGACCGTCGGCGAACACAGCGACCGTCTCGCAGCCGGCACCCGGGATCACGACCTCCGACCAGAGGTCCGCCGCGTACGACTCGGACTCACCGCCCCCGACCCGCCGCACACCCACCGTCTCGCCCGGCAGCAACGGGTCGAACTCCTCGACGGTCAGGCCGAGTACGTCCCGCAGCGCCCCCGGATACGCCCCGGGATGCAGCGTGTCGTTCTCGTCGACGATCCCGGAGAAGAAGGAGACCAGCAGGGTCCCGCCCCGCGACACGTACCGGTCGAGGTCGGCCGCGATCGACAAAGGCGCGGCATACAACTGCGGCACCACCAACAGCGGGTACCGCGAAGGATCCAACTCGGCCAGCCCCGTCGGCGGCAGAAAGTCCACCGTCAAGTGCCGGTCGTACAGCGCCTCGTAGAACGAATCCAACCGTTCCCGCGCGTCCAGGTCCTGGCTCGGCCGCCACTCCAGGCTCTGCGCCCACCAGGAGTCCCATGACCACACCACCGCCACGTCACCCCGCGTCCGCGTCCCCCGTAGATCCGCGAGGTCGGCCACGCGCCGGCCGAGGTCGGTCACCTCGCGCCACCCCCGGTTGTCCGTCCCGGAGTGCGCCAGCATCGCCGTGTGGAACTTCTCCGCGCCCGACCGCGACTGCCGCCACTGGAAGAACATCGCGCCCTCGGAACCCCGGGCCATGTGCCCGAGTGAGTTGCGGGCCATCTCGCCGGGGCGCTTCGCGGGGTTGTACGGCTGCCAGTTGACCCCGGACGTGGCGTGTTCCAGGAGCAGCCAGGGGGCGCCGCCCGCCACCGAGCGGGTCAGGTCGGCGGCCAGCGCCAGGTTCACGTGGGTGCGGCGGCCGTCGGTCATCAGGTAGTGGTCGTTGGTGACGAGGTCGACCTCCTTGGCCCAGGCCCAGTAGTCGACGGTCTGGCCCTGGCTCGGCGCGACCATGAAGTTGGTGGTGACGGGGACGCCGGGGGAGAGGCGGTGCAGGATGTCCCGCTCGGCGACGAAGTTGGCGCGGGCCTGGGCGTCGGCGAAGCGCCGATAGTCCAGTTGCTGGGTCGGATTGCAGACGGACGGCGTCGCCCGGGGCGGGGTGATCTCCTCCCACTCGCCGTACTGCTGGCCCCAAAAGGCCGTGCCCCAGGCCTCGTTGAGGGCGTCGAGCGTGCCGTGCCGGCCGCGCAGCCAGCCCTGGAACGCGGTCGCGCAGGTGTCGCAGTAGCAGGCGAGGACGGGTGCGCCGTACTCGTTGTGGACGTGCCACAGCACGACGGCGGGGTGGCTGCCGTAGCGCTCGCCCAGTGCCTCCGTGATCGTGGCCGCCGCCGCCCGGTAGTCCGGGTTCGAGTGGCAGATCGCGCCGCGCGAACCGAAGGCCAGGCGGACGCCCTCGCGGGTGACCGGCAGCGCGGAAGGGTGCGCGCGGTAGAACCACGCCGGCGGTACGACGGTCGGCGTGCCGAGGTTCACCGAGATCCCGGCCTCGTGCAGCAGGCCGATGACCGTGTCGAGCCACTCCCAGTCGTACTCGCCGGGGCGGGGCTCCATGCGGGCCCAGGAGAAGACGCCGAGGGAGACCGTCGTGACACCGGCCTCACGCATCAGTCGTACGTCCTCCTCCCAGACCTCCGGCGGCCACTGCTCGGGGTTGTAGTCACCCCCGAAGGCGAGCGGCAGACGGGCGTGCGGGGCGGGGGACGGCATGGGGTTCGCTCCCGGGGGTCGGCGACTGAGGCGGTTGGAACGCGACCGGATCGCGACTGAATCGCGGCTGTTTCTGTGATCGTGCACATAGTTGATTGCAGGCGTCATCCGTCGACAACAGGTAGATAACCCCAGGCTTCATCCATTGACAAGGGTCAGAAACGATTCTCTACTGTGCACGATCACAGAGCCGTTCAGTCAGAGCCGTTCAGTCAGGGGAGATGAAGATGTCGATCCACCGCCATCAACTCAGCAGGCGCAGCATCCTTGCCGGGGCAGCAGCTGTCGGCCTCACCGGCACCCTCGCCGCCTGCGGCGGTTCCGACGACGACTCCGGCGAGAGCGGCGGGCCCGTCAAGCTGACCTACTGGGCCTGGGCGCCGAACATGGAAAAGGTCGCCGCGATCTGGAACAAGAAGAACCCGGACATCACGGTCACCGTCTCCAAGCAGGCCGCGGGCAAGGACATCGTCTCCAAGCTGATCACCGCGAAGAAGGCGGGCAACGCACCCGACCTCATCCAGGTCGAGTACCAGTCGCTGCCGACGCTGGTGTCGAACGACGTCCTCGCGGACATCTCCAAGTACGCGAAGTCCGCCAAGTCCCAGTTCGCCGAGGGCCTTTGGGGCATGGTCACGCTCGGCACCGACGCGGTCTACGCGATACCGCAGGACTCCGGGCCGCTGATGTTCTTCTACCGCGAGGACCTGTTCAAGCAGCACAACCTGACCGTCCCGACCACCTGGGACGAGTTCGCCAAGACCGCCCGCGCCGCCAAGAAGGCGGTCCCGAACGCCTACTTGACGACGTTCTCGTCCAACGACCCCGGTCTGTTCGCCGGGTTGGCGCAGCAGGCCGGTGCCAAGTGGTGGACCGTGGAGGGCGGCGGCAAGTGGACCGTCGGCATCGACGACGCGGCCACCAAGAAGGTCACCGACTTCTGGGGCGGGCTGGTCCAGGAAGGCGCGATCGACAACCAGCCGATGTACACGCCGGCTTGGAACAACGCCCTGAACAAGGGCACCCACCTCGCCTGGGTCTCCGCCGTGTGGGCGCCCGGTGTGCTCGTCAGCTCGGCCCCCGACACCAAGGGCAAGTGGCGGATGGCGCCGCTGCCGCAGTGGAGCGCGGGCGAGGACGTCACCGGCAGCTGGGGCGGCTCCTCCACCGGTGTCTCCACCGACTCCAAGCACGCCGAGGCCGCGACCAAGTTCGCGAACTGGCTGAACACCGACCCGGAGGCGCTGGCCGCCCTGGTCAAGGAGGCCGGCATCTACCCGGCGGCCACCAAGGGCCAGTCCGGCTCGGTCCTCACCCCGCCCGCGTTCTTCCCGAACCAGACCGACTTCTACGACACGGCCGCGAAGATCGCCGCCACCACGGCCGCCTCCGCCTGGGGCCCGAACGTCCAGGTCGCCTACGACACCTTCAGCGACGCGTTCGGCACGGCCACCAAGGCGAAGAAGGCGGCGCAGTTCGACTCCGCGCTGGCCACCATGCAGTCGAAGACCTTCACCGACATGAAGAAGCAGGGCTTCAAGGTGACCGAGGCATGACCAGCACTCCGCTCAAGGGCTCCGACCGGCTGACGGCCGGGCCCTTGGCGGACGGCACCGCCACCTCCGTCCGCCCCCGCCTCCGTCGCCGTGGCCGCAGCGCGCCGTACTGGTTCCTCGTCCCGGCCGTGCTCCTGTTCGCCGCCTTCACCGTCGTACCGATCGGGTACGCGGTGTGGCTCAGCCTCCACAAGGTCCAGGTCAAGGGAATCGGCCTCGGCAAGGGCGCCCGTCAGCAGGTCTGGAACGGCATCGGCAACTACACCGCCGTGTTCGAGGACTCCGAGTTCGGCCACAGCGTCCTGCGCGCCTTCGGCTACGGCCTGATCGTCATCCCCACGATGCTCGGTCTGGCGCTGGTCTTCGCGCTGATGCTGGACACCCCGCAGGCGCGCAGCGCCAAGTTCGCGCGGCTCGCGATCTTCCTGCCGTACGCCGTCCCCGGCATCATCGCCGCACTGATGTGGGGCTTCCTGTACCTGCCGACGGTCAGCCCCTTCTACTACATCCTGCGCGAGTTCAACCTGCCGCAGCCGGACCTGTTCGACGGCGGCAACCTGTACCTGTCCTTCGCGAACATCGCGGTGTGGGGCGGCACGGGCTTCAACATGATCGTGATCTACACCGCGCTGCGGGCCATCCCGCAGGAGATCTACGAGGCCGCGAGGATCGACGGCGCGTCCGACCTGAAGATCGCCCTGCGGATCAAGATCCCGATCGTGCTGCCCTCGCTGGTGCTCACGTTCTTCTTCTCGGTCATCGCCACGCTCCAGGTCTTCACCGAGCCCATGGCGCTCAAGCCGCTGACCAACGGCCTCTCCAGTTCCTGGAGTCCGCTGATGGCCATCTACGACGCCGCCTTCCTCAGGTCGGACATCTACGGCGCCTCCGCCACCGCCGTGGTACTGGCCCTCGCGACCTTCGCGCTCTCCTTCACGCTGCTGCGCGTCTCCGACCGCTACACCCGGGAGGACCGGGCATGACCCCCCTCACCCTCACCGCCACCGACGCCCGCCCGGGCCCCGCGAAGCCGAAGCGCACCGCCTGGGTGCCCACGCTGGTGCTGGTCCTCGGCTCGCTGTACTGCCTGATCCCCGTGGTCTGGGTGGTCATCGCGGCGAGCAAGGGCCGCGGCGAACTGTTCTCCACGTTCACCTTCGCCCCCGGCTCCGGCTTCGTCGACAACTTCAAGGACCTGAGCTCCTACCGGGACGGCATCTTCTGGCAGTGGATGCTCAACTCCCTCTTCTACGCGGGCGGCGGCGCCCTGCTCTCCGCCGCGGTCTCGGCCGCCGGCGGCTACGCACTGGGCCGATTCGCCTTCAAGGGACGGGAGTTCGTCTTCAAGCTGATGCTGGCCGGCGTCCTCGTGCCGAGCATCGTGCTGACCGTCCCGCAGTACCTGCTGCTGTCGAAGATGGGCCTGGCCGACTCGTACTGGTCGATGCTGCTGCCGTCGATCCTCTCTCCCTACGGCGTCTACCTCGTCCGCATCTACGCGGCGGCCTCGGTGCCGAACGAACTCCTCGAAGCCGCCCGCATGGACGGAGCGAGCGAGTGGCGGATCTTCTCGCGGATCGCGGTGCCGATGATGATGCCGGGCCTCATCACGGTGTTCCTGTTCCAGTTCGTCGGCATCTGGAACAACTTCCTGCTGCCGTTCGTGATGCTCGCGGACGACACCAAGTTCCCGATCACGCTGGGCCTTTACACCCTGCTCAACCAGGGCGCCTCGCAACCGGCGCTCTACACCCTGGTCATCATGGGCTGTTTCCTCGCGATCCTGCCGCTGATCGCGCTCTTCCTGGTGATCCAGCGCTTCTGGTCCCTCGACCTGCTCAGCGGCTCCGTCAAAGCCTGAGCGCTCCGCTGGAAGCGCCGTGAATGGGCCGTCGCTCGTCCGCGGCGCCGTCGTGGCTGGTCGCGCCCACGCGGCGGTAGCCGCAAGTCAAACGCAGCCCCGCGCCCCTTCAGGGCGCGGCCGAACCGCTGCCGGCTTCGCGCGACCTGCCCAGGAACCGGGCGCCCCCCCCACAGCCGACCGCCCCCCATCACGAACGAGGAACATGACCACCAGCTCGAACGGCCGCCGCAAGCCGCCGACCATCCACGACGTGGCCCGCGAGGCGGGCGTGTCGCGGGGCACAGTCTCCCGCTTCCTGAACGGCGGGCACTACGTCTCGCCTGCGGCCGGGCGCGCGGTGGAGTCGGCGATCAGGAAGACGGGGTACGTCGTCAACCGGCATGCCCGCAGCCTGAGTACGGGACGGTCGGACTCGGTGGCGTTCCTCCTCACCGAGCCGCAGGAGAAGTTCTTCGAGGACCCCAACTTCAATGTGCTGCTGCGGGGTTGCACCGAGCATCTGGCCCGGCACGACATCCCGCTGCTGCTGATGCTGGCCTCGTCCGAGGACGACCGGCGCCGCCTGACCCGGTACATCACCTCCGGCCACGTCGACGGCGTACTCCTCGTCTCCAACCACAGCGGAGACCCGGTCGCGGCCGAACTCCGCGACGCCGGCATCCCGTTGGTGGCCTGCGGCAAGCCGGTCGGCCTCGGCTCCAAGGTGAGCTACGTGGCGGCGGCCGACCGCGAGGGCGCCCAGGAGATGGTGCGCCATCTCATCGCCCGCGGCCGACGCCGTATCGCCATGGTCACCGGACCGCTCGATACGGCGGGCGGCCCCGACCGCCTGGCCGGCTACCGCGACGTACTCACCGAGGCGGGCCTGCCCCTCGACCCCGCGCTCGTCGTCGAGGGCGACTACCGCCGCACCGGCGGCGAGGAAGCCGCCCGCCGACTCCTGGCACAGGCCCCCGACCTCGACGCGGTGTTCGTCGCCTCCGACCTGATGGCCCTCGGAGTCGTCAACACCCTTCAGCAGTCCGGCCGTTCGGTCCCCGATGACATCGCTGTCGGAGGCTTCGACGACTCGGCCGCGGCCACCGCCGGCACCCCGGCCCTCACCACCATGCGCCAGCCCTACGACCGCATCAGCGCCGAGATGGTCCGCATGCTGCTCGCGCAGATCGCGGGCGAGGACACGGCGGGGGTGCTGCTGCCGACCGAGCTGGTGATTCGCGAGTCGGCGTGACCCGAACTCCGGTCAACGCATATGTAGGCAGCAACCGTCCGGTTCGCGTCGAGTTAGCCGGGCTTTCCATCCGTATTCTCTGATCATGGCCGCACCCCTCGCATATTCACTCATCGCCACGGACCTGGACGGCACACTGCTCCGGGGCGACGACACCCTCTCCGACCGGTCCCTCGCCGCGCTCGCGCGGGTGACCGGCGCCGGGGCCCGCCACCTCGTCGTGACGGGACGGCCGGCCCCGAGAGTGCGACCGCTCCTCGACGACCTGGGCAGCAAGGGGCTCGCGGTGTGCGGGCAGGGCGCGCAGGTGTACGACGCCGGCGCGGACCGTCTGCTCTGGTCGGTCACGCTGGACCGGGAGTTGGCGGAGACCGCGCTCGGCAAGATCGAGGCGGAGGTCGGGCAGGTGTACGCGGCCGTGGACCAGGACGGCGTCGACGGACTCACGCTCATCGAGCCCGGCTACCTGATGCCGCACCCCACGCTGCCCGCCGTCCGGGTCGGCCGACGCGACGACCTGTGGCACGAACCGATCAGCAAGGTGCTGCTGCGCCATCCCGACCTGTCCGACGACGAGTTGGCCACCACGGCCCGCACAGTGGTCGGTTCACTGGCCACCGTCACCATGTCGGGCCCCGGCACCGTCGAACTCCAGCCATGCGGAGTCACCAAGGCAACGGGCCTCGCCCTGGCCGCCCGTCACCTGGGCCTGGGCCCCCACCAGACGATCGCCTTCGGCGACATGCCCAACGACATCCCCCTGTTCGACTGGGCCGCCCACGGCGTAGCCATGGCCAACGCCCACCCCGAACTCAAGGCGGTGGCAGACGAGGTGACGTTGTCGAACGAGGAAGACGGCATCGCCGTAGTCCTGGAAAGACTGTTCCCCCAGCCCTGAGCGCCCCTGATGGGTCCGAAGGGCCTTCTCAGGGGCGCGGGGAACTGCGCGACCAGCCACGACGGACTCGCAGCCGCGAAACAACACATCGCGGCACTACCCATCGCGGCCAATCCGACGGAGTCAGTACGCGCCGTAGACGTTGTCGATGGAGCCGTAAACCGCGGCAGCGTACTTGCACGCGGCCGTGATGTTCGCGACCGGGTCGTACGGGTCGAACGACGTGCCGGCCACGTGGTACGCCGCGAACGTCGGGTCGATCACCTGGAGCAGGCCCTTGGACGGGGTGCCCGCGGCGGCGTTGGAGTCCCAGTTGTTGATGGCGTACTGGTTGCCGGACGACTCACGGATCACGTTGCGGTAGATGCCGTCGTAGGTGCCCGGGATCCCGTTCTGCGCCATGACCTGGAGCGAGGCGCGGATCCAGCCGTCGAGGGTGTTGGAGTACCCCAGCGACGCGGCGGTCACGGTCGACGAGGGCGCCGCGGACGCGGTGGTCGCGCCGATGACCGGGAGGGCGAGCACCGCGGCCCCCGTGCCGAGCACGGCGAGCTTGCGGGCGAGGCGGGAGTTGCGGGTGCGGCGGTGCTGAGCGGATGCAGGCATGACGAGGTTCCTCTCCGTCGCCTGCGAGGTGAGCTGTCGGGTTCGGGCTGGGAGGTGCCCGGCCACGTCCTCGCGGACGTGACTTAACCCCTAGCCGTCCCGGCGCGATGACCGGTCCGGCGACTTACCTGGGTCCCCCGCTCCTGCCGTGCGGTGAGTTCGTGACTGGGGTGACGGGCGGCGGCAGGATTCGGCGTTCCACCCGACAGGGCGGGAACGTATGCGAGAGCACATGTCCGGAACAAGTACCGGATTCACACATCGACCCTATTGACCTTGGTCTGAGGCCTATGAGGCGCTTGATCCTTTGCGCCTGCCAAGGGTCAACTGTCAAGCGGTGAAAGGGGAAACGTAGACATCTCGGAGCACAGGCCACGCACAGAAACGCGTGACCCAAGTCACGGCAGGATTAAGAGCGGCAAAACGGGCATTCATCCTCAACTGGCAGTTCTCGGAACCCTCTTCTCCCACGTCCGGTGGAAGATCACCTCGCCGCCCTCTCCACCCTCCGTACAGATCACCTCGTTCGACGTGACGAAGTCCTCTCCGTCGCAGCTGATCTCCGAGCGGGTGCGCACGGTCGTGTCCCAGGCCAGCTCGGGGCGGTGCAGCCGGATCGACCAGTCCGAGCGGGTGCGGGCAGACAGCGGATCCGTCTCGTCGATCGTGTACGTCTCCAGCGCGTCCTCGGTGAACTCAAGACCGTCGGGGTACACCCGGGTGCCGCCGTACCGCGGGTCGACCTCCAGCCGCCACTCGCCCTTCGCCACATCCCGCACGACCAGCCGTTCGGGCCGCGGTTCGTCGAGGGTCGCCGGGTAGTTCACGCCGAGCGGTTCGGCCTGCTCGGGTTCGCCGAAGCGAATTTCGTCCGTCGACTCCCGCTCCCGCACCGGGAGTTCGAGCGCGCTGCCCTCCGGGTCCAGTGTGAAGCCGGCCGCCGACTCCGGCTGGGGCCAGATCCACGGCCAGTACGCCGAGGACACCGCGAGCCGGATGCGATGCCCGGCCGGGAAGGCGTACCCGATGCCGTTCAGCTCGAAGGTCACGTCCTCCACGGCACCCGGCGTCCAGGGCACCGCCCGCTCCCGCCCGTACCGGGCCGACAGGTTCAGCACACCCCGGGTGACCAGCGTCGAGGACCCGTCGGGGGCCACGTCGCACAGCCGGGCGATCACCTGCCCCCGAGCCACCTCCGAGGCCAGCCGCAGCCGCACCTTCGGCCGCCCCAGCACCCAGGTCTCGTCCGGCACCTCGAACTCGAAGCACGCCGAGCGCGCGTCCTCGTCCCGCTGGTCCGGCGGCAGATCGGCGTCGTTCCCGAAGGGGAAGAACCGGCCCGCGTCCACCCCGGTCTGCATGGGGGAGCGCACGATCGCGGGGGCGCCCCGCAGGCCGTACGTCGTCGTCTTGACGTGCGGCGAGGGCCACGCGGGCTCGCCGACCCAACGGCCCGGCAGGGTGTCGTAGACCGTGGCCGGAGGGTGCGAGTCGCTGACGTAGGCGCGCAGGAGGGGGTCGGCCATGACCCCGGTGTCCTTGCCCTTGAGCCAGTGGTCCCACCAGCGCAGGGTCTCCTGGAGGAAGCCGATCGCGGGTCCTGGCGGCAGGCCGCGGTCCGGGTACTGGTGGGACCACGGGCCGATCAGTCCCCGTACCCGGTCCGCCGGGAGGTGTTCGACGAGCCGCAGCACGGTGTCGCGGTACGGGTCGTGCCAGCCGCCCACCGCCAGGACGGCCGCGCCGATCGCGTCGTAGTCCTCGCAGACGCTGCCGCGGCGCCAGTAGTCGTCCCGGGTCTGGTGGGCCAGCCAGGTGTGGATGAAGGGGTCGACGGTCTCCAGGCGCTTGAGCCACATGTCCCGCCACTCCTCGCCCACGAAGAGCGGGTCCGGCGGGCGGGAGACGAAGGCGAGCATGGTCGCCGCCCACGCGTGCATGTCGACCGCGAGGACGGAACCGCCCATGTAGTGCACGTCGTTGTCATAGCGGTCGTCCGTGGAGCAGACGGTGACGACCGCCTTGAGCGGCTCGGGCGCGAGGGCCGCGAGCTGGAGGGAGTTGAAGCCGCCCCAGGAGATGCCGAACATGCCCACCTTGCCGTCGCACCAGGGCTGCGCGGCAAGCCAGTTGACCACCTCGACCCCGTCGGCGAGTTCCTGTGCGTCGTACTCGTCGCCCGGTGCGCCCTCGCTGTTGCCGTGCCCGCGCACGTCGACCCGGAGGGAGGCGTAACCGTGCCCGGCGTACCAGGGATGACGCTGGGCGTCGCGGGGCGCGGTCCAGTCGGTCAGGCGGTACGGGAGGTATTCGAGAAGCGCCGGTACGGGCTCCTCGGTGAGAGGTCGCCACACGCGTGCGTAGAGACGCGTTCCGTCGGGAAGCCGGACACGGAGGTCCTCGTGAGTCGTCTCGTAAGGGAAGGACGTTCGGATGCGCATGAGCGTGACCCCTGGGGCTCCGTGGACTTCAGTGGACCGGGTGCATCGTGCGGCGCAGCCAGGGCGCCGCGGCCATCACGGCGAGGCCCGCGGCCACCGCGATCGCGCCGTTGACGCCGAAGTAGGCCGGCTTGGAGACGTCGTCGTAGAGCTTCACCGTCTGGGCCTGGATGCCGTTGGCGAGCGCGAGGGACAGGAACCAGAGGGACATGGTCTGGCTGGAGAAGGCGGCCGGGGCGAGCTTGGTGGTGGCCGACATGCCGGAGGTCTCCAGGAGGATGTCGCCGAGGCCGAGCAGGAGGTACGAGCCGACGATCCACCAGACCGACATCAGGTAGTCGTCGCCGCTGTGTCCGCTGGTCGGCAGGACCATCAGCAGGAAGGACAGGCCGCCCAGCACGACCCCGATCGCGATCTTGGTGGAGGCGTGCGGCTGACGCGGGCCCATCCGGACCCACAGCGCGGCGACCACGGGCGCGAGTCCGACCTCGAAGGCGCCCAGCGCGGAGGCGTACCAGCTGGCCGGGAAGTCGAAGCCGAGAATGGACGTCTCGGCGTTGGTCGAGGCCAGCAGCATCATCGTCGAGTACGCCTGGAAGAGGATGAAGTTGAAGACCGTCGAGGCGAGGAACAGCACGATGTACGGGCGCAGTCGGCCGCGTTCGTCGGGTGTCACGCGCGGGCTCATGAACATCACCGCGAAGTAGACGACCGGCGCGATCACGGAGACCACCGTGAGCAGGTCGACGAAGCGGTCCATGGTCAGCCAGCCGACGCCGGCGAGCAGGGTGGCGAGGATGGCCACGGCCACCACGCCCACGACGATCAGCCGGACCGCCCGGCGCATCGCGTCCGGCGCGAGCGCGAACTCCGCGGTGTTCCTGCGCCCGGCCAGGTGACGGCGGCCCGCGACGTACTGGATCAGCCCGAAGGTCATGCCGACCGCCGCCGCCGAGAAGCCCCAGTGCCAGCCCTTGTGGTCGCCGAGCCAGCCGGTGATCAGCGGTCCCGCGAAGGCGCCGACGTTGATCGCCATGTAGTAGAGCGCGAAACCGGCGTCCCGGCGCTCGTCGTCGGTGCGGTACAGCTTGCCGACCATGGTGGCCACGTTGGGCTTGAGCAGCCCGGTGCCCCCGCTGATCAGCCCGAGGCCGACCCAGGTCATCGTCCCCGTCGGCACGGCCATCGCGTAGTGGCCGCAGGCGATCAGGACGCCGCCCCACAGGACCGAGCGGTACGAGCCGAGGATGCGGTCGGCGAGCCAGCCGCCGGCGACCGAGACCAGGTAGACGAGGGTGCCGTAGGCGGCGGAGACGGAGGCGGCGGTGCCGGCCGACATGCCCATGCCGCCGTGGGCGACGGTGTCCGCGAAGTAGAGGACGAGGATGGCCTGCATGCCGAGGAACGAGAAGCGCTCCCAGACCTCCAGGCCGGAGAGCGTGAGCAGGCCTTTCGGCTGGCCGAAGAAGGCGTGGTCGTCCTCGGGCGGCGGTTGGTCCTCGGGTTCGACGTCTACCTCGGTTCGGGACACGCTCCACTACTTCCATGTAAGTCGATAAATGTCCGTCCTTATCAAGTGATCAAAAACATACCCGTCGTGATCGGATATCGCCCGGGCTGCACGGGCGGGTGGCATCCGTGCCCGCCAGGGCAGCACGCGTGGGCGGCATCGGTGATCGAAACTTGACCGGATACGCTGACTTGAGTGATGGCAGCGACCTATCGACAAACCGTGTAACCACCCGTGGACACCAGCAGACAGGAGATCCCTCGTGACCGTCGTCGGGCCGTTCGGGCTGAGCGTGCGGGACCAGGCTCTGGAAGCCGATGTCCAGGCCGGGATGGCGGCTGTCGAGGAGGGACTGCTCGAAGCCACCAAGAGTGAGGTCCCCTTCATCACGGAGGCCGCGCAGCACCTCGTACGGGCCGGCGGCAAGCGGTTCCGTCCGCTGCTGGTGATGCTCGCCGCGCAGTTCGGGGACCGTTACGCGCCGGGGATCGTGCCGTCCGCGGTGGTGGTGGAGCTGACCCACCTCGCGACGCTGTACCACGACGACGTCATGGACGAGGCGACGGTGCGGCGCGGGGTCGACAGCGCCAACACCCGCTGGGGCAACTCGGTGGCCGTCCTCACGGGTGACTTCCTGTTCGCGCGCGCCTCGCACATCCTGGCCGACCTCGGCCCCGAGGCGGTCCGGGTGCAGGCCGAGGCGTTCGAACGCCTGGTGACCGGCCAGATCCTGGAGACCGCGGGTCCGCAGGACGGACGGGACCCGATCGACCACTACCTGGACGTGCTCGCCGGCAAGACGGGCTCCCTGGTCGCGGTCTCGTGCCGCTTCGGCGCGCTGATGTCGGGCGCCGAGGAGACGGTCGTCGACGTGCTCACGCAGTACGGCGAGCGGCTCGGTGTCGCCTTCCAACTCGCGGACGACGTCCTGGACATCGCGTCCGACACCCGCGAGTCCGGCAAGACGCCGGGCACCGACCTGCGCGAGGGCATCCCGACCATGCCCGTGCTGCGGCTGCGCGAGCGGGTGGCGCGGCTGGGGCTCGCCGAGGACATCGCCCTGTGCGAGCTGCTGGACTCCGACCTGACCGACGACGCACGGCACGCCGAGGCGCTGGCCGGGCTGCGCGAACACCCCGCGCTGGAGCAGGCACGCCGGGACACGGTCCGGTACGCCGAGGACGCGCGGGCCGCGCTGGCGCCGCTGCGGGAGTGCGACGCGAAGTCGGCGCTGGTGGAGCTGTGCGACGCGGTGGTGCACCGCGCGGGCTGAGGCACGCTCGGCACGGTGACCACGGCTAGGTGATACACGTCACACCTCTGGACTAAATCCAATCTGAGATCTGCTCCGAATTCATGCCCAGAAGCTGACGCAGGGGGCGTCGGCTTGAATACGGGGAGAAAACAGCATCATGGGCATGAACACGACGTTCTCGAAGCGCCGCAAGAGCCTCATCGTCACCGCGGTCGCGGTGGCGGCCGCCGGCGGAATCTCCGCCGCGGTGATTCCCGCCTTCGCCTCCGGAGGAACCCGCGCCGACCACGCGAGCCACTCCGCCGGCATGGGCGACATGAAAGACATGAAAGGCATGGACGACTCGGCCGTCATGGGCCAGGACATCGTCACGCAGAGCGGCACCGTCTCCGGCGGCACCGGAGGAACCCTGCTCGCCACCAGCCTGCGCGGCGGCAACGAGGTGCCCGTGGCCGGCGGCCCCGCCGTCGGCGACAAGGACGGCGCCGCCGTCGAGTTCATCAAGGTCAAGGGCGACAAGGTCTCCGTCGCCGTGACCTGGCGCGGCACCGGCCGGCCGACCATGCTCCACATCCACCAGGGCGCCAAGGGCACCAACGGCGGCGTCAAGGTCGACTTCACCAAGCTGCTCGGCAAGATCAAGAACCACAGCGTCACCGGCACCGTCAAGGTCAGGGACAGGGCCCTGCTCGACGCCCTGAAGTCCGACCCCGGCGCCTTCTACGCCAACCTGCACACCGCGCAGTTCCCGGGCGGCGCCGTCCGCGGCCAGCTCCACAAGGTCACGGTCGCCGACTTCGACTTCCGCGACGCCCTGCACAACTTCCAGGCCTCCGTGGTCAAGGGCAGGCAGATCTACGAGTGCAAGCCGGCCGAGGGCGGCGGGTACGCCTTCGCCCAGCGGGACGTCAGCGCCCTGCTCGGCGGCAGCATCAAGCACACCTTCGTCAAGCCCAACTCCGGTACGCCGCAGTGGATCGCGCCCGACGGCAGCGCGGTCACCGGCGCGGTCATCACCAAGACCGCGAACGGCGACGCCAACATCCCCGAACTCGACCTCAAGGCCACCCGCTCCGGCAAGCACCACGGCCTGCTCGCGCACACCACCGAGATCCTGCGCCTGAACACCGTCGGCGGGGTCGCCCCGACCGGCTCCTGCACACCCGGCACGATCGTGGGCGTGCCCTACCAGGCGGACTACGTCTTCCTGCGGGGCTGAGCCTCCCGGCAGAGCCGGCACGCCAGTTGACGCAAGCTCATCCGGGCGGCGCCTCCCCGACACGACCCCTACGGGTCGGGGGAGGCGCCGCCTCCTCATGTCATCCCGCAGGTGTACATCGAGTTGAGTCCGGGGTCTGACGCTTACCTCCCGCCGATTTGGTCAGATGGAAACCACGGAAAACACCACTCCTCACCGATTCGGGTGAGAATGGCGGCACGGGGTGGAAAGCGAGTGCAGCTGGACAGCCGCCGCCGACGACGGAGGTAAGGCACACATGGCACCGTACGAAACCGACGACAGCACGTCCGCCGAGGAGGCAGACGACCTGCGCGCCGGCCGCCGCAAGGCCACGCGCTACGTCGTCCCGGTCGCGGTGTTGGGGGTGGCGGCGGCGACCATCGGGCTCGTCCCCGCGCTCGCCGACTCCGGTGACCCCGACCTGCCGAACATCACCGCGCAGCAGCTCATCGAGAAGATCGCGAAGTCGGACGTACAGCAGATGTCCGGCACCGTGAAGATCACCACGGATCTGGGGCTGCCGAACCTCGGCGGTCTGGAGAGCAGCCTGACGCAGGGCGCCACCGCCTCGGGCGACGGCTCGTCCGCCGACCCGTCCACCAAGCTGACCGAACTCGCCTCCGGGACGCACACCCTGCGCGTCGCGGCCGACGGTCCGGACAGGCAGAAGCTGTCGCTCCTGGAGAGCGCGGCCGAGTACAGCCTGATCCACGACGGCAAGGACGTCTGGGGCTACGACAGCGGGACGAACGAGGTCTACCACGCCACCGCCGACGACAGCGCGAGCGCCAAGGACAAGCAGGAGGAGGCGCCCGCCACTCCCGAGCAGCTCGCCAAGGACGCCCTGAAGGCGGTCGACTCCACGACCTCCGTGAAGGTCCAAGGCACCGCCCAGGTCGCCGGCCGGGACGCCTACCGCCTGGTCATCAAGCCCAAGGACTCCGGCTCCACGGTCGGCCAGATCACCGTGGCCGTCGACGCCAAGACCGGCCTGCCGCTGAAGTTCACGCTGACCCCGGCGAGCGGCGGCGCGGCCGTCGTCGACGCCGGCTTCACCAAGATCAGCTATGCCAAGCCCGCCGCGTCCACCTTCGACTTCACGCCGCCCAAGGGCGCGAAGGTCACGGAGGACGGACAGGTCGACGGCGGCAAGAAGAGCGACGGCAAGAGCGAGGACAGGTCCCGGGACAAGTCCGGGGACAAGTCCGGCGAGGACCTCGGCCAGGGCATGGACGGCCTGAACGTCATCGGTGACGGCTGGGACTCCATCGCCACCTTCGACACCGGCGGCCAGGGCGTCCCGTCCGGCTCCGAGGCCGGTGCCTTCGGCGGCTTCCTGGACTCGCTCGGCGACAAGGCGTCCGGCAAGTTCGGCTCGGGCACGGTCTTCAAGACCCGCCTGATCAACGCCCTGATCACCGACGACGGCAAGGTCTACGTCGGCGCGGTCACCAAGGACACGCTGGTGAAGGCGGCCGACGCCGCGAAGTAGGACGTAGCCGCACGACGAGTACCGCTGTACCGCTCGACGAGTACGACGAATCGAGGGAGCCGATGGGCGAAGCGTCCGCCACGGAGCCGGAGCAGGGGGACCCGGGTGACAGCGTCATCGCCACCCGCGGCCTCACCAAGCGCTACCGCGGCGGACAGCTCGCCGTGGACGGTCTCGACCTGACCGTCCCGGCGGGCAGCGTCTTCGGCTTCCTCGGTCCCAACGGCTCCGGCAAGACCACCACCATCCGCATGCTGATGGGCCTCATCGAGCCCACCTCGGGCACGGCGCGCGTGCTCGGCCGCCCCATGCCGCGCACCACCCGCGCCGTCCTCCCGCACGTCGGCGCCCTGATCGAGGGCCCGGCCCTGTACGGCTTCCTCTCCGGCCGCGACAACCTCATCCGCTACGACGCCGCCGACCCGACCGCCGACCCGCGCACCCGGCGCACCCGCGTCGCCACGGCGCTGCACCGGGTGGGCCTGACGGCCGCGTCCGGCAAGAAGGCGAAGGCGTACTCACTCGGCATGAAGCAGCGACTGGGCCTGGCGGCGGCGCTTCTCCAGCCACGCAAACTGCTCGTCCTCGACGAGCCCACCAACGGACTCGACCCGCAGGGGATGCGCGAAATCCGTTCCCTGGTCCGGGAGTTGGCCTCCGACGGTACGACCGTCTTCCTCTCCTCCCACCTCCTCGACGAGATCGAGCAGGTCTGCACCCACGCGGCCGTCATGGCCCAGGGCCGCCTCATCACCCAGGGCCCGGTGGCCGACCTGGCAGCGGGCGCGAGAGGCCGCCTGGTCGTGACGACCCCGGACACCGGGGACGCGGCCCGGGTACTGAAGGAACAGGGCGCGGCGGACGTCGTCATCACAGAGGACCGCGTGACCGCCGAACCCCCGGACCGCGAACTGGCCGACATCAACGCCGCGTTGGTGAAGGCAGACGTACGAGTGCGGGGCTTCGGCATCGAACGAGCCTCACTGGAGGACGCCTTCGTGGCGCTGACGGGGGAGGGCTTCGATGTCGCAGGCTGAAGTGGGCGCCCCTAAGGGGCGCGGGGCTGAATCGAATTTGCGGCTACCGCCGCGTGGGCGCGCCCAGCCACGAAATACAGTCAGCCGCCGAACAACCTTCTACGGCACCCTCTTCCGCAACGAACTACTCACAACCTTCCGCCGCTGGCGCACGCTAGCCCTCCTGGGCGTTCTGGCGGCCGTACCGATCCTCGTAGGCATCGCGGTAAAGATCGAAACGAGCGACAGCTCAGGCACAGGCCCCGGAGGAGGCGGCGGCCCCGCCTTCATCTCCCAGATCACCAACAACGGCCTCTTCCTGGTCTTCACCGCGCTGGCGGCAACGCTCCCGTTCTTCCTGCCGATGGCAATCGGCGTCATCGCCGGCGACGCGATCGCGGGCGAGGCCAACGCCGGCACCCTCCGCTACCTCCTGGTCGCCCCCGCCGGCCGCACCCGCCTGCTGCTCACCAAGTACGCGACGGTACTGACCTTCTGCCTGGTAGCCACCCTGGTGGTAGCCGTCTCAGCTCTGGCGGTAGGCGCCATCCTGTTCCCACTCGGAGGTCTGACCACGATCTCCGGCACCCAGATCAGCTTCACCGACGGCCTGGGCCGGGCCCTGCTGATCGCCCTGGCCGTCGCCGCGTCCCTGATCGGCATGGCGGCGTTGGGCCTGTTCGTGTCGACCCTCACCAACAGCGGCATCGCGGCGATGGCGACCACCGTCGGCCTGCTGATCACGATCCAGATCCTCGACCAGATCCCCCAACTGCACACGATCCAGCCGTACTTCTTCTCCCACTACTGGCTGTCGTTCGCCGACCTCATGCGCGACCCGATCTACTGGGACGACCTGACGAAGAACCTGGGCCTGCAGGCCCTGTACGCGGTGGTGTTCGGCTCGGCGGCCTGGGCGCGCTTCACGACGAAGGACGTCACGGCGTAGCCGTGAGCCGCGCGAGCACCGCCGTCTCCTTCGGAGGAGCCCCGCCGAAGTCACCGAGACGCCAGGCGGGCACCCACGGCACCCGGTACACGTCGATGATCGACTCCAGCAGCCGCACGTCCCGGTCGAGAGGCTTCGGCAGCCGTCCCGGCGCGTCGGCGACCAGCACGACGCCGTCGAGGTACAGCTCAGGCGGCGCCTCCCCGCGCCGGAACATCTCCAGCGTGCCCAGCACCGAGGCCAGCCCCGACGCATGCGTACGGCCGACGAGCAGCACCGACCGGGGAGCGTCAGGTCCGGGCCACTCGCGCCCGCAGTCGTGACCCCCGTACACCGTGGAGAGGGTGGAGACACCGGCGCCGCCGTGTGTGCCGACCCAGGAGTAGCGCCGGTCGCCGCCGGAGGCACGGGCGGGCCCGTACGGCTCCTCCGGTAAGGCGACCGGTCCGCGGATCCAGATCTCCGGTCCCTGCTGCACATCGGTCCGCATGCCCGCGCTCCTCCCTCGCCACGCCAACCGGTACGCACGACTCCGCGACGGTTCCGGGACGGCGCGCGGGCTCCTGGGACGAGTCTGTGACGTCCCGGTGACCTGGAGAACAGGAGCGACCGGAGAGACTCAACAGTACGTGTACGACCGGACCACAGTAGGACCGGATCTTGACGCCGGGGGAGCGGAAACCCGAGGCGGGAGGGAGCACCATGGAACCCGAACGCCTCACCCGCCCGACCCCGACGCATCCGAGTGAGGGAACCGATGTCTCGACTCAGCCGTGAGAAGAAGCGTGAACAGCAGCGCGCCGAGCGGTCGGCGGCCCTCATGGCGGCGCCGATCGACGTCCACGTCCCCGGCACCGGGCCCGCGTCCGTGGGCGGCGTACCGGTCAACGCGGCCCCCGGCGAGGAACTCCAGCAGACCGTACTGAACCACCTCCACCGCATCGCCCTCGCCGCCGGCCACCCGGTCCACGCCACGATCCACGACGAGCGCATCGGCTACGTCGTCCAGCTCCGGGTCGCCCCGGACGGCTCCAGCGACTTCACGGGGGAGCCGGTACCGCTGGCTCCGCCGGAGGCAGGGCAACTGGGGCAGGTAGGGCAGGTGGGGCAAGCGGCAGAGACGGGGGTGCCGGGCGGATCGCGAGACGCGTTCGGGGCGTCCGAGGGTTCGCAGGAGTGGCCCGGCGTGCCGGACAGCTCACAGGAGAGTCACGGGGCGCCCGAGCAGTCTGCCGCGCCGGCGCCCCCGTCCAGGCCCACGCCCGCCGCCGCTCCTTCGTCCGCCCCCGCACTCCCGCCCGCGCTGCCGTCCGCCCCCGCATCCGGGATCCCGTCGACGCCCGCGCCCGCCGCATCAGCGTTCCCCCCGGCCCCCGCCCCCGCGCCCCCGGCCGCCATCGAGCCGCCGCAGCCACAGCCGCAGTCACCACCGCACCGCCCCCAGGGCGACAAGCCGGCCCACCTCCTTCACCCCGCCGCGGAGCCCCAGGACTCGCCGCCGACCTTCCGGATGAAGGCGGTCTCGGAACCGTTGCCGCTGGGCGAGAACGTGCCCACGTTCCCGCTGCGTGCCGTGCCGGAGTGGGTCGAGGACCGCGTCCCCGGGACGGTCACCGCACCGCTGGGCGAGTTCGGTCCGCCGCCGCAGATGGACGCGATCCCGCTCCCCGCCCTGCCGCCCGAGCCGGAGCCGGACGCCGACTCCAGGCCGACCCCCGCCCGGGGTTTCGACGCGGTGGCGGAAGCCGTGTTCGACGACGCCCCTTCGACGGTTCCGCCGATGCTCGCGGAGCCGATGGCGCGGATCAACGAGGCGGTGAAGGACGGCCGCATCGACGCGGCGGCCGAACTGGCGGAGCGCACCGTGGGGGAGGGCGCGCGGGCGCTCGGTCCTGAGCACCCCGAGGTGCTCCGGCTGCGCGAACTCACCTCGTACATCGCCTACTTGGCCGGCGACCCGGTCCGTTCCTTCCACCTCTCCATCGACCTCGCCCGGATCCGCCGCCACACGCGGGACGCGGAGGCGGCGTACGGCAACATCCAGAGCGCGGCCTCCGCCTGGCGCGCGGTGCGCGACCCGGAGCAGGGCCTGTCCCTCGGGCGCGAACTGATCGGCCTGTGGACGGAGTTGACGGCGGAGGACGGCCCGGCCGCCGAGGACATCGAGCAGTTGGAGGCGGCCCGGGCCCGAATGGGTCGCCTCACCGAACGCGCCCGCCGAGGCTGAGGGCACAGACAACGGGCCCGGCCCTCAACCCGAGCCCGGACCCGGACTCAGAGCTGGACCTGGACCTGGACTCAGAGCTGGACCTGGACCTGGACTCAGACCTGGACCTACTGGGACAGCGACCACACCGCGTAAGCGATCGCGTCGCTGTTGCGGTCGAGCGCGGTGTCGTTGATGTTGGCCGTCGTGTCGCAGGACGCGTGGTAGCACCGGTCGAAGGCGAGCCCCGCGGTACCGCCCCACTTGGTCGCCTGGGCGCTCGTCTTGATGTAGTCGGCGCCGCTGAACAGCCCGCCGACGGGGACGCCCGCGCTCTTGAAGGGCGCGTGGTCGGAGCGCCCGTCGCCCTCGGTCTCGATCTCCGTGGGGACGCCGATGCCGGCGTAGTAGTCCTTGAAGGTCTTCTCGATGGCCGGGTCGTCGTCGTAGACGTAGTAGCCGGGGTTGGGCGAGCCGATCATGTCGAAGTTCAGATAGCCGCTGATCTTCTGGCGGTTGGCGGTGGTGAGGCTGTTGACGTAGTAGCGCGAGCCCACCATTCCGAGCTCCTCCGCGCCCCACCAGGCGAACCGAAGGTGCTTGGTGGGCTGGTAGTTGGTCCGCGAGACGGCGAGCGCGGTCTCCAGGATGGCCGCGGAACCGGAGCCGTTGTCGTTGATGCCGGCCCCTGCGGTGACGCTGTCGAGGTGGGAGCCCGACAGCACGACCTTGTTGGTGTCCCCGCCGGGCCAGTCGGCGATCAGGTTGTAGCCGGTGCGGCTGGAGGACGTGAACTGCTGGATGGTGGTGGTGAATCCGGCCGCGTCGAGCTTGGCCTTCACGTAGTCGAGGGAGGCCTTGTAGCCGGTACGGCCGTGCGCGCGGTTGCCGCCGTTGGCGGTGGCGATGGACTGGAGCTGGGCCAGGTGGGCCTTGACGTTGGCCACGGGGATGTCGGGCGCGGCGGCGAGCGTCGGTGCGGCCGTGGGCGCGGGTGCCGCGCCGACTATGGATCCGCCAGTCAGGAGCATGACAACAGAAACACCAGCTGCGAGCTTGATGCGGGGGGCCATGTGGGGGGCTCCGGCTTCATCGGGAATCACAGGGACTCCACAGTGGATGGGGTCCCAGGATGGTGAAGCCTTGACCATTTCCACGTCAAGAGCGGTATCAGGACAGCGAGTTCACATACCGGATATCCGAGGGTGAACTCCTACTGCACGCAGAACTCGTTCCCCTCCGGATCGGCCATCACGACCCACTCCCCACCTGCCTCCTTCACCCGCCGCAGCACACTCGCCCCGAGCCCCTCCAGCCGCTCGACCTCGCCGTCCCGCAGCTCCGGGCCGGGATGCAGATCCAGATGCAGGCGGTTCTTGCCGCTCTTCGCCTCCGGCACCCGCTGGAACAGCAGCCGCCGCCCCAGCCCGGTACCGCTGCCCGCGTCGAACGGATCCGCCGGATGCCGCACAGCGATCAGATCCCGGAACGCGGCCCGCCCGAGATGCTCGACGGTCGCCTCCTTGGGCAACGCCCCGACCTCCAGCAACCGCTCGACGAGGGCGCTGTTGTCCTCGACCGAGTAGTGCAGGGCGGCGGCCCAGAAGTCGGCCTGGGCGTGCGGATCACCGGAGTCGATGACGAGCTTCCAGTGGATGGGGGTGGGAACGGCTGCGGGATCGGGCGTGGGCGCGGCTGCTTGAGTCATACGTCCACTATCCAACGCGGGTCTGACAATCTCAGCTCGACGGGTTTTCGAGGACGAGGTCAGACGTCCACCGGAGCGGCCGCAGGCACATCGGCCCGGGCCGGCTCCAACCGCCGCCGCCCCGCGGCCGCCGCCCGCCACACATCAAAGGTGAGCAGACACAGGGCCAGCCACACCAAGGAGAACCCGGCCCACCGCTCCACCGGCATCTCCTCGTGGAAGTACAGCACCCCGAGCAGGAACTGGAACACGGGCGCCAGATACTGCAGCAAGCCCAGCGTGGACAACGGCACGCGTATCGCCGCGGCCCCGAAGCAGACGAGAGGCAGCGCCGTCACGATCCCGGTCGAGGCGAGCAGCGCGGCATGCCCGGCACCCTCGCTCACGAAGGTCGCATCGCCCCGCGCCCCCAGCCACACCAGATACCCCACCGCCGGCAGGAACTGGATCGCGGTCTCGGCGGCCAACGACTCGACGCCCCCCAGATTGACCTTCTTCTTCACCAGCCCATAGGTGGCGAAGGAGAACGCGAGCGTCAACGAGATCCAGGGCGGCTGCCCGTACCCCACGGTGAGCACGACCACCGCCGCGAACCCGACCCCCACCGCGGCCCACTGCATCGGCCGCAGCCGCTCCTTCAGCAGCAGCACGCCCATGGCGATGGTGACCAGCGGATTGATGAAGTACCCGAGCGACGCCTCGACCACGTGCCCGCTGTTGACGGACCAGATGTAGACGCCCCAGTTGACGGTGATGACCGCCGCGGCCACCGCCACCAGCGCCAGCCTGCGCGGCTGCCGCAGCAACTCGCCGGCCCAGGCCCAGCGCCGTACGAATAGAAGCGCGACCCCGACGAAGACGAGCGACCAGGCCATGCGATGGGCGAGGATCTCGATCGCTCCGGCAGGCTTCAGCAGGGGCCAGAACAGCGGAACGAGACCCCACATCCCGTACGCCGCGAAGCCGTTCAGCAGTCCTATCTGCCGCTCACCCTTCGGCTTCCCGCTCACGGGCCCTCCCCCTCACCTGGTCGCACACGCACGCAGGCACGAAGGTAACGCCGAGCGCCCGCACCTGTCATGTCCGTATCGGTATACGGTCATGACAGGCGGGGTCCGCGGGTCTGACCTGGGCGTCAGCCCTTGACGGCGGCCGCGATCGCGTCGGCGAGCGGGGTGGTCGGCCGCCCGGTGAGCCGAGACAGGTCACCCGTGGCGACGACGAGTTCGCCCTTCTCGATGGAGGCGTCCACGCCCGCGAGGATCGCGACGAACGGACCGGGCAGACCGGCGCCGGCGAGAATGCCGCTGTAGGCCTCGACGGAGACGGGGCTGTAGACGATCTCCTGCCCGGTCTGCCGGCTCAGCTCGGCCGCGTACTCCGCGAAGCTCCACGCCTCGTCGCCACCCAGCTCGTACGCCGTGTTCTCGTGCCCCTCGCCGGTCAGTACGGCGACGGCGGCGGCCGCGTAGTCGGCGCGCGAGGCGGAGGAGACGCGACCGTCGCCGGCGGCCTGGACGACGGCGCCGTGCTCCAGGGCGGGGGCCAGGTTCTCGGTGTAGTTCTCGTGGTACCAGCCGTTGCGCAGCAGCGAGTAGGGCAGGCCGGAGGCCAGCAGCACCTTCTCGGTACCGCGGTGGTCGTCGGCGAGCGCGGCCGTCAGGGAGTTGGGGGCGCTGGTGTACGCGAGCAGAGCGACGCCGGCGGCCTTCGCGGCCTCGATGACGACCGTGTGCTGCTGGACGCGGCCCTTGTCGAACTCACTGCCGGAGATGAGCAGCACCTTGTCGCCGGCGGCGAAGAGGTCGTCGAAGGTCTCGGGGGCGTTGTAGTCGGCGACGGCGATCCGCACGCCCCGCGCGGCGAAGTCGGCGACCTTGGCCTCGTCCCGTACGACGGCGGTGATCTGCTCCGCCGGAACCTTCTCCAGCAGCTGCTCCACGACGTGACGGCCGAGGTGGCCGGTGGCTCCGGTGACAACGATGCTCATGATTCAGAACTCCTCAGGGGTGCGTATGCACTAACCCTAGGGGCAGCACTAACTCTCCGAAAGTACCCACTTTGAAGTAAGGTACTGGCATGCCCGTAAGTACCGCAGCCGATGCTGATGCTGATGTGAAGAGTGCCCCCGTCGACACGATGTGCCCCTACCGCCTCGTCCTGGAGCACGTCACCAGCCGCTGGGGTGTCCTGGTTCTCATCGAACTCCTCGACCGCCCGTACCGCTTCAGCGAACTGCGCCGCGCGATCGGGCGGGTGAGCGACAGGATGGTGAGCGAGAAGATGCTGACCCAGACCTTGCAGACCCTCGAACGGGACGGCCTGGTCCACCGCGACGCCAAGCCGGTGATCCCACCGAGGGTCGACTACTCCTTGACCGACCTGGGCCGCGAGGCCGCGGAACAGGTGCGGGCGCTGGCCCTGTGGACCGAACGCCGGATACCCGAGGTACTGGAGGCGCGCGAGGTGTACGACACCCGGAAAGCGGCCGCTGAGCAGGGATGACGTGCGTGTAGCGGCTCCGCCGAACGAATGCGGACGGCGCTCGCTGGGCACACACATGTCAGGGCGTCGGATGACACGAGCGCCACGTCCACCCGTGCGCCCCCTCTCCGCCTCCCGCGCCGACTTGAGTCGCCCGGCATCCTGGGGGCGGAGCGCAGTACCCAACCGCGCGCCGGCCCTCGTGCCGCCCACGAGGACTTCGATCGGCGTGCGGACGCCTACTCGGGGGTCGCATGGCCAGACAGATTCCGGATGCGCGAAGGATCGGTTCTGCAGCGCGAATGAGGAGCGGCCGGGTGCACACCCCCTTTCCACGCCAGGCTTGGCGCCGGCGGCAGGAGGAACTGGCGCTGGCCGTGCTTCACCAACTCACCTGTGTCGCCGAGGAGATCAGGAACGCCAACCTGCTGATGCTGCACCGCATCACGGCCGAGCAGGTGGACCGCGCGATCGCCGACCCCGCGCTGGCCGCAGCCATGAGCACCCTGCGCGAGCTCTCGGACCACAAGCGCCGCCAAGTCCTGTTCGTCAACCGCGAGTACAGCGCCATCCTGCTGGGGCATCGCATAGGTGCCTACGGCTGGGAGGAGCTGATCGGCCATCTGCGGGTGCTGGCTCGCAACCCGGTCTTTGCGGAGTATTGGGAAACGACTCGGGAGCACCGGCTGAGCCTGCCACGCCATTCATTAGAGGCTCGGGTGGGCGATGTCGTGAATGTAATTGTCGACGAATTAGGTGACGATCCGGACGAATGGTGGGTTGTCGGCACAGAGGATGAGCCGAATTCCTGACGTGATGTAATCAATAAGTCGACAGAGGTGATTTCCGAGCGAATGCGTGGGCTCGGTGGACGCGGTTGGGCGCATAAAGGATTCGCCCTAATTACCTCTGGGTAATCAGGTATCCTCGCGCGAGACGTGTTGCGTCCGGCCCCGTAGTCACCTGGGGCCGGACCTTCATTTGTGTCCGGACGTAGAAAGTAGAAAAGGGCCCCCGCGTGCGCAGCGAATTCCCTGTCGTCAGCATTCTCCGCCGAATCGGCGACTCGCCTCGCCAGCGAGGATCAATGACCGGCGAGACGTGTCCCGATGTGTTCGAGCTGAGCGACGGAAATTTTGCGGTCATCGGTACTGACCGAACCGAGGAACTAGACGGACTCTTGCCCGCAGACGCTGCCAGAGCCGATTACGAGCGCATTGTCGTCATCACCCGCGAAACTCTCCTCAGGGCCAAGCGGGACATCCCCGAAGCCTGACTCGGCTGATGTCGACCGACGTAAAGGGCCCGGATGACCGATCTCATCCGGGCCCTTCCGCATGTCCGTTGCCGTCAGCCCACAACCGTCCAGGTATCCCCGCCCGCCAACAGCGCGGCCAGCTCCCCCTTGCCGTTCTGTTCGATCGCCGTGTCGAGCTGGTCGCTCATCTGCGTGTCGTACACCGGCCGGTCCACGGAGCGCAGGATGCCGATCGGGGTGTGGTGGAGGGTGTCCGGGTCGGCGAGGCGGGACAGGGCGAACGCCGTTGTCGGGGAGGCCGCGTGGGCGTCGTGGACGAGGATCTGTGACTCGTTCTCCGGCGTCACCGTCACGACCTTCAGGTCACCCGTGGCCACATCCCGCACCACGCCCCGCGAACCGTCCGCCCCGAAGCGGATCGGCTTCCCGTGCTCCAGCCGGATCACCGCCTCCTCCGCCTGCTGCCGGTCCTTCAGCGCCTCGAACGCACCGTCGTTGAAGATGTTGCAGTTCTGGTAGATCTCGATCAGCGCCGTACCGGGATGCGCGGCGGCCTGCCGCAGCACCTCCGTCAGGTGCTTGCGGTCGGAGTCGATCGTCCGCGCCACGAACGACGCCTCCGCACCGATCGCCAGCGACACCGGGTTGAACGGCGCGTCCAACGAACCCATCGGCGTCGACTTCGTGATCTTGCCGACCTCGGAGGTGGGGGAGTACTGCCCCTTCGTCAGGCCGTAGATCCGGTTGTTGAAGAGCAGGATCTTGAGGTTGACGTTCCGGCGCAGGGCGTGGATGAGGTGGTTGCCGCCGATGGAGAGGGCGTCACCGTCACCGGTCACCACCCACACGCTCAAGTCCCGCCGGGAGGACGCCAGTCCGGTCGCGATCGCCGGCGCCCGGCCGTGGATGGAGTGCATCCCGTACGTGTTCATGTAGTACGGGAAACGGGACGAGCAGCCGATGCCCGAGACGAAGACGACGTTCTCCTTGGCCAGCCCCAGCTCCGGCATGAAGCCCTGGACGGCCGCCAGAATCGCGTAGTCACCGCAGCCGGGGCACCAGCGCACTTCCTGATCGGACTTGAAGTCCTTCATGGACTGCCTGCCCTCGGCCTTGGGGACGAGAGAAAGCGCCTCGATCGTGTCCGTGCCTTCCGTGGACGTCTCAGCCATCGATGGCCTCCTTGAGAGCCGTGGCGAGCTGCTCAGCCTTGAACGGCATGCCGTTGACCTGGTTGTACGAGTGGGCGTCGACCAGGTACTTCGCCCGGACCAGCGTGGCGAGCTGACCGAGGTTCATCTCGGGGATCACGACCTTGTCGTAGCGCTTCAACACCGCGCCCAGGTTCTTCGGGAACGGGTTGAGGTGCCGCAGATGGGCCTGCGCGATGGCCTCCCCGGCCCCGCGCAGCCGCCGCACCGCCGCCGTGATCGGCCCGTACGTCGACCCCCAGCCCAGCACCAGCGTGCTCGCCCCGTGCGGGTCGTCGACCTCCAGATCGGGCACGTCGATGCCGTCGATCTTGGCCTGCCGGGTGCGGACCATGAAGTCGTGGTTGGCGGGGGAGTACGAGATGTTGCCGGTCCCGTCCTCCTTCTCGATGCCGCCGATGCGGTGTTCGAGGCCGGGGGTGCCGGGGATCGCCCAGGGGCGGGCGAGGGTCTGCGGGTCGCGCTTGTAGGGCCAGAACACCTCGGTGCCGTCGTCGAGGGTGTGGTTCGGTCCCTGCGCGAACTGCACGGTCAGGTCCGGGAGTTCGTCCGTCTCCGGGATCCGCCAGGGCTCCGAGCCGTTGGCCAGATAACCGTCGGAGAGAAGGAAGACGGGAGTGCGGTACGTCAGCGCGATACGCGCCGCCTCCAGGGCCGCCTCGAAGCAGTCGGCCGGCGTCCTCGGCGCGATCACCGGAACCGGCGCCTCACCGTTGCGGCCGAACATGGCCTGGAGCAGATCGGCCTGTTCGGTCTTGGTGGGCAGACCGGTGGACGGCCCGCCGCGCTGGATGTCGATGACGAGGAGCGGCAGTTCGAGGGAGACCGCGAGCCCGATGGTCTCCGACTTCAGTGCCACACCCGGACCGGAAGTCGTGGTGACCCCCAGCGAACCGCCGAAGGCCGCGCCGAGCGCCGCGCCGATGCCCGCGATCTCGTCCTCGGCCTGGAAGGTCCGTACGCCGAAGTTCTTGTGCCTGCTGAGCTCGTGCAGGATGTCGGAGGCCGGGGTGATGGGGTAGGAGCCGAGGAAGAGGGGCAGGTCGGCCTGGCGGGCGGCGGCGATCAGGCCGTAGGCCAGGGCGAGGTTGCCGGAGATGTTGCGGTAGAGGCCGGGCGGGAACGCGGTCGCGGCCGGGGCGACCTCGTAGGAGACCGCGAAGTCCTCGGTGGTCTCGCCGAAGTTCCAGCCCGCGCGGAACGCGGCCAGGTTCGCCTCGGCGATCTCGGGTTTCTTCGCGAACTTCGTCCGCAGGAACTTCTCGGTCCCCTCGGTCGGCCGGTGGTACATCCACGACAACAGGCCCAGCGCGAACATGTTCTTGCTGCGCTCGGCCTCCTTGCGGCTGAGGTCGAACTCCTTGAGCGCCTCGACCGTCAGCGTGGTCAGCGGCACCTCGTGGAGGCTGTAGCCGTCGAGCGAGCCGTCCTCCAAGGGGGAGGCCGCGTAACCGACCTTCTGCAGCGCCCGTTTGGTGAACTCGTCCGTGTTGACGATGATCTCCGCGCCGCGCGGCACGTCGGCGATGTTCGCCTTGAGCGCGGCGGGGTTCATGGCGACGAGCACGTTGGGCGCGTCGCCGGGGGTGAGGATGTCGTGGTCCGCGAAGTGGAGCTGGAAGGAGGAGACGCCCGGCAGGGTGCCGGCAGGGGCGCGGATCTCGGCGGGGAAGTTCGGCAGTGTCGAAAGGTCGTTTCCGAAGGACGCCGTCTCCGAGGTGAAGCGGTCGCCGGTGAGCTGCATCCCGTCACCGGAGTCCCCCGCGAACCGGATGATCACCCGGTCCAGCCTGCGTACGTCCTTCGCGCCCGTCGGTTTGCGCTGCTCTCCCACGACGGCTTCGTCGGCCTGTTCCGCTGTCCTGCTGACCTGGCTGGTCACTGAACTGGACCTCCTTCGAGGCGGCTGTCTGGGACCGGCCTTCCCGCAGGCCTTCCCAGGATCAACCCTACGTCCGTTAGGGTCGCCTTCCCTCGGCCATTCGCATGATGGACGCGGTTTTGAGACGGTCCGCCGCCCTGACTTGTCATGATTTCTCGCCCCCCGACGCCTCCTTGTGGAGACGCTCTGCATGTCTCCGCGGTTTCTGACTAAGTGTCAGCCCGTCAGGAGTTCAGATAGGTGAGCACCGCGAGAACACGCCGGTGATCCCCGTCACTCGGAGACAGTCCGAGCTTCAGAAAGATATTGCTGACGTGCTTCTCGACCGCGCCGTCGCTGACCACCAGCTGCCGGGCGATCGCCGAGTTGGTCCGCCCCTCGGCCATCAGCCCCAGCACCTCCCGCTCCCGTGGTGTGAGCCCGGCGAGCACGTCCTGCTTGCGGCTGCGCCCGAGCAACTGCGCGACCACCTCGGGATCCAGCGCGGTGCCCCCCTGGGCGACCCGCACCACGGCGTCCACGAACTCGCGCACCTCGGCGACCCGGTCCTTGAGCAGATAGCCCACCCCGTGACTGGAACCGGCCAACAGTTCGGTGGCGTACCGCTCCTCCACATACTGTGACAGCACCAGCACACCGAGTCCCGGATGCGCCTTCCGCAGCTGTACGGCGGCCCGCACCCCCTCGTCCGTGTGCGTCGGCGGCATCCGCACATCGGCGACCACCACGTCCGGCAGCTCGCCCTGTCCGTCCAGCTCCGTAATGGTCTTGATCAACGCGTCCCCGTCCCCGACCCCGGCGACGACCTCATGTCCGAGGTCGGTCAACAACCGGGTCAGGCCCTCCCGAAGCAGCACTGAATCCTCGGCGATGACCACCCGCACCCTGTCCTCCACGATCTTTGGCCCCCCGAGCCCGACTCCGACCACCGCACCGACCAAGTCGGCCCCCGCGGCAGCTCCGGTGGTCCAGCATTCCAGCAATCCCATCCCACTGCGCCCGACGAACGCGAATCAGCGGGAAAAGGCGCACGGTAGGACGGGTTTCGGGGGGTTCATTTCAGGTCGGGGCCACATCTCCGGACGCTGGCGCACACGCCTCGACGCCGGTGAGCATTTTCCAGCCCGTCCGGCGTTTGAGGACAAGGCCCCTTCAGGGCCGTCGGGGGCGAGAACCGCCCCAGGTCACCCCACCGCCCGCCAGGGCAACTCCGCAGTCACCCGAGTAGGCCCTCCAGCGGGCGAATCCACCACCAAGATCCCATCAACGGCATCCAACCGCTCGGCCAACCCCCCGAGCCCCGAGCCCCCGGACGAATCCGCCCCACCCACCCCGTCATCCACAACCTGCACCATCAGCCGGTTCTCCACCCGCCACACATCCACGGCCGCCCAAGTAGCCCGCGAATGCTTACTGATGTTCTGCAGCAGCTCGGACACGGTGAAGTAGGCGATCCCCTCGATGGCCGGCGCAGGCCGAGCCGGCAGATCCACCTCCACCTGCACCGGCACGGTGCACCGAGACGCCACCGAGGACAACGCCGCATCCAGCCCCCGGTCCGTCAACACCGCCGGATGAATCCCCCGAGCCAGATCCCGCAGCTCCTGCAACGCCGTCTTCACCTCACCGTGCGCTTCCCCCACCATCCGGGCCGCCGCTTCCGGGTCCTCCGTCAGCTTCTCCTTCGCCAGCCCCAGATCCATCGCCAACGCCACCAACCGCGCCTGCGCCCCGTCATGCAGATCCCGCTCGATCCGCCGCAGATCCGCCGCCGCCGTATCGACGACGACCCCCCGGTCCGACTCCAGCTCCACCACCCGCGCGGACAACCGCGTCGGCCCGAGCAACCCCTGCACCATCACCTGGTCCACCGTCGTCAACGCCCGCACGATCCAGGGCGTGGCCAACGTGAACAACAGCCCCACCAACGCGGTCACGGTGATCTCGAACGGGTTGTTCAGGTAGATGTTGTGGGTCCCGTCGCCGTACAGCTGAAGCCCGTCCTGACCGGCGTACACGGGAAAGACCCAGAACCACAGCGGATACGTCAGCGCCGCCCACCCGTACGCCCAGAAGTTCAGCGCGATGACGAACGAGAACACCGACCACGGGAACTGCAGCACCGCGTACAGCAGCGAGCGCCACGACGTGCCGCTCTTCAGCACGGCACCCACCCAGGCCAGCACGCCGGACTTCCTCATCCGCAGCGGCTCCGGGTCGGCCACCTCCACGCCCAGCAGGCTCCGCGCCCGCACCCGCTCCATCGCCCCGAACCCGCGGCAGCCGGCCAGTCCCGCCGCCAGCACGGGAACCCCGAGGAAGGTCACCAGCAGACCCGCGCCGAGGGCCACCATCGTGACCGCGTAGGTGAACAGCACGATGCTGATCGGCAGGCTCAGCAGTACGTACCCGAACGCACGCCAGGTGCGTCCCTCGAACGGTGCCCGCAGCCCGGCGGGCAGCCGGTGCCGGCGCTCACCGGCGACGGAGAGCCCGCTGTCGAAACCGTGCCCGTCCCCGTAGCCCTGTCCGTACTCCGTGGCCATCGACGTCGTCCCGTTCTCTCGTCCTGCGGCTGTCCCGCCGTAGCTCCACCCTCCTGCGTCGCAGGTCCGCGAACCATGGAGTCCGTCGGCCTCTTGGACGGGGGGTTTTCCCTACCTCCGCGGTGGCTCTACGCCGATCCGGGCGTGCGGTCCCGCCAGGGCAGTTCCGCCGTGACGGTGGTCGGGCCGCCGGTCGGCGAGTCGAGGACGAACAGCCCGTCGACGGCACCCAGCCGGTCCGCGAGCCCCCGCATCCCCGTACCGCCGTCGAGGCGCGCGCCCCCGCGCCCGTCGTCCTCGACCTGGATCAGCAGCCGGTCCGCGGACCGCCACACCTCCACCGAGGCCGTCCGCGCGGCACTGTGCTTGCTGATGTTCTGCAGCAGCTCGGAGACGGTGAAGTATGCGATGCCCTCGATCGCGGCGGCCGGCCGGGCGACGAGGTCGACCGTCACCTTCACCGGCACCGTGCAGCGCGAGGCCACCGACGACAGCGCGGCGTCCAGGCCCCGGTCCGTCAGCACCGCCGGATGGATGCCCCGGGCGAGATCTCTGAGCTCCTGCAGCGCCAGCTTCACCTCGCCGTGCGCCTCCGCGACCATCACCGCGGCCGTGTCCGGGTCCTCCAGGAGCTTCTCCTTGGCGAGACCGAGCCCCATCGCCAGATTGACCAGACGGGCCTGCGCCCCGTCGTGCAGATCACGCTCGATACGCCGCAGATCGGCGTTGGCCGTGTCGACCACGACCCCCCGGTCCGACTCCAGCTCGGCGATCCGCTGCTCCAGCTCGTCCGACGGCGACAGCAGGCCGCGCACCATCGCCCGGTCGGCGTTGGCCAGCCCCCGCGCGATGAACGGCAGCACCGGCCACAGCACGAACAGCGAGGTCAGCGTGATGGTGAAGGTGAGGATGCCCCAGGGCAGCCGCATGAAGTCGTACAGAATCGTGCGCCAGCCCACCGGGTCCTTCAGAGTCATCCACAGCCATGGCAGATAGCCCCTGCGCCGCTTGGGCAGCCGACTGGGCTCCTCGATCCGCATCCCGAGCAGCTTCCTGGCCCGCGCCCGCTCGAACCGGCCCAACTGCCGTGCGCCCAGCAGCCCGAGCGTCAGCAGCGGGAACCCGATCACCGTGAGGGCCAGCATGCCTCCGGAGAACAGCACCGCCACGGTGTAGGTGAAACCGACCACCGACACCGGAAGGTTCGCCAGCAGATGCGCGATCTCCTTCCAGGTGTGCCGGTCGTAGGCGAAACGGGCGGGCGGCGGACGGTCGTCGTGCTCCGGTTGCTCCGGCAGCGCGGCTTCCCGGGCGGGCGTCGGGAACGAGAGGCGTTCGGTCATATGGGCTAGCGTGCCGCCCACCGCGCCCTCGCGCCATGAGGAGGACCGCCAGGTTCCCCTGGGGAAAACCCCACCCCCCGGCACGGTCGTCGGTGCCGCCCCGGCATATCGAGCAGATCTCAAGCCTGACGGGCTGCTTACCGTCTCTTTATCAGGGCCTAGACTCCCGTCCGTAGAGATCGCAGATCGTCGAACAGCAGCAGCTATCGTCGAACAGCAGCGAAGGGACGGACGCGGACGTGCGGGAACCGACTGTCCTCGATCCGACCGTCGTCGTCGCGGCGGACTACTTCGAGTCGTACTCGGTCGTCGGACTGCTCGCCGTCGTCGGCGTGCTCTTCGTAGCCGTCGCCTTCGGCGCCGGCCGCCTGCTGAGACCGGTGGTCCCCACCCCCGAGAAGCTCCTGACCTACGAGTGCGGAGTCGACCCCGTCGGCGAGGGCTGGGCCCACACCCAGGTCCGCTACTACGTCTACGCCTTCCTCTACGTCATCTTCGCCGTCGACTCGATCTTCCTGTTCCCCTGGGCCACGGTCTTCGCCGCCCCCGGCTACGGTGCGACGACCCTCGTGGAGATGTTCATCTTCCTCGGCTTCCTCGCCGTCGGCCTGCTGTACGCCTACAAGAAGGGCGTCCTGGCATGGACGTGACGCCAGAAGTGACCTCGTCCTCGCCGGAGCCGGTGTACCTCCCCGAGCCGAAACGCCTGGGCGCCCTCGCCCGCCTCGCCCCCGAGCCGATGAAGGTGGTCCTCAACTGGGGCCGCCGCTACTCCCTCTGGGTCTTCAACTTCGGCCTCGCCTGCTGCGCCATCGAGTTCATCGCCGCGTCCATGGCCCGCCACGACTTCATCCGCCTCGGCGTCATCCCCTTCGCACCCGGCCCGCGCCAGGCCGACCTGATGGTCGTCTCCGGCACGGTCACGGACAAGATGGCCCCCGCGGTCAAGCGCCTCTACGAACAGATGCCCGAACCGAAATACGTCATCTCCTTCGGCGCCTGCTCCAACTGCGGCGGCCCCTACTGGGACTCCTACTCCGTCACCAAGGGCGTCGACCAGATCATCCCGGTCGACGTCTACGTCCCCGGCTGCCCACCCCGCCCCGAGGCCCTCCTCCAGGGAATCCTCAAACTCCAGGAGAAGATCGCCCGCGAGTCCCTGGCGGAGCGCTACGGCGCAGCCCCGGCCCGCCCGTCGACAGCGGCCCTGCAGAGCGACCTGGTGAAGCCCCCGCCGACTCCCTCGGCCGAGGGGGACGCGCGATGACCCTGGTCGGCTGGCTCCCCGCCCCCGCCGAAGAACTCTTCGGTACGGAGGCCACCGCCGAGGAGTCCTACGAGGTCCTGACGGTCGACGTCCCGCCCGCCACCTGGCTCACCGCACTGCGAGTGGCGCGCGACGAACTGGGCTGCACCTACTTCGACTGGCTCAGCGCCGTCGACGAACCGGGCACCGGCTTCCGGGTCTCCGCCCACGTCGTGGCCCTCTCGCCGGTCCGCCGCCTCCTGGTGCGCACCACGGTCCCGCACGAGGCACCGGCCCTCGCCTCCGCCGTCGACGTCTACGCGGGCGCCGCCTGGCATGAACGCGAGACCCACGAGATGTTCGGCGTCGTCTTCGACGGCCACCCCGCCCTGGACCACCTCCTCCTCCCGGAAACCTTCGAAGGCCACCCCCTGCGCAAGGACTTCGTCCTGGCGGCCCGCGTAGCCAAGGCCTGGCCCGGCGCCAAGGAACCGGGCGAGTCCGACCACGGCGGCCCCAAACGCCGCCAGACCCTCCCCCCAGGCGTCCCCGACCCCAACGAGTGGGGCCCCCAAAAGGGCCAACTCCCTCCGGCCCCGACCCGCCCGGCCCGAGCAGCCGGCCGAGCCCCGGGCCGCGCGGCGGTCGAACGCCCCGCCGGTGCCACAGCCGACCGTCCAGCCCGAGCCACAGGCGACCGCCCGCCCCGCCGCACCCGCACGGCCGGGGATGGCTCCGCCAGCCAGGCGGGGGCTGGTCCGGCGGAGGGTTCGTCGGCACCGGCAACCGAGGGTGCTTCGTCGGGCGCGGCACCGGCAGTTGGTACGTCGGGGGAGACGCCGACGCCTGGTTCGGCTCCGGCCTCACCCTCCTCGCCACGGCGTAACCGCACCGCGTCCGAGGGCTCGGCCGGCCAGACGTCACCGGGAGCCGAGAGCACGGGCAGCGCTCCCGCAGGCCCCCGCCGGAGCCGCAGTGCCTCGCAGGGTTCCGCCAGCCAGCAGCCCGCGACCACTCCGGAACCGGAACCGTCGTCCGACGACCAGAGCGAGTCCGCCGCACCGCCGAAGGCACCCACGACTCCTCGCAGCCCAGACGCCCCGTGGCACCACGCCCGCCCGGCCTTCGACGCCCCGAAATCCAGCCCAGAACCACCGTCGGAATCCGCGGAGTCCACCTCGGATGCCGCTTCGGAAGTCGCTTCGGGAGCGGAACAAGCCCCCGATCCGAAGGCGCCCCACGCAGCTCAGGCGCCCCAAGACCCTGAGGCCCCCGAGGAGTCCGCCCCGAATCCCGAAGCCGCCCCCCAAGCCCCAAGCCCCAAAGCTCCAACCCCCGAAGACCCCGCAGGAGGCCCGCAGTGAACGACGCTCTCGACGTCGCCCTGCGACTCCTGATCGTCTTCGTCGTCTTCCTCACCTTCCCCCTCATCGTCGGTCAGACCGAGCACAAGGTCATGGCCCACATGCAGGGCCGCCTCGGCCCGATGTACGCCGGCGGTTTCCACGGCTGGGCCCAACTCGTCGCGGACGGCGTCAAGTTCGCGCAGAAGGAAGACGTGGTCCCGGCGGGCGCGGACCGCCGTATCTTCCAACTCGCCCCCGCCGTAGCCCTCCTCCCGTACCTGATCGTCCTGCTGGCCATCCCCATCGGCCCCGGCGAGGGCGCGGTCGGCCAAGTCATCGACGCGGGCATCTTCTTCGTGCTCGCGGTGATGGGCGTGGGCGTCCTCGGCTCACTCATGGCCGGGTGGGCCTCCGCCAACAAGTTCTCCCTCCTGGGCGGCCTGCGCACCGCCGCCCAACTCCTCGCCTACGAACTCCCGATGCTGCTCACCGCCGCCTCGGTGGCCATGGCGGCCGGCACCGTCTCCCTCCCCGGCATCCTCGACGCCTTCGAGTGGTGGTGGCTGCCCTGGCAGATCGTCGGCGCGATCGTCTTCTTCGTCGCCGGCCTCGCCGAACTCCAGCGCCCGCCCTTCGACATGCCCGTCGCCGACTCGGAGATCATCTTCGGCGCCTACACCGAGTACACCGGCCTGCGCTTCGCCCTGTTCCTCCTCGCCGAGTACGCCGGAATCATCGTTCTGTGCGGTCTGACCACCGTCCTTTTCCTGGGCGGTTGGCACGGTCCCTGGGGTGCCGACGGCCTCGGCTGGGTCTGGACCCTGCTGAAGACGGCCGTCCTGGCCTTCGTCGTCATCTGGCTCCGCGTCACCTACCCCCGCCTGCGCGAGGACCAGCTGCAGAAACTCTCCTGGACTCTCCTGGTCCCCCTCTCCCTCGCCCAGATCGCCCTCACCGGCATCGTCAAGGTGGTGATCTCCTAACCATGGCCGAGCCCCTCCCGCCCACCCGGCCCCGTTTTCCCGGCTCCGGCCTGGCCAAAGGTCTGGCCGTCACCCTCCGCACGATGACGAAGAGGACCGTCACCGAGCAGTACCCGGACGTTCAGCCCGACCTCCCGCCCCGCACTCGCGGTGTGATCGGCCTGTTCGAGGAGAACTGCACGGTCTGCATGCTGTGCGCCCGTGAGTGCCCCGACTGGTGCATCTACATCGACTCCCACAAGGAGACGGTCCCGGCGGCGGCCCCCGGCGGCCGCGAGCGCAGCCGCAACGTCCTCGACCGCTTCGCCATCGACTTCTCCCTGTGCATGTACTGCGGTATCTGCATTGAGGTCTGTCCTTTCGACGCGCTGTTCTGGTCCCCTGAGTTCGAGTACGCCGAGACCGACATCCGCGAACTCACCCACGAGCGGGACAAGCTCCGAGAGTGGATGTGGACCGTCCCGGCCCCTCCCGCCCTCGACCCCGGCGCGGAGGAACCGAAGGAAATCGCCGCCGCCCACAAGACCGCCGAGAAACTGGCGGCTGCGCAAGCCGCACAGGCCGCACAGGTCACGCCGGCCGCACAGGCTGCGCAGGAGGAGTCGAGCGAGCCGACCGCTCAGGCCGGCCCTACGGCGCAGGTCACGCCGCCCGAGCCTCCCGTCCAGGGTGAGCCGCCTACTCCGGCAGAGCCGTCTACCGTGCCTACTCCGGCGGACGGGCCTACCCCGGCGGAGCCGCCCGCCCCACCCACTCCGGCAGACCCGCCCACTCCACCCACCCCGGCGGAGCCGCCCACGCCTCCTCTGCCGCCCACTCCGGCAGACCCGCCCGCCTCGGCAGAGCGACCCACTCCACCCACCCCGGCAGACCCGCCCACCCCGGCAGACCCGCCCGAGCCGCCCGCGAAGCCCGAGCCGCCCGAGTCGCCCAAGCCACCCGAAGCCGAGGGAGGCGCATCGTGACCCTCGCCGCAGCCGCCGCTACCGCGGCACATGCCCTTGCCGTGCCCGCCTCCGCCGCGCACCCCACGCTGACCACGGCCGCCGCCGAGACCCACGGCTTCCTCTCCCCGACCGGCGTCGAGGTCGCCTTCCTCCTCGTCGGCCTGGTCACCTTCGGCGCCGCCCTCGTCACCGTCACCACCCGGCAGCTGGTGCACGCCGCCCTGTGGCTGGTGGTGACCCTCGGTGGTCTCGCCGTCGAATACCTCCTGCTCACCGCCGAGTTCATCGCCTGGGTGCAGGTCCTCATCTATGTCGGTTCCGTCGTCGTCCTCCTTCTGTTCGGTCTGATGCTCACCAAGGCCCCCATCGGCCGCTCCCCGGACGCCGATTCCGGCAACCGCTGGGCCGCCCTCACCGTGGCCGTCGCCGCCGCGGCCGCCCTGGTCTGGGTCGTCGTCGACGCTTTCCGCGCGACCTGGATCGATCTGGACGGCCCGGCCGCCGGCACCACCGCCGTCACCGGAGCGAGCCTGTTCCAGAACTGGGTGCTCCCCTTCGAGGCCCTCTCCGTCCTTCTCCTCGCGGCCCTGGTCGGCGCGATCGTCCTGTCCCGCAAAGCGAAGGCGGAGTCGAGTTCTCCCCCTGTGAACTCCCGGACGATCACGGAGAGTTCCCCTTCTGTCCCGGATTCCCGTAATCACACGATCGGTGGAAATGGCCCGGTTGAGGGAACCGGTCCGGCCAAGCAGGAAGGCGCCCGCTGATGCACCTCGCCTATCCCGCCGTTCTCGCCGCTCTCCTCTTCTGCACGGGCGTGTACGGCGTCCTCGCCCGCCGCAACGCGATCCTCGTCCTGATGTCGGTCGAGCTGATGCTCAACGCCGTCAACCTGAACCTCGTCGCCTTCGACGTCTGGCTCAGCAGGACCGCCCGGGACACCCTGCACTCCGGACAGGCCCTGACCCTGTTCACCATCGCCATCGCCGCCGCCGAGATCGGCATCGGCCTGGCGATCGTCCTCGCCGTCTACCGCAACCGCGGCACCTCGGACATCGACCGGCTCCGCGACACCGCCGAGGGCCACGAGCCCGACGGGCCGGAGTCCGAGGGTGCCGAGACCGACGGCCGGGACTCCCACGACCCCGACAGCGACGCCCGCACGGCCGGGCCGGCCGACCGGGCCGGGAAGGCTGAGGCCACCGCGTGACCACGACCACCCTCGCCGTCCTCGTCCCCCTCCTGCCGTTCCTGGGCGCGGCAGCGGGCCTGCTCCTGGGCCGCACGGCCCCCGGCTTCGTCCGCCCGCTCGCGGTCATGCCGCCCCTCGCCTCCCTCGTGCTCGCCGTGCTGGTCGCCGTGCGCCAGGGCGGCGACCGGGCCGTCGACGCCGCCACGGAGCTCACGCCCACCGGCTCGGTCCCGATCGAACTCGCCCTGCACATCGACGGCTTCGCCGCCCTCGTCGCCGTGCTGGTCGCCTTCGTCGCGTCCTGCGTGCAGATCTACTCGACCGGCTACCTACGCGACGACCCGCGCTACCCCTCCTACGCCGCCCTCGTCTCCCTCTTCACCTCCGCGATGCTGCTCGTCGTCTACTCCGGCGACCTGATCGTGCTGCTGGTCGGCTGGGAGATCATGGGCATCTGCTCGTACTTCCTGGTCGGCCACTACTGGGAGACCCCGGAGGCCCGCGCCGCCTCCATCAAGGCCTTCCTGGTGACCAAGCTCGGTGACGTCCCCTTCCTCATCGGCCTGTTCGCCCTCGCCACCGACGCCGGCTCCTTCCGGATCACCAAGGTCCTCGACACCGTCGCGAGCGGCGGACTCGACCACCCGACCCTGATCGCCCTGCTGCTCCTGGCCGGCGTCGCGGGCAAGTCGGCACAGTTCCCGCTGCACACCTGGCTCCCCGACGCCATGGCCGGCCCGACCCCCGTCTCCGCGCTGATCCACGCCGCCACGATGGTCGCCGCCGGTGTCTACTTCGTCGCCCGTCTCCTCCCGGTGTTCGAGGCCTCCCAGGCCGCGATGGTCGTCCTCGCCGTGATGGCCTCCGTCACGATGGTCGGCTCGGGTCTCGCCGCGCTCGCCCAGGACGACATCAAGCGCGTCCTCGCCTACTCGACGATCGGCCAACTCGGCTACATGACCGGCGCCCTGGCCGTCGGCGACCGCGGTGCCGCCGTCTTCCATCTCCTGTCCCACGGCGCCTTCAAGGCGCTGCTGTTCCTCGCGGCCGGCGTGATCATGCACGCCTCCGGCACCAACTCGCTGGCCGCCATGTCCCGCATGGGCAACCTGCGCGACCGTGTCCCCGACGCCTTCTGGACGATGACCGTGGCGCTCCTCGCGCTCGCCGCGATCCCGCCCTTCAGCGGCTTCTTCTCCAAGGAGTCCGTGCTCGGCGCCGCCGAGCACGTCGCCACCGGCCACACCGAGCACGCCCCCGGCGCGGCGGGCTGGACCGTGCTCGTCGCCGGCCTGCTCACGGCCCTGCTCACCGCGGCGTACGCCACCCGCCTGTGGCTGCTCGCCTTCCGCGGACACGGCGCCGAAGCCCCCGACCACGGCCGTCAGCCGCGCACCATGACCGTGGTGCTGTGGGTGCTCGCCGTCCCGTCCCTCGCCCTCGGCGGACTCGCCTACCGCTCACTGCCCGGATGGTTCGACGGCCGTGACCTCACCCCGACCCTCACCACCTCCGTGCTCGGCACGGGCGTGGCCCTGGTCGGCGGCATCGTCACCTACGGCGCGTGGCGGCACACCAGCACACTCGCGGCCGGCGTCCCGCTGGGCGCGGTCGCCGCCCACCCCGAAGGTGACGCCGGACTCGTCGAGGCCGAGGCGATCGCCAGCCACGCGCCCGCGTACGGAGACGTGGCCTCGGCGCCCGACCCGGCGGACCCCGGGCGGATACTGCTCGGCCCGCTGCACCGCCACGCGGCCGTCGGCTTCCACCTCGACGCCGTGTACGCGACCCTCTTCGTCCGCCCGGTCCAGGCCGCGGCGAGTCTCGTCCGGTTCCTCGACCGCGAGGTCGTCGAGACCTACGTACGCGGTGCGGGCGCCCTTCCCCGCCTGCTCGGGACCGCCGTACGGCGTGCCCAGACCGGCAATGTGCAGACCTATGTGAGCGCGCTGCTCGCCGGCACCGTCGTCCTGGCGGTCGCCGCCCTCCTCGTCGCCACGGGAGCGTGAGCACGCGTGATCGATATCAGCGAGTCCGTGATGCAGTTCCTTCTGGCGTTCGTCGTCGTCGCGCCGCTCCTCGGCGCCGTCGCCGCCCTCCTGCCCGCCCCGCCCGGGCTGAAGGGGAAGTCGCCCGAACAGGCCGTGCTGCGGCACGGCGTGACCGTGACCGGCGCGGTTCTCATCGCCGCGATCGTCCTCGCGCTCGGCTTCGACCACGACCATCCGTCGAAGATGCAGGCCACGACCGACATCAGCTGGATCCCCGCACTCGACGTGCGCATCCACCTCGGCATCGACGGCATCTCCCTCCCCCTTCTGGTCCTGACCGCGCTGCTGACCTTCCTCTGCGCGCTCTACTCCTACTTCAAGATGCCCGCGGGCCCGACCCCGAAGGCCTTCGTCGCACTGCTGCTCGTCCTGGAGTCCGGCACCCTCGCGAGCTTCGCCGTCCTCGATCTGCTGCTGTTCTTCCTCGCGTTCGAGATGGTCCTCGTCCCGATGTACTTCCTCATCGCCCGCTGGGGCGGCGAGGGCAGGACCAGGGCCGCCTGGCGGTTCATCCTCTACACACTGCTCGGTTCGGTCGTCATGCTGCTCGGCCTGCTCCTGATCGGGATCAAGGCCGGCACATTCGACATGGTGGCACTCGCCACTGACAACGGCCGGTCGCTGAGCACATCCGTGCAGGTCATCGCCGTTTTGGCGATCGGGATCGGGCTCGCGGTCAAGACGCCGATGTGGCCGCTGCACAGCTGGCTGCCCGACGCCCACACCGCTGCGCCGACCGTCGGCTCGGTCCTGCTGGCCGGCGTCATGCTCAAGATGGGTACGTACGGGTTCGTCCGGATTCTGCTGCCGATCGCCCCCGACGGCTTCCGCACCTTCGCGCCCTACCTCGCCGCCTTCGCCGTCGTCGGGATCATCTACGGATCCCTGGCCTGCCTGGCCCTCGCCAGACAGGGCGCGAAGGGCGACCTCAAGCGCCTGATCGCCTACTCCTCCGTCGGCCACATGGGCTTCGTCCTGCTCGGCATCTCGACCATGACCCCGACCGGCGTGAACGGCGCCCTGTTCGCCAACATCGCCCACGGCCTCATCACCGGCCTCCTGTTCTTCCTGGTCGGCGCTCTCAAGGACCGCACCGGCAGCACCGACCTCGACACCCTCGCCGCGGAGACCGGAGCAGCGCTGTACGGCAAGGCCCCACGCCTCGGCGGCCTGCTCGCCTTCGGCGCGGTCGCCTCGCTCGGCCTGCCCGGACTGGCCGGATTCTGGGGCGAGATGCTGGCACTGTTCGGCGCGTTCAAGCCCGCCGCCGGCCTCAGCCGCCCGGTGTTCCTCACCTTCATGGCGATCGCGGCCTTCGGTACCCTTCTGACCGCCGCATACATGCTCGTCGTGGTCCGCCGCGTCTGCATGGGCGCCGTACCGCAGGAGGCGCCGCAACTCGCCGACGTGCAGTCCTACGAGTTCGCCGCCTGGACCCCGCTCGTCGCCCTCACCGTCGTCGCCGGGCTGTGGCCCAAGGCCCTCCTCGGCCTCACCGACCCGGCCGTGCAGCAGCTCCTCGCAGGAGGCACCCGATGAGCAGCCCGGTCCAGCCGCTGGCCGCGACCCTCGTCCAGTCCGTCGACTGGCTCGCCATCGCGCCGCCCACCCTCGCGGCGATCGGCGCCCTTGTCGTCCTTGTCGCCGACCTGTTCATCGGCGACACCAAGAAGGCGCTCCTCGGCTGGTTCTCGGTGGCAGGCCTCGCCGCCTCCGCCCTCCTCCTGCTGCCCCTCCTGGACGGCGACCGTTCCACCTTCTGCCTGACCGGCAACGCAGACGTCTGCAGCTACACCGCGGACCGCTTCACCCTGGTCATCCAGTTCCTGGTCCTCGGCGGCGCCCTCCTCGCCGCCCTCCTGTCGGTCACCGCCCTCAAGGACGCCGACAAGCAACTCCCCGAAGGGGAGTACTGGTTCCTGCTGCTCTCCTCCGCCGCCGGCGCCGCCCTCCTGCCCGCCTCCCGCGACCTCGCGACCCTGATCGTCGCCCTGGAGGTCGCCTCCCTGCCCGCCTTCGCACTCGTGGGCCTCCGACAGGGCGACCGGAAGTCCTCCGAAGCCGCCCTCAAGTTCTTCCTGTCGTCGGTCACCGCGACCGCCGTCAGCCTCATGGGCATCAGCTTCGTGTACGCCTCCACGGGAACCCTCTACCTCACCCAGGTCGCCGACCGCATCCAGCACGTCGACGGACAGCTCCACACCCTCGCCCAGACCGGCGTCGTCCTCACCCTCGTCGGCTTCGCCTTCAAGGTCGCCGCCGTCCCCTTCCACTTCTGGGTGCCCGACACCTACGTGGGAGCGCCCCTGCCGATCGCCGCCTACCTCTCGGTCGTCGGCAAGGCGGTCGGCTTCTCCGGCCTGATCCTCGTCACCGTCGTCGCCTTCCCCTCGTACGCCGACGTCTGGGGCCCCGCGCTTGCGGCGCTGGCCGCCCTCACCATGACCGTCGGCAACGTCGGCGCCCTGCGCCAACAGGCCACGCGCGCGTACAGCGCGGTACGCCTGCTCGCCTGGTCGTCGGTCGGCCAGGCGGGCTACCTCCTCGTGCCGATCGCGGCGGCCGCCTACTCCGACGACCCCGAGCACTCGATCGGCTCCACGGTCGCCTACGCCCTCATGTACGCCGCCGTGAACCTCGGCGCCTTCGCGGTCGCCGCAGTGGTGGGCCGTACGCGAACCCTCAACCGCATCACGGACTACCGCGGCCTGTACGCCAAGAACCCCCTCGCCGCCCTGCTCCTGGCCTTCTTCCTGCTCTGCCTGGCCGGGCTGCCGCCGGGCATCATCGGCCTCTTCGCCAAGGTCACCGTGTTCGCGGCGGCCGTGGACGCGGGCCTCGGCTGGCTGGCCGTGGTCATGGCCGTCAACGTGGTGATCGCGCTCTTCTACTACCTCCAGTGGACGGCACTGCTCTTCCGCGCCCCCGAGGGCGAGCCCGTCAAGCACCGACTGCCCGCGCCCCTCACGGCGGCCATCACCCTCACCGGCGTCCTCGCCGTCGCCCTCTCCGGCGCCCCACAACTGGTGCTGCGCTTCGCCGACACGGCACTCTTCTAGGCAGGAGCCGGCAAGAGAGGCCGCCGTCACCCGGACGGCCCATGCCCGGCGCCGTGCGCACAAGGGAACTAGAGGCCCTCGCCTGGCGTTGACCAGTACGGGAGGGTCCACTGGACGTGGCACCACGGCACCGGTGGCATCGGAGACAAGACGCAGGATCAGCAAGCAAAGGGTTCCCCTGCTGCACGATTTGGAGGGCGTACCGTGCACCGCCGGCACAACGGGCTAAGGACCGCAGTACTCCTCGGGGGACTGTCCGCCCTCATCATCGTCATCGGCAGCTTCTTCGGTCGCATGGGGCTCGTCATTGCGGTCGTGGTGGCACTGGGCACGAACGCGTACGCGTACTGGAACAGCGACAAGCTGGCGCTACGCGCGATGCGTGCCCGCCCGGTGAGCGAGTTCGAGGCACCCGCCCTGTACCGCATGGTCCGCGAGCTCTCCACGCAGGCCCGCCAGCCCATGCCGCGCCTCTACATCTCGCCGACGGAAGCACCGAACGCCTTCGCGACCGGCCGCAACCCGCGCAACGCCGCGGTGTGTTGCACGGACGGCATCCTGCGCCTGCTCGACGAGCGCGAGTTGCGTGGTGTCATCGGCCACGAGCTGAGTCACGTCTACAACCGCGACATCCTCATCTCGTCGGTCGCGGGCGCACTCGCCTCCGTGATCATGTTCCTGGTCAACTTCGCCTGGCTGATCCCGATCGGCCGCTCGAACGACGACGACGGCCCCGGCATCCTCGGCATGTTGATGATCATGATCCTGGGTCCGCTCGCGGCCACCGTCATCCAACTCGCCATCAGCCGTTCCAGGGAGTACGAGGCCGACGCGTCCGGAGCCCAGCTCACCGGCGACCCCCTCGCGCTCGCCAGCGCCCTGCGCAAGCTCGAAACCGGCACCAAGCAGTTGCCGTTGCCGCCCGAGCCCCGGATCGAGACGGCGAGCCACATGATGATCGCGAACCCCTTCCGCCCGGGCCAGGGACTCTCCAAGATGTTCTCGACACATCCGCCGATGGCGGAGCGCATCGCCCGTCTCGAGAAGATGGCAGGTCGAACCCAGTGAAAACCATCCTGAACGTCATTTGGCTCGTCCTGAGCGGTTTCTGGCTCTTCCTCGGATACCTGCTCGCGGGCGTCATCCTCTGCATCACGATCATCGGCATCCCGTTCGGCATCGCGGCCTTCCGCATCGGCATCTACGCCTTGTGGCCCTTCGGGTACACGACGGTCGAGCGCCGCGACGCGGGCGCGCCCTCCTGCATCGGCAACGTGCTGTGGCTGGTCCTCGCGGGATGGTGGCTGGCCCTCGCGCACATCTTCACCGGCGTCCTGCTCTGCATCACGATCATCGGCATCCCGTTCGGCATCGCCAACTTCAAGCTCATCCCGGTCTCGCTGCTGCCGCTCGGCCGCGAGATCGTGCCGACGGACCAGCCGTTCGCGGCACGCTGACCAAGCAGAACGCACGGCCCGGGCAGGAGCGACGACCGGTCGCCCCCTCCGCCCGGGCCGCCGCGTTTTCCACAGCCCGGCAGTTGTCCACAGGCCGGCTCGATTGTCAGTGCCGCCTTGCATCATGAATCCATGACCGAGAACGAGCAGTTGCTGGCACGGGTGGCCGCCAAGGCGCGCAACACCCATCCGTGGGGCTGGACTTCCCTCCCCGAGCCCGTCGACGCCGCCACCCTGGCCCGCGCCGAGGCCACACTCGGTTTCTCCCTGCCGCCCCTGCTCGCCGACCTCTACCTGCGGATAGGGGACGGCGGATTCGGCCCGGAATACGGCCTGTTGCCCCTGCTCGACAGCCCGCCCGCCGGCGAGCCCGCCGCCGTCGTGCAGTACCTCGCCAACCGCAAGGAGGGCCGCAAAGACCCCGAGTGGCCCTGGCCCGAGGGAGTCCTGCCGATATCCCACTGGGGCTGCGCGATGTACGCCTGCGTGGACTGCCACACCCCACAGGCCACCGTCCTCCTGTACGAACCGAACGCCGCCGAGGCCGACCACGCCTGGTTCATCGACGCCCCCGAACTCACGGACTGGCTGCGCGCCTGGGTCGACGGGGCCGGCTGGTACGAAGAGATGAACGAGGAGCTGGAGATGGCTCCTTGGGCCGACTTCCGCATACGTACGACAGCCGAGCGAGCGTACTGACCGGCAGGCTCTCGGACCTCGGACGCGTGACCCCTAACCCTCTTGACCTCGGACCCCTGTCTCGGCCCCCGGGCCTTGGACACCGCCCCGTCCGCTACCGCGCGGCTGCCCACCGCCGCACGCCGTACGCGAGCACCCCCACGACCAACACACCCGCGCCCACGACCACTGACAGCCCCGGCAGCGCGAAGGCCAGAACCACGCACCCGAGAAGCCCCAGAGCCGGCAGTACACGGGCCGCCGGAGCCGAATTGAGCGTCCAGGCGGAGGCGTTGGCCACCGCGTAGTAGGCCAGCACACCGAAGGAGGAGAACCCGATCGCACCCCGCACGTCCACAGTGGCGGCCAGGACGGCGACCACCGCGCCCACGGCCAACTCGGCCCGGTGCGGGACTTGAAAGCGCGGGTGCACAGCCGCCAGCACGCCCGGCAGATGCCGGTCCCGGGCCATGGCCAGCGTCGTCCGTGAGACGCCCAGGATCAGGGCGAGGAGCGACCCCAGCGCGGCCACGACGGCACCCACCCGCACCACGGGCACCAGCCCCGGCACGCCGGCGGCCCGCACCGCGTCGGTCAGCGGAGCGCCCGCCCGACCGAGATCGTCAGCTCCCAGCACCGAAAGGACGGCCACCGCGACACACACGTAGACCGCAAGCGCGATGCCCAGGGCCAGCGGGATCGCGCGCGGGATGGTGTGCGCCGGATCCCGTACCTCCTCACCGAGGGTCGCGATGCGCGCGTACCCGGCGAACGCGAAGAACAGCAGCCCGCCCGCCTGCAACACCCCGCCCACACCACCCGAGAACCCGACGTCCAGCCGCTCCGCGTCGGACGCGCCGGATCCCAGACACACGACCACCACGGAAGCGAGGACAGCGAGGACCACCGCCACGATCACCCGCGTCAGCCAGGCGGACTTCTGGACGCCGCCGTAGTTCACCGCGGTCAGCGCCACCACGGCCGCGACCGCCACGGCATGCGCCTGCCCCGGCCAGACGTACGCCCCCACCGTGATCGCCATCGCCGCACAGGAGGCCGTCTTCCCGACCACGAACGACCAGCCCGCGAGATAGCCCCAGAACGCTCCGAGTCGCTCACGTCCGTACACGTACGTGCCGCCCGAGGCCGGATACCGGGCGGCCAGCCGAGCCGACGACATGGCGTTGCAGTACGCGACGACGGCGGCGACCGCGAGGCCGAGCAGCAGACCGGACCCGGCAGCGCGCGCCGCGGGCCCGAGGGCGGCGAAGATGCCGGCCCCGACCATCGAGCCAAGCCCGATGACCACGGCGTCCCCGACCCCCAGGGTGCGCCGCAGCTCGGGTTGATCAGAACCGGACTGATCGGAACCGGACGGAATGGGACCGGACGGTGTCATGGTCGAAACCTTACTGATCAGTTGCAACCGAGAAGCGTCGTCAAGACGTCCCATCCATCAACAGAGCACGAGCACCAAGCACGAGCAAACGCGCCCGAAATCACAGTGCCCGGACAGTGCGGGCACAGCGCGGAAGGGCAGGTTCACGGCATGACCATCATCAGCTGGATCATTCTGGGGCTGCTGGCCGGAGCCATCGCCAAGTTCCTGCTGCCGGGCCGCGACCCGGGCGGTTTCATCGGCACGACGCTGATAGGGATCGCGGGCGCGTTCATCGGCGGCTGGATATCGGCCCGTTGGCTGGACCACCCGATCTCCAAGGAGTTCTACGACGGCGCGACATGGGCCGCGGCGATCGGCGGCTCGCTGGTCCTCCTGATCGCCTTCCGCCTGCTGTTCGGCAACTCGCGCGACTGAGCACACCGCGCACCCCTGGACTGCGGCCAGCAGGCGAGAAGGGTGGGCGCCGACGGTGCCCACCCTTCCTCGTACAACCGCCGATCAGCCATCTACCGGTAGTTCACGAACTGCACGGCGAAGTCGAAGTCCTTGCCCTTCAGCAGGGCGATCACGGTCTGCAGGTCGTCGCGGCTCTTGGAGCTGACGCGCAGTTCGTCGCCCTGCACCTGGGCCTTGATGCCCTTGGGGCCCTCGTCGCGAACGATCTTCGCCACCTTCTTCGCGTTGTCCTGGGAGATGCCCTCCTCGATCGACGCGAAGATCTTGTACTCCTTGCCCGAGAGCTGGGGCTCGCCCGCGTCCAGGGACTTCAGCGAGATCCCACGTTTGATCAGCTTGGACTGGAAGACGTCGAGGATGGCCTTGACCCGGTCCTCGGAGTTCGCCTCCATCAGGATCTTGTCGCCGGACCACGAGATCGAGGCGCCCACACCCTTGAAGTCGTAGCGCTGCGAGATCTCCTTGGCGGTCTGGTTGAGGGCGTTGTCGACCTCCTGCCGCTCGACCTTCGAGACGATGTCGAAACTGGAGTCGGCCATGTCCTGTGGCTCCTTGTATCGGGGTGCGTGTCAGTGCGTATCGGCGGGCGTGGGGGCGGCCGCCGAGCCCGGCGTCGTCCCGGGCCGCATCCACACAAGCCTAGCCACCCCGTGTCCCCCGAGCGCAGATCAATCGGGTGGCGAAGCACCCCTCCGTATCGGGTATTGTTTACGTCGTTGCCAGCGAGCACCGCCGAAAAGCGGTTCGAACGGCAGCAAACCCCGGCGGTGTGCCCGAGCGGCCAAAGGGAGCAGACTGTAAATCTGCCGGCTCAGCCTTCCCAGGTTCGAATCCTGGCGCCGCCACACGTAAAACAAGGGGCCCGTGACCAGCCGTTTTGGCTGGTCACGGGCCCCTTGTCGTATGCGTTGGCGATCGACCTCTTGTCTCGCTCTGTCTCGCGTTCGAACGTCCCGTCTCGAACTCTGTGGCCCAGACGTGGACGGGATTCTGCCCCCTAGGAACGTCCCTCCAAGAGGGCAGAGATCTTGGCATTCGCGGCTTCGTCGCCGTCGCTGAGGAACTTCGCGTACACGCGGAACAGGACGGCCACGCTGTGGCCAGCTCGCTTCGCCACGAGCTGAGGTTCCACGCCAGAGCTGAGCCATGTGGAGACGGCCGCGTGACGAAGATCATAAGGACGCTTGGCCAGTGCCGACGCGTGCTGGGCGGGGGTCAGGGCGCGTGTTCGGGCCTCAGCCCAGACCTCCCCGTATCCGGTGTCCTGGATCAGTCCACCGCGCTGCGTACGGAACAACCGGCCGTCCGGTGCCGTGCCGTACGCCGTGACATGCCACCGGAGCAGGGCGACCAGTTCCGGCGGGATGGGGACTTCCCTGACCGCCTTCCGCGGGCGGTGCTTCAGTCCCCGCTTGTCGTGGGCCTCACCGCTGTCCGTCCACGCTGAGCCGGACCGCGGTCGCGTCTCTCTGAGCCGCAACTTCCCCCACCCGCGGCGCGGTAGATCACAGTCGTGGAGCCGCAAGCCAATGACTTCGGCCGGCCGTGCCGCGGCGTAGTACATGCAGCCGAAGAATGACATCAGATGGCGGCCCCGCGGGCTCTGGTCCCGTACGGCGGCCAAGAGCTTTGCAGCCTGCGCTGGCTCCGGCACGCACGCCGGGTCGACCTCCTCCTCGACCTGTTCGGGGGCTTTCCACTGGACGCGCGGTAGGGGGTTCTCCGTCAGGAGTTCAGCGTCCACGGCATACCCGAGGGCGTTGTGGAAAATGGCTCGCTTCCTGCGGATCACGCTCGCGGCGGCCGTCGTGCCATCCAGTTTCTTCGTCAGCGCGTCCAGCGCGGTGCGGACCTGCATACGGTCCGCCAGAGCAGATGTGGGCACGGACTTCAGCTCGAACCAGGTGAGCACCTTCACGACTTCATCTGGGGGCTCCTTCGTCCAGCGGTTCTTGTTGAACGCCCAGCTGTAGAGGGCAGTGCGTACGACTCGCGGATCCGCCATGCCCTTGGTGTCCTTCACCATGGCGGCCGTGACGGTCGCCATGGCTTCGGCGAGCGTGCGGCGCGTGGACGCGGGGGAGTGGTCCCACTTCATGGCGATGTAGTTGCGGGCATGCTCGTACCACGAGATGTCGCGTTCCTTGGCGAGCAAGGACTTCGGGAGGCCGCTCTCCACATCGAATGGTTCGCCCGCGCGAGTGGCCGTGATGAGCTGGGCCCGGCGGCTCTCCGCCAGGCCCGATGTCTTGAAGGACTCCGAGTGCGGGCGAGTGCCCGTTCCCCAGCGCACCTGGTAGGGCTTCCGCGTCGAATCGCGCTTGCGGATAGCCCAGATCTTGACGTCGTAAGTCCACTCAGTCACGCGGCATCCAGTTCTTCTTTGAAGGTGTCCAGGACACTTCGGCGCACACAAATGCGGCCGGACGGCGTGCGCCGCGCCTCCGGCGTGTAGCCGCGGTTGCGCCACCGGTACCAGGTGGCGCGGGTTATGCCGATCTCGTCCAGCACGTCGCTGAGCGGCACCAGTTCGTCTTTGGGCTCGCGACGGCGGCGGGAAGGGGTGGCCATGTCGGGGTCTCCTTGAGACAGCAGGAGGGGCAGACGAACGAGAGGGACCGTCGCCACCCCTTTCGGGATCGCGCGGCCCCTCTCGGGAATCCGCTACATCCGCTACATCCGCTACAGCGCAGGTCAGGGGCCTGGTTCGTGTCGCGGATGGGTGGGATGTAGCGGATAGGTGGCGCTACGCCGTGCGGTCGGCGGTAGCGGCTTTGGGGGTGATGTAGCGGATGCCGGGAAGCTCTTCCGCTACAGATTCACCCCCGTTGACCTGCGGTGTAGCGGATGTAGCGGATGTAGCGGATTTCTCAGGGGGGAGGGGGCAGTAGCGCAGCCACGCGTCCGCGAGATCTTCCGCGTAGTAGCCCTTCGGCACGCCGTGCGCGGTGCGGATGGACCGGGGCCGGATCGGGGTGTTGTCGGGACGCACGTACTGGCTCAGGAGCTTGGACAGGCCCCGTGCGGTCAGTGCTTTGCCGTCGTCGGTCAGGTCGGCCCACGGGGCATCGTCAAGTCCGAAGAGGACTTCGAGGATGGCGGCGGTGGGCATGCGGTCGGCACCGCAGAACACGCGGTCGCGCAGGTCCGTCAGCAGGCGTACCCCGAGGGAGGCTTCGTCGCCGTCCGTCGCGGACTTGATAAGCGCGACGCAGGCGGCGCGGGCGCGTTCGGGCCAGTGCCCGCCGACCGCGTCGGCGACGGCGAGCAGGGGCTCCCACACGTCGGCAGGCCGGTCGGAGACTCCCTCGGGCATCTCGGGCCAGGCTTGGGCTACTTCGTCGTGGACGGTAGTGGCCCAGTCAGCGAGTTGGTCGCGCAGCGCGTGGCCCTGCTTCTCGTGGACACGCCGGCGGTAGGGCTCGGCCTTCTCGTTGGGGGCCTTCTTGCGCATGCGGATGATGACCGAGCGGGTCAGGATGGTGTCTGGCAGTGAGCCGAGTCCCGCCATGGCGACCGCGCAGAACGAGGAGAACCACTCGGTGTTTTGGTTCGAGCCGTCACCTACGCAGCGCAGGGACTTGGCGCCGCGCCGGTAGCCGGAGTTGAGGAAGCCGCGGACCTCTTCGTTGCCGCCTGCTTTGGGCCCGAAGACAGTGTCGATCTCGTCGAAGAGCAGTGTCGGGGTTCCGCCGTCGGCTTCTACGAGCCGGAACAGGGCGTTCGCGGACGCGTTGACGGTGGTGGCCGCGCGCGGGGTGAGGGTTTCCACGATCTCCAGCGCGCGGGACTTGCCCGACCCAGGTTCCGGGGAAAGGAACGCGAGGCGGGCGGTGCCGTCGAACGCGTCGATCAGGTGCGCGTGGGCGTCCCATAGGGTGACGGCGACGTATGCGGCTTCGGTGGGGAAGACGTTGAAGCGGCGGTGGAAGGCTTCCACCTCGTCCAGCAGCGCGGCCCCGTCGATGGTGGGGTTCATGCGGCGTTCCTCCCTTCGGAGTTACGTGTCGAGCGCGGGACGCGGGTAGCCGAGGTAAGAGCTGAAAGGACGCCCTGACGGGCGGCCTTCTTTCGGGCGCCCGCCCCCCACCCATCACGGGTGAGCGGAGCGTGCCGCGGCCCGTCGGGGGTGGAGATGAGGCAATCCAGGTGGGGGGAGCGGGTGGTGGCGGTGGTCATGCGGCCTCCCGCGGTGTGGCGTTGGCGAGGATCCACTCCGTGGCGCTGCGGATCGTTGTGCGGCACTCGGCAGCCGGCAGTCCCGTGGACTCCCCCGCCGCCTGGATTGCCTCTTCGACCGTGTGGCGGGGGATGTGTCCCCAGGCCACGAACCGGGCCACCTTGCATGTGCTGCGGTACAGCGTGCTGTTGCGGCCGTTCGGTCCGCCTTCGACCGCGGCGGCAATGACCGCGCACTCTCGCTCCAGCGCGGTACGTGCGGCTTTGGTGCCGTCTCGCACCGGAGCGAGTGCAGGCACAACCGTCGGCTTGGCAGGTTCCGTGAGTAGGGCGGCGAGCCAGGCGGGCAGCGTGGCGACCGGGGCCGCCTCAACCACCTCGTAGGCGCCATGGTCGGTCGTGCTGTTCGCTGCGACGACGTAGCCACCCCAGGCCCGGGTGTCGATGTGTGGAGCGAGCCGCTTGACGCTGCACTTCAACCGCGTTCCGGGCGGGGCGGTGAAGTACAGGTGGCGGCCCCCGCTGGGGGTCCGCACCTGGTAGGTGTACGGATGAGGCTGGCCGGCGCGCTCGCAGAGCGCCTTGAAGGAAATGGCGCCGTCAGGCGCTCCTTCTGGTTCTTCGGGTTTGGGCACGTCCAGGTCGACGACGAGCAGGCCGGCCGGTCCGGTCGCGATGCCCACGTTGTACGGTCGGTTCGCCCACGCGGTGTGGATCAACTCCGGGTTGGTGGTGGCGCGTTGCTCGGGGGTGCGGTGCCCGGCGGTGCAGCGGCCGGTGCGCGGGCAGTCTCGTTCGGGGTGTCCGGCGGGCCGCTTGGTGTTGGGGACCAGGGGGATGACGGGCCAGCCGCGTTCCGCGGACAGCAGGGCCGCGGCGAGCAGGTGCAGCGCTTCCAGCGCCACAGGCAAGGGTTCGGCCTTGGTGTTATCGCCCGGTGCGGGGCCGTGGGGTCGCCGGATGGGGAGGGGGTGGGTCATGCTGGGAGACCTCCACTGGTCTGTTGGACGGGTGGATGGGGGGCGGCCCGGATCATTGGCGTGTGAGGGGTCGCCCCTGCTGCGTCCGCAGAGCGCGGGCGAGATCATGGGGTTGTCAGTGGTGGCGGCTAGATTCGCGGCATGTCGAGTCTTGACCTTGCTCAGGGATCCACCACGACGCGCGCGGAGTTGGCGGAGGCGTACGGCGGTTCGCAGTACGGCGGCGGCATCGTGCCGGCCAATCAGTCGCACAACATCTTCGTCTTCTCCGACCCCGCGGCCGGAAAGGAGCACGACTACACCTTCGACGGTCGCGCGGATGACGATGAGTTCGGCGTCTTGTACCTGTACACCGGTGCGGGTCAGGGCACTGGAGATCAGCAGATGACCGACCGCAATCGGGCGTTGCTGAACCACGTGCAGGCAGGCCGTGACGTGCATCTGTTCGTCGCGGACGGCACGTTGGGTTTCAGTGCCACGACGATTCAGCGCTACATCGGCCAGGTCGTCGTCGACCCGGTGCAGCCGTATGAGGAGCGGTGGACGCAGGTCGACGGCGAGCCGGGGCGCCGGCTGTACGTGTTCCGGCTGCGGCCCGCTCCCGGGGTCACGCTCGCGCTGACCGCGAAGGACACGATGCAGGCGGCGCCGACGACCGAGGCGTTGCCCGTGCCGCCAGCCGCGGCAGAGCCGGCGAGCGCGTCAGCGACGCCGGTGGCGACCGAGCAGCACGGCACGGATGCCACCACCGCCGACGTCACGGGTGGCTTGCGCACCGTGTTTCGGCGGGAGGGTCGGCTGACCGCGGCGTTTGAGGCGCTGTTGGTCTCCCATGGGCACGTCGTGCACCGTTTTCAGATTCCGGTGGCGGGCGAGCGGGGAGCTCTGCTGACCGACCTGTATGACGCGACCGACAACGTGCTGTATGAGGCTAAGGGCAAGGCCAGTCGGGATCATGTGCGCATGGCGATTGGGCAGTTGCTCGACTACCGGCGCCATATCGACGTGCCCGACGGGTTGCGTCTGGCAGTCTTGCTGCCGGAGGAGCCTTCCGCGGACCTGCGGGACTTGCTGAATGTGGAGGGCATCGCATTGGTGACGCAGACGGCTGAGGGCGGGTTTGTGGGATTCCCGCTCCCAGCGGCCGGCGCCTAGGCTGACGCGTGCCTTGCCCCTCGTAGAGGAGCAGGGAGATGGGCCGGGGCGACCGCGTGTCTTTGGCGAGATCGGGCGGTCGCCCCGGGTGTAGCTAGAAGGGCGGTTCGGCGTCCGCTCCGCCGGCAGCCGGGGTGTTGGCCGTGGCCCATGGGTCGCCTCCGGCCGCGCCGTTGGCGGCGGCGGGCTTGGCGTTGATGCTCACGGTGGTGAAGCGGATGGATGCGCCGATGTCGTCGACTTCGACGGCGAGCATGGAGCGCTTCTCGCCCTGCTCGTTGGTCCAGTCGTGCTGGCGCATCCGCCCCGAGGCGACCACGCGCGAGCCCTTCTTGAGGCTGTCGGCGACGTGTTCGGCGAGCGTGCGCCAGGCAGCGCAGCGGTAGAAGGCGGTGGTGCCGTCCTTCCACGTGTTGGCGGTGCGGTCGAAGGTGCGCGGGGTGACGGCGATGGTGAACTTCGCGAGCGCGGCGCCGCCGTCGGTGAACTTCAGCTCGGGGTCGTCGGTCAGGTTGCCGACCAGGGTCACGGGGGTCTCTCCGAACGACATGCTTGTCTCCTGATCTCGCAGGGTTAGAAGGGCGGTTCGTTGCTGTAGCCGTGGGGGCCCCACGGGTCACGGCCGCGGCGGCGCAGTAGGCGGGGAAGGCGTGGCAGGGGGAGCAGGCGCCAGCGGTGGTTTTCGTTCCAGCACCCGCAGGGCTCCCAGTTGCTGCCGGCGTACTCGCCGTCGTCGTCGCCGTAGGGGTACTCGATACCGCCGTCTCCCTCACACTCGCGGCAGTCGGGGTGCGGGGTGTCGGTCAGGACCAGCCACCGACCGAGCCGGTGGGAGACCTGAATGCGCAGTCGGATCACGGGTGTTGGCCTTCCTGGGCTACTTCTTCGCGAAGAGCTTGAGCGTGATGCCGCCGGCGCCGATCGGTCCGGCGACGCCGGCGATGACGGTGGCGGTGTGCGCGGCGACGTCCATGAGCCAGCACAGCGCGGCGACCACACCCCAGGTGCCGAGCGTGGCAGCGCCGGCGATCGCGAGCGGGATGAGTAATTTCTGCCAGGGGAAGCTGGCCGGGGTGGTGTCGTGGATGACGATGACGACGGGTTGTCCGGTGGCTTGGGCGCGGTGGTAGACGTCGGCGGGGATGTGCGGGGCGAGGTGTCCGGGCGGATCCGTGCGGTGCATGTGGTGCTCCCTTCCGGCATGCCGGAATATGCGGGCGCCCGCCGGGAGGTGTTCCGGGCGGGCGCCTGCTGGTGACGGTGTGTGGTTGTAGTGGCTACCGGCTAGTGGCTACTGGCAACCCGGAAAGCCCTGTTGAAGCCTCTAGTGGCCAGTAGCGGGCTGTTCTATTGGCTAGTGGCAAGTTGTCACTAGCCAGTAGTCGGTAGCCGTGTGTGAGCGTCAGGCGTGGTCGGGGTGGACGTAGACCGAGTGCGGTCCGTTGTCCCGGTAGACCAACTCCCCACGCTCCGCGGCAGCCTTGAGTGCGTCGCGCACGGCCTGCCGACTCCGACGGACGTGATCGGCTACGGCGGACGGTTTCATGCCCGTCGGGCCGGCGTCGGCCAGCGCGGCGATCGCGTCCGGCAACCAATCCGGCCCCGCGCTCGGAACGTCCTCCGGGGCAGGCGCCTGCTCGTCGTCGTCGCGCAGCGCGGACAGGTTCAACCCCGGACGCTCACCGCGCGGGTGCTCCGGTTCGGGGGCGGTGGCAAAGCGCTCGTCGATCTCGCGCCTGAACGCATCCGCGAGTCGATCCACCTCCGACCCCGGGCCAACGACAGACGCGTCACTCGAACCATCGTGCAGGGCAGACAGGTTGAGTCCCTGCCGACCATTGTCGCTCCCGGTGCCGGTGCCGGTGCCGGTGCCGGGGGCGATGGTGGTGATGAGCGGGTGACCCATCCACGCGATGCGCCCGGCGTCCCAGCGGCGCGCGTACGCGTCGCCCGCGGCTACGGCGGACACGGCGTCGAGTACCGGATGCCGCTCACTGGTCGCGGCTACGATTTCGCGGATCTGGTGCGGGAGGATCCGCCACGTCTTGAACAACGCGGCCGGCGATTCGGGTGTTCCCATGAACCCCGCCCCCTTGTACGGGGCCTGCTCGACACGCAGACCGCGGGAGCCGGGGAACATCTTCGACAGATCCATGCCTTCCGTCTCGCCCCCGGTGAGCGCGACGCGCACCTTGGCCTCACGGCGGATCATGAGGTTGCCCAGCACGCTGCCGGTGGCTCCCAACGCGGTCAGGACAGTGCGGATGCCCATGGAGCGGGCGATGCGGATGACTTCCAAGATCTTGTCCGCGAGTTTGCGCATGCGCCGGTCGTTGCTGACCAGGATCTCCGCACCCTCGTCGATCAGGAGCTCAATCTGCGGGATCGCGGGACTGATCGGCAGCAAGTCGGTGTTGTTGCGGTGCATCAGATCTTGGTAGGCGGTCTTGCGATGCCGGGCCACGGCCAGCGCGGCGTCCAGCATCAGCAGGGCTTCCTCGTAGGTGGAAGCCAGCCAGTCCACCCCGGGTCGCATCGGGCGCTCGCCGGGGGCGGATTGGTGGGTGAGGGCGGGCAGGACCCAGGGCAGGCCGGCGGAGCCGGCGTTGAGGTCGATCACCCAGGGCAGCACGTCGGTGGCGCGGGCGAAGCCGGCCAGGATGATGTGGACCATGTTGGTCTTGCCCGATCCGGTCGGCCCGACCACGAGTGCGCACTGCTCGCGCAGGTAGGCGAGGATCTCGGCGGCGTTGGAGCGGTAGCCCCACGGGATGCCGGTGTGCACCGAAAGCGGCGTGTAGTCGGCGGGGTAAGTGCGCTCATCCATAAGCACGTTGACCGTGGCCACATCGATCAGCGCACGGCCCTGGTGGATACCGGGGCCGGCGGCGACGGTGCAGCCGTGCGGCAACTGCGCATCCGCGGACAGTGCCGCGGACCGCTTGCTGATCAGGTCGAAGGTGGCGCCGCCGGGCAGTTCCGCGTCGATGGTGAACCCGGTTCCCGCGGCCCACTTCTCAACGGCGAGCACCCGCAGCCGGATGCCACAGATCCGCTCGATCCGGGCCACCCACTCCTCTGCGGTCGCGCGGCGTTCCGCGGACAACTCCGCAGCTACCGCCTGCTGTTCAGCCGCGATCGCCTCTTCCTCGCGAGCCTCCTCGTACAGGTTCGTCGACCGAGTCGCAGTACCCATGCCGACACCGATCACAGCGAGGGAGCCGAGCGCCTGCCAGGTCAGCGGCCCATGCGTCATAGCCCACGTCGTCCAGCCCGCACCCACCAGCCACGAAGCGGCCCGCGCCGCGATCGTGCGGCCCGCGTTGCGCAGCCGGATGCCTGCGGCGGCATGCCCGAGCGCGCCAGCCGCACCCACCGCGAGTGCCCAACCGGGCGGCATGCCGGTAGCGGTGCCGGTAGTGGCCACGGCGAACATGCCGGTAGTAGCGGACAGGGCACCGGTCACGGGTCCGTGGCCGGCTGCCCAATCCCACACCGGACCACCCTGGGAAGCCTGAGCCTTCTTCGGCTTCGAGGTGCCGTTCGTGCTGTTGGTCTGCTTGTTCATGGTGGCCTCGGTGGCGGTCACGGGACGTTCCAGCCCTTCTCGGCGTCGGTGCCGTTGCGGGGGTCTTCGTGGCGGGCGATGTCCGCGGCGTGGACGTCGCGGAAGAGCGGCACGAGGGTTTCGCCGGAGTCGACCGCGTTCAGCAGGGTGCGGTGGATGTCGTCGAAGGCGTCGGCGACGCCCTTCTCGAAGGCGAATTCCTGGTCGGAGCGTTCGGCCAGGATGCGGAAGGTGTTGGCGACCGACAGCAGCGCGGTGGGCAGGTTGTCGATCATCGTGAGGATTTCCATGTTGCCGTCGGGCTCGTAGGTGCGGGCCGCGTTCTCCATCTCGGCCGCGGCCTCTTCGAACTTGAAACCAGACACGTGAATAGCCTCCTGACCAGGAATGACGGGAATGAGGTGGGTCGGGCGCTGCACGCGGTCGCCGATCTCGCCCGCGCCGGCCGCGTCGGCGGCGGCCTCCTCCGCGGCGCGGGTGGCCCGGGTCTGCTCGTCGCGGGCGGCCCGCTTCTCGCGCGCCGCTTGCACCAGGCGCCGGTACAGGCGCCTGCCGGGGTGCATCAGTGCTCGCCAGCCGAGTTTCCTGCCGAGCGGGGTGGTCAGGCAGCCCAGCACGCCGGCCGCGCCGCCCGCGAGCGCGGAGAGCAGGCGGCGGCCCTGGAAGCGGGCCGCGGACTTCAACAGCCCCCAGCGCGCCTTGCGCCGGGCGGGCGCCTTACGGACCTGATCGCGCTTCGCATCCACCTGACCAGCGGTGTTCCGGTCCCGCAGAGCGCGGGCCTTGTTGACCAGGGCGCGGGTGCCGGATGCTGCTTTGCCCGCAGCCCAGCCACCCGCCCGACCCAACCGGCCGCGCGAGGCAGCCGACTTGGCCGCACGGGTTGCGGTGCGGGCATCGCGGCGGGCGTCGGCAACAGCCCGACGTGCCGCGGTGGTCTGCTGGCGTGCCGCCGAACGGGACGGTGTTTGGGCCCGGTTGTTCTGACGCAGCGCGCGCACCTGTCCAAGACGCCCACCACCGCCACCATGACGGCTCGCGCCGGTCGATGCGGTGCCGGGGCGGGAGGCATGACGTCCGGCGTGACGGCCCGCCGCGCCACGACCGGAGCGCAGCCCCGATGCCAACGCACCTTTACCGCTACGGGACTTGGAGCCGATCCCGCGTCCGCGACCGCCGGCGAACAGGCCGGAAGCGCCACCGGTGCGGGATGCGGGCGAGCGGGTGGTGCGGCTTGCGCGGCTCTGCCGGTTGGAGCCGGCGGAACGCCGACTGCCCCTGCCTGTACCAGAGTTGCGGCGGCGGGCACGGAGGGCGGCGGTGGTGCCCAGGACGGCGGCGCCGCCCGCGGCCACAGCCAGTGCGATCGGTCCACCGCCGACCAGGGCGACGGCACCGACCGCGCCGACCGCACTGTTGGTGCCGGACAGGGCCAGCGGCAGGACGGGGATTCCGCCGGGGGTGTGCGCAAGGTCCGGGGGAACGGCCGCGGTGGTGGCCTGCTCGCCGGGCGGCAAGGGTCCTGGCGGGGGTGGGGTGGTAGCCGGCGGGGCTACCGGTTCGGTGGTCGTGTCGGTCATGCTGGGGGCACTCCTTTATGGGGAGGCAGGGCCCGGATGCGCGCTTTGGACGGCTGAGCGTCCGGGCCCTGCGTATGGGAAACGGGCTGGTCAGAGCTGGTTGGGTTCCAGCGAGAAGAACACGACCGTGGCGCCGCGGAGATATGGGTCGCCTGCGGTGACGTACTCGTAGATCTCGCGGTAGGCGTTCGCCCGGGTGCTGCCGGGCGGCGGGGTGTAGGTGCCGGTGCGGGTGGCCGAGGCCATTCCGGGCTTGTCCACGGACAACACCCAGAAATGCGTGTCCTGCCCGCGCTGTTGGCCGGCACCCGTCGGGTTGGCAGTGCTCACAGCGCGCTCCCCGAGCCGGCCATGTGGTCGGGGTGGGCGGCGGCGATCTCCTGCCAGTGCCGGTTTTCCGCGGCGGCCGTGTGGGTCAGGCGTACCTGGAAGTCGCAGCCGGCCGCGGCGCAGTGGTGGGTGGTCGTCGACCAGGCATCCACCACGCGGAAGAACAGACCGGAGAAGGTGGCCAGGCAGGACAAACAGCAGGCCAGCAACAGCGCGAGGGGCACGCCGTAGCCGGACAGGCGCACCCCGATCACGGCGGACAGGGCCACGCTCGCGGCGACGATCGCCGACAGCGCGAAGCGTCGGCGGTGGATGGATGAGGTGTTCACCAGGGAAGTTCCCTTCCAGAGAGCAGGACTTGAGACGTCGTGCTGAACCCCGGGCGGACGACTGTCTGTCTGCCGGGGTGTTGGTCAGCTCGCCGGGTCTGCTCCGGGTCTGCGAAGGTGCCGCTCGCCGGCGCTCACCGGGTCTGCTTCACTGGTGCGGTCGACTGCTCCGGCAGTCGCGACGAAGGCCAGCCCAATTGCCGTGGGCTGGCCTTCATTGATGTGTGCCGGATGTCGGTCAGGCTTCGGTTTCCTCGTGGGACATCAGCGAGCCCCACGCCTTGCGCACGCGCTGCTCGCCGCCGACGAAGCCAGCCTCGCGGAACGCGGCGACGGCCTGGCGGTAGGACAGCGGCGGGTCGTCCAGGTAGCGCAGGTGACGCAGCACGACAACGAGTTGCGCGTCCGTCAGCGGCTCCCCGAGCGCCGGCGTCGGCACCGCGGCTACGGCCGCCAACTCCTCCAGCGTCACGGGCGGTTCGACCGGCGGCGTCACGGGCGTGACGCGCGCCGGCGGAACGGCCGCGAGGACGGGCGTGACCTGCGTGCCTTCCTCCGTCACGGGGGGCGTGACACTGTCCTCGGTCGTGGCCGCGAGCGCGGCGGGTTGCGGGGTGGGCGTCACGGCCGTGACGGCGGGTGTGACGGGCAGGGCAAACATGCCCGCAAGCGCAGCGTCCGCGCCCGCCGTCATCCGCTCGCGCTGCACGTCGACCAGATGCGCCCCGAGCAGAGCGTCACCGGTGCCGACCTTCTTCGCGAGCTTCCACGACTCCAACTCCGAAGCCTTCCGGGCCTTGTTGTCGGGGTGGTTGGCGGCGCGGGCGCGGTGGTAGGCCAGGTGCTGCATGACCGCGGCGTTGCGGCGCTGCGCTTCGGCATCAACTCCGGTGCGAAACACCACGATCCGGCGGGCGAGCAGGCCCATGCCCTCCGCGGCCACGCACATGGCCATGGGGGTGAAGGCGAACACCACCGACTCCGTTCCGGTCGGCGCGATCACCGCGCCGGTCACGGAAGCCAGCGCGGGCAGCGTCCACAACCCGAGCCGCACGGCCGCGGGGGAAGACTGACCGAGCATGGTCAGCCCGACCAGGGTCAGCGCGAGAACGAGGGTGGCGCCCTCACCCGCGGCGACCACACCCAGCGCGGTCGCGGACCGGTGGAACACGGACGTGATGTTGGAGTAGGTACCCCACGCACCCAGGCCACCAAAGCCGACCATGGGCAACGCGGCAGCACCCAACACGAGTACCTGGCCCCAGCTCAGGGCCCTTTCCGGGGGATGCTTCACAACGTGCTCCTTCACAGGGAGATACCGCCCGACCAGGCCGGTCAGGCGGCGCACTGGTCCTCGGGATACGCGCACGGGACGCACACCCCCAGCGATATGGAGATGACGTATCCGGCGTCGGTGCGGCACTGCGGGCAGGTCCGCCGGGCGCGCATCGCGCACTCCAGCGCGCGGCGCTTCGCCGGCGTCATCGGCCGCACGGGCTTGGCCTTGTCGAGCCGGTAGAGGTAGGCGACCAGCGGCCCGCGCCGATACCGCGGCCGGAGCACCTGCCCCACGACCGGCTGACCACCGGGGCGCAAGCCACGGGCCCGTAACTGCCGTCTGGTGGCCAGCCCGTCAGGGGCGCATCGCCAGGGAAAGGTGGGGATGCCGTGCCGGGCACCGGTGGGGTCGATGCACTTGCCCCACGCGGCCATCAGGCCGACGCTCCGACCGGCTCAGGGACAGGAATGTGGCCGTAGCCGACCAACTCCAGCGTGGCGCCTCCGTACTCGGTCACCATGCGCAGGACGCGTGTTCGGCCCGCGCTCTGCGTCCCATGGGTGACCGCGTCCGGGGCGATGCCGAGCGCTTCGCGCCAGGACTCGAAGCCGGCCAAGTCGTCATGGAAGTCCAACTTCAGCCGGTCGGGCCAGATCGTGGTCACATGCACGGCCGGCGCCGGCAGGTGCCCGAAGTCGACAGCGAGCAGGCGCAATGCCCGCAGCGGCACGGACAGCTCGTCCAGCGTCAACGCGTCGCTCATGCCGCAACTCCCTTGCGTGCCGAACGGCGGGCGGGGCGGGCGAGTGGGACCACGTTGAACAGGTCCGGGTGGGTCTCGACAACCTGCGCGGCCAGGCGGACCAGGTCGTCGGGCAGGCTGCGGAACTCAGGGTCGGTGAGGATGTCGCGGGCCGCGTCCAGGCGGGCCGCTCGCTCCTCGGTACTCTCGCCGTCGACCCCGAGCCACAGCTCAACGGGGGTGCCCAGCGCCAGTTCCGCGAACTCCGATTCAGTGACGGCCTGATGGCCGGCAACGATGTACTTCACGGGGATCTCTCCTCACAGTGGAGCGGCCACAACACGTCCGGAGATGCCTCAACAGACGCGGGCCGCAGGAAGGGGAACCGCACCGCGCGGGTGCGGGTAGAACCTTCGAAGTGCTCATCAAACGAGCAGGCCACCGACGTTGAAGCCGGCGCCCTGCCCGCATGACGAGTGACGGGAAAGCCCGTCACTGTCGTCTCGCGGCTCCGTGTGCGCCTTGCTCCGCCTCCCTTGGCCGGCGCGTCGGTGACCGCGTCACTCAGTCGTCACTCGCTGAGTTGATCTCCCTGGAATGGCTACCTGTCATGGACCGGGTGCAGCCCAATCACCGGGGTCCCCGCTGATCCGGTTCCTGGGTCTACGCCCGAGGGTCAGACCAACGGCTTAGCCGATGACACCGATCAATCCGTGAAGACGACGGACTTCTACGTCTCCCGTGCCGCTCGAACCGCGTGTAAGCGGGTCCGGCGGGGTGGTTCGTGATGCAGTACCTGTTTTACAGGTACTGCATGGGGGGTCGTCAAGTGCGACGGCCGAACTTCTTGGCTTCGCACCGGAACTTGTTGGTGCACCATCAGAATCGGTGCAGGTCAGGGGAGTTGGTCACCCCATGCATGGACAGCTCAGGTTGATCTGGTTACCTTCAAGAGGTCCCTAGACGTCCCATCGGGGGTGGAGATGTCCAACGAGCGTCTGCGGTCGGCCCTCTTAGCGCAGAACATGACCATTCAGCAGCTCGCGGAAAAGATCGAGGTCAACCCGAAGACCGTCGAACGCTGGATCACGCAAGGCAAGGTCCCTTATCGGCGTCACCAGTACGCCACGGCGTCTGTGCTGAACGTCGACGTGACAACCCTGTGGGACGACACGCGATCGCTCGACAGTGCAACTGACCTGAGCAGAGCGGAGATCATCACGGTCTACCCGCATCGCCATGTCGTACCGACCGACCTGTGGCGGAAGATGTGCGAGCGTGCCCAGGAACGCATCGACATCCTTGTCTACGCAGGCATCGGACTTGCGGAAGACCCGCGCTTCATGTCGGTCCTGAAGGCGAAATCAAAGGGCGTCGCGATTCGCGTCTTGATGGGCGATCCTGCGTGCGAGGCCGTCATCCGGCGCGGCATCGACGAAGGCCACCGCATTATGGACGGCAAGATCCGCAACGCTCTGGTCAACTACAGCCCTCTGTTCACCAGCCACCCCGAGATCACGTTCCGTCTGCACGACACCGTGCTCTACAACTCGATCTACCGTGTGGATGACGAGATGCTCGTCAACACGCATGTGTACGGCATCGGTGCCTACCTGGCTCCGGTTCTGCACCTACGGCGACTCCCGGGGGCGGGGCTCTTCGACACCTTCGCCAATAGCGTGCAGCAGACCTGGGAAGGCGCAAGGCCAGTGACCGAACACGACATCACAGGAGCATGAGCCATGGGACGCATCGACTACCTTCACGACCCCGACGCTCCGTCAGCCAACTCGGTGGTGCCCTCCGTCGTGGCGTTCGTGCAGAACGATGCGGGACAGGTACTGATGATCCAGCGGTCGGACAACGGTCGTTGGGCCCTGCCCGGCGGTGGCCACGACGTAGGCGAGTCCATCAGTGACACCGTGGTGCGCGAGGTCTGGGAAGAGACGGGCGTCAAGGCCGAAGTCGTCGACATGTCCGGGATCTACACCGACCCGGGTCACGTGATGCAGTACGACGACGGCGAGGTGCGCCAGCAGTTCAGTATCTGCTTCCGCGCGCGGCCGGTCGGCGGTGAACTCCGGACGAGCAACGAGACGACTCAGGTCCGCTGGGTCGACCCGGCAGACCTGACGACGTTGGACGTGCACCCAACGATGCGGCTCCGAATCGAGCACGCCATGGACCGGACGCGACTGACCCCCTACATCGGCTGACGTTTGGCGGCGCCGACGCGTTCAAGCACGCGCGATGTGCATGCCAAGATCTCGGGTTCGGCCCGGCGGATGAACTGCCCGATCAAGCTCTCTGGCCCGTACCGCCCGGCGATCTCGTTGATCCGATCGATCGGGTTCGTGGGCGTGCCGTCCGGCGTGGTGTTCATGTCGCAGTAGCAGAGCGCATCGTTCAGGTGCGCACTCTCGCGGGGGAATTCGCCCTCCAACTCCTCACGCATGCCGCGGGCTTCCGCCTCCAACCATGCGCAGGAGTGGTGAGCGACCAGGTTGATGACCCGCTCGTCGGCGCCAGCCACGTCCCGGAGGTATCGAGCCCCGTCCAGCGGGTGGAAGCCCGTCTTCGCCAGGTCCGGGGCATAGCCGATGTCGTGCAGCACCGCCGCGGCCTCCAACAGGTCCGCGTCCTGGTCAAGAACGAGCGCGATCGTACGCGCCCTCTCGGCCACTCCGAGGCAGTGGTTCCAGCGCCGCGGAAGCGGCTCGGCGAGCAGCGACTCAGCCAGGGGATAGGCCCACTCCGTCAACGTCGGCAAGCTACGAACGCTCCTCTCGCGTCGGCACAGTACGGACAGTCCGCACCTTGCCCTGTCCGCCACCCGCCAGCACGCCGGCGGTCTCCAACTTCTCCAGCGCTTTGGTCACCGTGGGTCGTGAAACCCCGAACCGATTGGCCAGAGTGGAAGCGCTCGGGAAAGCTTCCCCTACTTCGAGTTCCTCAGCCTTGATGATGTCGGCGATCCGCTCATCGAGCGGGCGCCGGTCGACCCGTGCTCCCGAGCGCACGACGCGCCAGCACTCACCCGGTGACGGTTCGGCCATGCCTTCCTGCCGCAGCACGCCGAACGCGCGGAGCGCAACCCCGCGTGAGACCTTGTGAACACGCATGACTTCAGCCAGGGACGGGAGCTCCGTCAGGTTGGGGTCGTCCTCGATCTGCCTCTTTACCGCGTCGGCAATCTTCAGGAAGGTTCCCCGAGGGTTGGCCTGCTGCGACACTCGCTCTCCCTCTTCGCTTGCCCGTTGTCACCTCCAAGACTCCCACGAGTCGCGATTGCTGCGGAGGGCCCGGACTAGGCCGCTCACTCCGGAGAACCTGGCACTCAGACCACCGTTCGCAGCGCTCACGCCGTAGAACCCCTGGGGCCTCCCAGGCGGTCGCCTTGGCTGGAGGTGCCTACCGGCTGGCAGGAACGGGGCTCACTTACCCAGTCGTCTTTGGCGCGGGCATGAGTGGATCTTGGCATCAACCATGAGGACCTCCCGTGAAGTCGTGCGCGACTGCGTTTAGGCCTGAGATGATTAGGGCGGATCCTTCCCGCGACCGAAAGCGCTGGTGTTCTTGAATGAATAATTTGGCTACTGAGACATTTGATTATGACGTCGCACTCTCTTATGCCGCAGAAGATCGCAAATATGTCCAGGCTATCGCTGAGATGCTCAAGGAAAAGGGAGTTCAGATCTTCTATGATGAGTTCGCTACTGTCGACCTGTGGGGGCGCGATCTATACGTCGTCTTGGATGAGGTGTATCGGAAGCGTGCGCGATTTGTCATCGTATTCGTTTCTTTCCACTATGTCAGTAAACCATGGACGCGGCATGAGCGTATGAGTGCACAGGCGCGCGCATTTACCGAAGAGGACCCGTACTTCCTTCCTGTGAGGCTCGATGACAGTGAACTGCCCGGATTGCGGCCCACTATTGGCTACATCGACGCTCGAAGTACCTCGCAAGAGCAGCTAGTCGCCCTGGTTAGACAGAAGGTTTCTGGCGCACCCGGGGCGACAAACCCGGAACCAAAGATTCTCCGTGTTCCGCGCACCCCTGATCAACAAAGAGAGCTTCTCGCTCAGCGTCCCCCCGGCTGGGAGTATCTTTTCTACGCCGGTGTTCTTTGGCAGCGTCGAAACGCCCTTGAAGCAAAGTGGCGAGACCATGAATTGGGGTATGGGACCCGTACAGGCCGACACTATGACCTCAGTCAAGTTTTTATGTTCCTCCAGAACTCCCTAGACGACCTCGCAGCAGGCCCCAAGAACATCCTCAAGGTGCTTACTCCCGAAGCGCAACTGCGTGCTTTTGGAGCCATGGGAGAACCTGGGAATGCTGAACTGATCGAGCATATCGCCACTCGCTTGGTAGGGATGTACGAGCAGATGATGGATGTCGCCTCGACGCTTCGGGGCGCGGGTGTCCCAGAAGAGCTGAGAGAAGTCGTGGAAGCCACAGCCAGGCTGGCAGACCAACCTCTGCAAGAGATTCGAGACTTCATCGACCGATTCGTGGCAGAAGCAGACCCTATTCCCGAGCGGCTCGCCGAGGGGCAACATCTGGAGATCGAAATGAGCCTAACCATGACAATTGATCCGGAAGCGCTAGAGCGCCAATCCAATGAAATGGATATAGCTAGGGTGCGCCTTGGGTTGTAGGGTCAACCGGATAGGGTGAAGGTCGCTCGCTTTAACGCCGGCCAGCTGACCTGTGCCTAAGCATGGGCAGTTGCGAACTTTCCCATCCACACCCAGGAGTAGAGAATGAGCGCTGTAAACCCCAATCCAGACGCTACAATCACTGAGCTTCTTCAGATCGGCCACTGATCGGGTGACGTGGCTGAGGTGTCGGTCTCAGTCAGCGCGCTCAATGCTGCTGGTCACCCGTACGTCAACGACAGACCTACCTTCCCTCTCCCGGGGCGCAGTTGAAGAAGCTCACTGATCAACAGGTGAAGCATCTAGAATTCATTCAGGCAATTGTTACCAGGCTTGGAAATGGTTCATTCTTGATTAAAGGGTGGACTCTGACTGCGGCGGGGGTATTTTTCGCCGTACTGTCCAAGGATCTTAGCTGGAAGGTGGCTGTTACAGGGTTCCTGCCCATTATAGGTTTTTGGCTACTTGATAGCTACTATCTGCGGCAAGAGCGGCTCTTCAGAAAACTTTATGATGCAGTTCGCCTACCCGGATCAACCGTCCAGCCATTTTCCATGAATGTCGGCAGCTATCACTCATCCGTTCCGTGGATGGATGTAGTCAAATCCCACACGATGCGTAATTTCTACGGAACCCTCGCGTTGGTGAATCTCGTCTTTCTGGTCGGCAGTGTCGTTAAAGATCGAGCCTGGTTTTAATGCGGAATGTGCTTCCCCTGCCACTGTGGGTAGTGGCAGGGGAACGGCTCTCATCTTTGCCGGTCGGAAATTGCAGTCTCAACCCAGGTGGGAATATTTTGCGTGATGTATCGGTATACATCTTTGCTGTCAATGTATGGAGGATCGTAAGTTTTAACTAGCGAAGAAAGTCTGCCTCCGTTAGTCAGCGGGATGCTAGCGAATGGGTTGGCCCCCTTCGGTGACTGAAGCTGGGCCAGGTTCTTCAAGCGGTGAATGTGGATTCCGAAGACTGCCTTTCTGTCGTTCCATGCTTTCTCGATCTCATAATTAATCCACTTTCGACCGGCGGTCTCCGACCCAATCATGATGATTGCAACGGACTTGCCGTAGAGTTGACCGTCAATCCATTGCCTGATGGCAGCATCGCCACCCCGCTTCACTTTCTCCCAATCGTTATCTGAAACTTCTTCGTTTCCTTCGATAACCCCAGCATTCCGAATCTGTGCAACTCGGTGACTGTCCCGAACATAGTGGAAGCTGTAAAATGCCTTGCGACTCATTTTTTCACTTTCGCGGTATAATGGTTTGTTGTATTTTGCGCGGCTCAAGATTTGATATCCTGAGAGGGGTGCATGGTCATGGATGCTGAAGATTCAGCTGAGTGTTCTTTTTGTCTGATTGCTCAGGGGCGCTCCGAGGCTGAAGTGGTTTTTGAATCCTCGGAAAATGTCGCATTCCTTCCGCTCAATCCGGCAACATTGGGTCATACGTTGGTAGTGCCAAGAAAACATGTGCGGGATCTGTGGGATCTCGAATCCGGATCAGCGAAAAGTCTTATGGAGTCGACTCTTCGGGTTGCTCATGGCCTTCGCATCGCCCTGAAGCCTCAAGGTTTGAATCTGATTAATTCCTCCGGATCCGCTGCTACTCAGACCGTCTTTCACTTGCACATGCATCTGGTTCCCCGATGGGATGGCGACAGAGTCGGAGACATCTGGCCCCCGAAGCGGCCTCTGGCAGATGCTGCGCGCGAGCAGCTGGCCAGCGAGGTGCGCGAAGGGGTGGAGGTGGCCGTACGGCTCAACCTGCCGTCGTGAACAGCTTGGCAGGCTGCATGGTCAGCATCCTGACATTTTCGGAAGTTACTGGGCATTAATATGTATGCCCCGCCTGCGCGAAGGTCTGTTGATAGAGCGAAGGGGGACGACGACTACTGAGGCTGCCGCCCTAGGGCCTTCACGTGAGCGAGTGCGTCAGGCGAACAGTGAGCTTCTTCAGATCGGCCACTGATCGGGTGACGTGGCTGAGGTGTCGGTCTCAGTCAGCGCGCTCAATGCTGCTGGTCACCCGTACGTCAACGACAGACCTACCTTCCCTCTCCCGGGGCGCAGTTGAAGAAGCTCAGTGCTCCGCGACCGCAGATTTCCAAGATCAGGACGAGATGTGGACGAGGCAGTCCCGCTCGGCACACAGACACAACTAAGCCGCAGGTCAGAGAGACTAAAGAGTGGTGATCTTGGGGGTACTGTAAATCTGCCGGCTCAGCCTTCCCAGGTTCGAATCCTGGCGCCGCCACACGGGAAAAAGACCCCCTCCGAACTGCGGGAACGCAGAATGGAGGGGGTCTTTGCGTGCTCCGCCAGCTGCGCCGGAACGGGCGACTCGGCAGGCGGTCCGGGGGAGGAGACGGTAACCAGCAAGCCCGGTACGTGTACCGCACGCAGAGGGGCCGCAGGGCGGCCTCGTCACCAGCTGCTACTGAGCTCGCCTCGGGCGCGCGCACGCGCAACGCGCCCCCGCGCGAGGCACACTGACACCATGTCCACTCCCCGCAGACGCTGCCCCGAATGCCGGCGCGAGATCGCCGTGGTCGCCGGACGGTTCGCACGGCACGACCCGCCCGGCGCGCGCGAAACCGGGGACCTGGTCTCGTGCCCCGGCTCGCGCCGCCAGACGCAACTCGGCGCCGCGCAGCCGTCCTTGGACGGCTACACCGTCCCCGACTTCCCCGGCCAGCTCCCGCTCTTCTAACGGCTGGCCGTCGGTCTCAGTTCCCCGCCACCGACTTGACCGCCACCGACACCGGCGTCGAGCCACTCACCAGTTCCAGAATCAGGCCCGCCGTCGCGACGCTGTCCACCAACTCCGCCAGTACGGCGGCCACGTCGTCGCGTGGCACCGAGCCGCGGCCCGTCCTGGCCTCCAGGCGTACGAGCCCGGTGCCGGCGTCGTTCGTGAGTGCCCCGGGGCGCAGGATCGTCGAGTCCAGCGCGTTCAGGCCCTGCACGTACGCGTCCGCCGCGCCCTTCGCGCGCAGGTACACGTCGAAGATGCCGTCCCCTTGATGCGCGGGATCGGCGCCCATCGAGGAGACGACCACGTGTCGTCGTACGCCCGCCTTGACCGCCGCGTCCGCGAACAGGACCGCCGCGCCCTTGTCCACCGTGTCCTTGCGGGCGGCGTCGCTGCCCGGGCCCGCGCCCGCCGCGAAGACCGCCGCGTCGGCGCCCCGCAGTTTCTCCGCGACCTCTTCCACAGAGGCCGACTCAAGGTCCAGGACCACCGGTTCGGCACCGGCCTCCCGCAGGTCGTCGCCCTGTTCGGGACGGCGGATGATTCCCGCGACCTCGTCTCCGCGCGCGGCGAGCAGGCGCTCCAGCCGCAACGCGATCTGACCATGACCACCAGCGATGACAATGCGCATGTCTTCGACCGTACGCCCGGACGGCCGCATCCGCCGCACGACTTGAGCCACGCCTCAGGGGCGCACGCGGAAGCATCCGTAAGCGGCTCGCGCGCCGGAGGCGTGCACTACCCGCTCGTACACCCAGTCCACCTCCCGGCGCGCGCTCCACACCGCCGCACCCGCCCCTCTCACGACACCTCGCCCCGCCCCTGTCGGGGCAACCCCAGTTCCGCGGCCGCCGCCGAGTTGCAGTACTCGCGTACCGCGCTGGTGCGTGCCACCACGCGCCCCCGGTGTACGACGATGCGGCTGTACGCCAGGGAGAGGGCGCCGGGGAGTCGGTCGCCGCGGACGGCGAGGAGTTCGGCGGGGAAGCCGGCCTCGACGCGGACCTCGGGCAGGCCGAGGGCGGTGCGGGCGGAGCAGCTCACGGCGTCGTAGGCGTCCTCGGGGCGTAGGCCGTAGCGGGAGGCCAGGAGGTAGGCCGCCTCCAGGGGGTCGCCGCGGCCCACCGGGTTCGACAGGTCGCGCAGGGCGCCGCTGCCCGCGGCGACGCGCACGCCGGCCGAACGCAGCAGCCGTACCGGAGCCGTGTCGCGGCGGTCGACGGCGGCGCAGCCGCCCTGAGGCAGGCACACCACGGTCACGCCGGCCGTGGCGAGTCCGTCGGCGATGCGCGGGGCCGCGTCGGCGGGCAGGCGGTCCAGGCCGCCGCACGGTCCGAGGCTCACGCCGGTGCGCAGTCCGCCGGCCATCGCGGCGAGGCGGGCGAGGCGGGCCGGGTCGGCGGCGTCGGTGTGCAGGTCGACGGGGCAGCCGTGCTCGGAGGCGACCTCAAGGACCGCCTCCACATAGCCCGTTGGGTCGGGGTCCAGATCGGGACAGCCGCCCACGACGGAGGCGCCCATCTTCAACGCGTCCCGGAGCATCGCGAGCCCGTCCGCGCCGGCCACGCCGGTCAGCAGCCGCGGCATGGCGACCGCCGTCAGTTCCGTCAGACCGCGCAGCGAACGCCGTGCCTGCAGCACCGCGGCCAGCGCGCCGAGCCCCTGGACGTCACCCACGCGCACGTGTGCCCGTACCGCGGTCGCCCCGTGCCCGAGTTGCAGCAGGGCCGCCTCGGTCGCCCGGCGCTGGACGTCCTCGGGGGCGACGGAGGCCGGGCCGTCGCCGTCGGCCGACAGGGCGGTGTCCCCGTGGGCGTGCGGTTCGGCCGGGGCCGGCAGCAGCAGATAGCCGCTGAGGTCCACGCGTGCGCCGGAGCCCCGAGCGGCGTCCGTTGCCAGGCTGCCGGCCGTACCGACCGCCTCGATGCGCCCGCCGCCCAGCCGTACGTCCACCGTCCGGCCGTCGGTCAGCCGCGCCCCGCACAGCAGCAGGGAGGCCGAGTCGCCCTGTCCCGGCGAGCCCGAGGGACCCGAGGAACCGGAGGAGGAAGAGGAGGAGGACGACGAGTGGGGCGGCTGCGGCTGGCTGTCGGGCATCGCGCTCCAGGGGCTCGGGGCTGCGCGGACTCGGGCACTGCGGACCGGGGAGGCAAGATCACGCAGAGTGAGTCGAGCCTAGGGCGGTGATCCGCCCGCGTCGGGGAGGAGCGCAATAGTCGTACCGGTGTGGTCCGACGGGCCGGAGGGGCTCCGGAGGCCGCTGGGAGAGCGGCGGGATGGGCCTGTATGAGGGCCACGAAACGGATTTGGGTGAACGGCTGCCGAGCGTGTAATGTCTTCATCGCTCGCCCCAATAGCTCAGTCGGTAGAGCGTCTCCATGGTAAGGAGAAGGTCTACGGTTCGATTCCGTATTGGGGCTCTGGTGTGAAAGGTTCCCGTCGCGAGACGGGAACTGATCGCATCACAGCGGTGTAGCTCAGTCGGTAGAGCAAGCGGCTCATAATCGCTGTGTCACCGGTTCAAGTCCGGTCACCGCTACTGACAGTAGCCGATTGCGGGGTCGGTCCTTCGATCGGCTACTCTGTTATGCGTTCATAGTCCTATCCGTTCGTCAAGGAGCACTCCTGTGGCTGCCACCGACGTCCGCCCGAAGATCACGCTGGCCTGCGTGGAGTGCAAGGAGCGGAACTACATCACCAAGAAGAACCGGCGTAACAACCCGGACCGACTGGAGATGAAGAAGCACTGCCCGCGTTGCAACGCGCACACCGCGCACCGCGAAACGCGATAAATCAGGCTCGTACACGAGGCCGCCCCCGCAGTCGGGGGGCGGCCTCGTGTCGTTATCGGCCCCGGTTACCGACCGGTTCAGACAACAGGAGGTGCCGAGCCATGACGCTCGACCAGTCCTTCGTGGGGCGGACCTATCCGCCCACCGACCCGTACGAGGTGGGCCGGGAGAAGATCCGTGAGTTCGCGGTCGCGGTAGGAGACGCCAACCCGGCGTACACGGACCCGGAGGCCGCCAAGGCGCTCGGTCACCCCGATGTGATCGCCCCGCCGACCTTTGTGTTCGCGATCACCTTCAAGGCCGCGGGTCAGGTCATCGAGGACCCCCAACTGGGCCTGGACTACAGCCGGGTCGTGCACGGCGACCAGAAGTTCGTCTACGCCCGTCCGGTGCGGGCCGGTGACCGGCTCACCGTCACCTCGACCATCGACGCCATCAAGTCCATGGCCGGCAACGACATCGTGGACATCCGCGGCGAGGTCCACGACGAGGCGGGCGAGCACGTCGTGACCGCCCTGACGAAGCTGGTCGCCCGCGCGGCAGAGGAGGCGTGACGATGACGGCGAAGATCGCTTACGACGACGTCGAGGTCGGCACCGAACTGCCCGCCCAGAGCTTTCCCGTGACCCGTGCGGCGCTCGTCCAGTACGCGGGCGCGTCCGGGGACTTCAACCCGATCCACTGGAACGAGAAGTTCGCCAAGGAGGTCGGGCTGCCGGACGTGATCGCGCACGGCATGTTCACCATGGCCGAGGCGATCCGCGTGGTCACCGACTGGACCGGAGACCCGGGCGCGGTCGTCGAGTACGGCGTCCGCTTCACCAAGCCGGTCATCGTCCCGAACGACGACCAGGGCGCCGTCATCGAAGTCAGCGGCAAGGTCGCCGCCAAGCTCGACGACAACACGGTCCGCGTGGACCTCACGGCGACCAGCGCCGGCCAGAAGGTGCTGGGCATGTCCAGGGCGGTCGTACGCCTGGGCTGAGGCACGCACGCGTGGCGCGCGGTAAGGGGCGCACTCCATTGAGGGCGCCTCTTACGGACCTCGCCCACCGCCGACACCTCACGCCCGCCCCGTACCCCTCGCCCGAATCCATCCCGCATCCACACTTGACGTAGTTAGTGATTGAGCACTAACTTCGTCACATGGTCAGGATGAGCGCAGAAGAGAGGCGCGAGAGCGTCATTCGCGCGGCGACCGCCGAGTTCGCCCGCGGTGGGTACTACGGCACGTCGACCGAGGCGATCGCCAAGCGTGTCGGCGTCTCGCAGCCGTATCTCTTCCGGCTCTTCCCGGGCAAGAAGGCGATGTTCCTCGCGGTGTGCCAGCGGTGTGTGGAGGACACGATCCGCACGTTCGAGGAGGCCGCCGAGGGGCTGGAGGGTGAAGAGGCCCTGCAGGCCATGGGAGAGACGTACCGCAAGGTCATCGCGGAGCGGCCGGAGCGGCTGCTGATGCAGATGCAGATGTACATCACCGTGGCCGCCGCCGAGCAGGCCGGTGACCTCGAACTCGGCGAGGAGGTGCGGGCGGGCTGGTCGCGGCTGTGGGACACGCTGCGCCTGTCGTTCGGTGCCGACATCGATGAGACGACGTCGTTCTTGGCGTACGGGATGCTCATCAACTGCCTGGTGGCCATGGGTTTTCCACCTGGGCATCGGGTCTGGGAGGGCTTCGGTCCGGAGGCGCGGCTCAGGAGCCGGCCGGGCGCGCAGGTCACCCAGAGCGAATAGTTCACGCAAGTGCGGGAGAGGCGCCGCCACCGCCTTTTCATGTCCGCGAAAGTTAGTAATCAATAACTAATCACGTGGACTCAACCTAAGCGACTGATCACTCTCTGGGGGAGCGATGTCAGAGCAGACAGCACGTCGCGGGGGAACCGTCTGGGCCCTCGTCATCACCAGCGTCGCCGGATTCATGGCGGCCCTCGACAACCTCGTGGTCACCACCGCACTGCCCTCCATCCGTAAGGATCTCGGCGGCGCGCTGGGCGACCTCGAATGGACCGTGAGCGCCTATACGCTCACCTTCGCCGTGCTCCTGATGTTCGGCGCGGCGCTCGGCGACCGGTTCGGCCGCCGCCGGATGTTCCTCGTCGGCATCAGCGTCTTCACCGTCGCGTCCGCCGCGGCGGCCATGGCCACCGGAATCGACAGCCTGATCGCGGCCCGCGCGGTCCAGGGCGTGGGCGCGGCGATCATGATGCCGCTGACCCTCACCCTCCTGACCGCGGCCGTACCGGCGGCGAAGCGCGGAATGGCGTTCGGCATCTGGGGCGCGGTCAACGGTCTCGCAGTGGCGTCCGGCCCCCTCATCGGCGGCAGCCTCACCGAGCACATCTCCTGGCACTGGATCTTCTGGCTGAACGTTCCGCTCGGCATCGCGCTGCTGCCCCTGGCCCGCCTGCGTCTCGCCGAGTCCTTCGGCACCGGTGCGCCGCTGGACGTGCCCGGCACGGTGCTCGCCAGCGGCGGCCTGTTCGGGATCGTCTACGGCCTGGTCCGTGGCCCGTCCGACGGCTGGAGCAGCCCTCTGGTCCTGACCGGCCTGTTCGCCGGATCGGCACTGCTCGTAGCCTTCGTCCTCTACAGCGTCCGCGCCAAGAACCCCATGCTCCCGATGCGGCTGTTCCGCTCGCGTGCTTTCGCCGGCATCAACGCGGCGAGCCTGTTGATGTTCCTCGGGATGTTCGGGTCGATCTTCCTGCTCAGCCAGTACATGCAGGGCGTCCTCGGCTACTCGCCCACCGAGGCGGGTCTGCGGATGCTGCCCTGGACCGGCATGCCGATGCTGGTCGCCCCCATCGCCGGCATCCTCTCCGACCGCATCGGCGGCCGCCCCGTCGTCGCCACGGGCCTCTTCCTCCAGGCCGCCGGCCTCGCCTGGATGGCGTCAGTGGTCACCCCCGACGCCTCCTACGCCGTCCAGTTGCCGGGCCTGATCATCAGCGGCATCGGCATGGCCCTGTACTTCGCCCCGGCGGCCAACCTGGTCATGTCCAGCGTCCTGCCCAAGGAACAGGGCATCGCCTCCGGTGCGAACAACGCCCTGCGCGAGGTCGGCGGCGCGCTCGGCATCGCCATCATGGCGTCGATCTTCGCCTCCCAGGGCGGCTACGAGTCCGGCCAGACCTTCGTCGACGGCCTGCAGCCGGCGCTCGTCACTGGCGCGGCGGTTGTGGCTCTCGCCGGTATCGCGGCCCTGGCCATCCCGACGAGGCGCTCCGAGAAGGCTGCGGAGTCGTCACCGACGGAGGACCAGACCCCGGCCCTGGAGTCGATCGCAGGCTGACATCCCTCAACGAAACGGCCCCGCCCGGAAGGGCGGGGCCGTTTCCGCGTGCCCTTAGACAGAGGCTGAGGCCGGGTCGGCAGCGCAGCCCGGCACTGACAGGGCGCCGCCTGCCGCTGGGACGGGTGCCGCACCAGCGGCAGGCCTGCCTGGAGGCCGGGGATGGGCGACCGCCCGCAGCTCCAGACGCCACCGGCACGCGCTCGTAGCGGAAAGTGGACGTGCCGGGGACGACACCCGCACCCGCCCACGGCGAGAAGGGGCCGGGGCGGGGGGGTGTCCGCCCGCAGTGTCCGGTGTCAAGGCACGGCACATCCAAAACCCCATGTGCCACCGGACCGAGGACGGACACCCCCCGCCCCGGCCCCGACCCACACCGCCAAGCGAAGGCGCTACGCGCACCCCCACCCATCCCGCACAGGCGCCGCAGGCACCCGACCCCTACCCGCCGCCCCACCCCGCCGCAGACACCCCCCGTCAGTCCCGTCTCGTACTCTTGAGCGCGTGCTGGAACTTCACGACGCCCCCCTCGCCCCGCTGACCACCTTTCGGTTGGGTGGTCCCGCTGATCGGCTGGTCACCGCGACGAGTGACGCCGAGGTGATCGACGCTGTCCGGGAGGCCGATGACAGCGGGACGCCGTTGTTGGTGATCGGTGGGGGTTCGAATCTGGTGATCGGCGACAAGGGGTTCGCCGGGACCGCGCTCGTCGTCGCCACCAAGGGGTTCGCGCTCGACGGCACTCGGCTGGAGCTCGCCGCCGGTGAGGTGTGGAGCGACGCGGTCGCCCGTACCGTCGAGGCCGGGCTCGCCGGGATCGAGTGTCTGGCCGGTATTCCGGGGTCGGCGGGTGCGACGCCGATTCAGAACGTAGGGGCGTACGGACAGGAAGTGTCGTCCACGATCAGCGAAGTGGTCGCGTACGACCGGCACGCGCGCGAGACGGTCACCGTCCCGAGCGCCGAGTGCGCCTTCTCCTACCGCCACAGCCGCTTCAAGGCCGACCCCGAGCGCTACGTCGTCCTGCGCGTCCGCTTCGACCTGGAGGACGCGGAAGGGCTCTCCGCGCCGATCAAGTACGCCGAGACCGCCCGCGCACTCGGCGTAGAGCCCGGTGACCGCGTCCCGCTGGCGGCCGCCCGCGAGACCGTCCTCAAGCTGCGCTCCGGCAAGGGCATGGTCCTGGACCCCGAGGACCACGACACCTGGTCGGCAGGTTCCTTCTTCACCAACCCGATCCTCACCGACGAGGAGTTCGCCGCGTTCCACGCACGCGTGCGCGAGCACCTCGGCGACGGCGCGGAACCGCCCGCGTACCCGGCGGGGGAGGGCCACACCAAGACCTCCGCGGCCTGGCTGATCGACAAGGCGGGCTTCACCAAGGGCTACGGCACCGGCCCCGCCCGCATCTCCACCAAGCACACCCTCGCCCTCACCAACCGCGGCGCCGCCACCACGGAGGACCTGCTCGACCTCGCGCGCGAGGTCGTCGCCGGCGTCCGAGACACCTTCGGCATCACGCTGGTCAACGAACCGGTGACGGTCGGCGTGACCCTCTAGAGAACTCGCCCAGCCTCCAAACCAGCCCAGGCCCAGAGCGCCCCCCGACCCGTCACACGCCCTGCGCCAGCCAGTCGTCGACCCCCGCCAACAGCTTCGCCCTCACATCCGCCGGCGCCGCCGAAGCCCGCAGCGACTGCCGCGCCAGCTCCGCCAACTCCTCGTCCGTGAAGGCGTGATGGCGCCGGGCGATCTCGTACTGGGCGGCCAGCCGCGAGCCGAAGAGCAGCGGGTCGTCGGCGCCCAGGGCCATCGGGACGCCCGCCTCGTACAGCGTGCGCAGCGGAACGTCCTCGGGCTTCTCGTAGACGCCCAGGGCGACGTTCGACGCCGGGCACACCTCGCAGGTGATGCCCCGCTCCGCGAGGCGCTTGAGGAGCCGCGGATCCTCCGCCGCCCGCACACCGTGACCGAGTCGGTCCGCGTGCAGATCGTCGAGACAGTCCCGCACCGACGACGGCCCCGTCAGCTCACCACCGTGCGGAGCCGACAGCAGCCCGCCCTCCCGCGCGATGTGGAAGGCCCGGTCGAAGTCCCGCGCCATTCCCCGGCGTTCGTCGTTGGAGAGTCCGAAGCCGACCACGCCCCGGTCGGCGTACCGCACCGCGAGCCGGGCCAGCGTGCGCGCGTCCAGCGGGTGCTTCATCCGGTTCGCGGCGACCAGCACGCGCATCCCGAGCCCCGTCTCGCGCGACGTCGTCTCGACCGCGTCGAGGATGATCTCCAGCGCCGGGATCAGCCCGCCCAGCCGCGGTGCGTACGACGTCGGGTCGACCTGGATCTCCAGCCACCCCGAGCCGTCCTTGACGTCCTCCTCGGCGGCCTCCCGCACCAGCCGACGGATGTCGTCCGGTTCCCGCAGACACGACCGCGCGGCGTCGTACAGGCGCTGGAAACGGAACCAGCCCCGCTCGTCCGTAGCCCGCAGTCTCGGTGGCTCCCCGCTGGTCAGCGCCTCGGTCAGGGCGTCGGGCAGGCGGACGCCGTACTTGTCGGCCAGTTCCAGCACGGTCGCCGGCCGCATCGACCCGGTGAAGTGCAGATGCAGATGGGCCTTCGGCAGCTCAGAGACATCACGTACACGCTCCATTGGAGGATCCTGCCGCACGCCGGCGCCGTCCCGATACCGGATTCCCCTTACGTGGTCTTGCTCGCACTGAGAAACGGGCCGTCTCCCCTCGGGGAGGCGGCCCGTCACGCGTGCGTGGAGCGCGAAAACGTCAGTCCTGCGCCTCGGCCAGCAGCTTCTGGATCCGGCTGACGCCCTCGACGAGATCCTCGTCACCCAGGGCGTACGACAGCCGCAGATAACCCGGGGTGCCGAATGCCTCGCCAGGAACGACCGCGACCTCGGCCTCCTCCAGGATGAGCGCGGCCAGCTCGACCGTGTCCGCCGGCCGCCTGCCGCGGATCTCCTTGCCGAGCAGGGCCTTGACCGACGGGTACGCGTAGAAGGCGCCCTCGGGCTCCGGGCAGAGCACGCCGTCGATCTCGTTCAGCATCCGCACGATGGTCTTGCGGCGGCGGTCGAAGGCCTCCTTCATCTTCTCCACGGCCGACAGATCACCGGATACGGCGGCCAGCGCGGCGACCTGCGCCACGTTGGAGACGTTCGACGTGGCGTGCGACTGGAGGTTCGTCGCGGCCTTGACCACGTCCTTCGGGCCGATCACCCAGCCCACGCGCCAGCCCGTCATCGCGTACGTCTTGGCGACACCGTTGACCACGATCGTCTTGTCGGCGAGCTCGGGCACGACCACCGGGAGCGAGTGGAACTCGGCGTCGCCGTACACGAGGTGCTCGTAGATCTCGTCCGTCAGGACCCACAGGCCCTTGTCGGCGGCCCAGCGGCCGATCTCCTCGATCTGCGCGCGCGTGTAGACCGCGCCGGTGGGGTTCGAGGGGGAGACGAAGAGGAGGACCTTCGTGTTCTCGGTGCGCGCCGCCTCCAACTGCTCGACCGAGACCCGGTAGCCGGTCGTCTCGTCCGCGACGACGTCCACCGGGACACCGCCGGCCAGGCGGATCGACTCCGGGTACGTCGTCCAGTACGGCGCCGGGACGATGACCTCGTCGCCCGGGTCGAGGATCGCGGCGAAGGCCTCGTAGATGGCCTGCTTGCCGCCGTTGGTCACCAGGATCTGGGACGCCTCGACCTCGTAGCCGGAGTCGCGCAGTGTCTTCGCGGCGATCGCGGCCTTCAGCTCGGGCAGTCCGCCGGCCGGCGTGTAGCGGTGGTACTTCGGGTTCTTGCAGGCCTCGACGGCGGCCTCGACGATGTAGTCCGGGGTCGGGAAGTCGGGTTCGCCGGCGCCGAAGCCGATCACCGGACGCCCGGCGGCCTTGAGGGCCTTGGCCTTGGCGTCGACGGCGAGGGTGGCGGACTCGGAGATCGCGCCGACTCGGGCGGAGACCCGGCGCTCGGTGGGAGGGGTTGCAGGGCTCATGGGGCCCATCGTTTCAGACCGGAAACGCCACCGGCACGCGGGTTTCACAGACTGAACATGTAGCGGTCGACCACTGAACACCCGTCCGGAATCACGCGGTGGCCTGGTGATCTTCCGTCGGTTTTCCGACGATCTTCCTCCGCCAAGGCCCCTACGGGCGCTTTCTGTTCGACGGGGCGCCCCGGACCACGTACACTCTCACCTCGTTGGCCATCAACTGCCGCGCCGTGGAAGGTGCACACCGAGCACTCGGTCGGATGCGGTACGTTGGGGGACGCGCAAAGGGTCGTAGCTCAATTGGTAGAGCACCGGTCTCCAAAACCGGCGGTTGGGGGTTCAAGTCCCTCCGGCCCTGCTACACACACCTTCGCCAGGATGTGTGTGCATGTACGTACAGTAGTGCACAGCCGTGCGGCTCAGACCGGGCGCGGCACGGCCACGACCCGGGAACAGGTGAGGACGAATGGCGGACGCCGTGGGCTCCATCGACACGCCTGGTGCCCAGGACGAGGCGCAGGAGACGAAGAAGTCCCGAAAGGGCGGTAAGCGGGCCAAGAAGGGTCCGTTCAAGAAGCTTGCCCTCTTCTACCGTCAGGTCATCGCCGAGCTGCGCAAGGTCGTCTGGCCCACGCGCAACCAGCTGACGACGTACACGACGGTGGTCATTGTCTTCGTCGTCATCATGATCGGCCTGGTGACCGTGATTGACTATGGGCTCAGCCACGCCGCCAAGTACGTCTTCGGCTGAGTCTAGAGCGAAGGGCGCCGAGGTAACCGGCGCCCCTTTCGCATGTTCCACCCCTATGTATCCAGGAAGAAGCAGCCATCGTGTCTGACCCGAACCTGAACGACGCCGCCGTCGAGCCCGATGAGTCGGTCGATGACGAGCTCGACATCGTCGAGGGCTCGGACGAGCAGGACGAGTTCGAGGCTGCCGAGGCCGAGGCGGGCGAGCCCGCCGAGGAAGCCGCACTGCACGTCGAGGACGAGGCCGCCGAGGACGCGTCCGACGAGGACGTCGAGGACGAGCTCGTCGAGGAGGAGCCCGAGCCGGTCGACCCGGTCGAGGCCCTCCGCCAGGAGCTGCGCGCACTGCCCGGCGAGTGGTACGTCATCCACACCTACGCCGGTTACGAGAACCGCGTGAAGACCAACCTCGAGCAGCGTGCCGTCTCGCTGAACGTCGAGGACTTCATCTTCCAGGCCGAGGTGCCGCAGGAAGAGGTCGCGCAGATCAAGAACGGCGAGCGCAAGACCGTCCGGCAGAACAAGCTCCCCGGCTACGTGCTGGTGCGCATGGACCTGACGAACGAGTCCTGGGGCGTCGTCCGCAACACCCCCGGCGTCACCGGCTTCGTGGGCAACGCCTACGACCCGTACCCGCTGACCCTGGACGAGATCGTCAAGATGCTCGCCCCGGAGGCCGAGGAGAAGGCCGCCCGTGAGGCCGCCGAGGCCGAGGGCAGGCCCGCCCCGCAGCGCAAGGTCGAGGTCCAGGTGCTGGACTTCGAGGTCGGCGACTCGGTCACCGTCACCGACGGCCCGTTCGCGACGCTGCAGGCGACCATCAACGAGATCAACCCCGACTCGAAGAAGGTCAAGGGTCTCGTCGAGATCTTCGGCCGCGAGACCCCGGTCGAGCTCTCCTTCGACCAGATTCAGAAGAACTGATCGCAGGTCCGTTGACCGACACGGACAGAGAGAGCGCCCTGAGCCGGGCGGCAGTTGCCCCACGGCTCGGGCGCTCTCGTCGTTTTCTGCTGGCAGGGGTGTTCCTGCTGATCGGGGCGGTCGTCTCGGCCTGCGCCGGGTACGTGGGCGTGACCCAGTGGGCGCAGGTCTCCTCGCTCCAGAAGGACGGGGTCCGCGCGGTCGGCGTCTTCCACAACGAGGGCGCCGCCAACTGCTGGCGCCACCGTTGCTGGGCCGAGTTCGAGCTCGACGGGAAGAAGGTGGAGGCCGATCTGCCGGCCCTCACCGCCGCCACGAAGAACAAGGTCTCCCGCGAGGGCCAGCCGATCACCATCCGGTACCTGCCCTCCGACCCGACGGTGGCCGCCGAGGAGGACGGGCTCGGTGAGGTGGGCGCCATCACCACGCTCATCGGCATGTTCGGGGTCGGGTTCCTGATCGCGGGGCTGGTTCAGCTGGTGGTCGCGAGCCGGGACCGTACCCCCGCGCCCGCGCAGCCGTCCTGACCTCGACGATTTCATGCCGGGGGAGGTCATCGGCTACCGTGGTGCGGTATGCCATCTGCCGGATGATTCATCCAATTGATGCAGCTGGTAACCAACTCTCAGTAAGGACCCGGAGAGAGCATGCCTCCCAAGAAGAAGAAGGTCACGGGGCTCATCAAGCTCCAGATCCAGGCCGGCGCGGCCAACCCGGCTCCGCCGGTAGGCCCCGCGCTGGGTCAGCACGGCGTGAACATCATGGAGTTCTGCAAGGCGTACAACGCCGCGACCGAGTCGCAGCGTGGCTGGGTGATCCCGGTGGAGATCACGGTCTACGAGGACCGTTCCTTCACCTTCATCACCAAGACGCCGCCGGCCGCCAAGATGATCCTCAAGGCCGCGGGTGTGGAGAAGGGCTCCGGCGAGCCGCACAAGACCAAGGTCGCCAAGATCACTCAGGCGCAGGTCCGCGAGATCGCCACCACGAAGATGCCCGACCTCAACGCCAACGACCTGGACGCCGCGTCGAAGATCATCGCCGGCACCGCCCGTTCCATGGGCATCACGGTCGAGGGCTGAGCCCCACCCCCCCCGTACGTCAGCAGAAGTGGCAGGGCCTGCTCGGTCCGGACCACGACTCCTTAAGACTCACCAGGAGAAGAAGTGAGCAAGCGCAGCAAGTCTCTCCGCGCTGCGGACGAGAAGATCGACCGGGAGAAGCTGTACGCCCCGCTCGAGGCCGTCCGTCTCGCCAAGGAGACCTCCACCTCCAAGTTCGACGGCACCGTCGAGGTCGCCTTCCGTCTGGGTGTCGACCCGCGCAAGGCCGACCAGATGGTCCGTGGCACCGTGAACCTTCCGCACGGCACCGGTAAGACCGCCCGGGTCCTGGTCTTCGCGACCGGTGACCGTGCCGAGGCCGCGACCGCCGCGGGCGCCGACATCGTCGGCTCCGACGAACTCATCGACGAGGTGGCGAAGGGCCGGCTGGACTTCGACGCCGTCGTCGCCACCCCGGACCTCATGGGCAAGGTCGGCCGCCTCGGCCGGGTGCTCGGCCCCCGTGGCCTCATGCCGAACCCCAAGACCGGCACCGTCACCCCGGACGTCGTGAAGGCTGTCAACGACATCAAGGGCGGCAAGATCGAGTTCCGCGTCGACAAGCACTCGAACCTGCACTTCATCATCGGCAAGGCGTCCTTCGACGACACCAAGCTGGTGGAGAACTACGGCGCCGCGCTGGAGGAGATCCTCCGTCTGAAGCCGTCCGCCGCCAAGGGTCGCTACATCAAGAAGGCCGCGATCAGCACCACGATCGGCCCCGGCGTTCCGGTCGACCCGAACCGCACCCGCAACCTCCTCGTCGAGGAGGACCCGGCCGCCGTCTGAGCCGAGCGCTCACCCCGGTAGCCGCGTCAGGGACGCGACAAAAGCACGACGGGCTCCGCAACCTTCACGGGTGCGGGGCCCGTCTCTTTCGTGTGCGGATATTTCCGTACGGCTGTCAGTGCCCTGAGTTAACGTCGGGACACAGCTAACGCTTAGGGGTGGGACGAATGAAGAGCACGACCGTGCGCCGCGTGGCCCTGTCGATCGCGGCGGCGACCGCTCTGTCGGGGGTGGCCGCCTGCGGCTCCTCTGACTCCGGCGGCGGGACCGCCAAGGACGACAGCGCGGCCGGCAAGGGCAGCACACGCGTCAGCCCGATAGCCGCGCTGCGCTCCGCCGAGAAGTCCACCGACGGCGCCGACTCCGCCAAGGTCGAGTCCACGACGTCCATGGGCTCCGTGATGTCCATGACCGCCGACGGCTCCCTCGGCTGGGCCGACGGCCTCACCGGCAACCTCGTCATCACGTACACCGGCGGCACGATGGCCGACACCATGCGCCAGCTCGGCACCACGTCGATGCAGGCCCGCTATCTGCCCGACGCCTACTACGCCAAGATGGGCGAGCAGTTCGCCCAGCAGGCGGCCGGCAAGCACTGGATCCGGTACGGCTACGACGACCTCGCGGACCTCGGCGGCAGCTCCGGCGCCTACCTCAAGGACCAGATGCAGAACACGACGCCGAACCAGTCGGTGAAGCTGCTGCTGGCCTCCGGGGACGTCAAGAAGGTCGGCGCCGAGAAGGTGCGCGGCGTGGAGACCACGCACTACTCGGGCACGGTGGACGTGGCCGACCTGGCCGACAAGAACTCCAACCTCACCGCGAGCCAGTTGGCGGGCCTCAAGAAGCAGCTCACCCAGGCCGGCGTCAGCACCGAGACCGTGGACATCTGGGTCGACGGCAAGGACCTGCTGGTCAAGAAGGTCGAGAAGGGGCAGATGACGGCCGGCGAGTACACGCAGACCGCGTACTACAGCGACTACGGCACGAAGGTGTCCGTCAGCAAGCCGGCGGCGAGCGACACCGAGGACTTCAAGGACCTGCTGAAGCAGCAGGGCATGACACCGGGCAGCGGCGACACCGCCAGCGGTTCCGGCACCAGCTCTTGAGATCTGTGTTCGGGGCAGTTGGGGCAGGGTTCGCCGTGCTGCTGTGTGCGGGCTGCGCGGGCGGTATCGGCGGCGCGGGCGGGTCCTCGGACTCGTCCGCCGCCGCGGCCGTCGCGCGGGCGGCCAGGGCGACCGAGGGCGTCCCGTCCGTCCACTACCGGGTCAGCGGGCGGATACCGGAGCAGGGGCAGGTCGAGTCGGAGGCGTCCGTCGCCGCGAAGCCGGCTCGCGCCCGCATGGTCACCAGCAGCCGGGACGACGGCAAGACCACCGAGGCCGAACTGCGCATCGTCGACGGGGTGTTGTACCAGCGGGCGAGCGAGAACGGCGTGGCCCAGCAGGCGCACGGCAGACACTGGGCCGACTTCGGTCCGGACGCCAAGTTCACCGCGGGCGGCGGACTGCGGATGGACGTCAGTGGCCTGCGCGACCAGGTCGGGCGGAACCCGGCCCGGGACGCCGCCTTCCTGGCGGCCGCCGCCGCCGGCGACGTACGGCGGACCGGCACCGAGACCGTCGCGGGCACCCGCACCACGCATTACACGGGGACGGCCGCCCTCGACGACCTCCGCGACTCCGTGACCGGGAAGGCGAAGGCGGACCTGGCGCAGTACGAGAAGTTGGGCGTCGACGAGCTCACCCTCGACGTGTGGGTCGACGGCGACGACCACGTCAGGCGGCTGCGCACCCAGGGCTTCGGCCGGCACGGGGAGCTCGATCTCACCGTCACCCTCCTCGACTTCGGCAAGCCGGTGACGGTGCGGGCACCGGCCGCCGACGACACGGTGGACCTGCGCGCGCCGGCCAAGGAGTCCCGCGGCTGAGCACCGTAGGAGCGGATTTGCTTGACAGGGATGTGGTCCCGTACTCTCCAGGAGAAGCCAAAGACCGCTGGTCGTTGCCGTGCTCTCGGAAGAGGGTTCGGTGGCCGAAGGATCCGCTGAACTGCGGACGACCCGCGCAGGTGACACTGTGGAAGTACTCCCGGACTTCGCCGCCCAACAGCGGGTGAATCCGGTCGAGTTACGCCCCGTGCGCCTGCGCCGGGGCGTTTCGTATTCCTCAGCCCCTTCTGAGCGGTCCAACACCCGGAAGGAGGCCGACGCTCTATGGCAAGGCCCGACAAGGCTGCCGCGGTAGCCGAGCTGACGGAGCAGTTCCGCAGCTCGAACGCCGCTGTGCTGACCGAGTACCGGGGTCTCACCGTGGCGCAGCTCAAGACGCTGCGTCGTTCGCTCGGTGAGAACGCCCAGTACGCCGTGGTGAAGAACACGCTGACCAAGATTGCGGCCAACGAGGCCGGGATCTCGACGCTCGACGACCTGTTCAACGGTCCGACGGCGGTCGCCTTCGTCACCGGTGACCCGGTGGTGTCGGCGAAGGGTCTGCGTGACTTCGCCAAGGACAACCCGAACCTCGTCATCAAGGGCGGTGTCCTTGACGGCAAGGCGCTGTCCGCCGACGAGATCAAGAAGCTCGCGGACCTCGAGTCCCGCGAGGTTCTGCTCGCCAAGCTGGCGGGTGCCTTCAAGGGCAAGCAGACCCAGGCTGCTCAGGTCTTCCAGGCGCTCCCGTCGAAGTTCGTCCGCACCGCGGAGGCGCTTCGTGCCAAGCAGGCCGAGCAGGGCGGTGCCGAGTAATTCGGCTCGCGAAATGACCGCCGCGTGAGGCAGCACGCCTGAGGCAGCGGTCGTAGCGGGCCGAACGTACGCCCGCCAGACATGTACACACCGGCACCAGCCGAATTAGTGAAGGGAAGCCATCGTGGCTCTCACCCAGGACGAACTGCTCGCCGAGTTCGAGACGATGACCCTCATCCAGCTTTCCGAGTTCGTGAAGGCGTTCGAGGAGAAGTTCGACGTCACCGCCGCCGCCGCGGTTGCCGCCGCCCCCGCCGCTGCGGCCGCCGCCGTTGAGGCCGAGGCCGAGCAGGACGAGTTCGACGTCATCCTCACCGGCGCCGGCGAGAAGAAGATCCAGGTCATCAAGGTCGTGCGTGAGCTGACCTCGCTGGGCCTGAAGGAGGCCAAGGACCTCGTGGACGGTGCTCCGAAGCCCGTCGTCGAGAAGGTCGCCAAGGAGGCCGCCGAGAAGGCTGCCGAGTCCCTCAAGGCCGCCGGCGCCTCCGTCGAGGTCAAGTAACACCTTCGGGGCCCCTCGGGGCCTCAGCGCGCAGACGCGGCCCGATCGGGCTGTAACGCGACCGCACCGAAGAGCGATCATCCATCCGGGTGGTCGCTCTTCGGCGTTACGGGGAGGCGGGCCACGGTTGCCTTGCACCCGTTGTGGCGGCGGGTATGGTGATCTTCGTCGTGTCTCCCGCGCACCGGGTTTGCGCAGAGGGGCCTTGACGAACCGCACGGAGCGCGCAATTCTCAGGACGCGTCGCCAGAACGGTCCGAATCCGAGGCATGGATCGGCGACGAAGAGGGCAGTATCAACGTGCGTTGAAGGCAGGCATGGCGCAGGCGTTGAGGACAACGAGGGTCTCAGAAAATGGGGACTGGACATCAGTGTGCCGAGTGGCTACACTGACCCTTTGCGCTGCCTGTTAGCTGTCCCCTGCCCGTCACCAGGGGTCTGCCCTCACCTGAGCACCGATGACCGAAGCCCCTTTGAACTGGGGTTTCTGTCTCCGTGGCCGGGGAGGGACCGGGGAGCGCGTAGTGAGTCCGAGCCCTCGGAAGGACCCCCTCTTGGCCGCCTCGCGCACTGCCTCGACCGCGAATACGAACAACGCTGCCAGCACCGCCCCGCTGCGCATCTCTTTTGCAAAGATCAAGGAGCCCCTCGAGGTTCCGAACCTTCTTGCGCTGCAGACCGAGAGCTTCGACTGGCTGCTCGGCAACGACGCGTGGAAGGCTCGAGTCGAGGCGGCTCTGGATTCTGGTCAGGACGTCCCCACCAAGTCCGGTCTGGAGGAGATCTTCGAGGAGATCTCCCCGATCGAGGACTTCTCCGGGTCGATGTCGCTGACCTTCCGCGACCACCGCTTCGAGCCGCCGAAGAACAGCATCGACGAGTGCAAGGAGCGCGACTTCACGTACGCGGCTCCGCTCTTCGTCACCGCCGAGTTCACGAACAACGAGACCGGCGAGATCAAGTCCCAGACCGTCTTCATGGGTGACTTCCCGCTCATGACGAACAAGGGCACCTTCGTCATCAACGGCACCGAGCGTGTCGTGGTGTCGCAGCTGGTCCGCTCGCCGGGTGTCTACTTCGACTCCTCCATCGACAAGACGTCCGACAAGGACATCTTCTCGTCCAAGATCATCCCGTCCCGGGGTGCCTGGCTGGAGATGGAGATCGACAAGCGCGACATGGTCGGTGTCCGTATCGACCGCAAGCGCAAGCAGTCCGTCACCGTTCTCCTGAAGGCTCTCGGCTGGACCACCGAGCAGATCCTCGAGGAGTTCGGCGAGTACGAGTCGATGCGCGCCACCCTGGAGAAGGACCACACCCAGGGCCAGGACGACGCACTGCTCGACATCTACCGCAAGCTGCGTCCGGGCGAGCCCCCGACCCGTGAGGCCGCGCAGACGCTGCTCGAGAACCTCTACTTCAACCCCAAGCGCTACGACCTGGCCAAGGTCGGCCGCTACAAGGTCAACAAGAAGCTGAGTGCGGACGCTCCGCTGGACGCGGGCATCCTGACCGTCGAGGACATCATCTCGACGATCAAGTACCTGGTGAAGCTGCACGCCGGTGAGACCGAGACGGTCGGCGACAGCGGTGGCTCCATCGTCGTCGAGACCGACGACATCGACCACTTCGGCAACCGTCGTCTGCGCAGCGTCGGCGAGCTCATCCAGAACCAGGTCCGCACGGGTCTGGCTCGTATGGAGCGCGTCGTGCGTGAGCGCATGACGACCCAGGACGTCGAGGCGATCACGCCGCAGACCCTGATCAACATCCGGCCGGTCGTCGCCTCCATCAAGGAGTTCTTCGGCACCAGCCAGCTGTCGCAGTTCATGGACCAGAACAACCCGCTGTCGGGTCTCACCCACAAGCGCCGTCTGTCGGCTCTTGGCCCGGGTGGTCTCTCCCGTGAGCGGGCCGGCTTCGAGGTCCGTGACGTGCACCCCTCGCACTACGGCCGCATGTGCCCGATCGAGACGCCCGAAGGCCCGAACATCGGTCTGATCGGTTCGCTCGCCTCCTACGGTCGCGTCAACGCGTTCGGTTTCGTGGAGACGCCGTACCGCAAGGTCGTCGACGGTCAGGTCACCGACGAGGTGGACTACCTGACGGCCGACGAAGAGGACCGATTCGTCATCGCGCAGGCCAACGCCACGCTCAACGACGACATGCAGTTCACCGAGGCCCGGGTCCTCGTCCGCCGCCGTGGCGGCGAGGTCGACTACGTCGCCGGTGACGACGTGGACTACATGGACGTCTCGCCGCGCCAGATGGTGTCGGTCGCGACCGCCATGATCCCGTTCCTCGAGCACGACGACGCCAACCGTGCCCTGATGGGCGCGAACATGATGCGTCAGGCCGTTCCGCTCATCAAGAGCGAGGCCCCGCTCGTCGGCACCGGCATGGAGTACCGCTCCGCCGTCGACGCCGGCGACGTGGTCAAGGCCGAGAAGGCGGGTGTCGTCCAGGAGGTCTCCGCGGACTACATCACCACCGCCAACGACGACGGCACGTACATCACGTACCGCCTGGCCAAGTTCGCCCGCTCCAACCAGGGCACCTCGGTCAACCAGAAGGTCATCGTCAACGAGGGCGACCGGATCATCGAGGGCCAGGTCCTGGCCGACGGTCCGGCCACCGAGAACGGCGAGATGGCGCTGGGCAAGAACCTGCTCGTGGCGTTCATGCCGTGGGAGGGTCACAACTACGAGGACGCGATCATCCTGTCGCAGCGCCTCGTGCAGGACGACGTCCTCTCCTCGATCCACATCGAGGAGCACGAGGTCGACGCCCGTGACACCAAGCTCGGCCCCGAGGAGATCACCCGGGACATCCCGAACGTCTCCGAGGAGGTCCTCGCCGACCTCGACGAGCGCGGCATCATCCGGATCGGTGCCGAGGTCGTCGCCGGTGACATCCTCGTCGGCAAGGTCACGCCCAAGGGCGAGACCGAGCTGACCCCCGAGGAGCGCCTGCTCCGCGCGATCTTCGGTGAGAAGGCGCGCGAAGTGCGCGACACCTCGCTGAAGGTGCCGCACGGCGAGATCGGCAAGGTCATCGGCGTCCGCGTCTTCGACCGCGAGGAGGGCGACGAACTGCCGCCCGGCGTCAACCAGTTGGTCCGGGTGTATGTTGCGCAGAAGCGCAAGATCACCGACGGCGACAAGCTGGCCGGCCGGCACGGCAACAAGGGCGTCATCTCGAAGATCCTGCCGATCGAGGACATGCCGTTCCTGGAGGACGGCACCCCGGTCGACATCATCCTCAACCCGCTGGGTGTCCCGTCCCGAATGAACCCGGGACAGGTCCTGGAGATCCACCTCGGCTGGCTCGCCAGCCGCGGCTGGGACGTCTCCGGCCTCGCGGACGACTGGGCGCAGCGCCTGCAGGTCATCGGCGCCGACCAGGTCGCCCCGGGTACCAACGTCGCGACCCCGGTCTTCGACGGTGCCCGCGAGGACGAGATCTCGGGTCTCTTCGAGGCCACGATCCCCAACCGCGACGGCGACCGGCTGGTCCAGCCCTCCGGCAAGGCCAACCTGTTCGACGGCCGCTCCGGCGAGCCGTTCCCGAAGCCGATCTCGATCGGCTACATGTACATCCTCAAGCTGCACCACCTGGTCGACGACAAGCTGCACGCGCGTTCGACCGGTCCGTACTCGATGATCACCCAGCAGCCGCTGGGTGGTAAGGCCCAGTTCGGTGGCCAGCGCTTCGGTGAGATGGAGGTGTGGGCGCTTGAGGCTTATGGCGCCGCGTACGCCCTCCAGGAACTGCTGACCATCAAGTCCGACGACGTGACCGGCCGCGTGAAGGTCTACGAGGCCATCGTCAAGGGCGAGAACATCCCCGAGCCCGGCATCCCCGAGTCCTTCAAGGTGCTCATCAAGGAGATGCAGTCCCTGTGCCTCAACGTGGAGGTGCTGTCCTCGGACGGCATGTCCATCGAGATGCGCGACACCGACGAGGACGTCTTCCGCGCTGCGGAGGAGCTTGGCATCGACCTGTCCCGGCGTGAGCCGAGCAGCGTCGAAGAGGTCTGACGGGAGTCCGGCCGAAGGTCCTGGTGAGGAATCTTCGGCCGGCCCCTGGACCCCCGTATCAGACCCCATGACTTACAACCCTGAGAGGGATTGACGCATAGTGCTCGACGTCAACTTCTTCGATGAGCTCCGGATCGGTCTGGCCACCGCTGACGACATCCGTCAGTGGAGCCACGGCGAGGTCAAGAAGCCTGAGACCATCAACTACCGCACCCTCAAGCCCGAGAAGGACGGACTCTTCTGCGAGAAGATCTTCGGTCCGACCCGGGACTGGGAGTGCTACTGCGGCAAGTACAAGCGCGTTCGCTTCAAGGGCATCATCTGTGAGCGCTGCGGCGTCGAGGTGACCCGCGCCAAGGTGCGCCGTGAGCGGATGGGCCACATCGAACTGGCTGCGCCCGTCACGCACATCTGGTACTTCAAGGGTGTCCCGTCCCGGCTGGGCTACCTGCTCGACCTCGCCCCGAAGGACCTTGAGAAGGTCATCTACTTCGCGGCGTACATGATCACGTTCGTCGACGAAGAGCGCCGTACGCGTGACCTGCCCTCCCTGGAGGCGCACGTCTCCGTGGAGCGTCAGCAGGTCGAGAACCGTCGGGACTCCGACCTCGAGGCCCGCGCCAAGAAGCTTGAGACCGACCTGGCCGAGCTTGAGGCCGAGGGTGCCAAGGCCGATGTGCGCCGCAAGGTGCGCGAAGGTGCCGAGCGCGAGATGAAGCAGCTGCGCGACCGTGCGCAGCGCGAGATCGACCGCCTGGACGAGGTGTGGACCCGGTTCAAGAACCTCAAGGTCCAGGACCTGGAGGGCGACGAGCTCCTCTACCGCGAGCTGCGTGACCGCTTCGGCACGTACTTCGACGGTTCGATGGGTGCCGCGGCGCTGCAGAAGCGCCTGGAGTCCTTCGACCTGGACGAGGAGGCCGAGCGCCTCCGCGAGATCATCCGCACCGGCAAGGGCCAGAAGAAGACCCGTGCGCTGAAGCGGCTCAAGGTGGTGTCCGCGTTCCTGCAGACCTCCAACAGCCCCAAGGGCATGGTTCTCGACTGCGTCCCGGTCATCCCGCCGGACCTTCGCCCGATGGTGCAGCTGGACGGTGGCCGCTTCGCGACCTCCGACCTGAACGACCTGTACCGCCGTGTGATCAACCGCAACAACCGCCTGAAGCGACTCCTCGACCTCGGCGCCCCCGAGATCATCGTGAACAACGAGAAGCGCATGCTTCAGGAGGCCGTCGACGCGCTCTTCGACAACGGCCGTCGTGGCCGCCCGGTGACGGGCCCCGGCAACCGTCCGCTGAAGTCGCTGTCCGACATGCTCAAGGGCAAGCAGGGTCGCTTCCGTCAGAACCTGCTCGGCAAGCGTGTGGACTACTCCGCGCGTTCCGTGATCGTCGTCGGTCCGCAGCTGAAGCTGCACCAGTGCGGTCTGCCGAAGGCCATGGCGCTGGAGCTCTTCAAGCCGTTCGTGATGAAGCGCCTGGTCGACCTGAACCACGCGCAGAACATCAAGAGCGCCAAGCGGATGGTCGAGCGCGGCCGCACGGTCGTGTACGACGTCCTGGAAGAGGTCATCGCGGAGCACCCGGTTCTGCTGAACCGTGCGCCCACGCTGCACCGCCTCGGCATCCAGGCCTTCGAGCCGCAGCTGGTCGAGGGCAAGGCCATCCAGATCCACCCGCTCGTCTGCACCGCGTTCAACGCGGACTTCGACGGTGACCAGATGGCCGTCCACCTGCCCCTGTCCGCAGAGGCGCAGGCCGAGGCCCGCATCCTGATGCTGTCCTCGAACAACATCCTCAAGCCCGCCGACGGCCGTCCGGTGACGATGCCGACCCAGGACATGGTCCTCGGTCTGTTCTTCCTCACCACCGACGGCGAGCTGCGGAACGTGAAGGGCGAGGACCGCTCCTTCGCGTCCGTGGCCGAGGCGATCATGGCGTTCGACGCCGGCGAGCTCTCGCTGCAGTCGCGCGTGGACATCCGCTTCCCGGTGGGCACCATCCCGCCGCGCGGCTGGACCCCGCCGGCGCAGGAGGAGGGCGAGCCGGAGTGGCAGCAGGGTGACAGCTTCCGGCTGAGGACGACCCTCGGCCGGGCGCTCTTCAACGAGCTGCTGCCCGAGGACTACCCGTTCGTCGACTACGAGATCGGCAAGAAGCAGCTCTCGGAGATCGTCAACGACCTCGCCGAGCGCTACCCCAAGGTCATCGTGGCGGCGACGCTCGACAACCTGAAGGCGGCCGGCTTCTTCTGGGCGACCCGTTCCGGTGTCACCGTGGCCATCTCCGACATCGTCGTTCCCGACGCGAAGCGCGCGATCGTCAAGGGCTACGAGGACCAGGACGAGAAGGTCCAGAAGCAGTACGAGCGTGGTCTGATCACCAAGGAAGAGCGCACGCAGGAGCTCATCGCGATCTGGACCAAGGCGACCAACGAGGTCGCCGAGGCGATGAACGCGAACTTCCCGAAGACCAACCCGGTTTCGATGATGGTGAACTCGGGCGCACGAGGCAACATGATGCAGATGCGTCAGATCGCCGGTATGCGTGGTCTGGTGTCGAACGCCAAGAACGAGACGATCCCGCGTCCCATCAAGGCGTCCTTCCGTGAGGGCCTGTCCGTGCTGGAGTACTTCATCTCCACGCACGGTGCCCGTAAGGGTCTGGCGGACACCGCCCTGCGGACCGCCGACTCGGGTTACCTCACCCGTCGTCTGGTCGACGTCTCCCAGGACGTCATCATCCGCGAGGAGGACTGCGGCACCGACCGCGGCCTCAGGCTCCAGATCGCGGAGGTCGGCGCGGACGGCGTGCTGCGCAAGGCCGACAACGTCGAGACCAGCGTGTACGCCCGTGCGCTGGCCGAGGACATCACCGTCGACGGCAAGGTGCTGGCCCCGGCCAACACCGACCTCGGCGACGTCCTCATCGACGAGCTGGTCAGGCACGGTGTCTCCGAGGTCAAGACCCGCTCGGTCCTGACCTGCGAGTCCGCCGTCGGCACCTGCGCCATGTGCTACGGCCGCTCGCTGGCCACCGGCAAGCTGGTCGACATCGGTGAGGCGGTCGGCATCATCGCCGCCCAGTCCATCGGTGAGCCCGGTACCCAGCTGACGATGCGTACCTTCCACACCGGTGGTGTGGCCGGTGACGACATCACCCAGGGTCTGCCCCGTGTCGTCGAGCTCTTCGAGGCTCGTACGCCCAAGGGTGTCGCCCCGATCTCCGAGGCCCAGGGCCGCGTGCGGATCGAGGAGACCGAGAAGACCAAGAAGATCGTCATCACCCCGGACGACGGCAGCGACGAGACGGCGTTCCCGATCTCGAAGCGTGCCCGTCTTCTGGTCAGCGAGGGCGAGCACGTCCAGGTGGGCCAGAAGCTCACCGTGGGTGCCACCAACCCGCACGACGTGCTGCGGATCCTCGGTCAGCGCGCGGTCCAGGTCCACCTGGTCGGCGAGGTCCAGAAGGTCTACAACTCGCAGGGTGTGTCGATCCACGACAAGCACATCGAGATCATCATCCGGCAGATGCTGCGCCGTGTGACGATCATCGAGTCGGGCGACGCGGAGCTGCTGCCCGGCGAGCTGGTCGAGCGTTCGAAGTTCGAGACCGAGAACCGTCGTGTGGTCCAGGAAGGCGGCCACCCGGCCTCCGGCCGTCCGCAGCTGATGGGTATCACCAAGGCCTCGCTGGCGACGGAGTCCTGGCTGTCGGCCGCCTCCTTCCAGGAGACGACCCGAGTGCTGACGGACGCGGCGATCAACGCCAAGTCCGACAGCCTCATCGGCCTCAAGGAGAACGTCATCATCGGTAAGCTCATCCCGGCCGGTACGGGTCTGTCCCGCTACCGCAACATCCGGGTGGAGCCCACCGAGGAGGCCAAGGCCGCGATGTACTCGGCCGTCGGCTACGACGACATCGACTACTCGCCGTTCGGCACCGGCTCCGGCCAGGCCGTCCCGCTGGAGGACTACGACTACGGTCCGTACAACCAGTAAGGCGTACGTCTGCTGAAGGGCGGTCACCTCGCTTCGCGCGGGGTGGCCGCCCTTCGGCATGTCAGCGGGCGGTGAGCTGTACGAAGGTCACGGCCGCGGTGGCGATCGCGGCCAGGACGCCGATGCTGGCGAGGGGCCAGCGGGAGCGTTCCAGCGACTCGACGCGCCGCTCGTGGTCGGCGAGCTCCTTGTCGGTCTGGTCGCAGCGCTGGACCAGGAGCGCGAGCGAGCCGTCGACCCGGGCGAGGCGGGAGTCCAGGGTGCCGCGCAGGCGCTCCAGCTCCAGCGCGACGGCGAGGGAGTCGTTCGGGTCAGGGTCGGTGCCGGCCTGGTTCCGCGAGTTGGCGGGGCCCACGTTGCGTCATCTCCTTGGGGATCTGTTCGGGTACGGGGGACGGGGAGGGGAACGGTTCCTGGGGGCCGTCTCGCGGCCTTGTCGGGGCTGCCTCAGGCCCGCTTCAGGGCCGTTCGGTGTCCGGGTGCGGGCGGGCCGGTTGCGGGCCGGAGAGGGGCGGGAAGGGGAGGACGGTCGCGTCGGCGGGGCTGGTGCGGCGGGTCCTCGGCTGTGCCGTCGCCTCGGCCCTGCGGCGCTCGTCGTGTTCGCCGCGGTCCCGCCAGCCCTGGCCGTACGCGGTGAACTCCCGCCGCTCGATCTCCGTCCGCGTGGTGATCACCAGGTCCGGCGGAATCGGGCGGCCCTTGAGGTGGGCGGCAAGGGCCCGTCGTAGCTCGGCGCTTGCCCCGGCCTCGTCGGTCTCGTCCCGTTCCGTGTCGTCGTCCCTGGTCATGAGGCCCTCGTATCCCTCCGTACCGTGCGGACCCTCGCTCTGTTCGATTCGAACGTATGAGCGATAGCTGTTCGCAGAGTACTCCACCCGCGTGCCCGCGCGGGGGTGAAACGGAAGCGGTGACCTCCCTTCTGTTCGGCCCTGCGGATCGCCGGGCGCATGCGAAACGGCGGGCCGACCCGGTGTCGGGTACAGCTCCGCCGTGGCGTCAAGTGTGACAGGTTGCGAGCGCGGTCGCAATTAGTGGGGTCAGTCGGCCGCGAGGGTCCCGCCCTCGCCCCGCGTCTCGTCCGGCAGGAACTGCTCGACCACCCGCACGAACATGTCCCGCCGGTCGGCCGGTACGCCCAGGAGATCCGCGACCTCCGCGGGCGTGGGCCGGCGGCCGGATTCCGCGCCCGGAGTCGGGGGGACCCGCTCGTGCGGGTCGGCCAGTTCCTCGGCGGTCAGCCGGCCGGAGCGGATGAGCATGTCGCGGACCGGCACCCCGAGCACGCGGGCGAGTCGGCGCGTGGTCTCCAGGTCAGGCATGCTCTGGCGTTGCAGCAGGCGGGTGACGGCGGCGCGGTGCACGCCCGCCTCGTCCGCGATCCGCGACTTGCCGCCGCCGCGCGGACTGTCGATGTCGTAGTCGCGGTCGCGCATCAGGCCCTCGACCCATGTGGCGAACGCGTCCAGATCCGGACTGGTCATCTGTCTGCTCGCTTCCCTAGGAGGGGTGTGTCCAGTTTGCTTGCGCGCGCGGTATTACGTGCGTTCGTGCAAGCAATGAGTATAGGGCCCGGTGAGCCCGGTGAGGGAGTGTGGCGGGAAGTAGATTGCGTGCGCACGCGCAATCTGTCAGGGTAGACGGCCCCTTCACCCCCACCCCGACCGAGAGAGAGGCCCATGTCGCCGGCCGCCCAGACACCCCCTCCCGCCGCCCAGGCCGCCCGCTGGATCGGCCAGCTGCTCCAGCAACTGCCCGAGCTGGTGGCGGAATTAGCCGCCGGCCGCACCGCGCCGACCCCCCGTCCCACCTCCCCGCCGCCAACCGGCCACGGCACCGCCCCGATCCGCGTCCATGTCTCCGACGCCCTCCGTGACATCACGGACGGCGTGGTCGAACTGGAGGAGGCCGTGCGCGCCCGCCTCGGTCTGCCCCGCCCGCCCCGCGCCTCCGTGCCCGAGCGGCTGCGGCGTATCGCCTCGCTCCTCGACGGCATCGCCGCCGACCCCGTGCTGGCCGCGCACGTGCGCGACGAGAGCCGGCGACTGGCCCGGCGGTGCGCCCGTGCGCTGGGGGACGCCGAGACCGTCGTACGGATCGCCGGGCGCTGCCCCTGGTGCGACTCCGTCTCGCTGCGGGCGTTCCCTGGCCGGGGCGCCGTCCTGTGCGTCAACCCCGCCTGCCGCTGCTCGGACGCGGACTGCGGCTGTCATGACGACCCCGGCCACCGGCACAGTTGGGACGAGGGCGCGGGGGAGTGGGAGCGCCTGGCCGCCGACGGAGAAGAGGACGCCCGATGACGGCGTATCGGCCGATGGCCCGGCCGCCCACGCTCGTGCCCGGTCCGCTCGCCGCGCGGGAGGTCGGGGTCGCGCCCGCGACCATCCGCAAGTGGGTCCAGCTCGGTCGGCTTCAGGCGGCCGGGCGGGCGGGGCGGGCGCAGCTCTTTCGGCTGGAGGACGTCTTCGCGGCCGAACGCGCGGCGCGTGGCGCGGGCCGTCGGACGCGCTGAACCGGAGCCTGTATCGCCGTACACCTAACGGCAAAGGCGTCCGGTGCCGCATCATGGAGGGACCTCGGGGGGTTCTGGAGGTGCTCGGTGTCGCAACCGTCGTGGCAGCCCTGGCAGGACAAGGACGAGTCGTCGGTGAACGGTGTGCCGTACGACACGCAGGGGAGAGACGTGTCGCGGCCGACGTCCCAACCGCACCTTCAGCCCCAGCCGCACCCGCAGCCCTACCTCCAGCCGTGGCCGGGCGCGGGCGCTCCCGCCCCTCAGCCCTGGCAGGCCCACGCCGCCCCGGCCATGCTCGCCTCGCACGCCGACCGTGAGCGGGCCGTGGACGTGCTCAGGGCGGGGTACGGGGAGGGGCGGCTGGAGAAGGGGGAGTTCGACCGGCGGGTGGAGCGGGTGTACGCGGCCCGTACCGTCGGGGAGCTGGCCCTGCTGGTGGCCGACCTGCCGCTGGGTCCCGTACCGCAGCCGGCGCCCGTCACCGCCGTACCGCGGATGTTTCTGCCCGAGCCGGTGCCGCGGACGAACGGCAAGGCGGTCGGGGCCGCCATCTGCGGGGTGCTGTGTCTGCCGACCTTCGGGCTGACCGGGATTCCCGCGGTGGTGCTCGGGCACACGGCGCGTACGGAGATCCGGCGGACCGGGGAGGCGGGCGACGGGCTCGCGCTGACCGGGCTCGTCCTCGGCTGGCTGTCCACGGCCGGGTGGGCGCTGATCCTGACGCTGTTGATCCTGGTGGGTGTCACGACCGGATGACGTCTGGGTGACGACCGTCACGGGTGTCCTGGTGAGGGCTGTCGGGCGGTGTTGTGGCGTGTACGGAATGTGAAATCGAAGATCCACTGCGGCGTAGGGGCTTGACACCGGAGGCCCGGCACTGTTGGTGCCGTCCATTTGTTTTGACCGCAGCGTATGAGCTAGGTACCCTCGGACCTTGTGCCTGGGGTGTGCCCTGGCCCTCGTGCGTGCCTTCGAACCGTACCTGGGCCGTGAGCGGCCACCGCAATCTGCGCTCTTACTGCCTGGCGGCGGAAGTCTGCAGTATTCGACACACCCGACCGCGTGGGTCGGCGACGTTCCAGGTTAGCTTCACCATTCGGCACACAGAAACCGGAGAAGTAGTGCCTACGATCCAGCAGCTGGTCCGGAAGGGCCGGCAGGACAAGGTCGAGAAGAACAAGACGCCCGCACTCGAGGGTTCCCCTCAGCGTCGTGGTGTCTGCACGCGTGTGTTCACGACCACCCCGAAGAAGCCGAACTCGGCCCTGCGTAAGGTCGCGCGTGTGCGTCTGACCAGCGGGATCGAAGTCACCGCTTACATTCCGGGTGAGGGACACAACCTGCAGGAGCACTCCATCGTGCTCGTGCGTGGCGGTCGTGTGAAGGACCTGCCCGGTGTTCGCTACAAGATCATCCGCGGTTCCCTTGACACCCAGGGTGTCAAGAACCGCAAGCAGGCCCGCAGCCGCTACGGCGCCAAGAAGGAGAAGTAGAAAATGCCTCGTAAGGGCCCCGCCCCGAAGCGCCCGGTCATCATCGACCCGGTCTACGGTTCTCCTCTTGTCACCTCCCTGATCAACAAGGTGCTGCTGAACGGCAAGCGCTCCACCGCCGAGCGCATCGTGTACGGCGCCATGGAGGGCCTGCGCGAGAAGACCAGCAACGACCCGGTCATCACGCTGAAGCGCGCGCTGGAGAACATCAAGCCCACGCTTGAGGTCAAGTCCCGCCGTGTCGGTGGTGCGACGTACCAGGTGCCGATCGAGGTCAAGCCCGGTCGCGCCAACACGCTCGCGCTGCGCTGGCTGGTCGGTTACTCCCGCGCCCGTCGCGAGAAGACCATGACCGAGCGTCTGCTCAACGAGCTTCTCGACGCTTCGAACGGCCTCGGCGCGGCCGTCAAGAAGCGCGAGGACACGCACAAGATGGCCGAGTCCAACAAGGCCTTCGCGCACTACCGCTGGTAGTCGCTACCCACATCGAGACCGAGAGAAGACCGAAGCCTTATGGCTACTACTTCACTTGACCTGGCCAAGGTCCGCAACATCGGGATCATGGCCCACATCGACGCGGGCAAGACGACCACCACCGAGCGGATCCTCTTCTACACCGGCGTCAGCTACAAGATCGGTGAAGTCCACGACGGCGCTGCCACCATGGACTGGATGGAGCAGGAGCAGGAGCGTGGCATCACGATCACCTCTGCTGCCACCACCTGTCACTGGCCGCTTGAGGACGACGACTACACGATCAACATCATCGACACCCCCGGGCACGTCGACTTCACCGTCGAGGTGGAGCGTTCGCTCCGCGTCCTCGACGGTGCCGTCACCGTGTTCGACGGCGTGGCCGGTGTCGAGCCGCAGTCCGAGACGGTGTGGCGTCAGGCCGACCGTTACGGCGTGCCGCGCATCTGCTTCGTGAACAAGCTCGACCGGACCGGCGCGGAGTTCCACCGCTGCGTCGACATGATCAAGGACCGCCTCGGTGCGGTGCCGCTGATCATGCAGCTTCCGATCGGTGCCGAGATGGACTTCAAGGGCGTTGTGGACCTGGTCCGCATGAAGGCGCTCGTGTGGTCCGCCGAGGCGGCGAAGGGCGAGATGTACGACGTCGTCGACATCCCGGCAACGCACGTCGAGGCCGCCGAGGAGTACCGCGGCAAGCTGGTCGAGGCCGTCGCGGAGAACGACGACGAGGTCATGGAGCTGTTCCTGGAGGGCCAGGAGCCCACCGAGGAGCAGTTGTACGCCGCGATCCGTCGCATCACCATCGCGTCCGGCAAGTCCGACGGCATCACGGTCACCCCGGTGTTCTGCGGTACCGCGTTCAAGAACAAGGGCGTCCAGCCCCTGCTCGACGCGGTCGTGCGCTACCTGCCGACCCCCCTGGACGTCGAGGCCATCGAAGGCCACGACGTCAAGGACCCCGAGGTCGTCGTCAAGCGCAAGCCGTCCGTGGACGAGCCGCTGTCCGCGCTTGCCTTCAAGATCATGAGCGACCCGCACCTGGGCAAGCTCACCTTCGTCCGGGTCTACTCGGGCCGCCTGGAGACTGGCACCGCGGTGCTGAACTCCGTCAAGGGCAAGAAGGAGCGCATCGGCAAGATCTACCGCATGCACGCGAACAAGCGTGAGGAGATCGAGGCGGTGGGCGCCGGCGACATCGTCGCCGTCATGGGCCTGAAGCAGACCACCACCGGTGAGACGCTGTGCGACGACAAGCAGCCGGTCATCCTGGAGTCCATGGACTTCCCGGCGCCGGTCATCCAGGTCGCCATCGAGCCCAAGTCCAAGGGTGACCAGGAGAAGCTGGGTGTGGCCATCCAGCGTCTCGCGGAGGAGGACCCGTCCTTCCACGTCCACTCGGACGAGGAGACCGGCCAGACCATCCTCGGCGGTATGGGCGAGCTGCACCTCGAGGTGCTGGTCGACCGTATGAAGCGCGAGTTCCGGGTCGAGGCCAACGTCGGCAAGCCGCAGGTCGCCTACCGCGAGACGATCCGCAAGGCCGTCGAGCGCGTGGACTACACCCACAAGAAGCAGACCGGTGGTACCGGTCAGTTCGCCAAGGTGCAGATCGCGATCGAGCCGATCACCGAGTCCGACGGCCCGGCGTACGAGTTCGTGAACAAGGTCACCGGTGGCCGTATCCCGAGGGAGTACATCCCTTCGGTGGACGCCGGTGCGCAGGAGGCCATGCAGTTCGGCATCCTCGCCGGGTACGAGATGACGGGTGTCCGCATCACGCTGCTCGACGGTGCCTACCACGAGGTCGACTCCTCCGAGCTCGCGTTCAAGATCGCCGGCTCGCAGGCCTTCAAGGAGGCCGCCCGCAAGGCCAGCCCCGTGCTCCTTGAGCCGATGATGGCCGTCGAGGTCACCACGCCCGAGGACTACATGGGTGAGGTCATCGGCGACATCAACTCCCGCCGTGGCCAGATCCAGGCCATGGAGGAGCGTGCCGGTGCCCGCGTCGTGAAGGGCCTCGTGCCCCTCTCGGAGATGTTCGGCTACGTCGGCGACCTCCGCAGCAAGACCTCGGGTCGCGCAAGCTACTCGATGCAGTTCGACTCCTACGCCGAGGTTCCGCGGAACGTCGCCGAGGAGATCATCGCGAAGGCCAAGGGCGAGTAACACACCCCGTTTACACGCTTTAGGCTTGACACCGACCGCCGGGGCTTTCGACCGGCAAAGGGACGAGAAATCGTCGCAGCCCGGAATGAACCCCGGCGGGCGGCATCCCAGCAAAGATCACCTGGCGCCGATGAGTAAGGCGTACCAGAACCACTCCACAGGAGGACCCAGTGGCGAAGGCGAAGTTCGAGCGGACTAAGCCGCACGTCAACATCGGCACCATCGGTCACATCGACCACGGTAAGACGACCCTCACGGCCGCCATTACCAAGGTGCTGCATGACGCGTTCCCGGACCTGAACGAGGCCTCGGCCTTCGACCAGATCGACAAGGCTCCCGAGGAGCGCCAGCGCGGTATCACGATCTCGATCGCGCACGTCGAGTACCAGACCGAGACGCGTCACTACGCCCACGTCGACTGCCCCGGTCACGCGGACTACATCAAGAACATGATCACGGGTGCGGCGCAGATGGACGGCGCCATCCTCGTTGTCGCCGCGACGGACGGCCCGATGCCGCAGACCAAGGAGCACGTGCTCCTGGCCCGCCAGGTCGGCGTTCCGTACATCGTCGTCGCCCTGAACAAGGCCGACATGGTGGACGACGAGGAGATCCTGGAGCTCGTCGAGCTCGAGGTCCGTGAGCTCCTCTCCGAGTACGAGTTCCCGGGCGACGACCTTCCGGTCGTCAAGGTCTCGGCGCTCAAGGCCCTTGAGGGCGACAAGGAGTGGGGCCAGTCCGTCCTCGACCTGATGAAGGCCGTCGACGAGAACATCCCGCAGCCCGAGCGTGACGTCGACAAGCCGTTCCTCATGCCCATCGAGGACGTCTTCACGATCACCGGTCGCGGTACGGTCGTCACCGGCCGTATCGAGCGTGGTGTCCTGAAGGTCAACGAGACCGTCGACATCATCGGCATCAAGACCGAGAAGACCACCACCACGGTCACCGGTATCGAGATGTTCCGCAAGCTGCTCGACGAGGGCCAGGCCGGCGAGAACGTGGGCCTGCTCCTCCGTGGCATCAAGCGCGAGGACGTCGAGCGCGGCCAGGTCATCATCAAGCCCGGCTCGGTCACCCCGCACACGGAGTTCGAGGCCCAGGCGTACATCCTGTCCAAGGACGAGGGTGGCCGTCACACGCCGTTCTTCAACAACTACCGTCCCCAGTTCTACTTCCGTACGACGGACGTGACCGGCGTCGTGACCCTCCCCGAGGGCACCGAGATGGTCATGCCGGGTGACAACACCGAGATGAAGGTGGAGCTCATCCAGCCCGTCGCCATGGAAGAGGGCCTGAAGTTCGCCATCCGTGAGGGTGGCCGGACGGTCGGCGCCGGCCAGGTCACCAAGATCAACAAGTAATTCCGTTGATCTGACCTGGTAGCTCCAACGCGAGCTCCTGAAAAGGCTCGTACGACTTCGGTCGTACGGGCCTTTTCGTCGTCCTGCCGGATTCCCTCGGTCCTGAGCCGCCCTGGGCCATGGCGACGACTCCTGGGTGAAGTCTTGGAAAACCTTGTGCGGCGCCCCATTGAGGGTTGGGCCAATTCCGCGCGGCCCCTGCACCGAATGTTCTTGTCTGTTCGCTGTGGGGTGGTTGTGACGGCCTAGCGTGGAGGGCTCGTGGGGCCGGCGGGGCCAGGACGCACACAGGGGATGGCTGGAGTCTGATGCGTGAGGCGCACAGCGGATCGTTGATCGTCACCGGCGGCAAGGGCGGGCGCCGAGAGCCGCTGCCACAGCTGGACGACCGGCCCACGCAGCCGCTGCGGACGGTACGGCCGGGCCCGCGCCCCAGCACCCCGAGCGCCCCCGTCCGACGTGAACGCCCGCGCCTGTACGCCATCGACGGCATCCGCCTGGTCGCCGCGCTGATGGTGGCCCTGCACCACTACGTCGGCACGTACCGCGTGAACCAGCCGCACAACGCCATCTGGGGCCGGCCGGTGTCCGACATCATGCCGACGGTGTTCCATGTCGCGACCTACGGCTGGATCGGCGTAGAGATCTTCTTCGTCATCAGCGGCTTCGTGATCTGTATGTCCTGCTGGGGCCGCACCCCGAGGCAGTTCTTCACCTCGCGCGTGATGCGGCTCTACCCGGCCTACTGGTTCGCCATCGCCTTCACGACAGCCGTACTCGTCGCCCTGCCGGGTGTCTGGGACCGCATGCGGCCGCGAGACATACTCCTCAACTTCACGATGCTGCAGGCGGGTTCGAAGGTAGGAAACGTCGACGGCGTCTACTGGACCCTCTGGTCGGAGCTCCGCTTCTACCTCCTCTTCCTGGTCGTGGTCGCCACCGGTCTGACCTACCGCAAGGTCGTCCTCTTCTGCTGCGTGTGGGGCGCCGCGGCGATGCTCGCGCCGGTCGCCAAGTTCCACCTCCTGGAGCTGATCGCCAACCCCGAGGGCGCCTGGTACTTCATCGCCGGCCTCGCCCTCTACCTCATGCACCGCTTCGGCCAGGACCTGCTCCTGTGGGGCATCCTCGGCATGGCCTGGCTGATGGGCCAACGGGAGTTGGGCCTGCGGATCGACGAGGTCGAGCACGTGTCGGGGTGGCGGGGAAGCGTGGCGATCTTCACCGTCTTCCTGCTGGTCATGGTCGCGATCGCGTTGGGCGCGACGGACCGCGTCCAGTGGAAGTGGCTGGTGACGGCGGGTGCGATGACGTATCCGCTGTATCTGATCCACTACGTGGCCGGTACGACGCTGATCCACCGCCTGAAGGACACGATGGACGCGCGGCTGCTGGTCGCGGTGGTCATCGTCGGCTTCATGGCGCTGAGTTGGCTGGTCCACCGGTTCGTGGAGCGGCCGGTGGCGGGGTTGATGAAGCGGGGGTTGGACACGTCGTTCGCTCGGCTGCGGAACGCGGGGTCGTAGCGGGAGTCGGCGGGCGGGGTCTTGGTGGAGGGCGGGGGTCTGATGGCCGGCGCGCTCGGGTTTCAGGATCGGCGCAGCAGGTTCACCGTGCGGTCGAAGGCGGAGTCCCGGTTCTTCGCGAACTCCTCTTTGGTGAAGACCGGTTCGGTCAGCTGGGGCGGGATGCCGGTGCCGTCGAAGGTGCGGCCGGTACGGGTCAGGAACTCCTCGTTGGGCAGCCAGGCGACCATGCCGTTCGGGAGCACGCGGGCCATGGTGTCGGAGAAGACGCCCTGGGTGGCCTGCCCGATACGGACGGTCCTGCCCGGGCGGTCGATGAGCGCCTGCGTGAAGGTCTCCCCGGCGCTCACGGTGGAACCACCGGTGAGTACGGCGATCGGGCCCGTGTAGCGCGGCGCCTGGGTCGGCGTGACGCGGATCGGCTCGGGGCGGGTGAACCGGGTCGGGTCGGCGGGGTCGTTGCGGGCGCGCTTGGCGTAGGCGACGTAGGGCGCGTCCGTGAGGCGCTCGGCGATGTGGATGCCGAGGGAGTCGGCGCCGCCGCCGTTGACGCGGAGGTCGATGATCAGGCCGCGGAGGTGGCGGGGCTGGCGACGGGGACAGTGGCGGTGACGTTGTCGAGTGCGCGGAGAAGATTGTCGAGATCCTCGGGATTTCCATTCCTCTGTCCGGGCTGGCGGACCGGCTCACTCGCCGGAGAGCGGCAGGGCCGGCTTCCGTTCTTTCGGGCGGGTGTTGGAGGGGCTGGGCGATCCGTGAGGCTGGGGGAGGAGTCCAAGTGCGGTGCGCCACGTCCCACGGAACTCGCCGATCTGCTGGCGTTCGTGGAGAAGTCCCTCCATTGACCCCTGGCTCTGGAAGGACTCATGGATCTGAGGTCGGTTTCTCGGGTTCGTCGGGGGGTTCGGCGTTCCGGGGTGGGACTTCGATGTCGTCGCGGTCGCTGTGCCGGCGGTGGCTCAACTGCACAAGGCGCAGAATCCGGCCCTCATGCCGGTGACCTACGCCGTCTTTCCCGCCTATGGCTGTGAGTTCTCCGGCGACGAGAGCCTTGGGGAAGCCGAGTACCGGTATCAGAAGCCGCGCCCTCACGAAGAGAAGAAGCTCAGCAAGCTCGACGGGACAAACCTCGGGACCGCTTGCCTCCCCCAGAACCCAGCCGTTGTCCCATTCAACGCGCCACACGCTCCCATGCCGGTTCTCGAACTCGGTGAAGCCGCCGGGCGCATTCTCCAGCTTCGGGATCTCCTGGAGCAGGATCTTCTCCTGGGCCAGCGTGCGCCGCATTTGCCGCCCGAACCGAGCGCGGTCAGTGCGTCAGCCGCGGCCCCAGCACCGGCAGCAACCTGTCCCTCAGTAGCCGTCGGGCCGGTTCCGTCGACAGCCACAGGAGTTTGTGGTGGGTGCCGTCGGTCATCGTCAGGGTCATGCCGGAGGTGGAGACACCGCCGTGCAGGCGGGCGTGGTGGATGTCGGTGAAGGGGATCACCTTGTTGGTGCGGTGGGCGCGGCGGATCGCCTCCGGGTCGTGGCCGACGAGACGGTACGGATCCTGGGCCGTCACCCCGGAGCCGCTCTGGGAGTTCAGTACGGACTGCAGCAGGCCGCTGCGCACGCGGACCAGGTGACCGGGGAGCAGCCACAGCTCGCCGTGGATCCAGTCCAGCCAGCCGGTCGTGCAGGTGCCGGCCAGCAGTTTGGCGGGTTGCAGCCGGATGCGGGAGGCCCGCGTGACCGCTTCGTCCAGCAATGTGCCCCAGGCGTCCACGGACCGGACCCGGCATGGGTCCCGTATCGCGCCTGCCTCCGAGGCGAAGTGGAGGTGCGCCCAGCCGGCGCTGTGCAGTTCGACGGTGAGCAGGACCTGCCATTCGGGCGAGGCGAGCTGTACGGCCAGGTGTTCGCGGTCATCCGTCCAGAGCGCGGGGGAGACGTCGTGGCCGGCGGCCGACCAGAGGGGTCTGCGGGCTTCGAGCGCCGTCGCGGCGCGGGCGAGGTCTATGGGCTGCGTCACGTCGGGATCTTGGCGGAGGAACGGGCCGCGCCGCCAGGTGAGTGGCACCCATGTTTGACCTGCGTCACTCCCGGGGTATTGTCTCCGGCCCGATTGGCCAGGGCCCTGGCCCATATGGCAGACTGTCGGAGTTGCTCGGTCGAGTGTTGATGCTGTGCGCCTCCCGCCGGGAGGACCGGAAGCGAGTCCCACAGTACTCGTCGCCCCAACTGCCGTAAGGCAGCGCTGAGGCGGACGTACGGGAATCTTTCGGGAAGTGCGGTGCAGCACCGGCCAGGCGCCCGGTGAACCTCTTTCTCAGGCAAGGGATGTTCGGACAAGGGACATCTGTGTCAGTGAGAGTGCGACACACCCGACCGCGTGGGTCGGAGGAAGTCAGTGGAGCACCGGGTTCCAGAGCTGTAAAAGAGACAGGACTACTGAGTAGCCATGGCGGGACAGAAGATCCGCATCCGGCTCAAGGCCTACGACCACGAGGTCATCGACTCCTCGGCGAAGAAGATCGTCGAGACGGTGACGCGCACTGGTGCGTCGGTCGCGGGCCCGGTGCCGCTGCCCACTGAGAAGAACGTGTACTGCGTCATCAAGTCGCCGCACAAGTACAAGGACTCTCGCGAGCACTTCGAGATGCGCACGCACAAGCGCCTCATCGACATCCTCGACCCGACCCCCAAGACCGTTGACTCCCTGATGCGACTCGACCTCCCGGCCGGTGTCGACATCGAGATCAAGCTCTGAGGGCCGGTGATCTGAGAATGGCTAAGCAGATCAAGGGCATCCTGGGCGAGAAGCTCGGCATGACGCAGGTGTGGGACGAGAACAACCGTGTTGTTCCCGTCACCGTCGTCAAGGCCGGCCCCAACGTCGTGACCCAGGTCCGTACGAATGACAGTGACGGCTACGAGTCGGTCCAGATCGCCTTCGGCGAGATCGACCCGCGCAAGGTGAACAAGCCCCTCAAGGGTCACTTCGCCAAGGCCGATGTCACCCCGCGTCGCCACCTCGTCGAGATCCGCACCGCGGCCGCCTCCGAGTACACGCTCGGCCAGGAGATCACCGCTGAGGTGTTCGAGGCCGGCGTGAAGGTCGACGTGACCGGCAAGAGCAAGGGCAAGGGCTTCGCCGGTGTCATGAAGCGTCACAACTTCAAGGGCCTCGGCGCCGGACACGGCACCCAGCGCAAGCACCGCTCTCCCGGCTCCATCGGTGGCTGTGCCACCCCGGGCCGTGTGTTCAAGGGCCTCCGCATGGCGGGTCGTATGGGCAACGAGCGGGTCACCACCCAGAACCTGACCGTCCACGCCGTTGACGCGGAGAAGGGTCTGCTGCTCATCAAGGGCGCGGTTCCTGGTCCGAACGGCGGCCTCGTCCTGGTCCGCACCGCGGCCAAGGGGGCCTGAGGTAACCGATGAGCACTGTTGACATCCTTTCGCCGGCGGGCGAGAAGGCCGGATCCGTCGAGCTCCCCGCGGAGATCTTCGACGTAGAGAAGGTTTCCATCCCGCTGATCCACCAGGTAGTCGTCGCGCAGCTGGCCGCGGCCCGTCAGGGCACGCACAAGACCAAGCGTCGTGGCGAGGTCCGTGGTGGTGGCAAGAAGCCGTACCGCCAGAAGGGCACCGGCCGCGCCCGTCAGGGCTCGACCCGTGCGCCGCAGTTCGCAGGCGGTGGCGTCGTCCACGGCCCGCAGCCGCGTGACTACTCGCAGCGGACCCCGAAGAAGATGAAGGCCGCGGCCCTGCGCCACGCCCTCACCGACCGGGCCCGCCACAACCGCATCCACGTCGTCTCCGGACTGCTCGAGGGCGACAACCCGTCCACGAAGTCCGCTCGGACGCTGTTCGGCAAGATCTCGGAGCGCAAGAACCTGCTCCTGGTCATCGAGCGCGCCGACGAGGCCGCGTGGCTGTCCGCCCGCAACCTGCCCCAGGTCCACATCCTGGAGCCGGGCCAGCTGAACACGTACGACGTTCTCGTCTCGGACGACGTGGTCTTCACCCAGTCCGCGTTCGAGTCCTTCGTGTCCGGCCCGAAGGCCAATGACACCGAAGGGAGCGAGGCCTGATGGCTACGCGTCACCCGAGCATCGCCTCCAAGGCGGCCAAGGTCGCCAAGGCCGCGCGCGTCGCCAAGGCGCGGCGCCACGCGACCGAGGGCAAGAACACCGTCGTCACGCCGCTCAGCAAGTCGTACACGGACCCCCGTGACGTGCTGCTGAAGCCGGTCGTGTCGGAGAAGAGCTACGCGCTCCTGGACGAGAACAAGTACACGTTCATCGTCGACCCGAACGCCAACAAGACCCAGATCAAGCAGGCCGTCCAGGCGGTCTTCTCGGTCAAGGTCACCGGGGTCAACACGATCAACCGCATCGGCAAGCGCAAGCGCACGAAGACCGGCTTCGGTCAGCGTGCCGGCAGCAAGCGAGCGATCGTGACCCTCGCAGAGGGCGACCGTATCGACATCTTCGGCGGTCCGTCCGCGTAAGCGGGTCGGATCGTCCGATATCGGACGAGGACTGAGAAATGGGAATCCGCAAGTACAAGCCGACTACGCCGGGCCGTCGTGGCGCCAGCGTCGCCGACTTCGTCGAGGTCACGCGGTCCACGCCGGAGAAGTCGCTGGTCCGCCCGCTGCACAGCAAGGGCGGCCGTAACAACGCCGGTCGTGTGACCGTTCGCCACCAGGGTGGCGGACACAAGCGCGCCTACCGAGTGATCGACTTCCGTCGGCACGACAAGGACGGCGTGCCGGCGAAGGTCGCGCACATCGAGTACGACCCCAACCGCACCGCGCGCATCGCGCTGCTGCACTACGCGGACGGCGAGAAGCGTTACATCCTCGCCCCGCGCAACCTGCAGCAGGGCGACCGCGTCGAGAACGGTCCCGGGGCCGACATCAAGCCGGGCAACAACCTGGCGCTGCGCAACATCCCGGTCGGTACGACGATCCACTCCGTGGAGCTTCGTCCCGGCGGCGGCGCCAAGTTCGCCCGCTCCGCCGGTGCCTCCGTGCAGCTGCTCGCGAAGGAGGGCACCATGGCCCACCTCCGCATGCCGTCCGGTGAGATCCGTCTGGTCGACCAGCGCTGCCGCGCCACGGTCGGCGAGGTCGGCAACGCCGAGCAGAGCAACATCAACTGGGGCAAGGCCGGCCGCAAGCGCTGGCTGGGCGTCCGCCCGACCGTTCGCGGTGTGGCGATGAACCCGGTTGACCACCCCCACGGTGGTGGTGAGGGCAAGACCTCCGGTGGTCGCCACCCGGTCAGCCCCTGGGGTCAGAAGGAGGGTCGTACTCGCTCGCCGAAGAAGGCTTCGAGCAAGTACATCGTCCGCCGCCGCAAGACGAACAAGAAGCGCTAGGAGCGGGTTTAGATGCCGCGCAGTCTCAAGAAGGGGCCCTTCGTCGACGAGCACCTCGCCAAGAAGGTGGATGCTCAGAACGAAGCCGGTTCCAAGAACGTCATCAAGACCTGGTCCCGCCGCTCGATGATCGTCCCGGCCATGCTGGGCCACACGATCGCGGTGCACAACGGCAAGACCCACATCCCGGTGTTTGTCACCGAGTCGATGGTCGGCCACAAGCTCGGCGAGTTCTCGCCGACGCGCACCTTCCGGGGTCACGTCAAGGACGACCGGAAGTCGAAGCGCCGCTAGCGCGGGGTGACTGATCATGACAAACACTGAAGGGACAACCATGGAAGCCAGGGCCCAGGCGCGGTACATCCGCGTCACGCCCATGAAGGCCCGCCGCGTGGTGGACCTCATCCGTGGCATGGGCGCCACGGAGGCTCAGGCGGTCCTGCGTTTCGCCCCGCAGGCCGCGAGCGTGCCGGTGGGCAAGGTGCTCGACAGCGCCATTGCCAACGCCGCGCACAACTACGACCACACCGACGCCGACAGCCTCGTCATCACCGAGGCGTACGTCGACGAGGGTCCGACCCTGAAGCGGTTCCGGCCGCGTGCCCAGGGCCGTGCCTACCGGATCCGCAAGCGGACCAGCCACATCACCGTGGTCGTCAGCAGCAAGGAAGGAACCCGGTAATGGGCCAGAAGGTAAACCCGCACGGGTTCCGGCTCGGCATCACCACGGACTTCAAGTCCCGGTGGTACGCCGACAAGCTGTACAAGGACTACGTCAAGGAAGACGTCGCCATCCGTCGGATGATGACGTCCGGCATGGAGCGCGCCGGCATCTCGAAGGTGGAGATCGAGCGTACCCGTGACCGTGTGCGTGTGGACATCCACACCGCTCGTCCGGGCATCGTCATCGGCCGCCGTGGCGCCGAGGCCGACCGCATCCGCGGTGACCTCGAGAAGCTCACGGGCAAGCAGGTCCAGCTGAACATCCTCGAGGTCAAGAACCCCGAGACGGATGCCCAGCTGGTCGCGCAGGCCGTCGCCGAGCAGCTCTCCTCCCGCGTCTCCTTCCGTCGGGCCATGCGCAAGAGCATGCAGTCCGCCATGAAGGCCGGCGCCAAGGGCATCAAGATCCAGTGCGGCGGTCGCCTCGGCGGCGCCGAGATGTCCCGCTCGGAGTTCTACCGCGAGGGCCGCGTGCCCCTGCACACGCTCCGCGCGAACGTGGACTACGGCTTCTTCGAGGCCAAGACGACCTTCGGCCGCATCGGCGTGAAGGTCTGGATCTACAAGGGCGATGTCAAGAACATCGCCGAGGTCCGCGCCGAGAACGCTGCCGCCCGTGCGGGTAACCGCCCGGCTCGCGGTGGCGGCAACGACCGCCCGGCCCGTGGTGGCCGCGGTGGCGAGCGGCGCGGTCGCAAGCCGCAGCAGGCTGCCGGCGCCGAGGCCCCCAAGGCCGAGGCTCCCGCCGCCGCCGCTCCGGCTGAGAGCACCGGAACGGAGGCCTGACCGACATGCTGATCCCCCGTAGGGTCAAGCACCGCAAGCAGCACCACCCCAAGCGCCGTGGCGAGGCCAAGGGCGGTACGACGGTTGCGTTCGGCGAGTACGGCATCCAGGCCCTCACTCCGGCGTACGTGACCAACCGCCAGATCGAGGCGGCCCGTATCGCGATGACCCGCCACATCAAGCGTGGCGGCAAGGTCTGGATCAACATCTACCCGGACCGCCCGCTGACGAAGAAGCCTGCCGAGACCCGCATGGGTTCCGGTAAGGGTTCTCCGGAGTGGTGGATCGCGAACGTACACCCGGGCCGGGTCATGTTCGAGCTGTCCTACCCCAACGAGAAGATCGCCCGTGAGGCCCTGACTCGCGCCGCTCACAAGCTGCCGATGAAGTGCCGGATCGTCAAGCGCGAGGCAGGTGAAGCGTGATGTCGGTCGGTACCAAGGCGTCCGAGCTGCGCGAACTGGGTGACGAGGAGCTTCTCAACAAGCTCCGCGAAGCCAAGGAAGAGCTGTTCAACCTCCGCTTCCAGGCGGCGACGGGCCAGCTCGAGAACCACGGTCGGCTCAAGGCCGTCCGCAAGGACATCGCGCGGATCTACACCCTGATGCGTGAGCGCGAGCTGGGCATCGAGACGGTGGAGAGCGCCTGATGAGTGAGAACAACGTGACTGAGACCGCAGAGGCTCGCGGCTTCCGCAAGACCCGTGAGGGTCTCGTCGTCAGCGACAAGATGGACAAGACCGTCGTCGTCGCCGTCGAGGACCGCGTGAAGCACGCGCTGTACGGCAAGGTCATCCGCCGTACGAACAAGCTCAAGGCTCACGACGAGCAGAACGCCGCGGGCGTCGGCGACCGTGTCCTCCTCGCGGAGACCCGGCCGCTGTCCTCGACGAAGCGCTGGCGCATCGTCGAGATCCTCGAGAAGGCCAAGTAAATCTCCTGCGGGCATCCCCGCAGGACAGTTCCGCCAGGCTCGGGGCGGGTGTGTGAGTTGCGCACCCGCCCCGGGAACCGGCAGACAAACAGGAGATAGACGTGATCCAGCAGGAGTCGCGACTGCGCGTCGCCGACAACACTGGTGCGAAGGAAATCCTTTGCATCCGTGTGCTCGGTGGCTCAGGTCGCCGCTACGCGGGCATCGGTGACGTCATCGTCGCCACCGTCAAGGACGCGATCCCCGGTGGCAACGTGAAGAAGGGTGACGTCGTCAAGGCGGTCATCGTTCGCACCGTCAAGGAGCGCCGCCGTCCGGACGGCTCGTACATCCGCTTCGACGAGAACGCCGCCGTCATTCTGAAGAACGACGGCGACCCTCGCGGCACCCGCATCTTCGGCCCGGTCGGGCGTGAGCTGCGCGAGAAGAAGTTCATGAAGATCATCTCGCTGGCTCCGGAGGTGCTGTAAGCATGAAGATCAAGAAGGGCGACCTGGTTCAGGTCATCACCGGCAAGGACAAGGGCAAGCAGGGCAAGGTCATCGCGGCCTACCCCCGCGAGGACCGCGTCCTGGTCGAGGGTGTCAACCGGGTCAAGAAGCACACCAAGGCCGGTCCGACCGCTCGCGGTTCGCAGGCCGGCGGCATCGTCACCACCGAGGCGCCCGTCCACGTCTCCAACGTCCAGCTGGTCGTTGAGAAGGACGGCAACAAGGTTGTCACGCGTGTCGGTTACCGCTTCGACGACGAGGGCAACAAGGTTCGCGTTGCCAAGCGGACGGGTGAGGACATCTGATGGCTACCACCACCACTCCGCGTCTCAAGACGAAGTACCGCGAGGAGATCGCGGGCAAGCTGCGTGACGAGTTCAAGTACGAGAACGTCATGCAGATCCCCGGCCTCGTCAAGATCGTGGTCAACATGGGTGTCGGCGACGCCGCCCGTGACTCCAAGCTCATGGACGGTGCCGTCCGTGACCTGACCACCATCACCGGTCAGAAGCCGGCCATCACCAAGGCCCGCAAGTCCATCGCGCAGTTCAAGCTGCGCGAAGGTCAGCCGATCGGTGCCCACGTCACGCTCCGTGGCGACCGCATGTGGGAGTTCCTGGACCGCACTCTGTCGCTCGCGCTTCCGCGCATCCGCGACTTCCGTGGTCTGTCCCCCAAGCAGTTCGACGGACGTGGCAACTACACCTTCGGTCTCACGGAGCAGGTCATGTTCCACGAGATCGACCAGGACAAGATCGACCGCGTCCGGGGTATGGACATCACCGTGGTCACCACGGCGACCAACGACGCTGAGGGCCGTGCGCTCCTTCGTCACCTCGGCTTCCCCTTCAAGGAGGCGTGAGCGAGATGGCGAAGAAGGCTCTGATTGCCAAGGCTGCTCGTAAGCCCAAGTTCGGGGTGCGTGGCTACACGCGCTGCCAGCGCTGCGGCCGTCCGCACTCCGTGTACCGCAAGTTCGGCCTGTGCCGCGTGTGCCTTCGTGAGATGGCCCACCGTGGCGAGCTGCCGGGCGTGACCAAGAGCTCCTGGTAATCCCTTCAGGGATTCCGGAGGCTCTCGGTAAGCAAAGGGTTTGGTCAGGAGCCCACCCCTCCATGGCTTAGGCTAGGAGGGTTGGGCGCTCTGACGCCCGTAAGACTTACTACGCCGTAGGTCCACCGTGCCGCACCCGCCCCGTCTCGGATCGGGGAGAGGGATGGCGCACCAGGAAACCCCGGCGAGAGAGGCCGAAGGCCACTTCATGACCATGACTGATCCGATCGCAGACATGCTTACGCGTCTGCGGAACGCGAACTCGGCATACCACGACTCAGTGACGATGCCGGCGTCCAAGATCAAGTCTCACATCGCGGAGATCCTCCAGCAGGAGGGCTTCATCACGGGCTGGAAGGTCGAGGACGCCGAGGTCGGCAAGAACCTCGTCCTGGAGCTGAAGTTCGGCCCCAACCGTGAGCGCTCCATCGCGGGCATCAAGCGGATCTCCAAGCCCGGTCTCCGGGTGTACGCGAAGTCCACCAACCTGCCGAAGGTGCTCGGCGGCCTCGGCGTGGCGATCATCTCCACGTCGCACGGTCTCCTCACCGACAAGCAGGCCGGCAAGAAGGGCGTAGGCGGAGAAGTTCTCGCCTACGTCTGGTAGCGGAAGGGAACGGAGGAAAAAGCTATGTCGCGTATTGGCAAGCTCCCCATCACGGTTCCCGCCGGCGTGGACGTCACCATCGACGGCCGTACGGTGTCGGTCAAGGGCCCCAAGGGCGCCCTGTCCCACACCGTTGCCGCGCCGATCGACATCGCCAAGGGTGAGGACGGCGTGCTCAACGTCACCCGCCCCAACGACGAGCGTCAGAACAAGGCCCTGCACGGCCTGTCCCGCACGCTGGTGGCGAACATGATCACCGGCGTGACCGAGGGTTACGTGAAGAAGCTCGAGATCAGCGGTGTCGGTTACCGCGTTGCGGCCAAGGGTTCGAACCTCGAGTTCGCGCTCGGCTACAGCCACTCGATCACCGTCGAGGCGCCCGAGGGCATCTCGTTCAAGGTCGAGAACCCGACGCACTTCTCGGTCGAGGGCATCGACAAGCAGAAGGTCGGCGAGGTTGCGGCCAACATCCGCAAGCTGCGCAAGCCCGACCCGTACAAGGCCAAGGGTGTCAAGTACGAGGGCGAAGTCATCCGCCGCAAGGTCGGAAAGGCGGGTAAGTAAGCCATGGCATACGGACAGAAGATCCTTAAGGGCGACGCCTACAAGCGCGCCGCGATCAAGCGCCGTCACATCCGGATCCGTAAGCACATCAACGGTACGGCGGAGCGTCCGCGTCTGGTCGTTACCCGCTCCAACCGCCACATCGTGGCCCAGGTGATCGACGACATCAAGGGTCACACCCTGGCGTCGGCGTCCACCCTGGACACCACGGTGCGTGGCGGCGAGGGTGACAAGTCCGCGCAGGCCAAGCAGGTCGGCGCTCTGGTCGCCGAGCGTGCCAAGGCCGCCGGTGTCGAGGCTGTTGTATTCGACCGCGGTGGCAACCAGTACGCCGGGCGCATCGCCGCTCTGGCGGACGCCGCCCGCGAGGCCGGGCTCAAGTTCTGAGCTGCCGTAGCTAGCGGATAAAGAGAGAGGTAATTCCAATGGCTGGACCCCAGCGCCGCGGTGGCGGTGCCGGTGGCGGCGAGCGGCGGGACCGGAAGGGCCGTGACGGCGGCGCAGCTGCCGCCGAGAAGACCGCGTACGTTGAGCGCGTTGTCGCGATCAACCGCGTCGCCAAGGTTGTGAAGGGTGGTCGTCGCTTCAGCTTCACTGCGCTCGTCGTAGTGGGCGATGGCGATGGCACCGTCGGTGTCGGTTACGGCAAGGCCAAGGAGGTGCCGGCCGCCATCGCCAAGGGTGTTGAGGAGGCCAAGAAGCACTTCTTCAAGGTCCCCCGTATCCAGGGCACCATCCCGCACCCGATCACGGGCGAGAAGGCCGCGGGCGTCGTCCTGCTCAAGCCTGCTTCCCCCGGTACCGGCGTTATCGCCGGTGGCCCGGTGCGTGCCGTGCTCGAGTGCGCCGGTGTGCACGACATCCTGTCGAAGTCGCTCGGCTCGTCGAACGCGATCAACATCGTGCACGCGACCGTGGCGGCCCTCAAGGGTCTGCAGCGTCCCGAGGAGATCGCGGCTCGCCGTGGTCTGCCCCTCGAGGACGTCGCTCCCGCGGCTCTGCTGCGTGCGCGTGCCGGGGCTGGTGCTGCGTAATGGCACAGCTCCGGATCACGCAGACGAAGTCGTACATCGGCAGCAAGCAGAACCACCGTGACACCCTGCGCTCCCTTGGTCTCAAGGGCATCAACTCGCAGGTCGTCAAGGAGGACCGCCCCGAGTTCCGCGGCATGGTTCGCCATGTCCGTCACCTCGTGACGGTCGAGGAGGTCGACTGATCATGGCGGAGAACAACCCGCTCAAGATCCACAACCTCCGTCCCGCCCCGGGCGCCAAGACCGCCAAGACCCGTGTCGGTCGTGGTGAGGCGTCGAAGGGCAAGACGGCCGGTCGTGGCACCAAGGGTACGAAGGCCCGTTACCAGGTTCCGGAGCGCTTCGAGGGTGGCCAGATGCCCCTCCACATGCGTCTTCCGAAGCTGAAGGGCTTCAGGAACCCGTTCAAGACCGAGTACCAGGTCGTGAACCTCGACAAGCTCTCCGCTCTCTACCCCGAGGGTGGCGAGGTGACCGTCGAGGGTCTGGTGGCCAAGGGTGCTGTTCGCAAGAACAGCCTCGTCAAGGTCCTCGGCCAGGGTGAGATCTCTGTTGCGTTGCAGGTGACGGTGGATGCCGTCTCCGGTTCCGCCAAGGAGAAGATCACCGCGGCCGGCGGCACCGTCACCGAGCTCGTCTGAACACCTCAGGCGTCTCGATGACTTGAACGATCCCGACCGGGGATACCTCATAACGGGGTATCCCCGGTTGGTCGTTCCTAGGGAAGCGGTGTCGCCGGTAAGGTGGCCTGCGCTGTTCTCTTTCCTATCCGTCGAACCTCAAGACCGTCACCCTTGACGCAGTTGCGCGGGGGTCGCAGGAGGCACCGTGCTCACCGCGTTCGCCCGGGCGTTCAGGACGCCCGACCTGCGCAAGAAACTGCTCTTCACGCTCGGCATCATCGTGGTGTACCGGGTCGGTACCCACATTCCGATTCCCGGCGTCAACTACACGGCTGTCCAGCAGTGTGTGGACGAGGCGTCCGGCAACCAGGGCCTGTTCGGTCTGGTCAACATGTTCAGCGGCGGCGCGCTGCTGCAGATCACGATCTTCGCGCTGGGCATCATGCCCTACATCACCGCGAGCATCATCCTGCAGCTGCTGACCGTGGTGATCCCGCGCCTGGAAGCCCTCAAGAAGGAGGGCTCGGCAGGTACCGCGAAGATCACGCAGTACACGCGTTATCTGACCGTGGCGCTGGCCATCCTGCAGGGCACCGGCCTGGTGGCCACCGCCCGCAGCGGCGCTCTCTTCTCCGGCTGCACCGTCGCGTCGAGCATCGTCCCCGACCAGGCCATCTTCACCACCATCACGATGGTGATCTGCATGACCGCCGGTACGGCCGTCGTCATGTGGCTTGGCGAGCTCATCACCGACCGCGGCATCGGCAACGGCATGTCGATCCTCATGTTCATCTCCATCGCGGCGACCTTCCCGTCGGCGCTGTGGGCCATCAAGAAGCAGGGCACGCTGGCGGACGGCTGGATCGAGTTCAGTACCGTCATCGCCGTGGGTCTGGTCATGGTCGGCCTGGTCGTCTTCGTCGAGCAGGCCCAGCGCCGGATCCCGGTGCAGTACGCGAAGCGCATGATCGGCCGCCGTTCCTACGGCGGTACCTCGACGTACATCCCGCTGAAGGTCAACCAGGCGGGTGTCATCCCGGTCATCTTCGCGTCGTCGCTGCTCTACATCCCGGCGCTCATCGCGCAGTTCTCGGGCAGTAACTCCAGCTGGAAGACGTGGATCGAGCAGAACCTCACCAAGGGCGACCACCCGATCTACATCAGCATGTACTTCCTGCTGATCGTTTTCTTCGCGTTCTTCTACGTGGCGATCTCCTTCAACCCCGAAGAAGTCGCCGACAACATGAAGAAGTATGGTGGCTTCATCCCGGGCATCCGGGCTGGCCGACCGACCGCTGAGTACCTCTCGTACGTGCTCAACCGGATCACCTGGCCGGGTTCGCTGTATCTGGGTCTGATCGCTCTCGTGCCGACGATGGCGTTGGTGGGCTTCGGGGCAAGCCAGAACTTCCCGTTCGGCGGGACCAGCATCCTCATCATCGTGGGTGTGGGTCTCGAGACGGTGAAGCAAATCGAGAGCCAGCTCCAGCAGCGCAATTACGAAGGGTTCCTCCGCTGATGCGAATCGTCCTCGTCGGGCCGCCGGGCGCCGGGAAGGGCACGCAGGCCACTCGGCTCGCCGAGAAGCTGCGCGTCCCGCACATCTCCACGGGTGACCTGTTCCGCGCCAACATCAGCCAGCAGACGGAGCTCGGGAAACTCGCGAAGTCCTACATGGACGCCGGCAACCTCGTACCCGACGAGGTGACCATCGCGATGGCCAAGGACCGTATGGAGCAGGCCGACGCGGAGAACGGCTTCCTCCTGGACGGTTTCCCGCGCAACGTCTCGCAGGCCGAGGCGCTCGACGAACTCCTCAAGACCGAGGGCATCAAGCTGGACGCGGTGCTGGATCTGGAGGCACCGGAAGAAGAGGTCGTGAAGCGGATCGCCGGTCGGCGCATCTGCCGCAACGACTCGGCGCACGTCTTCCACGTGTCGTACAAGAAGCCGGCCAAGGAAGGCGTCTGTGACGTCTGCGGCGGCGAGTTGTACCAGCGGGACGACGACTCCGAGGCGACGGTCCGCACGCGCCTCGAGGTCTACCACACCCAGACCGAGCCGATCATCGACTACTACAAGGTCCAGGGCCTCGTGGTGACGATCGAGGCGATGGGTCCGGTGGACGAGGTCACGCAGCGGGCCCTCAAGGCCCTCAAGCGCGAGGACGACGACAAGTAGTCGCAGTCCGATCCGGCCGTGACGCCCTCCCCCCAGACTTCGTCCGGGGCACCGAGGGCGTCGCGGCCGTAGTGTTGTGTACGTAACCGAATGACGTGAGTGACGGAGAGCGCAGGCCCCCATGGTGCAGATCAAGAGCCCCGAGCAGATCGCCAAGATGCGTGAGGCGGGTCTGGTCGTCGCCGCCATCCACGCGGCCACGCGCGAGGCGGCGGTGCCCGGGGCCACCACCAAGGATCTGGACCAGGTGGCGCGCAAGGTGCTCGCGGAGCACGACGCCAAGCCGAACTTCCTTGGCTACGGCGGTTTCCCGGCCACGATCTGCACCTCCGTGAACGAGGTGGTCGTGCACGGCATCCCGTCCGACGAGGTCGTCCTCAAGGACGGCGACATCATCTCCATCGACTGCGGCGCGATCATCGACGGCTGGCACGGCGACGCGGCGTACACCGCGTTCGTGGGTTCGGGCCACTCCCCGGAGCTGATCGAGCTGTCCCGGGTGACCGAGGAGTCGATGTGGGCCGGCATCGCCGCGATGAAGCTCGGCAACCGGCTGGTCGACGTCTCCCGCGCCATCGAGACCTACATCCGCCGGCAGCCGAAGCCGGGCGGCGGCAAGTACGGGATCGTCGAGGACTACGGCGGTCACGGCATCGGCACCGAGATGCACATGGACCCGCACCTGCTGAACTACGTCGAGAAGCGCCGCGGCAAGGGCCCCAAGCTGGTCCCCGGCTTCTGCCTGGCGATCGAGCCGATGGTGTCCCTCGGCACCCCGAAAACCGAGGTCCTGGCCGACGACTGGACGGTCATCACGACGGACGGCACGTGGTCGTCCCACTGGGAGCACTCGGTCGCGCTGACGGAGGAAGGGCCCCTGGTCCTGACGGCTCCGGACGGCGGCAGGGCGAAGCTCGCGGAGCTCGGGATCACGGCTGCGCCGGATCCTCTTGCTTAACGATCATGCGGGTGGGGCATCCTTCCTCGATTCGTCTTTCCGAGTGGCCTGACGTAGACTGACTCGTCGGCTCTCGTGCAGCCGCATGTCCGCATGCACCCCCAGGGGAACGCACGTGAGTCGATCAAGGTAGTCGATTCGAAGGGCGAAGCGTGGCCAAGAAGCAAGGTGCCATCGAGATCGAGGGCACTGTCGTCGAGTCTCTTCCGAACGCCATGTTCAAGGTTGAGCTCCAGAACGGCCACCAGGTCCTGGCACACATCAGCGGCAAGATGCGTATGCACTACATCCGCATCCTCCCTGACGACCGGGTCGTGGTGGAGCTGTCTCCGTACGACCTGACGCGTGGCCGGATCGTCTACCGCTACAAGTAGATCCCTCTGACTCGGAGAGCCTCAGTCCCATGAAGGTCAAGCCGAGCGTCAAGAAGATCTGCGACAAGTGCAGGGTGATCCGCCGTCACGGTCGGGTCATGGTCATCTGCGAGAACCCGCGCCACAAGCAGCGCCAGGGCTGACGCACGACTGACCGATCCCTCTGCATCGACATCGCAGAGATTCGCGCGACGCGAGCTAAGCAAGTTCATACGCAGGACTCAGGCGTAGTAGGCGCCTGACACCCCCGGCTCGGAGGCTGGGGACCCGTTTCGTACCAACCCTTCCGACAGAAGGGGCCGGCGGCCGGGAACCGGTTCTGTGGAAGACCTCCGAAGATCACCAGGAGCCATTGAATGGCACGCGTTTCCGGTGTCGACATCCCGCGCGAAAAGCGCGTGGAGGTCGCCCTCACCTACGTGTTCGGCATTGGCCGGACCCTTTCCCAGCTGACGCTGGCCGAGACCGGCATCGACCCCAACACCCGTGTTCGCGACCTCTCGGAAGAGCAGCTCGTCGCGATTCGTGAGTACGTCGACGCCAACATCAAGACCGAGGGTGACCTCCGTCGCGAGGTCCAGGCCGACATCCGCCGCAAGGTCGAGATCGGTTGCTACCAGGGTCTCCGTCACCGTCGTGGTCTGCCCGTCCGCGGTCAGCGCACCAGCACGAACGCTCGTACCCGCAAGGGCCCGCGTCGCGCCATCGCCGGCAAGAAGAAGCCGGGCAAGAAGTAGTCCGCAGCGGACAACGCTTCACCAGCGGTCTTCGCTGTAGGACCGACCACCTCCCCGTAGGAGTTATAGATGCCCCCCAAGGGTCGTCAGGGCGCTGCCAAGAAGGTGCGCCGCAAGGAAAAGAAGAACGTCGCTCACGGCCACGCGCACATCAAGAGCACGTTCAACAACACCATCGTCTCGATCACGGACCCCTCGGGCAACGTGATCTCCTGGGCCTCCGCCGGCCACGTCGGCTTCAAGGGCTCGCGCAAGTCCACCCCCTTCGCCGCGCAGATGGCCGCCGAGTCGGCCGCCCGTCGCGCGCAGGAGCACGGCATGCGCAAGGTCGACGTCTTCGTGAAGGGCCCGGGCTCGGGCCGCGAGACGGCCATCCGTTCGCTTCAGGCGACCGGTCTTGAGGTCGGCTCCATCCAGGACGTCACCCCCACCCCGCACAACGGCTGCCGTCCGCCCAAGCGCCGCCGCGTCTGACGCACGGTTGTCTCAGGTTTCGGGCGGTATGGCCTTTCGAGGCTGTGCCGCCCGTACCCTTGCAGTACTCAAGGACATCAAATAGTGGGTGTCCATGACTGAAGGATTCACTTCATGCTGATCGCTCAGCGTCCCTCGTTGACCGAAGAGGTCGTCGACGAGTTCCGCTCCCGGTTCGTGATCGAGCCGCTGGAGCCGGGCTTCGGCTACACCCTCGGCAACTCCCTGCGTCGTACGCTCCTCTCCTCGATCCCCGGTGCGGCTGTCACCAGCATCCGGATCGACGGCGTTCTGCACGAGTTCACCACCGTGCCGGGCGTCAAGGAGGACGTCACCGACCTGATCCTCAACATCAAGCAGCTGGTCGTCTCCTCGGAGCACGACGAGCCGGTCGTGATGTACCTGCGCAAGCAGGGCCCGGGTCTGGTCACCGCCGCCGACATCGCGCCCCCGGCCGGTGTCGAGGTGCACAACCCCGACCTCGTCCTCGCCACGCTCAACGGCAAGGGCAAGCTGGAGATGGAGCTCACGGTCGAGCGTGGCCGCGGCTACGTCTCCGCCGTGCAGAACAAGCAGGCCGGTCAGGAGATCGGCCGTATCCCGGTCGACTCCATCTACAGCCCGGTGCTGAAGGTCACGTACAAGGTCGAGGCGACCCGTGTCGAGCAGCGGACCGACTTCGACAAGCTGATCGTCGACGTCGAGACGAAGCAGGCCATGCGGCCGCGCGACGCCATGGCGTCCGCCGGTAAGACCCTGGTCGAGCTGTTCGGTCTCGCCCGCGAGCTGAACATCGACGCCGAGGGCATCGACATGGGCCCGTCCCCCACGGACGCCGCCCTTGCCGCTGATCTCGCCCTGCCGATCGAGGAGCTTGAGCTCACCGTTCGGTCGTACAACTGCCTCAAGCGCGAGGGCATCCACTCCGTGGGTGAGCTCGTGGCGCGTTCCGAGGCCGACCTCCTGGACATCCGCAACTTCGGTGCGAAGTCCATCGACGAGGTCAAGGCGAAGCTGGCCGGCATGGGCCTGGCCCTGAAGGACAGCCCGCCCGGATTCGACCCGACGGCCGCTGCCGACGCCTTCGGCGCCGACGACGACGTGGACGCGGGTTTCGTGGAGACCGAGCAGTACTGATCGGTTGTTGCCGGTGAGCGTCCGCTCATCGGGTCCTGACCCCGGTACCTGATACGGCCGGGGCAGATACCAAGGAGAAAGACATGCCGAAGCCCACCAAGGGTGCCCGTCTGGGCGGCAGTGCCGCGCACGAGAAGCTGCTTCTCGCGAACCTCGCGAAGGCGCTCTTCGAGCACGGCCGTATCACCACCACCGAGGCGAAGGCCCGCAAGCTGCGGCCGTACGCCGAGCGTCTGGTCACCAAGGGCAAGAAGGGCGACCTTCACAACCGCCGTCAGGTGCTCCAGGTGATCACGGACAAGAGCGTCGTCCACACGCTCTTCACCGAGATCGGCCCGCGCTACGAGAACCGTCCCGGTGGCTACACCCGTATCACCAAGATCGGTAACCGTCGTGGCGACAACGCGCCCATGGCCGTCATCGAGCTGGTCGAGGCGCTGACCGTTGCACAGGCTGCGACGGGTGAGGCCGAGGCCGCGACCAAGCGTGCCGCCAAGGACGCCGAGGCTCCCGTTGAGACCAAGGCCGAGGAGACTCAGGTCGAGGACGCCAAGGTTGACGTGACCAAGGACGACGAGGAGTCCAAGGACGCGTAAGGCTGTCCTTCGACTGCGGCGCCGTTGTGGTTGCTCGCGCAGTTCCCCGCGCCCCTTACGGGGCGCGGCAGTGGGCCCGTTCCTTCTTGGGACGGGCCCGCTTTTGTGTTCCTGAGAGGATCTCGGTGTGAGTGACGAAGTACAGCCCGGGTTCGTCCGCGTTCGGCTCGATCTGTCCTATGACGGGACCTCGTTCTCCGGGTGGGCCAAGCAGGCCGGGGGGCGGCGGACTGTGCAGGGGGAGATCGAGGAGGCGTTGCGGACCGTTACGCGGTCGGGGGAGGTCTCGTACGAGTTGACCGTGGCCGGGCGGACCGACTCCGGGGTGCATGCGCGGGGGCAGGTGGCGCATGTGGATCTGCCGGGGGAGGTGTGGGCCGAGCATCGCGAGAAGCTGCTGAAGCGGCTTGCGGGGCGGTTGGCCAGGGATGTGCGGGTGTGGAGGGTCGGCGAGGCTCCAGCGGGCTTCAACGCGCGGTTCTCGGCTGTCTGGCGGCGGTACGCCTATCGCGTCACCGACAACCCGGGTGGGGTCGATCCGCTGCTGCGCGGGCATGTCCTGTGGCACGACTGGCCGCTTGATGTCGACGCCATGAACGAGGCGGCTCAAGCGCTGCTGGGGGAGCACGACTTCGCGGCCTACTGCAAGAAGCGGGAGGGGGCGACCACGATTCGTACGTTGCAGGAGCTGGGTCTTGCGCGCGGTGACGACGGGATCGTCACCGCTACCGTGCGGGCCGACGCGTTCTGCCACAACATGGTGCGCTCGCTGATCGGGGCGCTGCTGTTCGTGGGGGACGGGCATCGCACGCCGGACTGGCCGGGCAAGGTGCTGGCCGCCGGCGTACGGGACTCGGCCGTGCATGTCGTACGGCCGCACGGGCTGACGCTGGAGGAGGTCGGTTACCCGGCCGACGAGCTGCTTGCCGCGCGCAGCAAGGAGGCGCGCAACAAGCGGACGCTGCCCGGGGCCGGGTGTTGTTGAGCGGGTCCGGCTAGCCGACCGCTGCCGATGCCTGGGCCTCACCGCGGCGGCGGATCTGGCGGAAGGTGAACTCCGCCAGGTCGTCGCCGGTCGAGAAGACCTTGGTGTCCTTGGCCGTGACGTCCTTGGCGTTGGTGAAGCCGGCGATGGTGAAGTAGGCGTACCGGCCGTAGGAGTTGGTGGTCGTGCGGCACAGGGCCGAGTCGCAGAAGGACTTCACGCCGCCGCCGAGGAGGGGCTTGACGAAGCCCTTCTTGTCCGCCTGGCCCTTGGCCTTGAGGGCCTTGGCCTCGGTGTCGAAGACGGCCACGCCGACGGTGACCGCGACGCCGTCCTTGACGTAGGTCACCCGCATCAGGCTGGTGCAGCCGCTCGTGGTGAGGACCTTCGGGAGCGTGCCCTGGGCGACCGAGGCGCAGTTCTTCGTGTCGGCCGTCGGGCCCTTCTTGTACACGGCCGAGCCCATGGTCAGCTGAGTGCCCGGGAAGAGCAGCGTCGCGCTGAGGGGGGCCGTGTCCTTGGCCTTGCTGTCGATGAATTCCTTCGGGTCCAGCGGCGGCGGGGCGCTGGTCGGCTCGAAGGACGGGGCCGCAGCGCTGCCGCTGGGGATGGAGGCGCTGGCGGGCAGGTTGGACGGGTTGCCCGAGGCCTGGTTGCCACCGTCGGAGGACACGACGGCCATCGCGACGGCGGTGCCTATCGCGATCGTGGCGACCGCGCCGCCGCCTATGAAGAACAGGCGCCGTCTCCTGTTGCGGGTCTCGGACGCCTCGGCGAGTGCGGCCCAGTCCGGGGTGCCGTCACTGCCGCCGTCGGTCCACGGCTGCTGCGATTGCGGTTTCCAGGGATCCCACTGGGACGGGGGTCCTCCCTGCTGCCCAAAGCTCATGGGCCGCATCTTAGACGGGGCACGGCGCGTGCTGGTGCGCCTCAACAGGCTCCGTAGCACCTAGCGTTGGGCCGGTGAATATGGATAAAGGGGACATCTCTGGGTGGTTGGTGCGACGTGCCCCCTGGCAGTTGTGGGTGGTTCTCGCCGCCGTGCTGGGTGCCACCGCGGCCCGCACAGTGCGGCTGACCTCGGACGGAGGCATGGACAACGCGATCGTCGTACGGGCCGCGCGGACCTGGTTGGCCGGAGGGTCCCCGTATGACGATCCACACTTCCTCTATCTGCCGAGCGCGGTCCTGGCGGCCGCCCCGCAGACCCTGTTGTCCCCTCTTGTACTGCGTGTGCTGGTGCCGCTCGTGGTGACCGGGTGCCTGGGGCTTGGCTGGATCTGCGCGCTGCGGCTGTACGGCGTCCCGCTCCGGAGTCGTTTCGCCGCCCTCGGCCCGGCCGCTCTGGCCGCCGGCTTCGCGCCCTTCGGGCACCTGGTCCTGCTGGCGAACTGGACGGCGACGGCCGCCCTCGCGCTGCCGCTGGCCCTGCTGCTCGCGAGCCGGGGCCGATGGGTGGCGGCGGCCGTGGTGGTGGGCGCCGCGATCGCCCTGAAGCCGTTGCTGGCCCCGCTGGCGCTGCTCTTCGTCTTCGCCCGCCGCTGGCGCGCCCTGGCGGTCCTGGTGACGCTCCCGGCGCTCGCGTCGGTTGCCGCCGCGCTGCTGCTGCCGGACCCGGCGGGCTTCCTCACCCGCACCCTGCCGTTCCTGCTGCGCGGCGACGACGGTTTCGTGCGGCTCTACGAGGCCTCGCCGGCGGCGGTGCTGCCGAGGCTGGGGATGCCGACGGCGGTGGCCGGGGCGACGGCGCTGCTCGCTGCCGGTGCCGGGGTGCTGTGCGCGTACCGGCGCTGGCGGCGCAGTGAACCCGGGCCGATGCGCCTCGCCGAGACCTCCGCCACGTTGATGCTCTCGGCGTTCCTGGTCTCCAGGCCGTCCTACGACCACTACCTGCTGGTCGTGCTTCCGGTGCTGCTGGCGGGGCTCCCGCGGCCCGGATCGGTCGCCCGGAGTCCGTGGTTCTGGCTGGCGCTGGTGCCGCAGTTGCCCGGTCTGACCTGGCCGTACATGGAGACGGTCCAGCGGCGGGCGTTCAAGGACGCGTTCACGTTGTGCGCGCTGGCGCTCACCGTCGCCGTGCACGGCTGGACGCGGTGGGCGGAGGCGCCCGCGAGGTCGGCCGGACCGGCCCCCGCCGTCACGTTTTGACCCGTCCGGGGCAGCGCGGGTAACCTTGCCAGTTGTTATGCGTATCGGCTTGGTCGTTCTCACGCGAGAGGCCCATACGTAGGTTCCCTGGAGCAGTTTCCAGTGGGCGGCATACGGGCATCGTCCCCGGCCATTGTCGTCCCCAGCTGCACGATCGCTTCAGTGATGCCATGTGTCAGCACCCATCCACTGAAGAAGAAGGCTGCGAAGTGCGTACGTACAGCCCCAAGCCCGGCGATGTGACTCGCCAGTGGCACGTCATCGACGCCCAGGACATCGTCCTCGGCCGTCTGGCTACCACTGCCGCGAACCTCCTCCGTGGCAAGCACAAGCCGACCTATGCCCCGCACATGGACATGGGTGACTTCGTCATCATCATCAACGCCGACAAGGTTCACCTGTCCGGCAACAAGAAGACCCAGAAGCTGGCGTACCGCCACTCCGGCTACCCGGGTGGTCTGCGCTCCGTCCGCTACGACGAGCTGCTGGCGAAGAACCCCGAGAAGGCCGTCGAGAAGGCCATCAAGGGCATGATTCCCAAGAACACCCTGGGCCGTCAGATGCTCGGCAAGCTGAAGGTCTACTCGGGCGACCAGCACCCGCACGCTGCACAGCAGCCGGTGCCGTTCGAGATCACCCAGGTCGCGCAGTAGTTCCGGCCACACACCCCCTAAGACAGAAAAGAATCTGAGGAGAACCGTGGCCGAGACCACCGTTGAGCAGCCGGTCGAAGAGACCGAGACCGAGCTCGTCGACGTCGAGAGTTACACCACCGAGTCCGACGCGCCCGTCGAGGGCGAGTACACGTCGGAGTCGACCGCGTCCCGCTTCGGCGACCCGCAGCCGGCCGCCGGCCTGGGCCGTCGCAAGAACGCCATCGCCCGCGTCCGGATCGTCCCGGGCACCGGCAAGTGGAAGATCAACGGTCGCACCCTTGAGGACTACTTCCCCAACAAGGTGCACCAGCAGGAAGTCAACGAGCCCTTCAAGGTGCTTGAGCTCGAGGGCCGCTACGACGTCATCGCGCGCATCGCGGGTGGCGGCGTCTCCGGTCAGGCCGGTGCCCTGCGCCTCGGCGTGGCCCGCGCCCTGAACGAGGCCGACGTGGACAACAACCGCGGCGCCCTCAAGAAGGCCGGCTTCCTCCGTCGCGACGACCGTGCGGTCGAGCGCAAGAAGGCCGGTCTCAAGAAGGCCCGTAAGGCCCCGCAGTACAGCAAGCGTTAATCGCAGCTGCCTGCTCGTACTCCGAACGCCCCGGCGGCACGCCACAGTGCCGTCGGGGCGTTCGTTTATTGGAGCGGTGGGCGTATAACGGCACAAGGTGCTCAAAGGCTTGTGTGATCGGATGTCCAGGCATGGAATGCCTGGGACGCGAAAGCCGCTGTGTGCGGGCTGCATCAGCACCGGCTTCCGTAACTGACGCTTCCTCAGGAGGACAAGTGGGACGACTCTTCGGCACGGACGGCGTGCGCGGCGTCGCCAACGCGGATCTGACAGCGGAGCTGGCCCTCGGCCTCTCCGTGGCCGCGGCGCACGTACTGGCCGAGGCGGGCTCCTTCGAGGGGCACCGGCCGACAGCCGTGGTCGGCCGGGATCCGCGGGCGTCCGGGGAGTTCCTGGAGGCGGCCGTGGTCGCGGGCCTGGCCAGCTCGGGCGTGGACGTACTGCTCGTCGGTGTGCTGCCCACCCCCGCGGTGGCGTATCTCACCGGCGTGCTGGGCGCCGACCTCGGCGTGATGCTCTCCGCGAGCCACAACGCCATGCCCGACAACGGGCTGAAGTTCCTCGCGCGCGGCGGGCACAAGCTCGACGACGAGCTGGAGGAGCGGATCGAGAAGATCTACGAGGAGCACCGCACCGGCGCGCCCTGGGACCGCCCCACCGGCTCGGGTGTCGGCCGGGTCCGGCGCTACAACGAGGGCTTCGACCAGTACGTAGCCCACCTGATCGGCGTGCTCCCGAACCGGCTCGACGGGCTGAAGATCGTCCTCGACGAGGCGCACGGCGCTGCGTCGCGGGTCTCGCCCGAGGCGTTCTCGCGGGCGGGTGCCGAGGTCATCACGATCGGCACGGAGCCGGACGGGCTCAACATCAACGACGGCTGCGGGTCGACCCACCTGGGGCTGCTCAAGGCGGCGGTAGTCGAGCACGGTGCGGACTTCGGTATCGCGCACGACGGTGACGCGGACCGGTGCCTGGCCGTGGACCACACCGGTGACGAGGTCGACGGCGACCAGATCATGGCCGTGCTCGCGCTGGCGATGCGGGAGCGGTCCGCGCTGCGGTCCGACACCGTTGTCGCGACCGTCATGTCCAACCTGGGCTTCAAGCTGGCCATGGAGCGGGAAGGGCTGACGATCATCCAGACTGCCGTCGGCGACCGTTACGTGCTGGAGGAGATGAAGGCGCACGGGTACGCCCTGGGCGGCGAGCAGTCCGGGCACGTGATCATTCTTGATCACGCGACGACCGGGGACGGGACGTTGACCGGGCTCATGCTCGCGACGCGGGTCGCTTCCACCGGGCGGTCGTTGCGGGAACTGGCTTCTGTGATGGAGCGGTTGCCTCAGGTGCTGATCAATGTGCCGGATGTCGATCGGGGCCGGGTCGGTAGTTCGGCGGAGCTTGCCACGGCCGTTGCTGAGGCTGAGCGGGAACTCGGGGCTACGGGGCGGGTGTTGCTTCGGCCGTCCGGGACCGAGCCGTTGGTTCGGGTGATGGTCGAGGCTGCGGATATTGATCAGGCCCGGTCTGTGGCTGGGCGGCTTGCTGATGCGGTGAAGTCGGCGCTGGGTTAGTTCTTGTTTCGGGTTCGGGGTGGGGGATCTGTGTGGTGCGGGCTGCGGATTCGTCGTGGCTGGTCGCGCCCACGCGGCGGAGCCGCATATCGAAACAGCCCCGCGCCCCTGACTGCGTCATGCTCGGCGGCGTTGGGTTGACCAGAGCCACTTTTGGGCCAGCAAGGTCAGGGTGCCTGCCAGGACGATGCCCAAGAGGTTCAGGAGTAGTTGCTCCGTTGAGCCCCACGCCTGCCGGTACTCGTTGTAGGTGAAGGCCACGGCCGCGTTCGCGGCGGCCGGGACCGTGGTGACCGAGATGGCCACGCCTACCAGGAGGCCCGACTTCGCCGAGGTGAGGGAGAGCGTGCCGGCGATGCCGGCCAGGACCGCCACGACGAAGGAGAACGCGTCGGGCTGGTAGATGAAGTTGGTGTTGGGGCGCTGGGCCTCCAGCCTGACCTTGGTGAACAGGTCCACGGCATCCATGAAGTAGCTGAAGCCGACCGTGACCAGCATGGCGAAGGCGAAGCCGACGAGCAGGGCGATCAGGGAGCGCAGGGCGAGGCGGGGCGCGCGGCGCACGATCGCCGTGCAGATGCCGGCCAGTGGGCCGAACTCCGGGCCGACCGCCATCGCGCCGACGATCAGGATCGCGTTGTCGAGCACCACACCGCAGGCCGCGATCATCGTGGCGAGCGTGATGAAGGCGACGTAGGTGACCGAGAGCGTCGACTCCTCGTGCGACGCGTCGGCGAGGTGCTCCCACAGGACCGCGTCGGCGCCCTCGCCGGGTGCGTCCGCCTCCGCCTTGTCGGCGCGCTCGGACAGCGACAGGTCGATGTTGTCGACGGCGATGGAGCCGGTACGGTCCAGGTCCAACTCCCGTAGCCCGGCGATGAGTTCGTCGCCGGCCTCACGGGCCACGTCGCACAGCACCACGTCCCCGGCGGGGTTGCGGGCGGCGCCGGGCAGCACGACCAGGTGGGCGGTGCCGATCGTCTTGTCGATCAGGCGGACCACGTCGTCGGTGCGGTCGGCCGGGGTGATCAGGCGGAGGTGGAGCATGGGGGCAGGCTAGCGGTCACAGTTTGCGCAGGCTCAACCGCTGGACCTTGTGGTCCGTGCTCTTGCGGATGATGAGGGTGGCTCGGCCTCGGGTGGGGGCGATGTTCTCGACGAGGTTGGGTTTGTTGATGGTGCGCCAGAGGGTGCGGGCGTAGTCGAGGGCCTCGTCCTCCGAGACCTGGGTGTACTTGCGGAAGTAGGAGTCCGGGTTCTGGAAGGCGGTCTGGCGGAGCTTCTTGAACCGGTTGAGGTACCAGCGCTCGATGTCGTCGCCGCTCGCGTCGACGTAGACGCTGAAGTCGAAGTAGTCGGCGAGGCCGACGCGGGTGCGGCCGTCCTTGCCGGGGAGGGCGGGCTGCAGGACGTTCAGGCCCTCGACGATCAGGATGTCCGGGCGGCGGACCGTGAGGCGCCGGTCCGGGACGATGTCGTAGATGAGGTGGGAGTAGACGGGTGCCGTGACCTCGTCCTTGCCGGCCTTGATGTCGGCGACGAAACGGGTCAGCGCGCGGCGGTCGTACGACTCGGGGAAGCCCTTGCGTGACATCAGGCCGCGGGCCTCCAGTTCCCGGGTGGGGAGGAGGAAGCCGTCGGTGGTCACCAGCTCCACGCGGGGGTGTTCGGGCCAGCGGGAGAGCAGGGCCTGGAGGAGGCGGGCGACCGTGGATTTTCCGACGGCGACCGAGCCGGCGACGCCTATGACGAACGGGGTGCCGGACTGGGAGCCCTGTTCGCCCAGGAAGGTGTTCAGGGCGTTTCTGAGGCCGTCAGTGGCGCCGACGTAGAGGTTGAGGAGTCTGGACAGCGGGAGGTAGATGTCACGCACCTCGTCGAGGTCGATGACATCGCCGAGACCGCGCAGCTTCTCGACCTCCTCGGCGGTGAGCGGCAGCGGCGTCTTGTCGCGCAGCGCGCTCCACTCGGCTCGGGTGAGGTCGACGTAGGGAGTCGCCTCCGGCCTGTGCCGGTGGGCGCTCCGGGGCATCGGGGAGACCGGAGAGATCACAGTCCATTGTTAACGGAGTTTGAACGGGGTGGCGGGTGGGGTCCGTCACGTGGGGGAGGGAGAGGGGGAGCGGGGGGATCAGCTCCAGCTCAGTTTCTGGCGGCACTCGGCCAGCGCGAACTCTCCGCAGCTGTCCGCGATCCTCTCCATGAGGCCGCCGACGAGGACCCCCGTGTTCCATGCGTAGACGGGGTACTCGCGGTCCGCGTCGGGCCGGGAGGTGTCGAGGACCACGACCTCCCATATGTCGTCGTGCATGAGGACCATGAAGTGGTGCGGGAGGCCGAGGGCGATGCGGTCCTCGTGGGTGTACGCGGGGGTGCCGAGCGGTTTCTCGCCCGCCGCCGGTGTCTGGTACACGCCGAGGAATTCGGTGGGCGGGGTCTCCCATGTGCCGAACTCCTCGATCAGGCGGCGGTAGGAGGGCGGGAAGGAGAGCGCCATCTCGGTCTCCGCCCTGGCGATCAGCTCTGGAGGGCAGCCGTCGCCGTGCCGGAAGAGGTCCTCGTTGGCGCGCACGAGGGCGATCACCTGATCGGCTGCGTGGAGAGCGTTCGGCATGTGGAGTCCTTCGCCTCGTCCGTATCGCTTGCGTGGACCCCCTTCTTATCGGGCCCTCTGCTATTTCCGAAACCGGGCAGGATGTGCCGTGTTCTGGCGGCTTTCGACGCCTAGGCTGCCGCTCATGTGCGGAATCGTGGGATACGTGGGGTCGCAGTCGGCGCTTGATGTGGTGATGGCCGGGCTGAAGCGGCTGGAGTACCGGGGGTACGACTCGGCGGGGGTCGCTGTGCTCGCGGACGGGGGGCTGGCGTCGGCGAAGAAGGCCGGGAAGCTGGTCAATCTGGAGAAGGAGTTGCTGGAGCGGCCCCTGCCGGCGGGCGGGACCGGGATCGGGCATACCCGGTGGGCCACGCACGGGGGGCCCACGGACGCGAACGCGCATCCGCATGTGGACAACGCGGGGCGGGTCGCGGTCGTCCACAACGGGATCATCGAGAACTTCGCGCTGCTGCGGGCCGAGTTGGTGGAGCGCGGCCATGACCTGACCTCCGAGACGGACACCGAGGTGGTCGCGCACCTGTTGGCGGAGGAGTTCTCCGTGACCGCCGATCTCGCGGAGGCGATGCGGTTGGTGTGCCGGCGGCTTGAGGGGGCGTTCACGCTGGTCGCCGTCCATGCCGACGCGCCGGACGTGGTGGTGGGGGCGCGGCGGAACTCGCCGTTGGTGGTGGGTGTCGGCGAGGGGGAGGCCTTTCTCGCCTCGGACGTCGCCGCGTTCATCGCCCACACGCGGTCGGCGGTGGAGTTGGGGCAGGACCAGGTGGTGGAGCTGCGGCGGGACGGGGTGACGGTCACCGGGTTCGACGGCAGTCCGGCCGAGGTCCGCTTCTACCACGTCGACTGGGACGCCTCCGCCGCCGAGAAGGGCGGCTACGACTACTTCATGCTCAAGGAGATCGCCGAGCAGCCGAAGGCCGTCGCCGACACGTTGTTGGGCCGCATCGACGCGGAGGGGCTGCTGAGGCTGGACGAGGTCCGGATCCCCGTGCATGAGCTGCGGGAGGTCGACAAGGTCGTCATCGTCGCGTGCGGTACGGCCTTCCACGCCGGGCTGATCGCCAAGTACGCCATCGAGCACTGGACGCGGATTCCGTGCGAGGTGGAGTTGGCGAGCGAGTTCCGGTACCGGGATCCGATTCTGGGGGCGCGTTCGTTGGTGATCGCGATCTCGCAGTCCGGGGAGACCATGGACACGCTCATGGCGCTACGGCACGCCCGTGAGCAGGGTTCGAAGGTGCTGGCCATCTGCAACACCAACGGGTCGACGATTCCGCGGGAGTCGGACGCGGTGCTGTACACGCACGCGGGTCCGGAGGTCGCGGTCGCGTCGACGAAGGCGTTTCTGACGCAGCTGGTGGCGTGTTACCTGGTGGCGCTGTATCTCGGTCAGGTGCGGGGCACCAAGTGGGGCGACGAGATCGGGGCCGTCATCCGGGACCTGGCGCAGATCGGCGGCGAGGTCGAGCGGGTCCTGGAGACCATGGAGCCCGTACGGGAGTTGGCGCGGTCCCTCGCCGACAAGAACACGGTGCTGTTTCTGGGCCGGCATGTCGGCTACCCGGTCGCGCTGGAGGGCGCGTTGAAGCTGAAGGAACTCGCCTACATGCACGCGGAGGGTTTCGCGGCGGGAGAGCTGAAGCACGGGCCGATCGCTCTGATCGAGCCGGATCTGCCGGTCGTGGTGGTCGTGCCGTCGCCTCGGGGGCGGTCCGTGCTCCACGACAAGATCGTGTCCAACATCCAGGAGATCAGGGCCCGGGGCGCGCGGACGATCGTCATCGCGGAGGAGGGGGACGAGGCGGTGGTGCCGTACGCCGACCATCTGATCCGGATCCCTGCCACACCGACCTTGCTGCAACCGCTGGTGGCCACCGTGCCGTTGCAGGTCTTCGCGTGTGAACTGGCCACGGCGCGGGGCAACGAGGTGGATCAGCCGCGGAACCTGGCGAAGTCGGTGACGGTGGAGTGAGCGGGTTGTCTTGAGCGCGGGAGGGGCGGACGGCTGTGTGCCGTCCGCCCCTTGCACGGTCCTTCAGTCGAGCAGTCGAGCGCCGGTCAGTACGTGCAGGTCTTCGTGACCCAGCCCGTCTTGGAGCCGTAGCCGCCGTAGTACCACTGATCGCTCGTCTTGCCGCAGGCCGTGTACGAGCCGCCCTTGTAGGACTTGCCGTCGTTGCAGATCGCACCGCCCTTGCCCTTGGGCCAGACGCCGATCGCCGTGGCGGACGTCTTCGGGCTGGTGCGGATGTTGACGCTTTCCTTGGGCTTGATGGGGCTCAGGACCTTGCTGCAGTCCGTCGGCAGCGCGGCGGCCGACACGGCGGCGGGCCGGGCGGTCGTCTGGGCGACGGCCACCCCGCCGGTGAGCGTCGTACCGACGAGCGCGACGGCCGCTGCCGCGGTTCCGAGTGCCTTCAACTTCATAGCTTGCGTTCTCCCGTTGACGTGCGTTCGCGTCCGCAACCGCGGATGCGGGTCAGGGGGAACGTTACTTGGGGCGCGGGCATGTCATGATCGCGGGTCCTTCAGGGACTTGAGGTACTCGGCCTTTAAGGTGCTCGGCATGAGCATCATCGGGGTCGGTATCGACGTGGCCGAGATCGATCGGTTCGCGGCGTCGCTCAAGCGGACGCCTGGGATGGCCGAACGGCTCTTTCTGGAGAGCGAGTTGTTGTTGCCCAGCGGGGAGCGTCGGGGGGTTGCCTCGCTGGCCGCACGCTTCGCCGCCAAGGAGGCGTTGGCCAAGGCGCTCGGGGCGCCGGCCGGGCTGCTGTGGACGGACGCCGAGGTGTACGTCGAGGAGAGCGGGCAGCCTCGCCTGCGGGTGAAGGGGACCGTCGCCGCGAAGGCGGCCGAGTTGGGTGTGCGGTCCTGGCATGTGTCGCTCAGCCATGACGCGGGGGTCGCGTCGGCCGTGGTGCTCGCCGAGGGCTGATCCGTCCGCCCGGGTGCGTTGATCCGCGCCTGCGCGAGAGACTCGACCCATGCGTACTGCGTACAGCGTGGAGACGGTAAGGACCGCAGAGCGGGCGCTCATGGCGCGGCTTCCCGAGGGGGCGCTGATGCAGCGCGCCGCCGCCGGGCTCGCCGTCGCCTGTGCCGAGTTGCTCGGGCGCGTCTACGGGAGCCGGATCGTTCTGCTCGTCGGGAGCGGGGACAACGGGGGCGACGCGCTGTACGCCGGCGCGCGGCTCGCCCGGCGGGGCGCGGGGGTCGCCGCCGTACTGCTCGCTCCCGAGCGGACCCATGCCGGAGGGCTCGCGGCGTTTCGGCGGGCCGGGGGGCGCACCGTCGATCCGGCCGATGGCGAGGAGACCGTCCTCCGTGCCGACCTCGTCGTCGACGGCATCGTCGGGATCGGCGGCACCGGCGGGCTGCGGCCCGACGCCGAACGGCTGGCCGGGTTCGCCGCCGAAGCCCGCGTTCCCGTCGTCGCCGTCGATCTGCCCAGTGGCGTCGAGGCGGACACCGGGGAGGTGCGCGGGGCCGCCGTACGGGCCGATCTGACCGTGACCTTCGGGACGCACAAGCCGGCGTTGCTGATCGATCCCGCGCGGGAGTACGCCGGGTCGGTGCGGCTCGTCGACATCGGGCTGGGGGACGTACTCCCCGAAGAGCCCGGGTTGGAGGCCTTGCAGCATGTGGACGTGGCCGCGCTGCTGCCCGTGCCCGGCGCCGAGAGCGACAAGTACCGGCGCGGTGTCGTCGGGATCGCGGCGGGGTCGGCCCGGTATCCGGGCGCGGCTGTGCTTGCCGTCGCCGGGGCACTCCGGGGTGGTGCCGGGGCCGTGCGGTACGTCGGGCCGGCCGCGGACGCGGTGATCGCGCGGTTCCCCGAGGTGCTCGTGTCCGACCAGGGGCCCAAGCACGCCGGGCGCGTACAGGCGTGGGTCGTCGGGCCCGGGGCCGGGGACGACGCCTCGGTCGTCGGCGAGGTCGTGTCGGCCGACGTGCCGGTGCTGATCGACGCGGACGGGCTGCGGCTCGCGGACCGGGATGCCGTACGGGCCCGTACCGCGCCGACGCTGATGACCCCGCACGCCGGTGAGGCCGCCGCGCTGCTCGGCGTGGCCCGCGAGGAGGTCGAGGGGGCGCGGCTGGCGTCGGCCCGGGAGCTGGCGGCGCGGTACGGGGCGACCGTCCTGCTCAAGGGGTCGACCACGCTGATCGCCGACGCCGCGGGCGGTGCCGTACGCGTGAACTCGACCGGCACCGGGTGGCTGGCCACCGCCGGGAGCGGGGACGTGCTGTCCGGGCTCGCCGGGTCACTGCTCGCGGCCGGGCTCAGCGCGCTGGACGCGGGCAGCGTCGCCGCGTATCTGCACGGGCTGGCCGGGAGGCTCGCGTCGGACGGGGCGCCGGTGGGGGCGCATGACGTGGCGGAGGCGGTCGTACGGGCTTGGCGGGATGTGCGGGACCAGTAGGAGGGACAGGGGGAGGGACCAGCGGGAGGGACCAATGAGGGGGTGTACGCGGCTACGTATGGGTGACCCCGTCCGCGTGCCACCCCGGTCCCGGCCCCCGGGCGCGTTTCTCTGATCGCATGATCAGCAGACGTATCGCATGTCGAAGTGTTGCCGTGGTCCTGGCCGTCGTGACGGCCCTTCCCGTGACCGCCCTCTCCGGCGGTACCGCCTGGGCCGCCGATCCCGTGCCGCCCGCTCCCGCGCCCCCTGCCCCGGCGCCGCCCGTCTCCGGACCCGAGACCGAGCTTGTGCCCGGGGTCGCTCCGGGGCCGTATCAGCCCTGGCAGATCGATACGCCCGACCAGGTGTTGCCGCCGCAGGTGTACACGCCGACGCGCGCGGAGGACGCCGTGGAGCCGCGGGACGCCGCGGAGGGGACGTACGACCTCGTCGAGTACGTGCCGCTCGGGGACGCCGTCGCGAAGGTGGCGTGCAGCAAGCGGACCGGGCCCTATCAGCGGCCGGTCGAGCGGTGGCTGAAGCTGAAGGCGGACGGGAAGCAGTCGGTGGCCGACTGCAAGGCCATCCGGAAGTTCCAGCAGAAGCAGAAGATCAAGCCGGCCATCGGGTTCGCCGGCCCCGTTACCTGGGCGACCATGCAGTTCATCGGTGCCCGGAAGAATCCGAACGCCAAGAAGTTGTGCCCGGTGAAGTCGTACCGGGTCGCCTGTGTCGATCTCAATCGCGAGCTGACCTGGGTGCAGAAGGGCAAGAAGGTCGTCTTCGGGCCGGTGCCGATGCGCAGCGGGCGCACCGGACACCGGACCCGGCCCGGGTGGCACAAGGTCTTCTGGAAGCACAAGAACCACTGGTCGACGCTCTACAACTCGCCCATGCCGTATGCCCAGTTCTTCGACGGCGGGCAGGCCTTTCATGCCGTCTACGGCAGCATTTACACCACCACCGGGTCCTGGGGCTGCGTCAACCTGCGCCTCGGCGACGCCCGGAAGCTGTGGGGTGTGCTGAAGAAGGGCGACCGGGTGTACGTCTGGGGGCACCGGCCCGGGAGCTAGGACCCCGGCGGCGGGCGTTAGTCGGTGGGCGGGGTGAAGTACCGGCGCGGGTTGTCCACCAGCATGGTCGTCAGCTGTGCCTCCGTCACACCCGCGGAGCGCAACGCCGGGAGCACCTCGTCGTGCAGGTGCGTGTAGTGCCAGTTCGGCGCGATCTGCTCGCGTACGCCCGGCGGGAACCAGTCGATGTGGCAGGACGCGTCGTGCGACAGCACCATCCGGTCGGCGAAGCCCTCGCCCGCGAGCTTCGCGACGGTCGCCACCCGCTGGTCGCCCGGCAGCAGGATGTCGAGGCCGAAGCGGTCCATGCCGACGTACGAACCGTTGTCGATGAGCCGGTGCAGGTAGTCGAGGTCGGCGGTGTCGCCGCTGTGGCCGATGACGACCGCCGCGAGGTCCACGCCCTCGCTGCGCAGGATGTCCTGCGCGACCAGGCCGGTGCGGGCCTGCGCGCTGGTGTGCACGGTGATGGGGGCGCCGGTGCGCAGATGGGCCTGGGCCACCGCGCGCATCACCCGCTCGACGCCCGGGGTGAGTTCGTTCTCGATCGCGCACTTGAGGAACGCGGCCCTGATGCCGGTGTCCGCGATGCCCACGGTGAGTTCGCGCACGAACAGCTCGGTCATCGCCTCGGGGCCGCCGAGGATCGTGCCGGGCCCGTGGTACTGGAAGAAGTGGGGGACGTCGGTGAGCGTGTACACGCCGGTCGCCGCGACGATGTCGAGGTCGACCTGCGCGTTCACCTCGGCCACGCGCGCGACGTTGCGGCCGAGCCCGATGACGGTGGGATCGACGATCGTGGTGACGCCGGTCGCGGCCAGGGCCTTCAGCCGGGTCACCGCGTCGGCGATCCGCTCCTGCTCGTCCCAGGTCTCAGGCAGGCTCTGCCGGAGTTCCTCGGTGAGGACGAAGACGTGCTCGTGCATCAGGACGGTGCCGAGGTCGCTTGCCGCTACGGGGCCGCGGACGGTCTGTACTTCCGGAGACGAGGGCATGCGGATCCTTAGACGTGATGTGCGGTGGGGTGCGGTGATGTGCCGGGGCAGCGTGGAGGTGCCCTGATGTGCTCGACGTTCACGACTCTCGCAGCGGCCCGGCGACGCCGTCTTTCGCGCCGGCGCGCATTCCTTTCCCGGGGACGCGCGCTCCGGGAAAGGAATGCGGAAGCGCCCTCGCGCCGGACCACCGGGTGTGTCCCCGGTGTTGTCGCACCCCTCTGAGAGACTGGGGACGCCATGAATGAGACAGCCACCGCCCCGACCGCACCCCTTCGCGCCCGTGCCGAGATCGATCTGGCCGCCCTGCGGGCCAATGTGCGGGCCCTGCGCGCCCTCGCGCCCGGTGCGCAGCTCATGGCCGTCGTGAAGTCCGAGGCGTACGGCCATGGGGCGGTGCCGTGCGCCCGCGCGGCCGTCGAGGCGGGGGCCGGCTGGCTCGGCACGGCGACGCCCGAGGAGGCGCTTGCGCTGCGGCGGGCCGGTGGGCTCACGCCCGAGCGGGTTCGGATCATGTGCTGGCTGTGGACTCCCGGCGGGCCCTGGCGGGAGGCCGTCGAGGCCGACATCGACGTCTCCGTGAGCGGTATGTGGGCGCTGGAGGAGGTCACCGCGGCCGCCCGCGCCGCCGGCATCCCCGCGTGCGTGCAGCTCAAGGCCGACACCGGGCTCGGGCGGAACGGGTGTCAACCGGGCGACGACTGGGCCGAGTTGGTGGGCGAGGCCCTGCGCGCGGAGGCGGAAGGACTGGTCCACGTCACCGGGCTCTGGTCCCACTTCGCCTGCGCCGACGAGCCGGGGCACCCCTCCATCGCCGCCCAGCTCACCCTCTTCCGGGAGATGCTCGCGTACGCCGAGGGCCAGGGCGTGCGCCCCGAGGTGCGGCACATCGCCAACTCGCCCGCCACGCTCACGCTCCCCGAGGCCCACTTCGACCTCGTCCGCACCGGGATCGCCGTCTACGGCATCTCGCCCAGCCCGGAGGTCGGCACCCCGGCCGACTTCGGACTGCGCCCGGTGATGACGCTCGCGGCGAACATCGCCCTCGTGAAGCGCGTCCCCGGGGGCCACGGCGTCAGTTACGGGCATCACTACACCACCCCCGGCGAGACGACCCTCGGCCTCGTGCCCGTCGGCTACGCGGACGGCATCCCGCGGCACGCCTCCGGCACCGGTCCCGTCCTGGTCGACGGCAAGTGGCGGACGGTCGCGGGGCGGGTCGCGATGGACCAGTTCGTCGTCGACCTCGGCGGGGACGAGCCGCCGCCCGGCACGGAGGCGGTGCTGTTCGGACCCGGCGACCGGGGCGAGCCCACCGCCGAGGACTGGGCGCAGGCCGCGGGCACCATCGCGTACGAGATCGTCACGCGCATCGGAACGCGCGTTCCTCGCGTCTATGTGAATGCGTCTCCGTGAATGCGACTACTTGAATGAGGAACCAGCCGTGAACCGGGAACAAGTGGGGTAACCCCTCGGAGGGCACCTCACCGGTGGCATCTGTCACTGGGGCACCACCGGCATCCCGGGTATCACCTGCATTACGGGCATCACCCGCATCACCCGATCCAGCGAACAGCAAGCAGTCCGGCGAAAGAGGAGCAGTACACGTGAGCGAGAGCAGTGCGGAGGCCGTCGGGGCCGTCGCAGCCGTAGCCTCCGCCACGGCGGCGGGCGGCAACTGGCGCCGGGCGACCGGGATCGCGGGCGCCGCGATAGGCGTGATCGCCGCCGGCGCGGCGGCAGGCGTCGCCATCGAGCGGCTCACGGTCGGCCGCGGCATGCGCGAGAAGGCCAAACTCGCCCTCGACTCGACGGGACCGTATGGCGGTCTGCGCGGCATGCCCGGCAGGGCGTACGCCGAGGACGGCACCGAGCTGTACTACGAGGTCGACGACGTCGACCCCGAGGCCGTGCCGTCGATCGGTCCGCGCCGGCGCCGGCTGTTCGGCCGCAAGGCGCCCGCCCCCGTCACCGTCGTCTTCAGCCACGGCTACTGCCTCAGCCAGGACTCCTGGCACTTCCAGCGTGCCGCCCTGCGCGGTGTCGTACGCGCCGTGTACTGGGATCAGCGCAGCCACGGCCGGTCCGGGCGGGGCGTGCAGCAGCATCAGGACGGCGTGCCGGTCACCATCGACGAGCTGGGCCGCGATCTGAAGGCCGTGCTCGACGCGGCCGTGCCCGAGGGGCCGATCGTGCTGGTCGGGCACTCCATGGGCGGCATGACGGTGATGGCCCTGGCCGACCAGTTCCCCGACCTGATCCGCGACCGTGTCGTCGGCGTCGGGCTCGTCGGTACGTCGTCCGGGCGGCTCGGCGAGGTCAACTTCGGGCTGCCGGTGGCCGGGGTCAACGCGGTGCGGCGGATCCTGCCGGGCGTGCTGAAGGCGCTGGGCACGCAGGCCGCGCTGGTGGAGAAGGGGCGGCGGGCCACCGCCGATCTGTTCGCCGGGATCATCAAGCGGTACTCGTTCGCCTCGCGGGACGTCGACCCGGCGATCGCGCGGTTCGCCGAGCGGATGATCGAGTCCACGCCGATCGACGTGGTCGCCGAGTTCTACCCGGCCTTCACCGACCACGACAAGACCCTGGCCCTTGCCCACTTCAAGGACCTGCCGGTGCTGGTGCTGGCCGGCGTCAAGGACCTGGTGACGCCCAGCGAGCACAGCGAGGCCATCGCCGACCTGCTGCCGGACGCCGAGCTGGTGCTGGTCCCGGACGCCGGGCACCTGGTCATGCTGGAGCACCCCGAGGTGGTCACCGACCGGCTCGCGGACCTGCTGACCCGCGCGGGCGCCGTGCCCGCAGGAGCTACCGTGGGTGGCTATGGAAGCACCAGCGGCACCGCACAGCCGGGCTGAGACCGAACTGACCGTCACCTCCCCCGACCAGATGCGGGAGTTGGGCCGCCGCCTGGCGAAACTGCTGCGCGCCGGTGACCTCGTGATGCTCAACGGGGAGCTCGGCGCGGGCAAGACGACGCTCACCCGGGGACTCGGCGAGGGGCTCGGGGTGCGGGGCGCGGTCACCTCGCCGACGTTCGTGATCGCGCGCGTGCATCCGTCGCTGGGCGAGGGGCCGCCGCTCGTCCACGTCGACGCGTATCGCCTGGGCGGCGGGCTCGACGAGATGGAGGACCTCGACCTCGACGTCTCGCTGTCCGACTCGGTGATCGTCGTGGAGTGGGGCGAGGGCAAGGTCGAGGAGCTGACCGACGACCGGCTCGACATCGTGATCCACCGCGCCGTCGGGGACACCACGGACGAGGTACGGCACGTGACGGTGACGGGGCTGGGGGAGCGGTGGGCTGCCGCGGACCTCGGTGTGCTGTCCGCCTGAGCGTGCGGTGTGCCTGAGAGCCCTGCCGGTCCGACGGTGGCCGATGGTCGGTTTTGATGAAGGTTCCGACAACGCGTCGGCAAGATATTGCGTTCGATGTCTCGTACGTGGTCACATGGTACCCAATCCGTAGTTAGGTCTGCCTAACTACGTCCGCCCCCGAGCTCAGGAGGCGTCCATGGCGGTCACGGAACGAATGGAACAGGACGAGGCGTCGGCGCGCCGGGCGTCCGGGGTGTCCATGCGGGACCTGCTGGCCTCGTGCGCCGCGGCGCGGGCCGTCTCCACGCCGCCGCGCCTGCCGGACCCCGAGGTGGCTCAGCCGCCGGCCGAGCACCGCAAGGCAGCCTGACCGCTCAGCGGATCACCACGACCGGCTGGCCGATCGTCGCGAACATCCACATCGCGTCGCCGTCCGCGCGGGACTCGCGGATGCCGCCGGTGCGCACGTTCGCGCCGGGGGTCGGGCTCGCCGCGTTCTCCACGGCCGCGCTGAAGCCGATGGCCACGCCGTCCGCCGTGGCGAAGCGCACCACGTGTTCGATGGGGGTGCCGTCCGTGCCGGTGATGGCGTTCGAACGGGACGTGACCGCGTAGCTCCCCAGGGACGGGTCGATACGGCCCGGGGTGACCTTGAAGGTGCGCTTGACCTTGTCGTGCGCGCCGACCAGCCACACCCGGTCGTCGTCCACCGAGTACACGACCCGCTCGCCCGTGCCGGAGCCGGCGGGCAGGGCCACGGGGTTCTTCTTGTCGCGGGGCGCCTTCGACGCGGCCACCGAGGGCTTGCCGCTCTTCTGCGGGCCCGCCAGGTCGGCCGGGACGCTCGCGGACGCCTGGTAGGCGAGGAAACCGACCGACGCGAGCGCCGCCGTGGTGAGTCCCAACACGAACCCGGAGCTGCCGCCTGCCACCGTCGCCCACCTCAGCCATTCACGTCGTACGCCGTACTCCCGGGCGACCGTAGCAGTCCGCACCCGCCCCTCCGGGCCGTCGCCGCCGGGGACACGGGCCCTTTCGGGCGGACCTCCTGCGCGATCGGGGCGTCCGGCCGGTGCGTCCGACAGGGGGCGTGGGGAGCCGTAGGCTGTTTGTGTGCTCTTGCTCGCTCTGGATACCGCCACCCCTGCCGTCACCGTCGCGCTGCACGACGGCACGGACGTCATCGCCTCGTCGAGCCAGGTGGACGCGCGTCGGCACGGGGAGCTGCTGCTGCCGGCCGTCGACCGTGTGCTCGCCGACGCCGGACTGAAGCTCGACGCCGTCACCGGGATCGTCGTAGGGATCGGGCCCGGTCCGTACACGGGCCTGCGCGTCGGGCTGATGACCGCCGACACGTTCGGGCTCGCGCTCGGCGTCCCCGTGCACGGACTGTGCACGCTGGACGGTCTCGCGTACGCCGCCGATGTCGACGAGGGGCCCTTCGTCGTCGCGACCGATGCCCGGCGCAAAGAGGTCTACTGGGCGACCTACGCCGACTCCCGCACCCGGCTGACCGACCCCGCCGTGGACCGGCCCGCCGAGATCGCGGAGCGGGTGGCCGGACTGCCGGCCGTCGGCGCGGGCGCGCTGCTGTACCCCGAGACCTTCCCGCGCGCGTACGAGCCGGAGCACGTGTCGGCCGCCGCGCTGGCGGGGCTGGCCGCCGAGAGACTGGCGGCCGGCGAGGAACTGCCCGCGCCACGGCCGCTGTATCTGCGCCGGCCCGATGCCCAGGTCCCCAAGAACTACAAGGTGGTCACCCCCAAGTGACCACACCCGCGACACCTCGACTGCGCGAGATGCGCTGGTGGGACATCGACTCCGTGCTGGAGCTGGAGAAGGAACTCTTCCCCGAGGACACCTGGTCCCGGGGCATGTTCTGGTCCGAACTGGCCCACGCGCGCGGCGCCGAGGCGACCCGCCGCTATGTCGTCGCCGAGAACGGCGCCGGCCGGATGATCGGGTACGGCGGCCTCGCCGCCTCCGGTGACCTCGGTGACGTCCAGACCATCGCGGTCGCCCGCGACCACTGGGGCACCGGCCTCGGCGCGCTGATCCTCACCGAACTGCTGCGGGCGGCGACGTCCTTCGAGTGCGCCGAAGTGATGCTGGAGTGCCGCATCGACAACATCCGCGCCCAGAAGCTGTACGAGCGCTTCGGCTTCGAGGCCATCGGATTCCGCCGCGGCTACTACCAGCCCGGCAATGTGGACGCGCTCGTGATGCGTCTGACCGACCCCACGACAGTGCGAGGAACCGAGATCAATGGCTGACACCCGGGACGAGCCGCTCGTCCTCGGCATCGAGACCTCCTGCGACGAGACCGGCGTCGGCATCGTGCGCGGCACCACGCTGCTCGCCGACGCCGTCGCCTCCAGCGTCGACGAGCACGCCCGCTTCGGCGGGGTCGTGCCCGAAGTGGCCTCCCGTGCCCACCTTGAGGCGATGGTGCCGACGATCGAGCGCGCGCTGAAGGACGCGGGGGTGAGCGCGAAGGACCTGGACGGCATCTCGGTCACCGCCGGTCCCGGTCTCGCCGGCGCCCTCCTGGTCGGCGTCACCGCCGCCAAGGCATACGCCTACGCGCTCGGCAAGCCCCTCTACGGCGTCAACCACCTGGCCTCCCACATCTGCGTGGACCAGTTGGAGCACGGCCCGCTGCCCGAGCCGACGATGGCGCTGCTGGTGTCCGGCGGGCACTCCTCGCTGCTGCTGTCGACCGATATCACCTCCGACGTCCGCCCGCTCGGCGCGACCATCGACGACGCGGCGGGCGAGGCCTTCGACAAGATCGCCCGCGTGCTCAACCTCGGCTTCCCCGGCGGCCCGGTCATCGACCGGTACGCGAAGGAGGGCGACCCGAAGGCGATCGCGTTCCCGCGCGGGCTCACCGGGCCGCGCGACTCCGCCTACGACTTCTCCTTCTCCGGGCTCAAGACGTCCGTGGCCCGGTGGATCGAGGCCAAGCGGGCAGCCGGTGAGGACGTGCCGGTGCGGGACGTGTCCGCGTCCTTCCAGGAGGCCGTGGTGGACGTACTGACCCGCAAGGCGGTGCGGGCCTGCAAGGACGAGGGCGTCGACCACCTGATGATCGGCGGCGGCGTGGCCGCCAACTCGCGGCTGCGCGCGCTGGCCCAGGAGCGCTGCGAGGCGGCCGGCATCCGACTCCGGGTGCCGCGGCCCAAGTTGTGCACCGACAACGGCGCGATGGTCGCCGCCCTCGGCGCGGAGATGGTCGCGCGGGGCCGCGCCCCCTCCGACTGGGACCTCTCGGCGGACTCCTCGCTGCCGGTGACCGAGCCGCATGTGCCGGGGCACTCGCATGACCACGATCACGTGCACGAGGTCAGCAAGGAGAACCTGTACTCGTGACCGTCGCGTTGATGTGGGAGGCGCGGGCCGTCGAGGGGCGGGGCGCCGAACTGCTGGCCTGGGCGCGGGAGTTGGAGCTGCCCCTGACGCCCGTGCGCCGGGAGTCCTTCCGGGGCCCGCAGGACCGCGTCCTCGTCATCACCTGGTGGGACGCGGCCTACGACGCCGAGCTGCCCGAACTCCCGGAGCCGGACGGCGAGTTGGTCACACGGCCGGTCCATCGGTGGCGGTTCGAGTCGCTGGGGTCGGACTGACGGAGGAGTACGACAGCTTCCACGGCTCGTCCCTGTTGTGCCCGCGCCACAGCACCCGCCCGTTCCTGCGCTCCCAACGGGCGCCCACCACACCCTTGGTGAGCCAGTCCAGGGCCATCACCAGCGGGACGACCACCGCGTCCCCGAGGTACGAGGTGAACACGGCGGCGAGCGCGAACAGGCCGGCCATCCGCACGTAGTAGGCGCGGTCGAGCGGCATCGCGCCGGCCCCCGGCCTCGGCACCGCGGCCTCGAACTCCCGTACCTCACCGACCCACTTGAGCCGGCTCGACCTGAGCAGCGCCGACACGACGAGGAACGCGACCGCCAGGGCGGCCGTCACGGCCACACCACCGCCCCGCATCGACTCCTCGTCCCGTACGCCGACCGCCACCGCCACCCCGACGGCGATGCCGGCCAGCAAAGCCAGCGCGGCCAGCAACTCCTGATACACGTACCTGCCCATCACGTCCCCCGTGTCCCCCGTTTACTGGATCTCCCCAACGGTAGTTCCAGGGTGCCCGGTTCTACCAGCCTTGCACCGGAACGGCGCGTCTCCGCTCAGGGCTTCGGCCAGGTGCCGAGAATCTGGGCGTCGGTCATCGCGGGGGGCGCCTGCGTCTCCGTCGCGGGTTCCAGGCCGAAGCCCCGCAGCAGGACGTCGACATAGCGGCGCCAGGCGTCCGGGGCGACGTCGTGGGTGCGGTCGGCGATGGCGCCGATCATGTAGAGGTAGGCGTACACGTCACTGCTGGCGAAGCCCTCGTGGACCGCGCCCGCGGCCAGGGCCCGCTCGACCAGGGCGTCCACCCGGCGGCCGAGTTCCTCGCGCATCCCGGCGGTAGGCGCCGCTTCCAGGTCCGCGTGGGCGAGGATCACGTCCAGTGCCGGGTCCCCGGCCCGCCAGCGCGCCGCCTCGACCAGGTAGTGGCGCATCGCCTCCCCGGGTTCCGCAAGCTCCGCGGCCGTCTCCGCGAGCTGGAGAAACGTGGTGAACCGCTCGGCGAACAGCGCGTTCATCAGTGACACGAGGTCCGGGAAGCGGCGGTACACCGTGCCGACCCCGACACCGGCCTCATGGGCGATCTCGTTGAGCGTGGCCACCGAGCCCCGCTCAGCGAACATGCGCTCGGCCGTCTCCATGATCTGCCGCCGGTTGCGTTCCGCGTCCGCGCGCAGCGGTCGTTCCTTGTCCTCGCTCACGCCACGACATTCTCCACCACGGCCGGTCGTCGCAGGTTGCTTGCCAGCAGCAGAACGCCCGTCACGACGCTCCACAGCAGCCACGAGTAGACGCCGCCGCGCTCGAACGCCCCGGCCGTGCTCTCCGAGATCCCCGCGCCCAGCACACCCAACGGGCCGAGCACGCCGACCGTCATGCTGAAGACGCGGTACGGCCTCGGCAGGTCCAGGTTCTTCACCCGCCCCGCCATGAACACCAGCGCGTTCGCGGACAGGACGCCGATCAACGCCCCCACGAGATGCAGGGCCAGCACGTACGACGCCCCCTCCGGGGAGCCGTGGAAAGTCCCGATCATCACGAACCCCACCGCGTGCGCGACCGCGAGCAGATCTCACGGCCCTGGAACACCACACCGCAGTCGGGTACGCCCAGGTCGCTGATGTAGTTGCCGCCGTAGCTGTAGGGCGGGGTCTTCCACGCGCCGGCGGTGACTGCTTCGGCGATGACCCACTGGAGAGCGTTCACCACCAGGACTACGGCTCCCAGGGAGAGCCAAGTTCTTCTCTGTGTCATGAGGCCCACGGTAGCAGTAAGTGGATGAATCTATCCGTTTACGCGATTCGGGTGCGCGGTGAGCTGGAGTTCGTCACCCTGTGTGCATGAGTGGTGGCATCGAGGTGGGCGGTGAGCCCGAGGCGTCGGACAGCATGAGGACGTTCGGGGCGTTCGTGCAGGGGCTGCGGGAGCATGCGGGGATGAGTCGGGAGGAGTTGGGGGAGCGGGTCCATCTGTCCAAGCACTCCATCGCGTCCATCGAGTTGGGGCGACGGTTGGCGGACGAGCAGTTCGTGGAGATGGCGGAGCCGGCGCTGGGCAACACGGGTGCCTTGCGGAAGGCGTTCGGGAGGGTGGGGCGGCAACCGGGGTTTGCGGCGTGGTTCCGGAGGTGGGCCGCGCTGGAGCGGGAGGCGGTGAGCCTGGCGACGTATGAATGCCGGTTGGTTCCGGGTCTGTTGCAGTCCGAGCCGTATGCGCGAGCGGTGTTCGGGAACAGCATTCCGCCGTTGTCGGATGAGCAGGTGGATGTGCAGGCGGTGGCCCGCATGGAGCGGCAACGGATGCTTACCGAGCGCCCCAACACGTCCTTCAGCTTCGTCGTGGACGAGCACGTCGTGCGGCGGCAGTTGGGCGGCGCAGAGGTTGCCCGCGTCCAGTTGGACCACATGCTGGGCTACGCGCAACTCCGCAATGTGGAGATCCAGGTCATGCCGCTCGACTGCCAGGTGCACGCGGGCCTGGATGGCCCGTTGGCCCTGCTGGAGACTCCGGATGCAAAGCATCTCGCGTACTCGGAAGGGCAGCAGACAGGGCAGTTGATCTCTGACGCAAAAGAGGCCGCCATCCTGCACCGCCGCTATGCGACACTCCGCTCACAGGCTCTCAGCCCCCTGGACTCGGTGAGCCTGCTGGAGCGGATCAGAGGAGAGCTATGAGCGGCATCACCGACCTGACGTGGTTCAAGTCCAGCTATAGCGGCACCCAGGGTGACAACTGCATAGAGGTCGCCCTCGCCCCCATCACTATCCACATCCGCGACACCAAAGACCGCACCCGCCCCCACCTCACCGTCACCCCCGCCGCCTGGTCCGCTTTCGTGGCGCAGCCACCCCGCTGACTACGACACCTCCGTCTCGCACCGCAGCACGCGCGACCCGTCCAACTCTCGTACAGCGCCGCCCAGTTGCAACCGCACCGCGTGGCGCACATCGGCGCTCGACGCGCTCAGCCGTAGCTCCAGCGCACCCGGTTCCACCACCCGGACACCCCGCCGATCGGTGAACGCCGACAGGTCCGCGTGGAAGTGGAACGTCACCCGGCGAGACTCACCCGGCTCCAACTCCACGCGCTGGTAACCGATCAGGCGGACATCAGGGCGGGTCACCGAGGCGACCGGATCGTGCAGGTACAGCTGGACGACCTCCGCCCCCGCCCGCTCACCGGCGTTCCGGACGGTCAGCGCGAGATCGTACGTACCGTCCGTGCCGATCTCCCGCTGAGGGTCGCCGACGAAGTCCTCCCAGGTGAACGTCGTGTAGGACCGCCCCTCGCCGAAGGCATACAGCGGAGTCGGGTCGAGGTTGCTGACCTCGCCCGCGAGGCCGAGGGGCGGCTGGAGGTAGGTCCACGGCTGGCCGCCCGGGACGCGGGGGACGCTCACCGGCAGCCGCCCGGACGGGCTGACGCGGCCCGACAGCACCCCCGTGACCGCCGGACCGCCCTCCTCCCCGGGGAAGAACGCCTGCACCACGGCGGCCAGTCGGCCCTGCCAACGGCCCAGCGCGTAGGGGCGGCCGGTCAGCAGGACCAGCACGACCGGGACCTCCGTGGCGACCAGCGCGTCCAGCAAGTCGCCCTGGATACCCGGGAGTTGCAGGTCCGCCACATCGCAGCCCTCGCCGGACGTGCCGCGCCCGAACAGGCCCGCCCGGTCGCCGAGCACCGCCACGCACACGTCCGCCTCCACGGTGCGCGCCACCGCCTCCGTGAAGCCCGAGTCGTCCGGGTCGGACACCCCGCAGCCCTCGGCGAACGTCACCTTGGCGTCCGGGAGTTCGGCCCGCAGTGCTTCCAGGACGGTCGGGATCTCGATGCCCATCGGCACTTCGGGGTGGTGGGTGAGCACGTGGGACGGGAAGGAGTAGCAGCCGAGCATCGCAAGCGCGTCGGCGGCGCGGGGGCCGACCACGGCGATCCGGGTGTCGGGGGAGAGGGGCAGGATGCCGTCCGGGTTGTCCAGCAGCACCACCGACTCCTCGGCCAGCCGCCGGGCGATCGCGCGGTTGGCGGCCGAGTCGAGGTCGATGGACTCGGTCGGCTCCGGGCTCCAGTCCTCGTCCAGCAGCCCCAACTCGCACTTCTGCACCAGCACTCGGCGAGCGGCCCGGTCGATCAGCTCCTCGGGCACCTCACCCGCCCGTACCGCGTCGAGCAGCGGTTCTCCGTAGCACTTCAGCGTCGGCAGCTCCACGTCGATCCCGGCGGCCAGCGCCGCGTGCGCGGCCTCGGCCGGGGTGCCCGCCACCCGGTGCAGGGTCTGCAGGAAGCCGATGCCGAAGTAGTCGGCGACCACGGTTCCGGTGAACTCCCATTCCTCGCGCAGGAGTTGCGTGAGCAGTCCGGGGTCGGCCGAGGCGGGCACGCCGTCCGTGTCGGTGTACGCGGCCATCACCGAACGGGCGCCGCCCTCGCGCAGGGCCAGTTCGAAGGGCGGCAGGGTGATGTCCGCGAACTCGCGGACGCCCGCGCGCACGGGGGCGAGATTGCGGGCGCCCGCCGAGGAGGCGTACCCGGCGAAGTGCTTGAGCGTGGCGATGACCCCGGCCGACTCCAGGCCCCGGACGTAGGCCGCGCCGACGGTGCCGACCAGGTACGGGTCCTCGCCGATGGTCTCCTCGACGCGGCCCCAGCGTGGGTCGCGTACGACGTCCAGGACGGGGGCGAGGCCCTGGTGGACGCCGGCCGTGCGCAGGTCGTGGCCGATCGCGCGGGCCATCTCCTCGACCAGGGGCGGATCGAAGGTGGCGCCCCAGGCCAGCGGTACCGGGTAGGCGGTGGCGCCCCAGGCCGTGAAGCCGGCCAGGCACTCCTCGTGGGCGACGGCAGGGATGCCGAAGCGGCCGGCCGCGGCGATCCGGCGCTGGGCGCGGGCCAGTGCCCGCGCGCCGAGGGCCGGGTCGACGGGGGCGGTGCCGAAGGAGCGGGTGAGCTGGCCCAGGCCGTGGGTGATCAGCTCGTCCCAGTCGTAGGCGGCGGTCATCTCGCTCTGCAGGGGCGCGACTCCGTCGCCGTCCGTGGCGGCGCCCACCCAGACGCCGTACAGCTGGGCGGTCTTCTCCTCAAGGGTCATCCGGGAGAGGAGGTCGTCGACGCGGGCGGCGGCGGGCAGGGCGGGGTCACGCCAGGGGGCGGTGGTCATGAAACTCCTGCTCTGGTCGAGTGGGTGGCAGGCCCGCTCACGAATGTTTCGATATGCATCTCGAATGTTCCGGGAACCTAGGGCGGTGCGAGGGGTTCGTCAAGAGGTCGCGCAGGGATACGATCGCCGCCATGACACCCCCGGAGCCCGTTGAAACCCGGACGGCGACGCCGACGACAGGCCGGTCGTCGCAGACCGCGACGCTCGCGGAGATCGCCCGCGAGGCCGGCGTGTCCGCGCCGACTGTTTCGAAGGTCCTCAACGGCCGTGCGGACGTGGCCCCGGCCACCCGCAGCCGCGTCGAGGACCTGCTGCGCGCGCACGGCTACCGGCGCCGCCGCGCCGAGGCCAGCCGCTCGCCCCTGATCGACCTGGTCTTCCACGAACTGGAGAGCGCCTGGGCGATGGAGGTCATCCGGGGCGTGGAGAACGTGGCCCGGGACAACGGCCTGAGCGTGGTGCTCAGCGAGAGCGCGGGGCGGCTGACGCCCGGGCGGACCTGGGCCGACCAGGTCGCCGCCCGCCGGCCGCACGGCGTGATCCTCGTACTGTCCGGTCTCGACGAGTCCCAGCGGGCCCTGCTGACCAGCCGCTCCATCCCGTTCGTGGTGATGGACCCGGCCGGCGACCCCGGCGTGGACGTGCCCTCGATCGGCGCCACCAACTGGCAGGGCGGCCTGGCCGCCACCCGGCACCTGGTCGACCTCGGCCACACCCGCGTCGGCGCGATCACCGGGCCGACCCGCATGATGTGCAGCCGCGCGCGTGTGGACGGCTACCGGGCCGCACTTGAGACCGCCGGGCTGCCGGTCGACCCGACGCTGATCGTGACCGGCGACTTCCACCACGAGGCCGGCTACCGGCAGGGCCTGGAACTGCTGCGCCGCCCGGACCGCCCCACCGCCGTCTTCGCCCTCAACGACCTCCAGGCGCTCGGACTCTACGAGGCCGCGCGGGAGTTGGGGCTGCGCATCCCGGAGGACCTGAGCGTGGTCGGCTTCGACGATCTGCCGGTCGCGCGCTGGGTGGGGCCGCCGCTGACGACCGTACGACAGCCCCTGATGGAGATGGCCGAGGCGGCGGGCAAGCTCGTCCTGGACCTGGGGCGCGAGGACCAACCGCCGGTGGCCACGCGGGTCGAGCTGGCGACGAGCCTGGTGGTGCGCAGCAGTACGGGGGCGCCGCCGGTGGCCGGAAGGTGACGTATTGACGGGTGGTGCGGGCGTGCCCACACTCCTCCGAAGCCAATCGGTTATTCAACCGAAACTTTCGGAGGCACCCGCAATGAGATCTCTGAGAACAGGCTTTCGCGGTACGGGCTTATCGCTGGCGGCAGTTGTCACCGGCGCGGCGCTGCTGCTGACGGCGCCCGTGGCGCACGCGGCCGACACCCCGCTGCGCGACCTGGCCGCCGCCAAGGGCAAGGTCATCGGTACGGCGGTCACGGGCTCCAAGCTCACCGGGTCGTACGGCGACATCGCCGGGGCGCAGTTCAACTCGCTCACCCCCGGCAACGCCATGAAGTGGGGGTCGGTCGAGCCGACCCAGGGCTCCTTCAACTGGACCGAGGCCGACCAGATCGTCGCCTTCGCGCAGGCCCACAACCAGCAGGTGCGCGGCCACACCCTGGCCTGGCACAGCCAGAACCCGAGCTGGCTGACGAACGGCACATGGACCTCGGCCCAGCTCAGCACCCTCCTCCAGAACCACATCAACACCGAAGTCGGCCGCTACAAAGGCAAGATCGCCGCCTGGGACGTGGTCAACGAGCCCTTCAACGAGGACGGCACCTACCGCTCGACGCTTTGGTACAACGGCCTCGGTGCCAACTACATAGCGAACGCCCTGACTTGGGCGCGGGCCGCCGACCCGGCGGCCAAGCTCTACATCAACGACTACAACGTCGAGGGCGTCAACGCGAAGTCGACCGCCCTCTACAACCTGGTCAAGTCCCTGAAGGCGGCGGGCGTCCCGATCGACGGCGTCGGTCTGCAGGCCCACCTGATCCTCGGCCAGGTCCCCGCCACCCTCCAGCAGAACATCCAGCGCTTCGCCGACCTCGGCGTCGACGTGGCGATCACCGAGCTGGACGTGCGGATGGCGCTGCCGGCCGACAGCACGAAGCTCGCCCAGCAGGCCGCCGACTACAAGGCGGTGCTCGCCGCGTGCGTGGCCGTCACCCGCTGCGTCAACGTCACCGTCTGGGGCTTCACCGACTCCGACTCCTGGGTGCCGAGCACCTTCCCGGGCTACGGGGCGGCGACGCCGTACGACGAGAACTACGCGCCGAAACCGGCGTACTACGCCATCGCTGAGGCCCTCGGCGGCGGTACGACGACCCCGCCGACCGGCGCCTGCACGGCGACGTACGCGGTGGGCAGCCAGTGGAACACCGGGTTCACGGGCCAGGTGACGATCGCCTGCTCCGGAGCCTCCCTCTCGTCCTGGCACGCGAACTGGACCTTCGGCGCGGGCCAGCAGGTCACCCAGGCCTGGAACGCCATCTGTACTCAGTCCGGCACGGCCGTGAGCTGCGCGAACGCCTCGTACAACGGCTCGGTGCCGGACGGGGGCTCGGTAAGCTTCGGGTTCAACGGGTCGTGGAGCGGGAGCAATCCGGTGCCGACGGTGACGCTGGGTTGAGGTGGTGTCGCTCGGTGGAGGCGGTGTCGCTGGGGCTGAAGAGGTGTCGCGGAGGGTCGGAAACGTGAGATTTTCCGAAGAAAACCGTCCTGAGGCGCTTCCCCTAACAGTCTCCTAATAATTCGGACTTACGTTCCTTCCGTGACCGGAGAAGAGAGCGGCGACGAGGGCAGACGGTCAGGTCGGCGGTCGCGTGTGCTGAAGACCGTCGGCCTGACCCTCGCGGGCGTGCTGGTGCTGACCGTGGCGGCGGCCGGCTGGGCGTACTGGCATCTCAACAACAACATCAAGAGCGTCGACATCAACAGCGCGCTCGGCGACGACCGCCCGCCCAAGGGGGTCACGACCCCGTCCGCCTCGGCGAGCGCGTCGGCCTCCCCGCTGCCCACCGGTGCCGTGAACATCCTGGTCCTGGGCTCGGACTCGCGCAGCGGCAAGGAGAACCAGGCGCTCGGCGGGGGCGACAGCTCCGGTGCCCGCTCCGACACGGCGATGGTCGTGCACATCGACGCCGGACGGACCAGCGCCACGGTGGTCAGCATCCCGCGCGACACCCTCGTCACGCGCCCGTCCTGCCCGCTGTCGTCCGGGGGTTCGACGTCGGTGGCGTACAACTCGATGTTCAACAGCGCCTATTCGCTCGGCGGGCCGGTGTGCGCGGTCAAGACGGTCGAGTCGATCACCAACGTCCGCATGGACCACTACATCGAGATCGACTTCGCGGGCTTCGCGAAGCTGGTCAACGCCCTCGGCGGCGTCACCGTCACCACCGACGAGGACATCGACGACGACGACAGCCACCTGCACCTGAAGGCGGGCAAGCACCACCTCAACGGCACGCAGGCGCTGGCGCTGGCCCGCACCCGGCACGGCATAGGCGACGGCAGCGACCTGGGCCGCATAGGCCTCCAACAGAAGCTGGTGAAGGCCCTGTTGACCCAGATCTCCACCACCAACCTCCTCACCGACCCCGCCAAGCTCTACGAGGTCGCCGACGCGGTCACCGACAGCCTCACCACCGACACGGGCCTGAACTCGCTGAGCGAACTGATGCGGCTGGGCCAGAGCCTGAAGAGCCTGCCGGTGAGTGACCTCAAGACGGTGATGATGCCGGTGGTACCGGCGCCGTCGGACTCGAACCGGGTGGTGGCGAAGGAGCCGGCGGCGAGTGAGTTGTGGGAGTCGTTGCGCTGAGGGTGAGCGCTATGCGTCAGGGCTGGCGGTGCGGCCGCCGGTGGGCAGCAACCCGTCCACCACGCCCCGCAGTTGCCCCTCGATGTCGTACCCCCCGGTGATCTCCTCCCACCGCCCCGCCACCACCGCCAGATGCGGAAACTCCCCGGCGTCCTCCTCCGTGACGAGGGAGGACATGAAGGGGCGGCGGTCGGGGGCGGCGGCCCGGCGTTCTTCCGCGCGGTGGAAGACCAGGGCGCCGTAGACGACGTACCAGATGGTGCGGTAGACGTGGACCGCCTCCGTCGGGGACAGCCCGCATTCGACCGCCGCGCCGATGATCTGCTCCGGGATCCACAGGGCGCTGCGGTCGGTGAGGTCGCCGAGGCTCAGGACGTCGACGATCCAGCTGAACCGGCTGATGCCCGTGTAGGTGTGGAGGGCGATCGTGACGATTCGCTCGCGTGGGTCGTCGGGGAGGACCGGGCGCGGGATCGAGGCCGCCATGCCCGACAGCGTGAGCATCAGCAGTTCGTCCTTGTCGCGGACGTGGTGGTAGAGCGCCATCGGGGTGGCGCCCACCTCCTTGGCGACCCGGCGCATGGAGACCGCCTCGACGCCCTCCTCCTGGAGGATGCGCCGGGCCACCGCCACGATCTGGTCCGCCTCGATGCGGCGCGGGCGGCCGACGGCGCGCTTACGAGGCTCCTGGCTTGGTTCGTCTCCCACGGGCGCATTCTCTCCCGGCCGGTTCCGGGCGCCCCTCCACATCCGTCCGGGCACCCCTCTGGATAATTTCTGTACGCGTATATTAATCTGTTGGGCATGGTGGACTCGCAGACACGCACGTCCGGTTGGCTGCTGCCGGTGTTGCTGACCGTGCAGTTCCTGGTCTCCCTCGACATGTCGGTCGTCAACGTCGCCCTGCCGGACATGGGTACCGGTCTGGGCTTCGGCGGTGACTCGCTGTCGTGGGTCGTGAACGCGTACGCCCTCACCTTCGGCGGGCTGCTCATGCTGGGTGGGCGGCTGGCCGACGTGGTGGGGCGGCGGCGGACGCTCATCGCCGGGTTCGCGGTCTTCGGGGCCGCGAGTCTGGCGGGCGGACTCGCCCAGGCGCCGGGGCAGTTGATCGCCTTTCGGGCGGTGCAGGGCGTCGGGGCGGCCGCGCTCGCACCGGTCGCGCTGACCCTCATCACCGTCAACTACCCGGAGGGCGGCGCCCGTTCGCGCGCCCTCGGGCTGTGGGGCGCCTCCGGTGCGGCCGGTGGGGCCGTCGGTGTGCTGGCCGGCGGACTGCTCACCGACTGGGCCGGCTGGCGGGCCGTCATGCTCGTCAACGTGCCGGTCGTGATCGCCGTCCTGGTCCTCGCGCGTACCGCCGTACCCGCCGACCGTCGGTCCGAAGGGCCCAGGGCGCGGCTCGACCTGGTCGGGGCGTTCCTGGTCACCGCCGGGACCACGCTGCTGGTGCTGGGGCTGGTGCGCACCGAGGCGTACGGCTGGACGGCCTGGCAGACCGAGGCGTCCCTGGGCGCCGCCGTCCTCCTGCTCGCCGCCTTCGCCGTGGCCGAGCGACGGGTGCGGCGGCCGCTGCTGCGGCTCGGCCTGCTCAGGGGCGGTCCGGTGCTCGCGGCGAACGTCTTCGCGCTGATGATGACGGCCGGCCAGTTCGCCGCCTTCTACTTCACGTCCCTCTATCTGCAACAGGTTCTCGGGTATGGCGCGACGGCCACCGGCAGCGCCTTCCTGCCGTTCTGCGTCGGGATCGTGGTCGCCTCGGTGGTCGCCGCGAAGACGGTCGCGCGGGTCGGGCCCCGGGCGCTGCTGGTGACGGGCGGGCTGCTCGCGGCGGCGGGGATCGCGTGGTTCGCGGCGGCCCTGGCGGTCGACGGCGGCTTCTGGTCACCATCCTCGGTCCGTCCCTCGTCGCAGGCCTCGGCATCGGGCTGTGCTTCGTGCCGCTCGGTACGGCGGCCACGGCCGGGGTCGCCTCGGAGGAGACCGGCATGGCCTCCGGGCTGCTCAACAGCTCGCGCCAGGTCGGCGGGGCCGTGGGGCTCGGCGTGCAGGTCACGGTCGCGGCGAGCGTCGGCGGGAGCGTGGGCGGGGCCCAGGGGCTCGTCGACGGGTTCTCGGCGGCGTACTGGGTGGCCGCCGGGCTGCTGGCCTTCGGCGCCCTCGCGGGCGGACTGCTGTACGGGAAAACGTCCCTGCCTGCGGAAACGTATGCCGCGGAAAAATCTTCGAAGAATTCCGGCGACCGTGTCGATCCGGCCGGATCCCGATCGACGCAGGGGTGAGAGGCCGGGAAGGACCCGGCCCCGCATCCACCGAGGAGGGCACCATGCCCCGCTACCTGTCGCTCGTGCAGATCGACGAGAAGACCGCCCCCGCCGAGGGCCCCAGCGCCGAGCTGATGCAGCGCATGGGCGAGCTGATCGAGGAGGTCACCAAGGCCGGGGTGATGCTCGACACCGCCGGTCTGACCCCGTCCGCGCAAGGCACGAAGGTGCGCTGGGAAGGCGGCGAGATCAGCGTCACCGACGGACCCTTCACCGAGTCCAAGGAGGTCGTCGGCGGCTACGCGATCATGCAGTGCAAGGACCGGGCCGAGGCCCTGGAGTGGACCAAGCGGTTCCTGAAGGTGCACGAGGAGTTCTGGACGGTGACCTGCGAGGTGCGGGAGATCGCGGAAGGCTAGATCGCCGAGGGCTGAGCGTCCCTCCTTGGAGATGTGCCGGTCCGGGTGTCGAATGGGGGGCTGTGAGCCAACAGCCCCCCGGCCGACAGCCCGACGACCGACAGCCACCGGCCGACCCCCTCGGCGCCGCCGACCCCGGTCACGCCATCGAGACCGTCTTCCGCATGGAGTCCCCGCGCATCATCGCCGGCGTCGCCCGCATCGTCCGTGACGTCGGGATCGCCGAGGAGCTCGCCCAGGACGCCCTGGTCGCCGCCCTGGAGCAGTGGCCGCGGGACGGGGTGCCGGACAACCCGGGCGCCTGGCTCATGGCCGCCGCCAGGCACCGCGCCGTCGACCTGATCCGGCGCCGGGAGAACTACGCCCGCAAGCTCCAGGCGATCGGCCGCGACCTGGAGACCACCGCCCCGCCGGAGGAGCCGGCCGACCCGGAGGACATCGACGACGACCTGCTGAGGCTCGTCTTCACCGCCTGCCACCCCGTGCTGTCCGCCGAGGCCCGCATCGCCCTCACCCTGCGCCTGCTCGGCGGCCTGACGACGCCGGAGATCGCCCGCGCCTTCCTCACCCCCGAACCGACGGTCGCCCAGCGCATCGTCCGCGCCAAACGCACCCTCGCCACCAAGAACGTCGACTTCGAGGTGCCCTACGGCCCCGAGCGCGCGGCGCGGCTGGGCTCCGTACTCGACGTCATCTACCTGATCTTCAACGAGGGGTACGCGGCCACCGCGGGCGACGACCTGCTGCGCCCGGCGCTGTGCGAGGACGCGCTGCGCCTTGCCCGCGTGCTGTCCGGGCTGATGCCGAAGGAGCCCGAAGTGCACGCCCTGACCTCGCTGTTGGAGTTCCAGGCGTCCCGCACCGCCGCCCGCACCGGCCCGAACGGCGAGCCCGTCCTGCTCCGGGACCAGAACCGCCGCCGCTGGAACCGCATGCTCATCGCCCGTGGCATCACCGCCCTGGGTCACGCCGACGCCACCTCCACCGGCGCCCCCGGCCCGTACGCCCTCCAGGCCGCCATCGCCGCCTGCCACGCGCACGCGTACACCTACGAGGAGACCGACTGGCGCACGATCGCCACGCTGTACGGCCTGTTGGCCGCCCGCGCGCCCTCGCCCGTCGTCGAACTCAACCGCGCGGTCGCCGTGTCGATGGCCGAAGGACCGGCCGAGGGCCTCGCGCTCGTCGACGCCCTCGCGGCCGAACCCGCCCTGAAGGACTACCACTTGCTGCCCAGCGTCCGCGGCGACCTGCTGGAGCGGCTGGGGCGTACGGCGGAGGCCCGCGAGGAGTTCGTACGGGCGGCGGGGCTCGCGCGCAACGAGCGGGAGCGGGAGATGCTGCTGGGGCGGGCCGGGAAGTGCCGTTCGTGACCTGGGATCACACGGCCGTTCATTCGTAACTCTGTTCCCCTGTCGTCCCGTTGGGCACTACAGTGATCCGGCCGCTGAGCAATGGCTGTGTGGTCGCCTGGGGGACAGACGCCGACCCGGCCGCGCGCGGCATCGAATCGACCGGACATCGACCGGATGACGTCATCCGATCCGTGGGGGAGACGACAACTTGAGACCGTTCACGCGCCGCCATGTCGCGGCGCTCGCCACCGCGGCCGCACTCGCCGCCGTAGGAACCCTGGCCACCGCACCGGGCGCCGTCGCCGACGACGCCGGGCCCTGGCCGGGCACCGAGGGCAGGATCCTGACCGACGGGCCGTGGCTGGTCGACCCGGCCACCGGCGCGGCCACCGCGGTCCCGGGCGCCGGCTCGGGGGAGTACGCGGCCTGGGCACCGGACGGCAGCCGGTTCGCCGTCGTCAACGGGCAGACGATCACCAGCGTCCGCACCGCCGGCTCCACGAAGATCACCCTGCCCCCGGCGACGGGCATGCGCTCCAGCGCCGTCTACACGGACCTGACCTTCGGGTGGGGCGGTCGCTACGTGGCCTTCGCCACCGGCGGCCAGCTCGCCTACGGTCCCTCCGACGGCTCCTGGGCGCCCATCCCGCTGCTGTCCAACTCCCTTGAGCCGTCCACGGTCTGCGACACCGAACCGACCGTGAACACCGCCGGGCTGGTCGCCTTCGAGCGCCGCACCGGCAACTGCTCAAGCACTCCCGGTGTGTACGTCTACGAGGCGTCCACGAAGACGGTCAAGCGCGTCCTCACCGACGCCACGCAGCCCGTCTGGTCGCCGGACGGCACCAAGCTGGCCTTCGTCCGCGCCCGCCAGATCTTCACGGCGAACGCCGACGGCAGCGGCGTCGAGCAGCTCACCACCGACGCCCGCTCCTACGCCAACCCGTCCTGGTCGCCCACCGGCACCCGGATCGTCTTCGACGTGCACGCCTCGGCGAACGGCGTCGACACGCACACCACCGAGTACGCGGACCTGGCCTCCGGCGCCCTCACCGTGGTCCCGGGCGGCACGCGGGGCAGCAACCCCAGCTGGCAGCCGCTGCGCAAGAACACCACCGCCCGCGTCTGGGGCAGCGACAGCTACGCCACCGCGATCGCCGCCTCCCGCTGGAGCTGGAACACCCTCGGCACCAGCTCGCCGGGCCTGCTGGACGCCAAGTCCGCGGTGCTGATCAACCGAGACAGCACGGCGTACTCGCTCACCGCGCCCGCGCTGGCCGGCAAGAAGCGGGGCCCGGTGCTGATGACCCCGAAGACGGGGCTGTCGACGGCGGTGAAGAACGAGCTGAAGCGCACCCTGAAGAAGGGCACGTCCGTCTGGATGCTGGGCGGCACCTCGACCCTCGCCACCAACGTCTCCACGCAGCTCAAGGCGCTCGGCTACGTCCCCAAGCGGCTGTCCGGCGTGGACCGTTACGACACCTCGGTCAAGGTGTCCAAGGCGATCACCACCGCCCCGAAGTACGTGTTCCTGGCCAGCGGCACCGACTACAAGGCGGCCCTCCCGGCCGCTGCTGCTGCGGGCTCCGACGGCACCGCGAGCACAGCCACTTTCGTCCTCAGCAACGGCAAGAAGCTGACGGCGGCGGTGAAGTCGTACCTCAACGGCGTGAACCCCGACAAGACCATGGTCATCCCGGTCGGGTCGGACGCGAAGTACGCGCTGACGCACACCTCGTTCTCCAAGTGGCCGTCGACGTACTACTACTACCCGGTCACCTCGGGCACGAGTGAGGGCCTGTCGGTGGCCCTCGCCAAGTTCTGGTGGACCGTGCCCAGTCAGGTGGCGTTCGCCTACACCGGCGCCTGGCGGGACGGCGTCTCGGCGGGCGCGGCGATGAACATCTACGCGCCGCTGGTGTGGACCTCACGGCCCGACCTGTCCGCCGACCCCAAGAGCTACCTGCTCCGTGAGTCCGCGGGCACGCAGGCCGCGGTCGCCTTCGGACCCACGTCCTCGGTCACGGCGGGCACGCTGAACACGGCCGGCGCCGCGATGAGCGCGAACGGCAGCCAGTTCACGTACGTGCCGTTCTACAACGGGGTCGGGGCCGCGAGCACGCGGTCACTGCGCGCGGACACCGCCGCACCCGCCTCGCCGGTCAAGTCAGGCCCGGTTTCGGCTGACCCGAACCTGAGCCCCCTCAGGACGGCCAAGCACCAGTAGCACGGCGGCAGTCACGCCTTACGCGGGGGCGCCGACCAGCATGGTCGGCGCCCCCGCCACGCGCGTCAGGAACACGGTCGCCGAGTTCGGCCCCTGCGGCTTGACCTTCCTGCGCAACTCCTCCGGCTCCACCGCCGACCCCCGCTTCTTCACGGTCAGGATCCCGACCTCCCGCTCCCGCAACAGCGCCTTCAACTTCTTCAGATTGAAGGGCAGTTGATCGCTGATCTCATAGGCGGTGGCATACGGGGTCACGTGCCGCTCGTCCGCGGTGACGTAGGCGATGGTCGGGTCGATCAGGCCGCCGTCCAACTCCTCGGCCACCTCGGCGACCAGATGGGCACGGATGACGGCGCCGTCGGGCTCGTACAAGTAGCGCCCCACGGGCCGGACCTGGGGGTCCGGCAGGCCTCTGCCGAGCAGGGTGCGCGGGCCCGGCAGCAGCGTCGCGCGCACCGCGCCCGGCTCGGTCCCGAACCACAGCACCGCTTCCTTCACGTCCCCGCCGTCCGAGATCCACTCGGCCTCGGCCGCGCCGGGCACCGCCTCGTGCGGGATGCCGGGGGCGACCTTCAGCGCGGCGCGGGGTGCCTTGAGCGCGGCCTCGACGGCCCAGGACAGCGGCGGTGAGTAGGCCTCCGGGTCGAAGATCCGGCCGCGTCCGCCACGCCGGGCCGGGTCCACGAAGACGGCGTCGTAGCCCTCCGTACCCACCTCCGTGACGTCCGCCTCCCGCACCTCGATCAGCTCGGCGAGACCCAGCGCCGCCGCGTTCTCCCGCGCCACGGCCGCCGTCACCGGATCACGGTCCACCGCGAGCACCCGGATCCCGGCCCGCGCCAGCGCGATCGCGTCCCCACCGATCCCGCAGCACAGGTCGGCGAGCGAGCTCACCCCCTGCGCCTTCAGCCGCTCGGCCCGGTACGTCGCCACACTCGCCCGCGTCGACTGCTCGACCCCGTTCGGCGTGAAGAACATCCGCCCCGCGTCCTCGGTCCCGAACTTCGCCGCCGCCCGCTGCCGCAGCCGCGCCTGCCCGAGCGCCGCCGACACCAGCTCGGCGGGGTGCTCGCGGCGCAGCCGGGTGGCGACGGTCAGTTCGTCGGCCGGGGCCGTGTCGCGCACCTCGTCGAGGAGGGCGCGGCCTTGCGAGGTGAGGAGGAGGGCGAGGTCGTTCACCGGGTCATTGTGGGCCAGTCGGTGGACGGTGCGTTGCCGGCCGCGGTGTCGGGCCGGGAGCAGGGGCCTGGCCTGCGAGGATCCGGCACCATGCGAGCAGTCGTACAAAATGACAAAAATGGGTCGTTCTTGGGTCGGCGGGTCCGTGGCGGAATCGCCGTGCTCGCCGTCTCCGCCCTCGCCGCCGGTTGTGCGCAGGGCGACGGGCGGGACGGAGGGCATGGGCATGGTGTGCGGCCGGCCCCGGGCCAGCAGGTGCTCAAGGCGCCCCCGGCCCGCGCCCTGGCCGCGTACGCCACGAAACTGCGCGTCGCCCACGCCGCCCGGGTCGCCGCCGCGAAGCGCTGGGGCCTGCGGACGGTCCCGCTGACCGCGCCGGCCGCCCCCGCGCACAAGCCGGAGATCACCGCCCGCAAGGGCTTCGAGGTGGACGAGCAGGAGGAGTTGAACCTCCCGCCGGTCTTCACCACGATCCCCACCAAGGAGAAGGTCGTCTTCCTCACCATCGACGACGGCGCCGAGAAGGACCCGGCGTTCCTGCGGATGATGAGCGACCTGAAGATCCCCTACACGGCCTTCCTCAGCGACTACCTGATCAAGGACGACTACGCCTACTTCAAGAAGATGCAGGGCCGGGGCATCGTCCTGAACAACCACACCCTCCACCACCCCTACCTGCCGGCGCTGTCCTACAGCCGCCAGAAGCACGAGATCTGCGGCATGCAGGACGTGATCGAGAAGCAGTACGGCAAGCGTCCCACCCTCTTCCGCCCGCCCTTCGGCAACTACAACCAGGACACCCTGCGCGCCGCCAAGGACTGCGGCATCAGGTACGCGCCGATCTGGGACGAGGAGGTCTTCGTCGACCACTGGGAGTACCGCGAGTGGGACCGGGACCTGCACCCCGGCGACATCGTGCTCAGCCACTTCCGGGGCCGCGAGGACTGGAAGGGCACCATGCCCGACATGGTCCGCCGCTTCCTGGACAAGGTCACGGCCCAGGGCTACGCGGTGGCCCGGCTGGAGGACTACCTGTGAAGCCGCGGCGGCCACCGGGACCGCGCGCCCTGGTGGCCACCGTCCTGGCCGCCGCGCTGCTCACCGGCTGCGCCCAGTCCGTCGACCCCATCGAACGGCTGGGCAGGAAAGCGGCCCAGCGGGTACACCCGCACGGACCGGCCGGCGCCGCGCAACTGCCGTACCGCCGCTGGGGTCTGACCGCCCCGCTGGCCCCGGCCCCTCGGGCCGCCCGTCTCCCGGCCGCCCGCTCGGCGGGTCCCGGGCTGCCCCCGGTCGTCTCCCGCGTGCCGACCCGCGACAAGGTGGTCTTCCTCACGTACGACGACGGCGCCGAGCAGGACCCGCGGTTCGTCGACATGGTCCGTGAACTCCGGCTGCCCGTCAGCATGTTCCTCACGGACAGCGTGGTGGGGCCGGGCTACGGCCACTTCGCGCGCCTCCAGTCGGTCGGCGCGACCATCCAGAACCACACCCTCGACCACGCCGCCCTGCGCGGCCTGCCCTACCTCGGCCAGCGCGCCGAGATCTGCGGCCAGCAGGACAAACTCCGCAGCCGCTTCGGCCTCCGCCCCCGCCTGTTCCGCCCGCCCTACGGCACGTACGACACGACCACGCTCCGCGCGGCGGGGGACTGCGGGGTTTCGGCGGTGGTGCTGTGGAGAGCCGCGTCGGAGGACGGCCCGCTCACGTTCACGGGCAGCGACCACCGGCTGCGCCCCGGCGACATCGTCTCGCTGGCGTCGGGCGAGGCGGCGGGTCCGACCCTGCGGGAACGGACGACTCGGGTGCTGCGGGAGGCGGAGCGGGCGGGGCTTACGGTGGGGCGGCTGGAGGACTACGTCTAGGGCCGCGTCCCGATGCCGGGCAGCATTTCTCAGCCCGTCCGGCGGTTGAGGACGAGGCCGTTCAGGCCGACAAACCCCGCTGACGCGCCGCCGGCATTGGCACTCCGCTTGACCGAGTGCTAATCGCGGTCATAGTCTCGGGTCTGGCACTCCCCGTAGGAGAGTGCCAATAGCGACGGGCAGGTCCGGCACCCGCGACGACGGATCCACCTGGTCGCCACCTCAGACAGTTAACCCCGTGAGATCTCCGAAGGGGGAGGTCGGATCGTGACGACCACCAGCTCCAAGGTTGCCATCAAGCCGCTTGAGGACCGCATTGTGGTCCAGCCGCTCGACGCCGAGCAGACCACGGCCTCTGGCCTGGTCATCCCGGACACGGCCAAGGAGAAGCCCCAGGAGGGCGTCGTCCTGGCCGTGGGCCCGGGTCGCTTCGAGAACGGCGAGCGCCTGCCGCTCGACGTCAAGACCGGCGACATCGTGCTGTACAGCAAGTACGGCGGCACCGAAGTGAAGTACAGCGGCGAGGAGTACCTCGTCCTCTCGGCTCGCGACGTTCTCGCGATCATCGAGAAGTAATTCACCCAGTTTTGCAGTGAGCTGCGCCCCTGGCCCCCGCGACCTTATGAAGCCGGGCGTCGGGGGCGTAGTTCGTTTCACCCACGTTTTTCGAGAGGGCTGAACCGCTCCCATGGCGAAGATCCTGAAGTTCGACGAGGACGCCCGTCGCGCCCTCGAGCGCGGCGTCAACAAGCTTGCCGACACGGTCAAGGTGACGATCGGCCCCAAGGGCCGCAACGTCGTCATCGACAAGAAGTTCGGCGCACCCACCATCACCAACGACGGTGTCACCATCGCCCGCGAGGTCGAGCTCGACGACCCGTACGAGAACCTCGGCGCCCAGCTGGTGAAGGAGGTGGCGACCAAGACCAACGACATCGCGGGTGACGGTACGACCACCGCCACCGTGCTGGCCCAGGCGCTCGTCCGCGAGGGCCTGCGCAACGTCGCCGCCGGCGCCTCCCCGGCCGCCCTGAAGAAGGGCATCGACGCCGCCGTCAAGGCCGTCTCCGACGAGCTGCTCGCCACCGCGCGCCCGATCGACGACAAGGCCGACATCGCGGCCGTCGCCGGTCTGTCCGCGCAGGACAGCCAGGTCGGCGAGCTGATCGCCGAGGCGATGGACAAGGTCGGCAAGGACGGTGTCATCACCGTCGAGGAGTCCAACACCTTCGGTCTGGAGCTGGACTTCACCGAGGGCATGGCCTTCGACAAGGGCTACCTGTCGCCGTACTTCGTCACGGACCAGGAGCGCATGGAGGCCGTCCTCGACGAGCCGTACATCCTCATCACGCAGGGCAAGATCGGTGCGATCGCCGACCTGCTGCCGCTGCTGGAGAAGGTCATCCAGGCCAACTCCTCCAAGCCGCTGCTGATCATCGCCGAGGACGTCGAGGGCGAGGCCCTGTCGACCCTGGTCGTGAACAAGATCCGCGGCACCTTCAACGCGGTCGCGGTCAAGGCCCCCGGCTTCGGCGACCGCCGCAAGGCGATGCTGGAGGACCTGGCGATCCTCACCGGCGCCACGGTCGTCTCCGAGGAGGTCGGCCTCAAGCTCGACCAGGTCGGCCTGGACGTGCTCGGCTCCGCCCGCCGCGTCACCGTCACCAAGGACGACACCACGGTCGTCGACGGTGCCGGCGACTCCGGCGCGGTCACCGGCCGCATCGCCCAGATCAAGGCCGAGATCGAGAACACCGACTCCGACTGGGACCGCGAGAAGCTCCAGGAGCGCCTCGCGAAGCTGGCCGGCGGCGTGTGCGTGATCAAGGTCGGCGCCGCCACCGAGGTGGAGCTCAAGGAGAAGAAGCACCGTCTGGAGGACGCCATCTCCGCGACCCGCGCCGCGGTCGAGGAGGGCATCGTCTCCGGTGGTGGCTCCGCGCTCGTCCACGCCGCGAAGGTGCTGGAGGGCGGCCTGGGCAAGACCGGCGACGAGGCCACCGGTGTCGCCGTCGTGCGCCGCGCGGTCGTCGAGCCGCTGCGCTGGATCGCGGAGAACGCGGGCCTCGAGGGCTACGTCATCACCGCGAAGGTCGCCGAGCTCGAGAAGGGCCAGGGCTTCAACGCCGCCACCGGCGAGTACGGCGACCTGGTCAAGGCCGGCGTCATCGACCCGGTCAAGGTCACCCGCTCCGCCCTGGAGAACGCCGCCTCCATCGCCTCCCTCCTCCTGACGACCGAGACTCTGGTCGTCGAGAAGAAGGAAGAGGAAGAGCCGGCCGCCGCCGGTCACAGCCACGCCCACTGACGCAGGTCGGTGAATCGTCGAAGGCCCGGCACCTCTCAAGGGGTGCCGGGCCTTCGCGTCGCCGTCACCGCGGCCCGTACTTCCGCCCCGTCTTCGAGGTGATCCCGCCGAGCAGCGCGCGGGGCGTCACCTTCACCACGCCCATCAGCACCTTGTAGCGCGGATCCGGGATCGACAGCGACTTCCCGCGCGCCAGATCCTGCAGCGCCGCCGCGACCAGCTTGTCGGCGTCGAGCCACATCCAGCCCGGGATGTTGCCCGTGCCCATGCCGGCCCGCTCGTGGAACTCCGTCCGCACGAACCCCGGCGCCAGCGCCATCAGCCGCACCCCGCTGCCGGCCAGGTCCTTCGCCGCACCCTGCGTGAACTGCACCACCCACGCCTTGGACGCGCCGTACGTCCCGCGCGGCACGAAGGCCGCCACCGACGCCACGTTGACGACCCCGCCCCGCCCGCGCTCACGCATCGCCTCGGCCGCCGCCGACGTCAGCCGCAGCACCGCCTCGCAGTGCACCTTGAGCATCCTCAGCTCGTCGGCCATCGGTACGTCGAGATAGCGGCCCTTGTTGCCGAAGCCGGCGTTGTTGATCAGCAGGTCGACGGGGTTCTTGCGGTCGGACAGCCGCGCGGCCACCGCGTCGATGCCCTCGTCCGTGGCGAGGTCGGCGGTCAGCACCTTCGCCTCGATGCCGTGCCGGTCGTGCAGCTCGGTCGCCTGCCGGCGGAGCCGCTCGGTGTCCCGGGCCACGAGCACCAGGTTGTGCCCGTCGGCCGCCAGCCGCCGCGCGAACGCGGCGCCGATGCCCGCGGTCGATCCCGTAATCAGAGCCGTTGTCATGGCGCAAGATTAGTGACCTGGAACGCATTCGCCCGATTGCTGCACACGGCCTCCCGATAGGTGAAGGCGCGGCGAACAGAGCTCGCCGGGGGCGGTCAGCCGGCGTGCTGCGCCGCGTACTCCCGCGCCTGCGCCAGCGACTCCGGATGCAGCGCCTCGCCCGCGGGCAGCAGCCGCGGCAACAGCTCACGGCGCGTGGTGGCCGCGCGGAACTGCAGGGCCACGGTCACCTCGTGGTCCGGGCGGTGCACGACCTCGATCGGATCGCCGGCCCGGATCTCACCCGGCACGATCACCCGGAAGTACGCACCCGGCGCACCCCGCTCCGTGAACCGCTTCACCCAGCGCTTCTCACCCAGATGTTCCTGGAACGTCCGGCACGGAATCCGCCCGCAGGTCACCTCCAGGACCACGTCGGGCCCGATGCGCCAGCGCTCGCCGATCCGCGCCCCGGACACGTCCAGGCCCAGCGTCGTCAGGTTCTCCCCGAAGGAGCCGTTCGCCAACGGACGCCCCAACTCCCGTTCCCAGTCGTCGAGATCCTCGCGCGCGACCGCGTACACCGCCTGGTCGTCCCCGCCGTGGTGCCGCTTGTCGCACACCTGGTCCCCGGCCAGCCCGCTCGCGCCGACCCCCTTGGGCCCGGGCGCCGACACCCGCACGGGTCCGGCCACCGGCCGCTTGTCGATGCCGGTCACCCCCATGTCCGCGTACGGCACGGCCCGCGCGTGTCCCACGTTCAGCGACAGAAGCTCCATGACCTCACGGTAGCGAGCCCGATACCAAAGCGTCGACGCATTTTTCGACGACGTGTCAAAGGCCGGCTTATCCTCGAAGGGTGATCGAGGCACGTCATCTCCGCGTCCTGCGCACCGTCGCCACCACCGGCTCCTTCTCGGCGGCGGGGCGCGCGCTGGGCTGCACCCAGCCCGCGGTCAGCCAGCAGATGAAGGCCCTGGAGGCGTCCGTGGGTACGCCGCTGCTGATCCGCAGCGGGCGCGAGATGCGGCTGACCCAGGCGGGCGAGGCGCTCGTACGGCACGCGGGCGGCATCCTCGCCGGGCTCACCGCCGCCGAGGAGGAGGTCGCCGCGATCGCGGGCCTGCGCGCCGGCCGGGTCCGCCTGGTCTCCTTCCCCAGCGGCAGCTCCACCCTCGTACCGACCGCGCTCGCCGCCCTGCGCGCCGCGCACCCCGGCACCCGCGTCTCCCTGGAGGAGGCCGAACCACCCGCCTCCGTCGAGCTGTTGCGCGAGGGCGACTGCGACATCGCACTCGCCTTCCGCTACGAGGGAGCGGCGGGCGCGGAGGAGTGGGACGACCTCGTCGTACGTCCCCTGCTGACGGACCGCCTGGTCGGGCTCGTGCCCGAGCGGCACCGGCTGGCGGGGGCCGGCACCGTGGCCATCGGCGAACTCGCGGACGAGCCGTGGATCGCCGGATGCCCGCGCTGCCGCGGGCAGTTGGTGGAGGTGTGCGAGGGCGCCGGCTTCACGCCCCGCATCGACTTCGCCACCGACGACTATCCGGCCGTCGTCGGCCTCGTCGGCGCCGGTCTCGGCGTCGCCGTACTGCCCCAGCTCGCGATCGAGTCCGTACGGCCGCGGCACACGCGCGTGCTGACGCTGGAGCCGGCGGTGCGGCGGGAGATCGTCGCACTGACGCTGCCCGACCTGGCCCAGGTACCGGCGGTCGCGGCGACGCTGGAGCAGCTCGGGCGGGCGGCCGCACGGTAGTTGGTCCGTAGACAAGGCGATGGGCACGCGCATGCGTGCCCATCGGCCTGACGTGTCCAGGAGCTGTTCCGGAGCCCTGGATCGCAGAAACGTTCCTTCAGTTGTTCGAGACGCCGTCCCCGGCGCCGGCCGACGCCGACACCAACCGGTTCCGCGCCCGACCCATCAGCTCTTCGCGCTCGTCCTCGGTCAGCCCGCCCCACACGCCGTACGGCTCTCTGACCGCCAACGCGTGTGCCGCGCACTGCGCGCGGACCGGGCACCTCATGCAGACCTCCTTGGCCGAGTTCTCGCGAGCGCTCCGGGCCGCACCGCGCTCGCCCTCCGGATGAAAGAAGAGCGAGCTGTCCACCCCGCGGCAGGCAGCCAGAAGCTGCCAGTCCCACAGGTCCGCGTTCGGTCCAGGAAGGCGGGAGAAATCTGCCATTACGTGACCCCTTGTAGCCGTGCTGAGCGGATACGGTGCCCACGACCGTACATCTACTATCTAAGGAGATGAAAATATGACTCATTGCGAATCTAGCCTCAGACACCAGCAGAAGGGAAGAAATAGAGCTAAATGGGGCACCGGTTGTGATGAAACGTTGTGGGTCGGCGCCGGACGTCTGCTCTGTATCCGCCCCCTCACGTAGAGTGCCGAAGATGGCACACGGCCCCGTAACTCTTTCGAGTGACCATCGTTGAGAGTGGCGGAGGCGGTTGGAACAACGAGTGCTCGGGCAGGCGTCCGAGACGGTCGACCGCACAGGTGACGATTTCGTACCAGCCTGGAGGCTCAAGGTGACGTGCATCAGCTGCGGAGGGCGGCCATGACATCCGTCCTCGTCTGCGACGACTCCCCGCTTGCCCGAGAGGCGCTCCGCCGCGCGGTCGCGACCGTGCCCGGCGTCGAGCGCGTGACGACCGCGGCCAACGGCGAGGAAGTCCTCCGCCGCTGGGGCGCCGACCGTTCGGACCTGATTCTGATGGACGTACGCATGCCCGGTCTGGGCGGCGTCGAGACCGTCCGGCGGCTGCTGTCCGCCGACCCGGGTGCGCGCATCATCATGCTCACCGTCGCCGAGGACCTGGACGGCGTGGCCCTCGCGGTCGCCGCCGGGGCGCGGGGCTATCTGCACAAGGACGCCTCGCGCGCCGAGTTGCGGGCGACCGTCACGCAGGCCCTCGCCGATCCGACCTGGCGGCTCGCTCCGCGGCGGTTGCGGTCCGCCGAGATGGGGGCGGCGCCCACGCTCACCGCGCGTGAGATTCAGGTCCTTGAGGGGATGAGTCACGGGCGGTCGAATGCCGAGATCGGGCGTGAGCTTTTCCTTTCCGAGGACACCGTGAAGACGCACGCTCGGCGGCTGTTCAAGAAGCTGGGTGCGTCCGACCGGGCGCATGCGGTGGCGCTCGGTTTCCGGTGGGGTCTGGTTCGCTGAGAGCTCGGTTCCAAAGAGTTCGGTCCTACAGGCTGTCGCTTTGGTGCGGGTCGTTTGTGGCTGGTCGCGCAGTTCCCCGCGCCCCTTTCGGGGCGCGGATGCCGGCGCCGGTCGAATGGTCCTGTCGGCGTCCGCTGCTCGTTTCGGCGCGGATGCCGCATCCTTGAGGTGTGGAGTCTCTCGGGGACGAGTCGGTCGAGCGGAAGGGGAGGGCGCAAGGGATGAGTTCCGGCGCACCTGCTCATAACGCTTCGGCACACAACATCGGACGCGGTGCCACGGACCGCACGGCCGCAAGGCACCATGGACCGATGCGCGACGACGAGGCGGCCGGGGCCGCAGGGGCGATCGGTGCACTCGTCCATCGCGCCGTCGACGGGGACGAGCAGGCCACGCACGACCTGCTCGCCCATGTCCACCCCCTCGCGCTGCGCTACTGCCGCACCCGTCTGTCCCGGCTGCCGGGCGACGCCCGGCACTTCGTGGAGGACCTCGCGCAGGAGGTCTGCGTCGCCGTCCTGCTCGCGCTGCCGCGCTACCGGGACACCGGACGCCCCTTCGAGGCCTTCGTCTTCGCCATCGCCGCGCACAAGGTCGCCGACCTGCAGCGGGCGGCGATGCGGCACCCCGGCTCGACGGCGGTCCCGTCCGACGAGATGCCGGAGCGGCCGGACGACTCGCTCGGCCCGGAGGAGCGCGCGCTGCTCAGCAGCGACGCCGAATGGGCCAAGAAACTCATGGCCAACCTGCCGGAGAACCAGCGCGAACTGCTCCTGTTGCGGATCGCGGTGGGCCTCACGGCCGAGGAGACCGGCCAGATGTTGGGAATGTCACCCGGCGCGGTCCGGGTGGCGCAGCACCGTGCGCTGAGCCGGCTGCGGGCGCTCGCGGAGCAGTAGGGCGAGGCCACGCGGCAGGGTCGGTGAGCCGTGGGGCTCTTCTTGAACGGCCCGTCGGTGGGTTGCGTACGAACATACGAGGCCCGGGGGCGGCCGCAATCGTGGAATTTGGGACCCGTGCTTCCCGTTAGCATGGACATCCGCACCGATCAAGGCCATTTGGGGAAGGTGTCATGACTGCGAACGTCGACGGAGTGCCCGGAAAATTCGCGACACTCGGGCTGACCTACGACGACGTGCTGCTGCTGCCGGGCGCATCCGAGGTGCTCCCCAACGCGGTCGACACCTCGTCCCGCATCTCCCGCAACGTGCGGGTGAACATCCCGCTGCTCTCGGCGGCGATGGACAAGGTGACCGAGTCCCGGATGGCGATCGCGATGGCCCGCCAGGGCGGCGTCGGCGTGCTGCACCGCAACCTCTCCATCGAGGACCAGGTCAACCAGGTCGACCTCGTGAAGCGCTCCGAGTCCGGCATGGTCACCGACCCGATCACGGTGCACCCCGACGCGACGCTGGCCGAGGCCGACGCGCTGTGCGCCAAGTTCCGCATCAGCGGCGTCCCGGTGACGGACGGCAACGGCAAGCTGCTCGGCATCGTCACCAACCGCGACATGGCCTTCGAGTCCGACCGCTCGCGTCAGGTGCGTGAGGTCATGACCCCGATGCCGCTGGTCACCGGCCACGTCGGCATCTCCGGCAGCGACGCCATGGGGCTGCTGCGCCGCCACAAGATCGAGAAGCTTCCCCTGGTCGACGAGGCGGGTGTCCTCAAGGGCCTCATCACGGTCAAGGACTTCGTCAAGGCCGAGCAGTACCCCGGTGCCGCCAAGGACTCCGAGGGCCGGCTGATCGTCGGCGCCGCCGTGGGCGCCAGCCCCGAGGCGCTGGAGCGGGCCCAGGCCCTCGCCGAGGCCGGCGTCGACTTCCTGGTCGTCGACACCTCGCACGGTCACAACAGCAACGCCCTCAGCTGGATGTCGAAGATCAAGTCGAGCGTGCGTGTCGACGTGATCGGCGGCAACGTCGCCACCCGTGACGGCGCCCAGGCGCTGATCGACGCCGGTGTCGACGGCATCAAGGTCGGTGTCGGCCCCGGCTCCATCTGCACCACCCGCGTGGTCGCCGGCATCGGCGTCCCGCAGGTCACCGCGATCTACGAGGCCTCCCTCGCCGCCCGCGCGGCCGGCGTCCCGCTGATCGGCGACGGCGGCCTGCAGTACTCCGGCGACATCGGCAAGGCGCTGGCTGCCGGCGCCGACGCGGTGATGCTGGGCTCGCTGCTCGCCGGCTGCGAGGAGTCGCCCGGCGAGCTGCAGTTCATCAACGGCAAGCAGTTCAAGTCGTACCGCGGCATGGGCTCGCTCGGCGCCATGCAGTCCCGCGGCCAGGGCAAGTCGTTCTCCAAGGACCGCTACTTCCAGGCCGAGGTGTCCTCCGACGACAAGCTCGTGCCCGAGGGCATCGAGGGCCAGGTGCCCTACCGCGGCCCGCTGGCCAACGTCCTGCACCAGCTCGTCGGCGGCCTGCGCCAGACCATGGGTTATGTGGGCGCCGCCGCCATCGACGAGATGGAGTCCAAGGGCCGCTTCGTCCGGATCACCTCGGCGGGCCTCAAGGAGAGCCACCCGCACGACATCCAGATGACGGTCGAAGCGCCGAACTACAGCCGTAAGTGACGCGTACGCACGCGTGAAGCATGTCGAGGGCGGTCCCGGAGCATCCGGGGCCGCCCTTGTCGTACCCGTCGGCGATACTGGAAGACGCTGAACGAAGAGGGAAAGGCCACAGACGTGACTGAGATCGAGATCGGGCGCGGCAAGCGCGGCCGGCGGGCGTACGCCTTCGACGACATCGCCGTCGTCCCCAGCCGCCGTACGCGGGACCCGAAGGAGGTCTCGATCACCTGGCAGATCGACGCCTACCGCTTCGAGCTGCCCTTCCTGGCCGCTCCCATGGACTCGGTCGTCTCCCCGGCCACCGCGATCCGCATCGGTGAGCTCGGCGGCCTCGGCGTGCTGAACCTCGAAGGGCTGTGGACGCGGTACGAGGATCCGCAGCCGCTGCTCGACGAGATCGCCGAGCTGAACCCGGACGCGGCCACCCGGCGCCTCCAGGAGATCTACTCCGCCCCCATCAAGGAGGAGCTGATCGGCGCGCGCATCAAGGAGGTGCGCGACTCCGGCGTGGTCACGGCCGCCGCGCTCTCCCCGCAGCGCACGGCGCAGTTCTCCAAGGCCGTGGTCGACGCGGGCGTGGACATCTTCGTCATCCGCGGCACGACGGTCTCGGCGGAGCACGTGTCGGGTTCGCACGAGCCGCTGAACCTGAAGCAGTTCATCTACGAGCTGGACGTCCCGGTGATCGTCGGCGGCTGCGCCACGTACACCGCGGCCCTGCACCTGATGCGCACCGGCGCGGCCGGCGTCCTGGTCGGCTTCGGCGGCGGCGCCGCGCACACCACGCGCAACGTGCTGGGCATCCAGGTCCCCATGGCCACCGCGGTCGCCGACGTGGCAGCCGCCCGCCGGGACTACATGGACGAGTCCGGCGGCCGGTACGTGCACGTGATCGCGGACGGCGGCGTCGGCTGGTCCGGCGACCTCCCCAAGGCGATCGCCTGCGGCGCGGACGCGGTCATGATGGGCTCCCCGCTCGCCCGCGCCACGGACGCGCCGGGCAAGGGCCACCACTGGGGCATGGAGGCGGTCAACGAGGAACTGCCCCGTGGCAAGAAGGTCGACCTCGGCACGGTCGGCACGATCGAGGAGGTCCTGACGGGCCCGTCCCAGATCCCCGACGGCTCCATGAACTTCTTCGGCGCCCTGCGCCGCGCCATGGCCACCACCGGCTACAGCGAACTGAAGGAGTTCCAGCGGGTGGAGGTCACGGTGGCGGACTCGCAGCACAAGCGGTGACGCCGCGCTCGGCCTGACCGGCGTGAGCGACAGACAACAGACAGGGGCCCGGACCGTCGGCCGACGGTCCGGGCCCCTGTGTTCGCTGCGCTGTGCTCAGAGGCGGTGCGCCGCCCCCGTGGGTGTCGCGCCTCGGGTGTCGAGGAGGAGTTGGGCCTTCACCGACAGGCCCTGGAGGTCGTAGGTGCGGTGGTGCTGGAGGAGGATCGTCAGGTCGGCGTCGGCGGCGGCCTCGTAGAGGGAGTCGGCGCGGGGGACCGGGCGGTCCAGGACGCTCCAGGACGGGACGTGCGGGTCGTGGTAGCTGACGGAGGCGCCGAGTTCCATCAGGCGGACGGCGATCTCGCGGGCGGGGGTGGCCTGTTGGTCGGCGAGGTCGGGCTTGTAGGTGACGCCCAGGAGGAGGACGCGGGCGGCGCGGGCCGACTTGCCGTGCTCGTTGAGGAGGGCCGCGGCGCGCTGGATGACGTAGCGCGGCATCTGGGTGTTGACCTGCTGGGCCAGTTCGACCATGCGCAGGGTGCGGCCGGCGTGGCCGGTCAGGTCCTGGGGGACGGCGTGGCCGCCGACGCCGGGGCCGGGGCGGAAGGCGTGGAAGCCGAAGGGCTTGGTCTCCGAGCAGCGGATGACGTCCCACAGGTCGACGCCCAGGTCGTGGCAGAGGACGGCCATCTCGTTGACGAGCGCGATGTTGACGTGCCGGAAGTTGGTCTCCAGGAGCTGCACGGTCTCCGCCTCGCGCAGGCCACGCGCGCGTACCACCTTGTCGGTGAGGCGGCCGTAGAACGCGGCGGCCGACTCGGTGCACGCGGGCGTGAGACCGCCGATCACCTTCGGGGTGTTGGCCGGGGTGAAGTCGCGGTTGCCCGGATCCACCCGGCTGGGGGAGTAGGCGAGGTGGAAGTCGCGGCCCGCGCGCAGCCCGGAGCCCGCTTCGAGGATCGGGCGCAGAATCGTCTCCGTGGTGCCCGGGTGCACGGGCGACTCCAGGATCACGGTGGTGTGCGGGCGCAGCTGTGCGGCGAGGGTGCGGGCGGCCGTCTCCACCGGGGTGAGGTCGAGGCCGCCGTCCGCCCCGCGCGGGGTGGGCACGCAGATGACCGCGGTGCGCACCCGGCCGAGCTCGGCCGGACTGGTCGCGTGCCGGAAGCCCCCCGAGAGCATCCGGCGCAGTTCTGCGGGGCTGAGCGAGCCGGGCTCGGGCCCGGTCCGGTAGCCGAGGGTGGAGATGCCGGCGGCGACGGCGGCCTGGGCCAGCGGCAGGCCGAACGGGCCGAGTCCGATGACGGCGAGATCTGCGGGCATGGCGTGGGCCGTCCTTCCCAGTAACCGAAGCGGGACAGGTGCGCAAGCCCTGTGGACAGAATGAGCGAGCGCAATGTCAGACTAGGAGTAAATATGACCGATATGCGGGATTGGTCGGCTGTGTTTTCCGGCAAGCCCGTGATTGTTGTCCACAGGCTGGGGGCGAGTAGTGGCTGAAGTTGGGCAACACGGTCAGAATTTGGGCAGGAGGGGGACGTAGGAAGCTGGACAGGGGGGAGAGGGAACGGGAACGGGCTTCGCCCGACGGGTGCGGCCGGCGCTACCGAAAGCGGAAAGCGGGAGGCAGCTGTGAGGACAGCGACACTGGGGCCGGCGCAGCGGGCCGAGTCACTGGCGGGAATGGCCGAGCGCGAGCTGGACGTGCTGGTGGTGGGCGGCGGTGTGGTCGGCGCGGGCACCGCGCTGGACGCCGTGACACGCGGCCTGTCGACGGGCCTGGTCGAGGCGCGCGACTGGGCCTCGGGCACGTCCAGCAGGTCCAGCAAGCTCATCCACGGCGGCCTGCGCTACCTGGAGATGCTCGACTTCACCCTCGTACGAGAAGCGCTGAAGGAGCGCGGGCTGCTTCTGGAGCGGCTCGCCCCGCACCTGGTGAAGCCGGTGCCGTTCCTGTACCCGCTCCAGCACAAGGGCTGGGAGCGCCTGTACGCCGGATCGGGCGTCGCGCTCTACGACGGCATGTCGATGGCCCGGGGGCATGGCCGGGGTCTGCCCATGCACCGGCACCTGAGCCGCCGTCACGCCCTGCGCGTGGCACCCGCGTTGAAGAAGGACGCGCTGGTCGGAGCGTTGCAGTACTACGACGCCCAGATGGACGACGCCCGCTACGTGGCCACCCTGGTGCGCACGGCGGCGGCCTACGGCGCGAAGGTCGCCAACCGCGCGCGCGTGACGGGCTTCCTGCGCGAGGGCGAACGGGTCGTCGGCGCGCGCGTGCAGGACGTCGAGGCGGGCGGCGAGTACGAGATCCGCGCCAAGCAGATCGTCAACGCGACGGGCGTGTGGACCGACGACACCCAGGCGCTGGTGGGCGAGCGGGGCCAGTTCCACGTACGGGCCTCCAAGGGCATCCACCTCGTCGTACCGAAGGACCGCATCAACTCCTCCACCGGCCTGATCCTGCGCACCGAGAAGTCCGTCCTGTTCGTCATCCCCTGGGGCCGGCACTGGATCGTCGGCACCACCGACACCGACTGGGACCTCGACAAGGCGCACCCCGCCGCGTCCAGCGCGGACATCGACTACCTCCTGGAGCACGTGAACTCGGTGCTCGCGGTGCCGCTGACCCGGGACGACGTCCAAGGCGTCTACGCCGGGCTGCGCCCGCTGCTGGCCGGCGAGTCCGACGCCACCAGCAAGCTGTCGCGCGAGCACACCGTGGCGCATCCCGTGCCGGGACTCGTCGTCGTGGCGGGCGGCAAGTACACGACGTACCGCGTGATGGCCAAGGACGCCGTGGACGAGGCGGTGCACGGCCTCGACATGCGCGTCGCCGAATGCGTCACGGAGGATGTTCCCCTGATCGGGGCGGAGGGGTACCGGGCGCTGTGGAACGCGCGGGCGCGGATCGCGGCCAAGACCGGCATCCATGTGGTGCGCGTGGAGCACCTGTTGAACCGGTACGGGTCGATGGCGGAGGAGCTCGTCGACCTCATCACCGCCGACGCCTCGCTCGGCGAACCCCTGCAGGCCGCCGACGACTATCTGCGCGCCGAGATCGTCTACGCCGCCTCGCACGAGGGCGCCCGGCACCTGGACGACGTGCTGACCCGGCGCACGCGCATCTCGATCGAGACGTTCGACCGGGGGACGCGCAGCGCCCGTGAGGCAGCGGAGTTGATGGCGCCGGTGCTCAGTTGGGACAAGGACCAGATCGAGCGGGAGGTCGAGCACTACCAGAAGCGGGTGGAGGCCGAGCGGGAGTCGCAGCGCCAGCCCGACGACCTGACGGCGGACGCGGCGCGGTTGGGGGCGCCGGACATCGTGCCGCTCTAGGAACGCCGGGGGCAGTACGCCGCCAATTCCGTGCGGGCTCGGTGGCGGGTCCGCCGGATCACTCGAACGAGTGTCGTGAACCGGGATCTTCGTTCGGGATCGGGTCGTTCTACGAGGTGCGGGGGCAGAACTCGGCGGCGAGCAACCGGGGTTCGAGGTCGGGGTCTGCGATCGCGGTCGTGTTCACGCGGAAGGTGAGGACGCGACGGCCGTCGACGGTGGCCGCGGTGCGCACGTAGCTGCCGTTGATGCGTCCGTTGTGCCCCCACACCGTGGTGCCGCACGGCAGCTTCACGGGAAACAGGCCCATGCCGTACGAGCCGTGTGCGGCCCGGGTGTCGCGCATCTCGCGCAGCCAGCGCGGGGGCAGCAGTCCGCCGCCGAGCAGGGCCGCGTAGAAGCGGTTCAGGTCGGTGAGCGTGGTCACCAGCTCGCCCGCGGCGCCGGCCACCCGCGGGTCGAGTTCGGTGACGTCGGTTCCGTCGGCGGTGTAGGCGCGGCCGTGCGGGGAGGGGAGCGTGGTGCGGGAGCCGGGGAAGGAGGTGCCGGTCAGACCCAGCGGAGCGATGATGCGGCGCTCGGCCTCGGCGGCGTAGGAGCGGCCGGTGACCTGCTGGACGACCATGCCGAGCAGGACGTAGTTGGTGTTCGAGTAGGCGAAGCGGCCGGGGTCGGCCGGAGGGTGGGTGAGTGCGATACGTACGGCCTGAACGGGAGTGACGGGGACGGCGCCCGCGGTGTCGCGTGTGTAGTCGTACAGGCCGCTGGTGTGGGTGAGCAGGGCGCGCAGGGTCAGGGTGCGGCCGTCGTTGCCCGCGCCGCGGACGAGGCCGGGCAGGTGGTCCTCGACGGTGTCGGACAGGGACAGCCGGTGTTCGGCGGCCAGTTGGAGGACGACCGTCGCGATGAAGGTCTTCGTGATGCTGCCGGCGCGGAAGTGGTCGGCGCGCGAGATGCCGGTGCCTGCGGCGGCGTAGCGGGTGCCCGACTCCTCCTGGGCGAGCAGTGCCGCGGTGGGGGCGGCGCCCTGGGTGACCAGGAGGGGAAGGAGCATGTCCGTGGCCGGTGGCTCGGGGGCCGAGGAGGCCGCGGGGGTCAGGGCCAGGAGTGCGAGGGACACGAGGGACACAGGCAGGGCCAGTAGCGTCCGTAGCGGTGGCATCGCGGGTCCCGTCGTGGGTCCTTCTCTGTTGGGGTCATCATGCAGGGCGGGTGGGGGTGGGGTTCAACTGGGCCTGGGGGCCTTGGCGCGCGCGCCTTCGGGTGGGCGGGATTTGGGGCCAGAGGTGCTTGAGGTGCCGGGCTTCGGGTGCTTTGTTACTGCGGGTTCGGGTGTGTGGAAGCTGAGGTTCCGGGTGGGTGGGGTCTGTGGGGCAGGTGTTCGGGTCCGGGTGGGGCGTCAGAGGCACCCTGGGCGTAGGGCACTTGTCGGGTGAGGGACAATGGAGGCTCTGTCAGGGCGGGTTGTATGAGGGGACGCATGTCGGAGGCGGAGCGGGCGGGCACATCTCGCCAGGACACTCGTCAGGACAAGAGCGAGCGTCTTCTCGCCGGGCGGTACCGCCTGGGAGGAGTGCTCGGCCGCGGTGGCATGGGCACGGTCTGGCGGGCCGAGGACGAGACACTGGGCCGGACGGTCGCGGTCAAGGAATTGCGGTTCCCGTCGAGCATCGACGACGAGGAGAAGCGGCGGCTGATCACGCGGACGCTGCGCGAGGCCAAGGCGATCGCGCGGATCCGTAACAACAGCGCGGTGACGGTCTTCGACGTGGTCGACGAGGACGACCGGCCGTGGATCGTGATGGAGCTCGTCGAGGGCAAGTCGCTCGCCGAGGTCATCCGCGAGGACGGCCTGCTGGAGCCGAAGCGTGCGGCGGAGGTCGGTCTCGCGATACTCGACGTGCTGCGTTCGGCGCACCGCGAGGGCATCCTGCACCGCGACGTGAAGCCGTCGAACGTGCTGCTGGAGTCCGAGACCGAGCGCGTCGTGCTCACCGACTTCGGTATCGCCCAGGTCGAGGGCGACCCGTCCATCACCTCGACCGGCATGCTCGTCGGCGCGCCCTCCTACATCTCCCCGGAGCGGGCGCGCGGGCACAAGCCCGGTCCGGCGGCGGACCTGTGGTCGCTGGGCGGGTTGCTGTACGCGGCGGTCGAGGGTGCGCCACCGTACGACAAGGGTTCCGCGATCGCGACCCTCACCGCGGTGATGACGGAGCCGTTGGAGGACCCGAAGAACGCGGGGCCGCTGAAGGACGTCATCTACGGGCTGCTCACCAAGGACCCGGCGCAGCGGCTCGACGACGCGGGTGCCCGGCGGATGCTCAACGCGGTGATCCACGCGCCCGAGCCGAAGGCGGCCGAGCCGGAGCCGCCGCTCGACGCGACCAGGGTCGTGCCGTTGCCGGCGCAGCCCGACGGGCGTGGGGGCAAGGGGAGTTCGAGCTCGACGGGTTCCGGCGGCAAGCGTGGCGAGGAAGCCGCGGAGAAGCTGCGTGGGGCGTTCCGTTCCGTGAAGAAGGCGGCGGTGGCGGCCGGGGCCGCCGGGTCGGCGGCTGCGGCGCGGACCAAGTCGGGGAGCGGGGCGGAGGGTTCGAAGGCTGGGAGTGGCAGTGGGGCCGGGACGCCGGCTGGTACCGGGTCCGGGACTGGGACTGGGACTGGGACTCGGGCTGGGAGCGGGAGCGGGACTGAGGCGCGGAACGATGGTGTCGGTGGGGCGGGTGCCGGTGGCTCGGGCGGGGCGGTGGCTTCTTCGGCCTCTGCGGAGCCTGTTGCTTCGACGACCCCTGTCGCTCCCGTAGCTCCCTCGGCTCCGGCTGTTCCCGCGGCTCCCAAGGCTCCGCCCGCGTCTGGCAGTTCGCCTTCTCGGGGTTCTTCTCGCGGGGCCTCGACAACGTCGTCGCCGACTTCGGGGGTGCCCTCGTCCTCGGCTGCGTCGGGGGCCAACGCTTCGGGCGGTGGGCGGAGTTCGGGGTGGCCCGTGATGACGCCGCCGGATCTGCCGCCGCGGGCGGTGCCGAGGGCGCCGATCACGGATGTGGTGCCGAGGCGGACGTTGGTGATCATCGCGGTGGTCGTGGTGCTCGCCGTGCTCGCCGTCGTGCTGGCCTTCACGCTCGGTGGGGACGACGACGGGTCGAAGGGCGGCAAGAGCGGGGGCGAGAAGGCCGCCGCGAGTGCGGGTTCGAGTGCGAAGGCGAGCTCGGGTTCCGGGTCGGGGGAGGACACCAAGGAGGACGCGGGCAGCGGTACCGGTAAGGACGAGTCCTCGTCGGGAGACACCGGTTCCGGGGGCGCGGCGAACGCGACCGAGAGTGCGAACGCGTCCGGCGACGGGTCGAGTTCGGGCGGTTCGAGTGGGTCGTCCGGCGGCGGCGCTGCCGTGGAGTCGACACACAAGGGCAGCCAGGGGTACTCGATCGGACTGCCGGCGGGGTGGAAGTACCAGTCCTCGGACAGCGCGGGGGACCGGTTCACGGGCCCCGACGGGCAGAAGCTGCTGGTCGCCTGGACGTCCACGCCCAAGGGTGACGCGGTCGCCGACTGGGAGAACCAGGAGCGCTCCATGACGCGCTCGCAGTACACGAGGATCCGAATAGAGAGGGTGGACTACCGCAGCTGGAACGCAGCCGACTGGGAGTTCACCTACGTGGATGGCGGCACCAAGTACCGGACGATCGACCGGGGGTTCGTGGTCAACGGCAGTCTCGGGTACGCGCTGATGTACACGGCGAAAGCCGCGAACTGGGACAGTGACCTCCGCAAGGCCACGTGGCAGACGCTCGCGAAGACGTTCGAACCCAAATCGTGAAGTGACTGGCCCGTGTTTGGGGCGTGAGATCTGGCATCCCCTCTTTGCGAGTTGCCTCCGGCACGTATCGTGAAGGTTCGCGGACCGTACGCATCCGGGTATGCGTCGGAACGGGACGCAAGGCGAACGGAATTGACCAACCGGGCGGCTGGGGGAGGCAACGTGGACGAATACGCGGGACGAGTCCTCGCCGACCGCTACCGCCTGCCGCTGCCGCCGTCCGACGAGTACGAACTGACCGAGACCCGGGCCTTTGACACCTACAGCGGGCAGGAAGTCCTCGTCCGTCAGGTGCCGTTGCCGGAGGTCGTCGAGGCCGAGGTGCTCGACGCGGAGGGGTTGCCCGAGGGATTCACGGCGCGGGATCGCGGGGCGCGACGGCCCGCGGCGCGTGGTGGGTCGCGGCGGCCCGCCGATCCGGCCGTGCGGCGCGCGGTCGATGCCGCGCAGGCCGCGGCCCGGATTCCCGACCACCCCCGGCTCGACCAGGTCTTCGACGTGTTCGCCGAGGGCGGGTCGTTGTGGATAGTGAGCGAGTTGGTGCCCGCGAGGCCGCTGGCCGCGCTGCTCGCCGAGAAGCCGTTGACGCCGTATCGGGCGGCCGAGGTCGCGTCCGACGTCCTCATGGCGCTGCGGGTGCTGCACGCGCACGGCTGGGTGCACCGGAACATCACCGCGCGCACGGTGCTTGTCTGCGACGACGGCCGCGTGATGCTGACCGGGCTCGCGGTGGGGGCCGCGGAGGAGGCGCTGTGCGGGTACGACCCGGTGCCGCCGCCGGAGGATGACGGTGCGGGTGGCGGTGGCATTGGTAGTGGTGGCGGGGTTGGGAGTGGGCCGCAGGGGGCGGCGGGGCACGGGCATCTGCAAGGACTTGGGCAGGGGCAGGGGTCAAGGTCTGGGGCGGGGCAGGGACTTGGGAGTTCTGGAGGGTCCGTAGGTCAGGGACTCGTAGGGGCCGGTGGGCAGGCAGGCGGGCCTGGCGGTTCCCGTGGCGGCGTCGGTGGTCGTGGTGCCGGTGCCTTAGGAGTGGGTGACTCCCCGGGGGTCGCGGGGAGTCAGGGTGGTTCGGGTGGTGCCGGGGCCGGGGGCGTTGACCCCGAGGCCGCCCGGCGTGCTGCCATCAACGCGCGTGCGGCGGGCGGGTTGCCGCCGGCCGGGACGGAGACGGCGGCCAACGGGACGGGGACGTCGGGCGCCCTCGCGCCGAAGGCACTGGAGGGCGGCGGGGACATCAGGGCCGCGCGGGCCGGGGCGATCGCGGCGTACCGTGCCGGTGCCCGTGCCGCGGCCCGGGTCCAGGAGGCGCAGCAGCATGGGCGGGCGGCCCTGCCAGGAGCCCGGCCGGCGCCCGAGGTCGGGCCCGGCTCGCAGACCAACGGCTCGTCACAGCCGTATCCCTCCGAGGGTGGCGTGGAGAGCGGGCCCGGTGGCGGACCGCCGCCGGGGCAGATTGCCGACCCCTATGGCGTGGGCGGCACCTCCTGGCACGGTGCGACGCCTCGCGGGGCGACCCCGGTGACGGAGGGGCAGGACCGTACGGCGCTTCCGCCTGGCGGCGACCCCGGTGTCCATCCCGGCGGCGCTCCCGGCACCCACCCAGGTGACACCGTCGGCGAAGGCCCCGCCGCGTACGCGCCTGGTCCCGGCGCGGGTGGCGGCCCCGGCTTCAACATGCCCCCCGCGCCCGGTGCGCCCGCTCCCGGCCTGGGCGCGGCCCCCGCGACGGGCGTTCCGACACCCGGCACCCCCGGTTTCGGCGAACAGCCCATGACCGGGCCGGGCCAGCGCGGCCCAGGTACTCCCGGTGCCGGTACCCGCGATCTGCCCGGGCCCGGGCAGCCTGGATCCGGCGTCGGCGTACCCGGGCAGTCTGGGCCCGGCGTACCCGGCCGGCCCGGTTTCGGCACCCACCCCGACACGTCCGGTCACCCCGACTCCCTGTCCGGTGCGCCCGGCCTGCCCGGCCCGGGCTCGCACCCCGGTCACCCGGGACACCCCGGCGCCCATCGCGGAGCCCCCGGCACCCCTGCCCTTCCCTCCGCAGGTCATACCGCGCCCGGTTTCGAGGCCTCGGGTCCCGGCGCGCCCGGTTTCGGGGGCCCCGGCCCCACCGCGCCCGGCTACTCCACCCAAGGGCTCCCGGCCTCCGGCACCACCCCGTCCACCCAGCCCGCCCACCCCCCGAACCGCTGGGACGACCTCCGCGCAGAGGTCCCGGCTCGTCGTGGCCCCGCCACTCCGCTCGCCGCCGAGCGGGCGCGGCAGGCTCGGATGGCTGTGGTCGGGCCCGTGACCGAGCGGTGGGCGCCCGAGCAGGCCGGCCCTGTGCATGAGAACTGGCAGTTGGCGGCGCCGATCGGGCCGGCCACTGACCTGTGGGCGTTGGGAGCGTTGCTGTACCGGGCCGTGCAGGGGCATGCGCCGTATCCGGAGGAGTCGACGGCCGAGTTGGTGCAGATGGTGTGCGCCGAGCCGCCCGCCTTCGCGGAGGAGTGCGGTCCGCTGCGGCCGGTCGTCGAGTCGTTGTTGCGGCAGGATCCGACCGAGCGGCTGGAGTTCGAGGAACTCAGGGGCTGGCTGCGGTCGTTGGTGCGGTCCGCGCCCGAGGCCGAGGCCGGGGTGAACGTGGTGGCCGCGCCGCCCGCCGACTCCAGCCGGCTACCCATCGTGCGCCGTCGGGGCGAGCTGGTGCGCAGGCGGCGTGCCGGGCTGCCCGCGACCTCCCCGCACGGGCGGCACAAGCGGGCCAAGGAGGAGGCGAAGTCGCCGCGTCACCTCGGCCGCATCCTCCTGCTGCTGATACTGCTTCTGCTGGCCGGGGCCGTCGCGTACGCCCTGATGTTCATGCCGAAGTCCGGCGACGACGGCGCGACCGGCGGTGACCGGACCGGCGCCGCGGGGGAGGCCAGTCCCGAGCCGAAGCGGTCGGACGTGACCGCGAGCAGCGAGCCGCGGCCGGACCAGACCTCGCCCAAGGCGGAGCAGACTCCGTCGAAGTCGGCGTCGGCAAGCGCCAGTGAGACGGCGACCAGCGGGCCCGACGTCGGTGCCGGCTTCACGCTCCGCAAGGACCCCGAGGGCTTCCAGGTCGCCGTGGCCAAGGGCTGGACCCGGACGCCCAAGAACTCCTGGAACCAGGTCGTGTACTCGCACGGCGACTTCCAGCTCGTCCTCGTACCCGGCCGCGACGGCGCGGTGACCTACGGCAGCGACCCGATGGCGTACCAGCGGGACACCGAGCACGAGTTGCAGCCGTACCGCACCTCCAGTTGGGCCACCGCCACCGGGCTGAAGACGATCACGGTGGGCGAGCGGGCCATGGCCGAGGGGCAATTCACCTGGAGCGACGATTCGGGGCGCGACCTCTTCGTACGGAATCTCGCGATCCTGATCAACGGGCGGTACCACGTGGTGCAGGTGCGCGGGCCCGAATCCGAGCGGGACGAGGTGACACGGCTGTACGAGCAGGCGTCCGCCACCTACGAGTTCACGCGCTGACCTCCGAACCGGGTGACGGCCTGACCTCCGATCCGGGTGGTGGCCCGACCTCCCGGCCACCTCAAAGCCTGACCTCCACTTATGGACAGTCCGTGAAGGGCTCGATCGGTTCACTGTCCGGGCAAGAAGCGACAACCGTCACAGTGCGGTTTCCTTGGGACCCCCCTGGTTCCCTGGATGCGGACCGGTCCTTAGTCTGAGCCTGTCAAGACCATTGCGGGGCAACGTGAATCAGATGCAGGGCCAGCTTGTCGCCGGACGTTACCGGCTCGCCGAGTCGATCGGCAGCGGTGGCATGGGCCGTGTGTGGCGCGCGCATGACGAGGTGCTGCACCGGGCCGTCGCGATCAAGGAGTTGACCGCCGCGCTCTATGTGTCCGAGGGCGACCAGGAGCGGTTGCTCGCGCGGACCCGGGCCGAGGCGCGCGCCGCCGCGCGGATCAACAACTCCGCGGTCGTCACCGTGCACGACGTGCTGGAACACGACGGCCGGCCGTGGATCGTGATGGAGCTCGTCGAGGGCTACTCGCTGGCCGACGCGGTCAAGGAGCGCGGGCGGATCGAGTCCGCCGAGGCCGCCCGTATCGGCCTGTGGGTGCTGCGGGCGCTGCGCGCCGCGCACACCGCCGGCGTTCTGCACCGCGACGTGAAGCCCGGCAACGTGCTCATCGGGCACGACGGGCGGGTGCTCCTCACCGACTTCGGCATCGCCCAGATCGAGGGCGATTCGACGATCACGCGCACCGGAGAGGTCGTCGGCTCGGTCGACTACCTCGCCCCCGAGCGCGTCCGTGGCCACGACCCGGGCCCCGCCTCCGACCTGTGGGCGCTGGGCGCCACGCTGTACACGGCGGTGGAGGGCAGGTCGCCGTTCCGCCGCACCTCGCCGCTGTCCACGATGCAGGCGGTCGTCGAGGAAGAGGCCGCCGAGCTGCGCCACGCCGGCCCGCTCGCCCCCGTCATCACCGCCCTGCTGCACAAGGACCCGGCCCTGCGCCCGGACACCGCCGAGGCCGAGCAGCTGCTCGCCGAGGCGGCGGAGGGGCGCAGGCCGCACGGGGCGCAGGTGTACGTGCCGACGCAGCACGGGGGCGTCCGCCACGACCCGGAGGCCGGTACGGCCGGCTCGCAGGCGGGATCGAGGACCGGTTCACAGACGGGGCAGGGCGGAACCGGCTCGCAGGCGGGTCCCGGCGGGACGGGCGCGCAGGCCGGTTCCGCGATGCCGCCCTACGCGACAGGCTCGGGCGGTTCCTATCCCTCCGGCTCCGGTGGCTCGTATCCGCCCGGTTCGGGTACTCCGGGTACGGGGTATCCGGCGGACTCGGCGGCCGGGTACCCATCCGCGTCGGGCAGTGCCCATCCCTCCGGCTCGGCCACCCCGTACCCGCCGGTGACCGGTCCGACGGCGGTCGGGCCGAACGGGACGGGACCGGGAGCGCCCACCGGCCACGGCCCCGCGCCCAAGCGCCGTCGGCTGCGGACCTTCGTGCTCGCCGTCGCCCTCGCGGCGCTCGTCGGCGGGGGGACGGTCGTGGCGCTGCAGAAGTGGGACGAGGGGCGGCAGAGCGACGGGTCCGGCTCGGTGTCGTCGAGCCCGCAGCCGTCGGCGTCGTCGACGTCCACGGAGAACGCCAACGGGGCGGTGCCGGCCGGGTGGCAACGGTACGACGATCCGTGGGGCTTCAGCCTTCATCTGCCCAAGGGGTGGACGCGGTCGGTCCTCGGGGTCGACGGCGATCTGCGGCAGGTCGACTACTCGCCCGACGGCGGCAAGCACTTCGTCCGCATCGCCATCGACAAGTCATCGGACTTCGCCGACGCCAAGGCGCACCAGGAGGACCTGGAGCAGCAGCTCCAGGATCTGGTCGACTACCAGCGGGTGACCATGGAGGAGAACACCTACCGCGACCGCAAGGGCTCGCTGTGGGAGTACACCTGGACGGCGCTGGCCAAGGACCCGCCCTACGTCGCCGGGCCGCGCCACGCCGTCGAGGAGACGTATTTCTCGCGGGACGGCGTCGAGTACGCGATCTACATGTCATCGCCGGAGAAGGACTGGGCGACGACGAGCAAGCAGTTCAAGTGGGTTCTGCAGAGCTGGCAACAGCCGCAGTAGGAACGGCAGTTGGTCCCCTGTTACCCTTCCGGGCAGGCGTGATGTGAGCATGCCATCGGCCATCTGAGCGGTTACTACGGGGAGTCAAGGTTGAAGAAGAAGACCATTGTTCGGCTGCTGTCGATCGTCGCGGCCACCGCGGCGATACCCGCGTTGCTGGTCACGCCTGCCAACGCGGCGGCGACCGACAGGTGCGGGGAAGGCTACTCGGACAAGGACGGCAGTGCTTGGAAGGCCACGGGAAGCGGGGGCAACATCCGTTCGGGCCCCAGCACCTCCTGCTCCATCGTCGGCAAGGCGAGCAGCGGCCACAAGCTGGACTACCACTGCTACCTGTATCTGGATGAGGCGTACTTCTGGACCTACCTGAGGGACGACAGCACCGGCAAGTACGGCTGGGTTCGCGGCGATCTCCTCTCGGACCACGGCAGCTTGAAGCACTGCTGACGACGCGGTGACCGGCCCCGGGGGGGAACACGAGTTCTCTCCCGGGGCCGTTCTGTCGACCTGAGGAGAAGCCTCGGACGGCGACCGGATTTCGAGGGCACCGACGCCATCTGCGGCAGGATGGGGCGCATGGGGACCGAGGGGGCAGGCGTCCGCGTCATCGCGGGCCGTTACCGGCTGGAGTCGAGGCTCGGCCGCGGCGGCATGGGCGTGGTCTGGCGGGCGACCGACGAACTGCTCGGCAGGCAGGTGGCGGTCAAGGAGATACCGCTCGACCTCGACGAGACGCTCTCCGTGGAGGAGACCCGGCGCCAGCGCGACCGCACCCTGCGTGAGGCCCGTGCCGTGGCCCAACTCCGGCACCCGCACATCATCGTCGTCCACGACGTCGTCGAGCAGGACGAACGCCCCTATCTCGTCATGGAGTTGATCGACGGCGGCTCCCTCGCCGACCGGATCTCCAGGCGCGGCCCGGTCGACGCCCCCGAGGCCGCGCGGATCGGCATCGCCCTGCTGAGCGCGCTGGCCACGGCGCACGCGGCCGGCGTCCTGCACCGCGACATCAAGCCCGCCAACGTCCTGTTGGGGTCCGAGGGAGACCGGGTCGTCCTCACCGACTTCGGTATCGCGCAGGTCGCGGGCGCCACGACGCTCACCGAGACCGGGGCCTTCGTCGGCTCGCCCGAGTACACGGCGCCGGAGCGGATGTCGGGGGCGCGGACCGGCCCGGAGTCCGACCTGTGGTCGCTGGGCGGGCTGCTGTGCACGATCCTCAGCGGTGAATCCCCGTTCCGGCGCGACTCGTTGGGCGGCATCCTGCACGCCGTCGTCTTCGACGAGATCCGCCCACCTGCCCAGGCAGCGCCCCTACTGCCCGTCGTACGGGGCCTGTTGGAGCGGGACCCGGACCGGCGGCTGGACGCGGCGCGGGCCGAGCGGATGCTCCGGGTCTATCTGGAAACCGGCCGTACGCCCCAACTCCCGCCCGACTACACGCCTACCCGGCAGGATGTGCCCGGACCGACGCCCGCCCCGACGACGACGCCCACACCGCCCTCTCCGACGGTCGAGACCCGGCGCTCCACCCGGGGCGTGCTGGTGGCCGGGCTGCTCGTCGCCGCGATGGCTGGGGCGGGGGTGTCGGCGGCGGCGCTGCTCATGAACGGGGACGGGGGAGGGGGCGGAGGCGGGGTGCCGAAGAGTTCGGGGCCCGGGGTGTCGGTGAGCGCGACGTCGGCTCCTGGTTCGCCTACTTCGCTTACGTCCGCGCCGAGTACGCCGGTGAGCGGTACGCCGACCGCCGGTACGGCGACACCGAGCGCGTCCCGCCCTTCCTCCCCCGCGCCGACCGGCGGAACCCACGCCTCCGCGCCCTCCGGCTACCGCGTCGCCGACGACCCCGCCGGCTTCTCGCTCGCCGTCCCGGAGGGCTTCACCCGCACGCTCCAGGGCGAGCGCGTCTTCTACATGTCGCCGGGGCAGACCTTCCGCCTCGGCATCAAGGTCACCGATCCCCAGACGGGCGGCCCGCTCGCGGTGATGCGGCGCGCGGCGGCCAAGGGCCCGGACACCAACCCCGGTTACCACGACGGCCGGGTCACCGAGACCACGCACCACGAACTCCCCGCCGCCCTCTGGGAGTTCACCTGGAACGGCTTCAGCACGGCCGAAGGTCCCCGGCACACCTACGACCTGTGCTGGGAGGAGGGCGGCCGGCTGTACGACGTGTGGGTGTCGGCGCCGGTCGGGAAGGTGCGGGAGGCGAAGGAGTACTTCGATGTCGCGGTGGACACGTTCGTCCGCTCATAACGGGAAATAAGCGGCGAGCTGAGTCACGGGTCTGTGACCGCTGTGCGTTCTGTGTGGATGCGGGGCCGCATGGCGCGATATGGATGGTGGCATGAGCAGCAACGGGGGATCCGGGCACGAGTCCGACGAGACGACGAGTTTTGTTCTGCAACCGCCGAATCCGGTCGCCGTGCATACGCAGGTCGTGCCGTCCGACCAGGTCGCGCCGCCCCAGCAGGCCGTGCCGCCGCAGGAGCCCGGCACCGGCCGCCTCATCGCCAGTCGCTACCGGCTTCTGTCCAAGCTGGGGCACGGTGGCATGGGGACGGTGTGGCGGGCCAAGGACGAGACGGTGGACCGTGAGGTCGCCGTCAAGGAACCCCGCGTCCCGGACACGCTTCCCGAACGCGAACGCGCCAACGCCTTCGAGCGGATGCGCCGCGAGGCCCGCGCCGCGGCACGCCTCGACCATCCGGCTGTCGTGAACGTCCATGACGTGGCCGTAGTGGACGGTCAGCCGTGGATCGTCATGGAGCTGGTGCACGGCCGTTCGCTCGGCGACGCCCTGCAGGAGGGCACGCTGGACGCGCGCGAAGCAGCCAGGGTCGGCCTGGAGGTGCTCGGCGCGCTGGAGGCCGCGCACGCGGCGGGCATCCTGCACCGCGACGTGAAACCGGACAACGTGTTGCTGGGCCGGCACGGCAGGGTCGTCCTCACCGACTTCGGCATCGCCCAGATCGAGGGCGAGACGAACCTGACGGACACCGGCGGCTTCGTCGGCTCGCCCGAATACATCGCCCCCGAGCGGGTGTTGGGCCAGCGCCCCGGCCCCTCCTCCGACCTCTGGTCCCTCGGTGTCGTCCTCTACGCGGCCACGGAGGGCGTCTCGCCGTTCCGTCGCAGCAACACCCCGGCCACGCTCCAGTCGGTCCTCAACGGCACGCCCGCACCGCCGACTTCGGCGTCGGGGCCACTGGCCAGCGTGATCACCGGCCTGCTCCACAAGGACCCGGCGCACAGACCGAACGCGGCCCAGGTCAGGGCGCTGCTGGAGGAGACGGCGAACCCGCCGACGCCGGTGCCCACGCAGGCGGTTCAGGTCGTTGCGCCGGGTGGCGGGGGCGGTCGTAGGACGTGGCTGGCGTTCGGCGCGGGGGTCGTCGTGGCCGCGGTGTTGGCGGGGGCGTCGGCGTTCGTGGTGGTCGCGGATCCGTTCGGGGGGTCGGGAGGCTTGCCGGACGGGTGGAAGACGCACCACGTGCGGGATGTCGCCGCGACACTGGCCACGCCGGCCAGCTACCGCCCGGAGGTGCCCGACCGGAAGAGCGACGAGACCCACTGGGTCAGGTACAGCGACCCGAGCGGCGCGATCCGGATCACCCTGGGCCTGGAGAAGAAGTCCGAGGACACCTCCGGCGACATCAAGGGCTCCTCGGCCGCGCAAATGTACGCCGACAACGACAAGTTCAGGGAGAGCGGCGAGTACGACCTCAACATGCCCGCCAACCCGAAGACGGACCCGAAGCCGACGACGTACAAGGGCAAGCAGGCCGGCGAGAACACGGTGGTCTACCAGACCGACGACAGCCAGGACCCGCTCCCTCGCGAGGTGCGGGTCTTCTACTACAAGACCTCGGCCGGCGACCTGTACCGGCTCACCGTCAGCTACCCGGGCAAGGGCGACTTCACCGACCGCGGCCGCGAGGTGGCGCAGGCCGCGATCACGAACCTGGACGTCGACAAGCTCTGACGCGCCCTCACCCGCCTCGCACCCTCACCCGCCCCGCACCCCCGCCCGATACCTCCCCGGCGTCACCCCGAACTCCCGGCTGAACGCGTGCGAGAGGGCGTACGGCGTGCTGTACCCGGTCTCGCGGGCGACGGACGCCAACGGGACGTCGGTGTCCCGCAGCAGCGCCGCCGTGCGGGTCAGTCGCCACCACGTCAGGTACGCCATCGGCGGCCGTCCCACCAGCGCCGTGAACCGCCGGGCCAGCGTCGCCCGGGAGACGCCCGCCTCGGCGGCAAGGCGGTCGTTGGTCCAGGGCGCCGCCGGGTCGGAGTGCAGGGCGCGCAGCGCGACCGTGGTCACCGGGTCGCTCAGAACCGCCGGCCACACACCCGTCGCCCCGCCCGCCTCCACCCCCGTCGCCGCGTCCGACATCCACGCCCGGACCATGTAGATCAGCAGCAGGTCGAGCAGGCTCGGCAGGGCCAGACAGGAACCCGGCCGGCGCTCGTCGAGTTCGCGGGCCAACAGGTCGACGGCGGCGCGGAGTTCGGGGTGGGCGCCGACCCGGTTGGGCAGGTGGACGACCTCCGGCAGCTCGGCCATCAGCGGATGCACCCGGCTGCGGTCCAGGCGGTACTTCCCGCACAGCAGCTCCACTCCACGCCCGCCCCCGACCTCACTCCCGACCCCACCTCCGGCAGGCCGCCGCATCTCCTCGAACGGCACCGCCCGCGCCGTATCCCCGGGAGCGTCCGCCAGCACATGCCCCGTCCCGTGCGGCAGCAGTACGACATCCCCGGCGCCCAGCGTCACCGCCGCACCGCCCCCGTCCGGCACCAGCCAGCAACCGCCCGCGAGCACGACATGGAACCCCGCACCCCCGTACGGCGCGAGCCGCGTGCTCCAACTGCCCTCCACCTGGAGCCGATTGGAGGAGGGCTGCCCGATACGCACGGCGGAGATCGCGTCGCTCACCACGTCCATGGTCCCCAGGTTACGCGGCAGCGGATCGCTCTTGAGGCGTTGGCGTATTCGGACGAGCAGTTCAGGCATTGGGATGCTCATTCATTCCCCGTAGCGTCGACGGCATGGCTGATGACAACGCAGAAAGCAACGTGCAGAGCAATGCACAGAGCAACGCACAGGGTTTCCTGATCGGAGACGTAGAGCTCACCCGGGTCGTCGAGTGGCAGGCGCCCTACGCCGGGACCCGGGATTTCCTGCCCGACGCGAGCCCCGAGATGTGGCAGGCCCACCGGGAGGTGCTCGTTCCGGACCACTGGGAGCCCGAGAGCGACCGGGCCGTGGTCGCGATCCAGACGTGGGTGCTGCGCAGCGGCGGGCGGACCGTGGTCGTGGACACCGGGGTGGGCAACGGGCGGGAACGCCCCGGCAATCCGCTGTTCCACCAGCGACAGGGCGGCGACCTTCCGGGACTGCTGGCGCGGGCCGGCGTGCGGCCCGAGGATGTCGACCTCGTCGTGAACACTCACATCCACGGGGATCACGTCGGCTGGAACACCCATGACCAGGAAGGGAATTGGGTGCCCACCTTCCCCGACGCGACCTATCTTCTCCCCGCCGCCGACGACCACCACTTCGGTCCCGACGGCGGATACGGCGGCGGCCTGCGCCCCGACGACCGTCTGATCTACGAGGACAGCGTCGCGCCCGTGCACAAGTCCGGGCAGGCCGTGCTGTGGGACGGCGAGTACTGCATCGACGACCAGCTCACCCTGGAGTCGGCTTCCGGCCACACCCCGGGCTCGGCGGTCCTGCGCGTCGCCTCGCGCGGCCAACGGGCGGTTCTCGTGGGCGACTTGCTGCACAGCCCGGTCCAGATCCCGCACCCCGAGTGCAACAGCCGCTTCGATCTGGACCTCGCGCGGGCGGCCACGAGTCGCCGACGGGTGCTGGAACGGGCTGCTGACCAGGGCGAGTTGGTGATCCCCGCGCACCTCGGCGGCTCGGGCGTGGCGGAGGTGCGGCGACGGGCCGGCGCGCTCACGTTCGCCCGCTGGACGCCGTAGTGGTCGTCACGTCCGGCCCGCGTCGACAACCGGGCGCCCCGCAGGGTACTGATGGGGCATGAGTGCAGGCGGCGAACGGACGCGCGAGGGACGGCTGCTGGGTGGGCGCTACCGGCTGACCGAGCGCATCGGCTCCGGCGGGATGGGCACTGTCTGGCGTGCGTACGACGAACTCGTGGGCCGGGACGTCGCCGTCAAGCAGCCCCGGCTGCCCGGTGATCCGGAGGACGAGCACCGGCAACGGGCCGCGCACCGCCTCTACCGCGAAGCACGCGCCGCCGCCCGGGTCGAGCATCCGGCCGCCGTCTCCATCCATGACGTCGTCGTGGAGGAGGACGGACTCCCCTGGATCGTCATGGAGTTGATCCGCGGCGAGTCCCTCCACGAACTCCTCCAGCGCGGCCCGGTCGAGGCCCCCGAAGCCGCCCGTATCGGCCGCGCCGTCCTCGGCGCCCTGCACGCCGCGCACGCCGTCGGCATCGTCCACCGGGACGTCAAGCCCGCCAACGTGCTCCTCGGCACGCACGGCCGCGTCGTCCTCACCGACTTCGGCATCGCCCATGTCCAGGGCGAGGAATCCCTCACCATGAGCGGGGAGTTCATCGGTTCGCTGGAGTTCGTCGCGCCCGAGCGGATGTCGGGCCGCGGCGCGGGTCCGTCCTCCGACCTGTGGGCCCTGGGCGTCCTGCTGTTCGCGGCCGTCGAGGGCTGGTCCCCGTTCCGGCGTACGACGGTGGAGTCCACCCTCGCCGCGGTCATCGCCTCCGACCCGCCCGAGCCGAAACAGGCCGGCCCGCTCGGCGCGCTGATCACCCGCCTGCTCGCGAAGGACCCCGAACAGCGGCCCGGCGCGGAGGAGGCGGGCGCGATCCTGGAGGCGGTGGCCGAGGGCTGGCCGGTGCCGGTCGGCTCCGCCGGGGAGATGACGGCCATTCAGGACCCGTCGCTGCTGCGGGAGTTCACGGACGACGCGGGGACGGTACGGCTGGGGGTGGGGCCGGCGTCACGAGCGCCGTCGAGGCCGGCGGCGGTGACCGACGAGACGGCCGCGCCCGGACATGGACGGACACCCGAGGAGGACGTACCGGACGCGATCACCGAGTCGCCCTCGGACTCCGGACCGCCCTCGGACTCCGAGGCACCCCCGACAGCCGGGCCGACCTCCGATCCCCGACCGGCAACCTCCGATCCCCGGTCGGCCGCCCCCGAATCCCGACCGGCAGGTCACGATCCCCGGCCGACCCCGGGCGCCTCCTCCGAACCGGCGACCCAGACCGTCCCGACCCCGGACGCACGCCCCCACCCCAAGCGCCGGCTCCTCCTCCGCCCCGCCCTCCTCGCCACCGCCGGCGTCCTCGTCCTGGGCGGCGCCGTGCTCACCGTGCCCCACTTCACGGCGTCCGACGACGGATCCGACCTCGAGTCCTCCGTCGCCCACAGCTCGGCCCCCGCTGCCTCCGGGAGCGCCGCCCCCGCGCCCGCCGCCAGCCCCACCCTCCCCGGCACCTCCTGGACCGCCCACCGCGAGCAGGACATGGACGCCGTTCTCTCCCTCCCCGCCGAGTACAAGGAGGCCGCCCGCGAGGGCAGTGCCGCCGACCAACCCCGGCTCGTCGTCTACGACATCGGGCTCGTCCAGGTCCGCCTCACCCTGTGGGACACGGCGCCCGGCACCGTACTGGACCGCGCGCAGAAGGTGTACAACATCTGGAACGGCTACGCGCACGACGCGAGCGGCGGGGGGACCCGTACCGTCTATCAGGGCTTGGACGCGGTTCTCTCCGACATCACCTACAACAAGGACGAGTCCCCGACCCGGGTGATCCAGCTGATCATCGCGACCGCAGACGACCGCATGTACGAGCTGCGGGTGGACATGCCCAAGGGCACGCCCAGCGAGAAGAAGGGCACCGCGGTGTTCGAGGGCGCCAAGGACCGTCTCGTGATCGCGAAGGGCTGAACAGGACCGGCCGCCCTCGAACAACAGCCTGATCAGTGGGTTCGCTGCCAGTGATCACTGGCGGTGTGTGTGCGGTCGGTGAAGCCGCGTTACCGACGGGTACCCAAAGCCTCCGCTCCGGCATACGCTGCCCGTCATGACGGACTCGCAGGCCCCGGAGAAGACCGGCACCACCGTTGCCGGCACCAACCCCCTCGCCCCCGCCCCCGAGGGCGCCCGCACCGCCGCGGACGTGGTCACCCCCGAGCTGGTCGCCCAGCTCACCAAGGGCGTGACCGGTTCCGGGCGCACCGCCAACCACAGCCCCTTCACCGGCGAGAAGCTGGCCGACCTGCCTCAGTCGACACCCGAGGACGTGGCGGAGGCCTTCGCGGCGGCCCGCGTGGCGCAGGCGCTGTGGGCGCAGACGCCGGTCCGGGAGCGCGCGGCCGTCCTGCTCCGCTTCCACGACCTGGTGCTGGCCCGCCAGGCCGAGGTCCTGGACCTCGTCCAGCTGGAGACCGGCAAGGCGCGGCTGCACGCGCACGAGGAGGTCCAGGCCGTCGCCGTCGCGGCCCGCCACTACGGCCGAAAGGCCCCCGCCTACCTCAAGCCGAAGCGGCACACCGGCGCCGTCCCGACCCTCACCAAGGTCACCGAACTGCGCCACCCCCGCGGGGTGGTCGGCCAGATCGCCCCCTGGAACTACCCGCTCGAACTCTCCGTCGGCGACGCCCTGCCCGCCTTCGTCGCGGGCAACGCGGTCGTCATGAAGCCCGACACCGAGACCTGCCTGACCGCCCTCTGGGCGCGCGACCTCCTCATCGAGGCCGGCCTGCCCGCCGACGTCTTCCAGGTCGTCATCGGCGACGGCCCGGTCATCGGCCCCGAGATCGTCAAGCACGCCGACTACGTCTCCTTCACCGGCTCCACCCGCACCGGCCGCGAGGTCGCGCAGGGCGCGGCGGCCCGTCTGGTCGGCGTCTCCCTCGAACTCGGCGGCAAGAACGCCATGGTGGTCCTGGAGGACGCGGACGTCGAGAAGGCGGCGGCGGGCGCGGTCCGCGCCTGCTTCTCCTCCGCGGGCCAACTGTGCGTCTCCATCGAGCGGTTGTACGTCCACGAGTCGATCGCCGACGCCTTCCTCGACCGCTTCGCCGCCCGCACCAAGGCCATGCGTCTGGGCACGTCCCTCTCCTACGGCGCCGACATGGGCTCGCTGGCCGGCGAACGCCAACTGGAGGCCGTCACCCGCCACGTCGAGGAGGCCGTCGCCAAGGGCGCCAGGCTCGTGGCCGGTGGACACGCCCGTCCGGACATCGGCCCGTACTTCTTCGAGCCGACCATCCTCGACGGTGTCGAGGCCCCCATGGCCGTCTGCGCCGAGGAGACCTTCGGCCCGGTCGTCTCCCTCTACCGCTTCAAGACGGACGACGAGGCCGTCGAGGCCGCCAACTCCACGCCGTACGGCCTCAATTCCTCGGTCTGGACGAAGAGCGCCGCCCGCGGCCGCACCGTCGCCGCCCGCCTGCGCACCGGCACGGTCAACGTCAACGAGGGCTACGCCTCCGCCTACGGCAGCGTCCAGTCCCCGATGGGCGGCATGAAGGACTCCGGCCTCGGCCGCCGCCACGGCTCCGAGGGCATCCTCAAGTACACCGAGGCCCAGACGATCGCCCAACAGCGACTCCTGCCGATGGCCCCGTCCCTGGGAATGAACGACGAGCAGTACGCCCAGTTCATGAGCCGCAGCCTCCGCGTGATGAAGGCACTCCGCCTCAGGTGATCAAAGACGGCCCGCAGCGAATCTCAATGAGGAGAACACGTTGTCGCAAGATCCCTATGACTACGACGTCCTAGTCGTCGGCTCCGGCTTCGGCGGTTCAGTGACCGCCCTGCGCCTGACCGAAAAGGGCTACCGCGTCGGCGTATTGGAAGCAGGCCGCCGCTTCACCAGAGAGTCCCTCCCCAAGAACTCCTGGGACCTCAAGAACTACCTCTGGGCCCCCAAGCTCAACATGTACGGAATCCAGCGCATCCACCTCCTGGGCAACGTCATGGTCCTCGCCGGCGCAGGCGTCGGCGGCGGCTCCCTCAACTACGCCAACACCCTCTACGTCCCGCCGAAGCCGTTCTTCGACGACCCCCAGTGGCGTGACATCACGGACTGGCAGGAGGAGTTGAAGCCGTACTACGACCAGGCACAGCGCATGCTCGGCGTACGCCTCAACCCGACGATGACCCCGTCCGACGTCCATCTGAAGGCAGCCGCCGACCGCATGGGCGTAGGAGACACCTTCCACATGGCCCCGGTCGGCGTCTTCTTCGGCGACGGCAAGGACGCCGAGGGGAAGTCGAAGGCGGCCCCCGGCGACCCGGTCACAGACCCCTACTTCGGCGGTGCGGGGCCCGACCGCAAGGCCTGTACCGAGTGCGGCGAGTGCATGACCGGCTGCCGGCACGGCGCGAAGAACACCCTCAACGAGAACTACCTCTACCTCGCCGAAAAAGCGGGCGCGGTCGTGCACCCGATGACGACCGTCGTGTCGGTCACCGACGACTCGCAGGGCGGCTACGCGGTCGCCACGCTCCCCACCGACGACCGCCGAAAATCCGGCGGCCGCACCTTCAAGGCCCGCCAGGTCGTCCTCGCCGCCGGCACCTACGGCACCCAGACCCTGCTGCACAGGATGAAGGCGGGCGGCCAACTGCCGTACGTCTCCGAGAAGTTGGGCGAGCTGACCCGCACCAACTCCGAGGCCCTGGTCGGCGCCCAGACCAACAACCGCCGCTACCGCAAAGCGACGGGCGAGGCGAAGGTCGACTTCACGCGCGGAGTCGCCATCACGTCCTCGGTCCACCCGGACGAGAACACCCACATCGAGCCGGTCCGCTACGGCCGGGGCTCCAACTCGATGGGCGGCCTGTCGATCCTCCAGGTCCCGTACGCCGAGGGCTCGTCGAGGGCGCTGGCCTGGCTGCGCAACGCCACCCGCCATCCCCTTCTCGTGCTGCGCTCCCTCTCCAACCGCCGCTGGTCGGAGCGGACCATCATCGGCCTGGTGATGCAGTCGCTGGACAACTCGCTGACGACGTACCTGAAACCGGACGGCGTCGGCAAGGGCCTGCTCACCGCCCGGCAGGGCCACGGCGCCCCCAACCCCAAGCAGATCAGGGCCGCTTCGGAGGGTGCGTCCGCGATCGCCGCCGAGATCAACGGCTTCGCCGGCTCGAACGTCGGCGAGCTGATGGGCACCCCGCTCACCGCCCACTTCCTCGGCGGCTGCCCGATCGGTTCCTCGCGCGAGAGCGGTGTCATCGACCCGTACCACCGCCTCTACGGCCACCCCGGCGTCTCCGTCGTCGACGGTTCCGCGGTCTCGGCCAACCTGGGTGTGAACCCTTCGCTGACGATCACCGCGCAGGCCGAGCGCGCGATGTCGTTCTGGCCGAACAAAGGCGAGGCGGATCCCCGTCCGGCGCAGGGAGCGGCGTACGAGCGACTGAAGCCGGTCGAGCCGCAGGCCCCGGCCGTCCCCACGGAGGCGTTCGGCGGGCTGCGACTGCCGTTCCTGGGGATGCCGACGGTGCCCCCGAAGAAGTAGGAGCCCAAGCCCGAACGGGAACCGAAGCAGACGAAGTGAAGGACCTGCACCCCCCTCCGAGCGCAGGTCCTTCACTTCGTCTGTGGCCTTTGGTTCTGGTGGTGTGACCGACGAGGTGCGGGAATGGTTGCCTCCGTATGCGCGGAAACTTTCCGGGATGAGTAATCGGCATGCGCATGGCTATCCTCGGCCAGTCGACCCACCCAAGAGAGAGCCCGATGTCTGACAGACGGTCCGAGGATCCAGCGGGGGACGAGCCGTCCTCCTCCATACCCGACGAGGTGTGGGAGCAGTTCATCCGTGACAGTGAGCGGGACATCCGCGGCTCCGCTCCCAAGGAGCCCTCCGCCCGGGCCCGCATGGTCAGCGAGCGGCTGAAGCGCGAGGGGGCGCCGTCCGAGGGCTGGCGCACCGGCCCGACCGGTACGGCGAAGAAGGGCCGCCGCCGCAAGATGTGGGCGATCATCGGCGTACCCGTCGCGATCGCCGTGGCCGTCGTCGCGATGAAGCCGTCGCTGCTTCCCGGCGACCCCTTCGGCGGGCAGGCGGACGTGGACGAGGCCGCCTCCCCGCTGGCCGCCGAGACCGCGCCGCCCACCGCGGCGCCCGGCGCGGCCGACCCCGCGACCCCCACGCTCGACGAGCCGTTCGCCGGTTCCCCGGCGCTGAACTGGGCCGACGGCGGGGCCGGCATCGTGCTCCCGAAGGCCACGGTCGTCGGCGCGGTCTCCAAGGACAAGGTCGAACTGGCCCTCCAGCAGACCAGGAAGCTGCTGATCGACGCGAACCTGAACCCGAAGGTGGTGGCCGGCGCCCGGCCCGTGGCCGCGCTCTCGGTGCTCGACCCGAAGCAGCCGGGCCTGATCGACGACCTGAACACCGCCCTGCGCGCGCCGAGCGAGGCTCACGACCCGCTGTCGATGTTCAGCCGCTTCGACCCGGACGAGGTGCGGCTGGTCGGTGACGTGATCAAGACGCGCGGCCGGATCACCTTCAAGAAGGGCAGGTTCGACGCGGTCACGGTGCACGCCGACTTCACCTTCGTCTACCCGGTCGTCCGCACCGACGGCTCGACCGAGGTCACCCGCACCATCGTGCGCCGGGTCATCGACACCGAACTCCCCGACCCCGCGCACTACAAGGTCACGTCCGGCCGGTTGATGGTCGTCAAGTACGACGAGGACGCCGGTAACTCCGCCTGCGACGTCAACGACGGCTATCTGCACCCCCGGTTCCCGTCCCAGGCCCCCTCCGCGAGTGCCACTCCGACCGGGCCGTCGGTCGACCCGTACGACCGCAGCCGGGACATCGGCGAGGAGAGCGGGGACTGCGGCACGGTGAGCCGCACCTGACGGACTCCGTACACGTGCGAAGGGCCCCGCGGGACGTGCGTCCGCGGGGCCCTTCTCCGTCAGCACCGACGTCAGGGCAGCGCCGGTGCCTGGGAGCGGCGCCGGGGGGTTGCGCCGCTTGTCTGTGCGCCCTGGTCGCCGCCCCGGCGCGAACCGGGCGCACGGATGGTCTCGACCTCTGGCAGTACGGAAGTACAGGGCAGTGCGAGGAGCTGGTACAGGGCAATGCCTTGAGTTGTGACGGGACTTGGGGCTTTCTACGCATCGTGCTGGATGCTCGCGGCCTCCGCAACCGTTTGACCCAGGATCGTGCATATTTGCAATTTCCGTCGGACGGCTCCGGGCGTCCCCGGAGCCGACCGTTCTCTTGGGTGACCGGGCTGCTGTCCCCTGCCGTCCGGTCACGACCCTGGAGCGAGGTCCCACGACGCACGGCACGATCCCGTACGTCTCATCGCCCCAGCGGAGCCACGCGTGGTTCTTTCGGGCCCGCCCCTGGCTGGCACGGACATCGGGACCAACGAAGCGTCTTGCGTACCGGTCACGCGCCGTACGGGTGAGAACGGGCCCGAACTCAGATGCGACCGCGGCACAGTTCGAGCAGCGTCATCGCGAGCGAGGTGCCGGGCTTGCCCAGCGCGTCCCGGTAGTGGCCGAGGATCTCCATCTCGCGCGAGAGGTTCACGCGCCGGCCGCCGGACTCGATCCGGGCGTCCTGGATGACGGCGGAGACCGCCATCCGTTCCTGGATCAGGCCGATGATCCGGTCGTCGAGCGCGTCGATGCGCTCCCGGGCGCCGGTGATCACCCCGACTGCCTCGGGGGTGTGCGCGCCGGTCTGCTCCGCTGCGGTGGCGGTCATGTCTGGGCCCCTCGTCGGATGCGGTGCGGAGCCCCGGAGCGGCAAGGTCCGGGAAAACCACAGGCGCCCCGGGCCTTGTCGGCCCGGGGCGCCTGGGAAGTCGCTTGTCAGTTGCTCAAGCAGCACGACCATGGCAGCCGGTGGGCCGGTTGCCATAGGTAAAGAGGAAGGTCGCGTGGGTGAGCATGGGTGCCAGTATGCCACGGGACGGCCTGGGGGCGGGCCTCGGTAGAATCGGCGTACACACCAGACCCCCGCCCCACCGCCGGAAGGCTCCCGTGTCACCAGCGACCCCTACTGCCGCCGCCCCCGACACCGTCCTGGTCGTCGACTTCGGCGCGCAGTACGCCCAGCTCATCGCCCGTCGCGTCCGTGAGGCACGGGTCTACAGCGAGATCGTGCCGAGCACCATGCCGGTCGCGGAGATGCTCGCCAAGGACCCGGCGGCGATCATCCTCTCCGGCGGCCCCTCTTCGGTGTACGCGGAGGGCGCCCCGCGTCTGGACTGCGCGCTCTTCGAGGCCGGCGTCCCCGTCTTCGGCATGTGCTACGGCTTCCAGCTGATGGCGACGACGCTCGGCGGCACGGTCGACAACACCGGGGCCCGCGAGTACGGCCGTACCCCGCTGCACGTCTCCAGGTCGTCCTCCACCCTCTTCGAGGGCACCCCGGACGAGCAGTCGGTGTGGATGTCGCACGGCGACGCCTGCTCCGCCGCCCCCGAGGGCTTCTCGGTCACGGCCTCCACGGACGTCGTCCCGGTCGCCGCCTTCGAGAACGACGAGAAGAAGCTCTACGGCGTCCAGTACCACCCCGAGGTCATGCACTCCACGCACGGCCAGCAGGTCCTGGAGCACTTCCTGTACCGGGGCGCGGGCCTCACGCCGAACTGGACCACCGGCAACGTGATCGACGAGCAGGTCGCCGCGATCCGCGAGCAGGTCGGCGACAAGCGCGCCATCTGCGGCCTGTCCGGCGGCGTCGACTCCGCCGTAGCCGCAGCCCTCGTCCAGAAGGCCATCGGCTCCCAGCTGACCTGCGTGTACGTCGACCACGGTCTGATGCGCAAGGGTGAGACCGAGCAGGTCGAGAAGGACTTCGTGGCCGCGACCGGCGTTCAGCTGAAGGTCGTGGACGCGGAGGAGCGGTTCCTCACCGCGCTCGCCGGGGTCTCCGACCCGGAGCAGAAGCGGAAGATCATCGGGCGTGAGTTCATCCGCGTCTTCGAGCAGGCGCAGGCCGAGATCATCGCGGACGAGGGTCCCGAGGTCGCCTTCCTGGTGCAGGGCACGCTCTACCCGGACGTCGTCGAGTCCGGCGGCGGCACCGGCACGGCCAACATCAAGTCCCACCACAACGTGGGCGGGCTGCCCGAAGACCTGGAATTCCAGCTCATCGAGCCGCTGCGCAAGCTGTTCAAGGACGAGGTCAGGATGGTCGGCCAGGAGCTGGGCCTGCCGGACGAGATCGTCCAGCGCCAGCCCTTCCCGGGCCCCGGCCTCGGCATCCGGATCGTCGGCGAGGTCACCAAGGACCGCCTCGACCTGCTCCGCGAGGCCGACGCCATCGCCCGCGAGGAGCTGACCGCGGCCGGCCTGGACCGTGAGATCTGGCAGTGCCCGGTGGTCCTGCTCGCGGACGTCCGCAGCGTCGGCGTCCAGGGCGACGGCCGCACCTACGGCCACCCGATCGTCCTGCGCCCGGTGTCGAGCGAGGACGCCATGACAGCCGACTGGTCGCGCCTGCCGTACGACGTCCTCGCGAAGATCTCGACCCGCATCACGAACGAGGTCGCCGACGTCAACCGGGTCGTCCTCGACGTCACGAGCAAGCCGCCGGGGACCATCGAGTGGGAGTAGATCCCCTGTTCGCAGGGGTTCAGGTCCGCTTGAGCGTGCGTATCGGCTCTCCGGGCTGCCAGATCTCGACGACGAGGTACTTCTCGTCCTCGACGTAGGTCCGTACGACCTCCGTCAACTCGGTGCGGAAGAGGTGGAACGGCTCCGGCGGTTCCACCTCTTGCGTGTAGGCCCGCTTCACCGACCCGTCCTCGACCTCCAGCGCTCGCCCGCCGACGCGGATGTCCCCGCCGGCCATGCCGGTGCCCTCGCCTGGATTGGTCTGGAGCGCGAAGCGGGGGTCCCGGCGCAGGTCGAGGGCCTTGAGCGAGCCCGTCATCATCCCGAACCACAGCTCACCGTCCAGGAAACGGACCTCCAGGCCGCTGGTGCGCGGGGAGCCGTCCGCGCGCAGGGTGGCCAGGACGTGGTGGGTGTGGCCGGCGAAGCGTTCCTCGGCGGTCCGCGCCAGCTCGGGTGCGGCGCGGCGGAAGGCGGCCCAGTTCGATGTCATACGTTGATCGTCGCCCGTAAACCCGACATCTTCTGTCGTGATTCGGTCGCGTGCGTCATCTTTACATCACAGGCCTGTTCTCCTGCGCTGACCGACGGTAACTTCCGCCCCGTACAGCAACCCAGTGCCGGAGGACCACATGCACGGGCCGACCCCACCGATGCCGCTCCCCACGGACCGGCTGCGTTTCGCCATGCCGCCCATGCACGAGTCGCTCGACGACGAGCGCCGGCACCGCAAGGAGCGGCTCGCGGGCGCTCTGCGGATCTTCGGACGGCTCGGTTTCGAGGACGGTGTGTCGGGCCACATAACCGCTCGTGACCCCGAGTACAGCGACTGTTTCTGGGTCAACCCGTTCGGGATGCCGTTCAAGCACGTCACCGTGAGCGACCTCGTCCTCGCCAACTCCGAGGGCCAGGTCATCGAGGGCCGCTACCACGTCAACCAGGCCGCCTTCACCGTGCACGCCCAGGTCCACGCGGCCCGCCCCGACGTCGTGGCCGTCGCCCACTGCCACTCCGTGCACGGCCGCGCCCTGTCCGCGCTCGGCGACCTCCTCGACCCCATCACCCAGGAGAGCTGCGCCTTCTACGAGGACCACGCGCTGTACGACGCCTACACCGGCGTCGCCGTCGACGCCGACGAGGGCCGCCGTATCGCCTCCGCGTTGGGCTCCCGCAAGGCGCTCGTGCTGCGCAACCACGGGCTGCTGACGGTCGGCGACTCGGTGGACGCGGCGGCCTGGTGGTTCCTGTCGATGGAACGGTCCAGCCAGGTGCAGCTCACCGCCAAGGCGGCCGGCCGCCCGCTCCTCATCGACCACAAACTCGCCGTCGCCACCCGCGAACAGCTCGGCGGCGACCTGGTGGCCTGGATCAACTACCAGCCCGTCTGGCAGGACATCAGCCGCAGCGAACCCGATCTGCTGAGTTGAGTTGCCACCCCGGCCGACGGCCTCAGAAGCCGCGCAGCACCGCCGCCTTCGTCATCGCGAACTCCTCGTCCGTCAGCACCCCGTCCCGGTACAGCTCGCCCAACTCCCGCAGCCTGCGCAGCAGTACGTCGTGATGGTCCGACTGCGCCGGTACGGCCGCCGTCAGCTGCGGCCGGTCCTGGTCCGCGAGATCGTCGGCGGCGCGGGTGGACGGATGGGGGAGACGGGCGGTGACGGCGGTGGCGATCAGTGCCGTGAGCAGGTCGCGGCGGGTGCTGCCCCACAGGTCGAGGGCGTACGGGTCCTTCTCCGGCGGCAGTTTGGAGAACACCGTCTCCCGCGTCACGAAGCGCAGAAAGCCGTCCTCGTAGCCGGAGTTGGGCAGCCACTCGACCTGCACGAGGTCGCCGAGGGCGATGATCCGCGGGCCGGTCGCCCGCTTGACCCGGTCGGAGGTGTCGGCCCAGTCGAGCCGCACCTGGGTCCCGTCGAAGGAGACGGTGCCGTCGGAGGAGCGCACCGAGACCGGAACCGGCGGCCCCGGCAGCAGATACGCCTTCGTCGGATCCTTCGGGATCCGGTCCAGCATCAGGGCCTGGCGGATCTCCTCGGCGACGTACTCGGCGACCCCGGACCGGTCCACGTCCACCAGCAGCCGGTAGGGGTCGGCCGCTTCCGGCAGCCGCCCGCCGGTGGCCTGCAGCAGGGGGTCGGCGCCCTCGCGCAGCCGCAACCGCAGCCGCCCGCGCTTGCGTTCGGGCTCCAGGACCACGCCCGCGACGGCTTCGAGGGGCACCGCGACCTCTCCGTACGTCTGCCGGAACAGTGGCACGGAGCGGTGGAGACCCGGCGTGATCCTGACCGTGGTGCCGTCGAAGGCCCAGGTCCCGTCCCGCTGGATGATCTCGGCCATGGGGAAATTCTCGCAGCCGGGTCAACACTGCGGCCAAGGCTTCACCCGCCTCGACCAGACCTGCCGGACACAGGCGGGGTGGCGTAGGGCACAATGCGCTGTCATCACGCGGGACTTGCAAGGCGGCGGCCGACGGTCGGTCGGGGCCGCCGGTCGATGGGGTTGTGGGGAAGGCGGGCTTCGGGCGTGGCGGTGCAGGAGGCGAGAGGGGGCGCGGACGCGAGCGCCGGCCGGACGGGATACGGGGGAGCGCCGGGCGGCGCTCCCGGTGGCGCGCACGGGGGTGGCTGCACCTGCGGGGGCTGCCCGCACGGGGCGCGCGAGGGGCATCGGCGCGCGGTCGCCGAATTCCTGCTGCTGCGCGAGGAGTTCGCGGCCGGACAGGGGCTGCCCGCCGCGGTGGCGCATTCGGCCCAGGCCTCCCGGCAGTGGGTCTCCGAGGAACTGACCCAGTCGGCGGGGCTCGTCGCCGAACGCGGCCGGGCCGAGGGCGAGGCCTGGCTGGCCCGCCTGTGGCGCCGGGCCGTGGCCACGGTGTGGGCACTCGTACTGATCCTCCTGCTGGTGCAGGCCCTCACGGCGATCGGCGCCGGCTGGACCGCCGCACGCACCGCCGGACTGCTCGCCGCGCTGCTCGTGGCCGGCGCCCTGACCGCCGCGTCCTGGTTCCACCGGGCACGCGGCGGCGTACTGGCACCGATCATCGGCGAGGACAACCGGCTCTCCACCTCCCGCACGGTCGCCGCGGTCTGGGTGCTGTTCGTCGTCTACGCCGTGCTGGTGCTGGTCGGCCGCCTGGCCGCCGCGTCCGACCACGCGGAGCGCGACACCCTGATCTCCGGGCTCGAACTCGCCCGCGGCGCCGGTGTCGTGACCGTCCTCGCCGTGGTCTGCGCGATCGCCGTACTGGTCCGGCGGGTCGTCGGCCTGCGGGTGTTCGGGCAGCGACTGCAGAAGGTACGGGCGGACCGCCCGCGCGCGGCCGACCTGCTGACCGACGACTCCGGCCGCGGCACCTTCGCCGACATCCAGTACGCCGTGCTCAGCGCCGTCGCCGTGGTCTTCGCGGCCGTCCGGCTGGCCCGCCGCCCGGACCAACTGCCCGACCTCCCCTGGGGCCTCGCGGTGGTCGTCCTCGTCTCCGCCGCCACCTACGTGGCCGGCAAGTACGCCGAGGGCGGGCGCCCGGTGATCCTCTCCGTCGTCCGCTCCCGCGAGGCCGGCGACCTCGACGCACCCATCCGCACCGGCGACGACATCGAGATCCGCGGCGCCGGCTTCGTACCGCCGGGCGCGCAGGGCGCCGACCGGCTCTCCCGGATGGTCGTACGGATCGGCGCGGTCCATGTCCATGTACCGCTCGTCCCGGTCGCCGGCGGCTTCCGCAACCCGACGGACGCGGTACTGACCGTGCCGGTCCCGGCCGACGTCGAGCCCGGGCGGGTGGAGGTACAGGTGGTCACCGCGGCCGGCGTGGAGACCAACCGATACGCGATCGATGTCACGGACTGACAGGGACTGACGCCGGTGTGTGCGCCCCGGCGCGAAAAACGGCACAAACGGATTGAGCACTCCGTCCCTTACGTACGTATGGTCTTTGAAGGGGTCTTTGGCATGGCGGGCGAGAGGCGGCGGCTATGACTTACGGCACGCGTACGGATACGCAACCCCCCTATCTCGACGAGGGCCGGAACTGGCGGGACACCGCGACCCGGTACGCCCTCCTCCCTCTCCGTGTGTTCCTCGGCGTCACGTTCATCTACGCCGGGTTGGACAAACTCACCGACAGCGCGTTCCTCAAGGACTCCGGCTCCGGCTCCGTCGGCGAGATGATGCGCGCCGTACGGGACTCCGCGGCCATCCCGGCCATGGTCGACATGGCCCTCAAGAGCCCGGTCGGCTTCGGCTACGCCATCGCCCTCGGCGAACTCGCCGTCGGCATCGGCACCCTGATCGGCCTCCTCGCCCGACTGGCCGCCCTCGGCGGCGCCCTGATCTCCCTCAGCCTGTGGCTGACGGTCAGCTGGGCCTCGGACCCGTACTACTACGGCAACGACCTGATCTACCTGATGGCCTGGCTCCCGCTGATCCTCGCGGGCGCGTCCGTGTTCTCGCTGGACGCGGCACTTCGAGCGAGGCGGAGGCAACGGGCGGGTGGGTATCGGTAGGCCGTAGGTCCTGGTCGGCGGGGGCTCCGGGCGGGCAGATGCCGGTAGCCCCTGGTCGGCGGGACATTGACTGACGCGTCTGCGGGGCAGGTCGATGAGGTTCTCGGCCTGCCCCGTCGGCGTCCGACGAGGCGGTGGCTTCCCGGGCGGGCCGTCCTGGGCGGGCCGTTCCGACAGCCGGCCTCGGTGACATGCCGGGCGGCTCGGAGGTCAGGCGGGTATGTCCTGGCGGGGCTCGGTGACTGTTCGTGGGGACCGTCGGCGACGCACCGCTCGGGTCAGGACGCTGGTCGCGCCGGCCAGGAACAGGCCCACTGTGACGAGCGGGATGATCGCGAACCACGGGGTGTCCCAGAGGCCGCCCGCGTCACCGGCGTAGACGACGCCCGCGAGGGTCAGGGCGAGGCCCGCGATCAGTTTTCCGGGCTGGAACTCATGACGCAGCACGGCTCACCTCCGCCTGGCCGAGACCGACCTGGATGTCGATGTCGAGCGTGCCCGTGTTCTTGCCGCCCGTGACCGGTGTCAGGGTCACTTCCTTGTGCTTGTCCGGCGCCACGTCCACGTCCTTCTGCTCGTCACCCGGCAACTGGATGTCGCCCACCCCCACGTCGATGCGCAGCTTCACGGTCGCGTCCTTCGGCACGATCACCTTCAGCCGGCCCGCGCCGACCTCCGCCTCCGTCTCCGCCGTCCGGCCCTTGGCCACGTGCACGCGGCTCAGGTCCAGGGTGCCGACGCCGGAGCCCAGGTTGTACTTCGCCCGGACGTCGGCCACCGCGGCGGGCTGCCAGGTCGTGCGTATCCAGTGCGTGTCGATGTCCTTCGGGAGCGCGACCGAGCCGGCGAGCAGCGCCGCCGTGATGATCGCGAGGAAGATCGAGCCCGCGCCCGTGCGCCCCAGGAACGCGCTTACCGCGATGCCCAGACCGAAGACGATCAGCGCACAGGCCAGGCCGGTCTGCAGGCTGGTGCCCAGCGCGTGGTCCTCCCAGGTCCCGGCCGTGCCCAGGCCGCCCGCGAGAACGGCCAGCACGAACACCCAGCCGCCGATCCAGCGCGGCCCGCGCTGCCGCGGCGCCGGGGGCTGCGGGGCGTGTATGTCCGCGCGGCTGCGCCAGGGGGTGCCCAGGCTGATGTTGACCGCCGCCGCGATGTCCCGGTCGCGGGAGTCCTGGGGGCCCCAGAGATAGCCGGTGCCCCCCACGTGTGTGCCGTCCTTGACGATCGGGTCGCGCCACCAGGAGGGGTAGGCGGCGGGGACCGGCGGTGCCTTGGCCTCCGGCGGGGCGTCGGCTGCGGCCTGGGCGGCGAGCGGGTCGGGGTCGGGGGTGCCGCGCTGCCGCGACCAGTACCCCGCGCCCGCGAGGAGCAGGGAGAGGACGACGGCGAAGGTCATCACCCCGCCGTTCGCCACCATCGTCAGGAACACTCCGCAGCCGACCAGCGCGAACAGCACCGCCGTCAGCGCCTGGCCGTCGACCCGGCCGGTGAGGAGTTTGCGGACCTCGTTCTCCTCGTCGTCCTGGTACGGGACGAGGAGCCACGCGAAGCCGTAGAAGATCAGGCCGATGCCGCCGGTCGCGGAGAGCACCGCGAGCGTGATCCGGAAGATCACCGGGTCCATGTCGCACTGCCGCCCGAGCCCCGCGCACACGCCCGCGAGCATTTTGTAGTCGCGGTCGCGCCGGAACTTGCGGAGAGTGTCGGCGGCCTCGGCGGTCACGGCGGCGTCGGTGGATCCGGCCTCGCCGCCCGCAGCAGGCCGCCCGGGCCCTTGCCCCGGCTCAGGTCCCGCCCCCGGTCCCGCCCCCGCCGTGGGTGGCGCGGGCGCGGCGTCCTGCGGCCCGGCGCCCGGAGTGGGGCGCGGGCCGGAGCCGGGTCCCGGACCCGTCGCGGCGCGCTCGTGATCTGTCATGGGTCCATGGTGACGGGCGCGGCGCGACGGCGGCAGTCGGTACGACCCTGGCCGGACCCTGATTTCGCCCCTGAGCCGGCGTCGGGGAAGCGTTCGACAGGCCCGGATTCCGCGAATCGGGCCCGGACGCCGAAGATCAGGGGAGTCTCCGGGGTCGACCCTGATGCCCTGCCACCGCGGCCGTGTGACCATCGATGCCATGCCGGAAGCCGCAGCAGCGCCCCTCGTCGAACCGCGGCCGCCGCGCAAGCTCTACCGCAGCAGTGACGGACGCTGGCTCGGTGGTGTGGCGCGGGGGCTCGCCGGGCATCTCGGGCTGCCCGTGATCTGGGTGCGGCTCGTCTTCGTCGGCCTGTTCATGGCGGACGGCCTCGGCGCGCTGCTCTACGCCGCGTTCTGGTTCTTCGTGCCGCTCGGCGTCGGCGGGGTGGCCGGCCAGCGGCCGCCGTCGCTGGTCTCGACCGAGACCTCGCCGGACGGACGGCGCAGGCTGGTCGCCCGCAGGCCCGACAAGGGTCAGATCGTCGCGCTGCTCCTCATGGTCGTCGTGGCCATGGTCTTCGTGGGCAGTGTGAATCTGGGCAACGGCGCGAAGGCGTACCTGTGGCCCGTCGTCCTCGTCGGCGCGGGCGTCGCGCTGGTCTGGCGCCAGGCGGACAACGCGCGGCGGGCCCGCTGGGCCGAGGTCGGCCGCCGCAAGCGCACCCTCAGACTGCTGCGTGCCGCAGGCGGTGTCCTCCTCGTCACTGCGGGCGTCACCGGCATCTTCGTCCTGCAGGGTTCCGCCGCCCACCTCGGTTCCGTCCTGCAGGCGGCGCTCGCGGTGCTGGTGGGGATAACGCTCCTGGCCGGCCCCTACCTCGTCCGCATGACCCAGGACCTCTCCGAGGAGCGCCTGATGCGCATCCGTGCCCAGGAGCGCGCCGAGGTCGCCGCCCACGTCCACGACTCGGTCCTGCACACCCTCACCCTGATCCAGCGCAACGCGGAGAACGCGAACGAGGTGCGCCGCCTCGCCCGCGCCCAGGAGCGCGACCTGCGCACCTGGCTCTACAAGCCCGAGGGCACCGGCAAGGACGAGGCCGACGAACCCACCACCCTGGCCGACGCGGTGCGGCGCAACGCGGCCGAGGTGGAGGACAAACACGGCGTCCCCATAGAGGTCGTGGTCGTCGGCGACTGCCGGCTCGACGACCGGACGGGACCACAGATGCAGGCCGCGCGCGAAGCAATGGTGAACGCGGCCAAGTACGGTGGCGAGGGCGGCGCGGTCCAGGTCTACGCCGAAGTCGAGGGAAAGACGGTCTTCGTGTCCGTCCGGGACCGTGGCCCGGGCTTCGACCCGGACTCGATACCCGCCGACCGGATGGGTGTCAGAGAATCGATCATCGGCCGCATGGAACGCCACGGCGGAACAGCCAGGCTGCGCGCGGTGCCTGGCGGCGGCACAGAGGTCGAGCTGGAGATGGAGAGGGCGGAGATGACGTCATGAGCGACCCGACCGAGGCGAACCCGGAGCGCACGGAACAGGCGGCCGGCGGCGCGGGGGAGCGCCACGTACGCGTGGTCCTCGTCGACGACCACCGCATGTTCCGTACCGGAGTGCAGGCCGAGATCGGCCAGACGGCACAGACCGGAGTCGAGGTCGTCGGCGAGGCCGCGGACGTCGACCAGGCGGTCACGGTCATCACCGCGACCCGCCCCGAGGTCGTCCTCCTGGACGTCCACCTCCCGGGCGGCGGCGGCGTCGAAGTCCTGCGCCGCTGCTCCCCGTTGATGGCCGACGCCGAACAGCCCGTGCGCTTCCTGGCGCTGTCCGTGTCGGACGCGGCGGAGGACGTCATCGGCGTGATCCGCGGCGGCGCGCGCGGATACGTGACGAAGACGATCACGGGCACGGACCTGGTCAACTCCATCTTCCGGGTCCAGGAGGGCGACGCCGTCTTCTCCCCGCGACTGGCCGGGTTCGTCCTCGACGCCTTCGCCTCCACGGACGCCCCGCCGGTCGACGAGGACCTCGACCGCCTCACCCAGCGCGAGCGGGAGGTGCTGCGGCTCATCGCCCGGGGCTACGCCTACAAGGAGATCGCCAAGCAGCTGTTCATCTCGGTGAAGACGGTCGAGTCCCATGTCTCGGCGGTGCTGCGGAAGCTTCAGCTGTCGAACCGGCACGAGTTGACCCGGTGGGCCACGGCACGACGCCTGGTGTGACGAACTGGGCGTGACGGACCGGCGGGCCGGTCACACCACCCGCGTCGCCCCCGCGAACGGCATCTCGTCGATGGGGGCGATCCGCACCGGGGCCGAGGGGTTCGGGGCGTGGATCATCTGGCCGTTGCCGATGTAGAGGCCGACGTGGCTGATGCCGGAGTAGAAGAACACCAGGTCGCCCGGGAGCAGTTCGGAGCGGGTGACACGTCGGCCGGCGCCGATCTGGGCGTAGGTCGTGCGGGGCACGGAGACGCCCGCGGAGCGGTACGCGGCCTGGATCAGGCCCGAGCAGTCGAAGGCGTTCGGGCCGGTCGCGCCCCAGACGTAGGGGCTGCCGAGCTTGGCGTAGGCGTACGAGACGGCCGCCGAGGCACGGGAGTTGGGGGCCGCGGCGGTGGCGGAGACTGGGGTCTCCAGGGCGGTTCGGGCGCCCGAGGCGGACCGGGACGCGCGCGCCGAGCCGTCCCCGGCGCCCCCCTCGAACTGGGCGCGCTCAGCGGGCGACAGCTCGGACAGCAGCCGCTTGGCCGCGTCCAGCTTTCCGGTGATCGTCTTCTTGTGGCGGCCCAGTTCGGCCTGGTGCGACCGCAGCCCTGCCAGCTCGACGCGTGCGGCACCGCGCAGTTGCTCGATCTCCCGCAGCTCCTCGCGGACGCCCGCGACGGCCGCCGCCTGCCGGGTGCCGGCCCGGTCGACGAACTCGGCGCCGTCCAGGTACCGGTCCGGGTCGTCGGACATCGCGAGCTGCAGCGCCGGGTCGAGGCCGCCGTCGCGGTACTGCGCCGCGGCCATCGAACCCAGCGAGTCCCGCGCCGAGTTGAGCTTGTCCGTCTTGCGGGCGGCCTCGTCCCGCAGGGTGCCCAGCCGGTGCTCGGCGGAGTCCGCCTTCTCCTTCGCCCCGTTGTACTTCTCGGTGGCCGTCTCCGCCTCCTGGTACAGCTGGTCCACCTTGGTCTTGACCTGCGGCGGCGTCAGTTTCGGCTCCGCGTGTCCGGTCCCCTCGAAGGCCGTCGCGGTCGCCGCGCCCGCCAGGGCGATGGTGAAGGCGGTGCGGGCCGTACTGCCGCCGGCCGAACGCCGGCCGGGCTTTCGGTGCGCTGCCAAGTGGACTGCACGTCCTTTCGTACGACCGCTTTCACGCGTCCGGCGGCGGCCCGCACAGGGGGAGCGGGCCGCCGCCGGACCTTCTCGGCGGTGGTGGCCGACTGCCGCCCCTGGCCCGGGCGGCGGTGGGGAGCCGGTCACCTGGGGAAGGACGTTAAACCCGACGGTGACGGCTTGGTAACGCGATGTGCGGAACTGCCGCCGGCGGACCGCCCGGTGACCGGAAACGATCGTGATCCCGGCCCGGGTCCGTCGACTTCACACAGTGCGCTGACCGATGTGACGATTCCCGGACACGTATGGGCGACGCGGTGCTATGGCCCGCATTTATGCAAGATCGGCTGTGCGTCGACTGTGCGGGATCGGCGCGTGAGGGGCGGCCCGGTGTCGGGCGGCACCCGAGCCCCTGATTAGGCTCCGGCCTCATGGACGTACTCATCCATCTCTTCGTCGGCCTGCACATCATCGGCATCGCCTCGCTGCTCGGCGGCTTCCTCACCCAGATGAAGGCGATGGGCCGCGGCGAGGCCCGGTTCGTCCCGGCGATGCTGCACGGCGCGCTGACGATGCTGGTCACCGGCGCGATCCTGGTCGGCCTCAACCAGGCCGACGACCAGCACGTGAACAACATCAAGATCGGGCTCAAGCTGGCCCTGCTGATCGTGATCCTCGGTCTGGTCTACGTGAAGCGCGACGACGAGAAGGTGGACAAGAGCCTGTTCGGGCTGGTGGGTCTGCTCACCACGGCGAACATCTTCATCGCGGTGCTGTGGACGTGACCTGCGCCCCGGCCGCCGTGTAGGTGCGCAGCGCCCCCGCGGCGACGGCCAGCCAGGCCGCCACCGACACCCACAGCAGCACCTCCCCGGGGTCCTTGAGCCACGGGACGTCCACCGCGGCGGACACCGCCAGGGCGGCCGCGGCCGTCATCCCCATCGGGAACACGGTCGACCAGCGGCGCACGTCGTAGCCGAGCCGCGGCCGGACCACCTCCGCGACGAGCAGTACGGCGTACCAGGCCAGGTCGAGCACGAGCAGCGCGACCGTGACCGCGCGCAGGACGCCCCGGTCGTCGTCGTTCCACAGGTACCGCCGCGCGCTGTCGGCGGCCAGGAGCTTCGACCCCGCGAGCGCCGAGATGGCGAGCGCGCCACCCGCGATCCAGTGGTCGCCCGCCCCCGTGACCACCTGGCGCAGGTCGAAGCGGGGCAGCGCGACGGCGTAGAGGACGAGGCCGAGCCAGAACAGCACGAGGGCCGCGTGCGCGAGCCATGCCGTGGTCTCGGCGCCGGCGAGGGAGGCAGCGACCACGGCGAGGCCCTGCGTGGCCACACACCCCAGGAACACACCCCTGGGCATACGGCGCTTCCAATGCCGTACGACATCGACGAGCAGCACCGGCCACAGCGCGGTCGCCAGCGCGAGCAGCGCCTCGGCGAGGGTCTGCCGACCGAGAGCGACGAACCGGGTGCCGAGCACGGTCGTCGCCGCCACGGCGGTCAGCGCGGCCGGCGTCCGCGCCTCCGCCTGCCATCTCGCCCGGTGCCGCAGCAGCCGTACGGCGAAGTCCGCGGCCAGTGCCAGCCAGGCGACGCAGGCGATCACCAGGGCGATCCGCGACAGGACCTCGTATCCCGTCAGATGCCACCCGACGGACACGATGCCGGTCGCCATGACGACGGCTCCGGCCGCCGGCGGACGCTGCGCCCACCAGGTGCGAAAAGGGGAGAGACCGGACATGCGGCCGATGCTAAGGAGCGCGGCGTGGGTTGCGGGTGGGGCACGCGCGCGGGGGTGGGGAAATACGCGCGGGCGCGGGGCAGACAGGTGGCGCCGGGGGTACGAACTCCTCCCGGCGCCGAAAACGGTCGGCACGCGCGCGTACGAAACCGGCCGCTACGCGCGCGTGGCTCCGGTCGGTCGGTCAGGCCGGGCGCACCACGCTGTGGATCGCCGACTCGCCGTCGTAGTAGATCGACTCCTCGCGGACGTACGCGCCGGGCTTGGGGGCGTGGATCATCATGCCGTTGCCGATGTAGAGGCCGACGTGGCTGATGTCGTCGTAGAAGAAGACCAGGTCGCCGGGTCGGGCGTCGGCGAGGGAGACGGTGGTGCCGGCGTTCACCTGGTCGTAGGTGACGCGGGGGAGGGTGACGCCGGCGGCCTTCCAGGCGGCCTGGGTGAGGCCGGAGCAGTCGTAGGAGCCGGGGCCGGTGGCGCCCCACACGTACGGCCTGCCGACCTGCGCGCGGGCGAAGGCGAGCGCCTTGGCGGCCTTGGTGGCGTACGCGGAGTCGGAGCCGCTCGTGCCCGAGGACGAGGAGCCCGAGGGGGACGAGCCGCCCTGGGACGCGGCCTCCTGTGCCGCCTTCTCCTCGGCGGCCTGCTGCTCCGCCAGCTCCGCCGCCTTGCGTGCGGCCTCCCGCTGCTTCTTCTTCTCGATCGCGGCGAGCCGCGCCTTCTCCTGGGCGGTCAGCTGCGACAGCAGGTCGCGCGCGTCGGCGAGCTTCTTCTGGACGGTCGACTTGGCCGTGCGCAGGCCGCTCTGCGCGTCGCTGAGCGTCTCCAGCCCCTGGGAGGCCTCCTGGCGCTTCTTCATCGTCGCGGACTGCTCGGTGACGTAGTCGTCGACCGCGTCCTTCTGGCGGCCGGTCAGCCGGTCCATCAGCTGGGTCCGGTCGAAGTAGTCCTGCGGGGAGTCGGCGAGCAGGAAGGTCGACGTATCAGGCGCGGAGGCACCGGTGCGGTACTGGGCGGCGGCGAAGGAACCGAGCTCCTCCCGCGCCTCGTTGAGCTTCTGGGTGCGCTGGGCCACGTTGTCGAGAAGGGTGTCGACGCGCTTGCGCTGCTTGGCGGTCTTCTCTTTGGCCGCGTTGTACTTCTCGGTCGCCGACTCCGCCTGGCGGTACAGGTCGTCGACCTTCTTCTCGACCTCTTCGAGGCTCGGGTTCCCGTCCGTCGACGGGGCGGCGTCGGCCGTCTGGGAGAGCAGGGCCACGGAGGTGAGGGCGGCCGTGGCGAGCGCCGGGGTGCGTATGCCTGCTACGCGCGTTCCCGAAGGGCGCGACTTGCGGTGCGACGCCAAAGGAGGCGACTCCTTCCAATGCTCCGCCTACCGGGTTAGCTGTCGGGTTCGGGCGGACTGCTTGGAAGGGTTGCCCTACGGCCTGCTCCACGAACGGAGTTGGGCCGATTCACCCCGAAGGTTCGGTGTGGGTCCCCGGCTCCGGGTGCGCGGCGGCGCTCCGGACTCGGCGGAGGCCGCGCGGTCCGGCGACGTTCGCCGGTGGGGGTCGTGCGGCCTGCCTGAGACGGTAGCCAACTGGTGTGGCCTGTGTGAAGGTTGATGTTCGATATGCCCGATACGTTTTCGTGACCTTCGGTCAGAGAGCGTCCGGCGCGGCCGCGGTGATCGCGGAAGGTGACGGTCCGGTTCCGGAGGGTGGAAGACGGGCTCGCGGTCACCGAATCCGGGGATGTTCTCGGGGCGGCGGCGGGTTGTCAGTGGGGCGCTCTAGACTCGGAGAGCGATGAGCAGCCTCTTTGACGACAGCTTCCTGGCGGACCTCCAGGCCCCTCGTGGGCCCGCGGAGGAGCCCCCGCCGCCACCCGAGGACGAGCACGTTCCGGAGCCCGTTCCGGACGATCTGTTCGGCGGGAAGTTCGACGCGCCGCCGGACAGAGACGCGTACTACCGCGACGGCGCCCCGCGCCCGGCGCTGGACGCGGCGGCGCTCCTGGAGGGGCTGAACGAGAACCAGCGCGCGGCCGTCGTGCACGCCGGCACGCCCCTGCTCATCGTGGCCGGCGCCGGCTCCGGCAAGACCCGCGTGCTCACCCACCGCATCGCCTACCTCCTCGGCGAGCGCAACGTGCACCCCGGGCAGATCCTCGCGATCACCTTCACCAACAAGGCCGCGGGCGAGATGAAGGAGCGCGTCGAGCAGCTCGTCGGCCCGCGCGCGAACGCGATGTGGGTGATGACCTTCCACAGCGCGTGCGTGCGCATCCTGCGCCGGGAGAGCAAGAAGCTCGGCTTCACGTCGTCGTTCTCGATCTACGACGCCGCCGACTCCAAGCGCCTGATGGCCCTGGTCTGCCGCGACCTGGACCTCGACCCCAAGCGCTACCCGCCGAAGTCCTTCAGCGCCAAGATCTCCAACCTGAAGAACGAGCTGATCGACGAGGAGGACTTCGCCGCCCAGGCCACCGACGGCTTCGAGAAGACCCTCGCCCAGGCCTACGCCATGTACCAGTCGCGGCTGCGCGAGGCCAACGCCCTCGACTTCGACGACCTGATCATGACGACGGTCAACCTGCTGCGCGCCTTCCCGGACGTCGCCGAGCACTACCGGCGCCGCTTCCGCCACGTCCTGGTCGACGAGTACCAGGACACCAACCACGCGCAGTACGCGCTCGTGCGCGCGCTCGTCGGCACCGGCGAGCACCCCGTCGACGTGCCGCCGGCCGAGCACGACCTGCCGCCCGCCGAGCTGTGCGTGGTGGGTGACGCGGACCAGTCGATCTACGCCTTCCGCGGCGCGACCATCCGCAACATCCTCCAGTTCGAGGAGGACTACCCGGACGCGACGACGATCCTCCTGGAGCAGAACTACCGCTCCACGCAGACGATCCTCTCCGCGGCCAACGCGGTCATCGAGCGCAACGAGTCCCGCCGCCCCAAGAACCTGTGGACCAACGCGGGCGCGGGTGCGCGCATCACCGGCTACGTGGCGGACACCGAGCACGACGAGGCCCAGTTCGTGGCCGAGGAGATAGACCGTCTCACCGACGCGGGCGACGCGAAGGCCGGCGATGTCGCCGTCTTCTACCGCACCAACGCGCAGTCCCGTGTCTTCGAAGAGATCTTCATCCGCGTCGGCCTGCCCTACAAGGTCGTCGGCGGTGTCCGCTTCTACGAGCGCAAGGAGGTCCGGGACGTCCTGGCCTACCTGCGGGTGCTGGCCAACCCGGAGGACTCCGTCCCGCTGCGCCGCATCCTGAACGTGCCCAAGCGCGGCATCGGCGACCGCGCCGAGGCGATGATCGACGCGCTCTCGCAGCGCGAGAAGATCAGCTTCCCGCAGGCGCTGCGCCGCGTCGACGAGGCGTACGGCATGGCCTCTCGGTCGACGAACGCGGTCAAGAAGTTCAACACGCTGATGGAGGACCTCCGTACGATCGTCGAGTCCGGCGCGGGCCCGGCGACCGTCCTTGAGGCGATCCTCGAACGGACCGGCTACCTCGCCGAGTTGCAGGCCTCCACCGACCCGCAGGACGAGACCCGCATCGAGAACCTCCAGGAACTCGCCGCCGTGGCCCTGGAGTTCGAGCAGGAGAACAGCGACGGCGAGAGCGAGACGCCCGTCGGGCTCGCCGCCTTCCTGGAGCGGGTGGCCCTGGTCGCCGACTCCGACCAGATCCCGGACGAGGAGGAGGACGGCTCCGGCGTCATCACCCTGATGACCCTGCACACCGCCAAGGGCCTCGAGTTCCCGGTCGTCTTCCTCACCGGCATGGAGGACGGCGTCTTCCCGCACATGCGCGCCCTCGGCCAGCCCAAGGAGCTGGAGGAGGAACGCCGCCTCGCGTACGTCGGCATCACACGCGCGCGTGAGCGCCTGTACCTCACCCGCTCCTCCCTGCGCAGCGCCTGGGGGCAGCCGTCGTACAACCCGCCCTCCCGCTTCCTGGAGGAGATCCCGACGCACCACGTCGACTGGAAGCGGACCGGCGCCGTCGCACAGGCCCCCGCCGGGCCGGCGTCGGGCGTGGCGGCCTCCCTGTCCTCGTCCCGCTCCCGTTCCTCCGCCTCGGGCGCGTCCGGCTTCGCCACGCGCCGGAGTTCAGAGAAGCCGGTGGTGTCGCTGGCCGTCGGCGACCGGGTGACGCACGACCAGTTCGGACTCGGCACGGTCGTGGCGGTCAAGGGCACGGGTGCGAACGCGGAGGCGACGGTCGACTTCGGCGAGGAGAAGCCGAAGCGGCTGCTGCTGCGGTACGCGCCGGTGGAGAAGCTGTAGCCGAATGAGTTGAGCCCCCGCTGCAAGGCGGGGGCTCAGAAGGAAGTCGAGGGGATCACGTCGGGTTGATGCCGTGGCTGCGCAGCCACGGGAGCGGGTCGATGGCCGAGCCGCCGCCGGGCCGGACCTCGAAGTGCAGGTGCGGGCCGGTCGAGTTGCCCGAGTTCCCGGAGTACGCGATCGGGTCGCCGGCCTTCACGGTCGTGCCGGAGGCGACCTGGTAGGTGGAGAGGTGGCAGTACCACGTCTCCGTACCGTCCTTCGCGGTCACGATCATCATGTTGCCGTAGGCGCTGTTCCACTGCGTCCGTACGGTGCCGTCGGTCGCGGCCATCACCTTCGTGCCGTACGAGACCGGGAAGTCGATACCGGTGTGCACGGACATCCAGTTGATGCCGGCCTGGCCGAAGTAGGCGCTGAGGCCGTGCTGCGCGACCGGGAGGGCGTACTTGGGGCGCAGCCGCTCCTTGCGGGCCGCCTCCGCGGCGGCCTTCTTCTTCTCGGCCAGCTGCTCGGCCTTGAGGTCGATACGTTCCTGCGTACGGCTGGCCCGGTCGGCGAAGTCGTCGGCGCCGGCGGAGAGGCTCTTGAGCTGGGCGTCCAGCTTGTTGTTGGCGGCGGCCGGTTTCACCGCGGTGGTGTCCGAGGCCGTGGTCGACGTGTCCTGCTCGCTGGAGAACGTGCCGACGGAGGCGGCGGCGACGCCGGCCACGCCCATCACACACGCCGACGGCACGGCGATGGTCAGCAGCGCGGAGCGCTTGGGGGGCGGACGGCGGCGGGAGCGGTTCGCGTTCCTGGTGGCCGCGCGGCCCTGCGGCGGTACGACCTCTTCCTGGTCGTCCAACAGGGGGGCCACAGCGGGCAGTTCACCGGTGGAGGCCAACTCGCCCTCGGCCGGGGCGTGTTCGCCGTACCCGGCGGTGTCGTACTCGGAGTAGTCCTCGAACTGCTCGTGCCGCTCGCCCTCTTCGCCCGCTGCGACCTGCTCGAAGACGGCGGTCGCGGGCGCGTCGGTGCCGCCGCTCTGACCGTCCGAGTTCCACTGCGTGGCGTCGTAGGCGCCGGTGTCGAAGGCCTGCGTGCCCCACTGCCAGTGCTGGGTCTGGTCGGCGGCGGCGGTGGTCTGGTCGGGCTGGAGCCAGGCGCTCGCGTCCCACTGGCCGGAGGTGTCGTTTCCGTTGGCCTGCGGCGGGATGGCGGAGAGCTGCTGGTACTCGGCCGACCAGGCGGTCGTCTCGTACGCGCCGGTGTCGTAGGCGGCCTGGTGCTGGGCCGCGTACGCGTCGTAGTTCAGGTTCTGCTGGCCGCCGGTGGACCAGGTCGAGCTGTCGTACGTGCCGGTGCCTGCGGCGCCGGTGCCGTCGTCAGGGAGGCAGCCGAAGAGGGGGTCGGCGGCGAAGGTCGCTGTGGCGTGGGCGCCGGCACCGGTCGCGAAACCGTTGGCGTCGTAGTCGCCGTACGTGGTGAAGTCGCCGTACTGGCCTTCCTGGGTGCCATAGGACGCGTAATGCGTCGCGGCGGCCTCGGAAGCCGGAGCCGGGGTGGTCATGATCCCCGACGGGTGACGGTCGTTCACCAACTTCTCTTTCGCCTCGACAACAGGGGCTGGCAGAGCAGTGCGGCGACTGTACCCGGCAGTACGCGGGCGCGACAATCTTCAACAGGTTTTGTGCTCGCAGGAAACGGGCATTCGGCTGTGTTTCGGGGGAGGCCGGGCGAGGGTTTGGCCCTGTGTTCGAAGAGCGTTCGATGCGCGGGAGCTGTTTGAGGGGCGTCCGGGGGGTGTGGGACGGCTGTGCGGAGGCGTTGCTCAGCTCTGCGGAGGCGTCACTGAGGGGTGCGCCGTCGTCACGCGACCGTCAGACCGTCGGCGCGCGCGGCTGCCTCGGATCCTGTCTCCGGGGTGTCGAGCGCCTGCCGTATCCCGGTCGCGACCGCGGGGTGCACGGGCAAAGCGAGATGTCCGATTCCGCTCACCCGCACGTTCTGCGCGATCAGGTCGGGGTGGTCGACGCAGGCGGTCTCCAGCGGGTCCATCAGGTGGTCGAGGTCGCTCCAGAAACTGACGAAGTGCGTACGGCAGCCCGGCGCGGGCCGGGTCAGCTCCTCCAGGACGTCCGAGCCGGGGCGCATCTGGCGCACGATCGGGTGCGCGTTGGCCAGCGGCACCACGCGGGTGCCGGAGTGCGGGGTGCCGAGCGTCACCAGCGTGCGGACGCGTAGGTCGCCGCCGAGGCGCTGCACGTAGTACCGCGCGATCAGTCCGCCGAGGCTGTGCCCGACGATGTCGACCTGCCCGCTGCCCGTGCGCTCGCAGATCTCCTCTATGTGCCGGCCCAGCAACTCGGCCGCGGTGCGGATGTCGCAGGTCAGCGGCGAGTAGTTCAGCGACTCGACCTGCTGCCTGCCGTGCTGGGCGAGGCTGCGGCGCAGCAGGACGAAGACCGAGCGGTTGTCTATGAAGCCGTGCAGGAGAACGACCGGGGGCTTGCTCTCGGTGGGCAACCGCGCGGCACCGTCCGGTGTGGGAAGCGGGTCGGCGGGGCCTCGGCGCTCCTGGGTGATGCCCGAGGGGTAGAGGAGGAGGTGTCCCGCGAGGATCGCGAACTCCAGCGCGGTCGCTTTCAGCAGGGTCAGGGAGAGTCCCGCCAGCCGGCTCGGCAGCAGCTTCTGGCAGAGGGGAAGAAAGGGCGACACTGCCCCGGTGACCTTCATGGCCGACCTCCTGTCGGCACACGTGAGACGGCTCTGTCCCCCGTGTGCCCTCGTGGGAGGTCGCGACGAAGGCGGTCGACGGTGTGGCGGGCGGGCAGTCCCGCCTGCCCGTCCCGCCTGCGTCGACCCGCCGCACCACCACGCCGCGCGGCCTGCGGCGCGGTGGTGCGGCGACCTCGTTGCGGCTCCCGTCGCGCGAAAATATGCGCTACGAACGTGTCCCTCTGTGTGATTTCCCCCTCGGTCTTCACCGCGAAACTGCCGGTTGCGGGATGCTGGAGATAACGTTCGTTCACTTCGCTCTGCGGTGAGCACCGTGGTGTGCAGGCCGGTACACATGTCGGTACGGATGGATGTAGTCGCTTCATGGAGGCAGTGATGGGTGTGGCAGCCGGTCCGATCCGCGTAGTGGTGGCCAAGCCCGGGCTCGACGGGCATGACCGGGGAGCCAAGGTGATCGCGCGGGCGCTGCGCGATGCCGGTATGGAGGTCATCTACACCGGGCTCCACCAGACTCCCGAGCAGATCGTCGCCACCGCGATCCAGGAGGACGCCGACGCGATCGGGCTGTCCATCCTTTCCGGCGCCCACAACACGCTCTTCGCCGCGGTGATCGACCTGCTCAAGGAGCGGGACGCGACGGACATCCTCGTGTTCGGCGGCGGGATCATTCCGGAGGCGGACATCGCGCCGTTGAAGGAGAAGGGCGTGGCGGAGATCTTTACGCCGGGGGCTACGACGCAGGCGATCGTGGACTGGGTACGGGTTGCCGTGCGGCAGCCGACCGGGGCCTAGGACGGTTTTATTGGTGCGGGTTGGTGGTGGGTGACGGTTCCTGGGGCTGCGCCCCCGGACCCCCGCTTCGGCCGCTTCGGCCCTGAAGGGGCCTTGTCCTCAAACGCCGGACGGGCTGAGGGGCGTCCCCAACTCCTCCGTCATTTTCGCCCGCAACCGCAATGTCGTGACCAGGCGTTGGAACGCCTCCGCCCAGTAGCCGCCCGCTCCCGGTGACGCGTCCTCCGCCTCCTCCGGTATGGAGGTCAGGCCTTCGAGGCGGTTTGCCTGTTCGGGGTCGAGGCAGCGTTCGGCGAGGCCCATGACTCCGCTGAAGCTCCATGGGTAACTCCCCGCGTCCCGTGCGATGTCGAGCGCGTCGACCACCGCCCGCCCGAGCGGCCCGGACCACGGCACAGTGCACACCCCGAGCAACTGGAACGCCTCCGACAGACCGTGCGTCGCGATGAACCCGGCGACCCAGGCGGAGCGTTCGGCGGCGCTCAACGTGCCGAGCAGCTTGGCCCGTTCGGCCAGGGACACCGCCCCCGGTCCGCCGGCCTCGGGTGCGGACGGCGTGCCCAGCAGTGCCCGCGCCCACTCGGCGTTCCGCTGTCGTACCGCGGCCCGGCACCACGCCGCGTGCAGGTCGCCCTGCCAGTCGTCGGCCACCGGCAGCGCGACCAGCTCCTGGGGCGTACGTCCGCCGAGCCGCGCCGGCCACGTCGCGAGCGGGGCCGCCTCCGCCAACTGTCCGAACCACCAGGACCGTTCACCCCGTCCCGCCGGGGCCTTGGCGACCACGCCGTCGCGCTCCATGCTCGCGTCGCACTCGTGCGGGGCCTCGACGACGACCGTCGGCGTCTCCCGCATGGGGTCGACGGCCACGCACGCCCCGGCTCTGACCGCCATCCGTCCGGCGAGCGCCGAGTCCGGCAGCGCGGAGAGCAACTCCGCCGCCGTCGCCCGTACGTTGCGGCTGCGGTCGGCCAACGCCTCTTCCAGGAACGGCTCGTCCTGCGGGCCCAGTCCCGACCGCAACGAGTCGAGGAACATCAGGCGATCCTCGGCCCGCTCCGTCGGCCAGGTCGTCGTGAGCAACTCGCGTGCGGCGGCCGGTTCGCGGGCTCGCAGGGCGGACAGCAACGCGACCCGTTCGGCGAACAGGCCCTCCTGCCAGAGCCGTCGAGTGCCCTCCACGTCGTCCGGACGGGGCAGCGCCGCGCCCCCACCCGGTGTCGCGCGCAGGGCGAACCGCCAGTCCTGGTTCAGCCGGGCGAGCCACACCGCCCGCGACCCCGCGAACGTCAGCGCCGCCGGCCGCAGATCCGTCCGCCCACGCGCCGCGTCCAGCAGAGCGGGCAGCACCTGCGGCGGCGCCCCGAAACCCCGCGCGTTCGCCGCCGCGAGCCACTGCGGCAACAGCTCCATGAGGTCCGGCGCCGTGCCCCTACGGCCCCCACCGCCCGTACCGGGGCGGTCGGCGAGCAGCAACGCCAGCCTGCGGGCGGCCGCGGCGGGCAACGCCGGGCGCGGGTCCTGCGGGGCGGGCTCGGGGCGGGAGGCCGCCTGCGCCGGTCGCAGCCCGGCCCGACGCCGTACGGTCTCGACGGCCGCCGCGTCCAGCAACACGACCGGTGCCTGATGTCTGTGCCCGGGTGCGTGCCCGTGCCCGGGGCCGTGGACGGGCGGTGTACGCCGGTCTGTCCCGAGCAGCGCGGCCGTGACGAGCTCTTCCCAGAGGTTCGGCGCGGACGGGTTCGCGGGGCCCGACTCGGCCGCAGGGACGGACTCAGCCACGGAGGTGGGCACGGTCACCGGGACGGGTTCAGCCGCGGGGCCGGACGTGCTGCTCATGCGATTCCTCTCAGTGGAGGGCGAGTGGAGGGTGAGGACGAAGGTGAGGACGAGGGGGTGGGCGTGGGCCGTACCGGAATCGCGCGCCGGCGGGTCAGCACAGCGTCACCGCCTCTTCTGTGCCCTCCGCCCAGGCCGTCAGGGGGGTGAAGCCTCGGTGGCCGCACTCGCCGAAGACCTTGACGGGGGTGCCGCCCGAGAGGGCGATCAGGCGCCAGAGGCCGGGGCGGGTTCGGGCTGTGGGGGTGAGAGGGAGCGCGGTGTCCGTGTCGGCGTCCACGAGTTGCCAGCCGTCGCTCGCCGGGGTTGGTACGACCCGGTCCAGGGTGATCGGGACCGAGTCCAGCCAAGGGTCGTCGCGCAGTGCCTCGCCGTACCGGGCGGCGGCCTGGGTCGTCGTCACTCCTGGTGGACGTATCGAGGCGGGTGCCGGCGGCGTGAACTGCTCGCCCAGCGCCACCCGTGGCTGTCCCGTGCCCGGGTACGCGGCGACCTCCGCGTCCAGGGTCAGTCCCACCGGCAGTGCCAGTTCGGGGGCGCGGCCGGCGGCGCCGTAGGAGAGGAGCAGGGCCGTGCGGTCCGTGTCGGCGCCGTAGAGCCAGATGCGGCGGGTCGTCAGGCGGGCGTCCGCCGTGTCGTACTGGGCGAGGATCAGCCAGCGGTCACGCACCGGCGGGCCGTCGGCGGAGCTGGGGAGGCCGATGCGGGAGCGGACCGTTGCCGCCAGGGATTCCGGCAACCTTTCACCGCGTAGCCAGGCCTGGTCGAGGAGGTGGAGCAGCGCGCACTCCTCCAGCAGGCGTACCGGCCAGCCGGGGCCGGACGACGGGATCACCCCCAACTCCCGCACGCGCGAGGCCAGTCCCGGGGCCTGGGCGTCGATCATGCGGGCCGCCGTCTCCTCCCACAGCGCGTAACCCGTCTGCTCCGAGCCGGCCAGGCCGCCGCGCAGCAGGTCCGCCAGGCGCTGCTCCAACTCGGTCGCGCCCGCGGTGATTCGCTCGGCCCGGCGCTCCGCCCGCCGCCGCGCCGCCTCCGGGTCGGCGGAGCCGGATGGGGAGTCGGCGCTGCCTGCAGTCCGCTTCTCCTCGCTGCGCTGTCTCCTCCCCTCTGTCCACTGCTCCGCCCAGTCCGGCGGCGGAGAACCCGGCGCCACCGCGCTGTCCTCGCCCGCCCAGAGCAGCAGCAGCCCGAGTGCGTGTTTGCACGGGAACTTCCGGCTCGGACAAGTGCACTTGTACGCGGGCCCCGAGGCGTCCGCGATGTCGACGACCGTCTGATACGGCTTGCTGCCACTGCCCTTGCACAGCCCCCACACCGTCCCCTCGTCGGAACTCCCCGCCTCGGACCACGGCCCGGCCGCCCCGAGTTTGCTGCCCGCTTTGCGTGATGCGGCGTCAGGCGCCAGTGCCAGCACCTGATCCGCGCTCCAGCGCACCCCCTGCTGAGTCATGACATCGAAGGTAGAACCTGCCACTGACAATCGGTCCGGCGAGCGCGTTTTCGCAGGTCGGAACGCATTGTCAGTGGCGTGGTGCAGGGTGGACACCAGATCCGAACCGGCAGAGCTGGAGGGGGCCTCAGCCATGACTGTGTCCGTAGAACCGACGCCCGTGGAACCGAGCGGGAACGGGTCCGCGCCCGCGAATCCGAGCGCGCACACCCCTGGTTCCGCGAGCGCGGGTGCGAGCGTGGGCGCGGGTGCGCACACCTCCACGCACGGAGAAGAAGTGCTGCGGCCGCACGCCGAGAACGCCTTCGCCGATGAACTCGCCGCATTGGCCGCGCAGGACGACCGCCCGCGCCCGACCCGCTGGAAGCTGTCGCCGTGGGCCGTGGCGACGTATCTGCTCGGCGGCACCCTGCCGGACGGCACGGTGATCACGCCGAAGTACGTGGGCCCGCGCCGCCTCGTCGAGGTCGCCGTCACCACCCTCGCCACCGACCGCGCCCTGCTCCTGCTCGGCGTGCCCGGCACGGCCAAGACCTGGGTGTCCGAGCACCTGGCCGCCGCCGTCAGCGGTGACTCGACGCTGCTCGTGCAGGGCACGGCGGGCACACCGGAGGAGGCGATCCGGTACGGGTGGAACTACGCGCAGTTGCTCGCCCACGGCCCCAGCCGCGATGCCCTCGTGCCCAGCCCGGTCATGCGGGCCATGGCGGAGGGGATGACGGCGCGCGTGGAGGAGCTGACCCGTATCCCCGCCGACGTGCAGGACACGCTCATCACGATCCTGTCCGAGAAGACGCTGCCGATACCGGAGTTGGGGCAGGAGGTGCAGGCGGTCCGCGGCTTCAACCTGATCGCGACGGCCAACGACCGCGACCGCGGGGTCAACGACCTCTCCAGCGCCCTGCGCCGCCGTTTCAACACGGTGGTGCTGCCGCTGCCGGAGAGCGTCGAGGCCGAGGTCGACATCGTCTCGCGCCGCGTCGACCAGCTCGGCCGCTCCCTGGACCTGTCGGCCGCACCCGACGGCATCGACGAGATCCGCCGAGTCGTCACGGTCTTCCGTGAGCTGCGCGACGGGGTGACGTCCGACGGCCGTACGAAAGTGAAGTCGCCGAGCGGCACGCTGTCGACGGCGGAGGCGATCTCCGTCGTCACCAACGGCCTCGCGCTGGCCGCCCACTTCGGCGACGGCGTGCTGCGGGCCGGCGACGTCGCCGCGGGCCTCCTCGGCGCGGTCGTCCGCGACCCGGCGGCCGACCGCGTGATCTGGCAGGAGTACCTGGAGGCGGTCGTGCGGGAGCGCGACGGCTGGACGGACTTCTACCGGGCCTGCCGAGAGGTGAGCGTGTGACGAACGATCTGGGGTGGGGCCGCTCCGGCGGGGGCCAGGGATCGGGCGGATCGGGGTCGGGGAGCGGTTCGGGGGCTTCAGATGGCTCGGGGGCCTCGGGTAGTTCGGGCGGGAGCCAAGGCGCGAGCGGCTCGGGAGCCTCGGGCGGCTCGGTGTGCATGGCCTGCGCGGTTGCCGGGGGCGGAAGGGGCGGCGCGGGCGGAGGCCGGGGACGGCGGGGACGGGAACGGTCGGGGCGGGGGAGGCGGGGTCTATGGGGGCGGCGGTGGCTTCGACGGCGGGACGGCGGTCGGGGGCGGTTTCGGGAGGGCCGGCGGCGGGTGAGGTCGGTGGGTGCGGTGAGGAGGGGGACGTTGTGACGGGTCTTGACCCTGAGCGGGGTGGGAGTGGGGCGATCGGCGGGCGTCCGCTGCTGTTGGGCGTACGGCACCACGGGCCGGGGTCGGCGCGGGCGGTGCGGGCGGCACTGGACACGGCCCGGCCGCAGGTCGTGCTGATCGAGGGCCCGCCCGAGGCCGACTTCCTGATCCCGTTGGCCGCCGACGAGGACATGCGACCGCCGGTCGCCCTGCTCGCCCATGCCGTGGACGAGCCAGGCCGCTCGGCGTTCTGGCCGCTGGCCGAGTTCTCGCCGGAGTGGGTGGCCATCCGCTGGGCCCTGGAGCACGAAGTCCCGGCCCGTTTCATCGACTTGCCGGCGACGCACACGCTGGCATGGGAGAACGGGCCGGCGGACGGGCCGGACGAGGGGGAGGGAAAGTCGGACGGCGCGGACGAGACGCCGGGAGGGGAGTCCGACGAGGCTGGCGCCCGACCGGCCCTCGACGCCTCCGTCCGGATCGATCCCCTCGCCGTGCTCGCCGAAGCCGCCGGTTACGACGATCCCGAGCGGTGGTGGGAGGACGTCGTCGAGCACCGGGGGGTGGGGGAGGGGGACGCGTTCGCGCCGTTCGCCGCGCTGGAAGAGGCCATGGGGGCGCTGCGGGAGACCTACGGCGGCGGGGGACACGACCGGGACCTCGTGCGGGAGGCGTACATGCGGCTCCAAGTGCGCGCCGCTCAGCGTGAGTTCGGGGACGACGTGGCCGTGGTGTGCGGGGCCTGGCACGTGCCGGCGCTGCGGCAGCGGACGGTTGTCGCCGCCGACCGGGCGCTGGTGAAGGGGTTGCCCAAGGTCAAGGCGGACATGACGTGGGTGCCGTGGACGCATCGGAGGCTGGCGCGGGTCAGCGGCTACGGGGCGGGGATCGACTCGCCGGGCTGGTACGGGCACTTGTTCAGCGCGCCGGACCGGCCGGTCGAGCGGTGGCTGACCAAGGTGGCCGGGCTGCTGCGGGACCAGGACCGGCTGGTGTCCTCGGCGCATGTCATCGAGGCGGTGCGGCTGGCCGAGACACTGGCCGCGATGCGCGGGCGTCCGCTGCCGGGGCTCGGCGAGACGACCGACGCAGTGCGGGCGGTGATGTGCGAGGGCTCGGACGTGCCGCTGGCGTTGGTGCACGACCGGTTGGTCGTGGGGGACGTGCTGGGGGAGGTGCCGCGGTCGGCTCCGGCGGTGCCGTTGCAGCGGGACCTCGACCGGATCCAGCGTCGGCTGCGGCTCAAACCGGAGGCGTTGGAGCGGGAGTTGGAGCTCGATCTGCGCAAGGAGACCGATGCCGGGCGCAGCAGGTTGCTGCACCGGCTGCGGTTGCTGGGCATCGGGTGGGGTGAGCCGACGGCCTCGCGGGGGAGTACGGGTACGTTCCGGGAGACGTGGCGACTGCGGTGGGAGCCGGAGTTGTCCGTGCGGGTGGCCGAGGCCGGGGTGTGGGGCACGACCGTGCTCGGCGCCGCGACGGCCAAGGCCGAGGCGGACGCGGTGAGTGCGCGGGGCCTCGCCGACGTCACCGGGCTCGCGGAGCGCTGCCTGCTGGCCGAACTGCCCGACGCGCTGCCCGTGGTGATGCGGGTCCTCGCCGACCGTGCCGCCCTCGACACGGACGTCGGCCATCTCGCCCAGGCCCTGCCTGCCCTGGTTCGTTCGCTGCGATACGGCGACGTGCGCGGCACGGACACGGGGGCCCTGGCCGGGGTCGCCGCGGGCCTCGCCGAACGCATCTTCGTCGGCCTCCCTCCGGCCTGCGCCGCCCTGGACCCCGACGCGGCCGAGGAGATGCGCCGCCATCTGGACGCGGTGCATGGGGCGGTGGGGTTGCTGGCCGACGCGCCTGTTCGGGTGGGCGGGACGGCGGAGGGGGCGGGCGGTGCTGCAACGCCTGGGGTGGCGGAGGCCGGGGAGACGGTCGACGCACCGGTGCGGGGCGATGGGGTGGCTGGGGCGCCGGGCGATGGGTCTGGGCCGGGCCTCGGGGGGACGGCGGGCGACGCAGAGGCGCAGGGTGATCTAGCGGCGCCGACGACACCGGATGGTTCCGGGGCCGGGGTGGGGGCCGAGGCGCCGAGCGACGGAGTCTCGCCAGGCTCCGAGGGAGCGGGGGAGGCGGTCGCCGTACCGGCGCAGGCGGACGGGTCGGCTCCGGCGTCGAGTGGCGGGTCTGAGCCGGGTTCTGACGGCGCGGGGGTAGTGGGTGACGCGCCTGCGCAGGGTGGGCCGGTGGCGGGGGTGGCGCCGGGTGATCCCGTAGCCGGGAATCAGGCTGTTGGGGCCGCCCTGCGGGGGCGGTGGCAGCGGGTGTTGCGGGTGTTGGGGGTACGGGACAGCGTCGCCGGGGTGGTGCGGGGGCGGGCCGTGCGGTTGCTGCTGGATGAAGGGGAGTTGGGGCAGGACGAGGCGGCTCGGCTGATGGGGCTCGTGCTGTCGCCGGGGACGGCGCCGGGGGACGCGGCCGCGTGGATCGAGGGGTTCGTGGGCGGCGGGTCCGGGGGCGGGATGCTACTCGTGCACGACGAGCGGCTGCTCGCGCTGGTCGACGCCTGGTTGACGGGGGTGCCGCCGGGGGCGTTCACCGACGTACTGCCGTTGTTGCGGCGGACGTTCTCGGCGTACGAGCCGGGGGTGCGGCGGACCCTCGGTGAGCTGGTCCGGCGTGGGCCCGGACGGTCGGGGCATACGGCGGTGACCGGTTCCGGGATTCCCGGCTTCGCGGCCGAGCTCGATGCCGGGCGCGCGGACGCCGTACTGCCTGTGGTGCGGCTGCTGTTGGGACTGGACGGCGTGGACGGAATGGCAGAGGACGCGGACAACAACCTTGTGGGGGTGGCTCGATGAGGACCGACGGGCGGGCACAGGTGGCCGAGAAGGGCGAAGCGGTGGACGGCGGCGGGAGCGAGTGCGGGCACGGGCACGGGCATGCGCCCAGGCGGGGGCAGGGGGCGCGGGACTGCCGTCGGCCGGCGACGACCGTGACGGTGGTTCCGTTGTGGGACCGGTGCCGTGCGGAGGTGCGGGGATGACCACCGGGACTACGGGCACGCGCACGGGCACGGGCACGCGCACGGATAGAGATACGGATTCGGATACGGGCACGCCCACGGATGCGACACAGGAGCGGCTTCGGCGGTGGCGGCTTGTGCTCGGTGGCGACTCGGCCGACGGCACCGGGTGTGCGTTGTCGGGGCAGGACGCCGCGATGGACGGGGCGTTGGGCGCGCTGTACGGGAGGGGTGAGGGGCAGGCGAAGGCGGGGCGGGACCGTTCGGCTGGGCTCGGGGCGTCGGCTCCGTCGGTGGCGCGTTGGCTCGGGGACATCCGGACGTACTTCCCCTCCTCCGTCGTGCAGGTGATGCAGCGGGACGCCATCGACCGGCTCGGGCTGTCCGCGCTGCTTCTCGAACCGGAGATGCTGGAGGCGGTGGAGGCCGATGTGCACCTGGTCGGCACCTTGCTCTCGCTGAACAAGGCGATGCCGGAGACGACGAAGGAGACGGCACGGGCGGTCGTGCGCAAGGTGGTCCAGGACCTGGAGAAACGGCTCGCCACCCGCACCCGGGCCACCCTCGCCGGCGCGCTCGACCGCAGCGCCCGTATCAACCGGCCGCGCCACCACGACATCGACTGGAACCGCACGATCGCGGCCAACCTCAAGCACTACCTGCCGGAGTACCGGACGATCGTGCCCGAGCGGCTCATCGGGTACGGGCGTGCCTCCCAGTCGGTGAAGAAGGAGGTCGTCCTCTGCATCGACCAGTCGGGGTCGATGGCGGCCTCCGTCGTCTACGCGTCGGTGTTCGGGGCGGTATTGGCCTCCATGCGGTCGATCAACACACGGCTGGTCGTCTTCGACACGGCAGTCGTCGACCTCACCGACCAGCTCGACGACCCGGTCGACGTGCTGTTCGGCACGCAACTCGGCGGCGGCACGGACATCAACCGGGCGCTGGCCTACTGCCAGTCCCAGATAACCCGGCCCGCGGAGACGGTGGTTGTGCTCATCAGCGACCTCTACGAAGGGGGGATACGCGACGAGATGCTGAAGCGGGTCGCGGCGATGAAGGCGTCGGGGGTGCAGTTCGTGGCGCTGCTGGCGCTCTCGGACGAAGGGGCGCCGGCGTACGACAGGGAGCATGCCGCGGCGTTGGCAGCGCTGGGGGCACCGGCGTTCGCGTGCACGCCCGACCTGTTCCCGGAGGTGATGGCGGCGGCGATCGAGAAGCGGCCGATACCGGTGCCGGACACGGCGTGACGTGACGACGGTTCAGGGTTCGGGGGCCCAGGGTTCGGGGCCCGGGATTCGTCGGCTCGGGGCCGGTCGGCTCACCACTGAGCGGCTCTGCAACTCGCCTGCACAGCAAGCGACTTGTCGACCCGTTGACACCAACTCGGCCAGCAAAACGGACATGAGTGCCCATCGGTATCGGAGGGCTTGCGCAACCTCGGGAGGGGCGTGCAAGGATCGACGCCCGTCAGCGGTGCGCCGAGTGTCGCCCGCCCGCACGGGAGGACCCGCCCCCACTTGAACTGGCCTGCAGCAGCACTGCCTGGTGCCGCCCTGCGCGTGATGCGCACGGCGGTCGGGCGGCGTGCGCTGCAAGTGGCGTTGTTGGTGGGTGGGTTGTTCGTGGCCGGCTTCCTCTGCGGGGAGCAGGCGCATGCGGCGGACGGGGTGACTGCGGTTTCGTCGGCGCGGTCGGTGTCGGTGTCGTCGATCTTGGCGGGGCCGAGGGCTCCGGCGGGGTCGGTGGATCCGGCGGACGGTGTGCGGTCGTTGGCGGCGAGTACGGTCGGGCGGTTGCTCGACGCCCCGGCCGATGTGGCCAAGCGGCATCAGACGGTGGCCCGGCCCAAGCCGAAGCCGCAGACGCCGGCCGGCCCGAAGCCGACGAGGCCGGTCGAGCAGGTCAAGCCGGATCAGCCTGCCAGGCCGACGAAGCCGATTGGGTCGACGGCACCTGCCGACCCCGTATCTCACCTGCCCCACCCGGGCACGGTCCTGCCCCACTCAGGCACGGCTGCCGATGACGTCCTTCGTCCGGTGACCGATCACATCGTCGAGTCCGTGAACGACGGGGTTCTGGCGCCGGTCGGCGCAGTTGTGCAGACGGTGACCGATGGGTTGGCCACGGTGACCGCGCAGATACCGCCGCTGTCGTCGTTGCCGACCATTCCTTGCTTGCCGACGCTCCCGACTCTGCCCGGTCTTCCTGACCTGCCCACCCTGCCCACCCTGCCGACGCCTCCGGGGCAGACGTTGCCCGCGCCCGTCGCGCGGGCGCCGCAGTCCGGCGGTGCCGGGCACTCGGTGGACGGGGCCTCGGGTGAGGGACGTATCGCGGCCGAGGTCGGTGCGGCGTCGTACGGCCCGGTGTTTGTCGTCGATGCCGGTGCCGTCGGGCACGCCTCGACGCGGAGGGTCGAGCAGAGGGTTGCCGGTGTCGGGTATGCCCCCGCGCACCAGGCGCCGAACGGCGACCCGAGCGATGCTGCGGGCAGCCGTTCACCTGTCGACGGCGGCTCCTCGCGGCACGGTGACGCGCATGCCGTCGCTTTGAGTCACCGGGCGCCGTTGCGGTTCGTGGCCGGTGCCGCCGTGCGGTCCGACGTGGCCGAGATCCGGGACAGGCACCGCGACATTCCGGTTTCCCCCGCTTAGAGCCGGCCCTTCCCCCGCCGTAGCCCTGCCGTGCGGGGCGGAACAGGCGCGCCCGCCCGCGGAAGCCGCCGATTCCCCTCTCCCTCTCTGCTCCCCTCCACCTACCCTTTTCCGCCGCTTCTGCCTCCCTCACCTCACATCGACTCCGCGGGTCCGCAGCACGGACGGCTGAAAACCGTCGGTCCGTCCGGCCGACATCCCGCGGTTGGAGGCGGGTGATTCCCATTGGGGTGGGCGTCGCCCGTTCCGCGCCCCTCGGGGCGGTACAAGGGGCCTCACCGGGTCAACCCCAGCCCGGTGAGGCCCTTCGCCCCACCGGCACGGCGGCTCACTCGCGGCACGCCGTGCCAGTGAGCGCGGCATCATGTGACAGGTATCACCGCTCAGGTGTGACCCTCGATTTAGGGGCCCTCCGCAAGCAGAGATAACCTGCGAGGCGGACATGCCGCGTGCTCGGACACCGTGTGCGCTTCCCCTGTGACCCAAGCGGACGTCACGTTGCCCATCGCGGCACGCCCACGCATCCAACGAACCGCGAGATCACTGATAGGGACGGAAGCGCGTGGACCTGTTCGAGTACCAGGCGAGGGACCTCTTCGCCAAGCACGATGTACCGGTGCTGGCCGGTGAAGTCATCGACACGCCTGAGGCGGCCCGCGCAGCCACCGAGCGCCTCGGTGGCAAGTCCGTCGTCAAGGCTCAGGTGAAGGTCGGCGGCCGTGGCAAGGCCGGTGGCGTGAAGCTCGCCGCCACCCCGGACGAGGCCGTCGCCCGTGCGACGGACATCCTCGGCATGGACATCAAGGGCCACACGGTCCACAAGGTGATGATCGCCGAGACCGCGCCCGAGATCGTCGAGGAGTACTACGTCTCGTACCTCCTCGACCGCACCAACCGCACCTTCCTCGCCATGGCGTCCGTCCAGGGCGGCGTGGAGATCGAGGTCGTCGCGGAGGAGAACCCCGAGGCCCTCGCGAAGGTCCCGGTCGACGCCAATGAGGGTGTCTCGATCGAGAAGGCCCGCGAGATCGTCGCGCAGGCGAAGTTCCCGGCCGACGTCGCCGAGCAGGTCGCCGAGATCCTGGTGACGCTGTGGGACACTTTCATCAAGGAGGACGCCCTCCTCGTCGAGGTGAACCCGCTCGCCAAGGTCGCCTCCGGCAAGGTCATCGCCCTTGACGGCAAGGTCTCCCTCGACGAGAACGCCGAGTTCCGCCAGCCGGACCACGCCGCGCTCGAGGACAAGGACTCGGCCAACCCGCTCGAGGCGGCCGCCAAGGCCAAGAACCTCAACTACGTCAAGCTCGACGGTGAGGTCGGCATCATCGGCAACGGCGCGGGTCTCGTCATGAGCACCCTCGACGTCGTCGCGTACGCCGGTGAGAACCACGGTGGCGTGAAGCCGGCCAACTTCCTCGACATCGGCGGCGGCGCGTCCGCGGCCGTGATGGCGAACGGCCTGGAGATCATCCTCGGCGACCCGGACGTCAAGTCCGTCTTCGTCAACGTCTTCGGCGGCATCACCGCCTGCGACGAGGTCGCCAACGGCATCGTCCAGGCGCTGCAGCTGCTCGCGGACAAGGGCGAGGAAGTCACCAAGCCGCTGGTCGTCCGCCTCGACGGCAACAACGCCGAGCTGGGTCGCAAGATCCTCTCCGACGCCAACCACCCGCTGGTCCAGCGCGTGGACACCATGGACGGCGCGGCCGACAAGGCCGCCGAGCTCGCGGCTGCGAAGTAAGGGACGAGGGACTAACAGCCATGGCTATCTTCCTCAACAAGGACAGCAAGGTCATCGTCCAGGGCATGACCGGTGCCACGGGCATGAAGCACACCAAGCTCATGCTGGCCGACGGCACGAACATCGTCGGTGGCGTGAACCCGCGTAAGGCCGGCACGTCCGTCGACTTCGACGGCACCGAGATCCCGGTCTTCGGCACCGTCGCCGAGGCGATCGAGAAGACGGGCGCGAACGTATCCGTCCTCTTCGTACCGCCGGCCTTCTCCAAGGCCGCCGTGGTCGAGGCGATCGACGCCGAGATCCCCCTCGCGGTCGTTATCACCGAGGGCATCGCCGTCCACGACTCCGCCGCCTTCTGGGCGTACGCGAAGTCGAAGGGCAACAAGACCCGCATCATCGGCCCGAACTGCCCCGGTCTCATCACCCCGGGTCAGTCGAACGCCGGCATCATCCCGGGCGACATCACCAAGCCGGGCCGTATCGGCCTGGTCTCGAAGTCCGGCACGCTGACGTACCAGATGATGTACGAGCTGCGTGACATCGGCTTCTCGTCCGCCGTCGGCATCGGTGGTGACCCGGTCATCGGTACGACGCACATCGACGCGCTCGCCGCGTTCGAGGCCGACCCCGACACCGACCTGATCGTGATGATCGGTGAGATCGGTGGCGACGCCGAGGAGCGGGCCGCGGACTTCATCGCGAAGAACGTGACCAAGCCGGTCGTCGGTTACGTCGCGGGCTTCACCGCGCCCGAGGGCAAGACCATGGGCCACGCCGGCGCCATCGTCTCCGGCTCCTCCGGCACGGCCGCCGCGAAGAAGGAGGCCCTTGAGGCCGCCGGCGTCAAGGTCGGCAAGACGCCGACCGAGACGGCGAAGCTCGCGCGGGAGATCCTCGCCGGCTGAGGTACCCAGCTGAAACGTTGGTGGGCTCGCTCTGTGGGTTGGGGCGGGCCCATCGATGCGTTGTCGGGTGGGTGCGGGTTGTCTGTGGCTGGTCGCGCAGTTCCCCGCGCCCCTAAAAGATGGGCTCGCCCAAGCCGGCCCGCTTTTAAGGGGCGCGGGGAACTACGCGACCAGCCCCCACCGGGCCCGCGGCTAACGACCCAGCGGAAGCAGTCTTTCCGGGCCGTTCGTCGTCTCGTCCCGTAGCTTCTCCCGCAGCTCGACCTCCTCGTCCGACAAAGATCCCGGCGCCACCCGCGGTGGCACCCCCTGCACCTCCGCCCCCGGGGCGATCGGCGGCTCGTAGTGCGTGGGAGCCGACCGCACCGTGAGTGCCGTCGTGCCGATCAGCGCCACCGTGAACGCGATCGCAGCCCGCGTCCAGAAACGGGCCCGGCGCTCGCTCCCGATCCGCACCGTCGGCGGCCGCGCCGCGCGCAACCGCTCCGTGGAGGCAAGTTCGGCCAGCCGCTGGTGCAGCGCGGTGGGGTCCGACAGTTCCGGCAGCCGCGCGGCGATCGCCTCGCGCGCGTGCAGCAGCCGGTTGGCCGTCGCCGGCGTGCTCGCCTCCGTCTCCGCCGCCGTCTCCGGCAGGTCGAGGCCGACACCGTCGTAGAGCATGAGCGTGCGGCGGTGTGGGGTCGGGAGCTTGAGGAGCGCGGTCAGCAGGGCGCGGTCGGCGGCGTCCGGGGGTGGCGGCTCGGGGTGGCGGTAGCGCGGGCGGAAGCGGTGCCAGGGGGAGAGCGCGTATTCGTACGCCGTCGCCCGTACCCAGCCCGCCGGGTCGCGGTCGACCGCCACCTCGGGCCAGCGCTGCCAGGCGAGTTGGAAGGCCCGCTCGACCGACTCGCGCGCGAGTTCGCGGCGGCCGGTGAGGAGGTAGGCCTGGCGGACGAGGGCGGGGGCGCAGAACGCGTAGAGCGCGTCGAAGGCCTGAGTGGGGGTCAGGGGGGTCGTGGCCGGGGGTTCTTCGTCGAGAACGGCGGTGGGAGTGGCGGCGGCGGTCACGGTCGCGGTGGCGCCGACGGTCGCGGTCACGGCGACGAGAGTCGGCCTCGGGGACTTCTTCAGAGATACCGTCACCGCCGGGTGCTTCGACGGTTCCTGACGGGACGTCGGGCAGTCGAGTGAGGCCAGCAGTTTCGCGTACGCCTCCCGTTTGTGGCCGCGTGGAGTCGTGCGGCCCGTCTCCCAGGAGCGCACCGTCTCCCGCGAGACACCGACCCGTTCGGCGACCTGAGCCTGCGTCAGCGAGCCGGACTCGCGCAGGCGTCGGCGTTCCTTGGGTGAGGGGAGGGGGGTTGCAGGGCTCTGCGTCACAGGACGCCCCTTCGTACGAAAAAGTACATAAATATATATTGGGCGACACTTCGGAGGTTCGCCTGTTACGACGAGAAAGCGCGTGTCGTTGGGAGCATGACGGGCGTGATCCAGATGACCGCTCGTCGATCGCCGTTGTCGTCCCTGCTCACCCGGATGCTCGACCGATCGCCCGGACTGGCTGCGAGCCTCCTGGGTGGCGTGCTCGCGGCCGGGCTCGGGCTCGGGTCGTTCGCCGTGCTTGTGATGGTGCTGTGGATCAGTTCGCCGTATCCCGACAGTGGGCCGGGAGGCGCGCTGCATGTCGCGGCGGCGCTGTGGCTGCTCGCGCACGGCGCCGAACTGGTCCGTACCGACACGCTCTCCGGCGTTCCCGCGCCGGTCGGTGTCACGCCGTTGTTGCTGCTCGCGGTGCCTGTGTGGCTGGTGCATCGGGCTGCGCGGGACGCGGTGGACGGGGGCGGGGGAGAGGGCGACGGTGACGATGCGGACGATGGTCCGCCGCTTGTGGCCGGGCGTACGGCGTGGGCCGGGGTCGTCCTCGGGTATCTCGGCGTCGGTGTGGCTGCCGCGTTGTACGCGTCCGGCGGGGAGTTGCGGCCGGCTTGGGCGTGGACCGTGGTGTGTCTGCCGACGGTGGTCGTGGTGGCGGCGGGGGTGGGGGTGTGGACGGCGTACGGGCGTCCGCGGGATGTTGCCGACGGGGTGCTGATTCTGCTGCCGGCGTCGGTGCGGCGGCTGGTGCTCGGGGTGGAGGCGCGGGAACGGCTCGGGGTCGCCGTGCGGGCGGGGCTGGCTGGGGTGGCGGTGCTTGTGGGGGGTGGGGCGTTGTCGCTTGCGGCCTCGCTGGTGTGGCACGGCGGGGCGGCTCGGGGGTCGTTTCTGCAGTTGACGGAGGGGTGGTCGGGGCGGTTCGCGGTGTTGTTGCTGTGTCTGGCGCTCGTGCCCAACGCGGTGGTGTGGGCGGTGGGGTACGGGCTGGGGCCCGGGTTTGTGCTGGGGGCCGGGCATGTGGTGGGGCCGTTGTCGTCCGATCCTGCGCCGTTGTTGCCGCCGTTTCCGTTGTTGGCTGCGGTGCCGGATGCGGGGGTTGGGGGGCCTTTGGAGTGGGCCGTGGGGGTGGTGCCGGTGGTGGCCGGGGTGATGGTGGGGTGGTTTGTGGGGCGCGGGGCTGTGGTTCGGGGGGAGGCAGGGGCGGGTGTTGTGGTCGGTGCCGGTGCCGGTGCCGGTGCCGGCGCCCGTGCTGGGAGCGGGGCAGGGGGCGGGGTCGTGGTCGGGGCAAAGGCAGGGGCCGGGGGTCGAGGGTGGTCGCGGGGGCGGACTGCTGGGGTTGGTGCGGTGGCGGCTGTTTTGGGTGGGGGGATCGTCGCTGTTCTTGCGGGGCTTGCGGGTGGGCGGCTCGGGGTGGGGGCGTTGGCTCGGTTTGGGCCGGTGTGGTGGCAGGTCGGTGGGGTGGCGGTTGTGTGGATGGCGGGGGTGGGGGTGCCGGTGGCGTTGGGGGTTCGGGCTTGGCGGGGGCGTGAGGTTGGGGCGGGGTTGGGGTTGGGGTGGGGGCTCGGGCTGGCTTCGGTGGTGGGGTGGTTGGGGATTCGGAAGAAGGGTGGGGAGGAGCGAGGGGAGGGGGCTCCGGAGGGAGAGGGTGTTGTGGCGGAGGCGGTGCCGGTTCAGGGGGCGGTGTTCGGGTTGCTGCGGGATCAGCGGGGTGACGATGCGCTTGAGGCGTATGACCTGTTGCCGGCCGAGCCGGTGGAGGGGGGCTGGCACGATGACGCTGCGCGGGAGGCTCGGTGGGCGGCGCTTCGGGAGGCGGCGGATGGTTCTGACGAAGCTTGATCGCCCCCGCCGCCCCTACCCGTCCCATCCCCAGGGGCGCTGCCCCTTCGACCCCGCCAAGGGGCTGCGCCCCCCGGACCCCCGACGGCCCTGAACGGGCCTTGTCCTCAAACGCCGGACGGGCTGAAAGATGCGGACCGGCGTTGAGAAGTGCGCGTCAGCGCCGAGACAGGCGCGTCGGCGCTGAGAGATGCGCATGCGACACCGCGAGGGCATACCCCGCAGGCGCCCGCCCCGCCCACGGGCGGGTGCGTGTGCGGGCGAGGGATCAGGTCGACCCCGTCCCGTCAGCTCGTCAGCTCGTCAATCCGTCAGCCCGTCATCGGCACCGACTCCCGACCCCGTCAGCTGTTCGTCCCCAGTACCCCCCGCAGCTCCTTCGGCAGGAGCTGCTCGCAGGCCTGTTTGGCCTGGTTGGTGAGGGCGTCCGTTGTGCAGGTGTAGTAGTCGCTGTAGACCTGCTGCGCGGTGAAGGTCGCGGCGACCAGGGCGATGGCCAGGATGGAGGTGACCAGGCCGCTGATGGCTGCCGTGGTCTGGGGGCGGGGGGCGGACGTGTCGGTGGTGTCCTGGGCGGCGCGGGACCTGGCGCGCAGGGCGCTGATGCCCCAGTAGAGGGAGAGGGCGCCCAGGAGCAGGGCCACGTACGGCCAGCTGAAGAGGGCGAAGAAGAAGGCCCACATGCCGGAGAGCAGGGAGTAGCGGGCGCGGCGTTGGATGGGGTCCGTGGGGTCCCAGCGCATACCGGTGTTCGGGCCGCTGCCGTTGGGGTTCTCGGGGCCAGAGGGGGTCGGGCCGGGGCGGTCTCCGGGGTGGTCTCCGAAGCCGCCCTGGGAGCGGCCGGGCTGGCGGTCGCTCCACTGGCTGCCCCAGGGGGACTGCGCGTTGTCGTCGCCCTGTGCGTCGTCGCCCTCCGTGGGGCGGCGCGGCTGCCAGGGGCGGTCGGGCGTGCCCTCCGGCGGCGGCGCGAACGGGTTGTCGTCCTGGCTCGCACCGCTCTGCTCGTCGCCGTCGCCGGTCTTCCTGCCCGAGGGCGCGTCCGGGGGCGAGGCGGGGCGCTCTCGCAGCAGGACGGCGCCACGCCCCCCTCCCCGCGCCGGGAGCGGAGAGAGCGTGAAGAGTCGCAGGCTGCGGTCCGACATCAAGTGAGCGTCTTCCCCTTGGTCCGAATTCCGATACGGGTGCGGTCGTGCGGTCGTGCTGTGCGGGTGGTCAGGTACAGCGCTGACACGGTCACTTCGTGAACGCATCGCACCACCACCGCGTTCCCGAGCCCGTCCCTCGCAGACGCTACCTTCCGGCCACGCCCCCGTCCCACGGGGGCCGTCCGGTGTGCCGGTATCGTTGCTGACGGCCGACCGCTTCGTAGACTTCCCCGTATCCCGGGGCGCGAAGCATTCGTACGACTGTACAACCGGCCGTACAGATGCTCCCCCGAGAAAGGGCCCCACCGTGGCCGCCACTCCCGCCGGCCGAGCGGTCAAGCGCCTCGTCGTGCTGGTCTCCGGATCCGGCACCAACCTGCAGGCGCTCCTCGACGAGATCCACCGGACCGGCGTGACCGCCTACGGCGCCGAGATCGTGGCCGTCGGCGCCGACCGCGACGGCATCGAGGGGCTCGCGCGGGCCGAGCTGGCCGGACTGCCCACCTTCGTGTGCAGGGTGAAGGACTTCGGGAGTCGGGGGGAGTGGGACACGGCGCTTGCGGAAGCGGTGAGCGCCTTCCAGCCCGATCTTGTTGTCTCCGCCGGGTTCATGAAGATCGTGGGGAAGGAGTTCCTCGCGCGCTTCGGGGGGCGGTTCGTCAACACGCACCCCGCCCTGCTGCCCAGTTTCCCGGGGGCCCACGGTGTGCGGGACGCGCTCGCGTACGGCGCCAAGGTGACCGGCTGCACCGTCCACTTCGTCGACGACGGCGTCGACACCGGACCGATCATCGCCCAGGGCGTGGTCGAGGTCCGGGACGAGGACGACGAGAGCGCTCTGCACGAGCGCATCAAGGAAGTCGAGCGAAGGCTGCTCGTCGAGGTCGTGGGGCGGCTCGCCCGCAACGGCCATCGCATTGAGGGACGAAAGGTAGTTATCCAGTGACCGCCGAGACCATCGAGAACGGCAAGCGGGCGATTCGCCGCGCGCTCGTCAGCGTCTACGACAAGACCGGTCTTGAAGAGCTGGCGCGCGGGCTGCACGAGGCCGGGGTCGAGCTCGTCTCCACCGGTTCCACCGCCGCCCGGATCGCCGCCGCCGGCGTCCCCGTCACCAAGGTCGAGGAGCTCACCGGCTTCCCCGAGTGCCTGGACGGCCGGGTCAAGACCCTGCACCCCAAGGTGCACGCGGGCATCCTGGCCGACCTGCGCCTGGAGAGCCACCGGCAGCAGCTCACCGAGCTGGGTGTCGAGCCCTTCGACCTCGTCGTCGTCAACCTCTACCCGTTCCGCGAGACCGTCGCCTCGGGCGCCTCGCCCGACGAGTGCGTCGAGCAGATCGACATCGGCGGTCCGTCGATGGTGCGCGCCGCCGCCAAGAACCACCCGTCCGTGTCCGTGGTCACCAGCCCCGAGCGGTACGCCGATGTCCTCGCCGCGGTCGCCTCCGGCGGGTTCGACCTCTCCACCCGCAAGCGGCTCGCCGCCGAGGCCTTCCAGCACACGGCGTCGTACGACCTCGCGGTCGCCGGCTGGTTCGCGAGCGCCTACGCGCCCGTGGACGACTCGATGTTCCCCGACTTCCTGGGTGCCACCCTGGAGCGCAAGAGCACGCTCCGGTACGGCGAGAACCCGCACCAGCCCGCCGCCCTCTACGTCGACGGCACCGGTGTCGGTCTCGCCGAGGCCGAGCAGCTGCACGGCAAGGAGATGTCGTACAACAACTACACGGACACGGATGCCGCCCGCCGTGCCGCGTACGACCACGACGAGCCCTGTGTCGCGATCATCAAGCACGCCAACCCCTGTGGGATCGCGATCGCCTCGGACGTCGCCGAGGCGCACCGCAAAGCGCACGCGTGCGACCCGCTGTCGGCGTTCGGTGGCGTGATCGCCGTCAACCGGCCGGTCAGCAAGGAGATGGCGGAGCAGGTCGCCGAGATCTTCACCGAGGTCATCGTCGCGCCCGACTACGAGGACGGCGCCCTGGAGGCCCTCGCCAAGAAGAAGAACATCCGGGTGCTGAAGGCGCCGGCCGCGCCCTCCCACCCCGCCGAGGTCAAGCCCATCGACGGAGGTGCCCTCCTCCAGGTCACCGACCGCCTCCAGGCCGACGGCGACGACCCGGCCAACTGGACGCTGGCGACCGGCGAGGCCCTCACCGCCGACGAGCTGGCCGAGCTGTCCTTCGCCTGGAAGGCCTGCCGGGCCGTGAAGTCCAACGCCATCCTGCTCGCCAAGGGCGGCGCCTCCGTCGGTGTCGGCATGGGCCAGGTCAACCGCGTCGACTCCGCCAAGCTGGCCGTCGAGCGGGCCGGCGAGGAACGCGCGCGTGGCGCGTACGCCGCCTCCGACGCGTTCTTCCCCTTCCCCGACGGCCTGGAGATCCTCACCGCGGCCGGCGTCAAGGCCGTGGTCCAGCCCGGCGGTTCGGTCCGCGACGAGCTGGTCGTGGAGGCCGCGAAGAAGGCCGGCGTCACCATGTACTTCACGGGGACGCGGCACTTCTTCCACTGACGGCACCGCACTCACCCGGCACCACTCCACTCACCCACCACTGACAGCCGGCGTTGTCAGTGGTGGGTGAGAGTCTTGAGGGCATGATCGTCGAACGCGCTTACGCGCATGTCGCCGAGGCCGACCGGGGCGACGGGAGTCAGTGGCCGTGGTCGGTGCCGTGCGTGCGGCAACTGCTCGACGACGGGCTCAGATTCACCGCCCCGGTCACGTTCCTGGTGGGGGAGAACGGGTCGGGGAAGTCGACCCTCGTCGAGGCGCTGGCCGAGGGCTTCGGGCTGGACTCCTGGGGCGGGTCGGCCGGGTACCGGTACGCGGGTCCGCGTGAGCCGTCGCCGCTGGGCGGGCGGGTGCGGTTCGAGGCGTCGAAGGCCGGGCGCCGGATGCTCCAGGGGCCGCGGACCCGCCGTAGAGGTTTCTTCCTGCGGGCCGAGACCGCGCTCGACGCGCTCGGCCGGGAGCGGGGCACCGGGCGGATATCCGGGTCCCCGGAGGAGATGAGCCACGGCGAGGGTTTCCTGATGGCCTTCCGCGAGCGCTTCAACGAGCCGGGGCTGTACGTCCTGGACGAGCCCGAGGCCGCGCTGTCCTTCGCGTCCTGCCTGGAGCTGGTGGGGCTGCTGGACGACCTCGGGCGCTCCGGTGCCCAGGTCGTCTGCGCCACGCACTCGCCGCTGCTGACCGCGCTGCCCGGCGCCGCGATCGTCGAGGTGGGCGAGCACGGGATGCGGCCGGCACAGTGGCAGGACCTGGAGATCGTCGACCACTGGCGCCGGTATCTGGACGACCCGTGGCTCTATCTCCGGCACATCGTGGGGAGTTGAGCGGGTACGGCCAGGGAGAGTTCAGCGGGTACGACGGAAGCGGAGCTCCGGCCCTCCCCCGAGGAAGCCGGAACCCCGCCGTGGGCCGGGCGTCAGCAGATGGCGAGACCCGGGATGGGCTCGTAGTTGTTGCCGCCCGAGACCTTGTTCGCCGGGAACCAGCCCCAGCCGTCCTCGGAGTAGGCGTCGTCACCCTGGGTGTAGAGCCACCAGTTGTTGCGGGCGTCGCCGACCGGCGTGTTCTCGCCGTACTGGATCTGGCAGACGAACCAGTTGTCCCCGGCGTACAGATAGCCGGTGTCCGTCTCGAAGAAGCCGACGGCGTCGCCCAGGTAGTTGTGGCAGTAGCGGGCGGTGTACGTCTTGGTGCCGAACGACTTCTGGCCGGCGTCTCCCCAGCAGCCGTCCGCCGCCGACGCGCTCGCCGGGGTGAGTGCGACGGCGCTCATCGCCAGCACCGCCGTCGCGCCGAGCGAGGCGAGGATGCGCTTCATGGTGTGTGTCCTTCCGGTCCTGCCACCCCCGTTGGTGGACATGACCACCCTCGTTCCCGCCGCCCGCGCGCGGAACCTCGGACCTCTCAGGGTCACTTTTTGACGGGCGGTGTGTACTCCTTGAGGTAATGGGCGACGCGCACGGTGTAGGCACGGGTCTGCGGGAGAACACCGCCCGCCGCGTTCACTTTCTTGTACGAGGTCCGGTAGGAGGCCGCGATCAGGATGCGGCGGTCGCCGGGCAGGGAGGTCTCCAGGCGCGGTTCCATGAAGCACAGGTAGCGGGCCATCGCCGGGATGGACTGGGCGGGCGTGAGCGGCGGTTGGGGGGTCTTCTTGGCCGGGATGCCGTCCGAGCGGATCCACCAGCGCAGCACGCTCGGGGTCCAGCGGGCGATGCCGTACTCGCCCTCGCCGCCCGCGGTCGGATCCGAGAGGCCGGGGTCGAAGTTGCTCTCCGTCTTGAGCATCGCCGCGATGAGGGCCGGCGAGACCTCGTGCTGGAGGCAGTCGTGGGCCGAGTCGACGATCAGCCGCCGGTACTGCACGGGGATGCCCTTGTCGGTACGGAGTTCGGAGGCGCCGTAGGTGGCCGACGTGCTCTTGCCGGACGTGCTCGCGCCGCCCGTCGTGCCCGAGTCGGCCCAGGTGCTGATGCCGTAGCCGAGGGCCGCCACGGCGACCGTCGCGGCCGCCGAGACCAGGGCCAGCACGGCCCGGCGCCGGCGGGGCAGCGGGGCCCGGGGCAGTTTGGGCGAGCGGCCCGTGCCGGCCGCCGCCTCGACCCGGCGCAGCAGGGCGTCGGTGCCGATGCGGTCGGCGTGCGTACGGGCCAGACAGTCCCGCACGATCTCCCGCCAGGCGTCCGGGAGTTGAGGTGCCAGCCGCAGCTCGTCGTGGCCGCGCGCGTAGGCGGCGGCAGCGTCCCGGCGGGCGCTGGGGGTGCCGCCGGGCAGTGGGAAGGAGCCGGTCAGCAGGAGGTGGGCCAGCACGCCGAAGGCCCAGACGTCCGCCGACGGGCGGATCCGGCGCCCGCGTTCGCCGATCTCCGCCCACAGCAGTTCGGGGGGCGTGTAGTCCGGGGTGGAGAACGCGGGCGTGTACGCGTGCGTGCCCTCCAGTTCGGCCGCCATGTTGAAGTCGGCGAGCCGCGCCGAACCATCCGGCATCAGCAGCACATTGGCCGGTTTCAGATCCCCGTGCACCCAGCCCGCGTGATGCAACTGGGCCAGCCCCTCGCAGATCTGCGCCAGCAGCGCGGGCCCGGCGGCCGGGCGGGGCGCGGCGGAGAGCAGATCGGCCAGGGAGCGCTGGGCCCGCTCCAGTACGAGGACGGTGGCGCCGTCCAGACGGGGGCGGGCCGGGTCGTCGACGACGAGGGTCTCGTACATCCGGATCAGTCGGGGGCGGGTCAGCCGGCGGTACAGGTCGATCTCGCGCTCGACGAGTTCGCGCAGATGGGCCAGTTGACGCGGGGTGTCCGTGCCGGTGGGCAGGAACTTGAGGGCGGCCACGCGGGGGAGGTCGCCGGCGCCGCCGGTGCGGCGGCCCTCGTAGACGCTGCCGAAGGCGCCCGTCGCGATGGGCGCGCGCACTTCCCAGGCGCCGACCCGGTAGCCGCTGGGCACCGGGACGGCGTACGGCTCGGTCACCGGGCCACCCGGCCGGTCGGTGCGGCGGTCAGCACGATCAGGTCGTCCTCGCGCACCAGGTCGAAGCGGAGCGCCAGGGAGACCAGGGACTCCTTCTTGCCGTTGAGGCGCGGGCCCGTGTCGGCCTCTTCCGGGCCGGGCTTCAGGCGCAGTTTCACGGCCAGGTAGTCGATGTTCCACTGCACGGAAGTGCGGGACGCGGCCGGCCAGTTGGGGCGCAGCCGGTCGACGACCTGGTCGACGGTGGGCAGCGGGGCGTGCGGCTCGCCGCGCAGCCGGGGCTCGCACAGGGCGGCCAGGACCGCGAAGTAGCGCTTGGTGCGGTCGACGGAGAAAGCGGGCGCGGTGGTGTCGCCGGCCAGGCCGCCCTCGGTGCGCAGATAGTCGTGGCGCGGCGCCCACACCTGGATCGGCAGCAGATCGCCCGCGGCCGGCAGCACGATCCGCGAGAACTCGAAGGGGACCGGGGCGTCCAGCCGGCCAGGACCGACCTTGATGTGCTCGCCCGCGCCCTCCGGGTTCTCCACGACGTACGTCTGTCCCCCGCTCAGGTTGCTCAGCGTCCAGAAGGCGCCCTGCGCGGTGATCGCGCCCGCGCGGCGGGACACGCCGTCGTGCGCGATCGCGAGGTCGTTGTCGCGCGCCAGCCGTCCGAAGGTGATCCGTTCGCCCGGCGCGAGCCGGAGCTGGGTGCGGTCGCGTTCGTCCTCCGTGGTCGTCGGAGGTACCACGATGATGCTGTACAAGGTGCGTCTCCCCGTGCCTGCCCGCTACGGAGGTCAGACTAGGCGGACGTGGCAGGGCCGTGCCCCCCTCGGACGGGTGAGACACGGCCCTTGCACAGGAATGGCGCGAACGTGATGCCTTGAACTGGTCAGTTCTGGATGACCATCGTGCTCGCGGCCTTGTCGTGCCAGCCCTGCTGGCGGCCCGACTTGTCCCAGAACGGGGAGAGGTAGACGAGCAGCGCGCCGATACCGCAGGCGAGGGAGCCGACCGTCGGGATGACCCAGCGGATGAACGCGGAGCCCAGGCCCGGCTTCTGGCCGGTGTCGACCTTCACCACGCGGATGCCGACGGCGAGCTTGCCGAGGGTGGCGCCGAACGCGGCGATCATCACCAGCTCGTAGAGCAGACCGATGATCCCGAGGACACCGATGACGGCGCCGAACTTGGCCGCGATGTCCGAACCCGCGTTGTTGATGCAGGTGTTGTAGTCGACGGCGTTCGGGTCGCAGTCGTTGGCCGAGGCGAAGGCGCCCGCGACACCCACGGCGGCGAGGGCCGTGTAGATGATGCCGAACACGACACTGTCGATCGCCCGGGCGCCGAAGCGGCGGCCCATCGAGGCGACGCGCGGACCGGGACCGCCACCGGGGTAACCGGGCTGCTGCGGATAGCCGTAACCCTGCTGCGGGGGGACACCAGGGGCCTGCGGATAGCCGTAGCCGGGCTGCTGCTGGCCCTGCTGGGGGTAGGGCTGACCCTGCTGGGGGTAGCCGTAGCCGGGCTGCTGCGGATTCTGCGGTTGCCCGTACGGGTTGTTCGGCGAGCCGAAACTCATGGCTGGTTTCCTCCGTTGCGCATGGGGACGGCGCGGGCCGCACGGAGGAACGACACGAAGTGAGCGGTTTGCCCCCCGAACACGAACCGCGGTACTGCGGCGCTCATCGTTCTTCACGGCGGTCTTACTTGTCCAGCGGCATTCCCTATGTGTTGTGCAAGTGCAACATCGACGATCATGGCCGGATATCGGGTACGGGAGTGGCGGGGCACCCGGATTGGAACCGGGGGCCGGTCATCCGCGAGGATGGGGTCATGACCGCCCAGATTCTCGATGGCAAGGCCACCGCAGCTGCGATCAAGTCCGATCTGACCGCCCGCGTGGCGGCGCTGAAGGAGAAGGGCGTCACGCCCGGCCTCGGCACGATCTTGGTCGGGGACGACCCCGGCAGCCAGAAGTACGTCGCCGGCAAGCACCGCGACTGCGCGCAGGTCGGTATCGCCTCCATCCAGCGCGAACTGCCCGCCACGGCGACGCAGGAGGAGATCGAGGCGCTCGTCCGCGAGCTGAACGAGGACCCGGAGTGCACCGGTTACATCGTCCAGCTGCCGCTGCCCAAGGGCATCGACGAGAACCGCATCCTGGAACTGATGGACCCGGACAAGGACGCGGACGGCCTGCACCCGATGAACCTCGGCCGCCTCGTGCTCAACGAGCCGGCCCCGCTGCCCTGCACGCCCAACGGCGTCCTGACCCTGCTGCGCCGCTACGGCGTCGAGATCAAGGGCGCCGAGGTCGTGGTCGTCGGCCGCGGTGTCACCATCGGCCGCTCGATGCCGCTGCTGCTCACCCGGCGCAGCGAGAACGCCACGGTGACGCAGTGCCACACCGGCACGCGTGACCTGTCCTCGCACCTCAAGCGCGCCGACATCATCATCGCCGCGGCCGGCTCCGCCCACCTGATCCGTCCCGAGGACGTCAAGCCCGGCGCGGCCGTCCTCGACGTCGGTGTCTCCCGCAACGCGGAGGGCAAGATCGTCGGCGACGTCCACCCCGGTGTCGCCGAGGTGGCCGGCTGGATCTCCCCCAACCCCGGCGGCGTGGGCCCGATGACCCGCGCCCAGCTCCTGGTCAACGTGGTCGAGGCGGCGGAGCGCAGTGCCGCCGGCTGAGCCGCGGGGAACCGGGCGGGGAAACGCCGGAGCGGCGGACGCCGGGTCGGCCGACGCGGAGTCGGGCGAGCGGCACGACGCCGGATCGGCCGGACCGCGGTACCCCGAGCGGGGGAGCGCGGGATCGGAGGAGCGGCCGGGCGGTCGCGAGGCCGGTGTCGCCGAGCCCGCTGAACGGGCCGATCGTTCGAAGGCCGGTGCGCCGGAGGCGCGTGGTGTCGGGACCGGTGGGGCTCAAGAGCCCGAGCAGCAGGCGGAGGCTGTCGTGCGGAGTGCGATCAGTGTGAGCGGTGCCGAGGGCAGTGGTACCGAAAGCAGTGGTGCCGAGGGCACTGATGCGGAGGGCGGCGGTGTCGGGAACGGGCGGAAGTCGCGCCGCGGTACCCGGCGGTTTCCGTTGTTCACGCGGGACACCGCGCGGCCCGAGGGCGGCGGCCGGGCGGCGGCCGGTGACGCGCCGGCGCCCGCGCGGCAGTGGCCGATCCTCGCCGTGCTCGGGCTCGTCGCGCTCGGCCTGCTGCTGACCGCGCTGGACGCCTTCCGCTACGGCACGCTGCTGATCGGCATCGCCCTGGTGGCCGGCGGAGTGATGCGCTGGGTCCTGCCCGACGTCGGCATGCTCGCCGTACGCTCCCGCTTCACGGACATCGCCACGTACGTCCTGCTGGGCCTCGCGATCGTCCTGCTGGCGATGATGGTGCAGCCGAAGCCCTGGCTGCAGATCCCGTTCCTGAAGGACACCCTGCACTTCACGGTGAGCAGTAGTTAGGGCCACCACGCACGACGACGGCCCGTCCTCTCCCCCGAGCAAGGACGGGCCGTCGCCACGCCCCACCCTCGTGCACGCCGAACCGCCTGTTCAACGCCTGTCAGCGCGCTGTGGCACAGCGGTGACCGTTCCGCGACGGTGTCCGCCTCTCGCCACGGGACGCACGGGAACCAACAACCGTCCGACGTCGTCCATCGCACCGACCGGACAACGTGACGCCATGGAGGTGTGTGATGAGCGCCTGGCAGCCGCTGCCCGACGATCTGCCGCCGGAGGTGCGGCACTTCGTGGAGCAGTTGCGGCTCCTCAAGGACCGCACGGGGCTCAGCCTCGTCGCACTCGGCGCCCGCACCGCCTACAGCAAGTCCTCCTGGCACCGCTACCTCAACGCCACCCAGCCCCCGCCCCGCCAGGCCGTCACCGCCCTGTGCCGGATCGCGGGCCTCGCCGGCCCCGACGCCGAACGCTTCACCGTCCGCTGGGAACTGGCCGTCCGCGCCTGGCCCCGCCCGGCCACCCTGCCCGCGAGCCCCGGCGGAACCCCGGGCGGCACAGGCGTCCCCGGCGGCGACGGGTACGAGGACGACCCCACCCTGCCCTGGTGGGACACGCCCCCCGAGGAAAAGCGCGGGCGCCTGCCGGGCGGGAAGCTGCTCCTGTACGCCGTACTGCTGCTCCTCTTTTTGCTGCTGGCCGCGGTCGTAGGCGCCGTCGCACTGGGGTGAGTTGCCCCTGGGTGGGCTGAATAGGGCCGAGGCGGGTGGGGTTGTCCATGTGTGGCTGGGGTGTCGATGTATTGACAAGTTTGCGGATTTGACACGGGGTTGTTCGACGCGGGCGTTAGCGTGGGCGAGTCCGGCCGGCGCAGGCGAGGGGGGCTGCCGGTGGGACACTGGACCATGAGCCGCCGGGCGTGCAACGGTGCATGTCCGCGGCTCGATGCTCCCGTGCGCCCCCACCCCGGGAACTGAGATCCTTAGTGGGCGCATCCCTGTGGGTAGCCAGAACGGGGACTCGGAAGAGGGCGCCACGTGCGGGGGAAAAACGCGAGGAAGACCAGCACGAACCGGGGGGAAGAGGGGGGAAGCAATGCCTCGTTGGAGGGCCTTGCCGGATGAACTCGATCCGCAGGTAAGGGAGTTCGCGAGCCAGCTGCGTCGGCTGGTGGACCGCAGCGGCCTGAGCATCGCATCGGTGGCCGACCGCACGGGCTACAGCAAGACGTCCTGGGAGAGATATCTCAACGGGCGGCTGCTGGCACCCAAGGGCGCGATCGTCGCCCTGGCGGAGGTCACCGACACCAACCCGATCCATCTGACCACGATGTGGGAGCTCGCCGAGCGTGCCTGGAGCCGTTCGGAGATGCGCCACGACATGACCATGGAGGCCATCCGGATCTCCCAGGCGCGCGCCGCGCTCGGGGAGTTCGGGGCGCCTCCGGCGAACGCCAAGGGCAGCAAGACCGCCCGCAAGAGCGGCAGCGCGACGGCGATACCCGGAGTCGCCGGCCCGGCGGGCGTGGCGCCGACGGTGCCGCCCCAGCCGACGGCACCCGACACCCATGACTCGCGGGATGTACGGGACTCACGGGACGTACGAGACGTACGGGATCCGGCGGCGGCTCCGGCCGACGCGTCCGGGAGTTCCTCGGGGGCGTCTTCCTCCGGCGGCAACTCCTGGGGGATCGCCGCGTACCAGCGGCCGCCGCAGACCGCTGCTCGGGCGTCCGGGACCGCGTCACCGGCCTCGACACCGGCGCCGGCCTCGGCACCGGCGTCCGACGGCCCCGGCTGGACGCCGGGGACGCCGAATCCGTTCGGGGAGCCGTCGAGGGGCGGTTCCGCAGGGTCCGGCGGTTCCGCCGGCCCGCGCGGCGACGGCGGTGGCAGGCGGCGGCTGACGATGTTCCTCGCGGGGGTCGTCGGCGTGCTGGTCGTCATAGCGGCCGTGTTCTTCCTGACCGACAACGGCAAGGACGACAAGGACGACGACGCCAAGGCCTCGGCGTCGCCCTCGGTCAGCGCCCAGACCGACCTGCCGCCCGGGGTCAAGTGCGCGGGCGCCTCCTGCACCGGCAAGGACGCCGAGGCGATGGGCTGCACGACGGACGCCAACGCGGTGACGACCGCCAAGACCGCCACCGTCGGCACGACCACCGTCGAGGTCCGGTACAGCGAGACCTGCGGCGCCGCGTGGGGTCGTATCACCCAGGCCGCCCAGGGCGACCAGGTCCAGGTGGCGGCGGGTACCGCGAAGGAGAACGACAGCATCACGACGGCCGGCGACACCATCGCGTACACGCCGATGGTCGCGGTGAAGGACGCGGGCGAGGCGACGGCGTGCGCGACGCTCGCGTCCGGGCAGAAGGGGTGCGCCCAGTAGCGCGGCACGACAGCGGCACAGCGGAAAAGGCAGAAAAAGGGGGGCGGCCGCCCGGTCCGGGAGAGGGGGACCGTGGCGGCCGCCTTGTGGGGGTACCGACTTTGCCGGACTCCCGTGGGGGTACGGTTCGCGTGCCCGGGTTGCGGGCGACTATGCGTACCGCCCGCGAAATGTTGCGACGGTTCACTCGACGGAGTGAGTCACTCCGTGGGGCGAGCCACATGGGACGTGTGGAACGAGCCACATGAGACCTGTGGGACGGGCCACATCGGACCCGGACGTACGCGATCCCGGATGCGCGATAGCCTGACCGGTGGATCTCTCTTGATACCAAGAGATCGATCATCTGTACGTCCCACCCGGACGCTCCACCGCCAGCTGTATACGGAGAACGCCATGACCCGCACTCCCGTGAACGTCACCGTCACCGGCGCGGCCGGCCAGATCGGTTACGCCCTGCTCTTCCGCATCGCCTCCGGCCAGCTGCTCGGCGCGGACGTGCCGGTCAAGCTGCGACTCCTGGAGATCACCCCGGCGCTCAAGGCCGCCGAGGGTACGGCGATGGAGCTCGACGACTCCGCCTTCCCGCTCCTTCAGGGCATCGACATCACGGACGACCCGAACGTCGCCTTCGCCGGCGCGAACGTCGCCCTCCTCGTGGGCGCCCGCCCCCGCACCAAGGGCATGGAGCGCGGCGACCTGCTCTCCGCCAACGGCGGCATCTTCAAGCCGCAGGGCAAGGCCATCAACGACAACGCCGCGGACGACATCAAGGTCCTCGTCGTCGGCAACCCGGCCAACACGAACGCGCTGATCGCGCAGGCCGCCGCCCCGGACGTACCGGCCGAGCGCTTCACCGCGATGACCCGCCTGGACCACAACCGCGCGCTGACCCAGCTCGCGAAGAAGACGGGCACCACGGTCGCCGACATCAAGCGCCTGACCATCTGGGGCAACCACTCCGCCACCCAGTACCCCGACATCTTCCACGCCACGGTCGCCGGCAAGAACGCCGCCGAGACCGTGAACGACGAGAAGTGGCTGGCCGAGGACTTCATCCCGACCGTCGCCAAGCGCGGCGCCGCGATCATCGAGGCCCGCGGCGCGTCCTCCGCGGCCTCCGCGGCCAACGCCGCCATCGACCACGTCCACACCTGGGTCAACGGCACGGCGGACGGCGACTGGACCTCCATGGGCATCCCGTCCGACGGCTCCTACGGCGTCCCCGAGGGCCTCATCTCCTCCTTCCCGGTCACCACGAAGGACGGCGTCTACGAGATCGTCCAGGGCCTGGACGTCAACGAGTTCTCCCGCGCGCGCATCGACGCGTCGGTGCAGGAGCTGGCGGAGGAGCGCGAGGCGGTCCGCGCGCTCGGTCTCATCTGAGCCACCCTCAGTAGGGCTTCGCAGCCCCGTACTCCCCACGGCTTCTGTCACGAGCCTGCACGGGCCCTGTTCCGGTTCCATCCGGAACGGGGCCCGCGTCCGTTTTCGCCGCTACGGTCAGGACAGATGCCCGCCAGGGTGATATCGGGGGGTTCGCGATGAGCGGATGGAACGGCTACAGCTCGGGTTCCGGTGAGCGTGAGCCGAGCGAGGAGAGCGGGCAGGCGGCCTGGTCGGGAGGGCGGCCCACGCCGCCGCCGGAGTGGGCGTCGGCCGAGACCCGCACGAACGTCACGCCACCGGGTCACTCCGTTGGGCAGGGGCAGGGGCAGGGGCAGGGGCAGGGGCAGGGGCAGGGCAACGCGGCCGGTCCGGCACCCGTGCCGGGGTGGCCGCCACCGCCCCCGTCTCCCTACCCGGCCACGTCCCCGTACCAGCCGCCGGCTCCACCGCCCGCCCGGTCCGGCGGTGCCCGTCGGCTGCTCGTCGCATTCACCGCGACGGTGGTTCTCGGCGCGGGCGCGGGAGCCGCGTTCTGGTACGTCAACCGGGACGGTTCGACCGGTGACACGGCGGCCCCCGCGACCAGCGTCAGTGCTGGTACCGGAGCCGGCGCGAGCACGGAGGCGCCCGCCTCCACCCCGCCTGTCTCCACCTCGCCCTCCTCCGCCTCGCCCCTGAACTCCGTGGCGCCCAACTCGCCGTCCCCGTCCACCGGTTACCGCCGCGCCCAGGACCCGACCGGCTACACCGTCGACGTCCCCGCGGGCTGGAGCCGTCGGCAGAAGACCGGGCAACTCGCGCCGGTGGTGTTCTACGACGCTCCCGGCGACGGCCGTCAGTTGCAGATCTTCCGGATCTCCGAGGCGACTCCCGCCGAGTCCCTCGAACTGGCCGAGACCGACCCCGGGTACGGGTTCGCGAAGCAGCCCGGATATCAGGTGATCGAGCGGGACCGCGGGGACACCTGGGCCGAGTTGACGTACCGCTACGACGATCCGGACACGGGGGCGCGGCAGATCGTCGACCATCGGTTCCGGGCGGCCGACGGTTCGCTGTACGCGATTCGTGCGGGTGGACCGGCGGACCTGGCGCAGGAGTCGGTGCGGGAGCCGCTCGCCATGGCGGTGCGGTCCTTCTGTCCGGCGGGCGCCGAGTGCACGTGAGTCGGCCTGCGGCTACTCCAGGCCGCGCTTGCCGGGGGCCCAGAACGGCTTGGTGAGTACCGAGCGCCGGTCCCAGCCGGCCTCGCGGACGAGGACCTGGCGCACCTGCTGCACGGTCCGCGCCTCACCGGCGACGTAGGCGATCCCGCCCGGCTCGGGGGCGAGGTGCTTTACCGCGTCGGGGAGGGAAGTGCCGCCCCTGGTCAGCCAGTTGAGGCGGTCCGTGTGGGGAAGCGTGAGTCGGTCCGCGGGGGTGTCCGTCTCCACGCAGCCGGAGATGCGGGCGTCCTCGGGCAGCGCGGCCAGCATCGCGCCGAAGGCGACGGACGCCGTCTCCTCGCCGACGAAGACGTGGTGGGCGGCGTCGGGCCGGAGGGTGAACGAGCCCTCGGGCTTCCGCAGGCGCACCTGCTCGCCGACGCCGACGCTCTTCCCCCAGCGGGCTCCGGGTCCGCCCTCGGAGTGGTCCAGCACGCACAACTCGACGCCGCCGGACGGGTCGTAGCGCCATATGGAGTACGTCCGCAGGGTCAGGCCGGTGACCAGGACGCGTACCTGTTGGCCGGGGTGGACGTCGAGGCCGGCGAGTGTGTCGCTCTCGATGCGCAGTCGGCGCATACGGGCGGTGATCGGTTCGGCCGCGGTAACGGTGCCTCGGAGTGTCACCAGGTCGAGGACGGGGTTCAGGAGGGCGACGGGCACGGGTGGCTCCTCAACTGGGTGGCGCGTGGGGGGAGTTGATGATCAGGGGCGAGATGGACGCGATAGTACGCGTTCCTCGCCGGACGCGATAGTGCGTGTGGTGGGCCGGTCGCGGTGTCCGACGATCACGAGTGCTGTGGCCGCGAGGACGATCAGGGCCACCGTGCGCAGCGCCGGGGCCATGCCGTCGGCGAGGTCGGGGTGGGCGGCCAGGATCGTGCCGGTGACCGCGACGCCGAGGGCCGCGCCGAGTTCGCGGGCAGAGGTGCCGAGACCGGAGCCGAGCCCCGTCCGGTGCGGCGGGAGCGAGGTGACGACACCGACCGTGAGCGCGGGCATGGAAAGGCCGGTGCCCGCCGAGATCACGAGCGGCCAGCAGGCGTACGTCCAGTACGGGGTGCCCGCGTCGGCGGTGGACGCGCCGAGCAGGCCCAGGCCGATGAGGGCGAGGCCGGTGCCGATGACCGGACGTGGGCGGTGCGACCAGCGGACGGCGAGTTTCGGGACGAGGGCCATGCCGATCGTCAGCGGCACGATCGCGACGCCGGTGACGGCGGCGCCGTAGCCCTTGATGCCTTGCAGGTACTGGGAGTTGACGTAGAAGAGGGAGAACAGGCCGAAGAAGCCGGTGGCCGTGCCGAGGGTGGCCGCGCGGAGGGTGGGGGAGGCGGGTCAGCGGGCGCCGGCCAGCCGCTTCTCGAACCAGTGGTCCGCGTAGACGTGATCGACGTAGGCCGGGATCTCCGTGTAGCCGCACGCCCGGTACATCGCCTGCGCCTCCGTGAGCACGGCGTGCGTGTCCAGTCGTACGACGTCGAAGCCGTGCGCCACGGCCGCGCGCTCCAACTCCGCCAGGATCCGGCGGGCCAGGCCGAGGCGGCGGGCGTCGGGATGGACCCAGACGTGCCGGATCTCGCCCACGCCGGGCTCCAGCGTCCGTAGCGCCCCGCACGCCATCGGCCGCCCCTCCTCGTACGCGACGAAGAAGGCGCCCGCGTCGCCGGTGACCTCCCGCGGCCGTACGAGATCGGACTTGTCGAAGCCCTCCGGGAAGCGGGCGCCGATGTCGGCGGCGTAGGCGTCGAGGCAGGCGCGGGCGTCCTGGGCGGCGCCGTCGACCAGGGCGACCGTGATGGCGGCCAGGCGGAGGAGGCGCTGGGCGGTGGCCATCGCACGGGTGAGTTCGGTGCGCTGGGGCTCGCTGAGGGTGTCGAGAAGGCCGGCCGCGAGCGCGTTGGCCCGGCGGTTCTGCTCCTTGATCTCGACGCGGCCGGCCGCGGTGAGCGCGACCCTGCGCAGCCGGTTGTCGTCCGGGTCCACGCTGACCCGGACCACGCCCTGCGCCTCCAGGGTCTTCGCCATCCGGCTCAGATATCCGGCGTCCAGGCCGAGGCGGCTCCGCAGCTCGCGCAGCGAGACCCCGTCGCCGGACTCGGCGTCCCCGGACTCGATCTCGAACAGCAGCCGGGCCTCGCCGAGCGGGCGGTCCTGGCCGAGGTAGTGGTCGTCGAGCGCGCCGATCCGGCGGGTGAAGTAGCGGTTGAACCGGCGGAGGGCCGCGACCTGCTCCGCCGGGACCGGTTCCGAGTGTTCTTGCTCCATATTTCTTTGACTTTAGTCAAAGGTTCCGGATCCGTCCAGGCCTGCCATTCGCCTTACGCCCGTCACTTCCGTCGCTCTATGCTGACGGTTTGTCAACTGAACGTATGACAACGGTCTTTCCACGCATCGGGGGAACAGCGTGACTACCGCTTCCTTGCCTTTCTTACCTCCGCACGCGAGTGAGGCGACCCGGCTGCTGTGTGCCGGTACCTATGTGGACCCCGGTTACCGCGACCGCGTCATCGAGGAACTCCACCTCAACGAACAGCGGATGGTGGCCCCTTCACTCGGCTTCGACGCCGCCGTGTCCTCGCCCACGCCCTGCGCGCCCGCCGCTACGAACTGCTGTGGGCCGGCGCCGTCATCGGCCTGTGGGTGGTGGGGGCGTCGCTCAGCGGCGGGCTCCTCTGCTCCCGGCGTTCCTGATCCGGTGGTGGGGGCGGGTGTTCTTCGCGGTGTTCCTGGTGTTCACGGTCGTCGCCGCGTTCGGCAGCGGCCCGGACGACCCGTATGCGTCCGGCTCCTCGGACCCGGCGAGCCTCAGTGACGTCCTCGTCCCGAGCGCCGACGGCATCAGCGGCCTCACCGAGCCGTGGCACGCCTGGGTCACGCTCGGGGTGTTCGCGCTCATCGCGCTGTGCCTGCACGCCCAACGCACCCAGTTCAGCCGGGTGTTGGCCGCCGAACTCTCCCCGCAGCGGTTCCCGGACGCCGCCTCCGACCCCGCCGAACAGGCCGAGGGCCACCGTTTCCAAGAGCTCAAGCAGCGCATCCGGCTGGAACAGCACGCGCCGCTGGTCATGTACCACTAGGCCCGTCCGTTCTGCGGGGCCGGTTCGGCGTACGACACCTGGGTGCTCGCGGTGGAACTGCGGCCGGACGAGACCCAGAAGCGCCGGCCGCTGAGCAACCGCACGGTCCTGGAGCGGATCCGTCCGCTGCTCGAACAGCTCCGGGTCCCCGCCGAGTACGCGGGCCCCGGCGTCCGCGACCGGCTGCGCTGGCTGGAGATCGACGAGTGCGTGTTCCTGCCGGCCGAGGGGCTGACCAGCCGGGAGCAGGCGCCGTACACCCCGCAGGCCTTCGAGGAGCACCGGGCGCGGGCGGTCGAGGAGGGCGCCGAGAAACGGCGGCACTTCCTGCGCATCCGCGTCGGCGGCTGGGAGGAGGAGCTGGTCGTCACGGTCTTCGTGCGCATCCACACGCAGGGCCGGATGCTGATGCTGGAGATCGCTCCGCATGTACTGACGCCGGTGCGGGCGGAGTTCAAGGACGCCGACCGTACGGCGCACCGGTTCCGCAACAACAACGCGCTCGGCAAGGCGGCCGAGGCGATCACCCTGGTGCCGGCCTCGGCGGGGCGCGCGCTCGCCCAACTCGGCCGGGGGCTGCTCTACTTGTGGCGCCTGCTGACCGGCGGTTACGCGGGCGCGCTGCCCGACGGTCCCGCGCTGTCCGTACGCGAACTGGGCGCGGAGCCGAACGGTTCGCTCTTCCAGGAGATGGACGTCGCCCGCTATCTGCGCAGCGTGCAGGACCGGGTCGCGAACGGCGTACGGTCCGCGCTCGCCGAATGCGGTTACGAGACCGGCGAGTTCGTCCAGAAGATCGTCAACATCAGCAACGGCGACGTGAACATCGGCCGGGTCGAGGGCAGCACGTTCGCCGTCGGCAGCCATGCGACCGCGTCCGCCACCGCCACTGTCTCGGGCGGCCCCGCGCCGTCGAAGGGAGCCGACAGCAATGGCCAGTGAAGAGCCCAAGGTCAGCTTCGGGAACGTCTCGGGGAGCACCTTCGCCGTCGGCAGCCACGCGCACGCCGAGAGCCATCACCAGCACGGGGCGGGTGGAGAGCGCGACCAGGCGACGGAGGAACTGCTCGCCGCGGTACGGGAGTTGAGAGCCGACCTGGAGCGCGTGCGGGCGAGCGAGCAGACGGCGGCGCTGGCTGCCGAGCTTGCGGAGACCGAGGCCGAGATCACCGGGACGGGGCAGGCGGGGTCCACTCGTCGGCAGCGCTTGCGTGAACTGCTCAACGACTCCCAGTCCTTGCTCAACGTCCTTGCCTCGGCGGGGGCGGTCGCCGGGTTGTTGGGGATGTGAGAGGGGCGCCATGAGCGGGGGAGAGCGGTACTGGAACGAGGACACACAGCGGTGGGAAGAGGGGGAGCGGGAGGAAAAGGGGTCGGTGACTCCGTCGGCCCCGCCGACTCTGCCACCGCCTCGCCGGCCGGAATTCTTGCCCGGGGCCGGGGCGGGTGACGAGAACCGGGCGCCGGGGGCGGACGCGGGGAACGGCACTGCCGGTGCCGGTGCCGGTGGTGGTGGCAGTGCGTGGCATGGGCCCGGAGCCGGGGGCACCGTGGTGGACGGCGGTGCGGGGAGTGGAAACGGTGCCGCTCTGCCTCCGGCCGGTGCGGCTGCCGGGGACGGGGGTGCTTGGCCTGCGGCGGGTTCGGCCGGGGGCAGTGCTCCCGGGGCGTGGCCTCCCAACGAGTGGGCGACCGCAGGCGGTTGGGCGCCCGGCGTGCCAACCCACGTCCCCGTGCCCGCCCCCGCGCCCGCCGGTGGGATGAATCGGCGCCTCGTGTGGTCCGTGGTCGTCGGGGCCGCCGTGGTGGGCGTGGCCGTGAGTCTCGTACTGACGTTGGTCGTCGGGAAGGACGACGGTGGGTCGGACAAGAAGCCGCTCGGGGCGAGTTCCGTGGGGTCGCCGACGCCCTCGGAGTTGAGTGCCTCCGGGGTGACGCCCACCGAGGACACGGCCTCCCCGTCGCTGTCGGCCGCCGTGCCCGCGGACGGGTACGAGAAGTACGACGACGCGGAGGGGTTCCAGATCGCGATCCCCGAAGGGTGGACGCGCAGTACGGTCGACTCCCAGTTCGGGATCGCCGTGGTCAACTACCGCAGCGCGGACCGTACTCGCCGGCTGCAGGTGTATCAGGTGTCGGAGCAGTCGCCGGCCGCCTCCTTCGAGCTGTATCTGTCGGACCAGACCGGCAAGCCGGCCGGCTTCCAGAAAATTGATCTGGAGACGCTCGACGACGGGGAGTTCACCGGCTCCCGCCTCGAATACCTGGCGGACACCATCAAGGGCGACCCCGACGTCGGTACCTGGCACGTCTACGACGAGCGTTTCGTCGCGGCGGACGGCAACATCTACGCCCTCGCCTCCTACGGTCCCGACTCCAACGGCAGTGACGACGAATTCGCCGTCCTCACCAACGCGTTGGAGTGGTTCTGCCCGCCGTACACCAGCTGCGGTACGGATTCCGGCCTGGACTGATCGGAAACAGAGACGGGACAGACACAGAGACGGGACGGGAGCGGGGACGGCGGGGTGACGGACGCTCACACGTTCCGCAGTTCCTGCTGCAACTTCCCGATGTCCACCGTCTCGTCCGGCGCGGGCGTCGCCGACGGCACCGGTTTGCCGTAGTCCGTGAAGGTCAGCGTCATGTCGGTGCCGCCGCCCTTCTCGGTGGCCTCGACCAGCCGGTGCGGCGCGGCCGAAGTGACGTACAGGACCGCCTGTTTGCCGTCCCGTGTGCCCTTCAGCGGAATGACCTTCGTGCCGTCGATCTTCGTCTCGGCGCCCTTGGTGAGGGGTGCGTCGGTGGACGAGCCGGTGTCGACCTCCTTCTGGAAGGCGGTGAGGTCGCAGGTGTCGGAGAGGCCCTTCAGCATCGTGTCCTTCGTGGAGCCGTGGATGTAGCGGTTCTTGAAGAGTTCGGCCACGGCGTCGCCCTGGCTGCCGGGCACCTGGGCCTTCCAGAACGCGGTGTCGGGCTTCATCCACACCTCCTTGCCCCGCTTGACCAGTTCGAGGGTGCCCCCGCCGGAGCCCATCCGCATCGTGCCGACGCAGTTGCCGTCCCGGTCCAGGGACAGGTCCATCGAGGTGGGCTGTGTCCTGCTGCCCTTCGCGTCCGCACCGCGGTCGGTCAGCTTCAGGTGCACGGAGTCGGTCTTGAGGAGGTTGTCCTTGGCCTGCTCGGACAGTTCCTTGGCGGAGGGGCTGTCGTCGTCGGCCGCCGCGAGGGCGGGTGACAGCAGCGGTGGCAGCAGCAGGACCGCGCTCGCCGCCGTGCAGATCGCCGCCGTGCGGACCGCCCCCGTACTGATCGGCGCCTTCCTGATCATGGCGTCACCTCCAGGCTCTGCCCCACCGGTCCGCCCCGTCTCGCTCACTGTTCAGCGTACGGTTCGCCCCATTTGCCCGCATGCCCAGTGACACAGCGCACTTTCGGCCACCGATTGCGCATGCAATTCGGGGGTGGGGGCATGTGCTCACGGTCCCGCTGGGTGACATCCGTGTGACCCAGGGGCACTGAACAGGAACGGAAGGCAACACCGATCATGGCGGACACAGCAGACGGCCTGGGGCTAGAGGCGCAGGCGACCATCCACGTGAGCGGGGAATGGCGTGAAGCCGTCTCCGGCGCCACGCGTGAGGTCCTCGACCCCGCGGACGGACTGCCGTTCGCCGTGGTCGCGGAGGGTGACGAGAAGGACACGGACCTGGCGGTCGCCGCCGCCCGCCATGCCTTCGACCACGGCGACTGGCCGCGCACCCCCGTCACCGAGCGCGCCGCCCTGCTGCGCCGCGTCGCCGACCTGCTGGTGCGCGACCGCGAACAGCTCGGTCTGCTGGAGAGCCGGGACGCCGGCAAGACCGCCGAGGAGGGCCGCGTCGACATCGACTGTGTCGCCGACGCCTTCCGCTACTTCGGCGACCTCGTCGCCGCCGAGTCCCCGGGCCGGATCGTCGACGCGGGCTCGCCCGACATCCACAGCGTCGTCGTACACGAGCCCGTCGGTGTCTGTGCGCTGATCACCCCCTGGAACTACCCGCTGCTGCAGGCCAGTTGGAAGATCGCCCCGGCGCTCGCGGCCGGCAACACCTTCGTGGTCAAGCCCAGTGAGATCACCCCGCTGACCACGATCGCCCTGATCGACCTGCTCGCCGAGGCCGGCCTGCCCACCGGCGTCGCGGGCCTGGTCACAGGACCCGGCCACACGGTCGGCGCCCGCCTCGCCGAACACCCCGACGTCGACCTGGTCTCCTTCACCGGCGGCCTGGTCAGCGGCACCAAGGTCGCGCAGGCCGCCGCGCCCAGTGTGAAGAAGGTCGCCCTCGAACTCGGCGGCAAGAACCCCAACGTCGTCTTCGCCGACGCCTGCGCCACCGACGAGGACTTCGACACCGCCGTCGACCAGGCCCTCAACGCGGCCTTCATCCACAGTGGCCAGGTCTGTTCGGCAGGCGCCCGCCTCATCGTCGAGGAGTCCCTGCGCGAGCGCTTCGTCGCCGAACTCGCCCGCCGGGCCCAGAAGATACGCCTGGGCCGGGGCACCGAGGACGGCGTCGAGTGCGGCCCGCTCGTCTCCGAGCAGCAGCGCGCCAAGGTCGAGGCGTACGTCGCCTCCGCGCTCGCCGAGGGTGCCGTGCTGCGCGCGGGCGGCCGACGCCCCGAGCCGTCCGCCGAACGGGCCGCCGGCGGCTACTTCTACGAGCCCACCGTCCTGGACCAGTGCCACCGCGAGATGCGGGTCGTGCGCGAGGAGGTCTTCGGCCCGGTCCTCACCGTCGAGACCTTCCGCACCGAGGACGAGGCCGTGACGCTCGCCAACGACACCGAGTACGGCCTGGCCGGCGGCGTCTGGACCACCGACGGCGCCAAGGCCCGCCGGGTCGCCGCCCGGCTCCGACACGGCACCGTCTGGATCAACGACTTCCACCCCTACCTCCCGCAGGCGGAGTGGGGCGGCTTCGGAAAGAGTGGCGTGGGGCGGGAGTTGGGCCCCGCCGGACTCGCCGAGTACCGCGAGACCAAGCACGTCTACCAGAACCTCGCGCCGAAGCCGGTGCGTTGGTTCGCGGGCTGAGTCACCCGGCTGACCCGGCCGTCCTTCGACCTCTCCCTCGTCGACCCCTCCCTGGAGCAACAGGAGTAACACCGCCATGTCCCACACCCCCCACGAGTACGACTACGTCGTCATCGGCGGCGGCACCGCGGGCTCCGTCATCGCCTCCCGCCTCACCGAGAACCCCGACGTCACCGTCGCCGTCATCGAAGGCGGCCCCAGCGACGTGGGCCGCGAGGACGTCCTCACGCTGCGCCGCTGGATGGGCCTGCTCGGTGGCGAACTCGACTACGACTACCCCACCACCGAGCAGCCACGCGGCAACTCCCACATCCGCCACAGCCGCGCCCGGGTGCTGGGCGGCTGCTCCTCCCACAACACCCTGATCGCCTTCAAGCCGCTGCCGTCCGACTGGGACGAGTGGGAGGCGGCCGGCGCCCGGGGCTGGGGCGCGGTGCCGATGGAGGCGTACTTCGCCCGGCTGCGCAACAACATCGTGCCGGTCGACGAGAAGGACCGGAACGCCATCGCCCGCGACTTCGTCGACGCGGCCCAGACGGCCCTGGGTGTCCCGCGCGTCGAGGGCTTCAACGGCAAGCCGTTCACGGAGGGCGTCGGCTTCTTCGACCTCGCCTACCACCCCGAGGACAACAAGCGGTCGAGCGCGTCGGTGGCGTATCTGCATCCGGTGATGGACGAGCGGCCCAACCTCCGCATCTTCCTTGAGACCTGGGCCTACAGGCTGGAGCTCGACGGCACCCGTGCCAAGGGCGTGCACGTGCGCACCCAGGACGGCGAGGAGCTGCTGATACGGGCCCGCCACGAGGTCGTCCTGTGCGCGGGCGCCGTCGACTCGCCCCGCCTGCTGCTGCATTCGGGCATCGGCCCCCGCGCCGACCTCGAAGCGCTCGGCATCCCGGTCGCCCACGACCTGCCGGGCGTCGGCGAGAACCTCCTCGACCACCCCGAGTCGGTCATCGTCTGGGAGACGAACGGACCCATCCCCGAGAACTCCGCGATGGACTCCGACGCGGGCCTGTTCGTGCGCCGCGACCCCGAACACCCGGGCCCCGACCTGATGTTCCACTTCTACCAGATCCCGTTCACGGACAATCCGGAGCGCCTCGGCTACCAGCGGCCGGAGTTCGGCGTCTCGATGACCCCCAACATCCCCAAGCCGAAGAGCCGCGGCCGGCTCTTCCTCACCAGCGCCGACCCGTCGGTCAAGCCCGCCCTCGACTTCCGCTACTTCACCGACCAGGACGACCACGACGGCCGCACCCTCGTCGACGGCATCCGCATCGCCCGCGAGGTCGCGAAGACGGAACCGCTGGCCGGCTGGCTGAAGCGTGAGGTGTGCCCCGGCCCGGAGATCCTCGGCGACGCCGAGCTGAGCGAGTACGCCCGCAAGGTCGCCCACACCGTGTACCACCCGGCGGGCACCTGCCGCATGGGCGACCCCGACGACGAACAGGCCGTGGTGGACCCGGAGTTGAGGATCCGCGGCCTGGACGGCATCCGCATCGCCGACGCGTCCGTCTTCCCGACCATGCCTGCCGTGAACCCGATGATCGGGGTGTTGATGGTCGGTGAGCGGGCTGTCGACCTGATCGGAGGTGGTGCGTGATGAGCATCGACGACACCAGCGCCAGTACCGGTATCGCTACTGCCACCAGTACTTCCACCGCTTCCCAGAACCCCGTCTTCTCGGTCGACGGTCTCTGGAAGGTATTCGGCCCCAAGGCCGACACCGTCCCCACCGACCCCGACCTGCGCGCCCTCGACCCCGTCGAGCTCCGCGCCCGTACCGGCTGCACGGCCGCCGTCCACGACGTCTCCTTCGACGTGCGCAAGGGCGAGGTCTTCGTGGTGATGGGCCTGTCGGGCTCCGGCAAGTCGACCCTCGTGCGCTGTCTGACCCGGCTGATCGAGCCGACCGCCGGCACGATCGCCATCGACGGCGAGGACGTCCGCGCGATGGACAAGGCCCGGCTGCGCGAACTGCGCCGGCACCGCGCCGCGATGGTCTTCCAGCACTTCGGCCTGCTCCCGCACCGCACGGTCCTCGACAACGTGGCCTACGGCCTGGAGATCCAGGGCATGGGCAAGGCCGAGCGCCGGGCGCGGGCCCAGGAGGTCGTCGCCAAGGTCGGGTTGGAGGGCATGGAGCAGCGCAAGCCGGCCCAGCTCTCCGGTGGTCAGCGGCAACGCGTGGGCCTGGCCCGGGCTTTGGCGGTCGATCCCCAAGTCCTGCTGTTCGACGAGCCGTTCAGCGCGCTCGACCCGCTGATCCGGCGGGACATGCAGGAGGAGGTGGTCCGCCTGCACCGCGAGGAGGGCCGCACGATGGTCTTCATCACCCATGACCTCAGCGAGGCCCTGCGGCTCGGCGACCGTATCGCCCTGATGCGCGACGGCCGGGTCGTCCAGTTGGGCACGCCCGAGGAGATCGTCGGCAGCCCCGCCGACGACTACGTCCGCGACTTCGTCCGGGACGTCCCGCGCGAACAGGTCATGACCGTCCGTACGGCCATGCGTCCAGGCGACTGCGGCGGCCCGGACCACCCGGGCGCGCTCGCCCCCGACGCCGTGGTCGCCGACGCGATCAAGGTCGTCGCGAGCAGCGGTCGGGCGGCCTGCGTGGTGGCCGACGGCCACTGCCTGGGCGTCGTCGACCACGAGCGCCTCCTCGCGGTCGTCGCGGGGACGGAGCGGTTCGAGGAGGCGGTCTGATGGCGACGTTCACCGCATCCGTCCCCCGTACCCTGCCCACCGATCTGCTCAGGCGCCGCGCGGTCCAGAAGCTCCTGCTCCTCGCGGTCGCCGCGGCGATCCTGGTACCGCTCGCCAACGCCCGCTGGGCCAGCGGCAGTTGGCCTGATGCCCTCACCGTCGACCTCACCAAGCCGCTGACCGACGTCAGCGACTGGATCATCGACAACCGCGACAGCCACCCCCTGTTCCTCTACTTCTTCGGCTACGTCAGCAACGCGGTCGTCATCTGCGTACGCGCCGTCTATCTCGTGCTCCTCGCCGCGGGCTGGGCCGGCGTCACGGTCTTCGGCGCGCTGGTCGCCTGGCGGGTGGCCGGCGTCCGGCTCGCACTCGGCACGGGCGCCGCTTTCCTCGCCTGCGGGCTGCTCGGCATGTGGGTGCCGACCATGCAGACCCTCGCGCTGATGGTGGTCGCCGTCCTCGCATCGGTCGCCGTGGGCCTGCTGCTGGGCCTGGCCGGCGGTCTCTCCGACCGGCTCGACCGCGCCCTGCGCCCGGTCCTGGACACCATGCAGGTGCTGCCCGCCTTCGCCTACCTGCTCCCCGTCGTCCTGGTCTTCGGCATCGGCGTGCCCGCGGCCGTCCTGGCCACCGTCGTCTACGCCGCCCCGCCGATGGCCCGCCTCACCACCCTCGGCCTGCGCGGCGCCGACAAGGAGGTGCTGGAGGCGGTCGACTCGCTCGGCGCGACCGCCCGCCAACGGCTGCTGACCGCCCGTATCCCGCTGGCCCGCAGGGAACTGCTGCTCGGCCTCAACCAGACGATCATGATGGCGCTGTCCATGGCGGTCATCGCCTCGGTGATCGGCGCCGGCGGCCTCGGCGACCGCGTCTACCAGGCGCTCGCCTCCGTCGACGTGGGCGCGGCCCTCGCGGCCGGCATCCCGATCGTGCTCCTCGCGGTCGTCCTGGACCGGGTGACCGGCGCGGCGGGCGAGAGCGCGGGCGAGGAGACCGGCAGCCGCCGCTCCTGGCTCTACGCGGCCGTCGCCGTCGTGGTCGTGGCACTCGCCGCACGTCTCGCGGGCCGCCTGGACTGGCCCGACGCCTGGACGCTGAACATCGCCACCCCGGTCAACCGTTCCGTCGACTGGATGACCGCCCACCTCTACTCGGGAGTCCCCGTCGTGGGCGGCACCGCCGACTGGGCCGGGCACTTCACCACCTGGGTCCTGGACCCCGTCCGCGGCGGCCTGCAGTGGCTGCCCTGGTGGTCGGTGCTGCTCCTGGTCGCCACCCTCGCGTGGCTGATCGGCACCTGGCGCACCGCCCTGACCGCGGTTCTCGCCATGGCCGCGATCGGTGTCCTCGGCGTGTGGAAGCCGTCCCTCGACACGCTCTCGCAGGTCCTCGCGGCGGTCGCCGTCACCCTCGTCCTGGGCTTCGCGACGGGCATCGCGGCGGCCCGCAGCGACCGCTTCGAACGGCTGCTCCGCCCCGTCCTGGACGTCTTCCAGACGATGCCGCAGTTCGTGTACCTGATCCCGGTCGTCGCGCTGTTCGGCGTCGGTCGCGCACCCGCCGTCGCCGCGGCCGTGGTCTACGCGCTGCCCGCCGTCGTCCGCATCACCACCCAGGGCCTGCGTCAGGTCGACCCGGCCGCCCTGGAGTCGGCCCGCTCACTCGGCGCGACCCCCGGCCAGCAACTGCGCCAGGTCCAACTCCCGCTCGCCCGACCGGCGTTGCTGCTCGCCGTCAACCAGGGGGTGGTCCTCGTCCTCGCCGTCGTCATCATCGGCGGCCTGGTCGGCGGTGGCGCGCTCGGCTACGACGTCGTCTTCGGCCTGGCCCAGGGCGACCTGGCGACCGGCCTGGTCGCGGGCGGCGCGATCGTCTGCCTCGGCCTGATGCTCGACCGGGTGACCCAGCCGACACAGCGCCGCACGAAGAAGGGAGCGTGACATGCGCGTCCGTACGACCGCCGCCGTCGCGTCGCTGGTCCTGCTGACCGGCTGCGGCGCCGCCGACATGACCAAGCAGGCCTCGCCCTTCGCCAACGCGCAGGGCGCCAAGACCGTGACCCTGTCCGTGCAGTCCTGGGTGGGCGCGCAGGCCAACGTGGCCGTCGCGCAGTACCTGTTGGAGCACCGGCTCGGCTACCGCGTCGACACCGTCCAGGTCGACGAGGTGCCCGCCTGGGACGCGCTCAGCCAGGGCCGGGTCGACGCGATCCTGGAGGACTGGGGCCACCCCGACCAGGAGAAGCGCTACGTCGACGACAAGCACACGATCACCCGGGGCGGCGGACTCGGGGTGACCGGCCACATCGGCTGGTACGTGCCGACGTACCTGGTCAAGCAGCACCCCGACATCACCAACTGGAAGAACCTGAACAAGTATTCGTCGCTGTTCCGCACCCCCGAGAGCGGCGGCAAGGGCCAACTCATGGACGGCTCCCCGTCGTACGTCACCAACGACAAGGCCCTGGTGAGCAACCTGAAGCTCGACTACCAGGTGGTGTTCGCCGGTTCGGAGGCCGCGCAGATCACGCAGATGCGGCAGTTCGCCAAGGAGAAGAAGCCCTTCCTGACGTACTGGTACGCGCCGCAGTGGCTGTTCAAGAAGGTCCCGATGACCGAGGTGAAGCTGCCCGCGTACAAGGAGGGTTGCGACGCGGACGCGGCGAAGGTCGCCTGCGCCTATCCGCACACCCCGCTGCAGAAGTACCTCAACGCGGACTTCTCGAAGAAGGGCGGCAAGGCCGCGGTCTTCCTGAAGAAGTTCAAGTGGACGACCGAGGACCAGAACGAGGTCTCCCTGCTGATCGCCGACCAGAAGCTCACACCCGAGCAGGCGGCGAAGAAGTGGGTGGACAGCCACGCGTCCACATGGAAGGCGTGGCTGTCCTGAACGCCCTTGTCCCTTGGGGCGGTCGGCCGTGTCCTACTTCTTGAGTCGGTCGGCCGTCCCGCGCAGCGCCTGCGCCGCCGCGCGCTGCAGCCCCGGCCCGAACGTCACACGAGTGGCCCCGAGTTCACCGAGTTCGGTGGGCGAGGGGCCCTCGCCGTCCAGCCGCCCCAGCACGTTCATCGGCCCCTGGATCCCGGACCGCAGCAGCGGCAGTACGTTCTTCGGGGCGCCGATCGGATAGACGCAGTCGGCGCCGGCGGCGACGTACAACGCGGCCCGCTCGATGGCCCGTTCGGGATCGCCGTCCCCGTACAGGAACGTGTCCACCCGGGCGTTGACGAAGAGCCGGTCACCGGCCGCGTACCGCACCTCGGCGAGCCAGTCGGCGTGCTCGCGCGGGTCCTTGAGAACTCCACCCCCGTGGGAGTCCTCAAGATTGCAGCCGACGGCTCCCGCCTCCAGCAGCCGCTCCACCAGCTCCTTCGGCGCCAGCCCGTACCCGCCCTCCACATCCGCGGAGACCGGCACGTCCACGGCCCGCGTGACCCGCGCCACCGCGGCGAACATCTCGTCGCCCGGTACCTCCCCGTCCGCGTACCCGAGCGACGCGGCGACCCCCGCGCTCGGGGTGGCGAGCGCGGGGAAACCGGCCTCCACCAGGACCCGCGCACTGCCCGCGTCCCAGGGACCGGGCAGCACGAGGGGGTCGCCCGGCACACGGCCCCGGTGCAGGGAGCGGAAGGCGGCGACCTTGCTCAGGGTCACTGGTGCTGGCCCGCGGTGTAGTGGCCCGGGACCATGCGGCAGGTCACGCCGAAGCGGTTCCAGGCGTTGATCACCGTGATCGCGGCGACCAGCTGCGCCAGCTCGGCCTCCTCGAAGTGCTTGGCGGCCTTCTCGTACACCTCGTCCGGCACGAAACCGTCGGTCAGGACCGTGACCGCCTCGGTCAGCTCGATCGCCGCGAGCTCCTTCTCCGTGTAGAAGTGCCGCGACTCCTCCCACGCCCCGAGCTGGATGATCCGCTCCACGCTCTCGCCCGCCGCGAGCGCGTCCTTGGTGTGCATGTCCAGGCAGAACGCGCAGTGGTTGAGCTGCGAGGCACGGACCTTGACCAGCTCGCGGAGCTTCGGGTCGAGGCCCTTACGGGCGGCGGCGTCCAGGCGGAGCATCGCCTTGTAGACGTCGGGCGCGTGCTCGGCCCAGTTCAGGCGGGGAGTGTGCTCGGGGGCGTATTCGTTGGCGTATTCGGCGGTCTGCTCTGTGGTCATGTCTCGACCCTAGGTTCCGGGCAGCCCAGGAGTATGGTCCATTTCCATGGAGAAAACGTGGGCCACTTTCGGCGTAGACCTCCACCTGGAACCCACCGGACCGGGCGTCCGCCGCGGCCTGACCGACGCCCTCCGCGAGGCCGTCCGCACCGGCCGCCTCACCCCCGGCACCCGCCTCCCCTCCTCCCGCACCCTCGCCACCGACCTGGCCATCGCCCGCAACACGGTGGCCGACGCGTACGCCGACCTGGTGGCGGAGGGGTGGCTCACGGCCCGACAGGGCTCGGGCACGCGGGTCGCGGCGGGGGTGGGCGACGGCGGTGTGGAGGCCGGCGTGGAAGGGGGCGCGGAAGGAGGTCCTGCCGCGGGCTCAAGTTGGAGGGCGCATGCCACGCCCGCGGAGCAGCGGGGGAGGCCCGACGCCCGGCCGACGGACTCCGCACCCCGCCCCGACCCCCGACGCCCCCGCGAAGAACACCGCCCTCGCCCCCGCGAAGAACACCGCCCCGCCTACGACCTGGTCCCCGGCACCCCCGACCTGGGCTCCTTCCCGCGCGCGGAATGGCTCAAGGCCGCCCGGCGCGCCCTGGCCGAGGTCCCGTCCCAGTCGCTCGGCTACGGCGACCCGCGCGGCCGCATCGAACTGCGCACCGCCCTCGCCGGCTACCTGGCCCGCGCCCGGGGCGTACGCGCCGACCCCGACCGCATCCTGGTGTGCGCCGGCATCTCGCAGGGCCTGCGCATCCTCGGCGCGGTGCTGCGGGCGCGCGGCGCGAGCACGGTCGCGGTGGAGTCGTACGGCCTCTACATCCACTGGCGGCTGCTCGCGGCCGACGGCCTGCGAACCGTCCCTCTTCCCTTCGACGAACGCGGCACGGACCCACGGGAGTTGACCGACGAGGGCGCGGTCCTGCTCACCCCGGCCCACCAGTTCCCGATGGGCGGCACCCTGCACCGCGACCGGCGCGCGGCCGTCGTCGACTGGGCCCGCCGCACCGGCGGCATGGTCATCGAGGACGACTACGACGGCGAGTTCCGCTACGACCGCCAGCCCGTAGGCGCCCTCCAGGGCCTGGACCCGGACCACGTCGTGTACGCGGGCACCGCCAGCAAGGCCCTCGCCCCCGGCCTGCGACTGGCCTGGCTGATACTGCCCCCGGACCTCGTGCGGGAGGCGGTACGGGCGAAGGGCGGCATCGACTCCTGCGGGGCCCTGGACCAGCTGACCCTCGCCGAGTTCATCACCTCCGGCGCCTACGACCGCCACGTCCGCGCCTCCCGCCTCCGCTACCGACGCCGACGCGACGCCCTGGTCGCCGAACTCGCCCACCGCGCCCCCCAGGTCCGCGCCACCGGCATCGCGGCCGGCATGCACCTGGTCCTCCGCCTCCCCCCGGGCACCGAACAGGAGACCCTGCGCGCGGCAGCCTGGCAGGGCCTCGCGGTCCACGGCCTGCACCGATACCAGCATCCCGACGCGAGGGTGGAGCGGCGCGATGCGTTGGTGGTGGGGTACGGGACTCCGCCGGAACATGCGTGGTCGGGGGCGCTGGAAGCGCTGTGCCGGGCGTTGCCGTAGGGCGGGGGACCGGAGGTGCCCCTTTCGAGCGTGCGTACCCGGATGTACCCGGATGACGAGGCTCAGGGAAATCCCGGGGGAAGGCGGGCCCTGCCCCGAGTCCTGGCCCGGGTTCGGCTCCGGCGCCTACCCCAGACCCTGCTCGGGCTCCCGCCCCGGCTTCTACCCCAGACCCTGCTCGGGCTCCCGCCCCGGCGCCTCCCCGAACCGTGCCAGTGCCAGCGCCCCCGCGACCGCCACGCAGAACCCCAGCACCGCGAGCCACACCAAGCCCTCCCGCGTACGGTCCCCGAGCCAGACCACGCCCACCGCCGCCGGGCCGATCGTCTCGCCGATGACCATGCCGGCGGTGGCCGCGGTCACCGAACCGTGTTGGAGGGCCGCGGTCAGCAGGAGGAAGGCGGCGGCGCCACCGAGGAGGAGGGCGTAGGTCGCCGGATTGGTGAAAAGGGTCGACGGCGACAGCGAGTCGATCAGGCGTACCGCCACCTCCACCACCCCGAACCCCAACCCGGCCCCCAGCCCGAGCGCCGGCGCCCGGCCCCGCCCGGACCAGCGCCCGCCGACCAGCGCGAGCAGCAGTACCGCGACGGCGACCGCGAGCATCGCGTACTTCAACGCGGCCGACCCGGCACGGTCCCCCTCCGCGCCCGAGGCCAGCCCCAGCATCGCCAGTCCGCCGCAGACCACCCCGACCGCGCCCCACTCCATCCCGCTCAGCCGCACCCGCAGCAACCGGGCCGCGACCACCGCCGTCACCGCCAGGCTGGAGGCAAGGGCCGCCCCGACCGCGTAGATGGGGATCGACCGCAGCGCGGCGATCTGCAGCACGAACCCCACCCCGTCCAGCCCGAGCCCGACCAGATACCGCCACTGCCGCACCGCCCTGAGCAGCAGCGCCGCCTCCCCACCGGCACCTGCCGTGCGCGTACCGGCCGTCCCCGCGTCGGCCTCCCGCGTGGCGACGGCCTGCAACACCGTCGCCGTACCGAAGCAGACCGCCGCACCGAGCGCGCACACCATCCCAAAGATCACAAAGTGACTGTAGGGGAGGCCAAGACGGGCGGGGTGCCTCGGAGCGCGCTCTCACCGATCTCTAGGCTGTCCGCCGAAGATCACGCAGCGGTCCGGCAACAGACGGCAGGCGTCGGCCATCAGACGGCAGGCGTCGGCCATCAGACCGCCCGTCAGCATTCCGACCGCTACCTGATCAATCGCACGGCAGCCTGATCAACGGGGAGACGAACATGGCGGACGCACGCCGACAACTACGCTCGGGCACAGTCGTACTCGGCGGCATGGGACTGCTCGCCGCGGCCCTCACCGCCTGCTCCTCCGAGCCCGACAAGCGCTGCGTCGACCGTGACAGTTACAACCTGGCCAAGGGCTACAAGGTCGTCGCCGACAAGAGCTGCAAGTCCACCAAGTCCTCGGCGAACGGCGCCTGGTACTACGGCGGCAAGAAGAAGGGCTCCTGGGTCGAGGGCGGCTCCTTCACCAAGCCGCGCAAGGGCTCCGGCTCCTCGGGCGGCGGCAGCCACGGCAGCAGCGTCGATCGCGGCGGCTTCGGCAGTGGCAAGGGAAGCTCCGGCGGCTGATCCACCCATGCAACGGCACCGCATCACCCCCCGCCCCGACTGGCAGCGCACGGTCGAGGAACAGGGCCTCGTCCTTCCGCTCACCCGGCACCCCGACGACTCCCTGCGCCCCTACTGGGACGAGAGCGCCTACTACTCCTTCACGCTCCCCGAGGTCGAGGCCCTGGAGGAGACCGTCGAGGAACTGCACCGCATGTGCCTGGCGGCGGCCGAGCACATGGTGACCCACCACCGCTTCGCCGACCTCGGCATCACCGACCCCCGCCTCGCGCAGACCGTCGCCGAGGCCTGGCACCGGCGCGCCGAACTCCCCTCCGTCTACGGCCGTTTCGACCTCCGCTACGACGGCACCGGCCCGGCGAAGCTCCTGGAGTACAACGCCGACACCCCCACCTCCCTCGTCGAGGCCGCCTCGCCCCAGTGGTTCTGGATGGAGGACCGCTTCCCCGGCGCCGACCAGTGGAACTCCCTCCACGAACGCCTCGTCGCCGCCTGGAAGAACCAGGCCGCCCTCCTCCCGCCCGGCGCCCCCCTCCACTTCGCGCACTCCGCCGCCGACGAACTCGGCGAGGACCTCATGACCGTCGCCTATCTCAAGGAGACCGCCGAACAGGCAGGCCTCGACACCGACTGGATCTCCATGGAGGAGATCGGCTGGGACCCCCTCTCCGGCCGCTTCGTCGACAACCGCCTCCGCTTCATCCGCAGTTGCTTCAAGCTCTATCCCTGGGAGTGGCTCACCGGCGACCGCTTCGCCGACCACGTCCTCGACACCCTCGACAACGGCGGCGGCACCGGCACCACCCTGTGGATCGAGCCCGCCTGGAAGATGCTCCTCAGCAACAAGGCCCTGCTGGCCGTCCTGTGGGAGCTGTACCCCGACCACCCCAACCTCCTCCCGTCCTACCTCGACGGCCCCCGCGACCTCGCCCACACCACGGGCTACGTCGCCAAGCCCCTGCTCGGCCGCGAGGGCGCGGGCGTGACGATCCACGCCCCCGGCACCCTCCCGCCCGCGCCCCAAGAACCCTGCTGCTACCAGCAGTTGGCCCCGCTGCCCGACTTCGACGGCAACCACGTCGTCCTCGGCGCCTGGGTCGTCGAGAACGAGTCGGCCGGCCTCGGCATCCGAGAGTCGTCGGGCCTGGTCACGGACGAGTACGCCCGCTTCCTGCCGCACGTCATCCAGTGAGTCCGCCGCCCCGCCCGACCTGGCTCGCATGGTGGACGCGGCACCTCCGTGCCCCGGCCTCCCCGGTAGGCTGACCGGCGGGCCGTGACTGGCGCGCTGGGATGGGACCAACCATCGGGGAGCGGCCCGAGCGGAAACTGTGTGCCGTGCGCCTGGGCCGTACCGTGAATGCCGAACGCCACGTCCGGAGGTCCTGATGCCCGACAACTCTGCGCCCCTTTCCCCCGAGTCCACCGCCTTCCGCTCCGCCCTCGATGTGATCCGCGCCGTCGAGCCGCGCGTCGCCGACGCCATCGGCCAGGAGGTGGCCGACCAGCGCGAGATGCTCAAGCTGATCGCCTCGGAGAACTACGCCTCCCCGGCCACCCTCCTCGCCATGGGCAACTGGTTCAGCGACAAGTACGCCGAGGGCACCGTCGGACGCCGCTTCTACGCCGGCTGCCGCAACGTCGACACCGTCGAGTCCCTCGCCGCCGAGCACGCCAAGGAACTCTTCGGCGCCCGCCACGCCTACGTCCAGCCGCACTCCGGCATCGACGCCAACCTCGTCGCCTTCTGGTCCGTCCTCGCCCAGCGCGTCGAGGCCCCCGCCCTGGAGAAGGCCGGCGTCCGCCAGGTCAACGACCTCTCCGAGGCCGACTGGGCCGAACTTCGCCAGGCCTTCGGCAACCAGCGCATGCTCGGCATGTCCCTGGACGCCGGCGGCCACCTCACCCACGGCTTCCGCCCGAACATCTCCGGCAAGATGTTCGACCAGCGCTCCTACGGCACCGACCACACCACCGGCCTCATCGACTACGAGGCCCTGCGCACCTCCGCCCGCGAGTTCCAGCCGCTGATCATCGTCGCCGGCTACTCCGCCTACCCCCGTCTCGTGAACTTCCGCATCATGCGCGAGATCGCCGACGAGGTCGGTGCGACCCTGATGGTCGACATGGCGCACTTCGCCGGCCTAGTCGCCGGCAAGGTGCTGACCGGCGACTTCGACCCGGTCCCGCACGCCCAGATCGTCACCACCACGACCCACAAGTCGCTGCGTGGCCCGCGCGGCGGCATGGTCCTGTGCGACGACTCCCTCAAGGACCAGGTCGACCGCGGCTGCCCGATGGTCCTCGGTGGTCCGCTCCCGCACGTCATGGCAGCCAAGGCCGTCGCCCTCGCCGAGGCGCGTCAGCCCTCCTTCCAGGACTACGCCCAGCGCATCGTCGACAACTCCCGCGCCCTCGCCGAGGGCCTGATGAGCCGCGGCGCCACCCTCGTCACCGGCGGCACGGACAACCACCTCAACCTGATCGACGTCACCACCTCCTACGGCGTCACCGGCCGCCAGGCCGAGGCAGCCCTCCTCGACTCCGGCATCGTCACCAACCGCAACTCCATCCCCGCCGACCCCAACGGCGCCTGGTACACCTCCGGTATCCGCATCGGCACCCCCGCCCTGACCACCCGTGGCCTCGGCACCGCCGAGATGGACGAGGTCGCCGCCCTCATCGACCGCGTCCTCACCACCACGGAGCCCGGCACCACCAGCAAGGGCGCGCCGTCCAAGGCCCAGCACGTCCTCGACCCCAAGGTCGCCGACGAGATCTCCCGCCGCGCCACCGACCTCGTGGCCGGCTTCCCGCTGTACCCGGAGATCGACCTGGGCTGAGGCCAGTTGGGCTGAGGCCAGTTGGGCTGACGCCTAGCGGGGTGAGGCCTTCTGGACCGACGCCCGTTGGGCGGCCACCGGTCGGGCCGATGCCTCTGGGCTGACGCCCGCCGGGCTGACGCCTCCAGGCGACGCGTCAGGTCACTCCGACGACCGAGCGAACCGCGCCACACCTCACCTCACATGTCGAGGTCGATCAGTTCATGTCGTGGTTCCTCCCGCGGCGGTCCGGCTCCGTGCCGGGCCGCCGCGCGGCGTATCAGCAGCGCGCCCGCGCCACCGACCGTGAGCCCCACGGCGAGCCCCGGCAACGTCCACCAGATACCACCCCGGCCGAGCCCACCCGCGCCCAGCCTGTCCGCCGAGGCCGCTCTGTCCGACGCGGTGGAGCCGGTCTGCGCGGACCCGCTCCCGGCCGCCCCCTCGCCGGCCCCGCCGGCCGCGTCGACCCCATCCCGTGGCCCGTCACCGAGCCCGTCGAGTACGCCCTGTTGCTCCAGCCGCACGAAGACCGAGCGCGGCGCCCGGTGCCAGCGGATGTCGTCGTCCTCCACATCCGGCGCGAGGTCGCTGCGCACCCAGGGCGAACCGTCCGTGGCCACGAACAGTTGGTCCTGCCGCTCCACCGCCACGTCACCGCCCGGCGCCCGGCTGGTCTGCGGCCAGCCCCCGACGCCCGACAGCCCCCAGATCACCGTGAAGTTCACCGGCGGATACCGACCCTCGGTCCACTCCTCCGGCACGCGCTCCGTGCCGGTGTACGTCGGCTGCAGCAACTCCGACAGCCGGGCGAAAGCAGGCTCGCCGGAACGCAACGCCAACGTCCGCCCCGTGCCACCCGCGACGATCACCGCCGTGTCGGGGCTGTCCCGGCCCTGCGTCGGTGCCCCCGCCGGTATCTGAGTCCCCGTCTCTGCGCTCGCCCCCATCTGCGTAGCCGTCTCCGCCTGCGTAAGTGCTCGCCCTTCCGACCTGACCTCTGCACTCACCGCCCCGTCGGCCGTCGGCACCCCGCACAGAGTCACCGCGACCGCCGGCAGCAACGCCGCGAGTCGTACCGTCACTCGCCCGGCCCGTCTGGCCCGCCCAACCCGTCGGGTCCGCCCGCTCATCCCCACCTCACCCCGTCCCACCCCTCCGCGTCCCCTCATACGTCCTGCAACTCCTGCCTGGGCCCCGACTCCCGCCCTCCACCACGCCACCAACCCGGCGGCAGCCGCGAGGCCAGCGGTCGCAGCACCAGCGCCAGCGCCAGCGCCGCCCCGCCCGCCGCTCCCGGCAACGTCCACCACCAGTTGGACCGCCAGCGGGTGCCGTCGGTCGTGCCCGGCGTTCCGACCGACACGGTGGTCGTCGTCGTGTCCGGTCCGGTGGTCGGGGCCGTCTCCTGCGACTGCCACGGCTCCGGGAAGATGCCCGCGTAGCCGTCGCCCGAGGACTTGGCCATCACGCCCAACTTCTTCAGCAGGGAGCGCAGTTCGGCGGGATGGTCGGCGCGATGCCAGTAACCGTTCGGCGTTTCCGGCATGTCGGCCGCCGTGTGGATCCAGACGGCACGTGGCCCGGAGTCGACAGGGAAGACCTGGTCCACGCGCCAGGGCGACACGTCGTGCGCCATCCATGTGACGTTGATCTGACGCGCCTGCGCCGTAGCGACCTGCGGCGGCACGTCTCGCGTGCCCACGCCCGCCGCGCCGAGCAGCTTCTGCAGCGCGTCGTACTCCTTGTCGGAGTAGTACAACGCGGTGGCCTCGCCGCTGGTCGGCGAGGTCACCAGCACGCTCGTCGGACCGCCCGCCGAAGCCGACGACGCGACCCACGTCATCAGAGCCAGCGTCACCGCCAACGCGCCTGCCAGCACAGCCAGTTCACGGACCCGGCCCCGCCATCTGTTCCGCCACCCGCGCATCCCGTCCCCCAACCAGTCGTCCCCGCGACCCGTCCCCGAGCCGCATGTCACTTCTGGTACACCGCCCGACCCGCCGGGGTTCCCACCCCGACCGCACTATTTCGCCGACCCGTCGGCGGAGCCGTCGGCAGACATCCCGCCGGACTTCTCCAGCTCCCTCGCGATCTCCACCGCCCGCGCCCTCGACGCCACCCCCTCCAACCGGAGCGTCACCTCGTCGAAGCCGGCCCGGTGCATCCACAGCAGCGTCGGCCCGGCGGTCCGCTCCTTGCGGGTGAAGCGCGTTCCGTCCGCGTCGATGAGCCAGAAACTCAGCAGATGGGGGCGGGGGAACCACAGGGCGTAGTCCGGGATGCCGCCGGTCGAGGTCTCCTTGCCCAGCGGGATCCACTCCGGCTGCTCGCGGGCGGTCTTGGCGAAGGTGAGGTCCAGCGGGTTCGGCATCTCGTCCAGCCGGACCGTGTGCCCGTCCACACGCCAGCACAGGCTCACCAGGAACCGCCCGTGCGGCTCACCGCTCACCGCCACCGTGTCCGGGACGCCCAGCGCCTCGGGCACCAGCGGCTCGAACCCGGCGCGGCGCTCGGCCTGCCCCAGCGACAGGGACCGGCCGCAGCCGGGTACCTCGGCGCCCGGTGAGGGCACCGCCGACGGGTCGTACCGCACCTCGACCCCGCCGAAGTCGAACCAGTCGAAGACCGCCGCCCGCACCGGGGGCGTGAGCACGAGCACCGTCAGGAGACCGCACAGCAGGGCGGTGAGCGAGCGCCAGCGCAGCCGCGTCCAGTGCCGGACCGACCGCAGGCGGGCGCGGGCCGGGCGCGGCTCGGGGACCGGGGTCGGCAGCTGTTCGGCGAGTATCTGGCCCAGCACCCGCTCGACCATCGTTTCGGAATCGTCGGTGCCCCCGGTGCCCGGCGCGTGCAGCGACCGGCCCAGCGCCTTCAGCTCCTCCGGCAGCCGGGCGGTCTCCTCCCGGGTCCGCCCTCGCTCCCGTCCCCGCTCACGTCCTCGCGGGCCCCGGTCGCCGCCCCGACCGTCACCACGGCCGCGCGGGCCCCGGCCACCGGTGCCTCCGGCGGCACGTCCACCCTCACCCTCGTAACCCTCGTCCTCGTGCGACTCACTCATGCTCATCACCCCCTTCCCGAGGTCGAAAATCCGGCAGCAGTCTGCCCAGCTTTCGCAGGGCGCGGCTGAGGCGGGACTTCACCGTGCCTCTCGGCCAGCCCAGGGCCTGGGCGGTCTCCGGCTCGTCCATCTCCAGCAGATAGCGGTAGGTGACGACCAGGCGGTGCTCCTCGCTCAGCTTCTCCAGGGCGGACAGCAGGGCCGCGCGGCGCTCCGTCTCGATGGTCGCGACCGCCGGGTCCGCCGATTCCGGTATCAGCGGCTCGGCCTCGGCGAACGCCGCCTCCCGGCCGGCGAGCGTGCGCTGCCGGGCCGCCGTGCGCACTGTGTTCCTCGTCTCGTTGGCGACGATCGACAGCAGCCACGGCTTGAAGGCGGCGCCGTCCTTGAACCCGCCCAGCGCGCAGTACGCCTTCACGAAGGCCTGCTGCACCACGTCCTCCGCGTCCGCACCCGCCCCGAGTGCCGCGGCCGCTCTGAGCGCGATGCCCGTATGGGCCCGCACCAGCTCCGCGTACGCCTCCGGCTCTCCGGCGCGTACGCGTGCGATCACCGCGGCCTCATCGACGATGCGGCCCCCCTCCCGCGTTCTCACACATTTGGTACACCGCCCGAGGCGGATCGGTTCCCACCCGTGTCACATCTGTTTCCGACCAGTTCCGGACCCGCCCCCAACACCTGAGAGAATGGTGAACATGTCCTCAGATCGTCCTCGCGTGCTCTCCGGAATCCAGCCCACCGCAGGCTCGTTCCACCTCGGCAACTACCTCGGCGCCGTCCGCCAGTGGGTGGCCCTGCAGGAGTCCCACGACGCGTTCTACATGGTCGTCGACCTGCACGCGATCACGGTCCCGCAGGACCCGGCGGAGCTGCGGGCCAACACCCGGCTCGCCGCCGCGCAGCTGCTGGCGGCCGGGCTCGACGCGGAGCGCTGCACGCTCTTCGTGCAGAGCCACGTTGCCGAGCACGCGCAGCTGGCGTGGGTCATGAACTGCCTGACCGGGTTCGGCGAGGCCTCCCGCATGACCCAGTTCAAGGACAAGTCCGCCAAGCAGGGTGCCGACCGGGCGAGCGTCGGCCTGTTCACGTACCCGATCCTCCAGGTCGCGGACATCCTGCTGTACCAGGCCAACGAGGTGCCGGTCGGTGAGGACCAGCGGCAGCACATCGAGCTGACCCGCGACCTCGCCGAGCGCTTCAATGGCCGCTTCGGCCAGACCTTCACGATCCCGAAGCCGTACATCCTCAAGGAGACGGCGAAGATCTACGACCTCCAGGACCCGTCGATCAAGATGAGCAAGTCGGCGTCCACGCCGAAGGGCCTCATCAACCTCCTCGACGACCCGAAGGCCACCGCCAAGAAGGTCAAGAGCGCGGTCACCGACACGGACACCGTCATCCGCTACGACGCCGTGGACAAGCCGGGCGTCAGCAACCTGCTCACGATCTACTCGACCCTCACCGGCAAGTCGGTCGCGGAGCTGGAGCGGGACTACGAGGGCAAGATGTACGGCGCGCTCAAGACGGACCTCGCCGAGGTCATGGTCGAGTTCGTGACGCCCTTCAAAGAGCGCACGCAGCAGTATCTGGACGACCCGGAGACGCTCGACTCGATTCTGGCCAAGGGCGCGGAGAAGGCGCGTGCCGTCGCCGCGGAGACCCTCTCGCAGGCCTATGACCGGGTCGGCTTCCTGCCCGCGAAGCACTGAGGCGCACAACCGCACACACGTACCACTGGACAGAGCGCTGCACATCACTACGGTTGCGCCTGCCCGGACCCCAGCCGTGGCCGTACAGTCGATAGCCGAACGGCTGGGAACGTCCGACCGACACGACGACAGGAGATGACGTGGGGACCGTAACGATCGGCGTGTCGATCGCGGTCCCGGAGCCTCACGGCAGCCTGCTCCAACAGCTGCGCACTGGCTTCGGGGACGCCGCGGCTCACGGCATCCCCACGCACGTCACCCTGCTGCCGCCGACGGAGGTCGACGGCGCTTCGCTGCCGGCCGTCGAGGCGCATCTGACCGAGCTCGCCGGGGCCGGCAGGCCGTTCCCGATGCGGCTGTCCGGGACGGGCACCTTCCGTCCGCTCTCGCCCGTCGTCTACGTGCGCGTGGAGGAGGGCGCCGAGGCGTGCACCTGGCTGCAGAAGCAGGTCCGCGACGCCTCCGGGCCCGTCGCACGCGAACTGCAGTTCCCGTACCACCCCCATGTGACGGTGGCCCACGGCATCGACGACGAGGCGATGGACCGTGCCTTCGCGGAACTCGCCGACTACGAGGCCGAGTGGCCGTGCACCGGGTTCGCGCTGTACGAGCAGGGCCCGGACGGTGTCTGGCGCAAGCTGCGGGAGTTCCCCTTCGGGAGCTCGGTGGTGCCGCCGCAGGCCGGTCACGTGGAGCGGGGCACCATCCCCAGCCGGTAGGCCGATCCTCAGTGGGTAGGCCGAGCCCCAGTCGGTAGGCGGATCCCCGGCCGGTGGGCCGGCCGGGGCAGCCGTGGCCGATGCCCGGTCGCCTACAGGGGCAGTCGTCGGAACAGCCCGCGCGGGACGTGCCGCAGGGCCGACATCACCACGCGTAGCGTGCCGGGCACCCACACCGTCTCCGAGCGGCGCCGCAGGCCCAGCTCGACGGCCGTCGCGACCGCCTCCGGGGTCGTCGCCAGCGGCGCCTCAGGCAGACCCGCGGTCATCTTCGAGCGGACGAACCCGGGGCGTACGACCATGACGTGCACGCCGGTGCCGTACAGCGCGTCCCCGAGGCCCTGGGCGAAGGCGTCCAGCCCTGCCTTGCTGGAGCCGTAGATGAAGTTGGCGCGGCGGGCGCGCTCGCCGGCGACGGAGGAGAGCACCACGAGCGAGCCGTGGCCCTGCGTCTGCAACGCGCGTGCGCTGACGAGTCCTGCCGACACCGCGCCCGTGTAGTTGGTCTGCGCGACACGCACCGCGGCGGCCGGTTCGCGTTCGTCGTTCGCCTGGTCGCCGAGGATTCCGAAGGCGAGCAGCACCATGTCGACGTCGCCCTCGGCGAACACCTTGCCGAGGGCCGCCTCGTGCGCGTCGGGGTCGAGCGCGTCGAAGGCGACGGTGTGCACGTCGGCACCGAGGCCGCGCAGCTGCTCCGCGGACTCCTCCAGGGCGGGTGAGGGGCGTCCGGCGAGCCACACCGTGCGCGTGCGGCGGGCGATGAGACGGCGTGCGGTGGCGAGAGCGATCTCGGACGTACCGCCAAGGATGAGCAGGGACTGGGGGAGGCCGAAGGCGTCCTTCACGGGTGCGGCTCCTAGAGGTTGTCTACGAGGTTGCCTAGAGGGTGAGGCGGCGGGCGAGGTCCGACACGAACACCCCGCGCGGGTCGAGTTCCGCGCGCAGTGTCCGGAAGTCGTCGAGGCGCGGGTACATGGCGGCGAGCAGTTCGGGGCGCAGCCGGGAGTCCTTGGCGAGGTAGACGCGCCCGCCGGCCTCGGCCACGTCCTCGTCGAGCCGGTCGAGGAGGGCGCCGAGGCCGGGCAGGCCGGCCGGGATGTCGAGGGCCAGCGTCCAGCCGGGCACGGGGAAGGAGAGCCAGCCGGGGTCGGCCTCCCCGAAGCGCTTGAGGACGGCCAGGAAGGACGGGCACCGGTGCTCGGAGATGCGCCGCACGATCCGGCGCAGGGCGTCCTCCTGGCCGTGTCCGACGACGAACTGGTACTGCACGAAGCCGCCGCGGCCGTAGACGCGGTTCCAGTGCGGCACGCCGTCCAGGGGGTGGAAGAAGGTGGGGATCCGCTGGAGTTGGCCGGTACGCGCGCGTGGTGCTCTGCGGTACCAGAGCTCGTTGAACAGGCCCACGGTCGTGCGGCTGAGGAGACCCTCCGGGAGGAAGGCGGGGGCGGCCAGGAGCCGGCGGGTCTGGAATTCCAACGGTGCTCTACGCGTGCTTGCGGGCAGTGCGTCGAGGGGCGCGTGGTCGCCGCGGGTGAGCACCGCGCGGCCCGTCGCCGCACCCCGCGCGAGGAGGTCGATCCAGGCGACCGAGTACCGGTAGTGGTGGTCGGTCGCCGTGAGGCGTGCCATCAGGTCGTCGAGGTCCGTCGCGCGTTCCGTGTCGACCGACATCAAGGACGTCTCGACGGGCAGCAGTTGGACGGTCGCCGTCAGGATCACTCCGGTCAGGCCCATGCCGCCGGCGGTCGCGTCGAACAGGGGCGTGCCGCGGCTCACCGTGCGGATCGAGCCGTCGGCGGTGAGGAGTTCGAAGGACAGGACGTGCCGGGAGAAGGAGCCCGAGACGTGGTGGTTCTTGCCGTGGATGTCCGCGCCGATCGCGCCGCCGACCGTCACGTAGCGCGTGCCGGGCGTCACCGGCACGAACCAGCCGAGCGGCAGCAGGACCTCCATCAGCCGGTGCAGGGAGATGCCCGCGTCGCACAGCACGGTGCCGCCGGCGGCGTCGATCGCGTGGACGCGGTCCAGGCCCGTCATGTCGAGCACCGCGCCGCCTGCGTTCTGCGCCGCGTCCCCGTAGGCCCGCCCCAGGCCCCTGGGAATGCCTCCGCGGGCCCCGCACTCCCGGACGGCCGTCACGGCCTCCTCGTAGGTCCCTGGGCGGATCAGACGGGCCGCCGTGGGCGCGGTGCGGCCCCACCCGGTGACGGGGACGGGCAGGGAGGCGGGTGCGGTGGCGGATGCGATGTCCTGGGCGGCGTCGGCAGACATGTCGGCGACCGTATCGCCCCTATGTGATCGGTTTGTTCAGAAACATGACCTCCCTCCCCGAAATGGGTGATTAATGGGATGTCGCTCAATATTGCCGGAGTTCCGGCGGTGTTGACGTGAACAGTGAGTCCACATGGACCACACGGACCACATGGACCACCGAATCCTTTCGGCCTGCCGGGCGTACGGCGCCGATCCGCGCGTCGCCGGAGCCGCGCGCGTCCTCTCCCGGGCCGGCGAGCACGGTGCGCTGTGGCTCGCGGCGGGGCTCGCGGGAGCCGCCGTGGACGGCGCGCGGCGCGGCGCCTGGTTGCGCGGCACGGCGCTCACCGCCGGTGCGCACCTCGTCAGCATGGGCGTGAAGAGAGTGGTGCGCCGCCCCCGTCCGACGCACGTCGAACCCCTTGTGCGCACCGCCGGCCGCCACTCCTTCCCGAGTTCGCACGCGACCTCCGCCGCCGCGGCGGCCGTCGCCTACGGGGCGCTCGGCGCCCCCGCGGTCCCGCCGCTCGCCGCCGCGATGTGCCTCTCCCGCCTGGTCGTCGGCGTCCACTACCCCTCGGACGTGGCAGCGGGCGCGGTCCTGGGTGCGCTCACGGCGCGCATCGGATCGCGCTGGGTGCGAGGGGGCGCTCATGACTGAGACCGCGCCCCTCACCGGCGGCGCGCGCACACGTGAGACGGCGCTTCTGGAACAGCGCGCGCCCCAGCGGCATACCCCACCACCCCGTAAAGGCTCCTTCCTCGGCTCCCTCCTCCGCGGTCTGCTGAAGACCGCGCGCCCCAAGCAGTGGGTCAAGAACGTCCTGGTCGTCGCCGCCCCGGCCGCCGCGGGCCAGCTCTTCACCCGGCACGCGCTGACCCAACTCGCGCTGGTCTTCACGCTGTTCACCGCCTGCGCCGCCGCCGTCTACCTGATCAACGACGCCCGCGACGCCGAGGCCGACCGCGCCCACCCCACCAAACGGCACCGTCCGGTCGCCGCCGGACAGGTCCCCGTGCCCGTCGCCCACGCCGTCGGAGGCGTCCTCGCGGCCCTCGCACCGGCGCTCGCGGCCTGGCTGGTCTCGCCGGTCGTCGCGGCGCTCCTGACGGCCTACCTCGGCATGCAACTGGCGTACTGCCTCAGCCTCAAGCACGTCCTGGTCGTCGACCTCGTCGTCGTCACGACCGGCTTCCTGATGCGGGCGATGATCGGCGGGGTCGCCCTCGGGATCCCGCTCTCGCGCTGGTTCCTGATCACGACCGGCTTCGGCGCGCTGTTCATGGTCTCGGCCAAGCGCTACTCCGAGGCCGTGCAGATGGCCGGGAAAGGCGGCACCACGCGCGCGTTGCTCACCGAGTACACCACCGGCTACCTGCGGTTCGTGTGGCAGCTGGCCGCCGGGGTCGCCGTGCTCGGCTACTGCCTGTGGGCGCTGGAGGAGGGCGGTGTCCCGCACGCGAGCGTGCTGCCCTGGCGCCAGCTGTCCATGGTCGCCTTCATCCTCGCGATCCTCAGGTACGCCGTCTTCGCGGACCGCGGCACGGCCGGCGAACCCGAGGACGTCGTCCTGCGCGACCGGGCTCTCGCCCTCATCGCCCTGGTGTGGCTGGCGATGTACGCGCTGGCGGTGGCGAATTGGTGACCCACGCTAGCCCGGCGCCGACCGCGGGCCCTGCGCCCGTCGCGAGCCCCTCGACCCCGGCCACGCCCCTCACACCCCCCACCCGCCCCGCCTCCCCGAGCCCGCCCCGCCGCCGTGAACTCCTCGGCTTCGCGACCGTGGGCCTCCTCGCCTACGCCGTCGACCTCGCCCTCTTCACCTGGCTCCGTGGCCCCGCCGGCCTCGACCCGATCACCGCCAAGGCGCTCTCCTTCGTGGCCGGCTGCTCGGTCGCCTACGCGGGCAACGCGCTCGGCACCTACCGGGGCACGGGACCGGGCGGGCTGCGCCCCTACGCCGTCTTCGTCGCCGTCAACATCGCCGGTGCCCTCGTCCAACTGCTGTGCCTGGCCGTCAGCCACTACGGCCTCGGCCTCACCTCGCAGCGCGCGGACACCGTCTCCGGTGCTGTAATCGGCATGGCCCTTGCGACGATCCTGCGGTTCTGGGGTACTCGCACATTGGTCTTCCGCAGTGAGGGCAGAGTCGGATCATGGACTGGCTGAAGAAGCTCCCCGTCGTCGGGCCGCTGATGACGCGCCTGACCGCCACGCACGCGTGGCGGTCCTACGAGCGCCTGGACCGGGTGAAGTGGTCGCGGCTGGCCGCCGCGATGACGTTCATCAGCTTTATCGCGCTGTTCCCGCTGCTCACCGTCGCCGCCGCGGTCGCCGCCGCCACGCTCAGCACCGAGCAGCAGAACACCCTGCAGGAGAAGATCGCCGACCAGGTGCCCGGCATCTCCGACCAGCTCGACATCCACGGCCTGGTGGAGAACGCCGGCACGATCGGCCTCATCGCCGGCGCCGCGCTGCTGTTCACCGGTATCGGCTGGGTCGGGTCGATGCGCGACTGTCTGCGCGGGGTGTGGGAGCTGCCGGACCGGGAGGGGAACCCGATCCTGGCCAAGGCCAAGGACGCGGTCATCCTGATCGGCTTCGGCGGCGCCGTCCTCGTCACGATCGCCGCCTCGGCCGTCGCCTCCGCCCTGGTGGGCTGGATCGGCGAGCAACTCGGCCTCCAGGAGGGCGGCATCGGCCGGGCCCTGCTGCGGATCGCCGCGTTCGCCGTCGCCGTACTCGCCGACTTCCTGCTGCTCCTGTACGTCCTCACCCTGCTGCCAGGCGTCGAGCCGAAGCGGCGTCGGCTGCTGGTGGCCGCGCTGACCGGCGCCGTCGGCTTCGAACTGCTGAAGCTGCTGCTGAGCGGCTATATGCAGGGCGTGGCCGCGAAGAGCATGTACGGCGCCTTCGGGGTGCCCGTCGCGCTGCTGCTGTGGATCAACTTCACCTCGAAACTGGTCCTGTTCTGCGCCGCCTGGACGGCGACGCAGAGCGAGGAGGACGAGATCCGCGAGGAGGAGGCCGAGGAACGCGACGGGGAGGTCCGCAAGGTCAGGGACGAGGACGACGACGTACCAGATCAGGCAGCGGCCAGCGGCGGTTGACCAGGAACGCGGCGGCTGCGAGCAGCACCAGCGCGCCGCCCGTGATCGCGAGCGCGATCCCCACGCCGCCGGAGTCCTCCTCGGCCGCGGCCTTCTTCGTCGCCGACTTCGGCGATGCGTCGCCGGCCCCGCCCGCCTGGCCGGAGGAGGCCGTGGCGCCCGGCTGGGCGCTCGCCTGCGCGCCCTTCGGCGCCACCAGCTCGCCCACCGGCTGGGCCTTGCCGGCCGCCTTGAAGCCCCAGTCGAAGAGCTTGGAGGTCTCCTTGTAGACCTCGTTGTGCTCGTTCTTCGAGGGGTTCATGACGGTGACGAGCAGCACCTTGCCGTTGCGCTCGGCGACTCCCGTGAAGGTCGCGCCCGCATTCGTCGTATTACCGTTCTTGACGCCCGCGATGCCCTGGTACACGGGGATGTCGGAGTCGCCGCTCAGCAGTCGGTTGGTGTTCTGGATCTCGAAGGACTCGCGGACCGACTTGCCCTTCTTGTTCTTCTTCGTCTCGCCCGGGAACTGCGTTCGCACCGTCGAGCAGTACTCCCGGAAGTCCTTCTTCTGCAGCCCGGAGCGGGCGAACAGGGTCAGGTCGTACGCGGAGGAGACCTGTCCCGGCGCGTCGTAGCCGTCGGGGCTGACCACGTTCGTGTCGAGGGCCTGGAGCTCCTCGGCGTGCTCGTTCATCTGCTTGACGGTGTTGTCGACGCCGTCGTTCATCGCCGACAGCACGTGCACGGCGTCGTTGCCCGAGCGCAGGAAGACGCCGAGCCACAGGTCGCGGACCGTGTAGGTCTGGCCCTCCTTTATCCCGACCAGGCTGGAGCCGGCGCCGATGCCGGCCAGGTCGGCGGGGACGACCTTGTGCTTCTCGGTCTTCGGGAACCTCGGCAGCACCGTGTCCGCGAACAGCATCTTCATCGTGCTCGCCGGGGGCAGCCGCCAGTGCGCGTTGTGCGAGGCGAGCACGGCGCCGGACTCGGCGTCGGCGACGATCCAGGAGCGCGCGGTGAGGTCTTTGGGCAGCACGGGCGCGCCGCTGCCCAGATCGACCTGCGTGCCCGCCTGTCCGAGGCGGTTGCCGCCCACGGTCGACATCCTGGCCGGGGGAGTGGCCGAAGGACTCGTCGAAGGGCTCGGGCTCGTCGAGGGGCTCGGGGCCGCGAGGGCGGCCGGCGCGGTCAGCGCGAGCGACGACAGGGCGGCGGAGGTGACCAGCAGGGTTCGCCTGAGGGTCTTCTTGGGAGCGGGCACGGACGAGAACGTACATGCCGAGGGACGGGAAGTCCCACCTCGCACCCCACCCCGGGAAAGGGACCGGACGGACGGCGGCGATACTGAACGCATGAAGCTCAGCCGCCCGGTCTCCTGGTTCCTGCTCGCCTTCGGGGTGTGGAGCTGGGTCATCTGGGTCACTTTCGTCAAAAACCTTGTCAAGGACAGCAGTGGGCTCGCGTTCGAGGACGGGAACCCGACGGCGTACTTCTGGGTGCACCTGACGCTCGCCGTCGTCTCCTTCGTATTGGGGACGGTTGTCGGGGGCATCGGGTTGCGCGGACTGCGCGCACTGCGCCGCATTTCATAACCGGCGGAAGCCAACAGGGGCCGACGCGTACCGGCAACACAGACAGCGGGGTTCACGGCACGGTGGTCATCGTCTTCGCGCTGCTCGCGCTCACGGTCCTGGTGGCGGGCAACTGGTATCTGTGGCGCCGTCTGTTCCGCGACACGACCCGGGGCCCGGGTGTCATGCGCCGCGTGGGCGCGGTCGTCGTCGCGGGCGGCTGGCTGCTGGCGATCGGCGCGCTGGTCGCCGAGCGGTCCGGCGCGCCCTTCTGGCTCCAGCAGACCCTCGCCTGGCCGGGCTTCCTGTGGCTGGCGCTCTCGATCTACCTGCTGCTCGCGGTGATCGCGGGAGAGGTCGTACGACCGCTGCTGCGACGGCTGCTGGAGCGCCGGGCCCGCACGACGGCGGACGTACGGGAGCCGGAGCCGGTCCCGGCGGGAGCGCCATCGGCCCCTGCCGAGAAGCCGACGCCCGAGGAGGCACCCTCCGCGTCCTCCGCGTCCTCGGCATCCCCCGCGTCCTCCGGGACAGCCGACCAGCCCGACGGACCCCCGGCGGGCCCCGACCCCTCCCGCCGCCTCTTCGTCTCCCGCGTCGTGGCCGGTGCCGCCGCCGCGGCGGCCGTCGGGACCGTCGGATACGGGACCTACGGCGTCCTGCGCGGCCCGCGGGTGAAGCGGGTCACCGTGCCGCTGGCCAAGCTGCCGCGCGCGGCGCACGGTTACCGCATCGCGGTGGTCAGCGACATCCACCTGGGGCCGACGCTGGGCCGGGGCTTCGCGCAGCGGGTCGTGGACACGATCAACGGGACCCAGCCGGACATCGTCGCGGTCGTCGGCGACCTGGTCGACGGCAGCGTGAAGAACCTGGGACCGGCCGCCGCGCCGCTGTCGCAGCTGAAGGCGCCCTCCTATTTCGTCACCGGCAACCACGAGTACTTCTCCGGCGCCGAGGAGTGGGTCGAGGAGGTGCGCCGGCTCGGCCTGCTCCCCCTGGAGAACGCGCGCACCGAGCTGCCGTGGTTCGACCTGGCCGGCGTCAACGACATCGCGGGCGAGAGCGAGGGCCAGGGCCCCGACTTCACCAAGGCGCTCGGCGACCGCGACACCACGCGCGCGTGCGTGCTGCTCGCGCACCAGCCGGTGCAGATCCACGACGCCGTCGACCACGGCGTCGACCTCCAGCTCTCCGGCCACACCCACGGCGGCCAGCTCTGGCCCGGCAACTTCGTGGCGGCGGCCGCGAACCCGACCGTCGCGGGCCTGGAGCGCTACGGCGACACGCAGTTGTACGTCTCCCGGGGAGCCGGCGCCTGGGGGCCGCCCACGCGCGTGGGCGCGCCCTCGGACATCACGGTGATCGAGCTGGCCTCGATGCGCACCTGAGCGTCAACTCCCTTGCCTGGAGCCCGCTTTCACCGGGTTTCACATCCTGTGGATGAGCTGTGAAACTCGGCCGAAACGATCCTGCGGTAAGTGTTCTCTCATCTCGACAGATTTCTCTTCCCCTGGCTGAAACACGTGTGATTAGGTGAGCCGCGCCGCTCGGGGGAGCGGCCTGGGGAGTGATGGTGGGGTGGGTCCCGACGGGGCCCGGAGAGGGCAAACCGATGCGCTCGGTTCGCACGCGGATTCTCGCGACGGTACTGGTACTCGCGGCCGCGGGAGTGGGCGGCTGGCAGTTGCTGCCGTCGCAGGAGAACTCCGGCAAGACGATCACGGTCGGCACGACGGACGCCGTCACGGCGCTCGACCCGGCCGGCGCCTACGACGCGGGTTCGTGGGCGTTGTTCAGCAACGTCTTCCAGTCACTGCTGACCTTCGAGCCGGGCGGTGCCTCGCCCGTGCCCGACGCGGCCAAGAGCTGTGTCTTCGTCGGCAGCGGACTGACCACGTACCGCTGCGTGCTGCAGGAGGGCCTGACCTTCCCGAGCGGTCGCGCGATGACCGCCGAGGACGTCAAGTACTCCTTCGACCGGGTCAAGGCGATCAACTCCGACGTCGGCCCGTCCTCGCTGCTGAGCACGCTCAAGTCGGTGGACGCCGGCGGACTGACGGTCACCTTCCACCTCTCCTCGCCGGACGCCACCTTCCCGTTCAAGGTCGCCACCGGGGCCGGCTCGATCGTCGACCGCACCAAGTACCCGAAGAAGGCCCTGCGCACCGACCCCGGCGTCGACGGCACCGGGCCGTACGAACTCACGTCGTACGCGAAGAACAAGAAGGCCGTCCTCGCCCCGAACTCGCACTACAAGGGCGACGTCCACGGCACCGGACGCCCCGTCGACCTGCTCTACTACGGCAGCGCGGCGGCCCTGGAGAAGGCCTGGAAGGCGAAGCGGATCGACGTCGCCTCCCGGCAGTTGCCGCCCAAGACGCTGTCCCAGCTCTCGGCGAGCGACCCCAACCAGCGCGTCAACGAGTCCGACACCTCCGAGACCCGCAACCTCTACCTGAACACGCGCCAGAGCTCGCCGCTGCACGACGTCCAGGTCCGCAAGGCCATGGCCTGGCTGATCAACCGCGAGGAACTGGCCGCGACGGTCTACCAGGGCACGGTCGACCCGCTCTACTCGCTGATTCCCACGGGTATCACCGGTCACACGACGTCGTTCTTCGACGCCTACCCCAAGCAGGACGAGCAGAAGGCGAAGCAACTGCTCACCGACGCCGGCGTGACGACCCCCGTCAAATTCACCTACGGCTACGCCGAGGGCCGCGGTGCCGCCCAGCCGGAGGCCGAGGACCTCAAGAAGCAGCTGGAGGCCGGCGGCCTGTTCAAGGTCACGCTCAAGGGCTACGAGTGGACCGACTTCCAGAAGCAGTGGGCGGCCGGGAAGCTGGATGCCTACGCCGTCGGCTGGGTCGCCGACTATCCCGACCCGGACACCTTCGGCGGGCCGCTCGTCGGCACCGACAGCACCATGAACACCGGCTACAGCGACAAGTCCGTCGACCAGCTGATCCGGGCCAGCCAGCAGTACCCCGACCGGGGTGACGCCGCGTCCGACTTCAAGACGCTGCAGGAGGACGTCGCGCGCGATGTGCCGGTCATCCCGCTGTGGCAGGGCAAGGAGTACGTCCTCAGCAACGAGGAGGTCGGCGGCGGCCAGTACCTCTCGGACGCCACCGGAGTGTTCCGGCTGTGGAGCCTGACCTGGATCTGACGGGGGTCGGAAGGGGGTCGGACGGCAACGACCTTCACCCGAGTGACGCGCGACGCCCACCCGACGCAGGAGGATGTGACGGAGGCGTGCGTGGGGTGAGGAGGACATGTGCTGAGACGCGACTCCTTCCGGCTGCCCCGCCACCCGGCCTCCGTCGGCCTCGCCCGGCGCCGGGTACGGGACCATCTGGCCGACTGGGGGCACGGGCCGGACGACCCGTCCCTGCACGACGCCGTCCTGCTGGTGTCCGAGCTGGCGACCAACGTCGTACGCCACGGCCCGCTCCTTGAGCGCGAGTTCGAGGTGGCCGTGACCGCGCTCTCCGACGGCTCCTGCCTGATAGAGGTCTCGGACGAGGACCAGACCGAGCCCCGCCTGCGCCTGGTGACGGAGTGGGAGGAGACCGGCCGCGGCCTGCGCCTGGTGGAGCACATCGCGGCGGCCTGGGGAGTGTGGAGCAGAGGCCGCCACGGCAAGACGGTGTGGGCACTCGTGCTGACCGAGGCGTGAACTCGTGAGGCCTACGCCTCCAGGGCCGTCCGGGCCGGCAGCGTGACCGTCACCGTCAGGCCCTCGCCCGGTGCCGTGCGGACCGCCACCTCGCCGCCGTGTGCCAGGACGACGCCCTGCACGATCGCGAGGCCGAGACCGCTGCCCGCGCCCCCGCCGGCCCGGAAGAAACGGTCGAAGACGCGCGCCGCGTCCTCCTCGCACAGCCCCGGCCCCTTGTCCTCGACACACAGCCGTACGACCCCGTCCTCCCGCTCGAGGCCGAGCCGCACCGGCACGTCCTCGGGCGTGTGCGTGCGGACGTTGCCCATCAGGTTGCCGAGTACCTTTCTCAGGCCCGACTCGTCGGCCCGCACCAGCAGCGCGCCGTCGGCGCCGACGGATATCGGCCGCTCCGGCTGCTGCACCCGCAGGTCCTCGGCCGCGTCCCGCACCAGCCGGCTCAGGTCGACGTTGCGCAGGAGCAGCTGCGGCTCCTGGTCCAGGCGGGCCAGCGTGAGCAGTTCGTCCACCAGGCGGCCCATGCGGTCCGTCTCCGCCAGCACCCGGTCCCAGGCCCGCCGGCGCTCCGCCGGGTCGCTGAGCATGCCCTTGTCGTACAGCTGGAGGTAGCCGCGGATCGCGGACAGCGGGGTGCGCAGCTCGTGCGAGGCGTCGCCGACGAAGCGGCGCAGCTGGGCCGCGCTGCGCTCGCGCGTGCGGTACGCCGACTCGACCTGGTGGAGCATCGAGTTGAGGGCGAGGCGCAACTGCTCGACCTCCTGCGTCGGATGGTGGCTGGAGGGCACGCGCCGGGTCAGGTCGCCCTCGGCGATCGCCGACGACGTCTCCACCATGTCCTCCAGCGGCCGCATCCGACGGCTGACGCTCATCATGGTCAGACAGGCGAGCAGGACCAACAGCAGGCCGCCGACGGCGAAGTCGAGCCGCAGGGCCTTGCTCATACCCATGTGCAGGGCCTCGGTCGAGGCGGCCATCAGGATGTACGTGCCGTCGGACAGGCGGACGGCGGTGACCCGGTACGAGGCACCGTTCACCGTCACGTCGTGCGGGCCGGTGTCCTGGGCGAGCGCCGGGGCGTCGCCGGCCGCGCGGGCCAGGCCGATCTGCGCCTCGGTCAGCGGCACGTCGAGGATGCCGACGGCCCTGCCCCGGTCGTCGACGGCCGTGTAGATCGAGTCCGGTGCCGACCGGTCCTTGTCCGTGGCCTCCGGGACGAGCTTGTCCTTGACGAAGCTCAGGGCGCCCAGCGAGTCGACCTTCCGTATCGTGAGCTCCGAACTGCCCAGCGAGTCGCGCATCTTGATCAGCTCGGTGTCGACCTGGTCGAGCAGGTAGTACCGCATCCCCATGAGGCTGACGGCGGTGGTCGCCACGATGCCGAGGGCCAGCAGCGCCACGTTGGCCAGCGTCAGCTTGGCGCGCAGCGAGTGGAGGCCCCGATTGCAGAACGAGTGGCGCAGCGGATGGCGGAACGGATGGAAGACCTTCATGCAAGCCCGTATCCGACACCACGCCGCGTGGTGATCACCGGCGCTCCGAGGGTGTCCAGCTTGCGCCGCAGATAGCTGATGTAGGTCTCGACGACGGTCGACTCGGGCGGGGTGTGCTCGTACTGCCAGACGTGGCGCAGCAGTTGCTCCTTCGACACGATCCGGCCGCCGTTGCGCACCAGGAAGCGCAGCAGGGCGTACTCGGTGGGGGTCAGCTCGACCGTGCGGCCCGCGCGGTGGACGCTGTACGTCGTCTCGTCCAGCTCCAGGTCGCCGTAGGTCAGCGGCGGCCGCTGGGGCAGCACGTCGGCCCGGCGGGTGCGCCGCAGGACGGCGGTGATCCGGGCGACGACCTCGTCGATGTTGAACGGCTTGGTGATGTAGTCGTCGCCGAAGCCGAGGGCGCCGACGATCTCGGCGGGCGCGTCCCGCGCGGTGAGGAAGACCACCGCCAGCTCCGGCCGCTTCGCGCGCAGTTCACGCCCCAGCGCCCGGCCGTCGCCGTCCGGGAGCATGACGTCGAGCAGTGCCGCGTCGGGGCGGGTGCGCTCGACGAGCGCGAGCGCCTCGCGGACGGTGCCCGCGATCATCACCTCGAACCGGTGGTAGCGCAGGGCGATGGCGAGGACGTCCGCGATGCTCGGCTCGTCCTCCACCACCAGCACGGTGCCTGGAGCCGTCGTCATGTCACCAGTATCGGCCGGGCCACTGACAACGGGACCGGATCGGTCTTTGGAGTTCCTTGAGAGTCATGGGCGCGCCGTGTGCACGCACGCGTGGCGGCGCCAATCCTGTTGTCCAGGACCTGGGGGACCAACCGACCGATCGACTAAGGAGTGTTGACAGTGGCGGCATTGGCACGGTGGTGCTATCGGCACCGGCTGGTGGTCCTGTTGCTGTGGGTGGGGGCACTGTTCGGCCTGGGCTTCTCGGCCTCGACGGCGGGCACGAACTACGCGAACGTCTTCTCCCTCCCCGACACGGACTCAAAGAGCGCGTACGACCTGATGGAGAAGGCCTTCCCGAACACCTCCGGGGACACCGACACGGTGGTGTGGAAGGTCGACCAGGGCTCGGCCAAGGACCCGGCGGTCGAGTCCCGTATCCAGCCCGCCCTCGACAAGATCGCTAAGATGCCGGGCGTCGGCGCGGTCACCAGCCCCTTCGCCGGCGCGCAGGGCGCGGCCCAGGTCAGCGGCGACGGAAAGATCGCGTACGCCCAGCTGACCTTCGCCAAGCCCGCCAACGAGGTGCCCAAGGAACTCGTCCAGGACGTCATGGACACCGCGCAGGGCGCCGAACGCGGCGGCCTTGAGGTCGAGTTGGGCGGCCAGGCCATCCAGCGCGTCCAGGAGCCGCCGCAGGGCCTGTCGGAGATGGTCGGCATCGTCGCCGCGGCTGCCGTGCTGTTCCTGGCCTTCGGGTCGTTCTTCGCGATGCTGCTGCCGATCGCGATCGCCATCTTCGGCGTCGGCATGGGCCTGTTCTCCACTCAACTCCTCAGCCACACCACCGACATCCCCGACATCGCCCCGCTGCTCGCCTCCCTGATCGGCCTCGGCGTCGGCATCGACTACGCGCTGTTCATCGTGACGCGGCACCGGCGCGGCATCCAGAAGGGCATGGACCCGGAGGAGGCCGCGGTCACCGCGCTCAACACCTCCGGCCGGGCGGTGCTGTTCGCGGGCGGCACGGTCTGCATCGCGCTCGCCGGCATGCTCGTGACGCGGCTGCGTTTCCTGGACGGCGTGGTCGTCGGCACCTCCCTGACGGTGGTGCTGAGCGTGCTGGCCGCGACGACCCTCCTGCCGGCCCTGCTCGGCCTGCTCGGACCGCGCGTGCTCAGCCGCCGCCAGCGGCGCCGGCTCGCGGCCGAGGGCCCCGAGACCGAGTCGTCGAGCAACCTCTCGGCGCGCTGGTCGATGAACGTGCAGAAGCGCCCCCGCCGGATCGCCGTGCTCGCCCTTGCCGTCATGGCCGTACTCGCCCTGCCCGTGCTGTCGCTGCGACTTGGCGCCACCGACCAGGGCAACGACGACTCCGCGTCGACCACCAGGAAGGCGTACGACCTGCTCGCCGAGGGCTTCGGGCCCGGCTTCAACGGGCCGCTCCAGGTGGTCACGGACGGCGGCGACACCACCGCCCTGGTCAAGGGCATCCAGGGCGCCGACGGGGTCGCCAAGGTGGTCGCGCTGCCGCCCGCGCAGGGTGTGACGGTGATCCAGGTCGTGCCGACCACGTCACCGCAGTCCAAGGAGACGGACGACCTGATCGACACCCTGCGGAACGACGTGATCCCGCAGGCCGACGTCACCGCGCACGTGGGCGGTGTGACGGCGGTGTCGAAGGACTTCGCGACGGTGACCGGCGAGCGGCTCCCGCTGTTCATCGCGACCATCATCGGCCTGGGCTTCCTGCTCCTGCTGGTCGCCTTCCGGTCCTTGGTGGTCCCGTTGACGGCCGCCCTGATGAACCTGATCGCCGCGGCTGCCTCCTTCGGCGTTCTGGTGGCGATCTTCCAGTGGGGCTGGGGCCTGGAACTGCTCGGCCTCGGTAAGGAGGGCCCCATCAACGCCTTCCTGCCGGTCATCATGCTGTCGCTGCTGTTCGGCCTCTCCATGGACTACCAGGTGTTCCTGGTCAGCCGCATGCACGAGGAGTGGGTGCACACCAGGGACAACGCGCGCGCGGTGCGCGTGGGCCTCGCCGAGACCGGCCGGGTCATCAACTCCGCCGCCCTGATCATGGTCTGCGTCTTCATGGCGTTCGTGCTCAGCGGCGACTCGGGCGCGGCGATGGCGGGCGTGGGACTAGCCGCCGCGGTGGCGCTGGACGCCTTCATCCTGCGTACGGCGCTGGTGCCGGCCGCGATGCACCTGCTCGGCAACTCCAACTGGTGGCTGCCGGAGTGGCTGGAGAAGCGGCTGCCGCATCTCGCGGTCGAGCCCAAGGAGGAGGCCGAGGCGGGCGAGCGGGCCGACGCGCCCGCACCGGCGGCCGACGGTCCCGCCTCCGCGGTCCACGGCTTCGTCCGCAGCCCGGACGGTGACGCGGTGGAGGGCGCGGCGGTCACGGTCCTGTCCAAGGGCGGACGCCAGCTGGACCGCGTGACGACCCTGGCCGACGGCTCGTACATCGTGTCGGTGCCCGGCCCCGGCGCCTATCTGCTGGCCGTCACGTCCGCACTGCACGGCTCGCGGGCCGGCCATGTGATGGTGGCGGACGGGCCATTGGTCTACGACGTCGAGCTGGCGGAGGACGAGGTGGACGCCGTCAACTGAGCGGTCAGGGGCGCCCGTCGTCGTCAGGCCCGTCGTCGGGCTCGTCGGCGGGCGCCCCCCGCTTCTTCTTCGCCGGGTCGGACAGCTTCCTCGCCGGGTCGGGCAGCGCGTGGGTCATCCCCGGCAGGAAGTCCGTGAACAGCTCGTGCACCTCCAGGACGAGCGGCCGCAGCACCCGGAAGCGGGCGAGTGAGACCCCGCGCGCGGTGAGCTTGGCTCCGCGCTCGGCGAGCCGGTAACTCCGCTCACGCCCTTCGGTCCGGTCGAACACCCAATACAGCACGAGCCCCATCTGGGAGAGCCACATCAACTCAGGGAGCACGTCCCGCAGTTCGGGTGCCACCTTGGTCTTCGCGCCGGCCAGCACCTCTTTGTGGACGCTGATGGCCTCCACGCGCGCGTGCTCGCTCTCCGGGGAGAACGGGCTGAGCGGGCTGTCCGGGTCTGCCGCGTTCTTGAAGAACTGCACCGCGAACTCGTGGTACGGCGCCGCGATGTCCAGCCACACCTTCAGCACGCCCGCGAGCCGCGCCTCCAGGTCCGTCTCCCGGTCCAGGACCTCGCGGACCGCCACCTGGTGCTCGGCGGCGATCCGGTCGTAGAAGCCCTGGATCAGGTGCTCCTTGCCGGCGAAGTAGTAGTACGCGTTGCCGACGGAGACGCCCGCCTCCTTGGCGATCGCCCGCATCGTCGTCTTGTCGTAGCCGTGCTCCTGGAAGAGCCGCATGGCCGTCTCCAGGATCAGCGCGCGGGTCTGTTCGGACTTGCTGGGCACGCTGTCGCTGTGCGGGGCGCTGTCGTTCGTCGCGGACACGGACAGGAGCCTACGGGGTGCCCGACCGGGCCCCGGCCACCGCCCGCGGCCCCCGGCTCACCGACTGCGGCCCAGCTCCGGGCGCTTGGTGTAGTCCGTGAACCCGATGACGTTGCCCCACGGATCGGCGGCCTCGACGGTCCAGCCGGTGGCGACGGAGAAGGGTTCGTCGAGCAGCGGGACCCCCGCCGAGCGCAGGGAGCGGGCGGCCGTCCGGGCGTCCGCCACCTCGATCCACAGACGGGACGCGGGCCACGACGGCGGCCGGTGGCCCAGCGCCTCCTCCTGCCGCAGCAGGATCCCGGGCGTCTCGGCGCCGACCTTCAGCAGGGCGATCCCGGCCTCGTCGAAGCGGAACGCCACGGTGAACCCGGCGCTCTCGTAGAAGCGCACGGCCTCGGCGAGGTCACCGACGGGCAGCAGCGCGTTGTCGAATCCGAGCAGCTCGTACGACTGGTCATCTGACATGGCATCAGGTTAGGCGGAAGATCGGCCGGAACCCGTGATTGTCAGTGGCGGCCTCTACTGTCGGCGGCATGGCAATCGTGACGTTCGTCGACGAGACGACTGCGGGGGAGCGGGGCGCGGGCTGGGAGCTGGAGGTCGCCGAGGAGCGGCTCACCGTGGGTGAGTTGATCAGGCGCCGGGTGTTCCAGGAGGTCGCCGAGTACAACGCGCGCACGCCCCGGGTGTTCCAGGGACTGGTGCAGCCCGAGGACGCGGAGCGCGTGCTGAACGGGTACGCGCTGCGCACGCCCCGCCGGATAGACCCCGAGGCACAGACGGCGCTGGCGCTGAAGGCGTTCGCCGGGAACGGGTTCCTGGTGCTGGTGGGGGACCGTCAGATGACGGAGGTGGCCGAGGAGATCGAGTTGCCGCTCGGCACCGAGGCGACGTTCCTGAAGCTCGTACCGCTGGTGGGTGGCTGATGCGCTCCGCCCGCTCGCACCTGGACCGGCTGCGCAACCGGGTCGCCGCGTTCGACGCGGGCCGGGTGGCCGACGAGACCATGAAGATGGTGGCCTCCAGCCGGGGGTACTTCGGCCGCCCCGGCTGGAGCGAGGCCGTCGAGGAGCTGCACGCGCTGCCGGTGGAGCGGCGCCGCGCGATGCTGCACGCGCTGGCCGACCGCTTCCCCGCCCTCGGCGACGGACTGGACGCCCGCTGCGGTGCCATCGTCCTGACGCTCCGCCTCTCCGACGGCATCGACGACGACCCGCTGGCCGCCGAGCGCCAACGTGCGCTGGACGACCTCAGCCGCGTGCACTCCTTCTGGCACGCCTCCGGTTTCGAGTCCCTCGCCGAGCACGAGTTGGCGCGGGGCCGCGCGCTCTCACCGGCCCTCGTCGCCGTCGTCCGCCGCTCGGCCGTGGAGGCGTACCGCTCGAACGCCGTCGTCGACCTGGCGAAGAAGCTCACCGACCCCGCCCTCAACGTCGGCGAGGAGTGGGCCGAGCAGGCCCTGCGGGACGCCGGCGAGCGCGGCTGGGAGGCGCTGCTGCGGCACGCGGCGACCGCCACCGCCGCCAAGCCCACCGCCAAGTGGGACAAGCAGGCCCGCGCCGTGATCGATGCCGTCGGCGCCGACCGCGTCCGCGAGACCGTGCCGTCCTGGTTCGCCCTCGTCGGCCGCCCGCGCACCGTCCCGCTCGACCGCCGCCAGTACGAGCCGGACGTCAACAGCGCCTACGACCCCTGCAACGCCAACGCGCTGCGCGGCCTGGCCTGGCTGCTCGCCCTCCTCCCACCGCACCCGGACACCGCCCGCGCCCTCGGCGCCCTCGTGGAGACCTCCCTCAAGAAGGTCGCGGGCCTCGGCCCGCGCAACCCGAAGGTCGCCAACGCCGGCGTGAACGCCCTGGCCCGCATCGACAGCGAAGCGGCCCTCGCCGAACTGGCCCGCCTCGCCGCCCGGGTGACGTACAAGGCCACCGCCAAGCTCCTCGACACGGCCCTGGAGACCCGAGCCGCCGCGCTCGGCCTGAGCCGCGAGGAGATCGAGGAACTGGCCGTACCGGCATACGGTTTGACGGAGGTCGGACGCGCGGGCCACCCCCTCGGCGAGGCGACCGCGATCCTCGAAGTCCAGGGCACGAAGGCGGTGTTGACCTGGCAGTCGGCGACCGGCAAGCAGGTCAGGAGCGTCCCGGCGGCCGTCCGCCGCGACCACCCCGAAGCCCTCAAGGACCTCAAGGCCGCGGCCAAGGACATCGACAAGATGCTGTCGGCGCAGAGCGAGCGCCTGGACCGCCAGTTCCTGTCCCGCCGCACGTGGTCGTACGACACCTGGCGCACCCGCTACCTCGACCACCCCTTGGTGGGCACCCTGGCCCGCCGCCTCCTCTGGACGGTCGACGGACACACGGTCGGCTACGCGGACCGCGAACTGCGCACCCTCACCGACACCCCCGTCACCGAAGGCACCGAGGTCACGCTCTGGCACCCCGTCGGCCACGACCCCGCCGAGACGATCGCGTGGCGCGACTGGCTTGAGCGGCACGCCATCACCCAGCCGTTCAAGCAGGCCCACCGAGAGGTGTACCTGCTGACGGACGCCGAGCGCGCGACGGGCACGTACTCGAACCGCTTCGCGGCCCACATCGTGCGCCAGCACCAGTTCAACTCCCTGGCCGCGATCCGGGGTTGGCGCAACAAGCTCCGCCTGATGGTGGACGACGAGGCACCACCGGCGACGCGCGAACTGCCGCAGTGGGGCCTGCGGGCGGAGTACTGGACAGGCGGCGAGGGCCAGGAGTACGGAGCCGACACCACCGAGTCCGGCTCCTTCCTCCGCCTGCGCACCGACCAGGTCCGCTTCTACCCGCTGGCCGCCCCGCAGAACTCGGCCCACTGCTGCGGCGGCGAGTACAGGATGTGGCTCCGGGACGGCGAGGACCCGATGGCCCCCCTCCCTCTCACCGACATCCCACCCCTGGTCCTCTCCGAAGTCCTGCGCGACGTGGACCTGTTCGTCGGCGTGGCCAGCGTCGGCAACGACCCGACCTGGCAGGACGGCGGCCCCGGCGGCCGCTTCCACGAGTACTGGTCGTCGTACAGCTTCGGCGACCTCAACCAGAGCGCCCAGACCCGCCGCGCCCTCCTGGAACGCCTGGTCCCGCGTCTGGCGATAGCCAACCGCTGCACGCTGGAAGGCCGCTTCCTCCACGTGAAGGGCGAACGCCACACCTACAAGATCCACCTGGGCTCGGGCAACATCCTCATGACCCCGAGCGGCCGCTACCTCTGCATCGTCCCCAAGTCCAACCCGGCCGTCCCGCAGACGGGTTACCTCCCCTACGAGGGGGACCGGATGCTGGCGGTGATCCTCAGCAAGGCGATGCTGCTGGCGGACGACGCGAAGATCACGGATCCGTCGATCCTGAGCCAGCTGTGAGGGTCACATGTTGCTCAGCGAGCGGGCGTAGTTGATCTGCCCCATGACCGCGGGGAAGGTGTGCGGCCCGAGGGCCGGGATCATCGTCGAGTGGTGCCGGCCCGCGCTCGTCACGGTGACCTGGATGAAGCCCGTGGTCCGCTTCTCCTTCATGAGGAGGAAGAAGAGACCGAGGAGGCAGAACACGAAGAAGATGATCGCGAGCACGACGGCGACCGTCGGCAGCTTCTCCTCGGTGTGCGACATGTCGGTGGCGTTCCACACGGCACCGCGGAGGGGGAGGGCGCCGGCGGGCGTGACGATCTGGTCGCCCATGACGGTGATGTCCCCGATGGACACCAGCGGGGCGCCGCCCATCGGCGCCGGAGCCCCCGGCTGCTGGGGGTAGCCGTACCCAGGGCCGGGACCTGGATAGCCGTAGCCGGGCGGCGGTGTGGTGGGAGGTTGACCGGGGCCCCACTGAGGGGTCCCGCCCTGGTACGGATTCGGCTCACTCATGGTTGTCCCCCGTTTTTCCAGCCGTGTCGCGTCAGGCTATTGGGTCGGCCTGCCGTCCTGCCAGCAGAAGGGCCGTTCCTCCCGCCTCCGGGAGGAACGGCCCTTTCGCTGTTTCGAGCGTCAGAAGCGCCGAGTGATCAGCGCCCTCTTCACTTCCTGGATCGCCTTCGTGACCTCGATGCCGCGCGGGCACGCGTCCGTGCAGTTGAAGGTGGTGCGGCAACGCCACACGCCGTCGCGGTCGTTGAGGATCTCCAGGCGCTGCTCACCCGCCTCGTCACGCGAGTCGAAGATGAAGCGGTGCGCGTTGACGATGGCGGCCGGGCCGAAGTACTGGCCGTCGTTCCAGAAGACCGGGCAGGACGACGTGCAGGCCGCGCACAGGATGCACTTCGTCGTGTCGTCGAAGCGCTCCCGGTCCTCGGCCGTCTGCAGACGCTCGCGCGTCGGCTCGTTCGTGTCCTTCGTGATGAGGAACGGCATCACGTCGCGGTACGCCTGGAAGAACGGGTCCATGTCGACGACCAGGTCCTTCAGGACCGTCAGACCCTTGATCGGCTCGACCGTGATCGGCTTCTCGGGGTTGAGGTCCTTGATCAGGGTCTTGCAGGCGAGACGGTTCTTGCCGTTGATCCGCATCGCGTCCGAGCCGCAGATGCCGTGGGCGCACGAGCGGCGGAAGGTCAGCGTGCCGTCGATCTCCCACTTGATCTTGTGGAGGCCGTCGAGGACGCGCTCCTTGGGGTCGATCTCCAGCTGGAAGTCTTCCCAGGTCGCTTCCGCCGAGACCTCGGAGTTGAAGCGGCGGATGCGGAAGGTGACCGTGATGTACGGGGAGTCGGCGAAGCCGGGCTCGGGCTGGCCGGCCGCTTCCGCCTTGTCCAGAACAGGGGTAGCCATCAGTACTTACGCTCCATCGGCTGGTAGCGGGTCTGGACGACCGGCTTGTAGTCGAGACGGATGGACTCGGTGCCGTCGTCGCCGACCTCGCGGTACGCCATGGTGTGGCGCATGAAGTTGACGTCGTCGCGGTTGGGGTAGTCCTCGCGGTAGTGACCGCCGCGGGACTCCTTGCGGGCCAGCGCCGAGACCGCCATGACCTCGGCGAGGTCGAGCAGGTTGCCCAGCTCGATGGCCTCAAGCAGGTCCGTGTTGAACCGACGGCCCTTGTCCTGGATCGAGACGTTCCGGTAGCGCTCGCGCAGCTCCGCGATCTTCTCGACCGCCGTCTTGATCGTCTGCTCGGTGCGGAACACCATGACGTTGGCGTCCATGCACTCCTGCAGCTCACGCCGCAGAACGCCCACGCGCTCGCTGCCCGTGGAGTTCCGCAGGTGCTCGACCTGGTCGATGACCTGCTGCGCCGGGTCCTCCGGCAGCTCCACGTACGACGCCTTCTGGCTGTACTCCGCCGCCGCGATGCCGGCCCTGCGCCCGAACACGTTGATGTCCAGGAGGGAGTTGGTGCCCAGACGGTTGGCGCCGTGCACCGACACACACGCGACCTCGCCGGCGGCGTACAGGCCCGGGACGACGGTGGTGTTGTCGCTCAGCACCTCGCCCTCGACGTTGGTCGGGATGCCGCCCATGGCGTAGTGCGCGGTCGGCTGGATCGGGATCGGGTCCGTGTACGGCTCGATGCCCAGGTAGGTGCGCGCGAACTCGGTGATGTCCGGGAGCTTGGCGTCCAGCTGCTCCGGCGGGAGGTGCGTCAGGTCCAGGTACACGTGGTCGCCCTCGGGACCGCAGCCGCGGCCCTCCCGGATCTCCGTGTAGATGGAGCGCGATACGACGTCACGGGACGCGAGGTCCTTCATGACCGGCGCGTACTTCTCCATGAAGCGCTCGCCATCCTTGTTGCGCAGGATGCCGCCCTCACCGCGGGCGCCCTCCGTCAGCAGGATGCCCATGCGCCAGATGCCGGTCGGGTGGAACTGGAAGAACTCCATGTCCTCCAGCGGCAGCCCGCGCCGGTACACGGCCGCCTGGCCGTCACCGGTCAGCGTGTGCGCGTTCGACGTCACCTTGAAGAACTTGCCGCAGCCGCCGGACGCGTAGATCACGGCCTTCGCCTGGAAGACGTGGATCTCGCCGGTGGCCAGCTCGTACGCGATCACGCCGGCCGAGCGCTTGACGCCGTCGACCTCGGTGATCAGCTGGTCGAGGACGTAGAACTCGTTGAAGAACTCCACGCCCTCCTTGACGCAGTTCTGGTACAGCGTCTGGAGGATCATGTGGCCGGTGCGGTCGGCCGCGTAGCAGGACCGGCGGACCGGGGCCTCGCCGTGGTTGCGGCTGTGACCGCCGAAGCGGCGCTGGTCGATCGTCCCGTCGGGCGTCCGGTTGAACGGCAGGCCCATCTTCTCCAGGTCGAGGACCGAGTCGATGGCCTCCTTCGCCAGGATCTCGGCGGCGTCCTGGTCGACCAGGTAGTCACCGCCCTTGACCGTGTCGAAGGTGTGCCACTCCCAGTTGTCCTCCTCCACGTTGGCCAGCGCGGCGGCCATGCCGCCCTGCGCGGCGCCCGTGTGGGAGCGGGTCGGGTAGAGCTTGGTGAGCACGGCGGTGCGGCTGCGCTTCGTCGACTCGATGGCGGCGCGCATGCCGGCGCCACCCGCGCCCACGATGACGGTGTCGTATTTGTGGATCTTCATCAGGAATTCCTCAGCCCCGTGCCTAGCGGATGTTCGGGTCGAAGGTGAAGATCACCAGCGTGCCCAGCAGGATGGTGAACACCGTGGCGGTGTAGAGCAGGCCCTTGAGCCACAGCCGGGTGTTCGCGCGCTCCGCGTAGTCGTTGATGACCGTGCGCAGGCCGTTGGCCCCGTGCAGCATCGCCAGCCACAGCATCAGCAGGTCCCAGACCTGCCAGAACGGCGAGGCCCAGCGGCCGGCCACGAAGGCGAAGCCGATCTTGGAGACGCCGCCGTCGAGGACCAGCTGGATCAGCAGGTGGCCCAGGACCAGGACGACCAGCACCACGCCGGACAGGCGCATGAACAGCCAGCCGTACATCTCGAAGTTGCCCCGGGTGGACTTCGGGGTCTTCTTGGTGCGCTGGCGCGGGGCCTCGATGAGAGGCGCGGGGTTGTCGACGTTGAAGAGGGACTCGCCCTCCACGGGGCCGACACCGGAGGCGGTGGATTCAGTGGTGGCCATCGGTGTCAGCTCCCGAACAGTTCACGAGCGGCGTGGCCCAGGACGGGGTAGATCGCCCCGAGCATCAGCACGACCCAGATGCCCACGACGGACCAGAGCATCTGCTTCTGGTAGCGCGGGCCCTTCGACCAGAAGTCGACGGCGATGACGCGCAGGCCGTTGAGCGCGTGGAAGAGGATGGCGGCGACGAGGCCGTACTCCAGGCACGCGACGAGCGGGGTCTTGTACGTGGACACGACCTTGTCGTAGTCCTCGGGGGAGACACGGACGAGAGCGGTGTCCAGCACGTGAACGAACAGGAAGAAGAAGATGAGGACGCCGGTGACTCGATGAGCCACCCAGGACCACATTCCTTCCCGGCCGCGGTACAGCGTTCCAGCCGGCACGGAAGTCCCTCCGGGAGCGGGGATTGGGGCCGCGCCGGCTTGTGCTGTCGGTCGGGCCCGGCCGGGTACGGTCCTCCGGCCCTCAGCATCGTATCCATGCGGTGGGGATCGCTTTACGGGGGGCCTACCGGTGTGATCAATGTGGCACGCGTATGGGTTAGCGTCGCGGCTTCTGAGGTGGGGTGTGCTGTTATGTGCCGGGTGCGGTTTGTTTGTGGCTGGTCGCGCAGTTCCCCGCGCCCCTGAGTAGGTCCACTAGCCGTCCCTTTGCCAGGCGGCGGATTTCCTCGGCCGCCACCACCCGTTCCTCTTCCGGATCGTTCGCCAAGCGTGACCGGATGCCTTCGAGAATGTGGTCGAGGCACTCGGTGGGCGAGGTTTCTCCCAGGTAGATGACAAACGCGTGGCCGAAGCGGGACTCGTACGCCGCGTGGGCCGCGCTCATCGCGGTGTGGGCGGCTGAGTAGGAGTCGTCCGGGAGGGTGGGGAGGGCTTCGTCGGCCAGGGCTTCGGATAGGTCCGCGTGGGTCAGGTCGTACGCGGCTTCATCGGACGCCGCCAGCAGGGAGTCGATGTTCGGGTACGGGCGGTGGGCTGCCACTCGTTCGGCCCAGCGGTGGCTGCGCAGGCAGGTCAGGAGGAGTTTGCGGGCGTCGGCGGCCGGGGCGCCGTTGAAGGCGTCCAGGACGGTGGGCAGTGCCGGTATGCCGACTCGGCCAGGAAGGTGTGTGGGCGTCACGTGAGTTTCGGCAGTTTCGGCAGAGGAAGCAGAGGAACCTGTGAGAACAGGAGAAGCATGGGAGAGATGTGTCGTCAACGTTATCGAGCGGGAGCGCGACGTGTCCGACGGATGCCCGAATTTCACCCGCACGGGAGAGTTTCGGAACGTGTGGTGGACACATCGTGCCCCCGAGGGGACTTAGGTTGGCGCTGTGAGCCAGCACAGGCGCCGGCCTCCGGCGCAGAAGGTCAAGCACAGGCGGGTCATCGTCGCGGGCGCGTTCGCCGGGACGGTGGCGCTCGGGGTGGGCCTCGGTTTCTGGGCCTCCGGTGACGAGAGCGGGCCCGTCGGGGCGGAGCGGACGCAGCAGCCCTCCGACGCCAGATCGGGCCTGACGCCCGGCGCGTCCCGGAAGCCGAGCCCCACTCCGACGCCGACCCGCTCGTACGCCCTCTCGCAGGCCCCGAAGACGATTCCCGCCGTCCGTTCGCACACCGCCGCCCGGGGTCCGGGCTGGCGTCCGGTGCGCGGTGAGCGCGTGGTCGTGGGCGATGCCGACCTGGCCGACGAGGGGCGCCTGATCGCCGGTGAGCTGGGGCTGACGTACGCCGGGGAAAAGGACGACGTGCGCGCCGGGGACGTACGGCTGGCGCTGAACGACGACGAGGGCGCCGATCCGGAGTCGTACGCCATGACCGTGCGCGGCGGTCGGGTGAACATCAGCGGGCCCGCGGACTCGGGCGTGTTCTACGGGACCCGGACGCTCAAGCAGGAGGTGCGCGGCGGCGGTACGGCGCCCGAGGGGGTCGTGCGGGACGAGCCGGCCAAGCAGGTGCGCGGGTTCATGCTCGACATCGCGCGCAAGCCCTTCACCGCGGCCTGGATCGAGGACCGGGTGCGGGAAATGGGGGACCTCAAGTTCAACGAGCTGGGGCTGCACTTCTCCGACGACCAGGGATTCCGGATCGCCTCCGACAGCCATCCCGAGATCGTGTCCAAGGACCATCTGACCAAGGCCGAGGTCACGAAGATCGTCGAGCTGGCCGAGAGTCGGCACATCACCGTCGTGCCCGAGATCGACTCGCCCGGACACCTCGGCGCGGTCATCAACGCGCACCCCGACCTCCAGCTGCGCAACACGCAGGGCGTCGCCTCGCGCGGGGCGGTCGACATCTCCAAGCCCGCCGCCGCCGAGATCGTCGACGACCTGCTGAACGAGTACGCCGACCTCTTCCCCGGCGGTCAGTGGAACCTCGGCGGCGACGAGTACCAGGCGCTCACGGTGTCCAGTCCCGCCGCCTCCTACCCGCAGCTCGCCACCGCCGCCAGGGAGGCCTACGGCTCCGGCGGGACCGTCGCCGACCTGACGACGGGCTGGCTCAACGACCGCGCCGACACGGTCCGCGCCCACGACCGCACGATGCGCGCGTGGAACGACGGCTTCTTCGCCGGTACGTCCGTGTCGGCCGCCAAGGACCTGCGGGTCGGGTACTGGACGGGCAAGGAGATCGGGGCGCGGCAGCCGGTGGAGTATCTGAGCGCCGGGCGGAAGGTCGTCAACTACAACGACGAGTTCCTCTACTACGTCCTCGGCGAGCCGAACACCTTCGTCTATCCGACCGGGCAGCGGATCTACGAGCAGTGGACCCCGCTCGTCGTGCGCGGCACGCAGGCGGTGTCCTCGAAGTACGACGGGCAGATCCTGGGCGGGTCCTTCGCCGTCTGGTGCGACCTCGCGAACTCCCAGACGCAGGCCCAGGTCGCGGCCGGTATCCGGCTGCCGCTGCGGGCCACGGTCCAGAAGCTGTGGGACCCGGGGCGGCCGGCCCAGTCCTGGACGCAGTTCAAGGCTCTTGCCGACAAGCTGGGGTGATCCCAGGATAGGGCTGTGAACTGACGTACGGCTGTGGTGTGTTCGGCGCGGGCCGAAGCCAAGGAACCGTGGGGGAGCGGGACATGGGCTACTGGGGGTACTACGTCGTGGGCCGCAGCGAGCGGCCGCTGGCGGAGCTGGACGCGCTGGCCGACGCCGAGGGCATGGTGCTGCGGGAGTCGGCGCCCGAGGGCTGGCAGGTGTGGGAGTACCCGAGCGGTGACGGCGAGGTCGGCAACATGAACGTCCTCGCCCGGGAGACCGGCGCCCCCGCCCTCTTCGGCTACGTCATGGACAGCACGGCCGTGGTCGTCGAGGCGGCGGGGCCCAAGAGCGGGTCGTGGACCACGTGTCTGGCGCGGGCCGCGATGGCCGGGTACCTCGGCGCCGGCAACGACGGGCTCACCGTGGAGGACTACTTCCTGGACCCCCGCGACGCCGCGGACCGGGCCGTCGCCTGGGCCGCCGAGGCCGGGCACGACGTGGCCGACGAGCCGCTCCTCGACGTACTCACCGCCGAGGCCGACCCGCTCGCCGAGAACCTCTTCTTCCGGCTGCTGGACCGGCTGGGCGTCGTGCCGCTGTGAGGCCGGCGGGACCGGCGAGGACGTCGGGCGCGGACGGCTCGGCAAAAACAGCGTAATAAGAGACGCGACCGTTCCCAAAGCTGGGGTGGCGGGAGCACGATGGCCGCATGGCCGACAACCGTCGTTGGTGGGCGCTGGTAGTCATCGCCCTAGCCCAGTTGATGGTCGTGCTCGACATGACCATCGTCAACATCGCCCTGCCGTCCGCCCAGGCCGACCTGAACATGTCGGACGGGAACCGGCAGTGGGTGATCACCGCGTACACCCTGGCCTTCGGGGGACTGCTGCTGCTCGGCGGCCGGGTCTCCGATCTCGCCGGGCGGCGCAACACGTTCATGATCGGACTGCTCGGCTTCGCCGCCGCGTCCGCGCTGGGCGGGGCCGCCGCCAACTCCGGGATGCTGTTCGGGGCGCGCGCCCTGCAGGGCGTCTTCGCCGCGCTGCTCGCGCCGTCGGCGCTGTCGCTGCTGGCGACGACGTTCACCGACCCCAAGGACCGCGGCAAGGCCTTCGGCATCTTCGGCGCCATCATCGGCGCGGGCGCCGCGGTCGGGCTGCTCGCCGGCGGTTTCCTCACCCAGTACCTGGACTGGCGCTGGTGCCTGTACGTCAACGTGCCCATCGCGCTGGTCGCGTTCGCGGGCGCCCTGAGGCTGCTCCAGCCCGGCGAACGCCACCCGGACGCCCATCTCGACGTGCCGGGCGCGCTGCTCGGCTCGACCGGGATGCTCTCGCTCGTCTACGGCTTCTCCGAGGCGGAGTCGAGGAGTTGGGGCGACGGACTGGTGATCGGGCTGCTGGCGGCCGGAGTTGCGCTGCTCGGCGCGTTCGGTTACTGGCAGACCCGGGCGCGGGTGCCGTTGCTGCCGATGTCGGTGGTCAAGGACCGGCAGCGGGTGGGCGCGTTCCTGACCGTGCTGCTGGTGACCATCGGCATGTTCGGCGTCTTCCTCTTCCTGACCTACTACATGCAGGGCGTCCTCGGATACTCGCCGGTGAAGACCGGTGTCGCCTATCTGCCCATCACCGTCGGCATGGTCGTCGGCTCGACCCAGATCGCCGCCCGGTTGCTGAACAGGGTGCCGCCGCGTGTGCTGATCGTGCCGGGCCTGCTGATCGCGGCCGGCGCGCTCGCGCTGATCGCCCAGGTGGGCGTGGAACCGGCGTACGCCTCGCACATCCTGCCCGGGATGCTGATGCTCGGCCTGGGCATGGGCACGGCGATGATGACGTCCGTGTCCCTGGCCACCGGCAGCGTCGCGCCACGGGACGCCGGTGCCGCCTCCGCCACCTTCAACACCGCCCAGCAGGTGGGCGGTTCGATCGGTACGGCGCTGCTGAACACGATCGCCGCGACCGTGACGGCGCGGTATCTGACGGCCCATGCCGGACCGGGCGTCGACCGCCGGGAGCTGGCGGCGAAGGCCTCCGTGCACGGCTTCAACGTCGCCACCTGGTGGGCGATGGGCGCGCTGCTGCTGGGTGCGCTGATCGCCGGAGTGGTCGTGAACGCGGATCGGGCGCCCACTCCCCCTGGTGCGGGGGAGCAGACGCCCAAGTCGCTGGAGGACGTGGCTACTTGATGTAGACCAGGCCGTCCGTCGTGATCGTCGGGCGGCCGCTGGTGCCCACCACGACGACCTTGACCGTGTGCTTGGCGCTGGTGGTCCAGCTCTTCGTCCAGATCGCCTGGCGGTAGCTGGTGGTGGCGGACTTCAGGTCCACCGTCGCCACCTTGGTGCCGTCGACGTAGACGTACGCCTGTCCCGAGGTCGACGCCCGCGAGACCACCCAGGACGCCGAGCGCCCGGTGAAGGTCCAGGTCAGGCTCGCGTTCTTCGCACTGCTGGAGTACGACTTCCCGCCGAGGTAGCTGGTGGACGAACGGCTGGTCCAGGTACCGGTCTTCTTCGCCGAGGTCTCCTGGAGGATCAGCGGCGTGAAGGACGGCGAGGACGTGCGGGTGTTGCCCGCGAAGTCGGTCGCCCGCATCGACCAGGTGGACGCGGAGCCGGACTTGGCGGTGCGGCTGGACGTCGTCGTGGTCGGGCCGAACGCGGCCGTCGTCGGCGTCAGCAGGTCCACCGCCTTCAGTGCCTGCGCGTCGGTGGCCTTCCAGCCGAGGGTGACCGGGACGGCGGTGGTGCTGACCGTGCCGGTGCGCAGGGTGAGCTTCGGGGCCGTGGTGAAGGTCGGCAGGGTCGTCTCCGCCACGAAGGCGAGCGCGGCCGTGGTCGTCGTCCTGCCCGACTGGTGCGTGGCCCGCACGGTCACCTTGTGGCTGCCCAGCGCGAGGGTGGTCTTGGCGGAGGCGGCCGTACCGGCGGTGGTGGCCACCACCTTGCCGTCGACCAGCAGCTCGAACTTCGATATCAGCGAAGTCGGCGTGCTCGTCGACCAGTTCACCGTGACGGCGCCCTTGGTGTAGTACGTCGAGCCCGACTTGCCCGCCCCGGTCACCGTGCCGGTCTTCAGGCCCTGCACCGGGCCGGCCGCCTGGGTGCGGATCGTCGGCAGCTGGGCGTAGAGGGCACCGCCCGGGCACTCGGTGAGGTAGCCGTCGCGGTGCGCGGAGATCCGGTCGAAGGTGTAGGCGGTGCCGGCCGTGAACTTCGTACCGGCGTAGTTGTCCTGTGTCGCGCCCGCCGTCAGCTGCACGGTGCCGGCCGGGTCGGCGCCGTACTGGCCGAGCTTCCAGGCCGCGATGCGGGCGACCGAGGTCAGGGCCGCGCTGCTCGCCCCGGCGGTGGTGTAGTTGCCGAGCACGGCGATGCCGGTGGACTCACGGTTCCAGCCGTAGGTGTGCGCGCCGAGGACCGGGAGGTCGACGCCGCCCTTGCGGCCCTCGAAGATCGTGCCGCACTTGTCGACCAGGAAGTTGTAGCCGATGTCGTTCCAGCCGTTGGTCTGCACGTGGTACGTGTAGATGCCCCGGACGATGGCCGCCGAGTCGGCGCACGAGTAGTCGTTGGAGCCGTCCGTGTGGTGCACGAACACGGCCTTCACGTCGGGGTTGTACTCCGACGGATCCTTGCTGATCGACTCGTCCGCGCCCCAGCCGGCCCGCGTGGTGATCGGCGGCTCGGGCACGGTGGACGGCGGCGCGGTGGGCGTCGACGTGGCGGTGGGCGTCGGAGACGCGGTGGCGGTCGCGGTGGCGGAGGGGCTCGCGTCCGCGACGAACGCCGCCGGCTCGGCCTTCTGCTCCGCGGACGTGACCACGCCCGGGTCGACCAGGTTGACCTCAAGTCCCTTGGGCAGTCCGGCACTCGTGGTGCCGTCCTCGTGGACGACCTGTACCTGCACGCCGTCCGAGGGGCCCACCCACAGCGGCTCCGAGGCGCCGCGCGCACCGGCCCGCTCCTCGGGGTCCTCCACCGGGTCGACGTTCGTCTCCAGGTCCTGCCAGGCGGTCCACGCGCCGGTGTCGGTGCTGCGGGTGCGGACCTGGGCCGCGCCGTCCAGCTCCTTGGTCGCCCCGGTCCAGGAGACGCCGAGCAGCGAGAACTGCTTGGTCTCCGTGCGCGCCAACTCGCGCTTGCCCGTCGCGGTGTTCTTCAGCGTCAGGTCGTAGACCTTGGCCGGCCGCTTGGGCTGTCCGTCCGCCGCACCGTCGGCCGACGGGCTGGCGATGGCGTACGACGCCAGGCCTCCGCCGCCCAGGACCACGGCGCCCAGCGTCAGCCAGGCCCGGCGTTTCATGCTCAGCGGTCTGTACGCATGGGACGTACGACGACTCACCACGTGTTCCCCACCCCGAAGAAGGCCCGAAGGCCACAGAAGTCAGAAGAAAGTCACAGAAAACGCACCCGTCACACGGGTGCTCCAGACCATTCAGCGAGCGCTTGCCGGTAAACGTCACGGGAGTTCGCCCGACAGTGACGCAGATCACCTGATGGCGGGGGCCGCTTGGGGCAGCCGACGGGCTGTGACACTTCTGTGAGACCTGGCGCTGATGACCGTGAAGGCGTGAACGACTCGACGGCGTATGCAACTTCTGCGAACGAGGGCAGTGTTGGGCCAGGGAGGGGAACCCCGCCGCGTGCAGGCGTACGACGGGGAACTGGGCGCGGCCGTCGCGGGCGCCCAGCGGGGCGACGAGGCCGCTTTCGCGGACGCCTACCGGCTGGTGCAGCCGGGGCTGCTCGGCTATCTCCGCGGCATCGTCGGCGACGAGGCCGAGGACGTGGCCTCCGACGCCTGGCTGGAGATCGCCCGGGACCTCGGCCGGTTCAAGGGCGACGGAGCGGGCTTCCGCGGCTGGACGGCGACCATCGCCCGGCACCGGGCCCTGGACCACCTGCGCCGACAGCGGGTACGGCCCCGGCCGGCGACGCTCGAACAGGACGTACTCGAACTGCCCGGGCCGCACTCCACCGACGACCAGGCACTGGAAGCGCTGTCCACCGAGCGCGCCCTGGCGCTGGTCCGCACGCTGCCGCCGGACCAGGCCGAGGCCGTACTGCTCCGGGTCGTCGTCGGACTCGACGGCCCCGCCGCCGCCCGTGTCCTCGGCAAGCGCCCCGGCGCGGTGCGCACGGCCGCGCACCGGGGACTGCGCGGGCTCGCGCGGGGGCTCGGCGCCGAAGGTGTGACGAATGACGACCCGCACACGCTGGGGGAGTCGACGTGAAGGGCGGCGGCGAGGGCCGGCCGTAGGACACGGATGGGGCGGGGACATGGGTGAACGGCACGAGGACGGCCACACCGACGGCCTGGTTCTGGAAGTGCTGTTCGCCGGTGCCATGCGGGACGGCGTGCTCGATCCCGAGGGGGAGCGGCGGGCGGTGGACGCGTTCCGGGCCGCCCGGGACGCGGGGACGCACCACGCCCGTACCCGGCGCCAGGACGACTGGCGGGCCGGGTGAACACGGCTGTACGCGGCGCTCGTCGAGAGCGAGGCGTCGGCTTCGGTGGCAGGCGGCGAACGTTTTCGGCCGTGGGCGGCGAGGCCGGGATTGGACCCCCGACGCGTCGGAGCGCTCCCACCGAAGCAACGGCCGGGGCCGCCACCCCCCACAGGAGAGGCCCCGGCCGTCGCGCGGCACGGGCCGCGCGGCGACCCGTACTTGCTACAGCGCCATGAGTGCGGTTTCTGTCACACCCCACGACATCACAAGCTGGTCCCAGCTTGTACGGACATGGACGAGCAGCGGTTTCAGGTCGTAACGTGCCTTTCGCGCCGGGCGCGGATGACGAACAATCGCCGCAACCATCGGCTGACCATCGATCGAGGATTACGGGTGCTGGGGGACGACGCGGAGCTGACCACCGCGGTGCTTGCGGCACAGGACGGGAACGAGACCGCGTTCCGGACTGTGTACCGAGCGGTGCACCCGCGGCTGCTCGGGTACGTCCGGACACTGGTCGGCGACCCGGACGCCGAGGACGTCGCGTCCGAGGCCTGGCTGCAGATCGCCCGTGACCTGGAGCGGTTCAGCGGCGACGCGGACCGCTTCCGCGGCTGGGCCGCCCGGATAGCGCGCAACCGCGCCCTGGACCACATACGCATGCGCGGTCGCCGCCCGGCCATAGGCGGCGACGAAACGGAACTGACCGGCAGGGCCGCCGAGTCCGACACCGCGGGCGAGGCCATCGAGGCGCTGGCCACCGACCGCACCCTCTCGCTGATCGCCCGCCTCCCGCAGGACCAGGCCGAGGCCGTCGTGCTGCGCGTGGTGGTGGGCCTCGACGCCAAGACCGCGGCCGAGACGCTCGGCAAGCGGCCGGGTGCCGTCCGCACGGCGGCGCACCGGGGTCTCAAACGCCTGGCAGAGTTGCTCGCCGACGATGCGGAATCCGCGGGCGCGCTCGACGCGGTGCCGCACCAGCGAGAACCCGAAGACCGTGCGGTGACGTCCGCGAGTGTGACGCATACGCGTCCGCGGACGCAGAAGGACATGTGATGGCCGACGAGCAGTACAGGTGGCTGGACCCCGAAACAGCGGAGACGCTGCTGCGCGGAGAGCCACTGGACGCTGTCGACACCGCCTCCCGGGATGAGGCCGAACGCCTCGCCAAAACGCTCGACGCGCTCTCCGCCGACGTCACCCGGCCCGGACCCGAGCTCCCGGGCGAGGCCGCCGCGTTGGCCGCCTTCCGCACCGCCCGCGCCGACCGGTCAGGACCGGCCGTGGTCGGCCCGCCCACCCGCGGCCGGTCCTCCGACGCCGGGCTCGTGCGCATCGGCGGCCCCGGCCCGGACGTCAGCAGGCCCCGCTGGGCGCGGCCCGTGCGCTTCGGGCTGACCGCCGTGCTGGCCGCCGGCATGGTCGGCGGGGTCGCGGTCGCGGCCACCTCCGGGATCCTGCCGTCGCCGTTCGGCGGCGACCCCGGCCCCGTCTCCTCCGTCTCGGCGGCCGCGTCGCCCGACCGCCCGCTCGTGTCGCCTTCGCCCAAGGGCCTGCTGCCCGGCCGGCCGACGCCCGACGGACCCACCGGCGGTCCCACCGCCTCGGACACCCAGGGCACCGGCTCGCGCGACGGCGCCACGGTCGCGCCCGGCGCCGACGACCGCGCCGACGGCAAGGACGACGGCGGGTGGAGCGGTGGCCCTGCGGCCTGCCGTGATCTGCGCGACGGCAAGAAGCTGAGCGCCGAGCGCAGACGGGCCCTGGTGCACGCGGCGGGCGGCGTCGGTGGCGGCCGGGTGTGGCGGTACTGCAAGAACGCGCTCGGCGACTCCGGGTCCACGGCCAAGGACAGCGACGGCAAGGGCGACGGCAAGGGCGACGGCAAGGGCGACGGCAAGGGCGACGGCAAGAACGACGTCGGTCCCGGCGGGCAGAACGGCCAGGGCGACGAGGGTGGCAAGGGCGAGGACCAGGGCGGTGCCGACGACGGCCATCACATAGCGCCCGGCGGTGGTGGACAGACCGGCGGGGCCGACGGTTCGGGCTCGGTCCGGCCCCTGGTGCCGACGCGGCTGACGACGCCCGCCGCACCCACTCCGGCGCCGAATCCGACGTACAGCGCGCTGTAAAGCTCTGACCTGCGATTTCTGATTATTCGGGCGCCGGGTGTGACGTTTTCGGCCGGGTTGGCGCAGTACTTAATGAGCCGACTGGTCATCGGCCGTCGCACAGAGCCGGGGTTCCCCCCGTACCTACGGCTCGTGCAACTCGGCGCGGGCGGGACACGTTCCCCCGGTCCCGTCCGCGCCCCGCACAGCTCATGCCCCGCGCCTCACCAGTACACGACGACCTTGTCGCCGTCGCGTACCTGCGCGTACAGGCTCGCGATCGCCGCCTCGTCCCGGACGTTGACGCACCCGTGCGAACCGCCCGCGTAGCCGCGGGCCGAGAAGTCGTACGAGTAGTGCACGGCCTGGCCGCCGCTGAAGAACATCGCGTACGGCATCGGGGAGTCGTACAGCGTCGAGTAGTGGTTGCGGGACTTCCAGTAGACGTGGAACACGCCGTCCCGGGTGGGCGTGCCCGTCGCGCCGAAGCGGACCGACATCGTCGACACCGTCCGGCCGTCGATCATCCAGCGCAGGGTCCGGCTGGTCTTGTCGATGCACAGGACCCGCCCGGTCAGACACCGCGGATCGGGCGCGCCGGCGGGCTGGCCGCCCATCAGGTACAGGTCCCACTTCCCCGGCTCGTGCGTCATCCTCACCAGCCGCTGCCAGGTGACGGTGTCCGTCTCGCCGGTCTTCGGCAGCCCGCGCTTGCCCTGGAAGCCCTTGACCGCCCGCTCCGTCAGATCGTCGTACGACCCCGTCGGGCCGTCGAACAGCCACTGCACCTGGTGCAACCGGGCCTGCAGCTCCCGCACATCACGCCCGCCGTCCCCACGGGACCACAGCACGGCGGGCGCGGGCCCGGTCTGCTCGGCGGACTTGGAGGGGGACGCGCTCGACTTGCCGTCACCCTCGCTGTCGCTGTCGTCCGACGTGCTCGTCGGTGCAGCGCTGCTGGGCAACTTGATGTGCACCGGCGAGTTGCCCTTGCCGTCCGCGCCCTGCACGGTGCAGCCGTACACGGCGGCCAGGGCCACGAGTGCCGCCGTAGTGACGATCGTTCTCCCCATGCCCCGTAGTCTGCCCCCGGGTGGGGGGTCGCGAACAGGGGGCTCTGACCTGCGGGATTCCTTCGTTCGGGATCGAAGGCGGAAGGTGCACGGTGGCGGCTACGCTCGTGGAGAGCGGCCCCCGAAATGGAGGACGCCGTGGCTGTGACCCCCCGCCTGACGGCTCGCATGCACTGTCGTTGTCGCCGAGATCACCTCGTCGAACTGGTCCGACTGCCTCGGCCCCAAGGGCGAGTGCTATGCCGAGGCCGGCATCCCCGTCCACATCGTGGCCGACCGCAAGCACGACGAGATTCTGCTCCACCGGGATCCGGTCAAGGGCAAGTACCCGGCCCCCGGGCGCTACAAGCGGGGCCAGAGCGTCCCGGTCCCCGAATCCGTCGGCGTCACCCTCGACCTCACCGTGGACACCCTCCTGGACGGCGACGACTGACTGTCGTACCCGCATGCCACACTCGTCGGCATGTTCGGTGTCATCGACCTTCCCACCTATCTGGCGGGCCTCGTCCTGATCGTCCTGCTGCCCGGTCCCAACTCGCTGTACGTCCTCTCGGTCGCCGCCCGCAAGGGTGTCCGGGCCGGGTACACCGCCGCTGCCGGCGTGTGGTGCGGGGACACCGTGCTGATGACGCTCTCGGCGGCCGGGGTCGCCTCGCTGTTGCAGGCGAACGCCATGCTGTTCGGGATCGTGAAGTACGCGGGGGCGGGCTATCTGACCTGGCTCGCCATCGGGATGCTGCGGACCGCGTGGGCGATGTGGCGGACCCGGCGGGAGCGGGCCGTCGAGGAGGCGCCCGTCGCCGCGGCCGACGAGCGGCCCTACCGGCGGGCCTTCGTCGTCAGCCTCTTCAACCCCAAGGCGATCCTGTTCTTCGTCGCCTTCTTCGTGCAGTTCGTCGACCCGGGGTACGCCTATCCGGCCGTCTCGTTCGTCGTCCTCGGCACCCTGGCCCAGATCGCGAGCTTCCTCTACCTCAGCGCGCTGATATTCAGCGGCACCAGGCTGGCCACCGCCTTCCGCCGCCGCAAGCGGCTCTCGGCGACGGCGACTTCGGCGGCGGGCGCGCTGTTCCTCGGGTTCGCGGTGAAGCTGTCGCTGGCCGGCGGCGTGTAGGCCTGCGGCGCGCAAGCCTGCGGCGCGTACGGGGTCATGGGCGCTCGCCGACGCCCGCGAGGTACTCCGGCAGTCCGGTGACCGACGTGCCCGCCCAGCCGACATAGCCGTCCGGCCGGACCAGGAACAGGCCCGTGCCGTACATCTCGTGGGCGGGCGCCCGGACCACCCGTACCGTCTGCGGGAGCGCCGGCGGCATCTCCGTACCGATGTCCGTGCCCAACGCCAGCAGCGTCCAGTGCGGGCCCTGGAAGGCGTCGAAGAGGCGTGCGCCCGCCGCCGTCACGTCCGGCGCCCGGTCGCCCGCGCGCACCCGCTCCGGGGCCGTCCGGGTCTCTTCGGCCGGTGTTCCCTCGCCCCGCGTCTCCCCACCCCGCGTATCCACCGTCAGCGACGACTCCCAGTACCCCAGCCCCAGTTGGCGCGTCGCCCTCCCGCGCTGCACCTCGCCCCGGTGGACGCTCGTCGACAGGCCCAGCACCTGGGCGGCGATGGGGCGCCGCTCCTCCTCGTAGGTGTCGAGGAGTTCCTCCGGGGCGCCCCCGCGCAGCACCGCGCCCAGCTTCCAGCCCAGGTTGTAGGCGTCCTGGACGCTGGTGTTGAGGCCCTGGCCGCCGGCCGGGGAGTGGACGTGCGCCGCGTCGCCGGCGAGGAAGACGCGTCCGGCGCGGAAGCGGTCGGCCAGGGCCGCGCGGGGCTGGAAGTTCGAGGACCAGCCCAGTTCCGTCACGTCCTCGGGGGCGAGGTGGGAGCGGGCGGCGACGACCTTGCGGACGCCGTCGAGCGAGGTGTCGACCGCCGTGCCCTCCGGGAACTGGGCGACGACCTGGAAGTCCTCCGTACCGGCGAGCGGGCAGATCGCGAGGAAGCCGTCGGTGTCGGCGCGCGGCGGGAAGACGTGCCAGTAGTCCCGGCCCAGGCCGGCGATCCGGACGTCCGCCACCAGCATCGGGTTCGGGTCCACCGTCTCCCCGGCCATGCCGATCCCGAGCGACCTGCGCACCGCCGAGCGGCCCCCGTCGGCCGCCACCACGTACCGCGCGCGGACCGGGTCGCCGGCGGCGAAGCGGACCGTCACGCCGTCGGCCCCCTGGTCGAAGGACTCGTCGAGCGAGACGACCTCCCGGCCGAAGTCCACCCGGCCGCCCAGCTCCGTCAGCCGCGCGAACAGGATCTCCTGCGTCCGCCACTGCGGGACCATCCACGGGCCGGTGAACCGTGTGTTCTCCTCGGCGTCCTCGGCCGGGTCCATCATCCGGTGCTCGCCGACCTGCTTCCCGTCCTGCCAGACCATCCCGACCGGGTACTCGCCCCCGGCCGCGAGGATCCCGTCCAGCACACCGAGGTCCTCGAAGACCTCCATCGTGCGCGGCTGGATGCCCTTGCCGCGCGAGCCGCGCGCCAGCCCCTCGCCGCGCTCCACGACCAGCGCGTCCACCCCGCGCCGGGCGAGGTCGATCCCGAGGGCCAGGCCGGTCGGGCCCGCGCCCACGATCAGTATGTCCACCGAGAGGCCGCTCACCGAGAGGCCGTTCACCGAGGGTCCGTCCACACTCATGATCCGTCTCCTTAACGCTGTTAAGTTCCGCTGTCCGCAAGGGTGCCCTTAACGCTGTTAAGCTGTCAAGCGTGAGTACGGAACGACGCGCGCCCCTCGACCGCAAGCGGGTCGCGGACACCGCCCTGAAGCTGCTGAACGAGGCCGGTCTGGAGGGCCTGACCCTCCGTGCCATCGCCAGGGAACTGGACGTCAAGGCGCCCGCCCTGTACTGGCACTTCAAGGACAAGCAGGCGCTGCTCGACGAGATGGCGACCGAGATGTACCGGCGGATGGTCGCGGGGACGGCTCTGGATCCCACCGACACCTGGCGGGAGCGGCTGCTCAAGGCCAACCGCGGACTGCGCGCGGCCCTGCTCGGCTACCGCGACGGCGCGAAGGTCTTCAGCGGCTCCCGCTTCACCGGCACCGACCACGGCCGCGAGATGGAGGACAACCTGCGCGTGTTCGAGGCCGCCGGCTTCACCCTCGCCGAGTCGGTCCGCGCGGCGGCCACCGCGTACGCGTTCACGATCGGCTTCGTCACCGAGGAACAGGGCGTCCAGCCGCTGCCCGACGAGCGGCGCGAGGGCTACGACGTCGAGGAACGGGCCCGGCTGCTGGCCGAGTTCCCGCTGTCGGCCGCGGCGGGCGCGGAGATCTTCGAGGACTACGACCGGCAGTTCGAGGAGGGCCTGGAACTGCTCCTCGCGGGGATCGAGGCGCGCTACCGCCCTTCGGGCTGAGCCGCGCCACCGGCCTTCACGCCGAGGCGCGCTGGGAGTGCCCGGGCTGGACCGCGCCACGGGCCTTCATGCCGAGGCGAGCCGTCGGCCAGCGGCCCTCACTCCCAGGCCGTCGGCCGTCGCGTAGAGGCCCGCTCCTGCCTCTCGGCCCGAGCCGGTCCACCGGCCGCCCTCAACCCCGCGTCACCGTCCCTCACGCTGACGTCAGCGTCCGCTTCAGCCGGGGTCCGAACGGCCGCTCCACGAACCGGTGGATGAGCCAGGCGAGGCCCAGCAGGCCCAGCACCGTGAAAGTGAGCGTCATTCGCGCGGGCAGGCCGAGGACGCCGTGCAGCATGCGGATGACCGGCCAGCCCAGGTGCTCGTGGACCAGGTAGAAGGGGTAGGTCAGAGCGCCCGCCGTGGTCAGCCAGGACCAGTTCACCCAGCTCAGCCGGCCGAGCGCGATCGCCGCGACGGCCGCGAAGCCCAGCGTCACCACCAGGACGATGCCGAACACGGTGCGATGGGCGAACGCGTCCGCGCTCGCCGGGCGCCACAGCGCCGCCACCGCCTCGTGCTGCCCGATCAGCCAGCCCACGGCCACCGCGGACCACGCGTAGACGTCCCTTCGGTCGCGGTGGACCAGGTAGAGGCCGACGCCGCCGACGAAGAACGGCGCGTACTCGGGCATCACGACGATGTCGAGCAGCGGCTCGTGCGCGCCCCGGGCGATCGCCGCCGCCACCATCCAGCCCGCGCAGAACAGCAGCACCCGGCGGCGGTTGGCCCCGGGCAGCACGACCAGCAGGGCGAACAGCGCGTAGAAGCGGACCTCCGCCCACAGCGTCCAGCACACCCCGAGCACCCGGTCCACGCCCAGCGGCTGCTGAAGCATCGTCAGGTTGACCAGCGCGTCGCTCGGCGAGACGGCCTCGTAGGCGACGACCGGGAGTGCGAACACAGCCGTCACGAGTACGATGGCCGCCCAATAGGCGGGCAGCAGTCGCGCGGCGCGGGACGCGAAGAACGATTTCAGCGGGCGTCCCCATCCGCTCATGCAGATCACGAACCCGCTGATCACGAAGAAGACCTGCACACCGAGACAGCCGTACGCGAAATACGAATGCAACGTGGGGAACTGGTCGCGTGGGGAACTTCCCCATGCCCGGGCGACCTCGCCGTCGCGGCCGCCGTAGTGATAGGCCGCCACCATCAGGGCGGCGAGTAGCCGCAGTCCGTCCAGCGACCGCAATCGGGGCTCCGGGGCTTTGACCACGGGTTCCTCGGGCGGCCGTTCCAACAAGGGCGCCCTATGGGAGAGTCGGCGCCAATAGTCCGAATCGTGGCGAAAGCTTGGTTGACGGCCCAACGATTCGTCCTCCGGCTTCCATCAGTTCACCTGAACGTCGCTTTTGCTTCCTAATTTTTCCAGCATCCCCCTACGCCGTGGTAAACCCGGCGAACGACTCAGTTGTCACAGCATTGGCTTGGCAAATACCCAGGAGCGCCATGACGAGGGTCCAGAACAGACGGGCACGTGTACGTGGAGGGGAGCTGGACGACTGCTTGCGCGCCTGTGCCGCGCACAGCGGGAAGCTCGTCGGCAGCATCGACCGCAAGCGCGTGGAACTCGCCGAGCAGCTGCGCAAGCTGCTCGTCGTGTGGGGCACCACCGCCACGGCGGCCCCCGCGCCCGCACCCGCCGGCGGCGCCACCGCGCTGCTCAAGCGCGCCGTGAAGGGCGCCGCGGCACCGACGGGCGGAATCCCCAACGAGGTGCTCGACGCCCTGCTCGCCGTCGCCAACAAGGCACTTGAGGCCGGCTACGACGACGAGCTCAACCTCGCCCTGGTCATCAGCGACACCGTCCTGGCCCAGCGCAAGAACTCCCGCGCCGGCTGGCGCCTGCGGGCCCGGCTCCTGGAGGCGATCGGCGACGAGGCCGAGGCCCTGGAGGCGTACGAGAAGTACCTCGCTCTCACCGACGACGACGGCTTCGGCGTCCGCAACCGGATCGCCGGTCTGCGCCTGGCCGGCCAGAAGGAGCGCGAACTGATCGCCCTCCTGAAGCGGCAGACCCCGCGCGCCGAGGAGTTCACCCGCCGCCCCGCCACCGACGTGTGGGCCGAGGGCCTGGCCGCACAGGCCGTCGGCGACTGGAGCGAGGCGGAGCCCCGTCTGGTGGGAGCGCTTCTGACGCTGACCGCCGAGGACGCCCCGGTCACCGACCGCCAGGAACTGCTCAGCCAGTACCTGGACCTGCGGCTGACCGCCCCCGGCGTCGACCTGCCCGCGCTCACCGAGGCCCTCGCCCTCTACGCCGAGCAGCGCCGCACCCGGATGCGCGGCCCGGTCGCCGACCCGACCATCGGCGGCGTCGAGTGGATCAGCCTCGGCGAGTTCCGCAACCGGATCGCCGGCAAGTCGATCGCCCTGATCGCCAACTCCGGCCGGGTGGGCGCCAGTTCGATGGGCGCCGAGATCGACGCGTACGACCTGGTGGTGCGCTTCAACTCGTACAGGATCGACCCGAAGAACACCGGCAGCAAGACGGACATCCACGCCACGATCCACAAGCACGGCTTCAACTGGGAGAAGCAGGTCACCACCCGGCTGGTCTTCGGCGGGATCTCCGGTGACTGGAAGTACTCGCTGCGCAACCGCCTGGTGCCCGGCGCGCAGACCTACCTCGGTGACGAGTCGCTGCGCTGGCCGGTGCGGAACATCGGCAGGCTGAGCACGGACGTGTGGTCGGGCATCCCGACCACCGGCTTCAACATGTTGTACCTGCTGGACTTCCTCGACGTCAGCCCGAAGCTCGACCTGATCGGCTTCGACTTCTACGAGAGCGGTGCCTACCGCGTCCAGGAAGCGATGAAGCTCGCCATCACCTCCGTGCACGAGTACACCAGCGAGAAGGCATGGGTCATGGAGCGGGCCCAGAGCGTGACCGACATGAGGATATCCCTGCGATGACCACGACCTCCCTGACCGGGACCTCCGCCGTCAAGGCCCCGTCGACCGACGCGGCCGCCCTGACCGGCAAGCGGCGCATCGCCTTCGCGAGCTTCGTCGACGAGAACTACCTGCCCGGCTTCCTCGTCCTGCTGCGCAGCCTGGCGCTGTCCAACCCGAGCGTGTGCGAGGACTTCGTCGTCCTCTACGACGATCTGAAGCCCGGCTCGATCGCCCAGATCCGCGCCCTGCACCCGCGCATCGTGATGCGGCGCGTCGACGCCGACCACTACGACTCGTACCAGAAGGGCGACCAGGACAACTACCTGGTCCGCAAGGCGTACTTCATCCTGGACGTCTTCAAGATCCGCGAGTACGACACGATCATCACGCTCGACACGGACATGGTCGTCCTCAGCAGCCTGAGCGAACTGCTGGAGCTGCGCGAGGGATTGGCGGCCGTGCCGCAGTTCTTCTACGGGCAGCACAAGCTCAACTCCGGTCTGCTGGTGATCCAGAAGGAGTACCTGAGCGACGAGTTCTGCGCGCGGCTCGACCGCTGCGGCCGCTCCGGCGACTACGAGCTCGACAAGCACGACCAGGGCATCCTCAACTCGGTCCTGAACGGCGACTTCGTCCGCCTCGACCCGCGCTACAACTTCGTCAAGCGGCGGCTGTCCGGCGACCTCCCGGTCCCCGAGGACACCGCGATCCTGCACTTCACCGGGCGCCACAAGCCCTGGCAGGGCGGCGAGGCCGGCTACAGCCAGGCGGAGGAGCGCTGGCGCGAGTTCGAGCTGAGCGACCCCGAGTTCCACGCCGCGTACATGGAGTCCTCCGGCGGCCTGCACCACGACCTGCTCGTGCACTACGGCACCCCGCACGTCGCCCGCACCGGCAATGTCGAGGTCGCCCGCAAGCTCGCCGCCGCGCACATAGGCAACGGCGACTACCAGGACGCCGTCGACGTCCTGTCCAGTGTCCACATCCCGCTGGACGAGGCCTGGCCGCACGAGGTCTTCGGCCACGCCCTGATGAGCGTCTCCCGGTACGAGGAGGCCAAGGCCCAGCTGCTGCTGGCCACCGCCGCTCCCAACCGGGCCGCGACCGCCTACGCGCGGCTCGCGCAGATGGCGTGGGTGCACGGCAACAACGCCGAGGCCCTGACGCACGCCACGGCCGGCATAGCCGTCGACCCGACCCACCGCTCCAGCCGCCTGTGGGCGCAGCGCGCGGCCTCAGTGCCGGCCCAGGAGCAGGGCGCGCCCGAGGACCAACTGGCGCACGTCGCCTTCTACATGGACCGCCAGGGCAACGCGGGCGACAAGTTGCTCCCGGAGAGCGTCCGTTCGGCCTTCGGCCCGGACACCACCTCCCGGCGCTGGCACTCCGTGCACGCCCACCGCCTGTTCGACAAGGCGGCCCTGGAGCGCGTCAACCGGCGCCGGGGTCTGGTCATCGGCGGCGGCGGCCTGTTCATCCCGGACACCATGCCCAACGGCAACAGCGCCTGGCAGTGGAACGTCCCGGACGAGCTGATGGCCGGCATCGACGTGCCGATCGCCGTCTTCGCCGTCGGCTTCAACGCCTTCGACGGGCAGTCCTACCGGGCCAACCGGTTCGGCGAGTCGCTGCGGCTGCTGGTCGAGAAGTCCAGCTTCTTCGGGTTGCGCAACCACGGCTCGATCGAGAAGGTCCGGGCGATGGTCCCGGCCCACCTGCACGACAAGATCCGCTTCCAGCCGTGTCCCACGACGGTCACCCGCCAGCTGGTGCCGGGCTGGCAGGATCCCGCCAAGCGCGACGACACCATCCTGATCAACGCGGCCTACGACCGCGCGGGCCTGCGCTTCGGCCACGACTACGCCTACTTCCTGGCCCAAATGGCCCAGGCCGTACGGGACTTGGGTGAGCTGGCCGAGGTCCAGTGCGTGGCCCACTCCCTCGACGACGAGAAGATCGTCTTCGACCTGCGCCGCGAGCACGGCATCTCGATGCCCGTCATCCCGATGTACGACTTCGAGAACAAGGAGATCCTCGATCTCTACGCCCGCACCAAGCTGGTGATCGGCATGCGCGGCCACGCGGGCATGATCCCGTTCGGCGTCGGCACGCCCATCATCAGCCTGATCTCGCACCCGAAGATGGCGTACTTCCTGCGGGACATCGAGCGCCCCGAGTGGGGCGTCTCGGTCCACGACCGCCACCTCGCCGCGCGTCTGGTGGAGTGCTCGAAGGACCTGCTGGCCGACCACAACAAGACGGTCGCCGACGTCCACGGCCGCCAGCAGGAACTGTGGAAGGCGACCGAGGCGAACGCCGCGGACCTGCGGGTCATTCTGGGCGGCTGAGCGTGGCGACCACCACCCTGCCGGACGACACCACCGTCGCCCGGCCGCGCACCGACGACCGCCGCTCACCCCTGTGGTGGGCGGCGGTCGCCCTGCCGTCCGCGGTGGCCGTGGTGGCCGTGGTGTACACCGTGGCCACCCGCCGGCTCACCGGCGACCTGCACTACGTCCTGGCCGCCCTGCGCACCGGGCGCGAGGCCGGCTACTCGCCGTCCGAGGTCTTCACCCACCGTCCGTACTTCTACCGGTGGTTCATCGCGATCCTCGACCGCCTCACCTCCTTCGGGGGCGGTACGCCGGTCCGCGAGGCACTGATGGGAGCGGTCGGCGTCCTGCTCGCCGCCGCTGCCGCCTACGCCCTTTACACAGCACTCCTGCGCCGGGTCACCGGCCGCGAGGCGGCCCTCACCGCGGGCGCCACCGGCCTCGCCCTGGCCCTCGCCCCGCGCAACGACTTCCTTCAGCCCGAGTGGGCCGCGGTCGTGCTGACCGTGCTGGGCGTCGCCGCCGCGATCGGCCCGGAGCGGCCCTGGCGGGCGGCCCTGCTCGCCGCCGTACCCCTCGGGCTCGCGGTGATGATGAAGTACTCCACCGCCGCCACCGCCGCGATCGGCATCCTCCTCGTCTACACCGTCGACCGGGGCCGCGCGGTACGGGTCGCCGTGGTCGCGATGGCCGCCGCCGCGGGCCTGTTCGGGCTGAGCGTGCTCGGCGGATCCCACGAGTGGCAGTGGACCGAGGACATGCCGCAGATCAACCAGTCGGCGATGAGCCGCACCGGAATCCACCCGCACTTCATCCTCGACCGCTCCGTCGACTTCCTGGCCGACCGGGCCGTGGCCACCCCGGTGCTGCTGCTCCTGCCGGGCGCGCTGCTCCTTGTCCTGACCCGGGTGCACGGCCGGTGGCGGCGGGCCGAACTGCTCCTGATCGCCGCGACGATCGGCGTCGCCGCCCAGGCCGTCGTGGTCGTGCAGGGCAACTGGTTCCTGTACCACGGGGCCCAGATGCCGGTGCTGGCCGCCGCGACCTGGGGCCTGGCCGTGGGCGGCGCCCGCCGCACGCCACCGTGGTGCTTCGCCGCCGTCTCCCTCGTGTACGGCGTGCTGCCCGTGCTCTACGCCGAGGCACCCAAGGGCCTGCAACGGCCGTGGGAGGTCTGGGCCGCCGGCCTGGTCGCCCTGCTCGCGGCGGGTGTGGACGCGGCCCGGAGCAGGACCACGACCGCCCGGCGCGGGGTCCCGTCGGCCGTGCTGGTCACGCTCTCCGGCGTCGTCTGCCTGACCGCGACCATCTGGCCCGGCTCCCCGCACCTGGTCTCCCACGGCAAGGTCACCGAGACCAGCGCCCAGTACCTGGACGAGATGCGGCTCGCGCAGTCGGACGCGGACCGGATCCGGGATCGACTGCCCGCGAACGCGCCGGTGTTGTACCTGGCCTTCGGCGACATCACGTACTACGTCGACCACCCGGCGCAGTGCCGCTACCCGGTCGCGACCTTCCTCCAGCGCAGCCGCTTCCTGCCGGACGTCGCCGACCTTCCGTCATTCAAGGAGAACGCCGACTGCGTCGACCACGACCCGGCCCCGTACGCGCTCCTGGAGCGGCCCTGGTTCCGGCCGGGCAGGGTGGACCCGGCGCTGTGGCAGCGCGTACAAGCCGTCTACGACTGCCCGCACGCCCGCGCCGGGACCCGGTTCGTGCTGTGCGTCAGGCGTTGAGCCCGAGGGACGCGGTGACCTTGCGGGCCAGGGCGATCGAGTAGCTCTGGCCCCGGTCCTGCGGGTAGATCTGCGCCATCGTGGCCAGCGTGACCCGGCTCATCGGCGTCTCGTGGGGCGGGATCAGCGCCCGGTACTCCGGCGTGACCACCGGCTGCGCGAACCCGGCCTTCGAGAAGTGCCAGTCCTTGATCCAGGAGGCGTCGAAGTCCGGGTTCACGCGCCGCAGATACGGCACGAACCGCTCAAGGAGTTCGGCCGGTTCGGTGGTGAAGCGCCAGTCCTCGCGCTCGACGTAGTTGCCGACGTAGAGGATGTGCCGGCCCCCGTAGACCGCTGGGTCGATCATCTTCGTGTGCTCGACGACCGCGAGGAAGGGGAAGCCGGGCTCGTTGATGTTGAGCCAGTAGTACGGGATCACGCTGCGGTCCAGCTCCAGCACGAAGCAGGTCGCGCCCAGGTACTGGTTCTTCCACACCGCGTTGTCGGCGGGCAGCCCGGCGGCCTTGGCGAAGGCGGGCTGCGGAGTGGTGACGATCAGCCGGTCGAACTCGTAGCGCGAACCGTCGGCGCAGCCCACCGCCACGGTGTCGCCGTCCTGCCGTATGGACTCGGCTGCCTTGCCGAACTCCACCTTGCCGCCGCGCTCCTCGATCCCGTCCCGCAGCGCCGCGTAGACCCGCTCGAACCCGCCGTCCACATAGCCGAGTTCGAAGGTACGGCAGTGGATACGGGCCCACAGCCAGGCCATCGACACCTGCTCGGCGCGGTCGCCGAACTTGCCGCGCAGCAGCGGCTCCCAGATCGCGGCGGTGGCCTTCCTGCCGGCCCAGCGGCGCAACCAGGCCAGCGCCGTCAGGTCGTTGAAGCGCTCGCCGTTGCGGACCGCCTTCAGCACGGCCGAGGAACCGGCGAAGCGCACGGCGTCGACCGGGTTGAACTCCGGGTAGCGCAGCATGTCGAAGGGCGTGGTGAAGTCGATCAGCCTGCCGCCGCGGTAGATGCCGGTGGTCGGCCGGTGGAAGCGCAGGGCGTCGCCGAGACCCAGCTCCTCCACGAGGGAGATCATCGCCTTGTCGCTGCGGAAGATGTGGTGGTAGTAGCGCTCCAGCGGAACGCCGCCCACCTCCAACGAGGCGGCCAGACCGCCGAGTTCGTCGGCCGCCTCCAGGACGGTGACCTGGTGGCCGGCGCGTACGGCGTCCCAGGCGGCGGTCAGGCCGGTGGCACCCGCGCCGATGATGCCGAGATTCATGCGAAGCTCCACTTTCGGTTGAGCACGAACTGAAGGGCCAGCACCAGCGGCAGCGAAGCGGCCTTGACGAGGTTGGCGTCGATGCCGAGGCCGTCGGTGAAGGCGAGGAAGAGCAGGTTCGTCAAGGCGATGCCGGTCAGTCCGACGGCGTAGAAACGCAGGAAGCGGACGACGAGCCGGTCCCGGCGCTCGAAGGTGAACAGGGCGTTCAGGACGAAGTTGTTGGCGATGCCGAGGGTGGTGCTCAGCGCGTTGGCGAGCTGCTCGTCCAGGCCGGCGAGGTTGTGCAGCAGCAGGAAGACGACGAAGTCGATGACGACGCCGCTGCCACCGATCAGGGCGTAGCGCACGAGTTGACGCACGGTCCGGGAGCGGGAGTTCTCGGCGCTGACCGCCGGAGTGGTGGCGGTGATCTCAGTCATCGGAGTCGGGTCCGCCGATCACTTCGCGCACCAGGTACAGCGGCCGGCCCTGGGCCTCGCTGTATATGCGGCCTATGTAGGTGCCTATGACCCCGAGCGAGAGCATCTGGGTGCCGCCGAGGAACAGCACCACGCACATCAGCATCGTCCAGCCGGAGACGGTGATCTCGGGCTTGAAGAACTTCATGGCGAGGGCGTAGAGGATGCCGACGAGGGACAGCGCGAGGACCGCGAAGCCGAGCCGGGTGATCATCTTCAGCGGGGCGGTGGAGAAGCTCGTCATGCCGTCGACCGCGAGGCGGGCCATCTTGCGCAGCGGGTACTTGGTCTCGCCGGCGAACCGCTCGTCCCGGTCGAAGGCCACCTCGGTCTGGGCATAGCCCATCGAGGCGACGATGCCGCGCACGAAGCGGCTGCGCTCGCGGTACTTGCGCAGCTCATCGGCGACCTTGCGGTCCAGGAGGCGGAAGTCGCCGGTGTCCAGCGGGATGTCGACCTCGGTGGAGGAGCGCAGCAGGCGGTAGTACAGGTGCGCGGTGGCCCGCTTGAACGCGGTGTCCTGCCGGGTGCGGCGGCGCGCGTGCACGATCTCGGCGCCCGCCTGCCAGGCGTCGACCAGCTCCAGGCTGACCTTCGGCGGATCCTGCAGGTCGGTGTCCATGACGATCACGGCGTCGCCCGCGGCCAGGTCGAGGCCCGCGGTGATGGCGATCTGGTGCCCGAAGTTACGGGCGAAGTCGACGACCTTGACCCGGGGGTCCTGCTCCGCGAGGCCCTTGAGCAGGGCGAGCGAGCCGTCGGCGGAGCCGTCGTTGACGTAGACCAGCTCGAAGTCGAGCTCCGGCCGGGAGCCGAGCGCGGCGATGAGCTCGGCGTGGAACGCGGTGATGCCGTCCTGCTCGTTGTAGACCGGCAGGACATACGAGATGAGCGACCGCCGGGCCGACTCCGGCTCCACCGCCGCGAGCGCGACGGGAGCCGGAGCGTGAGCGGGCGGCGAAGCTGTTTGCGCCATTGGTGGAAGCTATGGAGTGGTTGTTAACTCCCACCCAACACACGGCATCGGAACGCAATCTTCCGTGTATCTCTTCGTACCTATTTCTCTTACGTTCCTATTTACCTCTTACCGCCCCGGACCAGCAGCTGCTTGAACCGAGCCACCGGCGACCGCCGAGACTTCGCGGCCCGCTCCGTGTCGTAAGCCTTCTTCAACTGCTCGAAGTGATCCGCCCGCGTCCGGCTCAGGTACTCGTCCGAGGTGAGCGGCTTCGCGATCGACCACGCCCGCTTGTGCTGGCCGTCGTAGTGGGCGACGTACGCCTTGGCCAGTTCCAGGACGGACTTGAAGGGGATGCCGTCGGTGTGGTCGCGGTCGATTCGGTTCTGGACGGCGGTGATGAGGGCGAGTTTCTCGTCGACCGTGTAGTCGTCCTCCGAGATGCGCTTCAACACGTCCGCCGGGATCGGCTTCGTCACCTCGAAGGCGAGGGTGGAGCGGATCGGGGGGCCGGCGATCTCGATGTAGGGGAGGAGCGCGCCGGTGCTGTGGTGGAGCCACGGGAGGCGCGGGCCGGCGAAGTCCTGGTGGAGGACGATCGAGCCGGGCTCCAGGCGGGTCAGGAAGCGTTCCGAGACGCACCTGAAGACCCGGGCCGTCTTGGCGATGTCGATGTGCAGGAACTCGACCGGGGTCGGGTCGTCCGGGTCGGAGGTCTGCCAGAGGTCGCCGGCGTGGATCTCCAGGAAGGGGAGGAAGGGCTCCAGGCGGCCGCGGAAGTCGTTCAGGAACGAGTTGTCGTCCTCGGGCTTGTGGCCGGAGGTGAAGAACTTCTCCGAGGCGAACGTGCCCTTGCCGACCCGGAAGAAGTCGTACGCGTGCAGGCGTCCCGTCTTCTCGTCGAAGGCCGGGTTCTCCCGCAGGCCCATCGCGAGCGCGTACGTCGATCCGCCGCCGCCGGAGCCGAGTTCGACGATCCGGCCCCGGCCCGAGAGTTCATGGCGCCCCACGAGATACAGGAACTGCAGTTCCCAGGCGCTCACCTGGGTGTACGGGAGATCGTCCGGCAGTGTGACGCTGTCGAACTTCGAGTAGAGCCGGCCGAGCTTCGTCATTGAATGCCTCACGGAGGAGAATCGATGGGGGCGGCTCCCGAGATCCTATGGATCCGGGAGCCGCATCACCGTGAATTCACAGGAGTAAGGCAATCGCCGTCTTGCATTTCCTTGGGCTTGGCCTGAGGTTTACTCCTGGTTTGTCTAGCGCTTCACGACCTTCTTGAGCGCCCTCGCCCGCCGTACCACCCGGCGCGCGGTGGCGTTGCGCGGCAGGAACGCCAGCCGTTCCGGGATACCGCCCGGCAGGCCCAGCGAGGTGAGCCGCTTGCGCTTGAAGTAGCGCTGGGTGCGCGGGCCGAACTCCTTGGACAGGTACTTCTCCGCCGCCGGGCGCAGGGAGGGGTGGATCTGCGGCTGCATGGTGAAACCGACCGCGGTGACCAGGCCGTTGAGCGACTTCGCCGGGACGACCTCCTCGCCCTTGCGGCCCTCCAGGTCCGGGATCACCGCGTCCGCGAGGACGGCCGGGACCCGGTTGCTGTTCTGGTACGGCGTCAGGCGGTCGAGCAGCGGTTCGGTGCCTACGCGGGCAACCGGCAGACCGTAGAAAGCCGCCGCCGTGAACAGCGCCGTGGAGAAGCAGCCGACGACCAGCGCGGGCGGGGACTTCTCGAACAGCACCTCGGCGAGGACCGGCAGGTCCAGGACGGTGAGGTCGACGCCCAGCTTCTCGGCCTCCGCCTCCAGGATCCGGCTGTAGCGGGCCGGCGCGGTGGGATGCGGCTTGAAGACGATCGCCCGGTGACCGCGCTCGACCGCCCCGCGCATCATCCGCACGTGCAGGTCCTCCTCCTCCGTGGCGGAGAGGATGTTCAGCGCGGACAGGTACTGGCCAAGGAGCAGCGCCGAGTTGGCCGGCAGCACCGGCGCCTCGGGCACGGCGGCGGTGAGTTCGCCCATCACCTTGAGGAAGGCGGTGGTCGGTACGACCTGCGCCGGCACGTCGAACTCGGTCAGCAGCATCGGCGTGAGACCGGCCACCAGGTCGAGGTGGAGCAGCCGCCGCACCCGCGTGCCGACCAGCGGGTCGAGCTTGTTGCGGGTGGGGCCGTAGCTCATCAGGCCGTCGGCGTAGACCTCGACCGGGGCCTCGGTGAACAGCTGGGCCACGGTGAGGGCGGGGGCGACCTGGATGGACTCCAGGACCAGCTCCACCTTGTCGTCGCCCAGCTCCCACAGCAGCCGCAGATAGCGCTCGAAGAGCGGGATGTCGTCGGGCCGCGGCGCCCACGCGCCGGGGTGGAAGGGGCGGATGGCCTCGTTCCACGACAGCACGTCGTCGAAGTGGTCCCGCAGCGGCTCGAAGCCCGGCATCTGGTCGACGGCCGGAGTGGTCTCCGGCGTCGCGGAGTTGTTGAAGACCAGCAGCACCTGCCGGTCGCCGTCCGCCTCCGTGAACAGGTCGGACTCTATGGCGGCGGCGAGTGTGGCCGCGCCGTACAGCGTCGAGACGCAGAAGATCCGGGTGGTACGGGGCATCAGGCGGCCGCCTTCGCTGTGGTGATCCGGCGCCGCAGCCGCCGCAGCTTGGAGGAGCGGCGCAGGTCCATGGTGTCGAGCACGTCACCCAGCGCTTCCTGCGGCATGCGCTGTATGGCGGCCGCGCTCATCGACCGCAGCTGCTTGGCCACGGCCGGCTCCCACTTGGAGTCGTCCGCGAGGTGGTGGGCGATGATCGCGCAGTACGTCCGCACGGCCTTCGGCAGCAGCCGCTCGGCGTCCGGGTCAAGCGCGGTCTCCTCGACGACCTGATCGAAGGCGCGGATGAAGTCGAGTTGACGGACGTCACCGATCTGGGTGAGCGAGGAGGCGACCCCGCGCCGGTAGAAGACGCCGAGCAGGCTCACCACGGCGAACGACTCCGCCTCGCGGTGCAGCTTCCAGATCCACGGCCGGTCCTCTGCGGTGCGCAGCCCGTCCGTGAAGTGCAGCAGGCCCTTTTCGAGCAGGCGGCGGTGGTAGGCGCCGGCCCAGGCGTAGGCGTAGTCCACGGAGGTCGTACGGTCGGCGGGCAGGATCGCCTCGCGCGGGTTCATGACCTCCCAGCGGCGCCCGTGCGGCACCCGGTGCACCGAGCGGGAGCGGGCGGTCGCCTGCACGTGGTCGGTGCGGATGAAGTCGCAGTCCAGCTTCTCCATGGCGGCCACCAACTGCTCGTAGTAGCCGGGGGCCAGCCAGTCGTCCCCGTCGAGGAAGGTCAGGTACTCGCCGCTGGACGCGTCCAGGCCGGTGTTGCGGGCGGTGGCGAGGCCTCCGTTCTTCTCGTGGCGGACGTAGCGCACCTGGGCCACGTCGGACAGTTCCGCGGCGGCGCGTTCCAGGATGGCCGGAGTTTCATCCTTCGAATGATCGTCCACAAGAACGAACTCGAAATCTGGTCGCGCGTTGAGGCGAAGGCTTCTGAGGGTGTCCGGGGCGTATTGCTGCACGTTGTAGAACGGCACGATCACGGAGAGCTTTGGCACCCGCAAAAGCCTAGGAGGCGGCTCGGCTGCGGAACTTTCCGGTACCCGTACGGCGGGTGAACTCCATGTGTCGGAACGGTGCATCCCATGTACTTCCGAGGCTTTGGCGAGCCAGTTCGGCTCTCGGCGATGTGTTGTTAACTTTTTGGCCAGGTGCGGTTGGGCCGCACCTTGGATTTGCTTCCTAGCGTCTTCGTTGTGCCGCCTAGTACAACTAAGCCCATGAGAATCGCTGTTCTCGCGGACTCCGACACCCGCTGGAAATGGGGTGCGTTGACCGCGGCTCGTATCGTTCCGGGCCCGACCATGGAAGCCGCAGGGCGCGACGCCGCGCAAGTCGGCCCCGAGCTCAGTGGATTCCTGCTGCGCGGCCGGGCCACTCCCACGGCACGCCAACTGGCCGAAGTGGGCGTCCACGTCGACTCCCTGAAGGAGGTCACGGCCGTCGAGTTCCTGCGCACCATGGCCGAGGAGGAGTACGACCTCGTCGTGCTCGCCCTCGTCGGCGGCGGCGTCCAGGCCATGCTGCACGGGCTCAAGCGCGTGTGGGAGGGCCGCAAGCGGCGTCCCGTCGTCGTCACCGGCTATGTCGGCGTCGTCTACGAGAAGCTCGCCGACGGCCTCCTGCTGCGGCACGGCGCGGACCTCGTCCTCGCCAACTCCCGCCAGGACGCGGACCGTTTCAGAGGTGTGTACGAAGGGGTGGGCGCGGATGCCTCGTCGGTGACGGAGGTGGCACTCCCGTTCCTCGGCGGCGCTCCCTACGAAGGTGAACACGACCCGTACACCGTGGTGTTCGCCGCGCAGCCGTCCGTCCCGGACAGCCGCAAGGACCGTACGTACCTGCTGGAGCGGCTGATCCGGCACGCCCGCAAGCACCCCGAGCGCGAGGTGCTGCTCAAACTGCGCTCCCGGCCGGGTGAACACACCACGCACATCGAGGAACTGCCCTACCAGAAGCTGGCCCAGAAGCTCGACGCACCGGCCAACTTCAGCCTGGTGTACGGGAACATGGGCGAGGTACTCGACCGCACCGACCTGCTGGTCACCATCAGCTCGACGGCCGCGCTGGAGTCCCTGCACCGCCGTATCCCCACCGTCGTCCTCAGCGACCTGGGGGTGCGCGAGGTGCTCGGCAACCACCACTTCGTGGGCTCCGGCTGCCTGGCCTCCTGGGACCAGCTGGACGAGGGGCACCGGCCCGAGCCCGACGAGGAGTGGGTCGACCGCCAGGGCGTCGCCGCGGACGGCTCGTACGCCACCGCCTTCGACGCGGCGCGCGAGCGGATCACCAAGCTGCTCGGCCGGCCCGGCGGCCTCGCGCCCCTCACCCCGTACTACACACCGGCGACCGCCCCCGGCTACCTGCCCGGCATCCTCGCCCGCCACCACCTCGGCCCGGACGGCAGCCCGCTGCCCGGCGCACCCGCCGCCGACAAGGAACCCAGCGCGGTCAAGCAGATAGTGCGCCGCGCCGCACGCGGCGCCTACCGCCACGGCGTGCAGCGGGTCGCCCCGGTGATCCGGCGGATGGGGGACCTGTGAGTCCCCGTCCCGGCGAGCGGCCGCTGTCCCCGAACCCCTCCCAAGGAGGAGAACCCATGTCCAACCCCGAAGCGGGCCAAGGGGCTTCGGTGCGCCGGGTGCTCGCGGTGATTCCCGCGCGCGGCGGCTCCAAGGGCGTGCCCGCGAAGAACCTCGCCCCCGTGGGCGGCGTACCGCTGGTGGCCCGGGCCGTGCGCGAGTGCCGGGCCAGCCGGCTGGTGACGGACGTCGTGGTCTCCACCGACGACCAGGCCATCGCCGCCGCGGCCCGCTCGGCGGGCGCCGAGGTCGTGCTGCGGCCCGCCGCCATCGCCGGCGACACCGCCACCTCCGAGGCCGCCGTGCTGCACGCCATGGGCGCGCACGAGGCCCTGCACGGGGCGACGGTCGACGTGGTGCTGCTCGTGCAGTGCACCAGCCCGTTCATCATCCGCGAGGACGTGGACGGCGTCGTGGGTGCCGTCGTCGACAACGGCGCCGACTCCGCCCTGACCGTGGCGCCCTTCCACGGCTTCGTGTGGCGCGACGCCGACGACGAGGCCAAGGCCGGCACCGTCGCGGAGGCCGACGCGGCCACCGGCGGCGGCTACGGCGTCAACCACGACAAGTCCTTCCGCCCGCGCCGCCAGGACCGCCCCCAGGACTTCCTGGAGACCGGCGCGGTCTACGCGATGGACGCGGTGGGCTTCCGCGAGCACCAGCACCGCTTCTTCGGCCGCACCGAACTCGTGCGCACCGACCCGGCCCGCGTGCTGGAGATCGACGACCACCACGAGCTGGCCCGCGCCCGGGCGCTGGCACCCCTCTTCGACGCGGACCGCCCCGGTTCGCTGCCGACCGGCGCCGACATCGACGCGGTCGTACTGGACTTCGACGGCACCCAGACAGACGACCGGGTGCTGATCGACGCCGATGGAAAGGAGTTCGTCTCCGTGCACCGCGGCGACGGACTGGGCATCGCGGCGCTGCGCAAGAGCGGCCTGAAGATGCTGATCCTGTCCACGGAGCAGAACCCGGTCGTCGCCGCGCGGGCCCGGAAGCTGCAGATCCCGGTCCGGCACGGCATCGACCGGAAGGACCTCGCACTGAAGCAGTGGTGCGAGGAGCAGGGCATCGCGCCCGAGCGCGTGCTCTACGTCGGCAACGACGTCAACGACCTCCCGTGCTTCGCCCTCGTGGGCTGGCCCGTGGCGGTCGCGAGCGCCCACGACGTGGTACGCGGCGCCGCCCGTGCGGTCACCACCGTCCCTGGTGGCGACGGCGCGATCCGAGAGATCGCCAGCTGGATCCTCGGCCCCTCTCTCGACTCCCTCAACAAGTAAGGACTGTTTCCGCCATGAGCAACTTCCGTCTGCGTACCTTCGGTTCGAAGACCGCCGGCCCCGGTCACCCGGTCTACGTCGTCGGCGAGATCGGCATCAACCACAACGGTGAGCTGGAGAACGCGTTCAAGCTGATCGACGCCGCCGCCGAAGCCGGCTGCGACGCGGTCAAGTTCCAGAAGCGCACCCCGGAGATCTGCACCCCGCGCGACCAGTGGGACATCGAGCGCGACACCCCCTGGGGCCGGATGACCTACATCGACTACCGCCACCGTGTGGAGTTCGGCGAGGACGAGTACCGCCAGATCGACGAGTACGCCAAGAGCAAGAACATCGACTGGTTCGCCTCCCCGTGGGACACCGAGGCCGTCGCCTTCCTGGAGAAGTTCGACGTCCCGGCCCACAAGGTGGCCTCCGCCTCGCTGACCGACGACGAGCTGCTGCGCGCCCTGCGCGCCACCGGCCGCACGGTCATCCTCTCCACCGGCATGTCCACCCCGAAGCAGATCCGCCACGCGGTCGAGGTCCTCGGCTCGGACAACATCCTGATGTGCCACGCCACTTCGACCTACCCCGCGCAGGCCGAGGAGCTCAACCTCCGCGTCATCAACACCCTGCAGGCCGAGTACCCGAACGTCCCGATCGGCTACTCCGGTCACGAGACGGGCCTGCAGACCACCCTCGCCGCGGTCGCCCTCGGCGCCACCTTCGTCGAGCGTCACATCACCCTGGACCGCGCGATGTGGGGTTCGGACCAGGCCGCCTCGGTCGAACCGCAGGGCCTGCAGCGCCTCGTGCGTGACATCCGTACCATCGAGGCCTCGCTCGGTGACGGCGTCAAGAAGGTCTACGACTCGGAGCTCGGCCCGATGAAGAAGCTGCGCCGCGTTCCGGGTGTCGTCGCCGAGGCGGAGATCGCCGCCGCCGCGGGCGAGCCGGTTTCGGTCTGATCCACACAGGGACGGTCATACGTCGATGAGTCTCCGCGCCGGATCCGCCGGCCACCCCACTCTCGCGTTCGTCGAGAGCCCGGTACAGCTCCTGAACGTGCTGGAGTGGGCGCACGCCCATGCGCCCGGCGCGGAGCTCACCCTCGTCGTGTTGTCCCCGACCGACCCGATGACCCGCGGTCAGCTGCGCCGGATGGCCGAGCTGGCCCGCGAGGAGGGTCACCAGGTCCGCTGGGAGGAGGCCCGGGGCGGCCCGGCGGCACCCTTCCAGACGATCGGCGGCCTCAGCGGCCTGCTCCGGCGGGCACCCCGGGTCGTCCTGGGCGACCCCTTCTCCCGCTACGTACAACTGCTGCTGACCATCACCAAGGCCCGCGACCTCGTCGTCGTCGACGACGGCACCGCGACCATGGAGTTCGTCGCCCAACTGGCCCGCGGCGAGCGCCTGGTGCGCTGGCACCGCAAGGGGGGCCGCCCCGGCGCGCGGGACCTGCTCTTCGCCCCGGTGTCCTCCCGGGCCCGCCACCGCCTCACCCCGAGCGGGAAGAGACGGGTCGAGGTGTTCTCCTCCATGCCGATGGACGAGACGCCGGCCGGCGTGACGGTCACCGCCAACGACTTCTCCTGGACCCGCGCCCGCTTCGGTCCGCCCCGCATCACCAAGGGCGCCGACATGGTCGGCACCTCGCTGGTGGAGACCGGCGTGGTGGACGGCGACCGCTATCTGGAGGCCGTGCAGAACCTCGCCAAGGCCCACGGCGCCACCCGCTACTTCGCGCACCGCCGCGAGAGCACCGAGAAGCTCCACCGGCTGGCCGCCGAGACGGGCCTGGAGATCGTCCGCCCCGACCTCCCGCTGGAGCTGATCGCCCGCCGCGGCCCGATCGGCCGCACCATCCTCAGCTTCCCCTCGACGGTCGTCCACACCCTGCCGCTGGCCCTGGCCGGCACCGAGGTCCGTGTCGCCGTCTGCGACATCGACCCCGGCTGGCTCACGGACAAGGCCTCCCCGCGCGCCCAGGGCTTCCTGTCGGGCGTCACGGGGACGGCGAAGGACGTCACCCGGCTGTCGTCGGTGACGGTGGTGGCCTGACCCGGAGGCTCGGCTCAGCCGTCCTTGCGGGCCACCAGGAACGCGCGCGGCCGGGTCTCGGTGTCCTGCGGCTCCCGGACCACCCGGGCGACCGGGCGCAGGTCCGCCTTGACGAGCTGCTCGGTCACCGCGTCCGGGGTGCGCCAGTAGTAGTCGAGCGAGATCCCGTGTCCGAAGCGCTCGGCGAGGTGCAGCCGGCCGTCGTCGTCGCCGCTCTGGAAGCCGAGCAGGACATGACCGCCGGGCGCCAGCAGCCGGTGGAACTCGGTGAGGACCGTCGGCAGCCGGTCGTCGGGGACGTGGATGATTGAGTAGAGGGCGACGATCCCGCCCAGGGTCCCGGACGGCAGGTCCAGCGAGGTCATCGACCCCACGTGGAAGCGCACGTCGGGGTGGGCCCGGCGGGCCAGCTCCACCATGCGCGGCGAGAGGTCCACGCCGAAGACGGGGATGCCGAGCCGCTGCAGCCGGGCGGTGACATGGCCCGGTCCGCTGCCTATGTCGGCCACCGGCCCGCCGCCCGCCTCTCCCACCAGCTCCGCGAAGCCGGTGATCAGGGCTCTGTCCAGGGTGTGGATGCCCAGCCAGTCCGAGAACCGCTCGGTGTAGGCGTCGGCGATCGTGTCGTACGAGGTCCGGGTGGTGTGCAGGAAATCCGCAGTTTCGGGGCTCACGTGCCCGCACCCTAGTGCGGCCCGCACCCACCCGTCCGCCGGTTCATCCGGCCGGCGCTTCCCGTTCTCCCGGCGGAGCCTGTCGCCACGGTTGTGCGACAGTGCGGTCCCGACAGGTGAACAGAACCGCCGGGTGCGTGTCGAGCGTGGTATCCGTGGAGGGAGTGACTCTCCGTGGATCTCATGATCCGCCCGACCGAAAAGCGGGCGAGTTTACCCATCCGAACCGATACATACGCGTCGGGCGACCAGATTTTCTTCCCCTATCGGGTTGAACTTTTGTTGATCGAGGGTCAGTTGGTCCCTCCGGCGTCCTACCCTTCAGAGGGTGAAGCAACTTATGTCACTGGAGTCCGAGGCCGATCTGCCCGGGGAAGCCGTGCTTCCCGGCGCGCTGTCCGCCGCCCTGCGTGCCGAACTCGTGGCCTTCCGCCGCGACTTGCACATGCACCCCGAGCTGGGCAACCAGGAGTTCCGCACCACCGCGGCGATCAAGGCCCGGCTTGAGCAGGCCGGGCTGAAGCCGCGGGTGCTCGCCATCGGGACCGGGCTCATCTGTGACATCGGCGAGTGGGACGGCGAGCGGCCCATGCTCGCCCTGCGGGCCGACATCGATGCGCTGCCGATCCCGGACACGAAGAGTGAGTGCGCGTATCGCTCCACCGTGCCGGACCGGGCGCACGCCTGCGGTCACGACGTCCACACCACCGTGGTGCTCGGCGCCGGCCTCGTCCTCGCCGAGCTGCACGAGCAGGGCCTGCTGCCGCGGCCCGTGCGGCTGCTGTTCCAGCCCGCCGAGGAGGTACTGCCCGGCGGTGCCGCCGACGCCATCGAGTGCGGGGTTCTGGAGGGTGTGGGGCGGATCGTCGCCGTGCACTGCGACCCCCGGGTGGACGCCGGGCGGATCGGGCTGCGGCACGGGGCCATCACCTCCGCCTGCGACCGCCTGGAGGTCTCCCTCGACGGCCCCGGCGGGCACACCGCCCGCCCGCACCTGACCACCGACCTGGTCACCGCCGCCGCCCGGGTCGCCACCGACGTGCCCGCCCTGGTCGGCCGGCGCGTGGACAGCCGCAGCGGACTCGCGGTCACCTGGGGCCGGATCGAGACCGGGCACGCCCCGAACGTCATCCCGCAGCACGCCGAGCTCTCCGGCACCGTGCGCTGCCTGGACCTGGAGACCTGGCGGCAGGCGCCCGACATCGTGGTCGCCGCCATCGACGAGATCGCCAACCTGCACCGGGCCAAGTCGGAGATCACCTACGTCCGCGGTGTCCCGCCGGTCGTCAACGACCCGGTCGTCACCGATCTGCTGCGCGAGGCCATGACCGTCCGCCGGGGCGCCGAGGCCGTCGAGAGCACCGAGCAGAGCCTGGGCGGCGAGGACTTCTCCTGGTACCTGGAGCACGTGCCCGGCGCCATGGCCCGGCTCGGCGTCCGCACTCCCGGCGAGCGGACCGTACGCGATCTGCACCAGGGCGACTTCGACGCCGACGAGTCCGCGATCACCGTGGGCGTGGAGATGTTCACCGCCGCCGCACTGCTGGACGCGACGCAGCCGTGAGAAGGGCAACGGCCCCCGCGGGGGCCGTTGCGCCGTCCGGCGCAACACGGTTGTAAGCCAATCGTGCGCAGTTCGAAACCGGCGGGTGTGAGGCAGCAAGAGCCCGAGTTCAGACGCCGTTTGCCTCGAATCGATAACGGCTTTGGAAGAGGTCTTTTTCTGACATCTACGCGCGTTACGATGCCGCGAAGCCGACGCCGCCTGGGCGTGCAGGCCTGAGCACTGGCATGGTGCTCACATCCAGCGCCGATATGGCGCTCAGGTCAGGTGAAGGAGCCTTCCCGTGCGCCGGGTAGCCAAGCTTTCCGCTGCGGTCGCCGCTTCCGCAGCTCTCGCACTGACTGCCACAGCCTGTGGCAGTACGTCCTCCGACAGTGACACCTCGTCGTCCGCCTCCTCCGGCGGCGGCAAGGGCATCAAGATCGGCCTCGCTTATGACGTCGGCGGCCGTGGTGACCGTTCCTTCAACGACTCCGCCGCCCGCGGCGCCGACAAGGCCGAGAAGGAGTTCAGCGGTTCCATCAAGGAGCTGACCGCCAAGAGCTCCGACACGGAGGCCGACCGCGAGCAGCGCCTGACCGACCTGGCGGACGCCGGCTACAACCCGATCGTGGCCGTCGGCTTCTCCTACGCCACCTCGGTCGACAAGGTCGCCGCCAAGTACCCGAAGGTCAGCTTCGGCCTCATCGACTCGGTCGCGACGGCGAAGAACGTCGACAGCATCACCTTCACCGAGGAGCAGGGCTCCTACCTGGCCGGTGTCGCCGCGGCGCTGAAGACCAAGAAGGACCACGTCGGCTTCATCGGCGGTGTGGACACCCCGCTGATCAAGAAGTTCGCGGCGGGCTACGTCCAGGGCGTCAAGGACACCAACTCCAAGGTCAAGGTCGACGTCCAGTACCTGACCCACGGCTCCGACCTGTCCGGCTTCGCCAGCCCCGACAAGGGCAAGGAGGCCGCGTCCGGTCAGCTCGACAACGGCGCCGACGTGATCTACGCCGCGGCCGGCTCCTCCGGCAACGGCTCGATCGAGGCCGTCTCCGCCGTCAAGGGTGCCTGGGCCATCGGCGTGGACTCCGACCAGTACAACATCCCGGGTCTGTCGAAGTACAAGGGCTCGATCCTGACCTCGATGGTCAAGAACGTCGACGTCGGCGTGTACGACTTCGTCAAGTCCGTGCACGACGGCAAGCCGCTGACCGGCAACCAGATCTACTCCCTTGCCAAGGGCGGTGTCGGCCTGGCCACCAGCGGTGGCTTCATCGACGACATCAAGACCCAGCTGGACGCCGCGAAGGCGAAGATCGTCGACGGCTCCGTCAAGGTCAAGACCACCACCTGACCTGACGGTTCCCGCCGGACCACGGCTCGGTGAGGGGCGTACGCCAACCCCCTCGCCGAGCCATAACAATGTGTCAACTCTACGCGTGTAGCACGGAGTTGCCGCGCTAGCGTCGCCGACGCCTGCCCTCCCCTACGCAGCCCCTTTCCCTTCAGGAGAGTGCGCCATCAACGCGTCCAGCCCTCCCGCTGCCGTCGAACTGCGCGGCATCACCAAGCGATTCCCCGGTGTCGTGGCCAACAAGGACATCGACATCACCGTCCGCACAGGCACCGTGCACGCCCTGTGCGGCGAGAACGGTGCCGGCAAGTCCACCCTGATGAAGATCCTCTACGGCATGCAGCAGCCGGACGAGGGCACCATCACGGTGGGCGGCGAGACGGTCACCTTCAACAACCCGGCCGACGCCATCGCCCGCGGTATCGGCATGGTGCACCAGCACTTCATGCTCGCCGACAACCTCACCGTCCTGGAGAACGTGGTCCTGGGCGCGGAGAAGCTGTACGGCATCGGCGCCAAGGCCCGTACGAAGATCACGGAGATCTCCGACGCGTACGGCCTGAACGTGCGGCCCGACGTCCTGCTCGAAGAGCTCGGGGTCGCAGACCGCCAGCGCGTGGAGATCCTCAAGGTCCTCTACCGCGGCGCCAAGACCCTCATCCTCGACGAGCCCACCGCCGTCCTGGTGCCGCAGGAGGTCGAGGCCCTCTTCCACAACCTGCGCGAGCTCAAGGCCGAGGGCCTCACCGTCATCTTCATCTCCCACAAGCTGGGCGAAGTGCTGTCCGTGGCCGACGAGATCACCGTCATCCGCCGCGGCACCACCGTCGGCACGGTCGAGCCGGCCGGCACCACGCCCAAGCAGCTCGCCGAGCTGATGGTCGGCAGCGAACTGCCCACGCCGGAGACCGAGGAGTCGACGGTCACCGACGTCCCGCTGCTGACGGTCGACAAGCTCCACCTGAGCCAGACCGACCTCGACGGCGTCGAGCGCATCATCCTCGACGCGATCTCCTTCACCATCCACCAGGGCGAGGTCCTCGGCATCGCCGGCGTGGAGGGCAACGGCCAGTCCGAACTGGTCGAGGCGATCATGGGCATCCGCGACCCGGAGGCCGGTGTCATCACCCTCGGCGACACCGACATCTCGCACGCTCCCACCCGCCACCGCCGCGAGGCCGGCATCGGGTACATCCCCGAGGACCGCCACCGCCACGGCCTCCTCCTGGAAGCCCCGCTGTGGGAGAACCGCATCCTCGGCCACGTCACCGAACGGCCCAACTCCCACGGCCAGTTGCTCGACATCAAGGGCGCCCGCGCCGACACCGGACGCATCATCGAGGCGTACGATGTCCGCACCCCCGGCATCGACGTGACGGCCGCCTCGCTGTCCGGCGGCAACCAGCAGAAGCTGATCGTCGGCCGCGAGATGAGCCACTCGCCCAAGCTGCTCATCGCCGCCCACCCCACCCGCGGTGTGGACGTCGGCGCGCAGGCCGCGATCTGGGACCACATCCGCGAGGCCCGCCGCGAGGGCCTGGCCGTGCTGCTGATCTCGGCCGACCTGGACGAGCTCATCGGCCTCTCCGACACCCTGCGGGTGATGTACCGCGGCCGTCTGGTCGCCGACGCCGACCCCGCCACCATCACCCCCGAGGAGCTGGGCTCCGCCATGACGGGTGCGGCCACCGGTCACCTGGAGCACACAGCGGCCACCGGTCCTGAGCACACAGAGGACGACGCCCGATGAAGAAGCTGACCCAACGCATCGACAGGGAGCGGCTGCTCCTCGGTATCGCGGCGCCGCTGCTCGCGATCGTCGCCGCGCTCGTCGTCACCGCCCTGGTGATCCTCGCCACCGGCAAGAACCCGGGCGCCGCCTTCAGCGACATGGTGACCTACGGCTCCGCGAGCGACAGCCAGGTCTACATCCTCAACAAGGCGACGACGTACTACCTGGCGGGTGTCTCGGTGGCCATCGGCTTCCGGATGAACCTGTTCAACATCGGCGTCGACGGCCAGTACCGCATCGCCGCGTTCTTCGCCGCAGTCCTCGGCGGCGCGCTGACGACGCCCGGCTGGATCTCCATCCCGCTGATCATCCTGTGCGCCATGGGCACCGGCGCCGTGTGGGCGGCCATCGCGGGCGTCCTCAAGGTGACCCGCGGGGTCAGCGAGGTCATCTCGACGATCATGCTGAACTCGATCGCCACCGCGATCATCGCATTCCTCCTCCAGCCCGGAAAGCTCGCCGAGCTGCAGAGCGGCGGCACGGTCGTCTCCACCAAGCCGCTGCCGACCTCCTCGTACTTCTTCCAGATCGACACCGGCGCGGCGGGCGAGCTGTGGGGCTTCATCGTCATCGCCGTCCTGGTCGGCATCGCGTACTGGTTCGTGCTCGGCCGCACCCGGTTCGGCTTCGACCTGCGCACCGTCGGCCAGTCCGAGAGCGCGGCCGCCGCGAGCGGTGTCTCGGTCAAGAAGATGGTCGCCACCAGCATGGTGATCTCGGGCGCGGTGGCCGGTCTGATCGGCATGCCGACCCTGCTCAACGACAGCCACCAATTCAGCAACGACTTCCCGGTCGGCATCGGCTTCACCGGTATCGCCATCGCGCTGCTCGGCCGCAACCACCCGGTCGGCATCGCGCTGGGCGCGCTGCTGTGGGGCTTCCTGGAGCGCACCACCAACCACCTTGAGTTCGAGGGGTACGACAAGGAGATCCTCGGCGTGATCCAGGGCGTCATCGTCCTGTGCGTCGTCATCGCCTACGAGATCGTGCGCCGCTACGGCCTCAAGCGCCAGCAGCAGCGGGTCGGCGCGGAACTCGCCGCCCAGGCCGCCGCCCCGACCGAGAAGCAGGAGGTGGCGCGATGACTGCCACGATGACCGACACGCCGCCCCCCGCGGCGCCCAAGGCGGACACCGGACGCACCCGATCCGGCCGGTCGCTCGGCCAGATCCTCATGATCGTCGCGGGCGCGCTGCTGCTCGTCGCCGCGGTCCGCGTCATCACCGGCGCCGACCAGCTCACCTCCGAGGGACAGGTCAGCGCCGCGCTGGCGCTGGCCGTACCGATCGGCCTGGCCGGTCTCGCCGGTCTGTGGTCGGAGCGGGCCGGCGTGGTCAACATCGGCCTCGAAGGCATGATGATCCTCGGCACCTTCGGCGCCGGCTGGATCGGCTGGCAGACCAACCCCTGGCTCGGCCTGCTGTGCGGCATCGGCTTCGGTGTCCTCGGCGGTCTGGTGCACGGCGTCGCGACCGTCACCTTCGGCGTCGACCACATCGTCTCCGGTGTCGCGGTCAACCTGCTCGCGCTCGGCGCCACCCAGTACCTCGCCAAGATCTTCTTCTCGGAGGGCAAGGCGGCCGACGCGGGCGGCAACCCCAAGCAGTCCCCGCCCGTGGACTCGCTGCCCAACATCGACGTACCCGGCCTCTCGGACGCCCTGAGCTCCGTCGAGAAGCACCACTGGTTCCTGATCTCCGACCTCGCCGGCATCCTCGGCGGCCTGGTCAGCGACCTGTCCGTGGTGACGCTGCTGGCCGCGCTGCTGTTCGTCGGCAGCTGGTGGCTGCTGTGGCGTACCGCGTTCGGTCTGCGGCTGCGCTCCTGCGGCGAGAACCCGGTCGCCGCGGAGTCCCTCGGCGTCAACGTCTACCGCTACAAGTACGCGGCCGTCGCCGTCTCCGGCGGCCTGGCCGGTCTCGGCGGCGCCTTCCTCGCGCTGGTCACCTCGCACACGTACCTGGAGAACCAGACCGGCGGACGCGGTTACATCGGTCTCGCGGCGATGATCTTCGGCAACTGGCGGCCCGGTGGACTGGCCATGGGCGCGGGCCTGTTCGGTTACTCGGACGCCCTCCAGCTGCGCAACGGCGGCGAGACCGTCCACGCGCTGCTGCTGCTCCTGGTGGTGCTGCTCGCGGTGCTGGCCGGCTGGAAGCTGTACAAGAAGGCGCTGTGGCAGGGCGCGATCAGCGCTGTCGTGGCCGTCCTCGTCCTGGTCTGGTACCTGCTCACCGACGAGGTCCCGAGCGACTTCGTGGGCGCCACCCCGTACGTCGTCACCCTGCTGGTGCTGTCGCTGTCCGCGCAGCGCCTGCGGATGCCCAAGGCGGACGGCATGCGCTACCGCAAGGGTCAGGGCAAGTGACCTCGCGGTCGGACGTCGACTGGGACGGACTGCGGGAGGTGGCCCGCGAGGCCATGTCCCACGCGTACGCCCCCTACTCGGGCTTCCCGGTCGGCGTCGCCGCGCTGGTCGACGACGGTCGTACGGTCTCCGGCTGCAACGTCGAGAACGCCTCGTACGGCCTTGGCCTGTGCGCCGAGTGCGGTCTTGTCTCGGAGCTGCAGCGCACCGGCGGCGGCCGGCTGACGCACTTCACCTGCGTCGACGGGCGGGGCGAGATCCTCGTCCCGTGCGGCCGCTGCCGCCAGCTGCTGTACGAGTTCGGCGGCCCCGACCTGCTGCTGGAGACCCCGGCGGGGATCCTGCCGCTGTCGGGGATGCTGCCGCAGGCCTTCGGCCCGGACCATCTCACCAAGTAACACCCGTGCGGCCCCGCTGAGTTGTCGTATCGCTCAGGGGGGCCGCACGGCTGCTGGAACCCTCGGAAGGAACCAAGCCATGGCCATGGACGCCGTCTCCGTCATCCGCACCAAGCGGGACCGCGGTGAGCTCAGCGACGAACAGATCGACTGGGTCATCGACGCGTACACCCGCGGGGAGGTCGCCGACGAGCAGATGTCCGCGCTCGCGATGGCCATCCTGCTCAACGGCATGAACCGGCGCGAGATCGCCCGCTGGACCGCCGCGATGATCGCCTCCGGCGAGCGCATGGACTTCGCGGCGCTGTCCCGCCCGACGGCCGACAAGCACTCCACGGGCGGCGTCGGCGACAAGATCACCCTCCCGCTGGCCCCGCTGGTGGCGGCCTGCGGCGCGGCCGTCCCGCAGTTGTCGGGCCGGGGCCTCGGCCACACCGGCGGCACCCTGGACAAGCTGGAGTCGATCCCCGGCTGGCGCGCCCTGCTCTCCAACGAGGAGATGCTGCACGTCCTGGACACCACCGGCGCGGTGATCTGCGCGGCGGGCGACGGCCTGGCCCCCGCCGACAAGAAGCTGTACGCGCTGCGGGACGTCACCGGCACGGTGGAGGCGATCCCGCTGATCGCCTCCTCGATCATGTCGAAGAAGATCGCGGAGGGCACGGGCTCCCTGGTCCTGGACGTGAAGGTGGGCACGGGCGCCTTCATGAAGACGATCGAGGACGCGCGGGAACTGGCGTCGACGATGGTCGGCCTCGGCACCGACCACGGCGTGAAGACGGTCGCCCTCCTCACGGACATGGCCACCCCGCTCGGCCTCACCGCCGGCAACGCCCTTGAGGTCCGCGAGTCGGTCGAGGTCCTGGCCGGCGGCGGCCCCGCGGACGTCGTGGAGCTGACCCTCGCCCTCGCCCGCGAGATGCTCGACGCGGCCGGCGTGAAGGACGCGGACCCGGCCAAGGCCCTGGCCGACGGCTCGGCGATGGACGTCTGGCGCCGCATGATCGCGGCCCAGGGCGGCGACCCGGACGCGCCCCTGCCCACGTCGAAGGAACAGCACGTCATCAAGGCCCCGACCTCCGGTGTCCTGACCCGCCTGGACGCCTACGACATCGGCATCGCCGCCTGGCGCCTGGGCGCGGGGCGCGCCCGCAAGGAGGACCCGGTGCAGGCCGCCGCGGGCGTGGAGCTGCACGCCAAGCCGGGCGACGAGGTCACCGAGGGCCAGCCCCTGCTGACCCTCCACACGGACACCCCCGAGCGCTTCGAGTACGCGGTGGAGGCGGTGCTGGGCTCCTACGACATCGGGACGCCGGGCACGGCCTTCACGGCGTCGCCGGTGGTGCTGGAGCGGATCGCCTGACCTTCGGCCGGGAACATCAGGGGCCGGTCCTTCGGGGCCGGCCCCTTCGCTGATCTGTGGGACATACACCCACCCCTTCCGGGGAGGAGTGTGGTGGGTCCGGGTGACCGCGGTCGGTGGACACGCCCCGTGAGCGCGCGGCCCGCGATGAGTTCCGTCCGTCCGCCCGGTCTACCGCTCGTGGAAGCCATGACACCCGCCGTACTCGTACTGCCCGGCCCCGTCACCCGTGACGAGGTGGCGGAGCTGTGCGACGGCGTACGCGCGCGGCTGGAGGCCACCGGGGCGGGCGTCGTCGTGGTGGACGTCGCCGGGCTCGGGCCGCCGGGGCTCGGGGCGGTGGATCTGCTCGCACGCCTTGAGCTGGCCGCCCGGCGGACCGGGGGCCGGATCCGGCTGCGCGAGCCCGATCCGGCGCTACACGCCCTCCTCGGTCTGGTCGGGCTCCGCTTCGAGGTGGAGGGGCAGGTCGAAGAGCGGGAACCACCGCTTCGTGTCGAGGAAGAAGTGGAACCCGGTGAGCCGGCCGTCTGAGATCTCCAGCACCTGGACCGCCCACGGGCTGTAGCCGCCCGCCTCCGGGTCCGGCTTGTACTGGGCGAACCCCGGCAGCCCGTTGACCTGCACCGGAATCAGGCGCGAGCCCTCGCAGGCGGCGCCCAGCGTGGTCATGAAGCCGGTGATGTCGTCGTGTCCGGTCAGCCACAGGTCGAACGGCGGCATGGTCATGACCGCGTCCTCGTGCAGCAGCGCCGTCAGCGCCGTCATGTCGTACCCCTCGAACGCCTTCACATAGCGCTCCAGGAGCTTCTGCTGCTCCTCGTCCAGCGGGTCGGAGACGGCCGCGCCGGCCGCCTTGTCCTCCCGCTCCGCAAGGGTGGCCCGGGCCCGCTGCAGCGCGCTGTTGACCGACGCGACGGACGTGTCGAGCAGCTCGGCGACCTCGCTCGCCCGCCAGGCCAGCACCTCGCGCAGGATGAGCACCGCGCGCTGCTTGGCCGGCAGCTGCTGCAGGGCCGCCATGAACGCCAGCCGGACGGACTCCTTGGCCACCGCGGCCTCCGCCGGGTCCTCGGGCGTGGGCAGCACGCGCGCGTCGGGCATCGGCTCCAGCCAGGTGTTGTCCGGGCGGGGGGAGAGCGCGGCCTGGGCGAGCGGGGTGGATTCGCTCAGGTCCATCGGGCGGGCGCGCTTGTTGCCCGCCGTCAGCATGTCCAGGCAGACGTTCGTCGCGATGCGGTAGAGCCAGGAGCGCAGGCTGGAACGGCCCTCGAACCTCTCGTAGCTGCGCCAGGCGCGGACCATCGTGTCCTGCACCGCGTCCTCGGCCTCGAAGGAGGAGCCGAGCATGCGATAGCAGTACCCCGTCAGCTCCGTGCGGTGCTTCTCCAGCCTGACGTCGAGGTCCGTCGTCGTCGCCGTACCGTCCATCGTCCACCCACCCCTGTGGTGTTTCTGTCGCGCTTGTGTGCGCCCAGCACTTCGGAAGCTACCGCAGGACACTGACAATGGCCCCTGGAGTGAACAAAGGGGCAGGTCAGAGGTGGGGAGCGGGACCGGTGTCAGGCGGTCACGGGGCGTGTCGCCAGCCGGGCCGCCCGGGTCCCGAGGAGCGTGATGGTCACAACTCCGGCCACCGCGAGCAGTCCGACGCCGACCGTCCCGGCCCAGCCGCCGGAGTGGAAGGCGAGCGCGCCCACCGTGCTGCCCGCGCTGGAGCCGATGTAGTACGCCGACTGGTACAGCGCCGAGGCCTGGGCGCGGCCGGTCGTGGCCGTCTTGCTGACCGCCGAGGAGGCGCACGCGTGCCCCGCGAAGAAGCCGCCGGTGATCAGCACCAGGCCCAGCAGGACCAGCGGGAGGGACGGCGCCAGGGAGAGCAGCAGCCCGGAGGCCGTCGTACCGGCCGCCAGATAGAGCGCCCCGCGGCGGCCCAGCCGGCCCACCAGCCGTCCCGCCGTGGACGCCGACACCGTACCGACCAGGTACACCAGGAAGATCGAGCCGATGACGCCCTGCGGGAGCGAGAAGGGCGCCTCGGTCAGGCGGTACCCGATCACCGTGTAGACACCGCCGAAGACGGTCATGAACAGGGCGCCGATCGCGTACAGCCGGCGCAGCAGCGGATCGGCCAGGTGGTCGCGGACCGTGCGGGCCAGCACCCGGGGTCGCAGTGAGCCCGGCGTGAAGTGCGTCGGCGCCGGCAGCAGCAGCCGGAAGGCCACCGCACAGGCCACCGCGATCGCGCCGATGACACCGACGGCCACCCGCCAGCCCCACTCCTGCGCGACCCACCCGGTGATGACCCGGCCGCTCATCCCGCCGACACTGTTGCCCGCGACGAACAGCCCGATCGCCGTGACCAGCGCCTTGGGCCGGACCTCCTCGGCGAGATACGCCGTCGCGGAGGCGGGCAGCCCGGCCAGCGCGGCACCCTGGAGGAACCGCAGCGCCACCAGCACGCCCAGCGAGGGCGCGAACGGGACCAGGACCCCGATGCTCACCGCGACCACCAGCGAGGCGGTCATGACCGTACGACGTCCGAACCGCTCCGACAGCGCGCTCATCGGCAGCACGAACAGCGCCAGTCCACCGGTCGCCGCCGCCACCGTCCAACTCGCGTCGCTCGCCGCCACCCCGAACTCGCCGGAGATCAGCGGCAGCAGGGCCTGCGTGGAGTACAGCAGCGCGAAGGTCGCGACGCCCGCGAGGAAGAGGGCGAAGCTCATCCGGCGGTAGCCGGGTCCGCCCGGGGTCAGCCGGGAGTCGGAGGCCGCTGCGGAGGGGGAGACGGACGGGGTGGCGCCCACGACGGTGGACGCCCCGGTACTGGCGGGAGACATGCCTCGAACGTACGGACCCCTTCCTTCATCCGTCCAATGCATGGAATCGTCATAATCGTTCCTATGGCGCATCAGCAGAGGTCACGGCCTCACCTGTCACCGTCCGGTGACACAGAAGACAAGGACATCGTCGCGCTGCTCGCCCCGCGGCTGGCGCACTTCGCGGGGGTCGCCCGCACCGAGCACATCACGCGGGCCGCGCAGGACATGCGGGTCCCGCAGTCGACGCTGTCCCGGGCGATGGTCCGGCTCGAACAGGACCTGGGCGTGGACCTGTTCGCCCGCAGAGGCCGCACGGTCTCCCTCACCCCCGCCGGCCGCACCTTCCTCACCTCCGTCGAACGCGCCCTCGCCGAGATCGAGAAGGCCGCCGACGAGGTCCGCGCCGACGCCGACCCGGCCACCGGCAAGGTCGCCTTCGGCTTCCTGCACACCATGGGTTCCGAGACGGTCCCCGGCCTGATCCGAGCCTTCCGCGCCGACCACCCCCGGGTCCGCTTCGCCCTCGTCCAGACCTACGGCGAGGCGATGCTGGAAAAACTCCGAGCAGGCGAACTGGACCTCTGCCTGACCTCGCCGGTCCCGGACGCCCCCGACCTGATCGCCCGCCGCCTGGACGAACAAAAACTCCGCCTGGTCGTCCCCGCCGACCACCCCCTGGCCACCCGCCGCCGCATCCGCCTCACCGAAGCCGCCGAAGAAACCTTCGTCACCCTCGAACCCGGCTACGGCCTGCGCCGAATCACCGACGACCTCTGCAAGGAAGCAGGCTTCAAACCGAGGGTGGCCTTCGAGGGAGAGGAGGCGGAGACGCTACGGGGCCTGGTGGCGGCGGGCCTGGGCGTGGCTCTCCTGCCCCCACCGGCCTTCCCCCGCCCGGGAGTTGTGGAACTGACGGTCACATCCCCAAGGGCGGCAAGGGAAATCGGCGTGGCATGGCTGGACGGCCATCCGGACACGCCCCCAGTGGCCGCCTTCAAGAAGTTCCTCCTGTCGAGAAGGGGAAGCCTCCTGGCCTGACCGTCACTTCCGCAACGACTTGCCGAACCCCGCGGCCAACGGCATCCGCAACCCCAAAGGCGGCGGCGCCGCAAACGCATCCTCCAACGGCCGGGCGAACGCCGTCCCGAACAACGCCCCCCTCACGAAGTCCAAAGCCAGCGCGTGCACTTCCCCCCGGTACTGATGCAACCCGTGGCCGTCCGCATGCACTTCGAACCGGCACACATCCCGATTCGCCTTCTTCGCCCGAGAGGCGAGCCGGAACGACAGTTCGGGATCGGTCCGTTCGTCGTTCGTGCCGTGCACGATCAGCACCCGCCGCCCCACCAACTGCTTCACCGGTTCGGGTGAAGCAGCCACGTCGTCCTCCGGCAGCCAAGGCGCGATCGCCAGCACGGAGTTGACCGCGTCGTGCCCACCGGCCCGCAGCGCCGCGCGCCCGCCCATGTCGACGCCGAGCAGACAGACGGGCACGTCCCCGTAACGTCGTACGACCTCGTCCGCCGCCCACGACGCGTCGCCCGCGAGATGCGCCTCGTTGCCGTTCCAGCCGCGGTAGCGGTAGTGGACGACGTGCGCGGCCAGCCCGTCGTCACGGCCCGCACGGGCCAGTCGGCGACCGAGGGCGCGGACGGAGCCGGTGGCGAGCATGGGGGACGGTCTGCGGGCGGACTCCTCGTCGCCGCCGGGGAGCAGCAGCACCACACCGCTCACCGTCGTCGGCTCCGGGCCGAGTGCCCTCCCCAGCCGGGCCTGTCGAACCGGCGTCGCTTGGTGTGCCATGACAGAACAGTGTCAGAAGGGCCGGTGCACCCGAACCGTCCGCGCGGTCACCGTTACGTATCGACGGAGTTGTACAGCGGGCGATCTACGCGCGTAGGAAGTAGAGTGCGGCAATGACGAGCCAGAGCACCGCGAACATCCCGACGCCGGACCAGATCCGCCGGGCGCCGAAGGTTCTGCTGCACGACCACCTCGACGGCGGCCTGCGTCCGGGCACCATCGTCGACATCGCCCGGGAGACGGGCTACGACCGTCTCCCCGAGAGCGACCCCGACAAGCTCGGCCTCTGGTTCCGCGAGGCCGCCGACTCCGGTTCCCTGGAACGGTACTTGGAGACCTTCTCGCACACCGTCGCCGTGATGCAGACCCGGGACGCGCTGGTGCGGGTGGCCCGCGAGTGCGCCGAGGATCTCGCCGAGGACGGGGTCGTGTACGCCGAGGTGAGGTACGCGCCCGAGCAGCACCTGGAGGGCGGCCTGAGCCTCGAAGAGGTCGTCGAGGCGGTCAACGAGGGCTTCAGGGAAGGGGAGCAGCTGGCCCGGGAGAGCGGTCACCGCATCCGGGTGGGCGCCCTGCTCACCGCCATGCGGCACGCCGCCCGCGCCCTGGAGATCGCCGAACTCGCCAACCGCTACCGGGACCTCCCGGGCGGCGGTGTTGTCGGATTCGACATCGCGGGCGCCGAGGCCGGCTTCCCGCCCACCCGGCACCTCGACGCCTTCGAGTACCTCAAGCGCGAGAACAACCACTTCACCATCCATGCCGGCGAGGCCTTCGGGCTGCCGTCCATCTGGCAGGCCCTGCAGTGGTGCGGTGCCGACCGGCTCGGGCACGGGGTGCGCATCATCGACGACATCGAGGTCGCCGACGACGGCTCGGTGCGACTCGGGCGGCTCGCCGCGTACGTGCGGGACAAGCGGATCCCGCTGGAGCTGTGCCCCAGCTCCAATCTGCAGACCGGGGCCGCGGCCTCGTACGCCGAGCACCCGATCGGGCTGCTGCGCCGGCTGCACTTCCGGGCCACCGTGAACACCGACAACCGGCTGATGTCCGGCACCAGCATGAGCCGGGAATTCGAGCATCTTGTCGACGCGTTCGGTTATACGCTCGACGACATGCAGTGGTTCTCCGTCAATGCGATGAAATCAGCGTTCATTCCTTTCGATGAACGACTGGCCATGATCAATGACGTGGTGAAGCCCGGATATGCAGAGCTGAAGTCCGAATGGCTGTTCCAGTAGGCCGCTTTCACCTGGGGTTATGGTGTCGAGAAGGGGTGGCCGGTGGGTATCGGCGCTCCCGAAATGCGGACGGGTATTCACAATCCGTCCGCATTTCGATGTTTGCGGCGGGCGCCTTCGCATGTTTACGGTCATGGACCGCTCACATCCCCGTAACCCCATTTCGAGGACGCATTTCATGAAGCAGTCTGCTGCCAAGACCCTCGGTGTCGCCGCCCTCGGTGCCGCCTTCGCCGCCACCGGCGCGGGTGCCGCGAACGCCGCCCCGGCGGTGCCGGACGCCAGCGAGGCGCTGGGCACCGTCACCCAGACGCTGCCCGCGGAGAACGTCGCCAAGGCGCTGCCGGGTGCCGGTGAGGCCCTGAGCCAGGCGCAGCCCGCGCTCGCGTCGGGTCTGTCCGCCGTGCAGCCGGCCGCCCAGAAGGTGCTCGCCGACGGTCCGACCGCGCCGGTCGCCGGTCTCCTCGGCGGTCTCCCGGTGGGCCAGACCGGCCTGCCCACGCACGGCCTGCCGCTGAACGGGATCCCGCTCGGCTGAACCGCCCTCGGACGCACGGATGGGGCGCACCCCTTGAACACGGGGTGCGCCCCATCGGCGTACGCGGAAGGTGGTCACCAGGCGGTGCGGGCGGCCTTCTCCTCGGAGGGGAACAGGATCCACAGCGCGATGTAGAGCAGGAACTGCGGGCCCGGCAGCAGGCAGGAGAGCACGAAGATCACCCGCATCGTGGTCGCGGAGGTGCCGAAGCGCCGCGCCAGCGCTGCGCACACTCCGCCGATCATGCGGCCGTTGGTGGGGCGGGCAATGGCGGACATGTGGGCTCCTTCGTGAGCGTCGGTCGGGCGGCCGTTCGTGGCTGCCTCATCTGCCTTCAACACTACGGAGAACCCGCGGATCGGGCGTCGCTCTACGGTGCGATGCCGACCCTGGGAATCGTCGGGGTCCGACCCTGAGCGGCTTCCTCCTGGAGGACGGCCGCGGGAGGCCTGCGCTCACCCCTGCGGCGGAGCCGGGCGCGTCCGGCCGGGACCACCGCGAGATGCGCGAGGGCCACGCCGACCGTGTTGAGGAGCAGCGTGTCGACGTCCGCGACGCGGCCGGGCACCCCGGTCTGCAGCAGCGTGATGCCGAGCGAGATGAGAGCCCCCGCGGTGACCGTGCGGACCAGGGAGGAGAGGGGCGCGGCGTTCAGCCGACCGTGCACCAGCGGGATCAGTACGCCCAGCGGGGCGAGCAGCCCGAGCCCCTCGCCGATGCGGCGGGCCGCCTCGGTCCCGCCCAGCGCCAGATCGGCGCGGATCCCGGCGAACGGGCGCAGGTTGGCGGGCTGTACCCAGGGGACGTCCAGCGGGCGCAGCGTGAGCCAGGCGACGAACACGAGATGTGCGACGAGGAGAACACCTCCTGCCACACGGACACGGATCTCGGCGCTGCTGCCGACGAAGCCTTGACGCTGCACGTCCCACAAGACGCGGCCCCCGGCGGGATCGGTTCCGGGTGACCCCCAGGTACCTGGATGAGGCTTCCGCCACACCCGTACGTCAGCCGCTCGTCACCTCTGCGGAGGGCGGCTTCTCCGAGCCCGGGCGGGAGCGGACCTCGTCATTGCACTCGTAGCGGCGCAGCGGGTCGCGGCCCGGGCCGCCGAGGATGACCGAGCCGTCGCCCTCCGCCGCGGCGGAGTCGGAGAAGGTGCACACGATCTGGGCCAGCGCGAAGGAGGTGAGGTCGGCCGGCGTGTTGCTCAGTCGCAGCGTGTCCTCCGGGTCGCCGGCGCGCGGGCCGCCCACGGCGATGGCGCCGCGCACGTCCGTCGTGTATCCGGCCTCCCGCTCCGGTGACGAAGGTGTCGCGGCCAGCTCGTCCAGCAGCCCCTGCGCCACCAGCACCCGCCGCTGCGAGTCCGCGGTGCCGTCCGGTACCCGTACCGTCCGGTCCACCGCGACCAGCGACGAGCCGCACAGCAGGAACACCTGTACCGGCAGCCCGCGCGTGGTCTGCGTCGAGACGTCCGGCTCGGCCAGCGAGCACTGCACCCGGGAGGGCGCCGCACCGAAGTCCGTGGGGACTTCCGTCGAGCGGATCCCGCACCCCGTCAGCAGCGCGGCCAGCACGGGCAGCGCCAGCAGCCCGCGCACCCCGAACGGGCGTGCCGTGGTGGGTCGTACGGTCATGAGGGCTCCCCCTGCTTCCCCTCGGCCTGCTCGGGGTCCTCCGTCAGCGCCGACACGTCCTGCGGCAGCCGCAGCGTGAACACGGCACCCCCGTCGGGGGAGTTGGCGGCGGTGATCTCGCCGCCGTGGATGTGGGCGTTCTCCAGGGCGATGGACAGGCCCAGGCCGCTGCCCTCGGAACGGGGGCGGGAGGCGCTCGCCTTGTAGAAGCGGTCGAAGACGTGCGGCAGGACGTCCTCGGGGATGCCGGGACCGTGGTCGCGCACCGCGATGACGACCTCGGCACCCGCGCCGTCCTCGGTGGCCTTGGCCCCCGACTCCCGCACCGCGACCCGCACCGGGGAGCCGCCGTGCTTGAGCGCGTTGCCCACGAGGTTGGCCATGATGACGTCCAGGCGGCGCGGGTCGAGCCGCGCGTGGATGCCGCGCTCGGCGTCCAGGTCGACCGCGTCCAGCCAGGCGCGCGCGTCCAGGCACGCGGTGATCTGGTCGGCGACCTCGACGTCGTCCAGGACCAGCCGGGCGGTGCCCGCGTCGAAGCGGGTGACCTCCATGAGGTTCTCGACCAGTTCGTTGAGCCGCCGCGTCTCACTGACGACGAGCCGTACGGCGGGCTCGATCATCGGGTCCATCGACCCGGACTCCGCCTCCAGCTCCTCCTCCAGGATCTCGGTGACGGCGGTGATCGCGGTGAGGGGCGTACGCAGTTCATGGCTCATGTCCGCGACGAACCGGCGGGACGCCTCGTCCCGCGCGGCCATGTCGTCGACCCGTTTCTCCAGCGCCTCGGCGGCGTGGTTGAACGTCCGTGACAGATCGGCGAGTTCATCGGTCCCCGACACCCGCAGCCGGGTGTCGAGCCGGCCCTCGCCGAGCCGCCGGGCGGCCACGCCCAGCCGCTGCACCGGCTTGAGCACGGTCGTCGCGGCGGCCTGCGCGAGCAGCGCGGAGCCGATCAGCGCGAGCCCGGTGGCGATACCCAGCGACCAGGCCAGCGAGTTGAGGTCCTTGGCCTCCGGCTCAAGCGACTTGAGCATGTAGCCGGTCGCGCCGCCGCCGATCACCTTGGTGCCGGCCACCAGATACGGCGTGCCGTTCTGCACGACCCGCTGCCAGTAGAGGTGGTACGGGTACTTGTTGCCGGAGTCGACCTTCTGCCTCTTGTTCACCGCGGCGCGCAGCGAGGTCGGCACGTCCCGCAGCGCGAAGCTGTCCAGGGCGCCCGAAGTGCCGTACAGGGCCTTGCCGTCGGAGCCCTCCGCGACCAGCAGCACGCTGAAGCGCTGGCTGCTGCCCGACATCTGCCCGGCGGTGTGCTGGAGTTCGTCCTGGGAGGGGTCCGGCGGCAGCGAGCCCGCGCGGTTCTGCATCTCCTGCTGGAAGTCGCGCAGCACCGCGTCCTGGGTACGGGTGAGCACGGCCTCGCGGTTGAGCCAGTAGGCGATGCCGGACGCGGAGACGGCGGCGGTCAGCGCCACCAGGCCGAACACGACGACCAGGCGCAGCCGCAGACTGGTGAACCGCAGCCGTGACCACACTCCCCTGCGATCCGCGGCCCAGCCGCGGATCCCCCCGTGCGCTTCGGTCACTGAGGCGAGTCCAGCCGGTAGCCGACACCACGGACCGTACGGATCAGGGTCGGGGACGACGGCACGTCCTCGACCTTGGCGCGCAGTCGCTGCACACAGGCGTCGACCAGCCGCGAGTCACCGAGGTAGTCGTGCTCCCACACCAGGCGCAGCAACTGCTGCCGGGACAGCGCCTGTCCGGGCCGCCGGCTCAGTTCGAGCAGCAGCCGCAGCTCGGTCGGGGTGAGCTGGAGATCCTCGCCGTTCTTCGTCACGGTCATCGCCGCGCGGTCGATGACGAGGCTGCCGAAGGTCGCCGCGTCGTTCGACTCCCGCTCACCGCGCCGCAGTACGGCGCGGATCCGGGCGTCGAGGACCCGCCCCTGCACGGGTTTGACGACATAGTCGTCGGCACCGGACTCCAGACCGACGACGATGTCGATGTCGTCGGAGCGCGCGGTCAGCAGAATGATCGGCAGCTGGTCCGTGCGCCGGATGCGCCGGCACACCTCGAACCCGTCGATGCCGGGCAGCATCACGTCCAGCACGATCAGGTCCGGACGCTGCTCGCGCAACAGCTTCAGGCCGTCCTCGCCGGTGGCAGCTGTGGCCACGCGGTGACCCTGGCGCGTCAGTGAGAGCTCCAGGGCCGTTCGGATGGCGTCGTCGTCCTCGATCAGCAACAGGGAAGGCACGGGCCTCATTCTGGCCCATGCACGGCCGGGGTTTCGACACCTGTACAGGTACGGCCCCTTAGTACCGCTCTCTGTGACCACGCTGTGCGATTCCGTAGCCGGACCCCTGTGACAGGTCTGTGACAGTCGGCGGACACGTCCATGAAGTGGCCCGGGCAAGCTTCTCGGCACAGGCAAGGAAACGCCGCAAGGCAGTACCACCTGAGCAGGCCGAACACCGGAAGTCCACGACGGGGGGCGCGAGATGAACACGCTGCACAGCACCAGCACCAGCGCAGTGGTCACGCGACTGCACGACGTGACCCGGAGTTCCGACAAGTCCGGTGCCGTGAGCGGGCGGGGGTGCGCTCGCGGCACCGGGCGTCAGCACACCGGGTACATGACGGTGGTTGACAGTGTCTCGGGGGAGGCACACGGGGGAAGCGCGTACAGGGAGGACACGGGGGAGCGCCGCTCGCTGTCGGAGGCGGAGTTCACCGCCTACGTCCAGGAGCGCCGCGCCTCCCTGTACGCAACCGCCTACCACCTGACCGGCGACCGCTTCGAGGCCGAGGACCTGCTGCAGAGCGCACTGTTCTCGACCTACCGGGCGTGGGACCGGATCAGCGACAAGGCCGCGGTCGGGGGCTATCTCCGCCGCACCATGACCAACCTGCACATCAGCGCGTGGCGCCGCCGCAAGCTGAACGAATACCCGACCGAGGAACTGCCGGAGACGCCCGGCGACACGGACGCGATGCGCGGCACCGAACTGCGCGCGGTCCTGTGGCAGGCGCTCGCCCGGCTCCCCGAACTCCAGCGCACGATGCTGGTCCTTCGTTACTACGAGGGCCGCACCGACCCGGAGATCGCGGAGATCCTCGACATCAGTGTCGGCACGGTGAAGTCCAGCATCTGGCGGTCACTCCGCCGGCTGCGCGAGGACGAGGTCCTCAGCTTCGGCCGTGACGAGGAAGACGCCTTCGGCGAGCTCGTGGCCTGAGGGTTGGGGGAAGCAAGGGGAAACCGGGGGGACCGGGGAAAACACGGGGGAAGCAAGTAGGGGGAGCGGTAACCGAGGGGGCACCACTGGGGGGTGGTGATCGGTTACCGGGGATCCAACGGGGGTCACGGGGGACCAACGGGGCCAACGGGGGAAGCACCACGGGGGAACGGGGAAGCGGGACTGGAGGGCCGGGGGGTCCGTCCAGTCCCGCTTTTTCGTGTGCGCCGGGTCGTCGGTGCCTTGGTGTTCGGGGTCAGATCGTCGGTGACGCCGCGGGACGCCGGCCGACCGCCACCGCGGCGAGGCGGGTCAGGGCCTCGTCCTTGTCGCAGGGGTGGGCGCCCAGGGCGGTCTGGCGGGTGACGATCGAGCGTTCCTGGCGCATCAGGCGCCAGCCGCGGCGGAGCAGGAACGGGACCGACTTGCGGCCCTCGCGCAGATCGCGCAGGAAGCGGCGGCGGAAGGTGCGCATCGGGCCGCGGCTGAGGCACAGCGCGTCGGCCAGCAGACCGAGTTCACGGCAACGGCCCACGATCTCGGCGGCGAAGATGCCCTCCGCGACGAAGAGCGGGGTACGCCCGACGTCGACGGCCTCCTCGCCGGTGCGGGCACTGAGCGAGAGGTCGTACACGGGGACGTTCGTACGGCCCGTGCGGCACAGCTCGGCTATCGCGGCGACCGCGATGTCCGCGTCCCAGGACTCCGGGTCGTCCCAGTCGATGTCGGAACTCCCCGCCACCTGCGGCAGCGTCGGGTCGTCGCCCTCTTTGTAGAAGTCGTCGAGGCGCAGCACCGGCAGACCGGAACGGGCGGCGACGAGGGACTTGCCCGAGCCCGAGGGGCCACAGAGCAGCACGACACGGGCGGAGGGTGGGACATGGGTGCTCACGGGACACCAGTTTGACGTATTCCGTACGCCCTGCCGACCCCGCGGGTCGTCTTTGGAGTGCGCATCACACCTCAACTACCCTTCGTGTCGACACGATTACCCTGCGCACCAGAAGGTGGCACCAGCGATGGCACGACGCACGTCCTCCCCGAATCCGACCGCCCAGCGGGCCCTGGTCGCCCTCGCGACGGCAGGCGTGGCGCTCGGCGCCGGTGCCGCGAGCGCCGCCGCGGACACCGAGCCGGTGCTGGACGTGGTGCGCACCCGCCCCACGTCCCTCGGCAACATCGACCCGCAGGCCGGCGCGCAGGCCCTCACCGGCATGGTCGGCTACGTCACGGGACCGGTCGCTGACCTCAAGCCCAACCCCCTCGCGGGCACCGGCGTGGACCCCCTCGACAACGGCCTCGGCACCCAGCTCGCCGACTTCAAGCCCCTGGCCACGCAGGCCCTGACCGGCCCGGTGGCCCAGGCGCAGTCGATCGGCAGCATCCCGGTGGTGGGGGAGGCCACGGGGCTGCTGCGCTGACGTACGCGCGAAGAGAGAGCCGCGCCGCCCCCGGATGGTGGGGCGGCGCGGCTCGTCCGTGGGGGGTGGCTGGTGGCTCAGTACGACGAGCCCGATGCGCCCAGGGCGCCCGTCGGGTGCCAGACCGTCTTCGTCTCCAGGAACGCCGTCATGCGGTCGAGGCCCGGAGTTGTCGACCAGTCGACTTCGCCCACAGGCTGTGGACGAAGGACACGCTTGAGGTTGTCGGCCGCCGCGATCTCCAGTTCCTTCGCCAGTACGTCGTCGGCGCCGGCCAGGTCGATCGCGTTGACGTCCTGGTGTGCGGCCAGGGGCGTCGCGATCTCCGCCGTCCTCCCGGAGAGGACGTTGACGACACCGCCCGGTACGTCGGACGTGGCCAGCACCTCGCCCAACGACAGTGCCGGGAGCGGGGACTTCTCGCTGGCGATCACGACGGCCGTGTTGCCGGTGGCGATCACCGGGGCGAGTACCGAGACCAGGCCCAGGAACGAGGACTCCTGCGGGGCGAGGACGGTGACCACACCCGTCGGCTCCGGGGAGGACAGGTTGAAGAACGGGCCCGCGACCGGGTTGCCGCCGCCGACCACCTGGGCGATCTTGTCGGTCCAGCCCGCGTACCAGACCCAGCGGTCGATCGTCGCGTCCACCAGCACGGTCGCCTTGGCCTTCGACAGGCCCTCCGCGTCCGCGACCTCGCGCACGAACTGCTCCCTGCGGCCCTCCAGCATCTCGGCGACGCGGTAGAGGACCTGGCCCCGGTTGTACGCCGTCGCGCCCGACCAGCCGCCGAACGCCTTGCGCGCGGCCACGACCGCGTCCCGGGCGTCCTTGCGGGAGGAAAGGGGCGCGTTCGCCAGCCACTTGCCCTTCGAGTCCGTCACGTCGTACACCCGGCCGCTCTCGGAACGCGGGAACTTGCCACCCACGTACAGCTTGTAGGTCTTGAAGACGCTCAGACGCTGCTGTTCTGTCTTGTCGGACTTCTCAGACATCGAGGTACGCCTCCAGGCCGTGGCGACCGCCCTCGCGGCCGAAGCCCGACTCCTTGTACCCGCCGAACGGCGAGGTCGGGTCGAACTTGTTGAACGTGTTGGACCAGATGACGCCGGCCCGGAGCTTGCTCGCGACCGCGAGGATCCGGGAGCCCTTCTCGGTCCAGATGCCCGCCGAGAGGCCGTACTGGGTGTTGTTGGCTTTGGCGACGGCCTCGTCCGGGGTGCGGAAGGTGAGGACCGACAGGACCGGGCCGAAGATCTCGTCGCGGGCGATGGTGTGCGCCTGGGTGACGTTCGTGAAGAGCGTCGGGGCGAACCAGTAGCCGGAGGAGGGGAGTTCGCACTCCGGGGACCAGCGCTCGGCGCCCTCCGCCGAGCCCTGCTCGACGAGTGAGGTGATCCGGGCGAGCTGTTCGGCGGAGTTGATCGCGCCGATGTCCGTGTTCTTGTCGAGCGGGTCGCCGAGGCGGAGCGTGGAGAGCCTGCGCTTCAGGGAGTCCAACAGCTCGTCCTGGATGGACTCCTGGACGAGGAGACGGCTGCCCGCGCAGCAGACCTGGCCCTGGTTGAAGAAGATGCCGGTGACGATCCCCTCCACCGCCTGGTCGATGGGGGCGTCGTCGAAGACGATGTTCGCGCCCTTGCCGCCGAGTTCGAGGGTGACCTTCTTGCGGGTGCCCGCGACCGTCCGCGCGATCTCCTTGCCGACCGCGGTGGAGCCGGTGAAGGCGACCTTGTTCACGTCCGGGTGCGCGACGAGCGCGGCGCCCGAATCGCCGTAGCCGGGAAGGATGTTGACGACGCCCCTGGGCAGGCCCGCCTGGCGGCAGATGTCCGCGAAGAAGAGGGCGGAGAGGGGGGTCGTCTCGGCGGGCTTGAGGACGACCGTGTTGCCCGTCGCCAGCGCCGGGGCGATCTTCCACGCCAGCATCAGGAGCGGGAAGTTCCAGGGGATGACCTGGCCCGCGACGCCGAGCGGCCGCGGGTTCGCGCCGAAGCCGGCGTGGTCCAGTTTGTCGGCCCAGCCCGCGTAGTAGAAGAAGTGCGCGGCGACCAGGGGGAGGTCGGTGTCGCGGGTCTCCTTGATCGGCTTGCCGTTGTCCAGCGTCTCCAGGACGGCCAGTTCGCGGCTGCGCTCCTGGATGATCCGGGCGATGCGGAACAGGTACTTGGCGCGCTCGGAGCCGGGCAGCGCCGACCACTTCTCGAAGGCCCTGCGGGCGGCCTTCGCCGCGCGGTCGACGTCCGCCTCGCCCGCCTGGGCGATCTCGGAGAGGACCTCTTCGGTGGAGGGGGAGACGGTCTTGAAGACCTTGCCGTCCGCCGCCTCGGTGAACTCGCCGTCGATGAACAGGCCGTAGGAGGGCGCGATGTCGACGACCGAGCGGGACTCGGGCGCCGGTGCGTACTCGAAAACGGATGCGGATGCGGGTGTGGATGCCATGGGGGATCAGTCCACCGTCACGTAGTCGGGGCCGGAGTAGCGGCCGGTGGCCAGCTTCTGACGCTGCATCAGCAGGTCGTTCAGGAGCGAGGACGCGCCGAAGCGGAACCAGTGGTTGTCCAGCCAGTCCGCGCCCGCGGTCTCGTTGACCAGAACCAGGAACTTGATGGCGTCCTTGGAGGTACGGATACCGCCCGCGGGCTTCACGCCGACCTGGACGCCGGTCTGCGCGCGGAAGTCCCGCACCGCCTCCAGCATCAGCAGGGTGTTCGCGGGCGTGGCGTTGACCGCGACCTTGCCCGTCGACGTCTTGATGAAGTCCGCGCCCGCCAGCATGCCGAGCCAGCTCGCGCGGCGGATGTTGTCGTACGTCGACAGCTCGCCGGTCTCGAAGATGACCTTCAGGCGGGCGGCGCCCGAGGCCTCCCTCACGGCGACGATCTCGTCGTACACCTTCATGTACTTGCCCGCGAGGAACGCCCCGCGGTCGATGACCATGTCGATCTCGTCGGCGCCCGCGTCCACGGCGTCGCGCACGTCGGCCAGCTTCACGTCGAGCGCGGCGCGGCCGGCCGGGAAGGCGGTGGCGACCGAGGCGACCTTGACCGAGGAGCCGGCGACGGCCTCCTTGGCGGCGGGCACCATGTCGGGATAGACGCAGACGGCCGCGGTCGAGGGCGTCGCGCGGTCGGTCGGGTCCGGATGGACCGCCTTGGCGCCGAGCGCCCGGACCTTGCCGGGGGTGTCCGCGCCTTCCAGCGTCGTCAGGTCGACCATCGAGATGGCGAGGTCGATGGCGTACGCCTTCGCGGTGGTCTTGATGGAACGGGTGCCGAGCGAGGCGGCGCGCGCCTCCAGGCCGACCGTGTCGACGCCGGGCAGCCCGTGGAGGAAACGGCGCAGCGTGCTGTCGGACGCCGTCACCTCGCCGAGTGAGTGTGTGGCAGGTGCAGTGGTGGGCATGGTCACCAGACGAGCATATCTACGCGCGTAGCGGCTGTACAGCCCCGGACTCACTCCTGGAAGCGGCCCCGGGTGCCTCCCCGGCTGCTGCCTGGCTGTCCGTCGGGTAGGGGCCCCGCGGTCGAGCGTTGTCGGTGCCGTCGTGGACAATCGGGACCATGACGACGTCCGAGCCCCAGTCACCAGCGCCGCAACCCCCGGCAGCCGAGTCCAAGGACCGGATCTACCGGTCGCCCGCGGGGATCGCCGGTGGTGTGCTGCTGCTCGCCATCGTGGCCTGGCTGGGCCTCGACGCGATCTTCTCCGGGCACGGCCGCACGCCGTGGCTGGCGCTCGCCACGCTGATCCTGGTCGTGCCGCCGGTCGTCGCCTTCACACTGCGTCCCGCGGTGTACGCCAACCAGGACCGGCTGCGCATCCGCAATCCGTTCCGGGTGATCGTGCTGCCCTGGGGGCAGGTCGCCTCCCTGCGCTCCAGCTTCTCGAACGAGGTCGTGACGGAGTCCGGCGCGAAGTACCAGCTATGGTCCGTCCCCGTCTCCCTGCGGGCGCGGAAGAAGGCGTCCCGGCGGGAGTCCCGGGCGGCGGCGGACCAGGTCGCGGGGAGAAGCGGGCGGAGCCGCGGCGGTTTCGGCGGCGCCTTCGGGGGCGGCGGACTCGGTGGTGGCCTGGGCGGCGGGCTGTCGCGCGGTGCCGCCGCCGTCCCGGACGGGCCGGTGCGTGCGGAGACCGACAAGGTCATGGACGAGCTGCGGGAGTTCATGGAGACCCGTGGGCAGGCCGAGACGGCTCAGGGCGAGGTGACCGTGCGCTGGGCATACGAGGTCGCGGGGCCGACGCTGGCCGGTGCGGTGCTGCTGGTGATTCTGCTGGTGGTGGGCTGACGACCGGGGCGGCCGGCCCGATCACGTGACCCAGCCCGATCACGTGACCCGGGCCGACCACGTCACCCCGGGCCGGGCATCCCGTATGACGCCCTAGCCCGCCCCCCGTGAATCAGGGCGCGCTGGGCCACACCAGCGCCATGTACGCCCCGCAGTACGCCGACCCGAGCACCGCCGCCGTCAGAGCGAGCGCGCGGTACCGGCGCGAGGCGCGGGCCAGATGCAGGGCGAGCGGCAGCAGCAGTGGGAAGCCCGGCAGCAGGAAGCGGGCGCGCGGGAAGTAGACGCCTCCGCTGCACAGGACGATCACCAGCAGGACGCCGGTGAAGACCAGCAGCGGCAGCGGCTGCCGGTCCCACACCGACAGCGCGTACAGCACCACCGCCACGATCAGCGCGCAGGTCACCAGCACGAAGAACAACTCGGGCGTGGAGTCGTACATCAGGTACTCGCGCATCCGGCGCAGCGTCTGGACCCCGCCGTCCAACTCGTTGTGCCACAGCCGCTGTACGGCGAAGTAGCCGTCCCAGCGGCCCAGGCGCAGCCCCACCCAGCCGACGTATCCGCACCAGCCGAGCGGGGCCAGGGCGGCGGCCGCGAGGAGACGTGGGTCGAAAGGGCGGCGGCGCAGCGCGAGCAGGGCCCAGACGGTGACCGCGGCGGCCACCGCGATGCCGGTCGGGCGGGTCAGGCCGGCCAGCGTCGCCAACGCCCCGGCGAGCAGCGGCCGTTCGGTGAGCACCGCGTACAGCGCCCAGGCCGAGAACGCCGTGAACAGCGACTCCGTGTACCCCATCCACTGCACCAGGCCCACCGGCAGCGCGGCCCACAGCACGGTCAGCAGCACCCCGGCCCGGCGCCCGTGCAGCCGGTCGCCCACCGCGAAGACGCCCCAGGCGGCGACGACCGAGGAGACCACGGCGATGCCCAGACCGGTGGAGGCGCGGGAGCCCGGGGTCAGCACGGCGACGGCCTTCATGAGATACGGGTAGAGCGGGAAGAAGGCCAGGTTGTTGGCGTCGCGCGCGGTGCCCAGGACGTGCGCGTAGCCGTGGTCGGCGATGCCGAGGTACCAGTCGGCGTCCCACTGGACCGCCAGGATCGGCCAGACGCCGTGGTGCTGACGGTGCGCCCAGAGGGTGAGCACCAGCAGGCCGGTGAGGCGTACAGCGAGATAGGCGAGGAGGGCGGGGGCCGCGCGCCGCAGGACGGGCGGGGGAGGGGGAGCGGGCCTCGGCGAGCCGGTGGGTGCGGTGGTCGCTCGGGGTGTCGGCCGGGTGGCGGTCGAGGACACGGCGGTGGCTCCAGGGCTGGCTCGGCGGTGCGTTCGCCGTCCACCGTTGCCGCCGCGCCCCGGCAGGACGTGGAACCCAGGTCAACGGACCCCGGTAAATCACCCGATGGGGTGCTACGGACCCGTACATGGGCCAATGCAGAGGTTCAGTCCAGTCCCCATTCACCGGCCGCTGCCAGCGTCACGCCCATGAACTCCCCTCTGCACACGCCCCGCATGGGCATCCCCGCCGAACTGGCCGACGGACTGACCATGCCGGAGCGGCACGCGTACCTCCGCGGCGCCCTGTCCCGCCGCGGCCTGCTGCGCACCAGCGCCATCGCCGCCGCCACGGGCGCCGGACTCGCCGCGTCGGGCCCGGCCGGAGCCGCGACCCCGGACCTCATCACCCGCCCGTCCACCGACTCCGTCGACGGCGCGCTGGTGGCGCCGTTCGGCCGGCACCTCGCCTACGGCGCCGACCCGCGCACCCAGATGCGGGTCTCCTGGCAGGTCCCGCTCCCCGTCCGCGACCCCTACCTGCGGATCGGCCTGAGCCCCCTCGACCTCGGCCACCGCATCCCCGCCGAGGTCCGCGACCTGTTCACCCCGGCCGGCGTCGGCAAGAGCGCCGACATCGACCAGTACTACGTCCACGCGGCCCTGGACAACCTGCGCCCCGGCACCACGTACTACTACGGCGTCGGCCACGACGGCTTCGACCCCGCCCACCCCGGCGCCGCGCACACCGTCTACTCCTTCACCACCGCCCCCGCCGAGCGCACCACCCGCCCCTTCACCTTCACGGCGTTCGGCGACCAGAACCCGAGCTACACCTCCATCGGCCTCAACGCCCTGGTCCAGGCCCAGAACCCGGCCTTCCACCTGCACGCGGGCGACATCTGCTACGCCGAGGAGACCGGCCACGGCCTGCCCGCCGACAGCAGCAGCTACGACGCCCGCCAGTGGGACCAGTTCCTCGCCCAGATCGAGCCGCTGTCCAGCCGCGTGCCCTGGATGGTCGCGTTCGGCAACCACGACATGGAGGCCTGGTACTCACCCAACGGCTACGGCGGCAACGAGGCCCGCTTCACCCTCCCGGCCAACGGCTTCGACCCCGACAACGCCCCGGGCGTGTACTCCTTCGTGCACGGCAACGTCGCCGTCGTCTCGATCGACGCCAACGACGTGTCGTACGAGATCCCCGCCAACATCGGCTACACGCACGGCAAACAGACCGTCTGGCTCGACAAGCGCCTCGGCCAACTGCGCAGGACGCCCGGCATCGACTTCATCGTCGTCTTCCACCACCACTGCGCCTACTCCACCACCACCTCGCACGCCTCCGAGGGCGGGGTGCGCGAGCAGTGGGTGCCGCTCTACGAGAAGCACCAGGTGGACCTCGTGGTCAACGGCCACAACCACATCTACGAGCGCACCGACCCGGTCGTCCGGGACAAGGCCGTACGCGCCCTCCCCATCGGCGGCACGCACGAACCCGCGCGCGGCGGCGTGGTGTACGTGACGGCGGGCGCGGGCGGCGAGAGCGTCTATGCCTTCCCCGTGGCCGACAGCTACGAGGGCCACGAGGACGAGGTCGGCCCGGTGCCGACGTACTGGACGGGCGCCGACGGCAAGGTCACCGAGAACGTCGACTGGTCCCGGGTCCGCTACACCGGCTACTCCTTCATCCGCGTCGACGTCACCCCCGCCCACCGACACGGCACCTCGACCCTGACGGTACGGGCGCTGGCCGCGACGGGCGCGGAGGTGGACCGCTTCACGGTCGAGCGGAAGGCCGACTGACCGACCGTAGAGGGAGGTTGACGGGGGTCAGATACCGGCCGCCGCCGACAGGTCCCGCTTGATCGCCGCCAGCAGGTCCGAGGCCTTGGCCCGCGCCGCCGGAAGATCGGCGAGCGCGCCGACCGGCACGACGACCTCCAGGTAGCACTTCAGCTTCGGCTCGGTGCCGCTCGGGCGGACGATCACGCGGGCCCCCTCCAGCGTGTACCGCAGCCCGTCGGTGGGCGGCAGCCGGTCGGTGCCCTGATTGAGGTCCTCGGACCGGGTGACGGCGAGCCCCGCCAACTCGGTCGGGGGCCGCTCCCGCAGCCGCCCCATGGCATCGGCGATCACGGACAGGTCCTCGACCCGCACCGCCAACTGGTCGGTGGCGTGCAGCCCGTGCTCGACGGCGAGATCGTCGAGGAGATCGAGCAACGTCCGCCCCTCCTCCTTCAGTTCGGAGGCAAGCTCGGTGACGAGAAGCGCGGCGGTGATGCCGTCCTTGTCGCGCACACCGTCGGGGTCCACGCAGTAGCCGAGGGCCTCCTCATAGCCGTAGCGCAGCCCTTCCACCCGGGCGATCCACTTGAACCCGGTCAGCGTCTCCTCGTACGGCAGCCCGGCCTTCTCGGCGATCCGCCCGAGCAGCGAGGACGACACGATCGACTCGGCGAAGGTCCCCCGCGCCCCGCGCCGCACGAGATGCGCGGCCAGCAACGCGCCGACCTCGTCCCCGCGCAGCATCCGCCACTCACCGCTCTCCTTGACGGCGACGGCACAGCGGTCGGCGTCGGGGTCGTTGGCGATGATCAGGTCGGGATCGGTGGCCCGGGCCCGCGCGAACGCGAGATCCATGGCCCCCGGCTCCTCCGGATTGGGAAAGGAGACGGTAGGGAAGTCCGGGTCGGGCTCGGCCTGTTCGGCCACGAGCACGGGCTCCGGGAACCCGGCCCGAGCGAAGGCGGCCATCAACACGTCCTTGCCGACACCGTGCATGGCGGTATAGACGGTACGAGCGCTACGCGGCGACCCCTCGGCAAGCACGGCATCCGTGCGCGCGAGATAGGCGTCGAGGACGGCGTCGTCGAGAATCTCCCAGCCGGCATCGGGACGAGGAACATCGTCCAGGCGCGCGATGGCATCGATCTCGGCGGCGATCTCCGCATCCGCGGGCGGCACGATCTGCGAGCCGTCGCCGAGGTACACCTTGTACCCGTTGTCGCGGGGCGGATTGTGACTGGCGGTGACCTCGACACCGGCGACGGCGCCCAAGTGCCTTATGGCGTAGGCGAGTACGGGCGTCGGCAGCGGCCGGGGAAGCACGGCGGCCCGCAGCCCGGCCCCCGTCATCACGGCGGCGGTGTCCCGGGCGAAGTCGGCGGACTTGTGCCGGGCGTCGTACCCGACGACGACGAGCCCGTCCGTCTCGCCCTTCCCCTTGAGATAGGCGGCGAGCCCGGCGGCGGCCCGAATGACGACCGCCCGGTTCATGCGCATCGGCCCGGCCCCGAGCTCACCGCGAAGACCCGCGGTGCCGAACTGGAGGGTCCCGCTGAACCGCTCGCCGAGTTCGGCGACATCCCCGGCCTCGATGAGCTTGGCCAACTCGTCGCGCGTGTCCGGGTCCGGGTCCTCGGCGAGCCAGGCCTGGGCCCGGGCGATGAGATCGTCGTGCACGGTCGCTTCAACCTCCGTGAGTGTGCCAACGCCAGTCCGTGTCTTTCAGCCCGTCCGGCGTTTGAGGACGAGGCCCTTTCGGGGCCGATGGGGGTCTGGGGGCGAAGCCCCAGCAGCGCACCTACAGCCGACCAAGCACCTGAGTGAGCAGAGACCCCATCCGAGTGGCAGAGTCCCGCCCGGCCTGCAGAACCTCCTCATGGTTCAGCGGCTCACCCGTCATACCCGCGGCGAGATTCGTCACCAGGGAAATACCCAGCACCTCAGCCCCCGCCTCACGCGCAGCAATCGCTTCGAGCACAGTCGACATGCCCACCAGATCCGCCCCGATCACCCGAGCCATCCGAATCTCCGCCGGAGTCTCGTAGTGCGGCCCGGGGAACTGCGCGTACACGCCCTCCTCCAGACTCGGGTCGATCTCCTTGCACAACGCCCGCAACCGAGGCGAGTAGAGATCGGTGAGGTCGACGAAGTTCGCGCCGACGATCGGAGAGGTCGCCGTCAGATTGATGTGGTCGCTGATCAGTACCGGCTGCCCCGGCCGCATACCTTCGCGCAGACCGCCACACCCGTTGGTGAGGACGATCGTCTTGCTGCCGGCGGCCACCGCGGTACGCACACCGTGCGCGACGGCGGCGACGCCACGGCCCTCGTAGTAGTGGGTACGGCCCAGGAAGACCAGGGCCCGCTTCGCGCCGATCTGGTACGAGCGGACCGTGCCGCCGTGTCCCTCCACCGCCGGCGGCGGGAAGCCGGGCAGCTCGGTGACCTGGAACTCGGCGTCGGGTGCGCCCAGGGCGTCCACGGCCGGAGCCCAGCCCGAGCCCATCACGAGGGCGACGTCATGGGTCTCGGCGCCGGTCAGTTCGCGCAGGCGCGAGGCGGCGGCGTCGGCGGCGGCATAGGGGTCGCCCTGGATGTCGTCCGGAAGAAGAGATGCGTTCACGCGATGAGGGTAGCCGGTCAAGGCCTACGCGCGTAGATGACAGAGCTGACGGGATGGCGATCGTTGTCTTGTCGTTTCCAACGAACCCTGCGACAGAACGGGATCTTTGTGGCGCCTGTCACTTTCCCGTGTGACCCCTGTGTTCAACAGGGCCGCTTGCGCAGCTCCATCACATAGTCGTGCGGCGCCCCCGCCGACTCGGCCGCGTCCGCCAGCTCCCCGAGGTAACGGGCGGACGGCAACCCACCCTCGTACCCGTTGAGGACGTACACCCACGAGGGCTCCTCGCCCTCCAGCGTGTGCACCCGGACCCGCATCCGGCGGTAGATGCCGAGGCCGACGCCCTCCCACCGGTCCATGGACTCCTCGTCCAGCGGCGCGATGTCGTACAACGCGACGAAGACCTGGCAGAGCGGGTCCTCGACCAGCGTCGCCAGCGCGCCCTCCCAGCCCATGTGCTCGCCCCCGAAGGTCAACCGCCACCCGTTCAGCCAGCCCGTGGCGCGCATGGGCGAGTGGGGAGCGCGGCGGGTCATCAGCCGCGCGTCGAGGTTGCCGGCGTACGCGGCGTAGAGCGACATGCGTCGAGGGTACGGCAGCCGACACACGCCCCTCTCCGGCACCACGGGCCCCTCGGCCCGCCCCCTGGCGATCGCACCTTGAAGCGTGCGGGACAATGGGGTACGTGACTCGGATCGTGATCATCGGTGGTGGACCCGGCGGATACGAAGCTGCCCTGGTAGCGGCGCAGCTCGGCGCGGAGGTGACCGTCGTCGACTGCGACGGTCTGGGCGGGGCGTCGGTGCTGACCGACTGCGTGCCGTCGAAGACCCTCATCGCCACGGCGGAGGTGATGACCACCTTCGACTCCTCGTACGAAGAGCTGGGCATCATCGTCGCCGACGACACCCCACCGCTGGAACAGGCGGCCCGGGTGGTCGGCGTGGACCTCGGCAAGGTGAACCGGCGTGTGAAGCGGCTCGCCCTCGCCCAGTCGCACGACATCACCGCCTCCGTCACCCGGGCCGGCGCCCGGGTCCTGCGCGGCCGTGGCCGCCTGGAGGGCATGCAGGCCCTGGACGGCTCCCGCAAGGTCGTGGTCACCGCGGCCGACGGCACCGAGGAGACCCTCGTCGCCGACGCCGTGCTCATCGCGACCGGCGGACACCCCCGCGAGCTGGACGACGCCCTGCCCGACGGCGAGCGCATCCTCAACTGGACGCAGGTCTACGACCTCACCGAACTGCCCGAAGAACTCATCGTGGTCGGCTCCGGCGTCACCGGCGCCGAGTTCGCCGGCGCCTACCAGGCCCTCGGCTCCAAGGTCACCCTCGTCTCCTCCCGCGACCGCGTGCTGCCCGGCGAGGACCCGGACGCTGCCGCCGTCTTGGAGGACGTCTTCCGGCGCCGGGGCATGAACGTCATGGCCCGCTCCCGTGCCGCCGCCGCCAAGCGGGTCGGCGACCGGGTCGAGGTCACCCTCTCCGACGGCCGCGTCATCACCGGCTCCCACTGCCTGATGGCCGTCGGCGCCATCCCCAACAGCGCGGGCCTCGGTCTGGAGGAAGCCGGCGTGCGGGTGCGCGAGTCGGGCCACATCTGGACCGACAAGGTCTCCCGCACGACCGCTCCGGGCGTGTACGCGGCCGGGGATGTGACCGGCATCTTCGCGCTCGCCTCCGTGGCCGCCATGCAGGGCCGTATCGCCATGTACCACTTCCTCGGCGACGCGGTGGCCCCCCTCAACCTCAAGACGGTCTCCTCGAACGTCTTCACCGACCCCGAGATCGCCACCGTCGGCTACTCCCAGGCCGACGTCGACTCCGGGAAGATCGACGCCCGCGCGGTGAAGCTGCCGCTGCTGCGCAACCCGCGCGCCAAGATGCAGGGCATCCGGGACGGCTTCGTGAAGCTCTTCTGCCGCCCCGGCACCGGCATCGTGGTCGGCGGTGTCGTGGTCTCCCCGCGCGCCTCGGAACTGATCCATCCGATCTCGATCGCCGTCGACAACAATCTGACGGTCGAACAGATCGCGAACGCGTTCACCGTTTATCCCTCCCTTTCGGGGTCGATCGCCGAGGTGGCCCGACAGCTGCACACCCGTAAGGCGACGGGCGAGGCCTGACCGCGAAAACCGACTCCCCGCTGGTCACGGGGAGTTGTCGAGCATGCGTACGGCATAGTCGGCACGGATAGGCCTTATACCACTTCCCGTGCTTGTGTGCGAACAACTTCTGCTATTCGGCGCAAACTGCTGAAAGCAGACGGTCGTCCGCGTTACTGTCAGTTTCGTGTTCGCTGCAGAACGTCGCCAATTGATCCTCGAAATGGTGCGAGCAAACGGGGCCGTGTCGCTCCGGGAACTCGCCCGCGTCGTCCAGACCTCCGAAGTGACCGTACGGCGGGACGTGCGCGCACTGGAGGCAGAAGGACTCCTCGACCGCCGGCATGGCGGTGCGGTACTGCCGGGCGGGTTCACGCGGGAGTCCGGCTTTCCGCAGAAATCACATCTCGCGACCGCCGAGAAGACGGCCATCGCCGATCTCGCCGCGAGCTTCGTCGAAGAGGGCGAGGCCATCGTGGTCGGGGCGGGAACCACCACCCAGGAACTGGCACGCCGGCTCGCCCGGGTGCCCGGACTGACCGTCGTCACCAACTCCCTGTTGGTGGCCCAGGCGTTGGCCCATGCCAACCGCGTGGAGGTCGTGATGACCGGCGGCACCCTGCGTGGCTCCAACTATGCCCTGGTGGGCAGCGGTGCCGAACAGTCCCTTCAGGGGCTGCGCGTGTCCCGTGCCTTCCTCTCCGGGAGTGGGCTCACCGCCGAGCGGGGGCTCTCCACGTCCAACATGCTGTCGGCGTCCGTCGACCGGGCGCTGGTGCAGGCCGCGGCGGAGGTCGTCGTCCTCGCCGATCACACGAAGCTCGGTTCGGACACGATGTTCCAGACCGTGCCCACGGATGTGATCACGCGGCTGGTGACCGACGAGCCGCCTGCGCATGATGATCGGGCGGGCGCCGAATTGCAGGCGTTGGCTGATCAGGGTGTGCAGATCGCTGTCGCGGGGGCGTCGGGAAATACGGCGGGGAATGATGCGGTCCCTCCCCGGGGGGCTCGGCGGGATGTGGCTCTGCCGGCGCCTCGGCGGGGGGCGGCGGGACTTAGGTCGGCCACGACGCTCGGTGAGACTTCGCCGGGGGCCGAGCGGGCCCGGGTCGCTGATATGCGGCGGCGTTAAGGGCGCCTATTCGCCGTAGGGGACTGTGTTCGTGGGCGGGTGCGGGCAGTTCGTGGCTTGTCGCGCAGTTCCCCGTGCCCCTTAGGGGCATGCACCTGCGCCTCGATCGACAATCAACCCGTCTTCAAGCCCCGTAGGGTCAGGGTCAGTAGACGGTCCGCCAGATTTGGGTCTCCCGGAGACTCCTCCGCTGCCAACGCGATGGCGTGGGTCAGTTGGAGGAGGTCGGTGATGGTGATGTCCTCGCGGACCGTGCCCGCTTGCTGAGCCCGGGTCAGGAGTGCGGCGCCCGCCTGTTGGATCGGGTCGCTGCAGCGGGACAGGGCTGACGTGTGGTCCGTCGTGACGGACATCAGCGCTCTGGACAAGCCTCGGTACTCGCCGGCGTGGGTGACGATCTCTCGTAGCCAGGTGACCAGGGCCGTGCAGGGGTCGGGGGCGTCCAGGAGGGTGTGGGCGCGGGAGAGCAGGTCGCCCACCGCGTCCTCGAAGACGGCGCTCAACAGGGCGTGACGGTTGGGGAAGTGGCGGTACAGCGTGCCGATGCCCACGCCCGCGCGCCGGGCCACGTGTTCCAGGGAAGCGTCCGTGCCCTGGGCGGCGAAGGTGGCGCGGGCCTCGGTGAGGAGGCGCTCGTAGTTGCGGCGGGCGTCGGCGCGTAGGCCTGCCGGGGGGTTGGCCGTCATGGGACTCACCTGCCCTTGTGCGAAGGCGCCCGGCAGAGCGGCCGTTGCCGTCTGCCGGGCGCCTGTCGATGCCGTACGGCTCAGTCCTTGATCTCGCAGATCGCGGCGCCCGAGGTGATGGAGGCGCCGACCTCGGCGGACAGGCCCTTGATGGTGCCGGCCTTGTGCGCGTTGAGCGGCTGTTCCATCTTCATCGCTTCGAGTACGACCACCAGGTCGCCCTCCTTGACCTCCTGGCCCTCCTCGACCGCGATCTTGACGATCGTGCCCTGCATCGGGGAGGCGAGCGTGTCACCGGAGGCGACGGGGCCGGACTTCTTGGCCGCGCGGCGCTTGGGGCGGGCGCCGGCGGCGAGGCCGGTGCGGGCCAGCGACATGCCCAGCGAGGACGGGAGGGAGACCTCCAGGCGCTTGCCGCCGACCTCGACGACGATCGTCTCGCGGTCCGGGTCCTCGTCCGTCTCCGCGTCGGCGGGGGCGGTGAAGGGCTTGATCTCGTTGACGAACTCGGTCTCGATCCAGCGGGTGTGGACCGTGAACGGGTCCTGGCTGCCGGTGAGTTCGGGGGCGAACGCCGGGTCCCTGACGACCGCGCGGTGGAACGGGATGGCGGTGGCCATGCCCTCGACCTGGAACTCGTCCAGGGCGCGGGCCGCGCGCTGCAACGCCTGCGCGCGGGTGGCGCCGGTGACGATCAGCTTGGCCAGGAGCGAGTCCCAGGCCGGGCCGATGACCGAGCCGGACTCCACGCCCGCGTCCAGGCGGACGCCCGGGCCCGACGGCGGGGCGAAGGTCGTCACGGTGCCGGGGGCGGGCAGGAAGCCGCGGCCCGGGTCCTCGCCGTTGATGCGGAACTCGAAGGAGTGGCCGCGCAGTTCGGGGTCGCCGTAGCCGAGTTCCTCGCCGTCGGCGATACGGAACATCTCGCGCACGAGGTCGATGCCGGCGACCTCCTCGGTGACCGGGTGCTCCACCTGGAGACGGGTGTTGACCTCCAGGAAGGAGATCGTGCCGTCCACGCCGACCAGGAACTCCACGGTCCCGGCGCCGACATAGCCGGCCTCCTTGAGGATGGCCTTCGAGGAGGCGTACAGCTCGGCGACCTGCTCGTCGGACAGGAACGGCGCGGGCGCCTCCTCGACCAGCTTCTGGTGCCGGCGCTGCAACGAGCAGTCACGCGTCGATACGACGACCACGTTGCCGTGGCTGTCGGCCAGGCACTGCGTCTCCACGTGCCGGGGCTTGTCCAGGTACCGCTCGACGAAGCACTCACCGCGCCCGAAGGCGGCGACCGCCTCGCGCACCGCGGAGTCGTACAGCTCCGGGACCTCTTCGAGCGTGCGGGCGACCTTCAGACCGCGGCCACCGCCACCGAAGGCGGCCTTGATGGCGATCGGCAGCCCGTGCTCCTGGGCGAAGGCGACGACCTCGTCCGAGCCCGAGACCGGGTCGGGCGTGCCGGCGACCAGCGGGGCACCGGCGCGCTGCGCGATGTGCCGGGCCGCCACCTTGTCACCCAGGTCGCGGATGGCCTGCGGCGGCGGGCCGATCCAGATCAGGTCCGTGTCCAGGACCGCCTGGGCGAACTCCGCGTTCTCGGAGAGGAAGCCGTAGCCGGGGTGGATGGCGTCGGCGCCGGACTCGCGGGCCGCGTTCAGGACCTTCTCGATGTCGAGGTAGCTGGTCGCCGGGGTGTCACCGCCCAGGGCGAACGCCTCATCCGCGGCGCGGACATGCAGAGCGTCCCGGTCCGGGTCGGCGTATACGGCCACGCTCGCGATCCCGGCGTCCCGACAGGCCCGGGCCACGCGGACAGCGATTTCGCCACGGTTGGCGATGAGCACCTTGCGCACGATTGAGGCTCCCTCCTTGAAACAAGCCGAGTTTAGGGACTGCCGACACGGCACTTCGACCCGTCCCGGGTGGTGAGCTTGCCCACACGGAGCGTGATGCGCGGCGTGCTCGACCCGTGAAATCCCTTGTCGCACCTAGGTGCGCGGGACTCCTTGGGGAAACCCTAGCCCGCTCCTGTGGTCAAGGTCTCTGTCATCACGTGCTGCGGGCCACGCGGTTTCTTTGTGGAGTCCCTACGAATGGCCCAATGATTCTTTGCGGTCCGCAGAACCCTTGTCCCCGGGTTTACCCGTTAGTAGCGTTCGCGGTGTATCGAACGTACTTGGGGTAACAAGGCTCGGCTCGGAAGTGGGTGGGGACCGGTGATACGCAGGCCGGTGGCGTGGATCGTGGCGATCGTGCTGTTCGCCGAGGCGTTCGGCGTCTTCGCGCTGAACTGGTTCCTCGGCATCGTCGTCGACCGCCAGGACATGTCCCTGGCCGGTCTCGACCCGGACACCATGGCCGTGTCCTCGAAGGCCGGCGGGGTCGTCTTCGGCCTCTACTACGCCCTGTGCGGACTGGTCGCCCTGCTCGTGGCCCTGCGCAACCGCCCCCCGGCCGGCCTCGGCCGCGTCCTGCTGATCAGCGCGGCGGTGGTGCACGGGCTGCTCGCCGCCTTCGTGTGGGGGCTGGTGGGCTGGACGGCGTTCCTGTTCATGATCGTCGTACTCGCGCTCATCGTGCTGCTGCTGATGACCTACGACACCAAGGCTGCGCCCGCCCCCGAGGAGCCCCAGGACGCCGAGGGGAGTGACGGCCCGAAGGTCACGACTCCGCCGGCGCCCACAACTCCGTGATGCCGACGCCCAGTTCGGCCAGCAGGCGGCGAACCAGGGGCAGGCTGAGGCCGATCACGTTGCCGTGGTCGCCGTCGATGCCCTCGATGAACGGCGCGCTGCGGCCGTCGAGCGTGAACGCCCCGGCGACGTAGAGGGGTTCGCCCGTGGCGACGTACGCGGCGATCTCCTCGTCGGTGGGCTCGCCGAAGCGGACGACGGTGGACGCCGTCGCCGACACGTACCGCTTGTTGTCGTCCGAGGTGTCCCAGACGCAGTGACCGGTCTGGAGCGTGCCCACACGGCCGCGCATCGCCTTCCAACGGGCCGTCGCCTCCTCGGCGTCGGCCGGCTTGCCCAGCGCCTCGCCGTCCAGGTCCAGCACCGAGTCACAGCCGATCACCAGGGCGCCGTGCACCTCCGGACGGGCGGCCACGACGGAGGCCTTCGCCTCGGCCAGGGCGAGCGCGAGCTCGGCGGGGGTGGGGGCGGTGATGGCGTCCTCGTCCACCCCGCTGACGATCACCTCCGGTGCGAGGCCCGCTTGGCGGAGGAGGTTGAGGCGGGCCGGGGACTGGGAGGCGAGGACGAGTCGTCTGCGCGGCTGAGCGGTCATGCGGTCAGATTAGCCGTCGGCCCCTATCTCACGCCCAGCACGATCATGGCGACGATCATGGCCAGGGCCAGGAAGAAGCCGAGCCGCCTGAGGGTCTCCTGCATGTCGCGGAGTTCGTCAGGCGGCTCGTTCTTCGGGTCGGACCAAAGCATGTCACTAGCGTGCGGCTGGGCGAGGGAGGGCGCCTGAGTACGGGTACTTAAATTGGCGCCCTGAGTTGTCCCTCTGTGCGCGGTTCCCCGCGCCCCCAAAGAAGAAGTCGGCCAGGACTAGCTCGGCCAGTAGGTGCGGGTCCATGCCGTGGGCCCCGGCTGCGGTAGGCGGTGGGTCGCGATCCTTGACGGGTCGGACCATGCTGCCCGCGCGGGCTCCTCATCACCCGGCGTGGCCTCTGCCGCTACCGCTCGGGCTCGGACCACCGCCAGGGCGGCGGCCAACTCCTCCGGGGTCGGATTGCCCCGTACGACCTTGATGTTCATGGCGGCTCCCGGGCGGGCTAGAGGGGGATGTTGCCGTGCTTCTTGGGGGGCAGGGTCTCGCGCTTGGTGCGGAGTTGGCGCAGGCTGCGGACGATGTGGCCGCGGGTGTCGGAGGGCATGACGACGGCGTCGATGTAGCCGCGTTCGGCCGCGATGTAGGGGTTGAGGAGGGCGTCCTCGTACTCCTGGATGAGGCGGGCGCGGGTCGCCTCGACGTCGCCGTTCGTCTGCGCCTCGGCGATGGTGCGCCGGTGCAGGATGTTGACCGCGCCCTGGGCGCCCATGACGGCGATCTGGGCGGTGGGCCAGGCGAGGTTGAGGTCGGCGCCGAGGTGCTTGGAGCCCATGACGTCGTAGGCGCCGCCGAAGGCCTTGCGGGTGATGACGGTGATCAGGGGGACCGTCGCCTCGGCGTAGGCGTAGATCAGTTTGGCGCCGCGGCGGATGATGCCGTCGTGCTCCTGGTCGACGCCGGGCAGGAAGCCGGGGACGTCCACGAAGGTCAGCACCGGGACGTTGAAGGCGTCGCAGGTGCGCACGAAGCGGGCGGCCTTCTCGGACGCGGTGATGTCGAGGCAACCGGCGAACTGCATCGGCTGGTTGGCGACGATCCCGATCGGCCGTCCCTCGACGCGGCCGAAGCCGGTGAGGATGTTCGGCGCGTACAGGGCCTGCGTCTCGAAGAACTCGGCGTCGTCCAGGACGTGTTCGATCACCGTGTGCATGTCGTACGGCTGGTTCGCGCTGTCCGGTACGAGGGTGTCCAGCTCCAAGTCCTCGTCCGTGACGGCGAGATCGGCCTCCTCGGGGAAGACCGGGGCCTCGGAGAGGTTGTTGGACGGCAGGTACGACAGCAGCTGCTTGACGTACTCGATGGCGTCCTTCTCGTCGCCGGCCATGTGATGGGCCACGCCGGACACGGAGTTGTGGGTGCGGGCGCCGCCCAGCTCCTCGAAGCCGACGTCCTCGCCGGTGACGGTCTTGATGACGTCCGGGCCCGTGATGAACATGTGCGAGGTCTGGTCGACCATGACCGTGAAGTCGGTGATGGCGGGGGAGTAGACCGCGCCGCCGGCGCAGGGCCCGACGACGAGCGAGATCTGCGGGATCACCCCGGACGCATGGGTGTTGCGGCGGAAGATCTCGCCGTACGCGCCGAGAGAGGCGACCCCCTCCTGGATCCTGGCCCCGCCGGAGTCGTTGATGCCGATGACCGGGCAGCCGGTCTTCAGGGCGAAGTCCATGACCTTGACGATCTTCTGGCCGTAGACCTCGCCGAGGGCGCCGCCGAAGACGGTGAAGTCCTGGGAGAAGACGGCGACCGGGCGGCCGTCGACCGTGCCGTAGCCGGACACCACGCCGTCCCCGTAAGGGCGGTTGTGCTCCAGGCCGAAGTTGGTGGAGCGGTGCCGGGCGAACTCGTCGAGCTCGACGAAGGAACCCTCGTCGAGCAGCAGGTCGATCCGCTCACGGGCCGTCAACTTGCCCTTGGCGTGCTGCTTTTCGACGGCGCGTGCGGAGCCGGCGTGCGTCGCCTCGTCGATCCGGCGCTGGAGATCCGCGAGTTTGCCCGCGGTGGTGTGGATGTCGATCCCAGGGGTCCCTTGGATCCCTTGGGTCTCTTGGATCTCGTGGCGCTCTTCCGGCTCGGACATCGGGATCGTGGCTCCCTGCCTGCTCAAAAGGGGGGACGGTTACTCATCCGTAGCGTAGTGGTGTGCCTACCAATCGGCAGTGCGGCGTTTGCCACACCTAGGGTGGCTTGCATGACGCCGCGCGATGCCTCAGACGACAGCCGCTGGTCCGACCTCGAACGGCCACCCCTCAACGCCCTCGCGCTGCGGCGCGGGCTGTTGCGGGAGGGCGGGCTGTGGCGCGAGGTGACGGTGGTGCAGAGCACCGGCTCCACCAACTCCGACCTGGTCGCCCTGGCCGGCTCCGGCAAGGCGGACGAGGGCACGGTACTGGTGGCCGAGGAGCAGACCGCGGGCCGCGGCCGTCTCGACCGCCAGTGGACGGCACCGCCCCGCTCCGGCCTCTTCTTCTCCGTCCTGCTCCGCCCCGCCGAGGTCCCGGTGACCCGCTGGGGCTGGCTCCCCCTCCTCACCGGAGTCGCCGTGGCGACGGGCCTCTCCCGCTCGGCCGGCGTCGACACCGCCCTCAAGTGGCCCAACGACCTCCTGGTGACCATCGACGGCCAGGAACGCAAGGCCGGCGGCATCCTCGCCGAGCGGGCGGGCGACGACGCGGTGGTCGTCGGCGTGGGCATCAACGTCACCCTGCGGGAGAGCGAGCTGCCGGTGCCGCAGGCCGGTTCGCTGGCGCTGGCCGACGCGGTGACCACGGACAGGGACCCTCTGCTGCGGGCCGTCCTCCGTTCCCTGGAGGAGTGGTACGGCCGCTGGCGCGGGGCGGGCGGCGACCCGGTGGCGAGCGGGTTGCAGGAGACGTACGCGGCGGGCTGCGCCACGCTGGGCCGAGTCGTACGTGCCGAACTCCCCGGCGACCGCTCGATTACCGGCGAGGCGGTCGCGATCGACGGTGACGGAAGGCTGGTCCTGGCCACGGAGGAGGGGGTGCAGGAGCCGGTGGGGGCGGGGGACATCGTGCACTTGCGCCCGGCGTGAGGGTGTCGGGCGGGTCCTTCGTTGCTTCATAGGCACAGCCCCCAGTAGACGGTCACGTCGACTACGGAGTGAGCTACGGCACAGCTGCCGTAGAGTTATGGCCGGTCGATACCTGACCGCGGCAGATCGGAAGGGCAGCAGGCGTGACCGTCGACGACACGGGCTCCGGCGCGGGCGCGGACGGCCGGGTTGACCCGCCCGACAACCCCGGCGACCTCGCAGACAACCCGGGCGAGACCCTCGGAGAGGACCCGCTCGCCCTGCGCCTCGAAGGGCTCATCCTCGGCGCGGAGCGGCGCTACACCCCTTTCCAGGCGGCGCGCAGCGCGGGCGTCTCCATGGAGCTGGCCTCGCGTTTCTGGCGGGCGATGGGCTTCGCCGACATCGGCCAGGCCAAGGCGCTCACGGAGGCGGACGTGCTGGCCCTGCGCCGGCTCGCCGGTCTCGTGGAGGCGGGCCTGCTCAGCGAGGCGATGGCGGTGCAGGTGGCCCGGTCCACCGGGCAGACCACCGCCCGCCTGGCCGAGTGGCAGATCGACAGTTTCCTTGAGGGCCTGACCGAGCCGCCCGAGCCGGGCATGACGCGCACCGAGGTGACGTACCCCCTCGTCGAGCTGCTGCTGCCCGAGCTGGAGGAGTTCCTCGTCTACGTCTGGCGGCGCCAGCTCGCCGCCGCGACCGGCCGGGTCGTCCAGGCGGCCGACGACGAGGAGATGGTGGACCGGCGGCTCGCGGTCGGGTTCGCCGACCTGGTCGGCTTCACGCGGCTGACCCGGCGGATGGAGGAGGAGGAGCTCGGCGAACTCGTCGAGGCCTTCGAGACGACCGCCGCGGACCTGGTGGCCGCGCACGGCGGACGGCTCATCAAGACGCTCGGCGACGAGGTGCTGTACTCGGCGGACGACGCCGGGATCGCCGCGGAGATCGCGCTGCGGCTGATCGAGACGATGGCGAACGACGAGACGATGCCCGAGCTGCGGGTCGGCATCGCCTTCGGCACGGTCACCACCCGTATGGGCGATGTCTTCGGCACGACGGTGAACCTGGCCTCGCGGCTGACGTCGATAGCTCCTCGGGACGCGGTGTTGGTCGACAGCGCCTTCGCGGAGGAGCTGATCCGCAGCGGCGAGGCGCCCGCCTCGGAGGCGGAGGCCGCCGAGGCCGCGGCCACCGCCGAGAAGGAGGGCGAGGACCCGCCGACCTACCGTTTCGGGCTCCAGCCGATGTGGCAGCGGCCGGTGCGAGGCCTGGGCGTGGTCGAACCGTGGCTGCTCACGCGGCGGGCCGGAACGGCGTAGTCCGGCCTTCTCGGTACCGGACTTTTCGGTACCGGACTTTTCCGTAGGCCGGCGGATCAGTGCGACAGCAGGCCCACGCACACGCCGACGATCGGCACGCACAGGCCGGGGTCGGTCGTCGGGTGCGGGGCGGGTTGCGGCGCGGTCGTGTGCGTCGGGGCCGGAGCCGGGGGCTGGGTCGCGGTCGGCGTCGGCTGTGGTGCGGGGGCCGTCGTCGCGGGGGCCCGGGGCGCCGTCGTAGGGGTGGCGTTGGGCGCCTCCGGGATCGTCGTGGGGCCCGGGGCGGCTCCGACTCCCGGCGCGGCGGTCGGTGATGTCGTGGCCGTCGGGACCGGGACGACCGTAGGTGTCGCGCTCTCCCCGCCCATCACTGAGGTCGCCGACGGGATCGGGCTGGCCGCGAGTGTGGCGGCGGCGTTCTTCGGGCGGTCGGCCCGGTCGCCGGGGTGCAGTCCGGGCTCCGCCTCCGCGGTGCCGATCCCGCCGACGCCCGACTCGGGTGCGAGCCGGACCAGGCTCAGCACTCCGGCGGCGAGCGCGATGCCGCCCGCGGCGAAGAGCACCTTGCGGGGCCGCGGCCTGCGGTGCCGGCCGCCGGAACCGAAGAGACGGGTGCCGCCGCCTGTTGCCTCGTCGGCCCTGACCTGGGTGTCTGTCATCGCGATCCCTCCCCGCTGCCCGCGCGCCCCCGGTGCGCCGTGGCGGACGCACGTTATGCGCTGCCGTGGGCGGTGCGGCGGGAGTTGGGCGGCTTGTCACTCGAACGGGGAGTCGGCCCCGGAGCCGGACCTGAACCGGCACGGGGGCCGTCGGCCTTCCCCCGCCTCCGCGCGCCTGCGATGATCGGGGCCGGAGCTGTTGTTAACCCGCGTTAACCGGAGGGTGTCATGAGCGAGGAGCGGTTCGGGGAGTTCGTGCTGGTACGGCGGCACGGGGACGGGCATGTCGCCGAGCTCGTCCTGGACCGGCCCAAGGCCATGAACGCCGTGTCGAGCGAGATGGCCCGCTCGATCGCCGCGGGCTGCGCCGCGCTCGGCGCCGACCAGGACGTACGGGCGGTCGTGGTGACCTCGACGCACGAGCGGGCGTTCTGCGTCGGCGCGGACCTCAAGGAGCGGAACTCGTTCAGCGACGCCGACATGCTGCGCCAGCGCCCCGTCTCACGGGCCGCCTACACCGGCGTACTGGACCTGCCCGTCCCGGCCGTCGCCGCCGTGCACGGCTACGCGCTGGGCGGCGGATTCGAGCTGGCCCTGTCGTGCGACCTGATCGTGGCCGACCGTACGGCCGTGGTGGGGTTGCCGGAGGTGTCGGTCGGGGTGATCCCGGGCGGCGGCGGTACGCAGTTGCTGCCCCGGCGGGTCGGGGCCGCGCGGGCGGCCGAGCTGATCTTCACGGCGCGGCGGCTGGAGGCCGCGGAGGCACGGGAGTTGGGGCTCGTCGACGAGCTGGTGGAGGCGGGGCAGGACCGCGAGGCGGCGCTGGCCCTGGCCTCCCGTATCGCCGCGAACTCGCCCGTCGGCCTGCGCGCGGCCAAGCGTGCGTTGCGCCTCGGGCACGGGCTCGACCTGCGGGCGGCCCTGGAGGTCGAGGACGCGGCCTGGCGGGCCGTGGCGTTCTCGGGGGACCGGGCGGAGGGGGTCGCGGCCTTCAACGAGAAGCGGAAGCCGCAGTGGCCGGGTGAGTAGCGCTCCGGGTGAGTAGCGGTCAGCGTGGGCGGATGGTCCACCGGACCCCGTACGGCCCCGCCCCGCCCACTCACCCCACCGCCGCACCAACGTCACGAAACCACCCAAACCTCCCTAACCTGGGTTAATGGGTGAGGACAACCGGCTCACGGCCGTCGTCGCGTTGGCGCAGGGCATGGCGGCGGCGCACGGCTCGCGTGAGGCGTGGCGGGCGGCGGCGGCCGGGGCGTGCCGGGCGCTGGGCGGGAGCTTCGCCGCGCTGTCGGTGTGGGAGCGCGAGCTCAGCCGGCTGCGGGTCCTCGTGAACGTGGGGGAGCGGGCCGAGGGCGAGGACGAGTTCCCGGACGGGGAGTCGTACCCCGTGCACCAGTTCCCGGAGATCACCGAGTTCCTGCACGAGCGGTGGGCGGGCGGTGGCGAGCCCAACGCCTGGGTCGAGACGGCCGAGGGCCCGGCGGCCGGGGGGCGGCCCGGTTACGTCCATCAGCGCGTCGCCGCCCTGCGCCGCCGGGGCCGCGGCTCCTGTGTCGTCGCGCCGATCGTGCTGCACGGGCGGGCCTGGGGCGAGCTGTACGTGGCCCGGCCGGCCGGCGCCCCCGTCTTCGCGCGGGCCGACGCCGACTTCGCGACCGTCCTGGCCTCCGTCGTGGCCGCCGGGATCGCCCAGACCGAGCGCCTTGAGGAGGCGCGCAGGCTCGCCTTCACCGACGCCCTCACCGGGCTCGCCAACCGCCGCGCGGTCGATCTGCGGCTGGACGAGGCCGTCGAGCGGCACCGCGTCGACGGGACCGTCGTCAGCCTCGTCGTCTGCGACCTGAACGGCCTCAAGCGCGTCAACGACACCCAGGGGCACGCGGTGGGCGACCGGCTCCTGGAGCGTTTCGGGTCCGTCCTGTCGCTGTGCGGGGCGATGCTGCCCGGCGCGCTCGCGGCCCGCCTCGGCGGGGACGAGTTCTGTCTCCTCGCGGTCGGTCCGGCCGCCGACGAGGTGGTCGAGGCGGCCCGCGAACTCTGCCGCCGCGCCGCCGAGTTGGAGCTGGGTGACGGGGTGGCGTGCGGGGTCGCGTCCACCGAGGACCCGATCGGTCCTGTCCGCTCGGCCCGCCGGCTCTTCCGGCTCGCGGACGCAGCCCAGTACCGGGCGAAGGCGCTCCACGCGGACCGGCCGGTGGTGGCGGGGCGGGAAGGGGTCGACGACCCCGTCGTGCGGTTGGCCGACACGCCTTCGCCGTCGGCGCCGGCCGAGCGGCGCCGGTTCCGGGGCAGGCACACCTGACGGACTCGGGGCGATTCGAGGGCCGGCTCACCTGACGGGCGGGGCCGGGGCCGCCGGTCCCCGCGCGCGCCGAAATGTGTAAGGGGCGTAACCCCGACCCAGTAGTGACATCTCCGTCTTCACTGCGTACGCTCCTGAATATGGATATGCACACTGTGGTGGTGGGGACGTCCGGGGTCACCGCGTCCGACGTTCTCGCCGTGGCGCGTGACGGCGCCCGGGTCGAGCTCTCCCCGGAGGCGCTGGCGGCCCTCGCCGCGGCCCGCGGGATCGTGGAGGCGCTGGCGGCCAAGCCCGAGCCGGTCTACGGCGTCAGCACCGGCTTCGGCGCCCTGGCGACCCGGCACATCAGCCCCGAGCTCCGTGCCCAGCTGCAGCGCAACATCGTCCGCTCGCACGCCGCCGGCATGGGACCGCGGGTCGAGCGGGAGGTCGTACGGGCGTTGATGTTCCTGCGGCTCAAGACCGTCTGCTCGGGACACACGGGCGTGCGCCCCGAGGTCGCGCAGACCATGGCCGACGTGCTGAACGCCGGGATCACCCCGGTCGTCCACGAGTTCGGCTCCCTCGGCTGCTCCGGCGACCTCGCCCCGCTCTCGCACTGCGCCCTGACGCTGATGGGCGAGGGCGACGCCGAAGGCTCCGACGGAACCGTCCGCCCGGCCGGCGAACTGCTCGCCGAGCACGGCATCGCCCCCGTCGAACTGCGCGAGAAGGAGGGCCTCGCCCTCCTCAACGGCACCGACGGCATGCTCGGCATGCTGGTCATGGCCCTCGCCGACCTGGACCTCCTCTACAAGTCGGCCGACATCACCGCCGCCCTGTCCCTGGAGGCCCTGCTCGGCACCGACAAGGTGCTCGCCCCCGAACTGCACGCCATCCGCCCGCACCCGGGCCAGGGTGCCAGCGCCGCCAACATGCTGGCGGTGCTGAAGGGTTCGGAGCTCACCGGCCACCACCAGGACGACGCCCCGCGCGTCCAGGACGCCTACTCGGTGCGCTGCGCCCCGCAGGTCGCCGGCGCCGGCCGGGACACCATGGCGCACGCCCGCCTGGTCGCCGAGCGGGAGTTGGCCTCGGCCGTCGACAACCCCGTTGTCCTGCCGGACGGACGCGTCGAGTCCAACGGCAACTTCCACGGCGCCCCGGTGGCCTACGTCCTCGACTTCCTCGCGATCGCGGTCGCGGACCTCGCGTCCATCGCCGAGCGGCGCACCGACCGGCTGCTCGACAAGAACCGCAGCCACGGCCTGCCGCCGTTCCTCGCCGACGACGCCGGCGTCGACTCGGGCCTGATGATCGCCCAGTACACGCAGGCCGCCCTGGTCAGCGAGTTGAAGCGGCTGGCCGTACCGGCGTCCGCGGACTCGATCCCGTCCTCCGCCATGCAGGAGGACCACGTCTCCATGGGCTGGTCGGCCGCGCGCAAGCTGCGTACCGCCGTCGACAACCTCGCGCGCGTACTCGCCGTCGAGCTCTACGCCGCCTCCCGCGCGGTCGAGTTGCGCGAGGGCCTGACCCCCGCGGCCGCCTCGCGGGCCGTCATCGAGGCCGCGCGGGCCGCCGGTGTGCGGGGCCCGGGCCCCGACCGGTTCCTGGCGCCCGACCTGGCCGCGGCGGACGTGTTCGTGCGCGAGGGGGGACTGGTGGCCGCGGCGGAGACGGTCACCGGACCGCTGCAGTGAGGGTCAACGGATCGCTGCGGTAGGGGAATTCGTAGGGGAGTTCCTAGTGGAACTCCCGGGCCCGGTCCTCGTGGACCGGGCCCCGGAGCGTCACTTGAGCTTGGCCGCCTGGGCCTTGATCAGCTCCGCCGGGATGTCGTACGTGACCTTCTCGCCGGCCATCGCCGCCAGGCTGAGCGAGTAGTACGCGGCGACCGTGGAGCCGTGCCGCACGACCTCGCCGTGCACCGTGGTCATGTCGCCCTCGACCGGGCCGGACACCGCGAAGGCGATCGACTCGTCACCGGTGCCGGAGGCCTTCTCCTCGACGACCTTCGTGAACTTCTGGGTGTCCTCGCCCGGAGCCGAGACCGAGAACCCGCTCGCGCAGCCGGAGATCGCGTCCGACACGGACTTCAGCGTCTCCTGGGCGCCCTCGCCGTCGTACGAGGAGAGCGAGACGACCGTCATCGTCGAATCGAGGATGTCCTGAAGGTTGTCCATCGTGGCGTCCAGGTCCTCGTCGGAGGTGCCCGTCGGCGTCGGCTCGGTGTCCTTCTCGGTGGCCATCCGGTTCACGTACGCGCTCTCGTCCGCGCCCGGCGCGAAGCCCGTGAGGACGTAGGCGAGCGGCGCGCACTTGGCGTCGACGACCTTCACCTTGTCCTTGGACTCGGCGAACTTGTCCCCGGTGTCGGCGGATTGGACGTCGAACCCGTCCAGGTCCCCCTTGGCGATGATCAGCTTGTCCAGCTCGGCCGCGCTGAGCGCCTTGGCGGCCGCGGTCGACGAGGAGCCCTTGTCCGCCGAGTCGTTGCCACTCTCGGTGTCCTTGGATTCCCCGCCGCACCCCGTGATGAGGGCGAACGACAGCGCGGTCGCCGTGGCGCCTATGCGCACCCTCGATGATCTCTTCATGAGCGGACTATGAAGTCCGGGTCAAAGAAACGTCAAGTCAGTTAGAACCCGAGGCGTTCGCGGCGCACCGAGTAGACGACGAACCCGGCACCCAGGGTGAGGAACAGCGTCCCGCCGACGACGTACGGGGTCGTGTCGAAGCTGCCCGTGTCGGCCAGCCGCGTCTCGCTCCCGACCGCGTCGTCGGACACCGAGTCGGTGTCCGCGGCGGTCTGCGAAGTGGCCCTGGCCTGCGTGGTCGCGGTCGCCGACGGCTGATCTCTGACCGGGGTGTCCTGAGTCGCGTTGGCGGACGGGACGAACCAGAGGGCACCCAGCAGGGTCCCCGCGGCGGTGGCGGTCAGCAACGGACGGCGAACGGATGACACGGAATATCGATCCCCTTGTGGCGCTGGCGAATTGGCCGTGTGGGCCGATGTTAGTGAAAGGAGTGGGTCACGGGAAAGTCACGGGAGCTGTGGGCCTTACGCTCCCGGCATGAGCCTTGAAGAGACCTCACGATTTGTACGGCTTCGCGTGGAACTCGTCCTCGAAGTCGACGACGCGGACGCCGTGGCCAAGGCCGCGCTGCGCCGGATCGCCGACGAGGACGATATGCCGGCCGATGAGCGGGTACATGCCGAGGACGCTGTGACGGAAGACACCGCGGAGGCGCTCGCGTATCTGGTCGATCCGTTCGACCTGGTCAGCGAGGTGCCCGGGGTCGAGCTGGCGCAGGCCTCCTGGTCGAGCGAGCCGATCGACTACGACCCCGATTCGCCGGATTGGGATCTGGACGAGGATGATGACGAAGGAGATACGGAGGACGAGGGGGACGAGGAGACGCGCGGCGCCTCCTGACGCGACTTGGGGAAAACGTGACCCCGGGTGGCAACCGCCGGCCGGGGTTTCGTCGTCTCAGGTGGCGCACGGACCGAGATCCGCACCACCCGCCCCGGCGGACGTGGCGTGCCCCACACGTAACTGGAATGTGGAACGGGATGAACCGGTCGTAGCGTTGAAGTTCGTTGACGGGGACTCGATCGACGGGGACTCGTCGGTCAACGGGGACTCTTGGGGTTTTGGGGATTTCGGCAGCGATGGAGAAGCGTGTGATGACGGACAGTAAGCGGCGCAGGGGCCTTTCGGTCGCGGCCGCACTGCTCGGCGGAGTACTGGTGCTCTCGGCGTGTTCCGGCAGCGACGACGACGCCTCCGGCGGGGGCGGTGACGCCTCGCAGGCCAAGGCCGACGAGGCGGCGGCCAAGAAGACGTCGGTGGCCGACATCAAGATCACGCCCAAGGACGGCTCGGACAACGCGTCGATCAACAACTCGGCCGCGGTGACCGTCAGCAAGGGCACGCTCACGACCGTGTCGATGACGACCGCGGACGGCGGCAAGGTCGCCGGCGAGCTGTCGGCCGACAAGACCAGCTGGAAGCCGACCACCCAGCTGGAGCGCTCGACCACCTACAAGCTGGCCGCCGCCGCGAAGGACTCGGACGGGCGCGTCGCCCACGAGAACGCCTCGTTCACCACGGTCTCCCCGGCCAACAGCTTCATAGGGAACTTCACGCCGGAGGACGGCTCGACCGTCGGTGTGGGCATGCCGGTGTCGATCAACTTCGACAAGGCGATCACCGAGAAGGCCGCGGTCCAGAAGGGCATCACGGTCTCCTCCAGCAGCGGTCAGGAGGTCGTCGGGCACTGGTTCAACGCCAACCGCATCGACTTCCGCCCCGACAAGTACTGGACCGAGAACTCCACCGTCACGCTGAAGCTCGCGCTCGACGGCGTCGAGGGAGCCTCCGGTGTCTACGGTGTGCAGCAGAAGACGGTGACCTTCAAGATCGGCCGTAACCAGGTCAGTTACGTCGACGCGAAGACCAAGCAGATGAAGATCACGCACAACGGCGCGACGATCAAGACCATTCCGATCTCGGCCGGTTCGCCCGACAACAAGACCTACGAAGGCATCATGGTGATGTCGGAGAAGTTCAAGGAGACGCGCATGAACGGCGCGACCGTGGGCTTCACCGACGACGACGGCAAGGGCGAGTACGACATCAAGGACGTACCCCACGCCATCCGCCTCACCAACTCCGGCACCTTCGTGCACGGCAACTACTGGGGCGCCAAGTCCGTCTTCGGCAGCGTCAACACCAGCCACGGCTGCGTGGGCCTGTCCGACACCAAGGGCGCCAACGACACCGGCACGGCGGGCTACTGGTTCTACACCAACTCCATGGTCGGAGACGTGGTGGTGGTCCAGAACACCGGCGACAAGACGGTGTCCCCGGACAACGGCCTGAACGGCTGGAACCTCAGCTGGGCGGACTGGAAGGCCGGTTCGGAGGTCTGACCCGACGGAAGTCCACAGCTTTCCGATGCCGCCCCCAGGGGCGGCATCGGTGTTTCCGGGCCTCTGCACAGCCTTCTCATCGTTCTCTTATGTCGGCCTTATCCAGTCATCACGCGCTGTACCTAGCTTGCGGCCATGTTCTTCACCTACCTGAGGCGCGAACTGCGCCGCCGCAGAAAGGCGGCCCTCGTCGTCGCCTCCGGGCTCGCGCTGGGCATCGCGCTCGTCATCGTGGTCAACTCCGTGTCGTCCGGCATGGGGAAGGCGCAGGACAAGGTCCTTCAGTCGCTGTACGGCCTCGGTACGGACATGACGGTCACCAAGGCCGCCGCCGCTTCCACGAGCACCTCGGACCGGCCGCGCTTCAACTTCGACGCGCAGGCCGACGGTTCCGACTCCGAGCAGAGCAGTGACCGCGTCATGGTGCAGGGCTTCCAGACCCTGTCGAACACGACGGTCTCCAAGGTCGGTTCGCAGAGCGGTGTCTCTGACGCCGTAGGCGGGCTGAGCCTTCAAGTCATCAAGGTCGACGGGCAGTTCACCCGCGGCCAGTTCCAGCAGCAGGGCGGCGGCGGCCAGAACGGCGGCGGTCAGAACGGTGGCGGTCAGAACGGTGGCGGCGGCGGTCAGCCGCAGGGTGAAGTCCAGGGCGGCGGCGCCAACTTCGACGTCAACAGCTACTCCGTCTACGGCGCCGACGTCACCAAGCCGGCCCTCGGTCCGCTGACCTCGTCGAAGATCACCAGCGGCCGTACCTTCAAGACGACGGAGACCGACTCGAAGGTCGTCGTCGTCGACTCGGCCTACGCCAAGGAGAAGAAGTACAAGGTCGGCTCCACGATCACCGTCAAGAGCGTCAAGTTCAAGGTGATCGGCATCGCCACCGCCGACAGCGGCGACTCGGCCGCCAACCTGTACGTCCCGCTCAAGCAGGCGCAGACCCTCAGTGACTCGAAGAACAAGGTCACCACGATCTACGTCAAGGCGACCGACTCGCAGAAGATCAACTCGGTCAAGTCCACGATCCAGAAGAACGTCACGGGTACGACGGTCACCACCTCCGCCGACCTCGCCGACACCGTCTCCGGCTCCCTCTCCACCGCCTCCTCCCTCGCCACCAGCGTCGGCAAGTGGCTCTCGATCGCGGTCCTGATCGCCGCCTTCCTGGTCGCCGGTCTCCTCACCTCCTCCGCCGTCTCCCGGCGCGTCCGCGAGTTCGGCACCCTCAAGGCCCTCGGCTGGAAGTCGGGCCGCGTGACCCGCCAGGTCGTCGGCGAAGCGGTCGTCAACGGTCTGCTCGGCGGCATCCTCGGCATCGCCGTCGGCCTGGCGGGCGCATATGTAGTGACGGCCATCAGCCCCACCCTGTCGGCGCAGATGGGGAGCACCGGTGGTGGCGCCGGCGGTCCCGGCGGCGGCGGTGGCGGCGGCTTCGGCGGTCCCGGCCGCACGGCGGCAGCCAAGACCCTCGACGTCGCCCTGACGGCCCCGGTGAGCGTCACCACGGTCGTCCTCGCGGTCGGCCTGGCGGTGGCGGGCGGCCTGATCGCCGGAGCGTTCGGCGGTTGGCGAGCATCGAGGCTCCGCCCGGCGGATGCCCTGCGCAGAGTCGAGTAACGGTTCCGCAATTGGCCTCAGGGGGCGCGGCGAACTGCGCGACCAGCCCCCACAGGCCGGCAGCAAACGACGAAGCGCACCACCCCAAATCCTCCCAGGAGCCACCATGTACGAACTAAGAGGCGTCACCAAGCGCTACACCCGCGGCAAGGAAGCAGTCGTCGCCCTGGACAGCGTCGACCTCGCCATCGCAGACGGCGACCGCCTGGTCATCCAGGGCCCCACCGGCGGCGGCAAGTCCACCCTGCTCCAGATGCTGGGTGCCCTCGACAGGCCCACCGCGGGTGAAGTCACCCTCGACGGCACCGACTTGGCCAAGCTCTCCGAGGCGAAGCTGACCAAGGTCCGCAGCGAGAACATCGGCTTCGTCTTCCAGTCCTTCAACCTCATCCCCACCCTCACCGCCCAGGAGAACGTGGAGACCGCCCTCGTCCCCCTCGGCATCAAGGGCAAGGACCGCCGCGAACGAGCAGCGGAGGCACTGAAGTCGGTCGGCCTCGGCGAACGCCTCGGGCACCTTCCGTCGGAGATGTCCGGCGGTCAGCAGCAGCGCGTCGCGATCGCCCGCGCACTGGTGAAGGAGCCGAAGGTGCTGCTCGCCGACGAGCCCACCGGCAACCTCGACGAGTCGATGCGCGACGAGATCATGGACGTACTGGAGCGTATGTGGAAGGAGTTGGGGCTGACCTTCATCATGGTCACCCACGATTCCTCGATCGCGAAGAAGGCCCCGCGCGTCGCGACGATCCGCAAGGGGCGCATCACTGTCAAGGAGAACGCGGGGGCATGACGGGGCGTGAACCGCGCGAAAACGTAACGGCTTTCCCGCGGTCGCGTAACAGTTCTCCGACCGACTTCTTACCGCCCTCTCATCTCTTGAGGTGCCTGATCGCCCCCCGGCATACTGCGTATTCCGGGGGGCGCACGCATGTGCGGGACCACCCCCGGCCGGGTGAATGGGGAGTATTCGCCCGGACCTTCTGCTAGGGGGAGTTTTGCGCAGACAAGTGAAAAAGGCGTGCGCGGGCACGATCGCCGCGGCCGCCGCCGTGGCCCTCGCGGCGGGCATGACCAGCCCGGCGCAGGCCAAGTCCGAGCAGCCGGGCACCACTTCGGCCCAGGCGGCCAAGTCGTCACTCACCGCAAAGCACCACATCACCCTGATCACGGGTGACCGCGTCGCCGTCGACGCCAAGGGCCGGGTCGTCGGCCTGGAGCCGGCCAAGGGACGCGAGCACATACCCGTCCAGATCCGCAAGGCCGACGGCCACACCCTGGTCGTACCGGCCGACGTCGCCCGCCTGATCGCGACCGGCAAGGTCGACCAACGGCTGTTCGACGTAACGGAGTTGGACAAGGCCACGAACCGCGCGTCCCAGAAGCAGGGACTGAAGGTCATCGTCGGCTACAAGGGCGCCGCCGCCGCGACGAAGGCCGACGTCCGTGACGCGGGCAAGCTCCGCCACAGCCTCACCACGCTCAACGCGGACGCGGTGCAGACGCCGAAGCAGGACGCGCCCGAGCTGTGGGACGCCGTGACCAACGGCTCCAGCACCGCCTCCGGCATCGCGCACGTCTGGCTCGACGGCGTCCGCAAGGCCAGCCTCGACAAGTCCGTGCCGCAGATCGGCGCCCCCACCGCGTGGGCCGCCGGCTACGACGGCAAGGGCGTCAAGATCGCCGTCCTCGACACCGGCATCGACGCGACCCACCCGGACCTCAAGGACCAGGTGATCGCGGCCAAGAACTTCTCCACCTCGCCCGACGCCACCGACAAGTTCGGCCACGGCACGCACGTCGCGTCCATCGCGGCCGGCACGGGCGCGAAGTCGAACGGCAAGTACAAGGGCGTCGCCCCGGGTGCCAAGCTGCTCAACGGCAAGGTGCTCAGCGACGACGGCTACGGCGACGACTCGCAGATCATCGCGGGCATGGAGTGGGCGGCCGAGCAGGGCGCCAATGTCGTCAACCTGAGCCTGGGCGGCGGTGACACCCCGGCGATCGACCCGCTCGAAGCCGAGGTGAACAAGCTGTCGCAGGAGAAGGGCATCCTGTTCGCCATCGCCGCCGGCAACGACGGCGACTTCGGCGACCAGACCATCGGCTCCCCGGGCAGCGCCGCCGACGCGCTGACCGTCGGCGCGGTCGACGACAAGGACGTACTGGCCTCCTTCTCCAGCCGCGGCCCCGGCCTCGACGGGCAGATCAAGCCCGACGTGACCGCGCCCGGCGTGGACATCACCGCGGCCGCGGCCCCGGGCAGCGTCATCGACAAGGAGGTCGGTGAGAAGCCGCCGGGCTACCTGACCATCTCCGGTACGTCGATGGCGACCCCGCACGTGGCGGGCGCGGCGGCGATCCTGAAGCAGGAGCACCCGGACTGGGGCTTCGCCGAGCTGAAGGGCGCGCTGACCGGATCCACCAAGGGCGGCAAGTACACGCCGTTCCAGCAGGGTTCGGGCCGCATCCAGGTCGACAAGGCCATCAAGCAGACGGTGATCGCCGACCCGGTGTCGGTGAGCTTCGGCGTCCAGCAGTGGCCGCACACCGACGACACCCCGGTCACCAAGCAGGTGACGTACCGCAATCTCGGTACGAAGGACGTCACGCTGAAGCTGGCGGCGACCGCGACGAACCCGAAGGGGCAGGCCGCTCCGGCCGGCTTCTTCAAGCTCGGCGCCACCACGGTCACCGTCCCGGCCAGCGGCAAGGCCTCCGTGGACCTGACCGCCAACACCAAGCTGGGCGGCACCCTCGACGGCGCGTACTCCGCGTACGTGACCGCGACGGGCGACGGCCAGAGCGTGCGGACGGCCGCGGCCGTGCAGCGCGAGGTGGAGTCGTACGACGTCACGCTGAAGGTCATCGGCCGTGACGGCAAGCCGGCGCCGTACTACAACGCGAGCCTGAGCGGTGTCTCCGGCCTCGGCAAGGACACCTGGTACACGCCGTACGACGCCTCCGGGACCGTCACCGCGCGCGTGCCCAAGGGCGGTTACGTCCTGGACAGCGGTGTCTTCGTGGACCCGGAGGACGCCACCAAGGGCATCGACTGGCTGGCCCAGCCGAAGCTGAGCATCACCAAGAACACGACGATCACGGTGGACGCCCGGACCGCGAAGCCGGTCGACATCACCGTCCCGGACACCGCCGCCAAGTCGGTGTTCGCCTCCGCGGACTACTCGATCACGGTCGGCAACTCCGGCTACGGCTTCGGCTGGTGGCTGGACACCTTCGAGAACTTCCGCTCCAAGGGCCTCGGCGGCCAGATCACCGACGGGTCGCTGACCCAGCAGTGGGACGGCCACTGGACCAAGGGGACGACCGAGGAGTACGACACCACGGTCGGCGGCGTGGTCAAGCAGCTCGCCAACGGCTACACCAAGCACTACAAGGCGAGTGAGCTGGCCAAGGTGAAGGTGGGCCTGGGCTCCGGGGCGAGCGGCAAGAAGGGCGCGCTGAGCGCGATCGGCTGGCTGCCCGAGAGCAGCGGCGCCTCCGGGATCGGCATCACGCAGAACCTGCCCGGCACCCGCACTCTGCACCTGTCCACCGGTGGTGGCGTGAAGTGGGATGTGAGCTTCGAGCAGTACGGCGGTGTCGACCCGGACGGCTTCCCGACGACGGAGGCCTACTACACGATCGGCAGTCCGCAGGCCTACAAGGGCGGCAAGACGTACTCGTCGACCTTCAACACGGCCGTCTTCGGACCGCACCTCAACTCGCAGTTCGGTCTGTACCGCGACGGCAACAGCATCTACGGCGTCGTGCCGCTGTTCGCCGACGGCAAGGGCCACCCGGGTTCGTCGACCTTCACCTCGGTCGACACGACCCTGTACCGCAACGGCACCAAGGTCTCCTCCAACACCGATCCGCTGTTCGGCGAGGGCGAGTTCAAGGTTCCGTCGGCCGCGGCCGACTACAAGCTGACCACCTTGGTCAAGCGCAGCGTCAAGATCGCGGCGGCCTCCACCCGCATCGACGCGAGCTTCACGTTCCGCTCGAAGAAGGGCACCACCCTCACCAAGCTCCCGGCCTCCACGGTCCGCTTCAACGCGACCACGGGCCCGGACAACCGGGTCGAGGCCGGCAAGACGGTCTCCATCCCGGTCGCCGTCGAGGGCTCGGCCAAGGGCAGCAACCTCAAGTCGCTTGCGGTGTACGTCTCCTACGACTACGGCCAGACCTGGAAGAAGGTCAGCGTCGTGGGCGGCAAGATCAAGGTCAAGAACCCGGCGAAGGGGCAGGCCATCTCCTTCCACGCCAAGATCGCCGACAAGAAGAACAACAAGTCGACGATCTCGATCTACAACGCGTACTACGGCAAGTGAGCCGCTAGCTCGCACGTGAAGTACCGCGCATGAAGTACCGCGTATGAAGTACCGCATGTGAACGGCCCGCCGGAGGCACAGCTTCCGGCGGGCCGTTCGCATTCCGGACGCGGGCTCACCCCGCACCCCTCAACTCGTCGTCCAGGAACGGAGTTTCTCGGGATTCCGCACGCCCCAGATGTGCCGGATCCGGTCGCCCGCGACATCGAAGGCCAGCACCACCTCCGTGACACCGTCCACCTGCGCCACCAGCCCCGCCTGCCCGTTGACCGTACGTTCCAGGACGATCACCTCGGCGGGTGCCTTGGCGAGGAGTTCGGCGAAGAAGCGGGCGACCGGCTCGCCGCCGCGGATCGGCCGGAGCGCGGCACTGGCGAGACCGCCGCCGTCACCGGTCGCCGTGGCGTCGGGATCGAGGAGGCGGACGAGGGCGTCGATGTCCTGGGCCTCCCACGCCTCCTTGAAGTGCCGGACGACGTCGGCGCGTTGGGCCGCCGGAGTTGCCGGAGTCGCCGACGACCGTGACGCGCGGATACGCCGCCGGGCGGACGAGGCCAGCTGACGGCACGCTCCCGGCGTACGACCGACGATCTCGGCCACGTCGGCGAACGAGAACCGGAAGACGTCGTGCAGGACGAACGCGACGCGCTCGGCCGGGGTCATCGACTCCAGCACGACGAGGAAGGCCATGTTGACCGACTCGTCGAGGGTGACCCGGTCGGCCGGATCCGCCGAGGCGCCGCTTGCCCGCCCAGCGGTCCACTCCGTACGGTCGGGCACCGGCTCCGGGATCCACTCACCGACGTACCGCTCCCGCCGTGCCCGCGCCGAGCGGAGCAGGTCGAAACAGATGCGGCTCGCGACCGTCGTCAGCCACCCGCCGGGCGACGCGACGGCGTCCCGCTGCGGCACCGGCATCGCGTACCACCGGGCGTACGTCTCCTGCACGACGTCCTCGGCGTCGGCCAGCGAGCCGAGCAACCGGTAGCCGAGATTGATCAGTTGACGCCGCTCGCTCATGATCGCGTCGAGCCCCGCCTCGGCCGACTCCTCACTCATGCCGGTCCCTCCCTCACGGATCGCAGGTTCCCTTCATGGATACGACGACACGGTGGACCGGAATGTGAGGCCGGGCCGGCCCCACCTGACATTCCGGGGGCCCCTCTCGTCGTACCCCTGTGACACCCCAGGGAGCCAGAGAGCCAGGAGGAAGACCATGAACGAACTGTCGCAGCAGACCGCGCTCACCGGCGACTACGTCCTCGACACCGCCCGCACCCGGATCGGGTTCGTCTCGCGGGCCGTGCTGATCAGCAAGGTGCGCGGGCGGTTCGAGGAGTTCGAGGGCAGTGCGCATCTGGACGGTGAGGACCCGTCGAAGTCGGAGGTCCGGCTGACCATCCGCACGCGGGGCCTGCAGACCGGCAACGCCCGCCGCGACGAGCACCTGCGCGGCGCCGACTTCCTGGACGGCGACCACCACCCGGACATCACCTTCACCTCAACGCGCGTACGACAGACCGGCGCGACCCGCTTCACCCTCACCGGCGACCTGACAGTGCGTGGCACTACCCGCCCGGTCACCGTGGACCTGGAAGTGACCGACACAGGTTCCGGCGTCTCTTTCACCGGCCGGGGAACCCTCAACCGCAGGGACTGGGACGTGAGTTGGGGCGGCCGCCTGCTCGCCGACAAGGTGACCCTGGAACTGGAGGTCGCGCTGATCCATTACGCCCAGCGCTGACACGTCCGAAGGCCCCGCCGGAAGTACCGCGTCCGGTGGGCCTCGCGTGTTTCGGTGAGCGCATGACCACACAGACCGTCGAGTACGTCCGCTACCGCATCCCGGAGACCCGCTCGGCCGAGTTCCTGGCCGCGTACACGCGCGCGGCGGCCCAGCTGGCGGCGGCGCCGGAGTGCGTCGACTACGAACTGGCCCGCTGCGAGGAGGACTTCGAGCACTTCATCCTGCGCATCGTCTGGACCTCGACCGAGGACCACCTGAAGGGCTTCCGCAGCTCGGAGCTGTTCCCCGGCTTCCTCGCGGAGATCCGCCCGTACATCGAGAACATCGATGAGATGCGCCACTACAAGCCGACGTCGGTGCGCGGGCCGGGCGCGGCGGTGCCGACGCTGTATGGCTGGGCGGGCGGCGACGAGGCCTTCTCCCGTCTGACGTCGGCCTTCTACGACAAGGTCGTCAAGGACGACCTCCTGTCCCCGCTCTTCGCCGATCTGGCCCCCGAGCACGCGGAGCACGTCGCCCACTGGCTCGGCGAGGTCTTCGGCGGCCCGGCGACCTACTCCCGCACCCAGGGCGGCCACGCCCACATGGTCTCGATGCACGCCGGCAAACACATCACCGAGCCCCAGCGCCGCCGCTGGGTCAACCTCATCCAGGACGCGGCAGACGAGGCAGGCCTCCCCACGGACGCGGAATTCCGCTCAGCGTTCCTGGCGTACGTGGAGTGGGGGACCAGGCTGGCGGTCTACTTCTCGGGCCCCGACGCGGAGCCGCCGGCGGAGCAGCCGGTGCCCAAGTGGAGTTGGGGGGCCATGCCGCCGTATCAGGGGTGAGCGGTCAGAGTCGGTCGGCGGTGTCCGCTCGCGTGGCGTCCGCTCCCCAACTCGCCAGCAACCGCAGTGACTCCGCCGAGGCGGACCCCGGTTCCGCGTGGTACGCGACCAGGCCCTGTTCCGACTCGTCGGTCAGTCTGAACGACTCGAAGTGAAGGGCCAGTTCGCCGACCAGGGGGTGGCGCATGTGCTTGACGCCGTGGTTCTTCTCCTTGACGTCATGGGTGGCCCACAGACGGCGGAAGTCCTCGCTCTTGACGGAGAGTTCGCCGACCAGCGTGGACAGCCGGGGGTCGTCGGAGCAGCGGCCCGCGTCCATCCGGAGCACGCAGACGATGTCGATCGCCTTCTGCTCCCAGTCGATGAAGAGGTCCTTGTAGTCGGGCCGAAGGAACACCAGCCGCGCCCAGTTCCGCTCGTGTGGCGGCAGCTCTCCCCAGTCGCCGAAGACCGCCGCCGCCATCCGGTTCCAGGCGAGGATCTCCGTGCGCCGCCCCGAGATGTAGGCGGGCACGCTGTCCATCGTGTCCAGCAGCCCCTGCAGCGCCGGCCGCACCTGCTGCCGGGTGCACGCCGCCGTCTGCCTCTTCTTGGCCTTCGGCTTCGCGAGATGCGTCAGATGCGAGTGCTCGGCGTCGGTCAGCCGCAGCGCCCGCGCGATCGAGTCCAGCACCTCGGTCGACACGTTCCGCCCGTTGCCCTGCTCCAGCCGCGTGTAGTAGGCCACCGAGACGCCCGCCAGCTGCGCCAGCTCCTCGCGGCGCAGCCCCGGCACCCGCCGGTGCCGCCCGAAGTCGGGCAGTCCCACGTCCTCCGGCTTCAGCCGGGCCCGCCGGGTGCGCAGGAACTCGCTGAGCTCGGCACGCGGGTCGAGGGAGCCGGCGGCCTCCCGCACGGGATCGGGCTGTTCGTCCATACGACCAGTATCCCCGGTCGTACGCACAGCATCCTGACCCCGCCAGTGGTAGGCACAGTGGACGTAGGCAGAGCCGTGGCCTGGGTGATTCCTCGCGCGGGCGGCATGCTGGACGTCGTGCCCGGCCAGAAGGACATCAGAAGGCGGCCGGCACATACCCCCCGCTAGGAGATTCCCGGCATGACCACCGTTGCCGCGTACGCCGCTCCCGCCGCCAAGGCGCCGCTGGAGCGCACCACCATCGAACGCCGCCCGGTCGGCGAGTTCGACGTCCTGATCGACATCAAGTTCGCCGGTATCTGCCACTCGGACATCCACCAGGCCCGTGAGGGCTGGGGCGAGGCGATCTTCCCGATGGTCCCGGGCCACGAGATCGCGGGCGTCGTCTCCGAGGTCGGCCCCGGCGTCACCCGGCACCAGGTCGGCGACCGCGTCGGCGTCGGCTGCCTGGTCGACTCCTGCCGCGAGTGCGACAACTGCAAGGCGGGCCTGGAGCAGTACTGCACCGGCGGCAACGTCGGCACGTACAACGCCGTCGGCAAGGACGGCGAGGTCACCTACGGCGGCTACTCCGAGAAGGTCGTCGTCGACGAGAACTTCGTCGTCCGGGTCCCCGACGGCCTCTCCCTCGACGTGGCCGCCCCGCTCCTGTGCGCCGGCATCACCACGTACTCCCCGCTCAAGCACTGGAACGCGGGTCCCGGCAAGAAGGTCGCCGTGATCGGCTTCGGTGGCCTCGGTCACATGGCCGTCAAGATCGCGCACGCGCTCGGCGCGGAGGTCACGGTCCTTTCCCAGTCGCTGCGCAAGCAGGACGACGGCCTGAAGCTGGGCGCCGACCACTACTACGCGACCAGCGACCCGAAGACCTTCGAGGAGCTGCGCGGCACCTTCGACCTGATCATCTCGACGGTCTCCGCCCCGCTGGACTTCGGCGCGTTCCTGGCGCTGCTGCGGGCCGACGGCGCCCTGGTGAACGTCGGCGCCCCCGAGGAGCCCATCTCCCTCAACCTCTTCTCGGTGATCGCCGGCCGCAAGACCCTCGCCGGCTCCAGCATCGGCGGCATCCGCGAGACCCAGGAGATGCTCGACTTCTGCGCCGAGCACGGCTTCGGCGCGGAGATCGAGCTGATCAGCGCCTCCGAGATCAACGAGGCGTACGAGCGGGTGCTCAACAGCGACGTCCGCTACCGCTTCGTGATCGACACGGCGACCATCTGATCGCGATCCAGGAACCGGGCCAGGTCCCGATCGACCTGACGGCCCCGGAGGCGCACTCCTCCGGGGCCGTCAGTACGTCGTCGTACGCCTGCCCAGCAGCCACAGCAGATACGGCCCGCCGACGAGCGAGGTGAGCGCGCCGACCGGGATCTCCAGCGGGGGCAGCAGCGTACGGGCCACGAGATCGGCGCCGACCAGGATCACGGCCCCCGTCAACGCGGCGTTGAGCAGCGGCAGTTGAGGCGTCCGCGTGAGCCGGCGGGCCAACTGCGGCGCGGTCAGCGCGACGAACCCGATCGGCCCCGCCGCTCCGGTCGCCGTCGCGGCGAGGACGACACCGAGGACGGTGAGCCCGAGCCGGACCCGGTCCACCCGTACCCCGAGCGCGGCGGCCGTCTCCGGGTCGAGCCCGAGCGGCCGCGTCGCCCGGCTCGCCCACACCAGCGCGGGCAGCGACAGCAGCAGTACGACGCCCAGCGGCCCGGCCTGCTCCCAGCCGCGCCCGTTCAGGCTCCCGGTCAACCACAGCTTGACCTGTTCGGCGGCCTCCAGCTCACTGTCGGTGAGATACAGCTGCACGACTGCGGACAGGGCGACCCCGATCCCCACCCCGGTCAGCACGAACCGGCTCGGCTGCATCCCGTGCCGCCACGCCAGTACGTACACGAGCGCGGCGGCGGCAAGGCCGCCCACCACGGACACGATCGGCAACGCGCCGGGCGAGGCGATGACCCCGGTGGACAGCGCCAGCACGGTCGCGGCGGCGGCCCCGTGCCCGACCCCGATCACATCGGGACTGGCCAGCGGATTCCGGGTGACGGTCTGCACGAGCGCCCCGGACAGTCCGAGCGCGGCCCCGACGAGCGCGCCGAGCACGATCCGCGGCACCCGCAACTCCCCGACGACGAGCTCGTAGGGCCCGGCTCCCGTACGCAACGTGTGCCACACCTCGACCGGCGAGATGTACGTCTGCCCGAGACAGGCGGAGGCGAGCATGACGGCGGCGAGGAGGAAGAAGAGGAGGACAGCGACGGTGGCGGAACGGCGGTGGAGGAGGAGGGAGATACGGGGGTGGGGGCGGAAGATGGTAGTTCCAGCCGCCGCCCCAACTGCGCCCAGCCGTGCCGCCAGGGCGGCACGGCTGGGCGCAGCGGCACTCCGCAAGCGCCGGGCTGCGTGCCCCACCTCGTCGCTGCGACCCCGGGTACCTCTCAACTCGTCGTTCCTTTACGCCGCACCAGCACCACCAGCACCGGCACCCCCACCAACGCCGTCATCACCCCGGCCGGCACCTCCGCAGGAGCCCGTACCACCCGCCCCGCCACATCCGCGCCGACCAGCAGCGCCGCCCCGAGCAGCGCGGACAGTGGCAGTACCGACCGATACCCCCCGGTCACCAGTCGCCGAGCCAGATGCGGCACCGCGAGGCCCACAAATGCGATCGGCCCCGCGGCAGCCACCGCGGCAGCCGTCAGCAGGGTCGCGCCGAGCGCCGCACACCCCCGGACCAACCCCACCCGGTGCCCCAGCGCCCGGGCCGTCTCGTCGCCGAGGGCCAGCGCGTCCAGGCCGCGCGCGCATCCGATCACCAGCAGCGCCCCGACGAGGAGGAACGGCAGCATGCGTACGACGGTGTCGGTGTCCCGTCCGCTGAGCGAGCCGACCTGCCAGAAGCGGAACTGGTCGAGCGTGGCGGAGCTGGAGGTGAGGACGACGGTGGTGGCGCCGGCGGTCATCGCGGACAACGCGGTCCCGGCGAGCGCCAGTTTCACCGGTGACGCCCCGCCCCGGCCGCGCGAGGCGATCCCGTACACGAGGAAGGCGGCCACGACGGCGCCGGCGAAGGCGTACCAGACGTAGCCGCCGAAGCCGTAGCCCCCGGCGCCGAAGGCGATCGCGAAGACCACGCCGGCCGCCGCCCCCTGGCTCAGCCCGAGGATGCCCGGGTCGGCGAGCGGGTTGCGGGTGACGGCCTGGAGGGCCGCGCCTGCCAGGCCGAGTGCAGCGCCCGCCGTCAGTCCGACCTCGGTACGCGGCAGTCGCAGCGACCGTACGACCAGTGCGTCCGGTGAACTCCCGCCGTGCACAAGGGCGTCGAGGACCGCGGACGGCGGAACGGCCCGGGTGCCGACGGCGAGGCTGAGCAGCGCGGCGACCGCCACCACGAGGGCGGCGGCCGGCCAGGCGAGGCGTCGGGTCACGTGCCGAGGTGCTCGGCGAGCTGCTGTACGACCAGACGGGCGGCGGTGGGACCGGCGTTGAGGTACCAGGGGTCGTCGTCGACCTTGACCGCGTGTCCGGCCTTGACGCCGGCCATCGACTTCCACAGCGGCCCGGCGAGCACGCTCGCCGCGTCGGTCTTGCCGGCGTCGCCCTGGACGGAGTAGAAGATCCAGTCACCGTCGGCGGTGTCGATGCTCTCCGCGCCGATGTCCTCCGAAATGGCCGTGAACTGCTGGGACTTGGGCCGCTTCAGCCCCATGTCGACGGCGATGGAACCGGTGAAGGAGGAGACGCCGAACATACGCGTGCGGTCGGGCGTGAAGCGCACCATGGAGACGGTCGGGTCGCCCGTGACCGTCTTCCCCTTCGTGGCCGCGTCACCGACGATGCCGTCGAGCAGCTTCTGCGCCTGCTGCCCCTTGCCGATGGCGTCGCCGACCAGCAGCAGGTCGCGCTTCCAGTTGATGCCGTTGCCTGCGGTGATCACGGTGGGCGCGATCTTCGACAGCTTCGGATAGAGGTCGCCGAGCGAGTCGTTGGCGAGGATCAGGTCCGGCTTGGCGGCGGCGAGCGTCTCCAGGTTGGGCGCCTGGCGCGTGCCCGCGTCGGTCATGTCGGCGAGCTGTGCCTTGTACTTGGGGAAGGCGTCCGCCAGGTAGTCGGGTACGAGACCGGCGTTGTCGGCGCGCGTGGTGGCCGTCGGCACGGTCCCCAGCGAGAGCAGGTCGTCGAGCTGACCGGTGCTGAGCACGGCGATCTTCTTCGGCGCCGACTTGACGGTGGTCCTGCCCTCGAAGTGCGTGACGGTACGGGGGAACGTCCCGTCCGTGTCCGGGTCGGCGCCCATGCCGTCGGCGAGCGTGCTGGGGGCGGCGGACGGTCCCTCGGAGGCGCCGATGACCTTGTTCTGCGCGCCGGCCTTCTTCTCGGTGCCGCTGTCACCGCTGTCCGAGGAGGAACACCCGGCGAGCAGCCCTCCGACGACGGTCGCGGCCACGACGGCCTTCAATCCCACTGCACGCACGACTGCTACTCCGATACACATCGATCACGTCGATCGCCATTGATCCTGTTAAGGCAAGCCTTACCTTAACTTCCTTGCGGAGTATGTTGGGCGTGAGGAGGCCCACACGATGACCGTGCAGCTGAACCACACCATCGTCGCCGCACATGACAAGCAGACGTCGGCCCGGTTCCTCGCCGACATCCTGGGACTGAAGGTGAGCCCGCAGTACGGGCCGTTCATCCCCGTCGAGATCCCGAACGGCGTGACGCTCGACTACATGGACACCGCCGGCGACATCACGCCGCAGCACTACGCGTTCCTGGTCTCGGAGGACGACTTCGACACCATCTTCGCCCGCGTCCGGGAGGCGGGCCTGACCTACTGGGCGGACCCCTTCCACCACCGCCCCGGCGAGATCAACCACAACGACGGCGGCCGCGGCAGCTACTTCGACGACCCGAACGGCCACAGCCTGGAGATCCTCACCAGGCCGTACGGCAGCGGGAGTTGATCCCCGCCGAAAACTTCTCCCTCTCGTCTGTCACATTCCTCCGCGCCGAGGGGTCATGTCGGTGAAGGCACCGAGCATCATGACGAACAGGGAGCGCAGATCATGTCGACGTCATCCATCCTGGTCACCGGCGGAACCGGCACCCTCGGGCGCCACGTCGTCCCCCTCCTCCGGGCGGCCGGCCACGAGGTCCGCGTCCTGAGCCGGCACAGCCGCCCCTCGGCGGACGGCGTCGAGTACGTCACCGGCGACCTGCTCAAGGGCGAGGGCATCGCAGCGGCGCTCGACGGCACGGAGACCGTCCTGCACCTGTCCGGCGGCCCCAAGGGCGACGACGAGGCGACCCGCCACCTGGTACGGGCGGCCCGCGTGTCCGGCGTCCACCACCTCGTCTACATCTCGGTCGTCGGCGCGGACCGGGTCCCGCTGGCGTGGGTGCGGACGAAGCTGGAATCGGAGCGGGCGATCGCCGACTCCGGCATCCCCTGGACCACCCTCCGCGCGGCCCAGTTCCACGACTTGGCGCTGACGATGGTCGAGAAGATGGCCAGGCTCCCCGTCCTCCCGGCCCCCGGCGGCCTCCGCCTCCAACCGGTCGACGCCTGCGAAGTCGCTGCGCGGCTGGTCGAGTTGACCCTCAACGCCCCCGCCGGCCTGGTCCCCGACCTGACCGGCCCCAAGCTCTACGACCTCCCCGCCCTGGTCCGCCCGTACCGCCAACTCCTCGGCCGCCGCAACCGCCCGACCCTGCCGGTGCGGGTGCCCGGGAAGGTGGGGCGGGCGTATCGGGCGGGGGCGAACCTGACGGTGGAGGGGGCGGAGTGCGGGAAGCGGACGTGGGAGGAGTTCTTGGGGGAGCGGTTGGGGTGAGGCGGGGTGTTCGGGGGCGGGGCGGGTCGTCAGAGGCCGGCCGAGTTGCGGGGGAGCCAGTCGGGGTGGCGGGCGCGCAGTGCGTCCCGCTCCGCGGGCGTGGTGAGCAGGACGTCCGCGCCGCCGTCGTACGGGACGTGGATACGGCGGAGTTCGGTGTCGGTGACGAAGACCTCGGCGAGCGTGTCGTCGGCGACAGCGCGCAACAGGGCGTCGGCGCAGCCGTGTTGCCACGGGCGGAGGGCGGCGTAGAAGCGGGAGTGGATGTGGAACTCGGAGTCGGGATCGTCCTCTTCGGACTCGATCCACCACCGGACGCCGTCCGGGTGGAGCCGCTGTCGTAGCGGGTACCTGCCGGGGCCGGTCGGCGTGGTCGACCAGTCCGCGGTGACGACGTACACCTCGCGGCCCGCGAACAGCTCGTCGAGGACGGTGTTGTAGCGGTGCAGCACGATCGCGTACTCGTCCTCGGACTCCGGGTAGCGCTTCGAGCCGGGGAGGCTGTGGAAGCGGACCCAGACGTCCGGGTACGTGGTGCGGAAGGTGTGGGCGAAGGGCGGGACCGATGGGTGGCGGGCGCGCCAGAGGGCGGCCAACTCCGGGAGGGCTGCTGGTGTTGAGGGCGGCGCCGGTGCCGGCGCTGAGGGCGTTGAGGGTGCTGGGGGCGTCGCGGGCGTGAGCCCGTCGGTCGACGTCGACGACGCCCCGTTGCTCACCTGGCGGCCTTCGCCTGCAGTCCCTGGAGGCCGTCATACGCGGCCATCACCATCTCCAACCCCCGGCTGTCGTCGCCGGGTTCGCGCATCTGGTTGGTGACGTAGGCGATCGCCGTACGGGCGTCGGGTTCGACCATGACGAGGGAGCCGCCCCAGCCGCCCCAGCCGTAGGTGTTGCCGAACAGCCCGTAGCCCAGGCCGTATCGGACAGGCATGCCCAGGAGGCGGTCCTGGCCCTGGAACTGTTCCACCCACGCCCGATCGCACCCCGCCCGCGACAACAGTCGTACCTCGCCCACCGATCCGCCGCACGCCATCACCGACTGCACGAGGGCGACCGAACGGGCGTTGCCGAAACCGCTCGCGGCGGGGATCTGGGCGCGGCGCCAGGCCACGCTGTTCCCGTCCCGGACGCGGATTCCCGTACCGGGGGCGGGAGTTGGTGCGCCGATCCCGGGAGCGCTGGAGGTGTAGTCCTCGTCGTGGGACGGCGGCGGGACCGTGAGCGCCACCCGGTGGTCGTGCTCGGCGGCAAGGCCCATGTGGAAGTCGGCGCCCAGCGGTCCGGCGATCTCCTCGGCGAAGAACTCGCCCGGGGTGCGCCCGGTGATCCGGCGTACGACCTCGCCGACCAGGAACCCCTGGGTGAGCGAGTGGTACCCGGCGGCGGTGCCCGGTTCCCACTCCGGGGCCTGCGCGGCGAGCCGGGCGGTGGCGGACGACCAGTCGTAGACGTCCTCGGCGGACCACGGTCCCTCGAAGTCGGGCACGCCCGCGGTGTGCGAGAGCAGATGCCGTACCAGCACACCGTCCTTGCCGGCCGCCGCGAACTCCGGCCAGTAGCGGGCGACGGGCGCGTCCATGTCCAGCTCACCGCGGTCGGCGAGGACCAGTGCGGTGAGCGCGGTCATCGTCTTGGTGACGGAGTAGACGTTGACGATCGTGTCCCGCTGCCACGGCACGGTGCGGGCCGCGTCCGCGAACCCGCCCCACACGTCCACCACGGGCTCCCCGTCCACGAAGACGGCCACCGACCCACCGGCGTCCCCCTCGTCGAGGAGGGCGGCCAGTGCGCTGGGCACGGCGTTGAAGAGGTCGTCGTAAGAGCCCTGAATGTCGGCCATACATGGCATTGAGCCGGGTACGGGGTCCCGGGGGCAACTGGTTTTCGAGGGCGCGTGCCCCTGCCTACCGCCGTCCGAGTTTCTCGAATCCGCCGCCGTTCGACGAGACGGGCCGGTCGGCGGCCCGCAGGGGGCATCCGGTGCCGACGCGGGTGGCCAAGTCGGCCCGCAGCGAGGTGAGTTCGGCGATACGGGCGTCGATGACCTGGATCTTCTCCTCGAAGAGCGCGGACAGTTCCGCCGCGTCGTCCGGCGCCTCGCGCAGTCTCTCGCCGTTCCGCGCGATCTCCGACAGCGAGAACCCGAGGGCCTGCGCGGTGCGGACGTACTGCAACCAGGCCACCGTCTCGGGCGGAAAGTCCCGGTACCCGTTGGGCAGCCGCCGGCCTTCGACGAGGCCGACCTTCTCGTAGAACCGGATCGTGTCCCTGGTCATGCCTGCCTGCGCGGCAAGTTCCCCGATGCGCACGCGCGCCCCTCCGTCAACTGCCGGGCTTGACCTTGGACCGTACTCCACTGTTTAGCGTCGAGCGTTCCCTCCACGAGTCCACCCCCCGAGACCAGTCCCCGATCCATCCCCGTTGTCAGTCTCGAGACCAGCAGGAGCCGCACCGTGAGCCGCCTTCGCACGCCCGCGCATCCCGCCTACCTCCGCCTCGTACGGGCGAGCGCCTGGTACGACCTGGTCGTCACGGCCGGGTTCGCGACCCCGTGGACCTACGCCCTCGTACACGACGCACTGTCGTCGTCAGGGAGCGCGCTCGGTCTCGGCGGTCTACCCGAACTCGACCCGTGGCAGACGCTGTTCGCCAATCTGATGGGCTCGGTGGTGGTCGTCTGGGCCGCCCTGCGCATCGTCAGACCGCTGCCGGAGTACGGGGCGTTCGACGGCATCGCGCGGGTCCTTTTCGCGACGTGGCAGGCGTACGCACTCGTCCACGGTGTGTCCCGGCTTCTGTGGCTGTTCCTCGCCGTCGAGTTGACGTTCGGGGTCCTTCAACTCGCGCCGTGGGTACGGGGTCGGGGTGTGGGTCCGGGCGACGGACGTCGGGTGGGCGCGGCGAGCACGTGACGTGCCGGCACGCCCCGGTGCGTGGTCGCCGTCGGAGGGGTCAGCTCTGGGCCGTGGGGCGTACGACGATCTCGTTGACGTCGACCTCGTCGGGCTGTTCGACGGCGAACGCGATGGCGCGGGCGATCGCGTCGGCCGGGATCGCGAACTCGTCCCGCATCTTCGTGATGTCCGCCCTGACCTGGCTGTTGGAGGAGGCCTCGGCGAAGCCGGTCGCGGTCATGCCGGGGGAGACGGTGGTCACCCGCAGCCCCGCGCCGGCCTCCTGCCGCAGCCCCTCGCAGATGGCCCGTACCGCCACCTTGGTGCCGGCGTAGACGGCCATCGCCGGCGCGACACGGAACGCGGCGGTGGAGGCGACGGTGACGAAGTGCCCGCTGCCCTGCGCCCGGAAGACCGGCAGCGCGGCACCGATCCCGTGCAGTACGCCCTTAACGTTCACGTCGACCATCCGGTTCCACTCCTCGACGCGCAGGTCGTCGAGGGGCGAGATGGTGCCGACGCCCGCGTTGCCGACGAGCACGTCGAGCCGGCCGAAGCGGTCGCGGGCCAGCGCGACGAGGGCGTGCAGGTCGCCGGGCCGGGTGACGTCGGTACGGAGGTGTACAGCCGTACCGCCCGCCTTCTCGATCCGCGCCACCACCTCCGCGAGCTGTTCGTCCCGGCGTGCGCCGAGGACGAGCCGGGCGCCGCGCTCGGCGAGCAGCAGGGCGGTGGCCTCGCCGATGCCGCCGCTCGCGCCTGTGATCGCCACGACCTTCCCCGCAATTCCAGACATGGTGTCGTCCTCTCGTTGGTCGGTTCTGTCGTTCGGTCGGCGGCGCTGTGCTGCTGCGCCGCTGACACCACTCTCCTCATGATTTAGCCTGGTATCCAGAATCAACTTATTCTGGTACTGGGAGTGCCATCCGCCATGCCGAACCAGCCCGCCCACCCGGACCGACGCCGTCAGCTGGGCGCCTTCCTGCGCAGTCGCCGAGAGCGGCTCACCCCCGACGAGGTCGGCCTGCCCCTGACGGGCCGCCGCCGCACGCCGGGCCTCCGCCGGGAGGAACTGGCACTGCTGGCCGGCATGAGCGCCACCTGGTACACGTACCTCGAACAGGGCCGAGACGTCCGCGCCTCCGAACAGGTCCTGACCGCCCTCGCCACGGCACTACGACTCAACGACCACGAGCGCACCCACCTCCTCCAACTCGCCGGCCACGGACGCCCGTTGCCCGAGCCCGAGGAACGCGAATCGCTCACACCGGAGGTCGCAGCCGTCCCCCTCCTGCTCCAGCCGCACCCGGCGTACGTCATCGCGGGCAACTACGACGTGCTCAGCCACAACAGGGCGGCGGAGGAACTGTTCCCGGGGCTCATCGCGGGTGTGGGTGTGGGTGAGGGGGAGGGCGAGGGCTCAGGTACGGGTACGGGTGTCGGCGATACCGAAGGCGCCGACCCGCCGGCCAACTTCGTCCGCTGGGTCTTCCTCGAACCGACCGCCCGCCACATCCTCGTCGACTGGGAACCCGAGGCCCGCGGCCTCCTCGCCCGCCTCCGCACCCTGACCGCCCGCCACCCCGACGACCCCCGCTACACCCGCCTGATCGAAGACCTGAAGCAGGGCAGCGCGGAGGTACGGACCTGGTGGCCCCAGTACGAGGTGCAAGCCCGTCGCAGCGGTCGCAAGCGGCTACGGCACCCGAGACGCGGCGCGGTCGAGTACGCGTACACGGCGTTCCACCTGGCGGAGCAGCCGGAGCAGACGTTGGTGATCTATTTCGACAGCGCCCAAGCGGTCATGTCGCTACCCCCACATTCTCTCCCAGCGCACATCGACGCTCCAGGCCTCCGCACCTGACGCGAACTCGGCGAAGATGACGGCCACTTGATCCTCGTCGCTGAGGACGCAGCGGTAGTGCCGCTCCATCGAACCGTCCCGATGCTCGACGGCGAACTCGCCTGCGTTCACACCTGCGTTGGGGCCTTGGCCGACCTGGACGTAGCGGCCCTCGGGCTTCTCAAGGATCAGGAACCAGTTGTCAGCCGACAGTTGGCGCACGGCACGGTCGATCACGTCGAGGTCGGGGCCCTCGACATTCAGCCCGACGCACGGCTGAAGGCGCAAGACCCCCGCTCCATCCGTTCCGCCCAGTCCATTCGCTTCGCGCAGCGCGGGCGGAAGGTGGAGCACCTCGGCTTGCGGGTCGAAACAGACCAACCCGTGCCGGCCGGCGAGGGCGAGTACCGCGGGCGCGATCTCATCGGCCCGGCCCCACGAGATCGGCATGATCACGTGAGCGTCGGACACATCGAGACCCGACGTCCACGGGGACGCCTCGACCCGAGGGGAGTCCGCCGCCGAGTCCGACAGCTCAGGAAAGTCCACGACCAGCGCCCGATGGAACGCGGTCACCGCGTCGCTCACGACAACCCCCGCCGCCGAAGTGCTGCTGTCACACAGCGACTTGTACTTCTCGGCCGCCAACGACGCCGAGATCCGCCCGGGTTCGTACCACACCGCAAGATCGAAACTCATGTCGTCCGCTCCACCAATCCCCACCCTCGAAGGAGACCGAGCGTATGCGGAAGCTCTGACAACGCCGGCCCGCCACAAGACCCCGGAACACCCGCGAAACCGTGTGACGCCCGGCCGGCCCCGGTTGTCCAGACGTGAAGGTGCGCCCCCTCGCCGAGGGAGCGCACCCACTGTCTACCGAGCTCTCTACCTGTCTACGGGGTGTCGTGGTCGGCGAACGTCCACACCGCCCGGCTGCCGGGGCCGACGGTGAGGGTCGAGTTGCCGATCCGCTCCACGTGCCGGTCCTTCACGGGCCGGTTGAGCGACATCTCGACCCGCTCGTACGCCACTTGCTCGTGCGGGACGGAGTCGAACCGAATCGTGGTGCCGCCCCCCTCCGCGACGACGCCACCGCCCGACACGTTCTTGACGGTGAACCCGCCGGCCCGCAGCAGCGGCACGGTTTCGGCGAGGTCGGCCGCGGTGACCGCGATGCGTACGGAGGTCACGTCACGCATCAGGTGGGTGCGGTAGTCGTCGGAGAGGTAGCGCTCCCGGCCGACGTCACCGGGAGAACTCGGCGGCTCGGTCTTGCCGCGAGGATCGGCGAAGTACTCCGGCCGGTACTCCATCGCCCAGGCACCGAAGGCGTCGTACTGGGTGTCGGTGAGGATGGCGTCGAACCACGGCACGGGCACCCCGTCACCGAAGTCCCGGGTCTGGAGGAACTCGATGGGGTCGGCGACCCCCTCGCTCTTCAGCCGCTCGGTGACCGTCGCCAGATCCCCCGCCCGCTCGGTCGACAGACCCAGCCCGGCGGATCCGAAGGCACCGTCCTGGCCAGCGAGGTCACCGACCCCGAACAGTTCCAGGTAGCTCTCGCGGCCCATCAGATACCGGCCGGTCCAGGTCTGCCCGCCGGCACCGGTCGTGGTCCGCACCTCGAAGTTGGCGAACTCCCGCAGGTAGGCGGAGTGTTCGATGGCGTCGGCGGTCTCCCGATCGAGCACCCCATAGCTGTGGTTGTAGAACAACAACTGCCGATCGTACGAGGCCCGGTTCCCCTCGGCCTGCGCCGTCCCCACCCCACCCCCGATCGCTCCGGCGAGAGCCACAGCGAGCACGATGATCATCCGCAATGTCCGACGAATCAGCATGTGGGGGATGGTAGGGCGGGGAGGATGAGGTCGCCCTACTTTATGAACCTGGCCGAAATGCTTGACAGTTGACGTTTTGGGAGGTGCCGCGAGACAGCGCAGTGAGCGGTCACTGAACCGCCAAAGGATCAATACCGCGGAAATACGAGCCGAGCCGCCAATCCGCCCTCACCGACGGCCCAACAGCCCGCGTGCGGTGAACAGTTGATGCCCAGCAGGAGCGTGTGGTCGAAACGGGACCAGGTGCGCCCACCGTCGGTCGTGACATCGCTCCCGTCCGGACCGACGGCGATCGCGGTGTTCCGACGGCCGGGTATCCACGTAACGCCGTTCTTGAAGCCAGCCGGCGTACCACCGAGCGCCCACGAACTGCCCCCGTCGTACGTACGGGCGACCGCACCCAGATCGATCGCTTGCCCCCGGTCGAAGCTGCCGCCCACCGCCAGGCCGTCCCTCGGATTCCGGAAGGACAGCGAGGCGATGTTCGCCGGCGCACGGGATATCGGCGTCCCGGTCACCGCCCAGTTCCTCCCGCCGTCCCGGCTGTGGAACACCTGCGGGTTGTGTCCACCACCGCTGACCTCGGTCGTCCCGAACCACGCGTCATGCCGGCCGCTGGTGACCAGACACGTGCCGGTCGCCAGTGCACCTGCGCCGGGCGCCGTGTCGGGCATCCCTCCGACGGACGTCGGGTGCCAACTCCGGCCACCGTCAACGGTTTCGAGGAGAGGGAACTTGCTTCCGACAGCATCACCCACGACGAGGCCGCGCTGATGGTCGAAGAAGGCCATGCACGAGAAGAACGCGTCCGGATCCGCGGCGCGAAACACCTGCTGCCAACTGGCCCCGCCGTCAACCGTCCGATAGATCCGCGGAGGCTCTCCGGTTGCCCCGTTGTTCAGCGCCGGCACGAGCGCATGATCACGATCGAACGCCTCGACGTCCCGAAACTCCTCACCCGCCCCTCCCGGAGGAGTCACGTCCTGCGAGGAACGCCCTCCATCCACACTCCGCACCACAGCACCGCCCGCCACCCCCTGAACCCGTCACCGGCCGCCCAGACGGAGGAGTGGTCCACGACGGCGACCGAAATCAAGGTGTTGCCCGTGGCGGTCGGCGTGAAGCGCCACGAGGGCGATGCCACAGGGTGCCCTCTCGCCACTGCCGAGGACGCCAAAGCCGGTTCACTCAGAGCCAGAACAAGTCCGACCGCACCACACACGCGCAGAAACGTCCGAAGAAGCGCGGGTCCCGTCTCCGGGACGCTAGCGGGTACGGGGAGGGAGGAACATGCGCAATAAGTGCGATTCCCAGAAGCCCAACCGGCTCCGGGCGAGCCCAATCGGGCCCAGGAAGCCGTCGGCTCTCCGCCGTGGCGACGCCGATCGGACAGGAGAACCCAGCTCGCCCATGCCAGAACAAAGGGGTGCCGTGTCTTGAGAGTTCCGTTGAGAAACCACTTCAATGGCACGGTGACCAAGGCACCGATGGACGCGGACACGACTATCGCCGGGCAGATCTCACTGGGCGACGTCATCGAGCAACTGAGTCGGCACAGACCGGTGTTCCACTCCGAGGCCGACCTTCAGCACAGTTTCGCCCGGGTGTTGTGGGAGTTGACGCCGGACGTGCGCTCCCGGCTTGAGGTACCGCAGAGGCTGTCGGGCAGGAGCGAATACCTGGACCTCCTGTGCATCGGTCCCTCGGCCCGTACAGCGATCGAGTTCAAGTACTTCACCCGGACATGGGCAGGCGCGGTAGGCACTCCGGCCGAGGACTACGCCTTGAAGGGGCATGCCGCCACAGACCTCGCCCGTTTGCACTTCGTTCGGGACATAGCCCGGCTGGAACGCTTCTGCCGCCGGTCGGACCAGAACGGTCTGGCCATCATGCTGACCAACGATGCGTCCCTGTGGACACCACCTGGCCCCGGCCGGGCGCAGACTCGGGATCGGGACTTCAGGATCCACCAGGGTCGTGAACTCGCCGGCACGCTGTTGTGGGCCGAGGGCACCTATAAGCCGAACACGTGCACGTTGCGGGGCGCGTATCCCCTCGATTGGGAGCCGTATTCCGAACTGGACGGAGCAGGGGGCGAGTTCCGCTACGTCGCCGTGTCCGTCAGCCCGGTCCGGGACGGAGCCGACGACATGCCCGTGCCTGTCTAGCGATGCTCGCGCGAAACCGCTGTGTGGTGCCCAGGCAATGACTAGCCTCACGGCATGACGTCGGTTGACGAGTGGCCGGACTTTCCCGAAGGGCTTGACCCCAAGAGCGTGTCCTTTCGGGAAGCCCGGTGCACGTGGCACGGCAAGCCTTGTGCGGAGCCGCCGGTCAAGGTGGTGCGCACCCGAAATGGAGCGCGGTGGGCCGCATGCGCACGGGCTGTGCGCGAGATCGCTGCTGATCGTGGTGCCTGACGCGGCTGGCGAGTCGCCGGGGTGGCCCCGGCGACTCGCAGAGTCCCTGTGAACAGGTCAGCCCAGAGCCACGCCAGGGATGAAAGCGATGAGCCCGGAGAGGAAACTGCCGATTGCGGCCAGTGTCACGAGAGCGGCCTTCCCGTCTGAGAAGAGGCCGGAGCAGAACTCGCGTACTTGCCGTCGAAGGATCAGCATCTTCAGCTTCTGCCACCGATGCTGGCGGATGTAGCAGCCCATGAGAAGTCCGGTTGCGTTGTTCCGGCAACCGTCCTCCCTTCCCCTGACGGGTGCCCCACATGTCACGGGTGCCTGGAAGAAGCACCAGATCAGTACCACCGCCGACAGGGTCGCGACGACCACAGGTCCCGCGGCCCTGTTGATCCAGGCGGCGATCAGAACAGCGGCGGCGATGACGCCCCACCACTGTCCCAATCCACCCAGTCGACTGCTCCGTGCCCCCGAAGTCGCCATGCCTGTAATCGTGGCGAGAGAGCCGGCGAATCATGCCCCCGAGCGGTGGTTTGACTGAAAGCGGTTCCCAGGAAGGCTGACGTCCAGTGAAACCGGATCGCCCAGACCACATCGGACCTGGCCGCGATGCCACGAACGTGATGCCCGGCGCCGCGGCGGTCTGGCGGGCCTGAGCCTCGGACGTGTTACTCGGGCCGGACACCCGCCCCGGCGAGCCAGCGCTGCCATATGCCCTCATCGGGTCCAGCCGGCTGGTGAGCGAAGCAGCCCGTCATCCCTGTAGATGGGCAGGAAGCTCGTCTCCAACGGGATAAGGGCCTCCCTGGTGCAACAGTCGGGCCGCGGAGTCCTGGTCACCGTCGCTGACGAGGGCATGGATCTCACGGACAAGAGCATGGATCTCGCGGACGAGCGGGGTCACGTCGCGCAAGGAGACCGTCCACTCGTCCGCGTAGCGGCGTACCGCCTCACCGGAGAGGCCGAGTTGCAGCGACCGGCGCGGCAGGGGTTGCAGGCGCGGGTCCCGTTCGGGGTCCCACTGGACACGAGCCAGCGCCCACTCGAAACCGTCGCGGGTGATCTCGACGGCCAGCACGGTCTCCTGACCTGCCTTCGTGCTCCGGCCGCAGCGGTACATCATCCACAGGAACGACGGCTTGATCCACATCAGGCCGCGTTCGCAGACCTTGTGGCCCGGGCAGTCGCGGGCTCGCGTCGCGGGCTGGTCAGCGCTGAACGTCGCTGCCGTTGGTGTGCTCAGGGCGGCAGGTCCACAGAGACACATCGCTGCTCGTCGCGACGGCGATGGTCTCCCCGGAGGGAGAGAAGCCGAAGGCTCGTAGTTCCGAGTACGAGGAGTGGAAGATGTGCCACCACTGCTCTCCGTGCGGGCCGGAGTGGGGGAGTCCGCCGTCACTCGAGAGCAGCACACGATCGTTGGGCCAGGCCGGGGTGACGGCCTCCAGGGTCCAGCCGTCCCCGGTCGTGGCGTGCAGTCCTCCGCCGAAGAGCCCTGCGATGTGTACGCGGCTGCCGGCGATCGGGCCCAGTCCGGGGCAGGTCAGGTCGGCGGCCGCGTCGGGGGTGCTGTCCTCGGGGTCGGGGTCGCGGTCCCTGGCGATCTTCTCCCCGGTAACGGCGTCGAAGAGGCCATGACCGTCGTTGGAGACGACCATCACCAGGTCATGGCCGCTGTCGGGGTGCGTCGCGAAGCCGATCCCGAGAAGTCCTCCGACAGGGACGCCGTACTTGTACTCGAAGACGGGCCGCCAGGGTTCGGGCGCGGGCATCACGGGGGCGGCGAGGAGTCGATCCCGCAGGGCCCGCTGGTACGCGGAAAGCGTCTGTTCGCGAACGGGTTGCTCCACCGCTTCTGCCCTCCTGAGCCGCTTGATCACCTCTTCATGATCCAGGGTCGATGACCACCCTGCCCTCGCAACCCGGCAGTTGAGAAGATCACGGCATGGCGGCTTCCAACGAACATCCCCCCGATGGCTGGGCATTTCTCGGGATCGGCGACCCCCTCTTGGTCGTCCACGACGAGCGGCGCGGCCTTCTGGCGGCGGCAGGCACGGATGTGCACGGCAGAGGCACCCCGGTTGCGGTCTACAAGAGCCGCGCCTTCGTCCGCAGTGCGCTCATCCGCTCGCGCTTCCCCGTACGCGCGATGGCCTTCCATCCCAGACGTTCGCTGCTTGCGGTAGGCACCGGAAGGTACGACGGTGGCTACTTCTTCGAGGGCGAGCTACTACTTCTGCACCTCAATGCGGGCGCGGTCGTCTCTCTCATCGAGCGCGAACTCGGCCGTCAGGTTCTGGGCCTGGAGTGGCTCGACGAACAGTCACTCCGTGTCCTCATGGCACCGCCCGACGACTGGCAGGACGAAGCGGCGCACGAGCACGGCCACGTCGCCGTCGTAGGCCGGCCGGACTGGACCGCCGTCCCTGCACAGTCGCTCACCGTGACGGCGGCCGTGGCAAAGTCCAGGTGTGCGGCCAGTTGAGTCCAGGCTGATGGCCACCGGAATTCCAGGTGGATGGCCGTCTGACCTGTGGTG
>NZ_JARXVH010000006.1 GCF_029892565.1 Streptomyces pseudovenezuelae | reverse complement strand
CCCCAACCATGACGGTTAGGGACGGGGTATCAACATATCTGGCGTTGACTTTTGGCACGCTGTTGAGTTCTCAAGGAACGGCCGCTTCCTTTGTATTCACCCTCTCGGGCTTTCCTCCGGGCGCTTCGCTTTCCGTGTTCCAAACTCTATCAGTGTTTTTCCGTCCCCCTGACCACCGTCCTGCAGGCATGCAGAAAGTGACCCCGAGATAGGATCTGACAAGTTGGATGCTGCCAGGCTAGGGCGCTTGGTAGCGTCGCCCGGCCTCAGGCAGGAGTACGACTGTACATGGGGCCCGGAACGGCGTGCAAATCGATTAGACTAGTGGTCTAGACCACTAACTTGTACCTTTCGTGCGGAACCCGCACTTCATATGACATACGCTGCTGCTCAGTGTGCTGTCCGGTACAGGCAGTGACGGCCCGTATGTATCTCCGCCCCCGGGAGGCTCCCCATGACCACCGTGACGTCCCCTCTTGCAGGACGCGCCATCGGACTGGCCGAAGTGCCGGATCCGGTTTTCTCCGGGGCCATGGTCGGCCCGGGCACAGCGATCGACCCCGTGCGTGAGCCTTCCGAGGCCGTTGCGCCCGTGGACGGGGTGATCGTCTCTCTGCACCCGCACGCGTTCGTCGTCGTGGACGACAACGGCCACGGCGTGCTCACCCACCTCGGCATCGACACCGTCCAGCTCAACGGCGAGGGCTTCGAGTTGCTCGTGAACAAGGGCGACACCGTGACCCGTGGACAGAGCGTCGTACGGTGGAACCCGGCCGCCGTCGAGGCCGCCGGCAAGTCCCCGGTGTGCCCCGTCGTGGCACTGGAGGCCACCGCCGAGGCCCTCTCGGATCTGCGTGACACCGGTGACGTGAAGGCCGGCGACAGTCTCTTCGTCTGGCAGTGACACCGGTGCCGTCGTACGACGGCAGGTAGGACAACCATCGCGGCGGCGGGACCCGCCGCACTATCGGGACGGGTGAGATGGAGACAACGCTGCGAGGCGTCGGCGTGAGCCACGGTGTGGCGATCGGCGAGGTTCGGCACATGGGAACGGCGGTGTTGGAGCCGCCTGCCAAGCAGATTCCGGCGGAGGACGCGGAGCGTGAGCAAGGGCGTGCCCACCAGGCCGTGGATGCGGTGGCGGCCGACCTGATTGCACGCGGCAATCTGGCGGGGGGCGAAGCCCAGGCAGTGCTCGAGGCGCAGGCCATGATGGCCCAGGACCCCGAGCTGATGGCGGACGTCGAACGGCGTATCGCCGTCGGGAGCACGGCCGAGCGTGCGGTCTATGACGCGTTCGCCGCCTACCGCGCCCTGCTGGCCGGCGCCGGTGAGTACCTCGCCGGTCGGGTGGCCGACCTCGATGACGTGCGGAATCGTATCGTCGCCCGGCTTCTCGGGGTGCCGATGCCGGGTGTCCCGGACAGCGACGAGCCGTATGTACTGATCGCCCGGGATCTCGCACCCGCCGATACCGCTCTCCTGGACCCGACGCTCGTCCTCGGCTTTGTCACGGAGGAGGGCGGGCCGACCAGTCACAGCGCGATTCTGGCGCGGGCGCTCGGCGTTCCGGCCGTGGTGGCGTTGCCGGGCGCCGGTGAGCTCGCCGAGGGCACGCTGGTCGCCGTCGACGGGAGCACCGGCGAGATCTTCGTGAACCCCAGTGCCGAGAAGAAGGCGCAGTTGGAGGCTGCGGCGGCCGAGCGCAAGGCCGCGCTGTCCGCTTCGACCGGACCGGGTGCGACCTCGGACGGCCACAAGGTGCCGCTGCTGGCGAACGTCGGCGGTCCCGCGGACGTGCCGGCCGCTGTCGAGGCCGGGGCCGAGGGTGTCGGCCTGTTCCGCACGGAGTTCCTCTTCCTGGACGACAGCAAGAACGCGCCGTCGGCGGAGAAGCAGGTCGAGGCCTACCGACAGGTGCTGGAGGCGTTCCCGGAGGGTCGGGTCGTCGTACGTGTGCTGGACGCGGGCGCGGACAAGCCGCTGGACTTCCTCACCCCGGCTGACGAGCCGAACCCGGCGCTGGGCGTGCGGGGGCTGCGTTCCCTGCTGGAACACCCCGACGTGCTGCGCACGCAGCTGGCGGCGCTCGCGCAGGCGGCCGAGGGTCTCCCGGTCTACCTGGAGGTCATGGCGCCGATGGTGGCCGACCGCGCGGACGCCAAGGCGTTCGCCGACGCGTGCCGTGAGGCGGGTCTGCAGGCGAAGTTCGGAGCGATGGTGGAGATCCCGTCCGCCGCTCTGCGGGCGCGGTCGATCCTGCAGGAGGTCGAGTTCCTGTCGCTGGGCACCAACGACCTCGCGCAGTACACGTTCGCGGCGGACCGGCAGGTGGGTGCGGTGTCCCGGCTGCAGGATCCTTGGCAGCCCGCGCTGCTCGACCTGGTCGCGCTGTCAGCGGAGGCGGCGAAGGCCGAGGGCAAGAGCTGCGGTGTCTGCGGTGAGGCCGCGTCCGACCCGCTCCTCGCCTGTGTGCTGACCGGTCTGGGTATCACCTCCCTCTCCATGGGTGCGGCGTCGATCCCCTATGTCCGCACGATGCTGGGCAAGTACACGCTGGCCCAGTGCGAGCGTGCCGCTGCGGCGGCCCGGGCCTCGGACAGTGCCGAGGAGGCACGCAACGCGGCTCAGGCGGTGCTGTCCGGCGAGTAGTCGGGATGGCGCACTCGTCGGCTGGTCTTCAGGGGCGCTCCACCTGCGGGTGGGGCGCCCCTTGGGTTTTCGTCAGTGGTGGTGGCCCGGCGGCTGTTCCTCCTCGCCGAGGTCGGGCGGCAGGGAGTAGTCGACGCCCGATTCCGGGGAGATCAGGTCCCCGGACTCCATGTCCCTGCAGTAGGCGTCGAAGACCTCGCCGGCGGTGAGGGGTTGGAGGCCTTCTCCGCGTAGTCGCCAGCCGTAGACCCGGTCGGCGGTCCCGGGGGCGCTGGTGCGCATGACGAGTCCTCCGGGGCTCTGGGTGGCGATGCCGAGAGCCAGGACGGTGGTGAACTCCAGGGCCTCGGCTTCGTCGAGTTGTGTGGTGCCGTCGTCGTCCTGGTCGACGTGCAGGACGGAGACGAGTGTTTCCGGGGTTGCCGAGACGCTGCAGACGAGGTGACGGTTGCCGGGCGGTGCTGTGTCGAGGATGCGGACGAGGAGTCCGGAGGCGCGGGTGAAGGTGGCGCGGCCGATGTCCTCGCCGCAGGAGGCGCAGGGGCCGAGGCGGGCGAGGAGTGTGGACGCGTACTCCCAGGTGGCCTGGCGGACCGCTTCGTCGACGAGGGCGGGGACGAGGTCGGCCAGAGCTTGGCCGTCGTAGGGCAGGCTCGGGCCTGTCGTCGCCAGTTCGGCGGTGAAGCGGGTGCGGCTGTACGGGTCGTCGGGGTCCAGGCCGGCTTCGGTGCAGAAGTCGGCGTACTCCTGTGGGTCGAAGAGGGCGACGGTGGTGTGGCTGCCCTGGGAGGCGCGGGTTTTGAGGAGTGCTTCCACCTGCCGCAGGTAGGTGGGGTGGTCGTCGAAGGTGAAGGTGCGGTAGCGCCGCATGGCGCGGAAGTCGTACTCGTCGGTCAGCAGGCCGATGGTGCCCGCGATTTCGCGGCGCAGAACGCGTCGCATCGTCTGGTGGTCCTGGTGCGCCATGTTTCCCCCTGTGCGCGGTCGATCAATGCTCACTCACAGTAACCGGCGGCACTGACAACGGCGTCCGAGCGAGGCGTTCGCGGACCAGGCGGTGCTGAAACAGGCTGGTCAGGGCGATGGCTGTGCCGAAGGCGGTCCAGCCGAGGGGGCCGGTGGCGATGGCCGCGGTGACGGCGAGTGGTCCCACGCTGCGTTGGGCGGACTGGGCGAGGCCGTGGACGCCGAGGTAGGCGCCCTGGGCGGTGGTGGGGGCGAGGGCGACGGAGAGCTCCCAGGAGACGGTGGCGTGGAGCATCTCGGCCATGGTGAAGGCGACGGCCGCTGCGGTGAGGAACAGAGTGGCCGTGATGATCCCGCCGGTGGCCGAGAGCGCCATGGCCGCGCCGCCCAGGGCGAAGGCCACCGACACGGGGACGAGGAGGGTGCGGGCTGCGGCCGTGGTGGTGCCGAATCTGGCCAGGGGGACCTGGAGTGCCACCACCATCACGTTGTTGAGGACCAGCAGCAGGGGTGCGAGACCGTGCGGTGCGTTGGAGGCGTGGGCGATCCACAGGGGCAGGCCGACCTTGAAGACGGCGTCGTCGAGGAAGAGGACGGTCTCGGAGGCGACGTAGACGAGATAGGTGCGGTCGCGCCAGGGGCTTGCCGGTTTGGTGGTGGGTGGCGGGGCCTTCGAGGTGGCGACCGTGCGGGAGGCGGTCCGGGGTTCGCCGCAGCGCAGGGTGAGGAGGGCGGAGCCGAGGAAGGACAGGGCGTCGCCGGTGAGCAGCCACTGGTACGCGGTGGTGGTGCCGAGGGCGAGGGCCGCGGCGGCGGTGAGGCCGCCCAGGGCCCACCCGGCGTTGGCGACGGTGCGGTGGAAGGCCTGGTAGCGGACGCGGTCGGGGCCCGCGACGCGGGTGGCGTAGAGCCTGGTGAGGATGTTCGCGGCGCGGTCGCCGAGGCTGCCGACGGCCGAGTAGGCCAGCAGTAGGGCGTACTCGTGGGTGGTGAGGAGGGCGAAGGAGGCGACGGCGCGCAGGAGTTGGACGGTGATCAGGATGCGGGTGATCGGGAAGCGGTCGGCGAGGCGGCCGCCCAGGGGTGCGCCGGCGATGCCGATGGCTCCGGCGCTCGCGGCGAGCGTGCCGACCTGGGCGACCGAGAGGTGCGAGACGTAGGTGAAGTACAGGACGGAGACGGAGGCCCACAGGCCGCTGCCGATGCGGTCGACGAGGGCGATGGCGAGCATTCTGCGCCCGTCGCGCCCTCCGGGTATCCGGTTCGACCATGCGGCTGCGCGGCGCATCGGATGCACTGCTCCCCCTTGCTTCCAGTTATGTACTGATACATACTTGGCAACGTGGCAACACAATATGCGATCAGTGGTACGACGGCCAAGGGGATTGCCGCGTCCGTCGAACGGGGCGTGGCGGAGGGCGTGTTGGGGCCGGGAGCCGCACTGCCCCCGGTGCGGCGGCTGGCGGACGATCTCGAGGTCAGTCCGGGAACGGTCGCCACGGCCTACAAGGAACTGCGGCAGCGCGGAATCGTCGTCACGCGCGGGAGGGGCGGGACCGTCGTGGCTGCGGAGCCGGCGGTGGCGTCGCGGCGGCCGCCCAAGGTTCCGGAGGGGCTGCGGGATCTGTCCGGCGGACACCCCGATCCCGCGCTGCTTCCCGCTCTCGTACCGCCCTCACGCCTCTCCCCCGGTGCCCGGTCGCACCGTGCCGCGCCCAGGTTGGCGCGGCTGGAGCAGGTGGTGCGTGACTGGGTCGGGTCCGACGGTGTGCCCGTGGAGCACGTGACGTTCGCGCACGGGGCGCTGGATCTGATCGGGCGGCTGCTCTCCGTGGAGCTGCGGCCGGGGGATGCCGTGGCCATGGAGGACCCCGGATATCACCACCTGCTGGATCTGGTCACGGCCCTGGGGCTGCGAATCGTCCCGGTGGCCGTGGATGACGAGGGGGTGCGACCCGAGGCGTTGGACGGTGCGCTGCGCGCGGGTGTGCGCGCGTTGGTGTGCAGTCCGCGGGCGCAGAATCCGTACGGCGGCTGCTTCTCGGTGGCTCGGCGGGACGCGTTGGTCGAGGTGCTCCGGGGCGAGCCGGATGTGTTGGTCGTCGAGAACGATCACGCGTCCGCCGTGGCCGGCGCGCCCTTGCGCACGTTGACCGCCGGCGGGCTGCCGCGGTGGGTGCATGTGCGGACGGTGAGCAAGTTCCTGGGGACCGACCTGCGGTGGGCGGCGGCGGCGTGCGACGCGACCACGCTGGCCCGGCACGACGGGCGGATGCTGTTGACGTCGGGCTGGGTCAGTCATCTGCTCCAGGAGACCGTGCACGGGCTGTTGACCGATGACGGCACGCGCGCGTTGGCGGCTCGCGCCCAGGGGACGTACGAGGAGCGCCGTACCGCCCTCCTTGAGGAGCTCGGTTTCCGCGGGATCGCGGCGCACGGGGCGAGCGGGATGAACGTGTGGGTGCCCGTGCGGGACGAGTCGGACGTGGTGAACGGGCTGCGGTCGTACGGGTGGTGGGTCGCGTCGGGGGCGAGGTTCCGGCTGGCGTCGGGGCCCGGGGTACGGATCTCCGTCGCCGAGCTCGAGCCGGTCGACGCGGCGCGGCTGGCCTCGGACTTCGCCGTCGTGCTCGGTGAGTCCGAGGCCACCTACGGGGGTTGACCCGCCGGGGTCAGGCGCGCTTGCGGGCGAGGTCCTCGTAGTAGTGCAGCAGGTCGAGGTTGTCGATGGAGCCCGGGTTGACCGCCTTCTCCAACGGGGTGCCCTGGAGGAGGCGTTTGACCGGGACCTCGATGCGCTTGCCGGTCAAGGTGTGGGGGATGCCGGGGACTTCGATGACCTCGTCCGGTACGTGGCGCGGTGAGAGCTGTTCGCGGATGGTCTGCTTGATCCGGCCCAGGAGGGCCTCGTCGAGGACCGCGCCGGGCGCCAGGTGCACGAAAAGGGGCATCCAGTAGCCGCCGTCGGGCTGTTCGATGCCGATGACGAGGGACTCTTTGATCTCGGGCAGGCGTTCGACAGCTTCGTAGATGTCCGCCGAACCCATGCGCACGCCCTGGCGGTTGAGGGTCGAGTCGGAGCGGCCGTGGATGACGACCGAGCCGCGGGACGTGACGGTGATCCAGTCGCCGTGGCGCCACACACCGGGGTAGGTCTCGAAGTAGCTGTCGTGGTAGCGGCTGCCGTCGGGGTCGTTCCAGAAGCGGATGGGCATCGACGGCATGGGGTTGGTGACGACGAGTTCGCCGACCTCGTCGATCAGGGGGTTTCCGCTCGGGTCCCAGGACTGCAGGTCGGTCCCGAGACCGGGTGCCTGGAGCTCACCGATGTACACCGGGAGGGTCGGTACGGCTCCCGCGAAGCAGGAGCACACGTCCGTGCCGCCGCTCACGGACGCCATCCACAGGTCGGCCCCGCTCTCCGCGAACTCGTCGTGCAGCCAACGGAATCCGTCGGGCGGCAGCGGTGATCCCGTGGTGGCCACGCACTTCACCCTGGAGAGGTCGAACTCGCGCGCCGGGTGCACGCCGGCCTTGCGGCAGGCCATGACGTAGGCCGCCGAGGTGCCGTAGAGGGTGGCCCCGGTGCGTTCGGCGATGCGCCACTGGGCGCCGGTGTCCGGGAAGCCGGGGCTGCCGTCGTAGAGCACGATCGTGGTGCCGGTGAGGAGGCCGGAGACGAGGAGGTTCCACATCATCCAGCCGGTCGACGTGTACCAGAAGAAACGGTCCTCTGGGCCGAGGTCGCAGTGCAGGCCGAGCTGTTTGAGGTGCTCGATCAGGATGCCGCCCTGGGACTGGACGATGGCCTTGGGGAGACCGGTCGTGCCCGAGGAGTAGAGCACCCACAGGGGGTGCTCGAAGGGCACCTGCTCGAAGACGGGCTCCACGTCCGCGCCCGTCAGGGCCGACCACTCCAGGGCGCCCTCGGGGGCTTCGGTGCCGAGCAGGGGGATGTGCACCACGGCACGCAGCGTGGGCAGTTCGCGGCGCAGTTCGGCGACGATCTCGCGGCGGTCGTGCTCCTTGCCGCCGTAGCGGTAGCCGTCGACGGTGAACAGGACGACCGGCTCCACCTGCTGGAAGCGGTCCAGCACGCTGCGGGCACCGAAATCGGGGGCGCAGGAGGTCCAGACGCCGCCCACGGCGGCCGTGGCGAGGAAGGCGACGACGGCCTGCGGAACGTTCGGGAGATAGCCGCTCACGCGGTCGCCGGGGCGTACACCGAAGGCGCGCAGCTCGGCGGCCAGGGAACCGACCTGACGGCGCAGCTCCGCCCAGGTGACCGGGCGTGGTTCGTGGGTCTCGTCGACATACAGGAGGGCCGGTTCGGCCGCGCGGGTGGCGCTCGCGCGCAGGGCGTGCTCGGCGTAGTTGAGGGTCGCTCCGGGGAACCACTGGGCGCCCGGCATCGAGCGGTCGCCCAGTACGCGCGCGTAGGGCGTCGAGAACCGTACGTCGAACCATTCGACGACGGCTTTCCAGAAGGTGTCCAGCTCGTCGACGGACCAGCGGTGCAGGGCCGTGTAGCCGCCCTCGGCCGGGGCGCCGTGCTGCTCGGCCGCCCAGGCCTGGAACTTGGTGACCTGGGCCTCGGCGATGCGCTCCGGGTCTGGTTGCCAGAGCGGCTGGGGGTTCACGGTCGACATGGGGCGGCTCCCGGACTGTGCGCGTCGTGTGCGTCGGCCGCGCACGGGCTCGGGTGTGCGCGCGACGCGGCTGACACGGACGATGCCATGTGATCCACTTCTACACCAGGGTGCGCCCCACACGGTCCGCGTCGTGAAGATGTGGCCAGGGCACGGGTGAACGCGAGTTGAACGGTACGCGTGCGTGGAGCGGTAAATGGCAGGGTGAGCAGCATGGACGGTCGTGACCTGGTGCGTTCGGTGAAGGCGGTCGGCTCCACGGGAGCGGCCCAGAGCTTGCGTACCGTGGCGGCGGCCTGGCGCAGGCGGCGCACGGACGCCGCCGCACTGCCCCCGCGGGGCGCCGAGCGTGCGCGGGTGCCCGGGGTGGTGCGCGAGGTGGAGCCCGGTCCGGGCGGCGGCGTCATCCGGTTCACCCGCTCCGAGCTGCGGATCGTGGTCGCCGTGAACGGGGTGGTCTTCTGGGGCTGGGACGGGGCCGGTCCCGAGCCGTCGTACGCGCTGGCCGGCCGCTGCCCGGAGCCGGATCCTCGCGCGCTCCTGGAGCCGGACAAGGACGGTGGCTGGCGGGTCGTGGCGGAGCGCATGACGGTCGCCGTCTCGCGGCACGGCGCGGTCGAGGTGCGTACGCCGGGTGGTGTGGTCCTGCGCCGGGATCTCCCGCCGCGGTGGTGGGAGCCGGTCGGCGGAGGTGCGGCACGGTGGATGCAGCGCTCGGAGGTGGCCTCGGACGCGCGGTTCTTCGGGCTCGGCGGGCGGGCCTCGGGGCCTCGGCTGCGGGACGGGACGTACCGCCTGTGGAACACCGATCCGGGCCGCGCGTTCGGGCCCGGCGACGATCCGCTGTACGTCACGATGCCGGTGCAGCTGGTGGTGGCCGACGCGGCCACGCATCTGGTGTTCCACGACTCCTCGTGGGACGGCACGGTGACGCTGCGGGAGGGCGAGGAGGGGGCCGGTTCCGGGCACGACCGGGCGGGGTCGAGCGAGCTGCGGATGGACGGCGGTCCGCTGCGCTGCTGGGCGATGGTGGGCACCCCCGCGCGCGTGCTGCTCGCCTGGGCGTCGCTGACGGGTGCGCCCGCGCTGCCGCCCGCGTGGGCGCTGGGGTACCACCACGCGCGCTGGGGCTTCGGCAGCGAGCGAGAGGTGCGGCGGATCGTCTCGGGCTATCAGGAGCGCGAACTGCCGCTCGACGCCGTCCATCTGGACATCGACCATTACGACGAGCACCAGGTGTTCACCGTCAACCGCGAGCACTTCCCCGAACTACCGGTACTGGCGCAGGAGTTGCGGCGGTCCGGGATCCGGCTCGTGTCCATCGTCGACCCGGGAGTGCGAGCGGTGCCGGGCAACGCGGTGTACGACAGCGGGACGGCCGAGGACGCGTTCGTGCGGGACGCCCTGGGGCGGCCGGTGCGCGGTGTGGTGTGGCCCGGCGAGTCGGTCTTCCCGGACTTCACGCACGCGCGTGTGCGTGAGTGGTGGGGCCGTCTGTACGAGGAGCGGCTCGCGCAGGGGTTCGCGGGTTTCTGGCACGACATGAACGAACCCACCTCCTTCACCGCCTTCGGGGAGTCGACTCTGCCTCGGTCGGCGAGGCACTCCCTGGAGGGCCGGGGCGGGGACCATCGCGAGGCACACAACGTCTACGCCCTGTGCATGGCCAAGGCCGGCTACGACGGGCTGCGCGAACTGGCGTCCCGGGAGCGGCCGTTCGTCTTCTCGCGCTCCGGGTGGGCCGGCATGCAGCGCTACGGGGGCACGTGGTCCGGCGATGTGGCGACGGGCTGGCCCGGGCTGCGGGCCTCGTTGTCGCTGGTGATGGGGCTCGGGCTGTGCGGTGTGCCGTACTCGGGGCCCGACGTCGGCGGCTTCGACGGGAGTCCCTCGCCTGAGCTGTATCTGCGGTGGTTCCAACTCGGCGCGTATCTGCCGCTGTTCCGCACGCACGCGAGTCTGCGGGCGGGTCGGCGGGAGCCTTGGGAGTTCGGCGCCGAGGTGCTGGAGCACGCGCGGGTGGCGCTCGTCGAACGCCGGCGGCTGCTGCCGTACTTCGTGACGCTGGCGCATCTGGCCCGGCGCACGGGGGCGCCGTACGTACGACCGTTGTGGTGGGGCGCGCCCGAGGACCGGGCGCTGCGTGACTGCGAGGACGCGTTCCTGTTGGGCGACTGCCTGTTGGTGGCGCCGGTGCTGGATCCGGGCGCGGACCGGCGGGCGGTGCAGCTGCCCCGGGGGCGTTGGTACGACACCGTCACGGAGCAGGCGTACGAGGGGCCCGGTCAGGTGCTCGTCGATGCCCCCTTGTCGCGCATCCCGGTGCTCGCGCGCGCTGGTGCCGTCGTCCCCGTGCGCGGGGACGACGGCGGTCTGGAGTTGGAGGTGTGGGCACCCGCCCAGGGACGCACCGGCGGTGGGCTGGTGGTGGCGGACGCGGGCGACGGCTGGGACGAGCCGGAGTTGGAGCGCTACGTGACCCGTTGGGAGGGCCGCCGCCTGGTGGTCGAGCGGGAGGGCGAGAGCGGCGCCGGTGAACCGCCCTACCCGGTACGCGTGCGTGGGCTCGGGGAGCGCTAGGTCAGATGTACCGGCCCTCGAAGAACGCCCGCACCGCCAACGTGTGCAGCGGGAAGGCGAGTTCCCCGGCCCGGCGCAGGAGATGCCAGCCCTCGGTCTCGTCCGTGGCGGCGGACCGCGGCAGGCCTTCGGCCGGGCGTTCCGGGAGGAGCCCGAACAGCAGCAGGTGGCCGTCGGGCGCGCTCATGGCGTCGACGAGGCGCACCTCGCGGCCGGCCGCGTCGATGCCGGTCTCCTCCTTGAGCTCGCGCACGACGGCCTGCCGCCAGTCCTCGCGGTCGTCGATGTAACCGCCGGGCAACGCGATGCTCCCGCGCGCGGGAGCGATGGTGCGGGTGATGACGACCAGGGCGGTGCCCTTCGTGTCGTACACGGGCTGGAGCGCGATCGCGACGGGCAGCGGGTTGCGGTAGGCAACCGAGTGGCAGGCCGGGCAGGTGCGCGGCCAGCCGGAGACGCCCTCTCCATAGGGCGCTCCGCAGCTCGAACAGTGGGAATCGGGCGCGGAGTTGGAAGTGGAGGCTTGGGTTTCGGACACGCGGCGGACTGTATCCGATCGGGGGAAGGGCGTCTCCCGGGGGCCGCTCAGTCGCCGCTGATGAGGGACTTCCAGGACACGGGGAAGTCGAAATAGGTGTCCGGGTAGGGCTCCGGCTTGAACGTGTAGTGCCACCACTCCTCGGCGAGGTTCACGAATCCCAGGTTCTCCAGGGTGCCTTTGAGGAGCAGCCGGTTGGCGCGTTGCTGGCCCTGAATGCGCGGGTCGAGGGTGTGCGCCAGGGTGTCGAAGCAGTCGAAGCCGGTGCCCATGTCGACGGAGTTGTCCGGGAAGCGCTCGTCCTGGGGTGCGAAGCAGGGCACGAGCGGCTCTCCGGGCTGGTACGGCCGGGTGGGACGCGCGGGCAGCTTCGCGATCGTGAGGTCCATGGTCGAGCCGCGGCTGTGGCCGGACTTCTCCGCGATGTAACCGTCCTCGAACAGCCGGGTCTTGTCGACGTTCGGGTAGAACTCGCCCTTCATCGCCTGGTCGTCGAGGTCCTCGGCCCAGCGGACGAAGTGGTTCACGGCGCGCTGGGGCCGGTAGCAGTCGTAGACCTTCAGGGTGTAGCCCTGACTGCGCAGTTCGGTCTGGGCCTGGTGGAGCGCTTCGGCGGCGGGGCGGGTGAGGATGCAGATCGGTTGCCGGTAACCGTCGATGCGCTCGCCCACGAAGTTGTGCACGGTGAAGTAGCGCATCTCCTGGATGATCGTCGGGTCCACGGTGCTCAGGGCCACGAAGTCGTTCGGCGCCTTGGGCTCGGTGGTCGCCCGGGCGGTGGCGGAGGCGGCGGTCACGGCCAGCAGGGCGGCGAGCAGAGTGATCAGGCCGCGTACTGCACTGGAGAGACGTGTCATGTCTCCTGCATCTATCAGGTTCGCGTTGCGCGCGGGAAGCGATCGGATGCAGTTCACCCCGAATGCGCCGAGGGACGGCCGGAACCACCCCCGTGGGCCCCGGCCGTCCCTCCCGTACGACGACGCCGCAAGGGCCTGATCGGTTCGGTCGGACGCCCTCCAATTTTCCGGTGCCCATGACACACTCCTGACGGTCCGTCAGATGTCAGCCCGGGGAGGGATTTTGTCACGTACACGCACGCCTGTGGTCGACGGTTGGTTCGCCGGCGACGGGGACGACTTCCGGCTCCTCGGCACGCGCTGCTCGCTCTGCGCCTCGGTCTTCTTCCCCCGCGAGGACGCCCACTGCCGCAATCCCGCCTGCCACGGCGGGGACCTGGCGCAGATCCCGCTCTCGCGCCACGGACGGATCTGGTCGTACACGGACAGCCGGTACCGGCCTCCGTCACCCTATGTGACGAACCCGGAACTTCCGTGGGAGCCGTACGCGTTGATCGCGGTAGAGCTGGCAGCCGAGCGGATCGTGGTGCTGGGACAGGCGGCTCCCGGGGTCACCGTCGCCGAACTGACGGTGGGCATGGAGGTGGAGGTCGTCCCGGGCGTGCTCCATGAGGACGCGGAGACGACCTGGACGACCTGGCAGTGGCGGCCGACGGGGGTGACGGCATGACGGGTGAGGTGGCGGTGCTGGGCGCGGGGATGCACCCGTGGGGCAAGTGGGGGCACAGCTTCGTCGAGTACGGGGTGACGGCGGCCCAGGCGGCGCTCGCCGACGCCGGGCTGGACTGGCGGGACATCGGCTCGGTGGTCGGCGCGGACACGGTGCGTGGCGGCTATCCGGGATACGTGGCCGGCGCGACCTTCGCCAAGGCACTGGGCTGGCAGGGGGCGCGGGTGACGAGCGTGTACGCGGCGTGCGCGTCGGGGGCGCAGGCCGTCAACACCGCGCGGGCGCAGCTACTTTCGGGCCTCGCGGACGTGGTCCTGGTGGTGGGCGCCGACGCGGCACCCAAGGGCTTCTTCCGGCCCGCGGGCGGGGACCGGCAGGACGATCCCGACTGGCTGCGCTTCCGCGTCCTGGGCGCGACCAATCCGACGTACTTCGGGCTGTACGCCCGCCGCCGCATGGCCGTGCACGGGGACACACCGGAGGACTTCGCGCAGGTCAAGGTGAAGAACTCGGCGATGGGCGCGCTCAACTCCCACGCGCGCTACCGCAAGCGGGTCACCGCGGAGGAGGTCGCCGCCTCGGCCGTGGTCGCCGATCCGCTCCGGCTGCTCGACATCTGCGCGACCTCGGACGGCGGGGCGGCGCTGGTGCTGTCCAGCATGGAGTTCGCGCGCCGCCACGGGGCACCGGACCCGGTGCGGATCCGGGCGGTGTCCACGGTGACGCCGCGCTACCCGAGCACCGTGCTGGATCTGCCGGACATCGCGACGGACTCGGCGGTGGCGGTGGAGCCCGCGGCGGAGACGTTCAGGGCATCGATCGCCCGCGCGGCCTACGAGGAGGCGGGCATCGGCCCAGAGGACCTCTCCCTCGCCGAGGTCTACGACCTGTCCACCGCCCTGGAGTTGCAGTGGTACGAGGATCTCGGGCTCTGCGCGGAGGGCGAGGCCGCGAAGCTGCTCCGAGAGGGCGCGACGAGCCACGGTGGGCGTATACCGGTGAACGTGAGCGGAGGGCTGGCCTCTTTCGGGGAGGCGGTTCCGGCGCAGGCGATAGCCCAAGTGTGCGAGCTGGTCCGGCAGTTGAGGGAGGAGGCGGGAGACCGGCAGGTCGCGGGGGCGCGAGTGGGGATCACCGCGAACCAGGGGCTGCTCGGGCACGGGTCGGCGGTGATCGCGGTGCGGTGAGGGGGTGGGGGCCGTGCGGGAAGGGTCGGTCGCGGTGCGGCGAAGCGCCAGTCGTGCTGCGGGAGGCGCCGGTCGCCGTCCTGCGAAGCGGTGCCCGCGAACACCGGCGGACATGTCGCACATGTTCCCGGCAGGGCACGTGGACGCACCAGATGGGGCAAGCCCTTGCTCGTACGCTGTGTGACCGGCCCGGAATCCTGCGTGAACGTCTTATGAACTGGCCCTGGGCGTGCGCCGGTGGGGTCATTATGCTGCCGTGCGCTCCTGGACGGATACTCTCCGCTTCGCCTTCCAGCCGGTGGTCAACCTGACCACCGGAGGGGTCGCGGGGCTGGAGATACTCGCTCGGCCGGAGAGCGGCGACGTCCTGGCCGAGGCCCGCCGGGACCCCGAACTCGACGGCAGACTCGCCGTGTTGGCGGTCCGGGCGGCCGCGCGCCGGGAGACGCTGCTGCCGCTGCACGTCAACGTGTTCGCCGGCACCCTCGCCGATCTAGGCGGCCTCACCCCGCTGCACGACGCCGTGCGGGCGGTGGGACGGCTGCCCTGGGAGGTGACCGTCGACATCGGCCCGCCCTACACGCACGTGCCCCAGCAGGCCCTCCTGGAGGCCGTCAGCGCGCTTCGGGAGCAGGGCTTCCGGATCAGTGCGGACGGCATCGGGGACGGCGACGTACCGCTGCGGCTGCTCACCGACATGGCGCCCGACCTGGTGAAGCTCGACGCGTCGTTGCTGCGGCGGCCCGCGGCGGTACGGGCGATGCGGACGCTGTGCGAGCAGTTGGGAGCGCTGCTGTCCGTGGAGGGCGTGGAGACGGAGGGGCAGTACGCGGCGGCGCTGTCGGCCGGTGCGCAGTTGGCCCAGGGCGAGTTGTTCGCGCCGCCGTCCCGGCTGCCCGTCGCGGACGTATACGTTCCGCCGCGCCCGCCCGACGCCGTGGCGATGCCGAAGTCGGGTCCGTCGGTGCGGGAGTTCGTGCGGCCGGCCGCCCTGTTGCCCGCCACCGCGTCGGCCGGTCAGGTGCGGGCGCTGCTGACCGGCTCGCCGGAGGTGTCCGGGGTGCTGCTCGTGGACAGGCACGGGGTCCCGGTGCGGTCGGTGCACCGCTCGCGCTTCCTGCTGTCGATGTCGGGGCGCTACGGACACGCGCTCTACGCCGACCGGCCCGCCGCCAGACTCGGTGATCCGCCGCGGACGGTGGGCGTCGACGCCACCGCGTGGGAGGTCCTGGACGTGCTCGCCGTGGGCGACCGGGACCGCACCTCGGACGACGTGGCGGTCGTCGACCGCTACGGGCGGTGCCTGGGCGTCGTACGACTCGCGGATCTCGTACGGGCGTTGGCCGAGAGCCGGGTCGAGGAGGCGGCCGGGCTCAACCCGCTGACGCGGCTGCCCGGTTCGGACGCGATCACCGCAGAGGTGGACCGGCGGATCGCGGACGGGCGGACGTTCGCGCTGAGTTGGCTGGATGTGGACCACTTCAAACAGGTCAACGACGGGGCCGGGTTCGCGGCGGGCGACGAGCTGATCCGGTCGGTGGGGCGGGCGTTGCAGCACTCGGCGTCGGCGAGCACCCGGGTCGGCCATATCGGCGGGGACGACTTCCTGGTGCTCGCCGATCCGGAAGGCCTGGATCCGCTGGCCGTCTCGGTGCTGGACACGCCCTGGTCGGCCGGCGGGCGACCCGTCACGTTGTCCCTGGCCACGGTCCTGTGCCCGCCGGGCAGTGTGAGCGACCACCGGCAGGCCGCCGCCTGTCTGGCGCCGCTGAAGCAGGCCGCGAAGTCGCTGTACGGGGTGAGTTGGGTGCTGGGCCGGGCGGGTCTGCCCGGCCACGAGATCCTGCGCGGCTCGGGGGCGGCGCCCGCGCAGGCGGGGTGCGCGGTGGCGGAGCCCGGGCGGGGCTGACTCGCCCTCGCCGGGCGGACCGGTGCCACCCCGTCCGCTGTCATCGTTCCCGTCCGCGACCTTGACGCTCTCTGGGCACCGGTGAACACTTCCCGGTGTCGGTCGACATCGCCGTACATACACGGCGTATCCACGCACTGCGCCGCGGGCCCCGCCTGAGCACCAGGCCCACTCGCCAGGGCGATTCGGCCAGGACGGCACGCTCGTCACGGACGCCGAGCGGGGCGCGGGTTCTTCCCTGCCTTCGGCTGAAGTCGCCATGGGAAACGCACCCTGCACGGAGGCCCGGGGTCGATCGCCCCCGGGCCAGGTCCTAGGAGCCGCCATGAGCAACGGAGACATCTTTCTCGGCGAAGTCATCGGCACCGCAATCCTGATTCTGTTCGGCGCCGGTGTGGTCGCCGCGGTCGTGCTGAACTACTCCAAGGCGAAGGACGGCGGCTGGATCGTCATCGCCTTCGGCTGGGGGTTCGGCGTGATGGCCGGGGCGTACACCGCCGCACCGCTGTCCGGCGGCCACCTGAATCCGGCGGTGACGATCGGCATCGCCATCGACACCGGGAAGTGGGACAAGGTCCCGATCTACATAGCCGGGCAGATGGTCGGCGCCATTCTCGGCGCGGTGCTGTGCTGGCTGGTCTATCTCGCGCAGTTCCAGGCGAACGCCGAGGAGGAGATGGCCCAGCCGACCCTCGGGATCTTCTCCACGACCCCCACGATCCGCAATCCCGTGGCGAACCTCATCACCGAGATCATCGCCACCGTCGCGCTGGTCCTGCCCATCCTGGCCTTCGGGCTGACGAAGGGACTCGGCGAGTCCGGCACGGCCGTCCTGGTCGTCTCGTTCCTGGTGGTCGGCATCGGTCTGTCCCTCGGCGGCCCGACTGGCTACGCCATCAACCCGGCCCGCGACCTGGGCCCCCGTATCGTCCACGCCCTGCTCCCGATCCCCAACAAGGGCACCTCGGACTGGAGTTACGCGTGGATCCCGGTGGTGGGACCGCTGATCGGCGGGGCGCTCGCCGGGCTCATCTTCAACGCCGCCTTCTGATCCACGGCCCTCCGATCCCGCAGCCGCCCTCCGATCCCGCAGCCGCCTTCCGATCCTCCACAGCAGCCTTCCGAAGTACACGACGAAGGGGACGTCATGACGGACAAGTTCGTCGCCGCCATCGACCAGGGCACGACCTCCAGCCGCTGCATCGTCTTCAACCAGGACGGCGCGATCGTCGCCGTCGACCAGCGTGAGCACCGCCAGATCTTCCCCAAGCCGGGCTGGGTGGAGCACGACGCCACCGAGATCTGGTCGAAGGTGCAGGCGGTGGTCGCCGGGGCGATCGCCAAGGCCGGGCTGCGCGCCGACCAGCTCAGCGCGCTCGGCATCACCAACCAGCGCGAGACCACGGTCCTGTGGGACCGCGCCACGGGCAAGCCCGTGCACAACGCGATCGTGTGGCAGGACATGCGCACCGCGGCCCTGTGCGAGCAACTCGGCGGTACGGACGGGCAGGACCGGTTCCGTGAGCAGACGGGCCTGCCGCTGGCCACCTACTTCGCCGGCCCCAAGGCGGCCTGGCTGCTCGACAACGTGCCCGGCCTCAGGGCCCGCGCCGAGAACGGCGAGATCGCCTTCGGGACCATCGACTCCTGGCTGATCTGGAACCTCACCGGCGGCACCGACGGCGGCAAGCACGTCACCGACGTGACCAACGCCGGGCGGACCATGCTGATGAACCTGGAGACTCTCCAGTGGGACCAGTCCATCCTGTCCGCGATGAACATCCCCGAGGCCGTCCTCCCGGAGATCAGGTCCTCGGCCGAGACCTACGGCACCGCCGTGGGCCAACTGGCCGGTGTGCCCGTCGCCTCGGCCCTCGGCGACCAGCAGGCGGCCATTTTCGGACAGGCCTGCTACGACGTGGGCACGGCCAAGAACACGTACGGCACGGGCAGTTTCCTGCTGCTCAACACCGGCAACCGGCCGGTGCCCTCGAAGAACGGGCTGCTGACGACGATGGGTTACAAGATCGGCAGCGAGGCGCCGGTCTACTGCCTGGAGGGGTCGATCGCCATCACGGGCGCCCTGGTCCAGTGGTTCCGCGACCAACTCGGCATCATCCGGGCCGCCGACGACATCGAGCCGCTGGCGGCGAGCGTCGACGACAACGGTGGCGCCTACATCGTGCCCGCGTTCTCCGGCCTGTTCGCACCGTACTGGCGGTCCGACGCGCGCGGGGTGATCACGGGCCTGACGCGGTACGTCACCAAGGCGCACCTGGCCCGGGCCGTGCTGGAGGCGACGAGCTGGCAGACGCGTGAGGTCGTGGACGCCATGTACCAGGACTCCGGGGTGCAGATCACCACCCTGAAGGTGGACGGCGGCATGACCAAGAACAACCTCCTGATGCAGCACCAGGCGGACGTGCTCGACGTACCGGTGGTCCGTCCCAAGGTCTCGGAGACGACCTGCCTCGGCGCCGCGTACGCGGCCGGGCTCGCCACCGGCGTGTGGAACGACCTCGACGAGCTCAAGGCGCACTGGCAGAAGGACGTGGAGTGGACGCCCTCCATGGAGGCGTCGGTCCGCGACCGCGAGTACCACAACTGGCGCAAGGCGGTGGAGAAGAGCTTCGCCTGGGAGGAGGGCACCGAGAACTAGGCACCCACGCACGCGTGCGTGCCGTCTCGGCTGCGGCCCGTACCCCGGTCGGCGAGGGTACGGGCCGTGCGCGTCAGGTGGTCACGGACTGACGGCGCTCCGCGGCGTACGCCATGGCGTGCTGGACGACTCCGATCAGGACCTCCTTGACGGACGTGCGGTCGCGCGCGTCGCACAGGACGAGCGGTACGTCCTCGTCGAGGTCGAGGGCCTGGCGGACGGCCTGCTCGGGGTAACGGGAGCTGCCCTCGAAGCAGTTGACGCCCACGACGAAGGGTATGGAGCGCCGCTCGAAGTAGTCGACGGCGGCGAAGCAGTCCTCCAGGCGGCGCGTGTCGGCGAGCACGACGGCGCCGAGCGCGCCCTCGGAGAGCTCGTCCCACATGAACCAGAACCGTTCCTGCCCGGGCGTGCCGAACAGGTACAGCACGAGGTCCTCGCGGAGCGTGATGCGGCCGAAGTCCATGGCCACGGTGGTGGTGTTCTTGCCCTCCACGCCGCTGGTGTCGTCGATCGGCCGGCCGGCCTCGGTGAGCAGTTCCTCCGTGCGCAGCGGCCTGATCTCGCTGACCGCGCCGACCAGGGTCGTCTTGCCCACGCCGAAGCCACCGGCCACCAGGATCTTGAGCGTGACCGGCTCGACCGGGGGCTTGCCGCGCTCAGTACGCCCGAACATCATCGTTCTCTTCTCCTGCTTGATGGGGGGAGCCTGCTTCAGGGGACGGAGAGGTGAGCAGGCGGCCGTCCGGGCGGCGCGCGACGACATCGGTGCAGGTGCCGTCCCGGTCGACCCAGAGCTGCCAGCAGGTCACGTCCGTCTCCCCGATCGCACTGTTCGGAACCGTCTCCGCAGGCGGGTGGCCGACTTGCCGCAGAGAGGTGTCGACGATCGGTCAGATCATAACGGGCGAGCCGCTTCGACGCCCGGTCCGTGCCTGACGACCAGGACATCGCGAATGTTCGTATAGCGCAATGGCCGTACGGATGGTGAGAAGGTGGGGACGGCAGTCAGGTAGGTCAGGAAGCGATCACCAGGAGCCCGGGACGATGCCTACGTCGAAGCCCCAGCGCAGCACCGACAGCGACGCCGACAGCGACACGGACGAGGCGCCCCCGGCTGCCGAGCGCAGCGGCGGATCCGCGGGCAGGGTCCAGTCGTTGGAGCGGGCCATCACGTTGCTGGAGGCGACCGCCGACAGTTCGCCGGACGGCGACACCGCGGCCAACCTGGCGGCGCGGTGCGGGATCAACCGCGCCACGGCCTGGCGGCTGTTGTCCACACTGGAACAGTCCGGGCTGGTGGAGCGCAGCCCGGTCACCAACCGCTACACGGTCGGCTTCGCGGTGGCCCGGATGGCGTCGGTGGCCGGCTTCGACGGGCTGATCCGCCGGGCGCACGGCACGTTGCGCCGGGTCAGCGAGCAGACCGGCGATACCGCCAACCTCGCGGTGGTGCGGCAGTTGGGGCTGACGTACATCGACGAGGTGACGCCGCCGGTGGTGCTGAGCGCCAAGTGGCTCGGTCGGCAGGCACCGTTGCACGCCACCTCGACGGGCAAGGCGCTGCTGGCCTGGCTGCCCGCGGAGGAGGCCGAGTCGCTGCTCACCGAGCCGCTCACGGCGTTCACGGACACCACGGTCACGGACCGGGGCCGCCTGGCGGCCGAGTTGGCGGAGACGCGGGAGCGCGGGTACAGCGTCTGCGTCGGCGAGATGGAGCGAAATCTGTACGGGGTCTCCGCGCCGGTGTTCGGCAACCGCACGCGGCCGTTCGCGATCGTCAGCATCTGGGGACCGCAGGACCGGGTGCCCGAGTCGCGGTTCGCGGACCTGGGGGTGCTCGCGCTGGGGGCGGCGGACGAGATCGCGCGGGCGGCACGGGCGGTGTGAGGCACAGGCGTTGAGAGACAGGGGGGCGTGCAGGCGGAGGTTGTGCGAGGCGCGGACGCTCCCGACAGGGGCGGTCTTGACGGCAGGGTTCCCGGCGTCGCATGTTCGTATGGTGCGACGGTTGTTCACAAAGTGAACGGCAGAGAGAGGAACCCGCGCCCCATGAACCAGGACGTCATCATCACCTGCGCCCTCACCGGCGCCGGCGACACCGTGCGCAAGAGCCCGCACGTGCCCGTCACCCCCGAGCAGATCGCCGCGTCCGCCGTGCAGGCCGCCGAGGCCGGTGCCGCCGCGGTCCACATCCACGTACGCGATCCCGAGACCGGGGCGCCCTCGCGTGATCCGCGCCTGTACCGCGAGGTCGTCGAGCGCATCAAGGAGACCGGCACCGACGTCGTCATCAACCTCACCGCCGGCATGGGCGGCGACCTGGTCCTCGACCCCGAGGAACCGCTGAGGCACCTCCCCGGCACGGACCTGGTCGGCGGCCTCGAACGGCTCCCGCACGTCGAGGATCTGCTGCCCGACATCTGCACCCTGGACTGCGGTTCCCTCAACTTCGGTGACGGGTCCAGCCTTTACGTCTCCACGCCGGACATGCTGCGCACGGGCGCCCGGCGGATCCAGGAGCTGGGCGTGCGACCCGAGTTGGAGATCTTCGACACCGGACACCTGTGGTTCGCCAAGCAGTTGCTGGCGGAGGGGCTGCTGGACGAGCCGCCCGTGTTCCAACTGTGCATGGGCGTTCCGTGGGGCGCGCCCGCGGATCCCGGTGTGCTGCAGTCGATGGTCAACTTCCTGCCGGACGGCGCCCAGTGGGCCAGCTTCGCGCTGGGCCGGATGCAGATGCCGTGGGTGGCGCAGTCGATCCTGCTCGGCGGACACGTGCGCGTGGGCCTGGAGGACAACCTCTATCTCGGCAAGGGCGTCAAGGCGACCAACGCGCGGTTGGTGGAGCGGGCGGTGACGATCGTCGAGGCGCTCGGGGCGCGGGTCGCGACGCCGGACGAGGCACGTCTCAAGTTGGGCCTGAAGCCGCGCGGTTGAGTGCCGTACCGCTCCGCCGGGCCGAACCGGCGCCATCCCCATCCCCGTTGAAGGAGCCCGATGACGGAATCCTCCGCGCCCTCGAACGCATCCGCCGCCACTCCACCCACACCTCCGGCCACCCCCGTACCTCCGGCCACCCCCGAAGACGTACGCCGAGTCGCCTGCGTCGGCGCCGGAGTGATCGGCGGTGGCTGGGTCGCCCACTTCCTGGCCCGCGGTTACGACGTCACCGCGTGGGACCCGGCCCCCGACGCCGGGACCCGGCTGCGGCGGCTCGTGGACGCCGCCTGGCCCGCGCTCGAACAGCTCGGTCTCGCCGCCGACGCCTCGACGGACCGCCTCACCACCACCGCGACGCTCGAAGAGGCCGTGTCCGAGGCGCAGTTCGTGCAGGAGAGCGCCCCCGAGAAACTGGACCTCAAGCGCGAACTGCTCGCCGAACTCGACGCGTTGACGCCCGCCGGGGTGGTCATCGCCTCGTCCACCTCCGGTTACCCGATGACGGACATGCAGGCCGAGGCCGGCACGCCCGGTCGGCTGGTCGTCGGGCACCCCTTCAACCCGCCGTACCTCATCCCGCTCGTCGAGGTGGTCGGCGGCGAGCGGACCGACCCGGCCGCGGTGCGCTGGGCGTCCCGTTTCTACGAGGCCGCGGGCAAGTCCGTGATCACCATGGACCGCGAGGTGCCCGGGTTCATCGCCAACCGCCTCCAGGAGGCCCTGTGGCGGGAGGCGTTGCACATGGTCGCGAACGGTGAGGCGACCGTCGGCGACATAGACCTGTCCATCACCGAGGGCCCGGGCCTGCGTTGGGCGATCATGGGGCCGATGCTGACCTTCGCGCTGGCGGGCGGCGAGGGCGGAATGGCCCACATGCTGGACCATTTCGGGCCTTCCCTGAAGTCCCCGTGGACCCGGCTTGAGGCGCCCGAACTGGACCGGGCGCTGTACGACGCGGTGGTCACCGGCTGCGACGACGCCGCCGACGGCCGTGCGATCGCCGACCTGGTCGCCGAACGCGACCGGGGCGTCATCGCCGTACTGCGCGCGACCGGGCGGCTTCGGCAGGACGGTGCCGCATGAGCCTCCCCCTGTTCCGGGAGACCGTGCGGCCGGAGTGGATCGACTACAACGGGCATATGAGCGAGGCGTTCTACGTCCTCGTCTTCGGCTTCGCGACGGACGCGCTGATGGAGCGGACGGGGCTGGATCCGGCGTATCGCAAGAGCACCGACTGCTCGCTCTACACGGTCGAGTCCCACATCCGTTATCTCCGGGACGTGCCGGTGGAGGCCCGACTGGCCGTGCGTACGCGGGTGTTGGGGGTGGCCGGGAAGAAGGTGCGTCTCACGCACGAGATGTACGTCGTCGCGGACCCGTCGGCCGAGCCGGGAGCGGATGCCGCGCCGGCCGCCACCACGGAGTTGCTCGCACTTCACGTGGATCAGAGTGCGGGTCGTGCGACTCCGTTCCCCGACGCCGTCCGCGATCGGCTCAACGGCCTCTCGGAATCGGCTCCTTGGTGGGCCGGCCGTTCCGTGGCGTCGGTGGGGTCGGAGGGGGAGGTGGCTCGCGGACCGGGGTGATCGGCCCGGTCCGTGAGCCATTGGGGCTTCGGGGGCTCGCTCAGAGCGCCCGGAGGCCGCTGATCACGTCGCGCAGGATGCTCTCGTCCGGGAGTTCGGCAGGGGGTACCGGCCGGGTCACATGGACGAACTCGCCGCTCACGAGGTCGCCGATGAGCACCCGGACGACGCCGATGGGCAGGTCGAGTTCGGCCGCGAGTTCGGCGACCGACTGCGGTGTGTCCCGGCACAGGCCGACGATGTCCACGTGTTCCGGGGACAGCGTCGAGTCCCCTTCCGGGTCGTCGGCCTGCGGCTCGGTCAGCACCACCGCGATCAGGTCGAGGCGGTGCTGGCCCGGGCTGCTGGTACGGCCGCGCGTCATCGCGTACGGGCGGACGACCGGCCCGGCGTCGTCGTCGAACCAGTGGCTTCTTCCCTGACCGTCAGAGCTCATGACATCTCACTACCCGCCCGCGGGCGAATCGGTGCGCGGAGCGGCGCCAAGATGTACACCGACCCGCTTCACGAGGAGTGTCATCTCGTACGCGACCTGGCCCACGTCCGAATCCGCGTCCGCGAGGACCGCGAGGCAGCTGCCGTCGCCGGCGGCGGTCACGAACAGGAAGGCCTCGTCGAGTTCGACGACCGTCTGCCGGACGTTGCCTGCCTCGAAGTGCCGGCCCACGCCCTTGGCGAGGCTGTGGAAGCCGGAGGCGACGGCGGCGAGGTGCTCGCTGTCCTCCCGGGTCAGGTCCTGGGACACGCCGGTGGGCAGGCCGTCGCTGGACAGGACGAGGGCCTTGCTGATGCTCGCGACGCGGTCCACGAGGTCGTCCAGGAGCCAGTTGAGCTCGCCGGACTTGTTCGCGGTGTGGCCGGTCGCCTTCGGTGCGGTCATCGACCGTCCCCCTTCGTTCCTTGTGGTGCAGTGCCGCTGTGGGCGTCGTCGTCCGCGGCATTCTCCTCGCGCCCGCGCTGCCAGCCTCGTTGGAGCGAGGCCATACGGCTGCGTACCTCGTCGGCGTCGCGCTCCACGGGCTCCGCTCTGTCCGCGGTGCGCCGGACGGGGCTCTGCTTCAACTGCGGGGCCAGGTTGGCCTGTCGTACCCGCCGGGGCAGCGCGCCCGTGCCGGCGGTGGTGTCCTGTCCGGAACCTGCACGGGTGCTCCGACCCGAATCGGCGCCGGTCGCCTGCTCGTTGCCCTCGCTCCCGGCCCCGATGGCGGGCGGGCGCTTGCGCAGGGGCAGGGCGAGGGTCTCGGGGGTTTCGCCGGGGCCGTCGTGTCCCGTGGGCGCCGGGGACTCGGGGCGGTCGGGTCCGCCGGGGCGCAGCGGCGAGGCGCCGCGGCGGCGGGTCGGCAGCGGCGGTGCGCCGTGCTCCGTCGCCGGCCAGGTTCCCCGGCCCGTCAACGGTTCATCGCCCCGGCGGCGGGCCGGCAGCGCGGTGTCCGTCTCGCGTCGTCCCGGGCCCGCCGAGGGGGCGTCGTCCGCGTCGTCGCGCCGGGGCCGCTGTCCGCCGACCGGGCGGCCGTGCGAGCTGACCAGCTTGGGCGCGCCGCGTCGGGGCAGCGGGACCAGGGGGTTGCCGTCGTCGTCCGTGTCACCGTCGCCCGGCTCACCGGACTCGGCGCCCTCCTGGGGCCGGCCGTCATCGGCGAGGGTGATGGCGGAGCGGCGGGGCCGGAACAGCCCTCCGCGCTCGTTCGCCTCGTCGTCGAGCGGGTCCGGGAAGTCTTCGATGGCGTCCAGGTCGACGGGCGCCTCCAGCTCGACCGGGCCGTCCAGGAGCGCCGCCGGCAGCCCGGGCCGCGTCCCCGGCATCCCGGAGAGAGCGGTCCGGCGCCCGTCCTCCAGCGCGACCTCCTTCGTGGAGTGGGGCCGGTCGAGGCGGAAGCCGATGCCGTTGGTGTCCGGGATGTCGTCCGTCAGCAGCGCGTCGGGGATGAAGACGACCGCGGTCGTGCCGCCGTACGGCGAAGGCTGCAGGGAGACCCGGACGTTCTGGCGCTGGGCGAGCCGGCTGACCACGAAGAGGCCGAGCCGGTCGGTGTCGGAGAGTTCGAACTCGGGGGTCTCGGCGAGCCGCAGGTTGGCGTCCAGGAGGGCGTCGGCGGCCATGCCGAGGCCGCGGTCGTGGATCTCCAGGGTGAAGCCGTTGGCGACGCGCTCGCCGAGCACCTGGACTGCGGTGTGCGGCGGGGAGAACACCGTGGCGTTCTCCAGGAGCTCGGCGACCAGGTGGGTGATGTCGGCGACGGCCGGGCCGGTGACGGCGACCCGGGGCAGCCGGCGCACCTCGATGCGCTCGTAGTCCTCGACCTCGGCGACGGCGGCCCGCACGACGTCCATGAGCTGGACGGGTTTGCGCCACTGCCGGGAGGGGGCCGCGCCGGAGAGGATCACGAGACCCTCGGCGTGCCGGCGCATACGGGTCGTCAGGTGGTCCAGGCGGAACAGGTCGGCGAGTTCGTCGGTGTCCTCGGTCCGGCGTTCCATGGTGTCGAGCAGGGTGAGCTGCTTGTGCAGCAGGACCTGGCTGCGGCGGGCGAGGTTGACGAACACCTCGGAGACCCCGGCGCGCAGTTCGGCCTGCTTGACGGCGGCCTCGACGGCCGCGCGCTGCAGGGTGTTGAGGGCGTGGCCGACGTCGCCGATCTCGTTGCGGTCGTACTCCAGGCGCGGGACCTCGGTCTCGACGTCGACCTGCTCGCCCGTGGACAGCCGGCGCATCACGCTGGGCAGCCGGACGCCGGACGCCTCGTGGGCCTCCAGGCGCAGTTGCCGCAGGTCGCGGATGAGGCCGCGGCCGACCCGCACGGACAGGAACAGCGAGAGCAGCAGGGCGACCAGGCCGAGTACGCCGCCGATGGCGACCTTGGCGATGACGCCGACGGCGACTGGGCGCACGCGGTCCTGATAGCGGTCGTCGGCCCGGTCGTTGAGGGTGCCGAGCTCGTTCAGGACGCTGCCCGCGGCGGTGTCCCAGTTCTGCGCGGTGACCTCGCGGGGTGCTCCGGACCCGCCCTTGGCAGCGGACTGCTCGGCGGTGCGCAGCGGGGCGGTCTCGGCGTTCTTCCAGAACCGCTCGTAGCGCGCGCGTTCCGTGGCGGGCAGCAGCGGCAGGTTGACCTCGTAGAGCAGGTCGCGCTGGGCCACGAGGTCGGAGACCTCACGCAGTTCGGCGCGCGAGGGCTTGCCCACGACGAGGGCGGAGCCGAGCAGGGCGTCCTCGCGGGAGAGCAGTTCGCGGGCGCGGGCGAGGTTGGCCAGCGCGCGGTACTGCTTGTCCATCTCCACGTTGTCGACGACGTGGAGGTTGGTGAGCAGGACGTAACAGGGGTCGACCAGGCGGTTGTAGAGGCCGAGGGCCTGGGCCCGGTCGATGGTGCCGTCCTCGACGCTGCGGCGCAGGGAGTCGATGCCGTCGAAGGCGTCGAGTGCCGCGCTCAGGTGTTCGCCCGTGCCCTGGCCCATCGCGTCGCGGACGTCGGGGTCGCCCGCGTTCTTGCGGATCTTCGCGACGGCCTCGTCGGTGGCGGTCCGACTGCGCCTGAGATCGGCGAGCCCGTCGGAGGCCCTCGGGTCCGCGAGATAGACGAGGCTCTGCCGCCGCTCCTGCTGCAGCACGCGGACGGTGTCCTCGATCGGGTAGCCGATCTTCTCGGTCACGTCCGAGACGTTGAACAGCTGCTCCGCCTCACGTCCGGTGAGGATCGTGGCGAAGGCCCAGATCGCGGTCAGCGAGACCAGCGGCACGAGAAGCAGCGCCACGATCTTCCGGCGGATGGACTTCCCGCGAAAGCGCATGGCCTCCCCCAGCTCGACCCCCGCCGGCCGGGGGCACATATGTACGTCAACAAACGGCGCGAGCCTACTACCGTCACACACGTATCTCGAAGACCGGTCCGGAAGCTGAACTGCCGTGCGGGCGGCGAGACATGGGGAGTTGTCCGGTGATGGGGGGATGTCGGCTCCCGCAACGGCTCGCTGGACGCCGAAAGTCTTTCACCGTGCGCACGCGAACACTTGGCCGGATTTTTTCGCTCGCCGGGAATCTTGAGGACGTGCCGTTCGTCCTTGTCTGTGAGAAATGGGGGGCGGAATCGGCTCCAGGAGCCGCTTCCTGCACCCCGGCAGCGTAAAACAGCGCAAGCCGGGCAACCCAGAGGGGAGCCGTGCCGTCTGACACGGCGCGAGGGGTCTGCCGGCAGTGGGGAGTGACACGGTGATGGGCACGGCGGAACGGCGCGAGGCGCCCGGGGACGACCTGGGGACGCGCCTGAAGGTGCAGCGGGGCCCGGAGGCGTCGGATTACGACATTCCGAACGGCGCGCGCGAGGCGCCGATCGGACCCGACACGGAACAGCGCACGGTGTACGTCACAGGGGCGGACCGGGTCGCGGAACCGGTGCAGTCTGCCTACCAGCCATTGTGGATCGAGGAGCCGGCCCGGCGGCGCCGGATGCCCGACCCGGTCCGCACGTCGGCGGTGCGGGCGGTGATCATCATCGCCGTGACCCTGATCCTGGCGATGGTGGCCTTCTTCTGCACCATGGCCGGATCCTGGATGGCCTTCCCGATGGTCATCAGCGCCGTCGTCAGCACGGTGGTGGCCACCTGGGGCGCGCTCGACATCTGGGTGACCCGCCAGGTCTGGAACCAGCGCAACGGCGTGGTGTCCATTCCCAGCAGCACCGCCCGCACCCTGCGCCGCGAGCGCCGCCGGGAACGCCGCCAGGCGAGGGCGACCGAGCGGTCCCAGGCCCGGATACGCAGGCGGGGCGGCAACGCGGGGCAGCTGTCGCACTCTTGAGATCGGGTTCCCTGCGGGGCCAGGCGTGAGGGCGGGTTCCCTCCGGGGGCGGGGCAGCTGTCCCGGGCCCGGAGGGCGAGAGTCCGCCGCCGTCAAACGCACGTGTCCTCAAAGCGCCGCAGGCTCCTGCCGCGCCTCGCTCTCCCCGCGCGTGAGTTCGCGGCGCGCCCGCATGAAGGGGCGTGGTCGGTCCATGGACAGGACGGCGGTCGTACGGCCGTTCCGTTCGTAGAGGGCGAGGAAGCCGTCCTCGGGCGGTGTGCCGTCGGTGAGTTCGCCCTCGGTGATGCGGACGGTGTCGCCGTCCTGACGGCGGCCGGCGAACTGGATGCGGGCGCCGTACTGATCCGACCAGAAGTACGGCAGTGAGCGCACGGTCCGCGTGGTGTGCCCGGCGAGCAGGTTGGCCACGGCGACCCGGGGCTGTTCCGTCGCCGAGGTCCAGTGCTCGGCGCGGGCTCCGCCGACGCGGGCCACGTCACCGACGGCGACGACCTGCGGGAGCGAGGTGACGCAGCCGTCGTCGCACAGGACGCCGTCGTGCAGGGCGAGCGTCGAGCCCGCCAGCCAGCCGGTGTTGGGGGTGGCGCCGATGCCGACGATCACGATGTCGGCGGGGAGGGTACGGCCGTCGGACAGTTCTACGGCGGTGACGGCCACCGTGCCTCGAAGCCCGGCCACTCCGGTCCCGGTGATCAGGTCCACCCCGCCGCGCCGGTGCAGGGCGGCGCACACGGCGGCCATCTCGGCGCCGAGTTGGGGCACGAGCGGGAGCGGGGCGGCCTCGACGACGGTGACGGTGTGGCCGAGGGCGGCACAGGAGGACGCGGTCTCGGCGCCGATGAATCCGCCGCCGATCACGACGACTTGGCGTGAGCCCCGGGTGAGTTCCGTACGCAGGGCGCGGGCGTCGTCGAGGGTGCGCAGGGTGTGGACGCCGGCCAGGTCGTCGCCCGGCAGACGGCGGGCGCGAGCGCCGGTGGCGATGACGACGCCGTCGGTGGAAACCGTACGGCCGCCGTCGAGAAGCACGGTACGGCCGCGGGCGTCGAGTCCGCGGGCGCGGGTGCCCAGCAGCCACTCGGCGTCGAGTTCGCCGGTCTCCTCGGCGTCGGTGAGCGCGAGTTGGTCCTCGTCGGCCCGTCCGGTGAGGAAGTCCTTGGAGAGAGGGGGACGGTCGTACGGGCGGTGGGGTTCGTCGCCGACGATCACCAGCCGGCCGTCGAAGCCCTGGGCACGCAGTTCCCGGGCGGCGTACAGGCCGGAGAGGGAGGCGCCGACGACGGTCACGGTCCTCATGCGGCACGGCTCCTCTCGGACGTCCGTGGGGACGCCGGCGCGTACGAAGCCGTCGTACGCCACGCGTTCGGGGTGTTCATGCGGCGGTGCCCTCCTGCGCGGCGAGGTGGACGTGGACGACACCGTCGTCCACGGTGACGCGGTGGGTGCGGACGGGGCGCCGGGCCGGGAGGCAGGTCGGCTGCCCGGTACGGAGATCGAATGAAGCGGCGTGCAGCGGGCATTCGACCAGACACCCCTCCAGCCAGCCCTCGGAGAGAGACGCGTCCTGGTGGGTGCAGGTGTCGTCGATGGCGTACAACTCGCCCTCGTCGGTGCGGAACACCGCGACGGGCGGGCTCGTCTCGACGCGGACGGACTCGCCCTGGGGGAGGTCTTCGAGGCGGCAGACGGGAATCACGGGCCCCCCTCTCGGTCCGGGACACTCGGTCCGGGACCTGTGTGGTCCTGGCGGATGCGGATCAGGAGTGCGGTTCGGGAGTGCGTTTTCAGGAGTGCGGACCTTCGTCGGCCCGGCGGCGATGCGGGCGCCGGGTCAGGCTCGGCCCGGCGGTGAAGCGCGCGCCGGGTCACGCTCGGTCCGGCGGTGATGCGGGCGCCGGGCCGGATGCGGCACGGCGGTTCGGCGGGTGCCGGGGCGTCTTCGGTCCGGCGGCCGGGATGTGCCGGACCTTCACAGGTCCGGGCGGTCCGGCCCCCTGACGAGGATCGGACGCTTCGGTAACATGAAGTTTCGTATAGCGCACGAACCCGCGCCATGCGCAACAGAATCCGGTCGGGACAACCGTCGCGTCAAGGGTTTCCCGAAGATGCGGCCCAAAGATGGCCGTCAGGTGGTGAGAGTTGACCCATGACCCGTACGCAGAAGCAGGCTGACCGTGGCGAGGAGCCCTTCGGAAACTCCGAGAAGCAGAGCGGCAGAGGCACGGCCAGCGCCGTCCAGTCGGTGGACCGTGCCGTGAGCGTGCTGGAGATCCTGGCCCGGCACGGAGAGGCGGGCGTCACCGAGATCGCCGACGAGCTGGACGTGCACAAGTCCACCGCCTTCCGACTGCTCGGCGTCCTGGAGAACCGCGGCCTGGTCGCCCAGGCCAAGGACCGCGGCAAGTACTACCTGGGGGCGGGTGTACTACGCCTGGCGGGGGCGGCGGCAGTGCGCCTGGACATCTCGCAGGAGGGCGTCCCGGTGTGCCGGGAACTCGCCGACGAGCTGGGCGAGACCGTGAACATCGCAGTCCTCGACGAAGACGCGGCCGTCAACATCATGCAGGCCCGCGGCACCGCGTCCGTGACCGCGCAGAACTGGCTCGGCCGGCGCACCCCTCTGCACGCGACCTCCAGCGGAAAGGTGCTGCTCGCGCACATGTCGCCCACCCTGCGCGAGGGTCTGCTAGCCCGCTCCCTGCCGCGCTTCACCGAGCGCACCATCACCGGGTCGTCGGCGCTGCGCGGCGAGTTGGAGGCGGTGGTCGAGCAGGGCTACGGGCTCACCATCGAGGAGCTGGAGCTGGGGCTCACCGCGGTGGCGGTCCCGATCCGCGCGCACGACGGCAAGGTCATCGCCGCGCTCAGTGTCTCGGGGCCGATGTACCGGCTGGGCGGCGACCGGGTGCCGGAGGTGGCCAAGCGCACGGTGGCGGCGGGGGCCGACCTGTCCCGCCGTATGGGGTACGGCTTCTGACCGACCCCGAGACAGACACGCAGTCGCCCCCGGGACAGACACGTACGAGAGCCGATCAGCGGCGCGGGACCGGAATCTCCTGGTCCCGCGCTGCTGTGTATCCGGCAGATTTCGGCCGCCCTGTTCCTTTTGCCAAGGCTTAACGCCCACCTCTTGACGGCTCCATGACGGCGTTCTCAATATGTTCCTCATCGCGCAACCCATCGTGCACTGCGCAACAGCAGAGGAGCTTGGTCGTGCCCCACGAGGTCCGTGCCGTAGTCGCTGTCAAAAAGGGCGCACCCGTCGAGGTGCAGACGATCGTCGTTCCCGACCCCGGTCCCGGAGAGGTCCTCGTCGCCGTCCAGGCCTGCGGTGTCTGCCACACGGATCTGCACTATCGGGAGGGCGCGATCAACGACGACTTCCCCTTCCTGCTGGGCCACGAGGCGGCCGGCACGATCGAGGCGGTCGGCGACGGCGTCACCGATCTCGCCCCCGGCGACTACGTCGTGCTCGCCTGGCGCGCCCCCTGCGGCAGTTGTCGCTCCTGTCGCCGAGGCCGCCCCTGGTACTGCTTCGACTCCCGCAACGCCACCCAGCCGATGACCCTGCTCGACGGCACCCCGCTCAGCAACGCCCTCGGCATCGGTGCCTTCGCCGAGAAGACGCTGGTCGCGGCCGGGCAGGCGGTGAAGATCGACCCGGCGGCACGACCCGAGGCCGCGGGCCTCATCGGCTGCGGTGTGATGGCCGGCTACGGCGCCGCGGTCAACACCGGCAACGTCGGGCGCGGTGACTCGGTCGCCGTCATCGGCTGCGGCGGCGTCGGCAACGCGGCCATCGCGGGCGCCTGTCTCAACGGCGCGATGAAGGTCATCGCCGTCGACATCGACGACAGGAAACTCGACCAGGCGGAGAAGTTCGGCGCCACGCACACCGTCAACTCCCGTGGCACGGACCCGATCGAGGCCGTCCGCGCACTCACCGACGGACACGGCGTCGACATCGCGATCGACGCCGTGGGCCGCCCGGAGACCTTCACCCAGGCCTTCTACATGCGCGACCACGCGGGACTGCTCGTCCAAGTCGGCGTCCCCTCCCCCGAGATGAAGGTCGAGCTCCCCCTGATCGACGTCTTCTCGCGCGGCGGCGCCATCAAGTCGTCCTGGTACGGCGACTGTCTGCCGAGCCGCGACTTCCCCTATCTCATCGACCAGTACCTGTACGGGCTCCTCGACCTCAACGCGTTCGTGTCCGAGACGATCGCCCTCGACCAGGTCGAGGAGGCGTTCGCCAAGATGCACCGGGGCGAGGTGCTGCGCTCGGTGGTCGTCCTGTGAACACCGTCTGAACGCCCCGTCCCCTGACCCCCAAGCCCCGCCCCAAGCCCCGCCCCGCTCCTCGCTTCACCCCATCCCGCGCTTCACCTCACCCCACCCCCGACCACTCCCCCAGCGCGTTCACCCCCACCCCGGCAAGGAGGGGCATGTCCAGCACGCCCGAAACCCGCCCGCACGGTCCCCGTGTCGTCGTCATCGGCGCCGGCATCGTCGGCTGCTCGCTCGCCGACGAACTGACCGCCCGCGGCTGGACCGACGTCACCGTCCTCGAACAGGGCCCCCTGCCCGCCCCCGGCGGCTCCACCTCGCACGCGCCCGGACTCGTCTTCCAGACCAGCCCCTCCAAGACCCTCGCCGAGTTCGCCAAGTACACGGTCGAGAAGTTCGGTTCGCTCGAAGTCGACGGCGTCCCCTGCTTCAACCAGGTCGGCGGCCTGGAACTGGCCACCACCCCGGAACGCCTCGCCGACCTGCACCGCCGGGCCGGCTACGCGGCCGCCTGGGGCATCCGCGGCGAGGTCGTGAGCACCGCCCGCTGCAAGGAACTGTGGCCCCTGCTCGACGAGTCGGTCGTCCTCGGCGGCTTCCACACCCCCGACGACGGCCTGGCCCGGGCCCTGCTCGCGTCCCGCGCGCAGATGGAACGGGCCACCGAGCGAGGCGCCCGGTTCCTGGAACGCCACACGGTCACGGGCATCGAAAAGGAAGACGGCCGCATCAAAGCCGTCGTCACCGACCAAGGCACCTTCCCCGCCGACCACGTCGTCTCCGCGGCCGGTTTCTGGGGCCCGGTGATCGGACGCATGGCCGGCATCGACGTACCGCTCCAGCCGCTCGCCCACCAGTACGCCCGGACGAAGCCGCTCCCCGAGCTGAGCGAGGCCACGGCCGAGGCCTCCCGGCCGATCCTCCGCTTCCAGGACCGCGACCTCTACTTCCGCGAGCACACCGACCGCATCGGCATCGGCTCCTACGCCCATCGGCCGCTGCCCGTCGACCCGTTCGCGGTGCTGCCGTACGACGAGGCGCGTGCCCGGAACATGGACATGCCGTCCTCGTTTCCGTTCACCGAGGAGGACTGGGCGCCGAGTTGGGAGGACTGCCGTTGGCTGGTCCCGGCGCTGCGGTACGCCGAGATCGAGGAGGGGTTCAACGGCGTCTTCTCCTTCACCCCGGACGGCATGCCGGTCCTCGGGGAGTCGCGGACCCTGCGGGGCTTCTGGCTGGCCGAGGCGGTCTGGGTCACCCACTCCGCGGGGGTCGCACGGGCCGTCGCCGAGTGGATGGTCGACGGGCGCCCCTCGCTCGACCTGCACGAGTGCGACCTCACGCGGTTCGAGGAAGCACAGCGTTCACCGTCGTACGTCCGTGAACGCGGTTCACAGCAGTTCGTCGAGGTGTACGACGTACTCCATCCCCTCCAACCGATGGAGAACCCGCGCCCGCTCCGCGTCAGCCCCTTCCACGCGCGCCAGGAGCAGCTCGGCGCGTTCTTCCTGGAGGGCGGCGGCTGGGAACGGCCGCACTGGTACGAGGCCAACGCCCCGCTCGTCGACGGCCTCGAACTCCCCGAGCGCGACGCCTGGTCGGCCCGCTACTGGTCCCCCATCGCCGCCGCCGAGGCCCGCGCGACCCGCGAGAATGTCGCCCTGTACGACATGACCCCGCTGCGCCGCCTGGAGGTCACCGGCCCGGGAGCCCTCGACTTCCTCGACCGCATGACCACCAACAACCTGCGCAAGAAGCCCGGCGCGGTCACCTACACCCTCCTCCTGGACGAGACCGGCGGCATCCGCTCCGACCTCACCGTGGCCCGCCTCGCCCCGGACCGATTCCAGGTCGGCGCGAACTCCCCCACCGACCTCGACTGGCTCACCCGGCACGCCCCCGAGGGCGTGCACATCAGGGACATCACCTCCGGCACCTGCTGCATCGGCGTCTGGGGCCCCCTCGCCCGCGACCTCGTCCAGCCGCTGACCCGCGACGACTTCTCCCACGAGGCCTTCGGCTACTTCCGCGCGAAGGAGACGTACCTCGGGCACATCCCGGTCACCGCCATGCGCCTGTCGTACGTCGGTGAGCTGGGCTGGGAGCTGTACACCACCGCCGACCTGGGCCTGCGCCTGTGGGACACGCTCTGGGCGGCCGGCCAGGAACACGGCGTGATCGCGGCCGGGCGGTCCGCCTTCAACTCACTTCGCCTGGAGAAGGGTTACCGCGCCTGGGGCACCGACATGACCGATGAGCACAACCCGTTCGAGGCGGGCGTCGGCTTCGCGGTGCGCATGGACAAGGTGTTCGTCGGCCGCGAGGCCCTCACGGACGCGCCGGTCACCCGCAAGCTGACCCCGCTCCTCCTCGACGACCCTGCCGCCGTGGTCCTCGGCAAGGAGCCGGTCTACGTCGACGGCGCCCCCGCCGGCTACGTGACCAGCGCCTCGTACGGCTACACGCTGGGCCGCTGCATCGCGTACGCCTGGCTGCCCGTGCTCCCCACCGGAGCCGCCGTGCACATCGAGTACTTCGGCGAGAAGGTGCCGGCGACGGTCGCCGAAGAGCCCCTGTTCGACCCGAAGATGACCCGCATCCGCCGCTGAGCGCTCCGCTGGATGTGCCGCGATATGCCGTCGATCGTCTGCGGCACCATCGCTGCCGGCCACGCGGTTCCCCGCGCCCCCTCGGGGCGCCGGCGAACCGCACCGGACTTCGTTCGACCTGCTTAGGAGGCAGACCGTGTCCCCCACTTACGACGTGATCGTCATCGGTCTCGGTGGCATGGGCAGCGCCGCCGCCCACCACCTGTCCGCGCGCGGCGCCCGCGTCCTTGGCCTGGAGAAGTTCGGCCCGGTCCACAACCGCGGCTCCAGCCACGGCGGTTCGCGGATCACCCGGCAGTCCTACTTCGAGGACCCGGCGTACGTACCGCTGTTGCTGCGCGCCTACGAGCTGTACGAGGACCTGCACCGGGCCACCGGCCGCGAGGTCGCCATCCTGCCCGGCGGGGTGATGGTCGGCCGCCCCGACTCGCGGACCGTCTCGGGCTCGCTGCTCTCGGCCCGACAGTGGGACCTGCCCCACGAGATGCTGGACGCCAAGGAGATCCGCCGCCGTTTCCCGACGCTCGCGCCGAAGGACGACGAGGTCGCCCTCTTCGAGAAGAAGGCGGGTCTGCTGCGGCCCGAGAACACGGTCGCCGCGCATCTCCAACTGGCCACCCGGCAGGGCGCCGACCTGCACTTCGAGGAGCCGATGACGCGCTGGGAGCCGTACAAGGACGGCGTCCGCGTGCACACCTCCGAGAACACCTACACGGCAGCGCAGCTGGTGATCTGCCCGGGCGCCTGGGCACCGCAGCTGCTGACCGATCTCGGGGTGCCGTTCACCATCGAGCGGCAGGTCATGTACTGGTTCCAACCCAAGGGCGGGGTGGGGGCGTTCGTCCCCGAGAAGCATCCGATCTACATCTGGGAGGACGCGACCGGCGTCCAGGTGTACGGCTTCCCGTCCATCGACGGCCCCCAACTCGGCGCGAAGGTCGCCTTCTTCCGCAAGGGCGAGGTCACCACCCCGGAGACCATCGACCGGACCGTCCACGAGGAGGAGATCCGGGCCATGGCCGACCACATGGCCGGCCGCATCCCGGATCTGCCCGGCACCTTCCTCAAGGCCGCGACCTGCATGTACTCCAACACCCCGGACGAGCACTTCGTGATCGCCCGGCACCCCGCGCACCCGGAGTCGGTCACCGTGGCCTGCGGTTTCTCCGGGCACGGCTTCAAGTTCGTGCCCGTCGTCGGCGAGATCCTCGCCGATCTGGCCCTGACCGGTGCCACCGAGCACCCCATCGGCCTGTTCGACCCCGCCCGCCTCGCCGCCGCGCCCGCCTGAGGAGCACGCACGTGACGACGATCCCGATGTCCCCCGTCCCCCTCCCCGACTCCCCCAGCCTGATCTCCACCCTCCCCGGGCACTACTACACCGACCCGGAGATCTTCCGGCAGGAGCAGGAGCACCTGTTCGAGTCGATGTGGTTCTGCGCCGTCCGCAGCGACGACCTGGACAAGCCCGGCGCGTTCCGGACCGTCCAGGTGGGCCGCGAGAACGTGATCATCACCCGGACCCGCAAGGGTGAGCTGCGCGCGTTCCTCAACATCTGCCGCCATCGCGGGGCCCGACTGTGCATGGAGGAGGCCGGCGAGGTCCGGCGCAGCCTGCAGTGTCCGTACCACGCATGGACGTACGACCTCGACGGCAAATTGATCGCCGCACCCAACTTGATCAAGATGCCCGATGTTGATCGGGTCGAGTACGGGTTGATCAAGGTATCGCTACGGGAGTGGCTCGGCTACGCCTGGGTGTGCCTGGCGGACGAACCGCCCTCCTTCGAGGAGACGGTCACGCACGCGGCCGTGGAACGGCTCGGCGACCCGGCCGCGATCGAGCACTACGGCACCGAGAACCTGGCGCTGGGCAAGCGCATCACGTACGACGTGAAGGCGAACTGGAAGCTGATCGTCGAGAACTTCATGGAGTGCTACCACTGCGCGACGATCCACCCCGAACTCACCGACGTGCTCCCGGAGTTCGCCGAGGGATACGCCGCCCAGTACTACGTGGGCCACGGCGCCGAGTTCGGCGCGGAGGTCAAGGGCTTCACGGTCGACGGCAGCGAGGGCTTCGCGAAGCTGCCCCAGGTCTCCGCGGACCAGGACCGGCGCTATTACGCCATGACGGTGAAGCCGACGGTCTTCATCAACCTCGTACCGGACCACGTCATACTGCACCGCATGTTCCCGCTGGCCGAGGACCGCACGGTCGTCGAGTGCGACTGGCTGTACGCGCCGGAGGTCGTCGCGTCGGGGGCGGATGTCTCGAAGTCGGTGGAGCTGTTCCACAGGGTGAACGAACAGGATTTCGAGGCCTGTGAACGAACGCAGCCCGCCATGACATCGCGGGCGTACCGCAAGGGTGGTGTGCTGGTTCCCAACGAGCACCACATCGGGATCTTCCACGAGTGGGTCCTGGAGCGACTGGGAGGCGGCCATGCCTGACCTGTTCATCGACGGAGACTGGCGGGGTGCGGTCGACCAGCGCACCCGAGAGATCCGCTGTCCGGCCGACGGCTCCCTGGTCGGAGTGGTGGACGAGGCGGGCGGCAAGGACACGGTCGAGGCGATCGCCGCCGCCCGGCGCGCCTTCGACGAGGGCCCCTGGCCGCGCACCTCCCCTAACGAGCGCGGCGACCTGCTCCTGCGGGTGGCGGACCTCCTGGCGCGAGACAAGGAGGCACTCGCGCGTGCCGAGTCCCTGGACACCGGGAAGCGGTATGTGGAGAGCGAGTACGACATTGACGACATCGTCAACTGTTTCCGCTACTTCGGCCGACTGGCCGCGAGCGAGACCGGCCGGGTGATCGACACGGGGGCCGAGGGCGTCGACAGCCGGGTGGTGTACGAGCCCGTCGGCGTCTGCGCGCTCATCACCCCCTGGAACTACCCGCTCCTCCAGACGGCCTGGAAGGTCGCCCCCGCCCTCGCGGCGGGGTGCACCTTCGTCCTGAAGCCGAGCGAGCTGACCCCGCACACCGCCATCCACCTGATGCGGCTGCTGGACGAGGCGGGGCTGCCGGCGGGTGTGGCCAACCTGATCCTCGGCGCGGGCCCCGAGGCGGGCGCCCCGCTCGGCGACCACCCGGACGTCGACATGGTGTCGTTCACGGGCGGCCTGCAGACCGGCCGCCATCTGATGGCGGTCGCCGCGCCGACGGTCAAGAAAGTCGCCCTGGAACTCGGCGGCAAGAACCCCAACGTCGTCTTCGCCGACGCCGACTTCGACACGGCCGTCGACATGACGCTGACCGCCGTCTTCCTGCACTCCGGGCAGGTCTGCTCGGCGGGGGCACGCCTCCTTGTGGAGGACTCGCTGCACGACCGGTTCGTCGACGAGGTCGTGCGACGGGCCCAGGAGATCCGGCTCGGCGGTCCCTTCGACGAGCGTGCGCAGGCCGGGCCGCTGATCTCGGCGGCGCACCGGGCCAAGGTCGAGGCGTACGTGGCCAGGGGCCTGGAGGAGGGCGCGGTGCTGCGCTGCGGCGGCGCGCGGCCCACCGGCGCGGAGTACGACGACGGCTTCTACTACCCACCCACCGTCCTGGGCGACTGCTCCGTGGGGATGCACGTGGTGCAGGAGGAGTCCTTCGGACCGGTGCTGACCGTGGAGCGCTTCAGCGACGAGGACGAGGCCGTACGGCTGGCCAACGGGACGATCTACGGTCTCGCGGGCGCCGTGTGGACGACCGACGAGGGCAAGGCCGCCCGCGTCGCCTCGCGGCTGCGCCTGGGGACGGTCTGGATCAACGACTACCACCCGTACGTGCCGCAGGCCGAGTGGGGTGGCTTCAAGCAGTCCGGCTTCGGACGCGAACTCGGCCCCTCCGGCCTGGCCGAGTACCGCGAGACGAAGCACATCTGGCGCAACACCGCACCCTCGCCGCAGGGGTGGTTCGACTAGCGTCCCGCATGCGATCACGCGCCTAACTCCCTTGTAACAGCGCGCACATGAGCCCCACGTATAACCACGGCACCCGCAGAGCCGCTCCCCTCCCTCCCCAGGCCCACCAGGAGTCCGCTCATGACGAAAACCGAGCAACCACCGTCCGACCCACACAGCCACGACGATTCCGAACTCGCCGAGTTCGGCTACAAACCCGAGCTCAAGCGCACCCTCGGCAACTTCCACACCTTCGCCGCCGGGATCAGCTACATCTCGATCCTGACCGGCACCTTCCAGCTGTTCTACTTCGGCTACGGCAGCGGCGGCCCCGCCTACTGGTGGTCGTGGCCCATGGTCTTCGTCGGCCAGTTCATGGTCGCCCTCTGCTTCGCCGAGCTGGCCGCCCGCTATCCCGTCGCGGGCTCGGTCTACAACTGGTCCAAGAAGATAGGCAATCCGCACCTGGGCTGGCTGGCCGGCTGGACGATGCTCATCGCGTCGATCGTGTCGATCTCGGCCGTGGCACTCGCCTACCAGCTGACGCTGCCGCAGATCTCCCACGTGTTCCAGATCGTCGGCGACGGAACCGGCAAGTACGACGTGGCGACCAACGCGGTCATCCTGGCCACGGTGTTGATCCTTTTCACGACCCTCGTGAACGCCTTCGGTGTGAAGCTGATGGCCACGATCAACTCGGCGGGCGTGTTCATCGAGCTGATCGCCACCGTCGTACTGATCATCCTGTTCGCCGTCCACATCACCCGCGGTCCGCAGGTGGTCACGCAGACCAACGGCACCGGAGCGTCGTACGGCACCGGCTATCTGGGCGCGTTCCTGGTGGCCTCGCTGGCCTCGGCGTACGTCATGTACGGCTTCGACACGGCCGCCTCGCTGGGTGAGGAGTCCAAGGATCCGTCCCGCAACGCGCCCCGCGCGATCATCCGGGCGATCGTCGCCTCCTTCGTCCTGGGCGGACTGATCCTGCTGCTCGCGCTGATGAGCGTGTCCAGCCTGAAGAGCGGGAAGCTGTCCACCGACGGTCTGCAGTACATCGTCCTGGACGTACTCGGCTCCACGGCCGGCAAGGCGATGCTGTGGTGCGTGCTGATCGCGGTCACCGTCTGCGCGCTCGCCGTGCACACGGCGGCGATCCGGCTGGCGTTCGCGATGTCCCGGGACAACAACCTGCCCGCGTCCTCGCTGCTGGCCAAGGTCAGCCCGCGCTTCCAGACACCGGTGCTGCCGGCCGTGATCATCGGCATCCTGGCGCTGGCGATCCTGGTGGTCAACATCCGCCAGCCGCAGATCTTCACGGTCGTCACCAGCATCGGCATCATCATGATCTACCTCGCCTACCTGGGTGTCACCGGGCCGATGCTGGTGGCGCGGCTGCGCGGCAAGTGGGAGCCGGCGGGCGACGGCAAGTTCTCGCTCGGTCGGTGGGGTCTGCTCGTCAACATCGTGGCCGTTGTGTGGGGCACGGGCATGACGATCAACCTGATCTGGCCGCGCGCCGCCGTCTACAACGCGACCGCCCCCTTCCACTGGTACCTCCAGTGGGGCGCGCTCCTGTTCGTCGGCGTGATCATGGGCGGCGGTTTCGCCTACTACTGGTTCATCCAGCGGCACCGGACCGGCGTGCTCGCGGAGCACCGCCTGGAGAGCGAGGCCGAGGTGGCCGCTCCCTTCGCCGCTCCGGCGGCCGACTGAAGGAGGTCAACAGCTCATGAGCACCGATGAGTTCGACTACGTCGTGGTCGGCGGCGGCACCGCGGGCAACGTGGTGGCGGCCCGGCTCTCCGAGGATCCGTCGGTCACCGTCTGCGTGCTGGAGGCGGGGCCCAGCGACGTCGGCGACGACGACATCCTCAAACTCGACCGCTGGATGGGCCTGCTGGAGTCCGGCTACGACTGGGACTACCCGGTCGAGCCGCAGTCCAGCGGGAACAGCTTCATGCGGCACGCGCGCGCGAAGGTGCTGGGCGGCTGTTCCTCGCACAACTCCTGCATCGCCTTCTGGGCGCCCGCCGAGGACCTCGACGCCTGGGCGGCGGACGGCTGTACGGGCTGGAGCGCGGCGGACCTCTTCCCGCTCTACCGGCGCCTGGAGAACAACGACGCGCCCGGCGACCACCACGGCCGCACCGGCCCGGTGAAGCTGCGCACGCTGAAGAGCGACGACCCGTGCGGCACGGCCCTGCTGGAGGCGTGCGCCCAGGCCGGCATCCCCACCACCGGCTTCAACACCGGCAAGACCGTGATCCGGGGCGCCAACTGGTTCCAGATCAACTCCGACGAGAACAACACCCGCCAGTCGTCGTCGGTGGCCTACCTCCACCCGATCCTGGGCAAGCGGCCCAACCTGGAGGTGCGCACGGGCGTACGCGCCAAGAAACTCGTCCTCGACGGGCGGCGCTGCGTCGGCGCGGAGTACCTGGACCCGGACCTGATCCACCACCGGACGGTACGGGCCCGGCGCGAGGTCATCGTGTCGTGCGGCGCGATCGACACCCCGAAACTGCTGATGCTCTCCGGCATCGGCCCGGCCGAGCACCTGCGCGAGGTCGGCGTCGAGGTGGTCGTCGACTCGGCGGGCGTCGGCGAGAACCTCCAGGACCACCCCGAGGGTGTGATCATGTGGGAGGCGAGCCGGCCGATGACCACCACGTCCAGCCAGTGGTGGGAGGCGGGCATCTTCTACGACACCGAGGAGGGCCTGGACCGGCCCGACCTGATGTTCCACTACGGGTCGGTGCCGTTCGACATGAACACCGCGCGCTGGGGCTACCCCACCTCGGAGAACGCCTTCTGTCTCACCCCGAACGTGACGCGCGCGAAGTCGCGGGGCACGGTGCGGCTGCGTACCCGCGACTACCGGGACAAGCCCAAGGTGGACCCGCGGTACTTCACGCACGAGCACGACGCGCGCGTGATGACGTTCGGACTCAAGCTGGCCCGGAAGATCGCCTCCCAGCCCGCGCTGAGCGGCTGGGCCGGCGCCGAACTGGCGCCGGGGCCCGACGTCCGGTCCGACGAGGAACTCCTCGACTACATCCACAAGACCCACAACACCGTCTACCACCCGTCCTGCACCGTGAAGATGGGCGCGGACGACGACCTCTCGGCCCCGCTCGACGCGCGCCTGCGAGTCAAGGGGATCGAGGGACTCCGGGTCGCGGACGGCTCGGTGATGCCGGACCTGATCTCGGTCAACCCGTGCATCACGACGATGATGATCGGCGAGAAGTGCGCCGAACTGATCAAGGAGGATGCGTAGTCAAGACGGCCGTGCAGTCAACACGTTGGTCAACAGGTTGATCAACCAGTGGTCGGCGTGGGCCGCTTGTACATCCGCGTCGCCGTGATCTCGCTGCGCACCGCGTCACCTTCTCCGGCCGGGCCCTCCTGAGGGAGCCCCGGCCGGAGGTGTTCCTCCACGCTGATGTACTTCAGCCCCGCCCTGAGGTCGGCGTCGTTGCGCAGCCGGATGACCAGCGGGAACTCGGCAAGCGCCGTAGTGTCGAACAGCCCTGTGGTGTACAGCAGTTGGACGCCGAGCGCATCCGACACCGCCCGCTGAAGCTCCAGCAGATACGTCGCGTTGGCGCGGCCGATCGGGTTGTCGAGGAACAGCGTGCCGGCGTGCCGGTGCTTGTCGCGGCCCCGGTCATTGGACCTCAGCGCGGCCATCGTGCAGTACAGCGCGATGGCCGCGGTGAGCAGCTGACCGCCCGAGAAGACGTCGCCCATCTGCCCGACGGGCACGCGCTCGGCGCGCAGTACGGCGTCCGGCTTGAGGATCTCGACGGCGACCCCCTTGGGCTGGAGCGCCGCACCCACACCCCGCAGCAGCAGGGACATGCCGTCCCTGCGCAGGTCGGAGTTCTTCTTCACGGCGGCCCGGGTCGCCTCGTCGACGACCTCGCCGAGCCGCTCGGTGAGGACGGCCTGGTCGGGCTCCTCGAAGCGGATGCGCAGGAACTCCTGCCCGGACCACTCGCCGAGCCCCTCGGGCAGCCGGGACAGCCGCTGGGCGGAGCGCAGGGTGGCCAGCGCGGACTCGACGAGCCCCCGCAGCCGGTCCACGATCGAGTCGCGGTTGCGCTCCAGCTGCGCCAACTCGTCCGTCAGGACGCGCAGACGGGGCGCGAAGGCGTCCGCCCACTTCTGGGCGTGCTCGGGCAGCGAGGACGCGGGCAGCTCGCGGATCTGCTGGCGCGCGGGGGTGCGGACCTGCTCGTAGCGCGTGGCGTTGGCGTGCCGGACGAGGATGTCGCTGGCCTCGCGGACACCGGACTCGGCGGCCGACAGGTCGGCGGCGCAGCCGCGCAGCGACCGGCGGGCCTCGGCGGCGGACTGCCGGGCCTCCTCCAGGTTGCCGGGATACGGCTCCGGCTCCTCCTGCTCGTCGTCGGACGTGTGCTCCCGCAGCAGGTCGCGGAGCATCGCCGCGACCTCCTCGAAACCGCCGGCCCCGTCCTCGGCCGCCCGGTGGGCGTCGAGGAGCTCGGCGTGCGCCTCCCGAGCCTGGGTCAACGTCTCCGCGCGCGTGGCGAGTTCGGCGGTCGCCGTGCGCAGCAGCGCCTGGGCGTGCTCGGCGTCGCGCGGTTGCAGCTCCTCGGTGAGCTCGGTGTGCGTCTCACCGTCCTCGGGCGCGTGCCGCTCGGCCTCGCCGCGCAGCCGGCCGAGCTGCTCGCTCGCGGTGGACATCCGGGTCTCCAGGAGCTGCACCAGCTCGTCGGCCCGGGCGACGGCGGCCTGCCGGGAGGGCCCGTCGGAGCCGTCGGGCGACTGGAGCAGCTGTGCCGCACGCGTGCGTACCTTGTTGCTCAGCCGGTCCAGATCGGTACGGGCCGCGCTCTCGTCGCTCTCGGCGCGGGACTGCTCGGCGCGCAGGTCGGCGCCGACTCCGACCTTCTCGTACAGCTGGGACGCGGCCCGATAGGCCTCGCGGAGGGCGGGCAGGGACACGCTGGGGTCGTCGGTGTCGCCTTCCGGTACGTCGTCGGGTGCCCCGGCGACCTCGGCGCGTTCGGCGCGCAGTGCGCGGGCGGTGCGGCGGGCGTCGTCGGCGGCCCGCTGAGCGGCGCGCCGGTCCTCGTCGGCGGCGCGGGCTTTCTCCAGGCAGGCCTGGGCACGGGCCTCCGACTCGGCCGCCTCGTCGGCCAGTTCACGCAGCTTGACCTGCCAGCCGGCCCGCTCCCGCAGCCGGAAGGCGAGCCCGGCGAGGGCGTCGGCGGCGCGCCGGGCCTTCTGCGCGGCCTCCTGCCGCTCGTCCCGGACCTGCCCGGTCTCGGCTGCGGCCTCGTCGGCCTCGGCCCGCGCGGTGCGCGCCTCGGCCAGCTCCGCCTCGGACTCCTCGGCGAACACGCCCGCGTCCTGCGAAGCCTGCGCCAGCTCGACGAGCCGTCCGGCCGGGCAGCCGGTGCGCCAGGACGCGAGCCGCGCCGCCAGCTCCCGGTCCTTGCCGAGCCGCGCGGCGAGCGTCCGGATCTCCTCGTCCCGCTCGGTCGCCCGCCCGCGCAGCGCCTGCCGCTCCTCGTCGGCGGCGTGCTCGTCGTGCATGGCCGGGTTCGGCGGTACGAGGAAGACGTCCCCCGGAGTCCCGTCGTCGGGCGGCGTGGGCGCGAGCAGGGCGGCCGCGGTGCCGACGGCCACGGCCGAGCGCGGCAGCAGCGCCGCGTCGCCGAGGGCGTCACGGGCACGCGCGTGCGTGTCGGGGTCGGTGATGATCACGCCGTCGACCAGCTCGGGCCGCGCGGCCAGCACGCGTGCGTGGTCGGCGGGGTCGACGGCCTGGGCGAGATAGCGCCAGCCGGGCAGCGCCGGAATGCCGCGCTCGCCGAGGAACTCCACGGTGGCCAGGACATCGGGCCCGGGCGGCAGCAGCCCGCCGTCACCCAGGGCGCCGAGGATCCGGGAGTCGTCGGCGGCGGCCGTGCGCAGCTCGAAGAGCTGCCGTTCGGCGGCGGAGACGGAGTCGTCGAGGAGTTCGCGCAACTCGTCGGCGAAACGGTCGAGTTCCTCGGGCGTGAAGGCCGTCTCCGCGTCCTCCACCTCGTGCCGGGGGTGCGGGACGGCGGTCCGTGGGCCGCTGCCGGACAGGCTCAGCAGCTCGGCCAGCCGCTCCTCCCCGGCCAGCGCCTCGGCGATCCGGCGCTCGGCCTCGTACGACCGCCTGCCGGCCGCCGCCGCGTCCGCCGCGCGGGCCGCCGTCAGCTCGGCGCGGGACTCGGCGGAGGCCGCCTCGCGCGCGTGCTCGGTGGCCTTGCGGGAGGCCTCGCGGGCCGCGTCCCAGGCGGCGACGGCCGACTTCTCGGCGTCGCTGGCCGCGAGCGCGGCGCGGGCCGGGTCGGCGTCGGGCGCACTGTCGTCGAGCCAGCCGGCCCGCACCGCCTCGGCGGTCTCCTGCTCGACCTCGCTCAGCCGCTGGCGCAGATGCCCGACCTCGCTGCGGGCGCGCTGCGCCTGAGTCGCGGCGGCGGTCGAGTCCCGGTGCGCCGACTCGCCGACCTCCTGCAGCGCTCCGGACCGCTCCTCCTCCTCGTTGGCGAGGTTCTCGGCGCTCTCGGCGGCCCCGTGCAGGGCCCGTACGAGATCCACCGCGGCCTTGGCGCGGGCGGCGAGCGCGGGTGCGGCGTCCCGTTCGGCCTCCTGGATCGCGGCGGCCACGCGCGCGCCGCGGTCGGCGGCGGCGCGGTGGCGCAGCACTGCCTCGGCGGCCTGCCAGGCGGAGTGCAGGGTGCGCGCGTCGGCCAGCTCGCGCTTCTGCGCGGCGGCCGACTTCTCCGCCACCGCGAGCGCCAACGAGGCATTGCGGTAGGCGAGTTCGGCGGCGATCAGCGCGCTGCGCTCCCGGGCCGCCTCCGACTGGGTGACCGTGTACGCGGTCGCGGTGACTTGCTGGGCGAGGTCGGCGGCCCGTACCCGCTCCTGCCCACCCCGCGCGGACAGCCGCCGTGCCAGCGTGCGGGTGCGGCGCTCGGCGGCGCTGTGGATGTCACGCGCGCGTGCCCGCGCCTCGGCGGCCTCGACGATCCGCCCGAGCAGGTCGACCGAGCCCGCGGTGAACTCCCGTTCGGCGATCAGCTCGGCCCGCCGCCCCAGCTTGTTGCCGAACCCGCCGACCAGGTCGGCCAGCCCGTCCGTGTCCCGGGTGTCGGTGACGGCGCGCAGCAGCAGGTCGGTGAAGTCGGAGTCCTTCTTGACCGCGAAGAGGCCTGCGGCCTCGCCCTCGTCGGCGTTCATCTCGCGCTGGTAGCGGAAGAGTTCGGGGTCCAGGCCGAGGTCGCCGAGGTGCTCGATCCAGCGGTCGTGGATCTCCTCCCAGTGCACCTCAAGATGCGGATACGCCTTGGTCGCCTCGGTGATGGCGTCCCGGAAGCCCTTCATGGTGCGCCGACGCCCCTGCGCTCCGGAGGCGCCCTCGACGGGCGGGCGGACTGAAGTGGCCTCGGCGACGGGCAGGTTGTCGAGGCTCAGGCCGGGTCCCGGCCGGAAGGAGTACCAGGCCTCGGCGAACTTGCGCGGGTCGTTGGAGACCTGACGCCCGCGCCACTCGCTGACCTTGCCGACGACGACGCATTCGCCGGTCAGCGTGTGCTGCCACTCCAGCGCGACATGCCCGCAGTCGTCGGCGAGCAGGAACTTGCGCAGCACACCGGAGCTGGCGCCGCCCAAGGTGTTGCGGTGGCCCGGCAGCATCACGGAGAAGATCAGCTTCAGCAGGACCGACTTGCCGCCGCCGTTCTCCAGGAAGAGCACGCCGGCGGGCGCGGGGCGGCGCGGCGGGCCGACGGGCTCCTCCGCGAAGAACTCCGCCTGGGTGGGCGCGGGGTCGGGCACGGGCTGGCCGACACCCCGCAGGTCAAGCACGGTGTCGGCGTAGCGCGCACCGGCGGGGCCGATGGAGTAGAGGCGGACCCGGGACAGCTCGTACATGGCGGACTCTCGTAAGTCTTCGGCGGGTCAGGGGGGTTCAGGAGTGGAACGGCAGTCCGGCGTCGGCCACCAGCTCCGACGCGTCGGTGTCCTCGGCGGGCAGCAGCGTGGGCGTGCCGTCGGTCACCGGGACGACGCCCAGTTCGAGGAGTTCGGCCAGGGCCGCGGTGCCCGCCATGTCCCGTACCTGGAGCTGGTAGCGGGCCGTGGTGCGGTAGGTGCCGCCGTGGTCGTCGCCGGTGCGCTGGAGGAAGCCGGAGTCGGTGAGGAACGCGGCGGCCTTGCCGACGATGCCGGTGGTGGAACCGGCGAGTCTGCGCGCGTCCTTGGTGGCGCCGGTGGCGCTGCGTCTGGCCCAGACCCGCCAGGCGGCCTCCAGTCCGGGCGCGTCGGTCGCCGGGTCGGTGTTCTCCCCGTGCTCCTCGGCCCGCTCCTCCAACCGCCGGCAGGCCTGCCGTACGAACGTGTCGACGCCGTTGACCGTCACGCGCCCGATGTACCCGTCGTCGGCGAGGTCCTCGGGTCGCGGGAACGCCATCGCGGCGACGGCGAGATGGGCCAGGCCGTGCAGGAACCGGTCGCTGCCGTCGGCGGACGTGCGACGCGCGTAGTCGCCCATGCGCACGGCGAACACCGAGTCCTCGGCGGCGGTCACCGCCATCCCCGCGCGCGGGGACACCTCCAGCACCACCAGGCCGAGCCCGGCGGCCACGGCGTCCGCGAGCCGGGCGAACGGCGAATCCTCGCGGTAGCGGCGCAGCAGCTCCGCGTACTCCTGGTCGCGGGCGGGCTGCACCTTGGGCTGCAGCCCGAACGCGACGAGCCGGGCCGCGTCGGCGGCGTCGGCGGGCGTGACCGCGGCGCTCGCCGGTGCGGCGGCGACGTCCGGCTCACTCCGGTCGGCGTGCTCGCTCACGGTCGGTACCCCCTGTCGCTGTCCTGCTCGTGCATACGCATACGGTTTCCGGTCCGGCTCATGCCGCTTCCGTCCTGTCCGCCGCCATCCCGGCCGAGTCGAGCAGGGCCGTCCCCACGATGAGGTCGGCCCCGCCGAACTCCGGGTCGTCCAGCTCCGTCCCGTCGTCCACGGCGAACAACAGCTTCTCCTCGCCCTGCCGATAGGCGGTCCCGACCGCCGGGCTGGCCGCGTGGACCGCCAACAGCGCGACCAGATACGGCAGTTCCGGATCCTTGCGCCGAGCCTCGGCGAGCAGTCCGGACAGTCGACGCGGCGCGTCCGCGGGCAGGTCGAGCAACCGGGTGGCCGACGCCAGCTGTTCCTCGCTGAAGCGGCTGTCGTCCGGGGTGGCGATGAGGTCCGGCTCCGGCATCTCCGCGCCGAGGTGCTCCCGCTCCGCCGGCGGCGTCAGCAGTATGTCGACGAGGTCGCCCACCCGCACGGACGCCGGCGTACGCAGCCCGGTCCCCCGTGCGAAGAAGGCGTCCGTGACCCGGACAGCCTGTTCCAGCGGCAACGGCAGCACGGGCGCGACGAGATGGCCGTACAGGTCTATCCCCGAGGACACCATCGGCGTGGCGAACGCCTGCCGGTCCTGCTCGGCGCGGAACAGAGGCCCCGCCTCCAGCAGGCGCGACTGCAACTGCGTGTGGCGGCGGATGCAGTCCTTGACGATGTCGACCAGTTCGGCGGCGCGCCGCTTGTGCTCGGCGTCCTCGGTCTCGTCGCGTGCCTTGCGGATGTTGGTGAGGATCGCGTTCTCGTGGCGGTAGCGGTCGGCCACGTGGTCGAGGGCTTCGGCGATCATGTCGGGCACGGAGTTGAGCCAGTCCACCGCGCGGACGTTGCGCCGGGTCGCGTCCAGGGCGCGGCGCAGCGTCTCCGAGTACTGCACGGTCCGGTAGCGGGCCTGCTCGGCGGCGAGTTGGGCGTCGGCGAGCCGGCCCCGGTTGATCAGGACCTCCAGCTTGACCTCGGCAGCGATCTGGGCGCTGGTGACGTCCGTGTCGAGGGCGCCCACCAGGACGTTGACGGCCTCGTCCGTGGTGCGGAGGTAGACCGTGCCGCCGGGGCCCGGCACCTCCTCGATCAGCTTGAAGTCGTAGTCGCGGCGGACATAGCTGCCGTCCGGCGTGAACGTGCCGTAGATCGCGCGGAAGCCGCGGTCGACGCTGCCGACGTTGATCAGGTTCTCCAGGACCCAGCGGGCCACGCGCTCGTGCTCGACGACGGGGCGCTGCGGGGCCTGGGCGGCGATGCGCGGGATGAGCCTGGCCACTATCTGGTCGTGGTCGGCGCCCGTGTCGAAGTCCATGTTCAGGGTGACCAGGTCGATGGCGGCCAGCGCCACCTCCGCCATGCCGTACACCGTGTACTCGCCCGCGAGATTGGCCTTGCGCACGTCGAGGTCGTGCAGCGGCGCGGTGCAGGCGAGCGCGCGCAGCCGCCGCGCCAGTCCCTCGTCGGCGGCCGGGCCCGGTGCGGGGCGCGGCCCCGCGCTGAGCTGGGGCGGAACACTGTCCGTCGATGCAGGCGAAGTCACGGTGCACAGACTAGGTCCTCGGTCTGACATCGACCCAAACGACTCGGATCGCCCCACCGGTATCACTGGGCGACCGGCCGCCTACGGAGCGCTGTCGGCGCCGACCCTTCGCCGGTACGCCTCAACCACGCGTTCCAGGGAGTCGCCGAGGTAGACCGAGAGCAGGTTCTCGGCCTCGTCCTTCTCCCCTGCCCGCAGCGCCTCGAAGATCTGCTGGTTGCGGGCGAGGTAGGGCTCGTGGAGGCGGCGCGGGTCGTCCACGAGGTGGAAGGCGAGGCGCAGTTCGGCGAAAACGCTGCGCATCAGTTCGTCGGTGCGGTCGCTGCCGGCCAGGGCGACGAGTTCGCGGTGGAAGTGAATATTGGCCGTACCCACCGCTTTCCAGTCACCTTCGCGCGCCGAGGCCCGCCCCTTCTCGACCGCCCCGGTGAGCGCCTCCAGTCCGTACGGCGGTTCGCCCAGGCCGCGGACGACGGCGCACTCGACGAGGGCGCGGGTGCGGTAGATGTCCTCGACGTCCTCGACGCTCAGGACCCGTACGAAGACGCCCCGGTTCAGCTCGTGGACGAGCAGTCGTTCGTGTGTGAGCAGCCGGAACGACTCGCGCAGGGTGTTGCGGGAGACGCCGAGCGCGCCTCCGATGCTGTCCTCCGACAGCCGGGTGCCGGGCGGGAAGTAGCCCTCGGCGATGCGGCTTCTGAGGATGTCCGAGACCCGTTCGGCCGTGCTGGTGCGGCCCAGGAGGGCGCGGTCGTCGGCCAGTCCGCTCAACTGCTCTGCCATGCCCGGAATTCAACCGCAGACACGAGAACGAAACAACACGGGTATTGAAGGATCGTTGAACGATCCTCTACGGTACTTCTCACCGCACGGCTCAACCACGCACCCTCCGTCCTCCCACTGCGAGGTGCCCATGAGCACGACCCCTCCACCTCAGGCCCTGACCGACGACCCACCGGCCGGTGAACTCACCGAGCAGGACGGTGCGTTGGACTGGCTGCGCGCCCTCGGGCCGCGCGGCCGCCGCGCCTTCGCGGGCGCCTTCGGCGGCTATGCCCTGGACTCCTACGACTACTTCACGCTCCCGCTGAGCATGGTCGCGCTGGCCGCGTACTTCGGCCTGGACAGCGGCCAGACCGGCCTCTTCACGACCGTCACGCTCGTGGTGTCCGCGGTCGGCGGCGCCCTCGCGGGGGTGGTGGCGGACCGGGTCGGCCGGGTCAAGGCGCTGATGATCACGGTGATCACCTACGCCGTCTTCACCGTGGCCTGCGGCTTCGCGCCCAACTACGAGACCCTGCTGGTCTTCCGGGCCCTCCAGGGCCTCGGTTTCGGCGGCGAGTGGGCGGTCGGCGCGATCCTCGTCGCCGAGTACTCGAGCGCCAAGCACCGGGGACGCACCCTCGGCGCGGTCCAGAGCTCGTGGGCCGTGGGCTGGGCGCTGGCCGCGATCGTGTACACCCTGGTGTTCTCGTTCGCCGGCGACGACCTCGCCTGGCGGATCATGTTCTGGACGGGCGCGCTGCCCGCGCTGCTGGTGATCTGGATGCGGCGCCGGGTGCACGACGCCCCGCAGGCGGTGGCCGTGCGCGAACAGAGCACCGAGAAGGGCTCGTTCACCGCGATCTTCAAGCCCGGCCTGCTGCGCACCACGATCTTCGCCGGGCTGCTCTCCACCGGCGTCCAGGGCGGCTACTACACGCTGGCCACCTGGGTGCCGACCTACCTGAAGAGCGACCGCGGCCTCTCGGTCGTCGGCACCGGCGGCTACCTGGCGTTCCTCATCTCCGGCGCCTTCCTCGGCTACCTGACCGGCGGCTACCTCACCGACCGGCTGGGCCGCAAGCGCAACATCTGGCTGTTCGCACTGCTGTCGGCGATCTGCATCCTGGCGTACGCGAACATCCCGGACGGCGCCAACGGCCTCCTCCTGGTGCTCGGTTTCCCGCTCGGGTTCTGCATGTCGGCGATCTTCAGCGGCTTCGGGTCCTTCCTGAGCGAGCTGTACCCGACGGCGGTACGGGGCACGGGCCAGGGCTTCACCTACAACACCGGCCGCGCCGTGGGCGCCGTCTTCCCCACCACCGTCGGCTTCCTGGCCGACAGTTGGGGCGTGGGCGGCGCGCTGGTCTTCGGCGCGATCGGCTACGGCATCGCGGCACTGGCCCTGTTCGGGCTGCCGGAGACGCGTGGAAGGGAACTCGCGTGAACCGCACGGAAGACCGCCCCTTGACCCTGGTCGACGAGCACGCGCACGCGTGGAGCCCGAAAAGCGCCCGGTCCCGTTTCCGCAAAGGGCTCACCGGGCCGACCTCTGGGGTCGCGGCGGGCCACACCCAGGTCAACCTGATCTCGGTGCCCGCGGACTGGGCGTACGACATGCTGCTGTTCTGTCAGCGCAACCCCAAGCCCTGTCCCGTACTCGACGTCACCGACGCCGGTTCCTTCACGACCGTCCTCGCGGACGGGGCGGACCTGCGCACCGATCTGCCGCGCTACCGGGTGTGGCGGGACGGCGAGTTGGTGGACGAGCCGACGGACGTGCGCGCGTACTGGCGCGGCGACCTGGTGTCGTTCCTGATCGGGTGCAGCTTCACCTTCGAGTGGGCGCTGGCCGAGGCCGGCGTCCCGATCCGGCACATCGAGCAGGGGCGCAACGTCCCGATGTACGTGACCGGCCGGCAGTGCCGGCCGGCGGGACGGCTGCACGGGCCGATGGTGGTGTCCATGCGGCCGGTGCCGCCGGAGCGTCTTGCGGCGGCGATCCGGGAGACCAGTCTGCTCCCGGCGGTGCACGGCAGCCCCGTACACTGCGGCGATCCCGCGGGCCTCGGCATCGGCGACCTCGACCGCCCCGACTTCGGTGATCCGGTGGCCGCCGAGCCGGACGACATCCCGGTCTTCTGGGCCTGCGGAGTGACCCCGCAGGCGGCCGTGATGGCCTCACGCCCGCCCTTCGCCATCACCCACGCACCCGGGCAGATGTTCCTTACCGACGCCCGCGACGAGCAGTACCGCGTGGCCTGAGCAGAGAATGGATACATGACCGCGATCGACCTGAACGCCGACCTCGGCGAGGGCTTCGGCCACTGGCGGCTGACCGACGACGAACAGTTGCTGTCCGTCGTCACCAGTGCCAACGTGGCCTGCGGATTCCACGCCGGGGACCCGGTCATCATGCGGCGGGTGTGCGAGCTGGCCGCCGAGCGGGGGGTGCGGATCGGCGCCCAGGTCTCCTACCGGGACCTGGCGGGGTTCGGGCGGCGCGCGATGGACGTGCCGTCCGCGGAGCTCACGGCCGAAGTGGCGTACCAGATCGGCGCCCTGGAGGTCTTCGCGCGGGCGGCGGGCACGCGCGTGGCGTACGTCAAGCCGCACGGCGCGCTCTACAACCGCGTCGTGCACGACGCGGAGCAGGCCGGTGCGGTCGTGGCCGGCGTGCGGCTCGCCGACGCCACGCTGCCCGTGCTCGGCCTGCCCGGCTCCCGGCTCCTCGCTCTGGCCGGCGAGGCCGGACTCCCGACCGTCACCGAGGCGTTCGCCGACCGCGCCTACACCGACGAGGGCACGCTCGTGCCGCGCGGCGAGGAGGGTGCCGTGGTGACCGATCCGGCGTCGGTCGTGGAGCGCTCGGTGGGCCTGGCCCGCGACGGGCTGGTCACCTCCCGTTCCGGGACCCGGATCGCCGTACGCGCGCGTTCCCTGTGCGTGCACGGGGACACGGCCGGGGCCGTCGAGCTGGCCCGGCTGGTCCGGGCACGCCTGGAGGCGTCGGGCGTGCGGGTGGAGGCCTTCGTATGAAGGCGCTGCCCGTCGGCGACAACGCCCTGCTCGTCGAGGTGTCCTCCGGCGAGGAGGCGCAGGCGCTGCACGCGGAGCTGCTGCGCCGCCGCGCGGAGGGCGCGCTGTCGGTTCGCGAGATCGTCCCCGCGGCCCGCACGGTCCTCCTCGACGGACTGGACGACCCGGCCCGCCTCGCCTCCGAACTGACCGCGTCCGAGGTACCGCCCGCTCCCCCGCGCACGGGTGCGGCGGTCGAGATCCCGGTGCGCTACGACGGCCCGGACCTGGCCGACGTCGCCGCGCTCTGGGACGTCGACGAACGCGAGGCCGTCCGTATCCACGCGGACACCGAATTCACCGTCGCCTTCTGCGGGTTCGCGCCCGGCTTCGGCTACCTGACCGGTCTCCCGCCGCGCTACGACGTCCCACGCCGGGCGACACCCCGTACGGCCGTCCCCGCGGGCTCGGTCGCGCTGGCAGGCCCGTACACGGGCGTGTACCCGCGCTCCTCGCCGGGCGGCTGGCAGCTGATCGGGCGCACCGACGTCGTCCTGTGGGACCACGCGCGCGCGCCGGCCGCGCTGCTGTCGCCGGGCACGCGCGTGCGCTTCGTCCCGGTGGGGCACTCATGACGGACAGCGCGCTCTTCGTCGTACGGGCGGGAGCGCTCACGACCGTGCAGGACCGGGGGCGTCCCGGGCACGCCCACCTCGGCGTGCCGCACTCCGGCGCCCTGGACGGCCCCGCGGCGGCCCTCGCCAACCGGCTGGTCGGCAACCCGCCCGGCGCTGCCGTCCTGGAGACCACCGTCAACGGCTGTGCCGTACGCCCCCGTTCGACGGTCACCGTGGCCGTCACCGGCGCCCCGTGCGCGGTCAGGGTGGACGGCCGGCCGGCCGCCTGGGGAGCACCCGTGTCCGTGCCCGCCGGCGCGGTCCTGGAGGTGGGCACGGTGATCCGCGGCGTACGGAGCTACCTCGCGGTCCGCGGCGGTATCGCCGTGGAGCAGGTGCTCGGCAGCCGCTCCACGGACCTGCTGTCCGGCCTCGGCCCGCCACCGCTCGCGGACGGCCAGGTGCTCCCCCTGGGGGATCCGCACGGCCACTACGCACGCGTGGACGTCGCCCCCCAACCCGCTCCCCCGGAGGAACTGGTCCTACGGGTGACCCCGGGCCCGCGCGACGACTGGTTCACCCCGGACGCCGTACGCACCTTCACCTCGCGCGCGTACCGGGTCTCCCCGTCCAGCAACCGCATCGGCCTCCGTACAGAGGGCCCTGCCCTGGAACGGTCCCGCCCCGGTGAACTCCCCAGCGAGGGCATGGTCCTGGGCGCGGTCCAGGTCCCCCCCGACGGCAGACCGGTCGTCTTCCTCGCCGACCACCCGACCACCGGCGGCTACCCGGTGATCGCGGTCGTCCACCGGGCGGACCTGCCCGCCACCGCCCAGGCCGCTCCGGGCACGCCGGTCCGGTTCGTGACGGTACGGAGGCGCTGACCGGGGCCGCGGCGGCATCCTCCGCGGCTCGCCGATCCGCCCACGCCCCTACGCGACGTCCGGCTGCCGTTGCTCCGCCACCGACAGTGCGGCCAGGGCCGACGACACCGCTGCGGCCGTCCGTAGGTCGAGTCGGGCGCTGGTGCCCCGGGCGCGGTGCCGCATCTCGTCGGCGGCGAGCCTCAGGAGTTGCGGCAGCAGGTCGGTGCAGCGGCGGGCCACCCAGCCGGTGCCGGCGGTGGCCAGCCACACGAGGCTCGCCGACTTGGTGGGCACGGGGAACTCGGGCTCGGGCGAGGGCGCGGTGCCCGTCGCGAGGCCTGCCTCTGCCAGCAGCGCGTGGAAGCGGACCGCCAACTGCCGGTGCCCCCGCTCGCCCGGGTGCAGCCGGTCCGCGCTCCACATGGCGCGATCCATCAGCCAGGCGCCCTCGGCCGCGTGCAGATGGACCGCGCCGTACCGCTCGGAGAGCGCGTGGACCACGGTGTTGACCGCCCGTTGCCGCCGGGCCAGCGGACGCGCCAGCGCACCCGGCAGGCCGAGCATCGCGCCCGGGTCGGGCAGACAGGCCGTGAGCAGGACCGCGCCCTGCTCGGTGAAGGCGGCGTACACCTCGTCGAGCCGTTCGGCGACGGCGTGGATGTCGAAGGTGCAGCGCAGGGTGTCGTTGACGCCGATGACCACCGACACGACATCGGGCCGCAGGGCCAGCGCGGCCGGCGTCTGCTGCTCCAGCACCTCCCGCGTCTGCGCCCCGCTGACGGCGAGGTTGGTGAACTCCACGGAGGCCTGCGCCTCGACGGAAGCCAGCGCCTCAAGGGAAGCCGGGGACTGCGCCGACTCCGCCGTCCCCTCGATCCCCGCGACCCCCACCCCCCGCTCGGCGAGCCCCTCGGCCAGCAGCGCGGCCCAGCCGCGCCACCCGTCGCCGACGGGATCGCCCACGCCCTCGGTGAGCGAGTCACCGAGGGCTACGAAACGCACCGTTCTCATGCCACGCCCCCGGGCGCATAGGGCCGTACCGGCACCGCCGCGTCGTGCGCGGCGAGGAAGGCGTCCACGGCCGTGTGCCAGCCGAAGCACTCCGCACGCGCGCGGGCGGCTTCCCGCCGCTGCCCCTCGGGGAGTTCGAGGAGCATGTCGACGGCGTCCGCGAAGGCGTCCCCGCGGTCGGCCGCGACGGCGCCGGCGGAGCCGATCACCTCCGGCAGCGCGGACGACGTACTGACCACCACGGGCGTGCCGCAGGCCATTGCCTCCAGCGCGGCGAGCCCGAAGGTCTCGGCGGGCCCGGGAGCCAGGCACACGTCCGCCGAGGCCTGGAGCGCGCCGAGCGCGTCCCGGTCGGAGACGTGGCCGAGGAAGGTCACGGGCAGCCGCCGCTCGCGCGCCCGCTCTTCGAGCCGCAGCCGCAGCGGCCCGTCCCCGGCGACCACCAGCACCGCCTTCCGGCCGCGCCGCAGCAGCGACTCCAGGGCGTCGAGGGCGGTACCGGGCCGCTTCTCCACGGACATCCGGGTGCACGTCACGAGCAGCGTCTGGTCCACGCGCGCGTACCGGGCCCGCAGGCCGAGGTCACGCAGCGAGGGATGCCGCTCGACCAGGTCGACGCCCAGGGGGGCGCGTACGACGTTGCGGGCGCCGATCCGTACGAACTCGCGCTCGGCGAACTCGGTGGTGCACACCACGCGCGAATACGTGTGTGCCGTACGGACGTTGAGGGCGTCGGCGGCGCGCCGGGCCGCCGGCTCGGACAGGCCCCAGGTGCGCAGGACGCCGTCGGCGGTCTCGTGGGAGACCATCACGGCGGGCACACGCGCGCGTCGCGCCCACTTGCCGGTCCACCTCAGGGTCGTACGGTCGGAGACCTCCAGGCGGTCGGGGGCCAGTTCCTCCAGGAGCCGGGCCACGCGCCGCCTGTCGGTCAGGACGCGGTATCCGCCGGTGCCGGGCAGCAGCGGACCGGGCAGGGTGATCACGCGCCCCTGCTCGGTCTCACGGTCGTCGGCACGCTCGCCGGGAACGATGAGCACGGGGTCGTGCCCGGCCTCCTTGAAGCCCTTGCCCAGCTCGCGCAGCGCGGTGCGCAGACCGCCGGACGAGGGCGCGACGAAGTTGGCGAGGCGCACGATTCGCAGGGAGCTCACGCCGCCACCACCGTCTTCCGTGCGGCCAGTACGGCCCCGTAGTGGCCGATCAGCTGGTCGCCGACGGCCGCCCAGGTGCGGCCCTCGACGGTGGTGCGCGCGGCGGCGCCGAAGGAGGCCCGCAGCCCGGCGTCGGCGGCCAGGGAGGCCACCGCCTGCGTCACGGCGTCCGCGTCGCGCGGCGGGACCAGGAACCCGGTGCGACCGTGGTCGACCAGGTCGAGGGGACCGCCGACGGCGGGGGCGACCACGGGCACGCCGCTCGCCATGGCCTCCTGCACGGTCTGGCAGAAGGTCTCGAAGGGCCCGGTGTGCGCGAAGACGTCCAAGGAGGCGTAGATCTTGGCGAGTTCGTCGCCGGTGCGGCGGCCGAGGAAGACCGCGCCGGGCAGTTGTTCCTGCAGGTTCGGCAGGCTCGGTCCGTCGCCGGTCACCACGACCCGGACGCCGGGCAGAGCGCACACGCCGGCGAGCAGTTCGACCTGCTTCTCCGGTGCGAGCCGGCCGACGTAGCCGACGAGCAACTCGCCGCCCGGGGCGAGTTCGCGCCGTATCGCCTCGTCGCGGAGTTCGGGGCGGAAGCGGACGGTGTCCACGCCCCGCTGCCACAGCCGCAGCCGGGGCACACCGTGTGCCTCCAGGTCGTGCATGGCGGCGCTGGACGGGGCGAGGGTGAGGTCGGCGGCGGAGTGGACGGAGCGGATGCGACGCCAGGCCGCGGCCTCGCCTGCGCCGACGTAGGTGCGGGCGTATCCGGCGAGGTCGGTCTGGTAGACGGCGACGGCGGGGATGCCGAGCCGGGCGGCGGCGGCCATGCCGCGGACGCCGAGGATGAAGGGGCTGGCCAGGTGGACCACGTCGGCACGGTGCTCGACGAGTGTGGCGGCGAGGCGTCGGCTGGGGAGGGCGACGCGCACCTGGGGGTAGCCGGGGAGCGGGAGGGAGGGGACATGGACGACGGGGCACGGCGCCGAGGCGTCGGGCCGGTTCCCGGGCGCGGGGGCCGGGGCAACGACGACGGGGGCGTGACCGCGATCTACGAGGTGCCGGGCGGTCTGGAGCGCGCAGTGGGCCACGCCGTTCACGTCGGGGGGAAAGGATTCGGTCACGATGACGACACGCATACCCGTGTTGTCGCCGTGCCGGACGTGGACGCGTCAAAGTGGATCTTTACGAAATACAAACGTCCCATGAGCGTTGCACGCCACACCCGAGCAGGTCGGACCGCGTCCACGCCCGCCTGACCCGCGGGTCACCTCTCGTTCATCCGGAGCCCGTGCCGATGCCCGTTCTCCCCGTGGGAGGTGGCTCAAACGGCGGGTCCGTCCGGTCCGATCCGGCTGCGTACGGCGGTCTGGACCTCGGCCTCCTCGGCCGGGTCGGCGGCCAGGCGGCGGAGCTGCTCGACGACGCGGGTGTCACCGGTCTCGGCATGCCGGGCGGCGATCTCCCGGGTGGTCTCCTCGCAGTCCCAGAGGCACTCGACGGCGAAGCCGGCGGGGAAGGAGGGGTCGGTGGCGGCGAGGGCGCGGGCGGCCCGGCCGCGGAGGTGGGAGGAGGCGGTCTCGCGATAGATGTGGCGCAGTACGGGGGCGGCGCAGGCGATGCCCAGCCGGCCGGTGCCGTCGACGAGGGTCCACAGGGTCGGGGCGTCGGGGCCCTCGCCCCGTACGGCCTCGCGCAGGGCGCCCAGGACCAGGTCCCGGTCCTCGACGCCGCCCCGGCAGGCGAGCATGCGGCCCGCGGCGGCGCCCAGCGGGTCGGGCCGGTGGGCCCAGCCGCGGGCGCGGTCGACGGCGGCGACACTGCGCATCCGTTCGAAGGCGGCCACGGCGGCCTCCACGACGGTCTGCGAACCGGTGGTCACGGCCCGCTCGATGAGGTCGAAGGCGTCGGAGTCGTTGCTGTCGGCCAGATACCGCACGGCGGTGCAGCGGGCTCCGTCGGTGCCGTCCACGGCTGCCAGGAGGATCTCGGGCCGGTCCTCGGGACCGGCTACGGCCATGAGACAGCGGGCGGCCGGGATGTGCAGCTCGACGCCGCGTTCGAGGCCCTGCTGAGCCCACTCGAACACCGCCTGCACGCTCCACCCCGGACGGGGCCCACTAGGTCGCATCTGCCGCTGCCAGCGGTCGAAGCAGCCGGCCTCCTGTGCGGCACGCACGCGCGTGGCGACCGATTCGCGCGGATCGTCGGCCCACAGCCGCCACGGCCGGGGCTCGAAGGCGTCGCGGACGACGGCGGCGAGTTCGGCCTCGCCCTCGGCGTCGGTGGCGAACCGGGCCAGCACGGGCGCGGCCAGGGCACGCAGCCCGGCGTCGTCGTCCCGCAGCGCCAGCTCGTCCAGGGCCCAGGCCCAGTTGGAGCCGGAGGCGGCGTACCGGCGCAGCAGTTCTAGCGCGTCCAGCCTGCCGTAGGAGGCGAGGTGGCCGAGGACCGCGAGGGCCAGGCCGGTGCGTGACTCCTCGGTGTCGAAGACGTCCTCGACGTCGAAGAGGTGCGCCTCGATCTCGTCCAGCTCGCCGTTGAGGTCGAGGTAGAGACGGGCGTAGTACAGGGAGCGGTTCTCCACCTGCCAGTCGTGGCGGGGATCACGCAGCACGCAGTGGTTCAGTGCCGCGAGCGCCTCGGCGCGCGGTGCGGTGAGCGCGTGCAGCGTGCCGTCGCCACGGCCCCTCTGAAGGAGGCCGAGCAGGGTTCCGCTGGGCGCTATGACCGGATCGAACATGGGAAACAGCCTCACATCAAGCGTCGACGCAACCGGGGAGCACGCATTACCTGGCCGCGTGACACAACGTCGGAGCGCCCGCCGTCTCTTGCTTGCTGTAGACCATCTTCCTCTGCCTCTCGTCGGTGGCCCATGCGGGCCGCATCACGGCCCGCGCGGTGCGGCAACACCTGCCCAGCCATCGCGTCCGTGAATCACGACGTCATGATGACCCGGCACTTCGGCCCGCCGCGACCGAAATTTCGGCGGCCTTGTACCGCCTCCCCCGTTATCTGTGTCTTCGCTGGTCAGAACATACGGTTCAGTGGACGCCGAACAGTTCGAGCAGTTCTGTCTTGCCGAACATCCGGGCCGTGTCGACGGCCGACGGGGTGCCCTCGGAGGGGTCGGCGCCACCTTCGAGGAGGGCTTCGATCACTTCCGTCTCACCCTTGAAGACCGCTCCGGCGAGCGGGGTCTGTCCCCGGTCGTTGATCCGGCCGGCCTCCGCACCCCGGGCGAGCAGCGCGCGTACCGCCTCCGCGTGCCCGTGGTAGGCGGCGAGCATCACGAGGGAGTCGCCGCGGTCGTTGGTGAGGTTGGCCGGAACGCCCGCGTCGACGTACGCCACGAGTGCCTCGGTCTGCCCCTGTCGGGCGAGATCGAAGATCTTGGTCGCCAGCTCCACGACCTCGGGGTCGGGGGCTTCAGTCATCGGCCGGTCCGCCTCTCATACAACCGTTCAGGTGAATCGCCAGGGTACTGGCTCACGACGTACATGACCCGAAGTGCCCGAGGTAAAGATCACGGCAGACCCGGTCGGACGCAAGTGCCCTGCTCAACGCCCCCGAAGCGCTCCGCCAACCGAGGGAAATTCGCCGAAATTCACCCAGTTGCACCTTTTATCGTATGGATACATCCTGTGAGCCTGGAAGTACTCATGGTGACTGTCCCCGCGAACCAGGAGATCTCAAATGATCCTGTCCATCTCAGGCGTGGTCCTTCTCGGCATCATCGTCTTCCTCTTCTTCCGCAAGGACGGCCTGAAGGCGTCGCACGCCATGGTGTCGGCCCTGTTCGGCTTCTACCTGGCGAGTACGGCGATCGCCCCGAGCATCAAGGCCGGCGGCGAGAGCCTGGCCGGTCTGCTCGGCGGCATCAAGTTCTGACGCCGTTCCCTCCGTCCGTACGCACCTTCAGGAGACAGCAGTGGCCCGGCGCCCCCTCCCCCGCATCCTGAGCACAGGCAGCACGCAGATCGCCCGGAGCCGGGAGCTGGCCCGGACGGCGGCCGACAGCGCCACCGACGTCCTCCATCCGCTGATCACGGTCTCCCGCGGTCTGCGCCGGCTGGCGGCGGCCGGGCGGCGCAGATGGGCCGACACCCCCAAGGACAAGCGCGGGCCGCTGCTGTTCCTGGTGGCGTCGGTGGTCCTGGTCGTGGCGCTGGTGCCGTACGGTCCGCTGCTCGCCGTCATCACCCTGATGGCGGCGGCAGCATGGCAGGGCCGCGACCGCACCGAACCGGAGCCCGACGGTCCGGACGAGTCGCAGACCCAGCGCCTCCAGTCCCTGTACGAGGCCCTGGTCCCGTACTTCTCGATCCCGGAGGACCCCGCCCCGCTCTACGCCCACGGCGGCGAGTGGGAGAAGGCCTTCCCTGCCTACGAGTTCGACGGGTCGGGCCGTGTCACCCACCTCACGGTCCGCTACCCGGCGTACTTCACCGACGGCGAGCCCGACTCCCGCGCGCGGATCGAGCAGCTGCTGCACGCCAAGTCGGGCCGCGGCCGCGAGTACCGCTTCACGTGGGACGAGGAGGGCAACCAGCTCACGATCACCGTCCTGTCCCCGCTGCCCACCGACATCGCCGCCCAGCGCTTCGTCACGGCACCGGGCGAGACGGTCCTCGGCTTCACCGACCCCTCCGAGGTCCAGCGCACGCTCCCGCTCACCCACGGCGAGGAGCGGCGCGACGTCCCCCCGGTCGTCTGGCGCACCGGAATCCGCTCCACCGAGCCGCACCTGCTGGTCGTCGGCCAGCCGGGCAGCGGCACCTCGACCCTGCTCCGCTCGATCGCCCTGCAGGCCCTCCAGTACGGCGACGTCCTGATCGTCGAGGGCGGCGGCACCGGCGAGTACGCGTGCCTGACCGGCCGCGACGGCGTCCTCGCGGTCGAGTGCGGTCTGGCCGGGGCGCTGGCCAGCCTGGAGTGGGCCGCCCACGAGACGGAACGCCGGCTGATCGCACTGAACCGCGCCCGGCAGGCGGGCCACCCGCCGCCGGACGACACCAAGCGCCCGCTGTGGATCCTCCTGGACCACCCGAGCGCCTTCACCCACCTCGCCGCCGCCGACGCCCGCAAGGACCCCCAGTCCCTGCTCCAGGTGCCGCTGCGGCACGGCCGCGCGGCGAACGTGACGGTGGTTGTGGCCGACCAGTTCGACAGCGCGGACACGCTGAGCGAGCCGGTACGGCAGCACACGCGCGCGCGTGTGGTCCTCGGCCCGGCGACCGCCGGTCAGCTGGAGGCGGTCCTGGGCGCCCCGCCGCACACCACGCCGGTCACCCAGGTCCCGCCCGGCCGTGGTTACGCCCGCCTCGGCACGGGCTCCGTCCACCGCCTCCAGGTCCCGGCGACCCCGGACCCGTACGACGACGCGACGAGCGACGCGGACCGGCAGGCGGTGCTGGCCCTGCTGCCGCCCCGGACGACGCCCGCGGACGCGGAAGGCGTGGAGGCGGCCCAGGAGCCGACGGAGGCGGAGCCCGTACCCGCGGACGTCATGGTGACGGAGGGCTCGTAGCGGATCGCCGATCGAAGCCCCGGGTGACTCTCGGTCGCCCGGGGCTTCGCCGTCTCAGGCCGTTTCACGCCACGAACGTGCGCGGCGCCTCGCCCGTTCCGGAGCCCCCGCTCTCCACCAGCTTCGCCGCGGCGGCGAGCCGCACGGCCGCCTCCTCCGCGACCGCGCCCCCCACGGTGAACGGCAGCCGCACATAGCCCTCGAAGGCACCGTCGACCCCGAACCGCGGTCCCGACGGCACCCGCACCCCGACCCGCTCCCCCGCCTCGGCGATCCGCGAGCCCGACAGGCCCCCGGTCCGCACCCACAGCGTGAGTCCGCCCCGGGGCACCTCGAACTCCCAGCCCGGCAGCTCCCGCCGCACCGCCGCGACCAGGGCGTCCCGGTTCTCCCGCGCCTGGGCGCGCCGCACCTGCACGGCCTGCTCCCAACCGCCGGTGCCGAACAGCCAGTTCACGGCCAGCTGCTCCAGCACCGGCGTGCCCAGGTCGGCGTAGGCGCGGGCGGAGACCAGGCTGCGGATCACGTCCGGGGCGGCGCGCACCCAGCCGATGCGCAGGCCCGCCCAGAAGGCCTTGCTGGCCGAGCCGACGGTGATCACCACGGACCCGGCGGGGTCGAAGGCGCAGACGGGCCGCGGCATCTCGACGTCGTCGTCCAGCCAGAGTTCGGTCATCGTCTCGTCGGCGATCAGCACCGTGCCCGCGGAACGGGCCGCCTCCACGAGCTGCCGGCGCTGGCCGTCGTCGGCGAGCGCGCCGGTCGGGTTGTGGAAGTCGGCGACGATGTACGCGATGCGCGGCGCGGCCTCGCGCAGCACCTGCCGCCAGCGGTCCAGGTCCCAGCCGGTCAGCCCCTCGGCCATCGCGACCGGCACCAGACGCGCTCCCGCCTCCCGCATCAGCTGAAGGATGTTGGCGTACGACGGCGACTCCACGGCGACCCGCTCGCCGCGGCCCGCGAAGAGGTGGCAGATCGCGTCGATGGCGCCCATGGCGCCCGTCGTCACCATGATCTGCTCGGGCATCGTCGGGATCCCGCGCGCGGTGTACCGGTCGGCGATCATCGCGCGCAGCGCGGGCAGTCCGGCCGGGTAGTCGCCGTGCGTGTGGGCGTATGGCGGCAGCTCCTCCAGGGCGCCCTGGACGGCCCGGGTCAGCCACGGCTCGGGCGCGGGCAGTGCCGCGCAGCCCAGGTCGATCAGGGAGCCGAGCGCCTCGGGCGGCAGCGGCTCCAGCCCGCGCGCGGGGAGCGGGTTTCCGGCCGGCACGGCGGTCCAACTGCCCGCGCCGCGCCGGGACTCCAGGAATCCCTCGGCGCGCAACGCCTCGTAGGCCGCCGCGACCGTCGTACGGCTGACGGACAGGGCCAGCGCCAGCTCGCGCTCGGCGGGCAGCCGGGCAGCAACCGGCACCCGGCCCTCCAGGACCAGCAGCCGTACGCCGTCGGCCAGCGCCCGGTAGGCCGGCGGCCGTCGGGTGCCAGGGCCCGCGGGGCGGTCCTGCTGGGAGTTGAGCAGCCGGGCGAGCTGGGCCGCCCCCATCGCCGAGGTCCACTGCGCCATGAAAACCAGTCCACCTTCCTCGAATTGGCCATGGATGACGTCCCCACCCAAGCCACAGGGTGACATGGAGCAGGCCACTAGGACCACTGGAGGATCCCCTTGTCCACGAAGAGCCGTCTCCCGAGACGGTTGATCCAGCTGTACGTCGGGCTCGCCCTGTACGGAGTCAGCTCCGCGCTTCTCGTCGTGGCGGGCCTGGGTCTCGAACCCTGGAACGTGCTGCACCAGGGCCTCGCCGAGCTCACCGGCCTGACGATCGGCGTCGTGTCGATCATCGTCGGCGCGGCCGTGCTGCTCCTGTGGATCCCGCTGCGCCAGCGACCCGGCCTCGGCACGGTCTCCAACGTCTTCGTGGTCGGCCTCGCCATGGACGGCACGCTCGCCCTGGTCCCCGACGCGCACTCCCTGGCCGTACGGATCCCACTGATGCTGACCGGCATCCTGCTCAACGGCGCGGCCACCGGTCTCTACATCGCCGCCCGCCTCGGCCCGGGTCCGCGGGACGGCCTGATGACCGGGCTGCACCGGCGTACCGGCCGCTCGATCCGGCTGCTGCGGACGGCGATCGAGATCGTGGTCGTCGCGACCGGCTTCGCCCTCGGCGGCACCGTCGGCGTCGGCACGGTCCTGTACGCGGTGTCGATCGGACCGCTGGCCCAGCTCTTCCTGCGGATGTTCGACGTCCCCTCGGCATCCGGCGGCAGCACGGTCGTTGCCACCGTGCAACCGCGGCGCGCGATACTGCGTCGGTGAGCACGCCGATACGCCACCCCTACCTCGACCACCCCGGCCCGATCCCCTTCGCCCACCGGGGCGGGGCGGCGGACGGTCTGGAGAACACCGCACTGCAGTTCCGGCGGGCGGTCCAGGCGGGTTACCGCTATCTGGAGACCGACGTGCACGCCACGGCGGACGGCAAGCTGGTCGCCTTCCACGACGCGACGCTGGACCGGGTGACCGACGGCGGCGGACGCATAGGCGACCTCATGTGGAAGGACGTCAGCCACGCGCGCGTGGCGGGCAAGGAACCCGTACCGCTCTTCGAGGACCTCCTGGAGACCTTCCCCGAAGCGCGCTGGAACGTGGACCTCAAGGCCGAGGCCTCGCTCCGCCCCTTCCTGGAGCTGATCGAGCGCACGAACACCTGGGACCGCGTCTGCGTCGGCTCCTTCTCCGAGGCGCGCGTGCTGCGCGCCCAGCGGCTGGCCGGACCGCGCCTGGCGACGTCGTACGGCACGCGGGGCGTGCTCAATCTGCGGCTGCGCTCCTGGGGTGTCCCGGCCGCGCTGCGCCGCTCCGCGATCGCCGCCCAGGTGCCCGAGGCCCAGTCCGGTATCCAGGTCGTCGACCGGCGCTTCGTACGCACCGCCCACGCGCGCGGGCTGCAGGTGCACGTGTGGACCATCAACGAACCCGATCGCATGCACCGGCTCCTGGACCTGGGGGTGGATGGCATCATGACCGATCACATCGACACGTTGCGCAAGGTCATGGAAGAGCGTGGCGTCTGGGCCTGAGGCCCTGGACCACCCCGCCGAGCCTTCGCATTCAGCGGGGAAGCGAGGGCACGGGTGAGCGCCGACACCGTGCGGGCGGAAGCCTTCGACCGGCAGCGCGAACAGCGCGGCTGGTACTTCTACGACTGGGCCTGCTCGGTCTACTCGACGAGCGTGCTCACCGTGTTCCTCGGCCCCTATCTGACGTCGGTCGCCAAGGACGCGGCGGACCCGGACGGGTTCGTGCATCCGCTGGGGATACCCGTGCGCGCCGGGTCCTTCTTCGCGTACTCGGTGTCCTTGTCGGTGATCGTGGCCGTGCTGGTGATGCCCCTGGTGGGCGCGGCGGCCGACCGCTCGGGCCGCAAGAAGCCGCTGCTCGGAGTGGCGGCATATGTGGGCGCCGCGGCGACCACCGGCATGTTCTTCCTGGACGGCGACCGCTATCTGCTGGGCGGCCTGCTGCTGATCGTCGCGAACGCGGCGCAGTCGGTGGCGATGATGCTCTACAACTCCTACCTGCCCCAGATCGCCCCGCCCGAGGAGCGCGACGCGGTCTCCTCCCGGGGCTGGGCCTTCGGCTACGCGGCCGGATCACTGGTCCTGATCGCCAACCTGGTGCTCTATCTGGCGCACGACACCTTCGGCGTCTCGGAGCCGATGGCCGTCCGCATCTGCCTGGCCTCGGCCGGCCTGTGGTGGGGTGCCTTCACGCTGATCCCGTTGAGCCGGTTGCGCGACCGCCGCTCCGGGCCGCGGACCGAGCCGACCGCCCCGGGGTTCCGCCAATTGGCCGCGACGGTCCGCCACATGCGCCGCCACCCACTGACCCTCTCCTTCCTGCTGGCCTACCTCGTCTACAACGACGGCATCCAGACGGTGATCTCCCAGGCCTCGGTCTACGGCTCCGAGGAACTCGGCCTCGGCCAGTCCACGCTGATCGCCGCGATCCTCCTGGTCCAGGTGCTGGCGGTGGCGGGCGCGTTGGGCATGGGGCGACTCGCCCGGACGTACGGCGCCAAGCGCACCATTCTCGGCTCGCTGGTGGCGTGGACGGTGACGCTGGCGGCGGGGTACTTCCTGCCGGCCGGCGCGCCGGTGTGGTTCTTCGTCCTCGCGGCCGGCATCGGCCTGGTCCTGGGCGGCAGCCAGGCCCTGTCCCGCTCCCTGTTCTCCCATCTCGTCCCGCCCGGCAAGGAGGCCGAGTACTTCTCGGCGTACGAGATGAGCGACCGGGGCATGAGCTGGTTGGGCCCTCTTCTGTTCGGGATCACCTACCAGCTGACAGGAAGTTATCGGGACGCGATCATCTCCCTGGTGGCCTTCTTCGTCATCGGGTTTGTGCTGCTCGCACGGGTTCCGGTGCGCCGGGCGATCGGCGACGCGGGCAATCCTGTTCCCGAGAGGATTTAGCGTTCGACGCGAAAGGGCGGTAGTGTACGCGTTTGGCCTGCCAGGCGTACCGTTACTGCGCGTCAAAGATGCCGAAACGCTGGGTGACATCTGCTAGCAGATGTGACAAAACGGGCACTGGTGGGTACAACAAGGGGCGACTACGACGGTGACGCATGACCCGGAACGGGACCCGGAACGGGAATCTTTACCGCCGACCGGACGTTGACCGGATGACGACGACAGCGACACCTGTCCTGTGGGCGACAAGCCCGGGAGGCACGATTCATGAGTGAGCGAGCTCTTCGCGGCACGCGCCTCGTGGTGACCAGCTACGAGACGGACCGCGGCATCGACCTGGCCCCGCGCCAGGCCGTGGAGTACGCATGCGAGAAGGGGCACCGCTTCGAGATGCCCTTCTCGGTCGAGGCGGAGATTCCGCCGGAGTGGGAGTGCAAGGTCTGCGGGGCCCAAGCTCTCCTCGTTGACGGCGACGGCCCTGAAGAGAAGAAGGCCAAGCCCGCGCGTACGCACTGGGACATGCTGATGGAACGGCGCACCCGAGAGGAGCTCGAAGAGGTCCTCGAGGAGCGTCTGGCCGTTCTCCGCTCCGGCGCGATGAATATCGCGGTACACCCGAGGGACAGCCGCAAGTCGGCGTAGTCCCTGCGGGGCTTGAGCGGGAACACAACGCGCACGTAACCGCGGGCGCCGTACGTGAAGTTTGCGTACGGCGCCCGCGGTTTTTGTTTGGGTACGGCTGGGTTTTTGCGGGTGGGTTCTTGGGTGCGACTGGGTGGGGGTGCGGGCCCTGGGGCTGCGCCCCCAGACCCCCATCGGCCCGGAGGGCCTCGTCCTCAAACGCCGGACGGGCCGAAAATGGGACGCTCTCAGCCTGTCAGCGGACGCTTCGGTTCCTGAGTGGGTGGCTCGTCGCGGATGACCTCGCCCTGGACCACCTTGCCGTCGGGGCGGTGCATGCGGGCCTGTTGGAAGGCGTCGCCCAGGCTGCCGGGGCCGGCCGCGCGCAGCTTGCGTTCCACCGTGCGCTCCGCCAGGCGGCTCAGGGCCTTCTGGACCGGGGGGATCAGCAGGAGGAGGCCCAGGGCGTCCGAGATCAGGCCGGGGATCATGAGGAGCAGGCCGCCGAGCATCATCAGCCCGTTGCCGCCGCCGCTCGCCGGGGCGATGCCCTTCTGGACCGCCTCGTTCAGGTTCTGGAAGGCCCGTCGGCCCGCCTTCTTGATCACCGCCGCGCCGACCACGAAGCCGGCGACCAGCAGCAGGAACACGGTGAACCCGCTGGAGGCGCCCGCGACCACGGTCAGCAGCCAGATCTCCAGCACCAGCCAGGCGGCGGCGCCCAGCGGCAGGAAGGTCCGCAGCCGCGAGCGCCGGGGCCGGGCCGGATGGGTGGGGGTCTGAGCACCAGTCGTCATGTATCCAGTGTGCCTGGGCCCGGCTCAGTGCGGCATAAGAGGATGATCAACGGGGCCTGTGAAGGCCGTCAGGGCTGCTTCTTGTCGCGTCCCAGCACTTTGCCGACCCGCTCCGTCGCGCCCCACGCCGTGACCCGCCACAGCGCCTCCACGAGGATGTCGCGGCTCATCTTGGAGTCGCCCAGTTCGCGCTCGACGAACGTGATGGGCACCTCGACGACGTGGTAGCCGGCCTTGACCGAGCGGCGGGCCAGGTCGACCTGGAAGCAATAGCCCTGGGAGGAGACCTCGTCGAGGCCGAGGCCTTCGAGGGTCTCGCGGCGGAAGGCGCGGTAGCCACCGGTGATGTCGCGCAGCGGCAGGTCGAGAGCGAGCCGGGAGTAGAGGCTGCCGCCGCGGGAGATGGCCTCGCGGCTCTTGGGCCAGTTCACGACCCGCCCGCCCGGCACCCAGCGCGAGCCGAGCACGAGGTCGGCGCCCTTGAGGGCGGTGAGCAGCCGGGGCAGCTCCTCCGGCTGATGGGAGCCGTCGGCGTCCATCTCGATCAGCACGCCGTAGCCGTGCTCCAGACCCCAGCGGAAGCCCGCGAGGTAGGCGGCGCCGAGGCCTTCCTTGCCCTTGCGGTGCAGCACCTGGACCTGGTCGTCCTCGACGGCCAGTTCGTCGGCGAGCTTGCCGGTGCCGTCGGGGCTGTTGTCGTCGGCCACGAGGACGTGTGCCTCGGGGACGGCGGCACGCACCCGGCCGACGATCGACTTGATGTTCTCCGCCTCGTTGTAGGTCGGGATGATCACCAAGGCGGTGCCGAGCGGCCCGAACTGCCTCCCCCGGTCCTGTGCCGCGAGGGTCCCGTCGCCGTCGTTCACTGCTGCCCCTTCGTGTCCGTACGCAGACATCCACCATAGTGGCCGCCGCCTGCGATGACGTGACAGAAGGTTCGTATGGTGGTGTCGTTTCCACAAGAGCGGGGTAAGCATGGGCTTTTCGGGTTTTTTGTGAGCTGTGAATCGGCTGCGAACTGCGGATGGGGGCCCGGCGCCCTTCGGGCCGACCTGGGGCCCGCTGGCTGCGGGTCGACCGAAAGCCGTTGTCTACTGAGCGTCCGGGCCCCACCCGGGTCACACCTCCCCGACCGGCCGGAACGTTCCCTCGCTGCGGCGCGGGCACTGAGCCTGGCTGCCAGTGGCGGTGCCCCGGTGCGGCACACCGTCCCTGACCCAGCGGCGCCGCGACGAGTGCGCGGACGTTCCCCGGTCGGGCGTCCGGTGGTGGACTCGGCCGAACCTACCGGCCCGTTGCCGCCGCCTGTCAACAGTCGCCTGACCTGCTGCTACGTCGCTGATGGCCTGGTCAGGGCAGAGGATGCCCAGGTCGCGCGTCGAGGCGGCGACCCAAGATCCGTACCGCGCCACCCCGGGAGATCACTCGCCCGGCCGTACGAACACCGTCCGGCCGCCGACCACGGTGCGCAGGCATACGGGGAGGTCGTGGCCCGGGGTCAGGTCGGGCAGGCCGGGGGTGCCCGAGCGGGGGTCGGTGGACCAGCGGGCCACCCGGTCGTCGGGGGCCTGCACGACCAGCTCGTCGGTGCGCCACACGGCGTAGTCCGCAGGAGCGCCCGGCACCAGGACGCCCGCGTCGTCGCGGCCGACGGCCCGCCAGCCGCCCCGCGTGTGCGCGGTGAACGCCGCGCGCACCGAGACCCGGTGCTCCGGCGTGCGGTGGAAGGCGGCGGCGCGGACCGTGCCCCACGGGTCGAGGGGCGTGACCGGGCTGTCGGAACCGAAGGCGAGGGGGACACCGGCGCGCAGGAGGGCCGCGAAGGGGTTCAGGGAGCGCGCGCGCTCGGCGCCCAGGCGCCGGGCGTACATGCCGTCCTCGCCGCCCCACAGGGCGTCGAAGGCCGGCTGGACGGAGGCGGTGAGGCCGAGTTCGGCGAAGCCCGCGATCGTCTCGGGGGTGAGCAGTTCGGCGTGCTCGACGCGGTGGCGGGCGGCGCGTACCCGGGCCAGGCCGACCTTCTCGGCGGCGGCGCGGACGCCTTCGACCACGGCGGTCACGGCGGCGTCGCCGATCGCGTGGAAGCCCGCCTGCAGGCCCGCCTCGGTGCAGGCGACGACATGGGCGGCGACGGCGTCGGCGTCCAGGTAGCCGGTGCCCGTGTGGTCGGCGTCGGTGTACGGCTGGTGCAGACAGGCGGTGTGCGAGCCGAGGGAGCCGTCCACGAAGAGGTCGCCGGCCGCACCAGTCGCGCCGAGCGCGCGCGCCTTCTCGACGTCCTGCTCGGCCCAGTAGCCGACGACCCGCGGGCCGGTCTCCTCGGCGGCCAGTCGCAGCAGGTCGGTGAAGTCGTCCTCGGAGGAGATCTCGGGCCCGGCGCACTCGTGGACCGAGCCGATGCCGAGGGAGGCCGCGTGGGCGAGGGCGGCACGCTGGGCCTCGGCGCGCTGGGCCGGGGTGACGGCGGCGAGCGTGGCGGCGCGGACGGCGTGGTGGGCGTCGCCGGTGAGCGGGGCGTCGGCCGCGTCGAGACCGGGGGTGAGGTCGAGCAGGGCGGTGGTCACGACCGCCGAGTGGACGTCGATGCGGCTGAGGTAGAGGGGGCGTCCGCCGGCCGCCTCGTCGAGCTCGGCGCGCGTCGGGGGGCGACCGCCAGGCCAGCGGGCCGCGTCCCAGCCGTGGCCGCGCAGGACGCGGTCGTCGGGGCGGGCGGCGGCGAAGTCCCGTACGCGGACGAGGGCAGCCTCCAACGAGGGCGCGTCGGACAGATCGAGGCCGGTGAGGGCCAGGCCGGTCGCCGTGGTGTGCACGTGGGCGTCGGTGAACGCCGGGGTGACCAGAGCGCCGTCCAGGTCCACGGTCTCGTCGACACCGTCCGCGAAGGCGTCGGCGGCCCCCTCGGAGCCCACCCAGGCCACCTGGCCGCGCTCCACGACCATCGCGGTGGCGAAGGGGTCGGCGGGGCTGTGGACCTCGCCACGGCGCAGCAGGACGGTCTGGGGCGGGTCGGTGCGCTCACTCATGGGGAACAGTCTCGCGCCTCGCTGGGACGCCGCTGCACGCAGGTGAGCTCTCGCCGGCAATCCGAGAGACGCCGGCGGTCAGATGCGCGGCGGACGGGCCTCGTACGGTGTCGACAGGACGACCGTCGTCCGGGTCGAGACGCCGGCCAGTGAGCGCAGGCGGGCGAGGAGTTCCTCGAGTTCGTGCGGGGTCGAGACGCGGACCTTGAGGATGTAGTTCTCGTCGCCGGCCACGCTGTGGCAGGCCTCGATCTCGGGGACGCCGGACAGACGGTCCGCGATGTCGTCGGGGGCGCTGGGGTCGAACGGTTTCACCGAGATGAAGGCGGTCATGGGCAGCCCGACGGCCGCGGGGTCGACCACCGCGGCATAGCCCCGGATGACGCCCCGTTGTTCCAGCCGCCGCACCCGCTGGTGCACGGCCGACGTGGACAGGCCCGTGGCCTTGCCCAGGTCGGTGTAGCTCATCCGCCCGTCCTTGACGAGCAGCTGCACGATTTGTCGGTCCAGCTCCTCCATGGCGCAAGAACCTACAGTGCCCTTGATCTCCTCGGATAGCCGAGCGGCGCAGGTCATAACCGGTTCGTGATGTGGTCGAGGGCGGCTTGTGAGCCGCCCGAGGGACAAAACGGCCGCGTCGGGCACCTGCGGACGGCATGTGACGAACGCCACAGTCGTCGGGGATTCTCCGTGATGGTCTCGTGATTACCGCCGAGACGGGGCGGGAAGTGCTTGCTGTGGTCGAGGCCGCAGTGCCTTCACGGCCCAGCCCTAGGGGGAGAACCTATGCAGAGTCTTAAGCGCCCTGGTCGCACGGCGCCCAAGCGCCTCCAGTCGGTCGTCGAGGCCGAACCGGAGGGCGTCGAAGCCGACGACTACGACGTGGACGAGCTCGACGCGTACGACACGTTCGAGATGTACCGGGTGGTCTGCCCGGACTGCGTGCAGCCCATCGCGCTGCTGGCGGACGAGGAGGTCCTGCCGGAGCACGCGCTGTGCGCCTCGCCGTGGAACCCCTTCGGGCTGACGGTCTGCGCCGGTACGGGCCGCAGCGCCTCCGAGGCTCCGTCCGCGGACGAGTCGCCCGAAGTCCAGGAGCAGGACACGGCCCTGCTGTTGACGCTCCCTCAGGGACTCGACTGGCGGACCCAGCCCTTCTCGCACGTCGGCGGCGCGGGCTCGCGCCCGATGCGCGTGCCGGTGATGCGCCGTCAGGCCGCCTGACTCCCTCGCGGCCTCGCTCAGTCCCAGTACCTGCCCTGCACCATGGCCCGCAGGCTGCCGTGGTGCAGGATCAGTGTGTCCGGGTCCGCCGGGACGGCGATCTCACCGAAGTGCACCTGCCGGTAGGCGACGCGCAGCATGACGATCGCGTGCCGCAGTGCCGCGTACAGCGTGTAGAAGTCCATGTCGCGCGGTGTGTGGCCGGTGAGTCGGGCGTAGCGGGCCTCGACACGGTCCCGGCGGAAGAACTCCGGCAGGCCGGACTGTCCGAAGGCGACGGTCAGGTCCTGGAAGAAGCGGTGCAGATAGACGGTCCAGCCGAGGTCGACCTCGCGCGGGGCCAGGGCCGCCATCTCCCAGTCGAGGACGGCCGCGGGTTCGAAACCGTCGTAGATGACGTTCCCGATGCGTGCGTCGCCCCAGTTGAGCACCGGTGGGCCGGGGTCGCCGGGCCACCGCTCCTCCAGTCGGTCGAAGGCCGCCTCGATGAGGGGTGAGCGGGCGACTCCGGCCACCACCCAGTCGTAGTAGGCGCGTTGGGCCGTGACGTGGCGGCGCAGCGAGTCGCCTTCGCCTGGGAGGGCGAGGAACTCCGCCTCCGGCAACGGGACTTGGTCGTGCAGGCGGGCCAACAGACCTACCGACGCGGCCTCCAGGTGCTCGCGTTCGGTGTCGGTCGCCGCGTGCAGCCAGTTGCCTTCGTACGTGTAGGGCATGACATCGGGCGGGACGCGCCCCTCGACGCGTTCCATGACGAAGAACGGCGCCCCGAGCGGGCCCGGATCCTCCTCCAGCCAGCGCACCTTCGGCACCGGCAGGTCGGAGTGCTCGGCGACCAGGCGCATCGTGCGGTACTGGCGGGGCAGGTCGTAGACCGGGAAGACGGTGTATGCCCCCGGATCGGCCGCCAGGCGCAACGCGCAGGCGGTGAAGGGCGGTTCGGGGTGCTCGATGTCGAAAAGCAGGGTCTCGCTGGACATGCCGTTCGAGACGGGGACGGTGACGCCGGTCGCCCTGGCGCCGGGCAGCCGTGTGTCGAGCCAGGCGGTGAGGCGGCGGGCGATCTCCTGCGGGTCGCGGGTGCTGGTACGGGGACGAGGTGCCGTGGCCATGGCGCAACCCCCTTACGGAGCAACCGAGTTGAAGTCCGTGAACCCGCTCGGGTCGTGCCGTCCGAACGAGCCGTGCTCGAAGATGCCGTGGCCGACCCGGCCGTCCAGCCGGAAGCGCGCCGCGTGGTCGGTGACCCCGTAACCGGCGAGCGGGTGGGCCTCGGTGAGGTCGTAGGTGCGCCGGTCGGTCCAGCCGCGACCGCGCCAGGTGCCGTGCTGCCAGTCGTCGGCAGGCGGGTAGCCGGCGCCGAGGGCGAGGGGAGACGAGGTGAGGATCTCCACCTCCAGCTCCTGCGGTTTACGGGGGTCGCCGAGGTGGACGAGGGCGCGTTCGGGGTGGCGGGTGCCGGAGCGGTAGGTGATCTCGGGCTGTGGCCAGCCGAGTTGGCGGTCGCGGTGGCCGGGGCGGACGAGGGTCGCGTCGTTCAGCGTGCGGTAGCCGTCCGCGTCCTCCTGGACGATCACCATCAGGAACCGGTCCTCGAAGCGGACCGGGCACCAGATCCAGTGGAAGCCCTCGGTCGGATGCTCCTCGGCGAGTCGGCCGCCCTCCTCCCCCGGTATCGGCCGCACCCCCCAACTGCGGTCACGGGTACCGGTCCACTCCCCCGCGGTGACCCGGAACTCCTCGCCGCCGGCCCGCACGAAACCCTCGACGCTCCCGGCCTGCACGAAGCGCCGCCCCTCCAGCGTGAGCCGGTCGCCCCGGCGTTGGAGGTGATGGGGTTCCCAGAGCGCGGGGAAGTCGGCGGTCCACGTGAGGTCGTACGACAGGGAGTCGTCCCGGGAGACCAGCCGCAGCCGGCCGAGCGGTTCCTCGACCTCGATCCGCAGCGGCCCCACTTCGAGCCGCATGCGGTCCTCGCCGAGGGCGTCGGAGGCGCGGACCGCGTGCAGGCTGTCGCCGGTGCGCAGGGTCGCGTAGGCGTCGATCACGCCGACGTTCGGATACACCCCGAGGCCCAGGATCAGCAGGGCCCGGCCCTTGTAGTCGAGGATGTGGAAGATGCAGCGGTCGTAGGCGTTCCGGTCGCCCGTCGCCATGTGCTTCATGGAGAGGGGCACCTGATGCACGGGATACTCGTCGAGCGGTACGGGGCGGTCGTCGGCCACGCCAAACCTCCCTGGAGACAGCTGGGCTGACGGTACGTCAGATGGTCGTGGGTGGCCAGACTCGGCGACGGACCCGGCGCCGGACGGGCCGCGAACTCACGCTCGATTCCACGCATCGGTGACCTGTCCGGTCACCCCCGCGTTGCCCTGGTATGACCCCCACGACCCCCACCTACCTGGCGACCGAGAGACGGCGCCGCATCTTCGTCCCGGCACCCGCAGGAACGGTTCAGCCGCCGCAGCCCCAGGACCCCCCGATCTACCGCGATCTGCTGCGCACCTGGGCCGACCGGGGCCGCACCCTGCCGGGGCGGTACGACCCGGAGTGGGTCAGGCTGGCCGCCCCGACGGTCGTCCCGGGTCAGTTCAGCGGGTCTCCGGACCCGCTAGGTGGCGGGCGATGACCATCCGCTGGATCTGGTTGGTGCCCTCGACGATCTGCAGGACCTTGGCCTCGCGCATGTAGCGCTCGGCCGGGAAGTCGGCGGTGTAGCCGTACCCGCCGAGGATCTGGACGGCGTCGACGGTGACCTTCATAGCGGTGTCGGTGCAGTGCAGCTTGGCCATGGCCGCCTGCTTGGCGAACGGCCGCCCCGCGTCCCGCAGTCGCGCCGCCGCCAGGTACAGGGCGCGGCCCGCCTCGATCTGGGTCGCCATGTCGGCGAGCATGAACCGCAGCCCCTGGAAGTCGGCGATGGGCCGCCCGAACTGCCGACGACCGGTGGCGTATCCGACCGCCTCGTCGAGGGCCGCCTGGGCGAGGCCGATCGCACAGGCCGCGATGCCGAGCCGGCCGGAGTCGAGTGAGGCCAGGGCGATCGCGAAGCCCTGCCCCTCGTCGCCGAGCCGTCGCTCGTCGGAGACCCGGACCCCGTCGAAGTGGACCTGCGCGGTGGGCGAGCCCTTCATGCCCATCTTCTTCTCGGGCGCCGCGCCGCTGACGCCCTCGGCGTCGCCCGGGACCAGGAAGGCGGTGATGCCCCGGGGGCCCTCCTCGCCGGTGCGGGCCATCACGGTGTAGAAGTCGGCGATGCCGCCGTGCGTGATCCAGGCCTTGGTGCCCGTGATCACCCATTCCTCGCCGTCCCGGACCGCCTTCGTGCGCAGGGAGGCCGCGTCGGATCCGGAGGAGGGTTCGGAGAGGCAGTAGGCGCCCAGCAGGCCGCCGCCGAGCATCGCGGGCAGGTGCTCGACCTGCTGCTGCTTCGTGCCGTAGGCGGCGAGCGCGTAACTGGCGAGGGTGTGCACGCTGACACCGAGGCCGACGGTGAGGCGCGCCGCGGCGAGCTCTTCGAGGACCTGGAGGTAGACCTCGTACGGCTGGTCACCGCCGCCGTATTCGGAGTCGTAGGGAAGTCCGAGCAGTCCCGACTGCGACAGGAGGGTGAAGACCTCGCGCGGGAAGCGGCCGGAATCCTCCTCCTGGGCCGCCTTCGGGGCGATCTCGTGCTGCGCGATGTCGCGGACGAGCGAGATCAGCTCCCGGGCCTCATCCGTGGGCAGTTGCCGGTCCACCGGCTGCGGGGCGCGGTCGGGCATGGCGACGCTCTCCTCCCTGTTTCGGGCACATCGGCAAACGAGCGCCTTGGGTGGACGCGGCGTCGCCGGGTCGTACGTGGTGCCTGGCCGGTGCTCCGCTTCCGGGTCTCGGAAGCTGCTGACCAGCGGCTGTGCGTTGTGAGTATGCCCGATCGAAGGCAGCCAGTCACCAGTTAACGACCGCTCACTTCAAGACTATCGCGAGCCGCCGACAACCCCCGTCGAATCTGCGTCCTATTGGTCCGCACCACCGTCGGATTGGTCCGCACCATTGACCTGACTGGTCTAGTCCTCCTAATGTTCATTGCCAACGCTTTACCGCGTTCATGCCAATCGGCGCGCGTTCCCCTCTCCCCCACGAGGAGACACCCGATGCACGTCCCGCACCTCCCCCGCGCCTCCTTCCGGGCGCTCGTCTCGGCCGCGTGTTGTGCGGTCCTCGGCGCCGGGCTGCTGGCCGGCGCCACGAATGCCACCGCGAAACCGGCCGCGCCCGCGACGCAGGCGGCCGCCGGGTCCAAGGTCGTCGGCTACTTCACGGAATGGGGTACCTACGACCGCAAGTACCTCGCCAAGAACGTCGAGACCTCCGGCTCGGCGGCCAAGCTCACCCACATCAACTACGCCTTCGGCAACGTCACCGGCGGCAAGTGCGCCATGGGCGACTCCTACGCGGCGACCGACCGGACCTACACCGCCGCCGAGTCGGTGGACGGCGTCGCCGACACCTGGGACCAGCCGCTGCGCGGCAACTTCAACCAGCTGCTGAAGCTGAAGAAGAAGCACCCGAACCTCAAGATCCTCTGGTCCTTCGGCGGTTGGACCTGGTCCGGCGGCTTCGGCGAGGCGGCGAAGAACCCGGCCGCGTTCGCGCAGTCCTGCTACGACCTGGTGAAGAACTCCAAGTGGGCCGGCGTCTTCGACGGCATCGACATCGACTGGGAGTACCCCAACTCCTGCGGGCTGTCCTGCGACACCAGTGGCCGGGACGCCTTCAAGAACCTGATGTCCGCGCTGCGTTCGAAGTTCGGCAGCTCCAGCCTGGTCACCGCTGCCATCACCGCCGACGCCACGGCCGACGGCAAGATCGACGCGGCCGACTACGCGGGCGCGGCGCAGTACGTCGACTGGTACAACCCGATGACGTACGACTTCTTCGGCGCCTGGGACGCGGCGGGACCGACCGCCCCGCACTCCCCGCTGAACTCCTACACGGGCATACCGAAGGCGAACTTCTACACCTCGGCGACCATCGCCAAGCTCAGGGGCCTCGGCATCCCCGCCTCGAAGCTGCTGCTCGGCATCGGCTTCTACGGCCGCGGCTGGACCGGGGTCACGCAGGCGGCGCCCGGCGGCACGGCGACCGGCCCGGCGACGGGCACCTACGAGCAGGGCATCGACGACTACAAGGTGCTCAAGACCAAGTGCCCGGCGACCGGCACGGTGGGCGGCACGGCGTACGCCAAGTGCGGGAGCGACTGGTGGAGTTACGACACCCCGGCGACCATCGGCACGAAGATGACGTACAAGAACCAGCAGGGCCTGGGCGGCACCTTCTTCTGGGAGCTGAGCGGGGACACCTCGAACGGTGAGCTGATCAAGGCCATCAACTGACCTTCATCAGAGGGTGACTTGGGGCGGTGGTCCGGCCACGGGCCGCCGCCCCTATGTCAGTTGTCGCGCCGCGCGGGTGCCGGGGCCGGGTAGGAGGGGTCCAGTTCCTCGATGGCGCGCATGGCGCCGCCGAGCGTCTTGACCAGGATCTCGCGCATGGTCTCGCGGGACAGCGAGGGGCGGTCGATCCAGTCCAGGGCGGCCCCCTCGACACCGCACACCCAGGCGAACAGGCTCATGCGGGCCAGCGGAGCGATGTCGGTGCGGCCGTACGCCCCGTCGGCGATGGTCGCGACGATCGCCTCGCGCACGCCGTCCCGGATGGCGTGCACCTCGGCGTCGAAGCCGACGCCGCCGCTGACGATGGTGCGGTAGGCGGCCTGGTTGTTCTCGGCCCAGCGCAGATAGCTGTCCATCGTGCGCTGGACCCGGTCCACCTGCGGCAGTTCGAGTCCGCTCGCGGCGAAGGTGATCAGGTCGGCGACGGAGTCGTGGATGATCGCCAGGTAGTAGCCGCGCTTGGACTGGAAGTAGTAGTAGATCAGCCCCTTGGCGACATGCGCCTGCCGGGCGATGTCGTCCATCGAGAGCGCGTCGTACGACGTGTCGGCGAACAACTTCCGCCCGATGGCGATGAGTTCGGCGCGGCGCGCCAGCGAGCGCTCCGTGCCGCGCGCCCGCGGCCGGACGGCGTCGCTCTGGTGGCTGATGTTCAAATTCGACCCTGTTTCCAAAGGGCGGCGGGACCTCCGCAGTATGGCAGGTCGTATCTGTCAGGTCACAGCAGACCGAGCTGGGCCACGAGCATCGCGACGACCACGACGAGGGTCCAGCCCATGACGTGCTCAAGGACCTTCGGGCCGTCGTCCTTGGGGCCGCCGGTACGGGCACGGGCAGCGGTGGCTGAGTGTGTCGTCATGGCTTCTCGCTGAGGTCGGATGCATCGGGTGGATTCCCCCCACCGATCCGTCCACCTTGCCACTGATCAGCCCTTTTGCGGCCGAGAGCTTGGTCACACGGGCCTTGGACACACGCCGACGGAAAGGGCCCCGGTCTCCCGGGGCCCTTGTGCCGTGCCGGTCCGGTCAGCGCACGCCGACCGCCGCGAGCGCCTTGCGCTGGCGGTGGGTGGGCGCCGTAGGGAAGTAGAGGTAACAGACCCCGCCGGTGCCGGAGGTGACCTTGCCGGAGGCGTTGTACCGCTTGGTACGCAACCAGATGTTCTCCCACTCGCGCCGCTTGTAGACGCGCCGCACCGCCGCGTCGCTGGGCGAGGCGGGGTCGTTGGCGATCACGTCGCCGTCGGCGGTGAAGCCGATCACGGTCATCAGGTGCCCGGAGGTCCCGTAACCCGCCCCCGTCAGCTCCTCCTTGAGGAAGGACTGGGACGTTATGGCCGGGATGCCGGCCGCGATCAGCGTCTCCAGGTCGGTGAGCGAACCGAGCCGGGTGACCACGCCCTGCAGATCCTTGAACGTGGCCGCGTAGGCCGCGTTGAACGGCCAGTTGCCGCAGCCCGCGTACTGGTAGTCGTACGTGTAGCGGGCCGCGTGGCACACCTGCGGGTCGGCGAACGCCGGGTCCACCCAGGCCAGTTGCTCGGGGGTGAGCCGGCCGCCCCAGTACTCGATGATCATCTGCGAGGAGGTGGGGCTGCACCAGGCCTCGCCGCCGTTGTCGTACTCGGGGTACTGGCCCGCGTGGATCTCCTGCGAGTAGCGCGGGACGATCAACTCCTGGGCGAGACCCGCGGTTGAGGCCGGGACGGTGAAGCGGTCCGGGATGTCGGAGCCCATCGCGCCGAGCCGCCACACCGTGGGCGTGAGCCGGGTGCCGGGCTTGCGGTAGAGGGTCAGGCGCAGCCGGTACGACACCAGGCGCAGGCCGGTGGTGGCGTCGTCGATCGCGAAGGTGTCGGTCCAGATGGTGCTCTTGCCGTCGGTCTGGTCGTCGACCGAGGTCCGCTTGATGTCCCCGTCACCGGCGGCCCAGCGGCCCATGACGTACCAGGGCGTGGCCGTGCCGTCGGAGTACTTCCCCGTCAGCTCGACCTGGAGCCAGGTGCCGGCCGGGGTGCGCGCGTTCCAGGAGGAGATCACCTCGGTGGCCGGGACGGCGAGCTTGTGGACGGGGGACGTCCAGGTCGCGTACTCCCAGGCGGCGGTCGTGCCGGTGTGCGGGTCGGTGTAGTCGGTGGTTCCGGCCGGGGCCGCGATCACCACGCCGGGACGGGCACCCGCGACGGCGCGGGCGCCCTTGGCGGCACCGCCGCGCCAGTCGGTGTACGTGGTCCAGGCCCGGTAGTCGACCTGGCGGCCCTGCCGGGCCGGGATGTCGGCGGCGTCCGCGGAGTCGGTCGCGTCGGCGGCCACGGCGGGTCCTGCGCTGCCCACCACGGCCGCGGCGACCGCGGCGGCCAGGACGGTTCTGCGGGACGGCTGTTCGGCTCTGCTCATGGGTGGAGAGACCCCCAGGTGTCCGAGTCGGTGCTGGTCCCATGCACGTTGCGCTGCACGGTTGTGCGCCAACTATGACCGCAGGAGGCGCCTCCTGCCAGCAATTTCGTCCATGGCACGCCCATGAATATTGGTCTCGACCACTGACGTGACCGGCTCAGGAACGCGGCAGGGAGCACCTCCAGGGTCCCGCCCCCGAGCACCCCCGTGAGACACTGCTCGCCGGTCAGCCCATATCGGCCCATTTCGCCACCGCACAGCCAAGGAACAGCCATTCACGACCTCGCCTCCCGGCTCCGCCGTCTCCCCGCCTCCTGCGGCCCGGTCCGTCTGGTCGGCGTCGACGGGCACGCCGGCTCCGGAAAGACCACGTTCGCCGGGGAGTTGGCCCGCGCCCTGGACGACGCCCCGGTGCTGCACCTCGACGACATCGCCAGCCACGACGAGCTGTTCGCGTGGACCGGGCGGCTGCTGACGCGGGTGATCGAGCCGTTCCATCGCGGCGAGAGCGCCGAGTACGCCCCCTACGACTGGCAAGCCCGCCACTTCGGACCGCCCCGCACGCTCCCGCCCGCCCCCGTCGTACTGATCGAGGGCGTCGGCGCGGGCCGCCGCGCACTGCGCCCGCATCTGGCGTGTCTGCTGTGGATGGAGTTGCCCTCCGAGGAGTCGTGGACGCGGGGACGCCAGAGGGACGGGGAGGAACAGCGGGAGTTCTGGGGCGAGTGGGTCTCGGCGGAGCGTCGGCATTTCGCCGAGGATCCTTCACGACCCTTCGCCGACGCCCTGGTACGGCAGTGCGTGAAGGGGTACGAGGTACTCCCGGGGCCCGTGAACACCGCTGGACTGGACCACGCACTCACGCTGGGTGACGGACCATCCGCAATGTGCTGAACCTGTGAAGACGCCCGTTCGGCAACTTCCCGGAGTGCCTCAACTCGGCTTGACCGCATAGCCGTACAGGACTTACGTTCTGAATGTGCGGCCATGCGAAGCCGCCCAGAAACGCGAAGCCCCCGGTTGTTCCCCCGTGATCGGGGGCTTCGTTCTGCCCTCGTCCCGCTATTCGGACGCTCTACGGCGCAATTCGCTCACGCACGGTGACCGTTCCCGATGCGCCCCATCTGCTCCCACCTCGCCAAACGGCCTGTGCGGCACCCTACGGCGGGCGACACCGGCGCAGGTACGATGCCCTCGGTGCGACCTTCGGACGGCTGCGCGCACCGCAACTCCGGTCCGCGGCACGGCGGTTCGATCAAGGAGGCCGACGGGCAACGGCCCGCCGGCCAACCGACGGGGGCACGGTTTGTGGGGGACGTGATGGACTTCGGCACGCGGGGCCCCGAGGCCCCGGCCGACCTCGCCTGGCTGCGAGGTGTGGATGCCTACACGATGGGCGCCTATCCGCAGGCGGAGGAGGAGTTCCGGGCCGCGGTGCGGATGGATCCCGGGATGGCCGACGGATGGCTCGGCCTGCACGCGCTGCGCGTCGACACGACGACCGCGCTGCTGCGGATGTTCCGGCACCGCGACCGCTTCGGCGAACAGCGCGCCCGGCACCGGCGCTCCCTCAACTCCTGGTACTGGCTGGGCTGGTGGGTGCAGCCGGTGCTGGAGAGCCCGCGCGATCTGCTGCTCGCGCACGCCTCCCACTGGCTGGACGGACGGCATGTCCCCGAGCTGGACCGGGCCCTGGCGGGTCTGCCGCCGGTGGACGCCGACCACCAGGTCCGCTTCCTGCACGCCTGCCGGGCCTACCTGGTCAAGGACTGGGAGCAACTCGTCCGGCACACCGACCCGTTGATCGACGACGCCCTGCTCGGCATCGAGGCGGGCCTGTTCGGCGGCATGGCCCGGGTCCGGCTGGAGATGTACGGACAGGCCGAGCCCCTGCTCGCGTCGGCCCTGATGCGCTGTCGCAGCGAGCAGCCGCAGCGCAAGGAGCTGCGCTACTGGCTGGCGCGGGCCCACGAGGGCACCGGCCGCTCGGCCGCCGCACTCCCCCTCTACCGGGCCGTGCACCGCGTCGACCCCGCCTTCATGGACACCTCGGCCCGGCTCGCGGCGATCTCCGAGGGCGACGGGTACGACGAGGCCACCGACCTCGCGGCGATCACCCTCTCCGGCGGCGCGGACGCGCTGGAGGGACCGGACAGCCTGGACCCGCTGTTCGGCTCCGAGGGCCGCGATCTGCGGCTGTCCGAGCCGGAGTTGCCGCCGACCGGTCCGCTGCCGTCGGTGATCGATCCGACGGTGCGGGAGAAGAACGCCACGTCGTCGGCGCTGCCCACCGGTCCGACCGACCCCGCCTTACTTGAGGAGGCGCTCGCCGAACTGGAGCGCATGGTGGGCCTGGAGCCGGTGAAGCGCCAGGTCAAGGCGTTGTCGGCACAGTTGAACATGGCCCGGCTGCGCGCCGGGCAGGGCCTGCCGGTCCAGCCGCCCAAGCGGCACTTCGTCTTCTCCGGGCCCTCCGGCACCGGCAAGACCACGGTCGCCCGCATCCTCGGTCGCGTCTTCTACGCGCTCGGGCTGCTCGGCGGCGACCATCTCGTGGAGGCCCAGCGCGCCGATCTGGTCGGCGAGTATCTCGGGCAGACCGCCGTGAAGGCCAACGAGCTGATCGACTCCGCGATCGGTGGGGTCCTCTTCGTCGACGAGGCGTATTCGCTCTCCAACTCCGGTTATGGCAAAGGGGATGCGTACGGCGACGAGGCCTTGCAGGTGCTGTTGAAGCGGGCGGAGGACAACCGGGACCACCTGGTGGTGATACTGGCCGGCTATCCCGAGGGCATGGATCGGCTGCTCGCCGCGAACCCCGGTCTGTCGTCGCGCTTCACCACCCGGGTCGACTTCCCGTCGTACCGTCCCCTCGAACTCACCTCCATCGGCGAGGTGTTGGCCGCGGAGAACGGTGACGTGTGGGACGAGGAGGCTCTTGACGAGCTGCGGTCCATCGCGGGGCATGTGGTGGATCAGGGGTGGATCGACGAGTTGGGGAACGGGCGGTTCCTGCGCACGCTTTACGAGAAGAGTTGCGCGTATCGGGATCTTCGGCTGTCCACGTATCCGGGTGTGCTGACGCGCGACGATCTGTCGACCTTGCGGCTGCCGGATCTTATGCAGGCGTACGGAGAGGTGTTGTCGGGGCGGGGGCCCCAGGATCCTGCCGGGATGTAGGCGGGTCGCGAGAGCTCGGTCGGGTTCTGTGTGATTCGCGGCTGCGGGTGCGTTGTGGCTTGTCGCGCAGTTCCCCGCGCCCCTGGGTGGGGCGGGGGGCCTGCGTCGGTAAGCACCGCTTGCTTCAGCGTGCCAGGGCCTGCTCCGGGTCGGCGGTGGTCGAAGCCTGCTCCGTGTTGTCGCTCGCTCGCGGCTCCGTCACCTTTACCTCCGGAGTCTCCCGGTGGGCCGGGTCCGTGACCTCGCCCACCAGGAGTTCCAGTACGTCCTCCAAGGCGACCAAGCCCAGTACCTTGCCGGAGGTGTCGGCGATCTGGGCCAGGTGGGTCGCCGCTCGGCGCATCACGGTCAGGGCGTCGTCCAGGGGGAGTTCGGCCTGTAGCGTCGTCATGGGCCGCCACAACTGTTGCGGCACCGCGCGGTCGGAGTCCTCCAGGTCCAGGACGTCCTTCACGTGCAGGTAGCCCATGAAGGCGCCGTTGTCGGCGGCCACCGGGAAGCGGGAGTAGCCGGTGCGGGCGGTGAGTTCGACGATCTTGCCCGGGGTGACCGACGGGCTGACCGTGATCAGTGACTCGCGCTTGAGGAGTACGTCCGTCACCGGGCGGGAGCCCAGTTCCAGCGCGTCCTCCAGGCGTTCCTGCTCCTCGGGGTCGAGGAAGCCGGCCTGACCGGAGTCCTCCACCAGGCGGTTGAGCTGCTCGCTGGTGAAGACCGCCTCGACCTCGTCCCTGGGCTCGACGTTGAAGAGCCGCAGGATGGCCCGGGCGCAGGCGCCGAGGGCGACGGTGATGGGCCGGCAGACGCGGGCGAAGGCGACCAGGCCGGGGCTGAGCCACAGCGCGACCTTCTCGGGGGCCGCCATCGCGAGGTTCTTCGGGACCATCTCGCCGATCACGAGGTGGAAGAAGACGACGGCGGCGAGCGCGATGATGTAGCCGAGCGGGTGGATCATCCCGTCGGGCAGGTGGACCCACTCGAAGACCGGCTCCAGCAGATGGGCGACCGTCGGTTCGGCGACCGCGCCCAGGGTCAACGAGCAGACGGTGATGCCGAACTGGGCCGCGGCCATCATCTGCGGCAGCCGCTCCAGGCCGTACAGCACCTGGCGGGACCGGGCCGTGCCGAGCGGTTCGATCTGGCTGCGGCGCACGGAGACGAGGGCGAACTCGGCGCCGACGAAGAAGCCGTTGGTGAGCACGAGCATTCCGGCGAACAGGAGTTGGAGCACGCTCATCGGGTGACCTCCACGACCGACCCGGTCCGCACCAGGCGGACCCGCTCGGCGCGGTAGTGGCCGACCCGGCGCACGGTGAGCCGCCAGCCCGGCAGTTCGGCCCGGTCGCCGGCGGCCGGGATCCGGCCGAGCAGGTCGGCGACCAGCCCGGCGACGGTCTCGTAGGGCCCCTCGGGTACGTCGAGGCCTATGCGTTGCAGGATGTCGACCCGGCAGCTGCCGTCGGCGTCCCACGCGAGCCTGCCGTCCTCCGGCGGGGCGGCGGCGAGTTCGGGCACGTCCTGCCCGTCGTGCTCGTCGCGGACCTCGCCGACGATCTCCTCGACGATGTCCTCCAGCGTGACCACGCCGGCCGTGCCGCCGTACTCGTCGACGACGACCGCGATGGGCTGTTCGCTGCGCAGCTGACCGAGCAGCGGCTGCACCGGCAGCGTCTCGGGGACGAGCAGCGCCGGGCGGGCGATGCGGCCCACGGGGGTGCGCAGTCGGTCGTGCGCGGGGACCGCGAGGGCGTCCTTGAGGTGGACCATGCCGACGACCTCGTCGATCTTCTCCCGGTAGACGGGGAAGCGGGACAGGCCGGTGGCGCGGGTCAGGTTGACCACGTCCTCGGCGGTCGCCGAGGACTGCAGCGCGCTCACCTTCACGCGCGGCGTCATGACGTGCTGCGCGGTCAGTTCGGCGAGCGACAGGGTCCGTACGAAGAGGTCGGCCGTGTCCTGTTCCAGGGTGCCGGCCTGGGCCGAGTGCCGGGCGAGGGAGACGAGCTCGCCCGGGGTGCGGGCGGAGGCCAGCTCCTCGGCGGGCTCGACACCCAGGGCACGCACCAGGCGGTTGGCCACGGTGTTCAGCGCGGCGATGACCGGGCGGAACAGCCGCGCGAAGGCGTGTTGCGGGCCCGCGACGAAGCGCGCGACCTGCATGGGCTTGGACACCGCCCAGTTCTTGGGCACGAGTTCGCCGATCACCATCTGCACGGCCGAGGCCAGCAGCATGCCGACGATCACCGAGACGCTCGGGACGGCCCCTTCGGGCAGGCCGATCGCGGTGAACGGGCCGTGCAGCAGCTCCGCGAGCGCCGGTTCGGCCAGCATGCCGACGACGAGGGAGGTGATGGTGATGCCGAGCTGGGTGCCGGACAGCTGGAAGGAGAGTTCCTTGAGGGACTCCGCGACTCTGCGGGCCCGGCGGTCGCCCTCGGCCGCGGCCTTCTCGGCGTCCGTCGACTCGACCGTGACGAGGCCGAACTCGGCCGCCACGAAGAAGCCGTTGGCGAGGATCAACAGGAATGCCGCTCCGAGAAGCAGCAAGGGGATGGTCATGATGCCGCCGCCTCGATATGTCGTGAGGGGGCGGCGCAGGTACTACAGGACGATCCGTCCATCGCTGGAGGGAGTCACTCCTCGGGTAGCAGGGGGCCTCTGAGGACCGGTGGGAACATCAGTGGCGGAGGCGCAACGAAAACGCCTCCGCCAACAGATTAATCAAGACATGGGTCTCTAGGGCAGATCCCTTGTCGAGCGGGCTTCGGCGAGCGCCCGCAGGGCGCGCGCGTCGGCGATGGCGTGCTGCTTGGCGATGCCCGGCTGGATGCCGAGCGCGGGCAGGCTGGTGCCGTCGCTGAGGTTGAGGAACACCCACGGGTCGCCTGGGCGCAGGTTGACCTGCAGGATCTCCGCCCAGGCCAGTCGGCGCCGGCTGGCGATGTTGACCACGGTCACACCGGACTCGTCGGCGACGACCTTCACCCGGGCGAGCAGCGCGAGCACACCGAAGAGCAGCGCCGCCGTGAAGATGAAACTCAGCCGCTCACCGGGGCCGAGCTGCTCCAGGAGCATCGCGACCGTCGTGATGACCACGAAGATCACGGCACCGGCGACGAGCAGGACGGCCCGGGTACGGCCCGGCCGGAAGGTGACGGGGAGAACAGGCAGATCAGACATGGCTCGTACGTCCCTCAGAGCCGGCAGGCGTGGATCGCCGTGGTCAGGATGGCCCGCGCGCCGATGTCGTACAGGTCGTCCATGATCCGCTGGGCCTCCTTGGCGGGGACCATGGCACGGACGGCGACCCAGCCCTCGTTGTGCAGCGGGGAGACGGTCGGCGACTCAAGACCCGGGGTCAGCGCGACGGCCTTCTCCAGCTGCTCGACGCGGCAGTCGTAGTCCATCATCACGTACGTCCGCGCCACCAGGACGCCCTGGAGGCGGCGCAGGAACTGCTGCACCTTCGGCTCGGCGGCCTCGTCGACGTCCGCGCCGGTGCGCCGGATCACGATCGCCTCGGACTTCATGATCGGTTCGCCGAAGACCTCCAGGCCCGCGTTGCGCAGGCTGGTGCCGGTCTCGACGACGTCCGCGATGACCTCGGCGACACCCAGCTCGATGGCGGTCTCGACGGCGCCGTCGAGGTGCACGACGGAGGCGTCGATGCCCTTGTCGGCGAGGTGCTTGGCGACGATGCCCTCGTAGGAGGTGGCGACCGTCTTGCCCTTGAGGTCCGCGATGGTGTTCGCGGCGCCCGGCTTGGAGGCGAAGCGGAAGGTGGAGCGGGCGAAGCCGAGCGGCAGGATCGGCTCGGCGCTCGCTCCGGAGTCGATCAGCAGGTCGCGGCCGGTGATGCCGATGTCGAGGCGGCCGGAGGAGACGTAGATCGCGATGTCACGGGGGCGGAGGTAGAAGAACTCCACCTCGTTGACCGGGTCGACGATGCGCAGTTCCTTGGACTCGCGGCGCTGCTGGTAGCCGGCCTCATGCAGCATGTCCGCCGCAGGTCCTGACAGGGAACCCTTGTTGGGGACGGCGATGCGCAGCATGAGGTCGGCTTCCTTCGCGTGATGGGTTTGTGCGGGTCTACGTGGAACCAGGGGACTTACAGGCCTGGAGACTTACAGGTGGGCGTAGACGTCGTCCAGCGAGATTCCGCGGGCGACCATCATCACCTGGACGTGGTAGAGCAGCTGCGAGATCTCCTCGGCGGCCGCTTCCTTGCCCTCGTACTCGGCGGCCATCCAGACCTCGGCGGCCTCTTCGACGACCTTCTTGCCGATGGCATGAACGCCCTTGCCGACCAGCTCTGCGGTGCGGGAAGTGGCGGGGTCGCCGGTGGCGGCCTTGTGCTGGAGCTCGGTGAAGAGCTCCTCGAACGTCTTATTGGACATGATGGTGCTAACCCTATGCGCAAGTGCGCGGCGCTCACCTCCAGGGTTCAGATACTGAGCGGAGCGTGGCCGCCGTCGCCACCGCGGCCGTCACCGCCTCGTGCCCCTTGTCCTCGTTCGAGCCCTCCAGGCCGGCCCGGTCCAGGGCCTGCTCCTCGGTGTCGCAGGTCAGCACGCCCATGCCGACGGGGACGCCGGTCTCGACGGAGACCTGGGTGAGGCCCTGGGTGACGCCCTGGCACACGTACTCGAAGTGGGGGGTGCCGCCGCGGATGACGACGCCGAGGGCGACGATCGCGTCGTAGCCCCGGCCCGCCAACACCTTTGCCACGACCGGGAGTTCCCAGCTGCCGGGGACCCTGAGCAGGGTCGGCTCGTCGATCCCCAGGTCGTGCAGGGCGCGCAGGGCGCCGTCCACCAGTCCGTCCATCACCTTCTCGTGCCACTGCGCCGCGATGACGGCGACCCGCAGGTCTCCGACGTTGCGTACGGACAGTTCCGGTGCGCCCTTGCCGCTCACGTTCGTTGTCTCCTCGGTGTGCTTACTGGTTGTTGCAGGTGGACAGGGGTGCCGCGGGGGCCGCGTCCAGCCAGGGCAGGTCGTGGCCCATCCGGTCCCGCTTGGTGCGCAGGTAGCGGAGGTTGTGCTCGCCCGCCTGTACGGGCATCGGCTCACGACCGCTGATCTTGAGGCCGTGCCGCAGCAGGGCGTCGCTCTTGTCGGGGTTGTTGGTCATCAGGCGCACGCTGCGCACCCCGAGGTCCTCCAGGATCTGCGCGCCGGCGCCGTAGTCCCGGGCGTCGGCGGGCAGGCCGAGTTCGAGGTTGGCGTCGAGGGTGTCGCGGCCGCGCTCCTGGAGTTCGTACGCCCGGAGCTTGGACAGCAGGCCGATGCCTCGGCCCTCGTGGCCGCGCAGGTAGACGACCACGCCCCGGCCCTCCTCCTGGATGCGCTGCAGTGAGGCCTCCAGCTGGGGGCCGCAGTCGCAGCGCAGGGAGTGGAAGACGTCGCCGGTCAGGCACTCGGAGTGGACGCGGACCAGGACGTCCTCGCCCTCGCCGATCTCGCCGTGGACGAGGGCGACGTGCTCGACACCGTCGACGGTGGAGCGGTAGCCGTACGCGGTGAACTCGCCGTGCTTGGTGGGCAGTCGGACCTCGGCCTCGCGGCGGACGGTGGGCTCGGCGGCCTGGCGGTAGGCGATCAGGTCCTCGATGGAGATGATCGTCAGGCCGTGCTTGCGGGCGAACGGGATCAGCTCGGGCAGCCGCAGCATGCGGCCGTCCTCGCCGGCGATCTCGACGATGGCGCCGGCCGGGCGCAGGCCCGCCAGGCGGGCGAGGTCGACGGCGGCCTCCGTGTGGCCGTTGCGGACCAGTACGCCGCCGTCCCTCGCGCGCAGCGGGAAGATGTGGCCGGGGCGGACGAGTTCGTCGGCCTGGGCCTTGCCGCTCGCGAGCAGCTGAAGCGTGGTCGCCCGGTCGGCGGCCGAGATACCGGTGGTCACACCGTGAACGGCCGAGGCGTCGACCGACACTGTGAACGCGGTTTTCATCGACTCGGTGTTGTCCTCGACCATCTGCGGCAGCTTGAGCCGGTCCAGCTCGTCGCCCTCCATGGGGGCGCAGATCAGGCCGCGGCACTCGCTCATCATGAAGGCGACGATCTCGGGCGTGACCTTCTCGGCGGCGACGACGAGGTCGCCCTCGTTCTCGCGGTCCTCGTCGTCGACGACCACGATCGGGCGGCCGGCCGCGATGTCGGCGATGGCCTGCTCGATCGGGTCGAGGGACCAGTCCTCGATGCCGTCTGTGCTGTAGAGAATCGGTGCCGCTGTCATGCCGGCGCTCCTTCCAGGACGGGCCGCGCGCCGTCGCGGGAGCGCAGCCACCAGTCGCGCATGCCCCACAGGACGAGTGCGCCGTAGATGACGTAGACGAAGCCGGAGAAGGCGTAGCCGTTGGCGAAGTTGAGGGGGACGCCGACGAGGTCGACGAGGAGCCAGGCGAACCAGAACTCGACCATGCCGCGCGCCTGGGCGTACATGGCGACGACCGTGCCGACGAAGATGTAGGCGTCCGGCCAGGGGTCCCAGGACAGGGACGGGTAGGCCTTGAAGAGCAGGGCCACCGCGACCGTGCCGACGGCCGCGGCGCCGATCATCGCGCCGCGCTCGCGCCAGGTGGCGAACCGCGGGGCGATGTGACCGTCGCCGGCCGCGCCCTTGTTGCGGTTCCACTGCCACCAGCCGTACAGCGCGACGACCATGACGACGGCCTGCTTGCCGGCGCTGCCGGTCAGATGCCCGTAGAAGGCGCCGAAGAGGATGAGGCCGGAGGCGAACTGCACCGGCCAGCTCCACAGGTTGCGCCGCCAGCCGAGGGCCAGTCCGATCAGGCCGAGGATGTTGCCGATCATGTCCGACCAGAGGATGTGCTGGCCGAACAGGACGAAGGCCTCGGAGTTGAGGGAGTTCACTTGCCCGCCCCCTGGCCGGACGCGAGCAGCCGCTCGACGTACTTGGCGACGATGTCCACCTCGAGGTTGACCGGGTCGCCGGGCTGCTTGAGGCCGAGCGTGGTCAGGGCGAGGGTGGTGGGGATCAGGCTGACGGTGAAGTAGTCGGGGCCCGCGTCGACGACGGTGAGGCTGATGCCGTCGACGGTGATGGAACCCTTCTCCACGACGTACCGGGCCAGGTCCGCGGGGAGGGAGATCTTGATGATCTCCCAGTTCTCGGACGGCCTGCGCTCCAGCACCGCGCCGGTGCCGTCCACGTGCCCCTGCACGATGTGGCCGCCCAGGCGGGCGCCCACGGCGGTGGGGCGTTCGAGGTTGACGCGGGAGCCGGCGGTGAGGGCTCCGAGGCTGGAACGGTCGAGGGTCTCCGCCATGACGTCGGCGGTGAACTCGTCGCCCTCGTGCTCGACGACGGTGAGACAGACCCCGTTCACGGCGATGGAGTCGCCGTGCTTCGCTCCGTCGGTGACGACGGGGCCGCGCAGCCTGAAGCGGGAGGCGTCGCCGAGGTTCTCGACGGCGGTGACCTCACCCAGCTCTTCGACGATTCCGGTGAACACTTCCCGGGTCCTCCTGCCACATCGGGCACGGACTCCGGGGCTGTCGATGACGACAGAATGTACGAGCGAGAACACCGGGGGCGACGCCGAAGGGACCCGCCCGGCAGGGCGAGCCCAGATACGGCGACGCGCACACGAATGATGCTCGCCCGCCGCGCACTGCCTCCCATCCGGACTTTAACCGTCGGTCCAGGAATTTCACCTGGTCAACCGGTCACTGGAAGTGACCGGGTCGCGGACTGTAACCGCCGGTTCGGACTTTCACCGACCCCGGAGTGCGCTGCTTCTGGTACACGGCCAGTGTGCCACGCCTGATCCACGTCCATACGGGCGAACGATGTGGGGTGGCTCACAGGCGACGTCGCTGGACTTCTCAACTGGGGATTCCTTGAGGAACCCTTTGGTCTAGTCCTTTACGCGGTACCCTGAACCGGTCCGGCGACGGTGACGACGGCCCTTGCCCGTCGCCGGGCCTCCCAACGCGTGCCGTTCACCGCCCCGGCGCGAACAGCTCCTCCTGCGCCCGGTCCCGCGCCGTCAGCAGCGCCCCGCGCAGCACCGCGCCGCCGCCCAGCGCACCGGCCCGCACCTCCGTCGGCAGCGGTGACATCCGGCGCAGCCGCGCCTCCACCCGACCCGCCAGCTCCGCTCCGCCGGCCTGCCCGACCTCGCCGCCGAGCACCACGCAGCCGGGGTCGAGGATCGCGACGACGGAGGCGGCGCCGACGGCGACGCGGTCCGCGAGGGCATCGAGGAAGCGGTCGGCCTCGGCGGCACCACTGGCCACGGCGGCTCGTACGAGGCCCGCGGCGACCGGCTCGTACGGGCCTGCCTCCGCCGACACGCCGTACCGCTTCGCCAGTTCGGCGATCGCCGACGAGCCCGCCAGCGTGTGGAAGCCGCCCTCGCAGTCCGTGGCCGACGGCAGTCCCGTCGTCCCCGGCACCGGCAGGAAGCCGATCTCGCCGGTGCCGCCGGAGGCGCCGCGGCGCAGGGCGCCGTCCAGGACGACCGCCGCTCCCGTCCCGTGGCCGAGCCAGAGCAGGACGAACGTGTCGCGATCCTGGGCCGCTCCGTCGCGCTGCTCGGCGAGGGCCGCGAGGTTGGTCTCGTTCTCGACGCTGACGCGGGCCTCGGGGAGCCGTTCCTGGAGGGCGGTGGCCAGGCGGCGGTGCCAGGCGGGCAGTCCCGAGGAGTCGCGGAGTTCGCCGGTGACCGGGTCGATCAGGCCGGGGGCGCCGATGCCGACGGTGTGCAGGCGGTCGGCGCCGGCCTCCTTGACCACCCGCTCAACCAGGGCGACCGCCTGCTCCACCGCGGGGCCGGTCCCGGTGTCGTCGCCGATCGGCACGGACGCCTCGGCGAGGACCTGCCCGACCAGATCGGACACGACGACCCAGACGCCCTCGGTACGGACGTCCAGGGCGGCCAGCTGGGCCCGGTCGGTCACGATCCCGTACAGCTTCGCGTTCGGTCCGCGCCGCTGCTCCCCCGCCTCGCCGACCACGGTGATCAGTCCGGACGCGGCGAGCCGCTCGACGAGGTCGGCGACCGTCGGGCGGGACAGCCCGGTCAGCTGCTTCAACTGCCCTGCCGTCAACGGGCCCTCCCGCTGGAGCAGTTGCAGGGCGACCCGGTCGTTGATGGCCCGGGCGGTGCTCGGTGATGCGGGCATGCCGAGATCCTTCCAGATCGGCGGTGCCGTACGGCAGTTGGGACGGGTTACTCGGCCCCGTGCCCGTGCGGCCATTATTCACCTATCTATCAGGCAGGGTTCCTGATAGTTTACGCGGCGCAGGTGGGGAACCGAAGAGATTCGAAGAGATCCTGGGAGGGGCCGGAGAATGAGCGACGTGGCATACGACTCGCGCGAGGTGCGGCGGGCCCGGTACGCGGTGGCCGCCGTGTTCGCCGTGCACGGCGCCGTGACCGGCTCGTTCGCGACCCGCGTGCCGTGGATCCAGGAGCACGCGCACCTCAGCGCGGGCCAGCTGGGATTCGCGCTCGCCTTCACGGCGTTCGGCGCCTCCTGCTCGATGCCGCTGGCGGGCCGCATCAGCCACCGCTTCGGCAGCCGGACGGCGCTGCGCGGCCTGCTCGCCCTGTGGACCCTGTCGCTGATCCTGCCGTCGCTCGCGCCGAACCTGTACACGCTGTGCCTGGCGATGTTCGTGTACGGCGCGAGCGCGGGCATGGCCGATGTCGCCATGAACGCGCTCGGCGTCGAGATAGAGGCGCTGCTCGGCAAGTCGATCATGTCCGGCCTGCACGGCATGTGGAGCGCCGGCGCCCTGATCGGCTCGGCGGGCGGCACCCTCGCCGCGCATCTCGGTGCGGACGCGCGCGTGCACTTCGCGCTCGCGGCGGCCACGCTCACCGCGCTCGGCGCGCTGTTCTGCCGCTGGGTGCTGGACCTGCAGCCGGACGAGGACGAGGAGCCGCCGCCGAGGTTCGCGCTGCCGCCGAAGTCGGCGCTGCTGATCGGGGCCGTCGGTTTCTGCGCGGTGTTCGCGGAGGGCGCGAGCCTGGACTGGTCGGCGGTCTATCTGCGCGACCAGCTGGACTCCTCGGCGGGCCTGGCGGCGGCGTGCACGACCGGCTTCATGCTCACCATGGCCGTGGCCCGACTGGTGGGCGACGCGGTGGTCAACCGCTTCGGCTCGGTCCGCACGGTCCGCACCGGCGGCTTCCTCGCGGCGGCCGGCGGCCTGCTCGTGGTGGTCGCGGGGCATCCGGCGGTGGCGATGGCCGGGTTCGCGCTGATGGGCCTCGGCATCGCGGTGGTCGTGCCGCTGTGCTTCGCTGCGGCCGGGCGCAGCGGCCCGAACCCGAGTCAGGCGATCGCGGGCGTCGCGACCATCACGTACACCTCGGGTCTGATCGCGCCCAGTCTGATCGGCGGGGTGGCGCAGGCGTCGAGCCTGGTGGTGTCGTTCGTGCTGGTGTCGGTGCTGGCGAGCGGGCTCGTCGTGTTCGCGGGGGTGCTGCGGGCCGGCGACCGGGACCGGCCGAAGGTCAGTCGGCCGAGCGCAGCAGTGCCCGACCCGCGGCCCTGAAGCCCTCGCTCCACGGCGCCGGACGCATGGTGGCCGGGTCCAGCCGGACCAGGACCCGGGTGCCGTGGGCGTAGGTCAGCGCGCCGTCGGCCGAGCAGAGGCGGAAGCCGTAGGTCAGGCCGGTGGTGCCGAGGCGTTCCAGCCACAGGTGGACGGCGTAGGTGCCCGGCCTGGTGACCGGTGCCTCGTAGCTGATCCGGAATTCCTTCACCGCGTTGCAGGCGTCGCCGGCCGCCACCCAGTCGCCCGCGTAGTGGAAGCCCTGCTCCTGGAGGAACTCGGACCAGGCCCGCTCGACCAGCAGCGGGTAGCGGGCGTTGTGGAGCAGGCCGAGGGCGTCCAGGTCGTCGAAGTGGACGGTGACGGGGGTGAGCCGGCCGTGCGACAGGGCGGGGGCGGTCGGGGCTTCGGCGGTCACGGCGGGGCTCCTGGGCGTCACGGATGAAGCGGTGGGGACACTCCATCCTAAGCGGACGCTCAGGAGCCCCTGTCGGGAAGGGCCAGGTCAGCCCGCGCCGGTCAGCCGGCTCCAGTCATCAGCCGGCTATCGAGTCCAGCTGCTCGGCGGCCGGACGCAACGCCCAGAGGTCGCCGCCGGGCGGTGCCTCCAGCTTCGCCACGGCCTTCTGCGCGGCCCTGTCCCCCGCGTCCGCCGCCGCGTGCACGACGTCGCTGGCCGCGTAGCGGTAGAACTCCAGCTCAGGGTGCGTCCACGGCGCGGCCCCGGTCGCGGCCGGCAGCAGATAGTCGACCGCCTTGAACAGCCTCTGCCCGTCCGGCCCTTGATGCGCCCACAGGTTCACGCCGACATGTCGGCCGATGGCGGCGAGCCGGGTGTACGCGACCAGGTCGAAGGTCGAGTAGTGCCAGCTCCGCGTCCGCGCCAGCTCCTGCGGCTGGCTGCCGTCGCCCGCGATCTGCGGGTCAAGGCGCTTGGCGGCTGCGTCGCGCACGGTCCGCCGGGCCAGGCCCGTGTCGCCGGTCGCGTAGGCGAGGGCGGCGACCTGCATGTCGTAGAAGGTGCCGTGGTTGTTGGCCGCGGCCCCCTCCTCCTTGCCGAAGCCGCTGTCGACCAGCCAGTCGAGGAAGTCCGAGTTCCAGCGGGTCATACCGGTCCGGTCGGCCTTCGTCCAGCCGGGGGCGCCGGTGGCGAGGAGCGCGAGCGCGTCGACGACGCTGGTGTACGACTGCGAGAAGTCGATGATCCCGATCGCCCGGCCGTCGTACTTGCAGGGGATGAACTGCGCGTGGTCCAGGTTGGGGTTCATCTTCGTGGCGGAGTTCAGGAACCAGGTGCGCAGGACCTGCCCGGCCTTCTCGGCGTACTTCTTCTGGCCCGTGTAGTACCAGGCGAGCGAGAGGTCGTACGTCGAGTCGAAGACCTTCTCGACGTCCTGGCGGTCGGTGCCGGTGTCGACCTCGGGGTTGCGCTGTCCGTCACGCTGGACGTACGGGCAGCCCCAGGGGTTGTCGGCGGTGGGGGTCGTCGAGGGCCACCAGTACGGGGCCTGGCTCAGATAGTCGTGAACGTCCCCGCCGGGGGCCGGCTTCGGCTTGTCCACGACCGTCCAGGGGCCCTGGTTCAGCCAGTTGTCGGCGCGGGCCGTCAAGTTCCGCACGGAGCGGCGGAGTTGGGAGTCGCCGTGGTCGATGCGGAGCTTCGTCTGCTTGAGCCGGGCGCCGTCGAGGACGGCGGTGTCCGGGGTCTTGGGGGCGGCTCGCGTGCCATGGCTGTCGTGGGTGGCTTGTGCGGAGGGGACGAGCACGGCTGCGAGAGTCACCACGGCGGCGAACACGACGGCCGCACGGGATCTTCCACTCATCTAACACTCCGATCCGGAGAGCGGTGGGCCAGAAAGGCGATCGGATCATGAACGGTCATGAATGTGAACAGAGTTCATGAGTAGGACCGTGCGAGCGTAGGACCAGCCCATACCTGTGGCAATGGTCCGGACAGCATTCATGTACGGAGATGGCGAATCCCCAGCTGAAACTCACCCGTCGAGGAGAACTCCCCTACGAAGACGCCAAGTCGTAGGCGTACGACGGGCTGAACGTCCCGGGGCTCCCCTTGCAGCCGTCCGACTCCCCCGGGAGCTTCACCCACAGGTAGCCGTCGATGCGGGCCTCGCCGGTGCCGAGCGTCGGGGTGCGGCCGATCTTGCGGCCCGCCGGGTCACACCACTCGCCGTCGTTCGGGGCGCCGTTGCCGTTGCGGCTGGTGTCGATGACGGCACCCAGGCTCGCGGGGCCGCCCAGGGCGGCGAGGACCTGTCGGTCGTAGGCGACCTCGGCCGACGTGGTGTGGAAGTTGGAGACGTTGCTGAAGACACCGTCGGAGGAGGCCGCCGAGGCGGCGCCCGCCTGGCGGAGCAGGTCGGCCTGTTTGCCGGCGGGGTTCCAGCCGGAGTGGCCGGCGTCGAAGTAGACCCGCGCCTTCGGGTCCGCCGCCTTCAGGACGCGGCCGGCGCGGGCCAACGAGGCGAAACGGTCGGCCCGTTGGCCGACGCCGAGGCAGTCGGCCTGGGCTATGGAGTCCGGCTCCAGGACGACGATGACCTCGTCGGAGCCGAGCCCCCGTGCGAAGGCGTCGATCCACGCGTCGTACGCGGCGAGGTCGGGAGCCCCGCCCTCCGAGGCGCCGCCGCAGTCGCGGTCCGGAATCGCGTACGCCACGAGGACCGGCACCCGGTCCTGCCCCGCGGCGCCCGAGGTGACCGCGCGGACCCGGGCGGCGATGGTGTCCGGCGCGTAGTCGGCGAACCACACCGCCGCCGGCCGGTCGGCGATGCGCGACTCGATGACCGACGCGCGCGGGTCCGACGGATTGGCGCGCACCCAGTCCAGGACCTGGGAGTCGGGATGACGGTAGAGGCCTTCAGCCACGGGGGTGATCGGCTGCTTCTTCGCCTTCTTCGGGGAGGGACTTGCCGACGGGCTCGCCTTCCTGGGCGAGGGGGAGGCCGAGGTGCCGGACGTCGAAGGGGACGGCACCACCGGCAGGCGCTCCAGCCTCGGCGAGCTGGTCACCCCGGGTCCGGCCTCGTTCGCGCCGCGTCCGTTGCCGAAGGCGGTCAGCATGCCGGTCGCGGTGCCGACGGCGACCACGACGGAGGCCGCCGCGACCATCGCGGAACGCCGGGTCGCGCGGCGGCGCTCAGCCCTGCGCGCGGGCAGCCGCTGGGCACGCAAGCCAGACACGGTGGTGTGCCCCCTCCCCCACAGCAGGTGCGTTCCCCCGTTCTGGGGAAGCGTCGGGCCCGCCGGCACTTCGGTCAGCGTATGACTGGGACCCTTCCCCCATGGCGCAATTGGAACAGATCACCACACCTGTGGACGCCGTCGTCTCCCGTATGCGCGCCCTGGACTCGGCTCTCCCTGACCGGGACGGGATCGCGGTCTTCAACCGCGTCTACCTCGCCGTCACGGAGGCGGTCGACCGGCGGATCGACGCCGGGGCGTTCACCGACGCGCGGGCCGCGATCACGCTGGACGTGCGGTTCGCGGAGCGGTACTTGGCGGCCGTGGAGGCGACGACGGACGAGCGGCGCCCGCCTGCCTGTTGGCGGCCGCTGTTCCAGCTCCGCCGTCATCCCGGCGTACGACCACTCCAGTTCGCCCTCGCGGGCATCAATGCGCACATCGGCCACGATCTGGCGCTCGCCGTGGTGGACACGTGTCGTAGGCTCGACTGCGAACCCGCCGAGGTGGAGGACGAGTTCGACCGCGTGGGTGATCTCCTCGTCTCGCTGGAGGAGCGCATCCGCGAAGATCTGATGCCGGGCCCCGACCTCTTCCAGATCGCCGACCCGCTCACCCATCTCCTCGGTTCGTGGAGTCTGGACCGCGCCCGGGACGCCACCTGGACGGCGGCGCGGGCCCTGTGGGCGCTGCGTGGACTGCCCGATGTGGCCGAGGAGTTCACCGAGCGGCTGGACGCGGCGGTGGGCTTCGCGGGACGCATGATGCTCACGCCGCTGCCGGACTGATCGAGTCAACTCGCGCGAGGACGTTGTACGTTCGGCGGCAGCGCCCCTCCGGCGAAGGCGAACGCGAAGGAGCACAGGGCATGGCGACCGCTCTCGGACTCGGCCTCCCGCAGATGCGCTGGTACGACATCGGAAGGGACGTACCCGACGTGGCGCGGGCCGCCGAGCGGATCGGCTTCGAGAGCCTGTGGGTGTACGAGCGCGCCCTGTTCCCCGAGCCCGCCACCCAGGGTCTGTACGGCATGGAGGGCGTGCCCTGGCCCGACAACTACCGCGGCGTGGCCGAGCCGCTGGTCACCCTCACGCTCGCCGCCGCTGCCACCGAGCGGGCCCGCCTGGGCACCAGCGTGCTGGTCGCACCCCTGCACGTGCCCTTCCAACTGGCCAAGGCGCTCGCCTCGTTGGACGCGGCGAGCGGCGGCCGGGTGGTCGCGGGCCTCGGCACGGGCTGGTCCCACGACGAGTACGCGGCCGCGTCGGTACGGCCGTTCGCGGAGCGCGGCCAGGTCCTGGACGAGCTGATCGAGGTGTGCCGGGCCGTGTGGGGCCCCGACCCGGTGTCGTACGAGGGCCGGTTGACGAAGATCGCGTCGGCGGTGGTCGGCCCCAAGCCCGCCCGGCCCATCCCGATCCTCCTGGCGGCCGGCAACGAGAAGGCCCGGCGCCGGCTGGTCGACCACGCGGACGGCTGGATGCCGGTGGGCATCGGCGCCGAGGCGGTCGCCGCGCAGTGGCGCGCGCTGCGGGAACTGGCCGCCGAGCGCGGACGCACCGAGCCGATCCGGACCGTGCTGCGCACCAACCCGCGCTACACCGCCGAGGCCCACGCCGGCGCCGACCGCCGCCCCTTCCACGGCAGCGTCGACCAGATCGTCGAGGACCTCGCCGCGCACGCCGAGATCGGCCTCGACGAGATCCTCGTGGACCTGCAGAGCGGCACCCGGGACGCCCAGGAACTCAAGGACGTCGCCTCGGAGGTGTACGAGAAGGCGCGGGCGGCCGGGGTCTGAACTCCCGTCGGCGCTACAGACGTTCGGCTCAGTCCTCCGGCAGCTCGACCGGCGCGATCTCGTCGTACACGTCGCCGGGTCCCGGGTTGGTCCCGTCGGTCTCGCCGCCGAAGTGGTGCATGACGCCCCACACCGCGTTCAGTGCGGTCTGGATCGCGCCCTCGGCCCAGCCGGCCGTCCAGGAGATGTCGTCACCTGCGAGGAAGATGCCCCGCTTGTCCTCGGGCAGCCGGTCCTGCATGAAGTGCGTGAACAGGCGCCGCTGGTAGCGGTAGTGGCCGGGCAGGTTGGCCTTGAAGGCGCCCATGAAATAGGGCTCGTTCTCCCAGGACACGGTCACCGGGTTGCCGATGACGTGCTTCCTGATGTCGACCTTCGGATAGATCTCGCCGAGCGACTTCAGCATGACCTCCATCCGCTCGTTCGCGGACAGCGGCAGCCACTTGAGGCTGTCGTCGCACCAGGTGTACGAGAGGCAGATGACGGCGGGCCTGTCCGGACCGTCGTCCAGGAGGTAAGTCCCGCGCGTCATACGGTCGGTGAGGGTCATCGACATGACGTCCCGGCCGGTCTCCTCGTCCTTGTCGAGCCAGAAGGGCCGGTCGACGGGCACGAAGAGCTTGCTCGATTCCATGTAGTGGGTGCGCTCGATCGCCGTCCAGTGGTCGATCGGGAAGAGCGAGTCGTCGCAGGCGATCTTGGAGAGCAGCATCCAGGACTGGGCGGTGAAGATCGCCGTCCGGTAGGTGCGGATGTCGCCGTTCGCGTCCGTCACCGTGATCCGGTTGCCGGCGGTGCGGTGCAGCCGGGTCACGGCGGGGCGGGGCTCGCCGCCCACGTGCAGGGACGCCAGCGAGGTGCCGTAGGGCCAGTGCACGATCTTCTGCGGCTCGCGTTCCCAGAGCCTGACCGGCAGTTGCTGGGAACCGCCCACGATGCCGCGATGGTGGTCGTCGGCCTCGGTGTAGACGACGCGCAGGATCTCCAGGATGGAGTTGGGGAAGTCGGTGTCCCAGCCGCCCGTACCGAAGCCGACCTGGCCGAAGATCTCGCGGTGCCGGAAGGACTTGAAGGCCTCGGAGTCGCAGAGGAAGCCGTAGAAGGTCTGGTTGTCGAGCCGTTCGACCAGCTTCGCCCAGATCTCGCGGATGCGCGGCACGTCCCGCTCGCGCAGGGCGCGGTTCATGTCGGAGAAGTCGGCGCCCTCTTCGAGGCACTTGTTCCAGGCCTCGGCGACATCGCGGTAGACCTGCGGCAGGTCGGCGACCGTCTCGGCGTAGTGCGACTCGCCCTTGAGATCGACGACGGTCGAAGGGGTCGCCTCCGCAAGGGGGTTGGGGAACGGCCGGGTCTCCAGTCCCACCAGGTCGATGTAGTGCTGGAGTGCGGTGGAGGAGGGCGGGAAGCGCATCGCCCCCATCTCGGCGGTCAGTTCCTCGGTGCCGGGGCCGTCGAAGCCGACGGTGCGCAGCCGGCCGCCGATCCGGTCGGCCTCGTAGACGACCGGCTTCAGGCCCATCTTCATCAGCTCGTACGCGGCCACGATGCCGGAAAGGCCGCCGCCGATGACCGCGACCTCGGTGCCGTGCTCGGTCGCCGGTATCTGGCCGAGGCCGGCCGGGTGGGCGAGGAAGTCGTCGTACGCGTAGGGGAAGTCCGGGCCGAACATGGTGATCGGCGGCTGCTGCTCGTCGGCGTGCTCGACGGCGTTGGGCACCGTGGACGTCATGGGGTAGGGACTCCTTGCGCGAAAAAACTGAAGGTGAGGAAAGGACGGGAGAGGGAGAGGGAGAGGGCCTGCGTGTCAGGCGAGGGACCCGTAGAGGCCGGGGCGGCGGTCCTTCAGATACGGGTTCGCCTCACGGTAGGCCGCGAGGAGGGCCGGGTCGACGTCGCCGAACAGGAGTTCCTCGCCGCGGCCGGCCCGCGTGCGGGCGACCCCGTCGGGCCCGGCCAGCGCGGAGAGGCCGAAGAAGTCGAACTCCCCTTCCCGGCCGATCCGGTTGATGTACGCCACGTACATCTGGTTCTCCCAGGCCCGCACCGGGACCAGGGACTCGGCGACGAACTGGAACGGGTGCATGTTCGCCGTCGGGACGAGCAGCAGGTCGGTGCCGGCGAGGGCGTGGGCGCGGACGGGCTCCGGGAACTCGACGTCGTAGCAGATCATCAGCCCGACGCTCAGACCGTCCAACTCGGCCTGCACGACCGGCTGTTCGCCAGGTGTGAAGTGGTCGCGCTCGAAGCAGCCGAAGAGGTGGGTCTTGCGGTAGTTGGCGAGACGGTCGCCGGTGGCGGAGATCAGCTGGGCGGAGTTGAAGACGCTCTCGCCGTCCCGCTCGGGGTAGCCGTAGGCGATCGCGAGGCCGTGCCGGGTGGTGATCTCGGCGATCGCGTCGGCCGAGTCCCCGTCGGCGGGCTCGGCGAGGCGGCCGACGTCGTCGCCGATCGCGTACCCGGTGAGGAACATCTCCGGCGCGGTGAGCAGCCCCGCCCCCGCGGCGGCGGCCCGGCCCGCGGCCTCGTCGAGGACCTTGAGGTTCTCGACGATCGAGCCGGGGCGGCCGGAGCTCTGGAGCAGGGCGGTGCGCATGTGGGTTCCTCGCCGGTACGAAAAGGGTGAAGCGCCACCTATGGGGGGCCAGATAGACGGTACGGGCGCGGGCGACGGCCCGACAAGGAGGAGCCGTTGCGCGCCGGTGAGCGGTTCGTTGCGTTGGCCACCCGTCCGGCGGCGATTCGTTGCGCGACCTCGGGCGTACCCCCGGTCCTCCTTGAGGCGCAGGTCACAGACGGTTCCCCGCCGGACGGCGGAGGCGGGGTGCCTCCTCGGGCGCGATGTGGCGGCGGGGCGCCGCCGACAGAGTGGTGACCGTCCGCTTCACCTGCAGAAAGGTCCGTCATGCAGCGTCGTACGAAGGTCGCCGTGCTCGGGGTCGTGCTCCTGCTCACCGTCGGTCTGACGGGTTCCGCCGTGGCGGCGGGATCCGCCGCGGCCTCGGGCGTCGAGGACAGGCCGCAGCGCGAGGCCGCCGCCCTCACCGGCACCGCGAAGCTCTACCGCTCGCTCGGCGACGACATCACCTTCTCCTTCGACGCCCACCTCGCGGCGAAGGACACCGCCGACCCGATGCAGGCCACCGGAACCTTCGAGTGGAGCCACTATCTGAACGGCGACGGCGCCTGGGCGAAGGCCAAGGTCGACTGCCTGGTCACCGGCGGCAAGGTGGCCGTCGTCTCCGGCGTCGTCACCGACACGAACCTCCCCGACGCCAAGGGCACCCGGGTCGGCGTCACGGTCCACGATCTCGGCCACCGCGACCGGCTCGGCTACAGCTGGGCCACGACCGAGGACCTGGGCCCCAAGGACCTGCCCAAGTGCGTGAGTTCGGCGCCCTTCGAGAAGGTGAAGCAGGGCACCGGCGACTTCACGGTCGTGCCCTGGCAGCCGGACTTCTAGACGCGGACCGCCGATTCCGGCCTTCCGGACCCGGCCCGCCCACTTCCTAGATCTCCCGCAACCGCTCGACGATCTCCCGCAGCAACTCGGGGTCCGTGGCCGGTACCACCGTGGACGCGGGCCGAGGAGGATCGATCCGTACGAGACCGGCCTCGGCCAGATCGCCGAGCAGGACGCGTACGACGGTGAGCGGCAGGTCGGCGTCCGCGGCGAGCTCCACGACGGGCCGCGGGCCGCGGTGGAGCAGGACCAGCAGGCACGCGCCCACGTGGTCGAGGCCGGGTGCCGTGCCGACCGGGGGCAGGCCGGTGACCTGCGACATGAGGTCGATGTGATGTCGGTCGGAGGGGCGGGTGCGGCCCCGGGTGACGGTGTAGGGGCGCACCAGCGCCCCGGTCTCGTCCTCGTACCAGTGCTCGTCTCTCACCGTCGGGTCACGGGCCGGCCGGGGCCTCGGCCGACCGTACGGCGGCGGCCAGGTGCCGGCCCACGCGACGGACCAGCAGGCCCATCTCGTGGGCGAGTTGACCGACGTCCGTCTGGGCCTCGCTCAGCACGGCCAGCCGGCTGCCGTCGCCGGCCGGGGTGATGAAGAGGTAGGCGTCGTCGAGCATCACCATGGTCTGCCGGATCTCCCCCGCCCCGAACCGCTCCCCCGCCGAACCGGCCAGTCCGTGGAAGCCGGCGCAGATCGCGGCGAGGTGTTCGATGTCCCGGCCGCGCATGCCGTCCGAGGCGCTGAGGGGCAGGCCGTCGGCGGTGAGCAGCACGGCCTGGCGGACCTGGCCGGTCCGGGCGACGAGGTCGTCGAGCAGCCAGCCGAGGCCGGTGCCCGGGGTGTCGGCGGGGGTGGCGAGGATGGAGGCGGGTTGAGGGCTCCGGTCACGGGGCATCGGCGGGGTCCTTGCCTTTCTCGTTGTCGGTTCGCCACGTGGGGTCGGAGTCCAGGGGCAAGCCTCTGCGGCCTCGGGCGAGACCCCGTTGGAAGGCCCCGAAGACGGCGCGCATCTCCTCGGGGTTCTCCTCGCGCGGGGCCGCGAGGGCCACGCGGGGAGACCGAGTCGTGCCGTCCTCGCCCTCAGCCAACACCCCTTCGGGCAACAGCACCAGCGCCGTCGTCCCGCCGTACGGCGACGGGCCGAGCGTGACGCCGATGCCGTGCCGGGCGGCGAGGCGGCCGACGACGTAGAGCCCGAGGCGGTCGTGGCGGGTGGGGTCGAACCCGTCCGGGTCGGTGAGCGTGCGGTGTGCCGCGGCGAGTTGGCCGGCGTCGAGGCCGGGGCCCCGGTCATCGATCTCCAGGACGAACCCGGCGTCGGCACGCCGGGTGCGCAGGGTGACGCGGCTGCGGGGCGGCGAGAACACGGTGGCGTTCTCGACGAGTTCGGCGAGGAGGTGGACGACATCGGCGACGGCGTCCGCGTCGACGCCGACCCGCGGCAGCGGCGGGAGCTCCACGCGCGCGTACTCCTCGATCTCACCCACCGCGGAGGCGACGACGTCGGCGAGCGGCACCGGGCGCCGCCAACGCCTGCCCGGCGCCGCGCCGGAGAGGATGATCAGACCCTCGGCGTGGCGCCGCATCCGGGTGGTGAGGTGGTCGATGCGGAAGAGCTGGTCGAGGATGGCGGGGTCGTCGGTGCGTCGCTCCAGGGTGTCGACGAGCTTCAACTGCCGGTGCACGAGCGCCTGGTTGCGCCGGGCGATGGTGACCAGCACGGCGGACAGCCCACGACGCAGGGCGGCCTGCCGGACGGCGGCCTCCACGGCCGCGAGGCGGGCCGCGTTGAAGGACCGCCCCACGTCACCGATCTCGTCGGCACCCGCCTCCCCGTCCGCGAGCGGCGGCGCCTCGGCCACCGCGTCCACGTCCTCACCGGCACTCAACCTCGCCATCACGTCCGGCAGTTGACGTGCGGTCAGCAGGTCGGCGGCGTCCCGCAGCGTCTCCAGCCGCCGCGAGATACGCCGTGCACCCCGCACCGCGAACCACAGCGACAGCGCTACGGCGGCCAGCCCCAGCACGCCCACGGCGACGGCCTTGGCCAGCTCCCGGTAGGCGAACTCCCGTGCCCGCCCAGCCGAGTTCTCGGCGGACGTCGTACACAACTGCATGTACCGCTCGACCGCGCTGTCGGTCGTCGTGCGCCAGGAGTCGGCCGCGACGGCCTCACCCGCCCCGTCGGCACCGGCCCGCAGCAGGGCGTCCTCGCTGCGCACCAACTCCCGGTGCAGCTGGCCGCGTTGGAAGCGCGTGAACAGCGCCCGCGAGTCGGCCGGCAGGTCGGGGACATACGTCCGCTCGAAGACGCGCCGGTCCTCGACGGTCGCCGTGAGCGTGTCGTACTGCCGGTCGGTGAGGCTCCCGGCGGCCCGCGCCCCGGCCACCAGCGCGTCCTCCCGCGACACGAACTCCCGTACCCGCACCAGCTCGACGACGACCTGCGCCTCCCGCGCGAGCTGCCCGGCCTGCAGTGCGGTGAGCGTCGACTGGACGTCGAAGCCCGGCTCCACGAGGGCGCTGTACCCGGTCACCGCGCGGTCCCACGAGATGTCCCGGGACAGCACCCGCTCCCGCAGCGGCTCCAGCCCGCCGACCGCCGTGACCATGGCGTCGAGCGCCTGTCGCTGCCGCGCGGAGAGCCGGTCGCGGTCACCGTCCCGTGCCGCGTCGCGCAGGGCGCTCACGGCACGGTCGGTGCGACGCTGCTGCTCCATCAGGTCGACGACAGTCGCCTCACGCCGCCGCGTGCCCAAGTACGCGGCGGCGAGGCGCCGTTCGATCTGGATCTGCCCGATCGCCGTGTCGACGGGGGTGCCGAAATCCTCGTACACCCCCTGGACCCGAACGAGCGCGCGCAGTCCTCCGGTGACCGACACCATCGCGAAGGTCCACAGCACCATCAGGGCGAGCGCGGGGGCGAGCGCGAGCGCCACGATTCGGGCGCGGACCGTCGTGGGACGGCCGGTGGGCCGGCGCATGCTCTCCCCTGGGCAGGTACTCGCTAGTGCTGTCGAGAGAGGTTACCGGCTGGTTCTACTCGCCGGTAGTGAAACGTCTCACAAGCTACGGGACCGTCCGCCGGGACCGCGCCCGTCGACCGACCGCCAGCGCCGACGCCGTCACCAGATACGGCAGCGCGAACAGTGCGAAGGCGGTTCCGTTGGAGGCGCGCGTGGCGATCGTCGCGTATCCGGCGTAGACGCCGACCGTGCCCAGTTCGGTGCCCAGACTCGCGACCGAGGTCAGCGTGGCCCGGCCGGCGTCGTCGTCGATGCGCTGCTGGAGCCGGACGTCGGCCAGCACGGTCGCCAGTTGGAAACCGACGAAGGCCAGTGCCACCAGGCCGAGGCCGACCGTCGTCCGGGTCAACGCCCCCGCGGCCAGTGCGATCCCGGCGCCCGCGAGCACCGCCGCGAAGCCCGCCGTACCCAGGCGCTCAAAGGGACCGGCGAGCAGACTCCCGGCCGTGGCCCCCGTCCAGATCACCAACAACACATATGGCACCGCCGTCTCCGCCACGCCGGTGTCGCGCACCAGCAGGGGGGTGTACTCGTCGAGCGCACCCCAGACGGCACCCACCGCGGGGATCAGCAGCAGCGCCCCGCGCAGTGACCGGTCCTTGCGGACCTCGGCGAGCCCGGAACGCAGGGTCGCTGCCCAACTCCCGCCTCCGGAGCCAGAAATGGCCCGATGCTCGGGGAACCGCGTCGCCGTCGCCGCGGTCGCGACGCAGGCCAGCACGCTCGCCGCGCCGACGGCCGGGTAGCCGCCCCACGCGAACACCGGCCCGGCGAGCCCCATCGACGCCATCACCGCGACCAGGCCCGCCGCCCGGGCCCGGCCCATGATGCGGGCGTACCGGTCGGCCGCGCCGAGCCGCTCCAGTTCCTCGTACACGAGCGCCTCCAGCGCGCCGGAACCCAGCGCTCCGCGCGCGCCCCACAGCACGAAGCCGAGGGCGAAGGCCCAGTACGAGGGGACGAGCACCCACAGCGCGAAGCCGGCCGCGGTGAGCAGCGGACCGAGCCACAGCAGCAGCTTCCGGGAGACGGCGTCGGCCCAGGCGCCCGAGGGCACCTCCAGGAACACGCCGGTGAGCGACCAGAGGGCGAAGAGGGACGAGATCTGCCAGACGGACAGTCCGGTGTCGCTGAACAGCAGCGCGTACACCGGGTAGAGCAGGACGAAGTCGTCCAGGAACGCATAGCCGTACAGCGTGGCCGTGAGCCGGCGGACGCCGCTACCGACGGACACACGCGCAGGTGAGAGTGTCATGAGGCCTTCCCGCAAGGACGGATCGGATGCCGGGGGTACGGCGTCCGAGGCGGTCCTCGGGAGGCACGGCTGGTGGATCAATGTCGCCAGGTCATGTCACCGATGGTAGACACGCCGGGCGGATCCGTCCGGGGATTACGTCGGCGGACAGGTCGGGGACTACGTCAGCAGACAGGCCTGGGACTACGTGGGCGAGCCCGACGAGAAGCGGCGCAGCAGCGGTGACAGCACCAGCACCGACTTGGTGCGCTCGACGAACGGCTCCCCGGCGATCCGTTCCAGGACCCGCTCGAAGTGCCGCATGTCGGAGGCGAAGACCTGCACGACGGCGTCCGCGTCGCCGGTGACGGTCGAGGCGGCCACGACCTCCTGGTAGCGCTCCAGGCCCCGCTGGATGGTCTCCGGCGAGGTGTTGGGCCGACAGTAGATCTCGACGAACCCCTCGGTCTCCCAGCCCAGCGCCGCCGGGTCCACCCGCACGGTGAAACCGGTGATGGCGCCGGTGGCCCGCAGCCGGTCCACGCGCCGCTTCACGGCGGGCGCCGACAGGCCGATCAGCTGCCCGATGTCCGCGTAGGAGCGACGGGCGTCCTCGGCGAGGGCGTGCACGATGCGTTCGTCGAGATCGTTCAGCACAGTGGGTTGGTCACTTCTCGGGTGGCGCGGTTCGGGAGCGGCGATGGCCGTATACGAAGTAGAACACGCCCTCGGCGGCCCTTCGAACTCCGCGGGCCACCCGGCTCAGCGCCCGTCCGGCTCCCCCGCGAGGGCCCGCGCCGCGGCCGCGTCGTCCGCGTCGAACCCCATCTGCCCGGGCCGCCCGTGCGCCGCCTCCTGCACGTCGATCCACCGCGTGTGCGCCTCCCACGCGGCCTGCTTGCTGGTGCCGAGCGCGGCCCCGATCTGCGACCAGGAGGCCCCGGCCTCCCGAGCCGCCCGAACCGTCAACTGCCGCCCGTACGCGGCCTTCTGGGCCACGACCTCGCTCAGTGCGAGCAGTTCGAGCAACTCGGCCCGTTCGAGATCCTCGGGCCCCAGGGACTCGCGGATACGCAGGTCGTCGAGGCGGGCGACGGCGGTGAGGAGCGTGTGTTGCGGCTCGATGCTCTGCGGTGTCGTCATGACCCCACGATTGCGTCAAGCAGACTTGACGTCAAGAGGGCTTGACGCGCCATCTCCGAGTCCGCGCCCCAACCCCGTCCCCGCCGTCCCCGGACACACCGATGGCCCCCGCCATTCAACGGAGGCCATCAGCAAAGGACTTGAGTCACCAGCTGGCGTGCAGCGGCTTGCCCTCCGCGTAGCCGGCCGCGCTCTGGATGCCGACGACCGCCTTCTCGGCGAACTCCTCCAGGGAGCCCGCGCCGGCGTATGTGCAGGAGGAGCGGACGCCCGCGATGATCGAGTCGATCAGGTCCTCGACGCCCGGGCGGGCCGGGTCGAGGAACATGCGGGAGGTGGAGATGCCCTCCTCGAACAGCGCCTTGCGGGCCCGGTCGTACGCCGACTCGTCCGAGGTGCGGTTGCGCACGGCGCGCGCGGACGCCATGCCGAACGACTCCTTGTAGAGCCGCCCGTTGGCGTCCTGCTGGAGATCGCCCGGCGACTCGTAGGTGCCCGCGAACCAGGAGCCGATCATCACGTTCGACGCCCCGGCGGCCAGCGCCATGGCGACGTCACGCGGGTGGCGGACACCGCCGTCGGCCCACACGTGCTTGCCGTACTTCTTCGCCTCGGCCGCGCACTCCAGCACCGCGGAGAACTGCGGCCGGCCGACGCCGGTCATCATCCGGGTGGTGCACATGGCACCCGGGCCGACCCCGACCTTGATGATGTCGGCGCCCGCCTCGATCAGATCCCGGACCCCCTCCGCGGCGACGATGTTGCCGGCCGCGATCGGGACCTGCGGGTCGAGGGCGCGTACCTGCTTGATCGCGCTGATCATCGACTCCTGGTGGCCGTGGGCCGTGTCGATGACGAGCGTGTCGACGCCCGCGTCCAGCAGCTGCTTGGCCTTCTGCACGAAGTCGCCGTTGATGCCGACGGCGGCGGCGATGCGCAGCCTGCCGTTCGCGTCGGTGGCGGGCGTGTAGAGCGTGGCGCGCAGGGCGCCCTTGCGGGTGAGGATGCCGGCGAGCCGGCCGTCCTTGTCGACCGCCGGCGCGTACCGCCTGTTCGCCGCGTCGAGCCGGCTGAAGGCCTCGCCCGGGTCGATGTCCGCGTCGAGCAGCAGCAGGTCGCGGGACATGACCACGCCGAGCTGCGTGAAGCGGTCCACACCGGTCAGGTCGGCGTCGGTCACCACACCGACCGGCCGCTGCTCCTCGTCCACGACGACACCGGCGTTGTGCGCGCGCTTGGGCAGCAGGGCCAGCGCGTCGGCGACGGTCTGGTGCGGGCTGAGGATGATCGGCGTGTCGAGGACGTGGTGCCGGCTCTTCACCCAGGAGACGACGTCGGTGACGACCTCGATCGGGATGTCCTGCGGAATGACCACGAGCCCACCCCGCCGGGCCACGGTCTCGGCCATGCGCCGGCCGGCGATCGCGGTCATGTTCGCGACGACCAGCGGGATCGTGGTGCCCGTGCCGTCCGGGGAGCTGAGGTCCACGCCCTGCCGCGAGCCGACGGCGCTGCGGCTCGGGACCATGAAGACGTCGTCGTACGTCAGGTCGTACGGGGGCTGGATGTCGTTGAGGAAACGCACGTGCTGCACATCCCAGTCGATCAGAGGTGGTCCCCGGACAGGTCAGCCAGGGGGAGGAGCACGTACTTCATTGTCCCACGGCGACCGGAATGCGCTGCCCGGGAGCATCGTCCAGGCAGGTCAGCGCCGCATTCGGAGGAACCTCCAAGCACTTTCCGACGCGCACCGGCTAGGCCCCGCCGAGGGCGAGCACCACAGAAAGCGCCGGCGTCCGGTCCACCGCCTCACCGAAGACGTCGAGCGCGGTCCGCCACTCGCCGGGCCGCGCCTCGGCATACGGTCGCCAGTTCCGTACGACGATCAGGAGCCCCTGCTCGACGGCGTCCGCGGGCCAGACGGTGTGGTCGGAGAGGCTGTCGGCGAGGGCGTCCCAGTTGCGGCCGAACCAGTCGGGCAGCTCCAGGGCGCGGGCGCACCGGTCCATCAGGCCCGCCTTGTCGGTGACCCCTTCGAGGTCGACCGTGACCGTCAGTTCCGTCATCTCAGTACCGCCCTGAACGAGTTGTGGTGATCATCGGAGTAGTTGTATCCCGGCCCGCAGCCCTGTACCCCTGCCCTCAGCTCCCAGCCCTGTATCCCGGTCGGCGAACCTGCCATGATCATCTCAACCTGGTCCATGGTGGGAGGCAAGTGATGGCGATACCGCTGCCGGACGGACTGACCACGCCGGCGCTCGTGGTCGATCCGGATGTCCTGGACAGAAACATCTCACGGATGGCCGAAGCTTCCCGGTCCCAGGGATTCACCCTGCGTCCGCACGCCAAGACCCACAAGTGCGCGCAGATCGCCGACCGCCAACTCCGGGCCGGCGCACGCGGGTTGTCGGTGGCGACGATCAGTGAGGCCGAGGCGTTCGCCCGGGCCGGCGTGGACGACCTGTTCATCGCCTACCCCGTCTGGCTCGACGCGGACAAGGCGCGACGGACCCGCCGGTTGGCGGACGAGGTCGCCTTGCGGGTCGGCGTCGAGTCGGTCGAGGGCGCGCAACGGTTGGGGGACGCCGTACGCGGCAGCGCGCGACCGGTCGAGGCACTCATCGAGGTCGACAGCGGAACCCATCGCACCGGAGTGCCGCCGCACGCCGTCGGCGGAGTGGGCAAGGCGGCAGCCGACGCGGGCCTCGACGTCGTCGGCGTGTTCACGTTCCCCGGCCACGGCTACGGTCACCACCCGCAGGCACGGGAGCGGGCCGCGCGGGACGAGGAGCGCACATTGAGCGAGGCCGCACAGGTCCTGCGGGACCTGGGACTTGATATCCGCGTGATCAGCGGCGGCTCGACCCCGACGGCGGGCCGCTGGCGGCCGGGCACGGTCGACGAACTGCGCCCCGGTGTCTACGTCTTCAACGACGCCGCCCAACTGGCCATCGGCAGCTGCACGTCGGAGGACCTCGCCCTGGTCGCCGCGGCAACGGTGATCAGCACCCCCGCCGCCGACCGCTTCGTCCTGGACGTCGGCACCAAGGTCCTCGGCGCCGACACCTCGCCCTCGGTGACGGGCTACGGCTACCTGCCCGAGTTCCCGCAGGCCACCATCACGGGGATGTGGGAGCACCACGCGGTCGTCCGCCTCCCGGAGGGCGTCCGGGGGCCAAGTCTGGGGATGTTGGTGGCAGTTGTCCCCAACCACGTCTGCACGCCGGTGAATCTCGCCGACGAGCTGCTGGTCGCTCGGAACGGCGAGGTGGTCGACCGCTGGGAGGTGACGGCTCGGGGGGCGAACACCTGAGCGCGGCCTCCGGAGGGAGCGCGGCGGCACCGCACCGGCGCGCCCCTACGCGGTGCGGTCGATGCTGTCGAGCGTCTCCTCCAGGCCGGCCAGGTCGGGATGGGATCGCAGGTCCGCGAGTTCGGACGCCCGTCTCATGTGGAGGAACTCGTGCATCTCGTCGGTGTAGGCGTCGGTCAACTCCTGTGGGGTGACGGCGAGTCCCGCCGCCATGCTCACCGTGATCGCGGCGTCCAGGCCCCCGGACAGAGCCATCGACGTGACGATCAGGAGCGTCGCACGCATGCCGGCGGCCTCGACGTCGTACCCGGCCAACCGGGCGTGGCACAGCAGCCATTGAGCGAAGCGGGTCTTCGCGGCTTCTTCCCCGTACATGGACTCTCCCTGCGTCGAGCCGGGTTGTCGCCCGGCGATTGTTCATACGTACGCGAAGCCCCAGAACGCACCTCCGGCCCCTCAGCCACCGTCACCGGCGACAACTCGAACCCCCGTGCTGGACAGAATTAGTGACCTCAGCGACGCCCCGAACGGGGTCGTGCGCAGCCTGAGTGGGCCCCCGGAAGGACGACGGACCTTGTGCGTGCCGCCTGTTCCGAGCACCCCCTGACGGACCCTCACCCGCCCGCCAACGCCCTCGCGAAAATGGCTCTGACCTGGCGTTTTCCTGGATTTCTCCTAGGGTGGGGACATCTGCCGGACGCCATGGGAGGGGTTTTCGTGAGTGGGGATGGCACGGGGTACGAGGCTGCCCGGATCGAGGTTCTGGAGGGGCTGGAGGCCGTGCGTAAGCGGCCCGGGATGTATATCGGGTCGACCGGCGAACGCGGCCCGCAGCACATGGTGTTCGAGGCCGTCGGTCAAGCGGTGAACACGGTCCTGGCCACAGGTGCCGGCAGCGTAGACGTCACGCTCACGCCCGACGGCGGTGTGCGGGTCGCCGATGACGGGCCGGGAGTTCCCTTCGAGGACGGAATCGCCGGGGACATCGATGGCCAGGGACTGGAAGCCCTGCTGACCGTCCACCCCTTCGGGCCCGAGCCCAGTGGCCGACACATCGTGTCCGTGGCCCCTGTCAGCGTAGGGCTCTTCGTCGTCAACGCCCTGTCGAGCCGGCTGACGGCCGAAGTGCGGCGCGAGGGGACCCAACGGTTCCAGGAGTACGCGCGCGGCGTCGCCCTCGCCCCGCCCACCACCGTGGGCCCGGCGACCGGAAACGGGACGATCATCGCCTTCTGGCCCGACATCGAGATCTTCGAGACGACGCGGATCTCGTTCGCCGTGCTGGCGGAGCGCCTGCGGCAGTTGGCCTTCCTCAACCGGGGCCTGGAGACCTCACTGACCGACGAACGCCCGGCGGGAGGACCACGGTCGGTGCGGTTCCAATTCCCGGAGGGCGTAAGGGACTTCGTGTCCGCTCTCGACGCGGAGACGGGCGTGGGCGTGCTCGCGGACGTCATCGGCTTCGAACGGGAGGACCCGCGGATGGCGGGGACGATGGAGGTCGCCCTCCTGTGGGGTGGCTTCCGGTGGGGCAGCTTGCGCGAGGAACGGGTGCGCGGCTTCGCCAACAGCCGGGCCACGCGCGAGGGCGGCCCGCACGTGGACGGCTTCCGCGACGGAATTGCGGCCGTGGTGACCGCTTACGCGCGGAAGCTGGGGCTGCTGATGGCGACGGACCCCGATCCCAGGGCCGACCAGATCGGCGAGGGCCTCACGGCTGTCGTCTCGGTGAAGCTCGACCAAGTCGAATTCCGCGGCGCCACACGGGAGTTGCTGGCCAACACCGAGGTGCGCGCCTGCGTCGGAGAAGCCGTCCAAGAACATCTCGGCACCTGGTTCGAGGAACACCCGGACCGGGCGGCGAGGATCATCGAAGAGCTGGTCCGGGACCGCAGCCAGGACTACCACCACGACTGCCGCCAGAACTGAACCGCGGCGGACGAGCACGCGCAGCAGCAGACAGGGGACGGGCGGGGCGGCATCTCACCGATGCCGCCCCGCCCGTCCCCGCATGACCTGTCCAGTGACCTGCGTCAGGGCCTGTCAGGGTCCATCCGGGTCCGTCCGGCTCAGCGCCGACTTCGGGGGCGGCCCCGAGGTCATCAGCACGTCCGCGGCCGAGGTGTCCGTCACCAGGCTGGTGACCAGACCGGACCGCAGCACCGCGTCGATCGCGGCCGCCTTCCGCGCCCCGCCCGCGATCGCCACGACCTCGGGGATACGCCGGAGCTGGTCCGCCTTGACCGTGATGCACCGCTCGCCGAGATCCCGTCCGACCCGGCGGCCTTGCGCGTCGAAGAGGTGCGCGGACATCTCGGCGGCGACACCGAGCGAGGCGTAGTGGCTCCGCTCCTCGTCGCTGAGCATGTCGTGCACCGTCGAGATGCCGGCCTCCCAGGAGCCGATGGAGACACAGGCGACCGTGACCTTGTCGAAGTACTCGAAGGCCCGGGCGATCCCGGTCTGGTGACGCAGCGCCTCCGCGGTGGCCGCGTCCGGCAGCAGCATCGGCGCGTAGATGGGATGGGCGTCGCCACCGGCCACCTGCGCCGCGCGACGCACCGCCTCCACCGAACCGCGCTCGGCGGTCCCGGCGTCGTACACACCCGTCAACTGCACCACCGTGCACGGCGGCAGCCGGTCCAGCGCCGCGGCCATGTGGATGGTGGAGCGGCCCCAGGCCAGGCCCAGCACATCGCCCTCGTTCAGCAGCTCGCCGAGCAGTTCGGCGGCCACCTCGCCGAGGTTCTCGGGGTCGGGCGACTCGTCGGGTTCGGCCGGGGACTCGACCACGACGGCGTGCCTGAGACCGTAGCGGGCGCGGAGCGCGTCCGAGCGCTCGGCGTCCAGTTCGGCCGGGACACGGATCTCGATGCGTACGAGATCTCGTTCGAGGGCGGTCTCCAGTACCCGGGCCACCTTGAAGCGGCTGACGCCGAACTCCTCCGCGATCTGGATCTTGGACTTGCCCTCGAGGTAGAAGCGGCGGGCCATGGCCGCCGCCTGCACCAGCTCAGCGGGTCCCATCCGCACGGCTGACCGGCCCGCCGACATACCCGACACGGCGTTCTCCTCACTGCTGTTCACACTCTGGATTCGCCGTTCATCCTTGCAGATCCGGCGCACTTGATCCGCCCTGATGGGCGCCGTTCACGTAGCTGTTCACCGTCCTTTGGCTCAGTGGTCGCATGCCCAGGACGCCTGGGCGATCGCCCCCTCGGCCTGGGTGCGCAGTGCACGTACCGCCGCGGCCGGGTCGGACGCGCCGTACACCGCCGAACCGGCGACGAAGACATCCGCGCCGGCCTCCGCGCAGCGCTCGATGGTCGCCTCGGAGACACCGCCGTCGACCTGCAGCCACAGCTCCAGACCGTGCTTGCTGATCAACTCGCGGGTTCGCCGAATCTTCGGGAGCATGATGTCGAGGAACGCCTGCCCGCCGAAGCCCGGCTCAACGGTCATGATCAGCAGCATGTCGAGCTCGGGGAGCAGGTCCTCGTACGGCTCGATGGGCGTCGCGGGCTTCAGCCCCATGGAGGCTCGGGCGCCCTTGGCCCGGATCTCCCGGGCGAGCCGCACCGGCGCGGCGGCCGCCTCGACATGGAAGGTGACGGAAGAGGCCCCCGCTTCTACGTACTGGGGCGCCCACCGATCGGGGGCCTCGATCATCAGATGGCAGTCCAGCGGAGTGTCCGTCGCACGGGCCAGCGACTCTACGACCGGCACCCCGAGCGTGAGGTTCGGGACGAAATGGTTGTCCATGACGTCGACGTGGAGCCAGTCGGCTCCCTCGACCGCCTGCGCCTCGTCCGCGAGGCGGGCGAAGTCGGCGGACAGGATGCTGGGGTTGATCTGCGCGGCCATGCCCCAAGCCTGCCATGTCCGGGCACGTTTGTTCGCGCCGGTCCAGACCTAAGACGTTCATCGGATGTCGTACCGGGACCCTGCGTGCCATGCTGGGCGGCCGATCGGCACCACGTAGGTCGACGGGGGTCACCATGACGGATGGAAAGACAGACACAGAGACAGACACGAAGACGGACGGCAAGGGCCATGGCCGCCATGTCCGCCAGGGCTTCATCGGCTTTGTGACGGGCCATCGCAGCAAGTGGGTCATCGTGGCCCTGTGGCTGGTGGTGCTGGTGGTCGCGGCGCCGCTCGCCTCGAAACTCACCGACGCCCAGGACAACGACGCGGCCTCCTGGCTGCCGGGCTCGGCGGAGTCCACGAAGGTCCTGAACACCTCGAACGGCTTCCGGCCGGAGCAGATCCCGGCCGTCGTCGTCTACGCGCGCGAGGGCGGGCTCACCGCCCAGGACAAGGACAAGATCGCGCAGGACGCGGACCAGATCAAGAAGCTGACCGCGCACGGCATCCGCGGCTCCGAGGTCCGCGGTCCCGTCTACAACAGCAAGTCGGCGCCCGAGGCCGCCCAGATCTACGTACCGATCACGATGGACGAGAAGGGCTGGGAGGAGATCTCGCCCGCGGTCGACTCCATCCGTGACCGGACGGGCAGGAGCACGGACGAACTCTCCGTCCACGTCTCCGGCCCCGGCGGCGTCTCCGCGGACTTCTCCAAGGCCTTCGAGGGCATCGACTCGACGCTGCTGTTCTCGGCGATGGGCGTCGTGATCGTGATGCTGCTGCTGACCTATCGCAGCCTGACGCTCATCTTCGTGCCGTTGATCGGCGTGGTCGTCTCCCTGTTCACCGCCCAGGCGCTGATCTACCTCCTCGCCGAGCACGCGGGCCTGACGGTCAACGGGCAGAGCGCGGGCATCCTGACGGTCCTCGTCTTCGGCGCGGGGACGGACTACGCCCTGCTCCTGGTCGCCCGCTACCGGGAGGAGCTGCGCCGCCACGAGGACCGCCACGAGGCGATGGCGCTCGCCCTGCACCGCGCGGGCCCGGCCGTCCTCGCCTCCGGGGCCACCGTCGTCGTCAGCATGCTGGTGCTGCTGGCCGCCGAGATGAACTCCACGCGCGGCCTGGGCCCGGTGGCCGCCATCGGCGTGGCCGTCGCCCTCCTCGCGATGATCACCCTGTTCCCGGCGCTCCTGCTCATCTTCGGCCGCTGGGTCTTCTGGCCGGCGATCCCGCACTTCGGCTCGGCCGACCCGACCGAGCGCGGGGTCTGGGCCCGGATGGGCCGCTCCATCGCCCGCCGCCCGCGCGCGGTCTGGGCCGCCACGGCCCTCGTCCTGGCCGCCCTCTCCCTGGGCCTGCTGCAACTGCACGCCGAGGGCATCAGCAACGCTGACGCCTTCACCGGCACCCCCGACTCCATCACCGGCCAGCGGGTCTCGGAGCGCTACTTCCCGGCGGGCAGCGGCGACCCCCTGGTGATCGTGGCCAACGACGCCCAGGCCGACCAGGTCCGCAGCGCCGTCTCCGGCACCAAGGGCGTGGTGCCCGACAGCATCGCCGTACCACCGGGGACGAAACCGTCGTACGAGGGTCAGGTGCTGTTCGAGGCGACGATGTCCGATCCGTCCGACAGCGAGGCCGCGAAACACACCGTCGACCGGGTCCGGGACGCCGTGCACGCCGTGCCGGACGCGGATGCCCGGGTGGGCGGCGGCACCGCGTCCCTGCTCGACATGGAGGCGGCGACGACGCACGACAACCTGGTCATCATCCCGGCGGTCCTGGTGGTCGTCCTGCTGATCCTGGGCCTGCTGCTGCGCGCCCTGGTGGCCCCGCTGCTGCTGATCGGCACGGTGGTGCTGTCCTTCGCGGCGGCCCTCGGCGCCAGCGCCCTGGCCTTCCGCCACATCTTCGACTACGCGGGCGAGCAGACGGACTTCCCACTGTTCGTCTTCGTCTTCCTGGTGGCCCTGGGCATCGACTACAACATCTTCCTGACGACCCGCATCCGCGAGGAGGCCGGCCACCAGGGCACCCGCACGGGCGTGGTGACGGGCCTCGCGGCCACCGGCGCGGTCATCACCTCCGCGGGCCTGGTCCTGGCCGGTACCTTCGCCGCCCTGGGCACGCTCCCGATGGTGGCCTTCGCGGAGATCGGCTTCACGGTCGCCCTCGGCGTCCTCCTGGACACCTTCATCGTCCGCTCCGTCCTGGTCACGTCCCTCTTCCTGGACGTCGGCCCGAAGATCTGGTGGCCCCACCGAATGGCCCACGACGACACCCCGGAGACGACGGAGGCGGAACCGGTCAGCCAGTCCTCCGAATGAGCGCCGGATACCTGGCGGTCAGCCGGTCCGCCGGATGAGCGCCAGGTACATGGCATCGGTCCCGTGCAGATGCGGCCACAGCTGTACGTCGGGACCGTCGCCGAGGTCCGGCACGCCGGGCAGCAGCGGGCGGGCGTCGATCAGCTCGGCGCCCGGCCACTGCTTGAGCAGGTCGTCCACGACGGCCCTGGTCTCGGCGAGGTGGGGCGAACAGGTCGCGTAGCCGACGACGCCGCCGACCCGTACGGACTCCAGGGCAGTGCGCAGCAGGGCGCGCTGGAGCGGCGCGAACCCTTCCAGATCCTCGGGACGACGCCGCCAGCGTGCCTCGGGCCGCCGCCGCAGAGCGCCGAGTCCCGTGCAGGGCACGTCCATCAGCACCCGGTCGAAGGAACCGGGCTGCCACGGCGGCCGGGTCCCGTCGGCGGCGATCACCTGATACGGCCCGGGATTCCCGGCCAGCGCCTTGGCCACAAGCCCGGCCCGGTGCGGCTGCTTCTCGGCGGCGAGCAGCATCGCCCCGCGCTCGGCGGCGAGGGCGGCCAACAAGGCGGCCTTGCCACCGGGCCCGGCACACCCGTCGAGCCACTTCTCGTCCGGCCCGTCCAGCGGAGCGGCGGCGAGCGCAAGGGCGACGAGCTGACTGCCCTCGTCCTGCACACCGGCCCGCCCGTCCCGCACGGCCTCGACGGCCCCGGGCTCACCGCCCTCGGAGAGCCGCACGGCATACGGCGACCAGCGCCCGGCCACAACGGCCTCCTCGCCGAGCAACTCCTCGACGGTGGACCGACCGGGCCGCGCGACCAGGGTCACCTCGGGCCGCTCGTTGTCGGCCGTCAGCAACTCCTCGATCCCGGCCCGCCCACCACCGAGCGAGTCCCACAGCGCGGAGACGACCCAGCGGGGATGCGAGTGCACGACGGAGAGGTGATCCTCCGGATCCTCGTCGTACGGCGGCGCGACCTTCGCGAGCCACCCGTCGAGGTCGTCCTGAGCGACCTTGCGCAGCACGGCGTTCACGAACTTCGCCCGCCCGTCCCCGAGCACGACCCGAGCGAGCTCCACGGAGGCGGACACAGCGGCATGCGTCGGAATCCGCGTCCCCAGCAGCTGATGCGTCCCGAGACTCAGCACGTCCAGCACGGGCGGATCGACCTCGCGCAAGGGCCGGTCGACACAGGCTGCGATCACCGCGTCGTACGTCCCCTGCCGGCGCAGCGTCCCGTACACCAACTCGGTCGCGAGCGCCGCGTCCCGCGCGTCGAAGTCACCCTTCTCGCGCGCCTTCCGCAACAACGGCGGCAGTACGAGATTCGCGTAGGCGTCCCGCTCGTCCACCGCCCTCAACGCCTCGAAGGCGATCATGCGGACGGGGTCCTTCTTGGGCCGCCGGTAGGGCTTGCCGGTGGTACGGGGCCGACGGGAGGTGTCGCTCACGAAAAAGGTGCTCCGGACATCAGGACGAGAGCGCGACGACAGCGCGCGGGATACGCACCAAGGGTACGTCGGCCGGACATTCTTGCCCTCCCGGCCGACGGCAATCACTTGGTGGCCGACCACCGGCCACTGACTACCGGCCGAGCCTCTCCTCATCGGTGATCCGAACGCCACGCGCCCAGTCCGCCGCCCGCATCGGCTTCTTGCCCTGGGCCTGCACCCACAACAATTCGACGGCATACGAGCCGGAACCGACATGGACGCTGTTCTTGCCGACGGCGAGCTGCCCGGGCGCGAGGTCGGTCCGCTCCGGTACGGGGGTGACCTGGATGAGCTTGAGCCGCTCGTCGCGGAAGGTGGTCCAGGCGCCGGGGGCGGGCGTGCACCCGCGCACGACCCGGTCGACCCGGAGCGCCGGCGCGGCCCAGTCGACCTCGGCGTCCTCGACGTTGATCTTCGGCGCGAGGGTGATGCCGTCCGAGGGCTGCGGTACGGCCTTCAGCGTGCCGTCCTCGATGCCGTCCATGGTCGCGGCGAGCAGCCCGGAGCCGGCGAAGGCGAGCCGGGTCAGCAGGTCACCGCTGGTGTCGGTGGGGCGGATCTCCTCGGTGACGGTGCCGTAGACGGGCCCGGAGTCGAGGCCTTCCTCGATCAGGAAGGTGGAGGCTCCGGTGATCTCGTCGCCCGCCATGATCGAGTGCTGCACGGGCGCGGCCCCGCGCCAGGCGGGCAGCAGCGAGAAGTGCAGGTTGACCCAGCCGTGGGCGGGGATGTCGAGGGCGACCCGGGGAAGCAGGGCACCGTAGGCGACGACGGGACAGCAGTCCGGTGCGATCTCCCGCAACCGCTCCAGGAACTCCGGATTCCGAGGCTTCCCCGGCTTCAGCACCTCGATCCCCGCCTCCACGGCCCGCTCCGCCACCGGCGACGCCACCAGCCTGCGCCCCCGCCCGGCCGGCGCATCGGGCCGCGTGACAACAGCGGCCACCTCATGCCGCCCGGAGGCGATGAGAGCGTCCAGAGCGGGAACGGCAACCTCGGGCGTACCGGCGAAGACAAGCTTCATGGGTGGATGGGGGCCTCTCGGACGGGGAGGGACGGGGGCGAGATCGGGAGCGGGAACCGCGGGTCAACACCCGAGTCTATGACGACGGGAACCGGTGTGAGCGGACGGCCGCCAGAGAGGACGGACGGCCGCCAACGGCGCCCCGCCCCCGCAGGCGAGCCCAGCCTCTTGCCCAACTGGAAACGAGTGGTGCGCGGGTGGGCAAAGGATCGCCCGATGGCCGAAGGCCGAGGCGCGCACCCCACCCCAGGGGCGTACGCATATGCCCACACGCCCCCTCTGCGTGACCCGCGGAGCGATCCCGCGTTGGTCAAGAAAGAGTTGACCACAACGGGCCGCATAACACGCGGCCCGATCATTTTCACGCCGGTTCGAGAGGCTTGTTCATGGCCGACCACGCAACCCACGACGCCCAGGCTCGGGCCAGCCTGCACTTGCTGGTGCGGGACATCGAGCGGGTCCGCCGGCAGGTGGACGCGTTGCGCACGCTCACCGCCCAGCTGGGCAACGTCTACCGCCCGCGCCGCTCCGGCCCCTCCACGGGCTTCGTCGTCTACGGCCGCGCCCCCGCCCCCACGGTCCGTCTCGCGCAGGAGCTGCGGGACAGCGTCGAGACCCTGGTCACGGCCGCCGTCGACTTCGACCGCTCCCTCGGCTTCTCGTGGGACGCGGTGGGTTCCGCGCTGGGCGTCACGAAGCAGGCGGTGCACCGCCGTTACGGCGCGCGCCGCGCCGCGACCCAGGCGGCCGCCGAGGCCGAGCGAACCACGGAGTCGTCGGGAACCCGCCCGGTCAGCGTCAACACCGGTCTCCCCACCGTGCCGACGGTCCCCGCGGCCCGCTCGATGCCGACCCAGCCGACGGCGGGCAGCCCGGTCCTCCGCGACCCGGTCCTGCGCGACGAGGCCAGACCCACGGCCTTCCCCGGCCCGCGCAACGGCTGACCCACCTCCATCTCCTGCCCTCCCGGAGTTCCCCGGGAGGGCAGACGCATGAAGAAACCACCCGCTGCCCGGCCACTCCCCCTCCCGGTCACCCAATATCCGGCGGATCAATCCGCACCCGCACCACGGCATCCCCGGCACCGCCCCCACCACTCCCGCTCCCACTCCCCCGAGCCATCCGCGCTGCCTGCGCGGTCTTCAACGCAGCCGCCAAAGCCGCCCCACTCCCCGGCGGCACCCTGACCAACATCCGCTCCCAGTGCTCCCCCGCAGGCGGCGCCCCCACCCGCCGCGGACGCCCGACGGCAGTGTCCGCCACCGGCACGGGCCCCAACAGCTCGGCCTCCCGCGGCAGTTCGGCCGTACGCAGAAACTCCGCGACGGCCTCCGCGCTCCCCGAGACGGCCGCCATCCGTGAAACCGGCGGAAATCCCAGCTCGGCCCGCTCGGCAAGCTCCCGCACCGCATGCCCGACGGGGTCCCACCGGACCAACGCCTGCACAGGCCGCAGGGTCGGCTCGGCGACGACGACCACGGTGCCCCCGGCACCCTTCGCGCCCCCAACCCCCTGCGGCCGTACCAGCGCCGCTGCGGCGATCCACCTCCGCAGCGCGTCCTCGCCGGCGCGCAGGTCCGGCCGCCCGAGCATGGCCCAGCCGTCCAGCAGCAGCGCCGCCGCGTATCCGCCCTCGGCGACGGGCTCGGCCCCCGGGGTGCTCACGACCAGCGCGGGCGTGCCCGGCACGGTGTCCAGCACATGCTCGCGTCCCGAGGTCCGCACCGGCACGGCGGGAAAGGCCCGCCCCAACTCCTCCGCCGTCCGCCGAGCCCCCACGACCTGGGCCCGCAACCGAAATCCACCGCACTCCGGACAGTGCCAGGCGGCCTCGTCCCGACCGCACCACCCGCACCGCAGCGCCGCCCCCGGCTCCTGCCCCTCCAGCGGCCCGGCGCAGTGCCGACAGCGCGCGGGCGCGCGGCAGTTGGCGCAGGCCATCCGGGGCACGTACCCCCGCCGGGGCACCTGGACGAGCACGGGCCCGTGCCGCAGACCCTCCCTGACGGCCTGCCAGGCGAGCGTCGGCAGCCGCGCGGCCCGGGCGGCCTCGTCCCGCGCGAGATCCCCGTCCCCGACGGTCCGCACGAGCGGCGCGGCCGCCCGCACCTGTTCCCGCCCGGCGACCACCGGCCGCGCCCACCCACTCTCGACGAGCTGGGCGGCCTCCACGGTGCAACTCCAACTGCCCAGCAGAAAGGCGCACTTGTCCTGCGCGGCCCGCAGCAACAGCACCTCACGCGCGTGCGGCTGGGGCGCGTGCAGCTCGCTGTGGCTGTCGTCCCCGTCGTCCCAGATCGCAACCAGGCCGAGATCCTGAACCGGCGCGAACATGGCGGCGCGGGTCCCGACCACGGCCCGTACGGCCCCCCGCCGCACCGCGAGCCACTCCCGGTACCGCTTCTCGGGCCCGGCGTCGGCGGTGAGCACCGCGTGCCGCCCCTCGCCCAGCAGCGCGGTCAGCGCGGCGTCGACCCGGGCGACCGCCCGCCCGTCGGGCAGCACGACGAGCGCACCGCGCCCGGACGCGAGGGTCGCCGCCACGGCCCGCGCCAGTTCGTCGCTCCACTCGGGCCCGGGCAACGCGTTCCACACGGCCCGCGGCGCACCCCCCGAGGCCAGCGCCGCCACGAACGCGGCCCCCTGCTCGTACCGCGCCCAACTCCCCGCCTCCGGCGCCGAAGGCGGCGGCAACGGCTCGGGAGACGGCCGCTGCTCGGCCCGCGCACTGCGCGGCGGCACAGCGAGCTGCAACACATCCGCAAGACTCCCCGCATACCGATCGGCAACGGCCCGCGCGAGCCCCAACAACTCCTCGCTCAGCACCCGCTCGGGCGAAACAACCTGCGCCAGCGCGGCCAGGGGCCCGGAGTAGTCGGACTCGGCAAGCCGCTCGACGAGAAACCCGTCGATCAGCCCCCCGCCCTCACGCCGCCCGTCCCGCACCCGATGCCGCCCGGCCCCGAACCGCACCCGCACCCGCACCCCGGGCTGCGCGTCGGCGTCCAGCTCCTCGGGCACCGCATAGTCGAAATACCGATCAAGATGCAGCACCCCCTTGTCGACCAGCACCCGCGCAACGGGCAGCTCCTTGGCCAACGCGGCCCCCCGCCAGGTCCGCGGCTTCGCCCGCGGCACCTCGGCCTTCCGCACACTCTCCCGAATCAACGCAAGCTGCTCAGGCGGCGCCCCCTCGGCCCCGCCGCCCCCCTGCCCGTCTTCGCTGCTCACCCTTGCATTCTTACCAAACCGCACTGACAGCCGCGCCGACCCGAGTTCCGCGCCGACGACTGCTGTGGCCGAAATCGCTTTCTCGACATGGCTCACCGGGTCGGCTTCCCTCCGGATGAGGAAACGGGAAACGCCTGTTTCGCCTTGTTCGGCCCAGCCGCCTGTCGCACGCTGAATCGCGTCACCGACCGGCTGTCGGCCGGGGAGTGACGGAGGTTGAAGTGCTGGAGAAGTCGTACGACTTCGGGTGGGAACTGCGCCGGAGGCGCATGGCCGCGCGGCTGTCCCTGCAGCAATTGGGACAGCGCGTGCACTACAGCAAGAGCCAGCTCAGCAAGGTCGAACGGGGAATCAAGCGGCCGACGCCCGAACTGGCACGTCTGTGTGATGCCGAGCTCGACGCCCGGGGCGATCTGGCCCGGCTCGTTCCCCTCCAACACTCCCAGCCGCCTCTGCCCGCCCCCTCTAGCGACGACGAGGTGTGGTTGATGCAGCTCCGCAAGGACGGTTCGAGTTCCTTCCAGCCAGTGACGCGACGCGATCTGATCGCGGTCGGCGCCGCTTCCGTCTTGACCATGGGTTCGGGGGATCCACGCTCCGTCTCTCTGGCCCCGGAGGGCGCCGAGACGCTCGTCGACGCCTCCCGCCTGCTCTTCGACCAGTTCCGGCGCCTCGGCCAGGCCTCGGGGCCAGCGAACGTGCTGCCTCCACTCATCGCCCAGACCCACAGTCTGGAGCAGCTCGCCCTGCGCAGTGGGCCGCACGCCAGGAGGGAGTTACTGCTCCTCGCCTCCCGCTATGCCGAGTACGCGGGCTGGATGGCCCAGGAGTGCGGGGACGACACGGCCGCGATCTGGTGGACCGAACGCGCGGTGCAACTGGCGGCCGCGGGCGCGGACACCGCACTCGCCGCCTACGCCCAGGTGCGCCGTTCCTTGATCAGCCTGTATCGAGGAGACGTCTCCGATGCCGTCCAACTGGCTTCCCACGCGCTGAGTGGCGACGCACCCTCCCGAATCCGCGGACTGGCCGCCCAGCACCTGGCCCAGGCGAGGGCGATGGAGGGGGACCATGACGCGTGCATGCGGAGCCTCGACCGGGCTCGGGAGCTGCTCGAACAGGACGCGGCGGACCCTGCTCAGCCCGTCCTCGGGGCTTCCCACGTGCCCGATGTGGTCTCGATGTTCACCGGCTGGTGCCTGTACGACCTGGGCCGCCCGCGACAGGCAGCCGTGCTTCTCGACGAGGAGACGGCACGCATCCCGACGCACGCCTTCCGCACCCGGGCCCGGTACGGCGTCCGGCGCGCTCTCGCCCACGCGGCTGCCGGCGACATCGACCATGCCTGCCGGATCGCGACCGAGATCCTGCCGTCCATTGGGCTCATCCACTCGTCGACGGTTCTGGCCGACCTGCGGCGGCTCGCCCACACCCTCGGCAGGCACGCCCGTCACCGCTCGGTGAGGGAGATCGTCCCCGACCTCTCTGACGTACTCGCCCGCTCGGCCACTTCGTAGAAAAGGGGTACGCCCGTGCACGAGATCTTCGTCAACTACCGGACCAAGGGCGGCAAGGAAGTCGCCTACGCCTGCGATCGGGTGCTGTCGGCAAGGTTCGGCCGCGACAGCGTCTTTCTCGCCGGGAATTCGATCGAGCCCGGCGAGACCATGGATGTCCTCCTCCGGACCGCCCGGCGCTGCCATGTTCTGCTGGTTCTCATCGACGAGGAGTGGGTCGACGCGCCCGACCGGAAACAGCCCGAGAGGCGTGCGCTCGACAACCCGAAGGACTGGGTCAGGCGCGAGATCGAGGAGGCCCTGTCCTCCGGAGTGTTGCTAGTGCCGGTCTTCATCGGCCGGCGGGTGGAACAGCTCGACCCGCGACGCCTGCCCCGCTCGATCGCCGAGCTCGCCGAATGCCAGTACACGCGCGTGGAGCTGCGCACTCTCGACGAGGACCTGGGCCACCTCTGTGACCGCCTCGTACGCCGAGTTCCGGCGCTCACCCCACTGGACGGCAGCACGCGTCCTGAGACGGGCGCACCCGCCGAACCGGAAACCACCGTCCGCAACGATCACCAGAGCGGCGGTATCGGTCAGGTCGGAGGTTCCGTGGGGACCTACGTCAACACCGCCCACGGTCCGGTGCACACGGGGGACGGCGACCAGGTCAACGGACCTCAGATCAACGGCGACGGCACGAACTACGTCGCCGGGAACAACGAGGGCGGCATACGTCAGGGATTCGGCACCCGGACACCGCGCGGAGGCAGCGAGCGATGACGGAGACGTTCGGCTCGTACTTCGGTCAGGCTCACGGGTCGGTGCACAGCGGTGACGGGAACCAGTACAACTTCTACTACGTACAGGAGGCCGCGTCCCGCCTGCGTGAACAGGCGAACAGCCGTGCCCGCACCATCGCTCAGGAGGACCGCGAGCACCTCGCGGCATGCTTCGTGCCCCCGCCGGGCATGCAGCGCGCACGCGGCCGCCTGGCCGAGAGTCACACCGTACTGATCGCAGGTCTGCCTGGCAGCGGACGCCGCGCCACGGCACTCATGCTGCTGCACGAGTTGTCCGAGGCCCGCGGCAGCCTGCACGAGCTGCCCGACACCTCCGACGACACGACGTCGAACCCGCTGGACATCCGCGACATCAACGAGGGCGACCGCCTGCTGCTGGATCTTTCGGACGTGGACGAGTCCCGGTACGTCGCCGTCCAGAACGCCCTGTCAGATTTCCACAGCGGCCTCACGGCTCATGGAGCACACCTCGCGGTCGTGCTGCCCCACAGACTCGGCTACCTGCTCAGGGACGAACTCAAGCGGCTGACCGTGGACATCGGCCGCCCTTCCGCCCGTCGGCTGCTGGCCCTTCACCTGCGATACGACGGCATCACGTTCTCGCCGGAGGAGCTCGGCGGGACCGAGCTCGGCGCCTACGTGACCCAGGCGCCCCTGCGCGACGTGGCTGGGCTGGCCGACAGGATCCGACACTGCCGGGACGCCTCGCCGGCCGACCGCGGCTTCTCCGACTGGCTTTCGGAGTCCCTGCTCGACCAGCACGACCAGACCGCCCGAGTCGCGACGGACCTGTCAGGCGAGCAGAACGGGCGGCAGAGAGCACTGCTGCTGTCCGTCGCCATGTTTCACGACACCACACCGGGGACGGTCCTTGATGCGGCGAACTCGCTGCTGGCAGTCCTCAGCCATCCACCCGACCCCACTCCCCGCCTCGACCGGATCGACCTGCGTGCGGAACTCACCGCCGTCAAAGCGGAGACGTGGACGGACGGCCGAGTGCGCTTCCGCGTTCCCGGCTACGACCAGGCAGTACGCAACCATTTCTGGACCTTCCTGCCGGACATCCGTCGTCAATTTCGCGACTGGTTCAAGGGGTGTCTGGCCGATCCCTCTCTGCCGCAGTCCGACAGGACTCGTGCCGTCGAGCGGTTCGCGTTCCAGAGCCTGCGTACCGCACGCCCCCAGGACCTCATCTGGCTGGCGGAGGAATGGACGTCGAGAAAAGCTCCGGCCCATCTCATTCCGGACGCCGCCCAGGCGCTGGCCCTCGGACTGGACGACGACCAGCACGGCCGCTTCTTCCGCCAGCAGATCTACGACTGGTCCACCTCCATGGAGACGGGCGATCGGCTCAGGCAGGTGCTGGTGGTCGTGTGTGCCGAGACCATGGCGCGCACCCACCCGGACCAGGCGCTCGTCCGCCTGCACCACCTTGCACGGCGCTCCGCCGGAGTCGTCGGAGCAGAGGTCCGCGCAGCCCTGCTGAAGCTGCTGGGCTCGGACCGGCGCCTCTATCGCAGGATGCTCGATCGGTTGAGCGCAAGCATCTCGCAAGGCAACTGGGCCAAGGATCTCGATCTCTTCCTGGAACTGGCCGATCCGGTACGGATGGTCGGCTACCGCGCTGTTCGGGAGTCCCTGGTCTCCTGTTGGGCGGGAGTACTGGCGCGGCCCGTCATGTCCTGGGCCGTGTCACTGACCCGTTGGCTCACCGCCGCCGAGGAGATCAGTCATCGCGATCTCGTCCTACGCGTGCTGTCCGAGGCTTGCGCCGCCGACATCGGCCGCTCCGGGCAGGTGTACCGCGTCGCCCTCGGCTGGTCCCGAGCAGGCGGCGGCGTCGAGCGTGCGGACACCGTCGCCCACCTGCTGCGAAGGATCGACACCGCGCAGGGCCTCGAACCCTACGACTACGCCGTCTGACACCAAACAATCATCGGGGGCTTCCATGAGTTCTGGACACCGGACGATGACGCTCTTCGTCACCGTCCTCCTGGGGATGATCCTCGTCGTCCTCGGCCTCGGTTGCGGCTGGCCGACATGGGCATGGCCCGCCATGGCGGTGCTTCTGCTGGTGGTGGGGGTGGTGACACACCGAATCCTCGCTCCCGCGCCGGAGGCGTTTCCCCGCGCGCTGCTGCCGGAACCCGATCTGCCCTTGCCGGAACCTATGCGGCAGGAGCAGCGCGTCGCCCATGTGGCGCTGCCCAGTTCCGTCACGGACTACGACTTCTCCTTCTGCGCCACGGTGCGTTGGCTTGTGCTGGACACGCCTGGGGACGCCCCGTACGTGAACCCCGCCGGCCTCGCCGTCGACGCCGTACTCCAACGGGCGCGCGTGGTGACGGCCCAACAGCCGCCTCACCGGAGCGCGTTCACGCAGCATCAGCTCGACGGCGCCCTGGCAACGATGCGCGCCGACTCCACCGGCCGGGTCATGGCGATGGCGCAGGACGTCTCGCTCAGCCTCCCGGAGCTCGACCGTGAACGGCTCGCCAAACTCTCCAACGTCCGCAAGGACGAGGACGTCTGGGAGCACGAGCGCAACTACGAACGCAGCAAGCGGGCCTACCTCGGTGAGGACGTGCTCAAAGACACCGGAAGCGCCGTCGTGTGGTGGCTGTCCCGGAACGACGAAGAGGTCGAGGGGGCGGTCGACCGGATCGGTCTGCTGGCCCGGTTGTCCGCCGCGGCCAACAACGACGAGGTCGCACCCCCGTTCGAGCACCTGATCCCGGTATCGAGCGCCTCACACCCCGATGGCCGGGCGGAAGGACATGAACGGTACGACTGGGAGCGGCCGTTCGACCCGGGGTACCCCCCGTCGCAGAATGGCACGGAGCCGAACCCGGACGTCGACTCGTTCCTCGTCTGGTTCGGTTTCTCCGCCGACGATCCGGATGTCGAAATGTTCGCGGAACGGCTCATCAACCTCGCCCGGGTGCACGGCAAGACCGCTGCCGCCGACGAGATCAAGCGCCGCTTCGTCAGGGACACCGCGGACGAGGGCGAAGACGGCGAGGGGCCGGGACCGTCCCAGCCGGACGAACCCGACCGGTGAAACGCCGAGGCCCGGCTCCCCAAAGGAAACCGGGCCTCGAAAGGTGTCGCGGGACCTACAGCCCCGCAGCCTTCCGCAGCGCGTCCACGCGGTCCGTCTTCTCCCAGGTGAACTCGGGGAGCTCGCGGCCGAAGTGGCCGTACGCCGCGGTCTGGGCGTAGATCGGGCGGAGCAGGTCGAGGTCGCGGATGATTGCGGCCGGGCGGAGGTCGAAGACCTCGTCGATGGCCTTCTCGATCTTCTCGGTGTCGACCTTGGCGGTGCCGAAGGTCTCGACGAAGAGACCGACCGGCTCGGCCTTGCCGATGGCGTAGGCGACCTGGACCTCGCAGCGGGAGGCGAGGCCCGCGGCGACGACGTTCTTCGCGACCCAGCGCATGGCGTACGCGGCGGAGCGGTCGACCTTGGACGGGTCCTTGCCGGAGAAGGCGCCGCCGCCGTGGCGGGCCATGCCGCCGTAGGTGTCGATGATGATCTTGCGGCCGGTGAGGCCGGCGTCGCCCATCGGGCCGCCGATCTCGAAGCGGCCGGTGGGGTTGACCAGGAGGCGGTAGTTCTCCGTGTCCAGCTTGATGCCCTCGTCCAGGAGCGCCTTCAGCTCCCGCTCCACGACGAACTCGCGGATGTCGGGGGCGAGCAGCGACTCGAGGTCGATGTCGGAGGCGTGCTGCGAGGACACGACCACCGTGTCGAGACGGACGGCCTTGTCGCCGTCGTACTCGATGGTGACCTGCGTCTTGCCGTCGGGGCGCAGGTAGGGGATGGTGCCGTTCTTGCGGACCTCGGAGAGGCGCTTGGCGAGGCGGTGCGCCAGGAAGATCGGGAGCGGCATCAGCGTCGGCGTCTCGTCCGTCGCATAGCCGAACATCAGGCCCTGGTCGCCCGCGCCCTGGCGGTCCAGCTCGTCCTCGTCGCCCTCGACCCGGTTCTCGTACGCCGTGTCCACGCCCTGTGCGATGTCCGGGGACTGCGCGCCGATGGACACCGACACGCCGCAGGAGGCGCCGTCGAAGCCCTTCTTCGACGAGTCGTAGCCGATCTCGAGGATCTTGCCGCGGACGAGGGTCGCGATGTCCGCGTAGGTCTTGGTGGTGACCTCGCCGGCCACGTGCACCAGGCCGGTCGTGATCAGCGTCTCGACGGCGACCCGGGAGGCCGGGTCCTCGCGCAGAAGCGCGTCGAGAATGGTGTCGCTGATCTGGTCAGCGATCTTGTCGGGGTGGCCCTCGGTGACGGACTCCGAGGTGAACAGGCGACGGGACACAACGCTCCCTGGGGTTGCAGCGGCTGCTGGCTGATCATTGGCGGACGGGCACGGAGGCTGCGCCCGGCATCGTCCGAGAACAGTTTATCGGTCGCGCTCGGCCACCGGCCCCCCGTCTCGCGCCTCGGGAGTGCTGTGACCTGCGGCACGCGCATTCTGCCCAATACCGAGCGGCCTTGGCCAGAGTCGCCACACCCCGTGGTTGAGGTTTGAGGTGACTGAGAGACGAATGAAACATTCAGCGCAGGCGCGGTGCCACCAGGTCCCAGACGATTTCGGCCAAGGCCTCCTTGGGGCCGTGCGGTACCGGAGTCTCGGTGCCGTCGGCGCCCAGCACCACGGCCTCGTTCTCCTCGGAGCCGAACGTCTTGCGCTCCCCCACCTCGTTCACCACCAGCAGGTCGCAGCCCTTGCGCGCCAGCTTGGCGCGCCCGTTGGCCAGGACGTCGTCGGTCTCGGCGGCGAAGCCGACGATCACCTGACCGGGGCGGGCGCGGTCGGCGGAGATCTCCGCGAGGATGTCCGGATTCCGCACGAGGACGATCGGCTCGGGGTCGTGATCGTCCTTCTTCTTGATCTTCCCGGTCGCGTACGTCGCCGGGCGGAAGTCGGCGACGGCCGCGGCCATGACGACGGCGTCAGCGCCCGCGGACGCCTTCAGCACCGCCTCCCGCAGCTGCACCGCTGTACCGACCGGGACGACGTCCACGCCCGCGGGGTCCGGCAGTCCGGCGTTCGCGGCCACGAGCGTGACGCGGGCGCCGCGCGCGGCGGCGGTGCGGGCGAGGGCGTAGCCCTGCTTGCCGGAGGAGCGGTTGCCGAGGAAGCGCACCGGGTCGAGGGGCTCGCGGGTGCCGCCTGCGCTGACGACGACGTGCCGGCCCGCGAGGTCCGGCTCCGTGACTCCCCGGGCCAGCACCCGGCGGCAGACCTCGAAGATCTCGGCGGGGTCGGGCAGCCGCCCCTTGCCGGTGTCGACGCCGGTGAGCCTGCCGACGGCGGGCTCGATGACGACGGCGCCGCGGCGGCGCAGCGTCGCCACGTTCTCCTGGGTGGCCGGGTGTTCCCACATCTCCGTGTGCATCGCGGGTGCGAAGACGACGGGACAGCGGGCGGTGAGGAGGGTGTTGGTCAGCAGGTCGTCGGCGAGGCCGTGGGCCGCCTTCGCGAGCATGTCCGCCGTCGCCGGAGCCACCACCACCAGGTCGGCGCTCCGTCCGATGCGCACGTGCGGGACCTCGTGGACGTCGTCCCACACCTCGGTCGAGACGGGGTGCCCGGAGAGCGCGGACCAGGTGGCGGCGCCGACGAAGTGCAGGGCGGAGGCGGTGGGGACGACGCGGACGTCGTGGCCCGACTCCGTCAGTCTGCGCAGCAGCTCACAGGCCTTGTACGCGGCGATGCCACCGCTGACCCCCAGAACGACCTTGGGCTTGTCCACCGTCTCTCCCCGAGTTCGGAAACGTGCGTGCGACTCGTGCGATCCGTACGACCCCATGACACACCACAGGCCCGGCAGTCGCGCTGCCGGGCCTGTGGATAAAGCTGTCGCGGTCTGCAGATATGACTATCCGCACACGCCGCGCATCACGGGATCGTCAGGTCGCGGGGCCCTCGACGGCCTCGGAGGTCAGCAGACCCGCGTTGATCTCGCGCAGGGAGATGGAGAGCGGCTTCTCGTGGACGTGCGTGTCGACGAGCGGACCGACGTACTCGAGGAGGCCCTCGCCGAGCTGCGAGTAGTACGCGTTGATCTGACGGGCCCGCTTGGCGGCGTAGATCACGAGGCTGTACTTCGAGTCGGTGGCCTCGAGGAGCTCGTCGATCGGAGGGTTGATGATGCCCTCGGGAGCGGTGATGGAAGAGGACACGCTCTGCCTTCCGAAAGATGGGATGAGATCGGAAAAACGATCACACAACTTCCATCAAGGCTAGCAGCTCGCGCGCTACGTCCTCGACGGAGGTGTTGACCAGGGTCACATCGAACTCCGGCTCGGCCGCCAGCTCGATCTTCGCCGCTTCGAGGCGGCGCTCGATCACCTCGGGCGGCTCGGTGCCCCGCCCGGTGAGCCTGCGGACCAGTTCCTCCCAGGAGGGCGGAGCCAGGAACACCAGCAGGGCCTCCGGCATGGACTCGCGGACCTGCCGGGCCCCCTGGAGGTCGATCTCCAGCAGGACCGGCGCGCCGGACTCCAGATGCTCCAGCACGGCAGCACGCGGTGTGCCGTAGCGGTTGCCGGCGAACTCGGCCCACTCCAGCAGCTCGCCGTTGGCGATCAGCTTGTCCATCTCCTCGTCGGTGACGAAGAAGTAGTGGACGCCGTGCTTCTCGCCGGGGCGCGGCTTTCGGGTCGTCGCCGACACCGAGAGCCAGGCCTCGTCGTGTTCCTTGCGCATATGGGCGACGACCGTGCTCTTGCCGACCCCAGAAGGGCCGGAGAGCACGGTCAGCCGCGGACGTACGTCCGGGGGCTCGGGGGTCGTCCCCCGGAATGTTGCAGCCATGCAGCGATTATTCCAGCAATCCCGGACTGCCCGGGACTCCCCTGTCCTGGTGAACCGAACTCAGGAGCCGGTGCTGCCGAACTCACGCTCCAGGGAAGCGATCTGATTGGAGCCGAGACCGCGCACTCGGCGGCTCTCGGAGATGCCGAGTCGCTCCATGATCTGCTTGGCGCGGACCTTGCCCACGCCGGGCAGCGACTCGAGCAGCGCGGAGACCTTCATCTTGCCGATGACGTCGTTCTCCTGGCCCTGCTTGATGACCTCATGCAGGGAGGCGCCGGAGTGCTTGAGTCGATTCTTGACCTCGGCCCGCTCCCGGCGAGCCGCGGCGGCCTTTTCGAGCGCGGCTGCGCGCTGTTCAGGGGTAAGGGGCGGAAGAGCCACGCCTACGTCACCTCGGATGTCGAACTGTCGGATACGGACCGGTGAGGAACCTAGTCGCCCCACACCTGGGGAGCTACGAGCAACACGCTTGCCCGTTGACTCTCGTCGGAGACTAGCGGGCAAGTACGCCAGAGTCAGCGAGAACAGCGGAAAAGTCCTGGTCAGCCTCCGCCAGGCCGGACATTTAGGACAAAACGCCCCGGATTTGAGGATGTATTCAGACTCAAGCGGTCCCGGGAGCGCCGCCGAGCCACTCATCGGAGGACTCCGACGACCAGCTCGAACGCCCGCGACGACCGTCGCGAAAGCCTCATACGGTCACGAGCCTCACTTGGTCGCGAGCGCGGCCCTGATCTCCTCGGCGAAACGATCCGCGGACGCCCGAAGCGCGCCGGCGTCGGGTCCGTGCTTCAACACGCCCCGGCTGACGTTCGGGACGACGTTGGGCAGCGCGGCCCCGAACACCTCGGGCAGGTCGGCCGGTGTGGCCCCCTGGGCGCCCACGCCCGGCGCGAGCAGCGGCCCGTTGATCTCCAGGTCGTACGACGACAGGTCGCCCAGCGTGGCGCCGACGACGGCCCCGAAGGAGCCCAGCGGCTCCTCCCCCGCGTTCTCGGCCGCCAGGTGGGCCAGCATCGTCGCTCCGACGTTCCGGCCGTCCGCACGGACCGCGTGCTGCACCTCGCCGCCCTCCGGGTTGGAGGTCAGCGCGAGCACGAACAGGCCCGCGCCGCTCTCGCGCGCCATCTCGATCGCCGGGGAGAGAGACCCGTAGCCGAGATACGGCGACACGGTCAGCGCGTCCGAGAACAGCGGGGAGTCCTTGCGCAGGAAGGCCTCGGCGTACGCGGCCATGGTCGAGCCGATGTCGCCGCGCTTGGCGTCCATGACGACCAGCGCGCCGGCCGCCCGCGCGTCCTCCACCGTCTTCTCCAGGACGGCGACGCCACGCGAGCCGAAGCGCTCGAAGAAGGCGCTCTGCGGCTTGAAGACGGCGACCCGCTCGGACAGCGCCTCGACGACCGTGCGGCTGAACCGCTCCAGGCCGGCCACGTCGTCGTTCAGGCCCCACTCCGTGAGCAGGGACGCGTGCGGATCGATGCCGACACACAGCGGGCCGCGCTCGTCCATGGAGCGGCGCAGTCGCGCGCCGAAGGGTTCGAGAGGACTCATACCGGCTTCCTTACGTCAGCGCCGACCGCGTCGGCGAGGGTGGCGTACGGGCTCGTGCGCAGGCGCGCGGCGAGGCCCTTGTGGATGGCGCGGCCCCAGAAGGGCCCTTCGTAGATGAAGGCGCTGTAGCCCTGTACGAGCGTGGCGCCGGCGAGGATGCGCTGCCAGGCGTCCTCGGCGTTCTCGACGCCGCCGACGCCCACCAGGGTGATGCGGTCGCCCACGTGCGCGTAGAGGCGGCGCAGCACCTCCAGGGAGCGTGCCTTCAAAGGCGCCCCGGACAGTCCGCCGGTCTCCTTGACGAGCGAGGGTTCGGATTTCAAACCGAGTCCCTCGCGCGCGATGGTGGTGTTCGTGGCGATGATGCCGTCCAGGCCGAGTTCGACGGCCAGGTCGGCGACGGCGTCGACGTCCTCGTCGGCGAGGTCGGGCGCGATCTTCACCAGGAGCGGGACGCGGCGAGCGGTGACCGTACGGTCGGCGGCCTCGCGCACGGCGCTCAGCAGCGGGCGCAGCGCCTCGGTGGCCTGGAGGTTGCGCAGTCCGGGCGTGTTGGGCGAGGAGACGTTCACGACCAGGTAGTCGGCGTACGGGGCGAGCCGCTCCGTCGACTTCACGTAGTCGCCGACCGCCTCCGCCTCCGGCACGACCTTCGTCTTGCCGATGTTGACGCCGACGACGGTCCTGAAGACCGGCTCACGGGCCGCCAGACGGGCCGCCACGGCCAGCGAACCCTCGTTGTTGAAGCCCATGCGGTTGATGAGCGCGCGGTCCGGTACGAGGCGGAACAGCCGCTTCTTGGGGTTGCCGGGCTGCGCCTCCCCCGTGACCGTGCCGATCTCGACGTGGTCGAAGCCGAGCATCGTCATGCCGTCGATGGCGACCGCGTTCTTGTCGAAGCCGGCGGCGAGCCCGAAGGGGCCGTGCATCCGCAGCCCGAAGGCCTCGGTGCGCAGCTCCTTGTGGCGGGGCGCGAGGGCTGCCGCGACGAACGTGCGCAGTACGGGGATGCGAACGGCGAGCCTGATCCAGCGGAAGGCGAGGTGGTGGGCCTGCTCCGGGTCCATCCGTTTGAAGACCAGCCGGAAGAAAAGCTTGTACATGTCTCAGGTGTCCTTCGAAACCTCGTGAGCCTCATGAAGAGGGGGACACCGTTTCCGGTGTCCCCCTCGGGGCTGCTAGTCGCGGGCCGCGGTCAGGTGTTCCGCGTGTTCCTGGAGCGAACGGACGCCCACGTCACCGTGGTTGAGGGCGTCGATGCCCTGGACGGCGGCGGCGAGCGCCTGGACCGTCGTCAGGCACGGGACCGACCGCGCCACGGCCGCCGTACGGATCTCGTAGCCGTCGAGGCGGCCGCCGGTGCCGTACGGGGTGTTGACGATGAGGTCGACGTCGCCGTCGTGGATGAGTTGGACGATGGTCTTCTCGCCATTGGGGCCGGTGCCCTCGGACTGCTTGCGCACGATCGTCGCGTTGATGCCGTTGCGCTTGAGGACCTCGGCCGTGCCGGAGGTGGCGAGCAACTCGAAGCCGTGCGCGACCAGTTCACGGGCCGGGAAGATCATCGAGCGCTTGTCGCGGTTGGCGACCGAGATGAAGGCTCGGCCCTTGGTCGGCAGCGGACCGTAGGCGCCCGCCTGCGACTTGGCGTACGCCGTGCCGAAGACGGAGTCGATGCCCATGACCTCACCGGTGGAGCGCATCTCCGGGCCGAGGACCGTGTCGACACCGCGTCCGTGGATGTCGCGGAAGCGCGACCACGGCATGACCGCCTCCTTGACGGAGATCGGCGCGTCGAACGGCAGCTCGCCGCCGTCACCGTGGGCCGGGAGCAGCCCCTCGGCACGCAGTTCGGCGACGGTCGCGCCCAGCGAGATGCGGGCGGCGGCCTTCGCCAGCGGCACCGCGGTCGCCTTGGAGGTGAAGGGGACCGTACGGGACGCGCGCGGGTTGGCCTCCAGGACGTAGAGGATGTCGCCCGCCATCGCGAACTGGATGTTGATCAGTCCGCGCACGCCAACGCCCTTGGCGATGGCCTCCGTCGAGGCCCGCAGGCGCTTGATGTCGAAGCCGCCCAGGGTGATCGGCGGCAGGGCGCACGCCGAGTCGCCGGAGTGGATGCCGGCCTCCTCGATGTGCTCCATGACGCCGCCGAGGTAGAGCTCCTGGCCGTCGTAGAGCGCGTCGACGTCGATCTCGATGGCGTCGTCGAGGAAGCGGTCGACCAGGACCGGCCGGGTGGGGCTGATCTCGGTCGACTCGGCGATGTACGACTCCAGCCGGGTCTCGTCGTAGACGATCTCCATGCCGCGTCCGCCGAGGACGTACGACGGGCGGACGAGGACCGGATAGCCGATCTCGTCGGCGATGGCCTTGGCACCCACGAACGTGGTGGCCGTGCCGTGCTTGGGGGCCGGCAGGCCCGCCTCGGCGAGCACGCGCCCGAAGGCGCCGCGGTCCTCGGCGGCGTGGATGGCCTCCGGCGGGGTGCCCACGATCGGCACGCCGTTGTCCTTCAGTGCCTGCGCCAGACCGAGCGGGGTCTGGCCGCCGAGCTGCACGATGACACCGGCGATCGGCCCGGCCTGCTGCTCCGCGTGGACGATCTCCAGCACGTCCTCGAGCGTCAGCGGCTCGAAGTACAGGCGGTCGGAGGTGTCGTAGTCCGTGGAGACGGTCTCGGGGTTGCAGTTGACCATCACGGTCTCGTAGCCCGCGTCGCTGAGCGCGAAGGAGGCGTGGACGCAGGAGTAGTCGAACTCGATGCCCTGGCCGATGCGGTTGGGACCGGAGCCCAGGATGATGACCGCGGGCTTCTCGCGCGGGGCGACCTCGTTCTCCTCGTCGTAGGACGAGTAGAAGTACGGCGTTTCGGCGGCGAACTCGGCGGCGCAGGTGTCGACCGTCTTGTAGATCGGGCGGATGCCCAGCGCGTGCCGAACCTCGCGTACGACGTCCTCGCGCAGGCCGCGGATCTCGCCGATCTGCTGGTCGGAGAAGCCGTGCCGCTTGGCCTCGGCCAGCAGCTCCGGGTCCAACTTGTCGGCGGCGGCCAGCTCGTCCGCGATCTCCTTGATGAGGAAGAGCTGGTCGACGAACCAGGGGTCGATCTTCGTGTAGTCGAAGATCTCCTCCTGGGTGGCGCCGGCGCGGATGGCCTGCATGACGGTGTTGATCCGGCCGTCGGTGGGCCGTACGGCCTCCTCCAGGAGCTGGACCTTGTCGCCGGGCTCGCCGACGAACGTGAACTGGCTGCCCTTCTTCTCCAGCGAGCGCAGCGCCTTCTGGAAGGCCTCGGTGAAGTTCCGGCCGATGGCCATCGCCTCGCCGACCGACTTCATGGTGGTCGTGAGGGTGGAGTCGGCGGACGGGAACTTCTCGAAGGCGAAACGGGGCGCCTTGACGACCACGTAGTCGAGGGTCGGCTCGAAGGAGGCCGGGGTCTCGCGCGTGATGTCGTTCGGGATCTCGTCGAGCGTGTAGCCGACGGCGAGCTTGGCGGCGATCTTGGCGATCGGGAAGCCGGTCGCCTTGGAGGCGAGGGCCGAGGAGCGCGACACGCGCGGGTTCATCTCGATGACGATCACCCGGCCGTCGACCGGGTCGATCGCGAACTGGATGTTGCAGCCGCCGGTGTCGACGCCGACCTCGCGGATGATCGCGATGCCGATGTCCCGCAGGTTCTGGTATTCGCGGTCGGTCAGCGTCATCGCCGGGGCGACGGTGATCGAGTCGCCGGTGTGCACGCCCATGGGGTCGAAGTTCTCGATGGAGCAGACGACCACGACGTTGTCGTTCTTGTCGCGCATCAGCTCCAGCTCGTACTCCTTCCAGCCGAGGATGGACTCCTCCAGGAGCACCTCGGTGGTCGGCGAGAGCGTGAGGCCCTGGCCGGCGATGCGGCGCAGCTCCTCCTCGTCGTGCGCGAAGCCGGAGCCGGCGCCGCCCATGGTGAAGGACGGGCGGACCACGACCGGGTAGCCGCCGAGGGTGTCGACGCCCTTGATGACGTCGTCCATGGAGTGGCAGATGACCGAGCGGGCGGACTCGCCGTGCCCGATCTTCTGGCGGACGGCCTCAACGACGCCCTTGAAGAGGTCGCGGTCCTCGCCCTTGTTGATGGCCTCGACGTTGGCGCCGATCAGCTCGACGCCGTACTTGTCGAGCGTGCCCGCCTCGTGCAGCGAGATGGCCGTGTTGAGGGCCGTCTGGCCGCCCAGGGTGGGCAGGAGCGCGTCGGGGCGCTCCTTGGCGATGATCTTCTCGACGAACTCCGGGGTGATCGGCTCGACGTAGGTGGCGTCGGCGATCTCGGGGTCGGTCATGATCGTCGCCGGGTTGGAGTTCACCAGGATGACGCGCAGTCCCTCGGCGCGCAGGACGCGGCACGCCTGCGTGCCGGAGTAGTCGAACTCGGCGGCCTGACCGATGACGATCGGGCCGGAGCCGATGACCAGGACGGACTGGATATCGGTGCGCTTAGGCACGCTGGCCCTCCATCAGGACTGTGTCCATCAAAGACGTGAAGCGGTCGAACAGGTAGGCGGCGTCGTGCGGGCCCGCTGCGGCTTCGGGGTGGTACTGGACGGAGAAGGCGGGCTGGTCGAGCAGCTGGAGCCCCTCCACGACGTTGTCGTTCAGGCAGACGTGGGAGACCTCGGCGCGGCCGAACTTCGTCTCGCTGACCTGGTCGAGCGGCGCGTCCACGGCGAACCCGTGGTTGTGCGCGGTGACCTCGACCTTGCCGGTCGTACGGTCCTGGACCGGCTGGTTGATGCCGCGGTGGCCGTACTTGAGCTTGTAGGTGCCGAAGCCGAGGGCGCGGCCGAGGATCTGGTTGCCGAAGCAGATGCCGAACAGGGGCGTCCGGCGCTCCAGGACGGCGGTCATCAGCGCGACCGGGCCGTCGGCCGCGGCCGGGTCGCCCGGGCCGTTGGAGAAGAACACGCCGTCCGGCTCGACGGCGTAGAGGTCCTCAACGCTCGCGGTGGCGGGCAGCACGTGCACCTCGATGCCGCGCTCGGCCATCCGGTGCGGGGTCATGCCCTTGATGCCGAGGTCGACGGCGGCGACGGTGTACTTCTTCTCGCCGATCGCGGGGACGACGTACGCCTCCTTGGTGGCGACCTCCTCGTACAGCGAGGCGCCCTTCATCTGCGGCTGGGCCAGCACGCGCTCGACCAGTTCGGGCTCGGTGGCGATGCCCTCGCCGGAGAAGATGCCGGCGCGCATCGAGCCGCGCTCGCGCAGATGGCGGGTCAACGCGCGCGTGTCGATGCCGGAGATGCCGACCACGCCCTGCGCGACCAGTTCGTCGTCCAGGGAGCGCTTGGCCCGCCAGTTGGACGGCACGCGCGCGGGGTCGCGTACGACGTAGCCGGAGACCCAGATGCGGCCCGACTCGTCGTCCTCGTCGTTCCAGCCGGTGTTGCCGATCTGCGGGGCGGTCGCGACGACGATCTGACGGTCGTACGACGGGTCGGTGAGGGTCTCCTGGTAGCCGGTCATCCCGGTGGAGAACACGGCCTCGCCGAAGGTCACCCCCACGGCCCCGTAGGCACGGCCGCGGAAGATCCGGCCGTCCTCCAGGACGAGTACGGCGGGAGCTGCCTTGTGCCTCTGCGAGGCCGCTCCCTGGATGGAGGTCGTCATCGTGCGCCTTCCGTCTTGTTGATCATGCTGTTCAAGGTCTCGACCCACTCGGCGTGCTCGGCCGCGTGGTCGGAGCGGAACCCGGAGTCGATCAGCCGGTCGCCGTGCGCCCACGTCACGACCAGCAGACCGCCCTCGGCGAGGACCTTCCCGGCGATGCCCTTGCCGAGCAGGGCCTCGCGCAGCGCGTCGGCCGGGATGAAGAAGTCGGTGGCCCCGGGGCGTACGACGTCCAGTCCCGCGTCCGTCAGGGTGAGCTCGACCCGGCTGCGGGTGCCGAGGCCGTGCGCCACGATGCGGTCGAGCCACTGACCGGCGGTGGTGGAGCCGTGGTAGCGGCCGCTCATGGTCAGTTTCGCCGGGCCCGGGTCGTCCGGCGCGGTGGGCAGCTCGGGCACGTCGCCCTGGAGCGTGCCGCGCCACTTCCAGCCCTCGCGCATCAGCCAGTAGACGAGCGCGACGAAGAGGCCGAGTCCGACGAGCCAGCCGATGCGGGCGGCCCAGTCGGTGACGTCGGCCGACTTCTTCTCGGCGGCGAGTGAGGCGGCGGCGAGCAGAGTTGCAGATGTCACGTGAGCTTCCCGTCGACGAGCGTGGCCTTGCCCCGGAGCCACGTGTGCGTCACACGGCCCGGCAGCTCACGCCCCTCGTACGGAGTGTTCCGGCTGCGCGAGGCGAAGCCCGCGGGGTCCACCGACCCACGGTATGCCGTGTCGACGAGCGTGAGGTTGGCGGGCTCACCAGCCGAGACGGGACGGCCGTGGCCCTTGGCCCGCCCGATCTCGGCAGGCTTGACGGACATGCGCTCGGCGACCCCGGCCCAGGTGAGGAGCCCGGTGTCCACCATGGTCTCCTGCACCACTGACAACGCGGTCTCCAGGCCCACCATCCCCATGGCGGCCGCGGCCCACTCGCAGTCCTTGTCCTCGTGCGGGTGGGGGGCGTGGTCGGTGGCGACGATGTCGATCGTGCCGTCGGCCAGCGCCTCGCGCAGGGCCAGCACGTCCCGCTCGGTACGCAGCGGCGGGTTGACCTTGTAGACCGGGTTGTAGGTGCGCACCAGCTCGTCGGTGAGCAGGAGGTGGTGCGGGGTGACCTCGGCGGTGACGTCGATGCCGCGGGACTTGGCCCAGCGGACGATCTCGACGGACCCCGCGGTCGAGAGGTGGCAGATGTGGACGCGGGAGCCGACGTGCTCGGCGAGCAGGACGTCCCGGGCGATGATCGATTCCTCGGCCACCGCCGGCCAGCCGCCCAGGCCCAGCTCGGCGGAGACGACGCCCTCGTTCATCTCGGCGCCCTCGGTCAGCCGCGGCTCCTGCGCGTGCTGGGCGACGACTCCGCCGAAGGCCTTCACGTACTCCAGCGCCCGGCGCATGATCACGGCGTCGTCGACGCACTTGCCGTCGTCGGAGAAGACGGTGACGCCGGCGGCCGACTCGTACATGGCGCCCAGTTCGGCGAGCTTGCGGCCCTCCAGGCCGACCGTGACGGCGCCGATGGGCTGCACGTCGCAGTAGCCGTGCTCCTGGCCGAGCCGGTAGACCTGCTCGACCACGCCGGCGGTGTCGGCGACCGGGAAGGTGTTGGCCATGGCGAACACGGCCGTGTAGCCGCCGGAGGCCGCCGCGCGCGTGCCGGTCAGCACGGTCTCGGAGTCCTCGCGGCCGGGCTCGCGCAGATGGGTGTGCAGGTCGACGAGGCCCGGCAGCAGCACCTTGCCCTCGGCGTCCACGACCTCGGCGCCCTCGTCCGACAGCCCCGGGCCGACGGCCTCGATGACCGAACCGTCGATCAGGACGTCCTGCGCCTCGCCGCCGAGCACCTTCGCACCACGGATCAGGATCTTGCTCATGGGTCTTACTTCTCCTCGTTGGTGCGGGCGTGGGAGACGGCGGGTTCGTTGCCGCCGAGCAGCAGGTACAGAACGGCCATCCGGATGGAGACTCCGTTTGCGACCTGCTCGATCGCGGTGCAGCGCTCGGAGTCGGCGACCTCGGCGGTGATCTCCATGCCGCGGACCATCGGCCCGGGGTGCATCACGATGGCGTGCTCGGGCATCTTGGCCATGCGGTCGCCGTCCAGTCCGTAGCGCCGCGAGTACTCGCGCTCGGTCGGGAAGAAGGCGGCGTTCATCCGCTCGCGCTGGACCCGCAGCAGCATCACCGCGTCGCTCTTGGAGAGCGTGCTGTCGAGGTCGTACGACACCTCGCAGGGCCAGGACTCGACGCCGACCGGAACCAGGGTCGGCGGGGCGACGAGGGTGACCTCGGCGCCGAGTGTGTGCAGCAGGTCGACGTTGGAGCGGGCGACGCGGCTGTGCAGGATGTCGCCGACGAGGGTGATCCGCTTGCCGTCCAGGTCCTGCCCTATCCCGGCGTCCCGGCCGATGAGCCGGCGGCGCATGGTGAAGGCGTCCAGCAGGGCCTGCGTGGGGTGCTGGTGGGTGCCGTCACCGGCGTTGATGACGGCCGCGTCGATCCAGCCGGAGTTGGCGAGACGGTAGGGGGCCCCGGAGGCGCCGTGCCGGATGACGACGGCGTCGACACCCATGGCCTCCAGGGTCTGGGCGGTGTCCTTCAGGGACTCGCCCTTGGAGACGCTCGACCCCTTGGCGGTGAAGTTGATGACGTCCGCGGAGAGGCGCTTCTCGGCGGCTTCGAAGGAGATACGCGTGCGCGTGGAGTCCTCGAAGAAGAGGTTGACGACGGTACGGCCGCGCAGGGTCGGCAGTTTCTTGATCGGCCGGTCGGCGACCCGGGCCATCTCCTCGGCGGTGTCGAGGATCAGGACGGCGTCGTCGCGGGTGAGGTCGGCGGCCGAGATGAGATGACGCTGCATCTGTCAGGCTCCGTAAGGCAATTCAGGAGTTTTCGGGCATACGGGCATGCGTGAGCACGCACTCGGGCGGAAGCCGGAGTGCTACTGCGACGCGCCCGGGGCGGCCGGCTTCGCACCGAGCAGCACGGTGTCGCGACCGTCCTCCTCGGCGAGCAGGACCTTGACCGTCTCCCGCAACGACGTGGGGAGGTTCTTGCCGACGTAGTCGGCGCGGATGGGCAGTTCGCGGTGGCCGCGGTCGACCAGGACCGCGAGCTGCACCGCGCGTGGACGCCCGATGTCGTTCAGGGCGTCGAGGGCGGCGCGGATGGTGCGACCGGAGAAGAGCACGTCGTCGACGAGGACGACCAGGCGGCCGTCGATGCCGTCACCGGGAATCTCGGTACGGGCCAGCGCACGCGGCGGATGCATGCGCAGGTCGTCGCGGTACATGGTGATGTCGAGGGAGCCGACCGGGATCTTGCGGTCGGTGATCTCCTCCAGCTTGACGCCCAGCCGTTGGGCGAGGAAGACGCCTCGGGTCGGGATGCCGAGGAGCACCACGTCGTCGGCGCCCTTGGCGCGTTCGACGATCTCGTGGGCGATGCGGGTCAACACCCGCGCGATGTCGGGCCCTTCGAGCACGGGCCGGGCATCGGAGGTGTGCGTGTCGTGCTTGTCCTGCTTGTCCATATGAAACGGACCTCCTTCTCCGCCTCACGGGACGGATGTTAAAGGACGTCGGATTTGCGCCATCCACGGTAGCAGGCCCGCACGACGTCCCTGATCACCCCCCTGGCGTAACCGGCCACCGGTTCCCCAGAAGACGCGGTGTGGACCATTCGGCTTGACGGGCGAGAGTCACGCTGCGTAACCTCACAGTGAGTTACCAGACGCGCGGCTCGGAAACACCACCGGTCGCGTCGACACAGTGTCCGGGGAGCTATATGTCCAGCGAATACGCCAAACAGCTCGGGGCCAAGCTCCGGGCCATCCGCACCCAGCAGGGCCTTTCCCTCCACGGTGTCGAGGAGAAGTCCCAGGGACGCTGGAAGGCGGTCGTGGTCGGGTCGTACGAGCGCGGTGACCGTGCCGTGACCGTGCAGCGCCTCGCCGAGCTGGCGGACTTCTACGGCGTGCCGGTGCAGGAGCTGCTGCCGGGCACGACCCCGGGCGGCGCCGCCGAGCCGCCGCCGAAGCTGGTCCTCGACCTGGAGCGGCTGGCCACGGTGCCGGCCGAGAAGGCGGGCCCGCTGCAGCGGTACGCGGCCACGATCCAGTCCCAGCGCGGCGACTACAACGGCAAGGTGCTGTCGATCCGCCAGGACGACCTGCGCACACTCGCCGTCATCTATGACCAGTCCCCCTCGGTCCTCACCGAGCAGCTGATCAGCTGGGGCGTCCTGGACGCGGACGCCCGCCGCGCGGTCGCCTCCCACGAGGAGAGCTGAGCCTTACAGCGCAAGAGCAGAAACGTGCCGCCGGGGTGGCTGGAACTTTAGGGTTCCAGGCGCCCCGGTGCTCTGTTCGCCCTTCGTGTCTCGGGATTGCCGTTGGCGTCTCGGGCGACGTGCGGGCGACGCCCAGGGGCGCGGGGAACTGCGTGACAGGCCCCAGACGGCCCGCAGCCGCCCTACGAGGACACCACCCACCCCCTTTAGGTGCACGAACGCCGGGAGCCCGCAGCAGGCACGCTGCGGGCTCCCGGCGTTCGTCGTGGGCGCTCCGCCCACAGGGCCTACGCCTCGTCCCGGCGCAGCGAGGGCTTCAGCTCCTTGAAGCGGCCCAGCAGACCGTTGACGAAGGCGGGCGACTCGTCCGTGGAGAACTCCTTCGCCAGCTGCACCATCTCGTCGAGGACGACGGCGTCCGGGGTCTCGTCGACCCAGATCAGCTCGTAGGCGCCCAGCCGCAGGATGTTGCGGTCCACGACCGGCATCCGGTCGAGCGTCCAGCCGACCGAGTACTGGGCAATGAGATCGTCGATGCGCCGCTCGTGCTCGGCGTAGCCCTCGACGAGCTGCATCGTGTACTCGCTCACCGGCGGCTGCCGGGTGTCGTCCCGGGAGAGTCGGATCCAGTCCGCGAGGACCGTCAGGACGTCGGCGCCGCGCTGGTCGCCCTCGAAGAGGATCTGGAAGGCGCGCTTGCGGGCCGTGTTGCGAGCAGCCACGGTTAGCTGTTCACCCGGCCGAGGTAGTCGCTGGAGCGGGTGTCGACCTTGATCTTCTCACCGGTGGTGATGAAGAGCGGGACCTGGATCTGGTAACCGGTCTCCAGGGTGGCGGGCTTGGTGCCACCGGTGGAACGGTCGCCCTGGACGCCGGGCTCGGTCTCCTGGATGACGAGCTCGACGGCGGCCGGCAGCTCGACGAAGAGCACCTCGCCCTCGTGCTGCGCCACCGTGGCCGTGAAGCCCTCGATCAGGAAGTTGGCGGCGTCGCCGACGGCCTTGCGGTCGACCATGAGCTGGTCGTAGGTCTGCATGTCCATGAAGACGAAGTACTCGCCGTCCATGTACGAGAACTGCATGTCGCGCTTGTCGACAGTGGCCGTCTCGACCTTGACGCCGGCGTTGAACGTCTTGTCGACGACCTTGCCGGAAAGCACGTTCTTCAGCTTGGTGCGCACGAAGGCAGGGCCCTTGCCGGGCTTGACGTGCTGGAACTCGACGACGGACCAGAGCTGGCCTCCGTCGAGCTTGAGCACCAGGCCGTTCTTGAGGTCGTTCGTGGAAGCCACGGTTGCGGAATCTCCTGGACTGACGTGGACGACCACGGGGCACGCGCGTTACAGCGCTAGGAGCTCCTTGGTCGTGATGGTGAGTAGCTCGGGTCCGCCGTCCGCCTCGGGGCGGACGACGAGCGTGTCATCGATCCGGACACCGCCCCGGCCCGGGAGGTGGACCCCCGGTTCGACGGTGACCGGCACGCAAGCGTCCAGTTTACCCATGGCCGCAGGGGCCAACTGCGGGTCCTCGTCGATTTCGAGCCCCACCCCGTGCCCCATCAGCGCCGACAACCCCTCCGCGTACCCCGCTGAGTCCAGTACCTGACGCGCCGCCCGGTCCACATCTCGGTAGGCGGCACCGGGCGCCAGCGCCTCGCGGCCGGCGCGCTGGGCGGCGAAGACGAGGTCGTAGAGCTCGATCTGCCAGTCGGCGGGCGAGGTCCCGATGACGAACGTACGGCCGATCTCGCAGCGGTAGCCGCGGTACCTCGCGCCGAGGCAGACGGAGAGGAAATCGCCCTCCTCGACGCGGCGGTCGGTGGGCAGGTGCGCGCGTCGGCCGGCGTTGGGGCCGGTCGCGACGGAGGTGGCGAAGGCGGGGCCGTCGGCGCCGTGGTCCACCAGGCGGCGCTCCAGTTCCAGGGCGAGGTGGCGTTCGGTGCGGCCTACGAGGATGGACTCCAGGAGTTCGCCCAGGGCCTGGTCGGCGATTTCCGCGCCGATGCGGAGGCAGGAGATCTCTTCCTCGTCCTTGACGACGCGGAGCTGTTCTACGGCACCGCCGAGGTCTGCGACGCGGATGCGGGGTGCGACTGAGCGGATTTCCCGGTGCCGGGCGACTGTGAGGTGGTGTTCCTCCACCGCGAGGGAGTCCGCGCCCTGGGCCATGGCCAGGCCTGCGGCCGCGACGGCCGGGTCGCCTGCGCTGCCCGGGAGGCTCTGTACGCGGATCGTCTCGTCCGGGCGGCCGTCTGAGGGTCTTTCGTCCGGGGGGCCGGTGCAGAGGAGCAGGTCCTCGGTTTTCCCCAGGAGCAGGACGGACCCCTGCGGGGACGCGCCTGCGAGGTAGCGGACGTTGGCCGGGCGGGAGACGAGCGCTGCCGCGTTGCCGGCGGCGTTGCACTGTTCCCTTAGCCGGGTTCGGCGGATTGCGTACATCTCTGACATGAGATGAGCGTAGGAGGGATGCCTGGATTGTGCTGGTTTTGAGGGTTCCGTTCGGGGGACGGGGTGCCACTCGATGTTGTGTGGCGAGTGGCGGTGCGTGGGGGCTTGTCGCGCAGATCCCCGCGCCCCTTAAAGGTGGGCATGCTCCCCGGCGTCTACCAGTTAGGGGGGCTTGCTATTGATCTTGCCAGTACGTCGTTCAGGACTGCTGCCGTTTGGGCCACGTCCATTTGGGAGTTGTCGATGATCGGGAGGCCCGAGCCGTACCAGCCCGCCATGCGGCCGTGGATGCGGGCGACCTCCTCGTCGGTGAGGCGGCGGTTGCCGGCGCGTTCGGCGTTGCGTTCCAGGACGATTTCCAGACCCGGCAGCAGGACCACCGGGAGGAGGCCGGGACCGACGTGGCGCTTCCAGCCGCCGAGGCCGACGACCGGGCGGTCGGGGAAGACGGCGTCGTCGAGGATGCAGGAGATGCCGTTGGCGAGGAAGTTGCGGGCGGCGAAGCCGCAGGTGCGGCGGGCCAGGCGGTACTGGGCCTCGGAGTGGTCGTTCCAGCCGGACTGCGGGTCGGCGAAGCCCGAGCGGACCCATTCGCGTACGTCGTCGAGGCTGATGTGGGCGGTGGGGACTCGGCGGTGGTCCGCCCAGTACTTGGCGACGCTCGTCTTGCCGGCGCCGGCGGGGCCGATCAGCAGGACGGCGAGGGTCGTGGACGCCGGGTCCGCGCCGGCCGTGGCGGTCGGCGGGACGCTGGGCATCGCGACCGGGCCGCCGGGCGGCAGCGGGACGTGGCCGGTGGTGTCCGGGACGGACGGCGGCGGGGTCGGGGCCCGCTGCGGAGTGGGTGGGGCCATGGCCGGGGGTGCTCCGGGGAAGCCCTGGGCCGGAGGCGGCGGAGGCACGGGGGCCGGGCCCTGGTGCGGGCCCGGGTGACCCGGGTGGTGCGCGGCCGGCGACCAGCCGGCGACCGGTCCGTGCCCCGGCTGATGGGGCGGCGGCAGCGGAGAACCCACTGCGTGCTGCATCCGGTGCCACTCCGTCTCGTACAGGCAATTGGCGCTGGCGACGGGGGCTGCCCCCCACTCCCTACCGAACGGTACCTTCCCCGGCCGTCGTTTGGTGAACGGCCGGGGGCGGTCCGAAGTGCCCGTGCCCACAAGGGCAGATCGGCAATTCGGACGGACGGCGCTCCAGTGGACTTACTCGCCCACCTCGCCGTACGCGGCGAGCAGTACGGCCGGGTCGGGGCCCTCCAGGACGGTCGGCTTGGCCAGGCCGTCCAGGACGATGAAGCGGAGCAGGTCGCCGCGGGACTTCTTGTCGACCCGCATGTTCTCCAGGAGCTTGGGCCACTGGTCGTAGCGGTAGTGCAGGGGCAGGCCGACCGATTCGAGGATCGTGCGGTGCCGGTCGGCCGTGGCGTCGTCCAACCGGCCTGCCAGACGGCCGAGTTCGGCGGCGAAGTGCAGACCGACCGAGACGGCCGCGCCGTGCCGCCACTTGTAGCGCTCGTTCTTCTCGATGGCGTGGCCCAGGGTGTGGCCGTAGTTGAGGATCTCGCGCAGGCCGGCTTCCTTGAGGTCCGAGGAGACCACCTCGGCCTTGACGCGGATGGAGCGCTCGATCAGCTCAGCCGTGTGCGGTCCCGCGGGGGTGCGCGCCGCCTGCGGGTCGGACTCGATGAGGTCCAGGATCAGCGGGTCGGCGATGAAGCCCGCCTTGATGATCTCGGCGAGTCCGGAGACGTAGTCGTTGACCGGCAGGGAGTCCAGCGCGGCCAGGTCGCACAGCACGCCGGCCGGCGGGTGGAAGGCGCCGACCAGGTTCTTGCCCTCGGCGGTGTTGATGCCGGTCTTGCCGCCGACGGCCGCGTCCACCATGGCCAGCACGGTGGTCGGTACGGCGATCCAGCGCACCCCGCGCAGCCAGGTCGCGGCGACGAATCCGGCCAGGTCGGTGCTCGCGCCGCCGCCCACGCCGACGATGACGTCGGAGCGGGTGAAGCCGGACTGGCCGAGCGCCTTCCAGCAGTAGGCGGCGACCTCGGCGGTCTTGGCCTCCTCCGCGTTCGGCACCTGGATGGCGACGGCCTCGAAGCCCTGCTCGGCCAGGTCGCCGCGGAGCGCCTCGCCGGTCTCGGCGAGCGCCTCGGGGTGCACGACGGCGACCCGCTTGGCCTTCTCGCCGATCAACCCGGCCAGCTCGCCCAGGAGTTGACGGCCCACCAGGACCTCGTAGGGCTCGTTGCCCGCGGTGCCGCCGACCTGGATCCGGGTCACTGCCTCGCTCATGCTTCCTTCAACTCCAGTGCGTCCAAGGCGACTTGGGTGACCTCTTCGGGTGTACGGCCGTCGGTGGCCACGACCGCGGTGGCGATCTCCTCGTACAAGTGCCGCCTGACCTCCATCAGTTCGCGCCACTGCTTGCGCGGGTTGATCATGAGGAGCGGGCGGGCGGCGTTCAGGCCGGTGCGCTTGACGGCTTCCTCGACGTCCATCGAGAGGTAGACGACCCGCTGCCCGGCCAGCAGCGCGCGGGTCTCCTCGTCGAGGACCGAGCCGCCGCCCAGGGCGAGGACACCTTCGTGCTCGGCGAGTGCCCGGCGCACCGCCTGCTTCTCGATCGCCCGGAAGGCGGGCTCGCCCCCGTCGACGAAGATCTCGGCGATGGTCCGGCCCTGCTCGGCGACGATGTCGTCGTCGGTGTCCCGGTAGCCGACGCCGAGGCGCTCGGCCAGCAGCTGTCCGACGGTCGACTTGCCGACGCCCATCGGGCCCACCAGCACGACCACGGGTGCGGGGCTCACCGGATGGCCAGGTGCTCGAGGTAGGAGCGCACATTGCGGCGAGTCTCGGGGACCGAGTCGCCGCCGAACTTCTCCGCGACCGCGTCGGCGAGGACCAGCGCGACCATCGCCTCGGCGACGATACCGGCGGCCGGCACGGCGGACACGTCGGAACGCTGGTGGTGGGCCTGCGTGGCCTCGCCGGTGGCGACGTCGACGGTCCGCAGGGCGCGCGGAACGGTGGCGATGGGCTTCATCGCGGCGCGTACGCGCAGCAGTTCGCCCGTGCTCAGGCCGCCCTCGGTGCCGCCGGAGCGGCCGGAGACCCGGCGGATGCCCTCGTCGGTCTTCACGATCTCGTCGTGCGCCTGCGAGCCGGGCACCCGCGCCAGCTCGAAGCCGTCGCCGATCTCGACGCCCTTGATGGCCTGGATGCCCATGAGCGCACCGGCCAGCCGGGCGTCCAGCTTGCGGTCCCAGTGCACGTGCGAGCCGAGGCCCACCGGCACGCCGTAGGCCAGGATCTCGACCACACCGCCGAGGGTGTCGCCGTCCTTGTGGGCCTGGTCGATCTCCGCGACCATCGCCTTCGACGCGTCCGCGTCCAGGCAGCGCACCGGGTCGGCGTCCAGCTTCTCGACGTCGGCCGGCGTGGGCAGGACTCCCTGCGGGGCCTTCGCGGCGGCCAGTTCGACCACGTGCGAGACGATCTCGATGCCGGCCGTCTCCTTGAGGTACGACCGGGCCACCGCGCCCAGCGCCACACGGGCCGCGGTCTCCCGGGCCGAAGCGCGTTCCAGGATCGGCCGGGCCTCGTCGAAGCCGTACTTCTGCATGCCCGCGAGGTCGGCGTGGCCGGGGCGCGGGCGGGTCAGCGGGGCGTTGCGGGCGAGCCCGGCGAGGATCTCCGGGTCGACCGGGTCGGCCGCCATGACCTGGTCCCACTTGGGCCACTCGGTGTTGCCCACCATGATCGCGACCGGGGAACCGAGCGTGAGGCCGTGCCGGACGCCACCGAGGAAGGTGACCTCGTCGCGCTCGAACTTCATGCGGGCACCGCGGCCGTAGCCGAGCCGACGCCGGGCCAGGTGGTCGGCGACCATGTCGGTGGTGATCGGCACGCCGGCGGGAAGGCCCTCCAGCGTCGCGACAAGTGCGGGACCGTGGGACTCTCCCGCGGTCAGCCAACGCAGCCTGCTCAACGATGCTCCTCAGTGCTCGCGCCCTGGTACTGCCTGCGTACGCGCGTCCTCGCGTACGGCGACGGCCCGACCAGGTGCGCGGCCCTGGCCCGCCATCCCCCGATCCTCCCACGTCCGGGCCCCGGGCCCGGCCGCCGGTCCAGCAGACGGACGGCGAGTGTGTCAGTTGGAGGCGTCCTGCTGACGCGGCTGCGGGGCGTAGGCGCCCAGGTGGTCGGCGCCGCTGCCCTGGCTCGGCGCCTGCTGCGGCGCGTACGCCCCCAGGTAGTCCGCGCCGCGTCCCTGTCCGTACCGCGCCGCCGCGTGCACCGGCACGCCGTTGCGCACGGCACGTCGGTACTTGATCTTCGCCACCAGCTTCAGCACCCAGGACGCGACCACGGCGAGCACGATCAGGCCGAGGACCGTGATCTGCACCCAGTCGGGCAGGAACTTCAGGACGGCCTCGAAGATCTCGCTCTTGCCGGACGCCAGCGGCACACCTGTGGCCATGACCCACTCCCCCGAATTCCGTTCCGCCCCCTGCGGAACAGGCGAATCCTAGCGGGATTCGAGTGCGTGTTCGCCCGCTTTTCGCATGGCGCCCAGGGGGGCCGGCGCGCGTCCCGTCATCTGCTCGACCTGGAGCACCGCCTGGTGCACCAGCAGGTCGAGCCCGCTGACGACAGCGCCACCGTACGCCGACCAGCGGGCCGCGAGTTCGGTCGGCCACGGGTCGTAGAGCACGTCGAAGAGGGTGGCGGGCCGCTCGGGGACGGCGCCGGAGAGGGCATCGGTGGCGCCCGCCGGGGTGGTGGCGACGACGAGCGGGGCGCGCAGGGCCTCGGCCGCGTCCGCCCAGTCCGCGATACGCACCTCGACGTCGAGCCGCTCGCCCCACTGGCGCATCTCGGCGGCGCGGGCCGCGCTGCGGACGTAGACGACGACATCGCCGGTGCAGACGCGGGCCAGTGCGGCGAGGGCGGAGGAGGCGGTGGCGCCGGCGCCCAGGATCGCCGCCGAGTCGACCTGTTCGATGCCGTGCTCGCGCAGGGCGGCGACCATGCCGGGGATGTCGGTGTTGTCGCCGAGAGCGCGACCGTCCTCGGTGAAGACGACGGTGTTGACCGCGTCGACCGAGGCGGCCGTCTCGCTGATCTCGTCGAGCAGCGGTATCACCGCGCGCTTCAGCGGCATGGTCAGCGACAGCCCGGCCCACTCCGACCCGAGTTGCCCGAAGAAACCGGGCAGTGCGGCCTCGTCGACCTCGAACCGGTCGTAGGACCAGTCCGCGAGCCCCAATTCCTGATAAGCGGCGCGGTGCAGCACCGGCGACAGGGAGTGGGCGATGGGCTTGCCTAGTACTGCCGCCCGGCGGGTGTCAGCTACCCGTGGCCTCATTGAACTTGTCCTTGAGCTTCAGGAAGTCGGCGTGCGTCTTGGCGAATTCGGTCTTTTTCACACCGTCGGTCGCGACGAAGTAGAACCAGCCGTCTTCCGTCGGATTCAGTGCCGCCTTCAGCGCGACGTCGCCCGGGTTGTCGATCGGGCCGGGCGGCAGGCCCTTCTGTGTGTACGTGTTGTACGGGTCCTGGTTCTTGTTGATCTCCGACTCGCTGATGTTGATGTTGCTCTGACCCTTCAGGTAATTGAAGGTCGAGTCGAACTGCAACAGGCCGTACGTCTCGGGGTTCGCGCGATCGAGACGGTTGTAGACCACTTCCGCCATCTTGCGGTAGTCGTCCTCGGTCTTTCCCTCGGCCTGGACGAGGCTCGCGACCGTGATGACCTGCAAGGGGCTGTCCAGCTTCAGTTCCTTGGCCTTCGCCGCGAGATCGTACTTGGCGTAGGCCTCGGCGGCGTCGCTGACCATCGACTTGAGAACCGTCTCGGGCTTCATGCCCTTTGCGGCGGGATAGGTGCCCGGGGAGAGGAAGCCCTCCAGCGGGTCCTTGATCTCCTTGTTGTCGTTCGCCCAGCTCGGCAGGCCAAGGGTCTTGTATTTCTGTTCCGCGATCTTCCTGGTGGCACCGGAGGAGAGGTCGAGTTTCGCGTCGATCGCCTTGTACACACTGACATTGCGCTGGCCCGGAGTGACCATCACGTTGTTCTGGCTCTTGGGGTCGAGCATCATCGCGACGGCGCTCTCGCCGGACATCTCCGTCTTCAGGAGATAGGCGCCCGCCTGAATTGTTTTTCCCTTGGGGTTCTGCGACTGGGCGGCGACGAACGCGTCGACGCTCTTGACGACACCGGACTCCTTCAGCCGCCGGCCGATCTCGTATCCGCCCGCGCCCTTGGGGATCTGGACGCTCACCGTCTTACTGGTGCCGTCACCCGCGTAGTCCGGTGCCGAGCCGAAACGATCTTTGTAGAACTGGTACCCGAAGTACGTGACCCCGCCGAGTCCGCCGCCGAACACCAGCAACACCACCAGGCAGGCGCAGCCGCTACGGCGTTTCTTGCCTTTGCCGTCCTTGCCCTTCCGCTCGCCCCGGCCGCGCCGACCGTTGCCCTCGTCATCGGGCTCCTCGTCGTCATCGTCACCGCCGCCGCCCGCGAAGAAGGCGTGTTCGCCTTGGTCGGGCCCGGGATCCCAGTCGGGTTTCGGCTCCGGCTCGGGCTGTCTGCGGCTGGGCGGCTCGGGCGGCGGATACGCGTCCGGCGTGCCGTAGTAGTCGGGCTGCTCGCCCCCGTATGCGGCGGCCTGTTGGCCGTACGGGTCCGAAGGGTCCGTGTACTGGACATGCGTGTGGGCGCCGGAACCCCAGGCGCCGTTGTCGTAGGGCTGCTGGGTCTGGCCGCTGTTGTCGTACGGCTGCTCGGTCTGGCCGCTGCTGTCGTAGGGCTGCTGGGTGTGACCCGCGTAGTTCTGCTGCTGCCCCTGAGTGCCGTACTGCTGTTCGTACTGCTGCTGTTCGTACTGCTGCTGGGCATACTGCTGTTGGTCGTATTGCTGCTGGTCGTACTGGGGATACTGCTGCGCCTGACCGTAGGCGTTCTGCCCGCCGTCGCTCCAGTCGCCGTACTGGGACTGCTGCGATTGCTGGGGCTGCTCCGAATAATGCTGCGGCTGGCCGCCGTAGGGAGACTGCTGACCCGCCTGGGCCTGCTGTCCCTCCCATTCACCGTCCCTGAACAACGGGTCCTCGGGATGCCACGGTTCGGAGCCATGACCCCGGCCATACTCAGTCATCGATCCCCTAGAGCCGACGGACGGCGCGGCACGCGGCTGGTGGGCCGGATTCCGTTTCGCCTCTTGCTGTGCGGTGGCTGTTCGAAAACCATCGCATCGCGCGGAACGTTACCGTATCGCGATCAGATGACCACTTCGACGCCTTCGCCGGGGGCTTTACCTGACACCCGTTCGGATTCAAGTGCCTGCTGAAGGATGATCACAGCGGCTGCCTGGTCGATGACCGAGCGGCCCTTCTTCGACTTCACCCCCGAGGCGCGCAGCCCCTGACTGGCCGTCACCGTGGTCATCCGCTCGTCGACCAGCCGGACCGGTATCGGCACGATCCCCTTGGCCAGCTCCTGGGTGAAGGCCCGAACCTTGACCGCGGCCGGTCCCTCGCCCCCTTTGAGGGAGCGGGGCAGACCGACGACGACCTCGATCGGCTCGTACTCCTCGACGAGTTCCCGCAGCCGGCCATGGGCTGCCGGGACGTCCCGTCCGGGGACCGTCTCGACCGGAGTGGCGAGGATCCCGTCGGGGTCGCACGAGGCGACCCCGATGCGGGCGTCCCCGACGTCGATCGCGAGGCGACGTCCTCTTCTCATCGTCCGGACCGCTTCTACTTGGCCGTCTCGGCGACGAGTCGCTCGACGGCGTCGACCGCGTCGCCGATCGCGGCCGGGTTCTGGCCGCCGCCCTGGGCGACGTCCGGCTTGCCGCCGCCCCCGCCGCCGAGGGTCTTGGCGGCCGCGCGGACCAGTTCGCCGGCCTTGAGACCGCGGTCACGGGCGCCGTCGTTGGTGGCGATGACCGTGAGCGGCTTGCCGTTGTTGACCGTGAAGAGCGCGACCACGGCGGCCCGGCCGCCCTGGATGCGACCGCGCACGTCGAGGACCAGCCGACGCAGGTCGTCCGGGGTCGTGCCGTCCGGGACCTGACCGGTCACGACCGCGACACCCTGCACGTCCTTGGCCGACTCGACGAGACCGGCGGCGGCCTGCAGCACCTTCTCGGCGCGGAACTTCTCGATCTCCTTCTCGGCGTCCTTCAACTTGCCGAGCATCGCGGAGACCTTCTCGGGCAACTCCTCCGGGCGGCCCTTGATGAGCTCCTGGAGCTGGGCGACGACGGTGTGCTCCCGGGCGAGGAAGTTGTAGGCGTCGACACCGACGAGCGCTTCGATACGTCGGACACCGGAGCCGATCGACGACTCGCCGAGCAGCTTCACCAGGCCCAGCTGGGCGGTGTTGTGCACGTGCGTGCCGCCGCACAGTTCCTTGGAGAAGTCGCCGATGGTCACCACGCGGACCCGCTCGCCGTACTTCTCGCCGAACTCGGCGATGGCGCCTTCCTTCTTGGCCTGGTCGATGCCCATGACCTCGGCGTGCACATCCAGGTCGCGGGCGAGCACCTCGTTGATCTTCTGCTCGACGTCGGTCATCACGGCCGCCGGAACGGCGGACGGCGAACCGAAGTCGAAGCGGAAGCGACCGGGCTGGTTCTCGGAGCCGGCCTGCGCGGCCGTCGGGCCGAGGGCGTCGCGCAGTGCCTGGTGGGTGAGGTGCGTGGCCGAGTGGGCACGGGCGATGGCCGTGCGGCGGCGGCGGTCGATCGAGGCGAGTGCCTTGGCACCGACGGTGACTTCGCCGACCTGGACGACGCCCTTGTGGACGTAGACGCCCGGGACCGGCTTCTGGGTGTCGCGGATCTCGATGACGGCACCGGTGTCGACCTTGATGCGGCCGGTGTCGCCGATCTGGCCGCCGCCCTCGGCGTAGAAGGGGGTGCGGTCGAGGACGATCTCGACCTCGTCGCCCTCGGTGGCGGCCGGCGAGGAGACGCCGTCGACGAGGATGCCGACGACGGTGGTCTCGCCCTCGGTGTCGGAGTAGCCGAAGAAGTCGGTGGCACCGGCGGCGTCCGCGATCGCGCGGTAGGCGCCGACCCCGGCGTGGCCGGTCTTCTTGGCCTGGGCGTCGGCCTTGGCGCGCTCCCGCTGCTCCTTCATCAGGCGGCGGAAGCCGTCCTCGTCCACCGAAAGGCCCTGTTCGGCGGCCATTTCGAGGGTGAGGTCGATCGGGAAGCCCCAGGTGTCGTGGAGCAGGAACGCCTTGTCGCCGGCGAGCACCGTGCCGCCGCCGGCCTTGGTGTCGCCGACGGCGGTGTCGAGAATGTTGGTGCCGGCCTTCAGCGTCTTGAGGAAGGCGTTCTCCTCGGCGACGGCGACCTTCTCGATGCGCTCGCGGTCGGTGACCAGCTCCGGGTACTGCTGGCCCATCATCCGGATCACGGTGTCGATCAGGTCGAGGACGACCGGGCCGGTGGCACCGAGGAGGCGCATGTTGCGGATGGCGCGGCGCATGATGCGGCGCAGCACATAGCCGCGGCCCTCGTTGCCGGGGGTCACGCCGTCGCCGATGAGCATCACGGACGTCCGCATGTGGTCGGTGACCACGCGCAGGGAGACGTCGGAGTCGTGCGCGGCGCCGTACTCGACGCCGGTCAGCTCGGTGGCCTTCTTGATGACCGCCATGGAGGTGTCGATCTCGTACATGTTCTGCACGCCCTGCAGAATCATGGCGAGGCGTTCCAGGCCGAGGCCCGTGTCGATGTTCTTGCTGGGGAGTTCGCCGAGGATCTCGAAGTTGTCCTTGCCGATGCCCTCGCCGCGCTCGTACTGCATGAAGACGAGGTTCCAGATCTCCACGTACCGCTCGTCGTTGACGGCGGGGCCGCCCTCGGCGCCGAACTCGGGGCCGCGGTCGTAGTTGATCTCGGAACACGGGCCGCAGGGTCCGGGGACGCCCATGGACCAGTAGTTGTCCTTCATGCCCAGGCGCTGGATGCGCTCCTTGGGCACGCCGATGACGTCGTGCCAGATGCGCTCGGCCTCGTCGTCGTCCTTGTAGACGGTGATCCAGAGCTTCTCCGGCTCCAGGCCGTAACCACCCTTGTCCTGGGGGCTGGTGAGCAGCTCCCAGGCGTACTTGATGGCGCCTTCCTTGAAGTAGTCGCCGAAGGAGAAGTTGCCGCACATCTGGAAGAAGGTGCCGTGCCGGGTGGTCTTGCCGACCTCTTCGATGTCGGGCGTGCGCACGCACTTCTGCACGCTGGTGGCGCGCGCCCACGGCGGCTTGACCTCACCGAGGAAGTACGGCTTGAAGGGGACCATGCCGGCGGGGACCAGGAGCAGAGTCGGGTCGTCCGCGATGAGCGACGCCGAAGGGACGACGGTGTGACCGCGCTCCTCGTAGAAGCTCAGCCAGCGGCGGCGGATCTCTGCCGACTCCATCAGTGGTCCTCATTCCGGTTGTACGGGTTCTTCGTCGACGGGTTGTTCGTCGGCGAGGACGTCGGGGCTTCGATGTACTTGGTGACGCTGCGGTTCTCGATGGCCGCGTAGCGCCGGGGCGCGGGGAGTTCGGGGGACGCGTTGATGCCCAGCGCCTCGCCCAGCTCTTCCTCCCGCCGGGCCATGTTGTCGCGGACGTCGAGCGCGAAGCCGACCGCCCGGTCCTTGAGCCGGTGACCCGCGTCGAGCGCCTTGTTGGCCGCCGCGGCGGCCAGGTTCTCGGGGGTCAGCTGCTTCAGCTTGCGGTTGACCTTGGTGGTGGCCCAGACACCGGCGGCGACGCCGGTCGAAAACCAGAAGGTACGGCGGAACATCGCTAGGTCTCAGTCCCTCTTTCCGCGGAGGTTTCGCTTGCCCCGCCGCGTGCCCGGGACGGTACGGCCCACGATCACGGTACGCCGGGACTCCTTGGCGGGCGCGGGCACGTCGTCCCGGCGGGCGCCGAGGGCGCGGCGGACGCCGTAGCCGAAGGCCGCGACCTTGACCAGCGGGCCGCCGAAGGTGGAGGCGACGGTGGTCGACAGCGCCGACGCGTTCGACGTGACCTCCTGGACGTCGGTGGCGATCGCGTCGACCCGGTCGATCTGGGTCTGCGCGGAGCGCACCGCCGCGGAGGCGTCGGCCAGCAGCGGGACCGCCTGATCGGTCACGTCCGCGACCAGCTTGGTCGTCGCCCTGAGCGTCTGGGCCAGCCTCACCAGTGCGACGGCGAGGAAGGAGACCAGGATCGCCCAGAAGACGGCCACCAGGATCCCGGCCACCTCTCCACCGGACACCGCGTGCACCCGCTCCCTGAAACGTGCCTGAACATCGAGAAAGTCGTGACCGAGCCTATCGCGCCGGGGATGCCGCTCTGTACCGGATTCCGGGCCGCAAGGGCAAGAGTTGCGGGAAGCGATTGTACGGAGTGAATACGGTTCAGTACGCTCCGTGTCTCATGCGAGGTTCTCCGTCAGGCGGCACCCCTGTGAACGGCAATCTGCCCCTGGAACTCGACGCCTTCGTCGGCCGCACGGCCGAACTGGCCGCACTGGCACGGGCTCTCGACGCCACGCGGCTGGTCACCGTGACCGGAGCCGGCGGGGTCGGCAAGTCGCGGCTCGCGGTGCGGGCGGCCTCGCGCCGCGCGCCACGGGACGGGGTGTGGCGGGTCGATCTGGCGCAGGTGCACGATCCGGAATTCGTCGACTACGCCCTCGTCGACGCCCTCGGTCTCACCGACCACACGACCCGGCCGCCGCGCGAGACGCTGCTCGCGCATCTCGCGGAGCGTCAACTCCTGCTGGTCCTGGACGGGTTCGAGCATCTGGTGGACGTCTGCGCCGGCCTGGTGAGCGAACTGCTGCGCGAGGTGCCCGGTCTCCGGGTGCTCGCCGTGGGACGCAGGCCCCTGGCCGTCACGGGCGAGCGGGTCTTCCCGCTGGCGCCGCTGGAGGAGCGCGAGGCGGTGGAGCTGTTCGTGCGCCGGGCGGCGCAGCAGGGCTTGGAGCAGGCGGACGGACCGGAGGTACGGGAACTGTGCCGGCGCCTGGACGGCATCCCGCTGGCGATCGAGCTGGCCGCCGGGCGACTGCGGGCGCTGCCTCCCGAGGAGTTGCTGGCGCGGCTCGACGACCGGTTCCGGCTGCTGACCGGCGGGGGCCGGGACGCGCTGCCGCGGCACCAGACGCTGCGTACGGCGATCGGCTGGAGCCATGAACTGTGCACGCCCGAGCAGCGGTTGCTGTGGGCGCGGCTCGCGGTGTTCGCGGGGCAGTTCGACCTGGAGGCCGTCGAGTACGTGTGCAGCGGGCACGGCCTGGTCGCCGACGGCGTCCTCGACGTGCTCTCGGAGCTGCTCGCGCAGTCGGTGGTGGTCCGCGAGGAGACGCCCTCGGGTCTGCGCTACCGCATGCTGGACACGGTCCGGGCCTACGGCGCGGACTGGCTGGAGGCGACAGGGGACGCGGCCCGACTGCGGCGCCGGCACCGCGACTGGTACCTGGGCCTGGCCACCTGGTGCGAGCTGGACTGGTTCTCACCGCGCCAGGCGGAGGTGGCCGTGCGCGTGGAGGCGGAGCTGCCGAATCTGCGCAGCGCCCTCGAACACTGCCTGACCGAGCCGGAGGAGGCCCATCTGGGCCAGTACCTCGCGGCCTCGCTCTGGTTCTACTGGGCCGGCTGCGGCCGCCTCTCGGAGGGCCGGCACTGGCTGGACCAGGTCGTGCGACTGGACTCCGGCCACGAGGACTCCCGGCTGAAGGCGCTGTGGGTGCTCGGCTACGTGGCCGTCCTCCAAGGCGACACGGTGCCCGCGCTGGCGGCGCTCCAGGAGTGCCGGGAGGAGGCGGAACTCTCCGCCAGTCCTACGGCGGTGGCGTACGCGGAGCACCGCACGGGCTGTCTGGCCCTGGTCACGGACGACATGCCGCGCGCGGAGACGCTGCTGCGCTCGGCGCTCGACCGCTACCAGGAGATCGGCGAGCTGAACAGCAACGTCCTGATGGGCCAGGTCGAGCTGGCGATGTCCCTGGCGTTCCAGGGCGATCTGGCGGGCGCGGTGGGCATGTGCGAGGACGTGCGCCAGGTCTGCGAGGACCACGGCGAGCGGTGGAGCCGCGCCTACGCGCTGTACGTCCTGGCGTACGCGGCCTGGGCCGACGGCGATCCGGTGCGGGCCCGCGCCCTGCTCACCGACTGCCTGGGCAGTGCCCACGCCTTCCACGATCTGCTCGGCTCGGTGCTCGCCGTGGAGCTGCTGGCCCTGGTCACCGCGGTGGAGGGCGACGCGGCCGAGGCCGCGGTACTGCAAGGAGCGGCGGGGCGGATGTGGCGCTCGGTGGGCCTGCCGCTGTTCGGCTCGGCGTACTACAACGCCCCGCACGAACTGTGCGAGGCGAAGGCCCGGGAGGGACTGGGCGACGCGCGGTACGAGGAGTGCGTACGGGAAGGGGCGCGGCTGGTGCGGGAGGCGGCGGTGTCCCGGGCGCTGGAGCGGCCGCTGGACGGGCTGCCCGCGCCACGGGGGCCGGTGCTGCGGGCCACGGCGGGGGTGCAGACGCACGAACCCGCCGCCTCCCGCGCCCACAAGGGCGGGGAAACGGCGGGCTGAGGTGGTGCTACCGCCTGCCGGTGATCAGCGGGCGTAGTACTCGACGACGAGCTGCTCGTCGCAGATCACCGGGATCTCCTTGCGGTTCGGCTCGCGGTCCAGGCGGAACGCCAGGGCGCCGAGGTTCACCTGGAGGTAGCGCGGGGTCTCGCCGTCGGGGGCGAAGCCACCGGCGCGGGAGACCTCGAACAGGGTCTTGCTGCGGCTGCGCTCGCGGACCATCACGACGTCGTCGGGACGGACACGGAACGACGGCTTGTCGACCTTCTGGCCGTTGACCTCGATGTGGCCGTGCACGACCATCTGACGGGCCTGGTAGATGGTGCGGGCGATGCCCGAACGCAGGACCAGGGCGTCGAGACGGCGCTCGAGCTCGATGATCAGCGCCTCACCGGTCTTGCCCTGCACCTTGGAGGCACGCTCGTAGGCGCGGACCAGCTGGCGCTCGGAGAGGTCGTACTGCGCGCGCAGACGCTGCTTCTCCAGCAGACGGACCTTGTAGTCCGAGTTCTGCTTGCGGCCACGGCCGTGCTCGCCCGGCGGGTAGGGGCGGGCCTCGAAGTACTTGACGGCCTTCGGGGTCAGCGCGATGCCGAGGGCACGCGACTTCTTGACCTTGGGACGGGGCTGATTCGCCACTGTCTGTCTCTTTCCGTTTCTTTCGGCTTGTCAGCGTTGGGGGAGGTCGCATCCGCAGCCGGGGAAACCCGCCTCGTCCTGACGGACTCGGTGGGCAGCCGCTCCCCTGATCTGGGCACTCTGTGCAGCACGCGAGTGGCCCACCGACCGGTCCCGTCGTACGACGAGTGGTGGTGGGCTGCCCGCGACACCGTTCAACGGTGCGCGACGCTCCTGGAGCCGATCCACGAGGGACCGGGTCTCCGGCCGGTTGTCCCGCTCTGACTGCGCGGGACTCGGCACTTCGAGGGATTCTACAGGGTACTCAGGACCGCTTTCGACCGAGGTGCTTGCGGGTCCACTCCACCGCGTCCGCGTACCGCGCCTCCGCGCCGTGCCGGGTCGGGGTGTAGTACTCGCGGTCCTTCAGCTCCTCCGGCGCATACTGCTGCTCGGCGATGCCTTCGGGCAGGTCGTGCGGGTAGACGTACCCCTGCGCGTGCCCCAGCTTGGCCGCGCCCTTGTAGTGCCCGTCCCGCAGATGCATCGGCACCGGTCCCGCATGCCCCTTGCGTACGTCCTCCAGGGCGGCGCCGATCGCCGTGGTCGCCGCGTTGGACTTGGGGGCCAGGGCGAGGGCGATGGTGGCGTGACTGAGGGTCAGCGCGGCCTCCGGGAAGCCGATCATCGCCACGGCCTGGGCGGCGGCCACCGCCGTCGGCAGGGCGTTCGCGTCGGCCAGGCCGATGTCCTCGCTCGCGGAGATCATCAGGCGGCGGGCGATGAAGCGGGGGTCCTCGCCGGCCTCGATCATGCGGGCCAGGTAGTGCAGGGCCGCGTCGACGTCCGAGCCGCGGATGGACTTGATCAGGGCGCTGGCGACGTCGTAGTGCTGGTCGCCGTCGCGGTCGTACTTCACCGCGGCCCGGTCGACGACCTCCTCCAGCGTCTGCAGGGCGACCTCCGCCTCGCCCTTGTCGAGGGCGGCCCCGGCAGCCGCCTCCAGGGCGGTCAGGGCGCGGCGCGCGTCGCCGCCGGCGATGCGCAGGAGGTGTTCCTCGGTGTCCTCGGGGAGGGTGACGGAGCTCTTGAGGCCGCGCTCGTCGGTGAGGGCGCGGCGGAGCAGGGCGCGCAGGTCGTCGTCCGTGAGGGGTTCGAGGGTCAGCAGCAGGGAGCGGGAGAGCAGGGGGGAGATGATCGAGAAGTACGGGTTCTCCGTGGTCGCCGCGATCAGGGTCACCCAGCGGTTCTCGACGGCGGGGAGCAGGGAGTCCTGCTGGGCCTTGCTGAAGCGGTGGATCTCGTCCAGGAAGAGGACGGTCTCCTTGCCGTAGCCGCCGGTGGCGCGGCGGGCGCCCTCGATGACCGCGCGGACCTCCTTGACGCCCGCGGTGATCGCCGACAGCTCGACGAAGCGCTTGTTGGTGGCCTTGGAGACGACGTACGCCAGGGTCGTCTTGCCCGTGCCCGGCGGTCCCCACAGGATCACGGACGACGGTCCGGCCGGGCCACCGGCGCCCTCGCCGACCAGTCGGCGCAGGGGCGAGCCCGGCTTCAGCAGGTGCTGCTGGCCCACCACCTCGTCGAGGGTGCGCGGGCGCATCCGGACCGCCAGGGGGCTGCCGGTCGGGTCCTTCTCCTGGCGATCTTCTGCTGCTGCGGTGAACAGGTCGGGCTCCACGCTGAAACCCTAGTTCACCGCACTGACAGTCGGGTCCCGGCCGTCAGCTGGTCCAGAAGTCCCACCAGCGGGTCAGGATCAGCATGCCGATGATGCCGATGTGCAGGACGGGCATCACCCAGGTGAACTCGCCGAAGAACGCCTTCAGCCAGCGCGGGGCGGGCAGGAAGTCCTTGCGGATGTTGAACGAGGTCACGTACCAGAACATGATGATCGTGGCGACCCAGGCCAGCGAGCACCACAGGCACAGCGCGTTGATCCGGTACAGGGACTGGAACTGCAGCCAGGTGCAGAAGCCCACGCCGAAGAGGGTGCCGAAGTTGAAGGTGAGCCAGTACCAGCGCGGGTAGCGGGCCCGGGCGAGCAGGCTCATGCCGACGCCGATGACGATGCCGTAGCAGACCAGGCCGAGCATCGGGTTCGGGAAGCCGAAGGCCTCCGCCTGCTTGCTCTCCATGACGCTGCCGCAGGAGACGACCGGGTTGAGGCTGCAGCCGGGGGTGAAGGACGTGCCCGCCACCTTGGCTTCGAGCAGCTTGAACTTGTCGATCGTGATGACCCACGCGGCGAGCAGACCGGCCGCGCCGGTGATGATCAGCAGCAGGGCGAGGGCTCGACTGCCGCCCTCCGTGCGCGACCCCGCCGAGACGCTTTCCTCGGAAGGCTCAGGCTCGGTGGAGACGTCTTTGACTGTCGTCTTGCTCATCACGCCGATTCCATCTGCTTGAGAGTTGGACCTTCTTCAGGCAGGTGCCATTGTGCCGTACCGAAGCCTCTGTCCACCGTTCGGTGGACATAAGGAGGTACGCACGGTCGTGCCTGAGCGTTCGATTCCGGACGACGCTGTACGGCATGACAGCACACGCGAACGAACTCGCCGTGGACGTTCGAGGCCTGCGCAAGCGGTACGGGGACGTGACCGCGGTGGACGGCATCGACCTGGGCATCCGGCGCGGCGAGGTGTTCGGCCTGCTGGGACCCAATGGCGCCGGCAAGAGCACCACCGTGGAGATCCTCCAGGGCAACCGCGCGCGGGACGGCGGCGAGGTGTCCGTGCTGGGCTCGGACCCGGCGCGCGGCACACGCGCGTGGCGATCTCGTGTCGGAATCGTCTGGCAGGACGACTCCGCGCCCGCCGAGTTGACGGTCCGCGAGACCGTACGGCACTTCGCCCGCTACTACCCGAGACCGCGCGACCCCGACGAGGTCATCGGACTGGTCGGTCTCGACGCCAAGGCGGACGCCCGGATCAAGGCCCTGTCCGGCGGACAGCGCCGCCGCCTCGACGTGGCCCTGGGGGTGATCGGCGATCCCGAGCTGCTGCTCCTGGACGAGCCGACCACCGGATTCGACCCGGCGGCCCGGCGTCGGTTCTGGGACCTGATCCGCAAGCTGTCCGGCGAGGGCACCACCATCCTGCTGACCACGCACTACCTGGAGGAGGCGGAGGCACTCGCCGACCGGCTCGCGGTGGTCGCCGAGGGCCGGGTCGTCGCCGAGGGCGAGCCGGCCGGCCTGCGGGAGCACTACGGCACCGGCGCCACCGTCGGCTGGACCGAACCGGACGGCACCGCGCGCAGCGAGCGCACGGACACCCCCACCAGGACGGTCGCCGCGCTCATGCACCGCTTCGACGGCGAGATCCCGGGCCTCACGGTGGGCCGCCCCACGCTGGAGGACGTCTACCTCCGGCTGACCGGACAGGAGGACGCGCGATGACGACGACCGCCGTACGGACCAAGGCCGAGGCGCCCGCCGGGCGGCTGCCCGGGACCTGGGGGCTGGGGCTGCGGCGGGGCGGGCTGGAGATCAAGCAGTTCTTCCGGCAGCGCGACCAGGTGGTGTTCACGTTCGCGTTCCCGGTGGTGTTCCTGTTCCTGTTCGCGTCGATCTTCCACGACGACGTGCGCGGATCGGGCGTCACCGCCTCGCAGTTGTACGTCCCCGCGATGATGGCCTCCGGCATCATGTCGACGAGTTTCCAGTCGCTGGGCATCTCGATCGCCGTCGAGCGGGACGAGAAGGTGCTGCGCCGGCTGCGGGGCACGCCGATGCCACCGGCCGCGTACTTCCTGGGCAAGATCTGGCTGGTTCTGTTCACGGGCGTCCTGGAGACGGCCATCCTGCTGCTCGTCGGCACCACCCTGTACGACGTCGACCTGCCGTCGGACGCGACCAGGTGGCTCGACTTCGGCTGGATCTTCGTGCTCGGGCTGACCGGGTGCGCGCTGCTGGGCATCGCGATCAGCTCGGTGCCCAAGTCGGCCAAGAGCGCCAGCTCCGTGGTCGTACTCCCCTTCCTGGTCCTGCAGTTCATCTCCGGGGTGTACATCTCCATCGACACCATCCCGGACTGGATGCTGAACATCGGCGCCCTGTTCCCGCTGAAGTGGCTGTGCCAGGGACTGCGGGGTGTCTTCCTGCCCGATTCGGCGCGGGTCCTGGAACAGGCGGGGAGCTGGGAGTTCGGACGGATCGCGCTGGTGCTTGCGGCGTGGTGCGTCGGAGGATTGGTCCTGTGTCTGCTGACCTTCCGCTGGAAGACCCGGCGCGACGGATGACCGGCCCGGGCGTGGCCCGCGACGAGCACGCCTGGGACCGGACGATCCGGCTCTGGGACGCGTACTTCGCGGTCGCCTGGGCGGCCACCCTCGCCTTCGTGCTCGCCGCGGCGCATCCGGACGTGCCCGTCCGCGCGGTCGCGGCGGCGCTGCTCGTGCCGCTGGTGCCCTGGTACGCCCTGGTGGGGCGCCGGTTGCTCCAGGAGGACCCGCCGGACCAGCGGCAGGCGCTGCGCTATCTCGCCGGGGCGATCGCGCTGTTCCTGCCGTCGGCCGTGCTGGTCGGGGAGACCCGGCTGATGGCGTTCGCGCTCGTCCCGCAGTGCTTCATGACCCTGCGGATGCGCTGGACGCTGGTGGCCGTGACGGTGATCAACCTGGCGCCGGTGGTGGGCTGGGCGCTGCTGTGGCGGCCCAGTGGCGAGGACCTGTTCGCCAACTCCCTGTTCGCCGTGGTCACCTTCGTCTTCTCGGTGGTGGTCGGCAGCTGGATCGTCCGGATCATCGAACAGAGCTGGGAGCGGGCCGAGTTGATAGCCGAGTTGGACGCGAGTCGCCACGAGGTCTCCCGTCTGTCCGCGTCACACGGCGCGCTGGCCGAGCGCGAGCGCATGGCCCGCGAGATCCACGACACGCTCGCGCAGGGCTTCACCAGCCTGCTGATGCTGATCCAGGCCGTGGAGGCGGAACTCGACCACGACCTCCCGCAGGCCCGCCGCCACCTCGCGCTGATGGACGGCACAGCCCGACAGAACCTCGCCGAGGCCCGCGCCCTGGTCACCGGCGGCGCACCGGCCGACCTCGACGGCGCCTCTCTCCCCGACGCACTGCGCCGCCTCGCCGCCCGGCACGAAGCGACCCTGGACGGGACAGGCCCTGTCCGCCCCCTGCCCGCCGCCCCCGAAGTGGTGGCCCTGCGCTCCTGCCAGGAGGCGCTGGCCAACGCCCGTAAGCACGCGGGGAGTTCGGCGGTGGTGGGGGTAGCGCTGACGTACGCCGACGATACGGTCACCGTGTGCGTCCGGGACGACGGCTGCGGCTTCGACCCGGGTATCCCGTGCCCCGGCTACGGCCTCGCCGGGCTGCGCGCCCGGGCGACCGAGGTCGGCGGGACGGCCCGGATCCGCAGTGCCCCGGGCGACGGCACGACGGTGACCGTGGTCCTGCCCGTCATCGCATCGAGGAGCGCTCCGTGATCCGGATCATCCTGGCCGACGACCACCCCGTCGTACGGGAGGGCCTGCGCGCGATGCTCAGCGCCGAGCCGGACCTCGAGGTCGTCGCCGACGCGGCGAGCGGTCTGCAGGCGGAGGCGCTGGCGGCCGAACTCCGGCCCGACATCGTGCTGATGGACCTGCGGATGCCCGGGGGCGGGGGCGTGGACTCGATCGTGCGCATGAGTGAGACGGGGTTGGCGTGCCGGGTGATCGTGCTGACGACGTACGAGACGGACCGCGACATCTTGCGGGCCGTGGAGGCCGGAGCGGCGGGCTATCTACTGAAGGACATGCCGCGGGCTCAACTGGCGGAGGCGGTTCGCGCTGCCGCGCGCGGGGAGACGGTGTTGGCGCCGTCGGTGGCCGCGCGGTTGGTGGACCGGCTGCGGGCGAAGCCGGAGCGGCCGCGGTTGTCCGAGCGGGAGACCGCGGTGCTGCGGTTGGTGGCGGAGGGGTGCACGAACGCGGAGATCGGGCGTCGGCTGTTCATCGGTGAGTCGACGGTGAAGACCCATCTGCTGCGGGTCTTCGGGAAGTTGGGGGTGGATGACCGGACGGCGGCGGTGACTTGTGCGATGCGGCACGGATTGCTGGACTGAGGTTTCTCGCCCCCGCCGCCCCTACCCGTCCCATCCTTCTGGGGCTCCGCCGCAGACCCCGCTCCTCAAACGCCGGAGGGGCTGGGTTTTCGCCGGCCAGCGCTTGATCTTTCAGCCCGTCCGGCGTTTGAGGACGAGGCCGTTCAGGCCGAAAGCGGGGGTCTGGGGGCGGCAGCCCCCAGTGATGGGACGGGTAGGGGCGGCGGGGGCGAAAAACCCGGGCCTCCGCCCCACCGCCTCAGCCCAGCCTCGACTCCAGCTCAGCCACGATCTCGTTCACGCCCACCGCCGTCTGGTCCCCGGACTCCATGTCCTTCAACTGGACCACGCCGTCGGCAAGGTCGCGTTCGCCGGCGACAACCGTGTAGCGCGCGCCACTGCGATTGGCGTTCTTCATCGCGCCCTTGAGCCCCTTGTGCCCGTAGGAGAAGTCGGCCGCGATCCCGACCTTGCGCAACTCCGTGACCTTGGCGAACAACAGCCGACGGGCCTCGTCGCCGAGCGGCACCGCGAACACACTGGTCGTGGAGGGCAGTTCGAGCTCGACACCCTCCGCCTCAAGGGCCAGCACCGTACGGTCGACACCCAACGCCCAGCCCACGGAGGGCAACGCGGGGCCGCCGATCATCTCGGACAGGCCGTCGTACCGACCGCCACCGCCCACCGCGGACTGGGAGCCCAGCCCGTCGTGGACGAACTCGAAGGTCGTACGCGTGTAGTAGTCGAGCCCGCGCACCAGCCGGGGGTCGTCCTCGAAGGCCACGCCCGCCGCAGTGATCAGCTCGCGGACCTCCTCGTGGTACGCCTTGCAGGCATCGCAGAGGTAGTCACGGAGCAGGGGCGCCTCCGTCAACTGCTTCTGGACATCCGGGCGCTTGTCGTCGAGGACCCGGAGCGGGTTGATGTCCGCGCGGCGGAGGGTCTCCTCGTCGAGGTCCAGGCCGTGCAGGAAGTCCTGGAGGGCGGCCCGGTAGACGGGACGGCACTCCTTGTCGCCCAGGCTGTTGAGCAGGATGCGGAACTCACGCAGGCCGAGCGAGCGGTACGCCTGGTCGGCCAGGATGATCAACTCGGCGTCCAGCGCCGGGTCCTCGGCACCGATCGCCTCGGCGCCGACCTGCGAGAAGTGGCGGTAACGGCCCTTCTGCGGGCGCTCGTAGCGGTAGTACGAGCCCGAGTACCAGAGCTTGACGGGGAGGTTGCCCGCCTTGTGGAGGTTGGCCTCAAGTGCCGCGCGCAGTACGGAAGCCGTGCCTTCGGGGCGCAGGGCGAGCTGGTCGCCGCCCTTGGTCTCGAAGGCGTACATCTCCTTGGTCACGATGTCGGTGGACTCGCCGACACCGCGCGCGAAGAGCTCCACGTTCTCGAAGCCGGGGGTCTCGATGTAGCCGTAGCCGGAGTTGCGCAGGGGCGCGGCGATCGCCTCACGGACGGCCAGGAACTTGGCGCTGTCCGGCGGGATCAGGTCGTACGTGCCCTTGGGGGCCTGAAAGGTGCTCACGGGAGGTCTCTCGTCACATTCCTCGTCGGGGAGCGTCCACGCTCCCGAGGCCGGCGGCCACCTGCCGCAGATACGGGTTGGTGGCGCGCTCCTGGCCGATGGTCGTCTGGGGGCCGTGACCGGACAGCACCACGGTCGAGTCCTCGAGCGGCAGGCACACGCGGGCCAGCGATTCGAGCATGTCGGCCATGTCACCGCCGGGCAGGTCGGTGCGTCCGATGGAGCCGGCGAAGAGCAGATCGCCCGAGAAGAAGACCGGCGGGATGTCCGCCGCCTCGGGCAGTCCGAAGGTCACCGACCCCTTGGTATGGCCCGGCGCGTGCGCGACGGACAGCTCCAGCCCGGCCAGCTCCAGTTTCGCGCCGTCGGTCAGCTCCTTGACGTCGTCCGGCTCCCCCACGGTCAGCTCGCCCATGAGCGGCATGCCGATGGCACGGCCGAGCGCCTTCTCGGGGTCGGCCATCATGTAGCGGTCCTCGGGGTGGATCCAGGCGGGTACGCCGTGCGCCCCGCACACCGGGACGACCGAGGCCACGTGGTCGATGTGGCCGTGGGTCAGGACGACGGCGACGGGCTTGAGCCGATGCTTCTTCAGCGCTTCCTCGACTCCGGCGGCGGCCCGGTGGCCCGGGTCGATGATCACGCACTCCTCACCGGCTGCGGGGGCGACGAGATAACAGTTCGTCTCCCAGGCACCGGCGGGGAACCCGGCAATGAGCACGATCGTCCTTCGTTGTGTCGATACGGGTGCGCTGTTGAGCGGTCGCGCCTGCGGTCAGAGCCTACCGGCGCTGCCGAATCCTCAGCGAACCCATATACGGTACGGGACACACGCAGGCGGTCGGCACCCAAGACGCACGCGTCCCAGTAAACGTACGAGACGCATGAGGAGAAAACCCCGTGGTCACCCAGGAACAGCGGAAGCGGCAGCTAGCCCGGGAGAAGTTCTTGCGGCAGCAGCAGCGGCGCACGGCCGCTCGGCGCAAGTCACGCATGCGCAACTCGGTGATCGCGTCGGTGCTCGGCGTGATCCTGATCGGCAGCGTCGCCCTTTACACGACCGGGGTGCTGAAGGACGACGACAAGTCCAACGCGAGTTCGGAGACGACTCCCAGCGCCGCGGCGTCCAGCAAGGCACCGACGGATCCGTGCGACAAGGCGGCCGCCGGCTCGGTGAAGAAGCTGAGCTGGAAGAAGGAGCCGGCGGTCTCCATCGACAAGTCGGCGAAGTACACGATGACGCTCGCGACGACGTGCGGTGACATAGGCATCGCGCTGAAGACGGCGGCGGCCCCGCACACGGTGAATTCCTTCGACTTCCTCGCGGGCAAGGGATTCTTCGACCACACCAAGTGCCACCGGCTCACCACCAACGGCATCTATGTGCTGCAGTGCGGCGACCCGGCGGGCAGCGGTAGCGGCGGTCCCGGATACACCATTCCGGACGAGAACCTGAAGGACACCTCCCTCAAGGGCGGCGTCTATCCCGCGGGCACCGTGGCGATGGCCAACACCGGGCAGAAGCACACCGGCGGCAGCCAGTTCTTCCTGGTCTACCAGGACAGTCAGCTGCCGGCGAGCTACACGCCGTTCGGCACGATTTCCGACTCCGGAATGAAGGTTCTGAAGAAAATCGCCGCCGCCGGAGAGAACACCGGAGCGGGTGACGGAGCGCCGAATGCGACCGTTGTGATCAACAAGGCGACGGTCACGAAATCCTGATCGCATCCTGTCCGCATCCCGCCCCGAGGTGCGAAACTTCGGTCGCGCGGGATGCGGACAGGCAACCCGCCGGTCGCCTATGTTGGCCGTGACGAAACTGTGGACGATGCCCGGGGGCGCTGACGCCCCACGCAGGCATCATGTGGAGGAGGCGCTGTGAGCAGCGACCCGTGGGGCCGCGTCGACGAGACGGGGACCGTGTACGTGCGTACGGCCGACGGCGAGCAGGTCGTCGGTTCCTGGCAGGCGGGCTCCCCTGAGGAGGCGCTGGCCTACTTCGAGCGCAAGTACGAGGGCTTGGTTGTCGAGATCGGCCTCCTCGAGAAGCGAGTGAAGACCACCGACCTGTCCGCCAAGGATGCTCAGGCCGCCATCGACCACATCCGGGAGCAGGTGGACGCCCACCACGCGGTGGGTGACCTGGCGGCGCTGCGGGTGCGGCTCGACAAGCTCGTGGAGACTGTCGAGTCGCGTCGTGAGGAGCGCAAGCAGCAGCGGGCCAAGCAGTCGGACGAGGCGCGCAACTCCAAGGAGGCGCTGGTCGCCGAGGCGGAGCAGCTCGCGCAGTCCGACCAGTGGCGGGCGGCCGGTGAACGGCTGCGCGCGCTGGTGGACACCTGGAAGGGGCTCCCCCGCCTCGACCGCAAGTCGGACGACGAGCTGTGGCACCGCTTCTCGCACGCGCGGTCGGCCTTCTCCAAGCGCCGCAAGGCGCACTTCGCGTCGCTCGACGCGCAGCGCGAGGAGGCCCGCAAGGCCAAGGAGCGGCTGGTCGCCGAGGCCGAGGGGCTGTCCGGTTCGACGGACTGGGGCCCCACGGCCGCGCGCTACCGCGACCTGATGGCCGAGTGGAAGGCCGCGGGCCGCGCCCAGCGCGAGCACGAGGACGACCTGTGGAACCGCTTCCGCGGTGCCCAGGACGTCTTCTTCGCCGCCCGCAGCTCGGTCTTCGCCGAGCGGGACGCCGAGCAGACGGAGAACCTGAAGCTCAAGGAGGAGCTGGCCGAGGAGGCCGAGAAGATCCTCCCGGTCACGGACCTCCGCACGGCGCGCGCCGCCTTCCGCTCGCTCAACGAGCGCTGGGAGGCCATCGGCCATGTGCCGCGCGACGCGCGGCCGAAGGTCGAGGGCCGGATGCACGCCGTCGAGCGGGCGATCCAGGAGTCCGAGGAGGCCGAGTGGCGCCGGACGAACCCGGAGGCACGCGCGCGTGCCGCGGGTCTGACCGGTCAGCTCCAGGCCGCCGTCGACAAGCTGCGCGGCCAGATCGACCAGGCACGCGCCCAGGGCAACGGCTCCAAGGCCGACAAGCTGGAGCGCGAGCTGGAGGGCCGCCAGGCCCTGCTCGACCAGGCACTCAAGGGTCTGCAGGAGTTCGGCGGCTGACGCCCTCCCGCACAACGCCTCACGCACAACGAGAAGGGCTCCCGTACGTGAGTACGGGAGCCCTTCCGCGTATCCGCCAGGACCTGCTGCGCTACGACCTGCTGCGCGCCGACGTCATCCGGTACACGTCGTAGACGCCCTCCACGCCCCGGACCGCCTTCAGGACGTGGCCCAGGTGCTTGGGGTCGCCCATCTCGAAGGTGAAGCGGGAGGTGGCCACGCGGTCGCGGGAGGTCTGGACGGCCGCGGAGAGGATGTTGACGTGCTGGTCGGACAGGACGCGGGTGACGTCCGACAGGAGCCGGGAGCGGTCCAGGGCCTCGACCTGGATGGCGACCAGGAAGACCGAGGACTGGGTGGGCGCCCACTCGACCTCGAGGATGCGCTCGGGCTCGCGGGACAGTGACTCCACGTTCACGCAGTCGCTGCGGTGAACCGATACGCCACTACCCCGGGTGACGAAACCGATGATCGGGTCGCCGGGTACCGGTGTGCAGCAGCGGGCCAGCTTGACCCACACGTCGTCGACGCCCTTGACGACGACGCCCGGGTCGGCGTTGGAGCGGCGTTTGCGGCTGCGGCTCCTGGTCGGCGGGACCGACTCGTCGATCTCCTCGGTCGCGGCCTCCTCGCCGCCGAGGGCGGAGACGAGCTTCTGCACGACGTTCTGCGCCGAGACATGGCCCTCGCCGATCGCCGCGTACAGCGCGGAGATGTCCGGGTAGCGCATCTCGTGCGCCAGCGTGACCAGGGAGTCGCCGGTCAGGATGCGCTGGATCGGCAGGTTCTGCTTGCGCATCGCGCGGACGATGGCGTCCTTGCCCTGCTCGATCGCCTCGTCGCGGCGCTCCTTGGAGAACCAGGCGCGGATCTTGTTGCGGGCCCGCGGCGACTTGACGAATCCGAGCCAGTCGCGGGACGGTCCGGCGCCGGCCGCCTTGGAGGTGAAGACCTCCACCAGGTCGCCGTTGTCCAGGGTGGATTCGAGGGGTACGAGTCTTCCGTTGACCCGTGCTCCTATCGTCCGGTGGCCGACCTCCGTGTGCACCGCGTACGAGAAGTCCACCGGGGTGGAGCCCGCCGGCAGCGCTATCACGTCGCCCTTCGGCGTGAAGACGAAGACCTCGTTGCGGGACAGGTCGAAGCGCAGGGACTCCAGGAACTCCCCGGGGTCCTCGGTCTCCTTCTGCCAGTCGAGCAACTGGCGCAGCCACGCCATGTCGTTGAGGTGGTCGTCCTTGCCGGTGGTCCTCGGCTGGTCCGAGCGCACCTTGGAGGCGCCGGCGACGGCCTCCTGCTTGTACTTCCAGTGGGCGGCGATGCCGTACTCGGCGCGGCGGTGCATGTCGAACGTACGGATCTGGAGTTCGACGGGCTTGCCGTTGGGGCCGATCACCGTCGTGTGCAGCGACTGGTACATGTTGAACTTGGGCATCGCGATGTAGTCCTTGAACCGGCCGGGGACCGGGTTCCATCGCGCGTGCACGGTGCCGAGGGCGGCGTAGCAGTCGCGGACCGTGTCGACAAGTACACGAATACCCACCAGGTCGTAGATCTCCGCGAAGTCGCGACCGCGGACGATCATCTTCTGGTAGACGCTGTAGTAGTGCTTCGGGCGGCCGGTGACGGTCGCCTTGATGCGGGCCGCGCGCAGGTCCTGCTGCACCTCGTCGGTCACTATGGCCAGGTACTCGTCACGCTTCGGCGCCCGCTCGGCCACCAGCCGGACGATCTCGTCGTACATCTTGGGGTAGAGGATCGCGAAGGCGAGGTCCTCCAGCTCCCACTTGATGGTGTTCATGCCCAGGCGATGGGCGAGCGGCGCGTAGATCTCAAGCGTCTCGCGCGCCTTCTTCTCCTGCTTCTCGCGCTTGAGATAGCGCATGGTGCGCATGTTGTGCAGGCGGTCCGCGAGCTTGATGACCAGGACGCGCGGGTCCTTGGCCATGGCCACGACCATCTTGCGTACGGTCTCGGCCTGCGCGGCCTCGCCGAACTTGACCTTGTCCAGCTTCGTGACGCCGTCCACGAGCAGGGCGACGGAGTCGCCGAAGTCGCGGCGGAGCTGATCGAGGCCGTACTCGGTGTCCTCGACGGTGTCGTGCAGCAGCCCGGCCATCAGGGTGGCCGGATCCATGCCCAGCTCGGCGAGGATCGTCGTCACGGCGAGCGGGTGCGTGATGTACGGGTCGCCGCTCTTGCGCTTCTGGCCGCGGTGCCAGCGCTCGGCGACCTGGTAGGCCTTCTCGATCTGGCGGAGCGTGGCCGTCTCGATCTTCGGGTCGTTGCTGCGCACTATCCGCAGCAGGGGTTCCAGGACCGGGTTGTACGGGTTGGAGCGCTGGACGCCGAGACGGGCGAGGCGGGCGCGGACGCGGTTGGAGGAGCCGGAGCGGGGCGGCTGGCCGGTGTTCGGGCGGACCGCGGGGGTGGCCTCGGACGACGGGGCTCCCTCGGCCTGCGCGGGCTCGGGTGCGGGGGGCGGCTTGGGGCGCGACTGCTCGGCCGACTTGTCCACGGGTCCGGACTGGGCGTGCTCGACCGTCCCGCGGGAGTCGTTCTTCGCGTGCGGCTCCGTCGGCGCGGGCTTGGCCGCGGCTGCCGAGACGGACTCGGGCTTGGCGGCGGTCAGGTGCTGGGCCTCGTCTGGCAAGAGGACTCCTCGTGCGCGATCCGGGTCCCCCGGTCAGGCTCCGGAGACCCCATGGTAGCGATCCTGCGCCCCAGGATCGCCTTCAGCCCGATGTGAGGGCCGTCTACCCGTGAAACACGAGGGGCTCCGGCCGGATTCCTGAAGGGCTGCTTCGGGGTGATCCAGCGGTGTCCTGGGGGTGGCTGCGGGTTGACGCGCGGGGCGTGGAAGGGGCGGAAGAGAGGCGGGTTGCGCGGGGCTTATGGGGGCGAGCGACCGGGCGCTTGAGGCGGCGCGCCGTCGTCTGGCGCTCGCGAGATGGGAGTGGCTGGCGTGGAGGCCGCACCTGGTGAGCGTGTGCCGCGCCTGAAGGGGCCACCGCGTCGCCGGACCGTCGGCATGCTTACGGCCGCGCCCACGGGGCGAGCGTGGCCGGGGCGGGCGCGAGTGTGCGGCACCGCCTGGTGCGTGTGGTGGGCCTTGCGCCGTGCGCCAGAGGAGTCATCGCGCCGCAAGTTCGCCGGCACCTGCCAGGTCACGCCTCTCGGCGTCCACGCGCGAACGGCCGTTCCGGAGGACCGGGACGGCCGTTCGTGGCGTTGCTGGTACTGCTTGGTGCTGCTCGGGTCAGACGACGAGGAGCGCGTCCAGTGGGGCGCCCGTGAGGGCCGGTTCCAGGCGGGATCGGCCGTTCAGGAAGCCGAGTTCCATCAGGACGGCGAGGCCCGCGATCTCGGCGCCCGCGCGGCGGATGAGCTGGATCGAGGCCTCGGCGGTGCCGCCGGTGGCGAGGACGTCGTCGACGATCAGGACGCGGTCGTCGCCGCTCAGATCCTCCGCGTGCACCTCGATCTCGGCCGAGCCGTACTCCAGCTCGTACGTCTGCGAGAGGGTCGCTCCGGGGAGCTTGCCCGCCTTGCGTACGGGGATGAAGCCGAGGCCGGCCCGGACGGCGACCGGGGCGCCGAGGATGAAGCCGCGGGCCTCCAGGCCGACGACCTTGGTCGCGCCGACGCGCTCGGCGATCTCTGCCAGCGCGTCGGTGAGCGCCGTGAACGCCGCCGGATCCGCCAGGAGCGGGGTGATGTCCTTGAACATCACGCCCGGCTCCGGGTAGTCGGCCACATCGCGGATGCGGCTGAGCAGCAGCTCCTGAATGTCGGTCATCGGCGCTTCCCGGACGGCCGGCCACGGCCGCGGTTACGGGAGGCGGGCTGGGTGCGCGGCCCGACGACCGCGTGGGCCGCGTCCTCCGGCTCGTCGTCGTACGCCGTGTCCGTGCCGTGGGACTCGGCCGGCTCCCCCTCGGCGGCGGCCTGCGCCCGCTTGGCGAGAACGCGCTTCCTGAGCGCCTTCATCTGCGGCTCGGCCTCCTTGAGGTCGGCGACGAGCGGCGTGGCGATGAAGATCGAGGAGTACGCACCGGCCGCGAGGCCGACGAACAGCGACAGCGAGATGTCGTTGAGCATGCCCGCGCCGAGGAAGCCGCCACCGATGAACAGCAGGGCCCCGACCGGCAGCAGCGCCACCACCGTGGTGTTGATGGACCGCATCAGGGTGCTGTTGATCGAGCGGTTGGCGATGTCGCTGAAGGTCCACCTGGTCTGCTTGGTGATGTCCTTCGTCTGCTCCTTGAGGCTGTCGAAGACGACGACCGTGTCGTAGAGCGAGTAACCGAGGATGGTCAGCAGACCGATCACCGTACCCGGCGTGACCTCGAAGCCGACGAGAGCGTAGATGCCGGTGGTGATGGTGATGTCGTGGATCAGGGCGACCAGCGCGGCCGCGGCCATCCGCCACTCGAAGGCGATCGCCAGATAGATCACCACCAGCACCATGAAGATCGCCAGGCCCTCCCAGGCCTTGTTGGCGACCTGGTCACCCCAGCTGGGGCCGACCAGGTCCGCGGCGATGTTCTCGGAGCTGACGTTGAGGTCCTTGGACAGCTGGCTCTTGATGCCGTCGGACTTGTCGGTGTCGATGCCGGCGATCTGGATGCGCATGCTGCCGTCGCCGAGCTTCTGCACGATCGCGTCGTGACCGGAGGCGTCCTCGGCGAACGTCTCGGCCTGGTTCACCGAGACCGTCATGTGCTTGGGCGTGGTGAAGACCGCGCCGCCCTGGAACTCGATGCCCATGTTCAGGCCGCGCACCGCCAGGCCGAGGATGGCCGTGATGGTGATCAGGATCGAGATGCCGTACCAGATCTTGCGGTTGCCGACGAAGTCGTAACCGACCTCGCCGCGGTGCAGTCGGGCGCCGAGGCTGCCGAGTTTCGACATCTCACGCCTCCTTCGGGTCGACGGGGGCGTGGGGACGGCGGGTGCGGCGCAGCGGCGCCTTGGCGCCCAGGGCCTTCGGGTCGAGACCGGACCACTTGTGACCGTTCGCGAAGAACTTCCGGCGGGCCAGGAGCGTCATGAGCGGCTTGGTGAAGAGGAAGACGACGACCACGTCGAGCACGGTGGTCAGACCGAGCGTGAACGCGAAGCCCTGGACCTTGCCGACGGTGACGATGAACAGCACCGCGGCGGCGAGGAACGACACGAAGTCGGAGACCAGGATGGTGCGCCGGGCACGCGGCCAGGCCCGCTCGACCGCGGGACGCAGCGTGCGGCCCTCGCGGATCTCGTCCCGGATGCGTTCGAAGAACACGATGAACGAGTCCGCCGTGATACCGATCGCGACGATCGCACCGCAGACGGCCGGCAGGTTCAGCGCGAAGCCGATGGCCGGGCCGAGGAGCGCCATGATCACATAGGTGAGCATCGCGGAGACCAGCAGCGACGGGATGGCGATGACCGAGAGGCCGCGGTAGAAGATCAGCAGGTAGATGACGACCAGCGCCAGGCCGATCGCGCCCGCGATCAGACCGGCGTGCAGCTGCTCACCGCCGAGGGCCGCGGTCACCGTGGTGACGCTGTCCTCCTTGAAGGTCAGCGGCAGGGCGCCGTACGACAGCATGTTGGCGAGGCTCTGGGCCTCTTCCTGGGTGAAGCTGCCGGAGATCTCCGCGCTGCCGCCCGCGATGGACGAACTGACACTCGGGGCGGAGACGACCTGGCCGTCGAGGACGATGCCGAACTGGTTCTGCGGCTGCGTGTTCTTAGCGAGCTGGCCGGTGATGTCGGCGAACTTCTTGGAGCCGCTGCCCGTGAAGTCCATCGTGACCTGCCAGCCGGCGGCCGTGGTCGTGTTGTAGATGGCCTGGGCCTTCTTGACCTCGGTGCCGTCCACGGCGGCGGGGCCGAGCAGGTACTTGAACCAGACGCCGTCGTTCTCGCCGCACGCGACGGTCGACTCGGTGGCCTTGGCGCTCTTGCCCACCGTGTTCTGGACCGACTTCTTGGAGCAGTCCAGCGCGGTGTACTGGGCCTCCAGCTTGGCGTTCGCGTCACTGGTGGCGCTGCTGCCGCTCGGCGACGGGGAGGCGCTCGACGAGGCCGAGTCGCTGGCGCTCGCGGACGGGGTGGCGTCGGCCTTCAGGGCGTCGGTGACGGCACGGCCCTGCGAGGTGGCGGTGTCCGAGGGGCTCACGGAGCTCGACGCGGACGAGGAGCCGGTGGCCTTGGGAGTGGTCGAGCTCGACGGGCTGCCGGAGGCGCTGCTGGACGCGCTGGGCGAGGTGCTCGGCGTCGCGCCGGCCGAGGCCTCGGTGGCGATCACCGGGCGGAAGTACAGCTTGGCCGTGGTGCCGACCTGCTGGCGGGCTTCCTCGGAGTTCGTGCCCTTGGGGATGTTGACGATGATGTTGCGGTCGCCCTGGGTCTGAACCTCCGCTTCCGAGACACCGAGACCATTGACACGGCGGTTCATGATGTCGACCGCGGTGTCCATGTTGGTCTTGTTGATCGCGGACTCCTGGCCCTTCTCCGGGACCGCCCGGAGAGTGATGCTCGTGCCCCCGGCCAGATCGATACCGAGGCGCGGAGTGGTGTGCCCGGAGGCGAACATCCCCCCGGTGAGCGCCACGATGGCGATCAGGATGAGGGCCAGCGAACGCCCTGGCTTGCTCTGGGCACTCGCGCTCCGGCCCTTCTTAGGTGCTGCCACCTTCTCGTACTCCCTCTCGGGCCGCCGCGCGCCGGATCTGCGGGCGGGCGGCCATGACATGGTGTCGGGATCCCGTGCGAGCTGCGCGTGCTCCAGGGCGTGCGGGAACGGTCCGCACGCCCCTTGGCGCGGCTACTTCGCCTCGGACTCGCCGTCCTTCTTCTTCGGCTCTTCGTCCGACTTCGCCTCGGCGGTCACGGTCTCGTCGGCCGGTTCCTCGGGCGCGTCCTTCTTGCCGAGGTCGACGGACTTGTCGTCGGAGGCGGCGGCAGCTTCGTCGGCGGAGTCGTCGGTCTCGGTGAGGGAGGAGGCGTCGTCCGGGACGACGTCGGAGTCGGACTTCAGGTCGTGCTCGACGCCGTGGACGATGCGGTTGTACTCGTCGTCCGACAGGACGGCGCCGATGGCGCTCTTCCCGAAGAGGAGATCGACGCCGGGGCCGGCGTCGAGGAGGACCGTCTCTTCGTTGACCTCCTTGACCGTCGCGTACATACCCCCGATCGTGCGGACGCCGGAGCCTGGCTGCATCTCGTTCCGCATGGACGCGGCCGCCTGCTGCTTGCGCTTGGCCGAGCGGGTCATCAGGAACATGGCCCCGATGAGCACGATGAACGGGAGAAGGGTCACGATATTCACGGGACGGAATTTCCTTCGCACGACCGCGACGGAGAGCGGCCTCATGGATGGGGGTATGTATACCGCCGACAAAGGCGGCATCGGCGGAGTCTAAGCGAGTCCGCGCGCATGGAACAACGCTCAGCATGGCACCTGGGTTCCTGACCGGGCCAATGCCGGGTCGTCACGATGCCGTCACGTCCCGAACAGGTCCTGTTGTCCGTTTCCCGTCTGCGCCGCCTGCGGCGGGGTGAGGCCGAGATGTGACCAGGCGGCGGGCGTGGCGACCCGACCGCGCGGCGTCCGGGCCAGAAGACCTTCGCGTACGAGAAAGGGTTCGGCGACCTCTTCCACCGTCTCGCGCTCCTCCCCCACCGCGACGGCGAGGGTGGACAGGCCCACCGGTCCGCCGCCGAACAGCTTGAGCAGGGCTTGCAGGACGGCACGGTCGAGGCGGTCGAGACCGCGTACGTCGACCTCGTACACGGCGAGGGCCGCGGCGGCGATGTCCCGCGTGATCACACCGTCGGCCTTGACCTGGGCGTAGTCGCGGACCCGGCGCAGCAAGCGGTTGGCGATACGGGGCGTGCCGCGGGAGCGGCCAGCGATCTCGGCGGCGCCCTCGGTGTCGATCTCGACGTCGAGCAGGTTGGCCGAGCGGTGGATGACGCGCTCCAGTTCGAGGGGTTCGTAGAACTCCATGTGCCCGGTGAAGCCGAAGCGGTCGCGCAGCGGGGGCGGCAGCAGTCCCGCGCGCGTGGTGGCGCCGACCAGGGTGAACGGGGGCAGCTCCAGGGGGATGGCGGTGGCGCCGGGGCCCTTGCCGACGATGACATCGACGCGGTAGTCCTCCATCGCCATGTAGAGCATCTCCTCGGCGGGCCGGGACATGCGGTGGATCTCGTCGAGGAAGAGGACCTCGCCCTCCTGGAGGGAGGACAGGATCGCCGCGAGGTCGCCGGCGTGCTGGATCGCGGGGCCGCTGGTGATCCGGATCGGGGCGTTCATCTCGGCGGCGATGATCATGGAGAGGGTGGTCTTGCCGAGGCCGGGGGCGCCGGAGAGCAGCACGTGGTCGGCGGTGGCACCCCGCGCGCGTGCGGCGCGCATGACCAGGTCCAACTGCTCGCGGACCTTCTCCTGGCCGATGAACTCGCCCAGGTCCTTGGGGCGCAGGGCTGCCTCGACGGCCTGGTCCTCACCGTCGGCGACCGAGCCCACCAGCCGCTCCGGGGCGGTCTCGTCGGTGGTGTCGTCCCAGTTCACTGACGGTCTCCTAGCGGGCGCGGTTCAGGGTCTGGAGGGCGGCCTTGAGCAACTGGCCCACCTGGGGCGCGCCCTCGGCGGCCTCGGCCTGCGGGGTCACGGCGGCGACCGCCTCGTCGGCCTCGCGCGTGGCGTAGCCGAGGCCGATCAGGGCCGCGTGCAGCTGATCGCGCCAGCCACTGGTGATCGGGGCGCCGACCACCGCGGCTCCGATCGGCTCGCCCAGCCGGTCCTTGAACTCCAGCAGGAGCTTCTGCGCGCCCTTCTTGCCGATGCCCGGGACGGCCATGAGTGCCTTCTCGTCCCCCGTGGCCACCGCCCGGCGCAGGGCGTCCGGCGTGTGCACGGCCAGCATGGCCTGGGCGAGGCGGGGGCCCACGCCGGTCGCGGTCTGCAGCAGTTCGAAGATCTGGCGTTCGTCGTCGTCCACGAAGCCGTACAGGGTCAGCGAGTCCTCGCGTACGACCAGGGAGGTGGCGAGCTTGGCCTGCTTGCCCAGGCGGAGGGTGGACAGCGTGTTCGGCGTGCACTGGACGGCCATGCCGACACCGCCGACCTCCACCACCGCGGCGTCGGGAGCGAGTGCGGCGACCGTGCCGCTGACGAAGGCGATCATGCGAGGCGGCCTTTCGGGGCGTTCGGTGCTGTCGGTGCTGTCGGTGCTTTGGCCGCGTTCGGTGCTTTGGCCGCGTGCAGGGCGACGGCCTGCTGGAGTCGGTTCTGGGCGGGGGCGCGCCAGATGTGGCAGATGGCGAGCGCGAGGGCGTCGGCGGCGTCGGCCGGCTTCGGGGGCGCGTCGAGCCGGAGCAGCCGGGTCACCATGGCGCCGACCTGGGCCTTGTCGGCGCGGCCGCTGCCGGTGACGGCGGCCTTGACCTCGCTCGGGGTGTGCAGGGCGACGGGGATGCCGCGGCGGGCGGCGCAGAGCATGGCGATGGCGCTTGCCTGGGCGGTGCCCATCACCGTGCTCACGTTGTGCTGGCTGAACACCCGCTCCACGGCGACGAATTCGGGCCGGTGTTCGTCCAGCCACGCTTCGATGCCCTGCTCGATGGCGACGAGGCGCAGCCCCAACTCGGCGTCCGAGGGCGTGCGTACGACGCCGACACCGAGCATCGTGAGCTGCCGGCCCGCGACCCCCTCGACGACACCGACACCGCACCGCGTCAGTCCGGGGTCGACCCCAAGTACCCGCACCCCGCCCCCTCTCTTCGATCGCCTGTTTGTGCAGGCTATCGGCTGTCACCGACAACGGCCGACATGGCGACGGGCCGACGGGGCGTGTCCCGTCGGCCCGTTGAGCAGCCTGGTCCGCTTCGGCTCGCGCCAGCGCTACGCGTCGACCTTCTCCATGACCTCGTCGCTGACGTCGAAGTTGGCGAACACGTTCTGCACGTCGTCGCTGTCCTCGAGGGCGTCGATCAGCTTGAAGATCTTCCGGGCGCCGTCCTCGTCGAGCTCGACCTGCATGGTCGGGACGAAGTTGGCGTCGGCGGAGTCGTAGTCGATCCCGGCGTCCTGGAGAGCGGTGCGGACCGCGACCAGGTCGGTGGCCTCGGAGAGGACCTCGAAGGACTCACCGAGGTCGTTGACCTCCTCGGCGCCCGCGTCGAGCACGGCGCCCAGGACGTCGTCCTCGCCCAACTCACCCTTGGGGACGATGACGACGCCCTTGCGGTGGAAGAGGTACGAGACGGAGCCCGGGTCGGCCATGTTGCCGCCGTTGCGGGTCATGGCGACGCGGACGTCCGAGGCGGCGCGGTTGCGGTTGTCGGTGAGGCACTCGATGAGCACCGCGACCCCGTTGGGACCGTAACCCTCGTACATGATCGTCTCGTAGTCGGCGCCACCGGCTTCGAGACCGGCGCCGCGCTTGACCGCGGAGTCGATGTTCTTGTTCGGGACCGAGCTCTTCTTGGCCTTCTGGATGGCGTCGAAGAGCGTCGGGTTACCGGCGGGGTCGGCACCGCCGGTACGGGCCGCGACCTCGATGTTCTTGATCATCTTCGCGAAGAGCTTGCCGCGCTTGGCGTCGATCACGGCCTTCTTGTGCTTCGTCGTAGCCCATTTAGAGTGGCCGGACATCTGCCTGTCTCCTTCGCGTAACCCAACTCTTTACGAACCCCAGGAATCCTACTAGGACCCCGGGGCCCGGTTCGCGCGCACCATGTCGACGAACAGGGAGTGCACGCGGTGGTCGCCGGTCAGTTCCGGATGGAACGACGTGGCGAGCGCGTTGCCCTGGCGGACCGCGACGATGTGGCCTTCGTGCTCGGCGAGCACCTCGGTCTCGGCGCCGACGGACTCGACCCAGGGGGCACGGATGAAGACGCCCTCTACAGGATCGCCCTCGACGCCCTTCACGTCGACCGTCGCTTCGAAGGACTCGTTCTGACGTCCGAAGGCGTTGCGCCGTACGATCATGTCGATGCCGCCGATCGTCTCCTGGCCCGAGCGCGGGTCGAGGATCTTGTCGGCGAGCATGATCATGCCGGCGCAGGTGCCGTAGACGGGCAGACCGGCACGCACGCGTGCGCGCAGGGGCTCCATCACGCCGAAGAGGACGGCCAGTTTGGAGATGGTGGTGGACTCGCCGCCGGGGATGATGAGGCCGTCGACCTCGGCGAGCTCTTCGGGGCGCCGCACCTGCCTGGCCACGGCGTCGGCCGCGGCCAGGGCGATCAGGTGCTCCCGTACGTCGCCCTGCAGGGCCAGGACGCCTATGACAGGGGCTGTGTCGCTCATCTACGTGACTACCAGCCGCGGTTGGCGTAGCGCTCGGCCTCGGGGAGGGTGTCGCAGTTGATGCCGACCATGGCCTCGCCGAGGTTGCGGGACGCTTCGGCGATGATCTTCGGGTCGTCGTAGAAGGTGGTCGCCTTCACGATGGCGGCGGCGCGCTTGGCCGGGTCGCCGGACTTGAAGATGCCGGAGCCGACGAAGACGCCCTCGGCGCCGAGCTGGCGCATGAGCGCGGCGTCGGCGGGGGTGGCGACACCACCGGCGGAGAACAGCACGACCGGGAGCTTGCCGAGTTCGGCGACCTCGCGGACGATCTCGTACGGGGCGCGCAGCTCCTTGGCGGCGGCGTACAGCTCGTTGTTGTCGTAGCCGCGCAGCCTGGCTATCTCGTTCTTGATCTGGCGCAGGTGGCGGACGGCCTCGACGACGTTGCCGGTGCCGGCCTCGCCCTTGGAGCGGATCATCGCGGCGCCCTCGGCGATGCGGCGCAGGGCCTCGCCCAGGTTGGTGGCACCACAGACGAAGGGGGTCGTGAAGGCCCACTTGTCGGAGTGGTTGACCTCGTCGGCCGGGGTGAGGACCTCGGACTCGTCGATGTAGTCGACGCCGAGGGACTGCAACACCTGGGCCTCGACGAAGTGGCCGATGCGGGACTTCGCCATGACCGGGATGGAGACGGCCTCGATGATGCCCTCGATCATGTCCGGGTCGGACATCCGGGCCACGCCGCCGTCCTTGCGGATGTCGGCCGGGACCCGCTCCAGGGCCATGACGGCGACGGCGCCCGCGTCCTCGGCGATCTTCGCCTGCTCCGGCGTGACGACGTCCATGATCACGCCGCCCTTGAGCTGCTCGGCCATTCCGCGCTTCACGCGCGCGGTGCCGGTCTCGGGGGTCTGGTTTTCGGAGAGCGTGCTGGACACGGGTGACCTCACTCGGTGAAAGAGGGTTTCTGCACCACCGAGGAAACGCGAGTGGACCAGTCCACTGCAAGGGCCAATGGGTAGGCGGTGGATCCTTTTCGCGTTCGAGGGAACGCCCGGTCGCCTACGCCGCCCGGTCCACGAGGGCCGCCGGCGGCTCGTCGTCCATCTCGAAGGCCATCGGGAACGGGGCGTGACCGGCCAGCCGGAACCAGCGGACCTTGCGGTGGTCGCGCAGGCGGCGGGCCGCGCCGACCGTGTCGTTGTGGAAGCGCCGGGCCATCGGCACGCGGCGTACGGCCTCGGTGAGCTCGTGGGCCGCCGAGTCTCCGCCGGGCGCCTCGCGCACCACCTCCACCTGCTGGGCCTCCGCGAAGACGGCCCGCAGCGCCTGGCTCAGGTCGCTCTCGGCGACCTCCCGCTGCTCCTCCTCGGCCTGCCGGGCCGCGTGCGCGGCCTCGTACAGGACGATCGAGGCGGCCGGGTCCAGGACGCCGGAGGTCGCCAACTCCTGGGCCACGGAGGCCCTGCGGAGCAGCTGGGCGTCAAGTGCCGCGCGGGCGGCGTCGATCCGGGCGTGCAGCCGGTCCAGGCGGCCGGCCGTCCAGCTCAGGTAGAGGCCGATCGCCACGAGGGCGACGAGGATCCAGATCAAGGTAGCGCTCACGCGCCGCACCCTACGCTCTGCGGGTTCAGCCTTGTGACGTGCGGGGTGTTGGCGTGGCCGTCGTCCTGGGGGCTGCCGCCACCAGAACCCCGCTTCGGCCTGGACGGCCTCGTCCTCAAGCGCCGGACGGGCTGAAAGACGCGGCCCCGCGTCGAGAAGAGCCTCGGCGCCAAGCCGTTGCCCAAGGCGTCAAGCCGTTCGCCTCGGCACAGAGCCGCTACCACGGCGCCGAGCCGTCGGCCTCAGTCCCGCGCCAGCCCGAACCGCGCCCGCAACCCCGGCCCCCGCCCCTCGTCGTCCGCCGCCACCGCCGCCGCGCCCGCGGTCACCGTCTCGTACACCGAGAGGATGTCCGCGCCGACCGTCGACCAGTCGAAGCGGCGTACGTGGGCGCTTCCCCGAGTCCGTAGCTCGGTCAGGCGGGCCGGGTCGCCGAGCAGGCGTACCGCCGTCTCGGCCAGGGAGTCGGGGTTCTCGTTGGTGAAGAGTTCGCCCGCGGCGCCCTGGTCGAGGACCTGGGCGAAGGCGTCCAGGTCGGAGGCTAGGACGGCGGCGCCGGCGGACATGGCCTCGACGAGGATGATGCCGAAGCTCTCGCCGCCGGTGTTGGGGGCGACGTAGAGGTCGACGCTGCGCAGCAGACTGGCCTTGTCCGTGTCGCTGATCATGCCCAGGAACTCGACGCGGGAGCGGAGTTCGGCGGGCAGCGACTCGACCGCCTCCTCCTCGTCGCCTCGGCCGGCCACCAGGAGCCTGGTCTGGGGGCGCTCGGCGAGGATCTTGGGGAGGGCGCGCATCAGGACCGGGAGGCCCTTGCGGGGCTCGTCGATGCGGCCGATGAAGCCGAGGGTGTCACCCTGCCACTCGGGCTTGGGCTCGGCGCGGGCGAAGAAGTCGACGTCGACGCCGTTCGGGATGACGACCGCGTCGCCGCCGAGGTGTTCGACCAGGGTACGGCGGGCGTACTCGCTGACCGCGATGCGCGCGCTGATCTTCTCCAGGGCCGCCTGGAGGATGGCGTACGCGGCGATCATGGCCCGCGAGCGCGGGTTGGAGGTGTGGAAGGTGGCCACGATGGGGCCCGAGGCCGCCCAGCAGGCCAGCAGGCCGAGGGACGGCGAGGTCGGCTCGTGGATGTGGATGACGTCGAACTCGCCGTCGTGCAGCCAGCGGCGCACGCGCGCGGCGCTCAGGAAGCCGAAGTTGAGGCGGGCCACCGAGCCGTTGTACGGCACCGGGACCGCGCGCCCCGCCGAGACGACGTACGGCGGCAGTGGGGTGTCGTCGTCGGCCGGGGCGAGGACGGAGACCTCGTGGCCCAGGCGGATGAAGTACGCGGCGAGGTCGCGGATGTGGAACTGGACGCCGCCGGGCACGTCCCAGGAGTAGGGGCAGACGATGCCGATCCTCACGTGGTCCCCTTCTCGGGGTCGGCGGGATTCTTCGCAGGGTCGAGATCCTTGAGCCACAAGCGCTGCAGCATGTGCCAGTCCTCCGGGTGGTCGGCGATCCCCGTGGCGAAGGCATCCGCCAGCGCCTGTGTCATGACAGACGTCTTTTCGGCCCGGGTACCTGTCTCCGGCACCGCGATCGGTGGATGGACGCGCCCCCGCATGACGGGCGAGTCGTCGTACCAGAGCGTCACCGGGAGCAGCAGCGCGCCGGTCTGCTGGGCCAGCAGGGCCGGGCCCGCGGGCATCCGGGTGGCCTCGCCGAAGAACTGGACCTCGACGCCGGAGGAGGACAGGTCGCGCTCGGCGACCAGGCAGACCAGGCCGCCGTCGCGCAGCCGTCGGGCCAGCATGCCGAAGGCGGTGCCGCCGCTGTGCGGGAGGACCTCCATGCCGAGGCCCTCGCGGTAGGCGACGAAACGGTCGTACAGGGTCTCCGGCTTGAGGCGCTCGGCGACCGTGGTGAAGGGCGTCTGAAGTTTGGTGGTGACCCACGCGCCGGCGAGATCCCAGTTGGCCATGTGCGGCAGCGCGAGGACGACGCCCTGGTCGGAGGCGATCCCGTCGGTCAGGTGGTGCGCGTCCTTGGGGTCGAAGCCGTTCCTGACCCGGTCGGCGCTCCAGGCGGGCAGCCGGAAGGACTCCATCCAGTAGCGCAGGTACGAGCGCATGCCCGCGCGCGAGAGCTCGGCAAGGCGCTCGGGGCTCGCGTCGGGCACCACGCGCGCGTAGTTGCTCTCAAGGCGCTGGACGCCCTTGCCGCGCCGCTTCCAGGCCAGGTCGGCGATGGTGCGGCCGAGCCGGACGGCGACCGGTTCCGGGAGCTTCTTGACCGTGCCCCAGCCCAGGCCGTACAGCGCGTCCGTCAGCCGGTCCCGCGCACTCACGTGGCCGCACCGCTCTCCTGCTCGGCCGCCGCGGCCTGCGCCTCCGCCTCCGCCGACTCCCGGCGGACGGTGACGACGCGCTGGATCAGCGTGACCAGGCTGCCGACGGCGACGATCCACAGGGCGACGGGCAGCAGGTACTGGATGCCCGGGACGCCGAATTTGTGCAGACCGGCGAGACCGCACGCGACCAGCGAGATCACCAGCCGCTCGGCCCGCTCGATCAGCCCGTTGACGGCGACCGGCAGGCCGATCGACTCGCCGCGCGCCTTGGTGTACGACACCACCTGGCCGCTGGCCAGACAGAAGATCGAGACGGCGCACAGGGCGATGTCGTCACCGCCGCCCGCGTACCAGAGTGCCAGGCCGCCGAAGACCGCGCTGTCGGCCACCCGGTCGAGCGTGGAGTCCAGGAAGGCGCCCCAGCGGCTGGAGCGGCCCAGCTGGCGGGCCATGTTGCCGTCGACGAGGTCGGAGAAGACGAAGAGCGTGATCACGACCGTGCCCCAGAAGAACTCGCCCATGGGGTAGAAGACCAGCGCGCCCGCGACCACTCCGGCGGTGCCCAGGAGCGTGACCGTGTCGGGGCTGACGCCCCGCCGGATCAGGAACGAGGCGAACGGCGTGAGAACACGCGTGAAGAATGCACGCGCGTACTTGTTCAGCATGGCCTTCCCGAGGGTCGGTGTGGCCGCGCGGCCCCTGCTGGCCACCGGCTGGCCCATCGTAGCCACGCGTGCGCGTGTACGACGTCCGGGCACCCGGACGCCCGGCCCGTGGATCCGGCGGACGGCCCACGACCGACGGCGTGCGGCGGGATCGCGTCCGCTGTATGGACGCACCGTGACCGGAGTGGAAAGCTCGAAGAACCGCGGGCGTCACCGGAGCCGCCACCGCACGCGGCCCCCGCATGTCCGCGCCCACAGTGACCTCACCGTGCACGGGAGGCAAGGCCATGGGCGACAAGGCGAACGCACACCCCGGAGCCGCCGGCAGGGCAACAGCGGCCGACCACCCCGCGTCCGTACGGAATGTGGTGCTGGTCGGCCACTCCGGATCGGGCAAGACCACTTTGGTGGAAGCTCTCGCGCTCACCGCGGGTGCCGTGAACCGGGCGGGCCGCGTCGAGGACGGCGGCACCGTTTCCGACTACGACGAGATAGAGCACCGACAACAGCGCTCGGTGCAGCTCTCCCTGGTGCCGGTCGAATGGGACGGCATCAAGGTCAATGTTCTCGACACCCCCGGATACGCCGACTTCGTCGGGGAGCTGAGGGCCGGTCTGCGAGCGGCGGACGCGGCCCTTTTCGTCGTCTCGGCCTCCGACGGCGTGGACGGCTCGACGCGCATGGTGTGGGAGGAGTGCGCGGCGGTCGGCATGCCGCGGGCCATCGTGGTCACGCATCTGGAGGCGGCGCGGGCGGACTTCGAGGAGATGACCCGGACCTGCGCGGAGGCCTTCGGCCGGGACGACCCCGACGCCGTGCTTCCGCTGTATCTGCCGCTGCACGGCCCGCAGGGGTCCGACGGGCACGCGCCCGTGACGGGACTGATCGGGCTGCTGTCGCAGAAGCTGTTCGACTACGCATCCGGGGAGCGCAAGGAGTCCGAGCCGGGCCCGGACCAGCTGCCCGAGATCGAGGAGGCCCGCAACCGGCTGATCGAGGGGATCATCGCGGAGAGCGAGGACGAGACCCTCATGGACCGCTATCTCGGCGGCGAGGAGATCGACTTCGGCACGCTCGTCGAGGATCTGGAACGGGCCGTCGCACGCGGCGTGTTCTTCCCGGTCCTGGCCGCCGCCCCCGCGGCCGAGGGCGCCCGCCAGGGCCTGGGCACCGTCGAGCTCCTGGAGCTGATCACCGGCGGCTTCCCGACCCCGCTGGAGCGCGCCGCGCCCGGTGTCACGACGGTCTCCGGCAAGCCGCGCGAGCTGAAACCCTGCGACCCCGACGGGCCGCTGGTCGCGGAGGTCGTGAAGACGGCGTCCGACCCGTACGTCGGCCGGGTCTCACTGGTGCGGGTCTTCTCCGGCACCCTCCGCCCCGACGACACGGTGCACGTCTCCGGGCACGGGCTCGCCGACCGCGGGCACGAGGACCACGACGTCGACGAGCGCGTCGGCGCCCTGTCCGCGCCCTTCGGCAAGCAGCAGCGCACGCTCACCCACTGCATCGCCGGCGACCTCGCGTGCGTGGCGAAGCTGAGCCGCGCGGAGACCGGCGACACCCTCTCCGCCAAGGACGACCCGCTGCTGATGGAGCCGTGGGAGATGCCCGACCCGCTGCTGCCGCTCGCCATCCAGGCGCACAGCAAGGCCGACGAGGACAAGCTCTCGCAGGGCCTGTCCCGGCTGGTCGCCGAGGACCCGACGATGCGGCTCGAACAGAACCCGGACACCCACCAGGTGGTGCTGTGGTGCCTGGGCGAGGCGCACGCGGACGTGGCACTGGAACGGCTGCGCAGCCGCTACGGCGTCCAGGTGGATGTCGTGGCGCACAAGGTCTCTCTTCGGGAGACGTTCGCCAGCCGGTCGGCGGGGCGGGGCCGGCACGTCAAACAGTCCGGTGGGCACGGGCAGTTCGCGATCTGCGAGATCGAGGTGGAGCCGCTGCCGGGCGGTTCGGGCATCGAGTTCGTGGACAAGGTGATCGGCGGGGCGGTACCACGCCAGTTCATCCCCTCGGTGGAGAAGGGGGTACGGACCCAGGCGGCCAAGGGCGTCGCGGCCGGCTATCCGCTCATCGACGTGAGGGTGACGCTGCTCGACGGCAAGGCGCACTCCGTGGACTCCTCGGACGCGGCCTTCCAGACGGCCGGCGCGCTGGCGCTGCGCGAGGCCGCGACCGACGTGGGCATCCATCTGCTGGAGCCGGTGGCCGAGGTGACGATCCTGGTCGGCGACAACTACGTGGGCGCCGTGATGAGCGACCTGTCCGGGCGGCGCGGCCGGGTGCTGGGCACGGAACAGACCAGCGGCGCCCGCACCCTCGTACGGGCCGAGGTGCCGGAGATCGAGATCGGGCGGTACGCCGTCGATCTGCGCTCCCTCTCGCACGGCACCGCGCGCTTCAACCGGGCGTACGCCCGGCACGAGCCGATGCCCCAGCAGATCGCCGAGAGGATCCGTGAACAGACCCACGACGCCTCGTAGTTGACGCCTGACGGGCCCGCTGAGCGGGCACCGGGCGCTGTTCCGGCGGCTGTTGCGGAACGTTTCCTTCCGTGTCGGCGGGCGGCTTCGGCCGTCCGCCGACGAATGTCCGTGCCTGCGGATACGCTGATGACCTGATCAACAGGTGTGCGGAGCACGGAAGTCGGGAAAGCCGCAGGAGCGACACCGCGGCGATCGGGGGCGGTTGGATGACAGTCGGGATGGGTTACGAGGACGCCTTCGGGCCACAGGTGCCCCTGTCGGGCGGCGGCAGCCAGACGGCCACGTTCGCCCTCGCGTCCGCGGCATACCGGGACAACCCGGTCGAGGAGATCAAGAAGGCCGACAACGAGTGGCACCAGACGACCATCAAGGCGGGCCAGAAATGGTCGACCGGGCTGTTCAGGCCCAACCTCGGCGAGGCGTTCTCGCGGGCCGTGATCGACCGCATGATCGGGCCCGGCCGCAAACCGCTCATCCAGTCCTTCGGCATGGAGCCCCAGGTCGTCGTCGAGCACTGTCTGGCCGCGTACCGGCTCCGCCGTGAGCGCGACAAGCGGCTCTCCACGGTCATGGTGCTGTGCGGGCTGCTGTTCCTGCCCGGGCTCCTGGTCTGGCTGCTGGTCTTCCAGATCCGCACGATGATCGACAAGAACACCAACAAGAGGGCCTCGGCCCTCGCCACGACCCTGCTCGTCGGCGTCGGCGCCCTGGCCGTCATCTTCCTGGTCAAAATGCCCTTCACGGGTTTCTGGGCCTGGTACGCGCGTGCGTGCGTGATCGTTCCCGTCCTCGGCTGGTTCTGGGCCAAGCAGATCTGCGAGAGCGCGGCGAAGGACCTGCGGGGCCGCTGGGACAGCCTGCTCGCGGGCAGCAGCATCGGCGCCCAGGTCCCCGAAGCGGTGCCGACCAGCCCCGGCGAGACCCAGGCCGAGGCGCTGCGCCAGTCGCTCGCCAGGCTCAGCGCCGAGCAGCAGTCCAACGCCGTCTTCTACGCCGGCCCCAAGGGCATCCTCGGCATGGGGACGCGCTGGGGCAGCTGGCAGCTCGCCGAGGACCTGACACCGGCCGACCCGACCCGCGAGATCCACCCGTTCCGCAGCTGGGACGTCATACGCTCCATCCACGACCAGCTGCGGATGCTGGAGCGCGGCCCGCTGAACACGGGCGGCTTCCCGCCGCCCTCGATACGGCACTGGATCGTCACGCCGATCGGCGAGGGCGCCAAGGGGGTGTCCCGGACCGAGCAGTCGGCGGACGTGGAGGCCTTCCAGCACCGGACCCACTCGATACAGGACATCTGCAACAAGCAGCAGTTCGGCAGCGGGGAGCGGCACTACCTCGGCGTCCAGTGGACGCTCTGGGACGGCCAGTTGATCATCACGATGATGATCACGGTGACGGTGCTGCACGAGACGCTGCGCATCGAGGTGACCGGGCATGCGCTGGGCCCCGTGAACCCTCTCTTCATGGACAAGCCCTCGGCCCCGACCAGGAGTGTCCAGCGGTCGGTCAGGCGGTGGGAGACCCGGACGGTGAATCTGCCCCTGGTCCCCACGAACGAGGTCGTACGGCTCGCCGTCCGCGCCCCGATCACCTGGTACCCGCCGCTGCTGAACCATCTCGGCGGCACGATGGCCCTGCCCGAGCCGTTCGGCCTGCGGCACGCCTGGGCCGACCAGCCCTGGCGCCACCGCTTCATGGCCGACGACGCGCTGCGCGCGGCCACACCGGTCCTGCGCGTCGTGCACGCGGCGGCGATCAGGGTCCTGGCGGAGAACGGCGTGGACACGGAGAAGTTCGGCGCGAGGTCGGCGTTCCTCAGCGGCGCGGTCCAGGACCCGAGCCCGCGGAAGGCCGACCTGTACGACGCGTAGAGACGATCCTGTGGAGGCCCGCGGGCGGCATCTCAGCCCGTGGGCCAGGCCTCCGCCAGCATCTTCCGCGTATCGGCCAGCAGCTGCGGCAGCACCCGCGTGTGGCCGACCACCGGCATGAAGTTCGTGTCGCCGCCCCAGCGCGGGACGATGTGCTGGTGCAGGTGCGCGGCGATCCCCGCGCCCGCGACGGAGCCCTGGTTCATGCCGATGTTGAAGCCGTGGGCGCCGGAAGCCGTGCGCAGGGCGGTCATCGCCTGCTTGGTGAGGGCGGCCAGTTCGGCCGTCTCCGGGTCGGTGAGGTCCGTGTAGTCGGCGACGTGCCGGTAGGGCACGACCATCAGGTGACCGCCGTTGTACGGGTACAGGTTGAGCACCGCGTAGACGTGCTCACCGCGCCTGACGATCAGACCGTCCTCGTCGGATTTCGCCGGGATCGAGCAGAAGGGACAGCCGTCCTCGGCGCCGGGACCGGTCGGCTTGTTCTCGCCCTGGATGTAGGCCATCCGATGCGGCGTCCACAGGCGCTGGAAGGCGTCCCGCGTCCCCACTCCCAACTGCTGCTCCGGCTCACTCGTCATGCAGTGCAGCATATTGCGTCGCCCGTTCGCGGCGTGTCGCCGGGGTTGCGGGAAAAGCCCACCGGGCCAAGCTGGGCCGATGGACGATGACAGCACCGAGGCCCGCTGGGAGCGGCGCACGGAGATCCCCCTCGCCGTGGCGTCGCTGATCTACCTCGCGTCGTACGCGATCCAGGTCCTCGCCCAGGGTCTGCCGGACGATCTGCGCGACCTCTGCGTGGCCGTACTGCTGATCGCCTGGGCCCTGTTCGCCGTCGACTACGCGGTCCGGTGGCGGCTGAGCGGACAGCGGCTGAGCTTCGTACGGAGGCACTGGCTGGACACCGTGGTGCTGATCCTGCCGTTGCTGCGCCCGCTCCGGGTCGTCAGGGTCTACGAAGCCGTGCAGCGCCGGCACGGCCGGCCCCGACTCGTGCTGCACGCGCGCGTGATCGTCTACGCCGGACTCTCCACGGTGCTGCTCGGCTTCGCCGGCGCGCTCGCCGTCTACCAGCAGGAGCGCGGGGCGCCGGACGCGACGATGCGCACCTTCGGGGACGCCGTCTGGTGGACCTGCTCGACCCTGGCCACCGTCGGCTACGGCGACATCGCCCCGGTGACCCCGCTGGGACGGCTGATCGCGATCGGCCTGATGGCCATCGGCCTGGCCCTGCTCGGCGCGGTGACCGGCACCTTCGCCTCCTGGCTGCTGCAAGTGTTCTCCCGCGAGGACGACGAGAGGCCCCCGGGGAGCTGAACTCCCCGAGGGCCTCGACGTCATGGGTCACACGGGTCTCAGACCTGCCCGCGGTCCTCGACGACCTTCTGGATCTTCGCGATGGCCTCGTCGAACGGGATGCCGTTCTCCTGCGAGCCGTCGCGGTAGCGGAAGGACACCGAGTTGTTCGACATGTCCTCGTCGCCAGCGATGACCATGAAGGGCACCTTCTGCTTCTGGGCGTTGCGGATCTTCTTCTGCATGCGGTCGGACGAGGAGTCGACCTCGACGCGCAGCCCCTTCTTCTTGGCGGCCGCGGCGAACTTCTCCAGGTACTCCACGTGCCCGTCGCCGATCGGGATGCCGACCGCCTGGACGGGGGCGAGCCAGGCCGGGAAGGCGCCCGCGTAGTGCTCCAGGAGCACCGCGAAGAAGCGCTCGATCGAGCCGAAGAGGGCGCGGTGGATCATCACCGGGCGCTGCTTGGCACCGTCGGGGCCGGTGTACTCCAGGTCGAAGCGCTCGGGCAGATTGAAGTCGAGCTGGATCGTCGACATCTGCCAGGTCCGGCCGATCGCGTCCTTGGTCTGGACGGAGATCTTCGGACCGTAGAACGCGGCGCCGCCCGGGTCCGGCACCAGCGGCAGGCCCTGCTTCTCGGCCACCTGACGGAGGGTCTCCGTGGCCTCTTCCCAGGCCTCGTCGGAGCCGACGAACTTCTCCGGGTCCTTGGTGGACAGCTCCAGGTAGAAGTCGGTCAGACCGTAGTCCCGCAGCAGGCCGAGGACGAAGGTGAGCGTCTTGTCGAGCTCCTCCGACATCTGTTCACGCGTGCAGTAGATGTGCGCGTCGTCCTGTGTGAAGCCACGCGCGCGGGTGAGGCCGTGCACGACGCCCGACTTCTCGTACCGGTACACGGTCCCGAACTCGAAGAGGCGCAGCGGCAGTTCACGGTAGGAGCGGCCGCGCGCGTCGAAAATCAGGTTGTGCATCGGGCAGTTCATGGGCTTGAGGTAGTAGTCCACGCCCTCGTCGAGTTGCATGGGCGGGTACATGCCGTCGGCGTACCAGTCCAGGTGCCCGGACGTCTCGAAGAGCTTCCCCTTCGTCGCGTGCGGGGTGTAGACGAACTCGTAGCCCTCCTCCTCGTGCCGGCGGCGCGAGTAGTCCTCCATCACGCGGCGGATGATGCCGCCCTTGGGGTGGAAGACGGCGAGGCCGGAGCCGATCTGCTCGGGGATCGAGAAGAGGTCCAGCTCCGAGCCGAGCTTGCGGTGATCGCGCTTCTCGGCCTCGGCGAGGAAGTCGAGGTGGCCCTTCAGCTCGTCCTTGGTCGGCCAGGCGGTGCCGTAGATGCGCTGGAGCATCGGGTTCTTCTCGCTGCCGCGCCAGTAGGCGGCCGCGTTGCGCATCAGCTTGAACGCCGGGATGTTCCGGGTGGAGGGCAGGTGCGGACCGCGGCAGAGGTCCTTCCAGCACAGCTCGCCGGTCTTGGCGTCCAGGTTGTCGTAGATCGTCAGTTCGCCGGCGCCGACCTCGACGTCCGCGCCGTCGTCCGAGGACGCGGAGCCCTTGAGGCCGATCAGCTCCAACTTGTAGGGCTCGTCGGCGAGTTCCTCGCGCGCGTCCTCGTCAGTGACCACGCGACGCGAGAAGCGCTGGCCGCGCTTCTGGATCTCCTGCATCTTCTTCTCGACGGCCTTGAGATCCTCGGGCGTGAACGGCTTCTCGACGTCGAAGTCGTAGTAGAAGCCGTCCTTGACCGGCGGGCCGATGCCCAGCTTGGCGTCGGGGAAGAGCTCCTGCACGGCCTGCGCCATGACGTGCGCGGTGGAGTGGCGCAGGATGTCGAGGCCGTCCTCGGAGGAGATCTCGACGCCCTCGACCTCGTCGCCGTCGGACAGTTCGTACGCGAGGTCCTTCAGCTCGCCGCCCACGCGCGCGGCGACGATGGAGCGCTCGCCCGCGAAGAGGTCGGCGGCCGTAGTGCCCGTCGTCACCACGCGTTCGTCCCGCTCGGAATCGCGTTGGATGATCACACGGACGTCTGACACCGGTCTCTCCTGACTGAAGGTGGGTGCGGCGCCATACCAGGAGCGCGCGCAATAGGGGATCGTACCGACCCCGACCCGCCCACCGCGAAACGGCCGCCCTCGCCCCGGCCGGCCGCGCTCAGTCGTCCCCGCTGCACGCCTCCTCGAAGAAGGCAGTGCTCTCCCCGTGCCCCTGGATCGACTTCATCAGCCGGTCCCGCTCCGCCTCGTCCACCTGGACCGGTACGACCCCGCCGGCGCCGCTCAGCCGCCGGAAGCCGCCCCGGCTCTCCAGCCGCCCGTGCAGCCGCACGGGCAGTCCTACGAGGTGGGCGTGCCCGGCGATGCGGTAGTCCTCCTCGTCCAGGCTGACGCGGAGGTGCGGGACCTCGGCCCCCGCGATCACGCGCAGCCGTACGTTGCCGTCGCCGCGCGGCCCCGACCTGTGCATCCGGACCACCGTGCCGGTGATGCGGACGGGCACGGACGGCTCGTCGCGCAGGAAGCGGGCGCCGGCCTCGCGCAGCACGGGCAGGTCGCCCGGCGAGAACTCGACGGGCTCGACGCCGGCCGCGCAGTCCGCGGGCACGCCGGCCGCGGGCGCCCACTCGACGGCGATCCGGGCGCCCTCGGTGCCGCGCACGAGGGCCACCAGCGCCTCGGTGAGCTCACGGCTGACGCCCGCCTCGACGGCTCCGTCGAAGGCGTCCATGCCGCCGGTGGCCCGCTGGTAGTCGATGGCCTCGCGGGCGGCGTACAGGGCCTGGTGGAGGCGTACGGCGAGCGGGCGGCCGGTACCGACGGGCACGAAGGCGGTCAGTCGGCCGCCGCCGGCCGCGGAGCCGACCAGGACACTCTCCAGGAGCACGGCGGCGGCGCGGCGATGGCGAGCGCCGTAATAACCGGCACGCGCGCGTGTGGCGAGCGCGCCGGCGAGGAGCATCTGGCGGGCGGCGGCGCGCAGTTGCTCCTCGACCGTCCACGGCGTGGAGTCGGCCGGGCCGGTCGGGACATCGCGCCACCAGCGGATCTCGTCGCTGGGCACGGCGAGTCCGACCAGCACCTCGCGCGCGGAGGGCGTGCCGCTGCGCGTCAGCGCGAGAAGCGCCTCGCCGAGCAGGTCGTCGCTGTCGGGGAAGGCGCGGCTCTCGGGCACCAGCAGGCTCGTGCCGCCGCCGCCCGGTCCTGGCGGGGTCCAGCGGCCGTAGCGTCCGGCGGCTCCGCCGCGGCGCTGCCAGCCGTGCCGGCGCAGCAGGGCGCTGAGCACGGCGGGGTCGACCTGGTCGGGCTCGGGGGGACGGTGCCAGGCCCCATCGACGGGATGCGGCCTCACCGGTCGGAGTGGCTCCTCCAGGGGGCGGTGCGTCATGGTCTGCCTCCCGTCCCGACCCGCGCCATGATCTCGCACAGCGCGCGGTCGTCGAAGATGCGTGAGGTCGGTATGCGCACGGTCGTCCGGGTCCGGCCGGTGATCGCGTGCCCGGCCAGGTTGACCCAGTAGCAGCAGTGCCTGAGGTCGAGCCGGTCGTGGCTGGCGCGCAGCCAGTCGTCCTGGGATCTCGGTACGAGCATCACGACCAGGATCTTGTGCACCGAGACCGGCGTGCGCGCGAGCTTGCGCAGGTGCTCGTTGTCCAGCGTGAAGGAGAAGAAGCGGCCTGGTGGGTTGGGCGCGATCTGGTACGTGCACTTCAGCTGCACCTTGATGGTGACCTCGTCGTCGACCGTGTGTCCGGGCGAGCCGTGACTGACGTGCCAGTCGATGCCGTTGTCCGGAAACGGCTGCGACAGTGAGCAGCCGGCCGCCGCGGCGACGGCGTGCAGATACCCCACCTGCAATGTCTCCATGCAGGCGGTGGTGGCGAGTGTGCCGCGATGGGGGCCCGTGCGCTCGGGCAGCAGCCCGCTCCGCTCGGGCTGCGCTATCGCCATGACCAACAGCCTTCCAAGCCAGGTGAATCCCCGTATTGGCCCGCTGAACAGCAAAGACCCGTACTCCTGTTGTGTCCTTGCGGCGTACCGCGCAAACAGCCCGGGTATCACCAAACTGGCAGAAGACGGGACGTCAGCTGCCGTGGGTGAACGAGGAGTTGTGTAGGCATGACGTGCTGGTACGAGGGGCCACTGGCCGCCTTTGACACGGAGACCACGGGCGTCGACGTCGAGACCGACCGGATCGTGTCGGCCGCCGTGGTCGTCCAGGACGCCCCGGGCACCCGCCCCCGGGTGTCCCGTTGGCTGATCAACCCGGGCATGCCGGTGCCGGAGGCGGCGACGGCGGTGCACGGGCTGACGGACGAGCATCTGGCGCGCAACGGCCGCTGGCCGGCGCCGGTGATGTACGAGATAGCGGAGGTGCTGGCCGAGCAGGCTTCGGCGGGCCGTCCGCTGGTGGTGATGAACGCCCCCTTCGATCTGACCCTGCTGGACCGCGAGTTGCGCCGCCATCGGGCGTCCTCGCTCGACCACTGGTTCGAGGCGACCCCGCTGCGGGTGCTCGATCCACGCGTCCTGGACAAGCATCTCGACCGCTACCGCAAGGGCCGCCGCACGCTGACGGACCTGTGCGCGCACTACGGCGTCACGCTGGAGGGCGCGCACGACGCGGGCGCGGACGCGCTGGCCTCACTGGATCTCGTACGCGCCCTCGGGCGTCGTTTCGCGGCCCGGCTGGAGCGCCTCTCCCCCGCCGAGCTGCACACCCTGCAGATGACGTGGCACGCGGCGCAGGCGCGGGGCCTGCAGGCGTGGTTCGCGCGCAGCGGCACCCCGGAGTTGGTGAACACGTCCTGGCCCCTGCGTCCGGATCTACCGGCCGCGGCCTGAGGGCGACATGAAAAAAGCCGGTCCGCACCATGCGGACCGGCCTCTCCCGGCGGTGGGCGACAAGGGGCCCAACTGGAACACGAAAGCCCGCTTGCGGGTCCTTCGTGACCTCCTTGCCGCACTTCCCGACCCTTCAGCCCCTGCGCCGAAGCGTGAACGACGACCTGCACCCGGCAAAGCCAAGCGCCTCAAGGACGCCCAGGTCAAGGAGCTAGTCGGGGCCTACCGGACGGGAGTTTCGACTTACCAGCTCGCTGAACGCTTCGGCATCAAGCGCCAGACGGTGAGCGCCATCCTCAAGCGCAACGGTGTCACGCCGCGCTGGCGACGGCTCCGCGAAGAAGACGTCGACCAGGCCGAGCGGCTCTACACCCATCAGCGTATGTCGGTAGCTCGTATCGCCGACCGCATGAAGGTCGACCCAGAAACAGTGCGGCTACGTCTTCGGAAACGTGGCGTCAAGATGCGTGACCCTCACGACCGAAGTTAGCAGCTCCGAACCTCCAGATTAGACCCACCTATGCCGCAATGGGTGGGGCTAATTGCGTCGCTTGAACCGAACATTAAGCTTCGCCCGTTATAAATGACACTTGCCAACCAGTAACCGGAAGGAGGTTTAAATGAACGAACAAGCACCAGACATACAAGGACAAGCTCCAGAACCCGAAGAAGAACGCAAGCCGGTCGTGTTCGCCGTACGAATTGACCCAGTTCTGCGCGAACAGATCGAAGGACTGCGCGGCATAACCGAGCAGAGCGTCAACGAAGTGGGCGTAGAGGCACTCGAAGGCTGGGTCGCACAGACGCTCAGCGACGAGACCATCCAGCAAAAAGCCATGTCCGAACTTGACGCTGAAGAACGCAGACTCCAGGAACGCCGCAGCGCCATCGCGGGCATCCTCGGACAGAAAGCAACGGCAGCCGAAGCCTCAAGCGAAGCTACCTCCGGACGAAGTAGCAGCCCGAGTAGCAGACGTGCGAAAGCGCGGCCTGAGTCTTAGCAACGGCTTATAACTACTGCGTCGGAGCCTGATCGTCCTCGTGACGACCAGGCTCCTTCTCTTTTCCAGAAACACCGACCATGCCCGCCAAGTATTCCATCAGGAGGTATGAGCCTGACTTGATGTCATCGTAGTCAACTTCTTGGCCATCGAACTGCGGGTCGGTATCGGCCGTGATCGAGCCCCAGAAAACGCCGAGACATCTGACAATCTCGACAGCAGCAGCGAGTAGATCTGTACGCACTTCGAAGTCAGGGTCTACAAGCAGCTTCGGCAACTCGTGCGCAACCTCATGACGATGTTTCTGAATTTCGCCCAACGTCGCTACCTGCTCGGCGGTTAGCGCTTCCACTTCAACCAACCAATCGCACGAAGCCAGATACCTATTCTTGAGGTTTCGAGTAAGAACGTTCTGGTGATACTCCGACCACACTTCGTCGTATGACTCCTCACCCTCCGCGATTCCGCACAGAAAGAAGTCGCGCACCCCGTCAATGATCTGGGGCTTTATGAGCTCGTAGGCAGACAGGAAGCAGCCAGCGCGCATCAGCGTGGCGGCCACTGACTCAGGGGCCAGCTTGGCGTTCAATCGCTGCTCCATGTCCATAGACGGCACCATGCCAGTGCCCGAGCCAGACTGTCGAGCGGTTTTCCTACCGTCGCTCATACACGGCCATGATCTTTCCGTACGCGTCGGTGAGGTTCTGAGTCGTGTATTCGTCCCACACGTCAATGCGGGCCGGAAGACGCTTCATCGGGCGATGTAGGAATTGGCCATGCCACGTCCCGTCCTGCGTCAGGACTACAGACTCATCGACATCAGGAAACTGATCCGCCGTGATGTCCAGAAGCCAACCGTCCTGCTCCAGCCAAGCGTGCGAGTGGTAGTCACCTTTGCGGCAACCCGATACGTAAACCCACTCGCCGTGTCCTTGCTCCTGGAGGAACTGCCCGAGCAGCGGTGACGCATCCCCACACGAGCCATTGGGAAAATCCCGCAGCGAAATAAGTCCGGCATCTGGACAATCGATAATCGCCTGCCGAAAGGCTGCTGCTGCCGCTCGAACATCGTTCACGGATTCAGCCTACGCTCGATCTTGTCCAGCATCCGCATAAGCAAGCTGGCGGTCATGACCGCCTCGGATGCCTCGGTGACGTCATCGAACGAGACTTCACGATGCCCTGACGGGTTGCGCAGCACAGCGTAAGTCCCTTGGAACAGCATCATGGTTCCAACTACTTCCCCAGCGGGCGCAGCAGGGTCGGCGAGCGGCCCACCCTGCCGGAAGGCCTTGGTCATGAGGTCGGTGCCGAACACGTCGTCGCCGAAACCAGCCAGCTGTCGCACGCGTACCTCGACCGCCTTCATGGAGACGAAGATAGCATTCTCGTACTCGCCGATGAGGAACTGCCGCCGGGCCTTTGCCTCGATCAGGGGGTGCAGGTTGTCTTGCAGGCGGTTAACGCTGCGAACGGTCTCAATGCCTTGTTCAACGGCTTGATGTCCGCGGCGGGTTACGAAAATAGATTGCGGATTACTGTCACCGGGCTTGCTTGCAAGCATCCCATGCGACAGCAGCCACTGCACCGCCTCGGCTACAGCCCGTGCCGGGTGAGTGCCCATCGCCCGATACTTCTCGTCCGTGGTGTAGCTCAGGCAGTAGTTGTACGAGTTCCATGCGTTGGTTCGCGCCATGTCTTCAAGGACGTGCAGAGCCAGCTCATCGACAGGGAGTTCGAGGACATCTTGAGAGCTGAGAGCGATCATGCACATACATATACGCTGCCAGGAGTCGACTGTAAAGCAGTTTTCAATCTATCGACGCTGCTGCCAGCCCATCCAGTTCAGTGATCACGTGAAGATCGGCGACGGGTAGCGTCCGCACCGCGCATTTCCTGCCCCACCGACAGCACGCTCAAGGTGCCCGTAAATATACTGATCAAACGGCACGCGCTCTTTGGGTACGCCGGCGTATCCGCCCCATGCTTGGAGCTCATCATCTGTAGCGTGATGCACGCAGTAGTTGAAGCGATCCCACAATGGCGGGTCGTTGAACAAAAACCAGAAGTACGGAAAATTCTCTGGTACACCTCTCGTTAGCACGCGCAGCTCTTCAGTCCCGGCTTGACTGATGTACTTCGAGGGTGCGCCCTCAATGAGGCCTGAAATTTCATCCAGAAGCCCCGCGACCAGATAGCACACATACAGCGAGGCCAAAAGTACGGACACCTTGGAATAAGGCTGCTCAATCCCGAGGCCGGTCCGATTACGGTGCCAGTTACTCCGATCATGCAGATCACGAGCAGCATCATGCGTCGGGTGTAGGAATTTACCAAGAAACGTGTAATGCGCTTCGATTCGCGCAATCACAGCCTCATCGATAAGTTCGTTCAGCGCAAGACACTCCAATAGTCCGTCATACGACAGATAAAACTTGTAGTTCAGAGCCGCATCATCACGATGCCCCTTGAGGATTTTCTTAGTCTCAGGTTCACGCTCATAGTACTCAAAGTAGTCCTCGTTGTTCAGACGCATCTGCTCGGGCCGGAACTCCCGGAACTGAAAGTAGTGCACAGGAACGATAAACTCGGAATCTTCCTTGCTCCTGAGTCCTTCGTAGACATGCATTAGGCGTCTACTGACACGCGGGGCACGCTTCACCTCAACGCAATGCTGCGCCTTGCCTTCATGATGTAGTTCTTCGAGTTTCTCCCGTTCCTCCTTGAGGCGAGCCTTAAACTGACCCTCAGTTAGTGCCGATAGATCTTGAACCTTGATGAGCTTTCGTCCACGACACATCAGCGTGAGCAACAGATAGTATTCCAGCAGAGAACGGCAGAGGCCAAGAGAATCACTAATCTTGCCATTCTCGATAAGCATCAAACAGCTGTCGGCTGTTTCCATGCGAAAGTTAATGAAGTCGATCATGTCGTCGTAAGAACTGTACTGAATCTCACCAACAGTAATCTTTTGATCCCATGCCACGTACTCATTAAGCATGGCGCGAGTATGCTGGTTTACACGCTCGATCTCACGGTCAAGGTGGTCGCTCATCAAAGTCCCTCCGATTTCATGTCTTACGACGCGGATTATGCACCTTGGTCGCACTTTTCGCAAGAGCCTGGGACGGCGAACAAAAAAGACACCCGCATTTAAGTGGGTGTCTTGTCAATGATCGAGGATACTCTATTGATTGTAGCTCAAAGATTTGAGAATAAGCGAGCTGGTCTTTGTATCACTAGCAGTCAACCAAGCTTGCGCATCAGCAACCGTGTTGATAGTAACCGACGGCTCTACACGAATACTTGTAGTACAGCTCGATGACTTACCGGTAAATGTTGGATTGTTGACAAAGCCAACCTTGTCTCCGACCTTTAAACCCGCAGCCGTAACGTCTGACGTGTTCGCAACTTCGATCATCGGGAGATAATTACCGGCTAAGCCAGAATTGGGCACATATCCACTGACTTCAGTAAGCTCATGTCCAGCCAGTGAGCCTAGACTGGTTAAGCTAGTCGTTGTGAACTCGACAGAGCCTTGGTCGTGTGAGTCATCGGCAATATAACTCACCTGTAAGTTATCTGCGGGATTAGACAACGAGACTTGGCTATCAGTAGTTTCCAAACTCCAGCTCGCAGGATACTTGAAGCTGAATCCGCACTGAGCATCAGCGTAAGTCTTCCACCCCGCATACGGGTCAGTGGTTGCGGCGTTGGTGCCCTTGTCTTTGTTAGATGTGCTGTTGTTTGAGCTTGCAGTCTTTTTGTTGTCATGGTTCTTGTGCCAGACAAACCAGCCGGAGAGGCCAGCGATGGCTACAACAAGAACGACTGTAAGGACGCCGAGGAGGCCAAAGCCTTTGGTGTTGAGGGGTGTTTTTTTCATGTGAGATAGACCTTTGTTTAGAGTTTACTTTAAGAATAAATGGAAATTCCTTGCTTGACAATAAGCAGGCGAGATAATGAGTGGTACATGCGGTAGCGAGTGAGGTTTCGACAGGCTGGATTGCCCGGAAACAAACTCGCTACCGCGGTCAGGAGTGGCAAAACCAAAAAGCAGCTGCCAAACCTTAGTTCTGTACCTACGATTACCGAGGTCATGTCTACTGCGACTGCATCAACCGGAGGTTGCCATACAGAATGTCGTAGTAGAACACGTTCAGGGAGCCCCCGAAGCTCGTCAGAACCGGGAACTGACCCACGTCCCACGGAACACGGCCAGCTGGCCCGCCGCCGAGTCCGTCGAGGTTCTCGAAGTGCCAACCCGAACTGTCCGTCCAGGCGTGCCGCAGGTTCGACCAGCGCTGGTCGTAGTAGACGAGCTGGATGTTGACACCATCGCCTGAGATGGCGGATGAGTAGAGCCCGACCGAGTAGTGGTTAGGGCCAATCGCGGAATCAGCACCGTCCAGAGCTTCGAAGTGCCAACCGTTGGCGTCCGTCCAGGCGTGCCGCAGACTGCCGCCAGTAGCGTCGAAGTAGAAGACCTGGAGCGACCCGTTGTAAGTCACCGAAGGATTCTGTCCGACACTGCTGTCGTAGCCCGAGATCGAACCAGCATCTCCGTCGAGGTTCTCGAAGTGCCAACCCGTCGTGGTGTCGTACCACGCGTGGCGGAGGTTGTCGCCTGCCGATTGGTAGTAGAACAGCTGGATTGTCGTGCCGTTCACTACCGTTGCGGCGAGCGAGCTACCCACAGCCTGGCCGTAGCCACCAACCTGACCAGCGATCGAACCGGAGTCTCCGTCGAGGTTCTCGAAGTGCCACCCGTTGGCGTCAGCCCACGCATGGCGGAGGTCTCCGGTATCGAGGTTCGGATAGAAGATTTGCAGCGTACTGCCGAAGGTCACAACCTTGGAAGAGCTGCCGACGTTGCCGCTGAAATGGGAGATTGCTCCCGAGTCACCGTCCAACGTTTCGAACTGCCAGCCAACGGTGGAGCTTGCCCAGGCATGGCGCAAATTCCCATTACCAGCGTCGTAGTAGTAGACCTGGATGGAGTCGCCGTAGACAGCTACTGAGGGGTTGATGCCCACGTTGCCGTCCATGCGACCGCTACCACCACCAGCCCCGTCGAGGGTCTCCGCATTCCAGCTACCGCCACTTGCTCGCCAGGCGTGCCGGAGGTTGCCACCAGTGGCATCGTAGTAAAACGCCTGTTGCGACCCATTGTAGGTCGTCACCGCAGCGCCCTTGCCGATGTCACCGTCTTGGTGGCTAACCGCACCAGAATCGCCTTCGAGCACCGTGAAGTTCCACGGAATCGTGTTGGAGACGGTCGGGCGAACTTCAGCCGGTGGTGACGACCCAGCCGTGACCCCGAAGTCTACGAACTTCGTGAACCCCAGCGCCGACGGAGTTCCCGTGCGCGTGTCGTAGGTGCCATTCGCATGGTGGTTGTATTCCGACACGGTGATCGTGGCATCTGAGGAGTTAACCGACTCCACATAAGCCACGTGACCGTATGGACTCGCCGTGGTACCCGGCTTAACCGCCGCGTCTCCAGCTTTTGGCGTCAGTGAACGCTTGGAACTGGGGGCGTTATCGTACCACTGGCCTCCATTGCCGAGCCCTCGAACGTCGCTCGCAGCAACATTCTGAGACACGAGCTTCCACGCCACATAGGACGTGCAATTGCGGAGATAATAACCATACGGGTCCGACACCCCGTAGGTCACCCCGTTGAGCCGATACGTCATGCTCTTGCAGCCGGTATCCGACTCAGGGCAGCTACTGTAACCCCAGTCGTAGTCGCTTGCGTTGAGCAATTGCGCGTCTGCCCATGGGTAGCCACCGGTGTCGGCAACGGCAGTTGTCGCCGTTCCGAGTGTTGTCACACTAACCCCGAAGAGCAGCGCGATTACAGCCAGGATTGCGACGAGGCGCGGATGTTTTCTTTGCGTTGTCCTTTTTTTCCTGGACAAGGCGGTCCCCTTTCAGGGTTTCGTAGGTACGAAGGAACTAAGTGCCTGTCCATATATCTGGACGATAGGAATACCACCCACTCTGGTATTTGCACTTCCGTTTAGATAAAAGGAAGTTGATCACAAAGTCAATATTGAAATTAAGGGCCTGCGTCGCATTGACTGCTCGAAATGAGACGCCAAGAATGCGGCAAGTGGAAAACCTTACCCCCCCCCCCCCGCTATTTTTCAGAGGTGGTCAGAAGGGTGTGACGGCCGGACCGGGGCCACGGAAGCACCAACTTTCAATGCAGCCGATGGGCAGCAGCACAGTTGTAAAAATCACAATCATTCCGCTCCGTTAATTGCGGTAAAGTCCAAAGAAATATTCACTCAGTGAAAACAGCAGTGGCCGCCCGTATGTATCTCGGGGCGGCCACTGCTGTCTTGTTGTGCTTGGGCTCTATTCAAGCGCCTCCTCGGGTGTCACCTTGAAGAAGTTGGTCACGGTGCCACGGAACTCAAGGTGATGCGTACGACCAGCGTGCATCAGGCACCACAGCTCCGGGCTCTCGGACTCCTCGTGTGGTTCCGACTTCTCTGGACACTGCGCACACTCGGCTGTATAGAGCGGCACCTTGCCTTCGTCGTCGCCAAGAGACATGTTGACGAAGCGCATACGGCTACGGGTCATGCTGGGTCCATGCTCCTCGATGAGTGTGTGGGCTCGGCGCAAACCAACAGCTCTACGGGCTTTGTGCGCCAGACCAGGAGATAGGTGCCGCTACGGGCAAGACTGTTCACCGCACGGCGTAGCTCCACCTCGTCGACAAGCCACGTGTACAGCGGCCCGTGTGCTGGCTCCTCCAACACACTGGCTACGGCGCGGACATGTCGACGCAACCAGCGCATCGCTTGTCCAGGCGTCTCGAGGTGCTCGTGCTCATCTACCACCGGAAGGCTCAAGCCCTCCGCCGGCGCCTGCTGGAATCGCACGTCAATGCCGCCTGCTGGACCACGCGGGTACAGGCCGCTCATGCTGCGCACGGTCTTAACGAGTGACACGTCCGTCTGTGTTTGGGCATGGCTGCTCACAGGGGAATTTAGGGGGAGAATTGTGCACGACCCTTAGCCCGAATCGGTCGCCATGGGCTTGATACACCGTCGCCGATTACGGCTTACGGGTTGGTGCTGAAAGTGCGAGACCGAGTTCTTTGGCCGCCTCAACGACGAGCGTCATAAGTTGCGCAGTGGTAATGAGCTCGGGGCGTTCGCCGCCAGGGCCGAAGGCCAGACGGTACAAGCCGGAGTCCACGGGGGTAAGCGGAACGCGCAAGCCCGGTGTCGTGCGCCGTGCTTCGCTCATCGGTCTCCCTGGTGGCAGTCTCGCGATTGGCAGATGCCGACTCGGGAATAGCCAGCACGAAAAACGTTGCCTTGCCACGCAGCACCGATCGGATTCCCCAGTCCTGTGCTAAAGCATCAACCAGGAACAAGCCTCGCCCGCCGGTAGCCGTGTCGGAGCTAGCGCGCATTTTCGGAATTCCTCGGCCGTAGTCGATCACGATGACCGTGACCGAATCTGCGGAAAGCTCACAGATCACCCGACATGTCGCGCTATCCTGCGCGTGCAGGATGACGTTGGTGACGAGCTCGCTGGTCAGCAGTTCGGCTGTTTCCGAAAGTTCGTCCGGGAGTCCCCAGCCACTAACGACTTTCCGCACTGCTTTTCGAGCTTCCGAGACCGATGCGTCTTCGGATGGATAACTGAACGTTTGTACGTCGTTCGGCACCACAGATCACCTCTCGGTGCGTGGCGCGGGCAGGCAGAGCTAAGCCCCACGCCACAGGCGTTATTACGCGCCGCCATTTGCCGTAGCGGCCCGTAACCGGCCAGCCTAAAGTAGCGTGCATATAACCGCTATGCAAGTACCCTGTCTGCATACTTGCAGATCGACTTGCTGGCGCTCAAGCACGACCAACGGGCAAACTGGCAGCAACCTGAATCGAGGGGTGTGATGGGGCAGACGATCAGGAGCCGCCGTCTGGGCTCCGACCTGCGGCAACTGCGCAACAAGGCACAGCTGACCGCTCTCCAGGTCGGCAACGAGCTGGGCTTCTCACAGGCCAAGGTCAGCCGCATCGAAAAAGGGGAAGTACGCGTCTCGCGCACTGACCTCAAGGCCATGCTGGCGCTGTACGGCGTCACCGATGAGGACCAGGTGACCGCCTTCATCGAGGCCGCCAAGGACGCCAAGAGCCAGGGGTGGTGGATCGCGTACGAGGATGCCCTACCCCGCGAATACCGCGACTTCATCGCCCTGGAGGGCACGGCGGCAAGCATGCGTACCTTCGAGGGCATGATCGTGCCGGGTCTCATGCAAACCCGGGACTACATGGAGAGCATCATCACCGCGGGGCCGGCCGTGCTCCCGCCCGGGCATGTGGACTCGCTCATCAAGGTGCGCCAGGAGCGCCAGACCATCCTTGAAGATGAGCATCCGCCGAAGGTCTGGGCAATCGTGGCCGAGGGTGCCATCCGGCAAGCGGTCGGCGGGTACGGCGTCATGCTCGACCAGCTGCACCACATGACCAAGCTGACGGAGCGCAGCAATATCACGCTCCAAGTCCTACCGTTCGAGGCAGGCGCGCACGCGGGCGTACAGAGTTCGTTTGTGCTCTTCGACTTCCCGACAGACCCCAGCATCGCGTGCGTTGCCAACCTGACCGGGACGCTGTTCATGGACCAACCTGGACAGCTCGAGGCGTTCTCGGACGCCTTCGACAACCTTCGCGCCAGTGCCTTGAGCCCTGCCGACTCCCTTACGCGCATCCACGAGGTCATTGACGAGATGCGCAGCAGACAAGATCCGAGGAAGCAATCATGACCACCCCCGCCATCGTTGGCCCCTTCGTCAAGTCCTCCGCCAGCGGGCAGCAAGACAACTGCGTCGAGGTTGCTCCGCTATCTGACGGTGGCCGTGCCGTCCGTGACAGCAAGGACAAACCCGGACCCATACTGATGTTCACGACTGCCGAGTGGACTGCGTTTGTGACTGGGGTTAAGGGCTCGGAATTCGACCTTTAATTACGTACGAACGTTGAAGCCCCGCCAAGCGCGGGGCTTCTTTCTTTCTCTAGCCGGCCAACCTCCAGAGGCCCGCTCAAAACCGTGACATTGACTTTTCTGCATGGTCAGTTCATAATATGCGACTGAATTATGACGCAATCGCATGAGGCAATAGAGCCGTTTGAAGCACCCGAAGCACTCCTGATTACCGGAGAAGCTTTGCGTGACATGACGCCGGAGCATCTGGATGCCCTGTCGCACATGCTCGGCGGCCTCGGATTACGCATGACTGCCATTGCCAACCCGGAAGGTCTCAGCACCCCAGAATCAAAGTCCGATCCTGATCCAGTGCTAGCCAGCAAGACCGACTTCTTGCAGTTCGCCGAAGAAACTGGCCGTACATCACGCCTTGCCACGATGGCATGGAATATGGCCGAAGCGACGGAATGGCGTGGTGATCGCTTAAGGAATGCGCACGAACCGGGTAACGAGCATCGAATCACACCCCTTATCTTCTCAAGCGATGAAGACGGTAACCGCTACGTGGACCTACACACAATAGGTCGTCGTCTATTTGACAGCGGGCGAAGTTGGGATGCGTGGTCAATGCCTGCCCAGGCAAAGATCAGCTTCCTCGATGCGATCTGTGAAGCTAAGCTTGTAAGCGACCCAGCCGCAGAAGAAGAGTAAAAGCCCTGTCCACGTGCAGGGCTTTGTCATTTTCCGCTTATGACGCAACTTCGTCATTCAGCTCTGGCAACTGCTGCTCCGGCTCCTTAGCCGCCGCACGCACGGCTTCAGATTGGCGCTTGAGTTCTGCCGCTTCCTTCCGGTCACCTATGACCGACAAGATAACGGCTACATCTTCGGCCGATCGAAACGCAGCAATCGCCGAGATGAGCGTATCCAGTCGCCAGCCTTCTTTGTAGAAGAGCTCGACGAGGTCGATCAGGCCGTATATATCCATGCTGGCAACAGCCTCACGCAGGATTGCGTCCACCTGCTCATGCAGGCTACGTCTCCGCATGATCTCAACAAGCGGTATGAGCTCATGAGACGAGTACAAGCGACCCACGAGTGCGGCAAGTTTAGCTATGTCGCTACGGTTCTCGTCTCGTACCAACGTTTCGAAGAGGCTGGTGAGGTCATTCCTCGAAAACGTCAGAGCCGCCTGACCCAACTCACCCGCTGTGTCAACACCCCGCTGGTCTCGTGCTGCTGCCTTCCGATCGATCCATCCGACCAAAAACCGCGCAAAGCTGAGAAACGCCGGATTCTGGTAGTCAGTTCGGAATTTAGTGCGCTCGACGTTCAGGCGATCACGGGCTTGCCTCAGGAGCTCACCAGGAGCTACGCGGTCACTGTCCTTGTAGAAGAACAAGCTGTATATGAGCCCTGCGTCATCCTCATACTCCGGTTCTGAGCCGAAGGCCGCCAGGACGTCTAGGAGGAGGCGTTTCACGCTACCCCTCTCGTCCCACAGCCTGTCCAACCGCTCGGCGTGCGCTTGAGCGAGCGGTATGAGCTCAGCCAGTTCGGCTGCTGCTTGGTTGTGAGTACTGATGGACAACGCACTCAAGCCCCGCTGGCGCAGTGCCGCCAACTCCCTCGCGATGCGCTGTGCCCGCTGCTCCGCTTCCCCCGGCTTCTCTGACATGTCCTGAGTGTTCCAGGGGCTAGCCAACACCAACCATCCAGGGTTCATCGAACTGTGCGCGTTTTCGCGCGCTCACGGGTCTGTCTTCGAGCTTGCCCTCTCCGAGAGTTGCCTCATCGCCGCAAGGCGTGCCTGACCAGGCGCTAGCCCGGTCTTGTCAACTCATCAGAGAGGAGGTCTCGCCGATGACAGGCGAGATCACACGGCGGAACGCGCTGCCGCCGATGTCCCGGCGCACACGGCAGAACCTCGTGGCTGCACGAGAGGCCACGCTTGCCGAGCACGCTGCCACACGAGCCATCTCGTCCGTGGCCGAGCACGGCATGAGCGAGGTGCTGTATCTCAAGCAGACGCAAGCGCAGCTTGAGCAGCAGTGCCCCGACGCTGCTGAAGCCCTGGCGATGATCGCCAACACGGCAGCATTCGCCATCGCGCACCAAGTGCGCCGCTTCAGCCAGGACATGAGCGGGTGACCGCCGCGGTCTTGGTGCTGCTCAGCATGGTGGTCGGCTTCTTCAGTCGCGAAGCCATCCGAGCAGTAGTAGCGGTCCACCGCGCACGGCAAGCCGCTGTCTTCGGCTTCCAGCGTCACCAGGTGGTCAGCGACATAGCCGCCCATCGACGCCGAGCCGAGGAACAGATGCGCCGCCTGGTGTTTCGGAGGCGTGGTTGACCGGCCTCGAAGCGATCGCCGTCGTGGCCGGCGCGTACTACAGCGGCCGAGCACGTCAATGGTGGCTCAGTCGTAGCGACCGCAAGACGGCCGGAGCCATCAACCACCTCGCAGCAAAACTCACCAAATCAACGGGAGACAAGTAGTCATGACCACCCAACAAACGGTCGTCTCAGTGCCGTTGGAACTGCTGAAGTCCAAGACCATCACGGTCCTGGTCGACTCGTTCCAAGCCGCGTTCACGGCCACATACGACGAGGAGCGCAGTCGCAAGGAGCAGGCCCGGTGCCGGCTGCTGGCCGAGCTCACGGTCTGCGACCCGTTCACCAACTCCACGGAGTACGAGGAGTATCGGCCCGGATGAACCGCGGGCCGTCATGGGAGAGACGAGCGCTGCACGCGCTCGTGCTTCTCCTCGCAATCGCCTACGGCATTCGATGGGCGTACGAACTGATTCGCCCCGTCGTGCCGTTCCTGATCGGCGGAGCTGTCGTCGTTTCGCTGGTTTCCGTCGTCCTCATGGTGCGCCAAAGGCGGCGCTGGTAGTCGCGACGGGCAGCAGTTGTGTAAATAACACAACAACTTTTTCAGTGCCCGGCTCGCGCACAAACTGGGCGTTCCAACAGCATGCGCACCTGTGTGTTCGCTTGAAGTTTCGGTCGATTCTTCAAGCGAGCGAACGATTTTCAAGCTGATTGGAATGTTCTACATGTATAAGTACTTCTGGCGAGATGCTGGAAGGCAACGAAAGGAGGGTAACAAAACACGTGATAGACGCTTCACTTACGCGGGTAGCACCCACCCGCTTCAAAACCATCCTGGCCGATCCCCCATGGGATCACCAGCAGCAAGGCGTCAAGGGTGCCGAACGGCACTACCGGCTCATGAGCCTGGAACGCATCAAGGACATGCCGGTGTCAGATCTCGCCGAAGACGACGCCCACCTCTGGCTCTGGGTGACAAACGCCAGCTTGCGCGACGGGTACGACGTCGCCGAAGCCTGGGGCTTCACCCCACGGTCGCTCCTTACCTGGGTCAAGTTCCGCCTCGGCCTGGGGGCTTATCTCCGCAACAGCACGGAACACCTGCTGTTCTGTACACGGGGCAAAGCTCCGGTGCGGTTCAAGTCGCAGCCAACGTGGATCAACGCGCCGGTACAGGAACACTCTCGCAAGCCCGATGAGCAGTACGCCATCATCGAGCGAATATCCGACGGCCCGTACCTGGAACTGTTTGCCCGCAGACGACCGCCAAGCACTCACGACTGGTTCGTGTGGGGCAACCAGACTGACGCCGATATCAGCATCCCCGGCTACTGGGTGCCCAGCGACGAGCACCACCAACGAAACAGATAAGAGAGGAGGTGGTCTATGGCTTCACGAAAAGCACGCAGCAAGCGGCCCGAACGCCGCTTCATCGTAGAGGGCGTTCGGCGAGAATCGCCGGACATCCGCAAACTCAGCAAGGCCCTGTTGGCGGTGGTGCTTGCCGAGCGGCAGCACCAGGCAGAGGACGAGGCATCCGAAGCAAGGGACAGCGTATGACCACGCCGTTGTCTCACGACTTGCAGTTCGTCCAGCTGCATCTGGTGCGCCCACTCGACGTGGATGCGGTGCTCGCCCTAGTGGGCCGGCTGGCCGCCGATCGTCAGGTTGCACGGCTGGTATGGGAAGTCCGAGCCGAGGGCGGTCATACCCGCCACCTGGTTGGAGGTCGCCCCGTCGACATAGCGCGGCTGAAGCGGTTGCTGGGACACCTCGTACCGGGTTCTCACCTGGACGGCACGCCCGAACACCAACCGGTTCGTCCGCCCGTCGCGTCAGCGGGACGCTTGCGGATACGCCCCTCGTACCTGCCGCTGAGCATGGACGCCCCCGAGAACGTAGCCCGAGCCGTGCTCTCGGCCCTGGCGGTGCCACTGGTCGAGGACGAGGCGCTCGTCGTACAACTCGTGCTCGGACCCCGCATTTTGCCGAGCGTCCTACCTACAGACCTACCCGACCCGAGCTTGCCCCTCATGCGGCAAGCCTTGATCGGCACCAGGCCAGCAAGCACAGAACTGCGGGCGCGGCTGCGGAAACGCGCCGAGCAGCCCGGCTTCATGGCCACGATCCGTGTCGGTGCAGCAGCCGGTACTGAGCAACGACGTAATGCGCTACTCATGGGCCTGCTGTCCGGCCTGACGGTGGCCCAGGGACCGGGCACACGCATTCGGCTGGTACGAGACTCGGCGGCCCGACTGAACCACGGACAGCGCCCTTGGCTATGGCTACTTCGTCTGTCAGTGCCCGAGCTGGTGGGGCTGCTTGCCTGGCCGCTCGGCGACGGCGACTTTCCTGGCTTGCCGCCGCTCCATCCGAGACCGATTCGGGCTGCCGCGCACGTCCACCAGAGCGAACGGGTCTTCGCCCACAGCGCAAGCCCCGGCGACGACCGCCAGTTGGGCATCTCGCCACAAGACCAGACGTTCCACGGTGTGGCCTATGGCCCCTCGGGGTCGGGTAAGACGAACGTCCTACTGCACCTGATCACCGCGGACGTCGTTGCTGGCCGGCCCGTGGTTGTGATCGACCCCAAACGACAGCTCATTGATGACATCTTGGCGCGCGTGCCGCCTCACCGGGTGGACGACATTGTCGAGCTGAACGCCGCCGACGAACACCCCGTCGGCTTCAACCCGCTCGACGTCGGCCGCCGTGACCCAGACGTCGTTGTCGACGGCATCCTCGCCGTCTTCGCCAGCGTGTTCGCGGACGGCTACGGCCCACGTACAGCGGACATCTTCAGCTCCGGCTTGCGCACACTGGCCCGCGGCAGTCTTCCGAACGCCCCCGCCACCTTGACGGACTTACCCCGGCTGTTCACCGACTCGGCCTTCCGCCGAGCGTACGTCGGGCGCGTGCAAGGCGACTTGGCGCTGGCACAGTTCTGGGCGGCGTGGGAGGAACAAGGGCCAGCCGCCCAAGCGGCCGTCCTGGCGGCCCCTATGAACAAACTCAGACAATTCCTACTCCGGCCGGCAGTGGTGCGGATGCTGGATCAGCGGGAGGGTCGGTTTCGGCTCCGGGACGCCTTTCGGGATAACAAGGTCGTACTCGTGCCCCTGAACGAGGGCCTGATTGGCCCCGGTGTGGCAAGTCTGCTCGGCAGTCTGGTTATTGCCGAGGTCTGGCAGGCCGTCCAGGAACGGGCAGGTGAGCCGGGCGCTCACCTGCGACCGGGGGTCGTCTATGTCGATGAAGCACCCCGGTTCGTGCATCTGCCAACCTCGCTCGCCGATGCATTGGCGATCTCGCGCAGTCTGTCGGTCGGCTGGTTCCTGGCTGCTCAGTTCCGCAGTCAGTTGCCGCCAGAGCTGCGTACAGCGGTGGACATCAACGCCAGAAGCAAAGTCGTGTTCGCGACCGAGGCGGATGACGCCCGCGAGCTGGCGTCCAAGCTGGCCCCAGAGTTGGAGCCGCAGGACTTCATGTCTCTCCCCCGGTTCCACGCCTACGCCAACCTCGTCGCGAACGGCGCACCGTCTGGCTGGGGGTTGGTGCGCACGCTGCCACCGCCTCCGGTCGTCACTGACGCCGCAGCCGTCCGCTCGGCAGCACGCGCTAATTATGCGCCCCTAAAAATTGCTCCCGTGTCCACGGCAACACATGCCAACGAACCGGCGAACACACACAACACCACGACGCAGCAATTCGGCCGCAAGCGTCGAACGCAGGGGGAGGCTCCATGAACGAGCAGTGCTTTCTTCGCCCCTCTCTTCGCTGCTCTCTCCACGACGGAGATCATCGGCACATTCGCGCAGGACAACCCCGGTCACTGTCACAGCGCGGGAGGGGACTGACCGGCATCTCGTGCCTGTCCTCGCGCTCCCGGCCGCCCCGCCGCACCGACAAGAGGAACCCCTTACGAACCCATCACCTACCGCGTAGCGAGGAAGCGGTCTGCAACGAAAGAAAGTTGCACGAAAGCAACGTAAAGAAAGGAGATATCTATGAAGTACAACGATATTGCTAGTTTGATCGAATCGCTCTCCGAGCGCGATCTATCCATTCTTGAATCACTGCGCACACACCGCGCACTGACCACCGTACTTATCCGACGGCTGCATTTCCCGATCGGCAGCGAGCCGCAAGAAGCGGGTAGCGGAAAAAGCCACGCCACAGAGATGGCCGCTGCGGTTGCCACTATCCGGGTACTGGGCCGACTGGAATCCCACCGCCTGATAACCCGACTGCATCGCAGGATCGGAGGCGTGCGGGCCGGAAGTCAAGGCATCACTTGGCAGCTCGGCGCGAGCGGCGAACGCCTACTTCGTGCTCGTCATGGCGACCCCGCCCGCCGTCGTTACAGTGAACCATCTCCGAGCTTCATCGCCCACACGCTCGCTGCCGCTGACCTGGCCATCCGCCTGTACGAGCTAGCCCGCCAAGGCGCGATCGAGTTGCTACGGCTCGAAGCCGAACCAGAGTGCTGGCGGACGTTCTTGTCGGCGCACGGCGCGCGGCAGTGGCTCAAGCCCGACCTGTTCGCGATCACGGCAGCTGGAGACTACGAGAACCACCTGTTCATCGAGGCCGACAACGCCACCGAACACACTCCGGTCATTGTGCGGAAGGCGCTCCAGTACCAGCACTACGCGAACACCGGCATCCATCAGCAGGAACACGGATTGTTCCCGGCAGTGGCCTGGGTCGTACCTGACGGCAAGCGGAAAACCGTGATCCGTGCAGCACTAGCAAAGGAACCGCGCTTGCGTGACCTCGTGAGCACTGGGCTATTTCATGTCGTGACGACCGATGAATTTCCAGCGTTCATCACTGGCGACCCGGGAAGTACGGCCCACCCTAACGGGCCACCCAGCCAAAGTAGCCCTCGGTAATTAGCTATAACGGAGTTACCATAGGACTGCTAAAACACCAATAGCGCCAGGAAGGAGAACAAATGCCATCTCAGACATTGAGCAAGCATCGCAAGGAAGGTGCTGTGAAACGAGCAGTTTTGTACTTGCGTGTTTCGTCCAAACGCCAGATGGACACGGACGCCGACTTCGACCCCGAAGGTAACTCGATCAACACGCAGCGAAAGCATGCGGAACAAAAAGCCAGAGAGTTGGGAGTTGACGTAGTCGATGAGTACGTCGAGCCCGGAAACTCCGCACAAACGATCGCCAAGCGCCCAGTATTTCGCCAGATGATTAAGCGCATCGTAGAACAGCGTGACGTAGATTGCGTCATCATCTACATGCGATCGCGCGTCTTCCGGAACTACATCGACGCCGCCATAACCAAACGACAGCTTGAGCAGTTCGGCGTCAAATTGGTGTCCACCAAAGAGAACTTCGGCGACGGAGATATGGCCGAAGCCATGGAGGCGGTCACCGACGTTTTCAACTGGCTTGCGGTCCGCCAAAGCGGCGAGGACGTCAAGACCAAGATGGCCAACAAGGCCCGCAACGGCGGCACAATCACCCGCGCCCCTGTCGGCTACCTCAACACCATCGAGTACATCGATGACCGCAAGGTTCGCACCGTCATCGTCGACCCGGTGCGTGGCCCGTTCGTCCGCCTAGCCTTCGAGCTGTATGCCACGGGTGAGTACACCGTGGACGAAGTGGCACAAGAACTGTACGACCGTGGGCTGCGTATGCCCCGTAACGCGCGGTACCCAGAGGAGCGGGGGATCTCCACCAACCGGCTGTACGTCGTCCTGCGCGACGACTACTACTGCGGCTGGATCACCCACGAGGACAAGAAGTACAAGGGTCGTCATACGCCACTGGTCACCCAAGACCTCTTCGACGAAGTCCAGATGGTCGCAGATTCCCGAAACAGCGCTCGCGAGAAGCGACGAGTCCATCACCACGAGCTGAAGGGCTCATTGTTCTGCGGCTCCTGCCGTCGTCACCGTGGTGACCGCCGTCGCATGATCATCCAGAACGCCACCAACCGGCACGGCAACGTCTATCGGTACTTCTTTTGTAACGGCCGCTTCGATCACATCTGCGAGATGCCGTACGTGCCGATCGAACAGGCCGAGGAAGCCGTCGAGGACCACTACGCCACGGTGCGCTTCACATCTAAGTTCGTCTCGACCATGCACTCAGAACTGACCACCATGGTCGATGAGCAGAAGGCAACGACCAAGCTCCTCCAAGCCCAGCTCACGAAACAGCTTCGTGCGCTCGACACCAAGGAGAGCAACCTCATCGACCTAGCTGCCGACGGCAGCCTGCCCCAGGGCAAGATCAAGGCCAAGCTGCGGGAAATCACCAAGCAGCGGGATCGCCTGACAACCCGGCTGCGAGACGTCGATGAAGACCTCAGCACAGCGGCAGAGATCATCGAGACTTGCTTGCAACTTCTGGAAGATCCACAGGCGTTGTACCAGCGCTGCAACGACCAGCAGCGCCGCCGGCTGAACCAGGCTCTCTTCGAGGCGCTGTACATCGACGAGGACTCGAACGGCAACGTCCGGGTGAGCCACAAGCTCAAGGAGCCGTTCAACACCCTGCACACAGTGCAGAGCCAGAAGGCCCCCACGGGGCCGCCAGAGGCCCCGGCCAGCCTCCGGGCCGTCCTACCGGCCCCCAAACAGCAAAGCGCCCGCCCCCAGCCGGGGACAGGCGCTGCCCTGCAACTAACAGGGGCCGCCCTGGTGGGCGGCCCCTGGAAGGTACCGGGTTCCAATGAACTTCTTATGGTGGGCGATACTGGGTTCGAACCAGTGACCTCTTCGGTGTGAACGAAGCGCTCTCCCACTGAGCTAATCGCCCGGGAACGCACTGAACAATACAGGCCTTCGCGGGTTTCCTTCAAACCGCTTCCAAGTAGGCGGCCAGGCCCCGCCGTCCGGCCCGCATCATCAGCCGGTGGTTGGCGCGGAACAGCGGTCGTCCGGGTACGGCGAGGCGCCTGAGCAGCGGCTTGTGCACGTCGACGACCTGGTCGTAGCGGGCCAGCGTGACGGCGGTGTCGGTGGAGTCGGCGCCGAGCGTCCAGCGCGCCCAGCCCTCCAGGTCCCCGGACATGGCGATCTCCAGCACCCCGGCCACCGGATCGCGCCGCGCCTCGCGTGCGGTGAAGGTCAGGTCGTACGGGAGGAGGGAGCGGATCCGGATGGTGCCGGTGGTGTCGTCGACCTTGGTCACCTCGCGCACCTGGGGCCACCAGCGCGGGTAGTCCTCGGCCTGTTCGAGAACTTCGTACACCCTGGCCGGGGGCGCGGGCAGCGGCCACAGGCTGCGAAAACGGTAGTGGGACCAGTCCATGGAGAGAGTCTGCCCGCGGGCGGGGCATTGCACGGGGATGCGGGTACGTCGGGATTGAGTACGTTCTGAGTACGCGCACTCATGCCGGGTGACGTGACGCGCACCACACTCCAAGGCATGACGCACCTTCCGCCACCGGCCGAGGAACTACGGATTCTCGACTCGGAGCTCTGGCAACTCGACGCCCGCCGGGCCCAGTTGCTCATGCGCCGGGCCTGGCTGGTCACCGCCCTCCAGCAGCCCGTACCCCGAGGGCCTCTCGCGCCGCCCCGCCCCGAGGCCTCCGCACCGCGCGTCCAGAACGTGCTGCTCGTCCTCGGTGGCGTGCTCCTCACCATCGCGGCGATCGCGTTCACGCTGGTCAGCTGGGGGCACATGGGCATCGCCGGACGGTCCCTGGTGCTCGGCGCGGTCACGCTGGCCGCACTCGGGACGCCGGTGGCGCTGCTGAAGCGGGGCTTGCGGTCGACGGCCGAGTCGGTGGCGGGGCTGGGCCTCGCGCTGACGGTGCTGGACGCGTACGCGCTGCACGAGGTGGTGTTCACCGGCACCGACGGCACGGCGTACTCGGCACTCGCGGCGACGGCACTGGCGGCGCTGTGGACGGGGTACGGGCTGTTGTCGGCCACCGCCGCACTGCGCCTGTCCGTGCCCTCCGGGCTGCTCGCGGCCCAACTCCCGCTCCTCCTCTGGGCGATCGCGGCGAACGCGGGTCCGTACGGCATCACGGCCGCACTCCTGGTGACGGCCGGTCTCGACACGATCGTGGCGCTGTGGAACACCGCCAAGTCCGTCCGTCTGATCGCCGCGATCAGCGCGTGCGCCATGGGCGGCTTCGGCGCATGGGCGGCCGGCTGGCTCTCCTGGGACGCAGCCGGCCCGAGCGCCGCCGCCCGTGCGGCGGCGCTCCTCGTCCTCGCGGCGGTGATCGCGCTCGGCGCCGCATGGCGCCTGCGGCAGCCGGTCACCGCCGCGAGCGGCGCCGTCGCGGCGGGTCTGCTGCTGGTCACCGCGGCCGGCGGCATCCTGCGCGTGTCCCTGCCGGCCGACTGGACGGTGCCGGCTCATCTCCTGTGCGGCGTCGCCCTGTTGGCGGCCTGGCGGACCCCGCTCCCCGACTCCGTACGACGCGGACTGGCCCTGGCCTCCGCCGGCGTCCAGGCCCTGTCCCTGCTCTGGGCCGCCCCGCTGGTCGCGGTCTCCCTCGTCGGCCCTGTCTCCTGGGCGGCCCGCGCCTGGGCGGGTGCCCCGTCCGACGCGCGCGCCGCGGTGACGCTCGACAACCCGTGGCCGCCGCATGCGGTGGCGGTGCCGGTGGTTCTCGCGGTCGTCGCCGTCGTACTGCTGTCGGCCGTACGCGACACGACGTGGCGCCGACGGGCCGTCATCGGCGCCCTGGCCCTGGCGTGGGCGACGGTTCTCGTACTCCCAGCGGTGCTCGAACTGCCGTATGCCGCCGGGCTGTCGGTCCTGGGCGGCACGACGGCAGGGATGCTCGCGACGGCCGTGTGGATACGCGGGTGGGCGACGGAGGACCCGCACGCGGAGCGGACTGACATCCCCTCGGCGGAGAGCACCGCGCAGGCGACCGACCTCCCGCCCGCCCGGACCACCCCCTACCCGTCCGCGCAGGCGACCGCCCTGATCCTCACCGTCCTCGCGCTCCTCACCTCCCTCACCCTCTCCTTCACCGCCCTCGCATCGCAGACGGCGACCTTGACCGTCCTGTCCGCCCTCACAGCCCTGTTCGCGGGAGCCTCCTGGCTGAAGCAACTCAGGCCCCTCACCCCGGTCATGGCACCGACCGCACTCGTCTACGCCACCGCATTGGCCGTCGCGACGGGCGCCGCCGCCGGCTGGCAGCCGCAGCACACCGCGCTGTTGGTGCTGGCGGTCCCCGTGGCCGCCGCGCTGCTCGCCGCGCGTCTGGGCAACTCGCCCACGACCGTGGCGATCGAGGTCACGGGAGCGGTGGCCGGGCTGCTCGCGGTGGGGCTCGCCGTCGTCGACCCGCCGATGCTGGCCCTGGTGCTCGGCCTGGGCGCGGTGATCACCGCGGGCGTGGCGATCCGCCCCGACCGCCGCGCCGTCGGCTACGCGTCCGTCGCCCTGTTCGTGCTGGCCGCCTGGGTGCGGCTGGCGGCCTGGCGCATCGGGGTCCCGGAGGCGTACACGCTCCCGGTCACCGTCCCGGCGCTGCTCGTCGGCCACCTGCGCCGGGGCCGCGATCCACGGATCCAGTCCTGGACGGCGTACGGCCCCGGCCTCGCCGCCACCCTCCTGCCGAGCCTGGCCGCGGCCTGGACCGACCCGGAATGGACGCGCCCCCTGCTGCTGGGCACGACGGCGCTTCTCCTCACCCTGCTGGGCGCCCGCCACCGGCTCCAAGCACCCCTGGTGCTCGGCGGCTCGGTCCTCACCCTGGTCACGCTGCACGAACTGGCCCCGTACCTGGTCCAGTTGACCGGCGCACTCCCCCGCTGGGCACCTCCCGCCCTAGCCGGACTCCTGCTGCTCGCACTCGGCGCGACATACGAGCAGCGCATCCGGAACGTCCGGCAAGTACGGGAGGTCTTGGGAAGGATGAACTAGGCCTGCTTTCCAGCGCAGTTCCCCGCACTCCGTCAGGGGTGCGGGGAACTGCGCGACCAGCCACGACGCACCCGCAGCCGATTACGACGGCATCTTGTCCCCGAGCAACGCCAAATTCTCGATCGCGGCAAGCCCGTACAGCGCGGTGTCATTCGTGGACACCCAACTCGCCTCACTACCCGCGACCAGAGCAACCGGCCCGCTCAACTCCACGGTCTTCCAAGGCGAGGACTCCATATAACCGTCGGAGCTGTAGAACTTGCTCCACGCCCGCTTGGCCAGCGCAGCGTCCCCGGTCTGGACGGCCGCGTACGCATCGAGCCGCGAATGCCCCTGGAACAGCAGCAGAGTCCCGAAGTTGGAGCCGTACCGCGCAGCTTGCTCCGTCTTGCTGGCGTTGAAGTACCGGCAGTAGTCGAAGTACGCCTCATTGAATTTCGGCATGTCCACCAGGTCGATCAGCTCGGCGCACAGCTCATTGAGACCGAAGACGGCCGAGAGGTGGGACACGGAGACGACAGGCGCGCCCGCGATCGCGAACCTGCCCGTGTCGAGGTCGTACAACCCGCTCCCCTGCACGAACCCGTTGGGCTGCGCGGCAATCGTCTCCATCGTGGACAGGACCCGCGCCTTGGCCTTCTCCCACTTGGGCCCCTTGCGCTCCCACTCGGTCAGCCACGCCGAGACAAGACCGCTCCAGTCCGTGCCGAACCCGATCGACAGAGCGTGCCGGTCGGGTGTGTACGGCTCGGTGCGGATCTTGCGGATCGGGTCGAGGACGAGGAACGTCTCGTCGGAGTCGACGTTGGCGTGCATGAGGTCGCCGACCCGCTCGTCGGCGGTGAGGAAGTAGTAGTAGCGGCGGTACGTGGTGTTGGCGATGCGTTGTTGCTTGGCGCTGTCGGCGTAGTGCTGCACACCGTGCCGGGTGCCGAGGCCCGCCCACTCCCCCAGGTGGTAGACGTCCACCTCGCCGGTGTGCCGGGTCATCGACTCCGCGAAGCGGAAGATGTCGGCGCGGCCCGAGCGGAGGTACGCGAACCAGAGCCAAAGGTCGGGCGAGAGCTCGGAGTTGTCCCAGGCGTACCCGCCGATGTCGTACCGCCACTGGTGTCTGACGGTGTCGTAGCTGTGCATGATGTCGCCGTAGTCCCAGAAGCCGTACCAACGGCGTTGCTCCACCTGGTCCTTGTAGTAGGTGAAGAGGAAGTCGAGATGGTCCTCGATCTTCGCCTTGGCGGGCGTGGAGCGGTCCGGCTCGGAGTAGAGACCGGGGCCGAAGACCTTGGCCTTGATGAGCTGCTTGGGCGGGGCGGCAAGTTGGGGCAACACCCTTACGGCCTCGACCTGTTGGGCCAGTGTCTCGGCCGAGGGGGTCGACTCGTTGGCCCAGAAGAGGAGTTCGGAGGTGCGGGCGATGCCGTACGGGGTGCCGAACTCGGGTTCGTAGTCCTCGTAGGTGATCTCCAGGCCCTGGAGCTGTTCTGCGTAGGTGTCCTGGCCCATGCCGTCGTGGTAGAAGCGCAGGTCCATGGGCTGCGCCTCGGGCGACCAGAGCCAGAGGGTGACCTCGGCCTCGTCGGTCTGGGCGTCGCGGATGTCGAGCTGGGCGGGGTGCTTCTCCCAGAAGTCCCTCAGCCCGAAGGAGAATCCGCCGCTCGCGCCACCGACGTAGCCGAACCCGGACGCCCGCCCGCCACCGCCGGCGCCGATCCAGCCGTGTCCCTTCTTGGTGCGCTTGCGCAGGGTGAAGCCGTCGGCGGAGAGCTGGGAGAGGGTGTAGTCGCCCCACTCGGGGATGTACTGGAGGCGGGTGGTGACCCGCTGGTCCCAGGTGGCCGGGTCGGGCAGCTTCTGCCCCGCGTACTGCGCCGCCTGCACGGCCGCGCCCGGGTCGCGGCGCAGTCCGGTGATCCCCTTGACCGCCTCCCGCAGCAGCCCGGTTCCTTCGCCGCCGATGCGGATGTGCCGGTCGTAGGCCTCGTCGCGCATCGGCACGCCGAAGCGGACGCCGAGCCCGCGGATGAAGTCACCGCTAGCCTTGCCCGGTTCCTGCTTCCCGTCGAACGTGATGGTGTGCACCATGCGGAAGGAGTCGGCACCGGCGTAGAAGTACAGCCGGATGGAGAACGGCAGCCAACTCCGGTCCCCCTTGCGGTGCTTGCCGTCGATGCGGACCACGGCCCGGACCGGGCCGTCCTGTTCGACGGTCACCGCGCCGATGGCGCTCTCGAAGCGCTCGTACTTGACCGTGCCCTGGTCTCCGTCCTCGATCTCGGGCTGCCGCAGCAGGACGAGCCGCCCGTTCCTGGCGATCTCCGTCGAGCCGCGCTTCACCGATTTCACCAGCGTGGAGCCGGACTTGCCGATCTTCACGTCGATGACCCCGGTGGAGACGTCGATGGTGCCGCCGCTCCGGTCGACGGTGACCTTCTTCTCGGGAGCACTCGTCGCGCCGACGGCGAGGGTGAGCTTGCCGGTGCCCGAACTCACCGCGTGGGCCGTCCACTTGAGGGAGCCGTCAGGCCAGTAGGCGATCGGCCACGACTGCACGGGCACGGCCTTGCCGTCCGCATCCGTCAGCGCGAAGGCCTGGTCGGCCGCGTACGCGCCCTTGGGCCACGGGACACCGACGGTGGAGCCGGGGGCGGCGCCGAGGCCGCCGTCCTCCAGCCAGTCCAGGGTCACCGGATCGGCATCGACCGCCTCGGCTCCGGGCGCGGCCTGCGCGTCCCTGGCGCCCAGCGCCCAGCTGAACTGCGCGGCGGCTCCGGCGACGGCGGCCGCCTTGAGGAGGGACCTGCGGGGGATGGGAGACATGAGAGTTCAGCCTTTCCTTTCCGTGCGGGATCCGTGCGGGGACGTTGCTCTGCGCATGTGGTCAGGGGCATGACAGATGGAGATGCGGCGCCCAGGAAGCCGACCCGGTAACAGGGGCACCGCCCGTCAGCGGTGCCGGTGGCGCTCCTCCACGGCGACGGCCGCCGCCACGACAGCCCCCAGGACGGGGACCGCGAGCGGCGCGACGAACAGGGCGGTCAGGGTGACGACGGCCAGCCCGCAGACGACCAGGAAGGACCCGGCGGGATCCAGCACCGTCCGCCTGCCGCCGTCCGCGAGCAGCCCTCGCCAGGCGGCACCGGGCGTCCACACGGCCGCCGCCCGCAGCAGGGCCACGACGAGTCCGATCAGCGCGAAGACACCGACGGCACCGACGAACGGCCCACCGGGAATCCCGGCCCGCGCGGCCAGCACGTCCACCCAGACCGCGCCGACCGCGACCCAGCCGGCGAGCCCGACGACCCACCCGCCGCGCACCGCCGTACGAAAATCACCGACGAACTCCCGCCAGCCGCCCACCTGGTGGGATGTACGCCGCCGAAGATGCCGTGCCCCGGCGGCGATCGCCGCCGGATAGGTGACAACTCCCAGCGAGGCCACGGCGATCCACACCCCGACGAGCAGACATTCGGCGAAGACCGCGAACCGTTCGGCGAGCACCGATTCCTTACGCGCTTTCACTCGCGCCTGGGCCATGGTGACCGCCTCAGCCCTTCAGTCCGGAGGTCGCCATGCCGTCGATGAGGTAGCGCTGGAAAGCCATGAAGAAGGCGATGACCGGCACCAGCGCCACCAGGGACATCGCGATCATGCCGCCGTAGTTGGAGACGCCCTCCTGATCGCGGAACATCATCAGGCCCAGCGAAACGGTGTATTTGGAGGGGGTGTTGAGGTAGATCAACGGCCCCATGAAGTCGTTCCACGCGTTGATGAACGTGAAGATGGCGGCGGTGATGACGGCGGGCCGGCACAGCGGCAGCACGATCGACCAGTAGGTCCGCAGATGGCCGCAGCCGTCGAGCTTGGCCGCCTCGTCCAGTTCGCGCGGCAGCCCGCGCATGAACTGCACCATCAGGAAGACGAAGAACGCCTCCGTCGCCAGGAACTTGCCCGCCACGAGCGGCACCAGCGTGTCGACGAGATCGAGCTTGCGGAACAGCACGTACTGCGGGATGAGCAGGACGTGGTACGGCAGCAGCAGGGTGCCGATCATCAGCGTGAACAGCAGGTTCCGCCCGGCGAACCGGATCTTGGCGAAGGCGTAGGCGGTCAGCGAGCTCGACACCACGACACCGACCACGGCGAGGACCGCGTACATAAGGGAGTTGACGAAGAAGCTGCTGATGGAGATGCCGGAGATACCGTCGGCGAGCCCGGAGAAGTTCGACCAGATCGGCTTGGCGGGCAGCAGGTCGAGGCCGGCGATGATGTCCTTGCTCGGCTTGAACGAAGCACCGACCACCCAGATCACGGGATACAGGACCACCCCGAGAAGGACGAGCGCGCCCACGTGCCAGACGAGCGATCCGGTACGCCGCCGCTCGCTCGCGCCGCGCGCAACAGGGCTGGTGACACTGGTCACTTGGCGGCCTCCTCGTAGTGCACCCACTTCTTCTGCGACCAGAACAGGACCGCCGTGACGAGCGCGACCGCGACCACCAGCGTCCAGGCCATCGCGGAGGCGAAGCCCATCTGGGCCTCCTTGAAGCCCTTCTGGTAGAGGTAACAGGTGTAGACGAGTGTGGCGTCGGCGGGTCCGCACCGGGTGTCGGAGACGACGTAGGCGGAGCCGAACACCTGGAACGCGTGGATGGACTCCAGCAGCACGTTGAAGAACAGCACCGGCGAGATCATCGGCAGCGTGATGTTCCAGAACCGCCGCAGCGGACCGGCCCCGTCCACCTCGGCGGCCTCGTACAGCTCCCGCGGAACTTGCTTGAGCCCGGCCAGGAAGATGACCATCGGCGCCCCGAACTGCCAGATGCTCAGCGCCACCAGGGAGTACAGGACATAGTCCGGATTGCCGATCCAGCCGCCGACGTCGACCCCGAAGATCTTCTGCGTACGGTCCACGACGGCGTCGTCGGAGAACAGCGCCCGCCAGACGAAGCCCACGGAGACGCTGGCCCCGATGAGCGAGGGCAGGTAGAACGCGGCCCGGTACAGCCCTTCGCCGCGCCGCTTCTGCGCGAGCAGCAGCGCGACCCCGAGCGCGAGCAGCAGCTTGAGCGGGGTCGCCACGACGACGTACTTCAGCGTGACCTCGACCGACTTCTGCCAGCGCGGGTCCTGGAACATCGTCGTGAAGTTGTCGAGCCCCACCCACTTGGGCGGCGTGAACAGGTTGTAGCTGGTGAACGCGTAGTACAGCGACGCGATCATCGGCCCCGCGGTGAGCAGCAGGAACCCCGCGATCCACGGCGACATGAAGAGAAAGCCGGCGAGGTTCTCGCGGCGCCGCCCGCGCCGCCCGGCGGCGGGAGGGGCGGACCGCTTCCCGGCCGGGCGCACGGGCGCTTCCTTGACGAGCGTCATGGTGGTACGTCCCCTCAGCCCGCGAACGCGGCCTTGGCCTCGCCGAACAGCGCCTTGGCGGCGTCGGCCGGCTTGGACTTGCCCTGGGCCACCTCGCCGCCGATCCGCAGGAACGCCGCCTCGATGACGTCGGCGCCGGACGGGTGCGGGGTGATCTTCCCGAGCACACCGGCGTCGGCGACGTCGGTCTCGTAGGCCGCGACGCCCTTGTTGCTGGCGTCGGTGGGCTTGAACGCCGCGTACTGCTCGGTGGTGGCGAGGATGCCGCGGTCGTAGCCCATGATCTTGCCGACCTCGGGGTCGTGGACCATGAAGTCGATGAACTGGGCCGTTTCCTTGGGGTGCTTCGTGCCCGCGAAGGCGCTGAGCATCAGCGAACCGAGGTACTGGCCGGTGTCCTTGCCGTCCGTGGTGGGGATCGGCGCGAGCCCGTAGTCCGACTCGCCCTCACCCTCGTAGCGGATGGAGAAGTTGTCCCAGGTGAACTCGGACGCGGCCAGGCCCGCCGAGAGACCCGACTTGGGCTTGACCTGCTCGATCTTCTTCGGGTCGGCGACCAGCCCGGACTTCACACGCTTGTAGCCGTCCGCCCACCACTGGGTCAGATCGTCCTCGGTGAAACCGAGGTCCGAGTCGGTGAAGAAGGCCTTGCCGTTCTGGCGCAGGTAGAGGTCGTAGAGGTACATGATGTTGAAGTAGCCGGTGTCACCTGCGATCTTCAGCTTGTCCTGGATCGTCTGGAGCGCGTCGAAGTACTCGTCCCAGGTCCAGCCGAACCTCGCCTCCACGCCCGCCCTCTTGAAGGCCTTGAGGTCGATGACGAGCGCCATGGTGTTGGCGCCGACGGGTACGCCGAGTTGTTTGCCGTCGGCTTGACCGGCCGTCAGAACTCCGTTCCGGAAGTTCTCCAGACTCAGATTCCCGGAGTCCGCCTGCGTCTTGAGGTCCATCAGAACTCCGCGCTTGTCGTACTTGCGCAGAAAGCCGATCGCATTCTGGAAAACGTCCGGCGGATTTCCACCGGAGGCCTGGGTCTGGAACTTCTCCCAGAACGCCTCGTAGTCGGTGAATTCGGGCTTGATTTTGATCTTCGGGTACTTCTTCTCGAAGAGTGCGATCGTCTTCTTGATGGCGATGGTGCGCGGTTCGCCGCCCCACCACGCATAACGGAGCGTCACATTCCCGTCTCCGGAACCGCTTTCACCACCGCAGCCCGTCGTCGCCGCCAGCCCGAGCGCGGCCGCCGAAGCTCCGGCGGCCTTGAGGATCGTACGTCTCTCGACATTCCTGCTGGTTCCCACAGTCGGGCCCCTCCCCGGCATCGTTGCCGCCTGCATGAATCGTTTCAAGTAAGCGCTTGCTGGCACAAGGTACGGAGGGCCCAGGGGTGCGTCAATGATTCGGACAGGAATTTCTCGGGGGCCGGCCGGACGGTGCCGGCGCACTCGGCGGCAGGACGGGGCGGTCGACGCGACGCCGTCGCAGGTGGGAGGCGCGCGGCCGACAGGCCGAACGGGAGACGGCCCCCGCCGCGAGAAAACGTCCGGGAGCAGCTGCTTGAGGGAGTCTCAGCGCCGCCGCCACACGCCCCCGGCCAGACGCGGCACAGCACGAACGAGCCATGCCCTCGACGCACGCACGACGGCGGCCCACCCGCTCTGAAGCAGATGGGCCGCCGTTTCCGGGTGGGCGATACTGGGTTCGAACCAGTGACCTCTTCGGTGTGAACGAAGCGCTCTCCCACTGAGCTAATCGCCCGGACGCAGGAGAAGATTACCCCATGTCAGCGGGTACCTGTGACCGTCGCCGAGCCGCGGCGGCGCCCCCGCGCGGGTCACTGGTCCTTGATGTTCCAGGGCATCTCGAGGCCGAACTTCCACAGGTAGACACCGACCAGGGTGCCGATGATCACGAGGCCGATCGAGGTCAGGATGATGTTGCGCCGCCGCACCCTGGGATCGAGGGCCTTCTGGGCCGCCTCCGTGACCTTGCGCTTGGTCCAGCGCAGCACCAGCTGGGCCCAGACGAACTCGGTCGCCCAGATCGCCATGCCGCCGAAGATCACGACCCAGCCGGGTCCCGGCAGCGGCAGCATCACGATGCCGGCGGCCACGACCGCGAGGCCGATCACGAAGATGCCGACCTGCCAGCTCAGGTGCAGGACGCGGCGTGCCTTGACGAACTCCGGCGCCCTGGAGCCGAGGCCCCGCTCACCGTCCGTGGCGTCCGCCTTCGTCCCGTCCGCGCCGTTCCCGTCCGATGCCACGGCGACCTCGCCCGGCTCGTCACTCCCCGTATTCATACGGCCAAACCCTACCGGACGGAAACCGGTCACCGGAATGGTCGTACCGTGCGAACAGGCTCTCGGCCGGAAGAGTTACGTAAAGGCACGCAAAACACTCAGAGGGGTTTACAACGGCACCGTAGGTGGCATGTCGATTTCGCCGACGTGCGAATCCCCGAGCGCACACTGAGCGAAAGGCCCTGGCGCTTATGAACACCACGGTCAGCTGCGAGCTGCACCTGCGCCTCGTTGTGTCGAGCGAGTCCTCCCTGCCTGTCCCCGCAGGCCTGCGGTACGACACGGCCGACCCCTACGCCGTGCACGCCACCTTCCACACCGGAGCCGAGGAGACCGTCGAGTGGGTGTTCGCCCGCGACCTCCTCGCGGAAGGCCTCCACCGGCCCACCGGCACCGGCGACGTCCGTGTCTGGCCGTCGCGCAGCCACGGTCAGGGCGTCGTGTGCATCGCCCTGAGCTCCCCGGAGGGCGAAGCCCTCCTGGAGGCCCCGGCGCGGGCGCTGGAGTCCTTCCTGAAGCGAACGGACGCCGCCGTGCCCCCCGGCACGGAACACCGGCACTTCGATCTCGATCAAGAGCTCTCCCACATCCTGGCGGAGAGCTAGGCCCGCGGCCGCACGAAGCCGCCCGGCGCCGTCGACTCGGGGAGACGGCTCGGGCTTCGACAACCGCATACCGTGCGCACCGGCGCCGCCACCGCGATCCTTCGCGGTGGCGGCGCCGGTGCGCGTACTGGAGGAACTCCGTCACGAAGGGTGCCGAGCCGGAACCCGTGCCACGACCGGCCGAGCCATTACCATCGGCCAGCAACGGCGGGTGTGTTCCCGACCCCCAGGCCAGGGAGCGAAACGTGCTCATCACCCACGACACCCGGTGCGCCCTCGACACTGTGGTGGACCTGGTGAACACCGCACCGGAGGACGACGCGACCCCGGACGGGCTGCCGGACACCGTGACTCTCGAGGATTTCGTACGAAACCACGAGATCAGCGACGTCGGGATCCTGTCGGAGTTCGACCTCTCCGCGGTGCGCAAGATCCGCGGGCGGTTCGCGGCGGTGTTCGCCGAGGCGGACCCCCGGGCCGCGGCCCGGCAGATCAACGAGCTGGTCGCCGCCGCCGGCACCACCCCGCGTCTGACGGACCACGACGGCTACGACTGGCATGTGCACTACTTCGCACCCGGCGCGTCCGTCGCCGATCACCTCGCCGCCGACTGCGGGATGGCGCTGGCCTTCTTCGTGGTCGCCGGTGAGCAGGAACGGCTGCGTCGCTGCGAGGCCCCGGACTGCCGACGTGCCTTCGTCGACCTCTCCCGCAACCGCTCACGCCGCTACTGCGACAGCCGCACCTGCGGAAACCGGTTGCACGTGGCCGCGTACCGGGCGCGCCGCAAGGAAGCGGCCGGCTGAACCGGCGGTCGGCACGGAGGGTGGTGTCGACGTGGTCCCCGACGGGTGGCGTCGGGGACCACGGGTACGGCTCACAGCAACAGCAGGTCGTGCAGCGCAGCCATGAGCAGCAGACACCCGATCACCGCAAGGAAGATCATCAGCGGTGGCTGGGAAAGGGCGAAGAGGCATCCACGCGGCTCGTCCTCCGGCGGCGCGGCTTCCCTCTGGGTCGTGTCCAGCATCTCGCGGCGATGATGTCCTAGACCGCACCCCCCGCGCGATCAACACGCCCGTAATGACTGGGAGTTCACAGAATTCCGTGATGTCCGTTTCGGGTCGTGATCACTTCCGGACACCGTGGTGATCCACTGTGTCGTTTCAGTCGTCATGCGCCGGTCATATGCCCTGCTGCCGCGCGGTTCATATGCCGTGCTTCTTGAGGATGGCCTCGATGTCGCTGAACTCGTCCCCCGCGCCCGCGCGGGGCGCGCTCGCCGGACGGGACGCCGATCGGGTGCTCGGGCCCAGGGAGGGCGCCGAGGCCTTCGGGGCGACCGCCGCCTCGGGCTGCTGTGCGGCCCGGGCCTCCCTGCGCTCCTTGCGGGTGCCGCCGCGACGGCGCTCCACGGCCCGCGTCCCCATGAACAGCATCCACGAGGCACCGAGCACGACGAAGCCGGCCCAGGCGCTCGGACTGAACGCCGTGTCCGCCACCCACCCCACGACACCGGTCATGACCAGGCCGACGGGCACGAGCGAGTAGGCGGCTATACGGGCGGCGGAGAGGAAGCGCTTGCGGTACGCCGTGACGACCGCGATGCCCAGGCCGGCCGCGGACACGGCGGAACAGACTGTCTCGGCAATCATCCGAACCTCCTGGCAGGCCCCGGTCGGGCAGGGTCGCTTCGTCCCTTCCATCCTGCACCGTCCGACCCCCGCGAGGCCATGCTCCGGCCGGACATCAGGGACATCTCCGGGTCGGCTCATCCGCAGGTGCCGGTCACGGACCGGTCATCCGGTGCCCCATCAGGTATTTCGTCGGCACCCGACCGACGTCCGATTGGGGTGTGCGGGCCCTGACTGGGAGACTGTGGCCATGAGTGACTCCTCCCCCGAACTGCCCGCCGCCCCCGTTCTCGAGGTCTGGTGCGAACTCCAGTGCCCCGACTGCCGTGCCGCCCTGGAGGATCTGCGCGCCCTGCGGGCCCGCTACGGCGACCGGCTTGAGCTGCGGCTGCGGCACTTCCCGCTGGAGAAGCACCAGCACGCCTTCGCCGCCGCACAGGCCGCGGAGGAGGCGCTGGAGCAGGGCCAGGGGTGGCCCTACGTCGAGGCCGTGCTGGAGCGGGTCGCGGAGCTGGACCGTAGGGGAGAACCCTTCCTGGTCGAGGTGGCCGGCGAACTCGGTCTGGACGCCGAGGAGTTCGACACCGCGCTGATCGACGGCCGGCACATCCTGATCGTCGACGCCGACCAGGCCGAGGGCAAGGCGATCGGCGTGACCGGCACACCGACGTACGTCATCGGCGGGGAGCGCCTGGACGGCAGCAAGAGCCAGGAGGGGCTGCGCGAGCGGATCGAGGCGATCGCGGACCGACTGCTGGCTGAGCAGGAGGCCTGAGCGGTTCCGGCACCAGCAGCGGCTCGTGCCTACATCAGCGGCTTGTAGAGGGCGTACCGCGTCGTCTCGTAGCCCAGTGACTCGTAGAGCCGCTCGGCCGGGGCGTTGCCGGCGAACACGTTGAGGCCGAGGGTGCTGCTGCCGGCGGCGCTCGCCTGGGTCTCCGCGAGCAGCATGAGCGTACGGCCGTGTCCGTGGCCTCGCTGCGCCGCGTCGACTTCGACGTCGTAGACGAAGGCCCCCTCGGCCGTCAGTGCCAGCCACAGGGTGCCCACCCGGGCCCCCTCGTGTTCGAGGACGCTGAACAGCATGTTCTCGGTGGCGAGTCCGTGCGGGAGCTGGGTCTCGTGGTCGCGCCGGGCCTTCGCGTACGCCTCGGCCTCGGGGACGCCGCGTTCGATCCACGTGCGCGCGTACTGCTCCGACTCGTGGGCGTACCACGCCTCGAAGTCGGCCTCGGTCATGGGGCGGCCGTTGCTGCCGGTCGGCAGGGTGGGTGGGGCGTCGGGGAGCTGCTTGTGCATGCCGCGGTTGCGCGGGACGTAGCCGACCGCCTTGACGAGCCGCAGGGCCGGTTCCGCGTCGGCGGCCACGCCGATCTCGATCTGCCGGCAGCCCCAGCCGCGCGCCACCTCCTCGGCGGCGAGCGCGGCCACCGTGCCGCGGCCCCGGCGGCGGTCCGGCTCCTCGATGCGCAGGTCGACGATGCGGGCCACCGTGTCGCCGAAGGCGGGTGAGGTGCCGAGGTGGAGCGTGCCGACGGGACGGCTGTTCACGCACACCTGGTAGTGGCGTGAACGGGTCCCGTCGGCGGCGCGCTGGAGCGGCTCGGTCGGCCGCAGAGTCGTGGTCATCAGGGGGAGTTCTACCCGCCACGGACGCCCACGTCAGCTCAATTTGCCGGGCCGCCGAACTGTCACGGATCCTGGTCGTCGCCGGACCGCTCGTCGAAGATCCGCATGGCCTTGGCGGTCACCGGGCCCGGCGCGCCCGGGAGTTCGCGGTCGTCGACGCGGTGCACGGCCTGGACGTCCCGCAGGGTGGAGGTGAGGAAGACCTCGTCGGCCCGCTCCAGGACGTCGAGCGGCAGGTCGGTCTCCTTGGCGCCGGTCCATTCGACCGCCAACGCGCGCGTGACGCCCGCGAGGCACCCTGAGGCGAGCGGCGGCGTGTGGATCTCGCCGTCCAGGACGACGAAGACGTTCGACCCGGTGCCCTCGCAGAGCTGCCCGACCGTGTTGGGGAACAGCGCCTCGGAGGCGCCGTGGCCGTGCGCGCGGGCCAGGGCCACGACGTTCTCGGCGTACGAGGTGGTCTTCAGGCCGGTGAGGGCGCCGCGTTCGTTGCGGGTCCACGGGACCGTGATCACCGCGGTGGAGTCCGCGCGGCGGGTGGTCTCGCCGAGTGCGACGACGAGGGTGGGGCCGCGGTCGCCGCGGTCCGAACCGAGCGGGCCGTGACCGCCCGTGTATGTGATCCGCAGTCGGCCGAGCGGCATCGGGTTCGCGGCCAGCACCGCGGCGCAGGCGCGGCGGACCTCGTCGTGGTCCGGGTCCGGCAGGCCGAGGCCGTGTGCGGAGCCGGTCAGCCGGTCCAGGTGCCGGGTGAGCGCGAACGGCCTGCCGTCCACCGCCTTCAGCGTCTCGAAGATGCCGTCGCCCACGGTCAGTCCGTGGTCGAAGACGGAGACGCGGGCGGACTCGATGTCCTGCAGCCCGCCGTCGAGCCAGATCTTCACGTCAGTCCCTCTCCACTCACCTCGTACGCCCCCGACGCTATCGCGAGCAGCCGGGCCGCCTTCAGCTCGGTCTCCCGCCACTCCCCCTCCGGGTCGGAGCCCCAGGTGATGCCGGCGCCGGTGCCGAAGCGGAGCTCCCCCGGCGCCCGGTCGATCCAGAACGTACGGATCCCGACGGCCAGCTCGCCCGTCCCGCGATCGGCGTCGACCCAGCCGATGCCACCGCAGTACGGGCCGCGCGGCGCCGTCTCCAGAGCGTCGATGATCCGCAGCGCGCTGGACTTGGGCGCGCCGGTGACCGAGCCGGGCGGGAAGGCGGCGGCGAGCAGTTCCGGCCAGCCGGCACCGTCCCGCAACTCGCCATGGACGGTCGACACCAGGTGCACGAGCCCCGGATGCTTCTCCACCGCGCACAGGTCGGGCACGGTCACACTGCCGGTGGCGCACACCCGCCCGAGGTCGTTGCGGACCAGGTCCACGATCATCACGTTCTCGGCGTAGTCCTTGTCCAGGAGGTCCGCCTCGGTGCGCCCGGTCCCCTTGATCGGCCCGGACTCGACGACCCGGCCTGCGCGGCGCAGGAACAGCTCGGGTGACGCGGTCGCGATCTCCACACCGTGGCCCGGCAGCCGGATCGTTCCTGCGTACGGCGCCGGGTTGCCGCGGGCCAGCAGGGCGGTCAGGGCGTCCACGTCGGCGTCGGGGGCGACGGGTGCGGCGAGCACCCGGCAGAGGTTCGCCTGGTAGACCTCACCGGCCGCGATGTGCTCCCGGATCCGGCGCACGCCCGCCGTGTACGCGGCGCGGTCGAGCGACGACGTCCAGTCACCGGCCGCCGGTCCCCGCCACCGCCCCGGCACCGGCGCGGGCACCGGCTCCTCTCGTACGTCGCCGAAGCGCGCGCAGGTCAGGCGGCCCTCGAAGTCCGCGGCGACGGCCCAGAATCCGTTGGAGTCCAGGGCCGCGGGATCGTCGGTGACGTCGAGGAGCCCGGTGGCGACGCGGTCACCGAAGCGTGCGAGGGGCGGAAGGTCGAGCACGCGGTCGAGTCTATGGCGGGTGTCCTGGAGGTGGCCCGGCCGTGTCCCCGAGGATGCCCAGGCCACGCGCGTGAGCAGGCGCAGCGCAGCACGCTGCACAAACGCGTTTTTGTGCTGGCCCCGGAATCCGCTAGAGTTCAACACGTCGCCGGGTCGCGCACGCGAACCGGAAACGACAAGCGGACGTAGCTCAGTTGGTAGAGCGCAACCTTGCCAAGGTTGAGGTCGCCAGTTCGAACCTGGTCGTCCGCTCGTAGGAAACGGGGGATCTTCCCGAACCCCCGCGCTCCTGGTGGAGTGGCCGAGAGGCGAGGCAACGGCCTGCAAAGCCGTCTACACGGGTTCAAATCCCGTCTCCACCTCCAAGGACGATTAGCTCAGCGGGAGAGCGCTTCCCTGACACGGAAGAGGTCACTGGTTCAATCCCAGTATCGTCCACTGGAGCCGTGAGGCTTCGACCCCGCGCGATTAGCTCAGCGGGAGAGCGCTTCCCTGACACGGAAGAGGTCACTGGTTCAATCCCAGTATCGCGCACGTAGTACACACGCAGTACAGGTGGTTCCCGAGGACGATTAGCTCAGCGGGAGAGCGCTTCCCTGACACGGAAGAGGTCACTGGTTCAATCCCAGTATCGTCCACACATCGAAGCCCCCAACCGTCTTGAACGGTTGGGGGCTTCTTCGTGGTTCCGGACCGTGCTGCCGGACCGTGGTTCCGGTCAGCTGGAGAACAGCATGCGGCCGAAGCTCTTTTGCCGGTGGTGACCGCCGTGTCCGCCGTAGTGGGCTCCGCCGTGACCGCCGCCGTGCGGGGCACCCCAGACGGGTGCGGCCGGGGCCGGGTAGCCCTGCGGGCCCGGGGGCGGCGGGGCGGGCTGCTGCCACTGGGACTCCACGCGGGTCAGCGCTTCGAGCTCGCCGTAGTCGAGAAAAATCCCGCGGCAGTTGCTGCACTGCTCGATCTGAACGCCGTTGCGGTTGTACGTCTGCATCGACGCATGACACTTCGGACACTGCATGGTCGGCTCAACTCCTCGCCCGTCGGACCTGTTTCGCGTTTCGCCAGGACAGACTCTGTCCGGCGGCAGTCGGTTGCACCCTACTTCGGGAAACCGGGGCTCAACTCCGCTGGGGCCGAACTCATTCGGGCACATGCGTCGATCAGGGACATCTCGATCTCGTCCAGGGCACGGCGCTCGGTGGTCGCCTTGACGATCGCGCGGGCCGCCGTCTGCACGGTGAGGGCGCGGGCCGGGACGTCCAGAGCGGGCCAGGGGTCGCCGTCGGGCGGGACGGCCGGACCGCCGGCGGTGCGGTACGCGGTGAGGAAGCGGGTCCATTCGTCGGGCGGGAGGAGGCCGCAGGCGTACCAGGCCGCCGGGCGGGCGAGGTCCCAGGTGGGGACGCCGGTGCCGAGGTCGTCGACGTCGATGAGGAGCCACGGGCCGTCGGGGGTGGGGTGACGGACGAGTTGGCCGAGGTGGAGGTCGCCGTGGCAGAGGGTGGTGCGGTCCGGCATGGGGGTCTCGGCTCGGGCCCAGGCGGGGAGGGTGGACCAGGCGTGGAGGACGGCGGGTACGGCGGGGTTCTGGGCTGCGGCGGTCGGGTCGGCCTGGAGGCGGGCGACGGCGCGGGCCGCTTTGGTGGGGCCTTGCATGGGGGGAAGGGGGGTGGCGTTGCTCGTGGGGGGTGTGGTGGGGGTGCGGTGGAGGTGGGCGAGGAGGGTTGCGGCGGCTTCCCACGGGGCCGCGTCGGGGTCTTGCGGGTCTACGGGGGTGCCGTACGGCCAGAAGGTCACCAGGCGGCCGTGCAGGTCGACGGGGGTCGGGGTGAGCGGGGGGAGGAAGATGCCGGGGAGGTGGGCGGCTGTGGTGAGGCGGGTGGTGAGGTCGGGGAGGGGGGTGGTGGGGGCGTGGGCCTTCGCGACGGTGTCTCCGTGGCGGACGACTGTGGCGTCGGGGCGGTCGGCGAGGGTTTCGGTGTGTTCCGGGGTGTCGCGGAGGCAGGGGCAGGTGGGGGTGCGTGTGTGTGCCGTGGCCCTGGCTCGGGTGGTGAGTTCGGTGAGCAGGGGGGTGGCGGTCACGGGGCTCCCTGGGGGTGGGTGGGTCTGGTGCATGAGCGTACGGTTTTCGCCCCCGCCGCCCCTACCCGTCCCATCCCCAGGGGCGCTGCCCCTTCGACCCCACCGGGGCTACGCCCCGGACCCCGACCAGCCCTGAACGGACCTTGTCCTCAAACGCCGGACGGCCTGAAAAACAAAGACCTTGCCCTCGCACGCTGGACGGGCCAGATGGTCTCGAACGCCGGCGAGGCTCAAAAGCAAAGAGGACGACCGGCGTTGAGACGTGTGTGCGGTGGTGCCGGTCCCCACCGGCACCACCGCCAAAAAAAGCAATGCCGGCGCAGCTCCCCAGCTGCGCCGGCATTTTGCCGTCCGCCGCACCCCCGTCCCCACGGGGTTTCATGGGTGGATGTCCCCGCCCGGACCGCTCTTCCGGGCCTGGGGTCGCCGCTCAGCGCCCCAGCATCACTCCCACGGACGACGCCTGTGTCGCTACCGTCTCCCAGCCGTCGAAGACGAGGAGCAGCAGCGCAGCCAGAGGGAGGGCCATGAGTGTCGCCACCAAGGGGTGGCGGCGGCCCTGACGGCGGGGGCGGAAAGCGGTGTGCGCCTTGCGCTCCTGCGTGCGGATCAGTGCCCGCGGTGCCGTGTAGGCCATGGTCCCTCTCCTGACCGAACTCAGTTGTCGTTGGCAGCGGCGGGTGTCTGACCTCGGGGGACGAGTGCTGCACCCGCCGCTTGACCTCAAATCTAGGCGTCCGGCGTCTGTCGCACGTCATGCCCTCGTACCGATTCCCGGGCCTCCCGGAGGATGAGCCATGACCTGGGAACTACTCCCCTGGGTGGAGACGAGGTCCTAGGTCTCAGGGTCTTCCCGGAGGGGCTGTCCGGTGTGCCCTGCCTTCTCCGAGCTGTCCTCCCTGGGCACCGGCTGTTCGACCAGGGCCAGTACCCGGGTCGCCATGAAACGGGCCGTGCGGACCACGGAACCGCTGCGGGTGACTTCGCTCACTTCCACGACACCTCGGCGCACCGCCGTCTCCACCCGACGGCCCGCTCTGCTCGCTACCACCTCGTACGTCCTTGTCGTGTCCCCGGCGTCCACGACTATCTCCACGCGATCACCCTTCACGCGCTCAATCCCCCTTCTGTGGCGGGTGGTTGGGATCACAGGGCGGTCGAAGTCCCGCTGTTCACGCGGTCCCTGACCACTCTTCAAGTCTCCCACCCGGCACTGACAATCCATCTGGACGAGAGGGCGCGGCCTCTGCGCGCGGGCGGCCGTAGAAACGTAAGCTGTCGCTCGTCACACGGACCGGGCAGCGGGGATGAACATGGCGATGATGCGCCTGAGGCGCGAGGACCCGCGTGTCGTCGGCTCGTTCAGGCTTCACCGACGGCTCGGCGCGGGTGGGATGGGCGTTGTCTATCTGGGCTCCGACAAGAAGGGGCAGCGGGTCGCGCTGAAGGTGATCCGTCCCGACCTGGCGGAGGATCAGGAGTTCCGGTCGCGGTTCGCCCGTGAGGTCTCGGCGGCTCGGCGGATCAGGGGTGGGTGTACGGCCCGGCTGGTCGCCGCGGATCTCGACGCGGACCGGCCGTGGTTCGCCACGCAGTACGTGCCCGGGCCCTCGCTGCACGACAAGGTCGCCGACGAAGGGTCGCTCGGTGCGGCCGAGGTGGCTGCGGTAGGGGCCGCGTTGTCGGAAGGGCTCGTCGCCGTACATGAGGCCGGGGTCGTGCACCGGGACCTCAAGCCGTCCAACATCCTGCTGTCCCCCAAGGGGCCGCGGATCATCGACTTCGGCATCGCCTGGGCGACCGGGGCCTCGACGCTCACCCACGTCGGTACGGCCGTCGGCTCGCCCGGCTTCCTCGCGCCCGAGCAGGTGCGCGGGGCCGCCGTCACGCCGGCCACCGACGTCTTCTCGCTCGGTGCGACCCTCGCGTACGCCTCGATGGGTGACTCGCCCTTCGGGCACGGCAGTTCCGAGGTGATGCTGTACCGCGTGGTGCACGAGGAGGCCCAGCTGCACGGTGTTCCGGACGCGCTGGCTCCGCTGGTGCGGGCCTGTCTGGCGAAGGACCCCGAGGAGCGGCCCAGCACCCTCCAGTTGTCGCTCCGTCTCAAGGAGATCGCCGCCCGCGAGACCCAGGGGCTCGGCGACGTACGTTCGCCCGCGCCGCGCGCCGGCGAGGCGGACCGGCCCACCGGGCGGCTCTCGGACACGTATCCGGACCAGCAGCGTGCGGTCCAACGGCGACCCCCGCAGGGGACGAAGGGGTCACAGGGGTCTCAGGGGGGACAGGGTGCACATGGAGCGCAGGGGAATCCGGCGGGTTCGCAGGGTTCGCCAGGGCCTCGGGGCAACGCTCCTTCTCGGGGCAGCAGTGCATCCCGTGGGGGCGGTCCGTCGTCATCGCGCGCGGGGGGCCGGAACACGTCCTCCGCGCGGAACACGTCGCGTTCCGGCAGCGGCAGCGGGAGTCGGCCCGCGCCGCGCAGCGGTACCGGTCGGCCTGGGCCCAGGACCACGGGGACGGGGCGGCGGCCGGCCAATCCACGGCTGTTGCGGCAGCGGCTGTTCGTGTTCGTCGTGGTGACGCTGCTCGTGGCGCTCGGTATCGCCGCCGCGCAGGGGTGTCAGGGGCCGTCGCGAGGGCTCGGCGGGGACCACCGTGATGTCGTACGGCAGGAGCAGCAGCAGGCGGGCGTGACGGCTGCCGGCCGGTCTGCGTTCCAGTAGGGCGTCAGACGTCAGAGGTTCGGCAGGATCCGTTCGAAGAACTCTCGGTCGCCCTCGAAGACCGGGGTGAGCTCCAGGTACTCCTCCGGTGTGACCCAGCGGGCCTCGGTGACCTCGTCGCCGTCGGGGACGGGGTCGCCGGTGGAGTCCTCGGTGGTCCACCAGTGGAGGCGGAAGTGGCCGTCGTCGGTGAGTGACTCCCAGACCTTGGCGCCCGGGGAGACGGTCAGGCCGATCTCCTCGTGGACCTCGCGGACCAGGGCCTGTCGCTGGGTCTCCCCCGGTTCGAGCTTGCCGCTGAGAGGTTGCCAGTAGCCGGGGCGGGCCACATCTGGCCCGCGCCGGACGACCAGGACACGGCCGTCGCGGCGCAGTACCGCGACGATCGCCTCGCGCCGGGCCACGGGCTACGACCCGGGGCGGCCGGTGGCCACCGCGTAGAAGGCGACCGCTGCCGCCGCGCCGACGTTCAGGGAGTCGACGCCGTGGGACATCGGGATGCGGACCCACTCGTCGGCGGCCACCAGGGCCTGCGTGGAGAGGCCGTCGCCCTCGGCGCCGAGCATCAGCGCGACGCGGTCCATGCGGTGCGGGGCGGCCTCGTCGAGGGATCTGGCCTTCTCGTCCGGAGTGAGGGCGAGGAGGGTGAAGCCGGCCTCGCGGACGGACTCCAGCCCCTTGGGCCAGGTGTCGAGGCGGGCGTAGGGGACGGAGAAGACCGCGCCCATGGAGACCTTGACGCTCCGGCGGTACAGCGGGTCGGCGCAGTCCGGGGACAAGAGGACCGCGTCCATGCCCAGGGCTGCGGCCGAGCGGAAGATCGCGCCGATGTTGGTGTGGTCGTTGACCGACTCCATGACCACCACGCGGCGGGTGGTCTGGAGGAGGTCGGCCGCCGTCGGCAGCGGCTTGCGCTGCATGGAGGCGAGCGCGCCGCGGTGCACGTGGTAGCCGGTGACCTGTTCGGCGAGTTCCGGGCTGACCGCGTAGACGGGGGCGGGGAGTTCGTCGATGACGTCCCGCATGACATCGACCCACTTCGCGGACAGCAGCATCGAGCGCATCTCGTAACCAGTGTCCTTGGCCCGTCTGATGACCTTCTCGCCCTCGGCGATGAACAGGCCCTCGGCCGGTTCGCGCTTGCGGCGCAGCTCTACGTCGGTCAGGCCCGTGTAATCACGCAGGCGCGGGTCGTCGGGATCCTCAACGGTGATGAGATCGGCCACAGGGTGATACTGCCTTGTCCTGGGTGTGGTGCCAACGGCTGGAACGGGGTTGGGTTACCCGTGGTTACGCGTGCCTCTTGGGGCCCACGTCCACGACCTCGCCGATGACGATGACCGACGGGGCCTTCACCTCCTGCGTACGGACGGTCTCGGCGACCGTCGCGAGGGTCGCGTCGACGCGGCGCTGACCGGCCGTGGTGCCCTCCTGGACCACGGCGACCGGGGTGTCCGGGGACTTGCCGTGCGCGATCAGCGTCTCGGCGACCTTCCCGATCGTGCCGACGCCCATGAGGATCACCAGCGTGCCGGTCAGTCGGGCGAGGGCGGGCCAGTCGACCAGGGAGCGTTCGTCGTCGGGGGCGATGTGCCCGCTGACCACCGTGAACTCGTGCGCGACGCCCCGGTGGGTGACCGGGATACCGGCCGCGCCCGGGACCGAGATCGAGCTGGAGATGCCGGGGACGACCGTGCACGGGACGCCCGCCTCTGCGAGCGCCTGGACCTCCTCCATCCCGCGGCCGTAGACGAACGGGTCACCGCCCTTGAGTCGTACGACCGATTTGCCCTGCTTGGCGTGTTCGATCAGGGCGTTGTTGATGGCCTCCTGGGCCATGAAGCGGCCGTAGGGCAGCTTCGCCGCGTCGATCACCTCGACGTTCGGGGAGAGCTCGGCGAGGAGGTCGCGGGGGCCGAGGTGGTCGGTGATGACGACGTCCGCCTCGGCGAGCAGGCGGCGGCCTCGGACGGTGATCAGGTCCGGGTCGCCGGGGCCGCCGCCGACCAGGGCGACGCCGGGGGTGCGGGTGCGGTGGTGGGGGGCGACGAGGGTGCCGTCGCGCAGGCCCGCGACAACCGCGTCCCTGATGGCGGCGGTGTGGCGGGGGTCCCGGCCGCGCGCGTCGGTGGTGAGGACGGCCACCGTCACGCCCTCGCTGTGGCCGGTGGCCGGGGTCCAGGCAGTGGCCTGGTCGGCGTCGTCCGAGCGGACGCAGAAGACTTGGTTGCGCTCGGCTTCGGTGGAGGCGGCGGTGTTGGCCTCGGGGTCACTGGTGGCGATGAGGGCGTACCAGGCGTTCGCGAGGTCGCCTTCCGCGTACGGGCGCTTCTCCCAGGTGATCTCGCCCGCGTCCGCCATTGCCTCGACCGAGGGGGTCGCCTCGGGGGAGACGAGGAGGATGTCCGCGCCTGCCGCGATCAGGGCCGGGAGGCGGCGTTGGGCTACCTGGCCTGCGCCGAGGACGACGACCCTGCGGCCGGTGAGGCGGAGGCCTACGGGGTAGGCGGGGTGTTCGGCCATGGGGGTGCGGCTCCCTGGTGTGGCGGTGGTGCGATGCCCTGACGTGCAGATTTTAGAGGGGGCGGACGTTTTGGGGCGGCTCGGGTGTCCGGTGACTGAGGTTCGTCGCCCCATCGCCGTGCGGAACGCCTGCCCACAACCGTGGCGGCGTCACAAAGGGGCCCGGGACCGCAGTCCCGGGAGTCGCCGTTCCCGAAACCCGGTCCCGGCGCTCCCCTGGCCGCTGCCTCTACTTCTCAGTTACTCCCGCCGAGTCGAACGTCGCCACCTCGTGCATCGCCCTCGCCGTGCTCTGCACCAGCGGCAGGGCGAGCAGTGCGCCCGTGCCCTCGCCCAGGCGGAGGTCGAGGTCGACCAAGGGGCGGAGGCCGAGCTTGTTCAGGGCAGCCACGTGGCCCGGTTCGGCGCTGCGGTGGCCCGCGATGCAGGCCGCGAGGACCTCGGGGGCGATCGCTCGGGCCACGAGAGCCGCGGCGCCGGCGCTGACACCGTCCAGGATCACCGGCGTACGCAAGGACGCGCCGCCGAGGAGGAGGCCGACGATGGCGGCGTGTTCGAAGCCGCCGATCGCGGCGAGTACGCCGATGGGGTCGGCCGGGTCCGGCTGGTGGAGTTCGATGGCGCGGCGGACGACCTCGGTCTTGCGGGCCAGCGTCTCGTCGTTGATGCCGGTGCCACGGCCCGTCACCTCGGCCGGGTCGGTGTCCGTGTAGACCGAGATCAGGGCCGCGGACGCGGTGGTGTTCGCGATGCCCATCTCGCCGGTGAGCAGCGCCTTGTTGCCGGCCGCGACCAGGTCGCGGGCGGTCTCGATGCCGACCTCGATGGCCTGCTTGGCCTCCTCGCGGGTCATCGCGGGGCCGGTCGTCATGTCGGACGTGCCCGCGCGGATCTTGCGGGGCAACAGGCCGGGCGTGGCCGGGAGTTCGGACGCGACTCCGACGTCCACCACGCAGACCTCGGCGCCCACCTGGGTCGCGAAGGCGTTGCAGACCGCGCCGCCGCCGAGGAAGTTGGCCACCATCTGGGCCGTCACCTCCTGCGGCCACGGGGTGACCCCTTGCGCGTGCACGCCGTGGTCGCCGGCGAAGATCGCGACGGCCGCGGGCTCCGGGATCGGCGGCGGGCACTGGCGCGACAGGCCGGACAGCTGCGCGGAGATGATCTCCAGCATGCCGAGCGAGCCCGGCGGCTTCGTCATCCGCTTCTGGCGTTCCCAGGCCTCGCCGAGCGCCTTGGCGTCCAGCGGGCGGATCTGGGAGACGGTCTCGCCGAGCAGGTCGTGCGGGTCCTCGCCGGGCAGTGCGCGACGGCCGTACGTCTCCTCGTGCACGACCCAGGACAGCGGGCGGCGCTTGGACCAGCCGGCCTGCATCAGCTCGGGCTCGTCCGGGAACTCGTCGACGTAACCGACGCAGAGGTACGCGATGACCTCCAGGTGCTCCGGCAGGCCGAGCCCGCGGACCATCTCGCGCTCGTCGAAGAAGCTGACCCAGCCGACGCCCAGGCCCTCGGCGCGGGCGGCGAGCCAGAGGTTCTCGACCGCGAGGGCGGCGGAGTACGGCGCCATCTGCGGCTGGGTGTGGCGGCCCAGGGTGTGCCGGCCGCCGCGGGTCGGGTCGGCGGTGACGACGATGTTCACCGGGGTGTCGAGGATGGCCTCGATCTTCAGTTCCTTGAACTGCTTCGCCCGGCCCTTCGGCAGCGACTTGGCGTACGCCTCGCGCTGGCGCTGGGCCAGTTCGTGCATCGCGCTGCGCGTCTCGGCGGAGCGGATGACGACGAAGTCCCAGGGCTGCGAGTGGCCGACGGACGGCGCGGTGTGGGCCGCCTCCAGGACGCGCAGCAGCACGTCGTGCGGGATGGGGTCGCTGCGGAAGCCGTTGCGGATGTCACGCCGCTCGCGCATGACCTTGAGAACGGCCTCGCGCTCGGCGTCGTCGTAGGCGGGCGCGGCCGGACCGGTGGACTGTCGTACTTCTGCCACCACGGCCGTGCTCTCTTCCTGCTCGGCGGCCCTGGTCTCCAGGTCCTCCGCGTGCTGTACGAGGTCGGGGTCGGCCTCCCGGGGTGCGGGGACCGCGGCGACCGGTTCCTCCTCAGCGGGAAGGGTCAAGGGGTGGGGTGGCGTCGGCGCGAGGTGCGGGGTGGTCGGCACGGAGCCCTCGACGGGGACGAACTGGCCGACGGGCTGCTCCGGCGCCACGTCCAGGGGGATGCCCGGCTGGACGACCGCGGGCTCGGGTGCGTTGCCGGTGACGGGGCCCTGGGGGGCGGGAGTTGGCTGGGCTTCCGGCGCCTCCGGGAGCGCGTCGGAGGGAGTGTCCGTGTCGGCCGACGTGGCCGCCGCGAGGGGCGTTACCGGGTCAGGCACGGGCGTGACGTGCGCCTCGGGGTCCGGGGCTGCGGACTGCACGGCCTCGTCCCAGGGGATGAGCTCGGGGTCCACAGGCTGGACAGGCGGCTCGTGGGATACGGCGATGTCGGCGGCCGGAGCAACGGGTTCCGCGAGCTGCGGTGCCGGCGCCGGTGCCGTGTCGTCCGGGGCCGCGGGGAACGGGAGGACCTCGACGGCTTCGACGAGATCGGGCTCGGTCGGTTCCAGAGCCGGTTCGACGGCGGGGGCGAGTGCAGTCGGCTCGACGGCGACCGCGTGGGCGGCGAAGTCGTCCTGGACGGCTTCGGGCGCGGGCGTCTCGAAAACCACGGCGGGCTCGGGGACCGCTGCCAGAAGCGGCGCGGGCTCGGCATCCGGCACCTCGAAAGCCTGCGCGGCCTCGGGCGCGACCTCGACGAACTGCCCACTGTCAGACGCCGGGACGTTCTCCGGAACCTGCGCGGAAGCGTCCGGACCGACGGGTTCGGCCTCGGCGATGAACTCGGGTTCAGGGGCTGCGTCGGGAACTACGTCGGCCACGTGCCCCGCCTCCGGGAACGTACCGCCGATCTCCCCGGCATCCACGCCGGCCCAGGCCGCATCGACCGACCCCGCGTCCGGAGCGACGGGCAACACCGGAACGTCGGCCTGCCCGTCCTGCGGCACGCTCTCGGCGGGAACGCCGTACGCGTCGTCCGCCACGGGCACGACCGGGACACCCGGAACGCCGTCCCCGGTGAAACCGGCCTCGGCACCAGGAACGCCGTCCAGGGCGATACCGGGCTCGACACCCTGGCCGCCCTGGCCGCCCTCTACGGCGAACCCGGCGTCGACGCCCTGCACACCTTCCGCGGCGAATCCGGCACCGGAACTCTGCTCACCGTCCACGCCGAACCCGCCCCCGGCACCGTGCCCGCCCTCCGCAGCGGACACGCCCACCGGAACCTGTCCGTTCCGCAGGCCGTGGTCGTACTCCACTCCCCGGGCCTCCGGGTCCGGACCGCCGTACGCGGCATCGCCGTTCGGCTCGGGGTTCGGCGCCGCCGGAGCGTCGTATGCCGGCTCCTGCTCAACGCCGGCGACAGCCACAGGCGCACCCGCCGGGACAGCCGCGGACACGTCCACCAGCTCGGGGCTCGCCTGCTCGGCCGGAACAACCGTTTCCGCAGCCTGCTCCTCGGCGGTGACCGGGGCCTGGACCGGCATCTGAACCGCCGCCTGCGACGGGGCACCCCAGGGGCTCGCGCCCTGTGGGGGCAGGTCGCTCAGCGGCTGGGAGGCGTCGAGGTATTCGGGGCCGGCGGACGTCGGCGGGCCGGACTGCCATACCGGCGCTCCCGTGGGGCCGCGGTCGGCGAGGGAGCGGACCGGGCTCGCGGAGGCGTTGGGGGTCGGCGGGCCGAGGTGCAGGGGGCGGCGCGGCGGCACCTGTGACGGGGCCTGCGCGGGTGTCGGGTCGGGGAGGCGGACGCCGTTGAGGTCGACCGAGCCGCTGTCGCGGCCCGCCGTCTCGTGCGGGCCGGGCTCGTGGACGGTCTCGACGACCGGCTCGGGTGCCGGTGGGGCGACCTCGTTGCCCCAGGGGCTCTGGGCGCCCGGGAGCAGCAGCAGGTCTTCGTCCTCGGCGGTGGTCTCGGAGAGGTAGGTGTACGCGCCGTGCGGGGGGACGCCCGGCTGCTCCACCATGCCTGCGCTCTCCGGCAGTCCCTCGCCCGGGACCTGGCCGGTGTCCGTCATGCGTACCCCTCGCCCATCGGTTAGTGCTTCTACGTCCAGCCCACCGGGGACGGCGCACCGACCGCCCCCGCAGTGAAGAACGAGCGTGCCTGTCCAGCGGCACGAACGACCCGTCCGTAAAAGGCGACAAAGCCATTCAGTGGCATTGTCGCGGCCGTTGCCCCGCCTTGGCAGCTTGATCCGCGACGGGCCGCTGTGGACTGCGCCACGTTGCGCGTCCCCCGGTTCCGCCGTACCACACCCCACCCCAAAACGGGCGCGCTTTCCGGACATTGACGAACGAAGTGCCGGGCCACCCGGTGCGGTACAACGGTCGGCCAGCCTACCGCGCGTGGTACGACTACAGGATCACCGGGACGGAATAAAACAGGATCACTTGGACGGTACGGGGCTCACGCGGTGCGCTCCGGGAGCACGCCGCTGAGCAGGAACGCGACGCTCCGCTCCTTCTCCGTCCACGCGCGCGTGTCCAGTTCGACGGACTGCAGGAGCGCGCACTCGACCTGGTACCCGTGCTCCGTCAGGTCCCGGCCGAGGAGTTCGGCCGCGTCGCGGGTGGCGGCGTGCGCGACGATGCGCTGCGGGCGGCGGTCGACGACCGCGGAGACCACGGCCGCTCCCCCGCCGCCGACGCGGACGACGTCGGGCTCGGGGAGGTTCTCCAGGACGTACGGGGCAGTGCCGTGGATGATCTGCGGCTGGACGCCGAAGCCGCGGGCGACGGCCTCGGTGCGGGCGCAGGCGGCCACGTCGCGGTCGACGGCGATGACAGCGGCACCGGCCCGCGCGGCCTCCACGGTGAAGGCACCGCTGCCGCAGCCGATGTCCCACACCAGGTCCCCGACGCGCGGTCCCAGCCGGGCGAGTTGGGCGGCGCGCAGCAGATCCGTCTCCCCCTCGCCGAGGGGACCGCCGTACGCCTCGGCGGGCATGGTCCAGCCGCGCGGGCCGGTGCCGGGGTCCCGCCCGGCCAGCCAGCCGCCGCCCTCGCCGTCGACGCCGGGTCCGGCGGAGCCGCCAATGACGATGACGACGTTCGGGTCGCGCCAGGTGTGGTCGGCGGCCTTGTCGGAGGTGACGACGGTGGCCTGCTCGCGCTCGGTGCCGAGTTCCTCGCAGATGACGAAGGTGCGGTGCACGCCCTCCAGGAGCAGGCCGAGTTCGGCGGGGCCGGCGCCCGGTGAGGTGAGGACGGCGACCTTGGCGTGGGCGCGGCACACGTTCACGGCGCGGCGCAGGGTGCGCCGGTGGGCGACGACGACCTGTGCGTCGTCCCAGGGCATGCCGGCCCGGGCGAAGGCGGCGGCGACGGAGGAGACGGCGGGGACGACCTCGACCTCCAGACCGAACTCCGGTGCGCGCAGGGTCCGTACGACTCCGAAGAACCCGGGGTCGCCGTCGGCGAGCACGACCGCGCTGCCCCGGTGGGCGGCGATGCGGCGGGCGGCGAGGGCGACACTGCCGAGGCGGATGCGTTCGGCGGTCGACGGTACCTCGGGGAGCGCGAGGTGGTGGGCGGAGCCCGCGACCAGGGTGGCGGCGCCCAGGGCGGAGCGGGCCGCGGCGGTCGGCGGCGAGCCGTCCCAGCCGATCACCGTGACGCGGTCGGCCATCGTCGTCAGTCTCCAGGAGGTTTACGCAGGTCGGGCTCCGTGAGGGTACCCGGTGTCAGGTGCCGCCGCCGGGGCGGTGCTGTTCCCTCATGCCCCCAGGGTTCAGTTCCAGTCGGTGTACGGGGTGAAACCGCTGGTGTCGGCGAGCTGCTCCCCGGCGCCGTCGAGGTCCTCGGGCAGCAGACTCCACACGATGAAGTCGGTGCGTACGTCGCTCCAAGTGCCGTCCTCGGCACGGACATGCGCTATGCACGCGCCCCGCAGGACGCCCTCGCTGATGCAGCCGATCTTCTGCGCGACCTGCTGCGAGGCGGTGTTGTCGGCCGCCGTGCGCAGCTCGATCCGCTCGAACTTCTGGTCCGTGAACAGCCATTGGGCGGTGGCGAGCGCGGCCTCCGAGGCGTAGCCCTCGCCGCGGGCCCAGGGCGCGACGATGTACGACAACTCGGTGGAGCGAACATGCCAGTTGGTCTTGGCGAGTTGGACGATGCCCACCAGGCGCTGGGTGAGGAACTCGGTGACGGCGAGGTCGAGTCCGCGGCCCGACACGCGTTCGTTCGGCGCGTACTCGGCGATCCAGGCGCGGGCGCGGTCCTCGGTGTACGGCTGTGGTACGTCGGTCCAGGCGCCGACCTGTTCGTCGTTCATCATCTCGGCCAGTGCGGGCACATCGTCCTCGTCGAGGGGACGCAGCACCAACCGCTCCGTGCTGATGGAGATGTTGGGGAAGGTGCTAGTCATGCGCCGCTCCGTAACCTTCGGAAAACATGCAGGGCCTGCTGAACTGCCCAGCATGCAGCATGCAGCCACTCAACTGCACCACCGGGTCCACGCCAAGTGAGGGAGTGGACCCGGTGCGTGGCGATACGCGACTAGAAGGACGCGATGACGGAGCCGTCGTACTTGTCCTCGATGAACTTCTTGACCTCGGGAGAGGTGAGGAGCCCCGCGAGCTTCTTCACTCGCGGGTCCTTCTCGTTGCCCTCCTTGACGGCGAGGAAGTTGCCGTAGGGGCTGTTCTTCGCGGACTCCAGGACGAGCGCGTCCTTGGCCGGCTTGATGTCCGCGGAGATCGCGTAGTTGCCGTTGATCACCGCGGCGTCCACGTCGTCCAGGGAGCGCGCGGTCTGGGCCGCCTCGACCTCCTTGAACTTGAGGTTCTTCGGGTTCTTCGCGATGTCCTGCGGGGTCGCCTCGTTGCCCGCGCCGTCCTTGAGCGTGATGAGCCCGTTCGCGGCGAGCAGCTTCAGCGAACGCGCCTCGTTCACGGCGTCGTTGGGGACGGCGACGGTCGCACCGCTCTTCAGGGCGTCGACGCTCTTGACCTTGTGGGAGTAGAGGCCGAGCGGCTCCAGGTGCACCGTGACGACGGGCACGATGTGGGTGCCGCGCTTCTTGTTGAAGTCGTCGAGGTAGGGCTGGTTCTGGAAGTAGTTGGCGTCCACCGAGCCGTCCTCGGTCGCCGTGTTCGGGACGATGTAGTCCTGGAACTCCTTGACCTCCAGGTCGAGTCCCGCCTTCTTCGCCAGGTTGTCCTTGACGTAGTTGAGGATCTCGGCGTGCGGGGTCGGGCTCGCGGCGACGACCAGCGGACCGCTGTAGTCGGACGAGGAGCCCGCGGAGTCCTTGTCCGAGCCGCACGCGGTGAGCCCGAGGGTGAGGGCTCCGGCGGCGAGGACGGCGGTGGTGATCTTTGCGGTGTTACGCACGAAAAGTGCCTTTCCTTCAGGGTGCAGCGACCCCGCGATGGGTGTGCGGGGCGTTCTGGGTGGAGTGGCTCAGACGGTCTTGCTGGTGGCGGTGGACGCCTTGAGCAGCCGGAGCCTCGGCCCGGGACCGGACTGGCCGGCCCGCCGGTGCAGCGAGCGGGCCGCGTAGTCGCCGGCGAACTGGATGAGGGAGATGACGACCGCGAGGATCGCCACGGTGATCCACATCAGCTGGGTCTCGAAGCGCTGGTAGCCGTAGCGGATGGCGATGTCGCCGAGACCGCCGGCGCCGACCGTGCCGGCCATCGCGGAGTAGCCGATGAGGGCGACGATCGTGGTGGTGGTGCTGGAGATCAGCGAGGGCAGCGACTCCGGTACGAGGACCTTGCGCACGATCGTCCAGGTGTTGCCGCCCATCGACTGCACGGCCTCCACGAGCCCGCCGTCCACTTCGCGGACAGCCGTCTCGACGAGGCGTGCGAAGAAGGGGATCGCGCCGATGGCGAGCGGCACGATGGCCGCCTCGCGGCCGATGGTCGTCCCCGTGATGGCGCGCGTGAAGGTCATCAGCGCGACCATCAGGATGATGAACGGCATCGACCGGGCGACGTTCACGACCTGCCCGACGACCTTGTTGGCGACGACGTTCTGCAGCAGGCCGCCCCGGTCGGTCAGGACCAGCAGGACGCCGAGCGGCAGGCCGCCGACCACGGCGATGAGGGTGGACCAGCCGACCATGTAGAGGGTGTCCCAACACGCCTGGGACAGCAGCGGCTGCATCTCGGACCAGGTCACTTGGCACCTTCCCTCAGCAGTACGGGCTCCTGGCCCAACACGTCGATCTGCAGGCCCTGTTCGCGCAGGAAGCCGATGGGCACGACGTTGTCCTCGTAGCGGCCGGGGAGTTCGATGCGCATCCGGCCGACCTGGAGTCCGCCGACGGTGTCGATGGCGGCGCCGAGGATCGATATGTCGATGTTGTAGGTGCGCGAGAGCTGGGAGATGACGGGCTGGGTGGCGGCCTCGCCCTGGAAGGTGACGTCGACGACGGTGCGGTCGGTGCCGGTGGCCTCGCCGTCGACCGGGAACAGGGCGGCGGCCAGCTCGGAGCCCGGGGTCGCGAGCAGTTCGCCGACCGTGCCGGACTCGACGATGCGGCCCCGCTCCATGAGCGCGGCGGAGTCGCAGATGGACTTCACGACGTTCATCTCGTGGGTGATGAGCAGGACGGTCAGGCCCAGCTGCCGGTTCAGGTCGCGCAGCAGCTGGAGGATCGAGCGGGTGGTCTCCGGGTCGAGGGCGCTGGTCGCCTCGTCGGACAGGAGCACCTTGGGGTCGCCGGCCAGGGCGCGGGCGATGCCGACGCGCTGCTTCTGGCCGCCGGAGAGCTGGGCCGGGTAGGCCTTCGCCTTGTCGGCGAGCCCGACGAGGTCGAGGAGTTCGAGCGCCTTGGCGGATCGTTCCTTCCCCGACTTGCCGAGGATTTCGAGCGGCAGCTCGACGTTGTCCTGGACCGTCCGCGAGGACAGCAGGTTGAAGTGCTGGAAGACCATGCCGATACGGCTGCGCGCCTGCCGGAGTTCCCGGCCGGCGCGGGGTCCGCGGCCGGCCAGGGCGGTCAGGTCCTGCCCGGCGACGGTCACCGTCCCGGCGGTGGGGCGCTCCAGCAGGTTGACGCAGCGGATGAGCGAGGACTTGCCGGCGCCGGACTGGCCGATGACGCCGTACACCTCGCCTTCGCGGACGTGGAGATCGACGCCGTCGAGGGCGGTGACCTCACGGCCGCGCGAGCGGTGAGCCCGATAGATCTTCGTCAGGCCTGATGTCGTGATCACTGGGGTTTCCGTCACTGTCGAGTACGCGGGCGTGGGTGTGCCCAGGTACGAGAGACAAGGGTGTGCGCGGGGCAGAGTGGTCACGTACGGCGTTCGACGACGTACGGACATGCCACAGCGGCTGGCTTCGGGGCGCGAGGCTCAGAGTTTGGTGCGGGGGCCCTCTAGAAGGCGCACATTCGACACATACAACGAGCACCGGGCGTCAGGGTCGCCTCGGTCGCAAGGATGCGGTTGCTCGTCGTGGTCATGTGATCAGTAAAGCAGACGTATGGTCCTTACCAAATGCCGTCGTCCGCATGCTGGACGGCGGCGGACACGGCTCAGCGGCGAACCGAGATCTCCACTCCCCCGTCGCCGACCAGCGCGGACAAGGCCGAGAGGTCGTTCACCACGAGGTCGGCGTCGAGCTCGTGGGCCTGGTGGGTTGTGGTCAACGCCACGGTGGTCATGTCGGCGGCGCGGCCCGCCCGGAGTCCGGCCGGGGCGTCCTCGAAGACGACGCAACGGGACGGGTCGACACCGAGTTCGCGGGCGGCGCGGAAGTAGGGCTCGGGGTCGGGCTTGCCGCGGGTGACGTCGTCGGCGGTGATCAGCGTCTTGGGCAGGATGCCGACGGCGTCGAGCCGGGCCTCGGCGAGCGGGCGGGTGGCCGAGGTCACCACGGCCCAGCGCTCGGCGGGCAGGGAGTCGAGGAACGCCTTCGTGCCGGGCAGCAGGTGGACGCCCCCGTTGGGCACGTCCTCCACCTCCAGTTGCTCGATCCGCGCGACGGCCGCCGGCACCACGTCGGCGGGCAGCAGGTCGGCGGCTATCTCCGCGGCCGTACGCCCGTGCAGTTCGACGCTCGCGAACGCCTCGGCGGTGATGCCGTACTCCCGCGCCCAACGGGTCCAGCAACGGCGTACGGATTCGAGGGAGGAGACGAGCGTGCCGTCGTTGTCGAACAGGAGGGCTTCGGCGTGGATCTTCATGCTCTCGACCCTACGTCGCACGGCGGGGGCGACGGCATCGGGCCTTTTGGCCCGTAATAGGGTCGCGGCATGCTTGATGCCCTGACGCTGGTGACCGGTGTCGCCGCGCTGCTGCTCGCCGCCTGGTGCGGGTGGGCCGCCTACCGCGATCAGCCGACGAAGGACTGGCACTTCATCGGGATGGCCGTGGTGTCGTTCCTGGCCGTGGTCCAGCTGGTGGTCGGGATCGTGCAGCTGGCGCGGGGCGAGAAGGCGGACCAGGGCACGGCGATCTTCGTCGCCTATCTGATCGGCGCGTTCGCGTGCGTCCCGGCGGCCGGGTTCATGTCCCTCGCGGAGCGCACCCGCTGGGGTTCGGTGACGGTCGCCGCCGGCGGTGTGGTGCTGGCCGTTCTCGAAGTGCGGCTCTACGACATCTGGGGAGGGTGAGTTGACCACCGTGGAAGAGAACCTGGACGGCACCGTGGCCGAGCGACCGAAGCGGCTCGTCAGCGGGCCGGGCATGCTGCTCGTCTGGTTCTACGGCGTGATGGTCGTCGGCGCGGTCTCGCGCTCCGTCTACCAGATCGCCACCGAGTTCGACCGGGCGCCGCTCGCCTACTCGCTGTCGGCACTCGCGGGTCTCGTGTACGGCTTCATCACGTACTCGCTGGTCCGCGGCGGCGAAAGGGCCCGCAAGGCGGCACAGGTGTGCTGCGCCGCCGAACTCGCGGGTGTGCTCATCGTCGGTACCTGGACGCTCGTCGAGCCCTCGGCCTTCCCGGACGCCACGGTCTGGTCGGACTACGGCATGGGGTACGTCTTCATCCCCGTACTGCTGCCGATCTCCGCGCTGTACTGGCTCCGGAGGAACCGAACCGTCACGCCGTAGTCGCGTCAGGCAGTGGTGGCGTCACGCGGTGGTGGCGTACGCCTCGGCCTTCTTCTCCAGGACGATCATCGGTACGCCGTCGGCGCCCTGGGACGTGCCCACCGTCTCGTAGCCCACCCGGCGGTACAGGCGCAGGTTGCCCTCGCTGCGGTGGCCCGTGTAGAGGCGGAACCTCGTGGCGCCGCGCTCCTCGACCAGGGCCGCCTCGGCCGCGCGCAGCAGCCGCGCGCCGATGCCGTGGCCCTGGAGGCGGGGGTGGACGCAGAGCTTGCCGATGGCGGCGGAGCCGTCCTCGGTGACCCGGCCGCGCACCGAGCCGACCACTTCCTCGCCGAGCCGTGCCACGAAGACGCAGTCCGCGGCCACCTCCTGACGGACCGAGTCCAGGGTCTGGACGAGCGGATCGATGCGGTAGTTGCCGTACAGCGCCGCCTCGCTCTGGAAGCTCAGGTACTGGAGCTTGAAGATCTGCTCTGCATCCTGCTCGGTCGCTACCGAGATGGTCACGCTCATGCCCATGTGCGCACGCCTCTCGCTCACCTGATCGCCTGTAGTTCTCACTCCTATCCCCGTGCTTCGTGTGCCGCAACCTCCGGCGTGAGCAAACGACGGAGACATCCAAGACATCTGGAGCGTTCCGGGCCGAGACTTCCCTGTGAGATACCCAACTCCCCCGCGATTTCCCGGTATGTCAGGTCTTTCGGGGAGAGCAGGGCCTCCAGCAACCGGGGGCAGCGGCCGGGCAGCCGGCGCACGGCGTCGCGCAGGGCGCGGTGGCGGGCCGAGGTGAGGGCGAGGTGCTCGGGGCCGCGGTCGGCGTCATCGGCCGGTTCGGTTTCGTATGGCCGTTCGAGGCGGTGCGTACGACGGGTGCGGCGGACCTCGGAGCGGACGGCCCGGCGCAGCCAGCCCTGCGGGTCGCGGGGCGGGCCGTCGGAGTCGAGGCGCTCCAGGAGGCGGAGCCAGACGGCCTGCTCCAGGTCGCTCGGTTCGGTTCCCGAGGCATATGCCTCGGCGGAGGCCTCGGCGGCGAGCAGTGGGCGCAGGGTGGCAAGGAGGTTGTGCGTCATATGCGGCACGACGCGGCCGCCCGGGCGATGGGTTGCCCGGGCGGCCGACTGTCACCCCAATCGGGGCCTTGCGCTCAGCTGTTGACGAACGGCTCGGCCGTCGGCTCAGCCCTTGAGGAAGTCCGCGCGGGCCAGCAGACCCGTGTCGGCGTTGTCGGTGAAGACGCCGTCGATGCCGGTGGCGAAGTACCGCTTGAAGGCGCCGAACGCGTCGCCGTAGGCGTCCGCGTCCGTGCCCTTCTGGTACTCCTTCGGCAGGAAGGGGTTCTCGTTGCGCATGGTGTAGGGGTGCAGGATCAGGCCCGCCCTGTGCGCGTCGGCGACCAGGGTGGTCTCCTTGTTCAGGCTGCCGTCGGCGTTCTTCGTGATGATCAGGTCGAGGGTCGGACCGAGGCCCTGTGCGTACGTCGCGATCTCGGCGAGGCCCTTCGGCTTGACCAGGTCGTCGACCGTGCGCGGGTCGCCCAGGTCGATGAAGTCGAAGGGGCGGGTGCCCGTGCCGGACAGCAGCACCGCCAGGTTGTTGTCGACCAGCTTGCTGATCTTCTGGATGCTGGTCGGCTCGAAGGACTGGATGAGGACCGGCGAGTTCCTGCGGTCCTTGCCGTGCTTGCGCAGGGCCTTCGAGAGCAGCTTCTCCATCTCGAATCCGCGCTTGCGGAAGTAGGTGGGGTGCTTCATCTCCGGGTAGATGAAGACCTGCTTGCCGCGCTTACGGGTCTGCTCGTCCTGCCACCTGAGCACCTCTTCGAAGGTGGGGATCTCCCAGCGGCCGTTGTAGAGCATGTTGTGCGGGCGGTTGACCGGAATACGCTCGATCGCGCGCAGGGTCTTCAGCTCGGCGAGCGTGAAGTCCTCGGTGAACCAGCCGGTGGTGGAGACACCGTCCAGCGACTTGGTGGTCTTGCGGGAGGCGAACTCCGGGTGGTCGGCGACGTCGGTGGTGCCGCCGATCTCCGGCTCGTGCCGGCAGACCAGGTGACCGTCCTTGGTGGGGACCAGGTCACCGGCCTCGACGATGTCGGCGCCCATGTCGAGGGCCAGGTCGTACGAGCCGAAGGTGTGCTCCGGGCGGTAGCCGCTGGTGCCCCGGTGACCGATGATCGTCGGCTTGGGCAGGCTGCTCAGGCCGCCACCGTGCCCGTGCCCGGCACCCGTCGCGCTCGCGGTGCCGGACAGACCGAGTACGGCCCCGCCGGCGCCGAGTACCGCCGCACCGAGGAGCGCCCGTCGCCCGGTACCGCCTGTCTGCTCGTTCTCCTGCGCTCCCATGAGCGACTCCCCTGACCTCGGCTTGATCTAGTTGTCTCAGCGCGCCGATCGTAGGGTCGTGGACATGACGCGAGGGAGACCTCGGCCGGAACACGCGGGTGACTCGGGATGTCGCATCAGGAGACCACCGGAGATACGCGGGATCGGCTGCGTAGGAATCTCCGTTCGAGGTACGCGACCTCCGTCACATCGTTCCGGCCCGGTTACCGACTGCCAACAGGGCGCCACCGCAGGTAAACGCGGGTCAACAGTGCGTAAGACCTCGGTGAACCGGCGGTCCCCGATGTGCACGACCCGTCGAACCGCGAGTATCGTCCCGACCTGCACATACTCATACCGAATCCCTTGACACCGGAGGGCCCGTTGTCCCGCTTCGCGCTCATCAAGGCACTGCTCGGACCGATCATGCGCCTGATGTTCCGCCCACAGGTGGAGGGCGTGGAGCACATCCCGGGCGACGGTCCCGTCATCCTGGCCGGAAACCATCTCACCTTCATCGACTCGATGATCCTTCCGCTGGTCTGCGACCGGCAGGTGCTCTTCATCGGCAAGGACGAGTACGTCACCGGGAAAGGCCTCAAGGGCCGCCTGATGGCCTGGTTCTTCACCGGCGTCGGCATGATCCCGGTGGACCGGGACGGCGCCAACGGTGGTGTTGCCGCGTTGATGACCGGGCGCCGGATCCTGGAGGAGGGCAAGGTCTTCGGGATCTACCCCGAGGGCACGCGGTCGCCCGACGGGCGGTTGTACCGGGGGCGTACGGGCATTGCCCGGCTCACGATGATGACCGGGGCGCCGGTCGTTCCGTTCGCGATGATCGGCACGGACAAGTTGCAGCCGGGTGGGGCGGGGTTCCCTCGTCCGGGGCGGGTGACCGTGCGGTTCGGTGAGGCGCTCGAGTTCTCTCGGTACGAGGGGATGGACCGGGATCGGTATGTGCTGCGGGCCGTGACGGACTCCGTGATGACCGAGGTCATGCGGTTGTCCGGGCAGGAGTACGTGGACATGTACGCCACGAAAGCGAAAGCCGCGTAGGGACTCGTCGTCGGCTGCAGGTGCGCGGGGGCCGGTCGCGCACTTCCCCGCGCCCCTGACGGCATCCCCTTACCCGCCGCTTTCCAGGCTCTGCCCCTTCAGCATGAACCATGCCGCCACCGCCGTTGCCAGCAGGACCGTTGCACCTACCGCCGATGCGACGCTGAGGCCGTTGACAAAGGCCTCTCTGGCCGACGTCAGCATTTCCTGCGCTGCCTGTGACGGCATTCCTCCCGCCGCCTCCACCGCGCCGCCCAGTGACTCGTGTGCCCCGCTCGGGGTGCCCGCCGGTGCTGCGAAGCCCCTGTAGACGCCCGTCACGATCGAGCCGAGTACGGCGATACCGAGGGCCGCGCCCAGTTCGTAGGCCGTCTCCGAGACCGCTGAGGCCGCGCCCGCCTGCTCCTTCGGTACGGAGGAGAGGATGACGTCGGCGGTCACCGTGAAGGAGAAGCCGGCACCGACACCCACCACCAGCAACGCGGCACCGAGGATCGGGTAGCCGGTCGACTGACCCAGCGTCGTGAGGACGGCGAGTGCCAGGCCCACCGCCGCGAGACCGCCCGCGACCACCGCGCGGACCGAGAAGCGCCGGGCCGCCCGGCCGGCGATCAGACCGGCCGCCACCGCCCCTACGGCGGCGGGGATTTCGGCGAGGCCCGCCTCGAACGGGCCTCTGCCCTGGACGAGTTGCAGGTACTGGGAGAGGAAGAAGACCAGACCGGACAGGCCGAGGATGGTCAGCAGGTCGGCCAGGACCGCCGCACTGAAGCCGCGGTTGCGGAACAGGCGCATGTCCAACAGAGGCGCGGGGAGCGTGAGTTGGCGGCGCACGAACCGGTACAGGGCCGCCGCACCCAGTGCGCCCACCGCGAGCGAGGGCAACTCGAAGCCGTGTGTCGCGGCCTCCTTGACCGCGTAGACGACTCCGATCACACCGACCAGGGACAGCACGACGCTGATCATGTCCCACGGCCCGGGGTTGGGGTTCTTCGACTCGGGGAGCGTCTTGATGCCGACCAGGACGAGGACCGCCATCACCGGCAGGTTGATGAGGAAGACCGAGCCCCACCAGAAGTGTTCGAGCAGGAAGCCGCCCGCGACGGGGCCGACCGCCGTACCGGCGGAGGCCGTTGCGCCCCAGATACCGACCGCCAGGCTGCGTTCGCGCGGGTCATGGAACAGGTTCCGGATCAGCGCGAGGGTGGCCGGCATGAGGGTCGCGCCCGCGACGCCGAGCAGGGCACGGGCGAGGATCATCAACTCCGGTGTGGAGGCATAGGCGTTGAGGATCGATATCGCGCCGAAGGCGGTGGCTCCTACGAGCAGGATCCGCTTGCGGCCTATGCGGTCGCCGAGGCTGCCCATGGAGACCAGGAGGCCGGCGATCACGAAGGAGTAGACGTCGCCGATCCACAGGAGTTGGGTGCCGGACGGCTTCAGGTCCTCGCTGATGTAAGGGGTCGCGAGACCGAGGACGGTCGCGTCGACGGCCACCAGCAGCACGGCGAGCACGAGGACGGACAGCGCGAGCCAGCGGCCCGGGCGCTTCACCGCCTCGGTCGTGGACGCCGGCTGCAGGGTGCTGGTCATGATTCCTCTCTCCGTAGTGCGCCGCCGAGCAGCAGCTCGGCGATCATGCGCGTGAAGTCCTTGGGGGCGCCCTTGCCGCTCTGCACCATCCAGGCACCGGAGGCCAGCAGGCCGAACAGCGCCTCGGTGAGCCAGGCGGGCGTCAGGTCGATGCGGAACTCGCCGTTCTGCTGGCCGCGCCGGAACAGAGCGGTGATGCGGTCGTCGATCCGGGCCCAGCCCGCGTGCTGCTCCTCGCCCTCGAACAGCTGGTTCTCGGTGTAGAGGAAGGCGAGCAGGCCGGCGGCCGGTTCGACCTCGCGGACGAGCCGCCGTACGGCGCCCTCGGCGGGGTCCTCGTCCAGCCGCGCCGCCGCCAGCGCGGTCTCGCACTCCGCGATGCCGAGCGCCTCCAGCGCCCGTACGAGCGCGTCGCGGCCCGCGAACTGGCGGTGCAGCGTGGCCCGGCTGATCCCGGCGGCCTTGGCGACCTCGTCCATGGTCGCGGTGGACTTGCGGGTCAGCAGGGCCGCGGCAGCGCGGAGTACGTGGTCGCGATCGAGAGCCATGAGACAACCATAACCCACATGAGACACTGACGTCTCATCGCAGGCATGGCCGTCTCATGGGTGGCGGGTCACCAGGGACCTCTCAGTGCCAGGGCAGCTGCCCGCGCTGCTCCCAGTACGTCCGCGGCTCCTCGACGAGCGTCGCGAGGCGGGACAGCCGGCCCTCGTCCAGGTCTACGACCGCCGCGTGCAGGTTGGAGGCGAGCTGGCCCGCGGTCGCGGCGCCGGAGAGGACGACACCGGCCCAGGGTTCACGGAGGACCAACGCGAGGGCGACCGCGTCGCAGCCCAGGTTCACTTCCTCGGCCACGGCTTTGACGGCTTCGGGCGCGTACGGGTCCGCGAGTCGGCCGTTCGCCATGCCCTCCTTGACGATCACCGTGAGACCGGCGTCGTGCGCCTCCGCGAGGGCGGGGCCGGCCGAGGTCTCCAGGGCGTTGTACGTCGACTGGACGGTACGGAAGAGGGGCTCGCCGTCTACCGTCACGGCGAGGGCGGCTCGGATGGCGTCGGCCTGGGCGGGGCCGCTGGTGGAGAAGCCGATGGTGATGCCGTGGCCCGCCGCCTCCGCCAGCTTGGCCTGGAGTTCCTTGTCCGTGAGGGCCGGGCTGTCCGGGGTCACGGAGTGGATCTGGTAGAGGTCGAGACGGTCGCCCAGCAGCTCGGCGGTTTCGCGGCGCTGGCGTTCGTAGGTCTGGACGGTGTGGTCCTTGACCTCGTGCTGCTCAGCGTCCGTGGTCCAGCCGGCGGTATAGGTGTAGCCCCACTTGCTGCCGATGACTACGTCGTTTTTGCCGGGGTTGGCGTTCAGCCAGTCGGCGAGGAATTCCTCTGAGCGGCCGTAGGAGCGGGCTGCGTCGAAGTAGCGGACGCCCTGCGCGTACGCGGCGTCCAGGAGGTCGTGGGTGCGGCGGCGCATCTCGTCGACGCCACGGTTCTCTCCGAGGTCGGTTTCTCGGCCGAGGTTGATGTAGCCGGGGCGGCCTACTGCGGCGAGACCGAGTCCGATGTGGCAGGTGGGGGTTGTCGCTGTGGCCAGTCGGGCGAAGGGCATCGCGGGCTCCGTATGGGTCGGCTCCGGTACGGCTTCCGACCAACGTAACCCGCGATGACCTTCGCTTCAGAGCTCGGGTGGTTGTGGTGCTTTGGCGGGTGCGGACGCGTTGTGGTTGCTCGCGCAGTTCCCCGCGCCCCTAAAAGCCCTTACCGCTTCGCTGTTGACCAAGCGTGCTGTGCCTCCACATCAGCCTTCACCTCTGTCAGCTGGATCGCCACCGCGCTCGGGGCGGTCCCTCCCCTGCCGTCTCGCGAAGCCAAGGCACCGGGGACGTTGAGGACCGTCCGTACCTCCGGGGTCAGGTGGGCGGAGATCTTCGCGAACTGTTGGTCGGTCAGGCCATCCAGTTCGATGCCCTCGGCCTCCGCCACCTTCACGCACTCCCCCGCGACCTCGTGCGCCACCCTGAACGGGACGTTCTGCTTGACCAGCCACTCGGCGATGTCGGTGGCCAGGGAGAAGCCGGCCGGGGCCAGCTCTTCCATGCGGTCGCGGTGGACGGTGAGGGTGGCCATCATGCCGGTGAACGCCGGGAGGAGGACCTCGAGTTGGTCGATGGAGTCGAAGACCGGCTCCTTGTCCTCCTGGAGGTCGCGGTTGTACGCCAGCGGGAGGGCCTTGAGCGTGGCCATCAGGCCCGTCAGGTTGCCGATCAGGCGGCCCGACTTGCCTCGCGCCAGCTCCGCGATGTCCGGGTTCTTCTTCTGCGGCATGATCGACGAGCCCGTGGAGAAGGCGTCGTGCAGGGTGACGAAGGAGAACTCCTTCGTGTTCCAGATGATGACCTCCTCGGCGATCCGGGAGAGGTTCACGCCGATCATCGCGGTGATGAAGGCGAACTCGGCGACGAAGTCGCGGGAGGCCGTGCCGTCGATCGAGTTGGCGACCGAGCCGTGCTCGAAGCCGAGGTCCTTGGCCACCGACTCCGGGTCCAGGCCGAGGGACGAACCCGCCAGCGCGCCCGAGCCGTACGGGGAGACGGCCGTCCGCTCGTCCCACTGGCGCAGGCGTTCCGCGTCCCGGGACAGAGGCTGTACGTGGGCCAGGACGTGGTGGGCGAACAGGACCGGCTGGGCGTGCTGGAGGTGGGTGCGGCCGGGCATCGCCACGTCCGGGTGGGCCTCCGCGAGGCCGATCAGCGCGTCCTGGAGGTCGGCGATCAGGCCGCCGACGGTACGGGCGTGGTCGCGCAGGTACATGCGGAACAGCGTCGCGACCTGGTCGTTGCGGGAGCGGCCCGCGCGCAGCTTGCCGCCGAGGTCGGGGCCGAGGATCTCCAACAGGCCGCGTTCCAGGGCCGTATGGACGTCCTCGTCGGCGATCGTGCCGACGAGGGAGCCGTCGGCGACGTTCGCTTCGAGCTGGTCGAGGCCCGCGAGCATGCGGGTCAGCTCGTCGTCCGTGAGGAGGTGCGCCTTGTGCAGCACGCGCGCGTGGGCACGCGAGCCGGCGATGTCGTAGGGCGCGAGCCGCCAGTCGAAGTGGACGGACGCGGACAGCTTCGCCAGGGCCTCGGCGGGACCGTCGGCGAAACGGCCGCCCCAGAGCCGTACGTCACCGCTGTTGCTGCTCACTTGCTCGTACTCCTCGGAAGGGGGTCGGAACGGGGGTGGATGTGCCACCGCCTCCCCACCTTTCCAGGTGAGGAGGCGGCTGTCAGATCAGCGTGCGTGAGGCACCTGCGGATTACGCCAGGTCGCGCTTGGCGGCGATCTTCGACGAGAGGCTGTAGATGTCGATGAAGCCCTTGGCCGCGGCCTGGTCGAAGGTGTCGCCGGTGTCGTAGGTGGCGAGGTTGAAGTCGTACAGGGACGACTCGGAGCGCCGGCCGGTGACGACCGCGCGGCCGCCGTGCAGGGTGAGGCGGACATCGCCGTTGACGTGCTGGCTGGCCTCGTCGATGAAGCCGTCCAGGGCGCGCTTGAGCGGGGAGAACCACTGGCCGTCGTAGACCAGTTCGCCCCAGCGCTGCTCGACCTGCCGCTTGTAGCGGGCCAGTTCGCGCTCGACGGTGACGTTCTCCAGCTCCTGGTGGGCCGTGATCAGGGCGATCGCGCCCGGAGCCTCGTACACCTCACGGGACTTGATGCCGACCAGCCGGTCCTCGACCATGTCGATCCGGCCGATGCCCTGGGCGCCGGCGCGCTCGTTGAGCTGCTGGATGGCCTGCAGGACGGTGACGGGCTTGCCGTCGAGGGCGACCGGGACGCCCGCCTTGAAGGTGATGACCACCTCGTCGGCGTCACGCTGGACGGCCGGGTTCTGGGTGTACTCGTAGATGTCCTCGATCGGGGCGTTCCAGATGTCCTCCAGGAAGCCCGTCTCGACGGCGCGTCCGAAGACGTTCTGGTCGATGGAGTACGGGGACTTCTTGGTGGTCGCGATCGGGAGGTTCTTGTCCTCGCAGAACGCGATCGCCTTGTCACGGGTCATCGCGTAGTCGCGGACCGGGGCGATGCACTTGAGGTCGGGGGCGAGGGCGACGATGCCGGCCTCGAAGCGGACCTGGTCGTTGCCCTTGCCGGTGCAGCCGTGGGCGACCGTGGTGGCGCCGTGCTTGTGGGCGGCGGCGACCAGGTGCTTGACGATCGTCGGCCGGGAGAGCGCGGAGACCAGCGGGTAGCGGTCCATGTAGAGGGCGTTGGCCTTGATCGCCGGGAGGCAGTACTCCTCGGCGAACTCGTCCTTGGCGTCGGCCACTTCGGCCTCGACCGCACCGCACGCGAGGGCGCGCTTGCGGATGACGTCCAGGTCCTCGCCACCCTGGCCGACGTCGACCGCAACGGCGATGACCTCGGCGCCCGTCTCCTCGGCGATCCAGCCGATGGCGACGGAGGTGTCCAATCCGCCTGAGTAGGCGAGTACGACGCGCTCGGTCACGGGTTTCTCCTCACAGTGCATTCGCTGACATGCATGAGTATGCAGCACTCTGCATGATTCGTCAATCCGGGGTCGGGTGGATGTCCGGCGAGGCCCGGGGACGGCATGCGGGCGGGGCGCGGGCGCCGAGAATTTTGCGTCGCCTTTGAACGGCAGAAACCGCTTGCCCGTACCTCTCGCCGAACGCAGGCGCCGCGTTTGTACACACCGACCACCCCCGACCGAGTGAGGCATCCGCATGTCCAGGGCTCTTCCGAAGTACAACAAGCGCCGTGTCGCGTTCATCGGCGGTGCTGCCGCGCTGGTGCTGTCCGGCGCGGTGATCGCCGGTTCCGCGCTGGCCGGGGAGACATCCAAGAGCAACGGGAACACGGCCCGGACGCTGGCCGACCCGGGCACGATCACCTGCCCGGACGTCGCCTCGCAGCTGCCGGACGTCCCGGCCTCCGCGCAGGCCGAGGTCGACCGCAACATCGCCCTCCTCCAGACCCAGATCGACGAGGCCGACAAGCGCCTCGTCGACACCGTCGGCCAGGGCGGAGCCAACTTCGTCCAGAACGCCATCCTCGGCCCGCTGGAGGACAAGCGGATCGCCACCGTCAACCGCATCGCCACCGCCATCGGCCGCACCGCCGAGAAGCCGACCGGCCTGGACGCGCTGGCGCCCTGCACCCTGAACGCCGGGGGCGTCGACGACACCGGTGACGACACGGGCACGGGTGACGACACAGGCGCCGGTGACGAGGTCTCCGCCGCGCCCAGCGAGACGGCCTCCCCGGCGGAGGGCGCCGAGGGCGCGGGCGACGTGACCGGCGGTTCCGAGGACACCGGCGTCGGCACGATCAGCTGCCCCGACGTCGCCTCGCAGCTGCCGGACGTCCCGGCCTCCGCGCAGGCCGAGGTCGACCGCAACATCGCCCTCCTCCAGACCCAGATCGACGAGGCCGACAAGCGCCTGGTCGACACCGTCGGCCAGGGCGGAGCCAACTTCGTCCAGAACGCCATCCTCGGCCCGTTGGCGGACAAGCGGACGTCGACCATCGACCGCATCGCCATCTCCATCGGCCGCACGGCCGAGAAGCCGGCCGGACTGGACTCCCTGGCCGCCTGCACGCTCACCCAGTGACGTGACAGGCGCTGTGGCCGCCCCGAGTGAGCGCCGGCCGGGGTGGCCACGGCGGGGTCCGTGCGCGTCGAAACGGACCCGGCAATTCCTTAGACAGGCGAAGGACATGCGGCCATACTCGGCTGACGTGGGAAAGACATACGAACGCATAGACGGCAGGCTGCGCACGTTCATCGAGGCGCAGCCCCTTTCTTCACCGCGACCGCTCCCCTGTCCGGCGACGGGACGGTCAACCTCTCCCCCAAAGGCCTCAAGGGTTCCTTCGTGGTGCTCGACGAGCACACGGTGGCCTATCTGGACTTCGCCGGGTCCAACGCGGAGACGATCGCGCACCTGCGCGAGAACGGTCGGATCACGCTGATGTGGTGTGCCTTCCAGGGCCCGCCGAACATCGTGCGGGTGCACGGCCGCGGCGAACCGGTCTTCCGGGACGACCCCCGCTTCAAGGAACTCCTCACCCACTTCCCGGACATCGACCCGACCCGGCACGGACTGCGCGCGGTCATCGTCGTGAGCGCCGAACTCGTCCGGGACAGCTGCGGATACGCGGTGCCCCACATGTCGTACGACGAGGACCGCGACCTGCATCGCAAGCGGTTCGCGCGCGAGGACGACGACTCGCTGAGCGCGTACTTCACCAAGAAGGACCACATCGCCACGAGCCTGGATGGCCTACCCGGGCTGCCGTTGCCGCTGCCGCCCTCTACGGTCTGAGCCATGCGCTCAGCTCTCGCCGCCGGTTCCCTGGTCTCCGCCTCCCTCCTCGTGCTCGGCGCCGCCGCGCCCGACGCCACCGCTCCGCTGCCCGCCCGGATGGCGGACACCGGGGGCGGCAGCCAGCTGATCACCGCCGTGGCCTCCTCGACCGGGTCCACCACCGGGACGGTGACGTGGTGGGACCTGCGCAACGGGCAGTGGGTGAAGGCCGGTTCGGCCGCGGCCCGGTTCGGGGCGAAGGGGCTCGTCGAGGGCGCCTCCCGCAAGCAGAGCACCAACACCACACCCACCGGGCTGTACGACCTCCCCTTCGCCTTCGGCATCAAGGCCGCGCCGAGCGGGACGGCCTACAAGTACCGCCCGGTGCACGCGAGTTCCTGGTGGTGTGAGGACAACGCGTCGAGTTCCTACAACCGCTGGACCGAGCCACGCCCGAAGGACTGCCGTGCCACGGAGTCCGAGCAACTCGCCTCCTACACCACGCAGTACGCGTACGCGCTCGTCGTCGGCTTCAACTACCACCAGCGGGTGCGGGGTCGCGGCGCCGGGATCTTCCTCCACGTCAACGGGCGTGGGGCGACGGCCGGTTGTGTCTCCGTGCCCGTCGACGCGATGCGCAGGATCCTCACCTGGGTGCGGCCATGGAGCGAGCCGCACATCGCGATCGGCACGACGGGCGGGAGTACGGTGATCACGCGCTACTGAGTCGTAGGAGACTCCGGTTACGGCTGAACACACGAGCGTCACGGCACGTATCTCAGGGCCAAGGGACCACGCCTACCCCCTTGCCCCCGTTCCCGGAGGAAACGTGACCACCACGCTCGCAGGCGGCCGTGCCGCCCGCCGCCAGACGATGCGCCGCATCCGTCCGCGCCGCTCCCCGGCGACCGTCCTGCTGCTCGCGGTGTTCGCGGGCGCGGTCGGCGTGCTGTGGCTGTGGTGGCACAACACACCGTCGATCGCCGACAACAACAGCAAGATCCTCAACGCGGGCCGGATCACCGGCCTGCTGGCCGGCTACCTGATGGCGCTCGTCGTCCTGCAGATGGCCCGGGTGCCCGCCCTGGAACGCCGGGTGGGCTCGGACCGGGTGGCCCGCTGGCACGCGATGTCCGGCCGCTACACGGTCTGCCTGGTGCTCGCGCACGTGTTCCTCACGATGTGGGGCTACGCGCTGCAGGCCGGCAGGTCGCTCGGCGACATCGTCCAGCAGACCATCGACTCCGTGAACCAGCTGCCGGACATGGGCAAGGCCGCCATCGGCACCGGCCTGCTGTTCTTCATCGGGCTGATCTCGGTCGGCGGGATCCGCAAGCTGATCCCGTACGACACCTGGTACCACGTCCACCTGCTGACGTACGCGGCGGTCTTCCTGACCTTCTGGCACCAGATCTCCACCGGCAACGACTTCGCCGTCGAGCCGACCGCCAAGACCTTCTGGTACGTGCTGTACGGGGCGGTCACCGCGCTGGTCCTCTGGTACCGCATCCTCTCCCCGATCCGGCTCAACTTCCGCCATCGCATGCGCGTCGAGGCGGTCATCGAGGAGACGCCGGGCATCGTGTCGGTGCTCATCAGCGGGCGCAAACTGCACCGGATGGGCGCGCAGGCGGGGCAGTTCTTCCGCTGGCGGTTCCTGGCGCCGGGCATGCGGTTCTCCTCCCACCCGTACTCGCTGTCGGCGGCGCCCCGCCCCGACATGCTGCGGATCACGGTGAAGGCGATCGGCGACCACAGCACGCGGCTGCGCGAACTGACGCCCGGCACCAAGGTGTGGGCCGAGGGTCCCTACGGCGCGCTGACCGCCCAGCGCCGCAGCCGCGGCAAGGTGCTGCTGGTCGCGGGCGGGGTCGGCATCACGCCGATGCGGGCGCTGTTCGAGACGCTGCCCGGCGCGTCCGGCGACATCACGCTCCTGTACCGGGCCAACACCACCCAGGACCTGGCCCTGTGGGACGAGCTCGCCGCCATCGCCAACGACCGCGGCGCCCGCCTGATGTACGCGGTCAACAGCCCGGACGGCGAACGCCCCGACATCTCGGCGGAGCGGCTGCGGCAGAAGCTGCCGGACATCGACGACCACGACGTGTTCATGTGCGGCCCGCCCGGGTTCGCGCAGTCCGTGTACGAAGCCTTGCGCGGCGCGGGAGTGCCCGCCCGCCGCATCCATCACGAGTCGTTCGAGATGTGAGCGACGGGACTTCAGGAGCTCAGAAACCGATGAGGAAGAGTCATCCCATCCGGCGTGTCGTGCTGGCCACCGCCGCCACCGTCTCGGGCGTGGTGCTGCTGCTGTCGCTGAAGCCGGCGTCCGACCCGGGCGCCGCGGCGGCCGGCGTCGTCCCGCAGCAGACGGTGGGGGCCCAGGAGTCGCCCCAGGGCGGCGCCGCGGCCACCGGCACGGGCACCGTCGACGGGAACCCGGCCCAGACCGAGTACGGCATCGTCCAGGTACGGCTCACCGTCAGCAACGGCAAGATCACCAAGGCCGAGGCGATCCAGGCCCCCAAGGGCGGCACCAGCGACCAGAAGACCGCCCTGGCCGTCCCGAAGCTCAACCAGGAGGCCGTCGCCGCACAGAGCGCGGACATCGACTCGGTGTCGAGCGCCACGTACACGAGCGGCGGCTACAAGCAGTCCCTCCAGTCGGCCATCGACAAGATGAAGGCGGCCGGCAAGGCGCAGGGCGGCGGTACGGGGTCCTCCTCCGGCACCGGCTCCGGCTCCACGCAGGCGAAGACGGTGACGGGCGCCGTCGCGCAGACGATGTACGGCCCCGTCCAGGTCCGCATCACCGTCAGCAACGGCAAGATCACCAAGGCCGAGGCGGTGCAGGCGCCCAAGGGCGGCACCAGCGACCAGAAGACGGCGCTTGCCATCCCGAAGCTCAACCAGGAGGCCGTGGCCAAGGGCACCGCGGACATCGACTCGGTGTCGGGTGCCTCGTACACGAGCGGCGGCTACAAGCAGTCCCTGCAGTCGGCGCTGGACCAGGCCGGTGGCTGAGGCGGTGGCCGAGTCGGCAGAGGCTCCCGCCGTGGTACGTCATGCGGAGGAGGTCATGGGGACCGTCTTCTCCTTCGACGTCCGCGGTGGGGAGCCCGGTGCGGTGCGCGTGGCGCTGGAGGAGGCCGTCGCCGGACTGCACCGGGTGGACGAGGTGTTCAGCACCTACCGCGACGGCAGCCAGCTCTCCCGGCTGGCCCGCGGCGAGCTGGCACTTGAGGAGTGCGACCCCGAGGTCGCCGAGGTCCTCGAACTGGGCGCCCAGGCCGAGCGGTTGAGCGACGGCTGGTTCAGCACGAGGTATCAGGGCCAGCTCGACCCCACCGGCATCGTCAAGGGCTGGTCCGCCGAACGCGCGGCCCGCCTGCTACGAGCGGCCGGCGCGACGGGCGTAAGCGTCAACGGCGGCGGCGACGTCCAACTCCTGGGCGTCCCCGGCCCCCAACGCCCTTGGCGCGTAGGCGTGTCGGACCCGATCCGCCCGGGCGGCCTGGCAGCGGTCATCTCAGCCGCCGGCAAGGACGAACTGGCCGTGGCGACCTCCGGCACATCAGAACGCGGCACCCACATCGTGGACCCCAGCACGGGCCGCTCGGCCATCACCGACCTGGTGGCCGTAACGGTGGTGGCCCCCCAACTGACCTGGGCGGACTGCTGGGCAACAGCAGCTTTCGCAATGGGCTCAAGACAGGGCTTGCGTTGGCTGGAGTCATTGCCGGACGTAGAGGCCCTGCTCATAACGGCAGGCGACGAGGTCAGATGCACAGGCGGCCTGGCGTCCCGACTGGGGTAACCCCTCAGTGGCCGTTCTGAGCCAACCTCAGCAAATGCTCCGCGAGCGCCTGACCCCCCGTGGCCTCCCGGCTGATCAACAGCAGCGTGTCATCGCCGGCGATAGTCCCGAGAATGTCATGCAGCTCGGCTTGATCAATCGCCGAGGCCAAGAACTGCGCAGCACCAGGCGGCGTCCGCAGAACCACAAGATTCGCCGAAGCCTCCGCGGAGATCAGCAGCTCGGAAGAGAGCCGCCGCATCCGCTCTTCCTTGGCCGACTCCCCCAACGGCGCCCGAGGAGTCCGAAAACCCCCCTCACTGGGCACCGCGTAGATGAGATCCCCCTCGGCATTACGGATCTTCACCGCGTTCAACTCGTCGAGGTCCCGGGACAACGTCGCCTGAGTAACCGTCAGCCCGTCGTCCGCCAGCAACTTGGCCAGCTGACTCTGCGACCGCACCGCCTGCCGATTGAGGATGTCCACGATCCGCCGATGCCGCGCGGTCCGCGTCTGCGGCACGGCGGGCCCGGCATGCTGTACGTCGTCGTCCTGCGCCTGGCTCATCGTCGTCGTCTCATTCCCGGATCATCCATCCCCGTATGCCTCGTCAAGGACGCCGGGCAGCGCAGCGATCAACGCGTCCACCTCGTCGTCGCGAAGATTCAGCGGTGGCATCAGCCGTACGACGTCGGGGGCGGGCGCGTTCACCAGGAAACCGGCCTCCTGAGCCGCCTGCTGCACCTTGGGCGCGAGCGGCTCGGTGAGCACGATACCCAGGAGGAGGCCCGCGCCCCGGACATGGTCGATCACGGGGTGGCCGAGTGACTCGATTCCGTCCCGCAACTTCTCGCTCTGCCGCTTGACGTTCTCCAGCAACCCCTCGTTCTCGATGGTGTCGAGGACGGCGAGTCCGGCGGCGCAGGCGACGGGGTTGCCGCCGAAGGTCGTGCCGTGGTGGCCCGGCTGGAGCAACTCCGCGGCGCGTCCGAAGGCGACGGTGGCGCCGAGCGGCAGCCCGCCGCCGAGCCCCTTGGCAAGAGTCACGATGTCGGGCAGCACGCCGTCGTGGGCCTGGTACTCGAACCAGTGACCGGTACGCCCGACGCCGGTCTGCACCTCGTCGAGGACCAGCAGCGAGCCGGTGGCCGCGGTGATCGCCCGCGCCGCCTTGAGATAGCCGGCCGGCGGCACCACCGCGCCGTTCTCGCCCTGGACCGGCTCGATGACCACGAGCGCGGTCTCCTCGGTCACCGCGGCGGCCAGCGCCTGCGCGTCGCCGTAGGGAACATGGGTGACATCGCCGGGCAGCGGCAGGAAGGGCTCCCGCTTGCCGGGCTGGCCGGTGAGCGCGAGGGCGCCCATGGTGCGGCCGTGGAAGCCGCCCTCGGTGGCGACCATGTGCGGCCGGCCGGTCAGCCGGCCGATCTTGAAGGCGCCCTCGTTGGCCTCGGCGCCCGAGTTGCAGAAGTAGACCTTGCCGTCCCGGCCGAACAGCTGGAGGAGCCGTTCGGCGAGGACGACGGGCGGTTCGGCGATGAAGAGGTTGGAGACATGGCCCAGCGAGGCGATCTGCTTGCTGACGGCCTCGACGATCGCCGGGTGGGCGTGGCCGAGCGCGTTGACCGCGATGCCGCCGACGAAGTCGACGTACTCCTTGCCGTCGGCGTCCCACAGCTTGGCGCCCGCGCCGCGCACGAGGGGCAGCCGCGGGGTGCCGTAGTTGTTCATGAGCGAGCCCTGCCACCGCTCGGTCAACTCATCGTTGGCGGTCATTCGGCGTCCCCCTCCTGCTCATCGGCCACGACCATCGTGCCGATGCCCTCGTCGGTGAAGATCTCCAGCAGGATCGAGTGCTGGACCCGGCCGTCGATGACGCGGGCGGTGGTGACTCCGCCGCGCACGGCGTGCAGACAGCCCTCCATCTTCGGCACCATGCCGGAGCTCAAATCCGGCAGCAGCTTCTCCAGTTGGGAAGCGGTGAGGCGGCTGATCACCTCGTCGGAGTGCGGCCAGTCCTCGTAGAGGCCCTCGACGTCGGTGAGGACCATGAGGGTTTCGGCGCCCAGTGCCGCAGCGAGTGCCGCAGCCGCCGTATCAGCATTGACGTTGTAGACATGTCCGTCGTCCTGGCTACGGGCGATCGACGAGACGACCGGGATACGGCCGTCGGCGAGCAGTGCCTCGATCGCGCCCGTGTCGATCGCGGTGATCTCGCCCACCCGCCCGATGTCGACCAACTCGCCGTCGATCTCGGGCCGGTGCTTGGTGGCGGTGATGGTGTGCGCGTCCTCGCCGGTCAACCCCACGGCCAGCGGCCCGTGTTGGTTGAGCAGCCCGACCAGTTCGCGCTGGACCTGGCCGGCGAGCACCATCCGTACGACGTCCATGGCGTCCTCGGTGGTGACGCGCAGGCCGGCCTTGAACTCGCTGACGATGCCGTGCTTGTCGAGGGCGGCGCTGATCTGCGGGCCGCCGCCGTGCACGACGACCGGCTTGAGGCCGGCGTGATGCAGGAACACGACGTCCTGGGCGAACGCGGCCTTCAGGTCCTCGTCGATCATGGCGTTGCCGCCGAACTTGATGACGACCGTCTTGCCGTTGTGCCGGACCAGCCAGGGCAGCGCCTCGATGAGGATCTGGGCCTTGGGGAGGGCGGTGTGCTTACGCGTAGTGCTCATGAGGAGTAGGCGCTGTTCTCGTGGACGTAGTCGGCGGTGAGGTCGTTGGTCCAGATGGTGGCCGTCTCGGAGCCGGCGGCGAGGTCGGCGACGATGTGCACCTCGCGGTAGCGCATGTCGACCTTCTCGCGGTCCTCGCCGACACCGCCGTTCTTGCAGACCCAGACGCCGTTGATCGCGACGTTGAGCCGGTCGGGCTCGAAGGCGGCCCGCGTCGTGCCGATCGCGGACAACACCCGCCCCCAGTTGGGGTCTTCGCCGTGGATCGCGCACTTGAGGAGGTTGTTGCGGGCGATGGAGCGGCCCACCTCGACGGCGTCGTCCTCGCTCGCCGCGTTGACCACCTCGACCTTGATGTCCTTGCTGGCGCCCTCGGCGTCGCGGATGAGCTGCTGGCCGAGGTCGTCACAGACGGCACGGACGGCTTCCGCGAACTCGGCGTGTTCCGGGGTGACTTGGGAGGCGCCGGAGGCGAGCAGCAGCACGGTGTCGTTGGTGGACATGCAGCCGTCGGAGTCGACCCGGTCGAAGGTGGTGCGCGTGGCGGCCCGAAGTGCCTTGTCCAGTACGTCACTTTCGACGTCGGCGTCGGTGGTGAGGACGACGAGCATGGTGGCGAGGCCGGGGGCGAGCATGCCGGCGCCCTTGGCCATGCCGCCGACGGTCCAGCCGCCCTTGCCGTCCTCGCCGCCCTTCGTCACGACGGCCGTCTTGTGGACGGAGTCGGTGGTCTTGATGGCGATGGCGGCCTTCTCGCCCCCGTGCGGGGAGAGTTGACCGGCGGCGGTCCCGACTCCCGGAAGCAGCTTGTCCATCGGGAGCAGCAGCCCGATGAGTCCGGTGGAGGCGACGGCGACCTCGGCGGCGTTGAGTCCGAGCGTGTCCGCGACCCTCTCGGCGGTGGCGTGCGTGTCCTGGAAGCCCTTCGGCCCCGTACAGGCGTTGGCGCCACCGGAGTTGAGGACGACGGCGGAGACCTTGCCGCCCTTGAGGACCTGCTCGGACCAGAGCACCGGCGCGGCTTTGACGCGGTTGGAGGTGAAGACGCCCGCGGCGGCGAGCCGGGGCCCGTTGTTGACCACGAGGGCCAGGTCGGGGTTGCCGTTCTCCTTGATCCCGGCGGCGATGCCCGCGGCCGTGAATCCCTGTGCTGCCGTCACACTCACGGCGCGACTCCGATCGTGGTCAGCCCGGTGGACTCGTCGAGCCCGAGGGCGAGGTTCATGCTCTGCAGGGCACCTCCCGCGGTGCCCTTGGTCAGGTTGTCGATGGCGCTGATCGCGATGATCCGTCCCACGGCCTCGTCGTACGCGACCTGCACCTGAACGGCGTTGGAACCGTAGACGGACGCCGTGGCGGGCCACTGCCCCTCGGGGAGCAGATGGACGAAGGGCTCGTCGGCGAAGGCCTTCTCGTAGGCGGCGCGGACGGCCTCGGCGGTGACGCCGGGCCTCGCCTTCGCGGTGCAGGTGGCGAGGATGCCGCGGGGCATCGGCGCGAGGGTCGGCGTGAAGGAGACGGCGACCGGCTCGCCCGCCACCGCGCCGAGGTTCTGGATGATCTCGGGGGTGTGCCGGTGTCCGCCCCCGACGCCGTACGGCGACATGGACCCCATGACCTCGCTGCCCAGCAGATGCGGCTTGGCCGCCTTGCCGGCGCCGGACGTGCCGGAGGCGGCGACGATCACGGCCTCGTTCTCGGCGAGCCCCGCGGCGTAGGCCGGGAAGAGGGCGAGGGAGGCGGCGGTCGGATAGCAACCGGGCACCGCGATGCGCTTGGACCCCTCCAACGCGGCGCGTGCGCCCGGCAGTTCGGGCAGGCCGTACGGCCAGGTGCCGGCGTGCGCGGAGCCGTAGAACTTCTCCCAGTCGGCCGTGTCCTTCAGCCGGAAGTCGGCGCCCATGTCGACCACGAGCACGTCGGGGCCGAGCTGTTCGGCGACGGCGGCGGACTGGCCGTGGGGCAGGGCGAGGAAGACGACGTCGTGGCCGGCGAGGACTTCGGGGGTGGTCTCCTGGAGCACCCGGTCGGCCAGCGGCAGCAGATGCGGTTGGAGCGCGCCGAGTCTCTGTCCGGCGTTGGAGTTGCCGGTCAGGGCGCCGATCTCGACCTCGGGGTGCGCGAGGAGCAGTCGCAGGAGCTCGCCGCCCGCGTATCCGCTCGCCCCGGCCACCGCCGCACGTACCGCCATGTCATCCTCCTCCTGGATGGCATGACTATACGTTTCTATGCACGTTTATGCAATCCCGTCGGTCTCCGCCTTCGGCAGCATGATCCGCCGCGAGACCACGAACGTCACCGGGATCGCCGCCAGCGAGGCGAGCAGCGGGGCGTAGCGGCTGTCGAGGTGCAGCAGGTCGACCAGCACGTAGACGCCCGCCGTCGTGACCACGAAATTGGCCGCGTTGGTGAGCGGGAAGAGCAGGAATTTCCGCCAGGTCGGACGGGTCCGATATGTGAAGTGCGCGTTCAGGAAAAAGGATCCGGTCATGCTGATGGCCGTCGCGAGAATATGGGCCACCAGATAGGGGAAACGGGTGAGGAACACCAGGTACGGGCCGTAGTAGGTGCCCGTGTTCACCACCCCGATCACGGCGAAGACGATCATCTGCCGCGACAGCAGACCTCGCGGTCCAGGAGAACTCGACGGCGAGGGACTCGGCTTCAGGGAGCTCTCCATCAGGGAATGAGGTCCTTCGTCCTGCCGTCCGTGGGGCAGTCCGCTTTCCGCTCCACGTTGCTCGCCTTCACCAGGAAGTGCGGGCGCCCCTTCACCTCGTAGTAGATCCGGCCGGTGTACTCGCCTATCACGCCCAGCATGATCATCTGGACCCCCGCGACGCCGGTGACGGCGGTGATGATCGTGACATAGCCGGGGGTCTGGACGCCATGGACGAGCGCGGCGATCACGATCCACCCGGTGTAGAGGCCGGCGCAGAGCAGCAGGCCCATGCCGAGGTAGAGGGCGGCGCGCAGCGGGCGGTTGTTGAAGGAGAGGAGCCCGTCGAGGCCGTAGTTGAGCAGGCCCTTGAAGGACCAGGAGGTGCGGCCGGCCTCGCGGGCCGCGTTCTCGTACTCGAAGGTCGTGGCGGGGAAGCCGACCCAGGCGAACAGGCCCTTGGAGAAGCGGTTGTACTCGGTGAGGTCCAGGACCGCGTCCACCACCCGGCGCGACATCAGCCGGAAGTCGCCGACGCCGTCGACGAGTTCCACGTCCATGAGCCGGTTGACGAACCGGTAGTAGAGGCGCGCGGTGAGGGTGCGGACCATGCCGTCGCCGGTCCGGGTGCGGCGGGCGATGACCTGGTCGTAGCCCTCGGCGCGCAGCTCCACCATGCGCTTGATCAGCTCCGGCGGGTGCTGGAGGTCCGCGTCCATGACGACGACACAGTCGCCGGAGGCGTTGCGCAGACCGGCCAACAGCGCCGCCTCCTTGCCGAAGTTGCGGCTGAAGGAGACGTACCGCACGCGCTTGTCGAGCCCGGCGAGCCGCTCCAGGACCATGAGCGTGCGGTCGCGGCTGCCGTCGTCTATGTACACGAACTCCATGTCGTGGCCGAGCGGAAGGAGCTCCTCCGCGACCTTCTGGATCTGGTCGTGGAAGCGCTCTATGACGTCTTCCTCGTCGTAACACGGTGCGACGATCGAGATCAGCATGGACTTTCCCCCCTGGGAAACGGTCGCCGAGCGCGGGTCACGCGCTCGCCCGGTCGAGGTGTCTGGTGGTCGTGGGCGACGGGGCCGGCGGCCGGGCGGCCCGTCGGCGGCGGACGGCGCCGAGGACGCCGAGCAGGATCAGGGTGAGCAGCGAAGCGCCTGCGACCGCGGTGCCAAGACGCAGCCCCGGCGGGTGGAAGGTGCAGGTCAGAGAAGTCGAGGAACCGTCGAGGGGTACGGCGATCAGACCGTGGTACGCCTTGGCCGGTACGGCGGAGTCGTCGCCGGCCGCGCACCGCCAGCCCGCGATGCGGGGAGCCGCCACGACGGCGGTTCCGGTGCTGCCCGCCGGGAGTTGGGCCTTGATCGTGCCGTCGTCGACGCTCACCTCGGTGGCGCCGGTGGCCTTGAGGTGCTCGACCGAGGTGTGCAGCCGGGCGGTGTCCAGACAGCCGACCGCGCCCTCGGGGACGCGGCTCGCCCGGCTGGGGGTGAGGTCGATCCGCAGGCGCCCGGAAGCCGGGGCCGTGCCGAGCGGCTCCATCGCGGCGATCTTGGTGCCGAGCGCGTCCGACCGGAACCGCCCGGTCGGCCCGTCGCCCAGCTGCGCGGTGCCCGCGTAGTGCGGCGCCCACAGATAGACCTGGCTGCCGGCCGGGCAACTGGCCGTGATCGTCGGGGTGTTGGTGCTGCCCTTGGCGGGCACGTCGACAAGCAGCCCGGGATGCGCGGCGTCGCCGGCGCGCGGGGGCTTGCCGCTGCTCGTGCGGACCGTGACCTCGGGGACTGTGTAGACGCGGGCGCCGAGCACGAGTTCCTGGTTGCGGTACGGGGACGCGCCGAAGCCCGCCCGCGAGGACGCGTCGGACGGTCGTACCGTGACCAGCGGCGGTACGTCCTCGCGGGTCATGCTGGGCCCGGAGCCGTCCTGCGGGAACCAGTTCTGGTGCGGGTCGGGCGGGGAGTGCACCCGGGCGCCGACGGAGAAGATCGCGTCGGTGACGGCGTTGTCCAGGCTCTGCAGGCTGCGGCCCCGGGAGGTCCAGCCGTCGCCGAACGCGGTGAGGGTGCGGCTGAGGACGTCGGCGGTGAGGCTGCTGTAGTACTGGGCGCCCTGGCCGCCGACCATGAGCGCGTCGTTACCGACGGTCTGCTCCCGGCCCGGGTCGGTGCGGTATTCGGGCCAGCCGTCCGCCCGCGCGATCAGCGAGGCCTGCTCCTCCTGACGGTCCCCCCAGGGCGCGTAGTCGTCCATGTTCCCGAGCCGCAGCCTGCTCGCCACGGCGGAGGTGGCCGCGGCCTCGCCGAACTGGCCGCCGAAGAGCAGGACGAGGGCGAGCGCGGCGAGCAGGGAGCGACTGCGGGCGGAGAGCGGGGTATGGCGCCGGGCGGCGAGCGGGTTCCGGCGCTGGGCCGCGGCACGGATCCGGTCGGCCGCCGACGGCTCCCGGTCGCCCCCGGGTGCGGTGTCGTCGATACGAGGTGAGGTGTCCGCCGGGTGCCGGTCGCCGATACCCGCCGAGCCGTCCGCGAGGCCCCGGCCCTCGGCACCGGCCGGGTCGTCCGCCGGACCCCGACTCCCAGCGGGAGCCAGTTCCTCCACCACACCCCGGCTCTCGGCTCGGATCCTGCCGTCCAGACGCCCCAACAGCGCGAGTCCGCCCACCGCTCCCACGACCGCGGGCCCCAGCACCAGCCACGTCACCGGGCGGACGAAGTCGCTGCGGCTCGCGATCGCGGTGATCAGGGTCAACAGTCCGACCGCGACAGCGAGCGCACGCCGGTCCGGTGGGCCGTAGGAGAGCGCGTGCCAGGCGGCGATCACCATCAGCGCGCAGAGCACGAAGGCCTGGCGATAGGCGCTGCCCTGCGGGGTGGCGAAGGCGTGCCAGACCAGGTGGGTCGGCTCCCACTGGAGCGACAACGCAACGGCGGCGACCAGCACCGTCCAGCCGCCGCGCACCCGGCGCGGGACCTTGCGGTGGAAGGGCAGGGCGAGGACGAGCAGCAGCGCGGTGACGCCGACGTAGAGCGCGGGGGTGCCGAAGCTGTACGTCGTCGGCAGCAGGCGGGCCAGCATGTCCTTCGTGGCCACCGGCGTGAAGTGCACGACCCGGCCCGGGTAGGCGTGCTTGGTACCGAAGTACACGACCGTCACCAGCGGGGCGGCGAGGCCGACGCCGAGGGCGACGGTCGCGGCGGCGCGCCCTGCCGTGGCGAGCTTCTGGCGCACCGGCAGTCCGGAGAGCCAGAGTTGGAGCAGCAGCACGAGGCCGGCGCCGATGGTGGCCATGTACGCGGTGTAGAAATTGGCGATCCAGCCCAGGGCCACGATCAGCACACCGAGCAGCGGGCGCCTTCGGTGCAGCGTCCACTCGCCGACCAGACAGAACAGCGGCAGGGCGACCAGTCCGTCGAGCCACATGGGGTTGTACGAGGCGACGGCCACGCTCCAGCCGCACAGGGCGTACGAGGCACCCAGCAGCGCCGCCGCCCACCAACGGCCGGGGCGCAGGGTGAGCAGCAGCCAGGCCATGACCGCGCCCGCGGCGGCCGTTTTCGACACCGTGACGACGTACACCGCGAGGTCGATCCGGTCGCGCGGGAACACCGCGACGAGCAGGGCGAACGGGCTGCTGAGGTAGGTGCCGAGGTCGGGCAGGAAGCTGGCGCCGTAGCCGGACTGCCAGTTGATGAGCAGGCCGCCGTCGGCGCGGCCGTGCAGCAGGTCCCAGAGGTGGGCGTGGAAAGGGACGTACTGGTTGCCCAGGTCGTTGACGCTGCGCGTGTTCGAGCCGAAGGGGAAGCTGCGGGCGACGGCGTCCGCGGCGCAGAACACGGCGACCGTGAGCAGCGCGGCGAGCAGGGCCGCGCGCTGCCTGGGCCGGGCCGGAAAGATGGTCCGTTTCACACTCTGTTCCTGTCCGGACGTGGCCGTGCGTTCCTGTGCGGAGTGGCACAGAAAAAGGCTGTAGACAGGGTTGAGCGATCCATCTGCGTTGCCCCCGCACGTCATTGATTCGCCGACTTAGACGGTCGGAGTTTCCGTTCGGTTGTTCCACCGGTGAAAAGTGGTGGAGTGAATTCTGGGAGCTGTCACGGTCTTACCGAAGAGGAAGTGAACATTCGGCAAATAAAAAACTGCCTCTGCATTATTCGGTGATGAACCCGCCGCTCTGCCTCTTACCGTCGAGGGCATGACGACCGACGCAGAGCAGAACAGCACGCGTGACGAACGCTTCGCCCACGGCCTGGAGATCCTCCGGACGATCGACGGGGAGGCGGGGCAGCGGGTCATCGACTCGCTGCAGGACATCAGCCCCGAGATGGCCCATCAGATCGTCGCCTGGGGCTTCGGGGAGATCTACTCCCGGCCCGGACTCCCCCCGCGCGACCGCCAGTTGGTGACCCTGGGCATGCTCACCGCGCTGGGCGGCTGCGAGCCCCAGCTGGAGGTGCACGTCAACGCGGCCCTCAACGTGGGCCTGACACCCGAGGAGATCGTCGAGGCGCTGCTGCACTCGGCCGGCTACTGCGGCTTCCCCAAGGCCCTGAACGCGACCTTCGTGGCGAAGAAGGTCTTCACCGAACGCGGGCTGCTGCCACTCGGCAAGCAGCCCACGGACGGTGAGAGCGCTACTTCTGCCTGATCCGCAGGAAGGTGACGGAGTTCGCCGGGAACGTATACGAGAAGTTCTCGGCGACTCCGCTGAAGGTGGACGTCACCGGGGCGACCGGAGTGGCCGTCTCGGTGTTCACCGCGTCCGGCGCGGCGGCGAGGGTGGTCACCCGGGCCTTGGAGGCGACCTTCGCCCCGCCCAGGTCGATCGCCGTACGGGCCGCCGACGCCTGGGCGTTGACCACCTTGACGATGAGATCACCGGTCCTGTGGTCCTTCGTGACGACCTGGCGGAAGGGCTCGGCTGGCTTGTCGTCGGTGAAGCCGCCCCACTCCTGGCCGTCGAGGTAGAGGGTGACCTGACGGCCCCGCACCTTGACGTCGATGTCGTAGGCGCGGCCGGTCTCGATGCTGCCCGCCTTGGAGATCAGCGTCGACTTGCCGCCGTCCACGGCCTGTTCGACCGCGCTCTGGGTGTTGTTCCAGCCGCCCAGGTTCCACCAGTAGTAATTGCCGGTGTCCTTGACGCCGAAGGCGACGAGGAAGCCCTCCCTGCCGGACTTCTTGGTGGCCTTCACCCGCAGGTCGTAGTCGTGCCAGTTCGGGTCACCGGCCGACACCATGGTGTTCTCGGCCGCCTCGGCGGTCTGCACGTACTGCCCGTCCTGCACCGCCCAACTCCCGGTGCCCGTATGGGTCCACTGGCCGGCGTCACCGGAGAAGTCGTCGCTCAGCAGCGTGTTGCCGTCGGCGTCGGTGACCTTCACATCGTCGTACGCGGCGGTCGTGTTCCACGTCGACAGGCCGACGGCGCCGCTGATCGGGCCGGTGAGCGAGGGGGTGCCGGTGGCCGTCGAGGGGACGACCCGGTCACCGACGTTGGTCATGAACAGCTTCTGGACCTCGTAGTCGGCCGAGCTCCAGGAGGCGTGGTTGTTGAACCAGACCATGTCAGGGCGCCACTGGACGTAGTCCTCGTTGGCGAACAGCGGTGCGTAGGAGGCGAGTTTGACCACGTCGGCGTTGCGCTCCAGCCCGGTCATGTAGGCCGCTTCGGCGAGGCCGTTCTTGAAGGCGTTGCCTCCTGAGGCGTACTCGCCGAGGAAGACCTCGGGGCCGCTGCGGCTGTAGGTGTCGTAGCGGTCGTTGTTCTGCAGGAACCACTGCGGGCTGTTGTAGTAGTGCTCGTCGACCATGTCGACGTCCGCGTCCCGGTTGAGCCGCCAGGCGGTGTCGAAGGTCGAACCGGCGTCGTCCGGGCCGGAGTTGGAGATCACCGTCATGTACGGGTACTTGGCGTCGATCGCGGTCCGGAACTGCTGGAAGCGGGCGAAGAACTCGACGGGCAGGTTCTCCTCGTTGCCGACCTCGATGTGGGTGAGGTGGAAGGGCTTGGGGTGCCCCATCCGGGCGCGCAGCTTGCCCCAGGTCGACGTCACCGGGCCGTTGGCGAACTCGATGAGGTCGAGGGTGTCCTGGATGTGCCGCTTGAGCAACGCGTCGTCGTCGACGGCCCTGTTCTGGCCGCAGCCGGTCACCAGGGCCGGCACGACGGGCAGCGGCATGGCGCCGATGTCCTCGGCGAGACGGAAGTACTCGTAGTAGCCGAGGCCGTAACTCTGGTTGTAGCCCCAGACGTTGGAGTTGGTGGCGCGCGTCTCGACCGGGCCGACGGTGTCCTTCCACTGGTACGAGCGCTTGCGCTGGTAGCCGGAGGCCTCGCTGTAGTCCTGCATGGAACCGGTGTTGACCAGGCAGCCGCCGGGGAAGCGCACGAAGCCCGGGTGCAGGGCGGCGACCTTCTCGGCGAGGTCCGTGCGCAGGCCGTTGGGCTCGTGCTTGTAGGTGTCGCGCGGGAAGAGGGACACCATGTCGAGGGCCGCCGCGTCGGAGGCGGCGACCGTGAGACGGCCGGTGGAGCTGGTGCGGGTGGCGGTGAAGGTCGCCTTGTACTGGGCCCAGCCGCCCTTCACGGCCGCCTGGCGCGCGGCGGCCAGCGAGCCGTCCGTATCGGTGAGAGCGACGCTCAGTGCGGTGCCTGCCTCGGCCCGCGCCCACACCGAGAAGTCGTACTTCTTGCCCGCCTCGACGTGGACGCCTGTGTTGTAACCGGCGTTCGTGACCGCCGAACCGGCGCTCAGGGAAAGATAGTTGCGGTTGCGGGCGTTGAGCCGCCCGTCGTCGTTCACCACCTGCGCCGCACCGGCGACCGTCCAGGAGGTCAGCGGGGTGTACGCCGTGTTGTCGTCGGTGGAGTACTCGAAGGACCGGTTCTGCACGAGCTCGGCGTACAGCCCGCCGTCGGCGGCGCGGTTGATGTCCTCGAAGAAGACGCCGTACATCGTGTCGTCGATCTTCGCGCCCTTGTCAGCGGGGTCGACGGTGATCGCGTAGTCGGTGACGTCGTCGGCGTGGGCGGGCGTGGGGGCGGCCGGAACCAACCCCACGGCCAGCAGGAAGGCGCTTGCACACAGGCCGAGCCTCAGACGAGTGCGGGCGGTGCGTGACATGGATACTCCGCGGCTCTTGAAGGTGTTCGATTCGTTCGATATCTCGGACGTTGGTCAACACTTCGAACGGGAAGATAGGGAAGGGGCATGAGCGCGTCAATGGGAACGGTTGTCGAGAACTTTCGGGGCCGGAAGATCGACTGCCTCGGGGACGTAGGGTCGACGGCATGCATGCGCTGTGGCCCTACCTGATCGCCGTCGGCTGCCTGGCCCTGGTTCTCGGGTTCCTCACCTGGGCGGCCCGGTGGATCCGGCGGCGCGGATCCGGCGGCGGAGGTGTCGGCGCGGCGCTGGCCGCGTACGAGGAGGCCTTCCGGGCGACGAGTCACGCGGCGTACCAGGAGATCCGTGCGGAGGCCGGGCGCAAGGACCCGCTGGAGTCCCCGGATTGGCTGCGCCGACTGCGGAAGAGGGGCCGGTGATGGGCGAGTTCTGGCCCGTGCCGGACGTGTTGGCGCATCTGGCCGGGCGTTGGCGCGTGGAGCGGTCGGTGCGGGATCTCGTGAGCGGGGACGAGGGGCGCTTCGAAGGGGCCACCGTTTTCGGGGCACTGCCGGAGGGGGGTCTGCTGCACGAGGAGGCCGGCACGTTCACGTGGCAGGGCGTCGCGCGGCCCGCCGAGCGGACGCTGAGGTTCCTGCCGGGTGCGGCGCCGGGGACGGCGGATGTGCGCTTCGCCGACGGGCGGCCCTTTCACCAACTGGACCTGAGAGGCGGACAGTACATCGCCGACCATCCCTGCGCGGCCGACCTCTACCGGGGCGAGTTCACCGTCCGGGACGCGGACCACTGGCGGACGGTGTGGCGGGTGGGCGGTCCGGCCAAGGACCTGGTGCTGATCACCGACTACGCGCGGGAAGGCTGAACGCCGGTCACACCCGTGAGGACTGAGCGCCAGGGCTGCGTCCGGGACGGCTGCGCGTCGGCTACGTCTGTGAGAGCTGCGTCGGCGGCCCCTCGAAGCGGAGGTTCCAGCGGCCGGCGTGGCCCGTGACCGTGATCGTCGACAGGGGGCGTACGTCGATGTTCCAGTACGTCGCCGGGGGCGCCTTCAGGGCGTACACCAACGCGGCGCGGATCACGGACGGTTCGGCGACGGCGACGATGCGATCGCCGTCCTCGATGGGCCGGGTGTCGAGCCAGTTGCCGACGCGGGAGATGAAGTCCAGCAGCGACTCGCCGCCGTGCGGTGTGGACCGCGGGTCGGCGAGCCAGGCGTCCACCGCCGCGGGCTCCCGGGCCATCGCCTCGCCGAGGGTCAGCCCGCGCCAGCGGCCCATGTCGCAGTCCCGCAGGGCGAGTTGGACGAGCGGGGAGTAGCCGAGGCCCTCGCCGGTGGAGCGGCTGCGCGGGGTGGGCGAGCAGTAGCGCAGTTCGGCGACCGAGAGCGGTACCAGGTCGTGGGCGGCGCGCTGTACCTCTACCCATCCGGCCTGGTCCAGCGGTCGGTCGTCCTCGAAGCGTTCGGCGAGCAACGGGGAGCTGCGCGCGGCGGCGACGAACGTGACCCGAAGTAACATGCCGAGATCGTCAGTCTGGAAAGTACGCAGGTCAAGGGGTGTCGGCCGGGAGTTACCCAGGGTGCGCGAGGCCTCACTTCACGGTGTGGACCTGGCGGACAATCGCCTCAAACCTCCGGCTGGAGCAGCAGCGCCATCCACCGCTCGGGGTGGGGCAGGGCCTGGAATCCGACCTTCTCGTACACCCCGTGGGCATCCGCCGTGGCGAGCAGGATACGGCGCAGGCCGTACGGCCGCAGGTGGTCGCGCACGGCCGTGACCAGCGCCGTGCCGATGCTCTTGCCGCGTACCGACGGGTCGACATACACATCGCACAGCCAGGCGAAGGTCGCACGGTCGGTGAGCACCCGGGCATACGCCACCTGCTCCCCCGAAGCCACCTCGTACACACCGAAGTTCAGCGACCCCTCGATCGCCCGGTCCTGCTTCTCGCGCGGTCGCCCGAGGGCCCAGTACGCGTCGGTGGACAGCCAGCGGTGCACTCGGTCGACGTCGAGACGCTCGCGGTCGGTGAAGATCTCGTAGCCGTCGGGGAGGCCAGGGGTGTCGTTCATGGCGGGAGATTCACAGGTCGGGGGCGGGTTGTCGAGCGGGTTTCGGTTGGCGGACGGGCGTTGTCAGTGGCGGCTGGCACTCTTCAGGCATGACGGGGAGGACACCGCACGCGAGGGACTACGCCTGGTTGCGCGAGCGCCACGCGGGGCTGCGGGACGCGTACTGCATCACGCTGGCCGGCGCCATCGGGCCGCAGGAACTGCTGGCGGCGGTGGGCGCCGGGCCCGGGACTCGGATCACGGGCGTGGCGGGCCTGTTCGAGCCGTCCTTCGACTGCTGGGAACGGGCCGCGGGCGCCGAGCTGTTCGTCGGCGTCGCCGCCCTCGGCGACTGGGCGGTGATGGTCGAGGTGAACGGCTATCTGGGAGTGTCCTCGCCCGCGATACGCACGGTGTCGGCGGGGCGGACCGTGGTCTCCCACTACTACGCCGATGCGATGGACCGCTTCCTCTGGCTGGCGGACGGCGAACTGCTGCTGCGCTTCGAGCCCCTGCACCCCTCCCGCAGGGAGGGCAGCGGCGCGGACCGGTTCCTGGTGGAGATGCGGGAGTCCGGCTTCCGACTGGACCCCGACCAGGAGTTGGACCTTCAGGGCGCCGAGGCCGCGTTCGCTCTCGCCGAGCGCATCACCGGGGTACGGCTGACGGCCGAGTTGCTCGACTCCCTGGAGTTCGTCGGCGCGGTGGCACCCGTGCCCTAGGAGGCGGCACCCGCCCCCTAGAGCACCTCCCGGCACGCCGTCCGCAACCTCCGTACCCCCTCCACGATCTCCCCCACCCCGGCCACCGCCGCGAAGCTCAACCGGACGTGCGCCGCCGGCGGCTCCGCGCTGAAGTACGGGCGGCCGGGGGTGATGGCCACGCCCGCGCGCAGGGCCGCCGAAGTGAAGGCCAGCTCGTCCAGGCCGTCGGGAAGGCGGAGCCACAGGTGGTAGCCGCCGGACGGGATGTGCGGGAGGGCCAGTTCGGGGAGGTCGAGGCGGAGGGCCGCGGTCATGGTGTCCCGGCGGGTCTTCAACTCCGCCGAGATCGCCCGCAGATGGCGTGGCCAGGCGGGCGAGCCGACGAGTTCGAGGGCCGCTTCCTGGAGCGGGCGGGGGACGAAGAAGGTGTCGACGACCTGGATGGCGCGCAGCCGTTCCAGGACCGGGCCCCGGGCGGCCAGCGCACTGACCCGGAAGCTCGGCGAGGTCGCCTTGGTCAGGGAGCCGACGTGGACGACGACGCCGTCGGGGTCGGCGGCGGCGAGCGGACTCGGCAGCGGGCCTGCGTCCTCGTGGACCAGTCGTCGTACGAAGTCGTCCTCGACGACGAACGCGCCCGACTCCCGGGCGATACGCAGCACTTCGGGCCGGCGTTCGGGGGCGAGGACGGCGCCCGTCGGGTTCTGGAACAGCGGCTGGCAGACGAAGACACGGGCGCCGGTGGCCCGGAAGGCGTCGGCGAGCAGCTCCGGGCGGACGCCGTCCGCGTCGACCGGGACGGGGACGGGGCGCAGGCCCGCCGCCCGGGCGATCGCCAACATGCCCGGGTAGGTGGGTGATTCGACGAGGACGGGGGCGCCCGGTGGGGCTAGTGCGCGCAGGGCGGTGGTCAGCGCGGACTGGCCGCCGGACGTGACGAGCACCTCGGCCGCGGTGACCGCGCCGCCGATGCCGCGCGCGAACCACTCCCGCAGCTCCGGCAGCCCCTCCGTCGGCGGCCGCCCCCAGGCGCCGGGGCGGCGGCCCGCCCGGGACAGTGCCGCGGCCATCGCCCGCTCGGGCTGGAGGGAGGGGTGCAGATAGCCGCCGTTGAACTCGACGACCCCGGGCGGCGGCACGGCGAGCGTGGCCAGCACCGCGGACGCGTCCACCGTGCGCGGTACGAGGTCGGCCGCGCCGTCCGCGCTCAGCACCACCTCCTGCCAGGAGGTGTCCCCGGCGGGAGCGGTCGCGGCCCGCGCCCGGGCCCGGAAGGCACCGGCTCCGGGCCGGGTCACCACCAGTCCCTCGGCGGCCAGCTGGGCCAGCGCCCGCGAGACCGTCACCGGGCTGACCCGGAACCGCTCGACAAGACTGCGGCTCGACGGGAGCTTTCCACCAGGTGAGTAGCGGTCGAGCTCCTGCCGCAGCTGATTCGCCAGTTCACCGACACTGCTACGCTCTTGCATGAGAGCACAGAGTAGCGCTACCGCGCCGAATCCGATAACGGTCAGCACCCCGGCCGCCGAGGCGCCCGCCGCCGGCACGCTCCTGGCCGCCCTCGGCGTCGTCGTCTTCTCCCTGACCTTCCCCGCCACCGCCTGGGGCCTGGAGAGTTTCGGCCCCTGGGCGCTGGTCGGCGTGCGCAGTGCGCTCGCGGCGGTCATCGCAGGCTCCTGTCTGTCGGTGCTGCGCGTGCGGGTGCCGGAGCGCCGGCACTGGGCGGGGCTGGCCGTGGTCGCCGCCGGTGTCGTCATCGGCTTCCCGCTGCTGACCACGCTCGCCCTGCAGACCTCGACCACCGCGCACGCGGCCGTCGTCGTCGGTCTGCTCCCGCTCACCACCGCGCTGTTCTCCACCCTGCGCATGGGCACCCGCCCCTCCCGCACCTTCTGGACGGGGGCCCTCGCGGGCGCCGCCGCGGTGGTCGCCTTCACGGTGCAGCAGAGCGGCGGCGCGCTGACCACCGCCGACCTGTACCTCTTCGGCGCGCTCCTGGTGTGCGCGGCCGGCTACACCGAGGGCGGCCGGCTGGCCCGGGTCATGCCCGGCTGGCAGGTCATCGCCTGGGCGCTGGTTCTGTGTCTGCCGCTCACCGTGCCCGGCGCCGCCGTCGCGCTGTCGCAGGAGCCGGTGCACCTGAGTGCGCACGGCGTGGCCGGACTGCTGTGGGTGGCTGCGGGCTCGCAGTTCCTCGGGCTGGTCGTCTGGTACCGGGGCATGGCCGCGATCGGCATCCCCAAGGCCAGCCAACTGCAGTTGGCCCAGCCGCTGTTGACGCTGGTGTGGTCGGTGTTGCTGTTGGGCGAGCACCTGCCGGTGGCCGCCCCCGTGACGGCCGCCGCGGTACTCGTCTGCATCGCCGTCACCCAGCGGTCCCGGGGCTGAGGGGCCCGTACGCGCAGGTCTCAACGGGGGCCCGGCGCGTAGACTCAAGGCCCGGACCGCTGCTCCCGCACACGGTGAGGAGACCCGAGAGATGCGTGCAACAGTCGGCGACCGGCTTGTCCAGCACGGCAGGGTGGTCGGCCAACACGACAGGATCGGCGAGATCGTCGAAGTGCTGGGCCGGGAGGGCAACCCGCCCTACCGCGTCCGCTTCGAGGACGGCCACGAGGGCGTGTGCTCGCCCGGCCCCGACACCGAGATCCGGCACAAGGAGATGCTGCAGTAGCTCGGCGCCGGCCGTTCGCCCGCTGCGCCCGAGCTCAGCGCGGGACCCTCGCCCGCTGCTGGTAGTGGTCGGCGACCACGCGCGCCATCGCCCCGATCCGGTCCGCCGCCACGTCCTTGGCGGCGAAGTACACGTGCCCGTCCACCTCTTCGCGGCGGTCGGCCAGGCTGAGGTGCCGGGACAGTTCGGCGGGGTCCTGCCAGGCCGCGGGCTGCGCGGGGTCGCCGGCCTTGTACAGCGCCTCACCGAGGTAGAGCCGTGTCCCGCTGTCCTTCGCCACCTCCGCCCACCAGGGCACGAGCTTGGCGTAGTCGGCGGCGGCGAAGCCGATGTTCCAGTACAGCTGCGGGACGATGTAGTCGATCCAGTTCTTCCGCACCCACTTGCGGGTGTCCGCGTGGAGATCGTCGTACGTCTGCACCCCGGCCCGGGTGTCCGAGCCGAGCGGGTCGGTCGCGACGTTGCGCCACACGCCGAACGGGCTGATCCCGAACGCGGTCCCCGGCCGGGTCCTCTTGATCCAGGCCGCCGTCTCGCGCACCAGCTTGTCGATGTTGTCGCGCCGCCAGGCGGCCCGGTTGGGGAAGCCGGAGCCGTAGCGGTCGTAGGCCGCGTCGTCGTCGAAGGTCTGGCCGGCCACCGGGTACGGGTAGAAGTAGTCGTCGAAGTGCACCGCGTCCACCGGGTACTTGGCGACCGCGTCGAGCATCGCGTCCTGCACGAAGGCGCGGACCTGCGGCAGCCCCGGGTTGTAGTAAAGCTTGCCGCCGTACACGACCACCCAGTCCGGGTGCTTGCGCGCGGGGTGGGAGGCGACCAGCTTGGTGGGGTCGGTGTGGTTGGCGATGCGGTACGGGTTGAACCAGGCGTGCAGTTCCAGGCCGCGGGCGTGGGCCTCCTCGACCGCCGTCTTCAGCGGGTCCCAGCCGGGGTTCCTGCCCTGGGTCCCGGTGAGGTACTGCGACCAGGGCTCGTACGGCGAGGGCCACATCGCGTCGGCGGTCGGACGTACCTGGAAGATCACGGTGTTGAGGCGGTCGCGCACCGCGAGGTCGAGCTGGGCGATCAGTTCCGTGCGCTGCTCGGCCGCGGTCATGCCGGGGCGCGAGGGCCAGTCCCGGTTGGCCACGGTCGCCACCCACACGCCCCGCATCTCGGTGACCGCGCGCCGGCGGACGACGGGTACGGCGCTCGCGTCCGGCGCCCCCGCCAGGGTCGCCAGCGCGGCCAGTGCGAACGTCCGGCGAGACAGTCGTCCCATCTTCACAACACCCCCATACCCAGCGGATCCGCGCGGTCACGGATCGTCTCCGCCGCCCAGGATGCACGTCCCCGCGCGATCGATCATCGATACTTACGGGTAACGTGCACGATCGGAGCAGGCACCGAACCAAAGGCGTCCTGCCGCACGCGTAGATCAGCGAAGGGGACGATGTGACGGACATCCCGGCGGGAGACATTGCGCGCGTCGGAGTCGTGGGCTGCGGTCAGATGGGCGCGGGCATCGCCGAGGTGTGTGCCCGGGCCGGACTCGATGTGAAGGTCGCCGAGACCACCGGCGAGGCCCTGGAGATCGGCCGGACCCGGCTGTTCAACTCCCTGACCAAGGCGGCCGGACGCGGCAAGATCAGCGCGGACGAGCTGGCGGACACGCAGGCGCGGCTGAGCTTCACCACCGACCTCGGCGAGTTCGCCGACCGCGATCTGGTGATCGAGGCCGTCGTCGAGAGCGAGCAGGTGAAGACGGAGATCTTCCAGGTGCTCGACCAGGTGGTGACCCGCCCGGACGCGGTCCTGGCCTCCAACACCTCCTCGATCCCGCTGGTCAAGCTCGCGGTCGCCACCTCGCGCCCGGACCAGGTCATCGGCATCCACTTCTTCAACCCGGCCCCGGTGCAGCAGCTCGTCGAGCTGATCCCGGCGCTCACCACCTCCGAGGGCACGCTCGCCCGCGCCCAGGCCTTCGCCGAGAAGGTGCTCGGCAAGCACGCGATCCGCGCCCAGGACCGCTCCGGCTTCGTCGTCAACGCGCTGCTGATCCCCTATCTCCTGTCCGCGATCCGGATGTTCGAGTCGGGTATCGCCAGCCGCGAGGACATCGACAACGGCATGGAGCTCGGCTGCGCCCACCCGATGGGCCCGCTGAAGCTGTCCGACCTGATCGGCCTGGACACCGTCGCCTCGGTCGCGTCGAGCATGTACGAGGAGTACAAGGAGCCGCTGTACGCCGCTCCCCCGCTGCTCCAGCGCATGGTGGACGCGGGCCGGCTGGGCCGGAAGTCCGGCTCGGGGTTCTACGCCTACGCCTGACCACGAAGAGCGATCGACTACGAAGAGCGATTTCCATGGGCCCGGCACCGAGATGGCGCCGGGCCCACGTCATTCACACACCGTGTGCGCGCCGGGCCCGCATATGCCGCGCGCACACGCTCCCCACGCGCCCACCAGGCGAGTTGACTCTTCATGCGCATGCAAGGGATGTGCCGACTACGGAAAGGAGCGGACTCGTGACCGCCGACCCCGAGCATCCCGTGGTCCATGGAGAACTCGCAGAGTTACGCCGCCGCCTCGACGTCGCCTACGCGCGCGTCGAGGGCGGGTTGGCGCTGCTCACTCACCGTACGGAGGAGACCGACAAGGAAATCGACGGCCTGAGCGCGCGGATCATCGCCCTCGAACACTCCCGCTGGCCGTTGCCCGCTGTCGCGGCGCTGACGGCGGTGGGCGCGCTCGTCGTGACGATCTGGCAGGCCCTGGGACATTGAACGGCCAGGACCGGGTGGGGGGGTTCAGGGCAAGGTGTCCTGGCCGAGCCTGAGATGGTGCAGCAGCAGTAACGCGGCCGCCATGTTGGCGGCCGGGACCTCCCCACGGGCGACCATGTCGGGGACCAGCTTGAGCGGGACCCACTCCCGACGGTCGGACTCGAAGTCGTCCACGGGGTGTCCGATGTACTCGCCCTCGTCCGACCAGTAGATGTGGTGCCGGGCGTCGGTGAGCCCGTTGGAGGGCTCCACGCTCAGGAGGTGGTGCAGGGGTCCCGGTCGCCAGCCGGTCTCCTCCTCCAGTTCCCTGGCGGCCGCGAACGCGAGGTCCTCGCCGTCCTCGACGACGCCCGCCGCGAGTTCCCACCCCCAGCTGTCGGTGATGAAGCGGTGCCGCCAGAGCAGGAGGACCTCGTTGGCCTCGTTGACGACCGTGGCCACGGCGACCGGCCGCAGCTTGATCAGGAAGTGGTCGAGATGCCGGCCGTCCGGCAACTCGACATCTGCGAGGTTGACGCTGAACCAGCGATTTGAGTACACAGTTTGTTCGTTCTGTTTCGTCCACTGCACGGTTCTGCCACCTTCCGTCGAGTAAGTGGCAATATCGCAGCAGGAACGAAGACGTGTCGGTGATCATGGGCCGGGTCTACAGCGGTACGCGCAGCGCCCCGTCGATGAGTTCGGCGGCCTCGGCGGTGCCCGAACCGCCGCTGCGCACCAGGTGTTCGCGCACCGCGCGGAGTCTGTCGCGCAGCCGCTGGGACTCCATTCCACGGGCCTGTTCGGCCATCTGCACGGCCGCGGCCACGGCCTTCTCGGCGTTTCCCTGACGCAGTTCGATCGTGCTCAGCATGGCGAGCCGGTGCACCCGGCCGCGGTCGTGCGCCGGCTCACCGACGGCGGCCACCGCGTGCTCGCCCGCGGCCACCAGCTCGCCGAGGCTGAGCAACGCCTCCGCCACCTGGACGTTGACCAACCCCGGTTGGACATAGCCCGTCTCGTCGGGTTCGTATCCGCGCCGGATGCGTTCGGCGGCCTTCTCCGCACGCCGGATGCAGGACAGGGCGCTCGTGCCGTCGCCCAGGTGCGCGTACGCCTTGGCCTGCATCGCGTACAGGTCGGAGGCGAGCGCCGGGGTGATGTGCTTGCCGGCGGCGCGCAGCGCGGCCTCGGCGAAGGCGACGGCCTGGCGGTACTCCCGCATGAACAGCGCCTGGTTGACCAGCAGCGCGATCACGTAGGCGCCGAGTCCCTGATCTCCACTGGCCTTCGCGAGCCGCAGCGCCTGGTGGAAGTAGCGCTGGGCCAGGCCGTGCGCGTCGGAGTCGTACGCGCAGATGCCGGCGATCGCCACCAACCCGCCCGTGGCGCGGTGCAGTTGGCGGCCCATGGCGTCGGTGTAGCTGCCGCGCAGCAGCGGGGCGGCCTCGGCGTTGAGGAAGCCGACGATCCGGGTGCGGGTCGCTATGCCGCCGGCCTTGCGGTACATCTGCTCGTAGTGGGTGCGGGCGGCGCGCAGCATGTCGAGGTCGCCCGCGGTGACCCGGTGCCGGCCGCCGCGGGAGACGTCCGTGTCCTCGGGCGGGTTCTCCCACTCCCACACGGGCATCACGGCGGGCGTGCCGGTGACGGCGGGGGCGCCCAGTATGTGCGGGCGCTGCTGCTCGTCGGAGCGCCACAGCGCGGTGGCCCGCTCGACGAAGCCGGAGAGCGAGGTGCCGTGCGGGGTCGACGGTTCGCCGGGCACGCCGAGGCCGATGTCGTCGAGGGTCACCGGCCGGTGCAGGCGCTGCGCGAGCACTTCGCAGATCAGGTCGGGGACCTGGCCGCGTGGGCGCTGTCCCTTCAACCACCGTGCCACGGCGGTGTGTTCGTACCGCAACGCCAGTCCTCGGGCGCGTCCCGCCTGGTTCACATGTGCGGCGAGACCGGCGTGCGAGATGCCCGCCTCGTCCAGGATCGCGTCGAGCAGAGTGTTGGGCTGCATGGATGCCCCCCGGGTGCCTCGGTGCGGACAGAGTAGTGCGGGGCCGTTCACACGGGGTGTGAACGGAGTGCTCGAATCCGCAGCGTGTGCGCACTGTTGCGGAGAGTTCCGGGTCGGTTGACTGAACTGCCTCGCCAGAGGCCTGCGGGGCCGCCGGCTCCCCCTCACATAGTGCGGCGGCCCTGCCGGGGCTTGGCGGGTCGACCAGGCGCCGTTCGGTCAGAGGTGCGTTGTCGGCTGTGGGCTGGAGGTGGCTGGTCGCGCAGCTCCCCGCGCCCCTGAGGTCAGTTGGCGTTGGCGGTTGTTCTGTAGTGCCAGTAAGGCCACGTCATCCGTGGGGGCGCCTGCGGTGTGGCGGAGTAGGGCTGTGAAGGCTGCTCCCAGGAGTAACTGGGGGGCCGCCAAGGGGGTTTCACGCAGGGTCGCGGTCAGTACCCCCTGCAAGGGAAAGAAACGGCCCCGGGCGTTTCTCGCGTCCTCGGCTCCGTCTGTGTGGAGGAACAGGGTTTCGCCGGAGAGTAGGTGGCCGCAGTGGTGGACCGGGAGGTCTGGTGGGAGGGCGAAGGGGCCGAGGGGTGGGAGGGGGTCCACACAGGTCAGGGGTTCGACTCGGGGACCGCTGAGGAGGTACGGCCAGGGGTGGCCGCAGTTGAGGGCGCGGATCTCGCCGTCGGGGCGGATCTCCAGGAGGAGGACGGTGACGAACTCCTCGGCGACCGGGCTGTCCGGTTCGGGGCCGACGGAGGGGTGTTCGGCGCGGGCGCGTTCGCGCAGGTGGCGGGCGAGGGCGCGGTCCAACTTCCGCAGGACACCGCCGAGTTCGGGCTCGTCGTGCACGACCTCGCGGAACGAGCCGAGGACGGCGGCGACCGTGCCGATGGCACCGATCCCGTGGCCTCGCACATCGCCCATGACCACGCGTACGCCGTGCTCGGTGGCGATGACCTCGTACAGGTCGCCGCCGACGACCGCGCCGCGGTCCGTGGAGAGTTGGGCGGCGGCGACGTTCAGGCCGTCGATGCGCGGGGGCAGCGGTCGCAGCAGGACGCTCTGGGCGGCGCCGGCGACCCGGCGGACCGCTCTGAGCTCACGCATCAACGCCTGCCGGACATGGACTATCAGCCCGGTGCCGACGGCGAAGAAGACGGCGCTGGTGACGATCCGCGCCCCGATCCCGTTCTGCTGGGCGAGCGGACAGGCCAGTTTGTACGTGATCGCCATGGCACCCCAGACCGTCGGCAGCCCCAGCGCGAGAACCCGGCGCAACGGCCTCGGCTCCTCCTCGCGGACGGCCCGGCGGGACACCCCAGCCTTGATGCGGATCATGCCGATGGCCCCCCATTTAGGCCCTGACAGCGCAGACGGACCGGCCCCGAAAGGCCGGTCCGATTCTGTCGACCGCATGGCCCGGGAGGACCAGATCGCCCAGGATTGTCACCCATATGAGTGACGTGACCGAGGGTGGCCGGTCAGGCCATGGCCATGGTCCGACCAGCCACCGTCACGGTCGTCAGGCGCGCAGTACCGCTCCCGCCCGCTCGCCCGCGAGGGCGACCGCCGCGTCCCGGGCCGCCGAGGCCTCGTCCACGGTGAGGGTCCGGTCGGCCGCGCGGAACCGCAGGGCGTAGGCCAGCGACTTGTTGCCCGCGCCGAGCTGCTCGTCGTTCTCGTAGACGTCGAACAGCCGGATGGACTCCAGGAGTTCGCCGGCGCCCTCGCGCAGCGCGGCCTCGACCTGTGCCGTCGGCACCTCGCGGGCGACGACGAGCGCGACGTCCTGCGTGGCGACCGGGAAGGAGGAGATCCGGGGCGCCTGCGGGGTGTCGTCGCCGACCGCCGTGAGCGCGTCCAGGTTCAGCTCCATGGCGCTGGTGCGGGCGGGCAGGCTCAGCGCCTTGGCCACGCGCGGGTGCAACTCGCCCGCGTGGCCGACGACTTGCTCGTCCCCGTCGGTCACGATCACGAGCTCGGCGGTGCGCCCGGGGTGCCACGGACCGTACTGGCCCTGGCGGACGACGAGTTCGGCGCCGGCCTCGCGTGCGACCGCGCGGGCCGCCTCGACCGCGTCGGCCCAGTCGGCCGGCCGGCCCTTGCCCCACCAGCCGGCCTGCTCGCGGGCGCCCGCGAGGACGACGGCGACATGGCGTGGCTGCACGGGCAGCGTGGCGTTCAGCTCGGCGATCTCCTCGTCGGTGGGACGCCGGTCGACGGGCAGGGACACGGCGGTGTGCTGCTCGGCGGCCGGGTGGAAGACCAGCCCGGTCTCGAACAGCGCCAGGTCGTGCGCGCCCCGGCCGTCGTTGCGCCGCAGCGCGCCGAGCAGGCCCGGCAGCAGCGACGTACGCAGCGCGGGCTCCTCGTCGTTGAGCGGGTTGACGAGCTTCACGACGCGGCGGGCCGGGTCGTCCGCCGCCAGCAGGAGCTGGTCGAAGACCTGCTCGCCGACGAACGGGTAGTTCGGCGCCTCGACGTATCCGGCACCGGCGAGCACCCGGCCGACGCGGCGGTGCAGCCGCTGCCGGCGGGTCAGACCGCGACCGGCCGGGGGGCGGGGCAGCGTGGAGGGCAGGTTCTCGTAGCCCTCCAGGCGGATGACCTCTTCGGCCAGGTCGTTGATCGCGGCCAGGTCGGGCCGCCAGGACGGCACGGTGACGATCAGCTCGTCCTGCCCGTACACGTCGCAGCCGATCTCCTGGAGCCGGCGTACGACGGTCTCGCGGCCGTAGTCGACGCCCGCGACCTTGTCCGGGTGGTCGGCCGGGACGGCGATGGTGTGCGGCGCGGACGGCGCGCTGATCTCGGTGACGCCGGCCTCGGCGGTGCCGCCGGCCAGCAGCACGAGCAGGTCGACGGTGCGCTGCGCGGCGGCCGCCGCGGCCTGCGGGTCGACACCGCGCTCGAAGCGCCGGGACGCCTCGGAGGACAGCTTGTGGCGGCGGGCGGTGCGGGCGATCGACACCGCGTTGAAGTGCGCGGCCTCGATCACGACGTCGCTCGTCGCGTTCTCGGTGTCCTCGTGGTCGGCGATCTCGGTGTTGGCGCCGCCCATGACGCCTGCCAGCCCGATGGGACCGCGGTCGTCGGTGATGACCAGGTCCTCGGCGTGCAGGGTGCGCGTGACGCCGTCGAGGGTGACGAGCTTCTCGCCCTGCTCCGCGCGGCGCACCCCGATGGTGCCGTGGACCAGGCCGCGGTCGTAGGCGTGCAGCGGCTGGCCGAGCTCCATCATCACGTAGTTGGTGACGTCGACGGCGAGCGAGATCGGACGCATGCCGACCTTCTGCACCCGGCGCTGGAGCCAGATCGGCGAGCGGGCCTCGAGGCTCAGACCGGTGACCGTGCGGGCGGTGAAGCGGTCGCAGCCGACCGGGTCGGAGACCTTCACCGGGTAGCCGAAGGCGTTCGGTCCGGGCACGTCGAGGAGTGCCGGGTCGCGCAGCGGCAGGCCGTAGGCGATGGCGGTCTCGCGGGCCACGCCGCGGATGGAGAGGCAGTCGCCGCGGTTGGCGGTGACGGCGATGTCCAGGACCTCGTCGACCAGTTCGAGCAGCTCGACGGCGTCCTTGCCGATCTCGGTCTCCGGCGGCAGCACGATGATGCCGTGGGTGCCGTCGTCGCCCATGCCCAGCTCGTCGCTGGAGCAGATCATGCCGTGGGACGTCCTGCCGTAGGTCTTGCGGGCGGCGATCGCGAAGCCGCCGGGCAGCACGGCGCCCGGCAGGACCACGACGACCTTGTCGCCGACGGCGAAGTTCCGGGCACCGCAGACGATCTCCTGCGGCTCACCGGTGCCGTTGGCGGTGCCGACGTCGACGGTGCAGAACCGGATCGGCTTCTTGAAGCCCTCCAGCTCCTCGATCGTCAGCACCCGGCCGACGACGAGGGGGCCCTTGAGGTCGGCGCCGAGGTGCTCGACGGTCTCGACCTCCAGGCCCGCCGAGATGAGCTTGGCCTGGACGTCACGGCCGGTTTCGGTCGCCGGCAGGTCGACGTACTCCCGCAGCCAGGAAAGCGGGACCCGCATCAGATCTCCATCCCGAACGGCCGGGTGAACCGGACGTCACCCTCGACCATGTCTCGCATGTCTTCGACGTTGTGGCGGAACATCAGCATCCGCTCGATGCCGAACCCGAAGGCGAATCCGCTGTACTTCTCGGGGTCCACACCGCAGGCGGCCAGCACCTTGGGGTTGACCATGCCGCAGCCGCCCAGCTCGATCCAGCCCTCGGAGGAGCAGGTGCGGCAGGGGCGGTCGGGGTTGCCGACGGACTCGCCCTTGCAGACGTAGCAGAGCATGTCCATCTCGGCGGACGGCTCGGTGAACGGGAAGAAGTTCGGCCGCAGCCGGGTCTTCATGCCCGCGCCGAACAGGGACTGGACCATGTGATCCAGGGTGCCCTTGAGGTCGGCCATGGTGAGGCCCTCGTCGACCGCGAGCAGCTCGACCTGGTGGAAGACCGGGGTGTGGGTGGCGTCCAGCTCGTCGGTGCGGTACACGCGGCCGGGGCAGATCACGTAGACCGGCAGCTCGCGCTCCAGCAGGGAGCGGATCTGCACGGGCGAGGTGTGGGTGCGCAGCACGACGCCGGACTCGGTGCCGCTGCCGCCCGAGCCGCTGTCGGATGCCGTCCGCACGAAGAAGGTGTCGGCCTCGCCGCGGGCCGGGTGGTCCGGGCCGATGTTGAGGGCGTCGAAGTTGAACCACTCGGCCTCGACCTCGGGGCCCTCGGCGACCTCGTAGCCCATGGCCACGAAGACGTCCTCGATGCGCTCCGAGAGGGTGGTCAGCGGGTGGCGGGCGCCGGCCGGCACGCGGTCGTAGGGCAGCGTGACGTCCACCGCCTCCTCGACCAGCACGCGCGCGTCGCGCTCGGCCTCCAGCTCGGCCTGGCGGCCGGCGAGCGCCTTGTTCACCGCGCCCCGGGCCTGGCCGACCAGCTTGCCGGCGGCGGCCTTGGCGTGCGGGGGCAGCGCGCCGATCTCGCGGTTGGCGAGGGCGAGGGGGGAGGTGCCGCCGGTGTGGGCGACCTTGGCCTCCTGGAGTGCGTCGAGGTCACCGGCGGCGGCGAAGGCGGCGAGCGCCTCGTCCCGCATGCGCTCGATCTCTTCCGGTTTCAAGGCCTCGACCTCTACAGGGTCGTACGACTTATTCGGTGCCGACATCTCTTCCCGTGCTTCCGGTTGGCTGGCGGATGGTCCCCGTCCCGACTCGGGGGGACGCGTCGTCCCTGAAACCTGAAACGGGGACGCAAAGGTGCCAAAGGCCGAGTCTAACGGGGGTGAGACAGGTGACCGCGCCCGTGGGGCCTCGTCGGCGGCTACTGGAGATACGCCGGGGTGCCCACGGGCAACGTAAATCGGAACTCGGCGCCGCCGCCGGGGGCGCGGCCGACCGTGATGGCACCGCCGTGGGCCTCGACGATGCCCTTGACGATGTAGAGCCCGAGGCCCGTGCCGCCGCGCTTGCTGCCCCGCCAGAAGCGGGTGAAGACGCGGTTCATGGACTCCTCCGGGATGCCGGGCCCCTCGTCGCCCACGGTGACCGACGTGCCGGCGGCGTCCTCCCGCTCGCGCGGGGACGCCGAGGGCGTGACGTCAATCGTGACGGTTCCCTCGCCGTGGCGCACGGCATTTTCCAGCAGGTTGCTGAGCACCTGGTCGACCTTGTCCGGGTCGGCCCACAGGGCGGGCAGCGGCTGCTCGATGCGCAGCAGGAACTTGTCGGCGGGCTGGCCCGCGGCGACGTAGGCCTGGATGTGCCGGCCGACGGCGGCGCCCATGTCGACGGGCTGGCGGCGCAGCTCCAGGCGGCCGCTGTCGATCCGGGAGATGTCGAGCAGTTCGGCGATGAGCCGGGTGACGCGGTCGGCGTCGGCGTCGACGGTCTCCAGCATCAGCCGCTTCTGGTCGTCGGTGAACCTCTCCCACTTGGCCAGCAGGGTGGCGGTGAAGCCCTTGACGGAGGTGAGCGGCGAGCGCAGTTCGTGGGCGACGGTGGCGATCAGCTCGGCGTGGCTGCGCTCGGTGCGGCGGCGGGCCTCGGTGTCCCGCAGGGAGACGACGAAGCGCTGGACGGGTCCGGTGGGTTCGTCGCGCACGTACCGCGCGGAGACCAGGACCTCTCGTCCGCCGGGCAGCAGGAGGTTGCGCTCGGGCTGGCGGACCCGGGTGGCGAGGCCGCCGTAGGGGTCGGTCAGCTGCCACCAGCGACGCCCCTCCAGGTCCTCTAACGGCAGGGCCTTTTCCAGCCGTCGGCCAAGGGCGTCCTCGGCGCGGACGGCGGTGATGCGTTCGGCCGCCGCGTTGAAGCAGATCACCTGGCCGTGCTCGTCGGCGACGACGAGTCCGTCGGGCAGGTCGTCGGGGTCGATGCCGAGCCCTGCGGGGCCGTCGTGCGGGGGCACGGGTCCGGGCCGCACGTCACGTGCTCCCCGCGCCCTGCTCGTGCCGACGCTCATATCCCCGTATCCCGCCTTTCAACCGGCGCAGGTGGCTCCCGAGCTGGTCACCCTACTAGCTCTCGGTGACGGAGCGGCACCCTCCGGAGGCGCGCTGTGCACGGGCCGACGCATAGAGACATACGGCGGCGGCGGTGGCGAGGTTCAGGCTCTCGGCCTTCCCGTGGATCGGAACCCGCACCACGGCGTCCGCGAGCACCCGGGTCTCCTCCGGCAGCCCCCACGCCTCGTTCCCGAACACCCAGGCGGTCGGCCCGCCCATGGTCCCCTGGTCCAGCTCGTCGTCGAGGTCATCGGTCCCGGCCCCGTCGGCGGCGAGAATCCGCACCCCGATCCCCTTGAGCCCGGCCACGGCCTCCTCGACGGGCACCCCGACAGCGACGGGCAGATGAAAGAGAGAACCGACGGAGGCCCGTACGGCCTTCGGGTTGTAGAGATCCACAGAAGCATCGGTCAGTACGACGGCCTCGGCGCCGGCAGCATCGGCGCACCGCAGCACGGTCCCCGCATTACCGGGGTCCCGCACGTTCGCAAGGACGGCGACAAGCCTGGGCCGAGCGGCGAGGATCTCGGCGAAGGGCGTGTCGAGAAACCGGCAGATCCCGACAAGTCCCTGCGGGGTGACGGTAGTCGAGATGTCGGCGATGACCTGCTCGTCGGCAAGATGCACCCGAGCGCCAACATCCCGCGCCTCACCGACGATGTCGGCGTACCGCTCCGCGGCCTCGACGGTGGCGAACAGCTCGACGAGCGTGTCCCCGAACCCGGCAGCCTCCCGCACGGCCTGCGGCCCCTCGGCCAGAAACAGCCGCTCCTTCCCCCGAAAGTTCCGCTTGGCGAGCCGCCGGGCGGCGGAGACGCGGGGGGAACGGGGGGAGATCAACTCAGGGCTGACGGGGGACATCCAACTCACTTTCCGTACCACTTCTCCGCCGCGACGGCGATCAACCACGACGGCGGGCAACGGCGGTGCCGAGCCGTCCCGCACCACTCAACGCAATGGACCCGCAGGCAGAAACCCACGGGTCCACACAGTGACGCCGGCCGGAGCCAGCGCAGCGATCACGCAGCCTTGGGCGCGTTGACGTCGCTCGGCAGAGCCTTCTGCGCGACCTCGACGAGCGCGGCGAACGCACCGGCGTCGTTGACGGCCAGCTCCGCGAGGATCTTGCGGTCGACCTCGATGTTGGCCGCGTTCAGACCCTGGATGAAGCGGTTGTACGTGATGCCGTTGGCGCGGGCAGCGGCGTTGATGCGCTGGATCCACAGCCGACGGAAGTCGCCCTTGCGCTTCTTGCGGTCGTTGTAGTTGTAGACCAGCGAGTGGGTGACCTGCTCCTTGGCCTTGCGGTACAGGCGCGAACGCTGACCGCGGTAGCCGGAGGCGGCTTCGAGAATCGCCCGGCGCTTCTTGTGGGCGTTGACTGCCCGCTTGACGCGTGCCACTTGTTAACTCCTTGTAGCGGGGCCGTGGTTGGACTCACACGGCCCGGAATCGATGGGGTCCCGGTCCAGACGTACGGCGCTCAACCGGAGCGCCGCGTACGTCACTTGCCGAGAAGCTTCTTGATCTTCTTGGCGTCGCCCGGGGCCATCTCTGCGTTGCCGGTGAGGCGACGCGTCACACGGGACGACTTGTGCTCGAGCAGGTGGCGCTTGCCGGCACGCTCGCGGAGCACCTTGCCGGAGCCGGTGATCTTGAAGCGCTTGCTGGCACCGCTGTGCGACTTGTTCTTCGGCATAGCGCCGTATCTCCTCGTCGGTGGCGCTCCGGTGCCCGGTTGTGAAAACCGGGCACGGTGGAGCGTCGCTTGTATCGGTTATGTCCTGGGGACTCGCGTCCCCCTGGATCACGCCTCGGCAGTCGCCTCGGCCGGAGCCTCGACGGATTCCTCGGCGAGGTCGTCGTCGGCGAGGTCGCTCTCCGCGGCGTTCTGCGACTTGCCGGGGTTGGCCTTCGCTTCTGCCTTGCGGGCTTCCTGCGCCTGGCGGGCCTCGGCCATCGCCTCGGTCTTCTTCTTGTGCGGACCGAGAACCATGATCATGTTTCGGCCGTCCTGCTTCGGGTTCGACTCGATGAACCCGAGGTCCTGAACGTCCTCCGCGAGACGCTGCAGCAGTCGGTAGCCCAACTCGGGCCGGGACTGCTCGCGACCACGGAACATGATCGTGATCTTGACCTTGTCGCCCTGCTTGAGGAACCGGACGACGTGACCCTTCTTGGTGTCATAGTCGTGCGGGTCGATCTTCGGCCGGAGCTTCATCTCCTTGATGACCGTGTGCGCCTGGTTCTTGCGCGCCTCACGGGCCTTCATGGCCGACTCGTACTTGAACTTCCCGTAGTCCATGAGCTTGCAGACCGGCGGACGTGCACTCGCCGCAACCTCGACCAGGTCCAGGTCGTACTCCTGGGCAAGCTCAAGGGCCTTGGCAAGCGGAACAATCCCGACCTGCTCGCCGCTCGGACCGACAAGTCGCACTTCGGGAACGCGAATCCGGTCGTTGATACGGGGCTCGGTGCTGATGGATCCTCCTCGGTTAGCACCACACGGCGGTCTGGCGGACAGCCGCGTTTGTCTTTTGACAGACCTAACCGCACCGAAGCACAAAAAATGCCCCGGACGATCACAAGGCGGGGCTCCAAGCACTACCGGAGCACCGCCGCGAGGGATCGCGGGGCGCACTTTCGGGCGACTCCATCGTCCGTACGGAACGATGGCGGCCGCCTGACCGGGGTGACCCGCCGTCCCGAAGGACAGCTGGGTGGGAGATCGGAGCCTCCACTTGAGGGCCGGGCACATAAGCGTCCGGCCGGTCGTCACACAAGGTTAGCAGCTACCAGGGGGTGGTGCGAATCGGCGTGCGCCGCGCTCTAGGGTGAGGCCTATGAGTGACACGCCTGCCGACTTCCCCGCCGACTCCGCCGAGGTCCCGCAGTCCCCCGGTTTCGACGAGATGACCCGTGACATCGCCGAGGTCCCCGCCGTCGAGGTGATCGTGACGGTCGCCGTCAACCTGATGAGCGCCGCCGCGGTGAAGCTCGGTCTCACCGAGGAGGGCGACAAGTACAAGGACCTGGACGAGGCCCGCAAGCTGGTGCACGCGCTGGCCGGTCTGCTGGACGCGAGCGCGACCGAGATCAGCTCCTTCCACGCCGCTCCCCTGCGGGACGGCCTGAAGTCGCTGCAGCTGGCCTTCCGTGAGGCGTCGATCGTCAAGGACGAGCCGGGCCAGGGTCCGGGGGAGAAGTACACGGGCCCGATCTACGGCTAGCCCGTCCTCCTCCTCTCACACGCCTTCACCCTCGTACGTACAAGGGCTCGCCCGGTGGCGTCGCCCCGGCCGGCAGCAGTGCCAGGTCGAGGCCGCGGACCAGGCGGGCCCTGAGTGTTTCCGAGGCGGCGAGCCGCTCGGCGACCGCTCGGGCGGCCTCGGCCGGGGCGGCGGATGGGTCGAGTACGAGGGCCAGGGTGCCGTCGGCCTGTCCGGGCCCGAGGTGGGCGCGGAGCACGGCGGACTCGGCGGCGACCGCGGTGCGCACCGCGTCCCGTACGGCGGGGTCGGCGAGCGGGTCGGCCGTCGTACGCCCCTCGGCGAGCGCGCGCAGCGCCGGCCCCGTCAGCTCGTACGGCACCGGACCGGCCAGGTCCAGCACCACCGTGTCCGCCTTCTCGTGCGCGGCGGCCTGCAGCGCCTGGTGCAGGGGTACGGCGACGGGGCGGGCTGTCGGGTCCCAGCGGGCCAGCGACTCGGTGGAGGTGAAGGCGGGCAGGGCGGTGCGGGCGCCGGCCTTCAGGGTTGGCACGGCCATGTCGCTGGTCTTCTCGCGGCGCAGCCCGTTCTCGTCCTCCTCGACCTCGCCGAGCACGGCGACGACGGGAACCAGCAGCCGGGCGCCCTTCAGCGCCGCCAGGACGGGTCCCACGGCGCTGCGGTCCTCGGCCCAGGCCGCGAGCGCCGCGCTCAGCCGGGGGTCGGCGGAGCCGTCGTCGTCGGAGAAGCCGGGGTCGGGAATGTTCTTGTTCGCCACGGTCATCGACCCTATAGGGGGGATGCTGCTGGGCTTGTGCGGGGCCGGAAACCTGGCGGTCACCAACTTCACGGGTTTCTCAGATTTCCCTGACACACATCTAACCTGCGTCTAACGGCCCGCACAGCCACCGCGCCGAGCATCGCGAACATGGAGTCCTCCAGAGTCCGCGGCCGACGTGCCCGCCCGTCCCGGACGCGCCCCCTCCTGTACACCGCCCTCGCCGCCGTCACCATCGTCGGCGGTACGGCGGCGGGGACCGTCTACGTGAAGGCTCAGGCGCACACCGGTACGAGCCCCGTATCGTCGACGGTGCAGCCGTCGGCCCCGTCCTCGGCCTCGGCGGACGGGGAGGAATCGGTGGAGCCGGTCGCGGAGCCGACGGTCGACAACGACGCCCTGCTGGCGAAGGCCATGAAGTCCGTGGCCGTCACGGGCGACGCGAAGGTGTCGGTGGCGGTGCTGGACCTGGACTCCGGCGACAGCGCCGCGTACGGGGACGGCTCCTTCGACACGGCGAGCATCGTCAAGGTCGACATCCTGGCGACGCTGCTGCTCCAGCACCAGGAGGCGGGTACGCGGCTGTCCGCGCAGGAGAAGGCGTACGCCACCACGATGATCGAGAACAGCGACAACGCCTCCGCGTCCGCGCTGTGGGACATCATCGGCAAGGCCGGCGGCCTGGACGCGGCGAACAAGAAGCTCGGGCTCACCGACACCGAGGGCGGCGACGGGGCGCTGTGGGGACTGACCCAGACCACCACCGCCGACCAACTCGCCCTGTTGCGGCAGGTGTTCGGGGACGACTCGCAACTGAGCGAGACCTCACGGACGTATGTGCAGGGCCTGATGGGTGAGATAGCCGCCGATCAGCACTGGGGAGTGTCGGCCGCGGCCGATGGTTCCGCGTGGGCGCTGAAGAACGGCTGGCTGGCCCGGAGCACCACCGGCCTGTGGGACATCAACAGCATCGGGCGCGTGACCGCGACGGACGGCCATGCCTACCTGGTGGCCGTGCTGTCGAAGGGCAACTCGACGCAGGCGAAGGGGATTTCGCTGGTCGAGGCGACGGCGAAGGCGGCGGTGTCGGTGTTCACAGGGGACGACGTCTAGAAGCTCTCCCCGGAATCCAGAGGTCCTCTCCGGAATCCAGAAGTCCTCTCCGGCGTCTAGAAGTCCTCTTGGTGGGTGCGGGGTCGGCGCCCGCGCCACACGACGACCGCCGCGACGAGCAAGAGACCGCCGGCACCCCCGGCCAGCGGGGCCGCCCAACTGCTCGTGTCGTCATCGGACTTGGGGGCGTCCGGACCCTGGCCGAAGTACTTCTCGCCGTAGGAGGCGGCCGTCAGCCCCTCCGGCTTGAGTCCACCCGCCGCCTTGATGGCCGCGGCCGGGTCGATCATGCCGAAGCCGCGGGAGTCGTCTCGGCCGCCGGTCGGGGCGTCCCGGGCGGTGTCCTCCAGGAGGTCCTTGACCTGGGCCGGGGTCAGTCCCGGGTGGGAGGCCTTGATGAGGGCGACGGCTCCGGAGACGAAGGCGGAGGCGGCGCTGGTCCCCCAGCCCTCGTAGTACTTGTGGTCGGGGTCGGCGATGACGATGTTGACGCCCGGGGCGCTGACCGTGGCGTACCAGCGGCGGGTGGAGAAGGCGGCGCGGGTGCCGTAGCGGTCGACGGCGGTCGCGGCGATGACGCCCGGGTAGGCGGCCGGGTAGGAGACGTGGTCGCCCTTCTCGCCGCCGTTTCCGGCGGAGGCGACGACGGTCACGCCCTTCTTGAGCGCGTACTGGACGGCTTCGTCCTCGGTGGGTTCGGGGTGTGCGGAGGCGGAGTCGTCGCCGAGGGAGAGGTTGATGACGTCGGCGCCGTGGTCGGCGGCCCAGCGGATGCCTTCGGCGAGGGCGTTGCCGCGGGTGCTGCGGGCCTTGGCGCGGGCGGAGTCGCCGTCCTCCAGGATCACGCGGACGGGGAGGATCTTCGCCTCGGGGGCGATGCCCATGACTCCGTCGGCGTTGCCGGGGCCGTGTCCGTGGCCGGCGATGATGCCGGCCATGGCGGTGCCGTGCCGGGCCCAGGCGCGGTCCCCCTCCTTGGCGCCGAAGCCGATCATGTCCTGGGTGGGCAGGACGTTGCCGGCGAGGTCGGGGTGGTCGGTCTCGACGCCGGTGTCGAGGACGGCGACGGTGATGCCCTCGCCCTTGGTGGTCTGCCAGGCCTCCTGGGTGTGCAGGGCGTCGAGGGCCCACTGCTGGGCGCGGATGCCGTCGGCGTGGGCGACGGTGGAGGGGACGAGGGCAAGGGAGGCGGCGAGCAGCACGCTCACCACTCCGGCCCTCCTGCGGCGGCGCGTCATGAGGGTTGCTCCGAGGCGGGGCTGCTCACGTCCCTGCGCAGAGCACGTTCGACGCGGTCGGCGAGGCCCTGGGCCTCGTTGCCGAGCCCGGCCTGGGCGGGGGGTGCGGTGGCGCCGGACTTCATGGCTTCCTCGGCGGGCTGTGGGGTGTCGACGGTACGGCCGTCGGACCAGCCGGACACTGCGTAGGCGACGACGGGGGCGTCGGTGAGGACGGACACGGTCCAGGAGGCACGCTGCTTGCTGCCGAACTCCGCGGCGACGGTGCCCTTCGCGGCGTACGGGAGGGGCATCAGGTCGGTACGACGCCCCAGGCCCTCGCGCTGGAATCGGGAGGCGAGGGACTTCATGCCGACGGCATCGGCCTTGGTGAACAGAAGTCCCACGGTGGTGACGAAGCTCTGGGTGGCGTCGGTGTAGGTGGCGCGCAGCAGCCGCTGACACCCCACGGGCGCGAGCACCTTCTTCAGCAACGGGTCGAAGGCACTCTGACAACCGCTGTCCGGCGCGACGGCGATCCGCGTCCAGGTCCGGTCGGCACCGCCGGGACCGGCCCCCTGCCCCTGCACGGTGGTCGGGAACAGCCGGTCGACGGGCACGCTGTGCCACAACCCGGCCGCCGCGCTGAAGGTATCCCGCGTACCCCCGTCCCCCGAGTCCCCGACCAGCCAACTCCCGGTCACAGCCCCACCGATGAGCCCGAGTCCCAGCACGATACAAACGGCGACGGCAGCGACCCGCGGAGGTATCCGCACCCCCAGCCGCCGACCCCGTACCCGCTCGTCATACCCCTCGGGCTCCCCGAACGACACGACGGGCCTACCGGCCCCGGGCACGACCGGCGCACTCCAGTTCAGTGCGGGGTCGGGCGCAACTCCAACGGGGCTGTCGGATCGCGGGGGGTCCATTGGGGCGGGGGGCATGGGTGAGGGAGGGATGCTGTGGGTGTCGGTGATCGGCGTCCGACGCGGGGCGTGTGCGGGGTCGTCGGAGACGGGGGCGGGTGCTGGGCGGGCGCCCGGACCTGAACGCGGCGCCTGGACGGCGTTGGCGGACCCGGAAACCGGGTGGGCGATCGGCGCCGAAGGCGTGGGCGAGTCGGGGGTACGGGAAGGGGCGGAGCCTGGGCGGGGAGGCGCGGGCGGGTACGGGGCGTCGCTGGACGCGGAACCCGGGCGGCCGTCCGGTCGCGGAGGCACGGCCGGGCCTGGGGTGCGGGTGGAGTCAACGGGGGCTGAGCCTTGGCGGGAAGGCGGAGCCGAATACGGGGCACGGGTGGGATCCACCGGCGCGGAACCCGAACGGCCACCCGAACCCGAGGGACGGCCGGTGTCAGCGGGCGCGGAACCCTGACGAGAAGTGGGGGGCGAGTGCGGGGCACGGGCGGTGTCACCAGACGCCGAACCCGGACGCCCCTCCGGCCGCGGAGGCGCAGTCGAGCCCGACGCGCGGTCGGCGTCAGCCGGGGCAGAACCCTGCCGGGGAGCCGAGGCCGAATACGGGCCACGAGCGGGGTCCACTGGCGCCGAGCCGGAACGGCCACCCGGCCCCGAGGGCACCGCCGAGCCCGGGGCGCGGGCAGTGTCAACGGGCGCGGAGCCGGAACGGCCACCCGGCCCCGAGGGCACCGCCGAGCCCGGGGCGCGGGCAGTGTCAACGGGCGCGGAGCCCGGACGCCCCTCCGGCCGCGGAGGCGCAGTCGAGCCCGACGCGCGGTCGGCGTCAGCGGGGGCTGAACCCTGCCGGGGAGCCGGGGACGAATACGGGGCACGAGCAGGATCCACCGGCGCAGAACCCGAGCGGCCGCCGGAGCCCGGAGCACGGCCGGAGTCAACGGGGGCGGAACCCTGGCGGGAAGCCGGGGGCGAGTACGGGGCGCCGGCCTCGTCGGCGGACGCGGAGCTCGGGCGGGCGGTACGTGCCGGAGGCGCCGTCGGACCAGGAGTACGGGTTGGATCAGCCGACGGGGAAGCCGAACGGGCACCCGGGCCCGAGGGCACGGGCCAGCCTGGGGGGCGAGCGGGCGGCGGGGAATCCGGACGGGTGTCCGGAGCCGGTGGCGTGGCCGACGGTCTGGGGCCGGACGTGGGGCGGGAGCCCGGCGCGGGCGGCTCGGACGGGCCGGGGCGGCGGGGCTGGTCGGAGGCGGCGGCGTCCCAACGGGTGGCCGATTCGTCCGACGACTCCCCGGGGACCGGGCGCTGGCGCCTCGTGGTCTCCTGGCCTGTTTCGGCCGGCGTGGGGTGCATCAGGCGGAAGGGTGCCGTGGGGCGGTGGCTCGGACGCGGCGGCACGGCGGGGGCCGGCGGCGGCGTGCCCGGCACCGGCGGCGCCGTCCTGCCCTGGGCGCCCCCGCCCTGAGCCGTGCTGCCCGGCATCGACGTACCCGGCACGGTCGTACCCCTGGCGTCGGCACCGCGCGGAGACGTACCTGGGAACGACGTACCTCTCGCGTCACCCCGTGACGGCACACCCGCGTCCCTCACGCCCCGCGCGTCGACGCCCTGGGCGGTGCCATCCGGCACAGCGGATCCCCTGCCATCGACAGCCCGCGGCGGCGTGCCCGGGGTCGACCCACCTCGACCGTCACCCCGCGACGGTGTGGCGGTCTCGTCCCGGTGCGTCTCGCCGGCGGGCGGTGGTGGGATGTCCGGGAAGCGGGCGGAAGCCTGGGGTGGGGGTAGGGGCGCGGAGCCCACGTCTTGAGGGGAGCGCAGATTCGGGAAGTGAGGGTGGGCAGGTGAAGGACCAGACGTAGGTCGGTCCGCGTCGGACTGCTCGGTGCCGTTGACCCGCCGAGGCACCGACGTACGGCCGGCGTCGGGCTCGTCCGGCGATTCGCCCCCGGTCCCGTTCCCCGTTCCCGTCCGCGCACGCGCGTCCCGAGGACCCGGACGTTCCGCGAAGGCGTCGAACGGCTGGCTTCCACGCCAGGGCGACCAGACGCCACCAGAGCCACCCGCAGCCGCGCCCGCCGACGCACCCGGAACATGTCCCCGTGATCCCCGCGATCCACCGGCGTCCGTGGCCGAGGAGGTCCCGTCCATCGCTCCCCACTCGTTCCCCGAAGCCCCGCCCGCAGCGCTCCACGCACTCCCGACTACCGGCCCCGAGTCACTCCACGAGCCCCCCGCTCCCGGCATGGAAGCCCTGTCCGGCGCGCCAGTCCCTGTCACCGCCGTACCGTTCGCGTGATCCGGAGACGGCGTGGTGCCGTTCTCGTGGGGCGGCGGCGCCGAGGGATCCTCGCAGGCGCCGGGCGTCGGCGGTTGGGGCGAGGGCGTGCGGCGCGGAGGGTTGGAGGCGTGTCGCGCTTCCGTGCTCATGCACCCCCCGTTTCCTCGCGCCCGGGCCGACTACTCTTACGCACCCCGTCGCCGTCGTGCTCAACGCCCGGTCATGGCGTCGGCAAGTCCGTCTCGGACACACATACCCGCACGGAAGGACCGACATCCCGGCGCAGCTGTGGCCCGGTGCGTTCCGCCATGCGTGCGCGTCACTCTACGGGTTGACCCGCGCGGAACGGGAACCAGTCGCCGACCACGGGGCATCTGCCCGGAACGTCCCTCTACCCTGCGGTAATCCTGTCTGGCAGGCTTCGTTCATGACTGCGCGCGCCGCCGACAGGGCCCGTTACGACCGGGCCACCGCCCATCTCGACGCCCCTCTCGCCATCGTGGACCTGGACGCCTTCGACGCCAACGCGGACGACCTCGTCCGCCGCGCCGGCGGCAAGCCGGTCCGCGTCGCCAGCAAGTCCGTCCGCTGCCGGACCCTGTTGGAACGCGTCCTGGCGAAGGACGGCTTCGCGGGCATCATGTCCTTCACCCTGGCCGAGTCCCTGTGGCTGGCGCGCTCCGGATTCGACGACATCCTGCTCGCCTATCCCTCCGCCGACCGCGCCGGTTTCGCCGAACTGGCCTCCGACCCCAAGCTCGCCGCCGCCGTGACCGTCATGATCGATGACCCGGCCCAGCTCCGGCTCATCGACGAGGCACGCGGCGGCGGACACGAAGTCATCCGGGTCTGCCTGGAGTTGGACACCTCGCTGAAGCTGCTCGGCGGCCGGGTGCGGGTCGGCGCCCGCCGCTCCCCGCTGCACTCCCCCGCCCAAGTCGCCGACGTGGCGCGGGCGGTGACGCGGCGGCCGGGGTTCAAGGTCGTCGGGATCATGGCGTACGAGGGTCATATCGCGGGCGTCGGGGACGCCGTCGCGGGACGGCCGATGCGCTCGCGTGCCGTCCGGCTGATGCAGGCCACGGCCCGCCGGGAGCTGGTCGAGCGGCGCGCGGAGGTCGTGCGCGCGGTCCGGGCCGTCGTGCCCGACCTGGAGTTCGTCAACGGCGGCGGCACCGGCAGCGTGCAGCACACCGCCGCCGAGGACGCCGTGACCGAGATCGCGGCCGGCTCTGGGCTCTACGTCCCCCGGCTGTTCGACAACTACACGTCCTTCACCGGCCGTCCGGCCGCCCTGTTCGCCATGCCCGTCGTCCGCCGGCCCGGCGTCGGCGTCGTGACGGTGCTCGGCGGCGGCTACCCGGCCTCCGGCGCGGCCGGCGCCGACCGGCTCCCGGTGCCGTACCTGCCGGAGGGGCTGCGCTACGACCCCCAGGAAGGGCCCGGCGAGGTCCAGACCCCGCTGCTCGGCTCGCCCGCCGACGACCTGCTGCTCGGCGACAAGGTGTGGTTCCGGCACGCCAAGGCCGGCGAGTTGTGCGAGCGGTTCGACGTGCTGCGGCTCATCGAGGGGGACGCCGTGACGGCGACCGTCCCGACGTATCGCGGCGAGGGCCACACCTTCCTGTAGGTCAGTCCGTCGGGCCGATGCTGCTGCCCACCCCGCCGCCCGTGGCCGCGTCGTCGATGGACCGGATGCCTTTGGTGATCCGGTCCATGTCGGCGAGCGGCGGCCCGTCCGCGCCCGCGTCGAAGACGAAGCGGACGAGGACGGGTGACTCGGTGCCGACGCTGGCGGGGAAGGCGAGGGACTCGACGTAGCCGCCGGGGCCCTTGGCCGTCTTCACGCGCCAGCGCACGAAGTAACCGGCGCGTCCGGCCACCGCGACCTGGCCCGACTTCACCAACTGGTGGGATTCCAGGCCGCCGTAGGGGCGCCGGCCGATCTCGTCACGGTCGTACGCGTCGTCGGCCGCCTTCGAGATGTCCTGCTCGGCAAGGGTCTTGGGGGACGTCTCGGCGTTGGCGGTCACCGTGCGGGAGATGACCTCGCCGTGCCGGCACAGGCCCGCGTCGCCCGGGCAGTCGTAGGTGCCGGGTGTGGTCATGACGACGTCGTCCTGGGAGACGTACTGCGGCCTGACCCAGCCGTCGGGCAACGGCAGGGTGATGCCGTTGAGTTGGTCCTCCACTACGGACGGGTCTGCGGCGGACGGCGACGGGGACTGCGGTTGGGACGGGCCCTCGCTCGTCGGCGCCGAGGGGACGGTGGTCGGCGCGGTCTGGGCCTCCGTGCCGCCTCCGTCGTCGTCCTGCCCCAGGAAGAACGCGCCTGTGACGATCGCCGCGACGAGCACGGCCCCGGCCGTGGTGATCGCGACGACCTTCGCCCGGCCGGTGCCCGCGACGGGTCCCGGCACGGGGGCCTCGGGCGCGTGCCAGTGTTCGGTCCAGGCCGTGCCGTCCCACCAGCGTTGCAGGTGGGGGGCCGACGGGTCGGGGTACCAGCCGGGCGGGGGCGGCGTCATGCTCATTCCAGCACTCTAGGACGGGCCCCCGCGGGCCGGTACACGGTGTCCGGCCTGCCGGGGCTACAGGGGCGTGACGTACGCGCCCGAGATGCCGCCGTCCACCAGGAAGTCGGTGGCGTTCACGAAGGACGAGTCGTCGCTGGCCAGGAAGGCGACCGCGGCGGCGATCTCGTCGGCCTCGGCGAACCGGCCGACCGGGATGTGGACGAGGCGGCGGGCGGCCCGCTCGGGGTCCTTGGCGAACAGCTCCTGGAGGAGAGGGGTGTTCACCGGTCCCGGGCAGAGGGCGTTCACGCGGATGCCCTCCCGCGCGAACTGCACGCCCAGTTCACGGGACATGGCCAGGACGCCGCCCTTGGAGGCGGTGTAGGAGATCTGGGAGGTCGCCGCGCCCATCCGCGCCACGAAGGACGCCGTGTTGATGATGGAACCCCTGCCCTGCTGCCGCATGTACGGAATGGCGGCCTTGCAACACAGGTACACGGAGGTGAGGTTGACCTCCTGGACGCGCTTCCAGGCCTCCAGGCCTGTCTCCAGGATGGAGTCGTCGTCGGGCGGCGAGATGCCGGCGTTGTTGAAGGCGATGTCGATGCTGCCGTAGGTGTCGAAGGCCGTCTTGAAGAGGGCCTCGACCTGCTCCGGGTCGGTCACGTCGACCTTCACGAAGAGGCCGCCGACCGCATCGGCGGCCGCCTTGCCGCTGACCTCGTCGACGTCTCCGCAGACGACGTTCGCGCCCTCGGAGGAGAGCCTGCGGGCGGTGGCGAGGCCGATGCCACTGCCGGCTCCGGTGATGACGGCGGTACGGCCGACGAGTCGACGGCAGACAGTCTGTTCGGTCACTGTGCGGGACCCTCCGTGCTGATGAAGACGTTCTTGGTCTCGGTGAAGGCGGTCAGGGCGTCCGGACCCAGCTCGCGGCCGATGCCGGACTGCTTGTAGCCGCCGAAGGGGGTCCAATAGCGGACGCTGGAGTGGGAGTTGACGGACAGGTTGCCGGCCCGCACGGACTGCGAGACGCGCAGGGCGCGGCCGATGTCGCGGGTCCAGATGGAGCCGGCGAGGCCGTAGGGGGTGTCGTTGGCGAGGCGGACCGCGTCGGCCTCGTCGGTGAAGGGCAGCAGGACGGCGACCGGGCCGAAGATCTCCTCGCGGGCCGCCGCGGAGTCGGGCGCCTCGCCGGTGAGGACGGTCGGCGCGAACCAGAAGCCGGGTCCGTCGGGCGCGCCGCCGCGCAGGGCCTGGGCGTCGTCCGGCACGAACGACCGCACGCGGTCCAGTTGTTGACGGGAGATCAGCGGGCCCATCTGGGTCTTCTCGTCGGCCGGGTCGCCCACCACCACGCCGGCCAGCGCGTCGGCGAGCAGTTCGCGGACCTCGTCGTACACGGACTCCTGGACCAGGATCCGGGTGCGGGCGCAGCAGTCCTGGCCGGAGTTGTCCAGGAAGGAGAAGGGGTCGACGGCGGCAGACAGATCGGCGTCGGCGAAGACGACGTTGGGGCTCTTGCCGCCGAGTTCGAGGGTGACCGGCTTGACCAGGCGGGCGCAGCGCTCCATGACCTCGCGGCCGGTGCGGGTGGAGCCGGTGAACACGATCTTCGCCACGTCGGGGTGGTCGACGAGGGCGCGTCCGGCGGTGTGGCCGTGCCCGGGCAGGACCTGGAACAGGCCCTCCGGCAGCCCCGCTTCCAAGGCGAGTTCGGCCAGCCGCAGGGCGGTGAGCGGGGTCGTCTCGGCGGGCTTCAGGATGACCGCGTTGCCGGCGGCGAGCGCGGGGGCCGTGCCCCAGGCCGCGATCGGCAGGGGGAAGTTCCAGGGCGCGATGACACCGACGACACCGAGCGGTTCGAGGACGGTGACGTCGAGGCCTCCGGGCACCGGGATCTGACGCCCGGTCAGCCGCTCCACTCCCCCGGCCGCGTAGGCGAGCAGATCGCGGACGTTGCCGGCCTCCCAACGGGCGTTGCCCAGCAGGTGGCCCGCCTCGCGCACCTCCAACCGGGCCAGTTCCTCGACATGTTGGTCCACGACGTCGGCGAACCGGCGCAGTTGGCGGGCCCGGTCGGCGGGCGGGAGCGCGGCCCACTTCGCCTGTGCCCGTGTGGCCCGGACGACGGCCGTGTCCACGTCGGCCGCGGTGGCGGCGGGGACGGTCGCGACGACCTCTTCCGTCGCCGGGTTGAGGACCGTCAGCTCATGCTCGTAGGACAACTCGGGACCTCTCACAGACGTTCGAAGGAGCGGCGCAGCTCCCAGTCGGTGACCGCGGCGTCGAAGGCGTCCAGCTCGACGCGGGCCATGTTGCGGTAGTGGGCGACGACCTCGTCGCCGAAGGCGGTCCGGGCGATCGGGCTGTTCTCCCAGAGCTCGGCCGCCTCGCGGAGGTTGGTGGGGACGTGTGCGTAGTCGGCGCTGTAGGCGTTGCCCGCACAGGGCTCCGGCAGTTCCAGTTTCTGCTCGATGCCGTACAGGCCGGCCGCCACCAGCCCGGCCACCGCGAGATACGGATTGACGTCTCCGCCGGGCAGCCGGTTCTCGAACCGCATGGAGCGGCCGTGGCCGACGACCCGCAGCGCGCAGGTGCGGTTGTCGTGGCCCCAGGCGACGGCGGTCGGGGCGAAGGAGCCCGGCTGGAACCGCTTGTAGGAGTTGATGTTGGGGGCGTAGAGCAGCGAGAAGTCGCGCAGCGCGGCCAACTGCCCGGCGAGGAAGTACCGCATGACCTCGGACATCCCGTCGGGTCCGGCCATGGCGTTGTTGCCGGCCGCGTCCGCGAGCGAGAGGTGGATGTGGCAGGAGTTGCCCTCGCGCTCGTTGTACTTGGCCATGAAGGTGATCGACACTCCCTCCTGGGAGGCGATCTCCTTGGTGCCGGTCTTGTAGATCGCGTGCTGGTCGCAGGTGACCACGGCCTCGTCGTAGCGGAAGGCGATCTCGTGCTGCCCGGGATTGCACTCGCCCTTGGCGGACTCGACGGTCAGCCCGGCGGAGGCCATCTCATTGCGGATCCGACGCAGCAGCGGCTCGATCCGCCCGGTCCCAAGCACCGAATAATCGATGTTGTACTGATTGGCGGGCGTCAGCCCCCGGTAATTCGCGTCCCACGCCTGCTCGTAGGTGTCCTTGAAGACGATGAACTCCAGCTCCGTGCCGACCTGCGCGGTGAAGCCGTGTTCGGCGAGGCGCTCCAGCTGGCGGCGGAGGATCTGGCGCGGGGCGGCGACCACCGGGGAGCCGTCGTTCCAGGCGAGGTCGGCGATGAGCATGGCCGTGCCGTCGTTCCAGGGCACCCGGCGCAGGGTGGACAGGTCGGGGTGCATGGCGAAGTCGCCGTAGCCGCGGTCCCAGGAGGACATGGCGTAGCCCTCGACGGTGTTCATCTCGGTGTCGACGGCGAGGAGGTAGTTGCAGCCCTCGGTGCCGTGGTGGAGGACCTCGTCGAGGAAGAAGCGGGCGGCGAACCGCTTGCCCTGGAGCCGCCCTTGCATGTCGGGGAAGGCCAGGACGACAGTGTCGATCTCACCGTCGGCGACGAGGGCGTGCAGCTCCTCGACGCCGAGCGGGGGTGTGCGGTCTGCCACGGAAAGCTCCTTCGGCTTCTTCGCGCTTCTTCGGCCGGGCCGGAAGCCATAAGGTATTGCCGAGAACCATTGCTTGGGAAGGGGGTGCGGTGGGATGTCGGTGGATCCGGAGGGCGACCTGGAGGACCGGTTGACGCCGGTGCTGCGACCGGTGCGGGCGGGGAACGGTTTCGAGGAGGCGCTGGAACAGATCCTGCAGGTCGTACGGCTGGGCCTGGTGCCCGGGGGCGAGCGGCTGCCGGCCGAGCGGGAACTGGCGGAGCGGCTGGGGATCAGCCGGGTGACCCTGCGCGAGGTGCTGAAGGTGCTCCAGGACCAGGGTCTTGTGGAGTCGCGGCGGGGGCGGTACGGCGGGACGTTCGTACTGCCGAAGTCGGACGCGGGGGGCGAGGACGAACTGCGCCGGCGGATCACCGAGGTCGACATAGAGGACGTGCTGCGCTTCCGGGAGGTGCTGGAGGTGGGGGCGGCGGGCCTGTGCGCGTCGCACGGTCTGACGACGGACCAGTCGGACCGCCTCCGCGACGCACTGGCCCGCACGCACGACGCTCCGCTGGCCGACTACCGCCGCCTGGACACGATGCTGCATCTCACCCTCGCCGAGCTGTGCGGCTCGCCGACGCTGACCGCGCAGTACGCGGCCGTACGGGCCACGGTGAACGACCTCCTCGACTGCATCCCCCTGCTCGTCCGCAACCTCGAACACTCCCAGCGGCAGCACAGCGCGTTGGTCGAGGCGGTGCTGGACGGGGACGCGGACGGGGCACGGGAGATGATGCGGGAGCACTGCGGGGGCACTGCGGCGCTGCTCAGGGGGTTCTTGGCGTAGCCACTTGCGGCGATCGCCTGACACCCGTTAAAGGTACTGTCGTACACCTTTGAGGGAGGGTTCGTGACCGGACGACCGCTGATCGGCGTGAGTACGTATCTGGAGTCCGGCGCGCGCTGGGGCCTGTGGGAGCTGGAGGCGGCGCTGCTGCCGGCCGGGTACCCGCGACTGGTGCAGCAGGCGGGCGGCCTGGCGGCCATGCTCCCGCCCGACGCACCCGAGCACGCGGCGGCGGCCGTGGCTCGCCTCGACGGGCTGGTGATCGCCGGGGGCCCGGATGTCGAGCCGACGCGCTACGGCGCGGAGCGGGACGCCCGTACGGGGCCGGCGGCGCAGGCGCGGGATACGTGGGAGCTGGCGCTGGTGGAGGCGGCGCTCGCCTCGCGGGTGCCGCTGCTGGGTATCTGCCGGGGGATGCAGGTGCTGAACGTCGCGCTCGGCGGGACCCTGATCCAGCACATCGACGGACACGCGGAGACCCCCGGGGTCTTCGGTCGGCACCCTGTAAAACCGGTACCGGGCACGCTGTACGCGGATGCCGTCCCGGAGGAGACGTCCGTACCGACCTTCCATCACCAGGCGGTGGATCGGCTGGGCGAAGGGCTTGTGCCGTCGGCTTACGCGGCTGACGGGACGGTGGAGGCGGTTGAGCTGCCGCCGGCCTCCGGGTGGGTTCTGGGGGTTCAGTGGCATCCGGAGATGGGGGAGGACTTGCGGGTGATGCGGGCGCTGGTGACAGCGGCGAAGTCCTAGCCTTCTTTCGCCCCCGCCGCCCCTACCCGTCCCATCACTGGGGGCTGCCGCCCCCAGACCCCCGCTTCGGCCTGGACGGCCTCGTCCTCAAACGCCGGACGGGCTGAAAGATCAAGCGCTGGCCGGCGGGGGCGAGGAAAAGCTACGTCCGCGTCAGTGACAGAAGTTCCCTCGCCGGCCCCACCGGCAGGTGACCCGTCGGCCACACCGCCCGCAGAGACCTGGCCAGAGCGACGCCGTCGACAGGTACACGCACCAACCTCCGCACAGCCAGCTCCTCCCCCACCGCCAGTTCACTCAACACCGCCGGCCCCGCCCCACTGACCGCCGCCGCCTTCACCGCAGTCGTCGAGGACAACTCGATCAACGGACGCGCCAGACCACCCAACGCCGCGTCCAGGACCTGACGGGTCCCCGACCCCTCCTCCCGCAGGATCAACGGCGTGGCCGCCAACTCCCCCGCCTCCAAAGGCCGTCGGCGCCGAGCCCACGGATGCCCCGGCGCCGTCACCACGATCAGATGGTCGTGAGCGATGACCGTCGAGTCCAGGCCCGCAGGGACGCTCACCCCCTCCACAAAACCCAGGTCGGCTTCCCCGGACAGCAACCGCTCCGCCACCACCGTCGAGTTCCCCGCAAGCAACGACACCGCGGTGTCCGGCCGCTGCGCACGCAACGCGAGCAACCAGCCCGGCAGCAAGTACTCCGCGATCGTCATGCTCGCCGCCACCCGCAACCGCGAATCCCGCCGCACCCGCAACGCCTGCGCCCCCGCGTCAAAGGCCGCCGCCGCCTCCACCACCCGCCGAGCCCAGTCCGTGACCAACGCCCCCGCGTCCGTCAGCCGAGACCCCCGTGGCGAACGGTCCACCAGCGCAACCCCCAACTGCCGCTCCATGGACCGGATCCGACTGCTGGCCGCCGGCTGCGTGATCCCCATCTCGCGCGCCGCCCCGCCCAGACTCCCGAGCCGAGCCACCGCCAGCAACAACTCCAGCGCACCGAGATCCGGCACCCGATGCGCGAGCGGCCCGGCGGACGCCGGCCCTTCGTCCCTGCTGCCTGCGCCTGCACTCTCACCCATGCCCTTGCTCATAAACCCAGCTTATGCCCCCATAGACACATCCTCCCTGGTTCCGCCCGCCGCCCGGCGAGACCGTGGAGGCATGGTCACCGCAGCCCACCCCCTCACGCGTGCCACCGCACGCCCGCCGCGCGCCACGGCCGTCCGTCACCTCGGACCCAACTGGTACGCATCCGTCATGGGCACCGCCATCGTCGCCACCGCGGGATCGGCCCTGCCGCTCGACGTCCCCGGCCTGCGCACCGCCTGCGCGGCCGTCTGGGCCCTCTCGCTCGCCCTCCTGCTGGCCCTGCTCGCGGCCCGCGCCCTGCACTGGACCCACCATCCCGACCAGGCCCGCGCCCATCTCCTCGACCCGGCCATGGCGCCTTTCTACGGCTGCCTGGCGATGGCCCTGCTCGCCGTCGGCGGCGGTGCCGTCACCGTCGGGCGGGACTGGATCGGGCCGCACAACGCGGTCGTGCTCGACGCCGTGCTGTTCAGCGCAGGGACGGCCATCGGGCTCGCGTCCGCCGTCGCCGTCCCGTACCTCATGGCCGTACGACAGAAAGTCGATGCGGCCGACGCCTCGCCCGTGTGGCTGCTGCCGCTCGTCGCGCCCATGGTGTCCGCCGCGCTCGGGCCGCTGCTCGTGCCGCACCTGCCGGCCGGGCAGGCTCGGGAGACGTTGCTGCTGGCTTGTTTCGCCATGTTCGGGGTCAGTCTTCTGGCCACCCTGATGATGCTGCCGGTGGTCTTCGGCCGGCTGATCACCGGCGGGCCGCTGCCGCTCGCCCTCACCCCGACCCTGTTCCTCGTGCTGGGGCCGCTCGGGCAGTCCACCACCGCCGTGGGGAAGTTCGCGGACGTGGCGCCCGGGGTCGTACCGGCGCCGTACAGCGAGGGGTTCGAGGTGTTCGCCGTGTTGTACGGCGTGCCCGTGATGGGGTTCGCGCTGCTCTGGTTCGGGCTCGCGACCGCGCATGTGGTGCGGGCGCGCCGGCACGGGATGCGGTTCGCGATGACCTGGTGGGCCTTCACCTTTCCGGTGGGCACCTGCGTCACGGGAGCCGAAGCACTGGCCCGGCACACGGGGTTGCTCGTATACGACTGGCTGGCGGTCGGTCTCTACGTCGTTCTCGTCGCCGCCTGGGGCACCGCCGCCGTGCACACGGCACGAGGTCTGGTCAGCGGCGAACTGCTCGCAGGGCCGCGCCCAGCACCTCTGGCGCCTCGGTCAACGACGGCCCGTACCAGGTGAGATGGCGTCCGCTGACGAGAGCGCAGGGCAGGCCGGGGAACGCCTCCGGGCCGTCGTCGCGCGTGAAGCGGTAGGGCTCGTCGGGGAGTACGACGACATCCGGGACGGCCGCCCGCAACTCCCCTATGGGGATGCTCGGGTAGCGCTCGGGGTGGGCCGCGTAGAGGGAGTCCACGCCCAGGCGGGTCAGGACGTCGCCGGCGAAGGTGTCCCGGCCCAGCACCATCCAGGGGCGGCGCCAGATCGGTACGACGGCCCTGGTGCGGCTCTGCGGCGCGGGGAGGGCGGCCCAGGTGGCCTGCGCCTCGTCCAGCCAGCGGGGGCGGGCCGTGGCGCCGCACGCCGCCAGCACGCGGGTCAGTTCGCGGAAGGCCTGCGGCACGTCCCGCACCTCGGTCACCAGGACCTCGACGCCCGCCGCGCGCAGGGCCGCGAGGTCGGGCGCGCGGTTCTCCTCCTCGTTGGCGACCACCAGGTCGGGGCGCAGGGCGAGGATCGCGTCGACCTTCGGGTTCTTGGTGCCGCCGATGCGGGTGACGGCGAGGCCTGCGGGGTGTGTGCACCAGTCCGTCGCGCCGACCAGGGCGCCCGGCACGGAGTGTGCCACCGCCTCGGTGAGCGACGGGACCAGGGAGACGACGCGGGGTGTCACTGACGCGACCGGTCCTGGACCGCCTCGATGTGCTCGGCCACCGCGACGACGACCACGCGCGTGTCCGACACGGTCGCCCGCCAGCGGTGGCGCACCCCGCCGGTCAGGTACAGCGTGTCGCCGCGGCCGAGCCGGTAGGCGCGGCCCTCCGCCTCGATCTCCACGGCGCCGTCGGCGACGTACATCAACTGGTCGTTGCGGTACTGGAATTCACGGCCCGCGTCGTGGTCGCCGGTGAACTCCGAGGCGTGCATCTGGTGGTGACCCCGCACCAGGGAACGCATCCGCGGTTCGCCCGCCGAGCCGGCCGGTTCGACGCGGACGACGTCGACGCTGCACGCCGGGTCGGCAGCGGCGAGGAGTTCGACGGCGGTGGTGCGCAGGGCGTCGGCGACCTTCTCCAGGGACGTGGTGCTGGGCCGCGCGCGCTCGTTCTCGATCTGGCTCAGGAAGGGGACGGACAGGCCGCTGCGTTCGGCCACGACGGCGAGGGTGAGTTCCAGCGCACGGCGCCGCCGCCGCACGGCCGCGCCCACTCGCAGGGGCTGGCCCTTGTGGTCGTCTTTGTGGTCGCCCATCGCTCCGGCTCCCTCCTTCACTCGTCGGTCCGCATGTCCGGTCGCGGTGAACCGCATTCCGTGCACCGGCGTCCGGGTGCGGTACTCCTGATGAGTTCTCTGCACCTTACGCAGGTTCGGCAAACTGTTTCATGTGCCCGTCACATACCCGTAAACACTTCGTGCGGTCAACGCGCCAACTCTCGCCAGTAGATGAGTTCCCCGGACTCGCCGGGCGCGGCTCCCTCCTTCGGGACGAAGAGGCTGACCAGCAGGGCCGGACGGCCGTTCGGAGCGGTGATGAGCGCTGCGGAGGGGTTGGCGAAGGCGCGGCTGCCTCCGGGGGTGCGGATCGCCAGCCGATCGGCCCGTCCGGTGACGGGGTCGTAGGCGTACGTCCGCCAGCTCCCGAAGTCCCCGCGCCACCGCTGTCCCTCGATGAGCACGAGACTTCCGCCGTTCAGTTCAATGCCCGAACGGTCCCCTATGTTCCCACCCGTGCCCCACGTCAGCAGGGCCCGGTCGAGCCTGTGATCAGGGCGTGCCCGCCAGTGGGTGAAGTCGGTGAGGACGGCGCGGAGTTGGCGGTCGGTGTCGCAGCCGGCCCGGTAGTGGCCGGTCAGTTCCACGGTGTCGCCGTGCACCGAAGTGAGGTCCGGGGTGCCCTCCGCGCAGCGCGAAAGAGTGCGGGGCGCGTCGAAGGCGCGGTCGGCGTTTCCGGCCAGCAGGGCGGCGAGGTCTGGGTAGTGATGTAGCGCTATGTGGTTGGCTGGATCCTTTTCGTAGCCGAGCACATATCCGCCGCTGCCGTCGGAGGCGAGCGAGGGTTGACTGGAGCCCACGCCGAAGTCGTGCCGGCCGGTCCAGGTGCGCAGGTCGGCGGAGGTCGCGACGGCCGCGTGGAAGCGGCCGTCGGGCAGCGTGGTGTGGTAGACGGCGAGGTAGCCGCCGCCCGGGCCCTGCACGATCTGCGCGGTGTCCATCGTGCGCCCGGTGTCGTCCCGCGCGTCGAGGACCGAGCCGTCCGCCGCGCGCACGTCGCCCGCCAGCTCGGCCAGCCGTGCGGTGGCCGCGGAGGCGTGCTCGGGGGCCGCCCACGACAGCTGCGGCACCACCAGCGCGGCCGCCGTGAGGAGCGCGGCGGACAGGGGCGCGGCGAGCGGGAGCGGACGTATCACGGCGTTCTCACGGGGACGGGTTGCAGGGGGGAATCGAGCGTACGGAGCCGGGGGGTTCCCCGGACATGGCCCGAGGGGTGGGCTTCACCACACGCTGTCAGGACGCGCGGGGAGGCCCACCCCTCGGGGGTGTCGGTGCAGCGGCTACTGCGGGGTCATCCGGTCGACCATGTCCGGGTGATCCTTGAGCCAGGCGGTGACCGCCTCCTGCTCGTGGCCCTGGCCGTGCTCGTTTATCTCGCTCTCCAGGCTGCCCAGTTCGGCCTCACTCATGTGGAAGTTCTTGATCCACTTGGTGAGCTGGGGGTATTCGTCCGGGAACTTCTCGTTGGAGATGGTCCGGATCGTGTTCCCCTCGCCGAAGAGCTTCTTGTCGTCCTTCAGCTTGGTGAGGTCGTACTGGCTGTACGCCCAGTGCGGGGACCACAGGACGACGGCGACGGGCTGCTTCTTGGCGTAGGCGCGCTTGAGCTCGGCCAGCATCGCCGGCGTGGAGCCGTCGACGACCTCGTACTCCTTGTCCAGGCCGTAGCCCGGCAGCACCTTCGTCTTGAGCAGGTTCATCTCGCCGGTGCCCGGTTCGATGCCGATGATCTTCCCGTCGAAGAGGTCGGCCTTGCCCTTGAGGTCCTCGTAGGACTTGATGCCCTTGACGTACGAGGGCACCGCGACCTCCAGGGAGGTCGGCTGGTACCAGGTGCCGAGATCCTTGAGTCTGTCCTTGCTCTTGTCCCAGTAGTTCTGCTGCGCGTACGGCAGCCAGGCGTCGAAGTTGAGGTCGAGGTCACCGGAGGCGAGCCCTGTGTAGACCGGGCCGACGTCCATCTGCTTGAGGTTGAGCTTGTAGCCGCGCTTCTCCAGGACGTTCTTCCAGAGGTAGGTGACGGCGATGTCCTCGTCCCAGGGGAACCAGGCCACGTCGATCGCGCGCTTGGTCTCGGCGGCGGCCTTGGTCTTCTGGACCGGGGCCAGCTTGTCGACGAGCCCGGGGTAGTCCTTCAGCCAGGTGCGCACCGCGTCCTGCTGCTTGCCCTTGCCCGCCTTGTTGATCTCGGCTTCGAGGCTGGTGAGCTGCTTCTCGGTGAGCTTGAAGTCCTTCAGCCACTTGCCGACGGTCGGGTTCTCGTCCGCGAACCCCTTGCGGGAGAGGGTGTGCACACCGTCGCCCTTGCCCCAGGCGTCCTTGGGGTCCTTGGGGTCCTTGAGCTTCTTCAGCTTGTAGTCGTTGTACGCCCAGTGCGGCGACCAGAGCGTGACGACGATCGGCTCCTGCTTGCTGTACGCCCGCTTGAGCTCGGCCAGCATGGCGGGCGTGGAGCTGTCGACGACCTTGTACTCCTTGTCGAGGCCGTACTCCTTGAGGACCTTGCTCTTCAGCAGGGCCATCTCACCGGCGCTGGACTCGATGCCGGTGATCTTCCCGCCGAAGGTCGAGGCCTTGCCCTTGAGGTCGTCGAGGGAGTTGATGTCCTTCATGTACGCCGGAACGCTCAGCTCCAGAGAGGTCTGGTCGTACCAGGCCCCCAGGTCGTCGAGCTTGCTGCCGTACTTCTTCCAGTACTGCGCGTGGGTCGTCGGCAGCCAGGAGTCGGTCTCGAAGTCGACGCTGCCCTGCGCGAGGGAGGTGTAGAGCGGGCCGGCGTCGAACTGCTTGGCGTCGACCTGGTAGCCGCGCTGCTCCAGGATCTCCTTCCACAGGAAGGTGGAGGCGACGCCCTCGTCCCAGGGGATGTAGCCGATGCTGAGCTTCTTGCCCTGACCGACATCGTTGCCGTCGGCGACCGTGGCGCCGTCCGACTTGCCGCCGAAGACGCCCATGCCGCCCGCCACCAGGGCGAGGACGACGACACCGACCACGGCGATCTGGGGGGTGGGCCGGTAGGACCAGATCTTGAGGCCGCTCTGCGCGGCACGTGCCTTGGCGGCGGCGCGCCGGCCCAGTGGGGAGACCTGGGTGCCCAGGGCGCTGGTCATGCGGTCCAGGTAGATCGCGAGGATCACGATGGCCACGCCCGCCTCGGAGCCGAGGCCGACGTTGAGCTGACCGATGGCCTCGTTGACGTCGCCGCCGAGGCCGCCGGTGCCGACCATGCCGGCGATCGCGGCCATGGACAGGCCGAGCATGATGACCTGGTTGACGCCGGCCATGACGGTCGGCAGCGCGAGGGGCAGTTGGACGCGCAGGAGGATGTCGCGGGGTGTGGTGCCGAACGCGTCGGCCGCCTCGACCAGTTCCTTGTCGACCTGCCGGATGCCCAGCTCCGTCATGCGCACACCGGGGGCGAGCGCGAAGATCAGGGTCGCGACGATGCCCGCGGAGGCGCCGGTGCCGAAGAACAGGATCGCCGGAATGAGGTAGATCATCGCCGGCAGCGTCTGCATGAAGTCCAGGACGGGCCGGACGATTCCGCTGACCCGGTTGGAGCGCGCCGCCCAGATGCCCACGGGCACCGAGACGACCAGCGCGATGATCGTGGCGACGAGGACGAGCGACAGGGTCACCATCGCGTCGTCCCACAGTTCGAGGGAGTCGATGAAGGCGAATCCCACGAAGGTGAGCAGACCGGCGGTCGTGCCCCGCAGCCAGAACGCGAGCACGGCGAAGATGCCTGCCAGCAACAGGGGTTCGGGGGCCTGGAGGACGGCGTTGATGCCGTCGTAGGTGCCCGTGAAGACGGTCTTGAGGAAGTCGAAGAGCCAGGAGACGTGGTTGAGCAGCCAGTCGACCGCGTCGTTGACCCAGTCGCCGAGGGGGATCCTAGGCACGGGCCACCGCCTTGTCGCCGCCCGCGTCACGCGGGGAGTCGCAGGAGACGGGGGTGCCCTGCTCGTCGCCGAGGAAGCCGACCAGGCGCTGCCTGGGGACCACGCCGACGAGTTTGTGTTTCGCGTCGAGGACGGCGACCGGGTGCGTCAACCGGGCGCTGATCGCGCAGAGTTCACCGAACGACGTGTCCGGCGTCGCGGTCTCGCAGGCGCAGTCGGCCTCGTCGCCGCGCAGGTCCGTGTCCATCACGGCCGAGGCGGTGAGCACGCGGGAGCGGTCGACGTCCTTGGTGAAGGAGGCGACGTAGTCGTCGGCGGGCCGCACGAGGATGTCCTCCGCGGTGCCGGTCTGGACTATGCGTCCGTCGCGCATGACGGCGATGCGGTCGCCCAGGCGCATGGCCTCGTTGAGGTCGTGCGTGATGAAGACGATCGTCTTCTTCAAGGACTGCTGGAGCTGGAGGAGTTGGTCCTGCATGTCACGGCGGATGAGCGGGTCCAGTGCGCTGAACGACTCGTCCATCAGCAGCAGGTCGGTGGCGAGCGCGCGGGCCAGGCCCACGCGCTGCTGCATGCCGCCGGACAGCTCGTCGGGCCACGACTTCTCCCAGCCGGCCAGTCCGCACAGGGCCAGCGCCTCGCCGGCGCGACGCTCGCGCTCGGCGCGGGGCACGCCCTGCACGGCCAGACCGTAGGCGGCGTTCTCGATGACGCTGCGGTGCGGGAAGAGCGCGAAGTGCTGGAAGACCATGCTGATCTTCCGGGCCCGGACGGCGCGCAGGTCGCGGTCGGAGAGTCCGGTGAGGTCCTGTCCGTCGAAGCGGACGTGGCCCGCGGTCGGCTCCAGGAGACCGTTGAGCATCCTGAGCAGGGTGGACTTGCCGGATCCGGACAGACCCATCACTACGAAGATCTGGCCGGGTGCCACCGTGAAGGAGGCGTCGATGACGGCGGCGGTGGTGCCGTCCGCGCGCAGTTCCTCCCGGTCGACTCCGTCCTCCAGCCTCCGTACCGCCTCGTCCGGTCGTCTGCCGAACACCTTGTAGAGATGCTCTGCCTCAAGCGTGGCTTCCACGCGTACCTCTCGTCTCTCGGGGCAAGGGAACAGGAGACGACGGGCCGCAAACAGCCGTATGTGCACTTGGCATCGCTCCGAGGCGGCGCCTGCCCTGGTGAGGTCGGGTCAAACTCCCTGGTGGGCCAGTTCACAAGTCGTTTACAACTGCCATGCGGGTCCCGGTGACGGGTGAGTGTCGGTCCGGTGCGGCATGATGCGAGCGTGACCGGACGACTGATGCTCCTCGACACCGCCTCGCTCTACTTCCGCGCCTACTTCGGCGTCCCGGAGTCCGTGAAGGCCCCGGACGGCACGCCGGTGAACGCCGTGCGCGGGCTCCTCGAATTCATCGACCGCCTGGTCAAGGACCATCGCCCCGATCAGCTGGTGGCGTGCATGGACGCGGACTGGCGCCCCCAGTGGCGGGTCGACCTCATCCCCTCCTACAAGGCGCACCGCGTCGCCGAGGAGCACGAGGCGGGACCGGACGCGGAGGAGATCCCGGACACGCTCTCGCCGCAGGTCCCGGTCATCGAGGACGTCCTGGACGCGCTCGGCATCGCGCGCGTGGGCGTCGCCCGGTACGAGGCGGACGACGTGATCGGCACGTTCACCGCGCTGGCGAAGGGCCCGGTCGACATCGTCACCGGCGACCGCGACCTCTACCAACTGGTCGACGACGAGCGGGGGGTGCGCGTGCTCTACCCCCTCAAGGGCGTCGGCATGCTCCAGCTCACCGACGAGGCGGTGCTGCGCGAGAAGTACGGGGTGGACGGCCGCGGTTACGCGGATCTGGCGACGCTGCGCGGTGACCCGAGCGACGGTCTGCCGGGCGTGCCGGGCATCGGCGAGAAGACGGCCGCGAAGCTGCTCGCCGAGTTCGGGGACCTGGCCGGGATCATGGCCGCGGTGGACGACCCGAAGGCGAAGCTCACGCCGTCGCAGCGCAAGCGCCTGGACGAGTCCCGCCCGTACATGGCGGTGGCTCCGACGGTGGTCAAGGTCGCCGACGACGTGCCGCTTCCCGAGGTCGACACGGCCCTGCCGCACACGCCGCGCGATCCGGCGGCGCTGGACGCGCTGGCGGCGCGCTGGGGGCTGGGCGGCTCGCTGCACCGGCTGCTCGTCACCCTCGGAGCATGATCAGGACACCAAGCGACGTAAACCCAGTTCCCATATCAGCAACTCACCCTCTCATGACGGGAGAGCAAAGCTCTGCGTGTCGGTCTCAGTAACCTCTCATGCGGGGGGTGTTAAGTAGGAGAGAGATGCTAACTTAGGTATGCCTTAGCAAGGGAACAGGGAGGCCGCCATGGCAGAACGCCCGGCTCGGAAGCCGCGGAAGCCCCACACCGCGCAGGTCGTCCGCACCGAACGGCTCACCCCGCACATGCAGCGTGTGGTGCTCGGCGGTGAGGAACTGGCCGTGTTCTCGGCCGACACCTGCACCGACCATTACGTGAAGCTCCTGTTCCCCACCGGTGGCGCCACTTATCCCGAGCCCTTCGACCTTGAGCGGATCCGCGCGGAGTTCCCCCGCGAGCAGTGGCCGGTGACCCGGACCTACACCGTCCGCGCCTGGGACCCCGAACTGCTCGAACTGACACTGGACTTCGTGGTGCACGGCGACGAGGGCCTGGCCGGCCCGTGGGCGGCGAACGTCCAGCCGGGCGAGACCGTGCGCTTCATGGGCCCCGGCGGCGCCTACGCGCCCGACCCGAACGCGGACTGGCATCTGCTCGTCGGCGACGAGAGCGCGTTGCCCGCGATCGCCCGCGCCCTGGAGGCGCTGCCCGCGGGCACGGTCGCCCACGCCTTCGTGGAGATCTCAGGCCCCGAGGAGGAGCAGAAGATCGACTCCGACGTGGAGGTCGTCTGGCTGCACCGCGGCGACCGGCCGGTCGGCGAGCCCCTCCTCGACGCGGTACAGGCGCTGACGTTCCCGGAGGGCCGGGTGCATGCCTTCGTCCACGGCGAGGCCCACTTCGTCAAAGAGCTGCGTCAGCTGCTCCGTGTCGACCTCAGCATCCCCCGCGAGGACCTGTCGATCTCCGGCTACTGGCGGCTCGGCCACAACGAGGACGGCTGGCAGGCCTCCAAGCGGGAGTGGAACGCGCGCATCGAGGCGGAGCAGGAGGGCACGACGTCCGCGGCGTGACGCGCCCCTTGCCCGGCATCTTCGAAGCGGCGGCACCTCTCGGGGTGCCGCCGCTTCGTCATGCGTCCATGTCGACCGCCGTCAACTCGCCTACACCGACCGCTGGTACGACCTGAACGTCCGGATCGACAGCCACACCGCCACCACCGCGAGCGCCAGCAGCGCACCCCCGCGGCTGAGCACGTCACCCCAGTCGGGATCCTCGGACAGCGCCGAACGGCCCGCGACCATCGCCCAGTTGAGCGGATTGAAATCGGCGACGTGCCGCATCCAGCCCGGCATCTGGGACGGCGCCATGAAAGCGCTCGACAGGAACGTCAGCGGCAGCAGCAGGAAGGTGTTGATCCCGATGATCGACTCCCGCTCCCGCACCAGCATGCCCAGCGCGTTGGACAGCGCCCCGAACACCGTGCCGAGCAGCACCGAGGCGACCACCAGGATCGCTACGCCGCCGACGCCGCCCGGGTAGTCGGCGCCGCCGAGCAGACCGAGCAGCACGATGACGACCGACTGGAACGCGGTCACCAGGCCGTTGTTGACGACGTTGCCGTTCATCAGGGCGGCCCGGCTGACGGGTGTGGTCAGGAAGCGGTTGAGGGTGCCCCGCTGGATCTCCTCCAACGTGCCCATGCCGGCCCACATGTTGGAGCTGAGCGCGCTCATCACCACCACGCCCGGGACCAGGTAGTCGAGGTAGGAGGTGGTGCCGAAGCCGCCCAGCTCGACGACCTTCTTGAAGAGGCCGCCGAACAGGAACAGCCAGATCACCGGCTGGATCAGGGTGATGATCGCGTACGCGGGCTGCCTCGCGAACACCATGAGTTGACGCTGCGTCATGTACCAGGTCTGGGAGACGGCCGTGCTCATCGCGCACCTCCGGCCAGGACGAGGGGCTCGCCGGCTCCGGCGTCGGCCTCGGAGTAACGGCGGCCGGCGTAACGGAGGTAGACGTCGTCGAGGGAGGGGCGGGCGACGGTCGCGGCGGCGACGCCGACCCCGGCCCGCTCCAGGGCCGCGAGCAGGGCGGGTACGGCGGCCGCTCCGTCGTCGGCGCGGACGCTGATACGGCGCCCGTCGACCAACACCTCGTGCACGCCGGGCAGTTGACGCAGGGCGCCGGTGAGGAGCGTACGACCGGCTTCGCCGACCGCCTCTCGCACCTCCAAGTGGACGGCGTCGCCGCGGAGTTCGCCCTTGAGGGAGTCCGGGGTGCCCTCGACGACGACCCGGCCGCGGTCGACGATGGCGACGCGCTCGGCGAGCCGGTCGGCCTCCTCCAGATAGTGCGTGGTGAGCAGGATGGTCAGCCCCTCCTCGCCGGCGAGGCGGTCGATCTCGTCCCACATCGCGGTGCGGGCCTCGGGATCCAGACCGGTGGTGGGCTCGTCGAGGAACAGCACCTCGGGCCGGTGCACCAGGCCGAGGGCCACGTCGAGCCGGCGCCGCATGCCGCCGGAGTAGCCCTTGACGGGACGCCGGGCGGCGTCGACGAGGCTGAACCGGTCGAGCAGCTCGTCGACTCGCCTGCCGAGATCGGCCCCCCTCAACCCGTAGAGCCTGCCCTGCAGTTGGAGGTTCTCGCGGCCCGTGGCGACCGGGTCGGCGCCGGAGCTCTGGGCGACCACCCCGATCGCGCGACGCACCCGGTCCGGGTGGCGCAGCACGTCGTGGCCGGCGACGGTGGCGGTGCCCGAGTCGGGGCGGGCCAGGGTGGTGAGGATCTTGACGGTGGTGGACTTGCCGGCGCCGTTCGGGCCGAGCAGCCCGAGGACGGTGCCGGGTTCGACGGTGACGTCCATGCCGTTGAGGGCGGTGACGTCACCGGGATAGGTCTTGATCAGCTGACGCGCCTCGACCGCGGGCGCACGGGTGGGACTCAAACCGGTGGGACTCATACGGGTGGAACTCATGACGACAGCTCTCCTGAGTGAGCGGATGAGGACCGATCCGTCCGTCCACGCGTGCGAAGAGCGCCGGGCTATCCTGGGTGTGCCGCACCTCGATCAGCCTGGCCCGCCGCACGGTGGAGTCGGTTCGGGGTTCGAGACCCCGGCTGAGCTGCTCCAACAGCTCGGTCGGGGTTCTTCTGCGTGACGTGAAATCCGGTTACGTGAACTCCGGTGGCGTATCCCCCGTTTCGTGGAAGTGGCGCCACCCGTCGACGCCCGACAGGGAGCCCTTCTCGATCTCCTCCAGGAGACCGCGGACCCACTCCGCCTGCGCCTCGACCATGTGCAGTTGATATTCGACCTCGACCAGAAAGAGCCGCGGCAGCGTCTCGCAGAGCTTCGCCAGCGCCGCCCGCCCGCTCGCCACCTCCACGTCGAGGCCGCGCAGCCGCTCTTCGAGCAGCCGGATCGCCTCGTCGGGCGGCAGCGCCCCGATCAGCGACAGCGCCGTCTCGAAGATCGGGTACTCCTTGACCGGTACGGCCACCAGGTCGGAGAGCCACTCGGTCATCTCCGCGCGCCCGGCCTCGGTGAGCCCGTAGACCGTGCGCTCGGGCCGGTTGCCCTGCCGCTCCACGTCGGTGACCTCGACGAAGCCGTGCTTCTCCAGACTCTGCACGACCGTGTAGAGCGAGCCGTAGTTGATCTTCGTGCTGGTGTCCTTGCCCTGGCGGCGCAGGGTCTGGGCGATCTCGTACGGATGCATCGGCTTCTGCCAGAGGGTCACCAACACGGCGAGCGCGAGCGGGTTGTTGAGCTTGCGACGCTTCACCGCCATGACGGTCCCCTCGATCCACTCTCCGGCCTCAAATATCCGTAGCCGAACATATCGCGAGTCACCCAGACCGTCAATACACGATGTATCGCGATTCGGGCGGCAGCGCAAGGGCGTGAGGACTTGGGCCCGCCCCGGACACGGCGGCGTGACGCGCATGAAACAGCCCCTCCCTAATTTCTGTCGCCTGACAGGAACTCCGCACGCCCTGTCGCCGACAGGAACTCCGCGCACTCTCCGCTCCCGCGCCGAAGGCAGGTGCCGCCGTGACGACAACCGCCCCCTCCGACGTACGCCCCGACCCGCCGCACTCCCCCGACGACCACTCCCTCGCCGAGTTCGGCTACCGCCAGGAGCTGCACCGCAGCCTCGGCCGGTATGCCTCCTTCGCGGCCGGCTTCTCCTTCATCTCGGTCCTGACGACCGTCTTCCAGTTCTTCGCCTTCGGGTACGCGTTCGGCGGCCCCGCCTTCTTCTGGGCCTGGCCGGTGGTCCTGGTCGGCCAACTCCTGGTGGCCGCCTGCTTCGCCGAACTGGCCGCGCGCTACCCCATCTCCGGCGCCATTTACCAGTGGTCGTCGCGCCTGTCGAACCTCACCTTCGGCTGGTTCGCCGGCTGGATCATGGTGATCGGGCAGATCGTGGTGGTCGCCGCGGCCGCGCTGGCGCTGCAGATGGTGCTGCCGGCGATCTGGTCGGGCTTCCAGCTGATCGGCACCGACCCCGCCCCGACCTCGGCGGACGGCGCGGCCAACGCGGCCGTGCTCGGCGTGATCCTGCTGGTCCTCACCACGCTGGTGAACATCCTCGACAACCGTGTGATGTCCCTGATCAACCGGGTCGGGGTGACCGCCGAGATCATCGGCGCGATCCTCATCGTCGTCCTGCTGCTCACCCACTCCGAGCGCACCCCGAGCATCACCTTCCACACCACCGGCGCGGCCCAGTCCGGCCTGTTCGGGGCGCTGGCGGTGGGCTCGTTCACCGCGGCGTACGTGATGATCGGCTTCGACAGCGCGGGCGAGATGAGCGAGGAGACGCGCGACCCCCGCCGCACGGCACCCCGCACGATCCTCACCGCACTCGGCGCCGCGGGCCTCCTGGGTGGCCTGATCGTCCTCGGCGGCCTGCTCGCCGCCCCCAGCCTCACGGACGGCCACCTGTCGGTGGACGGCCTGAGCTACGTCCTCACCAGCAGCCTCGGCGACGGCTTCGGCAAGGTCCTCCTCGCCGACGTGGTCGTGGCGATCGCCGTGGCCACCCTCGCCATCCAGACGGCGGCCTGCCGCATGCTGTTCTCCATGGCCCGCGACGGCCAACTCCCCTTCGCCGCCCGCCTGTCCCGAGTCAACCCACGCACGGGCATGCCCAGCGCGCCGGCCTTGGTGGTAGGCGTCCTGGCAGCAGCGCTGCTCCTGCTCAACTTCTCCTCCCCGGAGGCCTTCCTGGCCATCGGCACCACCTGCATCGTGATGCTGTACCTGGCCTACGCGATGGTCACGGGCCCGCTCCTGCTCCGCCGCCTACGCGGCGAGTTCACCACCGACGGCACCGACGAAACGGGCGCGAAGCTCTTCTCCCTGGGCCGCTGGGGCATCCCGGTCAACGCCCTCGCCCTCGTCTACGGCCTCCTGATGACGATCAACCTGGCGTGGCCTCGGGCGGCGGTGTACGACCCGGCGGGCGGGCATTGGTACTTCCAGTGGTTCACGGCCATATTCCTGCTGGTCACGCTGGTACTTGGGTTCCTGTATCAGGGCGTGAGGGCACGGCGAGGGGCCTCTGTTGCGGAGGGGGCGCCATCGGGGGCGCCCGCCGAATCCGCCTAACCACCCTCCCCTGCCGTGACGATGCCCCGCCCATTGCGCTGTCCATCGGGCGGGGCATCCCACGCTGCTACGGACAGGCCTCGCCGAACTTCACCGCGCCGAACACGACCGGCTGCCCGCTCAACTTCGCCCCGGCGGCCGGCTTCTGGGTGCACACCTGCCAGTTCGAGCCGATGAGCACGATCCTGCCGTCGCCGGACGCGTCGTTGACGGTGATCGACGTGCTGGAGTCGAGCGCGTCGCGGGCGGCCTGGACCGACTTCCCCTTGAAGTCCGGCATCGCCCCGCCGGCCGCCGAAGGCGCGGCCTGGTCCTTGCCGGGGCAGGTCTCGTCGAGCTTGACGGCACCGAAGTCGAGTTGGGTGTCGGTCGGCGCGCTGCTGCCTGCCTTCACGTTCTGGGAGCAGACCTTCCAGTCCCGGTCGAGAATCTGGTGGCGGTCGCGGCCCAGGGAGTCGTGGCTCTTCAGGTCGTAGAACCCGGCTTCCTGCGCGGTGTCTTGAGCGGATTGCAGACCCATGCCGACGAAGTCGGGGACGGTCTTGGTCTCGTCGGCGGTCTCGGCGCTGCTGCCGGCGGTTGTGGTGGTCGGGCTGCCACTTCCGCCGGTCTTGTTGCCGCAAGCAGAACCGATGCCGCCGATGACGAGGATGCCCGCGGTGACACCGCCGATGAGCTTCCAGTTCCGCCGCTTCCCCGGTGGTGGACCGGCGGCCCATGTCGGCTGACCGGGCGGCGGAAATGCGGAGTTGGACACGATGCGACCCCTGATGCGTAGTTGAGGGGACACCGTGTCAGATCCGCCTCCCCGCTCGTACGGTGCGTGACGAACCCGTGACAGATACGGAATGCTGCGGGCCCGGCCCGCGACGTCTCATTACCCCTGGGTCGCGATGGCGGTGATCTCCACGGATACGTTCGTACCCGCCGAGGCTGTGCTGATCAGAGACGGCGTGTAGTTCAGGCTTGTCCGGTCCGACAGTTCGGCCGTCTCGATGACCGGGCCCGACTCGTCGCCGTGGATCTCGTAGGTGATCCTGTACGCGGCGTCCGGGTCGATGTCCTGACTGTCGCCCAGGTACGTCAGGTCCGGCTCGACCGTCACATTGCAGCCTGCCGACCCGAAGCACTGCCGCGCGGTGGTGCGCAGTTCGATCGTGAAGTCGTCGGCGTCGACCTCGTCGTACACCGGCGAGGGGTCCGGCTCCTCCGCGGCGGCGGTCACGGTGTCGTCGTCCGGGGCGCTCGACGTTGATCCGGCCGCGGCCGACTTGCTGTCGTCGTCTCCGGACTGCACGACCACGATCCCTGTGCCGATGACAGCGGCGATCACCGCGGCGGCCGAGGCGATGACGATCAGGTGGGTGCGCGACTTCTTCGGAGCCGGCGGCTCGGGCGCGGGCGGTGGGAAGTCGGGCATGGGTGGCGGCACAGTGTCAGTCATGGTCCCCCCAAGGACGTGATGAGCAGGGGGGCATCATGCGTCCTCATGTGTGACGCATGGAGGTGGTGTGCCCATGTTGACCACAGATGAGTGAGAACTCCGGATCCTGCTGGACGAGCGCGGCAGACCGTCCCAATCGCACAGGGAGATGCCGTCGGCCGGCCGTGCCCTGCGGGTCACGGGGTATCCGGGTCGCCCTCCCAAGCGGGGCGCTGCGTCTTGAACTGCGAAAAGATCTTTTCAAACACCTCTTCGTCCCGGCCCCTCGTCTCCGCCTCGGCCTGCTCCGGGCTGGTGTGAATCTCGGGCACCCCGTCCTCGGTCCACCGAATCACAGGATTGGGCGGCCGCTCGGATCCTGTCCGACCCACCCGCCACCCCCATACCGCTGCGTCGCGCATGATCCCCTCAATCGCTCCTCGCCTGAGCCGGGTGACCTCCGAAGTGGTCGCCAACGTGCGCACCCCTGACTCCTCCTCCAGCCTCATCAGGTGCTCATCCGGCTGAGCGGCGAGAGCCACGGCAGCCTCTGCGTGTGTGAACTCGAGTTCCTGTCCGCCGACCACCGCGCGGACGTTCCGCGTGGCCAGGAACTGTTTCAGCTCGACCTTCAAACCCTGATTCCGTTTGACCGTCCAGTAGGCACCCACGGCAAGGATCAGGACCGTGATGGGCCACTTCAGAGAGGAGATGAACTCCAATGAGCCCACGGGCACCTCCAGTTGACGGAGTCGGCTCGAAGGCCTGGATTGTCCCAGCGCGGGTGACTGGTCGTCGCAGCTTTTCGTGCAGGAGCGAGTCAGGCCGGGAGCGGCTCGATCCACGCGCGGCGAACGCGGCGGAGTCATACAGCTCCACGGCGACAGCCTTGCGGCCGAACCCGCAGCCCCCAGTGGGCGAGCGGACTCCTCGTGGCGCTCGCCCTGCCGATCGCGTACCGCGCGCCGGCTCCCCGCGTCCCGACCGGTCTCCGGCCGCTTGATTCCGATGCGCCCCGACCGGCCCCCGTACGCCTGATCCCGCCTCCGCCCACCTCGCCCGTACGCTGACCCCCTGATGAAACGCAAACCCCGCATCCCACCCTCCCCCCTCCCCCAACGCCAGGGCATCGACCCCGTGCGCGTGAAGCTGCCCCCCGAAGGACCCTGGACAACCGTTCGGGAGCACCTCGTGGAGCGGCTCAGTGGGGCGGGCGTCGGGATCGTGGACGGGATGTTCGACGCGGGGGAGGTCGTCGGGGTCGACGGGCGGGCCGTGGCGCCGGACGCGGCGTACGTGCCGGGCATGTTCGTGTGGTTCCACCGGGAGTTGGCCGCCGAGGTGCCCGTGCCGTTCGCGCTGGACGTCGTGTACCGGGACGAGCACCTCGTCGTCGCCGACAAGCCGCACTTCCTGGCCACCACCCCGCGCGGCAGCCACGTCACCGAGACCGCGCTGGCGCGGCTGCGCCGGGAGTTGGGCATTCCCGCGCTCGGCGCCGCGCACCGGCTGGACCGGCTCACCGCCGGGCTGGTGCTGTTCACGGTGCGGCCCGAGGACCGGGGCGCGTACCAGTCGCTGTTCCGCGACAAGCGAGTGCGCAAGGAGTACGAGGCGGTGGCGCCGTATGCCTCCGGGCTCGAACTGCCCCAAACGGTACGCAGTCGGATCGTGAAGGAGCGGGGCGTGCTGGCCGCCTACGAGGTCGAGGGCGAGCCGAACGCCGTGAGCCGTGTCGAGTTGGTGGAGCGGCGGGCTGAGCGCGGGATCGCGCGGTACCGGCTGTTGCCCGCCACGGGGCAGACGCATCAGCTGCGCGTGCACATGAACCGGCTCGGCGTACCCATCCTCGGTGACCCGCTCTACCCCGAGGTGGCCGACCCCGTGCCGGCCGGCGACTTCCGGCGCCCGCTCCAACTGCTGGCGCGGGCACTGGAGTTCACCGATCCGGTCACGGGGGTCGAGCACCGGCTACGGAGCACGCGCACCCTCGAAGCCTGGTCCTCCTACGGTGACTGGGACGGTCAGTAGCCGCGCCACCAGCGCAGGAAGCGCTGCCAGGCGCTCAACCCGCGGACGGGTTCCGGCGCCGGCACGTACGGCTGCTGCGGCGGCGGGGCGACCGGCTGCGGTTCCACGACGGGCGCCACGGCCACCGGGGGCGACGACTCGGTCTGTACGGAGCCGACCTGCCAGGTGGCCCGCTGCGGCGGGACGGGGGCGTGGCCCGGCTTCTGCATGATGTCCTGCGGAGGCTTCGGTTCGAAGTAGACCGGCAGCTCCACCAGGTGCCGTGAGGCGATCGAGTGCGTCCAGGTCAAGTCCTCCTCGTCGCAGTCGAGTTGGACGTCCGGCAGTCGCATCAGCAGCGCGTCCACACCGGTGTCGGCGATGCCACGGGCGATGTCCTGGCCTGGGCACTCGTGCGGGCCGCCGCCGAAGGCGAGGTGGGACCGGTTGCCCTGCATGTTGGCGGCGAGGTCGGGACGGACGCGCGGGTCGACGTTGCCCGGCGCGATACCGAACAGCAGTCCGTCGCCCTTGCGGATGCGCTGGCCGCCCAACTCCGTGTCGTGCTTGGCGTAGTAGGCGAAGACGGTGCTGAACGGCGGCTCGTCCCACAGGGACTGCTCGACCGCCTCGGGCACCGTCATCTGGCCGCCGCTGAGTTGGGCCCGGAAGCGCGGGTCGGTCAGGACCATGCGCAGCACGTTGGCGATGAGGTTGACGGTGGCCTCGTACGCGGCCATGAGGACGACCCAGAGGTGCTTGGTGACCTCGTCGTCGGTGAGCCGGGCGGGGTGGCCGATGAGCTGGCTGGCGAAGTCCTCCTCGGGCTGCTGGCGCCGGCGCGCGGTCAGCCGTTGCAGCGCGCCGAGGACGTAGCCGTGGCTGGCGATCGCGGTCTCGGTGCCCCTGAGCATGTCGCGGGTGGCCTGCACCATCCGGTCGTTGTACTCCTCGGGCATGCCGAGGATCTCGCACATCACGGCCATCGGCAGGTGCTCGGCGAAGTCGCTGACGAGGTCGGCGCGGCCGCTCTCGCAGAACTGGTTGACCAGCCGCTGGGTGGCGCGGTTGATGTGCCGGCGGGTGCCGCGGTGGTCGATGGTCGAGATCGCGCCGGTGACCGCGCCGCGCAGCCGCAGGTGTTCGTCGCCCTCCGCGTAGGAGCAGATGGGCTCCCAGGCGATGTGCGGCATCAGCGGGTGGTCGGGCTTGACCATGCCCTCCTGGAGCGGGGACCAGATGCGGCTGTCCCGGCAGTACTGCGAGGGCGTACGCACCACATGCAGGTTCTCGGTGTGCCCGAGCACCACCCACATCGGTACGTCGTCGTGGAGCAGTACGGGCGCCACCGGGCCGTGTTCCTCGCGCAGCGTCTCGTACAGGGAGGCCAGGTCCTCCGCCTCGGGACCGTAGAGCCGGTGCAGTCCCCCGGGGCCGCGGTTGTGGGCGGGACAGCCGGGCGGCGGGCCGAGCGCGGGGTCGTCCGTACCGGTGAGGGAGTGGGGTTCAGGCGTCACGGTGGTCGCTCCGAAAGGGATCCGTTGTCTGGGGGTGGGACGGAATCGGGGGGTCAGGTGAGCGCGCCCGTCATGGCGAGCGAGTGCAGGAAGCGCATGAGGGTCATCAGGACGTCCCGGCTGGAGGCCCGACGGCGCACGTCGCACTCGATGATCGGGATGTCCTCCGCCAGGTCGAGCGCGGTGCGCAGATCCTCGACGGGGTAACGGGGGCCGTCCGGAAAGGAGTTGACGGCGACGACGAACGGCACACCACGTTCCTCCAGGCGCCCTATCACGTCGAAGCTGACCTCCAGCCGACGGGTGTCGATCAGCACGACCGCGCCCAACGCGCCCTCGAACAGGCCGTTCCACAGAAACCAGAAGCGTTCCTGGCCCGGGGTGCCGAAGAGGTACAGCACCAGTTGGTCGGTGATGCTGATGCGGCCGAAGTCCATGGCGACGGTGGTGGCCGTCTTGGACTCGGAGCCGTAGTTGTCGTCGACCCCGACGCCGGCCTGCGTCATGGTCTCCTCGGTGGTCAGCGGCCTGATCTCGCTGACCGAGCCGACCATGGTCGTCTTGCCGACTCCGAAGCCGCCCACGATCACGATCTTCGCCGCGGCCTGGGCCGTGTGCGGCAGGTGGTCCTCGGTGCGTGGGCCGGGGACGGTGTCAGAGCCTTTGAAGTCCATGCATCACCGCTTCGAGAAGGGAACGGTCGGGGAGCGCCTGCCGGACGATCGAGGCGCGCGCCACCACCAGCTCGGCCGTCAGCATCTCGGTGAGCAGCACGGTCACCACGCTGAACGGCAGGCTGAGATACGCCGAGAGCTCGGCCACCGAGAGCGGGGCGGAACAGAGCCGGAGCATCGTCGTCTGCTCGGGCGTGGAGGAGGGAGACGGATCGGAGTGCGCCACGATGAGGGTGACCAGGTCGAGGTCGGCGCGCTCGCCGTCCCGTCCGGCGACCACGTACAGGCGTTCCGGCGCCTTCTCGTCGCCCTGCTTGCCCTCTTTGCGCTCGTTGCCCTCATTGCCCTCTTTGGGTTTGAGGGGCGGTTCTTCCTTGGGGTATCGCCGTTGGCGTTTCGGAGGAGTCATACGGTCTGCCCGTTGCGCCTCGGCGGACTGGTGAGGTGGGCTCCGATGCGCACGACGAGGTCGCGCATGCGGTTGCTCATCAGTCCGGGTTCGGCGACCACGTCGGAGAGGACCGCGAGGTAGGCGTTGGCGCCCGCGGCCATCAGGTAGAAGTAGCCGCCGTTGATCTCGATGATGACCAGCTTCATCCGGCCGTCGCTGTCCGGGATCTCGTGGGCCACCGCACCCGCCAGGCTCTGCAGCCCCGCACAGGCCGCGGCGACGCGGTCGGCCGCGTCGGGATCACCTCCGTAGCGAGCGATGCGCAGGCCGTCGGCGGAGAGCACCACGATCATCTCGATGCCCGGTACTCCGTCGGCGAGATCCTTGAGCATCCAGTCGAAGTTGGCTCGCTGCTGGATCACTTGTGGTCCCTCTCGTCGTCGGCCTCAACACGGGCCGGCTCGTTGGTCGGCTGGGGGATGTCGAACGGGTCCGGCGTGCCCTTGAGTCCGTCCCAGAACGCCTCGACCCACAGGCCGGGTTCGGGTTCGTCCTTCTTCTCCGGCTCGGGCTCCGCCTTGGGCGTGGACCAGACGGTCGGGGTGCCGTCCCGCTCGGCCCGTTCGATGGCGGCCTGTTCGGCGAGCCGGACGTGCAGCGGGGTCTTGACCCGACTGCGCCGCTGCGGCAGGCCGTTGGCGGTCCATTCGGTGACCTCGGGGACCTCGTCCTCCATGGACACGCCTGCCGGGATGCGCGGACTGGTGGGGCGCCGCTTCTTCGGCGCGCGCTTGGGACCTTCGAGCGCGCCGAGTTCGGGCTTGGGTGAGGCGCTGGCGCCCACGCCGTGGGCGAGGCCGGGCGCGGGGTCGGTGGTCATCATCACGCGCGGCACCACGAGGACGGCGCGGACACCGCCGTACGCCGAGGAGCGCAGCGAGATCTGCATGTCGTACGCCTTGCACAGGCGGCCCACGACGGCGAGGCCCAGGCGCGGGGACTCGCCGAGGTCCTGGAGGTCGACGCCGGCCTTGGCGCGCTCCAGCATGGACTCGGTCTTGGCGCGGGCCTCCTCGCTGAGGCTGACACCGGCGTCCTCGATCTCGATGGCGATGCCGGTCTGCACCTCGGTGGCGGTGACGTGCACCTTGGTCTGCGGCGGCGAGTAGCGCGTGGCGTTGTCGAGGAGTTCGGCGCAGGCGTGGATGACCGGCTCTACGGAGACGCCGCGGATGTTGACGTGGGCGATGGAGTCCAGCGAGATGCGCCGGTACTCCAGGATGCGGGACATGGCACCGCGCAGCGTGCTGTAGAGGGTCACCGGCGCCGGCCACTGACGGCCCGGGCGGCCGCCGCCGAGCACGGCGACGGAGTCGGCGAGACGGCCGATCAGCGCGGTGCCGTGGTCGATGCGCAGGAGGTCGTCGAAGACCTCCGGGTTGCGGCCGTGGTCCTCCTCCATCTCCCGGAGTTCCTTTGCCTGTTGGTGGACGATCGCCTGGACGCGGCGGGCGACGTCGACGAAGGAGCGCTGCGAGGAGTCCCGCATGGCCTCCTCGTGGTCGATGATGTCGAGCACCGTCTTCAGCAGCCGCACCTGCGCTTCGGGGAGTTCGCCGAAGGAGGGGTCGATCTCGCCGAGTTGGCGAATCACCTCTCCGGGGGAATTCCCGGCCCGCATCCGGTGGAGCGCGGCGGGCGCGATCTCGTAAGCGAAGCGGAGCATCTCCTGTTCGTGCAGGGAGATCCGCCGTTCCAGATACGCAGTGTGACGGCCGCTCTCGACCCGCAGGTTCCGCAGGGCTCGGCCGCGTCGTACCGCTTCGGCCGCCGTCGCGATCACCAGGAGTGTGGCGACGGCGCCGCACCAGCCGACGGCCGTGCGGGCCGGCTCGGTCACCACGGCGACGGCTGCTCCGGTCGCCGCGGCCATCACTATGGCAGGCAGCAACAGCACGCGCGCGTATGGAAGTTCACGGCGCCCGGGAGGGGATTGAACACTCACCATGTAGGCCCTCTGAAACGAATCGACGGGGGGAGTCGCACATATGGGGAACAAGCGCACGAATACATCTCAACTCGGTGCGCTGCGGGCGAGCTTAGTCCGACCGGATCATCGCCGTGTCATATTCAGCAAGCACCTGAAATCGCCCACGCAACAGGAGTACTCTCGGCCACATTTACACGCAGAGCCGCGATTCGCACACGTTCGGTTACGCGGTACAGGCGTACGAGAACCACTCACCGTGACGAGTGAAGGTCAGATTCCGGCGATGCGCAGGGCCGCGTCGGCGGTCGCTTCGGCAAAGGCCGACACCGGCCGCTCCGGGTCCGAGCGGTGCACGAGGATGACGCCCTCGATCAACCCGAACAACAGGTCCGTACGCAGATCCAGCTCGCTCTTGGCGAGCGCGCCGCCGGCCTCGGTCGCGGCGAGCAACTGCCGGTAGGCGTCCTTGAGTTCGGCGCGCACGGCGTGGAAGCCGGCGAACCGCTCGGCGCGCACCTCGGGCAGCAGATAGAGGCCGCCGAGGTTGTGCGGGCCGCCGCACAGCAGCTCCACGTCGGTCCGGCACAGCTCCCACAGCCGGCCCCCCGCCGGGGCCACGTCGTCGGCCAGCAGCTCGCGGGCGTAGGTCAGCGAGGGCGTGACCGTGGACTCCAGGAGCTCGGCGAGCAGCTCCTCCTTGCCGGAGACGTAGTGGTACATGGACGCCTGCCGCATCCCGGCGCGCTCGGCGACCGCGCGGGTGGTGGTGGCGGCGTAACCGCGGGTGGTGAACAACTCGGCGGCGGCGGTGAGCAGTTCGTCGCGCGGCTGGAGGCCGCTGTCCGGCCGCTGCGCGGCGCGCGGCCGACCGACCCGGCGTCCACCTGTCGCTCCCATGGTTTCGATCCTCGCACACGGCACCCCGCGGCGACCTCGGGGCGATCTTGGTGAGGGCTCGGTAACCGAGCGGCAACGCGCGGGCAATCCCGGCGACCCGCCCGCCTCCTAATTTCTGTCGAGCGACAGAAATAGCCCGGAACAGCGACACCCCCAAAGAGCCAACCCCGGAGTCGGAGGTCCCGCGATGGCGACAGCGACCACTTACGGAGCCCGCGCGCACGCCCGCGCCCAGGAGGGCACCCGCGCCGAGACCATGCCCGTCGTGCCGGCCGCCGACTGGCCCAACCCGCCCTGCGCGGCCGGTCACCTGGTGTGGGCCGAGACGGTCGCGGGCGGCAACTACACCCACCGCGTGCTGGCCCGCGGCACCGAGCTGCGCCTGACCGACCTGCACGGGGACGCCTGCGCGCACCTGCTCCTGTACGCGGCCGACCGGCCCTGGGAGCGGCTCAACGTCGCCGACACGGTGAAGGTCCAGTGGAACGCCTACCTGGGCGAGGGGCAGTTGCTCCTGTCCGACCAGGGCCGCGTCCTCGCGAGCGTCGTCACCGACACCTCCGGCCGCCACGACGCGCTGTGCGGCACCTCCACCCTGGTCCGCAACAGCGAGCGGTACGGCGACGGCACCCCGCAGTCCGACTCCCCCGCAGGACGCGAGCTGTTCAAGCTGGCCGCCGCGAAGAACGGCCTCGAACCCCGCGATCTGCCACCCTCGCTCTCCTTCTTCCAGGGCGTGCGGATCGGCGAGGACGGCTCCCTCGACTTCACCGGCTCCACCGGCCCCGGCGGCAGCGTCACCCTGCGCGCCGAGCAGGACGTCACCGTGCTGATCGCCAACGTGCCGCACCCGGCCGACCCGCGCCCCGACTACGTCAGCACCCCGCTGGAGGCCCTCGCCTGGCGCGCCGCGCCGACCACGCCGGGCGACCCGCTGTGGGACGCCTCCCCCGAGGGCCGCCGCGCCTTCCTCAACACCGCCGAATTCCTCGCCGCGAGGGGGCTCGCATGAAGACCGCTGAAGTACCGGCCCGGGCCGCCTGGTCCTCGATCGTCCGCGCGGGCGAGACACTCACCGTCACCGACCTGCACGGCAACCAGGCCGTCGACTTCCTCGTCTACGACGCCCACGACCCGGCGGTCCGCTACAGCGCCCCCGACACCATCCAGGCGCAGGGCAACCTCTTCCTGACCACCGGCAGCGTGCTGATGTCCAACGAGCACACGCCGTTGATGACCGTGACCGACGACGAGGTGGGCCGACACGACACGGTCGGCGGCGCCTGCTCCAAGGAGTCCAACAGCCTGCGCTACGGCCACCACACCTGGTCGCAGCACGCGTGCGTGGACAACTTCCTGGCCGAGGGCGCCAAGTACGGCCTGGGCAAACGGGACTTGGTCTCCAACATCAACTGGTACATGAACGTGCCGGTCGAACAGGACGGCACCCTCGGCATCGTCGATGGCCTCTCCGCACCGGGCCTGAAACTGACCCTGCGCGCCGAACGCGACGTCCTGGTCCTGGTCTCCAACTGCCCCCAGATCAACAACCCTTGCAACGGCTTCGACCCGACGGCGGTAGAGATGACGATCGGGGTTGCTGAATGACCTTCGACACCCTCCTGGTCGCCAACCGGGGCGAGATAGCGGTGCGCATCATCCGCACCGCCCGCGAGCTCGGCCTGCGCACGGTCGCCGTGTACTCCGACCCCGACCGCTCCGCCCCGCACGTCCGGCTCGCCGACGAGGCGGTCCGGCTCGGCCCGGCACCCGCGAAGGAGTCGTACCTCGACGCCGACCTGGTACTGAAGGCCGCCAAGGACACGGGCGCCGGCGCCATCCACCCGGGCTACGGCTTCCTGTCCGAGGACGCGGCCTTCGCCCGGCGCTGCGAGGACGCCGGGATCGTGTTCGTGGGACCGACGCCGGAGCAGCTGGAGCTGTTCGGCGCCAAGCACACGGCACGGGCGGCGGCCGAGGCGGCGGGGGTGCAACTGGCTCCGGGAACAGGACTGTTGGCGGACCTGGACGAGGCACTCGCCCAAGCCGCGCTGATCGGCTACCCCGTCATGCTGAAGGCGACCGGCGGCGGTGGCGGTATCGGCATGTCGGCATGTCGCTCGGCCGATGAACTGGCCGACGCCTGGGAGCGGGTGCAGCGCGTCGCCGCCGCCTCCTTCTCCTCCGCCGGTGTCTTCCTGGAGCGCCTGGTGGAGCACGCCCGCCATGTCGAGGTGCAGGTCTTCGGCGACGGCACGGGCGAGGTCGTCACCTTCGGCGACCGCGACTGCTCCCTGCAGCGCCGCAACCAGAAGGTCGTGGAGGAAGCCCCTGCCCCGGGCCTCCCCGACCACGTCCGCACCCGACTCGCCGCTTCTGCCCGCGACTTGTGCGCCTCCGTCGACTACCGCTCGGCCGGCACCGTCGAGTTCGTCTACGACGCCGCCCGCGAGGCGGCCTACTTCCTGGAGGTCAACACCCGTCTCCAGGTGGAACATCCGGTCACCGAGGAGATCTACGGCGTCGACCTGGTCGCCTGGATGCTGCGCCTGGCCCGCGGCGAGAGCGACGTCGTACGCGAACCGGGCCCACCCCACGGCCACGCCGTCGAGGCCCGCCTCTACGCCGAGGACCCCTCCCGCGAACACCGGCCCAGCGCGGGCCTGTTGACGCGGGTGGAGTTCCCGACCGGCGTCCGCGTGGACGGCTGGGCGGAGACCGGCACCGAGGTGACGACGTCGTACGACCCGATGCTCGCGAAGGTCATCGCATACGGCCCCGACCGCGCCCACGCCCTGCGCCGTCTGGACGAGGCGCTGGCCCGCACCCGTGTCGACGGCATCGAGACCAACCTGGGCCTGGTCCGGGCGGCGCTGGCCGACCGGGACTTCGGCGCGGCCACGCACTCCACGGCCACGCTGGCCGCGGTGACCGATCCGACTCCGCGCGTCGAGGTGGTGACCGGCGGCACGCTCACCACGGTCCAGGACTGGCCGGGCCGCACCGGCTACTGGCAGGTCGGCGTGCCCCCGTGCGGCCCGATGGACGACCGCTCCTTCCGGCTCGGCAACCGGGCCCTGGGCAACCCCGAGGGCGCCCCCGGCCTCGAATGCACGCTCCAGGGACCGTCGTTGAGGTTCACGCACCCGACGACCGTGTGTGTGACGGGCGCCCCGGCACCGGTGACGGTCGACGGCACGCCGGTCGCGCAGTGGGAGCCGGTGACGGTCCCGGCCGGAGCCGTCCTGGAGATCGGCACTCCCTCCGAGCACGGTCTGCGCACGTACGTCCTGTTCGCGGGCGGCGGCCTGGACGTCCCCGCCTTCCTCGGCAGCGCGAGCACCTTCACGCTGGGCCGGTTCGGCGGCCACGGCGGCCGGGCGCTGCGCACGGGTGACGTCCTGCACGGCGGAACCGTCATCGAGGGCGACCCGGTGACCGAGGGCGACCAAGTGGCCGAACGCCCGGACTTCACCGCCGTCTGGCACGTCGGTGCCGTCGAAGGCCCGCACGCGGCACCGGAGTTCTTCACCGAGGACGACATCCGGGACTTCTACGCCGCCGACTGGAAGGTCCACTTCAACTCGGCCCGCACGGGCGTCCGGCTGGTCGGCCCCAAGCCGCGCTGGGCGCGCACCGACGGCGGTGAGGCGGGCCTGCACCCCTCCAACATCCACGACACCCCCTACTCCGTCGGCGCGGTCGACTACACCGGCGACATGCCGGTCCTGCTCGGCCCGGACGGCCCCTCGCTCGGCGGGTTCGTGTGCCCGGCGACGGTGGCGAGTTGGGAGCGCTGGAAGCTGGGCCAGCTGCGCCCGGGCGACACGGTGCGCTTCGTGCCGGTGGACGTGGACGGTTCGACGCGCGCGGCGATCGTGGACGGCGGGGTGCTGGCCCGCGACGGCGATGTGACCTACCGCCGCAGCGGCGACGACAACCTGCTGGTCGAGTTCGGGCCCATGCAACTGGACCTGGCCCTGCGGATGCGCGTGCACGCCCTGATGGAGGCGGTGACCGAGGCGGACCTGGCCGGCGTCACGGACCTCACCCCGGGCATCCGCTCCCTCCAGATCCACACGGACCCGAGCCACCTCCCCCAGCCCCAACTCCTGGCCGCGATACGGGAGATCGTCACCTCCCTCCCGCCCACCGACCAACTCGTCGTCCCCTCCCGCACGGTCCACCTCCCCCTCTCCTGGGACGACCCGGCCACCCGCGAGGCCATCGCCCGCTACATGGCGGGCGTCCGCGACGACGCCCCCTGGTGCCCCTGGAACATCGAGTTCATCCGCCGCGTCAACGGCCTGGATTCGGTCGACGACGTCTACCGCACGGTCTTCGACGCCGAATACCTCGTACTGGGCCTGGGAGACGTCTACTTGGGCGCCCCGGTCGCCACCCCCCTCGACCCGCGCCACCGCCTGGTGACCACCAAGTACAACCCGGCCCGCACCTGGACGGCCGAGAACTCGGTCGGCATCGGCGGCGCCTACCTGTGCATCTACGGCATGGAGGGCCCCGGCGGCTACCAGTTCGTGGGCCGTACGACCCAGGTGTGGTCGGGCTGGCAGCAACGCGGCGCCTTCGAACCGGGCTCACCCTGGCTGCTGCGGTTCTTCGACCGCATCCAGTGGTATCCGGTGGACGCGGACGAACTCCTCGACCTACGGGCCGACATCACCTCCGGCCGCTTCGTACCGCGCATCGAGCAGGGCACCTTCTCCCTCGCCGAGTACGAGGACTTCCTCGCCGAACACGCCGATTCCATAGCGGAGTTCAGGTCACGACAACAGGCGGCCTTCTCCACGGAACGGGACGCCTGGGAGGCGGCAGGCGAGTTCGCCCGCGCCGAGGCGGCCTCCGCACCGGCCGCACCCCAGGCCGAGGTGACCGTCCCGCCGGGCGGCCGGCTGATCGAGGCCGAATTCGCAGCCTCCGTATGGCAGTTGAACGTAGAACCCGGCGACGAGGTGACGGCGGGCCAGCCGCTGCTCGCGCTGGAGGCGATGAAGATGGAGTCCAGGGTGCACGCGCCGGTCGACGGCGTGGTGGCGGAGATCCTGGCCAGGCCGGGCGACCAGGTGGAGGCGGGGACGGCACTGGTCGTCCTCGCGCCGGCCACGAACCGATAGTCGAGGAGCACCTATGTCCAGCACAGTGTCCCGGGTCGGCGCCGCGTACGACCACATCGAGTCCGTGGACCGCCCGGAGATCTGGATCGACCTGCGCCCCCGCGCGGAGGTCGAGGCCGAAGCCCGGACGATCGACGAACGCGTGGCGGCCGGCGAACAACTCCCCCTCGCCGGCCACCTGTTCGCAGCCAAGGGAAACATCGACGTACACGGCCTCCCGACGACCGCAGGCTGCCCGGCATACGCGTACACCCCAGAGGCGGACGCACCGGTCGTAGCCCGCCTCCGAGCGGCAGGCGCCCTCGTCCTCGGCACCACCAACCTCGACCAGTTCGCGACCGGCCTGGTCGGCACCCGCTCACCGCACGGCGCCGTCCGCAACGCCGTCGACCCGACCCGGATCAGCGGCGGCTCCAGTTCCGGCTCGGCGGTCGCCGTGGCCCTGGGCATCGTCGACTTCGCCCTCGGCACGGACACGGCGGGCTCGGGCCGCGTCCCGGCCGCCTTCAACGGCATCGTCGGCATCAAGCCGACCCGAGGCCTGGTCCCGACGACAGGCGTCGTCCCGGCCTGCGCCTCCCTCGACTGCGTGACGGTGTTCGCCCGCACACTCCCGGAGGCCGAACAGGCCCTGTCGTTCATGGCGTCCCCACCGGCCCGAGACCTCCCCGCGCTCCCCCAGCGCGCCCCGGGCCCGTGGCGCGTGGCGATCCCCTCCCCCGGCCAGCTGGGCGAACTGGACGAGGGCTGGTCGGAGGCCTACGAGACGGCCGTGACCCAACTGAGGGCGGCGGGCGCGGACATACGCACCCTCGACCTGAGCGCCTTCACGGAGGCGGCCGCGATGCTGTACGAGGGCGCGTTCGTGGCCGAGCGCTATACGGCGGTGGGCGCCTTTATCGACAAAGCAATGGCAGACGGCACACCGGGCCTGGACCCCACGGTCGCCGGCATCATCACCCGAGCCCGAGACCTCCCCGCCCACCGCCTCTTCGCGGACTACGACCACCTGGCCACGCTCCGGACCCGCGCCCTGACCGAACTGGCCGACGCGGACGCCCTGTTGCTCCCCACCACCCCGGGCCACCCGACCCTGGCGGAAGTCGCCGCCGACCCCCTGGCCACCAACGCCCGCCTGGGCCGCTTCACCAACTCCACCAACCTCTTCGACCTGGCGGCGATCTCCGTCCCGTCCGGCAAGGTCAACGGCCTCCCCTTCGGCGTCATGCTGATCGGCCCGGCGTTCACGGAGGACCGACTGGGAAGAATCGCCCGGGAGTTGGAGCCGGATACGCACATCGCGGTGGTGGGCGCACACCTGACGGGCCAGCCCCTGAACCCCCAACTCCTGTCCCTGGGCGCCCGCTTCGAGCGCGCAACGACAACAGCCCCGGTCTACCGCCTGCACGCCCTCTCGACGACTCCGCCAAAGCCGGGCCTGGTGCACGTCGGAGAGGGCGGAGCGGAGATCGAGGCCGAGGTCTGGCGCCTCCCGGCAGAGGGCCTGGGCCGCCTCTTGGCCGCCCTCCCCCGCCCGATGACGCTGGGCAGCGTGGAACTGGCAGACGGCACAAGCACCCCCGGCTTTCTCTGCGAACCGACGGCACTGACGAACGCCGAGGACATCACGCAGTACAGAGGCTGGCGCTCATATCTGAACAGGGGTTAGGCCAACGCCCCTGGGGGCGCGGGGCTGTATCGATTTGCGGCTCCGCCGCGTGGGCGCGACCAGCCACAACTCACCCGCACCCGCCCCACAACCCGTCACCCCACAGACGAGTAGGCCACCACCCCCCGCAGCAACTGATCAACCGCCTTGCGCGCAGCCTTCGCCACAGTCGACCCCTCCGCCGCGGAAGCCGCAGAAACCTGCCCGAGCACGTCAATCACCTGCTTGCACCACCGCACAAAGTCCCCCGCCGGCATCTCCGCCTCCCGCAGAACCTCGTCCAGCCCCTTCCCGGAAGCCCACATATACGCAGGCCAGGCAAACCCGAGATCCGGCTCCCGCTGCCCGACCCCCTCGGTCTGACTGATCCGGAAGTCCTCCTCAAGGGCATCGAGCCGCCCCCAGATCCGCACCATCTCCCCCAGTGCGGCCTTGGCCTTGCCGGAAGGCAGCTTCGGAGCCATCGCATCGTCCCCGGTCCGCGCCTCGTACACCAACGCCGAGACGCACGCGGCAAGTTCGGCGGGTCCGAGCCCTTCCCACACACCGGCCCGCAGACACTCACTGGCCAGCAGATCCAACTCGCCGTACAGCCGGGCGAGCCGCTTGCCGTGCTCGGTGACCTCGTCACCGCGCAGATAGTCCAGCTCGGTCAACAGCGCCACGATCCGGTCAAAGGTCCGCGCGATCGTGTTCGTCCGACCCTCGATCCGGCGCTCCAGCTGCGAGGTGTCCCGCATCAGCCGGTGATACCGCTCGGCCCAACGCGCGTGATCCTCACGGTCGTTGCACCCATGGCACGGATGCGCCCGGATCGCCGTACGCAGCCGAGCGATCTCCCGGTCGTCCGCCGCCTGGGCCCGCTTCTTGCGTGCCCGCTCCGGCGGGATGTGCCCGGCCTTGGTGCGCAGCGCGGACGCGAGGTCCCGACGGGACTGCGGTGAGCGCGGGTTGAACGACTTCGGGATCCGCATCCGCTCCAGCGCCTCGACCGGCACCGGGAAGTCGATCGACGCGAGCCGCTTGACCTGCCGCTCGGCGGTCAGGACCAGCGGGCGCGGCCCGTCGTGGTGCTCGAAGCCGCGGTGGCCGTTGGACCGGCCGGCCGGCAGCCCCGGGTCGAGGACCAGCGCCAGGCCCGCGTACTTGCCGGTCGGGACATGGATGACGTCGCCCGGCTTCAGCTTCTCCAGCGCCACCGCCGCCTCGGCCCGCCGCTCGACGGCGCCCTGCTTGGCCAACTCGTTCTCGCGGTCCTTGAGCTCGCGGCGCAGGCGCATGTACTCGTCGAAGTCGCCGAGGTGGCAGGTCATGGAGTCCTTGTAGCCCTCCAGTCCCTCCTCGTTGCGCTGCACCTGCCGCGAGATCCCGACGACGGACTTGTCGGCCTGGAACTGCGCGAAGGACGTCTCCAGGAGTTCGCGCGAGCGGTGCCGCCCGAACTGCTCGACCAGGTTGACCGCCATGTTGTACGACGGCTTGAAGCTGGAGCGCAGCGGGTACGTGCGCGTGCCGGCCAGGCCCGCGAGGTGGTCGGGGCTGATGCCGCGCTGCCACAGCACGACCGCGTGGCCCTCGATGTCGATGCCGCGCCGGCCCGCACGCCCCGTCAACTGCGTGTACTCGCCGGGGGTGATGTCGGCGTGCTCCTGCCCGTTCCACTTGACGAGCTTCTCCAACACCACCGAGCGCGCGGGCATGTTGATGCCGAGCGCGAGGGTCTCGGTGGCGAAGACCGCCTTGACCAGGCCGCGTACGAAGAGTTCCTCGACGACCTCCTTGAACGTCGGCAGCATGCCCGCGTGGTGGGCCGCGATGCCACGCTCAAGGCCTTCCAACCACTCGTAGTACCCGAGGACATGCAGGTCCTCGTTCGGGATGGACGCCGTGCGCTCCTCGACGAGGGCACGGACCCTCTCCCGCGCCTCGTCGTCGTTGAGCCGCAGACCGGCGTACAGGCACTGCTGTACGGCCGCCTCGCAGGCGGCGCGGCTGAAGATGAACGTGATGGCGGGCAGCAGGCCCTCGTTGTCCAGCCGCTCGATGACCTCGGGGCGTCCCGGGGTCCACACCCGCGAGCGCTGTCTGCGCTCCCGCTCACGATCGGCCTCGCGCATGGCACGGCCGCGTCTGCGGTCCTGGTAGGAGGGGCGCTGGGCCTCCATGCGGGCGAGCCGCGTGAGGTCGGGGTTGACGGCCTTCTTGCTGCCCTCGCCCTCCTCGAAGAGGTCGTACATGCGCCGTCCGGCGAGCACGTGCTGGAACAGCGGCACGGGCCGGTGCTCGGAGACGATCACCTCGGTGTGACCGCGGACGGTGTCGAGCCAGTCGCCGAACTCCTCGGCGTTGGACACGGTCGCCGACAGGGACACCAGGGTCACGGACTCCGGCAGGTGGATGATCACCTCTTCCCATACGGCGCCGCGGAAGCGGTCGGAGAGGTAGTGCACCTCGTCCATGACCACGTAGCCGAGGCCCAGGAGGGTCTGCGAGCCGGCGTACAGCATGTTCCGCAGCACCTCGGTGGTCATCACGACCACCGGCGCCTCGGAGTTGACGCTGTTGTCGCCGGTGAGCAGGCCCACCTTGTCCGCGCCGTAGCGGCGGCACAGGTCGGCGTACTTCTGGTTCGACAGCGCCTTGATGGGTGTCGTGTAGAAGCATTTCTTGCCCAGTTGGAGGGCGAGGTGGACGGCGAACTCGCCCACGATCGTCTTGCCCGATCCGGTGGGAGCCGCGACCAGCACGCCCTTGCCCGCTTCGAGCGCCTTGCAGGCCTCGATCTGGAAGGGGTCGAGGCCGAAGTCGTACATCTCGCGGAAGTCGGCGAGCGCGGTGGCCTGCTCGGCAGCGCGACTGCGGGCAGCCGCGTACCGCTCGGCCGGTGAGAGGTCCTCTGTCATCGTGCTTTCGAGCGTACCGGGCCCCACTGACAACAGGACGATCATTATCCGTATCCACCCCTGCCAAACCCCGGATCCCCGCAGCTCAGCGCCCGGAACGGGAACAGCTCAGAGCGACCGGCGTGCCCGTCCGCAACGCAGCAGCGGCCGGGTGCGCCCGGTGGGCGCCCCGGCCGCTGTGCGCGGTGAGGGTGGCTGAGAGGCCGTCAGGTCACGTCGTCATAGCCGTTGACCCGGTCCGTGGTCGCCTGCTCGGGCAACGCGCGGGTGGCCGAGACGGTCTCGATCTCGCCGACGTCCTCAGGGGTGAGGTCCAGCTCGGAGGCCTCGTCGTCGTCCGGGCCCTCGGCCTCGCGACGGCGCTTGCGCCGGTCGTTCACCAGCGAGAAGACGACCGCGGCGAAGTACAGGACCCAGATCGGCCCGGCCAGCGCCAGCATGGTCAGCGGGTCCGTGCTCGGTGTCGCGACGGCCGCGAACACGGTGATGCCCATGATCATCGCGCGCCACCAGCCGAGCATCCGCCGGCCGGTCAGCACCCCGGTGAGGTTGAGCATGATCAGCAGCAGCGGCAGCTCGAAGGAGAGGCCGAAGACGAGCACCATGCGGGTGACCAGGTCGAGCAGGTCGTCCAGCGGCAGCAGGTTGTTGACGTCCTTCGGCGTGAAGCCGATCAGCACCTTCGCCGTGGTGGGCAGCACCCGGTAGGCGAAGTAGGCGCCGCCGAGGAACAGCGGTACGCCGGTGCCGACGAACGCGTAGGCGTACTTGCGCTCGTGGCGGTGCAGGCCGGGGGCGACGAAGGCCCACAGCTGGTAGAGCCACACCGGGGAGGCCAGCACGACGCCGGCCATCAGCGACACCTTGAGCGCCAGTGTGAACGGCGTCAGCAGACCGTTGATCGTGATCTGCGCACACTGGTGGGACTTGTCGCTGGTTTTCGCCAACTGTTCGAAGGTCTGGCCGCAGCCGACCGAGTCGAGCACCGGTTTGGTGATGATGTTGACGATGTCGTTGTAGAAGAAGGCAGCCACGGCCGTGACGACAACGATGGCCAGCATCGCCTTCGCGAGCCGGTTGCGGAGCTCACGAAGGTGTTCCGCGAGGGGCATCCGCCCCTCGGGATCCCTCTCCTTATTGCGGGCAGGCTTCAGCAACCCACGTTCCCATCTCGTGCGGCGGGCCGGAGGTCACCGGCCCGGCATCAGGCCTTGGTGGTGTCCGTCGGCTCGGTGACCGGGCGCGAGCTGGTCACGTCTCCGGGGGAGGCCTGGATGGTGCGCGGCGCCTGCGTCTGCTCGCCGGTGGTGGGCGCCTGGGCGGCGGAGGAGCTGTTGTTGCCCTCGTCCTTCATCGCCTTGGCCTCGCTCTTGAGGATGCGCGCGGACTTGCCGAGCGAGCGGGCCATGTCCGGAAGCTTCTTCGCGCCGAACAGCAGGATGATGACGACGAGGATGAGAATGATCTCGGGGGCTCCGAGCCTTCCGAACATAAGTCTTTACCTTCTCACCGAGGCGGCTGGGTTGGGGTGCTGTCCGATCGGTCGGACATCTGTCCGATCGACCGTGCTGGCAGCGATCGTAACGCTCAGGGGTAAACGTCAGGCAATCCCCGTGCGTACTCCCGGTCCGCGGTCCGCGCCTCGTTCGCCGGGCCGCGACCAGCAGCGTACCTGCCACAGTGGCAAGGGTGACAGGCCGAAGTGACCCAAAACGCCTCCGGCGCAGGACTCACACGCCCCGCACAGCGGGACTCACAGAGAGTCGACAGTACGCGCGGTGCTCACCGCAGCCTTCTCGAGGTCCTCGGCGGCCCGGTTGATCCGGCGTGCGGCGTCCGTCACCTGCAGTCCGAGGCGCCGCGCCTCCAGGAAGACCCGTACGGCCAGCACCCCGAGGACCGCCAAGCCCAAAAAACCCACAGCTACCGCGAACATCGGCCAGAACATGGAGGCGAGCCTAGAGGGTCTAGAGGGCGGAGTGCAGACGCAGGGTCTTGACCCCGCCGCCCGTCAGCAGCTCGACGATCCGCTCCCCCGCCGGCTTGCGCACCAGACTGTCGCAGTCGGGGCAGGTGAAGGAGTAGAAGGTGGTGCGGCTCGTGGCGCCGATGGCCAGGCGCAGGGCGCTCGCGGTGAGCTCGAAACTGCCCCGGCACTCCGGGCAGCCGGCCCGGAACGTCACCGGGGAGATGCTTCTCATCCCGGCGAAGGCCGACGCCACCGACATGTCCTGCACACCGGACATCGACGACTCGCTCAAAGCCCCTGCTCCTGCCTGTCATGGTGCTTGTCGAAGGTCCCGTCGTGAACCGTGCCGACGCCCTGCGGGCCCTGCGCCTCGACGCCGTCGTACGCCGCCAGCGCCTCGCGGGCCGCCTGGCGGGCGCTGTCGGCGAGGTCGTGCGGCGAGACGATGCGGCCATCGCGCCCGAGCCGCAGCGCCAGGCGCCGCAGCGAGGTCGGGTCGGGGGTGCGCAGGGTAATACGCAACCCGCCGTCGGGAAGCTCATCCGCACTGTCGTGCGGGTAGTACTCGGCGACCCAGCGACCGCCCGGGCCCACCTCCACGACGACCTCCGGGTCCTCGGCGGCGGGCTGCACCAGCGCCTCCGACAGGTCACGGAGCTCCATCTCGGGCGGCGCGGACGCCTCGTCCAGGATGCGGATCTCGGCGACCCGGTCGAGCCGGAAGGTGCGGCGCGCCTCGGAGCGGCGGCACCAGGCCTCGACGTACGTGTGCCCGACGCTGACCAGGCGGATGGGGTCGATCTCGCGCTCGGTGAGTTCGTCGCGGGCCGGCGAGTAGTAGCGGATCCACAGCCGGCGGCGCTCGGAGATGGCCCGGTCGACGTCCGCGAAGACGCCGCCCTCGGCCTCGAAGGTCACCGAGAGGCGGGAGCTGGCGCCCGCGGCCTCGCCTGCCGCGGTCTCCACCTTGGCGGTGGCCCGCAGCAGCGCCTGCCGGTCGCTCTCGCGCAGCCCCGGCAGGGTGGACACGGCCCGGCCCGCCACCAGCAGCGCGGTCGCCTCGTCGGCGGCCAGCCGCAGCGGCTCGGCCGCCTCCTCGCCGAGGGCGGCGGGGTTGTGCCACCAGATGCGGTCGCCGTCGGTGTCGATGTCCAGGAGGTCGCCGCCCCGGAAGCTGGTGCCGCACATGGGCAGCACGTCGAGGTCGGAGACGAGCTCGTCCTCGGTGATCCCGAACGCCCGGGCGACGTCCTCCACGCGCGCGCCCGGCCGCTCCCTCAGATACGTCACCAGCGAAAGCATCCGCCGGGTCTGGTCGATGGCGCTCGTTGGCCTGACCGGTTTGCCTGCCACTGTGTTGTCCGCTCCCCCTCAGCCCTTGGCCACGGCTCGCAGCCGGTCCACCACGTCCGCGCGCAGCTCGGCCGGCTCCAGGACCACCACGTCCGGCCCGAACTCCACCAGCCAGGCGTCCAGCCCGTGCCCGTACGGAATCTCCAACTCGTCCCAGCCGTCGCCGAGTTCCCGCACCGCGGAGGCCTTCGCCCGAAGGGGGTAACCGGCGCCCGCCCGCAGCCTGATCAGCGCGGACCGGTCGGCGTTCTCCCCTGCCCAACTCGCCACGGTCTCCCGGACGGTGACGACATCGGGGATCTCGGCGGTGAACTTCCCGGTGCGGCTGCGCACTCGGCCGGTGATCCGGGAGAGCCGGAAGACCCGCTCGGCACTGCGGTCGCGGTCCCAGCCGGCCAGGTACCAGTGTCCGCGCCAGCACTCCAGCGCCCACGGCTCCACATGGCGGGGCTCGGGGTGGGCGGCGGTGGCCTTGCGGTAGTCGAAGACGACCGGGCGACGGTCGCGGCAGGCCAGCATCAGCGGCTCGAACGCCACCTCGTGCACCGGGATTCGGGGCTCCAGGGCGCCGTGCGCCTCGTACGGGTCGACGTCTTCGGGCAGTCCGGCCGCGCGCAGTTTCTGCAGGGCGCCGCTGGCCGCGCCGGCGAGCCGGGCCTGTTGCCAGACCTTGGCGGCGAGGCCGAGGGCGGCGGCCTCCTCGGCGTCCAGGGTGATGGGCGGGAGGCGGTTGCTGTCGCGGCGGGCCAGGTAGCCCATCTCGCCGTCCAGGTTCTCCACCGTCTCGATGACCAGGCCGAGTTCGCGCAGATCGTCCTTGTCCCGCTCGAACATCCGGTTGAAGGAGTCGTCACTGCCCGCTTCGAGATAGGCCTCGATGGACTCGCGCAGCTCACGCTTGCTGAGCGGCCGCCGCGTCCCGAGCAGACACAGCGCCAGGTTCATCAGCCGCTCGGCCTTGGCAATGGCCATCGACGCCCTTCGCCTCCCTATGGTGCTTACGGACGTTGACCGTACCGCCCCGCGGTGGCGCGGCAAAAGCCGAGGCCCATGCCCGGACAGGCATGGGCCCCGGCTGATCGGGTCCGGTCGGATCCGTGGATCAGACGCCGACCAGGTCGACCACGAAGATCAGGGTCTCGCCGGGCTTGATCGCCGGGGTCGGGCTCTGGTTGCCGTAGGCGAGGTGGGCCGGGATGGTCAGCTGGCGACGGCCGCCGACCTTCATGCCCTGGACGCCCTGGTCCCAGCCCTTGATGACACGGCCGCCGCCGAGCGGGAAGCGGAACGGGGTGCCGCGGTTCCAGCTGGCGTCGAACTCCTCGCCGGTGCTGAAGGCCACGCCGACGTAGTGGACGGTGACGGTCTGGCCCGCCTGGGCCACCGCGCCGTCGCCCTCCCAGATGTCCTTGATCTCCAGGTCCGCCGGGGGCTCGCCGCCCGGGAAGTCGATCTCGGGCTTCTCGATGCTCACGTCTCTAGCTCCTGCTTGTCTGCGGAAAGGCAACACACACAGTCTTACACCTCGCCGGTGCTACATCTTCGCCAGGATGTCGACCGAGAAGACCAGCACGGAGTCCTTCTTGATGCCGCTGCCGGCCGGCGGGCTGTCGCCGTAGCCCAGGCTCGGCGGGATGACGATGAGGACGCGGCTGCCGACCTTCTTGCCGGTCAGGCCCTGCGCCCAGCCCTTGACGACCTGCTCCAGGGAGAACGACGTGAGCGCGCTGCGGCTGTACGTCGAGTCGAACTCCTTGCCCGTGTCCCACAGGACGCCCTTGTACTGGACGAGCACGCTGGAGTCGGCGGCGACCTCGTCGCCGTCGCCCTCGATGACGTACTCCGCCACGAGTTTGGTGGGCGCCTTCCCCTTGGGGATGTCGATGGAGGGCGCCTTGCCGTCGGTGTTGGTGCCGACCTTCGGCAGCGCCGCGTCACTCTGGGCGGCGTCGGTGCCCTTGGCGGAGCTCTTGGAGTTGAACGTGTCCTGGATGTCGACCACGAACACCAGGGTGTCGGTGCCCTTGATGCCCGCCTGTGCGTTGCCCTTCGTGCCGTAGCCCCAGGTGGGCGGTACGGAGAACTCGACGCGGCTGCCGGACTTCTTGCCCGTCAGGGCGTAGCGCCAGCCGTCGATGATGCCGCCCTCGGCGAGCTGGATGACCAACGGGGTCTTGCGGTCGTAGGAGTTGTCGAAGACCTTCGCCGTGGACCAGACCTGGCCGAGGTAGTGGGCCTGGATGAAGTCGTTCTCCGCGACGGTCTTGCCGCCTCCCGCGATGACCGTCTTGACCGCGAGCTGCTTCGACGGGTCGCCGGTGCCCTTGGCGACGGTCGGCTTCGTACCGAGCTTCGTACCCGCCGTGATGGCCGGCAGCGGGCCGTCGACGATCTTCGGTGGCGGCGGGGCCGACGTGGCCGAGCCCGAGGGGGTCGGCGACGGGCTGTCGCTGGCCTTGCTCGAGTCGGACTTGTCGTCGTCACCGCATCCGGCGAGCGTGACCAGTCCTGCGGGTACGGCAATCAGTAGGGAGCGTCGGCGCACGGTTAAGGCCTCGTATCGGTCGATCTTGATGATGGCGTGCGCGCAACTCTACGGCGTGAGAAGGGCGCCGCACTGGAAACGTGCGGCGCCCGTGTTGCGTTCCGGTCCGTCACCGGAACGCGTTGTTCACATCACTCACATTCCCGCGATCAGCTTCTCCACCCGGTCGTCGACGGAACGGAACGGGTCCTTGCACAACACGGTGCGCTGCGCCTGGTCGTTGAGCTTGAGGTGGACCCAGTCGACGGTGAAGTCCCGGCGCTGCTCCTGGGCGCGGCGGATGAAGTCGCCGCGCAGTCGGGCCCGAGTGGTCTGCGGGGGCACGGACTTGCCCTCGAAGATCTTCAAGTCGTTGCAGATCCTGGCCGCTTGGCCCTTGCGCTCCAGGAGGTAGTACAGGCCGCGCCGACGGTGGATGTCGTGGTAGGCGAGGTCGATCTGCGCGACGCGCGGGTGGGACATGGTCATGTTGTGCTTGGCCCGGTACCGCTCGATGAGCTTGTACTTCATGACCCAGTCGATCTCGGTGCCGATCCGGTCGAGGTCCTCGGCCTCGATCGAGTCCAGCGTGCGGCCCCACAGCTCCAGGACCTGGTCCACGACGCCGGTGCGGATGCCACGCCGCTCGACGAAGTCCACGGCCTTCTCGTAGTACTCGCGCTGCACCTCGAGGGCGGAGGCCTCGCGGCCGCTGGCCAGGCGCACCTTGCGCCGGCCGGTGATGTCGTGGCTGACCTCGCGGATCGCCCGGATCGGGTTCTCCAGGGTCAGGTCGCGCATCACGGTGCCCGCCTCGATCATGCGCAGCACCAGGTCGGTGGCGCCGACCTTGAGCAGCATGGTCGTCTCGGACATGTTCGAGTCGCCGACGATGACGTGCAGACGGCGGTAGCGCTCGGCGTCCGCGTGCGGTTCGTCGCGCGTGTTGATGATGGGCCGGGAGCGGGTCGTCGCCGAGGAGACGCCCTCCCAGATGTGCTCGGCCCGCTGGCTCACGCAGTACACCGCACCGCGCGGGGTCTGCAGCACCTTGCCCGCCCCGCACAGAAGCTGACGCGTGACCAGGAACGGAATGAGGATGTCCGCGAGCCGGGAGAACTCCCCGTGCCGGGCGACGAGATAGTTCTCGTGGCACCCGTAGGAGTTGCCCGCCGAGTCGGTGTTGTTCTTGAAGAGGTAGACGTCGCCCGCGATTCCTTCCTCGTGCAGGCGTCGTTCCGCGTCCACCAGGAGTCCTTCGAGAATGCGCTCGCCGGCCTTGTCGTGGGTGACCAGTTCGGTCACGTTGTCACATTCCGGTGTCGCGTATTCCGGATGTGATCCCACGTCGAGATAGAGGCGGGCGCCGTTCCGCAGAAAGACATTGCTGCTTCGGCCCCATGACACGACACGGCGGAAGAGGTACCGCGCCACCTCGTCGGGAGACAGGCGTCGCTGTCCCCTGAACGTACATGTGACGCCGTACTCGTTCTCCAGCCCGAAAATGCGGCGGTCCATGACTGAACATTACGCCCGATCCCCTGAGCTGAAACGGGGTTCGACCACACGGTTTGGATCATTTTCCGATGAAGCCGCAACGACCGCGCCCCCTGCGGGAGCTGCGAGGACCCGTCCGGTGGCCAGCAGAACCAGCAGCGATACGGCCCCCGCGGCACCCGGCACGGCGAAGCCCCACACCGCCCCGCCCCACTCGACGACCGGGCCCGCGAGGCCCGTTCCGACCGAGGAACCCACCGTGAACGTGGTCACGATCCAGGAGAACGCCTCGGTGACCGTGCCGCGCGGCGCGTGCCGGTCGACGAGGACGAACGCGCAGGCGAGACAGGGCGCGAGGAAGAGCCCGGCGACGGCCGTGAGCGCCGTCATGGCGACCGGGCCCGGCGTCAGCGCGAGCGGCAGGTAACACACCGCCAGAAGGGCGACCAGCACCCGCAGTCGACGCTCCGGCGGCCCGCTCCACTGCCGCGCGCCGTACGCCGTGCCGCCGACGAGCGCGCCGAGGCCGATGCCGGCCATCAGCCAGCCGTACACCGCGTCCCCGCCGTGGTCGTCGGCGTAGGACATGGCGGCGACCGTGATCGAGCCGAGCGCGATGCCCACGGCGAGGAACGCGCCGAGCAGGACGAGCAGTCCGGGCGAGCGCAGCGCGCCGAGCCAGTGCGCCTCGCGCGGCGCCGAGCGCCACGCGCGCGAGGGCGGCGAGACGACCACCGAGAGGGCGCCCAGTAAGCCGACGACGTTGATGAGCACGAGCGCCGCCTGCGCCGACCACAGCGACACGCACAGGGTCACCAGCAACGGGCCGGCGGTGAACATGACTTCCTGGGCGACGGCGTCCATCGCGTACGCCGTCTGCACCTGACCCTCGCCGGGCAGGACCGACGACCACAGCGCCCGCAGACCGCCCTCCAGAGGAGGCGTGAAGAGTCCGGAGAGCGCCACGCACACGTAGGCGAGCGCCAGCGGGTCGGTACCGGTGAAGGCGAAGGCGGACATGGCGAGCGCGGAGAGCAGCGCGGCGGGCAGCTGGACGCGCGGCTGCCCGTACAGGTCCACGAACCGGCCGAGGAGCGGCTGCCCCACGGCGTTGGCGACGCCGTACGCGGCGGCGAGCCCGCCCGCGAGGCTGTAGGTGCCGCCCTCGGAGCGGACGAACAGCACGATGGCGATCGCGGCGACCGCGCACGGCAGCCGGCCCACGAGCGTGCCGGCGAGCAGGCGTGCGGCGTGCCGAGCCCTGAGGATCTCCACGTATCCCGCAGCCATGTCCGCTTCCTCTCACCCGCAACGCCGGAAGTTTTACGTATAACGTCCGCTCTCATACGTACCATGTGCGCTGTTCACGAGTCCAGACGAAGGAGCAGGCCGACGGTGGCACGAGGCAGCACCCGCCCCACGAGCCGTGACGTCGCCCAGGCCGCCGGGGTATCCCAGGCGGCGGTCTCCCTCGTGCTCGGCGACAAGTGGCGGGGCCGGGTCTCGGAGACGACCGCCGAGCGGGTCCGGGAGGCCGCGCGCGACCTGGGCTACCGGCCCAACCTCGCCGCGCGCAACCTGCGCCTGGGCCGCACCCGGACCGTGCTCCTGGTCGTGCCCGCGCTGACCACCGAGTTCTTCGCCGGCGTCTACACGGGCGCGGCCCGGGTGGCCGCGGACCACGGCTTCGGCGTGGTGCTCTACCCCTCCCCCGAGGGCATCGGCCCGGCAAGAGACCCCTTCGCGTCCGCCCAGGCGGCCCTGGACGGCGTCATCGCCTCCTCCATGGCCGCCGACGCCCTCACGGCGATCCGGGGCGACCAACTGCCCCTGGTGATGCTCGACAGCGACCCCGAGGGCAGCCTGGGCGCGGCCACGGTGAACCTGGACATCACCGACGGCGTCCGCCAGGTCGCCGAGCACCTGTTGGACCTCGGCCACCGGCGCTTCCTGCATCTCGCGGCCGACGTGCCGTCCTGGACCTTCGAGGTACGCGCGCGTGAACTGGCCGCCCGGGTCGGCGCGGTGCCCGGCACGTCCGTGCGCACCGTCCGCGCGCCGATCTCCATCGACGACGCCCTGGCCGCCGCCTCGGCCGCCCTCTCGGCGCCCGGGCCCCGGCCCACGGCGCTGGTGTGCGACGACGACAAGCTGGCGGCCGGCGCCTACAAGGCGGCCAGGCGCCTGGGCCTGCGCGTCCCCGACGACCTCTCCGTCACCGGCCTGGACGACCTCGCCCTGGCCACGGCCCTCGACCCCGAGCTGACGACCGTACGGCTGGACGCCGAGCTGTTCGGCGAACACGGCATGCGGGCGCTGCTGGCCGTCCTGGAGGGCCGCACGCCCGAGGCGGGCGACATCCCGGTCGAACTCGTCGTACGGGGCTCCACAGCACCCCCCAGCGCCTCCTGAACGCCCTGTGCCCCGGCCGTGTCGACGGCCGGGGCACACAGTGGGCGGGGTGAAGCGGGTGTCACTCCTCCTCGGAGGGCTCCTCGTCGGAGGCGTCGTCCGTGGTGGCGGTCGCCGAGCCGTCCGCGTCCAGCAGACGCGAGAGCTGACGGCCGACGATGCGCTTGAACTTGCGCTGCTGCGGGCGCGTACGGTCCAGGACCGCGACCTCCAGGCGCTCGGCGGGGATGTCCCGCTGCGTGCCGTTGGACTCGCGGGACAGGGCCTGCACGGCCAGCTTCAGAGCCTCCGCGAGGGTCATGCCCTCCTGGTGACGCTGGTCCAGGTAGTTGCTGATCAACTCGGCGTTGCCACCGACCGCGACCGAGCCGTGCTCGTCCACGATCGAACCGTCGTGCGGCAGCCGGTAGATCTGGTCGCCCTCAGGCGTGTCGCCGACCTCGGCGACCACCAGCTCCACCTCGTACGGCTTCTCGGCCGCGCTGGAGAAGATCGTGCCCAGCGTCTGGGCGTAGACGTTGGCGAGACCGCGGGCGGTCACATCGTCCCGGTCATAGGTGTAACCCCGCAGGTCGGCATAGCGCACGCCGCCGATGCGGAGGTTCTCGTACTCGTTGTACTTGCCCGCGGCCGCGAAGCCGATCCGGTCGTAGATCTCGCTGAACTTGTGCAGCGCACGGGAGGGGTTCTCGCCGACGAAGACGATGCCGTCGGCGTACTGGATCACGACCAGGCTGCGGCCGCGCGCGATGCCCTTGCGGGCGTACTCGGCCCGGTCGGCCATGGCCTGCTGGGGTGAGACATAGAACGGCGTCGACACCGGCTATCCGTCCCTTTCTTCGGAGGGTTCCGTCGAGTTCACTGGATCACCTTGCTAGCACCGGGTGCCGACTACAGCAGCGCGGCCCGGGGGCCGTCCGGCTGCTCCAGGCGCCGCGCCAGGATCGAGCGGGCGATCTCGGAGGACTCCTCGTCGGTGAGCCGGCGGAAGCCGTCGTCGGTGATCACGGTGACGATCGGATAGATCCGGCGGGCGACATCGGGACCGCCGGTCGCCGAGTCGTCGTCTGCCGCGTCGTAGAGGGCCTGGACCACGAGAGTCGTGGCCTCCGCCTCGTTCAGGTCGTCACGGTAGAGCTTCTTCATGGCGCCGCGCGCGAAGATCGAGCCGGAGCCCGTGGCCGCGAAGCCGTGCTCCTCGGAGCGGCCGCCCGTCACGTCGTAGGAGAAGATGCGGCCCCGGTCGCGGTCCACGTCGAAGCCCGCGAAGAGGGGGACCACGGCCAGGCCCTGCATGGCCATGCCGAGGTTGGAACGGATCATGGTCGACAGGCGGTTCGCCTTGCCCTCCAGGGAGAGCTGGGCCCCCTCGACCTTCTCGAAGTGCTCCAGCTCCAGCTGGAACAGCTTGACCATCTCGACGGCCAGGCCCGCCGTACCAGCGATGCCGACGGCCGAGTACTCGTCCGCCGGGAACACCTTCTCGATGTCGCGCTGGGCGATCACGTTCCCCATCGTGGCCCGTCGGTCACCGGCGAGCACGACACCGCCCGGGAAGGTCACGGCCACGATGGTCGTGCCGTGGGGCGCCTCGATCACACCCTGGACGGCGGGCAGTTGACGCTTGCCCGGCAGCATGTCGGGCTGATGGTCGGACAGGAAGTCCATGAAGGACGAGGATCCCGGCGTCAGGAAGGCAGCTGGTAGACGCCCGGTGCTACGAGTGTTGGCTTCCACGCGATTCCTTCCACGTAAGCAGCAGCCCGCCTTATGGGATCGGGCCGATCCTTGAACTGCCCCAGTGCGGCATTGCAGCTGAAGCACAGTACGCCTCGGACCCTACCCGTCTGATGGCAGTGATCCACATGCTCGGGCACAGCCGCCAAACATATGCAGCAGACGCCCCCTTGAGAGACGATCAGCTCGTCCCGTACAGCTTCGGTGATGCCGTACTGGCGCTTCAGATGGTCCCGCCTGCTCTGGACCGCCCGGCACGCCTTGCAGCGCGTCGACAGGCCGTCGGACGCAGTTGCATTGCGATGCCACTCGCCGTGCGGCTTGACCTCGCCGCACGTCCGGCACAGCTTGTGTCCGGCCGGGACATCCGTCTTCTCCCGGACAGTCCTACCCGCGGCCTCCTGGCGCCTCCGGTAGTGCGCGGCGCTGTACTCCGCCACGCACTCCCGGCAGTGCACCTGGAGGCCGTCACGCCGGTTCTTGTCCCTCGCGAATACAGCAAGAGGCAGGCCTCGGCCACACTTCCTGCATTGCTTCGCGTTTGCGTCGTCAGCCATCTCCACCCCCCGCTCTCTTCAATTCGAAGGCGAGGTGGCCAAGCAGCCTTTACTCTCCGCCTTTTTGCACGAATGACCGCACGAAATCCTCTGCGTTTTCCTCGAGTACATCGTCGATCTCGTCCAGCACAGAGTCGACGTCGTCGCTCAGCTTCTCCTGGCGCTCCTTGAGGTCCTCCGAAGCCTGCGCGTCCTGCGCCTGCTCCTCGACCTCTTCCGTGGAGCGTGTCGCCTTCTGCTGGCCGCCGCCGGTGTCCTTGGTTGCCATAACCCTCACCCCGCTCAGTTCGCCCGACATGGTCGACAGGTCGGCATTCCTGCCGATCGGTGATGATCAGACCCTACAAGCCGGGTCCGACATCGGCCCCGCTGTTTCCTCAACGTACGGGGGCCACCTCGATGATTCCCGGACGGCGGACTTTCCACCCTGTCCGGCGGACACCGTCCGGGTACCCGCTCAGCCGCCCGAAAGCACCCTGACCAGGTCTTCCGCGGTGCGACAGCGGTCCAGGAGCTCCTTGACGTGATTTCGCGTTCCGCGTAGCGGTTCCAGGGTTGGCACCCGCTGCAGGGAGTCACGGCCCGGCAGGTCGAAGATCACCGAGTCCCAGGAGGCCGCCGCCACGTCGTCCGCGTACTGCTCCAGACAGCGCCCGCGGAAGTACGCGCGCGTGTCCTCCGGAGGCTTCGTACGGGCCCGCTCGACGTCCTCCTCGCCCAGCAGCCGCTTGATCCGGCCGCGGGCGGCCAGACGGTTGTAAAGGCCCTTCTCGGCCCGTACGTCGGCGTACTGCAGGTCGACCAGTTGCAGCCGGGCGGCGTCCCAGTCGAGGCCGTCGCGGCGCCGGTAGCCCTCCATGAGCTCCCGCTTGGCGACCCAGTCCAGCTCGCCGGCCAGGCTCATCGGGTCGTTCTCCAGGCGGTTGAGGGTGTCCTCCCAGCGGGCCAGGACGTCCTTCGTCTGATCGTCCGCGTCCGCGCCGTAACGCTCCTCCACGTATTTGCGCGACAGCTCGAAGTACTCCATCTGGAGCTGGACCGCGGTCAGCGTGCGGCCGCTGCGGAGCGTGACCAGGCGCTTGAGCGTCGGGTCGTGGGAGACCTGGTGGAGCGTGCGGACCGGCTGGTCCACGGCCAGGTCCACCGCGATGAAGCCGTCCTCGATCATGGAGAGCACGAGGGCGGTGGTGCCGAGCTTCAGGTACGTCGAGATCTCGGAGAGGTTCGCGTCGCCGATGATCACGTGCAGGCGGCGGTACTTCTCGGCGTCCGCGTGCGGCTCGTCGCGCGTGTTGATGATCGGTCGCTTGAGGGTGGTCTCCAGGCCGACCTCGACCTCGAAGTAGTCGGCGCGCTGGCTGAGCTGGAAGCCGTGCTCGTGCCCGTCCTGGCCGATGCCGACGCGGCCCGCTCCGGTGACGACCTGACGGGAGACGAAGAAGGGCGTGAGGTGGCGCACGATGTCCGAGAAGGGGGTTTCCCGCTTCATCAGATAGTTCTCGTGCGTGCCGTAGGAGGCGCCCTTGTTGTCGGTGTTGTTCTTGTAGAGGTGGATCGGCTGCGCGCCCGGGAGTTGGGCCGCGCGCTCGGCGGCCTCCGCCATGATGCGCTCGCCGGCCTTGTCCCACAGGACGGCGTCCATGGGGTTGGTGACTTCGGGAGAGCTGTACTCCGGGTGTGCGTGGTCGACGTAGAGCCGTGCGCCGTTGGTGAGGATGACATTGGCCAGGCCGATGTCCTCGTCGGTGAGCTGGCTCGAGTCGGCGGCCTCCCGGGCGAGGTCGAAGCCTCGCGCGTCGCGCAGCGGGTTCTCCTCCTCGAAGTCCCAGCGGGCCCGTCGGGCCCGGTGCATCGCCGCCGCGTAGGCGTTGACGATCTGGGACGAGGTGAGCATGGCATTGGCGTTGGGGTGACCGGGAACGGAGATGCCGTACTCCGTCTCGATGCCCATTACTCGCCGTACGGTCATGCGGCCCTCCTTGCCCGGCGGCGTCCTCGGTCGGGGACGTCGCTCAAGTACCGCTGGCGCTCCGGTGCGTGTGCGGTGCCCGTCCCCGCACTGCGCGACTCGGCGGTACCGAAGAGCCTAGAACGGCTTTGCACTGGTGGGGAGATCATTTGCGTCATTGCCTTGCTCGCCTTTGTTCCGGTCGTGGCCTGAAAAACAGTCGGCTGCGGGTACCCACTGAGGGCACCCGCAGCCGCCCTGTCTTCTACAGGTACTGACCGGTGTTCGCCACCGTGTCGATGGAGCGTCCGGTGTCCGCCCCCTGCTTTCCGGTGATGAGGGTACGGATGTAGACGATCCGCTCGCCCTTCTTTCCGGAGATCCGGGCCCAGTCGTCCGGGTTGGTGGTGTTGGGCAGGTCCTCGTTCTCCTTGAACTCGTCCACGCAGGCCTGGAGGAGGTGCGAGACGCGGATGCCCTTCTGCTTGTTGTCGAGGAAGTCCTTGATGGCCATCTTCTTGGCGCGGCCCACGATGTTCTCGATCATGGCGCCGGAGTTGAAGTCCTTGAAGTAGAGGACTTCCTTGTCACCGTTGGCGTAGGTGACCTCCAGGAAGCGGTTCTCCTCGGATTCCGTGTACATGTGCTCGACGGCCGTCTGGATCATGCTCTCGACGGTGGTCGTCTTGCTGCCGCCGTGCTCGCCGAGGTCCTCGGGGTGCAACGGGAGGCGCTCGGTGAGGTACTTGCCGAAGATGTCCTTCGCGGCCTCGGCGTCCGGACGCTCGATCTTGATCTTCACGTCCAGGCGGCCGGGGCGCAGGATGGCGGGGTCGATCATGTCCTCACGGTTGGAGGCACCGATCACGACCACGTTCTGCAGGCCCTCGACACCGTCGATCTCGGCGAGCAGCTGCGGGACGATGGTGTTCTCCACGTCCGAGCTGACACCGGAACCACGGGTGCGGAACAGGGACTCCATCTCGTCGAAGAAGACGATGACGGGCGTGCCCTCGCTGGCCTTCTCACGTGCACGCTGGAAGACGAGGCGGATCTGACGCTCGGTCTCACCGACGTACTTGTTGAGGAGTTCGGGACCCTTGATGTTGAGGAAGAAGCTCTTGCCGGCGGCCTGGCCGGTCACCTCGGCGACCTTCTTGGCCAGCGAGTTGGCGACGGCCTTGGCGATGAGCGTCTTGCCGCATCCGGGGGGCCCGTACAGCAGAACGCCCTTGGGCGGCCGCAGTTCGTGCTCCTTGAAGAGGTCCGGGTAGAGGTACGGGAGCTCGACCGCGTCGCGGATCATCTCGATCTGGCCGCCCAGACCGCCGATCTGCTCGTAGCCGATGTCGGGCACCTCTTCGAGGACGAGTTCCTCGACCTCGCTCTTGGGGACGACCTCGTAGACGTAGCCGGAGCGGGGTTCGAGCAGAAGGGCGTCGCCGGGGCGGATGACGACGTCGAGGAGCGGCTCGGCGAGCCGGACCACCCTCTCCTCGTCGGTGTGTCCCTGCACCAGGGCACGTACGCCGTCCTCGAGGATCTCCTTGAGGGTGACGATGTCTCCGACGCTCTCGTACTCCATGGCCTCGACCACGTTGAGCGCTTCGTTGAGCATCACTTCCTGGCCGCGCCTGAGCTCGTCGAGCTCGACACTGGGGCTGACGTTCACCCGCAGCTTGCGCCCGCCGGTGAAGATGTCGGCCGTACCGTCCTCGTTGGCCTCGAGGAAGACACCGAAGCCGGCCGGGGGCTGTGCGAGCCGGTCGACCTCCTCCTTGAGGGCCACGATCTGGTCGCGGGCCTCACGGAGGGTGTTGGCGAGTCGCTCGTTCTGGGCGGACACGCCGGCCAAGTTGGTCTGCAGCTCGACGATCCGCTCTTCGAGAATCCTCGTGTGTCGCGGAGAGTCGGCGAGCTTGCGTCGCAGGACGGCGATCTCCTGCTCAAGGTAGGCAATCTGCCCGGCCGGGTCGTCGGACCCTCGTCCCGGGCGGATGCCGCGGTTCATGTCGTCGTCGTGGGCTGCCACGGTCCTCACCTCCTCCAAGGGGAGCTGGACGCTTCCAGACCCTACCTGGGTGGGTGTCGATTGAAACCCCTAGATCACAAAGACTGTCGAGGTGTGTCCGATCTTCACCCTTGCGCTCTCCCTCACGCCAGGGGAATACCCACCGAACATGATTGGGAAGCCGCCGGAGGTAGGGTCGAAGTGTTCAACACCCGTCAGAGCTGGCCTGATTCCCGTCCGCTCGACATCTAAACGGCAGGAGACATGAGCGTGCAGCAGGAGGCCGGAAGCGGCGGTGAGGCTCTGGAAGTCTGGATCGACCAGGACCTGTGTACCGGCGACGGCATCTGCGTCCAGTACGCGCCCGAGGTCTTCGAGCTGGACATCGACGGCCTGGCTTATGTGCGGGGCACCGGCGAGGAACTGCTGCAGGCCCCGGGTGCCACAACGCCCGTTCCGCTGCCGCTTCTCACGGATGTGGTGGACTCCGCCAAGGAGTGTCCGGGCGAGTGCATCCACGTACGGCGAGTTTCGGACAGGGTCGAGGTCTTCGGTCCGGACGCGGAGTGATCGTTCGCGCGCACCGCGTCACGCCTGTCTGATTTCTCACAGGCCTTAGTGACGTGGGTCACACGCTCTGGGCACCGGCGGGTGTCGAGCGGACGAACGCGCCGTTCTTCCACTGCCACTTCACGCTGTCCTTGACGTCCGGGCAGCAGCGGGGCGTGTCCTTCGACGAGTAGCCGAACAGGGTGGCGAGGACGGCTCCGTCCTTCACCGAGAAGTCACTCACCGTGTTGCCGTCCTTGGGGTCCACCAGGGTGGCCACCAGACGGGGCTTGCCGCCGGCCGCGGCGTGCGTGAGGACGTAGACACCGTCGGGCGGGGTGCCCATCGCGGAGTCGCAGTGGACCACGGCCACCGTCTCCGGACTGCCGTCGCCGTCGAGATCTCCGGTGGCCTTCTCCCGCACCACGGCCTTCACCGGACCGCAGGTTATCGGGAAGTGCACGCCCGCTGGATCCGGCGCGGTGGCGTGCGTGGACTTCGTCTCCGGACCGGCCGTCTGGGCCGCCGTCGCGGAGTTGGGCTGCAGGACCGAGGACAGGGCTATCACGCCGGCGACTGCCGTGGCGGTGGCGACCCAGTGGATCGGACGGGTGTGCGTGTGTGCCAGTTCCGGGACGGCGGATTGCTGCACTAGGAGTGTCTCCTGTGAGGGCTGTGCCGGTGGGGGTGGCCTGCATCGTGCCACACGTCACAGTGCGGGGGAACGGCGGGGTCAGGGGTTGTGCGCCGGGGTCCGCCGGGGGCGTGCGAAGGGTGGCGCCGCATCAGTACGGAGGCGCCAATACGAAGGCGCCGCGCCCCAGTTCCCGGGTCGGTCCGGGAACTGGGGCGCGGCGCCCGTTCGTTGACTGCGGCACGGGGCCGCCTCAGCGGCCGGCGCCGCCGTCGGCATTGGGTCCCGAGTAGTCCTCGCCGTAGGCGCCCTTGGCGGGGCGGCGGCGGCGCATGGGCGGCTCGACGCCGTCCGCGAGACGGCGGGCGGTGAGCAGGAAGCCGGTGTGGCCGATCATCCGGTGGTCCGGGCGGACGGCCAGGCCCTCGACGTGCCAGTTGCGGATCATCGACTCCCACGCGCTCGGCTCGTTGAAGCTGCCGATCTCGCGGATGGACTCGACGGTCCGGGCGAGCTGGGTGGTGGTGGCGACGTAGCAGCAGAGGATGCCGCCGGGGACCAGCGCCTTGGAAACGGCCTCCAGGCACTCCCAGGGGGCGAGCATGTCGAGGATGACGCGGTCGACCTCGGTGTCGGACAGGTTGTCCTGGAGGTCGCCGACGGTGAGCTGCCAGGCGGGGTGCGGGCCGCCGAAGTAGCGCTCCACGTTCTGCTGGGCGATCTCGGCGAAGTCCTCGCGGCGCTCGTAGCTGTGCAGCATGCCCTGATCGCCGATGGCGCGCAGCAGGAAGCTGCTGAGCGAGCCGGAGCCGACGCCGGCCTCCACGACGCGCGCGCCGGGGAAGATGTCGGCGAAGGCGAGGATCTGCCCCGCGTCCTTCGGGTAGACGACGGCTGCCCCGCGGGGCATGGACAGGACGTAGTCGGGGAGCAGGGGGCGCAGCGCGAGGTAGGCGACGTTACCGGTGGTGCGGACAACGCTGCCCTCGGGAGCGCCGATCAGCTCGTCGTGCGGGAAAGAACCCTTGTGGGTATGGAAGTTCTTTCCGGCCTCGAGCGTGAACGTGTAGTGGCGGCCCTTGGGGTCGGTCAGCTGAACCTGGTCCCCGACCTTGAAGGGCCCGCGCCTGCGGGCGGCACCGGTCGGTTCGGACATGTGAACAGCCTACCGGCGTTTGTGACAGCGGCCGACCACCGGATGGAGCACCGCTTCAGGAGAGCGGTGCTCAACTGGGCCGGGCCATCGCCTTCACGAACGCGCGCTCCACGTCCGCCGCCGACAGGACTCCGTAGATCTCGCCGGTCTCCTCGACCACCAGGTACTCGGTGGCCGGGGTGGCGCGCAGGGCGTCCAGGAGGTCCTCCCCCGCCAGTTCCACCGAGACGCGCATGCCGTCGGTGAGGTCCTGGGCCAGGCCACTGACGGCGACCCAGGGGCGGCGGTGTTCCGGTACGCCGACGATGGCGGCCTCGCGGACGAGGGAGAGGGGCGTGCCCTCGGGGTCGACGATGACCAGGGCGCGGGCGCCGGCGGAGTTGGCGCGGCGCAGGGCCTCGGAGAGCGGGGTGTTCGTCTCGACCGGGACGGCGCGGCGGGTGAGGTTGCGGGCGCGCAGTTCCGGCAGGTGTTCGCGCAGTCGGGCCATCCGGAGGCTGTTGCCTGCGCCGGTCCAGATGATCGCGGCGAGGATCGCGGCGAGCAGGGCGTCGGTGACGGTGTCCATGCCGACGTTGTCCTCGGCGGTGGAGCCGAGCGCGCCGGACTGGGTGAGCAGCGGGAGGCCGATCAGGACGGAGACGGCGAGGGCGCGGCCGACCCAGGCGGCGGCGATGGTGCCGCTCATCGGGCGGCCGGTGATCTTCCAGACGACCGCGCGGAGCATGCGTCCGCCGTCGAGGGGCAGGCCGGGCAGGAGGTTGAAGGCGGCCACGATGAGGTTGGAGACCATCAGGCCGGCCAGCAGGACGCCGGGGACGGTGCCGGGCTCCACGGGCTGCATCGCGAGGTAGAAGATGCCGGACAGGACGAGGGAGAGCAGCGGGCCGACGAAGGCCAGCACGAACTCCCTGCCGGGGGTCTCGGCCTCCTTCTCGATCTCGGAGACGCCGCCGAAGAACTGGAGCTGGATGCGGCGGACGGGGAGCTTGAAGCGCAGTGCGGCGACCGTGTGGGCCAGTTCGTGGATGAGGACCGAGGCGTAGAAGGCGACCGCGAAGAAGAGGGAGACCAGGTAGCGGGCGGCGCCGAGTTCGGGCAGCACGCGGTCGAGCTGGCCGCCGAACACCCAGGTGATCAGGGCGGCGACGAGGAACCAGCTGGGCGCCACGTAGACCGGCACACCGAAGGGCCTTCCCATCAACAGACCGCCACGGGGCTCGGGGCGCTGCGGCGGGGGCTGCTTGGCGGCACCGGAGCGAGCGAGCCTGCGGTTGCCGTCGGCGAGGGGCGTGGGGGTGGTGGGGTGGTCGTCGTCCTGGGGGTAGGCGGGGATGGCCCTCGGGATGTCGGCGGGGGCCTCGGGGTGATCGCCGGAGGCGGGGGCGCCGCCGGGCGCGGGCACACGGTCGTCGGGCGCCGCGGCCGACTCGTCGGGCACGGGCGCGTGGCCGTCGGACGCGGAGGGGCTGCCGTCGGACGCCGGCACAGGCTCGTCCGACGACCCTGCGGGCTCGGCGGAGACAGGGGCACGGTCGTCGGCAGCGCTGCCGTCCGAACTGTCGCCCGACGCGGGGACACCAGCGGCGGACGCCGATTCGCTCGGGGTGTCCGCGTCCGTCTCGGCTTCGTCGTGGGACGGGGCGGGGCGGCGTACGCCCGTGGGGCGGTCGTCGACCGGGCCGGCCGGGACCTCAGGGCTCGCGTGGTGGTCGGCCGACTCGTCGGTGCCGGACCTCGGCTGCCCGCTCCCGCCGCTCTCGTCCACGATGTCCCCTCGTTCGAAGCATCTCCCGTGCCTGCCGGCCGGAAGGGTCTCGGGTCGATGGTATGCGGCCGTCGCGACGCGTTCCGCCCCGGCACCCCCTGAGTTTCCCCACCTGTCGCAGCCGTTGCGGCCTTGGCCGGGTCACTGTCAGTGGCGGGCCGTAAGGTCTGGGGGCATGGAGACGAGCACGGAGGACGCGGCGCAGGCCGCCGGCGGCGGTGCCCCGCAGGGGGATTCACCGGTCGCGGCCGAGTCGGCGGGCACGGTACCGGGCCAGAGCGAGACCGGGAGCGGGAGCGGGGCGACCGTCGAGGTGATCGGCGCCGCCGGCCCGGACGTCGTCGTGGCCCCCGTCGCCATAGCGCCCGCCAGCCTCTCCCCCTCGCGTGCCGGCGACTTCATGCAGTGCCCTCTGCTCTACCGGTTCCGTGTCATCGACCGGCTGCCCGAGAAGCCGAGCGAGGCGGCGACCAGGGGCACCTTGGTGCACGCGGTTCTGGAGCGGCTCTTCGACGCCCCGGCGACGGAGCGGACCGCGCCGCGGGCCAAGTCCCTCGTCCCCGGGCAGTGGGACCGGCTGCGCGAGAGCAGGCCGGAGGTGGTGGAGCTGTTCGAGGACGACCCGGACGGGGAGCGGCTCGCGCGCTGGCTGGGCGAGGCGGAGCGGCTGGTCGAGCGCTGGTTCACGCTGGAGGACCCGACCCGCCTGGAGCCCGCCGAGCGGGAGCTGTTCGTCGAGGCGGAGCTGGACTCGGGGCTGAAGCTGCGCGGGATCATCGACCGGGTCGACGTGGCACCCACGGGCGAGGTGCGGATCGTCGACTACAAGACGGGCAAGGCGCCCCGCCCCGAGTACGCGGAGGGCGCGCTGTTCCAGATGAAGTTCTACGCCCTGGTGGTGTGGCGGCTGAAGCAGGTCGTCCCGCGCCGGCTCCAGCTGGTGTACCTCGGCAGCGGGGACGTCCTTACCTACGACCCCGTCCCGGCCGATCTGGAGCGTGTGGAGCGCAAGCTGCTCGCGCTGTGGGAGGCGATCCGGCTGGCGACGGAGACGGGCGAGTGGCGACCGCGTCCGACGAAGCTGTGCGGCTGGTGCGATCATCAGGCGCACTGTCCGGAATTCGGCGGGACTCCCCCGCCCTATCCGCTGCCGGTGAGGGCGCCCGAGTCCGGTGCCGTCCAACAGGGCAGAATGGGGCCGGACTAGCGAAGGAGACTTACGTGGCCATCCGCGTCCTACTCGTCGACGACCAGCCGCTGCTGCGTACCGGCTTCCGGATGATTCTGGAAGCGGAGCAGGACCTCGCGGTCGTCGGCGAGGCCGGAGACGGCCTCCAGGCCCTCGACCAGGTCCGGGCCCTGCAGCCCGACGTGGTCCTGATGGACATCCGGATGCCCCGGATGGACGGCGTGGAGGCGACCCGGCAGATCACCGGACCGGGGCGGGACGGCCCGGCGAAGGTCCTGGTCCTGACCACCTTCGACCTCGACGAGTACGTGGTGGAGGCCCTCCGGGCAGGCGCCAGCGGCTTCCTGCTCAAGGACGCCCCGGCCAACGAACTGGTGCAGGCGATCCGGGTGGTGGCCGCGGGCGAGGCCATGCTCGCGCCGAGCATCACCCGACGGTTGCTCGACAAGTACGCCACCCACCTGCCCTCCGGCGACGAGCCCGTGCCGGACACCCTGCACACGCTCACCGAGCGCGAGGTGGAGGTGCTGAAGCTGGTGGCGCGCGGCCTGTCCAACGCGGAGATCGCCGCCGACCTGTTCGTCAGCGAGACCACCGTCAAGACACACGTCGGGCATGTGCTGACCAAGCTGGGGCTGCGCGACCGGGTGCAGGCCGCGGTGTACGCGTACGAGAGCGGGCTGGTGCGTCCCGGCGCGCAGTAGGGCGCCGTACCCGTCGTCGTAGGAAACAGAGGGGCCGCTTCCTTTCGGAAGCGGCCCCTCTTGTCGTCGGTCGAGCGGAGGCGTCAGCCGCTCACGCCGCGGCTGAGCTCCCAGAGCTGCAGGGTCGCGGAGGAGTTGAGCACGTACGCCGTGCCCGTGACGTCGTCGCGGGCGGCGACGTACTGCTTGCCCTGCCACAGCGGGAGGATCGGGACGTCGTCGGCGACGATGTCCTGGATCTCCGTCAGGCTGGTGCCGGCGGCGAGCCGGTCGGCCTCGCGGCGGGACTCCGGGATCAGGTTGTCGATGATCTTGGGGTTCGCGTACGGCGAGTTGAGGAAGTTGTCCTTGTCGAGGAACGGCGCGATGAAGCTGTCCGCGTCCGGGAAGTCCGGGAACCAGCCCATACCCCAGACGTCGTAGGAGCCCTTGCGCTCGGCCGGGACGAAGGTGTCCCAGGCCGCGCCCTTGATGGTGACGTCGAACAGGCCGCTGGTGTTGAGCTGGGTCTGGAGCTGCTCGAACTCCTTCTTGGTGGCCGAGCCGTAGTGGTCGGTCGTGTAGTGCAGGGTCAGCTTGACCGGGGTGGTGATGTTGGCGTCGGTCAGCAAGGTCTTGGCCTTGGAGACGCTCGGGTCGCCGTACTTGTTGAGGAACGAGTTGGAGTGGCCGGTGACGCTGGCCGGGACCAGCGAGTACAGCGGCTCGGCCTGGGAGCCGTAGACCTTGGAGACCAGCTCGGCGCGGTTGATGAGCTGGGCCATCGCCTCGCGGACGGCCTTGGTCTTCACCGTCGGGGCGTTGGTGTTGAAGGCGAGGTAGCGGATCTCCAGGCCGGCCATCTCGACCAGGTCGACGTCGCCGTCGGTCTTCTCGGACAGCTTGTCGATCTGCTCCGGCGTCATGGTGCGGGTCATGACCTGGATGTCGCCCTTGTCGAGGGCGGTGCCCATGGTGGCGGCGTCCTTGAAGGACACCATGTCGACCTTGGAGTTGTTGACCTTCAACGACCCCTTGTAGTTGGGGTTCTTGGTGAAGGTGGCCTTGACGACCTCGTCGTTCTTCACCTCGGTCGACAGGGTGTACGGGCCGGAGCCGTCCACCTCGAAGCCCTCGCGCAGCTTGTTCTTCTCGTAGTCGTCGGGGTTGACGATGCCCGCGACCGGGGTCGACAGCTTGTACGGGAAGGTGGCGTCGGCGGTCTTGAGGTGGAAGATGACTTCGTTGTCGCCCTGCGTCTCGACGGTGTCGATGGTGGACAGCAGGGCGAAGACGCCGGAGTCGGCCTTGATGGCGCGGGCGCGGTCGATGGAGTACTTCACATCGGCCGCGGTGACCTTGTCGCCGTTGGCGAACTTCAGTCCGTCGCGCAGGGTGCAGGCGTAGCGCTCGTTGCCGCTGTCGGTGAAGTCGCAGCTCTGGGCAGCCTCGGGGACCGGGTCGCCGTCGCCCTTCGGCTGCATCATCAGCGTCTGCACGGTCTGGCGCAGCACGTTCCAGCTGCCGACGTCGTAGGCGTAGGCGGGGTCGAACGGTGCCGGCGCGTCCTTCGTGGCGATGAACCGGTCCGTAGTGCCCACGGCGATCGCGTCGCCGCCACCGCTCCCGCTGTCGGACCCACCACAGGCGGCGAGCACGGGCGCGAGCAGACCGACCACGGCCGGCAGCACCAAAGTCTTGCGGTTCATGCTCGAGTTTCTCCAGGCTGTCGAGTCCGTGTACCCGGCATGCAGGGGTGTTGCGGGCGGATCACGGGGTAAGGGCGATGTTCTCGCGATGAGATTAGTCCGCACCAGTATGCGGGTTCACTGTCACCGGAGTTGAGCCCCCATCACGCAGCGAAACCGGTTGTGGACAGACCGAAAACCCGACGAGGGAAGGATTCGTGCAGCGTTCCATCAATCGGGACACAAGGGCACGCCGACGACGCCCGAAACGGGGTGAACAGCACACGGCACCCCTACTGTCGACCCTCGGGAAAGTGGGGAACCTCACATTCCAAATGACCTTGGTCAGTACCGGAATTCGGCCATCCGCCGCGATTCAAATTCCCCCGCACTCCGGCTCGGGAAATTACCGCCGTATCGATGTTGCACGCTGGGTGAACGTCCGTCGCATTTCCGTCATCGAGCGGTGATCAGTCCGCGCAGAAATGTCAGGTCGACGTCTTCCAGGGACGACACCACGGTGCGCCCCGCGGCCGGGCCGATGGGGGCCACCGAGGGCACCACGACCACGTGACAGCCCGCCGCCTCGGCCGCGGCGACGCCGGTCGCCGTGTCCTCGACGACGGCGCATCTGGCCGGGTCCACGCCCAGTCCGGCCGCGGCGGCCAGATACGGGTCGGGGTAGGGCTTGGTGCGCGGCACCTCGTCGCCGGCCACCGTCAGCGCGAAGTGGTGGGAGCCGAGCGAGGCGATCACGCGGTCGATGATGCGCCGGTGCGAGGCCGAGACGAGCGCCGTGGGGATCTCGTACTCGGAGAGCTCGGCGAGCAGTCGGGCGGCGCCCGGCATCAGCGGCAGGCTGCGTCCGATGCGGTCCTCGAACCCGTCGTTGAGCAGGACGGACAGCTCGGCGAGGGTGATGTCGGCGCCGGTGGCCTCGATCAGGAAGCCCGCGCTGCGGGTCATCGGACCGCCGACCACTACATGGCGCCAGGAGTCGTCGAGCGGGTGGCCGAGGCGGGCGAAGATCTCCACCTCGACGTCCCACCAGAAGCCCTCGGTGTCCACCAGAGTGCCGTCCATGTCGAGGAGCACGGCCTGCAGGGCAGAGCCTTCGGCCGTACGGGTTCCGAGCGCGGGGACCGTACTGGTCATCCTGGCGCACCTCCTTGAGGGACGACCAGGCCGGCTCCCGCTGGGGGAACCGGCCTGCAATGGACCGACCAGTGTATGACTTATCCGATCAGTGTGCTCGGTGGAGCCGACTCACGTGGCGCACTGTTCACCGTGCGTCGATGTACTTCACCGTGCGTTGAAGTACTTCGCCTCCGGGTGGTGGATCACGATCGCGTCCGTGGACTGCTCGGGGTGGAGCTGGAACTCCTCGGAGAGCTGCACGCCGATGCGCTCCGGCTGGAGCAGGTCGGCGATCTTGGCCCGGTCCTCCAGGTTCGGACAGGCGCCGTAGCCGAGCGAGAAGCGGGCGCCCCGGTACTTGAGGGCGAACATGTCCTCGACTTCGGTGGGGTCCTCGCCGGCGAAGCCCAGCTCCGAACGCACGCGCGCGTGCCAGTACTCGGCAAGCGCCTCGGCCAACTGGACGGACAGGCCGTGCAGTTCGAGGTAGTCGCGGTAGGCGTTGGCCTCGAACATCCGGGCCGTCTCCTCGCCGATGCGGGAGCCGACGGTGACGACCTGGAGTCCGACGACGTCGGGCTCCCCCGCCTCCTCGGGCCGGAAGAAGTCGGCCAGGCAGAGCCGGCGGCCGCGGCGCTGGCGCGGGAAGGTGAAGCGGGTGCGCTCGTTGCCGCGCTCGTCCAGGAGGATCAGGTCGTCGTCCTTGGAGACGCACGGGAAGTAGCCGTAGACGACGGCCGCTTCGAGGAGGTTGTCCGTCTGGAGCCGGTCCAGCAGACCGCGCAGCCGGGGCCGCCCCTCGGTCTCGACGAGTTCCTCGTACGTCGGCCCGTCGCCGGTCCGCGCCTCCTTGAGGCCCCACTGGCCCTTGAACAGCGCGCCCTCGTCCAGCCAGCTCGCGTACTCCTTGAGCTGGATGCCCTTGATGACGCGGGTGCCCCAGAAGGGCGGCTCGGGGATCGGGTTGTCGACGGCGACGTCGGAGCGGACGTGGCCCTCCTGCGGCCGCTCCTCGACCTGCGCGGTCGCGGCCGGGCGCACCCGGCGCTGCTTCAGCTCGGGCAGCTTCACCCCGGGCACACCGCGCTTGACGCCGATCAGCGCGTCCATGAGGCGCAGGCCCTCGAACGCGTCGCGGGCGTACCGGACTTCGCCCTCGTAGATCTCGTGCAGGTCCTGCTCGACGTAGGCCCGGGTGAGAGCGGCGCCGCCGAGGATGACGGGGAAGTCGGCCGCCATGCCCCGCTGGTTGAGCTCCTCCAGGTTCTCCTTCATGATCACCGTGGACTTGACCAGGAGCCCGGACATCCCGATGACGTCGGCCCGGTGCTCCGCGGCCGCCTCCAGGATCGCGGAGACCGGCTGCTTGATGCCGAGGTTGACGACGTTGTAGCCGTTGTTGGACAGGATGATGTCGACGAGGTTCTTGCCGATGTCGTGCACGTCTCCGCGCACGGTGGCGAGCACGATGGTGCCCTTGCCCTCGGTGTCCGACTTCTCCATGTGCGGCTCCAGATAGGCCACCGCGGTCTTCATGACCTCGGCGGACTGGAGCACGAACGGCAGCTGCATCTGGCCGGAACCGAACAGTTCGCCGACGACCTTCATGCCGTCCAGGAGCGTCGCGTTGACGATGTCCAGGGCGGGGCGGGTCTCCAACGCCTCGGCGAGGTCGGCCTCCAGGCCGTTCTTCTCGCCGTCGATGATCCGGCGCTTGAGCCGCTCGTCCAGCGGGAGGGCGGCCAACTCCTCGGCGCGGCCCGCCTTCAGGGACTTGGTGGTGGCGCCCTCGAAGAGGGCCATCAGCTTCTGGAGCGGGTCGTAGCCCTCGGCCCGGCGGTCGTGGATGAGGTCGAGGGCGGTCTGCACCTCCTCCTCGGTGAACCGGGCGATCGGCAGGATCTTCGACGCGTGCACGATCGCGGAGTCCAGGCCCGCCTTGACGCACTCGTCGAGGAAGACCGAGTTGAGCAGGATGCGGGCGGCCGGGTTGAGGCCGAAGGAGATGTTCGACAGGCCCAGCGTGGTCTGCACGTCCGGGTGGCGGCGCTTGAGTTCGCGAATCGCCCCGATGGTGGCGATGCCGTCCTTGCGGGACTCCTCCTGACCGGTGCAGATGGTGAAGGTCAGGGTGTCGATGAGGATGTCCGACTCGTGGATGCCCCAGTTGGTCGTCAGGTCCTCGATGAGGCGCTCGGCGATGGCGACCTTGTGCTCGACGGTCCGCGCCTGGCCCTCCTCGTCGATGGTCAGCGCGATGAGCGCGGCGCCGTGCTCCTGGGCGAGCTTGGTGACCTTCGCGAAGCGGGACTCCGGGCCGTCGCCGTCCTCGTAGTTGACGGAGTTGATGACCGCGCGGCCGCCCAGCTTCTCCAGGCCGGCCCGGATGACCGGGACCTCGGTGGAGTCCAGGACGATCGGCAGCGTGGAGGCGGTGGCGAAGCGGCCGGCCAGCTCCTCCATGTCGGCGACGCCGTCCCGGCCGACGTAGTCCACGCAGAGGTCCAGCATGTGGGCGCCCTCGCGGATCTGGTCGCGGGCCATCTCCACACAGTCGTCCCAGCGGCCCTCCAGCATGGCCTCGCGGAACTTCTTCGAGCCGTTGGCGTTGGTGCGCTCGCCGATCGCCATGTAGGCGGTGTCCTGGCGGAACGGGACCGTCTGGTAGAGGGAGGCGGCGCCGGGCTCGGGGCGGGGGTGGCGCTCGGCCGGCGCGAGACCCCGGACGCGCTCGACGACCTGGCGCAGGTGCTCCGGGGTCGTACCGCAGCAGCCGCCGATCAGGGAGAGGCCGTACTCGCGTACGAAGGTCTCCTGGGCGTCGGCGAGTTCCGGGGGCGTCAGCGGGTAGTGGGCGCCGTCCTTGCCGAGGACCGGGAGGCCCGCGTTCGGCATGCAGGACAGCGGGATGCGGGAGTGGCGGGCGAGATAGCGCAGGTGCTCGCTCATCTCGGCCGGGCCCGTCGCGCAGTTCAGGCCGATCATGTCGATGCCGAGCGGCTCCAGCGCGGTGAGCGCGGCGCCGATCTCGGAGCCCAGCAGCATGGTGCCGGTGGTCTCGACGGTCACCGAGACGACGAGCGGGACACTGATGCCGAGCGCGTCCAGGGCCCGACGGGCGCCCAGGACCGAGGCCTTGGTCTGCAGCAGGTCCTGGGTGGTCTCGACGAGCAGCGCGTCGGCGCCGCCGGCGATCATGCCCTCGGCGTTCCGCTGGTAGGCGTCGCGCAGCAGGGTGTAGGGGGCGTGGCCCAGTGTGGGCAGCTTGGTGCCGGGGCCCATGGAGCCGAGGACCCAGCGCTGCTGTCCGGTGTCGGCGGTGAACTCGTCGGCGACCTCGCGGGCGATGCGGGCACCGGCCTCGGACAGCTCGTACACGCGCTCGGGGATGTCGTACTCGCCGAGCGCGGAGTGGTTGGCGCCGAAGGTGTTCGTCTCGACGCAGTCCACGCCCGCGGCGAAGTACTCCTGGTGGACCGAGCGGACGATGTCGGGCCGGGTGATGTTCAGAATCTCGTTGCAGCCCTCGAGGTTCTCGAAGTCCTCGAGTGTGGGGTCCTGGGCCTGCAGCATGGTGCCCATCGCTCCGTCGGCGACCACCACTCGGGTGGCCAGCGCCTCACGGAGCGCGGACACACGGGTCCGGCTGTCGGCGGAAGGGGTCAGTGGCGACGAGGCCATGAAGGGGCTCCCTCTAGTGCGACGGCTGTCGGCTTTGCGCGGTCCGTGGAACTCTCCGCGGTGGGCGCACCTCGCCAGGGTAACCGGGTCCGCGGGCCGGTGGTCGGCAAGTCCAGGGGACGGACGAGGATGACGGGCGGCGCGCTCGCGGGATACGAGTGACGCGCGAGTGACATACGAGTGACACGACCGGAACCGACCGACCGTTGGCGGGAGGTCGGCATGGACCGGTAGTGTTCGGCATTGCCGAACGGCGGCAGTGAGGAAGCACGCCCGACGGTCGAGGGGACGGAGGCAGGACGGCGATGGCACGGAACATCCAGTCGCTCGAACGGGCGGCCGCCATGCTGCGCCTGCTCGCGGGCGGCGAGCGACGGCTCGGCCTCTCGGACATCGCCTCGTCGCTGGGCCTCGCCAAGGGGACCGCGCACGGGATTCTGCGCACCCTCCAGCAGGAGGGCTTCGTCGAGCAGGACGACGCCTCGGGGCGGTACCAGCTCGGCGCCGAACTGCTGCGCCTGGGGACGACCTATCTCGACGTGCACGAACTGCGGGCGCGGGCGCTGGTGTGGACGGACGACCTGGCCCGCTCCAGCGGCGAGAGCGTCTACCTCGGCGTCCTGCACCAGCACGGCGTGCTGATCGTGCACCACGTCTTCCGGCCCGACGACAGCCGGCAGGTGCTGGAGATCGGCGCCATGCAGCCGCTGCACTCCACGGCCCTGGGCAAGGTGCTGTCGGCGTACGACCCGGTGGCGCACAGCGAGGCCCTGGAGGCCGACCGCAAACCCTTCACGGACCGCACGGTGTCGGAGGCGGCGGACTTCGAGCACGTCCTCGACCTCACCCGCGCGCGCGGGTACGCGGCCGACGTCGAGGAGACCTGGGAGGGCGTGGCCTCGGTCGCCGCCCCCATCCACGACCGGCGGCGCATGCCGGTGGGCGCCGTCGGTATCGCCGGCGCGGTGGAGCGGGTGTGCAGGGACGGCGAGTTGCGGCCCGAGCTGATCGCCGCGGTGCGGGACTGTGCCCGCTCGGTGTCACGGGACCTCGGCGGCGGCCGGTTCTGAGAAGTCGGTGTGAGCTGCCGGAACGCCATTTCGGTGTTCCGGTCCTAGCCATACCCTGAAGTGGACATATGGGGCGACACTTGACGGACGCCCCAGGCCAAGATCGACGACTCACAGCAATCAGTAACGATCGTGGTTTGGACAACACAACCCTTGACGCACGCGTAACGCCGGGGCGAGACTCCCGTCCATCGGTCGACATTGTCGAACACCTACCGGCAATACGCGTTAGAGTGTGACAACGCCAAGGGCCGGTAACGCTCTCATCCCGAGGGCAGCTCGAACTCCCGGAGGGACCCGGGGTTCGGTCCCCTGGACGAAGGACAAAGGAGTCGCGGGTGTCCAGCTCCGACATCTTCATCGGCGAGACCATAGGTACCGCCGTACTCATCCTGCTGGGCGGTGGCGTCTGCGCCGCCGTCACGCTGAAGGCCTCCAAGGCACGTAACGCCGGCTGGCTCGCCATCGCCTTCGGGTGGGGTTTCGCCGTCATGACGGCCGTATACATCTCGGCACCGCTCTCCGGTGCCCACCTCAACCCGGCCGTGACGCTCGCACTCGCCATCAAGGACGGCGGCTGGGACAACGTGCCGATCTACTGGGGCGGACAGATGCTCGGCGCCCTGATCGGCGCGACCCTGGTCTGGGTGGCCTACTACGGCCAGTTCCAGGCGCACCTCACCGACAGGGAGATCGTCGGCGGTCCGGGTGCGCAGGCCACCTCCGCCAAGGCCGTCGAGGCCCAGGAGAAGGGCGCGGGACCGGTCCTGGGCATCTTCTCCACCGGCCCCGAGGTCCGCCACGTGGTGCAGAACCTCGCCACGGAGATCATCGGTACGGTCGTCCTGATCCTCGCCATCCTCACGCAGGGCCTGAACGCCAACGGCGACGGCCTGGGCAACCTGGGCGCCCTCATCACCGCGTTCGTGGTGGTCTCCATCGGTCTGTCGCTCGGTGGCCCGACCGGCTACGCGATCAACCCGGCCCGTGACCTGGGTCCGCGCATCGTGCACGCTCTCCTGCCGCTGCCCAACAAGGGCGGCTCCGACTGGAGCTACGCCTGGATCCCGGTGGTCGGTCCGCTGATCGGCGGCGCGATCGCTGCAGGCATCTACAACGTCGCCTTTGCTTAAGAGCATCGAGTTCCACACGCTCACCAGCACCGCGCCGTACAGACAGCCCTCCGCCCACGGAACCCCCAGGAGCACACAGTGACCGACGCGCACACCGCCGGACCGTTCATCGCCGCCATCGACCAGGGCACCACCTCCAGCCGCTGCATCGTCTTCGACCGGGACGGCCGTATCGTCTCCGTCGACCAGAAGGAGCACGAGCAGATCTTCCCGAAGCCGGGCTGGGTCGAGCACAACGCCACCGAGATCTGGACCAACGTCGAGGAGGTCGTCGCCGGAGCCATCCAGAAGGCCGGCATCACCCGCGACGACATCAAGGCCATCGGCATCACCAACCAGCGTGAGACCACGCTGCTGTGGGACAGGAACACCGGTGAGCCCGTCCACAACGCCATCGTCTGGCAGGACACCCGCACCGACGCGCTCTGCAAGGAGCTGGGCCGCAACGTCGGCCAGGACCGCTTCCGCCGCGAGACGGGCCTCCCGCTCGCGTCGTACTTCGCCGGCCCCAAGGCCCGCTGGCTGCTCGACAACGTCGAGGGCCTGCGCGAGCGCGCCGAGGCGGGCGACATCCTCTTCGGCACCATGGACAGCTGGGTCATCTGGAACCTGACGGGCGGGGTGAACGGCGGCCGGCACGTCACCGACGTCACCAACGCCTCCCGCACCATGCTGATGAACCTGCACTCCATGGAGTGGGACGAGAAGATCGCCGAGTCCATCGGCGTCCCGATGAACATGCTTCCGGAGATCCGCTCCTCCGCCGAGGTCTACGGCGAGGTCACCGGCGGCAAGCTGGGCGACCTGCTCGGCGGCATCCCGGTCGCCTCCGCGCTCGGCGACCAGCAGGCGGCCCTGTTCGGCCAGACCTGTTTCGCCGAGGGCGAGGCCAAGTCGACGTACGGCACCGGCACCTTCCTGCTGATGAACACCGGTGAGAAGCCGGTCAACTCGTACAACGGCCTGCTCACCACGGTCGGTTACCGCATCGGCGACCAGAAGGCGGTCTACGCCCTGGAGGGCTCCATCGCCGTCACCGGTTCGCTGGTGCAGTGGATGCGCGACCAGATGGGCCTGATCTCCACCGCCGCCGAGATCGAGACCCTCGCGCTCTCGGTCGAGGACAACGGCGGCGCGTACTTCGTGCCGGCCTTCTCCGGCCTGTTCGCCCCGTACTGGCGCTCCGACGCCCGCGGTGTGATCGCCGGTCTGACCCGGTACGTCACCAAGGCGCACCTCGCGCGCGCCGTCCTGGAGGCCACCGCCTGGCAGACCCGTGAGATCACCGACGCCATGACCAAGGACTCCGGCGTCGAGCTCGCGGCGATCAAGGTCGACGGCGGCATGACCTCCAACAACCTGCTGATGCAGACCCTCTCGAACTTCGTGGACGCCCCCGTGGTGCGCCCGATGGTCGCCGAGACCACCTGCCTCGGTGCCGCCTACGCCGCCGGTCTCGCCGTCGGCTTCTGGACCAGCACCGACGACCTGCGCGCCAACTGGCGCCGGGCCGCCGAGTGGACCCCCAACATGGACGCGGCCGCCCGCGACCGTGAGTACAAGAGCTGGCTCAAGGCCGTCGAGCGGACCATGGGCTGGCTCGACGACGAGAGCTGAACCGGCTCTGAAACGAGCTCCGATCAGAGCTCTGACGAGGAGTAAGAACCCGAAATGACCAGTCAGTCCACCCTGCAGTCCGTGCCTGCCCTGGGCACGCGCCCGGCCTCCGGCTCGAACCCGAGCCGCGCCGAGACCCGGGAGCAGCTCGCCAAGGCGTCGTACGACCTTCTCGTCATCGGCGGCGGCATCCTGGGCATCTCCACCGCCTGGCACGCCGCGCAGTCCGGCCTGCGGGTGGCACTGGTCGACGCCGGCGACTTCGCCGGCGCCACCTCGTCCGCCTCCTCCAAGCTGCTCCACGGCGGTCTGCGCTATCTGCAGACCGGCGCGGTGAAGCTGGTGGCGGAGAACCACTTCGAGCGCCGTGCGGTCTCCCGCCAGGTGGCCCCCCACCTGGCGAACCCGCTCACCTTCTACCTCCCCGTGTACAAGGGCGGGCCGCACGGCGCCGCGAAGCTCGGGGCGGGCGTCTTCGCCTACTCCGCGCTCTCCGCGTTCGGTGACGGCGTGGGCCACCTCCTGTCCCCCGCCAAGGCGGCGCAGGACGTGCCCGAGCTGCGTACCGACAACCTCAAGGCCGTGGCCGTGTACGGCGACGACCAGATGAACGACGCGCGCATGGCGCTGATGACGGTCCGCGCGGCCGTCGAGGCGGGCGCCGTCGTCCTCAACCACGCCGAGGTCACCGGCCTGCGCTTCACCCGGGGCCGGGTCACCGGCGCCGAGCTGCGCGACCGCACCTCCGGCGACGAGTTCGGCGTGAACGCCCGCCTGGTGCTCAACGCCACCGGCCCGTGGGTCGACCACCTGCGCAGGCTGGAGGACCCGAACGCGGCCCCCTCCATCCGTCTCTCCAAGGGCGCGCACCTGGTCCTGAAGCGGACGGCGCCCTGGAAGGCCGCGCTGGCGACCCCGATCGACAAGTACCGCATCACCTTCGCGCTGCCCTGGGAGGACATGCTCCTGCTCGGCACCACCGACGAGGAGTTCGAGGGCGACCCCGCGGACGTCTCGGTCAACGAGAAGGACATATCCCAGATCCTGGACGAGGCCGCGTTCTCGGTCCGGGACCAGCAGCTCTCCCGCGACCTGATCACGTACTCGTTCGCGGGTCTGCGCGTGCTCCCGGGCGGCCCGGGCAGCACGGCGAAGGCCAAGCGGGAGACCGTCGTCACGGAGGGCCGGGGCGGGATGCTGTCCGTCGCGGGCGGCAAGTGGACGACCTTCCGGCACATCGGCCGTACGGTCATGAAGAAGCTGGAGGCGCTGCCGGGCCACCCGCTGGGCGACGACTTCGAGCCGATCGCCTCGCTGCCCAAGAAGCTGCCGCTGCCCGGCGTCGCCAACCCGCGCGCGGTCGCCCACCGCCTGCTGGTCGACAACCCGGCACCCGGCCCGCGCATGGCCGCCGACACGGCCAGGCATCTCGCCACGCACTACGGCTCGCTGGCCTTCGACATCGCCCGGCTGGCGAACGAGAGCCCCGAACTGGCCGAGCGCGTCCACCCGGACGCCCCCGAGATCTGGGCGCAGGTCGTCTACGCCCGGGACAACGAGTGGGCCGAGACCCAGGACGACGTGCTGCGCCGCCGCACGACCCTGACGATCCGCGGCCTGGCCACGGACGAGGTCCGCGCCAAGGTGCAGGACCTGCTCGACAAGAAGTGAAGTAGCGAGAAGCGGGTCATACGACGAAGGGGCGGCTCCACGCCGATGGAGCCGCCCCTTTCGCGTACCGGGCCGTCGGTGCGGGGTGCCTGCGCGCGCGTGCCGGTGCCTTGTCCAAGTACGGTCTTCGTCTCGACGGTCCGCCGCCGTCGCCGCACCCCCTTCTCCCGGAGTCGCCGCATGCCGCAGGACCTGTCGCCCATCGCCCGCATCCCGCGCACCGGCCTGCCGCCGTACGCGCTCGTGGTCGGCGACCCGGCGCGGGCCGCGGTCGTCGCCGGGCTGCTGGACGGGGCCGAGGAGGTGTCGTACCACCGCGAGTACCGCGTGTTCAGCGGGAGTTGGAAGGGGCTGCCGGTGACCGTGGCCTCGCACGGGGTGGGGGCGCCGGGGGCGATCCTGCTGTTCCAGGAGCTGGCCGACGCGGGGGTGCGGACCTTTCTGCGGTTCGGTACGGCGGGTGCGATGAAGCCCGGGATCGGCGACGGCGACCTGGTGATCGCCGAGGCGGCCGTGCGGGACGACGGGGTTACGCAGCAGCTGCTGCCGCCCGAGTATCCGGCGTACGCCTCCCCCGAGGCCGTGTTGGCCCTCCAGCGGGCCGCGCGCGAGGCGGGCGCCCCGCACCACCGGGGGATCGTGTGGACGCGGGCGGCCTTCCAGCCGGGGCTGCTTCCGCTGTTCTCCTACCAGGGCGCCGGGCTGGCGGCGATCGAGATGGAGCTGTCCGCGCTGCTGGTGACGGCGTCGCTGCGTGGTCTTGTGGCCGGCGGGGTCGTCGTCATCGACGGAGCCAACGCCGACGAGTTGGTCGACGAGGACGCCACCGGTGGGTACGACCCGCACCGGGGCGTCGTCGCGGCGGGCGTCGAGCGCGGTGCGGTGGTGTCCCTGGAGGCGCTGCGGCTGCTGGCGGAGTCGAACGAGGCCTGAACGTCGACCCGATCGTGGGCGACCTGCGCATTCGGCGCCCCGTTCAGCCCACTGAACCGCCATAATGGCGTGAGACATCGGATGTCTTCACGGGCATGCGGGAACGACTTGGAGGCCGGGCATGGCAGTCACCGACGAGGCGATCGAAAAGATCAAGGGCATGATCGTCTCCGGCGCGCTGCGCCCCGGGGACCGGCTGCCCAAGGAGAGCGAACTCGCCGCCGAACTGGGCCTGTCCCGCAACTCACTTCGGGAGGCCGTGCGCGCCCTGTCGCTGATCCGGATCCTGGACGTGCGTCAGGGCGACGGCACGTACGTGACCAGCCTGGATCCGCAACTCCTGCTGGAGGCGCTGAGCTTCGTCGTCGACTTCCACCGCGACGACACCGTCCTGGAGTTCCTGGCCGTGCGCCGGATCCTGGAGCCGGCCGCCACCGCGATGGCCGCCTCCCGGATCAGCGAGCAGCAACTGGACGCGCTCTCCGCCCAGTTGGACAAGCTGGGCGAGGCGCCGTCGGTGGAGGAGCTGGTCGCCTGCGACCTCGACTTCCACCGGGGCATCGTGCAGAGCTCCGGCAACTCCGTGCTCTGCTCCCTGCTCGACGGACTGTCGGGGCCCACCACCCGGGCCCGCATCTGGCGCGGCCTCACCCAGGAGGACGCGGTCAGCCGCACCCTGCGCGAGCACCGGGCGATCCTGGCCGCCCTGCACGACCGGGACGCGGAGGCGGCGCGGTCCTGGGCGACGGTGCACATCGCGAGCGTGGAGCAGTGGCTGCGCGCCTCGCTCTGAGCGCCCGCCGGGCGACGGCGCCGGGGCGGCCCCGGGTGGCGATCTTGGGTGTTCGAGCGGCTCGGACGGGGCAGTGATCCGTTCACTCCCCCGTGCAAGGGGGCTGCGGGCGCCCCCGCCGCACGCCGTAAGGTTGGGTGGTCAAGCGAGGGCACGTCGGAAGGAGGCCTGGGTGATCGAGCTCGAGGGGGTACCCGAGCTGATCGACCCGGTCATGGTGGCCGCGTTCGAGGGCTGGAACGATGCCGGCGACGCCGCCTCCACCGCGGTCGCGCATCTGGACAGGGAGTGGAAGGGCGAGGTGTTCGCGGCGCTGGACGCCGAGGACTACTACGACTTCCAGGTGAACCGCCCCACGGTGTGGATGGACGCCGGCGTCCGCAAGATCACATGGCCGACGACCCGCCTCTCGGTGGTCCGGATCGGCGGCGAGAAGCCGCGCGATCTGGTGCTCGTGCGCGGGATCGAACCGTCGATGCGGTGGCGTTCGTTCTGCAACGAGCTGCTCGGCTTCGCTCACGAGCTGGGCGTGGAGCTGGTGGTCATCCTCGGCGCGCTGCTCGGTGACACCCCGCACACACGTCCGGTCCCGATCAGCGGCACCACGTCCGACGCGGACCTGGCGCAGCGGATGGACCTGGAGGAGACCAAGTACGAGGGACCCACGGGCATCGTCGGTGTCCTCCAGGAGGCCTGCACGCACGCGGGCGTACCGGCGGTGAGCCTGTGGGCCGCCGTACCGCACTACGTGTCGCAGCCGCCGAACCCGAAGGCGACGCTGGCGCTGCTCAACCGCCTGGAGGACCTCATCGACGTGCGCATCCCGCTGGGCGAGCTGCCCGAGGACGCGCGCGCCTGGCAGGTCGGTGTGGACCAGCTGGCCGCCGAGGACAGCGAGGTCGCCGAGTACGTCCAGACGCTGGAGGAGGCCCGGGACACCGCGGAGCTGCCGGAGGCGTCGGGCGAGGCGATCGCCCGTGAGTTCGAGCGGTATCTGCGGCGCCGGGACGGCTCGGGTCCGGGCGGTGTCGGCGGTCACGCCACGGAGGGTGGGGACGGCCCGGGGCCGGGCACGTACCGGCGGGACAACCCTGGCGGGCGCACCCGGCCACCGAAACCACCCAAACCGGATACCGAGGACGACGATTCCTCGGAGGAATGAACGAGAGGGCGGTGCGCGATGCGCACCGCCCTTCTTCATGTGTCCGCGGCGACGGCGCGTCCCCACGGGGGAAGGGAGCGGTATCCGATGAGCGAGCAGGTACAGCGGGCGGAGGATCCGGGTGGCTCGGGGCCGGGACCCGACGGAGCGGGGTTCGCGTATCGGGGCGCCGAGCCGGAACTGATCGTCGTCGCCCGACCGGAGGCCGCTCTGCGGGCCGGTGCCGAGGGCGTCCGCTCGGCCGTCGACGTCGACGTGTCGGCCCTCGACCTGTTCCTCGCCGACGAACGGCTCGTGCTGGAGCCGCTGTTCGGCAGCGAGATACGCCTCAGGATGACGGACGCGGCGGACGACGGGCCCGATCTCGCGCTGTTCTACCGGCTGCGCGGCGGCGAGGGGCGCGCGCAGGAGCTGCGCTCGCGGATCGCCGCGCTGCCGGGGATAGCGACGGCCTACGTGAAGCCCGGTGCCGTGCCCGCCACGGTGGCCGACGACGACCGCAGGCTGGCGGAAAGCGCCCCGGTTTCGCCCGACTTCAGCGGCCGGCAGGGCTATCTGCGCGCCGCGCCGGAGGGGACGGATGCCCACTGGGCCTGGCAGCGGCCCGGTGGGTCCGGTCAGGGGGTGACGGTCATCGACGTCGAGGGCGCCTGGCAGTTGGGGCACGAGGACCTGGCCGGGCGGCTGGCCGGTGTCGTGGTGGGCACCCCGGTGAGCGACCTCGCGTGGCGCAACCACGGCACCGCCGTGATCGGTATGATCGGCGGCGACCGGGGCGAGTCCGGTGTCACCGGGATCGTGCCGGAGGCGGTCACCGCCACCGCGTCGTTCCAGGGCATCGGCACGGCGGCCGCGATCCACGCGGCGGCCGACCGGCTCGGCCCGGGAGACCTCGTACTCCTCGAACTCCACCGCCCCGGACCACGCTTCGAGTACGCCGAACGCGAGGACCAGCGCGGCTACTTGGCGATCGAGTGGTGGCCGGACGACTACGCGGCCGTCCGGTACGCGACCGCCAGGGGCGTCCTGGTGGTGGCAGCGGCGGGCAACGGCGCCGAGTCGCTCGACGACGCGCTGTACGAGCGCCGGCCCGACGAGTTCCCCGCGTGGTGGCGCAACCCGTTCGACCCCGCCAACCCGTCCTCCGGCGCCGTCCTGGTCGGCGCGGGCGCACCGCCGCCCGGCACGCACGGCCGCGACCACGGCCCGGACCGTTCACGGCTGGCGTTCTCCAACTACGGCGCCCGCGTGGACGCGCAGGGCTGGGGACGCGAGGTCACGACCACCGGAGGCAGCTGGGACCGGCCCGGCGATCTGCAGGGCGGGCCCGAGGAGATCGCCTGGTACACGGACACGTTCTCCGGGACCTCCGCCGCCTCCCCGGTGGTGGCCGGCGCGCTGGCCGCCCTTCAGGGCATGCTCAAGGCGGCCGCCCGGCCGCCGATCACCCCGGAACGGGCCCGCGCGGTCCTACGGGCCTCGGGTTCCCCGCAGCAGGACGCGCCGGGCCGGCCCGCCTCGCAGCGGATCGGCAACCGACCCGACATCAGGGCGGCGGTCACCCAACTGCTGCCGCACGCGGTCGGCTCGGGCCGGGCCGAGCGGTACTGGGACGAGTTGCTCCCGTATCCACCCGAACTCCCGCCCCGGCTGCGGCTGTTCGTGGCCGGCGCCTGGCGCGACCTGAACCACCCGTCCCCCGAGATCCGCCAGGCGGTGCACTCCGCCTTCGCGACCGGACGGCCCGACGTCCGGGTGTGGTTCTCGGACGACGAGATCGTCGGCCTGGTCGTCACGGGCTGACGAGCACGGGTGCTTGAGACAGGGGCGGTTCCCCGTCGGGAGGAACCGCCCCCACCTGCCGACCTGTTGCTAGAGCGCCACGCCCAACAGGGCGTCCACCGCACGCGATACGACGCCGGGGGCGCCCTCGTCGCTGCCGCCGCGGTCCCTCTGCAGGGCCGCCCAGCGGTCGACCGCGGCGAGCGCGGCCGGGGCGTCCAGGTCGTTCGCCAGGGCCTCGCGGAGCTCCTGGACGAGCGTCTCGGCGGACGGGCCGTCGGGGCGGGAGACGGCGGCACGCCAGCGGGCGAGCCGGGCCTCGGCGTCCGGGAGGACCTGGTCGGTCCACTCCCAGTCGGAGCGGTAGTGGTGGGCGAGCAGCGCGAGCCGGATGGCTGCGGGGTCGACGCCTGCGCGGCGCAGCGCGGAGACGAAGACCAGGTTGCCCTTGGACTTGGACATCTTCTCGCCGTCGAGGCCGACCATGCCGGCGTGCACGTAGGCCTTGGCCATCGGGAACTCGCCGGTCAGCACCTGGGCGTGCGAGGCGCCCATCTCGTGGTGCGGGAAGGCGAGGTCGGAGCCGCCGCCCTGCACGTCGAAGCCCATGCCCAGGTGGTCGAGGGCGATGGCGACGCACTCGATGTGCCAGCCGGGCCGGCCGCGGCCGAGCGAACCGCCGTCCCAGCTGGGCTCGCCCTCGCGGGCGGCCATCCACAGCATCGGGTCGAGCGGGTTCTTCTTGCCGGGGCGCTCGGGGTCGCCACCGCGCTCTGCGGACAGCAGCCGCATGGCGGCGGCGTCGAGGCCGGAGACCTTGCCGAAGTTGGGGTCGGACTCGACGGAGAAGTAGACGTCCCCTTCGAGTTCGTAGGCCGCGCCGGCGTCCCTCAGCCGCTCGACGAGCGGGACGATGCCGGGTATCGCCTCGACCGCGCCGATGTAGTGCTTCGGGGGCAGCATCCGCAGGGCGGTCATGTCCTCGCGGAAGAGGGCCGTCTCCTGCTCGGCGAGGTCGACCCAGTCGACGTCGTCCCGCTGGGCCCGCTCCAGGAGCGGGTCGTCGACGTCGGTCACGTTCTGGACGTAGTGAACCTGGCGCTTGGTGTCGAGCCACACGCGCTGCACGAGGTCGAACGCGTTGTAGGTCGCCGCGTGCCCCATGTGGGTGGCGTCGTAGGGCGTGATGCCGCAGACGTAGATACGGGCGACGGGACCGGGGTCGAGGGTGACCAGACCGCCGGTCGCGGTGTCGTGGATCCTCAGGTCGCGGCCCTGACCAGGCAGGGCGGGGACCTCGGAAGCGGGCCAGGCATGCATGTCATGAGCCTAACCGGACGGATGTTCCGTATACGAACCGGACCGGGCCCGGATGGCCGGTAGGGCCTTCTTGCGCGGTACGGCCCGGTGTGCGGCTCGCCCCTGTGTGCAGGGCGCCGCTAGACCGGCGGCCAGGGAATGGCCGGCCACTCGCCGCTGGGCTCGGGATGCTTCCCGGAGGTCAGCAGAGCGTCCACACGCGCGCGTGTGGCGTCGAGTTCGGCGGCGGTGATCAGTCCGGTCAGCCGCTCGGTGAGCGCCCCCGACGCCCCCAGCGCCTCCTGGAGGCCCTTGAGGACGTCGACCGCCTCGGCGGTCAGCGGCTCTCCGGCCCAGCCCCACAGCAGGGTGCGCAGCTTGTTCTCGGTGTTGAAGGTCACGCCGTGATCGATGCCGTAGAGCCGGCCGCCGGCCGTGGGCAGCAGGTGTCCGCCCTTGCGGTCGGCGTTGTTGATGACCGCGTCGAGGACCGCGAGCCGGCGCAGCCGCTCGTCGTCGGCGTGCACGAGCAGCGCGGTCTCGCCCTCCCCGACCTCCGCGAGGCCGATCGCCTTCCAGCCCGGCGCCGGCTCCTCGGTGTCCACCAGGCCCAGCAGCTCGGAGCCCGCCTCGCCCTCGATCCACAGCTGGCACATGCCCTCGCCGAAGGGCCCGTCGCGCAGCACGGTGAGGGGCACCAGACCCCAGCCGGTGGCCTCGGAGACCTCGTACGCGGCGACCTCGCGCTCGGCGAGGGTGCCGTCGGGGAAGTCCCACAGGGGACGCTCACCGCGGACCGGCTTGTAGACGCAGAAGGCCTCCTCCCCCGCGTGGGAGACGGAGCAGTACAGCACCGCGTTGGACGCTTCCCTGATCTGCCCGCGGACCGTCAACTCGCCCCGGGTCAGCAGCTCTGCCGTGCTCACGCTCCGCGGCGGTATCCGTTCTGGCGCGGACATACGTGTCCTTCCGGATCGAGCGGGAGACTGCACAGCGGACACGGCGGCCGCCCGGCGTTGACGACGTCGAGGGCGCGCTTGGTGAAGGCCCTGGCCTGCGCGCCGGTCAGCCGGACCCGCAGCATCGGGGGGCCGTTCTCCTCGTCCTGGAGCAGGCGCTCCTCGGCCTCGGCGAGGTCCTCGTCGGAGTCGGCGTCCAACTCCACCAGTGCCTGCGCCTCGACGATCATGCGCTCCCCGTCGCCGTCCCAGGCCAGCGCCATGGTGCCGACCCGGAACTCCTCCTCGATGGGGGTGTCCAGGGGGGCGGAGTCGGAGATCTCGGTGGGTACCACGGCCGGAACCGGGGCGTTGCCGCCAGTACGCCGTACGACCTCGTCGAGCAGCTCTTCCATGCGCTCGGCGAGGGCGGCGACCTGGGTCTTCTCCAGGGCCACGCTGGTCACCCGGGGGCCCGCGGTGGCCTGGAGGAAGAACGTACGGCGTCCGGGCAGTCCGACCGTACCGGCCACGAAGCGGTCCGGGGGGTCGTAGAGGAACACCTGACGGGACACGTCCTGTCTCCTGGAATCGGGGATCGACAAAGGGACCGGCGCTACTGCGACCGCTTCACCCTACTGCGCCCGACGATCACGGTGCGCCCGCACCACCCCCGACCGGGGCGTCGTCGGCCGGCGGCTCCTCGCGCGGCACCAGGGAGGTGAAATCACCGGTGTCACCGAGGCGGACGAGAAACGGCCTCAGGCGTGTGTAACGGATCGCGGTGATGGAACACGGTTCAACAGAGATCCTCTGGAAGAGGTCGAGATGAAGTCCGAGTGCGTCTGCCACAAGAGACTTGATGATGTCGCCGTGCGAGCACATCAGGTACACGGCGTCGGGGCCGTGATCGCGCTCCACGCGCGCGTTCCATTCACGTACGGCCTCGGCGGCGCGGGTCTGCATCGCCCGCATCGACTCACCGCCGGGGAACGCGGCGGCCGTCGGGTGCGCCTGCACCACCTGCATCAGGGGCTCGTCCATGAGCTCGGCGAGCTTGCGGCCGGACCAGTCGCCGTAGTGGCACTCGCCGATCCGCTCCTCGGTGTGCGCGGTGAGTTCCGGGCGGGCCGCCAGCAGCGGGGCGAGCGTCTCCTGGCAGCGCTGCAGCGGGCTGGTGACGACCTCGGAGAGCGGCAGCTCGGCGAGGCGTCCAGGCAGTTCGGCGGCCTGCGCGGCCCCGCGCTCGTCGAGCGCGACGCCGGGCGTCCAGCCGGCGAGCACGCCTTCGGTGTTGGCGGTGGAACGTCCGTGCCGGACCAGGATCAACGTGGGCATGCGGCCCAGGGTAGGCACACCATCGGATGCGGTGGAGTGCGGGCGGCGGGAGAATACGCTCCGTGATCGTCGACTGTGGCATCTACCGCGACGGACAGCGTACGGACGGCCCCGCGGACTTCTCCGACGCCCTGGCCGAGGCTCGGGCCAGGGGCGGCTTCGTGTGGATCGGGCTGCATGAGCCCTCGGAGCAGGAATTCGAGCTCGTCACCCAGGAGTTCGGCCTGCACCCCCTCGCCGTCGAGGACGCCCTGACGGCACATCAGCGACCCAAGCTGGAGGTCTACGACGACTCACTGTTCCTCGTGCTCAAGCCGGTCGTCTACGAGCAGGAGAGCGACCGGGTCTCCAGCGGCGAGGTCATGGTCTTCCTCGGCGACTCGTTCGTGGTGACCGTCCGGCACGGCGAGGGCTCCCCTCTCAAGGCCGTACGGCAGCGCCTCGAACGCGAGCCCGAGATGCTCCACAAGGGACCCACCGCGGTGCTGTACGCGATCGCCGACGACGTCGTCGACCACTACCTGGACGTCGCGACCGAGCTGCAGACCGACCTGGAGGAGCTGGAGGCGGAGGTGTTCTCGCCGGACCGCGGGGGCTCGCGCAACACGGCGTCCCGGATCTACACGTTCAAGCGGCAGGTGCTGGAGTTCCGCCGGGCGACCGGGCCGCTGGCGCTGCCGCTGACCCGGCTGGCGGGCTTCGGGCAGTCCGGTCTTTCGGTGCCCTTCGTCAACGAGAAGGCGCGGCCGTTCTTCCGTGACGTCAACGACCACCTCACGCGCGTGAACGAGTCCGTGGAGGGCCTGGACCGGCTGGTCTCGGACGTCCTGTCGGCGCATCTCGCGCAGATGAGCGTCCGGCAGAACGACGACATGCGGAAGATCTCCTCGTGGGCGGCCATGGCCGCGGTCCCCACGATGATCGCGGGGATCTACGGCATGAACTTCGACCACATGCCGGAGCTGCACTGGATGTGGGGGTATCCGGGCGTCATCGCGCTCATGGCCGCCCTGGAGGTGGTCCTGTACCGGCAGTTCAAGAAACAGGGCTGGTTGTAGGGCGGGAGTGGCCGCAGGGTGGGTCCGGGGTCAGGCGAACTCGGGGGCCGCGGTGGCGGGGCCGCCGAGCGCGTCGCGCCGTTGGGGCATCCGCAGGCTCACCATCCGGCGCCAGCCCGCGGTCCGCTCGTAGGCGTACACGGCGTGGATGCCGGCCGCGAGCACCGCCGACCTGGGCCGGGGCCAGCCGAGGACGCGTCCCATGTGGGCCATCACGGCGAGGCTGACGTCCCGGTAGACGCGGATCTCGGCCAGCGCGCACTCCCGCAGCGTGCGCTGGATCGCCCGGCCGTGTCCGGCGTGCGCGAAGCGCAGGAGTTCCTCGTGGCAGTAGGCGAGGTGGTTGTCCTCGTCGTTCGAGATCATCCTGACGGCGCGGCCGAGTTCGGGGTGGTCGGCGAAGTGCCTGCGCAGCAGCTCCATCTGCTCGGCGGCGCGCTGCTCAGTGACCCGGCTGTGGGCGAGGTAGGTGACGATGTCCTGGACGGTGAGCGGCTCGTCGCTCTTGAGCTTGTCGTGGGCGAGACCGATGCCGTGCCTCTCCAGGAGCATCGTGTAGTCGGTGTCGGGCGGCACGGGAACCGGCTTGAGGCCGCGCTTCTTCATGAGGGCGTTGAAGATCCGCCCGTGCTTGTCCTCGTCCGCGCCGTGCCGGGCGATCTTGGGGGCGAGCGCGCGCTCGTCGGGCGGTACCAGCGCGGCGATGCGCGCGTTCTCCCAGCCGCCCTGCGACTCACCGCTGGCCGCGATGGAGCAGAACAGGGCGAAGGACTCGTCGTCGTCGAGGATCTCCTGGAACAGACTCTTGGCCGAAAGCATCGTGGGCACCTCTCTGCGGGCTCGCGTGCCGCCGCGGAAATCGCGGGAATCCGCAAAGAACGAGTCAAATGCGGCGTCAGAGGTGCTGCAACAGCTGTGTCGGACAACTCCGCCAAAAGGAGGACTCCCGGGGTCACCTCCGGGGCGTAACCGCACGGGCCCCCGCGCGTTGTTCCCCGTGACGGCCGTGGCGGGGAGACCCCCGAGCCCCCACCACGGCCGCAGAACTTCCTCGTGGTGCCGGTGCGCGTGTGCTACGCCAGCCCGGCGAGCTCCAGGGCCTCGGTACCGGCCCGGAGCGCGGCGATCCGCTCGTCGAGCGTGAAGCCCGCAGGCGACAGCGTCAGGGTGGTCACGCCGGCCGCCGCGTACTCCTTCATCCGGTCCGCGATGCGCTCCACGGACCCGAGCAGCGTGATCTTGTCGATCAGATCGAGCGGGAGGGCCGCCTCGGCGCCCCGCTTGTCCCCGGACAGGTACTTGTCCTGGATCTCGGCGGCGGCCTCCTCGTAACCCATGCGCTGCGCGAGCTGGTTGTAGAAGTTCTGCTTGCGGCTGCCCATGCCGCCGACGTACAGCGCGGTGTAGGGGCGGAAGAAGTCGGCGAGCGCGGCGACGTCCTTGTCCTCGCCCAGGGCGAGCGGCAGCGTCGGACACACGTCGAACCCCTCCAGGGTCAGACCGGCCTTCTCACGGCCCGCGCGCAGGTGCCGGATCGCGGTCTCCTCCAGGTGCTCGGCGGAGGGGAGGATCAGCAGGGCGCCGTCGGCGATCTCGCCGGTCTGCTCAAGGTTCTTGGGGCCGATCGCGGCGATGTACAGCGGGATGTGCTCGCGCTCCGGATGCACGGTCAGCTTGAGCGGCTTGCCCGGGCCGTCGGGCAGCGGCAGCGTCCAGTGCTCACCGTCGTACGACAGCCGCTCGCGGGTCATCGCCTTGCGTACGATCTCGACGTACTCACGCGTGCGTGCCAGCGGCTTGTCGAACTTGACGCCGTACCAGCCCTCGGAGACCTGCGGGCCCGAGACACCGAGGCCGAGCCGGAAGCGGCCGCCGGAGAGCGAGTCCAGGGTCGCGGCGGTCATCGCGGTCATCGCCGGCTGGCGGGCCGGGATCTGGAAGATGGCCGAGCCGATGTCGATCCGCTCGGTCTGCGCGGCGACCCAGGTGAGCACGGTGGCCGCGTCCGACCCGTAGGCCTCGGCGGCCCAGCACACGGCGTACCCGAGCCGGTCGGCCTCCTGCGCGACCGCGAGGTTGTCCCCGTCCATTCCGGCACCCCAGTAGCCGAGGTTGATCCCGAGCTGCATGGCCGATTCCCCTTACCGATCAGTAACGTCCCTTGCCGGCTGACCTTAGCGCGCGGGTGCGGATCGGGGCAGGTGGCGGTCGTGTCGGTCGGCCCACACCGGTGCCGGTGCCCAGGGGCTGCCGTTTGGATCAGGTCGGCTGTGAGGCTCGGTGCGCCTTGGCCGAGTCGAGCGGGGTCTGGTGCGTGCAGCCGCAAGGCGGAGGAGGGCGGCGACGCGATGGGGGTCCCCCGCGCGAGCGCAGCCGAGCGTGGGGGAGCCGGCGACCGACGACAACGCGGCAGATGAGCGTGCCGGACCCCGCGACACCGGGATGATCCAAACGACAGCCCCTAGCGCCAATCCGTTGTCCACAGGCACCCACAGCTCGATCCATGGCCAGTAATGTCGGCGTTCATGGAGCAGAGGCATCTCGGCCGTACCGGCCTTCGCGTGTCCCGCATCGGACTCGGCACACTCACCTGGGGCAGGGACACCGACGAGCACGACGCCGCGGACGTCCTGAAGACCTTCTGGGAAGCGGGCGGGACACTCGTCGACACGGCGGATGTGTACGGCGACGGGGAGGCCGAGTACCTGCTCGGACGCCTCATAGAAGGGCTGGTCCCCCGGCGGGACCTGGTCATCTCCACCAAGGCGGGCAGCGTGCCGGACCCGGACCGGCGCTTCGACGGCTCGCGCGGACATCTGCTGGCCGCGCTGGACGCCTCTTTGGCCCGGCTGGGCACGGACTATGTCGACGTCTGGCACATCCACGCCTTCGACCCGTACACGCCGTTGGAGGAGACCCTCCACGCGCTCGACCTGGCCGTGAGCAGCGGCCGTGCCCGTTACGCCGGGGTCTCCAACTTCTGTGGCTGGCAGCTGGCGAAGGCGGCCACCTGGCAGTTGGCCGCGCCGGGCAACCGCACCCGGCTGTCGAGCACGCAGATGGAGTACTCGCTGCTGCAGCGCGGTGTCGAGCGCGAGGTGCTGCCGGCCGCGCTGGACCTGGGCATCGGCCTGCTGCCGTCCTCGCCGCTGGGGCGCGGGGTGCTCACCGGCAAGTACCGAGGCGACGCCGTTCCGCCGGACTCGCGCGGCGCCTCCGAGCATCTGGGCCTGTTCGTCGAGCCGTACCTCGACGACACGGCGAGCCGCATCGTGGACGCCGTGCAGACCGCGGCGGACGGGCTCGCGGTGACGCCCCTTCAGGTCGCCCTGGCCTGGATCCGCGACCGGCCCGGAGTGACCGCGCCCGTCGTCGGCGCGCGCAACGCGCAGCAGCTCACGGCGGCATTGTCAGTGGAGGCCCTTAGTCTTCCTGACGAGATCTGCCGGGCGCTCGACGATGTGTCGGCGCCCGTGCACCGCTATCCCGATCACGACTGGAGCACGCTGTGAGCACGGAACCGGAGACCACGGAGGAAACGGAGCCGGGGACACCGGGGGGCGTCGAGCCGGGGGGCGCGGTGGAGGAGGCCTCGGAGGAAGAGGCGTCCGTCGAGGAGGCCGAATCCGCGGGCGCTGACGGCGAGGCCGCCGGTGAGGACGAGGCCGCCGGTGAAGGTGACGCTGAGGCCAAGAGCGAAGCCGACGCCGAAGGTGAAGCCGCCCGTCAGAAGTCCGAGGCCGAGGCCGAGTTGACGGCGCAGCGGATCGAGCGGGAGCGGATCGAGCGGCGGAAGGCCAAGAAGCAGGGGCCCATCGCGGCCGGCACCAAGCTGAGCGGGACGGCCGCCGATCTGCTGGCCGCCGTGCGGGCCGTGGAGAGCGGCGAGAAGCCGGTCGCCGTGACCGTCGCCGAACCGCCGGCCCCGCGCCGCCCCGACTCCGAGCCGGTACGGCGTCCGCAGCCCACGCCGGCCGCCGTCGCGCCCGCGCCCGCGTCCCCGTCCCCGGGCGCCGAGTCCGTCGATGCCGTGCGCCGCGTGCTGACCGACGGCGGTGCCCCGGACACGCTCGCCCCGCAGGTCGCCGCCGCGCTCGGTGAAGGTGCGGAGGAGCAGCTGCGGGCCGACCCCTGGCTGCTGCTGCGCGTCGGCGCGGTGCGCCCCGAGCAGGCGGACGGCTTCGCGCGGGCGTTGCTCGGCGCGGAGTGCGGTCCGGACGACGAGCGGCGCGGCCGGGCGCTCACCGGCTGGCTCCTGGAGCAGGCGGCGCTGGCCGGGCACACGGCGCTGGAGATGCCGGCGCTCACCGCCGCGCTGACCCAGCGGGGCGTGCCGGATCCCGACGCGGCCGTGCAGAGCACCGTCGCGGAGGGCGAGGCGCTGGTCTTCGAGGACGCCCTCGACCCGACCGCGCCGGTACCGGCACCGGCGGAGCACCACGAGAGCGAAGAGGGCGCCGAAGACGACGAAGACGAGGGGGACGGTGAGGGTGCGGAGCGCCCGGTACGGGTCCTGATCGGACTGGAGCGGTACGCGCTCGCGGAGGAGAGCCTCGCCGACGGTCTGGCCCGGGTGATCAACTCGGTGCCGAAGGAGGACGGCTCGGCCGAGGAGTGGGAGCGGGCCGCAGGTGCGGCGAAGGGCTCGACCGCCGAACTCCTCCGCGCGGTCGCGGGCCACGGCCTGGTGCTCCACACCGGCGGCGAGGCGTCCCTCGTCGAACCGGCGGCGCTGCTCCGCGCGGCGGCCGGCCTCGGTCTGCGTGTCTGGGCCGCCGCGCACTCGGTGATCGGGCGGGACCGTTTCGCGGGACGCCTGACCGGCGACGGAAGTCCCAACGGCACTGCCTCGGACGGCAGTTCGCCGACCGCGCCCGCAACAGGCGACTCAGCGGCGGCCGAAGACGCGGCCGGCTCCGCCCCCGTCACCACCGTCGCCGGTCTGCTCTCCGGTGCCGAGGGTCCCGGCCGGGACGGCGAGGGTGCGCTGGACCTCGATCTCCTCGTCGTGCTCGACGCGCCCCAACTGGACGTGGAGAGCGCCGCGTTGCTCGTAGAGTCGCTGCCTGACGGGGCCCGGCTGGTGCTGGCCGGTGACCCGGCGGGGCTGTGGTCGGCGGGGCCCGGGCGGGTGTTCGCCGATCTGCTGGCCGCGCGGGTCTGTCCGTCGGTCGCCTCGCGGGTGCCGGATCCCGGTCCGCTCGGCGAGCTGGTCTCCGGTGTCGGCATCGGCGAGCTGAACCAGGTCGAGGCGCCCGGCAAGGAGGTCGTGATCGTGCCGGTGCGGGACGCGGGCGAGGCCGTGCACCGGACCGTGCAGCTCGTCGCCGACTCGGTGCCGCGGGCGATCGGTATCCCGGCCGAGCAGACGCAGGTGATCACGCCGGGGCACGGCGGCGCGGCGGGCACACGCGCGCTCAACGTGGCGCTGAAGGAACGGCTCAACCCCGGCCCCGGTCGCTTCGGCGGGTTCGACCCCGGTGACCGGATCGCCTACTCCCCCGCGCCGGGGCGCTCGGTGCCGGGTCACGTGGTGACGGCCGACGCCGACGGGCTGCACCTGTCCGTCTCGGGCGCCGCCGTCGTCGTACCGAAGGAGCGGGTGGAGCAGTCCGTGCGGCACGGCTGGGCGTTGACCGCGCACCAGGCGGTGGGGGCGCACTGGCCCGCGGTCGTCGTGGTGCTGCCCGGGGACGCGGCGCAGTCCCTCAGCCGTCCGTGGGTCTACACCGCGTTCGGGCGGGCGGACCGCCATCTGTCCGTGGTCCACGGTGTGGAGCAGGCGCTCGCCCGGGCCGTGTCCGAGGTCCCGCCGAAGCCGCGCACGACCCGGCTGCCGGTCCTGCTGGCCCCGCAGGTGCCGGTGGCCGCCGCCGGCTGAGGCAGGCGACGACAACGGCGGCGGTCCCGGAGCACCTCGCGCCCCGGGACCGCCGCCGCCACCTCACGACCAGCCGTGACGTCAGCGTCTTACGTCGGGCTCCACGTCCAGCGGTTCCAGGTCCTCGTCGGGTTCCAGCTCGGCGTCCAGCTCGTCCAGGTCCTCGTCGTCCACGCCGTGCGCGCCGATCCCGTCGATCTCGTCGTCGAAGACCGCGCTGACGTCGAAGCGGCAGACCACCCGCTGCGGATCCAGTTGCTCGAAGGGCGACTCCAGCCACTCACCGGGCTCGGGTGCCTCGTCCGCCGCCGTCACCCAGAGCGTGGAGTCGCCCTCCTCCAGCCCGAACTCCTTGTGCCGGGAGGCGATCTCGTCCGGCTCGAACTCGCCGAACAGGATGCCCAGCGCCCCGTGCACGGTGCCGGAAGCCTCCACTCCGATGCTGTCCTCGTCCGCCGCCTCGACCCGCTGTGCCTGCGCCAGCAGCCGCTGCGGCTCCACCACGGCGTAGTCGCGGCGGATCAGCACACTGAGGGCATTGGGCTCCTCGGGGCCCGTGTACGGCGGCAGCGCGTCCTCCGCGCCGGGGATCTCGAACGGTGTGACCTCGTCATAACGGTCGTAGAGCAGCTCGTCGTACGCCTCGGCGGCCGTCGCCAGCTGATTGAACGCCTCGTAGACGGCCGGGTCGTCCTCCCCGGACCGGCGTTCGACCGCGGCCAGGTGGCGGTCGAGCGCGGTCTTGACCGCCTCGGCGGCGGCTCGTACCTCGGCAGCGGTGGGCTGCGCAGCATCAGACATAGGGCAGACGCTATCCGTACCGGGCCCCAGCCCGCACAATAGATGCGATGCCGGAATACGAATTTGTCGACGTGTACGTACCGCGCGGGGTTTCCCGCAAGGACGCCACTCGCCTGCTGACGGACCATGCCGAGTACGGACACTGGGAGTTGGACCGCCTGAGTCTGCTGCGCGACGGCAGCCGCAGGGTGCGGTTGCGCCGGCGGATCATCCGCCAGGTACGCGCCACGTGGTGAGCTGAGACGAAGACGAGACGGAGCGGGCCCCGTGACGACGGGGCCCGCTCCGTAGTGCGTTCATGAGGGCGGTGCTACGCCGACGCACGCGCCTTGCGGTACAGGACCGCGCCGGCGAGCAGTGCTCCGGCGCCCACCGGGAGCGCCAGGCCCAGCGGCAGTTCACTGCCGGTGTGCGCGAGCTGCGCGGTACCCGTCGGCTGCGTGACCGACTCGGCGCCCGGCTGGTTGACGTACGAGGAGCCGCCCGGTGTCCCGTGGCCCGCGACCGGCGGGGTGCCGGTGCCGGGGTGACCGGGAGTGCCGGGGTGACCCGGAGTCCCAGGAGTGCCGGGGTTCCCGGGCTGCCCGGGTGTTCCGGGCGGAGGCGTGTGGTGGCCGCCGCCGTGGTGTCCCCCACCGTGGTGACCGCCGCCGTGGTGGCCCCCACCATGGTGACCGCCGCCTTGGTGGCCCCCGCCGTGATGACCCCCCGGAGGCGTGCCGTGGTGGCCGCCGCCGCCATAACCGTCGTTGTCGCAGTCGTTGCCGACGGTCGGGTTGCCGACGCCGACGATGTCGACGCTGTTCCCGCAGACGTTCACGGGCACGTCCACCGGCGCCTGGACCGTGTTGCCGGAACCCACGCCGGGCGAGCCCCCGGTGTGTCCGCCGGCGTGCGAGCCCCCTGAGCCACCGTGTCCGCCGGAGCCGCCATGACCGCCGTGACCGCCCGAACCTCCGTGGCCGCCGTGGCTGCCCGAGTCGCCGTAACCGCCCGAAGAGCCGCTGCCGCCGCTCCGGTTGGCGCACTTGTTGCCCACCGCCGGGTTCAGGACCCCGACGACGTTGACCGTGTTGCCGCAGGCGTTGACCGGCACATGCACCGGTGCCTGCACCGTGTTGCCCGACAGCACGCCGGGCGAGTCCGAACTCGAGCCGGTGGCACCGGAGTCCGCGTGGGCGTACCCACTGCCGGCGGCGGCGATCACGCCGGTCGCGGCCGCCACGGTCATCAGGCCCTTGCGGGTGACCTGTCGCATTGCTGAATCCCTGCCTTCGAGCTTGCCGTCGACCTGGTTATCGAGGTGGTTATCGAGCTTCTCTTCGACATTGCCTTCGATCTTGTCCTGAAAAGACCCGTCGGCTCCGGAGCGCATGGCGCGCGCTCCGGAGCCGACGGGCGTGCACGACCCTCAGGGGGTCGACGTCACTTGTTGATGCAGGTGTTGCCGAAGGCGGGGTTCAGCAGCCCGATCACGGAGACCGTGTTGCCGCAGACGTTCACCGGGATGTGCACCGGAACCTGAACGACGTTGCCGGACAGAACGCCCGGGGAGTGCACGGCAGCACCCTGGGCACCCGAGTCGGCGACGGCCAGGCCCGCACCCGCGAGAACCAGACCACCAGTGGCAGCCGCAGCGGCGACGACCTTCTTGATCATTATTCCTCCTTGTTGGCAATGCGATCCCAAGTAGCGGATCGCATCACCAGTAACGAGGAGGGAGTAATGGAGCTACGAGCTTATGAGCACATTCACCCGTCTCAGTCATCTCCGTACGCGCTGGCGAATTCCGGCGTCAACCGGCGTTTTACGACGCGTCGATGAACCGGTCGAGCACGCGCACGCCGAACTTGAGCCCCTCCACCGGCACCCGCTCGTCCACGCCGTGGAACATCCCGGCGAAGTCCAGCTCCGGGGGCAGCTTGAGCGGGGCGAAGCCGAAGCCGCGGATGCCCAGGTCGTCGAAGGACTTGGCGTCCGTGCCGCCCGAGAGCATGTACGGGACCGCCTTCGCCGTGGGGTCCTCGGCGAGCAGTGAGGACTGCATCGCGGCGACGAGGGCGCCGTCGAAATCGGTCTCCAGCGCCTTGTCCGAATGCACGTCCTCGCGCCGTACGTTCGGTCCGAGCAGCTTGTCGAGATCCGCGAGGAATTCGTCCTCGAATCCGGGCAGGAAACGCCCGTCGACATGCGCGGTGGCCTCGCCCGGAATGACGTTCACCTTGTAACCGGCGTTCAGCTGCGTGGGGTTGGCGGTGTTGCTCAGGGTCGCGCCGATGAGCTTGGCGATGCCGCCGAGCCGGGCGAGCGTCGACTCCATGTCCTCCGGGTCCAGTTGGGTGCCGAGCGCGTCGCCCAGTTCGTCGAGGAAGGCCCGGGTGGTCTTGGTGACCCGTACCGGGAACTTGTGCCGGCCGACCCGCGCGACGGCCTCGGACAGCTCGGTGATCGCGTTGTCCCGGTGGATCATCGAACCGTGCCCGGCGGTGCCGGCCACGGTCAGCTTCAGCCAGTGCATGCCCTTCTCGGCCGTCTGGATCAGATAGAGCCGCCGCTCCTCGCTGACGGTGAAGGAGAAGCCGCCCACCTCGCTGATGCCCTCGGTGACGCCCTCGAAGAGGTGGGGGTGCTTGTCGACGAGGTGCCGCGCCCCGTACGTACCGCCCGCCTCCTCGTCCGCGAGGAACGCGAGCACGATGTCGCGCGGGGGCTTGCGTCCGCTGCGCAGCCGGTCGCGGACGACCGCGAGGGTCATCGCGTCCATGTCCTTCATGTCGACGGCGCCGCGTCCCCACACGCACCCGTCGGCGACCTCGCCGGCGAAGGGGTGGTGGGTCCAGTCGGCCGCGTTGGCCGGCACGACGTCGAGGTGGCCGTGGATCAGCAGGGCGGGCCTGGACGGGTCCGCGCCCTCGATCCGGGCCACGGTGGACGCCCGCCCCGGGTGCGACTCGAAGATCTGCGGGTCGAGACCGACCTCGGCGAGCTTCTCGGCGACGTACTCGGCCGCCTTGCGCTCACCCGGCCCCGAGTGGTCGCCGTAGTTGCTGGTGTCGATCTGGATCAGCTCGCGGCAGAGGTCCACGACCTCGTCCTCGCCGGTGACGACCCTGGCCGTGTCCGTCTCGCTCACGCTGCTTCCTCCCGCTGTCACTGCTGGTGGTTCCCCTCATCCTCCCTCTCCCCGGGGCCGCGCCCCAAGGGCGGGCCCTGCCCGTCACACGCGGTTCACACACCGGCGGGAGGGGCCGGGGGCCGGTCAGGGGCTGGTCAGGGGGGTGATCGGGCGCCCTCGAAAGCCTGGTAATGTTTCCTTCGTCGCTGCGGCCAGTCCCGCGCGACAGACACCTTGTCCGGGTGGCGGAATGGCAGACGCGCTAGCTTGAGGTGCTAGTGCCCTTTAACGGGCGTGGGGGTTCAAGTCCCCCCTCGGACACCAGCAGATCCCCTCGGTCGCTCAGCGGCCGGGGGGATCTTGTCGTTCCCGGCGCCGTCGGCGCCCCTGGGAGCACCGCCCCCCTTCCCCCGCCCTGCGCCTGTCGAGTTGTGCGGGTACGCATCCAGTTTTACAAGCCACTTGACTCAACCTTACAAGGCTTGTTGACTGGCTTGGGTGCAGCCAGCCATGTCACGGAACCACCGTCAGACGGATTCACAAGGGACCTGACTGACGCTCGACTACTCAGGTGACAAGAGGTGAAGCTCTGTGAAGGTCCAGGGAAGCCTGACGATGGAGCCACGAGCGGAGGCGACGTCGAGAGTGTCACCCGGGCGCCCGCAGCCACTGGGCGCCAGCGTCGACGCGGACGGGGTGAACTTCTCGATTTTCTCCGAATACGCGACCCGGGTCGATCTGCTGCTGTTCGACCGCTGTGACGCCCCGCGCCCCGCGCGGGTGATCCGGCTCCACCCCGAGCAGCACCGCAGCTTCCATTTCTGGCACTGTCACGTGGCGGGCCTCGGCCCCGGCCAGGTGTACGCGTACCGGATCGACGGCCCCCGCAACACCCCGCACTCCGGCGGCCGTTTCAACCATCGCAAGGTGCTGCTCGACCCGTACTCGCGGGCCAACATCAACACCTGCTGGGACCGCGGCCGCGCGGTCGGCGTGAGCGACAACGTCGAGCACTCCATGCGCAGCCTGGTCGTCGACCTCGACGACTACGACTGGGAGGGCGACCGGCCGCTGAACACGCCCATGGCGGACACGGTGATCTACGAGGCGCACGTGCGCGGCCTGACCGCGTCACCCACCTCGCACACCACCCACCCGGGCACCTTCTCGGCGGTCGTCGAGCGGATCCCCGACCTGCAGCGGCTGGGTGTCACGGCCGTCGAGCTGTTACCGGTCTTCGACTTCGACGAGACGCAGACCCTGCGCATCGGCCCGGACGGCACCCCGCTGCGCAACTACTGGGGCTACGACCCCTACGGCTTCTTCGCCCCGCACACCGGGTACTGCGCCCAGCCCCATCTCGCCGGACACATCACCGAGTTCCGGGACATGGTCAAGGCGCTGCACAAGGCCGGCATCGAGGTCATCCTCGACGTGGTCTTCAACCACACCAGCGAGGGCAACGAGTTCGGGCCGACGATCAGCTTCCGCGGCGCGGCCAACGAGGCGTACTACCACCTGTGGCCGCAGGACCGCAGCCGGTACATGGACTTCACGGGCTGCGGCAACGCTGTCAACGCCAACCACCCGATGGTCACCAAGTTCATCCTGGAGTGCCTGGAGTACTGGGTCACCGAGCACCACGTCGACGGTTTCCGCTTCGACCTGGCCTCGGAGATGTCCCGGGGTCCGATGGGCTACGAGATGGCGGTGCCGCCCGCGCTGTGGGCCATCGAGCTGTCGCAGGTGCTCGCCGAGACGAAGATCATCGCGGAGCCGTGGGACGGCGGCGGCCTGTACCAGGTGGGCCGGTTCCCGGGGAAGCGCTGGGCGCAGTGGAACGGCCCGTTCCGGGACGACGTACGGCGCTTCGTGCGCGGGGACGCGGGTCTGGTCGGGGAGATCGCCTCCCGGCTCGGCGGCAGCGCGGACCTGTTCTTCCCGCAGCAGGTGCTGCCGACCAACAGCATCAACTTCGTGACCTGTCACGACGGGTTCACGCTCAACGACCTGGTCTCGTACGACCACAAGCACAACCACGCCAACGGCGAGGCGAGTGCCGACGGGGCGCACGAGAACTTCAGCTGGAACTGCGGGGTCGAGGGCCCGACGGACGACGAGGAGGTCGAGCGGCTGCGGGTGCAGCAGATCAAGAACCTGCTGTCGATCCTGATGCTCAGCCGGGGCGTGCCGATGCTGCTGGCCGGCGACGAGTTCCGCAACAGCCAGCAGGGCAACAACAACGCCTACTGCCAGGACAACGAAGTCTCCTGGCTGAACTGGGACCAGGCCGAGAAGGAGACGGAGATACGTTCCTTCACGGAACGGGTCATCGCGCTGCGCAAACGGTTCGCGACCTTCCGCGAACCGCGCTTCTTCACCGAGCGGCGCAACGACCGGGACGTGGCCGACGTCACCTGGCACGGCACCCAGTTGTACTGCCCCGGCTGGGAGGACGCCGACGCGCGCGTCCTGGCCGTGACGCTAGGCGGCTTCGGGGGCGACCCGGACCTGCACATGATCCTCAACATGTACCACCTGGGCCTGGACTTCGAGCTGCCGGCCGTCGCGGGCCACAGCTGGCACCGGATCCTCGACACGGCCTGCACCGGGTCGCGCGATCTGCTCGCGCCCGGTCAGGAGGAGCCCGTCGAGGCGGACGTCATCCACGCCCACGGCCGCAGCGTCGTCCTGCTGGTCGCCTTACCCAACGAGAAGGACGCCTGACGATGACCGACACCGCCAACCACCGCATCCTCTCCGACACCGTCGCCGGCTACGTCACCTACTTCAGCCCCACGGAGTACCGTTTCGGGCTGCGCACCTCCGACGGCCGCGAGTTCACCGTGCACCTGGCCCGCAACGTCGTCTCCCGCATCGTCCGCAACCTCGGCGACCCCTACCACGACACCACCGCGCAGACCCAGGACATGCTCAGCACCGGGCGCTTCCTGTTCGCGTACGGCGTCTTCTACGAGTGGGAGGGCGGCTCGCGCTTCGAGGTGAAGGAGATCACCTTCGCCGAGGAGAGCCGCGGCCACTACGTCTTCGAGCACCCCCGCTGGTGGGTGCAGCAGGCCGCCGAGATCGCCGACTTCTACCTGCGCGGCCAGTTCCCCGACGGGGAGTACGACTGGCGCCACTACCGCACCCAGCTCACGCTCGACGGCGCCCAGCTGCCCGAGCACGCGGGCGCCAACGTGCGGCAGGAGACCGACACCATCTCCCGCCTGGTGTACGGCCTGTCGACCGCGTACCTGCTGACCGGCGAGGACCGGTTCCTGGACGCGGCCGAGAGCGGCACGGAGTACCTGCGCCAGTACATGCGCGTGGACGACAAGCACGACGGGATCGTCTACTGGTACCACGGCATGGACATCACCCCGACCGGGCGGCGCAAGGTCTACGCCTCGGAGTTCGGCGACGACTACGACGCCATCCCGATGTACGAGCAGATCTACGCGCTGGCCGGCCCCACCCAGACCTACCGGGTGACCGGCGACCCGCGGATCCTGCAGGACATCGACCGTACGGTGGCGCTCTTCCAGCGCTACTTCCGGGACGACGAGCGCGGTGGCTTCTTCTCGCACATCGACCCGATCAACCTCAGCCCGTGCGACGACGCCCTGGGCCGCAACCGCTCCCGCAAGAACTGGAACTCGGTCGGCGACCACGCCCCCGCGTACCTGATCAACGCCTATCTGGCCACCGGGCGCACGGACTTCGCCGAGCTCCTGGAGGAGACCGCGGACACCATCGTGGCCCGCTTCCCGGACGAGTCGGAGAGCCCCTTCGTACAGGAGCGCTTCCACGAGGACTGGAGCGCGGACCGCACCTGGGGCTGGCAGCAGGACCGCGCGGTGGTCGGGCACAACCTCAAGATCGCCTGGAACCTGACCCGGATCCGGGCGCTGCACGACAAGCCGGAGTACGCCGAGGCGGCCCGCCGGATCGGCGAGATCATGCCACCGGTCGGCAGCGACCAGCAGCGCGGCGGCTGGTACGACGTCGTCGAGCGGCGGCCCGACGCGGACAGCGGCATCCACCGCATGGTCTGGCACAACCGCAAAGCCTGGTGGCAGCAGGAGCAGGCGATACTCGCCTATCTGATCCTGGCCGGCACCGGCGACGACCCCGAGTCGCTGCGGCTGGCCCGGGAGGCGTCCGCCTTCTACAACGCCTTCTTCCTGGACCACCAGGACGGCGGCGTGTACTTCAACGTGCTGGCCGACGGCATCCCGTATCTGGTGGGCACCGAGCGGTTCAAGGGCTCGCACGCCATGGCCGGCTACCACGCGCTCGAACTGTGTTACCTCTCGGCGGCCTACACCGGCCTGCTGATCAGCCACGAGCCGCTGACCCTGCACTTCCGGCCGCGCCCGTCCGATCTTCCGCAGCGGGAGCTGCGGGTGGCGCCGGATCTGCTGCCCACCGGTTCGGTGGAGCTGACCCGGGTGTGGGTCGACGGCCAGGAGCACCACAACTTCGACGCCAAGCTGCTGACCGTGAAGCTGCCGGAGGGCGACGAGCCGGTGCGGGTGCGGGTCGAGATGGAGCCCGCCCGGATGCGGCTGCGGGTGCGCAGCGAGGTGGCCGGCGGCACCGCGCACGTGCGCTGCTCCGGGGCCGTCGACGCGGTCGAGCTGGACCGCTTCCGGCACGTCCTGGGCGAGGTGATGGCGGCCGGACCGCGCCGGGTCGAACTGCACCTGGGCGAACTCACCGAGATGTGCCGGCCCGCGGTCAACGAGCTGCTCGTGCAGCGCACCAAGGCGGGCCTCGAAGTCGACTTCGTGGTCGTGGGTTCCGTACTGCCCGAGGTACGCGAAGCCCTGCTGGCCACCGACGCCTTCCTGTTCGAGGGCGAGGAGGACTGAGCCGACATGACCACGACCCTGCTCCCCCCCAGGTACGTCATGGACCGGCCGGCGGAGACCGCTCCGCCGCCCGAGCCGGTGGACTTCTCCGCCTACTGCCAGGACCTCTTCGGCGCGCTGTCCCGCTCCGACCAGCGCCGCTGGGGCGAGGTGTACGTCCAGGGCCTGCTCGACGTGCCCGGGCGCAAGACGCCGGCCCGGATCACCGAAGAGGTGCTGGGTCGTCGTGCGGTCCAGCAGATCCAGCAGTTCGTCAACCAGAGCCCGTGGCCGTGCCGGCCGGTGCGTGAACGGCTCGCCCACCGGATCAGTCGGGCACTGCAGGCGGAGGCCTGGTGCTTCGACGAGGTCGTCTTCGCCAAGAACGGCGACCGTTCGGTGGGCGTGGCCCGGCAGTACGCGCCCTCGCTGGAGCGGACCGTCAACTGCCAGCTGGCGCTGTCCACTTCGCTGGCCGGACGGTACGGCGGGGTGCCGGTGAGCTGGCAGTTGCTGCTGCCGCAGCGCTGGGACCGGGACGAGGCGCTGCGCACACAGGCGCACGTACCGCCGGACGAGCGCGCCAAGCCGCGTTGGCGGTATGTGTTGGAAGCGATCGACGAGATGCTCGAGGAGTGGTACCTGGAGCCGCTGCCGGTCCTGGTGGACTGGCGCTGCGACGGCGATGTGACGCCGTTGCTGCACGGTCTCGAAGCACGCGGTCTCGCCTATCTGGTGGAGGTCGCGCCCACCGTGGCGGTCACACTGCCGCGGCCGTGCGCCGGTTCGGCGCCCGGCCGCGGCACTCTGTCGGAGCTGGCCCGGCATGCCGTCCAGCACCGCCAGCGGATGCCGATCGCCTGGCAGGACCGGGTGACCTCCCGGATGCGGCAGTCCCAGGTGCTGTCGATGCCCGCGCTGCTGCTCGCGGAGGCGCGGCTCGGTACGGCGGCCGGGCGCCCGCTGCCCGAACGCCCGCCGCAGCGCCCCCGGCACCTGGTCGCCGACTGGCCCTACGGCAGGCCCGCCCCGCGCACCTACTGGCTGACGAACCTGCCCGCGCGCAGGATCGCCGACGTGCTGCCGCTCGCGCAGCTGCGGGCGCTGTGCGGCAACAGCCTGGCGCGGCTCCAACAGGACTTCGGCCTCGGCGACTTCGAGGGCCGCTCGTTCCGGGGCTGGCACCACCACGTCACGCTGGCCTCGGTCGCGCTGGGCTACGACACGCTGCGCCGGCCCCGGACGATCCCGCCGGGCTCGGCCGGATAGGCGGGAGGCGGGTCGGCGGCATTCGCCGTAACACCTTTGGGGCGCCGCATTTCGCGGCGCCCCCCTCCTTTGCCGGAATACCTCGCTACCCCGTTTTCTCCCAGCCGACCTGGGTGAAGTCGATGTCGCCCAGGCCGGGCACGCCGTAGTTGGCGAGGTCCTCGCGGACGGCGAGCATCTGGGGGCGCTGGTAGAGCAGGAGGTCGTGGGCCGCCTCCCAGATCTCGGTGTCGGCCTGGCGGTAGAGGCGGGCGCGGCGCGCGGTGTCCAGGGTGTGCACCGCCTCCCGCAGCAGGGCGTCGATGTCGGGACTGGAAATCCTGCCGTAGTTCTCATAGGCCTGGCCGTCGGTCGGCTGCCGGTAGATCGAGTACAGCGAGCTGGGATAGGTCTGGCCGATGAATCGGAAGATCGCCATGTCGAAATTCCCGCGGTTGAGGTACTTCGACAAGTAGTCGTCGGCGGGCACCTTCTGGATCTCCACGGCGATGCCGACCCGGGCCAGCATTTGCTGGATCAGCTGGGAGAGGTCGAGACCGAGGCGGTTGGTCGACTGGCTGAGCACGAAACGCAGCCTCAACTCCTGCCCGTCCTTGACGCGTGTTCCGCTTCCGTTCTTCCGGCGCCAGCCCCGCGCATCGAGAATTCGCTCGGCCTCCTTCACGTCGTAGCGGCCAAGAGTCCCCGAATTGTCTGTGTAGCCGGGCTGGTTGGTCATGAAGAAGTGATTGCCGAGCAACGGCACTCCGATCGGCAGCCCCTCACCGGCGACCTGTGCCAGGGCATTCCGGTCGACGGCCCGCAGCACGGCGCGGCGCACCTGGACATCGGCGAGCGGGCCGTTCGCGCCGTTGAAGGCGACCAGTACCTCGTCCCAGGCGGAGCCGGTGCGGATGTCGGTGTCGGAGGCGCCCTTGAGCCGGTCGTACACGTCCCCGGAGGCCGCGTTGACGGCGCTGATCTCGCCGTTGAGGTAGGCCTGGACGGCGGTCGTGGGGTCGAGGGTGCGGAAGACGACCTGGTCCAGGAGCGGCCGGGTGCCCCACCATTTCGGATCGCGTACGGCGGTCAGGGTCTTGCCGGTGGTGTCCAGCGAGCCGATCCTGAACGGGCCCGCGGTGATGGGCAGTCCGGACCGCCAGCCCTCGTTGAACTCCTCGGGGGTGCTGAACGCGGCGGCGGGATACAGCGGGGTGAACAGGCGCTGCCAGTCGGCGAACGGCGTCTTGAAGGTGACCTTCACCTCGTGCGCGTCGGCGCCCTCGGTGACCGACGCGATGTCCTCGTATCCGCTCGGGTCGGCGATCTGGTAGCGCTGGTCGCCGCGGCCGAGGGCGTGCCACTGGGCGGCGAAGTCCTGCCAGCCCAGGGCCGTGCCGTCGGACCAGCGGGCCTCGGGGTTGAGCCGGTAGGTGACCGTCTGGGGAGAGGTCGAGGTCACCTTCGCGGAGCGCAGATAGTCGGGGTCCGGATGCGGCACGCCCTTCGAGTCGCGGGTGAACAGCCGTGGCTCGAAGAGTCCCACCACGGTGAGTGTGTCGTCGAGGGCGCCGTCCAACTGGAAGTAGTTGAACTGGGTGAGCCACTGGACGATGGAGAGGGTGAGGGTGCCGCCTTCACGGAGTTCGCTGCGGGGTCGGGCGTTGACGTCCGCGTGGTCGTACGCGGGAAGAACGCCGCCCGATTCCCGGTCGTCACCTCTGTTCGATCCGCCGGACGACGTACAACCGGCCAGCAGCGCGACGAGCGCGATCCACACCGGCGCGGCCCATAAGAATCTGCGTCGTTCCGGGTATCTAGTCATTTCGATGCCCCTCCCGAGCGGTTCGGAAGTTTAACATTGGCTCATGTCAAGGCTGTGAAGCCCGGCAGGGGGAGTCGCATTGTGCGCGATGCTGTCAAAACGTCTGGCGAACTACTGTCTATTACTCATCACGTCAACTTTCCTTTGCTATTTGCTTTCCTCGGCCGCTCTTGACCCTCGCGCGTACTACGAGGAGCGGACACCGCCGCCGCCCGGGCGGGTGGTCGACCAGCGGCTGGCCGAGCTCGGACTCGACCGGCGCACGCCGGTCGTCGAGCGGTTCGGGCACTGGTCGTGGCGTGCCCTGCACGGAGACCTGGGCCGCACGCTCGACGGAACATCGGTGTCCGCCGAGTTCGGCCGCCGGGTCGGGGTGACCGCGCGGTTGTTGCTGGTGGGCACGGTGACGGGTACGGCGCTGGGAGTGGTCGCCGGGGTGTGGGCGGCCGTGCGACGCGGCCGGCTGCCGGACCGGGGGCTGACGCTGCTGTCGTTCACGGTGCTGTCGGTGCCGCCCTTCGTGCTCGGGCTGCTGTTGCAGACCGGCGCGATCGCGGTCAACGACGCCTCGGGCCGCAGCGTGATCCGCTACACCGGCGAGCGGACCCCCGGTCTCCACGGCGGCGCCCTGATCCAACTCCGTGACACGGCCGCCCATTTGGTGCTGCCCACGCTGTCCGTCGCCCTGGGCGCCGTCGCCCTCTACAGCCGCTATCAGCGCGGGGCGACCCTCGACGTGCTCGCCGCGGAACATCTGCGGACCGCCCAGGCCAAGGGACTCACGCCGGGACGCGCCCTGCTCCGGCACGGTCTGCGCACCTCGCTGATCCCCCTGACCTCCGTGTTCGCCTTCGGGTTCGTGACGATGTTCACCGGCGCGGTGTTCACGGAGAAGATCTACGGCTGGCACGGCATGGGGAGTTGGTTCCTCGACTCGGTCCAGAAGGGCGATGTCAACGCCGTCGTCGCGATCGAGGTGTTCGGCGCCGCGCTCGTCCTGCTGGCCGGCCTGTGCGCGGACCTGCTGCACGCCGCCCTCGACCCCAGAGTCCGGTTCGCATGAGCTACCCGAGACGCGGACGGACGCTGCGTCGGCTGGTCCGCTCGCCCTCGGCGGTCACCGGCACCGCGCTGCTGTGCGCGCTGCTCGTGCTGGCCTTCGCCGGCCCCGCGCTGGCCGGCTGGTCGTACACCGCCGTCGACTACACGGCGCTGCGCGTGCCGCCCGGGTCGGAACACTGGTTCGGCACCAACCGGATCGGCCAGGACGTCTTCGCCCAGTGCCTTCGAGGGTTGCAGAAGTCGCTGCTCATCGGGTTCCTGGTGGCCGTCGTCTCGACGGCGGGCGGGACGGTCGTCGGCGTGTGCGCCGGTTATCTGGGCGGCTGGCCGGACCGGCTGCTGATGTTCCTGGTCGACCTGATGCTGGTGGTGCCGGCGTTCCTGGTCCTGGTGGTCGCCGCGCCCCGGCTGCGCGAGGTGGGCTGGATCGGCTACGGCGGGCTGCTCGCGGCGTTCGGCTGGATGATCACCGCCCGCGCTGTGCGCGCCATGACCCGGTCGCTGAAGGAGCGTCAGTTCGTGGTGGCCGCACGGTACATGGGGCTCGGGCCGATCGCGGTGGTGCGCCGCCACATCCTGCCGCACCTGGTCTCCTTCCTCACCACCGATGCCACGGTCGCGGTGGCGGGCGCGGTGATCAGCGAGACGGGACTGTCGTACGTCGGTTTCGGCGTGCAGCCCCCGGACGTCTCGCTGGGCACGCTGATCGCCGACTCCTCGGACGTGCCGACGACGTATCCGTGGATGTTCTACTTCCCGGTCGGGCTGCTGGTGCTGCTGGTCCTCGCCTGTCATCTGGTCGGCGAGGGGCTGCGGGACGCGTTCGACCCGGTGGGGGCGGCCGGTGCGGCCGGTGCGGTGCCCGTGGAGAACGGTCCGGCGGTGGGCCGGGTATGACGGCACCGGGTGCCGGGACACCCTCGCGGGAGGTACTGCTGGAGGCGCGCGGGCTGCGGGTCGGACGGCCCTCCTCCCGGCGCTCCCCCGCCCTGCCCCTGGTGCGGGGCGTCGATCTGCGGCTGCGCCGGGGCGAGGTGCTGGGCCTTGCGGGCGAGTCGGGGGCGGGCAAGACCCTCACCGCCCTGGCCCTGCTGGGGTTGTGCCCGCCGGGGCTCGAAGTGGCCGGGTCGGTACGGCTGTTGGACCGCGAGCTGGTCGGGCTGCCGGTGCGTGACCTGGCCCGGCTGCGCGGCCGGCACATCGCCATGGTCTTCCAGGACGCGCTGGCCGCCTTCACCCCGGTGCAGCGGATAGGCGACCAGATAGGCGAGGCGCTGCGCATCCACCAACGCCCGCGCCCCGGACGGGAGTCGGCCCGCCGCGCGGCGGCCGAGCTGCTGGACGCGGTCGGGGTGCCGGAGCCCGGCCGGGTCGCCGGCGCCTATCCGCACCAGCTGTCCGGCGGCACCCGCCAGCGGGCGATGATCGCGATGGCGATGGCGAACCGCCCGGACGTCATCGTGGCCGACGAGCCCACCAGCGCCCTGGACGTCACCGTCCAGGCGCAGGTGCTCCAGGCGCTGGTCACCGCGCGCCGCGAGACCGGCGCCGCGCTGCTGCTGATCAGCCACGACCTGGGGGTGCTGGCCGGTGCCGCGGACCGGGTGGCGGTGATGTACGGCGGGCGGATCGTGGAGTACGGCGGCACCCGGGAGCTGTTCGCCCGGCCCCGGATGCCGTACACCGCGGGGCTGATCGGCTCCGTGCCGCGACTCGACCGCGACACCCCGCCGACCCCGATGCCGGGCGCTCCGCCGGTGGCGGGAACCCCGGACACCGGCTGCGCCTTCGCCCCACGCTGCCCGCTCGCCGAACCGGAGTGCCGGACACGGGTGCCGGAACTGGTCGGTGACCAGGAGCGGTCGGCGGGGGGCGAGGGACAGGCGGGCGGCGGTGAGCCGCATCTTGTCGCCTGTCGGCGTGGTGAGGAGGCCGTGCGGATCGGGGCCGCGACCTTGTTTCCGCCGTCGGTGCCGCGGCGGGCGGCGGGTGTGCGGGGCGTGGTGGAGCCGGTGTTGCGGATCAGGGGGCTTGCCAAGTCGTTCCCGGCGAGCGGCGGTTCGGGGCGGTGGCGGCGGGGCGGGCGCGAGGTGTGGGCGCTGGAGGGGGTCGACCTGGAGGTGGGCCGGGGCGAGACGCTCGGGCTGGTGGGCGAGTCCGGCTGCGGGAAGTCCACCACGCTGCTGGAGGTGATCGCCCTCAGGGCGCCGCGGCACGGCACCATCGAGGTGCTCGGGCAGGACACCGGCACGCTCTCCCGGGCCGCCGAGCGGCGGTTGCGGGGCGCGCTGCAGATCGTGTTCCAGGATCCGATGGCGAGCCTGGATCCGCGGATGACGGTGGGTGACATCGTCGCCGAGCCGTTGCTGGTGCAGCGGGCTCCGGCGGAACGGGTCGCCGCCCGGGTGTCCGAGGTGCTGCGACTGGTCGGGCTGAGCCCGGACGACGCGGCCGCCCTGCCGCACCGGTACTCCGGTGGTCAGCGGCAACGCATCGCCATCGCCCGCGCGTTGGCCGTGGAGCCGCGACTGCTGCTGCTCGACGAGCCGGTGTCGGCGCTGGACGTGTCGGTGCGGGCCGGGATCCTCGATCTGCTGCGCCGGCTGAAGGAGGATCCTGGCCCTTCGTGCTTGTTCGTCTCCCACGACCTGGCAATGGTCCGGCAGATCGCCGACCGGGTCGCGGTGATGTACGCCGGTCGCGTCGTCGAGACCGGCACGGTGGACGAAGTGTTCGGACGGCCCTGCCATCCGTACACCAAAGCCTTGCTGGACGCGGTTCCGGTACCGGATCCCGCGGTGGCGCGCTCGCGTTCCTCGATGGTGCTGCGCGGTGACCCACCATCAGGTGGTGACGATGGGCGGGGATGTCGGTTCAGGCCACGTTGCCCGGTGTTCGAGTCATTGGAGCCCGGTCAACGATCGCGCTGTGAAAGGGAATTCCCAGGAGCGGTACAGGCACCCGTCGACCTCGGCCGTTCGGTCGTCTGCCATTTCCCGCTCACGTGACGCCGACTCGGAACGGCACGTGAATGTCACGAACGGTCGAACCGCCGGTGACCTGCGGGCTCAGCAGCAGCCGTTCGGACCGTTCTGCATGGACTGCTTGACCGGTTCCTTCGACGGCCCACCTGCCGTGACATAGAGACCGGAGGCGGCGAGGCCGGCAACCAGCAGCATTGCCACAAGCAATATGACGTGTTTCGGAATCACTTTTCTCTCCTCTCCCGCATTCTTTGCTTTACAACCTCAGTCAATCGCTAATTACAGATCAAGTCAAGAGCGCTTTTACAAAAATCAGATCAGCGGAAACGGAATTTCCCTTTCCTGTGCGCGCGCTAAAGATCAGCCCCTGGAACACCGCATTTCGGGCCATCAGCGGGAGTTGGGCCGCCACACCCATTGGCGTGCCCCAGTCATGCTGGTATTGTGATCTATGACATCTCAAGTCATGTGCTCACCCTGGGAAGCCAAATGGATCATGTGGAAGGTGTATCTCCGGTCCAGGTGGGCAGGCGCATCCGAGACCTACGAGCCAAGCTCGGTCTGAAGCAGCAGGATCTGGCCTCCACGGATATTTCCGCGAGCTACATCTCGCTCATCGAATCAGGCAAAAGGGCTCCCTCGGATGCCGTGCTCACCACATTGGCCCGGAAACTCGGCTGCTCGCCGGAGCATCTCCGGACCGGCCGCGACGACCACGCCACCGAAGACGCAAGACTGAGGCTCTCTTTCGCCGAAATGGCCCTGCGCAACGGCGACAACGGGGAAGCTCTCCAGGCGTTCGGCGAACTCCTGTCGAAGGGCGCACTCCTCGACCTGTCGATGCGGTTGCGTGCCCGCATCGGGCAGGCGACCGCGCTGGAGAAGCTGGACCGGGTCGAGGCCGCCATCCCCGTACTGGAAGACCTCGTCAAGGACCCGTCCCTCGCGGCCGGTTCGGACGAGTGGTGCCGCGTCTCGGTCGCTCTCGGCCGCTGCTACCGCACGATGGGCGACGTCACCCTCAGCATCGAGATCTGCGAACGGGCGCTCGCCACACTGGACTCTCTCGGACTCGACGTCACGGTGGACCACATCCAGGTCGGCTCGACCCTCATCGCGTCCTACCTGATGCGCGGCGACATCACCCGGGCGCATCTGCTCGCCCAGAAGCTGATCCCGGTGGCGGAGGAGCACGGCGGCCGGACCGGCCGGGGCGCCGTGTACTGGAACGCCGGACTGGTCGCCGTCTCCCGCCGGCAGCTGCCCGAGGCGCTGGCGCTCACCGAGCGGGCGCTGGCGATGATGGCCGACGACGACAACCTGCGCCATGTGGCGATGCTCAAGGTCAACGTCGCCTGGCTGGAGCTCCAGTCCGGCAACCCCGACCCCGCGCGGGCCAGGGAACTGCTGGAGGACGCCGGCGAGACCCTCGCGCAGTTCGGCACCGCCGTCGAGCAGGGCCGGTGCGAGATCTGCCTGGTGGACGCCAACATGCAGCTCGGGCGCTGGGACGAGGCGGCCGACCACGCCCGGCGCGCGCTCGGTCTGATGAGCTCGGGTCCCCGGGTCGAGGCGGTCGGGGCACGCGTCCGGCTCGCCGAGATACATCTGCTGCGCGGTGACGCCGACCAGGGCCTGCAGGCGCTGCACGCGGCGACGCGTCAGCTGCGGCACTTCACCGCGTCGTACGAGACGGCCCAGGAATGGCGTCACATCGGTGACGTATGGAAGCGCCAGGGCCGCTCGAAGGAGGCGCTGGACGCCTACGACCACGCGCTGCAGGCCTCGGGGATGCCCATGACCTACGACCCTGCGCAGGCCCTGACCCAGGAGAGCCGGCGCTGACCCGGTCCACGGGGGCGCCGTCACCGCGGCCCCCCGTGTTCCCCCACCTGACGTCATCGGCGTACTCCCCCCGTCGGTCTCTCAGGCGTGACCGCCGCACCGCTCAACCGCGGTGCGGCGGACGTGCGTTCCACACGAATGCGCCGCGCACGAAAGCCCGCGTCGCCGTGGCGGTGCACGGCGCCGGCAAGAGCCGGGACGGGAGTCGGGACGGGTGGGCTCGGTGGTGGGGGGTCCTCCCCCGCCGGCAATGCGGGGTGATCGGGCGGTGTGGTCACGGTCTGCTCCGGTGGGCCGCCCGCGAGGTGGGGGGTCTGCGGCGGGCCGGGCACCGCGGCGGGGGGAGGAACCGCCTGGGTGCGGTGCCCGGCCGCCACTTCGCAGGCGGCCTCGGACGGCGGCGCGGTCACGGGAGCGCCGCCGCGGGAGGCTGCCCGGTCAGCCGCGGCGTCGACCAGGACGTGGCCGGCAGCCCCCGCGGATGGCTGGCGAGCAGCTCGATGATCGTGCGGGCGAACAGGTGGCAGTGCTCGCCGGTGCGCGCGGTGACCAGGTCGTCGTCGACGACCACGTCCTGGTCGACGTAGACGCCGTCCATGTTGCGCAGGTCGCCGAGCAGGTTGTTGTGGACCACCGCGCGCCGGCCGCGGACCAGTCCGGGCACCGGGGCGGCCAGCCACATGCCGTGGCAGATGATCCCCTTGATGATGACCGGGTCGGCGAACGCCCGGCGCAGGAACTGCGAGGCGGGCGGCAGTTGCTTGGGGTCCTCGGTGTAGCGGAGCCGGTCGGCCACGATGCCGGAGGGCACGATGACGGCGCTGAAGTCCCGCAGGGCGAACTCGTCGATGTCCTCGAACGATTCGGAGACCGTGAACGGCATCCGGTGCTCGTGCCCCTGGAAGGTGATCCGGTCCGCGCCCCACAGCCGGGTCAGGAAGTGGACCTCCGCGCCCTCCTCGGGGAACCGGCGCTGGTAGTAGAGGATCTCGGGCTCGTAGAAGTCGCTCTCCATCAGTACGGCGATCTTGTGCCCCGACAAGCGCACGGCTACTGCCCCTTCCCGCGTCCGGTGACCAGATCGATCAGGAACGGGCCGGGGTGCGCCAGCGCCTCGGCCACCGCCCCCTGGACCTGGCTCGGCTTCTCCACCCGCACCGCGGGCACGCCCAGCGACCTCGACAGCGCGCTGAAGTCGATGGCGGGCCGGGAGAGGTCGAAGATCTCCGGCTGCGCGTGGGCGGGGATGTCCTGCTCCCGCCAGTACTGCTCGATGTTGTCCTCCAGCAGCTTGTAGCTGCTGTTGTTGCAGATCACGAGCTTCGCGCCGATGCCGTGCCGGGCCGCCGTCCACAGCGCCTGGAAGGTGTACATGCTGCCGCCGTCGCCGGTGAACCCGACCACCGTCCGTTCGGGATGGGCCAGTTGGGCGCCCAGCGCACCCGGGATGCCGACCCCGAGGGAACCGCCGCGGGTCTGGTGCCAGTGACCGGGCACGGCCGCCCGCAACGGACCGAAGAGCGCGGGCCCGGCGGTCAGCGACTCGTCGAACAGCACGGCGTCCTCGGGCAGTCGGGCCGCGAGCTCCTCGGCGAAGGCGAGGTGCGGCAGGTCCTGCGCGGCGGCGTTCTCGCGGACGTGCTCCGCCGCCTCCGCCCGGTCCCGGGCGCGTTCGGCGGCTCCCAGGCGAAGCCGTTCGGCCGCCGCCTCGCGCTCCTCGTCGCTCATCCGCTCGTCGAGGGCGCCGGCGAGCAGCGCCAGGGTGCGCTTGGGGTCGGCCGCCAGACCGAGGTCGACGGGGTGGTTCTTGGCGATGGCATCGGTGTCGAGGTCGATGTGGACGACCGGCACCCCCTTGCCGAACACCCCGTCCAGGGCCGGGAAGACCTCGGGCAGCGCGTACGTCCCGCACAGCAGGACGGCGTCCGCGGCGCCCGTGACCCGGCGGCTGCTCTCGCCGAACATGTGACCCAGCTGGCCGGCATACGCAGGGTGTTCCACGGACAGGTTCACCTCTGCCCAGTCCGCGCCCCACACCTCCGCGCCCCACACCTCGGCCAGCCGGGCCAGCTCCTGCTGGGCCCCGGCGAAGTGGACCCCGTCCCCGGCGACGACGATCGGGCGCCGGGCGCCGGACAGCAGCACGGCGGCGTGGGCGATCTGTTCGGGACGTGGTGCGGAAGCGGTGTCGGGATACACCACCGGCACCGCTTCCTCGCTGGTGTGCCGGTCCATCACATCGGCGGGCAGGACCACCAGGACCGGGCCGTACGGCGGGGTGCCGGCGACCTTGAAGGCCCGCCGCAGCACCCGCAGCGTGGAGTCCGGGTCGACCACGCGGGTCGCCCACTTGGTCACGGGCCTGGCCATGCCGACCAGGTCCGCGGCCATCTGCGCCTCCATGGCCTCGTAGCGCAGGCCCGCCTCGCCGACCACGACGACCAGCGGGGCGTGGCCCCGCATGGCCTGGTACAGCATGCCGATGCCGTTGCCGAGGCCCACTCCGGAGTGGAGCTGGACGACGGTCGGCCGGCGGGTGGCCCGGGCGTGGCCGTCGGCCATGCCCACGGCCACGGTCTCGTGCAGGGTGAGGATGTACTCGAGGTCGGGGAAGTGCCGGAGTTCGTCCAGGAAACCCTGCTCCACGGTGCCGGGGTTGCCGAACATGTACGGCACCCCGTCCGCCGTCAGTTGCTCCAGGAACGCGGCCCGGGCCGGCCTGCTGTCCATGGTCTGTCCACCTCTCGTCCGGTAGCGGGACCGCCCGTGCTCGGGAGCGGCCGCGGGCTCAGGCGTGGAACCCCCACTGGCGCAGACCCTCTTCGAGCACCTCGACGGTCTTCTGGCCGGTGAGGTAGGAGTCGGGGGTGGAGCGCCCGGTGATGAACGGGTAGTCCACGATCACGGAGGTGACCTTGCCGAAGTTGCCGTGGTAGGCGCCGTCGGGAGCGGTGGCGTCGCTCAGGATGTACTCCAGCGGATAGGCCGGCGGGCCCATGTTGAAGTCGGGGACGCCGACGAACCCGGTGCCGTCCAGGTAGTCGTACTCGATGCAGTGGCCGGTGACGTGCTTGCCGCGGATGATGCTCTTGCGGTCGCCCTCGTCGCGGGCGAAGGCCAGGCAGGTCACGCCGTAGCACTCGGCGGCGATCGGCCGGTCGAGCTCGTAGAAGGCGAGGATCAGGTCGTGCACGCGCCAGTTGTTGGCGAGGTCGACGATCGGTCCGCTGCCGCCGACGATGAGCATGGCGTCGTAGCGGTCGGCGATCTGCTCGCGGATCCTCTCCAGCCGGGTGTGGTAGCCCTCCCAGTCGCGCAGGAAGTACGGCTTGGCGCGGTAGGGCTTCTCCGGGAGCCAGGAGGAGAGGTCGAGGGGGTTGTCGAGGCGGTCGGACGCCTCGACCGCCTTGACCTTGGCGGCCATCTCGGGGGTGGTGACGGACCGCCCGAGCGGCGGGTCGATGTAGTCGGGGTCCATGCTCGGCGGCAGGGCCAGGGGCTTCTTGCCGGTCGGTGTGGCGAAGGTGACGTGGTAGCCGGCCTTGTCGAAGGTCTCCAGGGGGCCGATGAGTTCCTCGCCCCAGTAGCCGTACTCGGACAGGATGACGAGGATGCGCCTGCTCATGGGGGTTCCTCTCGTTCGGCGGGCGGTTCGGACACGCGAACTGCCGAACTCATGTCTAGTTTTTGGTGGTCGGTCCCTACCAGGCAGGGCAGGGGTCGGCGCCGCACATCGGGAAGTGGCAGGCGGCACTACGGCAAATCGCTGGACGACGAGGCCTGTTGTCCACCGGCGGGCGGCCGGCGCCACCGAGCACGTCATGACGGCGCACAGCACGGCCGCGGCCAGGAAGACCGCGGGCGCCCGGCCCGCCTGCAACTCGGGGGCCACGACGGTCACGGCCACTCCGCCGGCCAGCACACCCGCCGTCGCGAACAGCGAGGCGGCGGTGGCCCGTCGGCTGGTCGGCAGCAGCCGGGGCAGCCAGGTCTGCAGCGTGGTCTGGGTGAGCGTCCAGGACAGACCGAGCAGCACGGCGCACCCGGTGAGCGCCGTGGGCGTCTGCCGCACGGCCGCGCCGAGGGTCGCGAGGACACCGATGGTGCCGCCGGCCGCGACCAGCAGCGCGGGCGACCGGCGCCCCAGCCAGCGCCGTACCAGCACGCTCCCGACGAGCACGCTCGCCCCGTAGGCGACGGCCACCTCGGTGCCTCCCGGATCGCCCCGGGCGGCGAGCGCGGGCGCCAGCAGGGCGGGCGTCCCGAGCAGCACGGCGCCTTCGACGGTGCCGATGAGGAGGATGACGGCGAGGGTGCGGCGAACTGCGCGGGCGTCGGCGGGGGGCGCGGTGTTGTCCGCAGGCGCGGTGCCATCCGCGGGTGCGCCGGGGGTGGGCCGGACCGGGACCGGCGGGGCGGGGAGGGTGCGGGCCCGCAGAGCAAGGGCGGCCGAGGCCAGGGCGAGGGTGGCGAAGGTCAGGCGCCAGGTGGTCAGACGGTCGGTGGCGTCGGCATAAAGGGGGGCCGCGATCGCGGTCACGGCGGAGACGGCCAGGATGTCGGCGAAGCGGCGCTGACGGGCCAGGGCGGTACCGGCCGTCTCGTGGCAGTACAGCGCCACGGCGGGGGTCACGGCGGCGAACGCCGCCCCCGTGGCGGTGCGCAGGACCAGCCAGTCGGTGCCGGAGGAGCACAGGGCGGCGGCGGCCGACAGGACGGCGGCCAGGGCCAGTCCGCAGCGCAGGATGCGGCGGGGTCCGCAGCGGTCCGCGACACGGCCCCACAGGGGCAGGGCCAGGCCGTGGCCGAGGGAGTACGCGCCGACGGCCGCGGTCACCGTGTCGATCCCGGTGCCGAGGGCCGCGGCCAGCGACACCAGCAGGGGCGCGGTGACGTGCCAGTCCGCGTTGGCCACCGCCGCCGCCCAGCGGACGACGCCGGGACATCGGTCGGTGCCGTCGGCGGCGTCCGCGCCCGGCCGTCCGGGGCCGCGGCCCGCTCCGGGTCTCGGGGCGCGGCCGGCCGACGGTTGTGGGGTGCGGGGCATGGTGGGGGTTCCTGAGGGTGGGAGGGGGGCCTCCGTCTCTGCCGCGGGCGCGGGCCCGCCGCCCTACGACAGGACGCCCCCCGCTCGGCGGAGGGCGTCCCAAGTGGCGGTACGGGCGCGCCTGTTCAGAGCCGGAACAGCCCCGGGTCGGCGACGACGACGTCGAGGAGGACCGGGCCGTCGGCGGTCAGGGCGTCCTTGAGCGCCGCGCGAAGCCCCTCGGGCTTCTCGATGCGTTCGCCGCGCACGCCGAAGCCGCGGGCGAGCTGGGCCATGTCGACGCCGCTCAGGTCGTAGCCCTTCTGCCAGGACTTCTGGTCCTGGAGGTAGTACTTCAGGGACAGGTAACCGGCGTTGTCCGGGATGACGAAGGTGACCGGCAGGTTGTGCCGCGCGGCCGTCCACAGCGAGTGCAGCGTGTACTGGGCCGACCCCTCGCCCACCACGACGACGGTACGGACGTCGGGGCGGGCCAGCGCGTAGCCCACCGCGCCGGCGAACGGGAAGCCGAGCGCGCCGCTGGCCGTGGCGAAGTAGCCGTTGTCGGCGCCCAGCGGGATCTGCTCGTGGAAGTCGGCCCGGGCGATGGGCAGTTCCTCGAACAGGACCGCGTCCTCCGGCAGTTCCTGGGAGAGCAGGTGGAACAGATAAGCCTGGCTGAGGGGTTCGGAGGCCTCGGGCACCGGGACGGGTTCGCGCACCGGCGTCAGGGCGACCCGCTCGTGCTGGGTCACCAGCGGCACCAGGCCCTCCACCACGGCTCCCGGCGGCGCCACGAAGCTCTGTCCGGCCAGGGTCGCGGCCGCCGCCTCCGGGTTGTCGGTCACGTGCAGGAAGCGGACCGACTCCGGCAGCGCGGGCCGGGCGCTCTGGTCCGGATCGGCCGGGTTGGTGGAGAACAGGTCCCAGGCGGTGAACAGGGTGAAGGCGGGCGCGCCGAGGACGACGACCACGTCGTGCTGGGCGGCCAGCCGCTCGTTGATCAGCTCCGGGATGGGCGGCAGCACACCGGCGAACAGCGGGTGGTTCTCAGGGAAGCTGCTGCGCGGCCAGACGGGGCTGCCCCACACCCGCGCGTTGAGCTTCTCGGCCAGGGCGACCAGCGCGCCGCGGGCGCCCTGCGCGTCCACGGTCGGGCCGGCGATCAGCCCCGGCCGCTCGGCGCCGTTCAGCGCCTCGGCGATCCTGGCGAGGACGGCGGGGTCGGGCACGACGGCGCTCTCCACGCTGGCGACCCGCACCGGCTCCGGGCCGGCCGGACGGATCCAGTCGTCCTCGGGAACGGCCACGAACACCGGTCCCTGCGGAGCCTGTCGGGCGATGTGGTAGGCCTGCGCGATCATCCCCGGGATGTCCTGCGGCCGGGCCGGCTCACCGGCCCACTTGATGTACGGCTTGGGCAGCTGGGTGGCGTCCTTGGCGACCAGGAACGGTTCGCCCAGCAGCATCTTGCGGGCCTGTTGCCCGCCGAGTATCACCATCGGGGTGTGCGCGGAGGCCGCGGTGTAGACGCTGCCCATCGCGTTGCCCAGTCCCGGCCCGCCGTTGATGAGGACGAGCGAGGGCTCGCCGGTGGCCTGGGCGTAGCCGTCGGCCATGCCGACGACGCTGGCCTCCTGGAGGCCCATGACGAAACGGAACTCGTCCTCGGGCCAGTACTCGAACAGCTTCATCTCGGTGTGGCTGGGGTTGCTGAAGACGGTGGTCAGGCCCAGCTCGCGCAGCACGTCGAGCGTGGCCTCACGCACGGTGCGGGAGGCGCTTGCCTCTTCGGTCACGGTGATCAGTCTCCTGGGTCGGTTGTGGTCGGGTCGAGCGACGCCACCGCGCTGAAGACGTGGTCCGGGTCGTATCGGTCCTTCGTCTTCAGCAGTCGGTCGGCGTTCGGGCCGAAGTGGGCCACGGTGCGCGGGAGTTCGTCCGCGCCGAGCAGATTGGGGTAGCCGCCGGGCAGTGCGTGCTCGGAGAGCCGCTGCGACACCTCGCGCGCCCAGCGCCGGTGCTTCTCCCCGTCGTCGGCGGGCTCCCAGCAGGCGGCGATCTCGATCTGCAGGTGGTCCCGGCGGGTCGCGAAGGGCGTGTCCGTCTCCGGCACCCGGCTCGCGGCGCCGTGGAAGTGGTGCACGTAGAGCCCGGACAGGGGCGAGGTGGCCTCGTGCGCGGCGCCGGCGAGGATGTCGATCACCTCGTCGGTCGGCTCGGCCACCGAGCGGGTGCCCATCTCGGTGGGCCGCCCGTCGACGACCGCCTGGTCGAACATGCCGAGGACGTTGGCGTAGTCCATCGGGCAGACCCGGCCGGCCAGCGGTTTGCCGATCGCGTCGAACCGGTCGGCGAGGTCGCGGCCCTGTTCCAGCTCCCCGCACCACACCGGCAGCAGGAAGATCAGCGGGCGGCCGTCGGGGCCGCCGAAGAAGCCGGTCAGGACGGTGAGTTCGTCGGGCGCGTCGGCGATGATGTCGCGGTGGCCGCGCAGTACGTCGACGGCCCGCTCGGCCGGGTGCAGGATCATCCCGGACAGCACGGTGCCGATCGGGTGCACCCGGCAGCGCATGGAGGTGACGACGCCGAAGTTGCCGCCGCCGCCCCGCAACGCCCAGTACAGATCGGGGTTCTCGGCCGCGTTCGCGGTGACGGCGCGGCCGTCGGCCAGGACGACCCGGGCCTCGATCAGGTTGTCCACGGCGAGGCCGTGCCGGCCGGCCAGCAGTCCGTAGCCGCCGCCGAGCAGGAGCCCGGTGACGCCGACGGCCTTGACGGTGCCGGTGACGGGCGCGAGCCCGAAGGGGCTGGTCGCCCCGAGGACGTCACCGGCCCGGGCGCCGCCCTGGAACTGGACGGTGCGGCCGGCCGGGTCGACGGTGACCGCGCGCATCTCGGAGAGGTCCAGGACCAGGCCGCCCTCGCGCACCGCGCGGCCGGCCCAGTCGTGGCCGCCGCCGCGTACGGACAGCGGCAGGCCGTGGTGCCGGGCGACGCGCACGGCGTGCACGACGTCCGACTCGTCCGCGCAGCGGACCACGGCCGCCGGGCGCCGGTCTATCGCGCCGTTCCAGACCTGGCGCGCGCTTTCGTACGCCGAGTCCCCGGCGACCAGCACGCTGCCGCGCAACGCGGTGCGCAGGGCGCGTGCGGCGGCTGCCGTCGCGGCGGATGGGTGTGACATAGCCATGGGTCCACCACTGTTCTTCGCGATTGGTCTTCGCGATCGGCTAGGACTCGACGAGGGCGTAGCGTCCCGGCTGGACCGTCCGGACATCGACGGCGGCCAGGAAATCCTGGGTCTCGGGGGCGGCGAAGAAGACGCCGATGGTGGCCTCGGCCTCCTCGGGGGAGCGCCACTCCACGACGACGAGATACTCTCCCTCGCCGCTCAACGCGGTGCGCCGGCTGAGGAAGCCGGGGCGCGGTTGCATGTACTCCTTCTCCATCGTGCGGTTGATCTGCTGGAACTCGGCGTCGTCGACGCCTTCGCGCAGCTTGAACCTGATGGTCTCCACGACGGTCATCTCGGTGCCTCTCCGCTGGGTGGGGTCGTGTTCAGTCGGCGAGCCGCAACTGCCCGTACTTCAGCGGCCGGTTGAAGACGGGACTGTCCATCTGCTGGCGACGGCCTCCTTCGGCGAGCGACCCGGTCTCCACGGGCGCGAAGCCGATCTCGTCGATGAGGCCGGCGACGATCCGGACCGCCTCCCGGTCGTCCCCGGCGACGAACAGCGCGGTCCTGTCCTTCCGGGCCGCGCCGGGCCGCCCGCGGTCGAGCAGGTAGGTGTAGTTGAGGGTGTTGACGGCCTTCACCACCCGCGCGCTCTTGGCGTGTTCGGCGATCCGCTCGGACGAGGTGAGCGCCCCGGACTGCAGTGCCTCGTCGGCTCCGTCGCGGCCCGGTACGTAGTTGGTGGTGTCGACGAGGACCTTGCCGGTCAGGAGGTCGGCCGGCAGGGTGCGGTACCCGTTGAACGGGATGGCCAGCACCACCACCGGGTCGCCGAAGGCGACGGCGTCCTCGACGGTGGCCGCGCGGGCCCGGGGGCCCAGCTCGGAGACGAGTGCGGCGAGCGACGCGGGGCCGCGTGTGTTGGAGACGGCGACCTCGTGCCCCGCGCGGACGAACAACCCGGCCACGGTGGCGCCGATCTCGCCGCTGCCCACAATCCCGATCCTCACGTGCGTGTCCCTCTCCTCGGTCGTGCGCTGGTCCCCCGGTTGCGGTCGTGCTCGGCGGCCTCAGACGTAGGCCGCGCCTCCGTCCACGTCGAGGACGACTCCGGTGACGAAGGTGGCGGTCATCAGATAGGTGGCGGCGGTCCCGAAGTCCTCGGGGCTGCCGACCCGCCGCACGGGGGCGGTCCGGGCGAACTCCCCGAAGATCTGCTCCCGTTGGGCCTGGGGCACCGACGACCACATGTCGCTGTCGGTCAGGCCCGGCCGGATGGCGTTGACCCGCAGCGGCGCCAGCTCGACCGCCAGCGCCCGGGCCAGCGCCTCCACGGCCGCGAACGCGACGGTGACGGCGGCGCGTCCCGGCGCGGGCTTGACCGCCAGGCCGCCGGTGCCGAACAGGATGGAGCCGGCGGAGGTGTCGCGTTTCATCCGCAGCGCGGCCTCGCGGGCCGCCGTCCACGAACCCCACAGCTTCCCGTCGGCGAGCCCGCGGGCCTGCGCCGCCGGGGTGTCGAGGAAGGCGCCCCCGGCGGAACCGGGGGACGCCGTGATCACCAGGTGGTCGAGCCGGCCGACCCGGTCGAAGAGCCCGCGTACGGAGTCCTCGTCCGCCAGGTCGCACGGCTGCGCCGTGACGGAGCCGGGCGCGGTGACGCCGGCCGCGGCGAGTTCGCCGGTGATCCGGTCGCGGGTGACCTCCAGCCGGGCCGCGTCACGGGAGGCGATGACGACGTCGGCGCCCTGTGCGGCGGCCGACCGTGCCACCCCCATCCCCATGCCGCTGCTGCCGCCGATGACGACGACCGTGGTGCCGCGCAGCGTCGACGTCTCCTGGAATCCAGTGCTCATGTGTGCTGTCCTCGTGTGTCGCGGTGTGGTTCGCAGTTACGTTGATCAGTGCTGGTCGACCGGGCGGTTGTACGCGTACGAGGAGTTCGCCGCCTCGTCGGGTACGAACTCGGTGACGACGTCCTGGGCCGCGTGGATGTTGACCATGCGGGCCCGGCCCGGGCCGAGGTTGGTGAACTTGTGGGGTACGCCCGCCGGGACGACGCATATGTCGTCCGGGGTCGCGTCGATCTCCTTGCCGTCCGACTCAAGCCGCACGGTCCCCTCGACGATGATGAAGATCTCCTCGTAGGGGTGGAGATGGCGCGGCGGGCCGGCCGCGGCCGCGACGTCGACGATGAACGCGGAGACGGTGGCGTCCGGGTACTTGCTCGCGTTGAAGATGTAGGCGGCCACCTCGCCGTTGATCTGGACGGTGGGCAGGGTGTGCCTCTTGACGATCTGCATGGCCGTGTCCCTCCGGGGGTTCAGCTGTTCTCCGAGCCGACGATCCAGTGCTCTTGGACCGCCATCTGATGGAGGTAGCGGGGCTGGACGAAGGTGACGAGGTTGGACTGCGCCTTGATGTACTCGGCGGAGGAGGTGGCCTCCTCCAGCGCGGCGAGGCTGTCGAAGGACAGCAGGTACGCCGCGTCCAGGACGGCCTCGCCTATCGCGTAGGCGCCGTCCCGCATGAAGCACTGCAGGTAGCGGCGCAGGCCGGGTACCTGGAGCGTCAGTTCGGCCTGTTCGCCGAGGCTGGTGCGGCGGAACTCCTCGACGGTGGCGCCCTCGGCGCGCTTGACCAGGAGGACCAGCTTCACGCCCTCCTCGGGTGCCGGGTGGTCGCCGGCGCGCAGGACGTGGGCGTCGGTGTCGAGCACGACGGTGCGCCAGAAGGCGGCCCACTTCGGTTCGTCCAGGCGGGCTCCGTCGAGGAACTCCGGGGTCTGCAGGGAGGCCAGCTGGTCCTCGTCGTTCTCCAGCCAGATCTCCGCGATGCCGCTCCACAGCGGGTCCTCGGGCTCGGGGCCGAAGGGGATGCGGGTGTCGACCGCGTACTTCTTGATCTGGGGGATCTTGCTGGCGTACTGCACGGCGTGGACGTCGACCCAGTAGTCCTGGAACTCCTGCTCGGTCATGCCGGGTTTGGGGTGCGCGAAGATCAACTGGTGGATCATGGCGGTCTCCTGAGGGGCGCGGTGGTCAGACCTTGTAGGCCTTCTTGACGTCTTCGGCGAAGCCGAGGTAGTCGCGCAGCGGCCAGACCTCCTCGAACTCCAGGTACTCGCGCATCGGCAGCCTGCCGAGCGCGGTCCGGTCGAGTTCCTCGGCGTTCGGGGCGTCGATGATCCCGATCACCATCTTCTTGGCGGCGACCTTCCACAGGCCGACGGCGAACCCGGAGTCGAGGGTTTCCTGGGCGTGTTCGGCCTCTTCGCGCTCGACCTCCCACAGTTCGTCCAGGGTGATCCGTCCCTCGTGCTTCCAGCGCATCTGGACGTAGAACAACATGGCGGTTCCTTAGGGGGATGTGGCGGTCAGGCCGCGGCGAGTGCCGCGATCCGCCGGGTGGTGGGGTCTTCCTCGCCGAAGACCTCGACGGCCAGGTCGAGCGGGGTCTTGCCGTCGTGGCCGACCAGGTCGAGCCGGGCGCCGGCGTCGAGGAGCGCGGCCACGCAGTCGGCGTAGCCGTGCCACAGGGCGTCGTGCAGGGGGCTGTAACCGTTCGTCGCGCCTTGGAAGTTGAGATCGATACCGTCGTGGGCGACCAGGTCGGCGGTGATGCCGGCGTGGCCGTTGTAGACGGCCTTGTGCAGCGGTACGGCGCCGAAGCAGGGCTCGACGGCGTTGATGTCGGCGCCCGCGGCCAGCAGCAGCCGGACGATCTCGGCGTGACCGTCGCGGGAGGCGACGAGCAGCGGGGTGTGGGCGTCGTTGAAGCCGTTGAGCATGGGGGCGCGGGCGTCCACCTCGGCGCCGGCGGCGATCAGTTCGCGCGCCTTGTCGGTGTCCCCGGCGGCGACGGCGGCCATCAGGGGCTGTGCCTCGACGGCCGATGCGTCGTGCTCGCGGCGCTCCTTGAGCAGTTGCTCGGCGCGCAGGAGCTTGTCCTTGCCAAAGGTGTTGACGTTCAGCTCGTACGCGAAGTGCTCCTCCATGGAGAAGCCGTAGTGCGTGTGGAGCTTGAGTCCGGCGCCGCGCTCCAGCAGGTACTCGACGAGGTCGGGGTACTTGTACCAGAGGGCGTCCATCAGCGCGGTGTGCCCGGTCGTCGGGGACACGGCGTCCACGAACGCCCCTGCCTCGACGAGCAGTTGGGCCACCTTGAGGTCGCCGCCCTGGCAGGCCTTGTGCAGCGCGGTGGCGCCGGCCCGGGTGTCGGTGGTGTGCACGTCGGCGCCGGCGTCGATCAGCACACCGGTGGTGACGGGGTCTGCCTGGCCGGCGGCGATCATCAGCACCGTGAGCCCGGAGGCGCTGTCCCGGGTGGACGGGTCGGCGCCGGCCGCGAGGAGCCGCCGTACCTCCTCGGTCCGGCGATCGCGTACGGCGGCGATCAGTTCGGTGCTCATGAGCCGTCGTCCTCGGGGGCGTCGCCGCGCAGGGCGCGGATGATCGTCGAGGGGTCGGTGTGCGACTCCCAGCGGACGATCCGGCCGTCGCGGACGGTGAGCCAGTGGGTGAAGGTGATCTCGAAGACCTGGCCGGTCTCCTTGACCCGCGAGACCTCGTAGATGACGCCGGCGGCCTTGTCGCCGTCGACGGCGAGGTCGAGCAACTCCTCGGAGATCACGTCGCACTGGCCGGCGAAGACGCCCACGCTGGCGGCGACGTCGTCGCGGGTGTGGAAGGTGCCGATCCACTTCATGTCGTCGTTGTAGCCGGGCACCACGCGGTAGTTGATCCACTCCACGTCGTCGGCGAGGACCCCGAGCGCGGTGGGGAAATCGCCGCCGGTGAGGGCGGTGAACCACTGCTTGGCCACGTCCCGGGTCTGCTCGGTGAGCTCGCTGTGCTCGCTCATGTCGTCTCCTTGTGGCTGTCCCCGGAGCTGTCGGTGCCGTCCGAGGAGGTCATGATCTGCTGGTTGCCGTCCGCCCACAGGGTCGTCATCACCACGCCGGCGATCCGCCAGCCGGCCGTGGCGCGGGTCAGGTCGAAGCGGTAACGGCCGCCCAGCGTCCAGGTGGGGGCGCCGTAGGGGTTGGGCAGCAGATGGGTGGCCTGGAAGTGCGCCGTCAGCACCGCGGTGTCGCCGTCGACCTCGGCGATCTGGTTGCCGATCAGGTGCTGGGTGGCCCGGAGGTGCCCGAGCCCGGCCGCCCAGTCGGCGATGATCCGGTCCGCGGGGAGCGTGACGGGGGTGCCGCCGTTGAGGCTGGTGTAGTCCAGCGTCACCTTCTCGGCGAGGACGGCCGGCAGGGCGTCCCAGCGCCGCAGATCGACGTACCACAGCATCCTGGTGCAGGTCTCGATCACGTCGAGACGGTCTTCCGCGGAACTCATGGGGCAACTCCGTCGGGTAGTGCGGGGTATGTCCGTCACGACGCTAACGACGCACCTCAGCGGGGTTGTCGGAGGCGCGGGGGCGCTCGCCCGACTGTGCGAGGTCCGATCAGGCACTACGTCAGTTCACGGACCGGGCGGTGGTTCAGATGCTCTTCAGGAACCCGCCGTCGACGATCCACTCGGCGCCGTTGGCGTTGGGGGCCTTGCGCGACACGAGGAAGGTCACGACCGCGGCGATCTCCTGCGCCGTCGTGTTCTGTCCGGTCGAGCTGCCGAGCATGTCCGGCACCTGTCCCAGCACCTCGTCCTTGGGGAGCCCGGACTGCTCGGCCATGGTGTCGGCGATGCCGCCGGGACCGGTCCAGGCGTCGGTCATCACCGGGCCCGCCGCGACCGTGTTGACGCGCACGCCGCGCGGTCCGAACTCCTCCGCGAGCGCCTTGCCGAGGTTCAGCAGCGCCGCCTTGGCCGCGGAGTAGTCGACCACCACGCCGACCGGTGTGTGGGCGTTGGTGGAGCCCAGGCTCACGATCGAGCCCTGGCGCTCGATGATGCTGGGCAGCGCGGCCCTGGTGGTGCGGACCGCGGTCATCAGGTTCAGGTTCAGCGCCTCCTCCCAGCCCTTGTCGTCGACGGACAGGAAGCCCTGCGGCCGGGTGTACGGGAAGCCCAGGTTGTTCACCAGGATGTCGATGCCGCCCAGGTCGGACAGGGCGAGGTCGACCAGTTCCGCGGGCCCGCCCTCGGTCGCCAGGTCCACGGAGTGGACGTACGGCGTCACCGCCCGCAGCTCCTCGCTGACGTTGCGGGCTCCGCCGACCACCTGGGCGCCCTCGGCGACCAGGCTCCTGGCGATCTCCAGGCCGATCCCCCGGCTGGCTCCGGTGATCAGCGCGGTCTTGCCCTCGAGATCCAGCTTCATGCCGTGTTCCTCTTTCCTCTCGTGCCGCTCGTGCCGCCGGTGCGTGCCGAGATCAGGGCGAGACGCCCTGCGGGTCCGGTTTCCTGGCAACGTAGCCACGGCGGGCGGGGGTGGAACGCGGTCATGCGGCCGTGGTCCGTACTGCGTCACAAGGGCGCTCCGGCCCCGTGATCTGGCTTCTCACTTGACGCAGTGTCATGCGGTGTCTGACTGAATCCGCCGGCCGCCCGCGGGTCCGGCCACGGAGCGACGCACCTGGTCGGGAGGGTGGGATCGCTTCTGCAGCGACCCGAGAGGAGGTCCCCATGGTGAACGTCACCGGCGGGTACTACAGGTGGACGACGTCCGGCGAGGACGACGGCTGGGGTCTGGTCGGTATCGGATAACGCGGCGATGGAGAATCCCAAGAGCATGCGTATGGGTGCGGTGTTCCCGCATCTGGAGATCGGCGCGGACCCCGGCGCGGTGCGCGCCTGGGCCGAGGCCGTGGAGGAGATCGGCTTCCGGCACGTGGTCGCCTTCGACCATGTGCTGGGGGCCGGCACCGATACCCGGCCGGGGTGGTACGGCTACACCCACGAGGACCTCTTCCACGAGGTGTTCGTGCTGTTCGGCTATCTGGCCGGGATCACCACCACTCTCGAACTCGCCACCGGCGTCCTGGTGCTGCCGCAGCGGCAGACCGCGCTGGTGGCCAAGCAGGCCGCCGAGGTCGACGTCCTCAGCGGCGGCCGGCTACGGCTCGGTGTCGGCATCGGCTGGAACAAGGTCGAGTACGACGCCCTGGGCATGCCGTTCGCGCACCGGGGCGCCCGCAGTGCCGAGCAGGTCGAGCTGATGCGGGCGCTGTGGGCGGAGCCCACCGTCACCTTCCGCGGGCGCTGGGACCGGGTGGACAACGCCGGGATCCTGCCCCGGCCGGTGCGCGGCACGATTCCGGTGTGGTTCGGCGGGAACGCCGAGCCGGTGCTGCGCCGGGCCGGCGAGATCGGCGACGGCTGGCTGCCGCAGCGCCCGCCGGACGAGACGGCCCGGGCCATGGTGGGCCGGGTGCGCTCCTACGCCCTGGCCGCCGGGCGCGATCCGGCCGAGCTCAGCTTCGAGGCCCGGCTGGTGCTGGCCGAGGTGCCGGAGCCCAAGTGGCCGGACTTCGTGGCGGGTTGGCGCGACCTGGGGGCCACCCACCTGTGCGTGAGCACGATGGGCCTGGGCCTGGCCACCGCCGACGACCACATCCGGATGCTGCACAGCACCCTGCGCGATCTGGGGCCCGTGGCGGGGAGATGAGCGCTGCGGCGACGCCGCCGCCGGCCGCTCCCCCGCCGACCGTGCCCCTATCGCCCGTACTCCTCGGCGAGGAACCGGATCGTCTGGTCGACGAAGACCCGCATCTCGCGGGTGAGGTTCTTGCCGCGCCGCCAGGCGAGCTGGGTGAAGACCTCGAAGGGGATCTCCCAGTCGAGTTTGACCAGCAGGCCCGCGTCCAGGGCGTCCTGGACGGTGGCGGTGGGCAGCAGGCTGATGCCCAGGCCCGCGGCCACCCCGCGCTTGATGGACTCGCTGGTGCCGAACTCCAGGAACGGCAGCGCCTCTCCGGTGCCGTCGTTCAACTCGGCCTCGAACAGCTCGCGGTAGGCGCAGCCGGCCTCGGCGGAGATGACCTGGGTGCGGCGCAGCTCCTCCGTGGTCACCTTGGGCAGCCGGGTGAGCGGGTGGTCGGGGGCGGCGACGACGCTGAGCGGTTCGGAGCCGAGGACCTCGGTCTGCACGCCGGGATGGCTCGTCTCGGCCTCCATGAGGAAGCCCATGTCGAACATGCCCTGGCGCAGCGCGTGACAGGTCTCGGCGCACAGGCTGGGCCGCAGCACGATGTGCAGGGCCGGATAGCGGTGGTGGAAGAACTCCAGCAGGGGCGGCATGCGATAGGAGGTGATGGACTCCATCGAGCCGACGGTGAGCACGCCGGCGGGGTCGCCGGTGCCGACGGTGGCGCCGCGCGCCTCGCCGGCCAGGGCGAGCATCTGCTCGGCGTAGGGCAGGAGCCGCTGGCCCGCCTCGGTCAGTTGTATGCGGCCGCCGAGGCGGTCGAAGAGGTCCACGCCGAGCGACATCTCCAGCCCTTTGATCTGGCTGGTGACGCTGGATTGTGCGTACTTCAGCTCGGTGGCCGCCTTCGAGAAGCTCAGCAGCGTGGCCACTTTGTGGAACGCCGCCAGCTGCCTGATATCCATGGTCCACTCCCTTTATGGGTCGACACCGGATGGATTTCTCGTGCCAGTTCTCTGGTACCGGTCCTACGGTGCCGTTTCTCTTTCCAGGAGAACACCGGGCCGTACGGGAACGCCATGTCCCCGGGATGTCACATTGCGGCCAACGGCGTCATTTAGCGGCCAAGTCGGTGAGGTCGGCGTCGAATTCGGCGTCGGAAAGCAGGCCCTGACGGCCAATCATGAGGCCGGCCTGGAATCGGCTCACGGCGCCCATTTCCTCCATGATCGCGGAGATGTGGCGGCGGCAGGTCCGGGTCGCCATGCCGAGCCGGCGGGCGATCACCTCGTCCTTCAGGCCGAGCGCCATGAGGCGGATGATGGACATCCGTACCTCCTCCGCGAGCTGGTGGTACTCGTCGGGCCTGACGTCGGCCGCCCAGGGGCGGCCGACCTGCCACACGGCCTCGAAGGACCGGCAGAGGTAGGCGACGAGGGTGGGTTCGGTGACGACGGCGGCGCCGGGGGGCCGGCTGTCCGGTCGCTCCTTGGGGATGAAGGCGACCTTGCGGTCGTAGACGATGAGCCGCTCGGAGAGGTCCTCGACGGTGCGGACCTCGGCGCCGCGGCGGGTGATCTCCTGCACGTAGGTGCGGGTGGCGAGGCTGGTGCGGGCGGTGTGCTGGTACAGGATGCGTACCCGCACACCGCGGCGCAGCAGTTCGAGGGTGTGCTCCCGGTCGGCCTCCAGGAGTTCGGGGGGCCGGCCGCCGCCGGACTGCAGGCTCATGCGCTCCTCGCCGCAGCCGTAGCGGGCGCGGTCGATCTCGCGCCGCACCTCCTCGAAGTCGTCGAGGACGGTGATGGGCACCTCGTCGGCGGTGCCGTCGCGCCGGGTGCGGTAGGTGGCGGCCAGCGAGCGCAACTCCTGCTGGATCCGGGCGATCTCCCGGCGGCGCCGGGCGACCGCGACCTCCAGCGGGGTGACGAGTTCGGCCTCCGCGACCTCGGGGTCGAGCGGGACGACGGGCCGGCCGGGCAGGTCCGGGCTCAACAGGCGCAGTTCCTGAAGGGCCTTGCGGATCCGGGTGACCGCGCCCGGCTCGGCGCCGAGTTCGGCGGCGATCTCCTCGTCCTCGAACCGCCCGTGGTCCAGGGCGATTTCGTACGCCCGGACCGCGAGGTCGCCCAGAAGAGGAATGCCGTCGGACAACTCATCACCCTTCCCCGTCACTTCGCCCGGCCGCGGCGGGCGCGTGGGTGTGCCTTTTCCACCCTAGGACACCGGGGCCGTCCCGAAGTCCTGCCACCCGTCCGCGCATTCGACAACGTCATCTCGGGGGCTCAGTAGTGCACGCGCCGGTCCTCCGGGGTCGCGCGGTAGCGCACGCTCCACAGGTTGCGCCGTATGTAGGTGCGCTGCAGCCACCGGTCCCGCCCGTCGTAACGGGTCTGGAACACGGAACGGGCGTGCACGCCCTTGCGGTTGTTGATGAGCAGGGCCTGGCCCGGGCTCAGCCGGACCTCGTCGGCGGCCACCCGGCAGGCCTGCCGCAGCGCCTCCAGGGCCGCCGTCGCGCCGCGGGTCAGCGGACGCGTGCCGTTGGCGGAGACGGCGATCTCCGGGAACCGGGCCGCGCCGCTGAGGATCGGCACCGGTTCGGAGAGCACCTCGTCGCCCTCGGCGATGTCCCGGGTGTAACTGCCGGGCGCGTTCAGCCGGAACAGCGGGCTGCGCAGGGTGTCGACGACGCTGTCGGGCAGCGCCGCGCAGATCGCGCGGGCGTCCGCGTAGTACGTGACGGCGTCGTCGTCGGGTGCGCCGCGCAGACAGTTGAGCACCAGGAAGTCGGGGTTGGCGAGGTCGTAGCGGCCGATGGCGTCGTAGGTGATGTCGCTGTGGAAGTTGAGGAAGACCGCGGAGCCCTGGTTGGTCTGGGCGTGCGCTCCCTCCGGCATCGGGACGACGTCGTGGACGATCCGGCCGTCCTTCTCCGTCAGGACGCCGATCGGTTCGCCGAGCAGTCCGGTGAGGCCGAGCAGCACCCCCTCGGCGACGAAGCTGGTGCGGCCTGTCGCCGGTCCGCCGTCGGCCGGGGTCGGCGGCAGCTCCGCGTCCCGCGGCAGATTGCGGACGAGCATCAGACCGGGCGCGTCGTTGTGCCGGCCGAAGTCGATGATCTGTTGCAGCAGGGGGGTGGGCAGGTCCGCGAAGGCCTGGTGGTAGCGGGTCAGCGCGCGGTCGACGTCGGCCGCCGGGTCGGGCAGCGGGCGCAGCCGGGCGCCGAGGGCGTCGCGGACGTGATCGGGCAGCGCGAGGTCGGCGAAGGTCAAGGCGTCACACTCCGGCGAGTTGCGGCTGCGGGGCCGCGGGGCCCGCGCTCGGCAGGTCGATGGTGTCGTGCAGTCGCTGGGCCAGGTGCAGGGCGTCCTCACCGTCCCCTGCGATGTGGGTGACGACCTTGGAGCCGCGGATCTCGGCCACCGGAACCCCCACGTACGTACCGGGTTTGAGGTTCTGGCGGCGCTGCACCTCCTCCAGGTCGACGAACCCGCCCACCACCGCGACCCAGGGCTTCTCGGTGAGCCGCACGGTGTCGATGCCGGCCGCGTGGAAGAGGCCGTGCGCGATGTCGGCGGCGTCGTCGGAGTCGTAACCGAGCACCACGGAGCGCTGGTTGAAGACGATGGCGGTGAGCTGGTTGCCCTCACGGCTGATCGTCGTGCCCTGCGTGAACGGGGCACGGTTGTAGCGGCAGACGATCTCGATGTTGTGCCGCAGGGCGAGTTGGACCGCGCGCCGGTGCAGCACCTTGGCGCCGTACAGGGACATCAGCGCGGCCATGTTGAAGGAGACGTGCGGCAGCATCCGCGCCCCGCGCACCAGGTGCGGGTCGGAGGTGTAGATGCCGTCGACGTCGGAGTGGATCTCGCAGGCGCTGCCGCCGGAGGCGCGCGCGACGGCGATCGCGGACAGGTCGGAGCTGTTCTTGCCCAGCCAGGTGGGCCGCCGCTGGGCGTCCACGGCCTGTCCGCCGGGCACGACCACGACCTCGTACTCCTGGAGCGTGCGGCTGAGCGGTCCCGGGTCGGTCTCGATCACCCGGGCCCACAGGAACGCGGAGTTGGTGATCAGCCCGACCTGGTGGCCGGCCAGCACGGTGGCACTGCGGCCCCTGCGGTGCAGGGCGGTGGCCAGCAGATGGGCGCTGATCAGGTCGGCGGTGGCGAGCATGCCGGCCGAAGTGGCGTCCTCGGGGTGCACGTTGACGTCGTGCAGCCGGCCGCGCAGTTGCTCGGTCTCCCCCTGCATGGCGCTGACCACGACGGCCAGCCGGCGTCCCTCGGTGTCCAGCCGGCGTTCCAGACCGGCCGCGAGGTCGTCGTAGGAGGAGTGGGAACGGAAGGTGGAGCCGCCGAACTTGAGAATGGCGGTGTCGCTCACAGCAACCCCCGGTCGAGGACGTACTCGGCGATCTGAACGGCGTTGAGGGCGGCCCCGATCCGCACGTTGTCGGCGACCAGCCAGAGCCAGAAGCCGCGCGGATTGTGCGGGGCGACCCGGATGCGGCCGACGTGGACGTGGTCGGGCTCGCCCGCGGTGCGCGGGGTCGGGAAGCCGCCCGGCGTGTCCTTGTCGTGCACGGTGACCTCGGGCAACGCGGCCAGCCGCCCGACGAGTTCGGCGCGGTCCACGGGTTCCGTGGCCTCGATCCAGACGGCCTCGGAGTGGGAGTTGACCACGGGCACGCGGACGCAGGTGGTGGTGACGTCGAGGTGCGGCAGGCCGAGGATCTTGCGGGACTCCTGGAGCATCTTCTGCTCCTCCATGGTGAACCCGGTGTCCAGCAGCTTGTCGATGAAGGGGACGACGTTGAAGGCGAGCGCCGGCTTGAAGCGGTCGGCGGGGAGTTCGGCGTCGGGGTCGCTGAGCGCGAGGGCGCTGCCCTCGCGCAGTTCCGCGATGCCGTGCTGGCCCTGTCCCGAGGCCGCCTGGTAGGTGCTGACGACGACCTGGCGGATGCCCCAGCGCTGTTCGACGGTCTGCAGCAGCCGCACCAGCGGGATGGTCGAGCAGTTCGGGTTGGCGATGATCCCGCTCGCCGGGCGCCCCGCCAGCAGGACGTCGGCGTTGACCTGGGGCACGACCAGCGGGGTGTCGGGGTCCATGCGGAAGGCGTTGGTGTTGTCGATGACCAGGGCGCCCTGCGCGGCGGCGGGCCGGGCCCACTTCTCGCTGACGGAGGTGCCCGCGGAGAAGAACGCCAGGTCCACGTCGGTGAAGTCGAACCCGTCCAGGTCCTCTACGACCTGGGCGCGGCCGTCGACCTCGACGGTGCGGCCGGCCGAGCGGGCGGAGGCGGCGAGCCGGACGCCGCGATGGCGCAGTCCGCGTGAACTGATCAGCTCTATCAGGGTGTTGCCCACGGCGCCGGTGGCGCCGGCGATCGCGATCCGCGGGGCCGCGGGGTCGCTGACGTAAGTCATCGGGGTTCTCCGATCCGGGTGAGCGCGGCAGGCGATGTGTCGTCCCGAGAGGGGCGGCGCCCGAAGGCCGGCAGCAGGTGCCAGCCGAGGTTCACGCCGAGGCCCGCCAGGACGATCAGCGGGATGCCCAGGGCCTGGAGCAGTGAGATGTGGTGGCCGTAGACCGTGAAGTCGACGAGGATCGCCACGGCCGGGTAGACGAAGGACAGCACCGCGATCCTCGCGGTGGGCAGCTTCTGGTACGAGGCGTAGAGCAGGATGTACAGCAGGCACGTGTGGATCACGCCGAGCCCGACCAGCCAGCCCCAGTCGGCGCCGAGTCCGGCGGTGCGGCCCAGCGCGGTGAACGGCAGCAGCAGCGGGATGCCGACAGATGCCTGGGTGAACGCGGTGATCTCGGGGCGGATGGACGTCAGGTGCTTGGCGATGACGGTGGCGAAGGCGTACAGCAGCGCGGCGAGCAGGGCCTGCCCGACGCCCAGGAGGTAGGTGCCGCCCTTGTCGCCGGTGGCCGAGCCGAGGTCGGCGACCAGGACCACGCCCGCGAAGGCGAGCAGGATCCAGCCGGCCTGGTGGCGGTCGAGGCGCTCCTTGAACAGGATCAGGCCCAGCAGCACGACGTAGAACGGCTGGGTGTGGTAGACGACGGTGGCCACCGAGATCGACGTCTTGCTGTACGCGCTGAACAGCAGCACCCAGTTGAAGACGATGCACACGCCGCCGAGCACCGCGAGCCCGAAGGTGCGGCGGGTGAAGTTGTGCGTTTTGAACAGGCCGCGGGCCAGGCAGTACGCGCCGAGGGCCAGGGCGCCGAAGACGCAGCGGAAGAAGACCACGTTGAAGCTCGGCTGGCCCGACTCCAGGACGAAGACGCCCAAGGTGCCCGACAGGACCATGGCGGCGGTTAACTCCAACGCCCCTCTGGTCTGCTGTCGGTTGGCGGGAGTGGTCACGGTCGGTACCTCGTCTCCGGTCGCGTGTGGGGGTCAGTGCAGGGGCACGGCGTAGTGCAGACCGCCTCTGGTCCACAGCTCGTTGGGGCCGCGGGGCACGTCGAGCCCCGAGGTGTGGCCGAGGTTGCGCTCGTACAGCTCGGCGTAGCTGCCGACGGCGTCCAGGACCCGGGCCGCCCAGGCCTCGTCGAGGCCGGCCGCGGGACCGTGCCGGCCGGCCTGGCGGGCGACGGCGGCGCGGCCGGGGCGGCCGTCACGGTGGGTCTCGTACTCGGCGGCGAACAGGAGTTGCAGGACCCAGCGGCAGACGCGGAACCAGCGCGGGTCGTCGTCGCGCACGACGGCGGCCATGGGTTCGCGGGAGATCTCCGCGGGCAGGATGCGGTGCGCCCCGGGGTCGGGCAGGGTGCGGCGGGCGCCGGCCAGGGCGACCTTGTCGAGGACGTACGCCGCGCAGTCGCCGGCCGCGTAGGCGTGCAGGGCCTCCTGCGGGTCGCCGAAGACGACCGGGGTGACCGAGAGGCCGCGCGGCCGGTACCAGGCGGTGAGGTTGATCGGGGTGGTGGAGCCGGCGTGCACGGCCAGGCGCTGTCCGGCGAGGTCGGCCGGGTCCTCGACACCGGAGCCGGCCGGCACCAGGAAGCCCTCGCCGTCGTAGCAGGTGACGCCGGCGAACAGCAGCCCGTGCGCGGCCTCGCGGCCCATGGTCCAACTGACGTTGCACACCGTCACGTCGGCCTCTCCGGCGGCGAGCCGGGTCAGCCGGGCGGCGGAGTCGGCGGGCCGCCAGTCGACGGCCTCGGCGTCGTCGAGCACGGCGGCGGCGAGCGCCCTGGCCACGTCGGCGTCCAGGCCGGTCCAGCGGCCCTCGGCGGTGCACAGCGACAGCCCCGGCTGACCGCGCGAGACCAGCGCCCGTACGGCGCCGCGGGCGCGGACCTCGGCGAGGGTGTCGACGAACGGGAGCACGGGCGGCACGACCGGACTCGTCGGCGTCAGCGGCGACATGGGCGTCGGGCCGTTCATGCCGCGCTCCGCAGCAGGGAGCCCGCGATGTCCTCGCGGTCGTAGCGGCGTTCGTTGTGGGAGAGCATCCGCGTCAGGCGGGCCGCCGTGAGGGGGGCCGCGGCCATGGCGTCGGTGCGGGGCACCCGGACGGGCATGCCGCCGGCGCGGGACCAGGCCAGCATGCCGCGTTCGTCGATGACGGCCCTGGACTCGCCCGCGTTGTCCCGGTGCAGACAGTAGGGGACGTCCAGGACGCCCCGGGCGAAGGCCGCGACGAGGGCGGAGCCGACGGTGCGGCCCAGTTCGAGGGTGGCCGCGAGCAGCGTCCTGGTCTCCTCCAGGAGACCGGTCTCGGCGGGCGGCGGGCAGTGCGCGGTCGCGCAGTCGGCGGCCTCCTTGGCGCCGACTGCGGCGGCGAACTCCAGTGCCTCCACGTTCTCCTCGACCGCGGGGATGCGCCGCGCCTCGGCGGGCGTCTTGACGATGAGCCGCTCGGTGCCGCTGTGCACGGCGAGCCGCACGCTGTCCTCCAGGAGTCGGAAGGAGCCGACGGGGGTGCGCGGGAAGACGCCCATGTACGTGTAGAGCGTCACGTGCCAGTCGATGTCGGCGAGGTGCTCGGCGGCCAGCGAGCGCAGGGCCGCGAGGGCCTCCAAGTCCTGGCCGAGGTGGACCTGTTGGGCGTAGCTGAGGGAGACCGAGGGCAGTCCGTGCTCGCGGAAGAACATCCCCTCCAGGACGCTGAGCGCCACCAGCAGGGAGGGCGGGCAGAGTTGGCCGAGCATGCAGCCGCCGAAGGTCTCCAGGTGCATGGGATCGGGCGCGGCGGCGGCGAGTTCGCAGCAGCGGGCCCAGTTGTCGGTGGCCTCCGGCAGGGGTACACGGCCGTAGGGCAGGCAGTAGGAGACGGGGCCGCCCTCGGTGGCGTCGACGCCGGCCGCGACCATGATGCGGAACAGGCCCAGCGGCAGCGGGGAGCCGTGGCGGACCTGGACCGGGAAGTTCCGGGAACTCACCTCGTCCAGCAACTCCCGTACGGCGCCCACCCCGTGGGCCGCCAGCGGGAAGCCGTTGAGCTCGTCACCGGCGCGCAGGGCGCGGCGCGCGGAGTCGAAGTCCCCGACGCGGGTGTAGCTGTCGAGGGTCACGGTGCCGACGGTGGAGGCCCGGCAGTCGCGTACGGCGGTGAGGCCTGCGCGCATGCGGTCGAGCGGGCCGAAGCCCATCCGGGGCTGGACGACGAGCACGCCCGCCCCCGCCGCGGTGCGCACGAAGTCGGCGAACCGTGACATCAGCGTGCCCCGGCCGCGACCGCGGGCTCCCTGGGCGCGAGATTCCCGGCCAACGTCCGCAGGAAGGCGCCGAAGTCGGCGAGCATCCGGGCGACCGGCGCCTCCGACTCGTTGAACACCGCGTTGAAGCCGGCGTCGAGCAGGCGCTCGCCGAACCCGTCGTCGCCCCCGCGCACGCCGAGCTTGCCGCCGATCACGACGGGCAGCAGGGCGAGTTCGGGATCCCGCCGGATCGCCCGGATCAGCCGGAGTCCGTCGAGGTGGCCGTGCCCGTTCACGGTGCTGAGGACGACGAGGTCGGGCCGGTCGGCACCGCGGCAGGCGTCCATCACGGTCGCGTCCGGGGGGCACACGCCGAGATTGGTGACCTCGTGCCCCGCCTCTTCGAGGAGCAGCTGGAGAAACACCAGGTTCCACATGTGCGCGTCGGACGAGACGCTGGAGACCACGACGCGCAGGGAGCCTACGGGCATCGGGGTCCTAATCGGGTATTCAGACATACCCCTCACTCTTCGAATCACCCGGGGATATGTACAGGCTTATCCGAGCGGAAATACAGAAAGGGCCGATCAATAATTTCCATGTGGGCCACTTCCGGCGCCCTTTTAAAGGGCGAAATTCCGCTCCAGAAAATCAGTGGTCACACCCGTGCGGGTGAATTCGGGATGACTGAGAATCTCCTGGTGCAACGGAATGGTCGTGTGGACTCCGGGACCGGACACGTCGAACTCGGCGAGCGCGCGTCGGGCGCGGTCCAGGGCGGTGGCCCGGTCGGGGCCCCAGACGATCAGCTTGCCGATCATCGAGTCGTAGTAGGGGCTGACGCGGGAGCCGGGCACGTAGTCGGTGTCGACGCGGACCCAGGGGCCGCCGGGGACCCGGTAGTTCTCCAGCAGGCCGGGGGTGGGCGCGAAGTCGCGGTCGGGGTCCTCGGCGTTGATGCGGCACTCGATGGCGTGGCCGCGCACCACGACGTCCTCCTGTTTGACGGAGAGCGGGGCGCCGGAGGCCACCCGTAACTGCTCGCTCACGATGTCGACGCCGGTGACGAGTTCGGTGACGGGATGCTCCACCTGGATGCGGGCGTTCATCTCCATGAACCAGAAGGTGTCGGCGGCGGCCGGGTCGGTCTCCAGCAGGAACTCCACGGTGCCGGCGCCCCGGTAGCCGACGGCCCTGGCCCCGGCGACGGCGGCGGCGCCGAGCCGTTCGCGCAGTTCGGGCGAGATGTTCGGGCCCGGCGACTCCTCGACCAGCTTCTGGTGCCGGCGCTGCACCGAGCAGTCGCGCTCGCCCAGGTGGATCGCGCCGCCGAAGTCGTCGCACAGCACCTGGATCTCGATGTGCCGGGTGCGGGTGAGGTAGCGCTCGATGTAGACGGCGCTGTTCTTGAACACGGCCTGGGCGCCGGCCCGGGTGCGGGCGTAGGCGTCGCGCAGGTCCTCGGCTCGGTGGACGACGGTGATGCCGCGTCCGCCGCCGCCCGCCGCCGCCTTGATGATCACCGGGTAGCCGATCTCGCGGGCGATCTGTTCGGCGCTGTCGGCGGAGTCGACGGGTTCGGTGGTGCCGGGCAGCAGCGGCAGTCCGGCCTCCGTCATCAGCCGGCGGGCCGTGGCCTTGTCGCCGACGTTCTCCATGACGTCGGGCGGCGGGCCGATGAAGGTGACGCCGGCGTCGGCGCAGATCTCGGCGAAGTACGGGTCCTCGGAGAGGAATCCGTAGCCGGGGTGGACGGCGTCGGCGCCCGTCCTGAGTGCGGCGCCGATGATGTTGGGGATGTTGAGGTAGCTGCGGCTGGGCGCGCCGGGCCCGATGTGCACGGACTCGTCGGCGGCCCGCACGAACCGGGCCTCGGCGTCCGGGGTGGAGTACACGGCGACCGTGGGCACGCCCAGGTCGCGGCAGGTCCGGATGATCCGCAGCGCGATCTCGCCGCGGTTGGCGATGAGCACCTTCTCGAACATGGCGGTCCGCCTCAGCCGGCCGGGACGAGGTCGATCAGGGGCTGGTCGTACTCGACGACCTCGCCGTCCTGGACGTGGACGGCGTGCACGACGCCCCGGACCTCGGCGGTGATGGAGTTGAGCAGCTTCATGGCCTCGATGACGGCGAGTTGCTGTCCCGCCTCGACGGTGTCGCCGACCTGGACGAAGGGGTCGGCGCCCGGGGAGGGGGCCTGGTAGTAGGTGCCGACGAGGGGGGCGGTGACCTGGACGACGCCGGCGGGCGGCTGCTGCGCCTCGGCGGGGGCGGCCTGCGCGGGCGGGGCCGCCGACGCGACCGGCGCGGCGGGCGCGACCGCGGCGGCCGGCGCCGCGGGGGCGTTGTCCCACTCCACGTCCACGCTCAGGGAACCGGCCCGCAGCGTGATCCGCCGCAGGGTGCCAGGGAGTTCACCGGCGAGCAGGCGGGTCTGGGCCCGCAGCTGCTCCACCGTCAGGTCTGCGCCGTCCTCGGCCGTGGTGTTCAGCTCAGTGCTCATCGTGCGTCTCCCAGTCCACTACGGGCTGCAGTTGCGGATCCCCGAAGCGGTCGTACCGCCTCCGTCGGGCTGCGACGAGTTGCTCGCCGTCGAGGTCGAGCAGCGGGGCCAGGGCGTGCGCCAGGGCGTTCTTCACCGTCAGGGCGGTGGTGTGGGGGGCGGTGTGGGCGCCGTCGGGCGGTTCGGGCACGACGCCGTCGACCACGCCGAGGCGGAGCAGTTCGGAGGCGGTCAGCCGCAGCGCGTCGGCGGCGCGGTCCGCGTGTTCGGCCGTGCCGAAGAGGATCGTGGAGCAGCCTTCGGGGCTGATCACCGAGTAGTAGGCGTTCTCCAGGATCAGCACCGTGTCGGCGACGCCGAGCGCGAGGGCGCCGCCGCTGCCGCCCTCTCCGGTGACCACGGAGACCACGGGGACGCGCAGCCGGGACAGTTCGAGGATGCAGTCGGCGATGGCGAGGCTCTGGCCGCGCTGTTCGGCCTCGATGCCCGGGAAGGCGCCCGGCGTGTCGATGAAGTTGACCACCGGCAGCCCGAACCGGTCGGCGAAGCGCATCAGCCGCAGCGCTTTGCGGTAGCCCTCGGGATTGGGCATGCCGAAGTTGCTGCGCACCAACTCGGCGGTGTCGTGGCCCTTCTGGTGCCCGAGGACGACCAGGCTCTGGCCGCCGAACCGGGCGATGCCGCCGACCAGCGCGTGGTCGTCGCCGAAGACCCGGTCGCCGTGCAGGGCCACGAAGTCGTCGAAGACGTGGCCGAAGTACTCCAGGGTGGTGGGCCGCCCGATGTCCCGGGCCAGCGCGACGGTCTGGCGGGTGGTGCGGGTGCTCGCGACCGGCGTGGTGCGCACCGCCTCGGGGCCGGTGGCGTCCGGGAGTTCGGGCAGCGACGGGCCCAACAGGGCTAGCAGCCGCGCCAGTTGCTCGCGCTGGTTCTCGCGCGGTACGACGGCGTCGATCATCCCGTGCTCCAGCAGGAACTCGGCGCTCTGGAAGCCGGCCGGCAGTTCCTGGCGGATGGTGTTGCGGATGACCTGGGGTCCGGCGAAGCCGATGAGGGCGCCGGGTTCGGCGAGGATGACGTCGCCGAGCATCGCGAAGGAGGCGCTGACGCCGCCGAAGGTCGGGTCGGTGTTGAGGTTGATGACGGGCACGCGGGCCTCGCGCAGTGCGGCGATCCACTGGGCGGTCTTGGCCATCTGCATCAGCGACAGCGCGCCCTCCTGCATGCGGGCCCCGCCGGAGGCGGCGATCAGCAGCAGCGGCAGGCGCTGGGCCAGCGCCTGCCGGGCCGCGGCGGCGACGGCCTCGCCGACCACCGTGCCCATGCTGCCGCCCATGAACGTGAAGTCGAGGACGGCCACCACGACCGCCCGGCCGCGCACGGTCATCCGGCCGGTGAGGATCGCGTCCTGCCGGCCGGTGCGGGCCTGTGCGTCCCGCAGCCGGTCCGGGTAGGGCTTGCTGTCGCTGAAGCCGAGCAGGTCGCGCGGCGCGTAGGTGTCGGGGAACGCCTCGAAGCTGCCCGGGTCGGCGAGTTGGCCGATCCGGACGTCCGGCGGGATGCGGAAGTGGAAGCCGCACTCGGGGCACACCTTGAGGTTGCGGTCCAGGCGTTTGCCGTAGACGAACGAACCGCAGGAGGCGCACCTGCGCCACTGCACGTCCTGCTGCGCGGCCCGTACGGGCGATGGGCTCGGCGGGCTCTGTGACACCTGCGGGCTCATCGGCGGCTGCGGAATCTGTGGCATCTGTGGGGTCGACACGAGGGCTCCCTCCCTCTCAACTGCCGTCGCCGGACGGCACCGGAGCGGACCGCTGCGGCCGGTGCGCGGTGGCCGCGCCGAGGCCGAACGGCGGCATGTTGCGGTAGACGGTGTGCGTGCGCGCCGGGTCCACGACGTACGCCTCGTGGTAGATGCCGACCGCTCCGTTGTCGCCGACGGCCCGGTTGAAGCGGGCCCAGGCGGGCCGGTGTTCGGCGTCGAGGTCGTGCGCGTACGCCATCAGCTCGTCCATCGAGCGCCAGTACTGGACGACGACGACCGTGCGGGCGAGCCAGGTCCGGGCGGCGAGGAAGCCGTACTCCCGCTGCCGGTGCAGCTCGGTCAGCATGCGGATCATCGCCAGGAAGGAGGGCACCCAACGGTGCACCTTCCAGAGGCTGTTGACGCGCATGCCGATCAGGAAGACGACGGTGCCCGCGGGCGGATCGGCCACCTGGGGCACGCGCTGGACCTCGACTGCCACGGGGACTCCTCAGAAGGGGTACGTGCGGGGCGGCGTGCTGGTCGTGCGGGTCCGCCAGCGGGTGAACGCCTCCAGGGCGGCCCGGCCGCCGAAGCCGGAACCGTTGCCGGAGGCGCCGACGCCGGCGAAGGGCAGGGCGGCGTCCTGGACGACGGGCTGGTCGCCGACGTGCACGACACCGGTGTGCAGCCGGTCGGCGATCGCCTCGCCGCGCGTGGTGTCGCCGGTGTAGACGGCGGCGGTCAGTCCGTAGTCGGAGGTGTTGGCGAGGCGGACGGCGTCGTTGTCGTCGGCGAAGGGGGTGACGGTGGCGACCGGTCCGAAGACCTCGGTGTGGAAGACGTCCAACTGCTCGGTGACGTCGGCCAGTACGGTCGGCGGGTAGTACGGGGGCAGCGGCCGTCCGCCGGTGACGAGCCGGGCGCCCTGGGCGACGGCCTGCTCGACGGCGTTGGCGACGGTGGTGAGTTGACGCCGGTCGATCATCGGGCCGATCTGGGCGTCGGAGCGGTGCGGGTCGCCGATGCGCAGGGCGTCGGCGTGCCGGGCGAGCGCCTCCGTATAGGCGTCGGCGATCGAGTGGTGGACGAGGTGGCGCCGGGCGGACATGCAGATCTGGCCCTGGTGCAGGAAGGAACCCCAGGCGCCGGCCGCCGCGGCCTCCTCCACGTCCACGTCGTCGAGGACCACGAAGGCGTTCTGGCCGCCGAGTTCGAGCACGACCCGCTTGAGCAGCCGGCCGCAGGCGGCGCCGACCTCGCGGCCCACCTCGGTCGAGCCGGTGAAGGACACCATCACCACGTCGGGCGCCTGGACGAGCGCCGCGCCGGTCTCCGCGTCGCCGTGCACGACCTCCAGGACGTCCGGCGGCAGGCCCGCGTCGGCGAACACCTCGGCGAGGAGCCGACCGCCGCTGAGCGGGGTGTGCGGGTCGGGCTTGAGCAGGACGGCGTTGCCGAGGGCGAGCGCCGGGCCGACCGAGCGGGCGGCGAGCAGCAGCGGGAAGTTCCAGGGCACGATCACCCCGACCACGCCCAGCGGGACGCGGGTCACCTCGGAGGCGCGCGACGGGTCGTCGGCGGGCGGGTGCGGGAAGCCGGGGTGACGGGCGAGGGCGGCGCCGTGGCGCAGCTCCTGGGCTGACTGGTAGACCTCGAAGAACGCCTTGCCGGGAATCGCGCCGCCCTCCCGGACCAGCAACTCCTGTGCCTGCGGCGCCCGTTCGACCAGCAGCTCGGCGGCCCGCTCGACGATCGCGGCCCGCTCCTCGGCGGGCGTGGCGGCCCACGCGGGCGCGGCGGCCCCGGCCCGCCGGCCGGCCGACGACACGTGCTCGGGCGTGCACAGCTCGACGGTCCCGAGCGGCTCACCGGTGACGATCTCCCGGCTGACCAACTGGGTCTCGGTTTCGGCGAGGGTGGTCACCTGGGTACCTCGGTTCCGTCGGAGGTGCGTACGGAGGCTGGGGGGTGGGACGCGCCCGCCGTGCGGGCCGGGCAGCCGGTGCAATCGGCCTCCACGGCCGCCGGGGTACCGTCCCGGTCCAGCGCGCGGCGCAGTCTGCGCAGGCAGCGGGTGCGGATGGGGCCGACCGAGCCGAGCGGCATGGACAGGGCGGCGGCGATCTCCTGGTAGGAGGCCGGCGGATCCTGCAGGGCCCGTAACAACAGCTCACGGCACTGGTCGGAGAGGCTGTCGATGGCGCGCAGCACCTCCTGGCCGCGGTCGGCGCGCAGGGTGATCTGCTCGGGGCTCTCGTGGTGGTCCAGGAAGTGCTCAAGCGTCGCGCTGTCCCCGACCATCACCAGGCGCCGGTCGCGGGTGGCCGCCTTGATGGCCTCGCGGCGGGCCACGGTGGCCAGCCAGTCCCCCAGCCGGTCCGGGTCACGGATGCGGTCGGCGTTCTGCATCAGCCGGAACCAGGTGACCTGCCGCACGTCCTCGGCGTCGACCCGGCTGACCCGGTGGCTTCGCGCCACCGACCAGACCAGCCGGCCGAACCGGTCGACCGTCTCGTCCCACGCCTCCGCCTCCCCGCGGGCACAGCCCGCGAGCAGCTCCGCGTTCCCCTTCGCCGGCATCGCTCGTCCTCCGTCTGCGACCGCCCGCGCTGTGGCGGGATCCGGCTTCCATGCAACACACCGGACACGGTGGCCGGATACGGATGACGGCGTCAGGTAGCGGTCATGCCAGGAGTGGACAGCGCGGCGGTTCATCGCACGCCGCTCCGGGAGACGCCCGGCAGCAGCTCGGCCATGGCCGACCGCAGCCGTACGGGGATCGGCCCGGCGTCGTCCTCGCTGGCCCGGATGGCGATGCCGAGCGCGAACCGGTCCCACACCTGGAGCACCTGGATCTGCCACAACGGCCGCTCGGGCTCGGGGATCTCCTCGTCCACGACGGCCAGCCCGCCGCCCCGCAGCCGGTGCACGGAGAAGGCGTCGAAGCCGCGCGCCATGCCCATGCCGGTGGCCTTGGTGTACGCCTCCTTCGCCACCCAGGAGTCCGCGAAGGCGTGCCCCCGCTGGTCCTCGCGGTCGCGGCGCAGCACCTCCTGCTCCAGCGGCGTGAAGACCTTCGGCGCGAACCGGACGGCCTCGGGGCGGGCCGGGGTGTTCTCGGCGTCGACGCCCGCGGTACGGCCGCGGACGACGATCGCGGCGATCAGCCCGTTGGTGTGGGTGAGGTTGAAGTCGAGCCCCCAGTCGGCGCCGTGGACGCTGGGCCGGCCGAACCTGCCCTTGTCGAAGCGCCATTCCTCCGGCGCCACGTCGGCGTACTGCGACAGCACCTCGCGGGAGAGCAGCCGGGCGCCCAGGAAGCGGGTGCGGGCGGCGGGGAAGAGCAGCCGGTCGTGCCGGGCGCGTTCCTCCTCGGTGAGCAGTTCGAGGCCGCCGGTCGCGGCGGCGAACTCCTCCACGTCCTCCTCGGCGAGCAGCCAGACGTCCGCTCCGCCGGCCAACGGGTCGTCGGCCGGCTCGCGCGCGGTGTCGGGGGCCTCGGCGGTCACGGGCATCTGCGGGTCACCAACTCACCTGGAACGGACGGAAGGAGAACAGCCGGCCCGCGCGGTGGGCGTCCGCCATGACCTCGGCGACGGCCTCGATGTCCGCGGGTCCGGTCGTCCACCGCGTGGGGTGGAAGCGCCGCAGCAGCCGCTCAAGACAGAGCAGCAGCACGGCGGGCGAGCGCAGCGCGGGCGCGAAGCTGTCGCGTCCCCGCAGGTAGAGATGGACGCAGGCGGCCGCCGCCGACACCGCCGCGTACTGCTTGGCGAGGTCGTACAGCTCCGCCGACTGCCCGGCCCGGCGCCCCTGTTCGGCCACGAGCTTGGCGTGTTCGTCGGCGAGCCGGTGCACCTCGTCGGCGAGCAGCCCCGCGGTCTCGGCACAGCCGGCCAGCCAGCCGGCCTCGCGCCCCTCGGCGGAATCGGCGGCCCGGCGCAGTTCGGCGACGGCCGAGCGCAGGGCGAGCACCGAGTCGTCACCACCACGGCTGAACAGCTGCTGCGCGGCGGGCTCGTACGGATTCATCGGATGCGCGGGGTCGAAGAGCCGCCCGGTGGCAGCGACCGCTTCCGTCACCGGACCCGGCTCCTGCGCGACCGCGTTGGCGAGCAGGGCGGGCAGTTGGAGCGCGATGTTCTTGAGGTTCACCACGGTGTTGCCGTCGGCGAAGTTGGAGATGGCGAAGTCCCGCAGCACCTTCTGGAAGATGCCGTGGCGGGGATGGGCGCGCAGGTAGTAACGGGCGCCGAGAACGGTGGTCAGCCGGGCCAGGGTCTCCTCAAGCAGCGTCGGCACGAAGTACTTCACGACCGAGGACCAGATGCTGGCCTGGGCGGGCGCGAGCTGGAGCGACCGCACGGCACCGGTCGTCAGCGCGTCGGCGATCAGCAGCTCGGCGAAACTCTCCGCCAACTGCCTTTGGGAGTACGGCACTTCGAGCACGGTCCCGCCGAAGATGACGCGTCCGGAGGCGAAGTCGAGGGTGGAGCGCAGCGCGGTGTCGACACAGCTCATGGCGATGCTGGAGATGGCGATCCGCGCCAACTGGCTGCTCTTCAGCGCGACTTCGAGCCCCTGCCCGACCCGTCCGACGAGCGCGGAGTCCGGCACGAAGCAGTCGGTGAGGCGTACGCCGCTCATGTCGAGCCCGCGCAGTCCGTGCAGGGGCTCGTCGCGCAGGTGCGCCAACTGCTCTTCCGGAATCCCGTCCTTCTCCACGGCGAAGATGGAGTAACCCCCGGGCCCGGCCTTCTCCGAGGTCCGGGCGAAGACCATGACGGCGGCGGCGACGGTGGCGTTGCCGATGGTCCACTTCTCACCGTTCAGCAGCCAGCCGCCCTCGGTCCGGCGCGCGGTCGTCTCGTTGGCGAGGATGTCGCTGCCGTGCCCGCGCTCGGACAGCCCCCAGGCCAGCTTCCGTCCGGCCCGGATGGCGTCGGCGAAGTGCTGACGCTGGTCGGGACTGCCGGCGATCCACACCGGCATGTAGCTGAGGCTGGTCAACACCATGGCGGTCGCGGAGGTGGGGTCGCGGCGCCCGACGAGACGGTAGAGATTGAACCCGTCCTCGACGTGCACGGCCTTGCCTCCGTTGGCGGCCGGCACGATCCAGTCGTACAGCCCCCAGCCCGCCAGCACGTCCACGAACTCGTGCGGGTACTCCTGGCGTTCGTCGAGATCGAGGATGCGTGGGTACGGCATGGGGCCGGTGGGATCCCAGGGGTCGCCGAGGTACGCCTCCAAGTCCCCCATGAGCGCGATGAGATCGGTCATGACGTCGCGTCCCCCTCCTCGGACTCCGGTCGTCCGTCGGACAGTTGGACCGGGAGCGCGGTGAACAGGAGCCCGGCCGCGTCGAGCCGGGTGAGCGCGCGCACGGCGGGCGGCAGTTCGGGCGCGGCCTGCCGCGGGTCGCGTCCGTCGGCGAGGGCGAGCAGCACGGCCAGTACGGCGGTGAGCCATCCGCTGCCGCCGGGCTCCTCCCCGTACAACCCCCGGTCGGGATACGCCCGCCACGCGAGGACGGCCGCCGCACCGGCGTACAACAGGCAACACCGCTCGGCGAGATCAAGCAGCTCGGCCGACGCTCCGAGCCCTCGGGCCCGGTCCCGCTGGGCCTCGGCGGCGGTGGCGAAGGTGTCGGCCAGCGCGGCTCGCAGCTCACGCACGAGCTCCGCGCCACGCTCGTCCCCACCGGCCGCAACCTGCCGGGCCGCGCCCTCTGCCTGCTCGACGAACCCGAGCAGCACGAGGTCCTTGGGCCGGGCGGAGAGGTCGAGGGCGGCGGGGTCGAGGTCGGGGAGTTGCTCGCCGAAGGCGAAGAGGGAAGCGACGTCAACGGGTGCCGCAGAGGTCTGAACGGTGCCCGGATCGACGGGTAACGACGGTGCGTAACCCGGGAGTTGGACGGCTATCGCCCGCAGAACCCCGAAGGGACTCGTGTCGATGGTCTCGACGATCTCGTTGTCCCGTCGGGCCTTGTCGACGACGGCGCCGGGGCCGTGGGCCAGGACGGCCCGCGCGCCGAGGAGGGTGCGGGAGCGGGTGATGGAGGAGGAGGTCAGGCGGGTGGCGACGCGTTTGACGACCGAGGAGCACAGGCCGAATGTGGCCGGTGAGAGGTGGACATAGCGGGCCGCCGTCAGGGAGAGGAGATCGGCCGCGAACAACTCCGCGGCGGCCACGGCCAGTTCGCGCGAGCCGTATCCCGTGTCGGCGACGCGGACGCCGCCGACCCGCCTGTCACGGGTGAACCGCAGAGCGGTACGCAGGGCCGTGTCGGCGGTGGCCAGGCAGGCCCCGGTGCTGAGCAGACGCACCACCTGTTGGGCCCGCATCGCTCCCGCGAGGCCACCGCCCACGGCCCCGATCACCGCCGCCCGCGGCACCGGGGTCCCTTCGAAGACCAGGTCGGCGAAGTCGATCCCGCGCATCCCGGTGACGGTCTGCGCGGGCTGCCGCCGTACCCGGTGGGCCAACTCGCGCGGCCCGAGCAGCACGGCCGTGAACGCGGCCGGTCCGCGTTCCGCCGTACGGGCCACCACGACCACCGCGTCGGCGGTGGCGCCCCGCCCGACGAGCCATTTGCGGCCCCAGAGCCGGTAGCCGTCGCCCGTCGGGTCGAGCTTGGCCTCACCGGCGAGGACATCGCTGCCGGCCTGTTCCTCGGAGAGCGCGAACGCGATCGTCCGCCCCTCCTGGACCCAGTCGGCGACGGTCTTCGCCTGCTCGTCCGAGCCGGCCGCGAGCACCGTCAGCACGGCGGAGCAGGACAGCAATGTGGCCGGCATCAGCGCGGCGTCGCGCCGGGCCGCCACCCGGACCAGGAGCAACGTCTCGTCGAGTCCGCGCAGCGTGCCGCCCAGCGACGGCGGCAGATAGGCGAGCGGGAAGTCGACGGAGTCGAGTCGGGCGGCGAAGGCGTGCGGGAAGTCCCCACGGGCGTCCCGGGCCGCGCCGGCGGCGAACCCGTAGACGTTCTCGGCCCGCCAGGGATCGCCGAGCAGATCGTCGAGCCGCGCGACGGCGGCGAACTCGGCGCTCACGGCCGTATCTCCGGAACTGCTCACAGCCGTACCTCCAGATCCGCTCATGGCCGTACCTCCAGGGCCTGGTCGGGCTGTGGTACCGGGTAGTCGGCGATCGCCGGGGAGAGGGCGAGGCCGGCCGCGCGCAGCATCGACAGACGTTGGTGGAAGGCGGCGCCGGCCATGATGTGGCGGGCGACGTCGGCGACATGACGGTTGCGCGGGGCGGCCAAGTAGGTGCCGCGCACCCAGGAGTTGAAGCTGCCCATCGACGGGCCGCACCAGATCTGGTAGTCCACGGCGCGGTCCGCCTCGCCCGTCTTCGCCCAGCGCGAGGCCATGCCCAGGTACCAGCGGAAGACCAGCGCGGCCCGCCGCTTGGGACTGGCGGCGGCGCGGGCGAGCTGGTCGGGGTCGCGGCGCTCGAAGTAGCTGACGGTCTCCGCCCAGACGTCCTCCAGGGGGCGCCGGAAGATCTGCGTCTCGATCCGCCTGCGGGCCGCCGCCGGGAGGTCGTCGATGCCGTCGTGGTTGCGGTAGAGCTCGTAGAGGAGTCGGGCCCGCATCGGGAAGAGCGTGCCGCGCTTGAGGACTTGGAGCTCTACGCCCATCTCGAACATGTCGGCCGCGGGCGCCATCTCGAAGTCGGCGAGGTCGGCCTGCGCGAGCATCTCCTTGACCTGGGTGGAGGTACCGGCCTCGACGCAGGACTGGTTGACCGACCCGGTCACCACGTAGTCGGCGCCCATCGCGAAGGCCGCCCAGGCCGCCTCGGGGGTGCCGATGCCGCCGGCCGCGCCGACCCGGATGCGCGTCGGGTACCCCAACTCCTTCATCAGGGCGTCCCGTTGACGCATGATCACGGGCAGCTGCGCGGGCAGCGGGCGCCGGTCGGTGTGGCCGCCGGAGTCCGCCTCGACAGTGATGTCGTCGGCGAGCGGCATGTGTTCGGCCAGCCGCGCCTGCTCCGCGGTGATCGCGCCCTCCTCCAGCAGCGCCCGCACCATCGCCTCGGGCGCGGGCCGGATGAACTGCTCCGCGATCTCCGTGCGCGAGATCTTGGCGATCACCTTGTTCTCCGCCACGACCCCGTGCGGCCCGCCCGCGCGCAGCCCGGCGAGCCGGTAGCGCACGATGTGCGGGGTGAGCCCGAGGAAGGCGGACGCCTCGACGCACGGCACCTTGTGGTGCAGGTAGAGGTCGATGGCGGTGCGCTCCAGGCGTTCCTCGCTCGGGCTGTGGATCAGGTTGCAGGCGTACGGCAGTCCGGGGATCTCGGCGGCGAACCGGCCCAGCGCCTTCTCCACCGTCTCGGGCAGCAGCCCGGCCGCCCCGTACGAGGCGAGGTAGCCGGCCCGCGCCATGGCGATCACCAGGTCGGCGGAGGCGATGCCGTTCGCCATCGCGCCGCTCATGTACGCCTCGCGCACGCCGTACGCCGCCAGGAAGGCGCCGCTGCCCAGGCGTTCGGGCCCCATCGGCGGTACGGCGGCGACGACCTCGTGCTCCCCGCCCGCTCGCACGCTCCCGCCGACGGCCGCGCCGAGGCCGTAGCGTCCGCGCAGGATGTAGACGGCTTCGTCGAGACGCGCGAGCGCGTCCTGGATCCCGGTCTCGCCGACCGCCGGTTCCCCCGGTCCGCTCCACCGCGGCCGCGGCTTTTCGGTGCTCATGGATGTGTCTCCTAGGTGTGGCCGCTAGTCGTGGTGGATCTCGATGCCGACGTCGTCGAGGCGGTAGATCCGCAGGGTCGACTTCCAGACGTGGGCGGTGCCGAGGAGGATGATCCGGCCGGGTTCGCGGCGGATCTCCTTGACGTGGACGTCGAACTCCATGTCGGGGTCGGTGCGCAGGATCTGGCCGCGGTAGCTCCACTTCGTCTCGGTGCCGGTGCTGAGCGCGAAGCGCGGGTTGCGCAGTCCGTCGGTCAGGCCGCTCTCGACGGCATACACCTGAAGCCCCTGCAGCAGCGCCTCGACGCCGAGCGAGCCGGGCATGACCGGGTCGCGGTGGAAGTGGCAGGAGAAGTACCACTCGTCGGGCCGGATGGAGCGGTGCCCGCGCAGATACCCCTGGCCGTGCTCGCCGCCGCCGGGCAGGATGTCCAGCCACTCGACGAGGTCCAGGTGTCCGCCGGCCAGGCGCGGTCCGTGCCGGGCGGGCTCGGCGGACCGGTAGGCGCGCAGGTCGACCCGGCGGGTTCCCGGCGGCCTCGCGGGCTGGGTGTCCAGCCAGGGCAGCACGTGCTGTCCCTTGTCGAGGCCGACCTGGTGGGCGAGCGCCTTCTCGTTGAAGTAGCCGAAGAGGGACTCGCCGGTGTAGAACACCTCGCCTTCGCAGGAGAGTTCGTAGGAGAAGTTCTGCAGGATCGAGCCCGGCATCCGGTCGCTGGACAGCAGGGTCGAGCGGTGCTGGATCGTCTTTCCGCGCAGGTCGACGTCCTTGACGAGGGTGGCGTGGCCGTCCAGGTTGCGGATGCTGAACTGCTCCTCCGGCAGGGCCAGGGTGGCGCCGAGGTAGTAGCCGAGGAGGATGGCCGCCTGGAGGCTGGACTCCATGTAGATGCAGTTCGGCATGTACGGGTGGCCGTTGTCGGTGTAGTACCAGGCGTCCTTGGGCGCGTCGTACTCCGTCACCATCACCGCCCCGCGCTTGAGCGTGCCGCGGGTGCCCTCCAGCTTCATCACCCGGTCGACGAACAGGAAGTCGCCGTTGGGGATGTACGGGGCCCGGCTGTCGGCGTAGACCTCGAACTCCGGGCCCATCGCGATCGCCAGGTCGCCCTTGGCCGCGTGCGCCATGTGGAACTCGTTGAGCAGGGCGGGTTCTCCGGTGGCCGGGGAGAGCCGGCCGAGGAAGTGCGGGACCGTGCCGGCGGTCTCCGGGCGGTACGGCGTGCCGGGCTTCTCGCGCAGCCGGATGCCGAGGCCGGTGACGCCGATGGACGGGGTGCCGTCGCGCAGGACGACCACGTCGGCGACGAGCGAGGGGCGGGGCAGCAGGGTCAACTCGGTGATGTCGATGCGGTATTCGATCCGGCTGTTGCGCGGGGTGATCTGGCCGCGCACCTTCACCTCGGTACGCAGGTCCGGCACGGGCTGGAAGCGGGCGTCGGGGAGCGTGAGGTGCAGGCCGAGCGAGAGGGCGTACAACTCCAGGAGCTGGACGGCGCCTTCGGCGACGAGGGAGCCCGCGAGTACGGGGTCGTCCGGGAAGTGACTGGTGAAGTACCAGGCATCCGGCTGGAGTTCCTTGACGGCCTCGATCCTCCCCAACCCGTGCGGGCCGCCCTTCCGATCGAGGACGGTGACCTCGTCCGCCATCAGCAGCGGGCGGTTGGGCAGTCGCAGGGAGGTGTTGCAGCCGGGTGGCTGGCGGTGGCCGGGTCCGAAGACGTCGGCGATGCGGCCCTCGGAGAGGGCGTCGAGGTCGGCGGCGGTGAGGGCGGTGCGATGGGTGGTGGCGAGCGGCTTGAACGCCGAACGCCCGGGATCCGAACGGACCTTGAGCCCGGGAGCCACCCGCCCCTGCACCAGCCCCGGCGAACTCTCCAGCTCCTCGTCCGTGAAGAAGCCCGCGCAGGCGTTGTTGAGCTTGAGGATCAGCTCACCGTCGGCGTAGCAGTCGTAGTGGAAGAAGAAGAGCAGCGTGTCGCCCTGCCGCACGAACTGGTCGATCCAGATGTCGTAGCGCAGGGTCTGCCCGGTGCGGGGCAGGTCACCGACGAAGCTGAGGCTGCTGTCGAGGAGGCGGTAGACGCGGTTGCCGCGGTTGGTGAAGTCGGCGCCGAGATAGCTGATCAGCAGCAGGTCGCACTGCCCGGCCTCGATCGTGACGGCGGGCGGCACCTGCCCGTCCACCGCGTACCAGGCGTCCTCCGGGACGTCGTACTCGGTCCGGATGAAGGACGGCTTGAACTCCCCCGGCTCCGCGTCCAGTTGCGTGACGCGGGTGGCGAAGAGGTAGGGCGGGGCGGGGAGTCGTACGCGGCGCTGATAGCCGTCGATACGGGCGAAACGGGGGCCGAAGACGTTGCCGACCTTGCCGGTCGCGAATTCGAGGAGGTCCTCCTCGTCCCAGACGACACCTTCGGGCTTGGGCCGGTTCGAGCGGGTTGCCGGGGACTCGGGGACCGGAGGTACCACGGGAGCGAGGACCGCTTCGGCGGTGGGTGCGGGCGCGGGTGCGGCAACCGGTTCAACGACTGCCGCGACTGTGGCTGCGGCTGTGTCGACCGGTGCGGCTGTCGCCGCCGACAGCACGGCGACCAGTTCCTCGCGCAACTCCCGCTGGGCTTCGAGGACTTCCTGATGCGCCTCCAGGATCTCGGCACGCAGGCTGCGCACCAGGGCGAGGGTGGAGGCCTGGTCGCTGCCGGCCCGCGCCGACGGTTCCGGCTCCGGCCTCGGCTTCGGCTGCACCGCCGGCGGCACGGGCAGGGGCGCGCCGAAGATCGCCGGGCGCTGGGGTACGTCGGGGCGTGGAGCCGGTGGCGGTACGGCGTCCAGGGGCCGTGCCGGGACCGCGTCGGCGGGCACCATCGTGATCGGTTCCCGCTCCAGCGTCAGCGCGGGTACGGGCGGACCGTCGGGGCGGATCGGCATCGCGGAGTCCCATTCCGTGGGGTGGAGTTCCGGGTCGGGGAACTCCGGGGCAGACAAGTCCGGGGCGGGGGGCGGGGTCGGTTCGGGTGCCAACTCCCCGAACGGCACCGCAGGTTCGGACGCGGGCTCGATGAGCGGGACGTCGACCACGGGACGCGGCTCGGACAGCACCGCCGCGGTCACCGGCACCTGCGCCAGCACGGGCACCGGGACCGGCTCGGAAGCCGGCGTGGTCAGGACCGGCGTCGGCACCCGGACCGCCACCCGCTCCCCCACCGGAACCCTCCGAATCGCCCCGACGATCTCCCCCGCCTCCCGCGCAACCAGCGGCGCCACCGGCTCGCCGCCCACCGGGAACGTGCGCAGACCCAAGGGGCGTCGAGCGGCGGTCGTGCGCGGACGGAACGGAGTCAGGTCCACCGGGACGCCGTGCGCGGCGAGGCGCGCGACCAGGCGGGCGATGTCCGTCGCGCCGCGGGCGCCCCGGCGGTCGACGGGGACCGAGATGTGGGGGGCGTCGGCGAGGGTCTCGTGGATCCAGCGGGTGCAGGTGCTGGAGGGGCCGACCTCGATGAAAGCGCGGAAGCCGTCGTCGTAGGCGCGGTGGATGAGGCGGGGGAAGTCGACGGTCTCGCGGAGGGTGACGGCGATGTTGTGGGCGACGGTGTCCTGGTCGAGGTCGCCGACGGGGGCGTAGTGCCGGCTGCTGTAGAGGACGAGGTCGCCGACGTCGCCGGTGGGATAGCGGTTGAGGTCGGCGAGTTCGGAGAGGTCGCCGTCCACGACGGGGCAGTGCATGACGTGGTTGGCGGGTGAGCGCGCGCTGCGGCAGCCCAACGCGTCGATCAGGTCGCGGCATTGGGCGGGGTCACCCGCGACCACGACCTCGTCGGGGGTGTTGACGTGGGTGATGAAGACCCGGTCGTAGCGGGCGGCGGCCTCGCGGACGGTGTCCGCCGGGGCGAGCAGCACATGCGTCGCCCACACCGCCGCGTCGGGCACGTCGTCGCCGAGATGCCACAGCGCGCGGACCGTCTTCTTCGGCCCCCGCAGCCGGTCCACGAACAACGGTGACGCGTCGATCTTCGCCGTCCCGCGGGCCTCCTTGACCCAGCCGCCGGTCGCGAACAGCATGCTGCTCTCACCGAGGCTGTAGCCGAACGCCCCGTGCACCGGCACCCCGAGCACCTCGCGCACCAGGTCCGTCGACAGCAGCGCGTAACTCGTGCCCACGGCCAGCATCAAGGGGATGTCCTCGATCAACTCGGCCTCGCGGCGCATCAGTTCACGCCGGTCGAGCGGCCCGAGGGCACGCGGGTACAGCGCGGCCGAGCGGAGCATCTCGGCGGGCAGTTCGGCCTGCGCCTCAAAGCGCGGCAGCAGTCCGGGGAAGGCCCGGAAGAGGGCACGGCCCAGGCCGAGATACGAGTTGAAGGCCCCGGGGTACACCAGCGCCGTCTTCGTGCCGGGCCCGCCCGCCGGTCGCGCCGCGAAGCTGCTCCCGGACGGGGAGGTCCACTCGCCCCCGGCCCGGTACACGCCCGGCAGATCTTTGGCCGCCTGCTCCAACTGCCGTACCAGGCCTGCCGGATCGTCGGCGACCAGTACGGCCTTGAGCGCGGCCGGCCGGTCCTCCGCGAGGGCCGCCCAGTCGCCGCCGGCCTCGACGGCCGCGCGGACCTCGCCGAGCCGTCGTACCAGCGTGTCGATGTCGTCGGCACCGACGGGCACCACGAGGCTGCCGCCGGAGCGCACCCAGTCGGTCGCGGCGACCTCGCCCCGCGTCTGCGCGCCGCCGAGCACCACGTGGGCGTGGCTGCCCGCGGTCCCGGTGACGCTGACGGAGGCGGTACGCCGGCCCTCGCGGCGTTCGCGCAGCCAGGGCCGCGAGTCGGTGGCGAGGAAGAACGAGGACCCGGCGAGCCGCGCGCCGTCCACCCCGCCGGGGGCGATCGGCTGGTAGGCGTAGTGCAGGCACAGCGCGGCCCGGATGACGGAGGCCAGCGCGGAGGCGCAACCGGTGTCCCCCACCTGGGAGTTGACACCGCCGAGCGAGGTCCGCAGCAGTCCGCCGACCCGTACGCCCGTCCAGACGCGGGCGAGTCCTTCGACCACCTCTTCCCGTACCGCCCCGGCCTCCACCAGTTCGACGTCGGCCGGCGTCAACCCGGCTGCCGCCAGGGCGTCTTCGGCCGCGGCGGCGACGAGTTCCGGTGCGGGCCGCGGGTCGAGTGTCGGCGCGTGGTGGACGGCGAGGGCGTCGACGGTGGCGTACACGGTCCGTTCGGGCGGGATGGAGCCGGGCCGGGTGACGACCACCGCGCCGGCGCCGTCGCCCAGTACGGTGCCGGGCTCCAGGACCGAGCGGGCGAGCTGCGACTCGGGCCCCGCCGCGAGGTCGACGGCGCCGACCAGCACGGCCTCGACGCTCGGGTCGAGCAGCAGCAGCCGGGCGGTGTCGAGGGCGTCGACGCCGACCGCGCTGTCGGAGGAGACGGTGAAGGACGGCCCGGTGAGGTTCCACAGGGAGGAGATCCGGGCGGCCATGATGTTGCCGATGTAGCTGAGGACCTCGTTGGCCTCGATGGAGTCGTGGATGCCGTCCCGGGCGGCCTTGGTGAGGGCGGCCAACTGCTCGTCCGTGGGGTCGAGTCCGGCCGCCGCGCACCAGGCGGCGAGCTTGCGGCCCAGCGCGTACCGGGCGCCGTGCCCCTCCGCGCTGGGCTCCATCTCCATGCCGAGGACGACGGCGACCCGCCGCCCCTTGACGCCGGGCCCGGGACGCTCGTATCCGGCGTCCTTCAGGGCCTCCTCGGCGACCCGCATCATCAGCAGGTGCTGCTGGTTGAAGTGATCGAGGTCCTTGGGCGGGATGCGGTAGGAGGTGGCGTCGGCCTCGAACCCGTCGAGGTACGCCGCCTTCGGCACCCGGTCGTGGGCCAGCCCGGCCCGCTCCAGCGGCCCGCCCGGCGCCGACTCGAAGCCGCGCCACCGGTTCGGCGGCAACTCCCTTACTCCACTGAGGCCTTCGTACCCGGCCCGCTCGAACGCGTCGAGCGTGCTGAAGGAACCGAAGTGGGCGCCCATGCCGATGATCGCCAGGGTCGGCGGCTGCGGCCGCTCGGTGTAGTCGTCGGCGGGCTGCGCGGCCTGCTCAGGTCCGGACAGGACGACGTGCGCGTTGGTGCCGCCGAAGCCGAACGCCGAGACGGCGGCCCGGCGTACGCCGTCGGTGGCCGGCCAGGGCGTGGGTTCGCGTACCACCCGGTCCGCCACCGTGCCGGGCAGCGGTACGGCCACGCCGGTGGTCGGCGGGATGACGCCCCGGCCCAGCGCGAGGACCACCTTGACCAGGCTGCTCATGCCGGCCGCGGTCAGCAGGTGCCCGATGTTGCCCTTGACCGAGCCGAGCAGCGGGCCGCGCCCGAAGTACCGTTCCACGCCGTCGAGTTCGGTGCGGTCGCCGAGCGGGGTGCCGGTGGCGTGGCACTCGACGTACTGGACGTCCCGCGGCTCGATGCCCGCGTCGCGGTAGGCGAGTTCGTAGGCGGCGAGCTGGCCGGTGACGTTCGGGGCGAGCAGGTGCTTGCCGGGGCCGTCGTTGCCGAGCGAGACCGCGTCGATCACTGCGTACACCCGGTCCCCGTCGCGCCGGGCGTCGGCGAGCCGCTTCAGGGCGACCATGGCCGCGCCCTGCCCGGTGATGATGCCCTTGGAACGGGCGTCGAAGGGCTGGCTGAAGCCGTCCGGCGGATAGGCGTGCAGGTCGGAGAAGGAGAGGTGGATGACGGTCGGGTCGGGTGCGCAGACCCCGCCCGCCAGCATCAGGTCGGCGCCTCCGGTGGCCAGTTGGGCGCAGGCGAGCTGGATCGCGTAGAGCGCCGACGAGCAGGCCGCGTCCAGGGTGTGGCGGGGGCCGTCGAGGCCGAGGGCGGCGGCCACGACGTGGGCGGGCAGGCCGCCGGGCCAGAGGTTGTGCGCGTCGGCCGGGTTGCGGGGATCGCCTGAACTGTCGGCGCCGGCCGGACCGTTGGAGCCGACCGGACCGAAGGCCGAGGCGTCCCCCTCTCCCCCGGCCCTGGCCGGGTTGCCGTCCTCCGCACAGGACGGCAACCCGGCCGCGGGGAAGCCGGCCGCCGCGAGGCCCTCGAAGACCGCGGCGTCCCACAGCTTCCCCGCTGTGCGGCCGGAGGACGGCGTGGGGAACGGGTAGTTCCCGAACACCACGCCGGTCCTCCGGTCGCCTCCCCGGCCGTCCGCGGCAGCGGGGGATACACCCGCGTCGGCCAGGGCGTTGTCGGCCACCCGGAGCGCCCAGTGGAACGAGCGGTCCAGGCCTGCCAGGTAGTCGGCGGGCAGTGCGTACGCGGACGGGTCGATGACCTCCCCGGCCTCGACGAACCCACCGCGCGTGCAGTAGATGCGGTGCCGGTCCCCGCTCTCGTCCTCGGTGAGCGGTTCGTGCCCGAAGATCCGCTCGCCGCCCTCGGTACGCGAATCGACCGCGTCCATCAGGTTGTTCCAGTAGGTGTCCGGCGTGGCCGCCCCCGGGAAGAGGCACGACAGTCCGACGATCGCGTACTTGCCCATGACCGATCAGCCTCCGAGCGTCGTCAGACCGAGACCGCGGCCCGGCCCGGCTGCCGGAACCGGCTCTCCAGTTCCGCGTCCTCGACCGCGACCACGTCCCGCAGGACCGCCAGCACGCGGCCGCGCGGATCGAACGCGGTCACCGTGCAGGTCACGCCGGTCCGACCGGGCCTGATGTCCTCGACGGCGATCAGGAAGTCCCCGTCGGAGGGAAGCGGTTCGAACAGGCTCAGCCGCCCGATCTCCATGGGCAGGCAGGCCCGCCCGCGCCGCTCGCGCACCCAGACCAGCACTGACTGGAGCAACAGGTCGGCGAGGACCGGGCTGTGCAGCCGCCCGTGGTAACCGCCGTGCGCGGGGCGGGAGTCGGCCAACCGGGCCCGTACCAGCAGCCGTTGCTCGTCGACGGCCAGCACCGAGCGCAGTCCGCGCAGGGAGGGCCCGTGGAAGAGCGTGCCGTCGCGGTACAGCGGTGCCGCGTCCCGGCCGGCCGAGCTCCCGGCCAGGGCCGCCAGATCGGTGCGGTCCGCGGGCCGCGGCCCGGCGGCGCCGGTGCTCAACCGGACGCTGTACGCGGGCCGGCTGCGTCCGCCGCTGTCCACGGAGGAGGCGAGTACGTCGACTCCCACCCCGCCCGCGGCGGGCTCGACGGCCAGCCGCAGCCGCTGGGGCTGCTGCCCGTCGGGCTCGTCCCAGGAGACGCCCTTGAACACCTTGAAGCCGCTCGCCCCGGTGACGGCCTCACCGGTCGCCGTCTCGATCGCGTTGGCCAGCAGGCCGAGGGCCGCCGTGGCGGGCAGTACCCGTCGGTCGCCGATGGTGTGGTCGGTGAGCAGCGGTTCGCCGGCCAGGTCGGCCAGGGTCCGGTCGACCACCAGCGGGGCGAGCCCGGCACCCTGTGCCTCGGGCGGCGCGGACAGCGGGGTGAGCGGGCCGGTGACGATCACCGTGTCGTGCGCGTGGTCGGCCGTGAACTGCTCGGCGAACATGCCCGCGCCGGTCGTGAGCGGCACCAGCGCGATGCCGCGCTGAGCGAACATCGCCCGCAGGTCGTCGGAGACCATCCCGCCGTCCCAGGCGCCCCAGTTCATCGCGGTGACGCGCGCGTTGGGCAGTTCCCGCTTCAGGCGTACGGCGATCCGGTTCAACGCCTCGTTCGCCATGGCGTAGTCGGACTGTCCGCGGTTGCCGAAGAACCCGGCGACGGAGGAGAACAGCACCAGATGCCGCAACTCGGCGATACCGCGCAGGACATCGAGCACATTGCCGAGGCCGAGCAGCTTCGTGGCCAGCACCCGGCGGATCTCCTCGGCGGACTTCTGCGCGACGAGCCGGTCGGCCAGTACGCCGGCCCCGTGCACGACACCGGTGACCCGACCGGCGTACGGCGTCAGCACGCGGCGCGTCTCGGCGGCGTCGGTGATGTCGACGGTGAGGTACTCGACGCGGGCGCCGGTGGCGGTGAGCCGGGCGAGGTTCGCGGCGATCTCGCGGGAGGCGGTGATCTCCCTGAACTCGGCTTCCACGGCACGGGGGTTGGGCTTCTGCCCACCCTGCGCCGCACGCCGCGCGATCAGCCCCCGCAGCGCCGGGCCCTCGGTGCCGACGGCCCAGTCGGGCTCGGGAGCGGGTCGGCTGCGGCCCAGCAGCAGCAGCCCGGCGGGCCGCGCCGAGACGAGCGCGTGCAGGCAGTCGGCGGTGATGCCGCGGGCTCCCCCGGTCACCACGAACAGGTCGGCCGAGGACACCTCCGGAACGGCCGCCGCGCGCGCCTGATGCGGTTCGGCGGCGAGGGCGACGGTACGGCGTCCGGCGGGGTCGTGCGCCACGTCGGCGTACGCGCGGGACAGGTCGTCGATCTCGGCGAGGAACCGGGCACCGACCGTGGTCAGCGCCAGCTCCGGCGCGAAGTCGACGGTACGGACGAAGAGTTCGGGCACCTCGATGGCAAGAGTCTTCACCAGCCCGGCGACCCCGCCGAGCAGCGGGGAGGCGTCTCCGGCACCGCGATACCCACTCGCCCCGTCCAGCCGCGTGACCGCGACGAACCCGGCCCGGGTGCCCTGCGCCGCGACCGCCTTCAACGCGGCCAGGCTGTTCTTCGCGACCAACAGGCAGTGCTCCAGCCGCCGCGTCCCCTCGGCCCACTCCGGCCCGGCCGCGGCCGCCATCTGCACGACGAGATCGACCCGCCCGCTCGCCAGATTCGCGGCGAGCTCCCCCTCGTCCCAACTCACCAGCCGCCGCACGGCATCCGCCTCCGGCACGACGCTGTCCACCCCGGGAAGCGACACGACCTCGACCCGCCAACCGTCTCCACGCAGCGCGCCCGCGAGCGGCCGGGTCAACAACGACCCGTCGTCCACGACGACCGCGGTACGGGACTCCGCGTAGGCACCGACGAGGGTGTGGGGCGAGGCGATCTCCGTGACGTCGGCGTAGGTGCGGCCGATTCCGGGGGTGGGGGGGTAGGTGATGGTGAGAGGGGTGGTGGGGGCGGATGCGGGTGCGGGACTTGAGGTGGGGGTGGGGGTGCTGTCGGTGGACACCGTGGAGGCCAGGAAGCCGGCGATGTCGTCCAACGTCCGCAGCTCCGCGAGCACTTCGGGGTCGACGTCTTCGGAGACCGGATACGACTCCTGCAACGCGCCGAGAATCTGCACCCGCTTGATCGAGTCGATGCCCAGATCGGCCTCGACATCCATCCCCGGCTCCAGCATCTCCACCGGGTAACCCGTCTTCTCCGCCACCGCACCGAGCAGCGCGTCCATCACGCCCGCGGCTACAGCGGAGTTGGAGACGGAGGCGGGGGCAGGCTCGGGTTCAGGAGTGGACGCGGGGGCTGGAGCGGAAACGGGCGCGGGCGCGGGAGTCGCTTCGGTGGACACCGTGGAGGCCAAGAAGCCGGCGATGTCGTCCAACGTCCGCAGCTCCGCCAGAACCTCCGGGTCGACGTCCTCGGAGACCGGATACGACTCCTGCAACGCGCCGAGAATCTGCACCCGCTTGATCGAGTCGATGCCCAGATCGGCCTCGACATCCATCCCCGGCTCCAACATCTCCACCGGATAGCCGGTCTTCTCCGCCACCGCGCCCAACAGCGCGTCCATCACACCGGCGGCGACAGCCGCGTCGGCGACAGAGACAGGGGCGGGCTGGGGTTCAGGTTCGGTTACTGGAGTTGGCTCAGGAGCCGCTTCAGCAGGCAGGGTGGAAGCGAGGAATCCTGCGATGTCGTCCAGCGTCCGCAGCTCTGCGAGCACTTCGGGGTCGACGTCCTCGGAGACCGGGTACGACTCCTGCAACGCGCCGAGAATCTGCACCCGCTTGATCGAGTCGATGCCCAGATCGGCCTCGACATCCATCCCCGGCTCCAGCATCTCCACCGGATAGCCGGTCTTCTCCGCCACCGCACCGAGCAGCGCGTCCATCACACCGGCGGGTATGGCCGAGCCGGCGACAGGGGCAGGTTCAGGCTCAGGAATGGGCGCAGGCTCGGGCTCGGGTAGGTACACAGGTTCCGGCTCGACAACCCGATCGTCGACAACCCGATCGTCGACGACCTCTGTCTCAACGATCTCCGCTTCAACGACTTCCGCCTCGACGACCTCCTCCGCGACGGTCTCCTTCTCGACCGCCGCCCCCCGCAACGCCTCCAACAGCAGCCGCGTGGACCGCTCGTGCGCCGCGCCGATCGTCGCGCCCTGCTCCCGGATGAGCCGCAGCGCGGCCTCCGTGTCGGGATGTCCCCCGGCCCGTACGGACTGTTCGAGCGAGCGCACCGACGCGTGGACCGTGTCGACGTGGGCGGTGAGGATCTCCGCCTGGAGGCCGAGCCCCTCGCGTACGACGGACTCGATGCCGTCGTCGGCGGAACCGGAACCGGAACCGTTCACGGGCGCGGGTGCCGCCGCCGTCAGGGCCAGCGGCTCCGACAGCGCGTCCCGATAGGCCGAACGCCGTTCCTCGGTCACGTAGTTGATGCCGCGCAGCGGGATGGTCATGCCCTTGCGGGCGGCCTGTTCGCGGCGGGGCTCGACGCGGTCGTCGAAGCCGACCAGGGGCAGTCCGAGGACGGCCAGTTCGATCGCCGCGCGCTTGAGGGAGACCTCGCTGTCCTTGGAGGGGCCACCGTCCACCGCGAGGGTCACGACGTCGGTGCGGCCTTCGAGGATGCGGTCGACGAGGTCGGTCAGCACGCGCTTGGGGCCGAACTCGACGAAGACGCGGAATCCGTCGGCGTACATCTTCTCGATGCCGGAGACGAAGTCCACGGGCTGGAGCAACTGGTCCACGAGGGTGCGGCGGTTGGCCGCGGTGTCCGTGCCGTAGGCGGAGCCGGGCGTGTTGGCGTAGACGGGGATCGCGGGCGTTTCCAGTCCGGTGGACTCCACGGCCTGGCGGAACGCGTCGGCCGCGTGGGCGACGAACCCGGTGTGGAAGGCGGCGGAGACCGGCAGCCGCTTCGCGGGGATGCGGCGGCCCGAGACGTCGGCGACCAGGCGGTCGATCTCGTCGGTGGGGCCGCCGACGACGATCTGGCCGGGGGCGTTGATGTTGCAGATGGCCACGTTGCGGTAGGTGGCGACGAGGGCCTGGACGTCGGAGAGCGAGGCCCGGATGGCGGCCATCGCGCCGGGGTCGAAGTCGGCGGGGGCATGCTCGGGCGGGGCCATCGAGGTGCCGCGGGCGCGGGCGAGCCGGGCGAACTGCTCGTCGTCGAGGGCGCCGGCCGCCCACAGCGCGGTGAGTTCGCCGAAGCTGTGGCCGATGACGCCGTCGGCGCGGAAGCCGAGTTCGCGCAGCCAGGTGTACTGGCCGGCGGAGAGCGCGCCGATGGCGGGCTGGGCGAAGTCGGTGCGGCGCAGGGCGGTTTCCTGCTCGCGGCGGACCGTGTCGGTGAAGGCGGGCGGCGGGAAGACCGTGCGGGCGAGGGTGTCGGGGCCCTCGGTCAGCCGGTTGGCCCGGTCGAACGCGGCACGCAGGGGCGGCAGTGCGATGGCGGCCCGGCGGCCCATGCCGACGTACTGGCTGCCCTGTCCGGCGAAGACGGCGGCCGTCTTCACCGAGGTGGGCAGGGCCGCGCGGCGGTAGGTGATGCCCTTGGGGTGCTGCCAGGAGGGGGCGTCGGGGCGGGCGCGCAGCAACTCGACTGCGGTGTCGCGCAGTTCGGCGAACTCGACGTCGCTGCGGGCGACGATGCCGATGCGGGCGTCGGAGGCGGGGATCGCGCCGGTCTCGTCGGTGGCGGCGCCGTTCTCGATGCGCAGGGCGAGCGCCTCGGGTCCTGCCGCGTGCCACAGGCCCCAACGCACCACGGGGCCAAGGGTCTTGGCGTCGGTGCCGTCGTGCTCCTCCAGCACCATGTGGAAGTTGGTGCCGCCGAAGCCGAAGGAGGAGACGGCGGCCCGGCGTTTGTCGCGCTCCGGGTCCAACACCCAGGGGCGTGCCTCGGTGTTGACGTAGAACGGGGTGCTGGCGGGATCGAGGGCGTCGCTGGGGGTCTCGACGTTGATGGTGGGCGGCAGGACCTTCTGGTGCAGGGCGAGGGAGAGCTTGATGAGGCTCGCGGCGCCCGCGGCGGCCTTGGTGTGCCCGATCTGGGACTTGACGCTGCCGATGGCGGCGTAGCCGTGGTCGTCGTTGCCGGCCGACACCACCGAGGACAGGGCGGCGAGTTCGGTGTGGTCGCCGACCGCCGTGCCGGTGCCGTGCGCCTCGAAGAGTTCGATGGCGGAGACCGGGACGTCGGCGTCCGCGTAGGCGCGGCGCAGGGCGAGTTGCTGGCCCTCGGCGCGCGGCGCGTAGATGCTCTTGAAGCGGCCGTCGCTGGAGGTGCCGATGCCGCGCAGCACGGAGTAGATGCGGTCGCCGTCGCGTTCGGCGTCGGCGAGGCGCTTGAGCGCCAGCATGCCGATGCCCTCGCCGATCAGCGTGCCGTCGGCGGACTCGTCGAAGGGGCGGATCTGCTGGGTCCTGGAGAAGGCCGGGGTCTTGCTGAAGCACATGTACATGAGGATCGTGTTCTCGGCGTCGCAGCCGCCGGTGATCATCATGTCGGCGCGGCCCTCGATGAGTTCGCTCACCGCGAGCTTGACGGCGGCCAGCGAACTGGCGCAGGCGGCGTCGACGGTGCAGTTGGTCCCGCCGAGGTCGAAGCGGTTGGCTATGCGGCCGGCGACGACGTTGCCGAGCATGCCGGGGAAGGAGTTCTCCTCCCAGGGGATGTACGCCTTCTTGAACCGCTGCGCGATCTCCTCCGCGTCCGCCTCGCTCAGGCCGACACTGCGCACGACCTCTTTGAGGACCGGGGTCTGCAGGCGGGCGGAGAGGGGCTGGGTAAGGGAGTTGGCCCCGGTGATGCCGAGGATGACGCCGGTGCGGGAGGCGTCGTACCAGTTGCTCTGGTCCGCGCCCGAGTCGCGCAGCACGTCCCGTGCCACGGTCAGGGAGAGCAGCTGGAGGATGTCGGTGACCTCAAGGGTGTTGGGCGGGAGCCCGAACTCCATCGGGTTGAAGGGGATTTCGGGCAGGAAGCCGCCGCGCCGGACGTAGGTCTTGTCCTCGGCCGCCGGGTCCGGGTCGTAGTAGTCCTCGGTGTTCCAGTGGCTCTCGGGAACGTCCTCGATGCAGTCCTCGGCGTCCACGATGTTGTGCCAGAACTCGCGCAGGTCGCGCGACTTGGGGAAGAGGCCCGCCAACCCGACGATCGCGATCGGTGTCTCGGCCAGACGTGAGTGCTGCACGGTGTTCCTCCGCTGGTGCTCTGTGTCTGCGGGTCGGGTGGGGCGGACGCGTTCAGTCCGCCTGGCGCGTGCCAGTGGGCGGTGCGGCGAGCAGGGCGGCCAGCGCGGCGACGGTCTCCGGTTCGCCGAGCAGCGTGTAGTGGTCCCCGGGGACGGTCAGCTTGTGCAGGGGCCGGCCGCTCAGCCCGGCCCAGCCGAGGTCGGGGCTGGCGGGCAGCAGGGAGCCCGCGGGTTTGACGAGCGTGATGGTGCGGTCGAGCGGGTCGGGCAGATAACCGGCGGTGCAGCGGTTGTTGCGGACCAACCCGGCGTGGAAAGCGGTGAACAGCTTGCGCAGGCCCGCCTCTTCGGTGTCCGCGGGGAGCAGGCCCTGGGCGGTCGCGGCGTCGAGCAGTGTGCCGAGGTCGTCCTCGTCGGTGGGGACGAAGTCGAACCGGCGGCCCCGCTTGGCGCCCAGGTACATCGCGAACCAGTCGAGCAGCAGGGTCGGTCGCAGGGCGTCGTCGGCGGGCTGGAAGGCGGCGACGGGCGCGATGGAGTCGAGGACGACCAGCGCGTCCACGACATCCCCCCGCCCCTCCGCCGCCAGCTGGGCGGCGATCTCGTAGGCGACGACACCACCGAACGACCAGCCGATCAGGGTGAGTTGACGCTCCGTCAGCCCGGCCGCGGTGAGCTCGGCCAGGCACTGCGCGGCGAGTTCGCGGACGCCGGGCACGGGCGCGGTCGGGTCGAGGGCGGCCATGGCGTACGCGGGGACGTTGCCGAGGTCGCACAGGTGCGGTGCGCTGTCCTCGGGCAGCCTCGCGACGAGGTCCTGCCAGATGGTCGGCGGCAGCGCGCCCGGGTGGACGGCGCAGACCGTGCGGGCGGTCGGGCCCGCGGCGGTCCCCAGCGCCGTCAGCAACGGGCGCCGCAGGGACCGCCGGGCCGCGACGGCCGTGTCAGGCCGGGGCGACATGGCGGTCGCTCTCCTCGGCGATGTGCTCGGACAGGGCGGCGATGGTCGGGTGGTACCAGAGGGCGGTGGCCTCCAGTTCGAAGCCGAGCCACTTCTCCAGTTCGCCCGCGAGGATCAGCGCCTCCGTGGAGTCGAGGTCGAACTCGTCGAAGTACCGCTCCGCGTCGATCTGTTCCTTGTCGACGCCGAGCCGGACCGCGAGCTTCTCGACCAGCCAGAGCCGGGCTTCGTCGGCGGTGACACGCTGCATGGAGATTCCCCTCACTTCGCTGTGCGATTGGCTTGGTGGTGCAGCTCGCGGGTGACGGCCTCGGCCGCCAGCCGCCCGGAGACGAATCCGGCCTCGTGTGAGCCGATGAGGTCGACGCCGATGCGCGGCGCGTGGAAGTAGGAGCCGGCCAGCTTGATCCGGCCGCCCGGCGCGTTGACGTCGTAGATCGTGCGCTGCATGGCGCGCACCTCCAGGTCGATGACCGGGTGCGTGAACGGCAGTTCGCGGACGACGAGTTCGTCGCGCGGGGCGATCGGCGAGTCGAGGGTGACGAAGTAGTCGCGCTCGGCCGTGAAGCCCTGCAGGGAGTTCATGTAGTAGGCGACCCAGGTGCGGGGGCGGCCGTCGACCGTCTTCACGCCGTAGTTCCAGCTCTGCCAGCGCGAGCGGTCCGGCGGCATGCTCGACGGGTCGGTGTGCAGGATCGCGGTGATCTCGCTGTAGCGGACCTTGCGCAGGATCTCCGCCTGGAGCTGGGTGGGGTGTTCCAGGACCGCGAGGGTCTGGTCGGCGTGCGCGGCGAGCACCGCGAGGTCGTAGCGCTCCTCGCCGGCGGCGGTGGCGACGACGACACCGTCCCCGTCCTCGCGGACGCGGGTGACCTCGGCGCCGGTGCGGACCTTGCCGTTGACGCCGGCGACGACCCGGCGGACGTACTCGATGCTGCCGCCCGACACGGTCTTCCACGCCACCGAACGGCCGCCGAGGCCGCCGGGGTCGTGGGACATGAAGAAGGCGATCACCGTGGTCGCGGGCATCTCCCAGATCAGCTCGGCGGGCACCGACCAGACGGCGGTGGCGAGCAGTACGACGTAGCCGTACTTGAAGGTGTCGGTGTAGCCGCCGCGGTCCAGGTAGTCGCCGAGGGAGAGGTCGGTGCGCTTGCGCAGGAAGTCGCGGGGCGCCTCGCGGTGGAAGCGTTCGGCGTCCCGCCACAGGGGGAGGAAGTCGTCCGGGTAGCGGGCGGCGATCTCGTCCTCGGAGAGCTCGAACTCCCGGGTGCCGTAGTCGAGTCCGCGGTCCAGGTCGAAGAAGTCGAACCCGCCGGTGTGGTCCAGCGCGGTCACGCCGAGCTTCTCGAAGAAGGCGGTCAGCTCCGGGTACGTACGGGCGTTGAAGACCACGAAGGCCGTGTCGACGCCGATCGTCCGGCCGTTCTCGTCGACCTCCACGGTGCGGGCGTGACCGCCGGCACGGTTCTGGCTCTCGTACACGGTGACTTCGACGTCGTCCGGCAGATGATGGGCGGCGGAGAGTCCGGATATTCCGGCTCCGACGACAGCGACACGGGTGGTCATGGCAGGGCTGCACCTCGGCTCGAGCGGTTCTCGGGAACGGTCACGTGGCGGGATGGGACACGTGGAGCGACGGCCGATGCGCAGAGGGCTGATACCTCTGAAGTGGGGTGGCAGTCCGCTCAGTTGCTCTGCGGACGGCGCAGAAGGAACCGTAGGCCTGGCCGGAAAACGGGGTCAATCGGCCCATCGGCGGGCGGAATTGCCCTATCGAGGCATCCGATGGGGGCCGGAGCGGAGTGTCCTGATCCGGTCGATCCGGCGCTCCGCGGGAGCGAACGGGCGCCGCGGCACGCCCCCGCGACAACTCCGCACGCCCCCGCGGGAACGACGGGAATTCACCCCTCCGGGGGTGTACGGAAACACCGGCCTGCGGACTCTTATGAATGACCGCCGCAGAACCGCCGAGGGGAGAGACTTCATGCCGACGATTCCGTGGATGCCCGGCACCGCGAAGGACGGGGCCGACGGTGGTGAGCCCGTCGGCCCGCCGCTGGTCATGGCATCCCGGCTGGAGCTGCGCTCGCTGCTCGGCGTGCCCCGGTTCTTCCTGCTGTCCTTGGTCATCTTCCAGCAGGTCCGCAGGTCGCCCGGGCTGCTCGGGGCCTCGCTGCGCGCGGAGCCGCTGAAGAAGACGTTCTGGACGCTGTCGGCCTGGCGTGACCAGGAGGCCCTGAACACCTTCAACCGGACCGACCCGCACGCCAAGAGCGTGCGCGGGCTGCGGCCGGGGATGAAGGGTTCGGTGTTCGTGTTCTGGAACGCCGAGCGCGACCAACTGCCGATCACCTGGGACGAGGCACAGCGCCGCCTGGCCGACCAGGCCGAGAAGGAGACCCGGTCGGCATGAACACGGTCTCGGCGGAGTCGGACGGCACGGAGTCCGGGGCGGACGGGCCTTCGACGGGCGAGGCGGCCACCGCAACGCCCGCATCCGCACCCGCGGCTCCCCCGCCCGCCCCGGTGATCCCGCACGCCCGTCTCGTCCTGCTCGCCGCCTGTCTCGGCCTCTTCATGTCGTTCATCGAGGTGACCGCGGCCATCTCCACGCTGCGGGCGCTCCAGGTCGACATGGAGGTGGCGCCGGCCGACCTCAGCTGGGTGTCGAGCACGTACACCCTGGTGGTCGCGGCCTGTGTGCTGTCGGGCGGGGCGCTGGGCGAACGGCTGGGGCGGCGCCGGGTGTTCCTCGCCGGCGTGGTGCTCATAGCCGCGGGCTCGCTCGTGGTGGCGTCGGCCCAGGGCTATCCGCAGGTGCTGATCGGCCGCGGGATCAGCGGTCTGGGCGGGGCCCTGGTGCTGCCCACCTCGCTGGCCCTGATCACGACGACGTTCTTCGTCGATCTGCCGCGCATGCTGCGGTACATATCCATCTGGGTGTCGGTCTCCGGCGTCGGCCTGGCCGTCGGCCCACTGCTCGGCGGTGTGCTGCTGCAGTCCTTCGACTGGCGGGCGGTGTACCTGGTCAACACGCCGCTCGCGGTGCTCACCGTCCTCGTCACCCTGCGCGCGGTCACGGACTCCCGCGTACCGGACCGACCGCTGGACCTGCCGGGCCAGTTCTGGGCCGTGCTCGGCCTGTCCACGCTGGTCTACGGCATCGCGGTGGGCGGCCGGGCGGGATACGACGACCCGGTCGTCGTCACCGTGCTCGCGGTGGCCGCCGTCGCCCTGACCGCGCTGGTACGCACGGAGCGGCGGCGGGCGGTCCCGATGCTGGACGTCCGCATGATGGCCAACTCCCGCTACACGGCGGCTCTGTGCGTCGCGGCGGCGGCCCTGTTCGTGTTCGTCGGTGTCGTCTTCCTGGAGGTCCTCTTCCTGCAACGTGTCCGCGGCTTCGGCCCCTTGGGCACCGGTATACGACTGCTGCCCGCGATGCTCGCCTTCGTGGCGGCCACGGCGTCGGCGCAGCGTCTCGCCGGGCGGATACACGCGGGCCGGCTGCTGGCGGCGGGTTCGCTGCTGACCACGGTCGCGGCGCTGGTGCTGCTGCGTCAGGAGCCGGACGGGAGTTATGCGGTGACCGCACTGGGGCTGGTGCTGGCCGGGTTGGGCAGCGGTCTGGTGGTCGCACCGTCCACGGCGGCGGCGTTCGAGGTGGTGGAGGGTCCGCAGATGGGTGCGGCCTCGTCGGCGGTGACGGCGTTCCGGCAGGTCGGTTCGGTGCTGGCGACGGCGGTGCTCGGGGCGGTGCTCGCGGTCCGTTTCCTCGGTGTGCTGCCCCAGCGGCTGGCCGAACACCGGCTGCCGGGACCGGTGATCGACCAGGTGGTGACGGTCGCCCGGGACGGCGGCAGCGCGTCCGGGCGGTCGACTCCCCAGATCACGGACGCCGTCGCGGAGGCGTTCACCGCGGGTGTGCACAGCGCGCTGTGGGTGGTCGCGGGGGTGGCGTTCGGCGCCGCCGTGCTCGCCTCGGTGCTGTTGGCCCGGCGTGCCCCGCAACAGCGGTAAGTACCCTTTTCCGTACCGGAAACGGCCCTTCACGCACAGTGTGGGCCATCTCTCCCGGGAGTGAAGAAGCCCAGGTCATCGGAGCCGGGGTGATCCCCGGACGCCCCCTGATCAGGTGTCCCGAGTGGCCGGTCACCGTGCCCGGACCTAGCGTCGTACTAAAATTTCCTGCTTGTTAACCGAGCTGGAACCGGACAACCCCAGGCAACCCTGCGGACCCGCCAGCGCCCCGGAGGTCCGGGAACCAGACGCGAGGACCCGATGGCAGCCACACACGAGAGCAGTGCTCTCGGCCTGCTCGACGATGAGATCCGCGAGCAGCTCGGCAATACGGCACGTTTCTCGGGAGGCCAGGCGGCCTCTCCGCGCACTCTGGTCGACATCTTCGACGCGTCCGTCCGCTCCTACCCGGACGAGCTCGCCCTCGACGACGGTACGACCCGGCTCACCTACCGTGCGCTGGCCATAGAGGTCGAGCAGCTGCGCCGCAGCCTCGGCGCGGCCGGGGTCGGCCTCGGTGACCGTGTGGGTGTCCGTGTTCCGTCCGGTACCAACGACCTTTACGTCGCGATCCTCGCCGTTCTCGCCGCCGGTGCCGCCTATGTCCCGGTGGATGCCGAGGACCCGGACGAGCGGGCCGAGCTGGTGTTCGGTGAGGCCGAGGTGCGGGCCGTGGTCGGCGCCGGGCACGAGCTGACCGTCAACGGCCGCAGCGAGGTCCCGGCCCGGCGCCCCGGTGTCGAGCACGACGCGTGGATCATCTTCACCTCCGGTTCCACCGGCAAGCCCAAGGGCGTCGCGGTCAGCCACCGCAGCGCCGCCGCGTTCGTGGACGCGGAGGCCGCGCTGTTCCTGGCCGACGACCCGATCGGTCCCGGTGACAGGGTCATGGCGGGCCTGTCGGTCGCCTTCGACGCGTCCTGCGAGGAGATGTGGCTCGCGTGGCGCTACGGCGCCTGTCTGGTGCCGGTGCCCCGCTCCCAGGTCCGCAGCGGGGCCGACCTCGGCCCCTGGCTGGTCGAGCAGGAGATCACCGTGGTCTCCACGGTCCCGACGCTGGCCTCCCTCTGGGAGCCCGAGGCCCTCAACGAAGTACGCCTGCTGATCTTCGGCGGCGAGGCCTGCCCGCCCGAGCTGGTGCAGCGGCTGGTGACGGAGGGGCGCGAGGTCTGGAACACGTACGGACCCACCGAGGCGACCGTCGTCGCCTGCGCCTCGCTGATGACCGGCGACGAGCCGATCCGCATCGGGCTGCCGCTGAACGGCTGGGAGCTGGCCGTGGTGGACGAGGCCGGCGAGCCCGTCCCCATGGGCGGCACCGGACAGCTGGTGATCGGCGGGGTCGGCCTTGCCCGGTACCTCGACGCCGAGAAGGACGCGGAGAAGTACGCGCCCCTGGACTCGCTGGGCTGGGAGCGGGCGTACCGCAGTGGTGACCTGGTCAAGGCGGAGCCGGAGGGGCTGATCTTCCTCGGCCGCGCCGACGAGCAGATCAAGCTCGGCGGGCGCCGGATCGAGCTGGGCGAGGTCGACGCGGCCCTGCAGGCGCTGCCCGGCGTCGCGGGCGCGGCGGCGGCCGTGCGCACCGCGCGCAGCGGCAACCAGCTCCTGGTCGGCTATGTCGTCACCCAGGAGGGCTGGGACCACGCCACCGCCGTGGAGAAGCTGCGGGCCGAGCTGCCCGCCGCGCTGGTCCCGCTGATCGCGGCGGTCGGGGACCTGCCGACCCGCACCTCCGGCAAGGTCGACCGCAACGCTCTCCCGTGGCCCCTGGAGGGCCTGGAGACCGGTGGCCCGGCCGAGCAGCTCTACGGCACCGAGGCCTGGCTCGCGGAGCAGTGGACGGAGGTCCTCGGCATCCCCGTGGGCAGCGCCCGTGACGACTTCTTCGCGATCGGCGGCTCCAGCCTGGCCGCCGCCCTGCTGACCACCCGGCTGCGCACCCGCTACCCGAGCGCGGCCGTCCTCGACATCTACCAGCAGCCCACCCTGCGCAAGCTGGCCCGCCACCTGGAGGAGTCCTCCCAGGACGACGGCGCCCGGCGCACCGTCGCCCCGGTGCCGACCCGCGCCAAGGTGATCCAGACGCTGCTGCTCCTGCCGCTGTACACGCTGCTCGGGCTGCGCTGGACGGTGGCGCTCGCCGCCGCCGGGAACCTGCTGCCGGCCTACTCCTGGCTGCCGACCGCCCCCTGGTGGCTGATCGCCGCCGGTGCCGTGGCGCTGTTCAGCCCGCCCGGCCGGCTCGCGATCGCCGCGGGCGGCGCGCGGCTGCTGCTGCGGGGCGTGCAGCCCGGCCGGTACGAGCGCGGCGGCAGTGTGCATCTGCGGCTGTGGACGGCCGAGCGGCTGGCCGAGTTCAGCGGGGCGACCTCGCTGACCGGGTCCTGGCTTGAGCGGTACGCGCGGGCGCTGGGCGGCAGGATCGGCCAGGACGTCGACCTGCACTCGCTGCCGCCGGTCACCGGCATGCTCAAGCTGGGCCGGGGCGCGGCCGTGGAGTCCGAGGTCGACCTGTCCGGCTGGTGGCTGGACGGCGACCGGCTGGAGATCGGCCCGGTCAAGGTCGGCGCGCACGCCGTCGTCGGCACCCGCAGCATGCTCTTCCCGGGCGCCCGCGTGGGCAAGCGGGCCGAGGTGGCCCCGGGCTCGGCGGTCACCGGTCAGATCCCCACCAGCCAGCGCTGGGCCGGCGCGCCCGCCGTCAAGCTCGGCAAGGCCAAGCGGAACTGGCCCAAGGAGCGGCCGCAGAAGGGCACGTACTGGCGTGTGATGTACGGCCTGACCGGCCTCGTGCTGACCGCGCTGCCGCTGCTGGCGGGCGGGGCCGCGTTCCTCGTGGCGCAGGCTCTCGTCGACGCGGACGCGCCCGTGAAGGGTGCCGCGCTCGCTCTCGTCCCGGCCACGCTGGCCTTCGGTCTGGCGTACGCGCTGCTGATCCTGGTCGGCGTGCGGCTGCTGAGCCTGGGCCTGCGGGAGGGCACGCATCCGACGCACAGCCGGATCGGCTGGCAGGCCTGGACGGTCACGCAGCTGATGGACCGCTCCCGCGAGACGCTGTTCCCGCTGTACGCCGGGCTGGTCACGCCGGTGTGGCTGCGGCTGCTCGGCATGCGCATCGGACGCGGCGCCGAGGTCTCCACGGTGCTCGCGCTGCCGAGTCTGACCACGGTCGGCGAGGGCGCGTTCCTGGCCGACGACACCCTGACCGCGCCGTACGAGCTGGGTGGCGGCTGGATGCGGATCGGGCGCGCGGAGATCGGGCGGCGGGCGTTCCTCGGGAACTCCGGGATGACCGCGCCGGGCCGCAGCGTGCCGGACGGCGGTCTGGTGGGTGTGCTGTCGGCGACGCCGAAGAAGGCGAAGAAGGGCAGCTCGTACCTGGGCCTGCCGCCGGTGAAGCTGCCGCGCAGCGCCTCCACGAGCGACCAGAGCCGCACGTACGACCCGCCGGCCCGGCTGCTGTGGGCGCGCGGTCTGGTGGAGCTGTGCCGGATCGTGCCGGTGTTCTGCTCGGCCGCGCTGGCGGCCGGCACGGTGGCGCTGCTGTGCCTGCTCGGACCCTGGGCCCCGCTGCTGTCCGGTCTCGTCCTGCTCGCCGCCGGTGCGGCGGCCGGGCTCCTGTCGATCGTCGCCAAGTGGCTGCTCGTCGGCCGCCACCACACCGGTGAGCACCCGCTGTGGAGCGGCTACGTGTGGCGCAACGAGCTCGCGGACACCTTCGTCGAGGTCGTGGCCGTGCCCTGGCTCGCCGGTTCCGTGCCGGGTACGCCGGTGCTGACGGCGTGGCTGCGCGGTCTCGGCGCCCGGATCGGCAAGGGCGTCTGGGTGGAGAGCTACTGGCTGCCCGAGACCGACCTGGTGACCCTGGAGGACGCGGCCACCGTGAACCGTGGCTGCGTGCTGCAGACTCACCTCTTCCACGACCGGATCTTGCGGACGGATACTGTTGTTCTCCGTGAGGGCGCCACCCTGGGCCCTGGCGGGATCGTGCTGCCCGGCAGCACGATCGGGGCCCGCACCACGCTGGGTCCCGCGTCGCTCGTCATGGCCTCGGAGTCCGTCCCGGACGACACCCGTTGGCTGGGCAACCCGATCGAGGCATGGCGCCCCTGAGCGCGGGTCACTCGGAGTCGGTGAGCGAGGCACCGACGGCACCGAGTGGCAGCGCAGCGCAGGGAGCAGAAACGGCAGTGGCAGTTCAGCACTCAGTGGGTCCGGACCCGTATTTCCCGGCCAACGGCGATGCCCGTTACCGGGTGCACCGCTACGAACTCACGCTGGACTACCGGCCCGGCCCCAACCGCCTGGCGGGGGCGGCCCGGATCAACGCCATAGCGGGCCGTTCGCCGCTGGCCGAGTTCCAGCTGAACCTGGCCGACTTCAAGATCGGCCGGGTGCGGGTGGACGGCCGGCAGGCGCACTACACGCACCGCGGCGGCCGGCTGCGGGTGCGCCCGGCCAAGCCGGTGCGGCCGGGCGCGGCCTTCACCGTCGAGGTGCACTGGGCGGGCAACCCCAAGCCGGTGAACAGCCCCTGGGGCGGCCTGGGCTGGGAGGAGCTGGAGGACGGGGCGCTGGTGGCGAGCCAGCCGATCGGTGCGCCGTCCTGGTACCCGTGCAACGACCGGCCCGCCGACAAGGCCTCCTACCAGATCTCCATCACCACGCCGTCCGCGTACGCGGTGGTGGCGGGCGGGCGGCTGCTGACCCGGACGACGAAGGCGTCGACGACCACCTGGGTCTACGAGCAGGCAGCCCCGACCTCCAGCTATCTGGTGGGCCTGGCGATCGGCAAGTACGAGACGGTGCTGCTGGGCGACCCGGGTCCGGGCGGGGTGGCGCAGCACGGGCACATCCCGGCGCACCTGCTGCCGCAGTTCTCGCGGGACTTCGCACGGCAGCCGCAGATGATGGAGCTTTTCCAGGAGCTGTTCGGGCCCTACCCGTTCGACGAGTACGCGGTGGTGGTGACGGACGAGGAGCTCGATGTCCCCGTCGAGGCACAGGGGTTGTCGCTGTTCGGCGCCAACCACGTGGACGGGGCCCGGGGTTCGGAGCGGCTGGTCGCGCACGAGCTGGCCCACCAGTGGTTCGGCAACAGCGTGTCCATCGCGGACTGGCGGCACATCTGGCTCAACGAGGGCTTCGCCAAGTACGCCGAGTGGCTGTGGTCGGAGCGCTCGGGCGGCCCCGGCGCACAGCAACTGGCCGCCGCCGCACACCGCTTGGTGGCCTCGATGCCGAAGGACCTGCGGCTGGCCGACCCGGGCCGCAAGTCGATGTTCGACGACCGGCTCTACGAGCGCGGCGGCCTGACCCTGCACGCGCTGCGCTGCGCGCTGGGCGACGACGCGTTCTTCCGCATGCTGCGCGGCTGGGTCGCCCTGCACCGGGGCGGCTCGGTGACGACGGCGACGTTCGCGGCCCACGCGGCGCGCTACGCGAGCGAACCGCTGGACGACGTGTTCAACGCCTGGGTGCACGGCACCCGGCTGCCCCCGCTGCCCCGGCAGGAGAGCCGGATACCCGAGCGGCCGACCCACCCGCCCACCAACGCCGGACCGGCATAGGCGGGCGGGCCCGCGGGAGTCAGGACGCCGGCACCTTCAGCTTGTCCCAACTGACCTTGCCCGGACTGCCGTCGGCGTCCTTGCCCTTGAAGCCGAGCTTGTACTGCCAGGCCCGGTACGAGGTCCGGTCGGCCTCGGTCCACTCAGGGCCGGGCCCCTCCTCGTGGTGTCCGCAGCCCATGGTGAAGCCGCGCGGGTCCTGTTTGCCGGGCTGCCACTCCTTGTGGCCGATGACGGACCGCTCGCTCCAGCCGTGGTGCCGACGGATCACGGCGGAGACGGCGCGGGTGCTGCTGGGAAGCTCTTCGACGTAGACGCCCGGACAAGACGGCCTCGCGGCGCTCACGGCATCCGTCGGCATTCCCCCTCCTGTCAACCTCCTCAGGCGATGGTGCAGCAGAATGGGGGGCATGTCCCGACGCACCTCGCATTCGAGGCGGCAGCACGGTTCCGCCCCTGTTCACAACCCCTCGTGCCCTTGCGGTCGTGCGGAGACGTACGAAGACTGCTGTGGCCGATTCCATCGGGGTGCGGCCGCGGCACCGACCGCCGAGACCCTGATGCGGTCGCGCTACAGCGCTTTCGCGAAGCGCAACGAGCAGTACCTGCTGCGCACTTGGCACCCGACGACCCGCCCGGCCCAGATCGAGTTCGACCCCGGGATGCGCTGGACCGGTCTGGAGATCCTCGCCACGACCGACGGCACGGCCTTCCACACCACGGGCACGGTGACGTTCCGGGCGTCGTTCAGGGGCGGTTCGCTGCACGAGCGCAGCCGCTTCGAGCGGGTGGAGGGGGCGTGGGTGTACGTGGACGGCGAGTTCCTGGACTGATCCCCGGCCTGGGCGGCCGACGTCCGGCTAGGGCGCCAGGATGTCCAGTTCCTGCAGCGCGCCCACCGTGATCTCGCGGGTCAGCGCTTCCGCGCGGACGGCGTCTCCCTCGCGGACGGCCTCGGCGACCTGGACGTGGAGGGTGACGGCGGCGGGGTCGGGGTCCTCGAACATGACCTCGTGGTGGGTGCGGCCGGCCAGGACCTCGGCGACGACGTCACCGAGGCGGGCGAACATCTCGTTGCCGGACGCGGCGAGGATCACCCGGTGGAAGGCCACGTCGTGGACGAGGTAGTCCTCCAGCTTGTGGCCGCGCGAGTTGGCGACCATGCCGATCGCGCACTCGGTGAGTTCCGCGCACTGCTCGGCGGAGGCGAACTTCGCGGCCAGGCCCGCCGCGACCGGCTCGATCGCCGAGCGCAGGACGGTCAGTGAGCGCAACTGGTGGGGGCGGTCGGCGCCGGCCAGCCGCCAGCGGATGACCTGTGGGTCGTAGACGTTCCACTCGGCCTTGGGGCGCACCGTGACGCCCACCCGCCGGCGCGACGCGACCAGGTGCATGGATTCCAGCACCCGGACCGCCTCCCGCATCACGGACCGCGAGACGTCGAACCGCTGGGCCAGCTCGTCCGTGCGCAGAACGCTGCCCGGCGGGTACTCGCCGGCGGTGATGGCGGGACCGAGGGTGTCCAGTACTCGGCCGTGCAGGCCCCGGCCCGTGGTGCTCATGCACTCAGCGTACGGGCCGCATCACGGAACCAAAAAGTCAGACTTATTTGTCACAGACTCTTGAATTCGTCGTACCTAATCGGTTTCAGTGTGGTCGACGCCGGTTGGCGTCCAGATGTCGAAGAAGACAGCGAGGTAGCGATGAGCGCCCCCCACGTCGTCGTGGTCATGGGTGTCGCGGGCACCGGAAAGACGACCATCGGCCCCCTGCTCGCGGCACGCCTCGGCGTCCCGTACGCCGAGGGCGACGACTTCCACCCGCCGGCCAACATCACCAAGATGTCGGCCGGCGTCCCGCTCGACGACGCCGACCGGTGGCCGTGGCTGGACGCCATCGGCTCCTGGGCGCACGGCCGGGCCGGGCTCGGCGGGGTGGTCAGCAGCTCGGCGCTGAAGCGGTCCTACCGCGACCGGCTGCGCGCCGCCGCCCCCGATGTCGTCTTCGTCCACCTCACGGGCGACCGCGCCCTCATCGAGGACCGGATGTCGCACCGGCAGGGACACTTCATGCCGACCGCGCTGCTCGACTCCCAGTTCGCCACGCTCCAGCCCCTCCAGGCGGACGAGGCGGGCGTCGAGGTGGACGTCTCCGGCAGCCCCGAGGAGATCACCGAACGGGCCGTACGGACCCTGTCGGCCCTCCCCGAACCGACCCCGTAACCCCCCGCACCGCACCACCCCGCACCTCCGCACCCCCTCCCCCATCCCCGTATCCCAAGGGAATCCACCGTGACCAGACTCAGCGTCGAGTTGCTGGCAGCGGACGCGCCCGAGCCGATCACCTCGGCCGGGCACGCTCAGCTCGGCATCGCCGTCCTGGTGGGCATCGCCGTCATCGTCGTGCTCATCACCGTGTTCAAACTGCACGCCTTCCTGTCCCTGACCATCGGCTCGCTGGTGCTCGGCGCCGTCGCGGGCGCCCCGCTGGACAAGGTCATCACCAGCTTCACCACCGGGCTCGGCTCCACGGTCGCGAGCGTGGGCGTGCTGATCGCGCTGGGCGCGATCCTCGGCAAGCTACTGGCCGACTCGGGCGGCGCGGACCAGATCGTCGACACGATCCTCGCGAAGGCGAGCGGGCGGGCGATGCCGTGGGCGATGGTGCTGATCGCCTCGGTGATCGGGCTGCCGCTCTTCTTCGAGGTCGGCATCGTGCTGCTGATCCCGGTCGTGCTGATCGTCGCCAAGCGCGGCAACTACTCGCTGATGCGCATCGGCATCCCGGCGCTGGCCGGCCTGTCCGTGATGCACGGCCTGATCCCGCCGCACCCCGGCCCGCTGGTCGCGATCGACGCGGTCCACGCCAACCTCGGTGTGACGCTGGCGCTCGGCATCCTGGTCGCCATCCCGACGGTGATCATCGCCGGTCCGCTGTTCTCGAAGGTCGCGGCCCGCTGGGTGGACGTCCCGGTGCCGGACCGGATGCTGCCGCCGCGCGCCTCCGAGGAGCTGAAGGGACGCCCGAGCTTCGGCGCCACCCTGGGCACCGTGCTGCTGCCGGTCGTGCTGATGCTGTCCAAGGCGCTGGTCGACATCGTCGTGGACGACCCTGACAACCGCACCCAGCGCGTCTTCGACGTGGTCGGCTCCCCGCTGATCGCCCTGCTCGCCGCCGTGATCGTCGCCATCTTCACGCTGGGCCAGCCCGCCGGGTTCACCAAGGAGCGGATCACCGAAACCGTCGACAAGGGCCTCATGCCCATCGCGGGCATCCTGCTGATCGTCGCCGCGGGCGGCGGCTTCAAGCAGACCCTGATCGACTCGGGCGTCGGCCAGATGATCCTGGACATCTCCAAGGACTGGTCGATCCCCGCGCTGCTGCTGGCCTGGCTGATCGCGGTGGGCATCCGCCTGGCGACCGGTTCGGCGACGGTGGCGACGGTCTCGGCGGCCGGCCTGGTCGCCCCGCTGGCGGCCGACATGTCGACCGCCCACACCGCCCTGCTGGTCCTGGCCATCGGCGCCGGCTCGCTCTTCTTCAGCCATGTCAACGACGCCGGGTTCTGGCTGGTGAAGGAGTACTTCGGCCTGAGCGTCGGCCAGACGCTCAAGACCTGGTCCGTCATGGAGACGATCATCTCGGTGGTCGCCGGCGGCCTGGTCCTGCTGCTCTCGCTGATCATCTAGCGGTACGGAAACAGGAGTACGGAAATGAGTCACCCCCTGTTCGACATCAGCGGCCGTACGGCCCTGGTCACCGGCTCCAGCCGGGGCATCGGCCTCGCCCTCGCCCGGGGTCTGGCGGAGGCGGGCTGCACGGTGGTCCTCAACGGACGGGACGCCGACCGGCTCACCAAGGCGGCGGCCGACCTGCCCGGCGACGTCCACACCGCCGTCTTCGACGTGACCGACGGCCCGTCGGTGGCCGCCGGCATCGCGGACGTCGAGGAGCGGGTGGGCCCGCTGGACATCCTGGTGAACAACGCGGGCATGCAACTGCGCGCCCCGCTCCTGGAGTTCACCGACTCCGACTGGCACCGCATCATCGACACCAACCTCACCAGCGCGTTCCTGGTCGGCCGCGAGGCGGCCCGACGGATGACGGAACGCGGCCACGGGAAGATCGTCAACATCTGCTCGCTGCAGAGCGAGGTGGTCCGCCCCGGCATCGCGCCCTACGCGGCCACCAAGGGCGCGCTGAAGATGCTCACCAAGGGCATGTGCGCCGACTGGGGCCCCTCCGGCGTGCAGGTCAACGGCCTGGGCCCCGGCTACATCGAGACGGAGCTGACCCAACCCCTGGTCCAGGACGAGGAGTTCAGCGCCTGGGTGCGCCGCCGCACCCCGGCCGGCCGCTGGGGCCGTACCGAGGACTTGGTCGGCGGGGTGCTCTTCCTCGCCTCGCCCGCCGCGGACTTCGTCAGCGGCCAGATCCTGTATGTCGACGGCGGCATGACGAGCGTGCTGTGAAGGGATCCCGAGAGATGTTCGGTTGTGTGATCCACGGTCAGGACGACCTGCGCGTCGAGGAGTTGCCGGTCCCCGAGCCCGGCCCCGGACAGGCGCTGGTCGCCGTCCGCTACGGCGGGGTCTGCGGCTCCGACCTGCACTACTGGCTGCACGGCGGGGTCGGCGACTTCCGCCTGAAGGAACCGATGCTGCTCGGCCACGAGGTGGTGGGCACGGTCGTCGCGTACGGCTCCCCCGACGCGTCAAGTCCCGCTGTCGGTACGGCCGTCGCCGTGCACCCGGCGACCCCGTGCGGGGTGTGCCCGGAGTGCGCGGAGGGCCGCCGGAACGTCTGCCGGGACACCCGCTACCTCGGCAGCGCGGCCCGCTTCCCGCACGTACAGGGCGGCTTCGCGGCCCAAGTGGTCGTCCCCGCCGAGCAGTTGAGGCCGCTCCCGGAGAACCTGGACCTGCTCCGGGCCGCCCTGGCCGAACCGCTGTCGGTCGCCCTGCACGCCGTGCGCCGGGCCGGTGACGTCGCGGGCAGGCACGTCCTCGTCACCGGCGCCGGTCCCATCGGCTGCCTGGTCGTCGCGGCGGCGAAGGCGGCCGGAGCGGAACGGGTGACGGTCACCGACCTCCTCCCGGCGGCTCTGGAGTACGCCCGTCGTGCCGGCGCCGACACCCTCGTACGGGCCGACGATCCGGACGACCCGGGGTGGCCGGCCGAGGCCGACGTGGCGGTCGAGGCGTCCGGGGTGGCCGCCGGTCTGGACACCTGTCTGCGTCTGGTGCGGCGCGGCGGAGTCGTCGTGCAGCTCGGGATGCTGCCGCCCGGGCCGAGTCCGTTCGCCGGGAACCTGGTCGTGAGCCGGGAGATCGAGCTGCGCGGGGCGTTCCGCTTCGACGGCGAGTTCGACGAGGCGCTGCGCCTGCTGGCCGCCGAGCCGGCGTTCGACGCGCTGGTCAGCGCAGTGGTCCCGGTCCAGGAGGCCGAGTCGGCCTTCAGGCTGGCTGCCGACCGCGCCCGGTCCTGCAAGGTGCTGCTGGACTTCGGGGGCTGAGGCTGCCTTCCCCGGGAGCGCGTCGGGCCTCATGATGAGGGGACCCCCGGGGTGACTCTCGGGGGCGACCGTGTCGGGGGGCATGATGGCGGTTTCCCTCGGGGTGCGTATCTCGGGGCTGCTCCTGGTCGGAGCCGTGGCGGTGGCCGTGGCGGCCGTGACCAGTGACGGAAGTGGCTTCGCGGACAGTGGGGGCGGCGACTCCACGACCGTCTCCGCCGACCCGTCGGCCGGCGGTCCGGGCGACCGCACCCGGGCGCCGTGCGGCTCCGGCACCCCCGTACGGCCCTCGCCCGCCGGAGCGGCGAGCGCCACCGCGATCCCGGGGCCCACCGCCACCCACCTCAGCAGGACGCCCACGCCGTCGACGAGCCCCGCTCCCTCGCCCCCGCGCAAGGTGGTCCTCCAGGCCCCCGCGTGGCTCCCGCCCGGCCCCCGCTCGCCCGACGAGGACGCCGTCGCCGACCCCTCCGGCGTCTATGACCGGCTCACCGCGCCCGACAAGTGCCGGGCCGCCCTCGGCCTGATCCCGCAGGCGACGGACCCGCAGTGGCGGCTGCTGCGCGGGCTCGCCTCCGCCTGTCTGGCCGTGCAGGGCGGCCGGGGCGGCAGCTGGGAGAGGGCCGCGCAGGACCACGCCGCCCTGGCGGGCCGGGCCGACACCTGCAAGGGGCGGGCCGCCTACGCCGTACTCGGCGGGCTGCTGGACTTCCATCGGCGGCACCCGGCCGCCACCGTGCGGCTGAAGGCGTCGGCGGGCGCGGCGCCCGCGTGCTCGTACGGGGTCTCCGGGACGGACACCGGCGGTGACGGCGAGGCGCTGCCGGGCGAGATGGTCGGGATCGAGCTGAGCCGGACGTACTTCGAACATGCCGAACTGCTGCGGTACGGCAGCCTGTTCATCGGCGGCGTGCAGGTGCCCGGGCCCCTCGTGATGGTGTCGGGGTCGGGCGACAAGCTGGTGCTGGCGGCCGTGGTCCCGGGTCTCGACGACTATCCGCGGCCGGTCGACGTGGTGGTGAAGTACGGCGCCACCGAGGCGCGGCTGGCGGACGCCTTCACCGTGGTCTCCCCCGGCGCGCTCCCGTCCGTCAGCCCGGACCCGGCGTCAAGGTCGCCACAGGGGATGTTCCCGGTCCGCCCACTCCCGGCTCACCGAGCCCGTCCGTAGCCCCCGGCGGGCCTCCGGGTCGCCCAGGGCCATGCCGATGTGGCCGCCCAGGACGATGCCGATGGTGAGGGCCAGCCAGTCGTGGACGAAGGTCGCGCTGGTGCGCCACTGGATCGGCGTGAGATGGGTGAACCACATCAGCAGTCCGGTGCCGAGCATCACCAGCGTCGCGCCGGCGATCCAGGCCGCGTAGACCTTCTGCCCGGCGTTGAACTTGGCGGCCGGCCGCAGCGCGCGCCGCTTGTCCCGGTGCAGGGCCGCGCGCAGCCAGATCCGGTCGTGCGAGCCGAAGCGGTTGAGGTGCCCCAGGTCGGCGCGGAACCGACGGGAGACGAGGCCCACCAACACCGGCACGGGCAGGGCGAGCCCGGCGCACTCGTGGACGCGCACCACCAGCTCGCGGCGGCCGACGAGTTCGGCGAACTGGGGGATGTAGAGACAGGCCGCCGTCACCACGCACACGCCCATCAGCGCGGCCGTCGTGCGGTGCACCCAGCGCTGCGCCGGGCCGAACCGGCGGACGTCGGCGGACGGCGGCGCCGCAGTGTCAGGTCGTAGGGTCATCGTCCCGTCCGTTCGAACGGCCGACCCAGGCGTCGACGTCGTATCCGCGTTCCTCCCAGTAGCCGGGCCGCACATCCTCGGTGACGGTGATGCCGGACAGCCACTTGGCGGACTTGTAGAAGTACATCGGCGCCACGTAGAGGCGGACCGGGCCGCCGTGGTTGTGGCCGATGTCCTTGTCCTGCATGCGCAGCGCGACCAGGATGTCGGAGCGACGGGCCTGGTCGAGGGTGAGGCTCTCGGAGTAGGCGCCGTCGAAGCAGGTGAAGCGCACCGCCCCCGACTTGGCGCGCACTCCGGCCGCGTCCAGCAGCCGGGACAGCCGCACCCCCTCGAACGGCGTGTCCGGCACCCGCCAGCCGGTGACGCACTGGACGTCCTTGACCATCCGGGTCTGCGGCAGCGCGCGCAGGTCGTCGAGCGTGTACGTCTTCGGGGTGTCCACGAGTCCGTCGACCGTCAGCCGGTAGTTCGCGGCGTTCTTGTGCGGCACGGACGAGGTGACCGAGTAGTAGCGGAAACCGCCGCCGTTGGGGAGCAGTCCGGTGAGGCCGGTGGGGTCCTTCTCGGCCGCGCTGCCGAGGAAGCCCTCCAGACCCCGCTGCAGGGTGGGCGCGGCGAGCACGCCGAGGGCGCCGAGACCGAGGGTGCCGAGCAGGACCCGGCGCCCGATCGGGGTACCGCGTTCCTCGGGAGGCTCCGACGCCTCGGGCTTCTCGGCTCGTTCGGGGTTCACCCATCCATTCGAACACCCGCGACCCCGGCGGGGCCAGGAATCGCGGGTGCTCGTCAGAGTTCCGTAATGAGTTCTTACCGGACTCTCAGAACGCGGGTCCGGACTGCCTGGAAAACCTACGACGTCTCCCGCGCCGCCTTGTCCAGCTGGAACGCCTCGTTGCCCAGGCCGATGCGGGCGTGTGCCTCGGGGGCGCGGGAGCGCAGGACCAGGCCCTGGACCAGGCCGACGACCAGGGCGAGGCCGATGATGCCGGGCAGCACCCAGCTCAGGGACGAGTCGGGGCCCGCGCCGACCAGGACGTCGAAGTCCTTGACCGTGTAACCGGCGATCACCAGCAGGGCGACGGCGGCGAGCGCGGAGGTGACCAGGCGCCAGGCCTGGGCGCCCAGCGCGCCGCGGCGGGCGAAGAAGACGATGACCGACACGGAGGCGGCGGCCATCAGCAGGATCACGCCGAGGGCGCCGATGTTGCCGAACCAGGTGAACAGGTGCAGGACCGGCGCGGTCGGGTCGCCGGTGGGCTTGTCGTCGGCGATCGCGAAGACGATCACGATGACGGCGGCCACGACCGTCTGCAGCAGGGAGCCGGTGCCGGGCGCGCCGCTGGTGCCGGTGGTGCGGCCGAAGGTGCGCGGCAGCAGGCCCTCGCGTCCCATGGCGAAGGTGTAGCGGGCGACGACGTTGTGGAAGCTGAGCATGGCCGCGAACATGCCGGTCACGAACAGAATGTGCAGCGCGTCGGTGAAGGTGCCGCCGAGCCGGGAGTCGGTCAGCGTGAAGAGCATCCCGGCGCTCTCCTTCTGGGCCACCCCGACCACCTGGGACGGTCCGGTGGCGACGGTCAGCGCCCAGCTGCTGACGGCGAAGAAGACGGCGACGCCGCCGACCGCGAAGAACATCACGCGCGGCACCAGGATGTGCGGCCTGCTGGTCTCCTCCGCGTACACCGGGGCCTGCTCGAAGCCGAGGAAGGCCGCGATGCAGAAGCAGAGCGCGGTGCCGACGCCCGCGCCGCTGAGCGTGTCCGGGTTGAAGGCGTGCAGCGACAGGCCCTCCTTGGCCGGGTCGCCGATCGCCGCGATGTCGAAGATCACCACGAGGGCCACCTCGACGACCAGCAGCACGCCCAGCACGCGCGCGTTGACGTCGATCTTCAGCCAGCCCAGCGCGCCGACCAGGACGATGGCCACCAGCGCCGGTATCCACCAGGCGACGGACAGGTCGGCGTAGGTGTCGAAGAGCCCGGAGACCTCGAAGCCGAAGATGCCGTAGATGCCGACCTGGAGGGCGTTGTAGGCGACCAGGGCCACCAGCGCGGCGCCCGCTCCGGCGGTGCCGCCGAGGCCTCGGGAGATGTAGGCGTAGAAGGCGCCGGCGTTGTGGACGTGCCGGCTCATCTCGGCGTAGCCGACGCTGAAGAGGATCAGCACCACGCCGAGGAGGACGAAGAGAAGCGGCTGTCCGACGATGCCCATCACCGCGAATGTGGTGGGCATGACACCGGCGACCACCATGAGGGGTGCGGTCGCGGCGAGCACGGAGAGCAGCAGGCCCCCCGTGCCGAGGCGGTCGGCGCGCAGGGCGCGTTCCTGCCCCTTGAACGTACTGATGCCGTCGGCGGCGGATCTGCTCGCGCTGGAACTGCCCGTGGTCATCGAGATTGCGTCCTTAGGTCGAAGTCGGAGATGTCACACCGAGCCGAGCGCCCGGTCGCGCGCGGCACGGAAGGCGGAGAGGGGATCGCGGTCGGGGTAGGACCACGGGGCCGTGGTGGGGTGCTCGCCGATGCGGTAGAACAGGGCGGTGGCCTCGGCCCCGCGGCCCTCGCAGACCTTGGCGTGGGCGAGGAAGTTGAGGTCGACCAGGCGGCGCGGGTGGCCCTCCTGCTCCCACTCCAGCCACCAGTCGAAGGCGGCCTTCATCACCTGCCGGGCCCGGCGTCCGCTCCAGTGGCCCGAGGCAACCGGATCGGCCGGCTCGTGTCCGGCGAGGGCCAGCACCCGGTAGCGCTCGGCGTGCGCGATCACCGGCAGGATCGCCAGCGGCGAGTCGGCTGGGGCCTGCTCGGCGGCCCAGTTGGCGAAGTCGTAGACCTCGTGCAGCGGGTCGGGGCCCGCCGTGGCGCGGCGCTCGGCGAGGCGGGCGACCATCAGGTGGTGGCCGTGGTGGTGGTCGGCGTGCCGGCTGCGGACCTCGTCGAAGAGCTGCTCGGTCTCCTCGTCGGTGCCCCCGACGCAGGCCAGCATGAGCAGGCCGAGCCACGGGGTGGGGTCGGCGGGGGCGAGGGCGATGGCGTCCCGGCAGGCCTTGTCGGCCTTGGCCACCTTCTCCTTGCCCAGCAGGGCGCGCTGCACCAGGGAGAGCGCGAGCAGGACGGCGGCGTCGGCGGAGTCCGGCTCGGCCAGCAGCCAGTCCCGGGACCAGGCGGCGCTGTAGGACTCCAGGGCGAGGACGGTGACGCGGTGACCGCGGCGGTCCCAGTCGTCGCCCGTCTGGACCAGCAGGGAGCGCGCGGCCTGCCAGCGCCCCTGGGCCAACGAGGCGCGCGTGGCGACGAGTTCGGCGTCGTCGAGGGCCGCGTCCAGTGCCTGGGCCGCACGTTTGCGGCCCCGGCCGAGGGGTGGCGGGGGTGGAGACACCGCGGGACTTCCTCACGCGACGCGCTCGTCGTCAAGGTTTCGGATTGCCGTCAACTGATCACGCACAGCAAACCGGGAGCCAACGCTTTCCGTCAAGTGCCGAGTTTTTGTAACTCCCGTCAACTACCGTCACAGATGGGGCACTTGTGGTTCACCTTTCCACCACATAAGCATGTCACCGCCTCCTCGCGGCTCACCCGTGTGGCGTACGCCATGGCGGTCCGCGCGTCCACCCCGCACCATGGCAAAACGGTCATGCCGCCACCTTCGCCCCCGACCGGGCACCGTGACCGAGTCAACTCCCGGTTTCCGGGTACTCCCAGGAGCACTCCGCTCGCGGGGACGCTACAGTCGGCGACTACGCAGCCCGTGGCCCGACCGAATCCATCGAGGTACGCAGCGTGTCGGTTCTGGTTCTGATTCTCGCCGTGAGTGCGGCCTGTTGCCTCGGCTTCGGGTTCGTACTCCAGCAGAACGCGGCCCAGCAGGCACCCCTGAGCGACTTCCTGTCGCCGCGGCTGCTCCTCGACCTGATGAAGGTGCCGCGCTGGCTGGGCGGCATAGGCCTGATGGTGGCCGGCATGGTCCTGGGCGCGATCGCCCTTGGCCAGGGCGAGGTCTCCCTGGTGGAGCCCCTGCTCGCCACGAACCTCCTGTTCGCCCTCACCCTCTCCCGCCGGCAGACCAGACAACCGCTGGGCCGTCAGGGCTGGGCGGGTCTCGCCCTGCTCGCGGGCGGTGTCACCGCCTTCATCGTGGCCGGCGAGCCGCGCGGCGGCTCCGCGGTCACCGACCCACTGCGGCACTGGCTGATCATCGGCGCGATGCTGGGCCTGGCCCTGCTGCTCACCACCTACGCCAAGCGTTCCCGCCTCAGCTCGGGCCCGGTCCTGCTGGCCCTGGCCGCGGGTCTCCTCTACGGCCTCCAGGACGCCCTCACCCGGGTGAGCGGTCAGCACTTCTCCGAGGACGGCATCGCCGAGACGCTGACCACCTGGCAGCCGTACGCCGTGCTCGCGCTCGGCGTCACCGGCCTGGTGCTGGTCCAGAGCGCCTTCGAGACGGCCCCTCTGCGCATGTCGCTGCCCGCCCTGACCGCGGCCCAGCCACTGGCCGGCATCATCTGCGGGGTCGGCTTCCTCGGCGACCGGCTGCGCACCGACACCGGGGCGCTGGCCTGGGAGGCGGCGGGACTCGCGGCGATCGTCGTGGGCATCGTCCTGCTCGGCCTGCACCCGGCGATGCCGAGCGGCGCGGGCAAGCCGGAGCGGGTACGGGACCTGCAGCCGAACTGACCACGAGGCCGACCGTACCGGCACGCGGGCGCCTGCTTGGATGGCCGTATGAACCCTGCTGACGAGATCCTCGACATCGTCGACGAGAACGACCGGGTCATCGGCCAATTCCCCCGCGGCAAGGTCTACGCCGAGGGCCTGCGTCACCGCTGCGCCTTCATCCAGGTGCGGGACGCCCGGGGCCGGCTCTTCGTCCACCGCCGCACCCCGGTCAAACTGGTCTTCCCCTCTCTCTACGACATGTTCGTCGGCGGTGTGGTCGGCGCGGGCGAGTCCTACGACTCCGCCGCCCTGCGCGAGGCGGAGGAGGAACTGGGCGTCTCCGGCCTGCCCGCCCCCGAGTTCCTCTTCAAGTTCCTCTATGACAACGGCGCCGGTCAGAGCTGGTGGTCCGCGGTCTACGAGGTCCGCTGCGAGCTGCCGGTCAGCCCGCAGGTGGAAGAGGTGGCCTGGCACGACTTCCTCCCGGACGAGGAGGTCGAGCGCCGGCTGACGGAGTGGGAGTGGGTGCCGGACGGGCTGGCGGCGTACGAGCGCCTGAAGGCGTACCGGTCCGCCCGATGACGCCGGACGCCCTGCCGGGAAGCCGCCCGATAAAGTCCACGCCGTGATCGAATTCGCACGGAACGTCCGGCTGTGGTTCGCCCCGCAAGAGGTCCGCGAGGAGGGCCACACCCCCGACTACCGGTTCTCGCTGGCGAACGAGCGGACCTTCCTGGCCTGGCTGCGCACCGCCCTGGCGCTGATCGGCGGCGGCTTCGCCGTGGACCAGTTCCTGCCGGACCTGCGCTGGGGCTGGCGCGTCGGCCTCGCGCTGGCGCTGCTCGCGGCCGGCGTGCTGTGCTCCCTGCGCGCGGTCAACCACTGGGTGCGCTGCGAGCGCGCCATGCGCCACGACCAGGACCTGCCGGTGTCCCGCTTCCCGGCCCTGCTTAGCGTGGTCGTCGCCGTCGTGGCCGTCGTGATGGTCGTGGTCGTCCTGGCCGGGTGGGAGGGATGAGCTCCACCGAGGGTCCCGCCGAAGGCCGTGACCCGGGGCTTCAGCCGGAGCGCACGCGGCTCGCCTGGCGTCGTACGACGTTGTCGGGCACCGTCGTCGCCGTGCTCGCCGTGAAGACCGCGCTGCACGGCGGCACCTCCCCGCTCGGCGTCATCGCCTGTGCCCTGTGCTGCGCCCTGTGGCTGGGCTTCCTGCTCGTCGCCCACCGGCGCATCGGCGTCCTCGCGACCGGCGCCGGCCACCCGGGGCTGGCCACTCGGCAGGCCACGATGGCGGTGCTGTGCACGGTGGCGATGGCGGCGTGCGGAGCGGTGCTGGTCTTCTAGGGCGCGTCCGGGGTTTCAGGCTCCCCTTCGCTTTCGGCCTCCGCCTCCCAGTCCACCGTCACCACGATCTTCCCCCGCGTCCGCCCCTCCTGGTTCAGCCGGTACGCGTCCGCCGCCCGCTCCAGCGGGAACGTCTGCGACACGTGCACGGACACCACGCCCTGTTCCGCCAGCTCGGTCAGCCGTCCCAGGTCCTCGGCGTCCGGGCGGACCCAGCAGTACATGCCGCCGTAGCCGACGACCTCCCCGTCGGCGATCGACGCCAGGCGGCCCTCGGGGGCCAGCAGGACGGCCGAGTCCTTGAGCGCCTCGCCGCCGACGGTGTCGAAGACCGCGTCCACGCCTTCCGGCGCGAGCCCGCGCACCCGCTCCACCAGCCCCTCGCCGTACGTCACCGGCTCGCCGCCCAGCGCGCGCACGAAGTCGTGGTTCCCCTCGCTCGCCGTGCCGATCACCCGCGCGCCGAGGTGCCGGGCGAGCTGGACGGCGATCGAGCCGACCCCGCCGGCCGCCGCGTGGATCAGGACGGTCTCGCCGCGCCTGACCTTGAGCGCCTTGAAGAGCACCTGGTAGGCGGTGAGCCCGACCAGCGGCAGCCCGGCCGCCTCCGCGAAGGAGAGGTTGCGGGGCTTGCGGGCGAGCGTGCGCACCGGCGCGGCGACGTACTCGGCGAAGGTGCCCCGGGAGAGGAAGTCCTCACGGACGTAGCCGATGACCTCGTCACCGACCGCGAACTCCGTGACGGACACGCCGGGTTGAACGACGACACCCGATACGTCCCACCCGATGACGACCGGGAAGACCGCGTCGAGCATGCCGTCGAGGTACCCCTCGCGGCACTTCCAGTCGACCGGGTTGACGGCCGCCGCGCACACCTTGACCAGCACCGCGTCCGGGCCGATCTTCGGGTCGCGGACCTCTCCGTACTCCAGGACCTCGGGTCCGCCGTACCGGCTGTAGCTGATGCCCTTCATGCCACCGACCCTCCGGGGTACCCGGACGCCACGCAAGCGGGATGCGCCGGATGCCCCGAAATAGGGGGTTCGCATGGCAGCCTGTCCGTCGGCATCACCCCGTACGTCCGAATCACCCCGTACCCCGAAGGTGAGCACCATGACCACCCAGCACCTGGAACACACCTCCCACGCACACGCCCACGGCCCGGGCTGCGGGCACGCCGAGGTGCCGCACGGGGACCATGTCGACTACGCGCACGACGGCCACCTGCACCGCGAGCACGGCGGCCACTGGGACGAGTGCGAGGCCGACGGTCACGCGGCGCACGAGACGCACGAGCACCGGCACGGCGAGGACTGCGGGCACGAGAGCGTCCTGCACGGCGACCACGTCGACTACCTCCACGACGGCCACCGGCACGCCGCGCACGACGGGCACTGGGACGACCACTGAGACCTGGCACCGACGCCTGCCGTCCGGTACCTGCCACCTGGCCTGGATTCACCCACCGACAGCTCCCTGCCGCACCCGGCGGGGAGCTGTCGGCCTATCGTGGCCCCGATCACGTTGGCGTACCGCACTGGACGACATACCGACCGGTCGGCATCATAGGACGGGCACAATTCACGCGCCCGCATAAGGAGCTCCGATGAGTCCCGACCACCCGCCAGGTCTCGATCCCGACCGGCTGCGCGGACTGCTCGACCGTGAGCGGCCCGGCCTGGTGCACGGCCCGTTGACCGGCCGGCTGATCGAGGGCGGACGGTCGAACCTCACGTACGCGGTCTCGGACGGTACCTCGAAGTGGGTCGTACGCCGGCCCCCGCTCGGCCATGTCCTGGCCACCGCGCACGACATGAAGCGCGAGCACCGGGTGATCAGCGCGCTGTACCCGACGGACGTGCCGGTGCCGCGTCCGGTGCTGCTGTGCGAGGACACCGAGAACGAGGCGGTGCCCGGGGCGCCGTTCTACGTCATGGAGTTCGTGGCGGGCACCCCGTACCGCACGGCGGACCAGCTCGCCCCGCTCGGTCCGGAGCGCACCCGGGGCGCGGTGCTGTCCCTGGTTGACACGCTCGTCGAGCTGCACGCGGTGGACCCCGCCGAGGTGGGTCTCGGGGACTTCGGCCGCCCGGAGGGCTTCCTGGACCGGCAGCTGCGCCGCTGGGGCAAGCAGCTGGACGCCTCCCGCAACCGCGAGCTGGCCGGCATCGACGAGCTGCACGCGACGCTCGGCCGCCGGCTGCCCGTCTCCCCCGCGCCGACCGTCGTGCACGGCGACTACCGCCTCGACAACGTCCTGATCGACGACGGCGACCGCATCACGGCGATCCTCGACTGGGAGATGTCGACGCTCGGCGACCCGCTCACCGACCTCGGCCTGCTGGTGATGTACAGCCTGCCGCTCGGCATGCCGGACTCGCCCGTCTCCACCACCGCCGAGGCCCCCGGGCACCCGGCCCCGGCCGAGCTGATCGAGCGGTACGCCGAGCGCTCCGGGCGGGACGTGTCGGCCGTCTCCTGGTACACGGCGTTCGCCTGGTTCAAGCTCGCCGTGATCCTGGAGGGCATCCACTTCCGCTACACCCAGGGCCAGACGGTCGGCCGCGGCTTCGACCGCATCGGCGACCTGGTCCCCGTCTTCATCGAGCACGGCCTGACCACCCTTCAGGAAGGCTGATCCGCCATGGACTTCGCGTTCGACGCGCGCACCGAGGAACTGCGCGCCAAGCTGCTCGCCTTCATGGACGAGTACGTCTACCCGGCCGAGGCGGTGGCCGAGGAGCAGCGCGCCGCGCTCGCCTCCCCGTGGGACACCCCGGTCGTGGTCGAGGAGTTGAAGGCCGAGGCCCGTCGCCAGGGCCTGTGGAACCTCTTCCTGCCCGACGCCGAGTACGGCGCGGGCCTCACCAACCTCCAGTACGCCCCGCTCGCCGAAATCACCGGCCGCTCCCCGCACTTGGCGCCCACCGCGCTGAACTGCGCGGCGCCCGACACCGGCAACATGGAGGTGCTCGCGCAGTTCGCCGACGAGCGGCAGAAGAAGCAGTGGCTGGAGCCGCTGCTCGCCGGTGAGATCCGCTCGGCGTTCGCGATGACCGAGCCGGAGGTCGCCTCCTCCGACGCCACGAACATCACCACGCTGATCGAGCGGGACGGCGACGACTACGTCATCACGGGCCGCAAGTGGTACATCTCCGGGGCGATGAACCCGGACTGCAAGATCTTCATCGTGATGGGCAAGACCGACCCGGACGGCGCCGACCCGCGCCGCCAGCAGTCCATGGTCCTGGTCCCGCGCGACACCCCGGGCGTGACCGTCAAGCGCGCCATGCAGGTCTTCGGCTACGAGGACCACTCCCACGGCGGCCACGCCGAGGTGGTCTTCGACCACGCGCGCGTGCCGGTGTCCAACCTGATCGGCGAGGAGGGCGGCGGCTTCGCCATCGCCCAGGCCCGGCTCGGCCCCGGCCGCATCCACCACTGCATGCGGCTGATCGGCATGGCCGAGCGGGCGATCGAGCTGATGTGCCGCCGGGCCGTCTCCCGCACGGCGTTCGGCAAGGCGCTGGCCCAGCAGGGCGTGGTCCAGAACTGGATCGCCGACGCGCGCGTGGCCGTCGAACAGCTCCGGCTGCTGGTCCTGAAGACCGCCTGGATGATGGACACCGTCGGCAACAGGGGCGCCCACACCGAGATCCAGGCCATCAAGATCGCCACCCCCCGCACGGTCGTCGAGATCCTCGACCGCGCGATCCAGCTGCACGGCGCGGGCGGCGTCAGCCAGGACTTCCCCCTCGCCGAGCTGTACGCGAGCGCCCGCACCCTGATGCTGGCCGACGGCCCGGACGAGGTGCACCAACGGTCGCTGGCACGGCGGGAGTTGAAGAAGTACCTGTAGGCACTCGATGGTCGGTACGGGCACCCCTCACCCGTACCGACCCAGCGCCCACGGTCAGTACGCGTAGCCCGCCCGACCCGCCGCAGGCTACGGCCGCAGCGCCCGCAGCAGCAGGTCCGCCAAGTGGTCGGCGACCTCCTGCGCACCCATCGGGCCGTCGGGGCGGTACCAGGTGGAGAGGTGGTGGACGGAGCCGAAGTGGTAGTCGACCACCAGGTCGGCCGGGGTGGCCGTGGAGAAGACGCCCGCCACCTGGCCCTCCTCCACCAGCGCGCGGAAGCGCTCGTGGTAGCGCCGGCGCTCGGCCCGTACCTGCTTGTTCTTCTCGGGGCTGAGGTGGTGCATGGAGCGGAAGAAGATCATCGCGTCGTCGAGGTTCTCGATGGTCGTGACGACGACGTCGGCCGCCGCGCCCCGCAGCCGCTTCTCGATCGGCTCGTCCGCGTCCGCGAAGGCGTCCAGCCGCTCCTGCTGAACGCGCAGCACGCGCGCGTAGACCTCGTGCAGGAGGTCGTCCTTGGAGCCGAAGTAGTGGTAGAGCGCTCCCTTGGTGACGCCGGCCGCCTCGACGATCTCCTGCACGGAGGTGCGGTCGTAGCCCTGCTCGGCGAAGAGCCGCGTGGCGGCGGCCAGCAGCCGCTGCGGGACGGGCGTACCGTCGCCGTCCGTGGTCCTGGGCACTGTGCCGCCACCTGCCTTCCGGGCTTTGTGCTGGTGTTTCAGTCTGCCTGTTCGGTGTCCCGCGCGCGGGAACGCAGTTCCCGACGGAGGATCTTCCCACTCGCCGTCTTCGGCAACTCGGGCAGGATCTCCACCTGGCGCGGGTACTTGTAGGCGGCCAGTCTCTCCTTGCAGTACACCGCGAGTTCGTCCGGGTCCGGATCGGCGCCCGGACGGAGGCTGATGTACGCCTTCACGGTCTCGCCCCGGTACCCGTCGGGCACCCCGACGACGGCCGCCTCACGCACCGCCGGGTGCGTGTACAGGACGTCCTCGACCTCGCGCGGCCACACCTTGAAGCCCGACGCGTTGATCATGTCCTTCTTGCGGTCGACGACGTAGAGCCAGCCCTGCGGATCCATGAAGCCGATGTCGCCGGTGCGCAGTTCGCCGTCCGGGAAGGTCTCGGCGGTCGCGTCCGGGCGGCGCCAGTAGCCGGGCACGACCTGCGGCCCGCGTACGAGGATCTCGCCCTGCTCGCCGAAGGGCACCTCGGCGCCCTGCTCGTCGACGATCCGTACGAGCGTCTCAGGACCCGGCACCCCCACGGCCAGCGTCCCGGAGACCGGGTCGACGGGCGCCTCCAGCTGCGGCGGCACGGAGGCGCAGGGGGCGGTGCACTCGGTGAGCCCGTAGCCGTTGCGGATGTAGGGCCCGAAGCCGGCCCGGAACTTCTCCACCAGGGCCGGCGGCACCGGGGCCCCGCCGCTGGAGATGTTCACGAAGGAGGCGAAGTGGTCCGGGGTGGCGGCCGGGTGGGCGCCCAGCGCCATGAAGGCGGTCGAGGGGCCGACCGTGTAGTGCGGCCGGTGCTCGGCGAACGCGTCCAGCACGACCCCCGCCTCGAAGCGGTACGTCAGCACCAGCGTGCCCACGCTGTCGAGACAGGCGCCGAGCTGGCAGACCATGCCGGTGATGTGGAACAGCGGCGCCAGCGCGTAGTAGACGGGCACGCCCGGCAGAGCGAGCCCGGTCCGCTGCCGCTCGGCGTTGTACATGATGTTGCCGTGTGTGTTGGTGGCGCCCTTGGGTGCACCGCTGGTGCCCGAGGTGTAGCTGATCAGCGCGATGTCGGCGGGCGCGAGGTCCCGCCCGCCCGGCGCCGGGTGCCCGGCCCGCGCCACGGTGACGAGGCCGTCGGCGTCGGCGGCCTGCGGCAGCCGCTCGAAGGTCAGCACGCGCGCGTCGTCACGCGTCTGGAAGTCCTTCTCGCACGCGGTCAGCGCGATCCGCACCGGCGAGTCGGCGACGGTCTCGCGCAGATACGACTCCCAGGCCCGGTCGGTGCAGATCAGCGCGGCCACCTCGCCGTCCCGCAGGACGTGGGCGACCTCCCCCGACTTGTACATCGGGTTGACCGGCACCACGACGGCCCCCGCCTTCCACGCGCCCAGCAGGGCGAGCACGAAGTGCGGGGAGTTCTGCAGCAGGACCGCCACCCGGTCGCCGCTCTCAAGACCGCGCCCCGCGAGGTACCCGGCGACCGAGTCGCTCAGCTCGTCGACCTCGCGGTAGGTGAGGTGCCCGTCGAAGTAGGCCAGGAAGTCACGGTCGGGCGCCTCGGTCACGGCCCGGCGCAGGGCGTGCACCAGGGTGTCGAGCGGGGTTATCGGGGCGCGCTGGACGTCGTTGAGCAGCGCCACCCAGGGCTTGGCCGCGTACGGGGAGTCGGTCACCGCGTGGCCTCCCACTTCTGCTGGAGGTGGTTCATGTTGCTCAGCCAGCGGTCCGGCTCGGTTGCCCTGACCTGGTAGTACTGGGCGACCTCGGGGTGCGGCAGGATCAGGAAGCGGTCCTCCTCCATGCCCTTGATCAGCGCCTCGGCCACGGCCTCCGGCTCGATCGCCGTCGGCTGCAGCACCAGGTCGCCCGCGCTGCCGGTGGCCGCGAGCATGTCGGTGCGCACCCCCTGCGGGCAGATCGCGTGGACCTTGATCCCGCGGTGCCGGTACGTCAGCGACAGGTACTCGGCGAAGGCGTACGCCCCGTGCTTGGTGACGCTGTAGGGCGCGGACCCGATCATGGTGAGCAGCCCGGCGGCCGACACGGTGGACACGAACCGTCCGCTCCCGCGCTCCAGCCACGCCGGCAGCAGCTCATGGGCGGCCCGGACATGGGCCATGACATTGACGTCCCAGGACGCGGCCCAGGCGTGCTCGTCGAGCCCCGTGCCGACGTTGCCGCCCTCGAAGCCGACGCCGGCGTTGGCGCAGTAGACGTCGACACTCCCGCCGAGCGCGTCCCGGGCCGCAGCGACGATCGCCGAGGCGTCCCCCGGCACCGCGATGCCACCGATCTCGTCGGCGACGGCCTTCGCCCGCTCGCCGTCCAGATCGTTGACGACGACCCGGGCCCCTTCGGCAGCGAACCGCCGTGCGAGCGCGGCCCCGATGCCACCCCCGGCCCCCGTCACAACCACACCGGCACCCTGAACGGCTTCCACCATCGGTCTCCTCATGACTGCGGCTCCGCTGCGCGGCCAGACTAGATGACCGCGACTCTGCTGCGAGCCCATACTAACCGGTTGGTATGTACGCGGAAGGGGGGGCGGAGGGTAGGCGCAATCGTCCGAATCGGAGGAGCTGTTCGCCCTCCGCACGCCACCCCGCCCCGCAAAGTGAACCCCTCATTTGCCCGAATTCCTGTCCGGGCGGCTCTCGGTTCCCTTCCGGGCAGCCTCGACCATGAAGTCCTCCCTTCTGGACAAGCACAGGAGAGCTGATGGCGGCGCAGCGTCCCTCGCACGAGCGGGATCAGGACAACGGCGGTGCCCGCCCGGGGCGGCACGCGCCCGCCTCCCCCGCCGGCCGCCTTCCCGCCCCCGGTCGCCTCGGGTCCGCGGACCCGACCGGCCTGCTCGCCCTGCAGCGGCTCGCCGGGAACGCCGCCGTCGGGCAGTCCCTCCAGCGGGAGCGCGCGGCGGACGACGGGGCGAAGGAGTCGGGCGAGCCTGCGGAGACGGCCGTGCAGCGGTCGGTGCACAGCGTGCTGCGCGGCCCCGGGCAGCCGCTCGACACCACGACCCGCACCGACATGGAGGCACGCTTCGGCACCGACTTCTCCGACGTGCGCCTGCACACCGACGGTGCGGCCCGGGAGTCCGCGGCCGGTCTCGGCGCCCGCGCCTACACCTCCGGCAGCCATGTCGTCCTCGGCGAGGGCGGCGCCGACCGGCACACACTCGCCCATGAGCTGCACCATGTCGTCCAGCAGCGCTCGGGCCCGGTCGCGGGCACCGACCGGGGCGACGGGCTGCGGGTCTCCGACCCGAGCGACCGCTTCGAGCGCGAGGCCGAGCAGCAGGCCACGCGCGTCCTGGGCGCCTCCCCGCCCGCGGCCGGGGAGCGCGCGCCCACCGAGCACGCCGGGCACAGTCACGCGGGCCACTCGCACGGGGGCCACGCCCACGCGGGCGGCCCGGGTACGGCGGTGCAGCGCATGCCGCCCAGGCGGCCCCCGGATCCGCTGGCCGCGACCGCGGCGGAACAGCTGGCACAGCGCGAGCAGATCGACGACATCGTGGCGCTGTGGGTGCCCGACGAGGAGTTCGACGCCGAGGGGCACCTCGTACGGACACCGGAGCGCGCCTACGCCGGTGAGCGCCAGGGATACGGGACGGACGCGGTGCGGGTCTCGCGCACCGCCTCGCTGCCCCGGGCGACGGCGAGCCGCCGGGGCGGCACCCTCCAGCGGAGTTGGGAGGTGGAGTACCAGACCTCGTTCTACGTCTACCGCGTGGAGATCATCAACACCGATGTCCGGCACAGTCCCACCCTGATCGACACCGCACGGCACTTCCGCATCGTCCGGATGACGCCCAAGGGGTCGGGCGGCCGGTCGATGGGACGGACCTATCGCCTCGGGGACTACTGGGCCACCAACCCGCAGTACACGGGACTCGAGGACCTCCAAGCCCTGGCCGCGGCGCGGGGCCTGGGGGAGGACAACCACGTCGCCGGGCCCACCCCGGGACTGGAGGAGCTGCCCACCGACCCGAGCGAGCCGTTCGTCTTCTACCGGCGCACGGCCGTCGACTCGAACTTCACGAAGGCGGACGGAACGGCCAAGGACGAGCGTCGGTTCCTGAGCCGGAGCGAGTTCGACACCCTCGGCGACGAGGCCGTGGAGCAGGGCAGATCGCGCCATCAGGTCGGGGTGTCCCGGCCGCCGTCGGTGGACCGGGCGACCGCCGGGCGCCACACCGCGACGGCCATGGGCGGTTTCGCCGCGCACCAGATGATGCCGGTGACCGGCCGGGGCGGCACGACCGGGCGGCTCGCCTCGCACGAGTGGTGCCATCTCATCGGTGACGGCGACAACGGCCCCACCGAGTTCCGGAACCTGGTGGTCGGCACCAACGCGGTCAACACGGAACAGCTCGCCATGGAGACGGCGTTGCGGGACTTCCGGCAGCGCTTCCTGGGTCTCGGCTACGCGATCCGGCTGAACGTCGAGGCGATCGTCGAGCGGACGGAGGCCGAGTCGCCGGGCATGCCGGGCGGCGCGTACAACAAGGCGGACTGGATCAGCTTCGCCATCGACGTCATCGAGAATCCGGCCCGGGGTGCCAGCGGCGGCGAGGTGAGCCGGGCACTCTCGGCCAGCGGCCCCGTGCACCGGCAGATCATGGACGCGCAGCGCGGCACCATCACCGAGTCGGAGTTCACCAGCCTCCACAACCAGGTGCGCAACAAGCTGCGCACCGTCCACACCGAACTACGGGAGGCCCGGGAGGCGGCGCAGCGCAGGCGCCCCTCGCGGCGCGGCTCCCCCATGTCCCTCGACTCGTACTGAACGACCTGTCCGTCGACTCCTGCTGAGCCGATCTGCCGCGGCGGGGAAGCTTCCCCGCCGCCCGCGACGGCCCTACGGTGCACCCCATGCGCCCCTCCAGACGAGCCCTTCTCGCGGCGACCACGGCTGCAGCACTCACCTCTTCGGCACCCCCGGCCTCGACGACCCCGGCCTCGGCGGCCCCGAGCCGTCGGCCACTGCGCACCGGTTTCGAGCGCCTGGCCGCGAGCGGCTACGCCCTGCTCGACGGCCGGCACGTCGGCGTCGTCACCAACCCCACCGGCGTCACCCGGGACGTCCGGCACATCGTCGACGTCATGCACGCCGACACCCGGGTGAACCTGGTCGCCGTCTTCGGCCCCGAACACGGCTTCCGCGGCACCGCCCAGGCCGGCGGCTCCGAGGGCCGCTACGACGACCCCGCGACCGGACTCCCCGTCTACGACACGTACCTGAAGAGCGGTCGGCCTCTCGCCGACGTCTTCACCGCGTCCGGCGTCGACACCATCGTCTTCGACATCCAGGACGTCGGCGCCCGCTTCTACACGTACATCTGGACGCTCTACGACTGCATGGAGGCCGCCCAGCTGGCCGGCAAGCGGTTCGTCGTGCTGGACCGGCCGAACCCGGTGTCCGGGCGGTCCGCCCAAGGGCCGGTGCTGCACAAGGAGTTCGCGACCTTCGTCGGGCGGCAGCCGATCTCGCAGGCGCACGGGATGACGGTGGCCGAGCTGGCGCGGCTGTTCAACGGGGAGTTCCTGACCGCCCCGGTGCCGCTGGAGACCGTCCTGATGACGGGGTGGAAGCGGTCGGAGTTCTACGACGCCGCGCTGCCCTGGGTGCCGCCGAGCCCGAACATGCCGACGCCCGACACCGCCCTGGTGTACTCGGGCACGTGTCTGTTCGAGGGCACCAACCTCTCCGAAGGACGCGGCACCACCCGTCCCTTCGAGCTGCTGGGCGCGGAGGGCGTCGACGGGCGCTGGGCCGCGGCGGTCGGTGAACTCGCCCTGCCCGGCGTGCACTTCAGGGAGGCGTACTTCGCGCCGACCTTCTCCAAGTTCCAGGGAAAGACCGTCGGGGGTGTGCAGATCCATGTGCACGACCGGGCCGCGTACGACCCCGTACGCACCGGGATCGCGCTGCTGGTGACCGCCAAGAAGGTGTGGAGCGGCTTCGGTTGGCGCTCGGACAACTGGATCGACAAGCTCACCGGCTCCGCCCAGGTGCGCACGGCGATCGACGCCGGCGCGGGCACCGACGAGGTGGTGGGCGGCTGGCGGCAGGAGCTCGCCACGTTCCGGCGGATGCGAAAGGAACACCTTCTCTACGGATAGGTCCCGGTCTATGGCCATCCCTCCCCGGTAGCAGGACTATGTGCCCACATAGCACCACCACGGGGGACGAAGGGAACAGTCATGGCACAACCGACAACTGCCGAAGCGGCGACGAGAGTGAGTCCGTACTGGGAGCTGACCTTCGACGCGAACGGGGACGTCGACACCTCCGAGCGCGACCGGCTGCTCACCGAGGTGGCCCGGCGGGGCGTGCGGGACCTGCTCGTCTTCGCGCACGGCTGGAACAACGACCGCTCCACCGCGACCGCTCTGTACCAGCAATTCCTCGCGCCCTGCCGGGAGTTCGCGCCCAAGGCGAAGATCGGGTACGTGGGCGTGGTGTGGCCGTCGATGCGGTTCTGCGACGAGCCGATCCCCGACTTCCCGAAGTCGGTGGTGGCCACGGAGGCGGAGGCGGCGCCGGGTCCGGCGCTCGACAAGGACACCCGGCACGCGCTGCTGGAGGCATTCCCGGGACGGGCCACGGTGGTCGACCGGATCGCGCGGATGCTGGACCAGCGGCCCGCGCGCGAACTGGACGAGTTCGGGCGGCTGGTGCGGCTGCTGGTCGAGGTCGTACCGGACGGCCCACAGGCGCTGTTCGCGGCGGACACCCTCGCGGAGGGCGTCCCGCGGAGCGAGCCCGCGCTGTTCGCCGAGGACCCGGCGACGCTCTGCGACGAGTTCGCGCAGGCACTGACCGACCTCCAAGCGGGCGGCGAGAGCACCGGGTTCGCGCTGCCCAACCCCTGGGAGGGGGCGAAGGAGCTGCTGCGGCAGGGGACGTACTACGCGATGAAGCGACGCGCGGGGACCGTCGGCGAACGTGGACTCGGGCCGGTGGTCGGGCAGTTGGCCAAGGCGGCGCCCAAGGTGCGGGTGCATCTGGTCGGGCACAGCTTCGGCGGCAGGCTGGTGTCCTTCGCGCTGCGCGGGCTGCCGGACGGGGTGCGCACGGTGAAGTCGGTGACGCTGCTCCAAGGGGCCTTCTCGCACTACGCGTTCGCCGCGCGGCTGCCCCAGGACCCGCACAAGGGCGGGGTGTTGCAGGGGCGGCAGAACCGGATCGACGGACCGCTGGTGTGCTGCTACTCCCGCTTCGACCAGGCACTGAGCACGATGTACCCGCTGGCCTCACGGATGGCGCGCGAGAACAACGCGTTCGCGGGCGTCGATCTGGGGCGGACGATCGGCGCCGAGTGGGGGGCGATGGGCCATGACGGGGTGCAGGGCGTGCCGGGCACCCAACTCCTGGATCTCGCCGGGGCGTTGCGCGGGCCGCTCGCCGCGTCGGGGTGCGTGAACGTCGACGCGGCGGCGGTCGTCAGGCGCGGTGGCCCGCCGGCCGGGGCGCACAGCGACATCGTGCACCCCGAACTGGTCCGGCTGGTACTGGCGGCGGGGCGCATTGCGTGACCCCGCCGCCATGGGGCATCAGCGGTGCGAGGTGTACTCCACGACCTGCTGGAAGGTGGGCCGGTTCTGCCAACTGATGTTGTAGTGCTTGATGCCGCCCAGGGTGCGCTGGACGATCGAGTCGGCGCACCACTGGTCGCCCGCCGAGCACAGGGAGTCGCCCGAGTAGACGGTGGACGCGCTGGTGCCGGCCGCCGTCTTCAGGGTGCCGATCAGGATGTCCCGGCAGGCGCTGAGGCTGCCGCCGCCGCAGTACTGCTGCGCCAGCGGCCCGGACACGCTCTGTCCGAGCACCGACCGGATGTCCTTGTCGACGTAGCTCCACCAGCCGTACTGGAAGGAGCTGCCGGCATGCGCCCCGGTCGGTCCGTGAGCGGCCGACGGGGTCTCGTCGATGTACAGGTTGTTGGTGAACGCGGTGTACAGGTCACTGCCGAGGCCGGGTTGGAACTCTGCCTTCACCAGCAGCGGCCACCAGGCGTCCAGGGTCCGGACGGCGTCGGCGTCGGCGTACGTCTTCGAGCCCGCCGAGGTCTCGGTGCGCTTGCCGCCCGCCGTGAGCCAGGTCTGGAGCTTGGCGACGGCCGCGGCGGCCGTGGTGTCGGTGACCGGACTGCTGTTGATGACCTTCAGCAGGTCCGGCAGTACGTCCTCGGCGCGCAGGTCGGTGAGGGCCGCGTCCGACATCGCCTTCACCAGCGACGTCCGGGTCACCCCGCCGGCCGCGACCAGCTTCTTCACCCGGTCGTCCAGCAGGTTGCCGCGGTGCACCGAGCCGTCGCCCCAGCTCGCGGTCGTGTAGTTGAGGGCCTGTTTGTTGTTCCAGGAGATGTAGTAGTCCTGGTCGATGGAGTTGGGGTGCTGGGAGGCGGGTGTGTAGTCCGAGGTGTTGGTGGTCGGGTTCCAGTTCCGCCAGTCGTAGGACGCCTGCGCCCAGACCGGGAACTCGGTGTCGACGCCGCTCGCCCGCACCGGGTTGTTGCCGCTGTTGTAGTACGCGGTGTGCTGGGAGTCGGCGTAGAACCAGTTGAAGGTGTAGTTGATGTGCTGCGTCGCGCTCTGGAAGGTCTGCGGACTCTTCACGTAGTCCGGGTCGTTGAGCATCTGGAAGCCGATGATCGAGTCGGCCTCGTGCATGTAGGAGGAGCGCAGAGTGGTGTAGGCGACCTTCTTGCCGCCGACGGTCGCTCTGTACTCCACCGGCCCGTACTTGGTTTTCCAGGCTCTCATCGTGTATGAGCCGGCCGCCGTGCCGTCGGCCGTGGTCGGCTTCCAGGCGTTCTTCTGCTCGATCTTGTCCATGGCCGTGCAGGTGCCGTGGAAGAGGTAGTGGTAGTCGTCCTGGCACAGTTCGACGGCGTAGGTGTCGATGATGTCCTGGCCGGAGGTGGTCGCGGACCACGAGTAGTCCTGGCCGCGGCCGAGTTCGACGTACATGCTCAGGCCCGCGAAGGAGGCGCCGCGGGCGCTGATGCCCGGGCCCTGGATCTCCTGGAGCATGAGCAGTTGGGGTGCGAAGTAGCCGGTCTGCGGGCCGAAGACGGCGACCGGATGTCCGCTGGCGGTGTGACTGCCGCTGACGACAAGGGCGTTGGACATCCCGCGTTTCGCCGAACTGAGGGCGGTCGCGGTCGCCGCGGCGGACGCGGCCGAGGCGCTCTGGCTGGCCCCGGTGCCCGTGGCGTCGTAGATCAGCGGTTCCGTGGAGACCGAGCCGGCGTCGGGCAGGGCCTGGCCCTGGGCGGTGGTGGGCTTGGTGCCGTACGGGAAGCTCGAACCGTCGTGGATGGTGAGGGCGGCCTCGGCGTCGTTGCGCTCGCGGAAGGACTCCCAGACCTTGGTGCCCTGCTCCACGCCGTACTGGGACTGGGCGGCGAGCAGCGAGAGCGCGTTGTTGACCTCGCCGCCACCGCCGGAGCCGAACAGCGTGCCGATGACGGAGGCCAGCGCGACCAGGTCGGTGAGCTTGAAGTGGTCGATGGTGCCGGCGTTGGTGATCGAGTCCTTGTGCCCGGTCAGCACGTACTCACCGGGGAAGTACCGGCCGCTGTCGGAGGCGTCGATGTAGGAGTTGATGCCGGCCAGATAGGCGTTGGCGTCGTCGAGGGCCTGCTGGCCGCGGGTCCCGTTGGTGGCGATGACGTTGTCGATCTGCGCCTGCAGATCGGCCTCGGAGTACGGGGCGTTGCGGTAGAACTCCTGCTCAAGGCCCTGATTGGAGGCCACACCGCCCGCGAAGGTGGTCAGCTGGCCGCGGCCCACGTGCCGGAAGACGTCCATCAGCCACAGCCGGTCCTCGGCCGCCGCATAGCCGGCACCGAACTCGGTGCCGTATCTGGTGGTACCGGTGATGTGCGGAACGCCCGCCTTCTTGTCGCGGACGATCTTCACGTCGGTGCGGCCCGCGGGACTCTCGGTGGAGGCGACTTGATCGGAAGCGACACCGAACGACGCGTCGTTGAAGAAGGTGTTGATCTTCGCGTCGGTGAGGGAGGAGTAGCCGGTGGCCAGGTTGGCGTACGGCCCGAGCTGGTCCTCGGCGTGGTCGGGCTGGATGCCGAAGGCCTGGTTGAGGAGGACCTGCGCGAGCGTGGCGTTGCCGTTCTCGCCCGGCGGCAGGATGTCGGAGCACTGGCCGCCGCAGTAGTCGTTGGCGGCGAGGGCGGTGGTCGTGTCTGCGGCCTCGGCCGCCACTTGGGAAAGGGGGGACAAAAGTCCGGCGATCAGGGCGCATACGGCAGCGGTCTTCAGGAACCCAGGGAATCTGCGGGGAGTTCTCAGTCTGTCGAGCACGTTCGGTGCGGTACGCCGTGGCATGGCAGCTCCTACCGACAGGGGGGTGAGCCGGGACGTTACCGCCGGTATCCCCGGGATAGAAGATGAACATGCGTCAAGTTTTGGTTGGTGAGCCTGCTTATGGAGGTCATCGGAAATCGGATGGAGCCAAATCGCGTGTCGATACGTCTATTCGGCGACGTCCCCACGACGACGCCGAAGTGACCGAAGTACAGGTGCAGGTGTGACGGAGGTGCAGGGCGATGGCAGGTTTCCGGAGTCTGGCGAGACAGGTCCGCGATCCGCGGAGCGATCTCGCACTGCGGCGCTACTCACTTCGCAAGTGCCTTGAGCGGTTCGCTCCGTACGGGCACAGGGCGACCTGGGACCATTTGTGCTCCCGGGCGGGGTTCGGCCCCGAGGACCGCTCCCCCGACCCGGTGCGGCTCGTGGCCGCACTGGACGAACTGGAAGAAGCGCGTTCGGTCTGGCTGGCCTACGAGGTCGACTTCGCCGAGCGACGTCGCAAGGAGAAGCACGACGGACTGCGCAGTCCCGGCAGTATCGACGACTGGCACCGACTGACCTGGGGAGGTTTCGGTGTCGCGTGGTGCGACGACCCGCGGGTCCACCCCCGTGAGCCGCTGGCCGAAGTACTGCGCCGGCTGATCTCCGCGCTGGAACACGACCCCGGCGCCGGCTGCCCGGCGTGCGGCGGAGCACGTCTGACCTGGAAGTACGACCTCGACCACGAACCCTCGACCGGTCCCGTCTGCACTCACTGCGGAATCCTCGTACCACGGCCCGTGCTCACAGCCGAGGCCCTGGCGGACGCAAGGCGCGGAAGGCTGCTGCTCGTCTCGGCCTGAGCTCGACGGGGGTGCGCCGGGGATGCCGCGCCCCCGAAACAGTCGATCACCGACGAGAACCGAACCGTCCCGCTACCGAGTGCCGCCACATGTCGGTTGTCACTGGCGGCTGGCACCATCGAGCCATGGTGCAGGTGTGTCTGAACGGGCCCCGGGGAGCCGCCGACGGGGCCGGTGTGCCGCTGTCGCCGGAAGCGATGGGCGAGGCCGCGGAGTCGGCCGTCGTGGTCGGAGCGACGGACGTCCACGTCCACCCCAAGACCCCGTGCGGCAGCGACTCCCTGTCGCCCAAGGTGCTCGCGCCCACGCTGGCGGCGATCCGCCGGCGCGTGTCGGTGCCGGTCGGCGTGACCACGGGCGCCTGGGCGGACCCGGACCCGGTGACTCGGCTTGCCCGCATACGGAGTTGGGCCGCCCTGCCCGCCCTCCCCGACCATGCCTCGGTGAACTGGCACGAGGAGGGCGCGGAGGAGATCGCCGCCGCCCTGCTCGACCTCGGCGTGGGCGTCGAGGCCGGCATCTGGTCCGGCACGGACGCGGCCGCCCGGTTCGCGGCCTCGCCGCTCGGCCCAAGGGTGTTGCGCGTGCTCGCCGAGGTGACGGACACCGACGCGGACACGGCCGAGGCCTCGGCGCGCGCTCTGCTGGCCGACCTCGGTTCCGCGCACGGCCGCCCGGTGCTGCTGCACGGCGAGGACGGCGGCGCCTGGCCGGTGCTGCGGCTGGCGGGCCGGCTGGGGCTCGCGACCCGGATCGGCCTGGAGGACACGCTGGTCCTGCCGGACGGGGAACGGGCGCGGTCCAACGCGGAGTTGGTGGCGGCGGGGCTGGTCGAGTACCACGCGGGGCGACGGTAGCGCCCGCAAAGGAGGTCGGCGGCGGCTCTTCGTTCGCGCGCAGGTCAGCGGCGGCTCTTCGTTCGCGCGCAGGTCAGCCGCGGCTCGCCGTACGAGCGGGGGTCAGCGGCAGCTCTTCGGCTCCTCGCTCCCTTCCCCTCTTCCCTCCTCTCTCGCCTCCTCTTCCCGGCGTCGGCCGCCCGTCGTCCGCGTCTGCCGGTGATCCACCATCAGGCGTGACCCGTTCCGGCGTTCGCCGACCACGTCGTCCGGGTTGGACAGGACACAGGTGTCGAGGGAGAGGCAGCCGCAGGCGATGCAGTCGGTGAGGTGGTCGCGCAGCCGGCCGAGCTGGCTGATGCGCTCGTCGAGTTCGGAGCGCCAGGCCTCGGAGAGGCGGGCCCAGTCCTCGCGGGTGGGCGTGCGCTCCTCCGGAAGTTCGGCGAGCGCCGCGCGGATCGTGGCGAGCGGGATGCCGACCCGCTGGGCGGCCCGCACGAAGGCGACCCGGCGCAGCGCGTCACGTTGGTAGCGGCGCTGGTTGCCCGTGGTGCGGCGGCTGGTGATCAGGCCCTTGGACTCGTAGAAGTGCAGGGCGGAGACGGCGGCCCCGCTGCGCGCGGCGAGTTGGCCGACCGTGAGCTCGTGGATCTTCTCGGGAATCTGAGGCACTCCTCGAACCCTACCCACCCCGGACGCGCCCCGGTCCGTTGACATTGCCTCCCGGCCCGACCATGCTAAGCAGTTGCTTAGACGTTGCGGTACAGCTTGAGGCACATGGGAGGCCGGGACATGGCAGAGCCGAGGATCTTCGCGTCCGTCGACGAGCTGAGGGCGGCGGTGGACGAGCAGTTGGGGTACACCGACTGGCTGGAGGTCGACCAGAAGCGGATCGATCTGTTCGCGGAAGCGACCGGCGACCACCAGTGGATCCACGTGGACCCGGAGAAGTCGGCGGCCGGGCCCTTCGGGACCACCATCGCGCACGGCTATCTGACCCTGTCCCTGCTGCCGCTCTTCGGCCCGCAGCTGATCAAGGTCGAGGGCGTCAAGATGGGCGTCAACTACGGCACCAACAAGGTCCGTTTCCCCGCCCCGGTCCCCGTCGGCTCCCGCGTGCGCGCCACCGCGCGGATCACCGGCGTCGACGACGTGGCGGGCGGTGTCCAGGTCAGCGTCGCCTTCACCGTGGAGCGCGAAGGCGGCGACAAGCCGGTGTGCGTGGCGGAGTCGGTGTCCCGGTACTACCTGTAGGCGCAGTTTCGCGACTACCTGCAGGCGCTACTTCGCGGCGCCGACCATCCGCAGTACGAGGTCGGCGTAGAGCGCGCCGATCTCGTCCGGCGTCCAGCGGCCTTCGAGGCTGAACCAGCGGGCCACGTCGATGCAGAGCGAGAGCACGGCGAGGGTGGTGCCCTTGACGTCCAGCACGTCGAACTCGCCGGAGGCGATGCCGTCCTCGATGATCCCGCGCACCTCGGCGTCGCACTGCCGGCGCAGCGCGAGGATCTCGGCGCGGGCGTCCGGGCCGAGCGAGTCGAGCTCGTACTGCACGACCCGCGCGGTGGTGCGTCCACCGGCGTGCCAGCGGACGAAGGAGCCGACGGCGTCGGCGAGCCGCTCGCTCGCGGTGCCCTCACGCCGGGACGCGGTCCGCAGAATCTCCAGTGCCTTCTCGTGGCCGATCCTGCTGATGCGGTGGAGCAGCTCTTCCTTGGTCTTGTAGTGGATGTAGAGCGCGGCCGGGCTCATCCCGGCGCGGCCCGCGATGTCGCGGGTCGTCGTGGCGTGATACCCGCGCTCGGCGAAGGCCTCCACAGCGGCGACCAGCAGCCGCCGGGCCGCGTCGGGCGTGACCTCGCCCCAGGCCTGCGTCTCGCCGCCGGCCGTCTCCTCCGCCGTACTCATCGCTCGTAAGCCCCTCTCGATGGCAAGGGCTCCACCATACCGCCGAAGCTGAGCGAGCGCTTAGGCTGCCCGCTCAGAGCTTTTCGAATGGGTTGTAGGCGCCGCGCGCCCCGTCCTGCCGGTCCCGGATCACCTTGGCGAGGGTGAAGGAGGAGGTGACCAGATACAGGACGGCGATCGCGAGGAAGGCCCGCACCCAGGCGTCGGCCTGCAGCTTGAAGATGCCGATGGCGGTCGCCGCGATGGCGACGGAGAAGGAGGCGACGGCCTGGCCGTAGAAGGCGGCCGTGTTCTGCGGTTTGCCCGATGCTTCGCTCATGGGGACAAGCGTCGGCCGACACGGCCGTCACCACATCCGTCCGCGTACTCAGCCGGAGTACTCAGAACGCCGAAATCCCCGTCAGCGCGCGCCCGATGAGCAGCTTCTGGATCTGGCTGGTGCCCTCGTAGAGGGTCATCACCCGGGCGTCCCTGAGCAGCTTGCCGACCGGGTACTCGTCGATGTAGCCGTAGCCGCCGAAGACCTGGAGGGCGTTGTTGGCGGCCCGGACCGCGGCCTCCGAGGCGAAGAGCTTGGCCTTGGAGGACTCGACGGCGAAGGGCTGCCCGCGGTCGATCAGATCGGCGACCCGCCAGGTCAGCAGCCGGGCCGCGTCCACGTCGAGGGCGATGTCGCTGATCAGCTCCTGCACCAACTGGTGCTGCGCGATGGGCTTTCCGAACTGCTCGCGTTCGCCCGCGTAGCGCAGGGCCGCGTCCAGCGCGGCCTGGGCGATGCCGACGCAGCCCGCCGCGACCGACATCCGCCCCTTGGCCAGCGCCGACATCGCCACCGAGAAGCCCTTGCCCTCGGGGGCGAGCATCGCGGAGGCGGGGACGCGTACGTCCTCAAGGACCAGTTCGGCGGTGGCCTGGCCGCGCAGGCCGAGCTTGCCGTGGATGGTACGGCGGGTCAGACCGGGGGTGTCGGTCGGTACGAGGAAGGCGGAGACGCCCTTGTGGCCGGGGGCGTCGGTGGAGCGGGCGAAGAGGAGGACGACGTCGGCCCAGGTCCCGTTCGTGATGAACATCTTGGTGCCGTTGATGACGTAGTCGTCGCCTTCCCGCACGGCCCGGGTGGTGAGGTTGCCGGCGTCGGAGCCGGTGCCCGGCTCGGTCAGGCCGAAGCAGCCGATGTGCTCGCCGGAGGTGAGCCCCGGCAGCCACCGCCGTTTCTGCTCCTCGCTCCCCCAGGCGGCGATCGACTTGGCGACCAGCCCGAGCGAGACGGACACGATCCCGCGCACGGACGAATCGCCGCGCCCCAGCTCCTCGGTGACCAGGCAGTACGCGAGGTGGTCGCCGCCGGAGCCGCCGTACTCCTCGTCAACGGTCAGGCCCAGGAAGCCGACCCCGCCGAGCTTCTTCACGATCGACCGGTCGACCTCCTCGGCCCGGTCCCAGTCGACGACGTGCGGGGCGATCTCGCGGGCCACGAAGTCCTTCGCGAGCTGCCGGACCGCCTCCTGCTCCTCGCTGAGCCCCAGGTTCATGACGCGTCACCCCAAGTCGAGAGCCGTACGGAGAGGTAGTGTGCGCATTTAAATTAGCACTGCTAGTTTCGGTCGCGCAGCCCTACTATGTGCGCCATGGCCCGACCGCGCAAGCCCCTGCTCAGCACCGACCGGATCGTCGAGACGGCACGTGTGCTGGTGGACGCGGAGGGCCTCGCGGCCGTCTCCACGCGCCGGCTCGCCGCCGAGCTCGGCGTGAGCGGACCCTCGCTCTACAACCACTTCCGCACCAAGGACGAGATTCTTGAGGCGGTCGCCGACTCGGTGAGCGCGCAGGTGGACCTGTCGATGTTCGAGGACGGGCGGGAGTGGCGGACCGCGCTGCACGACTGGGCGGTGTCGTACCGGGCCGCTCTGCGTGATCACCCGAACATCGTCCCCGTTCTCGCCACCGGGCCCGGGCGGCGGCCGGCCGGGCTGCGGCTCGCCGACGCGGTGTACGGGGGAATGGTGGCGGCGGGGTGGCCGGCGGCGCAGGCCACGTCGATCGGGGCGCTGATGCGGTACTTCATCATGGGGTCGGCGTTGGGGTCTTTCGCGGGGGGATTCGTGGATGACGCGAGTGCGTACGATCCCGCCGACTATCCGCACCTCGGGCAGGCGCATTTGCTTGCGGAGCAGCAGGAGAAGGTCGATCAGCGGGCCTTCGAGACAGGGCTTGCCGCGCTGCTCGACGGGTTGGCGGGGCAGTTCGAGGAGATGCGGCGAGCCGGCTAGCACTTGAACGTGTTCAAAAAAGTTGCGAGACTGGCCGCCTTCGGGGCGAGAGGGGCCGGTCATGGTGAGCACGCTGCTGACGCCGCGTGGGCGGACTCGACAGGACGTGGCCGGCGGCCATGGTGCCTGCGGAGGAACGGCGCCGACGCGGATTCTCGACCGGGGACATCCGCGGGTCCGGTCTGCCGTTCGGAGGATCGGCATCGCCACCCCGGAAGGGGAGGGACCCGCAGCGAAGGTGGCGGCCCTGCGCCGCGCACATCGGTGGATCTCCGCAGAGGTTCGCCCGGTGTACTCGGTGGAGGAGGCGCGACCGGTGTCTCAGATCCTGCGGCTCGGCCGCGGCTCCTGCAGTCAGCGGATGGCCGTACTGGAAGCGGTCGCGCGGGCGTGGGGAGTTCCCTCCCGGGTACGCGGGCTCGTCGTGGACGGCACGTTCTGGTACCCGCGCTTCCCCCGGCTGCGCCGGCTGGTTCCCGACCAAGTCGTGCTGGCCTGGCCGGAGTTCCTCGTCGACGAGCCGCCGGAGGCCGATCGCTCCGCCGCACGTCGGCTTCCGGTGTCCGAGCTCTTCGCCGGTGCCGGCGAGCGACGCGGCCGGGCCGACGGCGGCTTCACGAACGCCGGTCCGGAGACGCTCTTCGAGGCGCTGTCCAGGACGAGCGTCGACTGGGACGGGGCCACGGCCTGCCCGGCGTCGGACGGCTCGTGCGACCTCTCGGCGTACCTGCTCACCGACCTCGGTCACTTCGACTCCCGAGACGAGCTCTTCGCCCGGCACGGCCAGACCCTGTGCGGCCCGGCGAGATTCCTCGCCGAGCCCGTCCTGGGCCGACGAGCGGCCGGACTCTAGCGTGACATCCCGTGTCTCAAGGGGTGTTGAGGTACGCCTTCGGCAGGTAGGCCGAGACCACCCAGTTCGGGGCGTCGACCACCTCTGTGATTCTCAGGTCCACGGCGACGCTGCACAGGACGTAGGCGTCGACCGGGTCCAGGCCGTAGTGGGCGCCGAGGTGGTCGATCATTGCTCGGGTCGCACCCTGGGCGGCCTGCATGAGGTCGGGAGCGACGCCCATCGTGGCGTAGTGGCCGGCTCGGGCGTCGTCGGTGCGTAGGGGGCCCGCCGTCTCGAACTGGGGGGCCGTGATGCGGCGGCCCTTATGCAGGCGGATTCTTGCCGTGCCCGACATGGACGCCTCGATCGCGCTGACGCACAACTCGCCGTCGCCCTGGGCCGCGTGGGGGTCGCCGAGGCTCAGGCGGGCGCCGGGGACCTGGACCGGGAGGTAGAGCTTGGTGCCGACGACCAGGTCTTTGCAGTCGACGTTGCCGCCGAAGTGGCCCGGCGGCAGGACGCTTTGGGGTTCGGTGACGTCCGGGCAGACGCCGACCACCCCGCAGAAGGGACGGATCGGGATCTGGGCGACGCCGAGGAAGCCGGCCTTGTCTCCACGGCTCAGGTCCCACAGGTGCAGGTGCGCGTCGGGGAAGTCCTCGCTGAGCAGGCCGAGGCCCGGCAGTACGGCCGTCCAGCCCCAGTCCACCGAGCGCAGTTCCAGGAACTCCACCTCCAGGGCGTCTCCCGGCTCGGCGCCCTTGACCATGACGGGGCCGGCCAGTGGATAGACCCGGTCCCAGTCGAAGCCCGCGATCACCTCGGCGGTCGAGCCCGGGTCGAACTGTCCGTCCGTGGCCTCGGTGAGCTCGAAGGACACGGTGTCCCCGCCCTCGACCTCCAGCGCGGGCTCGTGCTCCAACGACCACAGGCGATGTACGCGCTTCGGTATGGAGTAGTGGCTCATCGGACCGTCCTCACCTGTCGGCACCTGTGCCGGACTTTGCCCTTCCGACCAAGCCGACGTCAAGCCTAGGAGGCAATAAATCTGACCCCCCAGGCATCATGCCCTTGCTCCGAGCCTGGCGTCCGATTTCCGCCAGCGGTGCCCCCTCGTCGCTGGCTAGCCTCGGTCCATGAAGAGAACCGTTCGTCGTACCGAGTGGGCCGCGACCGCCGCCGCTGTCGTCACCGTCGTGCTGTGGGCCTCCGCGTTCGTGTCCATCCGGAGCGCGGGGGACGCCTACTCGCCGGGGGCCTTGGCGTTGGGGCGGTTGGTGAGCGGAGTGGTGGCGCTGGGGGTCATCTGGGCCGTACGGCGGGAGGGGGTGCCGCCGCGGGCCGCGTGGCGGGGGATCGCGATATCGGGCGTGCTGTGGTTCGGGTTCTACATGGTCGTCCTGAACTGGGGTGAGCAGCAGGTCGACGCCGGTACCGCCGCGCTCGTCGTGAACATCGGGCCGATCCTCATCGCCCTGCTCGGCTCCCGGCTGCTCGGTGACGCGATGCCGCCGCGGCTGCTGGCGGGGATGGCGGTGTCGTTCGCCGGTGCGGTGACCGTGGGGTTGTCGATGTCGGGCCAGGGCGGTTCGTCCGTGCTCGGGGTGGTGCTGTGTCTGCTCGCGGCGGTCGCGTACGCGGGCGGGGTCGTCGCCCAGAAGCCGGCCCTCGCCAAGGCGAGCGCGCTCCAGGTGACGACGTTCGGGTGCCTCATCGGGGCGGTGGCCTGTCTGCCGTTCGCCGGGCAGCTCGTCCACGAGGCGGCCGACGCGCCCGTCTCCGCCACGCTCAACATGGTGTATCTGGGCGTCTTCCCGACCGCGCTCGCCTTCACGACGTGGGCGTACGCCCTGGCCCGGACGACCGCCAGCAAGATGGGCGCGACCACGTACGCGGTGCCCGCGCTGGTCGTCCTGATGTCGTGGCTGGCGCTCGGCGAGGTGCCGGGGCTGCTGACGCTGGCGGGCGGGGTGCTGTGTCTGGCGGGTGTGGCGGTGTCCCGGTCCCGGGCTCGGGTGAGGACAGTGGCGGAGGAAGCCGAGACGGCGGGGGCGACTCCGGTGGTCGTGACCGAGCCGGGGGCGACTTCGGCGGTCGTCGCCGAGCCGCCGCCCGAGGACGTGCCCGTCAGGAAGTGAGCGGCGTCCGGCCGCCCTCAGAAGGGCGACCGGCGCGCCGTCGGCCTCAGAACGTGACCAGCGCCCGGCCGCCCTTCCCCGCCAGCATGTTCTCGAAGGCCGCCGGGATGCCGTCCAGGGCGATCCGTTCCGTGACGAGCGCGCCCAGGTCGAGGCGGCCGGCGCGGACGTGGTCGGCCAGGACCGGGAGGTCCTTCGCCGGGTCGGAGTTGCCGTAGACGCAGCCGGCCAACGTCCGTCCCCAGTGGAAGAGTTCGAGGGCGTTGAAGGTGACCTGCTGGTCCTTGCCGCCGATGCCGACCACCGTGGTGCGGCCGCCGCGGCGGGTGGAGTCCCAGGCCGCGCGGATGGTCGTCGCGCGGCCCACGCACTCGATCGCCACGTCCACTCCCTGCTTGGCGGTGAGGGCGCGGATCTCGCGGGCGGTCGTGTCGGACGCCAGGACGTAGTCCGTGGCGCCCGCGGTCCGCGCCAACTCCTCCTTCTCCGGGGAGACATCGACCGCGACGATCCGCGAGGCGCCGGCGATACGGGCTCCCTGGAGCGCGGCCAGGCCCACTCCCCCGACGCCGTACACCGCGACCGTCTCGCCCGGCTGGACCCGCGCCGAGTGGTGGACGGCGCCGTAGCCGGTGAGGACGGCGCAGCCGAGGAGGGCCGCGTCCGTCAGCGGGATCCCGTCCGGGAGGGGCAGGACGCAGGCGGCCGATACGACCGTCTCCTCGGCGAACGCGGCCACGTTCAGGCCGGGGTGGAGGTCGGAGCCGTCGGCCGCGCGGTGGGCGTACACGTCGGCGGCGCCGTTCAGGGCGTTGGCGCACAGCCACACCTCGCCGAGCCCACAGGCGTGGCAACTGCCGCAGGACGGAGCCCAGTTGAGGACGACCTCGGCGCCGGGTGAGACGTGGGTGACGCCTTCGCCGACGGCCACGACCGTGCCGGCGCCCTCGTGGCCGAGCACGGCGGGGACCGGCACGCGCATGGTGCCGTCGGACAGGGACAGGTCGGAGTGACAGACGCCGGCGGCGGCGAGGCGGATGCGGACCTGGCCGGGGCCGGGGTCGGGCAGGTCGATGTCCGTGATCTCCAGAGGAGCGCCCACGGCGGGCAGGACGGCGGCGCGAACCACGGAAACGCTCCTCAGAACTGGAGGGACTTGGTCTGGAGGTACTCGGACAGCCCGTGCGTGCCGAGTTCACGGCCGACGCCCGACTGCTTGTAACCGCCGAAGGGGGCAAGGGGGTTGAAGCGGCCGCCGTTGATGTCGACCTGGCCGGTGTCCATGCGGCGCGCGAAGGCGACGGCCTCGGCCTCGCCGCCGGCCCAGACGGCGCCCGCGAGTCCGTAGACCGTGCCGTTGGCGATGCGCAGGGCGTCCTCCTCGTCCTCGTAGCGCAGGACGGACAGGACCGGGCCGAAGATCTCCTCCTGGGCGATGGTCATGTCGGGGGTGACGTCGGCGAAGACGGTCGGGCTGACGAAGTAGCCCTGCTCCCGGGGGGATTCGGGGCCGCCGGCAACCAGCCGGGCGCCCTCCGCGATCCCCTTCTCGATGTAACTCCGCACCCTCGCCCACTGCTTGGCGTTCACGACCGGGCCGATGCGCTCGCCGTACTTGGCGGCGGCCGTGGCGGCCAGCCGCACCGCCTCCTCGTACTGGTCCCGGTGCACCAGCATCCGGGTCCAGGCGCTGCACGTCTGGCCCGAGTTGGACATGACGTTGGCGACGCCGACGTTGACCGCCTTGGCGAGGTCGGCGCTCGGCAGGATGACGTTGGCGGACTTGCCGCCCAGCTCCAGGGCGACCTTCTTGATCGCGGCGCCCGCGATCGCGCCGATCTGCCGGCCGACGGCGGTGGAGCCGGTGAAGGAGACCAGGTCGACGCCGGGGTGTTCGGCGAGGGCCTGTCCGGCGACCGGGCCGAGGCCGGTGACCAGGTTGAAGACGCCCGCGGGGAGGCCGGCCTCGTGGACCGCCTCGGCGAAGAGCTGGGCGGTCAGCGGGGTGTCCTCGGCGGGCTTCAGGACGACCGTGCAGCCGGCCGCCAGCGCGGGGGCGACCTTGGCGACGATCTGGTGCAGGGGGTAGTTCCAGGGCGTGATCGCACCCACCACGCCGACCGGCTCCAGGTGCACGGTGGAGTTCCCGGCCTTCTCCTCGAAGGCAAAGGTCGCGGCGAGTTCGGCGTACGAGCCCGCGACCGCGATCGGCACGGACGCGTGGACGGCCTGCGAGAACGCGAGGGGTGAGCCCAGTTCGGCGGTGACCGTCTCGGCGACCTCGTCCTTGCGGGCGGTCAGCACGTCCCGGAGGGCGGCTAGGCGGGTGGCCCGCTCGGCGGGCGGGGTCGCGGCCCAGCCCGGGAGGGCGGCACGGGCGGCCCGTACGGCCGTGTCGACGTCGTAGGCCGTGCCCGCGGGGACCCGGCCGACGACCTCCTCGTCGACCGGGTTCACGACCTCGATCGTGTCCGGGCCGGCGGCGGGGCGCCAGGCACCGTCGATGTACATGCCGTCGTGTGCCTTCATCGTGCGTCCTCCCGGGCGGGCCGCTTCGTCGTCCGGCTCATAAACTAGCGGCGTTAGTTTTCAGACGCCAGACGCAGGCCGTCGGAAGGTTCGTACGCCCTCCCCGGCAGCAGTCATTCCTCCAGGTCGGGCAGGCGCGCCGGGGCCGGGCAGATGCGTTCGCCGTGCTGGTCGAAGACGAACAGGTGGGCGATGTCGACGAGGAGGGGGACCTGCATGCCGTACCGGAGGTCGATGTCGGGGGTGGTGCGGACGACCATGTCGCCGGGGAGGCGGCCCTCGGCGGGGACGGGGTCCTGGTCCGTCGGGTCGTCGTCCAGGACCACGACCCGTCCGGCGCGCAGGACTCCGGCCCGCTCCCGCAGGCGCCCCAGGACCGACCGGCCTTCTCTGCGGCGGCGTCTGGAGGGGCGGGCGGCCGGGCGCGGGGCCTCCAGGTCCGGTACGAAGGCGGGCCGGGAGCCGGTGTTGAAGTGGACGAGGACCTCGTGCCCCTGGAACTCCACGTGCTCCACGAGACCGGTGAGCACCACCTCGCCGGGCCGCGCGTCCTCCCGCTTGGCGATCCGTACGGCCTCCGAACGCAGCCCGACGATCACCTCGCGGCCCTGCTGCACCCGCAGCAACTGGTGGTCCAGGGACAGGGGTTCGGGCAGGCGCAGGAACTGTTTGCCGAGGCTGATGGTCATCGCGCCGTCGAGCGGGGCGCGGACGAGTCCGCGCAGCAGGTTGATGCGCGGGGTGCCGATGAAGGCGGCGACGAAGACGTTGCGGGGCAGGGCGTAGACCGAGCGCGGAGTGCCCACTTGCTGGAGCACCCCGCCGCGCAGGACGGCGACCCGGTCGCCGAGTGACATGGCCTCGGCCTGGTCGTGGGTGACGTAGACCGTGGTGACGCCCAACTCGCGGGTCAGGCGCGAGATTTCGGCGCGTAAGCGGTTGCGGAGCTTGGCGTCGAGGTTGGAGAGCGGTTCGTCCATCAGGAAGGCGGAGGGGTGGCGGGCGATGGCCCGGCCCATGGCGACGCGCTGGCGTTCGCCGCCGGAGAGCTGGCTGGGGAAGCGGTCGAGGAGGTCCTCGATGCCCAGCATGCGGGCGGTGGCGTCCACGCGGACGCTCGGGTCCTCGCCGCGGTTCTCCACCCGGAGGGGGAAGCCGATGTTGCCGCGGGTCGTCATGTTCGGGTAGAGGGCGAAGTTCTGGAACACCATCGCCATGTTCCGCTCGTACGGGAACAGGTCGTTGGAGTGCTGGCCGTCCAGCAGCAGCCGTCCCTCGGTGATCTCCTCCAGGCCGGCGATCATGCGGAGCACCGTGGACTTCCCGCAGCCGGAGGGCCCGAGCAGGACGAGGAACTCACCCGGCGCGATGTCCAACGTCAGCCGGTCCACCACGCGGACACCTCGGGTGTAGGACTTGCTCACGTCGTGCAAGGAGATGGCGCGTGTCATTTCGGGTGCCCCCGGGGGCTGCGTCAGGCGCTGGTGCTCCGCGGTCCAACGCCCCGAGCGGGTCGCGCGGGGCCTGTGAGTCACGGAAGCTAACGGAATGTGCGCGGCGGGGGGAAGAGTTCGGGCGGTCCGGTTCAGCCTGTGAGAAAGCGGACGATCCGATTCAGTGCGCGGCGTCCGGTCCGCGGGTCCCGGTGAGGTGAGCAAAGACGACGGTGTTGCCCGCGTAGCCGGTCCGGCGGTCGTAGGAGCCGCCGCAGGTGATCAGGCGGAGTTCGGGGCGGTCGCGGGTGCCGTAGACCTCCCCGTTGGGAAAGTGCGCCTTCTCGTACGTCCGCACGGCGTCGACGGTGTAGACGGCGGTACGGCCGTCCGCGCGCCGCAGTTCGACGCGGTGGCCGGTGTCGAGTTCACCGAGGCCGACGAAGACGGCGGGGCCGGCATGCGTGTCGAGGTGACCGACGAGGACGGCGGTGCCCCGCTCGCCGGGCGAGGGGCCGCCCACGTACCAGCCCACCTGGTCGGCGTCGCCCTCGGGCGGTGCCGTGAGCCGGTGTTCGCGGTCGAGCCCGAGGCCGATGACGGGGGCGTCGACGTCGATGTAGGGGATGGTGACGCGGATCGGGCGGGAACGGGGCAGGGGGCGCGGCGGGGCCGGGCGGGCGTCGGTCGTGCGGGGGCCGACGGCCCCGGAGGAGGAGGGGGCCGACGCATCGGTCGCCGTCGGCCGGGCGGGCTCCTTCTCCTGGGCCCACCAGACGCCGCCCACCACCAGCGCGACGGCCACGACGACCGTCCGCGTCAGACGGTAGGCGCGCGTCCGGCGCCGGTGCCCGGCGGGCAGTTCCCGTCGCCCGCCACCTGGACGGACGGTGACGGGCGGGACTGCGCCGCCGGGCCCCGAGGGCCTGCGCAGCTGACTACGCGGCGCCATGCGGGCGGCGACGGAGTCGGAACCAGACCGTCCCGACCACCGCGGCCAACCCCACGGCGGCGGCACCGGCGACCGGGCCGAGCGCGGCGTCACGGGCCAGCCCGCCACCGCCAGCCGGGGGGCCACCGTGCGGGCCGCCGGGACCGCCCGGCGGGTTTGTGGGGGGCGGAGTGGTGGGCGGCGGGCTGGTGGGCGGTGTGGTGCCGCAGTCGACCTTGAACACCTTCTGCTTGCCTGCGCCGTTGCCGCCGACGATGCTCCAGGTGAGCTTGTACTGCCCGTCGGGCAGCATCTGGTCCGTGGTGTGGCCCGCGCCCTGTGGGAGCACGATGGCGCCGCCGCTCGTCGCACCGCCCTGAACGAGGGGCTGCGTCTCGATGGACCAGGTGATGCTCTGGTTGGCGTCGAAGCCCGTGGCGTCGATGTAGAACCCGCAGACCTTGGGCTCGTCCCTCGGGTCGCCGACCGGCGTGCGCGGGTCCGATGAGTGGATCTTGACGGTGCCGTTGTCACCGGGCGCCATCGGAACGGCGCCGACGGCCGGGACCGTCAGAGCGCCGACGGCCAAGGTGAGCGCCGCCAGGGCGGCAGTACGCGCCCCGGGGCGGCACGGCAGGGACGTGGTGGGCATGCGAGTCCTCCGAGTCAGACGATTTTCATACAAATCGCAGTTCTTCGGACTCTCTTTCACATACGCCGTGCGAATCGTGGGAGCAGCGCCCGACGACCCGTCAGTTCTCCCCCGCCCGGCCTACCTCCGGTACCGGGCGACCGCACTGCGACCCCCGCCGACACCAGCAGCAACCCGCCCAGCATCACGAACGGCGCCGCCACCCCCGCCACCCCCGCGACCAGGCCGGCCGCCGCCGGTGCCGCGACCTGGCCGAGGCGGTTGCCGGTCAGGCGGAGGGCGAGGGCGGTGGAGCGGGCGTCGTCGGGGGCGGCCTGGACGACCGTCGTCATGGACAGGGGCTGACCCACGCCGAGGCAGAAGCCGAGGGCGGCGAGCATCAGGCCGATGGCCCACACCGGCACGGGCAGTGCGATGCCCGCACACAGGACGCCCGCCAGGAGACAGGTCGCGGTCAACAGCGCGGCTCTGCCGAGGAGTCGGAGCAGCGGGGTGAGGACGAGGCGGCAGGCGATGGTGGCCGCCGCGCGGATGCTGAGCAGGACACCGATCACGGAGGGCGCGATGCCCCGGTGCTCACCGACCACCGGGAGGTAGGCAGTGAGGATGTCGGTCGCGGACAGCACGGAGAGGCTGACGAAGATGCCCGCGGGTACGCCCCGGGCGCCCAGGATGCTCCACATGGGAACGCGGTCGCCTTGTTCCGTACGGGACTTGACGGCCGTACGGTCCTCGATGCGCCACAGCGACGTGAACGACACGGCGGCGCCCGCGCCCGCGACGAGCAGGGCGAGCGCACTGGTGGCGGCCATGTCGGAGCCGCCGATCAGTGCGCCCGCGGCGATCGGGCCGATGAGCTGTCCGAGGGAGGCGCCGATGGTGAAGTGGCCGAAGTTGCGGTCCTGTTCGTGCGGAGCGGACTGGCGGGCGACGAGCGACTGGGCGCCGATCACGAAGCAGAGGTGGCCCAGGCCCATCACACCGCTCCAGATCGCCATCGCCCAGAGGGAGCCGGCGAGGCCGCTCAGCGCGCAACCGCCGGCGATCAGGACCACGCCGACGGGCAGCAGGGGTGCGCAGCGGCCGTGGTCGGTGCGGCGGCCGAGCGGTACTGCGGCGAAGAGCGGGAGCAGCGCGTACACGCCCGCGATGACGCCGATCGCCCGCTCGTCGGCGCCGAGTGCGAGGGCCCGGTAGGACACCGCGGGGCGGGCCATCGACACCGCCGCCTGCGCGAAGCTGAACGCGATGACGAGGCGGAGCAGCCAGCCCCGGTTCGTGCCGGGCCCCATGGTCAAGTCCTCCGTCACGTGGGTCAGATGATGCCGAACAGGATCCCTGCCCCGAGCACCACCAGCGATGTCAGCGCCGCCCACTTCACCACGAACCTGGTGTGGTCGCCGAACTCGACCTTCGCCATGCCGACCAGGACGTACACGGCCGGGACCAGCGGGCTGGACATGTGCAGCGGCTGGCCGACCAGCGAGGCGCGGGCGATCTCCAGGGTCGAGACGCCGTGGGCGTTGCCGGCCTCGGCGAGCACCGGGACGATGCCGAAGTAGAAGCCGTCGTTCGACATGAAGTACGTGAGCGGGATGCTCAGGACGCCGGTGACGAAGGCCATGTGCGGGCCCATGCCGTCGGGGATGTTGTCGACCAGCCAGGTGGCCATGTGGTCGACCATGCCGGTGCCCTGGAGGACGCCGGTGAAGACGGCGGCGGCGAAGACCATGCCGGAGACGTTGAGTACGTTCTCCGCGTGCGCGCCGAGGCGGGCCTTCTGGTCGGGCATGTGGGGGAAGTTGACGGTCAGGGCGAGAGCGGCGCCCAGCAGGAACAGGACCGGGATCGGCAGCCACTCCATGATCATGGAGGTGAGCAGGGCGACCGTGAGCAGCGCGTTGAACCAGTAGAGCTTGGGACGCAGGGTGGCCCGGTCGGGGTCGAGGCCCCGGAAGCCGTCGTCCTCCTCCTCGGCCTCGTTCCGAGGCAGATCCGCCTCAGTGCCGGAACCTGAGCCTCCGGTGCTCTTGGCACCCTTCCCGGAGCCGGCACCGGCACCGGCACCGGCACCCGAGCCGGCGCCCACAAGGACCGTCTCGGTCTCCTCGGACTTCTCCTCGACCAGCACCTCGTCCAGCGTCAGCACCCCGAGCCGCTTGCGCTCGCGCCGCCCGAGGACGTACGAGAGCGCGATGACGAACACCAGGCCCACGGCGAGCGCCGGGATCATCGGTACGAAGATGTCGCTGGCGTCGACCTTCAGCGCGGTGGCGGCACGGGCCGTCGGGCCGCCCCAGGGCAGCGTGTTCATCACGCCGTTGGCCATCGCGGCGACACCGGTCATCACGACCAGGCTCATCTTCAGGCGCTTGTACAGCGGGTACATCGCCGAGACGGTGATCATGAAGGTGGTCGAGCCGTCGCCGTCGAGGGAGACGATCGCGGCGAGGACGGCCGTGCCGACGACGATCCGCAGCGGGTCGGCCTTGCAGAACTTCAGGATCCCGCGAACGATCGGGTCGAAGAGGCCGACGTCGATCATCACGCCGAAGTAGACGATCGCGAACATGAGCATCGCCGCGGTGGGGGCGAGGCTGGTGACGCCGTCAATGACGTAGTCGCCGAGGTGGGCGCCCTTGCCGACGAAGACGCAGAACAGCGCCGGGATCAGCACGAGCGCCGCGATCGGCGACATCTTCTTCAGCATGATCAGGACCAGGAAGGTCGCGATCATGGTGAAGCCGAGGATGGTCAGCATGAGTGGATACCTAACGTTCGCCCTTGAACTCCCACCGGAGACGGCGGTCCGACGACGTTAGGTCCGTTCAAATGCTGTTAACAAGACGTTGACGCGTGAGCAATAAGCGCAAAACTGCAGGTCACAGCTTTGCTCAGGTCACAGGGCCAGGACGGCGGCACATTCGACCGGCACTCCGTTGAGGACGGCGTTGCCCGAGAGCGGGTCCAGGAGGCTGCCGTCGAGGAGCTGGTTGACGTTGACTCCCGGGTCGACGGAGGCGTGGTTGAGGCGGGTGCCGGCGCGGCTGTGCCCCCAGCCGTGCGGCAGGCTCACCACGCCCCGGCGCACGCCGTCGGTGACCTCGGCGGGCGCGGTCACCTCTCCCCCGGCACCCTTCACCCGCACCGGCGCCCCGTCGCGCACGCCGAGCCGCTCGGCGTCCTCGGGGTGGATGTGCAGGGTGCAGCGGTTGGTGCCGCCGGTGAGGGCGGGGACGTTGTGCATCCAGCTGTTGTTGGAGCGCAGATGCCGGCGGCCGACCAGGACCAGCCCGTCCGGGCGCTCCCGCAGGGCCCGGCGCAGCCGCGGCAGATCGTCCACGATCGGCCCCGGCAGCAGCTCGACCTTGCCGCTCCTGGTCTTCAGGGGCTGCGGCAGCCGTGACCGCAGCGGTCCGAGGTCGATGCCGTGCGGATGCGTGAGCAGCTTCTCCAGGCTCAGCCCGTCCGGTCGTACGCCGAAGCCGTCGCCGTAGGGGCCCAGGCGCAGCATCATGTCGATCCGGCGCTCGGGACCGGTGTCGCCGGCGAGCAGGCCGGCCAACTCGCGCGGGTCGCGGCCGTGGACCGGCGAGTGGGGCTCGCGGACCGCCTTGCCGAGGGTCTGGTCGATCACCATCGCGTCGACGGCCCCGGGGTCCGCGCCGTGCATGCCGGTGGCCGCCAGGATCAGCCGGGCGAAGATCTCGGTCTCGGCCATGCGGCCGGGCTCCAGGGGGACGGCGGGGCGGGTGTAGCGGACCTGGTTGCGGACGGCGAGGGTGTTGAAGGCGAAGTCGTGGTGCGGGCTCTGTGCCGGCGGGGGCGGCGGCAGCACGACGTGGGCGTGGCGCGAGGTCTCGTTGAGGTACGGGTCGACGCTGACCATGAAGTCCAGCGAGTCCAGCGCCTTGTCGAGCCGGTCGCCGTCGGGCGCGGACAGCACGGGGTTGGCGGCGACGGCGATGAGCGCGCGGATCGGCTCGCCCTCCGGCGTCGTGGTGTCGATCTCCTCGCCGAGTGCGGAGAGCGGCAACTCGCCCTTGGCCTCGGGGTGTTCGCTCACCCGGGAGCGCCAGCGGCCGAGCTGGAAGCCGCGGCCGGGCCCGGCGGGGCGTGGTGTCCGGTCGGTGGCCGACAGCGGGAAGAGGGCGCCGCCGGGCCGGTCGAGGTTGCCGGTGAGGACGTTGAGGACGTCGACGAGCCAGCTGCCGAGGGTGCCGTACGGGACGGTGCAGCTGCCGATCCGGGCGTAGACGGCGGCAGTCGGTGCGGCGGCGAGTTCGCGGGCCAGGGTGCGGATCAGCGGGGCCTCGACGTCACAGGCCTCGGCGACGGCCTCGGGGGTGAAGTCCCGTACGGCGACCTGGAGTTCCTCGACGCCCAAGACGTGCGGCGCCAACTCCCCGAGTTCCACCAGGCCTTCCTCGAACAGGGTGTACGCCATCGCCGCGAGGAGCAGTGCGTCCGTGCCGGGCCGGATCGCGATGTGGCGGTCGGCGAGCTTGGCCGTGCGGGTGCGGCGCGGGTCGATGACGGTGAGGGTGCCACCGCGCGCCTTGAGGGCCTTGAGCTTGCCGGGGAAGTCGGGCGCGGTGCACAGACTCCCGTTGGACTCAAGGGGGTTGGCGCCGATGAGCAGCAGGTGGTCCGTGTGGTCGAGGTCCGGCACGGGGATGGCGTTGGCGTCGCCGAAGAGCAGTCCGCTGGAGACGTGCTTGGGCATCTGGTCGACCGTGGACGCGGTGAAGACGCTGCGGGTGCCGAGCCCGGCGAGCAGGACCGCCGGATAGAGGCCGCCGGCCACCGTGTGCACGTTGGGGTTGCCCAGGACGACACCGACGGAGTTCGCGCCGTACCGCTCGACGACCGGGCGCAGACCCGCGGCGACCGCGTCGAATGCCTCCGCCCAGGTGGCCTCGCGCAGCTCGCCGTCCCGCCGCATGAGCGGGGTGCGCAGTCGGTCGGGATCGGCGTCGACGGCACCGAAGGAGGCACCCTTGGGGCAGATGAACCCCTTGCTGAACACGTCGTCGCGATCGCCGCGGGCGCCGGTGACACGGGTGCCCTCGATGGTGAGGGTCAGCCCGCAGGTGGCCTCGCACAGGGGGCAGATTCGCAGGGCGGTGCGGGACACGGGTCCTCCCGGGGGCAGCAGTGCCTGTCCCGGTGAGCATACCGACCGGTATGCACAGAGGGGAGGCCTCTCGGGGGGTGAGGTCGGAAACCCGCGAGCAGCCCCTGCCGGACGGCCTCTAGTCGAGCACCCGGGACAGATACGCCCGCAGCAGCTCCCGCGCCTCCTCGATGATCTTCTCGTCGCCGTCGGGGGCCACCCGGAAGGCGAGGTGGACCAGGGTGTCGGCGGTCTCCACGGCGATCAGGAAGGTCCGGCGCAGATCCTCGTCGGGCTCCCGGTCGATGTAGCCGGAGAGCATCTCGGTGAGCCGGTCGGCGACCCGGTGGTTGGGTTCGGCGTGGCGGGAGCCGACCGGGATCTGGTTGCCGAAGTCGACGAGCGAGAAGCCGGGCGCGGTGCGCTTCATGGCCAGGTACTCGTCGAGGACGGCGTCCATCGCGGTGCGCCAGCCGCCGGCCCCGGCTGTCTTGAGCCGCTCGGTGACGCGCTCGGTGAAGCGCTCCAGGTTGCGTTGGGCGAGGGCGTCGGCCATCTGCCGCTTGTTGCCGAAGAAGCGGTAGACCGAGCCGATGGGCACGCCGGCGCGCTGGGCGACGGCGCGGGTGCTCAGGTCGTCGTAGCCGACCTCGTCGAGAAGGTCGGCACAGGCGTCGAGAATCCGGGTCAGGCGTTCCGCGCTGCGCCGCTGTACCGGCGCACGGCGTAGCGATGTGGCTTCGGGCACGGGCTTCATCATGCCTTTCCGACGCCGTGCGGTGAAGCTCGCCCCCCAGCATGGAGATCAGTGTTCGACATACCGAACGCGGCGGTGTTCGCGGTGGAGCCGGGCGTCACCTCCGACCCCGACTCCGACTCCGACGCGGTGATGTCGGCGGTGCTCTCCACGGCCTTGCCGTCGACGGCCCACACGGTGCCGTCGTCGGCGTACAGCCGGGCGGTGACGTGGTGGGTGCCGCGCGGGACGAGTTCGGCCGGGAGGCGGTACGACGGGCCGCGCAGCCGGGTCACGAGGTGGTGGTCGACGAAGAGGTAGGCGAAGCCGCGGCCGGCCACCGCCGGGGACTTCGTACCGGCCGGGGAGAAGCTGAAGTGGTGGACGGTCAGCCGGACGTCCCAGCTGTCGTCGGCGTCCGGCTGCACCTCGATGCCGACCTCGGGTGCGCCCTTGTCGTCCACCTCGCGCAGGTGCCGCCCCTGTTTGTCGGTGTCGTCGAGGAGCTTGCCCACCGGCGAGGGCGAGTCGCCGTTCTTCCGATCGTGGGCAGCACTGCTGTCGCAGCCCGCGGATCCGGTCAGCAGCAGGACACAGACCGCGAGCGCGGCAAAGAGACCCCGCGTCCACGACATGCCCGGGAGACTAGAACAACGGTCCGACACTCCGAATCCCCCTGGAGTCTGGTTCTCCTTCCTCCCTGGTGAGGAGGCCCGGCCCGGCCGGGATGACTCGACGGCCCCCTTGCGCCTGCGAAACCGCAATCCTACGGTGATACATAGGAATCAGACCGCAAGGGAGCGATCATGCCTGGGGACGCGCGAAAGACCGCCGAGGGGTTGACCTACCTCTCCGGCTTCGGCAACGAACACAGCTCCGAAGCCGTGCCCGGCGCCCTGCCGGACGGCCGCAACTCGCCCCAGCGCGCCCCCCTGGGCCTGTACGCGGAACAGCTCAGCGGTACGGCCTTCACCGAGCCCCGCGCCCACAACCGCCGCTCCTGGCTCTACCGCATCCGCCCCTCGGCCGCGCACCCGGCGTTCACACCCACGGACAACGGCTCGCTCCGTACGGCCCCCTTCACCGAGTCCGTGCCCGACCCGAACCGGCTGCGCTGGAACCCGGTGCCGGCACCCGCCGAGGGCACGGACTTCCTGGCCGGCCTGTGGACCCTGGGCGGCAACGGCGACGCCACCCAGCGCACCGGAATGGCCGTGCACCTCTACCACGCCAACGCCTCCATGGACCGCGTCTTCAGCGACGCCGACGGCGAGCTGCTGATCGTCCCTGAGCACGGCGGCCTGCTGCTGCACACGGAGTTCGGGCTGCTGCACGTGGAGCCCTCGCACGTGGCGCTGATCCCGCGCGGGGTCCGCTTCCGCGTCGAGCTGCTCGACGGGTCCGCCCGCGGCTATGTGTGCGAGAACTACGGCGCCCCCTTCCACCTCCCCGAGCTCGGCCCGATCGGTGCCAACGGCCTCGCCAACGCACGCGACTTCCACGCCCCGGTCGCCGCCTACGAGGACGTCGAGGGCCCGGTGGAGGTGGTCAACAAGTTCTGCGGCAACCTCTGGACGGCGACGTACGACCACTCGCCCCTCGATGTCGTCGCCTGGCACGGCAACCTGGTGCCGTACGTCTACGACCTGCGCCGCTTCAACGTCATCGGGACGATCTCGTACGACCATCCCGACCCGTCGATCTTCACCGTACTGACGTCCCCGTCGGACACCCCGGGCCTGGCCGGCGTGGACTTCGTGGTGTTCGCGCCGCGCTGGCTGGTGGGCGAGGACACCTTCCGGCCGCCGTACTTCCACCGCAACGTGATGAGCGAGTACATGGGCCTGATCGAGGGCGCCTACGACGCCAAGGCGGAGGGCTTCGTGCCGGGCGGCGGCTCGCTGCACAACATGATGTCGGCGCACGGTCCGGACCGGGAGACCTTCGACCGGGCGAGCGCGGCGGAGCTGAAGCCGCAGAAGGCGGACGACGGTCTTGCGTTCATGTTCGAGACGCGCTGGCCGGTGACGCTGACCCCGCACGCGGCCCGCGCGGAGCACCTCCAGCGGCACTACGACGACGTGTGGCAGGGCATGGAGCGGCACTTCCGCCCATTGCACTGATCGCGGACGACGGGTACGGATAGCCCGTGACCTCCTTCGCCCCGGACTCGATCGTCCTGAACCGCAAGCTGCCGCTCTGGTACCAGGTGTCGCAGTCGCTGCGCGCCTCGATCCTGGGCCGCTCGCCGCAGGACCCGCTGCGCCTGCCCACCGAGGAGCAGTTGGCGGGGCACTACGGGGTGAGCGTGCTGACCATGCGGCAGGCGCTGAAGGAGCTGGAGGAGGAGGGCCTGATCACGCGCCACCGCCGCCGGGGCACCTTCATCGAGCCGACCGCCCGCCGGGGCACGCCGGTTCGGCTGCTGGGCTCGGTCGACGCGATCGTGGCCCAGCAGTCCGGCATGACGACCGAGCTGCTGGACCACGGCAGTTCACCGGTGCCGACCGAACTCGCAGAGTTCTTCCCGGACATCGACGAGGTGGCGACGTACCACCGGCTGCGCGCGGACGAGAAGACCGGTGAGCCGACCAACCACGCGCGCAATCACGTCCGTGCCGAACTGGCCGCCCGCTTCGACCCGGATGAGCTGGTGCGGTGGCCGATGACGAAGGTGCTGCGGGACGTCGTCCGGGCGGACATCAGCCGTATCACGGACACCGTGGAGGCCCGGCTCGCGGACCCGGAGACGGCCCGCCTGCTCCAAGTCCCGCTGCTCAGCCCGATCCTGCACTACACGGGTGTCACCTACGACTCCGAGGGCCGGGTGCTGGACGTGGCGGTGATCCACTACCGGGGCGACCGCTTCTCCTTCACCGTGACGCTGGACGCCACATGAGCCCGGCGGCCCCGGCCGGCTGTCGGCGGCTCGTCGTACGATGCCCAGCGTGACGCACGACGACGCTCCGCCGCTGGCGGACCTGATGCCGTGGTCCGTCGCACCGCCGCGGCTCGGCCGGGGGTGGCCGACGGGCCCCGACCCGGCTTCCCTGAAGGCCCGTTGGGACACCCTGGTGAAGGCCGAGGGCCCGGACCGGGAGGCCCTGTTCGAGCCGACCCGCTCACGCACCCTGCACACGGCCGTGGGGCAGTTGCCCGGCCGGTCGGGCGGCACGGAGAAGCTGATCCGCGCCGCCGGCCCGTGTCCCGAGCCGGTCCGGGTGCTGGCCGCGGCGTTCGACGAGCAGTGGCTGATCCCCGACCACCGGCTGATCGACGCGGCCCGCCCCGAGCTGTGGCGGGTGGCCGACGAGCGGCAGGTGTTCGTGGTGGAGACGCCGGACTCACCCCCGCTGGCGACCCGGCTGATCCCGCTCCTGCGCCCCGGCCGGATCCGCCCGCTGTACCGGCGCCCCGGTGGCGCGGAGCCCAACCTGGCCCCCGGTCTGCTGGCGCACCTGGGTCACTCCCCCGATCCGGTGGACTTCCTGGCCTGGACGCTGACGGCGATCCGCCCCGACCTCACCGTCCCACTCCCCCGCGATCCCGAACTCTGGGCCCGGGGCGTGGAGTTGGGCCACCGCGCCCTGTGGCTCCTGCACCGCGACGGCGACCGCCCCAAGCTCCCCGGCGGCCGCCGCCCCTACGTCCGCGCACCGCTCCCGGCCCGTCCCCTCACCCTGCACTACGACCGCGACGAGGAGGCCCTCCATCTCGACGAGGGCCGCGTCTCACCGGTCCCGCCCGAGGCCTGGGACTTCGAGGCGGCACCCGGAGTCCGGGTCCTGGAGCACTGGTTCACCGCCCGCACGGCGGAGGACGCCGAGCGCGGCACCCTCGCCGCGATCCGCCCGCCGGGCTGGCAGCAGAGCTGGACCTCCGAACTCCTCGAGCTGATCACGGTGTTGACCCTGCTGGCCGACGTCCGGGCACAGCAGCGGGAGTTGACAGTGCCGGACGGCATCACGGCGAAGGAACTGCGCACGGCGGGCATCCTCCCGCCCCCGGAGTCGACCCGCCGACCGGCCACCGTGCTGGACCACCACGAGGAGGGTCCGGAAGGGCAGTTCGCCCTGATCTGACGGTCTCCGGGCTTACCTCACGGCCGTGGAGCGAACGCGTCCAGCACCCTCTCCAACGCCAGGTCGAACACGGCCTCCAGATCAATCGGCCCGGCGTCCTCCGAGAACGCCGCCGCCATCCGCGGATACGCCCCCGTGGCCACCTGACCGAAGAGGTACCCGATCCGCACCTCGTTCTCCTGCTCCGGCGACCAGGGCAGGGACCGGGTCCGCTCGGCGGTGGCCAGCTCGTTGGCGACGTACGTGGTCACCACGCCGTTGAGCAGGGCGACCAGCTGCATCTTCAGGCCGTAGGTCAGGTCCTCGCGCGAGTCCAGACAGGCCAGGCAGTGCTCCAGGTAGCGCAGGGCGTTGGGGCTGAAGCCGTACACCGGTGACATCAGCCGCGGCAGCCAGGGATGGCGGATCATCAGCGCGCGCGTCTGCTGGGCCACCCGCTTCATGTCGGCCCGCCAGTCCCCGGCCGGCTCCCACAACTCGTGCTCGCCGCTGATGGCGTCCACCATCAGCTCGTACAGGTCCTCCTTACGGGGGACGTAGTTGTACAGCGACATGGTCCCGCAGCCCAGTTCGGCCGCGACGTGCCGCATGGACACCCCGTCCAGCCCGTCCGCGTCGGCCACCCGCACCGCCGCCGCAGCGATGTCGGCACGGCTGTACGCGGGCTTCGGCCCCCGGCCCGTCCGCTCGGGACGGGCCCAGATCACTTCGGGTACGGCCGCTCGGCCCGCCATCGATCATCACCTCGTCCACCATCGTAGTTACGTACAGCGTACGTAGTGCGCTATGGTCAAGGCATGGATACTACGTACGCTGTACTTAGTGAAGGTCTGGAGAAGAGGTTCGGCGCGGTGCGCGCGGTGCGCGGCCTGGACCTCGCGGTGGCCCGGGGCACCGTCTGCGGCGTCCTCGGGCCGAACGGGGCGGGCAAGACCACGGCGGTACGGCTGCTGACGACCCTGCTGCGACCCGACGCGGGCTCGGCGCGGATAGCGGGGCACGACCTCGTCCGGGAGCCCGCGGCGGTACGGCGCAGCATCGGCGTCACCGGGCAGTACGCGTCGGTCGACGGCGACCTCACGGGGCGCGAGAACCTGCGCCTGTTCGCGCGGTTGCACCGGGTGCGGGGGCCGGCCGACCGGGCCGGCGAGCTGCTCGACCGGTTCGGCCTTGCCGAGGCCGCCGATCGGCCCGCGTCCACCTACTCGGGTGGGATGCGCCGTCGTCTCGACCTCGCGGCGAGCCTCGTCCGCCGGCCGGAGGTGCTGTTCCTGGACGAGCCGACGACCGGCCTGGACCCGGCCAGCCGCACGCTCGTCTGGGACGCCGTGCGCGAGCTCACGACGCACGGCACGACGGTGCTGCTCACCACGCAGTATCTGGAGGAGGCCGACCAACTCGCCGACGACATAGCCCTGGTGGACCGGGGACGGGTGGCGCACACGGGATCGCCGGCGCAGTTCAAGGCGCTCATCGGGGCGTACGTCGAGGTCGTCGTCGCCGATCCGGACGTACTGGTGAAGGCGGCCGGCGTGCTCGACCAACTCACCGGCGCCGAGCCGACGTTCGACCACGAGCGGGGCGCGGTCGGCGCGGTGACCCGGGACGCGACGCTCACCTTGCCGCGTCTGGTGCGCGAACTCGACGCGGCGGGCGTGCCGTTGCTCGACGCGAGCCTGCGCCCGCCGACGCTCGACGAGGTGTTCCTGCAACTGACCGCCGACTTCGAGGAGCGAGTGGCATGAGCGTGCTGGCGTACGAAGGAACGGCCCTGCTGGGCCGGCAGTTGCGGCGAATGCGGAACAATCCGGGGCTGCTGATCCTGACCCAGACGATGCCGATCAGCATGCTGCTGTTCTTCGGCTACGTCTTCGGCAGCGCGCTGGCCATGCCGGGCGGGGAGTACCGGTCCTTCCTGGTGCCGGGGCTGCTGGTGGCGACGGCCGCGAACGGGATCATGACCGGCATGTTCCAGGCGGCCCAGGATGTCCACCGGGGCGTCACGGACCGCTTCCGCACCCTGCCGATCAGCAGGGCGGCCGTTCCGCTCGGACAGGCCCTCGCGGACGTCGTCGTCACCGCCGTGGGGACCGTGCCGTTCCTGCTGGTCGGATATGCGGTGGGCTGGCGGATCGAGGGCGGTGCGCTCGAAGCGGTGGGCGCCGTGGGGCTGTTGATGCTGTTCCGGTTCGCGACGACCTGGGTCGGGATCTTCCTCGGGCTGCTCACCCGCAGCGAGGAGGCGGCGGGGCAGTTGGGCGGGGCGACCTTCATGCTGCCGCTGCTGTCCAACGCGTACATCCCCACCGACGGGCTGCCGGGCTGGCTGCGCACGGTGGCCGAGTGGAATCCGATCAGCGCGGTGACGACGGCCCTGCGGGATCTGTTCGGCAACGCGCCGGTGCCCGAGGGCGCCGCCTGGCCGGTCGCACATCCGGTCGCCGGGTCACTGGTGTGGTGCGCGGTGCTGATCGCGGTGTTCCTGCCGCTGGCGGTGCGGCGGTACGCGCACGGGAAGCGCTGACCTCAACAGGCAAGGAAATGCTGGGTGTTGTCTCTCGGTACCGAGTGGGTGGGAGGTACCGAGAGACGACCGGACGGATTGCCGAACCGGGCGCGGTCCCTCGATGACGGCTTCGGGGGACGCCGGTGAACTCAGCGGCCCCCGAACAGCGAACGCCGCAGCCTGCGCAGCGGAGCGAACAGCGAGACCCGGCGCACACGCGCACCCTGGTCGCTGCGTGTCTTGGTGGTGTCGCGAGCGGTGAGCTCAAGCATCAACGAGGTCGCCTCTGCCGTCTCCCGCTGTGGCACGGCAGGGCCTGCCAGCACCGAGAGATGGCGGTCGAGACGCGAACTGGTCGCGCTGCTCCCGCACGTGATCGCAGGGACCCTGGCCCTGCTGTGCATCGTTATCTGATCCATGTCACTCCCCACCCGTACGAGTCCACCCGGCCCGGGCAGGGTAACCCTATCGCCCCAACCGGGCACTCGTGTATCGCGGTCACAGGATTCACCTTCCCCGTAAGGAGGTTGACGACTCCTCTCTCGTCACTCTCCGAATCCAACCGATTTCAGGGCGAGTTGGACAATCGGCTGGCTGGTGGGCTGTGGTGAGCCCCCGTCGGGCTCGACGGTCACAGCGAGTGATGTCGCCGACGTGTCGAGACCGGACGCGACCAAGGGCGTGTCGCCCTTGAACAGGCCCAGGGAGCGCGGTTGCTCGTCGGGGCGCATGAGCCACAGCTGGTGCACGCGGTCGCTCGGCAGGTCGTCGTACCCGCTGAGCGTGACCACCGCGCCCCCCTCCTCGGCGGAGGCGACCACGCCGATACTTCGGCCCTGCGTGTCCTTCCCCGTGCTCGCGCGTGCGTCCGGGGCTGCGAGAACGTGGGCGATCTCACGCGACTGCGCCTGCGCCGCGTCCAACTTGTCCTGGGTCTGGTTCGCCTGCACCGCGAAGAGGGAGGCGACGACGAGGGCCGCGGCGGCCGTCGCCGTGGCGAACGGCACGAAGAACGGGCGGCGCTCGCGGGGCGCACGGGAGCGCCCCGGGGGCGGCTGTGCACCCCAGACATGCGGGGGCAGGTTCGGCGTGCGCTCCCGCGCGTGCTCCCGCGCCGGAGCGGGCACCTGCGGAGTCGCGCGTACGGCGGCCAGCACCCGGTCGCGCATCGCGGCCGGCGGCCGGGTGGCCGTGGACCAGGCCAGGCGGACCGCGTCCTCGGTCAGCGCCCGCACCTCGGCGTTGCAGGCCTCGCACGTGCGCAGGTGCTTCTCGAAGCGGACCCGCTCGGCGGGCTCCAGGGCGTCGAGCGCGTAGGGGGCGGCGAGCGAGTGCAGATCCTCGCGGCGGAACAGCCTCATGCGACACCTCCCAGGCACTTGCGCAGCTGGGTGAGTCCATCGCGCATCCGGGTCTTGACCGTGCCCAGCGGCAGCGAGAGCCGCTCGGCCACTTCACGGTACGTGTACCCGTCGTAGTAGGCGAGAGTGACGGACTGGCGCTGCAGGGCGGTGAGTCGGTCCAGGCAGCGGCGTACCCATTCGCGCTCCATGCCGGCCTCGACCTCCTCGGCCACGTGGTCGAAGGCGGGGCCGTGGGTGCGGCGGGCCTCGCGCTGCTCGCGTTCGCCGGCCGCGCGGGCGCTGCGGACCCGGTCGACGGCCCGGCGGTGGGCAAGGGTGAGCACCCAGGACAGCGCGCTGCCGCGGCCGGGGTCGAACCGGCCCGCGGAGCGCCAGAGTTCGAGCAGCACCTCCTGGGACACCTCCTCCGATTGCGCGGGATCCCGCACGACGCGTCGCACCAGTCCGAACACCGGACCGGACACGAGCCCGTACAGCTCCTCGAATGCCTTCTGGTCGCCGCCCGCCACGAGCACCAGAAGCTCGTCCGCCTCCACGCGATCCCCCTCTCCCCGCCCGCATGGGCCCCGTCCCGTCACACCAGGCATTCGCAACGAACGCACCTCCGGATGGGGTTACGGATCAGCCTGCCCAAAAAGCGGGTCCGCGGCCGACGAAAACAAGATTCCCGGTCCGGCTGAAACAAGCTCCCGAGTCCGCCGTAAGAACGTTTGGGATTCGACCAATCCATCCTGCCGACCGCTCCGAATCAGCGTTCGTCAGGCAAGTTGGCACTGAGGACGGACGGCATGACACCTATCTCCAGGAGCGGTTCGGGACGCAGGAAGCTCGCGGCCCTCGTATGTGGCGCGCTCGCCGCCGGGGGGCTCGCAGCCGCCGGCACGGCCGCGCTGGAACCGGGAGTGGCCTCGGCCTCCTCCCACCGGGAGGCCCCCCTCATCTCGGGGACCCCGCAGTACGACAACACCGACCTGTACGCGTTCGCGAGCCCGGACAAGGCCAACACCACGACGATCGTGGCGAACTGGATCCCGTTCGAGGAACCCGCCGGCGGCCCGAACTTCTACCAGTTCGCGGACGACGCCCAGTACGACCTGCACATCGACAACAACGGTGACGCGCTGGACGACTTCATCTTCCGCTACACCTTCAGCACGCAGACCAAGAACAAGAAGACGTTCCTGTACAACACGGGTCCGGTGACCAGCCTCACCGACCCCGACCTCAACATCACGCAGTCCTACGACATCGACCTCATCAAGCTGAAGAAGGGGAAGCAGCAGTACAAGACCAGGATCGCCGACGACATACCGGCGGCCCCGTCGAACGTCGGCAAGGCGTCGATGCCGGACTACGCCAAGCTCCGCTCGCAGGCGATCTACAAGACGTCGAACGGCGGCGCGACCTTCGCCGGCCAGGCCGACGACCCGTTCTTCGCCGACCTGCGCGTCTTCGACCTGCTGTACGGCGGCAACCTCTCCGAGGTCGGCAACGACACCCTCAAGGGCTACAACGTCAACACGATCGCCCTCCAGGTGCCCAACGACCTGATCCGGCAGTCGAAGTCACGCCCGACCGTCGGCATCTACTCGACGACCCAGCGCAAGAACGCGCAGGGCTACTACTCGCAGGTCTCGCGCCTGGGCAACCCGCTGGTCAACGAGGTCGTCAACCCGCAGAAGGACAAGGACAAGTTCAACGCGTCCCAGCCCAAGGACGACGCGCAGTTCCTGAAGAACGTGACCGAGCCCGAGATCCCGAAGCTCATCGAGGCGATCTACAAGATCAAGGCGCCGGCCGAGCCGCGCAACGACCTCGTCAGCGTGTTCCTCACGGGCGTCAAGGACCTCAACACGGAGCAGCCGTACGCGACGCCGTCGGAGATGCTGCGCCTCAACACGTCGATCCCGGCGACCGCGCACCCCAAGCGGCTCGGTGTCCTGGACGGCGACAACGCGGGCTTCCCGAACGGCCGTCGGCTCACCGACGACGTGATCGACGCCGCGCTCCAGGTCATGGAGGGTGAACTCGTCGGTTCCAAGAACGACTTGGGCGACGCGGTCGACAAGAACGACAAGGGCTTCGAGAAGTACTTCCCGTACGTGGCCGAGCCGACCTCGGGTTCGCGCGGTCCGCTCGCCAAGGGCACGTCCAGCGGCACCGACGTCAAGAACCAGCTGGGCGACGCCCTCCAGCCGGCCGGTTCCTCGTCGAACGGCAACACCCCGCTGATCGCCGCCTCGGCCGGCGCCGGCGCGCTCGGCATCCTCCTGATCGGCGGCGGCCTGATGTGGTGGCGCCGGATGCGCGAGCGGGCGTACTAGGCCGCACGGCCCCTCATGGCCGGGCCGGGTGTACCCCGGCCCTCTAGGTGGCGGATCGGGCGGCTCTTGAAGCGGTGCCGCCCGGTCCGCGAACCCCGGCCCAACGACTGGCGCGGCCCGCTCGTACTCATCCCCCACGGCGCGGGCCGCGCCGCACGACTTCCGTTCACCGCAAGCCGATCGAGGAGAGGGCATGGCCCCGCGTACGAACGACACCGAGCCGACGAGGACGAACGGCAGTGCGCCGCCCCCCTCTTCGGACCCCGAGGCCATGCCCGACAAGCCCGTCACCGGCGAGTCGACACCGAAGGACACCAAGCAACGGCCCGTGCCCGTACTCCACTTGGTCTCCAGGGAAGACGCACCGACGCCGGCGCCCTCCGCCGCCGAGGACGAGCGCGTCGCGGCCGTGCGCCGCGTGGGTGCCGTCGGGCGGCGGATGAGGGCCGCCCAACTCGGCGGCTCCGTCGTGCTGTTGGCCATCGCGCTCACCGCCGGGTCGATCGCGGTCGGGGCCATCCGGGACGAGGGCCGTACGACCGTGGCCGCCGCGCCCAGCACGATGTCGCCGGCGCTGCTGGCCAGTGGCGACCTCGACTCGACGATCACCTCGCTGCAGTCCCAACTGCGCTCGCAGCCCAAGGACTTCGGCAGCTGGGCCACCCTCGGACTCGCCTACGTGGAGCAGGCCCGCACCAAGGGCGACCCCTCCCGCTACCCGCAGGCGGAGAAGGCCCTGGACCGCTCCCTCGACGTGAAGCCCGGCAACGAGGCGGCCGTCACCGGCCAGGCCGCCCTCGCCGCGGCCCGGCACGACTTCAAGGACGCCCTGAAGTACGCCGACCAGGTCCTCAGGGAGAACCCCTACAGCGCGAACGCCCTCTCCTCCCGCATCGACGCCCTCGTCGAACTCGGCCGCTACGCCGACGCCTCGAAGGCCGCCGACCTCGCGGACACCCGCCGCCCGGGCGTCCCCGTCTTCACCCGGTACGCGTACGTGCACGAACTGCGCGGCGACGTGAAGACCGCCCGCCGGGTCCTGGAGCAGGCACTCACCACCGCGACCTCCCCCGGCGACATCTCCTACGTGGCCGCCCAGCTCGGCCAACTCGCCTGGAACCAGGGCGACTACAAGAGCGCGCTCGACTTCTACGCCCGCGCCCTGTCCGCCGACGAGAACTACCTCCCCGCCCTGGAGGGCCGCGCCCGCGCCCTGTACGCCACCGGCGACAAGGCCGGTGCCGTCAAGGGCATGGAGCTGGTCGTCGCCCGCTACCCGCTGCCCGGCCCGCTGGTCGAACTCGGGGAGCTGTACGAGGACCGCGGCGCCGAGGGCGACCGGATGAAGGCCGCCGACCAGTACGCCCTCGTCAACGCCTGGATCGCCCTCGCCCGCGCCAACGGCGTCAACGCCGACCTCGACACCGCGCTGGCCGCCGCCGACCACGGCGACAAGGCAGCGGCCCTGCGCGCCGCCCGCGCCGAATGGGCCCGCCGCCACACCGTGCACACCGCGGACGCCCTCGCCTGGGCCCTGCACGTCAACGGCCACGACGCAGAGGCCCTCCCGTACGCCCGCCGGGCCACGGCCACCGGCTACCGCAACGCCTCCTTCATCTACCACCGCGGCATGATCGAGCTGGCCACCGGTCACGAGAAGGACGGCATCGCCCACCTGAAGGCGGCCCTGAAGCTGAACCCCGGCTTCTCGCCCCTGGGCGCCCGTACGGCCCGTGCGGCACTGGAGGCGGCCAAGTGACGCCCCGGCGCCTGTTCGCGTCCTGCACGGCCGTGTTCACGGCCGCCTGCGCGCTCGTGCTGCTCCCTTCCGGCGCCGCGAGCGCGCACCCCCTCGGCAACTTCACCGTCAACCGCTACGACGGTCTCGTCGCCGCCCCCGGCCAACTGCGCGTCGACCACGTCGAGGACCTCGCCGAGATCCCGGCCACCCAGGCCAAGCCGGACATCGAGCGGCTCGGCATGACCGACTGGGCCCGGGAGCGGTGCGAGAAGGCGGCGGACGGCAGCAAGGTCACCGTCGACGGCCGCGCCACCGACCTCACCGTCGGCACCAGCCACGCGCGCGTGCGCCCCGGCCAGGCCGGCCTCAACACCCTGCGCGTGGAGTGCCGCCTCACGGCCCCGCTCCCCAAGGGCGACACCGTCACCCTCGGCTTCCACAGCGCGGGCGCCACCTCCGGGCCCGGCTGGCGGGAGATCACCGCGCGCGGCGACCGGATGACGCTCAGCGCGACGGACGTACCCAAGACCTCGGTCTCCCACGAACTCACCAGCTACCCCAAGGAGTTGCTCTCCTCCCCCGCCGACACCGCGACCGCGTCCCTGCGGGTGCGGCCCGGCGGACCGGCCCTGGTCGAGGACGAGCGGGACGCCCCCGGCGCTTCCGTGCTGCCCCGCGGCGCCGACCGCTGGACCCGCGCCCTGGACAACCTGGTGGCCCGGCACGACCTCACCGTCGGCTTCGCCGCGCTCGCCCTGCTCATCGCGGTCGTCCTGGGCGCCATGCACGCGCTCGCCCCGGGCCACGGCAAGACCCTGATGGCCGCGACGGCAGCCGCGCGTGGGGGCCGGGCCCGCCTGAAGGACGTGCTGCCGCTGGCCGCGTCGGTGACGGTCACCCACACGCTCGGCGTGGTGGCCCTCGGCCTCCTGGTCACGGCCGGCTCGGCGGCGACCCCTTCGGTGATCGCCTGGCTGGGCATCGCGAGCGGTGCGCTGGTCCTCTTCGCGGGCGCGACCCTCGTACGCAGGGCCTGGCGCAACCGCACGCACGGTCACGACCACCCGCACCCGCACCCGCACGAGACCGCGACCAAAAAGGTCGAGGAACGCGCCCTCGTCCTGGCCTCCGCCCACTCCGCGCACGCCGACACCACCACCGAGACCCACCCCCATCCGCACACTCACGATCACGATCACCACACCCACGACCACGACCACGACCACGACCACAGTCACCCCCACCCGCACCCCCATTCCCACGACCACCCTCATCACCCCGCCCCCGACTCCCCCCTCGAACACACTCACGGCGGCTTCACCCACACGCACGCCGTCGCCCCGACTCTTCGCGGCACGATCCTGCTCGGCTTCGCCGGCGGGCTCGTGCCGAGTCCGTCCGCGGTCGTCGTGCTCGTCGGCGCGGCGGCGCTCGGTCAGGCGTGGTTCGGGCTGCTGCTCGTCGTGGCGTACGGCGTCGGGCTCGCCCTGACCCTGACGGCGGCGGGATTCGCCGTCGTGAAGCTGGGTACCGGAATGACTCGGGTGCTGGAGAACCGCCCGCGTCTGACGAGCCATCCGATGACGACCCTGGTGCGCAGGTCCGCCCCGCTGATGTCAGCGTTCCTGGTCGTGGCAATCGGGGCCGGATTGGTGCTCAAGGGGGCGGCATCCGCACTCGGCTGAGCTACTTTTGGGCACAAATGACGCGGAGTGGAGACATCGCGCGGATGCTATGGGGGGACGCCCGTGTCCGAAGAACCGGGCAGTGAACGTGTGATCGCCGGCCGCTACCGGCTCCTGTCGCCCCTCGGTGAGGGCGGGATGGGAACCGTGTGGCGCGCCCGCGACGAGTTGTTGCACCGCGAGGTCGCCGTCAAGGAGGTGCGCGCGCCCGCCGGTCTGCCGGACTCGGAGATCTCGCGGATGTACGCCCGTCTGGAGCGCGAGGCGTGGGCCGCGGCCCGGGTCGCCAACCGCAACGTCGTCACCGTGTACGACGTGGCGATGCAGGACGACCGCCCGTGGATCGTGATGGAGCTGGTGCGGGGCATCTCGCTGGCCGAACTCCTGGACATCGAGGGCCCGCTCAGCCCGCAGCGCTCCGCGCACATCGGTGCCGAGGTGCTGTCCGCGCTGCGGGCGGCGCACGCGGCCGGGGTCCTGCACCGGGACGTGAAGCCGGCCAACGTGCTGATCTCGAACGACGACCGGGTGGTGCTCACCGACTTCGGCATCGCCATGGTCGAGGGCAGTTCGGCGCTGACCATGACCGGCGAGGTCATCGGCTCGCCCGAGTTCCTGGCGCCGGAGCGGGCACTCGGCCGTACCCCGGGTCCGGAGTCGGACCTGTGGTCGCTCGGCGTGCTGCTGTACGCGGCCGTGGAGGGCAACTCGCCCTTCCGGCAGGCCACTCCGCTCAACACCCTGCGCGCGATCGTCGACGAGGAGCTGCCGTACCCGCACCGGGCCGGTCCGCTCGCGCCGGTGATCGAGGCGCTGTTGCGCAAGGACCCGGCCGAGCGGCTGCCGGCCGAGCAGGCGGAGCGGGATCTGCGGATCATCGCCGCGGGCGGCACGGTCGACGCGAACATGGCGCAGGCGCCCATGTATCCGCCGACGACCGCCGGCTACGCCTCGCAGGAGTCGTCGACGCCGTCCCAGCCGTATACGGCCGCCCAGACCCGGCCCGTCCCCGCGCCGGGGAGCACCACGACATCGCCCGCCACACCGCCGGAGCGCAATCGCCGGGCCGCCGTCGCGCTGATCGTGGGCGCGGTCGTCCTCGCGCTGGCGCTGGCCGGACTGACGTACGCGCTGCTGAACAACGGGGACGGGGACGGGGGTTCGGCCGACGCGGGGGCCAGTACCAAGACCGGGGGCGGGACTTCGCAGAGCGCCACGGCGACCAAGCCCGGTGGTGGCGAGGAGAGTTCCACGCCGAGCGCGAGCAGCAGCTCGTCGAGTTCTTCCGAACCGCAGTCGGTGCAGGTCACGTTGGCGGGGGCGAACACGGACTACTCCGGGTCCTGTCCGCCGTCGAGCGGTCAGGCGCCCACGTTCACGGCGACGATCACGGTGGGCAAGCTGCCGGCCCAGGTGAGTTATCGGTGGGTGTCCGAGGACGGGCAGGTCATGGATGACGGCTGGAAGACCATGTCCTTCTCCGCGGGCGGCGGGAAGACCAAGCAGGACAAGGCGTTCGTGACGACGTACGACAGCACGGGGACGTTCCGGAACTCGATCAGTGTCGAGGTGCGCTCGCCGGTGGAGAAGACGTCCAACTCCGTGCCGTTCACGGTGACCTGTGTGGCGGAGACCCCGTCGGACGGAGCCTCCGCCAGTGCGTCCGAGTCGCCGGACGAGTGACGGTCCGGACGCGGCCGGAACCGGTCAGGCGGCGCTGTTCATGACGGGCAGATAGCCGCCGGACTGGCCGGCCGCGGTCGGGTGGTACGACTCTCCGATGCTCAGCAGGTTGAGGCTGTGCAGCCAGGCGCTGCCGGAGCAGAGCTCGTGGCCGGTGAAGGTGGCGCGGACGTCGCCGTAGGTGAAGCCGTGGTTCGCGGCTGCCTTGTTGATGGCGGTGTCCAGATAGTCGGCCGCACCGTTGATCGCGCTCCGCTTGGTCCCGGAGAGGCCGACGCAGGTGGTGCCGAGCTTGTAGAAGCGCGGGTAGCCGATGACGACCACGTGCGCGTTGGGCGCCTTGCTGCGGATCGCCGTGTAGACGGTGTCGAGTTGCTTCGGGAGCGTCGAGTCGACGTACGCCTTCGCGGTCTTGATCCGGGAGAGGCAGGAGCTGTCGGACTGGAGCACACAGGTCGTCATGACGTCGGCGAAGCCCGCGTCGTTGCCTCCGACGCTGATGGAGACGAGGCTCGTGGCCGTGCTGAGCGGGCCCAGCTGACCGGAGAGAACATCACCCGTACGAGCGCCCGAGCAAGCCGTGAAGTCGAACTTCGAGGGTGAATGGGCGGCGGCCCACAGGTAGGGGTACGCCTTGGTGCTGCGATCGCAGTCGCCGCCGGATCGGATGTAGCTGCCCGCTCCGACCCCGGAGGAGTAGGAGTCGCCGAGGGCCACATAGCCCCCCGTGGCGGCGGTTTGGGACGCCTGCGCCGCCGCGGCCCCGGTGAGGGCCGTGCCGGTGGCGAGGAGGGTGGAGATCACGAAGACCGCAAATCGGGAACGTCTCATGGAACCTCCCTTTAGCAGGATCTCTGCCTTGACTGTCGTACCAACTACGCGCATGGACGGGAAGTGCTCATGTCAAGACTTTCCCGCTGGTACCGACGCCCACCCTGTGCGTTCACCATGGGTTTGATTACGTGCCCATGACAGATTTGTTGACAGCCCCTCAACTCCCTTGTTCTACGCACGTAGATGATCGACCCTTTACTCAGCCTTGAACGGGAACGCGACGTTCCGGGCCGTGTGCGCGACGACGCGCGCACCCCCCACAGTCGCGCGCCCGACCCAGGCGCGCGCAGCCTGGAGGAGGACTCCCTCGTAATGGCACAACTGCGTAGCAAGAAGCTCCGGTTCGCCGCCGTCACCGGCCTCGCGACCGCCGCCCTCGTCGGCGGACTCACCGCACTGCCCGCCCAGGCCGCCCCGGCCGAGGGCAAGGTCCTGTCGGCCGGCTCCCCCACCGCGGTCAAGGACAGCTACATCGTCACGCTGAAGAAGACCGCCGGCCTCAAGGCGGCCTCGACGGCGGGCAAGGGGCTGGTCAAGGAGTACGGCGGCACGGTCAGGAAGACCTTCGACACCGTGCTCAACGGCTACTCGGCCACCCTGACGGCCACGGAGGCGAAGAGACTCGCCGCCGACCCGTCGGTGGCCTCCGTCGAGCAGAACCAGCGCTTCCAGCTGGCCGACACCACACAGTCCAGCGCTCCTTGGGGCCTGGACCGCATCGACCAGGCCGCCCTCCCGCTCTCCGGCACGTACACCTACCCGGACACCGCGGGCGCCGGCGTGACGGCCTACGTCATCGACACCGGTGTCCGCATCACCCACACCCAGATCAGCGGCCGGGCCTCCTACGGCTACGACGCGGTCGACGGCGACACCACCGCCTCCGACGGCAACGGCCACGGCACGCACGTGGCCACGACGATCGCGGGCACGACCTACGGCGTCGCCAAGAAGGCGAACATCGTGGCCGTGCGGGTGCTCGACAACAGCGGATCCGGCACCACCGCGGGCGTCATCGACGGCATCGAGTGGGTCACCGAGAACCACACCGGCCCGGCCGTCGCCAACATGTCCCTGGGCGGCTCCGCCTCCTCCACTCTCGACACCGCGGTCGCCAACTCCATAGCCAGCGGCGTCACTTACGCGGTCGCGGCCGGCAACAGCAGTGCCAACGCCTCCTCCTACTCCCCGGCCCGTGTCGCCACCGCGATCACGGTCGGCGCGACCACGAGCGCCGACGCCCGGGCGAGCTACTCCAACTACGGTTCGGTTCTGGACATCTTCGCCCCCGGTTCGTCGATCCTGGCGGGCTACAACACGAGTGACACCGCCACCGCCACGCTCTCCGGTACGTCCATGGCGACCCCGCACGTCGCGGGCGCCGCGGCCGTCTACCTCGCGAGCCACACCTCGGCCACCCCGGCCGCGGTCGCCACGGCCCTGGTGAACGGGGCCACTTCGAACGTCGTCACCAGCGCGGGTACCGGCTCGCCGAACAAGCTGCTCAAGCTCGTCCCGTAACACCGCACCGCGGTACCCGAACGACCGTTCCCCGGAGGCAGCCGGCGCCTCCGGGGACGCGTGTTTGAGCCACGCGAGTACAGAGGGGTTCAGGGGCTGCCCAAGAAATGACGTGAACACCTTCCGCATCTTGACGCCCCGTCTAGTAGTGCGCGACATTGAAGTCCGGCATCCGGCGCGCTGGGGGGCATAGTCGCCAATGCAGACCATCCGTATCAAGAGAACGTCGACCGACGGCACCGAGCGAGCGCGACCAGGTCCGGGGAGGGACCTTTCGCCACTGCTCGCGGGCGCCGCCACGGCCGTGGGGGGATTCGGCGCGCTGCTCGCGCTGACCGATACCGACTCACCTCTGCGCGGCCCGCTCACCCTTTTCTTCCTGCTCGCGGCACCCGCTACGGCCATCGCCGTGGCGCTGCGCGGGCTGGAGTCCTTCGGCCGAGTGTTGACCGCGATCGCCGGTTCGATCGTGGTCAACATGCTGGTGGCCCAAGGGATGTTGGCCGTACACCGATGGTCCGTCCGCGGCGGTGTCGTCGCGGTGACCGTGATCAGTCTGCTGGTGTTCGCACCGGTGCTGGTCCGACGGTTGTACGGGCCTTCGGAAACGCCCGACAAAGTTCAGTAACGGTCAAACCAACAAAAACGTGAGGCCACGGTTCAGGTCTTGCCATACAGGTTCAATCATCAATACCGTCGTACATCTCACCCGCATCGGTCCATCATCTAGCGGCTCCAGGGGAGGGCTCAAGGACCGCGATGGCTTCCGGCGCGGGGCGCGGTAGGGGGGTGCCGTGCTCGGTGATCACTTTTGTGACCGAGTCGTGCCGCGTGACCGGCTGCCATTTTTCGGCAGACGGCCAGCTTTGCCAGCTCGCCCGGCATGTCCGGAGACCCTTTTCGGCATGTCGCAGGGGTGAGAACCCCCCTTTCGAACCGGACACGAAGCCGGGCCGCCCTTGGGGCGGGCGGCCCACCGGACGAGAGGGACCAGACTCATGAGTTCTGTTCTGCGGCCGGCGACCACGGACCACGGTCCGTCAGCAGCCAGCAAATACCGGCCGATCTCTTCTCACCTGGCCATCACGCCACCGGTGAGTGTGGTGATCCCCGCCATGAACGAGGCGGAGAATCTCCCGTACGTCTTCAAGACCCTTCCCGACTGGATACACGAAGTGGTTCTTGTGGACGGCAACTCCACCGACGACACCGTCGAGGTGGCGCGCGGCCTGTGGCCGGACGTCAAGGTGGTCGAGCAGCGCGGCAAGGGCAAGGGGGACGCACTGATCACAGGGTTCGAGGCGTGCAGCGGCGACATCATCGTGATGGTCGACGCGGACGGCTCGGCCGACGGCAACGAGATCGTCAGCTATGTCTCCGCGCTGGTCTCGGGCGCGGACTTCGCCAAGGGGTCCCGCTTCGCCAACGGCGGCGGCACCGACGACATGACGTTCATCCGCAAGCTCGGCAACTGGGCGCTGTGCACCATCGTCAACCGCAAGTTCGGCGCCCGCTACACCGATCTCTGCTACGGCTACAACGCGTTCTGGCGGCACTGCCTGGACAAGATCTCCCTGGACTGCACCGGATTCGAGATCGAGACCCTGATCAACATCAGGGTGGTCAAGGCCGGGCTCAAGGTGCAGGAGATCCCCAGCCACGAGTACCTCCGCATCCACGGCACCAGCAATCTGCGCGCCGTGCGGGACGGGATACGGGTGCTCAAGGTGATCCTCAAGGAGCGCTCCAACCGGCGTGAACTGCGCCGCCAGGAACACCACTCCCCGATGCTCGACACGGTCCAGCCTGCCTCGGCCCGGCTCGACTCCGTCCAGGGAGAGGTGTCTTGAGCGATCTCGACATCTCCGTCGTGATCTGCGTCTACACCGAGGACCGCTGGGAGGACATCCTCGCGGCGGTCTCCTCGGTGCGTACGCAGTCGCGGCCCGCGCTGGAGACCCTGCTGGTCGTCGACCACAATCCGGCTCTGCTGGACCGGTTGACCAAGGAATACAAAGAGTTCGAACTGTCCGGTGAGGTCCGCGTGTTCGCCAACGCGGGCCCCCGCGGCCTGTCCGCCGGCCGCAACACCGGCATCGCGGCCTCGCGCGGCGAGGTGATCGCCTTCCTCGACGACGACGCCGTGGCCGAACGCGACTGGCTGCGCCGCTTCGCCGAGGGCTACGCCGACCCGAAGGTGATGGCCGTCGGCGGTCGTACGATGCCGATCTGGGCGTCGGGCCGCCGGCCTGCCTGGTTCCCCGAGGAGTTCGACTGGGTGGTGGGCTGCACGTACAAGGGACTGCCCCCCGGCCGGGTCCGGGTGCGCAACGTCCTTGGTGGCAACGCCTCGTTCCGGCGTACGGCGTTCGACGCGGCGGGCGGTTTCGCGACCGGCATCGGACGCGACGGCGACAAGCGCCCGCTGGGCTGCGAGGAGACGGAACTGTGCATCCGCCTCACCCGCGCCCGACCGGACGCCGTGCTGCTGATCGACGACCGCGCGGTGATCCACCACCGGGTGCCCGATGTGCGCGAGCACTTCGGGTACTTCCGCACGCGTGCGTACGCCGAGGGTCTGTCGAAGGCGCTGGTCGCGCGAAGTGTGGGGGCGGACAAGGGACTTGAGTCCGAGCGCCGGTACGCGACCCGGGTGCTGCCGGCCGGCGTGGCCCGCGGACTGCGCGACGCGGTGCTGGCACGGCCGGGCGGCGCGGGCCGGGCGGGCGCGATCGTCGCCGGGGTGCTCACGGCGGCCGGCGGCTATGTGGTGGGGAGCGTCCGGGCGCGCAAGGGGGGCGCCACGTTCTCCGTGGTCGAGATCGAGGGGGATCACACGGGCCGAGGGGGTTCTCATGACTGAGACTCCCGTGCCGGTCCTCATGTACCACTCGGTCGCGACCGCGCCGAACGACGCCACGCGCGAACTGTCGGTCGCCCCGGAGGCGTTCTCCGAACAGATGGCGCTCATCGGCGACTTGGGGCTCGCCCCGGTCAACACGGCGGCTCTGGCGGCGTGTTGGCGTACGGGCCGACCGCTGCCGCCCCGTCCCGTGCTGGTCACCTTCGACGACGGCTACGAGGGCGTGCACCGGCACGCGCTGCCCGTGCTCGCCAAGCACGGCTTCGCGGCCACCCTGTTCGTCTCCACCGGCTGGATCAGGGGCGCCCACGACACCGGGGGCGGCCCGGACGCCATGCTCGACTGGGACCAGGTGCGCGAACTGGCCGCCACGGACGTCGAGATCGGCGGCCACAGCCACACCCACCCGCAACTCGACCAGCTCGACGACGAGACACTGCGCCACGAGCTGATCCACTGCAAGGGGATCGTCGCCGACGAACTGGGCACCGTCCCGGCCTCGTTCGCCTACCCGTACGGCTACTCCAGCCGCCGGGTGCGCACCGCGGTGCGCGAGACGGGCTACGCCCAGGCGCTCGCCGTCGGCAACGACCTCGCGCGCCGCCGCCAGGGGCCGTACGCCCTGCGGCGGGTCACCGTGCGCCGCACCACCGGGATCGAGGAGTTCGAGCGGCTGGTCGAAGGCCGCGCGATCGCCCGGAATTTCGCCAGGGACCGTGCCCTCACCAAGGGGTACGCCATGGTCCGCAGAGCACGACAGGTCCGCCGGAAGGCCATCCGTTCCCGTGTCTGACACGACGACCACGACCGAGGCAGAGCCCACCACCCAGGCGCCCGGGCAGTCGGGGCGCCGGCTCCGGCTGCCCGGCATGGGCAGGTCCAAGGGCGGCAACCAGCTGTTCCGCAACGCCTACGCCCTGATGCTCAACACCGGCATCTCCGCCGTGCTGGGCCTCGGCTTCTGGCTGGCCGCGGCCCGCTACTACTCCGAGTCCGCGGTCGGCCAGGGCTCCGCCGCGATCGCCGCGATGAAGTTCCTCGCGGGCCTGACCGCGGTGACCCTGACCGGCGCCCTGGCCCGCTTCATCCCGGTCGCCGGACGCTTCACGGTGCGCCTCATCTTCCGTACGTACGCGGGCAGTTCGATGATCGTGGCGGTCGCCGCCGTCGTCTTCCTGATGACGCTGAACGTGTGGGGGCCGTCGTACCGCTTTCTGCACGGGCCGCTCAACGGCCTCGGGTTCATCGTGGCCGTCGTCGCCTGGAACGTGCTCACGCTCCAGGACGGCGTACTGACCGGGCTGCGCAGCGCGCCGTGGGTGCCGGTGGGCAACACCGTGTTCTCGGCGGTGAAGCTGGCGCTGCTGGTCGGGCTCGCGACGGCGTTCACCACGAGCGGTGTCTTCGTGTCCTGGGTCGCCGCGATCGCCACCTCCGTGGTGCCGCTCGGCTGGCTGGTGTTCCGGCGGCTCGCGCCCCGGCACGCCAAGGCGACCGAGGGACGCGCGAAGCCGCCGACGCTGAAGGAGATCAGCAGGTTCCTCGCCGGCGACTACACCGGCTCGCTGTTCTCGCTCGCCGTCGTCTACCTGATCCCGGTGATCATCGCCTCGCAGGTCAGCTCCGAGGACAACGCGTACTTCTACATCACCACGACGATAGGCGGCACGGTCAACCTGCTCGCCATCAACATGGGCGCCTCGCTGACCGTCGAGGGCTCGCACGACCCGGCCCGGCTGGCCTCCAACACCCGTGCCGCGCTCAAGCGGATGGCGCGGATCATGCTGCCGATCTGCGGGCTGCTGTTCATCGGGGCGCCGTGGATCCTCGGCGTGTTCGGCGCGGGCTACGCGGACGCGGCGACCCCGCTGCTGCGCTGGTTCGCGGTCGGCGCGGTGCTCCGGGTCGTCATGGAGACGTACTTCGCGGTGCTGCGCGCGCAGAGCCGCACCAGTGGACTGGCCTGGCTGCAGGGCCTGTTGTGCGTGCTGGTGCTCAGTCTGACGCTGATCCTGCTGCCCCGCATGGGCCTCACCGGCGCGGGCGTCGCCGAGATCTCCTCGCTCGCGGTGATCGTCCTGCTCGCCGCGCCCAGGCTGTACCGCGTCCTCAAGGCCGCACCAGCCGCCGTCCCCGAGGACGCGGCACCCGACGGGGACCTCGCCGACCTGGGGGCGCGCGAGGTCCCGGCCACCGACCAGCCGCGCCGGCGCGGGCCGGCCTGGGCGCTGGACTCCGACACCCTCGCGCTCGGCATCCACGTCGACTTCGACCACCAGGAACGCCGTCCCGACGTGCGCCCTGGGCCGGGCACTCCACCCACCGGCACGTCCGTGGTACGCGCCGACCACCGGCCGACCTGGGCGAAGAACCCGGAGCTCGGACTGCCCGTGGAGGAGCGCGAGCCCGGCTCGGAGGCCTCTCTGGGGCCGTCCGAGGTGGAGGTGGACGCCCCCTTCGAGGCGGAGTTCGAGGCCGACTTCGCCTCGGCCACCGACACCGACACCGACACCGACCCGGACCCGAACTCGGAATCGGGCTCAGGTGCGGGGGGCGGACGAGCGGTGTCGGCATCGGTCGTACGGCAGGACCCGCCCGTACGTGAAGAGCTTCCCGAGCCTGTCGCGCCGCCGCCGGCCCTGTCGTTGCGCGAGCGGCTGCAGCCCACCCGTTTCGGGCTCGTCCTCGGCTGTCTGCTGGTCGCCGCGCTGCTGCTGTACTGGGTGCCCGCGGCCCGGCTCGACGACGCCGACCTGGACCGGATGGGCGGTCTGGGGCTCATCTCGATCCTGCCGCTGCCGACACTGGTCGGGGCCGCGCTGCTGATCACGGTGTTCGCCTCGCTGCTGTGGCTGGGCCGGGAGCACAAGGCGCTGCTGCTGATCACCCTGCTGGCGACCGTGGTGTCGCTGCACGCGCTGCCCGCGGTGATCGAGAGCGAGCCGCGGTTCCCGACGGCCTGGCAGCACCTGGGCTTCCTCGACTACATCGACCGCACCGGCTCGGCCGTGCCCGACCTGGACGCGCGCTGGAGCTGGCCGGGCTTCTTCGCGGTGACCGCGTTCGTCGCGAAGGCCTGCGGGATCAACGACCTGACGGAGGTCATCCGTTGGTGGCCGACGGCCATCGAACTCCTCTATCTGGCCCCGATGTTCCTGCTCGTGCGCTCGATGCGGGCGAGTTGGCGGGCCAAGTGGACCGGCATCTGGATCTTCGCGCTGAGCAGTTGGGTGGGCCAGGACTACTTCTCACCGCAGGGCTTCACGTACTTCCTCTACCTGCTGTTCGTGGCGATCCTGCTGGTCTGGTTCCGCGCACCACGCGTGATCTGGACCAAGATGCGCCCGGGCGAGGCGGAGGTCGAGCCGACGGACCGGCGGCAGAAGGCCGTTCTGATCTCCGTGCTGATCGGCCTGTACGCGGCGAGCGTGCCGGCCCACCAGCTCACGCCGTTCATGATGCTGGGCGTCCTGGCGGTGCTCGTGCTGATCGGCAGGTCCGAACTGCGCGGCCTGCCCATCCTGTTCGGCGTACTGGTCGCGGCCTGGCTGGGTTTCATGGCCGAGCCGTACTGGTCCGGGCACTTCCAGGACCTGTTCGGCGGGGTCGGCGGCGTCGGCGGCAACGTCTCCTCGTCGGTCTCCGGCCGTATCGAGGGCGGCAGTTCGACCCACAAACTGGTGCTGTACGCGCGCGTGCTGCTGGCCGGCGGCGTGATGGCCTTCGCCTGCTGGGGCTGGTGGCGGCGGCGCGACCACAAGTACCGCGAGCGCTCGCTGCTGGTCCTCACCTTCGTCCCGTTCCTGGGCTTCGGCATGCAGTCGTACGGCGGCGAAATGGCCCTGCGCGTCTTCATGTTCGCGGTGCCGGGGGCGGCCCTGCTGGCCGGTCTCGCCTTCTTCCCGCGCACCGGCGTCACCGCCGAGGAGCGGGACAAGGACCGGGTGAGCCTGGCCCCACTGGCCGCGCTCCTTGCCGGTCTGCTCCTCATGGGCGGCTTCCTGGTGGCCCGTTGGGGCAACGAGCCGTTCGAGCGGGTGCGCCCCGGCGAGGTCGCGGCGATGGACTACGTCTACGCCCACGACAAGCCGACGGCGCGACTGCTGTGGCTGACCAGCGACCCGGTGAACGACGTGACACCGGCGATGCCGTGGGGCGCGAAGGACATGGAACGGGTGAACTATCTGCCGACGTTGGCGCCGGCCGACCCGGTGCTGGTGTCCGGCCTGGTCAAGGCGCTCAAGGACGCGGGCCCGAACTCGTATCTGATGATCAATGTCAGCCAGATCAGGTATCTCCAGCTGGACGTGGGCTATTCGGCCACCTGGGAGCCCCGGCTGATCCAGAACCTGGACCAGCGCACGGAGCTCAAGAAGGTCCTGGTCAACGACGACGTCACCATGTACTCGCTGAAGAAGCAGCCGGCGGGCGCGGTGCCGAAGCCGGATCCGGGCCCGATCGGACCGCAGATCACCTGGACGCCGTGGTCGGTCGTCGGCGGCCTGGCCGCCCTCGCCCTGATCGTCCTGCTGACGACCCGCGAGGTGGTACGGGTCGCCGTGCGGCCGGGCGTGCGCCAACTGCGCTGGCTGCAGAGCAGTTTCTGGTTCTCACTGCCGCTGCTGGCGGTGCTGCTCGCCTCGCTGATCCAACGGTTCCTGACGATGAAGTGACGACGAGGTGAGGCTCACCAGGCCAACTACCTGGTGAGCCACTTCACTTCGTAGGCCTGCATCTCGAACTGCTTCCCGTCGACCTTCGCGCTGATCGACCGGTCGAGGGTGTTGACCACCAGGACCGCCTTGTCGGTGGCCAGGACGCGGACGTTGGGCACGTCGTCGGCGGCCACGGCGACGGTGCCGTACGTCGTACCGGGTCCGAAGGCCTGGTTGAAGCGGGCGACGAGGTCGAACATGGGCAGCTTCTTGCCGCCGTCCGCGCCGTCGGTCGGTGTCCACAGACAGCCGGGGCAGTCGGTGCCTTTCTCGTCCTCCGGGTTCCAGTAGAAGCCGGAGGAGGCGCCGCCCTTGACCATGGCGATCAGCCCCGCGGCCTGGACGGCGACGCGGCGGTTCTCGGACCAGCCCTTGCGCTCGTCCTTGCCGTCGGCGGGTTCGACGTAGTACTCCGCCCACCACAACGGCAGCTTGTCGCCGGTCTGTTGTCGCACCCACTTGCCGACGGCGGTGAACTTGTCGGTGGCCGCGAACTCGTTCGGCAGCAGCTCGTCGTCGTTTGTGTAGCTGGAGCCGTCGACGACGACGAAGTCGGCGCCCACCTTGTGCTCGTTCCAGTAGTCGAAGGCGTCCAGGACCCGCTGGTCCATGGCGCCCCAGGGCCCCTTGAAGGTCGAGGAGGCCTCGTCCGCGCGCGGGTCGACGCTGTCCATGACCAGGTAGGGACCGCCCACCATGATGTCCTTGTCGACCTTCTTCAGCGCCTTGTAGACCAGGTTGTAGAGCTTGGTGTAACCCTCGTAGTCCCAGCGGCCCTTGGAGTCGTTCCAGAAGCCCTTGAACTCGTTCCAGACGACGAAGTGGTGCACGTCCGGATAGCGCTTGGCGACGGTCGCGGCGAGCGCGGCGAAGTCGGCGAAGTGCGCGGGCTGCGGGGCGGTCTCCAGCGAGGCCTGGCTCCAGTCGGTGTTGTTCACACCGGCCTTGCCGCCCTTCATCCAGTCCGGGGAGCAGCACAGGGTGACGACCGGGGTACCGCCGGACTTGCGGATGAAGTCGATACGGCGGTCCATCGCGCCGAAGTCGTAACGCCCCTTCACCGGCTCGGGGTTGTCCGAGCCCCAGCCCATGACCGCCTGGTCCTGCGGCATGCCGCCGGCGTCGGAGACGAGCCCCTCGACCCGGTCGGTGGCGGCGGAGCTGCCCTCGTCGGCGCTGAACTGGGTGTGCGTGAACCCCCAGCCGACCTCGGGCCCGTCCTGGTCGGGCGGGGTCACCGGAGTGCCGTGCACGGTGTCGCCGTTGCGCGAGGTACCGGCGGTGCTCGCGCCGCCGTCCGGAAGCGTGTTGATCAGGGTCACGATGAGGGCCAGCGCGGCCATGCCCACGCCGAGCAGCGCGGTGAGCCGCCACCGCCCCGTCCCCGAAGTCCACCCATGACGTCCCATTGAGGGCAACAGTAACCAAGGGCGTCCCCGGTCGGGCAGACGTTGTGGATGCACAGCTCTGTAACAGGCGGGAGGGGATACGGAGCGGACACGACGGGGACATAACACGGACACAACCGGACCAAGCGACCGCAGCCGACACACCCGACGCACTGCGGAAAGCGGGTGCACCGGGCGCCCTCGTGTCGGATCATGGACGCCATGTCTGCCAACCCACACGACGCTCTGCCGATCCGGCTCAACGTAGACGACAGCGACTCGCCGTCCGACGTCGTCGACGCGCTGTTCCTCGGCCGCTTCGCGACGGGCGAGCAGCCGTACTCGCACGCGGCCAACATCGACCGCGTACGCACGGGCGCCACGCTGCTGCCGGCCGGCGCCCGGGTCCTGCGCGTCGCCCGCGACGACGACCGCAGCGCGACGCTGGCGGAGGGCGACGGCTGGACCCTGCTCGTCTCCCGCTGGAACCGGGGCGCCGACGTCACGGTCACCGCGACCACCGCCGACCTGGCCGAGAAGGTCCTCGACCAGGCCACGGACGGCGCGGCGGACGAGCCCGAACCCCAGCCGGAGAACGTGACGATGGGCTTCTGGTACGTCTCCCCCAGGCGCGGCCCGCACCGCACGACCCGGCAGATCTCCGCCGGCACCTGGGACGAGGTGCGGGACAACTACACGGCGCCGGTCGCGGACGCGATGGACCACCTGATGAAGACGACACCGGAGGACATCGCGGGCCGCCTGCTGCTCCTGCACGGTCCGCCGGGCACCGGCAAGACCTCCGCGCTGCGCACCCTGGCCCGTTCCTGGCGGGACTGGTGTCAGGTGGACTGCGTCCTCGACCCAGAGCGCCTCTTCTCCGACGTCGGCTACCTGATGGACATCGCGATCGGCGAGGAGGACGGCACGGGCAAGGGCCGCTGGCGCCTGCTCCTCCTGGAGGACTGCGACGAGCTGATCCGCGGCGAGGCGAAACACACGGCGGGCCAGGCGTTGTCGCGGCTGCTGAACCTGACGGACGGCCTCCTCGGTCAGGGCCGCAACGTCCTGGTGGGCGTGACGACCAACGAGGACCTGGAGCGCCTCCACCCCGCCGTGGTCCGCCCCGGCCGCTGCCTCGCCCGCATCGAGGTGGGCCCCTTGACCCGCGGCGAGGCGGTCAGCTGGCTCGGCACGGAGGAGGGCGTGAGCCGCGAGGGCGCGACGCTGGCAGAGCTGTACGCGTTGCGCCGGGGGACGTCACCGACGTCGGTGCCGGAGCCTCGGGAGGGGGCGGACGCGGGTCTGTACCTGTAGGGGAGGAGCGGGGTCTACCGGTAGGCAAGCGTGGTGGGCGACGTCTGCCGGCTTTCAGTGCACGCCGCTGCTCAGTGCACGCCGCTACTTCCCGTAGGCCGCCCGCAGGGCATCCCGCACAGCGACCAACGCCGCCCCTTCGTCCAACCCGAGACGCCGAACCCGATCGACGTAGGCCTGAGCGGCCGACGCCGCCTCCCGTTCAGCTGCGGAGCCGACCGCAGCCACGAACGTCCCGTTGCGCCCCCGTGTCTCGATCACCCCGTCCGTCTCCAGCGCCCGGTACGCCTTGGCCACCGTGTTCGCCGCGAGCCCCAGCGACTCGGCCAGCCCCCGCACGGTCGGCAGCCGGTACCCCACCGGCAGCACCCCCGCCCGCGCCTGTTCGGAGATCTGCGCCCGCACCTGCTCGTAGGGCGCGGCACTGTCGTCGATGTGGATCTTCAAGGTCACGGAGCGATTGTCCCGCACCCACCTGAAAATAGGAGGCACCGGGGTGTGTTCGACCCGTAGCGTTCGCCGTCATGACTGTGACCGTGCGCGACCTCCGCACCGACGTGCCGGCCGAGGTGGCGGAGTACTCCGACGTCCGCCACCAGGCGCTCCCCCACATCCTGTGGACCCCGGCAGCCATCCTCCACAACCTCACCCACACGCCCCCCAGCGCCCGCAACCGCTCCCTCGTCGCCGAGCAGGACGGCGAGTTGATCGGCACGGCCCAGGTGGGCCTCGCCCACGACAGCCCGGAGCCGGGCCAGGGGTACCTCAACATCTACGTCCGCCCGGACCGCGCCCACCGCGGCGCCGGCACGCTTCTGGTCCGCGCCGCCGAGGAACACCTGACCGCGCACGGGGCGACGAAGCTGTACGCGTGGGTCATCGACGCGCCGGCCAACCGCGCGTTCGCCGAGCGCCACGGCTACCGCGCCAGCCGCTCCGCCCACTTCCTCCGCCTGGACCTGGTGAACGGCGCGCTGCCGCCCCGCCAGGACCTCCCCGCCGGCGCCGAACTGCGCACCGGCGCCGACTTCGCGGACGACCCGCGCCCGGTGTTCCGGCTGGACGCGGAGACGATGGCCGACGAACCGAGCGACGTGGAGTTCGCGTTCACGGACTACGAGGCCTGGCTCGCGGAGACCTGGCGTCACCCGCAGTTCAGCCCCGAGCTGACCTCGGTCGTCCTGGTCGACGGCCGCCCCGCCGCCTTCACCCTGGCCCGCACCGACGGCGGCACCCGCTACGGCACCGCGATGACCGGCACCTCCCGCGACTTCCGCGGGCGTGGCCTGGCCAAGCTCGCCAAGAACGACTCCCTGCACCGCGCCCGCGCCGCCGGGTACACGGAGGCCCTCACGGGCAACGACGCCGGCAACGAGCCCATGCTCGCGGTCAACAAGTGGTTCGGATACGAGGTCTGCGGGACGGAGGTGCGGTATGTCCGCGAACTCGGCTGACCCGGCACGGTGGTTGGACGTCGTACTCGTCAAGGCGGGGCGCACGAAGATCCGTTACGCGGCCGAACTGCTCGGCGACGACGGCACCCGGATCGCCGTACGCGCCCCCTGGGCGGGCGAAGGCGTCCGCGACTTCGGCTTCGTCCGGTTCGAGAAGGGCGACATCTTCACGGAGTACTACTGGCGCGACCGCTGGTACTCGGTGAAGGAGGTCCGCGACTCCTCGGGCACCCTCAAGGGCTGGTACTGCGACATCACCCGCCCCGCCGCCCTCTCCGGCGCCGAACTGACCGTCGAGGACCTCGACCTGGACCTGTGGCGCTCCGCCGACGGCACGGACGTACGCCGCCTGGACGAGGACGAGTTCGCCGAGAGCGGTCTCACGGAGACGGACCCCGAGGCCGCTGCCGCCGCAGTGGCCGCGCTCGAGGAACTGGAACGCCTCGCCGTAGAGGGCGACTTCGACGCGCTGCTGACCTGAGGGCCGCCTCCCGACAGCAACCGGGCCGTACGCGTCCGTGTCTCCCGGCGTCTCACACCACAGCCACCACCACATACCGTTCGTCTTCTACGTCCCTCCCCCACAGCTGCGCGTCCCCCGACAGCCGCTCCACCCGGACCTGTCCGGCGAGCGGTGCCACAAGACCCGCAAGCCGCTCGGCGGGTATGCCGACCGGGCCGACCGTGCCCCACACGCCCTCGACGAGCACGAGCCGGCCGCCGGGGCGCAGCAGTCCCCGCCAGTGCCGCAGGGCCCGGCCGGGGTCGGGCAGCGTCCACAGCACGTGCCGGACGAGCACGGTGTCGTAGAGCTGCTCGCCCACCGGTGGTGCCGCCGCGTCACCGACCAGGAACACCGCGTCACGGCCGGCGAGCTTCGCTCTGGCGAGGTCGACCATGGCCGGGGACGAGTCCACGCCGGTGACGCGGTGTCCCTGCTCGGCCGCGAGGAGCGACAGGCTGCCGGTGCCGCAGCCGAGGTCGAGGACGTCGGACGCGCGCGGGGGCAGCCAGTCGCGCAGCCGCTCCGCCCAGGCTGCGCGCACCACGGGGTCGCGAAGCCCGTGGTCAGGCTCCTGGTCGAAGCCGGCGGCCTCGGCGTCCCAGTCCACACCCGCCCCGTCCACGCCCGCCCCGGGGAATCCCTCGTCGTTCGTCATGCGCCCAAGAGTGACACCCGCCACTGACAACCGAATCGTGACAGCCGCCACTGACAGACCGGGAGCGATGAGTCACCCTCCCGGGAAAGGTCTACCAACGTGAGAACACGGGAAATCGGTAGGCATCGAAGGAGGCAGCCATGCGCCGGACGACAGTGCAGAAGCCCCTGAAGAAGACGGACACCCGCAGGGTGCGCGAAGAGGCCGACGAGCGTCCGGCCGGGCGCCCCGAGGTCCGAAAGGACATCGCGCGCACATGGTGGCCCGACGGCTGACCCGGCCGGTCAGTCCAGGCGCCTGCGGTAGTGGACGCGGTCGTAGGGCCCGTCGGTGCGACGCTCCACGACCTCGTATCCGTACCTCGGATAGATCTTCTGGTTCTCCCACATCATCGCGTTGGTGTAGAGCCTGACCTCGGCCAGCCCGAGCGCACGCGCGCGTGCGTCCACGAAGCGCAGCAGCCGTCCGCCCACGCCTCTGCCGTGCGCGTCGGGATGGACGGCGATGCTGTCGAGGAACAGATGGTCGTCGCGCTCCTCGATCACGACCAGGCCGACGACGGGCTCGCCCGTCACGAACACCTTCCCTTCGGCCACGTTCGCCGCGTGATCCGCCTCCATGGGCTGCGGCGCGCGTCCGATGCGCTCGATGTAGGGCCGGTAGGCGGCATCGGTCACGGCCCGCACGGCCGCCACGTCGGCGGCGACGGCCCGCCGGATCTCATCGGTTCGCATTCCGCGCTCGGTCGACATCAATTCAAGTTACGGCGTCGTGGCGCACCTGACTGGTGACGTGGTCGGCTGCGTGAACCACTCGCCGCTTGCGAGCCGTCCTCTCGGCCGCGCCGGCCTGCTGCCCGTCCGGCGCGTCGTCTTCCTCGGTTCTCAACCGCCCAAGCTCTTGGAGCATCTGCCCGACCGCCTCGATCACAGGCCGTGTGCCAAAGGCGTTGACGCGCGCTCGGGTCTCAGCGGCCAGGACCGGCTTTTCGTCGTCGTCCGCAGAAGCGACGAAGTGCCGGACGGCAGCCAGGTGTTCCATGAGGGCGACATAGGCCGCGGCCCGCTGCTCCAGCAGCCATCGCTCCCGCTCACGCCTGCCTTGCGTATGCAAGCTGTAGATGGCAGTCGCCGCACTTGCCGCGACGGCTACGGCAGCAACGACATCCGCTCCCTCCATGAGATCAGTGTGGCGCATGAAGCCAACGCGGCACGACTGGGGCGTCGGCGGCGCCGCTCGCCCGCAGGTGCGGCAGGGCTCCTCAACCACCCTCCCTGAGCCCTCAGTTAGCTCTGCCTTAACGCCGCCATAAGGATCTCCGTCACCCGCCTCCAGCAGGCGATTCCACGGTTTCTTGGAGCTAGCTTGCTGATCGCCCCCCACGGGATTCCGCCCACGGCATCCGGCTACGGAGTCCGTGGGCGGGATCCACTCCAAGTCGAGGACCGTTTCGAGGAGTTCGCCATGCCCGCACGCCGCCGCAGGGTCGCCACGCTCGCCGTCCTCGGCACGGCTCCGCTCGCGCTGACCGCCCTGGCCACCGCGCCGGCGTCCGCGCACGGCTCGATGGGCGACCCGGTCAGCCGGGTCGCGCAGTGCTATGCGGAGGGTCCCGAGAGCCCGAAGTCGGACGCGTGCAAGGCGGCGGTCGCGGCCGGCGGCACCCAGGCGCTCTACGACTGGAACGGCATCCGCATCGGTGACGCGAACGGACAGCACCAGGCGCTGATCCCGGACGGGAAGCTGTGCAGCGCGAACAACGAGGAGTTCAAGGGCCTCGACCTGGCCCGCGCCGACTGGCCGGCGACGAGCGTGCGCAGTGGCCCGTACACCTTCAAGTACCGCGTGACGGCCCCGCACAAGGGCACGTTCAAGGTGTATCTCACCAAGGCCGGCTACGACCCGGCGCAGCCGCCGGCCTGGTCCGACCTGGACCTGGAGCACCCGGTGGCGACGTCCACCGACCCGGTCGCGGCGGGCGGCTTCTACACCTTCTCCGGCACCCTCCCCCAGCGCTCGGGCAAGCAACTCCTGTACGCGATCTGGCAGCGCTCGGACAGCCCGGAGGCCTTCTACTCCTGCTCGGACGTGACGTTCGGCGGAAGCAACACCGGCAGTGGCGGGAACACCGGCAGCGGCAGCGGTACGCCGGTCAGTGCGTCGCCCGCCCCGACCGCCTCCTCCCCCTCCGACGAGCAGATCTCGGACGGTGCCGACAAGTCGACGATCGAGCACCACGGGCACGGTGACGACGACGCGAGTACGTCGGTGAAGCCGACTCCCGAGGTGACGGACGACGGCGCGAACGACGGTGTGGAGCCGGCCGCGGCCAACGAGCCGAGGACGGCGGGCACTTCGGAGCCGACGAACCTCGCCGAGACCGGGAGCGACGACAACACCCCGTATCTCGCCATGGGTGGCGCGGCCGCCCTGGCGCTCGGCTCGGCGACCCTGTTCGCCACGGTCCGCAGGCGGGCGGCCGGTGGCGGACGGCACGGCCGCCCGTAGCGGTCGTGTGGGGGCGGGGTCTGCCCGGCGGCTCAGGTCGGACAGACCCCGCACGTGCCTCAGCCGATGACCGCGGAGGCGCAGGTGGTGGCGGTGGCGTGGACCGGGTCGAGCGCGTTGGTGACCTCGTGGAAGGCGATCCGGTCGGTCAGCCCGAGAAGGGCGTGCTCGGAGAGGTCGAGCGCGCACCGGTTCTGGATCAGGACGTTGCGGACGTCGGATCCGCTGAGGAACTGGCTCTGGTACGGCGTCACCACCTCGTCGTACTTGGTGGCGATGACGGTGTAGTGGACGCCGGGGACGGTGTCGCCGCCGGCGTTCAGCTTGGTCAGGAAGGCGGAGCCGACGATCTGGTCGGCCAGGGCGGGCGCGGACGTGGAGATCAGGTCCTCGGCGCCGGGGAAGTACGGCAGCAGGTTGGTCAGGCCGTCCAGGTCGGTGCCGTGGTTGTCGGGCGCGATGCCGACGAGGGCGTTCACCTTGGCGGCTCCGCCGAGGAACTTGAGGTAGTAGCGGGGCATCATGCCGCCCTGCGAGTGACCGACGAGGTCGGCCTTGGGGGTGCCGGTGGCGGCGAGCACCTCGTCGACGAAGGCGGAGAGCTGCTCGGCCGACCTGTCGATGGGGCCGAGGCCGTATACGAGGGGGATGCCGGGCAGTTGGCCGTAGTCGAAGGAGAAGACGCAGTAGCCGCGGTTCTCCAGGTAGGGCGCGAGGGCCAGCCAGTTGTCGACGGAGTTGGCGAAGGTGCCGTGGACCAGGACGACGGGGTGGGGGTGGGTGGTGGACGGCTTGCACGAGTAGTCGTTCCAGCCACTGTGGGGAGCGGCGGAATCCTCGGCGGCCTGGGCGGCGGTGGCGGTGGGGACGACGGCGACCGCGGCTGTCAGCAGCAGCGGGGCAAGCGGTCTGAGCAGTCGTTTCCAGGGCAGCATCGTGTGATCTCCTTGCGGCTCAAGGGATGTGCGACGGCCTTACGCCCTGTGATCCGGATCACAAAGATTGCTGTTCACTGTCAAGTTACGGGCGAGTAGTACAACTGTGAAGTTACGCGTCAGTAAAAACTTCCAGTGATAACTGACTCCGTAGTAGCTAATGCCGAACCGTCACCAGGCGGGCCTGAGGGGACCATAGGGCGCAATACGCCCCAATCGGTCGCGCAACGCGCGCACTTCACCCTCGCCGAGCAGATCGCTCCACTCCCGCACCACCTCGGCGGCCGCCTCCTCCGCCGCCCGGGTGCACGCCCACCCCCGCTCGGTCAGCACGACCAACCTGGCCCGCGCGTCACCGGGATGGGCGCGCCGCTCGGCGTACCCCCTCCGCACGATGTCGTCGACCAGTTGACTCGCCGCCTGCTTGGTCACCCCGAGGTGCGCGGCGAGTTCGGTGACCGTGGCGCCGCCCGGGGCGAGCCGGGCGAAGGCGAAGCCGTGCGCCGGCCGCACCCCCTCGAACCCACGGGCCACGACGCCTTCGTGGATGCGTTGGGTGAGCTCACCGGCGGCGGCGAGCAGGGCGGCGGACAGGGCCATGGCCTCGGAGTTCTGCACGGACGCATTGAAACACCCTTGACGGATTGGTCAAGCAGCTTGACCATGGAGGCCGGGAACATAGTCAAGCTGCTTGACCATCTGGAGGCAGAGCCATGCCCGTCGTCCGCCCGTCCGAGGCCCTGGTGCACGAAATGCACGGCGCCCGCTTCATCTCGTACGCCACTCCGCGCACCGGCAGCAAGGAGCTGTGCGCCTGGCGCGGCGAGATCCCGCCGGGCACCAAGGCGCCCGCGCACACCGTCAGCCGGGAGGAGATCCTGCATGTGCTCGACGGCGAACTACTGGTCACCCTCGACGGGCACGCCACCCGCGTCACCGTCGGCGACACCCTGATCATCAACCCCGGCGCGACCCTCGCCGTCGAGAACCCGGGCGACCGGACCACCGTCACCTGGGTCACGACGTCCATCGGTCTGGAGGCCGAACTGGCCGACGGGACACGGATCACGCCGCCTTGGACGCGCTGAGGCTCGTGCCGGGAACCGACCCTGGTACCTGGTCGGCCGGGTCAGGTGCGCTCAGTACGCGTGGTGGACCTGCCAGAACGACCAGGCGTCGCAGGGGCTGCCGTAGGTGGCGTTCATGTAGTTGAGGCCCCACTTGATCTGGGTGGCCGGGTTGGTCTGCCAGTCGGCGCCGACGGAGGCCATCTTGGAGCCGGGCAGGGCCTGGACGAGACCGTAGGCGCCGGAGGAGGGGTTGACCGCGAGGTAGTTCCAGGTGGACTCGTGGTCCACGATGTTGCTGAAGCACTGGTACTGGCCGCTGCCCACGATCTGCACGGCCATCGCCTTGACCTGCGCCACGGTGTAGGAGGGCTGCAGCGAGAAGGTGGCGTCGGGATTGCCGGCCTTGTCCTTGGCCTCTTGCCGGTCCCTGGCCGCCTGGTCGGCCGCGTCCTTCTTGGCCTTCGCCGTCTTGGCCGCCGCCACTCGGGCGGTCTGCTCGGCGTCCTTCCTGGCGCCGGCGTCCGCCTGGATGGCCACGGCGTTCGCCTGCTGCGTCAGGGACACGGTCTGCACCTGTGCCTGATGGCCCGCGGGCAAGTCCGCGAGGAGGGTGACATCGGTGGCCGTCGCCTCCGCGTCGTTGTTCTGCGCGCTGCTGCCCGAGGCAACACCGACGACGCTTCCGACAGCGGTGACCGCGGTGGCCGAGACCACTGCGAATCCCCGGACCGATATCCGGCTCACTCGCTTCTCTTCCTCTTCGTACGTGCCACCGTGGGTGGCAGCCGAGCAAGCATCTCGCTTGCTGAGTAAGACAGTTGCCACACTCTTGCGTGCCGACCCGGTCGGCGCAATCCCGAAGCGGGTGTGGATACTCACACCCGCCGAAGGGCCGGTCTGGCCGGCTGCCCTTTCGAACACGTCGGCCGGCTATCCGGCCAGGGTCGCCGGACCCACGGCTTCGGGACCGAAGCGGCGGCGGGCACGGTCGGCGGCCGCTTCGGCGGCGCGGGCACGGTCGGCGGCGGGATCGAGGGAGAGCTGGCGGTAGGCGTCGGCGGCCGGCAGCAGGGCGTCGGCGCGGAGCACGAAGGCCCGGACGCGGGCGCGTTGCAGTCCGAGGGACGCCAACAGGCCCAGGGCGGTGGCGGTAAGGGCGGGTGAGTGGTCGGTGTGTTCCGGCAGCGCGCGCGTACGTGTGGTGGAGGTGCGGTCGGCGTACCGGACCGTGAGGGTGAGCCGGCCGGCGATCTGCCGTTCGCCGCGCAGGCGTTGACCGATCTGCTCGGCAAGTCCCAGCACGGCTCGGTGGTGTTGTGCCGGATCGAGGCAGTCCCGGTCCAGCACCAGGTCGGCGGCCAGGTGCCGGGCCGGTTCCGACGGGGTGACCGGGCGGGGGTCGTGGCCGCGGGCGCGCTGGGTCAACAGCCGTGCCTGGCCTGCGCCGAGAAGGCGTTGCAGGGTCCCCGCGGGCAGGTCGACGACCTGCCCGATGGTGTGCAGGCCGTATCTGCCGAGCGTCTCCGCGATGGTCCGGCCGATCCCGGGCAGCGCGGTGACCGGCCGGGGGTACAGCCAGTCGGAAGCCTGCCCGGTGGGCACGCAGGTGGTGTCCCCAGGGGCAGATGCGTCGGCCGCCATCGCCGCCAGCATGCGGTTGCCCGCGAGGCCGGCGCTGCTGTCGATGTCATAGAGGGCCTTCAGCCTCATCTTCACCGCCTGGACCGCGTCGTAGGGAGACAGGTCGTAGTACCGAAGTGCCGAAGTCAGGTCCAGCTGAAGGGCGTTGGGCGGGACGGCCTGGACGTGAGGCGTGATTCCGGACACCAGTTCGATTACATCGTCGTACTGGGTCTCGGTCAGTGCGGTGTGCAGGTGAAAGTGGGCGATGTGCCGTAGGCGCGCAGTCATCCCGCACTCCCCGGGCTGCGATGACCGAACTTCTTCAGGTCGGCGGAGCGGGTGCCGGCCGGCTGGAGGTCGGCGTACGGGTGGAGGCGAGCACCGGTAGTGCCGTTGGCCAAGGTGCGCTGCGGCTGGGCGGGTTGCGGCTGACCCGAAGCAGGTTGGGCGGGGGTCGGATGCGGACGGTCGGCGCCCAGGAGGGCGAGCGCCGCCTCGGGCCCGTTGTCCCGGCGGGCCGCCGCGATCTCGTCCAGGTCCCAGGCCATGGAACCGACGACCGTACGGCGGGTTCCGCGCACCTGGACCGTGCCGCGCACCAGTAGCAGGCCGCTGTGGAAGACCGTGTACGCGCAGGCCGGGTGGGAGTCCTCGAAGAAGGCGAGGTCGACCAGACCCGAGCCGTCCTCCAACGTCACGAAGATGATCCGCTTGCCGCTCGCGATCGGCGGGGTCTGGGTCGAGGCCCGCACCCCGGCCACCAACACCTGCTGACCCGCACGCAGTCCGGCCAGGTGCGCCGCGTCGGTCGCGCCGATCTCGCGCAGCAGCCGATGGTGATGCTCCATCAAATGCCTGGAGACGTCGATGCCGAGGGTGCCCAACTCGGCGCTCAGCGCCTCGCGTCCGGTCATCTCCGGCAGCCCGCTCGGCTCCGCTCCCCCAACCGCACCCGTATCTATGGGCAGTTGACCCGAGCCGGCGGTCCGGTTGCGGGACTGGCGATGCAACTCGGCGATCTGGAGCAGCAGATCACGTCGAGTGAGGCGGCCGTCGTGCAGACAGGTGAACGCACCGATCTCCGCGAGGCGTTCGGCCACCGGTCTGCTGGGGCGGGCCCGCTGCCAGAAGTCCGACAGCGATCCGTACGGCTGCCCCTCCTCGATCCGCGCGCACTCCTCCTCGCCGATGCCGTGCACCCCGGACAGCGCGAGCCGCACGCCCCACTCCTCCTGCTCGGTCATCTCCACGGTGTGCTTCGCCCTCGAACGGTTGATGTCGACGGGCAGGACCTGCACCCCACGCCGACGGGCATCCGAGACCAGCACCCGCTTGGGCCACATCCCGGGGTCGTGTTCGAGCAACCCCGCCAGCAGGAACGCCGGATGGTGCGCCTTGAGCCAGGCGCTCTGCAGGGCCGGTACGGCGAAGGCGACCGCGTGGGCCCGGCAGAAGCCGTACGCGCCGAAGGCCTCCACGGTCTTCCAGACCTCGTCCCGGACGGCCGCGCTGTAGCCACGCTCGCGAGCCTTCTGATGGAACCACTCCTTGATCCTGGGCAGTTGGTCCTTGTCGCCGAGCGCTCGTCGGGTGAACTCCCCGAAGGCCCGGTCGCACCCGGTCAGCACCCGCAGCGTCTCGATGATCTGCTCGTGCCAGATGGTCACGCCGTAGGTGTCGGCGAGCACGGGTTCGAGGTCCCGGTGCGCATACCCCGGCGTACCGCCATGGCGTGCGGCGATGTACCGCTCGGGCATGCCCCCGGCGACCGGCCCCGGACGGAAGAGACTGATGTCGGCGATGACGTCCTGCACGTCACGGGGCTGGAGCCGGGAGAGGAGATCCTGCTGACCCGGCGACTCCAACTGGAACAGCCCCAGCGTCTGGCTCTCCTGGATCAGCTTGAACGCGAACACGTCGTCGAGTGGCACCTGCCCGGGGTCGTCCAGGTCGATGCGGTCGCCGGTGGCCCGTTCGATCTCGGTGACGGCGTGGGCCATCGCGGACTGCATCCGTACGCCCAGGACGTCGAGTTTGATGTTGCCCAGCGCTTCGATCTCCTCCTTCGCGGCCATCGCCATCGGGTAGTCGCCCTGCGGGGTGGGCTGGACCGGCAGTCGGTCCAGGAGAGTCGCGTCGCTGATGACCACGCCGCAGGGGTGCATGGCCATGCCGTGGATCAGGGAGTCGAGGCCTTCGGCGAGCTCCCACAGCGGCCCGAACCGGCCCGTCTCGCCCGCCAGTTGCCGTAGTTCGGGCAGTTCGGCGAGCGCGCTCGTGATGTCGGAGGCGCGCAGGTGCGGGAAGCTCTTGGCGATGCGGTCGACGTCGGCCGGGGCGATCCCCAGCGCGAGGCCGGTGTCCCGCAGCGCCCTGCGCGCCCGGTAGGTCTCGGGCATCGCGGTGACCGCCACCCGTTCCTTGCCGAACCGTTCGAAGATCGTGTCGTAGCACTCCAGGCGGCGGGCGGACTCCACGTCGATGTCGATGTCGGGCAGTGTCTCCCGGCGCCGGCTCAGGAACCGTTCGAACAGCAGGCGGTGGTCGAGCGGGTTGGCGGTGGCGATGTCCAGCGCGTGGCAGACCAGCGAGCCGGCGCCGGAGCCGCGGGCGGCGACCCGGATGCCCTTGGCCCGGATGTCGACGACGACCTGTCCGACGGCGAGGAAGTACGCGTCGTAGTTCCAGTGGGAGATGACGTCGAGCTCCTCCTCCAGCCGGTCGCGTGCCGCCGGGTCACGGTCGAGGCCTCGTCGGGCCAGGCCCTCCTCACACCGCAGCCGCAGCAGCCGGGCCGCGTCGCCCGCTCCCGGTCCGGCGCCGAACAGCGACGGTTCCGGGAAGTGCCGCCCGCCGAGGCCGAGATCGGCCGCCGGGTCGACGACGCACGCGTCCGCCGTGTTCGCGGTGTCCGCCATCAGCCGACGGGCCCGCCGTACGTCCGTTCCGGCGCACTCGGCGATCATCCGGGCCACGCTCACCATCCCTCTCTCGTCCTTGAGCCAGCGCTGCCCGCTGTCCAGTCGCCGCCGGTCGATCGGCCGCAGCAGCCGGGCCGCGTCCAGGACGTCGGCGAGGCGGTGCTGGTCCGGATCGGCGTAGCGAACGGCGTTGGAGAGCACAGCAGTTGTCCCGGTGCGGTCGGCCAGGGCCAGGGTGCGGGCGGCCAGGCGCAGGGAGCCCGGACCTGTGCCGAAACGTTTCTGCGCGACGGCCTCCAGTCGGACCTCCCTCCCGAAGACCTCCTTCCAGGGCGCCAGCAGCTTCATCGCGACGTCCTCCCGGCCCACCGACAGCGCCCGCACCGGCTCCGAGAGGGGACCCAGCAGAACGGCCAGCCCCGGACCGCCGTACTCGCGCAGCGCTTCCCACGGCACCACCACCGGTGCCGCGCCGGACGCGGTGCCGGCATGGGCGGCCGACGTGATGCGGCACAGCCGGGCCCAGCCCTCCCGGCTCTGTGCGAGCAGCACGAACCGGAGCGGTGGCTCGACGACATGCGCGCCGCCGTGTGCCGGAGTGCGGCGACGTTGGGCGGGCGGCGGGGGCGCCAGGGCCTCGACCGCGAGGTCGATGCCGAAGAGCGGCCGGATCTTCTCCTGCGCGCAGGCCTGCGCGAACCGGACGGCGCCGGTGACCGTGTCCCGGTCGGTGAGCGCGAGGGTGCCCATGCCGCGGCCGGCCGCCCGCCGGGCGAGCTGCTCGGGGTGCGAGGCACCGTAGCGGGCGGAGTAACCGGACGCGACGTGCACGTGGGCGAAGCCCGCCATGCCGCACCTCCATCACTCCACCCCTTTTCAGCCATACGCCCGATATCGTCGTCGCACGTCCGTTCGATTACTCTAACCCCATCAGCACCGGTCAGCGACCTCGGACTCGAACACATCACCGATTCTCTGGAGGGTGAGTGATGGCTAAAACGGGACTGCCCCGCCATCTCCCGGGCGGGGCAGAGCACTTGAGAGGTCGACGACAGAAAGTGACGATAGAACTACTTTTCGTGACGCTCCGAGGCCTGTTCGGATTCATCGGCTCCAGGAGTGTCCGTCTCCGCTGTCGCGTTGCCCGTCGTGCGCTGGGCGGTCTCCAGGGCGTGCAGGCGGCGCTTGATGTCACGGAGTTCGGTGAGGAGGGTGTCGGGGCGGTTGATCCTGGTCACGGTGTGCTCCTGGTTCGAGGTCAGGGGGTGTTCGTGGCGGGTGTCACGGTCAGCTGAACCTGCTCCTCCCCCGCGTCGCTGCCCGGGGTGACCTCGATCCCGGTGATCCGTACGTCGAAGTGGGTGCCCTCCGGGAAGAACACGTCCTTGATGACGACGGTGGCGTCGTCGCCCACCTGGTAGGAGCCGAGTACGGGTTCCAGGTCGGCGCGCACGGTCAGTTCGGGCAGGACGACGGGGGCCGACACGGCGGCGAGGGCCGAACGGGCCTGGGAACGAAGGATGTTGACGTCGGCGAGCTGGACGTAGGAGACCTCGGTCTCGGTGAGCGGCCGTCCGGTGGTGCGGTCCTCGGCGACGGCGACGAGCTGGCTGGTCTCGCGCTGCTCGCCGAGGGCGAAGACTCGGGTCGCGGTGGAGGCGCCGTCGACCGGCCAGGCGTAGCCGATGAGGTTGGCTCCGTACTCCCACACGTGCGGGGTGCCCTGCTGGCCGAGGTGGGGGGTGCCGACGCGGAGTCTGCGGACGGGGCGGCCGTCGGTGCCGTACGCCATGTCGAAGAGGAAGTCGGGGCCGTCCTCCAGGCTGGCCAGTTCGCGCAGCGCCTCGCCGGTGCTCTTGAGGCCGGCGCCGGGGTAGTCGAGGGTGCGGGTGATGCCGGAGGGGGCCGTGGACTCGGGGCGTATCCGGATGTCGCCGCCCGCGTGGGCCTGGGCGACGGCGACGAGGGTGCGGGCGATGTGGGACTGGTCGGTGTCGGTGAAGGAGACGTGGACGGAGGCCAGGTCGGTGGTGTTCGGGTCGAAGTCGGCGGGCAGGACGCGGCGATGGTCGAAGTAGGAGAGGAAGCCGGCCGCCCCGATCTCCAGGTGCTGGTCGGCGGAGGTGTACTTGGCGGTCCAGATCACCCCGCCCCAGACGAGGACGCCGTCGCGCTCGACGTAGAGGGCGGCCCGCCCGGGTTCGGTGAGTTCACGGGGGCGGTGGACGCTCACCCGGGGGTCGCCGAGGGGCAACCGGGCGCGGAACTCGCCGGCTTCGTTCAGCTCCGTACTGAACGTGGCGTCGTACAAAGGGAGTTCGTCGGTGATCGCGCCGGTGGCGAGGTCGGCGGTGTAGTAGGTGTAGCGGGTCGGGCGGGTGGTCACTAGCCCACCAGCCAGCTGGTGTTGAGGTAGAGCAGCTGATTGACCGGCAGCGGGGTGTCCTGGGGGAACACCGCCACGGAGCCGTCGGTGCGGACTATGAGTTCCAGGCCCCGCGTCACTCCGCCCAGCACGGTGTACCAGTGGTGCCCCATCGTCGGGCGGAAGCCCGCCGGGACGTTGATGACGGTGATCCCGTTGCCCGCGACGGCGACGGAGGTGCGGATGGCGCCGCGCATGTGGACGAGGGAGCCGATCCGGCGGACGGCCGGCGTCTCGCCGTTGTAGACGGTCCAGTTGGTGAGGAGGGTGAGGGTGGTCCAGCCGGTGTCGTCGTTGACCGCCCGCCAGCCCGCCGAACTGTCGTACCACTCAAGGTGGTTGGTGTCCCAGCGGTGGATGTACATACCGCTGTAGGGGTAGGCCGGCCGGCCGGCCTCGCCCCAGACCCGCAGGATGCCGCCGGCGCCGGTGGTCCAGACGCGCAGGTCGTCGATGTCGCCGGCGGCGATCGACGTGGCGTTCTTCGCGACCCTGATCCGGGCGAGCGGGATGAAGTCGCCGGTCACCGCCGGGTCGGTGGGGGTGGCGGCGGCGGTTCCCTTGACGAGCTCGACGGTCATCGCGGTGGTGGTGTCGCCGTACTGCGCGTCGCGCTGCCGGGCGATGATCAGGTCGTTGCGCGGGTTGGCCGAGTCGGCGGGGTTCGTGCCGAGCGCGTCGAGGGTCTTCTGCTGGTCGAGCGTGACGAGGTAGGCGCCGGTCGCGGTGGCCCTGGTCCCCTGGATCACGCCCTGGAAGGGGCTGACGGTGACCTTGCCGGACACGGTGGCGGTGGGCTGGACCCTGGCGGGGTCGGCCGTGGCCGGCCGGATGCCGCTGCGGGCCTGGACCGGGCTTGCCCCGGGCGCGGCGAGCACGCCGGTGGCGAGCCGGGCGTCCTCCGCGTCGACGACACCGCCGGAGATCCAGCCGGAGTCGCGTTCTGGGGTGGGCGTGCTCATGGAAGTGCCTCTTCCGGTCGGAGGGTCACGGGACGGGGAGGGCCAGGACGCGCAGGCCGGTGTAGTGCGCGGCGGCCGAGAACACGGCCGCGGTGCCGGTCGTGACGCCGCCGCCCCGGCCGAAGTACTGCGTCAGCACCAGCGGAGTCGTCGCGGGGAGCAGCCGGTGGCCGGTCGCGACGCTGGTGATGATCTTCGTAGGACCGCCGTGGAAGCAGGCGAGGGCCGAGACCGCCCCCTCCTGTCCGCGCACCACGTGGTCCCACCGCTCGTCGGTGCCCGAGGTCTGCACGGTCACCTGCGCCGTGATCTGGAGCATCCGGGGGTAGGGCGCGGCCGGCACGGTCACCTGGTTGAAGGTGTACGGGCTCGCGCCCGCCGAGCCACCGGTCTGCGGCCAGCCCGTGTCGGCCGGGCCGAAGAGCTGGACGGCGCCGGTGGCCGCGGGGCGCCAGCCGGTCCCGGCGCGGACGAGGTCGAGCCCTGTCTCGAGGTCGTACAGGCGCTGTCCGGAGTAGCCGTCGGCCGGCAGGGACTCCTGGGCCTGGAGGGGAAGTACGCCGCCTGCGGCGACGGTGTAGGCACGCAGGTCCCTGATGTCCGCCGGGGTGATCGCCCCCGCGTTCGCCCGGACGGTGAGCTCGGCGAGCGGCAGCCAGTCGCCGGTCACGGTGGGCGCGACCGGTGTGACCGCGGGCGTCCCGGGCACGACCCGCACGAGCATGCCGTCGCTCTCGTCGCCGTACTGCCGGTCGGTCTGCTGGGCCACGACGAGGGCGATCCGGGGGTTGGACGAGTCCGCCGGGGCGGCGGTGAGCACGTCGAGGGTCTTCTGCTGGGCGAGCGTGATCAGATACGCGCCCGCGGCGGAGCTGCGGGTGCCCTGGATGACGCCCTGGAAGGGCCGTACCGTCACATTGCGCGAGGGAGTCGAGGTCGCCTCGACGTTGCCGGGGCTGCCGGGTCCGGGTCTGATTCCCGTGCGGGCGGCGATCGGGTTGCCGGGGTTCGCGGACGCCGCGGCGAGCACGCCGGTGGCGAGGCGGGCGTCCTCGGCGTCCACGACGCTGCCGGAGAGCCATCCGGAGTCGCGCTCGAAGTCAGCCATGCGGGGCGTTCCTTCTGTAGCCGTTTGTCGGGGGCGGTCTCAGAGCCAGGCGTCGCGCCACTCGGCGGTCAGCCGGGCGGCCGGGGCGTAGTCGCGGGCGCGGAAGAGGACGGGCGTGGCGCCCGGCCGGAACGGGAACCAGTCCGAGCCGGGCCGCAGGGTGGAGCGGCGGGAGGCCGTGCCCTGGAGCAGGACCGAGCGCGCGTCGGTGTCGATGAGCAGGAACTCGCCTTCCTGGAGGGTGAGTTCGAAGGCGAGTTCGTCGCCGGTGGCGGTGTTGGTGATCACCGGCTGGACGCAGGGCCCGGCAATCCGCCAGACCGGCCAGGTGGGCGCGGTGCCCGCGTTCTCCAGCAGCAGCCGGCCACCGGAGGAGCCGGACCCGAAGTTCAGCGGGAAGGAGAGCGGGAAGCTGACCCCGCCGCTGGAGGAGGGCAGCGGACAGGTGCTCGCGTTCAGCCCGTACGAGTACCGCAGCGGGTCCGGCGCGGTCATGGTCAGGGAGAACTCGAAGCCCGACTTGCGGTCGACGATCTTCGTCTCGGCGCTGAGGCGGACCAACGCCCGTCGGGTGCGGTGCGGTTCGGTGACGACGAGCGGCAACAGCGTGCTGCCGTCGGCGAGTACGGCGGCCAGCCGGTCCTTGGCCGCTTCCCGCACCGCCCGTTCGGGGGTGACGGCGGTGCCCTCCAGGGTGATCACGCGCGGGCCCCGGTAGGAGGGGGCGTCGAACGCGCCGTGCCGCTCGGGGCGGTCGATCAGGGTGAGCCGGACCGGCGGGGTGGCGGCCCAGCCCTGCTCGCTGGTGACCCACCATTCGACGCCGGTGTCGTCGACGGTGTTCCCGGCCCAGCCGTCCACCTCGAACACCGGCTGCTGGAGCTGCTGTCCGGTCATCGCTTGGCCGCCCAGGCGAGTTCGCGGGCGGTGATCCGGCCGATCTCGTACTCGGACTGGCCGGGGCGGGGGTGGACGTTGACGGTGACCGGCGCGGACGCGGCGGCGCCGGTGCGGATCGCCGACCGGGCGCCCGCGGCTCCGGCGAGGCTGTAGCCGGGGCCGATCACACTGCGCGCGGTGGCGGTGGCGAGCCGGCCGGCGGCGCCCGCGACACGGTTGCCGGCGCCCTCCATCCCCAGGGCGAGGCCTTCGCCGATGTCCCCGCCGAAGCCCATCATCACCTTCGACGGGGAGGAGATCCCGAGGGCGCTGCGGATCGGCCCGGGGATCTTGTCGACGATGAAGTTCTTGACGGCGGAGAGGACGGCGGAGGCCTTGTCGCGGATGCCGTTGATGAGGCCCTGGACGATGTCACCGCCCATGTTCCTCAGTTTGCCGGGCAGTTCGGCGAAGAAGCTCACGATCTTCCCGGGCACGCTCCGCAGGAAATCGACAACGGAGTTCCACTTGTCGACGATCCAGTTGCGGACCGAGCCGACCGCCTCCTTGATCCGGTCCCAGTGCTTCACGATCGCCAGCACGGCGATGCCCACCGGGCCGGTCAGAATGGCCACCAGCAATGGCCAGTTGGCCTTCAGCCAGGTGACCACGTTCTTCCCCGCGTCGACCAGCCACCGGATCGCGGTCGACGCCGCTTTCATGGCCGCCCCCACCACCTGGCCGATGATTTTGAACGCCGCCTGCATGACGGCCTGCACGGTCTTCGACTGCATCGCCATGTCGATGAGCTTGGTGATGAGGGGCATGATGAGGGAGAGGATCGCGCCCATGATGTTGGCCTTCATCGCGGTGTTCAGGCCGCGTTGGGCGGTGGTCGCGGTCTTCAGTCCCTGACTGAACCGGCTGAAGAGGCCGCCGCCCGACGCCGCGCTGCGGCCCGCCCGCTGGACATCGGCGGAGGCGACCACGGCGGCGGTCCGCATCTGGTTGAGACCGGCGCTCGCCTGTGTGGCCGAGGTCCGCAGCCGGCCGGTGGCCGTGCTCGACTGGGTCGCCGCGTTCTTGAGCCGGTCGACGGAACCGGTGGCGCCGGTGACCGCGGTCCGCATGCGCGTGACGGCACCGCCGGTGTTGGTGGCGGCGGACCTCATCTGGTTCAGCGCCCGGGTGACCGATACGAGTGACGTCTGCATGGTGGGTTGGCTCCGTCGGTGTCGCCGTTGGGGTCGGTGTCGTGCGGTCGCTATCGACGCAGGGTCTGTTCAAGGGAGTTGAGGTCGTTGCGCAGCCCCTGGATGGACCGCCCCGCCCCCCTGGCACTGCCCTCCAGCTCACGGACCTGCTGCATGCCGTCCTTGACCTCACGGTCCAGGGTGCGGACTTTCCTGAGAGTGGCCTTGAGATCTCCCTCGGCCTCCCTCGTCTTGACGAGTACGTGTCTGCGCAGGTCTCTGATCTGCTGCAGGGCGTTCCTGCCGCTCTGCTCCGCCGAGTGGGCCACCCGGTTGGCGGTCCTGAGGCCGGCTCGCACGACGGCGACCTGCTCGCGCACCCGCTGGTCGCCTGCGTTCGCTGAGCGCCGGACCTCTCTGGCGCTGGTGGTGATGCGCTCCTGGACCGCGCTGATCGCCGCCCTGATGTTCCTGTCGGTCCGCACCAAGTCCGCGAAACGGCCGTCGATCACCCGGTCCCGGTTCCTCTGCTCGCGGTCCTCCAGGATCTTGTTGAGGTCGAACACGGCCTTCTCGTGTTTGAACAGGCTGTACTCGAACTGCCCCCCGGCAATACCGACCTGGAGGCCAGTGGCCTCGACCTTGCCGCCGACCGCCTCGGCCTTGCCGCCCACGGTCTCGGTCTTGGCCGCGATGTTCTCGTGGTCGTAGTGCTGGGCCTCCTGCTGCGCCTTCCAGGAAGTGATCTCGGTCTGGACGGCGTTCTTGAACTCCGCCGGAATGCTGGAGGCGGCCGCGAGCTGCTGCTTGAACCGGGCGGCGAACAGAGCCGGTGTCCCGCCGGGGTTGTCCTCCAGCTTCTGGACCCTGGCGTTCAGTTGGTCGACCAGTTCCTTGATGTCGCTCAAGTGCCGGTTCCTCTCATCTCGGCGAGCTCAGGAAGGCCACGATCTCCGCCGCCGACGCTCCTTGCTCCACGGTCGGCGGGGTCTCCTGCTCAGGAACCTCGGTGGCACCGTCGCCCGGCCTCGGCACCGCCTCCGGATAAGGCGCCGGCTCCGTGTCCTCGTCGCGGTTGACCGTGGCGAACATCCAGTTGGCGACGGCCAGTTGGTCGACGACCGACGCCAGCAGGTGGTCGGTGATCGTCCAGTCCGCCTGTTCGCCGTGGACGGCTCGGGCGAAGGACGAGTCGGCCGGCAGGTGTTCGGTCAGGACGCGCAGCCGGCGGGAGGAGAGACGGCCCCGGTGCCAGTCGAGGAGGTCGACGCCGTAGTGGCGGAGCAGGTCCGCCTCCAGGGCCTCGGCATGCTCGTCGACCAGCGCGCCGAGGCTCAGCCTTCCCCCAGCGTCATCCCCGTCTCGCTGCCGTACGCCTCCAGGATCGCGGAGACGTCCTGGACGCTGACGTCGTACTTGCAGAACCGCTCGAACTGCTCGGGTCCAAGGAGCAGCGCGAGCAGACCGTCGATGTCGTTGTCCTCCAGCGTGGCGATCTGCTTGGCGATGCTGCGCGGGAACTCGGTGGGCAGGTGGAAGACATCCGTGTCCACCTCGAACTCCCAGTCCTTCCCGAGGGTTTCGAGGCGCTGGGCGCGGGCGGCGTTGACGTTGAAACGGGCCATGAGGGGTCGGGCTCCTTGCGGGACGGCTCAACAAACGGGTCAACAGGCGTGCGGGGGGCGCGGAGTCAGGCCGCGGAGTCAGGCCGCGCTGAAGCTCGGGTCCTTCATCAGGAACGTCGCCAGCGGGGCGCCGTCCACCGTGGCCAGCGCCGTGAACGTCACACCGAGCTTCACAGGGGCCGTGCGGACGAGGGAGATCTCCTCCGTCTCGGTCACCTGGCCGCGGGCGACGATCATGCGGTACCTGACCTCGTCCCCGTCGGTGAACTCCAGCCCGAGCATGCGCTCGTCGAACTTCGGCTCGGCCGCCAGCTCGTACTTGTAGAGCCCGGACCCGGTCGCCGTCTCCTTCACCTTCCCGCCGCCGAAGAAGAACGGCAGGGTGTCCTCGTTGAGTTGGAGGAGCTGGAACTTGAAGCTGAGGTCGCGGTCGGAGTAGACGAACCTCGCCGAGCTGACGCTCTGCCAGGTGTCGACGGGGTCCAGCTTGTCCTTCTTGGAGATCTTGACCCCGTCGGTGGTGGTGTAGCCGAGGTCGCTCCAACCGGCGCCCCAGGCCGCGGCGGTGTCGGCGGGCGGGGCGGTGGCGAGCGGGGCGATGAGAACCCGGCCGCTGCCCGCGACCCTGATCTCCTTGGCGTTCATTCCGGCCATCACTTGCTCCTTGATGGGAGTGGGACATGACGTGCTACGGACGTGGTGCGGACCTGCAAAGGCCGTGGTGCGGAGGTACTGCGGATGTGGCGCGGGCCGTGCGCGGGACCGACCCGGCACCCCCGCCCCGCGCCGAGGGGACGGACACGCATCCCGCACCGGAAGTGGTGCGTTCAAGGCGGCCGTCAGGCCGGGCGGACCACCAACCGGGTCGTCGAGACATAGCGGTTGGCGGTGGCGTGCCGGTAGTCGGGCAGCCAGCGCGGGCCGTCCTCCTCGACGACGTCGACCACGGTCGCCTCGGCGTACACCGCTCCCCGGAGTTGGAGCATCAGGGCGCGGGCGACGAGGGAGACGGTGTGGGCCGCGGGCTTGGACGGGCCGTACACCTCCAGGTCGACCAGCGGGTTGTCCAGGCGGGGATCCTCCGCCCAGGCACCGCCGACCCGGGAGACCAGCACGGCGCGCTGCGTGCCGTCGAAGCCGGAGGGCGGCTGGACGTCGACCAGGACACCCGCCAACTCGCTGCGGTCCTTGAGGAGATCGACGACCAGCTGTTCCACGTCGGGGAAGGTGATGTACGGCTCGCTCATCCCCGGGACTCCGCCTCGGCCTCCGGCTCACCCTCGGAATCAGGTTCAGGCTCAGGCTCGGACTCCGGCACGGGGCGCGCGATCACCCCGAGCACTCCCCGCGCGGTCGGGTCGTCCACCTCGACGACATCGCCGGGCTCGTGCCCGTTCCACCAATAGGTCAGCTCGACCTTCTGCACAGCGCTCCCCCGTTGCTCGGCTGCACGACTCCCCCGCGGAGACCGACGACGGCGAAAGCGAACTGATGAATGGTCAACTTCTGTCGCTTCCGCCCGAGTTGGCGCCCCCGGGGCCCCAAATGTAACCAGCGCCCCAAGAGCAGCGTGAGTCGCGTAATGTTTCGAACAGATAACGATCACATAGAACGTATGTACGGCAACCATTCGGCCGTCCCCCACCTGCGGAAACCGCCGCCCCCACGGACCCTGGGGGGGGCATGACACAGAACGACAGCTTCCTCGCCGAGGTGAAGGACGCCGTCACCCCGCGGGCCACCCTGCTCGTCCTCGGCGTGGTCGCCCTCCAGCTGCTGTTCATCGCCTCCTACGTGGGCGCGCTGCACAACCCGAAGCCGAAGGACGTGCCCTTCGGGGTGGTCGCGCCTCAGGCGGCGGCCCAGCAGGCGGTGACCCGGCTGGAACGGCTGCCGGGTTCGCCGTTCGACCCGCGCACGGTGACCGACGAGGCGACGGCCCGGAAGCAGATCACGAACCGGGACATCGACGGGGCGCTGATCGTCGACCCGGCCCGGACCACCGACACGCTCCTGGTCGCGAGCGGCGGCGGTACGGTCCTCGCCACCACCCTGGAGAAGTACGTCACCACCCTGGAGACCTCCCAGCAGCGGACGGTCCGGACGGTGGACGTGGCCCGGGCCTCCGCCCAGGACTTCGACGGACTGTCGTCGTTCTATCTGGTCGTCGGCTGGTGCGTCGGCGGTTACCTGTGCGCCTCGATCCTCGCGATCAGCACCGGCGCCCGGCCCGCCAACCTGCGCCGCGCGGTGATCCGGCTGGTCGTGATGGCGCTGGTGTCGATCGCCGGCGGGCTCGGCGGCGCGGTGATCGTGGGGCCGATCCTGGGCGCGCTGCCGGGCAGTGTCCTGGCCTTCTGGGGGCTCGGCGCGCTGATCACCTTCGCGGTCGGGGCGGCGACGCTCGCGCTCCAGGGGGTCTTCGGGGTCGTCGGCATCGGCCTGGCGATCCTGCTCGTGGTGATCGCGGGCAACCCGAGCGCGGGCGGCGCCTTCCCGCTGCCGATGCTGCCGCCGTTCTGGAAGGCGATCGGCCCGGCGCTGCCGCCGGGTGCCGGGACCTGGGTCGCGCGCTCGATCGCGTACTTCAAGGGCAACGACACGACGGCCGCCCTGCTGGTCCTGTCCGCCTGGGCGGCGGCCGGCATCGCGATCACGCTGCTGGCGGCGGGGCTGCGCAGGGAACGCGCCGCGGACTGAGCCTCCGTAGCGCCCCTTCTCCTACGCACTCTCCGCAGCGCGTCTCCCTCAGCACGCCCGCCTCACCCCACCGCCCTCGGGTACGCGAAAGTCCCGCCCCTCGCGCGCGGGGCGGGACTTCACTTCACTTCATGACCGCAGGTCAGGACCGTTCGGGTCGGGTCGGGTCAGCCGATCTCCGCGCCGAAGGTCGACAGCGCCTCCGTCACCGGCTGGAAGAACGTCTCCCCGCCGGAGGTGCAGTCGCCGCTCCCGCCGGACGTGAGGCCGATGGCCGCGTCCCCGTCGAAGAGCGAGCCGCCGCTGTCGCCGGGCTCGGCGCAGACGTCGGTCTGGATGAGGCCGTTGACGATGTCGCCGTTGCCGTAGTTCACGGTGGCGTCGAGACCGGTGACCGTGCCGTCGTGGACCTGCGTCGTCGACCCGCTGCGGGTCACCTTCTCGCCGACGGTGGCCGCCGCGGCGTGCGTGATGTTCTGCGCGGAGCCGTTGTAGAGGTCGACCTCGCTCGGGTGGTCCACGTCGGACGTGTATTTGACCAGGCCGAAGTCGTTGTCGGGGAAGCTGGACTGCTCGTTGGTGCCGATCTGGTTGCCGCTGGAGTCGGACCAGGTGGAGATCGCCTCGGTGCAGTGCCCGGCGGTGATGAAGTACGGCTGGCCGCCCTTGACCACGTTGAAGCCGAGCGAGCAGCGCCCGCCGGAGCCGGTGATCGCGTCGCCGCCCGCGATGAAGGGCTTGAACTCCCCCTTCGTGCGCTGGAGTTCGGCCACCGTGCCGAGCCCGTCGACGACCTTGCCGAGCTTGGTCCACTCGGCCTTCGAGACCGTGCGGTCGGCGGTGACGACGACCTTGTTGGTGGTCGGGTCGGTCACCCAGGAGGTGCCGGGGATGGTCGCGTCCTGCTTGAGCGTCGTACGGGCGCCCTTGAGCTCGGCGAGGGAGTTCTCGACGAGTCTGGCCGTGGCGCCGGCCGCCTCGACGGTCTTGGCGGCGGTCTCGTCGAGGACGTTCACGACGAGGCTCTTCTGCTGGGCGTCGTAGTACGTGCCCGCCGCGTCGGTGCCGAGATCCTGGCCGAGCGTCGAGGCGAGCTTTCCGGCCGCCACGGCCGTCAGGGTGTGCGGCGCGGAGTCCTTCGCGGGCTCGCTGGCGTTCGCAGTCTGGAAGGTGACTCCCGCGGCGACCAGTGCGGTGACACCCGCACCTGCGATGGCCACACGCCGCCTGGGTATGCGTCGGTGCTTCAACTCACGTCCTCCTGTGGGGGGTTCGGCCCGGGAGATTGTGGGGACCTCGCGGACCGGAAGGCTGGTTGACGGGCGCCTACTATTCCGAGGTGCACAGGGAGCACACAAGGTCGAGTTCAGGACGCGCGTAGAACGACGGCGTGCGCGCCCCCGCCCGCAACCCTTCGCAGTCGCCCCAGGAAAATTCGCACTGCAAACACTACGGGCGAGTAACTGGCGTCATAGGGTGAGGATCAGTCGTGGCTTGAATTCGACTCTCCGGAGGTCTGCGGCAGTTGCGGCGGCTCCTGAGCCTGCGGTTGCACCTGGGGCTGCGGCTGTTGTGGCGCCTGCGGCGGCTGCGCCCTCTCCAGGAACCGCAGCAGCTCCACCGGGAACGGCAGCACGAGCGTGGAGTTCTTCTCGGCCGCGACCGCCACCACGGTCTGCAGCAGGCGCAGTTGGAGCGCGGCCGGCTGCTCGGACATCTCCTTGGCGGCCTCGGCCAGCTTCTTCGAGGCCTGCAACTCGGCGTCCGCGTTGATGACCCGGGCCCGCCGCTCACGGTCCGCCTCGGCCTGCCGGGCCATGGACCGCTTCATCGTCTCGGGCAGGGAGACGTCCTTGATCTCGACGCGGTCGATGGTGACGCCCCACTCCACCGCCGGGCTGTCGATCATCAACTCCAGCCCTTCGTTGAGCTTTTCGCGGTTGGAGAGCAGATCGTCCAGCTCGCTCTTGCCGATGATGGAGCGCAGCGAGGTCTGTGCCATCTGCGCCACCGCGAACCGGTAGTCCTCGACCCGGACGATCGCCTCGGCCGCGCCGGTCACGTTGAAGTAGACGACGGCGTCCACCCGCACCGTGACGTTGTCCCGGGTGATGCCCTCCTGGGCCGGCACCGGCATCGTCACGATCTGCATGTTCACTTTGCGGAGCTTGTCCACGAACGGGACGATCATCGTGAACCCCGGTCCCCGCACCTCGGACCTGAGCTTGCCGAGGCGGAACACCACGCCTCGTTCGTACTGTTTGATGACGCGCGACGCGGCCATCACGTACACCGCTCCGACGGACGCGAGGGAAGCTCCCGCCGCCACCAGCTCCTCGACCATGCCGGCCCCCAGGGTCCCGAGTGGGCGTTACAGAGGAGTTCTGCCTGACTTCGACGGTAACTCCGGGGTACGGACAAGGGCGAGCCCCCGCACGCCAGTTGCGTACGGGGGCTCGCCTGCCGCCGGCTGCGCTGTGCACCTGGGCTCGTCAGCCGAGGCACATTCCAGAACTTTTCCGCGGCTTGATCAGCCGACGCTCACGCCGTAGTAGCTCAGCGCCTCGGTGACCGGCTGGAAGAAGGTCGTGCCGCCGGAGGAGCAGTTGCCGCTGCCGCCGGAGGTCAGACCGTAGGCCACCGAACCGCCGTACAGCGGACCGCCGCTGTCGCCGCCCTCGGCGCAGACCGTGGTCTGGATCATGCCGTAGACGACGTCGCCGCTGCCGTAGTTGACGGTGGCGTTCAGGGCGGTGACCCGGCCGCTGTGGGTGCCGGTGGTGGAGCCGCGGCGGTAGACGGTCGTGCCGACGCTCGGCGTGGCCGCGCTGGAGATGGTCTGGCTGCCGACCGCGCTCGGGTGGGCGACCGAACCGGTGTACCGCACCAGCGCGAAGTCGTTCGTCGGGAAGCTGTAGCCCACGTTGGTGCCCAGCACCGTGGTCTTCGCGGAGTTGGAGTACCAGGTGGAGGCGACCTCACCGCAGTGACCGGCGGTCAGGAAGTAGTACGTGCTCCCGCTGTGCACGTTGAAGCCGAGGGAACAGCGGTAGGCGCCGCCGTAGATGGCGTCGCCACCGGTGATCAGTTTCTTGAACTGACCCGCGGTGTGCTTGATCGTGAGGGCACCGGAGTCGCCGCCGGCCTGCGCCTTGATCTTGGCGATCTCCGTCGTGGAGACCGTGCTGTCGACGGTGACGACGACGCGGTTGGTCTTGCTGTCGACGGCCCAGGCGGTGCCCGGGACATCGGCCTTGAGCACCGAGCCGCTGACGCTCTTGAGTTGCGCCGTGCTGAAGGGGGTGACGGTGGACGCGTTCGCGCTGGGGACCGCGAACGAGGCGGCGGCCACGAGTCCGGTGGTGACGGCGATCAGCGGGGTCCGTCTCGAAATGCCGCTGCGCGGAGTGGTGCGCTTGATCCTCACTTGTCGTTCCTCCACATGGGGAAGTCGGGGGCCCGCGTGGGGTCGGGGCCCGTGAGGCGCAGCCAGGGCCCACTTCGTCCGGATTCCGGACATGCCGTGCCCCTGACAAGCGCTGTGGGGAGTATTCGGCCGAACAACCGTTAGACACAAGGGCGCCTTTCGGCCGTGGATCTTTGCACCACCTGTGCCACAGGGCTTGGACCACCTGTGCGACCAGGCCGCTTCCCCTGGATGCCGATACCCCCGAACTCAGAGCAGGTTGCGCTCCCCCGCCTCGATCGCGAGGTCCAGCGTATTGCCCGGCGGCGGGAAGGGGCAGATGAAGGCGTCGGCGAATGCGCACGGTGGGAGCAGGGCGCGGTTGAAGTCCACGGTTGTGCGCCCCTCCGCGTCGGGCGCGGCCGGCCGCAGGAACCGGAACCGGTAACTGCCCCGCCCACTGGTGGCATCGGCGAACACCGCCCACAGCGAGCCGTCGCCCTCGACCGTCACCTGGAGGGTCGACTCCCGCCCGTCGAGGGTGAATGCCAGCTCTCCGCCGAGCCCGAGCCCGCGCTTGCGTCCGTCCGCGTTGTCGACGCGTACGGTGCGGTCCTCGGCGTACGGCGTGAAGCGCCCCGGCACCGACCACCGCGGGTCGTGGGACGCGGCCTCGATGCCCCGGAAGGCCCGCCGGGCCGGCGCGTCCGGGTCGAAGTCCCGTACGCCCCACACGCCTTCACGCACCAGCACGACCAGCCGCCGCTCGCCGGACGCGACCCGGGCCGCGGCCGCCGGACCGAGGTCAGGGGCGATGCGGACCGTTCCGTCGAGGGGCCGTCCGTCCACCGTCAGCCCGTCCGCCGCGGTCGCTGTGAGCGCCACCGCGTCGCCGTCGTCGACCCAGTTCCCGGGGATGTCCGGAAGTAGCCCGTCCGGATAGTCCTCCAGCCAGTGCGTGCCGGTCAGCGCGAGCGACCCGTGCGGCGCCGAGGCCGAGGCCACACGGTGCTCGTGCCACTGCTGCCACTCCTCGGCCACGTCCGCGGTCATGCGATCAACCCTCGTCATCACGTCATCAACCCCGCCGTCATGTGATCAGCCCCGCCCCGCCGGGTCGGACAGCCCGAGGTGTGAGCGCAGGGTGGCGCCCCGGTATTCCGTGCGGAACGCGCCGCGTTCCTGGAGCAGCGGCACCACCCGGTCCACGAACTCGTCGAGTCCGCCCAGGGTCAGATGCGGTACGAGGATGAAACCGTCGGCGGCGTCCCGCGTCACGAACTCCTCCAGTTCGGCGGCGACGGCCTCGGGGGTACCGATGAAGGACTGGCGGGCGCTCGCCTCGATCACGGTCTGCCGGATCGACAGGCCCTTCTCCCGCGACAGGGCCCGCCACTTCTCGGCGATCGCGACGGTGTCCCCGCGCCGGGTCCGCCCCTGGCTGATCCCGGAGTCGGGCACCGGGTCGAAGTCGGGGAGCGGCCCGTCGGGATCGTACGAGGACAGGTCGGCACCCCAGACCTGCTCCAGCGCGAGGATCGCGTTCTGCGGGGAGACCTGCTGCCGGCGGATCCCGGCGGCCCGCTCCTGGGCCTCGGCGGCGGTGTCGCCGAGGACGACGGTGACACCGGGCATGATCTTCAGGTCGTCCGCCGTACGGCCGTACCGCGCCAACCGGCGCTTAACATCGGCGTAGAAGGAGCGGCCCGCCTCCAGGGTGCCGTGCCGGGTGAAGACGACGTCGGCCGTGGCCGCCGCGAACTCCCGCCCCTCGTCGGAGTCCCCGGCCTGGATCACGACCGGATGCCCCTGCGGCGAGCGCGGCACGCCGAACTCGCCCGCGATGTCGAAGTGTTGCCCGCGGTGCGCGAAGGGCCGGAAGACACCGTCCGAGTCCCCGGAGTCCCACAACTCCCTTGCCACCTCGATGAATTCGGCCGCTCGCGTGTACCGGTCTGCCCGGTCGAGGAAGCCGCCGCGCCGGAAGTTCTCGCCGGTGAAGGCGTCGGAGGAGGTCACCACGTTCCAGGCCGCCCGGCCGCCGCTGAGGTGGTCCAACGTGGCGAGTCTGCGGGCGAGTTCGTAGGGCTCGTTGAAGGTCGCGTTGACCGTGGCGGCGAGGCCGAGGTGTTCGGTGACCCCGGCGAGCGCGTTCAGGACGGTGAGCGACTCCGGACGGCCGACGACGTCCAAGTCGTGGATCCGGCCCTTGTGTTCGCGCAGCCTGAGGCCCTCGGCGAGGAAGAAGAAGTCGAACAGGCCGCGTTCGGCGGTGCGCGCGAGATGCTCGAAGGACGAGAACTCGATCTGCGACCTCGACCGCGGATCCGCCCACACCGTGGTGCTGTTGACCCCGGGAAAGTGCGCGGCCAGATGCATCCGCCTGCGTCGTACGGTCATGACGCGCCCCCTGCCACGGCGTACCGGTTGGCGGGCCGGGCCAGGCCCAGGTGCTCGCGGAGCGTGCTGCCCGGGTAGAAGGTGCGGAACAGGCCCCGGTGCTGGAGCAGTGCGACCGTGCCGTTGACGAGCCGCTCCAGGTCACGGCGTGGCTCGGCGGGTGTGAGGTGGAAGCCGTCGACGGCGCCGTCCTTGTACCAGGCGGCGATCAGCTCGGCGAGGTCCACCGGACCGCCCCGGTACAGCGGGCCCTGCGCGGTCTGCCGGGGACCGCCCCCGCCGTGGCCCGGCTCGGCCGCGTGCTCGCCGTCGCCGAGGTCGATCAGCAGACTCGCGAGGACCCGCGGGGTGCCCGGGCCACGCCCGAACTCCCGAGCCCTGCGCCGCAGTTCGTCGCGTACGGCCGCGGCCTGGGCCGGGCTCACCGCCTGCACGAGCGCCACGTCCGCGTACCGGGCGGCCACGGGCCGGGCGTGCCCCTCGGTGGCGTCGACGACCCGCACGGGGTGGCCCTGCGGGGGCCGCGGCACGATCGAAGGGCCCTTGACCGAGAACGAGTCGCCGGCGAAGTCGACGTGGTGCAGCTTGTCCCGGTCCAGGAAACGCCCGGTCGGCGCATCACGTATCTCCGCGTCGTCCTCCCAGCTGTCCCACAACCGCGCTGCCACGTCGGCGACTTCACCGGCCTCCCGCCACAACTCGTCCGGTGCGGCCGCGTGCCGGCGGCCGAAGAGACGGGCCTCGCCCTCGGTGCCCGACACGTCGATCCGCCAGCCGGCCCGGCCGCGGCTGACCCAGTCGAGGGTCGCGACGGCGGCCTGGACGTGGAAGGGCTCGGTGTGGGTGGTGGTCACGGTCGGGACGAGACCGACGCGGTTGGTCGCCGGCGCCACCCGCGAGAGGACACAGAGCGCGTCGGGGCCGGGCCGGGCGAAGGTGTCGTCCAGCGTGACGAAGTCCAGCCCGCCGCGTTCGGCGAGCCGCGCCAGCTCGACATGGGAGCCGGCGTCGAACACCGCCGGCTGGTCGATGGCGGCGGCCAGGTGCAGCAGCCCCCGGCCGTACGAAGGGCTCATGTCGGGGATCCTTTTCGGTGGGGGACGCCACGGGTGGCGAAGAGGGTCACGCGGCCGCCCGGGCGGAGAGTTCGGCCAGGAACCGCAGCGCGGCCCGCGCCGTCGCGTCGTTCTGCCGGAACGCGGGCCCGCCGGTGCGCGGCCGGGTGAAGGCGCCGGACGTCCGGGCGTCGGTGAAGGGCCCGAGCGCGAACCGCCGGGGATGCGGCCGGCCGGCCCGGTCGAGGATCCGTCCGTCGCCGGGGTCCACCCGCAGCAGCCCTTCCGGGGTCTCGGCGACCCCGTCCCCTTCCTCGTACAGCTCGCGCAGCAGGGTGTCGCGGGCCCGGCCGACGGTGGGCTCGGGCAGTCGTGCCTCCACCAACGCCCGTGTCTCGACGGAGGAGTTGGGCACGGTCGCGCTGGTGGCCCGGAACACGCCGTTCCCGGTGGTGACGGTCATGTCGGCGCCCAGGAAGTTCAGGACACCGGCGCGGGACAGGGCGAGCAGCTGCCGCAGCCGGGGCCCGGGCGGACCGGAGGCCAGATAGCTGAAGAACCCGTGCCACCAGGGCCCGATGTCACCGAGCCGGATCAACTGCCCGTAGACGGAGAGCAGTCCGAGGAAGACCGCCAAGTCCGGGCTGTACTCCGGATCATGACGCCGGCTCAGATCCCGCTCGACATAGCCGCGCAGCCCCTCCTGGAACTCCTCGAACGAGCCGTACCGCACCCCGTCCAGCGGATGGTCGAGCGCGGCGAGGTCCAGCCGGTCCGCCGGTTCGGGCACCGCGGACGCCACGAGGGCCTCGCGCTCGGCCAGGTCGGAGGCGGCCGCGTACTTCTCCTCGAAGTCGGTCCAGGACATCGCGGTCCGCTCCGGGTGCACGGTGAACAACCGGTGGTAGTGGGCGAACCCCAACTCCTTCTCCACCAGCGGCCACACGTCCCGCCGGAAGTCGAGGCCGCCGGGCCTGGCGAGCAGTTCCGCCACCTCGACGGGCCCGAAGAACCGTGGCAGCGGCGGCCGTTCACCGCTCCAGTCGTAACCGATCTTCGAGTGGTACGGCACTCCGCGCCGCGATCCGACGTACAGCACCGGCTCCCGCCCGGACGGGACGTAGGTGTCCCCCTCGTAGCGCCCGCCGCGCCCCTCCGTCAGCAGCACCATCAGGTCGACGAAGGCGAGCCCGAAGCCGCGGACCAGGACGGGTTCGCCGGCCTTCAGCGAGGACAGGTCGCTGTCGGCGGTGAAGTCCGGCGGCAGATGGACCAGGCCGTGGGCGGCGGCGTACGACGCCAACTCGCGCTGCCGCTCGTCGAGTTCGGCATCCAGGTGGCCCAGCGCCAGCACGACGAGGTCGGCCAGGAGCGGACGCGGGCGGCCCTGCAGCCACACCTGCTGCCGGCCCTCGCGCGGCCCGCCGACCCGCAGGGCGCGGGTCGGGTGGTGGTGGACGGTGACGCCGTCGGGCAGGGCGGCGAGGGCCTGCTCGTGCACCCAGCGCAGGTACGAGCCCTGCAGCTGGCGGTCGGCGAAGACGTCCGCGTCGATGCCGGCCCACTCGTGCAGCGTGGGGCCCTCCCGGACGGGACCGTCCATGGCCACGGTCTCGTCGGTGAACATGGTGACGTCCTCGGCATGGGAGTTCATCAGCAGCAGCGGCGACTGGGCCGCCCGCCAGATGCGTCCGGCGCCCGGTGGATGCGGGTCCACGAGATGGATGTCCAGGCCCGAACCGGCGTACAGCTCAGGTGCGTTGGCGGCGATCCGCTGGATCAGGCCGGTCCCTCGCGGCCCGGCCCCGACGATCACCAGGGAGGGCCTCATCGGGCGCGCTCCGAACCTGGAGCGTCCGGTGCGCCGGGAATTCCGACGAAGGTAATGACGAGGGTGTCGAATGGCATGCGAAGACTCCGTGACACTTGGGTCGAGCACGGGTGCCTTCACACGGTGCGCCGCTGGGCGCGCTACGGCCGAGCCCCTCAGCAGGGCCGTCTGTCGACTCTACGGCGCCGTTTCCCCTCGCTGTCAAGGTTGTCCATCATGTGAGCAGCACGTCTCAGCTCGGTTGACGGAAAACCGGATGCCTGTTCCACTTGGGCCATGCATCCACAGCAGTGGCTGGTCAAGCGCTCCCACATCGACTTCGGTCGAGTGTGGTCCTCTTCCTGTTGAGCCGACCGCGCTGCACGTGTTCTTCCTGCTCCGCCTTCACACGCACACCCCTCCCCTCCCCTTGGGCGCCGCCCGGACCCCGATCACCCGGTCCATCAACGCGCCGAGCACGTCCCGCACCGACCCGCGGTCCCGAGCATCACACTCCAGCACCGGCACATCGCCCCTGAGCCCCAACACCCTGCGCACTTCGTCGAGTTCGAACCGATCGGCGCCGTCGAAGCGGTTCACGGCGAGCACGAACGGCGCGCCCTGCGTCTCGAAGTGGTCGACGGTCGCGTAGCACTCCTCGAGCCGACGGGTGTCCACGAGGACCACCGTCCCCAGCGCGCCCTCCTCCAGGTCGTGCCGGAGGAACGAGAACCCGTCCTGGCCGGGCGTCCCGAACAGGTACAACGCGATCGACGGATCGAGCGTGATCCGCCCGAAGTCGAGCGGGACGGTCGTCGTCGTCTTCGACTCGGTCCCGTCGATCGCGTCGACCCCCATCGAGATCTGCGTGATCGCGGCCTCCGCGTCCAGCGGCTCGATCTCCGAAATGGCCCCGATGAACGTCGTCTTGCCGACCCCGAGCCCCCCGCTCACCACGATCTTCACGGCGAGCGGCACGATCCTGTCAGAGCGCCCTGACATGGTCCCCGATCCTTTCGAGCGGCCGCACGCACATCGCGTCCTCCCCGGAGGTACGTCTCAGGGCGCCCCGGCGTTCAATTCAGCAACTGCAGTCGCAGCCGCAATCGCAGCAGTCGCAGCAACTGCAACCGTCGCAGCAGTCACAACAGTCGCCGCAGTCCGGGTTGCAGAGACCTTCCTTCGGCTCCCGGCTCCAGGGGTCCTCGTACGAGCCGCAGCACAGCTGGCACGTACAGGCGAGGCCCGCCCACACCGCGCACCCCGCAAGGAGCCCGCGCCGGTCCCGGCGCGGCGGCTCGGGCGGCAGCGGCGGCCCGCCCGGGCCGCCGGGCGGTGCGTACGGCCCGTACAGCGACGGCGCGTCCGCGTGCCCGTGGCCGCACGAGGCGCCCCGGAAGGCCCGGTCGACGGACGTGCGCAGTTCGTGCACGAGCAGCCGGTGCGCGAGCTTCCCGTCGCCGAAGTCGACCTCGCGCAGCGCGAGCCGTATGCCGTGCAGGGCGTCGTCGGCGAGCCGGCGCGCCTCGCCTACCGGGGTCCCGGTCGCCGTGAGCGGGTTCCAGGCACCCGACGCGGCGTCAGGTTCCTTGTCCTCCACGGCGTCCAGCAGATGCGCGAGCCGCCCGAAGAGGCGTCCGGCCTCGGCGAGCGGTTCGGCGTTGCCCGGCCGCCCGGCCAGCAGCGCGGTGTGCGCGAAGGCGGCGGCCGTGGCGGTCTCGGTCGGTTCGGTGACCGTCAACAGCGACGTCCCCGGCCCGGCAAGCGCCTCGATGCCGACCTGCCGGTCCACCGCCTCGACGAGCACGGCCGTGTCGAAGCCGACCTCGGATCCGGTACGGGCCCCCGCCGCGTCCCAGCGCTTGGCCACCCGGCGTGCCGCGAGCGCCACCGGCTTGCGCGCCAGCAGCCCGTCCCCGTCGGCGACATGGTCACGCATCTTGGCCGAGGCGAGCACCAGCGAGACGGCGGCCGCGAGCCGGGCCCCCTCGCCCCGGGCGACGGAGGCGGTCCGCATCCCGCGCAACGGACACGGTCCCGCCGTACGCCGCCATCCGCTCGACTGCCCGGTGGCTCTGTCGGCTTGAGCCTCCGTCAGAACCGATATGAGAAGCCCGTCATAGTTCGTCACGACACGTGCGAACTGTCCATGGTCCTTGCGCAGTGCGAGACACAGCCCGCACAAGTGGGCCATCCACTGGGTTTTGAGATTTTCACCGAGCCGATGACGGCAGGGCCTGACGATTCCGAACACAGCACTCCCCCGTGACGTGTAGGACGTTGAGCTGCTGCATCGTAGCGACCACCCCGTTCACCCGTACGCCCCGCGCATCACCCATACGCCGTGAAGAATCATATTTCACTCACAGTCAGCAGCCGTGTGGGGAACGACCCTTGCTACAACCGGGCTCTCGACGTATGGGCTGTGCACCAGTACCGTCACAAACCCCCCGCGCGGCGTCTATCCACTTGGCGCGCCATCCGCATCATGGATGACCATAGGGATGCGGAAAGCAAGAAAGACCGCTGTGAGAGGAGGCGTCCATGGGATCGGTACGCAAGGCGAGTGCCTGGCTTGGCCTCGTCGACGACAACGATGACGAGCGCTACTACGACGACGACTACTCCGAAGGGACCGAGCAGCCCGGGGATGCCTGGGTCACCGACCCTCGGGTCAAGGTGGCTTCGGACACCGCAGAGGAGACGGGCCGCCGGATCGGCACGGTCACCCCGGACAGCTTCCGGGATGCCCGCGCCATCGGTGAGCTCTTCCGTGAGGGCGTCCCGGTCATCATGAACCTCACGGCCATGGAGGCGTCCGACGCCAAGCGCGTCGTCGACTTCGCGGCCGGGCTCATCTTCGGACTGCGCGGTTCCATCGACCGTGTGTCCAACCGCGTCTTCCTGCTCACGCCCGCCGACACGGAGATCGTCAGCGGCGAGCCGGCGGCGCACCGGACGGACGGTTTCTTCAACCAGAGCTAGGGCAGGGCCGCTCACCGGCCCTGCCCCCGCGCAGGGTTCACCGGAAGGCGTCAAGACCGGTGAGCGCCTTGCCCAGCACCAGCTGGTGCATCTCGACGGTGCCTTCGTACGTCAGCACCGACTCGAGGTTGGTCGCGTGCCGCATGACGGGGTACTCCAGCGAGATCCCGTTGGCACCGAGGATCGTCCGTGCCGTACGGCAGATCTCGATGGCCTCTCGTACGTTGTTGAGCTTGCCGAAGCTGACCTGCTCGGGACGCAGGCGGCCGGCGTCCATGCGGCGCCCCAGGTGGTGGGCGAGCAGGATCCCCTTGTGCAGTTCGACCGCCATGTCGGCGAGTTTGGCCTGGGTGAGCTGGAAGCCCCCGATCGGCCGCCCGAACTGCTCCCGTGACTTCGCGTAGTCCACGGCGGTCTCGAAACAGCTGCGCGCCGCGCCCATCGCGCCCCACACGATCCCGTAACGGGCGTGGGACAGACAGCTCAACGGCCCCTTCAGCCCGACGACCTCCGGCAGCACGGCATCGGCGGGCAGGCGCACATCGTCGAGGACGAGCTCACTGGTGACGCTGGCGCGCAGGGACCACTTGTGCTTGATCTCGGGCGCGGAGAAGCCGTCGCTGTCGGTGGGCACGGCAAACCCGCGGATCCCCTCCTCGGTCTGCGCCCAGACGACCGCGACCCCGGCCACGGACCCGTTGGTGATCCACATCTTCCGCCCGTTGAGCACCCAGTCGCCGCCGTCCCGCTTGGCGTACGTCCGCATCGCGGCGGGGTCGGACCCGTGGTCGGGCTCGGTCAACCCGAAGCATCCGATGACGTCGCCGGCGGCCATACGCGGCAACCAGTCCTGCTTCTGCGCCTCGCTCCCGAACCGATGAATGGCATACATGGCGAGCGACCCCTGCACGGACACGAGAGACCGAATCCCGGAGTCGGCGGCTTCGAGTTCCAGACAGGCGAGCCCGTACTGCACGGCACTGGCCCCGGCGCACCCGTACCCGGTGAGCGACATCCCGAGCGCCCCGATGCCCCCGAGCTCCCGGGCAAGCTCCCTGATCCCCGGCAACTCCCCGTCCTCGTACCACTGGGCGACATACGGCACCACCCGATCCGCTGCCCACGCCCGCACGGTCGCCCGCACGGCGAGGTCCTCCGGCTCCAGCAAGTCGTCGATCCCCAGCGGGTCGGCAGGATCGAACGGGGGCAACTTCGAGGACGCGGCCATGGAACCCTCCGACACAAACGAAAACTAGCGCTGCTAGTTGGGGCAGGGCCCCGACGCTACGACGACGCGTCCCGCCCGTCCAGTACCTGGCCCCCCGCCCACCCGTGCGGGCCAGTCGGGAGGGGGGTCGCTTGTGGGGGGGGTGGCTCGCCGTGGGCGGGGTGGCTCGCCGTGGGCGGGTGCGGGTGCGGGTAATCCCCAGCTCCACCCCGAGCCCCGGCCCCTTCCCCGCTACCGACCTACCTCCGCCCACACATTCTCCGCCGCAACGGCGAGCACCCCCACGGCGCACTCCGGCGGTGCCGAACCAACCCGCACCACGAACCGCCCCCCACTCCCGCAAGCCGCCACCGTCGAGAAGCCCCGCAGGCGACGTCCGCCCCTCAACTGCCCCGCACGGGTGGGCGGGTGGGCGAAGGTTTGGTTAGGCGGAGACGCGGGACTCTGCTACGTCCCGAGGGGCCGGTACCTCGACCTTCACCCCGGGCTCCGTGCACTGCATGACTCGGGGCAGCCGTAGCGCCATCACCGCGCCGAGCAGCAGCAGACCCGCGCTCACGAGCAGCGTGACGTGCAGGCCGTGCACGAAAGAGTCCTGGGCCGCCCGACGCAGCGCAGCGCCACGTCCGCCGCCCAGACGCGCGGCCACGTCGTACGCCTCGCCCAGTGAATGCCCCGCAGCGGCGGAAGCCGACGCCGGTACTCCGGGAACGGCCGACAGCCCGGGGGCGTACGCCGCGTTCATCACGCTCCCCAACAGCGCGATACCGATCCCCGCGCCGAGTTGGTACGAGGTCTCCCCCACCGCCGCGGCCCCGCCCGCCTGCGAGGGCGGCGCCTCGCTCAGCATCGACTCGTACGCCCCGAAGAGCGTCGTCTCCAGCCCGAACCCGAGCAGCAGGAACCCGGTCAGCAACAGCCCCGTGTTGTCGGCACGACCCATCGCGGTCAGCAACAGCACCGCGCCCGCGGTCACGAGGAACCCGACGCAGACCATCCGACGCGGCCCGAACCGGCGTAGCATCCGCGCCCCCGCCAGCCCCGCCGCCATCGCGGCGAACGTCAGCGGCAGCAGCCGTAGACCGGTCTCCAGGGGCGACAGGCCGAGTACCAGCTGGAGGTACTGCGCCGCGATCAGCTCAAGGCCGACCAGCGCCAGCATCGCCAGCACGATGCAGCCCACCGACGTACTGAACGCCGGCCGCGAGAACATCCCGAGGTCCACCAGAGGATGCGTACGCCGCCGTTGCCGCCGTACGAAAAGGACCATCAGCACCGCGCCCACGACCAGCGGCGCCACCGTGAACACGCTGTCCACCGGCTCACCGCCACCCAGCCGCTTCACGCCGAACACCACGCCGAACAGCCCGGCCGCGGCCATCAGCGCACCGACCACGTCCCACGGACCGTCGCCCGCGCCCCGCGACTCGGGCAGCAGCAGCCGGCCCACCGGCAGGCTGACCAGCATCAGCGGGATGTTGACGAGGAAGACCGAACCCCACCAGAAGTGTTCGAGGAGGAATCCGCCGAGGAGCGGACCGACCGCCGCGCCCACCGCCGCGACCGCGCTCCAGATGCCGATCGCCAGCGCCCGCTCCCGCCGGTCGGGAAAGACCTGGCGCAGGATCGACAGCGTGGCCGGCATGATCATCGCCCCGCCGACGCCGAGCAGCGCCCGCGCGAAGATCAGTACCTGCGCGTCGTGCGCGAGGGCCGCGAGGCCGGAGGCGATGCCGAACAGGCCGTAGCCGAGCAGCAGGATCCGTCTGCGGCCGACCCGGTCGCCGAGCGTGCCGAAGAGGATCAGCAGCGAGGCGCAGACGAGGGGGTAGACGTCGACGATCCAGAGCAGCTCTATCGCGCCGGGCTTCAGGTCCTCGGTGACCGCGGGAACCGCGACATGCAGCACGGTCGCGTCGACCGCGACCAGCAGCAGGCTCACACAGAGGACGACGAGGACGACCCAGCGGTTTGCACCGGCCCCGGCCGCCCGACGGCGCAGCGCAGCGGCGGCCGTGGTCGTCCCGGACATGTACGTACCTCCCAGATGTTCCCTCGCGTTCGGCGGGCACACAGGGTGGGGACTCCCCGTGATCTCGGCCGGAGAGGAGCGGTGATCTCCGGCCCGCGCAACGAAGGCGAGTGACACGTCAGCGTACGCGAGTTCGCGCCACCGTCACGTGGCGGACCTCTCAGACTTGGCACCCAACCCGTGTGGCGTACGCCACTCCCCCTGCCGTCGTCCACGTCGCGGCGGGCCCCCCGGTTCCGGGGCCGTCGATAATCGGGCCCGTGACCGATCTTGAGACGCGCGCGGTGAGCGCCGGCCCCTTGGCCGCCCTGCGCCGCGCGGCCCCGGCCCTCCTCGGGTACGCGGCCGTACGCGCCCTGGGCCTGCTCGCCCTGGCCCTGTGGAGCGCCGCACGCGGCAAGAGCGCGTACACGCTGCTGACGGCCCGCTGGGACGCGCTGTGGTACACGAGGGTCGCCGAGGGGGGTTACGGCTACGAGGTGCGCCTGCCGAACGGCGACGTCCACTCGAACCTGGCCTTCTTCCCGCTGCTGCCCTGGCTGGAACGGGGCCTCGCGGCGGTGTCCCCGCTGTCGTACGCCGACGCCGGTTTCGTCGTCGCACTGCTCGCCTCGCTCGCCGCGGCCTGGGGGATCTTCGCGGTCACCGACCACGTGTACGGCCTCCGGGCCGGCGTGTGCGCGGTGCTGGTGTGGGCCGTACTGCCGGTCGGGATCGTGCAGTCGATGGCGTACAGCGAGTCGCTGTTCACGGCGCTGGCCGCCTGGTCGCTGTACGCGGTCCTGACCGGCCGCTGGCTCACCGCGGGCACGCTGGCGCTGCTGTCCGGCCTGACCCGGCCGGTGGGGCTCGCGGTGGTCGCGGCGGTGTGGGCGGCGGGGGTCGTCTCCTTCCTGAGACGCGACTCTTTCGGGCGGGAGCGAAGCACGGCCGCCGCGCGGGGCGCACTGGACACACCGCACGCCCCATCCGCCGCGGACGGCGGGCCCCACCCCGGCGCACCGGCCTGGCGGCGCGCCCTCGCCATGCTCCTCGCGCCCCTGGGCGCCGCCGGTTACGTCCTGTGGGTCGGCCACCGCACCGGAAAGGGCCCCTTCGGCTATCTGGACGTCCAGGCGGGCTGGCGCAACGGATTCGACGGCGGTTACGCCTTCGCCCGCTTCGTCGCCGACAAGTTCACGTCGGTCCCGGGAGCGCTCGCCGGCGTGGGGCTGATGGTCGGAGTCGCCCTTGTGGTCTGGCTGTACGTCACCTGTGTGCGACAGCGTCAACCGCTCCCGCTGCTGGTGTACGCGGGCGTCGTCACCGTGCTCGCCCTGTGCGCGTCGAGCTATTTCGGCTCGAAACCACGCCTGCTGATGCCCGCCTTCCCCCTGCTTCTCCCTCTCGCCCTGGCCCTGGGCCGGCTACGAACGCGCAGGTCGGCGCTGGTGCTGGGCGGCATCGCGGTGGCCTCGGCCGTGTACGGAGCGTTCTGGCTGAACGGCTCCGGTCCACCATGATCGACCCGTGGCGGCCGGCGAGCGCCAGGCGAAATCAACCCCATCTCCAGGTGAACGAATTCATAAGTCCCTTTTAACCAAGGCCTGGAATGATCAAAGGAATTGAAGGAAGCGGTCATCCAACATTGCGGATTCCTCGGAAATAAACCCCGCCTTGAGAGGAATCCCACATCACATCGTCATCACAAAGCCGCTGATTCGCCCGGGAACTGAGCTCACTCGCTGTAACGTCGATTGGGTGCGTACCGAACGAACCCTCACCCGTCTGGACCGGGTGTTCGCCAGGCTCGACCGAGAGCCGGAACGCCCGGCCCACATCGATGTGCCGAAGATGAGCAGGCACAGGGTCGCCCTCCTTACCGGGACCCTGGCCTTCTATCTGGCGATCGTGTGGGCCGTGGTGACCACATCGTGGCTGGTCCGCCTCGACTGGCAGGTCATGTTCTTCCGCCCGTACCAGCAGTGGCAGGGCATCCACTGGTTCGTCGACTACTACGTGGTGCTCGGCCAGCGCGGCCCGACCGCGGTGATGGTCGCGGCCTGGCTGGGCTGGCGCTCCTGGCGGCAGCACACGCTGCGCCCGATGCTGACTCTGGGCGCCTCGTTGCTGCTGCTGAACATCACCGTCGGCGCCGCCAAGCTCGGCATGGGCCGCCTCGGGCCGCACTACGCGACCACGATCGGCTCGAACGAGATGGGTCTGGGCGGCGATATATTTCCGAGCGGTCACACCGCGAACGCCGTCGTGACCTGGGGAATCCTGGCCTATCTGGCCTCCAGCCCGAGGACGCGCCGCTGGCTTTCGGCCGTCTCCGCGGTGACCTCGCTGGGCGTCGGCATGGCCACCGTCTACCTCGGTACGCACTGGCTGAGCGACGTACTCCTCGGCTGGGCCGCCGGTCTGCTGGTCCTGCTCGCCCTGCCCTGGTGCGAGCCGCTGATCACCCGCGCCGAGACCGCGATCTTCGACCTGCGCGACCGCTGGCGGGCCCGCGCTCCCGTCGGGGCACCCGCACCGGCCCTCCCCGTGGGGGCACCCGTGCTGGTCGAACCGCGCTCCACGGCACAGGACGAGGCCGCGGCGCACGAGCCGGCCTCGGTCTCCCGCTCCGCCCGGGCGCCCGTCTATCTGGCCCCCGGCCCGCACACCACCCGCGCGGAGCGCACTCCGGTCACCCCGATCGGCAGCCGCCGCCCACCGCACGCGGACCGCGTCCCGCGCGGCACCCCGGCCCGCCCGGTGACGGCCGACTGACCGGCCACTGACGGGCGCCTGATCGGCGGCACGGACAGCGGGGTCGGTACGCACCACCACCCCCGCAGGACGAAGGCCCCGGTTCCCATCACAGAAAACCGGGGCCTTCGTCACGCCATGCGCCCGTTCAGCCCTTCCAGGCGCGGGCCACGCTGCCGTCCTTGACCTCGAAGTTCAGCCGGCCCACGCGGTACTCCATGGTGATGATCGCCCCCGGTGGCAGCGAGCGCACCGTGGACCACCCCCGCTCGCGCGCGCGCCGCTCGGCGTCGGTCGCGGCGAGGCCGACGTATCCGTCCGGACTGTCCTGGGGCTCCGCTGGAGGAGTCGGAATCGGTGCCATGCCGCCACGCTAGGCCCTGCCGGGCGGGCAGGGAAGCCGAGGCCGCGGCCATGGGTCCCATATCCCCCTCCGGTCACGCTTCTGTCACAGGATCACGACACGCGTTCCGTCCGAACTCCGCCACACGGAGGAGCGGTTCGGTACGCCTTCCGCCGGTAATCGAACGCAATTCCCGGGTGCCTCGGAGGCTCTTCTTATAGTCCGCCGGAAAGTGCCGCGAGAACTCCTCGGGACCGGCCCGCAGGGACCGTCCGGAGTCCATTCCCGGCCGATTCCACGCGGTCCGGCGGGAGCTGACGACGCATAGGAAATACACGGTTCCAGCACACAATCGCCGCACCGCCTCACGGTGCCTGCCCGGCTCCGGACCGGCCCAGCGAGCGGGTCAGCCGGTCACGGGCCGTGCTGATCGCCTCGGTGAGCTCGGTCGGCTCCAGCACCTCGAACTCGAAGCCCGTCAGCATCACGTGAATGACCATCACGTCGAGGCTCGCGGCCCCGGTGCGCAGAATGCAGGCGTCCGGCCCGTCCGCCTCCAACTGCCCGGACGAGGGCGAGATCCGCTCGGCCGCCTCCGCCAGGGGCACCAGCAGCCGGACGACGGCGTGCGTGGCGTACGCGCGCGTGGAGACGCCCTTCGAGACGTACGCGGCGAGGTCCTCGGCGGGCGGGTCGCGCGGGGCGAAGCGCGGGCCGTGCGGCGGCTTCGGCGTGATGCGGTCGACGCGGAACGTGCGCCAGTCCGCGCGGTCCAGGTCCCAGGCGACCAGGTACCAGCGGTGCTCGGTGCACACCAGGCGGTGCGGTTCGACGGTGCGGCGGGTGGGGGCGCCGTCGTGGCTGCGGTACTCGAAGCGCAGGCGTTCGGAGTCCCGGCAGAGGTGGGCGATCTCCGTCAGGACGGCCGGGTCCACGGCGGAGGGCCGGGGGCCGCGGAGCATCGGCACGGTGAAGGCGTTCAGGGCGCCGACGCGGCGGCGCAACCGGGTCGGCAGGACCTGTTCCAGCTTGGCCAGAGCCCGTACGGACGTCTCGCCGATGCCCTCGATGCCCTGCCCGGCGGCCGTGCGCAGGCCGACGGCCACCGCGACCGCCTCGTCGTCGTCCAGGAGCAGCGGGGGCAACTCGGCGCCCGCGCCCAGCTGGTAGCCGCCGCCGGTGCCCGGGCTGGCGTTGACGGGGTAGCCCAGCTCGCGCAGTCGGTCGACGTCCCGGCGCACGGTGCGCGGGGTGACACCGAGCCGGTCGGCCAGGTCGGCCCCGGACCACTCGCGGTGGGCCTGGAGCAGCGAGAGCAGGCGCAGGAGTCGTGCCGAGGTCTCCAACATGGTCGAAGTCTCCATCAAGGGCTGTACGGCAGTTGCGGCACATCGAAACAAGTGCTGTTCATGTCCCCCTGCGCCACCCAGCCCTTGCCGTCCTGCCAACGGGCCACCGACAGACACGTCCTGCGCGTCTTCGGCGGTTCGGCCAGCCGCTCGAAGGAGACGGGAACCAACAGGCCGCCTGCGGTGTAGTTCTCGCTCCGGTTCATGAAGCCGTCGACGCACGCGCGCGTGATGCCGGTCTTCGTGTCCGCGCAGGACTTCGCCGCGTCCGTGAACCACATCGCGGCCGCCCAGCCCTCCAACTGCCATTGCGAGTGCGTCTTCAGGCCTTTGGTGGCGTCCCTGAACTCCCGCACCGCCGCGTTCCCGGTGTCCTCGAAGTCGCGGCTGGACCCGGTCGCCCACAGCGCGTTGCGGCAGCGCGGCGCGTCCTTGTAGTCGTCGACGACGGTGGACGTCCAGTTCTGGACGTTGGTGACCTTGGCGATGACCTTCGCACCGACCTCGTCCATCGCTTCGCACAACTGCGCGTTGCCGTGCGTGTCGATGGCGTCGAAGACCAGGTCGGCACCCTGCTGCTTCAGATCGGCCGCGGCGGCACGGAAGTTGGGCAGCGCGAAGTCCACCTGCTCGGTGACGACCGTGTAGCCCTCGGCCCGCAGCCCCTGTTCGACGAGCCGGGCGTAGGCGGCGGACGCGGCCTGGTTGTACGACACCACGGCGGCCGTACGGGCGCCCTTCTCCCGCTTGAAGTAGCGGTAGACCTCCGTGCCGCCGTACAGCTTGCCGCCCCAGCCCGGAGTTCCGCCGCGGGGCGCGAGGCTGCCGTAGATGCCGTAGAGGTGCGGCCAGGTGTCGTAGGCGGCGCCGATGGGCTGGCCGCCGATGTCGGGCACGCGCGCGTGGGAGACGCGGGAGGCGCCGGCGTAGTCCAGCGCGGTGGTGGCGACCAGGGCGACCACCTTGTCCTCGTCGATCAGCCGGTGCACACACGTGTTGTTGCCGACCCCGCTGCCGCCGTCGTCGCACTCCCGCACCTCCACGGGGTGGCCGTCGACGCCCCCGCGCGCGTTGAGGCGGTCGAAGTACGCCTTGGCGCCGTCGCGCGGGCCGGTGAAGGTGTCGCCGCCGACCGGGCTGGTGACGCTGGTGACGATGCCGACGCGGATCGGAGCGGCGTCGGTACGCGCGGGCACCGGCGTGCGCGTGTCGGACCCGAAGTCGCTCTCCGGCAGCCGGCTGCCGCACGCCGTGCCCAGCAGGAGCAGCGCCGCGGCAGCCGCCCCCTCAGCAGCCCGCCGCGGGCGACTGCGAGGCATCGCCGCTCAACGCCACCAGCGCGCACAGTGTGTTGACGGACACCTTCCAGGTGCCGTCCTCCTCGACCGACGTCCCGGAGGCGTTCGGCAGGGCGGTGGCGCCGTTGAGGGTCAGCGTGTACGTCACGGTCGCCTTGTCCGCCTTGGTGAACTCGACCTTGGTGGCCTTCGCCTGCACCTGTCCGCCGCGTTCGTCGCCGCTGAAGGCCTGCAGCACGGGCCCCATCTCGTCGCCGTTCTCCAGGACGGCCTGCTTGTCCTTCGTGGAGGTCTTGGGGTCGAAGAACTTCTCCCAGTTCTCCTTGACCTGCCGCTCGGCCGCCGCCGGGTCGGAGGGCACGGTGGCCGCGGGCTCACTCGCCGGCTCGCTCGTCGTCTCCGCGGCGGACGGAGTGGGCGGCGCACTGTCGTTGCCGCCGCTGTCGTCGCTGCACGCGGTGAGGATCGGGGCGAGAACGAGCACCAGGGCGGCCGTCAGCGCCGTGCCCCGTCCCGCCGCCCCTGGACCGCGCCGTGCGTTCCCCCGCTTGAGGTCGCTCCCGAGAACCATCTGGCTCACCACCGGGTGTCGGTCCGGGCAAGGCGCGCCCGGTGCTTTCAGGGTCAGCTGACAGAAGGCATAGTGCAAGTCCATGGGCGGACTTGGAAGAGGGTCGGACTCATGACGTGCGGGAGCCAGAAATGCGGACACCCCGACTGCGGACCGTGCATCCCGTCCTGTGGGCCGGCTGGGCCGCGCTCGCCGCGGGCGCGGTGCTGTGCGTGATCGGCTGGTACGGCATCTCCGGCGAGCGCTACGCCGAGCGGCAGCTGCCCTATCTCGCCTCCTGCACGATCCCCGGCGCGGCCCTGATCATCGCCGCGTCCGTGCTGCTCACCCACGGCCGCACGACGGTCGCCGCCGCGCGCGTGGACGAGCTCTACGGTCTCCTGGTCGACGCCGAGCCCGCTGACGCCGACGCGTCCGGGCCGGCGGTCACCGCACCCCTCGCGGTCAGCGGGGACCTGCTGATGGTCCCCGGCGGCACGCTCTGGCACCGCGCGGACTGTCCGCTCGTGGCCGGGAAGGCGGAGGCGGTCCCGGTGGACGCCAAGCTGCTGGCGAGCGGCGAGTTGGGGCCCTGCCCCATCTGCGAGCCCGCCGAAGAAACCGACTGATGTCGTCGCTGACGTACGACCTCACGCTCGCCGGGCTCTCGGTCGGCAGCGCCGCCGCGCTCACCGGGATCGGCCTGATCGTGACGTACCGCGCGACCGGGGTGCTCAACTTCGCGCACGGGGCGATCGCCATGGTGTGCGCGTACGTGCTGCGGCAGTGCGTGGTCGAGTGGGGCTGGCCGCTGTGGCCGGCCGCGACGGTGACGCTGGTGGTGCTGGCGCCGACGCTGGGTGTGGTGCTGGAACGGTTCGTCTTCCGCCCGTTGGCGATTCTGGGCGGCGACCCGGCGCAGACGCTCGTCGCGTCGATCGGGGTCTTCGTGCTGCTGGTCGGCGGGGCGGCGCTGCTGTGGGGCCAGGGGGCGCGGGACGACGCGCCCGAGCTGGTGTCGGCGGACCCGTGGGGGCAACTGGCCGTCGTCCTGGTGCTGGCCGTCGGGGTCGGGGCGGTGATCCGCTGGACACGGTTCGGGCGCGAGCTGCGGGCCGTGGTGGACGACCGGCAACTCGCCGTGCTCGGTGGGATCGACGCGGACCGGGTGGCCGCCGCGGGCTGGGCGTTCGGGGCGTTCACGGCGGGCCTGACGGGCGTACTGCTGGCGCCGTACGTCCGCCTCGACCCGTACGGACTGCCGCTCCTGGTCATGGAGGTCGTGGCGGTGGCGGTCGCCGCGCGGATGCGGAGCCTGCCGGTAGCGGTGGTGGTGGCCCTCGGGATCGGGGTGGCGCAGAGCCAGTTGACGCGGCTGCATCCGTCCGGCTGGAGCGAGCAGTTGCTCCAGGCGGTGGGCGCGAACCTGTTCGTCGTCGCCCTGTTGGTGGCGTCCCTCGTGCTGCCCCGCATCGGCACCCGCGACGCCCTACCCCGCACCGCCACCGCGCGCGTGCCGACGCCGCCTGGCGCGTGGATCGTGGCGGTGGTGCTGTTCCTCCTCCCGCTCGGCTTCGCGGGCTCGGACCTCCATACGTCCGTCCAGGTGCCCGCGCTGGGCGTGGTGCTGCTGTCTTTGGTGGTCGTCACCGGCCGCGGCGGCCAACTCTCGCTGGGGCAGGCGGCGTACGCGGGTCTGGGCGCCCTGTTCACGGCGCTGCTGGCGGCGGGCCGCTTCCCGGGCCTGCCCCGCCTCCCCGAACTGGCCGCGCTCGCGCTGGCGGTCGTCCTGGTCGCGCCCCTGGGCCTGCTGACCGGCTGGCCCGCGATCAGCCGCCAGGGCCTCGCGCTGGCGCTCGCGACGTTCGCGGTGGGCGTCGGCGTGAGCCGGTTCGTGTTCGCGCAGCCGTACGCCACGTCCGGGCTCCCCCTGGACCGCCCGGCCGGCTTCGACGGCGACCGCGCGTACTACGTCCTGGAGTTGGCCCTGCTGGCGGCCGCCCTGCTGGCCACGCACGCGTTGCGCAGAGGGCGTACCGGCCGGGCCCTCGCCGCCATGCGGGACCACGAGTCGGGAGCGTCGGCGGCGGGCGTCCAGGTCCCGTCCCTGAAGCTGCTCGCCTTCGTCTCGGGCGCCGCACTGGCCGCCCTCGGCGGCGGCATGCTCGGCATGGGCCTACGGGCCTTCGACCCCGGCGCCTACGACCCCGTCCGCGGCCTCCTCTGGTTCGCCGCGGTCGTGGTCCTGGGCGCCGACAGCACCCTGGGCGCCCTGGCCGCGGCGGCCCTCCTGGTCGGCCTGGACGCGGGTGCGCGCGGTGGTGTGGCGGCAGCACTGATCGGCGTGCTGGCGGTGCTTGTCGGGCGATTCCCCGGAGGGCCGTACGAGGCGCTGCGGACGGCTGCGGGGCGGCTGCGGCTCGGGCGGGGAGCGACGTTGACCGCGATGGGGGTTCGGGTGCGGGCCAGGGTGCGGCCGGTGGCGGGGCGGGCCGCGTATCGGCCGGCTCTGGCGGGGGTTACGGCGGTGTCGCGCGGGGTGGTGAGCGAGGGGCGGGGGGCTGGTGGGCCAACTGCCGGTCCGGCCCGGCGGAGTGGGACGGCGACCGGGTATTCCGCAGCGCCGACGGGGGCGGACCGAGCAGGCGATGGCCCGGCGGGCCGGCAGGACCGCGGGCCGGAGGCGGCTCCGGCTGACCGGGCCGACGACCCCGCCACCCTTCCCAACAGCCCGCGCACTCCGAGCCTTTCGGTCCCCGAGGGAGCGGAGGCACCGCCTACCGCAACCGCCGATGGCTCGCGTACCTCGACCCCCGGCACCTCGATCCCTGCCACCCCCAACACCCGGATCGCGCCCACCCTGCCCACCGCGTCCACCACCGCCCCCACCCTCTCCGCCCGCGCCCTCCACGCCCGTTACGGCGGTTTCACCGCGCTCGACGGCGTCGATCTCGACGTGCGGCCCGGTCAGGTCACCGCCGTGGTCGGGCCCAACGGGGCCGGGAAGAGCACCCTGTTCCACTGTCTGGCCGGGACCTTGCGGCCCGCGCGCGGGGAAGTGCGTTTCGGAGGGCGGGACATCACGCGGCTGGCGGCGCACGCCCGTACCCGGCTCGGTATCGCTCGGACGTTCCAACAGCTCGCCGTCTTCCCGTCGTTGACCGTGGCCGAGAACGTCCGCGTGGGTGCCGAGCAGGGCCGGGTCGTCGATCCGGACGCCGTGGAGCGGGCCCTGCGGCTGTTCGGGCTCGACGGACCGGTAGGGGCGCTGCCCGCCGCCGGACTGCCCACCGGCACCCTGCGCCGCGTCGAACTGGCCCGGGCCCTCGCCGGCAGCCCGCGCGTGCTGCTGCTCGACGAACCGGCCGCCGGCCTCGACGACGCCGAAGTCGCCGCCATGGCCCGGGTGCTGAAGGCCCTGGCGGCCGACGGCACCGCCCTCCTCGTGGTCGAGCACGACCTCGATCTCGTCGCCGACCTGGCCGACGTCGTCCACGTCATGACCGCGGGCCGCATCGTCGCCTCCGGCCCCGCCACCTACGTCCTGGAGACGCTCGGCACGCTGGGCACCCGCGAGGCCGGCGCATGACCGGCTCCCTGGCGACCCAGACGACACCGACGGCCATCTCCCTGCGTCACGCGCGTGTGCGCTACGGCCCCCTGGAGGCCCTGCACGGCATCACCCTCACCGCTCCCGGCCCCGGGCTCACCGTCCTGCTGGGCCGCAACGGCTCCGGCCGTACGACCGTGCTGCGCGCGCTGGCCGGGACCGTGCCGTTGTCCGGAGGCGCGGTGGTGTGGGACGGCGTCGACGTGACGCGGCTGCCGGCGTTCGAGCGGGCCCGCCGCGGGCTGTGCCTGGTCCCGGAGCGGCAGGCCGTGTTCGGCTCGCTCACCGTGCGGGAGAACCTGGAGTTGGCGGCGCAGGATTACACCCCCGCCCTCGACGCCTATCCGCAACTGCGCCCCCTGCTTCAGCGCCGGGCCGGCACGCTCTCCGGTGGTGAGCAGCGCATGCTCGCCCTCTCCCGTGCCCTGTTGGCACGCGCCCGCGTGGTGCTCGTCGACGAACCCGCGCAGGGCATGTCGCCGACGGTCGCGGCCCGCACGTACGAACTGCTGGGCGCGCTGGACGCGTGCGTGGTCGTCGCCGAACAGCGGCTGCCACCCGGGCTCCAGGACCGGGCGACCGTCTTCGTGCACGAACTGCGCCGCGGCACCGTCGTGTTCAGCGCAGAGGCGGGCGAACTGGAACGACGGGCGCGGGCGGACCGAAGGCGGCGTGGGCCGGGGGTAGTTCGCGGCTCCGGGTCGAACCCTCCGGGATGACCAGCAGGGTGCCGATGGCGATCCGGTCCGGGCGTGGTCCGACCACGTCCTCGTTGGCCGCGTAGAGGCCCCGCCAGCCGCCCTGGACGCCGTACTTGGCGGCAATCGACGCGAGCGAGTCCCCGGCGCGGACGGTGTACATGCGCCCCTTGAGCCCGTACCGCTTGGAGCACTCCGGCCAGGCCTCCCACCCCTGCACCGCCAATACCTCCTGGGCTACGGCGATCTGCTGCTCGCGGGTGGCGAGATCGGCGCGCGGGGCGTACCGCAGGCCGCCGAACTCCTCCCAGGTGGACGGCCAGAACTGCAGCCCGCCGTAGAAGCCGTTGCCGGAGTCGACGTCCCAGCGCCCGCTGCTCTCGCACTCGGCGATACAGCCCCAGGGCCACTGGTCCTTGGCGCACTCGTCGGGCACACGCGCGGGGAGCGGTCCCGGGGGCGGCGGGGGCGGTGCCGCGTGTACGGCCGTGGCGGGGGCGAGTGCGGTGAACACGGCGACGGCGAGGGTGACAGCGAGGGCGATCGGTGCGCGATACATCGGCCCACGCTAAGCAGCGTGTCGCCAGGGGCTGCCATGGCGCGTCCGGTGCGGCCGGGGGCCGTTGCGAAAGTCCCGTCGTCCGGCCGAAGGCCAAAGGCGCAGGAGCGAAGTCCGACGGGTCCCACCCGGTCGATGGACCGGGTGGGACCCCGTGCTCGGATCAGGGGCCCGAATCAAGGATTCGGATCAAGGACCCGGATCAGGGAAGCGGCTCAGAACGAGAGTCGCTGTCCGGGCACGATCAGATCGGGATCGGCCCCGATGACGGCCTTGTTGGTCGCGTACAGCCGCTGCCAGGTGGTCCCGTGCCGGGCGGCGATCTTGCTCAGCGTGTCGCCCTCGCGGACGGTGTAGTCACCTCGCGAGGCACCACGGGCCGGGTGGCTCGGCGAACGGGCCGGCTTCTTCGACGGCTTCGCCGCGGTGGATTCGGTGGTGGAGCCGGAGTTCGACCCGGTGGCCGACTTGGGCGTCGACTTCGGCGTCGACTTGGTGGCCGGTGAACCCGCGGCGGGTGCGCCGCCGGACGCTCCGGCCCGGGCCGAGCAGGTCGGCCAGGCGCCCCAGCCCTGGGCGCCCTGGACCTTGGTGGCGACGGCGATCTGCTGTTCCCTGGAGGCCTGGTCGGCGGTCGACGCGTAGGCCGTGCCGCCGTACGCGCGCCAGGTGCCGGCGGAGAACTGCAGCCCGCCGTAGTAGCCGTTGCCGGTGTTGATGTGCCAGTTGCCGCCGCTCTCGCACTGCGCGATGCGGTCCCACACTCCGCCGTCCGCCGCCACGGCGTTGCCGGTCGCGGCGAGCAGTCCGAGCGGGGCGAGCAGAGCCGCTCCGGCGAGGACCGCCGTCGTGCGCTTGCGGGTCGGACGGTTGGTATCAACACATTCGGACATGTGAATCCCTCTCCACAAACCCGGGGTCCCCCAAAGCGGGACGCGCTCCGTGCACTGGGGCACGGTTGGCGCGTTCCACCCCGTCCGCCTCGGGGATGGTGCTGGTTTCCTGCTGGCTTGGTGCGGTCGACGGACGTACCCGAGCGGTGCTCTGTGCACACGGCCGAGGAATCTAAGGAGCCGGGCCAGTTGGTATCAACCAACTCCTTGTCATTCCAGGCCAGTTCGCCGTTACCGCGGGTATCGGCTATTTTCGGAAACCCACTTCATTCGCCGATTTCATGATTTATCGACCAGCGACCCCAGCATCCTGTGACTCAGTTCACGTAATCAACTTCCTTTGGTTTCCAAGGAATTGACATTGAGTGCCCGATTCCGCACAAGCGGTGACCCTGCGCGCTGGATGGGGCGATTCCGTTCGGCCTGGGGCGTGACTCCCGCCACAGATCGTCCGTTGTCATCTTCATGAGCCCGGGACCCACCCGGTTCACGGACCGGGAGCCACCCGGCCCCGTCACGCACCACATCCCGAGGGAGCCACCCGTGCCGCGCATGCTCGACGTCAGCGACGAGGTACGCGCCGAGATCGGCGACGAAGAAGCCGACCGGCTGCTCGCCGGAGAGAACGCCCCCGGCAGCTACGACTGCACGTCCTGCCGCACCCCGGGCGACTCCGAACAGGAGCGCACCAGCACCGTCCTGTTCATCGGCGACGAGACCGCCGTCCTCGCCTTCGCCCACTCCAGCTGTCTGCCCTCGCAGGTCGTCCAGGTCACCGAGGAGCAGCTCCGCGGCGCCGTGAAGTCCATCTCCGGGGACACGGTGGATCTGGAGCCGGAGAAGATCGTGCCCGAGCAGGCCGTGCTCGGCATCACCAGCGGACTCGTCCTGATCGCCGGGGAGTTGCACCCGGCCCTGGTCGTCGAGCCGACCGCGCCCATCGCCCGCCCCGGCACCACCGGTTCCGGCGACGACTTCCTGCCGCTCCTCATCGAGCAGGGCTTCATGCCGCTCACGGAGCTGACCGAGGTGCCGCCGGTGCTGCACGGCTGGTCGGTGCTGCTCGCCGTGGGCCAGCTGCACGCGGTGCTCCAGCCCAGCACCACCGGCGGCCAGCCGGTCGCCTGGTGGCAGGCGCACCAGCCGTTGCAGGTGACGGAGAGCTGGCGGGCCGCCGCGAACAAGCACCAGCAGGTACTGATGTTCGCGGCGCCGGTGGGCTCGATCGGGCGCCAGCCCCGGGAGGACCTGCTGCGGGACGCGATCGACAAGGCGGCGGCGAACGGGAAGCTGGTCGCGGTGGCGATGCCGCTTGCCGGGACGTGACATCGCCCACGGGACGGGGCGCCCCTAAAAGGCCTGCTGCCCAACCGCATCCCTGACCAGTCGGTGTCGTTTGGACATACGTGTACGCATACGACGTTCCACGCCGCCAGTCCTATCAGCCGATCCCGTCCGCGCGGTCGGCCCAGGACTACCTGAGCGGCCCATCGGCCACGCCGATCTACGACGCGCTCTATGCCGAGTACGTCAAGTCCTTCCGTACGCTGCCGGGCGACCGCAGCGGCGAGGAGGAGCTGGGCTTCACCGCCTTCGGGAACATCCCGCACAGTACGGGTGCGTACGGCGGGCACCGGCCGGGGTCGTTCAGCAGCTCGTACAGCGCCTACAGCGCGGGGGCCTACAGCGCCCGGCAGCAGTCGCAGTGGCAGCGCGTGGGGCAGGTCGGCCAGCAGGGCACGCGAATGCACCACGTGCCCGCGGCGCTGCCACCGGGGCACTGAGTTCTGGGGCATGGGAAAGGGCGGTCCCCGTCGGGGACCGCCCTTTCCCATGCCCCAGAACTACTACTTCTTCTTCGCGCCGCGCTTCTCGCGCACCCGCACCGAGATGTGGATCGGCGTCCCCTCGAAGCTGAACTCCTCGCGCAGGCGGCGCTCGATGAAGCGCCGGTAGCCCGCCTCGATGAAGCCGGAGGCGAAGAACACGAACCGCGGGGGCTTGGTGCCGGCCTGGGTGCCGAAGAGGATGCGGGGCTGCTTGCCGCCGCGGACCGGGTGCGGGTGGGCGGCGACCAGCTCACCGAGGAAGGCGTTCAGGCGGCCCGTCGGGACGCGGGTCTCCCAGCCGGCGAGGGCGGTCTCGATGCCCGGGACCAGCTTCTCCATGTGCCGGCCGGTGCGCGCCGAGACGTTCACCCGGGGCGCCCAGGCGACCTGGGCGAGCTCGGTCTCGATCTCGCGCTCCAGGTAGTAGCGCCGCTCCTCGTCGAGGGTGTCCCACTTGTTGAAGGCGAGGACGATCGCGCGCCCCGCGTCCACGGCCATGGTGACGATGCGCTGGTCCTGGATCGAGATGGACTCGGAGGCGTCGATCAGGATGACCGCGACCTCGGCCTTCTCGACGGCGGCCGCGGTGCGCAGCGAGGCGTAGTAGTCCGCGCCCTGCTGGAGGTGCACACGCTTGCGGATGCCCGCCGTGTCGACGAACTTCCAGGTGATACCGCCGAGTTCGATCAGCTCGTCGACCGGGTCACGGGTGGTGCCCGCGATCTCGTTGACGACGACGCGCTCCTCGCCCGCCACCTTGTTCAGCAGGGAGGACTTGCCGACGTTCGGGCGGCCGATGAGGGCGATACGGCGGGGGCCGCCGACCGCGGTGCCGAAGGTCTGCTCGGGCGCCTCCGGCAGCGCTTCCAGGACGGCGTCCAGCATGTCGCCGGTGCCGCGGCCGTGCAGCGCGGAGACGGGGTGCGGCTCGCCGAGGCCCAGGGACCACAGGTAGGCCGCGTCGGACTCGCCGCTCAGGCCGTCGACCTTGTTGGCGGCCAGCACCACGGGCTTGCCGGCCTTGCGCAGCAGCCGTACGACCGCCTCGTCGGTGTCGGTCGCGCCGACCTTGGCGTCGACGACGAACACGACCGCGTCGGCGGCCTCGATCGCGTACTCGGCCTGCGCGGCCACGGAGGCGTCGATGCCGAGGACGTCCTGCTCCCAGCCGCCGGTGTCGACGACCTTGAAGCGACGCCCCGCCCACTCGGCCTCGTACGTCACGCGGTCCCGGGTGACACCGGGCTTGTCTTCTACGACGGCCTCGCGGCGGCCGATGATGCGGTTGACGAGAGTCGACTTGCCGACGTTCGGGCGGCCGACGACGGCGAGGACCGGCAGCGGGCCGTGACCGGCCTCGCCGATCGCCCCCTCGACGTCCTCGATGTCAAAGCCCTCTACGGCGGCGAGCTCCATGAACTCCGCGTACTCGGCGTCGCCGAGGGCTCCGTGCTCGTGCTCCTCGCCCGGGCCGTCGGAGGGGATGTGGTCGTTCATGAAGTCCGTACCTCGTTCATCGTGGTGATCGGTGGACCGACCGGTTTGTCCGGTGTGATCCACTACTCAGTGTCGCCTAGCGGCCGGTCAGCCGCCTGGCGTTTTCCAGGTGCGCGGTGAGCTGCTTCTGGATGCGCTCGGTCGCCTCGTCCAGCGCCCTGCGTGTACGTCGTCCGCTGCCGTCGCCCGCCTCGAAGGGGTCGCCGAAGACGACGTCGATACGGCTGCGCAGCGGAGGCAGCCCCTTCATCAACCGTCCGCGCCGCTCCGAACTTCCCAGCACCGCGATCGGCACGATCGGGGCGTCGCCGCGCACCGCGAAGTAGGCGAGCCCGGCGCGCAGGGAGGCGAAGTCGCCCTCGCCCCTACTGCCCTCCGGGAAGATGCCGAGCACCCCGCCGGCCGCCAGGACGTCCAGCGCCCGGGTGATCGCGGTGCGGTCGGCGGTCGTACGGTCCACCTTGAGCTGCCCGATGCCCGTCAGGAACGGGTCGAGCGGGCCGATGAACGCCTCCTGCTTGATCAGGAAGTGCGTCGGCCGGGGCGCCACACCCATGACCATCGGGCCGTCGATGTTGTGCGAGTGGTTGACGGCGAAGATCACCGGGCCGGTCGCGGGCACCTTCCAGGCGCCGAGCACGCGCGGCTTCCACAGCCCGTACATCAGGCCGACGCCGATGCGCCGGCCGACCTCGGCTCCCCGCTCCGAGGCGGCTGAGGGCCTGGTCACTTCCCGGCCCGCTTCTCCTCGACGAGGGTGACGACACACTCGATGACCTGCGCCAGCGTGAGCTCGGTGGTGTCCACCTCGACCGCGTCGTCCGCCTTGGCGAGCGGCGAGGTCTTCCGGCTGGAGTCGGCCGCGTCCCGCTTGACCAGGGCCTCACGGGTGGCGTTGATGTCCGCGCCCTTGAGCTCGCCGCTGCGGCGGGCGGCGCGGGCCTCCGGGGAAGCGGTGAGGAAGACCTTCAGATCGGCGTCGGGCAGCACGGTCGTACCGATGTCCCGGCCCTCGACGACGATGCCCCGCTCCGCGCCGGCCGCCACGGCCCGCTGCAGCTCGGTGATCCTGGCCCGCACCTCGGGCACCGCGCTGACCGCGCTGACCTTGGAGGAGACCTCCTGGGTGCGGATCGGGCCGGCCACGTCGACGCCGTCGACCGTGATCGTCGGCTCGGCCGGGTCGGTGCCGGAGACGATCTCGGGCTTGCCGGTCACGGCGGCGATCGCCGTCGGGTCGTCGATGTCGATCCCGTTGGTCACCATCCACCAGGTGATCGCCCGGTACTGGGCGCCGGTGTCCAGGTAGCTCAGGCCGAGCTGCGTGGCGACGGCCTTCGACGTGCTCGACTTGCCCGTGCCGGCGGGGCCGTCGATGGCGACAATCACGGCCTGGGCGGTCGGGGCGGCGCCGTTTTCCACAGGGGGACACCTTCCTGGTGCGGTGCGGTGAGCGGTGTGCGGGACACGAAAGTGCCCCGCACAAGGTTACTGGCTTCCCGGGTCCCCTCTTACAGGCGGATGATCGGCGCGATCACCGCCGCGTCTACGCGATCACTGCCGGATCCTCGCGATCACCGCCGGGCCTACCGGATCACTGCCGGATCGCCCAGCCCCGCTCCCGCAGCGACGCCGTGAGGACCGGCGCCGCCTGCGGCTCCACCATCAGCTGAACCAGGCCCGCCTGCTGCCCGGTCGCGTGCTCGATGCGTACGTCCTCGATGTTGACCCCGGCCCGTCCGGCGTCCGCGAAGATACGGGCCAGCTGACCGGGCTGGTCGTCGATGAGGACGGCCACGACCTCGTAGGACCGCGGCGCCGACCCGTGCTTGCCGGGGACCCGGACCTGACCGGCGTTGCCCCGCCGCAGGACTTCCTGGATGCCGGAGGTGCCCTCGATGCGCTTGGCCTCGTCGGCGGACTGCAGGGCGCGCAGTGCCTGCACCGTCTCCTCCAGGTCGCCGGCCACGTCGGTGAGCAGGTCGGCGACGGGCCCGGGGTTCGCGGAGAGGATGTCGATCCACATCGCGGGGTCGGAGGCCGCGATCCTCGTCACGTCCCGGATGCCCTGCCCGCACAGCCGTACGGCCGCCTCCTCCGCGTTCTCCAGCCGCGCGGCGACCATGCTGGACACCAGGTGGGGCATGTGGGAGACGAGCGCGACGGCGCGGTCGTGGGCGTCGGCGTCCATGACGACCGGCACGGCACGGCAGTGCGAGACCAGTTCCAGGGCGAGGTTCAGCACCTCGGTGTCGGTGTCGCGGGTCGGGGTCAGCACCCAGGGGCGGCCCTCGAAGAGATCGCCGGTCGCGGCCAGCGGGCCGGACTTCTCGCGGCCTGACATGGGGTGCGTGCCGATGTACGCCGAGAGGTCCAGGCCGAGCACCTCCAGCTCGCGGCGCGGGCCGCCCTTGACGCTGGCGACGTCGATGTAGCCGCGGGCCACGCCCCGGCGCATGGCGTCGGCGAGCACGGTGGCGACATGGGCCGGCGGGGCGGCGACGATCGCGAGGTCGACCGGTCCGTCGGGTGCCTGGTCGGTGCCGGCGCCCAGGGCCGCGGCCGTGCGGGCCTGCTCGGGGTCGTGGTCGGCGAGGTGGACGACGACGCCACGCTGGGACAGGGCGAGCGCGGCGGACGTGCCGATGAGCCCGGTGCCGATGACGAGTGCGGTTCTCACTGGGCGATGTCCTTGCGCAGGGCGGCCGCGGCACCGAGGTACACGTGCGCGATGTCGGCCCGGGCGCGGTCGGACTCGATGTGCGCGAGGACGCGGACCACGCGGGGCATGGCGCCCTGGATGTCGAGTTCCTGGGCGCAGATCAGCGGTACGTCGGTGATGCCGAGCTTGCGGGCGGCGGCCGCCGGGAAGTCGCTGTGCAGGTCGGGCGTGGCCGTGAACCAGATGCTGATCAGGTCCTCGGCACTCAGTCCGTTCCGCTCCAGGACGGCGGTGAGCAGGGCGCCGACCTGCTCGTCCATGTGTCCGGCCTCGTCCCGCTCCAGTTGGACGGCTCCCCGGACCGCTCGTACCGCCACGGCTCAGCTCCTTGCTCACGGATCGGCTCTTCGCCCGTCCAGCGTAGTCAGCCCGACTGACACCGGTGCGCGGCGCCCGCCCGCTGAGACGAACGCGGCGCCCTCGGGGTCGGACACGGAAGGCGCCGCGCCCCGCGCTCACCGCCTCACAGCTGCTGCTGCTTCACCAGGTCCTCCAGCGAGGCGGGCACCTGCCCGTTCGGGGTCAGCTTGTCGACGGCCGCCGGCAGCACCTGGGCCAGCTGGTCCGCGGCCTGGTCCGGGGTGACGCCGGCCTGCTGGGCGACCTGGTCGAGGGTCTTGTCGGGCAGTGCCTGCTGGATCTCGGCGCCGGTCACGGACTCGTTGGCGCCGGTGCCGACCCAGGAGTCCTTCTGCTGGGCGAGGCCGGACTTGGTGAGCATGTCCAGCAGGCCGCCCAGCGGATCGGAGCCGTTGCCGCCCCGGGTGCCGCCGAGGGCCGAGAGCAGCGCCCCGAGGATGTTGCCGCCGGAGCCGGCGGAGCCGCCGCTGCCCTGGCCGCCGCCGAGGAGCCCGCCCAAAAGACCGCCGAGATCGTTGCCCGCCATGATCACGCCTTTCGCGAGGGGCCGGGCACTGTTCGGGCCCGGCCTCGAACTCTGCTCAATGTCACCGAATTGACCCAATTTCGCTACTTGGCGAGAGACGCCCCTGTGCGCCTCTTTACGCCGGGGCCGCCGGTCCGCTCTGATGGCAGGAAACTCGCCTCGGGGGAGGGCTTCGATGAAACGTCCAGGACCGCTGCTGACCATGCTCGCGGGACTACTGCTCGGTGTGTTCATGCTGTCGCTCAACGCGACGACAGGGACGAAGAACGTCGCGTCCACGAAAAAGGAGCCGCCGCCCGCCGCCTCGGCGTCGCCGTCACCCGCCAAACCCGCGCAGTCGCCGAGCCCGTCGCCGACGCGGACGCGGGTGCCCGTGCCGAACGCCGACTACGCCGGCCGTACCGACGACGACTCGTCCGCCGTCGCCGTCGCGGTGCACGACGGCAAGGCGGTCGCGTACTTCTGCGACGGCCGCACCAAGGAGTCGTGGCTGAAGGGCGACGTCAAGGACGACGGGAGCATGCGGCTGACCGGGAAGAACGGCGACTCGCTGACCGGCACTCTCAAGGAGGGCAAGCGGATCCGCGGCACGGTCGACGTCGCCGGCGGGCACTACGCCTTCACCGCCGACAAGGCCAAGAAGCCAGGGGGCCTGTACCGGGCGACCGCCACGGTGCGTGGCGCCAAGGTCGACGGCGGCTGGATCGTCCTGCCGGGCGGTCGGCAGGTCGGCATCGTCACCCGTGACGAGGAGCCCTCGGCCGCGCCCTCCATCGACCCGGAGACGGGTGCGGTGACGGTCGACGGACAGCAGCTCACGGCACGCCCCGTCACCCCCTGACATCACGTCAGCGACCCCACGTCCGCGACATCACCGTCCGCCCAGGGAGCCGACCATGACCGTCGACCCGAACGCCGCCACGCAGTTTTTCCAGCCGGAACCGCCCCGCCGTGCCTCCGGCGCCGCCCGCTATCTGATCCCCGCCCTGGTCGCCGCCGCCGTGGCGGTCGCCCTCGGGGTGTACGGCAAGGTCCACGACCCGGCCGGGACCGCCTTCAACCTCGCCGGGTTCAGCAGCACCGCCGCGGTGAAGTCGTGGCTGGCGACGACCGCGTTCTTCTTCGCGCTCGTGCAGCTGGTCTCCGCGTTCATGGTGTACGGCAAGCTGCCGGGCCCGAGTTGGGCGTCGACCCTGCACCGCTGGTCGGGCCGGATCGCGTTCCTCGTGGCGGTCCCGGTCGCCGTGCACTGCCTGTACGCGCTGGGCTATCAGACGTACGAAACGCGCGTTTTGTTGCACTCCATCCTGGGTTGCTTCTTCTTCGGTGCTTTCAGTGCCAAGATGCTGCTGCTTCGCTCGGAGCGGCTTCCCGGCTGGCTGCTGCCGCTCGTCGGCGGCCTGGTCTTCACCGCTCTGACCGTCATCTGGCTGACGTCCGCCCTCTGGTTCTTCCGCACTTTCGGAGTGACGACATGACCCACCGCTCGACGCGCCGCACGGTTCTCCTCGCGACGGGCGCCTCGGCGCTCGCCGTGGGGTGCAGCAAGTACGGCGACGACAGTGACTCCGGCTCCTCCGACGTGAAGGCCTCCAGCGGTCAGGAGTTGGCGAAGACGACCGACATCCCGGTCGGCGGCGGCAAGATCTTCAAGGACGAGAAGGTCGTGGTCACCCAGCCCGCGAAGAACGACTTCAAGGCCTTCTCGGCGATCTGCACACACCAGGGCTGCACGGTGACGACCGTCTCCGACGGCACCATCAACTGCCCGTGTCACGGCAGTAAGTTCAAGATCGCGGACGGTTCGGTGGCAGGGGGCCCGGCGCCGAAGCCGCTGCCCGCGGAGCAGATCAAGGTGGAGGGAAATTCGATCACCCTGGCGTGACGGTCCCCGTACTGTCCCGTCCATGACCAGCCCGCTCCCGTCCACGACCCGCTCCGGCTCGGCCACGTCCACCGGCGTCCCGTCCGCCGTGCCGCCCGAGGCCCTGGTCCGCGACCACACCGTCTACGCGTGCGTGATGGGGTCGCGGGCCTTCGGTCTGGCGACGGAGGGCAGCGACACCGACCGGCGGGGCGTCTTCCTCGCCCCCACTCCCCTGTTCTGGCGCTTCGAGAAGCCGCCGACGCATGTCGAGGGCCCGGCGCCGGAGCAGTTCAGCTGGGAGCTGGAGCGCTTCTGCGAGCTGGCGCTGCGCGCGAACCCGAACATCCTGGAGTGCCTGCACTCGCCGCTCGTCGAGTACGTCGACGACACGGGCCGTGAACTCCTCGCCCTGCGCGAGGCGTTCCTCTCCCGCCAGGTCCACGAGACGTTCACGCGCTACGCGCTCGGCCAGCGCCGAAAGCTGGAGGCCGGCGTCCGCACGCACGGCGCCCCGCGCTGGAAGCACGCGATGCACCTCCTGCGCCTCCTGACGAGCGCCCGCGACCTGCTGCGCACGGGCGCCCTCACGCTCGACGTGGGCGATGGACGCGAGCCGTTGCTCGCCGTCAAGCGCGGCGAGGTCTCCTGGCCCGAAGTCGAGGCACGGATGGCCCACTTGGCGGCCGAGACCGACGAGGCACTGCGCCGCAGCCCGCTCCCCGAGGAGCCGGACCGGGCCCGCGTCGAGGCCTTCCTGGTCCGCGTCCGCCGCGCCTCAGCCCGCCAGCCGGACCCGTACGACGAAGTCGTGCAGGGCGTCGTGGGCGACGGGCGCGTCGGGTAGCGCCGACGCCTCCTGCGCCGCGTCGAGCACGCCGTGCAGCCGCTCCACGTCGGCCAGCACGCGCGCGTGGTCGACATCGGCGTCCCCGTGCTCCCGCTCCGCCTTCGCCGCGATCAGCTCCGGCAGATAGGCGGGCGCGTCCACCTCGCCGAGCAGCGTGGGCAGATGGGCCCGCACCTCTCCGCTGCGCATGAGGTGCACGCCGGTCAGCAGGGCGCGGAAGGTGTAGAGCAGCGGCTTGAGTTCGCCGGTCTTCTCGAACAGCCGCCACTGGGTCACCGCGAACCCCCGGTAGTGGTGGGCGTGATGGCCGGTGAGGACGTCGGGCGCGAGCGCGACCAGTTCGCGGTGCGCGTCGGTGGTGTGCACGACGAGGGGCGAGAGCAGCTGCTCCAGCACATAGCCGTTGCGCCGCAGCATCAGCCGTACGAACTTGCGCAGGTCGTGCGTGACCAGGTCCATCTCGACGCCGTCGCGGTCCCACATCCGGGAGCGGGTCTCCTCGGGCTCGCGCAGCCCCACCAGCGCCGCCGTGGGCAGCAGGTGGACGCCTCGCAGGTCCACGTCCGAGTCGCGGGACGGGAAGCCGTACAGATGCGCGCCGGAGACGGTCGCGAACAGCACCGGATCGGGCTGTTCGGCGACCACCGGCCTCAGGTCGATGTCCAGGGTGTCGATCACGGCTCAAGAATCCCAGAGGGCCCCGAGGGTCATGAGGTCGCTCTGGTACTCGATGCGGTCGGCCCACTCCGTCGGCCAGGCCTCGGCGCCGCGGTGGGCGCCCGCGAAGGCCCCGGCCAGACAGGCGATCGAGTCCGAGTCGCCGGAGCTGCAGGCGGCCCGCCGGATGGCGGTGACCGGCTCGTCGGCGAAGAACAGGAAGCACAACAGGCCGGTCGCCAGGGCCTCTTCGGCGATCCAGCCCGCGCCGGTGGCCAGGCACGGGTCGGTCTCGGACGAGGAGGTGTGCAGGGCGACCTGGAGCCGGTCGAGGATCGCCAGGCACTCGTCCCAGCCGCGGGCGATGAACTCCTCGGGCCCGGGGTCCTGGCTGCGGGTCCACAGGTCGCCGAGCCAGGACTGGTGGTAGTGGCTGCGGTTGTCGTCGGCGTACGAGCGCAGCTGGTCGAGGAGCTCGGCCGGCTCGGCGCCCTGCGCGAGCAGGTGCACGGCGCGGCCGGTGAGGTCGGAGGCGGCCAGCGCCGTGGGGTGCCCGTGGGTGAGGGCGGCCTGCAACTGGGCGGCGCCCGCGCGCTGTTCGTCGCTCAGCCCGGGGGCGAGTCCGAGGGGCGCCACGCGCATGTTGGCGCCGCAGCCCTTGGAGCCCATCTGGCTGGCGTCCTGCCAGGGCAGGTCCGGGTTCTCCAGCAACTCGCAGGCACGCAGGCAGGTGTTGCCTGGGGCTCGATTGTTGTCTGGGGAGCGGTTCCAGGCGATGAACTCCTGTCGCACGGTCACCGCCATGTCCTCGGGCCCGAGCGCCCCGCGGTCCATGGCGGTGCGCATTCCCCGGGCCACCGCCAGGGTCATCTGCGTGTCGTCGGAGACGATCGCGGGCTTGATGAGTGGCATCTGCCGCCAGGGCCCGAACTTGGCGATGATCGAGGGGACGTCGTTGAACTCGGTCGGGAATCCGAGCGCGTCCCCGAGTGCGAGGCCGATCAGGGCCCCCGTGGCTGCGCGTTTGTCGACGATCGTGCTGGTCATGCGGAACGTCCTTCCGGATTCGGCCGGAGCAGAGGGGGCTGGAGGGTGGTCGCGGTGCCCGCGCGGTACAGCGCCGCCGGTTTGCCGCGGCCGCCGGTCAGGCGCGCGGCGCCCGGCACCGGTTCGACGAAGCCGGGCGTGGCGAGCACCTTGCGGCGGAAGTTGGGCCGGTCGAGGGCGGTGCCCCACACCGTCTCGTAGACGTGCTGGAGCTCGCCGAGCGTGAACTCGGCCGGACAGAAGGCGGTGGCGAGACAGGTCAACTCAAGCTGCGTGCCCACGTGTTCGTGGGCGTCGGCGAGGATCCGGTCGTGGTCGAAGGCGAGCGGCCGGGGTTTGTCGTACGCCAGCCAGCCCGCCCGCGCCGCGTCGCTGCCCGCGTGCGGCTCGGGCGCGTCGGGCAGCAGCGCGGTGAAGGCGACGGACACGACCCGCATACGGGGGTCGCGGTCGGGCTCACTGTAGGTCCGCAGCTGCTCCAGGTGCAGCCCGGTGACGTCGGCGAGCCCTGTCTCCTCGGCGAGTTCACGCCGCGCGGCCGTCTCGGCCGACTCGCTCGGTTCCACGAAGCCGCCGGGGAGCGCCCAGTGACCGGCGTAGGGGTCCTGGCCGCGCTCGACGAGCAGGACGTGCAGGGCGCCGGAGCGGATGGTGAGGACGGCGAGGTCGACGGTGACGGCGAAGGGCTCGTAGGCGTACTTGTCGTAGCCGTGCGGCTGCGTGTGGCCCATGCACCCCCGCCCCTTAATAGTCAATGCGACTATAAAGAGCGCGAACGCCCTTCCACAACCCCTCGGTCGGCGTCCCTGTGTCACAACTCCCGGGCGCCGGACGCCTCCTGGGACCGCGACGACGCGAACACCGTCACCGCCGCGCCTACCCCCGCGCCTCCGGCCGACACCCGCCCTCGCCCTTGCCCGCGCCCGGAGACGAATCGAGCCGCCCGAGGAACGCCAGCAGCCGGACGTCGAGTCCCGCCCAGGCCGGCACGGCGACCGGCACGCCGAACCGCTCGCCCCGGTCCTCCCGCGCGACGACGCACCGCGCCACGGGCAGCAGTTCGGCCGCCAGCGGGACCGGGATGGGCCGTGGCCGCCCGCAGGCCTGTGCCACGTCCCAGCCGTGCACGGCGATCTCCACGGCGCCCACGGCCCCCATCACCCGCACGTCCAGCGGCCGTTCGCCCACCAGGACCGTCTCCGCCGGCGGCCCGGCCGCCCACGCGCCCAGCACCGCGCACGCACGCGTGCGGAACGCGCACGCCGGATCCGCCCCCGGCACCCCGGGGAACAGCCCGATCCGCCCGCCGGTCAGCCCTTCGTGCAGCGCCTCCAGCGCGTCGTCGAGATGCCCGAGCAGCTCACCCAGGTCCCACTCCCCGCACGGCGTGCCCCGCCCCAGACTCCCGGGCACGACCCCGGCCACGCTCCCCAGCGCATAGGCGAGCGAACGCTCCAGCAGCTCCCCTGAGTTCACGACAGCACCTCGGGGCACCCGGGACGCCCGAACGGCCCCGCATCGGCCACAGCGGCCCCTGGGCGCCCGTCAGGCGCCGTCCCAAGCGTGTCGGTGGCGATCCCGCGCCTCTGCCACCGGCAGGGCTCTGTCGTCGTATCCATGCCCGCTCCTCGTCTCGCCGTCAGCCATACAGACCGCCGACAGGGCGAAAACGCATCGGCCGGCCCCGGAGAAAATCCAGGACCGGCCGTTCAGGAACTGAGGTCGTCCTAGAGGTCGACCTCCTGCATCAGCATCCCGACCTCGGTGTTCGACAGCCGCCGCAGCCAGCCCGACTTCTGGTCGCCCAGCGTGATCGGCCCGAAGGACGTGCGCACCAGCTTCTCGACCGGGAAGCCGGCCTCCGCGAGCATGCGGCGCACGATGTGCTTGCGACCCTCGTGCAGGGTGACCTCGACCAGGTAGTTCTTGCCGGTCTGCTCGACCACCCGGAAGTGGTCCGCACGCGCGTACCCGTCCTCCAGCTGGATGCCGTCCTTGAGCTGCTTGCCCAGGTCGCGCGGGATCGGGCCCACGATGGCGGCGAGGTAGGTCTTCTTCACGCCGTACTTGGGGTGGGTCAGCCGGTGCGCCAGCTCGCCGTGGTTGGTGAGCAGGATCACGCCCTCGGTCTCGGTGTCGAGCCGCCCCACGTGGAAGAGCCGCGTCTCCCGGTTGGTGACGTAGTCGCCGAGGTTCTGACGCCCGTCGGGGTCCTCCATGGTGGAGACGACACCGGCGGGCTTGTTCAGCGAGAAGAACTGGTACGACTGCGTGGCGACGGTCAGCCCGTCGACCTTGACCTCGTCGTGCTCCGGGTCGACCCGCTTGCCCTGCTCGACGACGATCTCGCCGTTGACCTCGACGCGGGACTGCTCGATCAGCTCCTCGCAGGCACGCCGGGAGCCGTAGCCCGCGCGCGCGAGGATCTTCTGCAGCCGCTCGCCCTCCTGCTCGGCGCCCGGGAAGGTCTTGGGCGGCTTGATGTCCTTCTTGCCCGCGTACCGCTCCCGGTTGCGCTCCTCGGCCCGCGCGTCGTACTCACGCGAGGTCGCCGGCACCGAGCGCCCGCGTCCGGTGCCCTGGCCCTGCCTGGGACCGCCCTTGGCACCACCGCGCGCGGAGGCGCCGCGCCCGGACTTCGGACCCTCGTGGGAGGCCGCCGGGCCTACGTCGTAGCGGCGCTCCTCGGGACGGGGCTTGCCGGGACGCTTCGGCTTGTCGTCGCGCCCTCCCGCGCCCCTGGGCTGGGAGCCGCCCCCACCGCCGGAACCCCGGGAGCCGCCGCCCCCACCGGAACCCCGGGAGCCGCCACCGCCACCGCCACCGGAACCGCGGGGGTTGCCCCCACCGGCACCGCGGGGATTGCCGCGCCCGCTGTTCCTGCCACTACCGCCGCCACTGCCACTGCCACTGCTTCGCATCAAAGTTCCGTCGTCGTCGTGTCGTCTGCATCTGCATCCGGTGCATCCGGATCGAACGACGGGACCCCTTCCAGCGTCTCCGCCTCGATCGCCTCGGCCTCAGGGAGGAAGGGCGCGAGCTCCGGGAGCTCGTCCAGGCCGCGCAGGCCCATCCGCTCCAGAAAGTAGTTCGTCGTCGTGTACAGGATCGCACCTGTTTCGGGTTCCGTGCCCGCCTCCTCGACCAGACCCCGCTGCAGGAGGGTGCGCATCACGCCGTCGCAGTTGACTCCGCGGACCGCCGAGACCCTGCTGCGGCTGACCGGCTGGCGGTACGCGACGACCGCGAGGGTCTCCAGCGCCGCCTGGGTGAGCCGGGCCTGCTGCCCGTCCAGGACGAACCCTTCGACGGCCGGCGCGTACTCGGGCCGGGAGTAGAAACGCCACCCGCCGGCGATGAGCCGCAGCTCGAAGCCACGCCCCTGCACGGCGTACTCGTCGGCCAGCTCCCGCAACGCGTCCCCGATCTTCCGCTTGGGCCGCTGCAGTATCTTCGCGAGGTGCTCCTCGGTCGCGGGCTCGTCCACGACCATGAGGACGGCCTCCAGGGCGGGCTTGAGATCGAGGTCGGCGACAGTGCGCGGGCCCGCCGACAGATCAGTGGTCTCCTCGCTCACGCCTTCTTCTCCTCCGTCGGCTCCTTGGACTCCTTGGGCACCTCGGGCGGCCGGTCGAACTCATCGGTGACCACGGGCTCGCTCTCGCCCTCCCCACCGGTCCACCGCACGATCAGATCCCCGAGGGCGATCTCCTGATCGAGCGCCACGGCCTTCTCCCGGTACAGCTCCAGCAGGGCCAGGAACCTCGCCACGACGGTCAGGGTGTCGTCGGTGTCCTCGACGAGCGTCCGGAAGCTGGCCTCGCCGAGTTCCCGCAGCCGCGCGACCACGATCCCGGCCTGCTCCTGCACGCTCACGAGCGGCGCGTGGATGTGATCGACGTACACCTGCGGCTTGGGCCTGGGCTGCATCGCCTTCACGGCGAGCTTCGCGAACCCCTCCGGCCCGATGCTGATGACCACCTCGGGCAACAGCTCGGCGTGATGCGGTTCGAGCCCGACGGTACGGGGATACCGGCGCGCCTCCGCTTCAAGCCGCCGGTTGAAGATGTCGGCGATCTGCTTGTACGCCCGGTACTGCAGCAGCCGCGCGAAGAGCAGGTCCCGAGCCTCCAACAACGCCAGATCGGCCTCGTCCTCGACCTCGGCGGAGGGCAGCAACCTGGCCGCCTTGAGATCCAGCAACGTGGCGGCGACGACCAGGAACTCCGTCGTCTGATCCAGATCCCAGTCCGGCCCCATGGCCCGGATGTGCGCCATGAACTCGTCGGTGACCTTCGACAGCGCGACCTCGGTGACATCCAACTTGTGCTTGGAAATCAACTGAAGCAGCAGATCGAAGGGCCCCTCAAAGTTGACGAGCCGAACCTTGAAGACACCGTCGTCGGCTTCGGCGACGTCCTCGGCCGGCTCGGGGACAGCCTCGGCCGGTTCGGGGACGGGCTCCGACAACTCGGCGACCTGTTCCGCCGGTTCGTCAACCGACGGCTCGATCTCAGGTTCGGCCCCGTTGTGCCCACCGGGCTCAGCCGGCGACTCGACCTCAGCGGTCCCGGGCCCCCGCCCGAGCGCACGCCGACGACCGCCGGAAGCGGCGGAAGCGGAGGCAGCATCGTTCGAGGTCATCGCCCCGCACGTTACCGCCTACCGCCCACGCAGTCGCCGTACCAGAATGCTCGCGTCCCCGCGGGACTCCAGGTCGGCCAGCACCACGGCGACGGCCTCCCGCACGATCCGCCCGCGGTCGACCGCGAGCCCGTGCTCACCCCGAAGCACCAGACGCGCGTGCTCCAGATCGATGAGCTCCTCGGCGGAGACGTACACCGTGATCTTCTCGTCGTGCCGTTCGCGCCCACTGGGCCGACGCGAAGGACTCCGCCCCCGCTTGCGCGGAGCGGCCTCGGCGGCAGAACCTTCCTGCGCCCCCTGACGTCGTCCGGAGCCGGCCGCGCCGCGACTGCGGGACTCGCCGTCGTCGGCCTCCGACTCGGCCGCCACATGCTCGGCGCCCTCGCCGTCGCCGCCCTGTACGGGCACCGACTGCGGCGCGTCCTCACCGGCCGCGACCCCGTCGCTCTCCCCCGCGGGAGCGGGCACACGGGCTTCGCCGTTGACCCCCCGCCGCGGAGTGGACGGCTGGAGTGCCATTCCCCCTGTCGTACGGAAGAGTTCGTCGGCCCCCGGCAGACTCACTCGGCGTGACACCGGGCGAGCACCTCCCTGGCGAGCTGACGATAGGCGGCGGCACCGACGGAGTTGGAGGCGTACGTGGTGATCGGCTCACCGGCGACCGTGGTCTCCGGGAAGCGGACCGTGCGCCCGATGACCGTGTGGTAGACGTGGTCGTCGAACGCCTCGACGACACGCGCGAGCACCTCACGGCTGTGCACGGTGCGCGAGTCGTACATGGTGGCGAGGATCCCGTCGAGCTCCAGTTCCGGGTTGAGTCGCTCCTGGACCTTCTCGATCGTCTCCGTCAGCAGTGCGACACCACGAAGAGCGAAGAACTCGCACTCCAGAGGCACTATCACCTTGTGCGCGGCCGTCAGAGCGTTGACCGTGAGCAGACCGAGCGAGGGCTGACAGTCGATCACGATGTAGTCGTAATCGGCCATGAGCGGCTTCAGGGCGCGTTGCAGTGTCGACTCGCGCGCGACCTCGGAGACCAACTGGACCTCGGCGGCGGACAGGTCGATGTTGCTCGGCAGCAGGTCCATGTTCGGGACCGCGGTCTTCAGGAGCACCTCGTCGGCCGCCATGCCCCGCTCCATGAGCAGGTTGTAGACGGTGAGGTCGAGCTCCATCGGGTTGACCCCGAGACCCACCGACAGCGCGCCCTGCGGGTCGAAGTCCACGAGCAACACGCGCCGTCCGTACTCCGCGAGCGCGGCACCCAGGTTGATGGTCGACGTGGTCTTGCCGACGCCGCCCTTCTGGTTGCACATCGCGATGATCTTCGCGGGGCCGTGATCGGTCAGCGGGCCCGGGATCGGGAAGTACGGCAACGGGCGTCCGGTCGGGCCCACGCGCTCGCGGCGCTGGCGGGCGGCGTCGGGCGCGAGCGTGGCCGCGTACTCGGGGTCGGGCTCGTACTCCGCGTCGGGGTCGTAGAAGTGCCCCTCGGGCAGTTCGTCGTAGTCGGCGAAGTGGTTGTGGGGCGCGCCACTTCCGTCGCCGGCCATGGCGTTCACGTGATGGCCATCCATGCTCTGGTGTGCTGGCTGAGTCATCCCGGACATCTGAGACACCTGATGACTCCTCTGGGCTGCGAAGGTGCGCACAGCAACGGAGCCGACAGCCTCGAACCCCGCGGGACCCTGGCCCCGTACAGGCATTCCTGGTTGACCACCCCCGGGAGAAAATGTCGACTCATTCACAAGTCGTCTTACCTCCTTGGTGACCAGGAAACTTCTAGACAGGTCAGCGTGGCACCATGCCGACGGTTGGCGACTCTATGGCGTGTCGGGCGTTCGCAGCAACACAATCCGCCGGACCCGGCAGGATGTGTCGGCAATGAAACATCCCTCTGTCAAGGGCGTACGGGCGTCGCACGGCAGGTTTCACCGGTGCACGAATCGGTTCAAGGGTTACGTTCGACGCGAGTTGACCGAGAGTCGCAAAGTGACCATACACACATCCGGCCGAACCTTGTGGTGCAAGGTCCGGCCGTGTGTACGTCGTTGACGCGCCTTGTTGACGTATCGCCTTTACGAAAAGGTGACTTAGCCCCTGAGCTGCCGCGAAGCCGCGTTCAAGTCGCCCTCCATGTCGACTTGGGGCTCAGCCGAGCAGCGAGTCGAGCTCCACGTGCTCCAGGCCGTGCGCCTCGGCGACCTCCTTGTAAACGACCTTGCCGTCATGGGTGTTGAGGCCCTTGGCCAGCGCGGCGTCGCGGCGCAGCGCCTCCACCCAGCCGTGGTTGGCGAGTTCGACGATGTAGGGCAGCGTCGCGTTGGTCAGCGCGTAGGTCGAGGTGTTGGGCACCGCGCCCGGCATGTTGGCGACGCAGTAGAAGACCGAGTCGTGGACCATGAAGGTCGGTTCGGCGTGCGTGGTCGGACGGGAGTCCTCGAAGCAGCCGCCCTGGTCGATCGCGATGTCGACAAGAACACTTCCGGGCTTCATGCGCGACACCAGCTCGTTGGTGACCAGCTTCGGTGCCTTGGCTCCCGGGATGAGGACCGCGCCGATGACGAGGTCGGCCTCCAGGACGGCCTTCTCCAGCTCGAAGGAGTTGGACATGATCGCCCGGACCTTGGTGCCGAAGACCCTGTCCGCCTCGCGCAGCTTGTTGATGTCGCGGTCGAGCAGCGTGACGTGGAAGCCCATGCCGACGGCGATCTGCGTCGCGTTCCAGCCGGAGACCCCGCCGCCGATGACGACGGCCTTCGCGGGCTGGGTGCCGGGGACGCCGCCGGGGAGCACGCCGCGGCCGCCGGCCGAGCGCATCAGGTGGTAGGCGCCGACCTGCGGGGCGAGCCGGCCCGCGACCTCGGACATCGGGGCGAGCAACGGGAGCGCGCGGCCCGGGAGTTCGACGGTCTCGTAGGCGATCGCCGTGGTGCCGGACTCGACGAGCGCGTCGGTGCACTCCTTGGAGGCGGCCAGGTGCAGGTAGGTGAAGAGCGTCTGGTCCTTGCGGAGGCGGTGGTACTCCTCGGCGATGGGCTCCTTGACCTTGAGCAGCAGGTCGGCGGTGGCCCAGACCTCGTCGGCGGTCTCCAGGATGTGGGCGCCTGCGGAGACGTACTCGTTGTCGGGGATCGAGGAGCCGAGACCGGCGCCGCGCTCGATGACGACCTGGTGGCCGCCGCGCACCAGCTCGTGCACACCGGCGGGGGTGATGGCCACCCGGAACTCGTTGTTCTTGACCTCGCGGGGGATGCCGACCTTCACGTGGATCACGGTCCTTGGCTCAGGGGAATGTGGTGCATTACATGACATACCCAGGCACGAAGGCGCACACCGGGGTACACCGCAGGAGAAGGTGCGGCAGACCCAGTTTAATGAAGGCGTTCCCGCTGTCTAGCCTTTCATTGCATCAATCTTCTGCGGATGTACTACGGATTTCGCAGGCATCAGCGTCTTGTTTCGGGAGATCGGCCTGCTCCGGCCCCTCTTCGGCCTGTTCCGGCCCCTCTTCGGCCTGCTCCGGTCCCGCCTCGGCCCGCTCCGCGTCCGCCTGCTCCGCCTCCTCCTCCCCCAGCAGCCGCTCGGCGGTCCCCCGGTGCAGCTGCGCCGCGGCGGGGTCGCCCAGGCGCTCCAGCGTGTCGGCGAGCCGCAGTTGCAGCGCCGCCTGCAGCCGTACGTCCTCGGCGCGACGCGCCCACTCCACCGCCTCGTGGCAGGTCGCCAGCGACTCCTCGGGCCGCCCGGCGTACTCCTGGACGCGCGCCAGTTCGCTCAACGCCCGTGCGTGCGCGGCCACCTCACCGTTCCTGCGGTGCCCGGCGACCGCGGCCCGCCAGGACCGCTGTGCCTCGCCGTAGCGGCCCGCGTAGGTCTGGGCCGCGCCGATGCGGCCGTACAGCCGGGCCGCCTCCGCGCGGTCGTCGCGGGCGAGCCGCTGGGCCAGCGCCCGGCCGAACCAGTCCGCCGCCCGGTCGAAGTCCCCGAGCTCCAGATGCGCCCCGCCTACGGATTCCGTCGCGCGGCCGGTCGCGTACGGGTCGTTCGCCTCCCGTCCGGCGTCCAGCGCGGCCCGGTAGCGCGCCAGCGCGTCCTCGGTCCGCCCGGTCTGGGCGTCCAGGTCGCCGAGGTTCAGCAGGGCGGCGGCCTGTTCGCGGGGCAGCCCGCGCCGCTCGGCCACGTCGAGGACCAGCCGGTGGATGCCGTACAGGTCGGCCGCGGCCGCCTGGGTGCCGAAGTGCGCGACCATCGCCCTGACCAGCTGGGACATCAGTCGGCGGGCCAGCGTGTCGAGCTCCCCGTCGGCGACCGCGAGCCGGGCGGCGGCCAGCAGGGCGGGCCTGCGGATGCGCAGCCAGTCCTCGGCGGCCCGCGGGCTCGGGAAGCGCAGGGAGCGCGGCATGCCCTGGAGCTTCTCGCGCGCCTCGGGGTTGTCCGTCTCGGTGATGGCCCGGCAGGACTGCAGCAGCCGTACCGTCCGCTCCAGCATCCGGGCCCGGGCCAGCTGGAGCTCTCCGGGGCGGTCCTGGGTCTCGGTGAGGGCCTTCAGGAGGGGGTGCAGGCCGCCGGGGACCTCGTACTGCGGCAGCGGCGACTCCACCGCCCGCAGGAGGCCGAGGCCGACGAAGTCGTCCAGGGTGGTGCGGGCGCCGTTCACCGAGCAGCCGGCCAGCGCGGAGGCGGTGTGCGGGTCGACCAGACCGGCCGGGGCGAGGGCGAGCAGGCGCAGTATCCGGGCGGCCGGAGTGGGCAGCGAGGTGTACACGAGCCGGAAGACCCGGCTCAGCGGGGTGCCCTCGTCACCGTCGGCGCGCAGGTGCTTGGCGAAGTCGGCAACGGCGGCCTTGGGGCGCGCGGCGAGCCAGCCGCCGGCCAGGGTGAGCGCCTCGGGGTGCGCCTGGCACTCCTCGGCGAGGTCCTCGGCGGCGCGCGGGTCGACGGTGATGCGGACCGAGCCGGTGTACCGGGTGAGCAGTTCCAGGGCGGACTTGGTGTCGAGGCCGCCGAGGGTGCAGGGGCGGACGTCGGAGATGCCGGTGAGCGGACCGCCGGACACGGCGACGACCAGGCAGTCCGGGGTGTCCGGCAGCAGGGCGTCGACCTGCTCGGCGTCGGCCGCGTCGTCCAGCAGGATCAGCGCCCGGCGGTCGGCCAGGGCGGTGCGCAGCGCCTCGGTGAGGTCGTCCTCGGCGGCTCCGGCGGGCGCCGGCCGCTCCAGGGCGGCGAGCAGGACGCGGGCGGCGCGCTCGACCGGCACGGGGGTGCCGTCGGGCTCGCTCAGCCGGGCCCGGAGCACCCCGTCGTCGTAACGTTCCGCGACCTGCCGTACGAGTTCCTCGGCGAGCGCCGTGCGTCCCGAACCGGGTCGGCCCGCGATGAGCAGCACGCGTGCGCGGGGCGCCTTCTTGCCGGACAGCGTGTCCAGGCCCGCGCGCTCGATGTCGGCGCGGAGTTCCTTCAACTCCCTTGTACGGCCCAGGAACTGACTCTCCGCCGGATCGCGCCCCGACAGCCGGACGCCGCCTGTGTCCACCGCCTGATCCGTCACGGGCCACGCTCCCGTCCCACCGCACGCGCAAGCCCGCCGGGACTCCGGTATCGGGCGTTAACAGAGCCTAGTTCACGCTCTGCTACGTTCCGGGCGGAGCGCGGCGGGCACGTCCCCCGATCGGATCAGCCGATGGTCACACCGGATGGAGTCACTGTGGGTCGCGGGTAGCCGTGGGGACTCTGTGAGATCCCTGTGGGTTCAGGACTCGAACGGACGCGCCGGCCAGGGCGCCTCCGCCGGCCGCAGCGCGTCGAGACCGTCGCCGGCGCGCGCGGCGACCAGTGAAAGGACGCCCACGACGAGGCAGTTGTTGTGCAGGTCGCCGGCGAGCACGCCCCGTACGAGTTCGTCGAGGGGCACGCGTGCGTGCTCCAGGTCGATCTCCTCGTCCTCCGCCTCGAAACGCTGTCCCTCGGCCTCCGACAGATCACGGGCGAGGAAGATACGCACGGCCTCGTCGCAGCCGCCGGCGGTCGTGTAGACGTCCGCAAGCACCCGCCAGTCCTCGGCCTTGACGTGCGCCTCCTCGTACAGCTCCCGCTGGGCGGCGTGCAGCGGGTTCTCGCCGGGCACGTCGAGCAGGCCGGCCGGGATCTCCCACAGCCGCTGGCGCACGGGGTGGCGGTACTGGCGGATCACCAGGACGCGGTCCTGGTCGTCGACGGCGAGGATGCCGACCGAGCCGGGGTGGACCTGGTAGTCGCGGCGGACCACCGAACCGTCGGGCATGACCACCTCGTCCGTGCGGACCGAGGTCTTGTTGCCCACGAACGGGGTCTCCGTGGCCCGGATCTCCCACTCCTCCGGGGTGTCCTTCAGCGTCATGCCCTGTCCTTCCACGAACCTCAGCACGGCCGGCCGCGGACCAGCCGCGGACCGGCCACAAGAAAACCGGGGTGCCCACCTTTTGAAGGTATGCACCCCGGCCACCGTACAACTGGTGTGTTACTTGGAATTCTTGCGCTCGACCGAGGCCTTCACGAGCCCGGCGAACAGCGGATGCGGGCGGGTCGGCCGCGACCGCAGCTCGGGATGCGCCTGGGTGGCGACGAGGTAGGGGTGCGCCTCGCGCGCGTACTCGACGTACTCGACGAGCTTGCCGTCCGGCGAGGTGCCGGAGAACACGATGCCGGCCTTCTTCTCCAGCTCCGCGCGGTAGGCGTTGTTCACCTCGTAGCGGTGGCGGTGCCGCTCCTCGACGTACTCCTTGCCGTCGTACACCTCACGCACGATGGAGCCCTCGGCCAGCTTGGCCGGGTACATGCCCAGCCGCATCGTGCCGCCCATGTCGCCGTCGCCGGCCACGATGTCGAGCTGCTCGGCCATCGTGGAGATGACCGGGTGGGCGGTGGCCGAGTCGAACTCGGTGGAGTTGGCGTCGGCGATGTCGGCCAGGTTGCGCGCGGCCTCGATCACGATGCACTGCAGGCCCAGGCAGAGGCCGAGCAGCGGGATCTTGTTCTCGCGGGCGTACTTGATGGCGCCGACCTTGCCGAGCACACCGCGGTCGCCGAAGCCGCCGGGGATGCAGACGCCGTCGACGTCGGCGAGCTGGGCCGCGGCGCCGGCCGGGGTCTTGCAGTCGTCCGAGGTGACCCACTTGATCTTCACGCGGGCCTTGTTGGCGAAGCCGCCCGCGCGCAGCGCCTCGGTGACCGAGAGGTAGGCGTCGGGCAGGTCGATGTACTTGCCGACCAGGGCGAGGGTGATCTCGTGGTCCGGCTTGTGGACGCGGTCGAGCAGGTCGTCCCAGGTCGTCCAGTCCACGTCGCGGAACGGCAGGTCCAGCTTGCGGACGACATAGGCGTCCAGGCCCTCGCTGTGGATGGTCTTGGGGATGTCGTAGATCGAGCGGGCGTCGGGACAGGCCACCACGGCGGCCTCGTCGACGTCGCACATCAGCGAGATCTTGCGCTTGATCGCGGTCGGCACCTCGCGGTCGGACCGCAGCACGATCGCGTCCGGCTGGATACCGATGTTCCGCAGAGCCGCAACCGAGTGCTGGGTCGGCTTCGTCTTCAGCTCCCCCGACGGGCCGATGTACGGCAGGAGGGAAATGTGGACGACGAACACGTTGTCACGGCCGACCTCGTGCCGGACCTGGCGGACCGTCTCCAGGAACGGCAGCGACTCGATGTCGCCGACCGTGCCGCCGACCTCGGTGATCACGACGTCGACCTCGTCCGTCGCCATGCGGCGGATGCGGTGCTTGATCTCGTTGGTGATGTGCGGGATGACCTGCACGGTGTCACCGAGGTACTCGCCGCGCCGCTCCTTGGCGATCACCGTCGAGTAGACCTGGCCCGTGGTGACATTGGCGGTGCCGTCCAGGTCCCGGTCGAGGAAACGCTCGTAGTGGCCGATGTCCAGGTCGGTCTCGGCGCCGTCGTTGGTGACGAACACCTCACCGTGCTGGAAGGGGTTCATGGTGCCCGGGTCGACGTTCAGATACGGGTCGAGCTTCTGCATGACGACGCGCAGGCCCCGGGCCTTGAGCAACATCCCCAGGCTGGAGGCCGTGAGGCCCTTGCCGAGCGAGGAGGCGACACCCCCGGTGACGAAGATGTGCTTGGTCGTCGTGGATTTCCGAGGCATGGCCAAGAGGGGGCTCCCGTGGTCGCGGTCTGGGGTGCGGTACGGCTGCCTACCGGGATTCTCCGGGGGCACCGTCGCTGCGGTTCGGGGGTTTTTCTCCCACCGGTCCACGGGCTACCAGGGTATCAGCGCCTCGGCGCGATGGCTTCCGGCCACGCTCCGCGTGCAGGTCGACACGTGCTCGCACGCGGTCACGGGTTTCTCACCCGTTGCTCACCCGATCGGCCGATCCGGGTTGCCCGGAGCGGCACGCAGATCATCTACGTGCGTCGTATCCTGCTCGGACACTCGCTGCCGAGCCCGGCCGGAAACACGGCACCACCCCCGCCCGTCCCTCCCGGAACAACGAGAGCTCGTCAGTTCGTTGAGCTGAGATCGTCGTTTTGCCACATGGCCGGAACGACTGCTTTGCTTCACCGCTCAACGACGCATTACAACGACCCCTTGACCGCACTAGCGACAGCCCCCTGCGGGGGGTGACGTGGCCGTTCGACTGGAGTTGCACGTGGCCGGGCGCATCGAAGACTACGCACTCATCGGAGACATGCAGACCGCCGCATTGGTCTGCCGGGACGGCACAGTGGACTGGCTGTGCCTCCCCCGCTTCGACTCCCATGCCGTCTTCGCCGGCCTGCTGGGCACCGAGGAACACGGCTTCTGGCGGCTCGGCCCCGCCCACGCCTCCGACGCGCCGCCGCCGACGGCCGCCCGGCGCACCTACCGCGGCGACTCGCTCATCCTGGAGTCCGAGTGGGACACCCCGCGCGGCACGGTCAGAGTGACCGATTTCATGCCCCCGCGTGACGGCGCCCCGCAGCTGATCCGCATCGTGGAAGGCGTCTCGGGCCGCGTCCCGATGCGCTCGGCCCTGCGCATGCGTTTCTCCTACGGCCGTGTCGTGCCGTGGGTGCACAAGCACGAGGGCCGCACGGTCGCCGTCGCCGGACCGGACTCCGTGTGGTTCGACACGGAGGCCGAGACCTACGGCAAGTCGCTGACCACGTACGCCGACTTCACGGTCGCCCCGGGTGACCGGATCGCGTTCACGATCTCGTGGGAGCCCTCGCACAAGAAGCCGCCCGCCCTGCCGGAGCCGGAGGCATCGCTGCAGGCGACGGAGGACTTCTGGCGGGAGTGGGTGGAGCACTGCACGTACCACGGCCCCTACCGCGAGGCCGTCGTCCGCTCGCTGATCACCCTGAAGGCGCTGACGTACGGGCCGACGGGCGGCATCGTCGCCGCGCCGACCACCTCCCTGCCCGAGGACATCGGCGGGGTCCGCAACTGGGACTACCGCTACACCTGGCTGCGCGACGCCGCCATCACCCTCTCCTCGCTGCTGCGCACCGGCTACCGCGAGGAGGCCAGCGCCTGGCGCGAGTGGCTGCTGCGGGCGGTCGCGGGCGACCCGGAGAACCTGCAGATCATGTACGGCATCGCCGGCGAGCGCGAGTTGGGCGAGGCGGAGCTGGACTGGCTGCCGGGCTACGAGAACTCGGCGCCGGTGCGCGTCGGCAACGGCGCCGCGCACCAGCTCCAGCTCGACGTGTACGGCGAGGTCACCGAAGCCCTGCACCTGGGCCACATGACCGGCCTCGCGCGCAGCGACTACGCCTCCCTGCTCCAGCTCAAGCTGATCCGCTACCTGGAGCAGCACTGGGACGAGCCGGACGAGGGCATCTGGGAGGTGCGCGGCCCGCGCCGCCACTTCGTGCACTCCAAGGTCATGGCCTGGGTCGCCGTCGACCGCACGATCAAGCTCATCGAGTCCGGTGACGCGGACGGCCCGCTGGAGCGCTGGCGCGAACTGCGCGACGACATCCACCGGGACGTGTGCGAGAGGGGTTACGACAAGGAACGCAACACCTTCACGCAGTCCTACGGTTCGAAGGAACTGGACGCCTCGCTGCTGCTGATCCCGCAGATGGGCTTCCTGCCGCCGGACGACAAGCGCGTGATCGGCACCATCGAGGCCATCCAGCGCGAACTGTCCACCCCGGACGGCTTCATCCTGCGCTACCCGACCGAGGGCGACAGCGAGGGCGTCGACGGCCTGCCCGGTGACGAAGGGGCCTTCCTGGCCTGCTCGTTCTGGATGGCGGACGACCTCGCGATGATCGGCCGCGTGGACGAGGCCCGCAAGCTGTTCGAGAAGCTGCTCTCCCTGCGCAACGACCTCGGCCTCCTCGCCGAGGAGTGGGACCCCCACCTGCAACGCCAGGTCGGCAACTTCCCCCAGGCCTTCAGCCACGTCCCCCTCATCGACACCGCACTGCGCCTGACGGCGTCGGGGGCGTACGGCGGCTGATTCCGCCGGGCGGCGACGGCGGGCGGTTGAACAGGACCGCCCGCCGAAGCACGCCTAGGCTGGGACCCATCAGCCCCTTCAGGAAGGGGGCGCCCCCATGGCCTCCCCATCTACGGCGGGCGCGGCTCTCACCGCGCTGCGCGAGGATCTGGTCGGCGACGTGTTCGCCCCGGGAGATCCGGGCTACGACGAGGCCCGGACCGTCTTCAATTCGATGATCGACCGGCGTCCCGCGGTCATCGCGCAGTGCGTCACCGGGGACGACGTCGTACGGGCCGTGCGCTTCGGCAGAGAGCTGGATCTGCCGATCGCGGTGCGCGGCGGCGGGCACAGCGTGGCCGGCATGGCACTCAACGACGGCGGACTGGTCGTCGACCTGCGCCACCTGCGCGCGGTCACCGTCGATCCCGCGGCCCAGACGGTACAGGTCGCGGGCGGCGCCACGATGAGCGACCTGGACCGCGCCTGCCAGCCGCACGCCCTGGCCACCACCGGCGGCCGGGTGTCGACGACCGGGGTCGGCGGTTTCGTCCTGGGCGGCGGCTCCGGCTGGCTGGACCGCTGGTGCGGACTCGCCGTCGACAACCTGCTCGGCGCCGATCTCGTCACCGCGGACGGCGAGCGGGTCCAGGCGAGCGCCGACGAGAACCCGGAGCTGTTCTGGGGCCTGCACGGCGGCGGGGGCAACTTCGGCATCGCCACCGGGCTCACCCTCAAGCTGCACACGCTGCCCGAGTTCTCCATCGCCATGGTGCTGTACCTCCCCGAGTTCGGCCCCGAGGCCGTCCGCACCTATCGCGACCTGATCGCCGCGGGCCCGGACGAGGCGAGCGGCGGCGCGCTGTACATCACCGGGCCACCCGAGGAGTTCGTACCGCCGCACCTGGTCGGCACGCTCCTGTGCGCGGTGCTGCTGACCTATGCGGGGCCCGAGGAGGACATGCTCAAGCTGGCCGAACCGCTGCTGGCGCTGCCGCACGAGTCGCAGGTCGTCGGGGCGATGCCGTACGCCGATGTGCAGTGCATGCTCGACGATCCGCCCGGGATGCGGAACTACTGGTCGGCCGAGTACCTCACGGGCGCGCCTGACGAGTATCTGGACGTCTTCTGCGCCGGGGCGCGGTCCATGCCCGTGCCGACCGGCACCATGCACGTGCTGTTCCCGCTGGGCGGGGCGATCGCGGCCGGTCCGCACGAGTACCCCGTGCCCTACCGGGACGCGCCCTGGGCCGTCCACCCCTTCGCGATGTGGGAGGACCCGGCCGACGACGAACGGTGTGCCCGCTGGGTCCGGGACATGCGCGCCGAAGCGCGGCCGTGGAGCACGGGCGACGTCTACCTCAACTTCATCGGCGACGAAGGCACCGAGCGGGTCGTGGCCGGGGTGGGCGCGGAGAACGCGGGGCGGCTGGCCGCGCTGAAACGGCGTTACGACCCGGACAACGTCTTCCGCTTCAACCACAACATCAGGCCGGCCTGAGAGCCGTCAGCGTCCGCTCCCCGCCCGGGTCCCCCGCCGTGGCCGGCACGAGGGCGATCTCGTCCAGACCCGCCTCCGCGTAGTCGTCGACACGCGCGCGTACGGCGGCCAGGTCGCCGACCAGGCCCACCGTGGTCGCGGCCTCCAGTGGCAGGGCCCGGACCAGCGTGGCGCGGTCGGCGCCGGACGCGGCGAGTTCCACGGCCGCGGCGAAGCCCGCCTCGGCGAACACCTCGCGGTAGCCCGGCACGGTGAGGTAGCCCGCGATGCTGCCCAGCACCTGGGCGAGGGACGCGGGGCCGGGATCGACGGCGGCGGGCAGCCAGGCGGCGAGCGTGGGCCGCGTACGGCCCGCCTTCTCGGCCGCCGCGTCCAGCTTGGCCCGCAGCTCACGGACCTGCGCCGGGGAGACGACGTCGAGGAGCATCCGGTCGGCGTGCGCGGCGGCGGTGGCGATCGCGCGGTCGCCGAAGGCGGCCACGGTGAGCGGGCCGCCGGGGCCCGGAAGGCGGCGGGTGAACACGCTGCCGGGTACGACCGGCTCGCCCACCCGACCCCGCAGCAGGCCGCTCAGGGCCGCCGCCGACTCCTCCAGTGCGGCGGCCGGGCGGACCCGGGGCCGGCCGTGCACGCCCTCGACGACCCGCTTGCTGGACGTGCCGAGCGCCACGCCGACCGCGCGGCCCGTCACGGCCGCGGCCGAGGCGGCACCCCGGGCGATCGTGTACGGGTCCCGCACGTTCACCGGCACCGGCCCCGCCGTCACCGCCACCCGCTCGGTGGCCGCCCCGACGGCCGCCGCGAGCACGAAGGCGTCCCACGTCGGTCCCTCACCGGCCCACACCTCCCGGTATCCGAGCCGGTCGGCGAGGAGCGCGACCCGCACCGGCTCCTCCACCGCACTGTCGTCCTCCCGGGCCACGGCCACCACGCTGAAGTCCATGTCCCGCCGCTACCCCGCTGCCCCCGGCCCACTCCCGGTGGGCTGACCTGGAGGCATCCCGCAGGTAGCGTCCGCTTCATGAACAGCGGCACGGACAGCAACACGGGCACCGGCACCGGCACCGGCACGGACAGCGGATACGACTCCCACGGCGCCGGGATCACCGTTCAGCGGGCGCTGGAGCTGCCCGGCCTGCGCAGCGGGCTCCCCGAGGTCCTGGCGGGCGCCGACCGGCTGCAGCGGACCGTGCGGTGGGTGCACGCGGGCGAGGTGCCCAACATCGCCTCGCTGCTGAAGGGCGGCGAGCTGCTGCTGACCACGGGCTACGGCCTCGGCACCCGTCCGGCCGATCAGCGGGCGTTCGTCCGCACCCTGGCCGAGCGCGGTATCGCGGCCCTCGTCGTGGAGCTGGGCCCGCGCTTCACGCGCCTGCCGGCCACTCTCGTCGACACGGCCAGGGCGGCCGGCCTGCCGCTCGTCCAGCTGCACCGCGAGGTGCCCTTCGTGGCGGTCACCGAGGAGATCCACACCGAGATCGTCAACGGCCACTACACGCTGCTCCAGCGGGCCGAGGAGGTGCACCGCCGTTGTACGGAGGCGCTGCTGGGCGGCGGCGGGGTGCCCCAGGTGCTCGGCATCCTGGCCGACTTCAGCGGCAACCCGGTCTTCCTGGAGACGCCGGACGGGCAGCTGCTGTACGCCGCAGGGGCCGGTCCGGAGGGCGCGGAACCACTCCAGGTGTGGGAGGGGCTGCGCGGCCAGCACAAGGACACCCCGCCGGCCGGTTCCGCCCTGGTGGACGTGCCCGGGGGCGGCCCCGGTACGGGTTCGGTGCGGGCGCGGCTGGTCCTGCTCCCCGTCCGCGCTCCGCTCACCGCGGTGCACCGGATGGCGGCCGAGCGGGCCGCGGGCATCCTCGCCGTCGTGCTGATGCAGGCGCGTCAGGAGGAGGAGTTGGCCGCGCGCGGGCGCGGGGACTTCCTGACCGACCTCGCCGAGGGCCGTATCGCCGCGGAGGACGCGCCCGCGCAGGCGCGCGTGCTGGGCTTCAAGCCGGGCACCAGCCCGCTGCTGCCGGTGGTCATGCGGATCGGCGACGCGCTCGCCCCCGGCGGGGGTTGGGCGGTGCTCGCGCGGGCGGTCGCGGAGGAGCTGGCCTCGGTGGGGGTGCCGGTCCTGCTGGGCGTACGGCCCGTCGAGGGCCGCGTCCCGCTGCTGCTGGGCCTGCGGTCGGAGTCGGAGCGGTCGGCGGTCGCGGACCGGGTCGCGGCGGCGCTGCGGGCCGGGGTGGAGCGCGCCGGGATGCAGCGGCCCGGGGCGCAACCGCCCGTCGTGGTGGTCGGCGTGGCCGGCGGCTGGGCGGCGGCCTCGGCGGGGCTGCGGCACGCGGCGGAGACGGCGACCGCGGCACAGGGCCTGACCGACCTGCCCTGGTACGACGCCCGCCGCCTCGACATCGACCTCCTGCTGTGGCGGCTGCGCGAGCACCCGGACCTGGCGGCCTTCGTAGACCGCGCGATCGGCCCGCTGCGCGACCACGACAACCGCTCCCGCCCGCCGCTCCTGCCCACCCTGGAGACGTACTTGGCGCACGCGGGCCGCAAGGCGGAGACGGCCCGCGAACTCCACCTCAACCGGCAGACGCTCTACAACCGCCTGGCCCGGATCGGCGAGTTGCTCGGCACGGACCTCGACGACCCGCAGACGGTACTGGCGTTGAGCCTGGCCCTGCGGGCCCGCAGGCTCGTGTCCTGAAACGGCGTGCCCGGTTGAGCGGCCAGGGCTGGTGGACGGGCGGCCGGGGCTGCTAGATGAGCGGCCGAGGCTGCGTCAACTCGTCGTACACACTCAGCACTTGCGCGACCGTCTCGTCCTCGGTCGGCCAGGTGGCCGCCTGTCGGACGCCCTTCTCCCTGAGGAGTTCGCAGCGCTCGGGGTCGGCGAGCAGGCGCACGACGGCGTCGGCGAGGGCCTCCGCGTCCGCGGCGGGGACGAGTTCGGCGGCGTCGCCGACGAGTTCGGGGATGCCTCCGACGCGGGTCGCGACCAGCGGCACGCGTGCGTGGAGGGCCTCCTGGGCGAGCACGGAGCGCGCTTCCCGGCCGCTCGGCAGCAGTGCGAGGTCGGCGGCGGCGAGGAGTTCGGGGATGTCGTCGCGCCGTCCGACGAGCCGGACCGGCAGTCCCTCGTCCTCGATCCGGCGCTGCAACTCGCCCCGGAGCGGCCCCTCCCCCGCGATCGCGACGAGCGGCACGGGGTCTAGGCCGCGCCACGCGCGCGTGGCGTCCAGGAGGGTGTCGTAGCCCCGGTGCCGCTCCAGGGAGCCGACGGCCATCAGCAACGGGCGGCCGATGGCGCCGAGTTCGGCCCGCACCTTGGGGCGCAGCCGGTCGGGGTCGTCCTGCTCGGCGGAGTGGCGCGGGCCCGGCAGGGAGACGGCGGCGAGCCGGGCGTCCCGCGCCCCGGTACGGCGGGCCCGGTCCACGAGGTCCGAGGTGGTGCCGAGCACCACGGTGGCGGCCTTGACGACCCGCCGCTCCAGCAGGCGCAGCAGATGGGCGCGGGCGCCCTCCGCGTACGCGCGGTCGTGCCAGGTGACGACGAGCGGGGTACGCCGGCCGCTGAGCGCCAGTACGGCACGGAAGGAGGCGTGCAGGCCGTGCGCGTGGACCAGGTCGGCGTCCCTGCACGCGTCACGGAGGGCGGCCACGGAGGCCGGGTCGCTGCTGCGGGGCACGTGCACGTGTTCGGCACCGGCGCCGGTGAAGTCGTAGGTGTGATCGGCCTCGGCGGGGGCGCACACCGTGACGCGTACGCCCCGTGCGGCGAGCCCGGAGGCCAGCGAACGCACGTGTGCGCTACTGCCGGCGTTGCCTCCGCCGAGCACCTGGACGGTGCGCAGCGGCGACTGGCCGGTCGCTGAGTGGCTGCTCACGTGGGTCACGTGGCCGGGGCTCCTGGTTCGGCGTCGGGCGGTCACGAAGAAAGTACAGAAGGATCGAGCGGAGGGGGTGTACCGCGCGGCTTCCTCCACGTACAAGCCCAAGGATGCCAGCACGCACGGGCGTTCCGGGAACGCCGAGGGCGCGAGGAGTCGGCGGACCTGGGCGCCGGGTCACCCACACGGGTGAGGGAAGCGGTGGTTCCGGTGACAGAACGAGGGCGGGCAGGTAGGCGGGCGGACCTGGTTCCCCATGCGCTGTCGCACTCGGAGGCACCCTCGCTCGGAGACACCCGCACTCGGCGATCTTGGTGACCCCCCTCCCCACGTGCCGTTGCGCTCGCACGCGGGCGCGCCCGCCCCACACGCCGTTACGCGCCCTCCCGCCACCCGAAACCGCCCCGACGCGGCCGCACCGGTCCGGCCACGTCGGCAGCCGCGACACCGACCCCGAGCCGCGCCTTCGCGCCGCTACCCGTCAGCCCGAGCCGTGGCCAACAGCTCCTCCGCATGCGCCCGAGCCGTCTGCGAGTCCTCCTGGCCGGCCAGCATCCGGGACAACTCCCGGATCCGCTCCTCGCCTTCGAGGACCTTCACGCCGGACCGGGTCACGGACCCGTCGTTCGTCTTCTCCACCAGCAGCTGGCGGTCGGCGAACGCGGCGACCTGCGGGAGGTGGGTGACGACGACCACCTGCGCGGACTTGGCGAGTTTGGCGAGCCGGCGTCCGATCTCGACCGCCGCCTTGCCGCCGACGCCGGCGTCGACCTCGTCGAAGAGGTACGTCGGCACGGGGTCGGTGCCCGCGAACACGACCTCGACGGCGAGCATCACGCGTGAGAGTTCACCGCCGGACGCGCCCTTGGCGATGGGCCGCGGCGGTGCTCCCGGGTGCGGGGCGAGGAGCAGTTCGACCTCGTCGACGCCGGACGGCCCGTAGGCGACCGTGCGTCCGCCGACCTCCACGCCCTCCGGGTCCTCGGTCTGCCGGATCTCGAACGAGATGCGCGCGTGGGGCATGGCGAGCGAGGCCAGCTCGGCGGTCACGGCGGCCGCGAACCGCTCCGCCGCCTCCGCCCGCGCATCGCTCAACGCCTGCGCGAGTCCGCCCAGTTCGACCCGCAGCGCGTCCCGCTCGACGGTCAGTTCGTCGATCCGCTCGTCGTCGCCGTCCAGCTCGGTCAGCCGCGCGGCACTCTGTTCGGCCCAGGAGAGCACGGAGTTGACGTCCTCGCCGTACTTCCGGGTCAGCGCGGTGAGCGCGGCCCGCCGCTCCTCGACGGCCGACAGCCGCAGCGGATCGGCGTCGAGATCGTCGGCGTACCCCGCCAACTCCCCTGCCACATCGCCGAGAAGGATCCCGATCTCCCCGATCCGGTCGGCGAGCGCGGACAGCGCCGGGTCGTGCGCCCTTACGGCGTCCAGGGCCCGGTGAGCGCCCGCGACCAGCGTGGCGGCGTCGATGCCCTCGGGGTCCTCGGGGTTGCCGGCGAGGGCGGCATGGGCGGCCGTGGCGGCGGACGACAGGGCCTCGGCGTGGCCGAGCCGCTCCGCCTCCTCCGCCAGCTCCACGTCCTCACCGGCGCGCGGTTCGACGCCCGCGATCTCGTCGAGGCCGTAGCGCAGTCGGTCGGCTTCCTGGGCCCGCTCACGCGCACGGGTGACGATCTCGTCCAGCTCGACCGAGACGGCCCGCAAGCGCCGGTAGGCCTCGCCGTACTTGGCGAGCGGGCCGGCGACGGCGTCACCGGCGTACCGGTCGAGCGCCTGTCGCTGCCGGGACAGCTTCAGCAGCCCCTGCTGGTCGGTCTGGCCGTGGACGGCCACGAGGTCGTCGGCGAGTTCCGCGAGCAGCCCCACGGGCACGCTGCGTCCGCCCACATGCGCCCGCGACCGCCCTTCGGCGGAAACGGTACGGCTGATGAGCAGCGCCCCGTCGTCGAGTTCGGCCCCGGCCTCCTCGGCGCGCACGATGGCCGAGGCGCCCGGGGGAACGGAGATCCGCCCCTCCACGACCGCCTTCTCGGCGCCGATCCGTACCAGCGCCGCATCCGCCCGTCCGCCCAGCAGCAGTCCCAGGCTGGTGACCACCATGGTCTTGCCCGCACCCGTCTCACCGGTGACGGCGGTGAACCCGGGCGACAGCTCGACGACCGCGTCGTCGATGACACCGAGCGACCGTATCCGCATTTCTTCCAGCACGATGAAGACCTTACGAGGTCCGACCGGGCGAGTGCGAGGTGCCCTTGTCACCCGGGGGAGTGTCAGGCCCCGAGCGGGGCGCGGAACTGCGCGAGCGACCACAAACCCACCCACGGTCGCCCGCGCTTCCACACATCCGCCTCGAACGGCTAGTGGTGCGGCGCCCCGCGCCATCCGGAGACCGGCAACGCGAACTTCGCGACCAACCGGTCCGTGAACGAGGCGTGATGCAGCCGGGCCAGCCGCACCGGCACAGCGCCCCGCCGCACCTCGACCCGCGCCCCCGGCGGCAACTCGAAGGTCCGCCGCCCGTCGCACCACAGCACCCCCGGCGGAATGTGCGGCAGCAGCTCCACGGCGAGCACCGAGTTCGGCGAGGTCACCAGCGGCTTCGCGAACAGCGCGTGCGCGCTGATCGGCACCATCAGCAGCGCCTCCACCTCGGGCCACACCACCGGTCCCCCGGCGGAAAAGGCGTACGCGGTGGATCCGGTGGGCGTCGACAGCACGATCCCGTCGCACCCGAACCCGGTGACCGGTCGCCCGTCGATCTCCAGGACGACCTCAAGGAGCTTCTCGGCGCCGGCCTTCTGCACCGCCGCCTCGTTCAGCGCCCAGTCCGTGTGCACGATGTCGCCGTTGCGGTGGACGACCACATCGACGGTCATCCGCTCCTCGACCTCGTAGGACTTGGAGACCACCCGGTCGACGACCTTGTCGAGGTCGTCCCGCTCGGCCTCGGCGAGGAAGCCGACGCTGCCGAGGTTGACGCCGAGCATCGGCACCCCGGACGCGCGGGCGAACTCGGCGCCGCGCAGCAGCGTCCCGTCACCGCCCAGCACGATGAGCAACTCGCACCCTTCGAGGCACTGTGCGGTCGCTTCCTTGACCAGCTCCACCTCTTCGGGCAGCGGCAGGTCGGCGGCCTCGTACTCCAGGACGCGTACGCCGATTCCCTCGCGCAGCAGGCCCTTCACCACCAGTTCGGCGCTGCGGATGGCCGCGGGCCGCCCGGTATGGGCGAGCAGGAAAACAGTACGAGCTCGGTTCGGTGTCAACGGGGCCCCTCCGCCACTGCACGGTCGACATCGGCCGGGTCCAGTTGGGGTGCCCCGGCCCGCAGCCACAGAAAATACTCGACGTTCCCGGAGGGTCCGGGCAGCGGGCTGGCGGTGACGCCCTTCACCCCGAGCCCGAGCTCCCACGCCTTCCCGGCCACCCCCCGCACGGCCTCCGCCCGCAGCTGCGTACTGCGTACGACACCGCCGCTGCCCAGCCGTTCCTTCCCCACCTCGAACTGCGGCTTGACCATCATCACCAGGTCGGCGTCCGTCTTCACACACCGCGCGAGGGCCGGCAGCACCAGCCCGAGCGGGATGAAGGACAGATCACCCACGACAAGATCCACAGGTTCCCCATCGATCGCTTCAAGCGTCAACTCGCGTACGTTCGTACGGTCCTTGACGGTGACGCGTTCATCGCTCTGGAGAGACCAAGCGAGTTGTCCGTATCCGACATCCACCGCCACGACATGGTCGGCACCTGCCCGCAACAGGACATCGGTGAAACCGCCGGTGGACGCGCCGGCGTCCAGCGCCCGCCGCCCCTCCACCACGAGTCCCTGCGGTACGAAGGCCTCCAGCGCGCCCGCGAGCTTGTGGCCGCCCCGGGAGACGTAGTCGGGATCGCTGTCGTCGGTCTGGACGACGATCGCCGCCGCGGTCTCCACCTGCGTGGCGGACTTGGTCGCGACGGTCTTGCCGACGGTGACCCGGCCGGCCGCGATCAGCTGCCCGGCGTGCTCGCGCGAGCGCGCCAGCTTCCGGCGGACCAGCTCCGCGTCCAGACGGCGGCGTGCGACTCCTGCCACGTTCGGTTCAGCTCCTGCTTTCGTACGGTCCTGGGGGCGCCGGAGGTCCCGGGCGGGCGTCGAGCGCGGTGAGCGCGTCGCGCAGCCCCCGGTGTACATCCTCGTACACCTCGAGGTGTCCGTCCGTGGCGAGGTGGTCGGCGTCGCCCAGCCGCCGCAGCTGCTCGTCGACCTCGGCGTCGCCGGTCGGAGTGCGGTCCACGGCCAGGGGGGCGGGAGCGGCGGGGTCGTACTCGGGTTCGACCTCGGCCGGTTCCTCCTGCGCTGTGGCCTCGGGCACTGTGTCGCTCATGCCCAGACGCTACCCCGAAGAGCTGGGGTACCGTCGATCACGATGGCCACGATCGAGGAGTGCCGCGTCGCACTCGAAAAGCTCTCGGACAACATGCAGCGCGCCGAGGGGGACGTCCGCACGGCGGCGGCCCTGGACCGCTCGGTGAGCTGCCGCATCACGGACCTGGACGTCACGTTCGTCGGCCGTATGACGGACGGCCGGATCGTGGTCCAGGACACCCTGCTGGGCCCTCCCAAGGAGAAGGCCCAGATCAGGCTGGCCATGGCCGGCGACGACCTGGTGGCGCTGGTGAACGGCGAGCTGAACTTCGCGAAGGCCTGGGGCTCGGGCCGGGTGCGCCTGGAGGCAGGCCTGCGCGATCTGTTCCAGCTCAGGAAGCTTCTGTAGCGGCGACCTTCTCCTCCACCGCGGCGACCTCCTTCTTGAGGTCGGCCCGTGCCTGCGTACGCGCCTTCCGGGCGGCCGGCACCACCAGCGGGGTCCCCGTCTCCGGGTCGTCGATGACCTGGCAGCGCAGCCCGAACACGTCCTCGACCAGTTCGGCCGTCACGATGTCCTTCGGCGCCCCCTCGGCGATGATCCGCCCCTCCCGCAGCGCGATGAGGTGCGTGGCGTACCGGGACGCGTGGTTCAGGTCGTGCAGCACGGCGACCAGCGTGCGCCCCTGCTCCTCGTGCAGCTCGGCACAGAGGTCCAGGACGTCGATCTGGTGCTGGATGTCGAGGTACGTCGTCGGCTCGTCGAGCAGCAGCAAAGGGGTCTGCTGAGCGAGCGCCATGGCGATCCACACGCGCTGGCGCTGGCCGCCGGACAATTCGTCGACATAGCGATCGGCGAGCTCGGCGACCCCGGTCTGCGTCATGGACTCCTGTACGACCCGCTCGTCCTCGGTCGACCACTGGCGCAGGATGCCCTGGTGCGGGTAGCGGCCGCGGCCGACGAGGTCGGCGACGGTGATCCCGTCGGGGGCGATGGAGGTCTGCGGCAGCAGGCCCAGGGTGCGCGCGACCTTCTTGGCGGGCATCGACTGGATGACCTGGCCGTCCAGCAGCACCTGGCCGACGTTGGGCTTGAGCATCCGCGACAGCGCGCGCAGCAGCGTGGACTTGCCGCACGCGTTCGGCCCGACGATCACGGTGAAGGAGTTGTCGGGGATCTCCACCGAGAGCTGCTCGGCGATGACCCGCTGGTCGTAGGCGAGGGTGACGTTCTCGGCGGACAGGCGGTTCACGGTGCTCCTTCGGTTGTCCAGCCCGCGGCTGGAGGTGCTTGGTCGCTCATATCCGGCCCGCCCTGCGCTCGCCGACGAGCAGCCACAGCAGGTAGACACCGCCGAGGACACCGGTGACGACGCCGACGGGTATCTGGTCGGCGCCGAAGATCCGCTGCGAGAGCCAGTCGGCGGTGACCAGCAGGGCGGCGCCCATGCACAGGGACGGCAGCAGGTTCGGGCCGGGCGAGCGGGTCAGCCGGCGCGCGAGCTGCGGCGCGGTGAGTGCTACGAAGCCGACGGGACCGGCGGCGGCGGTCGCGGTCGCGGTGAGCAGGACGGCGGCCACCAGCAGCAGCGCCCGGACCCGCTCGACGCGCACACCGAGGGCGTTCGACACGTCGTCGCCCATCTCCATCATCCGCAGGCCACGCCCGTTGACGAGGACCAGCGGCACGAGCACCGCGCACAGCGCGAGCAGCGGCCAGACCTGGTCCCAGTCCCTGCCGCTGAGCGACCCGGTCATCCAGACGACCGCCCGGGTCGCATCGACGATGTCGGAGATGGTGAGCAGATAGCCGTTGACCGCGGTGACGATCGCGGAGACGCCGATGCCGACCAGGACCAGTCGATAACCGTGCACGCCCCGCTTCCAGGCGAGCAGATAGATGGCGATCCCGGTCGCCAGGGCGCCCACGAGCGCGCCCATGGTGACCTGGGCGGCGCTGCCGGAGAACAGCACGATCATCACGAGCGCCCCGGCCGTCGCCCCCTGGCTGAGGCCGAGCACGTCCGGGCTGCCCAGCGGATTGCGGGTGACGGCCTGGAAGAGGGCGCCGCCGAGTCCGAGCGAGGCGCCGACCAGCAGACCGACCAGGATCCGGGGCAGCCGCAGTTCGTTGACGATGAACTCCTGGCCGGCGTCCCCGTTCCCGGCCAGCGTCTTGACCACGTCGCCTGCCGAGATGGGGAAGTCACCGGTCCCGATCAGCACGACGCTCGCGGCGAACGCGGTGAGCAGCAGCAGGGATACGACGGTGACGGCACGGACGTCCAGACGCAGGGAGAGTCCACCCGGCGTCCTCATGACACGGTTGGTCCTCACAGCTGCGTCGTCCTCCGGCGTCGTACGAGATAGATGAAGACCGGGCCGCCGATGATCGCGGTGACGATGCCGACCTGGACCTCCGAGGGACGCGCGACGATCCGGCCGACGACGTCCGAGCCGAGCAGCATCACGGGCGACAGGATCGTGGCGTACGGCAGGATCCAGCGCAGGTCGGGGCCGGTGAAGGACCGCACGACGTGCGGGACCATCAGGCCGACGAACACGATCGGCCCGCAGGCCGCGGTCGCCGCCCCGCACAGCACGGTGGCGGCGAGCATCGCCAGCGCCCGGGTGCGGTTGAGGTTGGCACCGAGGGCCTTGGCGGTGTCGTCGCCCATGGCCACGGCGTTGAGCGGCCGGGCGAGCGCGAGGGCGAGGACCGTGCCGACCGCGATGAACGGCAGCACCTGCTCGATGGTCGCGTCGCTCGCCGTCGCCAGTGAACCGACCGTCCAGAAGCGCATCTTGCCGAGCGCCGCCTGGTCACTGATCATCACGGCCTGGAGATAGCCGTAGAGCGCGGCACTGATCGCGGTGCCGGCGAGCGCGAGCCGCACGGGCGTCGCACCCCGGCTGCCACCCAGGAACCAGACCAGCGCGCCGACGGCGGCCGCGCCGAGGAAGGCGAACCAGACGTACCCGGTCAGCGAGGTGACGCCGAAGTACGTCATGGCGGTCACGACCGCGGCGGACGCGCCCGCGTTGATGCCGAGCAGTCCGGGGTCGGCCAGCGGATTGCGGGTGAGCGCCTGCAGTACGGCTCCGGAGAGTCCGAGCGCGGCGCCGGCGAGCAGTCCGAGCAGCGTGCGCGAGACGCGCTCCGCGACGACGACGTCCCCGTAGGTCCCCGAGTCCTCGAACAGGCCGTGCCAGACCTGCGTCAAGGACAGCTCTTTCGCGCCGATCGCGATGCTCGCCACCGCGACGAGCACCAGGATCAGCAGGGAGACCAGGAGCCCAAAGGCCCGTATCGCCCGGCGGTTTGGGGGCACGGGGGCGGTTTCCGCGCGCTGTTCGGGAGGACTGTCGACCAACACGCAGTTAGGTTAGCCTACCCTCGCATTCGCCTTCGATCCCTGGTCGCGACCGCCTTTCGATTCACCGCCACGGCACCATGTGGTCCGGCTCACAACGCCAGTCGCGCCAGGGCCTTCTCCGCGTCCAGCTCGCAGCTGCCGTCGCCGGCCGCCGTCCAGGCCGCCGCGCACAGCGCCCGCAGTCCGTCCAAGGCCTCGCCGTCGCCGTCGAGTTCCAGCCGGTCCGAGCCCGCCCTGGCGGTCCAGCCGCCGCACCGGAACCCGTCACCGGCCTCTTCGATCTCCGGCTGTCCCGTCAGCATCCCGCGCAGATCGGCGTCGACATACGTCGGCCGGTGCTGGGGCGGAGCCGCGAGCAGTTGGGGGCCGTCGGTGACGCCCGTGAGGACCAGCAGCGAGTCCACCTCGCCGTTGAACGCGCCCTCGATGTCCGTGTCCAGCCGGTCCCCGACCACCAACGGCCGCTTGGCGCCGGTCCGCAGGATGGTCTCCCGGTGCATCGGGGGCAGCGGCTTGCCGGCGATCTGCGGCTCGGCACCGGTCGTGATCCGGACGACCTCCACCGCCGCGCCGTTGCCCGGCGCGATGCCGCGCGCGCTCGGGATCGTCAGGTCGGTGTTGGACGCGAACCAGGGCACCCCGCGCGCGATGGCATAACTGGCCTCCGCGAACCGCGCCCACGCCAGATCGGGCCCGCCGTACCCCTGGACCACGGCCGCCGGATCGTCGTCCGCCGACTCGACCGGCTCCAGACCGCGCTCGCGCAGCGCGACCCGCAACCCCTCGCCGCCGATCACCAGCACCCGCGACTTCTCCGGCACCTGCTCGCTGATCAGCCGCGCGACCGCCTGCGCGGAGGTGATGACGTCCTCGGCACCCGTCGGTATCCCCAGCGCGGTGAGATGCGCGGCCACGACATCCGGGGTCCGCAGCGCGTTGTTGGTGACGTAGGCGAGACGCATCCCGCCCTCCCGCGCGGTGGCGAGCGAGTCGACCGCGTACGCGATCGCGTTCCCGCCCGCGTACACCACCCCGTCCAGGTCGAGGAGCGCCGTGTCGTACGCCTCACTCAGGGCCTGGCCACTGCCCTCGGGCTTCCTCCTGGCGCTCTGGCTCATTCCACATCGCTCCTCGTTCGACGGCTTTCCCCGATCATCCCGCACGCCACTGACACACGTACGATGCCGGGATGAACACTGCAGGTCACTCGGAAGCAACGGTGCCCCGAGGCCTGGAACTCACCCCGTTCCGAGGCCTACGGTACGACCCCGACCGGGTCGGCAGCCTGGCCGCCGTGACATCTCCGCCGTACGACGTCGTCGTACGCCCCGACGGCCTGCACCATCTCCAGGACTCCGATCCGCACAACATCGTCCGCCTGATCCTGCCGCAGGCCACCACGCCCAGTGCCCGCAACGAACAGGCGGCCGACACCCTGCGCCGCTGGGTCTCCGAGGGCGTCCTGACCACCGACGCCGAACCGGGCCTGTACATCTACGAACAGCGCCACGACGACGGCATGCTCCAGCGCGGCATCATCGGCGCCCTGCGCGTCTCGGACCCCTCCGAGGGCGTGGTGCTGCCCCACGAGGACGTCATGCCGCACGTGGTAGCCGACCGCGCGGCCCTGATGCGCGCCACCTCAGCGAACCTGGAGCCCCTGCTCCTGACCTACCGCGGCAACGGCTCGGCCCCCACCTCGGAGGTCGTCGAACGCACCGCCCAGCAGCCCCCGTTGCTCGCCACCACCACGGAGGACGGCTACAGCCACCGCCTGTGGTCGGTCACCGACCCGGCCGACCTGGCCGGCGTCCGCTCCGACCTCGCCCACCACCAAGCCCTGATCGCCGACGGCCACCACCGCTGGGCGACTTATCGACTTCTACGCGCGGAGCACGCCTCCCCCAGCGCCTGGGACCACGGCCTGGTCCTCCTTGTCGACACGGCCCGCTACCCCCTCCGGGTCCGCGCCATCCACCGCCTCCTGCACGGTGTACCGGTCGCCGACGCCCTGGCCGCCCTCGACGGCCTCTTCCGCGTCCAGCGCCTGGACGTACCCCTGCCGGAAGCCCTCGTGACCCTCGCGGACGCGGCCTGCGCGGGCAACGCCTTCCTGCTGGCCGGCGACGGCGCCTTCCACCTCGTCGACCACCCGGACCCAGCCCTCCTCGCCCGCACGATCCCCGCCGACCACCCGTCGGCCTGGCGCACCCTGGACGCGACGGTCCTGCACGCCACGCTCCTCGACCACGTCTGGCACATCCCCGAGGACTCCCCGGCCCACATCGCCTACATCCACGACACGGCCGCGACGGTCGAGAAGGCCGAACGCGACGGCGGCACGGCCGTCCTCATGCACCCCGTCCGCGAGGAGGTCGTCCGCGACCTGGCCCGCCAGGGCGTGACGATGCCCCGCAAGTCGACGTCGTTCGGCCCGAAACCGGCATCTGGTCTGGTGCTACGCGCGCTGGAACTCTGACATCCGACGACCGGGCCTGAGGCCGGACATGCAAAAGGGCGGGACCTCACGGCCCCGCCCTTCTCACTGCACAGATCAGTTCTTGCCGTCCTCGACGTCGTCGTCCCCGACTACGTCTTCTACGTCGTCCTCGACCCGAACCTCGTCCTCAACGGGGACCTCAGCCGGAGCCTCAACCTCGGTGTCGGCCTCAACCGCAACCTCGGTGTCGACCTCTGCCTCGACGTCCGTCTCAGTCTCGGTCTCGGTCTCGGTCTCGTCGTCGGCCTGCTCGCCGTCGCTCTCGTCCTCGACGAACGCGTCGACGAACGCGACCCCGTCCAGCTCGGCGAGCCGGTCCGAGGCGTCCGTGCTGCCGTCCCGGTCGGCCTCGATCGCCTTCCCGAACCACTCCCGCGCCTCAGCCTCACGGCCGGCGGCGAGCAGCGCGTCCGCGTACGCGTACCGCAGCCGCGCGGTCCACGGCTGTACGGAGCTGGAGGCGAGCTCGGGGCTCTGCAGCGTCACGATGGCCGCGTCGAGCTGGTCCATGTCACGCCGGGCGCCGGCCACGACGAGCCTCATCTCGACCTGCCCGGCCTTGTCGAGCTTGTTCACCTCGGGAGCACCGGCCATGTCCAGCGCCTTCTCCGGCCGCCCGAGCCCACGCTCGCAGTCCGCCATCACGGGCCACAGGTCCGCGGACCCGGTCATCCGCCGCGCGGCCCGGAACTCTCCGAGCGCCTCGGAGTACTTCTGGTTCGCGTACGCCGCGAACCCGGCCGCCTCCCGTACAGCAGCGACACGCGACGCCAGCCGCAACGCCACCTTCGAGTAGCCGTACGCGCCCTCGGGGTCCTCGTCGATGAGCCGGGCAACCATCACCAGGTTCTTCGCAACGTCCTCGGCGAGCGTCTTGGGCAGGCTCTGCAGCTCCTGCCGTACGTCCTTGTCGATCTCGTCACCAGTGACGTCCTCGGGAATCGGCAGCCGCTTGATCGGCTCACGGTCCCTGTCCCGATCCCGGTCGTCACGGCCTCGGAAACCGCCGCCGCCCTGCCGATCGTCACGTCCTCGGTAACCACCGCGGTCGTCCCTACGGTCGTCACGTCGGGGCCCATGCCCACCACGGTCGTCCCGCCCACGGAACCCACCGCTGCGCTCGCCTCGGTTGTCATCACGCCGGAAGCCACCGCGGTCACCGTCACGGCGCTCCCCACCACCACGGTCATCACGCCGGACGGCGGGCCTGTCACCCCCACGGTCGCCCCGGTCGTCACGGCGGAAGGGCGGACGGTCACCACGGTCGTCCCTACGCGGCCCACGATCACGGTCATCGCGCTGGAACGACGGGCGCGAACCACGGTCACGGTCATCCCGCTGGAACGACGGACGCGAGCCACGATCGCGGTCGTCCCGCTGACCAGCCGGACGAGAACCACGGTCACCGCGGTCGTCGCGACGGAAGGGGGGACGGTCACCACGGTCGTCCCGACGCGGCCCACGGTCCCGATCGTCACGCTGGAAGGAGGGACGGGAACCCCGGTCACGGTCATCCCGCTGGAACGACGGACGCGAACCACGGTCACGGTCATCCCGCTGACCAGCCGGACGAGAACCACGATCGCGGTCGTCACGCTGGAACGACGGACGCGACCCGCGGTCGCGGTCGTCCCTACGGTCGTCACGGCGGGGTGCGCTGCCTCGGTCGCCGTCACGGCGGTCATCGCGACGGTCGTCACGCCGGAAGCCACCGCGGTCGCCGTCCCGGCGCTCCCCACGGTCATCTCGCTGGAACGACGGACGCGAACCACGATCGCGGTCATCGCGCTGGCCAGCCGGACGGGAACCACGGTCGCCCCGGTCGTCACGGCGGAAGGGCGGACGGTCACCACGGTCGTCCCGACGCGGCCCACGATCACGATCGTCCCGCTGGAAGGACGGACGCGAACCACGGTCCCGATCGTCACGCTGGAACGACGGACGGGAACCACGGTCGCGGTCATCGCGCTGGAACGACGGGCGCGAGCTACGATCGCGGTCGTCACGCTGACCAGCCGGACGAGAACCACGGTCACCGCGGTCGTCACGCTGGAACGACGGACGCGAACCACGGTCACCATCGCGACGGTCCTCACGACGACCCGCGTAACCACCTCGGTTGTCATCCCGCCGGAAGCCACCGCGGTCGCCGCGGTCATCGCTCCGGCGGTCGCTGGAGCCACCCCGATTGTCGTCGCGGCGGCCGGGTGCAGGTCGATTGTCGTCGCGGCGGGCATAGCCACCACGGTTGGCACCACCGGAACCACCGGAACCACCGGCGGCCCCGGAGCCACCGCGGTCACTGCGACCTCCGCGGTAACCACCACGGTCGCCGCGATCACCACTGTCCCGGCGCCGCTGGTCGCGCTCCGGTCGATCCTCGGGAGAGTTGGTGGACATCGGTGACTCCTGTCTTCGGTACCGCAAGTCATTCTCGCGCAGCCGAGTAGCCGGCGCGCTCCGGGTGGAGCTTGATTCAAAAAAACAAAAGGACCCCTGGCCCCAGCTTGACGCTGGGACCAGGGGTCCTCCAAAGATTGTTCGGCGGCGTCCTACTCTCCCACAGGGTCCCCCCTGCAGTACCATCGGCGCTGTAAGGCTTAGCTTCCGGGTTCGAAATGTAACCGGGCGTTTCCCTCACGCTATGGCCACCGAAACCCTAATGGTTTCGAGCGAACAAGCACACTTTTCTGTTGTGTGGTTCAAGCTCTAGCCGACAACCGTTCGTTGTCTCAGAACTAACACAGTGGACGCGAGCAACTGAGGACAAGCCCTCGGCCTATTAGTACCGGTCACCTCCACCCATTACTGGGCTTCCAGATCCGGCCTATCAAC
>NZ_JARXVH010000005.1 GCF_029892565.1 Streptomyces pseudovenezuelae | reverse complement strand
CTCGGTGAAATGACTTTTCCCTGTGCCCGACGGGCCGGCGATCACCAGGTTCTCGGAGCGGCCGATCCACTCCAGGGTGATCAGGGAGTTCTGGGTGGGTTCGGGGATGGTGGAATCCTCGGCCCGCCAGGAGCCCAGAGTTTTGCCGGTGGGGAAGTTCGCCGAGTGGCGCCGCAGCCGCCGGGTGGCCGCATCGCGGCCGGTGACCTCCTCGGCTATCAGCAGCCGCAGAACCTCGGCGGGATCCCAGCGTTGCGCGCGGGCGGTGGCCAGCACGTCGGGAGCCGCCTTGCGCATATAGGGCAGACGCATGCGGCGCATGAGCTTGTCGAGTTCCTCGGGCAGGGCGGGCGGGTTGGGGAAACTCATGGCGGTGCCGTTCTCTTTGCTGACGTGCAGTCAGGATGTGCTGGTGGGTGGCGTGTTGGGTCAGCGGCCCAGGGCCTGCCAGCCACTGGTTCCGTTCTGGACGGAGTGGGCTTCGTCCGCGCGGACGACCTCGCCGGCGGGCTTGCTGTCCGCGATGTGTCCCAGGATCGAGAGCAGGTCGCCGTCGGCGAAACGCCCGGCCGTGGCCGCAAGTCCCAGGGCCTGGTCGACCCGGTCGTTGCCCAGGACGGTGGCCAGCTCGACCGCGCGGGCCATCTTGGCGCGGATACGGACCGCGCCGGCGGGTCCGGCTTCCTTGAGCCAGCGCCCGGCGCCGGGGCCGATGCCCACGAACGCGATCTCCGCTTCCGAGCGGGGCCGCAGCCTCGGCTGGTGGATGCTGCGGCCGTCGGGATGGCCGGGGTAGTGCTCGTCGATGATCTGCGGAACACCCGGAGTGGAAAGCTGGTGGCGCCAAATCTCCGACAGATCACCGGAGTTGGTGCGGGCGGTGATGGACAGTTCCTCGCCGACCACCCGGCACCACACCCTCGCACCGGTATAGCCCGGCGGAGTCGAGTAGCGCACCGCGTTGAAACTGATGGTGCGGTCCGAGCCGACCAGCCGTTCCTCACCCAGCGCGAGCGCAAGTGGCTCGACGGGCAGGATGTGCAGGGTGGTGCGTTCGATGTCCAGGCGGTCGGCGGGTATCTGCCCCGTCGCCCGGTGGCGGCGGGAGTTCACCTGCTCGCACCAGGTCCGGCAGGCATCGGCGAGCTCGGCGAAGGTGTCGTAGGCGGGAAGAAGGTTCGCGTCCGTGGGCACCAGGTCGGCCTTCGCGATGCGGACCGTGGCCTCCGCGCCGCCCTTCGATTCGGGGTCGTAGGGCACGCAACTGACCACCTGGCAGCCGTAATGCCGGCCGGCGGCGACCATCTGCGGGTGCCGCACCGGGATCCCGGCGATGTGCTCGACGGTGACCGTTTTCGCGTTGTCCGTCAGTACGTATGTCGGTGCCCCGCCGATCCGACGCAACGTGGTGTCCAGGCAGGCCACCAGCGTGCCCAGGGTGCAGTCCCAGACCGGGATCACCACCCGGAACCGGGACCAGGACAGCCATGCGCAGAACAGCCAGGTCCGACGCCCCGCGATGCGCGGACCCTCGCCCCAGTCGAACTGCAGCCACCGGCCCGGCTCGGGAATCCACGGCCGGTAGGTGCGGCGCTTGCCCGCCTTCCAGGCCGTCTTCGCCGCGTTCACCGCCCGCCTCGTCGAGCGTGCGCTGCCCCGGTAGCCCATCGTCACGAGCTTGTCGTGGACCACGTCGGCGCGGATCGTCGCCTTCGACTGCTCGACCCACTCCTCGACCTTCTCCCCGAACGCGTCGATCATCTTCGGCCGCGGCTGTCGTTCATAAGGATTTCGCCCGCTGGCGCGGGCCTCGACGTACCGCTTGACCGTCTTCGGATCGTGTCCCGCCAAGGTGGCCGCCGACCAGACCGTCCCGGTCAGGTCGTACGCCTCAAGGATTTCCATGATCTCTCTGTCAGACTTCGTCACAGGACCTCTCCGGCCGGTAGCTGTTGCTCGCAAACACCAGCAAACCGGACGGAGGGGTCTCCTTCAGATAAGGAAGCGATCAGGAACACCACAGGTCAGACGGCCATCCACCTGGAATTCCGGTGGCCATCAGCCTGGACTCAACTGGCCGCACACCTGGACTTTGCCACGGCCGCCGTCAGTTTTCCGGCCATGCCAGGGTTGTTGGAGGGGCAGTTCAGTAGCTGAGCGGTCCGCTGATCCCGGCTGGTCGGCAAGAAGGTGGAGACGGCACGCTGCTCCTCAGGTACCACAACTCACCCCAAGTGCAAGACGTCTTGCGTGGAATACCTAGGGACAGACTGTCGTCGCACGGCTCTAGTCGGATGGAAGGCTTCCGTTCAGTGAGGCCGCTACCGATGTGAGGTTGACGTCATGGCACGCAGCAATTCCGAACGTCCGACGAACGGATTCACGGCTACCGCTGCTGCGGACGCGGTCCCGGCCGCGCGCCGTCAAGTCGTAGCGCTGGCCCGGGATTTGGTCCCCTCCCTGCAAAACGAAGCGCTGGAGACCGTCGAGCTGCTGGCGAGTGAGGTTATAGCCAACGCAGTCCTGCATTCAGCTGGCCAGTGCGAGGTCGTTGTGACGCGCACCGCCGAACGGCTTCGTGTGGAGGTCACGGACACTGACCCGACGATGTCGAGTGCCGTTGTAGCCGGGCCGAGCGATGAGAGCGGCCGAGGTCTCCTGCTCGTCGGCGCTTTGGCGCATGCCTGGGGCATGCAGCCGCAACCTGATGGCAAGACGACGTGGTTCGATATTGGGCTGGAGACTTCGTACGAGAGGACTGTCGAGGGCCCGGAGGAAGCTCCGTCCTTCCCTCCTGTATCTGCTGTGCGACGAGATGATCAGCGGGGATGCCTGGCGAGGCCGGTAAAGTCGCTGACGTCGTCGGTTCCGGCGGCTGTCGGGGAGCGGGATCAAGCTGCCTGAGCTGGACGGGGCGTCGACCGCGGACAGCATGCAAACGGATCAGTCCATACCCGTAAAGAACGGTGTGGCCCTCGGAGGTGGTCCTGTCACCGTACATGTGGCGGCCTACTGAAGGTCCGAGCCTGGCCTTGCCCGGGTTCAGTAGGTGGGGAGTGCTTTCACGTGTCGCCGCAAACCCCGGAAGGTCATCCTGATGGCTCAGAACGGGAACACCTCGGCGGCCGGAGGGTGCTCACAGCCGAGCTGGTGCGCGACGCGCGGCGGCAGGTGCAGAACGGGGCGTCGGTAGATGGTCTTGCTCGTGCGTTTGGGGTGACCAGCAGGGCGCTGTCCAAGGCGGTCTATGGCGTCACCTGGCGCCGGGTGGACAACCCGCCGCCAATCGGCCGGCCTCAGCCTGCTGAACCCGACCAGCCGAGCCCTACCGTTCTGGACGATGATCATGTGCGTCGGTTGAGGCGTGAGCATGCTGGTGGCGCGTCGGTTCGCTATCTCGCGACGAGAGACGGCCTTACCTACAACACCGTTCACGATGCGATCCGGGGCGTCACCTGGGCGCACGTCGATGAACAGGCGGCCGAAGAGACCCTAGAGGAAGCGCGCCGTCCAGGCGTACTCCTGACTGCGGCGACAGTGGGGGAGATGAGGCTTGAGCATGCCAACGGTGCCTCCATACGATCGCTCGCTGACAAATTTCATCTGAAGTACGCGACAGTTCGAGCGGCTGTGCAGGGGGCGACTTGGCGCCACCTCGCCGATCCACCTCCTGTACCGGCCTCTGGACGAGGCGGACGGCATGCTCTCACCAATGCACAGGAAGCCGATCTCGTACGGATGCGTGAGGAAAGCGGAGCCACGTATGCCCAGCTCGGCGCGACATTCGAGGTCAGCGAGGCCACAGCCTGGCACGTATGCGAACGCAGCCGTCGCACAGCGACGGACTGAAGGGGCGCGGGCTCGCTGGGTGCGATGAGAAGGATGACGCCAGCTCCTGTGGGTGCGGGCGAGCACCTACTGGGAATCGGTAGGCTTGCGCCCATGTCTACAGCCTCCACGCGCGTGCGCTTCGCCCCGTCCCCGACTGGAATGTTCCACGTTGGCGGGGCCCGGTCGGCTCTCTACAACTGGGCCGTCGCACGACAGTCGGGGGGCAAGTTCGTCCTGCGTATCGAGGACACCGACGCGGCCCGCAACAAGCCGGAGTGGATCGACGGCATCATCAGCGCGCTCGCGTCCATCGGGATCTCCAAGGACGATCCCGCCTTCGAGGGTCCGTACTTCCAGTCGCAGAACGCCGACCGTCACACCGAGGCCGCACAGCAGCTCTACGCGCAGGGCCGCGCGTACTACTGCGACTGCACCCGTGAGCAGCTCCAGGAGCGGACCGGTTCGCAGCACCTCGGCTACGACGGCTTCTGCCGGGACCGGGGGCTGGAGTACGTGGAGGGCCGGGCGCTGCGGTTCCGTACGCCCACCGAGGGCGAGACGGTCGTCGTGGACCTCATCCGGGGTGAGCCGTCCTTCCCGAACTCGGCGATCGAGGACTTCGTCATCGCCCGCGGTGACGGCTCCCCGGTCTTCCTGATCGCCAACGTGGTCGACGACCTCGACGAGGGCATCACCCTGGTTATCCGGGGTGACGAGCACCTGTCGAACACGCCCAAGCAGCAGCTCCTGTGGGAGGCGCTCGGCGCGAAGGCCCCGGTGTGGGCGCACCTGCCGGTGATCGTGAACGAGAAGCGGCAGAAGCTGTCCAAGCGCCGGGACAAGGTCGCTCTTGAGGACTACCTCGCCGAGGGCTTCCTGCCGGAGGCGATGACCAACTACCTGATGCTGCTCGGCTGGGGTCCTGGGGACGACGTCGAGATCCTTCCGTACGAGGAGCTGGAGCAGAAGTTCCGCGTCGAGGACGTGAACACCTCGCCGGCCTTCTTCGACATCAAGAAGCTCACCGCCTTCAACGGCGAGTACATCCGATCCCTGCCGCTGGAGACGTTCGTCGCGGCCTGCGAGCCGTGGCTGCGTGCTCCGTACGCCAACTGGGCGCCAGAGGACTTCGATCAGGCCGCGTGGGAGGCGATCGCCCCCCATGCCCAGACCCGCGTGGCCGTCCTGTCGGACATCACGGCCAACGTCGACTTCCTGTTCCTGAAGGAGCCCGTGGAGGACGAGGCGTCCTGGGACAAGGCGATGAAGGGCGACCCGGTGGCGCTCCTCACCACGGCCCGGGCCAAGCTGGAGACGGCCGACTGGACCAGCCCTGAGTCCCTCAAGGAGGCGGTCCTGGCTGCCGGCGAGGAGCACGGTCTGAAGCTGGGCAAGGCCCAGGCCCCGGTGCGCGTCGCGGTCACGGGCCGCACGGTCGGTCTGCCCCTCTTCGAGTCGCTGGAGGTCCTCGGCAAGGACCGAACGCTCGCCCGGATCGACGCTGCGCTGGCGAAGCTGGCCGGCTGATCACTCCGTGATCATGGTCCCGTCACCTGTGCGAGGAGGCGGGACCAGGCGTCGCCGAAGTACGCGGTGTCGAAGCGGGCCAGCGTCTCGTACACGGCCTTCGACGCGTCGGGTGCCGCATCCGCCCGCTCCCGTATCTGCTGGGTTAGCCGACGCGGATCCGGCTGCGGCTGCTCGGTCAGACGCGCGAGGTCTCCGAGTCCGGCGATCGGCTGGATGAGGCAGGGCATGCCCAGGAGCAGCGCCTCCGCGGCACATCGGCTCCACCCTTCCCGCATGCGCGGAGTGAAGACCCCGACGTCGCAGGCCCGCAGCAGTTCGAGGTACCTGGGACGGGGCAGGTCGAAGTGGAGCCCCGGGGAGCCGATGGTGTTGCTTCCGGTCGTCACGAGACGGAGCCCGGGTTCGCCCTCGACGGCCCTGGCGACCGTCTCGACGCCCTTCCAGTGCACGGCCTTGCCCGCGTACACCGTGATCTCGTTCTGAGGGAGACCGAGGCGGGCCTTGCAATCGGCCGGGTCCATACCGCGGACTCGGTCGATCTCGGCGAGATTGAAGGCGTTGTAGATCACCTGGACGTTGTCCACCCCGCGCTCCCGCAGGAACGCCGCCCAGGACGGAGCGACGCATACGACCGCGCGGCACTGGGACAGAACCGCGAAGAGCCTGCGCCACAGCAGCGGTTCGAGGGGCCAGGAATCGAACTGCAGCGGCTCGTAGTGGTGGAAGACGAAGACGGTCCGGGCCCGCATCTCCGGGGTGAAGAACAGGATGCTGAGGTCGTCCCAGAGGAACGCGCCCGGCCTGTCTCTGAGTTCGCGGATGTGAGGCGCGAGGCGGGCGAGATGGCGCACCTTACGTCCTCGGCGGACGGCGTAGACGCGCTTGTAGTCCGGCACCGTCCGCCACTCGATCGAGCCAGCTGTGACCTCGTGGATCATGCGGAGGTAGACGCGGCCACCGGTGCGACCCTGCGGCGACATGGAGTGGACCACCGGGGTCACGTGCCCGCCTCCGCCTGCTGTCGGTACTCGGCGTGGAGCACCTCGTACGCGGCTCGCAGTGCTGCGCTCACGTCGCGGGACTCCTCGGCGAGCGGCAGGTAGGTGCTGGTCAGACTGTCGAGGAAGCGCGCCCGGCGGTCCGGGTCCGGCGAGTGCCGCAGGTCGCGCAGGTTGTCGATACGGTCGGCGAGACGGGTAAGCAGTTCCTCCGGACCGAGGCACCTGATCTTGTTGTGCCAGATGTCCGAGTCCCACGGCTGCTTCCGGCGCTGCTCCAGCCGATGGTCGGGGGTCATGGAACGCAGGCGCTGGGTGAGGGCTGGGCCCAGCTGGGACGCGATGAGGCGCTCAGCAGTCGGCGCGATCTCCAGCGCGTCGTGCAGCAAGCCGAGGACGAGCAGTTCGGGATCGGTGACGCCGAGTTCGTCCCTCAGGATGGCCACGACGCGCACCGGATGGCTGATGTAGGGCGTGCCCTGGTCTCGGACGTGACCGGCGTAGATCGTCGTGGCGAGGGTCGCGGCGAGCCGGCCTCGCGCTCGTTCCGGCTCCGGCCAGTCCTTGAAGCCGAGTTCGTCCGCCATGGCGGGGGTGCTGGTCATGCGCGGTCCGTTCCGCCGGGGGCCGTCAGGGCCGTGTCGAGCCGCACGTGCGGGGCGAGGACCAACGTGTCGTCGACGACCAGGGCGTCGAGACCGAGTTCGACCGCGGCGGCGACGGCCTGTTCGGCGGTGCGGAGGATGGGCGTTCCCTTGAAGTTCAGGGAGGTGTTCAGCAGGACGGGTACGCCGGTGAGCCGATGGAACTCCTCCAGGAGCGGGCGGACGCCGGAGTGCCCTCGGCTCACGGTCTGGAGACGGGCGGTCCCGTCGTGGTGGACAACCGCGGGCATTCGGTCGGACTTGCAGTGCCGGGCGCGTACGACGCGGTTCATGAACGGATCGCCGTCGCCGAGGAACCACGCGTCGGCTTCCTCGGCGAGTACCAGGGGCGCCAACGGGCGGTAGTCGGCCCGCTGTTTGAGCGCGTTCAGGCGGGTCTTGGTCGCCGCCTCGCCGGGGTGGGCGAGGATCGAGCGGTGGCCGAGGGACCTGGGCCCGAACTCCATGCCGCCGCGCACCCAGCCGACGACGTGGTGGTCCGCGAGGAGCGTGGCCACGGTGGGGATCAGCCGCTCACCTAGGTCGGAGACGGTGCGGTAGCCGCCCGCGAGCGCTCCGTCGGGCAGAGCGCCGGGGAGCGGGCCCCAGTCGGCGTCCTCGGGCGTCGGCAGGAGGGGCTGTCCGAGGACGTAGTTCCAGGCGTAGAGCGCCGCGCCGACCGCGGTGCCAGCGTCGTGCGGCGCCGGGGCGACGAACAGGTTCTCGAAACCGGACTGCTCGGCGAGCGTGCCGTTGAGATGGGAATTCAGAGCGCAGCCGCCGGAGAAGACGAGCGTGCGTGCGGCCGTGAGATGACGCAGGTGACGAGCCACGTGGACGACCGCCTCGGCGAAGACCCGCTGGGCTGCCGCGGCCAGGTCGGCGCGGGCGTCCAGGGGCTTCGAGTCGGCGGACTGCGCGGTCCAGAGTGCGCCTTCGATCCCGAGCGGAGTGTCGGCGTCGTACGAGCCCCATGGCGCCGCGATGTGTACGTGCCCGTGCTCACCGAGACGGACGAGGTCGCGGAGTTCCTTGTAGTAGCGGTCCGGGTCGCCGAAGGCGGCCAGGGCCATCATGCTGCCCTCGACCTCGTTGCCCGGCGGAATCACCCGCAGCGCTAGGTTGCGGTAGAAGTGGCCGAGGGACGGGTGGGTGCGCACGGGCCCGGACGGGCCGGGGGCGATGGCCGGTGTGACCTGGTGGATCCGGTCGATGCTGTCCGGCGTCAGGTCGTAGCCGGTGATCCGTTCGCGTCCCGACGCGATATCCGTGCCGAGCGCGGACCCGCCCGCGTCGATGACCAGGCCGGCGGCGTGTTCCTCGCCGGAGAGCAGATAGCCGGACAGGACGTGCGCGGTGTGGTGCGAGATGAGCTTCAGCGGCTGCCCGAGCACCCCCGGGCGCAGGGCGGCGAGTTCGCCCTGCTCGGTGGACACCCACGATCCGTGCCGAGGGCTGGGACGCATGGACGGGGTCCACACATGGTCGATGTCCTCGATGGTGATACCGGCGGACCGCAGGCACCAGTCGAGGGCGTGGGTGGGGGCGGTGAGGACGCCCTTGCGTGTGGTGCGGTTGTGCTTGACGCCGCTCCACCGCTCCTCCTCGGCCGCGTAGATGCGGCCGTTGACGACGAGGCAGGCGGAGGTGTCGTGGTGGAAGTTCAGACCGAGCGCTGCGGACATGGGGACCTCCGGGAAGGTGGTGGTCAGACGGAAGCCGTGCGGCGGGTGAGAGGGGAGGGGACGACCTGGAGACCCGAGTCCCTGTACTCGTGGCACTTCAGGCAGAAGTCGTAGTGCTCGCGGCGCGGCGCGAAGACCTTGGTGGCGAAGTCGTCGTCCCAGACCGTGAACTCGCTGTCGTTCTTGGCCATGGCGTTGAAGCACCGGTAGCAGTCGCCGTCGACCTCGATCATGAGGTGCTGGTCGACGTTGCGGTCACAGAGTCCGCCGAGATCGTTGGCTGGCTGGCCGACGTCGATGTGGTGGACGTGGTTGGTGACGTGGACGGCGCCGTACTCGTCGCACAGAGCGGCCAGTTGACCGAGACGGTCCGGGGCGATGGCCTCCAGCACGCTGTTAATGACGACGGTCTTTCCGGCCTCCCGGAGTACGGGGACGACGGCGCCGACCTCGTCGTAGTTGTCGTGCTCCTCGTCGCAGCCGATCAGGACCTGGTCGTAGTGCGCGAGGGTCGCCTGGAGGAGACGCTCGTTGCGGACCAGGGTGATCGCGTTGGAGCCGAGCACCATCACCTGGTCCGGGAAACGGTCACGGGCCAGACCGCTGAGCTCGCCGAAGTCGCGGTGGACGGTTGGTTCTCCGCCGTTGATGTGCAGTTGCCGGAACGGGATCTGTCCGAGGCGATCGAGGACCTGCCTGAACGTATCCAGCGGCATGTTCTCGCCTTGGCCGCCTTCGGCGAAGATGCAGAAGTCGCAGTGGCGGTTGCACTTGGTCGTGATCTTGATTTTCGCGGTCTTGAGGGTCCTGGGCGCGCCGGAGAGCACGGAGGACGTCATGGAAAGCCCCTTTGGTCACGCGGAGTTGGCGGAGAGGAAGTCTTCGACGACGGAACGGTGACGACTCCACTGGGCGAGGAGGTCGCGAAGGGTGCCCGCCGTGGTCGGGCCTGGTGGCAGCAGCTCCGTCATGGCCTTCACGAGCGACGCGTCGGCGCCGGAAGTTCGGTCGGCCAGGCGGGTCAAGGTGTTCCGGGCGGAACGGAGTTCCTTCTCCTCGCGAGCGATCAGGTAGCCGGTCTCGGTTTCCGGCGGAGGATCCAGGTAGTAGATCCAGCGTGCGACGCGCACGCGGAGCATGCCGGCGGTCGTGGTCCACGCTGCTGCCTCCGCCTCCGATGCCTCCGGCAGCGGCCTCGGGCGCGGTGTGCGGCGCAGTACGGCGTCCACGGTTACGTGGGCCGAGCGCAGTAGGTCCGCGGGAGAAGGGTCCGGATCCGAGGAGGTGGACAGGCGGAGGAACTCCTTGGCGAGGACTTCGAGCTCGCCGGGGTGCCACTGGTCGAGGGCCGCCGTCTTCCCGGGGCAGCGGGTGCGCGTGGCGAGGGCCGCCGACGCGAACCAGCACGGCGCCACGTAGTGCCAGACGATGCAGCGCCTTCGGTAGCCGTCGAGGTCGTGGTGGACGTTGTCGGTGCTGTCCTTGTCGAGTTGGTAGCGACCTCCGATCCGTGCGTCGAGGATCCCTCGGTAGAACCTCTCGTCCGCGCGGCTCCACGGCATCGTCCGCGCACGGGACTGCCACCGCCCGAGCGTGGCCGCGTTCCCCGTGACCAGGCTCCAGGTGGAGATCTCGGCCGGTGACACCTGGTTCCGTTCGAGCTCGCCGGCGGTGAACGCGAACCCGGGCGGATGTTCGAGCAGCCGGCTGTGGGCCGGGTCCAGGAGCACCGCCCGGTGATGGGCGGCGGCCAGTTGCTCGTTCCACTCCCACCACGAGTCGGGGGCCCGGTCGAGGATCACGCGGATGTCGATGTCCGAGTGCGGTGCGAGGAGATCGACGGCCTGCCACTTGTGCGTGAGCATGCTCGCGGTGACGCCCTGGGTGGCCAACTGCTCGGCGTAGATGGCACCGAGCCGCGTGTACGACGTGGTGGAACGGACCGTGGTCACTCGGACTCACCGCCGGGCCGGCGAAGCGAGCAGCCCCCACCCGTACCGCTGGCCACAGGCAGCAGGGGAAGCACGGGCACGCCTTCCGGCCGCTCCATGCGGTCCCAGCGCAGGTCGTAGTCGACGTAGTGGAAGCCCTGCCAGGCCTCGTTGCTGTCCCGTTCGAGCATGGCGTTGAAGAGGTGGGCGTAGGCGTCGGCCATGGTGCCGTCCGCGAGGTGCTGCTTCAGGGCGATGTCGCGGTTGTGCAGGATGCAGGGCCGGGCGATACCGGTGGGCGTGACCTTGATGCGGTTGGCGTCGGAGCAGGTGGCGCAGGAGGAGTTGGAGATGAACCCGATGGAGCCCGCCCAGCCGGGCGGCCGCAGGTACTGGCCCGGGCTTCGCACTCCCAACTCGGTTCGGGAGATCTCGCCGGCCTTCTCGAACCAGGCGTGGAGGCGTTCGCGGACCTCCGCCTCAGGCACGAACTCCGTGGGGAACAGCGCCTCCGCCGGTCCGATGCGCTGCAGTTCGATCAGCCGTACGGCGATGGGGAGTCGCTTGGCGAGTTCGGCGACACCGAAGGCGTCGTCCAGGTACGACCGCTGGAGCACACAGTTGATCTTGACTTTGAGGCCGAGTTCGAGTGCCCGGTCGATCGTTGCGCGGGAGACTCGCGGGTCGCCGCCGCCCATGATCTCGGTAGACCGTGCGGGATCGAGGCTGTGCAGGCTGATGTTCAGGTACGTGAGCCCGGCATCGTGCAGAGCGTCCACGGTCAGGCCGCGGCGCAGGTTGCCGTGGCTGGTCATGCCGACGGTCGCCTCGTCGCCGAGTCCGTCGGAGAGCGCTCCGATGATGTCGAGGATGTCGGCACGCAGCGTCGGCTCCCCGCCTGAGCAGTGCGCCTTGCGGATGCCCCAGAGCCCAGCCTCGTTCGCGATGCCCGCGTAGTCGGAGACCGTGAGCGTCTTGTCCTTGTGCCCGTAGTCGGGCATGCACCGGGGCTTGCAGAAGACGCAGTCGAGGTTGCAGATGGAGTTGAGCGTGAACGCCAGGTAGGGGTGGTTCCGACCCGACTCGGCGAACCGCCGCAACAGGTCGGTCCTGGACGACTGCTGGTCAGTAAGGGTCATGTGTCCCTCCGTGGGTTGGGGTGACAGCACCGTTGAGGGGCTGGCCGGCGAGGAAACGCCGGAGGTTGTCGACGAAGAAGGCGACTGCCTGGTCCATGTAGGCGTGGCTGAAGACGGCGGTCTTCGGCGTGAGCACGATCCGCGGGTGGTGGCGGAGCGGATCGTCGAGCGCGGGCGGCTTACGCGGCTGTACGTCGAGGGCGGCGCCGGCCAGTGGGCCCTGTTCGAGGGCGGCGAGGAGCGCGTCGTGGTCGACGGTGCTGGCCCGCCCGAGGTTGATGAAGACCGTCCCGGGGCGGCACGCTTTGAAGGTGCTCTCGTCGAAGAAGCCCTGCGTCTCGTCGGTCGCGGGAAGCAGGTTGACGACGGCGCGCGAGCGTGGAAGTGCTTCACGAACACGGTGCGTCGGCACCCATTCGATCCCACCGGGTTCAGGGCGAGGGGGGCTACGCCGTACGCCTATGACGTGCATTCCGACGGCCTGCGCCACCTCGGCGAGGCGGAGGCCGACGGAGCCGCAGCCGACGATCGTGAGCGTCTCGCCGTACAGGTCGAAGAAGCTGCTGGCGAGGTCGTCCTTCCACCAGACGGACCGGGTCTGAAGCCGTGTACTCGTGAACAGGCCCCGAGAGAAGCCGAGAAGCAGGCCGATCGCGTGCTCGGCCATCGGCCTCCCGTGATAGCCGTACCCGCGGGAGAGCGTGACGCCCGCGGCATTGAGCGCGGTTACCGGCCAGTGATCGATGCCTGCGGACGGAGTGGCCGTCCAGCGGAGCCGTGGGGAGGCGCTGAGCCACTCAGCGTCGAAGGACCAGCCGAAATAGACGTCAGCGGTGCGGATCTCGGCAGGTACGTCGTGCTCCTGGACGAGCAGGAACCGGACGTCCGGAAAGGCGGACTGTAACTGTCCGGCATGCCGATCGGATAACTGCCAGAAGGGATAAGGAGAGTTGAGGGCGACCAATGCGGCGGTGGTCACGCTCCACTCCTCATGGAAGTGCTGAGCGTCATCGCCCAAGGGACGTACTGGCGCAGGTAGGAGCCGATCGTGGCCTCGTAGTCGTGCCGGGCCATGAGCAGTGCCCTTCCGCGCCCTCGCATTTGCTCGCGCTCTCGGGCGCTGATGTGAAGCGCCCGCCTGATCGCGTGGGCGAGGTCCATGGGGTCACGGGCTTCCGCCGTGAACCCGGTCAACCCGTCGACGACGGTCTCCGTGAGCCCGCCCGCCCGAGTCGCGATCACCGGAGCGGCCCCCGAGGCGAAAGCTTCGAGGGGGATCCTCCCGAAGGGTTCGGCTCGGGAAGGCACCACCACTCCCCGGAGGGCCGGGCTCCGCAGCCACGAGCGGTACTGAGAGGAGAACCGAGGCAGAAACGTCGCGTCGATCGCGTAGTCGCGGACCATCGCCTGGAGCCGCCGCTGGTAGCCGGTCAAGGTCTCCGTGTGCGTTGTGGGCGCGAGCAGGAGGTGTGGCACGTGCTCGTCCCACGTACCGAGGATGCGGACGGCTTCCAGCAGGTCCTCGAAGCCCTTGCTCTCCACCGCCCGGCCCATGGCCAGCAGGAACCCCGCTTCGGCCTTCGGCGGCAGCGGAGCCGGGGTCACGTCCTCGTGGTCGCTCAGGAGCAGGCCGTTGGGGAGGTCGACCACCGCGTGCCGCGGGACGCCGTAGACCTGCTCAAGATGGCCGCGCATGTGGTGCGAGATGGCGGCGACGCGCGCACCGCCACGCACAGCGGCTACCAGCCCCTTGTGCTCCCAGCGGATGCGTCGCCGGTCCTCCGGTGAGGCGAGTTCGCTCGTCGACCGGGGCAGGAGAAGAAGGCTGAACGGATCGTCGGCGCGTTGATGGAGTCCGAGCCCGAGGAAAGGGATGTCCAGGCCGATCAGCTGGGCCATCGGCGTATCGGCAAGGCGCGCCCGGGCGGTTTCCGCGATCCGCTCGCACAGTGCTTCGCAGCCCGCGAGGGCGGTAGTCGCAGCTCGGCCACCCGGAACCGGAATGACCTCGGCCCCGGACAGTCGCAGCATTTCCTCTGTCTCGGCCACCCACGTGGGGTCGTAACTGGGGTCGGAGCGTGAGATGTGAAGGGGCATGACCAGGAGGCGGCCTCGGGGCAGTGTCCGCGCGAGTACCTCAAGGAAGGCCCTGTTGCTGAAGCCGGTGCCCGATGTGCACCCGTAGTAGCCGTCATGCAGCGTGACAGCGACCATCGGCGAGATCGCGCTTGTGGCCGGCTCGACGGTTCCCTCCGCACCTCTCTGACGCTGGAGGGGGACCGCTGTGCCGGTCGGAACGGAGGTCACGCCCTCTGAACTGCGTGTACGGGCTGCCATGGGAAGACTCCTCCAGTGCGGGATAGGCGGGGGAGAGCGGTGGCTCGGGCAGAGAGCCGCCTGGGTCGGGTATTGGGTGGTGCGGTCCGTCGGGATTCGTGCAACGGAGCGTGAAGAGACGATTCCACTACGCGAGTGCGACGAGCGGACAAAGTGTCCGCAGGAATTCGCCGCTAACCCCTTGACAGCAACAGGCTTCATTTGCGGGGGAGTTGGGAGATCTCCCGAGTGTCGGTGGCGGATGATTCGCTCGTCGCCGACAGGGAACCGTCAGCAAACCTGCTGTGCTGATCTCCACACCCTTCGAGTGACCTTGTTCGGTCCCTTCGCGTGATCTTCTCCGGCGTGTCGAGTTGGCCTGGGGAGTTCCGTGGGAGGCCTGCGTGAGCCATGAGTTCGCGTGGGAGGAGGGCGTAGATGCTCAGGCTCGGCATCGGCAGGGACGGTGGCGAGGTACGACGGACTGCGGCCGTGGCCGGGGACAAGGACCGGGGCGGTGATCGGCCCGATCCGTCACTCGGCCAGGAGACCTTCGGCGAGTACGCGAACCGCTGGTACGAGGCCCAGGACCTGGCCGCCTCGACCATGCAGAACTACAAGCGCCACATCGAGGAGCACCTGCTCCCCGACTTCGAGGACAAGGCGCTCGCCGGCATCCTGCGCACGGACATCGACCTGTGGGAGAAGAAGGAGAAGGCCGTCTACGCGGCCTCCAGCGTCAGGACCTGGCGCGCGACACTCCACGTGATCTTCGAGGACGCGGTTTACGACGGCCTGATCACGACCAACCCGGCCGCCAGGCGGCGTGGACGCGGCAAGCGCGCCGGCCGCTCCCGCAACCGTGGCCCGGAGAAGGTCGTCACTGACCCGCTGGGCATCCTGCTGACCGCCGAACGAGCCGCCCTGCTCTCCGGCCGCGACGACGAGTTCGTCGCCGTCGTCCTCAAGGGGTACACCGGCATGCGCTGGGGCGAAATCGTTGGCTTGGAAACGGAGTTCGCCCGCCCCGGGGCCGTCCGCGTCGAATGGCAGCTGTACGAACTCGACACCGGCGAGCTGGTGCGCTGCCCACCCAAGGACGACAGTTACCGCACCATCGACGCGATGGACTGGCTATCGGCCCTGGTCGCCAACCACGTCGCCCGCACGAAGCCGAAACCCTGCCCTTGCCACGGCAAGATCTATGTCTTCCGAGGGCAGGGCGCGACTCGTGCCGGCGGCCACCAGGGCGCGAAGCTCGTCGACGTCGCGCGCCATGCCGAAGTCTCCACGGGCACGGTGTCCAACGTCCTCAACCACCCGGACCGTGTTGCCGAAGCCAAGCGGATGAGGGTGGCGCAGGCCATCGCGGACCTAGGGTTCGTGCGTGGCGGTGTGGTCTCGGAGCACGCGGCTCACTGGCGCCGAAACGGCTTCGCGACCTGGCTGTTCACCCCCGCGGTCTCCGGCTGGTACCCGAAGAAGGCACCACAGGAGGCCCGCCCCGTGCCACTGCTCGGCGAACCGTGGCCTGGCGTCCCGGTCCGCGGGCGCGCGGCCAACGACCGTGCCGACGCCTGCTGGCTCCCGATCGCCAAGGGCCTCACACCCCACGGCCTCCGCCACACCCACCGCACCGCGATGGAGGACCTTGGCACGGAGAGAGTTCTCATGGACCAACGGATGGGCCACATCGACAGCTCCGTCTCGGCGCGCTACGCCCACGTCACCCCGGGCATGCGCCAGCGTCTGATGCTCGGGTTGACCGAGCAGTGGGAGACAGCGCTCGACGCGCGGCTGGCCCTGTCCCCGACGTCTCCGGTGCGCATGCTCAATGATCTCCTGCGCGAACGCGCATTCATGGTGCGACCTCCCCGCCATCGACGCGCATCTTGCCGTCGATCGGGCATCCGGTCGGGACGCCCTTGTTCGGTCTAGCCCGAGCCCGCCCACTTGCGCTAACCCGCACGCTTCGGGGCGGGTTAGCCAAACCGCGCCCGGGCTCGGCGGTATGCGCGTGGTGGTCAGGCGGGGGCTGTCAGTTTGGTGAACACCTCCTCGAACCTGTTCAGGGTCTCATCGTCGATCTGACCGAAGAACTCGTCGCGGTCTCGTGTGAGTTGGTGCGCGGGACCAACGTGGTCGAAGGATCCGTTCAGCTTCTGCTTCTCACAGGCCATTTTGAGGCGCATGAGGATCGGGGTCGGCTTGTCGGTGGCGAGGAGGTTATCTTCCGTGACATTGCTGTTGGTGGCCTTGTTGTAGAGCCACAGGTAGTCCTTGACGGAGAACAGGTCCTCGATGTCGGCGGTGTCGGGCAGGCCGTCGATCTGACCGATGACGACGATCTGGGACCTGTCGACCTCTGCGGCATCTGCGGCGCTCATCACCTTGGAGGTGACCTTCGTGGTCTCCGCTCCGTCGAGTAGGGCCAGTACGTCGAGGCGTCTGCCCATCACCGCGACGAAGGCCGGCATGTTGCCAATGCCTCCGACCGGAATGATCGCAAGGCGAGGGTCGAGGCCGGTTCGTCCTTGGCTGATCAGGTAGTCGGACATGCGCATCAGGAAGACGAAGTCGCTGCTGCCTTCCACCGCCAAGAGAGGTCCGGAGCCGAGGAAAAGGTGTTGGGACACGGAGTAGCCGAGCGCGGCCTCGACCGGGAGGATCGTCTTGGGGTCGGCGGACAAGCTCACTGAGGTGATGACGACGCCCAGGCTCGCGTCTTCCCGGCTCGCCTGGTCGTGGACGGCGCGCATCGTCTCGTACCGGGTTGGATCGATCATGTGCTGGGAGTGGGTGGTGTAGAGCACCTGCTGCTTGGTGCCGAGTTCCCCGTAGACGTACCGCAGGAAGTCGCCCTGTGCTTCTCCGTGGAGGCTGGTTCCCGGCTCGTCCAGCAGGACGACAACGCGCTCGTCCTTGTCCCGGTAGGCACTGAACGCTGCGAGGAAAGAGAAGAACCACTGGAAGCCAGTGGAGCGGGTGGAGAAATTCGTTTCGACACCGCCGTGCCGGTCGTCTCGGAGCTCGATCTTCAGGATCCGGTGATGCGGCTGAGGCTGCCCTGCGGCGTCGGGCGGCGTGGGGACCAGGTCGGTGTCGAAGACGACGGTGAGCGCGTCGTTCTGTTTCCAGTACTCGAAGACCTGGTCACTCAGCTCCAGGCTCGCAGCCTGGAGCTCGGCCTTGCGGCTGTCGTAGTCCTCATCGAGGAAGTCCTGTGGCCCTTCGCCGGCCAAGCTCAGCAGGGAGAGCATGGTCTCGTCCCCCTTCTCCCACTGCTGGGTCTTCGCACGTTCGTTGAGTGCGTGCAAGTCGCATTGGCCGGGGAGCAGTTCGTATGTGGAGAAGTAGAAGAAGCGGGGCAGCCTGGCGATTAGCTGTGCACGCTCCTCTGCCGTGAGGTTCTCGTGGTCGTACTTTGCGTACTTAGAGCTCGTAACACGATCTTGTTGATGTGTCCTGGTCGGGCGTGACCGATGTGACGATTCGGCCGTTCGGGATGGTGTGAGTACTCGGCCGTGGACCGTCGATGACGACTTGTGGGCACTGATCGAACCCCTGCTGCCACCCTGGCCGGAGAGGTCGCCGGGGCCGCGGCCGGTGGCGGACCGGCTCTGCCTGCAGGGCATCCTGTACGTCCTCCACAACGACATAGCCTGGCAACTCCTGCCCCTGGAGCTGGGGTTCGGCTCCGGGCAGACCTGCTGGCGCAGGCTGGAGCGATGGCAGCAGGCCGATGTCTTCGACCAGTTGCACCGCATCCTGCTCGCCGAACTGAACGCCGCCGGCGAGCTCGACTGGTCAAGAGCGTGCGTGGACGGCTCCCACATCCGCGCGAAAAAGGGGGCCCCGACACCGGTCCGTCGCCGGTCGACCGGCGGAAAACGGGCAGCAAACACCACCTGATCTGCGATGGACGCGGCACTCCACTCAAAGTCATCACCACCGCGGCCAACGTCAACGACATCACCCAGACCCTCGCCCTCGTCGACGGCATCCCGCCCGTCGCAGGCCGCCCCGGCAGGCCACGCCGTCGCCCCGACGCCCTGCTCGGCGACAAGGGCCACGACTCCAAGGCCAACCGCCTCGAACTGCGCAAGCGCCGGATCCTGCCCGTCATCCCCCGCAGAGGAGCGCCGAACATCCAGGGCCTGGGCAAACTCCGCTACGTCGTGGAGCAGACCTTCGCCCTGCTCCACCACTTCAAACGCCTCGCCGTCCGCTGGGAACGCCGCACCGAACTGCACGACGCATTCGTATCCCTCGCCTGCGCACTCATCTGCTGGAGACGCCTCAAGAAACACCGATCATGATCGTGTTACGAGCTCTTAGCGAGCTCTGCGGGGAGCTTTTCGATCACTCTTGCCCGAGCGTTCTTCTGCCCGGAGCTGATCTCCTTCGCTCGGGCCTTCGCCGCAGCGCTCACCGCCTCGAAGGAATCGTGTCCCTGTGAGAGAGCAGTGCGGTCTTCGGCGTTGTCGATGCCCAGGTCGTCGAACACCTGCTGCAGGAGGTCTTGCAGGTCACAGTAGGGCTCCGCGCGAAGTACGCCGTCGTAGGTTCGCCACGCGTCCACGTACGTCCCTGCCGGGGGACGTACACCCGTGATCTCCTCCAGCGCGTCGACGTCGGCTTCCTCCAACTCGAAGGTGGCTCGGACGGGAGCGACCTTGGAAAGGTCCTGGGTGCGCCGGTCGCGGGCGAGATGCCGGCGCGGGTAGTCGGTGGTCTCGTGGAACCCGTCCGGGTTGTTCGCGGGGTTCAGCCGGTGTAGGGCCTTGAGGACGGTCGTCTTGCCCGACTCGTTCTTGCCGATCAGACACGTGACCCCAGGTTCGACCTCCAGAACCTGTTTGTTCGTGATGTTGCGGAAAGACTCGAGATCCACAGACGTCACCAGCATGGCGTCCCCCTTCAAGAGCCTCGTTGCTCTTGGGTCGTTCAGCGGCAGACCGGCAGGCCGGGTAGCCGCTCGATTTGGCTTGATCCGCCAGTATGAATCCTGACACTGACACTCGCGTCCCTTTTGATGCCGTAGGCAGAGCCCCACCTGCTGCCTCAGGGGTCACCGTCTATCCTGAACGCTGCCACGGCCAAGCTCACCAGCCTCAGTTGGACCTCGCTTCAATCTGCAGGTGCGCGCTGCCCAAGAGCACCGGTCGAAGGGTTTCACCGTCATGGCGAAGCACGAGCTGACCCGGTGAGGGTGCCTGCCCACAAGTAGGGATCTGCTAAAGCCGCACTATGGACCCAGCAGCTATGACCTACGTGGCGTCGGTCTGGGGGGCGTCGTCCCGGTCAGTCGCCAGTGCGGTCGGCATCGGCAGCCCGTATTTGTCGCACAGGAATCGGGTCTGGCAGTACCGCTGGGCATCGGCGGCCACCCTGCCGAGGACCGCGGAATTCATGCCGGCACCGATGAGGACGCCCACGAACGGCACGACCTTGGCGACGTTCTGAACTGGCACCCTGGAACCCGCCGGGCCGAGCTGCTGCATCAACTTCTCGATGGCGGCCAGGAGCCGGTGGTCCTGGCGGAGCTTGTCCGACCACCGCACGCGTCCCTTGATCGCGTTTGCCGCCCGTGCGGTCTCACGCAAAGGTTCGGCTTTGGCCGCCTGTGCCATGAAGGACCGGCGTACCAGGCGTTGGATGAAGATCTGCTCACCGGGGTCCTTGGCGTCGTACCCGTAGGAGTACGCGATGCGCGATGCGATCGACGTGCTGAGGACCTGGATGACGAGGATGTCCGCTGTCATCGCCACTGGGATACCGGCGACGGGAACCATGGCCAGCAGGCCCATGGCGCCGCCTTCGAACGCGCCGGCGGTCCGCCACCTGAGGGTGTTGGCGGTCAGCAGCCGGTCGCAGACCTTGAGGTCCTGCTGTCGTAGTTCGATGAAACTGTCGAGTTCCAGACCTCGTTTCCGGGCGAGCTTCTCGACGTTCTTCGGGTCGTTGAGCTCCAGGGCCCAGTCGTTGACCAGTTCCAGCAACGCCGCCGCGGCTCCGAGCGCCGGTCGCATGGCCTTGTCGGCGACCGCGTCGCCCGCGCGACGTATCGGTTCCGAGACTGCTTCTGGCACAGCGTCCGTAACCCGTCTCACGGCGTTTCCGGCGACCTCACCGGTGCGACCGAGCGCGGCGCTCGCCCAGTTCGGCAGACCGCGCCGGTTGTCGCGGCGTTGCCAGTGCTCGTTGAGCGTGTCCCAAACCTGCTCCTCGTACGCGCTCATCGGGGTTGAACCGTCGACGAGCGGGCTGGCGGAAGCGCTCATTGAGGTTCTCCGTTTCGAGTGTGATCGCTGGGGCCATGATGCGCTGCCAGCCGACACGTGGGTGAAGCCGCGGTGCGGGGGCGATGTCCGAAGTCGACTGCACCGGTCACCTGCGAGTAAGTAACTCACCTCTGCCGCAAGGAGCGGTCAGGTTTCGCGATTCTGGTCTTGCTTTCTGGGGCGGGGGCAGGCTCCTGGCCTTGTTGAGGTGTCCGTACACCGTCGATCAGGGTAGATGGAGGGCCCTTGTCGACGGACCCTCACTCTTGATCATTCCCTTGGTCCACCGCGTGGCTTGTTCCGGGTGCGCCGTAGCGACGCACCTGGAAACGCGGGAGGCGAGTACTGCGCAAGTGGACTTACGATGCCCCGATGCGGCCAGAACCTGGACAGGTACTGCACTTCTCCGAAGACCCCACCATCACCCGCTTCATCCCACGTGTCTCCCCGACGTCGAAGGACCAGGGAGCCTTCGTCTGGGCCGTCGACACGGTCCGTGCCCCTGACTACTGGTTCCCCAAGCAGTGTCCTCGGGCAATGGCTTGGGTGACACCCGATACATCCCCGTCAGACCGTGAGCGGATCATCGGACCGGGAGGGGGTGATCGAGTACATGCAATCGAGTACGACTGGTTGGAGGAGATCCGAAACGTTCGCCTCTACGCCTACCGGTTCGACTCCACGCTCTTCCGCCCCATCGGGGAGCCCGTCCCGCGCGCCCACGTCGCAGAGGAACCTGTCGAGCCGCTGGGTCCACCCGAGCCCGTCGGTGACCTCCTTGCCCTGCACGCCGAGGCTGGCATCCAACTGCGGGTTCTGGACGTCCTGTGGCCGTACTGGGAGACCGTTATCTCCAGCACCTGCGGGTTCAACGGCATCCGGCTCCGCAACTCCCTCGGGCACCCCGCACATCGGCCAGAGGCCCGACCACGAACTCTCCTCCGCCCAGCGGGCGCCAGTGGAGGGGCCGTGGAACGGTGATTGACCGGTCACTTCTTGGCGGAGGAACGCGTCACTGTCGTGATCTCCTCTAATAGCCGCTCCGTGTCCTCAAGGCTGTCGAGCACCGCGTCGGCTCCGGCTGAGGCCAGATCGCGGGCGGTGGTCTTGCCGGACGCGATTCCGATCACGGAAGCACCGCCTTCGACTCCGGTGCGGACGTCTTCGAGTGAGTCTCCGATGATGACGGTGTTGGAGCGAGTGAAGGTTGCCCCGAGCTTGGCCTGAGCTCGCTTCTGTGCGACGGCCACAAGGGCGGGACGGTGCTCGTCGTCGGAGGAGTACCCGCCGATTTCGGTGTCCAGGAAGGCGTCGAGGCCGAAGGCTTCGAGCTTCAACAGCGCGTTGGGCCTGAGGTTCCCCGTGACGACAGTCGTCACGCAGTACGGCTGCTCGTGCACCGCCTTCAGGGCGGACAGGGCACCAGGCATGACGACGCCCTGCTCGCGCAGGTCTTCCTCGTGTCCGGTGAGGCGCTGCGGCAGGAGTTCAACGATGCGCGGCAGCAGTTGGGGGACGTCCGATGGCGGCACGCCGTTGTGCAGGAGCAGGGATCGGATCGCGAGGGGCATGGTGACGCCGGTTCCCCGGGCCGGCAGTCGCTCCGCTGGGCGCCCGACGATCTCGGCGAAGGCCTCGCGGTAGACCTGCCGATCGATCTCACCGACATACAGCAGGGTGCGGTCGATGTCCCACAACACGAGGGACCGTTCGGCTTCAGCCACTCCCGACTCCTTGCCCTCGACGTGGCGCACCGCCCTGTGACCGCGAGCGTACGGGGGTCCACATCCGCTCATCATGTCGACGTAAGCGTCTCGCTACTGGCCGCGGTCGGATGGCGAGGCCCGCTTCCGTCCTGCGCAGGATTCGCGCGGACAAACTGTCCGTAGGTAATTCGACTCCCACCCCTTGACTTGAGGGCTGAGACCTCACTCACCCTGCGCCCGGTTCTTTGTGAAATGCCCGCCTCTGTCCACTCGTCCGGAAGATCAAGACAGAACAGAGAGGTGCCTCGGGCTTGTTTCGCGGATCCACGTCGTGGGCGCACGGCCATCGGCTCTGTTAACAGTTGGCGACCCAGGGCGCAGGCTTGGACATTATCCGTATTCTGATCGAAGTGCTTCATCGCGAAGGGACAGCTCGACCGATGAGTGAAAACCTGACACTGGGAGACCGTCTCCGCGTCGCTCGCAGGACACGGAAGCTGTCCGCCGCCCAACTGGCACAGAAGATCGCCGTCTCCCCGAGCTACGTGCAGAAGCTGGAGTCGGGCGCGCGCAAGGCGTCACCCTCGCTGGTGCTGGCTCTCGCCAAGGCGCTGCGCTTCGGCCCGGAGGTCCTGACCGGCCAGCCGTACTACGGCGAGCCAGAGGCGGAGGACGGCGTCCACGCCGTCATACCCGAGCTCCGACGTCTCCTGCTCTGCTACGACAGCCCCGACGACCTGGAGATCGCCCCGCGGGCGCTTCCCGTACTCGCCTCGGAGGTCGACCAGGTGGCGGCCCTGCGCCGTGACGCCCGGTACGCCCCGATGGGGCCTCTGCTGCCGCCGATCATCACCGAACTGACGCACGTCGCCCTCGGTGGCGACAACGGCGACCGGGCCAAGGCGTTCTGGCACCTCGCGCGCGCGTACCGAGCCGTCAACTCCCTCGCCCACAAGATGGGTCACCACGACCTGTCGAACACGGCGTTGGAGCGCGTCCGTTGGGCGGCGGACCGCTCCGGTGATCCGCTGATGCAGTTCACGGCTGGTTACCTGGTCGCGGGAGCCATGCTGCGCCAGGGCGCGTACTCGCCGGCACGCCGCAGGCTCCTCGGGCTGCGGACCGAACTGGAGCGGCTCCAGCCCGAACGCTCCTTCACGGAGGACGCGCTCGCGGTCGATGGCGCGCTGCTGCTGAAGCTGGCCGTTCTCGAAGCCCGGGAGAACGACTCCGATCGCGCCGACGACTATCTGCGCGAGGCGGAGCAGGTCGCGGCCATGGCGGGCAACCGCGACTCCCTGGCGTACGAGATGTCGTTCGGACCGACGAACATCCGCATCCACGAAGTGCACGCGATGATCGACACGGGGGACACCGAGCAGGCCCTCGCCCGCCTCACCGAATGGTCTTCGGTTCCCGGCGGCGAGTGGGCGCCGCCCATCACGACTGTCGGCGAGCGGTCGAGCCACCACTTCATCGACGTGGCCTCCGCCAAGCTCGCGGAGAACGACCGGGACGGTGCCTTCGCGGACCTCAAGCGCGCGCGGAAGGTCGCACCCAACCACACGCGGTTCCACCCGTCCGTTCGCGAGACGACCGCCGCGCTGCTCAGGATGGACGCCCACCCCTCCAACGAGCTTTCCGCCTTTGGTAGTTGGACGGGCATTAGCACAACCTGAGCCTCAGTCAAGGACTTTGGCGAACGGACCCCCCGGACAGACTGTCCGCGCAGTCCACCTTGCTGAATGGAATGGTCTCTTCACACGCAGTGGTGAGGAGGCCTTTTCCATGTCCGACGACAATCCCGCAGCCCGCGCGAATCCGCCGCGCTGGATGCCTATCGGCGAGGAGCCCGAGCTGTGCTCGGCGGGCGAGTGGTGGGATGCCGTACGCGCTGTGGAGGACGTAGGCCGCCGCGCGATCGAGATCCTCGGCGAGGGCGACGAACCGGTCGGCCCGGTGATCCTGGACCACGGGGGTCCGGAGCCCCGCCTGTATTTCCTGGTTCCTGTGGGCACCGCGGCCCGCTGGGAGGAGCCGGGGACCGTCGCGCTGGGACAGAAGTGCCATGTAGTCGTGCCGTCCGTCGAGAGCACGACACCTCCGGGGATGCACTGGCACGTCTTTCCCCGGGGCCCGCGATCGCTGACGCGGCCCGATGCTCTGCGCCGTGCGTTGAGCCAGGCCCGCCGGGAGCGGCGAGGGCCCGCGGAGGAAGCAGCTTCCTGATGGCTCTCAGCATCTCCCTCGTGCTGCTGCTCGGGATCGTCGTCGTCCTTCTGATCCGCAGCAAGTCCGTGAAACCTGGACCCGCGATCGTCTGCGTGCTCTTCGGGTTCTTCCTGGCGAGCACTTCCATGGCCCCGAGCATCAACCGGTTCATGACCGGCGTCGCCGACATGATCGGCCAGATTCGCTTCTAGCGCGCCCGGCTCCACTTCCGAGTCCCTTCTCCGTCTGCGGTCCGCCCCCGACCGCTTCGCGGGCCCTTCCCCCCAACCTGCCTGAGGCTCCCGATGACATTCGCGTCCAGCTTGGAGAGCACGTCCCCCCGCACGGTCCACGCGCATTGCACGAGCGGCCCCGTTCCCGATCGCCGGCGGCTCCCGGTCCGCGGCGAGGGACTCTGATGCGTCTCGTCTACCACCCGGCCGGCCATGACGACGACCTGCGTGTGGCCCTGGTCGAGCTCCAGGCGGGACGCTGGAAGCCTGCGCAAGAGCTGCTGTGGAAGACGGGTACGCACTGGACCCTGCGAACGTCACGCACCCAGTTACTGGCCGTGGCGGCAGCCCGGTCGGACGTCGTCGACGTCTGGCTCGCAGAGGAGCCTGACAGCTACGACGCGCAGCTGATGGCTGTTCGCGTCGCGGTCGAGAGGGCGCTCCGTGCGCACCGTCAACAACACGTGCGGACCCTGGAGTTCGAGACGCGGGCGCGGCGTGCGGCGCTGCTGGCGGCTCGTCGTGCGCCCCACGATCCCGTGCCGTGGGTGTGCTTGCTGGCCCTGGCCCAGGTCGACACACGGCAGCTGAGGCAGGAGCACCGGATGAGGTCCGCCGAGCCGATGCTGCCGAGCGGTCCGTGGGGGCTCCTCTACGAGGTCAACCAGCGTGATCCGTACAACCGTGAGGCCTACCACCGCGTGCTGCAGTTCCTGCTTTCCCTCGACGGTCTGCGGGCGTCCTCCCTGGCGGCGGTCGTCGACTTCGGCTGGTCGGTGGCGGGACAGAGGCCTGTCGGCTCGTCACTGCTGCTTCTGCCCGCGTACGCGCAGATCGAGCAGCGTCGGGCCCGAGTGGATCCGCTGTGGCGGCGGCAGTGGGCGGAGGATCCAGCGCTCGGCTACACACTGAACGCCTTCCACGACTGGTTCCGGAAGGCGCCGCCTGGACCGCGCTCGGTGGCCGATCTGAACCACCTCGCCTACGCGTTGTGGGCTGGCCATCAATACATCGAAGCGGCCGAGGTCTTCGAGGCGATGGGCCCCTACGCGGCTCGTGAGCCCTGGGCCTCGGTGCACGACGGCGCGGCAGCGGCGGATCCGGGGGAGGCACTGCTGCTTCGTGCGCGCGTCGAGTCCTTCTCCTATGCCCGCAAGCGCAGGCCTCGCGCCGGGCCGCACCCGTGACAGTCCGCCAGTGCTCAGTCAGTGCTGATTGGCATGCACCTGTCCAAATATCCGTATCGAACCCCTTCGGAGGTCGTCCAGTGTCCCGCTCAGTTCCACACCGCCATGCCCATCGGCAGAAGACCGATGACGCGTACCTGAGGGAACTCGGTTACGAACCCGTACTGACCCGACGCATGGGGCCGTTCGGAAACTTCGCGCTCAGCTTCTCGATCATCAGCGTCCTGTCCGGGTGCATGACCCTCTTCGGTTTCGGACTCGCCACAGGAGGCCCGGCCGTCATGCTGTGGGGCTGGGCTCTGGTGGGCCTGATGGTGCTGATCGTCGGCGCCGCACTCGCCGAGGTCACCTCGGCTTACCCGGTGTCCGGCGCCCTGTACTTCATGGCGAGCAAGCTCGGCGGTCCCCGCTGGGGCTACGGCACCGGCTGGCTCAACCTGCTCGGACTGATGGGCGGGATGGCCGGCGGTTGCTACGGCACCGCCCTCTTCACCGGCGCCTGGCTCAATCTCCAGTGGGGTTTCACCCCCACTCCGGAACGCACGATGGTGATCTTCGCGGTCATCCTGCTGCTGCTCGCCACGCTCAATCTGTTCGGCGTACGTCTGGTCAGCATCTTGAACTCGATCAGCGTGTGGTGGCACCTCGCCGGCGTCGCGGTCATCGTCGGGGCACTCGCGTTCGTACCTTCCCACCACCAGCCGGCGAGCTTCGTGTTCGGCGGGTTCACCAACCACACGGGTTGGAGCAACCCGCTCTACGTCGGGTTGCTGGGGCTCCTGTTGGCCCAGTACACCTTCAGCGGTTACGACGCCTCCGCCCACCTCTCCGAGGAGACGGAGCACGCGCAGGTAAGCGCCGCCCGGGGCATCGTCCGCTCGATCTTCTGGTCGTGGGTCGTCGGCTTCGTGCTGCTCGCCGGCATGTTGTTCGCGATCCAGGACTACGCCGGAACCATGGGCAGTGCGACCGGTGTTCCGCCGGCCCAGATCTTCCTCGACGCGCTCGGGCCGACGGCCGCCAAGGCCCTGTTGCTGGTGATCATCGTGGCGCAACTGTTCTGCGCGAACGCTGGCATGGCCTCCGCCAGCCGCATGGTGTTCGCGTTTTCCCGGGACGGCGCCCTGCCCTTCTCCAACACGTGGCGCCGCCTGAGCCGCCGCACCCAGACTCCCGTCTTCGCCGTGTGGCTCGCGGTCGCCGTGCCCTTCGTGCTGGCCCTGCCGAGCCTGTACAGCACGACCGCGTACACAGCGATCACGAGCATCAACGTCATCGGCATCACGCCGGCCTACGCGATACCGATCTACCTCCGGATCAAGAACCGCCACCTGTTCCGGCCCGGCCCGTGGAACCTCGGCCGGTGGGGCGTGACGATCGGCACGGCCGCCGTCGTCTGGGTCGGATTCGTGACCGTGCTCTTCTGCCTGCCGCAGACCCGCCCCGGTGACGCGTTGGTGAGCGTCGACTCCTTCAACTACGCGCCGGTCGCACTCGTATCCGTTCTGGCCCTGGCCTGGATCTCGTGGCGGTTCAAGGGGAAGCGGTCATACGAGGTACCCGCCCAGAGCTTCGACCGGTCGGCGAGCACGTATGAGGACGAGGTCGTCTGATGGCCGCGCCCTCCTCCGACAACGGGTCCGTCGCCCGCCTCGCCACCAGGCGCACTTCGTCGCCGCACGGCCGCTTGGAAGGTCAGCTCTCTCTCACCGACCTGCGGAGCCTGGTCAAGGCGGGCCGGATACAGACGGTGCTGCTGGCCATCCCCGACCTACAGGGGCGACTGAAGGGGAAGTGGTTCGACGCTCGGCACTTCATCAGGAACGTCGCCCATGGCGGAGCCGAGTTCTGCGCGTACCTGCTCGCCACGGACGCCGACATGAATCCGGTACCCGGCTTCGCGCTGGCCTCGTGGGAGACCGGCTACCAAGACCTGGCCGTCAGCCCAGCGCTGTCGACGCTGCGGACGCTGCCCTGGATGGAGGGGACCGCCGTAGTGCTGGGCGACGCGGTGCACCACGACGGCACCCCGATAGAGGTTGCGCCCCGCCAGGTCCTCCAGGGCCAGCTGACACGGTTGGCCCGGTACGGCCTGCACGTCAAGACGGGGCTGGAGACCGAGTTGGTGCTCTATCAGGGCACGTATGCGGAGGCCGCCCAGGCCGGTTATCAGGGGCTGAGGCCGCTGACGACGGAGAACCTGGACTACGCGCTCGATCATCCGCCGGAGGCCCACCGGTTCTTCCGCCGACTACAGCGTGCGCTCGCCGGGGCCGGCCTTCCCGTGGAGGCGATCAAGACCGAGGGTGCCCCGGGGCAGGTGGAGGTCACCTTCCCGTACGGTGGGGCGCTTGCCGCCTGCGACGGGCACCTGATCTTCAAGCACGCGGTCCGCGCCCTGGGCGCTCGGGCGGGGCTGGCACCCACGTTCATGGCGGCTCCGGAGACCGGGGTACAGAGCGGTCTACACCTGCACGTGTCGCTCTGGAGGGGTGGCATCAGCCAGTTCAACGAGCCCGGTGACGGCGGTCTGTCGCAGATCGCACGCCAGGCCGTCGCCGGACTCGTCGACGGTCTGCCGGAGTTGGCCCCGCTGTACGCGCCGAACGTCAACTCCTACAAGCGGTTCCTGCCCGGCTCGTGCGCACCCACCACAATGACGTGGGGCTACGACAACCGAACCTGCGCCGTCCGGGTCGTCGGACACGGCGACGGCCTGCACCTGGAGATCCGTGTCCCGGGGGCGGATGCCAACCCGTACCTGGCGCTGTCCGCGGTCTTGGCAGCCATCGACCACGGCATCGAGCAGCGGCTCGCCCTTGGCGCGGCCGAGACCGGCAACGCCCACGACGCGCAGGGCACAGCGGTGCCACCCACTCTCCAACAGGCGCTCCACGCGTTTCGGAGCAGCGCCCTCGCGGAGGACGCCTTCGGCGCCGACGTGGTCGCCCACTACTCCCACCTCGCACAGCTGGAGATCGACCACTACCACGGCCTGGTCACCGACGCCGAACGTGAGCGATGGCTGGCCCGCGCCTGACCCACATCTCTACCGAAAGGACCTCCCGGTCCCTGTGAGTACTCACCCGCAGATGACCAGGTCAGACCACATTGTCAGTGGCCCTTGGCAAGCTACCCACCCACAACAGGACACCGTGCGCGTCCGGCATGTCACTCACCGTGGCAATGTCGGGCAGCCTTGCGAGCGGAAGGGCTCACCGTGACCGACATGCCCATCGCACTCCACCGCCTGGTGGAGTCGGCGACCGACACGTACGCGGTGGTCGCCGAGCACCCTAGGCCCGGGGACATTCGGCCTTCCCTCTGGGAGGTCAACGGACCGGGTGGTGAACGGTGGTTCGGAAAGGTTCATGCGGGGCCGAAGCTCCATCGGCGCGAGGTGACCGCGTACCAGAAATGGACCGTGGCCTTGGGCGCGGGCCGTGCACCCGAGTTGGTCGCCGCGGACACAGAGACCCGCACCGTCCTGGTAACCGCTGTGCCCGGCCGTGGCCTCGACACGCTGCGCCTGCCAGCGGAGCAGGAGCGGGCGGCCTACGAGCAGGCCGGCGAACTGCTGGCCCGGTTCCACGCCGCAGCAGCCGACGAGTCGACGCCGGAAGTGATGGAGGAGGCTTGGGACGAGGCGATCGCCCGGCTGCTGAACCGTACGGCGACGAACGTGCCGGAACACGACCTCGCGATGGCGCGCAAGCTCGTCGGGAAGGCTCCGCCGCGCCTGCCCTCGGTATCGCAGCACGGTGACTACATGCCCAAGAACTGGATGTGGGACGAGACCGAGCAGCACCTGCGGGTCATCGACTTCGAACGCGCCGAACTCCGTCCCGCCGCCTACCGCGACCTGAGCCGACTCCGCTACCGGATCCTGCGCAACCGCCCCGACCTCGACGCCGCCTTCCACCACGGATACGGCCGCCCGCTCACCGAGGAGGAACAGATCGCGTGCCGGACGTACGGGGCAATGGACGCCCTGGACTGCCTGGACTGGGGGATCAAGCAACGTGACATCGGACTGGTCGACGAGGCGAACACCATGCTGGAGAACCTGCGTCTGGAGACCGGCAAGAGCGTGTGGGGCGGGTGGCATGCGTGAACGCCTCCTCCGGAACGGTTCGGACGCACCGCTGCCTCTCTATGCACGGCGGTCGGTGATCTGAATGGACGCAGAAGGCTGGGGCGAGACGCTGACCGCTGAAGTGCTGGAAGAGAGATATGGGCTGATCGCTGCTGTCGTCGAACCGGTGCACATGGGCACGGACACCATCAACCGACGAGTCCTGACGGACGACGGGGTGCGACTGTTCGTCAAGCAGTACCGCTCGATGGCCGACCTGGACGCGGCACGCAATGCGTGGGACATGTCGGAGTACTGCCGGGCCGCGAAGCTCCCCGTTCCACGCGTGTGGCCCGATGCCAACGACAACCTGGTCACCGTCGCGGGAGGCAGTGCGTGGGCCGTGGTCGACGAGGCCCCCGGTCGGGTGACCGCGTCGGCGATGACGATCCCGCTCGCCGAGCACATCGGCGTCGTCATGGGGCGCATGCACCGTGCGCTCGCCGCGTATCCGCTGCCCAGGCGCGTGCAACACACCCGCTGGTGGACCGAGCCCGTCGAGGACGCCGTGGCGAGATGCGACATCGTGATGGTCAGGGCCCGGCGCCAAGGCCACGATCGTCTGGACAAACTGCGTGTTGACCTCGACCAGCGACGCGAGGACCTGCGCACCCACGTCCCCCGGCTGAGGGCTCGGCTCCCCGAGACGCTGGTGGAACAGGCACTGCACGCGGACCTGACCCGTACCAACCTGATCGTCCTCGCCGATGCCGTCACCGGAGTCATCGACTTCCGCTGCGCCGGCGCGCTGCCGGCCTGGGAACTGGGGCGGGCGGCCTTCGACCCGCGCACCGTCGCCACCAGCACAGAGTGGGCCGATTGTGCCCTGGCCATGGCGAGGGCCTACCGCTCGGAGCACCCCCGTCTCCCGATTCGGGAAGTGCGGGCCTGCGCACGGATCGCGCTGCTGTACATGCTGTCCAGCCTTTACGGCGCCACCACCGCCGAGTACGACCTGCCGGAGGAGGCGGAGACGGACCTGAAGCGCTACTGGCGCGAGCGTCAGATCGCCATCCGCCGCCTGCTCGGTGACATTGAGGGCCTGGAAGACGAGCTCACCGTCCTCGGAGCGAGCGGAGGCGCCGTGTGACCATCCATCAGCTTCCGACCGTGCCCAACGAAACGACCGACGAGCGACAGCCTCAACCATGTACGGCATACAGGGGGACGTCTTGGCGCATCGAACCGTGATCGGTCCGCACCCGGTACTCATCCGCGAACGGCGTGCGCAGCTGGAATCCCGTACACCCCTGGTCGGGCATCGCGTGTCTACGGAGGGCTGCAGCCGATGACAACCGTCTCGAAGCCCACCGGGACCACCGCGCCGACGGACGAGGGGGAGGCGTCGGATGAAGAGCTGAAGTTCGTCATCCCCGGCGACCGCCGCATCGAAGCCGCCAACGCGATCACAACCCGTGCGATGGCCCAACGCCTGCCCCAACTGATCCGCCGCTCCCTGGCCCTGGGCTGGCAGGTCGACCGGACCGCGGTCATCGCCCTGCTCGGTGTCCAACTGCTCTCGGGAGTGTTGGAGGCGTTCGGGCTGATGGCCACCACGGGTGTGATTAAGCCGCTGATCGCTTCCCAGCACATCAGCGCCGACCAGCTCCGCTCCGCCGTACCGTCCCTTGTGGTCCTGTCGGGGGCCATCGGTCTGCGTGCCCTTCTTGGCATCGCCACCACCGCACTGTCGGCCCGACTCTCCCCGCGTATCGCGCGGGAGGCCGAACTCGAACTCCTCGACGCCGCGACCAAGGCGGAACTGGCCGCGTACGACAACCCCGGATACAACGACCGCTGGGACGCGGCCGACCGGGGAGTGGAGGTCTCCAGGGACCTTCTCACCCAAGCCCAGTACATCCTCGCCGCGTCGGCATCGCTGATCGCCTCAGCGTGCGTTCTGACCGCTGTGCACCCGATCCTTCTGCCACTGCTCGTGCTGGCGGCCCTGCCCAAGGGCCTGGCCAGCGTGCGGGGAGCGCGCATCAGCTACATCGCCTCGCTCGCCACGTCGAAGGACCGGCGGCTACTGGGCATGCTGCGTTGGTACATGGTCGACAAGCAGACCGCCGACCAGATCCGCTCGGGCACCATGGCGCCGTTCCTGCTCGACAAGTACCGCACGGCTGGGGCACGGATCGACGCGACGACCGACCAGGCCACCTGGCGCTCTGCCAGGATCTCCCTGGTGGGTGGGGCTGCGGGAGGTCTCGCCCACGCGGTCGTGTGGGCGGCGTTGGCGCTGTTGGTGTCCGCCGGGCAGATCTCGGTCGCCGCGCTCGGCACCGCGTTCCTCGCGCTGGGCCGCGTCAGCGCAGGACTGGACGGGATCGTCGGCTACGGAGCCCAACTCTTCCGCACGGGAATGTTCTTGGACGACTGGGCGGACTTCATCGACGAAGCCGGCGGACACCGAATCGACCGTGGCCCTCAGGTGCCGGCCGGGCCCACGGTCGTACGCGCCGAGAACATCACCTTCCAGTACCCGAGCGCCGACCGCCCTGCCCTCGACGGCGTGTCCCTGGAGGTCCGGCGCGGTGAAGTCGTCGCGCTGGTGGGCGAGAACGGGTCCGGCAAGACCACCTTGAGCAAGATTCTTTCGGCTCTCTACCTTCCGGATCAGGGAGGAGCCGTCACCTGGGACGGCGCCGACACCAGAGACCTGGACGCGCATGCCACCTGGGCACGTGTCGCCGTCGTACCGCAGTCCTACGCGAACTGGCCCCTGTCAGCGCGGGAGAACATCACCCTCGGCCAGGCCACCGAGGAAGGAGACGACGCGGTGCTCGCCGCAGCGCGTGCCGCAGGTGCCGACGAGGTCGTCGACGGGTTGCGCAGCGGGTTGAACACCCTGCTGGCCAAGGAGTGGTGGGGTGGTCAGGAACTGTCCGGCGGGCAGTGACAGAGGATCGCACTCGCCCGGGCGTTCCATCGGCCGGCCGGACTGCTCGTCATGGACGAACCAACCGCCGCGCTCGACCCGAGGGCCGAGCACCGCATCTTCACCGGACTGCGCCGCCTCGCCGCCGACCGCGCGGTCGTCCTGGTCACCCACAGGCTCACCAACGTGACCGTCGCTGACCGCGTCGTTGTCTTGGACAAGGGGCGTGTGATCCAACAGGGCACCCCCGACGAGCTGCTGGCCCAGCGCGATGGCCTGTTCCGTGAACTGTGGGACCTGCAGAACGAGCGCTCCGGGCGTGTACCAGCCCCGGCCGACTCCGAAGAGAACGGGCCGCTGAACCAGCCAGCCTTGTTCTGAACGATTCGGCACCCGAGAGAAGGCCCCAGAGGCGAGCAGAGACAACGCCTCCCGCCAGGCCCGACTGAACCTCCGAACGGCGAGAGGTCCTCGCCGTGCCGTGCAACTGCTCGAAGTCCGCGCGGAGTCCTCGATCAACCGGGCGTCGCTATGCCGATACTCGCCGGCCCAGCACACCGTCCGGTCCGTACCCAGCTCACATGGACTGTGTGGATCAGAGTGCGCATCCCCAGCCGAGGCATCGGCGAGATCCTTCGCCTTGGTGATTCGCCACCACCCCGCAGAGGGACGACCCTGAAGGGGGGTAGGCTGAGAGAGGCCGTACGGGAGTGTTCTTGGTCACACTTGAATCGCATCCGTGCGGCCTTTCATGCCCTGACCTGTGTCGGTTTTGAGGTGAAAAGCCCACGCAAGTGCGGGGATGCCGGGCCCATAGAATGGCCGTCGTGACCGACAACACTCAGCGCCCCGACAGCGGGCCGAACGGCGCCCCCGAACTGCCGACCCAGTACACGCCGGCCGAGGTAGAGGGGACGCTGTACGAGCGCTGGGTAGAGCGCGGTTACTTCGAGGCTGACGCGAAGAGCGACAAGCCCGCGTACACCATCGTCATCCCGCCGCCGAACGTCACCGGCTCCCTCCACCTGGGCCACGCCTTCGAGCACACGCTGATCGACGCCCTCACCCGCCGCAAGCGCATGCAGGGCTACGAGACGCTGTGGCAGCCCGGCATGGACCACGCCGGCATCGCGACCCAGAACGTCGTCGAGCGGGAGCTCGCCAAGGAAGGCAAGTCCCGCCACGACCTGGGACGTGAGGCGTTCGTCGAGCGGGTCTGGCAGTGGAAGGCCGAGTCCGGCGGTCAGATCGCCGGGCAGATGCGGCGCCTGGGCAACGGCGTCGCATGGAGCCGTGACCGCTTCACCATGGACGAGGGCCTGTCCCGTGCCGTCCAGACCGTCTTCAAGAAGATGTTCGACGACGGCCTGATCTACCGCGCCGAGCGCATCATCAACTGGTGCCCGCGCTGCCTGACGGCGATCTCGGACATCGAGGTCGACTACCAGGACGACGACGGCGAGCTCGTCTCCATCAAGTACGGCGAGGGGGACGACACGGTCGTCGTCGCCACCACGCGTGCGGAGACCATGCTCGGTGACACCGCCGTCGCCGTTCACCCCGACGACGAGCGCTACAAGCACCTCGTCGGCCGGCGCATCGCGCTGCCGCTGACCGGCCGCACGATTCCCGTCGTCGCCGACACCCACGTCGACCCGGAGTTCGGCACCGGTGCCGTCAAGGTCACTCCCGCCCATGACCCCAACGACTTCGCCATCGGCCAGCGGCACGGCCTGGAGTCGCTGACCGTCATGGACGAGCGCGGCGTCATCACCGTCCACGGCCCCTTCGAGGGGCTCGACCGCTTCGAGGCGCGGTCCGCGATCGTCGCCGCACTGCGCGCCGACGGCCGGATCGCCGCCGAGAAGCGGCCGTACGTCCACTCGGTGGGCCACTGCTCGCGCTGCAAGACGACCCTTGAGCCGCGACTGTCCCTGCAGTGGTGGGTGAAGGTCGAGACGCTCGCCAAGGCCGCCGGTGACGCGGTCCGCGACGGCCGGGTGAACATCCACCCCGCCGACCTGTCGCAGCGGTACTTCGACTGGGTCGACAACCTCAACGACTGGTGCATCTCACGGCAGTTGTGGTGGGGCCACCGGATCCCCGTCTGGCACGGCCCGAACGGCGAGACCGTGTGCGTCGGCCCCGACGAGCAGCCGCCGAGCGGCGAGGGCTGGGAGCAGGACACCGACGTCCTCGACACCTGGTTCTCGTCCGGCCTGTGGCCCTTCTCCACGCTGGGCTGGCCCGAGAAGACCGCGGACCTGGCCAAGTTCTATCCGAACTCGGCCATGGTCACCGGCTACGACCTGATGTTCTTCTGGGTCGCCCGGATGATGATGTTCGGCCTGTACGCGATGGACGGCGAGATCCCCTTCCACACCATCGCGTTCCACGGCATGGTCCGTGACGAACACGGCAAGAAGATGTCGAAGTCGTTCGGCAACACGGTCAATCCGCTCGACTGGATGGACAAGTACGGCTCCGACGCCCTGCGGTTCACCCTCGCGAGGGGCGCCAACCCCGGCACCGACGTGCCGATCGGCGAGGACTGGGTCCAGGCGTCCCGGAACTTCGCCAACAAGATCTGGAACGCGACGCGGTTCGCGATGATGAACGGCGCCACGATCGAGGGCGAGCTGCCCCCGGCCGAGCAGCTGTCGGCCACGGACCGCTGGATCCTGTCCCGGCTGAACACCGTCGTGGCCGAGGCGGACGCGTACTACGACGACTACCAGTTCGCGAAGCTCGCCGATGCCCTGTACCACTTCGCGTGGGACGAGGTCTTCGACTGGTACGTCGAGCTGTCCAAGACGACGTTCATGGCCGGCGGCGACGCGGCCAAGGTCTCGGCCCGCGTCCTGGGCGAGGTCCTGGACGTGACGCTGCGCCTGCTGCACCCGATCGTCCCGTTCGTGACGGAGACGCTGTGGACCACGCTCACCGGCCGAGAGTCCGTCGTGATCGCCGACTGGCCGGCGGACAGCGGGTTCCGCGATGCCGCAGCCGAGGCGGAGATCGAGAGCCTCCAGCAGGTGATCACCGAGGTTCGGCGCTTCCGCTCGGACCAGGGGCTGCAGCCCGGCCAGAAGGTCCGGGCACGCCTGGATCTGCCGGGTACGCAGCTCGCTGCCCACGAGGCGGCCATCCGTCAGCTGCTGCGACTGCAGCCGGAGGGTGACGGCTTCAGCGCCACGGCGACCCTCCCGGTCGCCGGTGCCACGGTCGCGCTCGACCTGTCCGGCACGATCGACGTCGCGGCCGAGGGCAAGAGGCTGGCCAAGGACCTTGCCGCGGCCGAGAAGGAGAAGGCCCAGGCGGAGGCCAAGCTCGGTAACGAGGCGTTCCTGGCGAAGGCGCCCGACAACGTGGTGGAGAAGATCCGTACCCGTCTCGCGAAGGCCGAAGGGGACATCGTCCGGCTGCAGGACCAGATCAACAACCTGCCGCCGGCGTAGCAGCGAGAGCAGTTAAGCAAGGCCCGGCCATCTCGATCGTACGCCGCTTCTGGCTCACCCTCCTGCTCACCGAGTCCTACCGCGCAACCGTCGAGTCCGGCAGCGCGCTCGTCTTCACCGACTGGCGGCAGCTGCCGACGACGACGGATGCGCTCCAGGCCGCCGGGTGGACATGGCGGGGGATCGCCTCGTGGCACAAGCCGGTTTCCCGGCCGCAGAAGGGCCGACTCAAGCAGTCGTGCGAGTACATCGTCTGGGGAACCAAGGGGCCCGTAGACGCCAATCGGAACCCCGTCTACCTGCCCGGTCTCTACACGGCGAGTCAGCCGCGGAAGGGTCGCGTGCACATCACGCAGAAGCCGGTGGAGGTGATGCAGGAGCTGGTGAAGATCTGTCCGCCGGGCGGAACGGTCCTTGACCCCTTCACCGGGTCCGGGACGACCGGCGTCGCAGCCCTGCGAGAAGGCCGCCAATTCATAGGTGTCGAACTCTCCAAGCACTACGCCGACATCGCAGAGGAGCGTCTCCAAAATGCTCTGACACAGCACGACTTCGAGCTTGCCGGACCTGAGGAGTGAGAGCGAGAAGTCCCGTCACTGGGGCCAGAACGCAGGAAAGGGCGGTTGCGTCACCAGGTTGGTGTGACGCAACCGCCCTTGACCATGGGGCGAATCAGGAGGTTTCGATGCTCTGCCGGATTAGATCACCCGCCCGATCGAGATCCTCACGCGATCCGATCCGTATCTCGACGCCATCCCGGATGCCTAGGCACCCCAACCCGCGGATATCTCGCGAGAAGCCGTCCTGCATCTCCACCGTGTCGGGGTCCAGCTTCAGATTGACTACGAGCACTCGGTTGCGAGGCTGAACGCGCACCGTGGCGACATTCTTGATCCGCCTGTACGCGATGTAGTGGAGCTGGGTCTCCTTCTGCACGTCGCTGTGCGAGAGGAGAAACTCGTCGAGGTCCGGGTGGCCTCGCTGGTGAGGAAGTCGCCGGGGTGGGCGGTGCCGGGTCCGGCGACCCAAACGTGCTGAAGGACGTTCTCCAGGTCCGACTGGGTCAGGTGGACGTAGTGCTCGGCCATGCGCTCTGAGACATGACCGAGGTAACGGCGGATGTGCGTCAGACTCGCGCCGTGCCGCAGCAGCCGGGTGGCCAGCGTGTGCCGGGCCTGGTGGGCGACGTAGTGACCACCGAGGTCAAGCTCGGCGAGCCAGCTGCGGAAGCCGGTGTGGAACCAGGTGTAGGACAGAGCGCGGCGGCCGTCGGGGTTGAGGATGTCGGTGGGGAACAGGGCCAGGTGAGCTCGCTCGGCAGTAGTGGGCGGCCGGCCGGCGTGCCGGTCGGCGTAGTGGGTCAGAGTCTTTTGGCGGCGTTCTTCGAGCCGGTCCAGGAGATGGTCGGGGATGCGGACGGCCGCGTTCAGGTTGCCGACCTTGGTCTGGTCGTGCCAGAGCAAGGGCAGCCCGCCGTAGCGGCCGATGCAGTCCAGACGGAGCTGGATGACCTCGCTGGCGCGCCGGCCGGTGACAATAATGGTTTCCCACATGTCCCTCAGGCCCCGGTCGTGCGGGTCGTGGCCGTCGGCGAGCTGCTGCAGGTTGGCCTCGTCCGCAAGCGCCCGGGCGACTTCGTCGGGGAAGGGGTTGCGGCTGCGTGGCGTGCCCGGGCCGCCGACCGGCATGGCGGCGATGAAGTCGCGGTCCAGGCCGATCTGGTCGGCGCTGCCGCTGTCCAGCGAGCCGCGCAGCAGGGACCGGCCGTAGTTGAACACCATCCGGCGCGAGTTCTCGGTGACCTTCGCCCTTCTGCCGTCCAGGCGTGCCTGGCCGCGGAACGCCAGGCCGAGACGTTCGCGGTTGCGCAGGTCCGCGGCGAAGCGGTGTGCGTGCTCGCCGCGCAGCACGGTGGGGTCGTGGCCGCCGCCCGGCGCCTCCGCCTCCAAGAACGCGGACAGTTCGGCGCCGGCGCGGCGCACGAAGTCCACCGGCTGGGCGCTGCGCGGGCAGGTGGGCGAGCGCAGCACGTCGGCGATGTGCTCCCACAATAGGTCGCGCAGCCACCGCTGGGTGATGCAGGTCAGGTCGACGTAGCTGGAGCGGTGGGGGAAGCGCACCCCGAAGTGCTCGGTCTCGATGTAGCCGGTGTCCCGGGTGTCGGAGGGGGTGAAGTAGATCTTCCGCAGGGCCTGTTGCATCTCCTGGACCATGCGCCGGTGATAGTCGCGGCGGAAGACGGACGCCTCCAGGCCGGCCAGGGAGTCCACGGCGCGGCGCTGGCACTCGTCCGCGAGTGACTGCACCCACGTCAGGTGCCACACGGTAACGGGCTGCAGGCCATGGACATACATGCCCCACTGAAACTCCGCCCGCAACAGGGGCCGCAGCCCGCGCAGGTTGACCGTTCCGGTGCGGTGCACCGGCAGCTGTGCGCGGCACCAGTCGCGGAAGGCGACTTCGTCCTCGCAGGTCACCGGGACAGGGCGATCACGGCGCTCGTAGGTGGCGAAGAAGTTCTTCGGCGGCTTCGCCCCGCCCGGCCGCCCGGCCCGGATGTAGCCGCGCTCGTGCGCGCCGCACAACCCTAGCGGCGAGGCGGCCAGTTCGTCGCACACGTCCGCGCGGCACTCGCCGTAGCCCGGGAGTGCCGGCTGGTCGACCAGCCACCGCTCGAACTCCGCCTCGCCCCCGCCGGGGTGCCGCTTCAGGTGGCTCAGCCACCGGTTGCGGTGCCGAAAGCACAGCACCAGCTGCAGGCTGAACGCCGGACGCTCGGGGCAGATCCGGCACATCATCGCCTCCGGCATCTCCGTGGCCGGCAGCGGCTGCGCGGTCCGCAAGAACTGAGCCCGGCTTATGCCGCGCCCCTCCGCCTCCTGCCACTGCTCGGCGTGCACCGAGCACATCGCGTAGCGCCGCCAGCGGGGCCGCGCGCAGTCGACGACCGTGCAGCTCCACGGATAGACCGAGTGCGTCGGCGGGATCTTCAGCACCCCGCCGCGCAGCACCGGGTCGAACTCGGGCCCGTTGATCAGCGCGGTGAGCACCTCCAGCCGGTCCCGTCGCGTGCGGGCATCCTGCTGAGGCAGCAGCGACGGCGCCGTCACTTCGCCTCACCCCAGACCGTGCGCAGAGCGGCATCGAAGACCGGGTCGTGGACATCGACGTGGCCGTAGACCTCATCCACCATCGCGGCCGAGGCCCAGCCGCCGGCGTCCCTGGCGATGAGCAGGTTGCCGTCGGCTGCGTCGAGAACCGCTGAAGTAAACGAGTGCCGGAAGGCATGGGGCTTCACGACCCCCAGTCCGGCGCGCTTCCCGGCCCGGCCGAGCATCCGCCGGGCCCCGACCGGCGCCCACGGCTGTCCGGTATCGGCGCCGTGCAGCTGGACCATGAGCATGCCGTGCCCGGCGCCGCGCGGGTACTCGGCGGTGAGGTACTCGAAGTAGGTGTGCACCATCGCGGGGCTGACCCGTTTGATCAGCCCGCCGGTCACGATGCCGTGCTCGACCCGCCAGGGGTGCTTGGTCTTGGCCTCGGCCCGGTTCGGATTGCCGGGCCGGTGGCAGACGTGCAGGTGAGGGGCGCGGCACTCGCCGCAGGCCGCGTTCTCACGCAGGTGCAGGTCGACCAGGTGCAGGCCGCAGAGCTCGCCGATGCGAAGCCCGCCGTCGGCAAGCCAGGTAACCACCAGCCGGTCCCGGGCGGCGTTCACCGTCTCCAGCAGCCTCTCCCGGGCGCCGTCCGGAAGCATCTTCGGGTGCCGGCGGTGCGGCCCCTTCGGCGCCAGCGGGTTTGTAGGCAGCGACGACTTCACATGCCCGAGGAACGAACGGCGCCGGTCCACCCGCGACGGCAGCCGCGACCTATCGAGTCTCTTGCCGAGTTCGTCGTTGATGCCGAGGGAGGACTGATGCAGATAGAAGCCCTTCAGGCAGGCCGCCGCAGTCGACAGCGCGGAGTGGCTGTATGGGCGCTTGCCGACCCGCCACGGCTCGCCGAGCGGCATACGGACCTCCGCGCCGACGATGCCCATGTACCGTTCCAGGTCCCGCAGTTGGACTGCGGTGAAGGCCAGGCACTCCCGCTCCAGCCACCGCAGATGGTCCACCAGCAGATACGCGTACGTCCTCTGCGTTCCCGAACCATCATGCAGACGCAGGAACCGGTCCGCCTCCGTGTGCACCGTCCCCTCGGGCCACACGATCGTCCACGACCGCCGCCCGTCCTTCCGCTCGATCTGCTGGACCCTCAGGTCCCCGACCACAACGTGCCGTGCCACTCGTCCTCCGTACCGACTCCAGAACATGACAGACGTCCCGGACACGGTCGGTAAACAAGCCCGGGACGACCTGGTCACAGTCCCAGACGGACATCACGGGCAGGACTACCTGCGGTCGGTAAACTCGATTACCGCCGGGCTGCCGTTCTCGTCCAGCCCCAGGGTGTCGATTCGCCCCCGGTGCCACGGACCGGTCGTGTACTCCGACGCCAGGAACCGGATGCCGAGCATCTGCTGCAGCCCAGCCTCGACCCGCCGCTGCAGCTCCACCTCCAGCGCCACCGTCGAACCCGACAGCTCGACATCCCGCCCGTCCGCGTCCCGCCGGAACAACATCAGCTCCGCCACCAGCGCCCCCTCCCGCGATCCTTGCACCAAGATCAATCGAGGAAGCCCGCCGACTATTCCTCACTCGGATTGGCACTCTGCGATCCACTCAGCTGCGGGAGTGGCGGAGACCCCCGATCGCACATGCAATTAGGCGGCACCGAAGGGTCGTCCCGTAAATGACCTACCGAATGGTGCGGCTCAGGCCGCCTGCCGGGCGGGCTGCTTGTTCAGCCGGTGAGGGCGAGGTTGTGCAGGCGTGCGATGCCGAGCTTGGCGTGGTCACACCGTCGCCATTCAGGCGGCAGTCGCGGAGGATCTACCAGGCCTTCAGCCGGGCGAGAGTGTGCTCTATACGGACTTCGACCTGCGACATGTGCAGTCCCAGCTCATCCTTGACGCCGTTGGTGCTGGACTTGCTTGACGGTCGCGGAAGATTTTTGATGGTCTGAGCACACCCTGACGGGTGGCGCTCGTTGTTCGGACATGGACGAGATAGCCGATCCTGCTGGGAACGCCGGTGAGGACTGGACGGTCGAGCACCGCTTCCGGACCGTGGTGAAGGTGCTGGACGGTTCGCCGGTGGCGGAGGTGGCCCGCCCGTATGGCACGTCACGACAGTCCCTGCATACCTGGTTGCGGCGCTTCCGCGAGGGCGGACGAGACGGGTCGAAGGACCGGTCCCGCCGGCCGCACAGCTCACCGTCGTGAGTGGGGGGTGTGGGCCGAACCTTCCCCAGCACGAAGCGTGCCCGCCCACTTCCTTGCGGACGGTCTCGACCAGACCGTGAAGTTGTTCGGTTCGCACCTCCGAGCTACCAAGGTGTCTGCCTTCATGCGTCTACAGCCGGAAGTCACCCCCCGGCGAGAAATCCGTTCGATTTACACCTTCCATCAGCGGTTGAGATACGGCCTCAAGGACTGCCCACCGATAGGGTGTTGACGATCTGAGGCATTGACAGGGGTGGATCGTGAGCAAGCTGCACGTGGGGTACGTCCGCAAGGCGATCGAGGACCGTTTCACCGGCCTCATCGATATGTCGGACCAGGCGCGCCTGTCGGAGGCCAATCGCCATCAGGCGCTCCTGAGCCGTGGTCTGGCCGCGCTCGCCGCGCAGATCGAGCACCCGTGCAGTGACCGGATCGCCGCCACACGAGTCTTCGACGGGCAGGACGACCAGGGCCTCGACTCGATCGCCGTGGACTTCGGAACCACGCGCTCTCGGATCTGTCTGGTGCAGGCGAAGTGGAGTGACCAGAACAAAGGTAGCTTCGGCGAGGCCGAGGTGCACAAGATGTTCCACGGTCTGGAGCTGATGCTCGACCGGAACTTCGGCCGGTTCAACCGCCGCTTCCAGCCGTTCGTCCCCGACATCGAGCGGGCCTACGACTCCGGCACTCCGAAGATCACCCTGGTGCTCGCCCTCATGCGCGAGGCGCCGCTCAGCGACGGCGTGCGCGAGCTGATCAAGATGAAGCAGGACGAGCAGAACCAGGTCGTCCGCGACATGGTTGAAGTCAAGGTCCTCGACCTGCGCGACTTCCACCGCGCGACTCTCGGCGATTCCGCCGCACCGAAGATCGACACCAAGGTGCAGTTGGAGTGCTTCGGTCAGGAGTCGAGGCCATACAAGGCGATGTACGGCACCATGACTGTCCCCGACCTCGCCGATCTCTATGAGGAGCACCGGCGCGGCCTCTTCGCCCGGAACATCCGTGACTCCCTCGACGAGAGCGACGTCAACTCCAAGATCAGGGAGACCCTGCGGGAGGAGCCCGAGCACTTCTGGTACTTCAGTAACGGCATCACCATGCTGTGCGAGTCGATCCAGCCGATCGGCCGGGCGCTGCCCGGCAAAGTGGGCAACTTCCAGCTGTCCGGAGTCAGTGTGGTCAACGGCGCGCAGACGGTGAGTGCCATCTACCGGGCCTTCACCGAGGACACGGGCGCGGCGCAGGACGGGCGGGTCCTTGTACGCCTGATCTCCCTGGAGGACTGCCCGCCCGGCTTCGGCGACCAGGTGACCACCACCACGAACACGCAGAACCCGATCGAGGAGCGCGACTTCAAGTCGCTTGACCCCGGCCAGGTCAGACTTCGCGACGACTTCGCTATGCTCCTCAAGCGCAGTTACGTCATTAAGCGCGGCGAGACGGTCCCCGACCCGGCGCACGGCTGCTCCATCACCGAGGCCGCCGAGGCGCTCGCGGCTGTCAGCCCGAACGCCCGGCTCGCAGCCGTGGCTAAGCGTGACGACAACCTCGCCGGGCTGTGGGAGGACCACAACTACCAGGAGACCTTCGGCCCCGAACCGAACGTCTTCAAGGTCTGGCGCAGCGTCGAGCTTCTCCGTGAGGTCCGGGCGCAGCTGCAGTTCCTGCGTGAGGGGCTGGTGTGGCGCGCTGACGCGGCGGCCTTCTACGGTGACCTCCTGGTCACCCACATCGTTTATCGCCGCCTGGACACCCGGGCCATCGAGGATCCGGAGTGTGACTGGGCAACGGAGCTCGCCAAGGTGCCCGACCTGGTCCGTGAGTCCCTGTCCTGGGTGCTCGATGCGATTGACAACGAGTACGGCACGACCAGCCACATCATCGCCGCCGTCCGGAACACGGAACGGATTGAGCGAGTGGTACGTGCGGCTCTGCGCAAGCTCGACTCCGAGGAGAAAGCCCCGGAGCTCAACGATGACTACCAGGTCGCCACGGCCGAGGCCCGAGGGCGGAAGGTGAACGCCGTGACGACCCTTGTCGCCGCCGGCGAGATCGAGGAGGGCACGGTTCTGGAGTTCCGCCCGTACAGCAAGCCGGAGCGCCGCGAGATGACTGAGTGGCTGGCGGCGGATCCGCGGCGGGCCCAGGCGACGTGGAGCAACGAGGTGGGGCGTAACCCCTTGCAGTGGCACGCTGACGACGAGTGGTACTCGCCCAGTGGCCTCGCGCGGAAGATGCGCCGTGAGGCGTCCGGCGTGGACAGCGCGGCGCAGGGCACGATCCGATGGTTCGTGCCGGGGCAGGGGTCGCTGGACGAGCTGGCGCTGGCGGTGCGGCTGCGGGAGGGCAACGAGCCGACGGAGAAGTGAGCGGAGCCAGGGAGTAACGGGCTGGGGCGCCACTGGCCCAGCCCCGTCACCCGCCTCAGCCCAGGCCTTGTCGGTGCTCCCCTGTAGGGTCCGGGGGCACTGACCTGCGCACCCTCCGGCCTGGCGGAACGCGCCTTCGGAGGCGCCCCTGCGGCCGTAGGATCGCAGGTGGCGGATGTGACGGCGCACGCACGGACCGCCCCAGGGCGCAGGCCCTCAGCCGCACCACCGAGCACAGGAAAGTAGCAGCACGTCGATGGAGGAACTGACCTTGGACCTGGACATCCCGCAGCGGCCCGAGGAGGACACAGAGCCTGTCGCGGAGGGCTCCGAGCCTAAGGTCACGACCCTCAAGGAGGGCCAGGTCGTCGACTACATCTCTGGCGAAGCGATCAGGGAGACGGAGAAGGAAAAGGTCCGGCAGCGGATCGCCCGCGCCCTGGTGCACGAGCACGGCATCGACCCCGGCGACATGCAGCGCGACTTTTCCGTCACAGTCAGCGAGGAGGGTGCCAAGCGGAAGCGGAGCAAGAAGGCCGACATCGCGATCTTTGAATCCGGGGCCCCGCACACCACGGCAAACCTCCGGCGGGTGGTGATCTGCAAGCAGGAGCCCAAACGCGGGAAGTACGTCGTTAAGCTCCGCGAGCCCGACCAGGCCCGGAAGGACCTGGAGGAGCTCCAGGAACTGATGGGCAACGAGGACCGCCCGCAGTGCGCGGACGGCATGTGGACTGACGGTGTCGACTTCTTTTTCCTCAAGAAGGTGGTCGGCGACTTCGGCGCCGACTTCGAGGACCGCAGCGACTGGGAGGTTGCCGACGGAACCCTCGGCAGCCGCACCGTCGCCTCGCACCAGCGGCTGCGCCAGGCCGACCCGGAGATGCTTAAGATCGCTTTCCGGCGCTGCCACAACTACATCCACGGCAATGAGGGCATGCCCAAGGACGCCGCCTTCTGGCAGTTCCTCTACCTTCTCTTCGCCAAGATGTACGACGAGAGGGTCAGCCACGGCTCCGTGCACGGCCGGTTCCGCACCGGTCTGAAGGAGATGTTTGACGAGAACGGGCGCGCGGCCATCAGTAAGCGCGTCAAGGAGCTTTTCGAGGACGTCAAGGGCGAGTACAAGGGCGTCTTCAAGCCCACCGACGAGATCACCCTATCCGACCGGGCCCTCGCCTTCATCGTCAGCGAACTCGCTCCGTACGACCTGAGCGGCACGGACGTCGACGCCAAGGGCATTGCCTACCAGGAGCTCGTCGGCACCAACCTGCGCGGCGACCGAGGCCAGTACTTCACCCCGCGCGGCGCGGTCAACCTGATGGTCGAGATGCTCGACCCGAAGGAGGACGAGACCGTCCTCGACCCGACCTGCGGCACCGGCGGCTTCCTCCAGGCCACCCTCAAGCACCTGCACCAAACCTGGAAGAAGGAGGCCGGCACGCTCGGCTTCCCGGATGAGAAGGAGGAGCGGGAGCGGTACGGCGACAAGCTCAAGGAGTACGCGGAGAAGCACCTGTTCGGCTCCGACTTCGACCCGTTTCTGGTGCGCGCGACAACCATGGCGATCATGACCCTGGCGCAAACCACAGGGAATGTCTTCCACATGGACTCGCTCGCCTTCCCGCAGGGACACCTCCCAGGCGTCGAGGCGGCGAAGAAGAAGATCCCGCTCGACAAGCCCACCGTGGACGTACTCCTGACCAACCCGCCCTTCGGTGCGGACATCCCGGTCAGTGACGAGTCGGTGCTCGGCTCGTTCCGCAACGGGATCGCCAGGTCCTGGGGGCGCAACAAGGAAACTGGCGAGGTCGAGGCGAGCACGACCAGCATGCCGTCGAGCATGGCGCCGGAACAGTTGTTCATCCAGCGCGCCATCGAGTGGGTCAAGCCCGGTGGACGGATCGGCATCGTCTTGCCGAACGGCATCCTGTCGAACCCCGGACCGACGGACGAGGCGATCCGCCGCTACATTCTGCGGAACTGCTGGGTCCTCGCGAGCGTCGAGCTGCCGGTGGAGACGTTCATCGTTGACGCCAACGTCAACATCCTCACCACGCTCCTTTTCCTGAAGCGCAAGACCCGGCAGGAGATCCAGAACCACGACCTCGGGACGGAGAAGGCCTACCCCGTCTTCATGGCGGTCGCCGAGAAGGTCGGCTTCGACCGGCGTGGCAACGACCTCTACAAGCGTGAGTCCAACGGGGAGATCGTGGTGGAGACGGAGGTCGTCATGGAGCGGCTCCGTATCCGGGGCAAGGAGGTGACCCGGCCGCTGACCCGCAGCAAGAAGGTCATCGACAACGATCTGCCTGTGATCGCGGAGAAATACCGGAAGTTCCGGGCCGAGTACCCGGTGCCGGGTGTGGATCCGCGTACGGCCGGGTCTGCGGGAACGGAGGCCGGGGCGTGAAGGTCGCCGAGCTGTCCAACCCGGTTAAGTCCGACTGGTTCGCGGACCAGGGGCTTCGGCTCGATGCCTCGCCGTATGTGGCGGGGTCGATGAAGACGAAGAAGCTGCTGGAGCAGTTGCCGAAGACGGAACCGCTGGCGAGGCTGACGGTGGGGCATAACGGCGGCATCTTCAACGGGCCCATGTTCCGGCGGGTCTATCTCACCGACCCCGAACACAGCGTGCCGTTTCTCGGGACGAAGGACATGATGGCGGCTGACTTGACCGGGCTGCCCCGGTTGCGTAAGTCGGACGCGGAGTCGTCGACCTTGTCCTATCTCCAACTCAAGCCCGGGATGACGCTGATCTCGTGCTCGGGATTCAATGCCGGTCGGCGGGCCTACGTCCGGCCCGATATGAGTGACTGCTGGTCATCGCAGGACACCCTCAAGGTCGAACCCGACCCGGAGAAGATCAAGTCCGGGTATCTGTACGCCTTCCTGCTCAGCAAATTCGGCGAGTCGCTCGTGCGAGGGTCGGTGTATGGCTCGGCCGTGAAGCACATCGAGCCTCATCACATCGCGGGGCTGCCGGTGCCGCGATTGGGAATGAAGCTCGAGGGTCAGATCCACGACCTGGTGGAAGAGTGCGCGCGGCTGCGTGCAGAGTTCCAGTCGTCCTCGGTCAGCGCGACGAAAGACCTCTTCACGAGCGTGGGGCTGCCCGATCTGATCGATGTCCGCTGGCATCAGCAGGAGCGGGACCTCGGGTTCGAGGTTCCGAGCGTGGGCTCTGCCTCGCTGCGAGCTTTGAATTTCGCGCCAAGAGCGCAACGGTTGGTCGAGAAGTTGGGTTCCGTGCGTGGCCGATCGCTCGGCTCCATCTGCGAGGGCGGCAGCCTGCGTACGGGCGCCCGGTTCAAGCGGATCGACAGTGATTCAGAGCATGGCATCCGCCTCGTCGGCCAACGTCAGTCGTTCTGGTTGCGCCCCGAAGGACGCTGGATCAGCGAAGCGCACGCTCCTGATGACATTCGGCTCCAGAACGAGACGATTCTGATTGCCGCGCGCGGCACCCTCGGCGAGAACGAGGTGTACAGCCGCTCCATTCTCGTGACTGGGTCATGGCTTAAGCATGCGTACAGTCAGGACTACGTTCGTGTCGTCAGCGGGGACTCTGACGTACCTGGTGCCTACCTGTTCGCCTTCTTCAGGTCTGAGGCAGCATTCCGCGCCCTTCGGTCGTTCAGCGTTGGGGGCAAGCAGCAGGAATACCACCCGAGGTTCCTGCGTGAATTGCCGGTCCCTCTCGCATCCCCCGCTGCCCGCGCCCGCATCGCCGCCACCGTCCGCCACGCCTACAAATGCCGCGACCAAGCCGATGTCCTAGAGGACCGGGCCCTCGCGCTGCTCACCACCGCCATCGAGGAGGCCGTCGGCTGATGGGTGCCAGGATCGTTGCTGTTGGGGAGGCCGTCAACGATGCCGAGCGGAGGGTGATCGCGCACCTGCGTGATCATGCCCCCGACGACTGGACGGTCCTGCACTCCGTCGAGATTCCGTACAACCGGAACGAGCTGTTCGAGGTCGACCTCGTCGTGATCACCGGGCACGCCGTGTACGTCATCGACGTCAAGGGCACCCGGGGCCGCATCGAGGTCGACGGCGGCCGCTGGCAGCCCTCTCACCGGGCGCCGTTCCGCTCCCCGCTGCCGAAGCTCCGCGGGCACGCCAAGCAACTGAAGACCCTCCTGGAGACGGCCCACCGTCCGCTGTCCCGGCTCTACACGGACGCCCTCGTCGTCCTGCCCGCACCCGATGCCCTGCTCGTCGACCGGACGCCCCGTCAGCACGACGCCCGTGACACCGTCACCCTCCCGGACCTGATCGGCCGGCTCGCGGACGTGAGCCGCGTACCCACCTCGACCAACCGCTTCGACACGGACGTCTCGGCGCACCACGAGCTGATTGTGCGCGCGGTGCAGGGTTCGTCCCGGCCGCCGTCGGGCCCTCTGCGGTTCGGCAGCTGGGAAGTGATCGAGCGGCTGAGTGAGACGGGCCCGGAGGAGGGCGACGACGTCCACCACGAGTACCGGGCGAAGAACGCTCTCGCGGTGCAGGGGTCGGGCACGGTCCGGCTCTCCGTCCGCAGGGCCGATCCGTACGCGCCGGAGGCCGAGCGGCTCCAGCAGCAGAAGCGGATCGGCATCGCGTACGAGGCGCTCGGCAAGCTGCCCTCGCACCCGAACATCGTCGGGGTGCGGGATTTCTTCGCCGACGAGGACAAGGACTCCTTCGTCACCGTCTACGACGACGTTCCGGGGCACGCCCTCGCCCTGCACCTGAACGGGGCTGCAGACCCGCTGACCGCCGACGCGAAGCTGCGGACGATCCGTCACATGCTGATGGGCCTGGCCCATGCGCACAGCCGCCTGATCGCGCACCGCGAGCTGAACCCGTCCACCGTGCTGATCGCGCAGGACGGCCGGGCGACGCTGACCGGTTTCGAGTACGCGAAGACCGCGCAGCGCCGCGCCCACACGGTCATGCGGGAGGCGTACCAGGTCGCTGATCGCGCGTATCTGGCGCCCGAGTGCCATGCCGACCCGGCGGCGATGGGCATGAAGTCGGACATCTACGCGGTCGGTGTCATCGCGTTCCAGCTCCTCACCGGCGAGCTGCCGTTCACCTCCGCCACCGAGCAGGCCGACGCGGGAGGGCGTCTCCCTGCGCAGGTCCTCGAAACCGCCGAGGTCCGCGTCGAACTGGCCCACTGGTTGCAGAAGTTGTGCGCGACGGCTCCGGACGACCGGCCGACCGCCGTAGAGGCGCTGCGCCGCCTGGACCTGGTGATGGGAGCACGGAGGGCTCCGGCCCGGCGTATCGGCTCCTCAGCCGCAGTTCCCCCGGCTCCTCCTGCGGCCTCCGCCGGGCAACCCGTGCAGGACGGTCCGCGGGGCCCGGAGTTCTACCGTGATTTGCCGGCCGACCACCAGCTCGGTACGAAGTACCTGGTGCGCCACCGTCTCGGCCGTCCCGGCTCGTTCGGAGTGGCCTACCGGGTGTACGACACGATAAGGAGCGTCGACCGGGCGGTGAAGCTGGTCCTGCGGGACCGGGACTCAGTCCTGGAGCGGCTGCGCCGCGAGGCGGGCGTCCTGGACCGGCTGCAGAACGCCCCGCACCCCAATGTGGTGTCGATGGTGGACGCGGACCGGCTGATGCCGCCGGACGAGTACCCCTACCTGGTTTTCGAGTTCGTCGAAGGCAAGGACGTCGCCGAGGTGATCCGTGGCGGCCGGATGGGCGCGGCGGACGTGCTGCGGCTCGCGATCGACACCGCGCGCGGGCTGCGCCATATCCACGAGCGCGGGGTGTGGCACTGCGACATCAAGCCGAGCAACCTGCTGTGGACCGACGACGGCGTCAAGCTGATCGACTTCGGGATCTCCAAGACCTCCGACTCCTCCGAGGGACACAGCTACACAAGCCCTCGTTACTCCCCGCCGGACCTGGACCAGGTGCCTGCCGATGCCTCCGGCTACACCGACCGCGACCTGTTCGGCCTCGGTGTCACCCTGTACGAGGCGCTGACCGGCGGACAGTACCCGTGGGAGGGCGTTGGGCGGCCCTCGCCCGGTGTGCCGCCGGTGGACCCGCGCACCGCGTACAGCGGGTTCGGTGACCTGGCGCCCGGCTTCGCCGAGATCATGCTGCGCACGATCTCCCCGTACCGGGCGGAGCGCTTCTCCACGGCCGAGGAACTGCTGCGCGCGCTGGAGGCGCTGGAATCCGCGCGCGTCGCCCCCGCACCGCCACCACCGGCTGTGGCCCCGTTGTCTTCGTCCGAGCGGGCCGAGCAGCCCCCGGCGCCATCGTCGGAACCCGGCACCGGGCAGGAGTCGCAGGAGCCCGAGCCGAACACCAACCCGTTCGTGGCCCACCTGCAGACGCTGTACAGCCAGAGCCGCCGCAGCAACCGCGGCACCCGCGGCCTCGACCCGCAGACGATGTCCGTGTACGTCGAGACGGCCCTGGACCGGGAGCTCGTGCCCGCGCTGCGGGAGGGACGGCACGCGCTGGTCGTGGTGACCGGTAACGCGGGTGACGGCAAGACGGCCTTCCTGGAGCGGTTCGAACGCCAGGCGCGCGAGCTCGGCGCCGAGTTCGGGCCCCGCCGGGCCAACGGCAGCGACTTCACCCTGGCCGAGCACCGGTTCCGCACCAACCACGACGGCAGCCAGGACGAGGGCGAGGTCAGCGGCGACGACGTACTGGACGAGTTCTTCGCACCCTTCGCCGGGGCCGACGCCTCGGCGTGGCCGGTCGCGGGGGAAACCCGGTTGATCGCCATCAACGAGGGACGTCTGGTCGACTTCCTCAGCCACCACCACGACCGCTTCCCGCACCTCGCCAAGGTGGCCAACCTCGGCCTGGCGGGCCGGGACACCGGGCAGGCTGTCGCCATCGTCAACCTCAACGCACGTGATGTCGCGGCTCGTTCCCTCGATGCCGACGGCGAACCACAGGACGGCGAATCGCTCTTGGAGCGCATGCTCGACCGGATGACACACGACCGGTTCTGGGAGGACTGTGAGCGCTGCGACCTGGCCGCCACCTGTTATGCCCGGCACAACGCCCAGACTTTCCAGCACCCCGCCGCCGGCCCGCAGGCTGCGCGTCGTCTGCGCCGCCTTTACGAGGTGACCCAGATGCGCGGAAGGCTCCACATCACCCTGCGCGACCTGCGCTCCGCGCTCGCCTACACCCTCACCTCGGGCCGCGACTGCGCCGAGATCCACCAGCTGCACGCGGCCGGTTCCGTTCAGGAGATCCTGGACAGCTTCTACTTCTCCGCCCACCTCGGCGCCCCGGCCACCGCCGACGGCAGTCCGCGCGAGCGGGACCGACTGCTGACCCTGCTGCGCGAGGCCGATGTGGCGGCGGTTCCGCAGCCGCAGCTCGACCGTCGTCTGGACTACGCCGGGCTCCTGGAGGACCGGGCGCTGGTCGCGGTCGACGGGCGCGGCGACCGCGATCGCGTACTGCTGCGCGGCGCGTTCGAGCAGCTCGGCCGGTCGGTCACCGAACGCGTCTCCCAGACCGCTGCCCACCGCCACTACGTGGACGCGGCCCGCCGCCTGCTCTACTTCGAACTCCACGACGAGGACCGTGCGGAGCGGATGCTGTCGTACCCGTCAGTGCTGCACTTCATGGCGCTGTTGTCCCGCGTAACGCAAACGGGCAGCAAGGAGCGGGACCGGATCCTGCGGGCGCTCAACCGTGGTGAGGGACTCGTGGCCCCCGAGCGGATCGGCGATGCCCTCGCGCTGAAGGTGCGCGACGTACCCGGCGGCACCATCCGTACCTTCCGCCGCTTCCCCGCAGAAGGGTTCCGGCTCGAACCAGGTAACGCGGCGGCCTCGCCGTACATCGAGTCGGGGCGCACCTCGCTGCGGCTGAGCTACCGAGATCCGGCTGGCAGCCAGGGCGGCACGGCTGAACTCGACATCCGGCTCGACCTGTTTGAGCTTCTCCAGCGGTTCGAGCGTGGCTACCGGCCGTCTGTGACCGACCTGCAAGGGCAGCAGCTCGCCCTCGCCGTGTTCAAGAACCGGCTGGCGGCCGTGCCGTACCAGGAGATCCTCCTCACCACAAACGGGCACGACCTGCGACGGATCCACCGCACCGAAGACTCCGTCCTGCACATGGAAGAACTGACAGCACGGTCTGGCGACGACAACGGCGGTGCGGACGGCGACGATCCGGCCGGTGCGGGCACCGCGACCGACCCCGTGGCCGGCATCGCAGGGGACGTCGCGAGGGCGGAGGAGACGACATGGCGCTGAGTGGTTCCCTGGGGACGTTCCACCACCCCGGCATCAGCCGGCTCGATTACAAGACACTGGACATGGATCGTGTCCTGACCGGGCTACTCGCCCGCCTGTGGCACCAGGGCATGCCCAGCAAGATCAACCGCTCCAACGAGCTCACAGTCGACGTCTTCGTCAAGCTGTTTCTGGACCACCCGGAAGTCTTCGACGGCTTCGACCGGGAGACCACCACCCGGTGGGTCTCCACCCATCTCCTCGACATGGTTAACCGGGGCAGGACCACCGAGGCGGTGGCCGGCCCCAGGCCGCTGCACGGTCTCACCTACCGGTTCCGCAACAAGCGCAAGTCCCGTCCGTACGGGGCCGACGAGCAGCTGTACGAGATGCTCGCCACCGACGAGGGGGCCTTGGACCAGCTCCGCGACTTCTTCTTCTCGGACGTCGACCGCGCCACCGCGGAAATCACCCCGGGGACGGACACCGACGTGGAGACCCAGGCGCTGCTCCACCTGGTGAAGCAGGCGGGCGGACAAATGCGGGACCGGCCGGACACCACCCGCCCCCGCACCCCCTACCCCGCCCTGTGCGCCGAACCGGCCCGCCAGCTGTGCCAGGACGTCCTGCGGCTGCTCTACCACCAGGACCACATGCCCCGGACCGTCCTCGTGGACTACCTGAAGATCCTCTTCGCCTTTCACCTGGCCCTCTACCACCTGCGGATGATGAAGCTGCTGCCCGCCGCGATCGAGGCCGGATCGGCGCCCGCCACCTGCCGGACCGGGCATCAGGACGCGCGGACGGCGGACCGCTGCCCGCACCGCGTGCGGCTCTTCGTCGACGTCGAGGGTCTGCCCGGCACCCCGGCGGCTGCGCTCGCCGAGCGCAGCGCCGGCATTTGGTACGGGCGGATCACGCGTTTCGTCCAGGCGACCTATCAGATCAAGAAGCTCGACGAGTTCTCCGAGAACCTCGTCAAGAGCCAGAAGCTGTCCCCGCCCGTCGGCAGGAGCTACTTCACCCCGGCCGAGGTCTTGCGGCGGCTCTCCACCCATCCCAAGGAACGCGAGGCGTTCTTCCTTCAGCGCGCCACCCGCGTACGGGACGAGGAGAAGGACCTTCCCCCGGAGCTGAAGCAGATCACCCAGCTCGGGCTCAACGCCTTCGACGAGTACATCGAGATGCTGATGCACTACAAGGGCAGCTACTACCGCAGCTACTTCATCGACTGCCTCGACTCGATGCTGCTCAAGCACCGGCCCGGTGCCCTGCTCGCCCAGCCGCGCGGCAGACGCGACAGCGCCGTCCGGCGATTCGTCCTGGATGCGCGCCTGCTCGAAGTGCTCCTTCAGGTGTCGCTCCTCAGGGAGGGCGACGACGACAGCGGCAATCTGCGTACCGCCCCCATGCGCGTGGACGAGTTCCTCACCCTGCTGCGCGAACGGTACGGAATCCACATCGACCAGCTGCCGGACGGCGACGGCTTCTCCGGCGCCCACCTGGACGACCAGGCCGCACTGCGGGCCAATGCGGCGGCCTTCCTCAGCCGGTTGCGCGAGATCGGCTACTACCAGGACATGTCGGATGCCTATCTGACGCAGACCATCATTCCCCGGTACACCATCGGGGCCGCGACAATGGGGGCGACGGCCTGATGAGCAGCGTCAGCACCAGTACCGGCCTTGCGGAGCCCACCGCTAAGGACCTCCGCGAAGCCCTCGAAGGCGTCCTCGTACCGCGCCTGGCCAAGCTGGTCGGCGAGCGGGGCGCCGGGCACTGCATGCGAGTCACCGAAGTGGAGCCCGAACTGGCGGCCGCGCTGGTACGTCGGCTCCGGGGAGCACTCGGGCCGGCCGCCACAGTCTGCGTACTGGGCACCGCCAACGACCTTGCTCCCGAACAGCCGCACCACGACACCGTCGTCACCAGTACTAAACTGGTCGAGTTCCGCAACCGCACCGAAGGCGACGACGGGAACGGGAACAGCCTGCCCGGACCACTCCTCGTCTTCGTCCCCCCGGGCACCCGGGTCAGCGCCGAGGACTCCTTCGGCATCGCGACGTTCGAGGAAGTACCCCTCGGCGACGCCTACGCCCAGCTGGCCGACCACCTTCTCGACCAGGTACCGGACCGGCTGCGGCCCGGCGTCGACGAGCTGCTCGCCGTACTCCGCGACAGGCCCGGGCACCGGACGGGCGACCGAGCCGTCGCCCTGTACCTGCTGACGCTCCGGACCAACGACTACCGCGACCAGGTCGCGGGGGCCGCCGTCTACCACTTCGGCCTGGTACCCGACTTCGAGCTGTACGCCGACCCGTCGCTCGTCAAGGACCGGGCCGACCGGAACCGCAGGCTGGTCGATAAACTCACCACCTCCAGCCGCTCGGAGCGTCAGCGCGTCCTTGATCTGGGCCTGACCGACGCGGACTTCGCCGGCAGGCTCGCGGGATTCGCCGCCCGATGCGGCCTGGAGGACCCGGTGACATGGACCCGTCGTATCGTCGTCGACCGGGAGAACTGGACGCTCTCCTTCGGGAACTGGCGCGTCGACGAACGGCGCCGCGCCACCGTCTCTATCGAGGTACGCGAACTCGGGCTGCCCGCCGCCGGCGACAACGCCGAGGAGCTGCAGGCCCACCCGGCGCTCGAAGCCATCGTGGGGCAGCCCTACCTGCTCGCCGGGGACAAGGGCGTTCGAGAGCTGACAGCCCGGTTCACCGTCGAACCGTCCCCCCTCAAGGTGGAGGGCCTTGAACGCTTCCGCGTGGAGATCGTCTCGGAGAGCGGCGGGCCGATCGGACGGATCGCCCACGTTGCCAAGGGGACCCGGGCCAAGCCTGATTACAAGACACCACCGCTGAGCCGCCTGAACAAGATCGACTGGGAGGAAGGGTGGCACTACCTCAAAATCACCCCGCTCGACGCCTCCGGTGACGCTCTCGACATCGCCCCTGGTGCGCATGACCTGCCCGGCGGCGAGAGCGAACGCTTCTACGTCGTCCCCGAGGGGGAAACCGAGGAGCCGCCGGAGCGCAGTGCCGGGCGCTATGACGGCATCACCCAGGCGCTGCGCTCACTGCAGTTCGACGCGCTGGCTGCCGGGGACGATCCGGCCCGTGTGAACCTGACGGACGTCCGCTGGAAGACCGCTTCGGCGCGCAGCCCTCTGCGCGTCCTCAACGCCCGGATCCACACGGCGGGAAGCGCAGAGATCCGGCTCTCCCCGCTGCTCGTGCAACTCCAGCAGGACCTACTCGCCCGCCCCCAGGACACCTCCCTGCGCCGGCTCGTACTGCGCCCCGACGGCACCAGCGAGACCCCCGAGGGGAACGAGGAGGACTTGTCCCTCGCCCTGACCGGGCGGGCTGCCGAGGCCTACGACCGCTACCTCGCGACGCGCCACGTCTATTTTGCCGCCCTGTGCGGCCAGGCGGGAGAACTTGCCAATCCTGATCAGCTTCTGGTCAGCGAGGCTGTCGACTTCGAGGTGGTCCGGGATGAACTGGTCGCCTACATCGAGGCGTACGCGGAACTGGTCGAAGCCCAGTCGCTTCAGGCGGAGCGGGCTGGTGACGGCGCCCGGGGCGCCGCGCTGGTGGCGCTGGCCCGCATCCAACAGAGCGACTGCGCTGCCGTCACCCTCACTGACGGTCTCGGCGGGCGCGAGACCGTTCTGCTTGTCTCCCCGACGCACCCCCTTCGCGCACTCTGGCTAGCGACATGGACGGCCTTGGGCCGGGACTGGGCCGCGCGCCTCGCCGGCGAGGACAAGCGCCGGGTCATCGCCGCGCGCGACTCCTTCCTCCAGGCCCTCTCACCCTTGGGTTTCCCGTTCGCTGTCCCGCGCCAGGACGGCCGACTCATGACAGCTGCGGACAACCTCACCCCGTACTGGGCCGCCTACCTGCCCAGCGAGACCGCTGACCCCCGTGGCCTGCTCGGCCGGCTCACCACAGCGCTGCACCTCCCGGCCGCCGGCCCCCGCGCTGCAGGCGGAGCCGGTGCGTTGTCCGGTACGGCGCTCGCCGACCGGATCGAGCGGTACGTACGCCTCCACCCGTACGTCCGCACGCTGGTCATGAATGTCGTCAACGCGGGCCGCGCGGAGATCGTCGCCGATGCCCTCCTCGAACTGCAGCGCCGCACCCCCACCCGGGACCTCACCTACGACATTCGGCTGTGCGTGTCCGACCCGGAAGCCCCCGAGTCCGGTGCGGCGCTGGGTGAACTGATCAGCGCGCAGAGTCAGTTCACCTCCACCGAGGCGGAGGCGTTCCTGCATGCCTCGGAAGGCACCCGGAGCGCGAAACTCGTCTACTCCGTCCGCTCGGTGGAGGAGTTCAGTGAACCCGGAACCGAGTTCGACGCCCATCTGACCGTGCTCATCGACGCTTTCGGCGGGGAACAGCACGGTTCCGTCACGCGCCACGACATCGCGCACGCCCCGGTCCACGGTCTGGTACAGCCGACGTCCTCCACGTACGAGGACAACGAGCAGCAGATCGTGTGGCGGACCATGCCACGCCACGGCATCGCCCTGCCCGCCGAGGACGCGGAGGACCTTGCCACTCTCCTGAGCCGACTGCCCGGACTCCTCGCCGGCGCCGCGGCCAACGTCGCCACCGCGGGACAGGCGCCGCGCCATGTGCCGTGCACCGTCCTTTCCCTCGACAACACCGACCGGGCCCTGCTCTACCAGGCCCACCAGGTCGGCGACTGGGTCGTCACCATCGATAGGACCCTCGGCTTGGAGTACTTCGACCACGCCGGACGACGCGACCGACCCGAGTACGTCATCGACTATGCGCCCTCGCTGGACAGCGGCCTCGGCCACCAGATCATGGTCAGCTCGAACTCGGTCGACGAACTGCGCACCCTGCTCGGACCGACCGCCCAGCAGCACGGGCTCGACGTCGAGCAGCGCCACCTCAACACCTTCTTCGAGCAACTGCGCCTGCTCTCCGGCAACCTCGCCTTCAAGTTGGCCTCCACCGCCCCCACCCAGCGCACCGAAGTACTCGGCCTCGCCCTGGCCCGTCTCTACCTGGACTACCAGGACGCCCTGCACAACCAGATCGTCGTCCCCCTGGACGCCCACCCCGAGCTGTACGCCGAAGTCCGCCGTCAGGCCCGGGAACTCGGCGACGCACTCTCCTTCCAGCGCAGCGACCTCGCCCTGTTTCACCTCGACGCGCGGACCCGGACCATCACCTGCCGCCTCGTCGAGGTCAAGTGTTACACCGCGCTCGACGACATCGGCGCCTATCAGCGCCTCAAGGCCAAGGTCACCCAGCAGCTCGGGCGGAGCCAGACCGTCCTTACCGAGTCCTTCGATCCGGCCCACACCTTCCCGGACCGGGTGGACCGGCCGGTCAAGAACCTGGCTCTCGGCTCCCTGCTCCGCTTCTACCTGGAGCGGGCGGCACGCCACGGGACCATGGGGCACGCCCCCAGGAAGGTGGCTCACGCCCTGCTCGACAGCCTCGACGACGGCTACGCCCTCCACTTCACCCGCAGCGGACTGATCTTCGACCTCGCCCGCGAGGGAACTGACCGCGAACTCGACGACGAGGTGGAGTTTCACCGCATCGGCAGCGATCTGATCACCGAGCTGATCAATGCGATTCCCACTGTTCGGCCGGGCGTACCCGCGCCCACGGACCTAGCCGTTGAGGAGCAGGAGGAGGACGGAGCGGCCACCGCTCCCACCCTGGCACTGTCGCAGTTGGCTGTGCCACGGCTCTCCGACGCCGAGTTCCGGGCACCTGACGTACAGGACGAGCGGGATGCCAAAGATGCCCAGGAGGAAGACCGCGGGCAGGCCGGTGGGGGCAAGGCAGTGACCATCCTCGACACGGACGAGGTCGCGAACGACAACGAGACCACGCCACTCACCGCACCTGAGCGTGCGGGCCGTGAGACAGGTCCGGCCCAGTCCGTGGCAACTTTGACCGTGCCTGGTGCCGATGCGCCGGGGGCGGTCCCGGTGTCTCCTTCTCCGGAAGGAACCTCATCGGCTGCTCCTCCTCCGGGCGGTACCGGAAATCCGCTGTGGACGGGCACCGTCCCTGAAAGTCAGGGCTTCCACGAGTCGCCGACCATCGATGCCGAGCCCACCTCTGTCACACCGGGATCGGCTTCACCAGGGGGCCTCCCCGACATCTTCCTCGGCGTCACTCGCCCCTCCCCGCAACACGGTGTACTCGGCGAAGTAGCCGGCCGGAAAGTCGCGGTCGATCTCGACGAAACCCACACCATCAGCCTCTTCGGCGTACAAGGAGGCGGCAAGAGCTACACCCTGGGCAGCATCATCGAGATGGCCTCGCTGCCCGCCCCGCCGGTCAACGAACTTCCCCGCCCTCTCGCGACCGTGGTGTTCCACTACAGCCGCACCATGGACTACGCACCGGAGTTCACTTCCATGGCGCGCCCAAATGATGACCAGGCGCAGCTCCAGGTCCTGAAGGAGCGCTACGGAGCCGACCCCCAAGCGCTGTCGGACGTGCTGTTGCTCGCCCCCGCCGACCAGGTCGCCGACCGCCGACGGGAATTCCCCGGCATCGACGTCCAGCGGCTCGCCTTCTCCTCCGCCGAACTCCAGGCATCCCACTGGCGCTTCCTCATGGGAGCGGTCGGCAACCAGTCAACGTACATCCGGCAGCTGACCCGCATCATGAAGTCGAACCGCAACAACCTGAACCTCGGCGTCATCCGGCAGGGCGTGGCCGATTCCGATATGCCCGACCACGTCAAGCAACTGGCCCAGGAGCGGCTCAACCTCGCCGAGGACTACATCGACGACAATGCCCGGCTCACCAGCCTCATCCGACCCGGCCGACTGATCATCGTTGACCTCCGCGACGAGTACATCGAGAAGGACGAAGCACTCGGTCTCTTCGTCGTCCTGATGCAGCTGTTCGCCGAGGCGCGCAGCGGGGACGAACACTTCAACAAGCTGGTCGTCTTCGACGAAGCGCACAAGTACATCGACAGCCCGGACCTCGTCGCCGGCCTAGTCGAGACCGTCCGCGAGATGCGGCACAAGGGAATGAGCATCCTGGTCGCCAGCCAGGACCCGCCCTCCGTACCGATCTCTCTGATCGAACTCTCCGACCACGTCATCCTGCACAAGTTCACCTCGCCGGCCTGGTTGAAGCACCTCCAGAAGGCGAACACCGCCTTCGCCAGTTTGCGCTCTGAGCAGATGGCGCAGCTTCAGCCCGGCGAGGCGTACGTGTGGGCGAGTAAGTCCACTGACCCGGCGTTCACTCACGGAGCCGTCCGAATGCGATGCCGTCCTCGGGTGACCCGGCATGGCGGAGGGACGAAGACGGCGACGGGCGGACAGTGAGCTGGCAGCACGTCGCCCAGAGTCGGACTTCGAACGAGCAGCGGGGGGACCTCAGGGTCGATCTGCCCCAGCGGACTGGGCTCTGCCGCCAACGTGGTGCGTTCCGCATGCCAGTCGTGCCACCCTGTTCCGAGAGGTGTGTTGCCGCTGACGGGCACGGTTCGGGTGCCGGAACAGCACCATTGCGACTGCCCTGTCGGAGGGTGACAATGGCGTTCCGCCCGCCCGGAACACCCGCGGGTGTGGCCATGTGCGGCCACAGTGCGGCCGGACGCCTTTGGACCGGATAACACTGGGTGTCACGGCGGAACTGTTCGCATGTGCTCTGATCAGGCAGAACAGCACCGTGTGGCACGAGCCGGAACCAGCCGTCACGAACCCCCGTGGTCTCGTAATGCGTAGGTATCAGGGTTCGAATCCCGAAGGCGGCTCCAGCATAGACCAGGCCCAGATGCCATCTGACCTGGTCTTTTGCGTTGAACTCCTGATGGTTGGTCAGCTTGCGGGCTGGCCGTCGGAGGAGGAGAGCGCAAGGGGTGCTCATCGGGATTCGATACTCCAGGCCTCTGGCCTGGTCTTTTGCGGCGGGTGGCGATTTTGTTGCCGAGTCTTGTGACGGTCGGCTGTCGGTGGCTGGGATTGGTGGTCAAAACGGGCCAGCCGGAGGGTCGCGCACCGGATGCCAGGCGTGAGCAGCAATGCGCGCGGCATCTTCGTCCTGGCTGTGGGCACCCTGGGTGCTGTGGCCGTTTCTGTTGAGTTCCTATAAATGCTCGGCGGGACTTCGGGGCGATGTTGTCGCGCTATACCGCTCCAGCCCGGGCGGTCATCCTCGGCCATGGCCGAGGGGCTGATGGTGAACCGCGAGACGCTGCGGTCCTGGATCCCGGTCGGCGACAAGGCCCAGACGTCATTGGCGCGACGGGGTCGGGCGAGAGGCCAGGGTCGCTGCTCTGTGCCGCCAGGTGGGCGAGCTGGAACCGGAGTGTGAGATCCGAGGTCATGCCGGCGGAGTGGTGGAACTCCGTTGGGCTGTGGCGGTCGGCGTGGCCCGAGGCTGGGAGGGGGTGCTGCGTGGACGCTTCTCGGTTGCGGCGCGCGGTGGAGCCGTGTCTGCCGCCCTGCTTGCATTCAGGTCTGTGGTCGACAGTCGGCAGCGAGCAATAGGCCCAGATATAATAACCTCACCTATACAAACCTGGGGTGCGCTCTGTGGACAAGCCTGCCGAGATGTTCGACCGTGACTTCGAATGGGCTGAGCTGACCCGGTTCGCCGCCCTGCCCGGTCCACGGGCCACGCTCGGTGTGGTCTCCGGCCGCCGACGGCAGGGCAAGACGTTCCTGCTCGACGCGGTCACCCGGGCCAGTGGCGGCTTCATGTTCACCGCCACCGAGACCACCGATGCCGACGCCCTGCGCCAGTTCGGCGAGGCGCTGGCCCGCTACCGCGGCCAGCCCACCCCCTTCCGCTTCACGCACTGGGACGAGGCCGTCACCGAGCTCATGCGCATCGCCGATGTGGGCGGCCCCACCGTGGCGGTCATCGACGAGTTCCCCTTCCTCGCCAAGGCATCCCCTTCCCTGCCGTCGATCATTCAGCGTGCCCTGGATCCTGCCGCGCAGCATACAAACACCCCCGTACGCCTGTTGCTGTGCGGCTCGGCACTGTCCTTCATGGGCAAGCTGCTGTCCGGAAATGCCCCACTGCGTGGTCGTGCAGGCCTCGAACTCGTCGTCCCCACCCTGGACTTCCGCCTCGCGGCCGAGTTCTGGCAGATCGACGACCCGCACACCGCGCTGCTGACCAACGCCATCGTCGGCGGCACACCCGCCTACCGTCGTGAGTTCACCCAGGGCGACACCCCCGCCGGGCCGGACGACTTCGACGCCTGGGTCACCCGGGCCGTGCTCAACCCGGCCCGCCCGCTCTTCCGGGAGGCCCGCTACCTGCTCGCCGAGGAACCCGAACTCCACGACACCGCGCTGTATCACTCTGTACTGGCCGCCATCGCCGCGGGCAACGCCGCACGTGGCGGCATTGCCGACTATCTCGGCCGTAAGTCCACCGATTTGGCCCACCCGCTGAGCGTCCTCCAGGACGTCGGCATGATCACTCACGAAGCGGACGCCTTCCGCCGCAACCGCTCCGCCTACCGCATCGCGGAGCCGCTCGTCACCTTCTACCACGCGGTCATGCGCCCGGCCTGGGGCGACCTGGAACGCCCCGGGCGGGCACCCGCCGTATGGCAGCGCGCCCAGTCCACCTTCCGCAGCAAAGTCGTCGGCCCGCATTTCGAGCAGATCTGCCGCGAGTGGGCCCGCTGGCACGCGTCGCCCGACACCCACGGCGGACAGGCCACGCGAGTCGCCTCTGGCACGGTCAACGACCCCACCGCCAAGACCAGCCATGAAGTCGACGTCGCCGTCCACGGCGAGACTGACAACGGCCGCGAGACGCTGCTTGCCATCGGTGAGGCAAAGTGGAGCGACGTGATGGGGGTCGGCCACCTGGAACGCCTCCGGCGTATCCGCACTCTCCTGACCGCACGGGGCTCGGCCTCCGGGGCGACCCGTCTGCACTGCTACAGCGGCACCGGCTTCACCGACGAATTGCATCACCTTGCGAAGGACGACCGCGCGATCCAACTGATCGACTTGCCCCGTCTCTACGACGGAGAGTGACTGCTGATCTTTAGCTCGGGGGACCTGGTTTGCCGCCTCTATCGGCGCATTGCCGGACTTCTCTGCCGTCGTCGTCTCCTTCGTTGCAGGCATATGGGCTGAAGCAACCAGGCCTTCATTCCTGCGGCATGGCTCCAGGCAGGCGTCAGTGCCAGCGGGCCTGTGGTTCGCCGAGTTGCGCGTCGCGGTCCGGCGATAGCGTGGCGGGCGGGACGTGTTGCGGACAGGTTGGGTGAGTTAATGCGGATGCGGTTCGAAGCGCGGGCCGAAGCGTCGACGATCGTGGCTCAGTTGCGTGGGCTCGCCGAGTGGGCGGGGCGCGAGGGCCGGGTGGTGACGGCCGCAGGACGGTTGCGGATGGTCGATGCCCGTGAGCTGGTGGACGCGCTGGGCACCGGCGACAAGCTTGAGGGGGTGCGCTCCTCGGCCGACCTGCCGTGCCTGGGACTGCTGGTGGAGTGGGCGAAGAAGGCACGGCTGGTCCGGGTGACCAAGGGCCGGTTGTACGCGGTGGCCAAGGCCCGGCCGGCGCTGGCCGACCCGCTTCAGCTGTGGCTGAGCGCCTTCGACGCGTGCTTCGAACTGCGGCAGGCCCTGATCGGGCCGCGCGGCGGCTGGCATGTCGAGTCGATGCTCTTCGACGTCTACGACGAGATGTTGGAGGACGTGCTGAACACGCTCTACAGCCTGCCGTACCCGATGCCCTGGCCGCGGCTGCGCGACTCCGTACACCTGGCCTACCGGGCCCGCTTCCAACTGGACGCCGGCCCGGACCTCCAGCACCGCATGTGGTTCGAGCACGCCGACCGGGACCTGCGCTCGGTACTCGACGCGCTGGTGGACCTGGGAGCGGTCGAGCGTGAGCAGGAGATGGCCGATCCGGTGTTCCTGGAGGCCGATCTCTCCGACCTCGAAGATTCCGGACCTGAACTGCCCGCGGGCATGCCGCAGGAGCTCGGGGAATTGCTGGGAGTCATGGGGACGGCAGCGGATCCGGCGGCGGCGCGGGAGCGTGACCGCCGCCTGCGTGAGGAGCTGACCGCCGGGCCCGTCGAGCTCATCCGTCTCACCGAGCTGGGCACCCGGGCCGTACGACAGCGGCTGCTGGCGGCCGGCCGGGACGCACCTCTGGTCGGTGAGCTGGTCCAGGCGCCGGCGGCCGGCCTGCTGGGGGTGCTGGCCGAGGACTACGACCCGGAGGCCGCCCGTACGGAACTGGCCGGCTGGATGTCGGCCCACGGGGAGCGGGATGCCTCACTGCGGCAACTGACCGACGCCGTGCGGACCATGGCGGGTACGGCCTTCCGTACGCGTGCCCAGACGATGCTCGACGTGCTGGCGGCGGCGCTGCCCGACGGTGAGGGCGAGCGGCTGCTGAGTGTGCTGCGCGGCGACGCCGTACTGGCACCGCTCGCGCTGAGCGCGCTGGCACACCGTGAACTGTTGTCCCCCGCGGACATGGCCGACACCGAACATCTGCTGGTGCTCGCCGAGAGTCTGCTCCAGCTCGTGGAGCTCGCGGGCGGCCGGGACGGCGCTGAGGAGGCGCTGCGTGCCCAGGGTCCCGAGGCCAGGGACGCCGTCGCCGCCGCCGTGGACTCCGCGCACCCGGACCAGGCCGGACTTGAGGAACTCCGGCACCTCGCTGCCCGGGCCTGGCGTACGTCCGCCATTCGCCACGGCGGCCTCCGCGGGCGCGGGCGTGCCACGGGCAGAGGCGGGCGCAAGCGGCGCCGGTGACCGGGTGACACCGATCGGTGCCGCGGGGACGGGGACGAGAACCGCCGGGGTACGGAGTGGGAACCTGGCGGTGCTCGGTGCTGTGCGACTCGGTGACGCGCGTTAACGTCGAGGTCATGGCCGAGGGATGGGACGAGGACGGGCTGCGGGCCGTGCGCGGCGCGCTGCACGGGCCGGACGGGACGGCGCTGCTTGCCGCACTGCGCCGCGGACCCATGAACGAGGTGCTGCAGCTGGCCGGTGACGGTGTGGCTGCTGCCGCTGCTCTGGGTCTACCGGGGGCCACCCAGACGGCGGCCACGTTTCTTGGAGCACTGCGGGAGCGCGGTTTCCGGGGCGATGAGGAACTGGCGGACGTGTTGCGGGTGTCCATAGGGCACGCGGTGAACCCCGTCCCTTGTCCGCTCGCAGTAGATCTGGAGATGCTCGCCGTACTGCTGGAGGGCGACCCGGCCGAGTCCGGTGGTTGGCTCGATCTGTCCACGGGGGAATGCTGGTCGACCTTCACCAATGAGCTGGAAACCGGGTTCGAGAAGGCGGACGATCCCGAGCGATGGCTGTCTGTGCCGACTCTGGGTTCCCGGGACGGCTACCAGGACATGGAGTTGTTCATCGAAAGGCTCGATGACGCCGCCCTTGCCGATCGGCTGCGGACCGCCGTCCGTGGCCGAGGCGCCTTCCGGCGCTTCAAGGATATCCTCGCCCGTGACGAGCGCGCCTGGCGCCTGTTTCACCGGCTCAGCGATGAGCGACAGCTCGGCCGGGCCCGCGCCTGGCTGGCCGAAGAGGGCTATCGTCCAAGGCTCCCGTTCCGCGGCGGCGGATAGGGCGGCCCCGACCGCGCGCGAGGACGGGAGGAACTGCCCGCGCCGCGAGCCGCTGGTCCACATGGCCTGTGCGGGCCTCCGGACGCCCGGTTGAAGATGCTCCGTCCATGCCGCCGAGGGGTCGACCGAGCGGGCAGAGATATAGAGATATGACGGACGCTGCTCCGCCGACAGTCGGCGAAGCAGTGGCCACGGGGGTTGCGGTCAGCGTCGGAAGCCGCGCTTGGGGTCCCGGGCGGGTGGGGTCACCAAACGAGACACGCCCCCCTGCGGCCGGTACTTCAAGCCCCAGGGCCTCCACGCGGACAAAGCCTACGACCATGCCGACCTGCGCAGATGGCTTGGGTGGAAGCGAATCGGAGTATGCATCGCCCGCAAAGGCATCGAGTCCAGTGAACGATTAGGGCGCTGGAGGTGGGTGATCGAGCGCACCATGTCGTGGCTGTCCGGATACCGCAGACTCACCCCCCGCTACGAGCGCAATCCCCGCAACTACCTGGCATTTCTCGGACTCGTCGCAGCCGTGTGCCGTTACGAGAGACTCGTCCGCCTCACCACGTAGGACACGGTCTTATGTCACCGGGTGAGTGTTCAAGAAGAACGTGGGCGCGCGGATGCTGATGTCCGGGACAGCGCCGGGGCCAGCCAGCGGTTGAGGAAGGTGCGTAGCCGGGTTTCGTCCTGCGGTGGCTCGCTGGGGTGCTGCAGGAGCGATGTCAGGAGTCGCATGATGATCTCGGCGAGGCCGTTGAGGTCGTCCTCGTCGATGCCGGCGGCAGCCCAGTCGACGGGGAAGCGCTGCAGCATCTTGGCGCCGTAGGCGATGGTGTCCCCGGTGGTGGCGCCGCGGCCGAAGGCGGTGGTGTCTCCGAGTTGCAGCAGAAGGCTCAGGCGTGGCTCGGTGGGGATGGTCCGTACGCAGAAGACCATGCCTTCGACCACGGCTTCGGCCGGGTCGGGGATCCCTTGCAGGTGCGCGATCATCAGGTCGACGAACGAGTCGGCGCCCTGGGCCGCCACCTCGCCGATGATGTCGCTGATACGGCCGAAGTGGCGGTAGACGGTCTGGCGGGTGACGCCGAGCTCGCCGGCGACATCGGACAGGGTCGTCTTCGTGACGCCGTGCCTGTCGATGCAGCGGGCGGTCGCGTCGATGATGCGCTGCCGGGCCTCCGCGTCCGATGCGGGAGGCCAGCCTCCCCAGCCGTGATGCCCCATGGTCTCAGGATCGCACAGGCTCTGCGGTCCGTCGGGACACGGTCGCGCGGAGTACGGCCACGATGAGCCCGGTTGCGGCTACGGTGCACAGCACGGTGTACCACAGGCTGCCGATCGGCGTGCCCTGCTCGGTGATGCCATTGGCCGCCGCGAAGTAGGCCGGCAATGCGACCAGCCAGAGGATGATGTGGACGCCGAGGAACAGCGCCGGATAGATCCGTGCGAACAGCGGCGACGCCACCGGAGCCCGATCTGTTCGCCGCGCGCGCCAGGCGTCCGCGAGAAGGTAGAGGCCGACGATCCAGACCAGGGCGAGCTCGGCACCGAGGATGGCCTGCTGGATCCCAAGCTGGTCCCCACCGCGGAAGACGTTGCTGGGCACGCCGGCGACCGTCATCGCGAGCGGTGTCAGGGCGCCGGCGACCACGGTGCGCAAGCTGATCTGCCGGCCGGTGAGTGTGCCTCGGCCGTCCTTCGCGCCGACCAGCCGGACGACGAGACAGGTCATCGCGCCGAAGGACACCGAGGCGAACAGGAACATGCTGTTCATCGGGACCGAGGCGAGCGCCGGCTTGTTGATCATCTCGTTGCCGGGGTTCCAGGCCCACCACTTCAGCTGAGGTCCGAGCTGATCGAAGATCTCGTAGAACGCCTGGCAGACGAACGCGACCGCCAGCGAACCGAGAAGCAGCCCACGTCGCGCGAAGACGCCGAGAACGCGGACCACCTCGTAGGCGAGCTGCGACAGTGCCGGATAGAAGGCCACGATGTAGAGCGGCAGCCGGTCGTACATGAACTGCACGGTGAACACGTTGTGGGAGAAAATGAGCCCGACGTGCTCCTCCAGGCCGAACCAGGCCGGGAAGTAGAGCGGCGGCTCGATCACCGCCAGGTAGACGAGCGAGGCGAACCACAGAGAGATGTTGACCGGGTCGCCGTCGCGCCGCCACCGCCGCCACGCATGGACGAGGGCGAACACCGCGCCGCCGATGATGAGCAGCTCAAGGAACGGCATGGTGCCGTTCTCGAGACCGAACGGGTTGCGGAAGTGCACGACGGGATCGGCGTCATGGCAGGAGAAACCGAGCCTTCCAGCGAGGCGCTCGGCCGCTGAGTCGCATGAAAAGCTCATTCCCTGCTCCTCGGGTCAGTCATTGACGAGGTCGGTCTCGGCGTACGGCGAGTTGCCGGCGCGGGTCTGGCCGGTGAAGTCGGTGCCGGGCGGATCCTGCTGGTCGTCGAACCCGCCGGGCACGACTGTGCGTCCGAGCCGCTGACGCACCTTGTAGCGCGCGATGCCGAACCAGAACCGCACATCGGTGGTCATCTCCCTGAGTGACATGTCGAGGTTGAAGACCTGGGCGAACGTCCGCTCGACGTAGGCGTCCTCGCGGCTCGTGGCGTTGATGGCGTTGAAGACCGGCCAGCTGAGGCGCGCGGCCAGCTTGCGGCGCCAGGGAGCGACGACCTCACTCCCGGTCGCGAAGTCATATGCCTGGTCACGGGCCATCGCGAGCATCCAGGGCACGTCGAGTGACTTCTTCTGCCGGGTGAGGAACTCGCGGAAGAAGGCGAGGTCGAGGACGTCGTGGCCGCGCAGCATCTCGGCGAGGATGAGCGCGGAGCGGGCCGCCGAGCTCATCCCCTGGGCGTAGAACGGGTTGAACGCGCAGATCGAGTCACCGACGCAGACCAGCCCGAGCGGGGGCTGGTCGAGCAGGTCGAAGCGGCGCCACTTGTTGCCGGTCGAACGAGTGAGGTGCACCCCGGAGGTCGGAGTGCAGGCACGCGTCGCCTGCCCGAACGACCTGGCCCGCACGCGGTCCACCGCGGCCTCGAAGGTGTTGACCTCGCGCGGCATCCGGATGCCCCACGCCCCCATGCACACGATGGCGCGGTCACCCTCGATCGGGAAGAAGTTGCTGAGGAATTCGTGCTCCTCGGGATGGTCGCCGGCGTCCTGGGTCGGAGTGATGACCAGGTGCTTCCACCACCACGCCGGTGGACGCCGGTCGGCGGGCGGCAGGTCGTACCACCGCGACGTGTAGGTGACCTTGGCGTCGAGGGTCTTCTCCGGCGGCGTCGGCCATCCCGCCGTGCTCAGCCAGTCGGCGACGGAGGAGCCGCGCCCCAGCGCGTCGACGACCAGGTCGGCGGACAGGTGGCCCGAGTCGTCGCCCGCGCGGTACTCGACTCCCTCGACGCGCCCGCGCGCGGTGCCGCCCCCGGTGGAACGAAGTCCGGTGACGGTCACGCCCTCGCGGATCTCGATGGCCGGGAGCTCGCGGACCTTGTCGCGCAGGACCCGCTCGATGAGCACGCGGGAGCTGTAGACCATCGTCATCGACCCGGCCTTGCGCGGGGCCCAGCCGGCGTTCTCGCAGTACGCCGCGTCCATCGACGGCATCAGGCGCATCCCGCCCGCGGCGATCAGTGCCTCCTCGAACCCAGGAAAGATCTCCCCAATCGCGCGACGCCCGGAGTTGAGGAGGAAGTGCGGGTGCTTGCTCTGCGGCACGCCCCGCCGATGCTGCGCGTCCGGCGGGAGCCGGTCCTGTTCCAGGACGATCACCTCGTCGAAATGCCTCGCGAGCACTCCCGCGGCGCACAGCCCCGCCACGCTACCGCCTAGCACCACGGCCGTCTTTCCCCGCATGTCGCCTCCATTCATACATCTAATGACTGAATGTATGGGCGGAGGGGAAGGTAACAGGTACGGTCTGAACACGCCACCCTTCCCGTGAGACGTCGGGGCCGGCGGAATGACCTCCCACGGTCCAGCGGGGGCAATGGCCGGCTGGGACGCCCACGTGGCCTTTGATGCAGGGAGGCTCCCGCCGCTCCGCTTCCGGCCGACATCGTCGAGGTAGAAGAACCGCTTACGGCATCAGCCGCCACCAGCTGTGCGACGGTCACCACTACCGCTGGGCGAAGATCGACCGACCTCCGCTTGCAGAGTTCCCCGTCGAGCTTGAGCGGCGCAACATTCCCAGGTTCTCCGTCGCAGGACTGCCACCGCTGGCCGCGCTGGAGTTCCAGTACCTGCTTCAGATCCGCGCCGACCAGGGCCGCTCGAAGGTGAGCCCCAGTGCCTGGGTCCGCGCGGAGAACACCGTCATCACTGAAGGCGTCACCTCCGTACGACTTGGGTTCAAGGAGTCGTCGCAACACTTCCGTTTTGTGTTGACAGATAGGTGGCTGTTGAGAGTCTCCGAGGGTGTTCTCCGGCCAAGGGGCTTACGGGGGTCTGCTGTTGAGGGCAGCGGCGCCGGCAGCGAGGTCCTCGCGGGTGTGCCTGCTGAGGTCGGTGCCCTTCGGGAAGTGCTGCCGGAGCAGCCCGTTGGTGTTTTCGTTGGTCCCGCGTTGCCAGGGGCTGTGCGGGTCGGCGAAGTAGATCTCCAGACCTGTGTCCATGCGGAGCTGGGCGTGCTGCGCCATCTCCGAACTCTGGTCCCAGGTCAGGGACTTGCGGAGCTGGGCGGGCAGGTCGGCGACCGCTTCCGCAAGGGCATCGCGTACGGTCTCGGCCCCGTGACCGGCCGGCGCGGGGCCGTTCTTGGCCCGTGTGCCGCCGTGGCCGGGCATGGGCGGCAGGTGCAGCAGCATCGAGAACCGGCTGGTGCGCTCCACCGGGGTGCCGATCGCAGAGCTGTTCAGGCCGATGACCAGGTCGCCCTCCCAGCGGCCGGGGACCGCCCGGGCCTCGGCCTCTGCCGGCCGCTGGCTGATCAGTACCTCGTCGGTGACGAACTTCTTCCCCCGGCCGGCGGTGCGGGCCCGGGGAACCCGCAGCGCCCGGCCGGTGCGCAGGCAGGCGACGAGCTCACGTTTCAGCGCTCCGCGGCCCTGAACGTAGAGGGCTTGATAGATCGCCTCGTGCGAGATGCCCATGGACTCATCGTCGGGGAAGTCGGCCCTCAGCCGATGGGAGAGCTGCTGCGGACTCCATGAGGTGGCCCAACGGCGGTCCTGACGCTTCGGCTTGTTGCGTCCCTTCCGCCGGGGCGCCGCAGGTCCCGGCACCGTGGTGCTGTCCGGGTGGCAGAGCTCTCCGGCCAGGCGTTCCTGGACGTATCCGTGCAGCCGCTCGTGCCCGGCCGGCTTGGACAACTTCGGCCGTCGCGCGGCCAGTTCGGCCTTCCATTGCGCGGTCGAGGCACGGTAGGCGAGTTGTCCGTTGCGCGTGGCCACGTTGCGCCGCAGTTCCCGCGAGATCGTCGAAGGCTGCCTTCCCAGCCTGTGGTCGATCGCGCCGTGCACGCTCACGACGAGGACGCCGTCGACCACTTCGGGCTTGACGGAGAACCGGCCCGGCCGGTCTTCCTTCGGGATGTCGCTCACCGTCTCCTCGACTGCGCCTGGGCTGGCCCGGGCAGGGCGTGCGCGGATGATCCTGCCCCACCGCCCAGGCGGAATGCACTCGGGTGCCTGCCGATGCCTGCTGAACGACGTGCCTTTGCCATGTATGCAGGGAGGGTGGGTACTCGCGCACTCGTGTACGGGGAATGAGGGCGAGGCCAGTGGGATTCGATGCCGATGCCGACGGGGACAGCCGTAGGGCCGCGAACGGATACCTGATGCGCGCCGGCTACGCCCTGAGCGGGTGCGACGGCTGCATCGCCGAAGCCCGCTACCGCGCCGTCGCCTTCCTCGAGAAGGCCCAAGCCGACCGTCACCTGCCCGTGCCCGCTCGTGCGAGGGACCTCACCCAGTTGGTGGTCAGCGAGCTGGTCACCAACGCCCGCAAGTACGCTCCCGGCCCTGTCCTGCTGGAACTGTGCATCGGCGTCCGCGCCGTGGACGTCGTCGTGTGGGACAGCGACCCCACCATGCCCGCTGCCCGGGCCGCCGATCCCGACCGGATCGGCCAGCACGGCCTGGAAGTCGTCAAGGCCGTCACCGAAGCCCTGTTCATCGAGCAGGAGCCGGCCGGCAAGCGCATCACGGCCCGCATCGCCCTGTCCGACGGCCCCGGTGGACACGCCACCAGTCGCCACCCCTAGTGGCAGACAGCGCGCTCCCCCTCGGCCCGTCGCCTTGCCATGACGGCCTGTCCCAGACGGCCCACGGGTCCCCAAGGGGGCCCCTTGAGGCCCGGCTGGAGGCGCGCGGTTCAACGAGACCGCGACGCGTCACGCGTGCGCCGACCGGTCTCCGGTTGGCCCCTCGGTCTTCCTCGGCCTGGGCGGACTCCATCTGGGGCCCTTATCGCTGCTTGAGGCCGATTACCTCCCCATCGGACACACAGAAAACCTGTGCTGGCTGGAGTAGACATTGGGCGGTGGTGTGGTTATGGTTTCTCTCGTAGCCCAGAGGGACAGCAGGGCCTGGCAGACACGAACTGCCAGGCAGTAGTACGTAGTTGCAGTGCGCAGGACGGTGCGGTGGTGGAGTTCCAGAGCCAGGGTTGTTGCAGGACGGCGATGGGACTGACGACCGGACCGGGTGGCCCGCAGTGATCAGGGGCCGCCGTGAGCAGTACCGCAGTGGCAGTACTTGTAGGTGCGGTTCGCGGTACTCAGCAGTGAAGTCAGTGAGCGGTACCTCGGTGAAGGCGTCGGCTGCGGGCGCGCGCACCGGGAGGTTCGGCGGTGGGGTTCCAAGCCAGGGCAGACGCAGGACAGGCGACGGGGCTGGCTGCCGAAGAGTGGCGCTGTCACAGGCCGCTGAGCAGGTCGCATCACCAGCAGTACGCAGTGGAGCAGCGCCCAGCAGTGAGGGAATGAACGGAGGAATTGGGCGCCATCAGGATCGCCCGGGCGGCTTGTTGAGTCCGGGTACCGCAGGACATCGATAGTGAGGTGGTCTCCGGTCGAGCAACCGCGATCCCAGCATTCCCGGCAGCGTGTCGGCCGGGTGTGCGGTGACAGAAGGCCGGCGCAGCAACAGGGCCGGCAGATGGTGTAGCAGTTCCTTCGGGCCCTGGCGCCGTACGGCGCCAGGGCCCTCCACGCGTTCCAGAGAGGTCAGATGACAGCAGACGACTCGTACCGCCGTCTCGACGATGATGACTACCCCGCCTACACCATGGGCCGGGCCGCCGAAATGCTCGGCACCACCCAGGGCTTCCTGCGCGCCATCGGCGAAGCCCGCCTCATCACCCCGCTGCGCTCCCAGGGTGGACATCGCCGCTACTCCCGCTACCAACTGCGCATCGCCGCCCGTGCCCGGGAACTCGTCGACCAGGGAACCCCCGTCGAGGCCGCCTGCCGCATCGTCGTCCTCGAGGACCAGCTCGAAGAAGCCCAACGCATCAACGCCGAATACCGCCGCACTGCAACCCGGCACCCGGCCGACGTCTGACCCGCACTCCACGGCCACCGCCGGACCGCACTCTTCCGCCGATATCAAGAATATGAGCGCATGATCGCCGAAGATGCCCAGCCGCCGGTAGGCGGACGGGAGTTCAAGTCCCGCCCCGGCACCCCGCCCGACACCCTGTCTACCCCCTCGTCTGACGCGCGTGCTGACGCGATCGGCCGGCCGGCTGCCGGGCAGGTAGCCGTCGGCCTGGAAGGCGGGGTGCAGCGCGCGGCGGCTGCGCTGAAGCCGCGGATGCGCGGCTGGCTGCACGCCGGCGTGTTCCCCCTCGCGCTGGCCGGCGGGATCGTCCTGATCGCCGTCTCGCGCACGGGCGCGGCAGTGGCGGCCTGCGTGGTGTACGCGGTGTCGGCCTGTCTGCTGTTCGGTACCAGCGCCGTCTACCACCGCGGCACGTGGGGTCCGCGCGGGGAGGCAGTCCTGCGGCGACTGGACCACGCGAACATCTTCCTGATCATCGCCGGCACCTACACCCCGCTGGCGGTACTGCTGCTGCCCGAAGGCCAGCAGAGGGTGCTGCTGCCAGTGGTGTGGGCGGGCGCGCTGGCCGGAATCGCCTTCCGCATCCTGTGGATCGGGGCTCCCCGATGGCTGTACACCCCGTGTTACATCGCGTTGGGCTGGGTGGCCGTCTTCAACCTGCCCGACTTCGCGCGCGCCGGCGGCTCCGCGATCGTCGTACTCGTCATCGCCGGCGGTCTGCTCTACACCGCAGGCGCCGTCGTCTACGGACTCAAGCGCCCCGACCCCTCACCGGCCTGGTTCGGCTTCCACGAGGTCTTCCATGCCCTGACCATCACCGCCTTCACCGCGCACTACACCGCCATCCTCCTCGCAGCCACCTGACGTGTTAAGCAGCGGGCAGAAGTCGGGCCCGGTGGTGAAATTTGACCTGTCCGGGTACCGGGCTCGGCACAGGTCTTCCACGTCCTACTCGGCGAAGTCCTGAGCGCATCGAGCAATGGAGGAGTCGCTGTGACCGTAGGAAGACCGGATGGTAGGCGGGTCTCTCGTCTTCCCCGGGGCGGGGCGATGACGTTGGCGGGGACGTTGGAGGCGGCGGAGGCCGCGGCGCCGGTGGAGTCGCTTGATGTGGTCGCGCGCATGCTCCAGGAGAGCCTCGGGGCCGTGTCGGTGTCGTTCTTGATCACCGACTTCACCGGAAGTTCGGTCGTACGGCTGGGTGCGGCGGGCAGCATCGACACTGATGAACCCGCCCGGCGCATCATGCTGCGGGGCACCCCGTACGACGATGTGATCCGTACCCAGCGGCCGGGCGTGGAGGACGAGGGCGAGGGCGGTCTGGTGCGGATCGTGGCTCCGGTGACCAACCGCGGGGACGCCATCGGGCTCCTCGAACTGTTCTTGCCGGCGGCGCCGGACGCGGAGGTGATGCGGGAGATCGGCGAGACCGCGCACGCGCTGGCGTACCTCGTCATCGCGAACCGGTCCTTCACCGACGTGTACCAGTGGGGACGCCGGACCAAGCCGCTGAGCCTGGCCGCGGAGATCCAGCATCGGTTGCTCCCGGCGTCGCTGGCGTGCGAGGCGGCGCAGTTCGCGGTGGCCGGGGCGCTGGAGCCGGCCGACCACGTGGGAGGTGACACCTTCGACTACGTCATCGACCGGGACACCGTCCAGCTCTCCGTCACCGATGCCATGGGGCACGATGTCGAGGCCGCGCTGCTGGCCACCCTTGCGGTGGGCGCCCTGCGCCGGGCCCGGCGGGCCGGTGCCGATCTCGCCGAGCAGGCCCGCCAGGCCGACCAGGCCATGCGAGAGCACGGCCACAAGGGCTACGTCACCGGCCAGCTCCTGCGTATCAGCCTGCTTGACGGCAGGACCGAGTTCGTCAACGCAGGGCACCCCTGGCCGCTGCGGATGCGGGATGGGCAGGTGCGGGAGATCACTCCGACGGTCGATATGCCGTTCGGCGTCGACGCCCCTCATACCTACCGGGTCCAGTCGCTGGACCTGCGTCCGGGCGACCGGCTGGTGATGCTCACCGACGGCATGCTGGAGCGCAACGCAGGCAGCCTCGATCTGTCCGACCTGATCGTGCGCACTCGCGCGCTGCACCCCCGCGAGGCCGCCCGCACCCTCATCGCGGCGATCGTCGACGCCAACGACGGCCACCTGCAGGACGATGCGACCGTCATGTGCCTGGACTGGCACGGCACCAACCACTTCCAGCGGGACGCTGCAACCGGCGCCGACCTCACTGACGCCTCACGACCGTCAAGGACGGGGCGGACCACTCCCGGGCGATGACCCTGCGGGTGGCGCCGGCCAAGCAGCGGGAGGCCCTTGCTGCGCTTCTGCGGGGCGTTGTGCGTCGGCCCGGCCGACGCACAACGCCGCCGTCAGAAGGTGGGAATGTCGGTGGGGGAGAGGTCGGGGCGGGTGCGATGCCAGAGTGCGGGGTGGCGCCACCGGCCGGAGGCGTCGCGGGCGACGTCGATGCCGACTTCCACCACCAGCTCAGGTTCCACCAGCGTGACATTCAGCGTCTCCTCGGTGCCCCACCCTGCGGAGAAGGACCAGTCTGTCCACGGATGCCCGCGCCGCCCCGGAAGGAGCAGGCCGGCGACCGCAACACCCGCCGTCCGGGCGAGGGTGGTGGGAGGGCCGGCGTACTGAAGGCGTCTCACCGACGGGCGGTAGGCGTCGTCCAGCTTCTTGAAGACCACACCCCCTCCAACCCGACCGACGCTCACGTGGCCACTCGCGCACGACGTCGGTCTCGGTCGTCGACGGACACAGCACCCACGTCGCCGACAGCCGGCGAGCGGCGAACACAGACTCCAACGCAGCCTTGCGCCAGTGCGGCCATCCGGTCGTGTCCGTCCCGGACAGCCGCAACAGATCGAACGCGACGAAGTGGGCCGGCCACTCCTCCGCAGCCCCTCATCCGTCGTCAGATCACCGGCGTGAGTGGCTCCGCGATGCTGGTGGGGGCGGCAAAGCTTCCGGGCGTACGTATTAACAGGGAGGCGTACCTGCGAAGTGCGCTGGCTCGCCACTGCTCCGAGGACGACATCCGGCGAGCGGTAGAGGAGAGCCCCGCTGCGGCGGGCATCACTGTCGAGGTTCTCGACAAGGCGGCCAACGACTCCATCCGCTTCGAAACCGGCAAGGTCAGCGCTCTCTCCGCCGCTGCCGGGCTCCCAGGCATCATCGCCCTTCCCGCCGCTGTGCCCGCCGATGTGGCCCAGTACATCGGCCACATGCTGCGTATCGCGCAGAAACTCGCATACCTCTACAGCTGGCCCGATCTGTTAACCGATGAGGGTGATGACGTCGATGACGCGACCATGGGGGTGCTCACGCTGTTCTTCGGCGTGATGTTCGGTACCCAGTCGGCGAACGCCGCTGTGGGGAAGGTCGCGGGGATGATGTCGGAGCAGGTCGCCAAGAAGCTGCCTCAGAAGGCACCCGCTCAGGGTGTCATCTACCCGATAGCGAAAAAGGGTCGCGGCTTACCTGGGCGTCGAGATGACAAAGCAGTCCTTCGCGAAGACCGTCTCGAAGGCCATCCCTCTCATCGGGGCCGTCGTCTCCGGCGGACTGACTCTTACGACCTACCTTCCGATGGCCAAGAGACTCAAGAGGCACCTCTCCAGCTTGGAGCTGACGAAACCGTCCCTCCGAGTTGTCGATGTGGATGGAGAAGTCGTGGAAGACCACTGACCTTTCGCCACAGCGCACGCTGAACAGCGCGACGCGGACACCACTGTCACCGTGGTGCAGGAATCGCAGGCTTGACGCCGGAAGCGGGCTCCTGGCTGCCGAAGGGGTAGCCGATGCGGCGAGCGCTCTCGTCATCGCCGGGGCGGTGATCTGTTGGCATGAGAGCGTGCTCTGCACCCACCTTGCTGATCACCGCAAGCCGCGAAAACCCGTCGGAGCACCGGACACCTGGGGCGGTGCCAGGGTGACGATCTCCCGGTCGAAGAAATCGTAGAAGCCCTCGCCCCGCTCATAAAGCGCATCGAATCCCGCGTTTGTTTCCCGGATCAGTGAGCGGTCGACGCAACGGTTGGCGCCGGCCGCATTTCCGTCCTCGTCGTAAACGACCTCATACATGGCCGCATTGCCGAGAATCACTACCTCTGGAACCGGGCGATTCCGCTCGATGTTCGAAATATCGCGAGCGTCGAGAACCTTGATGTCATCGCCCAGGTCCACGCGTACGCGCAGGACGAACAACTCCCATTGCACATATGGCGTGATCGGGAATTCCACGACGCGAAGGCGGCGGTGCGTGACACCCATTCGCGACGCCTGACGGAGTTCCTGGGCGTAGTCCTCGCGCCTCTCGTCGGCCAGGGACAGTGCCCTCTCCCAGTCGCCGTCGGCGAAGGCCTCCCAGCTCGGGAAGCCGCGCTCCTTGAAGTGCTGGCCGCGCTCAAGCTTGTTGAGGAAGGGGATCCCGCTGGCGTAGACCCGGCCGAAGTCCGCGTGATAGGTGGGGCGGTCCAGGCGTTCGGAGGCGCCACCAGGGAAGGAGTCAAACACTGGGGATGTCCGGCTTCGCCGCGATGAGCATGTTCCTGGGGATGACCACGAGGCGTTCGTCCGACCCGATCGAGACACCGTCGGGCAGGTTCGTGCCGAGCGACTGGGTGAGGTCCCGGCCGATGACGGCGATGTCGCCATTGGTGAGTTCCCAGATGTCCGGGCAGTCAGGAGTGCCGGTTGTGTTTCCTAACTCCTGAGGTGTTTTCCCCAGTCGCTGTTTGAAACTTGTGTCCGGATCTGCTTCCCATGGCCTGGCCATTTTCCATCGCCCCCTCGAACGGTTGAGATGCTTCACTGTAGCCTGCACCGGGCCTGCCTGGCCATGTGTCAGGCCCGTCCCGTAGGGGTAATGGCGAGGACTGATTCCTCCTTGTCTCATGTCGCTCAAGGGTGGAATGATATTGATCGGAAAGAAAATCAGGTCAACACCTGGCAGGCGATACTTTCCCGCTGTGCGGTTGGAAAATCAGGTGAACGGAAGGGGTGGCTGTGGACCCAGAAGTGGCCTCGCTCGCACAGAGCGCGGGAACCACCTTGGTCACGTTGATGGCGACCGATACTTGGCACCGTGTGCGTGACGGGATCACACAGCTCTGGCGCCGGGCGCAACCCGAGCGCGCCGAGACTGTCGCCGCCGAGTTGGAAGCCGGCCGTGAGGACGTGCTGGCCGCCGTGGCAGCGGACGACCAGGAGACCCTGGACGAACTCCGCCTTCAATGGCAGGAGTTGGTACGGCGGCTGCTCGTTGCCCGGCCCGACGCCGTCGAGGAACTGCGTGCACTGCTGGACCAACTCGATCCCGATGGAACGGCTGCCCGGCAGATCACCCAGCACGCCACCGCGTCCGGTCAGGCCCGGGTCTACCAAGCGGGACGTGACCAGCACATCGCAGAGCGATGACGGGCGGGACGGACGGCCACGCCGAAGACCAGGGGCGTGTCTACCAGTCGTCGGGCGACCAGCACATCAGCGAACACCACCACTACGGCCATGACGGGCCGGAGCCCGGCGGACCGGACTCGGTGCGCCACCCGGCAGTCGGGCGGCGTCCTGTCGTGCTGCGCGACCGCAGCGAGGTGATGGAACGCCTGCGGACGAGCGTCCAGGCCGAGCGCGGCGGCGAGGTCTACGTGCTGTACGGCATGGGCGGCTCGGGCAAGACGGCCGTCGCCTGCGCCCTCTTCCAGGAAGTCACCGGAGAACACGGCCGGGTGGGCCTGTGGGTCAACGCTTCCGACCGTGCCAGCCTGCGCGCCGGCATGCTCGCCGTCGCCGCCGACCGAGGAGCGGGCGACGGCGAACTGCTCGCCGCCCGCAACGGCCTCAGACCGGCCGCCGATCTCGTCTGGCAGCATCTCGACAGTTCCGCCGAACCCTGGCTACTGGTCCTGGACAACACCGACGAGCCGGAGATCCTGCGGGACGGCAGCTGGCTCCGTACCAGCCCGCGCGGCACGGTCCTGGTGACCACACGGCGAGCGGCGGCACGGTGGTGGCCGGGCGCCGAGCTGCAGTACATCGGCGTACTGCCCCGAGAGGACGCCGCGCTCGTGCTGCGCGATCTCGCCCCCCACAGCGGCACGACGGAGCAGGCGGCGCAAGTCGCGGACCGGCTCGGGCGACTGCCCCTCGCCCTCACCCTGGCGGGCGGCTTCCTCTCCCACCAGGTCCTCGACCCCTGGACGATGGACGCCTACGGGGACCAGCTCGACGGAGACGAACGGGTCCAGCTGATCGACCAGGGAGCCGACGCCCTGTCCGAAGCAGACCCCCGACACCTGGTCGGCCTGACCTGGCAGCTGACCCTCGACGCGTTCGAGGTACGCGGGCTGCCCGAAGCAGTCGCCCTGCTCAGACTGCTGTCCCGGTTCGCCGCCGAACCTCTGCCGCTGACTGTGCTCAACCACGCCGACGTCGGCACCGCACTGCCCCGGGCCCGAACCGAGACAGCCCTCAGGGCCCTCCTCGACCAGTCGCTGTCCGAGCTGGTCGACGCCGTCGGCGTGCGCTGCGTACAGAGTCATGGCGTCCTGCTCGACAGCGTCTCGGCGGCGACCCCCGCGGACCTGGTGCCCGCCCTCGACATCACGGCCGTCCGGCTGCTCGACGCGGCCGTGCCCGGCGTACCCGACGCGGGGCCCCACGATCCGCGACTGCGCTTGCTGGTACCTCACGCGCTGGCCCTGCTGAGGCACATCGGCGCCCCGTCCGCTGCCGACGCCCTGGCCGTCGCGACGCGGCTGTCGGTCGCCCTGCACCGGACCGGTGACTACCTCTCCGCCTGGGAGACCGCCCGTAGCGCGGCGGACCTCGCGCAGCGACTCCTCGGCGCGGACCACCGTACGGTCCTGGCCGCCCGCTCCCGGGCAGCTCGGGCACTGTTCCGGCTGGGCAGGTACACCGAAGCCGAAGCGGCGCTCCGCGCAGTCCGGACCACCCAGGAGCGCCTGTTCGGCACCGACGACCCCGACACCACCGACAGCGGCTACGGCCTCCAGCTCGTGCTGGCGAACCTCGGCAGACGCGAAGAATCCGTCGCGCTGCTCCGCGACACCGTCGCCGGGCGCCGCTCGGCGCTGGGCCCGACGCATCCGCTGACCCTGCGGGCCCGCGCCAGTCTGCTGGAGATGCTGCCCGCCGCCGAAGTGGTGAGCGAGGAGGGCGGCACACTGCTCACGCTGCCGTCGGAGTGCGATCGGTTCCTTGGTCCCGACCACACCGTGACACTGGGCGCCGGACACAACCACGCGTGGGCGCTGTACCTTTTGGGCCGCGTCGACGAGGCCGACCGCGAGATCCAGCGGGTCGCCGAGACATACGTACGGCGCTTCGGGCCCGAGTACCCGATCGTCCTCGCCGCCCGGCAACTCCTCTCCCGGACCCGGGCCGCGCTCGGCCACATGGAGGAGGGGATCGGGCTGATGACCGACGTCGTCGAGCGACGCGAACGCGGCCTGGGACCCGAACACCCCTTCACGGTCGCGAGCCGACAACTGCTGGACGCCTACCGGTCAGGGCGATGGCGGCCATAGCGTCCTTCCGGGGGCGGGAGCGGCCCACACGGACGGTGCGCGGGGGTATACGGCATGGGCCCGTTGGGAGTTCCGAGGTAGGGCGCTGTGCGCAGGCCGTACAGGTGACTTTCAGTACGAGGGGGACGAAGAGTGCAGCAGACGCCGCGAGCCCGTCTCCCCTGACCGGCCGATGCCGTGATCGTCGTTTTCCGCCCGGCGCCGCATCATCAAGGCCGCTTGCATGACGTCCGGTTCGTGATCATCCGAGGCCGAGGAGTGCAAGGGGACGTCGAGGGTCGCGGGCGTTGCGGCGGAGGCTCGCCGCGATGTTCTTCGCTCCGGCCGTGCGGAGGGTTCCGATGGCGAGGTTGTATCAGGTGGCCGATGCGCGGGGCGTGTTGCCGGTCCGCAGCCGGGAGGCGTCCTCGGCGAGGGTGGTGTCGCGGACGTGGTGCGCGACACCTCATTCACGGCGACGTATGTCGGGCCCCTCAGCCGAACGAAGAGCGAAATCAAGGCGACCTCGGACACTCCCAACTGAAGATCAACGACTACAAGGCGTAGTTGGCTCACGGGACTTCCGCCAGACCCAAACAGCGCCGCCCTAGCCATGGAGATCTGGGGCCGGTGGCAGCAGCCGGGCCTGCGCCGCACCGGATTTCGTCCAGGAAAGCTGCTTCCAGCGGCTCCTTGCGCCGAGGCGCCTGCATACCGCTCTGCTGTCGTCGGCGAGGCAGGTCGTGTTCCCGCCGAGGCCGCCGTCCAACGGTCAGGCCGTGCCCGCCGGGATGCGCCCGCCAACGCAGTCGCTGCAGCCGCTGTCGTTTCTGGCCGGCAGTCTTATGAGCGGCTCTCCTGGCGTGGCAGGAGAGGGCCGAGTGGGCCGAGGTCGAGGTTGAGGTCTTCGGGGCTCAGGTCGTAGCGCTCGCGCAGTTCGGTCATGCGGTCGTCGAGGATCATGAGTGTCATGCCGATGCGTTCTTCCTGTTCCTCGGTCAGGTTGTTTCTTTCGACTCGGCGGATGGCCTGGCGTTCCATGAGCTGACGTAGTAACTCCACGACAGTGAGCACCAGCCGGACGAGGTCGCGTTCGACGGTGTCCTTGTCCAGGTCGAGGCGCCGGGGCGCGGAGTCCGGAAACGGTGCTGGTGTCGACTGGGTGCCGGGGGCGGGTTCGCTGTGTGGTGTCACGTCAGGATTCCTTCGGTGGCTGCCTCGACCGAGGTGAGCAGGGCGCGCAGTGAGATGCGGACCAATTCCACGTCGGCGATGCAGAGGCTGAGGTCTCCGGTGATGACGACACCGCCGGCCAGGAGCCGGTCGAGGAGGTCCACGAGAGCGACCTCTGCTTGGGGCGGGGGGTCGGTTGTCACGGTGTTGTCCGCACGGTCGCGGGGTCTGTCCGTTCGGTCTGTTCCGGCGGGGGCGGGGCGAAGGAGTACGGGGCCCAGGGGCCGGTGATCTCGACTCGGATGCCGGCCGTGTCGGCGGCGAGTGCCGTAACGCGGTCCTGGAAGGTGCGTGTGTGCTGTCGCGGGATCAGGTAGGCCGCGTTGACGATGTTCTCCCCCGGTGCCGCGGACAGGGTTGCGGGCTGGGGACGGTGGTGGCGTACGTCGGTGGCCCAGTTCTCTTCCGTGAGCGTGCGGTCCACTTGTGCGCCGAGGTCGGCGGCGGCCTGGTGGGCCAGGTCGTGGCCGTCCCGGCTCGCGCGGCGGGCGCGCAGGTACTCGCGGCCGGAGCGTGGCCGGTCCGCTGGGGGCGGGGTGGCGGCCGGGGGGTCGGCGTAGATCTTGACGCCCCATTCGTCGTGGCCCTTCAGGTGGTTCAGGGTGGTGCGGAAGTGGCTGTCGTCGTTGTGCAGGCGTCGCAGCAGGCTGTTGTCGTCGAGGTACACCGTGGCCAGCCGCAAAGGCAGCAGTGCTGTGTGGGAGGCGAGTGCGGCGATCACCTGGTGGTGGGCACGGGCCAGGCGTTCCAGGTCGGTGAGGTCGTCGAGCCGCTGGGCGAGGACCTCTTCGGTGAAGGTGTGGGCGGGTACGTCGCTGACGGCTGCGGCCGTGTGGGTGCCGTGCAGGATCCGTACCGGCAGGCCGTCGACGCCGCGCAGTTCCCGGGCGGCCCGTTCCGCTGCCTCGTTCTGGAGCAGTACGGCGTACGCGTAGACCGTCTCGGTGAGCTCTGCCGGGGGTGGGGGGTGGGGTTCAGAGGTCATCGGGTTCCTTCAACCGGGCGTTGAGCGAGTGGAGTTCGGCGCGAAGGCGTGCGTTCTCGGCGGCGAGCTCCTCTGTACGGGCGAGGTCGGGTGGCGGGGCGGGGCGTGCGGCGCGTGAGGACAGCGTCGGGTCGTGTTCCCACCAGTCGATGCCCATCTCGCGTGCGGTGTCGACGGAGACGATGAGTAACCGGAGCTTGATGGTGAGGAGTTCGATGTCGAGGAGGTTGATTTTGATGTCTCCTGCGATCACGACGCCTTTGTCGAGGACGCGTTCCAGGATGTCGGCCAGATTGCCTGCGCTGCCCGGTTGGGGCGAGAGGGCAGTTGGCCGTCGTGTGAGGGCGTCGGTCACGGGGGGCCTTCCTGGAGTGCAGGACCGTCGGGTGGTGCCGGGCCGTCGGGGCCGCCCAGGTCATCGAAGGGGGCGGGGTGGAACGTGTCGCTGTGCGCGGGAGCGGCGGCCGGATCGCGGGAACTGTCGGGGTCATCGTGGGCTCGGGGTGAGGCGTGGGCTTCCTCCGCGCCGGGGTCGGCCCAGTCCTCGGTGCCGGCGGCCGTGATCTGTTCCAGACGGTCCAGGAGTTCGTCCTCTCGGAGGCCGAACTCCTCCTCGGTGATGCGGCCGGCCAACAGGTCGGCTTCCAGTTCGGCCAGTTCACGGTGGATGGGGGCCGGGTCGGCGTACTGCCGCTCCGCCTCCTGCACCACTTGTTCCAGCACCCAGCCGACCCCGCGCAGCGGAGCCAGTGGCAGGCCGAGCAGGCTGCCCAGCAGGCCCATACGGCGCTCTCCTTCCGGTCAGGGAGGCAGTGGTGGACAGGCGGAGGTACGGCGTCCAGTTCACGCGGTCGCGCGGTCAGACGAAGCTGTAGGGCGGGAGAGGGCCGGTCACCCGCAGTTCCAGCCCGTGCCCGAGGCTCTGGGCGACCTGGTCCACGGACGCGGCGAACGCGTCGGCCCGCCCGCGTTCGATCAGCAGGCTCAGGTTCAGGAAGACCTCGCCCGTCGGATCGCCCGCGGCGGTGCGGTGAGCCAGCGGCTCCAGCCGGTGGGCGATGTCCCGGGCGTGCTCCGCCTGCAGCGCCTGGACCCCGGCCGCGACGACCGTACCGAGGGCCACCTGGTCGTCGTGCGTGCCTGAGCCATCCCGTGTGAGGGCGCTCAGGCGCCGGGCTTCGGGACTGTCCCGCAGGACCTCCCGCACGGCGGTGTCCTCGTCCTGAAGGGCCTTGACGTTGAACTCGACGCGGTCCTCGACCTCGCGGAGCCGGTCGGTGAACAACGACTCCTGGTCCGCCAGGGCGCGGCGTACCGCGCCGTCGTCGGGGGCGAGTGTGCCGAAGCGCAGGGGTATCACGGCACCCGCGGCGCCGAGCATCAGCAGCACTTCCTGATGGGCAATCAGGTCTCTTCGTTTGGCGCGCAGTTGCGCCGGCGCCTCGCTGACGACGGCGGCAACCCGGGCTGCCCGTACCGCCCGCAGGGGCGCGGGTGATGCCCCGATACCGGTGGCACCCTCGACCGGCAGCGGATGGTCCGCGTCCGTGACCGCATAGAGGTAGAGCGGCATCCCTCAGGCCTCCCCGCCCTGCTGTCCCTTGCCGCCCCGTGGCTTGCCGGGTGCGGCGGCGGGAGCCTGCTCGGCGGCAGGAGTCTGTACGGGGGGAGCCTGCTCGTGACCGGCCGCGGGCGGAACCGAGGCGCCGGCCGACTCCTGCCCGGCACGCACCGGCTCCTGCTCCACCACACCGACCTCGCCGGCACTGTGTGCCGCGAGATCGGTCACCGGGGCCGCGGTGCCCGCCGCCGGGACGACAGCGCTCACACCGGACGCCGCCGGAACCACGGATCCCACCACGGTCGTTGCCGCCGGGGCCACAGCCCCGACCACGGTGCCGGCCGTCCGGCCCACCGTGCCGACCACGGTCGGCGCCACGCCCTGGACCAGTCCCCCGACGGTCGGGGTGACGACGCCGACGACGCCACCGACCGTCTGACCGACCGCCCCGAGTGCCTGCCCCACCGTCTGTCCCAGGTTCCCGACGACCGGGACCGCAGTACCGGTACCGGACGGCCAGGCGGTGACGGGCTGCCCCTGCATGACGACAGTGCCGGGAGCGGGCGCTGCCGCGACGCCCGGCGCAACAGCCGCCTGGCCTTCCGGTGCCACAGCCGTGGGCAGGGCCGGTGCGAACAACGCGGGCGCCGGAGTCACCACGGGAGTACCGCGGTTCTCCAGGTCCAGGCGATTGGTCGCCGCCGCGAAACGCAGATACGTGTCGACGCTGGCGATGACGATGCGGATGTCGACGCGCAGGATCTCGATGCCGATCACCGACACCCGGATGAAGACATCGATCACGAGTCCGCGGTCAAGGATCAGGTCGAGGATGTCGTAAAGGCCTCCGTCGGTCTTCTGGGCACGGGGGGCGGCGGTCTGGGCGAGCACGGTCATCGGTGAGGTCCCCTCTCAGAGGTGGGGCGAGGGCGTGCGGAGCGGTCGGCTGCGAGGCGGCCGTCGGTGGAAAGGCTGGCGTGCGGTCGGCGTAGGGCAGCCGGAGCAAGGTCCCGGGCCGGTACACCGGATCCAGGGGGCGAGGGCGTCGCGGACATGGACACCTCGACAGCGGGCGGAGCGTCGTGCACAGGGGGTTGGAGGCTGGCCTCCGCGTCGAACAGAGGGCGGGGACGGACCGCCGTCGCGGCCGTCGCGCGGGCCGCCTCGCACGTCCTCACTGCCGGTCGACCTGACCTCGGGTGTAGCGACGGCTGCGGGCGTAGCCGAGGAGAAGGCCCTCGGCGTCCAGTCTCACCCGGTAGACGGCAAGGACGCTGGTGGAATCGGGGATGCGCTCCAGCTCCACGACCTCGACGTCGACCTGCCAGCCCGTCCCGTCGCGGCTGATGGCCGAGACCGATTCCGGTGTACGGCCCAGAAGTTCGGCGAGTTGGGCGCGCGCGTTGCGCATCGCGCCCACGGCATCCCCGACCACCGGGGTCCCCGCGGCGGGTGGCGCCGGCGCCGAGTGCGGCGCGGGGTCGGGTAAGTCGCTCGTGCTCATAGTTCGTCCGGTCCGTCCCACTGGAAAGTACGTCCGACAGGTCGCGACGTGCTGGCGGGTCTTTCGGGCGTTCTCCGAGCGCGACGTCCGACATACTCCGCTCCACCAAGAGTCATGCACATGATCTCAACACATCTTGACCGCGCAATACCCACAACTTCTCCACATCAAGCACGCGAATTTCCGTAACCCCGACCGCCACACACGACAACCGCATCCACCAGAGGCCCAGCGAAGGACAATCCGGGCCATATCCAGGTGGCAACAGGCAACAGCCCGCCGGCGACGCCCGAAGTCGCCGAAACCCCGACGCGGCTGGGTGTCACCGGGCAGGTCGTTCTCCGACTGCGGTCACACCTGTTCTTGGTAGACCCTGATCTCTGCGGGGTCCAGGTGACGGACGGTCGTCCAGACTTCCTGGCGGGCAAGGTCGTCGGCCCACCGGTCGAGTTCGTCGTCCGTGTCGTGGAAGAACCATGATTCGACATGCCCAAGTGCCTTCAGTCGAGGCACGGGTTCGTACAGAAGTTCGCAGTGCGGCTGTATGTAGTGATCGTGCTCGTCAAGCGTGTCGTTGACCTCGAACTCCCTGACAAAGTCCAGCGTGAACGCTGGCGGGCGTTCGAATGTGTGGGTCCCGTACTGGAAGAGAGGACCGTCGGTATCGGGCGTGTCCGTGGTATCGAAACGTTGCGATCCGAAGCGTATGAACCTGAACCATGCCTCGTCCGAGGCCAGTTGAGCGAAGGACTGTCGCCCGGAGCCCAACTCGCGTCGAAGCCACTCCTCGACCCGGCCTATGGGCAGGCTCCCCGACATCCCCGTCTTTCACGGTCTCGATGGAGTTCGCTGTACTTGCCGGTGATCTTCCCAGCCCGCCACGACCGTTGGCGTCGGCAGTCACTGGGTGCGGATCCCGGGGGCGTTGCCGGACGCTATTGGAACAGGGTCATCTTGGGGAGGAGTTCGCATTGGGTGTGGCTCTTCTGCGGTGAGCTGGTGATGCCGTTGCCGTTCATGGTCGGACGGCGGATCGTCGTGTACCAGGACGCGGCCTTGGAGGCGGCGATGGTGTCGTGGCTGGAGGAGCTCGATCGGCGGGAGGCCCGTTCTGCTTCGCGGTCACGCTGGTGACGGCTTGGACCGCCTTGATGTTGGTCCTGCCGGTCTTGCGGTCGGTGCGCCGGCGCTTGAGCTGTCGGCGCAGCTTCTTCTGGGTGACTTTGACGATCTGCGCATCGCCCGACCAACGACGCCCAATGATCAGGCACTCCGCGACAGACCAGGTGCGCAAACGCACCGTGGGCCCGTTGGTTGGGGCGACCATGAGCCCAACCACGGCAGGTAGGCGGGCGGCTGCGCAGACTGCGTGCCGCCCGTGTGCTCTGGCTGCGCAGCCGTCCACGCGTGTTGCGCAACCACTGCGCATTCGGTGCACAGATGGTTGCGCATTGCTGTGGTCGGGGCTGTGGTCGGGGTCATGGTCGGGTCTACGGAGTTGTGGTTGGGCTCTGCGCAGTCGCCACACAGAGGCGGTGGGCATTGCGCAGCGGCTGCGCAGGCCGTCTACGGGTATGGCTACCAGCTCCAGGCGACCGCGGGGTCGGGGTTCTGGACCGGGTGCCACACGGGCTCAGAGGGGCCCTCGGTGCGCAGGTCTGCCAGCGCCGCGGCCATGACGGGGACGGTCTGCAGGAAGAGGGCCAGCGCCGGGTTGTCGACGGCCGCGTGCAGGGCCCTGATGCGGGTGATGACGCCGGCCGGCCCGGTGCCGTCCAGGACGAACAAGACGCGAGGGAAGAGCGGATAGCGCTGCCGCCATTGCTCCTGCACCGGCATCTGCCCGATGCGCGGTCGGCGCTGTCCCGGGGAAGCGGGGATGTAACTGTGGAGGCGGGCGTAGGAGGTAAGTTTCGCGGCCAGACGTTCCGGGCCCATGGTGGCCCGGTCGACCTCGACGAAAGCCCGCAGCATCGGTCCGTCGCCGCCCTCACAGCCGCGCCGGTAGTACATGAGCGCGTCGGGGATGACGGCCTCGCCGCCCCCGATGGAGTGGTAGACCTCGGGGATCCAGTCCAGCGGCCGGCACAGCTCACCGCGGCGGCGGGCGTGCTCCAGGAAGATCAGCGCGGTCTCGGTCACCGTCAGCGTGTGCCCGACCCGCAGCCGTGCGGCGGTCGGATCAGACACTGTTCTCGGTGGCCGCCGCCCGCGCAACTCCGGCCACTCGCACGCGACCTGCACACCGTAAGGAGTGGGAAACCACACCCGCAGCCGCCCCGCCCTGGGCAGGGTGATCCGATCGATCAGCCCCTCCTCGCGCAACTTGGCCAGCCTGCGCCGAGTCTGCTCGCTGCGCACCTCCGGGGCGATCACCCGCTGCATCTGCTCGGTGGTGGCCATCCGGTACTGCACCAGCACCGCCAACGCCAGCCGATCCCTACTGCCCACATCCACATCCGTCATCGCCGGCCCTCTCTTCAGTACAGGGCGGCACCGTTCTGTACGGCGCCGCGTGTACCGGCCACGACAGCGGCCAACCCCGACCACACCTGCGACCATGAGGGCCCGACCGCGGTCACGATGCGCCAACACCGCCCCCGACCAGGCCGACAACCGCGTCGATATCCCCGCCGACACCGGTCGACCCCATTCCGCACCAGGGCGACGTATCCGCAGGTCACCACGGCCTTGTTGGCGTGGTCGGCAGCCCGACATCCCCCTCTGCACACCCCCACGCCACCCCCGACAAGAAAAGGAAGGGAAGGGCGGGCGGGGCGGGTGGGCGCGCCTCGGGGGATCGGGGCGCGGCGGATCTCTTGCGCGTCGGCGGCAGCCTCCGCGCTTGGCGCGGCACGAACGGCGCACCAGCACTGCCAGGACCTGGGCAGTGGAGCGGGGACGAAGAGGGGATCTCCAGACCCGCTGCCTGAAGGAGCGCGTCGAATTTGAGCCTGCCCTGTCGGCGGGCGAAAGTTCACGTGTCGCCAGCATGACGAGCTCAAGGCGAGAGGTCGGCCAGGAGGATGTCCAGGACGGTCTCCTCCTCGATGCGCACGCCGAGTTCGGCCAGCGCCGCGGCCAGGTCGGAATCCCATGCGGCGGTGGCCGGTGTGCCGGTGAGGGGCGGTGCCAACGATGTGGCGGCGGCCGCGGTGCGGTAGTCGGCGGCGGTGTAGTGCCAGGGCTGCCAGGGGACGCCACGCAGCAGCGCGTCGGCGATGCGCAAGCCGCCCCAGTCGAAGTCACCGTGGTAGCGGAGCGTGGATTCGCGGGAGTGGAGGTGGCGCAGCAAGGTGAGGGCGGCGGCCGAGGGCTGACCCTGGAGACAGACCAGGGGCCGGCAGGCGGGGCCGTGGGTGTCGGCCGCGGTGGCCAGGACGGTCGGGTTCTCGCACACGTACACGACCCCGGGCGCCGTCCTCGGCGGGCTGTGGGTGAGTTGGCGCAGCGTTAGGACGGCCGGTTCGCCCGCGTCGGTCATCCAGTCCAGGGCGGGGGTGCCGCGCAGGCCCAAGGTGAGGACGGTGGAGGAGAGGGCATCTCTGAGCAGGCCGGCCGAGGCCCAGGCCTCGCGGCGCCACTCGGCTCCGTTGCCGTCGGGGAAGCCGGTCAGGGCACGGATGCCAGACAGGACGATGGCGGCGAGCGGAGTTCCGTCGTCGAGCGCGTGAGCGTTTCCGAGAGCCGTGGCGGCGAAGGCGGGCAGAGACACCGCCGGGTCGGCGGGCAAGGCCCGGAGGGCGGTCGTGGCGTCGGTGAGCAGGACCTTCGCCGCTTGCGGGGTGCGGGCGAGGCGGCGTACGAGACCGTCCTTGCGCAACTGCAGGGACCACTCCGCCAGCTCGGGCCGCAGCATGGCCAGCGGGGCGTAGGCGTCCTGCCAGGCGTTCACTTCCTGTTCGCGTATGTCGGCGAGCCGAGGGACGGGGCCGGTGAGGGCGGTCACGGCGGCGGCGAGGCCGTCGGGGCTGATGCCGGAGCGGCGCAGCACGGCATCCACCGCGTCGAGGCGCACGCTCAGTGAGCGTCCGGCGCGTGGGTTGCGGCCCAACAGACGTTCGGCGGCGGCACGTTCGGCGGTGGTGGCGGCGGTCTGGGTGAGCGGTCCGGTAAGGGGTTCGTCCCGCTCCATGCGGCGCCGGACGCGCTCGACCAGCCAGGCCAGGCCGGGGTCGCCGAGCAGGCGGCCGAGGCGGTCGAGGTCGATGCGCGGGCCGGGTTCGTCGGGGGGACCGGGCTGCCCGGGGCGGCTCATGCCCACAGTGGGCCCTGGCCGGTGCCGTCGGCGGGCCCGGGTGCCGCCGCGCCGAACTCAGTGGCCGGGGGAGCCGCCAGGGCGGGGAGGGTCGCCAGGCGGTGGTCCGGTTCATCCCCCCGTAGGCGCTCGGTGCCGTCCCATTCCCAGCGGGTCACCAAGACTGCGGCGATCTCGTCGACGCGGGAGAGCTGGGCGATGGCGATGCCGGGGACTTGTGGGTAACAGGCCCACTCGCGTTCGCTGGTCATCACCACGTCCAGGTCGAAGGCGTGCAGCAGGCCCAGGCACTTGGCCCGCGAGTCGTCGTCCACGCCGGCGAACGCCTCGTCCAGGGTGACCAGGCGCGGGGCGTCGGGGGCGGCCGTGGCGTAGTGCGAGGAGGCGGCGGCGAACAGCGGTACGGACACGGCCAGGACGCGTTCGCCGCCGGAGGCGGGGCCGGTGGCCGGAACCCAGGCGCCCTGCTGGTGGCGCTCGATGCCGAACTCGTGCCAGGACCGGTAATCCAGCGCTGCGGTGAGCACCTCAAGCCAGCTGCCCGCCGCGTCGTCGGACTGCCGGCGGGCGATCTCGGCCTGCAGGAACTCCCCGACCGCCGCCCGGTCCTCGGGTGCCCAAGCGTCCGCGGACTGGCGCAGGCGCTCCCGTGCCTGGGCCAGCCCGGTCGGCGCCTTGCGCGAGGAACGCCACACCAGACGCAGCTTCATGCCGGTGGACGTGGGCCGCTCCAGCAGTTCGGCGTTCATGGCCCGCACTTGCCGCTCGGCGGCGCCGATCAGCTCTTGCAGGGTGCCTGCGACCTCGGTGAGCAGGTGGGTTTCGAGGATCTCGCGTTCGTGCGCGGACAGGATGTGCGCCAGTTCCGTCACCTCAGCGGACAGGGCCGCAGCCAGGTCGGGCACGGTGCGCCGACGGGCCTGGTAGACGATGTCGACGACCATGCCGTCCTCGACCATGCGGGCGGTGGCGGTGTGGCCGCCGCGGGAGAGGGCGTCCTGGAGTTTCTTGTACTCCTCACTGAGCCGTTTCTGGACGCGTTCCCAGGCACCGTCGGAGTCGTCGGTGCCGGACGGGCCCGACAGCTGCGCCTCGATGGAGCGGGCGAGCGCGACGGCCGGGGTGGCCGCCCACGGTTCGCCGTCCAGCGGGGGCACGGCCGTCTCGGGCAGCGCCACGGGCAGCAGTCCGGTGGCCGCGAACCGCTGGAGCGCGGCGATCGCCTCGGCGCGCGAGGCGGCTGCCTCGCCCACATCCTTCTCCAGCTGCTCGATACGGCCCTCCGCATGGCCCACGCGCCGGCCGGCGGCGGTGTGCTCCTCGCGGGAGCGGCGCTGGTCGCGCTCGCACTCGGCCAGGGCCTCTGCCGTGGTGGCCAGGCGCCTCTCCAGCTCTGCGACGGCGGCACCGACGGTGGAGCGCAAGGTGGTGTGCCGTTCGTCGGCGGCGGCCGCCAGGCGGGCCGACTCCTCGGCACGCAGAGCCAGTTCGGCCACCCGCGCGCCAGCCTCTTCGGCTTCCGTGCGCTCGTCGGCCACCGCACGTCCGGCCTCGGCGCGCTCGCGCAGGGCGGGCCACAGGGCCGCCAGGACCGCGGCGTAGTCGGCCAGCGCCTGGCGGACTACGAGCAGCCGCGGACGGTCGGCCGGCAGGTTCACGGCCGCGGCCGTGTCGGTGAGTTCGGTGGCGGCCTCGGCTTCCTGCTCGGCCGCTGCGGTCACTTCCGCGGAGCGGTCGTCCTGGCGGGCGCGGGCCCGGTGGGCGGCGTCCGCGGCGGCCGCGGCCAGCGCGTGCGCGTGGCGCAGGGCGGCGTCGTCGGGAACGGCGGCCAGTTCGGCATCCAGAGTGCGGCGACGCCGGGCCACCGTGGCCCGCTCGGCCTCCAGCTCGTTCAACTGGCCTGCCAGGGCGTCCAGTTCGCCGCGCAGGACGGCGATCCGGGCCCGGCGTGCCTCTTCACGGGCGCCCTCGCCTACATACACGGCAGCCTGCTTCGACCAGCTGCCGGTCAGCGCTCCGACGCGGAACCGGCCGTCGGCCGCCACCCAGGTGTCGCCGCCGGAGCCGAGACCCACGGTAGCCAGAAGGCGGGCCACAATCTGCTCGCCCACCGCCACGGCGCGCAGGTCACCGTGGTCGACGGCCGGGCGCAGCACGTCGCCGAGCACCGGCCCGATCAGCGGGGCGCCCGGTGACAGCAGGACGTCATGCAGGTCTGTGTGCAGGACGGTGCCGTCCGGGCACACCCAGGCGTCCAGGATGCCGGAGGCCTCCAACGCCGCCTCCAGACCCGTGCGTTCACCGGCGGTGACGTGATCGTGGAAGTCGACCAGCCGCCACAGGGGCGCTCCGGGCGCCTGCTCACGCACGCTGGGAGTACGCGTGTGAGGTGCCGTGGGACCGCGCTGGCCTCCTGCCTCCAGGTCGGCCAGCTCCCGCTCGCTCTCGGCGCGCCGGGCGCTCAGTTCGGTCAGCCGTTGACCGAGGGCCGCCGTCCGGTCGGCCAGCTCCGTGGCCCGGGCGCGGTGGGCGTCCGCAGTGTGCACCCGTGCGGGAGAGGGACCCCGCAGATGCGTGACCCAGTCCTGCAGAGCGTCCAGCAGGCCCACCGGGTCCTGAGGGGTCAATTCCTCACAAACGTCGAGGTGTTCGCGTACGGCGGCGACCAGCTCCCGGCCCGCCCGGGCTGCGGCGGCCTCCGCCTGGGACTGCCGCTCAGCAGTGTGCCCGGCCTCGGTCTGCGCCTCGTCCAGCCGGCGTGCGGCGGCGCGCCGCTCGGCGGCGGCCTCCGCGGCGCGCGACGCCATTGCCTCCACGTGGTCGACCGTGCGCCGCCTGCGCGCCACCGATTCCTCGGCCGCGCGACGCAGCTCGGCCCCCGACGCGCCCTCGATGCGCAGTTCGGCGTCGAGGCGGGCGGCCGACGCCGCCTCCCGCTCGCGCGTGAGCGTGTCCGCGACCTGCTCCTCGGCCGCCGCGAGCCGCCTGCCGGCACCCTTGAGGCGGCCCAGGGCGCGAGTGTGCGCCTGAGCGGCCTGCTCCCGGTCCGCCTCGGTGCGGGAAAGCTCCCCGGCGGTGCGGCGGGCGTCCGCCGCCGCCTGCTCCAACTCCCGGGCACTGCGCATCTCGGGGCCCTCGCGCAGCGCTGCCTCCTGCGCCTTCAGCCGCGCGGCACTCTCCTCCAGCTGCGCGAGCCGCCCGGCGATCCGCTGCCGGTCCTCCTCGGCCTGTGACCGCTCGGTCTGGGCCTGCGCGAGATCGCGGTTCAGCTGTTCGTAGCGGGCGTGCTCGTGGCGCGGAAGCCGTGCACGGCGGCGGGTGGCGACGCGGGCGTAACGGCGGTAGTGGTCCAGGAAGGCCGAGGCGGCGCGCTCCGCCTCGGTGGCCGCCCGCAGCTCCTCCTTCTCCTCGTCCAAAGACCGGAATGCCTCGGCCACATCGGCGATCACCGCCTGGTCCATGGGCGGCAGCGCCTCGGTCAGCGCACGCGAGAGCGCCGTTTCATTGGGCCGCTTCGACAGCTGCGGCTGGCGCAGCTGGACGAGCAGGTCCACCAGGGCCGCATACCGGCGCTCACCCAGCCCGAACAGCGCCTCGTCCACCGCCCTGCGGTACGCCGTGGCCGTGTCGTACACCATGCCGCGCCCGGCGAGAGCCTCCGCGAGCCGGTCCCGCGTCAGCGCGGTCCCGGTGGCGTCGAGCAGACTGAGCTCCGGTCCGATCCGCTGGTCGGTGACGGCGTACCAGTGACGGGCGATGCCCCGCCCCGCCACCGCCTTCAGTCCGCAGGCCAGGGTGAGGAAGCGGTCCTGTCCCGTGGCCTCGTCGTGGCGGCCGAACTCGATCCAGGTGTAGCCGAGCCGCTCGGGGTAGGGATGCTGCCCGCCCAACAGCAGGTTCCACTCCATACGCTTGCCGGGATCGGCGTCGGGCTCCACGCGGCGCGCGGACAGGTCGCCGTCCAGGAGGAAGGGCAGGGTGAGGGCCAGGACCTTGGACTTGCCGGTGCCGTTGTTGCCACGCAACAGCAGCCGTCCGTCCCGGAACCAGAACTCCTCGGTGTCGTAGTAGAAGAGATCGACCAGGCCGATCCGCAGCGGCCGCCACCGGCCGGGCGCGGGAGTGGGCAGGGCGGTCACGGCGGTCATGCCTTTCGCTGAGAGGTACGAGGGGTGGGGACTCCGGGCTCCCGTACGAGGGTCTCGCCGACCGCGTACCGGGCCAGCGCCGGCAGCGCGGCGACGCCGCCGGGTACGGCGGCGACCAGGCCCAGCGCGGTCAGTCTGGCCAGAGCCTGGTCCACCAACTCCGCCTCCGCGCCCGGCTGTTTGGCGCTCTTGGACCAGAAGCCGCCGTGTTCGACGGCCAACTCCCGCACCCTGCGCTCCAGCTCACCACGGCTGACCGCGCCGGCGGCGGTCGAGAGGTGCTCGGCGAGCAGCAGGGTGACGTGTCCGTGGGTGCCCTGCTCGGGCATCCGTACGTCGGTCAGATCGTCCAGAGGGTCGACCATGGCGATTCCCTCGGCACGCACCTCCGCGACCAGGCCGGTCAGTTCGGTGATCCGGGCGGTGATGAAGGCGCGCTGGCGAGTGAAGTAGGCGAGCTCTTCGTCGGCCAACTCGGCGTAATACAGCACCGGGTCGTCCAGCAGCCGCCGGGTCAACCGCTGGCGGATGGCGCGGAAGCGCAGTTCGTCGCTGTCCAGCGCGCTCTCGGAGGTCAGCTCGACCAGACGGTCCTCGAAACCGTCCGCGGCGATCATCGACGGGCCGTGGCGGGCGGCGAGCAGTCCGGCCAGGACGCGACGCTGGACGTCGTAGAGCACATCACCCGCCCCGCTGACGTAGGCGTCCTCGTCCCCGGCCACCCGTCGTAGCACCCCGTAGCGCATGAGCAGCCGTACCACCGCAGCCAGATCCAGCCGCTCCTCGCGCCGTTCCAGCGTGAACTCGATCCCGGCGGCCGCCAGATGGGGATCGGCGGCGTCCAGGACCACCTGCTCGGCCAGCCGGCCGAGCGCGATCTGTGCCTCGCCGCGCTCCAGTGCGGCCAGCGCCAGGCAGAGCAAGACATAGCGGCGGCGGGTGAACGGCGCGCGGGCACGGGAGGCCTCGCGGGCCGGATGGGTAGGGTCGGCCAGGGTGCCGGGTGCTCTGGCCAGCCGCGCCGCGTCCGCGTCCACCCGCAGCGGCCAGCCGGTGTTGCGGTCGAACCAGTCGCGCAGGTCGCCGGCGTGCCGGCGCACCAGCCGGAACTCCTCCGCGTGCGGGCCGTGCGCAAGCAGCAGCGGCTCCTTCAGCAGTGCGCGGGCGGCCTTGTGGAACTCGGCGGTGCGTCGACCGTCCAGCACCTCGCCCAGGGGCGTGGTCATCACTCCTCCCCGCCAGAAGTGCCGGCGGCGCGCGCACGGCCGGTTCGGGTGAGATCGATGATCTCGACCAGGTGGTCGGGGCCGCTGAAGGTGCCGTCGGGGGTGCGGATCTTGGCCCTCATACCGTCAGCCAAGGCCGTGAGCCGGATCTCCATCGTGCCGTCGTTGCTGGTAGCGACGGTGGCCGTCGTGCCGGGCCGCCAGGTGGCCAAGGCGTCGCCGAGCAGCTGCAGGAACAGGCCGAAGGCGAGCGGGTCGAGTTCACCGAGCGCGGACAGCCTCGTGGTGCCGTCCGTCGCGAGGCTGGCACGGGCGGCCGTGATCTCCTGCGCCTGCTTGGCGGCGATCTCGGCGAGGTGCTTGCGCTGCTCGGACCGATCCTGCACCCGGCGGGTTCTGCCGCGCCGCTCGTAGCTACCGGTGCGGCGCAGCTGCGGGCTGATCCGCAGCGGCTCGGCCTCGGCCCACGGGGTGGAGGCGGCCACCGGGTGGGCGGAGCGCCGGTCGAGGGTGTCGGCGTCGACGGTGAGGTGACGTGCGGGATACAGCCCGAACGCGGCACGCCACAGCCGGTGCCGCGCCGCGTCGTCGGGGGCCTCGGCGAACCAGCGGGCCAGGGTGCGGAAGTCCGCCGAGCGGTCCGAGCGCCCGGCCCGCCGCTCGTTCAACTGCCGTACGACTGCCAGCAGCTGGGGGATGGCTCCCAGAGCGCGGCCGCGCAGCAGACGGGCCTGGGACTCGCGTCCCTCCGCCGAAACGAACCAGGCGGCCAGCCCCGACCACCTGCCCACCCACCGCTCATACGCTCGCGCCTCGGCGCTCTCGACCTCGCCGGGGGCGGCGTCGGCCGCCTCCCGGGCCGCCGCCAGCCGCAACAGCACGTCGACCCGGTCTTGCTCTTCCAACTCACCGATGAGCAGGGCGATCCGCCCTCCCAGGGTGATCAGATCCTGGATGAACCGCTCCAGGTACTGGATCAGGCGGTCCTTGTAGGCGAGGAAGACATCGACCTCCACACCGTGCAGGTCGATGGTGCGCTGCAGGGAACCCATGAAGGCCCGCGCGTTCTCCGCCAGTGCCTCGAACCTGCTCGTCAGCGTGGACAGCGCCAGATGTGTCTTGGCCGCATCCGGCTCGCCTTCCTCCTGCTCGGCGGCGAGAACCAGCAGGGCCCGCAACTGGGTGACGATGTCGTGCAGGGCCACCGCCTGCAGTGCACCGCGCCGCCCCAGCGCCTCGTCGTACGCGGACAGAGCCTGCTCGGCTGCCTCGCCGGCCTGGGTGAGTTGGTAGATGAAGCGTTTGCGGTAGAAGTCCTCGACCGCGGTGACCCGGGAAGTGTCCGGATCCGCCCGCAGATTGCCCCAATCGACAAGGCTGTCCAGCGCCTTGACCACCGTGTCCACGTCGGCGGGCCGCTGCTCCGGCGGCAGCGCCGCGAACACGTCCTCAGGCCGCAAGTGGACGGCGAAGCGCTCCTTGGCAGCCAGGAAGGCTCCCATGACCAGGCGGTACAGGGCGGCGTTGGGCACAGTGAGATGAGCGAAGGGCGTATACGCGGCCCGGGCCGGTCCGGAAGGCATCGACGTCATCGTTCAGGCATTCTCCCCGACGGACACCCCGCTGTGGCAATCGTGGCCTGATCCTCGCGCAGGGTCACGCCGGGGCGGGCTCTCGCCGCCCGCGCAGTCGGCCGTACTTCGTGGGCCGAGCCTTGAGGATCTTGACCTGCTTGTCATCGGCTCGGTAGACGAGGCGGTGTTCTTCGTCGATGCAGCGCAACCAGTAGCCGGACAGGTCCCCCTTGAGCGGTTCGGGTTTGCCGATGCCGTTGAAAGGATCGCGTTGAATCTCGCCGATGGGACGAACGATAGGGCGCACCATCTTGCGGTCGGTCCCGAGCCAGTGCTGGAAGTCGTCGACCGCGTAGTTCTTCGGTCCGGAGCGCACCCCCCGCGCGCCCCGGACCGCCCCCCATCTCGCCGGGACTCTCCGGCACGGCGCAATGCCGGTTCGTCCGAAGTCGTCGACCGGCGCCCCTGAATCGCCGGTCGACGTGCCCTCGTGGCCGGTAGGCTCCGGCATGGACAGATTCGTCCGAAACCTCGCCGGTCGCGAGTGGTCGGCTGTTGCCAGGGTGTTTTTGGCAACACGGTTCGGACGATGGGCTGTTGGGGGGATGATCATCGAGCACGACGGATTCGGTGCCGACTTACGACGGCGCCGCATCGCGGCCGGCCTGTCGCTGAGCGAGTTGGCCGGCAAGGTGTACTGCAGCCGCAGCTTCCTGAGCCGCGTCGAGAACGGACGCCGTAGAGCGTCACCGGAGTTGGCCCAGCTGTGCGACGAAGTACTGGGCGCCAAGGGGGCGTTGGTCGGCCTGGTGCCGCCGGCGGGCTCCGAAACCGTATTGAAGGCTGTCCGGAAGCCTCCCGACGAGCGGACGATCGGCCTGGTCAAGTCGTCCGGAAAAGATGCCCGTTCGGCTCGCGCACAGGAGCGCGCCGAGTTCCGGAGGCTGTTGCGGCGCGGTGACCTGAGCCATGCCGCGGGCGAGATGCGGGAGGCGGACCGGCACTACACAGCCGCGTACCGCGCCGCCGCCGGCGATCCGCGGGCGCAGGGCGAGGCCGTGATCAGGATGGCTCGGCGCTGGTCCGATCCAGGCCAGGTCGACCGTGAGCTGCTGCAGTCGATCAAGGGCTGTCTGGCCGCGTTGCAGGGCGACGAGAGCATCGAGGCAGCCGGGTTGAGGCTGCGGCTGCAGGCCCATCTTGCCAAGAAGATGTCCATGGCGGTCAGTCAGGACACCGCGGCGGGGCTGGCGGGGCCCGGCGAGGGAGCGCGGCTCGCCGAGGACACGCTGCGGCGATTACCCACCTTGCTCGGTGGGGACGCGTCGCGCCAATTACCCGGCGACGGTGGCGGTGGCGGTAGCAGCAGCGGTAGTGGTGATGGCGACCGTGCTTACGAGGTGCACTGCGAAGTTCTCATCGAGTGCCGTTGGGCACGCTACGACTTCATGCCCGCCCCCGAAGCGCTGACGCTCTCCGAGCAGTTGCGCGACGCCGCGGCTCGGCACGACTCGCCCTACTTCCGCGGCGAGGCGCTCATGGCCCTCGCCATCGACCAGTTGCGCAACGGCAAGATCTTCAGCGCCCTCGCCACGGCGAACCAGTACCGCAAGCACGCCGCGGACACCCACAGCACCCTCGTCGTCTGGCAACAGCGCACCCTCGACGCCCTGCTCGACCTGTGGCACGGCCGGTTCGACGCCGCCGCGGACTGGATCTTCCGCGAGTCCCTGGAATTCGTCGAACTGCTCAGCGCCGACTTCGCCGCACCCGCCGACAACCTGCGCCAGACCCGCCTCGGCCAGGCCTACTGGCTGCTGCGCCAACAGGGCCGACTGGTCGAGCTGTTCACCTCCGACCTGGCCGGGGACGTCGAGCGGCACGCCTACTTCCCGATCTGGCGGGCCGGTCTGGCCCTCGCCCTGTGCGAGACCGGTCAGTACGCCGAAGGGGCGGACCTGTTCCTCGGCTGCGCCGCCGAGGCCGACCTGTTCCCGCCGTCGGGCTGGACGGTGTCCACGCTCGTCATCCTGGCGGAGGTCTGTGCGGCGCTCGATCTCCAAGGCGGGTTCGAGGGCGAGTTGGCGCAGGTCGTACCCGCGCTCCGCGCACACCTCGCACCGCACGACGGCGAGCAGATCGCCCTGGCCGGCTGGCCCACCGTCCTGCTCGGCCCGACCGCCCGGGCCTGCGGGCTGCTGGCCCTGGCCGCGGGGGAGCCGGAGACCGCCCTCGACCACTTCCGGCAGGCGGAGATCCCGGCCCGCTCCTCCCAACCGGAACTCGCCCGCCTCCGCCTGGCCCGCGCCCGCGCGCTGCGCCGGGCCGCAGGCCCCGGGAGCGAGCAACACTCGGACCGACTCCTCCGGGAGGCGCTGCGCGGGGCGGAGGCGTACGGCATGACGTGGTTCGGCGGGCAGTGCCGGGCGCTGTTGGACGACCCCGGGCGGAGTTGACGGACCCAAGAACCCAAAGAACCTGAGAAGGTGGCTCCCTCAAGCCGGCCGCACCAACCCCGTGTCGTACGCGAAGATCACCGCCTGCACCCGATCCCGCGCGTCGATCTTCGTGAGGATGCGGCCGATGTGGGACTTGACCGTGGATTCGGCGAGGTGGAGGCGGTCGGCGATTTCCTGGTTGGTCCAGCCGGAGGCCATCGCGGTGAGGACTTCGCGTTCGCGGCCGGTGAGGTCGTCGAGGCGGCGTTGTTGGCGGGGGCTGTGGCCGGGGAGGCGGTCGCTGAAGGCGTCGATCAGTTTGCGGGTGAGGCCGGGGGAGATGACGGCGTCGCCCGCCGCCACCGCCCTTACGCCGGCGACGAGTTCGTCGGGCTGGGCGTCCTTGAGGAGGAAGCCGCTGGCGCCGGCCCGCAGGGCGTCGTAGGCGTGCTCGTCGAGGTCGAAGGTGGTCAGCACCAGGATGCGGGAGCGGCCGCCGGACTCGACGATGCGGCGGGTGGCCTCGATGCCGTCCATGCCGGGCATGCGGACGTCCATCAGGACGACGTCGGGGCGGAGTTCGGCGGTCATGCGGACCGCCTCGCTGCCGTTGGCGGCCTCGCCGACGACGTTCATGTCGGAGTGGGCCTCCAGGAGCATGCTGAAGCCCATGCGTTGCAGGGCCTGGTCGTCGACGATGAGCACGGTGGTCATGAGGGGTGCTTCTCCGGGGAGTTGGGCTGTGGAGTGGGGACGAGGAGCGCTTGGACGGTCCAGCCGCCGTCGGTGTTGGGGCCTGCGGTGACATTGCCGCCGTAGAGGGCGGCACGTTCCCGTATGCCGACCAGGCCACGGCCGATTCGCTTGCTGGGACGGCCTGTTGAGGGCGTGCGGGCGGGGCCGGTGTCCTCGACCGTTACGTGGACGGCGTCCGGGGCGGCGGTCAGGGTCACGTGGACCGAGGTGTCGGAGGCGGCGTACTTGACGGTGTTGGTCAGGGCCTCCTGGACGATGCGGTAGACGGAGAGCTGGAGGCCCGGGGCCAGGCCGGTGAGGTCGCCGCGGGTGTCGAGGATGACGGTGGGACCGGCGGCGCGGACCCGGTCGAGCAGGTCGTCGAGGTCGGTCAGGCGTGGCTGCGGGGCGAGTTGGGAGTCGCCCGGCCGGTCGTCCTCGTCGCCGATGACCGCGAGGAGCCGACGCAGTTCCGCCAGGGCGTCCCGGCCGCTCTCGCCGATGAGGCGCAGGGTCTGGGCGCCGCGCTCGGGCTTGGTCGCGGCGAGTGCGGCGGCGCCGTCGGCCAGGCCGACGATGACGGCGAGGGTGTGGCCGAGGATGTCGTGCATCTCCCGGGAGACGCGGGCGCGTTCGCGTGCGGTGGCGAGGTCGGCCTGCTGGTCGCGTTCGTGGCGCAGGGCGTCGATATAGGCGTTGACCAGTCTGCTGAGCAGCCCCAGCGCGGCGACGGCAACCAAGGTGATCACGGACATGATGGTGACCGAGGCCGGCCGTGTGGCCTGGTCCATCTGCTCGCTCCGCCAGATGATGGCGGTCCACCACCCCAGCACCGCAACGGTGACGGTGAGGGCCAGGACCATCTGGCGAGGGGTGCAGAGGCGACCGACGTGGTACAGGGCCACGAAGCGTGCCGTGTCGGCGCCGGAGGCCACGCCCAGGGGGAGTGCCGTCACCGCGGCAGCGGTGACGAGGGTGAACACCAGCAGGGGCCGGCGTTCCCGCCACAGGAGCGGGACGGAGAAGGCGAGGAGGAGGGCCAGCTGGGGCAGGGCGTCACCGTTGGCGGGGTTGAGCAGGGAGAGGGTGCCGAGCCAGGCGCACAGGGCCGGTACCGCCCAGCGCCGGATCTGGGGGTGCGCCGTGTCGGCCCGTCGCCACGCGGCGAGCCGGAGGATGAGCGAGGTGAGCACGCGCTGGTCGGCGTCGGTGGTCAGCCTCTCCAGAATCCGCTCGTCGCCCGGACGGCGGTAACCCGATGAGGTTGCCGCCTGCTCGCGCGAGGTCGAGCGCCTGGGGGAGCGTGCGGTCACAGGGCGTCCTTCGCGGGTCGGGACCGCCCACCGGTTCCGGGGGGAGGGAACCGGCGGGCGGGGTTGCGTCAGTTCTTGCGGGTCAGTCTCTTCCCCAGTTCCCTCAACGCCGAGCTCTTCGGTTCGGTCGTGTCGGCGGACGCGCCGTCGCCGCCCCCGCCGACGAGCACGGGGTCCGCACTCGGGGGTACCGAGGTGCCGGCGTCGGCGTGGACCGGGGCCCCAGCCTGGTCGGCGCCTGCCCGCTCCGCGGCCAGGGCGCGGCGCAGGTTCTCGCCCTCGACGTCCACGTTCGGCATGATCCGGTCGAGCCACCCGGGCAGCGCCCAGGCGCGGTGGCCCAGCAGCGCCATCACGGCCGGGACGATGGTCATGCGGACCACGAAGGCGTCGAAGAACACGGCGGCTGCGAGGCCGAGGCCGATGGACTTGATGAGCGCCACGTCGTCCAGGAGGAAGCCGGCGAACACGGAGATCATGATGACCGCCGCCGCGGTGACGACCCGCGCGCTGTGCCGGAAACCCTGGACCACGGCGTGGGTGGGTTCGGCCCCGTGGACGTACTCCTCGCGCATCCGGGTGACCAGGAAGACCTCGTAGTCCATGGCGAGTCCGAAGACCACGCCGATCAGCAGGATGGGCAGGACGCTCACGATGGGCGCGGTCTCCTCGACGCCGATGACGTCCTTGAGCCAGCCCCACTGGAAGACGGCGACCACGACGCCGAGGGTGGCACCCACGCTGAGCAGGAAGCCGAGGGCCGCCTTGAGCGGGACCAGGATCGACCGGAAGACCAGCAGGAGCAGGATCAGCGCCAGACCGACCACGATCCCGAGGTAGGGGATGAGGGCCTGGGAGAGCTTGCTGGAGACGTCGATGTTGAGGGCCGTGGTGCCGGTGACCATCAGGTCGGCGCCCGTGTCCTGGTGCAGCCTGCCGTTCTGGTCGCGGATGTCGGTGACCAGGTCCTTGGTGGCCTGGCTGCTCGGCGCGCTCTTCGGTACGGCGCTGATCAGGGCCACGTCGCCGGACTGGTTGAACACGGCGTCGCGCACCACCGCGACGTCGGGCAGCGTCTTGATCCGCGCGACCGCGTCCGCGGCGGCGGACTTCGCGTCCTTGCTGTCGTGGGCGTCGACGACCACGGTCAGCGGTCCGTTGAAGCCCGGCCCGAAGCCCTTGCTGAGGGTGTCGTAGGCGATGCGCTGGGTGCTGCCCGGGGTCTGTACGGAGTCGTCGGGCAGGGCCAGGCGCAGCGAGGTGACCGGGATGGCCAGCAGACCCAGGCCGAGCACGGAGACGGCGAGGACCTTGACCGGGTTGCGGGTGACGAACCTCGCCCAGCGCACGCCCATGGCCTCGCCCTCGCCGCGCTCCTCCAGTGCGTGCATACGGCGGGTGAGGAGCGGGGCCTTCATGATCCGCCGGCCGGTGAAGCCCAGCACCGCGGGCAGCAGGGTCAGCGCGATGAGGACGGCGACGGCGACGGCGAACGCCGAGGCCAGGCCCATCGACGTCAGCATCCTGACGCCGATGACGCTCAGGCCCGCCAGCGCGATCATGACGGTGAGGCCGGCGAAGACGACGGCGGAACCGGCGGTGCCCAGGGCACGTCCGGCGGCCTCCTCCGGTTCGTGGCCCTCGCGGATCTCGTTGCGGTAGCGGGAGACGATGAACAGCGCGTAGTCGATGGCCACCGCCAGGCCCAGCATCAGGGCCAGGGTCGAGGAGGCCGAGGACATGTCCACGAACGCGGTGGCGATGGTGATCGACATGACGGCCACGCCCACGCCGAGGACCGCGGTCAGCAGCGGGAGTCCCGCCGCGATCAGAGAGCCGAAGGTGATCACCAGGGCGACCGCGGCGACCGCGAGCCCGATCAGCTCGGTCGCCTTGCTGCCGGCCTCGTCCTGTACGGCGTCACCGCCCATGCTGACCGTCAGCCCGGCCTTCTCGCCCTCGGCGGCGACCTTCTTCAGGGCGTCGTGCGCGGGGGCGCCGATGTCGGACTTGGCGACCTTGTAGGTCACCTGCGTGTAGGCGATGGAGCCGGACTCGCTGACCAGCCCGCCGGTGAACGGGTCGGAGACGTTCGCCACCTGCGAGCCCGTCCTCAACTCGGCCAGCAGCGAGGTGATTTCCGCCTTGTTGGCGGTGGAGGTGAGCTTCTGTCCGGCGGGGGCCTCGAAGACGACCCGGGCGCTCGCGCCCGAGGCGGAGGCCTGCGGGAACTCCTTCTCCAGCAGGTCGATGGCCTGCTGGGACTGGGTACCGGGCACCGTGAAGCTGTCGGTGGTCGAGCCGGTGGAACTCATGGCTCCGATGCCCACGGCGGCCAGGACGGCGATCCACAACATCAGGACGACGCGTCGCCGCCGGAAGGCGAGCCGTCCCAGTCGGTACAGGAAGGTGGCCACGGGTTACTCCCACCAGGAGAAGAGATCAATTGCGTGAGCGGGGCCTGATCGACCCTTGATCTCAAGCTAGGAGCCGTTTTGCGCGCTTCCTGCCCCCTGCGGGACCGAATCGGCGGCCGGTGATTAGTACCGCCGTACTAGTGCGTCTCCTCCTTCCAGCGCCACTTCTCCTCCGGGCGCCGCTCCTCCTCGGCCCGATAGAAGTCGACGTGACCCCGAGCAGCCGCCTCCCACGTGTGCCGCGCGGCCAGCCTCCGCCCGGACTCCCGCCGCGCCGCCCCCTCCGCGTCCGTCAGCGCCCGCCCCAGCTCCTCCGCCAACTCCCCTGCCGTACCGGCGAATCGGGCCGCCCCGTCGAACACCTCCCGCAGCACCGGCAGATCGCGGACCACCAGCGGTACGCCCGCCGCCAGCGCCTCCATCGCCGCGAGCCCGAAGCCCTCCTTGAGGGACGGGAAGGCGAAGGCGTCGGCGGCTGCTACGAGAGTGGGGAGGTCAGGGTCCGGAACCGGGCCCAACACCACCGGTTCCACGCCGAGTTCGGCCGCCCGCGTCTCCCAGCGCGCCCGGTAGTCGCGGTAGTCGAAGAGGGTCTCGCCGCCCGCGATCACGAGGCGTACGTCGGGATGCCGGGCGCGCAGCAGCGCGTACGCCTCCAGCAGGTCGAGGGAGCCCTTGCGGGGCTCGATGCCGCCGACCGTGAGGACGTAACGGCCCAGGCGTCGGCGCCAGTTGGCCGTGCCTTCCACGTCCCGGGCCGCGGTGGCGAAACGGTCGTACGCGACGCCGTTGGGGATGACCGTCGCCCCGATGCCCCAGCCGGCGGAGAGTTCGGCCGCGACGGACGCCGAGACGCAGATGTGGGCGTGCGGTTCGACGATCGCGCGTTCGTGGCAGGCGGCCAGTTCGGGGGTCGTGAAGTGGTCGATGTGGTGGACCGTGCGGACGCAGCGGCCGTGCACCGCGTTGGCGCTGATGCAGTCCTGGGCGTGCACGACGTCGTAGGGGGCGGGGTCGAAGGCCGCGCGGAGGGTGGCGATGGAGCGCAGGATGCGCGCGCCCGTCGGCTCACCGGCGGGACCGTCCGGGAACGGCACGATCCGCAGCCGCACCCGCGCGTCCACCGGCCGGAAGAAGCCCTGATCCCCACCCCGCCCCAGCGTCCACACCGTGACGTCCTCGCCCAGCGCCGCCAGCGCCTCCGCGAGGGCGAGGGTGTGCACGACCCCGCCGCGGGGCTTGGTGGAGTAGCTGAGCAATGCGATCTTCATCGGACGCGCCCCCTCCGCGGGGCGGTCACGACCGCGTCTCCCGATACGCCGACGGCCGCCGCTCGTCCAGATGCCGCAGCACCCGCCGCGCCCGGTCGATCTCCGCCGCGATGTCGACCTCGGCCACCGCGAGGCCCGCCTTGGACCAGGTGCGGGCGAGGATGTCGCCGCCCGGGCCGACCACCTTGGCCTGGCCGAGGAAGCGCATGCCGCCCATCGCGCCGGTCTGGTTGGAGGAGGCGAGGACGACCTGGTTCTCCGCGGCGCGGGACTGGTCGTAGAGGTCGAAGAGCTTGGCCTGACGGTCCTGGGCCATGCGCGGCGCCCTGTTGGTGATGCTGGTCGGCCAGGCGGAGAGACAGGCCAGGATCTCCGCTCCGTCCAGCGCCAGTGAACGCGCCGACTCCGGGAACGTCTTGTCGTAGTCGATCAGCATGCCCACGCGCCCCACCGGGGTGTCGAAGGCGTCGAAGCGGTCGCCGGGGGAGTAGGCCGCGACCTCGCCGGCCGGGAGGTGGACCTTGCGGTGCCGGCCGAGGACGCCGTCGCCGGACACGCACACCGCCGCGTTGTAGCGCTCGGTGCCGCCGTCCTCGCAGTAGCCCACACACACCACCATCTCGGCGGCCAGACGGGCGACTTGGAGGAGGAGCGGGTCGTCCGGCTTCAGCGCGGGCGGCAGCGCCTCGGGGTCCGGGTGGCGCAGGTCCGCCAGATAGCCGCCCAGGGCCGCGTCCGGCAGGACCAGCAGGCCGGCGCCCGACGCCCGTGCGTCGTCGATGAGTTTGGCGATCCTCGCCAGGTCGAACTCCAGGTCGCGGCCGAAATGGGCGGCCACGGCCGCGATCCGGACGGTGCTCATACGCTGACTGCTCCTGCGGGTGTGTAGGTGTCCGGACGCCGGTCGCGCAGGTGACCCATCGACCGGCGGGCGGTCTCCAGGGCTTGTACGACGTCCAGTTCGGCGATCGCCATGCCCGCGTCGACGCCCGTGTCGGCCAGGATCTCGCCGCCGGGGTCGACGACCTTGGCGCTGCCGACGAAGCGTAGCGAGCCGAAGGTGCCCGACTGGTTCGCCGACAGCCACACAATCTGGTTCTCCAGCGCCCTGGCCCGGTCGAAGAGGTCGAAACGGCGCTTCCAGCGGTCCTCGGCCAGGTTCGTCGCCGCGTTCGTGCGGGCGCCAGGCCAGGCCGACACACAGACACCGATCTCCGCCCCGTCCAGGGCCAACGCCCGTGCCGACTCCGGGAACGCCTTGTCGTAGCAGATCATCATGCCGAGCCGGCCGACCGGTGTGTCGAAGGCGTGGAAGCGGTCGCCCGAGGCATAACTGGCGTCCTCGCTCAGCGGTTGGTGGACCTTGCGGTGGTTGCCGAGCACACCGTCGCCGCCCACGCAGACGACGCTGTTGTAGCGGTTGCCGTCCGGACCCGCCTCGCAGTATCCGGCGACCACCGTCAACTCGCCCGCCAGCGAAGCCAGTCGGCGGATCTCCGGGCCGTCGAGCGGCAACGCCGGTGGCCCCTCGTCCAGTTCGGCCGCGTCGTCCAGACTCAGCAGATACCCGCCCAGACAGGCCTCGGGCAGTGCCAGCAGTCGTACGCCCGCTTCCCGCGCCTCCTTGATCAGGCGCTCGGCGATCGCGAAGTCCTCCTCCAGGTCGCGGCCGAACTCGGCGGCCACGGCGGCCATGCGCAGCGTGCTCATGCGGCTCCCATCCCGGTCACGGTGGAGGTGACCGCTTCGGTGATCTCTCCGTCGGGCCAGCGCAGCCCGACGCCTTGTCCTTCGGCCAATTCACCGCAGACGGCACCGATGGCCGGTCCCGCGGGCAGCGGTGGCCCGCCCGGCACGTCCGTGGTGAGCATCGCGTAGCCGGGGAAGCAGGTCAGCCAGTCGCCCATCGAAGCTTCCAACGGGCGTGGCACCGCGGCCACTTCGAGCACCGCACGGCAGCCGCTCGCCTCGGCGAGCATCCCGAGGGTGCCGGCGATCCCGGCCATCGACACGTCCTTGGCCGCGGCCGGACGGGCGGCGGCCACCGCCCGTGTCATGGCGCGGAGTTCGGGCGTACGGCGGTGGCTCGTCGAGTCCCATTGACGGCCCCGGTAGCCCGCTCGCCAGCCGCCGCCCAGGTCGGCCGTCAGCCGTACCGCGTGTCCGGGGCGGCCCCCGCCGCCGGGGACGGGGTGGGCGGTGCGGCCCAGTGCGGTCACCGACAGGGCGGCGGGGACGCCGAGTTGGGTGTGGCCGCCGAGGACCGGGAGGTCGTACGCCCGTGCCGCCCGGCCAAGGCCGGCCAGGACCCGCGCGGCATGGGAGGCGTCCCGCGCGCCCACCGCGTCCAGCAGGCCGAGCGGTGAAGCGCCCATCGCCGCGAGGTCGTTGACGTTGACCAGGACCGCGCACCAGCCCGCCCAGTCGGGGTCGCGCTCGACCATCGACGGCACGATCGCGTCGCACGCGGCGATCACGTCGGTGTCCGGGACGGGGGCGCCGTCGTCGCCGACGAAACCGGCACCCCCGGGGGCGAGGGACGAAAGGAGCGGCCCGAGCGCGGACTTGGTGGCCGCGGCCTGGGCGGCGATGCGTCCGATCGGCCACCGCATCATGATGTGCGGCGCGCCCGCGACCTCGGTCGCCCGCACGGACCGCCAGCCCAGCCGGCGGAACAGCACCTCGTTGCGGGCCTGGACGGTCGCGTCGAAGCGCAGCGCCCCTTCCGCCTCGGCCCGGGCGCAGGCGGCGCGCACCAGGGCGGCGCCGATGCCGTGCGGGCCGCGGGCCTGGGCCGAGACGACCAGCCGGCCGCCCTGCCACCAGCCGAGGTCGGGCCCGTCGTCGACCGGCCCGAGCCGTACCCCGCCGACCACGGTGCCGTCGGGCGCCCTGGCGACCAGGACGACCGTGCGCGGATCGAGGTCACGCTCGTCGGCGTCGTGGCGGGCGAACAGCCCCTGCTCGTCGACGAAGACGTCCCGGCGCAGCCGCCGGTAGGCCGCCAACTCGGCCTGGCCGTCGGCCTGTTCGATGTGGAAGGCGGGTCGGCGGGCCAGCGTGCTGCGGTCGCCGAGCAGCGCCAGGACGTCGAAGGGCTCGTCCCGCACCGGCGCCGCCGAGGATCCGTCGAGGTACACCTCCCTCACCCGCCCGCCGTCTTGAGCACGCTGCACGCCCCGCAGGCCGCGCACCCCGCCTTCTGGTCGGCACCGCTCATGCCGGCGGCGACCAGCTTCGCGGCGACGCCCTCGGTGACGTACCGCAGCAGCTCCGCGCTCGGCGCGGGGATGCCGTCCTGCGCGGCGAGGGTGCCGCGCATGGGGCGGAAGGGGACGACGAAGGGGTAGACGCCCCGGTCGATCAACCGGCCCGCGCCCGCGACGAGTTCGTCGGGGTCCTCGCCCAGGCCGATCAACAGGTAGGTGGAGACGCGATTGGCGCCGAAGACGCGGACCGCCTCGTCCCACGCGGCCTCGTACTCGGCCAGCGCGACCGTCGACTTGCCGGGCATCCAGCGCCGCCGCACCTCGTCGTCCAGCGACTCCACGTGGATGCCGATCGCGGTGGCCCCGGCGTCGTGCAGGGCGCGGATCCAGGACAGGTCGCCGGGCGGTTCGCACTGCACCTGGACGGGGAGTCCGGGTACTGCTTCGAGGACGGCGCGCACCGACCGTACGAGGGTGCGGGCGCCGCGGTCCGGGCCCGTCGTCGTGCCGGTGGTCATCACCATCTGCCTGACGCCGTCCAACCGCACCGCCGCTTCCGCCACTTCGGCGAGCTGCGCCGGTGTCTTGGCGGCGACCGTGGCTCCGGCGCGCAGCGACTCCTCGATGGTGCAGAAGCGGCAGCGGTCGGACTCGGCGTAGCGGATACAGGTCTGGACGACGGTGGTGGCGAGGACGTCGGCGCCGTGCAGGCGGGCGATGTGCTCGTAGGGGACGCCGTCGGCGGTCGTCAGGTCGTAGAACCTCGGGCGGTGTACGGCGGTCAGGGTCAGCCCCGTGTCCTCCTCGCCGAGCCACACCTTCCCGTCGCGGACGCGGTAGGGGCTGGCCGGGTTGGTGGGGAGGGCGGCGTTGGCACCGTCGACGAGACCGTGCCCGATAAGGAAATGCCCGTCGTCGCTGGGTCCCGCGCCGTCGGGGCGCCGTACGGGAGCGTCCAACGCCACTCCGTGCAGGGCGAGTTCGGCGCGGGTCAGGATGCGGACGTCCACGGCCGTACTGGTCGATCCGGTGCCAACGCTCACGTCGTGCCCCCTACAGCTGGTAGGTCGAGTTGATGATGGCGCCCTTGCGCGCGTAGTGGATCAGCGCGTCCTGGACGTCCAGCGGGTGGGTGGGGATGACGCCCTCGATGAGGTCCTCCTCGCGGGCGCCGTGCAGCGAGAGGCCGAAGCGGCAGCAGAACACCTTGCCGCCCTCGGCGATGAACGTCTTGAGCTGGTTGTTGATGTTGTGCTCGCCGGGGAAGGCGGAGGTGCCGGTGGTCGGGAAGCCGCGGGTGGCAAGGCAGTTGAGGGAGCCGGGGCCGTAGAAGTAGATGGCGGTCTCGAAGCCCTTGCGCAGCGCGCGGGTGGCCTGGAGCACGGCGACGAAGGAGACCGACGACTCGTGGGCGATGCCGTGGACGAGGGTGAAGTAGGTTTCGCCGTCCTCGGCCTTGTAGTCGGGGAACACCTTGGTGGCGCCGTAGATGCTGGTGCCCTCGGGCAGGGACGGGTGGGGGATCTCGGTGAGGGACTTCTGCTCGATCTCGCTGAGTTCGACGGTTTCGGACATGGCTGTCTCCTTGCGCGTACGAGAGGTGAGGGAACGGTCGGAGAGGAGGGACGGGTCAGTCGTAGAGCGTGGCGAACGTGTCCCGGAAGACCCGGTCGCCGAGTTCGCCACCGCCGGTCGCGGCGGCCATCCGGGCGTACTCGCCGCTGAAGTCGCCCCAGGGCTGGTCGCTTGCGAAGAGCACGCGGTCGTGGCCGAGGCCGCGGTGCTCGATCTCCCGGGCCAGCCAGTACGGCAGGAACCCGATGGCCCAGGAGAGGTCGGTGTAGACGCGCTTGCCGGCCGCGATCCAGTCGAAGAAGCGGGACCCGGCGAGCTTGATGTGGCCGCTCATCCCGCCGCCGAAGTGCACGAGATGGACGGCGACCTGATCGGCGTACCAGTCCACCAGGTGGCCGACCTCGTCGATGTCGGAGGCGGCGCCGGGGGAGGTGTGGACGTGCACGACCAGGTCGTGGCGGGCGGCGACGGCGAAGATACGGTCGAGTTGGGGGCGGCAGGCCGGGTCGGTGGGCCGGCCGCCGAGCAGGAAGCTCAACTTCAGGGCGCGCACCCCGCGTTCACCGGCGAGCGTGAGGGCCACGTCCGTGCGGTGGGCGTCCTCGGGGCGCGGGGAGACCCACAGCCCCGCTCGGATGCGGTCGTCGGTCTGGGCCGCCTCGATCGCCAACGCGTTGAAGGAGAAGGCGATCTCGGGGTCGGGGACGCCGTAGTTGGGGATGACCAGGGCGCGTTCGGTGCCTTCCGCGTCCAGGTCGGCGAGGAGCTGCTTGACCGTGGCGCGGGCGGTGGTGTCGGGGTGGACCGGCGGGCCGCCGTAGAAGGGGTAGGCGGGCAGTACGCCGATGTGGCGGTGGGCGTCGTGGACCATGGCTCAGCCCACCGGTACCGCGGCTGCGACGCGGGTCGGGGCGCCGGTGAGAGTGCCGCAGACGTCGGCGAGACGCCGGCCGGCGTCGATGTGGCCGGCTATGAACTCGGCGTCCCTGCCCACCGCTTCGAAGCGCCCCGAGCCCCAGGAGTGCTGCCAGGGCAGGCCCAGGAAGTACAGCCCTGGGACGCTGGTGACACCGCGCCAGTGCATCGGGTAGCCGCGTCCGTCGAAGGCGGGGATCTCGATCCAGCGGTGGTCACGGGCGAAGCCGGTCGCCCAGACGACGGAGGTGACACCGGCCGCGTCGAGGTCCAACTCGCCCGCCTGCCCGTCCGGTTCCCACACGGGCGTGTAGCGGGGCTCGGCCGGAGCGTCGATGCCGCGATCAGCGACATGGGCGTCGATGGCGTCCTTGATGCCCTCCGCCACGGCGTCCGCGTGATCGAGGTTGACCTTCAGGTCGTCGGCGAACTCCAGGGCCGGGCCGTCGATTGAGGTCAACCGGCCGTACAACCGCATGCCGTCCTTCGCGAAGGCGCGCAGGTCGATGTCCCGGCCGCCGTCCCGCCCGGTGACGTAGTGGTTCACCCGCATGCGTACCGCGCCGGCGTCGTCGAACTCGTCGATGGACCTGGTGTAGTGGCCCATCTCGTCCAGCCAGGCCACACAGTCCCGGCCGCGGTAGAAGCGGGCCACGCGTGGGGCGCTGCCGACGGCCAGGTGCACTTGGCGCCCCGCGAGGTGCAGGTCCTCGGCGATCTGGCAGCCGGATTGTCCCGTGCCCACCACCAGCACTGCCCCGTCGGGGAGTTGACCGGGACTGCGGTAGGCGGAGGAGTGGACCTGCTCGATCTCGCCGGGCAGCCGCTCCGCCGCGCGCGGGATCTTCGGGCGGTGGTACGGGCCGGTCGCCACGACGACCTGTTCGGCGGTGAAGTCGCCCGCGGTCGTGGCCAGTTCGTAGGTCCCGGTGGCCGACCTGCGCACCCGGGTGACCGACACGCCCTCCACCAGCGGAGGCCGGAAGTGGGCGACGTAGTCCTCCAGGTAGCGCACTATCTCGTCGCGGACCATGAAGCCGTCGGGATCGTCGCCCCGGTAGGGGTAACCGGGCAGCCTGCACTGCCAGTTGGGGGTGACCAGGCAGAAGGAGTCCCAGCGGCGGCTGCGCCACTCGTGACCGACCCGGTTCGCCTCGACGACGACGTGCTCGATGCCGCGTTCGTGCAGGCAGTGGCTGACCGAGAGGCCGGCCTGGCCGCCGCCGATGACGGCGACCGGGAAGTGGGCGCCGGCGAGCCGGCGTACGTCGAAGCAGATCTCGGGCATGACATCCCCTCCACGCAAAGCGGCGAGGTCTTTACACCTCGGCGCTGCCTGTGGGACCCACTTCAGCCACCGGCCGTTACCGGACCAAGTCATCCGGAATAAAGCGGAGTTACGTGGTCCTCACGTTGGGTGGGGGGACGGACACCCTGTGTTGCCTCAGAGGCAAAAAGCCGTTCGGCCTGCTTCCGTTCGGCCTGCTCCCGTTCAGCGTCCCGGCTGCGGGCGGACCGTAAGGAGCTGCTGGGCCTGGCCGACGGGGCCCTGGATGTCGTACAGGACCGTGCTGGTCAGGCCCTGGCCGGTCGGGCCGAAGGCGACCGTGGTGTCCAACCCGGTCCAGGAGCCCACCGGTTGGCGGTGCAGGTGGATCGTGAGGTCGACGTTCGGGAACATCCACTCGGCGGGCGACTCCCGTACGGCGATGCCGTTGGCCGTGTCGACGAGGGCGAGGTAGGACGCGAGCGGACCGCTGGGCTCGCCGGCGACGAGATCGAGCGAGGTGGAGACCCAGGCGGTGGTGCGGCCCGGCTGCGGCGGGGCGAGGGGGCGGACGTCGATCGAGGCGATGTACCCGCCGGGCCAGGCGTCGGCCATCTTCCACGGCGCGAGGGACTCGGGTGGGGTGAGCCGGGTGTCGGGGCCGCCCGCCACGGCGGTGGTGTCGACGGCGGCGAGCAGCCAGGCGCGGGCCCGGACCACCGGCCGTCCTGCGATCCGCACCATGGCTTCGAGGAGCTCGATGGTGCGGCCGGGGCGGACGGTCTCGACGCTGATCTCGCACTCGTCCAGAGCCGGCCGGCCGAGGATGTCGAAGCTGATCCGGGACAGCAGCAGCCCCGGACGCTCGCCGATGTGGCGGTCCAGGGCGTGCGCGATGAGTCCGCCCAGCGGACTGAAGTGCTGCTCGTCCGAGGACCAGGCGCCGCTCGCGTGCGGGGTGGGCTTGTAGCGGTGGTCGTCGATGCGTTCGTAGTAGGCGGCGGAACTCAACGGGTGTGTCTCCTCGCGGTGGTCGCAGGCTCGTCCAGCAGCCTACGACCACCGCGATCGGGAGATCCGTTACGGGTAGCTGGTCAGGTTGGCCACGTTGTTGGAGGAGTTGGACGGGCCTCCCGTGTTGTTGACGACGTGGCTGATCGTGCCCGTGCCGCCCAGGGACACCGTCAGCATGCTGGTGAAGCGGACGCCCGAGTTGTTCGGGGCTTCGATGGCGCGTGCCGCCACCACGGACGGGTTGACGTTGAAGTAGCAGTAGCTGCCGAGCCCGTAGGCCTGATGGCTGGTGACCGAGTCGGCGACCTTGTAGGCCGCGTAGCCCTGGGTGGAGCCGTTCATCCAGGACGCCTGGTTCGGTGGGTCGTAGGGCATCTCGTTCTGGTAGAAGTACGTGCGCCCGCCGTTGCCGTTCCAGATGGTCTGGTACTTCTGGTAGTGCTCGACGAACAGCCCGTACATCGTCACGTTGTCGCCGTTGACGATCAGGCCCGTATCCGCCGTGTTGCTGGTCCAGCCGACGCCCGAGCCGTGGTCGGCGCGCCAGATCCACATGTGGTCGCCGATCACGTTGTCGCTGTTGACGACCAGGCTGTTGGTCGCCTTGCCGACGCCCGCGCCGCCGACGCGGAAGTAGACGTCATGCAGCGAGGTCGGGTCGGCCGTGTGGGTGGCGGACGAGCCGGTCGGCCCGACCTCCATCAGGGACGGCGAGTTGGTCGTGCCGGCGTCGAAGAGCAGGCCGGCGACCTTCACGCCGTCGACGTCGGCGACCTTCATCGCGGTGATGCCGTTGTCCGGGATGAGGGTGGCGAGGCCGAGACCGAGGATCACCGTGTCGGGCCGGTTCACCTGCAGGGTCTGGTTGAGGTGGTAGACACCCGGCGTCACCAGGAGGTTCTTGCCGGCCGCCAGGGCCTCGTTGATCTGCGCGGCGGTCGCGCCGGGCTTGACGATGTAGAAGCTGTCGATGGACAGCGACGAGCCGGCCGGCGAGCCCGAAGCCCAGCTGGTTCCGCTGGAGTTGGAGCGCAGCGAGGGCACGAACACCTGATAGGCGCCGGCACTGTCGACGTACAGGAACGGCTTCTCCCGCGTGACCGGGGTCTGCGCGACCGTCGTGTAGGGCGGGTTGGGGAAACTGGTGCCGGGGACGCCCTGGCTGCCGACGAAGACCATGTTCCAGTTGGAGCCGGTCCAGCTGCCGAGCTGCGAGTTGCGGGTCAGCCACTGCTGCTGGCTGCCGGAGTTGACCTGGCCGTCGATCTTGCTGTCGGCGAGCAGGCCGCCGCTGGACCAACCGCCGTCGTCCAGCGCGAGGTTGCCGCGCAGGTGCATCCGGCGGTAGGCCGCCGCCTGCGAGACCGCCCAGCGGTCGGAGCCGCCGGTCGGGGTGACGGAGAGGTTCTCCGCGCCGCGCCAGAAGTTCTGCGTGGCGTTGCCCTGGAACCAGTCGGCCTCGGCGTGCACCGCGCCGTTGATGTTCACGGCGTCCGGGGTCAAGCCGAGGCCCAGCACCTGGGTGTAGAAGCCGACGTTGACGTTCGCGCTGTAGGTGCCCGGCTTGAACATGACGGCGTAGCGCTGGGAGCCGAACTGGTTCGTCTCCTGCTGCGAGAAGATCGTGTTCACGCGGCTCTGGATGGTCGACGCCGACATCGACGGGTCGAAGACGACCACGTTCGGGCCGAGGTCGGGGTTGCCGGACGACGGCGGGTTCACGGCGCCCACCTGGAAGCGTTGGGCGGTGGAGCCGTTGCAGGTGTACTGGACCAACTGCACGCTGTCGGCGGTCGAGGCGGCCGGGTCGTCGAGGCACTTGCCGCTGTTGCGGTTGACGAAGTGGTACGCGCCGCCGCCCTCGTCGACCGGCAGCCACTGCTGGTTGGTGCCGCCGCCGTAGGTCCACAGCTGGGCCAGCGCGTTGTCGGCCGTGGAGACACCGGTGACGTCGACGACCTGGCTGGTGTTGTTGCCGTTGTTGATGCTGACGTAGCCGTCCGTAGTGGTCGTGAAGCTCCACTGCTGGGCCGTACTGCCGTTGCAGGTGTACTGCTGCACGGCCGTGCCGTTCGCGGTGGCGGCCGACCTGGCGTCCAGACACTTGCCGCTCGCCGCGTTGGAGAGCGTGGAAAAGCCGGTGGGCAGGGCGGTGGCCGCCGCCTGCGAGGGGCTCGCGGTCAGCAGCGACGCGGCCGCCCCGGCGACCATCGCGACCGCGAGCGGTCTGCGGCCCCGGGAGGCGGTGCGTAGATGACGGAACACGGGTTCTCCTAGCCTGAGTTGCTGAGGGGGGTGGGGTGCGGCCCGGCTCGGCCGGTGCGGGCCGAGCCGGGCCGGTGTACGCCGTGACTCAGTCGGCGTACACCGCGACTCAGCCGGTGTAGGCCGAGAAGACGCGGGTGTAGTCCCAGTTGGCCTGGCTGACGCCGGAGCAGCTGTCGGCGGGGCCGCCGGTGCAGGGCCGGTCGCGGTTGGCCGACCAGAAGGTCAGCCGGGCCAGGTGGTGCTGCTGGGCGTAGGCGAGGATCGTGCGGAAGTCGGCGACGGTGACGGTCTCGTTGTTGTCGGTGATCCCGTTCATGGACGAGATGCCCATGTCCCGGTAGGCCGTGTCGTCGCTGTAGCCGTACGCGCTCTTCAGCGCGTTCTTGAGGCCCTCGGCGGCCTGGACCGTCAGGTTGCCCATGTTCTGGCCCGCACCGCCGAAGTCGAACGGCATGATGGCCCACGCGTCCACCGTCAGGCCGGAGCTGTGCGCCCGGTTGATCAGGCTGGTGTCGGGACCGCTCTGCCCGGTGCCGATGGTGATGTACACCTTGATGCCCGGGTTGTTGGCCTTCACCGTCTTCAGCGCGTCCACCGTGCGCTGCTGCACGGTCCCGTTGCTGTACGCGTCGGCCTCGATGTCGATGTCGATCGCCTTGAGCGCGTAGGCGTTGATCACCTTCTGGTACGCAGCCGCCAGCTCACCGGCGCTGGAGCACGAGCTCTCCAGCTTGTTGCCGCTGTAGCCGCCGAAGGACGGGATGACCTCGCCGCCGTTGGCACGGATGGTGTTGATCGTCTGCTGGTCCACGCCGCCGGCCAGCGCGCGGCCGCCGTCCCACTGGGGGTTGCAGTAGCCGTTGCTGAGGACGAAGGCGAGCGTGAAGTTCTTGACGCCGGTGGCGTTGGTGATCGTGGTGGGGCTCGGCGGGCTGCCCCAGCCGTTGTAGAGGTAGGGCGCCACGGCCAGGGGCGACGAGGTCGGCGGGTTGTCGCCGCCGGCGGCGGGCGCGGTCCACTTCTGGTTGGCCGCGCCGGAGCACGTCCAGATCTGGGCGCGGGTGCCGTTGGCCGAGGAGTTGCCGGTGGCGTCCAGGCACTTGTTGGCCTGCGTGCCGACGATGTCGCGGGCGGCGGAGACGGTCCACTTCTGGTTGGCGGCGCCGGAACACGTCCACAGCTGGAGCTTGGCGCCGTCGGCGGTCGAACTCCCGGTGACGTCAAGACACTTGCCGAGCGCGCGGATCGTGCCGTCGGTGCCGACGGTCCACTGCTGGGCGGCGGTGCCGTTGCAGTCGTAGAGCTGGACGGCCGTGCCGTCGGCGGTACTCGCGCCCGCCACATCGAGGCACTTGCCCCCGAGGCCGGTGATCGTGCCGGTCGCGGCGGACGCGGGGGTGACGGCCATGAGGCCGGCGGAGAGGGTGAGTGCCGCCACGGAGACTACGGCGACGAGTGGTCTGGGCATGACAGATCGGCCCTTTCGTGGGGGGTGGGACGCCCGGGGCCGGGGCGACCGGTGCAGGGCGAACGCACGCGTGAGACGGGGCTGACCGGTGAACCTAAAGGTATGGACCACTTACGTCAAGAGGTGAAGTAAGGTTTGACGGAAGTGACTTGGATGACGTCAGGGTGTAACGGGAACGGGGGGTGACGGAGGCGGGGCGCAGGCGGGACGAGGGTGGCCGGAACCTGCCGACACGGCACGGCGGGCGACCGCGACGAAGCCCCGTAGTCCGTCCCCTTCAGGACGTCTCCCTGTCCATCTCCTTCACGGCGCCCCGCCCACCCCCAGCGACCGCGACCTCACCCGGGCCAGATGGTGGGCGAAGACCTCGCGGGTGTCCGGGGTCAGGGTGCGCAGGGCGACCAGGGCCGTGATGACGACGTCGCACAGTTCCGCCTGGACGTCGTCCCACGTATGGGTGATGCCCTTGCGCGGGTTCTGGCCGGTGGCGCCGATCACCGCCTCGGCGACCTCGCCGACCTCCTCCGACAGCTTGAGCATCCGCAGCAGCATGCCCGCCTCGCCGCCGGCCGGGCGGTTCGCCTCCAGCCAGGTCCACAGCTCGTCGATCGTGGCCCAGACGTCCCCGGGCAGGTCCTGATCACTCATGCGGGCAGCCTGTCACGCCGGTTCACTACTCGAACATTGCCTCCTGCGCCCCGGCCTCCTCCTCCCACTCCGACCCCTCTTCCCCCGCCTCCCGCAGCCGCTGGTTCCTCATCCCCACGACCACCGCCGTCACCGCAGCCGTCACGCCCAGCGCGACCGGGACCATCCAGCCGCGGTCGACCGCGTGGCCGAGGGCGTGGTCGAGGGAGAGGCGGCCCGGGCCCGTGACGGCGAGGCCGGCCGCGGCCAGGCTCAGGCTCGCCGCGTGCTCGTAGCCGCCGCCCGCGGCGAAGAAGCCGTTCGGGACGTGCACCGCGGCCGCCCCCACCATCGCCCCGGCCGCCGCCGCGCCCGCCGCCGGGGTGGCCAGGCCGAGAGCCAGCAGGGTGCCGCCGCCCGCCTCCGCGAGGCCCGCCGCCGTGGCGCTGGCCCGGCCGGGCGTGTAGCCCACGGACTCCATGAACTGGCCGGTCCCCTCGATCCCGTGTCCCCCGAACCAGCCGAACAGCTTCTGCGCGCCGTGCGCGGCCAGCACACCCCCCGTGCCCAGCCGGAGCAGCAGCAGGCCCAGATCACGTCGGTCGAAGCAGGTCACGATGACTCCCGGTGCGGACGGCAGGAAACGGCAGGAACAGGTCCCCCCCTCGCGTGTCTCCACCGGTCTCCGCCGGAGGCCCTCCCCACTTCTCCACCGTCGCACCGCACCCACCGGGTGGGCCCGTTCGCGCGGCCGTTCGGGTGGCGGTCGCGGGGGAGCGGTGTGAGTCTGCTGGCATGACGATTCAGCCAGCCAAGCTCACCGATCCAGCCGTCCGGGCCTTCGTCACCGCCGTCAACGCCCATGACCGGGACGGTTTCCTGGCGCTGCTCGCGCCGGGCGCGACGATGGCGGACGACGGATCCGACCGGGACCTCGACGAGTGGATCGACCGGGAGATCTTCTCCTCCAACGGTCACCTCGACGTCGACAACGAGTCCCAGGGCGGCCGCGCGCTCCTCGCGAACTACCGCAACGACACCTGGGGCGAGATGCGCACCCGGTGGAGCTTCACGGTGGAGGACGACGGCAGGATCTCGCGCTTCGAGACCGGCCAGGCGTAGACAGGTTCGTATAACCCCTTGCCTTCGTGTGCGCTTCAACTCTTAGCGTCTGTCGGTATGAAGACGAACAGGACACTCGGTCGCAGCGGTATCGAAGTGAGCGCCCTCGGCTTCGGCTGCTGGGCCATCGGAGGCGAGTGGCAGGGTCCCGACGGGCAGCCCCTGGGCTGGGGCAAGGTCGACGACGACGAGTCCGTACGGGCGATCCGGCGCGCCCTCGACCTCGGGGTGACGTACTTCGACACCGCCGACACCTATGGCGCCGGGCACAGCGAGCGGGTGCTCGGTCGTGCCCTCGGCAAGCGGCGCGACGACGTCGTGGTCGCCACCAAGTGGGGCAACGTCTTCGACGAGGAGACCCGCACGCTCACCGGCGGCGACGACTCCCCGGAGTACGCCCGCCGCGCACTGACCGCCTCGCTGGAGCGGCTCGGCACCGATCACGTCGACCTGTACCAACTGCACCTCTCCGACGCGGATCCGCGGCGGGCGGCCGAACTCCGGGACCAGTGCGAGGAGTTCGTGCGCGAGGGCCTCATCCGTGCCTACGCCTGGAGCACCGACGACCCCGCCCGGGCCGCCGTGTTCGCGCAGGGAGAGCACTGCGCCGCCGTGCAGCACACGCTCAACGTGCTCAACGACGCGCCCGAAATGCTCGCGCTGTGCGAGGAGTCGGGGCTCGCGAGCGTCAACCGCAGCCCGCTGGCGATGGGGTTGCTGACCGGAAAGCAGCGCGCCGGACGCACCCTCGAAGCCGGCGACATCCGCAACACCCCGCCCGCCTGGATGACCGGCTTCAAGCAGGGCGCGGGCGCCGACGAGGACTGGGTCGCCCGCGTGGACGCCCTCCGGGACATCCTCACCAGCGAGGGCCGTACCCCCGCCCAGGGCGCCCTCGCCTGGATCTGGGCGCGCAGCCCGCAGACGATCCCGATCCCTGGGTTCCGGTCGGTCGAGCAGGCCGAGCAGAACGCGGGCGCGATCGAGAAGGGGCCGCTCACCGCCGGGCAGCTGGCCGAGGTCGACCGGATGCTCGGAAGGTGAACGGCCCCTGGGGGCACGGCATTCGGTAACCCTGGTTGCCGTGGCGTCAGTACCCCTGGTTGCCGTACCGGGCGTACTGCTGCTGATCGCCGTCCTGCTGACCGCCGTACCCCTGATCGCCGAACTGCTGCTCCCCGTACGGCTGTTGCTGCGCGGCCGGTGCGAACTGCCCGCCCTGCTCCGTGAGCGTGAGCCGGCCCGCCTTGATGATGGCCAGGCGCGGGGCGCGGCGGGCGATGGAGGAGTCGTGGGTGACCATGACGAAGGTCAGCCCGTACTCGTGCCACAGGCCCTCCAGCAGGCCCATGATGTCGTCGCGGGTGCCCTCGTCGAGGTTGCCGGTGGGCTCGTCGGCCAGCAGCACCTTCGGCTTCTTCACCAGCGCGCGGGCGATCGCGACGCGCTGCTGCTGGCCGCCGGAGAGCTCGGCGGGGGCGTGGCGCAGGCGGTCGCCGAGACCGACCGAGGCCAGCGCCTCGGCCGCCCGCTCGCGCCGCTCGGCGGGCTTCACGCCGAGCGGGACCAGGGCCGTCTCGACGTTCTCCTGCGCGGTCAGGGTCGGGATGAGGTTGAAGGACTGGAAGATGATGCCGACCTTCTCGGCGCGCAGCCGGGTCAGCTTCGCCTCGCTGATCCGCGCGAGGTCGACGCCGTCCAGCTCCACGCTGCCCTCGGTCGGCCGGTCCAGGCCGCCGATCATCTGCAGCAGGGTGGACTTGCCCCCGCCGGTCGGGCCCTGGATGACGAGCTGGTCGCCGTCCTCGATGGTCAGGTCGATGCCGCGCAGCGCCTCGACGGTCTCCTTGCCGCGCGTGTACCGCTTGGTGACGCCGGTGAGTCTGTACATGGGTGCTCCAGGAGCTAGCAGGAGGTGGCAAGAGGGGGGGGCGGGGCGCCGCCGCCCGGGGGGAGTGGTGGCGGCGCCCCTGCACGGGGGGTGTTACGACACGCTGCGCAGGGCGTCGGCCGGGCGCATCCGGGAGGCGCGCCAGCCGCCCATGGCGCCGGCGATCAGACCGCCGGTGACCGCCAGGCCCACCGCGAGCGCGATGGTGGTCAGGGAGACGGGGGCGGAGAGGGCGATCTCCATCGTGCTGGCCGTGGACTGCCGGCCGGGGCCGCCGCCACCGGGACCGCCGCCCGCGCCGCCGCCACCACCGGTGGAGCCGAGCTGCGCGGTCAGCTTGGGGCTGATCACGGTGACCGTGTAGGCGGCCGCGAGGCCCAGGGCGATGCCGAGAGCGCCCCCGATCAGACCGTTGACCATGGACTCGCCGACGACCTGCCGGGTCACCTTGCGGCTCGGCCAGCCCAGCGCCTTCAGCGTGCCGAACTCGCGTACCCGGCGGGAGACGGCCGAGGAGGTCAGCAGCGCGGCCACCAGGAAGGCCGCCACCAGTACCGCCACCGAGAGCCACTTGCCGACGCTGGTCGCCAGGTCGGAGGCGGTGGACAGCGAGCCGGAGACGGTGGAGGCGAGGTCGGCCGAGGTGGTGACCGTCGTACCCGAGATGTTCTTCTGGATCGTCGACTTGACGGTCGAGATCTGCTGCGAGTCGGTCGCCTTGACGTAGATCGTGGTGACCTTGTTCTTCGAGTCGCCCAGCGTCTGCGCCTGCTTCAGGGGCACGAAGACGTCGGTGGTGGACTCGGAGCTGTCGGGCGTCGCGATGCCGATGACCGTGAACTTGGTGCCGGAGATCTTGAAGGTCGAACCGACCTTGTACTTCTTCTCCTTGGCGTAGGACTTGCTGACCACGGCGACCTTGGAGTTGGTCTGCGCGGAGGTGAAGGTCTTGCCGGAGGTGATCTTCGACGTGGCGAGCGGGCCGAGGTCCTGGTTGCTGACGTCGATGCCGGCCACGGAGTAGGAGTTGACGTCGAAGGAGGCGCCGCCGCCCTGCACTTGGGGCTGGCCGGTGCTGCCGCTGTTGCCGCCGCCCGGTCCGCCCTGCTGGGAGGAGCCGGAGGTGGAGGACTGCGCCTTGCCCTGGGTGAAGGAGCCGTCGACCTTGGTGACGTTCAGGGTGAGCGCGCCGACCGCGCTCGACACGCCCTTCTGCGCCGCGACCTTGGTGACGAGGGAGGACGCGAGGGCCTGACCACCCTGCGTGTTGACCCGGTCGGAGCTCTGCGTGCTGCTGCTGCTCGACTTGGCGTCGAAGTTGAACCTCGGGCCCCCGGAGCTGCCGCTGGTGGGGGCGGCCTGCGCCTTGGTCACGGTCATGTCCGTGCCGAGGCCGTAGAGAGACTTCAGGACCTTGTCCTGCGCCTGCGTCATGCCGGCCGACACCGAGTTGACGGTGATGACCAGAGCGATTCCGAGCGCCAGACCCAGTGCGATGACCAGAGCCGCTTTCTTTCTCCGGCCCAGTTCGCGCTTGAGATAGATGCCAAACATCCCGTTCCTCGAAGGTTCTTGGCGCCCGCTGTGGGCGCTGCCACAAGCTAGGGAGAAACCTTTGAGTCCGGCTGAGTAAAGGATGTGTCAGGGCTGAGAATGCGAGGCCGCGAATCAGAGTTTCGTAAGACAGCCAATTCTTATCCTGTAGAGGGCAACCTGCCAGGAAACCCCTGTTGGGTGCGGTGTACGGTCCCCGAATGCACGATTCCTCTCCGCTCACCCGGCGGGCCGCACTGGGCCTTTGTGCTGCCGCCGCCATTCCGCTCGCCACGGCGACCGACGCGCACGCCGCCACCGTTGTCGGCGGCGTCCGGCTGGCCCGTCGCGGAATTCAGGGCACCGGTCTGCCCAAGAGACTCACCGCCGCCGCCTGGCTGGTCGCCGACCACGACAGCGGAGAGGTGCTCGCCGCCCGCGACGCGCATCGCCGGCTCGCGCCCGCGTCCACGCTGAAGATGCTGTTCGCCGACACGGTGCTGGGGAAGTTCGAGCGGACCGAGCGGTACCGGGTGACCGACGCGGACCTGGCCGGCATCCCGTCCGGCTCCAGCCTGGTCGGCGTCAAGCCCGGAATCACGTACACCGTCGAGCAGTTGTGGCAGGGCGTCTTCCTGCGCTCCGGAAACGACGCCGTGCACGTGCTCGCCCACATGAACGGCGGGGTCGCCAGGACGGTCGCCGAGATGCAGGCCAGGGCGGCGGATCTGCAGGCCCTGGACACCCATGTCGTCAGCCCTGACGGCTTCGACCACAAGGGCCAGTTGTCGTCCGCCTACGACCTCACGCTCTTCGCCCGGCACGGGCTGAAGGACGCCGACTTCCGCGCCTACTGCGCCACCAGGGCCGCCGACTTCCCGGCGGGCGGCAAGAAGACCTTCCAGATCCAGAACACCGACCGCCTGCTGACGGGCATGTACGGGGTGAAGACGTACGACGGTCTGATCGGGGTCAAGAACGGTTACACGAGCAACGCCGGCAACACCTTCACCGGCGCCGCCACCCGTGACGGCCGGACCCTGCTGGTGACGGTGATGCATCCCAAGAGCGGTTACAACGCCGTCTACGAGGAGACGGCCGCGCTGCTCGACTGGGGCTTTGGGAAAGGGAGTTCGTCCGGGGCGGTGGGCACGCTGGTCGATCCGCTCAGCGAGGGCGGGACGAAGGTGACCGCGACGCCGAGTGGTTCTTCGGCGCGGGCGGCGGCCGGGGCGCCGGGCTCGGCGGCGGGCGGCGGGTCCTCGCCCTGGGGGACGCTGACGGGCGCGGGTGGCACGGTCGCGTTGCTGGCGGGCGGGGCGTGGGCGCTGCGCAGGCGCCGGGCGGCCGGCTCAGCGGGGGCGGCGGAGGAGAACAAGACGAGCCGCCGCGACTGAAATTTCGCGGCAGCCGTTCCAGGCACCGGTTGCGTACCTCACGGTCCCACATGAGGTCCACCCCCACGCGATGCCATGGAACGGCTGCCGCATCCCCCCTCGGTTTTGGTCTGCGGAAGCCCAGTGCTCCAAGTGTGAAGCTCTTGTGTAGGAGAGTTGAGCATAAGCCCGCCACCGGCCGCAATAGTACGGACGGTCAAATTCCGCTTGTGCAAGTTGGGAGTTGGGATCGGCGGACGTGCTCAGCCGCGGCCGACGTACGGCATCGTCGTCGCCAGTACGGTCGCGAACTGCACGTTCGCCTCCAGCGGCAGCTCCGCCATGTGCCGCACGGTGCGCGCGACATCGGCGACATCCATCACGGGCTCGGGCGCGACCTCACCGTTCGCCTGCAACGCGCCCGTCTGCATCCCCGCCGTCATGGCGCTCGCCGCGTTGCCGATGTCGATCTGCCCCACCGCGATCCGGTACGGCCGCCCGTCCAGCGACAGCGACTTGGTGAGGCCGGTCAGCGCGTGCTTGGTCGCTGTGTACGCCACCGACTGCGGCCGGGGCGTATGGGCGGAAATGGAACCGTTGTTGATGATCCGCCCGCCCTGCGGGTCCTGTTCCTTCATCTGCCGGTAGGCCGCCTGTGCGCACAGGAACGCCCCGTTGAGGTTGGTGTCCACCACGTGCCGCCAGGCCTCGTACGCCAGTTCCTCCACCGGCACCCCACCGGGACCGAACGTCCCCGCGTTGTTGAACAGCAGGTCCACCCGCCCGAACCGCTCCACGGTCGCCCCGAACAGCCCGGCCACGTCGGCCGGTTGAGAGACATCGGTAGGTACGACGAGGGCGGCACCGTCGGCCGCGAGCGCCGCCGTCTCCTCCAGCGCCTCGGGGCGCCGCCCGGCGAGCGCGACGGACCAGCCGGCGTGCGACAACTCGACGGCGACGGCCCGCCCGATCCCGGAACCCGCACCGGTCACCACGGCGATCTTCGATTGCTCAGCATCCATGGACCGCAGCCTACGAAGCGGGATCCCGCGAGGTCACGCCCCGTTCCGGTGTCTCCGGGATCACGCCTCGTTCGGGTACCGCACCCCGATCCGCTCCCGGATCGTGTCCAGCGTGCGCATCACCGCGAGGGTGCCGTCGAGGGGGACGAGCGGGGACTCGCTCTCGCCGGACCGCAGGGCGCGCATGACCTCGCGGGCCTCGTGACGGAGGCTGTTGCGGGGGCCGTCGGCCGGGTCGGCGGCGAACTCCTCCGCGTCGCGGCCGTCGCGGTGCAGGACGAAGCGGTCCGGGAAGAAGAAGCCGTCCGGGATGTCGATGCGGCCCAGAGAGCCGGTGATCGAGGCCGAGGTCGACAGACCGCCGACGATGGAGCAGTGCACCGAAGCGAGAGCGCCGCTCTCCCAGCTGAGCAGTGCTCCGGTCTGCAGATCGACGTCCTCGTCGGAGAGCACAGCTCGCGCCACCACGTCCGACGGCTCCCCGAGCAGCAGCTGCGTGAACGACACCGGGTACACCCCGAGGTCGAGCAGCGAGCCGCCGCCCTGCTCCGGGTCGCGCAGCCGGTGCGCGGGCGGGAAGGGTCCGGCGAGCCCGAAGTCGGCCTGGATCGTGCGCACTTCACCGATCACGCCGTCGTCGACCAGCGTCTTCAGCCGCCGGATCATGGGGTTGCAGTACATCCACATGGCCTCCATCAGGAAGCTCCCGCGCCCCCGCGCCAGCGCGACCAGCTCCTCCGCCTCGCGCGCGTTGAGCGTGAACGCCTTCTCGACCAGCACGTTCCGCCCGGCCTCCAGGCACAGGCCCGCGGCCACCCGGTGCGCCGAGTGAGGGGTGGCGACGTACACGACATCGATGTCCTCGTCCGTGGCGAGCGAGCCCCAGTCGCCGTAGGCCCGCTCGATCCCGAACCGCTCCGCGAATGCCTTCGCCGACGCCTCGGTCCGCGAGGCCACCGCGACCACCTCGGCATCCGGCAGATCCACCAGTTCCGCCGTGAACGCGGCGGCGATCCCACCGGTCGCCAGAATTCCCCACCGCACGTTCTCCGCCGCCATCTCGCGCCGCCCTCGCTCAGGTGCCCCTCGGCCGCTCGTGTGACCCTCGGCACTGTGTACGAGCTGAGAGCATAGGTGTCGGATCACTCGGAGAGGGAGGGGCACATGCCCGAGCAGGGGGCGCCGACACCGCGCCTGGACCAGGGCGTGGAGCAGAGTCCGCACCAGGGCGCGGAAGAGGCGGCGGAACCCATGGCGGAACCGGCCGTCCCGGTGCCCGTCCTCGCCGCGCGCCGCACCGGCATCCTCGTCACGCTCATCCTGGGCGGCCTCACGGCCACACCCCCGCTCGCGATGGACATGTACCTCCCCTCGCTCCCGGAGGTCACCCGCTCCCTGCACGCGCCCGCCGCGACCGTCCAGCTCACGCTCACCGCCTGTCTGCTCGGCATGGCGCTGGGTCAGCTCGTGGTCGGCCCGATGAGCGACCGCTGGGGCCGCCGCCGCCCGCTCCTGACCGGCCTGGCGGTCTACATCGTCGCCACCGCCCTGTGCGCCCTCGCGCCCACCGTGGAGGCCCTGGTCGCCTTCCGGCTGGCGCAGGGCCTGGCGGGCGCCGCCGGGATCGTCATCGCCCGCGCGGTGGTCCGCGACCTGTACGACGGCATGGCGATGGCCCGCTTCTTCTCCACGCTCATGCTGATCTCCGGGGTCGCCCCGATCGTCGCGCCGCTGATCGGCGGCCAGATCCTGCGGGTGACGGACTGGCGGGGCGTGTTCGTGGTCCTGACCGTGGTCGGCGCCCTGCTGACCGCGGTCGTGTGGACCAGGCTGCCCGAGACGCTCGCCCCCGCCGAACGCCACAGCGGCGGAGTGGGGGAGGCCCTGCACTCGATGCGCCGCCTGCTCGCCGACCTGCCCTTCACCGGCTACATGCTCACCGGCGGCTTCACCTTCGCCGCGCTGTTCGCGTACATCTCGGCCTCGCCGTTCGTGATCCAGGAGATCTACGGCGCCTCCCCGCAGACGTTCAGCCTGCTGTTCGGCCTGAACTCGGTCGGCCTGGTGATCGTCGGCCAGGTCAACGGCAAGGTGCTGGTCGGCCGGGTCGCCCTCGAAAAGGTGCTGGGCGCCGGTCTGCTCGTCGTGATCGCCGCCGCGACCGGGTTGCTGCTCATGTCGACGGGCGTGTTCGGCGAGGTCGGGCTGGTTCCGGTCGCCGCCGCCCTGTTCGTCCTGATGTCGGCCATGGGGGTGACGCTGCCCAACGCGCAGGCGCTCGCCCTGATGCGTACCAAAAAGGCGGCGGGCTCCGCATCCGCGCTGCTCGGAACGTCGTCCTTCCTGATAGGCGCGGTCGCCTCGCCGCTCGTCGGGATCGCCGGGGAACACACGGCCGTCCCGATGGCCGTCGTCCAACTGGTGGCCGCACTGGTGGCACTGGCCTGCTTCATGGGAATCTGCCGTCCCTGGAACAAACGTACGAGCGTGGAGGGAGCGGGGAGCTGAGCGCACCGAGACTGCGCGACGACACACCGGAACGTGCCGGCCTCGACCCCGAGGAACTCCGTCTGCTCGCCAAAGAGGTCCACGACCTCACCACCGGGGACCGCCCCTGGGCGGCGGGCGCGGTCGTGGTCGCCGGACGCGGTCCGGTGATCGCCGTGGCGGAGGCGGCGGGCTGGGCGGTCCGGTACAAGTCCTACGACCCGGAGAGCGACACGGGCGTCGAACTGCCGAAGAAGTCCCGCGTCCCGACCACCGTCGACACCCCCTTCGACCTGGCCTCCCTCACCAAACTCTTCACCTCGGTGGCCGCCGTCCAGCAGATCGAGCGCGGCACGCTGGGCATCGACGCGCGCGTGGGCGACTACCTGCCGGACTTCCGCGCGGCGGCCAGACACGGCATCACGGTCCGCGAGCTCCTCACCCACACATCCGGCCTGCGCCCCGAACTCCCGCTCTACGACTGCGCGGACGACGCGGAACGCATGACCCTCCTCCGCGCCGAACCCCCGGTGGGCGTCCCCGGCACCTACACCTACTCGGACCTCAACCTGCTGCTCCTCCAGTACGTCCTGGAGCGCATCACGGGCCGCCCCCTGGACGTCCTGGTCCACGAGGGCATCACCCGCCCCCTGGGCATGACGTCGACGACCTTCGGCCCCTGCCCGGGCGCCGCCGCGACGGAGGACCAACGACGCCCCTGGGCCAAGGTCGACCGAGGCATGCTCCGAGGCGTCGTCCACGACGAGAACGCCTGGGCCCTGGGCGGCGTGGCCGGCCACGCGGGCCTCTTCTCAACGGCCCGAGACCTGGCGATCTTCGCCCGCACCCTCCTGGCCGGCGGCTCCTACGGCCCCGCCCGCATCCTCGGCCCCGACCTCGTCGAACTCCTCCTCACCCCGCCGGCCCTGGGCTTCGCCCTGGACCAACCCTGGTTCATGGGCGACCTGGCAGGCCAAGGCGCCGCGGGCCATACGGGGTTCACGGGCACGTCCCTGGTCCTGGACCGAGCGACGGACACGTTCGTGGTTCTCCTGGCCAACACGGTCCACCCGCGCAGACGCCCGGCGGACAACGGACCACGGGCCAGGGCGGCCACGAGAATGGCGAGGGCGGTCAGGTGAAGGGCGCGGTCGTGGAAGCGCCCCGGTCCGTGGTGGTGGACCGGGGCGCTTGCCGCGAGCGTCAGCTGATCGCCTTGGCGGCGTCCCTGATGAGGTCGGCGACGACCTTGGGGTGACTGATCATCACGACGTGCGACGAGCGCGGCACTTCGACGACCTTGCGCGCGTTCGCCCGGCTGTACATCCAGCGCTCGCACGCCGGCGGGATCGCCTTGTCCCGGCCGGCGACCAGCCCCCACGACGGGATCGTCCTCCAGGCCGCGGCCGTGGTCGGGAAGACGAAGGAGTCGGCGTCGAACGGCCGCTGCGTGGCCTGCAGGACCCGGAAGTCGGCGGTGGGTATGTCGGCGGCGAAGGCCGCCTGGCCGTCCTTGCTCAGGTACAGATCGGTTCCGGTGGTGCCGTCGGCCTTCGTGTACGGGACCGGCACGCTCACCGGCCCGACCTCGCTGCCGGGGAACTTGGTGATGAGCTCCCCCTGTGTCTCGCCCACGTCGGGCGCGAACGCCGCGATGTAGACCAACGCCTTGACGTTGTCCTTCCCGGCGGCGGCATTCGTGATGACCGTGCCACCCATGGAGTGCGCGACCAGCACGACCGGTCCGCTGATGGAGTCCAGCAGACTCGCGATGTACGGGGCGTCGGTCGGAATACCCCGCAGCGGGTTCGCCGCGCAGACCGTGGTGTAGCCCTTGTCCTGCAACTCCCCGATGGTGGCGTTCCAGCAGGACGAATCGGCGTAGCCGCCGTGCACCAGGACGATCGTGGGCTTCACCTTCGACTTCTCCTCACCGGTACCGGTGGTGGACGTCGCCGCTCCGGCCGTTCCTTCCGAGCCGGCCATCAGCGCCGCCGCCCCGGCCAGCGCCGCTCCTGCCGCCAGTACGTGACGGCGGGAAACATCGGTACTCATGGGAGTCCTCACGTATTGGGGTTGGGGGAATGGTGTGGCACGCCATGGAACCTATGAGGAGCGCTGTGCGGTGGCATCCGCAATATGACCTAGATTCCGGGGCCGGCGGCCCCGAGGACGGGACGGGGAGGGGCGGCGGGGGCGCGATTAGAATCGGCGGGTGAATGCCCCCGTACCCCCGGCGGAAGCCCTCCGCACGAGCCTCGCCGCTCTCCTCGACGGCCTCCCGCCCAAGCAGGCGTCCCGAGCCGTGGAGCGCCTCATCACCACCTACCGGGGCACCACCCCCACCGACACCCCCATCCTCCGCGACCGCGCGGACGTGGCGGCCTACGCCGCGTACCGCATGCCGGCGACGTTCGAGGCGGCCCGCACCGCCCTGGAAGAACTCGCGGCGGCAACTCCGGACTGGACCCCCACCACCCACACAGACGTCGGCGGCGGCACCGGCGCGGCCACCTGGGCCGTCACCGCCACCTGGCCCGGCCCCCGCAAGGTCACCGTCCTCGACTGGGCCGAACCCGCCCTCGCCCTCGGCAAGGAACTCGCCGCCACCAACCCGCCCCTGCGCGAGGCGACTTGGCAAAGGGCCCGCATCGGCAAGACCCTCACCCTGGACCCCACCGACCTGGTCACCGTCTCCTACGTCCTCAACGAGCTGACGGAACAGGACCGCAGCGCCCTGGTCGACGCCTGCGCCTCCGCCGCGCAGGCGGTCGTCATCGTCGAGGCAGGCACCCCCGACGGCTACGCCCGGGTGATCGAGGCCCGCACCCGCCTGGTCGCCGCCGGCTTCCACATCGCCGCCCCCTGCCCGCACAGCGCCCCCTGCCCGATCGCCCCCGGCACGGACTGGTGCCACTTCTCGGCCCGGGTCAGCCGTTCCTCCCTGCACCGCCAGGTCAAGGGCGGCTCACTGCCGTACGAGGACGAGAAGTTCAGCTACGTCGCCGCGACCCGCTTCCCGCCCGCCGCCCAGGCGCCCGCCCGCGTGATCCGCCGCCCCCAGATCCGCAAGGGCCAGGTCCTCCTCGACCTGTGCGAGCCCGACGAACAGCTGCGCCGCACGACGGTCAGCAAACGCCACGGCGACCTGTACAAGGCGGCCCGGGACGCGGACTGGGGCGACGCCTGGCCGCCGAACACCTCGCAGCCGTAGAAACCACCAGGCCGGTACCGTCACCCCATGGTCAAGAAGCCCACCCCCGACCGCGCCGGCCCTGACCGCGTCACCTCCGACCGGGCGACCCCCGACGCCACCCGTCGCAGCGACAGGTCCCGGCGGGCGATCCGTGACGCCGCGCTCGCTCTCGTCGCGGAGGTCGGCTACCCGAAGACGACCGTCGAGGGGATCGCCGCGCGGGCCGGGGTGGGCAAGCAGACCATCTACCGGTGGTGGCCGTCGAAGGCGGACGTGCTGCTGGAGGCGTTCCTGGCGCTGGGCGAGCAGGCGGCCAGGGACGCGGGCCAGGAGCCGTACCGCATCCCCGACACCGGAGATCTCGCCGCCGACCTCAAGGCCGTGCTGCGGGCCACGGTCGACGAGCTGCTCGACCCCCGCTTCGAGGCGCCGGCCCGGGCGCTGGCCGCCGAGGGGCTCGTCAACGAGCCGTTGGGCCGCGAGTTCGTCGCCAAGCTGCTGGAGCCCCAACTCCAGCTCTACGTCGACCGGTTGCGCGCGGCCCAGGACGCCGGCGGCGTCCGGCCGGACGTCGACCCCCGTATCGCCCTGGAACTGTTCGTCTCCCCGCTCGCCCAGCGCTGGCTCCAGCACACGGGACCGATCTCCCACGCCTACACGGACACCCTCGTCGACTACGCGCTCAACGGACTCGCCCCGAGGTGACACCCGGTGCCACCCTGTCGGGAGCACCCCAGATGTCGGCTCTGCACCCCCCGGAGCGTAGGACGATGCGACCATAAGGCATGCTGTTGGGACGACAGCGAGGCGAGGTGCAGATGAGCGGGGACCACGCGGACTTCGGCGGCAAGACCGGCCTGCAGGGGAAAATCGCCCAGTGGCTGCGCGGACGCCGGCCGAAGGAGGCCACCGGCGACGGTGGTCGTGAGGTCCTGCTGCTGGCCGCTGCCGGAGCGGGTCTGCCGCTCGCGCCCGCCGCGTACCCGGCCGCCGGCTACGGCTGTTCCTGCGACCGGGTCGGCTGTCCCACCCCGGCGCGGCACCCGGTGTCGTTCGCGTGGCAGACGCAGTCCACGACCGACAAGGCGCAGATCGAGCGCTGGGCCCGGCATCAGCCGCAGGCCAACTTCATCACCGCGACCGGCATGGTGCACGACGTCCTCGACGTGCCGCTGGAGGCGGGCCGCTCCGCGCTGGAGCGGCTGCTCGGCGCCGGCGTCGAGGTCGGGCCCGTCGCCGAGAGCTCCGACGGCCGGCTGCTGTTCTTCACCCTCACCCGCGGCACCCCCGAGGACGAGGACGAGTGGTGGCCGTGCGAGCTGGACTGCCACCCCGAGACGATGGACGAGCACAACGGACTGCGCTGGCACTGCCGCGGGTCCTACGTCCTCGTACCGCCCGCCCGGCTGCCGGGTGGTGCCGACGACCGGTCTGTGTGGTGGGTACGCGGGCTGGAGCACCCGCTGCCCGACCCGCTGAGCCTGCTGGAGACCCTCACCGACGCGTGCGCCCGGTACGCAGGCGAGGAGCCCGACCACGCGAGCGCGGCCTGGCCTTCGCGCCACTGACCGCTCGACTCCCCGGCGGAACCGAGCCGTTCAGGATCCCTCGGCCGAAGTCAGCCCCTCCAGGCGGGCCTCGATCGACACCTGTCCGCCGCTCTTCGGATCCACCGCCACCCCGTTGGAGACGAACTCCAGGGTGAGCGACTGCTTGATCTCGCCGGTCGTCAGGGCCTGGACGTTCGCGTTCGGGGTGGGGATCGAGGTGCCCGCGGCGGCGGTCTCCTTCTCGAAGCGCCGGGTCGTGAAGAACACCAGCGCGCCGCCGTCCTCGGTGCGCAGCGCCAGCGGGGCGTAGTCGCCGCTGGTGACCGGCTCGTCGATGTACTGCGTGACCAGGCCCGGCTTCTTCGCCGACTTCGCGCGCTGGGACCGCCAGTCGCTGGTGTGCGGGCCGGCGGCGAAGGTCTGCCCGCCGCTCTTCAGGTACGTCGTGTAGTCCTTGCTCAACTGCCCGGGCGGGACGGCGAGTTCGGTGGCGTTGGCGGGCACGGACTCGGCCCAGCCGGCGGCGTCCTTCTTGACCTTGGGCAGCGAGCCGGGCGTGATCAGCGTCAGATACGCCACCTGGAAGGGCTCGTTGAGATCGTCGCGGGTGAACACCAGCAGCCAGTGCAGGTTTCCGCCCTTGTTGCCCTGCGCCTCGGCGACGAACCAGCGCGGCCAGCCCGCCTTCTTGGGGATCGTGAACGTCGCGTCGGTCAGCGTCAGCGGTGTGTGCGCCGGGTTGCCGGACGGGCTGTTGGTGTGACCGGCCTTCAGCCGGGCCGCGTCGATGTCGCCGAGGGCGCCGGTGACATGGTCGGCGTCGAGCGAACTGTCGTAGGCCTTGTCCGCCGCGTTGTACGCGGTCGTGAACTGCTGGAGCGCCTTCGCGGCCTCGGCGCGGGTGGTCGTGGGGAGCACCTCGCGCTCGCCGTGCACCACCACACAACCGCTCGCCGTCAGCGACAAAGCGGTCACCGAGGCCGCTATCAGTACGCGCCGGTCAAGCCTGCGGAGCCTTCGAGGGCCGCGATCCCTGCTCATCAGGTGTCTTCACCTTCCCCTTCCCGGAGGCGAACCCTACCGGGGCGAAGAAGAGCGCGAGCGTCGGGACCAGGTACAGCAGCCACACCGTGACCTGGAGGACGGTCGGGTCCGGCTGGAAGTTGAAGACACCCTTGAGGAGGGTGCCGTACCAGCTGTCCGGCGGGATCGTGTTGCTGATGTCGAAGGCCAGGTTCGTCAGACCGGGGATCCAGTCGGCCTCCTGGAGGTCGTGGAAGCCGTACGCCAGGACGCCCGCCGCGACGACGACCAGCATGGCGCCGGTCCAGGTGAAGAACTTGGCGAGGTTGATCTTCAACGCGCCGCGGTAGAACAGCCAGCCCAGGAGGATGGCGGTGGCCAGGCCCAGTCCTACGCCGACCAGCGGGCGCGGGGTGCCGTCGCTCGCCGCGTGCACCGACGCCCACACGAACAGGGCCGTCTCCAGGCCCTCGCGGCCGACGGCGAGGAACGCGGTGGCGACCAGTGCGCCGGTGCCCATCGCCAGGGCCGCGTCCAACTTGCCGTGCAGTTCGGACTTGAGGTGCCGGGCGGTGCGCCGCATCCAGAACACCATCCACGTCACCAGGCCGACCGCGACGATCGACAGCGAGCCGCCGAGCGCCTCCTGCGCCTGGAACGTCAGTTCCTGGGAGCCGAATTCGAGCGCGCAGCCGAAGCCCATCGCGATGAGGACGGCGACGGCGATGCCGATCCAGATCGGCTTCAGGGCGTCCCTGCGGTCCGTCTTGACCAGGTAGGCGATCAGGATGCAGACGACCAGGCTGGCTTCCAGGCCCTCGCGCAGTCCGATCAGGTAGTTGGAGAACACGCGTTACGCCTCCTTGGAGAACAGCGTGCTGCCCCACCAGTCGTCCTTGTCGCGGACGCCAGGCGGAACGGCGAAGACCGCCGAACCCACGTGCTGGATGTACTCGTTGAGGGCGTCCGTCGCCGACAGGCTCCGCTGGAGGGGGACGAACCCCTTGCGGACGTCGCGCTGGTAGGCGAGGAAGAACAGGCCCGCGTCCAGGCGGCCGAGGCCGTCGGTGCCGTCGGTGAAGGAGTAGCCCCGGCGCAGGATGGTGATCCCGTGGTTGGAGTCGGGATGCGCGAGCCGGACGTGCGCGTCCGGTTTCATCGCCTTCAGGAACGGCGGGTCGTGCTCCTTGGCCTTGCCGACCGCGGCGCCCTCGCCCTTGTCCCGGCCGAAGATGTCCTCCTGCTCCTGCAGCGAGGTGCGGTCCCAGGTCTCGATGTGCATCCGGATCCGCCGGGCGACCAGATACGAACCCCCGGTCATCCAGGCCGAGTTGTCGTCCACGTCACCGTCGTCGACCCACACGAACTTCTTCAGCCGGTCCGTCTCGGTGCCCGCGATGTTCCGGGTGCCGTCCTTGAACCCCATCAGGTTGCGCGGGGTCTGCGCGCCCGGCGTGGTCGAGGACGTCTTGCCGAAACCGAGCTGCGACCAACGGATGTTGACCGTGCCGAAGCCGATCCGGGCCAGGTTGCGGATCGCGTGCACGGCGACCTGCGGGTCGTCCGCGCAGGCCTGGATGCACAGGTCGCCGCCGGTACGGGACTTGTCGAGGTTGTCGCCGGGGAACTGCGGCAGATCCACCAGCGCGGCGGGCCGCCGGTCGGCGATCTGGAACTTCTCGCCGAACTTCGCGAACAGCGACGGACCGAAGCCGATCGTCAGCGTCAGCCGCGAGGGCTTCAGGCCCAGCGCCTCGCCGGTGTCGTCCGGCGGCGCCTCGGCGAGACCGCCGTACGCGCCGTTGCCGACCGCCTTCCCGTCGGTCATCCGGCGTGCGGCGGCCGTCCAGTCCTTGAGCATCTGGACGAACTCGGCGCGGTCGTCGGTCTGTACGTCGAACGCTGCGAAGTGCAGCCTGTCCTGCACCGGAGTGGCGATACCGGCCTGGTTGGCGCCGTGGAAGGCGACCGCCGCGCCCATCTCGGCGGCGGCCGGGTCCATGTCGTCCCCGGAGCGGACCGCCGCGACCGCGCCGCCGGCCGCGGCGGCGCCGAGCGCGAGCCCGGCACCACCCCAGCCGATCAGCGAACGCCGCGAGGGTGCCTTCGAGTCGGCGGCCTCGGCGGCGGCTTCCTGTGTGTCCGTCATGGTCGGTCCCCTACTTCACGACGGTGGCGGCGAGCTTGGAGAGCGGCTCCGCGAGCGCGTTGACCGCGTCCGACAGCTCCTTCTGCTGGTCCTTGGTGACCGTGTTGTACGGCACGAAGCCGTTGTACGCCTTGTTCTGCGCACTGTCGGAGCGGTACTTGTCGAGCAGCGTGTTGAGCGAGGCGAACTGCTTGTCCAGTTCGGTCGTGAGGGCCGCGTCGTTCTTCTGGGCGACCGGCTTGAGCAGCTCGTACGCCTTCTGCGCGCCGTCGACGTTGGCCTTGAAGTCGCTCAGGTCGGTGTGCGAGTAACGGTCCTCCTCGCCGGTGATCTTGCCGGTGGCGACCTCGTCGAGGAGTTCCTTGGCGCCGTTGGCCATGGAGGTCGGGGTGATCTCGGCCTTGCCGACCCGCTTCTGCCAGTCCTTCAGGTCGGTGACCAGTTCGGTGGCGAGGGTCTTCTGCTCGGCGCCGATCTTCTTGTCCGCCCACAGCGCCTTCTCAAGGGCGTGCCAGCCGGTCCACTTCTGGCCCTTCTCCAGGCCGTCGGCGCGGGTGTCGGTCTTGGGGTCGATGTCCCCGAACGACTCGGCGATCGGCTCGGTGGCCTCCCAGCCGACGCGGGAGGGGGCGTAGGCGTTCTTGGCGGCCTCGATGTTCCCGGCCTTGATGGCGTTGGCGAACGTCTCCACCTTCGGGAGCGTCGCGTCGGCCTGCTCCTGCGCGTACTCGCGGTAGGCGGCGACGGCCGCGTCCAGCTTCGGGTCGCGCTTGGCGACCGAGCCGCCGGTGACCGTGAGCTTCTGGCGGACGCCGTGGCCCTTCATGCCCGGCCGGCAGGCGATCTCGTACGAGCCCGCCTTGACCTCGGCGGTCAGCGTGTACTTGGTGCCCGGGCCGATGTTCTCCTTCTCGGAGACGATCCGGTCGTCCGGAAAGAGGATCTCCACCTCGGTCGCCTTGGAGCCCTTGTTCTCGATCTTCAGGGTGACCTGACCGGCCGCCACCGACTTGGTGGAGGTGCCGCATTTGGAGTCGGCGGCGGTCACCTGGATCGCGTCGTCACCGTCGCCCGAGCTTTTCGAGGTGCAGCCGGTGACGGCGGCCAGGGCCGCGGCGGTGGCGACAGCGGTGACGGCGGAGAGTCTGGCGGCTCGCATGCAGGCTCCTGAGGATGGCGAAAAATCGCGTGTCGGGGCTCACACAGGGATGGTGAGGCTCGCCTAACTTAACTGAGGCTTGCCTGCGTGATACCCACCCATGCGGTGATTCAGCTCTCATGGTCGACCTGGGGGCACGAGCCGATCACGGTGACCTAAAACGGACCCCAAGGAACCTTCAAAGGAAATTCAAAGGATTCTCTTCGGGGTGATCAGGACCGCGTCCGTGCGCGGGTGTTGGAGGACCTCGACGGGCTGGTCGTAGACCCGCGACAGCAGCCGCTCGGTGAAGACCTCGGCCGGCGGGCCGTCCGCCGCGACCCGGCCGGCGCACAGGATCGCGACCCGGTGCGCGTAGGCGGCGGCGAGCCCCAGATCGTGCAGCACGACGACCACGGCGTCCCCTTCCCGCGCCCGCTCCCGGCACAGCCGCAGCACCAGCTCCTGGTGTTTCAGATCGAGGGCGGCGGTCGGCTCGTCGAGCAGCAACAGCGGGGCGCGCTGGGCGAGTACGCGCGCGAGGGCGACCCGGGCGCGCTCGCCGCCGCTGAGCGCGTTGAAGGGCCGGGCGGCGAACGCGGTCACCCCGGTACGGGTCATCGCGTCGGCGACGGCCAGGTCGTCCTCGGCGGGCGCGGCGGCGTGCGGGGCGCGGCCCATCCGGACGACCTCCTCGACCGTGAAGGGGAAGGAGAGCGTCGCCGACTGGGGGAGTACCGCGCGGCGCAGGGCGAGTTCGGGGGTGGTCCACTCCGTGGTGGGGCGACCGTCGATACGGACCGTGCCCCCGGCGGGCGGGAGATCGGCGGCGAGGGCGCCCAACAGGGTGGACTTTCCCGCCCCGTTGGGGCCGACCAGGGCGAGGATCTCGCCGGCCCGGGCCTGTACGTCGACGCCGTGCAGGACCTCTCGGGGGCCGAGGCGGACGTAGAGGCCCTCGGTCTCGGCGAGGACGTCTCCGGGTTCGGCGGGGGCCGGCGGGGTCGGCCGGGGGCGCAGGAGTCTCAAGGCCGGGGTCCTTGGGTGTCGTGGTCGCGGGAGGTCGGGCAGCGCCGGAGCGCGTCGTCCTCGTGGACTGTCGCCGACGGGGTGGAGGCGGCCGCCGCGGCGGAGAAGTCGTCGAGGGCGGCGAGGAGTGCGCGGAGGGCGGGAAGGCGGCGTTGGGGCTGGTTGAGCGTCCGCCCGGCGGAGAGGGCCGGGGGAGGCGGGACAGGGGCGGGTCTCAGGGCGCCGGCGTATCGGACGGCCAGGCGGCCGGCGTAGCGCAGGGCCAGGACACCGGCGTACCGCACGGCCTGACCGTTCCTCGTGACCTGACCACTCCTCGGCACCTGGCCGCTGCTCATGGCTTGGCGGCGTCTCATGCCCAACCCCCTTGCCTGCGCCGGGTTCTGAGGAGCAGCCAGAAGAAGAACGGGCTGCCCAGGAGGGCGGTGAGGACGCCGAGGGGGAGTTCCGCGGGAGCGGCGATCGTGCGGGCCGTGAGGTCGGCCGCCAGCAGGACCAGCGCGCCGAGCAGGGCGCTGCCCGGGACGAGGAAGCGGTGGCCGGGGCCCGCCGCCATGCGCAGCAGATGCGGGACGACCAGGCCGACGAAGCCGATGATGCCGGAGACGCTGACCGCGGCGGCGGTGAGCAGGGCGATGAGCAGGACCAGCGTCAGCCGCAGCCGCTCCACGTCCACGCCGAGGTGCCGGGCCGGGCGTTCGCCCAGCGCGAGGAGGTCCAGTCGGCGGGAGTACAGGGGCGCGAGGGCCACGCCGACTACCGCGCACGGCAGGACCGCGAGCACTTTCGGCCAGGTCGCCTGGGAGAGCGAGCCGAGCTGCCAGAAGGTGATCTGGTTGACGGCGGCGGTGTCCGCGAAGAAGAGGAACAGGCCGATCAGCGCGCCCGCGAAGGCGTTGAGCGCGATGCCGGTCAGGATCAGCGTCACGACCTCCGTACGCCCGCCGGAGCGCGAGGCCGCGTACACGAGCAGGACCGCGCCGAGCCCGGCGACGAAGGCGAAGACCGAAACCGTCCAGGTACCGAGGAAGTTGAGGCCGAACGCGATCACCGCGACCGCGCCCACCGCCGCGCCCGACGAGATGCCGATGACCCCGGGTTCGGCGAGCGGATTGCCGAACCCGCCCTGCATCAGGGCGCCGGCACACCCCAGCGAGGCGCCGACCAGCAGCGCGAGCACGATCCGCGGGAAGCGCACGTTCCACAGGACCGACTCCGGTACGCGGTCCAGGGCCGCGCCGCCGAGCCCGATCCGGTGCTGGACGGAGGAGAGGGCGTCGCCGACCGGGATGGGATAGGCGCCGAGGCCGGCGGCGACCGGCACCAGGACGAGCAGGGCGACGGCCAGACCCACGGTCAGGATCCAGGCGGTGCTGCGTCCGCGGCGCGGCGGCGCGGAGCTCTCCGTCACCGACCGCTTCTCCAGAAGGGTCACTTGGCGTCCCCGTACAGCTGGTCGACGATCGACCGGAGCACCTGGTCGGTGCGCGGCCCGTAGTTGAGCAGCACGCCGTCCTCGATCGAGACGACCCGGCGGTTCATACCGGCCGGGGTCTGGGCGACGCCGGGGATCCTCACCAGGCCGTCCATGCCGCCGACGGATTCAAGTCCCTTGGTCATGACGAGGATCGCGTCCGGCGCGGCCTTGGCGAGGGCCTCCGTGGTGATGGCGGTGAAGTCCTTGTCCAGCCCCGACTCGGCGCCGGCGTCGACCGCCCCGGCCGCCTCCAGGAGCGAGGTCGCCCCCGAGCCCTTGCCGCCGATGAGATAGACGGAGGCGGAACCGCGCAGATAGAGGAAGGCGACCCGCGGCTTGTCCTTGTCCGCCGCAGGTGCCGCAACCGCCTTCTGCACGGCGGCTATTCGCGCTTCGGAGCGCTTGGTCAGCTCTTTCCCGGAAGCCGGTACGCCGAGTGCGTCGGCGACGGCCCGGATGCGCGGGCCGACGTCGTCGAGGCCCTGGGCCGGATCGACGACCAGGACCGGGACACCGGCGGCGCGGATCTGGTCCATCGCCTCCTCCGGTCCCGTCGTGGTCTCGGCGAGGACCAGATCGGGCTTGAGCGACAGCACGCTCTCGGCGGAGACGTCGTGGTTGCGGGTGACGACCGGGAGCTTCGCCGCCTGCTGGAAGGTGGCGGTGATGTCCCGGGCGACGACCCGGTCGCCGAGCCCGAGCGTGAACACGATCTCGCTGAGGCTGCCGGAGAGCGGCACGATGCGCTCCGCGTCGGGGACGGTCACCTTCTTCCCGTCGGCCGAGGTGACGGTCACCGGGAGGTCGGGCTCCGGGGCGTCGGTCAGGGGCTCCACGCGGTTGGCCGCCGTGGCCGTCGCCGCGGCCGGGGTCTTGGTGTCGCCCCCTCCGCAGGCGGTCGCGGTGAGCGTGAGGGCGAGCACGGAGACCAGTGCTCCTGCCAGTCGAGTGCGCAAGCGTCGCACGGTCCCGTTCGTTCCTTCCGGTTCACGCCCGGTCCATGACCAGGTCCGCCGACTGTTTTCGGCAGGCAAAGCTTAGGTTAGCCTTACCTTCTCTCGCTACCGGCGGTCGTATCCGGAGGACTTTCCATGCCCGCGCGCCTACGTGCCCTGATCACCGTGTTGTGCACGGCCGTGCTGGGAGCCCTGCTGCTCCCGGCCACCGCCGCGCACGCGGACAGCCGCACCGTGCAGGGGGGCCGGCTCGACTGGGGCATCAAGTCCTCCTTCCAGAGCTATGTCACCGGGCCGATAGCGAAGGGGAGTTACTCCCTCACCGGCGGCGCGGCGACCGTGGGCAGCAGCCAGTTCCGCTTCCCCTCGGCGACCGGCACCTACGACGGCTCCACCGGCGCGTTCAACGCCTCCTACGCCGGCGGGGTCCACTTCGTCGGCCACAAGGAAGCCAACGGCAACTACCAGCTGGACCTCACCCTCAGCCGCCCCACCGTCCGCATCTCCGGCGCCACCGGAACGCTCTACCTGGACGTCGTCAGCAAGGCGAAGGGCACCGGGGCGGTCACGACGTCCTCGCAAGTGCCCTTCGCCTCCCTCTCGTTGGGCGGCATCAACATGAAGGGCGGCGGCACCTCCGTCGTCCTGAACAACCTGCCCGCCACCCTCACCACCCAGGGCGCCAAGTCCTTCGCCGGCTACTACACGGCCGGCACCTCCCTGGATCCGGTCAGCCTCACCGCGGACATCAAGGCTGCCGCCAAGGCCACTTCCTCGCCCTCGCCCACCAAGTCCGCGGCGAAGAAGGAGAAGAAGAAGTCGGCCGCCGGTGACGCGATCCAGGACGGCGCCGCCGACTGGGGCGTGCGCCGCACCTTCCGCGAGTACGTCACCGGCGACATCGCCCGCGGCAAGTGGACGCTGTCCGACGGCGCCGAGGACGGCGGCGCGCTCTTCCGCTTCCCGAAGGGCGAAGGGACGTACGAGAAGGGCGAGTTGACCGCGAGCTTCACCGGCGCGATCCGCTTCACCGGCGACCAGGGCCTCGACCTGAGGCTGAGCGCGGTCAAGGCCGCCGTGAAGAACGGCGAGGGCACCCTCTACGCCGACGTGAAGAGCGCCGACCTCACCGGAGAGAAGGTCCCGCTGGTCACCTTCACCGCGAAGGGCCTCAAGGCCACCGCCGGACTGGTGAAGCTGACCGAGGCGCCCGCGAAGCTCACCGCCAAGGGCGCGAAGGCCTTCGGCGGCATGTACCAGGCGGGCACCGCGATGGACCCGGTCTCGCTGGCCGTCGCCCTCACCGACGACGCCGTCCTGCCGGCCCTGCCCGACCTGGGCAGCACACCCACCCCGAGCCCCACGCCCTCGAAGGCGTCCGCCGAGCCGGTCCGCGCCGCGAGCGCCACCGACGGCGACGGCTTCCCGGTCCTCCCCGTAGGCCTCACGGCCGGCGCCCTGCTGCTGACGGCCGCCGCCTACGCGGTAGTTCGCGCCCGCCGAACCCGCGCCGCAGCGGACAAGGGCTGATCCTCACCCCCCACAAACGCCACCACCACCATCACGAGGAGACGATCCCGCCATGCCAGCCGCCACACCCAGATCCATCGCCCTCGCCGCCGCCGTCGCGGTCACCCTGGGCGCCGGCGCGTTCGCCGCGACCAGCGCGTCCGCCGCCGAAGTACCGCTCAGCGGCTACGAGTTGACGTGGGGCATCAAGCAGTCGTACCGCACCTACGCGGCCGGCACCTTCACCCCGGCGGGCGGCGCCTCGCAGGCGGCGGACAACGGCGCCTTCACCTTCGTCCAGGGCGCGGGCAGTTACGACGCCGAAGCGCACACGGTGTCCCTCGGCTTCCAGGGCAGCCTGAACATCGCCTCCACGCTGCACGGCTTCGACATCACGCTGTCCGACGTGCAGTTCGACAGCAAGGACGCCGAGTTGACGGCGGACGTGACGAAGAGCGGTACGACGACGCAGGACGTGCCGCTCGCGAAGGTCACCGTCACGCGCGAGATGAAGGACATGGCGACCACGCTGACCAAGGAGGCCGCGGACGCCCTCGGCAGCGCCAGTTACGAGGGCGCGGCGGGCGACCCGCTGACGGTGACGGCTCCGACGCCGCCCAGCTCGCCGCCGCCGTCGACGCCCGAGACGACCCCGCCCGCCACCACCACGCCCACCCCGACCGACCCGGCCTCCACCCCCGCGTCCCCGACGCCCACGGCGACCGACACCACCACTCCCTCGCCCACGGCCACCGAGTCCGAGCCGGCGACCGAGGGCGACATCCTCGACGGCAAGCTCGGCTGGGGCGTCAAGGAGTCCTTCCGCACCTACGTCGTGGGCGGTGTCGCCAACGGCAAGATCACGGCGTCGGACGGCGCGACCCGGGCCACCGGCAACGGCGCCTTCACGTTCCCCGACGCGACCGGCTCCTACGACAACGACGCGGACACCCTCTCCGCCGCCTTCGAGGGCGCGGTGAACTTCAAGGGCCATGAGACGAACGGCACTTACGCCCTCGACCTCACCCTCAGCGGCCTGGAGGTCGCCCTCGACGGCGGCAAGGGCGAGCTGACGGCCGACGTCACCAGCCTCGGCAAGAAGACCGACGACGTGGTCCTGGCCGACCTCAAGACGAACGACGCCACCCTCACCCCCGAGGACGACGTCATCACGGTCTCCGACATCACCGCGGCCCTCACCGAGGCCGGCGCGAAGGCCTTCAGCGGCTACTACACGTCCGGCACCGAACTCGACCCCGTCACCCTCTCGGTGGCCCTCAGTGACGACGCCACCCTCCCGTCCGACGGCGGTTCGAGCGGCACCGGCGACTCCTCGGGCGGCTCCGGCTCCACCGGCGGCTCGGGCACCACCGGCGGCACGACCGGTTCGACGACCGGCGGCATCTCCGGCGGCCTCGCCGCGACCGGCTCCGACATACCGGTCACCGCCCTCGGCACGGCCGCCGCGGTGACGGTGGCGGCGGGCGCGGGCGTCGTGTTCGCGATGCGTAGGCGTCGTAACGAGGCGTAGGCCTCTACTGGACCGGGGGCACAGGGAACCGACTGTGCCCCCGGGATGCTTCAATTCCCGCGTGACCGACTACGACGTGCTCCGTGTCTTCTGCTCGCCCAACGGCGGCTACGGCAACGAACTCGGCGTCGTCCGCGAGGGCTCCACGCTGCCCGACCCGGACGAGCGGCAGGCGTTCGCGGGCAAACTCGGCTTCAGCGAGACCGTGTTCGTCGACGACCCCGAGCGCGGGGTCATCGACATCTACACCCCGACCCTGCGGCTGCCCTTCGCGGGACACCCCTGCGTCGGCACGGCCTGGCTCCTCGACGTGCCCGAACTCGTCACCCCGGCCGGGGTCGTGGGCGCCCGCCTCGACGGCGAGTTCAGCTGGATCGAGGCCCGCGCGGAGTGGGTACCGCCGCGCACCCTGCGCCAGTACGCCACGGCCGCCGAGGTCGACGCCCTGCCCGTGCCGCCGCCCGGCGAGTGGATCTACGCCTGGGCCTGGGAGGACGAAGCAGCCGGACGCGTCCGCGCCCGCGCCTTCCCCGGCCGAAACGACGGCATCGACGAGGACGAGGCGACGGGCGCGGCGGCACTGTTGCTCACGGACCAGTTGGGCCGGGCGCTCAACATCACGCAGGGCGCGGGCTCACAGATACTGACGGCTCCGCAGCCCGGGGGATGGGTGGAGGTCGGAGGGCGAGTGTTTCTGGAGCGCTGACTCGTCCGCTCCGGTCTGCATCATCCAGCCCGTCCGGCGTCTGAGGACGAGGCCGTTCAGGCCGAAGGGGGGTCTGGGGGCGCAGCCCCCAGGAGCGGTCACGCAGACAGAGGGAACTCGTCACCCAGCGCCCGAAAGACCGCCGTGTTCAAAGCGAACGCGTCCCGGCACTCGGCCACGATCCGCTGCTTCTCCAGATCGTCCGCCCGCACGCCGTCCAACAGCTCCCGGTAACCCCGCTTGAACGCGGCCGGGTTGGCGATCCCCTCGAACACGTAAAAGCGCACGCCGTCGCCCTTGCGGGCGAAGCCCCACGTCCGCTCCGCCTTGTCCCGGATGATCTGGCCGCCGGAGAGGTCGCCGAGGTAGCGCGTGTAGTGGTGGGCGATATAGCCGGCCGGCCACTGCTCGGCGCACTCCCGCACGCGGTCCGCGTATGCGCGCGTGGCCGGCAGCGCGGTCAGGCCGGTCCGCCAGTCGGCACCCCGCAGATGCGTCAGGTCCCGCTCCAGCGCGGGCAACCGGAACAACTCGGGCTGAATGAAGGGCCCGGTCACCGGATCCGACGCCAGCGCCTCGGCACCCGCCTCCAACGCCTCGTACACGAACCACAGTTGCTCGGTGTAGCGCACGTAGGCGTCCACCCCCAGCCGTCCGCCGAGCAGGTCGCTCATGAACGTGGAGGTCTCCGCCTCCACATGCTGCTCGTGGGAGGCGGTGCGGATGACTGTCGAGAAGGAGTCCATGCGCGCCATTTTCTGAGGTAAGCCTTACCTAAGTCAACAGCTTCCCGACCTTTGGTCGGTAACGATGCCGACAGTCTGTCGGTAAAAGCGTACAAGAAAACGGCCCGCCCTCCGAGAGAGCGAGCCGCATCGACCTCCGGCGGACTACGGCAGCGTGAGGATCTCCGTCCCCGTCTCCGTCACCACCAGCGTGTCCTCGAACTGGGCCGTCCGCTTGCGGTCCTTCGTGACGACCGTCCACCCGTCGTCCCACATGTCGTACTCGTACGTCCCGAGCGTCAGCATCGGCTCGATCGTGAACGTCATCCCGGGCTGGATGAGCGTCGTCGCGTGCGGGCTGTCGTAGTGCGGGATGATCAGCCCGGAGTGGAAGGACGAGTTGATCCCGTGGCCGGTGAAGTCCCGCACCACGCCGTAGCCGAAGCGCTTGGCGTACGACTCGATGACCCGGCCGATGATGTTGATCTGCCGGCCCGGCTTGACGGCCCTGATCGCACGGTCGAGGGCCTCCCGGGTCCGCTCCACCAGCAGTCGTGACTCCTCGTCGACGTCCCCGACCAGGTAGGTCGCGTTGTTGTCGCCGTGCACCCCGCCGATGTACGCCGTCACGTCCAGGTTGACGATGTCGCCGTCCCGCAGCACGGTCGAGTCCGGAATGCCGTGGCAGATCACCTCGTTGACCGAGGTGCACAGGGACTTGGGAAAGCCGCGGTAGCCGAGCGTCGACGGATAGGCGCCGTGGTCGCACATGTACTCGTGCGCCACCTTGTCCAGTTCGTCGGTGGTGACGCCGGGGGAGATCAGCTTCGCGGCCTCCGCCATCGCCCGCGCGGCGATCCGCCCGGCGACGCGCATCGCCTCGATCGTCTCGAGCGTCTGCACCTCCGGCCCGGTGTACGGCGCCGGCGCGGGCTTGCCCACGTACTCGGGGCGGCGGATGTTTCCGGGTACCTGACGGGTGGGGGAGAGCTCCCCTGGTACGAGCAGCGACTGGCCAGACATGCCAGCGAGTCTAACGAGCCGCCGTGGGGGAACATGTCGGTGGCGAGAGGAGCAGGTCATGGCCTTGTTCAAGAAGCGCACGGTCGGCAAGCCGGGCGAGTGGTACTACTGCCTGGAACACAAGACGGTCGAGGAGGGGCCCGAGTGCCCCGCCAAGGACCGCTTCGGGCCCTACGCGACCCGCCAGGAGGCCGAGCACGCGATGGAGACGGCCCGCGAGCGCAACCTGGAGTGGGAGAACGACCCAAAGTGGCACGACGCCCCGAAGGGCGGCACCGAGGGCAACTAGCCGGGCCGGGCCCGGTCGGAGGCGCGGCCCAGGTCTGTGCCTCCGACCGGACCCCTGCCTATGGCTGTGCCTGTGCCTGCGCCTGGCTCGGTGGCGTCACCGCGGTGCTCGCCTTCCGTTGCGCACGCACGCGTGCCGCGTGCTCGTTGGTCCGTTCGTCGTAGCGCATCAGCCCCGGCAGGCACAGCGCCAGCAGCCCCACCGCGCCCGCGCACAGCAGCCCGCCCGACCAGACGGACGCCCGCACGCCCCACCAGGCGGCGAAACCGCCCGACCTGACCTGGCCCAGGGTGGGTCCGACGGAGTACGAGAGCAGTTCGATCCCGGCGAGCCGGCCCCGTAGCTCGTCCGGGATCGTCTGGTTCCACATGGCGCCCCGGAAGATGCCGCTGACCATGTCGCAGCCGCCGGCCACGGTCAGGAAGAGCAGCACCAGCCATACGTTGCCGACGACACCGGCGCCCGCGATCGCCAGGCCCCACAGCGCGGCCGACAGCACCACCATCCGCCCGTGCCGGTGCACCCGCGAGGTCCAGCCGCCGGTCAGGCCCACCAGCATCGACCCGAACGGGACCGTCGCGTACATCAGGCCCAGCGACCACTCGGCGTTCAGCTCGTCCGCGAGGAAGGGCAGCACGGCGAGCGGCATCGCGAGGAACATCGCGGCCAGGTCGACGGCGTAGGTGCCGAGCAGTTCCTTGCGGCTCCAGGCGTACCGGGCGCCCTCGACGATGGCCGCCAGCGACGGCTTCGCGGCCTCGCGGGCGGCCGGGGCGGCGGCGATGCGGACGACGAGGACGGCGGAGACGACGAAGGTCAACAGGTCGGCGCCGTACGCCCAGCCGAGGCCCGCGTACGCGACGACCACGCCCGCGAGGGCCGGTCCTGCGACGCCGCCGACCGTCCAGCGCAGGGAGTTCAGCGAGGCCGCGGCCGGCAGGTGTTCGTGGGCCACGATCCGGGGCCAGAGCGAGTCGAGCGCGGGGCGCTGCACGGAGACCAGGGCGGAGGAGAGGGCGGCGACGAGATACAGCGGCCAGACGGCTGGGCTCGGCAGCAGCGCGTTGAGCAGCAGCAGCGCGGACAGCACGCCCTGTCCGGCCTCCGTCCACAGGATCAGCTTCCGCTTGTCCAGGGCGTCGGCCAGCGCACCGCCGTACAGCCCGAACACGACCAGCGGCACCAACTCGACGGCCCCGATCGCCCCGACGGCCGCCGCGGAGTCGGTGAGTTCCTTGATCTGCACCGGCAGCGCGACGAACGTCAGAAAGCTGCCGAAGTTCGAGATCGTCCCCGAGACCCACAGCCGCCGGAAGTCCCGGGAGGCCCGCCACGGGGCGAGGTCGGGCAGCAGGCCGCGGAGGCGGGCGGGATGTTCGGGGGCGTCTTCGGTCACGAAGGGCCATGCTCGGGCCGCACGGCAACCGCGAGCAAGCGCTTTTCCGAGCACCCCACTCGCGGCGCCCCCCACTCCACCTGCGGTGACCCTCGCCTACGCGACTACCAGCGTGCCGGTGGCGGCGCCGTCAACTGGTCCGCCAGCCTGGACAGTCGGTCCCTGAAGCGGCGGTGGCCCCTGGGCGCGGGGAGCGGCGTTTCGCCGGCCGCCGCGCTCACCAGGTGCTGGACCGTGTCGAGGTCCAGTTCGGAGCCCTCCGGGACCGTCAGTGACTCGTGGGCCATGGAGACCAGTTGCTCCTCGCCGGGGCCCAGCGCCAGGACCGTCGCCCCGGCTCGGCGGGCGTCGTGCACGCGCTCCAGCAGAGGCACGTCCGGGCCGCCCGGCGACACCACGAGCAGCGTCTCGCCGCGCCGTGCGGCCGCCAACCGGCCCAGGCCGACGGCCAGATGAGCGGGGTCGGACGCGTGCGCCCCGTGCCGTACGAGGGTCGGCGCCAGTTCCGGCGTACCCGACCAGGCGGCCTCGTCGACCAGGTGGGCCGCCAGATGCCAGGGCTCGTACTCCGGGGTGCCCACCAGCAGCAGCCCGCCCCCGTGCGAGACCACGGACCCGCGCAGCGCCCCCGCGAACCTCCGCGTGGCCCCCAGCCATTCGGTCCCGGCGAGCACTTCGCGCAGCAGCGCGACACGTACGGCGTCCATGCTCCGCATCCTGCACCAACCGGCCACTCGTGACCCGGTGTTCACCACGAATTCGCCCAAGTTGGGCAATCAGGCCAGTTATCGGAGATCAGCGACGGTCACGAGGAGTACCGCCCATGGCAGAGGCCACCGTCCCCTTCCGCGCCGGCCGCGAGGGATACGCCAGTTATCGGATCCCGGCGGTGGTCCGCAGCGCCGCCGGCACGCTGCTCGCCTTCTGCGAGGGCCGGGTCGACTCCGCGCGCGACTACGGCCACATCGACATCGTGCTCAAGCGCTCCACCGACGGCGGCCGCACCTGGGGCCCGCTCCAGGTCGCCGCGGACAACGGCACCGGCCTCGCCGGCAACCCGGCACCCGTCGTCCTCGACACCGGCCGGATCCTCCTCGTGCACGTCCGCTCGGCGGCCACCGCCTCCGAGGACCTGATCCTGCGCGGCAAGGTGACGGACGCCGACGGACGGCGGGTGTGGGTGCAGTACAGCGACGACGACGGGTCGACCTGGTCGAGCCCGGTCGAGATCACCGCGTCGGTGAAGCGGCCCGGCTGGCGCTGGTACGCCACCACCCCCGGCCACGCCCTGCAGTTGAGCACCGGCCGGGTCGTCGTGCCCGCCAACCACACCCTGCCGCCCACCGGCACCGACGTCGGCAACGAGGCCAAGTACAACAGTGGCCACTGCCTGCTCAGCGACGACCGGGGAGAGAGCTGGTACCTCGGCTACGTCGACGAGAACACCGACGGCTACATCAACGCCAACGAGACCACCGCCGCCGAACTCCCCGACGGCCGTGTCTACTTCAACACCCGCAACGACTCCCCGTCGCCCGGCAACCGCGCCGACGCCCACTCCCGGGACGGCGGCCGGACCCTGCACATCCCCTTCCGCCCCCAGGCCGGCCTCACCGGACCCGTCTGCGAGGGCAGCCTCCTCCAGCTCGGCGATCCCGACGTGCTCCTCTTCTCCGGCCCCGCCCTCCCCGACGGCCGCGCCCTGATGACCGTCCGCGCCTCCACCGACAGCGGGAGGACCTGGCGCCCGGTATGGACGGCCGACGGCCTGCCCGCCGCTTACTCCGACCTCGTCCGGGTCGACGCGCGCACGGTCGGACTCCTCTACGAGACCGGCGACTTCGGGGCGTACGAACGAGTCGTGTTCCGCACGCTGCCCGTGACGGCGCTCACCTGACCGGCGAGGGGGGTCGGGGCGCACGTAAAGTCGGCCCATGACCTCTACCGACAGTGCTGCACAGACCCCCGCGAAGGCCCCCGCCAAGGACCCGTGGGACCTCCCCGACGTCTCCGGTCTGGTCGTCGGCGTCCTCGGCGGGACCGGCCCGCAGGGCAAGGGCCTCGCCTACCGGCTGGCCCGGGCCGGCCAGAAGGTGATCATCGGCTCGCGGGCCGCCGAGCGCGCGCAGGCCGCCGCCGAGGAACTCGGGCACGGCGTCGAGGGCGCCGACAACGCCGAGACCGCGCGGCGCAGCGACATCGTGATCGTCGCCGTGCCCTGGGACGGCCACGGCAAGACCCTTGAGTCCCTGCGCGAGGAGCTGGCCGGCAAGCTCGTCGTCGACTGCGTCAACCCGCTCGGCTTCGACAAGAAGGGCGCCTACGCGCTCAAGCCGGAGGAGGGCAGCGCCGCCGAACAGGCCGCCGCCCTGCTGCCCGACTCCCGGGTCGCCGCCGCCTTCCACCATCTCTCGGCGGTCCTGCTCCAGGACCCGGAGATCGCGGAGATCGACACCGACGTGATGGTGCTGGGCGAGGAGCGCGCCGACGTCGAGATCGTGCAGGCCCTAGCCGGCCGCATCCCCGGCATGCGCGGCGTCTTCGCCGGCCGGCTGCGCAACGCCCACCAGGTCGAGTCGCTGGTCGCGAACCTGATCTCGGTGAACCGCCGCTACAAGGCACACGCCGGGCTGCGCGTCACGGACGTGTGAGCGGGTGGGGGACACTGGTGGCTGCCCGCCCGTGTCCCCCGTCCCTCGACAGGAGCCGAACCCATGCCCCGCCTCGCCCTCTACGCCCTCGTCGTCTGCGTACTCGCGGTGGCCGCGGCGGTCGTTTCCTTCGTACAGGGCAGCTGGATCGGGATCGTGTGGGTGCTGCTGGCGGGGCTGTCCAGCAACATGTGGTGGTACTACGTGAAGCGGGGCAGGGCCGCCGGGTCCGGGTCCGTCACCCGCTGACCGAGCAGAACTCGTTGGTGCCCTGCCAGAAGCGGTACAGCTCCTGACCGCAGTAGGTCGAGAAGTCGCCGATCCCCAGGCCGCGCAGGATCGCGTCGATCACGTCGAAGAACTCGGTGTTGATCGCCGGCACCCACAGCAGCGCGAACACGAACAGCAGGCCGAACGGCGCGAACGGCTCCACCTGGCGCTTGATGTTGTACGACAGCCACGGCTCGATCACGCCGTAGCCGTCCAGGCCCGGCACCGGCAGGAAGTTCAGCAGCGCGGCCGTGACCTGGAGCAGCGCGAGGAAGGCCAGCGCGAACTGGAAGTCCCGCGGCACCCCGTCCAGCGCGTGCAGCCAGAACGGCGCCGTGCAGATCGCCGCGAACAGTACGTTCGTCAACGGGCCGGCCGCCGAGATCAGGCTGTGCTTCCAGCGCCCGTGGATCCGGCCCCGCTCGATGAACACGGCCCCACCGGGCAGACCGATGCCGCCCATGATCACGAAGAGCACCGGGAGCACGATGCTGAGCAGGGCGTGCGTGTACTTCAGCGGGTTCAGCGTGAGATAACCCTTGGAGCCCACGGAGATGTCGCCGCTGTGCAGCGCCGTACGCGCGTGTGCGTACTCGTGCAGACACAGTGAGACGATCCAGGCGGCCGTCACGAACAGGAACACGGCCACGCCGGGCTGCTCGGCGAACCCCGTCCAGGTGGCCCATCCCGTGACCGCGGTGACGGCCAGGATCCCGAGAAAGACGGGGCTGATCCGCCGGTCGCTGTGGCGGGTGGTGGCGGTGGTCATCGGGCTCCCTGGACTGTCTGCGCGCGCGGTGGGACTGCCCGACGGTACCGGGCGTAAGGGGAAAACGTCTCGCGGAGGGTCCTTGGTTCCGGGGAAGGTGGGGGGATGGGGTTTTGGGAAGTGTTCTACGCGAGCTGGCAGATGGAGTGCTGCGGTACGCCGTTCTCGGTGGGCGAGGAGGTGAGCTGGCCCCTGATGTTCTCCTCCTCCGGGGAACTGCTGGACGGCGGCTGGCACGAGGAGCTCGCCAAGCTCGTCGGACCGGTGGAGCGGCTGCCGGGCAGATCCCTGCGGTTCCTGCGGGAGGAGTCGGGGCTGACGGTCGCCCTCGGCGGGGACCTGGGCGCCGAGGCGGTGTCGGAGGACGGCTCGATCCGCCTGGTCGGGATGCTCCTGGTGGAACGGCACGGCAGCGACTGGCCGCAGGCCGGCGGCAAGGTCGGCGCGGTCCGGGTCGTCACCCAGGAGTACGAGGAGAAGGTGCCCGGATCACGTTCCTGGACGCCGGTGCGGGAACCGGGGGCGCGCCGGCTGCGGTCGGTGGACACGTGCCCGAAGTGGTTCGAGCGCGGCACGGTCGACGAGCGGGGGCGCCGGGCGATGGAGGAGGGCGTGCTGGTGACGCTGGAGGTACCGAGCGGTGCGCCGGAGGGGACGGCCGATGCGGCGGACGGAGCGGCCGACGCGGCAGGCGGTTCGCCGCGACCGGCGGTTCCCTGAGCCCGCCGATTTCCGCCGTGTCCTCCTGATCCGGCCTCCCCTCGCCACCCCGTGTATCCGAACCCCGTGACCGGCCCCGATCCGACCGGAGACAATGGACCCCGTGCGCTATCGCATTCTCGGTACCACCCAGGCACTCCGCCCCGACGGCACGGCCGTCCCGGTCGGTGGGACGCGGCTGCGTGCGCTGCTCACCGTGCTCGCCCTGCGGCCCGGACGGACCGTGCCGGCGAGCCTTCTGGTGGACGAGGTGTGGGGCGCCGACCCGCCCGCGGACGCGACGGGGGCGCTGCAGGCGCTGGTGGGGAGGTTGCGCCGGACGCTCGGTGCCGACGCGATCGCCTCGGCGGAGAGCGGGTACCGGCTGGCCGTGGCCGCCGACGACATCGACCTGCACCGTTTCGAGCGGCTGACCGGTGAGGGGCTGCGGGCGCTGGCCGACGGCAACCCCGCCAAGGCGGCGGAGGCCCTGGACGACGCGCTGGCCCTGTGGCACGGCCCGGCCCTGGCCGACCTCCCCGACCGCACGGGCGAGGCCTCCCGCTGGGAGACCCGGCGCCTGGACGCCCGCCGGGCCCGCTTCACCGCCGCCCTGGCCCTCGGCGACGCGGACACCGCCCTGCCCGAACTGACCGCCCTGTGCGACACCCACCCCCTCGACGAACCCCTCCAGTCCCTGCGCCTCAAGGCCCTGCGCGCCACGGGCCGCACGGCGGAGGCACTGGCCGCCTACGAGGACGTACGACAGCTGCTGGCCGACCGGCTGGGCTCCGACCCGGGGCCGGAACTGCGGGCCCTGCACGGGGAGTTGCTCCGGTCGGCGGACGGAGAGACGGGTGCCGCGCCCGCACCTCGGGCCCCCGCCCCGGCCGCTGCCTCGACCACGCCCGGTGATCTCCCCGCCCCGCTTCCCGGCAACCTCCGCGCCCGGCTCACCTCCTTCGTGGGCCGGAAAGCCGACATCGATGCCATCCGGGGCGACATCGCGGCGGCCCGACTGGTAACGCTGCTCGGGCCCGGCGGTGCCGGGAAGACGCGGCTGTCGCAGGAGGTCGCGGAAGGCGTGCGATACGCCGCCCGGGACGGAGTCTGGCTGGCCGAACTCGCCCCCGTGGACGACCCGGACTCAGTGCCGGAAGCCGTGCTCACCGCCCTCGGCGCCCGCGAGACCGTGCTGTACGGCGCCGGCGCCGAGGCCATCCGCGCGGCGGGCGACCGGCACGACGACCCCGTGGACCGGCTCGCCGAACACTGCGGCAAGCGCCGCATGCTGATCGTCCTCGACAACTGCGAGCACGTCATCGACGCCGCCGCCCGCCTGGTCGAGGAACTGCTGGCCCGCTGCCCCGAACTGACGGTGCTCGCCACCAGCCGTGAACCCCTCGGCGTACCGGGGGAGTTGCTGCGGCCCGTGGAACCGCTGCCCGAGCCGAGCGCGCTGGAGCTGCTCGCCGACCGCGGGACCGCCGCCCTCCCCGGGTTCCGGATCGAGGACGACCCCGAGGCGTGCGCCGAGATCTGCCGCCGGCTCGACGGACTGCCGCTGGCCATCGAGCTGGCCGCCGCCCGGCTACGGATGTTGACGCCACGTCAGATCGCCGACCGGCTCGACGACCGCTTCCGGCTGCTCACCTCCGGCAGCCGTACCGTCCTGCCCCGCCAGCAGACCCTGCGCGCGGTCGTCGACTGGTCCTGGGACCTGCTCGACGCGGACGAACGGGACGTCCTGGGCCGGCTGTCGGTGTTCGCCGGCGGCTGCGACCTCGCGGCGGCCGAGGCGGTGTGCGGACCGGTCGCGCTGGAGGCGCTGGGCTCGCTCGTCGACAAGTCCCTTGTGGTGGCCGCCCCTTCGGGCGTCGGCGGCATGCGCTACCGGCTCCTGGAGACCGTCGCCGAGTACGCGGGCGAGCGCCTCGACGAGGCCGGCCGGCGGGCCGCGACCGAGCGCGCGCACCTGACGTACTTCCGTGAACTCGCCCGCGCCACCGACCCGTTGCTGCGCGGCCCCGGCCAACTGGCCGCCATCGAGATGCTGGAGCGCGAGTACGAGAACCTGCGCACCGCCCTGCGGCACGCCGTCGCCGAGCGCGACGAACAGGAGGCCCTCAGCCTCACCCTGTCGCTGGTCTGGTACTGGCAGATGCGGGACGTGCGCATCGAGGCCCGCAACTGGTGCGTCGAGGTCATGGCCCTGGGCCCCGACCCCTTCGCCGTCCCCCTGCGCCGCGCCGCCCCGGTCCGGGAGCGCTGCACCGACATCCCGCCCCCGCTGACCGGCGAGCTCCTCGCCGAAGCCCGACGCGGTGTCCACCTCGCCCATCTCGGCTTCATGGACACCGAGTTGGCGGAGTGGGAGTCACCGGAGGCCAAGGAGAAGCTGCGCCTGATCAGCGAGGTCTACGAACCCGGCATGCCGCAGACCTGCCGCACTCCGGGCATGCTCTGGTTCTACGCCGTACTGCTGACCGGCAACGTCGACCGGCTGCCCGTGGTCCTCGACGCCTGCGTCCACACCTGCCGTACCACCCCCGGCATGGAGTGGGAGCTCGCCACCACCCTCCAGATGCGCGCCAACCTCCTCGCCAACCGCAGCGACTGGGCCGGCGACGCCGCCCGGGACGCCGACGAGGCGCTGGAGATCTTCGACGGGCTCGGCGACGCCTGGGGCACCGCCGAGGCGCTGTCCGCGCGCGGCGAGGCCCAGGAGCGCGTCGGTGAGTACCGGCTCGCCGCAGCCGACTACGCGGCGGCGACCGAGCACGCCGAACGGCTGGGCGCCCGTGCCCAGGTGGCGGTGTTGCAGGCCCGGCACGGCAGCGCGCTCATCGAGGCGGGCGACCCCGAGCGGGGCGAGCAGATGCTGCGCGATGTGATCGAGCGCAAGGACGGCTCGGGCAACGAGGCCATGCCGGCCGCCCGGATGTTCCTCGCGGGCCGGCTCGCCACCACCGGCCGGGTCGACGAGGCGCGCACCCAACTGGTGAAGCTGCGCGAGGAGTTCGGGATCTCCCACTTCGTCATCTTCGACGCCTTCATCCTCGGCGCGGAGTCCTGGCTGGAGGCGGCCGCCGGCGACTACGACCTCTCCCTGGACAAGGCCCGACAGGCGCTCGTGCGGGCCGCCGACCCGCTGTCCGAGGCCATGGCCCCGCACATGCGCTCCCTGTACCTCGCCCTCGCCGCGATCGGCCTCGCCGAGGTCGACGGCGGCAGCCGGGCCCGCGACGGCGCCCGCTGCCTCGGTGCCGCGCGGGCGGAGCTGCCGGCGGCCCACTGCTCGACGTCCATGGAGCGCGAGGTCTACGAGCGGGCCGAGCGGCACACCCGCGCCGCGCTCGGCGACGCCGCGTACGAGGCCGCGTACGCGGAGGGCGGCGGCCTCTCCACGGAGGAGGCCACCGCCCTGGTGCAAGGCACCGCCTGACACGCGCCGACGGTTGGGGTCCCCCAGGCCAGCAAGGCACCGGGGGAGTCAGTTCTTCGTACGGAACTTGTGGATCGCGACCGGCGCCATGACCGCCGTGAGACCCACCGACCAGGCCAGCGTCACCCACAGGCCGTGGGCGACCGGGCCGCCCACCATCATTCCGCGCGCCGCGTCCGCGAGCGAGGACAGCGGGTTGTATTCGGTGAAGTTCTGCAGCCAGCCCGGCATCGAGTCGGTCGGCGCGAAGATCGACGAGCCGAACTGCAGCGGCATCATCACCAGGAAGCCCATCGCCTGCACCGACTGCGCGCTCTTCATCGTCACACCGAGGGTGATGAACACCCACATCAGCGCCGAGCCGAACACCGTGGCAAGACCCACGGCACCGAGCATCCCGATCCAGCTGGTGATGTCGAAGCCCACCAACACGGCCACGATCATGAGGATCACGCACGCGGCGAGCATGCGCATCAGCTCGACCACGATCTTGGCGATCAGTACCGAGCCGCGCCCGATCGGCAGGGACCGGAAGCGGTCCATGACCCCGGAGTTGAAGTCCGTGTTGAAGCCGGTGCCGACGCCCTGGGACATGTTCATCCCCATCATCGCCAGCAGCCCGGGGATGACGTACTGCACGTACGCCTCCTGGCCGCCGCCCAGCGACTTCCCGATGGAGCCGCCGAAGACGTACACGAACAGCAGGGTGAAGATCACCGGGAACAGCACGGCGTCGAACATCGACTCCGGGTCCTGGCGGATCCACAGCAGGTTGCGGCGGATCAGCGCGCCGGTGTGCCGGAAGTGGTTGCGCAACGGGATGTGAGCGTCCGTCGCGGCAGGTGTGGCGGTGATCGTGGCGGCGCTCATACGGCGACCTCCTCGCGGGTGTCGGTGGGCACGGCGTCCTGCGGGGCACTGGCCTTGTGGCCGGTGAGGGACAGGAACACCTCGTCCAGGCTGGGCAGTTCGGTGGTGATCGAGCCGATGGTGATGCCGCGCGCGGTGACCGCGCCGACGACCGCGGTCAGCTGCTCGTCGCTGAGGATCGGCACCAGGAGCGTGCCGGTCTCGGGGTCCACGGTCGTGGTGGCGAGCCCGGTGATGCCGAGCGCGTCCAGCGCGCCGGCCAGCGGGCGCAGCTCCAGCGGGTCGACCGGGCGGATGCGCAGGGCACGGCCGCCGACCTTCGACTTCAGCTCCTCGATGCCGCCGCTGGCGATGACCTTGCCGCGGTCGACGACGGTCAGCTCGGAGGCCAGCTGCTCGGCCTCCTCCATGTACTGGGTGGTGAGCAGCACGGTCACGCCCTCGCCGACCATGGACTTCACCTCGGCCCACACCTCGTTGCGGGTGCGCGGGTCCAGACCGGTGGTCGGCTCGTCGAGGAAGAGCACCTGCGGGCGCCCGATCATCGAGGCGGCCAGGTCGAGCCGGCGCCGCATACCGCCGGAGTAGGTGCTCGCCGGGCGCCGGGCGGCCTCGGTGAGCGAGAACCGCTCCAGCAGCTCGTCGGCGCGCGAGCGGGCGTCCTTGCGGGTCAGGTCGAGCAGCCGCCCGATCAGATAGAGGTTCTCCCAGCCGGCCAGCTTCTCGTCGACGGAGGCGTACTGCCCCGTCAGCCCTATCACCTTGCGCAGTTGCCGGGGCTGGCGCAGGACGTCGTAGCCGACGACGGTGGCCTCGCCGGCGGTGGGGGCCAGGAGGGTGGACAGGATGCGTACGAGGGTGGTCTTGCCGGCGCCGTTCGGCCCGAGCACACCCATCACGGTGCCCTCGCGCACGTCCAGGTCGACGCCGTCCAGCGCCTTGGTCTCGCCGTAGTGCTTGACCAGCCCCCGTACGGTCACGGCGGTGTTCCCGCCGTTGGGGTTCTTGTCGATTCGCGTCATGCCGAGAACGGTGCCAGGGCCCACCGACAAACCACCGACAGGTCACCGACAGAGATATGTCGGTGACCTGTCGGTGCCGACATCCGACCGATACGAACCCAAAGGAACCGACCTGAACCCGACAAAGGCGACAGCCCGCCGACGGGGGAAGATCGGCGGGCTGTCTCTGTGCCGCGATGGCTCTAGTGGACGGAGTGCTCGTCCAGCGGGAACGTTCCGCCGACGACGTCCTCGGCGAACGCCTTCACCGCGTCGCCCATGACCGTACGAAGATCGGCGTACTGCTTCACGAACTTCGGCACCCGCCCCGGCGTCAGCCCGAGCATGTCCGTCCAGACCAGCACCTGCGCGTCGGTCTCCGCGCCCGCGCCGATGCCGACCGTCGGGATGTGCAGCACGCGCGTCACCTCGGCCGCCAGCTCCGCCGGCACCAGCTCCAGGACCACCGCGAACGCGCCCGCGTCCTGCACGGCCTTCGCGTCCCGCAGCAGCTGCTGGGCCGCCTCCTCGCCGCGTCCCTGCACCCGGTAGCCCATGGCGTTCACGGACTGCGGGGTCAGGCCGATGTGCGCCATGACCGGGATGCCGGCCTCCACCAGGAGGCGGATCTGCTCGTGCGAGCGCTCGCCGCCCTCCAGCTTCACGGCGCCCACCCCGGCCTCCTTGACCAGCCGGGTCGCCGAGCGCAGCGCCTGCACCGGACCCTCCTGGTAGGAGCCGAACGGCAGGTCGCCGACGATCAGGGAGCGGGTCGTGCCGCGGACCACGGCCGCCGAGAGCATGGTCATCTCGTCGAGGGTGACGGGTACGGTCGTCTCGTACCCGAGGTGGCAGTTGCCCGCCGAGTCACCGACGAGGATCACCGGGATCCCGGCCTCGTCGAAGACGGACGCGGTCATCGCGTCGTAGGCGGTGAGCATGGGCCACTTCTCGCCACGGTCCTTGGCGAGGGCGATGTCGCGCACGGTGATACGGCGTGTGCCCTTGCCTCCGTACAGCGCCTTGCTGCCGTCGGAGGGGCTGTTGTGCACAGTCGGGGCAGCCGAAAGCTGCGTCATTGCAACGGCTCCTTCGGTCATCTCGAGGCACCCTGACGGTGTCCCCGGATCACCTCCATGGTGGCACCTCGTGCCAGGGAGGGCCAGAGGGGTCTCCGTCACTCCCGGGAGCGGGTGGGGGAGCGGGCGGTGGCGCACGTAAGAGATGGGTAAAAGATTTACGATACGAGACCGTCCCGTATCGAAATTTGCCTAGCCTGATCCGTATGACCACTCCATCCGTCCCCGTCTCCCGCATACCGGAGGCGGTGCACCGGCGCCGTTGGGCGATCCTCGGCGTTCTGATGCTGAGCCTGCTGATCGTGGTGCTCGACAACTCGATCCTGAACGTCGCCATCAAGACGATCTCGACCCCGGCCCCCACCGGCCTGGGCGCCACGCAGAGCGAGCTGGAGTGGGCGATCAACGCCTACACGCTCGTCTTCGCCGGCCTGCTGTTCACCGCCGGCCTCCTCGGCGACCGGATCGGCCGCAAGAAGGTCCTGCTCGGCGGGCTCGTCGTGTTCGGCATCGGCTCCGCGCTGGCCGCCGAGTCCGGCTCGCCGACGCAACTCATCGCCTACCGGGCGCTGATGGCGCTCGGCGCCGCCTTCGTCATGCCCGCCACCCTCGCCGTCCTGATGAACGTCTTCGAGCGCGAGGAGCAGCCCAAGGCGATCGGCATCTGGGCCGGCGGTGTCGGCCTCGCCATCGCCATCGGCCCGATCACCGGCGGCGTGCTCCTCGACCACTTCTGGTGGGGCTCCGTCTTCCTGATCAACGTGCCGATCGTGCTGCTCGCGGTCGTGCTGATGGTCTGGCTGGTGCCCGACTCCCGCGATCCGAAGCCCGGCCGCCTCGACCCGGTCGGCGTCGTGCTGTCCGTCGTCGGCCTCGTCCTGCTGGTCTACGGCATCATCGAGGGCGGCGAGCTGGCCGACTTCACGGCGCCCAAGGTGCTGTCGACGATCATCGCCGGTGTCGTCGTGCTGGCCGGGTTCGTCTGGTTCGAGAAGCGCAGCGACCACCCGTCCATCGACGTCACGTACTTCAAGAACAAGGTGTTCTCGGCCGCGATCGCCGCCATCGCGCTGGTCTTCTTCGCGCTGATGGGCGTGACCTTCTTCTCGGTCTTCTACACCCAGAGCGTGCGCGGCTACTCGCCGTTGCAGACCGGTCTGCTGATGCTGCCGCTGGCCGCCGCGCAGATGATCTTCGCGCCGCGGGCCCGGCTGGTCGTCGACCGGTTCGGCAACAAGGTCACGACCGGTGTCGGCCTGCTGCTGCTCGCCGGGACGCTCGCGGCTTTCGCGGGCTTCGAGGCGGACACGCCGATCTGGCTCCTGGAGGTCGTGTTCTTCCTCATGGGCGCCGGCATGGCGCACGTCATGACCCCGACCAGCGTCGTCATCATGCAGGCCCTGCCGCGCGAGAAGGCGGGCTCCGCGTCCGCCCTGAGCAACACCTTCCGCCAGGTCGGCGGCGCCCTCGGCATCGCCGTCCTCGGCTCGGTGCTGTCCACGGCCTACCGCAACGGCATCGAGGGCAAGCTCGGCTCGGTGCCGGCCGCCCTGAGGGACACGGCCGGCGAGTCCATCGAGGCCACCCTCGGTGTCGCCGCGAAGCTCGGCCCGCCGGGCAGGGCCCTCGTCACCCCCGCCAACGACGCGTTCCTGCACGCCATGCACGTCACCGCGCTGTGCGGCGCGGGCGTCGCGATCATCGGCGCGGTCGTCGCGTTCCTGTTTCTGCCCGGCAAGCCGCCGGTCGCCCAACAGGGCGAGGAGCAGCCGGAATTGGCAGTCGTCGGCGAGTAGCGGCGACAATCGCTCGGGGGGTCAGCGAAAGGACGGAGTGACGTGAGCCTTGCCGGCAACGGGACTCGGCAGGAGGCCCCCACCAGGGGACGCCCCCGCAGCGAGGCCGTCGAACGTGCCATCACCGAAGGCGTGATGAAGCTCGTGGAGGAGGGCGTGCCCCTCGCCGAACTCTCCATCGAGCGCATCGCCCGCACCGCCGGTGTCGGCAAGGCCACCATCTACCGTCGCTGGCCGGGCAAGGAGGAACTGTTCGTCGACGTCGTCCGCGCCGCCGAGCCGGCGGATCCCGAACTGCCCGGCACCTCCATGCGCGACGACCTCGTCGCCATGCTCGAACAACTGCGTCTGCGCGGCGTGATGACCCGGTCCTCGGCGCTCCTGCACAACGTCTTCGCGCAGATGAAGAGCACCCCGAAGGTCTGGGCCGCCTATCAGTCGACCGTCGTGGAGCCCCGCCGCCGCAAGGCGGTGGACATCCTGCGCCGCGGCCAGGAGAACGGCGAACTGCGCCCGGACCTCGACCCCGAGCTGATGAACGACCTGTTCGTCGGCCCGATGCTCCTGCGCTCCGTCATGCGCCACGACGGCGACCTCCCCGCGGGCCTGTCCGAACAGATCGTGGACACCCTCCTCGCGGGACTACGGCCCGTCAGCCCGCCGACCACGCCGTAGGAGTCGCGTGAGCCTGAACGCGTGAATGTGCGCGTTACGTCACAGAGCGCGCTTTCACCAGCGGTCCCCGGAACTCCCCGCGCCCGCTTCGTCGTCCTCGTGCCCGTACGGCCGTCATGGGACGGCGGGTCGGGAACCGATCATCCCCTAGGGTCGTATGACGCGGGAACGAACGGTGCGCACGGCAGGTAGTGAGGCGACGGTATGGCGCAGCAGGCTTATGTGACGGAGACGGACGGCGGCGGGTCGGGGCCCGAACGCCGGGGAGACCGCGTCCGGCGCCTGCTGAACCGACTGGTCGCCGGCTGGCGCGGGGATCCCAGAATCTGGCGGCGCGGCATCATCCTCGCCGCGATCGCGCTGCTCCTCGCTCTGGTCATGCTGCTGCACGCGCAGATCCCGAACGTGATCGGCAACCTGGGCAGCCTCACCGAGACCTTCCTGCCCTGGCTGGGCGTGCTCGTCCCGGTGCTGCTGGTGCTCGCCCTGGTACGAAAGAGCGCGACCGCCCTGATCGCGGTGGTGCTGACCGCCGCCGTCTGGCTGAACGTCTTCGGTGGCCTGCTCACCGACAAGACCGGCACCGGCGGCGACCTCACCGTCGCCACCCACAACGTCAACGCCGACAACCCCGACCCCTCCGGCACCGCCCGCGACGTGGCCGCGTCCGGCGCCGACGTGGTGGCCCTGGAGGAGCTCACCGCCTCCGAGGTCCCGGTCTACGAGAAGGCGCTGGCGTCGACGTACAAGTACCACTCGGTGCAGGGCACGGTCGGGCTGTGGAGCAAGGACCCGCTGACCGGCGTCAAGTCCGTCGACATCAAGCTGGGCTGGACCCGCGCCATGCGCGCCACCGTGACCACGCCCGAGGGCCGGATCGCGGTGTACGTCGCCCATCTGCCCTCGGTACGGGTGAAGCTGGAGGCCGGGTTCACCGCCCGGCAGCGCGACAAGAGCGCCGACGCGCTGGGCGAGGCCATCGCCGACGAGCAACTGCCCCGCAAGATCCTGCTCGGCGACCTCAACGGCACCATGAACGACCGCTCCCTCAACGCCGTCACCGCCCAGATGCGCTCCACGCAGGGCGCGGCGGGCAGCGGCTTCGGGTTCAGCTGGCCGGCCGGGTTCCCGATGGCCCGGATCGACCAGATCATGGTCCAGGGCATCGAGCCGGTGAGCTCGTGGACGCTGCCGCAGACCGGGAGCGATCACCTGCCGGTGGCGGCGCGTGTGAAGCTCGACACCGGCTCCTGATTACATACGTTCTTAACCTGCCGGAATACTGGGCCGGGGAGGCTTTGTTCCGTTCATGAACATACAGTGGACAGAACACCGCACCCTTTGAAAGGCACAGGCACCTCCATGCCCCTGGCCCTGCTCGCGCTGGCCGTCGGCGCATTCGGCATAGGCACCACCGAGTTCGTGATGATGGGCCTGCTGCCCGACGTCGCGGACGACCTCCACGTCTCCATCCCCACGGCAGGACACCTGGTCTCGGCGTACGCGCTCGGCGTGGTGATCGGCGCGCCGCTGCTGGCCGCCGTCACCGCGCGCATGTCCCGCCGCAAGGTCCTGATCGGCCTGATGCTCCTGTTCATCGCGGGCAACACCCTCTCCGCGTTCGCCCCCGACTACGACTGGCTGCTCGCGGCCCGCTTCCTCAGCGGCCTCCCGCACGGCGCCTTCTTCGGTGTCGGCGCGGTCGTCGCCACCGGGCTCGCGGCCCCCGAGCGCAAGGCCCGCGCGGTCTCGCTGATGTTCCTCGGCCTGACCATCGCCAACATCGCGGGCGTGCCCGTCGCCACGCTCATGGGCCAGCACCTCGGCTGGCGCTCCACCTTCCTCGGCGTCAGCGTGATCGGCGTCCTGGCGGTCGTGTCCCTGGCCCTGCTCGTCCCGCGCGACGGCACCCACGAGTCCTCCGCCGGCCTGCGCGGTGAGATGGCCGCCCTGCGCTCGCTCCCGGTCTGGCTCGCCCTCGGCACGACGGTCGCCGGCTTCGGCGCGCTGTTCGCCGCGTACAGCTACATCACGCCGATGCTGACGGACGCCGCCGGGTACGCCGACTCCAGCGTGACGCTGCTGCTGGCCCTGTTCGGTGTCGGCGCGACGGCGGGCAACCTGCTGGGCGGACGCCTGGCGGACCGCTCGATGCGCGGCACGCTGGTCGGCGGCCTGGTGTCCCTGGCCGTGGTCCTGGCCCTGTTCCCGGCGCTGATGGCAACGGCGTGGAGCGCACCGCTCGGGGTGGTCCTTCTGGGCACGGCAGCGTTCGTGACCAGTTCGCCGCTGCTGCTGATGGTGATGGAAAAGGCGTCCTCGGCCCCGTCGCTGGCGTCCTCCGCCAACCAGGCCGCGTTCAACCTGGCCAACGCCGGTGGCGCGTGGATCGGAGGCCTTGCACTGGCCGCAGGCTTCGGCGTGACATCTCCGGCGGTTGTCGGTGCGGGACTGGCCGTACTGGGACTGGGAGTTGCCGGCGTGGCGTACGTGGTCGACCGCCGGCGAGGCGTGTCGAGCAGCGGTCGCGAGCGCGTGGTCGCGGGCCATGTGCCGGAGCGGGAGCGGGCGTTGCGGTCCTGAGCTGCTGCTTGCTGGCCGGGTCGCGGGGGCGGTGCCGCCGCCCCCTGGACCAAGTCCCGGCAATCTCATCTCGTCCGGCGTTTGAGGACGAGGCCCCTCGGGCCGATGCGGGTCTGGGGGCACAGCCCCCAGGGGCGCGTACCCCCACCGGCGCGCACGGGACTAATCGAAGCGAGCCAGATCCCGTAGCCACACCGTCGCCGAACTGTCCGACGGCGCCCGCCAGTCACCCCGCGGCGACAGCGAACCCCCCGCCGACACCTTCGGCCCGTTCGGCATCGCCGAGCGCTTGAACTGGGCGAACGCGAAGAAGCGCCGGCAGAAGACCTCCAGCCAGCGTCGGATCTCCGGCAGGTCGTAGGCCACGCGCTTCGCCTCGGGGAAGCCCGGCGGCCACGCGCCCGCGTCCGCGTCGTGCCACGCGTGCCACGCCAGGAAGGCGATCTTCGACGGGCGGAAGCCGTAGCGCAGGACGTGGAAGAGCGTGAAGTCGTGCAGGGCGTACGGGCCGATCTTCGACTCGGTCGACTGCATCTCCTCGCCCGGCACCAGCTCCGGGCTGATCTCCGTGTCGAGGATCGCGGCGAGGATCTTGCCCGCCTCCTCGCCGAACTGCCCGCTGTCGATGACCCACCGGATCAGATGCTGGATCAGCGTCTTCGGCACGCCGGAGTTGACGTTGTAGTGACTCATCTGGTCGCCCACGCCGTACGTGGACCAGCCGAGCGCCAGCTCGGAGAGGTCACCGGTGCCGAGGACGATGCCGCCGCGCTGGTTGGCGAGCCGGAAGAGGTAGTCCGTGCGCAGGCCCGCCTGCACGTTCTCGAAGGTGATGTCGTACACCGGCTCACCGGCGGCGAAGGGGTGGCCCATCTCCTTCAGCATCAGACGGGCGGTCGGCGTGATGTCCAACTCGGCCGCGGTGACGCCGAGCGCGGCCATCAGCTTGTGCGCGTTGTCCTTCGTGTGGTCGCTCGTCGCGAACCCGGGCAGCGTCCAGGCCAGGATGTCGCTGCGCGGACGCCCCGCACGGTCCATCGCGCGGGCGGCGACGATCAGCGCGTGTGTGGAGTCGAGGCCGCCGGACACCCCGATGACGACCTTCGGGCCACCGATCGACGCGAGCCGCTGCTGCAGGCCCGCGACCTGGATGTTGTACGCCTCGTAGCAGTCCAGGGCCAGCCGGTCGGCGTCCGCCGGCACGAACGGGAAGCGTTCGATGCGCCGCCGCAGACCCAAGTCCCCGGTGGGCGGGGTGAGTTCGAAGGACACCGTGCGGAAGTCGGACGTACGGGCCGCGTGCGTACGGCGGTTGTCGTCGAACGTGCCCATCCGCTGCCGTTCCTGCCGCAGCAGGTCGAGGTCGATGTCGGCCACCGCGAACTGGTCGTCCAGCGGGAAGCGTTCGGACTCGGCGAGGAGCACCCCGTTCTCGTAGATCAGGGTCTGGCCGTCCCAGGACAGGTCGGTGGTCGACTCGCCGAGCCCGGCCGCCGCGTAGACGTACGCGGCCAGGCAGCGCCCGGACGCCGAGCGGGCCAGCAGCTTGCGGTCCTCGGCCCGGCCGACGGTGATCGGGCTGCCGGAGAGGTTGGCGAGGACGGTCGCGCCCGCGAGGGCCGCCTCGGCGCTCGGCGGGACCGGCACCCACATGTCCTCGCAGATCTCCGTGTGCAGCACCAGACCGGGCACGTCGTCCGCCGCGAACAGCAGGTCCACGCCGAACGGCACGGACTCCCCGCCGACCCGGATCGTGCCGCCGCGCTCGCCGTCACCCGACGCGATCTGCCGACGCTCGTAGAACTCCCGGTAGTTGGGCGGATACGACTTCGGTACGACGCCCAGGACCCGGCCGCGGTGCATGATCACCGCGCAGTTGTAGACCCGGTCGCGGTGGCGCAGCGGGGCGCCGACGACCAGGACCGGCAGCAGGTCAGCCGAGCCCGTCACCACGTCCCGCAGCGCCTCCTCGACCTGGTCGAGCAGTGCGTCCTGGAGCAGCAGGTCCTCGATCGAGTAGCCGCACAGCACCATCTCCGGGAAGACGGCGACGGCCACGCCCTCCTCGGCGCACCTGCGCGCGTGGCGCAGCACCGCCTCGGCGTTGGCGTGCGGGTCCGCGATGACGGTGTGGCCCGTGCAGGCGGCGACGCGTGCGAAGCCGTGCTGGTAGAGCGACCGGAAGTTGAGTGGAGGCACGAGGCCAGTGTAATCGTCACAGCGACGCAATGGGGTGGCGTGGGGAGTGGTGCGCCCCACGCCACCCCATTACAGGTGACCCGTACCGCTAAGGGATCAGTGGTGACCCTTGGGCTTGACGAACGACTGGACGTAGCCGCCCGCGGGCGTGCCCACGCCCGTCACGTCGTCGTAGCCCTTCACCGCGGACAGCGAGCTGTCCTTGCCGAGGCTGCGGACCGAGGTCAGCAGGCCGTCGGTGGCGTCGTAGCCGTTGGCGAAGTCCACGCGGGCCACCGCCAGGCCGGAGCCCGTGGGGTTGTCCGTGACGTCGTGGTACGCCTTCGAGCCGTACTTGGCGTAGATCGACGGGTTGGCGAAACCGATCGCCTTGCCGCCGCGCGCCTGCTGGGCCAGGGCCTGGACGGCCGCGATCACCGGCGAGGCCAGCGAGGTGCCGCCGATGCGGTACTCGCTGTACTGCTCCGAACCGTCCGCCTGGGTCTGCGTCTGGCCGACCTTGAAACCGGTGTTCGGGTCGGCGATCGCCGAGATGTCCGGGACGACGCGGTTGCCGGCGGCGTTGTTGGCCGTGGCGAGCGCGTTCGGGACGACACCCTTCTGGTAGTACGGCTCGGCGACGGTCTTGCTGGTGCCGCCGCCCGCACCCGAGGTGAAGGCGCCCGGGAAGGACGTCCAGCTCTTGCCGTCGGCCGACAGGTTGGCCTTCTGGGTGCCCCAGCCGGTCTCCCACAGGTACTTGTCGCCCTTGCCGACGGCGAGGGAGGTACCGCCGACCGCCGTCACCCACGCCGAGTTGGCCGGGGTGTCGACCTGCTTCACACCGGTGTTGGCGACCTCGTCGCCGTTGTCACCGGAGGAGAAGTAGAAGCCGATGCCCTCGACCGCGCCCAGCTGGAACACCTGGTCGTAGGCGGCCGCGAGGTCCGGGGTCTGGTTGGCCTCGATGTCGCCCCACGAGTTGGAGACGATGTCGGCCAGGTGGTTGTCGACGACCTTGCTCAGCGAGTCGAGCAGGTCGTCGTCCATGCAGGACGCGCCGCCCACGTACGTGACGTCCGCCGCGGGCGCGACCGCGTGCACGGCCTCGACGTCGAGGGTCTCCTCGCCGTACCAGCCCGAGGCGTCGCACTCGTCGGCGCCCGTGTTCGTGTAGTTGTCGGGCAGCACCTGGTGCAGCTGACCGGTCTTCCAGCCGGCGTCGCCGTGCTTCTTCGCATAGGTGGCCGCGTCGAAGGCGATGGTCGGCGAGGCGTAGGCGTCGGTGATGGCGACGCGCACGCCCTTGCCCGTGTACTTGCCCGCGCCGTAGGCGGCGCGCAGCTGCTTGCCGGTGTAACCCTGCACGGCGTACGGGATCTTCTTGCCGTACGCGCTGGGCAGCGAGGTCGCGGTCTTGGAGCCGTAGTACGAGGAGAACGGCCCCGCGTTCTTGAACACCGCGGTCGGACCCGGCAGTTGATCGTCGTGGTTCGCCTTGTGCGGAGCGTTGTCCAGGCCGGTGACGGTCAGGACGGCACCGTTCAGGCTGTCCGGCGCGGAGGCCGACTTCGAGGGCGCGCGGTAGGTCTTGGCGCCCTTGGTGTAGTTGTGCAGCTGGGTGCCGAACGCCTTCTCGGCGGCGGCCACGTCACCGGAGACGGAGACGTAGTGCTGCGAGACACCGGTGACCTTCAGTCCGGTGGACGTCAGCCACGACTTGACCGCGGCCACCTGGGCCTTGGTCGCGCCGAAGCGGGCCTGCACCTGCTTGGCGCTCAGGTACTTGCCGTACGCCGCCGAGTTCGGGTCGGACACGGCCTTCGCGTAGGCCGCGAGGCCGTTCGCGTCCTTGCCGGCGAGGTACACCCGCAGCGAGACCTGGGAGCCGTTGGAGGTGGCCCCCTTGTCCGCCTTGGCCGTGGCCCAGGTGGGCTTGGTGCCCGCCAGCGAGTCGCGGCCCGGGTTGTCCGCGGCGTGGGCCGCGGGTATGCCGAGCGCCAGCGCGCCGGCGAGCATGGGCAGTGTTGCCGCCATACTCACCACGGCACGCGACTTGGCGCGGTTGGATCTCATGGAACCCCCTGCGATGCGGTTCTTCGCATGTGTGGTCGGTCGCCGATGATCCTCGGAGAACCGCGCCGCGGCGGGGCACGGAATTGGATCAAACGGTAGGGGTCACTCTTGCGATGAACCGTTCATGCCAGGGGAATGCGAAAGCCAAGAGAACCTCTGCGAATGCCAAGAGAACCTCAAGGAACGGCCAGGATGGGTGAATTGGGGCTTTCGTTCGGTCCCGATCTTTCCGGAAGGTTACGAACGCGCCTTCGCGCCCCGCTCCTTGAGCATGTCCCCCATCAACTGGATCTCCGACCGCTGCGCGTCGACCATGCCCTGCGCGAGCCGCTTCTCCACATCGACCGAGCACTTGGCGACACAGCCCTCGGCCATGTGGATACCGCCCTTGTGGTGGTCGGTCATCAACTGCAGATAGAAGACTTCCGCCTGCTTGCCGTTGAGCTTCCCGAGCTTCTTCATCTCGGTGTTGGTCGCCATCCCCGGCATCAGCGAGCCGTCCTTGCCGGAGGCCATGTCACCCATGCCCATCCACGTCATCGGCGCATCCGCCGACACCTTCGGCAGCCCCCACAGGTCCAGCCAGCCAAGGAGCATGCCCCGCTGGTTGGCCTGCGTCTGCGCGATGTCGTATGCAAGACGACGTACGTCCGTGTCCTTCGTGCGGTCGCGCACGATGTACGACATCTCCACGGCCTGCTGGTGGTGCACCGCCATGTCCCGGGCGAACCCGGCGTCCGCGGAGTCGGCGGCCGGAACGCTCGTACCGGATCCGCCGCCGTCCTCGGCTACCGCGTAGGTGATCCCGCCGGCCGCGACCAGCGCCACCGCCGCGGCCCCCGCGATCAGACCGAACTGCCTCACTGCGACAGGCCGTTCGTGCACGCGGCCCCCGGCTCCGGGGTCTGCTTGCCCTGCACGAACTCCGCGAAGAACTTGTCCACGTTCGGGTCGCTCGCGCTCGTCACCGTGCGCTGCTTGCCCCACGCGGTCAGCATGATCGGGGCGGGCTGCTTGTCGTCCGGACTCATCAGCGTGTACGGCGTCTTCTTCACCTTCGCCGCCAGCGCGTCCACGTCCGCCTTCGAGGCCTTGCTCGTGTACGTCACCCACACCGCGCCGTGCTCCAGCGAGTGCACGGCGTTCATGTTGTTGAGCGCCTTGGCGTAGACGTCGCCGTTGCAGTTCATCCAGACCTGGTTGTGGTTGCCGCCCACCGGGGGCTCGGTCGGGTACTTCACCGTCTTGGCGACGTGGGTACGGCCCAGCGTCCCCTTCCACGTCTTCACCCCGTCCTTGCCGGTGACGAAGTGCCCCGAGGTCTTCGAGTCGGACGCGGTGTCATCCTTGTCACTCTGCGACTTCACCACGAACACGCCACCCACGATCAGACCGGCGACGACGACCACGCTCGCGCCGATCGTCAGGATCCGGGTGCGCCGCTCACGGGCCCGCTCCGCGCGCTGCATCTCCTCTATACGCGCCTTGCGGGCCGCACTGTTGCTGTTCTTCGCCTTGGCGGAACCCATGAGGTGTGTCCTTCTGGGGAAAAGGTGGCCGGTCGGTCCGCTGATCGTAGTGGGGGAGGGGAAACCTTTCGTAGGTGGGTCACAGCCAACCCTGGGTTTGCCCGGATCAGTACGGGCCGGGCATTACGGATACCGGTCCGAGCAGGCAAGATGGCCTGAGAGTCGTACACCTGCCGTATCGGAGCCGTTCAGGTCTCAGTCGCCCGGCCGATCATGGTCGGCAACGCGCATGAAATGCTGTTGTGGTGGGATGCTCAGGTGCCCGACCGCCTCCCGCGTGACCTGGGGCAGGCGGCCTGACCAGCAAGGATGGGGAATCGGAAGATGGACAAGCAGCAGGAGTTCGTGCTCCGGACACTGGAGGAGCGCGACATCCGGTTCGTACGCCTGTGGTTCACGGACGTGCTGGGCTTCCTGAAGTCCGTCGCCGTGGCCCCCGCGGAACTGGAACAGGCCTTCGACGAGGGCATCGGCTTCGACGGCTCCGCGATCGAGGGCTTCGCCCGGGTCTACGAGTCCGACATGATCGCCAAGCCCGACCCGTCGACGTTCCAGATCCTCCCGTGGCGCGCCGAGGCCCCCGGCACCGCCCGGATGTTCTGCGACATCCTCATGCCGGACGGCTCCCCGTCCTTCGCGGACCCGCGCTACGTCCTCAAGCGCGCCCTGACCCGCGGCTCCGACCTGGGCTTCACCTTCTACACCCATCCGGAGATCGAGTTCTTCCTGCTGAAGGACCGCCCGCTGGACGGCTCCCGCCCGACCCCCGCCGACAACTCCGGCTACTTCGACCACACCCCCCAGAACATCGGCATGGACTTCCGCCGCCAGGCGATCACCATGCTGGAGTCGATGGGCATCTCGGTCGAGTTCTCCCACCACGAGGGCGCCCCGGGCCAGCAGGAGATCGACCTCCGCTACGCCGACGCGCTCTCCACGGCGGACAACATCATGACGTTCCGCCTGGTCATGAAGCAGGTGGCGCTGGAGCAGGGCGTGCAGGCGACGTTCATGCCGAAGCCGTTCTCGGAGCACCCCGGGTCCGGTATGCACACCCACCTCTCCCTCTTCGAGGGCGACCGCAACGCCTTCTACGAGTCGGGCTCGGAGTACCAGCTCTCCAAGGTCGGCCGCTCCTTCATCGCGGGTCTGCTGAAGCACGCGGCGGAGATCTCCGCGGTCACCAACCAGTGGGTCAACTCCTACAAGCGCATCTGGGGCGGCTCGGAGCGCACGGCCGGCGCCGGCGGCGAGGCCCCCTCCTACATCTGCTGGGGCCACAACAACCGCAGCGCCCTGGTCCGCGTCCCGATGTACAAGCCCGGCAAGACGGGCTCGGCCCGCGTGGAGGTCCGCTCCCTGGACTCCGGCGCGAACCCGTACCTGGCCTACGCCCTCCTCCTGGCCGCCGGCCTGAAGGGCATCGAAGAGGGCTACGAACTCCCCCCGGGCGCCGAGGACGACGTCTGGGCCCTCTCGGACGCCGAACGCCGCGCGATGGGCATCGAGCCCCTCCCCCAGAACCTGGGCGAGGCCCTCACCCTCATGGAACGCAGCGACCTGGCGGCCGAGACCCTGGGCGAGCACGTCTTCGACTTCTTCCTGCGCAACAAGAAGTCGGAGTGGGAGGAGTACCGCAGCGAGGTCACGGCGTTCGAGCTGCGGAAGAACCTGCCGGTTCTCTAGCCCACCGAAGGTCTCGGTCGACGTTCTCTACTCGACGAACGCAGGGGACACAGCCGCGGTGCTGATGCGCCGCGGCTTTCCCGTGCCGTCTGCCGGGAGCTCGTAGAGGTCGGCTCCGTAGTCGCCGGGCAGGGCGTAGACCAGGGTGTGGTTGTTCTGCCAGGCGGCCTGGTCGTCGACGCTGCGGGGTTCCGACAACGGGGTTTCGCGCATCGTGCGGAGGTTCAGGACGTACAGGTGCCAGGGGGCGTCCTTCGGGAGGCCCTTCACTCGTTTCTTGTAGGCGATGCGCGTGCCGTCGGGGGAGAGGGACGGGCATTCGACGTTCTCGTGGAGCGTTGTCACCGTGCGGGTTCGTAGGTCGCCTTGGACCAGGTATGTCCGGCCCTTTGTCGCCAGCGTCGCGTAGAAGGTGTTGTCGTCCGACGTGAACGTCACGCCCCAGAAGTTGGCGTCCGCCGAATGGTAGCGGTGGCCGTTCTTCACGATGCGGAAGGCCTCCAGCGACGGGATCAGCTTGCCCGTGCGGACGTCCACGATCGCTGCTCGGGTCGAGAAGTTCGTACCCGCGTATGAGTCGCCGCCCACGAACGCCGTCCACGCGGCGAAGTGGCCCGTCGGGGAGACGCGGGCGCGGGAGGGGATGCCCGGGACGTCGTAGTGGGCCGTCTCCTTGAGGTGGGTGTCGAGGATCAGGGCGCGGTAGGTGTCGGCGACGGGGCCGTGGACCGACTGGAGGCAGACGCCGGTGCCGGCGGCCGCGTAGAAGCGGAGGCATTTCACGCCGGAGGCCACGCGCGGGCCGGCGGGGGCGGACGCGGGGACCGTCGTCAACTCGTCGCGGTGCGGGCCCCAGGCCATGTTGCGGAAGACCATGCGGCCGGGGGTGGTGAGGGTGACTGGGCCGGAGGTCACCTTCGGGCCGCCCGGTTGGGTCTCGTTCCTGCGGTCCGCGCGTGCCGACGCGTGCAGGATCGACGCCACCGCTACGACGGCGAGTGCGAGGACGGCCGCCAGGAGGACGAGGACGCGGTTGCGTACGGTCATGTCGCGAGCCTTTCCTTCGCCGGGCGCGCCGGGCGCAGGGATACGGCGGAGAAGGCCGCGCACGCAGCCAGCACCACCGTCGCCGTCAGCAGGGCAGTGCGATCGCCCCACAGGGTCCACGCGGCGCCGAAGCCGAGTGAGCAGACGAAGCGGGCCAGTGCCTGGCCGGTCTGGACCACGGCGAGGCCCGAGGAACGCAGCCGCTCCGGCACGTTCTCCGATGCCGCCGCCATCAGCACGCCGTCCGTCGCCGCGTAGAAGCCGCCGTGCAGGAGCAGGACGGCGTAGGGGAGGGCGGGGCCGTGCCAGGAGGTGAGGAGGAGGGCGTACGCCAGGAGCAGTGCGCCGTGGCCGGCCACGAAGACGCGTCGGCGGCCGACCCGGTCCGCCAGCCGGCCCAGCGGCAGTGCGAGGAGCAGGAACGCCGCCGCTGTGCCCAGCGGGAGCAGCGCGAACCAGCGGTCGGGGACGCCCAGTCGGTGCTGGAGGAGGAGGTAGACGAAGGAGTCGCTGACCGTGGCCAGGCCGAGGAGCAGGGCGCAGATGGTGATGCGGCGCAGGTCGCGACGGCCGAGGAGGCCCAACGCTGCGCGCAGGGTGGGGCGTTGGGGCGACTCCGGGGCTGATGTCGATCCGCCCGGCACAGACACTGGTACCGGCACCGGCACCGGCACCGGCACAGACCCCGCCCCCGGCCCCCGCGCCGACCCGCCCGGCACGAACAGCACCAACACCAGCACCCCGAGCACCGCCACGCAGAAGCTCACCGTGAACACCGCGTCGTAGCCGTCCACCGTCGCCCGCAGGATCAGGAACGCCGCCAGCGGGCCGAGCAGCGCGCCCGCCGTGTCCATCGCGCGGTGCACTCCGAAGGCGCGGCCACGGGTCTCGGGCGTGGAGGAGAGGGAGATCAGGGCGTCGCGCGGGGCCGTGCGCAGGCCCTTGCCGGTGCGGTCGGCCGCCAGGATCAGGCCGATGGGGGTGAGGGTGTGCGCGAGCAGGAGCAGGGGTTTGCAGGCGGCCGAGATGCCGTAGCCCAGGCCCGCCACCCACTTGTGCCGGCCGTCGCCGCGGTCGGCCAGGTGGCCCCCGGCCAGGCGGACGAGCGCCGAGAAGCCGTTGTAGACGCCGTCAAGGAGGCCGAAGCCCAGCGGGGAGAGGCCGAGGCCCGTCACCAGGTACAGCGGGAGGACCGCCGTCACCATCTCCGAGGACACGTCGGTGATCAGACTGACCGTGCCGAGCGCGAGGACGGTGGGGGCGATCGTGGTGCGGTAGCGCCCGGCGCGTGAACGCCGGGCGGTACCTTCCACGGACGCCGTCGGGGTGCTCGCGCGGCTGTCCGCTACGTACACGTCAGGACGTCCAGATGCCGGTGATGTCCTTGGCCGAGGCCGCGTTGCCCGCGTGGGTGGTCAGGCCCTGCGAGTCCTCCAGGGTGCGCAGCAGGTCGTAGTGGTTGTAGGTGGTGGACGAGGTCGAACCGGCCGTGACCGGCTGGCCGTACAGGACCGTCGGGATGCGGTTGCCGGCCAGCCGGTTGTCCTCGTCGAAGGTGACGACGAGCAGGCTGTTGTGGGTCTTGGCCCAAGTCGCGTACGCGCTCAGCTTGTTCTTCAGCCAGGTGTCGCCGGTGGACACCGAGCAGTCGTGCATGTCGCTGCACAGGTTGGGCACGACGAAGGACACGTCGGGCAGGGTCGCGTAGTCGGTCGGGAACTGCGCGAAGGTCTTCGCGGTGGACGTCGGCACGTTGCTGAAGCCGAACCAGGGGTTGTGCTTGCGGGCATAGGTGCCGCTGCTGCACGTCGTCGAACCCTGGCTGGGCAGCGTCTCGTTGTAGCTGGCCCAGGTGCCGCCGGCCGCGAGCACCTCGGAGGCGAGGTTGGCTGCCGAGGAGAAGCCGGGCGTGTAGCAACTGTCGTCCGTGACGCCCTGGGTGGAGCCGGAGAACAGGGCGAAGTAGTTGGGCTGGCTCGGGTGGGTCTCGGCGTACGACTGGCTGAGGTCGGCGCCGCCGGTCCTGAGCGAGTTGATGTACGGCGCGCTGGAGGAGCTGATCACCTGGCTGTAGGCGTGGTTCTCGAAGACCACCACGACCACGTGGTCCGGGTTCGGCACGGTGCCAGCGGCGTGCGCGGACGGGGAACCGCCGAGACCGGTCCACAGACCGACGGCCGTCGCCGTGAAAGCGAGCGCGGCCGCCACGGCGGTACGGCTGCGGCGCAACGTCGAACGGGCGGAACTGGAACGGGCGGAGCTGGAACGGGCGGAGCTGCCGGACACATCGACCTCCGGTGGGGGAAGCGTGGGGGGAAGAGCGGGGGCGGCGGTGCGGATTACTGATTGAGCATGCACACGCCAAGATTCTCCCGCCCCACGTCACCCGACCGGAAGCATGAAGACCGGATGAACTACTCCCACCCGGAAGACGGGAGAGCGATCCCGTCCGGAAGTCGGGCGAACTACTCCCGCCCGGCCGCCAGTTGAGCGAGCACCTGGTGCAGCGGCTCCGTCTCCCGCTTGCGGTACTCCTGGATCGCCCACCCGTTGCCGTCCGGGTCCTTGAAGTACATGAAGGTCGCCCCGTCCTGCGGTGCGAACTGCTGCGGCTCGGTGACCTCCAGACCGCGCGCGGTCAGCTCCTCGTACGCCGCCTTCGCGTCCGTCACGCACAGCTGCATCCCGTGGTACGTCCCCGGTTGCGGCGTCCCCGTCGGCACCGGGAGCCCGTCGACCAGCGCGATCGAACACCCCGAGCCGGACGGCGTGAGCTGCACGATCCGTACGCCCTCCATCACCTCACCGTCGAGGTCCACGTGGAAGCCGACCTTGTCCCGGTAGAACTCCTTGGCCCGGTCCACGTCGGTGACCGGCATGAGGATCACTTCGAGGGTCATGTCCATAACGACTCCTTTGTCGCAGGCTGTCGTACGCGGGTGGAACACCTCTCGTACGTCTCCGCGTACGTCACTCGAAGCGCCACCGCGTCTGGCTGAACGGCTCCCCCTTACCGAAGCCGAAAACGGTGCGGGGCGCCACCGCGAACACGAAAGCGTGCCCGGGGCCGTGGTGGAAGGCCTCGTCCCGCACCTCGAAGTGCCAGAAACTGCCGTACTTGGCCTCCCAAGCGGCGGCCAGCTCCCGCAGTCGCCCCTCGCCGGTGACCCGCACGGCCTCGCCCTCGACGACCAGGTCGTGCCCCTTGTCCCAGGTGTTCGTGCCGGTCGTCAGCACGACGTGCGGGTTCTCGGCCAGGTTCTTCGCCTTACGTTCCTCGGGCCCCGTGCAGAAGTGGAGCGCCCCGTCCGCCCACACCGCCGGCAAGGGCGTCACATGCGGCCGCCCGTCAGGCCGTACCGTCGAGATCCAGAACAACTCGGCCGCCCGGAGCCGCTCCTCGGCCGCGGCCCAGTCGGTCGCGGTGGCCGCCGGGTCGCTGTAGCGGGGGTCGAGACGGGTCTGCGGGTCGTGGTCCGTCATGGGGTGTCCTCCTCGTACCGGCGCATGAGGCGATGACCGTGCTCATGAGGTGGTGACCGCCCCGGCCGCGAGAACTCATCGCCCGCCCGTCAGGCGTACTCCGGGAACACCCGTGCCACCGCCGCGGTACGGCTGGACACGCCGAGCCGGCCGAACGCGTTCTCCAGGTGCTTACGGACGGTACTGGGCGCCACGCAGAGCTGCTCGGCGATCTGCGGGGTGGTCATGCCGAGGGCCACGCAGCGCAGGACGTCCAGTTCCCGGTCGGTCAGCCGCACCGGGGTGCGGCGCCTGCGGGCGGCCGCCAGGTAGATCTCGTACAGGTGCGGGGCCAGCAGCCGCAGCGTGGTCATCTCGTGGTCCTTGAAGGGTTGCCCGTCCGTGCGGAACAGCTGGAAGACCCGGGTGCGGCCCGGCGCGGTGGGCAGGGCGACGTCCGCGATGGTGGGGCAGGGGCGCAGGAACTCGGTGTAGATCGGCAGGTTCCGCAGTCTGTACGCCGATACGAAGTCCGCCATCTGCGTCGTCTCGGGGGTGTCGTGCGGCCTGGAGACCTGCTCGCACTGGAGGTGCTGGTGGCGCCAGCGCCAGTACGCCTCCATCGGGCCCTGGTCCTCGTCGTACGGGGTGCACCGCTCGTTCCAGCCGGTCCTGGTCGGGACGTCCAGCTCGGAGAAGCCCACGCACTCGCAGGGGACGAGCCGTTGCAGCCCGAGGAGCAGGGACATCGGGGCCACGCCCTCCGCGAGATCCTGCCGGGCCTCGTTCAGGACGTCCGCCATGCGGCGCAGATGGGTTTCGGCGGTGGTGAAGGGCGGAGTCATGACGGCCTCCCTGGGCCGGTCCTACGTCCCTACGACGCTACGCGCCCCGGACGCCCGTTTCGCGGAGATTCGCCAAATGCCGTATGGGATACGGCGATCGAAGCGCCCACTGTCGATATGTACGACCTCTTCGGCCGCGACCTCGACGACCTCTCCGGCCGTAGGCACGACCACCGAAGCGGTCGGCTCGAACGGAGGCACCTCATGTGCAACGACCGACATCCACAACGCAACGATCCCCGCCCGCATCGCGTCGCGGCCCTCGCCACCGGCGCCGCCGCCCTGACCGCCGTCCTGCTCGCCACCGGCTGCGACGGGACGACGTCCGTCACCGCCGCGGCCGCCTCGGCGCAGGACGACAAGGGCGGCTCGGCCCCGCGTTTCACCACCCTGCGTTTCACCCTCGACGCCCGCGGTGGCGTCCAGCTCACCGGTGGCTCCCGCGCGGCGGCCACCGCGGCCGGGAGCTTCTCCGTGACCGGCGGTCGCACGCACCGGTTCGACCGGCCCGGGGACCGGCTGCTGGTGGTGCTGCGGCACTGGCCCGACTCCGGTACGGAACGGGCCTCGCGCGGGCGGGCGCCTCAACTGTTGCCGCCGGACGAGTCGGCGGTGGAGACCGGGTTCCTCGTCGACACCGCGAGCTGGGTGCGGGCCGAGCTCGACGGGCAGTCGCTGCGGTGGCTGCGCCGCGACACGCTCCGCGTCGACGTCACCGACTCCGCCGTCGGCGAGCCCACGGTGCTCACGCTGTCCGGACCGCACGGGGGTCGGTCCGGACAGCCCGTACCGCCGCCGCTCGGCACGCGCGCGTGCGCGAGCCTCGACGCGGACACCGCTCGGCACGCGGTCCTCCCGGAGGTCGCGACGGGCACGGATGTCCCCGACGCCCTCGCCCGGCTGAGCGGCCTGTGCCTCGACGTCCAGTACGCCACCCGCCCGGGCGGCACCCCAGGAACGGTCCGCCAGGTACTCGTCCCGCTCGCCGGCCACCCCACCACATCGGCGGCTCTGCCACCCACGGACGGCACCGCGCCGACCCCGGGCGACCGAGTCCTCCTGGACCCGACCCGCCCGGCGACACTGGTGGTCGCCCGCTGAGGGGGGCGGTCCCCTGAAGTGGCCCGGGGCGGGGTCGTCCGCCCGGCGAAACCGCCGTTCCGTCCCGGCGCTTCCCCCAGGCTCTCCGGTTAGGCTCGACCTCGTACGACCTTGATCCGACAGGCGTACGACGGTGGACGGGACGGGAGGCCGGGATGACGGCGCCGGGGCGCAGGAGCAGTACCTTTTCGCGGCTGCTGCGGCACGGTTTCACCGATCCCTCGGCGGCCGAGCGGCTGCTGGAGAGTGGCGAGCTGACGCCCGTGCGCAATGATCCGGTGTTGTTGGAGGCGCTGGGGGCGACCGCCGATCCGGATCTCGCGTTGCTCGGGCTGGTCCGGCTGCTGGAGGCCCAGCCGGACACCACCGCGTGGCGGACGCTGCTCGACACGTTGATAGCGGCCAAGCCGCTGCGCGACCGGCTGCTCGGTGTGCTCGGTGCCTCCTCCGCGCTCGCCGACCACCTGGCCCGGCATCCGCACGACTGGCACGCGCTCGTCACCTACGAGCCGCGCGATCTGCACCCGGGCGTCGAGGAGTTCGAGCGGGGGCTCGCCGAGGCCACCGACCCGGTCACCCTGCGCGTCGCCTACCGCCGCTGCCTGCTGTCCATCGCCGCCCGTGACGTGTGCGGCACCACCGACCTCGCCCAGACCGCCGCCGAACTCGCCGACCTCGCCACCGCCACCCTGCGCGCCGCGCTCGCCATCGCCGGTGCCGCCGCGCCCGACGACGCCGCGCTGTGCCGGCTCGCGGTGGTCGCGATGGGCAAGTGCGGCGGCCACGAGCTGAACTACGTCTCGGACGTCGACGTCATCTTCGTCGGCGAGGCCGCCGAGGGCGCCGACGAGGGCAAGGCGATCAGGGCCGCCACCAAACTCGCCTCGCACATGATGCGGATCTGCTCCGAGACCACTGTCGAGGGCTCCATCTGGCCCGTCGACGCCAACCTCCGCCCCGAGGGCCGCAACGGCCCCCTGGTCCGCACCCTCAGCAGCCACCTCGCCTACTACCAACGCTGGGCCAAGACCTGGGAGTTCCAGGCCCTGCTCAAGGCCCGCCCGGTGGCCGGCGACCTGGAGTTGGGCGAGGAGTACGTCACCGCCCTCGCCCCGATGGTCTGGCAGGCGGCCGAGCGCGAGAACTTCGTCGCCGACGTGCAGAAGATGCGCCGCCGGGTCGTCGAGAACATCCCCCTCACCGAGGTCGACCGCGAACTGAAGCTCGGTCCGGGGGGACTGAGAGACGTCGAATTCGCCGTGCAGCTCTTGCAGTTGGTGCACGGCCGGGCGGACGCCTCCCTGCGCAGCGGCACCACACTGGACGCGCTCCAGGCACTGGCCGCGGGCGGGTACGTGGGGCGGGCCGACGCGGTCCAACTCGACGACGCCTACCGGTTCCTGCGCTCCATGGAACACCGCATCCAGCTCTACCGACTGCGCCGCACCCACCTGGTGCCCGAGGACCAGGCCGACCTGCGCCGCCTCGGCCGCTCCCTGGGCCTGCGCGCCGACCCGGTCGCCGAGTTGACCCGCGAGTGGCGCCGGCACGCGTCCGTCGTACGCCGCCTGCACGAGAAGCTCTTCTACCGCCCGCTCCTCGACGCCGCCGCCCAACTGGCCCCCGGCGAGGCCCGGTTGAGCCCCTTGGCGGCCCGCGAGCGACTGGTCGCCCTCGGCTACGCCGACCCGGCCGCCGCCCTGCGGCACCTGGAGGCGCTGGCGTCCGGAGTGACCCGCAAGGCGGCGATCCAGCGGACGCTGCTGCCGGTGCTGCTCGGCTGGTTCGCCGACTCCGCCGACCCGGACGCGGGACTGCTCAACTTCCGCAAGGTCTCGGACGCGTTGGGCAAGACACCGTGGTACCTGCGGCTGCTGCGCGACGAGGGCGCCACCGCCGAGAACCTCGCCCGCGTGCTGTCCGCCGGCCGCCTCGCCCCCGACCTGCTGATGCGGGCACCGGAAGCGGTGGCCCTGCTCGGCGACGGCGGCGGGGACGGCGGTGGCCTGAAGCCGCGCGCCCGGGCCCACCTGGAGCAGGAGGTCCTCGCCGGGGTGGGCCGCGCCGACAACGCCGAACAGGCGGTCGCCGTCGCGCGCGGGGTACGGCGCCGGGAACTGTTCCGCACGGCCGCCGCCGACATCGTCGGCTCCTACGGCACCGACACCCACCCCGTCGAGGCCGACCAGGGCGCCCTGGTGGACCGGGTCGGCGGCGCGGTCTCCGACCTCACGGCGGCGACCCTCGCGGGCACGCTGCGCGCGGTGGTGCGGGGCGGTTGGGGCGACACCCTGCCGACCCGGTTCGCGATCATCGGCATGGGCCGCTTCGGCGGCCACGAACTCGGCTACGGCTCCGACGCCGACGTCCTGTTCGTGCACGAGCCGCGCGAGGGGGTGCCGGAACGGGAGGCCTCGGAGGCCGCCAACAAGGTCGTCTCCGAGATGCGCCGGCTGCTCCAGGTACCGAGTGCGGACCCGCCGCTGCTCATCGACGCCGACCTGCGCCCCGAGGGCAAGTCCGGGCCCTTGGTGCGGACGCTCAACTCCTACGAGGCGTACTACCGCCGGTGGTCCTTGGGATGGGAGTCGCAGGCGTTGCTCCGGGCCGAACCCGTCGCCGGGGACGCGGACCTGGGGCAGCGGTTCATCGAGCTGATCGATCCGTTGCGGTATCCGGCCGAGGGGCTCGGGGACGACGCGGTGCGGGAGATCCGGCGGTTGAAGGCTCGGATGGAGTCGGAGCGGATGCCTCGCGGCGCCGATCCGAAGCTGCATACCAAGCTCGGGCCCGGTGGGTTGTCCGACGTGGAGTGGACCGTGCAGTTGCTTCAGTTGCAGCACGGGTGGGTGGAGCCGGGGCTGCGGACCACGCGGACTCGGGAGGCGTTGGCCGCGGCTTGCGCCGCCGGTCTTGTGTCCGGTGAGGACGCCGAAATACTGGATGAGGCCTGGGTGTTGGCGACTCGGGTTCGCAATGCCGTGATGTTGGTGCGGGGGCGGGCCGGGGACACGTTTCCCTCTGAAAGTCGTGAACTGGCCGCCGTGGGGCGGTACTTGGGGTACGGGCCTGGGCATGCGGGGGACATGCTCGATGCGTATCGCCGTACGGCGCGTCGGGCACGGGCAGTTGTGGACGAGCTGTTCTACGGGGCTGCGGCGATATAGGAGGGTTGTTCGTCGGCTGCCACCGAGTGAGGGCTGGGCGCGCAGTTCCCCGCGCCCCTGCGGGGCGCTTCCACGCGGCGTCGGCTGGAGAGGGCGACGCCCGCCAGGACCACCGCCATGCCCGCCACCACCCGCCAGCCCACCCGCTCGTCCAGGACCAGCGCGCCCAGTGTCACCGACACCACCGGCAGCAGGTAGCCCACGGTCGCCGCGTTGGTCGCGCCCTCGTCCGCTATGAGGCGGTAGTTGAGGTAGAAGGTGACGCCTGTGCTGAGGATGCCCAGGGCGGTGACGGCGAGGAGGGCCGTGAGGTCGGGGTGCAGGTGGCCGACGACGGGGAGGGCCAGGGCGCTCCAGCCGGTGGCTGTGAGGAGTTGGGCCGCCGAGACGGCCAACGGCGCTTCGCGGGCTGTGAGATGGCGGGCCATGTAGGCGAACGCCACGGCGTAGCTCGCGGCGGCGGCCAGCAGGGCCAGGGCGCCCCAGCCGAAGAGGTCCGAGCGGTGCCAGGGGGCGAAGATCAGCACCGTACCGGCGAAACCGAGGAAGAGGCCGGTCAGGCGGGCCCGGCCCAGGCCGCGGTCGGTGCCGAGGGCGACGCCGATGAGCAGGGACCACAGGGGAGTTGTGGCGTTCAGGACGCCGGCGACACCCGAGTCGACCGTCTGCTCGCCCAGGCCGAACAGGGCGAAGGGCAGCGCGTTGCAGAAGAGCGCGGCCACGACGAGGTGGCCCCATACCTTGCGTGAGCGGGGCAGGGACTGACCTGCTCGGCGAGCCAGGAGCAGGAGTACGGCCGTGCCCAGGGCGCAGCGCGCGATGGTGATCTGGGCCGGGGTGAGGCCGTGGTCGAGGGCGAGTTTGATCCAGAGGAACCCGGAGCCCCAGAGAAGGGCGAGGACGGCCATGCGGAGCGAGGAGGCAAGCGGCATGGCTCTACGGTGGCCCGCAGGGGCCGTAAGGACAAGTGAAAGATTATGCAGGCACTGTTAACCTCTCCTACATGCTGGATGTGCGACGGATGCAGGTGCTGCGGACGGTGGTCGGCAGCGGGTCGGTGACGGCGGCGGCTGCGAGCCTCGGGTACACGCCCTCCGCGGTGAGTCAGCAGGTGGCCGCGCTGGAGAAGGAGGCCGGTGCGGCCCTTCTTGAGCGGTCCGGGCGGGGGGTGCGGCCGACGGCGGCGGGGCTGTTGCTCACCGAGTACGCCGATGCCATCGGCCGACAAGTCGCCGAGGCGGAGACCGCGTTGGCCGATCTGCTCGCGGGGCGCACGGGACGGCTGTCGGTGCGGTACTTCGCGACTGCAGGGTCGGCGCTCGTCGCTCCGGCGGTGGCCCGGATGCGGGCCGAACACCCGGACGTACAGGTCGAGTTGAAGCTGATCGACCCCGAGGATCCGCTGCCGGACGTGCGCGAGGGGCGGGCGGATCTCGCGCTGGTGGTGGGCGGAGAGCGGCAGGCCACCGGCGTACGGCTGCTGCATCTGCTCGACGATCCCTACCTCGCCGTCCTGCCCAAGAGGCACCGGCTCGCGGCCCGGCGGACCGTGGAGCTGGCGGAGCTGGCCGAGGAGCCCTGGGTCGGCAGCGAGTGGCCGGGGCCCTGCCTGGACGCCCAGCTGAGCGCGTGCGAGGCCGCCGGGTTCCGGCCCAGGTTTGTGGTCGAGAGCGAGGACTACGTCACCGCGCAGGGCTTCGTCGCGGCGGGCCTCGGGGTGAGCCTCATCCCACGGCTGGGGCTGGGCGGCGGCCGGCATCCGCAGGTGGTGCTGCGCGAGGTGCGGCGCCCGGAGCCGACCCGCACGATCAGCGCGGCGGTACGGGAGTCGGCACCGCTCCAGCCGGCCTTGCGCACGTTCCTGGAGGCGCTGCGGGCGGCGGCGGGGGAGTCGGAGGCGTCGTAGAACTGAACTGCCGGGCGGGCCGGGTTCCGTGGCCGCTACGCGTTCGCCCGCGGCTACGCCTTCCTCGGCAGCAGGCGCTTGCCCGTGGCCCTCGCCGGTGGCAGCTGGGGCAGGGTGTACGGCAGGGCGCCGTACCAGATGCGGGCCACGGCGAAGCCGAAGGCGAGGCAGAGCATGCCGCCGACCGCGTCGAGCCAGAAGTGGTTGGCGGTGGAGACGATGACGAGCAGCGTCGCCGTCGGGTAGAGCAGGCCCAGCACGCGCACCCACGGCACCTTGGCCAGCGTGAAGATCGTCAGCCCGCACCACAGGGACCAGCCGATGTGCATGGACGGCATCGCGGCGTACTGGTTCGACATGTGCTTGAGATCGCCGGACGCCATCGAACCCCAGGTCTGGTGGACCATCACGGTGTCGACGAACGTGCTGCCGTTCATCAGCCGGGGCGGGGCGAGCGGATACAGGTAGTAACCGACCAGCGCGACCAGGGTGGTGGCGAACAGGACCATGCGCGCCGCCGCGTAGCGGCCCGGATGGCTGCGGTACAGCCACACCAGCACGCCCAGGGTCACCACGAAGTGCAGTGTCGCGTAGTAGTAGTTCATGCCGACGATGAGCCAAGTCACCGAGTTCACACCGTGGTTGATCGACTCCTCGACGGCGATGCCGAGATGGTGCTCGACCTTCCAGATCCAGTCGGCGTTGCGCAGCGCCTCGCCGCGCTGCTCCGGAACCGCGTTGCGGATCAGCGAGTACGTCCAGTAACTGACGCCGATCAGCAGGATCTCGAACCACAGCCGCGGCCGGCGCGGAGTACGCAGCCGACGCAGGAACCCCGGCCGTCGTCCGGCCGTGCCGGGGTCGGGAACGGCCGTCTGCTCACGGTCTTCCAGACTGGTCACGGTCGACTCACCCATAGACACAAAGTCTGCCAGAAACGCCTTCCTCGACCGATCATCCCCTGGGCGGGTTCGGGCCGCACTTCCTACGACGGGAAGACACCCCGCCCTACTACCAGCGAACCGGTCGACACCCCGGGTTCTCCGCCCTAGGGACGACCGCGCTCTCCGGGTGCCGAGGCGGTCGAACCCCGTACCACCAGCTCAGGCATGAACACGAACTCGCTGTGCGGAGCGGGCGTCCCGCCGATCTCCTCAAGGAGTGTGCGGACCGCCGCCTGCCCCATCGCGGGCACCGGCTTGCGGATCGTGGTCAGCGGTGGGTCGGTGAAGGCGATCAGCGGGGAGTCGTCGAAGCCCACCACCGAGACGTCGCGCGGGACGTCCAGACCGCGCTGGCGGACCGCGCGTATCGCGCCCAGGGCCATCATGTCGCTCGCGCACACCACCGCCGTGCAGTTGCGCTCGATCAGTGCGGCGGCGGCGGCCTGGCCGCCCTCCAGGGTGTACAGCGAGTGCTGGACGAGTTCCGTCTCGACCTCCTGCGCACCCAGTCCCAACAGGTCCTGCAGGGCCCGCACGAAGCCCTCGATCTTGCGCTGCACCGGCACGAACCGCTTGGGTCCCAGGGCGAGTCCGATCCGGGTGTGGCCCAGGGACACCAGATGCGTGACCGCCAGCGTCATCGCCGCGCGGTCGTCGGGGGAGATGAAGGGCGCCTGCACCTTCGGCGAGAAGCCGTCCACCAGCACGTACGGCACGCCCTGCGCGCGCAGCCGGTCGTAGCGCTCCATGTCGGCGGTGGTGTCGGCGTGCAGTCCGGAGACGTAGATGATGCCGGCGACCCCGCGGTCCACCAGCATCTCCGTCAGCTCGTCCTCCGTGGATCCGCCCGGGGTCTGGGTGGCGAGCACGGGGGTGTAGCCCTGCCTGGTCAGCGCCTGTCCGATGACCTGGGCCAGGGCCGGGAATATGGGGTTCTCCAGCTCCGGGGTGATCAGCCCCACCAGGCCCTCGCTGCGCTGTCGCAGCCGGACCGGGCGCTCGTAGCCGAGCACGTCCAGCGCGGCGAGCACGGACTGGCGGGTGGTGGCGGCGACGCCCGGCTTGCCGTTGAGGACCCGGCTGACCGTCGCTTCGCTCACCCCCGCCTGGGCGGCGATGTCGGCAAGCCGTGTGGTCACGGGGGTGGACTGTACCGGCCGTCGGCCCGCCGCGGGTTGCTGCCTCATAGCGATCCTCATGTCCTGGTCGGTACACGGCAAGAGCTTGCAGAGTCTTGCACAAGTGTCTCCGACCCGCTCAGCCGCTTCAATAGGTGCCTTCAGGGGGATCGAGGTCAGGTCACACGCGGGTAACTCTCCGGCCGTCTTGCAATTTTTTGCTGCAAGGTCTTTCGTCATCCTTGCAACGCTGTTACGTTCCCAATCGCCCGGCCGCCGCAACGGCGCAGTCGGCAGCACCACACGGGCTTTCACCCTCAAGGAGAACTCATGCGGCGTGGCATAGCGGCCACCGCGCTGATGGCGTCCCTCGCTCTCGCGGCGACGGCGTGCGGCGGGAGCGACAGCGGCGACAAGGCGGACGGCCCGGTCACCATCACCTGGTGGGACACCTCCAACGCCACCAACGAGGCGCCTACCTACCAGGCCTTGGTGAAGCAGTTCGAGGCCGCCAACAAGGACGTCAAGGTCAAGTACGTCAACGTCCCCTTCGACCAGGCGCAGAACAAGTTCGACACCGCCGCCGGCGCCACGGGCGCCCCGGACGTGCTGCGCTCGGAGGTCGGCTGGACCCCCGCCTTCGCCAAGAAGGGCTACTTCCTGCCGCTGGACGGCACCGAGGCCCTCGCGGACCAGGCCAAGTTCCAGCCCAACCTGATCAAGCAGGCGCAGTACGACGGCAAGACCTACGGCGTCCCGCTGGTCACCGACACCCTCGCGCTGGTCTACAACAAGGCCCTCTTCGCGAAGGCCGGCATCGAGGCCCCCAAGACGTGGGACGACCTCAAGACCGCCGCCGCCACCATCAAGAGCAAGACCGGTGTCGACGGCTACTGGGGCTCCACCCAGGCCTACTACGCGCAGAGCTTCCTCTACGGCGAGGGCACCGACACCGTGGATGCCGCCGCCAAGAAGATCACCGTCGACTCGGCCGCCGCGAAGAAGGCGTACGGCACCTGGCAGGGGCTGTTCTCCGGCAAGGGCCTGCACAAGGCCGACACCACCGCCGACGCCTACGCCCACATCCAGGACGCGTTCGTCAACGGCAAGGTCGCCGCGATCGTCCAGGGCCCGTGGGAGATCACCAACTTCTACAAGGGCAGCGCGTTCAAGGACAAGGCCAACCTCGGCATCGCCACCGTCCCGGCCGGCTCCACCGGCAAGGCGGGCGCCCCGACCGGCGGCCACAACCTGTCCGTCTACGCCGGCTCGGACGCCAAGCACCAGAAGGCGGCCCTGAAGTTCGTCAACTTCATGGCCTCCGCCAAGTCGCAGTCGCAGATCGCCCTGAAGAACTCCACGCTGCCCACGCGCGACGACGCCTACACCGCCGAGGTCAAGGCCGACCCGGGCATCGCCGGCTTCCAGACGGTCCTGCCCGCCGCCCAACCGCGGCCCGCGCTGCCGGAGTACAGCTCCCTGTGGACCCCGCTGGACACCGAGCTGCCGAAGATCGCCGGCGGCAAGGAGTCCCTGGACAAGGGCCTCAGCAACGCTGAACTGGCCATCGCCAAGCTGGTGCCGGACTTCAGCAAGTGAGCCCCGCGTGACCGTCGGATCGCCCTGGCAGCACCGGGGGAGCGATCCGGCGGTCACCGGCCTGTCCTTCAGAAGGTGTTGAACCATGACAGTCGCCATCGACCGCGCGACCGGCAAGCGCCGCGGTGACCGAGCGCCGCGGGGCGGGCGCTTCAGACACAGCTACCAGAAGTACTGGTACGCGTACGCGATGATCGCCCCGGTGGTGGTCGTGCTCGGCGTCCTCGTGCTCTACCCCCTGGTGTACGGCCTCTATCTGACCCTCACCGACGCCAACAGCCTCAACACCGCGCGCACGATCGGCGTCAACCACATCGACGCCACCTACAAGTTCATCGGGCTCGACAACTACAAGGACATCCTGTTCGGCCCGACGTCCTACGACCGCTTCTGGTCGCACTTCATCTGGACGATCGCCTGGACCGCGCTCTGCGTCGCCCTGCACTACACGATCGGCCTGGGCCTGGCGCTGCTGCTCAACCAGAAGCTGCGCGGCCGCACCTTCTACCGGCTGATCCTCGTGCTGCCCTGGGCCGTGCCGACCTTCGTGACCGTCTTCGGCTGGCGGTTCATGCTCGCGGACGGCGGCATCATCAACACCGCCCTGGACGCACTGCACCTGCCGAGTCCCGCCTGGCTGGAGGACACCTTCTGGCAGCGGTTCGCCGCCATCATGGTCAACACCTGGTGCGGGGTGCCGTTCATGATGGTCTCCCTGCTCGGCGGCCTGCAGTCGATCGACGGATCCCTGTACGAGGCCGCCGAGATGGACGGCGCCACCGCCTGGCAGCGCTTCCGGTACGTCACCCTGCCGGGGCTGAGGTCGGTCAGCTCCACCGTCGTACTCCTCGGCATCATCTGGACCTTCAACCAGTTCGCCGTCATCTTCCTGCTGTTCGGCAACACCGCCCCCGACGCGCAGATCCTGGTCACCTGGGCCTACTACCTCGGCTTCGGGCAACAGCCGCGCGACTTCGCGCAGTCCGCCGCCTACGGCATCCTGCTGCTGGCCATCCTGATCGTCTTCACGTCCTTCTACCGCCGCTGGCTCAACCGCAACGACCAGCAACTCGCGATCTGAGGCGGGAGCTTCCATGAGTACGACCACTGTCGAGACCCCCGCCACCGTCGAGCCCCCGGCCACGGTCCGCACCCGGCGCCGCGGCGAGAACAGCCGCGCCGGCTCCCTCGTCTCCCACGGCATCCTGCTCGGAGCGAGCGTCGTCGCGCTGTTCCCGGTCGCCTGGCTGGTGTTCCTGTCGCTGGGCCCGGACAAGGACGACTATCTGCACCCCGGCGGCATCTGGTCCAAGATGACGGTCGACAACTACGCGTTCGTCCTTCAGCACACCAACTTCTTCGACTGGCTGAAGAGTTCGCTGATCGTCTCGCTCGGCACCACGGTCCTCGGCGTCTTCGTCGCCGCGACCACCGGATACGCGGTCTCCCGTATGCGCTTTCCGGGCTACCGGAAGTTCATGTGGGTGCTGCTGGTCACCCAGATGTTCCCGGTGGCCGTACTCATGGTGCCGATGTACCAGATCCTGGCCGACCTGCAACTCATCGACAGCTACCTTGGGTTGATCCTCGTCTACTGCTCGACCGCGGTGCCGTACTGCGCCTGGCTCCTCAAGGGGTACTTCGACACCATCCCGTTCGAGATCGACGAGGCCGGACGCGTCGACGGGCTGAGCCCCTTCGGGACGTTCGCGCGGCTGATCCTGCCGCTCGCCAAGCCAGGTCTCGCGGTCGCCGCGTTCTACAGCTTCATCACCGCCTTCGGCGAGGTCGCCTTCGCCACGACGTTCATGCTGGACGACCAGAAGTACACCCTCGCGGTCGGCCTGCAGAGCTTCGTCAGCGAACACGACGCCCAGCGCAACCTCATGGCGGCGACGGCGGTGTTGATCGCGATACCGGTCTCCGCGTTCTTCTACCTCGTACAGAAGAACCTGGTGACCGGCCTGACGGCAGGCGGCACGAAGGGCTGACCGCCGGTTCAGCCATGAGGGCCGTCGGTTGTCTGCGGCGCCATCGTGGCCGGTCGCGCAGTTCCCCGCGCCCCCTACGGGGCGCGGGTGGCGGTCGCGGTGACCATCCGACCCCGCTGTCACCGCGGCCGCCTCGTCTCCAACTCCCCATGCCCAAAACCCCGTTACGTACCAAGGACGCCATGACCAAGCAGCACTCCGTCATCGCCCCGGCACCAAACTCCGCCAAGGCCACGCGCAGCGACTGGTGGCGGGACGCGGTGATCTACCAGGTCTATCCGCGCAGCTTCGCCGACAGTGACGGCGACGGCATGGGCGATCTGGAAGGCGTACGTTCCCGACTCCCGTACCTGCGCGACCTCGGCGTGGACGCCGTGTGGCTCAGCCCCTTCTACGCCTCCCCGCAGGCCGACGCCGGCTACGACGTCGCCGACTACCGGGCCGTCGACCCCATGTTCGGCAACCTCCTCGACGCGGACGCACTGATCCGGGACGCCCACGAACTGGGGCTGAGGATCATCGTCGACCTCGTGCCCAACCACTCCTCGGACCAGTACGAGTGGTTCAAGCGGGCGCTGCGCGAGGGACCCGCCTCGTCGTTGCGCGACCGCTACCACTTCCGCCCCGGCAAGGGTGAGAGCGGCGAACTCCCGCCCAACGACTGGGAGTCCATCTTCGGCGGCCCGGCCTGGACGCGGGTCACCGAACCGGACGGCTCCCCGGGCGAGTGGTACCTCCACCTCTTCGCCCCCGAACAGCCCGACTTCAACTGGGACCACCCCGCCGTCGGCGACGAGTTCCGCTCCATCCTGCGCTTCTGGCTCGACATGGGCGTCGACGGCTTCCGCATCGACGTGGCCCACGGCCTGGTGAAGGCACCGGGGTTGCCCGACCTCGGCTCGCACGACCAAGTCAAGCTACTGGGCAACGATGTCATGCCGTTCTTCGACCAGGACGGCGTGCACGCCGTCTACCGGCAGTGGCGCACCGTCCTCGACGAGTACGCCGGCGAGCGCATCTTCGTCGCCGAGGCATGGACCCCGACCGTCGAGCGCACGGCCAACTACGTCCGCCCCGACGAACTCCACCAGGCCTTCAACTTCCAGTACCTGAGCACCGAATGGGACGCGAAGGAACTGCGTACGGTCATCGACCGGACGCTGGAGGCCATGCGCCCGGTCGGCGCCCCCGCCACCTGGGTCCTGTCCAACCACGACGTCACCCGGCACGCCACCCGCTTCGCCAACCCGCCCGGCCTCGGCACCCAGATCCGCACGGCGGGGGACCGGGAGCTGGGCCTGCGCAGGGCCCGCGCGGCCACCCTGCTGATGCTCGCCCTGCCCGGTTCCGCCTACGTCTACCAGGGCGAGGAGCTCGGCCTGCCGGACGTCGTCGACCTGCCGGACGAGGTGCGCCAGGACCCGGCGTACTTCCGGGGCGCGGGCCAGGACGGCTTCCGCGACGGCTGCCGGGTGCCGATCCCGTGGACCCGCGAGGGCTCGTCGTACGGCTTCGGCGGCGGGGGCAGCTGGCTGCCGCAGCCGGACGGCTGGGGCGAGTTGAGCATCGAGGCGCAGACCGGGGCGGACGGCTCGACGCTTGAGCTGTACCGGTCCGCGCTCGCCGCCCGCCGCACCCAGCCCGACCTGGGCGCGGGTGACTCGGTGGAGTGGCTGCGGGCACCCGAGGGCGTACTCGCCTTCCGGCGTGGGGAGTTCGTGTGTGTCGCGAACACGAGCGGGGAGTCGGTGACGACTCCGGTGCACGGCCGGGTGCTGCTCGCCAGCGGGGAGATCGGCGAGACGGACGGTGAGGCGAAGGTGCCCGCCGACACGACGGTGTGGTGGACCACGACGCCGTAATTTCTTGCAGCAACTTCACACGGCCCGCTGCCCTTTTGGGCGGCGGGCCTTTAACATCTCCGTCACCGCAAGGTAGTTGAAAGTTTTCAGCAAGAACCTTCAATGACGAAGGAGCCCCACATGGCACGCAGAACCCTCTCCGGCGGCCTCGCCCTCACGGCCGCAGCTCTTCCTCTTTCGCTCTCCCTTGTCATGACCCCGACGGCTGCGCAGGCCTCGCCGCCCGGCACCAAGGACGTCACCGCGGTCCTCTTCGAGTGGAACTTCGCCTCGGTCGCCAAGGAGTGCACCAACACCCTCGGCCCCGCCGGCTACGGCTACGTCCAGGTCTCCCCGCCCGCCGAGCACATACAGGGCTCGCAGTGGTGGACGTCGTACCAGCCGGTGTCGTACAAGATCGCGGGCCGTCTCGGTGACCGCACGGCCTTCCAGAACATGGTCAGCACCTGTCACGCGGCCGGTGTGAAGGTGGTCGCCGACACCGTCATCAACCACATGTCGGCGGGCAGCGGCACCGGCACGGGCGGGTCGTCGTACACCAAGTACAACTACCCGGGCCTGTACTCCTCCTCCGACTTCGACGACTGCACCTCCCAGGTCTCGAACTACCAGGACCGCTGGAACGTGCAGCACTGCGAACTCGTGGGCCTGGCCGACCTGGACACCGGTGAGAACTACGTGCGGTCGGCCATCGCCGGGTACCTGAACGACCTGCTCACGCTCGGTGTCGACGGCTTCCGCATCGACGCGGCCAAGCACATCGACACCGCCGACCTGGCGAACATCAAGTCCCGGCTGAGCAACCCCTCCGCGTACTGGAAGCAGGAGGTCATCTACGGCAGCGGGGAGGCCGTCCAGCCGACCGAGTACACCGGCAACGGTGACGTGCAGGAGTTCCGGTACGCCTACGACCTCAAGCGGGTCTTCAACAACGAGAACCTCGCCTATCTGAAGAACTACGGCGAGGGCTGGGGGTACTTGAGCAGCTCGGTCGCCGGTGTCTTCGTCGACAACCACGACACCGAGCGCAACGGCTCCACGCTCAACTACAAGGACGGCGCCAACTACACGCTGGCCAACGTCTTCATGCTCGCCTACCCGTACGGCGCCCCGGACATCGACTCCGGCTACGAGTGGTCGGACGCGGACGCCGGACCGCCCAACGGCGGCTCGGTGACGGCCTGTTGGCAGGACGGCTGGAAGTGCCAGCACGCCTGGCCGGAGATCAAGTCCATGGTCGCCTTCCGCAACACCGCGCGCGGCCAGGCCATGACGGACTGGTGGGACAACGGCAACGACGCCATCGCCTTCGGCCGCGGCAGCAAGGGATACGTCGCCATCAACCACGAGTCCGGCAGCCTGTCCCGCACCTACCAGACGTCCCTCGCGGCGGGCACGTACTGCAACGTGCAGAACAACACGACGGTGACGGTGAACGGTTCGGGCCAGTTCACGGCCACCCTGGGCAGCAACACGGCACTGGCGATCTATGCCGGGAAGTCGGCCTGCTGAGCTGTACGGATCGGATGGGCGGCGGGGGTGCGAGTCCGGGGCACCCCCGCCGGCGGTGCCGCGGAGGTCAGGACGTGACGTTGATGTGCTTGGCGAACGCCGTGACGGAGAGGTCGCCGTGGTCGACCCAGCGGGGGAAGGCCAGCGTCTTGTGCTGGGTGGCGGCCGGCGGGGTGATCTCCAGGTAGGAGGCATGCACCGCGCCCGAGGTGCCGGTGTTGGCGTGGGTCCAGGCGACGACCGCCTCGGCGCTCTGGCCGTCCTTGAGGGTGAGGGTCTTCTTCCCGGGGTTGTGCGCGTACCAGGTGTTGCCCCAGTGGGTGTGGGCCGTGAGCTTCTTGTGCGCGGAGTTTTCCAGGCCCAGGCCGGGGTAGCCGCGCAGCGCGCAGGTCTTGCCGCTGAGGTTGCGCAGGGTGATGACGACGCCCTGGTGGTTCATGCCGCCGGCGAGCTGCTTGCCGAAGGACGCCTTGAGCGCGCCGGCGGAGCAGGTCGGAGTGGCCTTCGCGGCGCTCGTGGCGCTGGGGGTCGCGGCCTGTGCGGTACCGGCCCAGGCCGCGAGTCCCAGTCCTGCGACGGCGGCCACGGCGAGCACCGGGCGGCCGAACCTGCGGTTGGCGCGGTGCTTGGCGGTGCCGGTCCGGTCGGTGGTGTTCGGGTGCTCGTTCATGGTGATGGTGCTCCGCTCCTGCTCGTTCCTCTGTTCCCCTACACAAGGTTCGATGCGCGGTGCGGCGGTTTTGTTCGGAGGAGTTCGCAGGAAAATCTCCCGCCTGCGCTGAAAGTTCTTTCCGCAGCTTTCACGCCTATTGCTGCAACCCTTGCGTCGGCGATACGGTCACGCCGGGGTCGGACCCGACTGAGTCGTCATCGCAAGGAGTTCACGCCTGTGATACCGAGATGGCCGGCGCCCCGGACGCGCCGCATCACGCACCGAAGAAGGATCGCGGGCGTCATCGCCGCCGCGCTCGTCGCAGCTTTCGTGCAGCCCCTCGTCGCCCACGCGGCGGCCCCGCCCGCACCCCCGTCCGACGCGAAACTGGCCGCCGAGCCCGCCCGCCACGACGACACCCGAGAGCAGTTCTACTTCGTCATGCCGGACCGCTTCGCCAACGGCGACACGGCCAACGACCAGGGCGGGCTCACCGGTTCACGCCTCAGCACCGGCTACGACCCCACCGACAAGGGCTTCTACCAGGGCGGCGACCTCAAGGGCCTGACGAAGAAGCTCGACTACATCAAGGGCCTGGGCACCACCGCCATCTGGATGGCCCCGATCTTCAAGAACCAGCCCGTGCAGGGGACCGGCAGCGACGCCTCGGCCGGCTACCACGGTTACTGGATCACCGACTTCACCCGGGTCGACCCGCACTTCGGCACCAACAAGGACCTGGAGACCCTCATCGCCAAGGCGCACGCCAAGGGCATGAAGGTCTTCTTCGACGTCATCACCAACCACACGGCGGACGTCGTCGACTACGAGGAGAAGTCCTACGACTACCTCTCCAAGGGCGCCTTCCCGTACCTGACCAAGGACGGCGAGCCCTTCGACGACGCCGATTACGCCGACGGGAAGGGCAAGTTCCCCGCCGTCGACGCCAGTTCCTTCCCGAGGACGCCGACCGTCCCCGCCGCGAAGAAGAACGCCAAGGTCCCGTCCTGGCTCAACGACCCGACGATGTACCACAACCGCGGCGACTCGACCTACGCCGGCGAGAATGCCACCTACGGCGACTTCTCCGGCCTCGACGACCTGTGGACCGAACGGCCCGAGGTCGTCGCCGGCATGGAGAAGATCTACCAGCGCTGGGTACGGGACTTCGACATCGACGGCTTCCGGATCGACACCGTGAAGCACGTGAACATGGAGTTCTGGACGCAGTGGGCGACCGCGCTCGACAACTACGCGGCCCAGCACGGCCGTAAGGACTTCTTTATGTTCGGCGAGGTCTACTCCGCCGACACCTCGATCACTTCGCCGTACGTCACCCAGGGCCGCCTCGACGCCACCCTCGACTTCCCCTTCCAGGACGCGGCCCGCGCCTACGCCTCCCAGGGCGGCAGCGCACGGAAGCTCGCGAGTGTCTTCGGCGACGACTACAAGTACACGACCGACAAGGCCAACGCCTACGAGCAGGTCACCTTCCTCGGCAACCACGACATGGGCCGCGTCGGGTACTTCCTCAAGCAGGACAACCCGCAGGCCACGGACGCCGAGATCCTGGCCAAGGACAAGCTCGCCAACGAGCTGATGTTCCTCAGCCGCGGCAACCCGGTCGTCTACTACGGCGACGAGCAGGGCTTCACCGGCTCCGGCGGCGACAAGGACGCCCGCCAGACGATGTTCGCCTCGAAGGTCGCCGACTACCTCGACGACGACGAGATCGGTACCGACCGCACCCACGCGAGCGCCGCGTACGACACGAGCGCACCGCTCTACGAGCAGATCAGTGCCCTCGCCAAGCTACGCAAGGCCAACCCCGCCCTCACCGACGGCATCCAGACCGAGCGCTACGCGGCCGACGGCTCCGGCATCTACGCCTTCTCACGCAGCGGTGCGGGCACAGGTACCGGCACCGACCGGACCGAGTACGTCGTCGCCTTCAACAACGCGGGCGAGGCGAAGACGGCCACCTTCGCGACTGGCTCGGCAGCCATGAACTTCCGTGGGATCTACGGCACTTCGGCCACCGTCACCTCCGACGCCGACAAGCAGATCACCGTCACCGTCCCGGCCGGCTCCGCGATCGTCCTCAAGGCGACCGGCCGGCCCGCCAAGCCCGCCACCGCACCGACGATCACCCTCAAGGCCCCCGACGCCGGCGCCACCGGCACGGTCGAACTCTCCGCAGACGTCACCGGCGGTCAGCTCAACCGCGTCGTCTTCGCCGCCCAGATCGGCAACGGCAAGTGGCGGACGCTCGGCTCCGCCGACCACGCCCCGTACAAGGTCACCCAGACCGTCGGCAAGGACGTGCCGGCCGGAACCGCCCTGCGGTACAAGGCGGTTGTCATCGACTCGGCGGGACGCACGGCGAGCACGACGGCGGCGTCCGCCTCCGGCACCCCGCCCGTCGAAGAGGTCCCCTCCGCCTCCTCCCGCGACTACGCGATCGTCCACTACAAGCGCACCGACGGCGACTACGCCGACTGGGGCCTGTACGCCTGGGGCGACCTCGCCGACGGTGAGGCGACGACCTGGCCGGACAGCCACCCCTTCGTCGGCCGGGACGCCTACGGGGCCTTCGCCTACGTCAAGTTGAAGCCCGGCGCCTCGAACGTCGGGTTCCTCGTCATCGACAAGGACGGGAACAAGGACGTCTCCGCCGACCGCTCGATCGACGTCACCCAGACCGGCGAGGTCTGGATCGAGCAGGGCAAGGAGGGCGTACAGACCACGCGTCCCGACTACCCGGCGCAGGACACGACCAAGGCGGTCCTCCACTACCACCGCGCCGACGGGAACTACGACGGCTGGGGCCTGCACGTCTGGACGGGCGCCGCGAACCCCACCGACTGGTCGAGCCCACTCCAGCCGGTGAAGACTGACGCCTATGGAGCTGTCTTCGAGGTGCCGCTCAACGCCGGTGCCACCAGCCTCAGTTACATCCTCCACAAGGGCGACGAGAAGGACCTCTCCACCGACCAGTCCCTCGACCTCACGGCGAACGGCCACGAGGTGTGGCTCTTGAACGGCCAGGAGAAGTACCTGCTGCCCCAGCCGGCGGGCTCGGCGGCCGCCCTGGACCTGACCACCTCCAAGGCGATCTGGATCGACCGGAACACAGTCGCCTGGAACGGCTCCGACGCGGCCGCCTCCACCCAGCTCCTCTCCTCCCGCGACGGCTCGATCGCCGTCCAGGACGGGACGCTGACCAGCGACGACGAGCGGTGGCTGCGGCTGGCGAAGACCACCCTCACCGACGCCCAGAAGGCCAAGTTCCCCCATCTGAAGGACTACACGGCCTGGTCGGTCGACCCGCGCGACCGCGATCGAGTGCGGTCGTCCCTCGACGGCCAGCTCGTCGCGTCCCAACGCGCCGCGAACGGGGCCGTGTTGGCGGCGACCGGCGTGCAGACCGCCGGCGTACTGGACGATCTCTACCCTGCGGCGACGAAGGCCGACCTGGGTCCGACCTTCCGCAACGGCCGCCCCACGCTGGCCGTCTGGGCGCCCACCGCGCAGAGCGTCGCCCTGGAGCTGGACGGCTCCACCGTCGCGATGAAGCGCGACGCCTCCACCGGCGTCTGGTCCGTCACCGGCCCCAAGTCCTGGCAGAACAAGCCCTATCGGTACGTCGTCAAGGTATGGGCGCCGACCGTCCGGAAGGTCGTCACCAACAAGGTCACCGACCCCTACTCGGTCGCCCTCACCGCGAACTCCGAGCGCAGCCTCGTCGTCGACCTGGCCGACAGGTCCCTGGCGCCGGGCGGCTGGTCGACCTACACCAAGCCCAAGGCCGTGCCGCTGAAGGACGCCCAGATCCAGGAGCTGCACGTCCGGGACTTCTCCGTCGCGGACGACACCGTGCCGGCGAAGGACCGGGGCAGCTACCTGGCCTTCGCCGCCAAGGGCAGCGACGGCTCGAAGCACCTGCGTGAGCTGGCGAAGGCGGGCACGTCGTACGTGCATCTGCTGCCCGCCTTCGACATCGCCACCATCCCCGAGAAGAAGGCGGACCAGGCGAGCCCCGACTGCGATCTGGCCTCCTACCCGGCCGACTCCGACCAGCAGCAGGCGTGCGTGGCGAAGTCGGCTGCGAAGGACGCCTACAACTGGGGCTACGACCCGTACCACTACACGGTCCCCGAGGGCTCGTACGCCACCGACCCGGACGGCACGGCCCGTACCGTGCAGTTCCGCAAGATGGTCAAGTCGCTGAACGAGGACGGTCTGCGGGTCGTCATGGACGTCGTCTACAACCACACGGCGGCGGCCGGACAGGCGGACACCAGCGTCCTGGACCGGATCGTGCCGGGCTACTACCAGCGGCTGCTCGCCGACGGCTCGGTCGCCAACAGCACCTGCTGTGCCAACACCGCCACCGAGAACGCCATGATGGGCAAGCTGGTCGTCGACTCGATCGTCACCTGGGCCAAGCAGTACAAGGTCGACGGCTTCCGCTTCGACCTGATGGGGCATCAGCCGAAGGTCAACATCCTTGCCGTACGCAGGGCGTTGGACGCGCTGACCCCCGCCAAGGACGGCGTCGACGGCAAGAAGATCATCCTCTACGGCGAGGGCTGGAACTTCGGCGAGGTCGCCGACGACGCCCGCTTCGTGCAGGCCACGCAGAAGAACATGGCCGGTACCGGCATCGCCACCTTCTCCGACCGGGCCCGTGACGCGGTGCGCGGCGGCGGGCCCTTCGACGAGGACCCCGGCGTCCAGGGCTTCGCGTCGGGGCTGTACACCGACCCCAACTCGTCGACGAACAACGGCACTTCGGCCGAGCAGAAGGCCCGCCTGCTGCACTACCAGGACCTGATCAAGGTCGGCCTGTCCGGCAACCTGAAGGCCTTCACCTTCACGGACACCGACGGCAAGGAGGTCTCCGGCGCCGAGGTCGACTACAACGGCCAGCCCGCCGGTTACGCGGACGCGCCCGGCGACGCCCTCGCGTACGCCGACGCGCACGACAACGAGTCCCTCTTCGACGCCCTGACCTACAAGTTGCCCGCCTCGACGAGCGCCGCCGACCGGGCCCGTATGCAGGTTCTGGCGATGGCGACGGCCACCCTCTCGCAGGGACCGTCCCTGTCCCAGGCGGGTACCGACCTGTTGCGCTCCAAGTCCCTGGACCGCAACTCCTTCGACAGCGGTGACTGGTTCAACGCGATCCACTGGAACTGCGCGGACGGCAACGGCTTCGGGCGGGGGCTGCCGATGGCGGCCGACAACGCCTCCAAGTGGCCGTACGCCAAAGCCCTGTTGACGTCGGTCAAGGTCGGGTGCGGGCAGATCGAGGGCGCCTCGGCCGCGTACCAGGATCTGCTGAAGATCCGTACGACGGAGCGCGTCTTCTCGCTCGACACGGCCGGACAGGTGCGGGCGAAGCTCTCCTTCCCGCTGTCCGGGAAGGACGAGACACCCGGCGTGATCACCATGGAACTCGGTGATCTCGTGGTCGTGTTCAACGCGACGCCCAAGGCGCAGGAGCAGCGGGTCGGCGCGCTGGCCGGTACCGGCTACCGGCTGCACCCGGTGCAGGCGGCGGGCGCGGACGCCGTAGTGAAGTCCGCCACCTACGAGCGGGAATCGGGCACGTTCACCGTTCCTGCGCGAACTGTGACGGTATTCTCCCGCAGCGCGCGATAAGGGCATTACCTTGGTGGGGCAGACCTTGAACCCGGGTCTGCCCCACGGTAAGGGTCCAAGGCGGGGCAGATGGACGTCGACGAGAAGCCGACAGGTACGACGGTCATGGTCGTGGACGACGTGGCCGCCAGCCGGTATGCCATGGGCTCGGTACTGAGCCGGGCCGGCCACCGGGTCGTCGCCGTGGCCAGTGGTGGCGAGGCCCTCGACGAACTGGCGGAGCGGCAGCGCAAGGGCACCCTGCCCGATGTGGCCCTGGTCGATGTGGGCCTGCCGGACATGAGCGGCTTCGAGCTGTGCCGCCGGTTCAAGGAGCGGCCGCACACGGCGGGCATTCCCGTCGTGCACTTCTCGGCCGCGCTCGTGGCCCCGGCCATCCGCTGCCAGGGGCTGGACACCGGCGACGAGGCGTATCTGACGGTGCCCGCCGAGCCCGAGGAGATCGAGGCGGTCGTCCGGGCCGCCGTGCGCTCCGCGCGGCTGCGGGCCGACAACCAGGCGCTGGTGCGGCGGCTGACGCTGCAGTCGGAGACGATCGTCGCCATCCAGTCGGCGCGCTCCCCGCAGGAACTCGCCGACGCGGCGGCCGACGGCGCGGCCCGGCTGACCGGCACCCCGGCCGCCGTCTTCGTCCTCGACCAGGACGACCAGCTCTACCGCGGCCTGTCACGGGACCGCACCGCCGTCGCCCTGCCCGACGAGGGCGCCCACCGGGCCGTGTCCGCGCTGCTGCGCCGGCTCACCCGGGGCCAGTCCGACGTGCAGCTCACCACCGTGCCCGCGCCGCTGTGGCCGACCGGCTTCTTCCGGCCGGGCGTGCAGCACGACGCCCGCCTCGCGCTGGTCCTCACCCAGGACGGCCGCGCCCCGGTCTGCCTGGCCGCGCCCGCACGCGGGATGCGCCGCCTGGGCCCCGAGGGCGAGGCCCTGCTGGCCCAGCTCGCCCAGGCCACCGCGCTGGCCGCCGAACCGCTGCTCATGTACCAGGTCGAGCGGCATGTCGCCCTCACCCTCCAGCACAGCTTCCTGCCCCGCCCGCACAAGCTGCCCGAGCTGCCGGGCATCAACGTCTCCGTGCGATACGTGCCCGCCTCCCGGGAGACCGAGATCGGCGGCGACTTCTACGCCGCGCTGCGCCTGGACGACGGTGTCCTCGCCGCGGTCGGCGACGTCGTCGGGCACTCGCTGGACGCGGCCACCGTGATGGTCGAGATACGGCACGCGCTGCGCGCCTACTGCGTCGAGGAGAGCGACCCGGCCGTGCTCGCCGAGCGCCTGGACCGGATGCTGCGGCGCTATCACCCGGAGCTGACGGCCACCGTCTGCCTGGTCCAGCTCGACCCCGGCACCGGGCGGATCCGGATCGCCAACGCCGGGCACATCCCGCCGCTGATCCTGCGGGACAGCGGCAGCGCCGAGTACGCCAAGGCCTCCGGCCCGCTGCTGGGCCTCGGCCTGCCGCACCCGACGCCCACCGAGCTGTTCCTGGAGCGCGGCGACCGGCTCCTGATGATCACCGACGGTCTGATCGAGACCCGGGGCGTCGACCTGGAGGTCTCGATGGAACAGCTCCGGGCCGCCGCCTCCGGCGCCCTGCCCGGCCTGGACGCCCTCTGCGACACCCTGCTCGCCTCCTTCGGCCACGACCGCGAGGACGACATCGCCATGCTGGCCCTGCGCCTGACGAAATAGGGTGGGCCCGACACCTTAGAACGGGGAGTACCCATGCCGCAGATCACCGTCGACCACTCGGCCGCCCTCTTCTTCGACCAGGAGGGATTCGCCCGGGACCTGCACGCCGCGACGGTCGAGATCGCGGCCGCCAAGCCGGAGGCGTGCAAGACCCAGTTCCGGGAGAGCACCGTCACCGCGTTCGGCTACGAGGACCCGCTGGACGCCGGGCACGCGATCATCCACGTCACCATCGGCCTGCTCGCCGGCCGCACCGACGAGACCAAGGCCAAGCTCACGGAGGCGGTGCTGGAGCTGCTGCGCAAGTACATCGAGGACGACGGATTCGTGCTGCACGCCTCCGCCGAGGTCCGCGAACTCGACGCCTCCTACCGCAAGTTCGAGCGCTGAGCCCGCTCAGGAGGCAAGGGCGATGAGCCGGGTGGCCAGTTCGGTGAACGGGCTGTCGGCCGGCTCTCCCAGCGCCATCTCACGTACCAGCCCGGCCATTTCGTCGTCGTAGGCCGCGCTCACCGCCGCCAGCGCGGCGAAGTCGTGCACGAGCTGCGCCTCCAACTCACCGCGCGGGATGCGCCGTCCGTCCAGCCAGATCAGCGCGGTCGACTCGGCGAGCGAGATCCAGGAACGGACGACCAGTTCCAGCCGCGCGGGCGGATCCTCGACGCCCAGATGCGACAGGATCTGCTCGTAGGCGGCCTGCCGTACGGAATCCACGAGCGCGTTCGTCGCCGACGAGCCGACGGCCGGGCCGCCGCGCATCAACGCCGAGAAGCCGGGCCCGTGGTCGTCGACGAAGTCGAAGAACCGGCGCATCACCCGCAGCAGCCGGTTGCCGAGCGGACCCTCCTGCGGTTCGGCGAACCGGGCCGCCAGATCCTCCGAGGCCCGCTTCAACGCGGCCTCGTACAGGCTGAGTTTGCCGGGGAAGTAGTGGTAGACAAGCGGGCGCGAGATGCCCGCGGCCGAAGCTATCTCGTCGATGGACACATCGTCGGGCGAGCGTTGGCTGAACAGTTCGAGGGCGACGCCGATCAACTGCTGCCGCCGCTCCTCGACTCCCATTCTGCGGCGTACCCCGGTAGTCATGCGAACACCTTACCGATCGGATCCAGCCGGGAACGGGCCGGTCCGGCCGGGCGTGCTCACATATCCAACACGAGACGATCACTTCGCGCACGCGACACGCAGATGAGCATCGAGTCGGCCCGCTCCGCGTCCGTCAGCAACTCGTCCCGATGGTCCACCTCCCCTTCCAGCACCCGCTGTTGACAGGTCCCGCAGAACCCTTGTGCGCAGGAGTACGCCGTGTCGGGCAGCTCGGCACGTACGGCGGCCAGCACGGTCGAATCGGCGGGCACGGTCAACGTCCGTCCGCTGCGCCGGAGTTCGACCTCGAAGGCACTGTTGCCGTCGGCGGACAGGCGGGGCGCGAAGCGCTCCAGACGGACCCGCGGGACCCGCTCGGCCACGGCCGCCATCAGCTCCTCCGGCCCGCAGCAGTAGACGGCGGCGTCCTCGGGGATATCAGCCAACTGCCCGTCCAGGTCCGGCAGTCCGGACTCGTCCTCCGCGACGACGGTGACCCGGCCGCCCCCCTTGCCCAGCTTCTCGATCTCCTCCAGGAACGGCATCGACGCGCGCGTCCGCCCGCAGTACAGCAACCGCCACTCGGCACCGTCCCCGAGCGCCCGCAGCATCGGCAGCACGGGCGTGATCCCGATACCGCCGGCCACGAAGACATGGGCCGGCGCGTCGACGAGCGGGAAGCGGTTCCGCGGCCCCCGCACCTCCAACTCCATGCCCTCCCACACCTGTTCGTGCACCTCGCGCGAACCGCCCCGCCCGTCCTCGACCAGCCGGGTGGCGACGGTGTACGACGAGGTGTCCTCCGGATCGCCGCACAGCGAGTACTGCCGCACCAGCCCCGAGGGCAGCACCAGATCGAGATGCGCGCCCGGCTCCCAGCGCGGCAAGTCCCGTCCTTCCAAGCGCAGTTGTACGACCCCGTCGGCCACCGTCTCGTGCCCGGCGACCAGCAGCCTGAGCGCCCGGGAACGCGGCTGCCCGGAGACCGGCCGCTCCAGCGCCGGCATCGGCCACAGCGGCGAGGCCTGGATCCGGCGGCGCATCGCCCGCCGCACGAGCAGGGCGGCCCCCGCGACGGCCGCGACACCGAGCGGCTTCGGCATCACGCGGCCCTCTTCTCGGCCGCCGTGGCCGCGGGGGAGGAGGCCAGATAGGCGAGCGCCTGCTGCGTGGAGCCCTCCTGGGAGGGGTGGTAGGCGCGGCTGAGATAGCGCGGTATGGACCGGAGCATGTCTCCGGTCGCGGGCAGCGTGCCACGCCTGCCGCGCAGATAGAACTCCTTGAAGGACGCCTTGCCGTCGACGAGCGTCGGGTCGTTCGCCATGAAGAAGCGGGCCCCGCGCTGCCACAGGAACACCAGCGCCCCGAACGCCGTGGCCCAGGTCCGCGCCCGGCGCCGGTAGTCCCCGTCGAGATGCGTGAACAGGTCGAAGGCGACGGACCGGTGCTCGACCTCCTCCGCGCCGTGCCAGCGCAGCAGGTCCAGCATGGTCGGATCGGCGCCGCGCCGGTCCAGCTCCTCGGCGTTCAGCACCCAGTTGCCGAGGAACGCCGTGTAGTGCTCTATCGCCGCGATGATCGCGACCCGCTCAAGCAGCCACCACTTGCGGGCCCGGCCGGGCGGCAGTGTCCGGTCGCCCAGCAGCTTCTCGAAGAGCCAGTCGACCTGCGCGGTGTACGGCGTCGGATCGAGCCCCTGCTCCCGCAGATGGGGCAGCACCTCGTCGTGCGCCTGCGAGTGCATCGCCTCCTGCCCGATGAACCCGATGACGTCCTCGCGCAGCCGCTCGTCCCGGATGTACGGCAGCACCTGCTTGTACACATGCACGAACCACCGCTCACCGGCCGGCAGCAGCAGATGCAGCACGTTGATGGTGTGCGTGGTGAACGGATCGCCCGGCACCCAGTGCAGGGGCGTGTCCTCCCAGGAGAACGACACGTTCCGGGCCTTGAGCGGCGTGTTAGACATGGCGTCAATGTACTGACGAGTAAGTCCCAGAGGAACCCTCCTGCGGGGACTTGTTGACGCGAGTGTCAGCTAGCGCCTGCAGGCCGGCCTCCCAGCCCCTCGGCAGCCTTCTACCGCAGCCCGCTGATCGACCGCCCGTCCGCCAGGGTGCCCTTCAGCTCGGCGCGGGCGCCCTGCTCGGCCCGTGCCGCCAGCAGGCCGCCCTGGGAGGTGGCGCTGATGCCGCCCGTCGCGCTGATCGCCGAGGTCCCCCGGCTCCCGGCCGCGAGCAGGTACCAGCCGCCCGCCTCCGACTTCCACAACACCCCGGCCAGCACGTTCGGGTCCTTCGCCCCGCACGCGGCCACGTTCTCGGCCTTCGCCGCGACCGCCCCGTACGCCCCGCCCGGTGTGTGGAACTGCGCCAGCACGCGCGTGCCGCCACCCCGCCAGGTCTCCGCGCGCGTGCACACCCACTGGGCGGTCCCGCTCGTGTCGGGCAGCGACTGGTCGGCGTAGGCCCAGGCATTGACAGTGCGCACGCCCGCCGAGCGCACCGCGCCCAGCGAGCAGGCGTACGGCGCCCAGGTGCGCAGCGCCTCGGCGCCGGAGGCCTCCCGGGTCGAGCCGGGGCGGCCGGTGGTGAGGTGGGCCGGGATCAGTTCACCGAGGTCGGTCAGCAGCCGGGTGCCGGTGGCGTCGGTCAGCTGCAGCACGTTCCACGAGGTGCAGTTGCCGGTCTGCTGGGCCGGGCCGGCCATCGGCGCCGTGATGCCGGCGGCCAGGTCGAGGTCCATCGTGCCCGCGTTCGGCTTCATCAGGTCCCGCTCGACGGCCTTCGTCACCCAGGGTGCCGTCAGATAGCGCACGTTGCCGTCGGCGCGGCCCAGCACCAGCGCGCTCGCCTCGGTGCGGTCGGCGCCGTCCACGCGCGCGAAGTCGAGGGCGGCACCCTTGGTGCCGTCGCTGGGCTCGGCGTAGCGGGCGATGCGCAGACCGTCGTAGAGGATCACCACGTGCGCGCTGTCGACGGTCCCCGCGTACAGCAGCTGGGGCGGGCCGGCCGGGCCGCCGGAGGGGGTGCCCGGGGTCGCGGAGACCTGGACGCTCTCGCCGGGGCGGGCCCAGACGGCGAGGGCGCGGCGCAGCAGTCCCGTGTCGCCGGTGAGGTCGCCGCGGGCGGGCCAGACGGAGAAGTCGGTGCGCGCGGCGGACTCCCACGCGGTGGGCGCGACCCTGGTCAGCTTGGCCGGGTCGAGGGCGGCCTCGGCGGCCGGGTTCTGCGCGTACACGGGCGCGGCGGCGCCGTCGGGGGCCCAGCCGTCGCCGGGCAGGCCGAGCAGCGCTCCGCACACGGCGAGCGCCGCGGCGGCGGCCAGAGCGGCCTTGCCGTGCTGGCGGCGCCGCATCAGGTCGGTGGGCCGGGCGTGCAGCGCACAGGGGTCGAACTCGGGGGAGCCGAGCAGCGCGTACTGCGCCGCCACCTCGTCGGCCTCGCGCAGGGCGGCCGCGGGGTCGGCGACCCCGGCGGCGGTCAGGACCTTGCCGACGTCACCGTCGGGGAGGCGCTCCAGGCCGCGCAGTACGTAGGCGGCGCGGGCCGGGCCGGACAGGGCGGACAGGCGCTGGTCCAGGGCGAGTTCGTCGGCGCCGCCCGAGCGCGGGAACAGCCGCAGGCCCCACACCTGGGGGAGCAGCGGCGGCAGCTGGGACCGCTTGGGCAGCGCCGTGAACCGCAGCGGCAGGCCCGCCTCCAGCGCCGTACGCAGCACCTGGAGGCGGAGGAAGGCGTACCCGGGATCGCCGTCCCGGCCCTTGGACTGGGCCGGGATCACCGCGGCCGCCGACGCCCGGCCCCTGGGCAGCGCGCGCTGGGCGAGGGAGTGCGCGGTCACCACGCGCCGGTTACGGCCCAGGCTCGGCGGCAGCACCAGATAGGCGAGCCGGACCAGGCGCGGGTAGTGCTCGACGAGCGCGGCCTCGGCCTGCTCGACATCGACGACCGGGTCGGCGGCGGAAGCTGCGGGGCGCGGGGCGACATCCTGTGGCTGCACGTTCAGCAAAACGAGCGAATGGTGGGTTGGTCACCGCCGCCCGGGCGAGTCAGGCCTCCGGTTCGACCAAAGCCCGCGCGTAGTTCGCCATCGACCGCTGGTAGCGCGGCAGATGAGGGGCCAGCGCACCCAGGACGAGCGAGAGGCCCTCGCGGTCGCGGCCGAGGCTGGACAGGCACAGCGCGAGGCAGCCCCGTACGGCGTCGTCCAACTCGTCGGAGGGTGCGTCCAGTTCGGGGGTCAGCAGCTTGACGCCCTCCTCCGCCTCCCCGATGTTCCGCAGCGAACTGGACAGTTGGATCTTGGCCCGACCTCCCTTGTACTGACTGGCCTCGCTCAGTCCGCGCGCCAGCGCCTCCCGGTACAGCGGCACCGCCCGGTCCGAGTGGCCCGTGGAGTCCCAGGCGCAGGCCCGCTCGAAGGAGCCCAGCGGGCTGCCGTCGGGCAGCTCGGCGGCGAGGGCGTCGATCACGGCACGGAAATCGGCGGCCTCCTCCTCGGCGTAGTCGTCGAAGCCGGCCCAGGCGGCGGTCACGCGATCTTCCCAGTCTTGGTTCACGGGGCATACGTTCGCACAGGCGTACCCACGAGGACACTGGATTTGAGCGCACCGCGTCTCACAGCCGTATCGAAGGGGACGGGCCCCTGGGCCAGCAGAGCGACCGGAGGAACAGATGAGGTTGACCCGACCGATGCTCGCCGTTGCGGGCGCCGCGGCCGCCGTGGCGCTGGCGGGCTGTGGATCCGGCGACAGCGACGCGGCCGCCAAGGTGCCGGTCACCGCGACCGGCAGCCTGGAGAGCCTGGCCGCCAAGGCGAAGTGCACCCCGGACATACAGATCGACTCCGACGAGGTCCGGCAGGCGATCTGCAAGACCTCCGCCGGCAAGTTCGTCTTCGCCACCTTCGCCACCGACCGCGGCCAGCGCGAGTGGATCAACGACGCCAAGGACTACGGCGGTTTCTACCTCGTCGGCCGCAAGTGGGTCGCCGTCGGCGAGGACAAGGTGGTCAAGGCGCTGCAGCTCACACTGGGCGGCGAGGAGGAGATCGGCACCGACCACAGCAAGCACACCAGCTGAACGGCTCGGGCGTACGACAACCGGCATACGGCGAAGCGGGCGGTGGGAGATTCTCCCACCGCCCGCTTCTGTCACCTGTCACCGATCACCGGTCTCCCGGTGCTACATCGTCACTGGCACTTCTTGCCGGAGTTGATGCAGTTGGCGATCTTGTTCGCCAGGCCGTTCTTGAAGACCGCGATGAAGTCGTCGTGGTCCGTGGCCGACTTGTGGAGCTGCTCCGGGAAGCCGTCCACCGCGTAGGCGTTCTTCACCTGACCGTTCTGCAGGGTCGGCGGGTTGATCTTGTAGACCAGGCGCATCGTCAGCTGGGGGATCGCCTTGAAGCCGTTCCCGCAGACACCGCTCGCCGGGTCGGCGAAGGCCACGTGGGTACGGTGGTTGGCGCTGTCGATGTTCGTGCCGTCCCAGCAGCTCTGGAAGGCGAAGGTGCGCACCACGTTGCTGCCCTGCGGGCAGATCGGGTACTGCTCCGTCAGCTGCACCTTGTCCTCGAAGCCGGTGCAGCTCCAGTGCGCGTTGGCGTTGGCCAGACCGTTGGTGGTGGTCTTGGCGTCACCGGTGATGATGCGCAGGAACTGCGGCATCGCGGTGACCTTGCTGGCCGGGCTGCCGACGTACTTGATCTCGGCCGACTGCGGGGTCAGGATCTTGCCGACGTTGCCTTCCTTGCCACCGCCGTCCGCGTTCTGGTCGAAGTCCTTCGTACCGTCCTGGATACGCACGACCGGCCAGTAGTACGCCGAACTGTCGCTCTGGTTCTGGCAGCTGGTCTGCTCCGCGGCCAACGAGTCGTTGGTGGCGAAAGCGTCGACCTTCTGGTTGCCGACGTAGTCGTGCAGGTGGTGCGCGCCGTTGGTCACGCCGGGCGCCACGATCACGTTGTCGGTGTTGTGGTTCTTGTTCGCGTTCACGCCGCACTTGGTGGTGAACGTACCGGTGGAGCCCGCCTGCTGCTGCTGCGGCTTCCCCTGGACGTTGTTCGCGGCCTTCGTGATGTCCACGAAGTCGGCGGCCACCGGACCGTTGCCGGCCTGTCCGCCGATGTTCGCGGGGGCGCTCGGATCAGCGCTCGGGGCGGCCGTGGCCTGGCCCCCGTTGCCCTGCTGGCCGCCGTTGTTGTTCTGGCCGCCGTTGTTCTGGCCGTTGTTGTTGCCACCGCCGCCACCGGCGTTGGTCTGGTTGGCGGACTGTGTCGTACAGGTGGCGAGCGCGCTCAGCCCGGCCGCGTCGACCTGGCCGCCCACTCGCTGGATGTCGATCCGGATCCGGTTGAGGGTCGCGGTCCGCTTCTCCTTGAGGGGGCCGACGATCGCGTTCTGCACGAAGTTCGCGTCGCCTGCCTGCGCCTGCCGGGTGGAAGCGAGCCGGGCGTAGGCCTCGGTGATCTGCTTGTCGAGGGTCGCCAGCTCCTTCGCCACGCCGTTACGCGCCGCATTCGGCACGTTCGTCAGTTTCTGGCCGACATCCGGGCACGAGATCGTGGCCACGGACGAAGCGTTGGCGGCCTTGGTCTGATTCTGGCCGGCGTTGTTCGACTCGTGTGCCGAGGCGTAGAAGTTCGCCCAGATCAGCCCGCCCCCACCGAGCGCTAGGGCCGCCGATGCGGCTATGGCCTTGGTGGCCAGCGGCGTACGGCGTTTGCGATTGTTGCGTCCCATGGAACTCCTCTGACTTCCTTGCGGGCTTGGCGGGGCATCAAGGCGCCCGACAGGAGTGAAGCGGCGCCCTTTGATACGCAAGGGGCCTCCGAGGTGTTCAGCCGACTCACAAATTAATGAGAGGTTGATGGGAAACCTGGGTTTCAACTCCCCAAACCCTACGAGGAGTTGCCGTGACCTCACGCGAAGTGGTCAGCGGCCCCGGTCGAGATAGGCCAATACGGCCAGTACGCGACGGTTGTCGTCGTCCGACACCTCAAGATCCAGCTTGGCGAAGATGTTGGAGGTGTGTTTGGCGATCGCCCGCTCCGTCACGACCAGTTGTCCCGCGATCGCCGCGTTGGACCGGCCTTGTGCCATAAGCTCCAGCACCTCGACCTCGCGCGGCGTCAGGCGCCCCAGCGGCCGGTCGTCGGCGGCCCGCCGGGACAGCAGTTGCTGGATCACCTGCGGGTCCATCGCCGTGCCGCCCGCCGCGACCCGCCGTACCGAGTCCACGAACTGCTCCGCGTCGAACACCCGGTCCTTGAGCAGATAGCCGATCCCGCCGGTCCCGTCGGCCAGCAGCTCGCGCGCGTACAGCTGCTCCACGTGCTGGGACAGCACCAGCACCGGCAGCCCGGGTCTGGCCCGGCGGGCCCGCAGCGCGCACTGCAGCCCCTCGTCGGTGTGCGTGGGCGGCAGTCGTACGTCGACCACGGCGACGTCCGGCGCCAGCTCGGCCAGCGCCCGCTCCAGCTCGGGGCCGGTCTCGACGGCCGCCGCGATCTCGAAGTCGTAGGCCTCCAGCATGCGGACCAGACCGTCGCGCAGCAGGAACAGGTCTTCGGCTAGGACAACACGCAAGGGATCTCCATGGTCACCATGGTGGGACCGCCGGCGGGGCTGCTGACGGCCAGGACGCCGTCGAATGTACCCAGCCGCCGCTCGACCCCGGAGAGTCCGGAGCCGGCTCCGATCGCCGCGCCGCCCCTGCCGTTGTCGGTGACCGTGATCCGCAGCCTGCCGTCGGTGTGGTGCAGGTCGACCCAGACGCGCTCGGCGTCCGCGTGCTTGACCGTGTTGGTGAGGATCTCGCTCACCGCGAAGTACGCGGCCGACTCCACCGGCGCGTCCGCCCGCCCCGCCAACTCCACGGTGACGTCCGTCGGTACGGGCAGCCGCAGCGCCAACGCCCTTACGGCGTCGCCCAGTCCACGCTCGGCCAGGACCGGCGGATGGATGCCGTGCACCAGGTCGCGCAGTTCGGCGAGGGTCTCCACGGAGTTCTGCCGGGCCTGCGCGAGCAACTGCCGTGCCTTCGCCGGGTTCTTCTCGATCAGCGCCTCGATGGTGCCGAGATCCATGCCCATGGCGACCAGCCGGGCCTGCGCGCCGTCGTGCAGGTCGCGCTCGATCCGGCGCAGTTCGGCGGCGGAGGTGTCGACCGCGTCCCGCCGGGTCTCGGTCAACACCCTTACCCGCTCGGCGAGTTCGCCCTGGCCGGAGGCGAGCACGGCGCGGGTCAGCAGGAAGTGGACGCGCAGCAGGACCGGCGTGAGGAACCAGGCCGCGACCAGCAGGACGGCGCCCAGCAGACCCGCGAGCAGCGCGGAGGCCTGCCCGCTCACCGGCACGAAGCCGTACCACCAGCCGACGTACGTCCCGTCGGTGAAGACCCGCCACAGCCCGAACGCCAGCGCGAAGCCCTCGAACGGGTACAGGAGCAGCATCGCCGGCAGCAGCGCGGTCACGAACCCCGCGGTCATGTCCACCACCAGCCAGCGAAGGTCCCGCCAGGTCGCCGGATCGCCGAGCATCCCGAAGGTGCGCGTCCACGGATTCGCGTCCCGGGGCAGCGGCCGGTACGCCGGCGGGATCCGCACCCCGCACCACTCGGCCGCCACCAGCCGCCGCCAGTCCGCGAAGGCGCGCACACCGGTCAGCACCCAGGGGGTCGTGACGATCCCGACGCCCAGCACGATGAGCACGATCGACACGAAGGTCAGGACGAACAGCGTGAGCGATCCGGCCAGCGACACGACGGCCAGCGCGAGCGCCCTGGCCCCGTCCACCGCGACCGACCGCGCCCTGCTGTTCCCGCTCTTGGTCTCCATGCCGCCAGTCTCGCCGAGCCGCTCCCCACAGGTCACGGGGTCGAACCACCCGGCGGGGGGTGGTGCCAGCCCCACCCCCTGTTCAGGGACGCGCTCAGGGAGTCCGAAGGCCCAGCGCTTTCGCCTCCTCCTCCGGGTCGAGCCCCGGGGGCGTACGGCCCGGCCGCACGGGAACCGTCCCGCCGATCGACCGCAGCCAGGCCCAGGTGTCGGCGACGGTCTCGCCGACCGGGCGGCAGGTGAGCCCCGTCGCCAGCGCCCGCGACACGTCAGCGCTGTGCAGGGCGTCGTGCATGTCGGAGTTCGGCGGCACCCAGACCGGCAACTGCGTCCACGGCTCGATACCGGCGTCCAGGACGACCTCCGGCGCGGTCCAGCGCAGCTCGGCCGGACCGCCGGTGACCTGGACACACGCGTCGAGCAGCTCGCCCATCGTCGTGTGCCCCGGCGCGCTGATCAGGTTGTACGGCCCGCTCAGCCCCTGCTCCACCGCGCCCAGGCACCACTCGGCGAGGTCCCGGGCATCGACGTACTGCAGCGGCAGCTCCCGTGGCCCCGGGGCCAGCACGGGTCCGCCGCGCGCGATCCGGCCGAGCCACCACGGCAGCCGCCCCACGTTCTCGTACGGGCCGAGGATCAGCCCGGCCCGTACCAGCACGGAGTCCTCCGCGCCGAAGGCCTCGACGGCGGCGATCTCGGCGCCGCGCTTGTCGCGCGCGTAGTCCGTGCGGTCCGCGTCGGGCTCGGCGCCCTCGACCAGCGGCGCGTCCTCGGCGTACCCGGCCGGCGGGGACCAGGCGTACACCGAGCAGCTCGACACGTACACGTACCGGCCCACGCGGCCCCGCAGCAGCCGTGCCGACTCGTGCACCGCCCGGGGCGCCGCCGACCAGGTGTCGACGACCGCGTCCCACTCGCCCTCGGCGAGGGCGGCGAGTCCGTCGGGGGCGGTGCGGTCACCCTGCAGTGACCGCACCTCGGCCATGGGTACCTGCCGTCCCCGGTTGAGGACGGTCACGTCCCAGCCGCGCCCGAGGGCCGCCTCGACGACGGCCCGTCCCACGAACTCCGTACCACCCAGCACCAGAAGTCTCATGCCGGTGACTCTGCCCGATTCGTCCGCGGGGCGGAACGGTCCTCTGCCGTCAGCAGATCAACGGCCGGTCGGCGGCGTGTACTTGTAGCCGACCCGGCGCACGGTCTGGATCGCCTGGCGGTGCTCGGCGCCCAGCTTGCGGCGCAGCCGGGCGATGTGCACGTCGACCGTGCGGCCGTCGCCGACATGGCCGTACCCCCACACCGTGGTGACCAGCTGGTCGCGGGTGTGCACCCGGTTCGGGAACGCCACGAGGTGGGCGAGCAGCTCGAACTCCAGGTACGTGAGGTCGAGTTCGCGTCCGTCCACCGCGGCCGTGCGCTGTACGGGGTCGATGCGGACGAGCGGGTCGTCGGCGTCGAGTGCCTCGGGGGCCGGGGCGAGCTCGGGCCGGGCCAGGTGCGGGCCGTCGGCCGGGATGAGGACCAGGTAGCCGACCATCGGCGGCTGTCCCGGCAGCGTGGGCAGGGTGTGCGCGGGTGCGGGCAGCCAGGTGGCACCCGGCGGCAGGAACTCCGCGACGTCGATCACCTCGTCCCGGTCCACGGCGCGCAGATGACTGCGGGTGCCGTTCGGGGCGGGAGTGTCCAGCGTGGCGGCGGGGGCGGCGGCGGTGGGAAGAGAACGGACGATCGCCATGAGAGATCAGCTCTTTCGCGCGAGAGGTTTCGTCGAGGGACGTACTCGTGTCGCGCCGGCCGAAGGCCAGGAGGTACGGCTTTAGAGGGCCGGCGCGTTCATCGCGCGGCAACACACCCGGTCGAAGTCGTGGTGCTGACGGGACGGCCAGAACGGCTCCAGGTCATGGCGACCCGTCGCGGTGTGATTCTGGAAGCCGGTCATGGGCCCATTGAAGCAGACACGGGCCCGCAACAGGAGTCTCCTCTCACAGCTTGGACGCATCCCGGGGGAGGGGCCCACGCGAAGGGGCGTCCACCGTGGCCGGTGGACGCCCCTTCGCGTGGACTCGGGCGGATCAGACCTGTCCGGCCTTCTCCAGCGCCGAGCAGCAGGTGTCGACGATCAGCCGCGTCACCAGGTACGGGTCGACGTTGGCGTTCGGGCGGCGGTCCTCGATGTAGCCCTTGCCGTCCTTCTCGACCTGCCACGGGATACGGACCGAGGCGCCGCGGTTGGAGACGCCGTAGGAGTACTCGTTCCACGGGGCGGTCTCGTGCAGACCGGTCAGGCGGTCGTCGATGCCGGCGCCGTAGTGCTTGACGTGGTCGAGCGGCTTGGAGCCCTCGCCCAGCGACTCGGCGGCGGTGATGATCGCGTCGTAGCCCTCGCGCATCGCCTTGGTGGAGAAGTTGGTGTGCGCTCCGGCGCCGTTCCAGTCGCCCTTCACCGGCTTCGGGTCCAGCGTCGCGGAGACGTCGAAGTCCTCGGCGGTGCGGTAGAGCAGCCAGCGGGCGATCCACAGGTGGTCGGAGACCTCCAGCGGGGAGACCGGGCCGACCTGGAACTCCCACTGGCCGGGCATGACCTCGGCGTTGATGCCGGAGATCGCGAGGCCGGCCTTGAGGCAGTTGTCCAAGTGGGCCTCGACGATGTCACGGCCGAAAATCTCGTCGGCGCCGACACCGCAGTAGTAGCCGCCCTGGGGGGCCGGGAAGCCGCCCTTGGGGAAGCCGAGCGGGTAGCCGTCCTTGAAGAACGTGTACTCCTGCTCGATGCCGAAGATCGGCTCCTGCGAGGCGAACTTCTCGGCCACCTCGGTCAGCGCGGCCCGGGTGTTCGACTCGTGCGGCGTGAAGTCGATGTTGAGGACCTCGCACAGGACGAGGACGTCGTCGCCGCCGCGGATCGGGTCCGGGCAGGTGAAGACCGGCTTGAGGACACGGTCCGACGCGTGGCCCTCGGCCTGGTTGGTCGACGACCCGTCGAAGCCCCAGATCCCCAGCTCGGCGCCCTTGGCGTCGTCCGCCAGGATCTTCGTCTTGGAGCGGAGCTTCGCCGTCGGCTGGGTGCCGTCGATCCAGATGTACTCAGCCTTGAAGGTCACGGGCCACTTCCTTCGGGGATGTGTCTACGCGCTTGCGGGTGCTGCGGCGCTGCGGCACCGGGACGCCGCGTTCGATGCCCGGCAGCCTGTCAACAGGCGATTTCCCGATCATTGCCCGACTGTGAACCCCGTGTTACCTGGGCGTTCTGTGGCGCGCTTCACGCGGCGCGGGCGGGCACGGGGTCCGGACCGGCCGTTCGCAGTCGCAGAGCGGAGGGCGTACGACGGCTCGTATGCGATGGGGTTGGGCGCGGGCGTCCGCCTCAGCCGTCCTCGCCCGCCGCCTCCCGCACCCCTTCCAGGAACCCCCGGATCGCGGCCCGCTCCCGCTCGTCGTACCCCTGCAGCAGCTCCACCGTCCGCCCGATCAACGGCCCGAAGAAGTCCCACCCGAGCTCGACCGCTTTCGAGTCCACCTCGATCACGACCTTCCGCCGATCCCCCTCCCCCCGCACCCGCCGCACGTGCCCCGCCCGCTCCAGCCGGTCCAACAGGCCAGTCGTCCCGGCCGAGTTGAGCCCAAGGGCCGCACCCAGCCGCCCGGCCGTCATCTCCTCACCCGCCCGCGAGGCATCCATGAGAGCGATCAACGCGCGTACGTCCGTGGGGTGCATGCCGTTGCGATTCGCGAACCGGGCGCTGTGCAGGCCGAGTTCGAGGGTCACGGCACGCAGCAGATGGACGATCTCCAGCTCGGGCCCCTGGGGTCGCGGCTGCGGGTGCGACTGCTTCTGCACGGGCTCGCCTCCGGTTATTATCTCGCTGACCGAGTATCTCGCTCAACGAGATAATAGGGGAGACGTGAACGGGATGAAGGACACCGACGGCACCCACGGCACCCACGCCACCTACGACATCGACGGCTTCCTCGCCGCGTACGACAAGGTCATGGCCAAGTGGCCGACCCCGCGGGAGGCGATCACCGTGCCCACCCCCTTCGGCACGGCGTACGTCAACGCGTGCGGTCCGCAGGACTGCCCGCCGCTCGTCCTGCTGCCGGGCGGCGGGGGAGCGACCTCCGCGTCCTGGTACGCCCAGGCCGCCGACCTGGCCGTCGACCATCGCGTGTACGCCGTCGACCTGGTCGGGGTCCCGGGGCGCGGCACCCTCGCCGCCGACCGTCATCCTCGTACGGTCGCCGACCTCAACGACTGGCTGGACGCGGTGCTCGATGGTCTCGGCATCGAACAGGGGGAGCGGGTGGACCTCGGCGGTCATTCCTACGGCGGCTGGATCGCGCTCCACTACGCACTGAGGGCACCCGCGCGCGTGCGCAGCCTGTGTCTGCTGGACCCGACCCAGTGCTTCGCCGGCTTCCGGGCGTCGTACCTGCTGCACGCCCTGCCGATGCTGCTGCGGCCGACGGGCGGTCGGGTCAGGGGCTTCCTGGAGTGGGAGAGCGGGGGAGTGCACCTCGACCCCGACTGGCTCCGACTTCAGGAGGCGGCCGCCGGCTTCCCCTCCGTGTCGAAGCCGGTGACCGGTCCGCGCCCCGCGCCCGACGGGCTGCGCGGGCTGGACATGCCGGTCCTGCTGCTCCTGGCCGGGAGCAGCAGGACCCATGACACGTACCGGGTGGCGGCGAGGGCGGGTGCGCTGCTGCCGCGGGTGGAGACGGTCGTGCTTCCGGATGTCTCGCACCATGCGCTGCCGCAGTCCGCACCGGCCGAACTCGGCCGCCGCCTCACGGAGTTCCTACGTCGTTGAGCTTCACCCCACCTTCTCGATCAGCGCGCGTCGGATCAAGAACTTGCCGGGTTCGCGGACCTGCTCGAAGGCCGCGTTGTTCAGGAGGGCGCAGCTGCCGGAGACCGAAGTCACCTTCACCGTCGTGGACTTGTTGTTGTCCAGGTTGGTGACCTTGAGCGTCGTTCCCGCCGGGAACTGGTTGCTGGAGGCGGCCGGCGCACCGGCCTCGCCGGAGAGGGTCACGGTCGAGCCGTTGCACACCTGCTGTCCGGTGCCCGCGGCGGCGTCGTCGTCGCCGTTCGCGTCGTCCGCGGGGGTGCTCGCCGCGGGCTCCGAGGGCTGAGCCGCCGCGTCGTCCTGCTGTCCGCCCTGCGCCGGCGGCTGCGACGTCTGGGAGTCCTGAGCCGACTCCCCAACGGTGCAACCGGACGCTTCCTGCTGGACCTTGATCTGCGCGATGACCGCCTCGCGGTTGGCGATCCGCGCCTCGGACTGTGCGTCGGGATTCGCCCGCTGCCCGTCGATGAACGTCTGGTTGTTGCCGAGGGCCGTGGCCAGTCCCAGGCACACGTTCGAGTCCGCGGCGGAGGACAGGGTCTTGGGGCTCTGCGAGGCGTTCGACGTGGTCGCCATCGCGAATGCCCCGCCTCCCGCCACGGCCGCGGCACCGACCAGCAGTGCGATCTTCTTCTTCGTACCGAGAGTTCTCCTGCGCGACATCCGCGACTCCTGAAGAGCTAGGGGGGCGTATGCCGCTACTTACGAGATCTCGAACAGGGTTACTCAGCCGTGACGGGAGTCACCGAAGTAACGTACGTCACAGGGGAGTCACAGAGGCCCGTTTTCGACAGGGGTCGGCAGGAGCCTCAACGACCTTGTGGCCAGGGGCTTTTGTCAGTGGCGGGCGGTAGAATAGAAGCAGTGTTCGAGGGAATCGCCGGGGGTGAAAAGGTCCCCGGTGGCCGCCCTGACGCGACAGGAGGATGCCTGTGCCCGCTGCCGCCCTGAAGCCGAAGCCCCTGCCCATGCAGTCCACTGCAAAGCGCCCCGTCCTGCTCGACCTGCCGTACGACCCGGTGGAGAAGCGCCCGTTGCCGCCGGGACGCCCGCGCGAGTGGTACGTCTCCCACAACCGTCGCCTCAAGGCGATGCGGCTTGCGATCGCATTGCTCGACTCGGGCGTGTACGTGCCCAACCAAGCGCGCAACGAGACGATTCGCAGCGCCGCGGAGATGATCGGCGTGCACCCGCCGTCGGACACGACGTGTCACATGGTGCGGGCGTTGATGCGGTACACGCGGTGAGCGTTTGCGCCGGGTGACGTGTCTTTGTGCGTGACCCGGCGCTTGCGTTGCCGTCGGTCTGGGGGCTGCCGCCTCCAGGCCCGCTTCGGCCTGAACGGCCTCGTCCTCAAACGCCGGACGGGCTGAAAGGTGCGGACCGGCGCTGAGAGAGCACCCGGCCCGGCGAAGCCAAACGGCCCGCGCAACCCCTACCCCGCCAACTCCTTCTCCACCGGCGTCCGAAATCGCGGCGTCACCCTCGTCGCCCCCACCCACCCCCGCAACCGTTCCGCCTCCACCCCGATCGCCGTCTCGGCCTCCCGGCTCACCCCGCCCGGAACCAGCACCCGCCACGCGATCTCGCCGTCCGCCCGCTGGGCCCACGCGCCGACCACCTGGCCGTTCCACCAGACCGTCGGTCCCACATTGCCGCTGTAGTCGAACAGGTGCGGGCGCAGCTCGGGGGCGAGGTACCAGTCCCGTAGCTGCCAGCCCATCGCCGTGGGGTCGAGGGCGGGGAGCAGGGCCGCCCAGGGTTCGGTGGGGGGCGCGACCGGGTCGATGTCGTCGGCCATCACGTACCCCGGGCCCTCGTCCAGGGACACCTCCCGCGCGCCGATCGCCTTCAGCGCTCGGCGTACGTCCGTCACCTTCCAGCCCGTCCACCACTTGAGGTCCGCCTCCGTGGCCGGGCCGCAGGTCCTGAGCCAGCGGGACATGAGGGTCGACTGGGCCTCGGCCAGGTCGAGTTCGGGGTGTTCGGGGGTGACCGCCCAGCGGAACTGGCTGGACGTCCAGGAGCCGAGCGGGCGGCCCCGGACGACCTTGCCCTCGACGCCCAGCACCTTCAACAGGCGGGTCGAGACGGTGTGCACGCCCTCGTAGCTCTTGCCGGCCGCGTACACGAATCGCTCCCTCAACCGCGGCTCGTCCTCGGCCAGTTCGGCCGCCGTCGCCTGACCGCGCAGCGCCAACGCGGCCAGCGCCGACTCCTCGACCTCCTTCAGCCAGGCCGCGTCCGGCGCGCCCGCCTTCGCCATGGCCTTGAGCAGCGAGGTCCGTTCGCGCGCGGCCACCGCGAGGCCGGTCGAGGCGTGCACGACGGCCGTGAGGTCCGTGGGGAACACGAACACCGTGTGCCGCATGCCGTGCATACGGACCAGGGACCGGGTCTCGTACAGCGCCCGCTCGGTGGCCGGTACCGTCCGCGCCGCGTCCGCCAGCCGCGCGCCCAGGGCCAGGTACACCGTCGCCGGGTCCGAGCCGTGCAGCGCGACGAGGGTGTCCGCGACCTCCTCCGGGCTCGACGCTCGCGCGGGACCGGTCAGCCGATGCCGTAGCGCGAGCCGCGCCCGTCGCTCCGGCGCCCCGATGCGCCGCGCCCCGCCACTGCCACCCATTCCGGCCTCCACCTGTCACTCCACCCCGTCGTCCCGCCCGTGAGGTCATCTTCGCGGACGGCACTGACAACGGGGTCCGACGCCCGCCGGGCGCGCATCCGCCGACCCTCCAGCCGCCCTCCGTTCACCCCAAAAGTCACCCCCTCTCACTCCATCGCCGTACCCGGCATGCGCACACCCCCGTGCCCGCCTTGACTGCGACCTAGGCGCGCAGTACGAGACAACCGGAGACGAAGGAGCCGTGATGGGCAGGTTCGGCATGCAGCGGTGGATGCCATGACCACGCCCGTGACCCGTGCCGAACGCGGCCGGGCCGCCCGCAAGCGCGTCTCCCGTTCCGCGCACGCCCACTGGATCCCGCCCGTCGACCGCCCCGACCCCGTCGCCGTACTGGAGCGACAGGGCCGCGACCGGCTGCCCGAGCTGCTGCCGATCCGGTACGGGCGGATGGCCGCCTCGCCGTTCGCCTTCCTGCGCGGGGCCGCCGCCGTGATGGCCGGCGACCTCGCGTCCCGGCCGCACACCGGGCTGACCGTGCAGCTGTGCGGCGACGCCCACCTGCTGAACTTCGGCCTGTACGCCTCCCCGGAACGCACCCTGCTCTTCGACCTCAACGACTTCGACGAGACGTTCCCCGGCCCCTTCGAGTGGGACGTACAACGGCTCGCGGCCTCCGTCTCCGTGGCCGGGCGGGAGAACGGGTACCCGGAGGCGAAGGTGCGGCGGGCTGTCGTGGAGACCGTCGCCGCGTACCGCGCCACCATGCGGCGACTTGCCCGGCAGGGCGAACTCACCGTCTGGTACGAGCACATCGACGCCGAGAGCCTGCTGCCCCTGGTCCGCTCCGCGCGCCGGCGCCGCAGGGTCGCCTCCAGCCTCACCCGGGCCCGCCGCCGCACCAGCCTCCAGGCCGTCGGCAAGCTCACCGAGACCGTCGACGGCCGCCGCCGTATCGTCCACGACCCGCCGCTGCTGGAACCGGCCGGCGCCGCCGACATGGCCTCCCTGCGCAAGATCTTCAGCGACTACCGCTCCACCCTCGCCGAGGAACGCCGACTCCTCCTGGACCGCTACCGGTTCGTGGACGCCGCCCGCAAGGTCGTCGGCGTCGGCAGCGTCGGCACCCGCTGCTTCATCGTGCTGCTCGCCGGACGGGACCTGGACGACCCGCTGTTCCTGCAGATCAAGGAGGCGCGGAAGTCCGTACTGGAAGAGCACCTGCCGAACGGGCCGTACGTCCATCCCGGGCACCGCGTCGTGGCCGGGCAGCGGCTGATGCAGGCCGCTGGCGACATCTTCCTCGGCTGGATGACCGGGCCGCAGGGCCGCGCCTTCTACTGGCGCCAACTACGCGACATGAAGGGCTCCGCCGACGTCGCCGGGATGAGCCCGGCCGACCTCCTCGGCTACGCGCGTCTGTGCGGCACCGCCCTGGCCCGCGCGCACGCCCGCTCCGGCGACCGCGTCGCCATCGCCGCCTACCTGGGCGGCGCCGACACCTTCGAACAGGCCGTCGCCGACTTCGCGTTCCGCTACGCCGACCAGACCGCCGCCGACCACACGGCCCTGGGCGCGGCCGTCGCGGCGGGCGTGGTGCGCGCGACGCCGGAGGTCTGACGGGACGGTCGCGGGAAAAGGAGATGCACGCCGCGTGATCGCGTCCCTACTCTGGAGACACGTTACGGAGCTGGCCACCACCGCTTTCCGCAGGACCGGCATCACCCCGCGGACCCGGGGCTAGTCTCTAGCCACCGTTCGACGGGCGTCCTCCCCCAGCGCCTCGTCGGCACACCGACACCGCTCAGAAACCCACGCCCACGGAGGCCCGTCATGGGCACCATGCTGATATCCGGGACAGTCGTCCTGGTCCTCCTAGGATTCGAGAACCACGTCTGGTGGCTGGCCGCCGCCGGCGTCCTCTTCCTGTACCTGCAGTACGGGCGGAGCGGCTCCACCTCGCGGTCCGCGTCGAGCGGGGGCTCGTCGTCGGGGTCGATGCCCTCGACGTACCAGGCCTACCGCAAGCGCCGTGACATGCAGGCCAAATGGGAGCGCCGCTACCGCCGCGAGCGCCCCCTGGAGTCCCGTCGCCAGTCGAAGGAGAAGAGCGGCTGAGACCTGTGGTGGTGACAACTGTGGTGGTGACAACCGTGCTTCACAGCCCGGGCGCACCCCACACGGGGAACCACCGGCTCAGATCCTGCTCCATCCGCAGGTCGTCGGCGAGTGCCGCCTTCACCTGCAGCTCCAGCGCGTTGTCGCGCCGCTGTCCCTCGCCGGGCAGCGGCGCGAACGGATAGAACGTGCCGCGCTTGTAGAGGTAGACGAGCGCGAGCCGCCGGCCGGCCTCGTCACGAAAGCCGGCCAGCGAGCACAGCAGCTGCGGGCCGAAGCCGTTGACCTCCATCGAGCTGTTGACCGCGTGCAGATCGTTGACCAGCTGCGACAGTTGGTCGGGGGAGCGCCGGGACACCAGCCAGGAGTAGCCGAACCCGTCCTGGCTGAGCTCCACCGGCGGACCGTCCCGGTCCGCGTCCGCGTCGAGCAGGGCCTGGACCTCGCGGTGCGTCTGCTCGAACGCGGCGCCCTCGACCGTGGCGAAGCACACCGCGCCACTGCCGGTCGGCGTGAAACCGGCCGCGGCCTCCAGGGTCACGGCCGCCGACGGCAGCGCGAACAGCCGGTCGAGATCGGGCAGTGCAGGTTTGCTGCGCCCGAGCAGAATGTCCAGCAGCCCCATTCTCACGCCTTTCCGGGGGTCGCCGCCTCACCCAACTCGGCGGAGATCCGCCCCAGTTGGTCGAGCCGCTGCTCCAGAGACGGGTGGGTGGAGAACAGCCGCTCGATGCCCGGCTCCTTGCCGGTCGCCGGGGTGAAGTAGAAGGCGTTGAACGCCTGCGCGGTGCGCAGATCCTTGGTCGGGATCTTCGCGATGTCGCCGGAGACCTTGGTCAGCGCGGAGGCCAGTGCGGAGGGCCGCCCGGTGAGCAGCGCCGCCGCTCGGTCCGCGGCCAGCTCCCGGTACCGGGACAGCGCCCGGATCAGCAGGAAGCTGAGCGCGTACACCGCGGCTGATACGCCCATCACGGCGGCGAAGACCATCGCCGTGTTCTGGTCGCGGCGGCCACCGCCGAACAGCTGGGAGTAGAAGGCGAACCGCACGATCAGTCCCGCGATCACCCCGAGGAACGACGCGATCGTGATCACGGCGACGTCCTTGTGCGCCACGTGCGACAGCTCGTGCGCGAGGACGCCCTCCAGCTCCGCCGGTTCCAGCCGGCGCAGCAGCCCCGTGGTCACACAGACCACGGCGTGCTCGGGACTGCGCCCGGTCGCGAACGCGTTCGGCATGTCCATCTCGGACACGGCGACCACCGGCTTGGGCATGTCGGCCAGCGCGCACAGCCGGTCGACCACCGCGTGCAGTTCGGGATACTCCTCGCGCTCCACGACCCGCCCGCGCATGGCGAACATCGCGATCCGGTCGGAGAACCAGAACTGCGCCACGAACATCGCGGCGATTATCACGACGACCAGCACCCACGACTTCAGCAGCACGATCAGCGCGCCGACGAAGACCACGTACAACAATCCGAGCAGGAACATCGTGACCGTCATCCGCACGGTCAACCGCCGGTCGCTCCGGAATCGGCTCTGCATGTGCATCACCCCGCAGTCAGGCACTCGTCCCTACAGCCAGTGTGCACCCGGCCACTCCCATGAAGCGGTCCCGATCAGGCCTAGGAGCAGCAAAGCCCGCGTCTAGTACGGCGCCCGGAACTGCGCGTACCCCAGCACCAGGATGATCGCGGCGACGCAGCCCAGCACGACCGTCGTCGAGACCCACGAGGACCGGCGCGGACCGGCCGGACCGGGGTCGGCGCGGAAGGGCTGCGGTGCGGGCGGGTTCTCCTTCCACCGCGCGGCGAGCATCCGGGCCCGCGCCGAGGGCTCCTTGTGCTCGGCGTCGTCCGCCCACCTGATGTCGAACTCCCGCTCGGCGTCGTCCTGTTCGGGCATCCCCGTGTCCCCCGTTGCCTCTGCCACTACCGTCGAACAGCTGTGCCAGAACGATACGACGACGCCCCCGTCCCTGTGAATCGGGAACGGGGGCGTCGCCTCACGGCGTGGGCTCGATCACACGTCGAAGTACAGCTCGAACTCGTGCGGGTGCGGACGCAGCTGCAGCGGCGCGATCTCGTTCGTGCGCTTGAAGTCGATCCACGTCTCGATCAGGTCGGACGTGAAGACGTCGCCCGCGAGCAGGAACTCGTGGTCGGCCTCCAGGCGGTCGAGGACGGCCGGGAGGGAGGTCGGGACCTGGGCGACGCCCGCGTGCTCCTCGGGGGCCAGCTCGTAGAGGTCCTTGTCGATCGGCTCGGCCGGCTCGATCTTGTTCTTGATGCCGTCCAGGCCGGCCATGAGGAGCGCCGAGAAGGCCAGGTACGGGTTGCCGGAGGAGTCGGGCGCGCGGAACTCGACGCGCTTGGCCTTCGGGTTGGAGCCCGTGATCGGGATACGCATCGCGGCGGAGCGGTTGCGCTGCGAGTAGACCAGGTTGACCGGCGCCTCGAAGCCCGGGACCAGACGGTGGTAGGAGTTCACCGTCGGGTTGGTGAAGGCCAGCAGCGACGGGGCGTGCTTGAGGATGCCGCCGATGTAGTAGCGGGCGGTGTCCGACAGGCCCGCGTAGCCCGCCTCGTCGTAGAAGAGCGGGGAGCCGCCGGTCCACAGCGACGAGTGGATGTGCATGCCCGAGCCGTTGTCACCGAAGATCGGCTTCGGCATGAAGGTCGCGGTCTTGCCGTTGCGCCAGGCGACGTTCTTCACGATGTACTTGAAGAGCTGGAGGTCGTCGGCCGCGGCGAGCAGCGTGTTGAACTTGTAGTTGATCTCCGCCTGGCCGGCGGTGCCGACCTCGTGGTGCTGGCGCTCGACCTGGAGGCCGGCCTTGCCCAGCTCCAGGGAGATCTCGGCACGCAGGTCGGCGAAGTGGTCGACCGGCGGGACCGGGAAGTAACCGCCCTTGTAGCGGACCTTGTAACCACGGTTGTCCTCCAGCGCACCGGTGTTCCAGGCGCCGGCCTCGGAGTCGATGTGGTAGAAGGACTCGTTCGCGGTGGTCGCGAAGCGGACGGAGTCGAAGACGTAGAACTCGGCCTCGGGACCGAAGTACGCGGTGTCCGCGATACCGGTCGAGGTCAGGTACGCCTCGGCCTTCTTCGCCACGTTGCGCGGGTCGCGGGAGTACTGCTCGCCCGTGATCGGGTCGTGGATGAAGAAGTTGATGTTCAGCGTCTTGTCGCGGCGGAACGCGTCCACGCGCGCCGTCGACAGGTCGGCGCGCAGGGCCATGTCGGACTCGTGGATGGCCTGGAAGCCGCGGATCGAGGATCCGTCGAAGGCCAGCTCCTCGTCCGGGTCGAACGACTCGACGGGCACCGTGAAGTGCTGCATGACACCCGGCAGGTCGCAGAAGCGGACGTCGATGAACTTGACGTCCTCGTCCGCGATGAACTTCTTGGCCTCGTCGGCGTTCTGGAACATCCAGCTCCTCCTACTCCCGACCGTCCCGCCGGGGTGGTAGTTCGTTTGTGCGGCCAGTGCGGTGGCACACGCTGACCTCGACCCTAGGGACGCGTGATTTCTCGGGCGTGACCCATTTGTTTCACACAAGTTAACCGGACCGCGCCCGGTTGACCCCACCCGTCCGTATCCCGAAACGCGGGCAGTACCGTGGTCGGGTGGACAACAGGGATGCAATCGGCTCGTGGCTCTCGGGCCCCCGCGCGGCAGCCGAACACGCCGGTGTCGACTTCGGATACCGGGGCGAGCAGCTCGGCCTGCCCGAGGAGGGGCCCGGCTCCATCGCCCGCCCGGGCCGCCGGCTCGGCGCCCTGGTCGTCGACTGGGGTCTGTGCCTCTTGATCGCATACGGCCTGGTGACGCACGGCTACGACCAGGCGACCGGCAACTGGGCCCTGCTCATCTTCTTCGTCCTGGGCGTTCTGACGGTCGGCACGATCGGTTTCACCCCCGGCAAGCGACTCTTCGGCCTCCGCGTGGCCGACCTCGCCACCGGCCGCCCCAACCTCCTGCGCGCCACCCTCCGCACGGCCCTCCTCTGCATCGCCGTCCCGGCCCTGATCTGGGACCGCGACGGCCGGGGGCTGCACGACAGACTGGCGCGCACGGTCGAGGTGCGGATCTGAACTCCTCGTAACTGAACTCCTGGTACGAGAAAGGGGGCGCCCGGATCACTCCGGGCGCCCCCTTTCTCGTGCAAGAAGATCAGCGGGCCTTTCCGCCGCCCTTCGGCAGCTTCATGCCCTTGGGCATCGGGCCCTTCGGCAGCGGCATGTTGCTCATCAGGTCGCCCATCGCGCGCAACCGGTCGGTGGTCGCGGTCACCTGCGGCCCGGTCAGTACGCGCGGCAGCTTCAGCATCGCCGTGCGCAGCTTCTTCAGCTCGACCTGGCCCTCGCCCGTGCCCACGATCAGATCGTGTACCGGTACGTCCGCGACGACGCGGTTCATCTTCTTCTTCTCGGCGGCCAGCAGGCTCTTGACCCGGTTCGGGTTGCCCTCGGCGACCAGGACGATGCCGGCCTTGCCGACCGCCCGGTGCACCACGTCCTGGCTGCGGTTCATCGCCACCGCGGGTGTCGTCGTCCAGCCCCGGCCGATGTTGTCGAGCACCGCCGCGGCGGCGCCCGGCTGGCCCTCCATCTGCCCGAACGCGGCCCGCTCGGCCCGGCGCCCGAAGATGATCGCCGTTCCGAGGAAGGCGAGCAACAGGCCCAGGATTCCGAGATAGATGGGGTGACCGATCAAGAAGCCGATCGCGAGGAAAACACCGAAGATGCCGATGCCGACAGCCGCGAGTACAAGACCGATCTTCTTGTCGGCCTTGCGGGTCATCTTGTACGTCAGAGCGATCTGCTTCAGTCGCCCGGGGTTAGCAGCGGTGTCCGCTGCTGTGTCCTTCCTCGCCATGCCGTGAAGTCTACGTGGCCCCGGGAGCGCCGACGACGGCAGTGCCCGACGAGAGGGTGCGAGGAAGGAGGGGGTGGGCCTCAGAGGCGGGCGGAGGTGACCTCTTCGAGGACCCGCTGGGCCTCGACGCGGTCCTTGGCGCGGCGACGGTCCTCCAGGACGGAGGTCCAGGCGTTCCGCCGGGCGGTGCGCTGACCGCTGCTCAGGAGCAGCGATTCGACCGCGCGCAGTGCGTCGGTGAAGGACGGAATGGCTGTGGCGCGGACGGGCGCGGCCTGCATGGTGGAGGTCCCCCCTCGGAACGGCTCTGATGTTGGGTGTACGTGCTGTGATACCAGGGTCACTGTTTGGTGTTACCAGGGCGTGACCGACCGGTCAAACACCAATGAAGCCTTGATGCGCGGGCCCCAAACGCCGACGCGGCCCTGATGAGTCCCTCAACTGCGAGGACGGGTCAGGGCCGCGGTCAAACGGTAGTTACCGAACGGTAGCCTCTTGTGCCTGAATTCACACGGCCTGCGAGGCGACGTACGCGCCTCGCTTCTCGATGGCCATCTGGTAGAGGCGGCCCGCGCGGTACGAGGAACGCACCAGCGGGCCCGACATCACGCCGGAGAAGCCGATCTGCTCGGCCTCCTCCTTCAGCTCCACGAACTCGTGCGGCTTCACCCAGCGCTCGACGGGGTGGTGGCGCACGGTCGGGCGCAGGTACTGCGTGATGGTGATCAGCTCGCAGCCGGCCTCGTGCAGCTGCCGGAGCGCGTCGCTGACCTCCTCACGGGTCTCGCCCATGCCGAGGATCAGGTTCGACTTGGTGACGAGGCCGTAGTCGCGGGCGGCCGTGATGACCTCCAGCGAACGCTCGTAACGGAAGCCGGGGCGGATCCGCTTGAAGATCCGCGGGACCGTCTCGACGTTGTGCGCGAAGACCTCGGGGCGCGAGGAGAAGACCTCGGCCAGCTGCTCCGGCACGGCGTTGAAGTCGGGGGCCAGCAGCTCGACCTTGGTGCGGCCGGCCTCACGCTCCGCGGTCTGCTGGTGGATCTGACGGACCGTCTCCGCGTACAGCCAGGCGCCGCCGTCCTCCAGGTCGTCGCGGGCGACGCCGGTGATGGTGGCGTAGTTCAGGTCCATGGTGACCACGGACTCGCCCACGCGGCGCGGCTCGTCGCGGTCCAGGGCCTCGGGCTTGCCGGTGTCGATCTGGCAGAAGTCACAGCGCCGGGTGCACTGGTCGCCGCCGATGAGGAAGGTCGCCTCGCGGTCCTCCCAGCACTCGTAGATGTTCGGGCAGCCGGCTTCCTGGCAGACCGTGTGCAGGCCCTCGCTCTTCACGAGGTTCTGCATCTTCGTGTACTCGGGACCCATTTTCGCCCGGGTCTTGATCCACTCGGGCTTGCGCTCGATGGGGGTCTGGGCGTTCCGGACCTCCAGGCGCAGCATCTTGCGTCCGTCCGGCGTGACTGCGGACACATCGGCTCCCTGTAGCTTCGATTCTTCGGCGTACACCAGGGTACGCCCGTGCTTTCCGCCCCCGCCTTGAGGCCAACCTCAGGCCAAAGGGGCGCATTCCCGGGTCAGGCGGACGCCTTCTCGATCTCCCGCGGCTTCAGCTCCGCGTTCTCCAGTACGTCCTTGAGGTGCCGCTCCATCACCGGCAGCACCTCGGCGATCGTCACGTCCCGGTCCAGCTCGGCCGCCAGCGAGGCGACCCCCGCGTCCCGGATGCCGCACGGGATGATGCGGTCGAACCACTTGTTGTCCGGGTTCACGTTCAGCGCGAAGCCGTGCATCGTGACGCCCTTGGCCACGCGGATGCCGATCGCCGCGATCTTGCGGTCCTCGCGGCGCTGGCCGGCGTTGGAGGGCGCGTACTCCGGGCCGTTGAGGCGCGGGTCGAACTCGTCGTCCGTCAGCCGCGGGTCGAAGTCCAGCGAGAGTCCGCCGAGCGCCGGCCGCTGCTCGACCGGGTCGCCGAGGACCCACACCCCGCTGCGCCCCTCGACCCGACTGGTCGTCAGGCCGAACTCCGCGCAGGTGCGGATCAGCGCCTCCTCCAGGCGTCGTACATGCGCGACGACGTCCACCGGGCGCGGGAGCCGCTGGATCGGGTAGCCCACCAGCTGGCCCGGGCCGTGCCAGGTGATCTTGCCGCCGCGGTCCACGTCGATCACGGGGGTGCCGTCCAGGGGGCGCTCGTTGTCCGCCGTGCGCCGTCCCGCCGTGTACACCGGGGGGTGTTCGAGGAGCAGCACGGTGTCGGGGATCTCGTCGGCGAAGCGCGCCGCGTGCACCCGGCGCTGCTCGTCCCAGGCCTCCTGGTACTCGACGGCCTCGGTACCGAACCCCATGCGGACGAACCGCAGCTCACTCACGGCAAGCGCCTCCCTTGAATCCCGCGCGATCCCGCTGGACAGCGTTGTTGAATCTCGTCGCATCCGTAAGGCATGAAATGCGCCTACGCCACTGTACGACTGCCGAGCGTGCGTCAGCCCCGCGGGCAATCCTCACACGATCGGATGAATGAACGTCGAAATGTGCGATCGCCTGCTTACGCTCCGCTACATTCGCGCCGTTCGCGCGGCCATAACGGCTGCTCACAGGCAATCCGGGCACCTCGGCGGCCGTATCGCCCCCAGGAAGGCCCGAAAGGCAGGAGACCGCACCGCAGATGACGGAACGACCCGCGCAGCGCACTCCCAACCGCCAGCTCGCCGCGCTCATCGCAGAAGCGGGGTTCTCCAACGCGGGGCTCGCCCGTCGCGTGGACCAACTCGGTCTCGAACACGGGCTGGATCTGAGATACGACAAGACGTCGGTCACCCGGTGGCTGCGCGGCCAGCAGCCCCGGGGCACCACCCCTGCCCTCATCGCCGAGGTCTTCACCCGCCGTCTCGGCCGGCGGCTCTCCGCGCAGGACCTCGGCCTCGACGCGTGTGCGCCGGTGTACGCCGGTCTTGAGTTCGCCGCCAGCCCTGAGGAGGCCGTCGACATCGTGGGCGGGCTGTGGCGCAAGGACTCCGGCAGTCACGCCGAGCTCCGCAAGATCGCGTTCACCCCGGCCGGGCTGGTCGTGCCCAGCCGGGACTGGCTGATCGGCCGGGCCGACGACAAGGTCGCCCGCGGCGAGCAGTCGCCCCGCGTCCCCGCGCAGGGCCGTCCGGTGGTTCCGCGACAGCGCGTCCAGGGCGAGCGCGGCCCCGGTCAGAAGGTCACCCCCGGTGACATCGCCGCCCTCCGCTCGGTCGGCGAGCTTTTTCGCACCCTCGACAACATGTACGGCGGCGGCCATGCCCGTCAGGCCCTCGTGCGCTACCTGGAGCACGAGTGCGAGCCGATGCTGCGGGGCACCTACGGTGAGCAGACCGGTCGGCGCCTGTTCGCTGCCGCGGCCGACCTGACTCGGCTGGCGGGGTGGACCTCGTACGACATCGCGGCGCACGGGCTTGCTCAGCGGTACTTCGTGCAGTCGCTGCGGCTCGCGCAGGCGGCGGGGGATCGGGCGTACGGGTCGTATGTGCTGGTCACCATGAGTCGGCAGGCCGTTTATCTCGGGCATGGGCGGGAGGCCGTGCAGCTCGCGCGGGTGGCGCAGCAAGGGGTTGGGACCAATGCCCCGCCCGTGGTGCAGGCATTGCTTCATGCGGTCGAGGCGCGGGGGCACGGGGTGTTGGGCGAGGTGCGTAGTTGTACCGCCTCTCTTGTGCGGGCCGAGCGGGCGCTGGAAGCGGCTCGGGCCGGGGATGAAGTGCCTTACTGGGCGCGGTTCTTCGATGAGGCGCAGCTTGCCGATGAATTTGGACATGCGCATCGGGATCTTCAGCAGTTTCGGGCGGCTGCGCAGCACGCGGAGCGGTCTTTGCAGTTGAGGGCGCCGGCTTTCGCGCGCAGCCGCCTCTTTTGTCGCGTTGTTCTCGCTACTGCTCGGCTTGGGCTCGGGGAGCTTGATCAGGCCTGTCAGTTGGGGGCGGAAGCCGCCGGCCAGGCTGCGGAGATGCGGTCGGTGAGGGCGATCGAGTATGTGCGGGACTTCGAGCGGCGGTTGGAGCCGTACAAGGACGCGGCGCCTGTGCGGGGGTATCGCGACAAGGTCGCGGCTTTGAGCTGAGGGATGCGCCGTAACTTCGACCGTTGCGTGGCCTGCGCGCCATCCGTCGTGGCTGGTCGCGCAGTTCCCCGCGCCCCTGACGGCATCTACGCGGCCCGCGTCGCCGGCATGGGGTCTGCCCTGTGCATCGAGCCCGCCGCTCCCAGGTCGTTGAGAATCGCGGCGGCCGCCCGGTGGGCCGAGTGGAGGGCTCCCTGGACCGTGCTGGTGTCCCGGTGGTCGCCGCAGACGTAGAGGCCGGCCAGGAGGCGGACCGGGCGGCGTAGGTCGTGGGGTGGGCGCATGGTGGGGACGGCCTCGGGGGTGTGGTGGACGGCGAGGGTCTCCCAGCGGGCGGTGGAGGTGCCGTAGAGGCGGGCGAGGTGGATGCGTACGGCGGTGTCCACGGATTGCGGGGGCGGGCCCAGGACCGTGGACGAGACGAGCACACGGCCCTCGGGGGCGCGGGACGGGTCGACCAGGCTGACCACCGCCGTGTGGGCTACGGGGCCGCCGCGGTCGGCGTCCAGGAGCAGGGCCGCGCCCGTCTGCGGGGGCTCGTCCGTCGCGTGGTGGACCACCGTCACCGGGTGGAAGTCCGGTACGCGCAGGCCGGGGAGCAGGTCGGCGGCGGCTCGGGCGTCGGTGGCGAGGAGCACGGCGCGGCAGCGGATCTCGCCGTGCTCGGCCGTCGTCACGGCGTTCGTGGCTATCGACGTGACCCGGACGCCGGTGTGCACGGTGCCCGGTGGCAGGGTTCGCGCGAGCAGCTCCGGGAGCATCTCGGCTCCGCCCTCCGGCAGACAGAGACGCTCGGCCGCGTAGGAGCGCAGGGCGAGGTCCGCGCAGCGGCTGGACGTCGTCAGCTCCGGGTCGCACAGCAGCGCGGCGAGCAGCGGGCGAAGGAAGCCGTCGACGGTACGGGCGGGTACTCCGCGTGCCGCGAGGGCCTGTGCGGCGGGCAACTCCGGGCGGGCCAGCAGTCGTTCGACCGGCGTGCTCGCCAGTCGCGCGAGGGCTGCGCTCAGCCTGGCCTGGTCGACGGCCGTGCCCAGTGGAGCGCCGGACCGGGGCGTGCTCTTGGCGGGGGCGCTTGCCAAGGCGCGTACGGCATAGAGTGCGCCCCTTGCGCCCCCCGCGCTCATCTGGGCGCCCGCGTGGTGCCGGCGTCCGTCGCTGTGCAGCAGGACGCCCGGTGCGAAGGGACGCAGCACGAGCGCGTCCAGGCCCGGGGTCAGGCGCAGTTCGGGATATGCCGTGGACAGCAGCTGGCCGATCCGGTCGAGGCGGAACCCGTCGACCTTCTCGGTCGACATCCGACCGCCCACGTAAGGGGCGGCTTCCAGGACGGCGGTCGTTACTCCAGCGCTGCTCAGCCGATGTGCCGCCGACAGCCCGGCGACCCCGGCTCCCACGATGACGACGTCCGCCTGGTACGCGGGATCAAGCACGTGCCCCTCCTCGCGGTTGAGCGGCCGCTGGAGACGTCATGCCCCCAACAAGCCCCAGAAATACCCGAGTTCGGGTCGAGGGTAGGGCTGTGATCGGTCAAGGGAAGTCGCGCATCGACAGGGCACGGTCGCACAGCGGTCGCATGGCGGCCACATGCGGTCGTGCGAAGGTTCAGAGCGCCGCCCGGATCGCCCCCTCGATGTCCGGGAACGCGAAGGTGAACCCCGACTCCAGCAGGCGCCCCGGCACCACCCGTGCGCTGCCCAGGATGTCCCCGGCCATCTCGCCGAGCACGGTCCGCAGCACCGGCGCCGGCACCGCGAACAGCGTCGGCCGGTGCAGCACCCGCCCCATCGCGGCGGTGATCTCACGGTTCGTCAGCGGATTCGGGGCGGTCAGGTTGAACGGCCCCTCCAGCCCGTCGGTGTCGAGGAGATGCCGGATCGCGGCCACCTCGTCGTGCAGCGCGATGTACGACCAGAACTGCCGCCCGTCGCCCATCCGCCCGCCCAGCCCCGCCCGGAACAGCGGGAACAGCTTCCCCCAGGCACCTCCGTGCTTGCCCACCACCAGTCCCGTGCGCACGAACGCGGTCCGTACGCCCGCCTCCCGCGCCGCCGCCGTCGCGCCCTCCCACTCCACGCACAGCTCCGGCAGGAAACCCGTCCCGGGCGGCGCGCTCTCGTCGACCGCCCGGTCGCCGGTCTCGCCGTAGTAGCCGAGCGCGCTGCCGTTCACGAACACCCGAGGCTTGTCGTCCATCGAGGCGATCGCCTCGGCCAGCGCCGTGGTGCCGAGCACACGGCTGTCGCGGATCTTCTTCTTGTACGCGTCCGTCCAGCGCCGGCTGCCCACGCCCGCGCCCGCGAGGTTGACCACGGCATCGACCCCGGCGAGCCCCGCCGTGTCCACGTACCGCCCGTCGGGGTTCCAGCAGACCTCGTCCGCGCCCTGGGCCGCCCGGCGCACCAGACGCACCACCTCGTGCCCGTCGGCCCGCAGGGACCTGACCAGGGCGCCGCCGATGAGACCGGACGCGCCGGCCACCAAGATTCTTGAACTTTCCATGATTTCCATTCTGCCCGGTGCGTACATAAGGCCCCGGTCTGGAACCGGAACCCCACCGTAGGGTGGCCGTCATGCCCGTTCCGTACATACGCCGCGCCACGCTCGACGACGAGGAGGCGCTGGGCCGCCTCGACCGCGTCACCTGGTCCCCGCTGCACTCCGTGCAGCCGCGCCCGCAACCGCCCTACGAGCCCTTCTACAACGAGCGGTTCGGCCCGCGCGACCACTTGGTCGCCGAACTCGACGGCACGGTCGTCGGCTACATCCGGCTCGGCTACCCGACCCCGCTCGTCTGCAACGCCCACGTCCGCCAGATCCAGGGTCTCGCCGTCGCCGAGGAAGCGCGCGGCGCGGGCGTCGGACGGGCGTTGCTGCAAGCAGTACGCGACGAGGCCCGCCGCCAGGGCGCGCGCCGGCTGACCCTGCGGGTGCTCGGGCACAACACACCCGCCCGCCGGCTCTACGAGGCCGAGGGCTTCGTGGTGGAGGGGATCCTGCCCGAGGAGTTCCTGCTCGCGGGGGAGTACGTCGACGACGTACTCATGGGGTGCTCGCTCTGACCGGCCGAGGGTCCCCGACCGCCGGCGCTACGAGGTGACCAGGTCGCCCGTGTCCACCGCCGCCGTCGCGTTCGCGGCGCGCCGGGCGTCGGCAGCGACCTCGTCCGCCGTCAGGACGTAGCCCGTCTCGTCGTCCGAGGTGGAGCGCGCGAAGACGACGCCGAAGACCTGGCCGTCGGTGGTGAGCAGCGGGCCGCCGGAGTTGCCGGGGCGGACCGTGGAGCGGATCGAGTAGATCTCGCGGGTCACCGTGCCGTCGTTGTAGATGTTCTGGCCGGTCGCGTGTACCCGGTTCGCGACCGTCGCCGCCTGCAGGTTGAGATCGCCGTCCTGCGGATAGCCCGCGACGACCGCCGAGTCGCCGCGCGCGGCACGGTCGTCGAAGCGCAGCACCGGGGCGCTCAGACCTGGCACATAGAGCACCGCCACGTCCTTCTGCGGGTCGAACAGCACCACCCGGGCGTCGTAGGACCGTCCGACCCCGCCGATCCGCACGGTCGGGTCGTCGATGCCGGCCACCACGTGCGCGTTGGTCATCACGTGCTCGCCGGCGAACACGAAGCCGCTGCCCTCGCGGCCCTGGTCGCCGGAGATGCCCTCGATCTTCACCGTGCTCCGCTTGGCCGCGTTCGTGGCGCTCGCGGTGACGCTGTCGCCGGTGGGCTTGGCGACCTCGGCCGTCGACTCGTTCTCGAAGGGGTTGAAGACCTGCGGGAAGCCCGCCTCGGTGAGCGCGGACGTGGCCCGCGAGAACCAGCCGGGGGTGGTGTCCGGCATGGCGTCCTGCACCGTGCCCAGCAGCCGCGAGTCCCGGATCGCCGTCGTCAGCAGCGGCGAGGAGGACGCGCCCAGCACGCTCGCGGCCACCCAGGCCACGATCAGCACCGCCACCGAGTTGGCCACCGCCCCGCCGACCCCGTCCGCCACCCGCAGCGGCCCCTGGTCCAGCTCCTTGCGCAGCCGCAGCGCCAGCCGCCCCGCCAGCTCGTGCCCCACCACGGCCGGGACCAGCACGGTCAGCACCGCCGTCACCGTCGCCGCCGTCGTCCCCGGGTCCGCGAGATCCATCATCCAGGGCAGCACCCACACGCCGATGACCGCGCCGCCCACGAACCCGGCGAACGAGACACAGCCGGCCACGAGGCCACGCCGGTAGCCGGAGGCCGCGTAGGCCACCACGACCAGCAACAGCACGATGTCGAGCAGGTCCACGGAGCCGCCTTTCTCTCGGACCCCCTATTACGGGCGGGACGGTCCCGATGATCAGCCACGCGCACGCGTGGCGACCGGGAAGCCGTCACGCGTGCGTGCATCCGGGAAAACGCCCCGGACCAGGACGATGGTTCCACCGGGTGGCACAGCACACATCGCGGGCGGAGCGGATCCGGCCGAGAGTGGGGTCATGCGTGTCCGAAGATCGCCGGGTACCCGGCGCGCGGTCGCGGCCCGGACACCCCGCGCCGTGCGGCTCGCGCTCGCCTGTGTGCCCGGACTGGCCGCCGTCGTCGGCCTCGTGCTGTGCGCCGACGGCATCGGGCACGGGCGGGCGGTGCCCCCGAACCCGGTGGCGGCCCGGCCCGTCACCCTGCACGCCGCCGCCCGGCCGCACATCGTGCCGCGCTCGGCCTGGCTGGACGCCCTCTCCCGGCACGCCCAGCCGCCCCCGCGCTACGACGACAAGGTCGTCGCCGTCTTCGTCCACCACACCGACTCGCCCAACGGCTACGCCTGCGCCGACGCGCCCCGCATCATCCGCTACCTCTACGCGGGGCAGACCGGCGCCCGCGACTGGGACGACATCGGCTACAACTTCCTCGTCGACCGCTGCGGCACCGTCTACGAGGGCCGCGCGGGCGGCGTCGACCGCCCCGTCACCGGCGCCCACACCCAGGGCTTCAACCACCGCACGGCCGGCATCGCCGCGATCGGCACGTTCACCGCGGGCGCCGAGGTGCCGCCGGCCATGACCCGGGCGATCGCGGCCCTGGCCGCCTGGAAGCTGGGCCTGGCTGACGTCGACCCGCGCACCACCGCCCGCCTGGTCTCCAGCAACAGCCTCAGCCGCTACCGCTCCGGTGCCACGGCCACGCTCCCGACCCTGGCCGGCCACCGCGACGGCTACATGACGAGCTGCCCGGGCGCCGCCCTGTTCCTCGAACTCCCCTTCATCCGCAAGGAAGCGGCCCGCCTCCAGGGCCGCCCGCAGGACTCGCACGAGACCCCGCTCACGTCCACAGGAACGCCATAGCCGATCCGCAGAGTCCTCCGAACTCCGCCTCCTACTGTCATGGACATCAAGCCGACTGGAGGCGGGGAACATGAACAGCAGTCGTACGCGGCCCACGACGGCCACCGAGTCCGCGGAGCGGAACACCGGCTGGACCAGGAGCGCGCGCGGTCCCTGGGCGGTGGTCTGCGCCGTCGCCACGGTGATCCTCGGCCCGGCCGCCGTCACCGCGTCCGCGCTCGACCAGGCCAACGCGGCCCCGATGCACCACGCGGTACGGGCGGACCAGACGCAGGCCTACATCCCGACGGACACGACCCGCCGCCGCCACGCGGCCTGACGCTCAGCTCCTGAGGCGGCTCAACCCCTGAACCGCTCCCACAACTTGGGATACCGCTCGGCCAGCACGCTCTCGTTCTCCAGGTCCAGGGGCGTGCCCGTCGGCTCCGCGGGCCCGGGCGGGATGCCGAGGTCGGCGGCGACGGCACCAGTGAGCTGCTCGTACGCCTCGTCCGCCGCGAAACCGAGCTCCTCCCCGTCGCCGTCGATCTCGTCGTCGAAGTCGTCCAGGAGGTCGGCGAGCGTGTCGGGTTGGTGCACGCCACCCTCGTAGACCTCGCGGCCCTGGCCGATCAGCCAGCAGCGGAAGAAGTCGAAGGCGTCGTCGCTCGCACCGTCCAGCAGGACCCAGGCCGCACCCCACAGATCCCAGGTGTAGGCGCGGTTGTAGCGGGCCTCGAAGTGACGGGCGAAGTCGAGGACCATCTCGGGGTCCAGCTGGAGGAGCCGGTCCACGAGCAGGTCGGCCTGCTCCTCGGGGTCGCCCTCCGCGGCCTCGCGGGAGGCGTCCACCAGCTCCCAGAACTCCGTCTCGTCCATCACGGGTCAAGCATCGGGCCTGGGCGGGTGGGGCGCACGTGGAGTGAGGCGGATTGTTATGTCCCGTACAGGCGCGCGAGCCGGGTCGCGTCGTGCGTGAAACGCGCCCGCAGACTCTCCGGCGCCAATACCTCGGCCTCCGGCCCCAGCGCCAGGAGCTGGGAGTGGGCGACCTTCTCGGACTCCACCCCGAGCGTCAAGGTCAGCGTGCCGTCGTCGTCCGGGGTGCCGGCGGCCGCCAGCGCGTCGCGTGCGGCCACGGGATCGACGACGTACGGAAGCGCCCGCACGCCGTCCGCGGACAGCCGTACCACCACCTCCGTCCGCAGAATCGACCGCGCGAACTGCTCGGCCCGCTCGGCCCAGAAAGCCGGCAGATCGAACTCCTCGTCCCGCACGAAGCGCTCCGCGCCGGTGTCCATCGCGGTGAACCGGTCGATGCGATAGACGCGGAAGGATTCGGCGTCGGGAATGCGGGCGCACAGATACCAGACCCCCGCTTTGAGCACGAGCCCGTAAGGCTCCAGCTCCCGCTCGACCTCGGTGTCCCGGCTGCGGTAGCGCGCGGTGACCTGCCGGTCGTCCCATACGGCGTCGGCGACGACGGGGAGGAGTTCGGGTGCCTTGGGCTCGGTGAACCAGTTGGGCGCGTCCAGATGGAAGCGTTGAGCTGCCGTCCGTGAGGCATCTGAAAGGGACGGGAGCAGAGCCGCGGACACCTTCAGTCGGGCCGCGGAGGCCGCGTCTTCGAGCCCCATCTCGCGCAGGGCGCCCGGCACGCCGCTCAGGAAAAGCGCCTCGGCCTCGCTACGGGCCAGTCCGGTGAGCCGGGTCCGGTACCCGCCGATGAGCCGGTACCCGCCGGCCCGCCCCCGATCCGCGTACACCGGAACTCCCGCCTCCGACAGCGCCTGCGCGTCTCGGGTGACGGTTCGCTCGGAGACCTCCAGCTCGCAGGCCAGCTCGGCGGCGGTCATGGAGGCGCGGGATTGAAGCAGCAGCACCATTTTGATGAGACGGGCAGCGCGCATGCCTTCATGATGAGGGATCTCGCCCCCGCCGCCCCTACCCGTCCCATCCCCAGGGGCTCCGCCCCTTCGACCCCGCCAGGGGGCTCTGCCCCCTGGATCCCCGCTCCTCAAACGCCGGAGGGGCTGAGATTTCGCCGGCCAGCGCTTGATCTTTTCAGCCCGTCCGGCGTTTGAGGACGAGGCCCGTTCAGGGCCGAAGCGGGGGTCTGGGGGCGGCAGCCCCCAGGGTCGGGACGGGTAGGGGCGGCGAGGGCGAAAAAACCCTTACAGCCCGTAGCGCTCGCGCGCCTCCTTCACCGCCGTCGCCTTCACTTCCCCACGCCGCGCCAACTGCGCCAGCGCCGCGACCACGATCGACTCGGCGTCGACACCGAAGTGACGGCGAGCCGCGTCACGGGTGTCGGACAGGCCGAAGCCGTCCGCGCCCAGAGACGAGTAGTCCTGCTCGACCCACTGCGCGATCTGGTCCGGAACCTGCCGCATGTAGTCGGAGACCGCGAGGACAGGACCCTCGGCCCCGTGCAGCGCCTGCCGGACGTACGGCACCCGCTCCTCACCCCGCAGCAGCGCCGCATCCGCGTCCAGCGCGTCCCGCCGCAGCTCCGTCCAGGACGTCGCCGACCACACATCGGCCGCAACGCCCCACTCCTCGGCAAGCAGCTGCTGCGCCTTCAGCGCCCAGTGGATCGCCGTGCCGGAGCCCAGGAGCTGGATGCGAGCCGCGTTGGCAGCAGGCGAAAGGCCGGCCGACTCCGCCGTGTTGAAGCGGTACAGGCCCTTGACGATGCCCTCGTCGATGCCGAGGCCGGCCGGCTTCGCGGGCTGGGGGATCGGCTCGTTGTAGACGGTGAGGTAGTAGAAGACGTTCGAGTCCTCGCCCGGGGCCGCCTCGCCGTACATACGGCGGATGCCGTCCTTGACGATCGCCGCGACCTCGTACGCGAACGCGGGGTCGTACGACAGCGCCGCCGGGTTCGTCGCCGCGATCACCGGCGAGTGCCCGTCCGCGTGCTGCAGACCCTCGCCCGTCAGCGTCGTACGGCCCGCCGTGGCACCCACAAGGAAGCCGCGGCCGAGCTGGTCGCCGAGCTGCCACATCTGGTCGGCCGTGCGCTGCCAGCCGAACATCGAGTAGAAGATGTAGAAGGGGATCATCGCTTCGCCGTGCGTCGCGTACGACGTCGACGCGGCGATGAAGTCCGCCATGGAGCCCGCCTCGGTGATCCCCTCGTTGAGGATCTGGCCGTTCTTGGCTTCCTTGTAGTACATGAGCTGATCGCGGTCGACCGGCTCGTACGTCTGGCCCTTGGGGGAGTAGATCCCGAGCGAGGGGAACAGCGACTCCATGCCGAAGGTGCGCGCCTCGTCCGGGACGATCGGCACCCAGCGCTTGCCGGTCTCCTTGTCGCGGACCAGGTCCTTGACGAGGCGGACGAAGGCCATCGTCGTCGCCACGTTCTGCGAGCCCGAACCCTTGTCGAAGGACGCGAACGCCTTCTCCGAAGCAGAGGGCAGCGGAGCGAGCGCGTGCGTGCGGCGGGCCGGGGCCGGACCGCCGAGGGCAGCGCGGCGCTCCTGGAGGTAGCGGACCTCGGGGGAGTCGGCGCCGGGGTGGCCGTAGGGCACGACCCCGTCGACGAAGTCGCTGTCCTTGATGGGGAGTTCGAGCAGGTCACGCATCTGCTTGAACTCGTCCGTCGACAGCTTCTTCATCTGGTGGTTGGCGTTCTTCGACGCGAAGCCCTGGCCGAGGGTGTGGCCCTTGACGGTCTGGGCCAGGATGACGGTCGGCCCGCCCTTGTGGTCCAGCGCCGCCTTGTACGCCGCGTACACCTTGCGGGCCTCGTGGCCACCGCGCGAGAGATGGAAACACTCCAGGATCTTGTCGTCGCTCAGCAGCTTCGCGAGCTCGACGAGCGCCGGGTCCTTGCCGAAGAAGTCCTCGCGGATGTAGGCCGCGTCGCGGGTCTGGTACGTCTGCACCTGGGCGTCGGGTACCTCGCGCAGGCGGCGTACGAGCGCGCCCGTGGTGTCGAGCTGGAACAGCTCGTCCCAGGCGTTGCCCCACAGCGACTTGACGACGTTCCAGCCGGCGCCGCGGAACTGGGCCTCCAGCTCCTGCACGATCTTGAAGTTCGCGCGGACCGGGCCGTCGAGGCGCTGCAGGTTGCAGTTGATGACGAAGGTCAGGTTGTCCAGACCCTCGCGGGAGGCGAGTGCGAGGGCGGCCGTCGACTCGGGCTCGTCCATCTCGCCGTCACCGAGGAAGGCCCAGACGTGCGAGTCGGAGACGTCCTTGATGCCGCGCGCCGTCAGATAGCGGTTGAAGCGCGCCTGGTAGATCGCCGACAGCGGGCCGAGGCCCATGGAGACGGTCGGGAACTCCCAGAGCCAGGGCAGGCGCCGCGGGTGCGGGTACGACGGGAGACCGTTGCCGCCCGCCTCCTGGCGGAAGTTGTCGAGGTGCGCCTCGGTGAGGCGGCCGTCGAGGAAGGCGCGGGCGTAGATGCCGGGGGAGGCGTGGCCCTGGATGTAGAGCTGGTCGCCGGACCCGTCCGCCTCCTTGCCCTTGAAGAAGTGGTTGAAGCCGGTCTCGTACAGCCAGGCCGCGGACGCGAAGGTCGCGATGTGGCCGCCGACGCCGTGTTTCGCGCCGCGGGTCACCATCGCCGCCGCGTTCCAGCGGTTCCAGGCGGTGATCCGGTTCTCCATCGCCTCGTCGCCGTCCACGGCGGGCTCGGCGGCGGTGGGGATGGTGTTGACGTAGTCCGTCTCAAGAAGCTTGGGCAGCGCGATGCCGTTGCCCTCGGCTCGCTCCAGTGTGCGGCGCATCAGGTACGCGGCACGGTGCGGCCCTGCCGCCTTGGTGACGGCGTCCAGGGAGGCCTGCCATTCGGCGGTCTCCTCGGGGTCGCGGTCCGGGAGCTGGTCGAGCTCGCTCGGCTGGATGGCCTTGGGGTCGGTCATGTCGCCGCCTTCCTCAGTCGAAGGGGGTTCCCTCATCGGTAAGGGTTCGGGGATGCCCTTTGTCTTTGGCAGGACAGGGCGATGGGCTCTTTGGTGTGGTGACACCGTGCGGCTTCCGCCGCGTGGCCCATCGGCGACTGTAACTCCCTGATCGATGATCGATCAAAGGTTCCCTGGGCAAAACCTCTTGTTACCGAGAAAGTCGGCACAGAGTGCCCCGCGGAAAGGCACCGGGTGCCGTGTTTTTGAGCCGTTTTCGCAGGTGAGCAAGGGGGCGCTCGGCTGCTTCACACGCACGCCCGCTTGATGCGTGGTCGCTGTCACGGACGCGGCGCGCAACCGAGCACGTGCGCCTTCACGATCTCCGCGATCCGTGGATCCCGCCGCCGGAACGCCGCCACCAGCTCCTCGTGCTCCTCCGCGTACGACTGCTGCACCGTCCCCAGCCAGCGGATCGACAGCGCGGTGAAGACCTCGATGCCCAGGCCCTCCCAGGTGTGCAGCAGCACCGAGTTGCCCGCCGCCCGCACCAGCTCGCGGTGGAAGGCGACCGTGTGCCGCACCTGGCCGGTGCCGTCGGCGTTGCGGTCGGCCTCGTAGAGCGCGGTGACGTGCGGTTCCAGGGCCGAGCAGTCCTCCGCGAGGCGCGTGGCCGCCAGTTCCGCCGCGATCGCCTCCAGGCCGGCCCGGACCGGGTAGCTCTCCTCCAGGTCGGCCGCGGTCAGGTTCCGTACGCGTACGCCCTTGTTCGGCGCGGACTCGATCAGCCGCAGCGACTCCAGCTCGCGCAGCGCCTCCCGCACCGGCGTCTGGCTGACCTCCAGCTCGGTGGCGATCCGTCGCTCCACGATCCGCTCGCCCGGCTTCCAGCGCCCGCTGACGATCCCCTCCACGATGTGCTCGCGGATCTGTTCGCGCAGCGAGTGGACGACGGGCGCGGTCATGAGGGCTCCTTAGGGAGGGGCCGCCCATCGGCCCCTGGGGCGTTTGACGTTTAGACAATAAGGCCGAGGGCCTGCTGGGGAGGGGCGCACGGGGGCGCTTTCATGCAGGTGAGACGAGACTTACACGCTCCTCAGGGCGGCTCGCTCTGTAAAGACCCGTACCGGGACCGGCCCGGAGCCGTCACCGCCGTGTCACCGGCAGAACCCGCCGGCCGCGAACGGTGTCGCGGTCGGTAGGGGTTCCCGCGAGAGGCGCCCTCAGCACATCGGGGGATGGCGATGAACAGCAGCGGAATGCGGAGCGCGGGGCTCGGACTGGCGGTCGTGGCGGCGCTGGTCATGGGGGCGGTCGGATGCCGGCCGACGCCCACGAAGGCGGCGGGGACGACCACCGCGCCGGTCCGGAACATGGCCGCCGCCGCAGGCACCGGCACCGGCGGGGCCTGCGTCTTCGTCAAGCCGGACGGGGCGCAGAAGCTCGGGCACGTCGGCTGGGGCTTCCGGGTCACGGGCACGGACCAGTGGGTCTACGGCGCCGTAGAGAACCCCACGGACAAGCTGTACACCCCGCCCGGCGGCGACATCGGAGCCTGGCACGCGCAGGGGACGTACGCGCGCATGCTCAGCGAGATGTCCCGCGACGCCCACTACCCGGGCAGGTCCACGCACCCGTACAGCCGTTACCGCTGCACCTCGTCCTCGACCAGCGACGTGGGCGCCGCCCGCGCGATGATCCGTACCGTCGAGAGCCGTGGCTTCCTCGTCGGCGTCGACCCGAGGACCGGGGCACTCACCTCGCGGGACTGCCTGGACGCGACGTACGACGTGCTGCGCGCCTACCGCACCCGGCATCTGACACCCGCGCCCAAGTTGTACGTCCCGAACGTGTGGGTGGAGACGTTGGTGCTGTGGAGCGACCGGACGCTGTAGGAAACGCACGGTGCCCCTGCCCGGAGAACTCCGGGCAGGGGCACCGAGGGGACTGAACTACAGGCCGAGCTCGACCTCGAACTCGCCCGCCTCCAGGACCGCCTTGACCGCGGTCAGGTAACGGGCCGCGTCGGCGCCGTCCACCAGACGGTGGTCGTAGGAGAGGGTCAGGTAGGTCATGTCGCGGACGCCGATGACCGTGCCCTCCTCGGTCTCGATGACCGCCGGGCGCTTGACCGTGGCACCGATACCGAGGATCGCGACCTGGTTCGGCGGCACGATGATCGTGTCGAAGAGCGCGCCGCGCGAACCGGTGTTGGAGATGGTGAAGGTCGCACCGGACAGCTCGTCCGGGGTGATCTTGTTGGCGCGGACCTTGCCGGCCAGATCGGCCGTGGCCTTCGCGATGCCCGCGATGTTGAGGTCGCCGGCGTGCTTGATGACCGGGGTCATCAGGCCCTTCTCCGAGTCCACCGCGATACCGATGCTCTCGGTGTCGAAGTAGGTGATCGTGCCCTCGTCGGCGTTGATCCGGGCGTTGATGACCGGGTGGGCCTTCAGTGCCTGGGCCGCCGCCTTGACGTAGAACGGCATCGGGGAGAGCTTGACGCCCTCGCGCGCGGCGAAGGAGTCCTTGGCCTGGGCGCGCAGTCGCATCAGGCGGGTGACGTCGACCTCGACGACCGACGACAGCTGGGCCTGCTCGGAGAGCGCCTTGACCATGTTGTCGCCGATGACCTTGCGGATGCGGGGCATCTTCACGGTCTGGCCGCGGAGGGGAGAGGCCTCCAGGGCCGGCGCCTTCTTGGCGGCCGGGGCAGCTGCGGCGGCCGGAGCCGGAGCGGCTGCGGCGGCCTTCGCGGCCTCGGCGGCGGCGATGACGTCCTGCTTGCGGATCCGCCCGCCGACGCCGGTGCCCTTGACGGCGCCCAGGTCGATGCCGTTCTCGGCGGCGAGCTTGCGCACCAGGGGGGTGACGTAGGCGCCGTCGTCCCCGGAGGTCGCGGCGGACGCCGGAGCGGCGGGAGCCGGGGTGACCGGGGCCGGAGCGGCCGGCGCGGGGGCCGGAGCGGCGGCGACCGGGGCGGGCGCGGGAGCCGGGGTGGGCGCCGGAGCGGCCGGGGCCGGCGGAGCCGCGGGGGCGGCCGGGGCCGGAGCCGGGGCAGCGGCGGCGGGCGCCGGGGCCGGAGCGGCGGGGGCCGGGGCAGCGGCCGGAGCCGCACCCGGGGCGCCGATGACGGCCAGCTTGGCGCCGACCTCCGCGGTCTCGTCCTCGCCGACCACGATCTCCAGCAGCACACCGGCGACCGGTGCGGGGATCTCGGTGTCGACCTTGTCCGTGGAGACCTCGAGCAGGGGCTCGTCCTCCGCGACCTCCTCGCCGACCTCCTTCAGCCAGCGGGTGACGGTGCCCTCGGTGACGGACTCGCCGAGCGCGGGCAGGACCACGTCCGTGCCCTCGGCGCCGGAGGCACCGGTGGTGGCCTCGGCGGTCGGGGCCGGGGCCGGGGCGGCCTGCTCGGTCGAAGGGGCGGCCGGGGCGGCGGCCGGAGCCGGAGCCTCGGCCGGGGTCTCGGCCGGAGCCGGGGCGGGCTCGGCGGCGGGGGCCGGGGCGGCGGCAGCGGGAGCGCCCGTGCCGTCGTCGATGATCGCCAGCTCGGCGCCGACCTCGACGGTCTCGTCCTCGGCGACCTTGATCGAGGCCAGGATGCCCGCGGCGGGCGCGGGGATCTCGGTGTCGACCTTGTCGGTGGAGACCTCGAGCAGCGGCTCGTCGGCCTCGACGCGCTCACCCTCGGCCTTCAGCCAGCGGGTGACAGTGCCCTCGGTGACGCTCTCGCCGAGCGCCGGAAGGGTTACGGAAACCGCCATGGTTTCGGTTGCTCCTTACGAATTGCGGAAGTCTGGGTTCGTCGCGGAGTCGCGTTCGTCGACCGAGGGTCAGTCGTGCGAGTGCAGGGGCTTGCCGGCCAGGGCCAGGTGGGCCTCGCCGAGCGCCTCGTTCTGCGTCGGGTGGGCGTGGATGAGCTGGGCGACCTCGGCGGGCAGCGCTTCCCAGTTGTAGATCAACTGGGCCTCGCCGACCTGCTCGCCCATGCGGTCGCCGACCATGTGGACGCCGACCACGGCACCGTCCTTCACCTGGACGAGCTTGATCTCGCCCGCGGTGTTCAGGATCTTGCTCTTGCCGTTGCCCGCGAGGTTGTACTTCAGAGCGACGACCTTGTCCGCACCGTAGATCTCCTTGGCCTTGGCCTCGGTGATGCCCACGGAGGCGACCTCGGGGTGGCAGTACGTCACCCGCGGGACACCGTCGTAGTCGATCGGAACGGTCTTGAGACCGGCCAGCCGCTCTGCCACCAGGATGCCCTCGCCGAAGCCGACGTGCGCGAGCTGGAGCGTCGGGACCAGGTCACCGACGGCGGAGATGGTCGGGACGTTCGTCCGCATGTACTCGTCGACCAGGACATAGCCCCGGTCCATCGCGACGCCCTGCTCCTCGTAGCCGAGACCGGCGGAGACGGGGCCGCGGCCGACGGCGACGAGGAGGATCTCCGCCTCGAACTCCTTGCCGTCGGCGAGGGTGACCTTGACGCCGTCGGCCGTGTACTCGGCCTTGGAGAAGAAGGTGCCCAGGTTGAACTTGATGCCGCGCTTGCGGAACGCGCGCTCAAGAAGCTTGGAGGAGTTCTCGTCCTCGACCGGGACGAGGTGCTTGAGGCCCTCGATCACGGTGACGTCCGCGCCGAAGGACTTCCACGCCGAGGCGAACTCGACGCCGATGACACCGCCGCCCAGGATGATCGCGGACTTCGGTACGCGGTCCAGGACGAGGGCGTGGTCGGAGGAGATGATCCGGTTGCCGTCGATCTCCAGGCCGGGCAGCGACTTCGGCACGGAGCCGGTCGCCAGCAGGACGTGGCGGCCCTGGACGCGCTGGCCGTTCACGTCGACGGAGGTCGGGGACGACAGACGGCCCGTGCCCTCGATGTACGTCACCTTGCGGGAGGCGATCAGACCCTGCAGACCCTTGTACAGACCGGCGACGACGCCGTCCTTGTACTTGTGGACCGCGGGGACGTCGATGCCCTCGAAGGTGGCCTTGACGCCGAACTGCTCGCTCTCGCGGGCCTGGTCGGCGATCTCGCCCGCGTGCAGCAGGGCCTTGGTGGGGATGCACCCCTTGTGCAGGCAGGTGCCGCCGACCTTGTCCTTCTCGATCAGGGCGACGTCCAGTCCCAGCTGCGCCCCGCGCAGGGCCGCGGCGTAACCGCCACTACCACCGCCGAGGATCACTAGGTCGAAAACGGTGCTGGCGTCGTTCGCCACGTCACGTCCTCCATGCATGTGCGCCACGCCGGTCAGCGGTGACCGGTCGGCGGCTGGTGTCCGGCCGCTCTTTCTTCGGCCCTGTGGTGGGGGCCCTGTCCTGCCGAGGCCCATCTTCGCACTTGTCGGGGGTGGACGAGACGCCAGGGCGGTGTGTGAGACGTCCCACGTTCAGTCGAGCGGGCGTCGCGGGGCACGGAAGAGGGGGCTCCGCCCTACCCGCGCGCGGAGCCCCCTCACCGTCAGTCACTTCAGCCAAGGTCTCCCGAAGCGGCCAGCTCGGCCAGGCGGACCAGCGTCCGTACCGCCGTACCCGTACCGCCCTTGGGCGTGTAGCCGAACGGCCCGCCCTCGTTGAAGGCGGGACCCGCGATGTCCAGGTGCGCCCAGGTGATCCCCTCACCCACGAACTCGCGCAGGAAGAGGCCGGCGACCAGGCCGCCGCCCATCCGCTCGCCCATGTTCGCGATGTCCGCGGTGGGGGAGTCCATGCCCTTGCGCAGGTGCTCCGGCAGCGGCATCGGCCACGCCGGCTCCCCGACCTCCTCCGCCGCCTCGTGCAGCGCGGAGCGGAACGCGTCGTCGTTCGCCATGATCCCGAACGTCCGGTTGCCCAGCGCCAGCATCATCGCGCCGGTCAGGGTCGCGACGTCGACGACGGCGTCCGGCTTCTCGGCGGAGGCGGCCCACAGGGCGTCCGCCAGGACCAGCCGGCCCTCGGCGTCGGTGTTGAGGACCTCGACCGTCTTGCCGCTGTACATGCGCAGCACGTCACCGGGACGGGTCGCGGAACCGGAGGGCATGTTCTCGGCGAGCGCCAGCCAGCCGGTGACGTTGACCTCAAGACCCAGGCGCGCGGCGGCGACCACGGCGGCGAAGACCGCCGCCGCACCGCTCATGTCGCACTTCATCGTCTCGTTGTGCCCGGCCGGCTTCAGCGAGATGCCGCCCGAGTCGTACGTGATGCCCTTGCCGACGAACGCGAGGTGCTTCTTCGCCTTGGACGAGGTGTACGACAGCTTCACCAGCCGCGGGCCCGCGGCGGAGCCGGCGCCGACGCCGAGGATGCCGCCGTAGCCGCCCTTCTCCAGCGCCTTCACGTCGAGCACCTGCACCTTGATGCCGTGCTCCTTGGCGGCCGCCTGCGTGATCGCGGCGAACGTCTCGGGGGTGAGGTCGTTCGGCGGGGTGTTGATCAGGTCGCGGGCGCGGTTGAGCTCCTCGGCGACGGCGGTGGCGCGCTCGACGGCCGCCTTGTGGTCCTTGTCGCGGGGCTTGGCGCCGAGCAGGGCGGCCTCGGCGAGCGGCGCCTTGCCGTTCTTGGCCTTGGCGTCCTTGCCGTTGTCCTTGTAGGTGTCGAAGGAGTACGCGCCGAGCAGCACGCCCTCGCCGATCGCGCCGACGTCGGCGGCGTCGCCGATCGGCAGCACGAAGACGGCCTTCTTGGCCCCGGTGAGGGCACGGGCCGCCGCACCGGCGGCCTTGCGCAGCGCCTCGGCGTCGTACGCGGAGTCCTTCTCGGGCTCCGCGCCCAGGCCGACCGCCACCACGAGCGGGGACTTGAAGCCGGACGGTGCCGGCAGCTTCGTCACCTCGCCCTCGGCACCGGAGGCGCCGAGGGTTTCCAGGATGCCGGCGAGCCCGCCGTCGTAGGCCTTGTCGACGGCTTCGGCGCCGGGGGCGACGACCAGGTCCCCGGACCTCGATCCAGTGCCCTTGGCGACACCGAGCACGATCGCGTCGGCACGCAGACCGGGCGCCGCGGCGGTGCTGAGAGTGAGAGCAGTCACGGTGGTGAAATCTCGCTTCCGATGTGAAGTTGCAGTGGTCGAACTGTGTGGGTCGACCGGGCCCGACAGCCGACCCTAGATCCGGCCAAGGGATGCGGTTTGAGCGGGGCCTTCCCCGGTGCGGCGAACAGTCGGCACGAGCCTACGCGCGTGTGTGCGTTCACTCATTCCCCCGGACGTTCACCTGTCCTCGGCATCGGAGATCATTCCTGTGCCCCCTCGCCGCACACCTGGAGCCCGCACCTTGACCCGCGCCCTGAGCCGCCCGCCCCTCCTGCTCGCCCTGCTCGCGCTCCTCGCGGGCTGCGCCGGCACGCCCGACGACGAGTCCCGCTCCGACGCCCGCTGGCAGCCGCGCCCGGGGGTGGCCTGGCAGTGGCAGCTCAGCGGTCGCGTCGACACCTCCGTGGACGTGCCGGTCTACGACATCGACGGCTTCGACCAGTCCAAGGCCACCGTCTCCGCGCTGCACGCCAAGGGCCGCAAGGTCATCTGCTACCTCTCCACCGGCGCGTACGAGGACTGGCGCCCCGACGCGAAGAAGTTCCCCAAGTCGGTGCTCGGCAAGGGCAACGGCTGGAAGGGCGAGCGCTGGCTCGACATCCGCCGCACCGACGTCCTCGAACCGCTGATGGCGGCCCGCTTCGACATGTGCCGCGACAAGGGCTTCGACGCGGTGGAGCCGGACAACATGGACGGCTACAAGAACCGCACCGGCTTCCCCCTCAAGGCCGCCGACCAGCTCCGCTACAACCGCCTGATCGCGCGTCTGGCCCACGACCGGGGCATGTCGGTCGGCCTGAAGAACGACCTCGACCAAATCCCGCAGCTGGTGGGGGACTTCGACTTCGCGGTCAACGAACAGTGCGCCCAGTACGGCGAATGCGCCGACCTGACTCCCTTCGTCAAGGCCGACAAGGCGGTCTTCCACGTCGAGTACGAGCTGCCCACCAGCCGCTTCTGCGCCGACTCCCGCCGCCTGAAGCTGAGTTCGATGCTCAAGAAGTACGAACTCGGAGCGTGGCGCAGGGCCTGCTGATCAGTGCCCGAGGGACAACACGAGCAGCGAGAGAGCCGCGGCCGTTTCGGCGAGCGCCCCGAACACATCACCGGTCACCCCGCCGAACCGGCGCGTGCAGTGCCGCAACAGCAGTTCGGCACCGCCGAGCCCGACGACCACCGCGACCGTCGTACGGACCACGTCGTACGTCCCGAAGAACGCGCCCCCGGCCGCCGCGAGCGCCACCACGACCACCCCCACGCCCACCGCGCCCCGCACCGGCACGACCCCCGCGACCGCAGCCCCCAGCCCCTCGGGCCGCGCCGCCGGCACACCCGCCCGGGCGGCCAGGGTGAGCGCGAGCCGGGCGGTGGTCGCCGAGACGACGGCGGCGAGCGCGCCCCGGGCCCACGAGTCGCCGTAGGCCTGTGCCAGCGCGGCCACCTGCGCCAGCAGCACGAACACCAGCGTGATCACACCGAACGGCCCGATGTCCGACTGCTTCATGATCCGCAGCGCGTCCTCGGCGGGCTTCCCGCTGCCGAGCCCGTCGGCGGTGTCCGCGAGCCCGTCGAGATGCAGACCACGGGTGAGTACGGCGGGTACGGCGGCGGAGGCGACGGCGGCGAGCAGCGCCCCCGCGCCCAGCGCCAGCAGCAGGACCCCGAGCAGGGCAGCGCCCGCGCCGACCACCAGTCCGGCCGCCGGGGCGCAGAGCATGCCGGCGCGTGCCGCGTCCCGGTCCCAGCGGGTCACCCCGACCGGGAGCGCGGTGAGGGTGCCGAAGGCGAAGCGGAGGCCGTCCGGCCAGGGAGTCGCAGAGGGCGCAGCCACCGGCGCAGGTTACCCGGCGGTCGCGCGGGCGAAGACGCAGGGCATGGATAAAGTGCACATATGGGACATTGGTTGCACCGGAACGTCATCGAGCCCGGCAAGCTGCCGTTGCTCCTCGCCCTGGCGGCCTTCGTCCTGACGTTCCTGATCACGCGCATGATCACCCGCCTCATCCGGGCGGGCAAGGGGCCGTTCGGCAACGTCAAGGCGGGCGGGCTGCACATCCACCACGTCGTGCCGGGCATCGTGCTGACCATCATCGGCGGCTTCGGGGCGGTGGCCGGCGGCCGGCACGGCTTCGGCTCGGCCGCCTGCGCGGTCATCTTCGGGATCGGCGCGGGTCTGGTCCTCGACGAGTTCGCGCTGATCCTCCACCTCGACGACGTCTACTGGAGCGAGGAGGGCCGCCAGAGCGTCGAGGTCGTCGTGCTGACGGCGGCCCTGGTCGGCCTCGTACTCTCCGGTTTCTCGCCGTTCGGGGTCAACGACATGAGCCAGGAGGAGCTCCAGGACCGGGGCGGCGTGATCACGACGGTAGTGATCAACTTCGTGTTCGCGCTGGCGGTCCTGGCCAAGGGCAAGGCCCGACTGGCGATCTTCAGCGTGATCGTCCCGCTGGTCGGTCTGATCGGCCTGGTCCGGCTGGCCCGCCCCGGCTCCCCCTGGGCCCGCCGCTTCTACCGCCGCCGTCCACGAGCCCGCGCCCGTTCCACCCTCCGCGCCTACCACCACGACCGCCGCTGGGCGGGCCCCAGCCGCAGGTTCCAGGACTGGATCGGCGGCAAGCCGGACCCGGAGCCACAGCGGGCGCTGCCTCGGGGGTGACGGTGTCGCCACAGGCGCTGCTCTGGGGGTGACGGCGTCGCCGAGGGCTTCAAGGTGGCGGGGAGCCCGGCTCCGGTCCCCGTGCCCTCGGCCCCCGCTTCCGGTGCCGCAGCGCCGACACCCCGCACAGCACCGCCACCGCGGCGATCGCCGCGAGGTGTTCCTTGCCTGCCAGGTTGTCCTTCAGCAGCACCTCGACCACCATCGCCAGGGCCACCGCGCCCGCCGTGACGTAGGCGCCGTAGCGCCAGCCGAGGAAGACCGCGAGACCGACCACCGCCGCCGACGGGCCGGTGTCGACGACCTGGGCGTCCGAGGCGGAAAGGCCGAACGGGCTGCCCGGGCCCAGGGAGATGCCCACGCGCGCGTACAGCGTGCCGGCGAGGGTGGCCGCGTAGGCGATGACGAGGGTGCGCCACCAACCGAGGCAGATCTCCGCGATGCCGAAGACGAACAGCACCTGCGCCAGCGCGCCCCACACGGGCAGGTCCAGTGCCGGCACGAACAGGGAGAGGGGGGTGCGGAGCAGGGCCAGCCACAGCGGATCCTGGGCCCGGACCGCGCCGATGTCCTGCACGAACCGGAAGCCCCAGGACTGGTTCTGCACGATCTGTACGACCGCCGTGAGAGCCACCGCCCCGAGCGTCATCGGGATCGCCCGCCAGCGCCGCTTCAGCAGCGGCTCGCGCACGGTGACGTAGAGCAGTCCCCATTCGGCGCGGGCCCAGCGGGCGAGGTGCGTCATCTGTGCGTCTCCAGATGCTTGCGGTGCAGCCACTTCGGCAACCCCGGCGCCTCCAGGAATCCTTCCGCTCTCGCCGACGCGATGCCGATGCGCGGCAGGTCCGCGCTCTTCTCGAAGAGCAGGAACCGGGGCTCCCAGATGGGCCGGTACTTGGCGTTGGCCCGGTACAGGGACTCGATCTGCCACCAGCGTGAGAAGAAACTGAGCAGTGACCGCCACAGCCGCAGCACCGGGCCGGCGCCGAGCCGCCCGCCACGTTCGAAGACCGATCGGAACATGGCGAAGTTGAGCGAGACCTGGGTGATCCCGATCTCCCGGCCCCTGCGCAGGAGTTCGATCACCATGAACTCCATCAGCCCGTTCTCGGAGTCCCGGTCGCGCCGCATGAGGTCGAGCGAGAGCCCGTGCGGCCCCCACGGCACGAAGGACAGCAGCGCCCGCAGCCGCCCCTCCGCGTCCGTGCACTCCAGCATCACGCAGCGCCCGTCCTCGGGATCCCCGAGCCGCCCCAGCGCCATGCTGAACCCGCGCTCGGTGGCCCCGTCCCGCCAGTCGTCGGCGCGCTTCAGCAGATATGCCAACTCGTCGGCGGGGATGTCCTCGTGCCGCCGGATCCGCACCGTGTATCCGGCCCGCTTCACCCGGTTGTAGGTCTGCCGCACGGTCCGCATGGCCCGCCCCTCCAGCGTGAAGTCGGCGACCTCCACCAGCGCCTCGTCGCCGAGTTCAAGGGCGTCCAGGCCGTGCCGCGCGTACACCGTCCCGGCCTCCTCGCCGGCCCCCATCACCGCCGGGATCCACCCGTGCGCGCGGGCCTCGGCGAGCCACGGCTCGATGGCACCCGGCCAGGCCTCGGGGTCGCCGATCGGATCCCCGGAGGCCAGCGAGACACCGCCCACGACCCGGTAGGCGACGGCCGCCTTGCCGGTCGGCGACCACACCACGCTCTTCTCCCGGCGCAGCGCGAAGTAGCCGAGCGAGTCCCGCTCGCCCTGCCGCTCAAGCAGCTCCCGCAGCCGCTTCTCGTCGTCCTCGGTGAGCGGGTCGACCGCGCGCCGGGAGCGGAAGGCGGCGTAGAAGACGGCGAGGACCAGGACCGTGCTGAGCACGTTGATGCCGACGTTCACCCAGTTCGGCGTCTCGATGCCGGGGAAGCGGGCCTCGCTCGCGGCGACCGAGACCAGCCGGAACGTGCCGTAGTGCCAGCGCTCAAGGAACGTCGAACGGGCCGCGTCCGACGCCTGGTTGGTGACCGTCACCAGCAGCGTGGCGAGCAGCGAGCAGGCCACGGTGCCGCCCACCGCGACGGCGGCGGCGAGCTTCGGGTTGGACCGGTCACCCTTCGCGTAGAACTCCCGCCGCCCGACCAGGAGGGCGACGACGAAGCCGACGGTGAGGGCCAGCGAGATCCAGTTCTGCGCGGGCCGGCGCATCTCCGGGAACGCCATCGCGAAGGAGAACAGCGCGAGGAAGGGGCCGGCAAGGGCGAGGTTCAGGATCCATGCGGCGCGCTTGCGGCGCCGCATGGTGATGGCCAGGAAGACGGTGAACACCCCGGACGCGAAGCCGGCGGTGAGCAGGTACGGCGTGAAGAAGTTCTCCTGGTTGTGCCGCCGCACGTCCTGCCCCAGGGAGACCCAGATCGCGCTCAGAAAGTTGACGAACGCGACGAGCCGCAGGTACCAGACGGCGAATGCGGCGGCCCGCCGCGAGGCAATTCGGGCATCTCCCATGGAGAAGGATCATATGGGTGATGCCCTGACGAACCGTCCTTCTTTCGTCTGACGTCCGGTCGACTTTCGGCTCTTTACGGCCTACTCGGTCTCCTCTTTCGCCGGTTCACCGGAGACCTCCGGTTCCCCGGACACCTCGGCAGCCGCAGACTCCTCCGGCTTCTCCGTCTCCTCGGGCTTCTCCGGCAGCTCGGCGGCCAGCGCGGCGGCGGCCTGCACCAAAGGCAGAGCCAGCAGCGCCCCCGCGCCCTCACCCACCGTCACCCCGTGCGCCAGCAGCGGCTCCAGTGCCATCCGGTCCAGCGCCTTCGCCTGTCCCGGCTCCCCGCTGTCGTGCGCGGCCAGCCACCAGTCCGGCGCCCGGAACGCGATCCGCTGGGCCACCAGCGCACAGGCGGCGGCCACCACCCCGTCCAGGATCACCGGCGTCTTGCGCACGGCGCTCTGCAGCAGGAAGCCCGTCATCGCGGTGAGGTCGGCCCCGCCCACGGTCGCCAGGAGCTGCAACTGTTCCCCGAGCACCGGCCGTGCCCGGCGCAGCGCGTCGCGGATCGCCGCGCACTTGCGCATCCACGCCAGGTCGTCGATCGCGAGCCCGCCCCGCCCGGTCACCACGGACGCGTCGGTCCCGCACAGCGCCGCGACCAGCACGCCCGCCGGCGTCGTCCCGCCCACGCTCACATCGCCGAGCACCACCAGATCCGTACCGGAGTCGGCTTCCTCGTCGGCCACCGCCATCCCGGCGCGGAAGGCGGCCTCCGCCTCCTCCGGAGTCAGCGCGTCCTCGATGTCGATCCGCCCGCTGCCGCGCCGCACCCGATGCCGTACGACCTCGTCGGGCAGCGTCTCGGGGTCGCAGTCCAGGGCCAGGTCGACGACCCGTACCGGCACCCCGAGCCGCCGCGCCAGTACCGACACCGGCCGGCCGCCCTCCAGGACGTCCCGCACCAGCTGCCCGGCGCTGCCCGCGGGCCGCGCGGAGACGCCGAGTTCGGCCACTCCGTGGTCACCGGCGAAGAGCACGACCCGCGGCTGTCCGATCGGCCGCACCGGTACGGCGGACTGCGCCGCGGCCAGCCACTCACCCAGTTCGTCGAGGCGGCCCAGCGACCCGGGCGGCACGATCTGACGCTCCCTGCGCGCCTCGGCGTCGCGGCGCACTCCGCCGTCGGGGCGCTCGATCAGATCGGAGAAGTCGTCGAGATTAAGCGAGCTCATTCGCCGAACAGTACCGGCACCGATCGAACGGTTCCGCGCCACATGGGCACCACGCGTGCGTGACGTCTTTGCTCCCAAGATCAAGACCCCATATGTTCCGCTTTGCAGCGGATTGTCATACGTCTTCGGGAGCCGCACATGTCATCACTAGCCGCACTCTCCCTACTCTCCGCACGATCCGTCCGGTCCGCCCGCTCCGGGCTCTCCGCCCTGGGCACCCGGGCCGGCGCCCTGCGCGCGCGTGCCGAAGACCTCGACCGGCGCCGCCGCCATCGTTCAACTGCCCGCGCGCTGCTGGGAGTCGACCCCGAACCGGAGAGCTGGCTGGACGTCGGCACCGGCCACGCCCACTTCCCGGCGACGGCGAAGGAGCTCTTCCCCTACACGTCCTTCGACGGCCTCGACCCCACCGCGCGCGTGCTGGCGGCCCGCGAGGCGGAACGTGTGGAGGAGGCGTACGTGGGCGATCTGACGGACCCGCAGCTCACCAGGGCCCTGCGCGCCCGCTACGACGTCGTCACCCTGCTGGGCCCGTCGACCCCCGACGAGGAACTCCGGGCGGCCCTCACCCTCCTCCGCCCCGGCGGCCTCCTCGTCCTGGAGACGCCCCGCCCCCGCTCGGACGCCCTGCGCACGGAGCTGGAGTCCCAGGGCTGCACGATCGTCCCGCCGAAGCCCCGTCGGCTCCTCGACCGCCGGTTCCTCGACCGCTTCGACCGCCTCCGCCCCACCGCCCGTCTCATCGCGCGCCGGGTGCCCTCAGCCCCGTAGCACCAGCGCCTGGCCCGCCACCACCAGCACCACCTGCTCGCACTCGCTCGCGAACGCGGCGTTCAGCCGGCCCAGCTCGTCCCGGTAGCGCCGCCCCGACGCCGTGGCCGGCACGATCCCCGACCCGACCTCGTTCGAGACGGCGACCACGGTCCGTCGGCTCGCCCGGACCGCCTCCGTCAACTCCCGCACCCGCTCGCGCAGCGCGCGTTCCCCGCCGTCCGCCCACACGGCGTCGTCCCACGCCCCCACGGAGTCCATGGCGTCCGTCAGCCACAGGGACAGACAGTCGATGAGCAGCGGTGCCCCGTCGTCCTTGAGCAGGGGCACGAGATCGCAGGTCTCGGTGGTCCGCCATGAGCCCGGGCGCCGGTCCCGGTGCACGGCGACCCGGGACGCCCACTCGGTGTCCCCGCCGCGCGTGCCGCCCGTCGCCACGTACAGCACGTCCGGAAAGGCTTCGAGCCGCCGCTCGGCCTCCACCGACTTCCCGGACCGGGCCCCGCCGAGGACCAGCGTCCGCCGCGGTACGTCGGGCACGTCCTCGTACACCCCCACGGTCAGGGTCGTCCCGTCCGGCACGGCCCGCGCGCCCGCCGCGGCCAGCCGCCGGCGCAGCTCGGCGCCGGGCGGCACGTCATGGTCCAGATGGACGCCGAGGACGTCCGTGGTCGGCCCGAGCGCTCCGACCGCGCGCAGCCGGGCGAGCGCGTCCGGCCGCCCCACGACATCGGAGAGCACCATGGCGTACGACTCCACGGTCCCGTTGTTCTCCAGGCCGGCCGGCGCACCCCCGGGCGGCAGATACAGCAGCCGCTGTCCGTCAGGACCGGTCACCGCGTACCCGGTGCCCGGCGCGTCCATCGCCACCGCCCGCACCCGATGCCCCGTCAGCAGCGCCAACTCCCGCCCGTCCGGCACCCGCCCGGGCTGCGGCAGCCCCACCGGCACCTCGACGGCGGGCCCGTCGTGCGGATGCGACAACAGCACCTGCCGTACGCCGCCGAGCGAACGCCCGGCCCGCGCCGCCGCGAAGGCCGCACCCGGTGTCAGGTCAAGGAGCAACGTTCCGTCGATGAGCAGCGCGGTCGCCGCGCGCGCGTGCTCCCCGAGGGAGCCGGCGCAGGTCGCGCAGGGACAGTCGGGGCGGGGCAGGCCCGCCGGGGCACCGGTGCCGAGCAGTGTTACTTCCACAGAAGTGATTTTCGCGTGTCTGCGCAGGTGTTGCCCGTCCGACTAGGCTTCAGGCAGGAGCCGGACCAAGATCCGGCTCTCGCTCTGCAGGTGCTCAGACACGGGAGGCGTACATGGCGGCATGGACGTGGCGGTTCGAGAAGACCGACGGGGCGGAGGTCCCGCCCGCGGTGCAGCCCGAGGAGTTCACGACGCAGGGGGATGCCGAGTCCTGGATCGGGGAGCACTGGAAGGCACTACTCGAAGGCGGCGCGGACCAGGTGCGGCTGTTCGAGGACACCACGGAGATCTACGGTCCCATGAGCCTGCACGCCCAGGACGCGTAGCCCGTAGTCGATGAGGGGGCGGCGACCGGCCGCCCCCTCGGTCACTGCTCGCCCAGCGTCACGCCCGCCTTGTCCTCGTTGCCGTCGCGTGTGTACGTCACCGTCGTCTTCTGCCCCGGCCTGTCCTCGGCCAGCGCCTCCGAGAGCGACGTGATCGTGGTGATGTCCGTGTCACCCAGCCTGGTGATGATGTCCCCGGCCTCGATACCCGCCTTGTCGGCCGCCCCGCCGCTCTTCACCTCGACGACGGCGACGCCGGCGGCCCGGTAGCTGCCGTCGACGACCGTACGGCCCGTGATGCCGAGCGCGGCCCGGCCCGAGTCGGTCACCTTGCCGTCCTTGATGATCTGGTCGGCGACCGTCTTCACCATCGAGGACGGGATCGCGAACCCGATGCCCGGCGCGGCGCTGCCCCCGAGGTCGGGGTCGGTGGCCGCGAGGGTCGGGATGCCGATGACCTGCCCGTCGAGATTGACGAGCGCGCCCCCGCTGTTGCCGGGGTTGATCGCGGCCGAGGTCTGCACCATGTTGGCGATGGTCGCGCCCGTACCCCCGTCGCTGCCGCCCTCGCTGACGGTCCGTCCGGTCGCCGACACGATGCCCTGCGTCACGCTGGACGACAGCCCGAGCGGCGAGCCCATGGCGAGGACGATCTGCCCGACATCGACCTTCGAGGAGTCGGCGAAGGAGGCCGCCTTGAGCCCGTCCGGCACCTTGTCCAGCTTCACCACGGCGAGATCCTGCTCGGGGTAGGAGTAGACGAGCTCGGCGCTGAGCACGTCCTCGCTGTTGGCGGTCGTCACCTTGAAGGTCGTCTCGTCCCCGACGACGTGCGCGTTGGTGACGATGTGCCCCTGGTCGTCGTACACGACCCCGGACCCCAGATCGTTGCTGGCCTGGATCTGCACCACCGACGGCAGAACGTCCTTGATCACCTTCAGGTAGTCGCTCTGCAGATCGTCGCCGGACGCGGGAGCGGCGACTTCGGCAGCCTGCGCGGCCTGCTCGGTCCGCGCTTTGGACGTCTTGTGCTCACCCGAGGAACCGGACCCGGAGCACCCGCTCAGCAGGGCAAGGGAGCAGGACAGGATGGCGACGGGCGCGAGCAGCCGGACGGCACGGTTACGGGAAGCATCCATGCCCCGAGTGTCTCTTCGGGGTGATTGTCCGGCTTGCCCTGTTCACCCGAACGAGCTGACCGAAGCCCGCGCCCGCGTGCCCTCAGCCGCGCACGCCGCACAGATGCAGCAGCGCCGCCACCCGCCGGTACGGATCCGTCCGCCCGGCCCGCTCCTCGGCCGCCAGCAACGCCTCCACGTCGGCCGGGGACTCCGCCCCGTCGGTCGCCGTGTCCGTGAAGACCCGGACGCCGTACCAGGCGTGCAGCGGTGCCCCGATACCCGCGAGCGTGGCGGTGAGCGTGTCCAGCCGGTCGGCGCGCACGTCGAGGCCGAGCCGGTTCGTGTACGAGACGGTGTCGAAGGCGTCGAGTGCGCCCGCCCAGTCGCCCGACAACCCCGGCCGCATCGCCAGGGCGTCGCCGTTGCGCACGAGCAGCGACAGCAGTCCGCCCTGGGCGAGCATCCGGGCCAGCCCCGCCAGCAGGGCGTCCGGATCACCGACGTACATGAGCACCCCGTGGCAGAGGACCACGTCGAAGCTGCCCGGCAGGAAGTGCACCCCCGTGTCCCGCCCGTCGCCCTGCACCAGCCGCACCCGCTCCCGGATGCCCTCCGGTTCGGCGGCGACGGCCTCGCGGGCCGCGGAGATCATCGTGGGGTCCTGCTCGACCCCGGTCACCTGATGTCCGGCGCGGGCCAGCCGCAGTGCCTGCGTGCCCTGGCCCATCCCCACGTCGAGCACGCGCAGCCGCTGCCCGACCGGGAACCGCCCGGTTATCTGAGCTTCGAGCTGCCGAGCGACAAGCTCCTGACGCACCACGTCACGCAACCCGCCCAGCTTGCTCAGCCAGGCGTCCGCCGCGCCCCCGGAGAAGGAATCCGCGCTCAGGGCCGCTCTCCGCGCTTGACCTGCGGCTTCGGCAGCCGGAGACGGCGCATCTGGAGGGAGCGCATCAGCGCGTAGGCGACGGCGCCCCGGCGGTTGTGGTCCGGGAAGCGCTCGGCGAGCGCCTTCTTGAGCCGGTAGGCGTTGACGAACGCGTCGAGCAGGATGAGCACGATCACGACCAGCCACAGCAGCAGCGCGATGCTCTGCAGCGCGCCCACGCGCACCATGCTGAGCACCAGGATGACCACGGCCATCGGCAGGAAGAACTCGGCCACGTTGAAGCGCGAGTCGATCCAGTCGCGGGCGAACTTGCGCACCGGGCCCTTGTCCCGCGCGGGCAGATAGCGCTCGTCGCCGCTGGCCAGCGCCTGGCGCTGGCGCTGCATCGCGGTACGGCGCTCCTCGCGCTGACGCTTGGAGGCGTCCTTGCGCGTGGTCGACGTACTGGCGACGCTGCGGCGCTGGGACTGGGCCTCATTGCGCTTGGGCGTCGGGCGGCCCTTGGGGGCCTGCGGGTCACGGGTCTGCTTGGAGTCGGTCAGCGACGCCTTGTCGGCGTACGCGGCCTTCTCTTCCTTGGCGCGGCTTCGGAACACAAAACCCAAGGGTAAGGGGTGGCCGGGGTTGGACCCCAGCCCGGCGGGGAACGATCCGGCAACACCAGTCGTCCTGTAAGGGACAGAGGGGACGTTGCACGTACTTCCGGCCCCGGGTCCTTTTCGGGGGTCTTCCTCGGGGGGACACCTACTCCCTACGCCGGAGCGGGAGCGATCGCAGTCGTCCTTGGGGATGACCGCATCCGTCCCGGAACAGTGCGTCAATGGATGCAGGGCCCGTACTGTGGGTTCTGTCGCAGAGCTGGAGCTGGAGTCCGTCAGAAGGGGGCGCGCGAAGCCCATGAGCGGTGTCATGAAGCGTATGGGGATGATCTTCCGCGCGAAGGCGAACAAGGCCCTTGACCGGGCCGAGGACCCGCGCGAAACCCTCGATTACTCGTACCAGAAGCAGCTGGAGCTGCTTCAGAAGGTACGCAGGGGAGTGGCCGACGTCGCCACCTCCCGCAAGCGTCTGGAGCTCCAGCTCAACCAGCTGCAGTCGCAGTCCTCGAAGCTGGAGGACCAGGGCCGCAAGGCCCTCGCCCTCGGCCGCGAGGACCTGGCCCGCGAGGCGCTGTCCCGCCGTGCCGCGCTCCAGCAGCAGGTGACCGACCTGGAGACGCAGCACGCGACGCTCCAGGGCGAGGAGGAGAAGCTCACCCTTGCGGCCCAGCGCCTCCAGGCCAAGGTCGACGCCTTCCGTACGAAGAAGGAAACGATCAAGGCCACCTACACGGCAGCCCAGGCCCAGACCCGAATCGGCGAGGCCTTCTCGGGCATCTCCGAGGAGATGGGCGACGTCGGCATGGCCATCCAGCGTGCCGAGGACAAGACGGCCCAGCTGCAGGCCCGCGCCGGCGCCATCGACGAACTGCTCGCCTCGGGCGCCCTCGACGACCAGTCGGGTCTGGCCAAGGACGACATCCAGACCGAGCTGGACCGGCTCTCCGGTGGTACGGATGTAGAGCTGGAACTGCAGCGCATGAAGGCCGAACTGGCCGGCGGTTCCTCGTCGCAGCAGCAGGCGATCGAGGGCGGCAACGGCCAGTCGCAGGCCCAGCAGCAACCGCAGGACACCCCACGCTTCGACAAGCAGTGAGGGCCCACGCCTAGGAGGCCGACACATGGGCGACATGGTCGTACGGATCATGGGGGAGGGACAGGTGAGGCTGGCCGACAGCCACCTCACCGAACTCAACAAGCTGGACGACGAACTCCTACGCGAAATGCAGAACGGCGACGGCCCGGGCTTCCGCCGAACCCTGGAGGCCCTCCTCTCCAAGGTCCGAGAACTGGGCACCCCGCTCCCCGACGACTCCCTGGAACCCTCGGAACTGATCCTCCCGTCCCCGGACGCGACCCTGGAGCAAGTCCGGGACCTGCTGAGCGACGACGGCCTGATCCCGGGCTGAGGGGAGAGGACTGAGGGGCGGCAGCGTCTCGACACCGGTGCGGCTGTTGGTCTTTCAGCCCGTCCGGCGTTTGAGGACGAGGCCGTCCAGGCCGAAGCGGGAGTCTGGAGGCGCAGCCCCCAGTAACGGCCACGTCAACGCCCTCAACCGCACGGGAAACCTACAGCTGGCCTCCGTTCAAAGCCCCGCAGGGACGCCGTACTGTTCAAACGTGAGCCGCACCCGAGACCGCGCCCGACGCCACCTGAAGGCGCACCCCCTCGCGCTGGACGCGGCACTCGCAGCCGGTGTCCTGGTCTGCATGGTGGCCGGCTCGTACGTCGACCCGCACGGAAAGCACGGCGTCGACTGGGGCATCCGCACCCCCGACGCCCTCTCCCTCGTCCTCATCGCCCTCGGCGCCCTCGCCCTGGTCTTCCGCCGCCGCGCCCCGAGGACGGTCCTCGCCCTCACCGGCACCGTCTCCCTGATCGAGTGCGTCGTCGGAGACCCCCGCGCCCCTGTCGCCATGTCCGCGGTCATCGCCCTCTACACCGTCGCGTACACCACCGACCGTGCGACCACCGTGCGCCTGGGCCTGCTGACGATGACCGTCCTGACCGGCGCCTCGATGCTGGCAGGGCCCCTGCCCTGGTACGCCCAGGAGAACCTCGCGATCTTCGCCTGGACCGGCATCGGCGCCACCGCCGGAGACGCCGTCCGCAGCCGGCGCGCGGTCGTCCAGGCCATCCGCGAACGCGCCGAGCGGGCGGAGCGCACCCGCGAGGAGGAGGCCCGCCGCCGCGTCGCCGAGGAGCGCCTCCGTATCGCCCGTGACCTGCACGACGTCGTCGCCCACCACATCGCCCTGGTCAATGTGCAGGCCGGAGTCGCCGCGCACGTGATGGACAAGCGCCCCGACCAGGCCAAGGAAGCCCTGGCCCACGTACGCGAGGCCAGCCGCTCCGCGCTCAACGAACTGCGCGCCACCGTCGGCCTGTTGCGCCAGTCCGGCGACCCCGAGGCCCCCACCGAACCGGCGCCCGGCCTCGACCGCCTCGACGAACTCGTCGGCACCTTCCGCAGCGCGGGCCTGCACGTCGAGGTCGCCCGCGCCGACCACGGCACCACCCTGCCCGCCGCCGTCGGCCTGGCCGCCTACCGCGTGGTCCAGGAGGCCCTCACCAACGTGCAGAAACACGCCGGTACGAAGGCGAAGGCCGAGGTCAGCGTCGTACGCGTGGGACCGAACATCGAGATCACCGTCCTGGACGACGGCGCCGGCGAGGACGACGATCCGGAGAACGGCGGTGGCCACGGACTGCTCGGCATGCGCGAACGCGTCACCGCCCTGCGCGGCACCCTCACCACCGGTCCCCGCTACGGCGGCGGCTTCCGCGTCCATGCGATCCTGCCGGTCAAGACCCGCTCACGCGCCCCGGGGGACCCCGTATGACGACGATCCGCGTCCTGCTCGCCGACGACCAGGCCCTGCTGCGCAGCGCCTTCCGTGTGCTCGTCGACTCCGAGCCCGACATGGAGGTCGTGGGAGAGGCGTCCGACGGCGCGGAGGCGGTGCGACTGGCCAAGCTGGAGCGGGCCGACGTCGTGCTGATGGACATCCGGATGCCGGGCACCGACGGCCTCGCGGCCACCCGCATGATCAGCGCCGACCCGTCCCTCGCGCACGTCCGGGTCGTCATCCTGACCACCTTCGAGGTCGACGACTACGTCGTGCAGTCCCTGCGCGCCGGCGCCTCCGGGTTCCTCGGCAAGGGCAGCGAACCCGACGAGCTCCTCTCCGCCATCCGTGTCGCGGCCGGTGGCGAGGCGCTGCTCTCGCCGGCCGCCACCAAGGGCCTGATCGCCCGCTTCCTCGCCCAGGGCGGCGCGGACGACGGACGTGACCCGGTCCGCGCGGAGCGGCTGGACGCGCTCACCGTGCGGGAGCGCGAGGTGCTGGTCCAGGTCGCCGGCGGGCTCTCCAACGACGAGATCGCCGAGCGCCTGGAGGTCAGCCCGCTCACGGTGAAGACGCACGTCAACCGGGCCATGGCCAAGCTCGGCGCCCGTGACCGGGCCCAACTGGTCGTGATCGCCTACGAGTCGGGGCTGGTACGTCCAAGGGTGGAGTGAACTCCACCCGGCTGTACTGCGGCCGGAGTAGGCGCCGTACGAGAACGGCACCTGGGGGCTAGGAATCCGGGCTCTGCGATGGCTCAGGGTGTGAGTGCGGGTGCTCATCTGTGCGTCCGCTGTCAACTCATGCCCTTCTGCCGCTCCCAGAAGAGAGAATCCTCACCCATGTCCTGGCTGTCCCGATTCAGCCTCGCGCAACGGGCCCTGATCGGTCTGATGTCCATCATCGTGCTCGCCTTCGGAGCGATCGCGATACCGCAGCTCAAGCAGCAACTGCTGCCCTCCATCGAACTGCCCATGGTGTCCGTGATCGCGCCCTACCAGGGCGCCGCGCCCGACGTCGTGGAGAAGCAGGTCGTCGAGCCGATCGAGGACAACCTCGAAGCCGTCGACAGCATCACCGGCGTCACCTCCACGGCGAGCGAGGGCAACGCCGTGATCATGGCGTCCTTCGACTACGGCAACGACACCAAGCAGCTCGTCGCCGACGTCCAGCAGGCCGTCAACCGGGCCCGCGTCCAGCTCCCGGACGACGTCGACCCGCAGGTCGTGGCCGGCTCCACGGACGACATCCCGACCGTCGTCCTCGCCGTCACCTCCGACCATGACCAGCAGGCCCTCGCGGACCGGCTCGACCGGACCGTCGTACCGGACCTGAAGGGCATCGACGGCGTCGGCCAGGTCACCGTCGACGGTGTGCGGGACCTCCAGGTCGCCGTCACGCCCGACGACGCGAAGCTGGCGCGGGCGGGTCTCAGCACGGTCGCCCTCGGCCAGGCCCTGCAGGCGGGCGGCGCGACCGTCCCGGCGGGCTCCTTCGACGAGGACGGCGCCAACCGGACCGTCCAAGTGGGCGGCGGCTTCACCTCGTTGACGCAGATCCAGGACCTGATGGTCACGGGCGAGGGCGGCCGGAAGCCGGTGCGCCTCGGGGACGTGGCCACCGTCGAGCAGCAGCAGGCCACCTCCGACTCCATCACCCGCACCGACGGGAAGCCGAGCCTCGCGGTGTCGGTCACCATGGACCACGACGGCAGTGCGGTCGCCATCTCCGACGCGGTCGAGGACAAGCTGCCCGACCTGCGCAAGGACGTCGGCTCGGCCGCGACCATCACGGTCGTCAGCGACCAGGGCCCGGCGGTCTCCAAGTCCATCAGCGGCCTGACCACCGAGGGCGCGCTCGGCCTGCTCTTCGCGATCCTGGTCATCCTGGTGTTCCTGGCGTCGATCCGCTCGACCCTGGTCACCGCGGTGAGCATCCCGCTCTCGGTCGTGCTCGCCCTGATCGTCCTGTGGACGCGCGACCTGTCGCTCAACATGCTGACGCTGGGCGCGCTGACCATCGCCATCGGCCGGGTCGTCGACGACTCGATCGTGGTCCTGGAGAACATCAAACGGCACCTCGGCTACGGCGAGGAGCGCGAGGACGCCATCCTCAAGGCGGTCCGCGAGGTGGCCGGCGCGGTCACCTCCTCGACCCTCACCACGGTCGCCGTCTTCCTGCCGATCGGCCTGGTCGGCGGCATGGTGGGCGAGCTGTTCGGCTCGTTCAGCCTGACGATCACGGCGGCCCTGCTGGCCTCGCTGCTGGTGTCGCTGACGGTCGTACCGGTCCTGTCGTACTGGTTCCTGCGCGCCCCCAAGAACACGCCGGACGACGCCGACCAGGCCCGCCGGCTGGCCGAGGAGAAGGAGGCGAGGAGCCGCCTGCAGCGGATCTACGTCCCCGTCCTGCGCTTCGCGACCCGCCGCCGGCTGACCAGCGTGCTGCTCGCGGCCGTGATCCTGATCGGTACGTTCGGCATGGCGCCGCTGCTGAAGACGAACTTCTTCGACCAGGGCGAGCAGGAAGTCCTCACCGTCAAGCAGGAGTTGAAGCCCGGCACCAGCCTGGCGGCCACCGACACGCAGGCGAAGAAGGTCGAGCGGCTGCTCGCCGGCACCAAGGGCGTCAAGGACTACCAGGTCACCATCGGCTCGTCCGGCTTCATGGCGGCCTTCGGCGGCGGCACGGACACCAACCAGGCCTCGTACCAGGTGATGCTGGACGACTCGGCCTCCTACGAGGACGTGCAGGACGGCATCGAGTCCGGCCTGAAGAAGCTGACCGGCATCGGCACCACCACCGTCTCCGGCGGCGACGGCTTCGGCAACCAGGACCTGAGCGTGGTCGTGAAGGCGGCCGACGGGGGCGTGCTGCGCACGGCGGCCGAAGAGGTACGCAAGACCGTGGCCGGCCTCGACGACGTCACGGACGTGTCCAGCGACCTGTCGCAGAGCGTGCCGCGGATCTCGGTCAAGGCCAACTCCAAGGCGGCGGCGGCCGGTTTCAACGACCAGACCCTCGGCGCGGCGGTCACCGAGGCGGTGAAGGGCACCACGGCGGCCAAGGCGATCCTCGACGACACCGAGCGTGACGTCGTCATCAAGTCGGCCAAGCCGGCGGCGACCCTGGCCCAGTTGCGGAACCTCAAGCTCGGCGCGGTGAAGCTGGGCGACATCGCCACGGTGAAGGTGGTTGACGGCCCGGTCTCGATGACCCGTATCGACGGCCAGCGCGCGGCGACGATCACCGCGCGGCCGACCGGCGACAACACGGGCGCGGTGAGCGGCAAGCTGCAGACCGAGGTCGACGCCCTGAAGCTGCCGGCGGGTGCCACGGCGCAGATCGGCGGGGTCAGTTCGGACCAGGACGACGCGTTCAAGAACCTCGGCCTGGCCATGCTGGCGGCGATCGCGATCGTCTTCATACTGCTGGTCGCGACCTTCCGTTCGCTCGCCCAGCCGCTGATCCTGCTGGTCTCCATCCCGTTCGCGGCGACCGGCGCGATCGGCCTGCTGATCGTCACCGGCACCCCGATGGGCGTCCCCGCGATGATCGGCATGCTGATGCTGATCGGCATCGTGGTGACGAACGCGATCGTGCTGATCGACCTGATCAACCAGTACCGCAAGCAGGGTTACGGCGTCGTCGAGGCCGTGGTGGAAGGCGGCCGGCACCGTCTGCGCCCGATCCTCATGACGGCCCTGGCGACGATCTTCGCCCTGCTCCCGATGGCCCTGGGCGTCACCGGCGAGGGCGGCTTCATCGCCCAGCCGCTGGCCGTGGTCGTCATCGGCGGCCTGATCACGTCGACCCTGCTCACCCTGCTCCTGGTACCGACGCTCTACGCGATGCTCGAACTCCGCAAGGAGCGGCGGGCGACGAAGCGCGCGGCGAAGCGGCAGATCGAGAAGGAGCCGGAGGTGCGGGAACCGGCCGGCGTCTGACAGCACGGCGAAGGGCCGGGTCCCGTCGGGGACCCGGCCCTTTCGCACGGCCTACGCCAGCGCGAGCATCCGCTCCAGCGCCAGCTTCGCGAACGCCTCGGTCTCCTTGTCGACCTCGATGCGGTTGACCAGCTTGCCCTCGGCCAGGGACTCCAGGGTCCAGACCAGGTGGGGGAGGTCGATGCGGTTCATGGTCGAGCAGAAGCAGACCGTCTTGTCGAGGAAGACGATCTCCTTGCCCTCGGGCGCGAAACGGTTCGCGAGCCGGCGGACGAGATTCAGCTCCGTGCCGATGGCCCACTTCGAGCCGGCCGGGGCCGCCTCCAGGGCCTTGATGATGTACTCGGTCGAGCCGACGTAGTCCGCCGCCGCCACGACCTCGTGCTTGCACTCGGGGTGCACCAGGACGTTGACCCCGGGTATGCGGGCGCGGACGTCCTCGACCGACTCCAGCGAGAAGCGGCCGTGCACCGAGCAGTGGCCCCGCCACAGGATCATCTTCGCGGCGCGCAGCTGCTCCACCGTCAGCCCGCCGTTGGGCTTGTGCGGGTTGTAGAGGACGCAGTCCTCCAGGGACAGGCCCAGATCGCGCACCGCGGTGTTGCGGCCCAGGTGCTGGTCCGGCAGGAAGAGGACCTTCTCGCCCTGCTCGAAGGCCCAGTCGAGCGCGCGTTCCGCGTTCGAGGAGGTGCAGATCAGACCGCCGTGCTTGCCGGTGAACGCCTTGATGTCGGCGGAGGAGTTCATGTACGAGACGGGCACGACCTGCTCGGCGATGCCGGCCTCGGTCAGCACGTCCCAGCACTCGGCGACCTGCTCGGCGGTGGCCATGTCGGCCATCGAGCAGCCGGCCGCCAGGTCCGGGAGCACGACCTTCTGGTCGTCGGAGGTCAGGATGTCCGCGGACTCCGCCATGAAGTGCACACCGCAGAACACGATGTACTCGGCCTCCGGGCGCGCGGCCGCGTCCCGGGCCAGCTTGAACGAGTCACCCGTGACGTCGGCGAACTGGATGACCTCGTCGCGCTGGTAGTGGTGGCCGAGCACGAAGACCTTGTCGCCGAGCCTCTCCTTGGCCGCGCGGGCCCGCTCGACCAGGTCGGGGTCGGACGGCGAGGGCAGGTCACCGGGACACTCGACGCCCCGCTCGCTCTTCGGGTCGGCCTCGCGGCCGAGCAGCAGCAGGGCGAGGGGCGTCGGCTGTACGTCGAGCTCCTGGGTCTGGGCGGTGGTCACGACACACACCCTTTCTGTTCTGCGGGACATACCTTCTCGTCGAATTGACGTTATCTATCATAACTGCTTCACGTCAGTTTGACGATGCCCATAGCGTCGATGTGACATCAATCCCCGTACGCAGTCGGTGGGGGACCTTGCGGGCGTGTGCGAGCATGGATGGTGGAACAGAAGAGGAACAGGCGAAAAGAACGCCACCCGGCCCGGAATGAATCCGCGGCCACGCCGGTTGCAACTGTCGGCAAGCAGTCTCCGTACAACCCGGGAGAGATGTAGATGTCCGTATCGGACGAGACCAGCACCGTCACCGACGGCATCATCCTGTCCGACGCCGCCGCGGCGAAGGTCAAGGCCCTGCTCGACCAGGAAGGCCGTGACGACCTGGCCCTGCGCGTCGCCGTTCAGCCCGGCGGCTGCTCCGGCCTGCGCTACCAGCTCTTCTTCGACGAGCGCTCCCTCGACGGCGATGTCGTCAAGGACTTCGGCGGCGTCAAGGTCGTCACCGACCGCATGAGCGCCCCGTACCTGGGCGGCGCCTCCGTCGACTTCGTGGACACGATCGAGAAGCAGGGCTTCACGATCGACAACCCGAACGCGTCGGGTTCCTGCGCCTGCGGCGACTCCTTCAGCTAAGCCTGAAGTACCGGACTGCAGTGCCGGATCGAAGTAACTGAACACGACGAAGGCGGCGGCCCCCTCCGACTGGGCCGCCGCCTTCGTGTTGTCCGCCGGACGTCTTTCGTGTCGTCCGCCGGACCCGGGGCGGCTACTGCGCCATCGACGCCTGCGGCAGCCGCGCGCCCGCCTTCTCCAACGGGATCCCCTTGCCGCCCGACCCCACGACCTTGCGGTCACCCAGCGGCTCGTCCAGCCGGACCGTCTTCTGGATCTCCTTGGCGATCATGATGCAGACCTTGTCCTTCCACGGCGTCTCGGTCACCGTGGCGGTCACCTCGTCCCCGCTCTCGCTCGCCGTCGCCTTGTAGTCGGCGCACACCCCGCCGGTGAAGGTCACGGTCAGCTCCCGCCCGTCGGCCGAGTAACCCTGCACCTCCACGTCCCGCGGCTCCGGAGCCGCGGTCGGCTCGTCGCCCGGCGTGGACGCCGTCGGGGAGGGCTCACCGGTCGGCGTGGTCGAGGGCGAGGCCAGATACTTCGGGTCCACCGCCGGATACGTCACCCGGAAGGCGTCCGCCGCCCCGGCCGACCGCACCTGGAACAGCCACGAAGGCACCAGCGCCTGCCGCCCGTCCACGGACCGCGCGGCCAGCCCGAACACCGCGTCCCCGACGGTCACCGTCTCCCGCGTCGGCTGACTCGTCGACGACCCGCACGGCGCTTCGAGACGGTCCTTCAGCGGTACGGAACTGGCGCAGCCGCCGATGCCCATGCGGTGGTCGGTCGTCGGCGCCGCGTTCATCAGGGCCAGCGTCTTCTTGGCGCTCAGCACGGGATACGTGTCGTCCTTCACCGGCGCCTTCAACTGGCCGGTGCCGCCGACCACTTCGCCCTGCGCGCTCACCGTGATGCCGGTCGTCCAGCCGTAGGTGGGCAGCCCGCCGACCGTCGGATCGGCGTTCACGACCCGCTGGGCGCCCATGACCTGGCTCGCGTCCACCTTCGCGTCGTCCTGCCCGATCGCCTTCAGGACCGGCGCGGCCGCCTTCTTCGCGGCCGCCTCGCTCACCGTGTCGCCGGCCGGGTTCGCGGGATCCTGCGGGCACACCGTCATGCTCTTGCAGGCGTCGGTGCCGGCCGCGAACCGGTGGAAGGTCCAGGTGCCCGGCGCCGCCTTGTCGACCACCAGGCTCGGCCCCGAACCGTCCTTGTCCGGCCCGACCTGCCAGGCCTGCCCCTTCACCACCGGCGACCCGTCCACCCCGAGCGCCTTCGCCAGCCGGGTCACCTCGTCCTTGGTGACCTCACCCGTCGCCCGGTACACGGGCGCCGAGTCCGGCCCGTCGGGCAGGCTGCCGTCGACCTTGTACGTCACGCCGTAGGGATTCGGCTCCCCGGGCGCGATCCCGTTCGAACCACTCTCGGCGTAGCCGTCGAGCACGAGCTGCGGGGGAGTACCACCGTCTCCTCCGGAGGCTGCGGCCCCTGGGTCGGAGCCTCCGTCTCCGCCGGAGGCCGTGGCCGCGAGATACGCTCCACCGCCACCGACGAGCAGCACCGCGGCGGCGACGGAGGCGACGAGAACGCGGGGACGCCGTCGGTTCGGCGGGGTGTCCTCGGACTCGTGTGGGCCGGGAACTTCGGCGGACCCGAGGTCGGCTTCACCGGCATCCGGCGCCTCTTCGGGGACGGGAGCGTGTGCGTCGGCCGATGCCCCGGCGGTCTCGGCGTCACCGGCTTCCGCGCCGGGAGCCTCGGACTCGGTGTCCGCGCCGTCACGGACACCTGCTTCCGCGCCGGGGGCCTGGGACTCGGCACCCTCGTCATCACGGGCGCGCGCTTCCCCGGCACCGGAGGCCTCGACGGGCGCTTCCTCAGCGCCGGAAGCCACGGCAGGCGTTTCCTCAGCACTGGAGGTCTGCGCAGCGTCTTCGGGGGCTCCGGTTTCCGCTCCCCTCACGGCCTCACTGCCGGAGGCTCCGGCTTCCGGCTCGCCCTTTGCCGCCTCACCGCCGGAGGCAGGGGTGTCGTCATCGGGTCGCTCGGTGTTCACCGCATCGCTCCTTCGGCCGCGCAACTGTCCCTTGACCCTGACCCGGCCCTGCCAGAACGGCCGGTGGGAGGGTCGTACCCCGCATCCCCCTTAAAGGGGACGGCGATGGGACGCGGCGGGGGAGCGCGCGGTTCCCTGGAACGCGCCGATACGTACGGTCGAGCTGGTTTCAGTCGCCGTAGTCCGACATCTCGTCCAGCAGTCGAGCCGACCTCGAGGGCACCGTCACACCATGGATCAGCGACGGGGAGACCGGCAGCGCGGCGATCCGGACGGGCGCCGTCCAGTGCGGTGCCATCCGTGCGCAGTCGCCGCGCAGCGACGCGAGGTCGCCTTCCAGATCGGCCGGAGCGGGCGTGTGGACCTTGAGGTTCGTCATACCGGAACCGTAGGCACGCTTCCGCCCGCGAAGAAAGATCTACTATCGGGTAGTTTTGGCGGCTTCAGAGCCCGGCTACGACCCGGTAGCGTGAACTGTCAATCCGTCTCCCCACAGGAGAGTCCCCGCCGTGCGCATCGCAGTCACCGGCTCCATCGCCACAGACCACCTCATGACCTTCCCCGGCCGCTTCGCCGACCAGCTCGTCGCGGACCAGTTGCACACGGTCTCGCTCTCCTTCCTGGTCGACAACCTCGACGTACGCCGGGGCGGCGTCGGCGCGAACATCGCGTTCGGCATGGGCCAGCTGGGCACCAAGCCGATCCTGGTCGGCGCGGCCGGCTTCGACTTCGACGAGTACCGCGGCTGGCTGGAGCGGCACGGCGTCGACACCGACTCGGTGCGGATCTCCGAGACCCTGCACACCGCCCGCTTCGTGTGCACCACCGACTCCGACCACAACCAGATCGGCTCCTTCTACACCGGAGCGATGAGCGAGGCCCGGCTGATCGAGCTGAAGGCCGTCTCGGATCGTGTCGGCGGTCTCGACCTCGTGCTGATCGGCGCGGACGACCCGGAGGGCATGCTCCGGCACACCGAGGAGTGCCGGTCCCGGGCGATTCCCTTCGCCGCGGACTTCTCCCAGCAGATCGCCCGCATGAACGGCGACGAGATCCGGATCCTGCTGGACGGGGCCACGTATCTCTTCTCCAACGAGTACGAGAAGGGGCTCATCGAGTCCAAGACGGGCTGGAGCGACGCGGAGATCCTGGCGAAGGTCGGGACCCGGGTGACGACCCTCGGTTCGCGTGGCGTTCGTATCGAGCGGGTGGGTGAGGACCCGATCGAGGTCGGCTGTGCGGAGGAGGAGCGCAAGGCGGACCCGACGGGTGTCGGCGACGCCTTCCGTGCCGGGTTCCTGTCCGGTCTTGCCTGGGGTGTTTCTCTGGAGCGTGCCGCGCAGGTCGGCTGCATGCTGGCGACTCTCGTCATTGAGACGGTGGGTACGCAGGAGTACCAGTTGCGGCGTGGGCACTTCATGGACCGCTTCACCAAGGCGTACGGGCATGATGCTGCGGCCGAGGTTCAGGGGCATCTGGGCTGAGTTGCCGGGTGCGGCGCGTGGGGGCCGGTCGCACAGCTCCCCGCGCCCCTGCCGGCGACTAGCTCAGCCGGCGTACCAAGTACGCCGTACCCTCCGTCGCCGGTTCCTCGCCTACGTACTCCTGGTTCCGCATCTCGCACCACGCCGGGATGTCCAGGCGAGCTGCCTCGTCGTCGGACAGAACGCGGATCGTGGCGCCCACGGGGACCTCGCCGATGACCTTGGCGAGTTCGATGACGGGGATCGGGCAGCGCTTGCCCAGGGCGTCCACGATGAGGGCGTCCTCAGTCGCGATGGTGATCGGCAGGGACGCGCCCAGTTTCTCCCGCACTGCCGCCACCGCCCCCGGCAGTACCTCCAGGAACCGTTCGACATCCGCCTCCGGAGTCCCCGGCGGCAGCGAAACCCTCACATTGCCCTCACTCAGGACTCCCATCGCCCTGAGCACGTGGCTCGGGGTCAGGGTGCTGCTCGTGCAGGAGGATCCGGACGAGACGGAGAAACCCGCTCGGTCCAGCTCGTGCAGGAGCGTCTCTCCGTCGACATAGAGACAGGAGAAGGTGACGATCCCGGGCAGTCGCCGCTCCGGATCCCCGACCACCTCGACGTCCGGCACCAGCTCCGGCACCCGGGCCCGGATCCGGTCCGTCAACTCCCGTAGCCGTACCGCCTCCTGGGCCGCCTCCGCGCGCACCGCCCGCAGCGAGGCCGCCGCCGCGACGATCGCCGGCAGGTTCTCGAACCCGGCCGCCCGCCCCGACTCCCGCTCGTCCAGGGGCCCTTGCGGCGCGAACCGCACCCCTTTCCGTACGACGAGCAGCCCGACCCCCGCCGGCCCGCCCCACTTGTGCGCACTCGCCGTGAGCACCGACCAGTCACCCTCGACCGGCCCCCACCCCAACGACTGCGCCGCGTCCACCAGCAACGGCACCCCGGCCGCCCGGCACACCTCGGCCACCGCCCCCACCGGCTGCTCGGTCCCCACCTCGTGATTGGCCGACTGGAGACAGGCAAGCGCGGTGTCCGGCCGGAGGGCATCCGCGTACGACCGCACGTCCACCGATCCCGTGCGGTCCACCGCGACTTGGGTGACCGTCGCCCCGTCGGCTTCGTGGACATCGGCCGAATGGAGCACGGAGGAGTGTTCGACAGCTGACACGATCAGGTGACCCCCGACGCGCCGCCGCCCCGCCAACACGCCCGCCATTCCGGTGTGCACGGCCCGTGTGCCGGAAGGTGTGAAGACCAGTTCGTCCGGCCGACAGCCGACCGCTTCCGCAGCCGCTTCCCGGGCGGCATCGAGCAACATCCGAGCCCGCCGCCCTTCCCGGTACAACCGCGAGGGGTCAGCCCACCCTTCGTCCAGAGACGCCAACAGCGCCTGACGCGCGACGGGATGGAGGGGTGCGGAGGAGGCAGCATCGAAGTAGGACACACGGCAACGTTAAGACGCCGGGTGCGTCAACGAAGGGGCGCGGGGAACTGCGCGACAAGCCACAACGCACCCGCAGCCGCCAATCAAGCGAACCCCCAACCGAGTAGGTACCCCTCCCCGCGAACCCTCGGAGAGCGTCGGCTAGGGTTTGGTCCGCATAAACATCCAAACCCCTGCCCGACGCAGGACGGCGACCGACCACCGAGAAGGCCAGGCCGCAGCCATACCGCGCGGGCGAGACTCTCGGGAAGGCGCTACGTGAGTCCCAACGGCTCCGACCGCTCGCCGCGGCGCCCGATGCGGCGGAAGCTGCTGCAGGCAATGACCGCGGGCCTGGTCCTGGCGACCGCCACCGGTTGCACATACAAGGACTTCCCCCGCCTTGGTATGCCCACCCCGACCACGGAAGAGGCTCCGCGGATCCTCTCCCTGTGGCAGGGGTCCTGGGCCGCCGCGCTGGCCACCGGCGTGTTGGTGTGGGGCCTGATCATCTGGAGCACGATCTTCCACCGGCGCAGCCGCACCAAGATCGAGGTTCCTCCCCAGACCCGGTACAACATGCCGATCGAGGCGCTGTACACGGTTGTTCCGCTCGTCATCGTCTCGGTGCTCTTCTACTTCACAGCACGCGACGAGACGAAGATCCTCAGCCTCGACAAGAAGCCCGACGTCACGGTGAACGTCGTCGGCTTCCAGTGGAGCTGGGGCTTCAACTACATCGAGCCCGTCGACGGTTCCACAGGTGACGCGAAGACAGACGCGAACCTGGCCGCCATCCCGGACCGCTTCAAGGACGACTTCCCGGCGAACGCCGGTGGTGTCTACGACGTCGGTACGCCTGGCACGCGGAACCCGCAGACGAACAACCCCGGCCCGACGCTGTGGCTCCCGAAGGGGGAGACGGTCCGCTTCGTCCTCACCTCGCGTGACGTCATCCACTCCTTCTGGGTGGTGCCGTTCCTGATGAAGATGGACGTCATCCCGGGCCACACCAACTCCTTCCAGGTGACCCCCAACAAGGAGGGCACCTTCCTGGGCAAGTGCGCCGAGCTCTGCGGCGTCGACCACTCGCGGATGCTGTTCAACGTGAAGGTCGTCTCCCCCGAGCGTTACGAGCAGCACCTCAAGGACCTCGCCAAGAAGGGGCAGACCGGTTACGTTCCCGCCGGCATCGCGCAGACGAGCCACGAGAAGAACCGGGAGACGAACAACCTGTGAGCATCCTCAATGAACCCCAGGGTGCCGCGGCGGCTGAAGGCGGTTACGCCGACGAGCTTCCGGTCCGGCGCAAGCAGCCCGGCAACGTGGTCATCAAGTGGCTGACCACCACGGACCACAAGACCATCGGAACGCTGTATCTCGTCACGTCGTTCGCGTTCTTCCTGATCGGCGGCGTGATGGCGCTGCTGATGCGCGCCGAGCTCGCCCGGCCCGGTCTGCAGATCATGTCGAACGAGCAGTTCAACCAGGCGTTCACGATGCACGGCACGATCATGCTGCTGATGTTCGCGACGCCGCTGTTCGCCGGCTTCACGAACTGGATCATGCCGCTCCAGATCGGCGCCCCCGACGTCGCCTTCCCGCGGCTGAACATGTTCGCCTACTGGCTCTACCTGTTCGGCTCCACCATCGCCGTGGGCGGCTTCCTCACCCCGCAGGGCGCCGCCGACTTCGGCTGGTTCGCCTACTCCCCGCTCTCGGACGCGGTGCGCTCGCCGGGCATCGGCGCCGACCTGTGGATCATGGGTCTGGCGTTCTCCGGCTTCGGCACCATCCTGGGCGCGGTCAACTTCATCACCACCATCATCTGCATGCGCGCGCCGGGCATGACCATGTTCCGCATGCCGATCTTCGTGTGGAACGTGCTGCTGACCGCCGTCCTGGTCCTGCTGGCCTTCCCGGTTCTCGCCGCCGCGCTGTTCGCGCTGGAGGCGGATCGGAAGTTCGGGGCACATGTCTTCGACGCGGCCAACGGCGGGGCGCTGTTGTGGCAACACCTCTTCTGGTTCTTCGGCCATCCAGAGGTGTACATCATCGCGCTGCCGTTCTTCGGCATCATCTCCGAGGTCATCCCGGTCTTCTCCCGCAAGCCGATGTTCGGCTACATGGGCCTGATCGGCGCCACCATCGCCATCGCCGGCCTGTCGGTGACGGTGTGGGCGCACCACATGTACGTCACCGGCGGCGTGCTGCTGCCGTTCTTCTCCTTCATGACGTTCCTCATCGCCGTGCCAACCGGCGTGAAGTTCTTCAACTGGATCGGCACCATGTGGAAGGGATCGTTGTCCTTCGAGACACCGATGCTCTGGGCGACCGGCTTCCTGATCACCTTCACCTTCGGTGGTCTGACCGGCGTCATCCTTGCCTCGCCGCCGATGGACTTCCACGTCTCGGACTCCTACTTCGTGGTGGCGCACTTCCACTACGTGGTGTTCGGCACGGTCGTCTTCGCGATGTTCGCCGGCTTCCACTTCTGGTGGCCGAAGATGACCGGCAAGATGCTCGACGAGCGCCTCGGCAAGATCACGTTCTGGACGCTGTTCATCGGCTTCCACGGCACCTTCCTCGTCCAGCACTGGCTGGGCGCCGAGGGCATGCCGCGTCGCTACGCCGACTACCTGGCGGCCGACGGCTTCACCGCCCTGAACACGATCTCGACGATCAGCTCGTTCCTGCTCGGCATGTCGATCCTGCCGTTCCTCTACAACGTGTGGAAGACGGCCAAGTACGGCAAGCCGGTCGGCGTCGACGACCCGTGGGGCTACGGCCGCTCGCTGGAGTGGGCGACCTCCTGCCCGCCCCCGCGGCACAACTTCCTCACCCTGCCGCGGATCCGCAGCGAATCCCCGGCGTTCGACCTGCACCACCCCGAGATCGCGGCCCTCGACCAGCTCGAGAACGCGCCTCACGGTGACAAGGCCCTCGCGGGTGGCAAGGAGACCGGCAAGTGAAGATCCAGGGCAAGATGTTCATGTGGCTGAGCGTCTTCGTCCTCGCCATGGCAGTCGTCTATGGCGTGTGGTCGAAGGAGCCGGCCGGTACCACGGCCCTCTTCCTGGCCTTCGGCCTGTGCATCATGATCGGCTTCTACCTGGGCTTCACCGCCCGGCGGGTCGACGCGGGCGCACAGGACAACAAGGAGGCGGACGTCGCGGACGACGCCGGCGAGGTCGGGTTCTTCAGCCCGCACAGCTGGCAGCCGCTCGCCCTCGGCATCGGCGGCGCGCTCGCCTTCCTGTCGATCGCGATCGGCTGGTGGCTGCTGTACTTCTCGGCGCCGATCCTCATGGTCGGCCTGTACGGCTGGGTCTTCGAGTACTACCGCGGTGAGAGCCGCACCCAGTAGCACGCCCGGCGAGCTCTGGAGCCCGGACACTCCGTCAGGAGAGTCCGGGCTCCTGCTTTTGCCGCACGGCCGGTCCCTCGTACGAGTTACTCACCGCGCCGTCGCCGGGGTACGTCCATACCGTGATCGTATGAACCACTCTCCGCGCACCCGCACCGTCGTCAGCTGCACGCTGCTGGTGATCGCCCTCGGCGCGGGCGGCACCGCTTGCGGCAGCGGCGGCAACCCGCTCTCCGCGAAGCCGTACGACGCGACGGACCAGATCTCCTTCAACGGCCCCGCCGGCGACGGAAAGAAGGTCGACCCGGACAAGCCCCTGGAAGTGACCGCGTCGGACGACGACGGCCGCATCACGGACGTCACCGCCGTGGACGCCCAGGGCCGCTATGTGACGGGCGAACTCAGCGCCGACGGCACTCGCTGGCACAGCACCTCCCCGCTGGCCGCCAGCGCCCACTACACGGTCCGGGTGAGCACGGAGGACGAGGACGGGGCGCCCGGCCGCAAGGTGCTCGCCTTCGACACCAGCAAGCCCACCGCCAAGAAACCCCTGACGGTGAAGTTCGGGCCGGAGGGCGGCAAGTACGGCGTCGGACAGCCCGTCACGGCCGAGCTGAACAAGCCGGTCAAGGACAAGGCGCAGCGGGCGATCGTGGAACGCGCCCTGAGAGTCGACTCCGTGCCCGCCGTGCAGGGCGCCTGGCACTGGGTGGACGACAAGGAACTCCACTACCGGCCCAAGGACTACTGGCCCACCCACGCCACCGTCCAGGCCCGCAGCGAGCTGGACGGCGTGAAGATCAGCGACCGTCTCTGGGGCGGCGGCTCCAAGCCCCTCAGGCTCAGCATCGGCGACCGCGTCATCGCCGTCACGGACGCCTCGTCACACTCCATGACCGTCTACCGGAACGGCAAGGAGATCAACGAGCTCCCGGTCACCACGGGCAAGCCCGGCTTCGAGACCCGCAACGGCGTCAAGGTCGTACTGGGCAAGGAGTACTTCGTACGTATGCGCGGTACCACCGTCGGCATCGCCGAGGGCTCCTCGGACTCGTACGACCTGCCCGTCTACTACGCCACCCGCGTCACCTGGAGCGGCGAGTACGTCCACGCCGCCCCCTGGTCGGTCGGCTCCCAGGGCTACGAGAACGTCAGCCACGGCTGCACCGGCATGAGCACCAGCAACGCCGAGTGGTTCTTCGACAACATCCACGAAGGCGACGTCGTCAAGGTCGTCAACTCCTACGGCGACGAAATGGAACCCTTCGGCAACGGCTTCGGAGACTGGAACCTCGACTGGAAGAAGTGGCGGGGCGGCAGCGCCCTCATCGCCAACACCCAGGACGCCCCCAGCCCGGAGGACACGGCCCGTCTCAGGCCGACGGCGGTGTGAGAAACGCAGGGGCGCGGGGCTGTGACATGTGCGGCTCCGCCGCGTGGGCGCGAGCAACCACAACGAGCCCGCAGCCGCCAGACAACCGCGCCCCAGAACTCCTAGGCGCTCAGAGCCTTCTTGTCCCGCAACAGAGCGGCCAACGCCGACGCGAACTCCACCGGATCCACCGGCAACGTCACAGCCGCCTCAGCCCGGCTCCAGGTGGCAAGCCAGGCATCCTGAGGCCGCCCGATCAGCAGAAGCACAGGCGGGCAGTCGAAGACCTCGTCCTTGATCTGCCGACACAACCCCATGCCGCCCATGGGCGCGGATTCCCCGTCGAAGACACAGACATCGATCCCACCCTTGTCCAGCTCCGAGAGGACCGCCGCAGGGGTCGCACACTCCAGGAACTCGACCAACGGAGCATCCGGGGCCGGCCGCCGGCCGGAGGCCAACCGCACCTGCTCGCGGGTGTTGGAGTCGTCGCTGTAGACCAGCACCGTGGCGGTCGGCTGCATTCTTCCTCCGGGACGTCAGCGTCGTACGGACAGGACCGATGCCGCGGATGCTACTCCCTTGAGCACCCCGTCAACACCTGTTGGAACACCGCTTCGATGGGCCATACGGGCAGTACACACGGTGCGAACACTCCGAACGGCACCCCCCGGAGTGAGGGCGGGATAAGCGACCGACATAATGTCGGTCGTGGCGACAGCAACGACAGTAGAAACCGGGCACGCGCACCCGTCGGTCAACCGGCCGAACCTCACCAGCGTCGGAACCATCATCTGGCTGAGTTCCGAGCTGATGTTCTTCGCGGCCCTCTTCGCGATGTACTTCACCCTGCGATCGGTGACCGGTCCGGATCACTGGAAGGAGATGGCGAGCCATCTCAATCTTCCGTTCTCCGCGACCAACACCACGATCCTGGTGCTCTCCTCCCTCACCTGCCAGCTCGGCGTCTTCGCCGCCGAGCGCGGGGATGTGAAGAAGCTCCGGGGCTGGTTCATCGTCACGTTCGTGATGGGTGCGATCTTCATCGGCGGTCAGATCTTCGAGTACACGGAGCTGGTGAAGGAGGACGGCCTCTCGCTCTCCTCGGACCCGTACGGCTCGGTGTTCTACCTGACCACCGGCTTCCACGGCATGCACGTGACGGGCGGTCTCATCGCCTTCCTGCTGGTCCTCGGCCGCACCTACGCGGCCAAGAGGTTCACGCACGAACAGGCGACCGCGGCCATTGTCGTGTCCTACTACTGGCACTTCGTCGATGTCGTCTGGATCGGCCTCTTCGCCACGATCTACCTGATCAAGTAGGCGGGCCCGCTCCCGCGTGCGTCCCGCAGACGCACTTTCCAGCATCGACGCAGAAGATCCTGACACCGGGGTAATCCGTGAAAAAGCTCTCCGCACGACGACGCCATCCGCTGGCGGCTGTCGTCGTCCTACTCCTCGCGCTGGCGGCCACCGGGGGGCTGTACGCCGCGTTCGCGCCCGCGAGCAAGGCACAGGCCGATGAGACCGCCCAGTCCCTTGCCATCGACGAGGGCAAGAAGCTCTACTCCGTGGGCTGCGCAAGCTGCCACGGCACCGGGGGTCAGGGCAGTTCCGACGGTCCGAGCCTGGTGGGCGTAGGCGCCGCGGCCGTCGACTTCCAGGTCGGCACCGGCCGTATGCCGGCCCAGCAGCCGGGCGCGCAGATCCCGAAGAAGAAGGTCATCTACACGCAGGCCGAGATCGACCAGCTCGCCGCGTACATCTCCTCCCTCGGCGCCGGCCCGTCCGTCCCCACGAAGGCCGAGTACGGCCCCGACGGCGCCGACATCGCCAAGGGTGGTGAGCTGTTCCGCACCAACTGCGCGCAGTGCCACAACTTCACCGGCAAGGGCGGTGCGCTGACGCACGGCAAGTTCGCGCCGGACCTCGAAGGTGTCGCCCCCAAGCACATCTACGAGGCCATGCAGACGGGCCCGCAGAACATGCCGTCCTTCCCCGACACCACGCTGTCGGAGAAGAACAAGAAGGACATCATCGCGTACCTGAACGCGGTCAACGGCGACGACACCGAGAGCCCTGGTGGCCTCGAACTGGGTGGCCTCGGGCCGGTCAGTGAGGGCCTCTTCGCCTGGGTCTTCGGACTCGGCGCGCTGATCGCGGTCGCCGTCTGGGTCGCCGCTCGGACCGCAAAGGCCAAGAAGTCATGAGTAGCCAAGACATTCCAGAAGAGAACCTGCCCGCTGAGCAGGACGCGCACGGCGCGGTAGGCGTCGCGAACGAGCAGGACCCGTTCGCCGACCCCGGACTGCCGCCCCACGAGCACCGGGTGCAGGACATCGACGAGCAGGCCGCCAGGCGGTCCGAGCGCGTCGTCGCCTTCCTGTTCACGGTGTCGATGCTGGCCACCGTCGGCTTCATCGCCTCCTACGTGGCGATCCCGCACGACAGGGCGATCTACGTCTTCCCGATCGGTCACATCAACGCGCTGAACTTCGCGCTCGGCCTGACCCTGGGCCTCGCGCTGTTCTCGATCGGCGCGGGCGCGGTCCACTGGGCCCGCACCCTGATGTCCGACGTGGAGATCGCCGACGAGCGGCACGCGATCGAGGCCACGCCCGAGGTCAAGGCCAAGGTGCTGGCCGACTTCAAGCAGGGCGCCAAGGAGTCCGCGCTCGGCCGGCGCAAGCTGATCCGCAACACGATGTTCGGCGCGCTGGCCCTGTTCCCGCTCTCCGGCGTCATGCTGCTGCGCGACCTCGGCCCGCTGCCCGGGACCAAGCTCCGCCACACCATCTGGTCCAAGGGCAAGCTGCTCGTCAACATGAACACGAACGAGCCGCTGCGTCCCTCCGACGTCGCGGTCGGCTCGCTCACCTTCGCCAAGCCCGAGGGCCTGGAGGAGCACGACGAGGAGTTCCAGACCGAGATCGCCAAGGCGGCCCTGATGATCGTCCGGCTCCAGCCGGACAACATCAAGGACAAGCGCGAGCTCGAGTGGTCGCACGAGGGCATCGTGGCGTACTCGAAGATCTGCACCCACGTCGGCTGCCCGATCTCCCTGTACGAGCAGCAGACGCACCACGTGCTGTGCCCTTGCCACCAGTCCACCTTCGACCTCTCCGACGGTGCCCGAGTGATCTTCGGCCCCGCCGGGCACGCCCTGCCGCAGCTGCGCATCGGCGTGAACGACGAGGGCTACCTCGAGGCGCTCGGCGACTTCGAAGAGCCCGTCGGTCCTGCATTCTGGGAGCGCGGATGAGCAACAACGAGAGCCCGTCAAGCAACGAGCCCCGGCGCGGCAAAGCACCGGCGGGCGAGCGCGTCGCCGACTGGGCGGACGGCCGGCTGGGGATCTACGGGTTGGCCAAGGCCAACATGCGCAAGATCTTCCCCGACCACTGGTCGTTCATGCTGGGCGAGATCTGCCTCTACAGCTTCATCATCATCATCCTCACGGGTGTGTATCTGACGCTGTTCTTCCACCCGTCGATGAACGAGGTGGAGTACCACGGCAGCTACATCCCGCTGCAGGGCCAGATGATGTCCGAGGCCTTCAACTCGACCATGCACATCTCCTTCGATGTGCGTGGTGGTCTGCTGATCCGGCAGATCCACCACTGGGCCGCGCTGATCTTCCTCGCCGCCATGTTCGTGCACATGATGCGGGTGTTCTTCACGGGCGCGTTCCGCAAGCCGCGTGAGGTCAACTGGCTGTTCGGCTTCCTGCTGTTCGTCCTGGGCATGTTCACCGGCTTCACCGGTTACTCGCTCCCGGACGACCTGCTCTCCGGCACCGGTGTGCGCTTCATGGAGGGCGCGGTCCTGTCCGTGCCGATCGTCGGCACGTACCTGTCGTTCTTCCTCTTCGGCGGCGAGTTCCCGGGCGGCGACTTCGTGTCCCGCTTCTACTCGATCCACATCCTGCTGCTGCCGGGCATCATGCTCGGCCTGGTGGTCGGCCACCTGATCCTGGTCTTCTACCACAAGCACACGCAGTTCGCGGGCCCCGGAAAGACGAACAACAACGTCGTCGGCATGCCGCTGCTGCCGGTCTACATGGCGAAGGCCGGAGGCTTCTTCTTCCTGGTCTTCGGTGTCATCGCGGCCGTCTCGGCGATCGCCTCGATCAACCCGATCTGGTCCATGGGTCCCTACCGTCCGGACATGGTGTCCACGGGCGCCCAGCCCGACTGGTACATGGGCTTCTCCGAAGGCCTGATCCGTGTCATGCCGGGCTGGGAGATCAACGCTTGGGGCCACACGCTCGTCCTGGGCGTGTTCATCCCGCTGGTGATCTTCCCGCTGGTCCTGGTCTCGATCGCGGTCTACCCGTTCATCGAGTCCTGGGTCACCGGCGACAAGCGCGAGCACCACATCCTGGACCGTCCGCGCAACGTCCCGACGCGTACCGCGTTCGGTGCCGCGTGGATCTCCTGGTACTTCGTCCTGCTCGTCGGTGGTGGCAACGACCTCTGGGCCACGCACTTCCACCTGTCGATCAACGCGATCACCTGGTTCGTACGCGTCGGCTTCTTCGTGGTGCCGGTCCTCGTGTTCGTCGCCACCAAGCGGATCTGCCTGGGCCTGCAGCGCCGGGACCGGGACAAGGTGCTGCACGGCCGCGAGTCGGGCATCATCAAGCGCCTGCCGCACGGTGAGTTCATCGAGGTGCACGAGCCGCTCAGCCAGGACGCGCTGCACACGCTCACCGCGCACGAGCAGTACGTGCCGGCCGCGATCGGCGCGACGGTCGACGAGAACGGTGTCGAGCGCAAGGTGAAGGGTGCCGAGAAGCTGCGCGCCAAGCTGAGCGAGGCGTACTACGGCGAGGAGTCCCAGATCCCCAAGCCCACCGTCGAGGAGTACAAGGAGATCACGAGCGGCCACGGCCACCACTGATCGCTGAGGCGTCGCCACGCCACAGTCGAAGGGCCCCGTCCGAACACCGGACGGGGCCCTTTGCCGTGTCCTGGGCTGGATAGGGTGGGGCAGGTCTTTTGAAGCTTGTTTCTACGACACCCAGGAGCGGCCGTATGAGCGCTGTGACCCCCGCTGGAGGCGACATCGCGGCGGGCCGTTCCTGGCCCGAGGTACTGAACGCCCTGCTGTACGGCCGTGACCAGGACGCCGACGCCACGTTCTGGGCGATGGACCAGATCATGCGCGGCGAGGCGACGGACGCGCAGATCGCCGGGTTCGTGGTGGCGTTGCGGGCCAAGGGGGAGACCGTCGAGGAGATCACCGGTCTCGTGCGCGCGATGTACGCGCACGCGAACGTGATCGAGGTGTCCGGCAAGACGGTGGACATCGTCGGCACCGGCGGCGACGGCGCGAAGACGGTGAACATCTCCACGATGTCCTCGATCGTGATCGCCGGCACGGGCGCGAAGGTCGTCAAGCACGGCAACCGGGCCGCGTCCTCCGCGTCCGGCGCCTCCGACGTCCTGGAGCGTCTTGGCGTCAACCTGGAGCTGACCCCGCGGCGGGTGGCCGAGGTCGCAGAGGAGGCCGGGATCACCTTCTGCTTCGCGATCAAGTTCCACCCGGCCCTGCGTCATGCGGGCGCCGCGCGCGGTCAGCTGGGCATCCGCACGGTGTTCAACGCGCTGGGCCCACTGACCAACCCGGCCAAGGTACGGGCCCAGGCGGTCGGGGTCGCGGACCCGCGTATGGCGCCCATCATCGCGGGAGTCTTCGCCGAGCGAGGCAACTCCTCCCTGGTGTTCCGCGGCGACGACGGTCTCGACGAGCTGACGACCACGGCCACCTCCCGGGTGTGGATCGTCCGCGACGGCAAGGTGACCGAGGAGTCCTTCGACCCGCGGCACGTCGGTCTCGAACTGGTGCCGGTTCAGGCCCTGCGCGGCGGTGACCCGTCGTTCAACGCGGAGGTCGCCCGCCGCCTGCTCGACGGCGAGCAGGGCCCCGTACGGGACGCCGTGCTGCTCAACTCGGCGGCGGCCCTGGTGGCCCTGGACCCGACGCAGGCACCGCTGGCCGAGCAGCTGAGCGCCGGTATGGCGAAGGCGGCCGAGTCGATCGACTCGGGGGCCGCCAAGCGGTCCCTGGAGCGCTGGGTCGCCGCCAGCAAGGCGTAGCGGCACCGGTCGTCGTCCCGCGATCCGGACACGGGTTGCGGGACGACGATCACCTCACGTAAGTTTTTGGACCAGGTCATGAGTGACAGTCATGAGGCCCCGGCCGACTGTCCGGCAACCCTCCGTCCGTGGCGGGGTGCCCCGGGTGAAGACCAGGCCGTAGGCAGCGAGGTCTGCGGCAAGCGCGGGCCCCTCGAAAGACACCAGGGGTCCTGGTCATCGAGGGAGCTCTCTGTGAGCAAGCGAATGCGATAGGGCGCGAAGCCCCCACCTCCGCACATCCCCTTTCACCCTTCCCTGCGCCGAAGCCCTGTCCGCTCGCGCAGTGAGTTCGCCTGCCTCTCACGGGAGTTCACCATGTCTGTCGCCACCGTTGCCGCCGCTCAGACCATTTGTGCCCCGCTGCCCGTTCTCGGCCGGGACGTCACCGTCCCGCTCGTGACGGGCGGCGAAGTCACCTACGCGGCGCTCGACTACGCGGCCAGCGCCCCGGCCCTGCAGCGCGTCTGGGACGACGTGGCGGCCTACGCCCCGTACTACGGCAGCGTCCACCGCGGCGCCGGCTACCTCTCGCAGCTCTCCACCGACCTGTTCGAGAACGCCCGCAGGACGGTCGAGGAGTTCCTGGACTGCCGCCCCGACGACCAGCTGATCTTCACCCGCTCGACCACGGACTCCCTCAACCTCCTCGCCGCGGCCCTGCCCGCCGACTGCCAGGTCTTCGTCTTCGAGACCGAGCACCATGCCTCGCTGCTGCCCTGGCAGGACGCCCGCGTCACCTACCTCAACGCCCCGCGCACCCCGGGCCAGGCGGTCGAGACGCTGGAGAAGGCCCTCGCCGACCGCGACCCCCACGGCCCGGCCCTGGTCTGTGTCACCGGAGCCTCGAACGTGACCGGCGAGCTGTGGCCGGTCCGCGAACTGGCCGCCGCCGCGCACGCGCACGGCGCCCGGATCGTCCTGGACGCCGCCCAACTCGCCCCGCACCACCCGGTCTCCGTCCAGGACCTCGACGTCGACTGGATCGCCTTCTCCGGCCACAAGCTGTACGCCCCCTTCGGCTCCGGCGTCCTGGCGGGCCGCGCCGACTGGCTCCAGGCGGCCGACCCCTACCTCGCGGGCGGCGGCGCCAGCCGCAAGGTCACCCGGCGCGAGGACGGGGGAGTGGACGTGGAGTGGCACGAGAGCGCCGCGCGGCATGAAGCGGGCTCGCCCAACGTCATCGGCGCCTACTCCATCGCGTCGGCCTGCAAGGCGCTGACCGAGGCCGGCTTCGACACGTTGGTCGCGCGCGAGCAGCACCTGATCGAGAAGGTGCGGGTCGGCCTGGCCGAGGTCCCGGAGGTTCGCGTCCTGTCCCTCTTCGGCGACGACGCCCCGCGCGTGGGCGTGATCTCCTTCGTCGTCGACGGCTGGAACAGCTCCCACTTCGCCGCCGCCCTCTCCGCCGAGTACGGCATCGGCGTCCGGGACGGCCTCTTCTGCGCCCACCCCCTGCTCCGCACCCTCCTGGGCACCGACCCCCAGACCCAGGGCGAATGCGGTGCCCCCGAAGCGGCCCCGGGCGAGAAGTCCCTCAACGCGATCCGAGTGAGCTTCGGCGCCGGCACCCCGGACGAGCACGTGGACCGCTTCGTCAGCGCCGTGAAGGAACTGGTGACGGCAGGCGCCAAGTGGACCTACCACACGGAGAACGGCCGCTGCGTACCCGCGGTGGGCTAGAGGCTCCCTAGGGGCGCGGGGCTGTATCAATGTGCGGCTCCGCCGCGTGGGCGCGACCAGCCACATCGGACGGTCAGCCGCAAACGATCCGCGCCCCCCGCCCCACTAGGCGCTCAGCTCAGGAGTCCAGCCCAATAGCGAACGCGGCCTCAAGGTCATGCTGCGAGTACGTCCGGAACGCCACGTGCGTGTCCGTCCCCTCCACCCCGGGGATCTTGCTGATCCGCCCGGGAATGACCTCGGCGAGATCCTCGTGCTCCCGCACCCGAACCATCGCGATCAAGTCATACGTACCCGTCACGGAGAACACCTCGCTCACAGATTCCAGCGAGGCAATCGACTCCGCGATCTCGGGGATCCGGTCCACGCTGGTCTTGATGAGGACGATCGCGGTGATCACGGCTGGTTCTCTCCCTCGGGGGCCGGAGCTGGGGCGGCCTTCACTCTAGTCGCCCGCCCGTCTGCCACCACCGCCCTTCCAAGGCCGCCCTTCGGGCCTTTCCTTTTACGGAAACGGACCCACGCGTAGCCGAAGCCCAGCGAGAAGCCCACCACGTGCGCCAGATACGCCACCCCGGGCCCCTGGTCCGCCCGCCCCGCCGCCACCCACTGCAGCGCCGCCCAGAACGGCAGCACCACCCAGGCCGGAAACCGCATCGGCAGAAAGAACAGGAACGGCAGCAGGCTCGTCACCCGCGCTCCGGGGAACAAGTAGAGGAACGCACCGAGGATCGCCGAGATCGCCCCCGACGCCCCCACCAGGGACTGATCGGAGGAGGAGTTGGCGGCCGCGTACCCCAGCAGGGCGAGATAGCCGCAGCCGAGGTAGAAGAGGGTGAACTGCACGCGGCCCATCCGCTCCTCGGTCATCACGCCGAAGACGTAGAGGAAGAGCATGTTGCCGAGCAGGTGGACCCAGCCGCCGTGGATGAAGAGGGCAGTGGCGGGGGTGAGGGCGGAGCCGGCGGCGTCCGCGAAGAGGTCCACCGGAACCACGCCCCAGCGGTGGAAATAGGCGCGCTGTGCGGCGAGCAGCGCGTCCCCGGAGCCGTAGGCCGGATTCAGACCCGCGGCCGGGCCGATGGCGAAGACCAGGCAACAGGCCGCGATCAGCCCGTACGTCACCGGTGCCGACGGCATCCGGACCGTTCTGAACGTCCTGCCGACCGCCGTGCTCCAGTTGCTGATCATGGACACAGAGCATGACGTAACGGGATGCACACGCACAGACCGCCTCGCCGCCGCGGACGGACGGGCGGCGAGTACGCGCCAGGCCTTAGGGTTACGAGCCACACGCACCGGGGAAGCCGGGCGTCACGGACACTAGAAGGAAAGCGGACAGTCACGATGACGGTTCCCCTGCCCACCGCGGCCACGCGGTGGCGCTGCACTCTGTGCGGCAACCTCACGCGTTTCGACGTGACGCGCTCGTCGAAGGTCGTCGAGTACGTCCATCTCGACCTCGCCGGCGAGCCGAAGGTCGAGGAGCGCGAGGTGGTCAGTGAGACCATCGAGTCGGTGCGCTGCCGCTGGTGCAACGCCGTGGATCAGGTGGAACTCGTGGACAGGCCCGGCGCCGGTTCCTGACAGGGCCGGCCCCGCACAGGTGATGGGGTGTGACGGATGGTGGAGAGCGCAGGCGGGGGGCCGGGCGACGGCACCGCTGAGGTGCTCGACCGTCCGCTGCCCGACGGTGTGCGCCGCCGGGTCGTACAGATCGTCTCGGACGGGTTCGGCGGCCTGACCGTCGCCGAACTGCCCGCGCAGCTGCGGCAGTACGCGCGGTTCGCCCCCAACCGGCGGGCCAAGTTCGCCGGGAACGCGATGGCGGCCGCGCTGGAGACCGATCCGCTGTTCCGGCAGCGGATCGGGGAGAAGCTGAGAGAGGCCCAGGCGGAGCTGGCGGGCGCCCTCGACTCCGGCTCGCCGCCCCCGGCCGCGGACCCGCTGGATGTGGCGGCCGCGGCCTATGTGCTGCGCCCCACGGGCTGGGTGAAGCTCGTGACGGCGGCCGGCGAGGAGGCCCAGCGGGCCGACGCCGAGCGGGCCGACGAGGAGAGCCGGGCCGAGCTGGAGCGGCTGCGCGAGGAGCTGACGGCCGCCCGGGACCTGACGCGCACCGGGACCGAGCGCCTGCGCGCCGATCTGGAGGCCGCCAAGAAAGAAGCGGAATCGCTTCATCGCAAGCTGCGCGCGGCCGTCAGTGACGTCCGGCGCGGCGAGGCGGCGCTGCGCAAGATGCACGCCGAGATGGAGATCCTGCGCGCCGAGGGACAGACACAGCTGTCCGCCGCCGAGAGCGAGGCGCGGCGCGTGAAGGCGCGGCTCACCGAGGCGGAGGCCTCCCTGGAGGCCACGCGCAAAGCGGCGCGCGAGGGGCGCAGTGTCGAGGACATGCGCGTGCGCCTGCTGTTGGACACCGTACTGGACGCGGCCCAAGGGCTGCGCAGGGAACTGGCGTTGCCACCGGTGTCCGTGCGGCCCGCGGAGACCGTGGACGCGGTCGAACCGGGACGAATGACCCCGAAAGACATCGCCGCGCGGGCGCTGTCCGAGCACGACCCGGCGATTCTCGACCAGCTACTCGCCCTGCCCCAGGCGCACTTGGTCGTCGACGGCTACAACGTCACCAAGACCGGCTATCCGCAGATGCCCCTGGAGAAGCAGCGTCTGCGGCTCCTGGGTCAGCTCTCGCAGCTCGCCGCCCAGACCGGCGCCGAGGTGACGTGTGTCTTCGACGGGGCCGAACTGGCCGCGCCGGTGCTGCTCGCGCCGCCGCGCGGGGTGCGGGTGCTGTTCTCCAAGCCGGGTGTCACGGCCGACGAGTTGATCCGCCAGCTGGTGCGCGCCGAGCCGCCGGGCCGGCCCGTCATCGTCGCCTCCACCGACCGCGAGGTGGCCGACGGGGTCGCCAAGGCGGGGGCCCGGCCGGTCGCTTCGGCGATGCTGCTGAAGCGGCTGTCCTGAGCGCCGTCCCGAGCGCCTGTCCTGAAGGTCAAGCTTGCAGGTTTAACGCCCGAATTGGCGTAATCGTCACGCAACGTAGCGTCAATCGACCATGACTGCATGTTAGTTGAGTGCAAAGAATGCACTCTGTGACAAACATTTTTCACGCGAGGATTTGAACTGATCACAAGAAGGTCACTAGGGTCTGGGCTCGAACCTCCGAACGGGTGATCACTCTGAAGAAGGAGCCCGCGTCCGTGGCGTCCCACCGTCGACCCAAGCAGCCGAGTCGGGCACGTGTGACCGTGCTCACCACCGCAGCTGCTGCCGCCGTTGCCATCAGCGCCCAGGCCGCGAACGCCGCGCCGAGTGAGAAGCCCTCGAAGAACGAGGTCAAGGAGAAGGTCGACAAGCTCTACGAGCAGGCCGAGCAGGCCACCGAGAAGCTCACCGGGGCCAAGGTCAAGGAGGAGAAGCTCCAGAAGGAGATCTCCACCATCCAGGACAACGTCGCCCGCGGCCAGGAGGAGCTCAACGAGCTCCGCTCGTCCATAGGTCTGGCGGCCGCCGCGCAGTACCGCACCGGCAGCATCGACTCCTCCCTGCAGCTCTTCCTGTCGTCGAACCCCGACGACTACCTGGACAAGGCGTCCACCGCCGACCAGTTGAGCGCCCAGCAGGTCGAGGCGCTGAAGAAGATCCAGGAGAAGCAGCGCGAACTCGCGCAGGAGCGTTCCGAGGCCTCCGACAAGCTCAAGGACCTCGCCTCCACCCGCACCGAGCTGGCCAAGAAGAAGCAGGAAGTCCAGACCAAGCTCGCCGCCGCGAACAAGCTGCTCAACACGCTGACGGCCGCGGAGCAGGCGGCGCTCGCCGACGCCGACGCCCGCGCCAGCCGCAGTGCCAGCGAGCGTGTGGACCTGGGCAACACCACCTCCGCCTCCGGCCGGGCCGCCGCGGCCTTCTCCGCCGCCCAGTCGAAGCTCGGCACCCCGTACGTCTACGGCGCCTCCGGCCCGTCCTCCTTCGACTGCTCGGGCCTGACCTCCTGGGCCTACGCCCAGGCCGGCGTCTCCATACCGCGCACCTCGCAGGCCCAGGCCAACGCCGGTACCCGCATCTACAACCAGAGCGACCTGCGGGTCGGCGACCTGGTCATCTTCTACGGCGACATGCACCACGTCGGCCTCTACGCCGGCAACGGCCAGGTGATCCACGCCCCGCGCACCGGCACCGTGGTCCGTTACGAGTCGATCGGCAACATGCCGTTTCAGTTCGGCGTTCGGATCTGATCCGGTTCGGCGTCCGCTTCCGACCGGAAGCGATCGACCGTAAGGCCGCGACGCCGCACCGCCCGAACGGGCGAATTACGACAACTCCCGCTGACCCCGCGCCCCGCCCATGACCTGCGTCTGAGGCGGGGCGTTACGTTGTGTGGTCGCGGAGGTCTTTGGTGGGCCCCCGGTAGCGGGGCTACTGTCTGCCGCGTTTCCTCGTCCGTCAGCGGAAGGAGTGCGGCTTCCCGTGGGGTCCCATCGCCGACTTGCATCGCCGTCCGGGTTCAACCGGGGCGCCGGCACCGCCCTGTGCGCGTTGTCCGCCGCGGCCGCCGCCCTCGGCGCCGTACCGGCGAGCGCCGCTCCGCACGCCGACACCAAGGCCGAGGTGGACCGCCTCTACGAGCAGGCCGAGGAAGCCACCGAGGCCTTCAACAAGGCCGACGAGACCGCCGACACGCTCCGCCGCGAGGTGGGCGACTCCCAGGACCGCATCGCCCGCCAGCAGCAGCGCATCAACTCCATGCGGGAGACGCTCGGTTCGCTGGCCGGCGCCCAGTACCGGTCCGGCGGCGTCGACCCGTCCCTGGCCCTGCTGTTCTCCGACGACCCGGACGACTACCTCGACAAGGCCTCCGTCCTGGACCGGATCACCGTCCACCAGACCGGCGAACTCAGGGAACTCGAGTCCGCCATGCGCGAACTCGCCCAGGAGCGCTCCGAGGCCACCCAGAAGCTCTCCGAGCTGGAGAAGAGCCGCAAGGCGGTCGCCACCCACAAGAAGACCGTCGAGAAGAAGCTCGCCAAGGCCCGGCAACTGCTCAACTCCCTGCCGTCCACGGAGCGTGCGGCCTACGACCGCGCCTCCCGCTCCGGCCGCGTGGAGATCCCCGACCTCGGCAACGCCGTCCCGTCCTCGGCGCGCGCCGCGGCCGCCATGGCGGCCGCCCGCACCGCGCTGGGCAAGCCCTACGTCTGGGGCGCCAGCGGCCCCACCGGTTTCGACTGCTCGGGCCTGATGCAGTGGTCCTACGCGCAGGCCGGCGTCCATCTCCCGCGCACCTCGCAGGCCCAGCGCTACGCCGGCCACCAGGTCCCGCTCTCCCAGGCACAGCCCGGCGACCTGGTCACCTACCGGTCCGACGCCAGCCATGTCGCGATGTACATGGGCAACGGCCAGGTGATCCACGCGCCCTACCCCGGCGCGCCGGTGCGCTACGACCCGGTGGGCATGATGCCCGTCTCGTCGGTCACGAGGGTCTGACCACACGGCGTATCGCGGTCGTACGATCGTAAAGTGGCTGGTCGAGGGCGGGCGTCGGGATCCGGAGCGGTGGCGCTCGTTCTGCTGCTCGTCTGCCTGGTGGGCTGCGGCGGCAAGCCCGCCGCCGCCACCGACCGCAAGGACCTCCAGCGGGTCCTCGACCGGCGCGCGACCGCCGTCATGGACCGCGACCGCACGGCCTTCCTGCGCACGGGCGCGCTGAGCTGGTTCGAGAACCTGCGCGGGGTGCCGCTGGCGAGCTGGTCCTACCGCGTCACCGCCCTGCACCGCTCGGGCGACTCGGCCACCGCCGACGTCGAACTGCGCTACCAGGTCCAGGGCTACGACAAGGCCCCCGTCACCGCCGGCCGCACGCTGACCCTGAGCCGGGAGCGGGACGAGTGGTACGTGGACGCCGAGACGGCCGCCAAGAAGTCCGCCCAGCAGCTGTGGGACCAGGGCGAGGTGGCGGTCGTACGCGGCGCGCACAGCCTCGTCCTGGGGGTCGGGCAGACCAACGAGGCGCTGCACACCTACGCGGACCTCGCAGATCGCGCCGTACCGGCCGTGTCGGGGGCGTGGGGGACGGACTGGGCCGGGCACGTCGTGGTGCTCGTACCGAAGTCGCTGGACGGCATGGCGGGGCTGCTGGGCTCGCCCGCGTCCTCCTACCGGGGGATCGCGGCGGTCACCACCGGCGAGGTGGGCGGCGCGCCGAACGCGCCCGCGGACCGGGTCATCGTCAATCCGGACGCGTACGCCATCCTCGGCGACCTCGGCAAACAGGTCGTGCTCACCCACGAGACCACCCATGTCGCCACCCGCGCCCACACCAGCGCGGCCACCCCGCTGTGGCTGTCGGAGGGGTACGCGGACTGGGTCGGCTACCGCGGCACCGGCCGCACCCCGGACCAGGCCGCGCCGGAGCTGGCGCGTGCGGTGGCCGACGACGAGGTGCCGGCGGCGCTGCCGACCGACCGGGACTTCGGCTTCAGCGGCGACGCGACGAAGCTGGCGCAGGCCTACGAGGGCGGCTGGCTGGCCTGCCGGATGATCGCCGGGAAGTGGGGCGAGGCGAAGCTGGGGGAGTTCTACCGGGCCGTGGGTGATCACAGGACGCGGGCGGGGTCGGTCGAGGGGGCGCTGAAGAAGGTGCTGGGGACGACGTCCGAGGAGTTCACGGCCGCGTGGCGGGAGTACCTCGGGGACCAACTGGGCTGACCGGCACGGTCAGGGGGAGACCGAGGTCTCGTTGGCGCGGGCCGGCTGACCGGGGACCGGGGCCGGCTCCTCCCGGGGGACCGTGGCGCGCCACAGGGCGCGGGCCGCGAGGACGGTGGCGAGGACCAGGAGGCCGTTGCGGAGGGCGAGGAGGGTGATGCCCAGGGGGTCGCTCTGGACCACGTGGGAGAACCAGATCGGGAACTCCAGGACCGTCACGAAGCTCGCCAGGAGGACCAGGACCGCGGGGGTGCCCATGCGGCTGCCGCGGAAGCAGACGCTGACCGCCGCGAGGCCGATCAGCCAGACCATGTACTGAGGGCTGATCACCCGGCTGGTGACGGTGAACATCAGCACCGCGACGAACGCCGCGTCCGCCACCGTGGCCGCCTCGAACCGGGTGGCCGTCAGACGCCACATCAGCAGCCAGCCGAAGGTCATGCCGGTGAGCAGGAGGGCGGCCGTGCTGACGGCCTGCACACCGGGGCCGACGAACTCCACCGAGCCGTAGTTGAGCAGCACCTGGCCGCTCCAGCCGTGGTGGCGGGCGACGTGGAAGACCAGCGAGCCCAGCGACTCCACCTCGGTGCCGCGGTCGCGCTGGAAGGTGAGGAAGGCGAACGGGCCGGGCATCGCCACCGCGAACAGCGCGGCCACCGCGGCGACCGTGCCCACCGCCCAGGCCCACACCCCGCGCCTGCGGACGGCGACCAGGATCAGCATCGGCCACACCTTCAGCATCGCCCCGAAGCCCACCAGTGCCCCCATCACACGTGGGTGCCGGGTGCCGGCCAGCACCGCGGCGATCGCGACGGCCGTGACCATCACGTCGTAGCGGGCGTAGACGGTCGGGCCGAGCAGCGGTACGCCCACCACCCACACCCAGGTGCCGCGCAGCGACTTGCCGGGGCGCAGGCCCGCGTACAGCAGCAGGGCGAAGGCGGCCAGGTCGGCGACGAAGGCGAGCACGAAGAACGCCTGCGCGTAGCCGAGGAAGGGCAGCAGTGCCGGGGAGAGGATCGCGAGCGCGGCGGCCGGCGGGTACTGCCAGGTCACGTCGTCCAGCGGGAAGGTGCCGGTGCGCAGCACCTCGTACCAGCCCTGGTAGATGACGGACACGTCGCTGGTGACGTCCGGGCCGGGGAAGACGTAGACCTTGAACACGAAGAGCAGCAGCAACAGCCTGGTCACACCCCAGGTGCCCAGCAGCCACACCAGTGACCGCCCCGAGCCCGTCGTCTTCACGTGATCCCCTGCCGTTCGCTTCCTGTCTTGAGGGGAACATGATGGCCCGCTCTTCTGTGAGCGTGCCACAAGCACGGCCGGGCCGGCGGTGGGCGGGCGGTTCGGTAGGGTCTGCGACGATGCACAAGACCCTGATCGTCACCAACGACTTCCCGCCCCGGCCCGGCGGTATCCAGGCGTTTCTGCACAACATGGCGCTACGGCTGGACCCGGAGCGGGTCGTCGTCCACGCCTCGACCTGGAAGCGGGGGCGGGAGGGCGTCGAGGCTACCGCCGCCTTCGACGCCGAGCAGCCCTTCACCGTCGTGCGGGACCGGACGACGATGCTGCTGCCGACGCCGGGGGCGACCCGGCGGGCGGTCGGGCTGCTGCGGGAACACGGGTGTACGTCGGTGTGGTTCGGGGCGGCGGCGCCGCTCGGGCTGATGGCGCCCGCGCTGCGGAAGGCCGGCGCCGAGCGGCTGGTCGCCACCACGCACGGGCATGAAGCCGGGTGGGCGCAGTTGCCGGCCGCGCGCCAACTCCTGCGCAGGATCGGGGAGTCGACGGACACGATCACCTTCCTCGGCGAGTACACGCGCTCACGCATCGCCACCGCGCTGACGCCCGAGGCCGCCGCGCGGATGGTCCAACTCCCGCCGGGCGTCGACGAGAAGACCTTCCACCCCGGCTCGGGCGGCGCCGAGGTACGGGCCCGGCTCGGGCTGACCGAGCGGCCGGTGGTCGTCTGCGTCTCGCGGCTGGTGCCGCGCAAGGGGCAGGACACACTGATCCGCGCCATGCCGCGCATCCTGGCCGCCGAACCGGACGCCGTCCTGCTGATCGTCGGCGGCGGCCCCTACGAGAAGGACCTGCGCAAGCTGGCGCACGAGACCGGCGTCGCCGACTCGGTGCGCTTCACGGGCGCGGTGCCCTGGTCCGAACTGCCCGCCCACTACGGCGCCGGAGACGTCTTCGCCATGCCGTGCCGGACCCGGCGCGGCGGCCTCGACGTGGAGGGGCTCGGCATCGTCTACCTGGAGGCGTCGGCGACGGGACTGCCCGTCGTGGCCGGCGACTCGGGCGGCGCCCCCGACGCGGTGCTCGACGGGGAGACCGGCTGGGTGGTGCGGGGCGACTCCGTAGGAGAGGCGGCGGAGCGGATCGTCGCCCTGCTGGGGGACGCGGAACTGCGGCGCCGGATGGGGGAGCGGGGGCGCCAGTGGGTCGAGGAGAAGTGGCGCTGGGATTTGTTGGCGGAGAAGTTGAAGAAGCTCCTCTAGCCGGAAGGACATAATCCGCCGATGCTGCGCGCATGACAGCAAAACTGACGCAGCATCAGCTGACCAGACGTCAAATCCTGGGCATGGTAGCCCTCCAGACCGCCGCCGCGGACCCGGGTGAGCCTGTACCTGGCGATCGCCAAGAACCCCCAACGGGCCACGTTCACCTACGACTCCGCGAGTGACGGGGTGAAGCTGGGCTGGACCGCGGCCCAGAGCGCGGTCTCGGTCGCCATCGCCAAGAAGCTCTTCGACCGGATCAACCTGGCCAACGCCACGATCTACCGGTACGACCTGTTCGGCTCGGCCGGCAAGGTGTTCGCGGACGACTTCTGCTACCACCCGCTGGGCGGCTGCGTGCTGGGCCAGGCGACCGACAACTACGGCCGGGTGAAGGGGTATTCGAACCTGTACGTCACGGACGGCTCGCTCGTGCCCGGGAACATCGGCGTGAACCCGTTCGTGACCGTCACCGCGCTCGCCGAGCGGACGATGGAACGGGTCCTCGCCGAGGACCTGTGAGCGGACAGGCCGGTCAACTGACGTTCCACTTCCGGCAGATGACGCTCTACTTCTGGTAGATGGCCTCGATCTCGTCCGCGTAGTCCTTCGCCACCACATTGCGCTTGAGCTTCAGGGACGGCGTCAGGTGGCCCGACTCCTCCGAGAACTGGGAGGACAGAATGCGGAACTTCCGCACCGATTCCGCCTTCGACACCGCGGCGTTGCCGTCGTCGACCGCGTCCTGGATCGCAGCGGTCAGATCCGGGTCCTCGCGCAGCGACGCCGCGGTGGAACCCGCCGGCTTTCCGTGCTCGGCCGCCCAGCGGCCCAGGAACTCGTCGTCGATCGTGATCAGCGCGCCCACGAAGGGCCGCCCGTCGCCGACCACCATGCACTCCGCGACCAGCGCGTGCGCGCGGATGCGGTCCTCGATCACGGCCGGGGCGACGTTCTTGCCGCCCGCGGTGACGATGATCTCCTTCTTGCGACCGGTGATCCTGAGGTAGCCGTCCTCGTCGAGGGTGCCGATGTCCCCCGTGTGGAACCAGCCGTCGGTCAGCGCCTCCGCGGTCGCGCCCGGGTTGTTCCAGTACCCCGTGAACAGGTGCTCGCCGTGCAGCAGTACCTCGCCGTCGTCCGCGATCCTGATCACCGAGCCGGGCAGCGGCTGGCCGACCGTGCCGATCTTCGTACGGTCCCAGGGGTTGAAGGCGGTGGCCGCGCAGGACTCGGTCAGGCCGTAGCCCTCCAGGACCGTGAAGCCGATGCCGCGGAAGAAGTGACCCAGGCGCTCGCCCAGCGGGGCGCCGCCGGAGATGGCGTACTCGCCCCGGCCGCCGAGCACGGCGCGCAGCTTGCTGTAGACCAGCTTGTCGAAGGTCTTGTGCTTGATCTTCAGACCGAGCGAGGGGCCCGACGGCGTGTCCAGCGCCTTGCTGTACGCGATCGCGGTGTCCGCCGCCTTGTCGAAGATCTTGCCCTTGCCGTCCGCCTGCGCCTTGGCGCGGGCCGAGTTGTAGACCTTCTCGAAGACGCGCGGGACGCCCAGGATCAGCGTCGGGCGGAAGGAGGCGAGCTCGTCGGTGAGGTTCTTGATGTCCGGGACGTTGCCCAGCTTGATCGGCGCCATCATGGGCGCGATCTGCACCAGCCGGCCGAAGACGTGCGCCAGCGGCAGGAAGAGCAGGACGGAACACTCGCCCGTGCGGAACAGCGGGCGCAGCCGCTCCACGATGTTCCCGCACTCGGCGAAGAAGCTGCGGTGGGTCAGCACACAGCCCTTGGGTCTGCCGGTGGTGCCCGAGGTGTAGACGATGGTCGCCGGGTCGTCGGCCTTCGCCAGCGAGCCGCGCTCCTCGACCGTCGCGTCACTGACGTCCTTGCCGAGCCGGCCCAGCTCCTCGATCGCGCCGGCCTCGATCTGCCAGACCTGCTTGAGGGCGGGCAGGCTCTCGCGCACCGACTCCACGGTCGCCGTATGGCCGTCCAGCTCCACGACACAGGCGGTCGCGCCCGAGTCGGACAGGATCCACTGCACCTGCTCCGGCGAACTGGTCTCGTACACCGGCACGGTGACCGCGCCCGCGCTCCAGATCGCGAAGTCCAGCAGTGTCCACTCGTAGCGGGTGCGGGACATCAGGCCGACCCGGTCGCCAGGCTGCACGCCCGAGGCGATGAGCCCCTTCGCGGCGGCGTGCACCTCGGCCGCGAAGGCCGTCGCCGACACGTCCTGCCAGACGCCGCCGACCTTGCGGGCGATCACCGCGACATCGGGATGCTGCGCGGCGTTTCTCCGGACGATGTCGGTGAGATTGCCGTCCGCAGGGACCTCGTACAAAGCCGGAAGGCTGAACTCGCGCAAGACTGCTGCTCCTCATAGGGCGCCGGCGCCACGACGTTGTGCGATGCGACGGTGCGGTCCAAGACTCGGGCGGGTGCTCGGGATTTCGGTGGATCGGTGGTTGAAATCCTGAGTACGACTGGACTGCCCGGACGTTACCCGCCGGTATGGCCTCTTCGACAGGGGGTCCCGGCGAGATGTTCGCCGCGTCACACGGATTGCGTCACACAGGTATGGGTGTTCCTGTCCGTACGGTAGTCCACCCACTAACTGACTGGCCAGTAACCGCAAGGCCCGCCGCCACTGTTCACGTACACCCCACACGCTTACCCTTGATCGTCATGGCACCCACACCAGCCGGTAACAGCAGGACACGCGTTCATGTGGTCAGTGACGTGCACGGCAACGCCCGTGACCTGGCCAGAGCCGGCGAGGGTGCCGACGCCCTGATCTGTCTGGGCGACCTCATCCTCTTCCTCGACTACGCCGACCACTCGCGCGGCATCTTCCCCGACCTGTTCGGCGAGGAGAACGCCGACCGCCTCGTCGAGCTGCGCACCGCCCGCCGCTTCGAGGAGGCCCGTGACCTCGGCGCCCTGCTGTGGAGCGGCATCGGCACGGACCGGCGGACGGCGATCGAGAAAGCGGTGCGCAAGCAGTACGCCGAGATGTTCGCCGCGTTCCCGACACCGACGTACGCCACCTACGGCAATGTCGACATGCCGCCGCTGTGGGCGGAGTACGCCGGGCCCGGCACCACCGTGCTCGACGGCGAGCGGGTCGAGATCGGCGGCTGGACCTTCGGCTTCGTCGGCGGCGGCCTGCGCACCCCCATGAGCACGCCGTACGAGATCAGCGACGAGGAGTACGCGGCGAAGATCGAGGCCGTGGGCGAGGTCGACGTGCTGTGCACGCACATCCCGCCGGAGGTCCCGGAGCTGGTCTACGACACCGTCGCGCGCCGTTTCGAGCGGGGCAGCCGTGCGCTGCTGGACGCGATCCGCCGTACCCGGCCCCGGTATTCACTCTTCGGACATGTCCACCAGCCGTTGGTACGGCGGATGCGGGTCGGGGCGACCGAGTGCGTGAACGTGGGGCACTTCGCGGGGACCGGGAAGCCCTGGGCCCTTGAATGGTGAGTGAACGCGCTGTCCAGGTACACGGGGGTGAAGTCGGGCCCTCACGTGCGCGGTAGCCTTCACGCTGCACACACGTGCGCACGATCGCGAACCTGCGACCTCTTTACCGGCCCGCATCTGGAGGAGCCACGGCGATGGCGGAACACACCAGCTCGAGCATCACGATCGAGGCGGCACCGGCCGAGGTCATGGGGGTGATCGCCGACTTCGCCCGCTATCCGGACTGGACCGGCGAGGTGAAGGAGGCGGAGGTGCTCGCGACGGACGGCCAGGGGCGGGCCGAGCAGGTACGTCTCGTCATGGACGCCGGTGCGATCAAGGACGACCAGACGCTGGCGTACACCTGGACCGGGGCGAACGAGGTGTCCTGGACGCTGGTCAAGTCCCAGATGCTGCGGTCTCTTGACGGGTCGTACATCTTGAAGGCGGCCGGTGATGGCGCTACCCAGGTCACGTATCTGCTGACTGTCGACGTCAAGATTCCGATGCTGGGGATGATCAAGCGGAAGGCCGAGAAGGTCATCATTGATCGGGCGTTGGCGGGGTTGAAGAAGCGCGTGGAGTCTGGGGAGGAGTAAGGGGTCTCGCCGCGGGGGTGCAGGTTCGCACGCCGGGTGCGGGGCCCGTTGTGGCTGGTCGCGCCCACGCGGCGGAGCCGCACACTGACACAGCCCCGCGCCCCTGGGTGCGTCTCGGTTACCGTTCACCATCATGCGTACCCTCCTGATCACCGGCCCTGGCGGCAGTGGTCGTACCACCATTGCCGCCGCCACCGCGCTCCGCGCCGCCCGTGAGGGCACGCGCGCCCTTGTCCTCAGTGCCGATCGCACGGACACCCTCGGCTCGGTCCTCGGCGCTGCGACGGGACCCGCTCCGGTCACCGTCGCTCCGAATCTCGTCGCCTGGCGGCCGGACGCCACCGCCCGGTTCCGGGACGATCTCGGTGCCTTTCAGGAACGTGCGGCGAACGTGCTTGATCTGCTGGGGGCCTCGCGCTTGGAGGCCGAGGAGGTCACGCCCCTCCCCGGAGCCGAGGAACTCACCCTGCTGCGCGCCCTGCGCGATGCCGCCCTCGCGGAGGCGCACGACCTGCTGGTCGTCGACCTGCCGGCCGCCCCGCAGGCCCTCGCGCTGCTCGCTCTGCCGGAGGAACTGCGCCGCTATCTGCGCCGTCTGCTGCCGGCCGAGCGGCAGGCGGCCCGCGCTCTGCGGCCCGTGCTCGGGCGGCTGGCCGGGGTACCGATGCCCTCGGAGTGGCTGTACGAGACCGCCGGGCGGTGGGATCTGGAACTCGGGGCCGTCGAGGCCGTGCTCGCCGACCGGGACACCGTCCTACGGCTGGTCGCGGAGCCCGGGCCGGCCGGGGCGGATGCCGTGCGCGACACCGCTCTCGCCCTCGCGCTGCGCGGGCTGCGGCCCGATGTGCTGGTCGCCAACCGGGTGTTGCCCGAGACGGTCGCGGACGCCCTTCCGGGGCTTGTCGTCCAGCAGCGCAAGGTGGTGGAGGAGTGGCAGGAGTCGTACGAGGTGCGGGCGGTCCGTCATCTCGGGCACGACCCGCGTGGTCTGGACGACCTCGCCGCGCTGCCCGTTCCCGGCGTCAACGACACCGTCTCCACCGTCGAGTGGCCCGTCGAGGACCGGCTCGCCGACGACGGTGTGCTCGTCTGGCATCTGCCGCTGCCCGGTGCGATACGCGACGAACTCGACCTCATCCGGCGCGGTGACGAACTCGTCGTCGCCGCGGGCAGCTTCCGCCGGATCGTGCCGCTGCCGTCGGCCCTGCGCCGCTGCACCGTCGACGGGGCCTCGCTGCGGGAGGGGGAGCTGCGGATCCGGTTCGCGCCGGACCGGAATCTGTGGCCGGAGAGGCCGTGAACGACATACGCCCGTTCGGGTAACGTCGTAGAGACGAACCGTAGTCAGGAGTCCGTCATGAGCGAAGAGCTCCCTCCGTCCCAGGCCGGTACGGAGGACGCCGTGGACGAGGCGAGGGCCACCGACGCCGACGCGTGGGCGACCGCGTGCGCCGAGGACCTCGCCGCGGAGAAGGCCCGCCGCCGCGTCCAGTACGGCCAGCCGCCGGTCTCGGCCGCGGAGGAACTGCGCAAGCTCGTCGACGCCGTCGGCGACAAGCTGTCCTCACTCCAGTCGCCGTTGCTCGGCGCGGTCGCCGGACCCGCCGCCCAACAGGTGGTGAAGCAGGTCGTCCAGCAGGCGAAGGCCGCGGTCGAGCCGGTTATCGAACGCAACCCGGACGTCTTCGACCACCTCGCCGCCGCGGGCAACGAAATCCTCGCCGCCTACCGCTCCGCGGTCCAGGCGCAGGAACAGCGCTGGACGGCCCGCACGACCGACCTCCACAAGGACCTCGACGAGCATCGCGACGAACAGCACGACGAACGCGGGGAAGACGGGGACGGTACCGGCCCCGGCCAGCGCATCGACCTAGACTGATTGCCCCCTCGGGTACGGTGGCCCATAGCGGGGCTCGACCGAAACTGAGGGATTCATGGGACTCACCATCGGCGTCGATATCGGCGGCACGAAGATCGCGGCCGGCGTGGTCGATGAGGAAGGCAACATCCTCTCGACGCACAAGGTGCCGACCCCGAGTACGCCCGAGGGCATCGTGGACGCCATCGCCTCCGCGGTGGAGGGCGCCCGGGCCGGGCACGAAATCGTCGGCGTGGGTATCGGTGCGGCCGGTTACGTGAACCGGCAGCGCTCCACGGTCTACTTCGCGCCGAACATCGACTGGCGCCAGGAGCCGCTGAAGGAGAAGGTCGAGGCTCGCGTCGGCCTCCCCGTCGTGGTCGAGAACGACGCCAACGCCGCCGCGTGGGGCGAGTACAAGTTCGGTGCCGGCAAGGGCCACCGCAATGTCATCTGCATCACCCTCGGCACCGGCCTCGGCGGCGGCATCATCATCGGCAACAAGCTGCGCCGCGGACACTTCGGTGTGGCCGCCGAGTTCGGCCACATCCGGATGGTGCCGGACGGCCTGCTGTGCGGCTGCGGCTCGCAGGGCTGCTGGGAGCAGTACGCCTCCGGCCGCGCCCTCGTCAGATACGCCAAGCAGCGCGCCAACGCCACCCCCGAGAACGCCGAGATCCTGCTCGGCCTCGGTGACGGCAACCCGGACAGCATCGAGGGCAAGCACATCTCCATGGCCGCCCGGCAGGGCGACCCGGTGGCCGTCGACTCCTACCGTGAGCTCGCCCGTTGGGCCGGCGCCGGTCTCGCCGACCTCGCCTCGCTCTTCGACCCCTCCGCGTTCATCGTCGGCGGCGGCCTCTCCGACGAGGGCGAGCTCGTCCTCGACCCGATCCGCAAGTCGTACAAGCGCTGGCTGGTGGGCGGCAACTGGCGCCCGGTCGCCGACGTGATCGCGGCCCAGCTCGGCAACAAGGCGGGTCTCGTCGGTGCCGCGGACCTGGCCCGGGAGCCCGACCCGATCATGTGACGCCGGTCCGGTGACATCGCCGTCCGCACGGCCACGCCCGCCGAGCCCGTACTCCGGGACGGCGGGCTTCGTCGTATGTTGGCGACCATGGCGATTTCCACCCCGCTGCTGCCCAACTCCCGGACCGAGCCCGACGGTTCCGCCGTCCTCCGGGTCCTCAGCTACAACATCCGCTCGATGCGCGACGACACCGCCGCCCTGGCCCGTGTGATCAGCGCCTGCGCCCCCGACCTGGTCCTGGTCCAGGAGGCCCCGCGCTTCTTCCGCTGGCGCAAGAAGCTGGCCCGCCTCGCGGCCGCTTCGGGCCAGGTGGTCCTCACTGGCGGCGGCACCGCCGCGGGACCGGCGATCCTGTGCACCCTCCGTGCCACCGTCGAGCGCACCGAGGACGTCCTGCTGCCTCTCACCCCCGGCCAGCACCGGCGTGGGTTCGCCACCGCCGTCGTCCGGTTCGGCGGCGCCCGCCTGGGCGTACTGAGCTGTCACCTCTCCCTGCGGAAGGACGAGCGGCACGAGCAGAGCGGCATGCTCCTGGACCGTCTCGCCGGCCTCGGCACGGACCACGCGATCGCGGGCGGCGACATAAACGAACGCCCCGGCGGTCCCGCCTTCCAGCGGCTGGCCGAGGGCCTCCAGGACTGCCGGACCACCGTGCCCTGGGGCGGCGAGTACACGTTCAACCCGGTCACCCCCTTCCAGCGCATCGACGCGATCTTCGCCACCAAGGGCGTCGAGGTACTGGGCTGCGGGGTCCCGTTGGACCAGCCGGGGGTGACGGAGACAGACCTGAGGGCGGCCACGGACCATCTGCCGGTCCTTGCCGCCCTCAGAATCCCCGCGAACTAGCTGTCTTCAGAACTCTGGTGGACCCAGGGAGCTAGACGACCGCTCCGCGCCCCGGGTCGCCCTCGTCCTCGTCGTCCGTCTTCATCCGCATCACCAGCGTGGCGAACCCGCCCAGGAAGCCGCCGATGCCGACCGTGGTCAGCCACCAGGTCATGTCCCAGCCGAGCAGGACCGCCAGCAGGAGGAGCAGCGGGCCGCCGATCACCCCGAGCCAGGCGAACTTCGCGGTCACGTCGGCGGCGGGCAGGGGCGGCGGCTCCGGCGGGACGAAGTGACCCTCGTCGTCCTCGTCGAAGTCCGACTCGGCCGGCTCGGGCGCCGGGTAGTCGCGCGGGCCGATGCCGGGGGCGAAGGAGACGGAGCCGCCCAGTGGTCCCGACGGCTTCTTCTCCTCCTCCTTCGCCGGCTTCGAAGAGGGCTCGGCCGACGGTGCGTCGTTGGTCTCCGGCTCCAGCAGGGCCAGATCCTCGATGGACTTGAAGGGTTTGGCACCCGGCGGGTCCGGGGGCTCTTCGCCGTACCCCTCGACGATCGCCGCCCACGCGGCAGCCTCGTCGAACGGGACGCCCTGCTCTTCGGGTTCGCGGTCCTCGCGATCCGAGTCGTGCTCAGCCACCTGCGGCCGTCCCTTCCTTGCCGACACTGGGTGCGAGCCGGCCGATGAACGCGAGGCTCTCCTCGAAGATCCGGTCCGCGTCGTGGTCCAACGTCGCGACGTGGTAGCTCTGTTCCAGCAGGATCTCCGTCACGTCCCGCGAGGAGACCCGGCCGAGGATCCGGGCCGAGTCGGCCGGCGGCACCACATGGTCCTGCGGGCTGCGCAGCAGCAACAGCGGCTGTGTGACCTGCGGCAGCTCCCGGTCGACCTGGCGGAACAGGTTCCGCAGGGCGTGCGCCGCGTGCAGCGGCACCCGGTCGTACCCCAACTCCTCGCTGCCCTCCTTGGCGATGTCGCTGGCGATGCCCTTCGTCGACGGCACGAGATGGCGGACCACCGGAAGGGCGTGGGCCGCCGCGCCGTGCATCTTGTTCGCCGGGTTGACGATGATCACGCCGCTGACCGCGTCCCCGTGCTTGGCCGCGAGGCGCAGCGCGAGGGTGCCGCCCATCGACAGGCCGGCCACGAACACCTCGCCGCAGCGCTCGCGCAGGGCCCGCAGCTCGCGGTCCACCTCCGCGTACCAGTCCTGCCAGCCGGTGAGCTGCATGTCCTCCCAGCGGGTGCCGTGGCCGGGCAGCAGCGGCAGCGAGACCGTGAGTCCGTGTGCGGCGAGACGCTCCGCCCAGGGGCGCAGCGACTGGGGGGAACCGGTGAAACCGTGACAGAGGAGGACCCCGGCCTCTCCGCCCTCGTGGCGGTACGGCTCGGCTCCAGGAAGGACCGGCACCTTCGGTCTCCTGTTCATGAGAGTGGCGGTTCATGAGAGTGACGTGAAGTCCAGGTGATTCACCGTACGCGACCGCACTGACACCGACCAGGGTCGTCGGCTCCTTTGGCGGCAGGCCGCGTTAAGGTCTGATCTACAGACACAGGAGGCACTCGGTTGTTGTACGGCACGATGAAGGTCGCCATCGGGGGACCACTGAAGGTCGCCTTCAGACCCTGGGTGGAAGGCCTGGAGAACATTCCGGCCGAGGGCCCCGCGATCCTGGCGAGCAACCACCTGTCCTTCTCCGACTCGTTCTTCCTGCCCGCGGTCCTGGACCGCAAGGTCACCTTCATCGCGAAGGCCGAGTACTTCACCACCCCCGGCGTCAAGGGCCGGCTGACGGCCGCCTTCTTCAAGGGTGTCGGCCAGCTCCCGGTGGACCGCTCCGGCGCGCGCGGCGCCGGCGAGGCGGCCATCCAGAGCGGCCTGGAGGTCCTGGCCCGCGGTGAGCTGTTCGGGATCTACCCGGAGGGCACGCGCTCGCCCGACGGCCGCCTGTACCGGGGCAAGCCCGGCGGCCTCGCGCGCGTGGCGCTCGCCTCCGGCGCGCCGGTGGTCCCGGTCGCGATGATCGACACCGAGAAGATCCAGCCGCCCGGCAAGGTGATGCCCAAGCTGATGCGCCCGGGCATCCGGATCGGCAAGCCCCTGGACTTCAGCCGCTACCAGGGCATGGAGCACGACCGCTTCGTCCTGCGCGCGGTGACCGACGAGGTCATGTACGAGATCATGAAGCTCTCCGGCCAGGAGTACGTCGACATCTACGCGACCGCCGCCAAGCGCCAGATCACGGAGGCGGCGAAGGCCGACAAGGAAGCGGAGAAGGCCGCGAAGGCCGCCCTGGCACAGGCCGAGAAGGAGAAGGCCGAGCTGGAAAAGGCGGCGGCGGAAAAGGCGGCGGCAGCGCGTACGGCGGCAGCGGGCGCAACGGCGGCGCACGAGGCCGAGGCGGACAAGTCCGTAGCGGGCACGGCGCAGGCGGGCGAGCCGGCAGCAGTCGAGGTCGAGGCGGGCCAGTCCGTAGCCGACAAGGCGGCAGTGGACGCAGCGGCAGAGGATTCGGCGCAGGCTGACACTGCGGCAGCGGACGAGGCCGAGGCGGGCAAGTCCGTAGCGGGCACGGCGCAGGCGGGCGAGCCGGAAGCGGACAAGCCCGAGGCGGGCACGGTGCAGGCGGACGAGCTGGCAGCAGTCGAGGTCGAGGCGGGCCAGTCCGTAGCCGACAAGGCGGTAGCGGACGCAGCGGCAGAGGATTCGGCGCAGGCGGACACTGCGGCGGCGGACGAGGCCGAGGCGGGCAAGTCCGCAGCGGATACGGCGCAAGCGGGCGAGCCGGCAGTTGATGATGCGGCAGCGGGCACGGCGCGTGCGGACACAGCCGTAGCGGGCGGGCCGGCAGCAGACACAGCGGCAGCGGCCACGCGCGAGCTGCCGACGGACACACCGGCGGCACACAAGCCGTCCGCGGACACACCGGCGGCAGACTCGGCGGAAGCCGATCGGCAGAAGTCCGGGTCCTAGCCGCCGGGACACGGCAGGCTGGGGGCGCGCGAACGACCGCGCAAGGGCGTGTTGGAGCGCGTGGAGGGGGACGGGGCATGGCCAAGCGCGAGCAAGTGATGAGGATGTCGGTCGAGCAGCCGCTGTGGCGTGCGCTGACCGCCTACCGGGTGCTCACGATGCTGTACGCGGTCGGCCTGTTCGCCACCGCCTACGACGAGTACGACCGGCCCGCGATCGCCATCGCCTACTTCGCCGTCCTGTTCGTCTGGACCCTCGCCACCCTGCCCCGCGTCCAGAACGCGGTCGCCTGCACCAAGCGCTTCCTCGCCGTAGACCTCACCATCGCGCTCATCGGCATCCTGCTCACCCCGCTGGTCGCCGACGACCAGCACATCCACAGCGGCGGCCCCACCCTGCCGTCGATATGGACCGCCGGCTCGGTCCTCGCGTTCGCCATCAAGGGCGGCTGGCGCTGGGCCGCCTTCGCCTCGACGCCGGTCGCCGCCGCCAACCTGATCGAGCGCGGCTCCCCGGCCCGCGACACCGTCCACAACGTGATCCTCGTCTGGGTCGCCTCCATCGCCATCGGCTACGTCGTCGAGGTCGCCCGTGCCTCCGAGCGCACCCTCGCCCGCGCCCTGGAGATCGAGGCCGCCACCCGCGAACGCGAGCGGCTCGCCCGGGACATCCACGACGGCGTGCTCCAGGTGCTGGCCATGGTGCAGCGGCGCAGTGTGATCCTGGGCGGCGAGGCGGCCGAGCTGGGCCGGATGGCCGGCGAGCAGGAGGTCGCGCTGCGCATGCTGGTCTCCGGCGGCCTGGTGCCCGTATCGCGTGCTTCGGAGGACGCGGCCCAGGGGGCGCTCGTACGGGCCGTCGAGACGCCCGAGGAGGACGACGGTCCCGTCGACCTGCGTACCCTGCTCGCCCCCTACGCCGCCGCCAAGGTCAGCTTCGCCGAGCCCGGCGCCCCGGTGCCGCTGCCCGCACCGGCCGCACGTGAGCTGGCCGCGGCCGTCGGGGCCGCCCTGGACAACGTCCACCGGCACGCCGGCGAGGACGCGCGCGCGTGGATCCTGGTCGAGGACGAGCCCGACGAGGTCGTGGTGACCGTACGGGACGACGGACCCGGCATCCCCGACGGACGGCTCGCCCAGGCCGAGGGCGAGGGCCGGCTGGGGGTCGCCCTGTCGATCCGGGGCCGGCTGCGCGAACTCGGCGGCAGCGCCGAACTGATCTCGGTGCCCGGCCAGGGCACGGAGGTCGAGCTGAAGGTGCCCAAGGACCGGAAGACGGATCGCGAGAAGGACGGGAAGGCGGAGCGGCGATGAGTGAGCAGGGCCCGATCAGGGTCATGGTGGTCGACGACCACCCGATGTGGCGCGACGCCGTCGCCCGCGACCTGGACGCGTCCGGCTTCGAGGTGGTCGCCACCGCGGGCGACGGCGATCAGGCCGTACGCCGTGCCAAGGCCGTCGGCCCCGACGTCCTGGTCCTCGACCTCAACCTGCCGCTCAAGCCCGGCGTCCAGGTCTGCAAGGAACTCGTCGGCCACAACCCCGCCCTGCGCGTCCTGGTCCTGTCCGCGAGCGGCGAGCACGCCGACGTCCTGGAGGCCGTGAAGTCGGGCGCGACCGGCTACCTCCTCAAGTCGGCGTCGACCGAGGAACTGCTGGACGCGGTGCGCCGCACGGCCGTCGGCGACCCGGTGTTCACGCCGGGCCTGGCCGGACTGGTCCTCGGCGAGTACCGCCGCCTCGCCTCCGACCCGGCGCCGGCCGCGGGCAGCGACGAGCCCAAGGCCCCGCAGCTGACCGACCGGGAGACCGAGGTGCTGCGCCTGGTCGCCAAGGGTCTGAGCTACAAGCAGATCGCGGAACGCCTGGTCATCTCCCACCGCACGGTCCAGAACCACGTCCAGAACACCCTCGGCAAACTCCAGCTGCACAACCGCGTCGAGCTGGTCCGGTACGCCATAGAACGCGGCCTGGACGACGAGTAGCGGACGAGTAGCGGCGCGCGAGCGTGCCGGGAAGCAATCGAACAGCCTGACGCTTCACCGGAATTGACCTTCCCACCCATCCCGCTGTGACCTGGATCACCATTAGCGTGGCTGTCACAGGAAACTGCGGCGAAGGGAATCTTCCATGCGCGTCGGAGTACTGACCGGAGGCGGCGACTGCCCCGGGCTCAACGCCGTCATCCGGGCCATCGTCCGCAAGGGCGTGCAGGAGTACGGCTACGAATTCGTCGGCTTCCGGGACGGCTGGCGCGGTCCACTGGAGAACGACAGCGTGCGTCTGGACATCCCCGCGGTGCGCGGCATCCTGCCCCGCGGCGGCACCATCCTCGGCTCCTCCCGCACCAACCCGCTGAAGCAGGAGGACGGCATCCGCCGGGTCAAGGAGAACCTGGCCGAGCAGGAGGTCGAGGCACTCATCGTGATCGGCGGCGAGGACACCCTCGGCGTCGCCGCGCGACTGTCCGACGAGCACGGCGTGCCCTGTGTGGGCGTCCCCAAGACCATCGACAACGACCTCTCCGCCACCGACTACACCTTCGGCTTCGACACCGCGGTCGGCATCGCCACGGAGGCCATCGACCGCCTGCACACCACCGCCGAGTCCCATATGCGGGTCCTGGTCTGCGAGGTGATGGGCCGCCACGCGGGCTGGATAGCGATCCACTCCGGCCTGGCCGGCGGCGCCAACGTCATCCTCATCCCCGAGCAGCGCTTCGACGTCGAGCAGGTGTGCGCCTGGATCACCTCCCGTTTCCAGGCCACGTACGCCCCGATCGTGGTCGTCGCCGAGGGCGCGATGCCCAAGGACGGCGACCTGGTGCTCAAGGACGGGACGCTGGACTCCTTCGGGCACGTCCGGCTCTCCGGGGTCGGCGAGTGGCTGGCCAAGGAGATCGAGAAGCGCACCGGCCACGAGGCCCGCACCACCGTCCTCGGGCACATCCAGCGCGGCGGCACGCCCAGCGCCTTCGACCGCTGGCTCGCCACCCGCTTCGGCCTGCACGCCATCGACGCCGTCCACGACGGCGACTTCGGCAAGATGGTCGCCCTGCGCGGCACGGACATCGTCCGCGTCCCGATCGCGGAGGCCACCGCTCAGCTGAAGACGGTGGACCCGGCGCTGTACGAGGAGGTGGGGGTCTTCTTCGGCTGACCTCTTCGGTCGGTCCTCCTCGGGTGATCCCGGAGGCTGATCCCCGGACCGGCACGGGTGGGTTATGGGTCGTATATTCGGAATGTTCTGCCCATAACCCACCAGAGCGGGAGCGGTCGTGGAGATCCTTGCCTTCGGTGTCCAGGCCGACGAGAGGCCCCTCATCGAGCGGGCCTTCCACGGCCGACACGAGGTCCGCTGCCTCGACGTCTTCCTGAACGAGGACACCGCCCCCATCGCGGCCGGCTACGAGGCGATCTCCACCAGCGTCAACGCCGATCTGAACCCCCGCGTCCTGGAGACCCTCGCGGCCGGCGGCACCCGGATGATCGCCCAGCGGTCCACCGGGTTCAACAACATCGACCTCAAGGTCGCCGAGCGGCTCGGCATGACGGTCGCCCGGGTCTCGTACTACTCCCCGTTCTCGGTCGCCGAGTTCGCCTGGACCCTCGCCATGGCCGTCAACCGCCGTATCGTCCGCGCCTCCACGCGCACGCGTGACTTCGATTTCCGGCTGGACGGGCTGATGGGCCGGGACATGCACGGCCGCACCGCCGGCGTGCTCGGCACCGGCAAGATCGGCGAGGCGTTCGCCCGGATCGCCCACGGCTTCGGCATGGACCTGCTCGGCTGGGACGTCGCCGAGAACCCGGAGTGCGTGCGGCTCGGCATGAAGTACGTCCCCAAGGAGCGACTGCTGGCCGAGTCCGACCTGGTCACCCTGCACGTCCCGCTGCTGCCGCAGACCCAGCGGCTCATGACGCAGCCGCCCTGAAGGCGATGAAGGACGACGCGATCCTGATCAACTCCAGCCGCGGCGGCCTCGTCGACACCGCGGCCCTCGTCGCCGAACTGCGCGAGGGCCGCTTCACGGGCGTGGGACTGGACGTCTACGAGGCGGAGGCGGGCCTGTTCTTCCTCGACCGGTCCCTGGAGGCCGTCGACGACGACACCCTGGCCCGCCTGGTCACCTTCCCGAACGTCCTGGTCACCTCCCACCAGGCGTACTACACCGAGGACGCCGTCGGCCAGATCATCGAGGCCACCGTGCGCAACGTCCTCGACTACAAGGCCGGCCGCCGCTCCGAGAACGTCCTCGTGCCGCGCAGCTGACCGATCAACTCCCGCACCACCGCGGCGCCGTTCAGCGTCAGCACGGACTCCGGGTGGAACTGCACGCCCGCGAATCCAGGCCCGCGCAGGGCATGCACCTCACCGTTGGCGGCCCGGCTCACCTCGACCCCGTGCGCGGCGAGTTCGGTGAGCTCCTCGTCGTCGCAGCGCGCCACGAAGCTGTTGTAGAAGCCGACGGTCTCGGTTCGGCCGAACAGGTCGATCGCCGTCTGCGCGCCCTGGTACGGGACTTCCTTGCGTACGGTCTCCAGGCCCAGCTCGGCCGCGATCAGCTCGTGCCCGAGGCAGACGCCGAGCACACCGTGCCGGTGGTCCCGGACGACCCGCGCGGTCAGGTCCCGCAGGAAGCGCATCTTGGGGTCGGCCGTGTCGGAGGGGTCGCCTGGACCGGGGCCGAGGACGACCGGACCCTCGTGCGCGAGCACCGCCTCCCGAAGTCCCGGCTCGTCGTACCGCCGGACGGTGACGTCGAGCCCGCCGGAGCGCAGCACGTGCGCGAGCATCGCCGTGAAGGTGTCCTCGCCGTCGACGACCAGGGCGTGGCCCTCCAGGGCGTCCGTCCGCTCCTGCATCCGCAGCCAGAAGGGGGCCAGGGAGGCCCGGCGCCCGTCGAGCGCGGCACGCACGCGTGGGTCGTCGGCGAGACTCACGCGCGCGTGCTCCTCGCGCGGCCGTGACGGACGTACGCCGAGAGCCGCCAGCACGCCCGCCGCCTTCGCGTGGGTCTCCGCGACCTCGCTCGCCGGGTCCGAGCCGCGCACCAGGGTCGCGCCGACCGGCACACGCAGCCGGCCGTCGGCGGAGATGTCGGCGGTGCGGATGAGGATGGGGGAGTCGAGGGTCTGGGCCCCGCCGGAGTCCCTGCCGAGCAGGGCCAGCGCGCCCGCGTAGTAGCGGCGCCCGCCTACTTCGTGCCGCTCGATGACCCGGCAGGCGTTCTGCACCGGCGACCCGGTGACGGTCGCGGCGAACATGGTCTCCTTGAGCACCTCGCGCGCGTCCAGCGAGGACTTCCCGCGCAACTCGTACTCCGTGTGCGCGAGATGGGCCATCTCCTTCAGCCGCGGGCCGATCACGACCCCGCCCATGTCGCCGACGGTGCACATCATCTTGAGCTCCTCGTCGACGACCATCGACAGCTCCTCGATCTCCTTGCCGTCGGCGAGGAAGTCGAGCAGGTGCTCGGGGGTGGGGCCTTCGGCGGGATAGCGGTACGTCCCGCTGATCGGGTTCATCACGACCGTGCCGCCGGACATCCGCACGTGCACCTCGGGGCTCGCGCCGACCAGCGTGCGGTCCCCGGTGTGCACGACGAACGTCCAGTACGCGCCCCGCTCGCCCTCCAGCAGCCGCCTGAACAGCGCGAGCGCGTCGGCCCGGCCGAACCCCGGGATCGCGCCCTCGTACGTCCGCCGGATCACGAAGTTCGCGCCCTCACCGCTGCCGATCTCCTCGTGCAGCACGCGCCCGACGATCTCGGCGTACGCCTCGTCGGCCACGTCGAAGCCGCCGTCCTCCACGCGGACGTCGTGCGCGGGGAGTTGGGCCAGGGCGTCGGCCAGCGGGATCTCGTAGGACTCCTCCGGGGTGAGGAAGGCCAACGGGGTGCCGTCGTCGCGGACGTCGAAGCCGCGTTCTCGGATCTGGCGGAAGGGCACGAGCGCGAGGCCCTCGTCGGGGAGGTCTGCGAGGCGGTCGTAGGTGGTGATCGGGCCGAGGAACACCTCCACGGTGTTCTCGTCGTGGCCCGGCGTGCGGCGGCGCAGCACGGCGAACGGACGGTCGTCGTGCAGCAGCTGTGTCAGGTCCATGGTTCCTCTGCCATCTGTCGGTGAGGAACGACCCCGGAAACGCCGAAGGCCGCCCTCGGGCGGCCTTCGCGAAGTCTTGCGTACGCGCAGTCAGTGGGCCGCCGGATGAGCGGTCCACCACCAGTTCTGGATCGAGTGCGCGAACATGCGCGGAACCATACACCGGTTCACCGTGTGAAGGGGGACACATGGGGCGTCCCAGGCTCCGGGCGCGGTTCGCGGGGTGATGTGACGGACGAGCCGAATACGTCTCAATTGATGAGCAGAGGAATGTCCGCACGACACGACCGCGTAATGTTTGCGGGGTGACCGTGAACGCTAAGACCAGCGCCAGCGCTGGCAACACCTGGCGAGATCTGCCCGCGGCGCAGCAGCCCGAGTACCCCGACACCGAGGCTCTGCGCGCAGTGATCGCGGACCTCGAGTCGTATCCGCCGCTCGTCTTCGCGGGCGAGTGCGATCAGCTGCGCGCCCGGTTGGCTGCCGTCGCCAAGGGAGAGGCGTTCCTCCTCCAGGGCGGCGACTGCGCCGAGGCCTTCGACGCGGTGTCCGCCGACCACATCCGCAACAAGCTCAAGACCCTGCTCCAGATGGGCGCCGTGCTGACGTACGCCGCCTCGGTGCCGGTGGTCAAGGTCGGCCGCATCGCCGGCCAGTACTCCAAGCCGCGCTCCAAGGGCACCGAGACCCGTAACGGTGTGACGCTGCCGACGTACCGCGGCGACTCGGTCAACGGCTTCGCCTTCGACGAGAAGTCCCGCATCCCGGACCCCGAGCGCCTGAAGCGGATGTACAACGCCTCCGCGTCGACGCTCAACCTGGTCCGCGCGTTCACCACCGGCGGCTACGCCGACCTGCGCCAGGTGCACGCCTGGAACCAGGACTTCGTGAAGTCCTCCCCGTCCGGCCAGCGCTACGAGCAGCTCGCGCGCGAGATCGACAGCGCGCTGAACTTCATGCGGGCCTGCGGCACGGACCCGGAGGAGTTCAAGACCGTCGAGTTCTACTCCTCGCACGAGGCGCTGCTGCTCGACTACGAGTCCGCCCTGACCCGGGTCGACTCCCGCACCGGGCAGCTGTACGACGTCTCCGGGCACATGGTGTGGGTCGGTGAGCGCACCCGTCAGCTGGACGGCGCGCACATCGAGTTCGCCTCGCGGATCCGCAACCCGATCGGCATCAAGCTGGGCCCGACGACGACGACCGAGGACGCGCTGCAGTACATCGAGCGCCTCGACCCCGACCGCGAGCCCGGCCGGCTGACCTTCATCGTCCGCATGGGCGCCGACAAGGTCCGCGACCGGCTCCCCGAGCTGGTCGAGAAGGTCACGGCGTCCGGCGCGGTGGTGGCCTGGATCACCGACCCGATGCACGGCAACACCTACGAGGCGGCCTCCGGTCACAAGACCCGCCGCTTCGACGACGTGCTGGACGAGGTGAAGGGCTTCTTCGAGGTCCACAAGAGCCTCGGCACCCACCCGGGCGGCATCCACGTCGAGCTCACCGGTGACGACGTCACCGAGTGCGTGGGCGGCGGCGACGAGATCTTCGTCGACGACCTGCACCAGCGCTACGAGACGGCCTGCGATCCCCGGCTCAACCGCAGCCAGTCGCTCGACCTGGCCTTCCTGGTCGCGGAGATGTACAGGGACCAGTGACGGGGGTGCCTGTTACAGGAGCGTGAAGTGGGGCGTGGATCACATACGATCCACGCCCCACCGCACTTTTAAGGCTCCTGGGCGCCGGGTAAGGTTAGGTTAGCCTCACCGATTAGTCGGGACGGCGCGACCTTTTCAATCCCGGCGGGAGGTGAGCCGCGTGTTCGTCTGCAGTTGCTTCGGGATCACCGAGCAGCAGGTCAAGAAGCACGTGGAGGGCGGCGCCTGCAGCCCCCGCCAGATAGCGTCCGCCTGCAAGGCGGGCACGGACTGCGGCTCGTGTGTACGCCGGATCCAGGCACTGCTCGGCCGGGGCGCCTGCCCCCGCGGCGAGCTGGTCGACCAGGGCGCGTCGGTGCTCTCCAGTATTGACGAACCCGCGCTCGGGGAATCCGCGCTGGAGGAAGCCGCGTAGCTCGGCTCTCGACTAGCTCGGCTGCTCGATCTGCTGCGCGATGTAGAGCGCCTCACCGAGCTGCTCGATCAGCTGGAGCTGGGTGTCGAGGTAGTCGATGTGGTGCTCCTCGTCCTCGAGGATGTCCTCGAAGATGTTCGCGGACGTGATGTCGCCCTTCGTGCGCATCACCTCGATCCCGCGCTTGAGGCGGTCGATCGCCTCGACCTCCACCTGCCGGTCCGCCTGGAACATCTCGGTGACCGTCTGGCCGACCCGGACGTGGAACAGCCGCTGGTAGTTCGGCAGACCGTCGAGCATCAGGATGCGCTCGGTGATCTTGTCCGCGTGCTTCATCTCATCGATGGACTCTTCACGCGTGTACTTGGCGAGCTTGGTCCAGCCGTTGTTGTCCTGAATGCGGTAGTGCAGCCAGTACTGGTTGATCGCGGTCAGCTCACCGGTGAGCTGCTCGTTCAGGAACTCGAGGACCTCGGGGTCGCCCTGCATCGCAGAGGCTCCTTCCAAAACAAGGGGAACTGGCGGGTTGCGCCGCATCCTTGCACCGGGAACGGAAGATCGTCCAGTAAGTCTTCACTTAGTAAGTAAGGGCATGCTTAGTCCAATTTCGGGTGTATTGAGTTGATGTTGGTCCGATGCACCGCCTCCGGTCTGTCAGGATGGAGGCATGGGTCAGTCGGTGCAGCGGGGAAGTGGTGAAGCGGCCCACTCCGAGCTCCCGCCGGGACAGCGACTGCAACGCGGCTGGCCGGTCACCCACTACGGCCCGGTCCCCAAGTTCCGGCCCGAGCGCTGGGAGTTCCGGGTCTTCGGCGCCACCGCGGACAGCGAGAAACACTGCTGGAACCACGAGGAGTTCACGGCCCTGCCGTACGACACCGTCGTGGGCGACCTGCACTGCGTCACGAAGTTCAGCATGCTCGGCGCCGAGTGGGGCGGCATTCCCGCCCGGGCGATCCTGGAGATCGCCCCGCCCGCGCCGACGGTCACCCATGTGATGGTCTGGGCGGAGTACGGCTTCAGCTCCAACCTCCGCCTCGCGGACTTCGCCTCCGAGGGCGCGATCTTCGCCACCCACAAGGACGGCGAGCTGCTGACCGCGGAGCACGGCTTCCCGCTGCGCCTGGTCGTCCCCCATCTGTACGCGTGGAAGGGGCCCAAATGGGTCCGCGGCGTGGAGTACATGACCGCCGACCGCCGGGGCTTCTGGGAGGAGCGCGGCTACCACAACATCGGCGACCCGTGGCGGGAGCAGCGCTACTCCTACCAGGAAGAACTCGGGGACGGCCCCGAAGTCTGACTCCCGGCGAGCACTGACTCCCGGCGTCCTCCCGGTCGTCAGTGATGGTACTGGTGCACCACCGCATGGCCCTTGCCCCGGCCGATCATCCACTTGTTGACCGGCACGGTGATCACGAAGGCGATCACCAGGGACAGCGCCAGCGAGATCCAGAACAGCGCGTCGGCCAGCTCCGCGTCCATCGCGTCGGGCCACAGCACGATCACGCCGTTGTCGATCAGCTCCATCACCGCGATCGACAGGGTGTCCGCGGCCAGCGCCACCCGGAACGCGGCACGGAAGCCGAGGCCGGCCTTCAGCACCCCGCGCAGGGTGAGCGAGTAGCCGAAGAAGAACGCCAGGACGATCGCGAGAACCGTCGTCGGGGCATTGCCCCAGCCCAGCGCGGTCCCGATCATCATGCCGAGCACCTCACCGATGGCACAGCCGGTCAGGCAGTGGAGGGTGGCCTGGACAGCGGTCTGCCAGCTGGTCGCACCGGCGTGCTGGTGCTGATGCTCGGTTGAGCCCTGGTGCTCGTGCTGGTCGTGGTGCGCGTGTGCCTCGTGCTCCATGAGTGCCCCCAACGTCAGGTAGCGGTTCCTGCCTCACGCAGGAACCGTATACCCCCAGGGGGTATTCCCCAACAGGTTGTGCCGGGTCATGCGTCCCGGAGTTTCTTCAGCCGCTCCACGTCCGCCGCGTGCCCCTCCTTGCCGCCGGGTGTCTCGATGACCAGCGGGACGCCCTCGGTCGCGGGGTGGGTCATCAGCGCCCGGAACGGGTCCTCGCCGATGTGACCGGAGCCGATGTTCTCGTGCCGGTCCTTGTGCGCGCCCACGACGTCCTTGGAGTCGTTGGCGTGGATGAGCTTCAGTCGGCCCTCGCCGACGGTGTCCACCAGCAGGTCGAGGGTCTGGTGCATGCCGCTGGGGCCGGTCAGGTCGTGCCCGGCCGCGAAGATGTGGCAGGTGTCCAGGCAGACGCCCAGCTTCGGATGGGCGTCCAGCGCCTCGAAGTACGGCCCGAAGTCCCAGGTCCGCGAACACAGTGAGAAACCCTGCCCGGCCGTCGACTCCAGCAACAGGAACGGGTCGTCGTCGTGGGTGAGTTCGTCGAGCAGCGGCAGCATGTGCTCGCGCACCTGCCGCAGGGCCACGGACCGCTCCCGGCCGCCGGTCGCGCTGCCCGTGTGCACGACCACGCCGAGCGCCCCGATCTCCCGCGCGCGCCGCAACGAGTGCCGCAGCGACTCCACCGACTTCTCGACGGTGGCCTCGGTGTGCGAGCCGAAGTTGATCAGATACGGGGCATGGACGTACGCCGGGATCGACTCGGCCTCGCAGGCCGCCCGGAACTCCTCGTCCTGGCGCGGGTTGCCGTCCGGCGTGGCCCAGCCGCGCGGGTTGGCGACGAAGACCTGCACGGTCTCGGCCCGCAGCTCACGGGCGTAGGACAGCCCTACGGAGTTCAGACCGCCGGCCACGGGCACGTGACCGCCGACGGGGTTGCGGGAGGGGAACTGGCTCTTCACCCGTCCAGGGTGTCATGCGGTACGACCCGTTCCGGCACCGGATCGTGAGCCGGGCGTCCGGTGATGATCACCAGAACCCGACCCGGGCCGCCCGCGACGATCAGCGGATCTCGATGGTGATCGTCGACCCCTTGGGCGCCGTCTCCCCGCCCTCCACGGACTGGCTCTTGACGGTGTCGCCGAACAGGCCCAGCAGACCGCGGTCCTCGTCGACCTCGAAGCCGGCGTCCTCAAGAGCCTGCTTCGCGTCGTCGACGCTGTCGCCGGTGACGTCCGGGACCTCGACCTGCTCCGGACCCTTGGACACGGTCAGCGTCACCGTGTCGCCCTCGCCGACCTGGCTGTCGGCCTCCGGGGTCTGCGCGGCGACCTGGCCCTTGTCGTACTCGGAGTTGACCTGCTCGGCGGCGACCTTGACCTTCAGACCCGCGTCCTCCAGGTCGGCCTTCGCGTCGTCCAGGTCCTCGCCGGTGACGTCCGGGACGTCGACCGCGCTGCCCTTGCTGACGGTCAGCGCGATCGCCGAGCCGGCGTGCCGCTTGGTGCCCTCCGCCGGGTCCGTGGAGATCACGAAGCCCTTGGGGACGTCGTCGTCGAACTCCCGGGTGACCATGCCCGGTTCTAGGCCGTCCGTCTTCAGCAGGGCCTTCGCCTTCGCGAGGGCGTAGCCCTTCAGCGCGGGTACCGGCACGATCTCCGGGCCGTCGGAGACGGTCAGGGACACCGAGGCGTTGTCACGGATCCGGGTGCCGGGCACGGGGTCCGTGCTGATGACCGTGCCCCGCTTCACGGTGTCGCTGTAGGCGTGCTTGACCGTCCCGAGGTCCAGGCCCGCGTCGCCCAACTTCTTGCTCGCCTGGGCCTGCGTCTTGGCCAGCACCGCCGGGACCTTGGTGAACTGGCCGGAGTTGATGTACCAGACGCCCGCGCCGACGCCGAGGACGAGCAGGATCGCGACGACGATCGCGAGTGGCCCGCGCCGCCGGGCACCGCCCGCGCGACGCCGGGGCGGCAGGGGTGGGGGAGACGCCAGGACGCTGGTGCGGTGCAGCCCCCGTTGCCCCTCGTCCTCGTTGACCGGCAGCGGGCGCGGCACGGTCAGCGAGCGCGGGATGACACTCGTACGGTCCTCGGCGATGTCCCGGTCCGACGTGAGCGCCTGCGGCGGGACCGCGTCGAGCTGGTCGGGGCGGAGGGAGGCGCGCGTCTCGCGGGCGTGCGCGAGCAGCGCCACCGCGTCGTAGGGGCGCAGGTCGGGGGTGCGGGCGGTGGCCGAGGCGACCAGCTCGTCCAGCTCGTAGGCCAGGCCCGGCACGGCGGCCGAGGGCGGCGGGACGTCCTCGTGGATGTGCTTGTAGAGGACGGTGGCGGGGGAGTCGCCGTAGTGCGGGCGCTCGCCGGTCAGCATCTCGTACAGGACGACACCGCACGCGTACACGTCGACCCGGGGGTCGGCGGTGCCGTGCTCGATCTGCTCCGGCGCGAGGTAGGAGACGGTGCCCAGGACGGTCCCGGTGGTGTTGGTGACCGTGTCGACGGAGCGGACCAGGCCGAAGTCGGCGACCTTGACCCGGCCGTCGTCCCCTATGAGCACGTTCTCCGGCTTCATGTCGCGGTGCACGAACCCCGCGCGGTGCGCGGCGCCGAGCGCGGCGAGCACCGGCTCCAGGATGTCCAGGGCGGCGCGCGGCTGCAGTGCCCCGCGCTCGCGCAGCACGTCGCGCAGGGTGCAGCCGGCGACGTACTCCATGGCGAGATAGACGTACGACCCGTGGGCGCCCTGGTCGAAGACCTGCACCACGTTCGGGTGGGCCAGCCGGGCGACCGACTTCGCCTCCCGGATGAACCGGTCGACGAACGAGACGTCGGCCGCGAGCGCGGGGTGCATCACCTTCAGCGCGAGCACGCGGTCGAGGCGGGTGTCCACGGCCCGATAGACCGTGGCCATCCCGCCGACCGCGATCCGCGCGTCCACGCGGTAGCGCCCGTCGAGCACCTGCCCGACGAGAGGGTCCTGAAGGGTCGTATCCACGCAGGTGAGTGTACGAGCCGTGACCGACAGGCCTCTCGGTTCGGGCGATTTCGGGGCGTGACTGCAGCCGAGCTGTGACGGACGTCGCACCGAGTTCCGGCCATTGTCGAACGTTCGTTCAGAACGCGGGCCGCTCCGGATCGAGCCGCGCCAGCCCCTCCGCGGGCGAGGACGCGTCCGCGAAATGCCGCCGGGGAATGCGCCCCGCAAGGCGGGCCAGCCGCCCCGCCTCCACGGCGTGCCGCATCGCCTCGGCCATCAGCTGCGGCTCCTGCGCCCGCGTCACCGCAGAGGCGAGCATCACACCCGCGCACCCCAGCTCCATCGCGAGCGCCGCGTCCGAGGCGGTGCCGGCGCCCGCGTCCAGGATCACCGGCACACGCGCGTGCTCGACGATCAGCTGGAAGTTGTGCGGGTTGCGGATGCCGAGCCCGGAGCCGATGGGCGAGCCGAGCGGCATGACGGCCGCGCAGCCGACGTCCTCCAGCTTGCGGGCGAGGACCGGGTCGTCGTTCGTGTAGGGCAGCACCGTGAAGCCGTCGTCGACCAGGGTCTCGGCCGCGTCCAGCAGCTCGATCGGGTCGGGCAGCAGGGTGCGTTCGTCGGCGATGACCTCAAGTTTGACCAGGTCGGTGCCGAGCGCCTCGCGCGCGAGGCGGGCGGTGAGGACGGCCTCGCCCGCGGTGAAGCAGCCGGCCGTGTTGGGCAGCACCCGGATGCCGAGCCGGTCCAGGACGGACAGCACCGAGCCGTGCACCGAGGGGTCCACGCGCCGCATCGCGACTGTCGTCAGCTCGGTTCCGGACGTCACCAGGGCCCGCTCCAGGACGTCCAGGCTGGGCGCGCCGCCGGTGCCCATGATCAGGCGGGACGTGAAGGACGTACCGCCGATGACGAAGGGGTCGTCGGCCATGGGTCAGCCTCCTTGGACGGCGGTGAGGACCTCGACGCGGTCCCCCTCGGTGAGGGAGGTCGAGGACCACTGCCCGCGCGGGACGACGGTTTCGTTCAGGGCGGCGGCCACTCCGGAGGGGGCCGGGGTGAGGGCGCGTACGACGATGTCGAGAGCCGTGCCGGGGGCGAACTCCCGGGACTCCCCGTTGACGGAGATGTTCATGCGGGCTGCTCCAGGAGCGCGAAACGCTTCGGGGTGAAGGGGCGGGCCTCGTCCGGGAGTTCACCGGTGGCGAGGGCGTGCGCCAGGGCGTCGCCGGTGACCGGGGTCAGCAGCACGCCGTTGCGGTAGTGCCCGGTGGCCAGCAGCAGCCCGTCCAGCGCGGTCGGGCCGAGCAGCGGGGCGTTGTCGGGGGAGCCGGGGCGCAGCCCCGCGCGGGTCTCCGTCAGCGGCAGCTCGGTGATGCCGGGGACCAGCTCGTGCGCGTCCCGCAGCAGCTCGTACACCCCGCCCGCGGTGACCGTGGTGTCCCAGCCCAGCTCCTCGCTGGTGGCGCCGACGACCAGCTCGCCGCTCTCGCGCGGCACCAGGTAGACCTGGCTGCCGCGGACCATCGCGCGCACGGTACGGCTCAGGAAGGGCGCGTACCGCTGCGGCACGGTGAGCCGCAGCACCTGGCCCTTCACGGGGCGTACGGGCGGCAGCACCTCGTCCGGTACGCCCGCGAGACGGCCGCTGAGGCTGCCGGCGGCCAGCACGATCTGGTCCGCGTCCAGTTGGGTTCCGTCGGTGGTGGTGACCCCGGTGGCCCGGTCCCGTACGACGGTCAGGCGGTCGGTCCAGGTGCGGTGGAAGACCACGCCGGCCCGCTCGCAGGCGGTCACCAGCGCGCGTGCCAGGCGCCGGGGGTCGATCTGGTGGTCGCCGTCGACCCGCAGCCCGCCGCGCACGCCCGGCGCGAGCATCGGCTCCAGGCGCCGGCAGTCCCGCCCCGACAGCCACTCGGACTCCAGGCCCGACTGCCGCTGCAGGGCGTGCAGTTCGCGCAGATGGGCGCGGTCGTCGGCGTCCAGCGCGACGGCGAGCGTGCCGCACCGGCGATAGCCGAGGTCGTGGCCGGTGAGGTCGGTCAGCTCGGCCGCGAAGCCGGGGTAGCGGCGGGCCGAGGCGAGGTTCAGGCCCAGCAGGGTCTGCTCGCCGTAGTGCAGCTCCGTGACGGCGGCCAGCATGCCGGCGGCCACCTGGGCGGCCCCGCCGCCCGGTTCGGGATCCACGACGGCCGTCGCGAAGCCGCGCTGCGCGGCCCGCCAGGCCGTGACCAGGCCGATGATTCCGCCCCCGATGACGAGGACGTCTGAAGTACGTGACGACATGGGCGTCCAGCCCCTCCCTTCGCCGGCATGACCCGGATCAGGTTCGTACGGTCGGAGGCCGCCAGCCTCCCTCTCAGCCCGGTGCGTCCGGACTCCCGCGAGTGCTTGTACGTTGGCCAGCCTAGCCCTTGGTTCTACGCCTCTGTAAGGGAGCCTTCCGCCATGGCCCGCTCGCTGGACGGCCTCGTCCTCGCCCCCGTCGCCGACCAGGCCGCAGGTCAGGTGGGTACTCGTACCCGGTTCGCGTACCACGAGAAGGACGGCGAGATCTGGGCCGAGTACGCGGGTGGCGACGTCGTGCGCGGGCACCTCGTGGGCACTCGGTCAGGTGACCGGCTGGACTTCCGGTACGTGCAGCTGCGGGCCGACGGGACGACGGCCTCGGGGCACTGCGTGTCGGCGGTGGTGGAGCTGGCGGACGGGAGTGTGCGCCTTGAGGAGACCTGGGAATGGGAGTCGGGAGCGGGCAGCGGGACCAGTGTTGTGGAGCAGGTCACTGAGCACGACTCCTGACTGACTATTTGTCAGGTGTCTATGGTGATCAGGTGAGCGAGCAGACGCGGGACGAGAGCACGTCACCGAAGCGGCGCGTGGTCGTCGTCGGCGCGGGCATGGCCGGGGTGCAGACCGCGGTCGCCCTGCGGGAACAGGGCTTCACCGGCGGTGTCACCCTCCTCGGCGCCGAACCCCATCAGCCCTACGACCGGCCCCCGCTGTCCAAGGCCGTCCTGCTGGGCAAGGCCGAGGGCTCGGCCTTCGACGTCGACTTCGAGGCGCTCGGCATCGAACTGCGGCTCGGCCACGAGGTGTTGGGCGTCCGCCCCGCCGACCGCGCACTGGACACCGAGACCGGGCCGGTCCCGTACGACGTCCTGGTCCTGGCCACCGGCGCCGAACCGATCCGGCTGCCCGGCACCGACGGCGTGCCCGGCGTGCATCTGCTGCGCACCCTGGACGACGCCGAGCGGCTGCGCCCGGTGCTCGCCCGGCAGCACGACATCGTGGTCGTCGGCGCGGGCTGGATCGGCGCGGAGTTCGCCACCGCCGCGCGCGAGGCGGGCTGCGCGGTGACCGTCGTCGAGGCCGCCGACCGGCCGCTCGCGGGCGCGCTGCCCGCCGAGGTGGCGGCGCCGATGGCCGCCTGGTACGCCGACGCGGGCGTCACGCTGCGTACGCACGCACGCGTGGAGCGCGTCGAACCCGGCGAGGTGGTCCTGTCCGACGGCTCCCGGCTGCCCGCCGGCGCGGTCGTGGTCGGCATCGGCGCCCGCCCCGCCACCGGCTGGCTCGCCGACTCCGGCATCGCGCTCGGCGCCCACCGCGAGGTCCTGGCCGACGACCGGCTGCGCACCTCGACGCCGGACGTCTACGCGGTCGGCGACTGCGCCTCCTTCCCCTCCGGGCGGTACGGCGAGCGCCTGCTGGTCCACCACTGGGACAACGCCCTCCAGGGCCCGCGCACGGTCGCCGCGAACATCGTCGGCGAAGCGCCCCAGGTCTACGACCCCGTCCCGTACTTCTGGTCGGAGCAGTTCGGCCGCTTCGTCCAGTACGCCGGCCACCACCCGTCCGCCGACACGCTGCTGTGGCGCGGCGACCCGTCCGGGCCCGCCTGGTCCGTGTGCTGGCTGCGCGAGAACCGCCTGGTCGCCCTGCTCGCGGTGGGCCGGCCCAGGGACCTGGCCCAGGGGCGGCGGCTGATCGACGCGGGGGCCCTGATGGACCCGGAGCTGCTCGCGGACCCGGCGCGCCCGCTGAAGGTCGCGTCGGTCTGAGGCCGTTGGAAAACCGCAGGTAGGGCGGTCCCGGCTTCCGACTGTCAGTCCGGGATGGCAGGCTTGTCGACGTGACCGAGATTGACGCAAAGATCGATGCTCTCGTCCCCGCGTGGCTCACGCTCCCCGACATCGCCGAGCAGTTCGGCGTCGAGGTGACGCGTGTGCGGCAGCTGGTCAAGGACGGCCAAGTCATCGCCGTACGCCGTGGTGAGAACCGCGCGCTGCACGTCCCCGCCGCCTTCATCGACGAGGTCGAGCAGAAGGTCGTCAAGGGCCTGACCGGGACCCTGACGCTGCTGCGGGACGACGGCTTCACGGACGAAGAGATGCTGGAATGGCTCTTCACCCCCGACCCGAGCCTGCCCGGCACCCCCGCACAGGCCCTCGCCGAGAACCGCGGTACGGAGGTGAAGCGCCGCGCCCAGGCGCTCGCCGTCTGACCGGCAGCACCGCCTGAACAACCGCCCGGCGTACGGGCCGGGGCACGCACGACGCCACGGCCGTGGTCCCTTGCGGCCCGCGGCCACGCGACTGGTGCGGGTCGGCCCGTACGCCGGTGGCAGGGGTGGCCCGGGTGCCGGTGACGCGAGCGGACCGTGCATGAGCCGCTCGTACGCCCGGCCGGCCTCGTACGCCCGGCGACCGGGCCGGCCCCGCCGAACCGTACGCAACCGACCACCAGGGGGACCCGCACATGTCCGACACCGCACGCGCCGCGCTCGCCGGAGCCCGTGTCTACCTCTGCACGGACGCTCGCAAGCGCCAGGGCGACCTGCCGGAGTTCCTCGATGCCGCGCTGGCCGGCGGCGTGGACATCGTGCAGTTGCGCGACAAGGGCATGGAGGCGGCCGAGGAGCTGGAGCACCTGGCGGTCTTCGCCGACGCCTGCGCCCGGCACGGCAGGCTCCTCGCGGTGAACGACCGCGCGGACATCGCCCACGCCGCCGGCGCCGACGTCCTCCACCTCGGCCAGGGCGACCTCCCGGTCCCCGCGGCCCGCGCGATCCTCGGGGACGACGTCCTCATAGGCCGCTCCACGCACGCGGAGCCGGAGGCCGAGGCCGCCGCCGTCCAGGAAGGCGTCGACTACTTCTGCACCGGCCCCTGCTGGCCGACCCCCACCAAGCCCGGCCGGCACGCCCCCGGCCTCGACCTGGTCCGGCACACCGCCGCCCTCAACACCGACCGCCCCTGGTTCGCCATCGGCGGCATCGACCTCGCCAACCTCGACGAGGTGCTGGCGGCGGGCGCCCGCCGGGTGGTCGTGGTGCGGGCGATCACGGAGGCCGACGACCCCGGGGCAGCGGCGGCGGAGTTCGCGAAGCGGCTGCGGGAGGCGTGACGGGACGGGTGGTCCGTTGGGGACCGCGGGGCCGCCCGGCTGTCCGTTCGGTTGTCCGATGGGTGGACAACAGGCAGACAATCCGGGCAAATATCCGGCATCCGGTTGGGTGACCGCCGCCCCCTGGTTAACCTGCGGGTATGGCCCTCGGAACCGCATCCACCAGGACGGACCGCGCACGCACGGTGCGCGACATCCTGGCGTCCGGCAAGACGACGTACTCGTTCGAGTTCTCGGCGCCGAAGACCCCCAAGGGGGAGCGGAACCTGTGGGGCGCCCTCCGGAGGGTCGAGGCGGTCGCGCCGGACTTCGTCTCCGTGACGTACGGGGCCGGCGGTTCCACCCGCGCGGGCACCGTCCGGGAGACGCAGCAGATCGTCGCCGACACCACCCTGACCCCGGTCGCGCACCTCACCGCGGTCAACCACTCCGTCGCCGAACTGCGCAACATCATCGGCCAGTACGCCGACGCCGGGATCCGCAACATCCTCGCGGTGCGCGGCGACCCGCCCGGCGACCCCATGGCCGACTGGGTGCCGCACCCGCAGGGCCTGACCTACGCGGCCGAACTGGTGCGGCTCATCAAGGAGTCCGGCGACTTCTGCGTCGGCGTCGCCGCCTTCCCGGAGATGCACCCGCGCTCCGGCGACTGGGACAGTGACGTCGAACACTTTGTGGACAAATGCCGGGCCGGCGCCGACTACGCCATCACGCAGATGTTCTTCGAACCGGAGTCGTACCTACGCCTGCGCGACCGCGTGGCCGCCGCAGGCTGCGCGACCCCCGTCATCCCCGAGGTGATGCCGGTCACCAGCGTGAAGATGCTCGAACGACTTCCGCAGCTCAGCAACGCGTCGATCCCCTCCGTCCTGAAAGAGCGGATCCTCACAGCAAAAGACGATCCGGCGGCTGTACGCTCCATTGGGATCGAATTCGCCACGGAGTTCTGCGCGCGGCTCCTGGACGAAGGTGTGCCAGGACTGCACTTCATCACGCTCAACAACTCCACGGCGTCCCTGGAAATCTACGAAAACCTGGGCCTGCACCACCCCCCGCGGGCCTAGACCGGCCGCACGGACATACGACACACTGCGTAGCGGTCACTGGGAGAGGGGCGTACATGGGCTGGACGGTCCTCTACATCGCGTTCGGTATCGTCGCGCTGTGGCTGCTGGGCGAGGTGCTGCTGCAGTACAAGGCGCGGTTGCGCTGGCGACTGCTCGCCTTCGTCGGCTTCCTCGGCGTCGTGCTCGGGGTGCTGATCCCCTCGGTGATCGTCATCGGACTGGGTGCCGCCGCGTTCGCGGTCGGGCAGACCTACGTCACGCTGTCGTTCCGCCGCGGCTTTGCCTCCGGCTGGGCGGTCAGCCGGCCGGGCACCGGCGGTGACACCAAGCGCCGCCGCGGCGGCGAGCCCGACCACCAGGACCCGAACCTGGAGGTCTCCGACCTGCAGTCGGCCGAGGGCGGTTACGGCGACGGTGGCTACGCCGACGACCGCGCGGCCTACCGCCAGGACGCCGACGACTTCGACCGCGACGACGTCTTCGCCCCCGCCCGCTCCGCGCAGCCCACGGCCGCCGAGTCGACCGCGGTCTACGAGCCGCAGCCGCTGCCCGACGACACCGGTTCGTACGGCGTGTACAGCGAGGCCGCCTACGCCGCCGCCGCCAACAACGACCAGTCCGGCGCCTACCCCGGCCAGGACCAGTACGCGGCGGCCGCCCAGGGCGCCGAGCAGAACTACGCGTACGACTACTCGGGCTACGACCAGCAGCAGTACGGCTACGACACCACCGGCCAGCAGCAGTACGCGGCCTACTCCGACCCGTACATCGGCACCCAGTCCTACGGCGGCGGCTACGACGCCGGTTACGACCAGTACGGCCAGCAGCAGGGCTACAGCCAGGACCAGTACGGCAACACCGGCTACGGCACGGACACCCCCGGCAACGGCGTGTGGGTCCCGCAGCAGCGCACCGACGAGTCCTACGGCGGCGAACTCCCGCAGGAGCAGGCGTACCCGTACCAGGACAACGGGCAGGGCCAGCAGGACGGCCAGGGCCAGGGTCAGGGCCAGCAGCAGCACGGGTACGACGAGCAGCAGTACCGTTTCTGAGGCCTCAGCGGTGACCGCCGGAGCTCACTGAGGGTTCCGGCGTTCTCCGAGGGCCCCGGACGAGCCCGGAACTCACTGAGAGCCCCGGAACTCCGGCCCCTCCACGATCAGTCCGGCCACCAGCGCGCCCGACATGCCCGCATGCGGCAGGCCACCGCCCGGGTGCGACCAGCCGCCGACGGTGAACAGGCCGGGCAGGGCTGTGGTGTTGGCCGGGTGCAGCAGCGCGCCGCCGGCCGCGGCAAGCGAGGGCGCGGGTACGGCTCCGCCTTCCGTCCCGGTCGCCTCCGCTATGTCGGTCGGGGTGCGTACCTCATGCCACAGCAGACGCTCCCGAAGATCGGGTACGACCCGCTCGGCGACGTCGATCAAGTGCTGGGCGTGTCGCTCGTTGCCCTCGAACTCCGCCCGGCCCCCGTTGAGTTGGGCCGGCACCACCGCCGTGAGCCTGATCGCCTCGTGCTCGGCGTCCGGGACCAACCGCGGATCGTCGGGCCGCAGCACAGTGACCGTGGGTCTGGTGTCCGGCCCGGACGACGTGCCCGTGCCGAACAGCAGGTCCAACTCCCGCTCGCGGTCCTCCGCGTGTACGACGGTCCGATGCGCCGTCCCCTCCGGTCGTCCTCCGCGCAGCGCCAGCAGGACCGTCAGGCGGCTCGGCAGCCCCTTCTGCGGCGAGACCTCGCCGTCACCTCGAATCGCCGTACCTCGCAACCGGCTCAGCACGGCGGGCGCGACACCGGCGACCACGAAGTCCGCCTCCGCCACGGAACCGTCAGCGAGTTCCACGCCCGCCGCCCGGCCGTCCTTCTCCAGGATCCCGGTGACCTCGGTGCCGAAGTGGAACTCGACCCTGCGGGCCACGCACCGCTCGTACACCGCGCGCGCCAACTCCCGCAGACCGCCCCGGACATACCAGGTGCCGAAGGCATGCTCCAGGTACGGCAGGACGGCGGCGCTCGCCGGGGCGACGCGCGGATCCAGGCCGTACGCGAGCGCGTGGCTCTCCAGCAGGGCGGTCAGCCGGGGATCGCGCAGCTCCCAGGCGCCGATCTCGGCGAGCGTGGCCGCCCGCCGGGTGCGCAGCAGTCGCTTGTGCGGGACGGACGGGTAGGGCTCGCGCTCGGCCAGCACCAGCCAGTCGGACCACAGGGGCTCCTCCAGGAGGGGCCGGCGGGTGCGGTCCCAGGCCTCGCGGGCCCGCACCAGGAAGTCGCCCCAGCGGTCACCCGTGCCCGCGCCGAGCGCCTCGTCCAGGGCGGTGACGGTTCCCGCGCGTGAGGCATTCGGCAGCGCCACCTCGGTGCCGTCCGCGAAGACGTGCCGCGATGACGGATCGACCTGGACCAGCTCGACGCACGCCTCCAGCGGCTCCTTGCCGGTCTTCACGAACAGGTCGCGCCAGACCGCGGGCAGCGGCAGCAGACCGGGACCGGTGTCGAAGGCAAAGCCGTCCCGCTCGACGCGGCCCACCGCTCCCCCGTACGTCTCCCCATGCTCGTACACCGCCACCCGGTGGCCCGCGACGGCCAGCCGGGCGGCGGCCGCCATGGCGCCCATGCCGGCGCCGATCACCGCGATCCGTCCCATGCCTGCGACTTTATCGACCGCCACTGACAATCCCGGCACGGGCGGTCGGTCCTGCCGTCAGTCCGGCGGCCGGTCCACCCGTGAGACGAGTCTGCGCTCCTCGCGCCGCTGGGCCCGGCGGCGCAGATAACGGCGGATCCGGGAGATCAGGAAGATGAGCACCGTCAGTCCGGCCACCAGCAGCACGGCCGCGATGATCGCCGCCGCCTGGGGATGGAACATCGCGAACGTGACGATCCCGCCGACCCCGAGGTCCTCGGCCAGGCTCACGATCACATTGCTGAACGGCTCGGGCGAGGTGTTGATCGCCATCCGCGTCCCGGTCTTGACCGTGTGGCTGGCGAGAGCCGTCGAACCGCCGACCAGACCCGCAACCACGTCGTTCATCGACCCGCTCTGCCCGGCGAGCAGCGCGCCGACCCAGGCGCCGGCGACCGGCCGGATCACGGTGTGCACCGAGTCCCAGGCCGAGTCGAGGTAGGGGATCTTGTCGGCGACGGCCTCGATCAGGAACAGCACGCCGGCTGTGACGAGGACCTCAGGGCGCTGCATCGCCTCGGGGACGTCGTCGGTCAGTCCGGTGGCACCGAACACGCCGAGCAGCAGCACCACCGCGTAGGCGTTGATGCCGCTGGCCCAGCCGCTGGTGAAGACCAGGGGAAGTACGGACACGGAGGCGATCGTAACCAGTCGGCGAACCGGCGTCCTGGGGCTGAGTGCGGATGGCTGAGTATGCGTACCTAGTGGGTGAGTTGAGTACGCGCGCGGATGGGGCCCGACCTGCGTGAACGAGAGAGTGGAGACACGGAAAGGGGAACGGCTTCGGCACCGGCGACACGGGGCGCCGGAACGGAGCCGCCCACGATCCGCTCCTTCCGCCGGCACTGTCGGCGGGAGCGAGGCACGGGGGAACCCGGGGGAATGACCGGAACGGGGTCCCAACAGGGGGAACGGGGAAAACGGGGGAGCAGGAGAAGGCGCCGGTTCGAGGTGGCCCGCGGGGGACGCGGCCACAGCGGACCGGCGCTTTCGTGTGTCACGCCCCGTGACATCCCTTCCGTGTCACCCCCGGTGACCGCTGACGCGTCCCTGGAGCAGCCGGGACATCGCCGCGTGGACGTCGTCCAGGGAGCGTTCCGGCTGGAAGGACTGCCAGTCGAGGGCGACCACCAGGACCATGCCGACCAGCGCGGCCGCGGTCAGCCGGATGTCGATCTCGTCGCTGAACTCGCCGCCCGCCACACCGTCGCGCAGCACGTCCTCGACGACGGCGTTGACCTGCTGCCGCACCACCATGAGCGTGGACTGCCAGGTCCGGTTGGTACGCCACAGCTCTGCCACGTACAGCTGGGTGAAGGCCGGGTAGCGGGCGATGAAGCCGAGTCCCGCGCGGATCATCGCGTCCAGGGCGTCCACCTTGCTGCCGCCGTCCCGGGCCGTCTGCTCGGCGGCCTCCCGGAGCGAGGCGGTGAGGAGGCCTACGCCGTGTCGCAGCAGCTCCTCGAAGAGGACCGACTTGCTCGCGAAGTTGTAGTAGACCGTGCCCTTGGCGACCCCGGCACGCTCGGCGATCTCGTCCACCGTGGTGGCGGAGAAGCCCTGCTCGGCGATGAGCGTGACGGCCGCCTCGTAGAGCTTCTGTCGGGTGGCCTCGCGGCGGGTGCTGCCGCCCGACGGGATGCTGCTGCTTTCCATGGTCCCGATTCTCACAGGCTCAGCTCCGGGTGCAGACGGTCGAGGGTCCACACCTGGCGCCGGCGGGCCGACAGCGCGGTCAGTGCGAGGGCGCCCGCGGTGAAGGCGAGGAGCACCACGCACGCGTGCCACACCGGTCCGAGGCCGCCGCCCGTGATGAGCCTCCTGAGGGCCTCGACGACGTAACTCATCGGCAGGAAGGGGTGGATCGCGTTGAAGAAGCCCGGACTGGTCTGCACGGGGTAGGTGCCGCCCGCGGACGTCAACTGCAGCATCAGGAGGGCGAGTACGAGGATCCGGCCCGCCGCCCCGAAGCGCGCGTTCAGCCACTGCACGAGCGCCGCGAAGCACGCCGTGACCAGGAACAGGAAGCCCACGGTCCCGGCCGCCCGGACCATCTCCAGGCCGATCGCCCAGTGCAGCACGGACATCAGGGCCACCGTCTGGAGCACCCCGATCGCCACCACCGGCAGCCAGCCCGCCAGCGCGATCCGCCATGCCGAGGCACCCGCGGCGAGCGCCCGCCGGTTCATCGGCGCGATCAACATGTAGGCCACCATCGCGCCCACCCACAGGGACAGCGGGATGAAGTAAGGGGCGAAACCGGTGCCGTAGTTGGGTGCCTTGTGCAGGTCCTTGGAGACCAGCTGGACCGGGTCGGCCATGACGCCGGTGCGCTCGTCGCGGTCCCGCTTGTCGTAGTCGGGGATCTGCCCGGCGCCGTCGTGCAGCCCGCCCGCGAGCTTCCCGGAGCCGTCGACGAGCTTGTACATACCGCCGTTGAGATCCTCGGCGCCCGTCTTGAGCTTCCCGACGCCCGCGTCCAGGTCCGTAGCGCCCGAACTGGCCGTGCCGAGCCCCTTGTTGAGCTTCTCCGCACCCGTGGCGACCTTCCCCGCACCCTCGTTCAGCTTGTTGATCTTGGCGACGGCGCCGGCCAGATCCTCGGAGAGGTGGGGAGCGCGGTCGGCGAGCGCCTGGGCCTGTTCCTGAAGGGTGGCCAGGTTCTTGTCGAGCTTCTTCAAGTCGCCGTCCTGGTCGCCGATCAGCGTGTCCAGGTCGTCGGCGACCGTGGCCACCTCGGCGGCCGCGTCCTTGGCCTTCTTCAGATCGGAGCAGGCCGCGTCCGGCAGTACGGGGTTCACGCAGCGCGCCTTGTAGACGTCGTCCAGCGTGTCGGCGGCCGTGCGGGCGCCCTTGGCGGCGATCGGGGCCGCCTTCACCAGGGTGCCGAGATGGGCGCGGACGGCCTTCGAGGAGTCGGCGACCAACTGAGCCGTGTCGCCGATGGTCTTCTCGTTGTCCTTGAGGAAGGGCGCCACTTTCGCGTCGACGCCGTTGACCTTGTCGGCGAGCGTCCGCGTGCCGTCCGCCACCTGCGCGGAGCCGTCCGCCAGATCGCCGGCACCCCGGTCGAGCTTCTTCAGCCCCTTGGACAGCTTGCCGCTGCCGTCCTTGGCGTCCTTCAGCCCGTCGGCGAGATCCTGCGAACCCTTCTCCGCCTTCCCGATACCGCCCTTGAGCCGGTCGGCGCCGTCGGCCGCCTTCACGGTCTGGCCGTGGATGTCGGAGAACGAGATGAAGATCCGGTCCAGGAAGGACCGTGACGTCTTGGTGGACGCGGCCTGGCGCACCTCACTGAAGACCGTGCGCGAGATCTGCCCGACGATGTAGTTGTTCGCGTCGTTCGTACGCACCTGGAGCGCGCCCGTCTCGGGGGAGTCGCCCGCGCTGGAGGCGATCCGTCGGCTGAGGTCGGCCGGCATGGTCAGCGACAGGTAGTACGTCCCGTCCTCCACGCCCGCGTGTGCCTCGTCGGCTCTGACCTCGTGCCAGTCGAAGACGTCGCTGTCCCGCAGCCCCTTGGTGATGTCGTCGCCGGCCGAGACCTTCTTGCCGTCAGCGCTCGCGCCTTTGTCGTCGTTCACGAGGGCCACGGGGATGCGGTCGAGACGGCCGTACGGGTCCCAGAACGACCACAGGTACAGGGCGCCGTACAGCAACGGCAGCAGCAGGAGCGCGACCAGGGCGGCGCGGGGCAGCTTCCCCCGGCCGAAGCGCCTCAGCTCAAGAACGGCCAGTTTCGGCGAGCGCATCGGCCTGCTCCTCCTTCGGGGACGTATGCGTCGATTGCTTCGGGGACGGGTGCGTGGACACCGCGACGGTGCCTTCGGGGGCCTCGCTGCACACGGCGAGGACGGTGGTGCCGGACGCGGCGAGGGACCTCAACAACGCCCAGACCTCGGCCCGTTCGGCGTCCGCGAGCTTGAGGTCGGTGTCGTCCACGCCGAGCAGCCGCGGCCGGCCGACCAGGGCGAGGGCAACGGACAACCGCAGCGCCTCCAGCCGCTCCAGATCCCGTACGGCCGTCCGGGCGCCCTTGGGCAGGGCCGCGGGGTCCAGCCCGGCGGCGGCCAGCGCGCTGTCGATCCGCAGCCTCGCCTCCGCCACCCGCTCGGCCCGGGGGCGCAGCAGTCCGCGCAGGGAGTCGCCGAATCGCCGTTGCAGCAGCGCCCGTTCACGCAGGTGCTCGCCGACTGTCAGGGCCGGGTCGAGGTCGGTGACGCCGGGGACATGGGCGAGCCCGCTGACGTGTCGCACGGCTGCCAACTGCTTCGGCAGCCGCCACTCGCCCACGGTCGCCGAACCCTCCGTAGGCCTCATCCGCCCGGTGAGCGCGAGCAGCAGACACGTACGGCCGGAGCCGGACGGTCCCTCGATCGCGATCAGCGAGCCGGGCTCCGCGTCGAGCGCGACCCCGCGGAAGGCCCAGCCGCGCGGTCCCTTCAGCCCGAGATCCCGGGCCGTGATGCCGACACCGGACACGGTTCCCTCCATCCCCTTCACCCGTCCCCCACCTGCCCTGCTTTTGCACTGACTGGTCAGTGCAAAAACTATCCCGAACCTTAGATCGAAGCAAAAGCGCAGGTCAGATCGGATTGTCAGTGCCATACCGCACGATGGACACATACGGCCACACAGCCGTCACGCAGACGACAGGAGGTTCGTCATGGCCAGCTACCACGCAGCCGCCGCTCGCCGGCGCCGCGCCACCGGCCCTGCCCCCTCACTGACCGGACCGGCGAGCGATGTGCACCCCGTACTGCGCCGGACCACGGCCCCACCTGCCGCCCTCGACCTACTCGCCCAGGCCCGCGCCGGACTCGACGAGGCCGCCGTCCTGGAAACGTCCAACGAGCGTTACGCCACGGCCCATCTCGCCGCCCTGCGCACCGCCGCCGCGGTGCTCGCCGCCCGCGGGCGCCCCGAGCCGACCTCCCGACGGCGGGCCCGCATACGGAGCGCCTGGGAAGTGCTCCCCGAGATCGTGCCCGAACTCGCCGAGTGGAGCGCCCTGTTCGCCTCCGGCGCCCGACGCCGCGCCCGCGCCGAGGCCGGCATCCAGGGCGCGGCCAGCCGCCGTGACGCCGACGACCTGATACGCGACGTGGCGATGTTCCTCCGCCTCGTCGAGCGGATGCTGGTCCTCCAGCCGGTCCTCCCGCAACCACGCCAGGAAACCGATCGCCACGAGGGGGCCCAGGACGGTGACAGGGACCGCGACTACCCGGACGCGGGGTGAGGGGGCGTGCCAGACGCCAGGTCCGGACGCCCCAGGTCCGGCTCGTGAGACGGGTCGTCGGGCATGCCTGCGCGTGACCGGGTCCGGCAGTGGAGGCAATAGGGTGGAGGGCGCCTGAAGCCTCCCTCTCGCCCCGGCAGGGGAGGCGCCCCGTTCGCTCCGCCGCGCAAGAGGCGGTGCCGCGCCGAGGAGTCAACTGCCGTGTCGGACCCGATGCGCCCGCCCGTCTCCCAAGACCGCCCGCAAACGACGCCGCTGCGCTCCGACCCCAACCGTCCCCGCGCCTCCCTCCGTACCGCCGTCGTGTGGGAGGTCCTCCAGGACGCCCTCGACCGGCAGGTCAAGGCGACCGGCCGGGAGGCGCTGGACGTCCTCGACACCGGCGGCGGCAGCGGCAACTTCGCGGTGCCCGTCGCCCGCCTCGGCCACCGCGTCACCGTCGTCGACCCCAGCCCCAACGCCCTGTTCGCGCTGGAGCGCCGCGCCGCCGAGGCCGGTGTCGCCGACCGCGTCCAGGGCGTCCAGGGCGACGCCCACGGACTCTTCGACGTGGTCGAGCGCGGCGGCTACGACGCGGTGCTGTGCCACGGCGTCCTGGAGTACGTCGACGACCCGGCCGACGGCGTCCGCAACGTGGTGGCCGCCCTGCGCTCCGAGGGCGTCCTGAGCCTGCTCGCCGCCGGACTCGGCGGAGCCGTGCTCGCGCGAGCCCTCGCCGGCCACTTCAACGAGGCCCGCCAGGCCCTCACCGACCCGAACGGTCGCTGGGGCACGGGTGACCCCGTTCCGCACCGTTTCACCGCCGAACAGCTCACCGCGCTCGTCGAGGGCGCGGGCCTCACGGTCGGTGCCGTGCACGGCGTACGGGTCTTCGCCGACCTCGTCCCCGGCGTGCTCGTGGACACCGAGCCCGGCGCCCTGGAGGCGCTGCTCAAGCTGGAGGAGGCGGCGGCCGCGCTCCCCGCCTTCCACTCGGTCGCCACGCAGCTTCACGTGCTCGGTGAGACGCGGGGGGCCACCGAGGCCTGAGTGCCCTCCCGTGCCGCGCCGCTGATCAGGGACTTGGCTGCACATGGAGTACGCCACAGGCCCCCCGATCGGGCGCTCGTCGCCGTATGATCGAGGGAGACCACCCGGCATGACCGGTCGGCCGCTGGGGAATGGAAGATTCAGCGAGCCGGAATGTTCATGGCGGATTCCGGTTGGCCAATTGGCGCAGAGGGGCGGGTTTCACGGGGGCGATTCCCTGCCTATCCTGAAGGGACCCCCCGAGTCGCCCCGGCGACTGCACGATGAGGAGGACTCCGTGCCGCTCTCGGAGCACGAGCAGCGAATGCTCGAGCAGATGGAGCGAGCGCTGTACGCCGAAGATCCCAAGTTCGCGACAGCGCTTGAGGGAAGCGGGCTGCGCACGTACACCCGGCGACGGGTCTACCAGGCGGTCGCGGGCTTCCTCGTGGGTATCGCGCTCCTCATGGCTGGAATGGTCGCCAAGCAGGTCTGGCTCAGCGTGGTGGGATTCCTCGTCATGCTGGGCTGTGCGGTACTCGCCGTGACCGGCTGGCGCAAGGCCCCCAAGCCAGGTGAACAGCCCGCCGGTGCCCCGCAGGCGCGCCGTCAGGGACGGCAGAAGCGCTCCATGATGAACAGGATCGAGCAGCGCTGGCAGCGGCGCCGCGACGAACAGCAGGGCCAATAGCTCGACGAGCCGCTCTTCACCATGCGGTCGAAGGGGTGACCACCGGACGGGTGGTCACCCCTTCACGCATGCCCTGACGGCCGCGCCCATGCCGGGCGCATCCGCGGGAGCACCACGGTCGGTGGCAGGCGATCCGCGGGGACGGTCACGGGCGGCAGCGGGGCATGGGCCGGCATACGGCGGCACCGGCCGCCCGCCAACGGCATGCGGCGGCACCGGCAGAAGCTCGCCAGAAGCATGCGGTGGGCACTGGCACACGGCTGCCGACGGCCCTGTGGCGGGCAGCGGCAGACGGCCCTCCGGCGACCATGCCGCAGCCAAAGCACACGGCTGCCGACGCCCCTGCCTCGGGCAGCGGCAGACGGCCGCCAAAAGCACACGGCCCCGGCCTCCGGAGGGGATCTCCGAGAGGTCGGGGCCGTATCGCTCACACGGACGGCTCAGCCGCCCTGTTGCTGTCCGGACGGGCGTCGCACCAGCGTCGCCCACCGTTCGGCCCAGCGGGCCTTGAGGGCCGTCCAGCGGTCAGAGGCGTCCCAGAGCGCACGGACGGCCGAACGGGGCGCCACGACCGCACGCAGCCGCGTGGTCCGGCCGGCCCTGGACCGCAGGGCCACCCGCAGCTTGCGCACATCTTCGGCCAGCCCGGGCACGGCCCGCGGCTGCGGTGCGTACAGCACCTGCTCCACGGCGTGCGCCACCCGGTGCACCGACTCGGCAGGCTCCGGCTCCAGCTGTCCGAGCCGCACGATCCGCGCGGCCGCCTTGCGCGGGGTCAGCGCGTCGTCCGGCTCGATGCCGTAGTCCCAGGCCGTGTCCGTGAGCTCGCGCCAGACGGCCAGGACATGCCCGGCGGCCACCTCGGCGGAGTACTCGGGCACGATCTCTCCCGGCAGGGCCGCCACGGAGACACCGTCGGCGGTGGCCGGATCGCCGGCTCCCGCCTTGCGCCGGCCGTGCGGCAGCCCCGGGCCGGACGAGGCGTGCTGGGCCGAGGCCAACCGCACCTGGCGCCTTCTCAGCCGCCACAGCATGGGCAGCAGCGGTACGACGACCGCCAACAGGCCGAGCAGCGTCCAGCCCGCGATCTCGTACCAGGGCGGGCCGACGTCGCCCGGCGTCGACGTGTCCAGCGGGAGCGCGCCCGCGCAGGCCTCCAGCTTCTTGTCCTGCGCGGCGCAGCTGGTGCTCGCCGACGGCGCCGCCGAGGTGGACGCGCCCGCGGACGTCGAGGGACGTGCCACGTCGGGGAGCGTGCTGCCGGGCGCCTCCGTCTGGGTGTACGAGGGGGTCGTACCGCGGTTCGGGGTCGGCTCGAAGCGGGTCCAGCCCACGCCCTCGAAGTACAGCTCGGGCCAGGCGTGCGCGTCCTTCAGACCCACCGTCACCGAACCGTCCGCCTGCGGCGATCCGGGGGCGAAGCCTACCGCGACCCGGGCCGGGATGCCCAGGCTGCGGGCCATCGCCGCCATCGCGAAGGAGAAGTGGACGCAGAAGCCCTGCTTGTCCTTCAGGAACTTGGCTATCGCCGTCGGTCCGGTGCCGACGTCCACCTGGGTGTCGTACTCGAAGCCGCCGTCGAGGGTGAAGTAGTCCTGGAGCTTGACCGCCTGCTCGTAGTGGTTCGTCGCCCCCTCGGTGACCTGGCGGGCCGTGTCGGCGACCACCGCGGGCACCGAGTCCGGCACCTTGGTGTAGTCGCGCTTCAGGGCGGCGGGCGGCTCCGGCGCGTCGGCGAGCTGCTCGGCCGTCGGCTGCACGTCCAGGCTCTTGACCGTGTACGTCTCTCCGCGCGTGGTCTGGCCGTGGTCGCCGACGAGCGTCATGCCCACCGGCTCGTAACGCCAGTTGCCCGTGATGTCCACGCCGCTGGGCGGATAGGGCATCGGCAGCCAGTCCTGGGCGTACCAGTCGGCGGCCGAGACGCGGGTCTCGATCTCCGCCCGCTTGACGTCGCCGCTGAGCCCGGTCGGGGTGGGCAACTGGTCGGGTACGGAGGTGATGTGACGCTTGGCCGGCTTCCAGGTGCTGCCGTCGAAGTCGTCCAGCGAGACGATCCGCAGGTACATGTCCGAGATGTCGTCGCTGTTGGTCTTCAGGGACAGGACCTGGCGGTCCTCGTCCACGTTCAGGCTGTCGCGCAGCGAGACGAGGGGGTTCACCGCGGAGATCGTGCCCCCGCTGCCGTTGCCCGCGCCGACTCCCGTGCCGGCGCCGTCCAGCAGGCCGCCGTCCATCGACGGCAGGGCGATGGGCACCACCAGGGCGAGGCCGAGTGCGACCACGCCGATGCGCCGTCCCGCGCGGACCGGCGCCACCGCGCCGGGCTCGCTGCCCGGAGTGCGTGCCGCCGCGCCGAAGACCCGGCCCCACTGCGAGAGCCGGTCTCTGCCCTCGGCCAGCAGCAGCATCAGATAGCCGCCCGCCGCGACCAGGAACCACAGCCAGTCGGCGCCGCCCTCGGACAGCCCGGCGGCAACCGAGTACAGCGCGAGCAGCGGCAGGCCGGCCGGTGCCGCGCTGCGGAAGGTCACCGCGAGGGTGTCCACCGCGAGCCCGATCACCAGGACGCCGCCGAGGATCATCAGCCGGATGCCGTCGGACTCCAGCGGGGCCGGGATCGCGAACCGCGAGATGTCGTCACTGCCCTGCTGCAGCAGGTCGGCGAAGTGCTGGAAGGCCTGCGGACCCGGCACGATGCCGAGGACGGCCTGCTGCCGGGCGAAGATCAGGGTCAGCATCATCAGCGTGACCAGGGCCTGCGCGGCCACGGTCAGCGGCCGGGCCAGCGGCACCCGGCGGGTCGCCGCGCCCACCCCGGTCTGCACGGCCAGCAGGAACGCCGCCTGCAGGATCCAGATGGCTGGCTCGACCAGCGGCAGCAGGGCGCAGGACGCCAGCAGCGTGGCCGCCCAGGCGAACACCGCCAGTCGTGCCCTCCCGCTCATGATCCCGTCCCCTCACCTATCGTCCCGCCGGCGGCGGTCAGGCCCGTGCGCTCACGGTCCGCCTGGCGCCACAGCTCGGTCAGCGAGGCCGCGCGCGGTACCTGCACCGCGGTCCAGCCCGCCTCCCGCAGCATCCGCAGCCGGTCCTCGCTCCTGTCCAACGCCCCGGGCACATCGGTCGGTTCCCGCACCCAGGAGTCGCTGTCCAGCAGGAAGGCGACCGCGCCGCCGCTGCGCTGGCGCATCTTGGCGGCCACCGCGGCCTGTTCCTCGTCGAGGTCGCCGAAGAAGGCCACCAGCAGCCCCTCGTTGCCGCCGCGCAGCACGTCGTAGGCGCGGGACAGGCCCGTGCCGTCGGAGTGGTCGATCACCGCGAGCGTGTCCATCATCAGGCCGGCCGCGTCCGCCGTCTCCTGACTGGCGCCCGCGAACCCGTCGGCGCCCTCGCCGGGCACCGAGTTGCCCGTGTCCGTCAACAGCCGTACGGAAAAGCCCCGTTCGAGCATGTGCACCAGCACCGAGGCGGTGGCTCCCACGGCCCACTCGAAGGCCGAGTCCGGGCCGGCTCCCTCGAAGGCGAGGCCCCGGGTGTCGAGCAGCACCGTGCACCGGGAGCGCTGGGGCTGCTCCTCGCGGCGCACCATCAGCTCGCCGTAACGAGCCGTCAGCCGCCAGTGGACGCGGCGCAGATCGTCGCCGTAGCGATACCCGCGCGGGATCACGTCGTCCTCGCCGGCCAGGGCGAGCGAGCGCTGCCGTCCCTCGCCGTACCCCTTGGACTCGCCGGTCAGCCGCACCGGCGGCAGCGCCTCCACGCGCGGGATCACCGTCAGGGTGTCGTACGTCGAGAAGGAGCGGGTCAGCTCGCACATCCCGAACGGGTCGGTCAGGCGCAGCTGGAGGGGGCCCAGCGGATAGCGGCCGCGCAGGTCGGAGCGGACCCGGTAGGACACCTCGCGGCGGCCGCCCGGCTCCACCCGGTCGAGCACGAAGCGGGGCCGCGGGCCCAGGACGTAGGGCACCCGGTCCTGGAGCATCAGCAGGCCCGTGGGCAGCCGCGAGACGTTGTCCATCCGCAGGTGGACGCGGGCCTCGCTGCCGGCGGGCACGCGCGCGGGGGAGAGCCGGCGGCTGCCGGCCACCCGGTAGCGCGTGCGGTACAGGAACAGCGCGCAGACCAGGGGCAGCGCGGCGAGCAGCAGGCCGACCCGCAGCAGGTCGCTCTGGCCCAGGACGTAGGCGCAGATCGCGGCCGCGATGCCGGCCGCGAGGAAGGAGCGGCCGCGGGTGGTCAGACCCGCGAGGGCCGTACGGACGCCGCCCTTCTCGTCGCGCTCGGCGTCCGGCTGCCCGGTGCTCCCGGAGGACATCACAGCCTCCGCGGCGGCTGCTGGCCGTATCCGGGCGAGCCGTGGCCGATGCCGTAGCCGCCCTGCTGCTGGGGCGTCGCGGGCACCGGGGTGCGCTGCAGGATCTCCTGGACCACCTGCTCCGCCGTGCGGCGGTTGAGCTGGGCCTGGGCGGTCGGCAGCAGCCGGTGGGCCAGGACGGCGACGGCGAGTGCCTGGATGTCGTCCGGCAGGGCGTACTCGCGGCCGCTGAGTGCGGCGGACGCCTTCGCCGCGCGCAACAGATGCAGCGTCGCGCGCGGTGAGGCGCCGAGTCTGAGGTCGGGGTGCGTGCGCGTGGCGGAGACCAGGTCCACCGCGTACCTGCGGACCGTGTCGGCCACGTGGACGCCCCGGACGGCCTCGATCAGCTTCACGATGTCGTGCGCGTGCGCCACCGGCTGCAGGTCCTCCAGTGGGGACACCCCGCCGTGCACGTCGAGCATCTGCAGCTCGGCCTCCACGCTGGGGTAGCCCACCGAGACCCGGGCCATGAAGCGGTCCCGCTGCGCCTCGGGCAGCGGGTAGGTGCCCTCCATCTCGACCGGGTTCTGCGTGGCCACCACCATGAAGGGGCTGGGCAGCTCGTAGGTCGTTCCGTCGATGGTGACCTGACGTTCCTCCATGGACTCCAGGAGCGCGGACTGGGTCTTCGGCGACGCTCGGTTGATCTCGTCACCGATCACGATCTGCGCGAAGATCGCGCCCGGTTTGAACTCGAAGTCCCGGCGCTGCTGATCCCAGATGGACACCCCTGTGATGTCCGAGGGGAGCAGGTCAGGGGTGAACTGGATTCGCCGTACCGAACAGTCGATGGACCGTGCCAGCGCTTTCGCCAGCATCGTCTTGCCCACGCCGGGGACATCCTCGATCAGAAGATGTCCCTCGGCGAGCAGCACGGTCAGCGAAAGCCGTACGACCTCGGGCTTGCCCTCGATCACTCCTTCCACCGAACTGCGGACACGCTCCACAGTGGCGGTCAGATCAGTGAGGCTCGCTCGATCGTCATAGGTCGTCACCCGGCCCTCCTCGGCCCGTTCTTTCTCCGGGCCGTCGCGCTGTGATGCGGACCGGCCCACCCCGAACACGGACACCGCGCGTAAAAAGTTCCGCGCGACGCCACACCCGCATTCTTGCTGCCGTTACCGTTTCGTGTCACTCGACTGTGGACAACTGGCCGCGATATGTCGGGTTTTACCGTGCTTGGGCTCCAGCATGCCTGGGATTTACGCAGAACGAGAGCCGCCAGAGGGGCCTGAAGAGGGTGGTTACGCCGGGTCGACCTCGCGCAGCAGGCCGCTTTTCACGTCGAACACGAAGCCGCGCACATTGTCGGTGTGCAGCAGGAACGGCGAGGTGCGCACGCGCTGCATGGACTGGCGTACGTCCTGGTCGACGTCCCGGAAGGACTCCACGGCCCAGGCCGGGCGCTGGCCGACCTCCAGTTCCAGTTCGGTGCGGAAGTCCTCCGTGAGGGCCTCCAGGCCGCAGCCGGTGTGGTGGATCAGGACGATGCTGCGGGTGCCGAGCTTGCGCTGGCTGATGGTGAGCGAGCGGATCACGTCGTCGGTGACCACACCGCCCGCGTTGCGGATGGTGTGACAGTCGCCGAGCTCGAGGCCGAGCGCGGCGTGCAGGTCCAGGCGGGCGTCCATGCAGGCCACGATGGCGACGTGCAGGACAGGGCGGGCGTCCATCCCGGGATCGGAGAAGGCGGCGGCGTACCGTCCGTTCGCCTCGACGAGGCGGTCGGTCACGGTGCCGCCGTCGGATATGGCGCCTTCGGTTGCGGTGGCAGCGGATGCAGAAGTCGTCATATCTACGACGGTACTGGTCACCGCCGTTCCGGTCCTGTGGTGAGAAGGGAAAAAGAGCGTCATCACGTGCTCTGTGTGAGGTAAGCCACACGAGGGAGGGGGCTGCGCCCGCCCGGGTGATTTCTCCCGGTTCGCAGCTTCGTCCGACGGCCCGGCCGCGACGCGCAGGCCGGTTGATTGACCGCGAGAGACCGTGGACTAAAGTGACGCGAAGCGGGAGCCGAGGCGTTCCCCGCTGGACTGAAATCCCCAGGAGACCCCGGCGGCAGCGCCGGAAATCTCCCCGCGGGCGGGGACCCGGCGGTGCGGGCCGGCCGCGCCGACCTGAGAGGGCCCCTTGAGCCAGAGTCGACATGTTCCGGTGATGCTCCAGCGGTGCCTGGACCTGTTGGCGCCCGCCCTGGAGGCGCCCGGAGCGGTGGTCGTCGACTGCACCCTGGGCCTCGGCGGCCACAGCGAGGCCCTGCTGGAGCAGTTCCCCGAGGCCCGCCTTGTCGCCCTCGACCGCGACAAGGAAGCGCTGCGCCTGTCCGGCGAGCGGCTCGCCCCCTTCGGCGACCGCGCCACCCTCGTGCACGCCGTCTACGACGAGCTGCCCGAGGTGCTCGACAGACTCGGCATCGCGCGCGTGCAGGGCGTCCTCTTCGACCTCGGCGTCTCCTCCATGCAGCTCGACGAGGCCGACCGCGGCTTCGCCTACGCCCAGGACGCCCCGCTCGACATGCGCATGGACCAGACGACCGGCGTCAGCGCCGCCGAGGTCCTCAACACCTACCCGCCGGGCGAACTCGTCCGGATCCTGCGGGCCTACGGCGAGGAGAAGCAGGCCAAGCGGATCGTGTCCGCCGTGGTGCGCGAGCGCGAGAAGGAGCCGTTCAGCAACAGCGCACGGCTCGTCGAGCTGATCCGCGACGCGCTGCCGCAGGCCGCCAAGCGCACCGGCGGCAACCCGGCCAAGCGCACCTTCCAGGCACTGCGCATCGAGGTCAACGGCGAGCTGTCCGTGCTGGAGCGGGCGATCCCGGCCGCCGTGGGCACACTCGCCGTGGGCGGACGGATCGCCGTCCTGTCGTACCACTCGCTGGAGGACCGCCTGGTCAAGCAGGTGTTCGCGGCGGGCGCCGCCACCACCGCGCCCGCCGGGCTGCCGGTCGTCCCGGAGCAGTACCAGCCCAGGCTCAAGCTGCTCACGCGCGGTGCCGAACTTCCCACCGAGGAAGAGGTCGCCGAGAACCGGCGGGCAGCGCCGGCCCGCCTGCGCGGCGCCGAGCGCATCAGGGAGGCCATCGAGTGAGCAGGAAACCCGAACTGAGGGGGCGGGCCGCGCGGCTCGCGCGGCTCTTCCCGGGCAACGGAGGCCGCGGCCAGGCGGCGGCCCGCACGCCCTTCGTCCTCCTCGTCGTACTCCTCCTCGGCGGCGGCCTGATCGGGCTCCTGGTGCTGAACTCGGCGCTCAGCGAAGGCTCGTTCAAGCTGGACGACCTCCAGAAGGACACCAAGAACCTCACCGACGAGGAACAGGCCCTCCAGCGGGACATCGACTCCTACTCCGCCCCGGACGCCCTCCAGCGCCGCGCACGCGAGCTCGGCATGGTCCCCGGCGGCGACCCCGCCTTCCTGAACCCCAACGGCACCGTGAAGGGCGTCCCCTCGGCCGCCGCCGCCCGGCAGTCCGCCGTACAGATCCCGCTGGTGCTGCGCCCGCCGGAGGCCATCGAGCCGTCACCGGCGCCCACCGCCTCCCCGGCCACGGCGACCACGCCGGCGGCCCCCGCGGCCACGCCGACCTCCCCCGCGGCCACGCCGGCCGTCCAGACTCCGACTCCGACCACGACTCCCGGCAGGTGACGGAAGTGTCCGACAGGGAACCGCCGCGCCGACGCGTCCCCGGCCCCGCACGCTCCTCCTCCGGGCGGCCCGTCTCCGGTCAGCGGCGCCCGGGACCCGGCGCCCGCCCCACCCGCCGCCCGGCACCGGCCCGCCCGGCGGCCCCGAACGCGCTGCGGCTCGGCAGCCCCCGTCCCCGGCTGCGCATGGTCGGCCTGGCGCTGACCCTGGTGCTGATCGCCTTCGTCGTACGACTGCTCCAGGTGCAGGCCGTCGACGCGAGCGCGTACGCCGCCAAGGCCGACCAGAACCGCTACGTCGGCCATGTGCTGGCCGCCGAGCGCGGCGGGATCACCGACCGCAACGGCGTCGCCCTCGCGGCCAGCGTGGACGCCTACGACCTCACGGCCGACCCGACGATGTTCAACCGCAAGATGCTCGGCATCGACGACGGACCCGAGCAGGCGGCCGCGCTGCTCGCCCCGATCCTCGGCCAGGACCAGGCCACGCTCGTCAAGAAGCTCCGGCCCGCCAACAAGGAGAGCCGTTACGTCCTGCTGGCGCGCCGTCAGACCCCGCAGGTCTGGACGCAGATCAAGGATCTGAAGAGCGCGCTCAACGAGAAGGCGGACACCGACTCCTCCACCGTCAACGTCCTCGCCGGCGTCTTCGCCGACCCCAGCAGCAAGCGCGTGTACCCCAACGGCGACCTCGCCGCCGGGATACTGGGCTGGGTCAACGACGAGGGCAAGGGCGGCGGCGGCGTCGAGCAGCAGCTCAACAAGGTGCTGACCGGCAAGGACGGCAAGATCCGCTACGCCCAGTCCGGTGGCCGCCTGGTGCCCACCGCGGGCTCCACGGAGACGCCCGCCGTGCCCGGCTCCGACGTCGAGCTCACCATCGACCGCGACATCCAGTGGGCCGCGCAGAACGCCATCTCCAAGCAGGTCAAGGAGTCGAAGGCCGACCGCGGTTACGTGATAGTGCAGGACACCCGCACCGGCGAGGTCCTCGCGATGGCGGACTCACCCGGCTTCGACCCCAACGACCTGTCCGACGCGAGTCCTTCGGCGCTCGGCAACGCGGCCCTCCAGGACGCCTACGAGCCCGGTTCCACCGCCAAGGTCATGTCGATGGCCGCCGTGTTGGAGGAGAACGCCGCCACCCCGCTGACGCACGTCGTCGTGCCGAACCGGCTGCACCGCGGCGACCGCCTCTTCAAGGACGACATCGACCACGCCACCTGGAACCTGACGCTCAACGGCGTGCTCGCCAAGTCCAGCAACATCGGCACCATCCTGGCCACCGGCCAGCTCGGCAAGACCCAGCCGCAGGCCAACCAGGTCCTCTACTCCTACCTGCGCAAGTTCGGCATCGGCGGCTACACCGGGCTCGACTTCCCCGGCGAGACCAAGGGCATCCTCGCCCCGGCCGACAAGTGGTCGACCTCGCAGCAGTACACGATTCCTTTCGGCCAGGGCGTGTCCATCAACGCGATGCAGGCGGCCTCCGTCTACTCGACGATCGCCAACGGCGGAGTCCGCGTCGAACCCACGCTCGTACGCGGTGAGAAGGGACCCGACGGACGCTTCACACCCGCCGCCAAGCCCAAGCAGACGCGGGTGGTCAGCGAGAAGACGGCGAAGACGCTCGCCAGGATGCTGGAGTCGGTCGTGGACGACCAGGAGGGCACCGGCACCAAGGCGCGCATCCCCGGCTACCGCGTCGCGGGCAAGACGGGTACGGCCAACCGCGTGGATCCGGCCACCGGCAGGTACAGCGGCTACACCTCGTCGTTCGCCGGCTTCGCGCCCGCCGACAACCCCAGGATCACCGTCTACTGCGCCATCCAGAACGCCACCAAGGGCAGTTACTTCGGCGGCCAGATCTGCGGACCCATCTACAGGGAGGTGATGGAGTTCGCGCTGAAGACCCTTCAGGTCCCGCCCACCGGGGCCAAGGCCGCGAAGCTGCCCGTCAGCTTCACGCCCTGACCGACCGCCTCATGCCCTGATCAGCGCTACCAGCCAGGAACGCTCCGTGACCATGATCACCCCCGATCCCGGGAACCACGCTTCGCCCGCGCCCTCGCTTCGCTCCCGGGCGGGTGCGCCCGGTACGCTCACCGCCGTGTCACACGCTGATCAGTCCCAAACCACCCAGAAGGGCGTTTCCGTGACCTATCCGGGGCCGCCACGACCGGTTCAGGTCTCCGCCACCCCCCTCGCGGAGCTCGCCGATCAGCTGGCCGTCGCCGCGCCGGACAGCAGCGCCGAGATCACGGGCATCACCCATGACTCGCGCGCCGTCCGCCCCGGCGATCTGTACGCCGCCCTCCCGGGCGCCCGCGTGCACGGTGCCGACTTCGTGACGCAGGCCGTCGGCCTCGGCGCGGTCGCCGTGCTCACCGACCCGACCGGCGCCGAGCGCGCCGCCGCGACCGGCCTGCCGGTCCTGGTGGTCGACGACCCGCGCGGGCAGATGGGCGAACTGGCGGCCACGATCTACGGCCACCCCGGCCCCGACCTGCTCCAGATCGGCATCACCGGCACCTCTGGCAAGACCACCACCGCGTACCTCGTCGAGGGCGGTCTGAGGACAAAGAACAACACCGGTCTCATCGGCACGGTCGAGACGCGCATCGGCGACGAGCGCATCAAGTCCGAGCGGACCACCCCCGAAGCCACCGATCTGCAGGCCCTGTTCGCGGTGATGCGCGAGCGCGGGGTCGAGGCGGTCGCCATGGAGGTCTCCAGCCACGCGCTGGTGCTGGGCCGGGTCGACGGCTGCGTCTTCGACATCGGCGTCTTCACCAACCTCAGCCCGGAACACATGGAGTTCCACTCCGACATGGAGGACTACTTCCAGGCCAAGGCACGGCTGTTCACGCCGGAACGCAGCAGACTCGGCGTGGTCAACTTCGACGACGAGTACGGCCGTCGGCTGGCCCAGGAGGCCACCGTCCCGGTCCTCACCTACTCCGCCGAGGGCCACCCGGACGCCGACTGGCGGGCCGAGGACGTCGAGATCGGCCAACTGGACTCGACCTTCACGGTGATCGGCCCCGAGGGCGAGCGGATCGACGCCAGGGCGCCGCTGCCGGGCACCTTCAACGTGGCCAACACCCTCGCCGCGATCGTCTCGCTGGCCGCCGCCGGGCTCGACCCGCAGTCCGCCGCCGACGGTGTCGCCGCGGTACCGGGCGTGCCGGGGCGGCTTGAGCGCGTGGACGCCGGACAGCCCTATCTCGCGGTCGTCGACTACGCCCACAAGACGGACGCCGTCGAATCGGTCCTGCGCGCCCTGCGCAAGGTCACCGAGGGCAAGGTGCACCTCGTTCTCGGCTGCGGCGGCGACCGGGACAAGACGAAGCGTCAGCCGATGGGCGCCGCGGCGGCCCGGCTCGCCGACACCGCCGTACTGACTTCCGACAACCCCCGCTCCGAGGATCCCCTCGCGATCCTTGCAACCATGCTCCAGGGCGCGGCGTCCGTGCCGGTACACGAGCGCGGTGAGGTCCAGGTCTTCGAGGACCGGGCCGCCGCGATCGCCGCGGCCGTCGCCCGCGCACAGCCGGGCGACACGGTGCTGGTGGCCGGGAAGGGCCACGAGCAGGGCCAGGACATCGCCGGGGTGGTCCGTCCCTTCGACGACCGCCAGGTGCTTCGCGAAGCTATCCAGAAGACCCAGGGATGAACTTGTGATCGCCCTCTCTCTCGCCGAGATCGCAGAAGTCGTCGGCGGGCGGACTCACGACATACCGGATCCGTCGGTGCAGGTGCACGGGCCCGTCGTCATCGACTCCCGCAAGGTGGCGGACGGCAGTCTGTTCGCCGCTTTCGTGGGGGAGCACGTCGACGGCCACGACTACGCGGACCAGGCCGTCCAGGCGGGCGCGGTCGCCGTGTTGGCGCAGCACCCCGTCGGTGTCCCCGCGATCGTCGTCGAGGACGTCCAGACGGCCCTCGGTGCCCTCGCACGGCACGTCGTACAGCGGCTCGGCGCCACCCTCGTGGCCCTCACCGGCTCCGCGGGAAAGACCAGCACCAAGGACCTCATCGCCCAGGTGCTGGCGCGCAAGGCGCCGACGGTGTTCACGCCCGGCTCGCTCAACAACGAGATCGGGCTGCCGCTGACGGCCCTGTCCGCCACCGAGGAGACGAAGTTCCTCGTGCTGGAGATGGGCGCCCGCGGCATCGGACACATCCGCTACCTCACGGATCTGACGCCCCCGAAGATCGGCCTCGTCCTGAACGTCGGCACCGCCCACATCGGCGAGTTCGGCGGCCGCGAGCAGATCGCGCAGGCGAAGGGCGAGTTGGTGGAGTCCCTGCCGGCGGACGGCGCCGCGATCCTCAACGCGGACGATCCGCTCGTACGGGCCATGGCGTCCCGAACGAAGGCCAGGGTGCTCCTGTTCGGGGAGACCGACGAAGCGGACGTACGCGCAGAGAACGTGCGACTCACGGACAGCGGACAGCCCGCCTTCAGCCTTCGCACACCCTCCGGGTGCAGCGAAGTGACCATGCGCCTGTACGGTGAGCACCACGTGTCGAACGCGCTCGCCGCGGCCGCCGTCGCCCATGAGCTGGGCATGTCCGCAGCTGAGATCGCCACCGCGCTCTCCGAGGCGGGCTCCCTCTCCCGCTGGCGTATGGAGGTCACCGAGCGCCCGGACGGCGTCACCGTCGTCAACGACGCCTACAACGCCAACCCCGAGTCCATGCGAGCCGCACTGCGCGCGCTCGTGGCCATGGGGCGGGGACGGCGGACCTGGGCGGTGCTCGGCAAGATGGCCGAGCTCGGGGACGAGGCGCTCGCCGAGCACGACGCGGTCGGGCGGCTCGCCGTCCGGCTCAACGTCAGCAAGCTCGTCGCGGTCGGGGGCAGGGAAGCATCCTGGCTGCAACTGGGCGCATATAACGAGGGTTCGTGGGGTGAGGAGTCGGTGCACGTGTCCGACGCACAGGCGGCGGTCGATCTGTTGCGCAGCGCATTGCGCCCGGGAGACGTCGTGCTCGTGAAGGCGTCCCGTTCGGTCGGCCTGGAGAGTGTCGCTCAGGCGCTGCTCGAGACCGGTGCCGAGGGCGAGGTCGCTGCCCGATGATGAAGCAGATCCTGTTCGCAGGAGTCATTGGCCTCTTCCTGACCCTGGTCGGCACCCCGCTGCTGATCAAGCTGCTGGCCCGCAAGGGCTACGGCCAGTACATCCGGGACGACGGCCCGCGCGAACACGCCGCGAAGCGTGGCACGCCGACGATGGGCGGTATCGCCTTCATCTTCGCGACGGTCGCGGCGTACTTCCTGTCCAAGGTGATCACCGGCTACACGCCGACCTATTCGGGCCTGTTGGTGCTCGGTCTGATGGTCGGCATGGGCCTGGTCGGCTTCCTGGACGACTACATCAAGATCGTCAAGCGGCGTTCGCTCGGTCTGCGGGCCAAGGCGAAGATGGCCGGCCAGCTGATCGTCGGCATCAGCTTCGCGGTGCTCGCCCTGCAGTTCCAGGACTCCCGCGGCAACACCCCGGCCTCCACGAAGCTGTCGTTCATCACGGACTTCGGCTGGACGATCGGCCCGGTGCTCTTCGTGGTCTGGGCGCTGTTCATGATCCTGGCGATGTCGAACGGCGTGAACCTGACGGACGGTCTGGACGGCCTCGCCACCGGCGCCTCCGTCCTGGTCTTCGGCGCCTACACCTTCATCGGTGTCTGGCAGTTCCAGGAGTCCTGCGCCAACGCGACGACGCTGACCAACCCCAACGCCTGTTACGAGGTACGGGATCCACTCGACCTCGCGGTCATCGCCTCGGCGCTGATGGGTGCCTGTCTCGGCTTCCTGTGGTGGAACACCTCGCCGGCCAAGATCTTCATGGGCGACACCGGTTCGCTCGCGCTCGGCGGTGTCCTCGCGGGTCTGGCGATCTGCTCCCGCACCGAGCTGCTGATCGCCCTCCTGGGCGGTCTGTTCGTCCTGATCACCATGTCGGTGGTCATCCAGGTCGGCTCCTTCAAGCTCACCGGCAAGCGCGTCTTCCGAATGGCCCCGCTCCAGCACCACTTCGAACTCAAGGGCTGGTCCGAGGTCCTTGTGGTGGTCCGCTTCTGGATCATCCAGGGCATCTGCGTGATCGTCGGACTGGGCCTCTTCTACGCGGGATGGGCAGCGGACAAGTGACCGACTGGCAGGGCACGCACGTCACCGTCGCCGGACTCGGCGTCTCCGGACTCCCGGCGGCCAAGGCGCTGCACGGGCGCGGCGCGAAGGTCACCGTCGTCAACGATGGCGACGACGCACGCGCGCGTGAGCAGGCCGCCGAACTGGAGGCGCTCGGCATCACCGTGCGTCTCGGCGACGGGGCGACCCTGCCCGAAGGCACCGAACTCGTCGTCACCGCACCCGGCTGGAAGCCGGACAAGCCGCTGTTCACGGCGGCCCGCGAGGCCGGCGTCGAGATCTGGGGCGACGTCGAGCTCGCCTGGCGGCTCCGGGGCCCCGACGCGGCCCCCTGGCTGGCCGTCACCGGCACCAACGGCAAGACCACGACCGTCCAGATGCTGGCGTCCATCCTGAAGGCGGCGGGCCTGCGCACGGCCGCCGTCGGCAACATCGGCGTCTCGCTCCTTGACGCGGTGCTGGGCGAGGAGACCTACGACGTACTCGCCGTGGAACTGTCGAGCTATCAGCTCCACTGGGCACCCTCCCTGCGCGCCCACTCGGCCGCCGTGCTGAACCTGGCCCCCGACCACCTCGACTGGCACGGCTCCATGGAGGCGTACGCCGCCGACAAGGGCCGTATCTACGAGGGCAATCGCGTCGCCTGCGTCTACAACCTGGCCGACAAGGCCACCGAGGAACTGGTGCGCGAGGCGGACGTCGAGGAGGGGTGCCGGGCGATCGGGTTCACCCTCGGCACGCCGGGCCCGTCCCAACTCGGCGTCGTGGACGGCATCCTGGTCGACCGCACCTTCGTCGAGAACCGGCAGAAGAACGCCCAGGAGCTCGCCGAGGTCTCCGACGTCAATCCGCCGGCCCCGCACAACATCGCCAACGCCCTTGCCGCGGCGGCCCTCGCGCGCGCGTTCGGGGTGCCCGCCACCGCCGTACGCGACGGGCTCAGGAACTTCACGCCGGACGCGCACCGCATCGCCCACGTGGCCGACGTCGACTCGGTCGCGTACATCGACGACTCCAAGGCGACCAACACGCACGCGGCGGAGGCCTCGTTGGCGGCGTACGAGTCGATCGTGTGGATCGCGGGCGGGCTCGCCAAGGGCGCGACCTTCGACGAGCTGGTCGCCAAGTCGGCAAAGCGACTTCGCGGGGCCGTCCTGATCGGCCGCGACCGCGCCCTGATCCGCGAAGCCCTCGCGCGACACGCGCCGGAGGTACCCGTCGTCGACCTCGACCGGACCGACACTGGGGCGATGCTCGCGGCTGTCCAGGAGGCCCAGGGGCTCGCCCGCCCCGGCGACACGGTGCTGCTGGCCCCCGCCTGCGCCTCGATGGACATGTTCGCCAACTACAACAAGCGCGGCGACGCGTTCGCGGCTGCTGTCCGCGAACTCGGCGACGGCGCCTGACGGCGGGTCCTGGCCACATAGGGTGCTGCGGGACCCTTGGAGGGACGGGATGACTCGGATGTGGCTCGGGTTCGGTCGGCGGGTGCGAGGAGCCGGTGATGTCCAGTAGCCGTACGGGCCGTCCTCCGGTCCAACGGGCCGTCCGGCGGCCCGCCGCCTCCAGGCCGCCCCGCGACAACCCCGTACGGCGCCTGTACGGCAACGCCAGACGTGCCTGGGACCGGCCGCTCACGGCGTACTACCTGATCCTCGGCGGCAGCCTGCTGATCACCGTGCTGGGTCTGGTGATGGTCTATTCGGCCTCCCAGATCACCGCGTTGCAGCTTTCGTTGCCCGGTTCGTTCTTCTTCCGCAAGCAGTTTCTCGCCGCCTGCATCGGCGGGGTGCTGATGCTGGTGGCCTCCCGGATGCCGGTCAAACTGCACCGGGCGCTGGCCTATCCGATCCTCGCGGGCGCCGTCTTCATGATGGCCCTGGTGCAGGTGCCGGGGATAGGGATGTCGGTCAACGGCAACCAGAACTGGATCTCGCTCGGCGGCTCCTTCCAGATCCAGCCCAGCGAGTTCGGCAAGCTGGCACTGGTGCTGTGGGGCGCGGACCTGATGGCCCGCAAGCAGGACAAGGGCATGCTGATCCAGTGGAAGCACATGCTGGTGCCGCTGGTCCCGGTCGCCTTCCTGCTGCTCGGTCTGATCATGCTCGGCGGCGACATGGGTACGGCGATCATCCTGACGGCGATCCTGTTCGGCCTGCTGTGGCTGGCCGGGGCGCCCACCAGGCTCTTCGTCGGGGTGCTGTCGGTCGCCCTCACCCTCGGCTTCATCCTCATCAAGACCAGCCCCAACCGCATGGCGCGGCTCTCCTGCATCGGCGCCACCGAGCCGAAGACCGGGGTCGCGGACTGCTGGCAGGCCGTGCACGGCATCTACGCGCTGGCCTCCGGCGGAATCTTCGGATCGGGGCTCGGCGCGAGTGTGGAAAAATGGGGTCAACTCCCGGAAGCGCACACGGACTTCATCTTCGCCGTCACCGGTGAGGAACTGGGTCTGGCGGGGACGCTGTCGGTGCTCGCCCTGTTCGCGGCTCTAGGCTATGCGGGTATCCGCGTGGCCGGACGCACGGAGGATCCCTTCGTCAGGTATGCCGCTGGAGGCGTGACCACCTGGATCACCGCACAGGCGGTGATCAACATCGGTGCGGTGCTCGGTCTGCTGCCGATCGCCGGAGTCCCGCTCCCGCTGTTCTCCTACGGAGGGTCCGCCCTGCTGCCGACCATGTTCGCCATCGGGCTGCTGATCGCGTTCGCGCGTGACGATCCCGCTGCGCGGGCGGCGCTTTCCATGCGGCAACCCCGCTTTGGTAGAAAGCGGGCGGGAGGCGCCGTGCGGGACCGGGGGCCTCGGAGATGGAACACGATGCGACGGCGTGCCCCGGTGGCGCGTTCGTCCGGAGAGCGGTGAATTTCGGTGCATGTCGTACTCGCCGGTGGGGGGACCGCCGGCCACATCGAGCCGGCGCTCGCCCTCGCGGATGCCCTGCGCAGGCAGGACCCGACCGTGGGGATCACGGCCCTGGGCACCGAGCGCGGCCTGGAGACCACGCTCGTGCCGCAGCGGGGCTACGATCTGGCGCTGATCCCCGCCGTCCCGCTGCCCCGCAAGCCCACCCCTGAACTGATCACCGTCCCGGGCCGGCTGCGCGGCACGATCAAGGCGACCGAGCAGATCCTGGAGCGCACGAAGGCGGACGCCGTCGTCGGCTTCGGCGGTTACGTGGCCCTGCCCGGCTACCTCGCCGCCAAGCGCCTCGGCGTGCCGATCATCATCCACGAGGCCAACGCCCGCCCCGGCCTCGCCAACAAGATCGGCTCGCGCTACGCCGCGAAGGTCGCCGTCTCCACCCCGGACAGCAAGCTGCGGGACGCCCGCTACATCGGCATCCCGCTGCGCCGCACCATCGCCACCCTGGACCGGGCCGCCGCCCGTCCCGAGGCCCGGCAGCTGTTCGGCCTCGACCCCAACCTGCCCACGCTGCTGGTCTCCGGCGGCTCGCAGGGCGCCCGCCGCCTCAACGAGGTGGTCCAGCAGGTCGCTCCCTGGCTCCAGCAGGCCGGCATTCAGATCCTGCACGCGGTCGGCCCGAAGAACGAACTGCCGCACGTACAGCAGATGCCGGGAATGCCCCCGTACATCCCGGTAAGTTACGTGGACCGGATGGACCTCGCGTACGCCGCGGCCGACATGATGCTCTGCCGCGCGGGCGCGATGACCGTCGCCGAACTCTCCGCCGTCGGACTCCCGGCCGCCTACGTCCCGCTGCCCATCGGCAACGGCGAACAGCGGCTGAACGCCCAGCCGGTGGTCAAGGCCGGCGGCGGACTGCTGGTCGACGACGCGGAACTGACGCCCGATTGGATCCGGGCGAACGTGCTGCCCGTGCTCGCCGACCCGCACCGGCTGTACGAGATGTCCCGCGCCGCCGCCGAGTTCGGCCGCCGGGACGCCGACGACCTGCTCGTCGGCATGGTGTACGAGGCGATCGCCGCCCACCGTGCACGCCGTTAGGGACCGCACGTCTGTGTAGCTGAAGGGCAGGGAGCGTGGCCGGATCGACCACCGCCGAACGCGGTGAACGCCAACAGGAGTCGTCCGGCCCGCCCCTCGTCCGAAGGCTCGGCCCGCGACGACTTCGTACGATCATCGTCATTGCCATCGCGCTGGTTCTCCTGGGGGCCGCGGGCGTCTGGGTGTTGTACGGATCCCACTGGCTGCGCGTTGAGCGCGTATCGATTTCCGGCACCGCGGTTCTGACGCCCGGACAGGTGCGCGAGGCCGCCGATGTGCCGGTCGGGTCACCGTTGATTTCGGTCGACACCGATGCGATCGAGTCACGTCTGCTCCGGAAATTGCCCCGAATCGGCGCGGTCGAGGTGGTGCGTTCGTGGCCACATGGAATCGGGCTGAAAGTGACCGAGCGCACGCCGGTTCTGATTGTCCAAAAGGGCCGAAACTTCATCGAAGTGGACGATGAAGGTGTCCGTTTCGCCACGGTTTCTCGCGCACCGAAAGGCGTTCCCGCACTGGAATTGAGCCTCTCCCGCACGGGTTCGTCCACGGCGAGCCTGCGGCGATTCGGCGAGGACCGACTGGTGCGCGAGGCGGTCGCGGTGGCCGGCGCCATTCCCACCGCCGTCGCGCACGAGACCCGGAGCGTCAAGGTGCGTTCCTACGACGAGATCTCGCTGGAGTTGAGCGGCGGTCGGACCGTCGCTTGGGGAAGTGGCGAGAAGGGCGCGGCGAAGGCGCGTACGCTCACCGCTCTGATGAAAGCGGCGCCGGGCGCGCGGCACTTCGACGTCAGTGTTCCCACCGCCCCTGCGTCAGCGGGGAGTTGACGCACATCCGCGCAGGCCAGCACCCTGGCTGGGCATCGCTATGGCTGATCACATAGGGTGAAAAGAAAAACGGGAGGTTCGGCGTGTTCGTTGAACGTGCGCCACTTGTCGACTTAGTGTCCTGTTCGGAAGAGTCCAGCGAACAGTCACACTGGTAACCCTAAACTTCAACGTTAGGGTTCGGGTCGGCGATACGGACCGTCCCATTCGGCATCAGTCGTCGGATCGCATCCCCTGCGAAGCGACGACACGTAACTCGAGGCGAGAGGCCTTCGACGTGGCAGCACCGCAGAACTACCTCGCAGTCATCAAAGTCATCGGTGTCGGCGGCGGTGGTGTCAATGCCATCAACCGGATGATCGAGGTCGGTCTCAAGGGCGTCGAGTTCATCGCCATCAACACCGACGCGCAGGCGCTGTTGATGAGCGACGCCGACGTCAAGCTCGACGTCGGCCGCGAACTCACCCGCGGACTCGGCGCCGGAGCCAACCCGGCCGTCGGCCGCAAGGCCGCCGAGGACCACCGCGAGGAGATCGAGGAGGTCCTCAAGGGGGCCGACATGGTCTTCGTGACGGCCGGCGAGGGTGGCGGCACCGGCACCGGCGGCGCGCCCGTCGTGGCAAACATCGCCCGCACCCTGGGCGCCCTCACCATCGGCGTGGTCACCCGCCCGTTCACCTTCGAGGGCCGGCGCCGCGCCAACCAGGCCGAGGACGGCATCGCCGAACTCCGCGAAGAGGTCGACACCCTCATCGTCATCCCGAACGACCGGCTGCTGTCCATCTCGGACCGCCAGGTCTCGGTGCTCGACGCCTTCAAGTCCGCCGACCAGGTCCTGCTCTCCGGTGTGCAGGGCATCACCGACCTCATCACCACGCCCGGCCTGATCAACCTCGACTTCGCCGACGTCAAGTCCGTGATGTCCGAGGCCGGTTCGGCCCTCATGGGCATCGGCTCGGCCCGCGGCGACGACCGCGCGGTGGCCGCCGCCGAGATGGCGATCTCCTCGCCGCTGCTCGAAGCCTCCATCGACGGCGCCCGCGGCGTCCTGCTCTCCATCTCCGGCGGCTCCGACCTCGGCCTGTTCGAGATCAACGAAGCGGCCCAACTGGTCAGCGAGGCCGCCCACCCCGAGGCCAACATCATCTTCGGCGCCGTCATCGACGACGCCCTCGGCGACGAGGTCCGGGTCACGGTCATCGCGGCCGGCTTCGACGGCGGCCAACCGCCGACCCGCCGGGACACCGTCCTCGGCTCCTCCTCGACCTCTGCGTCGTCGTCGGCTCGCCGCGACGAGCCCACTCCGGTACGGCAGTCCGAGAGCCGCCCGTCCTTCGGCTCGCTCGGCAGCGTCACGCCGAAGGAGGAGTCCGAGCCGGAGCCGGCCGCCGACCTCCCGGTCGCCCCGCCGGTCCCGCCGTCGCGCTCCTACTCGGACAGCGCGGCCGAGGAGCTGGACGTACCGGACTTCCTCAAGTGATTCTTCTGACGTGATAGAGCAGCGCTCGGAGACGAGCACCGTGAACGGCGCGCACTTCGCCTTCACCGACAGGTGGGGCGGGGTGAGCGCCGTTCCGTACGAGGAGCTCAACCTCGGCGGAGCGGTCGGCGACGACCCCGAAGCCGTACGGGCCAACCGGGAGTTGGCGGCCAAGTCGCTCGGCCTCGACCCGGCCCGGGTGGTCTGGATGAACCAGGTGCACGGGGCGGACGTGGCGGTGGTCGACGGACCCTGGGGCTCCGCCGCCGAGATCCCGTCCGTCGACGCGATCGTCACTACCCGCCGCGGACTCGCCCTCGCGGTTCTCACCGCGGACTGCACGCCCGTCCTGCTGGCCGACCCGGTCGCCGGGATCGCCGCCGCGGCCCACGCGGGCCGGCCCGGCATGGTCGCCGGGGTCGTCCCCGCCGCCGTACGGGCCATGACCGAACTCGGCGCCGATCCCGCCCGGATCCTCGCCCGCACCGGGCCCGCCGTCTGCGGCCGGTGCTACGAAGTGCCCGAGGAGATGCGCGCCGATGTCGCCGCGGTCGAACCGGCGGCGTACGCCGAGACGAGTTGGGGCACTTCCGCGGTCGACGTGACCGCCGGGGTGCACGCGCAGCTCGACCGGCTGGGGGTGCACGACCGGGAGCAGTCGCCGGTGTGCACGATCGAGTCGGGCGACCACTTCTCATATCGTCGCGATCGCACCACGGGGCGACTCGCGGGATATGTCTGGCTGGACTGATGGGACATGACGGACCGTAAGCACGAACTCGCCGGGAATCTGGCGAAGGTGGAGGAACGTATCGTCGCCGCGTGTGCGGCGGCGGGGCGCAAGCGGGAGGAGGTGACCCTGATCGTGGTCACCAAGACCTACCCGGCGAGCGATGTGCGGATCCTCTCGGAACTGGGGATCCGGCATGTGGCGGAGAACCGGGACCAGGACGCGGCGCCCAAGGCGGCCGAGTGCACGGATCTCCCTTTGACCTGGCACTTCGTGGGGCAGTTGCAGACCAACAAGGTGCGTTCCGTGCTCGGTTACGCCGATGTCGTGCAGTCCGTCGACCGCGTTCGGCTCGTCGGGGCGCTGTCGAAGGAGGCGGTGCGGCGGGAGCGCGAACTGGGGTGTCTGATCCAGGTCGCGCTCGACGCGGACGAGGGGGGACGCGGGCAGCGCGGGGGTGTCGGGCCCGACGGGATCGAGGAGTTGGGCGAAATCGTCGCGCGGGCGGAGGGGTTGCGGCTGGACGGTCTGATGACCGTCGCGCCGCTGACCGGCCCCTACGCGGGACGCGAACAGGCGGCGTTCGAGCGGTTGATGGATTTGTCGACCGCGCTGCGCCGGAGTCATCCGGCTGCGAACATGGTCTCGGCAGGAATGAGTGCGGACCTCGAAGAGGCCGTGGCGGCCGGAGCGACACATGTGCGCGTCGGTACGGCGGTACTCGGAGTCCGTGCTGGGCTCGGGTAACGTCGCCAGGAAGTCGGACCACAGCAGAAAATATGGTCATTACCGCTGAAAGGCGGGCGTAACGACCTCGTGGATCGCGGGCACTTGGCAGTCGTCAGCCGATCCACCACAGAGCGGAGGACTCAGAGCATGGCCGGCGCGATGCGCAAGATGGCGGTCTACCTCGGCCTCGTGGAGGACGATGGGTACGACGGCCGGGGCTTCGACCCCGATGACGACTTCGAGCCCGAACTCGACCCAGAGCCCGAGCGGGACCATCGACGGCATGAGCCGTCCCACCAGTCGCACGTCGCACATCAGTCCCAACGGGACGAAGAGGTACGAATCGTGCAACCGCCCTCGCCTCGCGAGTCGGTGGCGCGTTCCGCTTCGCTACCCGCGGAATCCGGGCGTCCGGCGCGTATCGCGCCCGTGGCGTCCATCACACAAGAACGCGCCAGCCTGGAGAAGAACGCACCGGTGATCATGCCCAAGGTCGTGTCGGAACGAGAGCCTTACCGGATCACCACACTTCACCCGCGGACCTACAACGAGGCCCGTACCATCGGGGAACACTTCCGTGAGGGCACCCCGGTGATCATGAATCTGACTGAGATGGATGACACAGACGCGAAGCGACTTGTCGACTTTGCGGCTGGTTTGGTGTTTGGTCTTCACGGCAGCATCGAGCGGGTGACGCAGAAGGTGTTCCTGTTGTCGCCTGCTAACGTCGATGTCACGGCGGAGGACAAGGCTCGCATCGCAGAGGGCGGGTTCTTCAACCAGAGCTGAGACACACCACCGGAAAAGCAGTAAGCAGTACGTGCAGCACGGAAACAGGGGAGAGGGAAGCGCGAGTCATGAGCGTGGTTCTGGATGTCGTCTACATCGCGCTGATGTGCTTCCTCATCGTGCTCATCTTCCGGTTGGTCATGGACTACGTCTTCCAGTTCGCCCGCTCATGGCAACCCGGCAAGGCGATGGTGGTCGTTCTGGAGGCCACCTACACTGTCACTGATCCACCGCTCAAGCTTCTGCGGCGGTTCATTCCGCCGCTGCGTCTCGGGGGCGTGGCGCTCGACCTGTCCTTCTTCGTACTGATGATCATCGTCTACATCCTCATCTCGATCGTGAGCCGGCTGTGAGCGATGTGACCTACCGTCTTGCCGAATGCCGACGACTACGTTGAGGTGAAGAGATGCCGTTGACCCCCGAGGACGTGCGGAACAAGCAGTTCACGACCGTCCGCCTCCGAGAAGGCTATGACGAGGACGAGGTCGATGCCTTCCTCGACGAGGTTGAAGCCGAACTGACCCGCCTGCTGCGCGAGAACGAGGACCTCCGCGCCAAGCTGGCCGCCGCCACGCGCGCTGCTGCCCAGAACCAGCAGAACATGCGCAAGCCCCCGGAGGGTCCCGGCGGTCCGCAGGACCAGCAGGGCATGCCCCCGCAGGGGATGCCTCAGCAAGGCATGCCGCAGCAGGGAATGCCGCAGCAAGGAATGCCCCAACAGGGCATGCCTCAGCAGGGCATGCGAGGCCCGGGCGGCCCGGTGCCGGCCGGCATATCGGGCCCGCCGCAGCAGCAGATGGGCGGCCCCATGGGCGGCCCGCCCCAGCTGCCGAGCGGTGCGCCGCAGCTGCCCGCCGGTCCCGGTGGTCAGGGTGGCCCGCAGGGTCCCGGTCAAATGGGCCAGGGTCCGATGGGTCAAGGCCCCATGGGCCAGGGCACGATGGGCGGCCAGCCCATGCAGCAGCAGATGGGCGGCCCGATGGGTGGCCCCATGGGCGGTCCGATGGGTGGTCCCGGTCAGGGCGGTCCCATGGGTGGCCCGATGGGCGGGCCCGGTCAGGGTCCCGGTGGCGACAGCGCCGCCCGTGTTCTCTCGCTGGCCCAGCAGACCGCCGACCAGGCGATCGCCGAGGCCCGTTCCGAGGCCAACAAGATCGTCGGTGAGGCGCGTTCGCGTGCCGAGGGTCTTGAGCGTGACGCCCGTGCCAAGGCCGACGCCCTGGAGCGGGACGCGCAGGAGAAGCACCGCGTCGCGATGGGCTCCCTGGAGTCCGCCCGTGCCACGCTGGAGCGCAAGGTCGAGGACCTGCGCGGCTTCGAGCGCGAGTACCGCACGCGTCTGAAGTCCTACCTGGAGTCCCAGCTGCGTCAGTTGGAGACCCAGGCCGACGACTCGCTCGCCCCGCCGCGCACCCCGGCCACGGCCTCTCTGCCGCCGTCCCCGGCGCCTTCGATGGCCCCGGCCGGCGCGAGCGCCCCGTCCTACGGCGGCAACCAGGGCATGGGTGGCCCGCCCCAGGGCGGCCCGTCCTACGGTGGCGGCCAGCAGCAGATGTCCCCGGCGATGACCCAGCCGATGGCGCCGGTCCGCCCGCAGGGGCCCGGCCCGATGGGCCAGGCGCCCTCGCCGATGCGCGGGTTCCTGATCGACGAGGACGACAACTGACAGGCCTTGGCCAGTAGTACGCCGTAGTCGGCGGCAGCGTTCAACAGGGCGGGGCCCCGGATTTCGATCCGGGGCCCCGCCCTTTTACGCGTGTTGGTGCTTGATCGTACGGTTGACCGTGCGGAGAAGGGCCCGGCCCCCGAGTGGGGACCGGGCCCTTACCGATTGCTCTGACCGGCCGACTACGCCTTGCGCAGGCGGAAGACGAGGGACAGGCCCTCGTCGGTGAACGGCTCGCCGTAGTTGTCGTCGGCCTCGCCCTGGGCGAAGTCCGTCGCCAGCACCTCGTCGGCGATCAGGCCCGCGTGCTCGGAGAGGGCCGCGATCACCGCGGGGTCGGTGGACGTCCAGCGCAGGGCGATCCGGTCGGCCACGTCCAGGCCGCTGTTCTTGCGGGCCTCCTGGATCAGGCGGATCGCGTCACGGGCGAGGCCCGCCTGGCGCAGCTCCTCAGTGATCTCCAGGTCCAGGGCGACCGTGGCGCCCGAGTCGGAGGCCACCGACCAGCCCTCGCGCGGGGTCTCCGTGATGATGACCTCGTCCGGGGCGAGGGTGATGGTCTCGCCGTCGACCTCCACCGACGCCTTGCCCTCGCGCAGCGCCAGGGACAGCGCGGCCGCGTCCGCGTTCGCGACGGCCTTGGCGACGTCCTGGACGCGCTTGCCGAACCGCTTGCCCAGGGCGCGGAAGTTGGCCTTCGCGGTCGTGTCGACCAGGGAGCCGCCGACCTCGCTGAGGGACGCGAGCGAGCTCACGTTCAGCTCCTCGGTGATCTGCGCGTGCAGTTCGCGGTCGAGGGCGTCGAAGCCGGTCGCGGCGACCAGCGCGCGGGACAGCGGCTGACGGGTCTTCACACCCGACTCCGCGCGCGTGGCGCGGCCCAGCTCGACGAGCCGGCGCACCAGCACCATCTGCCGCGACAGCTCCGGGTCGATCGCGGCGAGGTCCGCCTGCGGCCAGCTGGTCAGGTGGACGGACTCCGGGGCGCCCGGCGTGACCGGGACGACCAGGTCCTGCCAGACCCGCTCGGTGATGAACGGGGTCAGCGGGGCCATCAGTTGCGTGACCGTCCCGACGACCTCGTGCAGGGTGCGCAGCGCGGCCTTGTCGCCCTGCCAGAAGCGGCGACGGGAGCGGCGGACGTACCAGTTGGAGAGATCGTCGACGAAGGCCGACAGGAGCTTGCCGGCGCGCTGGGTGTCGTAGGACTCCAGAGCCTGTGTCACCTGGTCGGTGAGCGCGTGCAGTTCGGACAGCAGCCAGCGGTCCAGGACCGGGCGGTCGGCCGGGGCCGGGTCGGCCTCGCTGGGCGCCCAGCCGGCCGTGCGGGCGTACAGGGCCTGGAAGGCGACCGTGTTCCAGTACGTCAGGAGCGTCTTGCGGACGACCTCCTGGATGGTGCCGTGACCCACGCGGCGTGCCGCCCACGGCGAACCGCCGGCCGCCATGAACCAGCGCACGGCGTCGGCGCCGTGCTGGTCCATCAGCGGGATCGGCTCCAGGGTGTTGCCCAGGTGCTTGGACATCTTGCGGCCGTCCTCGGCGAGGATGTGGCCGAGGCAGACCACGTTCTCGTACGAGGACTTGTCGAAGACCAGCGTGCCGATCGCCATCAGCGTGTAGAACCAGCCCCGGGTCTGGTCGATGGCCTCGGAGATGAACTGCGCCGGGTAGCGCGACTCGAACAGGTCCTTGTTCTTGTACGGGTAGCCCCACTGCGCGAACGGCATCGAACCCGAGTCGTACCAGGCGTCGATGACCTCCGGCACGCGCGTGGCCGTCTTCTGGCACTTCGGGCAGCCGAAGGTGACCTCGTCGATGAACGGGCGGTGCGGGTCCAGCTCCGACTGGTCGGTGCCGGTCAGCTCGGTGAGCTCCGCGCGGGAGCCGACGACCGTGAGGTGGCCGTCCTCGCAGCGCCAGATCGGCAGCGGGGTGCCCCAGTAGCGGTTGCGGGACAGCGCCCAGTCGATGTTGTTGTCCAGCCAGTCGCCGTAGCGGCCGTGCTTGACCGTCTCCGGGAACCAGTTGGTGTCCTCGTTCTCCTGCAGCAGGCGGTCCTTGACGGCCGTGGTGCGGATGTACCAGGACGGCTGCGCGTAGTAGATGAGCGCGGTGTGGCAGCGCCAGCAGTGCGGGTAACTGTGCTCGTACGGCACGTGCTTGAACAGCAGCCCGCGGTCCTTGAGGTCCTCCGTGAGCTTTTCGTCCGCCTTCTTGAAGAAGACGCCGCCTACCAGCGGGACGTCCTCGGCGAAGGTGCCGTTGGGACGGATCGGGTTCACGACCGGCAGACCGTAGGCGCGGCAGACCTTGAGGTCTTCCTCACCGAAAGCGGGGGACTGGTGGACCAGACCCGTACCGTCCTCGGTCGTCACGTACTCGGCGTTGACCACGAAGTGGGCGGGCTCTGGGAACTCCACCAGCTCGAACGGACGTTGATACGTCCAGCGCTCCATCTCGGCGCCGGTGAAGGTCTCGCCCGTGAGCTCCCAGCCCTCGCCGAGGGCCTTCTCGACGAGCTGGGTGGCGACGACCAGGTGCTCCTCGCCGTTGGCCGCGACGACGTAGGTGACGTCGGGGTGGGCGGCGACCGCCGTGTTGGAGACCAGCGTCCAGGGGGTCGTCGTCCACACCAGGAGCGCGGCGCGGCCGGCGAGCGGACCGGAGGTGAGGGGGAAACGGACATAGACCGACGGGTCCACGATCGTCTCGTAGCCCTGCGCCAGCTCGTGGTCCGACAGACCCGTCTCGTCGCGCGGGCACCACGGGGCGACGCGGTAGTCCTGGACCAGCAGGCCCTTGTCGAAGATCTGCTTCAGCGACCACCAGACCGACTCGATGTACTCGGGGTCCATCGTGCGGTACGGGTCGTCGAGGTCGGTCCAGTAGCCCATGCGGGTCGTGAGCTCGGCGAAGGCGTCCGTGTGCCGGGTCACCGACTCGCGGCACTTGTCGTTGAACGCGGCGATGCCGTACGTCTCGATGTCCTGCTTGCCGGTGAAGCCGAGTTCCTTCTCGACGGCCAGCTCGACCGGGAGGCCGTGGCAGTCCCAGCCGGCCTTGCGGGCCACGTGGTAGCCGCGCATGGTGCGGAAGCGGGGGAAGACGTCCTTGAAGACGCGTGCCTCGATGTGGTGGGCGCCCGGCATGCCGTTGGCGGTGGGCGGGCCCTCGTAGAAGACCCACTCGGGGCGGCCCTCGGACTGCTCCAGGGTCTTGGCGAAGATCTTCTGCTCGCGCCAGAAATCGAGCACCGCGTGCTCAAGCGCGGGCAGGTCGACCTGGGCGGGCACCTGGCGGTACGTCGGCGTTGTCATCAGCGAGCTTCCTCCGGCGGACTTTCTGTTCCGTCCGGAGGGACGAGAGCTGTCTTCGTACGCCGTCCTCGGCGCGCTCCCGCGGTACCACCCTCCTTGGCCCTCCGGCGCACCCTGCGCTCCGGCGAGCCCCCTCATTGGGGTCGCGATGCCGGTTCTACTGACCCCTCGCGGGCGTTCCTCCGGCGGCTCCGGGGTGATCTTCACGTCGCGCTCGCCCCCGGGCTTCCACCGTCCCCGGGTCGCTCTGGGCTGCGTACGTCGCTACTCGTCCCCATCCAAGCTTTTCGCTCCGCCCAGTGTACGGCGCCGCACGGACACCGGCCGACCGGATTTCGCGGTCCGCGGGCGGGGGTGCCGCGAGCCCGGGGAACGCCCTGGTGTGACCCGAATGGAGCGGTACGCGTGTTCGCATCCTGGGATGCGCGATCGGGCGGATTACCCCGCGGGGAGCTGGGCACAACGCATGCAGGCTTGCGGAGCGGCACGCGCGAGCCGGGCGAATCGGGCGGTGCGTCCCGTTGCCGTGGGGCTGAAGTCGATTTATCGTCCCAGCACGATTCGCGTGCAAGATCACAATATGTGAAGGGGCCGCGGCCATGGTGGCGAAGAAGACCGCCGTACAGCAGTCGGCGTCCGGCAGGTCCACGCATGTCTCCGGTGGCGCGGCCAAGGATGTGAGCGGCAAGAAGAGCACGGCCAAGAAGGCGGCCACGAAGACGGCGGCCAAGAAGACGGTGACCAAGAAGGGTGTCGCGAAGACTGCGGACGTGAAGGCTTCGGACGCGAAATCCGTGGACGCGAAAGCCACTGCGACGAAGTCCGCGGCGACCAAGAAGGCGGTCCCCAAGAAGGCCGTCTCCAAGAGAACGGTCACCAAGAAGGCAGCCGTGAAGAAGACGGCGGCCAAGGAGCCGGCCGTGAAGAAGACGGTCGCCGACACGGCGGTCGCGAAGAAGACCGTCGCCACCAAGGCCGCGGCCACGAAGACGGCGGCCACCAAGACCGCGGGCACCAAGGCGGAGGCCAGCAAGGCCCCGGCCACGAAGTCCGCGGGCACGAAGCGCAAGAGCACGGCGAGCAAGAGCACGGCCAAGAAGGCGGGCGCGGCGCGGGCCGCGAAGGAGACGGGAGCCACGACGGTGGTTGCGAAGAAGACCCCTGGCACGGCCACGGCGGCGAAGACCGCCGTCCCCAAGGCACGCCTCGCCGCGGCGGCGGAGCCGGGCGAGCTGGCGGTGCGCCCCGGCGAGGACCCCTGGACGCCGGAGGAGGTCGCCGAGGCGCGCGCCGAGCTGCTGTCCGAGGCGCAGCGGCTGCGCGAGGAGATCGCGGCCTCCGAGAACGCCGTCGCCGGCCTGATGCGGGACTCCGGGGACGGCGCGGGCGACGACCAGGCGGACACCGGCACCAAGAACATCACGCGTGAGCACGAGATGGCGCTGGCCGCCAACGCGCGCGAGATGCTGATCCAGACCGATCACGCCCTGGAGAAGCTCGACGCGGGCACGTACGGCCTGTGCGAGAACTGCGGCAACCCCATCGGCAAGGCAAGGATGCAGGCGTTCCCGCGGGCCACACTGTGTGTGGAGTGCAAGCAGAAGCAGGAACGCCGGTACTGAGGGTCCCGGGAGGCGTGTCGTACCCTCTCCTCAGTCAGGTACCTAGGTTGAGGGACTCACGTGGCAGAGGCGGAGCGCATCATCGGTACGCCGGATAACCCCCAGGCGGCGGGGGCCGAACCGGAGCAGCCGGACCAGCCGGGACAGAGCGAGGCCACGCGACCCAGGGGCAAGCGCCGTATCGCCGTGCTGTTCGCGGTCGCCACCTTCGCGTACCTGCTGGACCTGGGCAGCAAGCTGCTGGTGGTCGCCAAGCTGGAGCACCACGCGCCGATCGAGATCATCGGGGACTGGCTGAAGTTCGAGGCGATCCGCAACGCGGGCGCGGCCTTCGGCTTCGGCGAGGCCTTCACCGTGATCTTCACGGTGATCGCGGCGGCCGTGATCGTGGTGATCGCCCGGCTCGCCCGCAAGCTCTACAGCCTGCCCTGGGCGATCGCGCTGGGCCTGCTGCTCGGCGGCGCGCTCGGTAACCTCACCGACCGGATCTTCCGCTCGCCGGGCGTCTTCGAGGGCGCGGTCGTCGACTTCATCGCGCCCAAGGGCTTCGCCGTCTTCAACCTGGCCGACTCGGCGATCGTGTGCGGCGGCATCCTGATCGTGCTGCTGTCGTTCAAGGGGCTCGACCCGGACGGAACCGTCCACAAGGGCTGAGGGGCCGGTCCTCGGTCCGAGGGCCTTGTGGACGGGGCTGTCGGTGGTGTCCGGCATACTCGACGGGTGAGCACCGTTCCCGATATCCGTACCCTGCCCGTGCCCGACGGCCTGGAGGGCGAGCGTGTCGACGCCGTCATCTCCCGCATGTTCGGCTTCTCCCGTACGAAGGCCGCCGAGCTGGCTGCGGCGGGGAAGGTCACGGTCGACGGCTCGGTGGTCGGGAAGTCCGAGCGGGTGCACGGCGGGGCCTGGCTGGAGGTCGAGATGCCGCAGGCGGCCGCGCCGGTCCAGGTGGTCGCCGAGCCCGTCGAGGGCATGGAGATCATCCATGACGACGACGACGTGGTCGTGATCGTCAAGCCGGTCGGCGTCGCCGCCCACCCCTCGCCGGGCTGGACGGGCCCGACGGTCATCGGCGGCCTGGCCGCGGCCGGCTACCGGATCTCCACCTCCGGCGCCGCCGAGCGCCAGGGCATCGTGCACCGCCTCGACGTGGGCACCTCCGGCCTGATGGCGGTCGCCAAGTCGGAGCGCGCGTACACCTCGCTCAAGCGTCAGTTCAAGGAGCGCACGGTCGACAAGCGCTACCACACGCTCGTGCAGGGCCACCCGGACCCGACCAGCGGCACCATCGACGCGCCCATCGGCCGCCACCCCAACCACGACTACAAGTGGGCGGTCACCGCCGAGGGCAAGCCGTCCGTCACGCACTACGACCTCATCGAGGCGTTCCGTGCGGCCTCCCTCCTCGACGTGAAGCTGGAGACCGGCCGCACCCACCAGATCCGCGTCCACATGGCCGCCCACCGCCACCCCTGCGTCGGCGACCTCACCTACGGCGCCGACCCGACGCTCGCCAAGCGCCTCGGCCTGACCCGGCAGTGGCTGCACGCCGTGCGCCTGGGCTTCGAGCACCCCGGGGACGGCGAGTGGGTGGAGTTCGCCAGCGACTACCCGGACGACCTCCAGCAGGCACTGGAGAAGGTCCGCGAGGAGACGTACGGATGAGCACGCCCGCGTACGAGATGCGGGTCGCCGAGGACCCCGCCGACCGTGAGGCGTGCTTCCGGGTGCGCAAGGACGTCTTCGTCGGTGAGCAGGGCGTGCCCGAGGACCTGGAGTACGACGAGTACGACGCCGTGGCGGTGCATGTGCTGGCCGTGCGCGAGGACGGGGTGCCGCTCGGTACCGGGCGGCTGCTGTACGGCGAGGTGGCCGCGGCCAAGACCGGCGGCGATCTCTCGCTGGGGTCCCTGGGGCGGCTCGCGGTGACCAAGGCCGCGCGCGGTCTGGGCATCGGGGTCGCGCTGGTACGGGCCATCGAGGACGCGGCACGCGCGCGGGGGCTCGCGGCCGTGGATCTGCACGCACAGACGCACGCGCTGGGATTCTACGAGCGGCTGGGGTACGAGGCGTACGGGCCGGAGTATCCGGAGGCGGGCATCCCGCACCGGGCGATGCGGCGCGCTCTGTAGCGCAGGGCGGCGAACGCGTCAGGGTGCCGAACGCGCTGGTGAGGTCGGTGGCGTGGCAGGCTTGGGCCCTGCTGTCCGTCCGTCTACCTGTTCGGAGCGCTGACCGTGGATCAGTTGGCCCTGCTGTTCGTGCTGTTGCTCGGGGCCCTGGTGAGCGTCCCGGTGGGGGACCGGCTCGGGCTGCCGGCGCCGGTTCTGATGACCCTGCTCGGGATCGTTCTCGCGATCGCCGACTTCGTGCCCAACGTGAACATCCCGCCCGAGCTGATCCTGCCCGGACTGCTGCCGCCGCTGCTGTACGCGGCCGTGCGGCGTACCTCCTGGCGGCAGTTCACGGCCAACATCCGGCCGATCTTCCTGCTGGCGGTCGCCCTGGTGTTCGTCACCACCGCGGTCGTGGCCGCCGTGGCGAGCGCGATCGTGCCCGGGCTGCCGATCGCCGCCGCCGTTGCCCTGGGCGCGCTGGTCGCCCCGCCCGACCCGGTCGCCGCCACCGCTGTCGCCGGTCAACTCGGCCTGCCCCGGCGGCTGGTGTCGATCCTGGAGGGCGAGGGTCTCTTCAACGACGTGACGGCGATCGTGCTCTACCACGTGGCGATCGCCGCCGCCGTGAGCGGCAGCTTCTCGCCCTGGCGGGCCGGTCTCGACCTCGTCCTGTCCGCGGTGGTGGCCGTCGCCGTCGGGCTCGTGCTCGGCTGGGGCGCGAACAAGCTGATGGACCTGCTGGACGACCCGACCCTGCAGATCGGGATGACACTGCTCGTGCCGTACGCCTCCTACGTGCTCGCGGAGGAGCTGCACGGGTCCGGGGTGCTCGCGGTCCTCACCACCGCGCTGTTCCTCGCCGAGTACGCGACCGACGCCGACGACGTGATGACCCGGCTCGCCGGACACACCTTCTGGAACGTCGTCGACACACTCGTCACGGGCGTCGCCTTCGGGCTGATCGGTCTTGAGCTGCACAACGCGATCCGGACCGCGTCCGGGCGCTGGGGCGAGATGCTCGGCTGGGCCGCGGCGGTCGTCGGTGTGGTGGTGCTGGTGCGGCTGGCCTGGCTGTTGCCGGCGACCTGGCTCACCAAACGGCTGCACGCCAAGCGCGACCAGGACGAGGACATCCCGACCAGCTGGCGGGAGACCGTCGTCATGTGGTGGTCGGGGATGCGGGGCGTGGCCTCGGTCGCGCTGGCGCTGGCGATCCCGCTCAAGACCGACGACGGCTCGCCCTTCCCGGACCGCGACGAGATCGTGTTCATCGCGTTCGGCGTGATCATGGCGACCCTGGTGCTCCAGGGTCTGACCCTGCCGTGGCTCGTGAAGCGGTTGGGTGTGCGGGCCGACACGGAGCGGGAGAAGGAGTTCGAGCGGGCGCTCGCCGTACGGGCGGCCAAGGCGGCCAAGGCGCGGCTCAAGGAGATCGAGCAGGTCGAGGAGTTGCCGGAGGAGCTGTCCGAGCAGATGCTGCGGCGGGCCTTCGAGATCGGCGTGCGGATCAGCCCCGACATGGGGGACGAGGAGCGGCGGGAGGCGCACGAGAAGCGGGTACGGCGGCTGAAGCGGGCGCGGCGCATCCAGGGGGAGATGCTCAGCGCCGCACGGCATGAGGTGCTCGCGGCGCGCAGCGAGCCGGGCGCGGATCCGGAGATCGTGGACCGGGTGCTCCGCCATCTCGACGTGCGCAGCCTGCGCTGACGTCAGCCGTCCGTCCGTGCGCCGCCCGTGCCGACATTCGCCGTTCCGTTCCGACGGCGGCCGATGATTCGTACGATCGGATCATGACTCGCAATGTGGTGATCAGCGGCGGAGGTACGGGAATCGGGCTGGCGGCGGCGCGTGTGTTCGCGGCGGACGGGGATCGGGTGCTGCTGCTCGGGCGGCGGGCCGAGGTGCTGGAGAAGGCAGAGGTGCCGGGGGCACTGGCCTTCGCCGCCGATCTCGCCGAACCGGCCGAGGTGCGTCGGGTCGCCGCCTTCGTGGAGCGCGAGCTGGGGACCGTGGACGTACTGATCCACAGCGCCGGAGGCACCGGGCAGTTGGAGCCGCCCGCCGACAGCGAGGATCCGCTCGACCGGGTCGCGCACAACTGGACCGTCAACTTCCGGATCAACACCCTGACCGCGGCCCTGCTCACGGAGGCTCTGAAAGACCGGCTCGCCTCGCCCGGCGGACGGGTGCTGTTCGTCAGCTCCATCGCCGCCTACCGGGGGTCCGGCAGTGGGGCGTACGCGGGGGCCAAGGCCGCGTTGCACCCGTACGCCCATGATCTGGCCCGGGAGCTGGGGCCGCGCGGGATCACCGCGAACGTGGTCGCGCCGGGCTATATCGAGGACACCGAGTTCTTCGGCGCGCAGATGGACCCCGCCCGGCGCGAGCGGCTCATCGGGGACACGCTGAACAAGCGGGCCGGTACGCCGGGCGATGTCGCCGTGACCCTGCACTGGCTCGCCTCGATGGCCGCCGGGCACGTCACCTCGCAGGTCGTCCAGGTCAACGGCGGGGCCGAGCGCGGGCAGTGAGCCTCAGCCACGGCCCGTGCGCGGCGGCTCGTGGGCGCGGCGGCTGGCCGCGACGCCCTCGGCGCCGTCGCGGGCCCCGTCGCCGGAACCGTTGGGCGAAGCGGCGGAGCTGCCCGGCGGCAGGATCGCGTCCGCCGTGTTGACGCGGGGCAGCGCGTAGGGGTGCTGCTCGCCCAGCCAGCGGATCATCTGCTCGCGGACCGTGACCCGTACCGTCCAGATGTCGTCGGCGTCCTTGGCGGTCACCAGGGCCCGCACCTGAAGGGTGTTGGGGGTGGCGTCCGTGACGGCGACGCCGTAGTCGCGGCCGTCCCAGGCGGCGCACTCGCGCAGGATGTCCCGCAGCTTCTCCCGCATCAGCTCCACCGGCGCCGAGTGGTCGAGGTGCCAGTACACGATGCCGGTCATCTGCGTGCCGCCGCGCGACCAGTTCTCGAACGGCTTCGAGGTGAAGTACGAGACCGGCATGGTGATCCGGCGCTCGTCCCAGGTCCGCACGGCCAGGAACGTCAGCGTGATCTCCTCGACCGTGCCCCACTCGCCGTCCACGACGACCGTGTCCCCGATGCGCACCATGTCGCCGAAGGCGATCTGCAGCCCGGCGAAGAGGTTGGCGAGCGTGGACTGGGCGGCGACACCGGCGACGATGCCGAGGACGCCGGCCGAGGCCAGCAGCGAGGCGCCCGCCGCGCGCATCGCGGGGAACGTCAGCAGCATCGCGGCCACCGCCACCACGCCGACGATCGCGGCGACCACCCGCGTGATCAACGTCACCTGGGTCCGCACCCGCCGGACCCGGGCCGGATCGCGATGCACGCGCGCGTACCGCGAGTACGACGACTCCACGATCGCCGCCGCGATCCGCACCATCAGCCACGCCGTGGAGCCGATCAGCACCAGGGTCAGCACCTGGCCGATGCCGTCCCGGTGCTCCTGCAGCAGCCGCGCCTGGTCGTAGGAGCCTCTGAGCATCGCGGCGCACAGCACGAGTTGGTAGGGCACGCGGCCGTGGCGCAGCAGGCCCCACAGCGAGGTGTGCTCATACCGTTCGTCTGCCTTGCGCAGCAGCAGGTCGGTGACCCAGCCGATGAGCAGCGTCAGCACGACCGAGCCGCCGATCACGATCAGCGGGCGCAGTACGTTCTCCATGCCTGAGAACGTAACCGGCTGCGGGCGGCTGACACCATGACCTCATGAACATCGTGCTCTTTCACTCGACCTACGGGCTCAGGCCGGCCGTGCGCGCGGCGGCCGACCGGCTGCGGGCAGCGGGCCACGTGGTGTGGACGCCGGATCTCTTCGGCGAACGTACATTCGAAACCGTCGAGGAGGGCATGGCCTTCAACGACGAGATCGGCAAGGACGAGTTGCTCAAGCGCGCCGTGCTGGCCGCCGCGCCCTACTCCGAGCGCGGGCTGGTGTACGCCGGGTTCTCGCTCGGCGCCTCCGTCGCGCAGACCCTGGCGCTCGGCGACGAGAAGGCACGCGGACTGCTGCTCCTGCACGGCACCTCCGACCTCGCGCCGGGCGTCACCGTCGACGACCTGCCGGTCCAGCTGCACGTGGCCGAGCCGGACCCGTTCGAGACGGACGACTGGCTGAGCGCCTGGTACCTCCAGATGGGCCGCGCGGGCGCCGACGTGGAGGTCTACCGGTACGCCGGGGCCGGTCACCTCTACACCGACCCCGACCTGCCGGACTACGACGAGGAGGCCGCCCAGGCCACCTGGCGGGTGGCCCTCGGCTTCCTCGACACCCTGTGATCTAGACGGGGTCGTACGTCCGCTCGACCTTCTGCGTGCCGCTGCGCGTGCGGTACGAGCGCGCCCAGGACGAGGTCGCGGTGGTGCTGGTGCGGTCCGACAGGACGTAGTAGTCCATCTGCGCGCGGTCGGCGGTGATGTCCAGGACGCCGTAGCCGTGGCGGTCGGTGTCGACCCAGTGGACGTGCCGGTTGGCGACCTGGATGATCGGCGCGGCGATCGCGGAGACCGTGCCCTCGGGGACCTTCACCATGTCGTCGAGGTTGTCGGAGGTCACCGAGGTGACCACGAACTCCGTGGCGGCGGATGCGGACAGCGGGTAGGTGCCGGCGTTGACCGGCACGTCGTTGGCCCACGCCATGTGGATGTCGCCGGTCAGGAAGACGGTGTTGCGGATCGCGTTGGAGCGCAGGTGGGCCAGGACCTCGCGCCGGTCGTCGGTGTAGCCGTCCCACTGGTCGGTGTTGAGGGCGATGCCCTCCTGCGGCAGGCCGAGCAGCTTGGCCAGCGGTTTGAGCAGGTCGGCGGAGAGGGAGCCGATGGCGAACGGCGAGATCATCACCGAGTTGCCGACCAGCCGCCAGGTGGTGTCCGACGCCTTCAACCCGGCCTTCAGCCAGTCGAGTTGGGCGCGGCCCGTGATCGTCCGGTCCGGGTCGTCCACGGAACCGGACGCCGTGGACGCCTGCTGCGAGCGGAACGAGCGCAGGTCGAGCAGCGAAAGGTCGGCGAGCCTGCCGAAGCGCAGCCGGCGGTAGGTGGTGCCCGCGATCGCCGGGCGGACCGGCATCCACTCGAAGTAGGCCTGCTTGGCGGCCGCCTGACGGGCCGACCAGGCGCCCTCGGCACCCTCGGTGTGGTTGACCGCGCCGCCCGACCAGGCGTTGTCGGCGAACTCGTGGTCGTCCCAGATCGCGATGACCGGCGCCTTCGCGTGCAGGGCCTGCAGATCCGGGTCCGTCTTGTACTTGCCGTGCCGGGTGCGGTAGTCGGCGAGCGTGATGATCTCGTTCGCCGGCGCGTGCGGCCGCACGACGGTGCCGCGCGTCCCGTACTCCCCGGACTTGTACTCGTAGATGTAGTCGCCGAGGTGCAGCCAGGCGTCCAGGTCGCCACGGGCCGCGAGATGGCGGTACGAGGAGAAGTAGCCGGCCTCCCAGTTGGCGCAGGAGACCACGCCGAAGCGCAGGCCGGACACGGTCGCGTCGGCCGCGGGCGTGGTCCGGGTGCGGGCGACGGGGGAGTCGGTGCCGCCGGCGGAGAAGCGGAACCAGTAGTCGGTGGCCGGAGCGAGGCCGCGGATGTCCGCCTTGACGGTGTGGTCGGCGGCGGCGGTCGCGGTGAGGGAGCCCTTGGCGACGACGTGCGTCAGCCCCTTGTCCGTGGCGACGACCCAGCTGACCTCGGTGTCCGGGCCGAGCCCGGAGCCGGGGGTCGCCTCGGCGGTGGGCGTCACGCGGGTCCACAGGAGGATGCCGTCGGGCAGCGGGTCGCCCGAGGCCAGACCGTGCAGGAAGGCGGGGGCGTCGGTAGCCGCGCGGGCGGGCAGCGCGGCGGCGAGCGGGCCGGCCAGGACGGCGGTGGCAGCGGCCGCCTTGACGACCGTACGGCGGCGCGGGGAGCGCCAGTCGGGGCGCTCGGCGGAGGAGTCTGCGGGATCGGATGATCTGTATCGACTGGTCACGGGCGATCAGGTTACTGACCGGTACGACGAAGAGCGGGCGAACTCTCAAAAGTTCGCCCGCTCTTTGACTGAAAGTCGGTTCAGTACTAGGCCTTCAGGGCCGCCGTGATCGCGGTGTTGAAGTCGGCCACCGTCATCGGTGCGTTGCCCTGTCCGTCCGAACCGGTCAGCGTCTTGCCGTCCATCTTCAGGGTCGGGGTGCCCTTGATGCCGTCCTTGTCGAAGATCTTGGACTCCTCGATCGCCCACCGGTCGTAGGTGCCGTTCTTCACGGCCTTCTGGAAGGCCGCGTTGCCCTTCAGGGCGGAGACGGTGTCGGCGATCTTGATCAGGTAGGCGTCGTCCTTGAACTTGTCCGTGGTCTCCTCGGGGTGCCACTTCGTGGAGTACATCGCGGTCTTGTACTCCTCGAAGGCCTCCGGGCTGACGTTGAGCGCCGCGCCCAGGGCGCTGAGCGCGTTCTTGGAGCCCTCGCCGCCCAGGTTGCCGTCGAGGAACGTGGCCCCGACGTACTGGATCTTGAACTTGCCGGCGTCCAGGTCCTTCTTGACGGTCGAGCCGACGGTCTGCTCGAACTGGGCGCAGACCGGGCAGCGCGGGTCCTCGTACATGACCAGGGTCTTCTTGGCGGTGCTCTTGCCGAGGGTGACGATCGTGCCGTCCGTGCCCGTGGTGTTGGCCGGCTTGACGAGCTTGTCGTCCTTCGCCGCCTCCCAGTAGCCGGGCTTGTTGCCCTGCACGACCGCGTAGCTGATGCCGCCGGCTATCGCGAGGACCGCGACTATGGAGCAGGCGACGATGACCTGCCGCTTGATCTTGGCGCGCTTGGCCTGGCGCTCGCGTTCCTGCCGCAGCCGCTCGCGGGCCTGCGACTTCGCTGCGGCGCTGTTGCGCTTGCTCATGGTGATGTTCTCCGTACGGGAGGCGCACACGTCGTGTGCGGAATACGTGAGGGGGACGGGTGGTGCTCAGATGCTGTGCGTGCCGAACCGGCGACTCAGGCGACAGCGACCGAGCACGGCGGTCCACGCCGTCCCAGTGAGTGCACGAGGATCCGGTCGAGTGAGGAGGCCGTACGGCGTACGGGGGGCCGCGGCAGGCGGGTGCGCGGGGCCTGGCGCACGGTGATCGCGGCGACCGCCAGCAGCAGCGGGCGGAACGTCGTCGCGGCGACCGCCCGCATCAGCTGGTCCAGCGCCCGCTCGCCGCGGCGCAGCCAGGCCGCCGCGAGCAGGCCGACGCCGATGTGCGCGCCGAGCAGCAGCCAGGCGGTGGCGGGGTCGGCGTGGGCGAGCAGCGAGGTGACGTGGCCGGGGTCGGTGCCGGTCACGCGGGCCAGCGGGGCGCCGACCTGGGTGCCGTTGCCACAGAGCAGGTCCCAGCCGACGGAGCGCAGGGGGCCGGCGACCGGGCCGCCCGCGGGGCCGTAACAGACGTGCTGGCCGGTGGTGAACACCGTGTCGGCGGCCAGCTCCAGCGGGATCAGCAGGGCGGCGATGCCGGCGAAGCCGCGCTCACGGCCGGCCAGGGCGTAGGCGACCGCGAACACGGTGACGGCGACCGCGGCCACCGTGTTCAGCGGCAGCGGGACCCGCGACAGCAGCACGTGCGACGCGGTGCTGAGCGTCACGACGAATGCCGTGAACAGCGCCGCGCGTACGGCTCGTGGCTGGGTCCCGGATATGTCCATAGCGGGGAGAGTCTGTCACGTGGTCCGGTAAGGGACCCCTAAAGGATCCCTGTGAGACCTCGGACTGTTAGAGACCCGGAATCCGGCCGTTGCGGAACAGGTCCACGAAGATCTGGTGGTCGTAACGCGCGCGTGCGCCGTAGTCGTGCGCGAAGGACGTCAGCATGTCCGCGAAGCCGTCCTCGTCGGCCGCGATCGCCGCGTCGATGGCCCGCTCCGTGGAGAACGGCACCAGCGACTCGCCCGAGGTGTCGTCCGCCGCCGCGTGCATGGTGGCCGTGGCCCGGCCGAGGTCGGCGACGACGGCCGCGATCTCCTCCGGGTCGTCGACGTCGCTCCAGTCCAGGTCGACCGCGTACGGCGACACCTCGGCGACCAGCTGGCCCGCGCCGCCCAGCTCGGTCCAGCCCAGCCACGGGTCGGCGTGCGCCTGGAGGGCGCGCTGGGAGATCACCGTGCGGTGGCCCTCGTGCTGGAAGTAGTCCCGGATCGCCGGGTCGGTGATGTGCCGGGAGACGGCGGGGGTCTGGGCCTGCTTGATGTAGATCACCACATCGTTCTCCAGGGCGTCGCTGTGGCCCTCCAGAAGGATGTTGTACGACGGCAGCCCGGCCGACCCGATGCCGATGCCCCGCCGGCCGACCACGTCCTTGACCCGGTAGGAGTCCGGGCGGGTCAGGGAGGTCTCCGGCAGTGTCTCCAGGTAGCCGTCGAAGGCCGCGAGGACCTTGTAGCGGGTGGCCGCGTCCAGCTCGATGGAGCCGCCGCCGGGCGCGAAGCGGCGCTCGAAGTCGCGGATCTCCGTCATCGAGTCCAGCAGCTCGAAGCGGGTCAGCGAGCGGGCGTCGCGCAGCGCGTCAAGGAGCGGGCCCTGGGCGGTGTCCAGGGTGAAGGGCGGCACCTCGTCGCTCTTGGCGCCGGTCGACAGGGCGTGGATGCGCTCGCGGTACGCGTCCGCGTACACCTCGACCAGCTCGGTGATCTGTTCGTCGCTGAGCGCCTTCGCGTACCCGATCAGCGCGATGGAGGCGGAGAAGCGCTTCAGGTCCCAGGTGAAGGGGCCGACGTAGGCCTCGTCGAAGTCGTTGACGTTGAAGACCAGGCGGCCGTTGGAGTCCATGTACGTGCCGAAGTTCTCCGCGTGCAGGTCGCCGTGGATCCACACGCGCGAGGTGCGCTCGTCCAGGTACGGGCCGCCCCGCTTGTCCGAGTCCACGTCGTGGTAGAAGAGCGCCGCCGTGCCTCGGTAGAAGGCGAAGGCGGAGGCCGCCATCTTGCGGAACTTCACGCGGAACGCGGCCGGGTCGGCGGCCAGGAGCTCGCCGAAGGCGGTGTCGAAGACGGCGAGAATCTCCTCGCCGCGCTGCTCGTCGTTGAGCTGGGGGACCGACATCGCTGGGTGCCTCCTGGTGCATGAATGTGTACGACAGCGTTTCTGTCGTTTCCAACGGGCGACGGGTCGCGGAAGTGCCCGCGACCCTCGCTGTGAAGGTACGCGGGGGAGCGCCGCGAGTGTCAGTGCCGAGGCATAGGATCCGACCTTGTCCCCCCAGACTGCCCGCAGCCTGTCGCCCCGCGTTTCCCATGGAGGCCACGCCGTGTCAAAGCCGCCGTTCACGCACCTGCACGTCCACACCCAGTACTCGCTGCTGGACGGTGCCGCGCGGCTGAAGGACATGTTCGACGCGTGCAACGAGATGGGCATGTCGCACATCGCGATGAGCGACCACGGCAACCTGCACGGGGCGTACGACTTCTTCCACACGGCGAAGAAGGCCGGGGTCACCCCGATCATCGGCATCGAGGCGTACGTCGCCCCCGAGTCGCGGCGCAACAAGCGCAAGATCCAGTGGGGTCAGCCGCACCAGAAGCGCGACGACGTGTCCGGTTCGGGTGGTTACACCCACAAGACGATCTGGGCGGCCAACTCGACGGGCCTGCACAACCTCTTCCGGCTCTCCTCGGACGCGTACGCCGAGGGCTGGCTGCAGAAGTGGCCCCGGATGGACAAGGAGACCATCTCCCAGTGGTCCGAGGGGCTCATCGCCTCCACCGGCTGCCCCTCCGGCGAACTGCAGACCCGGCTCCGTCTCGGTCAGTACGACGAGGCACTGAAGGCGGCCGCCGACTACCAGGACATCTTCGGCAAGGACCGCTACTTCCTGGAGCTGATGGACCACGGCATCGACATCGAGCACCGCGTCCGCGACGGCCTCCTGGACATCGGCAAGAAGCTCGGCATCCCCCCGCTGGTCACCAACGACTCGCACTACACGTACGCGCACGAGGCGACCGCCCACGACGCCCTGCTGTGCATCCAGACCGGCAAGAACCTCTCCGACCCCGACCGCTTCAAGTTCGACGGCACCGGCTACCACCTGAAGACCACGGACGAGATGTACGCCATCGACTCCTCGGACGCCTGGCAGGAGGGTTGCCGCAACACCCTCCTGGTGGCCGAACAGGTCGACACCAGCGGCATGTTCGAGGCCAAGAACCTCATGCCGAAGTTCGACATCCCCGAGGGGTACACCGAGGTCACCTGGTTCAAGGAGGAGGTCCGCCTCGGCATGGACCGCCGCTTCCCGGGCGGCGTCCCCGACGACCGGCAGAAGCAGGTCGAGTACGAGATGGACGTCATCATCCAGATGGGGTTCCCGGGGTACTTCCTCGTCGTCGCCGACTTCATCATGTGGGCCAAGAAGCAGGGCATCGCGGTCGGCCCGGGCCGTGGTTCGGCGGCCGGTTCGATCGTCGCGTACGCCATGGGCATCACCGACCTCGACCCGATCCCGCACGGCCTGATCTTCGAGCGGTTCCTCAACCCCGAGCGCGTCTCCATGCCCGACGTCGACATCGACTTCGACGAGCGCAGGCGCGTCGAGGTGATCAGGTACGTGACCGAGAAGTACGGCGCCGACAAGGTCGCCATGATCGGCACGTACGGCAAGATCAAGGCGAAGAACGCCATCAAGGACTCCGCGCGCGTGCTGGGCTACCCGTACGCGATGGGCGACCGCCTCACCAAGGCGATGCCCGCCGACGTCCTCGGCAAGGGCATCGACCTCAACGGCATCACCGACCCCTCGCACCCGCGCTACAGCGAGGCCGGCGAGATCCGCGCGATGTACGAGAACGAGCCGGACGTCAAGAAGGTCATCGACACCGCCAAGGGCGTCGAGGGCCTGGTGAGGCAGATGGGCGTGCACGCCGCCGGCGTCATCATGTCCAGCGAGCCCATCGTCGACCACGCCCCGGTGTGGGTGCGGCACACGGACGGCGTGACCATCACGCAGTGGGACTACCCGCAGTGCGAGTCGCTCGGCCTGCTGAAGATGGACTTCCTGGGCCTGCGCAACCTGACGATCATGGACGACGCCGTCAAGATGGTGAAGTCCAACAAGGGCATCGACCTCGACCTGCTGGCCCTGCCGCTCGACGACCCGAAGACCTTCGAACTCCTCCAGCGCGGTGAGACGCTGGGCGTCTTCCAGTTCGACGGCGGCCCCATGCGCTCGCTGCTGCGCCTGATGAAGCCCGACAACTTCGAAGACATCTCCGCCGTCTCCGCGCTCTACCGTCCCGGCCCGATGGGCATGGACTCGCACACCAACTACGCCCTGCGCAAGAACAAGCTGCAGGAGATCACGCCGATCCACAAGGAGCTCGAAGAGCCCCTCGAAGAGGTCCTCGCGGTCACCTACGGCCTGATCGTGTACCAGGAGCAGGTGCAGAAGGCCGCCCAGATCATCGCCGGCTACTCGCTCGGCGAGGCCGACATCCTGCGCCGCGTGATGGGCAAGAAGAAGCCCGACGAGCTGGCGAAGAACTTCGTCCTCTTCCAGAAGGGCGCCCGCGACAAGGGCTTCAGCGACGAGGCGATCCAGTCCCTGTGGGACGTCCTGGTCCCCTTCGCCGGCTACGCCTTCAACAAGGCGCACTCCGCCGCGTACGGACTGGTCTCGTACTGGACCGCGTACCTCAAGGCCAACTACCCGGCCGAGTACATGGCCGGACTGCTCACCTCGGTCAAGGACGACAAGGACAAGTCCGCGATCTACCTCAACGAGTGCCGGCGTATGAAGATCAAGGTGCTCCCGCCGAACGTCAACGAGTCGGTGCACAACTTCGCCGCGCAGGGCGACGACGTGATCCTCTTCGGCCTCGAAGCGGTCCGCAACGTCGGTACGAACGTGGTCGAGTCGATCATCAGGAGCCGCAAGGCCAAGGGCAAGTACGGCTCCTTCCCCGACTACCTCGACAAGGTCGAGGCGGTCGCGTGCAACAAGCGGACCACGGAGTCGCTGATCAAGGCCGGCGCCTTCGACACGATGGGGCACACCCGCAAGGGCCTCACCGCGCACTTCGACTCCATGATCGACAACGTGGTCGCGGTCAAGCGCAAGGAGGCGGAGGGGCAGTTCGACCTCTTCGGCGGCGGTGAGGAGAGCAGCGAGCCGGGCTTCGGGCTCGACATCGAGTTCACCACCGACGAGTGGGAGAAGGGCTATCTGCTCGCCCAGGAGCGGGAGATGCTCGGCCTGTACGTCTCCGACCACCCGCTCTTCGGCCTGGAGCACGTGCTGTCCGACAAGGCCGACGCGGGCATCGCGCAGCTGACCGGCGGTGAGCACGCCGACGGTGCCGTGGTGACCATCGGCGGCATCATCTCGGGCCTGCAGCGCAAGATGACCAAGCAGGGCAACGCCTGGGCGATCGCCACGGTCGAGGACCTCGCCGGTTCCATCGAGTGCATGTTCTTCCCGGCGACCTACCAGCTCATCTCGACCCAACTCGTCGAGGACGCGGTCGTGTTCGTCAAGGGCCGCCTCGACAAGCGCGAGGACGTGCCGCGCCTGGTCGCGATGGAGCTCCAGGTCCCCGACCTGTCGAACGCGGGCACCAATGCGCCCGTGATCCTCACCATCCCGGCCACCAGGGTCACCCCGCCGATGATCAGCCGCCTCGGCGAGATCCTCAGTCACCACAAGGGCGACAGCGAGGTCCGGATCAAGCTCCAGGGCCCGACCAAGACGACGGTGCTGCGCCTGGACCGGCACCGGGTGAAGCCGGACCCGGCGCTCTTCGGCGACCTGAAGGTGCTGCTGGGACCGTCCTGCCTGGCCGGCTGACCACGCCGACCGCGTGCACACATGCGAGGGGCGCACCTGGTACCGGGTGCGCCCCTCAGCTGTGCCTGGGTCTCGACAACCCTTTATGCAGATGTCAGTTGTGGCCGAAGCGCTTCTGCCGGCCCTTGCGCGCGACGTCCGCGGGAGTCACCTGGGATATACGCTGCTCGGCCTGTGCCTCCATCGAGGATCGCTCGGCCTGCTGCTGACCACGCTCCGCCTGCGGCTGCTTACGGTCCTGTTTCTTGTGCTTGGCCATGGTGATCTACCTCCTGAGGGGGATCTGGGTGCCAGAGCCGGGACCAGATTCACATAGCCTGGCAAAGAACGCATTTCGGATAATTACCGTCTGTGACATGGTTCAACGCCACGCCGAAGATCGAGTTCGGGCCGTTAACCTCCGCGCTGTCGGGCAGACTCGAAGGAAGCCCGAAGCAAACCTCCCGGAAAGAGGGTGGATCGCGTGGACCGCTGCATCGTCCTGGTGGACGCCGGGTATCTGCTGGGGGCCGCCGCGAGTCTGCTCGCCGGGGAACCCTCACGCTCCCGCATCACCGTCGACCACGCCGCCCTCATCCAGGGGCTGCGCGAGCGCGCCGAGTCCGACACCGAACGCCCGCTGCTGCGCATCTACTGGTTCGACGGCGCCCCCGACCGCGTGCCCCAGCCCGAGCACCGCAGACTGCGCGTGATGCCCCGCGTCACCGTCCGGCTCGGCGCCCTGACCCGCAGCGACGGCCGCTGGGCGCAGAAGGGCGTGGACGCCGCGATGCACGCCGAGCTGACCGAGCTGGCCCGCAACCGTGCCTGCTCCGACGTCGTCCTGGTCACCGGCGACGGTGATCTGCTGCCGGGCATGATGGCCGCCAAGGAGCACGGGGTCGCCGTACACCTGTGGGCCGTGCAGGCCGCCGACGGCGACTACAACCAGTCCGAGGACCTGGTCGCCGAGGCCGACGAGCGGCGCGTGCTGGACCGGGCGTGGATCGTCAAGGCCGTACGGGCCAAGGACCTCGGCGGGGTGTGCGCGCCGCCGCCCGTGCCCCGGCCCGAGATCGCCGCGATTCTTTCCGCGCCGCTGCCGGACTCCTCCCTCGCCCCGGCGGGCGAGCGGTCCGAGGAGGAACCCGAGCACGCCCCGGCCGCGGCCGGCTCAGAGAACGGGACGCAGGAGCGGGTGCCCGCGCCCAAGGGCGTGCCGACCCCCAAGGACCTCGCCGCGCTGCGCGCCCCCGGTGCGCAGCCCCCCGCCCAGCATCCGGCGAGCGCCACCCTGCGCTGGTCCTCCGACAAAGGCTGGGTCGACCGGCCCGTCGCCGAGCCGGCCGACGCCGCCTCGATGCCGACGCTGGCCCAGCTGACCACGGCGGAGCAGCGCTGGGCCGACCGGGAGGAGGACATCACCACGGTCGGCGGCGACCCCTACGAGGTCGGACAGGTGTTCGCCCGGCGGTGGATGGGGCGCCTCGGTGAACAGATCCAGCTGCAGAAGCTGTCCGGGATGTACCCGCGGGTCCCGCACCGGATCGACGGGGAGCTGCTGCGCTACGCGGCCCGCTTCGGCCTGCTCGCGCACAAGGACGACCAGATCGACGAGCACGACCGGTACGCCATCCGGGCCGGGTTCTGGCGGGAGGTCGACGTCCGCACGGCGGCCGAGCACGCCCCCGCGGGCGAGTAGTTCTTTACCGGTGGATTTGCCGTTATGGGCCAACCCGGGAACGGGCGGGGCCGGTCGACCCCGTACTCTCGTCCCTTGTGAGTACGCGCGCGGCACAGGCACATCGGCACGGTGGCGATGTCGTGTGCGCGGTACGCGGACTGACCAAGACATATCCGGCGGTACGAGGACGGCGCGGCACCCCGGCGACACCCGCGGTACGGGCCACCGACGACGTACGTCTCGACATCCGCGGCGGTGAGATCTTCGGGCTGCTGGGTCCGAACGGGGCCGGCAAGACCACCCTCGTACGGCAGCTGACCGGGCTGATGCGGCCCGATGCGGGGCGCGTCGAGATCCTCGGGCACGACATCGTGCGGCACCCGGAGCGGGCCGCGCGGATCCTCGCCTACCTCGGCCAGGAGTCGACCGCCCTGGACGAGCTGACGGTGTCCCTCGCCGCCGAGACCACCGGACGGCTGCGCGGCCTGGAAGTGCGCGAGGCGCGGGCCGAGCGGGACGACGTACTCGACGAACTGGGGCTCACCGCGCTCGCCGGGCGGCCCCTGAAGAAACTCTCCGGCGGACAGCGCAGGCTCGCCTGTCTCGCCGCCGCGCTGGTCGGGGAGCGGCCGCTGCTGGTGCTCGACGAACCGACCACCGGGATGGATCCGGTGGCACGGCGGGCCGTGTGGGCGGCCGTCGACCGGCGCCGGGCCGAGCGCGGGACGACCGTCCTGCTCGTCACCCACAACGTCATCGAGGCCGAGACCGTCCTGGACCGGGTCGCCGTCCTCGACCAGGGCCGGGTCATCGCCTGCGACACCCCGACCGGGCTCAAGGAGCAGGTCGCCGGGGAGGTCCGGGTCGACCTGGTGTGGCGCGAGAAGGCGCCGCTGCACGTTCCCGAGGTCGCAGCCCTGCGCGAGCGGGCCGTCGAGTCCGGGCGCCGCTGGACGCTGCGGTTGGCCCCCGAGGAGGCGCGTACCGTCGTCGCCACGGTGACCGGCGGCAGCGCCTTCGCCGCGCTGGACGACTTCACCCTGGCCACGCCGTCCCTGGAGGACGTGTACCTGGCGCTGGGCGGCGCCGCGCGGCAGGGGTTGGTGAAGGCGTGAGCGCGCGAGCCGCCGTATCCGTAAGGGACGGAGACGGGGTGGGCGGGGCTTTCGCAACGGGCCCTTTGGCCGCAACGGAACCTGAGCAGAAGGGGAGCCGCGCGACGTGAGTGTCGTACCCGCCGAAGTGTTGCCGGGCAGTGCCCTGGCCGTGGAGGAGGCCGCCCCCTCGGGCGCGGCCGAACTCGCGCCGCGGGCGCGGCTGTGGCCGTCTCTCTGCGCGATCTACCGGGCGCAGTTGTCGCGGGCACGGGTCGCGCGGATCCCGCTGCTGTTCGTGGCGACCTTCCAGTCGATCGGGATCATGATCCTGATGCGCGGGGTCGTGGACGGCGGCGGCGAGGCCGAGTCGGTGGTGGCCGGATCCTCCGTGCTCGTCGTGGCCTTCGTCGCGCTGAACCTGCTCGCCCAGTACTTCGGGCAGTTGCGGGCCAGCGGAGGGCTCGACCACTATGCCACCCTGCCGGTGCCGCCGGCCGCCGTGGTGCTGGGGGCGGCCGGCGCGTACGCCTCCTTCACCGTGCCGGGGACCGTGGTGACCGCGGTCTTCGGCTGCGTGCTGTTCGGGCTGCCGCTGACGCATCTGTGGGTGCTCGTGGCGGTGATCCCGCTCGCCGGAGCCGCGCTGGCCGGTCTCGGGGCGGCGCTCGGGCTGCTCGCGCCGCGTCCCGAACTGGCCACGCTGCTCGGGCAGTTGGGCATGTCCGCGGCGCTGCTGCTCGGAGTGCTGCCGGCCGACCGGATGCCCGAGGCGGTGCGGTTCACGCGGGACCTGCTGCCGTCCACGTACGGCGTCGAGGCCTTCGCGCGTACCTTCGGGCCGCATCCCGACTGGGCCTTCGTCCTCGGTGACCTGGCCGTCTGCGCGGCCGTCGGCGTCATCTCGCTCGCCGTCGCCACGTGGGCGTACCGCCGGGCGGCCGTCCGGTGACGCGCCGCACAGACGCGCCTGGCACGATGTCAGGGTGACCGCACCGTTGACTCCGCCTCCGCCGCCGCACGAACACTCCTCGCATGACGCGTGGCAGCCTCCGGGGGCCGCGCCCGGTGCCGCTCCGGGTGCCGGGTACGCGGCTCCCGCGTCGCACGATGCCGTGTGGGACGGCACCTACGGACAGGACGGGCCCGGGATGAAGACCGAGCTGCGGGAGGCCGCCGTGGTCGCCGTGGCGGTCGCGCTCGGGGGTGCGCTGCTGGGGGTGCTGTGGTGGTGGCTCGCCCCGCATGTGCCGCTGGTGGGGGACATCGTCGAGAAGAGCTGGGTCGTCTATCTCGCGGACAGCGAGGGGGAGCAGGCGATCGGGGTCGACGGGACGTTCACGCTGCTCGCGTTGGCGTTCGGGGCCGTGAGTGCGGTGGCGGTGTTCGCCTGGCGGCGGCGTGGGGGTGTGCCGTTGGTGGTCGCGGTGGGGGTCGGGGGGTTGCTCGGTGCGCTGCTTGCCTGGCGGGTGGGGGTGTGGCTCGGGCCCACGAGTGATGTGATCGCGCATGCGAAGGATGTGGGCAAGGGAGTCAAGTTCTCCGCGCCGTTGAAGCTGGGGGCGAAGGGGGCGTTGCTGGCGTGGCCGTTGGCGGGGTTGCTCGTTCACCTCGGTCTTACGGCGTTGTTCGGACCGCGGGATCCTGAGACGTACCAGGTGGGGCCTGTGCCGAAGGATTCTTACGGGGCGCCGCTGTCGTAGGCAGTTTCTCGCCCCCGCCGCCCCTACCCGTCCCATCCTTCTGGGGCTCCGCCCCAGACCCCGCTCCTCAAACGCCGGAGGGGCTGGATTTTCCAGCCCGTCCGGCCACTGAGGACGAGGCCCGTTGAGGGCCGAAGCGGGGGTCTGGGGGCGGCAGCCCCCAGAGATGGGGCGAGAGGGTCCCGTTATGCCGGGCGGTGGCCGTGGTTGGCCTTCTTGGTGCGCCACTTGCGTTTGCGGGTTTTCTTCGACATGTCTGTCGTGCTTAACCGAGGAACGGGCCCGCGTCGAGGGGTCAGGCGCGGCCGATGGGGGCCAGCACCGCCTCCGTGAGGGCCGCGAGGGACTCGGGGGAGAGTTCCACCTCCAGGCCCCGGCGGCCCGCCGAGACGCAGATCGTGGGGTGGGCGGCCGCCGACTCGTCCAGGACCGTCGGGAGCTTCTTGCGTTGGCCCAGCGGGGAGATGCCGCCGCGGACGTAACCCGTGGTGCGTTCCGCCAGCGTCGGGTCCGCCATCGCCGCCCGTTTGCCGCCTACCGCCGCCGCCAGTGCCTTCAGGTCCAAGGAGCCCGCCACCGGGACCACGGCCACCGTCAGGGTGCCGTCCACGTCCGCCACCAGGGTCTTGAAGACCCGTTCCGGCGACACGCCCATCGCCTCGGCCGCCTCCTCGCCGTAGGAGGGGTGGGAGGGGTCGTGGTCGTAGGAGTGGACCGTGTGGGGCACGCCCGCCGATGTCAGGGCCACCGTTGCCGGCGTGCCGCCCGAGGACTGGTGCTGTTGCTTTTTCTGCTTCTTCGCCATGGACGGTACGCCTCAGTTCAGGCTCGTCGGGCTGCGCGTCAGTTCCGACGCCGGTAGGGACGGCAGGTTACGGATGATCGCCGTCTCGGTGCGCAGGAGTTTCAGCTCCTCGCGGAGGCGGGACGCGATGTCCGGGGCTTGCAGCAGCCGTTGCTTCGTCGGCGTGTCGAGCATGATCGCGGCGGCCACGAGGTACGAGACCACGGCCGGCTCGTCCGGCAGGTCCGCGCCCGTGGAAAGCGACCGTTCCCGAGCCCCCGCCAACCGCTTCTGGTACTGCCGGAACGCCCGCAGCACCCCCTGGGCCAGCGCCCCCGCCTCCTCGCCCGGCTCCTCCGGCAGCTCCTCCACCTCGGCCGTCAGGAACGGCCCAGACGTGTCGACCGACAGCAGCCGCGCCCTGGCCGTGCCCGTCGCCAGCACCTCGAAGGTGCCGTCCGCGCGCTCCCGGATCGTCGCCGCGTCGGCCACACAGCCCGTGCCGTGGAAGGACTTCAGCGGGTCGGGACCGAAGCCGGCCGCGGGTCCCCGGTCGCGCGCCGCGGTGGGGTCGGGCATGCCCGGCGCACTCGGAGCCACCTCGTGGCCGTCACGGATCGCCACGACGGCGAACCGGCGCGGTTCGTCCTCGGGGGTCTTGAGCAGTTCGCGCATCATGGCGCGATAGCGCTCCTCGAAAATGTTCAGAGGCAGCACCAGCCCCGGGAACAACACCGAGTTCAGGGGGAAGAGCGGGAGCTGGACGGTGGTCACGGCGCAGAAGCCTAATGGTCTCCGGAGCGGGCGCGTCCGCCACGCTCACTCCGTGGATGCCGGGGCAGGGACGAAACCACCGCTGACCGGATGTCGTCACGGGTCTTGAGGAACAGCGCCAGCGGGTCGTCCGACTGCCGCTCCCACGGGAAGGACGTGGCGTACGGGCCGATCAGCCGCAGCTGCGCGTAGGCGTCGTCCCAGCGCTCCAGACGGACGAGGACGTACATCAATTTGTTGCGCAGCTCGGCCGGCCAGGGGCGGGCCGCGGGGAAGCGGGCGGAGAGCGCGATCGCCCGGTCGGCCGCCGCGTCCAGCCGGTGCCGGGGCACCTCGGGGCCGCAGTCGTCGGTGAGATAGGCCAGGGCCGCGCGGGCCGGCAGCCCCTGGACCAGCGAGTCCTCGGGGGCGTCCTGCGCGGCCCGGTCGGCGAAGTCCAGGCACTCGCGGTGCGAGCCGTGCCAGAAGGCGGCGAGGTAGTCCAGGGCGGCCACATGGCAGCCGTAGTGGTGCGGGGCGCGGCGGACCGCGGCCTCCCACAGCTCCTCGAAGTACTTGTGCCCGGCGTTCGCCCCGCGCGCGTGGTCCAGCGCGATCCGCCACGGCACCGGGTCGCGGTCGTCGCCGCGCGCCGCGGCCGTGATCAGCGGGCTCACCTCGCGCAGCAGCTCCGAGCGGGCCGGCGAGGGCCAGGCCCGGTCTACCGCGAGCTGGGCCGCGACCACGCGCGCGTCGGGGTCGTTCGGGGCAGCCGCGTACCACTGCTCGAACCACTCCGCGCGTGAGCACGCGAAGGCCGCGAGACGGCGTACGCAGCGGTCGCGGCCCTCCCAGTCGGCGCCCCGGCGGGTGGCCGCGAGCAGGTCGGCGGCCGGCCGGTGCTCGCCGCGGGCCGCCGCGACCAGCGCGGCGCCGAGGCCGTCGTCGGGCACGTCGAGCAGCACCTCGTCGTCGGCCGGGAAGCCGGTGGAGAGGCGCGGCTCGGCCCGGGGTGTACGGGCCGCGCGGCTGAAGGGGTGCAGCAGAGCCATGGTGTCGACCATTGAAGGACCGCAGGTCAGCCCGGCGCCAGATGGAACGGTCAACTCATGGAAAGTTGTACGCGCGTAGGTCAAGGGGAGGTAAAAGGTGATGACTGTTCAACAACCGTTCGGTCGGGGCACGCGCGAGTTCCGGAGGTCGTGTGCCTTCGGTGCGCATCCCGTGTGCACCCCTTGCGCGCTAGCTCCGCCGCAGCAGCCGCGTCGCCCCCGCCGCCACCGTCGTCGCCAGGATCCAGCCAAGTATGATCATCGTCGCCGACAGCCACTGCCAGCCGCCCCGCAGCTGCCAGACGCCGACCTGGCCCAGATCGATCACCGGGAGCAACAGGTCGAGGGCGAACAGGGCCGGGTTCCACGGCGGATGCCCCCCGGTCTGCACCGGCGGATGGCTCGCGTGCGCGAACGCCACCGAGCCCGCCGCCCACAGCACCGCCATCCACACCGCGGCCCGCCCCGGCCGGTACCCGTAGGCCACCGCCCAGTCCTGCACATACCCCCAGAGCTTGGCCGCCGGCGGCAGCGTCTCGCGGCGCCGGCGCTGCTTGGCGAGCAGCACCTCGCGCGCGTCCTCGTCCTCGCCGCCGGCCCGCAGCACGGACGCGAGCCGCTCGTACGGCTCCGGGTTGTACTCGGCGGTCGCCGCGGCCACCCAGTCCAGCCGCTCGGCCAGCGGGAACGGGCCCGTCGGCACCAGGTTCTCGTACGAGAAGCCGCCCATGTGCAGGTTGCCGGGTTCCGACCAGGCGCTCGCCCGGTCGACCAGGTTGATCACCTTCGCGCCCGAGAGGACGACCTTGCCGCGCTGCGGCTTCTCGCCCAGGAAGCGCAGTTCGGGCGTCTGCACCCGGCGCAGCGACAGTTCCTGGTCGTCGGTGAAGGTGAACCGGGCCCGCTCCAGGTCGACCGAGTCCCCGAACCGTCCGTCGTCCAGGCGCACCCCGCCCTGGCACTCGAACCGCTGGATCCGCGTCCCGCGCGCGGGCGTCGAACCGCTCAGCAGCGGGCTGCCGACGCCCGCAGGGGTCATGTACAGGGTCCGCCCGACGGTCAGCTGGGGCGCGTTCAGCGCGAGCCGCGTGTACGGGTTGGCCAGCCGCGCCCCGCGCAGGCTCAGCGAGACGCCGACCTTGGCGCTGCGCAGGCTCAGCTCGCCGTGCGACTCCAGGAGCTCGGCCTGCAGGTCCTGGCCCACGGTCATACCGTCGGCGGCGATCGAACGCCCGCTGCGGTCGCGGTAGACGATCGCCTGGTTGAGCAGCAGATCGGTGCCGATGTGCGCGTCGGTCAGCCGTACGCCGTTGTGGAACCGGCAGCGGGGGAAGTGCAGATCGCCCTCCGTGTGCACCCGGGCCGCCTCCAGGCGGGGCACCGAGCAGTCCACCATCCGCATGGTCTGGAACCGCGCCTCGGGCAGCAGCACCTCCCGCTCGAAACGGCAGCCGCGCAGTTCGACGTACGGCGTCACCGTGCCGCCCGCGAGGTCCAGGACCCCGCTGATCTGCACCCCGCGGAGCTTCAGCGACGCCACCCGGCCGGAGAGCGCGGGCGGGCCGTCCAGCAGCAGCCAGCACACGATCCGCGCGCGTACCGTGCGCTCGGGGCCCCACGGATGTCCGCCGTGCGGATCGTCGACGACGGTGTCCCCGCCGCTCAGGTCGTACACGCTGCCGTTGCGGAAGGCCTGCCACATGCCGGCCTCGGCGGCGCTCAGATCGTCCGGCAGATCCCCCGCGCGGATGCCGGCACCCTCAGTCACTGCGTTTCCTTCCTCCCCGCCCACCGACGGGTCTCGCACACCTGGTGATGCCCGCTGGGTAACGCCCGGAACACTAGACGTGAAGAGGATCTTCCGGGTTCCGGCCACGTTCTGTATCAGCCATTGATACGCGCGGACAGGGCCCGATCCCGGTCTGCGAGAATTGCCCCTGTGATCTCTCGAATCGATCTGCGCGGTGACGCCCTTCCCGAAGGGCCCGCCCTGCGCGACCTGCTGCCCCGAGCCGACTTCGACGTCTCGGCCGCCCTGGAGAAGGTGCGTCCGATCTGCGAGGCCGTGCATCATCGGGGCGACGCGGCGCTGATCGACTTCGCCGAGAAGTTCGACGGGGTGCGCCTGGAGTCGGTCCGGGTCCCGGCGCAGGCGCTGCGCGAGGCTCTGGAGCAGCTCGATCCGGCCGTGCGCGCGGCCCTGGAGGAGTCCATCCGGCGCGCCCGTCTCGTCCACCGCGAGCAGCGCCGTACGACGCACACGACCCAGGTCGTGCCGGGCGGTTCCGTCACCGAGAAGTGGGTGCCGGTCGACCGGGTCGGGCTGTACGCGCCCGGCGGCCGGTCCGTGTACCCCTCGACCGTGGTCATGAACGTGGTCCCCGCGCAGGAGGCGGGCGTCCGGTCGATCGCTCTCGCCTCCCCGGCGCAGGCCGATTTCGACGGTCTGCCGCACCCGACGATCCTCGCGGCCTGCGCGCTGCTCGGCGTCGACGAGGTGTACGCGGCCGGTGGCGCGACCGCCGTCGCGATGTTCGCGTACGGCACCGAGTCCTGTGCCCCCACGAACATGGTCATGGGGCCCGGCAACATCTGGGTCGCCGCGGCCAAGCGTTACTTCGCGGGCAAGATCGGCATCGACACCGAGGCCGGTCCCACCGAGATCGCGGTCCTCGCCGACGACACCGCCGACCCGGCGCACGTCGCCTCCGACCTGATCAGCCAGGCCGAGCACGACCCGCTGGCCGCCGCCGTCCTGGTCACCGACTCCGTCACGCTCGCGGACGCGGTCGAGAAGGAGCTGGAGCCGCAGGTCGCGGCCACCAAGCACATCGAGGACCGGATCGTCCCCGCGCTGCGGGGCCGGCAGTCCGCGATCGTCCTCGTCGACGGCATCGACGAGGGCCTGCGGGTGGTCGACGCGTACGGCGCCGAGCACCTGGAGATCCAGACGGCCGACGCGGCCGCGGTCGCCGGCCGGGTGCGCAACGCGGGCGCGATCTTCGTCGGCCCCTGGGCGCCGGTCTCCCTCGGGGACTACGCGGCCGGCTCCAACCACGTCCTGCCCACCGGCGGCTGCGCCTGCCACTCCTCCGGCCTGTCCGTCCAGTCCTTCCTCCGCGGCATCCACATCGTCGACTACACGAAGGACGCGCTGGCGGACGTGGCGCAGCACGTGGTCACGCTGGCGGAGGCGGAGGACCTGCCCGCGCACGGCGCGGCGGTCAAGGCGAGGTTCGGATGGAAGGTTCCCGAGAGCAAGTGACCGGCATCGACGATCTGCCCGTACGGGACGAGCTCCGCGGCAAGTCCCCCTACGGAGCGCCTCAACTCGACGTCCCCGTACGGCTGAACACGAACGAGAACCCCTACCCGCTGCCCGAGGCCCTGGTCGAGCGCATCGCCGAGCGCGTCCGCGAGGCCGCCCGCAATCTCAACCGCTACCCCGACCGGGACGTGGTCGAGCTGCGCACCGAGCTGGCCAAGTACCTGACGAAGACCGGCAATCACCGCGTCGGCGTCGAGAACGTGTGGGCGGCCAACGGCTCCAACGAGGTCATCCAGCAACTGCTCCAGACCTTTGGCGGGCCCGGCCGCACGGCGATCGGCTTCGAGCCGTCGTACTCGATGCACGCGCTCATCGCGCGCGGCACGGGGACCGGTTGGATCTCCGGCCCGCGCCACGAGGACTTCACGATCGATCTCGCCGCCGCCCAGCGGTGGATCGCCGAGAACAAGCCCGACGTCGTGTTCATCACGACCCCCAACAACCCCACGGGCAACGCGGTTCCGCCCGAGACGGTCCTCGCGCTGTACGAGGCCGCGCAGACCGCCAAGCCGTCCATGGTGATCGTCGACGAGGCGTACATCGAGTTCAGCCACGGCGACTCGCTGCTGCCGCTGCTCGAAGGTCGGCCGAATCTCGTCGTTTCGCGGACGATGTCGAAGGCATTCGGGGCGGCGGGCCTGCGGCTCGGCTATCTCGCCGCGCACCCGGCGGTCGTGGACGCCGTGCAGCTCGTACGGCTGCCCTACCACCTGTCGGCCGTCACCCAGGCGACCGCGCTGGCCGCCCTGGAGCACACCGACACGCTGCTCGGGTACGTGGAGCAGCTGAAGGGCGAACGGGACCGGCTGGTGGGCGAGTTGCGGGCCATCGGCTACGAAGTCGTCGAGTCCGACGCCAACTTCGTGCAGTTCGGGCGGTTCGAGGGCGAGGGCGGCTCGCACGCCGCGTGGCAGAAGATCCTCGACCGGGGCGTCCTGGTCCGGGACAACGGCATCCCGGGGTGGCTGCGGGTCAGCGCCGGAACCCCGAAGGAGAACGACGCGTTCCTCGACGCGGTCCGTGAACTACTGGGCTTCGTGGGGGACACCCCCACACCCCCGAAGGAGCAGAGCGCATGAACCGCGTAGGACGTGTGGAGCGGGTGACCAAGGAGACGTCGGTCGTCGTCGAGATCGATCTCGACGGCGCCGGCAAGGTCGACGTGTCGACAGGGGTCGGCTTCTACGACCACATGCTCGACCAGCTCGGCCGGCACGGTCTGTTCGACCTCACCGTGAAGACCGAGGGCGACCTGCACATCGACTCGCACCACACCATCGAGGACACCGCCCTCGCGCTCGGCGCCGCCTTCAAGCAGGCGCTCGGCGACAAGGTCGGCATCTACCGCTTCGGCAACTGCACGGTCCCGCTGGACGAGTCGCTCGCCGAGGTGACGGTGGACCTGAGTGGCCGGCCGTACCTCGTGCACACCGAGCCCGAGAACATGGCGCCGATGATCGGCGAGTACGACACCACGATGACCCGGCACATCCTGGAGTCCTTCGTCGCCCAGGCCCAGATCGCGCTGCACGTGCACGTGCCGTACGGGCGCAACGCGCACCACATCGTGGAGTGCCAGTTCAAGGCGCTGGCCCGGGCCCTGCGCTACGCCTCCGAGCGCGACCCGCGCGCGGCCGGCATCCTCCCCTCCACGAAGGGCGCGCTGTGACCGGCCTGTCGACCATCCTGATCGTCGTCGGCCTCTTCCTGGTCGGCGGCATCATCTCCTTCGTCAAGCAGGAGATGCCCAAGAGCCTGATCGTGCTGCTGTCGATCGCCGCCGCGATGTGCCTGGTGGCGGGTGTCGTCCGGCTGGAGGTGTGGAATTGAGCGCGCCCAAGAAGGTCGTCGTCTTCGACTACGGCTTCGGCAACGTCCGTTCCGCGGAACGTGCCCTCGCGCGCGTGGGCGCCGAGGTCGAGATAACGGGCGACTTCGACAAGGCCATGAACGCGGACGGCCTGCTGGTGCCGGGCGTCGGCGCCTTCGCCGCCTGCATGCGGGGTCTCAAGGACGCGCGCGGTGACTGGATCGTCGGCCGTCGGCTGGCCGGCGGGCGCCCGGTGATGGGTATCTGCGTCGGCATGCAGATCCTGTTCGCGCGGGGCATCGAGCACGGCGTGGAGACCGAGGGTCTCGACGAGTGGCCCGGCACGGTCGGGCCGCTGCAGGCCGACATCGTGCCCCACATGGGCTGGAACACCGTCGAGGCACCGGCCGACTCCCAGCTCTTCGCCGGCCTGGACACGGACGCGCGCTTCTACTTCGTGCACTCCTACGCCGTCCACGACTGGTCCCTCGAAATCCACAACGGCCTGCTGCGCGCACCCAAGGTGGCCTGGTCCACGCACGGCAAGCCCTTCGTGGCCGCCGTGGAGAACGGCGCCCTGTGGGCCACCCAGTTCCACCCCGAGAAGTCCGGCGACGCCGGAGCACAGCTGCTCACCAACTGGATCGGAACCCTCTAGACCATGGCCAAGCTCGAACTCCTCCCTGCCGTCGACGTCCGTGACGGCCAGGCCGTCCGCCTCGTGCACGGCGAGTCCGGCACGGAGACCTCGTACGGCTCCCCGCTGGAGGCCGCCCTCGCCTGGCAGCGGTCGGGCGCCGAGTGGCTGCACCTGGTCGACCTGGACGCCGCGTTCGGCACCGGCGACAACCGCGCGCTGATCGCCGAGGTCACCGGCGCCATGGACATCAAGGTGGAGCTGTCCGGCGGCATCCGCGACGACGACACCCTCGCCGCCGCCCTCGCCACCGGCTGCACCCGGGTGAACCTCGGCACGGCTGCCCTGGAGACCCCGGAGTGGGTCGCCAAGGTCATCGCCGAGCACGGCGACCGGATCGCGGTCGGTCTCGACGTACGCGGGACGACCCTGCGCGGTCGCGGCTGGACCCGGGACGGCGGCGACCTCTACGAGACGCTGGGGCGCCTGAACAAGGAGGGCTGCGCGCGGTACGTCGTCACCGACATCGCCAAGGACGGCACCCTCCAGGGCCCGAACCTGGAGCTGCTGCGCAACGTCTGCGCGGCAACCGACCGCCCGGTGGTGGCCTCCGGCGGCGTGTCGTCGCTCGACGACCTCCGTGCCATCTCCGAGCTGGTACCCCTCGGTGTCGAGGGCTCCATCGTCGGGAAGGCCCTGTACGCGAAGGCGTTCACCCTGGAAGAGGCTTTGGAGGCGGTAGCCAAGTGACCGACGTACGACGCGTCGCGACCGGCGCACCCTGGGAGGAGGCCTTCGGCTACTCCCGCGCGGTGGAGCTGCCGAACGGTCTGGTGCTGGTCTCCGGCTGCACGTCGATAGTGGACGGCGAGATCGCCGGGGGCGGCCCCTACGAGCAGACGATCAACGCGTTCAACGTCGCGTTCGCGGCGCTTGAACAGCTGGGTCTGGGCCCGGACGACGTGGTGCGCACGCGCATGTGCATCACGCACGCCCGGGACGTGGACGACGTCGGCCGCGCGCACAAGGAGCTGTTCGACACCATCCGACCCGCCGCGTCCATGATCATCGTCTCCGGCTTCGTGGACCCCAGCCTGGTCGTCGAGGTCGAGGTGGAGGCGTACCGAGGAGAGGCCTCCGCATGACTCTCGCCGTACGAGTCATCCCCTGCCTGGACGTCGACAACGGCCGGGTCGTCAAGGGCGTCAACTTCCAGAACCTGCGCGACGCGGGCGACCCCGTCGAGATGGCCAAGGTGTACGACGCCGAGGGCGCCGACGAGCTGACGTTCCTGGACATCACCGCGTCCTCGGGCAACCGCGAGACGACGTACGACGTGGTGCGCCGCACCGCCGAGCAGGTGTTCATCCCGCTCACGGTCGGCGGCGGTGTCCGCACCGCCGAGGACGTGGACAAGCTGCTGCGGGCCGGCGCCGACAAGGTGGGCGTCAACACGGCGGCGATCGCCCGCCCCGAGCTGATCAAGGAGATCGCCGAGCGCTTCGGCAGCCAGGTGCTGGTGCTTTCCGTGGACGCGCGGCGCACCGAGAGCGGGTCCTTCGAGGTCACCACGCACGGCGGCCGCGAGGGCACCGGCATCGACGCGGTCGAGTGGGCGCACCGGGCCGCCGAGCTGGGCGCGGGCGAGATCCTGCTCAACTCGATGGACGCCGACGGCACCAAGGACGGCTACGACATCGAGATGATCGAGGCCGTCCGCAAGCACGTGACCGTCCCGCTGATCGCCTCCGGCGGCGCGGGCCGGCTCACCGACTTCCCGCCGGCCATCGGCGCGGGCGCGGACGCCGTGCTCGCCGCGTCCGTCTTCCACTTCGGGGATCTGCGGATCGGCGAAGTGAAGCGGGCGCTCAGGGAAGCGGGGCATCCCGTTCGCTAGGGGGCTGGGAAGCCCAGGAGTGCCCTTCGCGGGAGCGCCCTTCCGGATGCCTCAGATGCCGAGCTGCTTGGCCTCCTGGAGCTTGGCGATCGCGTTCTCGTCGCCGTCCAGCTCCACCTTGGCCACGCTCTGCCGGCCGTGGACGAACAGCAGCAGCTCCGAGGGCTCACCCGTCACCGTCACGACCGGTGCGCCCTTGTGGGCGACCGCGGTCTGGCCGTCGGGACGGCGCAGCACCAGGCCGGTTGGCGCGCCGCGGCCCATCAGCCGGGCCATGCGCTCCAGGCGGGACCACAGGGCGTCCTGGAACACCGGGTCCAGTTCGCGTGGCGTCCACCCCTTCTGCGCCCGCCGGACGTCCTCCGTATGGACGTAGAACTCGACCGTGTTGGACGCCTCGTCGAGCTGCTTGAGCTGGAACGGCGAGAAGCGCGGCGGGCCCGTACGGATCAGCTGGATCAGCTCCTCGTACGGCTTCGCCGCGAACTCGGTCATCACCCGCTCCAGACGGGGCGCGAGCTGCTTGATCATGATGCCGCCGGCGGCATCGGCGCGGCGCTCGCGCACCACCACGTGCGCGGCGAGGTCCCGGGTCTGCCAGCCCTCGCAGAGGGTGGGGGCGTCCGGGCCCGCGGTTTCCAGGAGATCGGCGAGGAGAAGTCGTTCACGCTTGGCGAAGGTCGACATACCGTCAGCCTACGACCGCGCGGAGGGTCCGCACAGTGGACGCCCGGCCGGGACTGTCAGTGCCGCGCGGCACAATGGCACCCATGACCAGCTCGCCCCAGTCCAGCGGTCTCGACCCCGAGATCGCCGCCCGCCTCAAGCGCAGCCCCGACGGGCTCGTGCCCGCCATCGCCCAGCAGTACGACACCGGAGAGGTGCTGATGCTGGGCTGGATGGACGACGAGGCGCTGCACCGCACCCTGACCACCGGCCGCTGCACGTACTGGTCGCGCAGCCGCCGGGAGTACTGGGTGAAGGGCGACACCTCGGGGCACTTCCAGCACGTCAGGTCCGTCGCCCTGGACTGCGACGCCGACACGGTCCTCGTGAAGGTCGACCAGGTCGGTGCCGCCTGCCACACCGGCGCGCGCACCTGCTTCGACGCGGACGTGCTCCTCAAGGACGGCGCCGACTCCAGCGTCGCCGCCACGGATCAGTAGGGTCAGCCGCCATGGACCTCGAGACCTTCCGCAAGCTGGCCACCGACCGTCGGGTCATCCCGGTCACCCGCAAGCTCCTCGCCGACGGCGACACCCCGGTCGCGCTCTACCGCAAGCTCGCCGCCGAGCGCCCCGGCACCTTCCTGCTGGAGTCCGCGGAGAACGGCCGCACAGCTTTTCGATGGTCTCGGTACTCCTTCGTGGGCGTCCGCAGCGCCGCCACCCTCACCGTCCGCGACGGACAGGCGCACTGGCTGGGCACCCCGCCCGTCGGCGTCCCCGTGGACGGCGACCCGCTGGCCGCCCTGCGCGCCACCATCGAGGCCCTGCACACCCCGAACCAGGACGGCCTGCCGCCCTTCACCGGCGGCATGGTCGGCTATCTGGGCTACGACATCGTGCGCCGCCTGGAGAAGATCGGCCCCGGCGAGCGGGACGACCTCAAGCTCCCCGAGCTGACCATGCTCCTGACCAGCGACCTCGCCGTCATGGACCACTGGGAGGGCTCGGTCCTGCTGATCGCCAACGCGATCAACCACAACGACCTCGACACGGGCGTCGACGAGGCCCACGCGGACGCGGTCGCCCGCCTCGACGCCATGGAGGCGGACCTCTCCCGCGCGGTCGCCCAGCCGCCGGCGACACTGCCGCCGTCCGAACTGCCCGAGTACACCGCGCTCTGGGGCGGCCCCGACTTCCGGGCCGCCGTCGAGGACGTCAAGGAGCGCATCCGGGCCGGTGAGGCCTTCCAGGTCGTCCCCTCCCAGCGCTTCGAAACGCCGTGCACGGCAAGCGCGTTGGACGTCTACCGGGTCCTGCGGGCGACCAATCCGTCGCCGTACATGTACCTGTTCCGCTTCGAGGGCTTCGACGTGGTCGGCTCCAGCCCGGAGGCGCTGGTGAAGGTCGAGGACGGGCGGGCCATGGTCCACCCCATCGCCGGCACCCGCCCGCGAGGGGCCACCCCGCAGGAGGACCAGGCGCTCGCCGACGAGCTGCTCGCCGACCCCAAGGAGCGCGCCGAGCACCTCATGCTGGTCGACCTGGGCCGCAACGACCTGGGGCGGGTCTGCGAGCCGGGCTCGGTCGAGGTCGTCGACTTCATGTCCATCGAGCGGTACTCGCACGTGATGCACATCGTCTCCACGGTGACCGGCCGGGTCGCCGCGGGCCGCACCGCCTACGACGTCCTGACGGCCTGCTTCCCGGCCGGCACCCTCTCCGGTGCGCCCAAGCCCCGGGCGATGCAGATCATCGACGAACTGGAGCCGTCCAGGCGGGGGTTGTACGGCGGCTGCGTCGGCTACCTCGACTTCGCGGGCGACTCCGACACCGCCATCGCCATCCGCACGGCCCTGCTCCGCGACGGCACGGCGTACGTCCAGGCGGGCGCCGGCATCGTCGCCGACTCCGACCCGGTCGCCGAGGACGAGGAGTGCCGCAACAAGGCGGCGGCGGTCCTGCGCGCCGTCCACACGGCGAACCGGCTGGGCAGTTAAGGCGGCAAACCGGGCCCTTTCCGGGCAGTGGGGCGCGTATCACGTGAGCCCCGGGTGACGGTTCGCCCGGGGTTCAGGCGATAGTGGGGTACGTGACTGCTGTTCCGCACCCCCGTTCCGAAGCCTCAGGCCCCGCCGCGGCCGGCCGCCGGAGTCTTGCCGTGGCCCTGACGTCCGGCGCGCTCGGCGCGGCCGTGGCGTTGTTGTCGACCCGACAGCGCTGGTCGGAGGGCACCGCGACGGTGGCCGGCGGCGCGTTTCCGCTCACCGCGAAGGGCAGCGACGTCACCGGCGTTCCTGCCGCGCTGGCGATAGTGGGTCTCGCCGCGCTCGTCGCCGTCTTCGCCGTCCGCAAGTCCGGCCGGCTGCTGGTCTCCGTGCTGCTCGCGCTCTCGGGCGCCGGCACGGTTGCCGCCGCGCTGCTCGGCGTGTCCGACAGTTCGGCGTTGGACGAGCAGGCGGCGAAGGCCGCCGGTGATACTTCGGCGACTGTCGACGCCCTTTCGCATACCGCCTGGCCGTACGTTGCGGCTGTTGGCGGTGCGTTGATTCTGCTGGCCGGTTTGCTTGCCATCCGGTACGGGCGGTTGTGGCCTGCGATGTCTGGCCGTTACGAGCGAAACGGAGCCCCGAGGGTTCGCCGTAAGGCGCCGGTTGATCCGGATCGGCCGGAGGAGATCTGGAAGGCGTTGGATCGGGGCGAGGATCCCACCGGGGCGTAGCCGCTCTGTGGGGGCCGACCGGCGCCGGGTGCGCGAGTGCCGGTTCGCTGTGGCTGGTCGCGCGGTTCCCCGCGCCCCTTTCGGGGTGCCATACGTGACCCGCGGATAGCTTGTGACCGCGCATGCGGAAGAATGGAATCTGAGCGTTCGGCTCGGAGACGTACACGACGTACACACAGCAACGAGGAGCAAGTCATGGCGGGCAGCAGCCACGGTCACACCCCGGCCGCCTGGACCGGTGTCACGATCGCCTTCATCGGTTTCTGCGTTTCGGGTGCCTTCATGGTGATGGCTCAGCCCGCGGGCTTCTGGGCCGGCATGGTCGTCGTGGTCCTCGGCGGTGTCGTCGGCGTGATCATGCGCGCGATGGGCCTCGGCCAGTCGAAGGAGGACCCGCACGCGGAGGCGCGGGCCGCCGCGGCGAAGAGCCAGCCGGTGAGCGTCAAGAGCTGACGCGCGCAGGGTTTTCGTGAGGGGCGATCCGGTATCGGGTCGCCCCTCATTCGTGCGCAGGGGGCAGAATGCGAGACGTGAATGCCGACAGCCAGAGGGTGACGCCGTCCGACACCGGGTCGGCACTCGGCCGGATCGCGGTCCCCGCGGGGATCCTCGCGGCGGTCGTCGGGGCCTTCGCCTACGTGGGCGCGGTGGACCCGAACGAGCCCGGTCACTACCCGGCCTGCCCGCTCTACAGCCTCACCGGCATCTACTGTCCCGGCTGCGGCGGTCTGCGCAGCGCCCACGCCTTCGCGCACGGGGACTTCCTGGGAGCGCTCCAGGACAACGCCCTGGCCGTGGTCGCCTATCTGGGCTTCGCCGTGGTGTGGACCGTATGGGTGGTGCGCGCGGCGCGCGGACGATCGCTGCGGATCGATCTCGGGCCGGTGCACCTGTGGTCCCTGGGGGCATTGCTGCTGGTCTTCACGGTTGTCCGGAACCTGCCCCTCGGTGGCTGGCTGCACCCTTGATCAATTGGTGAATGTCCAGGTAGTGGGACCGGCGTCAACCGGATGCGAGGCCTACGCCCTCCTCCGGATATCATCGACGTGACCACCGGTTTTATCCCAGGGTCAACCGCTTCAACAGTCAACCGTCTGGAAGGGGGCCGCTCGCGTGAGTGTGCTCGACGAGATCATCGACGGAGTCCGTGCCGACCTCGCGGAGCGGCAGGCGCGCGTCAGCCTCGACGAGCTCAAGGAGCGCGCGGCGAAGGCTCCCGCTGCCAAGGACGGACTGGCCGCGCTCAAGGGCGACGGCGTCAAGGTCATCTGTGAGGTCAAGCGCTCCAGCCCCTCCAAGGGCGCGCTGGCCGCGATCGCCGACCCGGCCGGACTCGCGGCGGACTATGAGGCGGGCGGCGCGGCCGTCATCTCCGTGCTGACCGAGCAGCGCCGCTTCGGCGGCTCGCTGGCCGACCTGGAGGCCGTCCGCGCCCGGGTGGACATCCCGGTCCTGCGCAAGGACTTCATCGTCACGTCGTACCAGCTGTGGGAGGCCCGCGCGTACGGCGCCGACCTCGCCCTGCTGATCGTGGCCGCCCTGGAGCAGCCGGCCCTGGAGTCGCTGATCGAGCGGGCCGTCTCCATCGGCCTGACCCCGCTCGTCGAGGTGCACGACGAGGACGAGGTCGAGCGGGCGGTGGACGCGGGCGCCAAGGTCATCGGCGTCAACGCGCGCAACCTGAAGACCCTTGAGGTCGACCGCGGCACCTTCGAGCGCATCGCGCCCGAGATCCCGGCCGACCTCGTCAAGATCGCCGAGTCCGGCGTCCGCGGCCCCCACGACCTCATCGCCTACGCCAACGCCGGCGCCGACGCGGTCCTGGTGGGCGAGTCCCTGGTCACGGGCCGCGACCCCAAGACGGCGGTGGCCGACCTGGTAGCCGCAGGCGAACACCCCGCACTCCGCCACGGCCGCGGCTGATCTCCGGTTAGAGTTGCCCCGATGACGCTCACCCTGCCCCCCATGGACCGGCACGCCCGCCTCGCGCGCGGCTGCCGTCCTCGGGGTTGCCGTGCGCCCGCCCGCCGGGTGCACGGCCGCAGGGTCCGTTACGTCATCGGAGACGAACCCGGGCAGGTGAACGGCCGCCGATGGCAGCGCCCCTTGAGGGGCGCGGGGAACTGCGCGACAAGCCGCATCAGGCCCGCAGCCATCTGAACAACCCCCGCCCCCACGGCGCTCAGTGTCTTCTTCCGCACTCACCGTGAGGTATCCGCATGCCCAGCGAGTTCTTCATCCCCGACCCCGAGGGTCAAATCCCCAGCGCCGAAGGCTACTTCGGCGCATTCGGCGGCAAGTTCATCCCGGAGGCCCTCGTCGCCGCCGTGGACGAGGTCGCCGTCGAGTACGAAAAGGCCAAGCACGACGAGGAGTTCGCCCGCGAACTGGACGACCTCCTCGTCAACTACACCGGCAGGCCCAGCGCGCTGACCGAGGTCCCCAGGTTCGCCGAACACGCCGGCGGCGCACGCGTGTTCCTCAAGCGCGAGGACCTCAACCACACCGGCTCACACAAGATCAACAACGTCCTCGGCCAGGCCCTGCTCACCAAGCGCATGGGCAAGACCCGAGTCATCGCGGAGACCGGCGCCGGGCAGCACGGCGTGGCGACCGCGACGGCGTGCGCACTGTTCGGCCTCGAATGCACCATCTACATGGGCGAGATCGACACCGAGCGCCAGGCCCTGAACGTGGCGCGCATGCGCATGCTCGGCGCCGAGGTCGTCGCCGTGAAGTCCGGCAGTCGCACGCTCAAGGACGCGATCAACGAGGCCTTCCGCGACTGGGTCGCCAACGTCGACCACACGCACTACCTGTTCGGTACGGTCGCGGGCCCGCACCCCTTCCCGGCCATGGTCCGCGACTTCCACCGCGTCATCGGCGTCGAGACCCGCCGTCAGATCCTGGAGCGCGCCGGGCGCCTTCCCGACGTGGCGATCGCCTGTGTCGGCGGAGGTTCGAACGCCATCGGTCTGTTCCACGCCTTCATCCCGGACACGGACGTACGCCTCATCGGCTGCGAGCCGGCAGGGCACGGCGTGGAGACCGGCGAGCACGCGGCGACCCTCACCGCGGGCGAGCCCGGCATCCTGCACGGCTCCCGCTCCTACGTCCTCCAGGACGAGGAGGGCCAGATCACCGAGCCGTACTCCATCTCGGCCGGTCTGGACTACCCGGGCATCGGCCCCGAGCACTCCTACCTCAAGGACAGCGGCCGCGGCGAGTACCGCGCGGTCACCGACGACGCGGCGATGCAGGCCCTGCGCCTGCTGTCCCGCACCGAGGGCATCATCCCGGCCATCGAGAGCGCCCACGCGCTGGCCGGCGCCCTGGAGGTCGGCAGGGAGCTGGGCAAGGACGGGCTGATCGTCATCAACCTGTCCGGCCGCGGCGACAAGGACATGGACACGGCCGCGCGCTACTTCGGCCTGTACGACACCGACGCCGAGGTCGCGGCCGACGCCGCCGACACCGCCGAGATCGAGGGGGACGCCAAGTGAGCGGCAACATCCGGCTGTTGAGCGACACCCTCGCCGGCGCCAAGGCCGAGGGCCGCTCCGCGCTCATCGCCTACCTCCCGGCCGGGTTCCCGACCGTGGACGGCGGCATCGAGGCGATCAAGGCCGCCCTGGATGGCGGGGCGGACATCGTCGAGGTCGGTCTGCCGCACAGCGACCCCGTCCTCGACGGCCCCGTCATCCAGACCGCCGACGACATCGCCCTGCGCGGCGGCGTCAAGATCGCGCACGTGATGCGGACGGTCAAGGAGGCCCACGAGGCCACCGGGAAGCCGATCCTCGTCATGACGTACTGGAACCCCATCGACCGCTACGGCGTCGAGCGCTTCACCGCCGAGCTCGCCGAGGCCGGCGGGGCGGGCTGCATCCTGCCCGACCTGCCGGTGCAGGAGGCGGGGCTGTGGAGGGAGCACGCCGAGAAGCACGGGCTCGCCACGGTCTTCGTGGTCGCGCCCAGCAGCAAGGACGAGCGGCTCGCCCGGATCACCGCGGCGGGCAGCGGCTTCGTCTACGCCGCCTCGCTGATGGGCGTCACCGGCACCCGCGCCTCCGTGGGCGCGCAGGCCCAGGACCTGGTGGAGCGCACCCGCGCCACCGGCACCGACCTGCCCGTCTGCGTCGGGCTCGGCGTCTCCGACGCGAAGCAGGCCGCCGAGGTGGCCGGCTTCGCCGACGGCGTGATCGTCGGCTCCGCGTTCGTCAAGCGCATGCTGGACGCGCCGGACGACGCGGCAGGGGTCGAGGCGGTCCGCGAGCTCGCCGGCGAACTGGCGAAGGGCGTGCGCGGACAGGCGTAGACAGCGTGTGGGCGTCGACACGCGCGCCTGAACGCTCGTAACAGAACAGGCAGTCACTCGAACGGGTGGAGCTGGGACCGGGGAGGCGCGCTGCGCCTCCCCGGTTCGTTCTGGGGGTGTGAGTGAGAAGAACCGTGACGGAAAGCGCACCGCTCGCGAGCGGTTGGCGGTCGAGCGTGAGAAGCAGAAGGCCGGGGAGAGGCGACGGCGGACGCTGATCGTGGGCGCGAGCGTCGTCTGCGTCCTGGGTCTGGCGGCGGTGATCGGCGTGGTCGCCGCCAACTCGGGCAAGGACGACGGCAGCAAGTCCGCCGGCCCGGTCGTGGCCCCCTCCGGGGCGCAGGGCAAGGACAGCCTCGCGATCCCGGTCGGCAAGGACGGCGCCAAGACGACGCTCACGGTGTGGGAGGACTTCCGCTGCCCCGCCTGCAAGGCCTTCGAGTCGGCGTACCGCTCGACGATCCACGAGCTGACGGACTCCGGCGAGTTGAGGGTCGAGTACCACCTGGTCACGATCATCGACGGCAACCTGGGCGGCACCGGCTCGCGCAACGCGGCCAACGCGGCGGCCTGCGCCCAGGACGCCGGAAAGTACCGCGACTACCACGACACGTTGTACGAGAACCAGCCGGCGGAGACCGACGACGCCTACGCCAAGAACACCAAGCTGATCGAGCTGGCGGGCAAGGTCGAGGGACTCGACACGGCGACGTTCCGCACCTGCGTCGAGGACGGCACGCACAACAGCTGGGTCGCGAAGTCCGCGCAGGCCTTCTCGAGCGGCGGTTTCACCGGCACGCCGACCGTCCTGCTGAACGGCAAGAACATCTACCAGGACCAGTCGATGACCCCGGCGAAGCTGAAGCAGCAGGTGCAGGAGGCCAACAAGGGGTAAGGGATCCTCACAACCCTGTTATGGACCCGTAGCCGGACCGCCCGTCGTGCGCCCGGTCCGGCACGGTAGCGTCGACCCTGCCATGGAACTTGCCTTCATTCCCAGCCCGTCGCGCGGGGTGCTGTACCTCGGCCCCATTCCGCTGCGCGGCTACGCGTTCTGCATCATCATCGGCGTCTTCGTCGGGGTCTGGCTCGGCAACAAACGCTGGATCGCCCGCGGCGGGCGGGCCGGCACGGTGGCCGACATCGCGGTCTGGGCCGTGCCGTTCGGCCTGGTCGGCGGTCGCCTCTACCACGTGATCACGGACTACGAGCTGTACTTCAGCGAGGGCCGTGACTGGGTGGACGCCTTCAAGGTGTGGGAGGGCGGCCTCGGAATCTGGGGCGCGATCGCCCTCGGCGCGCTGGGCGCCTGGATCGGCTGCCGGCGCCGGGGCATTCCGCTGCCCGCGTACGCCGACGCCCTCGCACCCGGCATCGCCCTCGCGCAGGCGATCGGCCGCTGGGGCAACTGGTTCAACCAGGAGCTGTACGGCAAGGCGACGGATCTGCCTTGGGCCGTGAAGATCACGTCCTCGACGGACGGCCGGGTGCCGGGCACCTACCAGCCGACCTTCCTCTACGAGTCCCTGTGGTGTGTCGGCGTCGCCTTCCTGGTCATCTGGGCCGACCGGCGCTTCAAGCTCGGACACGGGCGGGCGTTCGCGCTGTACGTCGCCTCGTACTGCGTGGGCCGGGCGTGGATCGAGTACCTGCGTGTCGACGACGCCCACCACATCCTGGGCCTGCGGCTGAACGACTGGACCGCGCTGGTCGTCTTCCTGCTCGCGGTCACGTACTTCGTGATCTCGGCGAAGAAGCGGCCCGGGCGCGAGGAGGTCGTCGAGCCGGGTGTCTCCGCCGAGGAGACCGACGGGGACGAGAAGGCCGACGGAGACGAGAAGGCCGGCGCCGCTGATGAGGGCGACTCCCCGGAGGCGAAGGAGAAAGCCGCCGAGGAGCCGGAGAAATCCGAATCCGAGGAAGACGCCAAGGACGGGGCCGAGTCGGCCAAGAAGAGCTGACGGGCCGGTGCCTTTCGGGGCACGGGCACTAACGGCGGCGGGCGAGTGACAGCGTGCAGTGTGCCGCTGTCACCACCGCCGCGTCGATGAACCTCCCGTCCGGCAGCGCCTGAGCGCCCTGTTCTGTCATCGCGGCCTTCACGATGGTCTCCGCCTCCTCGATCTCCCGTTCCGTGGGCAGATAGGCCCGTTCGATGACCGGGAGTTGACGGGGATGGATGGCGGCCCGGCCCAGGAAACCCAGGGCGCGGCCGTGTGCGCAGGAGGCGGCCAGGCCCGCCAGGTCACGGACGTCCAGGTGGACCGACTGGGGTGGCGGGGGCAGGGCTGCCGCCCGTGCGGCCACCACGACCCGGGAGCGGCACCAGTCGAGGCCCGCGTCCTCGCGTACGCCCAGGTCGGCCCGTAGATCCGCCTCGCCCAGCGCGATACCGCGCAGCGCGGGGTGGGCGGTGGCGATGGCGTGGGCGTGTTCGATGCCGAGGGCCGATTCCAGGAGGGCGTGGAGCGGGGGCGCGCCTCCCTCGGCGGGGGCCGTGGCCTCCGCGATGCCGATCACCTGCGCCGCGGACGTCACCTTCGGGAGGCGCAGGCCGGAGAGGCCGGGAAGTGCGCCCAGCGCCGCGAGGTCCTGGGCCGCGAGTGGGCCGTCGAGGGCGTTCACGCGGACGTGGACGGGGACGGGCTGCGGTTCGGTGAGGAGTTCGGCGGTGGCGGTGCGGGCGTACTCCTTGCGGTCCGGGGCGACCGCGTCCTCCAGGTCGACCACGATCACGTCGGCGCCGGAGGCGAGCGCCTTGGCCACCACGTGCGGGCGGTCGCCGGGGGCGTAGAGCCAGGTCAGCGGGGTCGTGTTCACCGGGCTCGTGGTCATACGGCGCCCGCCGCGCGCAGGGCGGTCAGTTCGGCCGGGGTCAGGCCCAGGTCGGTCAGGACCTCGTCGGTGTCCGCGCCGTGCGGGCGGCCCGCCCAGCGGATCGCGCCGGGGGTGGCGGAGAGGCGGAAGAGGACGTTCTGCATGCGCAGGGGGCCCAGTTCGGGGTCGTCGATCGTGGTGATCGTGTCGAGTGCCGCGTACTGCGGGTCCGTCATCACGTCCCGTACGTCCTGGATCGGGGCGACCGCGGCCTCCGCCTTCTCGAAGGCCGCGAGCACCTCGTCGCGGGGGCGCTCCGCGATCCAGCCGCCGACGGCCTCGTCGAGCAGGTCGGCGTGCCCGGCCCGCCCCTCGCCCGTCGCGAACCACGGTTCGTCGATCAGCTCCGGTCGTCCCACCAGGCGCAGCACCCGCTCGGCGATCGACTGGGCGGAGGTCGAGACGGCGACCCAACTGCCGTCGGCGGTGCGGTAGGTGCCGCGCGGGGCGTTGTTGACGGACCGGTTGCCGGTGCGGGGCTGGACGTGGCCGAGCTGGTCGTACCAGAGGGGCTGCGGGCCCAGCACGGTGAGGATCGGCTCGATGATCGCCATGTCGACGACCTGGCCCTCGCCGGTGCGGTCGCGGGCGGTGAGCGCGGTCATCACGGCGTACGCCGTCGCCAGGCCGGCGATCGAGTCGGCGAGGCCGAACGGCGGGAGCGTCGGGGGCGCGTCCGGTTCGCCGGTGATCGCGGCGAACCCGCTCAGCGCCTCGGCGAGGGTGCCGAAACCGGGGCGGTGCGCGTAGGGGCCGAACTGCCCGAAGCCGGTGACCCGCGTGAGGATCAACCGGGGGTTGGCGGCGGACAGTTCGTCCCAGCCGAGGTCCCATTTCTCCAGGGTGCCGGGGCGGAAGTTCTCGATGATCACGTCGGCTGTGGCGGCCAGGCGCAGGAGCGTGTCCCGGCCGCCGGGCTTGGACAGATCCAGGGTGATCGTGCGCTTGTTGCGGCCCAGCAGCTTCCACCACAGGCCCACGCCGTCCTTGGACGGGCCGTGGCCGCGCGAGGGGTCGGGTTTCGCCGGGTGCTCGATCTTGACCACCTCGGCGCCGAAGTCGCCGAGCAGGGTGGCGGCGAGCGGGCCGGCGAAGAGGGTGGCGAGGTCGAGGACGCGCAGGCCGGTCAGTGGGGGAGTGGTCATGGGGGTATCGGTCATCGTTCTGGTGCTCCCAATGTTCCCAGTGCTCTCAGTGCTCTCGGTGTTCATGAGGCGTAGCCCGCCTCGATCTCGGAGCGGTACGGCATCGACGCCGACGCGCCCGCCCGCTGCACCGACAACGCGGCTGCCGCCGCTGCCCACTTGAGTGCCTCCCGGATCGGCCGCTCCTCGGCGAGGGCCACCGCGAGGGCGCCTACGTAGGTGTCGCCGGCGCCGGTCGAGTCGACGGCGGTCACCTCGGGTGCGGGGACGGCGAGGGGTTCGGCGCCCCGGGCGACGTAGAGGCTGCCCGCCGGGCCGAGGGTGACGACGGCCGCCGGCACGCTGTCGAGCAGGGCGGTGGCCGCGGCGATCGGGTCGGCGAGGCCGGTGAGGGTGGTGGCCTCGTGCTCGTTGGGCACCAACAGGTCGACGGCGGCGAGGAGTTCGGATGGGAGTGGCTGGGCCGGGGCGGGGGTGAGGATCGTCCGGACGCCGTGCGCGCGGGCCGCCTGCGCGCCCGCGACCACCGCCGCGAGCGGGATCTCCAACTGCAGGAGCAGGGCGTCGGCGGTGGCGATGAGGGCCTCGTCGCCGGGGGCGAGGTGGTCGACGGTGCCGTTGGCGCCGGGGATCACCACGATCGCGTTGCCGCCCTCGTCGTCCACGACGATGTGGGCGGTGCCGGAGGGGGTGTCGATCGTGCGCAGGAGGTCGGTGTCGACGCCGGAGTGTTCGAGGGCGGAGCGGAGTTGGGTGCCGTACGCGTCGTTTCCGACGGCGCCGATCATCGTCACGATGGCGCCCGCGCGGGCGGCGGCGATCGCCTGGTTGGCGCCCTTGCCGCCGGGGATCGTACGGAACTCCCGTCCCGTCACGGTCTCTCCGCGCTCCGGCGCCTTGTCGACGTAGGCGACCAGGTTCATGTTCGTGCTGCCCAGTACGACGATGTGGGTCATGGGCGGGAAGCCTCCCGGTGGGTGAGGTGGGCCAGGGTGTCGAAGCCGGTGCCGTCGAAGTCGCCGACGGAGGTGGCGAGTCGGTTCTTCAGCGGGGTCGTCCAGTGGTCGGGGAGGGCGGTGGGGGTGCCGGCGAGGAGGGCGGCGATGCTGCCTGCGGTGGCGCCGTTGGAGTCGGTGTCCCAACCGCCGCCCACCGCACGGGAGATGGAGCCGGTGAAGTCGCCGTTCGCGTGGGCGAGGGCGGCGGTGATCAGGGCGGTGTTGGGGATGGCGTGGACCCAGTGGTGGGTGGGGGCGTAGGCGGCGTGGAGTTCGTCCACGACGGTGTCGAAGTCCTCGTGTTTCCGGGCGAGTTGGATCGCGTGGTGGATGGCTCGGGCCAGGCGGGAGCGGGGTGGGACCACGGTGAGGCCGGTGCGGAGGCAGGCGTGGATGTCGTGGGTGCCGGTGGTTGCCTGGGCGATGGTGGCCGCGATGAACATCGCCGCGTAGACGCCGTTGGCGGTGTGGGTGAAGGTGGCGTCTCGGTGGGCCTGTTCCGCTGCGGCGGCGGGGCCGCCGGGGTTGGTCCAGCCGTGCATGTCCGCGCGGATGAGGGCGCCGATCCATTCGCGGAAGGGGTTGCGGTGGTGGGCGGTCTGCGGGGGTTCGATGCCGGTGAGGAGGTTGCGGTAGGCGATGCGTTCCGCGGTGAAGGTGCGGCCGGCGGGGAGTTCGTCCAGCCAGAGCTTCGCCATGTCCGTGGGGGTGAAGTCCTTGCCGTGGCGTTGCAGCAACAGGAGGTTCAACAGGGGGTAGTTGAGGTCGTCGTCCTCTGGCATGCCGTCGATGTTCTCGGCGAGGGAGGTGGGGGCGGAGCGGCGGTTCCAGGGGTGGGTGGTGAGAAGGTCCGGGGGGACGCCCTTTGCCGTGAAGTAGGTGGTCAGGGGCCAGTTGCCGGTGGATTTGGCTAGGTGGCGGATTGCGGTGAGGGGGAGTTTTTCCACTGGCTTGCCCAGGAGACAGCCGATGGCTCGGCCCAGCCAGGCGGCTTCCAGGGCGAGCGGGGTGGGCGCAGCTTGGGCGGGGTGGGGGCAGTTGGCCGGGGCGGGCCAGTTGGGGCAGCTCGCCTTGATTTTTGCGAGGTCTGTGGGCTCCGACTCGGCCAACTTGCTTGGCAGGTCCGCCAGTTCGTCCAGCAAGTCCTCGGCCAGCATCCGAAGGTAGCGGGACGCCGGTTCCGGCGACGCGCCCGCTCGTGCCGGTGCCTCCGGACCTCCCGCCGTCCGCCACCGTGCCGCGATCGCCGACGGCTCGCGCCCGTCCTGGACGGCCTGGCGCAACTCGTGGCCCAGCAGGTCCTCCGGCTGGACCCAGGTCAGCCGGAACATCTCATGCCCCCGATCTCGGTGAACGCCGCCTCGTGGGTCCGACGTCGGCGGATGTCGCGTTCGAAGAGTTCGCGGGTGACCTCGGTGAGGGTCGTCGCCGGTTCCCAGAGGTCCAGGCGGCTGGCCTCCGAGACCGTCTTCGACCAGTCCTGCGGGACCGGTGAACCCAGGGCTCCGGCCACCGCGCCCGCCATCGTCGCGATCGAGTCGCAGTCCCGGCCGTAGTTCACCGAACCCAGCACCGCGTGGCGGGAGTCGCCGCCGGAGAGCACCAACATGCCCAAGGCGACGGGGAGTTCCTCGATCGCTCGGGTGCGGGAGGGGCGTCGGGCATCCAGGGAGGGGGAGCGGTAGTCGGGGCCCACCGTGTCGTACGGCGCCACCGCCTCCCGCAGTGGAACCAGCGCCGACTCGAAGTCCGAGTAACGGGAGGCCACTTCGCAGACCCGTTCGATGGCGGTGCGGGTACCGTCCTTCGCCAGGGCGAGACAGGCGGCCACCACCGAATCCGGGTTCGCGCCCGGCACGCAGGCCGCAGCCACCGCCGCGGCGAAGACCGCCGCCGCCTCACGGCCGTACGACGACTGGTGGGCTGACGCGATGTCGAGGGCCTCCGCGTACGCGCCCGCCGGGTTCGCCGCGTTGACCAGGCCGACCGGGGCCATGTACATCGCGGCACCGCAGTTGACGATGTTGCCGACGCCGGCCTCGCGTGGGTCTGCGTGGCCGTAGTGGAGGCGGGCCACCAGCCATTTCTCCGCGAGGAAGAGGCGGTGCAGGGGGAGGGCCTCCGCCTCCAACTCCGGGATCCAGCGCGGGTTCGTCATCAGGTCGGGGACCAGGTGGTCGGCGATCGCGTACGCGTCCAGGTGGTCGCGGACCTTTGCGTAGACGCGGATCAGCGCGTGCGTCATCAAGGTGTCGTCGGTGACGTGGCCGTCGCCCTTGTGGTACGGGGCGATGGGGCGGGCCGTGCGCCAGTCGTCGCCGTTCCAGGGGCCGACGATGCCGTGGACGCGGCCGCCGTGGCGTTCGAGGATCTGGTCGGGGGAGTAGCCCTCGACGGGGCCGCCGAGGGCGTCGCCGACTGCGGCGCCCACCAGGGCTCCGGTGATTCGGTCCTCAAGAGTTGTTTCTGGTTGGTTGGGGATGGTTTGTAGTTGTTTGGGTTTCATGCCGCGAATCATCCACCCGGCAGGGCCGGTTGTGCGGCTTCCAGGAGTCCGGCGAGTTCCACCAGGTCGGTGCCGGTGAGGCGGGGGAGTGCGCAGCCGGAGAGGGTGCGGCAGGCGTCCCGCCAGGGGGCGGGGATGGCGTCGCCGCCGCTCAGTGCGCCGGTGAGGGCGCCGGCCAGGGCTGGGGCGGAGTCGGCCACGCGGGAGAGGCAGGCCGCGGCGGGGACCGCTTCGGCGATACGGCCCTGTGCGGCGGTTGCCAGGGCCAGGGCGACCGGGACGGTTTCGGCTGCGGCGATGCCGTAGCTGTAGACGTGGTCGACGATTTGGTGTTCCAGGAGGGGGATCAGAGCGAAGGCGCTCTCGCTGTTCTGTGCCAGGTTCAGTGCGTGGCGGGCGTTGCGGCCGATCTCTGTGGATTCGGGGAGTTCGGCCAGGGCCGCTGATACGCAGGTTTTTACGTCGGCCCCGGTCAGGGCCAGGGATACGGCTGCTGCCATCGCCCTTGCTCCGTGTACGCCGTCGCCGTCCTGGGTGTAGCGGGCATCGAACTCGGCCAGTGCGGCGGCGCGTTCGGGGTCGCCGGGGTGGGCTACCGCCAGGACGCAGGCTCTTACGCAGGCCGCGTCGTCGAAGTAGTGCGGGTTGTCGTGGCCGGTGGCGGGTGGGCGTAGGCCGGCGGCCAGGTTGCCCAGGCCTGCCCTGACGGAGATGCGGGCGCGCAGGGGGAGGACGGCGGATTCGACTTCCGGGGCGCGGTTTGCTGCGGCGGCTACTTCGGCGGCGAGGGCGTTCCAGGTGAGGTCGATGGCTGCTCTTGTGCGGCGTTCCTTGCTGAGGTCGCCCAAGGCCGTGTTGTCGCCGGCTCTCAGGAGGGCTTCTGCGGCGAAGGCTGCCCATTCCGCGTCGTCGGAGGGGCCGAGTTTCAGGGGCTCGGGGGGTTGGTTCAGGGCGATGGGGACGGGGAGGGTCGTGGTCGCGTTCTGTTCGGCGAAGGTGTCCAGTTCGCGGGTCAGGCGGCGGGTCCATTGGGGCATGCGGGTTGCTCGGTGTCTTGCTGAGGGCCAGCCGGCGGCGTCGCCTGCGGCCAGGCCCAGCAGGAGGCCGGTGATGCGGTGAGGTTGGGTGCGGTGTGCGGCCTCGGCTTCGCCTTCGGCCCGGATGTTCCCACCCGCACCACCCGTACAACTTTCGTTGTCGGGTGCCGGTGGCCCCTGTGGGGCGCCCCCGCCGTCGGCGGCCTCCGGCTCGATCGGCTTCGCCGCGGACGTTGGTTCGTTGGTGGGCGGAGAGGCAGAAGGCGTCGGCTCGGCGGTGGGCGCAGAGACAGAGGACGTCCGCTCGTCGGTGGGCGGAGTGATCGTGGGTGTGCCCGTGCCCGTGCCCGTGCCCTCGGCCCATGGGCCCGGCGGCCTCATCGGGTCGCCCCTGACTCTTCGACCGTCGGCTGAGCGTCGTCGTATCCCCTGGACATGTCCCGCGTCAGCAGGTCCGCAACCTCCAGCACATGCTGCCCGGCCATCGCCGGCAGACAGCTTCCCCTCGCCGGACCGATCCCCGTCGCCCACTCCTCCGGGATCGACGACACCCCCCGCGTCGCACCCGCCAACGCCCCCGCAACCGCCGCTGTCGTGTCCGCGTCGCGGCCCATGTTGACCGCTGTGAGGACGGACTCCACGAAGTCGCCGTCCGCTGCCGCGTACGCGCCGAAGGCCAGGGCCACCGCCTCGGGGGCCAGGTCGGTCCAGGGGTAGCCGCCGATGACCACCGCGGAGCGGACGGCGCGTTCGCCTCGGTGGGCCACGGCCACCGCTCGGCGTAGGGAGCGGGCTGTCCAGGAGTCGTCCGGGATCACGGCCAGGGCTGAGGCGACCACCGCGATGGTGGGGGCGCCCGCCATCGCTGCTGCCACACCCGCCGCCACCGCCTGGCCGCCGTAGATGCCCTCGCCGTCGTGGCTGACCGAACCGTCGATCGCCACCAGGCGGGCCGCTTCCGCCGGGCGGCCCGCGGCGAAGACGCCGAAGGGGGCCGCGCGCATCGCCAGGCCGTCGCTCCACGCGTGGCGGTGCTGGGCGGAGATGGGGGCGGCCAGGCCGCGGCGGAGGTTCTCCAGGGTTCCGCGTTCGCTGAAGCCCGCGCCCCGGAAGGGGCCCTCGTCCCGGTCCGCGATCCACTCGTGCCAGGCCGCCTCCACGTGGGACGGGGTGAGGGCCGAGCCGTGGCGGGCCAGGAGGAGGCCCGAGAAGATCGCGTACTCCGTGTCGTCCGTGCCCGCCGGTTCCTCGGCCACGTATCCCGTGATGCGGCCCCAGCGGGCGCGGATCTCGGAGGGCTTCATGTTCTCGGCGGGGGCTCCGAGGGCGTCTCCCACGGCCAGGCCGAGCAGGGCGCCGCGGGCTCGCTCGCGGAGTTCGGGGGCGTTCCCGGGGGCCGGGGCCGGGGGGATGCAGGCGATCGACGTCATGGACGGCCTCTCCGGGAGGGGGCCGCACAGGGCGCGGCACCTTTGCGGATGTGTCCCACCATCGGCGGTTGACCTGAGCGTCCAGGGGCTTCATGTCACCCGGTCGACATCTGGGCGGGGCATCGCACGGGTGAGCGGTGGACGGCAAAGCCGCAGGTTAGCGGAGCCTTTCCTTCGTGGTGGAAGGGAATGGGGGCGTGTATCTTGGTGCTATCCAGAAGTAGAAACTGTCTAAGGTTAGCTTTGGCTTAGCTGTTCGGGAGATCCACGCATGGCCATCATCGAGACCGAGGCCGCCCTTCATGAGGCGCACCGTGACAACCACACGCATCGGGATGTGACGGGAGGGTGGTTGCGGCCTGCCGTGTTCGGGGCGATGGACGGACTTGTGTCCAACCTGGCCCTGATGACCGGTGTCGCCGGTGGTGCCGTCGGTCATCAGGCGATCGTGCTCACCGGTCTTGCGGGGCTCGCCGCCGGCGCCTTCTCCATGGCCGCCGGTGAGTACACCTCCGTGGCCTCGCAGCGCGAGCTCGTCGAGGCCGAGTTGGATGTGGAGCGCAGGGAGCTGCGGAAGCATCCGAAGGACGAGGAGGCCGAGCTGGCCGCGCTCTATGAGGCGCGGGGCGTCGATGCCCATCTTGCCCGTGAGGTTGCCGGGCAGCTGTCTCGCGATCCCGAGCTCGCCCTTGAGATCCACGCGCGCGAGGAGCTCGGTGTCGACCCGGGTGATCTGCCGTCGCCGACGGTCGCGGCCGTGTCGTCGTTCGGGGCCTTCGCGCTGGGGGCCCTGCTGCCCGTACTTCCGTATCTGCTCGGTGCGACCTCGCTGTGGCCGGCGGTGCTGCTCGCGCTGGTCGGGCTGTTCGCGTGCGGGGCCGTGGTGGCGAGGGTGACGGCGCGCAGCTGGTGGTTCAGTGGACTGCGGCAGCTCGCGCTCGGGGGTGCGGCGGCCGGTGTGACGTACGCCCTGGGCGGGCTGTTCGGGACGGCCGTAGGATAGGGGGACCGCTACTTATGCGGCGATCTGCATAAGTAGCCGTTACTCGCTGGTTTCGAATGGTTAACCACCGGGCATGAGCCGTAAGCGCTGCGGGCAATGAGGCCTGTCGCGCATCCGCGAGGTGGGCGACGCCGCCCTTCTCGCGCTCGGACCGACGGGCACCGATCTGTCCGCTCAGGTCCCCTATAGCTTCCGTCGCCGGGCCCGGTACCCCCACCGTGACCCCGTGGCGTCCGCATGTTGGAACGCAGTATCCGGTTCCCGAGAACCGCCCCATCATGTAACCTGCACGAAATTTTGCACTCCGCAGAGGGCCAACGTCGTCCCTCGGCAATATGCATATGCCACTTGAGACGACGACGGGAGAGCCGATGCGTACGCCGCGCCAGCCGTCCCAGCATTCCGAGAATGGCCAGAACTGGGCCTTCATGGATGCTCGCCCTGCTGCGCAGGGTATGTACGACCCCCGCAACGAGCACGACGCGTGTGGCGTCGGCTTCGTGGCCACCCTCACCGGCGAGGCGTCCCACACCCTGGTCGAGCAGGCCCTGACGGTCCTGCGGAACCTTGAGCACCGCGGCGCCACCGGCTCCGAGCCCGACTCCGGCGACGGCGCCGGCATCCTGTCCCAGGTTCCCGACGCGTTCTTCCGCGAGGTGGCCGAATTCGAGCTGCCCGAGGCGGGCGGGTACGCGGTCGGCATCGCCTTCCTGCCGGAGGACACCCTTCAGGACGCCGTCTCACAGATCGAGACGATCGCGGCCGAGGAGGGCCTCACCGTCCTCGGCTGGCGTGACGTGCCGGTCGCTCCCGAACTCCTCGGTGCCACCGCCCGTTCGACGATGCCCGCCTTCCGGCAGATCTTCGTCACCGACGGCGAGTCGAAGGACATCGTCCTGGACCGCAGGGCCTTCGTGCTGCGCAAGCGCGCCGAGCACGAGGTCGGCATCTACTTCCCGTCGCTGTCCGCGCGGACGATCGTCTACAAGGGCATGCTGACCACCGGCCAGCTGGAGCCCTTCTTCCCGGACCTGTCCGACCGCCGCTTCGCCTCCGCGATCGCGCTCGTGCACTCCCGCTTCTCCACGAACACCTTCCCGTCGTGGCCGCTGGCGCACCCGTACCGCTTCGTCGCGCACAACGGTGAGATCAACACCGTCAAGGGCAACCGCAACTGGATGGCGGCCCGCGAGTCCCAGATCGCCTCGGACCTCTTCGGTGACAACGGCCTGGAGCGCGTCTTCCCGATCTGTACGCCGGACGCCTCCGACTCGGCGTCCTTCGACGAGGTGCTCGAACTCCTGCACCTGGGCGGCCGTTCGCTGCCGCACTCCGTGCTGATGATGATCCCGGAGGCGTGGGAGAACCACGACTCCATGGACCCGGCCCGACGCGCCTTCTACACCTTCCACTCCACGATGATGGAGCCCTGGGACGGTCCGGCCTGCGTCACCTTCACCGACGGCAAGCAGGTCGGCGCGGTCCTCGACCGCAACGGTCTGCGCCCCGGCCGCTACTGGGTCACCGACGAGGGCCTGGTCGTCCTCGGCTCCGAGGTCGGCGTCCTCGACATCGACCCGGCCAAGGTCGTCCGCAAGGGCCGCCTCCAGCCCGGCCGCATGTTCCTCGTCGACACCGTCGAGCACCGCATCATCGAGGACGACGAGATCAAGGCGGAACTCGCCGCCGAGAAGCCGTACGCCGACTGGATCGAGGCCGGCGAGATCGAGCTGGGCGACCTGCCCGAGCGCGAGCACATCGTCCACACCCACGCCTCGGTCACCCGCCGCCAGCAGACCTTCGGTTACACCGAGGAGGAGCTGCGCGTCATCATCGCGCCGATGGCCAAGGCCGGTGCCGAGCCGATCGGTTCGATGGGTACGGACTCGCCGATCGCCGCGCTGAGCGAGCGCCCCCGGCTGCTGTTCGACTACTTCACCCAGCTGTTCGCGCAGGTCACCAACCCGCCGCTGGACGCGATCCGCGAGGAGCTCGTGACCTCGCTGCGCTCGTCCCTGGGCCCCGCGAGCAACCTCCTTGAGCCGACGGCCGCCTCGTGTCGCAGCGTCACCCTGCCCTTCCCGGTGATCGACAACGACGAGCTGGCCAAGCTCATCCACGTCAACGCCGACGGGGACATGCCCGGCTTCAAGGCCGCGACCCTGTCCGGTCTGTACCGGGTCTCCGGCGGCGGCGACGCCCTCGCCGCGCGCATCGAGGAGATCTGCACCGAGGCCGACGCGGCCATCGACAACGGCGCTCGGCTGATCGTCCTGTCGGACCGCCACTCCGACGCCGAGCACGCGCCGATCCCGTCGCTGCTGCTCACCGCGGCCGTCCACCACCACCTCATCCGCACCAAGCAGCGCACCCAGGTGGGCCTGCTGGTCGAGGCCGGTGACGTCCGCGAGGTCCACCACGTCGCCCTGCTGATCGGCTTCGGCGCCGCCGCCGTCAACCCGTACCTGGCGATGGAGTCCGTCGAGGACCTGGTCCGCGCGGGTACCTTCCTGCCCGGCATCGAGCCCGAGCAGGCCATCCGCAACCTGATCTACGCGCTCGGCAAGGGCGTCCTGAAGGTCATGTCCAAGATGGGCATCTCGACCGTCGCCTCCTACCGCGGCGCCCAGGTCTTCGAGGCCGTCGGCCTCGACCGGACCTTCGTCGACACGTACTTCAGCGGCACCGCCACCAAGATCGGCGGCGTCGGCATCGACGTCATCGCCAAGGAGGTCGCCGCCCGGCACGCCAAGGCGTACCCGGCCTCCGGCATCGCGCCCGCGCACCGCGCGCTCGACATAGGTGGCGAGTACCAGTGGCGCCGGGAGGGCGAGCCGCACCTGTTCGACCCGGAGACGGTCTTCCGCCTCCAGCACTCCACGCGCGCCAACCGCTACGACATCTTCAAGAAGTACACGGACCGCGTGAACGAGCAGTCCGAGCGCCTGATGACGCTGCGCGGTCTGTTCGGTTTCAAGAGCGGCCGTGAGCCGATCTCCATCGACGAGGTCGAGCCCGTCTCCGAGATCGTCAAGCGCTTCTCCACCGGCGCCATGTCCTACGGCTCCATCTCGCGCGAGGCGCACGAGACCCTCGCCATCGCCATGAACCAGCTGGGCGGCAAGTCCAACACCGGTGAGGGCGGCGAGGACGCGGACCGGCTGTACGACCCGGCCCGGCGCAGCGCCATCAAGCAGGTCGCCTCCGGCCGCTTCGGCGTCACCTCCGAGTACCTCGTCAACGCGGACGACATCCAGATCAAGATGGCCCAGGGCGCCAAGCCCGGCGAGGGCGGTCAGCTGCCCGGCCACAAGGTCTACCCGTGGGTCGCCAAGACGCGTCACTCGACGCCGGGTGTCGGGCTCATCTCGCCGCCGCCGCACCACGACATCTACTCCATCGAGGACCTGGCCCAGCTGATCCACGACCTGAAGAACGCGAACCCGCAGGCGCGGATCCACGTCAAGCTGGTCTCCGAGGTCGGTGTCGGCACGGTCGCCGCTGGTGTGTCGAAGGCGCACGCGGACGTCGTCCTCATCTCCGGGCACGACGGCGGTACGGGCGCTTCGCCGCTCACGTCCCTCAAGCACGCCGGTGGACCTTGGGAGTTGGGCCTCGCCGAGACCCAGCAGACCCTGCTGCTCAACGGACTTCGCGACCGCATCGTCGTCCAGACCGACGGTCAGCTGAAGACCGGCCGTGACGTCGTCATCGCCGCGCTGCTGGGCGCCGAGGAGTTCGGTTTCGCGACCGCGCCGCTCGTCGTCTCCGGCTGCGTCATGATGCGCGTCTGCCACCTGGACACCTGCCCGGTCGGCATCGCCACCCAGAACCCGGTGCTGCGCGACCGGTTCGCGGGCAAGGCCGAGTACATCGTGAACTTCTTCAAGTTCATCGCCGAGGAGGTCCGCGAGATCCTCGCCGAGCTGGGCTTCCGCACCATCGAGGAGGCCGTCGGCCAGGCCGGCACGCTCGACGTCGAGCGCGCCGTCAACCACTGGAAGGCGCAGGGCCTGGACCTGGCCCCGCTGTTCTACGTGCCCGAGATGCCCGAGGGCGCGGCGCTGCACCAGGTCATCTCGCAGGACCACGGCCTGGAGAAGGCGCTCGACAACGAGCTGATCAAGCTCGCCGCCGACGCCCTGGCCGCGTCCAGCGCCACCGACGCCCAGCCGGTGCGCGCGCAGGTCGCGATCCGCAACATCAACCGCACGGTCGGCACGATGCTCGGCCACGAGGTGACGAAGAAGTTCGGCGGGGCGGGACTGCCCGAGGACACCATCGACATCACCTTCACGGGCTCGGCGGGCCAGTCCTTCGGCGCCTTCCTGCCGCGCGGTGTCACGCTGCGCCTGGAGGGCGACGCCAACGACTACGTCGGCAAGGGCCTCTCCGGCGGCCGGGTCGTCGTCCGCCCGGACCGGGGCGCCGACCACCTCGCCGAGTTCTCGACGATCGCGGGCAACACCATCGCGTACGGCGCGACCGGCGGCGAGCTGTTCCTGCGCGGTCGTACCGGCGAGCGGTTCTGTGTCCGCAACTCCGGTGCCACGGTGGTCTCGGAGGGCGTGGGCGACCACGGCTGCGAGTACATGACCGGCGGTCACGCGGTGGTCCTGGGCGAGACGGGCCGCAACTTCGCGGCCGGCATGTCCGGCGGCATCGCCTACGTGATCGACCTGCGCCGCGACAACGTCAACGTCGGCAACCTGAGCGCGATCCAGGAGCTGGACGACGCCGACAAGCAGTGGCTGCACGACGTGGTGCGCCGCCACCAGGAGGAGACCGCCTCGACGGTCGCCGAGAAGCTGCTGGCCGAGTGGGACACCGCGGTCGAGCGCTTCACCAAGATCATCCCCAGTACGTACAAGGCAGTGCTCGCCGCCAAGGACGCCGCCGAGCAGGCGGGACTCTCCGAGTCCGAGATCACCGAGAAGATGATGGAGGCGGCGATCAATGGCTGACCCGAAGGGCTTTTTGAACCACGGGCGCGAGGTCGCCAAGTCCCGTCCCGTCGACGTACGGCTGAAGGACTGGAACGAGGTCTACGTCCCCGGCTCGCTGCTGCCGATCATCAGCAAGCAGGCCGGCCGGTGCATGGACTGCGGCATTCCGTTCTGCCACAACGGCTGTCCGCTGGGGAACCTGATCCCCGAGTGGAACGACTACGCGTACCGCGAGGACTGGTCGGCGGCCCAGGAGCGGCTGCACGCGACGAACAACTTCCCCGAGTTCACGGGGCGGTTGTGCCCGGCTCCGTGCGAGTCGGCGTGTGTGCTCGGCATCAACCAGCCGGCCGTCACCATCAAGAACGTCGAGGTCTCGATCATCGACAAGGCGTGGGAGACCGGTGACGTCGCCCCGCAGATCCCCGAGCGGCTGTCCGGCAAGACCGTAGCCGTGATCGGCTCGGGCCCGGCCGGCCTCGCCGCCGCCCAGCAGCTCACGCGGGCGGGCCACACCGTCGCCGTCTACGAGCGGGCGGACCGCATCGGGGGTCTTCTCCGGTACGGCATCCCCGAGTTCAAGATGGAGAAGCGGCACATCAACCGGCGTATCGAGCAGATGCGCGCGGAGGGCACCCGCTTCCGTACCGGCATCGAGATCGGCGTCGACCTCAAGGCGACCGACCTGAAGAAGCGCTACGACGCCGTCGTGATCGCCGCCGGTTCCACCACCGCGCGTGATCTCCCCGTCCCGGGGCGGGAGTTGACCGGCGTCTACCAGGCGATGGAGTACCTGCCGCTGTCGAACAAGGTCCAGGAGGGCGACTACGTCACCTCCCCGATCTCGGCCGAGGGCAAGCACGTCGTGGTCATCGGCGGCGGCGACACCGGCGCCGACTGCGTGGGCACCGCCCACCGTCAGGGCGCCGCCTCCGTCACGCAGTTGGAGATCATGCCCCGCCCTGGCGACGAGCGGAACACGGTCTCCCAGCCGTGGCCGACCTTCCCGATGCTCTACAAGGTGACGTCCGCGCACGAGGAGGGCGGCGAGCGGGTCTACTCCGTCTCGACCACCCACTTCGAGGGCGACGAGGACGGCAACGTCCAGTGGCTGCACCTCACCGAGGTCGAGTTCATCGAGGGCCGACTGACCCCGAAGCCGGGCAGCGAGCGCAAGATCCCGGCCCAACTGGTCACCCTCGCCATGGGCTTCACCGGCACCGACCGGGACAACGGCCTGGTCGACCAGTTCGGCCTGGACCTCGACGAGCGCGGCAACATCGCCCGCGACGCCGAATTCCAGACCAACGTCCCGGGCGTCTTCGTCGCCGGTGACGCCGGCCGCGGCCAGTCGCTCATCGTGTGGGCGATCGCCGAGGGCCGCTCGGCCGCCCGCGGCTGCGACCGCTTCCTGGCCGGCGCCAGCGACCTGCCGGCCCCGATCCGCCCGACGGACCGCGCCCTGATGGTCTGACGGTTCACCAAAGACGTCCGTACAAAGGCGTACGGAAGACTGACGGCGTCTGCCCGACATGTCCCCGACCGGACACAAGGGCAGGCGCCGCCGCATGTCCACCGCAGGTCCAACTCGGCGCCCGCTAGGGCACCTTGTACGTCTCCCCGTACACCTGCCACGTCAGCGGGGTCTTCAGGTCCAGGTTCCCGTCGTACAGGAACCGCCGTTGGGCCGTGTCGACGCGGGAGGTGTCGAGGTCGGGGCGCTTGGTCTTCATGGCCGCACGGCGGATGTCCAGGAAGACGTCCAGGTACGCCTTCTCCGAGCCGCCCTGGGCGGGGGTGTCCGCCTCCCGCATCGCGCGCTCGCGCAGGCCGTGGAAGCTGGTCGCGTCGTTGCCGGGGCCGTGGAAGACCATGGCGTCGTAGTAGATGAACTGGCCCAGGGTGCCCAGGCCGTCGAGCTTGGCCTGGCGGACCGCCGGGTCGAAGTAGACGCGGTCGCGCTCCTCGTCCTGGGCCGCCTGGAACGCGGGCAGCTTCGCCTCGGCCTTCCAGGCGGCGGTGAAGCCGGGGCCCAGGCCCTCGTGCGAGTCCGTGCCGTCGACCTTGCGCAGGGCGGGGAGGTAGGCGGCAAGTCCGTTGTCCGGGTGGGCCTTCGTGTAGTGCTGGACCAGGGTGAGCAGGTCGTGGGTGCCACTGCAGAAGCCGACGAGGCCGGCCGTGTAGCCCTGGCCGTCGCCGATGTCCTCGATGTACGCGTAGGCGCTGCGCCAGTCGAGGGTCGAGTTCTCCGCGCTCGCCACCAGCTTCTGGGCCAGCTCCTTCTTCGCGGGCGCGGCGAGTCCTGGCGGCAGATCGGCGATCGCCTTGTCGTCCCGCGAGGTGGTGGCGGACGGGGTCTTCGACGTGTCGTGGGAGGCGGCGGGCGCGTCCGCGGGCAGGAAGTAGACCCCCACCGCGAGGGCGACGGGGATCGCCGCGAACAGGAGGAAACCGGCACGTCTCATGACGTACAGACTAGGTCAGGGCCGGTCGCGACCCGCGCGCGGGTCGCTCACACGTTCAGTTCCGCGACCCTCGCCAGCGCCAGGACGACCAGCAGCGCGAGCAGCGTCACGCAGGCGCCGGCCTGGACGAAGGGGCGGCGCCGGTCGCGCGGGGCGTACGCGTAGGCGACCGTCACCAGGCTGCCGGCCAGCAGACCGCCGAGGTGGCCCTGCCAGGAGGTGAGGCCCGCGGAGATCACCAGCCACAGCAGCAGGCCGGCCATGAAGCGGTTGACGGTCGCCATGTCGGCGCCCAGACGGCGGGCCATGACGTAGTAGGCGGCGCCGAGCCCGAAGATCGCGCCGGACGCGCCGAGGGTGGGGGTGTCGGGGGCGATCAGCAGTACCAGGACCGAGCCGCCGAGCGCGGACAGGAGATAGAGGGCGAGGTAGCGGACCCGGCCGAGCTGGGCCTCGACGACCCGCCCGATGTTCCACAGCGACACCATGTTCATCACGATGTGCAGGATCCCGAACGACCCACCGGTGGGCGGGAGATGGAGGAACGCGCTGGTGAGCAGCCGGTACCACTCGCCGTCGACGACACCCTCGGCGTGGAAGGCGGCGGGGTACGCCGCCTGCCACACGTAGTGGCCGCCGTCGGGCCCGACCAGACCACGCCCCAGCATCTCGAACCGGTCCACGACCGCGGGCCGCGCCACCTCGGCCACGTAGGCGAGCACATTGAGCCCGATCAGGATGTACGTCACCAGCGGCACCGTCGAGATCCGCCCGCCGAACGCCGTCCGGGCCTGCCGCACCGACCGCGCGCCTTCTCGTACGCACTCCACGCACTGGTGGCCGACGGCGGCATCCCGCATGCAGTCGGGGCAGATGTACCGCTCGCAGCGGGTGCACCGGACGTGGGACTCCACCTTGGGATGGCGATAGCAGGTGGTGACGGCGGACTCGGAATCCACGGCCGGCTCTCCTCGGACAGGGGTGGGGCGGAAGGGTGAGCCGGTGGGGGCGGCGGCGAACAAAATAGCGAACGCCGGGGGTGATCAGGAAAACGGGTCGGCCGGGCGGAGAGGCTGCACGCACCGTTGGCTAAGTCCGGCCCTCGTGCCACCCTGATGTTGATCCGACGGGGAGGCTGTTGCATGGACGGGGCACGATCGGTCAACGGGGCTGCGGGGACGGGTGGTTCGGCCCGCCGAAGCTCGGCCGGGAAGGGCGAGAAGCTCGCCGACTGGGCCGACGGACGGCTCGGGCTCTACGGCCTCGCCAAGGCCAACATGCGCAAGGTCTTCCCGGACCACTGGTCCTTCATGCTCGGCGAGATCTGCCTCTACAGCTTCATCATCCTGATCCTGACGGGCATCTACCTCACGCTGTTCTTCGAGCCCAGCGGCGTCGAGGTCGTCTACCACGGCTCGTACGAGCCGCTCAACGGTGTCGTCATGACCCGGGCCTACGAGTCCTCGCTCGACATCAGCTTCGACGTGCGCGGCGGGCTGCTGATCCGGCAGATCCACCACTGGGCGGCCGTGGTCTTCATCGCCGGCATGCTCATCCACATGATGCGGGTGTTCTTCACCGGCGCCTACCGCAAGCCGCGCGAGGTCAACTGGATATTCGGCTGGACCCTGTTGATGCTCGGCATCATCACCGGCCTGACCGGCTACTCGCTCCCGGACGACCTGCTCTCCGGCACCGGTGTCCGCTTCGCCGACGGCGCGATCCTGTCGATCCCGATCGTCGGCACGTATCTGTCGATGTTCCTGTTCGGCGGCGAGTTCCCGGGGCACGACATCATCTCGCGGTTCTTCCCGATCCACGTGCTGCTGCTGCCCGGGATCATGCTGGGCCTGGTGGTGGCCCATCTGATCCTGGTCTTCTACCACAAGCACACCCAGTACCCGGGGCCCGGCCGTGACCAGAAGTCGGTCGTCGGCATGCCCTTCCTGCCCGTCTACATGGCGAAGGCGGGTGGCTTCTTCTTCCTCGTCTTCGGCGTCCTGACGATCATGGGCGGCATCGCCAGCATCAACCCGGTGTGGGCCTTCGGACCGTACCGGCCCGACCTGGTGACCACCGGCGCACAGCCCGACTGGTACCTCGGCTTCTCCGAGGGGCTGATCCGGGTGATGCCGGGCTGGGAGATCAACATCTGGGGCCACACCCTGATTCCGGGCGTCCTGATCCCCTTCTCGCTCTTCCCGCTGATCCTGCTCGCCCTCGGCATCTACCCGTTCGTCGAGGCGTGGATCACCGGCGACAAGCGCGAGCACCACATCCTGGACCGGCCGCGCAACGCGCCCGTGCGCACCGCGCTCGGCGTGGCCTGGCTCAGCCTGTACGGGGTGCTGCTGATCGGCGGCGGCAACGACGTCGTGGCCACGCATCTGCACCTGTCCATCAACGCGATCACCTGGTTCGTGCGGATCGGCTTCTTCGTGGTGCCGGTGCTGGCCTTCCTGATCACCAAACGGTTCTGCATGGGCCTGCAGCGCCGGGACCGGGACAAGGTGCTGCACGGCCGGGAGACCGGTGTCATCCGGCGGCTGCCGCACGGGGAGTTCGTCGAGGTGCACGAGCAACTCCCGCAGGATCAGCTGCACACCCTCACCCAGCACGAGCAGGACCCGGCCTACGAGATCGGCCCGCTCGTCGACGCCAACGGTGTACGCCGACAGGTCACGCTCTCCCAGCGGGTCCGCGCCCAGCTGGCCCGGGCGATGTTCGGACCCGAGTCACGGATCCCGAAGCCGACGCCGGAGGAGTACAAGGAGCTCACCAGCGGCGACCATCACCACTGAGGCCGTTCACCAGCGGCGACCGCCACCGCTGAGCACCGTCTCCCGGCACTCGGCGGGGCCGCCCCACGCGGTGCGCAGGGCGCGGGCCTTGGTCAGCCAGAGGGAGAGGTCGTACTCCGCGGTGTAGCCGATCGCGCCGTGCAGTTGGAGTGCCGTACGGGCGGTCGTGTACGCGGCCTCGCAGGCGGCGACCTTGGCGGCTGCCACGTCGGCCGGGTCCAGGGTGAGCGCGGCGCCGAACAGCAGGGGGCGCGCGAACTCCAACGCGATCTTGGCGTCGGCCAGTTGATGCTTGACGGCCTGGAACGACCCGATGAGGACGCCGAACTGCAGGCGCTGCTTGACGTAGGCGACGGTCCGGTCGAGCAGGGCGAGCCCGACGCCGAGGGCCTGGGCGGCGGTGGCGAGCCGGGCCCAGGTGAGGGCCTCGCCGAAGTGCGCCTCGGCGCGCAGGAGTTCACCGCCGGTGGCCGGGAGCGTCAGCCGCCGCGCGGGGTCGAGCGAGGCGCGTACGGGGCCGTGGCCGGGGGCGAGCCGCAGTTCGCCGTCGGTCAGGGTGAACAACGCGCTCGCCGCGTCCCCGTCCAGCGCGTAGCCGCCCGCGGTGGCGAGGGTGGCCACGGTCTCGCCCGAGGCCAGCGCCGGCAGATACCGCTTCGCCGGGCCCGGTTCGGTCAGCAGGGCCGCCGCCGTCACCGTCTCCACCAGCGGCCCCGGCACCGCGTGCCGGCCCAACTCGACGAAGGCGACGGCCAGTTCGACAGGACGGGGCCCCAGACCCTCGTACGCCTCCGGTATCGCCAGCGCGAACACTCCCGCCCCGGCGATACGGCCCCACAGGTCGAAGCCGCGTGTGTGGTCGCCGGCGCTCCAGGACCGGATCGCCGACGGGGTGTCCGCGGACGTCAGCATCGCGTCCAGGGAGGTCGCGAACGCGCGCTGTTCCGTGTCGAGCAGGAAGCGCATCAGCGGCGTCCCTTCGGCAGGCCGAGCAGGCGCTCGGCGATGATGTCGCGCTGGATCTCGTTCGTGCCCGCGTAGATGGGGCCGGCGAGGGAGAAGACGTAGCCCTCGGCCCAGTCGGTTTCCGTCAACTCGCCCTGTTCGCCCAGGAGATCGAGGGCGGTCTCGTGCAGCGCGATGTCGTACTCCGACCAGAACACCTTGTTCAGGCTGGACTCCGCGCCGAGGGACTCGCCGTCGAGGAAGCGGGAGGCGTGGGCGTAGGTGAACAGGCGGTAGGCGCGGGCGCCGATCACCGCGTCGGCGACCCGGTCCCGCACCGGCTCCGGGGCGCCCTGCGTCTGCCACAACTCGCCCAGCCGGTGGGCGCCGGCCAGGAAGCGGCCGGGGGAGCGCAGCATCAGCCCCCGCTCGTTGCCCGCCGTCGACATGGCGATCCGCCAGCCCGCGCCCGGCTCGCCGATCACGTCCTCGTCCGGCACGAACACCTCGTCCAGGAACAGTTCCGCGAACGCCGGCTTCCCGTCCAGGCGTCCGATCGGGCGGACCCTGACGCCGGGCGCGCGCAGGTCGAACATCAGGTAGGTCAGGCCCTGGTGCGGCTTAGGGGTGTCCGGGTCGCTGCGGAAAAGCCCGAACGCGCGGTCGGCGAACGCGGCCCGCGAGGACCACGTCTTCTGCCCGCTCAGCAGCCAACCGCCGTCCGTGCGCACGGCCTTGGACCGCAGCGAGGCCAGATCGGACCCGGCCTCGGGCTCCGACCACGCCTGCGCCCAGACCACCTCGCCGGTGGCCATGGACGGCAGTACACGCGCCCGCTGCTCGGCCGTCCCGTGGTCGAAGAGGGTGGGCGCGAGCAGACTGATCCCGTTCTGCCCGACCCGGCCCGGCGCGCCCGCCGCCCAGTACTCCTCCTCGAAGACCAGCCAGGAGATCAGGCCGACGCCCCGCCCGCCGTACTCCACCGGCCAGTTGACGACCGACCAGCGCTCCGCGGCCAGTTCGGCCTCCCACGCGCGGTGCGCCGCGAAGCCCGACCCGGTCTCCAGGGACGGCAGCGCGACCTTCGGCACATGGTCCGCGAGCCACGCCCGGGCCTCGGCGCGGAAGGCGTCCTCGTCCTGCGTGAAGGCGAGATCCATGGGCTGCCATCCTTCCCTAACAAGTGTTTGGTAGGTTAGCGTGGGCCCATGACAGGCGTCGAGAGTCCGGCGTACGAGCCGGGGCACGGGCTGCTGACGGGACGGGCCGCGGTCATCACGGCCGCCGCCGGCGCCGGCATCGGCGGCGCCACCGCCCGGCGCTTCCTGGAGGAGGGCGCGCGCGTGCTGATCAGCGACGCGCATGTGCGCCGGCTCAAGGAGCACGAGGCGGAGCTGGCCGGGGAGTTCGGAGCGGACGCCGTCACCGCGCTGCCGTGCGACGTGACCGACGAGACCCAGGTGCAGGCGCTCATCGAGGCGGCCGTACGCGCGCACGGGCGGCTGGACATCGTCGTCAACAACGCGGGCCTGGGCGGGACTTCGGACCTCGTCGACATGACCGACGAGCAGTGGGGCCGGGTCCTGGACGTCACCCTCAACGGTACGTTCCGGTGCACCAGGGCGGCGCTGCGGCTGATGCGCGAGGCCGGCGCCGGGGTCATCGTCAACAACGCCTCTGTGGTGGGCTGGCGCGCGCAAGCCGGGCAGGCGCACTACGCGGCCGCCAAGGCGGGCGTGATGGCGCTGACCCGGTGCGCGGCGATCGAGGCCGCGGCGTACGGGGTGCGGGTGAACGCGGTCTCGCCGAGCCTCGCCATGCACGCGCACCTGGCGAAGGTGACCACGCCCGAGCTGCTGGAGCAGCTCACCGCGCGCGAGGCGTTCGGGCGGTACGCGGAGCCCTGGGAGGTCGCCAACGTGATCGTGTTCCTCGCCTCCGGCTACTCCTCGTACATGACCGGCGAGATCGTCTCCGTCAGCAGCCAGCATGCGTAGCTGGACAATGGTCGCGTGCCGACCAAGAAGAAGCCCCAGGTGACCGCCGCCCCCGCGCGCCGCCGCGAACTCCTCGACACCGCCGCGGAGGTCTTCGCCGAGCAGGGTTACAACGCCACCACCGTACGCAAGATCGCGGACCACGCGGGCATGCTCGCGGGCAGTCTCTACTACCACTTCGACTCCAAGGAATCGATGCTGGAGGAGATCCTGCGGACCTTCCTCGACGAGCTCTGGAGCGGCTACGACGCCGTCCTGGACGCCGAGTCGGGTCCCCGCGAGACGCTGGCGGCCCTGGTCACCGAGTCGTTCCGGGAGATCGACCGGCACCGCGCCGCCGTCGCGATCTACCAGAAGGAGAGCAGACAGCTCGTCGCGCAGGAGCGGTTCGCGTTCCTGGCCGAGTCGCAGCGCAAGTTCGAGAAGGCGTGGCTGTCCACGCTGGAACGGGGGGTCGCCGCCCGGGTGTTCCGGGCCGACCTCGACGTCCGGCTCACCTACCGGTTCGTGCGCGACACGGTGTGGGTGGCCGCGTCCTGGTACCGGCCCGGCGGACAGCACAGCCCGGAGGAGATCGCCCGGCAGTACCTGTCGATGGTGCTGGACGGGATCGCCGTACGCACGTAACTCAAGGGTGAGTCTGGGGAGTTGCCATGGCCGAGGCCTACATCGTCGAAGCGGTCCGTACGCCCGTGGGACGGCGCAAGGGAGGGCTGAGCGGGGTCCATCCGGCCGATCTCGGCGCGCATGTGCTGAAGGAGCTGGTCGCGCGGTCGGGTGTCGATCCGGCCGCCGTCGAGGACGTCGTGTTCGGGTGTCTTGACGCGGTCGGGCCGCAGGCCGGGGACATCGCGCGGACCTGCTGGCTGGTGGCCGGGCTGCCCGAGGAGGTGCCGGGCGTGACGATCGACCGGCAGTGCGGCTCCTCGCAGCAGGCCGTGCACTTCGCGGCCCAGGGCGTGCTGTCCGGCACCCAGGACCTGGTGGTCGCGGGCGGGGTGCAGAACATGTCGCAGATCCCGATCGCCTTCGCCACCCGGCAGGCCGCCGAGCCCCTCGGCTTCACGCAGGGACCCTTCGCGGGCAGCGAGGGCTGGCGGGCGCGGTACGGGGACCGGCCGGTGAACCAGTTCGCGGGCGCCGAGATGATCGCCGCGAAGTGGGGGATCAGCCGTGAGGACCAGGAGGAGTTCGCGCTCCGCTCGCACCGGCGGGCACTCTCGGCCATCGACGAGGGCCGCTTCGAGCGGGAGACCGTGCCCTACGGCCATGTCGCCGTCGACGAGGGGCCGCGCCGGGACACCTCCCTGGAGAAGATGGCCGGACTCAAGCCGGTCCTCGACGGCGGCACCATCACCGCCGCCTGCTCCTCGCAGGTCTCCGACGGGGCGGCGGCGATGCTGCTCGCCTCGGAGCGCGCGGTACGGGAGCACGGGCTGACGCCCCGCGCGCGCGTGCACCATCTCTCCGTGCGCGGCGAGGACCCGATCCGCATGCTCTCCGCGCCCATCCCCGCCACCGCGCACGCCCTGAAGAAGACCGGCATGACCATCGACGCCATCGACCTCGTGGAGATCAACGAGGCCTTCGCGCCGGTCGTGTTGGCCTGGCTGAAGGAGACCGGCGCCGACCCCGACCGGGTCAACGTCAACGGCGGCGCGATCGCGCTGGGCCACCCGCTCGGCGCGACCGGAGTCAAGCTGATGACGACCCTGCTGCACGAACTGGAGCGCACCGGCGGCCGGTTCGGCCTGCAGACCATGTGCGAGGGCGGGGGACAGGCCAACGTGACGATCATCGAACGGCTGTGAGCCGCGCGATCATTGGACGGTCATGACTCGCACGGTCATCGGGCGGCCGTGAGCCGCTCGGTCACCGCGTCCGCGTCCTTCATGATCCGATCCACCAGCTCCGCGCACGAGGGCAGGTCCCCGATCACCCCGGCGACCTGCCCGGACGCCATCACCCCGAGGTCCGTACGGCCGTCCACCATCGCCGACTTGAGCAGCATCGGGGTGTTCGCGGCGAGCAGGACCTGGCTCCAGGTCAGCTCCTTGCCGTGCTTCATGGCGAGTCCGTCACGGACCAACTGCCGCCAGGTGAGCCCGGACAGCTTCCGGAACCCGGCCGCCCGACGGAGGGCGTGCAACAGGGCTTGCGTCCGGCCCGAGTTCTCCAGGGAGTCCACCAACTCCGTGCGCAGCATGCGGTGCGGCAGACCGTCCACCGCCGTGGTGACGGTGACGTCCTTCACCGTCGCCGCCAGATACCTGGCCTTCACCGCGTCCGGCACCGTCGAGTCAGAGGTCAGCAGGAACCGCGTCCCCATCGCGACCCCGGCCGCCCCGTAGGCCAACGCCGCGACCAGCCCACGCCCGTCGAAGAAGCCGCCCGCCGCCACCACCGGGATGTCCACCGCGTCCACCACCTGCGGCAACAGCACGGTCGTCGCCACCTCACCGGTGTGCCCACCGCCCTCCCCGCCCTGCACGATCACGGCGTCCGCGCCCCAGGCCGCGACCTTCTCGGCATGACGCCGGGCGCCGATCGACGGGATCACGACCACACCCGCCGCCTTCAGCTCGGCGATCAGCTCGGGGGAGGGGGCGAGGGCGAAGGACGCGACCCGGACCCCCTCCTCGATCATGATCCGCACCCGGTCGCCCGCGTCCGACGCGTCGGCGCGCAGATTGACCCCGAAGGGCTCCTCCGTACGGGACTTGACCTCCCGTATCGCCTCGCGCAGCCGGTCCGTGGTCATGGTCGCGGAGGCCAGGATGCCCAGCGCACCCGCGTTCGCCGTCGCCGAGACCAGCCGCGGGCCCGCCACCCAGCCCATCCCGGTCTGCACGATCGGATGCCGCACCCCGACCAGGCGGGTGAGCGCGGTCTCCCTCACGAACTCACCTCCCTGCCACGGGAGCCGGCCGGGTCGATCACCTCGCGGATCAACCGCAGCTCCTCGGCGGTGGGTTCGCGGGTCGGCGGTACCTCGTCCGGGACGGTCAGCTCGAAGCCGGTCGCCTCCCTGACCTGCTCCACCGTGACGCCCGGGTGCAGCGCGGCCAGCCGCATCGAGTGGTCCGGAGTGGCGAAGTCGAAGACGCCCAAGTCGCTGACGACACACGGGATACGGTGGTGACGCGCGCCGTCCGCGTGGTCGTAGCCGACTCCGCAGATCATGTCGACCTTCTCCACGAAGACCCGCCGGGAGTGCCTCGGGACCCAGTAACTGGTCGGGTTGTTCAGGGTGTTGATCGGCGCTCCGCGCACCCCGAGCAGCTGCCGTTTCGGCCGCTCCCAGTCGCCGATGCACGAGATGTTCTGGTTGCCGAACCGGTCGATCTGGCTCGCGCCCATCATCACGTGCCGCCGGCCGCTCGCGACCAGGGTCAGATGCTGCCGGTACGGAAGCCAGCCCTCGGGTGTGCCGTCCGGGCGGACGATGGTCGCCTCGCCGTCGGTCAGCAGCAGGTCGGGCGAGAAGGTGAGCCGGGCCAACCGCGCGCCCACGGACGGGATCAGGCCCATCGGGCTGGCCAGGATCTCGCCCCCCTCCCGCCAGGCCTCGGCGCAGGCGATCACGCAGTACTCGGCGCGGGTGGGCGGGGCCAGCGGGTCCCGGGTGACGGTCATCGCTGCTCCTCGTGCCAGGCCTGGACGGCCGACTGGTAGGCCTGTTCGTCCCCGTCGAGGAAGCGGGCCGCGAACTCCGGCCAGGGCGTGGTCGCGTACAGCTTCTGGAAGGCCTCGTCCCGGGCGCTGTCGGGCGCGCTGGAGGTGAAGTGCGCGCCGCTGGGCACCTCGACGACCCCTGTCACCGTGTGCCGCTTGACCAGGAGGGTCTGCGGGGCCGCCTCCTTCGTCAACTCGGCCGTGTCGACGATCCGTTCGCAGGAGAGGTACGCCGTGTCCGCCGCCTCGCAGAAGAGGTCGTCGAAGTACGGGTCAGGGCCCAGGTACTGCCCGTTGCCCAGCCGGTCGGCGCGGCTCACGTGCACCAGGGCCGCGTCCATCCGCAGGGCCGGCATCGCGACGAACGTCTCGCCGTCGTCGTACGGTGAAGCGACCGTCCGCAGACCGGGGTTGACCCGCATCACGTCGGAGCCGAGACCGGCCCGCACCGGCAGGAACGGCAGCCGGTTCGCCGCCGCGTGCAGGCCCCACATGAACATCGCCTCGTCGATCTCCATCAGCTCGAAGGCGCCCCGCTCGCGTGCCGCGCGGTAGTTCGGCTCCAGCGGGATCGAGTCGAGGGTGACGAACGCGGCGACCAGTTTGCGGATCCGGCCGGCCGCGGCGAGCATCCCGACGTCCGGGCCGCCGTACGAGACGACGGTGAGGTCGGTGACGTCGGAGCGCAGCAACGCCCTTACCAGGGCCATGGGTTTGCGGCGCGAGCCCCAGCCGCCGATGCCCAGGGTCATGCCGCTCTCCAGGTGGGAGACGGCCTGGTCGGCGGTCATTGTCTTGTCACTCACCTAAGCCCCCTGGTTCCCTTCGTTGCCGAAGGTGTCGCGCACCCGGTCGGCCACTCCGACGGCGCTCGCCTCGAAGGTGAAGCCCTGCTCGAAGCGGTAGCTTCGGCGCACGTCGACCGGGTCGATGCCGTTGATGGCGGCCTTGGCCAGGCGCAGCAGCTCCCCGTCCTTGGCGGCGATCTCCCGTGCCAACTCCAGCGCGGTGTGCAGGAGTTCGGCGCGCGGTACGACCCGCCACACCGAGCCGTGCGCGTGCAGCTCGGCCGCGGTCGCCGTGCGCGAGGTGTAGTACAGGGCGCGCATCAGGTGCTGCGGGACCAGCCGGGACAGATGCGTCGCCGCGCCCAGGGCGCCGCGGTCCAGCTCGGGCAGCCCGAAGGTGGCGTCCTCGCTCGCGACGATCACGTCCGCGTTGCCGACCAGCCCGATGCCGCCGCCCAGACAGAAGCCGTGCACCGCCGCGACCACCGGGACCTCGCACTCGTACACGGCCGCGAAGGCCTCGAAACAGCCGCGGTTGGCGCCGACCAGCGCGCTCGGCCCCTGCGCCTGGAGCTCCTTGATGTCCACGCCCGCGTTGAAGCCCCGGCCCTCGGCGGTGAGCAGCACGCAGCGCGTGCGTGGGTCACGGCCGGCCGCGCGCACGGCGTCGGCGAGGGCGAACCAGCCCCGCACCGGCAGTGCGTTCACCGGTGGGAAGTCGACCGTGACGACCGCGATGCCATCTTTTTCCGGCCCGTTTTCCGGGGACGAGGTGGAGACACCCATGCGCGCATCAGCTACCTTTCCACCAAACGTTTGTTAGGTGGAGGGTAGCGGCGATGGATCTGAACGGGAAGGTCGCCGTCGTCACGGGCGGCACCCGAGGCGTCGGGGCCGGGATCGCGCGGGCCTTCGTCGAGGCCGGCGCCGAAGTGGTGACCTGCGCGCGCAGACCACCCGAACAGCGCGTCAAGGGAACGGAGTTCGTCTCCCTCGACCTGCGGGACCCGGACGCCGTACGGGAGTTCTTCGCCGGTCTGCCCCGGCTCGACGCGCTCGTCAACAACGCGGGCGGCGCGCCCTACCGGCCGCTCGACCAGGCCCCGGTGGAGTGGCACGCGCGCGTGATCGAGCTCAACCTCACGACCGCGCTGGGCGCTTCGCTCGCCGCGTACGAGCATCTTCGGCGCGCGCAGGGCTCCGTCGTGATGATCGGCAGCGTCAGCGGCGGCCGGCCCTCTCCGGGCTCGGCGGCGTACGGGGCGGCCAAGGCCGGTCTGGAGAGTCTCGCCCGCTCGATGGCCGTGGAATGGGCGCCGGAGGTACGGGTCAACACCCTCGTCGTCGGCATGGTCCGCACCGAGCTGTCCCATCTGCACTACGGCGGCGAGAACGGCATCGAGGCGGTCTCCCGCACGGTGCCGCTCGGCCGGCTCGCGGTGCCCTCCGACATCGGCGCGGCGGCGGCCTTCCTCGCCTCCGACGCGGCGGCGTACATCAGCGGGGCGAGCCTGCTGGTGCACGGGGGCGGGGAGGCGCCGGCGTTTCTGGACGCGGCCACCGCCAACAAGGAGGCCGTCCATCAGGAGACGTCAACTCCCAAGAAGGAGGCGTGAGATGAGCGGAATCTGTCACGGCCGGGTCGTCGTCGTCACCGGTGCCGGACGTGGGCTCGGCCGGGCCCACGCGCTCGCCTTCGCGGCGGAGGGCGCGCGGGTCGTCGTCAACGACCTGGGCGTCGGGCTGGACGGTTCGCCGGGCCCGGACAGCCCGGCCGCGCAGGTGGTTGACGAGATCCGTGCGGCCGGCGGCGAGGCGATCGCCCACGGTGGTGACATCGCCACCACGGAAGGGGCGTCCTCCCTGGTCACCGCCGCGTTGGAGGCGTACGGCCGACTCGACACCCTCGTCAACAACGCGGGCTTCCTGCGCGACCGGATGCTGGTCAACCTCGACGAGGACGACTGGGACGACGTCGTACGCGTCCACCTCAAGGGCCACTTCCTCCCGCTCAAGCACGCCGCCGCGCACTGGCGGGCCGAGGCCAAGGCGGGCCGCACACCGACCGCGCGGGTCGTCAACACCAGTAGCGGAGCAGGGCTGTTGGGGTCGGTCGGGCAGGGGAACTACAGCGCCGCCAAGGCCGGCATCATCGGGCTGACCTTGGTCGCCGCGGCCGAACTCGCCCGCTACGGCGTCCAGGTCAACGCCATCGCCCCCGCGGCCCGCACGCGTATGACGGAACGCACGTTCGCCGAGACCATGGCCGCCCCCGGCGCCGGTTTCGACGCGATGGCCCCCGAGAACGTCTCCCCGCTCGTCGTCTGGCTCGGCTCGGCCGCCAGCGCCGGGGTGACAGGGCGGGTCTTCGGGACGGAGGGCGGGCAGATCACGGTCATGGAGGGCTGGCGGCCGGGGCCGAGTGCGGACAAGGGCGCGCGGTGGAGTCCGACGGAGGCGGGGGAGACGGCGCTGAAGCTGCTGGCGGAGGCGGAGACGCCGGGGGCGGTGTACGGGGCGTAGACGGCCCCCTGAGAGGCGCATTCTGTCCGCCTACGTATCGCACTCCAACACCGTCCGGCACAGCCCGCACCGCGCCCTGACCCGCCCCTTCACCGGCACCCTGATCCGCTGATGGCAGGTCGGACAGGGGAACGACACCCGCAAGGGGCCGTGGTCGCCGGGAGTGCCGTCGGGCGTGAAGGAGTACCGGACCTCCGGACCGGCGGAGCCGGACGCGGGGCCGGTGTGGTGGGCCTGCGCATGCCGCCGGTCGCGGGCGTACCGCCGCCGCCCCGCCCAGCCCGCCGCCGTCAGCGGGGGCTGCTGCTCGTCGTGGCGGGCCTTGGTCATGCCGCGGTTGTAGGCCTCGTAGGCCTGGGGGCTGGTGAACCAGATGGACGGGTCCTCGCCGAAGACGAGGGCACGCTTCGCCAGGACGTAGCCGAACTCCTCCGGGGTGAGGTAGCCCAGCTTCTGGGAGGAGGCCGCGTCCTCGCGGTAGGCGTCGAGCAGCAGCCAGCCGGCGCCGAGATAGGTCGTCGCCGTGTCCGTGAGGATCTCGTTGTCCCGGGTGCCGGGGAAGGACAGGTCGAGGCGGTGCAGATAGACGTGCATGACCTCGTGGGCGAGGGCCGCGCCGATGTCCCGGCGATGGGTGCGGAAGCGGTCGTTCAGCTCGATGAAGTACTCGGGCCCGGCGGCGAGTTCGACGTTCGCCGCATGCGTCATCTCGCGGAAGCCGACGATCATCCGGGCGTCGGGCAGGCGGTAGTGCCGGACCAGTTCGCGGGCCACGCGCTGGGCGCCCAGATGCAGGTCGTCGGTGTCGGCGAAGGCCACGTCGGCGGGGAGCACGCTGGTCGAGAAGGTCTGGACGGTGTCGTACGACAAGCGCTTGTAGAGCGCGGTGATGGCGGCCCGCACCGTCTCCAGGTGTGGGTAGCCGTGCTCGACCGGTCCGTCGTTCGCCACGTCCGACCCCCTTCAGACGTCCTGAACCCGATTCCACTCTACGGGGAGGTGAGCGGAATCTCCCGGGTTGGGTTCCGCAGCCCGGACGTGAGGTCCCCCCTTGTCAAAAGGCCCATTCGATCTTCATAATGCGGGCCGCCCAACTTGCCACGAAAGGATCCACGTTGACCTCCACCCCGCCCAGGAGAACCCGCCCGACCCTGGGGCGCAGAGCCGCGGCCGTCGGTGTCGTCGCCCTCGCCGCGGCCGGCCTCCAGCCCGTGAGTGCGCAGGCCGCGCCCTCGCCCGTCGTCGGAGGAACGCCCGCCGGGTCGAGCGAGTTCCCGTTCATGGTCCACCTCTCCATGGGCTGCGGCGGAGCGCTCTACAAGAAGGACGTCGTGCTGACGGCCGCCCACTGCGTATCGGGTTCCGGGAGCAACACCCGGATCACCGCCACCGCCGGGGTCGCCGACCTCACCTCGGCCGCCGCGATCAAGGTGAAGTCGACCAAGGCCAAGCAGGCCCCCGGCTACAACGGCGTCGGCCGGGACTGGGCGCTGATCAAGCTCGCCCGCCCGATCGACCTGCCCACCCTGAAGATCGCCACCAACACCCAGTACGACCGGGGCGTCTTCACCATCGCCGGCTGGGGCGACACCGAGGAGAACGCCAACACCGGCTCGACCAAGCTCCTCAAGGCGACCGTCCCCTACGTCCCCGACACGCAGTGCAGGTGGCACTACGGGGACGAGCTGGTCCCCAAGCAGGAGCTGTGCGCCGGTTACCCCCAGGGCGGCGTCGACACCTGCCAGGGCGACTCCGGCGGGCCCATGTTCCGCAAGGACGCGGCCGACAAGTGGGTCCAGGTCGGCATCGTCAGCTGGGGCGACGGCTGCGCCCGTCCCGGAGTGGCCGGTGTGTACACGCAGGTCAGCACGTTCGCGGCCGACATAGCGAAGGCGGCCAACGCCCTCTAGGGGGAGCCGCGACGGCTCGGCCGGACGGGCCGCAGCCGCACCGCCTCCGGTGCCGCCTCCTCCACCTCCAGCACCCACACCTCGTTGACGCCCTCCCGCAGCACGGGACCGGGCACGTACAGCGACCGCTGGGGGCCGGCGGACCAGTAGCGGCCGAGGCCGAAGCCGTTGATCCACGCGAACCCCCGGGTCCAGCCCGGCAGTTCGAGCCGGGCGTCCCCGGCGCCCCGCACCGTGACGGTGCCCCGGTACAGCCCCGGGGCGCCGTCCCCGGGCAGCTCCCCGAAGGGCACCGCCCCGACCTCGTCCAGTGCGTCCAGGCGCAGCCCACGCGCGCGTACGTCGTGCAGGAACTGCCGCTCGTGCAGCAGCCCCCCGGTGATGCCCTTGGATTCGCCGGTGCGCGGCCCGTAGTTGACCCGCCCCAGGGACTCCACCCACAGCTCCACGCGCGCGTGCCCGGCAACGGGCTCCTTCAGCCGCTCGTCGCCCTCGGCGAGCACCCCGGCCCGCTCCCCGTCGACGTAGACCACCGCCAGGTCGCGCAGCCCGCGCGCGGTCAGCGGGTACGGCTGCCGCGGCCCCGGCACGGTCACCGCGTACCGCACGAGTCCCCGGTCCACGTCCAGCTCCTCGAAGGTCGGCGGGACGGGCGCCGCGACCTCCGGGCCACCCAGCGTGTCCAGTACGACGTCCAGGGGCGCCCAGCCGGTCAGGTGCGCGTCGGTGTCCGCGGCCAGCCGCGGGGGCGCCGGCGGCGGCTCGGGCGGCGGGCCGTCGGCGTACTCGGCGAGCACCTCCCTGAAGCGCCGGTACTTCTCCGTGGGCCTGCCGTACTCGTCGATCGGCGCGTCGTAGTCGTAGGACGTCACGTCGGGCTCCAGCGGGCCGTCGTGCAGGGCGCCGCCGCTGCGGTTGGCGCCCGCCCAGCCGCCGAAACTGGTGCCGCCGTGCGCCATGTAGAGGTTCACCGAGGCACCGCACTCCAGGATCTCGCGCAGGGCGTCCGCCGCGTCGCCGGCATCCCGCACGACGTGCTCGGCGCCCCAGTGGTCGAACCAGCCGCACCAGAACTCCATGCACATCAGCGGTCCACCGGGGCGGTGCCGGCGCAGCGCCTCGAAGGCGACGCGCGCGTGGGAGCCGAAATTCACCGTGGCGAGGACACCGGGTAGCGAGCCGCCGGTCAGCATGTGGTCCTCGGGGCCGTCCGAGGTGAACAGCGGGACCGTGACGCCGCCCGCCCGCAGGAGCTCGGCCAGCCGCTCCAGGTAGGCCGCGTCGGAGCCGTAGCTGCCGTACTCGTTCTCGACCTGCACCATGATCACCGGGCCGCCCCGGTCGATCTGCCGGTCGGCGATCTCGGGCAGCAGCGCCCCGAACCAGCGCTCCACCTGCGCCAGGAACCGCTCGTCACGCGTGCGCACCCGCGCGCCCAGCTCGCCCGTCACCCAGTGCGGCAGCCCGCCGTTCTCCCACTCGGCGCAGATGTAGGGCCCCGGCCGCACGACCGCCCACAGCCCCGCCTCCCGGGCCGCGTCGAGGAAGCGGCCAAGGGCCTGTACGTCCTGGAACTCGCCGGGCCGCGGCTCGTGCAGGTTCCAAGGCACGTACGTCTCCACGCAGTTGAGGCCCATCGCCCGCAGCATCGCCAGCCGGTGACCCCACTGCGCCTCGTGCACCCGGAAGTAGTGCAGCGCGCCGGACAGCAGCCGCACCGGCCGCCCGGCCAGCAGAAAATCCGTGTCCCCCACCGTGAACTCGCTCATGTGCCCAGCCTCACCCCTGGCGGCGATCACCGTCCATGGACAAAGATCGCCGCTACTTGGACTGGCAGGCACGGCGCCCGCCGACCGGCACGCAGGGCAGGGAGAGGACCGCGGATGTACCACACCTGGATGCGGTTCTTCACGCCCGGACCGGCCCACCACCGGCTCGGCCTGGTCTGCCTCGGCGTCGGCCTGCAGTACGGCGCCCTGCCCACCGTCGGCCCCCGCACCCTCGACCACCACGTCGCCGTCGTGGTCAACGCGGGCGCCGGCTGGTACCTGAGCCCCGACGGCCGCCGCACGACCGTCACCGCGCCCGCCCTGCTCTGGCTCACCCCGGGCGTCCCGCACCACTACGCGCCGGACGCCGAGGGCGGCTGGGACGAGGGGTTCGTCGACTTCACCGGGCCCGCGACCGCCACGTACACCGAACTCGGCTACATCGAACCGGACCGGCCCGTCGTGCCCCTCTCGGACGCCACGGGCGCGCGTGCCGTCATCGGCCGCATGGCCCGCGCCGCCCGCCGCGACAACCCGCTCCTGGAGGTGGAGACCGGCGCCGCCGTCCACGAACTCCTCGTCGCCCTGCGCCGCGCCCGCGCCGACCTCGCCCCCGACGGCGAGGCCGTCCTCAAAGCCCTCGCACGCGACGCGTGTCTGCCGCTGTCGGTCGCCGACCACGCGGCCAAGCACGGCATGACCCCGGCCGAACTGCGCACCGCCGTCCGCCGGGGCGCCGGCTGCAGCCCCAAGGACTACCTCCTGGGCATCCGCCTCGGCCGCGCCAAGGAACTGCTCGCCACCACCGAACTGCCCGTCGCCGCCGTCGCCCGCCGCGTCGGCTACGACGATCCCGCCTACTTCTCCCGCCTGTTCACCCGCCGCGTCGGCATGGCCCCCGTCCGCTTCCGCGCCCAGCAGTTCCGGACCGTCCCCGGCGGCTGGAGCAACCAGGTGCCCGACCCCGCCGATCCACCGGTGATCGGGCGGAACCGGTGAGCCCAGGTCACGTAGGGTGGACGCCCATGACCACCAGCAACACCGGTACCGGTGACGTCGATCCCGCCGTCCGCGAGGAACTCGCGCGGCTGCGCGACAGCATCGACAACATCGACGCGGCCGTCGTCCACATGCTCGCCGAGCGCTTCAAGTGCACCCAGCAGGTCGGCCTTCTGAAGGCGGCGCACCAACTGCCGCCCGCCGACCCGGCCCGCGAGGCCCGCCAGATCGAGCGCCTTCGCACCCTCGCCGAAAGCGCCAAGCTGGACCCGGCCTTCGCTGAGAAGTTCCTGAATTTCATCATCGGCGAGGTGATCCGCCACCACGAGCGCATCGCCGAGGACGTCGTGAACGGTTCGACGCCCGCGGGGAATTGACCTCGGGGGATGCCCGGAGGACGGCGCGGAGGGCGTGACAGACGGGCCCGGGCGGTGCATGCTTCTGTGCACTCCTTGTCAGCCGACGGCCACACCCCGTCAGCGACCCGGACCTAGACTGGTGGACCACGCGGGAGGGACACCGGGCCATGCCGTCGGACGCCAAGATCCTCATCGTCGACGACCACGAGGACACGCTGTACGCGCTGGAGAGTGCCCTGGCGCCGCTGGGCTACCGGCTCGGCCGCGCCACCAGCGGTGACGAGGCGCTCAAGCAGGTCCTGCGCGGACAGGTCGGCCTCCTGCTGCTCGACGTCCGCATGCCCGGCGTCAGCGGCCTGGACGTGGTGCGCTACCTGCGCCGCCTGGAACAGACCCAGCACATCCCGGTCATCCTGCTCACCGGCTTCGGCGCGGACCACGAACTGACCGCCGCCGCCTTCGCCCTGGGCGTCGCCGACCTCGTCATGAAACCCGTCGACCCCTGGTCGCTGCGCACCAAGGTCCGCTACCTGTACGACGCCCACCAGCGCCACCTCGCCCTGGAGCACGAGGTCCGCGAACTGCGCGCCCTGGTCAAGGACCACGACCCCGTCGCCGTCGGCGCCCGCCCCGCCCGCCCCGCCCGCCCCCACCCCGATCCCCGTGTCCCGCCGCAGCGCGACGTCGAGCAGCCGGCGACGGCACAGGACCGGACATAGCGGGGCGCCGATCGACGTACCGGATGTAGGACGCGTACCGGTCCGCCTCTGTGCCTTGTCGGTGCCATCAGGCAGCATGTCGTGCATGTCCGTACTCACGCGCGACGAAGCGCAGACCCGTGCCCGTGTCCTCGACGTCCACCGCTACACGATCGACCTCGATCTGACGGTCGGGGACGAGCACTTCGACTCCCGGACCGTCATCCGGTTCACGGCCCGCGCGGACGCGGACACCTTCGTCGAGCTCAAGCCGGCCGAACTGCGCGCCGCCGTCCTCGACGGACAGCCCCTCGACCCGGGCACGCTCGACGAGAACCGGCTGCCGCTGAGGGACCTCACCGAGGGCGAGCACGAGCTGCGCATCGACGCCGTCATGGCCTACTCGCGCACCGGCGAGGGCATGCACCGCTTCACGGACCCCACCGACGGCGAGACCTACCTCTACACCCAGCTGTTCATGGAGGACGTCCAGCGCGTCTTCGCCGCCTTCGACCAGCCCGACCTCAAGGCCGTCTTCGACCTCACCGTCAAGGCCCCCGAGGGCTGGAGCGTGCTGGCCAACGGCATCACCGAGGACCTCGGCGAGGGCCGCTGGCAGGCCGCCCCCACCCCGCTGATCTCCACCTACCTCGTCGCCGTCGCCGCCGGCCCCTGGCACTCCGTGCGCACCGAACACCGCGGCCTGCCCTTCGGCATCCACTGCCGCCGCTCGCTCGCGCCGTACCTCGACGCGGACGCCGACGAACTCTTCGAGATCACCCGGCAGTGCTACGACCGCTACCACGAGAAGTTCGAGGAGCCCTACCCCTTCGACTCCTACGACCAGGCGTTCGTCCCCGAGTTCAACGCCGGCGCCATGGAGAACCCCGGCCTGGTCACCTTCCGCGACGAGTTCGTCTACCGCTCCGCCGTCACCGACACCGAGCGGCAGACCCGCGCCATGGTCATCGCGCACGAGATGGCCCACATGTGGTTCGGCGACCTCGTCACGCTGCGCTGGTGGGACGACATCTGGCTGAACGAGTCCTTCGCCGAGTACATGGGCTACCAGACCCTCACCGAGGCGACCCGCTTCTCCGACACCTGGACCGACTTCGGTGTCGCCCGCAAGTCCTGGGGCTACGACGCCGACCAGCGCCCGTCCACCCACCCCGTCGCCCCCGAGGCCGTCGACGACACGGCCTCCGCCCTCCTCAACTTCGACGGCATCTCCTACGCCAAGGGCGCCTCCGCGCTGCGCCAACTCGTCGCCTGGCTCGGCGAGAAGGACTTCCTGGCCGGCATCAACACCCACTTCGCCCGCCACCGGTTCGCCAACGCCACCCTCGCCGACTTCATCGACTCCCTCGCCTCCGCCACCGAGCGCGACGTGCACGCCTGGGCCGACGCCTGGCTGCGCACCACCGGCGTCGACACCCTCACCCCGGCCGTGGCCCCCGGCGACGACGGTACCTGCGCCCTCACCGTCGAGCGCGCCGGCAGCCGCCCGCACCGCATCAGCGTCGGCCTCTACGACCAGGACCCCGCCGACGAGGGCCGCCGGCTCGTCCTGCGCGAGCGCCTCGACCTCGACATCCCGCAGAGCGCCCCGCAGCCCCTCGGCAAGCGGCCCGCGCTGCTCCTGCTCAACGACAGCGACCTCACCTACGCCAAGGTCCGCTTCGACGCCGAGTCCTTCCAGACCGTCCGCACCAGCCTCTCCGGACTGCCCGACCCGCTCACCCGCGCGGTCGTGTGGAACGTCCTGCGGGACGCGGTCCGCGACGGCGAACTCCCCGCCACCGCCTACCTGGACGCGGCCCGCGCCCACCTCCCGCACGAGACCGACCTCGCCCTCGTCCAGGGCGTCCTCGCCTTCGCGTCCGCCCAGGTCACCGACCGCTACATCACCGCCGAGGCCCGCCCGGTCGCCCTCGCCACCCTCACCGACCTGTGCCGCGACCTGATCCGCCGCACCGAGGACGGCGACAACGCCGGCCTGCGGCTGGTCGCGGTCCGGCACTTCATCGACGTCGCGGCCCAGCCCGAGACCATCGCCGCATGGTTCGCCGAGGGCACCGTGCCCGGCGGCCCGGAGCTCGACCCCGAGCTGCGCTGGCGGGTCCTGGGCCGGCTCGCCGTCCTCGGCGCCACCGACGAGGCCGCCATCGCCGCCGAGCTCGACCGCGACCCCTCCGCCACCGGCCAGGAGGGCGCCGCCCGCTGCCGCGCCGCCCTGCCCGACCCCGAGGGCAAGCGCCGCGCCTGGGACGCGATGTTCGCCTCCGACGACCTCTCCAACTACCTCTTCACGGCCACCGCCCAGGGCTTCTGGCAGCCCGAACAGGCGGACCTCGTACGGGAGTACGTCCCGCGCTACTACGAGGACGCCGTCGCCGTGGCCGCCCGCCGCGGCCCCGCGATCGCCGTCGCCGTCGGCCGCTGGGCCTTCCCCGCGTACGCCGTCGACGCGGAGAACGTCCAGTTGGGGGAGGGGTGCCTGCGCGACGCGGACCTGACCCCGGCCCTGCGCCGCCGACTGGTCGACGAACTGGACGACCTGGCTCGGGCGTTGCGGGTGCGGGAGGTCTGACCGACAGGACGCACGCGGGACTGTGGGGTGGGCCGGGGCACGAAATCGGCCCACCCCAACACGTTTTCCCCGTACGGAAGTACCTTCTTTCGGGTTTGAATCGTTGAACTTTTCGGGCGCGCCACCGCATCCGCGTACAAGCTGGAACTCCCTCTGCCCGGCGCCCCGGAGGTCACCTCATGAGCACGCCGCCCCTCGCCTCAGGCCCCGAAGGCCCCTACGCCCTGCGGCCCCTACTGGACACCGTGCTCGACGCGCTGCGGGACGGCACGCGCGCGCGGGGCGGGCCGCTGCCCTCGGGCGGCCCGGACGCGGTCGCCGCGCGGGTGCGGGACGTCGTGGGGGACGTACTGCCGGACGAGGGGGATCCGGACGCCCTGCACGCTCTCGTGCGGGCGCTCGCCGAGGGGGCCGCCGATCCGGCCGACCCGTTGTGCGCGGGGCATCTGCACTGCCCGCCGCTCGCCGTCGCCACCGCCGCGGACCTGGCCGCGAGCATCCTCAACCCGTCCCTCGACTCCTGGGACCAGGCGCCGGCCGCCGCCGAGCTGGAGGCCCAGGTCGCGCGGGAGCTGGCCCTGGAGGCCGGCGCCTCCGACGCCCTGGTCACCACCGGCGGCACCGAGTCCAACCAACTCGCCCTGCTGCTCGCCCGCGAGACCCAGGGCGCCGACGTCCGCCTCGTGTGCGGCGCCAACGCCCACCACTCGCTGGCCCGCGCCGCCTGGCTGCTCGGCCTGGCCGAACCGGTGATCGTGCCCGCCCCCGCCGGCACCCTCGACCCCGCCGCCCTCGACGCGGCCCTCACCGCCCTGCCCGGCCCCTGCCTCGTCGCCGCCACCGCCGGCACCACCGACGCCGGGCTCATCGACCCGCTGCCCGAGATCTCCGGCCTCTGCTCGGCCCACCGCGCCCGCCTCCACATCGACGCCGCCTACGGTGGCGGCCTGCTCTTCAGCGACCGCCACCGCGACAAGCTCGCCGGTCTGGAGCGCGCCCACACCATCACCCTCGACCTGCACAAACTCGGCTGGCAGCCGGTCGCCGCCGGGCTCCTCGCGGTACGCCACCCGCGCGACCTCGCCGCCCTGAACCAGCGCGCCGACTACCTCAACGCCGACGACGACATCGACGCCGGCCTCCCCGACCTCGTCGGCCGCTCCCTGCGCACCACCCGCCGCCCCGACATCCTCAAGATCGCCGTCACCCTCAAGACCCTCGGCCGCAGTGGCCTCGGCGCCCTCGTCGACCGGGTCTGCGACCGCGCCCGCGAGTTCGCCGCCCTCGTCCGCGACCACCCCGGCTTCGAGCTCCACGACCGGCCCACCATCAGCACGGTCCTGTTCCGGCCCGCCCACGCCACCGACGACGCCGTGGCCGCCGTACGCCGAAGACTCCTCACCGACGGCCGCGCGGTTCTCGGCCGCGCCCGCATGGACGACCGCCTCTGGCTCAAGGCGACCTTCCTCAACCCCGCCACCCGGCCCGCCGACCTGGCCGCTCTCCTCGACGCTGTGGCCACGGTCGTCGCACCGGTCGTCGAGTCGGTCGCCAAGGAACTCGTCGACGAAATCCCCGCAGGGCCGGCCGACAATCCCGCCGAAAGCCTTGCCGAGTAGCCCGGCGAGCCCTCTCGGCGCCCCGCGCCGAACTCCCGAACAGCCTGCCGACGCACCTCCGTCGACGAAACCGCCGAAGCACCCGCGGAAGGAAATCCCCCCATGAGCACCACCCCCAACCCCCCGCATCCCGAACCCGAGGCGCCCCGTGACCTGGTCGGCATCGGCATCGGCCCCTTCAACCTCTCGCTCGCCGCCCTCGCCCACCCGCTTGCGGAACTCGACATCGCCTTCTACGAGCAGCGGCCCGCCTTCGGCTGGCACTCCGGGCTGCTCATCGACGGCGCCCGCATCCAAGTCCCGTTCCTCGCCGACCTGGTGAGCCTCGCCGACCCCGCCAGCCCCTGGTCGTTCCTCAACCACCTCAAGGGCCGCGACCGGCTCTTCCCGTTCTACTTCTCCGAGCGCTTCCACATCCAGCGCGCCGAGTACGACGCCTACTGCCGCTGGGTCGCCGAGAGCCTGCCCGGACTCCACTTCGGCCACCAGGTCGACGCCGTCCGCTGGAACCCCGAACGCGACGTCTTCGAGGTCGACTTCACCCAGCTCGACGCCGACGGCGAGGCCGAGGCGCTCGGGCGGACGTACACGAAGAACATCGTGCTCGGCGTGGGCACCGAGCCCTACGTCCCCGAACCGCTGAAACCGCTCGTCGAGGCACCCACCGTGCCGGTCGTGCACTCCGCCGACTATCTCGCCCACCGCGAGACGCTGTTGGCGGCCGAACACATCACCGTCGTCGGCTCGGGACAGTCCGGCGCCGAGGTCTTCCTCGACCTGCTGCGCGCCCGCCCGACCGGCCGCGAGGGACTGCACTGGGTCGGCCGCACCGAGGCCTTCGCGCCCATGGAGTACTCCAGGCTCGGCCTGGAACACTTCACCCCCGACTACACCCGCTACTTCCACGCCCTGCCCGAAGGCGTCCGCGAGCGGCTCGGCACCACCCAGTGGCAGCTCCACAAGGGCATCGACGCCGACACCATCGCCGCCATCCACGAAGAGCTCTACCGCCGTACCCTGCACGGAGGTTGGCCCGACGCCGTCCTCACCCCGGGCGTCCGCGTCCGCACCGCCGGCCGGATCGGCGCCACCAAGGTCGAACTCCATCTGGAACACGTCCAGCAGAACACCCGCTCCCGCCTGACCACCGACGCCGTCGTCCTCGCCACCGGCTACCGCGAACGCCCCCTCGACCGCATCCTCGCCGGCATCGACCCCTATCTGCGCCGCGACAGCCGCGAACGCCCGCGCGTCGACGAGGAGTTCAGGCTGGTGACCGATCCCGCCGTCACCGGCTCGGTGTACGTCCAGAACGCCGAACGCCACACCCACGGCGTCGGCAGCCCCGACCTGGGCCTCGCCGCCTGGCGCAGCGCGACCATCCTCAACTCCCTGACCGGGAAGGAGACGTACTCGCTGCCGACCCGCACGGCCTTCACCACCTTCGGGCTCGACCAGCGCCAACCGCACATCCCGCAGGCCCGCCAGGCCCAGGTCCTCACCCCGCTCGTCGAGGGAACGTGACACCGGCGGCGCGGTGACGCCGGCGCGAAGCCACATCGACGAAAGGCCGCAAAGGGTCAACGGGGGGAAGAATCCGTCCGGCGGGGGCGTTGGGCCCGCCATGACCTCGACCTGGATCGCCGCCCACCGCTCCGCCGTCATCGACCCGTACGAGGCCTTCGAACTCTTCGAAGCCCGGGGCTTCACCGACCAGACCGTCCGCCAGTCGCTGCGTCTGGCCGGCGGCGGCGAGGCGCTGCGCGTCCGGTTCAGCAACCGCTACGGCAAGGAGCCCCTGCGCATCGGCGGCGCCCATCTCGCCGTCCGCACCCGGGCCAGCCGGATCGACCCCACCAGCGACACACCCCTGCGCTTCGCGGGCGCCGAGGACACCACGATCCCGGTCGGCGAGGAACTCGTCAGCGATCCGGTCGAGTTGCCCGTCAGCGCGGGGGAGGAGCTCACCGTCACCCTCTACCTGCCCGGCGACACCGGTCTGAGCACCTACTCCGCGATCCCCTACGACGTCGGCCACGCCGTCCCCGGTGACCGGCTCTCCGCCGAAGTCCTCGAAGACGCCGAGGAGTTGTCCACCGGGCACTACCTCACGGGTGTGGACGTCCTGGCCCCCGAGGGCACCCGGATCGCCGTCGCGTTCGGCGACTCCTGGATCGAGGGCGCGGCCACCACCCCCGGCACCGACAACAGCTTCCCCGCCCAGCTCGGCCGCCGCCTGACCCGCGGCTGGATCGTCAATCAGGGCATCTCCGCCAACCGCCTGCTCACCGACGCGGTCGGCGACCACCTGCTGTCCCGGGTCGACCGCGACGTCCTCGCCGTGCCCGGCGTCAGCCACGTCCTGGTCCACATCGGCCTCAACGACCTGGGCCTGCCCGGCACCCTCGCGTACCCCGAGCCCGCCACCGAACGGCCCACCGCCGCCGACCTGATCGCGGGCCTCCGCATGCTCGCCGCCCGTCTGCACGCCGCCGGACTCACCGTCGTCGCCAGCACGATCGGCCCCTACGCCGGTGCCGTCTATCCCGGCTACGACAGCGAGGCCGGCCAGGCCGCCCGCCGCGAGGTCAACTCCTGGCTGCTCGGCGCCGATCACCCCTTCGACGGCATCGTCGACGCGGCCGCCGCCGTCGCGGACCCGGCCCGACCGGACCGTATCCGCGCGGAGTTCGACTCCGGCGACGGCCTGCACGTCAACGACGCCGGCGCGAAGGCCATCGCCGCCGCCGTCGACGTCACGCTGCTGGACCTCTAGCCGCTGGACCTTCGGCCGCCGGGCTCTGGAAGACCGGCGTCGACGCCAACCGTCCTTTTCCGACGCATGGGTTGACGGGGGTATTGGTCTAGGCCTTAATGGCTCACAGTCCGTTCACATGAACAGAGGTTGTTCAGAGTTGTGAACTGGCATGGCTTCCTCTACCCCCACCAGCGCCGCGTGCGCTGCATCTTGGAGGACTCATGCGTCGAAACAGCCGATACGCGCTGGCCGTTGCCGCTGCCGCAAGTGCGACAGTGGCCGCCGTTCTCGCCCCCTCGGCGTCCGCCGCCCCGGCGGCGGCGAACCCCGGCCCCGGCTTCCCCGCCCGGTACTCCGCGCCCTACGCGGAGACCTGGAACTCGCCTTCCGCCCTCGCCAACGCGCGCAACGCCACCGGGCAGAAGTACTTCACCCTCGCCTTCGTCATCGCCGGCAACGGCTGCAACGCGACGTTCAACGGCGACACGGCCATCAACAACGCCTCCTGGACCTCCGCCATCAACTCGCTGCGCGCGGCGGGCGGGGACGTCATCGCCTCCTTCGGCGGCGCCTCCGGCACGGAACTGGGTCTCGCCTGCACCTCGGTCTCGACCCTCAAGGCCCAGTACAAGAAGGTCATCGACACCCTCAACCTCACCCGCGTCGACCTCGACATCGAGGGCTCGACCCTCAACAACACGGCCGCCAACGACCGGCGCAACAAGGCCCTGGCGCAGTTGCAGAGCGAGTACGCGACGGCAGGGCGCAAGCTCGACGTCCAGTACACCCTGCCGGTCAACCCCACCGGCCTGGAGCAGAACTCGATCAATCTGCTCAACAACGCCAAGAGCAACGCCCTGACCGTCAACCTGGTCAACATCATGACCATGGACTACGGGCCGGCCATGAACATGGGCAAGGCGGCCACCGACGCGGCGACCGCCCTGCACGACCAGCTGGGCCGGATCTGGACGACCAAGACCTCGGCGCAGCTGTGGGCCATGGAGGGCAACACCCCCATGATCGGGGTCAACGACACCCAGGCCGAGGTGTTCAGCACCGCGAACGCGACGACGCTCGCCAACTTCGCGGCGAGCAAGGGCATTCAGGAGCTGTCGTTCTGGTCGCTCGGCCGCGACAAGGCCTGTGCGACCAACGGCCAGCTCTCCGACACCTGCAGCGGCACCTCGCAGAGCGCGTACCAGTTCACCCGGACACTGCGCTGACCCGAGGGAGGGTGTGACCCACCCCCGGCCGACGGTGCCTCGGACATCCGAAGTCCGAGGCACCGCCAGGAGACTGACCGACCGTCAGAAGACCGGCGTGCCGTTCCGCGTGAGCTTCCAGTCCACCGACGCGAAGTCCACCGGGTCCAGCTCACCCTTCGCGGTCACCCACTCCGCGATCCGGGTGCGGATCTCCGTCGACTCCGACCACACCTCGGTCGCGGAGGCCACGTGCGGGAACGCGCCGCCGCCGTTGGCGCGGTAGTTGTTCACCGCGAGCACGAACTGCTGCGCGTCGTCCAGCGCCGCCCCGTTGTACGTCAGGTTCTTGATCCGCGCACCGGCCGCCTGCGCGATGTCGATGTCGTACCGGAACCCCGACACGTAGTCGTAGTTGTAGTCGGGGCGGTTGTTCGCGTTGGTCAGCTTCTCCGGGTCGATCGCCGCGTCCGCGGCCGTCTGCACGAAGTACTCCGCCGAGTACTCCAGGTACGCCCGGACCTGCGCACCCGTCAGCACCTTCGCGACCAGCGTGTTGTCGTACACGTACAGCCCCGACAGGTCGCGGATCGTCACCTCGCCCGCCGGGATCTCCGAGGTCCGCGAGAACGGCGAGGCCTGCGCGACCACCGGCAGCGAGGCGTACGCGGTGCCCACCAGGGCCGCCTTGACCACGTCCTCCTGGACCTTGGTGATCAGGTCGATGATCGGGGCGTCCTTGTAGCGCGCGTCGACCGTCGTCAGCGTCTGCGTGGCGGTGCCGACCACCTGGTTGACGTACTCGACGACCTTCGCGTGCTCGTCCGAAAGGAGCCGGGTGATCTTCGGGTCGTCGGCGACCGTGTTGGTGTTGACGACCTTGGAGGAGACCGACTCGACGCTCCACCGCCCCTTGGCGAAGACCAGCTCGACGTCGAACTGCGACAGCCGCTCCGCGAACGCCAGCGGCTCCGAAAGCACCACCGTCTTCCCGGTCTTGGCGTTGGTGACCTTCAACTCCGGGATCTCCACGTGCGCGTGGCCCACCAGGATCGCGTCGATGCCGGGCACCTGCTGCGCCACCAGCGCCGCCGAGTTCTCCACGTACGGCAGCTGGTCACCGTAGGACGAAGTGCCGGACGAACCGGAGTGCGCCGACACGACCACCACGTCCGCGCCCATCGACCGCAGCTTCGGCACCCACTTCGCGGCCTGCTCCTCCAGACCCGGGAACGTCAACTTGCCCTGCACATACGCCTTGTCCCAGATCGCGATGCCCGGGTTGGTCAGCCCCAGCACGGCCACCTTGACCGGCGGCGCGCCCTTCACGTGGAACTTCTTGATGAAGTACGGCGGGAAGGCGGGCTTGAGCGTCTTCGCGTCCAGCGCGTTCGCACCGAGGAGCGGGAAGCGGCACTGGTCCTCGAACTTGCGCAGCGTCTCGATGCCGTAGTTGAACTCGTGGTTGCCCAGCGCCACCGCGTCGTACCCGATCGCGTTCATCGCCTGCGCCATCGGGTGCACCGGGCCGCCCTTGGCGGTGATCGGGTCGACCTTCGCGTAGTAGTACGTCAGCGGGGTGCCCTGGATCGTGTCGCCGGCGTCCAGCAGCAGCGTGTTCTCGCGGCCCCGTTCCTTGCGGATCCGGTTCACCAGCGTCGAGATCCGGGCCAGGCCCTGCGCGTTGCCGGCCGTGTCCGTGTACTCCGCGTCCTTGAAGTAGTCCCAGTTGAAGACGTGCCCGTGCAGGTCGGTGGTGCCCAGGACCGTGAGGGAGTACCGCTTCGCCTTCGCGGGCTTCTTCATCGCGCTCTCCGCTGCCTGTGCCGAGGGTGCCGCCGCCGCACCGGCCAGCGCGACCCCGGCGCCCGTCACGGCGGACTTCTTCAGGAACTTCCTGCGGTTCAAGGGCATCTCTGGCTCTCCTCGGGGAATGGTCAACAACGCGCGTAGATTCTGACGCGTCCACGACCGACGGCAACAGGTCTCTGAGGTTGCGATCTGGTGACCTAACCTGTGCGCTCTCCGGCCCGTACCCAGCTAAGAAGTGACAGAGTTGGGCGTATGGCCACCCCTTCGAGCACCCCGTCGCCGGACACCCCCCAGCCCGCCGTCCCCTACGGCACCCCCGACGCTCCGCGCATCGCCGTCCGCGGCGAGGCCCGCCTCGAAGTCGACCCCGAGATCGCCCGCATCGGCATCACGGTCGCCTCCCGCGGCAAGGACCGCCGCGCCGCCCTGGACGACCTCACCCGCCGCAACGCCACCGCCCTGGACCTCGTGAAGACGTACGGCGACGCCGTCGAGCGGCTGGAGACCGGGCACTTCTCCATCACCCCCGAGCTCACTCAGCGTGGCCGCGGCGAACGCGTCCGCACGTATCACGGCAGCGTGCACATCACCGCCGAGCTCACCGACTTCACCGCCCTCGGCGAACTCACCACCCGCCTCGCCGACCTCGACCTCACTCGCGTCGACGGCCCCTGGTGGGCCCTGCGCCCCGACTCGCCCGTACACCGCCAGGCCCGCCAGCAGGCGGTACGCGAAGCCGTGCAGCGCGCCCGCGAATACGCGGAGGCCCTGGACGCCGGCCTCGCCGCGCTCGTCGAGCTGGCCGATATCGGCGCCGAGAACGCCCAGCCTTATCCACAGTCCCCGGGCCGTATGCGCTCGATGGCCTACGGGGCCGCCGCCGAGGACACCGCCGTCGCGGCCCTCGACCTGGAACCCCAGCGCCAGCACGTCCACGCCCAGGTCAACGCCCGTTTCACCATGACACCGCCCCGACTGTAGAAAGGTTCGGCCGGCAGAAAAATGCTCATCGGAGCGCCCCACCGCACAATTCAATACTTGTCAATAGCCCTTCACTCAAAGGTTGTTGAGTGGTCATACACGACCAATTCTCTACTCGCCGGTAAGGCCTAGGCTCGAACTATGCGCCGAGCAAAGATCGTCTGTACTCTGGGGCCCGCCACCGACTCGTACGACCAGATCAAGGCACTGGTCGAAGCCGGAATGGACGTCGCCCGATTCAACCTCAGCCACGGCAGCTACGCCGAGCACGAGGAGCGCTACCAGCGCGTGCGAAAGGCCGCGGACGAGACCGGCCGCAGCGTCGGAATCCTCGCCGACCTTCAAGGCCCGAAGATCCGACTCGGCCGTTTCACCGAAGGCCCCGTACTCCTTGAACGTGGAGACACCTTCATCATCACCGTCGAGGACGGCGCCGAGGGCGACCGGAACTCCTGCGGTACGACCTACGCGGGCCTCGCCGGTGATGTCACCCCCGGTGAGCGCGTCCTGGTCGACGACGGCAAGGTCTGCCTCGAAGTCACCGCCGTCGACGGCCCCCGCGTGCACACCACCGTCGTCGAGGGCGGCATGGTCTCCGACCACAAGGGCCTCAACCTCCCCGGTGTCGCCGTCTCCGTCCCCGCCCTCTCCGACAAGGACGAGGCAGACCTCCGCTGGGCCCTGCGCATCGGCTGTGACGTCATCGCCCTCTCCTTCGTCCGCAGCGGCAAGGACATCGAGGCCGTCCACCGGATCATGGACGAGGAGGGCCGCCGCCTCCCGGTGATCGCCAAGGTCGAGAAGCCGCAGGCCGTGGAGTCGATCGACGACATCGTCGCGGCCTTCGACGGCATCATGGTCGCCCGAGGCGACCTCGGCGTCGAGATGCCCCTGGAGCAGGTGCCGATCGTCCAGAAGCGCGCGATCAAGCTGGCGAAGCGCAACGCCAAGCCGGTCATCGTCGCCACCCAGATGCTCGAATCGATGATCGAGAACTCCCGCCCCACCAGGGCCGAGGCGAGCGACGTGGCGAACGCGGTGATCGACGGCGCGGACGCGGTGATGCTGTCCGGCGAGACCAGCGTCGGCAAGTACCCCGTCGCGACCGTCAGCACCATGTCCCGGATCGTCGAGGCGGCCGAGGAGGACATCCTCGCCAAGGGCCTCCCGCCGCTGACCGAGCGGAACAAGCCCCGCACCCAGGGCGGCGCGGTGGCCCGCGCGGCGGCGGAGATGGGCGACTTCCTCGGCGCCAAGTTCCTGGTCGCCTTCACCCAGTCCGGCGACACGGCCCGCCGGCTGTCCCGCTACCGCTCGCCGATCCCGATGCTGGCCTTCACCCCGGAACCGGCCACCCGCTCCCAGCTCAACCTCACCTGGGGCATCGAGACCTTCATCGGCCCGCACGTCGACTCCACCGACGCCATGGTCGACCAGGTCGACGAACTGCTCCTGAAGTACGGCCGCTGCGAGAAGGGCGACATCGTCGTCATCACGGCGGGTTCTCCGCCCGGAGTCTCCGGTGCCACCAACCTGGTCCGCGTCCACCACATCGGTGAGGACGACAGCCCCAAGTAGCCCTGCGGGCATGAAAAAAGCGGATGTTCACGAGAGCGTGGACATCCGCTTCTGGGTGCCGGGTGCGGGATTCGAACCCGCACGTCCTTTCGGACAGATGTGTTTGAGACATCAGCGTCTGCCATTCCGCCAACCCGGCTGGCCAACCCCACAGGAGTGTACCGGGTGACCTTACTGCGTCGCAGCTAGGTAGGCTCTTGTCAGCACCACCCCGCCCGGAACGAGGAGCCCCCGTGACCGCCCCCGAGTCGCCCCAGCCCGTGGACGCGCCCGACGACGACAAGTCGCACGTGCCTCCGCTGACGACCCGCGTCGTCATCGCCGAGGACGAGGCGCTGATCCGCCTCGACCTCAAAGAGATGCTGGAGGAAGAGGGCTACAGCGTCGTCGGCGAGGCCGGTGACGGTGAGCAGGCGATCGAACTGGCCCGCGAGCACCAGCCCGACCTGGTCATCCTCGATGTGAAGATGCCCAAGCTGGACGGCATCTCCGCGGCCGAGAAGATCGCCGAGGAGCGCATCGCCCCGGTGCTGATGCTCACCGCGTTCTCGCAGCGCGACCTCGTCGAGCGGGCTCGGGACGCCGGCGCCATGGCGTACCTGGTCAAGCCGTTCAGCAAGAGCGACGTCGTGCCGGCGATCGAGATGGCCGTATCGCGCTTCACGGAGCTGAAGGAGCTGGAGAAGGAGGTCGCCGACCTCAGCCAGCGCCTGGAGACGCGCAAGCTGGTCGACCGGGCCAAGTCCATCCTGCAGACCGCGTACGGGCTGACCGAGCCCGCCGCGTTCCGGTGGATCCAGAAGACCTCCATGGACCGCCGGATGTCGATGCAGCAGGTCGCCGAGGCGGTCATCCAGGACGCGGACGAGAAGAAGAGCGGCAAGGGCTGAGCCCACGCCGGACACGACGGAGGCCCGCACCCCTGACAGGGGGTGCGGGCCTCCGTCGTCGCGCGAGGCGGCTAGTCCTCGCCCAGGTACGCCTTGCGTACCGACTCGTCGTGCAGCAGGTCCTGGCCGGTGCCGGACAGGACGATGTTGCCGACCTCCATGACGTGACCCTGGTCGGCCAGCGACAGGGCGGCCTGGGCGTTCTGCTCGACCAGCAGGATCGTCGTGCCCTGGGACTTCAGCTCGACGATCGTCGACATGATCTTCTGCATCATGATCGGCGACAGACCCATGGAGGGCTCGTCCAGCATGAGCAGCTTGGGCTGGGACATGAGCGCGCGGCCCATCGCCAGCATCTGCTGCTCACCGCCCGAGAGGGTGCCCGCGGCCTGCTTGCGCCGCTCCCCGAGGATCGAGAAGAGGTCGTAGGCCCGCTGGATGTCCTTCTCGATGCCCTCCTTGTCCTTGCGGAGGAAGGCGCCGAGCCGGAGGTTGTCCTCGATGGTCAGCCGCGGAAAGATGTGCCGGCCCTCGGGGGAGTGGGCCAGGCCCAGCGCGACGATCTTGTGCGCGGCGACACCGTTGAGCGGCTGCCCCTCGAACGTGATCTTGCCGGAGCTGGGCTTGAGCAGCCCCGAGAGGGTGCGCAGGGTCGTCGTCTTGCCGGCGCCGTTGGTGCCGATGAGGGTGACGACCTGGCCGGCCTCGACCTTGAAGGAGATGCCCTTGACGGCCTCGATCTTGCCGTAGGCGACGCGGAGGTCCTCGACCTCGAGCAGCGTGGTCACTGGACGTCTCCCTTGGTGGTGCCGGGGGTGCTGTCCGCGACGGCGCCGGCCTCCGCGGCGGCGCTCTCCGGGGCCTCGGCCGCCCCGGGGTCGCCCTCGAAGGGCTCGCCCAGGTAGGCCGCGATGACCCGCTCGTCGGCCTGGACGACCTCGGAGGTGCCCTCGACCAGCTTCTCGCCCTGGACGAGGACGGCGACGCGGTCGCAGAGGTTGAAGATGAAGCGCATGTCGTGCTCGATGACGAGAACGGCGACGCCCTTGTCGCGGATGGCGAAGACGAGTTCCTCGGTCGTCCGCGTCTCCTGCGGGTTCATGCCGGCCGTCGGCTCGTCCAGGAGCAGCAGACCGGGCTCGGACGCCAGCGCCCGGGCGATCTCCAGCTTGCGCTGCTCGCCGTAGGGCAGGTTGCGGGCGAGGTGGTCGCGCTTGTGGGCGAGACCGATGAACTCCAGGAGTTCCATGGCCCGTTCCTCGCTGGCACGCTCGGCCTTCTTGAAGCCGGGACCGCGCAGCAGCGCCGACCAGAGACCTTCCTTCGTCCGCGTGTGCCGGCCGACCAGGACGTTCTCCAGGACGGTCATGTTCGCGAACAGCCGGATGTTCTGGAACGTACGGGCGATGCCCGCCTTCGTCACCAGGTGCGGCTTCGGCGGCAGGACGGTGCCCTTGTAGGAGACCGTGCCCTCCGTCGGGACGTACAGGCCGGTCAGGCAGTTGAAGAACGTTGTCTTGCCGGCGCCGTTCGGGCCGATCAGACCCACGATCTCACCGGAGTTGACGGTGAAGTCGACGGAACGCACGGCGGTCAGACCGCCGAAGCGCATCGTGACGTCGCGGGCTTCGAGTACAGGTGTCGTCATGGCTCCTACGCCCCTGCCTTCGTGACGGCCGGCTCGTCGCTGAGCGTTTCGGTGTCTGGTACGTCGAGTTGGCCGGTCTCGTGGAACTCGAGCTGTCGGCGGCGGTTGGCGATGATGCCCTCGGGACGGAAGCGCATCAGGAGGATGAGCGCGATACCGAAGGCGAGCAGCGACTTGTCCTGGAGGAAGACGAGCTTCTCCGGGAGCAGGTAGAGCAGCGCCGCGCCGAGCAGCGGACCCGCGACCGTGCCCATGCCGCCGAGGACGACGGCGGCAAGGAGGAAGGCCGAGTTGGGCGGGGTGGAACCGGCGAACTGGTACGGGTTGGGCACCACGCTGTACGTCACGTGCGCGCTGACCGTACCGGCGAGGCCGGCCAGGGAGGCGCCGAGCGCGAAGGCGATCAGCTTGACCCGGAAGCCGTTGATGCCCATCGCGGTGGCGGCGGTCTCGTCCTCGCGGATGGCGATCCAGGAGCGGCCGATACGGGAGTCGGCGGCCCGCGTGTAGACCAGGACCACGAGGGCCATGATCAGGACCATCAGCAGGTAGTAGTTGGCGAACCGGCCGAGGGTGAAGCCGGCGATGTCGTGCGGGTTGCCGAAGTTGAAGCCGAAGAACGACAGGTCCGGGATGGACGGGATGCCGTTGGGGCCGTTGGTGATGTCCGGTCCGGACTGGCCGTCCATGTTGTTGACGGCGATACGGAAGATCTCTCCGAAGCCGAGGGTGACGATGGCCAGGTAGTCGCCGCGCAGCCGCAGGGTCGGTGCGCCGATGAGCACGCCGAAGATCAGCGAGGCGGCGGCACCGGCGATGGCGGCGGCCCAGAAGGGGAACTGGACGCCGGAGAACTTGGAGAACTCGGAACCGGAGACCAGGGCCGCGGTGTAGGCGCCGACGCCGAGGAAGGCGACGTATCCGAGGTCCAGGAGGCCGGCGAGGCCGACGACGATGTTCAGGCCCAGGGCGACCGTCCCGAAGATCAGGATGTTGACGCCGATGTTGGCGTAGTGGTCGTCGGTCTGGGTGAACGGGAAGGCGATGGCCGCGACGAAGCCCATGGCGAGGGCGAAGCTGCGGTTCGCGGCGACGATGTGCGAGAACCGGTCGAGGAGACCGGCGGTGTGCATCGCCCACAGCGCGAAGACGACGACGATGAGGTAGCCGACGAAGAGCTCGCCGTACTCGGTGTCGATGCCGTAGGTGAAGACGCCGAGCCCGATGATGCTGACGACCGTGATCGCGGCCCGCTGGATCCAGGGAGCGGTGGGCGCGGGGGCGGAGATGCGGTCGGGCTTGGCGACGTACGCCTTGAGGGTGTCCTTCGTGGTCTCGCCGACCGGCTCCGGGAGGGCGAGGGCGCCGAGGACGGGCAGCAGGGAGGCGACGGCGGCCACCCAGCCGCCGGGCTCCAGGTTGGCCAGGCCGTCGAGCTTGGTGGCGATCGCGATGACCGTGTACCAGGTGGTGCCGAAGCCGCCGAGGGCCAGGAGCACCAGGGGCGCGTTGTTGCGGGCGGGCAGGAGCCAGCCGAGGCCGCGGACACCGTAGGAGGCGATCGTGAAGAGGGCCGTGAGGACGCCGGCGGTGAAGGTGAGCCACTGCAGGCCGCCGGGGTAGCCGGTGACGGTGAGGTCGCCGGGGAACTCGGAGGTCCACGTCCAGGACAGGAACGCGGAGGCCGCGGTGGCGATGCCGCCGACGAGGAGGAGCGCGCGGGCGGCGGACACCGGGAGGGGGATCAGGCCGCGCGGGGCGATGGCCGCGGACGGGTTCTTGGTCGTCTCGGTCACGCTGATCACGCCCTGTCCGCGACGCGCTCACCGAGCAGCCCCTGAGGCCTGAACAGGAGCACGAGGATGAGGAGAACGAACGCCCAGACGTTGGCCCAGCTCTGACCGCCGAGCTTGTCCATGCCGGGGATGCCGTCGATGTACGCGGAGGCGAGGGTCTCGGCGACACCGAGCACGATGCCGCCGAGCATGGCGCCGTAGATGTTGCCGATGCCACCGAGGACGGCCGCGGTGAAGGCCTTCAGGCCCATGAGGAAGCCCATGCGGTAGTCGATGCTGCCGTACTTGAGGCCGTAGGCGACCGCGGCGACCGCGGCGAAGAAACCGCCGATGGCGAAGGCGATGACGATGATGCGGTTGGTGTCGATGCCCATGAGCTGCGCGGTGTCCGGGTCCTGCGCGGTGGCCTGCATGGCGCGGCCGGTACGGCTCTTGCGCACGAACCAGGCCAGGCCCGACATGCAGACGATGGCGGCGACGACCAGGAAGATGTCGGCGTCCTTGATGGTGACGGAGCCGATGTCGTGTGTGGCGTCCAGGCCGGGGAAGGCGCGGGCGCGGTCGGCACCGGGGTAGAAGTTGCGGACGAGTTCCTGGAGAGCCAGGGAGAGACCGATGGCGGTGATGAGCGGTGCCAGGCGTGGTGCTCCGCGCAGAGGTCGGTAGGCGAACCGTTCCGCTCCGACCGCGATGAGGACGGCGACGATCGCACCGCCTATCAGCATCAGGGGGACGGCGACGGCCAGGGTGGTGCCGTCGGGCAGGATGTAGAGGTAGACCGTGAGGGCGCCGAAGGCCCCGGTCATGAAGATCTCGCCGTGCGCGAAGTTAATGAGCTGGACGATGCCGTACACCATCGTGTAGCCGATGGCGATCAGCCCGTACATCGAGCCTAGAAGCAGCCCGTTGGCCAGCTGCTGCGGCAGGGTGTTCACCGCATGGCCTCCATGTCGCTGGGTCGTGTGCACAGATTCGGTGGAGTTGTGCACGGGGCGTGTACAAGGTCTGGGTGTGGAAACGGGCCGCGCGGTCGGGGTCCTCCTTCCGCGCGGCCCGTGGTGCGACGTGCTGGGGCTGACAGATCAGCCCACGGTGCCCGTCTTGACAGCCTTCCACGCACCGTTCGTGACCTGGTAGACCGTGAGCTGCTTGTTGCCGGTGTCGCCGTACTGGTCGAAGGAGACCTTGCCGGTGATGCCCTCGAAGTCCGACTTCTGGACCTCGGGGATGAGCTTGGAGCGCACGTCGTTGATGTCGCTGGGCAGCTTGTCGCCGTTCGCGTCCTTGACGGCCTTCAGCGCCTTGATGATCGCCGAGGCGGCGTCGTAGGAGTAACCGCCGTAGGCGCCGTAGTCACCCTTGTAGCCCTTGGCCTTGTAGGTCTCCACGAACTGCTTGGCGGCCGGCAGGGTGTCGACCGGGACGCCGACGGAGGTGGCGAGGTCGCCCTCGGAGGCCTTGCCCGCGGTCTCGATGTAGGTCGAGGCGAACATGCCGTCACCGCCGAACAGCGGGATCTTCACGCCGGCGTCCTTGAGCTGCTTGGTGATCAGCGAGGACTCGTCGTACTGGCCGCCGTAGTAGAGCAGGTCGGCGCCGGAGTTCTTGATCTTGGTGACGAGCGAACCGAAGTCCTTGTCACCGGTGTTGACGTGGTCCGTCTGGACGACCGTGCCGCCGAGCCCCTTGAACTTCTCGCCGAAGATCTTCGCCAGGCCGGCGCCGTAGGTCTGCTTGTCGTCGACGACGAAGGCCTTCTTCTTCTTGAGGCCGTTGAACGCGTAGTCGGCGGCGAAGCTGCCCTGCAGCTCGTCGGTGGTGGCGGTGCGGAAGTACGTCTTGTACGGCCGCTTCTTGTCCGTCTGCCAGTTCTTGCCCTGGGTCAGCTCGGGGTTGGTGTTCGAGGGGGAGATCTCGACCATGTTGGCGGAGGCGAACACCTGCTGCATCGACTGGGCGACGCCGGAGTTCAGCGGGCCGACGGTGCCGATGACGGTCTTGTCGCCGACCAGGGCCGTGGCGTTCTGCTGGCCGCTGGCGGGCTGGGCCTTGTCGTCCAGGGCCTTGACCTTGAACTTGACGCCCGGGACCCAGTTGTTCTTGTTGGCGTCGTCGACGGCGACCTGAACGCCGTACTGGATGCCGAGGCCGGTGGTCGAGTTCTCGCCGGACAGCGGAGCGTCCACGCCGATGGTGTAGGTCGTGGTGCCGCTGTCGCCCTTGTCACCGCTGTCGTCTCGGGAGCCGCAGGCGGTGAGGGTCAGAGCTCCGCTCGTAAGAACGGAGGTAAGTATCACCAAGGAACGCTGTCGCACAATCAGTCCTTTCGCAGGCACGCTCGCCTAGGTGAGGGCGGTGGATGCCTCTGGTACCGAACTCCCGATGGAGCGGTGACTGGCCGTGACTCTAAGCCCGTCTGTAGGCAGCGGCATCGCCGTAGCCCTGCTTGTGACTTTCTTGTTATGCCGTGATGCGGGGCGAGCCCGGCGAAAGAGGGCTCTCAGCCGTTTTGGCGGATTTTCCTCTCAGTCCGCATTCTGAGAACCCGCACTTCCGGTTGGCCGCGGCCCTGGTAGCAAGGTTGCCGGGCCGCAGGCCCCGTGCAGGAGCTCGGAAAGGTCCCGGGCGTACCCGCCGTCGAAGATGAAACTGTGGCGTTGTATTGCGCGTGTGTTACGCAGCGTTACGTCGAGAAAAGGGAGGTCCGCGTTCACGGGCAGTCCCGAACAGTCGGATACGGATATTTCGACGGCGATCGGCAGCGGGGTCCCGGCGTGCACGGTGAGGCTCCGCTCGGGTGTGGCGTGCGCGGTGAGGCCGGGGAAGGCGGCGCCGTCGACCCGCACGGTGACCGGTGGCCCGTGGTCGACGGACACGGCGAAATAGAAGAGACCGCTGGTGACACGGGAATCGGGCGAGGCCGGGGTGGTGGGAGCGGCGGCGCGTCCCAGGTACTCCCAGCTGGTGACGTTGGCGGGATACGGGCGGGGCTGGGGCGGGTCGGCCCGGTCGGGGGCGCCGGCGGTCGGCAGCAGCACAACTCCGGCCACGGCCACGACGATCACGCCCGTGGAACGGACGGCCCTGCGGGTCCTGGGCGGCAACGCGCCCCAGCGGCCGGTGAGTCGGTGGGACAGCCGGTTCGTGAACCCGTCGCCGAGGCGCGGCGCGTCGGTACCGATGACGTCGTGACTCTCGTCCGCCTCGGGCCCGTTGACGGGTTCGACGGGCCCGATGCCGCTCATGACCGCAGCCTCATGGGGAAACGGTAGGTCAGGGCGCCGGAGCCGGAAAGACGCTGCGCCGCACGGGAGCGATCGGGGCCCGTCAGCCGGTGGCGGGCACCTGTGCCCCGTCTGCGGGGCGCGCGTCCCGCAGCAGACAGGTCAGCCGCGCGGTGCACACCCGCCGGCCCTCCTCGTCACTGATCACGATCTCGTACGTCGCCGTGGAGCGCCCCCGGTGCACGGGCGTGGCCACGCCGGTCACCAGGCCGGAGCGGGCGCCGCGGTGGTGGGTGCAGTTCAGGTCGACGCCGACCGCGATCTTGGAGCTGCCGCCGTGCAGCATCGACCCCAGCGAGCCGAGGGTCTCGGCGAGGACCGCCGACGCGCCTCCGTGCAGCAGCCCGTACGGCTGGGTGTTCCCCTCCACCGGCATCGTCCCGACGACACGGTCCGCGGACGCCTCCACGATCTCCACGCCCATGCGCGTGCCGAGGTGTCCCGCGGAGAACAGGGCCACCAGGTCGACGCCGAGCGCCGAGTACTCGTCGATGACCTCCTGCGGGAACTTCCCTTGCTGCTGCTCGCCCATGGGGCCGGCTCCGTTCCTCGTACGCCTGACTGGCTGGACCTGACTGACAGCTGAGCAAACGCTCAGTCGGTGGTCGATTGTTCCAGACGGACGACGACGGACTTGCTGGCCGGGGTGTTGCTGGTGTCGGCGGTGGCGTCGAGCGGGACCAGGACGTTGGTCTCCGGGTAGTACGCCGCCGCGCAGCCCCGTGCCGTCGGGTAGTGCACGACGCGGAAGCCCGGCGCGCGCCGCTCGACGCCGTCCTTCCACTCGCCGACCAGGTCGACGTACGACCCGTCGGCGATGCCCAGCACGCGCGCGTCCTCGGCGTTCACGAGCACCACCCGGCGCCCGTTCTTGATGCCCCGGTAGCGGTCGTCCAGGCCGTAGATCGTGGTGTTGTACTGGTCGTGCGAGCGCAGCGTCTGCAACAGCAGCCGGCCCTCGGGCAGTTGGGGGAACTCGACCGGTGCCGCGGTGAAGTTGGCCTTGCCGGTGGCGGTCGGGAAGCGGCGCTCGTCGCGCGGGGCGTGCGGGAGCGCGAAGCCTCCGGGATGCGCCACGCGCGCGTTGAAGTCGGTGAAGCCCGGGATCACGCGCGCGATGCGGTCGCGGACCGTCGCGTAGTCCTTCTCGAACTCCTCCCAGGGAGTGCGGGATTCCTCGCCCAGGACGCGCCGGGCGAGACGGCACACGATGGCCGGCTCGGACAGCAGGTGGCTGCTCGCGGGCTCCAGGCGGCCCCGGGAGGCGTGCACCATGCCCATCGAGTCCTCGACGGTCACGAACTGCTCGCCGCCGCCCTGGAGATCGCGCTCGGTGCGGCCCAGGGTGGGCAGGATCAGCGCCCGCGCGCCCGTGACGGCGTGCGAGCGGTTGAGCTTGGTCGACACGTGCACGGTGAGGCGGGCCCGGCGCATGGCCGCCTCGGTGACGTCCGTGTCGGGGGAGGCGGAGACGAAGTTGCCGCCCATGGCGAAGAAGACCTTCGCCACACCGTCGCGCAGGGCGCCGATGGCCCGTACGACGTCGTAGCCGTGCTCGCGCGGCGGGGCGAAGCCGAACTCCTTCTCCAGGGCGTCCAGGAAAGCCGGCGCGGGGCGCTCGAAGATGCCCATGGTGCGGTCGCCCTGCACGTTGCTGTGACCGCGCACCGGGCACACGCCCGCGCCCGGGCGGCCGATGTTGCCGCGCAGCAGAAGGAAGTTGACCACCTCGCGGATGGTCGGCACCGAGTGCTTGTGCTGGGTCAGGCCCATCGCCCAGCACACGATCGTGCGCTCGGAGGCGAGCACCATGCCGAGCGCCTTCTCGATCTCCGTGCGCGTGAGGCCCGTCGCGGCCAGCGTCTGCTCCCAGTCGGCGGCGCGGGCGGCCTCGGCGAACTCCTCGAAGCCGTGGGTGTGTTCGTCGACGAAAGTCCGGTCGACGGCACCTTCCGTCTCCAGGACGAGTTTGTTGAGGAGCCGGAACAGGGCCTGGTCGCCGCCGAGGCGGATCTGCAGGAACAGGTCGGTGAGCGCGGCGCCCTTGAGCATGCCCTGCGGGGTCTGCGGGTTCTTGAAGCGCTCAAGTCCCGCCTCGGGCAGCGGGTTGACGCTGATGATCTTCGCGCCGTTGGACTTGGCCTTCTCCAGGGCGGAGAGCATGCGCGGGTGGTTGGTGCCCGGGTTCTGGCCGGCCACGACGATCAGGTCGGCCTTGTACAGGTCCTCCAGCAGGACGCTGCCCTTGCCGATGCCGATGGTCTCGTTGAGTGCCGAACCGGACGACTCGTGGCACATGTTGGAGCAGTCCGGCAGGTTGTTCGTGCCGAACTCGCGGGCGAAGAGCTGATAGAGGAACGCGGCCTCGTTGCTGGTGCGGCCGGACGTGTAGAAGAGCGCCTCGTCGGGGGAGCCGAGGGCGTGCAGTTCCTCGGCGACGATGTCGAAGGCGCGCTCCCAGGACACCGGTTCGTAGTGCGTGCCGCCCTCGGGGACGTACATGGGATGGGTGAGGCGGCCCTGCTGGCCGAGCCAGTAGCCGCTCCTGGTCGCGAGGTCGGCGACCGGGTGCGCGGCGAAGAACTCCGGGGTGACCCGGCGCAGGGTGGCCTCCTCGGCGACCGCCTTCGCGCCGTTCTCACAGAACTCCGCCGCGTGCCGGTGGTCCGGCTCAGGCCAGGCACAGCCCGGGCAGTCGAAGCCGTCCTTCTGGTTGACCCGCAGCAGCGTCAACGCGGTGCGCTTCACGCCCATCTGCTGCTGGGCGATGCGCAGGGTGTGCCCGATCGCGGGCAGTCCCGCCGCCGCGTGCTTGGGCTCGACGACCTTCGGGGCGTCCTGGACCGGATCGCCCTGAGGCGGCTTCGTGGCCATCGAGCACTCTCCTTCACAGACACGTGCGGGATACATCTTCGATCCTCGCACGCACCGCTCACAGCGAGGGTGCCAGGGCACTCGGAGAGAGGGCGTCAGCGCGTGCGGAGGTCTGAGTGTCAGTGGCTCGTGGCAGGATCGGGGGCGTGGCAGAGACAGCAGCGAAGAAGACCGAGAAAACCGCCGGCGGCAAGCGTCCCAGGCTGATGCTCATGGACGGGCATTCGCTGGCGTACCGCGCGTTCTTCGCGCTGCCCGCGGAGAACTTCACGACGGCGACGGGCCAGCCGACCAACGCGATCTACGGCTTCGCGTCGATGCTGGCCAACACCCTGCGTGACGAGGAGCCCACGCACTTCGCGGTGGCCTTCGACGTCTCCCGCAAGACCTGGCGCTCCGAGGAGTTCACGGAGTACAAGGCGAACCGCTCCAAGACCCCGGACGAGTTCAAGGGCCAGGTCGAGCTGATCGGCGAGCTGCTGGACACGATGCACGTGTCGCGGTTCGCGGTCGACGGCTTCGAGGCGGACGACGTCATCGCCACCCTCGCCACCCAGGCCGAGGCCGAGGGCTTCGAGGTGCTGATCGTCACCGGCGACCGCGACTCCTTCCAGCTGGTCACCGAGCACACGACGGTGCTGTACCCGACCAAGGGCGTCTCCGAGCTGACCCGGTTCACGCCGGCGAAGGTCGAGGAGAAGTACGGCCTCACCCCCGCGCAGTACCCCGACTTCGCGGCCCTGCGCGGCGACCCGTCCGACAACCTGCCGGGCATCCCCGGGGTCGGTGAGAAGACGGCCGCGAAGTGGATCAACCAGTTCGGTTCCTTCGCCGAGTTGGTCGAGCGCGTCGACGAGGTCAAGGGCAAGGCCGGACAGAACCTGCGCGACCATCTGGACGCGGTCAAGCTCAACCGCCGCCTGACCGAGATGGTGCGCACGGTCGAGCTGCCCAAGACGGTGATCGACCTGGAGCGCGAGCCCTACGACCGCAAGGCGCTCGCGCTGGTCCTGGACACCCTGGAGATCAGGAACCCCTCGCTGCGCGAGCGGCTGCTGGCCGTGGACCCGGGCGCCGAGGAGGCCGAGGGCACCCCGGTCGTCGCGGACGGCGTCGAGGTGGACGGCACGGTGCTCGGCACCGGCGAGCTGCCCGGCTGGCTCACCGAGCACGGCACCGGCACCCTCGGGGTCGCCACGGTCGACACCTGGGCGCTGGGCACCGGCTCGGTCGCCGAGGTCGCGCTCGCCGCCTCCGACGGCGCGGCCGCCTGGTTCGACCCGACCCAGCTGGACGAGGCAGACGAGAGGGCGTTCGCCGCCTGGCTGGCCGACGCGGCGCAGCCCAAGGTCTTCCACAACGTCAAGGGCGCGATGCGGGTCTTCGCCGAGCACGGCTGGAGCGTCGCCGGCGTCGCCATGGACACCGCGCTCGCCGCCTACCTGGTCAAGCCGGGCCGCCGCTCCTTCGACCTGGACGCGCTGTCCCTGGAGTACCTGGGCCGCGAGCTCACCCCCGCCGCGGCGGCCGACGGCCAGCTGGCCTTCGGCACCGACGAGGGCGCCGAGGCCGAGGCCCTGATGATCCAGGCACGCGCCGTCCTCGACCTGGGCGAGGCCTTCGAGGGCCGCCTCCAGGAGGTCGGCGCCGCGGACCTGCTGCGCGATGTGGAGCTGCCCACCTCAGCCCTGCTGGCCCGCCTGGAGCGGCACGGCATCGCGGCCGACCGGGCCCACCTGGAGACCATGGAGCAGATGTTCGCGGGCGCCGTCCAGCAGGCGGTGAAGGAGGCGCACGCGGCGGCCGGGCACGAGTTCAACCTGGGTTCGCCCAAGCAGCTCCAGGAGGTCCTCTTCGGCGAACTGGGCCTGCCCAAGACCAAGAAGACGAAGACCGGCTACACCACGGACGCCGACGCGCTGGCCTGGCTGGCAGGGCAGACGGACAACGAGCTGCCGGTGATCATGCTCCGCCACCGCGAGCAGGCCAAGCTCCGTGTCACCGTCGAGGGCCTGATCAAGACGATCGCGACGGACGGCCGCATCCACACCACCTTCAACCAGACGGTCGCGGCCACCGGCCGTCTCTCCTCGACCGACCCGAACCTGCAGAACATCCCGGTCCGCACCGACGAGGGCCGCGCGATCCGCCGGGGCTTCGTGGTCGGCGAGGGCTACGAGTCGCTGATGACCGCCGACTACAGCCAGATCGAACTGCGCGTGATGGCCCACCTTTCCGAGGACGAGGGACTTCTGGAGGCGTTCACCTCCGGCGAGGACCTGCACAACACGGTGGCGGCGCAGGTCTTCTCGGTCGACAAGGACCACGTCGACGCGGAGATGCGCCGCAAGATCAAGGCGATGTCGTACGGACTGGCGTACGGCCTGTCGGCCTTCGGCCTCTCCCAGCAGCTGAACATCGACGCGGGCGAGGCCAGGGTCCTGATGGACACCTACTTCGAGCGCTTCGGCGGCGTGCGGGACTATCTGCGCCGCGCGGTCGACGAGGCCCGGGCGACCGGTTACACGGCGACCCTCTTCGGGCGCCGCCGCTACCTGCCCGACCTCAACAGCGACAACCGCCAGCGGCGCGAAGCGGCCGAGCGGATGGCGCTGAACGCGCCGATCCAGGGCACCGCGGCCGACATCGTCAAGATCGCCATGCTGAACGTCGACAAGGCCCTGCGCGCGGCGGACCTCACCTCCCGGATGCTCCTCCAGGTCCACGACGAAATCGTCCTGGAGATCGCTCCCGGCGAGCGCAAGGCGGTGGAGGAGATCGTCCGCCACGAGATGGCCGACGCCGTCCACCTCAGGGCACCGCTGGACGTGTCGGTGGGCGTGGGCCCGGACTGGGAGTCGGCGGCGCACTAGCCTCCGGCGGTTCGACAGAGGGGGCGAGTCGGTGCAGGGCCCTGCAACGGAGCTCGGCGCGGACGCGCCCCCGCAGGGCCCGTCACTCACGTGGCCCCCGCAAAAGCGCCCCCGTCCCCGCCCTCCCGCAAGGATGCGGGCATGGGTATACGCATGCTCCACCGCCGGACGGCGTCAGCGCAGGCGAGCACCGACGCAAGCCCCCGTCTCGCGTTCACCTCGGTCCCGGTCTTCGCGGCCGACGCGAGCACCGCCCGCATCCCTGCCGAACCCGGCCTGGTCCTGCGGCGCAGGCTGCCCCGAGCGGCCCTCGACGCCCGTACCGGCTCGGGCGAGCCGTCCGCCTGGCGGCTCTGGGCCGGCCTGCTGGGCGATCACCTCATCCGGCTCGCCCGTCCCCGCCCCGACGGCTCGACCCCGTAAGCACACCCGCCGAGCCCTCCGCGGCAGGCGCCGGCCGCCACACCCGTACCCCCGCGGCGTACACCAACAAGCCCAGCACGAGTCCCGCGCCCGCTCCGAAGCAGACCGTGGGGATCAGTTCCCAGGGCTTGGCCGTCGAGCCCCAGTACGCCCACCAGCGCGTCGCCCGCTGCACCGCCGCGACCAGTGCGCAGCCGCCGATCACGGCACCGGCCCACCACCGGTCGCGTACCGACAGTGCGGGGACCCCCATGGGCCCGGCCACCGTGGGCACCTGCCGCAGGGCGCGGAGCAGGAACGCGCCGATCACGATCGCGGCCACCAGTGAGCCGCCGTACTGGACGTACCAGAAGAGCGGAAAGCCCGCGAGGTCCCGGTCCAGGACCGGCAGCAGCCGTACGCCCCACCGGTCGTGGTGCGTGAACGCGTCCCACACGACGTGCGTCAGGGCGCCCAGCGTCGCGGAGACGTACCAACGGGCCAGCAGGGAGGGGCGTACGCGCGCGTGGGGCCTTCCGCATCGCAGCAGGGCGGCGGGGCGGGGTTGCCGGGCCCGGGGCAGCAGGGCCACCAGTGGTTCGCGCAGCAGGAGCCACAGGACGACCAGTGCCCAGGAGACCAGGACGTCGAAGGTGAGGACGCCCGTGAAGGAGTGCGTGAATTCGCCGAATCGCATCGCCCCGGGAAGGGCACTCGCCGCGTAGTACGTCATGTCGGGTGCGAAGGAACCGGCCACGAGCACGGCCGGAACCAGTCGGCCCCGGCCCGTTCCGTCGGCGCGCACCGCGGGCAGTGCGGCGGCCGCGTGGCTGAGGGTGAACGGCAAGGGGGCTCCTCGTCGGCCGGGGTGGTCGCTGCGGTCCAGTATGCGGGCCGCGACAAGGCACCAACCTCATATGGCCAACCGGTGAAAATCGGGCACGAACGGGTGCCCGTGCAAAAGAAGTTGTCGTAGTGTCGCCTGGGTCGGCGTGCCGGTGGAGCCCGGGGGAGCGCGGTCGAACAGGTGAGAAAAGCGCCGAAATCGGTGACGAGGGCAACCGACGCACCGAGTTGATCGTCACAACAGGGTGGGCCCAACAGGCCCGCGGCAGACAGCGACGGGCGCACGGGCGCGTCCAACGGAGGGGCTGGTTCACTCTATGGCGGCGCAATTCGGCATGAGGCTGCGCAAGGGAGCGGCGACCACCGCGGTGGCCGCGGTCGTGGTCGCGGCGCTGTCCGCGTCCCAGGCTCCGGGAGCCACGGTCGACGACCACGGCAGATCCAGCGCCGCCGACGCCCAGTCCTCGCCCGATGCCACCGGTTCCGACGAGGGCGGCGCGACCGGTAACTCGCCGTACTACACGGACCTGCCGCCGCTCAACAGCCCGAACCCCGCGCCGAGTCCGACCGTGGGCACCCCGGTCGTGCAGGGCGACGGCGAGGCCGGCATACCCGCGACCGTCCTGGACGCCTACAAGAAGGCCGCGACCGAGCTGGCCGAGTCCAAGGCCGGCTGCAACCTGCCCTGGCAACTGCTCGCCGCCATCGGCAAGGTGGAGTCCGGCCAGGCCCGCGGCGGCAACGTCACCGCCGACGGCACCACGATCACCCCGATCCTCGGCCCGCAGCTCGACGGCAACGGCTTCGCGCTCATCCAGGACACCGACAACGGCCAGTACGACGGCAACAGCACGTACGACCAGGCCGTCGGGCCCATGCAGTTCATCCCGTCCACCTGGGCGTGGGCGGGCCGCGACGGCAACGGCGACGGGGTGAAGAACCCGAACAACGTCTACGACGCCGCCCTCGCCGCCGGCCACTACCTGTGCCGCAACAACTGGGACCTGTCGGTGCAGGCCGACCTGAACCGCGCGATCCTCAGCTACAACAACTCGCAGGACTACCTGCACACGGTCCTGTCGTGGCTGGAGTACTACCGCAAGGGCACCCACGAGATCCCGAACGGCACCGGCACCATCCCGTCGAACCGCAGCGACGACGACACGACCGACCCGACGCCGTCGCACACGCCCTCGACACCGTCGAAGCCGACGCACCCGTCGAAGCCGGCCGATCCCAGCACGCCGCCGTCGACCGACCCGAGCGACCCGAGCAGCCCGCCCACGACGCCTCCGCAGACGCCCACCGACACGGTGGACCACCTGGAGGACAGCGGCACCGCCAAGTTGACCGCGACGGCGGGCGAGGCGTTCGCCAAGAAGATCAGCACCAAGGCGGAGACCAAGGCCGGCAAGACCGTCGCCAAGGTCAGGGTCCGCTTCACCATCGTCGGCACCACCGACGCGACCTTCACCGGCGGCGAGAGTGTCGCCACGGTCGTCACCAACGCCTCCGGCGTGGCCGTCGCGCCCGCGCTCCAAGCAGGCGAGAAGACCGGCGACTTCACCGTCCGCGCCACGGTCGTCGGCCGCTCGGTCACAGCCCTCGACTACACGGCCACCGTCACCCAGCGCGTCGCCGACACCCTCGCCCGCACCAGCACCACCGCGCTGACCTGCGTCCCGGGCGGCGAGTTCGCCGACCAGGTCGAGGTGAAGGCCACCTACAAGGACGCCGTCGCGGACAAGGTCGCGGCCACCGCCACCCTCGTCAAGTCGGCGGACGACGCCACCGAGAACGACAAGGGCCCCTACTTCAAGGACGCGGACGGCAAGACCGTACGCACCCTCAAGGGCCTGACGACGGACGCCAACGGCCTGATCAAGCTGCCCAAGCTCTACGCGGACGACACCAGCGGCACCTACCTGCTCCGCATCACCACAGCGGGCGGCGCCACCCTCACCGTCGAACTGACGGTGGCGGCACCGGCCGACACGTCTCCCTCGCCCAGCCCGTCCGGGAGCGCGTCGGCGAGCGCCACGCCCTAGCGGCCTCTCGTACGACCACGACGGCGTCCCTTCACCGAAGGGGCGCCGTCGTTGTGTGTACGACGTGTTCTCATCTCGCCCACCCGTTGCTACGGTGCCGGACCTGACGATGTATCAGTTCCCGTCCGTCCATCGGTTCCCAGTCCGTCGGGAGGCAGGCATGCGTGCTCTGATCGCCGCCGCGACCGGTCTCGCCCTGGCGTTCGCCCTCGTTCTCACGATGACCGCGATGGGCTCGCCGGCCGGCAAGACGTCCCCGAAACCGCTGCTGACGACGGTCCCCGCACACCCGTAGCCGTCCGCCCGGGAGGCCGAGATGCGCCGCAAGGCCAGTCTGGTCCTGCTCGCCCTCGCCGTGTTCTTCACGGCGCTGTCCCCGCTCCTGCGCTGGTACGCCTTCCCGCGCCTGGCCAAGATCCCGGCGAACCAGTATCAGGACATGGTCCTTGAGGCGAAGGACGCGACCCTTCTCGACTACGGCACGATGAAGGCGAAGAAGGTCCCGAAGGTCACCATCGTGCAGACCCTCAAGGGCAATGTGCAGGCCGCCGACAAGGTCGAGAAGACGTACGGCAAGGACGTCGTCGTCTGGGACAGCCTCTCCTATGTCCAGGGCCCCGACGGCAAGATGGTCTCCAAGCTCCCCGAGCGCTACATCTTCGACGCCCACTCCCAGGAACCCGTCCACGCCACCGGCGAGATGGTCGACGACGACCCGGTGAAACGGGAGGGCATCGAGTTCAAGTGGCCCTTCCTGACCGAGAAACGGGACTACGTCTACTTCGACGCGCAGACCCGCACCAGCGCCCCCATCCACTACAAGGGCACCCAGAACTTCCGCGGCCTGAAGGTCTATTACTTCGAGGAGACCGTCCCCTGGACCAAGGTCACCTTCCCCAAGGTCATGCCCGTCAAGGGCATCACCCCCGAGTCGGTCGCCAAGACGGGCACGACCCGTTGGTACACCACGGTCCGCAAGTTCTGGGTCGAGCCCGTCACCGGCGCCCCGGTCCACGGCGAGGAGATCCACAAGGAGGAGCTGCGCGGCGGCACGCTGCTCGGCGGCCGGGACAAGGTGACCGCGTTCTCCGGTCACGTGAAGATGCGCGAGGACTACATCGAGCACACCGTCGCCCTGGTCAAGTCCAACCGCACCCTGGTCCTGCTGCTGACCTCGTACCTCCCCTGGGGCTTCCTCGCCCTCGGCATCCTTCTCCTGGCCCTCTCCCTCTACCTGGAGGCCCGCAGCCGCCGCCCGGCCGACCCGGAACCGTCCGAGTCCTCGGCGCCGGAACCGGTCACCGCCTGAGCCGCGCGTTGGTGTACCGCGTCGGCTCCGCCGCGGCCGGGTCCTCCGGCCAGGGATGCTTCGGATACCGCCCGCGCAGCTCGGCGCGCACGCCCTTGTAGCCGTCCCGCCAGAACGACGCCAGATCGGCGGTGACCGCGGCGGGCCGCCCTGCCGGGGAGAGCAGGTGCACGAGCAGTGGCACCCCGGCGACGGCGGGGGACTCCTGGAGCCCGAACATCTCCTGCAGCTTCACCGCGAGCACGGGCCGCTCGGGATCGCCGTAGTCGATCCGGATCCTGGACCCGCTCGGTACGGCCATCCGCTCGGGCGCCAACTCGTCCAGCCGGCCCGCCTCACCCGAGGCCCACGGCAGCAGCCTGCCGAGCGCCTGTCCGGCCTCGATCCGCCCGAGGTCGGCCCGCCGCCGGGCCCGCCCCAGCTCCGGCTCCAACCACTCGTCCACGCGCGCGTGGAGAGCGTCGTCACCGACATCGGGCCACGGCTCCCCGAGCCGCAGCCGCAGAAAGGCGAGCCGCTGACGCAGTACGACGGCGTCGGACGACCACCGCAACAGCCCGAACCCCTCCTGCCGCAGCCCTTCGAGAAGCGCCTCGCGTACGAGGACGGGGTCGGCCTTCTTCAACGGCCGCACAGCCAACTCGATCGCCCCGAGCCGCTCCACGCGCCGTGCGACGACGTCCCCGTCGGCCCAGTGGACCTCCTCCCGCTCCTCCAGCAGCGCCCCCGCCGCGGATCGGGCGACCCCTTCGTCGACGGTCGCCGCGAGCTGCACGCGCGCGTGCCCCCGCCCGACGGGCCGGTCGGCGACGGCCACGGCGATCCATGGGGCGCCGCGCAGACCGGTGCCCTCGCCGAGCTCCGCGCGCGTGCCGGAGACCATGAGATACGAGCCGCCCTCGGCCTTGGCGACGCGCTCGGGGAAGGCGAGAGCGGCGACGAGACCCACGAGGCGGTCGTCGCCCGGGGCACTCGGCGAGGCCGCGCTGTTCGCGCCCAGAGGGCGCCGGGCGCCTGGCTCGGCGAACTCCGCCGAGGCCGCCCGCAGCCGTCGCACCTCCTGACGCCACCGTCCCGCGTAGGCGTCGCCACCGCGCCGGGCGGCCCGCAGCGCGTCGGCGAGATCATCCCCGTACCCCCGTGGCGCCTCCTCGCTGAGCAGGGCCACCACCTCGGCCCCCGCACCGGAGGTGTCGAGCAACGCCCGCCCCAGTCGCGGGTGCAACCCCAGCCGGGCCAGCCGCACCCCACGGTCCGTGGCCCGGCCGCCGGAGTCCACCGCCCCGATCGCCGTCAGTACCGCCCGCGCCGCCGCCATCGCGCCACCGGGCGGCGCGTCCAGCAGCGCGAGACCGGACGCGTCCGGATCGCCCCAGCACGCCGTCTGGAGGGCGAACGCCGTCAGGTCGGCCACCTTGATCTCCGGCGACGGGAAGCGCGGCAGCCGCGCGTCTTCCGCCTCCGCCCAGCACCGGTACACCCCGCCCGGCGCCTCACGCCCGGCCCGCCCCGCCCGCTGCCTCCCCGCCGCCTGCGAGGCCCGTACGGTCGCCAGGGCGCTCAGCCCGCGCGCGTGATCGACCCGCGGCTCCCGCGCCAGCCCCGAGTCGACGACCGACCGCACGCCGGGCACCGTCAGCGAGGACTCCGCGACCGAGGTGGCAAGCACCACCCGGCGCCGCGCACCGGCCACCAGCACCGCGTCCTGCACGGCAGCCGGCGCCCGCCCGTGCACCTGGAGCACGTCGACGTCACCGAGCTCCCCCAACTGCCCCGCCACGCGCGCGATCTCGCCCACGCCCGGCAGGAAGCACAGCACGTCCCCGTCCCGCTCGGCCAGCGCCCGCCGCACCACCGACGCCACATGCGTGAGCAGCGCCGGATCGACCCGCATCCCGTGCGGCGGCCGTACGGGCCGTACCGGCGGCGCCCAGACCACCTCCACCGGGTACGCGGCGCCCTCGGCCTCGATCACCGGCGCCCCGCCCAGCAGCCGGGCCCAGCCCGCCGCGTCCGTCGTCGCCGACGCGGCCACCAGGCGCAGCTCCGGCCGCAGCGTCTCGCGCACGTCCCACAGGAACGCCGCCGTGGTGTCCGCGTCCAGATGCCGCTCATGGCACTCGTCGAGCACCACCACGTCCACACCGGCCAACTCCTGGTCGCGCTGCAGCCGTTGCAGCAGCACACCCGTCGTGACGACCTCCACGCGTGCGTGCCGCCCGACGACCCGCTCGCCACGCACGGTGTAGCCGACGCTCGCGCCGACCTGCTCGCCCAGCAGCCACGCCATCCGCCGGGCGGCGGCACGGGCGGCGATACGGCGCGGCTCGGCGACCACGACGCGTCGCGCCGGCCCGTCGCCCAGCAGGCCCGCCAGGGCGAGCGGCACGAGGGTCGTCTTGCCGGTGCCGGGCGGCGCCACGAGGACCGCCGTGCCGTGTCCCTCCAGGGCGTCGCTCAGCGCGGGCAGGGCACCGCGCACGGGGAGGGCGTCCAGGGCCTCGTAACGGATCACGCCCCTAGTGTCGTACGTCCCCGAAAACGCCCTCCACGCGTGCGTGCGCTTCTCTCTTCGGTCCCGCCCGTGTCAGTCCCTCAGGTCCCGCTCGCACACGAAGACGGCCGTGCCCGGGATCAGGTTCCCGCGCAGCGGGGACCAGCCGCCCCACTCCGAGGTGTTCCAGGACGGCCACTCCGGCTCGACCAGGTCCACCAGCCGGAAGCCCGCCGCCACGACGTCCCGCACCCGGTCGCCGATCGTGCGGTGGTGCTCGACGTAGACCGCGTGGCCCTCCTCGTCCTGCTCGACATAGGGGGTGCGGTCGAAGTAGGAGGCGGAGACCGACAGGCCCTCGGGGCCCGGCTCGTCCGGGAACGCCCAGCGGATCGGATGCGTCACCGAGAACACGAACCGGCCGCCCGGACGCAGCACCCGCCGCACCTCCGTCAGCACCAGCACCGGGTCCGCGACGAACGGCAGCGCCCCGTACGCCGAGCACGCCAGGTCGAAGGAGCCGTCCGCGAAGGGGAGCGCGCCGGCGTCGGCGCAGACCAAGGGGAAGGTCCCACCGATGCGCAGCGCGTGCTGGAGCTGGCGGTGGGAGATGTCCAGGGCGACCGGGTGGGCCCCCTGAGCGGTCAGCCAGCGCGAGCACTGGGCCGCGCCGGCGCCGATCTCCAGGACGCTCTTCCCCTTCAGCTCCTCCGGCGGGCCGAGCAGCTCCGCCTCCACCTCGTCGAGACCCTCGGGACTCCAGACGAAACGGTCGTCACCGAGGAACGTGCCGTGCTCGACCTGGTACTCGTCCGCGTTCCGGTCCCACCAGCCCCGGTTGGCCCGCGAACTCTCCGTGACATCGGCCCTACGCCGGGTGGCTTCCGGCTCGAACTCTTCGGCCGCTTCGGACTCTTGGATGATCGGCTCCCTCGTCGTACTCTTCCCTCCAACCCGACGCCCACGGGTCTCCATGGGTGTCACGGAAGAGGTGTCCCAAGGCCCGCGTGGCCTCCAGAGACAGTTCTTGTGCCGGGTATGCGGCGATCCGCCCCGGGTGTGCGCCTTCGCGCATTGACCCTGTCCGGCTGCCCCCGTATGCTACAAGTTGCGCTGCGGGCCTGCGCTCCTCAGACGTAGCAGGCTGCGCTCGCATCTGTTGTATGTCCCCTCGGTTGTCGAGGCGCCATCACCAGTATCTGGTTCTCCAGAAGCTGTTGGGGCGCTTCCTAGGCTGTCCGGCTTCTTCAGAGCGACACGGGCTCCCGGCGTAGCAGTACCTACGACTTCAATGTCCGTACCGGAGCCCTTTCCCACATGACGAGCAGCACCGAGACCACCGCCACCACCCCGCAGGTTGCGGTCAACGACATCGGTAACGAGGAAGCATTCCTCGCCGCCATCGACGAGACGATCAAGTACTTCAACGATGGCGACATCGTCGACGGCGTCATCGTCAAGGTTGACCGGGACGAGGTTCTCCTCGACATCGGTTACAAGACCGAAGGTGTCATCCCGAGCCGCGAGCTCTCGATCAAGCACGACGTCGACCCGAACGAGGTCGTCGCCGTCGGTGACGAGATCGAAGCCCTTGTTCTCCAGAAGGAGGACAAGGAAGGCCGCCTGATCCTCTCGAAGAAGCGCGCCCAGTACGAACGGGCGTGGGGCACCATCGAGAAGATCAAGGAAGAGGACGGCATCGTCACCGGTACCGTCATCGAGGTCGTCAAGGGTGGTCTCATCCTCGACATCGGCCTCCGTGGCTTCCTCCCGGCCTCTCTGGTCGAGATGCGCCGCGTTCGCGACCTCCAGCCCTACGTGGGCAAGGAGCTCGAGGCCAAGATCATCGAGCTCGACAAGAACCGCAACAACGTGGTCCTGTCCCGCCGTGCCTGGCTGGAGCAGACCCAGTCCGAGGTCCGCCAGACGTTCCTCACGACCCTCCAGAAGGGTCAGGTCCGCTCCGGCGTGGTCTCCTCGATCGTCAACTTCGGTGCCTTCGTGGACCTTGGTGGCGTCGACGGTCTGGTCCACGTCTCCGAGCTCTCCTGGAAGCACATCGACCACCCCTCCGAGGTTGTCGAGGTCGGCCAGGAAGTCACCGTCGAGGTTCTCGACGTCGACATGGACCGCGAGCGTGTCTCCCTGTCGCTGAAGGCGACCCAGGAAGACCCGTGGCAGCAGTTCGCCCGGACCCACCAGATCGGCCAGGTCGTGCCCGGCAAGGTCACGAAGCTGGTTCCGTTCGGTGCGTTCGTCCGCGTGGACGAGGGCATCGAGGGTCTGGTCCACATCTCCGAGCTGGCCGAGCGCCACGTGGAGATCCCGGAGCAGGTCGTCCAGGTCAACGACGAGATCTTCGTCAAGGTCATCGACATCGACCTTGAGCGTCGCCGGATCTCGCTGTCCCTGAAGCAGGCCAACGAGGCCTTCGGCGCCGACCCGGCCACGGTCGACTTCGACCCGACGCTGTACGGCATGGCCGCGTCGTACGACGACCAGGGCAACTACATCTACCCCGAGGGCTTCGACCCCGAGACCAACGACTGGCTCGAGGGTTACGAGTCCCAGCGTGAGGTGTGGGAGACCCAGTACGCCGAGGCGCAGACCCGCTTCGAGCAGCACCAGCAGCAGGTCATCAAGTCCCGTGAGGCGGACGCCGCGGCGGCCGCCGAGGGCGGGGACACCGCCGGTGCGGTTCCGGCTGCCGCCGGCAGTGGCGGTGGCGGTGGTGGCTCGTACTCCTCCGAGGGTGCGGACACCTCCGGTGCGCTTGCTTCCGACGAGGCGCTTGCCGCGCTGCGCGAGAAGCTCGCCGGTGGACAGAGCTGAACGCTGGCTCGCTGAGGCCTAGCAGTTGACTGAGGGGCCGTACCTTTCGAGGTGCGGTCCCTCAGTGTTTTGGGGGCTGCCCGTTGTCGTATGGCTGCGGGTGATTCGTGGCCGGTCGCGCAGTTCCCCGCGCCCCTTGGTTGGCTGCACTCGCCCCTTGCAGAAACTTGGGGGATACACCAATAACCCGTGGGGCGTAATCGGTTGTTGGGAGGCTCCACCCGGTCGTTCGTGATCGGGAAAGGGGAGCCGAGATGGCAGATGCTCAGTACAGGTCCGGGGACAGCCGCCGGGCCTTTCTTCGTAAGGTCGGGGTCAGTGGTGGGGCCGGGGCCATGTTCGCCACCATGGGGGCGCTCGGGCTCGCGCCCAGTGCGCAGGCCGCTCAGCGGGAGGAGCCGTTTCGGGGGCTCAGGGCCGGGGACTTCAGCGTCAGTGGGCGTGGGGCCGCGAAGGTGGTGGTCGTCGGCGGAGGGATCGCCGGGCTGACGACTGCGTACGAACTCGGGAAGGCCGGCTACGACTGTACGGTTCTGGAGGCCAGGGGCCGGACCGGCGGCCGCAACTTCACCGTGCGGGGCGGGGACAGTACGACCGACCTGTACGGCAACAAGCAGACGGCGCGGTTCAGCGACGGGCAGTACATGAACTGTGGGCCCGCCCGTATCGCGCAATGGATGGTCACCCTCGACTACTGTCGTGAACTCGGCGTTCCCATCGAGGTGTTCACCAACGTCAACGCGGACGCGTATCTCTACAACGAGTCGGCCGGGATGACGAAGCCCGTGCGGTACCGCACCGCGAAGGCCGATGTGTACGGCTACGTCTCGGAGTTGCTCGCCAAGGCCACCGACAAGGGCGCGCTCGACAAGGAGTTGACGTCCGACGACCAGGAGAAGCTGGTCGACTTCCTCAAGGACTGGGGCGCGCTCGGCGACAAGCTGACGTACGAGGGCGGCGAGCGGCGCGGATACACCACGGTGCCCGCCGCGGCCGGGACGCCGGGTGCGCTGCTCGGGGACGTGCCGAGCGCCTCGGAGGTCTTCGCCAGCGGTGTCGGGCGGTACTTCTCCTTCGAATTCGGCTTCGACCAGGCCATGTTGATGTTCCAGCCGGTCGGCGGCATGGACCAGATCCCCAAGGCGCTCACCAAGGCGGTCGGCGCGCACCGAATACGTACCGGCGCGGTCGTGAAGAAGATCAGCGACACAGGGCGCGGGGTGTCGGTGACGTATGCGCAGGACGGTCGTACCCGGGTCGTCGAGGCCGACTACTGCGTCGCCGCGCTGCCGCCCAACATCCTCGCCAAGGTGCCGCACAACCTCGGCTCCGGAGTGCAGTCCGCGCTGGAGGCGATCACTCCGTCGTCCGCCGCGAAGATCGGGCTGGAGTACCGGTCGCGTTGGTGGGAGCTCGACCACGGCATCTACGGCGGCATCACCGAGACCGACCAGGACGTCACCCACATCTGGCATCCCTCGCACGGCTTCCACGGCGAACGCGGAGTCGTCGTCGGCTACTACAACTACGGCGACGACGCCGACAGCTACGCGAAGCTCACGCCGAAGGCGCGCGAGGCGCGGGCGGTGGCCGCGGGCGTGAAGATCTACGGCGAGAAGTACCGCAGCGAACTCGCGACCTCGTTCTCGCACCACTGGCGGCAGACGCCCCACCTGGAGGCCGCCTGGCACGACACCCCCGGCGGCCCCGACGACCCCCGCTACAAGCCGCTGAACGAGCCCACCGGGCGCGTGTACTTCGCCGGCGACTGGCTCAGCTACACGGACGCCTGGCAGCACGGGGCGTTCACGTCCGCGCGGAAGGCGGTGACCGCCCTGCACACGCGCGTGCTCTCCTCGTGAGGCGGCTCGGCAGGGCATGAAAAGGCAGTAAGAGAGGCCTGATCAGGGGCGCGGGTGGGAATGCCCGTGTCCCTGGGTGCGTTGTGCAGTACGAACACGAGGAGGAGCGGTCACTGTGCTTGATCCGCAGGGTTTGTACGCATGGGAGCCGAAGGGCCTGGCTGTCGTCGACATGGCGCTCGCCCAGGAATCGGCCGGTCTTGTCATGCTCTACCACTTCGACGGATACATCGACGCGGGCGAGACCGGCGACCAGATCGTCGATCGGATCCTCGACTCGCTGCCCCACCAGGTCGTGGCCAGATTCGACCACGACCGGCTCGTGGACTACCGCGCCCGTCGCCCGCTGCTCACCTTCAAGCGTGACCAGTGGACCGACTACGAGGAGCCCACCATCGACGTGCGGCTCGTCCAGGACACCACCGGAGCGCCCTTCCTGCTGCTGTCGGGCCCGGAGCCGGACGTGGAGTGGGAGCGCTTCGCCAAGGCCGTCGAGCAGATCGTGGAGCGGCTGGGCGTGCGCCTCGCCGTGAACTTCCACGGCATCCCCATGGGCGTCCCGCACACCCGCCCCGTGGGCCTGACCCCGCACGGCAACCGCACGGACCTCGTCCCGGGCCACCGCAGCCCCTTCGACGAGGCGCAGGTCCCCGGCAGCGCCGAGTCCCTCGTCGAGTACCGCCTCATGGAGGCCGGACACGACGTCCTGGGCGTCGCCGCGCACGTGCCGCACTACATCGCCCGCTCTCCGTACCCGGACGCGGCCCTGACCGCCCTGGAGGCCATCACGGCCGCCACCGGACTGGTCCTGCCCACCCTCGCCCACGGCCTGCGCACGGACGCGCACCGTACGCAGACGGAGATCGACCGGCAGATCCAGGAGGGCGACGAGGAGCTCACCTCCCTCGTCACGGGCCTGGAGAACCAGTACGACGCGGTCGCGGGGGCCGAGAGCCGGGGCAACATGCTCGCCGAGCCCGTGGACATCCCGTCCGCGGACGAGATCGGGCAGGAGTTCGAACGCTTCCTGGCGGAGCGCGAAGGGGACAACTAGCCGCCGAGCGGGATCTCGCGTACGGCGACAACTCAGGTCCGGCATCGCCTCTGTCGGTGCCAGGGCCTAAGCTGCCGCTCATGCTGACGGTGGGCCTGACCGGTGGTATCGGCGCCGGCAAGAGTGAGGTGTCACGGCTGCTCGTCGAGTGCGGCGCCGTGCTGATCGACGCGGACCGCATCGCGCGCGAGGTCGTGGCGCCGGGTACGCCCGGCCTCGCGGCGGTCGTGGACGCCTTCGGCGCCGACGTGCTCGCCGCGGACGGCAGTCTGGACCGGCCCAAGCTGGGTTCGATCGTCTTCGCCGACCCGGCCAAGCTCGCCGTCCTCAACTCGATCGTGCACCCCCTCGTCGGCGCCCGCTCCCACGAACTCGAACAGGCCGCCGCCGACGACGCGGTCGTCGTCCACGACGTGCCGCTCCTCGCCGAGAACGGCCTCGCCCCGCACTACGACGTCGTGATCGTCGTGGACGCCGGCCCCGAGACCCAGCTCGACCGGCTCGTGCGGCTGCGCGGCATGACCGAGGAGGACGCCCGCGCGCGTATGGCCGCCCAGGCGACGCGGGAGCAGCGCCGGGCGATCGCGGACGTCGTCATCGACAACGACGTACCGCTGGCGGATCTGGAGCGCCGGGTGAAGGACGTGTGGGCGGATCTGACGCGTGGGGCGCACGGGACGGGGCGGGCGGCGCGGGCGTCCGAGGAATAGCGGCCCGCTGTCGGGGCGTTGAACGGGTCGAGACAGGGAAGGACTGTGCCGTGCCCGAGATCAGCGGATCGACCGGACGTACTCCGGAGACGCATGTCATCGACTTCCGTGCCGCCGAGCAACTGCTCAACGCGCGGGACCCGCGGGGCGCGGTGAAGCTGCTCGACTCAGTCATCGCCGCGCATCCGGAGAACACCGCCGCCCGGCTGCTGCGCGCGCGTGCCTTCTTCGCCGCCGCGCAACTGCGGCCCGCCGAGCTGGAGTTCACGATCGTCCTGGAGCGCGAGCCGGACAACGCGTACGCGCACTTCGCGCTCGCCCGGACCTACGAGCGCCAGGCCAAGCCCGACCAGGCCAAGCGCCACTTCCGGCTGGCGGCCGCGCTGGACCCCAACCCGCAGTACCTGCGGCACGCCGAGTTCGACTCCTGACCGGATCTCCTCCGGACTAGCGCCGCCGGTTCTCCGGTGGCCGGTACGGCGGGATGTCCCGGCCCGGCTGATAGTGCGGGCCCTGCCGGATGTGCCGGAGGACGAACGCCAGGTCGACGGTGATCACCAGCCACAGCACCCCGCAGGCCACCGCCCACCAGGGCCGCCCGGCGAGGGCGAAGGCGACCGTGCCGAAGACCGTCCAGACCAGCCCCCACACGGTCAGCCAGAAGCGCGCCCGCAGGGCACTGCGCGCGGTCGTCGGTTCACTGCCCGTACGCATCACTGATCACCGCTCCCTCCTGCAACGTACTCTTCGATGCGGACGTCCACCACAGGCGTCGACGGCAAGGGGTCCATCCCGCGGGAACCGCCCCGAGGGGCTCACCACGTGCAGGGGGTTCATCACGTGCTTCCGGTAGCCGACGAACTGGCCGAGGCGCTCTTCGACCTGGCCGTACCCCACGAGGACATCAACGAGCTGGTCCAGATCGGCCGGCGCGTGACCGACGACCCGGAACTGCTGCGGTTCCTGGAGGCGTCGGTCGACGAGCTGGTCCGGGGGATGGGCGAGGTCGGCACCGCGGTCGACCTGCCCGAGCTCGACTGGCCGTCGGGGGACCTGCAGCGCTGCTTCCCCGTGTACGTGTTCGTGGCGGCGCTGCCGTACACGCGCGCGTACCACCGCGCCCGGGGCGTACCGGACGAGGTGTCCCGCCGCACCCTCGCCGACCTCGGGCGGAACATGGTGGTGCACCGCAGGCGGTACGGGAAGCTGGGCGTGCAGGCCCCCTGGTGGCTGACCCACCATTTCCGGGGCGAGCTGTACCAGCTGGGCCGGCTGCAGTTCGAGCGGGCGCGGTTCGGGGAGCGCACGGCGCGGGCGGTCACGGCGGCGGGGCTGGACGCGACCGCCGGCACGGCCTGTCTCAACCTCCACATCCCCGACTTCTTCGGCCCGCTGTCACCGGCCGCCTGCGACCGGTCGCTCGCGTTGGCCCGGGAGTTCTTCGCGCGGCACTATCCCGAGGAGAAGTACCTGGCCGGGCTCTGCCACTCCTGGCTGCTGGACCCGCAGTTGAGGGACTACCTGCCCGAGTACTCCAACATCGTCCGCTTCCAGGAGCGCTTCCGGCTCGCCCGCGCCGACGCCGAGCCGTCCGACGCCGAACCGGTCCAGTTCGTGTTCGGGGACCCGGAGTTGGCGGTCGAGAACCTGCCACGGCGTACGGCCGTGGAGCGGGCCGTCGGCGACCATCTGCGGGCGGGCGGCCACTGGTACATCGGGCACGGGTGGTTTCCGCTCTAGTCCGACAACGGTCCGGGATCCGCGATGAGTTACGGGGCGAGGCCCGGTCTACCTCTGTGAAAGCGACAGGAACCGCTCATCACAGGAGACCACGATGTCCCAGCCCACCGCTCCCGTCACCGCCGCCGCCCGCCGTCCCGTCATCGCCGAGTCCGGGACCACGCGCGGTCGTCGGGCCCGGATCGCCCTGCGCACCCTGCAGGTGGTGCTCGCCCTCTTCTACGCCTTCGCCAGCTCCCTGCCGAAGCTGATCGCGCACCCCTCGGCCGTCGACTCCTTCGACAAGATGGGCTGGGGCAGCACGGGCATGTACGTCATCGGCGCCCTCGAACTGGCCGGTGGCATCGCGCTGTTGATCCCGGTACTGCAGTCGGTGGCCGCCGTCGCGCTGAGCGGCCTGATGGTCGGCGCGTTCATCGTGCAGCTCACGGTCTTCGACGGCGAGAACGCGGCGACCCCGCTCATCCTGATCGTCCCCCTGGTCCTCATCGCCTGGGCCCGGCGCCGGCACAACGCCGATCTGCTGCGACTGGTGGGGCTGCGGGCGTGACCCGACGAAGCCGGTGGCGTCCGGCACGGGCCTCCCCGGCCCGCCGGACGCCACCGACCCATGTCACGGGTAGGGCCGCCGGGTGACCGCTGCCGTGGTCCGCACGGCCGCGAGTCACCGCTCGCGCGGGCCGTGCTCCTGCGGTCCGCGCGGCTGCGACCCGTGCTCCCGCGGCCCGTCGCCCTCCGACCGGCTGTTCCGTGCCGCCGCGGCCGAGTCCGTGAGGCCGCGCAGGCGTTCCATCTCGCGGCGGTCCCGCTTGGTCGGGCGGCCCGTGCCGCGGTCGCGGATGCCGGCCGGGGCGCCGACGAACTGGCGCGGCGGCGGGGGCGGCGAGTTGTCGACGTAGCACTGGGCCGCGACCGGGGCGCCGACGCGCTTGCGGATCAGGCGCTTGACGATGACGACCCGCTCCCAGCCCTCCTGTCGCACCCGTACCTCGTCGCCGACGCGGACGGTGTAGGACGGCTTCACGTTCTGGCCGTTCACCCGCACATGCCCGCCCTTGCAGGCGCCGGCGCCGAGCGAGCGGGTCTTGGCCAGGCGTACGGCACAGATCCAGCTGTCGATCCGCACGGACACACCGTCCGCGGGCCCGGCCGCCTCGGCGGCGGCGATCGCGGCGGCCACCTTCGGGTCGAGGGCGGCCCCCTGCGTGCCGGCGGCTTTCGGGTCGGCGGCCGGCCCGCCCGCGTCGGCGGCCTTCGGGCTCGCGCCCGCCCCGGCTGCGGCGCCCGCCCCGGCCTGCCCGCCCTTCTCCACTTCTGCTTCGGAAGCCATGCCGTCGACCTTAGTACTCGGGTGAGGTCGCGATCTGTCTCCGGGACGGCCGGCCAGGTCACCGGTGGGAGGGCCGGGCCGGTCGTGCCGAGCTGTTCCGTGGCCACCACCTGCGGCACGGGCCACGTCACGCCCTCGGGCGGCCAGCTCTGCCCGGTCTCGCGGAGGAAATCGGCGGGGGGTCGGTAGAGGGGCGGCTGGGTGCCGTCGGGGATCATCGACGCCCACTCGATCCCCTCCGTCCGGTCCTTGAACTCCTGGTTCATGGCGGCCAGTTGATCCGGCTGCTCGATCAGGTCGACGGCGGCGGCCGCCAGATACCGGGCCGCGGACAGCAGGGCCTGGTGGCCGATGCGGGTGGCGGCGGTCGCGGTGACGCCCCAGTTGTGGTTCGGAATCCCGGGCGGGTAGGCCGCCGACAGCAGCACGGCGGTGGGCGTCTGCCAGCTGATGTCCGCCGTGTCGGTGGCCAGACCGCCCGTGTACGCGGCGGCCGGTGGCGTCAGCGGGGTCAGCGCGGTCGGCATGCCCACCTCCTCGCGGCCGAGCGACTTCTGCACGGCCTTCGCCAACGCGTGGTCCGCGTCGGTGAATTGCGGAGCGCCTATCTGCTTCATGTTGTCGTTGAGCAGCTCGGCGCCGGCCTTGTTCGCCAGCAGATTCCAGGTCGCCGAGTGGAACTTGTGCACCAGGCGGGTCTGGCTGGCCGACGCGGCGGACTTCGCGCACTCCACGATCTTGTCGCAGAGGACGCGGGCGCGTTGCGGACTGCCCTCCCGGACGAAGAACCAGATGGAGCACATGTAGGGGGTCACGTTCGGTGCCCCACCGCCGTTGATGATCGCGTAGTGGAAGCGGCCGGAGGGGGCGACGTTCTTCTCCCGCAGGTACTCGCACATCGTCGCCATCAGCAGGGCGCCGTCGAGACCGCTCTTGTTGCCGAGCGGGGTGCCACCGTGGCCGGACGCGCCGAGGAAGGTGAACGTCGCCGAGATCAGCGCGCTGGTGGTGTTCCAGAACGGCACGGTGATGTTGAAGGGGTGCCAGTCCAGGAAGGCGTCGAGACCGACGTACACACCGGCCTTGACCGCGAACGCCTTGCCGACCAGCTGCTCCTCGCCCGCGCTGCCGAACAGCTTCACCGTGGCCTTGAGGCCGTGGACGCGGATGGCGCGGGCCACCGCGATGGTGGCAGCGGTGCCGCCGGCGCCCAGGGCGTTGTGGGCGTCGCCGTGGCCGGGGCCGTACGTCCGGCCGTAGGCGTCGTAGTTGTAGACGAGCGGGTCGTGGGTCGAGACGCCCTGCTTCTGCGACAGCCCCGGCAGCGCGTCGTACTCGGCGTTGAAGCCGAGGACCGGCCCGTCGTCGCCGTACGTCGCGACGAAGGCGGTCGGGAAGCCGGCGGATCCCCACTCGATGTCGAAGCCCTCGGCCTCCAGCACCTTCGCCGTGGCGAGGGAGGACTTCCACTCCCGCAGGGACAGCTCCGCGTGCGACCAGATGTCGTCGCTCAGCTTCGTGATCGTGCCCTCGTGGGCGCTGATCCAGCCGAGTGCGGTCTGCTTCGCCTCGGTGCTCCTGGCGAGCCCCGCGGGAAGCGTGTATCCGGTGGGGGAGACGCCCGTCCTCTCGTCGTATCCGAGGGTCGCGGCGAGCACCTGGTCGGCCTGAAGAATGGCGGCTGTCGTTGCTGTTGCACTCAGCCCGAACATTTTCAGCAGGCGCCTGCGGCCCAGGTCAGCATCAGTCATGTCAGCCGACCGTTTCGAATTCGGACTGGGCGAGGTCGAAGTAATCCACCCAGGAAGTGAAATACAGGAAGTCGGGGGTCAGCTGGAATACGCCGACAATGGGCAGATCGACATCGTGATCGGAGTTCGTGTAGCGGAAGGAGTCGATCCGCGTCGCAATGACCGTATTCTGCCAAGAAACAGCGCTCTGGACGGTGAGGGTCGTGTACTGGAGGACCTGGATCTGCCCGGCGAGGGCTTCCTGTATCGCCTCGCGCCCCGAACAGACGCCGGGTATGGGGATGTTCCGGTAGGTGGCGTCCTCGGTGAAGAAGGCGCCCAGTTCGGCGGCGTCGAGGCGGGACCACGCGGTGCAGAACCTCTGGACCAGGTCGGTAGCCGGACCGGGTTCTATCGTGCCGTCCGTGGTCTGCGAGCCTAACCCCGTCGCCGAGACGGGCGGTGCGGCGGCTGTGGTCGCGACGGCGGCGAGTGAAACGCCCCCGGCGGTCCGGAAGAACCGCCTTCTGGTGGAAGAAGTATCCATGCCATGTATATATCGACCCCGCGTAATTGATCCATGAAATCGGCAACCGCTCCCGGTCAAAGGTGCAGGACCTCTGCCCGAATGGGCGTCCGCTCTCCGTGCCCCCCTGCCCGCACCCCCTTGGCCCACCCCGGGTGCACGCCACCCCCGGCCCGCCGAGGCTGTAGCTGCAGAGCGCCAGGGCAGAGTGAGGGGATCCGACGTGGTGGACATGGCAGCCAAGGTCGACGGGCTGATGGACGGGCTGCGGGCCGATCTGGAACGGCTGGCCGCCATCCCCTCCGTCGCGTTCCCGGGCTTCCCGGCCGAGCCCGTGCAGGCGGCGCACGACCTGCTGGTCGGGCTGTTGCGACAGGCAGGCGTGGCCCGCATCGAGCGCATCGACCTGCCCGACACCGCCCCGGTCGTCTACGCCGAGATCCCGCCGCCGACCCCGGACGCCCCGACCGTCCTCCTCTACTCCCACTACGACGTCCAGCCGCCCGGCGACGAGCGGCTCTGGCTCTCCCCGCCCTTCGAACCCACCCCCGTCGAGGGCGGCCTGCGGGCGCGCGGCATCGCCGACGACAAGTCGAACGTCATCGCGCACCTCGGGATGCTGCGCGCGTACGAGGGCCGGCCGCCGGTCGGCGTGAAGATCGTCTTCGAGGGCCAGGAGGAGTACGGCAGCGCCTTCGACGCCTATCCGGCCGACAACCCGGAGCGGTTCGTCTGCGACGCGATGGTCATCGCCGACCTCGGCAACCTCCGCCCCGGTACACCCACCCTGACGACCGGACTGCGCGGCGCCGCCGAGGTGACCGTCGAGGTCCGCACCCTCCAAGAGCCGCGCCACAGCGGGGAGTTCGGCGGTGCCGCCCCCGACGCGCTGCTCGTCCTGCTCAAGGCCCTCGGCACCCTGCACGACCTCCACGGCGACGTGGCCGTGTCGGGACTGCGACGCGAGGAGTGGACCGGGACGACGTACACCGAGGACGAGTTCCGCGAGCTCGCCGGCGTCCGCGACGGCGTACCCCTCCTCGGCAGCGGAACCCTCGGCGAGCGGCTGTGGAGCGGTCCCGCGATCACCGTCATCGGCCTGGACGCGCCGAGCGTCGACCACGCGGCCTCGGCGGTGGTGCCGTACGCCCGCGCCAAACTCAACCTCCGCTTCCACCCCCGGCAGGACCCGCGCGAGGCCCAGTCCCGCCTGGTCGACCACCTGCGCTCGCTGCGCCCCTTCGGCATCCCGCTCACCGTCACCCCCGGCGACACCGGCCCCGGCTACGAGGCCTCGACCGGCGGCCCCGCCTACCGTGCCGCACTCGCCGCGCTGGAGGAGGCCTGGGGCGCGGATGCCTCGTACGTGGCCACCGGCGGTTCGATCCCGCTGGTCAACGGGCTCGCGCAGGCCGCCCCGGACGCCGAGGTGCTGCTCTTCGGCGCGCAGGACAGCATGTGCAATCTGCACGCCCCGAACGAACGGGTGCTGTTCTCGGAGCTGCGCAACACGGTCGTGGCGATGTGCGGATTCGTCGAGCGGTACGCGGCGGACTTCCGGCGGGAGAGCGCCGTATGACCGCCGACGACGGCCGTACGACCACCGATACGGGCACTCAACAGCCGGACCAGAAGGGGAAGTTGAGCTTTCCGTCCGCGCTCACCATCCTCGCGATCGTCACCGTCGCCGTCTGGCTGCTCGCCTTCCTGATCCCGTCCGGGCAGTACGACCGCAACGACTCCGGCGCCCCCATCCAGGGCACCTACCACCGCGTCGACTCGGGCCAGAGCTTCGTCGACCGCCTCAACGACCTGTTCCTGTCGCCCGTCAACGGCCTCTACGGCATCCAGGACGAGAAGTCCGGCCAGGTCGGACCCGATCTGGCCGGCGAACTCTACGGCAGCGCGGGCGTGTTCCTGTTCGTGCTCGCCATCGGGGCGTTCATCACGGTGGTGTTCGCGACCGGCGCCCTGGACCGGGGCATCGCCCGGCTCGCCCACCGGCTGCGTGAGCGTGGGGCGTTGCTCATCGCCGGAATCATGGTGGTCTTCTCGGTGCTCGGCACCGTCGAGGGCTTCGCCGAGGAGACCCTCGGTTTCTACGGGCTGATCGTGCCGCTGATGCTCGCCCTCGGCTACGACCGGATGGTGGCCGTCGGCACGATCATCCTCGGCGCCGGGATCGGGGTGCTGTGCTCGACGGTGAACCCCTTCGCGACCGGCGTCGCCTCCTCGGCGGCCGACATCTCCCTCGGTGACGGCATCGTGCTGCGGTTCGTGATGTGGGTGGTGCTGACGGCGGTGACGATCGCGTACGTCATCCGGTACGCGCGGCGCGTGCAGAAGGACCCGGCGCGGTCGGTGACCGGGTTCCTGCCCGGGGACCGGGACCAGGCGCAGGAGGCCGCGGGCGAGGCGGCGGGGGAGGCGCCCGCGCTGACCGGCCTGCACAAGGCGGTCCTGGTCACCATGACCCTGGTCTTCGCCTTCATGATCTTCTCGGTGGTGCCCTGGTCGAGCGCGCTCACCGGCGACGCGGACGCGACCCCGTACGGCTGGGAACTGGACTGGTCCTTCCCGCAGTTGGCCGCCCTCTTCCTGTGCGCGGCCGTGCTGATCGGGCTCGTGGCACGGATGCGGGAGCAGCAGCTCAGCTCGACGATCATCCAGGGTGCGGCGGACTTCATCTCACCCGCGCTCGTCATCGTGCTGGCCCGGGGCGTGACCGTCATCATGAACAACTCGAAGATCACGGACACCGTGCTGCACTCCATCGAGGGCGTCGTGAAGGGCACGTCGGCCGGCGTCTTCGCGATCCTCGTCTTCGTCGTCAACCTCCCGCTGGCCTTCCTGATCCCCTCCACCTCCGGCCACGCCACCCTCGCCATGCCGATCCTCGCCCCCCTCGCCGACTTCGCCGGCGTCTCCCGCGCGCTCGTCGTCACCGCCTGGCAGGCGGCCAGCGGCTGGATGAACCTCTGGGTGCCGACGACGGCGGTGACGATCGGCGGCGTGGCCCTGGCGAAGGTCGGCTACGACCGCTATCTACGGTTCGTCTGGCCCCTGCTGGCCCTCCTGTTCCTGCTGATCTGCGGATTCGTGGCGCTCGGAGCGGCCTGGACATAGTCGTACGGCGGTGACCCGGACGTGGTGGACACAGTCGTACGGTGGTGACGTGGACGCCCTCGCCGAACTCGACCAGCGCATCTCGGACTGCCGTGCCTGCCCCCGACTGGTCGACTGGCGTGAGGAGGTGGCCCGCGTCAAGCGCGCCGCCTTCGCCGACTGGACGTACTGGGGCCGGCCGGTGCCGGGCTTCGGTCCACCGGACGCCCGGCTGCTGATCATCGGTCTCGCCCCGGCCGCGCACGGCGGCAACCGCACCGGCCGTATGTTCACGGGCGACCGGTCCGGGGACGTGCTCTACCAGGCCCTGTACGACGTGGGGTTGGCGTCCCAGCCGACGGCCGTCTCGGTGGACGACGGCCTCGAACTGCACGGCGTCCGCATCACGTCCCCCGTGCACTGCGCGCCACCCGAGAACAAGCCCACGCCGGGTGAGCGGGATGCCTGCCGGCCTTGGCTGGTGGAAGAACTCCGGTTGCTGCGACCGACGTTGCGGGCGGTGGTCGTGCTCGGTGCCTTCGGTTGGCAGGCGGCGCTGCCGGCGTTCGCGGCGGCGGGGTGGACGGTCCCGCGACCTCGGCCGGTCTTCGGGCACGGCACGCGCGTGCGGCTCGATGGGGCTGACGGGGTCGACGGCCTTGATGGGATCGACCTGTTCGGCTGCTTCCATGTCAGCCAACGCAACACGTTCACGGGGAAGTTGACGCCGGAGATGCTGCGGGATGTGCTGCGGACGGCGGGGGAGGCGGCGGGGCTGACCGTGCGAGGCGAGGCGGTCTAGAGGGTGATCTTCTTCAGCTGGGCCTTGATGACCGTCTCCGGTACGACGGCCGCCTTCTTGCCCCCTGGGCGCGAGGGGTTGTTGAACGTCCGGAACATGGCGACCGTCGCCCCCTGTCGAACGGCGACCACCGCATAGGGGACCCGCACGTCGTCGCCCGACACCAGCTGTGTCATGCCCAGGGACACCGACTCGTCGCCGTAGCCGGTGTCCGGGTGCACCTCGACCTCCTCGTAGGCGAGGTCCGCGGTGACGTCCTTGACGGCCTCGCACCGCTCGGCGGCCGTCCGCAACGCGTCCATCACCCGCACGGCGTCCGCGGCGCTGTGGGACGAGAGGATCACCTGCGCCCCGCTGCCCTGCTTCTTCGGGAAGACGGTCCGCCCGACGCGCGCCGTGGCCGCGTAGCCGCTGCTGCCGCCGACCGCCTGCATGACGGGAGCACACGTGTCGGGATCGGCCTTCTTGCGGGACGCGTACGTGGCGGTCAGCGTCGGCTGAACCTCGTAGCCGGCGAGATCGGTGCCCGTGACCGCGGCCTGTTCCAGCTCTGCCTTGCTCAGGGTTCTGGCCCCCGGACCCGACGTGTTCTTCGCTTTGGGGCGTGCGGGCTCGTCGTCCGCTCCGGTGCCGCACGCGGCGAGCGCCGAGACCGTCATGAGTATGGCAATTGATGCGGAGAGGCTGAGCCGGGATCGGCGCGCCATGGTGTCCCCCAGTTGGTGATGTGCGTAAGGCAGTTGGTCGGTGGATCAGTCGTGCGCCTCAGTGTCCCCGAACAGATGCCGCACCGTGGAACGGTAGTTGGCCTGCACGTGCTCCAGGGCGTGGGCACGAGCCCGGTCCGGGTCGCCGGAGGCGATCGCCTCGTACAACTCCCGGTGTTCCGTGAGGAGTTGGGGCCACTCCTCGTTCTGGCGGGTGAGCCAGCGCAGGCGGCCGTCGACCGGTTCCATGACCGAGATCAGGAGGCTGTTGCCGGCGAGGGCGAGGATGCGGTCGTGGAAGCGGGTGTTGACGTCCGTGATCGTCTCGCCGTCGCCCGCCTCCGTCGCCGTGGCCGCCTGGGTGAGCAGCTCGCGCAGCTCCGCCAGCGCCTCGGGCGTCGCCCGCTGTGCGGCAAGCCCCGCCGCGTAGACCTCCAACGCCTCGCGCAGCTCGAAGAGTTCCTTGACGTCGGTGGGTGTCAGCCGGCGTACGACCGTGCGGCGTGCGGACTCGAAGAGGACGAAGCCCTCGGCGACCAGGGCCCGGATCGCCTCTCGGACCGGCACCCGGGAGACCCCGAACCGCTCGGCCAGCTCCCGTTCGACCAGCCGGTCGCCGGCCCGCAGCCGGCCCGCGATGATGTCCTGCCGCAGCGTGGCCAGGACCCGCTCGCGCACCGCACCGAGGGGTTCGATCTTCGTCATGGCGCCCATGGGCCCATCTTCGCCGACGCGCGGGTGTTCTTACGGGCGGGGGCGAGGGGGCTTTTACGGAGACGTAACGGGACGGACATCGGTCGAGACGCTTGACGGCGGGACCATGTCGGCAGTTTGGTATACCAAACGACCCGGTAGGTAATCCTCCTCCGTCCCCCAGCCCCGTCGCTCATGGAGGCCCCGTGTCCCTCGCCGACCGCGCCGAAGCCACCGGCGCCCCAGCGTTCGTCCCCGACCCCCGGCTCACCAACGAAGACCTCGCCCCCGCAGGCAAGCGGAACTGGAAGGTCTTCGACCTCTTCGCCATGTGGATGTCCGACGTCCACAACCTCGGCAACTACACCTTCGCCGCCGGCCTGCTGGTCCTCGGCATGAACGTCTGGCAGGTCTTCACCTCCCTCCTCGTCGGCTTCGTGCTCATCTACGTCGGCATGAACTGGATGGGCAAGATCGGGCAGGCCCACGGCGTCCCGTTCCCGGTCGTCAGCCGCATCAGCTTCGGCGTCTGGGGCGCCAACATCCCGGCCCTCATCCGGGCCGTGATCGCCATCATGTGGTACGGCATCCAGACCTACCTGGCCTCCGTCGCCGTGAACGTGATGCTGCTGGCCGCCTGGCCGGGCCTGGAATCCTGGACTCACCACTCCTTCCTGGGACTTGACGCCCTCGGCTGGGTCTCCTTCGTGTCGCTGTGGCTGATCCAGGCGGTGATCATCAGTCAGGGCATGGAATCTGTACGGAAGTTCCAGGACTTCTGCGGTCCCGCGATCTGGCTGGTGATGATCGCGCTGGCCATCTGGGTGCTGGCCAAGGCCGGTTGGAGCATCTCGCTCACGTCCACCCCGCACCCGGTCTCGCTCGGCGAGCAGTGGCGGCAGTGGTTCGGCGCGATCGGGCTGATCCTCGCGACGTACGGCACGCTGATGCTCAACTTCTGCGACTTCTCCCGCTTCGCGCCGGACTACAAGACCGTGCGTCGCGGCAACTTCTGGGGCCTGCCCATCAACTCCACGGCGTTCGTGGTCGTTTCGGTGATCGTCACGGCCGGCTCGCTGGAGGTCTGGGGCCAGGCCATCACCGACCCGGCGGAGTTGGTCGCCAAGGTCGGCAACACCTGGGTGATGGTGCTGGGCGCGCTGACCTTCGCCATCGCCACCATGGGCGTCAACATCGTCGCCAACTTCGTCTCGCCGGCGTACGACCTGGCCAACGTCTGGCCGCAGAAGATCACCTTCAGGATCGGCGGCATGATCAGCACGGTGGCCGCGCTGGTCGTGACCCCGTGGAACCTCTTCTCCAACCCGACCGTCGTCAACTACTTCCTCGGCGGCCTCGGTGCCTTCCTGGGCCCGCTGTTCGGCGTGATCATGGTCGACTACTACTGGGTGAAGCGCGGCAGGGTCGATGTGCAGGAGCTGTTCGACGCGACCCCCGGTTCCCGCTACTACTACCGGGGCGGCGTCAACCCCAAGGCCCTCGCGGCGTTCCTGCCCTCGGCGGCGGTCGCGGCGGTGCTGGCGCTGGTCAAGACGTTCAGCGACGTGGCGCCGTACTCCTGGTTCATCGGCACGGCGCTGGGGGCGGGCCTGTACCTTCTGATCTGCCGCAGCGAGCGCAGCGCCGAACCGTCCGTCGAGGTGGGGGTCTGAGCGGAGTGCGGATCGTCGTCACCAACTGCAACACCACGCAGGAGATGACCGAGGAGATCGTACGAGGTGCCCGGGCCGCCGCAGGCCCGGGCACCTCCGTGACCGGCCTGACCCCCACCTGGGGCCCGGAGTCGGCGGAGGGCTGGCTCGACAGCTACCTCTCGGCGGCGGCCGTCATGGACCTGCTGCGAACATACGAGGGCCCCGCCTACGACGCCGTCGTGCTGGCCGGCTTCGGAGAGCACGGCCGGGAAGGCGTACGGGAGTTGGTGGACGTCCCCGTCGTCGACATCACGGAGGCCGCGGCCCACCTGGCGTGCCTGCTGGGCCGGCGCTACGGAGTAGTCACCACCCTGGAACGCTCCTGCGGACAGATCGAGGACAGCCTGGAGCTGGCCGGCGTGGGCCGCAACTGCGCGGCCGTCGTCGGTACGGGGCTCGGCGTCCTGGACCTGGGCGACGCGGGGCGTACGGAGGCGGCGTTCGTGGCGGCGGCGGAGCGGGCGCGGGCGGCGGGGGCGGAGGTGCTGGTGCTGGGGTGCGCCGGAATGACGGGGCTGCAACGGGTGGTTGGGGAGAAGCTGGGCCTGCCGGTGGTGGACGGGGTGGGGGCTGCGGTCAAACTCGCTGAGTCGCTGGTGGAGTTGGGGTTGAGTACGAGTAGGGCGGGGGGTTATGCACGGCCGTTGGTCAAGCGGCGGGTTTGGGGTCGGGGTTGAGGGCGGGACGGTGGGAGGGGCCGGCCGGCGGGGTGACGGTGGTGGGGGTTGACCGGCGCGGGCGATGTGGTGGGGGCCGACCCGAGGGGGACGTAACCGCGTGCGGTCAGAATGTGTGGCATGAACCTTCCTGACGGACTCATTCCGGTTGCCGACGGGCTCCATCTCTGGGCGCCGCAGCATGTCGGCACCTGGGGCTTCGCGAACTGTCTGCTCATCACCTCGGGAGGGCACGCGGCGCTGGTCGACACCCCCTACGACCGGCCGATGACGGAGGCGCTGATCGCGGCGGCGGGCCGGGAGTTGGCCTCCGGCGTCACCGTGAGGACGATCGTCAACACCCACGTCAACGGCGACCACACCTTCGGCAACGGCTGCTTCCCCGGCGCCGAGATCATCGCCACCCGGGCCAGCGCGGAGCACCTGTGCCGCGAACCGTCACCCCAGCAGATGCACTTCCTCACCCACGGGACACCGCCCGACGAGCCCCTCGGCTGGTACGCGCGCGAGCACTTCGGGCGGTACCGGTACGAGGACGTGGAGACCGTCCCGCCCACCACCACCTTCTCCGGCCGGTACGACCTCCAAGTGGGCGACATCGAGGCCGAGTTGATCGAGGTGGGGCCAGCGCACTCGGCCGGTGACCTCATCGTCCACTTCCCCGCCCAGCGAGTCGTCTGCTCCGGGGACGTACTGTTCGCCGATGACCACCCCGTGCACTGGGACGGCCCGTTGTCCGCGATCGTGGCCGCCTGCGAGACGGTCCTCGCCCTCGACCCCGAGGTCGTCATCCCCGGCCACGGCCCGCTGATGACCCCGCAGGACGTCCGGGCGTACGTCGACTACCTCCGCGAACTCGAAGCGCTGGTCCACGCCCACCACGCGGCCGGCGTTCCCGCCCTTGATGCCGCCGCCGACATCCTCGCCACCGGCTTCCACGACCACCTCGGCCTGCCCGAACGCGTCGTCATTCTCACCGCCGTCGAATACCGCCACCTCGACGGCGACACCGCCGAACCGAACCTCGTCCAGTTGTCGGCCCATGCGGCGGCCTGGGCGTATCGGCATCGCGGGCCGGGAAGCGGGAGTGCTGCGCAGGCTGTGCGGGGTGAGCAGGTGGCGCGGGCTGAGCAGGCTGGTCGGGCCGTTGTGCCGGCACCGGCGTCGGTCGGTGAGGCGCGAGAGGGCGCCCTGGACTGACCGTTCTCCTGGGCGGCGGCGACCGACTTCGACCGCCGACGGGGTGATCTTCCGACGACCTGCCCGGTGGTGCGCCGGGCCGTACGGAGCCGTACCCGCAGACTCCCGTCAGGACGAGCGAGTCGTGCCGGGGACGGAGAAGCCAGTGTTCAGGAACCTGCCCTCTGGACGGTCGGGATCTCGGTCGGGATCGAGGTCGGGGTCGGGATCGGAGTCCGCGCCGCGCATGCTGCTGGCGGTGCTGTTGGCCGGCCTGTGCTGCACGGGCGCCTCCCGCAGTGCTGCGGAGCCGTCGCTGGACCTGTGGACCGACCCCGACTCCCGCGCCGCGAGCCAGTCCGCCGAGTGGAGGAGTGAGGGCCGGACGGCCGACGCCACCCTCATGGACCGTATCGCCGATCGCCCCCAGGCCGAGTGGCTGAACGGCCCGAACCCCGGCCCGATCGTCCGTGCCCGCACCACCGCAGCCGCGCACGCCGGACGCCTAGCCGTGCTGGTGGCGTACTACATCCCGAACCGCGACTGCGGCCTGTACTCGGTCGGCGGTGCCCCCACGGCGGCCAACTACCGTGCCTGGGTGGACCAGTTCGCGGCGGGGCTTGGTGACCGGGGCGCGTACGTGATCGTCGAACCGGACGCCGTGGCCCAGGTGGTGGCGGGCTGCACCCGGGTGGCGGCGACCGAGCGGTACGCGCTGCTCGCCTACGCCGTCGACCGCTTCGAGCGGCAGCCGCACACCCACGTCTACCTCGACGCGGGCAACTCCGCCTGGATCCCGGAGGCTTGGCGCCTGGTCGCCGCGCTGAAGTCGGCGGGCGTGGCCAGGGCCGACGGCGTGTCGCTCAACGTCTCCAACTTCCAGACGAACGCGGCGAGTTCGACGTACGGCGACCGACTGTCGAAGGACCTCGGCGGCAAGCACTACGTCATCGACACCAGCCGCAACGGCAACGGCCCGAACCCCGGCGCCACCGGCACGGCCGCCTGGTGCAACCCCCCGGGCCGCGCCCTGGGCACCCCACCCACGATCCGCACGGGCAACGCCCTCCTGGACGCCTACCTGTGGATCAAACGCCCCGGCGAGTCCGACGGCACCTGCCGGGGCGGCCCGGCGGCGGGCCAGTGGTGGCCGACGTACGCACTGGAGCTGGCGCGCAACGCGGCGACGGGGACGGCCAGTTGAGCCACGCGGATACCGCCCGGAACTCGGTGCCTACGGCCGCCACACGTACCGCACATCCGGCTCCAACTCCTCGTTCCCGCTCCCGTCCGTGTACTCGACGGCGACGAAGCCGTGACGCTCGTAGAAGCGGTGGGCGGGCTTGTTGACCTGGAAGGTCCACAACGTCAGCCCCTGCGGACTGCACTCCTTGGCCAGCCCGACGAACAGGTCACCGATCCCGCGCCCACGCCAGTCGGGTTCGAGATACAGCTGGGAGAGCTCGTCCCCCTTGACCACCATCACCCCGACGACCGCACCCCCGGCATCCGCGACCCACGTCTCCCGCAACGGCACCACCACGTCCCGGAAGTACTCCCGCACGTCATCGGCGGACCGCGGACTCACAACGGTCGGCAGTGCGGCGGCGAAGGAACGGAGCCAGACGTCGGCGGCGGGGCGGGCGTCGGGGGCGGTGGCTCGACGGAGCACCACTTCGGATTCCGAGCTGCTGCTCATGCGGGCACCCTATTTGGCTGACGCTCGTGCCTCATCCCATTTGTACGACGACGAGGTGAGCCCACCTCGTCGCCGCGGGCCCGGCCATCGGAGATGTCATCGCACCTCGACCCAACGGCTCTGAGCGGCGCCTGAAGTCGACTGCGCGTTGCTGGAGTTCAACCACGCCTGATCCAGTCGAACCCGCAGGAACCGGCGGTGCCGGTGGCTTCGGTGCTCATGGCGGCCCTTCCGGGACCTGTTGTCGGGTACCCTGCCCGGAATTGTCGCCTGTGTCTATCGGATTCTGAGGGTGATCGGCGACGGCAACGACCGGCTCCGCGACTACCGGAATTCAGGGCAGGTCAGTCTGCCCGGCTACCTCATCGACTGAAGATCCGGGCAAGTCAATGAGTCTCACGCTTGCAGAGTTGGACAGACACGACTGGGACGCGATCCCGCGCGGATGCGGTCGGACTGCCAGGCATCTGGCCGACGGCACGAACTCGGGTCAGGAGAAAGAAATTCTGCGCCTGTTCCTCCTCCTCGGCTTCGTCGCAGGCGAAGTGGACGGCGACTCCGTCGAGGACAGTCTCCAAGCGCGCTGTCTGGTGACTGTGCGGGATGGGCTGTGGCTCGTCTGCCGAGCGCTGGTCGATGCCCCCGGCCCCGAGGCGAGGGGGTACGCAGATGACATCTTGGGACATCGTCGAGAGGGATCCGGCGAGGCTCCGGTCGTGTTGAGCCTCAGCAGAGGGGCAGAGGTGCTCACCGGGTGACTTTCACGACCGTCCCCGGATTCCCGTCACGGAACGCCGAGCATTGAGTCGTCGCCGTACGGACTCTCGACCCGCCAGCCATCATCGAGTGCTCATTGATAACGCGTGGCACTGACAGTCGGGTGAGAGGCAGGCTGGCTGTCATGGTTGAGGCGAACGCTGAGATGAACAGAGACGACCGGGCATTCCTCGGCACCGTCGCCGACCGTCTGGCCTCCCTCCCCACCGTCCGTGCCGTAGCCCTCGGTGGCTCCCGCGCCCAGGGCACGCACCGCCCCGACAGTGACTGGGACCTCGCCGTCTACTACCGCGGCTCCTTCGATCCGGAGGATCTCCGTGCTGTCGGGTGGGAGGGCGAGGTCTCTGAAGTCGGTGGTTGGGGAGGTGGGGTCTTCAATGGCGGGGCCTGGCTCACGATCGACGGGCGGCGCGTCGATGTGCACTATCGCGATCTTGATGTCGTCGAGCATGAGTTGGCGGAGGCGGAGGAGGGGCGGTTTCGGATTGAGGCGTTGTTGTTTCATCTTGCGGGGATTCCGAGCTATCTGATCGTCGCCGAGTTGGCGATCAATCGGGTGTTGAGGGGCCGACTGCCTCGGCCGGCCCAGTACCCGGCGAAGCTGCGTGTGTCCGCTGCCGAGCGCTGGCTCGGTACCGCTCGCTTCACCCTCGCCTATGCCAAGGCCAATCACGTTCCGAACGGTCGGCTCACCGAGGTTGCTGGGGCTGTTGCTACGGCTGCCATGCAGGCCGGGCACGGTGTGTTGGCGGCGCGGGGGGAGTGGGTGACCAATGAGAAGCGGTTGTTGGAGCGGGCCGGGTTGCGGGGGGTTGATGCGGTGCTCGGTGGGTTGGGGGCGGAGCCGGAGGTGTTGGGGCGTGCGGTTGCCGATGTCGAGGCGCTCTTCGATGCCGTTGCCGATTCGTCCGCCGCCGCCGGCTGACGGAAAACCCTTCGAATTGAGGGAGTTGCCGCTGCTAGCTTCTTTTCCGTGGCGAAACTCAATCAGATCATCGCGGTGGAGAAGGGCATCAAGTCCAAGGCCCACCAGGACCTCACGGCTGCCCAGCACGGGCTGCAGAAGCCGGCGTTGCTGGCAGGTATCTCGCGGACGTATCAGCCCAAGGACGAGGAGGGTGAGCAGTTGCCGCCCGAGTCGACTCGGGTGCAGGTGCAGGCCGAAGGGGTGTTGCGGGAGACCGCGGTGACGCTGACGCGGCTGTTCGATGTGACCGCCACCAAGGACTGGGCCAACTGCGAGGCGCGGGCGGATGTGACGGTGGACGGGCGGGTGGTCGTCGCCGATGTGCCTGTGTCGTATCTGCTCTTTCTGGAGAAGCAGCTCGTCGAACTCAATGCCTTTGTGCGGAGGTTGCCTGTTCTGGATGCCTCGGAGTTCTGGGTTCAGGATCCGTCCACCGATGCGTGGAAGACGGAGGCCGTACGGACTCTGCGGACCAAGAAGGTTCCGCGTAATCATGTGAAGGCCGAGGCCACCGAGAAGCATCCCGCCCAGGTCGATGTCTACTACGAGGACATTCCCGTCGGTTACTGGACGACTGTGAAGTTCTCCGGTGCGCTGCCCGCCCGCCGCGTCAACGAACTCCTCGACCGGGTCGAGAAGTTGCAGCAGGCGGTGAAGTTCGCGCGGGAGGAGGCGAACGGGGTCGACGTCACCGATCAGCGGGTCGGGGATGCCGTGTTCGGCTATCTCTTCCAGTAGGCCGCCGGCATTCGACTCAGTACTATGTGAGACTCCTCGGTCCTCGTGACCGGGGTGCGCGAAGAGCGCAAAGCTGATGCTGAAGCTTGTCGTGATGAATCAATCTCAGACTCTCGCTCCAGACTCAGTATTCGCCGTCCATCGCCGGATCGACCGGGCCCAGGCCCCACGGCGTCGAAATGCTGGTTCAAGTCCAGTCCGCGCAGCTCGATGTGCGGTGGTCCAAAGGCAGGACGCGACGACATGATGACTGACCTGGACCCTTAACCGGGCCGGCGTGTGAATGTGGGCGGCATCACAGGGCCCGGGGGCAGGCTACGCCCCCGGGTCCGCCTTCTTTTGTGGCGAGGGGCGGTGAGACGCGGTGAGGCGCTCGGGGTTTCGTTCATAAAGAACTCGCCCTTCCCGTCGATCGTCACATTCCTGAAATGCCGACGCCCCGTTCTCTCCCACCGCACGATCTACCGTGGAGACCGGACCACCAGTCACCACAGCTCACCGTCACCGCCCCGGCCGCCGTCGCCCGAAGGCCCACCCCCGCCCTCGCCGAGACGATCAGGAGCACCTCCCGCGTGTCCCGCACCGCGCCCGTCGTACCCCCCTGGCTCGCCCACGCCCTGCGCGCCCAGCGCGGCCCCGTCCCCTGGAGTGCCGTCACGCGTGGGGCGTTGTCCGCCGGGCCCCTTCTCCTCGCCGCCGTTCTTCTCGACCGCACCTCCCTCGGTGTCGTGGCCGCCATCGCCGCGATGCTCGCCGGGATCAACGACCGGCCCGGCAGCCGGCGGGTGTCCGTGCGGCGGCTCGGGGTGCCGGCGCTCGCGGGGGCCGGTGGGATGCTCGTGGGGACGTATGCGGGGGAGCATGCGAGTGCCGTGGTGCTCACCCTTCTGTTCACCGGCATCGGCCTGCTCGCCGGTGGTGTCAGTGCGGTTGGGCCCGTCGCCTCAAGTGCCGGTACGCAGTTGCTCGTCGCCTCCGCCATCGGTGCCGGGATGCCCCTGCCCGACGAAGGGTGGCAGCGCGCCCTCGCATTTCTCGCCGGTGCCGGGTGGTTGGTGGCGTTGCGGTTGGTGCTGCCCACCCCGGGCGCCATCGCGGGCGACTTCCGTTTCGACGGTGAACGCGCCGCCGTCGCCGCCGTGTACGACGCCGTCGCCGAACTCCTCGACGCCGTCGGCACCGACGAGGCCATCGCCCGAAGGGCAGCCCTGACCGCCGCACTCGACCATGCGCAGGACGCCCTCGCCGGGCCCCGGTTGCGGCGCTACGCCAGTTCCTCGTCCGAGCGGCGACTGCACGCGCAGTACGCCGCCGCGCTGCCGTTGGCCGAGGCGGCGACCGCGCTCGCCTGGGGCGGGGAGGCCGTTGCCGGACGGGCCTCCGAAGGGCCGCGCCGGCTCGCCACCGCCGTACGGGAAAGCACGCACACCGGGCCGTTGCCCGCGCCGCACCGTTCCGCGCCCGCGCTGCGGGCCCTGGACGACGCGCTGTTGCACGCCGCCGAGGCCTTCGACCGGGGGAAGGGGACCGACCTGCACACGCGGAGGCGGTCCGTCCGGGGGCTGTTCAAGGTCGCCTTCGGGGCCGGCGGGCGGGAGTACGGGCTGCGGGTCGCCCTCTGCTTCGGGGCCAGCGCCGCCGTCGCCCAGGCACTGCACCACGCCCGCTGGTACGGGCAGCACGAGCACTGGTACTGGCTGCCCGCCACCGCCGTATTCCTCGTCAAGCCCGACCTCGGACCGCTCGCCTCCCGGGTGTTGTGCCGCGCGGCCGGGACCGTCCTGGGCGCCCTCCTCTTCGCCGGGTTCGCCGTCGTGCTGCCCCGGCCCGAGGGGCTCATCGCGCTGGTCGCCGTCAGCGGTGCCCTCATCCCCGTCGCCACCCGCCACTTCGCCGCCCAGACCGCCGTCGTCACCGTCCTCGTACTCGCCCTGGTGATGGTCGGCGGCGAACCCCAGGCCTCCGCCGGCCGGATCGGCGAGACGCTGCTGGCCTGCGCCATCGTGCTCGTCGTCGGACATCTGCCGATGCCGGGGCAGCGGGGCGGGACGGTACGGTCCCGGGTCGGCGCGGCCGGCACCGCCGCGCACACCTACCTCGACCACGTCCTGAGCGGCTCCGACGACCGCACCGCCCGCTGGACGCTGCGCCGCGAGGCCTACCGCGCCCTCTCCGAGGCCCGCACCGCCATCGCCCTCGCCGCCGCCGAACTCCCCGCTCTCGCCCGCCACTCGGCCGGCACCGACGAGGTCGTCGCCACCCTCGAACGACTCGTCGACACCACCACCGCCTGCGCCGTCCACCTCGACGACACCGGCCACCTGTCGTCGCGACACAGTGAGCAACTCGCCGAACTCCTCGACGAGTTGGAACGGGAGAGGGAGAGGACGGGCCTACGGGGGCTACGGCCGCCCGAGTTGCCCCTCGCCGGGTAGCGCCGGCGACCTGGTGTCCCCCGGCCCGGCCCTCGCCCACATCCCGGCCCCCCTCTCCGTCACCGCAACAACCGCCGCTCCTTCGCCACCGCCACCGCGCCCGCCCGCGTCTCCACCCCCAACTTGCCGTAGATCCGCCCGAGATGGGTCTTCACAGTCGCCTCGCTGATGAACAGCGCCCGGGCGATCTCGCGGTTGCCGAGGCCCCGGGCGAGTTGGCCGAGGATGTCGTGCTCCCGGTCGGAAAGGGTGGGGCGCGGGCTGCGCATCCGGGCCATGAGGCGGTCGGCGACCGGCGCCGACAGGGCGGTACGGCCTGACGCGGCGCTGCGGATCGCCGCGAAGAGTTCCTCCGGGCGCTCCGCCTTCAGCAGATATCCCGTGGCGCCCGCCTCGATGGCCCGGGTGATGTCCGCGTCCGTGTCGAACATCGTCAACACCAGGACGCGCGGGGCCGGTTCGCCGGCCGTCAGCCTTCTCGTCGCCGTGACTCCGTCCATGCCCTCGCCCAGTTGCAGGTCCATCAGCACCACGTCCGGCCGGACCCGCGCGGCGATCGCGAGCGCCTCCTCCCCGCTGCCCGCCTCACCGACCACCTCGATGCCCTCGGCGCTGGACAACAGGGCACGCAGGCCGGCCCGTACGACCGCGTGGTCGTCGCACAGGAGGAGACGGACGGGTGCGCTCATCGCACCGGCTCCCTCAGAGAGGCTCACGGGACGGGTTCCTTCCGAGGTGCTCAAGAGACCTGCTCCTTAAGGACGTTGGATGTCAGGGGAACCGCCGCCGACACGACCGTCCCCTCACCCGGCGTCGACTCCACAGTCAACGTCCCGCCCGACTGCCCCGCCCGGATCCGCATCGCCGGCAGGCCATGTCCACGTGCCCGGTCGGATACCCCGGAGGGCGCGGCGGCCGTCGTGTCGAAGCCCCGGCCGTTGTCGGCGATGTCCAGGGAGACCTGGTCGTCCAACCACGTCAGGGTCAGCGCCGCCCGGGTCGCCGCCGCGTGTTCGCGTACGTTCGCCAACGCGCCCTGGGCGATGCGGAGCAGGGCCGCCTCGGACCGTTCCGGGAGCGAGCCCTGGGTGCCGTCGAGCCGGAACTCCTGGAACTCCACCGTCAGACCCGGCCCGCTCTCCCGTTCCGCCAGCGCGGCCAGTGCGCCGGGCAGGGAGTGCTCGGCGAGGTCGGCCGGGGCCAGGTCGTGGACGAAACGGCGGACTTCGGCCAGGCCGCGGGAGGTGATGCCGGCCGCCTTGCCGAGATGCGCGCGAGCCGCCTCGGGGTCCGACGCCCATACCCGTTCGGCGGCCTGGAGCAACATCCGCTGGCTGGAGAGGCCTTGGGCGAGGGTGTCGTGGATCTCGGTGGACAGCCGCTGCCGTTCCGCCAGTACGCCCGCCCGCCGTTCGGTGGCCGCGAGGTCGCGGCGGGTGCGGACCAGGTCGTCGATCAGGACTCGCTGCCGTACCGACTGCCGTTGCAGATGGACCAGTACGGCGGTGGCGACCGCGGCGACGGCCGGTGGGGCCACGACCATGTTCGGGTTGAGCGTGCCGTGCGCGACGCGGATCTCGGAGGCGACGACCAACGCGGTGAGCACGGCGGCGAGCGGCACCGCGATGCGTGGCGGCAGCGTGTGCACGCCGACGAACAGCAACGGCATCGCACACCACGTGGCACTCGGCGCCAGGACCACGAGCACGGCCCACACCGCCGACACCGAGCCCAGCCACAGCAGATGACGCGCGGTCGGCGTCGAGCCGGGGCGGGGCGCCGGGGTCAGGACGCGACCGAGGACGTAGAGGAGGCAGAAGGCGGCGAAGAGGGTCACGACCCAACCGGTGTGCGCTCCGTTCCCGTCGCGCATCAGGAAGCGGGCGAACGAGGAGCCGAGCAGCAGGAAGAACGCCGCGTGCACGGTCGCGAACAGCCAGCGCTCGTCCGGATCGGCCGGATCGGTGTGTTCCATCCTCCGTGTCTAACGCGCGCGGCAAGGCGGCGCATCAACCGATCGGCTGACATCCGGATCACCCGAAGCGGCCGCGGAGCAGCGCCTGTCGGCCGAACCCCGCACCCCGTCCACGCCCCGAGGCTGGCAACAGCACGCACCGCCACCTCGAAAGGCTCCCGCCCCATGCCCGCCAAGAACCTCACCGCCAACCGCGCCGCCCTCGGCCACCGCCTCACCTACGCCCTGCGCCATCCCGACCGGGTGCCCCGCCATCTGGCCCGCGCCGCCCGGGACGTGTGGCTCAGCCACCGCCACCCCGACCACGTCTCCTACTACCGCGCCGTGATGCGCTCCGACACCCGCGCCGACCCCGACAACGCGGTCGGCAGCCGCAACCGCGAACGCTGGCTCGCCCTCGGCGCCATGCAGTTCGACTACCTCGTCGGCCACGGCCTGCGGCCCGAGCACCGCATGCTGGAGATCGGCTGCGGCAACCTACGCGGCGGCTGGCGCTTCATCCGGCACCTGGAGCCCGGCCACTACTACGGCATCGACATCTCGCCCGACATCCTCGTCGCCGCGCAGGACACCGTCGTGGAGATGGGCCTCCAGAAACGGCTCCCCACCCTGACGCCCGTCCACGACCTCACCCTTGGCTTCCTGCCCGACGCCCACTTCGACGTCGTCCACGCGCACAGCGTCTTCTCGCACTCCCCGCTGCCCGTCGTCGAGGAGTGCCTGGCCAACGTGGGGCGGGTGCTGGCGCCCGGAGGCTGGTTCGACTTCACCTTCGACCGTACGGAGGGCGAGGAACACCAGGTCCTGCGCGAGGACTTCTACTACCGCACCGAGACGCTCCTCGCTCTCGCGGCCCAACACGGCCTGACCGCACGCTTCATGGACGACTGGGAGCAACTCCCGCACGGACAGTCGAAGATCAGGGTCACCGCGCCCCGCTAGCCGGCCCGCGCGCCCACCGGGCTAGTCCACCCGCACCCACACCGGCGCATGATCCGAGCCCGGCGCCCCCCGCCGCTCCGCCGGATCCGCCCCCACCGACGGCAGTCGCAGCGTCCCCTCGCCCGGCAGGCCCGTGCCCGCCGCCGTCACCCGGTGGACCAGGCGGTGGCTGACCAGGATGTGGTCGATCAGTTCGCGGCGGCCGGAGTTGATACGGGAGTAACGCTGGTCGGCGGGGATCAGCGGGGCCACGTCCCACAGGCGGAGTGCGTCGCCCTGGTCCGGGCGGTCGTAGCCCGCTGTGCCGATCTCCGAGCCGGGTGGGCCCAGCAGGATCTGGGTGGTCGCCGCCTGCACCTCGTCGTTCAGGTCGCCCAGTACGGCGACGTCCCGCTCGCGGCCGTCGCCGGACAGGAGTTCGTCGGCGAGGGCGCGCAGGGTGGTGGCCTCGGCGGCGCGGCGGTAGAGGGCGTAGGCGCCGTAGCGGGCGCGTTCGGCCTCGTCGTGGGGGAAGAAGCGGTTGCCCGGGTAGGACAGGAGCTTCGACTTGAGGTGTGCGACGGCCACCCGCAGCGGGCCGGCGGCGGTCACCGTCTCGACCGCGAGGAAGCCCCGGCCCGCCGCCCCGACCTGCGCGCCCGAGTCGTCCTCCTGTACGGGGCGCAGTTTCGCCGGGAACGCGTTCGTGTCGGAGAGCACCTCCAGCGGGGTGCGGCTGAGGAAGCCGACCCGGATGCCCCGGCCGTCCGGGTGCTGGGAGAGCGCGGTGTGCCAGGTGCCGCCCAGCAGGCCGGTCAGGTCGTCCAGCGCCTCGGGATCGCCGACCTCCTGCACGCCGAGCAGCCCCGGGTCCAGCTCCGTGAGCACGGCCGCGAGGGCGGCGAGCTTTGTGTCGTAGGCGGCCTTGTCCTTGGGGCCCGAGGGGCCGCCGGGGCGGTAGAGGTTCTCCAGGTTCCAGGTGCCGAGGAGCATGCCGGGCCTCTTTCCGGAGCCGTCGGGCGGGCGGTGGTGTGGCCAGGGTCCCCGCCCGGGGGAATCCTGGACAGGGCCAGGACGGGATGCGCGGTTCGGCTCACGCGCGCCGACGACCTCGTCGTACGTTGGCGGGATGACCGAGTCTCCCGCCGATCTCATCATCACCGGATGCACCGTCCTCGTGTACGACGATCAAGAACGGATCGGGTTCGAGGAGGACGCGGCGGTTGTCGTACGTGGCGGGCTCGTCGAGTCCGTCACCACCGCCGCCGCGGTCGAGGGGGCGCCGGCCGTCGAGCGCATCGACGGCCGGGGGCAGGTGGCCATGCCCGGGCTGATCAACTGCCACACCCACGCGCCGATGGTCGCGCTGCGCGGGGTCGCGGAGGATCTGCCGACCGAGGAGTGGTTCAACGACGTCGTCTGGCCGATCGAGTCCAACCTCACCGAGAAGGACGTCGAGTTGGGGGCGCGGCTCGCCTGCGCCGAGATGATCCGGGCCGGCGTCACCTGCTTCGCGGACCACTACTTCTCCATGGACGCGGTGGCCGCCGTGGTCGAGGAGTGCGGGCTGCGGGCGCATCTGGGGGAGGCGTACTTCTCCTCGCAGGGTGCCCAAGGGCGGGAGAAATCACTGGAGTTCGCGCTACGCCACCGGGGCGGCGCCGGCGGTCGCATCACCACCGCCCTCGCCCCGCACGCCCCCTACACCGTCGATGACACCGACCTCACCGCCACCGCCGAACTAGCCCGCGAACACGGCCTGTCCGTCCATCTCCACGCAGCCGAGAACCGCGACCAGACCGACGCCAGCCTCGCCCGCCACGGCGTCACCCCCATCGAGGTCCTGGAACGCACCGGCCTCCTCGACGTGGACGTCCTCATCGCGCACGGCACCGGCATCATCGACCGCGACCTGCCGGTACTGGAACGGGCGAGCGGCCGTACCGCGGTGGCCACCGCACCCCGCGGCTACCTCAAGTTCGGCTGGCTCACGACCACTCCCGTGCGCGCCCTGCACGACCTCGGCATCCCCGTCGGACTCGCCACCGACGGCGCCGCCTCCAACAACTCCCTGGACGTATGGGAGTCGATGGCGCTCACCGCCCTCATCCAGAAGTCCACCACCGGCGACCCCCGCTGGCTGACCTCCCGTCAGGCCCTGCACCACGCAACGCTCCAGAGCGCCCGCGCGGTCGGCCTCGGCGACACCCTCGGCACCCTCGCCCCCGGCCGCCGCGCCGACCTCGTGCTCGTCGACCTCACCGGCCCGCACACCCAGCCCGTCCACGACCTCGCCGCCACCCTCGTGCACAGCGCCCGCTCCTCCGACGTCCGTACGACGATCGTCGACGGCCGGATCCTGATGCGCGACCGGCAGCTCCTCACCCTCGATGTCCCTTCAGTGGTACGGGAGTTGGGGGAGCGGTTGCCCGTCCTGCTCGACCGCGGACACGGCCGGCGCATCCAGGACTACGACACCTGACACACACCTGATACGACACCTGAGGCGTCGCCGATCCGGTCACGGAGGTGACCGAGATGCCCGGCCGATCCGCATAGGCTGCTCCCATGGACGACCTCGCCGAAGGCCTTCTCGACCAGCCCTACGACGCGTACCGGCTGCTCCGCGACACCTCGCCGGTGCAGCGCATCGCCGGTCCGGACGGCACACCCGCCTGGCTGGTCACGCGGTACGAGGACGTGCGGACGGCGCTGGCCGATCCACGGCTGTCACTGGACAAGCGCCATGCCACGGCGGGGACTTACAAGGGACTGTCGCTGCCGCCCGCGCTCGACGCCAACCTGCTGAACATGGACCCGCCCGACCACACCCGGGTCCGCCGGCTCGTCAGCCGCGCCTTCACACCCCGCCGGATCGAGCAACTGCGCACGCCCATCAGGCAGACCGCCGACCGCCTCCTCGACGCGCTCGGTCCGCACGGCACCGCCGACCTGGTCGCCGCCTACACCGCGCCCCTGCCCATCACCGTCATCTGCGACCTGCTCGGCGTCCCGGACACCCACCGCCTCGACTTCCGCATCTGGACCGACGCCCTCATCGCACCGGATCCGGCCCGGCCCGAGGCCGCCAAGCAGGCGGTGGTGGCGCTGCTCGGTTATCTCACCCAACTCGTGGTGGACAAGCGCCGGGAGCCCGCCGACGACCTGCTCTCCGACCTGATCGCCGTGCGCGACGAGGGCGACCGGCTCAGCGAGGACGAGCTGATGTCCCTCGCCTTCCTCATCCTCTTCGCCGGGTACGAGAACACGGTCCAGCTCATCGGCAACGCGGTGCTCGCCCTGCTCCAACACCCCGAGCAGCTCGCCGAGTTGCGCAAGGACCCGGCGCTGCTGCCGGGCGCGGTCGAGGAGTTCGCCCGCTACGAGGGCCCCGCCCTGTTCGGCATCCGGCGCTTCCCCGTCGAGGACGTGACCATCGGGGACGTCACCATCCCCGCCGGCGAGACCGTCTGGGTCTCCCTGGCCTCCGCCGACCGCGATCCCGACCGCTTCCCCGACCCCGACCGCCTCGACCTCGGCCGCGACGCCTCCGGCCATCTCGCCCTGGGCCACGGCATCCACTACTGCCTGGGCGCGCCCCTGGCCCGCGCCGAGACCGAGATCGCCCTGGCCGCCCTCCTCGAACGCTTCCCCGAACTCGCCCTCGCGGACGAGCGGCCGACCTGGCGCCGCTCGCTGCGCGCCCGCGGCCTCACGACGCTTCCGGTGACGTACTCGGAAAATTCTCTGCCGCACCGATGAGTTCCACCCCTCCCCTCGGTCACCACTGCGGAACGGACCGTTGCAACTGGAGGGGCCATGTCGCTTCCGGAGATCGTCTCGCGTGAGCAGTGGCGCACGGCGCGCGAGGAACTGCTGCTCAAGGAGAAGGCCGCCACCCGCGCGCGGGACGCGCTGAACGCCGAGCGGCGCGGACTGCCGATGGTCGAGATCGACAAGGAGTACGTCTTCGAGGGCGGCGACGGGAAGGCCACACTGCCCGATCTGTTCGAGGGACGGCCCCAACTCGTCGTATATCACTTCATGTTCGCGCCCGAGTGGGACGCCGGCTGCCGCAGCTGCTCGGGGTTCCTCGACCAGGTCGGGCACTTGGCGCATCTGAAGGCGCGGGGCACGACGTTCGCGGCGGTCTCCCGGGCGCCGTATACGAAGATCCTGCCGTTCAAGGCGCGGATGGGCTGGACGCTGCCCTGGTACGCGGCCTGCGGCGGTGACTTCAACCATGACTTCGAGGCGACCCTGGAGGAGGACGGGGAGCTCTTCGACCGGCCCGGCGTCAGCTGCTTCCTGCGGGACGGGGGACGGGTCTTCCACACGTACTCGACGTACGCGCGCGGACTCGACGGCCTCGGCCCGACCACCAGCTTCCTGGATCTGACCGCGCTGGGGCGCCAGGAGGAGTGGGAACTGCCCGCGGGGCGGGCCTCGGCGCTCGGGGCGCCGGCCGGCAGCGAACGCGTCCGGTATCACGACGAGTACGAGGACTGACACATTCCGTATCACTGCTGATCGGTTGATGATCGGTTGGTGACGGGACCCTCACACTCCGCAGTGGAGGTGTGTCAACTACGTCTCAGAACCGCAACTTGGCGAGGCGTTCACCCCTGGTTCGGCGTTAACTCCTACAGGAACTCCTGCAAGACGACGTTTCTGGAGGTGCTGGATGGTGAACGGGCGAACAGTGCTCGAGTGCTTTCCCGCGGGTGGGCCGCGGGGCTCGTGGCCGGCCGAGGAGTTCGCGCAGGCGCGACGGATGGAAGGGCTGCAGGCGGAGGTCGTGATGGACCTCGCGACGGACACGTTCCTGGTGGTCGTGCGCGGTGGCGAGGCGGCCGTGGACGCGGTGGCCTGAACCTGGTGATGCAAGAGCGCGGTGGCCCCAGGTCAGCCCCCTTTCTGGGTGGGCACCGGGGCGGGGAGCGGGGCGGTGAACTGTTCCGCCTGGAGCGTGTACAGCTCGGCGTAGATGCCGCCGCCCGCCAGTAGTTCCTCGGGGGTGCCGGACTCCGCGAGCCGGCCCTGGTCGAGGACGTGCACCAGGTCCGCGTGGCGCACGGACGCCAGCCGGTGGGTGATCAGGACGACGGTCTGGCCGGCCGAGGCGAGGGCGCGGATCTTCTCGAAGACCTCCAGTTCGGCCCGCGCGTCCAGGGCCGCCGTCGGCTCGTCCACGATCAGGATGCTCCCGCGCCGGTAGGCCGCCCGCGCGATGCCGAGCCGCTGCCACTGGCCGCCGGACAGCTCGTGGCCGCCGCTGAAGTTGCGGGCCAGCAGGGTGTCCAGGCCGCGCGGCAGGTCCGCGACCACGTCCTCGGCGCCCGCCTCGGTGAGCGAGGTGGCCATGCGCTCCTCGGTGAGGGGCGCGGAGGAGCGGCCGATGGCGACGTTGACCCGGGCCGTGAACGGCCAGCGCTTGAAGTCCTGGGCCAGCATCGCGACCCGGTCGGCGAGCGCGTGCCGGTCCGCGGTCGCCGCGTCGACGCCGTCCCACAGGATCCGGCCCCGGTCCGGGGTGTACAGGCCCGCGAGCAGCTTGACCAGGGTGGTCTTGCCGGAGCCGTTCTCGCCGACGAGCGCCACGATCCGGCCGAGCGGCAGGGTGAGGGTGATGTCGTCGAGGGCGGGGCGGGCGGACTCGCCCGGGTAGTTGAAGGTGACGTTCTCGAAGTGGATCTCCCTCGGGTCCTCGGGCAGCGGGTCGCCGCCGATCGGAATGGCCCGCTCGGCTGCCTCGACGTACAGCTTCTGCAGATCGCCGACGAACAGCGCCTCCTCGTGGAGCGCGTTGACCTCCAGGACGAGGCTGTCCAGGCTCGACGAACCGGTCCGGATCGCGATCACCGCCGTACCCGCCACCGACAGCGCCATCGTCCCGGACAGCAGCAGCCCGCCGAGTGTCGTGTACGTCGCCACGGTCGCCAGGCCCGTCCAGACCGCGGCGATCAGCCCGGTGCGCGCGGCGAGCCGGGCCAGTCGGGCCTGCTCGGCCTCGGCCGTCTCCGACATGGCGCGGAAGTGCCGCAGCAGGAAGGGGCCGACGCCGTGCACACGGATCTCGGGCGCGGCCGCCGGCTCGGTCAGCAGCCCGCTGATCAGGTGGCCGGCGCGGGCGTGCTGGACCCAGGTGTGGAAGGACTCGTAGCGGCGCCGGGCGTTGGTCAGCGCGCTCCACGCGCTCGGCAGCGTCATCGTCGCGAGCAGCGGGAGCAGGGCGGGGTGCAGCACGGTCAGGACGCTCGCCGCCGCGATGAGCGAGATGCCGGCGTTCACGACCCGGGTGGCGTACGAGATCATCCGGCGGGCCGAGCCGGCGCCGTACTGGGCGGTGTCCAGCAGCTTGTGGAAGGCGTGGTCCTCGATCGCGGCCAACTCCACGGCCGCCGCGCGCTCCAGATACAGCTCGGTGGCCACGCGCTCCACCTTGGGCTCAAGGCGTCCGGTGGCGTAGGTCGACGCGGCTCGCAGCAGGGCCCCGAACAGGGTGACGGCGGCCATGGCGACCAGCGCGGGGGCCGCGTCGCGCAGCCGGTCGGCGATCGGGCCGCCGGAGATGAGCCGCCCCAGCACGCTGTTGACGGCGAGCAGACCCACCGCCTGGGCCAGGCCCCGGCTCACCTCGGCCGCCATCACGATCCGCGCGGCCCGGCGGTCGGCCTGCCACGCCAGTTTGAAACTCGACCCCATGAGAGCCGGCAGCCGCGTCACCATCGCCCGGAAGTTCAGCTCCAGGAACGCCTCGCGGTACTGGTTCCAGCCCATGTCGTACCGCAACGGTCCGCCGAAGAGCAGCCGCTCCGACTCGGAGACCTCGGGATCACCCTTGTCCTGCTTCTTGGCCAACGCCGTCTTCCCCCGATCCGCAGCCCTGCCGACTCCCGTCGACGAAGGGCAACTATCGCGGGACGGAGGTGGGCAGGGGAGGGCGCGAGACAAGAGGGGAGTGACGCGCGGGCGTACGCCGTGCGGGCGGGATGGGTGGCGCCGGAAGAAGGCGGGAGAAGCAGAAAGGGCCGCGTCGGCGAATCCGCCGCCGGCCCTTGGTGCGGCGCGGGGTTCCTTCGGCTTCCCCGAGCGAAGCCGAAGGAACCACCGGCGAGGCCTTCCGGCGGAGCGGCCCCCTGCGCCGCCCGCCCGGCCTCCCTCAGCGGAGCGTCAGGCGCTGACCGGCCGTGACCAGGTCGGCGTGGTCCCCGTGACCCGGCACAGGGCCAGGTACAGGGGGATCGGCGGGGTGTAGGGGAGCGTGCCGTCCGGCTTGTGGATCAGGCCGGGGACCGCCGGGGCGTCCGGAACTACCGCCCCGGCGGTGTACTGCGCGGGCGCCGGCCACTCCAGGGCGTAATCGGAGTCGGACGGCACGAGCCACCACCAGTGCGCCTCGTCGGCGTAGACGCACCCCACCCGTGGCAGTCGTGGCAGCACCAGCGGACCGAACTCGGCCGGCGCCGCCACCGCGTCGCAGCCGAGGGGAGCCGTCATACCGGCGGGCAACGGCAGTCGCCGCGACCCGGCCGGCGTGCACAGCCCCCGCTGGACACGGACCAGCGTGTCCAGACTCAGTACCCGGCCACCGCCGGTCACCCCGCTCACTCGTGCCCCCGATCCCGACGAGACCCGTCGGACGGGGGAACCCCCACGTCACCCGAACCTCCGACCCGAGGCGCCCCCACGCCCCACGACTCCTGAGCCGGTCCACCGGCCCGCGGGGCCCTGACGCCCCACGACCCGGCAACCCGCCCCCCGACTCGCGGGGCCCCCACGCCCCACGACTCCCGAGCCTGTCCACCGAGCGACACGGCCCGTACGTCCCCTGACTCGCCGGAGCCTCCGTCGAGTCGAGGGACCCCCACGCCCCCCGGCCCGTCGGCTCGCCCGTCGAGTCGAGGAGTGACTCCCGCGCTCCCCGGACCCTCGGACCGCTCACCGGACGGCTGTGCCCCCACGCCCGCCTGATGAGTGGTCCTCATGTCCCCGGAACCCGGTGTCCGCCCGTCGGGCGCCGGGCCCGAGGCGTCGTCCGCGGTCCCGACCCGCCCGTCGGGTGAGGGGGCTCGGACGTCCGCCGAGTTCCCGTCCCCGATCCCGTCCTCGTCGAACGGCAGCGTGTGGTGTCCTTCCGGCTCGTCCTCCTCGTCCGGGCCGTCCGCAGGACCGGGCTTGGGGCGGGCGCCCCAGCCGAGGTCGTTGCAGGGGCCGCAGTCGTGGCGGGGGGAGTCGGCCTTGCGGGGGAGCTCGGCCCAGACCAGCAGGCCAAGACCGTGCTCCTGGGCGCCCCAGGCGTGACAGAGGCCGTCTATGAGAAGCAATCCCCTCCCGTGCTCCTCCTCGGGCCGGGCCGGCGACGGGTGTGGCTCACCCGGTGCGCAGCCCTCGTCACGCACGGCTATGCGCACCAGGTCGTCACCGTCGTGCAGCTCGCAGACTATGAGGCTGCTCGCGGTGTGCACGATGGCATTGGTGACCAGTTCGGAGATCACCAGGGCGGCCGTGTCGCAGATGTCCTCGCACACCGACCAGCCGGTCAACCGGGCCCTGGCCAGGCGTCTCGCCTGTGCGGGGGAACCCGGATGGGCGGCCAGCTCGAAACGGAACCGGCGCTCGGCAGCGGCGGCCCCGTGGGGCGCTGCTCCCGCGGCGGCACCGAGGCCGAGAGGGCCTGCGGCGGCGTCTGTTCCTAAGGGCGCGGACGGAATCACGCTTGCCACTATCGCCCCGCCGTGAACACTTGGCAAGTGTCACTCTGAAAAATGCAGAGTGCGGTGTGACGTTGTGGACGGTCGTGGCACACTGCTCAACAGCACGTTGAGCGGCGCCAGTTGGGATCACCGAAGATCCGTACATATCCGTACAGATCTTCGAATAGGTCTTCGAATGGCGCCGTAGGGCTGTCAGCATGCTTTTGGCGTCGGCGAGACCTTCCCGCGCCCGGCCGATCAAGGGACTCAGTGGAGGTGGAGCCGTGAGCGAACCGCGGTCCGCGCCGACGGTCGGCCAGGTCGTCCTCGGCCGCCGCCTGCTGGACCTGCGGGAACGCGCCGGGCTCAAGCGCGAAGAGGCCGCCCGCGTACTGCGCGTGGCCCCCGCCACCGTCCGCCGCATGGAGATGGCCGAGGTCTCGCTCAAGATCCCCTACCTCCAGCTGCTCCTGAAGTCGTACGGCGTCTCCGGCGAGGAGGCCGCGACCTTCGTGCTGCTGGCCGAGGAGGCCAACAAGCCCGGGTGGTGGCAGCGCTTCCACGACATCATGCCGGGCTGGTTCTCGATGTACGTCAGCCTGGAGGGCGCGGCCGGCCTGATCCGCTCCTACGATCCGCACTTCCTGCCCGGACTCCTCCAGACCGAGGACTACGCGCGCGGAGTGCTCAAGTCGGGCGCCGTAGGCCAGACCCAGCCCGAGGACATCGAGCGCCACGTCGCCCTGCGCATACAACGCCAGGATCTGCTCACCCGTCCGGACGCGCCCCGCTTCTGGGCCGTCTTCGACGAGACCGCGCTGCGCCGCCAGGTCGGCGGCCCGGAGGTGATGCGTGCCCAGATCGACAAGCTGCTCGAGGCCACGAAGCTGCCCAATGTGACGCTGCAGGTCGCGCCCTTCTCCAACGGGCCGCACCCCGGCACGTTCGGGCCCTTCGTGCTGTTCCGATTTGCCATGTCAGAACTGCCGGACATGGTCTACAGCGAGTACCTGACCGGCGCCGTCTACCTGGACGCGCGCGCAGAGGTGGCGACCCATCTCGAGGTCATGGACCGCATGGCGGCGCAGGCCGCTACGGCACATCGCACGAAGGAGATCCTCCGGGATCTCCGCAAGGAGCTGTGAATGGATCGCATCAAGCCGCGCAAGCAGGTCTACAACGGCATGCCCGCGCGGGAGCTGGGAAGCGAGGGCTGGCACAAGCCGTGGAGCGGCGGGAACGGCGGCAACTGCCTGGAGGCGATGAAGCTCGCCGACGGCCGGATCGCCGTCCGCCAGTCCACCGACCCGGACGGACCGGCGCTGATCTACACCACCGACGAGATGACCGCCTTCATCGAGGGCGCCAAGGCGGGTGAGGCCGACTTCCTGCTGTCCTGAGACCGGTTTACCGGCTCATTGAGTTCCGCACAGTCCCACCGACAACCCCCCACCAACCCCGCGCAAGTCCCTTATTTTGGCACTGAGTTGATTACTAATCGCTGCATCTTGTTATGGAGTCAGAGCCACGACAGCATCCGTCGTGGCGCGTCCACCAGCCGACTGACGGCGACCACCGGGAACGGTGGCTGTTCCAGCCGGCCCGTCCCGAGGCTGAGCGCGTAGTAGATCTGCTCGATCGACGGCGGTCCGACCGCGAGATTGCGCCGGACCGCCTCCTCGGGCGACCGCTCCCCGGTCCGTACGAGATAGGCCGCCGCCATCGTCCCCGTACGGCCGACCCCCGCACCGCAGTGCACGAACACCCGCCCGGGCGCCTGCGCGGCCACGTCCAGCAACCGCCGCACCTGCTCGGGCCTCGGCGTCTGACCGTCCCGAACGGGCAGTCGTACGACATCCAGCCCGGCCTTGCCCGGTTCCGCGAGTTGGGCCGCGCTCAGATCCTCCGCGCGCAGGTCGACGACCGTACTGAACCCCATGCCTTCGAGCGCCCGGTACCCGGCGGGGGACGGCGCCGCGCCCCGCCACAACCGGCCCTCGGTGTCCACGGGTTGGAAGTGATGGATGCCCTGCACGGTACGGGTCCCGGGCGGCGGCGGAGTCTCCGACCGCACCCAGTACGACAGCGCCAGCACGCCGAGCGCACCGGCCGCCCACAGGACGACGTAACCGAGCACGACCGCGAGCAGAACACGCAGCACACGGCGTGGCAGGCGGGCCCTGGGCAGGGCGGGCCGGGGCGGGGGAGCAAGGGCGACAGCCATGGGCGACCCGGAGGGTTCGGGGACGGGGGCGCTTTGGCATGGTAACCCGAGTGGGTGAAGGGTGAGTTGTCCGTGTACGTACGGGTGTGCGGGGCGAGGGTGGGCTGAGGGGAGGGGGCGGGGTGTGAGCTGGGGTGAAGGCCGGCGTGCGGTCTGAGGCGCGGGCCGGGGTGCGAGCTGGGACGCGGGCCGGGGTGCGGGTCGGCTCAGTCATCGGCCGCGTCCGCGTCTCCGATGCCGACCACCGTGAGGTGGGCGCGGTCGAGGGTCGTGTCCTCCAGGCAGCCGCGCAGCCGCATACGGTCGTGCTCGGTGAGCGCGGGGCGAACCACCCCGGCGAACACGCCGTCGCCCAGGTCACCCAGGGTCGCGTGGTTCAGCGGCACGGACGTGGCGTCCCGGCAGCGCTCCCATACCTGCTGGGCGGCGAGCGTTCGGCGTTCGGCCGTCATGCCGCTGCCGCGCAGGTCGACCTGGAGCAGTACGGAGGTCGCCTCGTTGTCGTTCTCGTGCTGCTCCCGGGTCTGGGTGAGGTCGGCGAGCCCGACGACGAGCCCGGCAAGCAGGGTCGCCCCGACGACGGCGACGGCGGCCACCCGCGCGACGCGGCCCTTGGAGCGCCGGCCGCCCAGCGGAGGCCGGTCCTCCAGCTCGCCCGCCGCGCCCGGATCCGGTGCGGTGAGCACGGTGAGCCGTCCCGCGAGCCGCCGTTCCGCCGGGCGACCGGTCGCGGACGCGATCCGCTGGACCACCCAGGCGAGTCCGGACAGGAGTACACCGGTGACCATGAGGACGGGCACGAAGACGTATGTCCGGTCGGCGGTGTCCTCCAGCCAGCGGAACCGGGTGCCCTCCCGCTCGGCGGGTGTCTGCCGCAGCCGTACCAGCACGTCTTCCTGATGCTCCGTCAACTTGCGCTGCCTCTCGGCGCTTTCCTTGACCCGCTCCTCGATCCGGGCCAACCGTCCGAGCAACACGATGCCGAGCAGCATCACTTCGACGACCAGCAGGAGGATCCCGCACAGGATGGCCCGTTGCCACTGCCAGCGGTACAGGTACACGACGAGATAGGTCCCGGCGCCGGCGGCGGCGAGGCTTCCGAAGAGGTACGCGATCCGTCTCATCGTCTGTCTCCCGTCCGGGCGGCCCCGGTTCGTACGTCACCGGTGGTCCCGTCCACGGCGATGCGTGACCCGAGCGGGAAGCGCCGTACCGCATCGGTCGCACCGACGACGGCCGGCAACCCGAACTCCCTTGCCAGGACGGCGAGATGGGACAGCGGGCTGCCGGTCTGCGCGACCAGACCGGCGAGTTGGGGCAGGAGCGGGGCCAGGGCGGGGTCGAGGGTGCGTACGACGAGCACGGCGTCCGGCGGGCGGGGTCCGGTCCCGTCCCAGACCGTCCCGACGGCCCGCCCGCCGGACACGCCCCGGCCTTCGCCGGCGCCGTCGGTGCGCTCGGCGACCACCGCCCCTTCGGCGAGCCGGAAGGCATCCGGCAACGGCGGCGACTCGGGCAGCGGCACGCGCGCGTGGAGATCCCCGGGCAGCGCCTCGCCGTCGAGCGCGGCGACCAATTCAGGCCAGCGCAGCAGCCCCACGCGGTCCAGGGCTAGCCCCAACCGCCAAGCGACCTCCCGGACCAGCCGTACCTGCAGCTCGTGAACCCAACGGGCGCGCAGGCGGAGGGCTTCACGGGGTGGGAGAGAAGGGGTGGGGGAGAGGGAGGCGGCGGAGAGGGGTGCGGTGGAGTGTGGCGGGGCGGAGTGCGGCGGGGTGGTGACGAGGGTGGGTGAGGGGGCGGGGGTGAGCGACGTGGTGGGGGTGAGCGAGGCGGTGGAGCGCGCGGTCGGCTGGGACAGCGGGATCGCCGGGATCGTCGGAGACAGGGGTGCCACTGGGAGCAGTTGGTCCGCAGGCGGCAGCGGGGCCGGACGCGGGCCGAGACCGTCGCCGGTGTCCGACGCGTCCGCCTGAGGCAAGCGCCCGCGCCCCCGGAGGATCGGCGCTGTCAGGGCGAGGATCGTCGGGGACGCGGTGGGCGCCTGGTCGTCCGGGATGCCTCGGGCGCGGGTCTCCGCGAGGGCGGTCAGGGCCGCGCCCGCCGCGGTACGGGTCGTCGGCGGCTCGTGTTCGTGCAGGAGGGCCCCCGCGAGGGCCTCCTGGGCGTGCAGGGAGACCAGGACCGCGCGGGTCCAGCGGAGCTCGGCGGCCAGGTCGGGGGCGGGGAGTTCGGCGGGGGCCGGGACCTGGGCGAGGTGGCGGTCGACGTCCGCGACGAGGTCCGCGGCCAGGCCGGGCAGCGCGGCGGTGAGGCGGCCGACCCGCCAGGCCGCGCCGAGCCGCCGCGCCCCCGGCGCAGGGTTGATCAGGGTGAGCCACCGGTGCTTCGGCGCGACCGCCCCGAGCAGGCGCAGGTCGGCCGCGGCCCACCCGCCGACCGTCGTCACCAACGGCACCGTCCGCAGCAGCCGACGCGCCGCGCTGCCCGTGATGTCGAGCGCGGCGGTCAGCCCACGGGCCATCGGCGTCACCCACAAGTCCTGCTCCAACGGCAGGAGTTGCTCCGGCAGCGTCTCCGCGACCGGTCCCGGACCGAGCAACCGGGCCCCGCGCGGCGGCCGTACCGCCATCGCCGTGATGGGACGGCTCTGGAACAACCACAGCCGTCCGCCCCCGTCGAACCCGAACTCGATGTCCTGCGGCCCACCGAAGACTTGGCGAGCGCGTCCCGCGAGCCGCGCCAACTGCCGCAGCTCGGCGGGCGTGAGCAGGGCATCGGCGGCCGCCGGCTCCGTGCGCAGCAACCGCCCCCGCCGGCTCAACCAGTAGTTGGTACCGGCCTGTTCACCACTCACCAGACTGTCCGGCCCGCCGCGCACCGCACTCACCAGCATCCGGTCCGCGCGCCCCTCCACGGGATCGGCACCGAACATCACCCCGCCCACGCGAGCCGCCAGCATCGGCTGAACGAGCACCGCCATGGGCGCGGTCGACCCGTCGGGCCGATGCGCCGAATCGAGCACGGCCTGTATCGCCGTACGGAAGTCCGGCCAGCCGCGTACGTCGAGCACGGAGTCGAACTGGCCCGCCAGGGACGACTCCTGCGTGTCCTCCTGCGGCGACGAGGACCGTACGACCAGGGGCCGCGCACCGGAATGGGAGATGTCCTGCCAGGCCCGGCGCAGGGCGACCGTGTCGCCGTCCGCGCACTCGGGGATCACGAACCCGGGGAGCACGGGCAGTCCGGCCCGCGCCGCACGCGCGAGGTTCGCCGCCTTGGAACCGGCGAGTCGGGGCAACGCGGCCACGGGGTGATCGAGCGGGACGGCGGCCGGGCGAAACGCCCCCTCCGCCTCGCGCGCCTCGATCCGCTCCAGGGCCACCTCGCCCCGGGGTACGTCCCCGTCGCGCGCGCCCTCTCCCTGACGTTCGTCGAGCGTCGTCATCAACACCCTCCAGGACCGACCGCCAACAGGGGGGACGCGCGGGGGTGGCCCTGCGCCTGACGACGGAACGAAGGATGGGGACGGGCCACCGACCGGCCCACTCCGGGCCCGACGCCGACTCGCCTCCTTCGCCGATGGTCCCACCGCCGTTGCGATTCCCGTCGCCCGGAAGCCGCCTTCCGGCCCCCCGACGACGGATTTCGTGAGCCGGGAGGAGACCACGCCGAACGGCTCGTCCGCGGGTAGTACACGCGGTCTCCTCCGGAGGTGCGAGCGGGGGCGTACGACTTCTCATCCGGGCGTGGGGGAATATCGGGGCGCGGTTGTGCGGCCGTGGGGGAGCGGGGCGACTCGCCGCCTGCGGGGGCGCTGGTCCGCTCGGCCGGGGACGGAGACCGTGGCTCACCCGACCTGCCGGACAGCCACGGGTCGGCTCGCCCGTCCGCCGGCCAGGGCCCCACCCCCGTGGGCTCATCCGTCAGTCGGGGCCTCCGTCGATTCCCCCGGCGGCAGCACCCCGCACAGCGCCTCCAAGGCCGCCCCGTACGCGTGCTCCGAAGGTGTCGCGTACCCGACCACCAGCCCGTCCCGGACCGGCATGTCCGTCTCCGGGTGGCGGAACGCGGCGAGGCCGTCCAGGGCGACGCCCTGCCATGCCGCGGCCTTGAGCGCGGAGCGTTCCGTGCCGGGAGGCAGTCGCAGTACCGCGTGCAGGCCCGCCGCGACCCCGGTGACCTCGATGTGCGGGGCCTGCGCGGCGAGCGCAGCGACCAGGCGGTCGCGGCGGCTCCGGTACCGCTGCCGCATCCGCCGCACATGACGGTCGTACGACCCCGACGAGACGAAGTCGGCGAGGCACAGCTGGTCGAGGACGCTCGCCCAGGCCTCGCGCTCACCCTTGGCGGCGAGCACGCCCTCGACGTACCGCTCCGGCAGCACCATCCACCCCAGGCGCAGTGCGGGCGACAGGCTCTTGCTGACCGAGCCGAGGAGGATCACCCGCTCCGGATCGAGCCCCTGGAGCGCCCCGACGGGCTTGCGGTCGTAGCGGAACTCCCCGTCGTAGTCGTCCTCCAGAACCACCCCACCACGCGCGCGTGCCCAGTCGATCACCGCGGCCCGGCGCTCGGCCTGCAGCGGACCGCCGGTCGGGAACGGATGCGCGGGCGTGAGCAACACCGCCCGCTCCCGCGCCAACTCCTCGACACACGCGCCGTGTTCGTCGATCGGCAGCGGTACGGTCCGCACGCCCGCGGTATCGAGCAAGGCCCGGTGGAAGCCCAGCCCGTACGCCTCCACGGCCAGCGGCGCCCGCAGCACCCCGCCACCGCCCTGGCCGAACAGCAGCCGCAGCCCGTGCGCGAAGCCGGAGCAGATCACGATCCGGTCGGGTGTGGTCCGTACGCCACGCACGCGTGCCAGGTACTCCGTGAGCGCCTCCCGCAGTTCGATCCGCCCGGCCGGGTCACCGGGCCCGAACACCTCGTTCGGCGTCTGCTGGACGGCCCGCCGATACGACGCGAGCCACGCCGCGCGCGGGAACGCCGACGCGTCGGGCGTGCCCTGCCGCAGGTCGTGCCGGGGTGCACGCGCGCGTGGAGGTGCCGTAACCGGACCCCGCTCGGTGTGTCGCGCGGGCTGCGCCCGCAGTGGCCGGGCTCTCTCGGCGACCAGGGTGCCCGAGCCCTGGCGTGCGGTCAGCCAGCCCTCCGCCACGAGCTCCGCGTACGCGTCCGCCACCGTGTTGCGGGCGACGCCGAGGTCCGCGGCGAGCGAGCGGTAAGGCGGCAGCCGGGTGCCGGGAGCGAGGCGCCCACCGCGCACGGCCTCGCGCAGCGCATCGATGAGAGCGGCCCGCCGTCCGCCGCTCCCGGACAGCTCCAGATGCAGATCAGCCCCTATCCGCTCCGCGGAATTGACCCACGATTTCGCCATGGAAATGCACCCTACAGTGGGTCTTTTCGGTCCATAGATTGATCACATGACGACGAACACGGACACCAGCGCCCACGCCGACACCATCACCGCCACCGCGCCCCGCATCGACCTCGCGAAGGCCGCCCCGAAGGTCTTCCGCGCCCTCATCGGCTTCGACGCCGCCGCCCGCGAGGGCCTCGACCCGGCCCTGGTCGAACTCATCCAGATCCGCGCCTCGCACCTCAACCACTGCGCGTACTGCCTCCACATGCACACCAACGACGCCCGCAAGGCCGGTGAGAGCGAGGACCGGCTGCACATGGTCCCCGTCTGGCGCGAGGCCCGGCACTTCTTCACCGAGCGCGAACAGGCCGCTCTCGCCCTCACGGAGGCGGTGACCCTGGTGGCCGACGCCGGCGTCCCGGACGACGTCTACGCCCAGGCCGCCGCCCACTTCGACGAGCAGGAACTGGCCCACGTGCTCTCACTGATCCTCACGATCAACACGTGGAACCGGGTGGCGTTGTCGACGGCGAAGGTGGCGGGCACGGACACGCGGCGCTGAGGCCCGGCTCTGTGAGGTCGACACTCGGCCTTGCGAGGGTGACGCTCGGCCTTGCGAGGCTGAGGCCCCGCCTCACTCCGTCACACCGTCATCGGCCGGTCGTACGGCCCGATCGGCGCCGGCAGCCGCGAACTCCCCGTCAGATGGCGGTCGACGGCCGCCGCCACCGCTCGCCCCTCCGCGATCGCCCACACGATCAGCGACTGCCCGCGCGCCGCGTCCCCGGCGGCGAACACCCCGGGCACGTTCGTCGCGAAGTCGGCGTCCCGCGTGATCGTCCCGCGCGGATCCATCGCCAGCCCCAACTGGTCGACGAGCCCGTCGTCCGCCCGGTCGGGCCCGGAGAAACCGAGCGCGAGCAGCACGAGGTCGGCGGGCAACGTCCGCCCGCTGTCCGCCACCGGCCGCCGCTGCGCGTCGACCTCGACGAGGTGCAGCGACCGCACATGCCCGCCCTCGTCGCCGGTGAAGCGGAGCGTGGACGCCGCGAACAGCCGGGCGTCCGCGTCCGCCGCCGGCGCCGTCCCCAGGTCCCCGGCCTCCTCGTGCGCGGCCGACAACCGGTAGATCCTCGGATACGTCGGCCAGGGCTCGGCGTCCTCGTCGCGCACGGCGTCCGGCTGGGCGTAGATGTCCAACTGGCTGACGGACGCGGCCCCTTCACGCACCGCCGTCCCCAGACAGTCGGCCCCCGTGTCACCGCCGCCGACGATGACGACATGCTTCCCGGCGGCGGACATCGGGGAGTCGGCCAAATCCCCCTCGCACACCCGGTTGGCCAGCGGCAGATACTCCATCGCCTGCTGGATCCCGGCCAACTCCCGCCCCGGCACCGGCAGTTCCCGCCACGCCGTCGCCCCCGTCGCGATCACCACGGCGTCGTACCGCGCCCGCAACTCCGCCGCCCCCACATCCCGCCCGACCGCCGTCGACGTACGGAACTTCGTCCCCTCGGCCCGCATCTGCTCGATCCGCCGCTCCAGATGCCGCTTCTCCATCTTGAACTCCGGGATGCCGTACCGCATCAGCCCACCGAGCCGGTCGTCCTTCTCGTACACGGCGACCGTGTGCCCCGCCCGGGTCAACTGCTGCGCCGCGGCGAGTCCCGTCGGACCCGACCCGATCACCGCGACCGTCCGCCCGGACAACCGGTCCGGCGGCCGGGGCGGCGTGAGACCCAACTCCCAGGCCTGGTCGGCGATGGCGACCTCGACGTTCTTGATGGTGACCGCGGGCTGGTTGATGGCGAGCACGCACCCCGCCTCGCACGGCGCCGGACACAACCGCCCCGTGAACTCAGGGAAGTTGTTCGTGGCGTGCAGCCGATCCGCCGCCGCCCGCCAGTCGTCCCGGCTCACCAGGTCGTTCCACTCGGGGATCAGATTGCCGAGCGGACAGGCGTCGTGGCAGAACGGGATCCCGCAGTCCATACAGCGGTCGGCCTGCTTGTCGATGATGGGCAGCAGCGCCCCCGGGACGTACACCTCGTCCCAGTCCCGGACCCTCTCCTCGACCGGCCGACGGGGCCAGTCCTGGCGAGGCGTGGTCATGAATCCCTTGGGATCGGCCATGGCCGTCTTCCTTGCGTCCGCATGCGGCAGGCCGTGCGTCATCGGGCGGCACTCTTTCGGCCACGATACGGCCCATCGGCCACCCGCGCAGAGTGGACGGACCGCGCTTTCCGCCCCCTCTTCCCAGGCTTCTCCCAAGCCACCGCCCGGAAGCTCTCAGCCCCCGCTCAGGTGAGGGCCAGCACATACGCCACCGCCGCGCCGGACGAGGCGACCGCGCGCACGTGGTTCCACATCGTCCACTCGCGCACGTACGACGGCCAGTACGCCGCCGCCTCCGCAGTGCCCGGCTCCAGCTTCAGCAGGGCGTCGTTGCGCGGCACGTTCGCCACCATCGTCACCCCGAACGTGCCGAACAGATACAGCGCGCTGCCGAGCAACAGCTCCACCGTCCCCTCGTCCGGCCACAGCACGAACGTCACCACGGCGATCACCGCGCACAGCACCGCCGACCCGAGGAACACGAACATGAACGCCGGCAGCACCGCGCTCACGTTGATCGAGTTCATCGCCGCCACGCCCTGCGCCGGCGGCAACGCGGCCAGCGCCCTCATCACGAACGTGGAGAACGCGCAGAAGACCCCGGCGACCAGACCGGTTCCGAGCACACCCAGCACCACCAGCACGAAGTACGGTCCATCGATCATGAAAACGTCAACTCCCCGTGTCGGCCGAGACCGTGCCCGGCACTCCCGCCACAACCACAAGTGAAGACCCGCACCTCCACGGTGACCATGCCCTAAGGCCTCGTGAACATAAGCGAGCGTCCACCCCTTTTCGCCTGCTTGTGGCTCCCCCCGGCCAATCTCCGGGGGGCTCCCCCTCCCCCCTCCCTCCCGCCTCCCCCTCCCTCTCGCGCCGGTTCGCGGCCCACCCCTGCCCCGGAGCACACCGGCACGGTCAGCCGATCGCCCCCTCCGCCCGCCACCCCCGCAGCACGCCGTCCACCGCCGCCCCGATCCGCCGCCGCGCCTCGTGCCGTGCCACTCCGCTCATCAGCAACTGGTCGTACGGCGTGTCCACATGCCGTACGGACGCCACGACCGCCGACACCACCGCCCCCTCGGACAGGGCCCGCCCGGCCGCACTCCGGCCCACGCGTCCGCTGCCCCGCGCCGACGCGTGCCCGGCGATCTCCCGCGCCCGCTCCGCCGGACACCCGGGAAACAGCCGCCGTATCTCCGCCGCGAACGCCTCCTCGAACCGCACGTCCTCGGCCGCCCGCCGTCGGGCGTCCCGCACCCGGCGCCGCCGCCGCGCCTCCGCGTCCGCCAGGCACCGCTCCTCGGCCCGGGCGAGCCCCGCCTCCTCGACCAGGACCCCCTGCCGCTCGTACCGGCCCCTGCGCCGGTCGAACCGCACCACGACCGCCGACAGCCCGCTCTCCTCCCGCGACCGCCGCGTCAGCGCGGTGTCGCCGCGCGGCAGGAACACCAGATGCCCGAGGTCGGCGCAGTCGAGACACCTCGGCGTCCCCTCCTCCAGCACCAGCAGCGCCAACGGCCCCGCCTGACACTCCGCGCAGTGCCGTCTCCTGAGCGGCTGAATGACGAGAAGTCCGGTGCGGTGCGGGGGAGTTGCGAGGCGCGCCATACGTGTGTCATTCCCCCTTTCCGCCCCGCGGACTACGTCCAGAACGCGCCCCCCTCTCTCACCTCTCCGCACCCCTCCTCCTCCCCAACTCCTCTCCGCCCGCCGTGCCACGAGCGCGCGGCGTCCTGACGCTGGCCCCGGCCGTGGGCGCCACACCCCACCCGGCGACTGGCGCATCATGGCCGTGTGCGACTCGAAGCGATCACCTGGGACCGGCTCGGCGACCTCCTCGCCGAGCGCCTGCTCGACCTGAAGCCGGCCGACGGCAGCCCCTGGCCGCGCATCGCCTTCGACGGCGCCCCCGCGGCCCGGCCGGGAGAACTCGCCGAACGCGTGGGTCAGGCGCTGCGCATACACGGCCGCCCCTCGCTGACCGTCGGCACGGACGGCTTCCTGCGCCCGGCCTCGCTGCGCCTGGAGTACGGCCGCCAGGACGTGGAGGCCTACTACGACGGCTGGTTCGACACCGGCGCCCTGTGGCGCGAGGTCTTCGGCCCCCTCGAAGCCGGTGGCGACGGACGCGTCCTGCCCGACCTGTGGGACCCGGTCACCGACCGCGCCACCCGCAGCCCCCACGTCCAACTCCCGCCCGGCGGCTTCCTGTTGCTCCACGGCCCCCTCCTGCTGCGCCACTGGTTCCCCTTCGACCTGACCGTCCACGTCCTCCTCACCCCCGGCGCCCTGCGCCGCCGCACCCCCGAAGCCGACCACTGGACCCTCCCCGCCTATGAGCGCTACACCGACGAGACCGACCCCGCGGCCACCGCCGACGTCCTGGTCCGCGCGGACGACCCGCGGCATCCGGCGTGGAGCGGTTGAGCGGTCAAGGATCGAGACGGCGCCGACTTCCCCGTTACCGCCCGGTTCCGGGTGCGTCCGTCCTGTCGCGCGGCGAGAATGTAGGGCGCCGGGACCAGCGGTGCTCCCCGCGCCGCGCCGGCCGCCCGGCATCAGGAGGTACTCCATGACCACCGCCGGAGACATCATGCACCGGGGCGCCCAGTGGATCCCCGCCCACGAGACGCTGGACCGCGCGGCCCAGCTGATGCGCGAGCTGAACGTCGGAGCCCTGCCCATCAGCGACGCGAACGAGCGGCTCTGCGGCATCCTCACCGACCGGGACATCGTCGTCGGCTGTGTGGCCATGGGTCACGACCCGGCCAGGATCACCGCCGGCGAGATGGCCCAGGGCACTCCCCGCTGGATCGACTCGGGCGCCGACGTCGGCGACGTGCTCCAGGAGATGCAGAGCCACCAGATCCGCCGGCTCCCCGTCATCGAGAACAAGCGCCTGGTCGGCATGATCAGCGAGGCGGACCTCGCCCAGCATCTGACGGAGGAGCAGATCGCCTCCTGGGCGGAGAGCGTCTACGCCAGGACCGGCCCTCGCTGACGGTGCCCGCCGACGCCCATCCCGCTGACTCACCCCGCGGCGACCGCGCGCGTCAGAGCCAGCCGTTGCGCCGGAAGCCGCGGTACAGCACCAGGCACGCCACGGATATCACGCCGATCACCAGGCCGTATCCGTACCGCCAGTGAAGCTCGGGCATGTGCTCGAAGTTCATGCCGTACACCCCGCAGACCATCGTCGGGACCGCGATCACCGCGGCCCAGGCGGTGATCTTGCGCATGTCCTCGTTCTGCGCGACCGTGACCTGCGCGAGGTGGGCCTGGAGGATCGAGTTGAGGAGTTCGTCGAAGGAGGCGATCTGCTCCTTCGCCCGCATGAGGTGGTCGAAGACGTCCCTGAAGTAGGCCTGTATCTCCGGGTCGACCACCCGGATCGGCCGGGTGGCGAGATCCTCGATCGGACGGGCGAGCGGCACCACCGCCCGCTTCAGCTCCAGCAGTTCGCGCTTCATCTGGTAGATCCGCCCCGGGTCGGCCCGCGCGCCGTTCTCCGCGAACACGTCCGTCTCGACCTGGTCGATGTCCGCCTGGACCGAGTCCGTGACGCTCAGATAGTCGTCGACCACGTGGTCCGCGATCGCGTGCAGCACCGCCGCCGGGCCCTTGGCCAGCTGCTGCGGACTGGACTCCAGCTCCTCGCGCAGCGGGCCCAGCGAGCCGTGCCTGCCGTGCCGCACCGTGATCACGAAGTCCTCGCCGACGAAGACCATGATCTCGCCGGTGTCCACCACCTCGCTCGTCGCGGTCAGCTTCTCGTGCTCGACGTAACAGACCGTCTTGAACACCGCGAACAGCGTCTCGCCGTAGCGCTCCAGCTTCGGGCGCTGATGGGCCTCGACCGCGTCCTCGACGGCCAGCGGGTGCAGGTCGAAGAGCTCGGCGATGCCGGCGAACTCCTGGTCCGTCGGCTCGTGCAGCCCGAGCCACACGAATCCGTCGCGCTGCTTGCGTACCTGCTCCACCGTGTCGACCAGATCGCTGCCGACGGGCACCCGCTCGCCGTCCCGGTACGTCACGCAGTTCACCACGGAGGAGCCCAGCGGAGACCGGGCATGGTGGCTCAGGTCGACGCGGGGGCGCCGTCGAGCCAGCCGTGCCACCTTGCGGAGGCCGCCGACCCTGCCGAGGCTCGTGACCTTCCGCAGATTCCCTGCCATGGACATTTGGATCTCCTTGCGTGGATCTCCCCGGATCTGACGCACGGAACGACGGCCCGCGCCGCGTTCCTCCGCCTTGGTCGGCCAGTTTGCCAGGTCGGAGTGAGCGGCGGGTAAGCCTGTGGAAACAGAATGTTCCGCTTTGTTCCCGCCTGTGGACGAAGGGTTTGCACGCGTCGACCGCTTCCGCCGAGCCGGGCAACTGGGATGATCGCGGCATGACGCGAACCGAGGGGTATCTCCTCACCAACCGGCAGTCCGAGGCCCAGGAGCGCTTCGACGCCTTCGCCACCCTCTTCGACCCCACGACCTTCCGCCACCTCGAGCGGTTCGGCATCGGACCCGGCTGGCGCTGCTGGGAGGTCGGTGCCGGCGGCACCTCCGTGGTCTCGTGGCTGGCGAAGAAGGTCGGCCCCACCGGCAAGGTCGTCGCGACCGACATCGACACCTCCCGGCTGACCCCGGCCGCCCGCCCGCCGGTGGCGGTGCGCGTCCATGACGTCGGCGCCGAGGAACCCCCGGGGGAGGGCTTCGACCTGGTGCACGCCCGGCTGGTTCTGGTCCATGTCCCGGACCGGGAACGGGCGTTGCAGTCGATGATCAAGGCCCTGCGGCCCGGCGGGTACCTCCTGATCGAGGACGCCGACCCGGCCCTGCAGCCCCTGACCTGCCCGGACGAGCACGGTCCCGAAGAACAGCTCGCCAACCGGCTGCGGCAGGGCTTCCGTGAACTCCTCGCCGAGCGGGGCGCCGACCTCTCCTACGGCCGCACACTCCCGCGCCTGCTCCGCGAGGCCGGACTGCGCCGCGTCGAGGCCGACGCCTACTTCCCGGTCACCTCACCCGCCTGCACGGCCCTGGAGTCCGCGACGGTCCGCCAGATCCGCGAGCAACTCGTCACCGCCGGCATCGCGACCGACGAGGACATCGACCGCCACCTGGCCAACGTCGCGGCCGGCAACATGGACCTGGCGACGGCACCGATGATCTCGGCGTGGGGGCGCAAGGCGTAGGAGCAGGGAGGGGACGGGAGTTGGGCGGTCAGGGGGACCCGCCCACACCCTCACCGTCTTAGCCCGCCGGCCCTCACCTCGCCGCCTTTACCCTCGCTCGCCCTCACTTCGTCCCGGCGGTCTCCCGCCCACCCGCTCGACCGCCAGCGCTCCCGCCCGGCACCCCTCGCGCGCCGCCTCTTCGGGCTCGGCGCCCGTGAGCAGCGCGGCGAGGAACGCGCCGGTGAAGGCGTCTCCGGCCCCCGTGGTGTCCCGCGGTGTGGCCGGCGTCGCGGGGACCCGGGCACGCACTGATCCGGAGCGGGCGACCAACGCGCCCTCCGCGCCCTGCTTGGTGACCACCAGCGGGGCGTACCGGCTCAGTTTCGCCGCCGCGTCGGCCGGGTCGGGCAGCCCCGTGAGCAGGCACGCCTCGTCCCGGCTGGGCAGCAGGACGTCCACCCCGGCGACGAGCTCCAGGAAACGGTCGACACCCAGCTCCACGAGGAAACCCGCCGACGCGGGGTCCAGGCTCACCGGCACACCACGCGCGCGTGCCGACGCCAGAGCCACCGCGACCAGCGCGCGGCTCGGCTCGGAGAACAGCAGGTAGCCCGACAGGTGCAGCCGGGCCACGCCGTCGAGGAGCGCGTCCGACCAGTCGCCGGGATCGAAGCGCAGTGCAGCGCCGCTGTCGGTGAGGAACGTCCGCTCGGCCGAAGCATCCGTGTCGACCAGGCAGATCACCGTCCCGGTCGGTGCCTCCTCGTCGACGACGAGCCGGGGTCGTACCCCGCACGCGGTCAGCTCCCGCTCGTGCCAGGACGCCGCGTCCGTGCCCACCCGGCCGAGCAGCCGCACCTCGGGGCAGCCCCAATGCGCCGCCCAGCAGGCCACGTTGGCGCCCGCGCCGCCCGGCACCGTCCGGATCACGGCCGCCGTGTCCGTCCCCGCGGCGAGCGGCCCCCGGTGCCGGGCGACGACGTCCGTGACGACGTCCCCGACCACCAGGAGCGCTCCGCCGGGTGCGGTGGTCATGCCGCGGCCCGGGCCGCCGCGATCCGCGCCGCCAGCCGTACGTTGCCGCGCACCGCCGCCAAATTCGCGGTCAGTGAGGCCCCGTCGGTGTGCCGGACCAGGTAGTCGAGCAGGAACGGCGTGACGGCCTGGCCGGTGACACCCTCCTCCTCGCACGCGTGCAGCGCGTCGGCGAGCACACGCGCGTGCAGCGCGGGATCGAGCTGCTCCTCCTCGGGCACGGGGTTGGCGACGATCAGCGCCGACTCGGGTCCGTCTAGCGAGTCCTGCGCCCGCATGACCGCCGCGACCTGCTCGGGGCTCTCCAGCGTCCAGTCCACCGGATGCCCCGAGTCGGACAGATAGAAGCCGGGGAAGCGGTCCGTGCCGTACCCGGCCACCGCGACGCCCAGCGTCTCCAGCCGTTGCAGGGTCGCCGGCACGTCCAGGATCGACTTCACGCCGGCGCACACCACCGTGATCCGCGTCCGCGCGAGCAGCCCCAGGTCGGCCGACTCGTCCTGCGTCACCGTCCACTCCCGGTGCACACCGCCAAGACCGCCCGTCGCGAACACCCGCACACCCGCGAGGGCCGCCAGCAGCGCCGTCGCCGACACGGTGGTCGCGCCGCTCGCCCCGGACGCCACCGCGAGCGGCAGGTCCCGATGGCCCAGCTTGCGGATCCCGTCCTCGTTGGCGACCCGCTCCAACTGCCCCTTGTCGAGCCCGACCCGGGGCTGCCCGTCGAGCACCGCGATCGTCGCAGGGACGGCACCCTCCCGCCGTACGACGTCCTCCAACTCCAGCGCCACCTGCAGATTGCGCGGGCGCGGCAGCCCGTGCGCGATGATCGTGGACTCCAGGGCCACCACGGGTCGACGCGCGTCGATCGCCTCCCGCACTTCTTCGGACACCACCAGCACCACGCGCCTCACTCCTGTCATTCGGTCTTCCCTCATCTCTGGCAGGCGACAGGGCCGGTCAAACACTTGCGGCCTGTGGGGGACGACACCAGCCTGAGGGGCATGACGGACAACACGACACGTCTCGACCACGTAGTCCTGTGGGTGACCGACCCGGTGGCCTCGGCCGACTTCTACGACAAGGCGGTCGGCCTGCGCCCCGTGCGGCTCTCCGAGTTCGCGGAGGGCAAGATCCCGTTCCCCTCCGTACGGCTCAACGACGAGACCATCATCGACCTCATGCCCCACTCCATGGCGGAGCGCATGAAGATGCTCCCCGGCGCCGCCGACAGCGCGGGCCACCCCGTCAACCACGTCTGCCTGGCCCTGCCCGCCGAGCACTTCGACACCCTCCGCAGCCGCCTGGAGGAACGCGCCGTCCCCGTCTCGAAGATCTCCTACGACTCCTTCGGCGCCCGCGGCAGCGCCACCCGCAGCTTCTACTTCCGCGACCCGGACGGGAACGTCTTCGAGGCCCGGCACTACGACTGACTGCGGCACTGAAAAGGGTGCCCACGCGCGCGTAGGCGTGGGCACCCTCCGTGTTCACGGGCTCAGACGGGCCTTACGCCCCTCAGCGCCCCGTGCGGATCGAGCACGTACTTGCGGCTGGCGCCCTGGTCGAACTCGGCGTAGCCGCGCGGCGCGTCGTCCAGGCCGACGACGGTCGCGTTGACCGCCTTGGCGATGTGCACACGCCCGTGCCGGATCGCCTGCATCAGGCTCCGGTTGTACTTCATCACCGGGCACTGACCGGTGGTGAGCTGGTGGCTCTTGGCCCAGCCGAGGCCGAGCCGCACCTTCAGCGTTCCGGACTTCGCGTCCTCGTCGACCCCGCCGGGATCGTCCGTGACGTACAGCCCGGGAATGCCCAGCGCGCCGCCCGCGCGCGTGATGCCCATCAGCGAGTTCAGCACCGTCGCCGGCGCCTCCGGGGCGTCCGGACCGTGGGCCCGGGCCTCGAAGCCGACCGCGTCGACCGCGGCGTCCACCTCGGGCTCCCCGAGGATCTGCGCGATCTGTTCCTCGATGTTGCCCTGCGCGACGTCGACCGTCTCACAGCCGAAACTCCGCGCCTGGGCGAGGCGTTCGGCGTTGAGGTCGCCGACGATGACGACGGCGGCGCCCAGGAGCTGCGCCGACGCGGCCGCCGCCAGACCCACCGGTCCGGCCCCGGCGACGTACACCGTCGAGCCCACGCCGGCGCCCGAGGACACCACACCGTGGAAGCCGGTCGGGAAGATGTCCGACAGCATGGTCAGGTCGAGCAGCTTCTCGCGCGCCTCGTCCCGGTCCGGGAACCTCAGCAGGTTGAAGTCCGCGTAGGGGACCATGGCGTACTCGGCCTGGCCGCCGACCCAGCCGCCCATGTCGACATAGCCGTAAGCCGCCCCGGGGCGGGCCGGGTTGACGTTCAGGCAGATGCCGGTCTTGCCCTCCTTGCAGTTGCGGCATCGGCCGCAGGCGATGTTGAACGGTACGGAGACGATGTCGCCGACGTCGATGAACTCGACGTCCGGACCCCGTTCGACGACCTCTCCGGTGATCTCGTGTCCGAGGACCAGCCCTTCGGGCGCGGTCGTCCGCCCCCGCACCATGTGCTGGTCGCTTCCGCAGATGTTGCTGGCGAGCACCTTGAGGATCACACCGTGCCGGCACTTGCGGCCGACGTTGTCGGGTGCGACACCTGGCCCGTCCTGGAGTTCAAGCGTCGGGTAGTCGATGGTCCTGACTTCCACCGCGCCCGGCTTGAGATATGCGACTGCCCTGTTTCCGCTCATGCGTGATCGCCGTCCCTTCGGCTCCGAGTTCTCGGATGCCTGTGGCTGTACGCACGGCGGAGTCTGCTACCGCCTCCGGCTTCCGACCACCCCTCGCGCGGCCCGTCCCGCCCTTGGCTCGGAACGGTGGTCTCAGAACAGCGGCTCGGGCAGGACGCCCTCCAGCGCGAGCAGTTGCCGCTTCGTCTCCAGCCCGCCCCCGAAGCCGCCGATGCCCCCGTCGCTCTCCACGACCCGGTGGCAGGGCACGACGACCGGCAGCGGGTTGGAGCCCATCGCCGTCCCCACCGCCTGGGCCGCGCCCGGCTGCCCGACCCGCCGGGCCAGATCGCCGTAGCCGACGACATGACCGAAGGCGACGCCGGACGCCAGCTCGCGCAGCACCTGCCGGTTGAAGCCGGAGATCAGCGACCAGTCCAGCGGCAGTTCGAAGTCGTGCCGCTCGCCCGCGAAGTACGCCTCGAACTGCGCTATCGCCTCGGCCAGCAGCGGGGAGTCCGGGTCCTCGACGGGCTCACCGCCGAGCCGCGACGCGAGTCGAGCGAGCGCCTGGTCCCGCACCTGGTCCGTGGCGTGGAAGACGACGTTGACCAGGCCCTCCCGGGTCGCGGCCAGCAGCAGCGGACCGATCCCGGTGCCGACCACCGCCCACACGACCTGCTGCTCGTACTGCCCATGGCTGTCCATGCGCCCACCGTACGACCCGCCACTGACAACGCCCGGAGAGCGGACGCCCGGCCGGCGCCGGCTCCCTGGGGCGGCACCGGATTCACTGCTCGCGCAGTGCTGCCCGGACCACGTCGGGCTTGTTGCTGATGACGCCGTCGACGCCGTAGTCGGCCACTCGCAGGGCGGTCGCCGCGTCGTCGACGGTCCAGGCGAACACCGCGAGCGGTCTGCCGTGCGGCCCGGTGAACCCGTGAGCGGCGGAGACGTAGCAGGTCGAGATCGAGGCGTACGAGGGGTTGATCCCGTCGGTGAAGGCCGCGTACCCGGAGAGGTCCGCCACCGGCGGTGTCCCGAGGAAGGCCGTGCTGACGCCGGGCTTCAGGTCGTGGACGATCCGGATGCTGTCCGCGCTGAAGCTCTGCACGATCAACCGGCCGTCCAGATGGGGCTGATCGAGCCAGCCCTCGTTGCCGAGAAGCTTCAGGATCTGCTGCTCGATCCCGGGGTACAGCTCCGGATTCTTGATCTCCAGGAGCAGATTCTGGCCGTTGTGCTCCACCCGGCGCATGTACTGCTTCAGGGTGGGCACGCGCACCCCTGCGAAACGGGGGGCGAACCAACTCCCCGCGTCGAGGCGGGCGATCTCCGCCGCGGTGAAGTCCTTCACCTTCCACGGAGCGCGGCCGGGGAAGACCTCCTTCACATCGGTCGTGCGCCGCAGGCTGTCGTCGTGGATCACGACCAGTTCGCCGTCCTCGGTGCGCTGGACGTCGTTCTCGACCCGGTCGACGCCCAGCGCGGCCGCCGCATCAATAGCGGCCAGGGTGTTCTCCGGTGCCTGGGCGGAGGCACCTCGGTGGGCGAAGACCGAGGGCGGCTCGCCGACGTCGCCCGCCCGGGCGTCGGAGGTGGGCAGCAGCAGGGCGGCGGTCCCCAGGAGCGCGGCGGTGAAAGCGGCGACTACGCGTGCGTACATGCGTACTCCTCGCGTCGAGAGATCACGGACAGATCAACTGTGACAGCAGAGGGTGATGATCAGCCGGGTGCACAATGACCACACATTGAATGGAGTTGCCCAAGCTCGCTCACGGGGGCCGCACAACTGGGGCAACGGCGTGTTTCTTTGCCGGAAAATCGTTCGACCATTCCGGTGGGGGTCATACTCTCTGCGTCAACCCTGGCCGCTCGGGCGGTCCTGGGAGGGGGCGCATTTCGGGGATTCAGCGACACAAGAGGGCGGGAAGGACAGCCGCGCATGCAAGGCACGGTCGACGGATTCAGGTACGGACTCGTCACACCGCTGGTGGCCTATCTCATGGCCTGCCTGGGCTCGGCTCTGGGCCTTCGCTGCACCACCAGATCCATGATCGTCGCGGGTTCCTGGCGCCCCGGTTGGCTCGCCCTGGGCTCGGCGGCCATCGGCTCCGGCATATGGACCATGCACTTCGTGGCCATGATGGGCTTCACGGTCGAACAGGCGCCGATCCACTACGACAAGCCGATGACTTTCGCCAGCCTCGCCGTCGCCATCGTCATGGTGGGCGTCGGGATCTTCATAGTCGGCTACAAGGGCGCGTCCGGAGCGGCCCTGTTCACCGGGGGCACCATCACCGGTCTGGGCATCGCCTCGATGCACTACCTGGGCATGGCCGGTCTGCGTCTGGACGGAACCCTGGAGTACAACACCCTCACCGTCGCCGCCTCCGTCGTCGTCGCGATGGCGGCCGCCACCGCCGCCCTCTGGGCCGCCGGGCAGGTCAAGGGCATCCTGTGGAGCGTGGGCGCCAGTCTCGTCATGGGGCTCGCCGTCACCGGCATGCACTACATGGGCATGGCCGCCCTCAGCGTCCACCTGCACAGCACGGGCGACCCCACCACCGGCGACTCGACCACGGGCCTGCTCGCGCTCATGCTGGTCGGTCCGCTGGCCTTCCTGCTGCTCGCCGGCGTGGTCGTGATGTTCGACCCGCTGATGGTCACCAAACCCGACTGGGCCCCCGTCGAGCACAAGCCGGGCGTCCCGGCCCGCCCCCACCCCGACATCCACCACCCGGGCCACCACTCGTCGCCGCGTCTCCGCCGCCACGTGAGCGAGCGCGGCTCACGCACCCCGCAGAACCGCTGATCCGACCGCGTTGTCAGTGGCGGGTCGTACGGTTGGTGTCATGCGGCCCGTTTCCAACATCGAACGCACTGTGGCGCCCTTCGAGGTCGTCAGCTCCTACCAGCCCAGCGGTGACCAGCCGGCGGCCATCGCCGAGCTGGCCAAGCGCGTCGAGGCCGGTGAGAGGGACGTCGTCCTGCTCGGCGCGACCGGCACCGGCAAGTCCGCCACCACCGCGTGGATGATCGAGCAGCTCCAGCGCCCCACCCTCGTCATGGCGCCGAACAAGACACTGGCCGCCCAGCTGGCGAACGAGTTCCGCGAGCTGCTGCCGAACAACGCGGTCGAGTACTTCGTCTCGTACTACGACTACTACCAGCCCGAGGCCTACGTCCCCCAGTCGGACACCTACATCGAGAAGGACTCCTCGATCAACGAGGAGGTCGAGCGCCTGCGCCACTCCGCGACCAACTCGCTGCTCACCCGCCGCGACGTCGTCGTGGTCGCCTCGGTCTCCTGCATCTACGGCCTCGGTACTCCGCAGGAGTACGTGGACCGCATGGTCCCCCTCAAGGTCGGCGACGAGATCGACCGCGACCAGCTGCTGCGCCGCTTCGTGGACATCCAGTACACGCGCAACGACCTGGCCTTCACCCGAGGCACCTTCCGCGTCCGCGGCGACACCATCGAGATCTTCCCGGTCTACGAGGAACTGGCCGTCCGCATCGAGATGTTCGGCGACGAGATCGAGGCGCTGTCCACGCTCCACCCGCTCACCGGCGAGATCATCAGCGACGACGAGCACCTCTACGTCTTCCCGGCCTCCCACTACATCGCGGGACCCGAGCGCCTGGAGCGGGCCGCCAACGACATCGAGAAGGAGCTCGGGGAGCGGCTGGCCGAGCTGGAGAAGCAGGGCAAGCTCCTGGAGGCCCAGCGGCTGCGCATGCGTACGACCTACGACCTGGAGATGCTCCGCCAGATCGGCTCCTGCTCGGGCGTCGAGAACTACTCGATGCACTTCGACGGCCGCGAGCCCGGCTCCCCGCCCAACACCCTGATCGACTACTTCCCGGACGACTTCCTGCTCGTCATCGACGAGTCCCACAACACCGTCCCGCAGATCGGCGCCATGTACGAGGGCGACGCCTCCCGGAAGCGCACCCTCGTCGACCACGGCTTCCGCCTGCCCTCCGCCCTGGACAACCGCCCGCTGAAGTGGGAGGAGTTCCAAAAGCGCATCGGACAGACGGTCTATCTGTCGGCGACCCCGGGCAAGTACGAGCTCTCGCGCGCGGACGGCGTCGTCGAGCAGATCATCCGCCCCACCGGCCTCGTCGACCCCCAGGTCGTCATCAAGCCCACCGAGGGCCAGATCGACGACCTGGTGCACGAGATCCGGGCCCGCGTCGAGAAGGACGAGCGCGTCCTGGTCACCACCCTCACCAAGAAGATGGCCGAGGACCTCACGGACTACTTCCTGGAGCTCGGCATCCAGGTCCGCTACCTGCACAGCGACGTCGACACCCTGCGCCGCGTCGAGCTGCTGCGCGAGCTGCGCTCCGGCGAGTTCGACGTGCTGGTGGGCATCAACCTCCTGCGTGAGGGCCTCGACCTGCCCGAGGTGTCCCTGGTGGCGATCCTCGACGCGGACAAGGAGGGCTTCCTGCGCTCCGGCACCTCCCTGATCCAGACCATCGGCCGCGCGGCACGCAACGTGTCGGGCGAGGTCCACATGTACGCCGACAGGATCACCCCGGCGATGGAGAAGGCCATCGAGGAGACCAACCGCCGCCGGGAGAAGCAGGTCGCGTACAACGAGGAGCGGGGCCTGGACCCCCAGCCGCTGCGCAAGAAGATCAACGACATCGTGGCGCAGATCGCCCGCGAGGACGTCGACACCGAGCAGCTGCTCGGCTCGGGCTACCGCAAGGGCAAGGACGGCAAGGGCGCCAAGGCACCCGTGCCCTCCCTCGGCGGCAAGGCCGCCAAGGGCAAGGCCAAGGAGACGGTGCCGACCGACCGCCCCGCGGCCGAACTGGCCGGTCAGATCGAGGAGATGACGGCACGGATGCGGGCCGCCGCCGCGGACCTCCAGTTCGAGATCGCGGCCCGCCTGCGCGACGAGGTCTCCGAGATGAAGAAGGAGCTCCGTCAGATGCGGGAGGCCGGCCTGGCCTGACAGCCCGTATCCCGGCCGTGAACGCGCTGTGTTGCAAGACCGACACAAAGTGCGGACCGGGGTACGGCACCGTCAGTGGCCGTGCGTAGGGTTCTGACAACCGCGGAGACCGCGGCAACAGGGGACAGTTCGAGAGGGGAATCGGCACGTGACCGTCAACATGACCAAGGGTCAGGCCATCAGTCTGCAGAAGAACGACGGCGGCAGCCTGACCGCGGTCCGCATGGGTCTCGGCTGGCAGGCGGCTCCCCGGCGCGGCCTGTTCGGCTCCCGCACCCGGGAGATCGACCTCGACGCCTCCGCCGTCCTGTTCGCGGACAAGCAGCCCGTCGACGTCGTCTTCTTCCGCCACCTGGTGAGCGACGACGGCTCGGTGCGCCACACCGGCGACAACCTGGTCGGCGGGGTCGGCCAGGGCGGCGACGACGAGGCCATCCTCGTCGACCTCTCGCGCGTCCCGGTCCACATCGACCAGATCGTCTTCACCGTGAACTCCTTCACGGGCCAGACCTTCCAGGAGGTGCAGAACGCGTTCTGCCGCCTGGTCGACGAGACCAACGGCCAGGAGCTGGCCCGCTACACGCTGGCCGGCGGCGGCCAGTACACGGCCCAGATCATGGCGAAGGTGCACCGCTCCGGCCCGGGCTGGACGCTGACGGCCATCGGCACCCCGGCCAACGGCCGCACCTTCCAGGACCTGATGCCGTCGATCCTGCCGCACCTGTAGGCGGACCGGCGGCCGAGCGAGCGGCACCCGACACGACACACCAGCGACACAGGGGGACGAAGGCGATGACGGCCGAGCTGGCGCGAGGGCAGAACCACCCGCTCTCCCAGGCCCGACTCGAGATCCGGGTCTCGGCCGGCACGCCCATCGTGGCCTCGGCCACCCTCGGCGACGAGAACGGCAAGGTGCACGGCGTGGATTGGGTGGCCCACCCGGGCGCGCCCGTCCTGCCGGGCCTGGAGGTCTCCAAGCAGGCGGCGGCCGGCCATCGCCTCGCGGTGGACCTGGGCGCCGTGCCGGAGGCGGTGCACCGTGTCAGTGTGCTGCTCGCCCTGCCCATCGGGGTCGGCGGCCCGGTCCGGTTCGGCGCCGTCGCGGCCCCCTTCATCGCGGTGACCGGCCTCGACGGCACCGAGGTCGCCAGCTACACCATCACCGGCCTGGACGCCGAGTCCGCCGTCGTCGCCCTGGAGCTCTACCGCCGACAGGGCGCCTGGAAAGTGCGCGCCGTCGGCCAGGGCTACGCCGGCGGACTCGCCGAACTCCTCACCGACCAGGGCCTGCCCGAGGCCGGCCGGCTCGCGGGCGGTATCAACGACGCGGTGGCGCAGGGCCTGGCCCGCTCGGTGCAGGCACCCCCGCAGCGCACGGCGGACGGCGACCGTACGCGCCAGACGGCCGCCCCGGCGCCCGGCCCGGACCAGTCCGGTCCCGCACCCCAGGCCGGCTCCACGCCCCAGGGCGCCCCCGGCCCCGTACCCCCGCACCCCACCTCGCCGTACGGAGCACCGGGCCCGCAGCCCGGATACCCCGCGGGACCCGCGCCCGCGGACCCCTCGACCGTCACCCAGCCCGCCACGCCCACGGCCGGCGGGCCGGTCGACTACAGCCACCCGCGACGGCAGACCGGCGCTCCGCCCTCGCCTCCGCCGACCGCACCGCAGGCCCGGCCCGGACAGCCCGCGCAGCCCGTCGCGGGGGACGCGAACGGCTGGTCGATGGACGAGCGGCTCTACAACCAGATCTGGGGCATGTTCGAGGACCTGGCCCGCAACACGGCCGCGTACCGCAGCGCCGTCGACTTCGCCGAGTCCCGCATGGAGAAGGAGCTCGACCAGGCCCTCTCCGACCCGCGCAACCGGATCGGCGGACAGAGCGACGCCGCGCGCGAGGTGGCCCGCGGCAAGCACGCGCAGCTGGTGGACCAGGCCAGGGCCTCCCTGGACCGGGACCTCGCCCAGCTCTCGGCCGAGGCCGAGGTCGTGGAGCCCGCGTTGCCGCCCGCCTTCGCCCGCTGGGACAACCCCGTGTGGCACGGCTACCGGGTGCCGATGGAGATCCCCATGGCCCTGCGCCTGGGCGATCTCTACCTGCCCGAGAGCGAGTTGTTGCGCATTCCGATGCTGGTCCGCCTGCCGCTGGAGCGCGGTCTGTGGATCGACAGCGGTCAGGGCGGACTGCTGGACGAGTCGTTCGCCGACTCCCACGAACTGCGCCGGCTCGCGCTGGACACGGCGGTGGCGCTGGCGGCCCGGCTGCTCGCGGTCTACCCGACGGGCGAATTCGGCGTGCACGTCATCGACCCGGCCGGCTCCGGGGTGCAGGCGTTCGCGCCGCTGGTGCAGACGGGCGTGCTCGCGACCCCGCCCGCGCCGGGCGCCGCCGGCGTGGCGGACGTGCTGGCCCGGCTCACCCAGCGCGTCGACCTGGTGCAGATGGCGGTGCGCGGCGGCGTGCCCGACTCCCTGCCGCCCGGCCTGGACACGGCCGAGCAGCTGCTGATCGTCCACGACTTCCCGCACGGCTTCGACGACCGGGCCGTGACCCAGCTGCGCTATCTCGCCGACGAGGGCCCGGCCGTGGGCGTCCACCTGATGATGGTCGCGGACCGGGAGGAGGCCGCCGCGTACGGGCCCTTGCTCGACCCGCTGTGGCGTTCGCTGCTGCGACTCACCCCGGTGCCCGACGACCACCTCGCCGACCCCTGGGTCGGACACGCCTGGACGTACGAGCCGGCGCTTGTCCCATCCGGCAGCCAGGTCCTCCAGCAGGTGCTCGCCCGTGTCGCGGAGGCCCGAACCAGGCATCGGTAAAGCCTCCCCACCTGGTCTCTTGTCTTTCTTTTGCCAATCGCTTTACCTTTCCTTGGTGATTGGGGTACTGTTTTTCCCACGGAGGGGAGTACTCCCTGCCAACTGCGGCGTACCCGTCAATACGGATCAGGCCAGATCCCGGGGCGTCGGCCCATCATTGGGTGGAAGAGACCTCCGGCAGCGACGACGCTGACATTTGCCGTTACGTACTGCCGGAGGCGCAGTGGATGTTTCCCCGACCCTGTGGGTCCTGACCATCGTGGGCCTAGCCGCCCTCATCGCCATCGACTTCTTCATCGGCCGCAAGCCGCACGACGTCTCGATCAAGGAAGCGGGGATCTGGACGGTCGTCTGGATCGCCCTCGCCGGACTCTTCGGTCTCGGCCTGCTGGTCTTCAGCGGCGGCGAGCCCGCCGGTGAGTTCTTCGCCGGCTTCATCACCGAGAAGTCGCTGAGCGTCGACAACCTCTTCGTCTTCGTCCTGATCATGGCGAAGTTCGCGGTGCCCTCGCAGTACCAGCAGCGGGTGCTGCTCGTCGGCGTCCTCATAGCCCTGGTCCTGCGGGCCATCTTCATCGCGGCCGGCGCGGCCATCCTCGCCAGCTTCGCGTGGGTCTTCTACATCTTCGGCGCCTTCCTCATCTGGACCGCCTGGAAGCTCATCCAGGAGGCCCGGGCCGACGAGGAGGACGAGGAGTTCGAGGAGAACCGGCTGCTCAAGGCCGCCGAGCGCCGCTTCGGCGTCGCCGACCGCTATCACGGCACCAAGCTGTGGATCCAGGAGAACGGCAAGCGGGTCATGACCCCGATGCTGGTCGTGATGCTCGCGATCGGCACCACGGACGTCCTGTTCGCACTCGACTCGATCCCCGCGATCTTCGGCCTGACCCAGGACCCGTACATCGTGTTCACGGCCAACGCGTTCGCCCTGATGGGTCTGCGGCAGCTGTACTTCCTGATCGGCGGCCTGCTCAGGAAGCTGGTCCACCTCAGCTACGGACTGTCGGTCATCCTCGGCTTCATCGGCGTCAAGCTGGTGCTGCACGCACTGCACGAGTCCGGCGTGCACGTCCCGGAGATCTCCATCCCGGTCTCCCTCGGCGTGATCTGCGCGGTCCTGATCGTCACGACGATCACCAGCCTCATCGCCTCCAAGAAGCAGGCGGCGGCGGAGGCGGCGCAGGAGTCGAGCGAAGGCGCTCCGAAGGATCGCATCCAGACCTGACCACGACGGACGTAGGAACAACCACCACCGGGAGTGCCCCTCGGCGAATTGCCGAGGGGCACTCCCGGTGCTTCGTTGAGTGCTGAGCGTTCCCGCCCGGGGACGCACCACCGGGTGGAGGCATCGTGGACGCACCGACGAAGTTCGTGCAGATCGTCGACTTCGAGACCGACCGCATCGACGAGATGCGAAAACTGGCCGAGGAGACGGACCAGCGACTCGCGGACCGCGACGGCGGTCCCACACACCGTCTCGTGCTCAAGGACCGCAATCAGCCGGGCCGCTACCTCGTGGTGATCGAGTTCAACTCCTACGAGGAGGCCATGGCCAACAGCAACGACCCCGAGACGACCAGGTTCGCGGAGCGGATGGCCGCGCTGTGCACCAGGCCGCCGTCCTTCACCGACTGCGACGTCGAGGGGATGACCGAGCTCAAACAGTGAGCCGCTACGGGCCCCGCGCCGCCGGAGTGCGGGGCCCCAACGCCTCTGCGACGATCGCTGCATGATCACTCGGCTCAGGTCGCTCACCACCCGGTGGACCGTCCTCGTGCCGGTGCTCGCGGTCGTCCTGCTCGCCTTCACCTGGGGACGCGACCTGCCCGGAGCGGTCGTCGCGCTGGTGACGCTGGTCCTCGCCGGCGCCGTCCTCGCAGCCGTGCACCACGCCGAGGTCGTCGCCCACCGGGTCGGTGAACCGTTCGGTTCCCTGGTGCTGGCCGTCGCCGTCACGATCATCGAGGTCGCGCTCATCGTCACCCTGATGGCGGACGGCGGCGGCAAGAGCTCGACCCTGGCCCGGGACACCGTCTTCGCGGCCGTCATGATCACCTGCAACGGCATCGTCGGCGTCTGTCTCCTCGTCGCCTCCCTGCGCCACGGCCTCGCGGTCTTCAACCCCGAGGGCACCGGCGCCGCCCTCGCGACCGTCGCCACCCTGGCCACCCTCAGCCTGGTGCTGCCGACCTTCACCACCAGCAAGCCGGGCCCGGAGTTCTCCGGCGTGCAGCTCACCTTCGCCGCGGTCTCCTCGCTGATCCTGTACGGCCTGTTCGTCGCGACCCAGACCGTGCGGCACCGCGACTACTTCCTCCCCATCACCCGCCAGGGCGAGGTGATCACCGACGACGACCACGCCGACGCCCCCTCGGCCCGCACCGCCCGGACCAGCCTGGGCCTGCTCGGCCTCGCCCTGATCGGCGTGGTCGGCCTGGCCAAGGGCGTGTCGCCGACCATCGAGTCGGGAGTGGAGGCCGCCGGGCTGCCGCACGCAGTCGTCGGCGTGATCATCGCCCTGCTGGTGCTGCTCCCCGAGACCATCGCCGCGCTGCGCTCCGCCCGCCGCGACCGGGTGCAGACCAGCCTGAACCTCGCCCTCGGCTCGGCCATGGCCAGCATCGGCCTGACCATCCCCGCGGTCGCCCTGGCGTCGATCTGGCTCTCCGGCCCGCTCGTCCTCGGCCTCGGCTCCACCCACATGGTGCTGCTCGCCCTGACCGTGGTGGTGAGCTCGCTGACCGTGGTGCCGGGCCGGGCCACACCGCTGCAGGGCGGGGTCCATCTGGTGCTGTTCGCGGCCTACTTGGAGCTGGCGATCAATCCATGACCGGTTCGGCCACGAGCTTCGGCACCGGCCGCGTCTCGGGCAGCAGCGCGAAGCACCCGAGGCTCAGCAGCGCGATCCCCGTCAGATACGCGCCCACACCCCACGGCACCCGCCCACCGTGCTCGGCCAGCGCCGTCGCCGCGATCGGCGTGAGCGCGCCCCCGAGGACACCGCCGAGGTTGTAGCCGACCGCGGCTCCCGTGCAGCGCACCCGGGGCTCGTACAGCTCGGGCAGATACGCGGCGATCACCCCGAACATCGTGACGAACGCCAGCAGCGCGCCCAGGAAGCCGGCGAACATCAGCAGCGGCTGCCCGGTCGCGAGGAGCGCCACCATCGGGAACATCCACAGCACGGCGGCCGCGCACCCGGCCAGACACAGCGTCCGGCGCCCGTAGCGGTCACCGAGCAGCGCGGCCACCGGTGTGAGCGAACCCTTCACCACCACCGCGGCCATGATGCAGGTCAGCATGACGGTACGACTCACCCCGAGCCGCTCCGTCCCGTACGCCAGGGCCCAGGTCGTGACGGTGTAGAAGATCGCGTACCCGACGGCGAGCGCCCCGGCCGTCAGCAGGACGAGTCGCCAGTGATCGCGCGCCACCTCCACGAGCGGCACGCGCGCGTGGTCGTCGATTTCGAGAAACCCGGGGCTCTCGACGAGCGAGGACCGCAACCAGAGCCCGACCGCGGCCAACACACCCGCCGCCCAGAACGGCACCCGCCAGCCCCACTGCGCGAACTGCGCGTCGGACAGCGCCGTCGACAGGGCCAGCACCACACCGTTGGCCAGCAGGAACCCCAGGGCGGGCCCGACCTGCGGGAAGCTCGACCACAGCGCCCGCCGCTCGGCCGGCGCGTGCTCGGCCGTCAGCAGCACGGCCCCGCCCCACTCCCCGCCGAGCCCCAGCCCCTGCACGAACCGCAGCACCAGGAGCAGCACCGGCGCGGCCACCCCGATCGTGTCGTACGTCGGTACGCAGCCGACCGCGACCGTCGCGCCGCCGGTCAGCAACAGCGAGGCGACCAGCACCGGTCGACGCCCGCGCCGGTCCCCGATGTGCCCGAACAGCACCGAACCGAGCGGCCGGGCGACGAAGCCGACGCCGAACGTCCCGAAGGCGGCCAGCGTCCCCGCCAGCGGCGAGAACGTCGGGAAGAACAGCGGGCCCAGGACCAGCGCCGCGGCGGTCCCGTAGACGAAGAAGTCGTAGAACTCGATGGCGGTCCCGGCGAGCGAGGCGGCCGCCAGCCGCAGCATGGAGGGGGCCCTTACGGTGCGTACATCGTGCATGCCGCGTCAACTACCCACGGTGATCGCGGGTTACGGGGGCGTGAGGGCGCGCGGGGTGTGTGTCAGTACGTGACGGTGATGCGCCGGGCGGGGCCGTCGACGCGGACGAGTCCGCCGTAGGGGATGACGAGTTGGGGGTCGGTGTGCCCGAGGTCGACGTCGAAGACGATCGTGGTGTCGGGAGCGTATATACGCATGGCCCGCAGTACCGCCTCGCGCTGGCAGGCGGCGTAACGGGCGCCCTCCTCCGGGCTGTTGGGGCGCTCGAAGGACCAGGTCTTGGGGCGGCCCATCAGCAGGGCGGAGAACCGTCGCAGCAGTCCGCGCTCGCCCATGTTGCGCAGGGTGCGGAACACCTCGTCCGCGCTGGGCAGTTCCTCCGAGGTCTCCAGGAACAGCACGTCACCGTCGTACTCGCCCAGGTCGTGCGCGATCTCGCGGTCGGCCATCAGCAGCCAGCCGACGATCTCCAGACAGCCGCCCCAACTGCGGCCCTCGACCACCCGGTCGGCGTTCTCCCAGGTCCAGCCGGTGCCGGGCCGGGTCTCGGGTTCCGCGTCGAAGGTCGCGGGGTCGGCCCAGTCGCGGTTGACGTCGTTCCAGCGCTCGGCGGGCCGTAGTTCGTACGCGCCGGAGGTGAACAGCGCGGCGCGCAGGGAGTCGGCGGTCTGCGGGTGCATGGCGCCGGGACGGCCCAGTTCGCACATCACGGTCGACCCGTGGAAACCGACGATCCCGGTGGTGCGCAGGAACGCGAGCAGGTTGGTGTTGTCGCTCGTCCCGAAGAACGGCTTCGGGTTCGCCCGGATCAACTCCCGGTCCAGGAACGGCAGTACGGTGATCTGGTCGTCCCCACCGATCGACGCGACGACCGCCTTGATCTCCGGGTCGGCGAACGCGGCGTGGATGTCGTCGGCGCGCTCCTGGGGCGTGGAGCCCATCCTGCGGGTCGACGGATACTCGACCGGCTCAAGGCCGTACTCCTCGCGCAGCCGCTCCAGGCCCAGTTCGTGGGGGAGCGGCAGGATCCCGGGCAGGCCCGACGAGGGCGAGACGACGGCGATGCGGTCGCCGGGCGCGGGCTTGGGCGGGTACGAGATCCTCGTCATGCCGGGAGGGTACGGGCCGACCCGCGTGCGCCGCATCGTGATAAACCGGGTCTGAGCAGCCGCCTTCACCGGACCGGAGGAACCGTGCCCCGCACCCTGGCCAACGCCCCGATCATGATCCTCAACGGGCCCAACCTCAACCTCCTCGGCCAGCGTCAGCCGGAGATCTACGGCCGCGACACCCTGGCCGACGTCGAGACCCTGTGCGTCAAGGCGGCGGTCGCGCACGGCGGCACGGTGGACTTCCGCCAGTCCAACCACGAGGGCGAGTTGGTCGACTGGATCCACGAGGCGCGGCTGAACCACTGCGGGATCGTCATCAACCCCGGCGCCTACTCGCACACGTCCGTCGCCATCCTGGACGCGCTCAACACCTGCGACGGAATGCCCGTTCTGGAGGTGCACATCTCCAACATCCACCAGCGCGAGTCCTTCCGGCACCACTCCTACGTCTCGCTGCGCGCCGACGGGGTCATCGCGGGGTGCGGGGTGCAGGGGTACGTGTTCGGCGTGGAGCGGGTCGTGGCGCTGGCGGGACCGGCGCAGGCGGAGGCGTGAGCGCCCGGAGGCGTACGGCGGTGTAAGCCCCGCCGTCCATGGCGTACGCCCCTTACAGCCGACCTGCCTCCACGATCCGCCGCAGGAACTGCCGCGTGCGCTCCTCCTGCGGGTCGCCGAAGATCTGTTCGGCGCTGCCGCGCTCCAGGACGACCCCTCCGTCCAGAAAACAAACCTGGTCGGCGACGTCCCGCGCGAAGCCCATCTCGTGCGTGGCCAGCACCATCGTCATGCCGTCCGCCTTGAGGTCGCGGACGACGGCGAGGACCTCGCCGACCAGCTCGGGGTCGAGGGCCGCGGTGATCTCGTCGAGCAGCAGCAACCGGGGCCGCACGGCGAGGGCCCGCACGATCGCCACGCGCTGCTGCTGGCCACCGCTGAGCCGGTCCGGATACTCGCCCGCCCTGCCGCCGAGCCCGAGCCGCTCCAGCAGCTCCCTGGCCCGCTCCTCGGCCTCCGCGCGGGACACCCCGTGGACGCGCCGCGGGGCGAGGGTGATGTTCTCCAGCACCGTCATGTGCGGAAAGAGGTTGTAGGCCTGGAAGACCACGCCGATACGACGCCGTACCGCGTCCTGGTCGGCGCGCGGGTCGGTGATCTCCTCGCCGTCCAGCCAGATCGCGCCGTCGTCGATGTCCTCCAGGAGGTTCGCGCACCGCAGCAGGGTCGACTTGCCGGAACCGGAGGCTCCGATCAGCGCGGTCACCGTGTGCGGGGCGACCTCCAGGTCGACGTCCCGCAGGACGACCGTCTCGCCGAAGGTCTTGCGCACGGACTCCATGCGCAGCACGGGCGCGTGCGCGTCGCTCATATCGATCCTCCCTGGGCCCGCCGGCGATCCATCCGGGCCGTCACCCAGTCCGTGAAGCGGGTCATCGGGATGGTCAGCGCCACGAAGACCAGGCCCGCGACGATGTACGGCGTGTAGTTGAGGCTGCGGCCCACGATGATGTCCGCGGCCCGTACAGCGTCGATCGCGCCGCCGATCGAGACGAGCCCGGTGTCCTTCTGCAGCGACACCAGGTCGTTCAGCAGCGGCGGCACCTGACGGCGCACCGCCTGCGGCAGCACGACGTGACGCAGCGCCTGCCGGTTGGTGAGACCCAGCGAGCGGGCCGCCGCGCGCTGCGAGGGGTGCACGGACTCGATGCCGGCCCGGAACACCTCGGCCACGTACGCCGAATACGTCAGCGTGAGCGCCGTACCGCCGAGCCACACCGGGTCGACGGTCACGCCCTGCAGGCGCAGGGCCGGGACGCCCAGGACGACGATCATCAGGTTGATGATCAGCGGGAGTCCGCGGAAGAAGTCGGTGTACGCGGCGGCCAGCACCCGCAGCGGGAAGAACACCGGGCCGCGCAGCGTGCGCGCGATGGCGATCAGCATGCCGAGGATCAGCACCGCCACACCGCAGATCAGCAGCAGACGGACGTTGAGCCACAGTCCTTCGAGGACCTTGGGGAACGCCTCGCGCGCGTACTGCCCGTTGAAGAACGTCTCCTTGGTGCGCGGCCAGCCGGGCGCGTTGACGACGACCAGGTAGAGGACGACGCCCGTGACGAGGGTCGAGAGCGCGGCGATCGCCGTCGCGCGGCGGGTACGCGTGCGCTTGTGGCGCTCGCGCTCGATCCGCCGCTGCGAGGGGACGTAGCCGTCGCCCCCGCCGGGCATGTCACCGTCGCCGTCCGCGCCCTCCCGGCCGGACTCGTCCTTGGTGACCGTCACTTGAGGACCGGGGCGTCGACGGCGTCGGAGAGCCACTGCTTCTCGATCTTCGCCAGCGCGCCGTTCTTGCGCAGGGCGTCCACGGCGCCCGTCACGCACGAGGTGAGCGCGCTGCCCTTGTCGAGCACGAGCCCGAACTGCTCCGGCGTACCGCCCTGGTTCTCGAACTGCCCGACGATCTTGGCGTTCGTCACCTCGGCCGCGGTGATGTAGAAGGCGGTCGGCAGGTCGGTGACGATGGCGTCCACCTGGCCGTTCTTCAGCGCGGACTTGGCCTGGTCGTTCTTGGCGTAGACGGCTTCCTGCTGCGTCGGCTTCACCACGTCGGTGATGTAGTCGAGGCTGGTGGTGCCGACCTGGGCGCCCAGCTTGAGGCCCTTGAGGTCCGCGATACTCGTCGCCTTCGCGGCCTTGCTGCCCTTGAGCGCGATGACGGCCTGGCGCACGTCGTAGTAGCCGGAGGAGAAGTCCACGGCCTTCTTGCGCTCGGCGCTGACGGACACCTGGTTGATGTCGAAGTCGAAGGTCTTCTCGCCGGGCGCGAAAGCCTTGTTGAAGGGGACGCTCTGCCAGACGACGGCGCTCTTGTCGTAGCCGAGCTGCTTCGCCACGGCGTACGCGACCGCCGACTCGAAGCCCTCGCCGTTGGCGGGCTTGTCGTCCTTGAACCACGGCTCGTAGGCGGGCTCGTCGGTGGCGACCGTCAGCTTGCCGGACGTCTTGGTGGCCAGCTTGCCCTTGGCACAGGTGGCGCCGGTCGACCCCGAGGCGTTGTCGCTCGCCTTGTCCTCCGGCTGCGGCGCACAGCCGACGGCGGTGGCGAGCAGGGCTATGGCGGCGGCGGAGACCGCACGGCGCAGTGCGCGGGGGGCGATGTGCATGGCGGGAGAGTGACAGTCGGACGTCCCGTTTGTCGAGGTCACGACCGTAAATGTCCGCATAGTGGGAACCGGTGTTGCGGTCTTGTGAACACGCCCGGGCTTCCCTGTTCTCCGCTCCCCGGTTTCCCGGGTTTCCCGTTTCTCGGCCGCCCTGGTCGCCGGGCAGCCGCCGGGCCGCCGGCCGAGGGCGGGGATCGAAGACCGGCGGCCCGTGCCGCCCAGGAGCCGTCATCCTGTGCGGGGCTGTTACCAGTTGACTACGCAACGAGGTGGGTCGCGAGCGTGCGCATGGGGTCGGCGCGTGTGAAGCGTTCACACGGGGCGCATTGGGGGAGTGGGCGCGGGGCGCACGGGTGAGCATTCACGCCGGGCGCGCGCTCATCTCCGTTGCGCCCCGCCCGTGTTGATCACCTGCCGGTGTTCACCGCACGCCGGCGTTCACCACCCGCGCGCGTGCCACTCCGGCAGATGCGGGCGCTCCGTGCCGAGCGTCGTGTCGTTGCCGTGTCCCGGGTAGACCCACGTCTCGTCGGGGAGTGTGCCGAAGATCTTCGTCTCGACGTCGTGGATCAGGCTGGCGAACGCCTTCGGGTCCTTGCGGGTGTTGCCGATCCCGCCCGGGAAGAGGCAGTCGCCGGTGAACACATGAGGATGCCCGTGCGGGTCGTCGTAGACGAGGGCGATCGACCCTGGCGTGTGCCCGACCAGGTGGCGTGCGGTGAGTTCCACGCGCCCCACCCGGATCGTGTCGCCGTCGTCGACGAGGACGTCGGTCGGCACCGGGATGCCGTCGGCGTCGGCGCGGCCCGCGTAGGTGCGGGCGCCGGTGGCCTCGACGACGCGTGCGAGCGCCTGCCAGTGGTCGCCGTGCTGGTGCGTGGTGACGACGGAGGTGATCCCGTCCTCGCCGATCGTGCCGAGCAGGGTCTCCGCGTCGTTGGCCGCGTCGATCAGCAGCTGCTCGTCCGTGGTCCGGCAGCGCAGCAGATAGGCGTTGTTGTCCATCGGGCCGACCGCGATCTTGGTGATCATCAGGTCCGGGAGCTCGTGCACGTCCGCCGGGCCGCCGACCGTCACCTGTCCGCTGTACGTCATGGCGAGCAGCCTATAGCGGGCGGGCGGCCCGGGAATCGTGCACCTCTTACGGAGGTGAGGGCCACGGTCCTACAGAGGGGGAAGCCCCGGCAGCGCGCCGCCCTCGACCGTCAGGCCCGAGCCGTCGCGGCGCCCCGCGAGCCAGCCGAGGAGGTCGGCGGCCGGACCCGTGACGGTGATCGAGGGGGCGTCCGCCGCGCGGCCCGTGCTCCACGCGTGCGTGCCGTCCGTCAGTCGCGTCGGCGGTACGTCGGGATGCCCGGCGAACCGCTCGGCGAGGAAGTCGGTCTCCCGCTCCGTGAACTCCGCCGGCAGATCCTCCAGCTCGTAGCCGATACCGAGGTCCACGTGGTGCAGCTCCACCTCGATCCAGCGCCGGAACGGCACCCGCGCCCCGGAGTCGGTCACGCCGTTGCGCAGCTCCACCGTGCGCGACCAGTCGGCGGGTGCGGCGCCCGTCGCCTGGAAGCGGGCCGCGCTGTCGCGCAGGTCGGTGAGCTGGACGTCGAGGGGGCGGGGCGCGTCCCGCTCGATGTCGGAGTCGCGGGCCTCCCCGTCGACGTACATGGGGCGGCCCTCCAAGACGTTCACGAGCGCGTCCGCGTTGCGGGCGAGATGGGCGAGGACATGGCCGCGGGTCCAGCCCGGAAGCCGTGACGGCTCGGCCGTGGAGGCGTTGTCCAGTTTGGCGGCTGCGGTGAGCAGCCGGTCCGTCGCGTCACGTACAGACGCCAGGTCATGAGCGTGATCAATCATGCTGCTGACACTAGCCGCGCCACTCCTTTGGGTGAAGGTGGTGAAGCTGTGCCGTAAATCGAATGCGCGTGCTATATGGTCGGGTGCGGCGTCGGGCATGCTGGATGGTCCGGGATTGTTGAGCAACTCGGAATCCGACCGGCGTTGTCAGTGGCTCCCCCTACTCTGAAGAAGCACGGGGGCCTCGCCCCTGTCACTTCACTCAAGAAAGGTGCGGACCGGCGTGGCCGACCGTCTCATCGTCCGTGGCGCGCGCGAGCACAACCTGAAGAACGTCTCGCTCGACCTGCCACGCGACTCGCTCATCGTCTTCACGGGCCTGTCCGGGTCGGGCAAGTCCTCCCTGGCCTTCGACACGATCTTCGCCGAGGGCCAGCGGCGCTACGTGGAATCGCTCTCCTCGTACGCCCGTCAGTTCCTCGGCCAGATGGACAAGCCGGACGTCGACTTCATCGAGGGCCTGTCCCCGGCGGTGTCCATCGACCAGAAGTCGACCTCGCGCAACCCGCGCTCCACGGTCGGCACCATCACCGAGGTCTACGACTACCTGCGGCTGCTCTTCGCGCGCATCGGCAAGCCGCACTGTCCCGAGTGCGGCCGCCCGATCTCGCGCCAGTCGCCGCAGGCCATCGTCGACAGGGTCCTGGAGCTGCCGGAGGGCAGCCGCTTCCAGGTGCTGTCCCCGCTGGTGCGCGAGCGCAAGGGCGAGTTCGTCGACCTCTTCGCCGACCTGCAGACCAAGGGCTACAGCCGCGCGCGCGTGGACGGCGAGACCGTCCAGCTCTCCAGCCCGCCCACGCTGAAGAAGCAGGAGAAGCACACCATCGAGGTGGTCATCGACCGCCTCACGGTGAAGGACTCCGCCAAGCGTCGGCTCACCGACTCCGTGGAGACCGCGCTCGGTCTGGCCGGCGGCATGGTCGTGCTCGACTTCGTCGACCTCCCCGAGGACGACCCCGAGCGCGAGCGCATGTACTCGGAGCACCTCTACTGCTCCTACGACGACCTGTCCTTCGAGGAGCTGGAGCCGCGCTCCTTCTCCTTCAACTCGCCCTTCGGCGCCTGCCCCGAGTGCACCGGCATCGGCACGCGCATGGAGGTCGACCCGGAGCTGATCGTCCCGGACGAGGACAAGTCCCTCGACGAGGGCGCCATCCACCCCTGGTCGCACGGCCACACCAAGGACTACTTCGGCCGGCTGGTCGGCGCCCTCGCGGACGCCCTGGGCTTCCGGACCGACATCCCCTTCGCCGGTCTGCCGCAGCGCGCCAGGAAGGCCCTGCTCTACGGCCACAAGACGCAGATCGAGGTGCGGTACCGCAACAGGTACGGCCGCGAGCGCGTGTACACCACGCCCTTCGAGGGTGCCGTGCCGTTCGTGAAGCGCCGGCACAGCGAGTCCGAGAGCGACGCCAGCCGTGAGCGCTTCGAGGGCTACATGCGCGAGGTGCCCTGCCCGACCTGTCAGGGCACGCGCCTGAAGCCGATCGTCCTCGCCGTCACGGTCATGGGGAAGTCGATCGCCGAGGTCTCCGGCATGTCCATCAGCGACTGCGCGGACTTCCTGGGCGAGCTGAAGCTCAACGACCGCGACAAGAAGATCGCCGAGCGCGTCCTGAAGGAGGTCAACGAGCGGCTGCGCTTCCTGGTCGACGTCGGCCTGGACTACCTCTCCCTCAACCGCGCGGCCGGCACGCTCTCCGGCGGCGAGGCCCAGCGCATCCGCCTGGCCACCCAGATCGGCTCCGGCCTCGTCGGTGTCCTCTACGTCCTCGACGAGCCGTCGATCGGCCTGCACCAGCGGGACAACCACCGGCTGATCGAGACCCTGGTCCGGCTGCGGGACATGGGCAACACGCTCATCGTCGTCGAGCACGACGAGGACACCATCAAGGTCGCCGACTGGATCGTCGACATCGGCCCCGGCGCCGGCGAGCACGGCGGCAGGGTCGTGCACAGCGGCTCCCTGAAGGAGCTGCTCGACAACGCCGAGTCCATGACCGGGCAGTACCTGTCCGGCAAGAGGGCCATCCCGCTGCCCGACGTCCGCCGCCCGCAGGACCCGTCCCGCCGGCTCACGGTGCACGGCGCCCGGGAGAACAACCTGCAGGACATCGACGTCTCCTTCCCGTTGGGCGTCTTCACGGCCGTCACGGGCGTGTCCGGCTCCGGCAAGTCGACACTGGTCAACGACATCCTGTACACGCACCTGGCCCGCGAACTGAACGGCGCGAGGAACGTGCCGGGGCGGCACACGCGAGTGGAGGGCGACGACCTCGTCGACAAGGTCGTGCACGTCGACCAGTCGCCCATCGGCCGCACCCCGCGGTCCAACCCGGCGACGTACACCGGTGTCTTCGACCACGTCCGCAAGCTGTTCGCCGAGACGACCGAGGCGAAGGTGCGGGGCTATCTGCCCGGCCGCTTCTCCTTCAACGTCAAGGGCGGCCGCTGCGAGAACTGCGCGGGCGACGGCACGATCAAGATCGAGATGAACTTCCTCCCGGACGTCTACGTCCCGTGCGAGGTCTGCCACGGTGCCCGGTACAACCGGGAGACCCTGGAGGTCCACTACAAGGGCAAGTCCATCGCCGACATCCTGAACATGCCGATCGAGGAGGCCACGGGCTTCTTCGAGGCCGTCCCCGCGATCGCCCGCCACCTCAACACCCTCAAGGACGTCGGCCTCGGCTACGTCCGGCTCGGCCAGTCCGCGACCACGCTGTCCGGCGGCGAGGCACAGCGCGTGAAGCTCGCCAGTGAGCTCCAGCGCCGTTCCACCGGCCGTACGGTCTACGTCCTGGACGAGCCGACCACCGGGCTGCACTTCGAGGACATCAGCAAGCTGCTGACGGTCCTCTCCGGCCTGGTCGACAAGGGCAACACGGTCATCGTCATCGAGCACAACCTCGACGTGATCAAGACCGCCGACTGGGTCGTCGACATGGGCCCCGAGGGCGGCGCCGGCGGCGGCCTCGTGGTCGCCGAGGGCACACCCGAGGAGGTCGCGGGCGTCCCGGCGAGCCACACCGGCAAGTTCCTGCGGGAGATCCTCGACTCCGACCGCATCAGCGACGCGGCCCCGGCGAAGGCCCCCCGCAAGACGGCGGCCAAGAAGGCGGTCGCGGCGAAGTCGCCGGCCAAGAAGACGGCGACGGCCAAGACGACGACCACCGCGGCAGCGAAGAAGACGACCGGCACCACCAAGAAGGCGGCCCCCGCGAAGAAGACCACGCGGACCCGCAAGGCCTGAACATGTACAGCGACGGCGCCCCGTGGGTAACTCCCCGCGGGGCGCCGCGTGTTTTTCCCCGGTCACACCGACCTGCTAGATCTCGCCCACCTCACGCGCATACGGCGGTTCCGCCCCCGCCCGTGAGCACGTGATCGCCGCCGCGCGGGCAGCGAAGCTCAGCAGCCGGGTCCAGCCCTCCGCGCCCAGGGCCGACAGCCCCTCCGAGGAGAGCGCGTCCATGACGGTGAGGCCGTGCAGCAGCGCCGCGTTCACCGTGTCGCCGGCGCCGATCGTGTCCACGACGTCGACCTTGGCGCCCGGTACCGAGTACTCCGCGCCCTCCCCCGTGAAGGCGGTGAGTCCCGCGCCGCCCCGGGTGATCACGACGGCCGCCGGGCCCGCCGCCAGCCACTCGCGCGGGGTGCCGCCCAGCCACTCGGCGTCCTCCTCCGAGAGCTTGAGCAGCGACACCGAGGGCAGCCAGCTGCGGAACCGGGCCCGGTAGGCGTCCGCGTCCGGGATGAGCCCGGCCCGGATGTTGGGGTCGAGCGCGGTGAAGACACCCTGCGCTGACGCGGTGCGCATCAGGGACTCGTAGGCGGTCGCGCCCGGCTCCAGGACGAGCGAGCAGGTGCCGAAGGACACGGCCCGGGTCCCGGCGGGGAGCGCGACGGGAGCCGTGAACAGCCGGTCGGCCGTGCCGTCGACGTAGAAGGAGTAGGCGGCCGAGCCGTGCGCGTCGATCGTCGCGACCGCGAGCGTGGTCGGCTCCGTGCCGCGCTGTACGGACGACACGTCGACGTCGGCCTTGCGGAGCCCGTCGAGCAGCGCCTCACCGAAGGCGTCCTGCGAGGTGCGGGAGCAGAAGGCCGTGGGGGAGCCGAGGCGGCCGAGGGCGACGGCCGTGTTGTACGGGCCGCCGCCGAGCGCCGGCTGCAGGCCCGCGAGGGCACCCGTGCCCTGCGGTACCAGGTCGATCAGGGCCTCACCGGCGACGACGATCACGAGTCGGTTCCTTTCTCGGGCGGATCGGATGGATCGGATTGAGCGGGCCGCTCGGGGCAGCCGCACGACGTGCGGTGGACGAAGGAGCAGGAGAGCCGCACGGTCCGGGCGGGCCGGTCCGGGGCGGCGAGACGGTCCAGGAGCAGCCGGACCGCCTGCGCGCCGATCTCCTTGCTGGGCTGGGCGATCGCGGTGAGCCGGGGCGTGAACAGGTCCGCCCAGGCGAAGTCGTCGAAGCAGCACAGGGCGATGTCCTCGGGCACGGACAGCCCGCGCTCGCGCAGGGCGCGCAGGGTGCCGATGGTCATCGCGTTGTTGGCGGTGACCATCGCGGTCGGCGGGACGGCGAGGGACAGCAAGGCGTCGGTGGCGCGTTCGGCACCGGCCGCTTCGGAGTCGCCGTGCACCAGGAGGCGTTCGTCGTACGGGAGTCCCGCGGCGGCGAGTCCGTGCCGGTAGCCCGCGATGCGTTCGCGAGTGGTGCTGAGCCCGGGCAGGCCGGCGATCAGGGCGATCCTGCGGTGGCCCAGATCGGTGAGGTGGGTGACCAGGCGGGTGGTCGGTTCGGCACTCTCGGCGCAGATCTGGTCGTGGCGGGGTACGGACGTGTCGCTCGCCTCGAAGCCGATCAACCGGTCGAGAAACACGGCCGGCACCTCATGGCGCCCGAGGTACGCGAGGAGTTCACGCGGATCCGGCGAGGGCGCGACGATCATGCCGTCCACCCGGCGTTCGTGCAGGAGTTGGACGACCTTGCGCTCGTGCGCGGGGTCGTCGTGCGGATCGGCGATCAGGAGGCTGTAGCCGTGCTCCAGGGCAGCGGCCTCGACGCCCTGGAGGATCTCCGTGAAGTACGGGTTGCTGATCGCCGACACCGCGAGCCCGATGGAGTGGGTGCGGGAGGTCACCAGGGAGCGGGCCAGGGTGTTCGGGGTGTAGCCGAGCCGGTCGATGGCGTCCAGGACGGCCTGGCGGGTGTGGGGGAGAACGGGCCGGGTGTCGTTCAGGACGTGGGAGACGGTGGCCACCGACACCCCGGCGCTCCTCGCGACGTCCACCATGGTCGCCAACGCGGTCCCCCTCCCGGGCCGCTCGCACAGGCCCTCCGGCCGGGAACGTATCTCATCCGGCGGCCGACGTAAACGCTTACGTAAGCGTTTACGCCGACCTCGGAACGGGCCGGAGCCCGCGAAGGACCACTCCCAGCCCCACCCGATGCCCTACTCCCAGTCCCACCCGATCCCCACGATCCCCGTCCGCACCCGCGGCTCGACGAGGTGGACCGAGTGGTGCAGGCCGCTGAGGTGCAGCTCCTGGCGGCCGCTGCGCGGGGCCGCAGCCGAGTGCTGGGCGAAGCGGTGGCAGCGGGTCGGCAGCACCTGCTCGTCGAAGCACACCTGGAGCGCGTACTGGCCGCCCGCGGGGCCGAACCCGCGCACGAACTCGCGGCACACACCGGCCGTGCCGTCGTCGACGCCGTAGCGGAAGAGGAAGGTGTCGCCGGCTCTCAGCCGGGTGTCGAAGAGCAGCTCGGCCACGAGCACGCCGGTTTCGTGGTGCACGCGCACGCGTCCCGTGCGGCAGTTCTCCAGCGCGTGTACCCGCATCCGTTCCGGCACGCACCCCGGGTCGCCGTGGTGGACGGCCACGAAGCGGTCGACGCCGTTCTTGTGGGCGCGCACGATGTGGTGCGACTCGCGCCCCGCCAGTTCGCGGTGCGCTCCTATGCGTACCCGTTCGTGGTGGCCGAGGGTGTGCAGCCCGCCGTCCGGTGGCAGGTTCAGCTCGGCCAGCAGCCGGTCCAGGACACCGGAGGCCGCCACCAGGGAGCGGTAGGTGCGGGCGGCCGGGCGCTGGTCGCAGGTGGGTTCGTCGGGCTCGGCGAGCAGCCGGATCAGGGACTCCTCGGGCAGTTGGAGGATCTCCTCCAGCGCCCGTACCGCGCGCAGCGACTCGGGGCGCTGCGGGCGCCGGGCGCCCTGCTGCCAGTAACTCAGGCTCGTGACACCGACCTTGACCCCGTAGCGCGACAGATGGTGCTGCACCCGCTGCAGCGGCAGTCCGCGGGCGGCGATCGCTGCGCGCAGCGCGACGTGGAAGGGGCCGCCCCGCAGGGCCGAGTCCAGTTCCGCGGTGGCGACGGCGGCGACGTCCGCGTGCTGTGTGGCGTGCGGCATGCAGAGGGCCTTTCTGTGAAAGCTCACTTCGGCTGGTCAGACCGGTTCACGCTGGTGGTCGGGGGCCGTGCCGACGGCGTCGGGGCGCGTCTTCACATCCGTACGCCGTCGTTCGAGGCCCCGAGTTCCCCCGCATTGAAGCGTGTTGACCAAGTCCCGACAACACCTGAGGCTCAACCGCGACACACTCCTGGCCGAGACGCGATCAGTGGTCTCAAGTCGGTCCGTCGGCCCCGTCGTCGTCCAGCACCTCCCGGATGGCCTGCGCGGACAGGCGGGACTTGTGCAGGAAGCCGCGGGCCGAACTGGCCGCCACGAGCTCCTGGAAGTCCTCCAGGGCGTGGGTGGAGATCAGGATGATCACGGAGGAGACGCTGCGGGAGAGGGCCGCCGCCACGTCGAGTCCGTTCTCGCCGTCGAGGTCGAGATCCACCAGGACGATGTCGGGAGCCAGCTCCGCAGCACGCGCGAGAGCCTCCGCACCCGTCGAGGCCATGCCCACGACGGGTATTCCGTCGCGCTCCAGCAGAGTGCGCGCGGCTTCCAGAAACCGGATGCTGTCATCTACGAGGAGACAGCGCATGGACATGCAGACAGCGTGCCAATCGGATGCTGGTTGCGCTTTCCGGCTAGCCGGAAGAACTTGGCGAGCGGGGTTACCGGTCACCTGGAATGTGCTGAAGTCCTTTGCCGAACAAGCGGGTTCGCGTTTACGCAGCGCAGCGCCACATCACGGCCGGTAGCATGGAGGCGCCCTGGGGAGGCCGTGGTGTCCGGTCGAGTGGGGGTGCGCGATGAGTGCGTCGCCGAGCAGTGTGGGAATCCGTCGGAGCCGTCGCGCCCTGACCTCGGGGCTGTTGGCGGGCGCCTTGTTACTGGCCGGTTGTGGTGGTGGGAGCGACGACTCCAAGGCCGACCGGGGGCGCGGGGACACGACGTGCGACGGCCGGATCGACGGGACCGCGCATGTCACGGTGTGGTTCCACTCGGGTCCGTCCGGCGAGGTCGACACGCTGCAGGAGCAGGTCAAGGAGTTCAACAAGGCGCAGCGGCAGGTACGGGTCGAACTCGTGAACCTGCCCGAGAACCGGCCCTACACCGACCTGGTCGACTCCGCCGCCTCCAGCGGCGACCTGCCTGACCTGCTCGACTTCGACGGCCCCAACCTCTACAGCTACGCCTGGTCGGGCAAGTTGAAGCCGATCGACTCCTGCGTGCCGGAGAGCCTGCGCGAGGATCTGCTGCCCTCGATCCGCCGACAGGGCACGTACGCAGGCCGGTTGTGGGGCATCGGCACCTTCGACTCCGGGATGGGGCTGTACGTACGGCCGTCGGTGCTGAAGAAGGCCGGTATCCGCATCCCTCGGGGCACCGCGGACGCCTGGACCGCCGACGAGCTGACGGGCATCCTCGCCAGACTCCGCAAGCAGGGCTACCGGACGCCGCTCGATGTGGGGCTGCTGTACGTGAAGCCCGGCGAGGAGTGGAACACGTACGGCTTCGCTCCCGCCGTATGGTCGGCGGGCGGTGATCTGATCGATCCGCAGACCTACTCGACTGCCGAGGGCTTCCTCAACAGCCCTGCTTCCGTACGGGCGTTGACCGTCATGCAGAGCTGGGCCGAGTCGGGGTACATCGACGCGGACAAGGACGAGAAGGCCTTCGACAAGGGGCGCAGCGTCATCTCCTGGAGCGGGCACTGGCGTTATCCCGAGTACACGAAGGTGTTCCCGGGGGACGTGGCGATCGTGCCGCTGCCCGACTTCGGTCAGGGGACCGTCACCGGGATGGGGTCCTACCAGTGGGGCGTCACCGCCGGGACCACCGACGGGGACGCCGTCTGGCGCTTCCTCACGTATCTGCTGAAGCCGGAGCAGATCCGCCGGATGAGCGTGGCCAACGGCGGGATCCCCGCCACGAACAGCGCCGTGAAACTCACGCCGAAGTACGACACGGGCGGCGGCGAGCACCTGTTCATCGAGCAACTGCGGGACGGCGTCGCGCGACCGCGGCCGCAGACACCCGCCTATCCCGCGATCACCAAGGCGTTCTCCGACGCCTTCGCGAAGATCATGCTCGACCGGGCACCCGTCAAGGCCGCCCTCGACCAGGCGGTCGTGGCCATCGACAAGGACCTGGCGGCCCACGACGGCTATCCGCAGCAGGGGCCATGACCCGCGGCGCCACGCCCCGGCGGCCCCGCGCGGCCGACGCCCGCGCGGCGACGGCGTTCCTGCTGACCGCCGCCCTGATCGTGGCGGGCTGCACGGGAGACGGCGCGGACGGCGGCGGCAAGGGGTCCGCGAAGCCGGGCACCGACAGGACCTGCGACGGCCGGATCAAGGGCACCTCGCAGATCACCGTCTGGTACCACTCGCCCACGGCACAGGGAGAGTTGACGACCCTGCGGGCACAGGTACGGCGGTTCAACGCCTCCCAGCACGACGTCACGGTCAACCTCATGACCCTTCCGGACGGCGACTACGACACCGAGGTGCGCGCCGCCGCGGCCGGCGGTGACCTGCCGGACCTGCTCGACTTCGACGCCCCGAAGCTCCTCGGGTACGCCTGGGTCGGCCGGCTCCGGCCGCTCGGCTCCTGCCTGCCCGACGCCCTGCGGGCCGACCTGCTGCCCTCGATCCTCCAACAGGGCACGTACGCGGGCCGGTTGTGGGGCATCGGAACCTTCGACTCCGGACTCGGCCTGTACGTAAGGCCGTCCGTGCTGAAGAAGGCCGGCATCCGGGTCCCCGAGGGCACCGCGGACGCCTGGACCGCCGACGAGTTCACGGGCATCCTGGGGAAACTCCGCGAGGAGGGGTACGAGGCGCCGCTCGACCTCGGGCTCCGGTACTCGACGCCGGGCGCCGAGTGGAACACGTACGGGTTCGCTCCCGCGGTCTGGTCGGCGGGAGGTGACCTCATCGATGCGAAGAACCACCGCACGGCCGACGGCTATCTCAACGGCGCCGACTCCGTCCGGGCGCTCACCATCCTGCAGAAGTGGGTCGAGTCGGGGCTCGTCGACCCCGGCGGGGACGACAAGGCGTTCGCCGCGGGCCGCAGCCCCATCTCCTGGTCGGGGCACTGGAGATGGCGCGAGTACGCCAAGGCGTTCCCGGGCGACATGACGATCGTTCCGCTGCCCGACTTCGGGGACGGCACCGTCACCGGGATGGGTTCCTGGCAGTGGGGCGTCCCCTCGACCAGCGTCGACCCGGACGCCGTCTGGCGGTTCCTGGCCTTCCTGTTGAGCCCCGACGAGGTGGTGCGCATGACGGACGTCAACGGCGCGATTCCGGCGACCCGAACGGCGATCGAGCGCACCGCGCAGTTCCGCGGGACCGGTCCGGAGCGCCTCTACATCGATCAGTTGCAGAACGGCACGGCCCGGCCCCGCCCGCGAACTCCCGCCTACGGGGCGGTCACCGACGCGTTCTCCCGCGCCTTCGCGAAGATCGTCCTCGACCGGGCGCCGGTCAGGCCCACGCTCGACCGGGCGGTCGCGGCCATCGACAAGGACCTGGCCGACCACCAGTACTACCCGCCCACCGGCCGCTGAGGCCCGGCCATGCAGCGCTCCGGGTCCGGCAGACCGAACAGTCGAAGGGGTACGCCGCAGGGGCGACCGGGTTCCCCGGCCGACGTCGCCCTGGGCCCAGGCGCCCCGCTCGCGCGCGTCGCCCTCGCCGCCCGTTTCGCCGGCGCGGCCCGCCTCCGCGCCTGGCTGCGCACCCGCTTCCGTCGCGACCGCCCCCCGCCCCACCCCCGACTCGGCCCCGACCGCCCCCCTTTCCTCTCCCGTCTCCGCGTCGGCAGCAAGCTGATGCTGCTCGTACTGCTGCCGGTGACCGGGCTGTTGGCGTTCACCGCGTTCAGCGCGGTCGCGCAGTGGGAGGAGGCGCGGATGCTGGGGCGGTTCCACACGGCGACCGAGGTGTCGTTCGCGACCACCGCGGTGTCCGACGCCGTCGCGGGGGAGCGGATCGCCGCCGTGGAGGCCCGGTTGCGCCCCGCACCGGGCACCGTGGCCGGACGGTCCGTGGCCGAGCGGGCCACCGGCCGTGCCCTGACGCGGGCCGCCGGCCGGGCCGTCTCCTGGCCGGAGGCCGATGTCGCGGGCCGGCTCGACGCCGTCAGCCGCCGACTGCACGCGGTACGGGTGCAGACGGGCACCGGCTCGCTCACCGCCCGCGCGATCGCGCAGGAGTACCAGGGCATCGAGGACGAACTCCTCGACACCGTCGGCACCTTGGAGTCCGGGCGCCCCACCAGGGCTTCGGGCCAGGCCGCCGACGCGCACATCGCGATCCTGGGAGCCATCGAGGCCGCCGAACGGGAGCAGGCCGAGATCGCCGTCCTGCTCGACGCGCCGTCCGGGCGGCGCCCCACCGCCACGGGACGCTGGCCCGCCCTGGAGGAGGCCCAGCTGGGGGAGTTCCGGCAGAAAACCTCCGACCAGCTGCGGGCCGAGCTGTACATCACCCAGTTCCAGGCCCCCGGCAGGGCCGTGCGAAAGGTGCGCGACCTGCTCGCCGCGCCCGACCCGAAGGCCACTGCGTGGCCGTCGTACAGCCTCTGGCTGGCGGACTCCAAGGACCGGATCGACGCGCTGCGCGGCATCCAGGACCGGGCCGCACACGAACTCGCCGGCACGGCCGCCAACGACCTGAGCAGCGCCCGCGTCCGCTCGGTGCGCGACCTCGCCGTCTCCCTCGCCGTCCTGGCCGTCGTCACCGTCCTCGCGCTGGCCCTGCGACGCTCGATCACCCGGCCGCTCGGCGAGGTCTCGGCCGGCGCGCGGGCCCTGTCGTCCGGCGATCTGTCGTACGACATCCGCTACGCCGGGCGCGACGAACTCGGCGACGTCGCCGACACCTTCCGCGAACTGCGGGTCACCACCGAGAAGTTGGCGGCCGAGATCCGGTCCATGAACACGGCGATCGACGACAACCGGCTCGAACACCGCGCCGACGTCCTCTCCTTCGACGGCACCTGGGCCCAGCTCCTGGGCGGCATGAACGGCACCATGGCGTCCTTCGCGGCGGCGCACGGCCGACGCAGGAAGGCCGAGCGGGAGCTGGAGGGCATCTTCAACCTCTCGCCCGACCTGCTGTGCATCACGGGAGTCGACGGCTACTTCAAGCGCGTCAACCCGGCCTTCGAACGCACCCTCGGCTACTCGGGGGAGGAACTGCTGGCCAAGCCGTCCATCGAGTTCGTCCACCGGGAGGACCGGCACACCACGCGCGTGGCCCTCGACCGGCTGGCCGGCGGCGTCGAACTCGCCGAGTTCGAGAACCGCTACCTGCGCGAGGACGGCACCGAGTGCTGGCTGCAGTGGAGCGCCCGGCCGGTCCCCGAGGAGGGCCTCGTCTACGCCGCCGCCCGCGACGTCACCGAGAGCCGCCGCACCGCCCGGGAACAGAGCGCACTGCGCCGGGTCGCCACGCGCGTGGCGCACGGCGAGCCGCCGGACAGCGTGTTCGGGGCCGTGGCCGACGAGGTGGGAGACCTGCTGAGCGTCGGCGGCGCGGCCGTGCTGCGCTACGAGCCCGACGGCGCCCTCACGGTCCTCGGCGCCGCGCGCGTTCCCGCGCCGGGGGCCGGGAGCGGGAGCGCCGAGAGCGAGGCGGCGGCACGTGAGGTGGCCCGCACCAGGACCGCCGCCCGCGTGGGCCGCTCGGTGGGGGCGCCGATCGTCGTGGACGGCCGGCTGTGGGGCGTCGTCGTCGCGTCCTCGCTGCTGGAGCCGCTGCCCGGCGGGACCGAGTCGCGGCTGGCCGACTTCACCGAACTGATCGCCACCGCGGTCGCCAACGCCGACAGCCGCGCCCAGTTGACGGCCTCACGCGCGCGTGTGGTGGCCGCCGGGGACGCCTCCCGGCGCCGCATCGAGCGCGACCTGCACGACGGCGTCCAGCAGCGGCTCGTCGCCCTCCAACTGGACCTTCGGCTGGCCGAGTCCATGATCACCGACCGGTCCTGCGAACTCGCCCAGCAGATCGCCCACGTGGGCAAGGGCCTCGACGACGCCTTCCAGGACCTGCTCCAGGTGGCCCGCGGCATCCACCCCGCCATCCTGTCCAAGGGCGGCCTGGGCCCCGCCCTGCGCTCCCTGGCCCGCCGCTCCGCGGTGCCGGTGGAACTCGACCTCCGACTGCCCACCGAGCGCCTGCCGGAGCAGCTGGAGGTGGCCGCCTACTACGTCACCTCCGAGTGCCTCACCAACGCGGCCAAGCACGCGCACGCGAGCGTGGTGGAGGTCGCGGCGGAGATCCGCGACGACTTCCTGGAGCTGACCATCCGTGACGACGGTGTGGGCGGCGCCGAACTCGGCCGCGGCTCCGGTCTGATCGGGCTCGTCGACCGGGTCGAGGCGATCGGCGGCAAGCTGGACGTCGCCAGCCCGCCGGGAGAGGGCACCACCATGACCGTACGGCTGCCGCTGGCCTGACCGGCCACGCACGCGTGACCGCCCGGCCGTACGCGAAGGGGAGTCGTCGAGGACGGGGGAGCCTGCGACTCGGTGACGTTGCGTACGTCCGGGCGGTCCTTCGGACGGAGAGGCGTCCGTCCGGCTCTGGGGGCGGTCGAAGCCGCCTATTCTTCCGGCCGCGCAGGCCGTACGGGCCGCGCGGGCTGCTCAGGCCGAGGCCGCTTGGCGCGCACGATGTCGGGATCCCTGGGATCCCTGGGATCCCTGAGGTCCCTGAGGTCCGAAAGGTCGCTCCACGCGTGCGTGTCGGGCGAGTACCGGCGGACGCGGACCGACCGCCGTCGTTTCTCGATCCGCGTCCGCCGCATCTCCCGCAGCCCTTCGATCCACGACCCGCCGGCTGCGGGCTCTGCCCGAACCGGCCGGTCCGCTTGCGTCTGAACTGCTACGAGAATCGCTCGCGAACGGCCCCATGTCGTCACGGCAGGCCTCCAATCCCGCTTCCCGCTAGCCGGAACCCCGCCGGTCGGGCAGGCTGTTGGGCGCACCGCATCGGTGGGGCAAGGGGAGCGGGGAGCCGGGACCATGGACGCCGCATCGCAACAGCCCGCGCGGGGACGGGTCGTCCTCGCCGACGACGACGTACTGCTCCGGGAGGGACTCGCCAGCCTGTGCGAGCGGGTCGGATACGAAGTGGTGGGCCAGGCGGGTGATGCGGTCCGGCTCCTGGAGCTGGTCGCCGCCGAGCACCCCGACCTGGCGATCGTCGACATCAGGATGCCGCCGGACCACTCCACCGAGGGTCTGAAGGCGGCCCGCACGATCCGAGAGCGCCACCCCGACACCGGCATCCTCGTCCTGTCCGCGTTCGCCGAGGTGGAGGACGCCCTGGAGCTGCTGGCGAGCGGCCAGAAGGTCGGCTATCTGCTCAAGAGCCGCGTCACCGTCGTCGACGAGTTCATCGAGGCCCTGGAGCGGATCAACCGGGGCGGCTCGGTCGTCGACCCCTCCCTGGTGCAGGAGCTGTTCTCCGCCCAGCGCCGCGACGATCCGCTCTCCCACCTGAGCGCCCGTGAGCGCGAGGTCCTGGCGCTGATGGCCGAGGGCCGCTCCAACGCCGGCATCGGCCGCCGCCTGTGGGTCACCGAGGGCACCGTCGAGAAGCACGTCCGCAGCATCCTGGGCAAGCTCAGCCTCCAGGAGGACACCGACGACCACCGCCGTGTCCTGGCCGTTCTCACGTTCCTCGAGTCCCGCTAGACCTGCCTGGGGTTGTCCACAGGCTCGTCGCGGTGTCAGCGCTCGCCAGTAGGGTGTGAGACATGGCCGATCCCTCCAGCTACCGCCCCAGGCCGGGTGAGATCCCGGACTCTCCCGGGGTGTACAGGTTCCGTGACGAGCACCGCCGGGTGATCTACGTCGGAAAGGCGAAGAGCCTGCGCCAGCGCCTGGCGAACTACTTCCAGGACCTGACGAACCTGCACCCGCGCACCCGGACGATGGTCACCACGGCCGCGTCCGTGGAGTGGACGGTGGTGTCCACGGAGGTCGAGGCCCTCCAGCTGGAGTACTCCTGGATCAAGGAGTACGACCCCCGGTTCAACGTCAAGTACCGCGACGACAAGAGCTACCCCTACCTCGCGGTGACGATGAACGAGGAGTACCCGCGCGTGCAGGTGATGCGCGGCCAGAAGCGCAAGGGCGTCCGGTACTTCGGGCCCTACGGACACGCGTGGGCGATCCGCGACACCGTCGACCTCCTGCTGCGCGTCTTCCCCGTCCGCACCTGCTCGGCCGGCGTCTTCAAGAACGCCACCCGCACCGGCCGCCCCTGCCTGCTCGGCTACATCGGCAAGTGCTCCGCCCCCTGCGTCGGCCGCGTCTCCGAGGAGGAGCACCGCGAACTGGCCGAGGAGTTCTGCGACTTCATGGCCGGGCGCACGGGCACGTACCTGCGCCGCCTCGAGAAGCAGATGACGGCGGCGGCCGAGGAGATGGAGTACGAGCGGGCGGCCCGCCTGCGCGACGACATCGGGGCCCTGAAGAAAGCCATGGAGAAGAGCGCGGTCGTGCTCGCGGACGCGACCGACGCCGACCTGATCGCGGTCGCCGAGGACGAGCTGGAGGCGGCCGTCCAGATCTTCCACGTGCGCGGCGGACGCGTGCGCGGCCAGCGCGGCTGGGTCACCGACAAGGTCGAGGAGGTCACCACCGCCGGCCTCGTCGAGCACGCCCTCCAGCAGCTCTACGGCGAGGAGAAGGGCGACTCGGTCCCCAAGGAGGTGCTCGTGCCGGCCCTGCCCGACCCGGTCGAGCCCGTCCAGGAGTGGCTCACCGAGCGCCGCGGGTCGATCGTGTCGCTGCGCATCCCGCAGCGCGGCGACAAGAAGTCCCTGATGGAGACCGTGGAGCGCAACGCCCAGCAGGCGCTCGCTCTGCACAAGACCAAGCGCGCCTCCGACCTCACCACGCGCTCGCGCGCCCTGGAGGAGATCGCCGAGGCCCTCGACCTGGTCAGCGCCCCGCTGAGGATCGAGTGCTACGACATCTCGCACCTTCAGGGCGACGACGTGGTGGCCTCCATGGTCGTCTTCGAGGACGGCCTGCAGCGCAAGAGCGAGTACCGCCGCTTCCAGATCAAGGGCTTCGAGGGCCAGGACGACGTCCGCTCCATGCACGAGGTGATCACCCGCCGCTTCCGGCGCTACCTCGCCGACAAGGAGAAGACCGGCGAGTGGGCGGACGGCGAGGACACCCTCACCGAGGAGGACGGCCGCCCCAAGCGCTTCGCCTACCCGCCCCAGCTCGTCGTCGTCGACGGCGGTCAGCCGCAGGTGGCGGCGGCCAAGAAGGCCCTTGACGAGCTCGGCATCGACGATGTCGCGGTGTGTGGGCTCGCCAAGCGCCTGGAGGAGGTCTGGCTCCCGGACGACGACGACCCGGTGGTGCTGCCCCGCAGCAGCGAGGGCCTCTACCTGCTGCAACGCGTCCGTGACGAGGCGCACCGCTTCGCGATCACCTACCAGCGCTCCAAACGGGCCAAGCGTTTCCGTTCGAGCCCTCTGGACGATGTGCCCGGTCTCGGAGACGCACGCAAGCAGGCTCTTCTTAAGCATTTCGGTTCGCTGAAGAAACTTCGATCCGCCACCATCGACCAGATCTGCGAGGTGCCCGGCATAGGCCGCAAGACGGCCGAGACCATCGCCGTGGCACTCGCCCAGGCGGCCCCGGCCGCACCCGCTGTGAACACGGCGACTGGAGAGATCATGGAAGAGGAACCGGACACCATGGGTTCCGGCGGGCAGCCCGTGACGACGGGCGCCCCGGACGAACGACGGGGGCAGGAGACATGAGTGTGAACAAGAACGATGAGCAGGACGAGCAACACGACCAAGGCGGAGACGGAGCACAGGTGAGTACGGGCACGACCGGCGAGACGACCGCGCCCGCGGACGCGGCCATCCCCGAGCTGGTGATCATCTCCGGCATGTCCGGGGCAGGACGGTCCACGGCCGCGAAGTGTCTGGAGGACCTCGGCTGGTTCGTCGTGGACAACCTGCCACCGGCGCTGATCCCCACCATGGTGGAGCTCGGCGCCCGCTCGCAGGGCAACGTGGCACGGATCGCGGTCGTCGTCGACGTCCGCGGCCGCCGCTTCTTCGACAACCTGCGAGAGTCCCTCGCCGACCTCGACAGCCGGGGCGTCACCCGCCGGATCGTCTTCCTGGAGTCCTCCGACGACGCCCTGGTCCGCCGCTTCGAGTCGGTGCGCCGCCCCCACCCCCTCCAGGGCGACGGCCGCATCGTCGACGGCATCGCCGCCGAGCGCGAGCTGCTGCGCGAACTGCGCGGCGACGCCGACCTGGTGATCGACACCTCCAGCCTCAACGTGCACGAGTTGCGCGCCAAGATGGACGCCCAGTTCGCCGGCGACGAGGAGCCCGAGCTGCGGGCCACCGTCATGTCCTTCGGCTTCAAGTACGGCCTCCCGGTCGACGCCGACCTGGTCGCCGACATGCGCTTCCTGCCCAACCCGCACTGGATCCCAGAGCTGCGCCCCTTCAACGGCCTCAACGAGGAGGTCTCGGCGTACGTCTTCAACCAGCCCGGCGCCAAGGAGTTCCTCGACCGCTACGCCGAACTGCTGCGGCTCATCGCCGCCGGCTACCGCCGCGAGGGTAAGCGGTACGTGACCATCGCGATCGGCTGCACCGGCGGCAAGCACCGCTCGGTCGCCACCGCGGAGAAGCTCGCCGCGCGCCTGGTGGCCGAGGGCGTGGAGACGGTGGTCGTGCACCGGGACATGGGACGGGAATGACAGGACGTAGTCCGCGGCTGAGCATGCTGCGCCGGGCGATGCCCGAGGGGCGCACGACCCGGCCGGTCGAGGCCCGTGGCGGCAAACCGCGCCGCCGCGGCGCCCAGCCCAAGGTCGTCGCCCTCGGCGGCGGCATGGGCCTGTCCGCCTCGCTCACCGCACTGCGCCGGATCACCGGCGACCTCACCGCCGTCGTCACCGTGGCCGACGACGGCGGCTCCAGCGGACGCCTGCGCGACGAACTGGGCGTGCTGCCCCCCGGGGACCTGCGCAAGGCCCTCGCCGCGCTGTGCGGCGACGACGACTGGGGCCAGACCTGGGCCCGCGTCATCCAGCACCGCTTCCACTCCAAGGGCGACCTGCACGAACACGCGGTCGGCAATCTGCTGATCGTCGCACTGTGGGAGCAGCTCGGCGACCACGTCCAGGCCCTCGACCTGGTCGGCAAGCTGCTCGGGGCGCACGGGCGCGTGCTGCCCATGTCCGCCGTGCCCCTGGAGCTGCAGGCCCTGGTCAAGGGCCACGACCCGGACCGGCCCGAGGACATCGACACGGTCCGCGGCCAGGCGACCGTGGCGCTCACCACCGGCGAGGTGCAGTCCGTGCACGTCGTGCCGCACGACCCGCCGGCCGTCCCCGAGGCCGTCGAGGCGGTCCTCGACGCCGACTGGGTGGTGCTCGGTCCCGGCTCCTGGTTCTCCTCGGTTATCCCGCACCTGCTGGTGCCGGAACTGCTCGACGCGCTCATCCAGACGAAGGCACGCCGGGTGCTCTCGCTGAACCTCGCGCCGCAGCCCGGAGAAACCGACGGCTTCTCCCCGCAGCGTCATTTGGAGGTTTTGGGACGACACGCCCCTAAACTCGCCCTGGACGTGGTGCTGGCCGACGAGGCCGCCGTGCCCGATCGTGATGTGCTCACCGAGGCCGCCAAGCGGCTCGGAGCCGCGGTCGAGCTGGCTCCGGTGGCCCGGAGCGACGGAACTCCGAGGCACGACCCGGAGCTGCTGGCAGCCGCGTACGACCGTATTTTTCGGATGCATGGAAGGATCGGCCCATGGCGATGACGGCAGCGGTGAAGGATGAGATCTCCCGGCTCCCCGTCACCCGGACCTGCTGCAGAAAGGCGGAGGTCTCCGCGATTCTGCGGTTCGCCGGCGGCCTTCACCTGGTCAGCGGGCGCATCGTGATCGAGGCGGAGCTGGACACCGCGATGGCGGCCCGGCGCCTCAAGCGGGACATCCTGGAGATCTTCGGCCACAGCTCCGAGCTGATCGTGATGGCACCCGGTGGACTGCGCCGCGGTTCGCGGTACGTGGTGCGGGTGGTCGCCGGCGGGGACCAGCTGGCCCGTCAGACCGGCCTGGTGGACGGCCGTGGCCGGCCGATCCGCGGTCTGCCCCCGCAGGTGGTCTCGGGGGCCACCTGCGACGCGGAGGCGGCCTGGCGCGGCGCCTTCCTGGCGCACGGCTCGCTCACCGAGCCCGGCCGCTCCTCCTCCCTGGAGGTGACCTGCCCCGGTCCCGAGGCCGCGCTCGCCCTGGTCGGCGCCGCCCGCCGGCTGTCGATCGCCGCGAAGGCCCGTGAGGTACGCGGCGTGGACCGCGTGGTGGTCCGTGACGGCGACGCGATCGGCGCCCTGCTCACCCGCCTCGGCGCGCACGAGTCGGTGCTGGCCTGGGAGGAGCGCCGGATGCGCCGAGAGGTGCGGGCCACGGCGAACCGGCTCGCCAACTTCGACGACGCCAACCTGCGCCGCTCCGCCCGGGCCGCCGTCGCCGCCGGCGCACGTGTCCAGCGCGCCCTGGAGATCCTCGCGGACGACGTCCCCGAGCACCTCGCCGCCGCGGGCCGGCTGCGCATGGACCACAAGCAGGCCTCCCTGGAGGAGCTGGGTGCGCTCGCCGACCCGCCGCTGACCAAGGACGCGGTGGCCGGCCGGATCCGCCGGCTGCTCGCGATGGCCGACAAGCGCGCCTCCGACCTGGGCGTCCCGGGCACGGAGTCGAGCATCACCGAGGAGATGGCCGACAACCTGGTCGGCTGATCCGTCAGCAGCGCAACACGCCGGTGTCGACCGCCACTTGGGTGATCGGCACCGGCGTTCGGGTGCACTGGTTCACCAGTCTTTGAGGCACCCTTGACTCGGCTGTGAACTGGCATGAGCCTGGCAACCGTTCGTCACCGTGACGAAAGATTGCTAGGGGGGTTCATGAGACCCAGAGCGAGAGCGATCCTCGCTGCCGGCGCGCTTCTGATCGGCGGAGCGAGCCTCGCGCCCGTCGCCCAGGCCCAGAGCGGAAGCCCGGCCACGCCCGACCCGAACGAGGTCAAGGTCTTCCACGCCGACGTCACCAAGCAGCAGGTACCCCTGCTGCTGGCCGCCGGACAGGACAGCCACGAACTCGGCGAGGCGGTGCCCGACAAGGGCTCGGCGCCCGTCGAGGTGTACCTCACCGACCAGCAGGCACAGAAGCTGGAAGGCCAGGGCGTCGATCTCACCGAGCACACACTGTCGGCCAAGGCCGCCAAGCGCGTCGACGCCGCCGCCGAGGGCGTGTTCCGCCCGTACAGCGGCGCCGGCGGCCTCAAGGAGGAGATCGTCAAGACCGGTCAGGAGAACCCCGGCCTCACCAAGGTCGTCTCCATCGGCAAGACGGTCAACGGCCAGGACATCCTCGCGGTCAAACTGACCAAGGGCGCGAAGAAGTCCAAGGACGGCGCCAAGCCGTCCGTCCTCTACATGTCCAACCAGCACGCGCGCGAGTGGATCACGCCGGAGATGACCCGGCGGCTGATGCACTACTACCTGGACAACTACAAGACCGACAAGCGCGTCAAGAAGATCGTCGACTCCACCGAGCTGTGGTTCGTGATCTCGGCCAACCCCGACGGCTACGACTACACCTTCCAGGACGCCGCCAACCGCCTGTGGCGCAAGAACCTGCGGGACGTCAACGGCGACGGCGCCATCTCCACCGGCGACGGCGTCGACCTCAACCGCAACTTCGCCTACAAGTGGGGCTACGACGACGAGGGTTCGTCCCCCAACCCCACCAGCGAGACCTACCGCGGCGCGAGCCCGGCCTCCGAGCCCGAGACCAAGGCGCTGGACGCCTTCGAGAAGCGGATCGGCTTCAGCTACGGCATCAACTACCACTCCGCCGCCGAACTCCTCCTCTACGGCGTCGGCTGGCAGGTGGCCACCCCCACCCCCGACGACGTGATCTACAAGGCGCTGGCCGGCACCCCGGACAACTCCGCGATCCCCGGCTACCACCCGCAGGTCTCCTCGGAGCTGTACACCACCAACGGCGAGGCCGACGGGCACGCGGGCAACGTCAACGGCATGTCGATGTTCACCCCCGAGATGTCCACCTGCCAGTCCGCCTCGAACATCGACCCGAACGACCAGTGGAACGCGGCCGACTGCCAGTCCGGCTTCAACTACCCGGACGACGAGAAGCTGATCCAGGACGAGTTCGCGAAGAACGTCCCCTTCGCGCTGTCGGTCGCCGAGACCGCCCCGCACCCCGACACGCCCTCCTCCTCGCTCGGCCTGACCGCCGCCGACTTCACCCCGGCGAAGTTCACCACCTCGTACTCCCGCGGCGCCGACCAGGAAGTCTCCGTCGTCGTCCGCAAGGCCATCCGCGACAAGGAGCTCAAGTACCGCGTCAACGGCGGCCGTACGCTCGACATGGCGCTCAAGTCATGGAAGGGCGGCGAGACGTACGGCGGTGAGGACAACCTGCACTTCGACGAGTACCGGGCCAAGGTCAAGGACGGCGTCCCGGGCGACAAGGTCGAGGTGTGGTTCACCGGCGAGACCAAGGCCGGCAAGAAGGTCGCCAGTGAGCACTTCACCTACACCGTCGCCCAGCGCGCCAAGGCCGACACCCTGGTCGTCGCCGAGGAAGGCGCCGCGGCCACGCAGGCGCAGACGTACGTCGACGCGCTGAAGGCCAACGGCCACAAGGCCCTCGTCTGGGACGTCGCCACCCAGGGCGCGCCCGACGCGCTCGGCGTGCTGGCCCACTTCGCCACCGTCGTCCACTACACGGGCGCGAGTACCCCCGGTATCGCCACCCAGCTCCAGCTGCGCGCCTTCCTCAACGAGGGCGGCAAGCTGATCGAGGCGGGCGAGCAGGCCGGCGGAAACGTCAACCTGGGCGACGGCACCCTGTCGAACGACTTCAGCCAGTACTACCTGGGCGCCTACTCGCGTACGTCCACCCCCGGCGCCACCGGCTTCACCGGCTCCGGCAAGCTCGACGGCTTCAGCGGGGCCCTCGGCGCCGCCGTCGGCAACCCGCTCGACCGGGCGGGCACCTACGGCGTCACCTCCGAGGAACTGTCCCCGGAGACCTACCCGCAGTTCGCCAGCGCGGGCGCGGGCCAGTTCGCCGGGACCGTCAACCCGTACGGGCCGTACGCCGGTTCGTACATGGCCGCCGCCGTGCACACCGACGACGCCTACAAGCGTCTCACCCGCACCGTCGACCTGGGCGGAGTGAGCGCGGCCGACCAACCGGCCCTGCGCACCCAGCTGTTGTGGGACACCGAGCCCGGTTACGACAACGCCATCGTGGAGGTCCGCACCGCCGGGGCCGAGGACTGGACGACGCTCCCCGAGAAGGGCGGCGCCACCAGCGCCACCGTCCCCGCCGAGTGCGGCGCCGGCTTCTACATCGGTGAACACCCCTGGCTGAAGCACTATCTGACCCTGGCCGGCAACTCCTGCACCGCCACCGGCACTTCCGGCTCCTGGAACGCCCTCACCGGCGCCTCCGACGGCTGGCAGCAGGTCAACTTCGACCTGAGCGCCTACGCGGGCAAGAACATCGAGGTCTCGATCAGCTACATCACCGACCCGAGCAGCGGCGGCCACGGCGTGCTGGCCGACGACGCCTCGCTCGTCGTGGGCGGCGCCGCCACCCAGACCGAGGGCTTCGAGACGTCGCTCGGCGCCTGGAGCGCGTCCGGACCGCCCGCGGGCAGCCCGGGCGTCCTCAAGGACTGGGCGCGCACCGGGACGCTGTTCAAGACCTACGGAGGGGTCACCACCGACCGGACCGTGCTGCTGGGCTTCGGCCTGGAGCACGTCACCGCGGCGGCCGACCGCACCGCCCTCGTCAAGAAGGCCCTCGCGGCCCTGGAAGGGTGAGTTCCAGGGTGAACTCCCTGGTCAACCATGACTAGCCGACCGTAGTCAAAACGAGTGATCCGGTCATACGGCCCGGGCGGTCCGTACCCCTACTGGCGGGTACGGACCGCCTGCCCGTGTATGGGGCATCTCGATGTCACCACGAGGGCCGCAGGGAGGTAGGGTCGTGGTTGGTCGGGGACATCCCAAAACAGCTCGCCGGCACCGCATAGTCGGCGTACCAACGAGGAGATCGGTTCGTGACGATCCGCGTAGGCATCAACGGCTTCGGTCGTATCGGACGTAACTACTTCCGCGCGCTCCTGGAGCAGGGTGCGGACATCGAGATCGTGGCTGTCAACGACCTGGGTGACACCGCGACCACCGCGCACCTGCTGAAGTACGACACCATCCTGGGCCGCCTCAAGGCCGAGGTGTCGCACACCGCCGACACGATCACCGTCGACGGCCACACCATCAAGGTGCTGTCCGAGCGCAACCCCTCGGACATCCCGTGGGGCGCGCTGGGCGTCGACATCGTCATCGAGTCGACCGGCATCTTCACCAAGAAGGACGACGCCGCGAAGCACATCGCCGGTGGCGCCAAGAAGGTCCTCATCTCGGCTCCGGCCAAGGACGAGGACATCACCATCGTGATGGGCGTCAACCAGGACAAGTACGACGCCGCGAACCACCACGTCATCTCCAACGCCTCCTGCACCACCAACTGCGTGGCGCCGATGGCGAAGGTGCTCGACGAGAACTTCGGCATCGTCAAGGGCCTGATGACGACGGTGCACGCGTACACGAACGACCAGCGCATCCTGGACTTCCCGCACAAGGACCTGCGCCGCGCCCGCGCCGCCGCGGAGAACATCATCCCGACCACCACGGGCGCCGCCAAGGCCACCGCGCTGGTCCTGCCGCAGCTCAAGGGCAAGCTGGACGGCATCGCCATGCGCGTCCCGGTCCCGACCGGTTCCGCCACCGACCTGGTCGTGACGCTGCAGCGCGAGGTCACCAAGGACGAGGTCAACGCCGCGTTCAAGAAGGCCTCCGAGGACGGCGACCTGAAGGGGTACCTGGCCTACACCGAGGACGAGATCGTCTCCTCGGACATCGTCGGCGACCCGGCCTCCTGCACCTTCGACTCCTCCCTGACCATGGTCCAGGAGGGCAACACGGTGAAGATCCTCGGCTGGTACGACAACGAGTGGGGCTACTCCAACCGCCTCGTCGACCTCACGGTCTTCGTCGGCGACCAGCTCTGATCGCCGAAGCAGGCACCTCGATGTGAGTGCAGGGCTCGGGCAGCGCACGGCCGCGCTGCCCGAGCCCTCACGCGCGTGTTCAGCCCTCGTTCGATCCAGAGCCCTCCTCAGGAGCCTCCTCCCATGAAGACCATCGACGAACTTCTCTCCGAAGGCGTGGACGGCAAGCGGGTCTTCGTCCGCGCCGACCTCAACGTCCCGCTGGCCGACGGCCTCATCACCGACGACGGCCGCATCCGCGCCGTCCTGCCCACCGTCAAGGCGCTGGCCGACGCGGGCGCCAAGGTCATCGTCGCCTCGCACCTGGGCCGCCCCAAGGGCGCCCCGGACCCGGCGTTCTCCCTGCTGCAGCCCGCCGAGCGCCTGGCCGAACTGCTCGGCGCCCCCGTCGCGTTCGCCCAGGACACCGTCGGCCCCGCCGCCCACGACGCGGTGCGCGGCCTGGAGCCCGGCCAGGTCGCGGTCATCGAGAACCTGCGCTTCAACGCCGGCGAGACCGCCAAGGACGACGTCGAGCGCGGCGAGTTCGCGGACCAACTGGCCGCCCTCGCGGACGTGTACGTCGGTGACGGCTTCGGCGCGGTGCACCGCAAGCACGCCTCGGTCTTCGACCTCCCGGCCCGGCTGCCGCACTACGCCGGCTACCTCATCGCCACCGAGGTCGGCGTCCTGAAGAAGCTCACCGAGGACGTCGAGCGGCCCTACGTCGTCGCCCTCGGCGGCTCCAAGGTCTCCGACAAGCTCGCCGTCATCGACGAACTGCTCGGCAAGGCCGACCGGTTGCTCATCGGCGGCGGCATGGCCTTCACCTTCCTCAAGGCCAAGGGCTACGAGATCGGCGCCTCCCTGGTCCAGGAGGACCAGCTGGCCACCGTCACCGAGTACGTCGAGCGCGCGGAGAAGAACGGCGTCGAACTCCTCGTCCCTGTGGACGTCGTGGTCGCCGGCCAGTTCCCGGACCTGAAGACGAAGGCTCCGGCCCACCCGACCACCGTCGCCGCGGACGCCATCCCGGCCGACCGGATGGGCCTGGACATCGGTCCCGAGACCGGTGCCCTGTACGCCTCGAAGTTCGCCGACGCTGCCACCGTTTTCTGGAACGGCCCGATGGGCGTCTTCGAGCACCCCGATTTCGCCGAGGGCACCAAGGCGGTCGCCCAGGCCCTCGTCGACTCCCAGGCCTTCACGGTCGTCGGTGGTGGCGACTCCGCCGCGGCCGTCCGCATCCTGGGCTTCGACGAGAAGGCATTCGGACACATCTCGACCGGTGGCGGCGCCTCCCTCGAATACCTCGAGGGCAAGACGCTCCCCGGTCTCGCCGCACTGGAGGACTGACCGCAATGGCTCCATCTGTTTCTTCCGGACGCACGCCGATCATGGCGGGCAACTGGAAGATGAACCTCAACCACCTCGAAGCCATCGCGCACGTCCAGAAGCTCGCCTTCGCGCTGGCCGACAAGGACTACGAGGCCGTCGAGGTCGCCGTCCTGCCGCCCTTCACCGACCTGCGCTCCGTGCAGACCCTGGTGGACGGCGACAAGCTCAAGATCAAGTACGGCGCCCAGGACCTCTCGGCGTACGACTCCGGCGCCTACACCGGCGAGATCTCCGGCTCGATGCTGGCCAAGCTGAAGTGCACGTACGTGGCGGTCGGCCACTCCGAGCGCCGGCAGTACCACGCCGAGACCGACGAGATCGTCAACGCCAAGGTCAAGGCCGCCTACAAGCACGGTCTGACCCCGATCCTGTGCGTCGGCGAGGAGCTGGACGTCCGCGAGGCGGGCAACCACGTCGCGCACACGCTCGGCCAGGTCGAGGGCGGACTCAAGGACGTCCCGGCCGAGCAGGCCGAGTCGGTCGTGATCGCCTACGAGCCGGTCTGGGCCATCGGCACCGGCAAGGTCTGCGGCTCCGAGGACGCCCAGGAGGTCTGCAAGGCCATCCGCGGCAAGCTCGCCGAGCTGTACACGCAGGAGCTGGCCGACCAGGTCCGCATCCAGTACGGCGGTTCCGTGAAGGCGGGCAACGTGGCCGAGATCATGGCCCAGCCCGACGTGGACGGCGCCCTGGTCGGCGGTGCGTCGCTGGACGCCGACGAGTTCGTCAAGATCGTGCGCTTCCGCGACCAGTAAGTAGGCCCTGGCGGCGATCCGTCGTACTCTTGCGGGGGCACGGCCCAGGCTGTGCCCCCGTCGTTCATCCGAATCCGAGAGAGTTGGTCCAGCCGTGGTTTTGGGGTTCTCGATCGCCCTGATCGTCTGCAGCCTGCTGATGATGCTGCTGGTGCTGATGCACAAGGGGAAGGGCGGCGGCCTCTCCGACATGTTCGGTGGTGGCATGCAGTCGTCCGTCGGTGGTTCGTCGGTCGCCGAGCGCAACCTCGACCGGATCACCCTGGTGATCGGTCTTGCCTGGTTCGCGTGCATCATCGTGCTCGGCCTGCTGATGAAGACGAACAGCTGACCCGGGCGCACATTCCGCACGCATTCCGCACGTAAGGCCCCATGTTCGGTACGCGCAGCTGAGCGCGGCCTATCATGGGGCTTGCGTCTAGGTGTGGGGGCTGTAACTCCAATCACTGGACGCGCGTTGGGCCTTACGTAGACTGAGGCGCTCGCAACGAAGCGAAAACGCCGACTCGCTTCGCGGCACCATCACGCAGGGAGTTACGACCGTGGCAAGTGGCAACGCGATCCGAGGAAGCCGGGTCGGGGCGGGGCCGATGGGCGAGGCCGAGCGCGGCGAGTCCGCGCCGCGTCTGCGCATCTCCTTCTGGTGCTCCAACGGGCATGAGACGCAGCCCAGCTTCGCCAGCGACGCGCAGGTTCCCGACACCTGGGACTGCCCGCGCTGCGGCTTCCCGGCCGGACAGGACCGGGAGAACCCGCCGGACCCGCCGCGCACCGAGCCCTACAAGACGCACCTCGCGTACGTACGGGAGCGGCGCAGTGACGCGGACGGCGAGGCGATCCTCGCCGAAGCGCTCGCCAAACTGCGGGGCGAGATCTAGGAGTTGGGAACCGGCCGGGCACCGAGGGGTGTCGGGTCGGACCTGTTTCGGACCCCGACGACCGGTCGGCTCCGGACCGGTTGTCAGTGCTGACCTCTACGGTTTGTGCATCGCCTGGTGCGGATGCGAATCGTGAGGGGGAGCGGTGGCGACGGTCGAGACGGGGGACATGCGCGCGCCCGCATGGCGCGGGGGATTCGGGCGGCTGTGGACGGCCGCCGTGGTCTCGCGCTTCGGAGACGCGCTGCGGGGCTCCGCGCTGCCCCTGCTCGCCACCTCACTGACGGACCGGCCCCTGCTCATCGCCTCCGTCACCGCCTGCGGCTATCTGCCCTGGATCGTCTTCGGGCTGCTCGGCGGAGCGGTCGCGGACCGGATCGACCAGCGCCGCGCGATGTGGACGGTGGACGCGGTACGAGGACTGCTCGTCGCCGCCTTCGCCGGGGCCGTCGCACTCGGTCACGCCTCGATCGCGCTGCTCATCGCGCTCGCCTTCGTCCTGACCACCCTGCAGACCCTCTTCGACAACGCCTCGACGGCGCTGCTGCCCGCCTTGGTGGACCGCGCGGCGCTGGGCAGTGCCAACGCCCGGCTGATGACCGGGCAGCAGATCGCGGGCGGCCTGATAGGGGCGCCCGTGGTGCCCCTGCTGATCGCCGCGGGGGTGGCCGTGCCCTTCGTGGCCGACGCGGGGACCTTCCTGGTGGCCGCCGCACTGGTCGCCTCGCTGCGGACGACGGCGCCCGACAGAGCGCCGAGACCGGCGGGCAGCGCCCTGCGCCGGGAGATCACCGACGGGCTGCGCACCCTGTGGCGCGACCGGCCCCTGCGCGGACTGTGCGCGGCGACGGCCCTGTGCAACATCGGCATGGGCGCCCTGATCGCCACCCTGGTGATCCTGGTGACCGGCTGGCTGGACGCCGGTACCGCCGGCTACGCGGCCGTGACCACCGCGTACACCGTCGGTGGCCTGGCCGGGGGAGTGGCGAACCGGTGGATCACCGCTCGGCTCGGGCCGATGCGGGCCGTGCTGCTGGCCGGTGTCGTGCAGATCGGCGCGCTCCTCGTCATGGGCGGTGTGCGGAGCCTGACGGCCGTGGCCGCGGCGCTCGCCGTGTTCGGCTTCATGGGCATGGTGTGGAACGTCAACACGACCACGTTGATGCAGCAGCGCACGCCCGCCGACCTGCTGGGCCGGGTCAGCTCCGCCTTCCGCACCCTGGCCGTCGCCGGCGCCCCGCTGGGCGCCCTGCTCGGCGGGGCCGTCGCCACCGCCTGGGGACTGAACACCCCCGCGCTGCTCACCGCCGCCTTCTTCGTCCTGTCGGTCCTCGCGCTGATACCCACCGCCAAGCGGGACGTACTTGTTGGTGCGTCGCACGACGACGCCACGACAGCTCACGTCACGCGCTGATCAATTAGGTTGGGACCGGCAGCGGGGCGAGGTAGGAAAGAAGGCTGAAGTCCGATATGAACGCAGACGGCCGTACGAGGCTCAACCGGACGCCCGAGTGGACCGCGCTGGCGAAGCACCGCGAGGAGTTGGGGGAGTCGGGGCTGCGGGAGCTGTTCGCGGCCGACCCCGGCCGCGGCGCCGGATACACGCTCCAGGTCGGTGACCTGTACGTCGACCACTCCAAGCACCTGGTCACCGACGAGACCCTGCGGCTACTGCGCGAACTGGCCGCCGCCACCGACGTGTTCGGTCTGCGCGACGCCATGTTCCGGGGCGAGAAGATCAACGTCACCGAGGATCGCGCCGTGCTGCACACCGCGCTGCGCGCCGCGCGTGACGCGGTGATCGAGGTCGACGGCGAGAACGTCGTCCCGGCCGTGCACGCCGTCCTCGACCGGATGAGCGCCTTCGCGAACCGGGTGCGCTCGGGCGAGTGGGCCGGCCACACCGGCCAGCGCATCAAGAACGTCGTCAACATCGGCATCGGCGGCTCCGACCTGGGTCCCGCGATGGCGTACGAGGTGCTGCGCGCCTTCACCGACCGCGACCTCACGGTCCGGTTCGTGTCGAACGTGGACGGCGCCGACCTGCACGAGGCCACCCGCGATCTGGACCCGGCTCAGACGCTGTTCATCGTCGCGTCCAAGACGTTCACCACGATCGAGACGATCACCAACGCCACCTCCGCGCGCGACTGGCTGCTCACCGAGCTGAAGGCCGGTCAGGAGGCCGTGGCCAAACACTTCGTGGCGCTGTCGACGAATGCCGGGAAGGTGGCGGAGTTCGGCATCGACCCGGACAACATGTTCGGGTTCTGGGACTGGGTCGGCGGACGGTACTCCTTCGACTCGGCCATCGGGCTGTCGTTGATGATCGCCATCGGGCCCGACCGCTTCCGCGAGATGCTCGAAGGGTTCCGGATCGTCGACGAGCACTTCAGGACCGCGCCCGCCGAGTCCAACGTGCCGTTGCTGCTGGGCCTGTTGGGTGTCTGGTACGGCAACTTCCACGACGCCCAGTCGCACGCCGTGCTGCCGTACAGCCACTACCTCTCCAAGTTCACCGCGTACCTGCAGCAGTTGGACATGGAGTCCAACGGCAAGTACGTGGGCCGGGACGGGCAGGAGGTCGACTGGCAGACCGGTCCTGTGGTGTGGGGCACGCCGGGGACGAATGGGCAGCACGCGTACTACCAACTCATCCACCAGGGCACGAAGTTGATCCCCGCGGACTTCATCGGCTTCGCCGAGCCGGTCGCTGAGCTGAGTGACGGCCTCAGGGCGCAGCACGACCTGTTGATGGCGAACTTCTTCGCGCAGACGCAGGCGCTGGCCTTCGGCAAGACTCCGGAGGAGGTGCGTGCGGAGGGGGTGCCCGAGGAGCTGGTGCCACACAAGACGTTCAAGGGCAACCACCCGACCACGACGATCCTGGCCCGCGAGCTGACTCCGTCGGTGCTCGGCCAGCTGATCGCCCTCTACGAGCACAAGGTGTTCGTGCAGGGCGCGGTGTGGAACATCGACTCCTTCGACCAGTGGGGTGTCGAGCTGGGCAAGGTCCTCGCCAAGAGGGTGGAGCCGGCGCTGACGGAGGGTGCGGAGGTCGACGGGCTGGACGAGTCGACCAAGGTACTGGTCGCCAAGTACCGGGAGCTGCGCGGCCGTCAGTGACGGTCCGCTGAGGTCGCCGCGCTCAGGCCGACGCCCTCAGACCGCCGCCCTCAAGCCACCGCGCTCAGCGTGTCCGCCAGTCGGCGTCGTGCCGCGCGGGCCGCCGGTAGCGCGGCGAGGGCGGCCGCGCCCAGGACCGCCGCCGCGTCGAACAGCACCAGCTGCACCGGCGACGGTCCCTGGGCGATCCCCACGCCGATGCCGCTCGACCGGCCCTGGGCGTTGATCAGCCAGTGCGCGAGCGGTACGCCGAGGACCGTACCGGCGAGGGCGGCGATCAGGGCGGTGCAGCCGGTGGCCGTGACGGTGACGGCGGTGATCTGGCGCGGGGACAGACCGATGGCCTTGAGCGCGAGCAGGTCGCGCTCGCCCTCGCGTACGGTGCCGCCGATCGCGGTGAGCAGTTCGATGAGGCCGATCAGGGCGAGCACGATGATCAGGCCGAGCACCACTCCGCGCAGGGGCGAGAGCCCGTCGGCCGGGTTGGTCACCGCGTGCACGTCCAGGTGGCCGGTGTCGGCCAACTGGCGGGCGACCCGCTGCGGGTCGGCGCCGGGGCGCAGGCGGAGTTGGTAGAAGGCGGGCGCCAGGTTCGGGTCGTCCTCGCGGAGGGTGTCGAGCGAGGTGGAGACGACCCGGCCGGCGTTCTCCGGTTCGATGCTGCGGCCCACGATGTGCAGGACCTGCGGCCGGGAGCCGACCATGATCCGCACCCAGTCGCCGACCCGCGCGTCCAGCAGGGAGAGCAGGCCCTGACCGGCCACGGCCTCGTGGCTCCTGTGCGCGAGGCGGCCCTCGGCGAGGGCGTACGGATACGGGTCCTGGCGGGTGCCGAGGCCGCGCAGCGCGATGGTGGTCCGCTGGTCCGGGGGCAGCGCGGCCATCTCGACGCCCGGGTAGGCGGCGGCGACCTCCGGGTCATTGGCCAGCAGGGCACGGGTGGCCCGGTCGCTCAGGCCCGCGTCCGCGTGGACGGTGAGCGCGGCCGGGAGACCTACCTGCTCGGGACTGCTGTGGAAACGGTCGATGGTGGTCCACGCGCTCATCGCCACGACGATCAGCAGCAGGGGCAGGGCCAGCCGCGCCACGGTGGCGAGCGACCGCAGCCGACGGGAGAACGCGGTGTGCCACCCCAGAACGAACGCGGGCGGCACCCGCATCGCCAGCGCCCGCCGGGCCAACGCCGAGAGCCGGCCGCTCGACTGGGCGGTGCGGCGGGGCCCGCGTGCCGGCGCCGGGAGGTGTCCGCTCGGCCGAGGGACGGGGCGTGGTGTCCGTCCCGTCCTGGCCGACAGCCCCCGCATCCCCCGCACCGACGGGATCGGCACCGGCACCGGTGGCACCCGGCCCGCTCGCCAGGCCGCCAGGCCCGTGGTCGCGGCGATGAACAGCACCGCGCCCGCCGGGATCGCGAAGAGCGCCACCGTCTGTCCGGGCAGACCCTGCCAGACGCCGATCGCGTCCCCGAGGCGGCCCGGGACGCGGTTGCCCAGCGACTGCGTCAGCGCCGCCGCGGCCACGGCGCCGAGAAGGGCGTAGGCGATGTGCTGGAGGAGGAAGACGCGGACGACCTGGCCCGGGGTGAACCCGATGGCCTTCAGGACCGAGATGTCCCGCAGGTGGCCGCGGATCCGGGTGGCGATCGCCCCGTGCACGGCGAGTCCCGCGGCGACCAGGGCGCCCAGTCCGAACAGGCCGAGGACCTGCCCGAGCAGCCGGTTGTCGCCCTGTGCCTGGGCGCGCGCCAGCTGCCAGGTGTCGACCTCGCCGATCGCGTCGGCGCCGCCCAGGGCCTTGACGGCGCGCGAGACGACGTAGTCCGTGTCGTCGGGGTCGGTCAGGCGCAGTCCTATGACCTGACCGTTGGGATCGCGTACGGCGGGCGGCAGGGTCCAGACGAGGCCCGGCTGCTCGCCTGGGTCGTAGCGCGACTCGGCGCTGTCGGCCACGCCCAGCACGGTCACCTTCCGCGTGGTGCCGGGGAGGGTGAGCGTGTCGCCGGGCGCGGCGAGCAGGGCACGGGCGAGGTGGCTCTCCAGGACCACGCCGTCGGGCGTCGCCGGGTCCAGCCAGTCACCGGAGACGACCAGGGGGTGGCCGATTGTGGGCAACTGCTCGGGCGTCGCGCGCAGTTCGACGGCGGCGCGGGTGCCGCGGGAGCTGAGCGTGGCGGACTCCGTGGCGTAGGGGCCCGCGACCGACTCCACACCGTCCACGTCGGCGAGCCTGTCCGCCTTGGCGGACTCGGCCGTGTGGATCCAGACGTGCGCGCCGGTCGTCTGCGTGAAGACGCGCTGCCAGGGGTTGGTGGCGTACCCGAACAGGGCCGTGGCCAGCAGCAGCGACGCCACGATCCCGGCGGTGGCCAGCACCAGGAACAGCGCCTCACCGCGGTGCGTACGCAGATCGGAGTGCGCCCAGCGCAGCGTGGCCCGCATGCGGCTCAGCCCTTCCGGGGGTCGTCGTACGTCCGCATGTCAGTCCCTGAGTTCCAGCACGCCGGAGATACCGGTCCGCGGTGACGGCGTGCCGTCCAGTGTCGCGTCGTCGGCTATCCGGCCGTCGAAGAAGCTGATCACCCGGTCCGCGGCGCTGGCCAGCCGGGCGTCATGGGTGACCAGCACGATCGTCTGGCCGCGCTGGTGGAAGCGGGACAGCAGCCGCATCACCTCACGCGTGCCCTTGCTGTCCAGGCTGCCCGCGGGTTCGTCGGCCAGCAGCAGCGGCGGCTGGTTCACCAGCGCCCGGGCCAGCGCGACCCGCTGCTGCTCGCCGCCGGACAGCTCACCCGGCATGCTCCGCTCCTTGCCCGCCAGGCCCAGCTCGGCCAGCAGCTCCTCCCGCCCGGCGCGCGCCTGCTTCGGCGACGTCCCGGCGAGCAGCGCGGGCAGCTCCACGTTGTCGGCGACCGACAGATTCGACACCAGGTTGAAGAACTGGAAGACGATCCCGATCCGCTTGCGGCGCTCCATGGCCCAGCGCGCCTCGCTCCACGCGTTCGCGCACGCGCCGTCCAGCCAGATGCTGCCGCCATCCGGCCGCTGCAGCCCGCCCAGCAGATGGAGCAGCGTCGACTTGCCGGCGCCGGAGGGCCCGGTGACGGCCACGAACTCGCCCTGCCGTACCCGCAGGTTCACACCACGCACGGCATGCGCCGGAGCGCCCTCGCCGTAGTGCGTCTTGACCAGGCTCTCGGCGCGCAGCACGGGAGCGGGACCGTCGCTCACTCCAGCTCCTCCAGCTCTTCCTGGCACCGCTCCAGCCAATCGAGGTCGGCCTGCAGGTGCAGCATCGCGCCCTCGATGAGCAGTTGGGCGATGCGGTTGTCGCGGTTCTCGGCTGCGGCCAGCTTCGACAGGCTGCGCATGGCGGTCAGGTACTGGCGTCGCTGTTTGTTGATCAGGGCGATCTGGTCGGCGAGACCCGTCTGCGGAGCGAGCGCGAGCTTCATGAAGAACTCGTCCCGTACCCGCGGCTCGTCCTCGGGCTCCTCGAACCAGACGCGCAGCTCTTCCCGCCCGGATTCGGTGAGGTGGTAGACCTTCTTGTTGGGCCGGCTGGACTGCTCGACGTCCTCGCCCTCGATCAGTCCCTGCTTCTCGAGGCGGCCGAGGGTCACGTAGATCTGGCCGACGTTCGGCTGAGGGTACGCGGACCCCAGCAGTTGCTCAAGGTCCTGCTTGAGCTCGTAGCCGTGGGCCGGGCCGCGCGCGAGGAGAGCCAGGAGGGGCAGGCGCACGTGTGCAGTCCTCCTGTCCGGATGATGTGCTCCAGGCCCTAGTATCGCCCATACCTAACAGGTATACATGGCCTCGGACCCAGGGCGAAGATGCCCGGCGCCGCTGTACAGGGAGGAACCTATGCGGTGGATCCATGCCGCCGGTAGGGGCCTCCTCGTTCTTGTGGTGGTTCTGGCCGGGTATGTCACCTCGGGAGCGCATGCCGAGGAGGGCGCCGGTGACGGGCGCGGCCCGCTGACCCTGGCCACCGCCGGAGACCTCACCGGCTATCTCGGCCCGGTCCTGGACGGCTGGAACAGCACCCATCCCGGCGAGCAGGTCAAGCTCGTCGAGCTTCCCGACTCCTCCGACGAGACCCACGCGCAGATGGTCACCGACCTGCGCGCCGGCGACCGAAGCCGGTTCGACGTCCTCAACATCGACGTCAGCTGGACCTCGGAGTTCGCCGCGGCGGGCTGGATCCGTTCGCTGCCCCGTGACCGCTTCCCGCTGGACACCTTCCTGGACGGGGTCGTGGAGACGGCGACGTACGACGGGCGGTTGTACGCCGTCCCGTACGTCACCAATGCCGGCCTGCTCCTGTATCGCAAGGACATCCTCGACAAGGAGGGCGTCCCGCCCCCGCGCACCTGGGCCGAGCTGGAGCACGACGCGAAGACCATCGCGCCGAAGTACGGACTCGGCGGCTACGCGGGCCAGTTCCTGCCCTACGAGGGCCTCACCGTGAACGCGGCCGAGGCCGTCTACTCGGCGGGCGGAAGCATCCTCGACCAGGAGGGCGCCCTGGTCGCCGTCGACTCCGCGGCGGCCCGTGAAGGCATCGGGTTCCTCGCCCGCGGGGTGCGGGAGGGCTGGATCCCGAAGGCGGCGCTGACGTACAAGGAGGAGGAGTCCAAACAGGCCTTCCAGGACGGCCACCTGCTCTTCCTGCGCAACTGGCCCTACGCGTACGTCGGCGCGTCGGCCAAGGGTTCGCCGGTCGCCGGGAAGATCGGCGCCGTACCGCTGCCCGGCTCCGACGGGCCGGGGGCCAGCGTGCTGGGCGGCTCCGACCTGGCCGTCAACACCCATGCGCGGCACCCCGATTCGGCCGCGCGTCTGATCGCCTATCTCACCAGCGAGCCCGTCCAGCGCCAGGTCCTCACCCGCGGCGCGCTGCCGCCGGTGCGTGCCGCGCTGTACGAAGACCCCGCGCTGATCCGGCGGTTCCCGTATCTGCCGACCCTGCGCGAGGCCCTGCGCACGGCGAAGTCCCGCCCCAAGAGCCCCCGTTACGACCAGGTCAGTCTGGTGGTGCAGGCCGTCGTGCACGACGCGATGACCGGGCACGTGACGCCCAAGGCGGCGGTGCGGCGACTGGCGGCGGAGCTGGCCGCCATTCCGGGTCGCTAGGCACCTCTGCGGCCGGCCGCCTCTGCCGCTAGTTACTTGTTAAGTAACGCGGTGGTCCCCTTTCGCCATTTAGTGGCCCACTAAATCACCATTTGCCGGGCCAACTCCCGAGTAGCTTCTGCCTACTCGTTGACACTCTCACGACACGCCTACTTAACATGCATGCATGCTGAGTAAGTACCGCTGGTGGCGGGACGCGGTGATCTATCAGGTGTACGTCCGTAGCTTCCTGGACAGCACCGGCGACGGCATCGGCGATCTGGCCGGGGTCAGGGCCGGGCTGCCGTACCTCAAGAAGCTCGGCGTCGACGGGATCTGGCTGAGCCCCTTCTACCCCTCGCCGCAGCACGACCACGGCTACGACGTGGCCGACTACTGCGACGTGGACCCGGTCTTCGGCGACCTCGCCGAGTTCGACCTGCTGATGGGCACCGCGCGCCGGCTCGGCGTCAAGGTGCTCCTCGACATCGTCCCCAACCACTGCTCCCACGAGCACCCCTGGTTCCAGGAGGCGCTCGCCGCAGGACCCGGCAGCGCGGCCCGGGCCCGCTTCCACTTCGCCGACGGCCGGGGCGCGGACGGCGCGGAGCCGCCCAACAACTGGCACGCCATGTTCGGCGGCCCGGCCTGGAGCCGGGTGACCGAGGCGGACGGCCGGCCCGGCCAGTGGTACCTGCACATGTTCACGCCCGAGCAGCCGGACTGGAACTGGCGCTGCCCCGAGGTGGCCGCCGAGTTCGACCGCACGCTCCGCTTCTGGCTCGACCGGGGCGTCGACGGCTTCCGCATCGACGTCGCCGCCGGCCTCTTCAAGCACCCGGACCTGCCCGACTCCCCGGACCCGGAGGCCGACGCCCGCACCCGCGACTCGGTCAACCCGCTCGCCTGGAACCAGCCCGAGGTGCACGACGTCTGGCGGCACTGGCGCGCGGTGTGCGAGGAGTACACCGCACGGGACGGCGACGAACGGCTGCTGGTCGGCGAGGTCTCGGTCCCGACCGCCCGCGAGCACGCGCGGTACGTCCGGTCCGACGAGCTCCACCAGGCCTTCTTCTTCGACCTGTTGAGCGCGCCGTGGAGCGCCGACGCCTTCCGCAAGGTCATCACCGAGGCCATGCAGGACATCGCCGGCACCGGCTCCACGGTCACCTGGGTCCTCAACAACCACGACCAGGTCCGCACCGTCACCCGCTACGGCGAGCCCGCCACCGAGGGCAGCGGCCTCGGCGCCGCCCGCGCCCGCGCCGCCGCGCTGCTGATGCTGGCGCTGCCCGGAGCCGCGTACATCTACCAGGGCGAGGAGTTGGGGCTGCCCGAGGTCGTCGACCTGCCCGACGACGTGCTCACCGACCCGATCTTCCGGCGCACCGGCAGCCGGGCCCGGATCCGCGACGGCTGCCGGGTGCCGCTGCCGTGGTCGGGACAGGCCTCCCCGTTCGGCTTCACCTCCGGCGCGGAGGGCGCGCGGCCCTGGCTGCCGCAGCCCGAGTACTTCGCCGAGTACGCCACCGACCGCGCCCTCGCCGACACCCACTCCTTCTGGCACCTGTACCGCGACGGCCTCCAACTGCGCTACCGGCTGCCCCAGTTGGGCGAGGGCTCGCTGCGCTGGCTGGAGACCCCGCCCGGCGTCCTCGGCTTCGTCCGCGGGGACGGCCTGGTGTGCGCCGTCAACTTCGGTACGGCGCCGGTGCCCGCGCCGGTCTCCGGCACCCCCCTGCTGTCCAGCGGTCCCTGCCCGGCCGGAGTACTTCCCGGCGCGACGGCCGCCTGGTGGATCAACGATCTCTGATCAACCGTCAACCGCCCATCCCCCGAAGGGACATCAACGATGATGCGACGACGTACGACTCTCCTCGCCGGCTGCACCGCCCTGGTCCTCGCGCTCGGCGCGACCGCCTGTGGAAGCAGCGACCCGGTCTCGGCCGGCGGCGGCGCCAAGGCGCTCGCCGGCCAGACGGTCACCGTGGCCGGTGTCTGGTCCGGCAGCGAGCAGAAGAACTTCCAGAAGGTGCTGGACGCGTTCAGCGCGAAGACCGGCGCCAAGACGCAGTTCACGTCCACCGGGGACAACGTCTCCACCGTCGTCGGCAGCAAGATCGAGGGCGGCAACGCACCCGACGTCGTGATGGTCCCGCAGGTCGGCGTGCTCCAGCAGTTCGCCCAACAGGGCTGGCTGAAGCCGCTGTCCACCACCACGCAGCAGTCCGTGGACACCAACTACGCCCCCGTCTGGAAGAACTACGGCAGTGTCGACGGCACCCTCTACGGCCTCTACTTCAAGGCCGCCCACAAGTCGACGGTCTGGTACAGCCCCGATGCCCTCGACCAGGCCGGCGTCACGCCGCCGACCACGTACGCCGACCTGCTGAAGGCCGGCCACACCGTCTCCGACTCCGGTCTCGCCGCCTTCTCGATCGGCGGCCAGGACGGCTGGACCCTCACCGACTGGTTCGAGAACATCTACCTCTCCCAGGCCGGCCCCGAGAAGTACGACGCCCTGGCCACCCACAAGTTGAAGTGGACCGACGCGTCCGTGGCCAAGGCGCTCGGCACGCTCGGCACGCTCTTCAAGGACAAGCAGCTGATCGCGGGCGGCCAGAAGGAGGCCCTCAACACCGACTTCCCGGGCTCGGTGGAGAAGGTGTTCGGGCCCAAGCCGCAGGCCGCGATGGTCTACGAGGGGGACTTCGTCGCCGGCGTCGCCAAGGACCAGTTCGGCAAGACCATCGGCACGGACGCCAACTTCTTCCCCTTCCCCGCGGTCGACGGCGGCAAGGCGCCCGTGGTCAGCGGCGGTGACGCGGCCGTCGTCCTCAAGGACGGCAAGAACGCCAAGGCCGGCATGAAGCTCCTGGAGTACCTCGCGACCCCGGAGGCGGCGGCCGTGTGGGCGAAGGCGGGCGGCTTCCTGTCCCCGAACAAGGAGCTCGACCTCGCCTCCTACGGCGACGACGTCACCCGCGCGACCGCCAAGTCCCTTGTCTCGGCCGGGGATTCGGTCCGCTTCGACATGTCCGACCAGGCGCCCGCGGCCTTCGGCGGCACCAAGGGCGCCGGCGAGTGGAAGCTGCTCCAGGACTTCCTGCGCGACCCCTCGGACCCGAAGGGCACCGCGGCTCAGCTGGAGAACGCGGCGGCCAAGGCCTACAAGGGCTGACGACCATGACCGCGACCCTGGTGAAAGAGACGAGTCCACCCGTGACCGCACAGGTCGAGCGCGCGCGGCGAGCGCGCCGACGGGCCTGGATCGTCGGCCTGCTCTTCGTCTTCCCGGCGCTCCTCCTGCTGGGCGCGCTCGTCGTCTACCCCGTGCTGTTCTCCATCGGCCGCAGCTTCTTCGACGCGTCCGGCAGCCGTTTCGTGGGCGGCGACAACTACACCGAGATGTTCCGCGACCCGGCCACCCTCACCGCCGTACGCAACACGGCGATCTGGGTGGTGGTCGCCCCGACCCTGCTGACCGGGCTCGGCCTGATCCTCGCCGTGCTGGTGGAGAAGGTGCGCTGGGCGACGGCCTTCAAGCTGCTGCTGTTCATGCCCATGGCCGTGTCCTTCCTGGCGGCCGGCATCATCTTCCGGCTCGCCTACGACGACGACCCGGACAAGGGCGTCCTGAACGCGGCCGTGGTCGGCGCGCACGATGTCTTCAAGGGCACCTCCGAGTACCCCACCGCCCGCGCCCGCGACGGCCAGGGTCTGACCGCGGAGCCGGACGGCTCGTACCGCACGAGTGCCGGCGTGTCACCGGGCGACTCGGTGAACCTCGGGCTGGTGGGCGTCGCGCCGAAGGACCTGCCGGGCGGCGCCGAGCCCGCGTACGCGGCGGCGAACCGCAGGGCGTCCGCCGGTGAACTGCGCGGCGTGGTCTACCTCGACTTCACGCTCGGCGGGGGAGGCAAGCAGGGCGTCGTCGACCCGAAGGAGAGCGGACTGCCCGAGATGAAGGTCGAGGCGGTGCGTGACGGGAAGACGGTCGCGAGCACGAGCACCGCGTCCGACGGCTCCTTCCGCTTCACCGGCCTGAACTCCGGTTCGTACACGGTGCAGTTGCCCGGCTCGAACTTCGCGCAGCCCTACCAGGGCGTCTCCTGGCTCGGCCCGACCCTCGTCACACCGGCCATCATCGGGGCCTACCTGTGGATCTGGACCGGGTTCGCGATGGTGCTGATCGGCGCGGGGCTCGCCGCCCTGCCCCGGGACGCGCTGGAGGCGGCGCGGATGGACGGCGCCAACGAGTGGCAGATCTTCCGGCTCATCACGGTGCCGCTGCTCGCGCCGGTGCTCACGGTGGTGTTCGTGACCCTCGTGATCAACGTGATGAAGGTCTTCGACCTCGTGTACATCATCGCGCCCGGCCCGGTGGCGCAGGACGCGGCCGTCCTCGCCACCCAGATGTGGCTCGTCTCCTTCGGCGGCGGCAACAACCAGGGGCTCGGCAGCGCGCTGGGCGTACTGCTCCTGCTGCTGGTGATCCCGGCCATGGCCTTCAACGTCCGGCGCTTTCGAAGGAGTCAGGGATGAACGCGATCAGGCGCGGTCTGGGCAACGGGGTGGTGCAGGCCTTCCTCGTCGTGATCGGACTGGTGTGGCTCACCCCGCTCGCCGGACTGCTGCTGTCCTCGATGCGGTCCAGCCAGGACTCGTCGAGCAGCGGCTGGTGGACCTCGATCACCAGCCCCGGCCAGCTGTCCCTCGACAACTACTCGGCCCTGCTGAAGAACGCGGGCATCACCCGCGCCTTCTGGAACACCGTACTGATCTCGGTCCCGGCGACGGCTCTGGTGGTCGTCCTCGCCGCGCTGGCCGCGTACGCCTTCGCCTGGCTGGACTTCCCCGGCCGCGAGCCCGTGTTCCTGGTCGTGGTCGCGCTGTTGGTGGTGCCCGTGCAGATCGGCCTGCTGCCGGTCGCCAAACTCTTCGGCGCGCTGGGGCTGTTCGGCACGATCCCCGGAGTGGTGCTGTTCCATGTGGCGTACGGACTGCCGTTCGCGGTGTTCCTGCTGCGCAACTACTTCGCCGAGATGCCCAAGGAGATGCTGGAGGCCGCCCGGATGGATGGCGGCAGCGAATGGCGGATCTTCACCCGCCTGGTGCTGCCGGTGGGCAGGCCGGCGATCGCCAGCCTCGCCATCTTCCAGTTCCTGTGGGTGTGGAACGACATGCTGGTGGCGCTGCTGTTCGCGGACCCCTCCTCGCAGCCGCTGACCGTGGAACTCCAGTCGCAGATACGGCAGTTCGGCAGCAACATCGATGTGCTGGCGCCCGGCGCGTTCGTGTCCCTGATCGTGCCCGTGGTGGTGTTCTTCGCCTTCCAGCGGCACTTCGTGCAGGGCGTGATGGCCGGCTCGGTGAAATAACCGAGGCGGGGTGCGGCGAGAGGATCCTCACCGCACCCCGCCGGGGTTCACGAAGTGGCCGGTGGATACAGCGACCGCGGCAGCTGTGAGGCCGCCGCCGCGTCCAGCAGCCACAGCGTGCGGGCGCGACCGTACGCGCCGGCCGCCGGGGCCTGGATCTCGCCCGCGCCGGACAGCGCGATCGCCGCCGCCTCGGCCTTGTCCTCGCCGGCCGCGAGCAGCCACACCTCGCGGGCCGCGCGAATGGCCGGGAGGGTCAGCGAGACACGGGTCGGCGGCGGCTTCGGCGCGCCGTGCACCCCGACCACCGTGCGCTGCGTCTCCCGCACCGCCGGCAACTCCGGGAACAGGGACGCCACATGGGTGTCCGGGCCGACGCCCAGCATCAGCACGTCGAAGGTCGGCACGGATCCGTGGTTCTCCGGACCGGCGGCCCGGGCCAGCTCCTCCGCGTACGCGTCGGCCGCGGCCTCCACGTCGGCGCCGTACGGACCGTCGGACGCGGGCATGGCGTGCACACGCTTCGGGTCCAGCGGCACGGCGTCCAGCAGGGCCTCGCGGGCCTGCGTGTCGTTCCGCTCCGGGTCGCCCTCGGGCAGGTACCGCTCGTCGCCCCACCACAGGTCGAGCCGACTCCAGTCGACCGCGTCCCGGGCGGGCTGGCCGGCGAGGGCCGCGAGCAGCCCGTTGCCGTTGCGCCCGCCGGTCAGCACCACGGACGCGTAGCCCCGGGAGGCCTGCGCGTCCACGACCTTCGTGATGAGACGGGCCGCCGCGGCCTGCGCCATCAGTTCCTTGTCGCGGTGCACGACCAGCTGCGGAGTGTTCACTTCGCCGCCGCCTTCTTCTTCACCGATGCCTGCGCCGCCGCTTCCTGCCCGGCAGCTTCCGCAACGCCCTCGCCAGCGGTTTCGTCTCCGGCCCGTGCTCCTTTGGCCGACGACTCCACCTCCCCGGAGGGCACCGCGGCGACGGCCGCGGGCGCGTTGAGCCGGTCCACCCCGAAGCGCAGCGCCGAGGCGTACGTGTCGTCCGGGTCCAGCCGCCGCAGCTCCTCCGCGATCAGCTCGGCCGTGTCCCGGCGCTTGAGCGCCACCGCACGGTCGGGCTGACCCTGGATGGAGAGCGTCGCCAGCGAGCCGTCCGCCCGGTCCAGCACGATCGGCCCGCTGTCGGTGTGCATGCGCACCGCCGTCAGACCGGGGCCCGACGACAGCGACCGCTTCACCGGCACGTCCAGCCGGTCCGCGAGCCACATCGCCAGCAGCTCACAGCTCGGGTTGAACTCCTCGCCCTCCACCTCGACCGTCTCGACCTCGCAGACGACCTGGTCGAGCGCGGCGGCCAGCATCGAGCGCCAGGGCGTGATGCGGGTCCAGGAGAGGTCGGTGTCGCCCGGGGTGTAGGTGTCGGCGCGGGACGTGAGGTCCCGTACCGGCTGCTCCGAGGCGTAGGTGTCGGTCACCCGGCGCTGGGCGAGGGCGCCCAGGGGGTCGCTCGCCGGGTCGAGGGGCGCGTTCACCGGCCACCAGACCACCACCGGGGCGTCCGGCAGCAGCAGCGGCAGGACGACCGACTGGGCGTGGCCCGCCACCTCGCCGTACAGGCGCAGGATCACCGTCTCACCGGTGCCCGCGTCCGCGCCCACCCTGACCTCGGCGTCCAGCCGGGACGCCGTACGGTCGCGGGGCGAGCGGGAGACGCGCTTGACGACCACCAGGGTGCGCGAGGGGTGCTCGTGCGAGGCGTCGCCCGCCGCCTTGAGGGCGTCGTACGCGTTCTCCTCGTCCGTGACGATGACCAGCGTGAGCACCATGCCGACGGCCGGCGTGCCGATCGCCCGCCGGCCCTGCACCAGCGCCTTGTTGATCTTGCTGGCTGTGGTGTCCGTGAGGTCTATCTTCATGGCCGGCGCCAGCTCCGTCCGTCTCGCTCGAGCATTTCGTCCGCCTCGACGGGGCCCCAGGTCCCGGACGGGTACTGGGCGGGCTTGCCGTTGGTGTCCCAGTACTCCTCGATCGGGTCGAGGATCTTCCAGGACAGCTCGACCTCCTCCGTGCGCGGGAAGAGGTTCGAGTCGCCCAGCAGGACGTCGAGGATGAGACGCTCGTACGCCTCCGGGCTGGACTCCGTGAAGGACTCGCCGTAGGCGAAGTCCATGGAGACGTCCCGGATCTCCATCGAGGTGCCCGGCACCTTGGAGCCGAAGCGGACCGTGACGCCCTCGTCCGGCTGGACGCGGATCACGATCGCGTTCTTGCCCAGCTCCTCCGTCGCCGTGTGGTCGAAGGGGGAGTGCGGGGCCCGCTGGAAGACCACCGCGATCTCGGTGACGCGCCGGCCGAGCCGCTTGCCGGTGCGCAGGTAGAAGGGGACGCCCGCCCAACGGCGGTTGTCCACCTCGACCTTGATCGCCGCGTAGGTGTCGGTCTTCGACTTGGGGTCGATGCCGTCTTCCTGGAGGTAGCCGACCGCCTTCTCGCCGCCCTGCCAGCCTGCCGCGTACTGTCCGCGCACGGTGTCCCGGCCCAGGTCCTTGGGCAGCCGCACCGCGCCGAGCACCTTGGTCTTCTCGGCGGCCAGCGCGTCCGCGTCGAAGGAGGACGGCTCCTCCATGGCCGTCAGGGCCATGAGCTGGAGCAGGTGGTTCTGGATGACGTCACGGGCGGCGCCGATGCCGTCGTAGTAGCCGGCCCGGCCGCCGATGCCGATGTCCTCGGCCATGGTGATCTGCACGTGGTCCACGAAGGACCGGTTCCAGATCGGCTCGAACATCGTGTTGGCGAAGCGGAGCGCCAGGATGTTCTGGACGGTCTCCTTGCCGAGGTAGTGGTCGATGCGGAAGACCTGGTCGGGGGCGAAGACCTCCTCGACGGTCGTGTTGAGCGCCTCGGCCGACTTGAGGTCGTGGCCGAAGGGCTTCTCGATGACCGCGCGCCGCCAGGAGCCACCGGTCTGGTCGGCCAGACCGTGCTTCTTCAGCTGCTGGATGACCACCGGGAAGGAGCGCGGCGGCACCGACAGGTAGAAGGCGAAGTTGCCGCCCGTGCCCTGTGCCTTGTCCAGCTCCTCGATGGTGCCGCGCAGTCGTTCGAAGGCCTCGTCGTCGTCGAAGGTGCCCTGGACGAAGCGCATCCCCTGGATGAGCTGCTGCCAGACCTCCTCGCGGAACGGGGTGCGGGCGTGCTCCTTGACCGCGTCGTGGACCTCCTGTGCGAAGTCCTCGTTCTGCCACTCGCGGCGGGCGAACCCGACCAGGGAGAAGCCCGGCGGCAGCAGACCTCGGTTGGCGAGGTCGTACACGGCGGGCATGAGCTTTTTGCGTGACAAATCGCCCGTGACACCAAAGATGACCAGGCCCGACGGCCCCGCGATACGCGGGAGCCGTCGGTCGGCGGGGTCACGGAGCGGATTCGCTCCGGAACCGGCAGTAGGAGCCAAAACCTCAGCCCTCCGAGGGGGCGAGGCGCTGGAGCTCCGCCTCGGTCGAGTCGAGCAGGTCGGTCCAGGACGCCTCGAACTTCTCGACGCCCTCGTCCTCCAGAACCTGGACCACGTCGTCGTACGCGATCCCGAGCTTCTCGATGGCGTCGAGGTCGGCGCGGGCCTGTACGTACGTGCCGGAGATCGTGTTACCGGTGATCTCGCCGTGCTCCTCGGTGGCCTGCAGGGTCGCCTCCGGCATGGTGTTCACCGTGTTCGGCGCCACCAGGTCGTCGACGTACAGGGTCGGCTTGTAGGCCGGGTCCTTCACACCGGTCGAGGCCCACAGCGGACGCTGCTTGTTGGCGCCCGCGCTCTCCAGGGTGCTCCAGCGAGCGGTCGAGAAGACCTCCTCGTAGGCCTGGTAGGCCAGGCGCGCGTTGGCGACGGCGGCCTTGCCGCGCAGCGCCTTGGCCTCGTCGGTGCCCAGCGCGTTCAGCCGCTTGTCGATCTCGGTGTCCACGCGGGACACGAAGAAGGACGCCACCGAGTGGATCAGCGACAGGTCCAGGCCGCGCTCCTTGGCCTTCTCCAGGCCGGCCAGGTAGGCGTCCATGACCTCGCGGTAGCGCTCCAGCGAGAAGATCAGCGTCACGTTCACGCTGATGCCGAGGCCGATGACCTCGGTGATCGCCGGCAGACCCGCCTTGGTGGCCGGGATCTTGATCAGCGTGTTGGGGCGGTCGACCAGCCAGGCCAGCTGCTTGGCCTCGGCGACGGTCGCCTTGGTGTTGTGTGCCAGGCGCGGGTCGACCTCGATCGACACCCGGCCGTCCTGGCCGTCGGTGGCGTCGAAGACCGGGCGCAGGATGTCGGTGGCGTCGCGGACGTCCGCCGTGGTGATCATGCGGATGGCCTCTTCGACCGTGACCTTGCGCGCGGCGAGGTCCGACAGCTGCTGGTCGTAGCCGTCGCCCGACGAGATCGCCTTCTGGAAGATCGTCGGGTTGGTGGTGACGCCCACGACGTGCTGCTGGTCGATCAGTTCCGTGAGGTTGCCGGACGTGATCCGCTTGCGCGACAGGTCGTCCAGCCAGATCGCGACGCCCTCCTCGGAGAGGCGCTTGAGTGCGTCTGTCATGGAATTACATCTCCTACGTGTCGTATGTGGGCGTCAGCGCTGGGCGGCGGCGATGGACTCGCGTGCCTTGGCGATCGACTTCTTCGCCTCTTCGGCGACGTGCTCGGCAGTGAAGCCGAACTCGCGGAAGAGGACCTTTCCGTCGGCCGAAGCACCGAAGTGCTCCAGGGAAACGATGCGGCCGGCGTCCCCGACGAACCGGTGCCAGGTGAGGCCGATGCCCGCCTCCACCGAGACACGCGCGCGCACGCTCGGCGGCAGCACGCTGTCCCGGTACCCCTGGTCCTGGTCCTCGAACCACTCCACGCAGGGCATGGACACGACCCGCGTCGGCACCCCGTCCGCCTGGAGCTGCTCGCGCGCCTCGACGGCCACGTGCACCTCGGAACCGGTGGCGATGAGGATGACCTCGGGCGCAGCGCCGTCGGCCTCGAACAGGACGTAACCGCCCTTGGCGGCATCCTCGTTGGCCTCGTACGTCGGCACGCCCTGGCGGGTCAGCGCCAGACCGTGCGGGGCGCCCTCGCCGAAGACCTTGGTGTAGCGGCGCAGGACCTCGCGCCAGGCGATCACGGTCTCGTTGGCGTCGGCCGGGCGGACCACGTTCAGGCCCGGGATGGCGCGCAGCGAGGCCAGGTGCTCGACCGGCTGGTGGGTCGGGCCGTCCTCGCCCAGGCCGATGGAGTCGTGCGTCCACACGTACGTCACCGGCAGGTGCATCAGCGCGGACAGCCGGACCGCGTTGCGCATGTAGTCGGAGAAGACGAGGAACGTACCGCCGTAGACACGGGTGTTGCCGTGCAGGGTGATGCCGTTCATCTCGGCGGCCATCGAGTGCTCGCGGATGCCGAAGTGGATCGTGCGCCCGTAAGGGTCCGCGCCCGGCAGCGGGTTGTCCGCCGGCAGGAACGAACTGTTCTTGTCGATGGTCGTGTTGTTCGAGCCGGCCAGGTCGGCGGAGCCGCCCCACAGCTCGGGGATCACGGCACCGAGCGCCTGGAGAACCTTGCCGGACGCGGCACGGGTGGCGACACCCTTGCCGGTCTCGAAGACCGGGAGCTTCTCCTCCCAGCCGGTGGGCAGCTCGCCCTTGGCGATGCGGTCGTACTCGGCCGCGCGCTCCGGGTTGCCCGTGCGCCACTGCTGGTACGACGGGTCCCACGCGGCCTTCGCCTCGCGGCCCCGCTCCAGCGCCTGGCGGGTGTGCTTGAGGACCTCGTCGGAGACGTCGAAGGACTTCTCCGGGTCGAAGCCGAGAACGCGCTTGGTGGCCGCGACCTCGTCTTCGCCGAGCGCCGAACCGTGCGCGGCCTCGGTGTTCTGCGCGTTCGGCGCGGGCCAGGCGATGATCGAGCGCATCGCGATGAACGACGGCCTGTTCGTCACCTTCTTCGCGGCCTCGATGGCGTTGTAGATCGCGTGCGGGTCGATGTCGCCGTCCGGCTTCGGGGCGACGCGCTGGACGTGCCAGCCGTACGCCTCGTAGCGCTTGACGGTGTCCTCGGAGACGGCGGTCTCGGTGTCGCCCTCGATCGAGATGTGGTTGTCGTCCCACAGCAGGATCAGGTTGCCCAGTTCCTGGTGGCCGGCCATCGAGGACGCCTCGGCGGAGATGCCCTCCTGGAGGCAGCCGTCACCGGCGATGGCGTAGATGAAGTGGTCGAAGGGGGACTCGCCCTGCGGCGCGTCCGGGTCGAACAGGCCGCGCTCGTAGCGGGCGGCCATGGCCATGCCCACGGCGTTGGCGACACCCTGGCCCAGCGGGCCGGTCGTCGTCTCGACGCCCTTGGTGTGGCCGTACTCCGGGTGCCCGGGGGTCTTCGAACCCCAGGTCCTGAAGGACTCCAGGTCGGCCAGCTCAAGGCCGAACCCGGCCAGGTAGAGCTGCGTGTAGAGGGTCAGGGACGAGTGGCCGGCGGACAGCACGAAACGGTCGCGCCCGACCCACTGGGGGTCGGCCGGGTCGTGCCGCATCACCTTCTGGAAGAGGGTGTACGCGGCCGGAGCCAGGCTCATCGCCGTACCCGGATGGCCGTTGCCGACCTTCTGTACGGCATCGGCGGCCAGGACGCGGGCGGTGTCCACGGCCCGCTGGTCCAACTCGGTCCACTCGAGGTCTGTGGTGGTCGGCTTGGTGCTCACCCTGAGTCAGGGCTCCTCTCCACATGTCACGCATGTCGAATGCCGGTGCAGTCGAATACCGGTGCACTGGGGCGCCCACCGGCCGTTGTCGAGCCTACCCCCGTGAGAACGCGCATTTTTTCGAGTCATTCCAGACTGCCGGGACTATCGAGGATCCGCCTCCCGACTGGTCCGGATCGCATTCGGCAACTGAATACGCAGGCGCCTGTCCGACTGCTCAATCGAGCTGTCGTGCGATCTTCCGGAAGACCGATGAGAGGCCCCTGCGCGCCTGGTGGGGGACCTCTCCCAACACGACCCGACCCCCGCGAAGGTCGGGGTATGGGCAACGTCTAGAGTGGCGTGGTACGCGCGGGCCTTTACCGGGACTTCACACGGGTGAGGCTTGCTGGGATGTCTCTGTAGGGGTGTGCGTGACGGCCGTCGAATCCCGTCCAGCGGGGGTGCTCGGTGCGAGCCAGAGCCCGAGTCACCGGCCGTTCGGGGCCCGTGTCAAGGCATTCGTGGCGCTGACCAAGCCGCGGATCATCGAGCTCCTGCTCATCACCACCGTTCCGGTGATGTTCCTCGCCCAGCAGGGCGTGCCCGACCTGAACCTGGTGCTGCTGACCTGCCTCGGCGGCTACCTCTCGGCGGGCGGCGCCAACGCGCTGAACATGTACATCGACCGCGACATCGACGCCCTGATGGACCGCACCTCGCAGCGCCCCCTGGTCACCGGCATGGTCAGCCCGCGCGAGTGCCTCGCCTTCGGCATCTCCCTCGCGATCGTCTCCACCCTCCTGTTCGGCCTCACCGTCAACTGGCTGTCGGCCTGGCTCGCCCTGGGGGCGCTCCTCTTCTACGTCGTCGTCTACACGATGATCCTCAAGCGCCGCACCTCGCAGAACATCGTGTGGGGCGGCATCGCCGGCTGCATGCCGGTGCTGATCGGCTGGTCCGCCGTCACGAACTCCCTGTCGTGGGCGCCGGTCATCCTCTTCCTCGTCATGTTCTTCTGGACGCCGCCGCACTACTGGCCGCTGTCCATGAAGGTCAAGGAGGACTACGCGCGCGTGGGCGTGCCGATGCTGCCGGTCGTCGCGTCCAACAAGGTCGTCGCCAAGCAGATCGTCATCTACAGCTGGGTGATGGTGGCCGTCTCGCTGCTGCTGACCCCCCTCGGCTACACGGGCTGGTTCTACACGTCCGTCGCGCTGGTCGCGGGCGGCTGGTGGCTGTGGGAGGCGCACGCCCTGCAGAACCGGGCGAAGTCCGAGGTGGCGGGCGGCAAGCTCAAGGAGATGCGGCTGTTCCACTGGTCCATCACCTATGTCTCGCTGCTGTTCGTGGCGATCGCGGTGGACCCCTTCCTGCGCTGACGCCTCCTGGGCGGACGTAGGTCACACAGCCCTGCCCTCGCCAGTCGATCTACCGGTGAGTAGCATCCTGGCCATGGCAGACACGCAGCAGGCGGACCCCCAGCAGGTCGACGCGAAGGCCGAGCGCAAGGTCGCGAAGCTCGCCAAGCAGATCGAGGCCTTCGCCAAGGCGCACGGCGGTGCCGAGGGTCAGGTGGCCTACATCGGCGAGCGGGGCGCCCGCATCGTGCTCGTCGGCGAGGACGGCGGCTGGGGTGACCTGGTGGCCCCCTCCTACGAGCTCGCCGAGCAGGCCGTGGCGAAGTCCGGCATCACCGTCCACGAGTCCTTCGACGGCGAGTTCGCGGCCAAGGTGAAGACCGGGCCGTACGAGTGGAAGCGGATGGCCGGCATCCAGGTCGGCGGACCGCGCAACGGCTGACACCCTTCGGCGATTCGCACGGGGTGTGTCCTAGCAACACCTCGCAGCCGGTTCACCCGTTAGGACCTGTACGGAGTGCACGGTCCAGCACGGGGAGTCCGGATGATCGAAACGCCGTCCCTCGTGGACCAGTACTGCCACGGCGTCCTGAGAACGGAGCTGGGCCTGGGCACCTTCGAGGCCCAACTGGCCCGCACCGAGGGCCCGCCCGCGCCGGGAACCACCCTCTTCGACACCCAGACGGGCTTCGCCGTACGCCGGTGGTGTCCTCCGCTGCTCGGTCTGGAACCGCACTGCCTGCCCGCCCACTATCTCGCCCGGCGCCGAGAGCTGGGCGTGCTGGAAGCGGGCCGCAGGCTGCTGCGGGGCAGCGGCATCACGACGTACCTGGTCGACACCGGACTGCCCGGCGACCTCACCTGCCCCGACGAGCTGGCCTCGGCCGGGGCCGCCGAGGCCCGCGAGATCGTCCGCCTGGAGTTACTGGCCGAGCAGGTCGCCGACACCTCCGGCACCGTCGAGTCCTTCCTCGCCAACCTCGCCGAGTCGGTGCACGGCGCCGCCGCGAACGCCGTCGCCTTCACCTCGGTCGCGGGCCTGCGGCACGGACTGGCGCTGGCGCCCGAGCCGCCGGGACCCGGAGAGGTGCGGGGCGCGGCCGGACGGTGGCTGGCCGGGCGCCGGGTCGGCGGCGAGCTGAGCGACCCGGTCCTGCTGCGCCACCTGCTGTGGATCGCCGTCGCCTCGGGGCTCCCGCTCCAACTGCACGCGGGCCTGGGCGAGCCCGGGGCCCGTATCGACCGCACGGATCCGGTCCTGCTGACCGACTTCGTCCGCGCCACGGCCGGTCTCGGCACCGACCTGGTCCTGCTGCACGGCTACCCCTACCACCGCCACGCCGCCCACCTCGCCGGCGTCTTCCCGCACGTGTACGCCGACTCCGGCGCCGCCCTCGTGCGCACCGGCGCCCGCGCCGCGACGATCCTCGCGGAGATCCTGGAGCTGACCCCCTTCGGCAAGATCCTCTTCTCCAGCGGTGCCCACGGCCTGCCCGAACTCCACGTGGTGGCCGCCCGCCTCTTCCGCGAGGCCCTCGGCCGCGTCCTGGGCGGCTGGGTCGCCGAGGGGGCGTGGTCCCTGGCGGACGCGCAACGGGTGGCGGGCATGGTCGCGGCGGGAAACGCGCGGAGGGTGTACGGACTGGACTGAGCTGTCCAGACTGTCAGGGTGAAGACGACTGACGCTCTGCTCGACCGTTTCCTCGACGACCTGGCCCCGCTGCGCCCCCTGGCCGTGTGGGCGCACGGATCCCTCGCGGGCGGCGACTACCAGGAGGGCCGCAGCGACCTGGACCTGATCGTGGTCCTGGACAGGCCCGTGGCCCTGGGCACCGTATGGCGGGTCGCGACGCTGCACCCCCGCCTGCGCGCCGCCGAACCGCTCGCCGTCAAGCTGCACTGCAGCTATCTGACGCCCGCGCCCACGGCCGACACCGACCGGTCCCATCTCACCTGGGCCCACGACCTGTTGATGCGGCGCCCGGTCACCCCGGTCACCCGTCGTGAACTGCACGCCTTCGGCCGGGTATTGCACGGTCTCGCGCCCGCGGAACTGCTTCCGGAGGTGTCGGACCGGGAGTTGGCGGACTTCGTCGTGCGTGATCAGCGGGAGTTCTGGCGGCCGAACGTGGACCGGGCGCGGCAGTGGACGGAGGATGGCTGGGTCGACGTGGGGATGACGACCTTCGCCCGCGCGAGCGCCACGCTGCGGGACGGACGGCTGATCTCCAAGCGGGAGGCGCTCGACCTGCTGCCCGAACTGGGGGCGCCCGTCGAGGTGGTCGAGGACATCAGGCGGCGGCGGTACGAGGAGCGGCCGGCGCCGTCCACCGAGGAGTGGACGGTACGGCGGTCCGAGTTGACCAGGAACTACCTGGGACCGGCGATCGAGGGACTGGTGGCCGCGTACGCCTGATCCGGCAACTCGACCTCCGCGTCGGGCCGTTCGCGCATCGCCAGCAGCACCCGCAGCACCGCGATCCACACCAGCCCTGAGCCGAGCATGTGCAGGCCGACCAGGAACTCGGGGAGGTTGGTGAAGTACTGGACGTAGCCGATGACGCCCTGGGAGAGCAGGACCAGGAAGAGGTCGCGGGTGCGGTGCAGCGGGCCCTGGGGGGCGTCGACCGCCTTGAGGACGAACCACAGGGCGAAGGTCAGCGTGACCACGATCCAGGCCAGCACCGCGTGCAGCTTGCTGACCGTCTCCCAGTCCAGCGGCATCCGCTCGACCTCGCTGGAGTCGCCCGCGTGCGGGCCCGAGCCGGTCACCACGGTGCCCACCGCGATCAGCAGCACGGCCGCGGCGACCAGGAACCACACCATCTGCCGCACCGGCTGGCCGACCAGTGGACGGGGCTGCCCGTCGCCCTCGCGGGTGCGCTGCCACATCACGGTGGCGACCGCGATGAGGCCCGAGGAGAGCAGGAAGTGCGCCGCGACCGTGTACGGGTTGAGGCCGACCAGCACCACGATGCCGCCGAGGATCGCGTTGCTCATCACGATCCAGAACTGCGCCCAGCCGAGCCGGGTCAGCGAGCGCCGGTACGGCTTCTCGGAGCGGGCGGCGATGATCGCCCAGCCGACGGCCGCGCACAGCACGTAGGTCAGCATGCGGTTGCCGAACTCGATCACGCCGTGCACGCCCATCGCACCGGTGGTGGTGAGCGAGTCGTCGGTGCACTTGGGCCAGGTCGGGCAGCCGAGCCCGGAGCCGGTCAGCCGCACCGCACCGCCGGTGACCACGATCACCACCGACATGACGAGCGCGGCGAGAGCCGCCCGCTGGACCGTCCGAGGGGTCGGCGTCCAGCGTGCGGCGATGAAGGCGAGGGGGTTGCGCGCGGCGGAAAGGGCGTCGGCGCGGGTCAGGTTCGGCACGCGCACCATCGTAGGCCGCCGCTTGTGCACGCTTTCACGAGGGTCCGGCATGACGCGGGTGCTCCTGCTCACTCCCAGCGGAAGAACCTGCCGGCCGCGGCCAGTCCCACGACCGCCCACACGGCGAGGATCCCCAGGTCGTCCCATGGCATGCCGGCCCCGTGCTGGAGCACGTCGCGCAGGCCGTCCGAGAGGGCCGAGATCGGCAGCAGGTCCAGTACGTCCTGGGCGCCCTGCGGGAACTTGTCCATCGGCACGATCACTCCGCCGCCCACGAGCAGCAGCAGGAAGACCAGGTTCGCGGCGGCGAGCGTCGCCTCCGCCTTGAGGGTGCCGGCCATCAGCAGGCCGAGGCCCGAGAAGGCCGCGGTGCCGAGGACGAGGAGGAGCAGGACGGCCGCGGGGTTGCCGTGCGGGGACCAGCCCAGGGCGAAGGCGATCGCCGTCAGCAGGATGATCTGGAGGACCTCCGTGACCAGCACCGACGCCGTCTTCGCGGTCATCAGGCCCCAGCGCGGGAGCGGGGAGGAGGCCAGCCGCTTCAGGACGCCGTAGCGGCGCTCGAAGCCCGTCGCGATGGCCTGGCCGGTGAACGCCGTCGACATCACGGCGAGCGCCAGGATGCCGGGGGTGAGGAAGTCGACGGACTTGCCGGCGCCGGTGTCGACGATGTCCACCGCGCTGAACAGCACCAGCAGGAGGGTCGGAATGACGACGGTGAGCAGCAGCTGTTCGCCGTTGCGCAGCAGCAGCTTGGTCTCCAGCGCGGCCTGGGCCGCGATCATGCGGGGGAGCGGGGCGGCGCCGGGCCTCGGCGTGTACGTACCGACACTCACGAACGCAGCTCCTTGCCGGTCAGTTCGAGGAAGACGTCCTCCAGGGTGTGCCGCTCCACCGAGATGCGGTCCGGCATCACCCCGTGCTGCGCGCACCAGGACGTCACCGTCGCGAGCAGCTGCGGGTCGACCTTCCCGCCGACCCGGTAGGAACCCGGCGTCAGTTCGACGGCCGTGCAGTCGGCGGGGAGGGCCTTGAGCAGGGACCCGACGTCCAGGCCGGGGCGGCCGCTGAAGCGCAGGGTGTTCTCGGCGCCGCCGCGGCACAGTTCCTCGGGGGAGCCGTGGGCGATGACCCGGCCGGCGTCGATGATCGTCACGTCGTCGGCGAGCTGCTCGGCCTCGTCCATGTGGTGCGTGGTGAGGATGACCGAGACGCCGTCCGTGCGCAGGTCGCGGACCAGGTCCCAGGTCGCGCGGCGGGCCTGCGGGTCCAGGCCCGCGGTCGGCTCGTCCAGGAACACCAGCTCAGGGCGGCCCACGACCGCCATCGCGAGGGCGAGCCGCTGCTGCTGACCGCCGGAGAGACGGCGGTACGTCGTACGGCCGCAGCCGCCGAGGCCGAGCCGCTCGATCAGCTCGTCCACGTCCAGCGGATCCGCGTGCAGCTTCGCCACGTGCCGCAGCATCTCGTCGGCGCGCGCGCCCGAGTAGACCCCGCCGGACTGCAGCATCACGCCGATCCGGGGGTGCAGCTCACGGGCCTGGCGCACCGGGTCGAGGCCCAGGACGCGCACGGTTCCGGAGTCCGGTTTGCGGTACCCCTCGCAGGTCTCGACCGTGGTCGTCTTGCCCGCGCCGTTCGGACCGAGTACGGCGGTCACGCCCGCCTGGGCCGTCAGGTCGAGGCCGTCCACGGCGGTTTTCGTGCCGTACCGCTTCACCAGGGCCTGAACCTGGACCACGGGCTCACTTCGCATGGTGGCGAGTCTAAGTACGCGGTCCGCGCCCCGGGCGGGCGGGTGCAGGATCTCCACCCACCGGTAGCTCCTCCTCGCGCGAGCGGTGCAGCGCGAGCCACCGCTGCGCGTACGCCACCGCGTCCGCGACCGGGAACAGCCGTGCGTCGGCCGCGCCCACCTTCCCCCGTACGACGGGCCGGTCCCGCTCGAAGTCGTGGCCCAGCTCGTCGAACCGCTCCGAGCTGATCGACACCTCGGTCACCGTCTCCCAGCCCCCGCCCGGCGCCGGCCGGCCGATCCGGACCAGCGGGGAGGGGATCCGGTACTCGGCGAGGTGGAAGCTCGTGCAGGTGTCGTAGCCGGCGCCGAGCAGCAGCACGCGCGCGCCCAGCTCCTCCAGCCGCGCCAGCGGGCTGTGCTCGCCGAGCTGGCAGTCCGGCGCGTGCCCGTCGACGATCCGGGCGGCCTTCGGGCCGAGCGCGGCGAACGACGTCTGGGGATGCGCGCTGCGCAAGGCTCCCGGCCATCGCCGTACGGTCTCCGGGATCACGCCGACCCCGCGCGAGGGCGTGATCAGCGGGTCGTACGAGGGCATCGAGGCCCGGATGCGGTCCCACCACTCCTCCGGCACCGGCGGATTTCCCCACAGCGCGGGGTCCGAGAGGTCGCCGGACTGGGTCGGGACGGCCAATGTGCCGGTCGGACCGAGCGCGTCGAGAAATCCTTGGACGACCGCCACGGCACCCCCGCAGACCCAGCCGAGACTGCTGAGGGAGGAGTGCACGAGGAGGGTCTCGCCGGTCTCGACACCCAGTAGGCGCAGCTGTGTGGCGACTGTGTCGCGGGTGACAAGTGGGCCGGTCGGAGGGGGTATCGCCATGGTTCGGGAGTGTCGCGCACGGGGCCCGGCGGCGCCACCGAATTGGTCCCTCCTGATCGATCAAAGATCGTTTTCGCAGGTCAGATTAGGTATGCCTAAGTGACGCAGGGCACCGTCCAGCGGCCGGGACGCGGGTTGCCCGGTCCTGAGGAATTACGCAACAATGGCGTTGTGAAAAACGTCGGCGAGGCTCGGGAGACCCCCACGGGGGCCCCTCAGGAAGAGCTCGCGACCGGTGAGCGGTCGACCCGCAACCGCGTCGCGCGATCAATCCTGGACCACGGCCCGTCGACCGTCGCCGCGCTCGCCGAGCGGCTCGGGCTGACCCAGGCCGCCGTAAGGCGCCACCTGGACGCCCTGGTCGCCGACGACGTCGTCGAGGCACGCGAGCAGCGGGTGTACGGGGCACGGACCCGCGGACGTCCCGCGAAGGTCTTCGCCCTCACCGACTGCGGCCGTGACGCCTTCGACCAGTCCTACGACAAGCTGGCCGCGGACGCCCTGCGCTGGATACAGGAGCGGTTCGGCGGGGACGAGGCGGTCGTCGCCTTCGCCCGCGCGCGGATCGCCGAGCAGGCCTCGGCCTACCGCGCGGCGATCGACGCCGCCGCCCCCGAGGAGCGCACCGAAGCCCTGGCCAGGGCGCTGAGCGCGGACGGGTACGCTGCTACGGCGCGCAGCGCGCCCCTCCCGCAACAGGGTGAGCAGCTCTGCCAGCACCACTGCCCGGTGGCCCACGTCGCGGAGAAGTTCCCACAGCTCTGCGAGGCGGAGACGGAGATCTTCTCCCAACTGCTCGGAACCCACGTCCAGCGACTGGCGACCATCGCGCACGGCGACGGCGTCTGCACGACGTTCATCCCAAAGATTTCCAAGACGCAACTCCACAGCCAGAACGCATCTGCACGTACCGCCGGGAGGAACCCCGCATGACGCTCCCCATCGAGGAGACCGCCCACCCCGAGCTCGAGGGTCTGGGCACCTACGAATACGGCTGGGCCGACTCCGACGTGGCTGGTGCCTCTGCCAAGCGCGGCATCAACGAGGACGTCGTCCGGGACATCTCCGGAAAGAAGAACGAGCCGGAGTGGATGACCAAGCTCCGTCTCAAGGGCCTGCGCCTGTTCGAGAAGAAGCCCATGCCGAACTGGGGCTCCGACCTCTCCGGCATCGACTTCGACAACATCAAGTACTTCGTGCGCTCCACGGAGAAGCAGGCGGAGTCCTGGGAGGACCTGCCCGAGGACATCAAGAACACGTACGACAAGCTCGGCATCCCCGAGGCGGAGAAGCAGCGCCTCGTCGCCGGTGTCGCGGCCCAGTACGAGTCCGAGGTCGTCTACCACCAGATCCGCGAGGACCTGGAGGAGCAGGGCGTCATCTTCCTGGACACCGACACCGCTCTGAAGGAGCACCCGGAGCTCTTCAAGGAGTACTTCGGCACGGTCATCCCGGTCGGCGACAACAAGTTCGCGTCGCTGAACACCGCGGTGTGGTCCGGCGGCTCCTTCATCTACGTGCCGAAGGGCGTGCACGTCGAGATCCCGCTCCAGGCCTACTTCCGTATCAACACGGAGAACATGGGCCAGTTCGAGCGGACGCTGATCATCGTCGACGAGGACGCCTACGTCCACTACGTCGAGGGTTGTACGGCGCCGATCTACAAGTCGGACTCCCTGCACTCCGCGGTGGTCGAGATCATCGTGAAGAAGGGCGCCCGCTGCCGCTACACGACCATCCAGAACTGGTCGAACAACGTCTACAACCTGGTCACCAAGCGCGCCGTCGCCTACGAGGGCGCGACCATGGAGTGGATCGACGGCAACATCGGCTCCAAGGTCACCATGAAGTACCCGGCCGTCTACCTGATGGGCGAGCACGCCAAGGGCGAGACCCTCTCCATCGCCTTCGCGGGCGAGGGCCAGCACCAGGACGCCGGCTCCAAGATGGTCCACATGGCGCCGAACACGTCCTCCAACATCGTCTCCAAGTCGGTGGCGCGCGGCGGCGGCCGTACGTCCTACCGCGGTCTCGTCGAGATCGGCGAGGGCGCGCACGGCTCCAAGTCGAACGTGCTCTGCGACGCGCTGCTCGTCGACACCATCTCCCGCTCGGACACGTACCCGTACGTGGACGTCCGCGAGGACGACGTGTCCATGGGCCACGAGGCGACCGTCTCCAAGGTCTCCGAGGACCAGCTCTTCTACCTGATGAGCCGCGGTCTGAGCGAGTTCGAGGCGATGGCGATGATCGTGCGCGGCTTCGTCGAGCCGATCGCCAAGGAGCTGCCGATGGAGTACGCCCTTGAGCTCAACCGGTTGATCGAGCTGCAGATGGAAGGCTCGGTCGGCTGACCCCGGCCATCTGCCTGCACACGTCCTGACTTCAGAAAGCGAGCACTACGACAGCCATGGCTGAGGCTCAGAACTCCACGGTGGGGTCCTCCACCACCGCCGGATCGATCGCGGTGGCCGCCGAGTCGACCGTCGCCACGCGCATGAGCGCGCCCCCGTCCTTCGACGTGGCGGACTTTCCGGTCCCCCACGGCCGCGAGGAGGAGTGGCGGTTCACGCCGCTGGAGCGGCTGCGCGGGCTGCACGACGGCACCGCGGTCGCCACCGGCACCGGTGTGAAGGTCGACGTGGTGGCCCCCGAGGGCGTCACCGTCGAGACCGTCGGCCGCGACGACCCGCGCCTCGGCAGGGCGGGCACCCCCGTGGACCGCGTCGCCGCCCAGGCGTACTCGGCGTTCGAGCAGGCCGGCGTGATCACCGTCCCCAAGGAGACGGTCCTCGCCGAGCCGATCCGGATCGCCGTGCACGGCGAGGGCGGGGTCGCCTACGGCCACCAGGTCGTGGAGCTCGGAGCCTTCGCCGAGGCCGTCGTCGTCATCGACCACACCGGTGACGCGGTGCTCGCCGCCAACGTCGAGTACGTCCTCGGCGACGGCGCCAAGCTGACCGTCGTCTCCGTCCAGGACTGGGACGACAAGGCGGTGCACGTCGGCCAGCACAACGCGCTGATCGGCCGCGACGCCACCTTCAAGTCGTTCGTCGTCACCTTCGGCGGCGACCTCGTACGACTGCACCCGCGCGTCGCCTACGCCGGTACCGGCGGCGAGGCCGAGCTGTTCGGGCTGTACTTCACGGACGCCGGCCAGCACCAGGAGCACCGTCTCCTGGTCGACCACAACGTCCCGCACTGCAAGTCCAACGCGATGTACAAGGGCGCGCTCCAGGGCGAGGGCGCGCACGCGGTGTGGATCGGCGACGTGCTCATCGAGGCCACGGCCGAGGGCACGGACACGTACGAGATGAACCGCAACCTGGTTCTCACGGACGGCGCCCGGGTCGACTCGGTGCCGAACCTGGAGATCGAGACCGGCGAGATCGTCGGCGCGGGCCACGCCTCGGCGACCGGCCGCTTCGACGACGAGCAGCTCTTCTACCTGATGGCCCGCGGCATCCCGGCCGACGAGGCCCGTCGTCTGGTGGTCCGCGGCTTCTTCGCCGAGCTGGTCCAGCAGATCGGTGTCGACGACATCGAGGCGCGGCTGCTCGAGAAGATCGACGAGGAGCTGGAGGGGTCGGTCTGATGACTGCCTCTTCGACGTTCCTGCGCGCCTGTGGGCTGAGCGAGCTGGAGGAGGACACCCCGAAGCGGGTGGAACTCGACGGCACGCCGGTCTCGGTCGTGAAGACCGAGGGGGAGGTGTTCGCGATCAACGACATCTGCTCGCACGCGAACGTCTCGCTCTCCGAGGGCGAGGTGGAGGACTGTCAGATCGAGTGCTGGCTGCACGGCTCCGCGTTCGACCTCCGCACCGGCAAACCGTCCGGCCTGCCCGCGACGCGCCCCGTCCCCGTATACCCCGTAAAGATCGAAGGGGACGACGTGCTCGTCTCCCTCACCCAGGAGTCCTGAGGAACCCATGGCAACGCTTGAAATCCACGACCTGCACGTCACCGTCGAGGCCGACAACGCCACGAAGGAGATCCTCAAGGGCGTCGACCTCACCGTGAAGCAGGGCGAGACGCACGCCATCATGGGCCCGAACGGCTCCGGCAAGTCGACGCTCGCCTACTCGCTCGCGGGCCACCCCAAGTACACGATCACCAGCGGTACCGTCACGCTCGACGGCGAGGACGTCCTGGAGATGTCCGTCGACGAGCGCGCCCGCGCCGGCCTGTTCCTCGCCATGCAGTACCCGGTCGAGGTCCCCGGCGTCTCCGTCTCCAACTTCCTTCGTACGTCCGCCACCGCCATCCGCGGCGAGGCCCCCAAGCTGCGTACGTGGGTGAAGGAGGTCAGGGAGACCATGGAGCGTCTCTCCATGGACCCCGCCTTCGCCGAGCGCAACGTCAACGAGGGCTTCTCCGGCGGTGAGAAGAAGCGCCACGAGATCCTTCAGCTGGAGCTGCTCAAGCCGAAGATCGCGATCCTCGACGAGACCGACTCCGGCCTGGACGTCGACGCCCTGCGCGTCGTCTCCGAGGGCGTCAACCGGGTCCGCGAGACCGGCGAGGTCGGCACCCTGCTGATCACGCACTACACGCGCATCCTGCGCTACATCAAGCCCGACTTCGTGCACGTCTTCTCCGGCGGCAAGATCGTCGAGTCCGGCGGAGCCGAGCTCGCCGACAAGCTGGAGAACGAGGGCTACGAGGTCTACACGAAGGGTGGCGTATCCGCGTGACGCAGACGCCGGGCCTCCTCACGAGTACTTCCCAGCTGCTCGACGAGGCGATCCGCAAGGACTTCCCCATCCTGGACCGCACGGTTCACGACGGTAAGAAGCTCGTGTACCTGGACAACGCGGCGACCTCGCAGAAGCCGCGCCAGGTGCTGGACGCCCTCAACGAGTACTACGAGCGCTACAACGCCAACGTCCACCGCGGTGTGCATGTGCTCGCCGAGGAGGCCACGGCGCTGTACGAGGGCGCGCGCGACAAGGTCGCCGCGTTCATCAACGCGCCCAGCCGCGACGAGGTGATCTTCACCAAGAACGCCTCCGAGTCGCTCAACCTCGTGGCCAACATGCTCGGTTGGGCCGACGAGCCCTACCGCGTGGACCACGAGACCGAGATCGTCATCACGGAGATGGAGCACCACTCCAACATCGTGCCGTGGCAGCTGCTCTCGCAGCGCACGGGCGCGAAGCTGAAGTGGTTCGGCCTCACGGACGACGGCCGGCTGGACCTCTCGAACATAGACGAGATCATCACGGAGAAGACGAAGATCGTCTCCTTCGTGCTGGTGTCCAACATCCTGGGCACGGTCAACCCGGTCGAGAAGATCGTGCGCCGCGCGCAGGAGGTCGGGGCCCTGGTCCTGATCGACGCCTCGCAGGCCGCGCCGCACATGCCGCTGGACGTCCAGGCGCTCCAGGCGGACTTCGTGGCCTTCACCGGCCACAAGATGTGCGGCCCGACCGGCATCGGCGTCCTGTGGGGACGCCAGGAGCTCCTTGAGGACCTCCCGCCGTTCCTCGGCGGCGGCGAGATGATCGAGACCGTGTCGATGCACTCGTCGACGTACGCTCCCGCGCCGCACAAGTTCGAGGCGGGCACCCCGCCGATCGCGCAGGCGGTCGGACTGGGCGCGGCGATCGACTACCTGTCGGCGATCGGCATGGACAAGATCCTCGCCCATGAGCACGCGCTGACCGAGTACGCGGTGAAGCGCCTGCTGGACGTCCCCGGCCTGAAGATCATCGGCCCGACCACGGCCGAGGACCGGGGCGCGGCGATCTCCTTCACGCTCGGTGACATCCACCCGCACGACGTGGGTCAGGTCCTCGACGAGGAGGGCATCGCGGTCCGGGTCGGCCACCACTGCGCCCGGCCGGTCTGCCTGCGGTACGGAATTCCTGCGACCACGCGAGCGTCGTTCTATCTGTACTCCACGCCGGCCGAGATCGACGCTCTGGTCGACGGACTGGAGCACGTTCGGAACTTCTTCGGCTGAGGGACGTGAGCTGAGACCGTGAAGCTGGATTCGATGTACCAGGAAGTCATCCTGGATCACTACAAGCACCCGCACGGGCGGGGCTTGCGGGATGGCGACGCCGAGGTGCACCACGTGAACCCGACGTGCGGCGACGAGATCACCCTCCGAGTGAAGTACGACGGCTCGACGATCGAGGACGTCTCGTACGAGGGCCAGGGCTGCTCGATCAGCCAGGCCAGCGCGTCCGTCCTCAACGACCTGCTGGTCGGCAAGGAGCTGACCGAGGCCCGGCGGATCCAGGAGACCTTCCTGGAGCTGATGCAGTCCAAGGGCCGCATCGAGCCCGACGACGAGATGGAGGAGGTGCTGGAGGACGCGATCGCGTTCGCCGGTGTCTCCAAGTACCCGGCACGGGTGAAGTGCGCCCTCCTGAGCTGGATGGCGTGGAAGGACGCGACGGCCCAGGCCCTGGGCGGAGCCGACGCCGACGCGGAAAGGAAGACGGCATGAGCGACACCGAGACCATGGAGATCAAGCCCGCCTCCGAGGAGGAGGTCCGCGAGGCCCTGCTCGACGTGGTCGACCCCGAACTGGGGATCGACGTCGTCAATCTCGGCCTGATCTACGGCGTGCACATCGACGACGCCAACATCGCGACCATCGACATGACCCTGACCTCGGCGGCCTGTCCGCTGACGGATGTCATCGAGGACCAGGCCAAGTCCGCCACGGACGGCCTCGTCAACGAGCTGCGCATCAACTGGGTCTGGATGCCGCCGTGGGGCCCGGACAAGATCACGGACGACGGGCGGGAGCAGCTTCGGGCGTTGGGGTTCAACGTCTGAGCGCGATCGCGGATACGGCGAACGGCCACACCCCGAGGGGTGTGGCCGTTTCGCTGTTCACGGGGACCCGCTTCAGGTCAGCCCGTTCACCAGCCGGAACGCCGAGTCGGACCCGTACTGGGACGACGAGCGGTGGTAAGAGTTGCCCTCCAGCTTGAGCTGGAAGTTCTCGTGGCGCAGGAAGCAGCCGGGGTAGTTCACCGACTCCAGCATGATCGCGCCGGAGATCGAGGAGGCGCGGGGGCAGAAGGTGGCGTCCTGTTTGAAGAGGGCCGAGCCGTCGTTGCGTTCGGAGCGCAGGACGAAGTCGCGGTGGCGCAGGTAGGTGCCGTCGGCCGTGGCGAACGAGTAACAGGAGGCCTTGGCCAGGCCCTTGACCAGCTTGAAGGTGGCGTCCCGGCGGGCGGCGGTCGAGGTGATCCGGTCGAGATTCACGTAGTCGCCGCTCACGTGCCAGTAGCGGTCGGGGTAGTTGACCGAGCGGACGGACTTCCAGGTGACCTCGGGTTTCGGCTGGCTGGAGGAAGTCGCCCGGTGCGTCGGTGACTTGGACGGCTTCGCGCCGCCGGCCGGGGACGGAGAGGCGGACGTGGTGGTCCGCGAGGTCGACTGGCCGACCTTCCCGTCGGACGCCGAGGCGCCGGTCTCGGAGGGCGAGGCGAAGGTGATCAGGCCGGGTTCGGTCGCGGTGCTGGCGGACGGGGCCGGCGACCTGGCAGCTCGTGACGGTCCGTCAGAAGCCTCTTTCATGAAGGCGATCGCCATCACGCAGGTGATGATCGTGGCCAGGGCCAGGATGCCGGCCAGCCAGAGTCTTCGGGTGCCGGGCGTCCGTGAGCTGTCGGGGGCCCAGCCGTTCTCCCACGGTTCTCGCCGCGGGGGCCGGGGGGTTATTTCTGGCATGCGCTGTTCCTCCAGCGGCGCCCGAGGCGGCGGCCGGGGGTGTGAGGGTGAGGTAAGTGATCGGTGAAACCCTAGTGGAGTGGTGAGGCGCCCGGGAACCGTTTCAGGGAGCGGTTTCCATGAATATTGAACGTCCCTCTGTTTTGAACTGCTGTACAAGCCCGGTCCGTTGCGGCATATGTTGTGCCTTGAGCCGGCCTTGCCCTTGAACAGCCCCGCTCCTGCCCCTGCCCACGGCCCACGCCCTGCCGAAAGACGGAACGCCTCCCATGACCGAGAAGGCCACCACCCCCGGATCCGCGGACCCCCAGAAGATCGACACGTCGGTGCCGCACTCGGCACGGATCTGGAACTACTGGCTGGGAGGGAAGGACAACTACCCGGTCGACGAGGTGGCCGGCGACGCCTACACGGACGTCTTCCCCGGCATCGTCACCATCGCCCGCAGCAGCCGCGCCTTCCTGGCCCGCAACATCGCCTACCTCGTCGCCGAGGCGGGCATCCGGCAGTTCCTGGACGTCGGCACCGGCCTGCCGACCGCCGACAACACCCACGAGGTCGCCCAGCGCATCGCCCCCGAGGCCCGGATCGTCTACGTCGACAACGACCCGATGGTCCTCGCCCACGCCCACGCGCTGCTCTACTCGACGCGCGAGGGGGTCACCGACTACATCGACGCGAACGTGACGGACACCCCCCGCATCCTGGAGGCCGCCGCGCGGACGCTCGACCTGTCCAAGCCGACCGCGCTGATCCTCAGCAACATCCTCGGGCACGTCGCCACCCACGAGCAGGCCCGCTCGATCGTCACCGGCCTGATGAGTGCGCTCCCGTCCGGCAGTTACCTCTCCATCAACGACGGCTCGGCGGGCATCGACCCCGCCTTCGAGCAGGCCCAGAACGCGTACAACGAGAGCGGCGCCGTCCCCTACAACCTGCGCACGGTCGAGGAGATCACCGCCTACTTCGACGGCCTGGAACTGCTTGAGCCCGGCGTCGTCTCCGTCCCCCTCTGGCGGCCGGACACCACCACCCCGGCGCCCAAGGTCATCGGCGAACACGGGGGTCTCGCCCGCAAGCCGTGACCCCGGGCAGGGGCCGCCGGACCGGTACGTACGCTCGTACGCATGGGATACCTGTTGCTCGGCGCGGCGATCGCCGCCGAGGTGGGCGCCACGACCGCCATGAAGTACAGCGAGGGCTTCAGCAGGCTGTTGCCCTCGCTGCTGACCGTCCTCGGGTACGTCGTCTCCTTCCTGCTGCTCGCGCAGACCCTGAAGAGCGTCTCGGTCGGCACGGCCTACGCGATCTGGTCCGGGATCGGCACCGCGGCCATCGCCGGCATCGGCATGGTGTTCCTGGGGGAGGGCATGACGGCGACCAAGGCCGCCGGGATCGCGCTGATCATCGTCGGGGTCGTGGTGCTCAACATGGGCGGCGCGCACTGAGACACCCCTCGGCGCTCGCCGGCTGAGACACCCGCGCCGCTGGTTCGCCTCCGCGGGCCCTCGCCGGTTAGGTTGCCCTCATGACCGACACGACTGCACCCAGCACCACCGGGGCGGTGGCCGCCGGCCTCGCCACGATCGCCGCCGACGGCACCGTTCTCGACACCTGGTTCCCCGCGCCCGAGCTGGCCGCCGAGGCCGGACCGTCCGGCAGCGAGCGGCTGTCGGCCGAGCGGGCCGTGGAACTGCTCGGCGCGGGTGCGGCGAAAGCGGTCGGGCCGGACGCGCGACGTGGCGTCGAGGTCATCGCGGTCCGTACCGTCATCTCCTCGCTCGACGCGAAGCCGATCGACGCCCACGACGTCTACCTGCGGCTCCACCTGCTCTCGCACCGGCTCGTCCAGCCGCACGGCCAGAGCCTGGACGGCATGTTCGGCTTCCTCGCCAACGTCGCCTGGACCTCCCTCGGCCCGGTCGCCGTGGACGACGTCGAGAAGGTGCGGCTCAACGCCCGCGCCGAGGGCCTGCACCTCCAGGTGACGTCCATCGACAAGTTCCCGCGCATGACGGACTACGTGGCCCCGAAGGGCGTCCGGATCGCCGACGCCGACCGCGTACGGCTCGGCGCGCACCTCGCCGAGGGCACCACCGTCATGCACGAGGGCTTCGTCAACTTCAACGCCGGCACGCTCGGCACCTCCATGGTCGAGGGGCGCATCTCGGCCGGCGTGGTGGTCGGCGACGGTTCCGACATCGGCGGCGGCGCCTCCACCATGGGCACCCTCTCCGGCGGCGGCAACGTCCGCATCACCATCGGCGAGCGCTGCCTCGTCGGCGCGGAGGCGGGCGTCGGTATCGCGCTCGGCGACGAGTGCGTGGTCGAGGCAGGGCTGTACGTCACCGCCGGTACGCGCGTGACCATGCCCGACGGCCAGATCGTCAAGGCCCGTGAGCTGTCCGGCGCCTCCAACATCCTCTTCCGCCGCAACTCCGTCACCGGCACGGTCGAGGCCCGCCCGAACAACGCCGTCTGGGGCGGCCTCAACGAGATCCTGCACAGCCACAACTGACCCTGACGGTACGACAGTTGGTGAGCGCCCGGCCGAGCGTCATGGCCGGGCGCTCCCATATGCGCCGGTCACGCGTGGTGCGCCGTCGCGAACGCCGCCAGTGCCGTGAAGTCCGGCTCGCGCAGGCCGACGCGCGGGTCCACATGATGCAGCAGCGCCGGCGCCGGGTGCCTCGTGGCCACGAACTCGTCGTCCGCCGGGCCCTGTTCGTCGTCCACCCAGGCGAAGGGACGGCCGTCGGCGTACGCGAGGATCGCCTCCGTCTTCCAGTGCACCCCGTCGGGCCGCCGGGCGAACAGGCCCTCGCCGAAGTCGACGTAGGGGAGTTCGGGCAGGCCGACGACGGGGCCTATCCAGCGGTTCGCGGTGTCCATCCACGTGGTCGCCCAGCACAGGTCGTAGTCCAGGGCGAGGAGCGCGGCCCCGTGGGTCGGGTTCAGCCAGACCCGCAGGCGGCGGTCCGGCCGGAGGGTCACCCTCAGCGTCGTATAGCCCTCGGGGCGTCGCTCGGGTTGCGCCGCGTAGGGGTTGAGGGGGCCGTCGACGTCGAGGAAGAGCAAGGGGCGGCTCATGGAGGACAACGTACGGCAGCGGGGGCCGAGGGCTCGCCGGAGAATTCTTTCCGGGGCAGGCATAGCGGCGGGGTGGCGCGCGCGTCATCAGGAGCACAGAGGCGGGGCACAGGCGCCGCCGGGGGAAGAGAAGGTGACGATGGATGCCGAAGGGCTCGATGGTTTCCGCGAGTTCGTGGACAACAGGTCGTCGGCCCTGCTGAGGACCGCGGTGCTGTTGTGCGGGGGAGACCGGCACGCCGGTGAGGACCTGCTGCAGAACGCGCTGGTCAAGGCGGCGGGCAAGTGGCAGCGGATCGACGAACCCGAAGCCTATGTACGGCGGATCCTGTACCGGCAGCAGGTCAGTCGCTGGCGGCTGAAGTGGGGCCGGAGCGAGGTCAGTGTCGCCGAGCCGCCCGAGGGCGGTGCGCGGACGGCGGGCGACACCGCGGCCGCCGCCGAGCTGAGGGTCGTGATGCGTGAGGCCCTGGGGAGACTGACCGCCCGGCAGCGCACCATGCTGGTGCTGCGCTACTTCGAGGACCTCCCGGAGGCCGACGTGGCCCGGCTGCTGGGCTGCTCGGTGGGCACCGTACGGTCCACCACCCACCGCTCGCTCGCCCGACTGCGCACCCTGGCGCCGGAGTTGGCGGCCCTGGGTCCGGCCGACGCCGAGCAGCCGCCGTCCCGTGACTACTCACCCGTGGAGGTGCGTCCGTGAACGTCGATGAACTCCTGCGTGACGCCCTGCGCGAGCAGGCCGACGAACAGACCTCGGTGGGACCGGGGTTGGCCGACCGGGTGCTGACCCTGCGCCGGCGCCGACGCAATCGCCGGTACGCGACCGTCGCCGCCCTCACCGTCGCGGTGGTGGCCGTCGCCGTGGCGGTGCCCATGCTCGACTCGGGCAAGGACGACGTACGCCCCTCTGGGGGCATCCAGCAGGTCGAGGTCAACACCCACCCGAGCCAGTCGCCGCCGCGCGACCTGATCGCCGCCGGAAACACGGCACTTGCCGCGTACTCCGTCCCGAAGACCGTGGTGCAGTCGGCCGACCGGGCCGTGACCGTGCGTACCTATTGGCTGCTCGATCCCAAGACGGGGAAGTACGTGAAGACCACCAAGTGGTCCTGGGTCGCCGTCGCCCCCGGCATGAAGACCGCCGCCGTCCTGGAGCAGAACCTGCCCGCCTCCCGGATCGGCCTGCTCGACCTGGCCTCGGGTCAGGTCAAGCGGTGGATCAAGGTGGACCACGGGGTCGGCGGGCTGGCGTTCTCGCGCGACGGGCAGAAGCTGGTCGCCAGCACCTACGGCGGGAACCCGGACCAACTGGAACAGACCGAGGGCTCGGACGGCTGGGACCAGAAGCAGCCGTCGACCCGCAACGGCTTCTACGTCTTCGACGTGGCCTCCGCCAAGGGCTCCTGGAGCGAGGTCGAGCCGGCCCACGACCCGAGCGACCCGGACGTCGGCTTCCTCAACGGCCGCCAGGACTTCGCCCTCTCGCCGGACGGCAAGTACGTGTGGGCTGGCAATCCGATGGGGTCCATCGGCAAGGAGTTCTACGACCTCTCCGGCAAGGAGGTCGCCGTGCCGGCCAACCAGAAGTACCTGGACTGGTTCGTGGACGCGGGGACGTCACCGAGCGGGAAGCTGGTCGCCGGGGACTTCGCCGGCGAGAAGTGGAAGACCTCGTCCTGGATCATCGACGCCCGTACCGGAACCAAGACCGAGGTGCACGGGCAGCAACTGCTCGCCTGGGTCGGCAACACCCGGCTCATCGCCTGGGACATCGCGAAGAACGGGAAGAACGAGTTCCACAACCGGCTCGTGCTCGTGACCGTCGGCAGCGACGAGGTCGTCCCGCTCAGCGGTTTCCGGGTGGGCAACGACGAAGCCGCCGGGCGCTGGGAACCGGTCTTCGCCCAGCGCTGACCAACAGGCCTCAGCCGCCCGCGAGTTCCTCGTACACCGCCAGCAGGCCGTCGACCGCCTCGCGGCCGGCGGGCCGCAGCGGGGCACGCACCGGGCCCGCGGGCAGGCCGAGTTCGCGCAGGAGTGCCTTGGCGGTGACCGTGCCGGGCAGTCCCGCCGCCATCATCGCCTCGATGAGCGGCGTGGCGCGTTGCTGGAGGCGGGCGGCCACGGGGGTGTCGCCCGCCTCGAACGCGTCGATGACCGCGCGGAGTTGAGCCGGGACCACGTTCGCAACCGTGCTGACGTAGCCCGCGCCGCCGACCGCGTACAGGGCGAGGTTGTGTTCGTCGCAGCCCGCGTAGTACGCCAACTCCGTGCGGGCGAGCACCTTTTGGGCGCCGAGGAAGTCGTAGGAGCAGTCCTTGACCGCCACGATCCGGGGGTGTTCGGCGAGCCGGAGCATGGTGTCCGGCTCGATCCGGGTGCCGGTGCGGGCCGGGATGTCGTACACCGCCATCGGCAGCCCCGTCGTGTCCGCGACCGTCCGGAAGTGCTCCTCCAGCGCGTCCTGCGGGGGCCTGCTGTAGTACGGGCTCACCACCAACAGGCCGTCCGCGCCCGCCTTTTCGGCTGCCCGGGCCAGCTCCACGGTGTGCCGGGTGTCGAAGGTGCCGACCCCCGCCACGACCGTCGCCCGCTCGCCCACCGCCTCCCGTACCGCCGTCACCAGCGCCGCCTTCTCGGCGTCCGTGGTGGTCGGCGACTCGCCCGTCGTGCCGGACAGCACCAGCCCGTCGCAGCCGTGGGACACCAGACGCTCGGCGAGCCGCTGCGCGCCGTCGAGGTCCAGCGCGCCCCCCTCGGTGAAGGGCGTGATCATCGCGCAGAGCGCACGGCCGAAAGGCCGGACGGGGCGGGCGGCGGTCGTCGTCATGGGAGTAGTGTCGGCGAGGCAACCGTGAAGCTCTACTTAATTCTGCTACGAGGTATTGGTAAGTAGCACTGCGGGGTGGGGTGGGGAGGGCGCCTGCCAGGCCCTGTGTCCCTTTCGCCCTTCATGGGTCACCATGGTCGGGACGGTCATCGGCATGCATCGGCCCATGGAGGCGTCATGAAACTCGGCAAGGCACTCGCCACCGGAATCGCGGAAGAGCGTCCGCAGGAGCACGGTCGAGAACCCGAGGAGCTCGAACTCCCCGAGGAGATCAAGGAATTGAAGGCCCCCGAAGAGGTTCCGGCGGCCCGATGAGGCTGCGGCTTCCGGCGGAACGCCCGACGGAGCCGCCGACCGGATACAAGATCGCCCACCCGGTGCTGTCCCAGGACGGCACCCGGGCCGGGTTCACCGGTGTGTCGCTCGGCGGCGCGCTGCCGTACGGAGTCCTGGCCGACGCGTCCTGCGTCTACGGCCTGCGGCACCGGGCGCCGCACCGCCGCTGCGACTGCGGCTTCCACTGCGTGCACGACCGTGCGGTGGCCGAGGGGCTGCTGTGCACCGCCGAGCACCGCAGCGCCGTCCTGCTCGACGTCACCGTGCTGGGCGCCTACATCCGCTTCGAACGCGGCTTCCGCTACGCCCGTCAGCGCGTGCGCACGGCCACGGTCGGACCGTGCGCCTGCGGCACGGTCGCCGCCGCCCTCGCCGACGCGGGCCGCGGCCGCCCCGGCTGGCTCGCCCTGGCACCGGCCTGCGCGGGCTGCGTCCGAGGCCGTACGTCCGTCTCACTCGCCGCCTTCGCCCGGCTCGCCGGTGAGGGCCTGCGGGTCGTCGCCGGGAGCGCGAGCGCCCGCCAGGTGGCCGAACTCGTTGGCGTCGAAGGCCTCGGCGTACCCGAACTCACCGCGGAGGCCGCCTTGTTGCAGGCGCGGCTCGACTGGTTCCAGACGCAGTTGGCGCGGCTGGGGGAGCGCGGGCCGGGAGAGAGCGGCGAGGGAGCGGGGAGTTAGGGGCCTCCGGCCAGGAACCGGCAGTCCTGCGCGCTTGACCTCAAGTTCGGTCGAGATTGAAGAGTTGCGTCATGACCCGACGCACGGACACACACCCCGACCTCGCCGACCCCCGTATCGGCGCCCCCTTCTTCAGCACCTGGCGCGTGGGCACACCCCTGCGTCAGCGGCAGACCGTCGAGGCGATCGCCGGTGCCTGGGAGCGCCGCCCCTGGCCGGCCGCCGATCTGCTCGGCTACCACGTCTACACCGGGCACGACGCCTCCACCCTGCTGCACTACTCGCAGTGGACGGGCGAGGCGGCCTACGAGGCCTTCGTCAAGACGCACCGGCAGGAGCGCGTCGACGAGATCGACACCGCCGTACCGGGCATCGACCGGGTGGGGCTCGGCCGGTACCGGCATTACCGCAGCCTCGGCCCGGCCGACCGGGGCGGGCGCGTTCCCGGGTGCGTGGTGATCGTGGACATCGAGTTCGAGGGGCCGGACGCCGAGCGGCAGCGCGCCTGGGTGGACGCCGTCGCGGAGGCGCTGGCGAGCGAGCCCGCCCCGCACCCCGGCGGCATCTCCGCCCACTTCCACCTCTCCACCGACGGCGCCCGGGTCCTCAACTACGCCGAGTGGGAGAGCGCCCAGGCCCACATCGACGCCCTCGCGGCGCCGGGGGACGGGATCGGCTCGGCGAGCGAGCTCTGGACGCGCGTGCAGACCTGGCCGGGGCTGAAGAGCAGCACGGTCAGCCGGTACGACCATGCCCTGGGCCTCCTGCCCGGCTGAGCCGGGATGCCTTCTCGGCGAGGGTCCCCGCGCCGGCTCACCGAACACTTCGCTCGCCTGGACAAAAAAAGTGTTCGGTGAGACGGTGGACCCATGCTGGACGTGACCGTGATCGAGGACCCCGAGGCCGCAGCCGTCTCCCTGGACCCCATAAGGGCCCGGCTGCTGGCCGAACTGGCGGCCGGACCCGCGTCGGCCGCCATGCTGGCCGGCAGGGTCGGGCTGCCTCGGCAGAAGGTGAACTACCACCTCAAGGCGCTGGAGCGGCACGGCCTGGTCGAGCTGGCCGGTGAGCGCCGCAAGGGCAACGTCACCGAGCGGCTGATGCGGGCGACCGCCGCGTCGTACGTCATCTCGCCGCTCGCGCTCGCCGCCGTGCAGCCGGACCCGGACCGCTTCCGCGACCAGCTGTCCGCGCGCTGGCTGCTCGCGCTCGGCGCCCGACTGGTGCGGGACGTCGGCTCGTTGATCACCGGTGCGACGAAGGCCCGCAAGGGGCTCGCCACTTATGCCCTGGACGGTGAGGTGCGCTTCGCCTCGGCGACCGAACGGGCCGCCTTCATCCAGGAGCTGACGGCCGGTGTCACCTCGCTGATCCGCAAGTACGACGCGCCCGACGCCGAAGGCGGCCGCGATCACCGGATCGTCGTGGCGGTCCATCCCACCCTCAAGCAGACCGAGTTGGAGTAGATCATGCCCAAAGAGTTCGAGATCGCCCGCGAGTTCGAGGTCGACGCCACCCCGCAGCAGGTGTGGGACGCCGTCACCACCGGTACCGACGGCTATCTGTGGCCGATGGAGCCGCCGGAGCCCAAGGTCGGCGGCACGGGGCCCTTCGGGTCCACCGTCACCGCCTGGGACCCGCCCCACCGCTACACCAACCGGGTCGAGGACGTCGAGGGCATCGCCGAGCAGACGATGAACCAACTCGACTACACCATCGAGGCGCGCGACGAGGGGCGCCGGGCCTGGGTGCGGTACGTGCACAGCGGGATCTTCGTCGACGACTGGGACAACCAGTACGACGGTGCCGCCAAGCACACCGACTTCTATCTGCACACCCTGCGCGAGTACGTGACCCACTTCGCGCCCCGGCCGGCCGCCTTCGCGACCTTCGACGGGCCCGAGGCGTCGAAGGGCCCGGATGCCCTGGCCGTCGTAGCGCGGGCGCTCGGTCTAGGGGACGACGTGGCCGCCGGCGCGCGGGTGACGGTCCGCGGGCCCGACGAGTTCGAGGCCGTGGTCGACTACCGCGACCCGTACTTCATCGGGCTGCGCACGGACCGGGGACTCACCCGGATCTTCGGGCGCAACCACTGGGGATACCCGGTCGGCATCTCCCTGCACGACTTCACGCCGGGCACCGACATCAAGGAGTGCGAGACCGATTGGCAGGGCTGGTTGAACGGCGTGTTCAACCAGCCCTGACCGAACGGGAGTGACGACTGAGCGGGCGCTACGGCCGGAAGCGCAGCACCTGCGGGTCGTGGTCGCTGATCTGGTCGTTGAACTCCGAGTTGATGTGCACGCTGTCGTACTCGAAGTCGCAGTCGCGCCGGATCGACGGGCTGATCAGGATCTGGTCCAGGACCTGCGCGTTGCCCTGGTAGTCGTAGGTGTAACGCTCGCTCTTCGGCAGCGACTTGATCGCCGACCAGAGTTCGCCGTCACCCTCCAGGATCTTCGCGGTGTCGGAGAACTCGAAGTCGTTGATGTCGCCGAGCGTGATGACGTCGGCGTTCTTCTGGACGTCGAGGATCGACTTCACGAACGCGTTGACCAGCGTCGCCTGCTTGTGGCGCTGGACCTCCGAGCTGCGCGGCACCGGCTGGTACTGCGAGGTCAGACCGTAGTCGCCACCCTTGGAGTTGAGGTGGTTGGCGATCACGAAGACCGTCTTGCCGCGGAAGACGAACTCGCCGGCCAGCGGCTTGCGGCTGGCGTTCCAGGCCTCGTTCGCCGGGTCGACCCGGCCCGGGGAGGCCGTCAGGACCGCCTTGCCGTGCACCTTCGTGACCCCGACCGCCGTGGTGGCGTCGCCGCCCGCGCGGTCGGTGAAGGAGACCCGCTCCGGGTTGAACAGGAACACCTGGCGGATGTTGCCGCCCGGCTCGCCGCCGTCGGTGTCGTTGGTCGGGTCGATCGAGCGCCACTGGTACGTGGGGCCGCCCGCCGCGACGATCGCGTCGATCAGCCTGTTCACCGTCACGTCGGCGGCGACCGTACCGTCGTCCTTCGCGCCGTTGTTGTCCTGGATCTCCTCCAGGGACACGATGTCGGGCGACTTCAGGTTGTTCACGATCGCGGAGGCGTGCTCCTCGAAGGTGGCGTCGGTCGGGTCGAGGTTCTCGACGTTGTACGTCGCGACCGCCAGCTCGTCCCGCGACTGCCTCTTCGTCGTCTCGCGCTTGAGGCCGCCGCTCTTGAGCGTGCCCAGCTCGCTCGCGACCAGGGTGTAGCCGCCGAACTGGTTGAAGTCCATCGGACCGGTCGTGGTGCCGGCCAGCGTGTCACCGACGTTCGCCACCGGGAAGTCGGCGACCGCGCCCAGCGACTGGATCTGCAGCCGGCCGGTGTTCTGCGAGTCGTAGGAGCCGTAGAGCGTGCCGCCGCGGCGGGTCTGGTTCTCGTGCGGCTTCACCGTGACCCACAGCTCGGCGTACGGGTCCGTGGCGGTGACCACACGGGTGTTCTTGACCTGGACGTTCATGCCCTCAAGAGACTCGTAGTAGTCCAGGGCGTACTTCTTCGGCTGCAGGGTCAGGCCGGCCAGCGAGCCGTTCGCGGCGGAGTCGCCCGCCGGGGTGTACCGGTTCGGCACCGACTTCGAGCCGATCACCGTCGGGGCCGGGACCGCGTTGCCCGTGGAGACGGTGGTGACCGTGGGCTTGGTGATCTCGGTCAACGACTGGTTTCCGGTCGAAGTGCCGCCCGGCACGTACTCGGAGACCGTGCCGGTGACCGTGACGGAGTCACCGACGGCGACCTTCGGGACGGAGCTGGTGAAGACGAACACGCCTTCACTGGTGGCCGGGTTGTCGTCCGGGGTCGGGTCCTGCAGCCAGAAGCCTCTTGAGGAGCCGTACGTGCGCGTGCCGGTGACGATTCCGGGCACATCCGTGACCTTCTGGCCGGCGTACGGAGAGGTCCGGGTGGTGCCCTGGACGTCATGGATGCGCAGGCTGTCGGCGTGCGCGGGCGAGGTCAGGACGACGGTGGACGCCGCGGAACATACGGCGGCGACGGTGAGCGCGGCGAGGCGCGCGGAAGACTTGCTCGGCAACGTGATCCCTCCGGGGACATGCGTGGGCGCCGGGACGAGGGTGGAACTGGAACGCCTGGGGCCGCGACCGGTGGGGCGGTGGCGACGCGCGTAGAAAGTACAGTGAACAGGTGTCCAGCAGATTTCTACGCGCGTCAATCTCCTGCCTGGTCACATTGGTTGTCAAGGATTCAGCCATGTACCGCGGCCGACGGGGAGATGAACCGGGCGGCATGGGTCGAAATCCGTCTAGGCTGAGCGATCGAGTGGTACGACACGCCCCCTAGGAGAAGCAGCCGATGTCAGACAGCTCCCCCCTGCCGCCGGTGCGGTTGTCTCCCGAAGCGGAGCTGGCGCGGGCCGCGTTGTCCACGCCGCTGCTCGGCCGGGCCGCACGGCTGGCCCGCTGGGCCGGTGCGGACACCAGGGTCGACGCCGGGGGCGGACTCGTCGACGAGCAACTGCCCGTGGCCGCCGAGGTCCTCGGACTGACCGGGGACGACGCGGCGGCCGACGCGAGCGAGGCCTGGCGGGTGGCCGTCGACACCGGGCTCGTCGAGATCGTCGACGAGGAGGAGGGCACCGTCGCGGCCGGGGAGGACCTGGCGCTGCTCACCAGTGGCTCGCCGCAGGACGTGCTCGGGGTGTGGCTCGGCGCGCTGGACACCGTGCTGGCCGACGCGAGCGTGCCCGACCTCGACGGTCTGGAGGACGCGCTCGACGAGACCGGCGAGGTCGACTTCTCCCGCCTCGAATGGGACCCGGAGGCGGAGGCCGACTTCCTCGACGGCGTGCTCGGCAACCTCTATCTCCTGACGGTCAGCGAGGACGGCGCAGGCGACTCGCCGGTGCCGCTGCCGGCGCTCGCCGCCTCGATGATCGTGCCCAGCGACATGGGGGAGCCCACCAACGACGTACTGGAGCAGGTGTCCGACGCGATGATGCGGCTGGACGACCAGTTCCGGGTGCTGGAGCCGGTCGGCCTGGTCGAGTACCAGCCCGTCGACGAGGCCCTGATGGCCGACGTCGACGAGGAACCCGCGGCGCCCGTGGACGACACCGACGTCTCCCGGTACGGGATGGTGCGGCTCACGCCGCTCGGGTTGTACGGGCTGCGCGCTCGGCTTCTCGAGGCCGGTCTTGAGGCGCCCGCGGTCGGCGACCTCGCGGACAAGGGGGCCGACGCGTTGCTCGACGGGACGGCGACGTTTCCGCAGGGGGCCGCGCAGGCGGAGACCGAGCAGTGGCTGGCTCGGCGTGAACCGCTGGGCGCGGCACGGGAGTTGCTGGCGGCGGCGCGGGGACTGGACACCGGGGCGCCGCTGCGGCGGCTGCTGTGTCAGCAGGCGCTGTCCCTGGTCGGGGCCGAGGCCGAGCCCGCGTTGCGGGAGGTGCTCGACGATCCGGAGCTCGGTGGGCTTGCGCGGGTCTGGCTGGCGGAGCACGGGGCGTCGGATGTGCCTGCGCCGTCCGAGGCGATGATCTTCTGGCTGACGATCGACACGGTTGCCGCGCAGCTGGCGGCGGAAGGCAACTCCGACGAACTCCGGGAACTGGTACTGGGGTTGGCCGCACAGCACGGCGGGTTCTTCGCGGCGGCCTGGCGGGTGGAGCATCCGGCCACGGCGGATGTGCTGGAGGCGATGGGGCGGTTGCATCCGGACAAGCGGATCGCGAAGGAAGCGAAGCGGGCGGCGTTCAAGGCTCGGTCTCAGCGGGGGGAATGAGGGGCTCCGCCCCCCCGGGGACCCCATCAGCGATCCCATCGGCCGAGCGCCGGGCGCCGTCCAGCCCGGCCGAACGGCAGCACCTTGTCGAGGACGTTCTAGTGGCGAGGCGATGTGCCGGCTCGAACCAGGGCTCGTGCCAGGGCAGTGCTCTCCGGAAGGCTGTCGAGCGAGAGGGGCTGCATGGCGACAGCGCCCTCGTGCAGCACGAGGAGTTGGGTGGCGAGGGTGGCCGGGTGCGAGCAGCCCGCTGTGACGGCGAGTTCCCTGAACAGGTCCAGCAGCCAGAGCTTCTGGTTCGCGGCGATGCGGTACGCGGGATGCGAGGGGTCCGGGAGTTCGGCGAGTGCGTTGATGAAGGCGCATCCGCGGGTGTTGGTCCCGCTCCAGGTCCGCAGCGCCTCGAAGGGCGCGGTGACGGCCTCGGCGGGAGTGTCACTGGCGTCGACGGCGGCACGGACAAGTGACCGCCAGCGCTGGTCGCGGCCCGTGAGATAAGCCGCCACGAGGTGGTCCTTCGAACCGAACTGGTTGTACAGGGTCCGCTTGGTCACCCCTGAGTGCTCAGCGATCAGATCCACGCCGACCGCTGTGATTCCGCGGTTGTAGAACAACTCCTCCGCGGCCGCCACGATCCGGCGCCCGGCCGGCGTCATGGGCCGCGCTTCCTGCACTGCGAGCCCCTTCACTGATCGGTGTACGGTGAGAGATGTTCACAGATCAGTATACCTGCGAGGAGGTTCAAGCGATGAGTGCGTCCCAGGTCATGCGAGCGGTGCGAATCACGGGGCACGGAGGACCCGAGGTTCTTGAGCTGACGGAGGTCGCCGCCCCCGTGCCGCGGGCGGGAGAGGTACTGGTCCAGGTCAGCGCCGTAGCCCTGAACAACACCGACCTGTGGACCCGGGAGGGCGCCTACGGCCGGCCGGGAGACCCGAAGGCGAGGTCGGGCTGGCGCGGCCCGATCGACTTCCCGCGTATCCAGGGCGCCGATGTGGCCGGCCGCGTCGTGGCCGTCGGGCCCGGAGTGGAAGGGAGCCTCGTCGGAAGCCGCGTGGTCGTCGACCCCGCGATCTACGACGCCGACGGGCCGGACGCCAACCCTGTGGGCCTGATGGGGAGCGAACGCGACGGCGGATACGCCGAGTACGTGACGGCGCCGGCAGAGCGTGTGCACGACGTGACGGAATCCCCGCTCACGGACGACCAGCTCGCGGCGTTGCCGACCGCTTACGGCACGGCGCTGGGCATGATCGAGCGAGGCCGGCTGCAGAAGGGGGAGACCGCCCTGGTCTCGGGGGCGTCCGGCGGTGTCGGCCTCGCGCTGGTGCAGATCGCCCGTGCGCGCGGCGCGAGGGTGCTCGCCGTCAGCAGCGGATCCAAGATCGACGCGGTGCGCGAAGCAGGCGCGCACGAAGTCGTCGACCGCGCAGGAGACGTCGCCGAGCAGATCCGCACCGCCGCCCCGGAGAGCATCGACGTCGCACTCGACGTCGTGGCCGGCGAGCTGGTGAGTGAGGGGCTGCCGCTGCTGCGCGAAGGTGGCCGGTGGGTCATCGCCGGCGCACTCGGCGGCTATGACGTGACCTTCGATGTCCGCCGTCTCTACCTGCACAACGCCCAGGTCATCGGGTCCTCGATGCACACGCCCACACACTTCGGCCTCCTCATGGACCTGGCCCGTCGGGCCGAGGTCCAGCCCGTCATCGCCGCGACCTTCCCACTGGACCAGGCGGCTCAGGCACAGGAGGAGCTCTCCCGCAGGGGGCACGTGGGAAAGATCGTCATGCACCCCTGAGTTCCATCCGACGGATCACGGGCGGCGCTGGTGGAGTCCTCACCCGCCATTGCCCGGGCGAGCGGGATTTTTGACTCCCGTGGGGCGGTGTGTACGGATTCATGGAAGCGTGTCCCGCGCAGACGCCCGGTGTTCAACTCCCGTTCAGCCGTGGGAGGGAGCGTGGCGCCGACCCGAGGTCCGCCACCCTCCACGGCATACTCACCGTCAGCAGGAGACACCATGTCGCTCAGTCGCAGGGACTTCGCCACAAAATCCGCGGTCACCGGGGCCGGTGTCGCGCTCGCCGGCAGCGTCGGTGCGCTGGCCACGGCACCGAACGCCCTTGCGTCCACGGACACCGAGGGCGCGGAGGGAGTGTCGGCGGACGGCCACGGACACGGCCACGGGCACGGCGGCGTCGGCTACGGACCGCTGGTCGCCGACCCCAAGGGCCTCCTCGCGCTGCCCGCCGGCTTCAAGTACCGCGTCATCACCTACAGCGGCCAGACCAAGCTGGAGTCCGGCGAGTTCACGCCCTCCAACCACGACGGCACGTCCACCTTCGACGGCCCGCGCGGCACGACCCTCCTGGTCAACAACCACGAACTGGCCGGCCCCCGCGCCCAGTGGCCGCACCCGGTGCCGCTCATCGACGGACTGGTCTACGACCCGGCCGCGGCCGGCGGCTGCACGGTCGTCGAGGTCCGCCCCGGCGGCCATGTCGCCGAGTGGGTCGGCGTCGCCGGCACCGCCACCAACTGCGCGGGCGGCAACACCCCTTGGGACACCTGGCTCACCTGCGAGGAGACCGAGGACAAGACCGGCACCAACGGCTTCACCAAGGACCACGGCTACGTCTTCGAGGTCGACCCCGCCGACCGCCGCGCCAACCGAAACCCCAAGCCCATCAAGGCACTTGGCCGCTACGCCCACGAGGCCGTCGTCGTCGACCCCAAGCGCGGTCACCTCTACCTGACCGAGGACGCGGCCGGCCCCAACGGCCTGCTCTACCGCTGGACCCCGCCGGAGCACTTCCACCACGGCCGCGGCAAGCTGCGCACCCTCGCCGACGACGCGGGCGTCCTCCAGGCCTTCAAGTGCTTCGACTCCGGCGGCAAGTTCATCGACGACCTCTCCCGCGCCACGAAGATCGGCACGGTCTACGGCGTGGACTGGGTCGACGTACCCGACCGTGACGCCAGGACCACCTCCGTCCGCAAGCAGTTCGCCGACGGCCAGGTCACCCGCGCCCGCAAGCTGGAGGGCATGTGGTGGGGCGACGGCGGCACGTACATCGTCTCCTCGTTCGCCCGCACCGAGAGCCCCGTCCAGCACGACGGCGCCGTCTGGTTCTACGACCCCAAGCGCCGCACCCTGACCCTCAAGGTCCTGATCGGCGTCAACCCGGACCCCTCCGTCGACGGCAACTTCGACGGCCCCGACAACATCACCGTCTCCCCGTACGGCGGTCTCGTCATCGCCGAGGACGGCGAGGGCGTCCAGCACCTCTTCGGTGCGACCGACAGCGGCCGCACCTACCCGATCGCCCGCAACGAACTCAACATCGGCACCGCGGAGAAGCCCGAGTACAGCGAGTTCACCGGCGTGACCTTCTCGCCCGACGGAAAGACCCTGTTCGCCAACATCCAGACGCCGGGCATCATGTTGGCGATCACCGGTCCTTGGAAGCGGCAGAAGCGCGGCTAGTTAATTGGGTCGCCCCTCATCGGCTGCGCCTCCTACTCTGAGATCACAACAGCACGCACCTCCCGGTGCGAAGGCAGCGGTTACTTCTTCTCGAAAAAGAATCCAACACCGCGGCCGACTTGATCTCGGGAGGCGCAGCTCATGGTGGGTGTCCGGTGCGCAGGCAGCGGATACTTCAGGGATCCAGTCCGTAGTGATACGGGTGCGGGTTCGAATCCCGTCATCGGCCCAGGGCCGGTGTGGCGGAACGGAAGACGCGCTGGTTTATAAGTCCCGTCGCCGACTCCGATCTCGGGCGCCCACCATTGCCGCGCACTCCCTCCGAAACAGAAGTGAATTCGGGGGAATTCAACATGTCGCGATTCAACAGGAAGGCCGCCCGCGCGCAGCCCGTTTCCCGCGTCACCTCCACGGGTCAGGTGCTCCGTACCTACGAGGGCGGCCGTGGCCGTGAGCGGGACGCGCGCTCCGAGCTCTTTCTGCTCGCCGTCGCCAACTTCGTGTCGCAGCAGACCTTCTACGAGAGAGGCACCGACCGCGACGACCGCTACGCGCGGCTCGTCCGCCGGCTCGCCGTCGAGGACCCGACCTGGACGGCCGGTCTGCTCGGCTGGCTGCGTGGCGAGGGCAACCTGCGGACCGCCTCGATCGTGGGTGCCGCCGAGTACGTCAAGGCACGCCTCGACGTCGGCGTCACCGACGGCCCGTCGAACCGTCAGGTCGTGGCCTCCGTACTGCGGCGTCCCGACGAGCCCGGTGAACTGCTCGCGTACTGGACCTCGTTGTACGGCCGTGCCGTCCCGAAGCCCGTCAAGCGCGGTATCGCCGATGCCGTACGGCGTCTCTACAGCGGCAAGTCGCTGCTGAAGTACGACACCGCGTCCAAGGGTTACCGCTTCGGCGACATCCTCAACCTCGTGCACGCGGCCCCGGACCCGGACAAGCCGTGGCAGGGCGAGCTGTTCCGGTACGCCCTCGACCGCCGGCACCACCCGGACACCGCGGTGCCGCCCGCGTCCGACCATGTGCTCGCGGCGCACCGCGAGTTGATGGCCGTACCGGTCGAGGACCGGCGTGCCGTCGTCACCTCCGAGGGCGGTGCCGAGCGGCTCGCCGCCGCCGGGGTGACGTGGGAGGCGCTGGCCGGCTGGCTCCAGGGCCCGATGGCCAAGGCGGCCTGGGAGGCCGTCATCCCGTCCATGGGGGCCATGGCGCTCGTCCGGAATCTGCGGAACTTCGACGAGGCGGGTGTCTCCGACGAGGTCGCGGAGCGGGTCGCCGCGCGGATCAGCGACCCGGCGGAGGTCGCGCGCTCGCGGCAGTTCCCCTTCCGGTACCTCGCCGCGTACCGGCACGCGCCCTCGCTGCGCTGGGCGTACCCGCTGGAGCGGGCGCTCGGCCACTCGCTGGCCAACGTGCCCGCGCTGCCCGGGCGGACGCTGGTGCTGGTGGACCGGTCGGGCTCGATGTGGGCGCGGCTGTCCGACCGTTCGGAGCTCAACCGGGCCGACGCGGCGGCGATCTTCGGTACGGCGCTCGCGCTGCGGGCGGCGGACGCGGATCTCGTCGAGTTCGGCACCACGAGCCGGCGCCTGGACTTCCGCAGGGACGAGTCGGTGCTGAAGATCCTGGACCGCTTCGGCGACCTGGGCGGCACCGACACCACCTCGGCGATCCGCGCGCACTACCGGGGGCAGGACCGGGTGCTGATCGTCACCGACGAGCAGTACACGTACAACCGGCACGGCGACCCGACCCAGCAGGTGCCGGCGCACATCCCGGTCTACACCTGGAACCTCGCCGGGTACCGGGCGGGCCACGGCCCGTCGGGCAAGGCGAACCGGCACACCTTCGGGGGCCTCGGCGACGCGGCCTTCCGGATGGTTCCGCTGCTCGAAGCGGCCCAGGACGCCGACTGGCCCTGGGCGGCCTGAGCACCGAAGCGTGGCCCGCACTTCCACGGGGGGTGCGGGCCACACCCTTGCCCATCGGGAGATCGACATCTAACATTTCAGTTCATGGAAGCCCTGCGACCCGTCCCGCGCACCCTCCTCAGGGACCGCGCCTACGCAGCGATCCGTGACGCCATCGTGGCCGGGGAGATCGAGCCCGGGGCGGTGGTGCGGGACGCCGATCTCGCCGAGCGGCTCGGGTTGTCGCGGGCGCCGGTGCGGGAGGCGTTCTCGCGGCTGGTGGACGAGGGGCTGCTGGAGAGCAAGCCGCAGAGCTATACGCGGGTGACACCGGTCGTGGCCGCCGAGGTGCGGGACGCCGCCGCCGTGGTCGGGGCCATGCACGAGTTGGTCACCCGGGTCGCCGTACCCCGGTTGCGGGCGGCGGACCTTGACGCGATGCGCGCGGCCAACGGGCGGTTCGCCCTCGCCGTGGCCGGCGGTGACGTGGACGCGGCCCTGCGTGCCGACGACGAACTCCACGACGTACTGGTGCGGGTGAGCGGCAACCGCGCGGCCGCCGCCACCGTCGCCCGCTACACCCCGCTCATCCGCCGACTGGAGCGACGGCGCTTCGGCGAGGGCGGTTCGTGCCGTTCGGCCGGGCTGCACGAGCGGCTGATCGAGGCCTGCGCCGACGGTGACACGGACGGCGCGGTCCGCGTCACGGCCAACATCTGGCACACCCTCGCCGACCTGGCCGACGCCGGCTGACTCCGGCCGACCGACCCTGGAGGTCTCATGTCCCTTTCCTCGTACGACCGTTACCCGCTCCTCTTCGGCCCCTCCCCGGTGCACCCGCTGGAGCGCCTCACCGCCCACCTCGGCGGCGCCTCCCTCTGGGCCAAGCGCGAGGACTGCAACTCCGGTGTCGCGTACGGCGGGAACAAGACCCGCAAGCTGGAGTACCTGGTCGCCGACGCGATCGCCAAGGGCTGCGACACCCTCGTCTCGATCGGCGGCGTGCAGTCCAACCACACCCGCCAGGTCGCGGCCTGCGCCGCCCGCGCCGGGCTCAAGTGCGTGCTGATCCAGGAGAGTTGGGTGGAGTGGCCCGACTCGGTCTACGACAAGGTCGGCAACATCCTGATCAGCCGGCTGGCCGGAGCGGACGTACGGCTGGTGAAGGCCGGGTTCGGTATCGGCTTCAAGGAGAGCTGGGAGCAGGCGCTGCGCGAGGTCGAGGAGTCGGGCGGCAAGCCGTACGCCATCCCGGCCGGCGCCTCCGACCACCCGCTCGGCGGCCTCGGCTTCGCCAACTGGGCCCACGAAGTCGCCCGGCAGGAACAGGAGCTGGGCGTCTTCTTCGACACCGTGGTGGTGTGCTCGGTGACCGGCTCCACCCAGGCCGGCATGGTCGCCGGGTTCCGGGCGATCGAGGAGGCGGGCGGGCGCGAGCGCCGCGTGCTCGGCATAGACGCCTCGGCGAAGCCCGCCGAGACCCGCGAGCAGGTGGCCCGGATCGCGCAGCGCACCGGCGAACTGATCGGAGTCAAGCGGGAGTTGACCGTCGACGACGTCGAACTGGACGACCGCTATCACGCCGGCATCTACGGCATCCCGGACGAGACCACCCTGGACGCGATGCGCCTCGCCGCCCGCACCGAGGGGATGGTCACCGACCCCGTGTACGAGGGCAAGTCGATGGCCGGGATGGTCGACCTGGTGGCCCGCGGCGAGATCGCCGCCGACTCCACGGTGCTCTACGCCCACCTCGGGGGACAGCCCGCGCTGAACGCGTACAGCGCGCTGTTCTAGGCAGCCTCCTCGGTCTTCCTGCCGGTGATCACGAACGCCGACACCAGCAGCGCGGTCAGGGCGATCAGAGCTCCGACGCCGAACGCGCGGGCCGAGCCATGGACGAGGATGTCGGTCGGTGACCCGGTCGCGTGCCGGGTCGCCGTGCCGAAGACCGTGACCAGGATGGACAGGCCGAGGGTGCCGCCGAGCCACTGCAGGGTCTGGAGGAGGCCTGACGCGGCGCCCGCCTCGCGGGGCCCGATGCCCGCGAGGATCGTCGCGTTGAGGGGCATGAAGCTGAGGCCGACGCCCATGCCCATCAGGAGGAGCGGGCCGAAGAGGCCGGTCAAGTAGCCGTCACCGGGGCGGAGTTGCCAGAGCCACCCCGCCGCTGTGACGAGCAGGGCCATGCCGGTGAGGAGGATCGGCTTGGCGCCGAAGCGGGCCAGGAGGCGCGGTACGAAGCGGACTACCGTGAAGAGTGCCAGGGTCATCGGCAGGAAGGCGAAGCCCGCGCGCAACGGGCTGTAGTCCAGGACCCGTTGGCTGATCAGGGTGAGGAAGTAGAACGCGCCGAACATGCCCGCCGGCAGCAGCAGGACGCCCGCGTAGCCACCCGCGCGGTTGCGGTCGGCGAACAGGCGCAGCGGCATGATCGGTTGGGCGGCGCGGGACTCGACCAGGGTGAAGCCCGCCAGCAGGGCCGCCGCCGCGCTGAATCCGAGCTGCGCCTGGAGGTCGCCCCAGCCGTCGGAGGAGACCCGGATGAACGCGTACACCAGCGAGGTCATCCCGGCAGTGCCGGTGAGCGCGCCCGCCGCGTCGAACTGCCCTGCGTGACGCGGGGTCTCGGTGACGAAGCGGGGCAGGGCGAGGGCTACCCCGACGCCGATCGGCACGTTGATCAGCAGGGCCCAGCGCCAGGACGCCCAGGAGGTCAGCATGCCGCCGATGACCAGGCCTATCGAGGCGCCGATGCCGGCCATGGAGGTGTAGATGCCGAGCGCGTGGTGACGGCGCGGGCCCTCCGGGAAGTTGGTGGTGATCAGGGCGAGCGTGTTGGGTGCGATGAGCGCGGCGCCCATGCCCTGCAGTGCGCGGGCCGCGAGCAGCCAGGCGCTGTCGGTGGCGAGTCCGCCGAGCAGGGAGGACATCGCGAAGAGCAGGACGCCGATCGTGAGCGTACGGCGGCGGCCGACGATGTCTCCGACCCGGCCGCCCAGCAGGAGCAGCCCGCCGAAGGCGAGCGTGTAGGCGTTGAGGACCCAGGACAGGCCGGTGGGGCTGAAGTCGAGGTCCTTCTGGATGTCGGGCAGTGCGACGTTGACGACGGTGGAGTCGACGCCGACCATCAGATAGGCGGTGACGACGACGAAGAGGACGGTGCCGAGCCTGGCGGGTCGGGGTGGTGCGGAGAGAGCATCGGGGGTGGTGGACGGTGCGGACGGGGTGGACATGGAGTTCTCCCGGTCTGGCGTCCCCGTGTGAAAGGCGTGCGGGCAGCACGGACTGCCCGCAGAGATAAGCGGGGACTGTCTCCGTTTAGTACTCGGTAAGATACGGAGACGGTCCCCGGTTCGCAAGGAGTATCTGGATGGCGCAGGTCAGACCCATGCGCGCGGACGCCCGGCGCAACTACGAGCGGCTGCTGAAGGTGGCGGCGGAGTCCTTCGCCGAGCACGGGGAGAACGCGTCTCTCGACGACATCGCCAAGCGCGCGGGCGTCGGCTCCGGCACGCTCTACCGCCATTTCCCCACCCGGCAGGCCCTGTTGGAGGCCGCGTACGTCGACCGCATCGAGGCGCTGGCGGGCCGGGCCGACGAACTGGCCGAACAACTGCCGCCCGGCGAGGCGCTGGTGGAGTGGCTCAACGAACTCTGCGTCGGCACGATCCAAGTCCGCGGCATGAAGGCCCTGTTGGGCTCGGCCGTCACGGACGGCAGCTCGGCGGCGGTCACCGCCTGCGGTACGTCGGTGAAGGGCGCGATGGGCCGCCTGATGGAGGCGGCACAGCGGGAGGGCGTCCTACGGGAGGACATCGAGCCGATCGAACTGCTCCGGCTGGCCCACGGGGTGGCCACGGCGTCGGAAATGGCCGACAAGCAGGGCGGGCAGATCCGCCGCTATCTGTCCTTGCTGACGGACGGGTTGCGGCCGGGGGCGGAGGACTGACCGTTCCGGGCCGCACCCGGAAACGGAGGGGCGCCCTCGATCCAGGGCGCCCCACAGGTGTCGTACTCCGTGCCGCTACAGCGACTGCGCCGCCGGCTTCACCATCCCCCGTACCGTGCGGGACTTCACGAAGTTGCCCATCGCCGTCATGTCCCACTCGCCGGAGAACTGACGGACGAGTTTGGCCATCATCACGCCGGTCTGGGCCTCGGCGTTGGTGAGGTCGAAGCGGACGAGCTCCTCGCCGGTGGCGGCGTCGATCAGGCGGCAGTAGGCCTTGGCGACCTCGGTGAACTTCTGGCCGGTGAAGGAGTTGACCGTGAAGACCAGGCCGCTGACCTCCTGGGGGATGCGGCCGAGGTCGACCACGATCACCTCGTCGTCGCCACCGCCCTCGCCCGTGAGGTTGTCGCCGGAGTGCTTGATCGCGCCGTTGAGGATCGACAGCTTGCCGAAGTAACAGCTGTCGATGTGGTTGCGCTGCGGGCCGTAGGCGATGACCGACGCGTCGAGGTCGATGTCCTTGCCGCGGTAGGCAGGCTCCCAGCCGAGGCCCATCTTGACCTGGGAGAGCAGCGGGCGGCCGCCCTTGACCAGGGAGACCGTCTGGTTCTTCTGGAGGCTGACGCGGCCCTTGTCGAGGTTGATCTTCCCGGTGCCCGGGGCGGCGGCCGCGGGGGCGGGCGGCGCGGCCGGGGGCGGCGGCGGGGTGCGGGACAGCGACGGGGCCGGCGGGGCCACCGGTGTCTGGAGCGTGGGCGTGGGCATGGGCTGCGGCGGGGCTGCCGCGGCCGGGGCGGGCTCCTCCACCGTCACGCCGAAGTCCGTGGCGATGCCCGCCAGCCCGTTGGCGTAGCCCTGGCCCACCGCGCGGGCCTTCCACGCGCCGTTGCGCAGGTAGATCTCCACGATCACCAGCGCCGTCTCGGTGCCGAGCTGCGGGGGCGTGAACGTGGCCAGCACGCTGTTGTCGTCCGCGCCGCGGATCGTGGCCGTGGGCTCGACGCCCTGGAAGGTCTGGCCCTGGGCGTCCGGGCTGGCGGTGACCACGATCTTCTCGATGCCGGGCGGGACCGCCGCCGTGTCGACGACGATCGCGTCCGGTGCCGTACCGCCGCCCGACCGGTAGGTCACACCCGGTCCCGTCGGCTGGTTGTAGAAGATGAAGTCGTCGTCCGAGCGCACCTTGCCGTCGGCGGTGAGCAGCAGGCCCGAAACGTCGAGCCGCACCGGGGCGGCGACGTCCACCGCCACGCGGGCGGTGGAGAGAGGGATGTTCGAGCCGGGGGTCATAGCTGTCATGCCCGGAGAACGAGCGAGGTCGCTTTACTGTTCCCTTACCAAGCGGCCAATCCGCCCGCTCCCCGGAACCCCAGGTCAGGACCCCTACGGGACGACGATGATCTTGCGTCCCACCCCGGCCGCGAACTGCTCCAGCGCCTGCGGGTACCGCTCCAGCGGGATCCGGTCGCTGATGAAGATCTCCGGGTCCAGAACCCCGTTCGCGAACAGCTCCGCCGCTCGCTCGAAGCTGTGGAGCACCGCCATCGATCCCGTGATCGTGATCTCCTGGTTGTAGATGCGGTACGGGTCGATGGTGACCCGGGTCGCGTAGTCGGCGACGCCGAACTGCAGGAACGTGCCCGCCTTGGACACCCGGCCCAGACCGTCCTGGATGGCCGCCGCGTTGCCCGTGGCGTCGATCACGACGTCCCAGCCCTGCGGCCGGTCCAGCTCGTCCGGGTTGGCCGCTGAGCCCGACACTCCGAGCCGTTGCGCCGTCTCCAGGCGGGCCGCGTTCAGGTCCACGACGTCCACGCTCGCCGCGCCGGTCCGCTTGGCCAGCTCCAGCATCATCAGGCCCATCGTTCCCGAGCCGTAGATCAGCACGTGCGCGCCGAGGCGCGACTTGAGGACGTCGTAGCCGCGCACCGCGCACGACAGGGGCTCCACCAGGGCCGCGTCCTGGGTGCGGACGTGCTCGGGCAGCTTCACGCAGTTCGCGACGGGCGCCACCGCGAACTGGGCGGCGCCGCCGGCGGTGGTGACGCCGATCGCGGCCCACCGCTCGCACAGGTTGTTGTGTCCGTCGCGGCAGTAACGGCACTCGTAGCAGTACAGCGACGGGTCGACCGCGACCCGGTCGCCGACCGCGATCTCGGTGACCTGGGTGCCGACCCCGACCACCTGCCCGGCGAACTCGTGCCCCGGCACGATCGGCAGCTTGGGCGCGAACTCGCCCTGCAGGATGTGCAGATCGGTGCCGCACAGGCCGCACGCGGCGACCTCCACGACGACCTCGCGCGGGCCCGGCGTCGGGTCGGGGACCTCGGTGACGACGGCGCGGCCCACGGACTCGATGACGGCGGCCTTCATTTGACGGCTCCCAGCGACAGGCCCTGGACCAGCTTGTCCTGGGCGGCGAACCCCGCGGCGAGCACCGGCAGGGAGATCACGAGTGACGCGGCGCACACCTTCGCCAGGAACAGGCCCTGGCTGGTGATGAAGCCGGTCAGGAAGACGGGCGCGGTCTCGGCCACCACCCCCGTCAGGACCCGGGCGAACAGCAGCTCGTTCCAGCTGAAGATGAAGCAGATCAGGGCGGTCGCCGCGATGCCCGGCAGGGCGATCGGGGCCACCACGCGCGCGAGGATCGTCGGAAGGCGTGCTCCGTCCACCCTTGCCGCCTCGATGATCGCCACCGGCACCTCGGCGAGGAACGACTGCATCATCCACACCGCGATCGGCAGGTTCATGGAGGTGTAGAGGATGACCAGCAGCCAGATGTTGTCGAGCATGTGCGTGTTCTTGGCGAACAGGTAGATCGGCAGCAGCCCGGCCACCACCGGCAGCATCTTGGTCGACAGGAAGAAGAACAGGACGTCCGTCCACTTCTTCACCGGCCGCAGCGACAGCGCGTACGCCGCCGGGAGCGCGAGCAGCAGGACGAAGAGCGTTGATGCCACCGACGCCACGACCGAGTTGATCAGCGCCGGCCAGGGGCTCGCGCCACCGCCGGTGCCGAAGAAGTCGCGGTAGCCGTCCAGGGTGAGGGAGGCGCCGAAGGCGGGCGGGTTCTTCGCCGCGTCCGTCTCCGAGTGGAAGGACGTCAGCGCCATCCAGGCGATGGGCAGGAAGAAGACGATGCCGATGACCCAGGCGACCAGGCCGAGACCGACTCCCTTGCGGCGGGCGGGGGTTCGTACGGCGACGGTGCTCATGCGCGGGACACCTCCTCGCGGAACAGGGACGACACCACGCGCAGGGCGAAGGTCGCGATGATGATCGAGCCGATGACCACCAGGACGCCGGCGGCCGAGGCGAGGCCGTTCTCGTGGGCCTGGTAGAAGGTCTGGTAGACGGTGTAGGGCAGGTTGGCGGTGCCCAGGCCGCCGGACGTGATGGTGAAGACCGCGTCGAAGTTCTGCACGATGTAGATCGAGCCCAGCAGGGCGCCGAGTTCGAGGTAGCGGCGCAGGTGCGGCAGCGTCAGGTAGCGGAAGACCTGCCAGTCGCTCGCGCCGTCGACCCGGGCCGCCTCCATCTGCTCGTTGTCCCGGCTCTGCAGGCCGGCCAGCAGGATCAGCATCATGAACGGCGTCCACTGCCAGACCAGCGAGGCCTCCACGGCGAGCAGCGGGGTGTTGGAGATCCAGTCCGGCTGTGGCCCGCCGACGTAGTGCAACAGGCCGTTCAGGAGCCCGTACTCGGGGTTGTAGAGCACGTGCTTCCACAGCAGCGCGGCGGCCACCGGGACGACCAGGAAGGGCGCGATCAGCAGGGTGCGGACGAAGCCCCGGCCGCGGAACCTGCGGTCCAGGAGCAGCGCGAGCACCAGCCCGAGGATCAGGCTGACCAGCACCACCGCGACGGTCAGCAGGACCGTCGTCCACACCGAGTGGCGCAGGTCCGGGTCGGTCAGCACCTCCTGGTAGTTGTCCACGCCGGTGAAGTGCCGGGCGTCGGGGTACAGCGCGTTCCAGTCGAAGAACGAGATGACCAGGGTCGCCACGAACGGCAGCTGGGTCACCACGATCATGAAGACCAGGGCGGGCAGCAGCGGGGCCCGGGTGGCCCAGGCGCGCAGCCGGGCGGGGGGCTGGTGGGTGGTGCGTACGGGAGTTGCGGCTACGGGAGCCGTTGTGGTCGCGCTCATCGCCCCTCGTACTCCTTCGAGATCTTCTCGGCGAGTTGCTGGGCCTTCTTCAGGGCCGAGTCGACGGACTGGCGTCCGGCGATGGCCGCGCTGATCTCCTGGGAGACCTTGGTGCCGAGGTCGGTGAACTCGGGGATGCCGACGAACTGGATGCCGGGCGCGGGGCGCGGCTGCACCCCCGGGTCATCGGGCTTGGCGCCCTCGATGGCCTCCTTCGTCATCTCCTGGAAGGAGGCGGCGGACTTGCGGTAGTCGGCGTTCTCGTACGTCGAGGCGCGCTTGCCGGCGGGCACGTTGGGCCAGCCGCTGGTCTCGCCGACCAGTTCCTCGTACTGCTTGCTGGACGCCCAGGAGACGAACTTCCAGGCCTTGTCGGGGTTGCGGGACGCCTTCTGGATGCCCCAGGCCCAGGTGTAGAGCCAGCCCGAGGAGTCGGTCTTCTCGACCGGCGCGGGTGCGTAGCCGAGCTTGCCCTTGACGGGGGAGTCCGAGGCCTCCAGGGAGCCGGCCGCGCTGGTGGCGTCGTACCACATGGCGACCTTGCCCTGGGTCATGTTGTTGAGGCACTCGGCGAAGCCGGACTGGGCGGCGCCGGACTCGCCGTGCTTGCGGACCAGGTCGACATAGAACTTCGTCGCCTTCTCGAACGCGGGGGAGTCGAGCTGTGCCTGCCAGTTCTTCTCGAACCAGGTGCCGCCGAAGGTGTTGACCACCGTGGTGAGCGGGGCCATCAGCTCGCCCCAGCCGGGCAGTCCGCGCAGGCAGATGCCCTTCATGTCGGGCTCGGCGCCGTCCACCTTCGCGGCCAGGTCGGCGATCTGGGTCCAGGTGGGGTGGGCCGGCATGGTCAGGCCCTCCTTCGCGAAGATGTCCTTGCGGTACATCAGGAAGGACGACTCGCCGTAGAAGGGCTGGCCGTAGAGCTTGCCGTCGTCGGCCGTGAGGGACAGGCGCATCGGTTTGAGGATGTCCTGCTCGTCGTACGCGGGGTCCTTGGCCACGTACGAGTTCATCTCGTGCAGCCAGCCGTTCTTGGCGTAGATCGGGATCTCGTAGTTGCTGAGCGTCGCCACGTCGTACTGGCCGGCCTGGTTGGCGAAGTCCTGGCTGATCTTGTCGCGGACGTCGTTCTCCGGCAGCACGGTGAAGTTCACCTTGATGCCGGTCTCCTTGGTGAAGTGCGAGGCGGTGAGTTTCTGCAGCTCCACCATCTGCGGGTTGTTGACCATCAGGACGTTGACGGAGTTGCCGCCGGAACCGGACCCGCCTGCCCCGACCCAACAGCCGGAGAGCAGCGGGGCGAGCAGCGTCCCTGCGGCGGCCATGGCGAGCGTGGCTCGCGTGGGCCGTCGTCGGCTCTGGGTTCGCATGGATCGCTCCTGGACGTATGGGGAGAAAGATGGTTCACCCGGGCATGGATGTGCCCTCTGGTGCGTCAGTTGGACATGTGGACTGACTGATGGGGGACTTTCAGACGCGGATGACCTGTGGCCCGAGCAGTGAGTAGCGATGGGCCTCGGCTGACGGGAGCAGCGTGCTCGTGACGATCGTCTCCAGTGCGCCGATCTCCGCGAACCGGCAGAAGCTGACCGCCCCGAACTTGGTGTGCACGCCCGCGAAGACCGTGCGGCGGGCCGCACGGATGGCCTGCGCCTTGACCTCGCTGACCGCGGGGTCGGGCGTGGTCAGGCCGTGTTCGCGGGAGATGCCGTTGGCGCCGATGTAGGCCAGGTCGATGACGAACCCGGCCAGCATCTTCGTCGTCCAGTGGTCGACGGTGGCGAGGGTGCCGTGCCGGACCCGGCCGCCGAGCAGCAGTACCGAGGTGTTCTCGCACTCGGCGAGCACGCCCGCGACCGGCAGGGACGCGGTGACCACGGTCAGCGGCCGGTCCCTGGGCAGTGCCTCGGCGATGAGCTGGGGGGTGAAGCCCTCGTCGACGAACACGGTCTCGGCGTCCCCGAGCAGCTCGGCCGCGGCGCCCGCGATCCGGCGCTTCTCGGGTACGTGACTGGTGGCGCGGAAGGCGAGCGTCGTCTCGAACCCGGCGCTCTCCACGGGATACGCCCCGCCGTGCGTACGGCGGACCAGACCGTGGTCCTCCAGGGCGCGCAGATCCCGTCGTACGGTCTCCTTGGCCACGCCCAGTTCGGCGGCGAGCGCGGTGACGTCGACGGATCCGCCGGCGCGCGCGGCCCGCACGATCTCCCGCTGGCGTTCTTCCGCCGTTCTCGCTTCCATGGCCGACACCTGCTCTCCACGCGCGCCTTTGCCCGTTCGGGCCCGGTGCGGCCCTTGGAGGAAGTTGTACAGCGGCTGTCCGGCACTGACCAGGTCTGTTGCAGGTCCGATGCTGCCCGTGTGTGTCCGTTTACCGGGCGGAGTGCCCGCCTCGGACCTGCGGGGCAGCCGTCGAGGGCGTGGGAACGGGCACGCCGGCTGCCCGAACCCCCCGGCGGGCGGGCCCGTTCGGTGCCCGCCCGCCGTCGAAGAGCGTCTTTTTCACGCCGTCGGTCAGAGCCGGCAGCTGATCTCCATGCCGTCCTCGACGGGGAACGTGACGCTTTCGTAGCCGTTCGCGGGATCGCGTACGTGGTCGAGATACGGGCGCAGGTTCGGCAGGTCGACGTCGTCGGCCACGACCAGGGTGCCGGGGCGCAGACGCGGCTCAAGGAGGCGCAGGACGGGCAGGCACAGGTCCTTCCAGCCGTCCAGCAGCAGGAGGTCCGGGGGAGTGTCCAGGGCGCCGAGGGTGTCGCGGGCGTCGCCCGGCAGCACGGTGATCAGGTCGTCCAGGCCGGCCTCGGCGAAGGTCGCGCGGGCCGCGGCGATCTTGTCCGCGCTGAGCTCCGTGGTCACGACGCGTCCGGCGCCGTTGTCCCGTACGGCCGCGGCCAGATACAGCGTGGAGATCCCGAAGGACATGCCGAACTCCACCACCGTGGCTGGGCGTACGGCCCGGACCAGGTTGTAGAGCAGCGTCCCGCCGGCGGCGGAGATCGGCATGTAGATCTCGGCCGCGGCATCGGCCTGTTCCTGGGGTGAGAGGGGCGCGAAACCGCCGGGCAGGTCCGCGTCCATGCGGGCGGAGGTGGCGTCGTCCTGTTCGGCGCCTTCGAACAGGCGGCTGAGGGCTGCCTTGATGCGGGGGTCGGCGAGGGAGTGGGTGGGCGTCGGTGTGGGCGTGGGTGTCGTCGGTGTCATGGTCGCCTAGAGTAGACGCAACGTTGCGTCGTTTCTAGAAGGAATATCCTCGGCGAAGCGAGGGATCGGCGGGGTGAGGGAGGCGAGATGACATCTGTTGCGCGCGCCGAGGCGGGCGGCACCGGCGAAGGGTCCGGGCGGCGGCACCACGGCAATCGGCACGGGCGCAGCGAGGGGGCCCGGCAGGCGGTGCTGGAGGCGGCCGACGACCTGCTGGTCGAGAAGGGCTTCGCGGGCGTCACGATGGAGGGCATCGCGGCGCGTGCCGGTGTGGCCAAGCAGACCCTCTACCGGTGGTGGAGCGCCAAGACGGACATCCTCATGGACGCGCTGCTGCAGGATGCCGTCGAGGACCTGACCCCGCCCGACACCGGCGACCTCGCCCGCGACCTGAGCGCCTATCTGCGCCAACTGGCCTGGTTCCTGGGCGAGTCGGACCCCGGTGCCGTCTTCCGGGCGCTGATCGCCCAGGCCCAGCTTGATCCGGGGTTCGCCCGCGACTTCCGGTCCAGGTGCCTGGAGCCGCAACGGCTCCGCGACCGGGCGGTGCTGCAACGCGCCCTGGACGCGGGCCTGTTGCCCGCCGATGTCGACATCGAGGCGGAGACGGACCAGCTCGTGGGCCCGCTCTACTACCGCGTACTGGTGAGTGACGAGCCGATCGGCGAGGCGTTCACCGACGGCCTGGCCGACGCGTTCCTGCGCCGGCACGGGCTCGTCTGACGCCGGTGCTCAATAGGGCCAGATCGGCGGGTCGTTGACGAAGTGGCCGCCCAGGTAGGCGTGCGCCACGTTCTCCGGGTCCAGCTCGCCCTGTTCGGCGATCAGCTTCTCCGCGTACGGCTCCGAGTCGTCCTGCGGGTCGTAGCCCAGCGCCCGCGCGGTCGAAAGGTCCCACCACAGGCGGGTGTTGGCGGAGGAGCCGTAGACGACGGTGTGGCCGACGTTCTCCGCGGTGAGGGCCGCGTGGAAGAGACGGGCGCCGTCGGCCGGGCTCATCCACACCGACAGCATGCGCACGCTGGACGGCTCCGCGAAGCAGGAGCCGATGCGCACCGACACCGTCTCCAGGCCGTGCCGGTCCCAGTAGAGCTGCGCGAGATCCTCGCCGAAGGACTTGGACAGACCGTAGAAGGTGTCCGGGCGGCGCGGGGTGTCGATCGGGATCAGCGCGCTCGCGTCGAACGGTGCCTCGCCCTCGGGGTGCGGGGTGAAGCCCACGGCGTGGTTGGAGGAGGCGAAGGCGATCCGGTCCACGCCCTCCTCTCGCGCGGCCTCGTACAGGTTGTAGGTCCCCTCGATGTTCGCCTTGAGGATCTTCTCGAAGGGGGCTTCCAGGGAGATCCCCGCGAGGTGGATGATCGCGTCGACGCCCCGTACCGCCTCGCGCAGGGCCGCCTTGTCGGCGAGGTCCGCGGTGATCGCGTTCGGCGCGCCCTCGACGGGGCGCAGGTCGAGCAGGCGCAGTTCGTAGCCGTAGGCCGGGAGCAGCTCCCGCATCAGGGTGCCTAGTCCGCCGGCGGCGCCGGTCAGCAGAACGGTGCGGGGAGCGGGCATCCTCGGGTCTCCTCGGGCGCATGTATGGACGGCATTCACATTCATGGACACGCTAAGGATCGCTCACGTGCTTCGTCAAGTGTTGCGCGGGGTCGACGAATCCACTCACTTTCTGCCTCTTTCCCGTTCTCGTGTTGCCCGGTTGCGCGCTTGACCGGCCCGGAGCAGGCTCCATAGTGTGGCGATGTTCAGGGATGTAGACACTGATCAGAAGAACGTACGCGCCTGCCAGGGAGAGCCCGTGACGCCAGCCCCTCTCGCCGCTCGACTCAGCATCCCCAGCGGGCCGCTGTTCTTCCCCGTCACCGCCTACGGCCCGGACGGCTCGGTCGACCTCGACGTGTACCGCGCGCACGTGCGGCGCGGGGTGGAGGCGGGGGCCGCCGCCGTGTTCGCCTGCTGCGGCACCGGCGAGTTCCACGCGCTGACGCCCGAGGAGTTCGAGGCCTGCATAGAGGCCGCCGTCGAGGCGACGGACGGGCGCGTGCCGGTCGTCGCGGGTGCCGGCTACGGCACCGCACTCGCCGTCCGCTACGCGCGTCTCGCCGCGGCGGCCGGCGCGGACGGGCTGCTCGCCATGCCGCCCTACCTCGTGGTCGCCGGGCAGGAGGGGCTGCTGCGGCACTACCGGGAGGTGGCCGCCGCGACCGCGCTGCCGGTGATCGTCTACCAGCGCGACAACGCCGTGTTCACCCCGGCCTCGGTGGTCGAACTGGCCCGCACGGACGGGATCATCGGCTTCAAGGACGGGCTCGGCGACCTCGACCTCATGCAGCGGATCGTGAGCACCGTACGCACCGAGGTCCCCGGCGACTTCCTCTACTTCAACGGCCTGCCGACCGCCGAACAGACCCAGCTCGCCTACCGCGGCATCGGCATCACGCTCTACTCCTCCGCCGTCTTCTGCTTCGTCCCCGAGATCGCCCTCGCCTTCCACCAGGCCCTCGCCGCCGGCGACGACACCACCGCGCACCGCCTCCTCGACGGCTTCTACCGGCCGTTCGTCGAACTGCGCGCCCAGGGCCGCGGCTACGCCGTCTCGCTGGTCAAGGCCGGGGTGCGGATGCGCGGGCTCGACGTGGGGGAGGTCCGGCCGCCGCTGCACGAGCCGGCGGAGGAGCATGTGAAGCAGCTCGCCCAGCTGATCGAGCGCGGGTACGCGCTCGTCGAGGAGGACATGTGAAGGCGTCGGCGTTCGTCTACCCCTGGGACGTCAACGGGGACCCGGGGGCCGCCGAGTTCATCGCCGGGCTCGGTGTACGGCAGGCGACGCTGGCCTCGGCCTATCACTCCACGCGCGCGTTGACGCCCCGCCACCCGCGCCACCGCATCGTCACCGCCGAACACGCGGCCGTGCTCTACCCGGCCGACGACCGCTGGTACGGCCGCACCCTGCGCCCGTACCCGGCGGGGGAGTGGGCGCCCGGGGACGCGTACGGCGAGGCCGCGACCGCCCTCGCGGACGCCGGTCTGGAGGTGCACACCTGGGTCGTCCTCGCGCACAACTCCCGCCTGGGCGCGGACCATCCGGACACCTCGGTCATCAACGCCTATGGCGACCGCTACCCGTGGGCCCCGTGCATCGCCCAACCCGCCACGCGCGCGTACCTCGTCGACCTGGCCGCCGAGGCGGCGGTCCGGCCCGGCGCACGCGGCACCGAACTGGAGTCCCTGGGCTGGTACGGCCTCCAGCACCTGCACGCCCACGACAAGACCGCCGGGGTGGGTCTCGGCGACGCCGGCCAGTACCTCATGTCGTTGTGCTTCTGCCCGACCTGCGCAGAGGGCTACGGCGAACAGGGCCTCGACGCCGACGAGTTGGCGGCGGTCGTACGCGCCGCGCTGGAACCGGTGTGGCGGGGGGCGCCCTCCGACGGCGGCTGGGCGGGGGTCGAGAAACTCCTCGGCGAGGCGAACGCGACGGCCACACGCGCGTGGCGCGACGAGCGGGCCCGCACCCTTCAGGAGACGGCGGTCGCGGCGGTCCGGGCCGCCGCACCCGCCGACTTCCAGGTACTGCTGCACGCGGACCCGGAGTCGTACCACTGCGGTGCCAACGTGGGTGTGGACCCCGGACACATCCTGTCGGTGGCCGACGGCGTGGTCGTCCCCTGCACGGGCGGCCCGGGCCTGCTCACGCCGTTCGCCGAACAGGGCAGGGCCGGGGCGGTGTTGGCCGCCAACTTCACGGTGGTCTCCGGGATGGGGGGACGGCCGGGCGCGCTGGCGGCGGACGCGGCACGGGCACGCGACCTCGGGGCGAGCGAACTGCGGCTCTATCACGCGGGGTTGGCGTCGGAGGCGGACTTGGTGGAGGTGCGGTCTGCCATGGCGGAGCTCTGATCCGGATCCTGGGCCGGGCTCCGATCCGGGTTCTGAGGCGGCGGCGCGCCCGTCCCGAGCAGCGCCAGTGAAGCGCTCGTCGCGAGCAGCGCCAGCCCGATCAGGATCAACAGGAGCTTGTAGTCGGCCAGTTCGACCAGTGCCGCTCCCGCCCCCAGTCCGATCACGTTCGGCGTGAAGATCAGGGTGTTGGCGGTCGCGGTCGCCCGGCCGAGGAGCGGACCCGGCAACTCGCGCTGTACGGCGGTGAACGCGGCGATCAGGACGCACGGCAGCCCCAGGCCGATCGCCGCGCCGCTCGCCAGCACCACCGGATCGGACGGCACCGCCCGCGCGGCCACCCCGACCGCCGTGAGGGCGATGCCGGCCGCCCCGAACCGGTGTTCACCCAGCCGTCGTAGCGCGGGCCCGGAGACCAGTCCGACCGCCACAGAGCCGGTGCCCTGGGCCGCGTAGAGCACGCCCGTGTAGGCGGGGGAGTGCCCCAGGGCGTCGACGATCGCGTAGGTGGTGGAACTGCTCAGGGAGGCGAGGAACATCATGGCGCCGCCCGCCAGGACCAGGGGGCGCAGCAGTGGATGCCGCCACACCTCGCGGACGCCCTCGGCGGTTTGGGTCCGCCAGGTGCCGGCGGGACGCCCGGGTGGCTCCTCGTGTGCGCGGATCAGCAGCCACAGGCCTGCCGCCAGCGCGAAGGTGACCGCGTCCAGGCCGGCCACCGCGGGCCCGCCGAACGCGGCGTACAGGCCCGCGCCCGTCAGCGGCGCGACCAGTTTCATGCCCTCCACGGCGGTCATGCGCAGCCCGTTGAAGTCGCCGAGGAGGTCCTGGTCGACGACGGCGGCGAGGAGGGCCGACTCGGCGGGGTCCTGGACGACGAGCGTGGTGCCGTAGACGAACAGGACCGTGAAGAGCAGCCACAGGTCGGCGCGGGAGCCGACGCCGACGAGGGTGAAAAGGAGGGCGGCCAGGCCGAGGTTCGTCCCGATCAGCAGGGGCTTGCGGCGGACGCGGTCGGCGATCGTGCCGAGGGCCGGGCCGCACAGGGTCGGGGCCCACACGGCGAAGGTGCACAGCGCGGCGAGACCGTTCGAACCGGTGAGGTCCTTCACCCACACGCCGGCCGCGAGCCCGAGCGCGGACGTGCCGAAGGCGGACACCACCAGACCCACGAGATACAGCCCCGCGTTGCGGTCCCGCAGGATGCGCGTCACGGTCCAGTTTGTCGTCATGCCTGGTCATCGTGGGTCTAAGGCGGGGGTGGAGGCATCGGGCAGGTGCCGTAGAAACGCACGGCGGCAGGGGCGTGGCGCGCGTGTGCGATGAGTTTCGGGGCCGCCGACGGTCTACCTCATGAGTGGAGACCGAACCCTGGAAGGGAAGCGCATGAGCGACAGCACTTTTGACTTCGGACCGCAGGCCCGGGTCATCGCCCGTCTCGCGGAGGGCATCCCGGACGAGCGGCTCGGGGACGGGACCCCGTGCCCCGACTACGCCCTGCGCCATCTGCTGGGCCACGTGCTCGGTCTGTCCGTCGCCTTCCGCGACGCCGCGCGCAAGGACCTGGGTGCCACGACCGACACCAGCCCGGCCACCGCCCTGCCCGACATCGGCTCCGGCTGGCGGGCGGAACTGCCCAAGGCCCTCGACGAACTCGCCGAGGCCTGGCGCGACCCGGCCGCCTGGACCGGCATGACCCGCGCGGGCGGCGTGGACCTCCCCGGCGCGGTCGCCGCGGCCGTCGCCGCCGACGAACTGGTCATCCACGGCTGGGACCTGGCCAGGGTCACCGGCCAGACCTACGCCCCCGACCCGGCAGCGCTCCAGGCGTCGTACGACTTCCTGTTCGCGGCCACGGCCGACCCGAGCCGAGGAGGCGGCATCTTCGGCCCGGTGGTAGCGGTACCGGAGGACGCGCCGCTGTTGGACCGGGCGGTGGGGCTGAGCGGGCGGGACCCCGGCTGGAAGCCGTAGACCGCCCCGGCAACCTCAACTTCCTTTGTCAGAAGCATTGACGAAACATGCGCGCCCTCCTAGCTTCAACGCGTCGTACTTCGTACGTCATATATGAGACGCGATACGCGAGATCAGATACCTCAGATCTGATACGTGACTTCCGAGAGGCGCGCATGACCTCTGTGCCCACGCCGATCCCCTCCCGCACGCAGTACGTGCAGGAGGAGATCAAACGCCGCATCCTCACCGGGCAGTTGACGCCGGGTCAGGCCCTGGTCGAGACCGAGCTGGCCGCGTCGTTCGGGGTGTCCAAGACCCCGGTGCGCGAGGCGCTCAAGACCCTGGCCGGGACCGGGCTCGTCGTGATGAACCAGTACAAGGGCGTCACGGTGCGCATGGTGGACGCGGACATGGCGCGCGAGGTCTACGACGTACGACTGCTGCTCGAACCCGAGGCGCTGAAGCGGTCGGTGCGCCGTGGGGCCTCGCTCGCCGCCGCGCGCGACGCCCTCACCAAGGCCGACGACGCCACCGACACCGCCGAACGGTCCCTGGCCAACCGGGAGTTCCACCGCGCCCTCTACCTGCCGTGCGGCAACCCGCTGCTCGGCCGGATGCTCGACGAGGTCCGTGACCAGGCCGCCCTCGTCTCCGCCGTCGCCTGGGCGGCCTCGCCCTCCTGGGAGCGGGAGGCCGGCGAGCACCGCGAGATCCTGCGGCTCGCCCTGGACGGCGACGCGGACGGCGCGGCCCGCGCCCTGCACGCCCACATCGGGTCCTTCGTCGAGCGGGCGTTCCCCCAAGTGACGGACCAGGCCGCGGGCCAGGAAGGTCAGGAGGGTCAGGAATGAGCGCCGTGACGTTCGAGACCCAACGGGCGGCCCTGGCCGACGTGGTGGCGATCCCGGTGACCCCGTTCGCCGAGGACGGCAGCGTCGACCAGGACACCCACCGGGCCCTCTTGCGCCGCCTGCTCGACGGCGGGGTCCGCATCCTCACGCCCAACGGGAACACCGGCGAGTTCTACGCCCTGACCCCTCAAGAGCGGCAGCTCGTCACGGAGTTGACCATCGACGAGGCGGGCGAGCGCGCCGCGATCCTCGTCGGCGTCGGCCACGACGTGCCCACCGCCATCGCCTCCGCCCGGCACGCGCAGGACCACGGCGCCCAGCTGGTGATGGTCCACCAGCCCATCCACCCGTACGTCTCTCAGGCCGGCTGGGTCGACTACCACCGCGCCATCGCCGAGGCCGTGCCCGACCTGGGCGTCGTCCCGTACATCCGCAACGCCCAACTGCCCGGCGCCCGCCTCGCCGAACTCGCCGACCACTGCCCGAACGTCATCGGCGTCAAGTACGCCGTCCCGGACGCCGCCCGCTTCGCCGCCTTCGCGCGGGACGCGGGGCTCGAACGCTTCGTGTGGGTGGCCGGGTTGGCCGAACCGTACGCGCCCTCCTACTTCTCGGCGGGCGCCACCGGCTTCACCTCGGGGCTCGTGAACGTCGCCCCGTCCGTTTCGCTGAACATGATCGAAGCGCTTCGATCAGGGGACTATCCAGGGGCGATGAAGGTCTGGGAGCAGATCCGCCGCTTCGAGGAACTACGTGCGGCGAACGGCTCCGCCAACAACGTCACGATCGTCAAGGAAGCGCTTGCGTCCCTCGGCCTGTGCCGCCGCGAGGTCCGCCCGCCGAGCAGGCAACTGCCGGAGAACGAGCGCGCCGAGGTCGCCGAGATCGCCGCCGGGTGGTCGATATGAACGCCCCCGTCGGCAGAACCCGAACGAAGTCGCCCGAAGAGCTCAGAAGCCACCAGTGGTACGGCACCGACGGCCTGCGCTCCTTCAGCCACCGCGCCCGCACCCGCCAACTCGGCTATCTCCCCGAGGAGCACCTCGGCAAGCCGGTCATCGCGATCCTCAACACCTGGTCCGACATCAACCCCTGCCACGTCCACCTGCGCGATCGCGCGCAGGCCGTGAAGCGCGGGGTGTGGCAAGCCGGCGGATTCCCGCTGGAGTTCCCGGTCTCGACGCTCAGCGAGACGTTCCAGAAGCCGACCCCGATGCTCTACCGCAACCTGCTCGCGATGGAGACCGAGGAGCTGCTGCGGTCGTATCCCGTGGACGGCGCCGTGCTGATGGGCGGCTGCGACAAGTCCACGCCCGCGCTCCTCATGGGCGCCGCCTCCGTCGACCTGCCCACCGTCTTCGTTCCCGCCGGGCCCATGCTCCCCGGCCACTGGCGCAACGAAGTCCTGGGCTCCGGCACCGACATGTGGAAGTACTGGGACGACAAGCGCGCCGGACTCATCGGCGACTGCGAACTGACCGAACTGGAGAGCGGCCTGGCCCGTTCGCCCGGCCACTGCATGACGATGGGTACGGCGTCCACGCTCACCGCCGCCGCCGAGGCGCTCGGCGTCACGGTCCCGGGCGCGTCCAGCATCCCGGCCGTGGACTCCGGGCACGACCGGATGGCCGCCGCCGCTGGCCTGCGTATCGTCGAACTGGTCCACCGGGACCGGAAGTTGAGCGACATCCTCACCCGGGACGCCTTCGAGGACGCCGTCACCACCGTGCTCGGCCTCGGCGGCTCCACCAACGCCGTGATCCACCTGATCGCCATGGCGGGCCGGTCCGGCGTCCGGCTCACCCTCGACGACTTCGACCGCGTCGCCCGCACGGTGCCGGTGCTGGCGAACGTGCGGCCCGGCGGACGGACGTACCTCATGGAGGACTTCCACTTCGCCGGCGGACTGCCCGGGTTCCTCTCCCGCATCCCGGACCTGCTCCACCTGGACCGGCCGACGGTCTCCTGCGACACCCTGCGCGAGCAACTGGCGGGCGCCCAGGTCCACAACGACGACGTCATCCGGCCGCGCGACAACCCGGTCGCGAGCGAGGGCGGGGTGGCCGTGCTGCGCGGCAACCTCTGCCCGGACGGCGCCGTCATCAAGCACATCGCCGCCGAGCCGCACCTGCTCAAGCACACCGGGCCCGCGGTGGTCTTCGACGACTACCGGACCCTGCAACGCACCATCAACGACCCGGAGTTGGGCATCACCGCCGATACCGTGCTCGTGCTGCGCGGCTCGGGTCCCAAGGGCGGTCCCGGCATGCCCGAGTACGGGATGCTGCCGATCCCCGACCACCTGCTCAAACAGGGTGTCCGGGACATGGTCCGGATCTCCGACGCCCGCATGAGCGGCACGAGTTACGGCACCTGCGTGCTGCACGTGGCGCCCGAGTCGTACGTCGGCGGACCGCTGGCGCTCGTCCGGAGCGGGGACACCATCACTCTGGACGTCGAGGGACGCACCCTCCAACTCAACGTGGACGACGAGGAGCTGGCGCGACGCAGGGCGGAGTGGACACCGCCGCCCGCACGGTACGAGCGCGGCTACGGCGCGCTCTACAACGAACAGATCACCCAGGCGGACACCGGCTGCGACTTCGAGTTCCTGGCCCGGCCGGGCCAGGTGCCGGACCCGTACGCCGGTTGAGCACCTTTCGCATGCCCGTTGAGCAAGCGCTTCCTGTACTCAGCTTCCCGCACTGAGCTTCCCGCACTGAGCTTCCTGTACTGAACGGAGAACAGTCATGGCCCAAGCCGCAGCCGTGGCGAAACCGCCCGCGCCACCCCGGCGACGCCGTGCCTCCGCCACGCCCCGCAGGCTTCCCTACCTGCTGATCGCCCCGGCGGCGCTGCTGATGCTGGGCTTCATCGCCTACCCGGTGATCAGCGTCTTCTACTACAGCCTGCAGAACTACAACCCCACCAAGCCGTGGCGCAACGGCTACGCGGGCTTCGACAACTTCGTGCACGCCTTCACCGACGACCCGCAGTTCTGGGACACGCTGACCTTCAGCGCCAAATGGGTGATCGTCGAGGTGGGACTGCAACTGCTCTTCGGTCTGGCGCTGGCGCTGATCGTCAACCAGACCTTCGTCGGGCGGGCCGTCGGCCGCGCGCTGGTGTTCTCCCCGTGGGCGGTCTCCGGCGTACTGACCTCCGCGATCTGGGTGCTGCTCTACAACTCCCAGACGGGCGTGACCCGTTACCTCGCGGACATGGGCATCGGCGCCTACGGCACCAGCTGGCTGTCGGACACCGCGACCGTCTTCCCGGCGGCGATCGTCGCCGACCTGTGGCGCGGGGTGCCCTTCTTCGCGATCCTCATCCTCGCCGACCTGCAGTCCGTCTCGAAGGACCTGTACGAGGCCGCCGAGGTCGACGGGGCGCGCCGCCTCCAGCAGTTCTGGCACATCACGCTGCCGCACCTGAAGGACGCCATCGTGCTGTCGACGCTGCTGCGCGCGGTGTGGGAGTTCAACAACGTCGACCTGCTCTACACCCTCACCGGCGGCGGACCGGCCGGCGAGACCACGACCCTGCCGCTCTACATCGCCAACACCAGCGTGGACGCCCACAACTTCGGCTACGCGTCGGCCCTGACCACGGTCGCGTTCGTGATCCTGCTCTTCTGCTCGATCGTCTATCTGCGGCTGAGCAAGTTCGGAGGTGGCCAGAAGTGATCACCGAGATCGCACCCGCTCCCGAGCGCGTCGAGCCCCCGCCGACCGGCACGCGCGGCCGGCGCCGCGCCTGGGACGAGGCTCCCCGCTGGCAGATCTACGTCCCCCTGTCGATCTACCTGGTCTTCACCCTGATCCCCTTCTACTGGATCCTCCTCTTCGCCCTGCGCCCGGCCGGCTCGACCTCGCTGGTGCCCTGGCCGATGACCTTCGAGCACTTCGAAAAGGTCTGGAACGAGCGGGCGTTCGGCACCTACTTCCAGAACAGCGTGCTGGTCGGCGTCTCGACACTGGTGATGACGACCCTGGTCGCCCTCGCCGGCGGCTACGCCCTCGCCCGGTTCGACTTCAGGATCAAGCGGGCCTTCATGCTCGCGCTGCTGTGCACCCAGTTCGTGCCGGGGGCGCTGCTGTTGGTCCCGCTCTTCGAGATCTTCGCCAACCTGCGGATGATCAACTCGCTGTCCAGCGTGGTCATCGCCGAGACCGTCTTCCAGCTGCCGCTGTCGATGATCCTCATCAGCGGGTTCATCCGGAACGTGCCCTACTCTCTGGAGGAGGCCGCCTGGGTCGACGGCTGCAACCGCTTCACCGCGTTCCGGATCGTCGTACTCCCGCTGCTGCGGCCCGGGTTGATCGCCGTCGGCTCCTTCGCCTTCGTGCACGCCTGGAACCACTTCCTGTTCGCCCTGATGTTCCTGTCCGACCAGGGCAAGCAGACCATCCCGGTCGGCCTCAACACCCTGATGAGCGCGGACAGCGTCGACCTCGGCGCGCTCGCCGCGGGCGGCATCATCGCGGCCGTACCCGTCGTGCTCGTGTTCGCCTTCATCCAGAAGTGGCTGATCACCGGCTTCAGCGCGGGGGCGGTGAAGGGATGAGCCGACGACTTACCCTGCACGCAAAGATCGACAGCGCAGGGAGAATCCCATGAGCAGCATCCCCGTTCCCGTCGTTCTCGCGGGTGCGCGCGGCCACGGCCGCTGGCACGTCGAGAACATCCGCAGGCTCCAGGACAAGGGGCTCGTACGACTCGTGGGAATCTGCGAGCTGACGCCGCTGACCGAGGAGGAGTTCGGGGGCGAACTGCCCGAGCAGTCCGCCGACTTCGCTGCTCTGCTCGATTCCACCCGGGCCCGCGTCGCCGTGATCTGCACGCCGATCCCGACCCACACCGACCTCGCCCTGATCGCCGCCGAGCGGGGCGTGCACCTCCTGCTGGAGAAGCCGCCCGCGCCCTCGTACGCGGAGTTCCGGCGGATGGCCGACGGGGTCGCCGCGGCCGGCGTGGTCTGCCAGATCGGCTTCCAGTCGCTGGGCTCGCACGCCGTCCCCGCGATCCGGAAGCTGCTCGCCGAGGGCGCGATCGGGGAGATCGTGGGTGTCGGCGGGGCCGGGGCCTGGGCGCGTGCGGAGTCGTACTACCGACGGGCACCCTGGGCCGGGAAGCGGCGCCTGAACGGCGTCGACGTGGTCGACGGGGTGCTCACCAACCCCCTCGCTCACACCGTCGCCACCGGGCTCGCCCTGCTCGGCACCACCCGCGCGGAGGACGTCACCGGCATCGAGACCGAGCTGCTGCGCGCCAACGACATCGAGTCCGACGACACCTCCTGCGTCCGCGTGAGCACCCCGCGCGGCCCGGTCACCGTCGCCGCGACCCTGTGCGCCGAGGAGGCGGGGGAGCCGTACGTCGTGGTGCACGGCCACAGCGGCCGGATCACCTACTGGTACAAGCTGGACCGGGTGCTGGTGCAGCGGGCGGACCACGGTCCGCAGGAGAGCGAGTACGGCCGCACGGACCTGTTGGAGAACCTGGTCGAGCACCTCACCACCGGCGCCGCCCTGCTGGTCGAACCGGATGCCACGGGCGCCTTCATGAAGGTCGTCGAAGCGATCCGACTGGCCGCCGACCCGGCCCAACTGCCCGCCGACGCGTGGTACTTCCTGCCCGACGAGGACCGCCGGGTGGTGCGCGGCATCGACGGCCTGGTCGTCGCCGCGGCCGACTCCCTCGCCCTCTACTCCGAGTTGGGCGCCTCCTGAGCGCTACCGAAAGAGGTGAGCACATGACGACCGACGACACCCTGGTCCTGCGCGTCGCGGGCCGCCCGGTCGGCCGCTACGTCACCCGGCCCGAACTGCCGGGCGTCCTTTCCCCGCGCCCCCATCTGCACCCCGTCACCACCCTGGCCGGCACGGCGGTCACCGAACTGAGCCCCGCCGACCACCTCCACCACCTCGGCGTCGATGTCGCCGTTCCCGACGTCGAGGGGCACAACTTCTGGGGCGGCCGCACCTACGTCCGCGACCAGGGCCCCACCGAACTGGACAACCACGGTGCCCAGCGCCACGCCGCCTTCCAGCTCCGCGACCCCGACGGCTTCGTGGAGGAACTGCGCTGGGTGGCGTCCGGCGCCGAGCTGCTGCGCGAGCGCCGCACCGTCTCCGCCACCGAACTCACCGACACCGCCTGGGCGTTGGACTTCACCTTCTCCCTCACCAACATCACGCCCGACCCGCTGTCCATCGGCAGCCCGGCCACCAACGGGCGCCCAGGCGCGGCCTACGGCGGCTTCTTCTGGCGGGCCCGCAAGGAGTCCACCACCCCCGACGTCTTCACCGCCGAGCGCGAGGGCGAGTCGGCGGTCCACGGCACCCGAGCCGACTGGCTCGCCCTCACGGGCGCCGGCTGGACCCTCGTCCTCGCCGGCGCCACGGACGCCACCCGCCAGGACCCGTGGTTCGTGCGCACCGCCGAATACCCGGGCGTGGGCTCGTCGTTGGCGCACACCGAACGGCTGCCGGTCCCGTCCGGCGCGACCGTCGTACGCCGGGTCGTCACCGTCGTCGCCGACGGCCGGCTGGGCCGGAGCGAAGCGGCGGCACTGGTGCGGAAGGCGGTCAGCCGGTGACGGACGACGTGTATACGAACCCGGTCCTGAACGCCGACTGGTCCGACCCGGACGTCATCCGCGTCGGCGACGACTTCTACCTCACCGCGTCGACCTTCGGCCGCGCCCCCGGCCTGCCGCTGCTGCACTCGCGCGACCTGGTCAACTGGACGCTGGTCGGCCACGCGCTGCAACGCCTGGAACCCGCCGCCGAGTTCAGGACCCCACGGCCCGACTGCGGAGTCTGGGCCCCCTCGCTGCGCCATCACGACGACCGCTTCTGGATCTTCTGGGGCGACCCCGACCAGGGCATCTTCCAGGTCAACGCCCCGGAGATACGCGGCCCTTGGACCCGCCCGCACCTGATGAAGGCCGGCAAGGGGCTCATCGACCCCTGCCCCTTGTGGGACGAGGAGACCGGCGAGGCCTACCTCGTGCACGCCTGGGCCAAGTCCCGCTCCGGCATCAAGAACCGCCTCACCGGCCACCGTATGCGCCCCGACGGCACCGAACTCCTCGACGAGGGCAAGGTGATCGTCGACGGAGACCGCATCCCGGGCTGGTTCACCCTGGAGGGCCCCAAGCTCTACCGGCACGACGGCTGGTTCTGGATCCTGGCGCCCGCCGGGGGAGTGGAGACCGGCTGGCAGGGCGCCCTCCGCGCACGCGGCTTCTTCGGCCCGTACGAGGAGAAGATCGTCCTCGAACAGAAGGACACCGACGTCAACGGCCCCCACCAGGGCGGCTGGGTGCGCACCCAGTCCGGCGAGGACTGGTTCCTGCACTTCCAGCAGCGGGGCGCGTACGGCAGGGTCGTGCACCTCCAGCCGATGCGCTGGGGCGCGGAGGGCTGGCCGGTGCTCGGGGACGAGGGCGCCCCCGTCGCCGTACACCGACGCCCCGACTTACCGCCGCAGCCTCCCGCGGCGCCCGCCACCGACGACGACTTCCCCGGCGGACGCTTCGGCCGCCAGTGGTCGTGGACCGCCAACCCGCAGGACGGCTGGGCCACCCAGCACTCCGGCGACGGACTCCGGCTGACCTGCGCCCGCTCGGTCGACACCCATGACCTGCGCAAACTCCCGAACGTCCTCACGCAGCGGCTGCCCGGCACCCCGTCCGCCGTCGAGGTCGAGCTGCGGCTGCACAGCGAGGATCCGGGAGCGCGGGCCGGACTCGCGGTGCTCGGCGACGCGTTCGGCTGGATCGGGCTCCAGCGGGGCGAGGACGGGACGGTCCACCTCGTGCACCGGTTCGCCGAGGCGGTCGCCGAGAGGGAGCGGGACGCCGCGCACCCACGGCTCGCGCCGGAGGGACGCGTGCGGCTGCGGATCGAGATCGGCGCGGGGGCACGCTGCCGGTTCTTCCACGACCTCGGCGAGGGCCCGCGCCCCTCCGGTCCCGTCTTCGCCGCCACCCCCTGGCGCTGGGTCGGAGCCCTGCTCGGTCTGTTCGCCCTGGCACCCGTCGGCAAGGGGCACGCCGGCGCGGCAACCTTCACGCACTTCAGGATCGACTCCTTGTAACTCACCTCACCCGTAGTCCTGTTGGGAGCCGCAATGACGCAGCACCTGCATGGCAAGCGCTTACCCATCTCTCGCTCACGCGCCCCTTCGTCCGCCGCCCCCCGCACCCGCAAGTCACCGTTGGATCCAGAAGAAGAGAGCCGACCGATGAAGATCAGCATCCGCAGAAGCAGGCGCCTCGCCCTCGCCGTCGCCCTGGGTTCCGTGCTCGCGCTGACCGCCACCGCCTGTGGTGACGACGGCAGCGGGAGCGCGGGGGACAAGGGCGACGAGGGCTCCGGCAAGGGCGAGATCACCTTCTGGGACAACAACGGCGGTGTCCGCACCGACATCTGGAAGGAGATCATCGCCGACTTCGAGAAGAAGAACCCGGACATCAAGGTCAACTACGTCGGGATCCCGGCCGCCAGCGCCCAGTCCAAGTACGACACCGCCATCCAGGGCGGCGGACTGCCCGACGTCGGCGGGGTCGGCACCGCGATGCTCGCCGAGGTCGCGGTGCAGGGCGCCCTGGAGCCGCTGGACAGCCGGTTGGCGAAGAGCTCGCTGAAGGGCAAGCTGAGCCAGAACCTGGTGGACGGCAGCCGGGCCGCGGGCGGCGGCGACAAGCTGTACCAGATCCCGACCTCGTCCAACAACGGCACGCTGTGGTACCGGACGGACCTGTTCGAGAGCGCCGGGCTGGAGGCGCCGACGACCTGGTCGAACTTCTACGCGGCCGCCGACAAGCTCACGGACAAGGGCAAGAACCAGTTCGGGTTCACCATTCGCGGCGGCGAGGGCTCCATCGCGCCGGCGCTGGACGCGGCGTACGGCCAGAGCGGGATCACTTCGTTCTGGAACGGCGACAAGACCACCGCCAACGACCCGAAGAACGTGGCCGCGTTGGAGAAGTACGTCGCGCTGTACAAGAAGGACACCCCTTCCGCCGACGTCAACAACGACTTCACCAAGATGGTCGCGCAGTGGGACAGCGGCACGATCGGGATGCTGAGCCACAACCTCGGTTCGTATCAGGACCACTTGAAGGCGCTGGGCGCGGGCAAGTTCCGGGGGCTGCCCAACCCGACGCAGGACGACGGCAGTCGGGTGCAGATCTCCAACCCCGTCGACGGGCTGAGCGTGTTCAAGTCCAGCAAGAACAAGGCGGCTTCCTGGAAGTTCGTCGAGTTCGCCCTCTCGCACGAGGAGAACTCCAAGTTCAACAAGTCGGCGGGGCAGATACCGGCCAACACGGATGCCGCACAGGACGCGTGGATCCAGTCGGCCGAGCCCACGAAGCTGGCGGCGGAGGCGTTGAACGGCAACGGCACGAAGATTGTGCAGCTGCCGTATTACCTGCCGGACTGGAACACGATCTCCAAGGCCGACAATGAGCCGAACTTCCAGAAGGTGCTGCTCGGGAAGATGACGTCCAAGGACTTCCTGGACACGGTGGCCGAGCAGTTGAACGCCGCGCAGGTGGATTGGAAGCAGAACCACTGAGGCTGTGGGTGGATTCGGTTCGTGGGGGACTGCCGATTGGTTGTGGCTGTTCGCGCAGTTCCCCGCGCCTCTGAAGGGTTGGGAAGGTGAACGGTCTTGGTAGTTAGCCGTAGACAGGTTGCCGCAGGCGCTCTGGCCGCCGTTCCGCTCGTCGGGCGAGGCCCGGAGAGGAAGCGCACGCTCTATATCGCCGGGGATTCCACCGCCGCTCAGAAATACGCCGATGCCGCGCCTGAGACCGGGTGGGGGATGGCCTTACCGTTCTTTCTCCGGAAGGGGCTGACTGTTGCCAATCACGCTGTGAACGGGCGCAGTTCGAAGAGTTTTGTCGATGAGGGTCGGCTTGATGCGATTCTCTCGGTGATCCGGCCGGGGGACCTGCTGCTCGTCCAGTTCGCGCACAACGACGAGAAGGTGGAAGATCCGATTCGGTACACCGAGCCCTGGACGACGTTCCAGGACTGTCTCCGGCTCTACATCTCGGGCGCCCGCGCGAAGGGTGCCCGGCCCGTCCTCGTAACTCCCGTCGAGCGCCGCCGGTTCGACGTCGACGGGAATGCCCTGCCGACCCACGGCGAGTATCCGGCGGCCATGCGCGCGCTCGCCGTGGAGGAACGGGTCGCGTTGCTCGATGTCGAGGCGCTGTCGCTCGCGCTCTGGCAGTCGCTCGGGGTCGAGGCGACGAAGACCTACTTCAACTGGACCGACACCGAGCAGGACAACACGCACTTCAATCCGCCGGGGGCCATCGCCGTGGCGCGGCTCGTGGCACGGGAGTCGGTGCGTACCCGGGTGTTCGCCCGGCGCGATGTCGTCCGGCTGCACGAGGACATACCCACCTCCTGGATCACCTGGCCACCCGCATAGCTGAGGAGACCCGCACAGTGCACACATTTGGATGTCATGGACGCGTCATTACGGCGGTCGTGGGCTGCACGGCTCTCGTGCTCGCCGTCACCGGGACGGCCCAGGCCGCCCACCGGCCCGCCCTCGACCGGCAGGTGCTGCCCGCCAACGACGGCTGGGCAGCCGCGGGCACCGGCACCACCGGTGGCGCCGCCGCCGACGCCGCGCACGTCCACACCGTCAGCGACTGGGACGGCTTCAAGGCCGCGCTCGCCGCCGGTGGCAGCACGCCGAAGATCATCAAGGTGAAGGGCACCATCGACGCCGACGGGCCGAGTTGTGCCTCGTTCGAGGCGGCGGGGTACGACTTCGCCGGCTACCTGGCCACGTACGACCCCGCGGTCTGGGGCCACGACAAGAACCTGGACGGCGAGCCCGCCGACAGCCCCGAGGGCCTGCGCCGCGCCTCCGCCGCGAACCAGGACGCCTACATCAAGGCCTCCGTGCCGGCCAACACCACCATCGTCGGCATCGGCAAGAACGCCGGCTTCAGCGGCGCCAGCCTGCAGATCAAGGGCGTAGACAACGTCATCGTCCGCAACCTGAGCTTCGAGAGCCCGCTCGACTGCTTCCCGCAGTGGGACCCGACCGACACCGCCGACGGCAACTGGAACTCCGAGTACGACAGCGCGGTGATCTACGGCTCGACGCACGTGTGGATGGACCACAACACGTTCACCGACGGCGACCACCCGGACAGCACCCTGCCGTCCTACTACGGCCGCATCTACGAACAGCACGACGGTGAACTCGACGTCGTCAGGGGCGCCGACTACGTCACAGCCTCCTGGAACGTCTTCGAGGACCACGACAAGACGATCCTGGTCGGCAACAGCGACAGCGAGTCGACGGCCGTCGGCGACCGGGGGCACCTCAAGGTCACCTTCCATCACAACCTGTTCTCGAACCTCGTCGAGCGTGCGCCCCGTGTCCGGTTCGGCCAAGTGGACTCCTACAACAACCACTTCGTCGCGAACGACGGCTACTCCTACAGCTTCGGTATCGGCAAGGAGTCCCAACTCGTCGCTGAGCACAACGCGTTCACGCTGGCCGAGGGGGTCAGTGCGGGCAAGGTGCTGAAGCGGTGGAACGTCTCGCCGCTGACCGCCGCCGACAACTACGTCAACGGAGTGAAGACCGACCTGATCGCCGTCCACAACGCCGAGATCCCCGCCGAGACCCTGGAGTCCGGGGCGGGCTGGACGCCGTCGCTGCGCACCAAGGTCGATCCGGCCAGGGCCGTCCCGCACATCGTCGACTGCGGCGCCGGATCGGGACGCCTGGGCTGATCCGTCCTCCGCACGACCGACCGCCGGGGCGGCGTCTCGGCTCCGCCCCGGCCACTCCCGGATATCACTCAGCACCAACTCGGTACCGCGAAGGAGCACCCGCATGCCCTCGCACCATCACGGTCAACGTCCCCTTTCGAGAAGGCGGTTCATTGCCGGCGCCGTCGGTGCCGGAGTCGGCCTCGTCGCTGTCCCCGCGCACGCCGTCACCGGTCGGCGCGGCCCCTTCGGCCAGTACGGTTCCCCCGGCCGCCGCCTCACCCCGCAGACCCTGTACGTCGCCCCCCGCGGACGCGGCGACCACACCACCGTCCAGGCCGCCGTGACCGCCGCGGCCGGCAGCGGCTGGGCCCTCGTCATCGCTCCCGGCACCTATCGGGAGACGGTCGCCGTCGACGTCAGCCGTACCGGGGCCACCTGGATCGGCGCCTCGGAGGACCCCCGGGACGTCGTGATCGTCTACGACAACGCGGCCGGCACCCCCAAGCCGGGCGGCGGCACGTACGGCACCACCGGGTCGGCCACCACGACCGTCCAGGCCGACGGCTTCACCGCCCGCTGGATCACCTTCGCCAACGACTGGCTGCGCGCCGACCACCCCGACATCACCGGGACCCAGGCGGTCGCCATCAAGGTGCAGGGCGACCGGAGTTCGTTCACCCACTGCCGCTTCCTCGGCCACCAGGACACGCTGTACGCGGACACGCTCGCGCTCGGCACCTTCGCCCGCCAGTACTACGCGCACTGTTACGCCGAGGGCGACGTCGACTTCGTCTTCGGTCGGGCCACCGCGGTCTACGAGGACTGCCACTTCCGGACCCTGAACCGCACCGACCTCGCCTCCGCCCCGTACGGCTTCGTCTTCGCGCCTTCCACCGCGGTCGCCAACCCGCGCGGCTACTTGGTGACGCGAGGGCACGTGAGCGGTGAAGCCCCGGTCGCCGCCTACAAGTTGGCCCGTCCCTGGGTGCCCAGCTCCGACACCACGGCCCGTCCGATGCTCACCGTCCGGGAGACCCGCCTCGGCCCCGGCATCGACGCGGTCGCGCCCTACACCAACATGTCGGACGCCTACCCGTGGCAGAGCCAGCGGTTCGCCGAGTACCGCAACACCGGGCCCGGTGCCCGGATCACCTTCCCCGCGAACCGGCCCCAACTCGCCAGCGCCGAGGCCGCGTCGGCGACCCGCGAGGCATATCTGGGTGACTGGGCGCCCTGGCGGGAGGGCTGCTGAGATGCGCCGACGCACCCTTCTGACGGGCATCGCCGGTGGGCTGGTCGGCGTCGGTGTCGATGCCGGTCCCGCTTTCGGTGCCACCCCCGCTTTCGAGAGCGCCGCCCGCCGGGTCCTGCACGTCCGCCCCGGAGACTCCGTCCAGGCGGCCGTGGACGCGGCGGACGGGCCCGGGCGGACGATCGTCGTGCATCCGGGGACGTATCGCGAAGTCGTCAACGTGCCGGTGGAGAAACGGGAGTTGGCCCTGCGCGGCGCCACCCGTGATCCGCGCGACGTCGTCATCGTCTTCGACCACGCCAACGGCACGCCGAAGCCCGACGGCACCACCTACGGCACGGCGGGCTCCGCCACCTTCACCTCGGCGGCGCCCGGGCTGACCGTCCGGGATCTGACGATCGCCAACGACTGGCTGCGGGCGGACCATCCCGAGATCACGGGGACGCAGGCGGTGGCCGCCTACACGTACGGCGACCGCACGCGCTTCGAGAACGTCCGGCTGCTGGCCCACCAGGACACCCTCTTCGTCGACACGCTCGCGCTCGACGTCTTCGACCGGCAGTACTTCCACCGCTGTTACATCGAGGGCGACGTCGACTTCGTCTTCGGCCGGGCCACCGCCGTGTTCGACGGGTGCCACTTCCGCACCCTCCAGCGGGACGTGACCTTCACCCCCAAGGGCATGGTCTTCGCCCCCTCCACCGCCCGGGCCAACCCGCACGGCATCCTCGCCGTCCGCTCCCGGATCACCTCCGGCGCCGAGGACGCCGCGTACAAACTGGCGCGGCCCTGGGTGCCGTCGTACGAGACGACCGCCTGGCCGTCCCTGGTCGTCCGGGACACCCGGATCGGGCCCGGCGTCGACGCCGTGGCTCCGTACACCACCATGCGCGACGCCTACCCCTGGCAGACGATGCGCTTCCACGAGTACCGCAACACCGGGCCGGGCTCGACGATCACCGTTCCCGAGAACCGGCCCCAACTCACCGGCGCCGAGGCCAAGTTGCACACCCCCGCGACCTACCTCGGTGACTGGCGTCCCTGAAAGCCCCAACGTTCCCGACACCCCCACATCCCCAAGAAACCGCACGACGAAAGGACCGCACTCCTATGTCTCGTCGTACCGCTCTCACCCTCGGCACGGCCCTCGCGTTAGGCGCAGGCCTCGCCGTCCTCCCCACCCAGGCCCACGCGGCCACGGTCGTCGTCGACACGAACGCCGAGCTGACCAGCGCCATCTCCGGTGCCACCGCCGGCACGGTCATCCAGGTGCGCGGCGGCACCTACTACCCGACCGCCACCCTCCAGTCGACGACCAACGGCACCTCCTCGGCGCCGGTCACGCTCACCGCGTACGGCTCGGAGACCGTGAAGATCGACGGCTCCTCGCTCCCGTCCGGGTCCTGGATCTTCAAGCTGACCGCCGACTACTGGAACGTCTCCAACCTGACCTTCCAGAACTCCCCGGACAGCGCGGTCGTCTGTCAGTCCTGCACCGGCACCAACTGGAACAACGTCAAGACCATCAACGGCGGCGACTCCGGCTTCACGCTCACGGGCGACGGAACCGTGAACAACACGGTCAAGAACATCGACTCGTACGGCAACTACGACGGCGCCACCCACGGCGAGAACGCCGACGGGATCGCCATCAAGTTCGGCTCCGGCAGCGGGAACCTGGTCACCGGGGCGCGGCTCTACAACAACTCCGACGACGGGATCGACTTCTGGTCCTTCTCCACCCCCGTCACCGTCGAGCACACCTGGTCCTTCGGCAACGGCTACAACCGCTGGTCCGACTCGGCCTTCGCGGGCGACGGCAACGGCTACAAGCTGGGCGGCGACGGCGAGGTCGTCGCGCACGTCGTCAACAACTCGGCGGCCTGGGGCAACGCCGGCAACGGCTTCACCGAGAACTCCAACACCGGGGGGCTCGTCATCAACCGCACCACCGCGTACGCCAACAGCAAGTGGGGCTACTACTTCGCCACCAGCTCCGCCAAGCTCGGCAAGAACCTCGCCGTCAGCAACGGCGGGGGCGCGGTGAGCAAGGGCTCCTCGGTCACCTCGGCCGGCAACAACTGGGACAGCGGGATCGGCACGCCGTCGTTCGTCTCCACGGACGCGTCGAGCACGTACAACGCCCGCGGTTCGAGTGGCACCCTGCCCGCCACCACCTTCCTGACGACGGGCAGCTCCACCATCGGCGCGACCATGAACTGAGCCGCGCACCGAGCCGCCCGGGGCGCTTGACCCGATTTTTGCCTGTGAAGGAGATATCGATCAGGCAACGGGTCTCGCGCCCGCCAGGGTGACGCGCGTAGAACTACCTGTCATGCATAAGCCACTGCGTTTCGCGGCGATCGCCGCCGCCTGTGCCCTCGCCGGCGCCGGCCTCTACGGAGCCGGTGCCGCCACGGCCGGACAGTCCACGGCCAACTCCACCCACGAGCCCTACAACATCGGGCTCCTGGTGAAGGACATCGACACCTACTACGGTACGACGGCGGATGCCAACGGCGTCTACCAGGCGTCCGCGACCAGCCCGTACGCCAAGGACCTGGCGCGGATCGACTCGGCCGCGAAGAAGTACATCGACCAGGCGGCCCACAAGGCCCACCACAAGGGCGAGAAGCCCGCGGTCGTCTTCGACATCGACGACACGCTGCTGCTCAGTCTCGACTACGAGAAGCGGTATAACTACACGTACAACTCGGCCAGTTGGGCGGCCTACGTCAACAAGGCCGACCGCCCGGGCGTCTTCGGCAGCGCCGAGCTGGTGAAGTACGCGAAGGCCAAGGGTGTCGAGGTCTTCTACAACTCGGGTCTGAGCGAGGCGCAGCGCACCGCGGCCGTCGACAACCTGAAGAAGATCGGCGCCGATGTGAACCTCGACGCCGGTCACATGTTCCTCAAGGACGCGGCCAACCCGCCGTCGTACCTCAGCGGTTGCGCCACGCCGGGTACCTGGACCTGCACCACCGTGCAGTACAAGTCCGGCACCCGCAAGCACATCGAGAAGGACCTCGGGTACGAGATCGTCGCCAACTTCGGCGACCAGTACTCGGACCTCGACGGCGGCTACGCCGACAAGACGTACAAGATCCCGAACCCGACGTACTTCGTCAGCTGACGGTCACTTGACGGATCGCACCGGCCCGACCGACCCCAGGGTCGGCACCACCGGTTCGATGGACCCGTCGGCCGCGAACGTCATGCGGTCGATCGTGGTCTCGCGGTGCATCCCGTCCCCGCCCGCCCGGCCGGGCCCGTTGAGGCCGAACCGGTGGTAGACGATGTACCAGTCGTCGGTGCCGGGGGCGTTCACCACCGAGTGGTGACCGGTGCCGAGGATGCCGTAGTCGGGCCGCTTCGACAGAATCGTCCCCCGCTTGGTCCACGGGCCGAGCGGGGACGGTCCCGTCGCGTAGGCGACGTGGTAGTTCTCGCTGCGGGTGTCGTCCTCGGACCACATGAAGTAGTACGTGCCGTTGCGCTTGATGACGAAAGAACCCTCACGGAAGTTGTCCGTGGTGATGTCCTTCACCTTCGCCGGGTCGTACGACGTCATGTCGTCGTTCAGCGGTACGACGTACCCGTGCCCGTTGCCCCAGTAGAGATACGACGTCCCGTCGTCGTCCGTGAAGACGGCCGGGTCGATCATCTGGCCGCTCAGTGAACCGCCCTTGGCCACCAGGGGTTTGCCCAGCGCGTCCTTGAACGGGCCGGCCGGTGAGTCCGCGACCGCGACCCCGATCTGCTGCTCGGCGCAGAAGTAGAAGTAGTACTTGCCGTCGCGCTCGGCGATCGCCGGCGCCCACGCGTACTTGTCCGCCCACGACACGTCCGGGCCCAGGTCGAGGATGACCCCGTGGTCCTTCCAGTGGACCAGGTCCCGCGACGAGTACGCCTTGAAACTCGTGCTGCCCCAGCCCTGGTTGCCGTCCGTCGTCGGGTAGATCCAGTACCGGCCGTCCAGATAGTGCACGTCGGGGTCGGCGTTGAAGCCCGGCAGGGACGGACTTCGGGTCGGTACCGCCTCCACCGTCCACACGCGGCTCGTGCCGTCGGCGGCCGTCACCGTGTACTTCTGCGGCTTGCGGAAGTCGCGCCGGGTGCCGGACCTGGGGCTGACCCGCGCGCCCTCGCCCACGGCGAACTCCGGCGAGAGGCGGGCGAGTTCGGCGCCGGGGTTCATCGGCAGCACGACCTTCGAGGCGCTCTCGGTGACGACGGCGTACCCCTTCTGGTCCTTGGCCGTCGCGTCCACGATCGACGTCGGCGTACTCGGATAGGCCGCGAGCAGCCGGTCGTACTCCTTCTGCGTGACCGGAAGCACCGTGCCGTGCCGCGGACTTGCGGGCAGCTGGTAGTCGCTGGACGGCGTCCAGTTCCCGGAGTCGAGGTCGGTGGTCTCGAAGGGGACGTACCCGCGACCGCCGTACTCGTCGATGAACAGGTACCACTTCTTCTCGGTGTTCGACTTGAAGACCGTCGGCCCCTCGCCGCGGTCGATCGCACCGCTGCCGATGCAGTCGGCGACGAAGTCGTACGAGGTCGAGGTCAGGCTCGTCGACTTCTCGCCGGTGATGAACTTCGAGCAGGGCGAGCTGGAGGACGGGTCGCGCTCGTCCTTGGTGTAGCGGTAGTAGGTGTCCTTGTACTTCACGACCGTCGAGTCGATCACCGAGTACCCGGGGTCGTCCCAGACCTTCGGCTCGCTGAAGGTGCGGAAGTCCTTCGTGGTCGCGTAGAGCATCTTGTTGTACGTCGATCCCGTGTGGTCGGGGTCGTTGTCGGCGTACAGCTTCGACGCCCAGAAGACGACGTACTGACCGAGCGAGTCGTCCCAGTAGGCCTCCGGCGCCCAGGTGTTGCCCGCGCTGTCCGGGGCGACCTTCACCAGGCGCTGGTCGGTCCAGTGGACCAGGTCGGTGGACTCCCAGATCATGACCGACTTGCTGCCGTGCCGCTGGACGTCGTCCCAACTGCCGCTGCTGTTCTGGTACATGCGCAAGTCGGTGGCGATCAGGTAGAACTTGTCGCCCTTGGGGGACCGGATCACGAACGGGTCGCGCAGGCCCTTCTCGCCGATCGTCGACGTCAGGACCGGCTTGCCCTGGTTCAACTCGCGCCAGTGCAAAGGGTCGTTGCCGCGGCTGAGGGCGTAGCGGATCTGTTCGCCGTCCGCGGTGCCCTCGCCGGTGAAGTAGGCGAAGAGATAGCCGGCGTACTTGGGGTGGTTCACGGGCGGGGCTCCTGAGTGGGCGCTGCCGGGCGGCGCGGTGAACAGGGCGAGGAGGAGGGTGAGGCAGGCGACGACCACGGCTCTGGGGCGCATCGGCAATCCTGTCTGAGTGTGGGGGTTTCTGTTGGGTGTTGCGCGCCTTCGGAGTGTCACCAGTGGGAAACAGCACGTCAATCGGTAGACGGGGAATCGAGGGTGGCGAAAGTTTCGGTTGCTTTCGGTGAGACGCGGCAACCTCCTTCGGTCGCGGCGGCGACTGGATCACGTTCCCCGTCACCCAGGAAAGGAACGGCCAGTGCGGCAGAGCACCGGACGCCACCGCAGGACCGGCACCCTCTCGATCGCGGCGGCGGTGGCCGTCTCCGCCGGAGCCGGCGGCGTCTACCTCGGACTGTCGGACGGCGACGCCCAGGCGGCCACGACGACCGTCACCGTCTCCACCACCGCCCAGCTGGAGTCGGCGGTCGCGAGCGCGAGCGCGGGCACCGTCATCCAGGTGCGGGCCGGCACGTACTACCCCACGGCCACCCTCAAGTCCACGGCCAGCGGCACGAGTTCGAACCCCATCACGCTCCAGGCCCACGGCACCGAGAAGGTGAGGATCGACGGCTCGAAGCTGCCCGCCGGCTCCTGGCTCGCCGGGATCCACGGTAGCTACTGGACCGTCCAGAACCTCACCTTCCAGAGCTCCCCGGCCCAGGGCTTCGTCGTCACCTCGTCCATCGGCGGGATCTTCAAGAACCTCGTCACCGCCGACAACGGCGACTCAGGGTTCACCCTGCGCGGCGACGGCACGGTGAACAACCTCGTGCAGAACCTGGACAGTTACGGCAACTACGACGCCGCCGGGCACGGCCAGAACGCGGACGGCATCGCGATCAAGTTCGGCTCGGGCACGGGCAACAAGGTCACCGGAGCGCGGCTCCACGACAACTCCGACGACGGCCTCGACCTCTGGCAGTTCTCCTCGCCGGTCAGGATCGAGCACTCCTGGGCCTTCGGCAACGGCAAGAACCGCTGGAACGACGCCGCCTTCGAGGGCAACGGCAACGGCTTCAAGCTGGGCGGCGGGGGCGTCACGGTCGCGCATCTCGTCAACGACAACGCGGCCTGGGACAACACCCTCAACGGCTTCACCGAGAACTCCAACACCGGGGCGATCGCGCTCAACCGCAACACGGCCTACGCCAACACCGAGGCCGGGTTCTACTTCGCCACCGGCAAGGCACGGCTGGCCCGCAACCTCGCGGTGGGCAACAAGGGCGGCCTGGACAAGCTGAGTCCGTCCACGGTGTCGGCGGCGAACAACTGGGACAGCGGTGTCGCGACCCCCGCTCTCAAGTCGACGGACGCGACGACGGCGTACGGCTCCCGGCAGACGAGTGGCGCGCTGCCCTCGACCACCTTCCTGACGACGGGTTCAACCGAGATCGGCTCGACGATGAACCAGCCCCGCGCCCGGTAAGGGCGAACGCCCCGCCGGTCGTCACCGGCGGGGCGCTCTGCTGCTGACCGAGGGGGGCTCAGGTCAGCAGGTCCACTGTCCCCCTTATGGGCGAGGGATGTAGCAGATTCGCTCAGTTGTGCGTGTCTACGTGTTATCAGATGGCCAGAACCCGCCAAAGGTTGCGCCGTTCCCGGAAGTTGTCACGAGTCGTCCTCGTCACTCGGGTGGCTCGCGAAGTCACCGCTCACGGAACGCAGTTGGCCCGCTGCCGTGCCCTCGACCGTGTAGCCGTCGTCCTTCACGTCCCGGCCGCCGCGCGCGTGGTTGTACTGCCCGGCGAACACCCACTCGCCCTTGGGGACCGTACGGCCCTCCTTGAGCACCCAGGTGTAGACGACGAAGCCGTCCCGCTCGGCGACCGTCAGCGTGAAGTCCTGCTCCGGCAGCGAGCGCCAGGCGCCCGCCGTCGACACCCCGCCGGTCTGCGCCACCTTCAACTTGACGGTGAGCGAGGTCAGTTGCGCGGACGTCTTGAGCGTGATGTCGCTCTGCGCCCAGAAGTCGTTGCTGTGCGGGTCCACCGAGCCGTCCGACCACACCGGGCCGTCGCTCGTGCCGGCGGCGCCCCGCGACACGGGGGAGGAGGAAGTGGGCGTAGGGGAAGGGGTGTTGCTCGCCCGGTGCGACTCCGGTGGCCTGCTCGGCGTCTGCTGCGCCGGCGGCACGGGGGCCCGGCTCGTGGCGTCCGGCGACGGCGTGGGTGTCGGGGAGACCGCGACCGTCTGCTGCTGCGGAGAGGCGTCGTCCTTCACCGCCGACGCCACCGCGTACCCGCCGACCGCCAGCATGCCGGCCGCCGCGGCCGTCGCGCCCACCACCCGCGCCCAACTCCACACCGGCGGGCGCGTCGAGCGGTGGCCCGGGTGGTGCTGCTCGCTCATGCCCCGCTCAATCCGGGCCAACATGCCGGCCCGGTCCGGCTCGTGCGCCTCGGCCGCCTCGTGCAGCCGGGCGCGCAGCTCGTCGTGCACGTCCTGCTGCCTCATCGCTGCCGTCCTCCGCTCTCGCCGCCGCGCACCATCGCCGCATGCACCTTCTGTGGCACTCCCTGCGCGCCCAGCAGCCGCTGCAGCTCGGCCATCCCCTTGGACGTCTGGCTCTTCACCGTACCCACGGACACCCCGAGCGCGAGCGCGGTGTCCTTCTCCGAGAGGTCGAACGCGTGCCGCAGCACCACGCACGCCCGCTTGCGGAACGGCAGTCTGCGCAGCGCCTCCTGGACATCGACCACGCCGGCCACGTCGGGGTTCTCGGTCAGTTCCTCGCGCTGCGACCAGAACAGGGAGATCCGCCGGCGCTCCCGCACCGCGCTGCGGATCCGGGACCGGGCGAGGTTGGCGACGACGCCACGGGCGTACGCGACCGGGTGGTCGGCGGCGCGGACCCGGTCCCAGCGGTGCCACAGGGCGAGCAGCGCGTCCGCCGCCAGGTCGTCGGCGGCGTCGGCCTCGCCGGTCAACAGATGGGCCAGGCGGGCGAGTTCGGCGTAGTGCCGTTCGAAGAAGGCGTGGAACTCCCCGGAGGCCGCGTCGTCGACGACTGTCCCCACGGTGACCTCTTCTGGCTGTGTATGTCATGGCGATCTGTGTGTGTCATGGCGCTGACACGTGATGGTAACCGCTTCCATGACGTCACTTGCGCAACTTTGATTCCGTAACACGCAGAAAACCTGTAACAGGTGGGACGCGGGAACAATCCAGCCAGCATCCGCACACAGATCATCAGGCAACGAGGAGTTCCGCCATGTCCGAAGCGCAGCAGGTGGCCGACCGGCCGAGTGCCGCACCACCGCCCGGGAACAGCGTCGACAGGTTCTTCCGGATCTCCGAACGGGGATCCAGTTTCGGCCGGGAGATCCGCGGCGGTTTCGCCACCTTCTTCACGATGGCCTACATCCTCGTCCTCAACCCGATCATCCTCGGCAGCGCGAAGGACAAGTTCGGCCACCAGCTCGACACCGGTCAACTGGTCACCGCCACCGCCCTGGTGGCCTGTGTGATGACGGTCATCATGGGCGTCGGCGGCAACCTCCCGCTCGCCATCGCCGCCGGCCTCGGCCTCAACGCCGTCGTCGCCTTCCAGTTGGCCCCGCTGATGAGCTGGGACGACGCGATGGGCCTGGTCGTCCTGGAAGGCATCCTGATCTGCGTCCTGGTCCTCACCGGGCTGCGCGAGGCGATCATGAACGCCATCCCGCAACAGCTCAAGCAGGCGATCGGTGTCGGCATCGGCCTGTTCATCGCCTTCATCGGCTTCGTCGACGCCGGGTTCGTCAGCCGGGTCCCGGACGTCGCGAACACCACCGTGCCGGTGCAGTTGGGCGCGGTCGGCCGGCTCACCGGCTGGCCGGTGCTGGTGTTCTGCGTGGGCGTGCTGCTCACCATCGCGCTGATCGCGCGCAAGGTGAAGGGCGCGATCCTGATCAGCATCGTCACCATGACGATCGTCGCGATCATCATCAACGAGATCGCCGACATCAAGAGCTGGGGCCTGACCACACCCAAGGTCCCCGACAAGATCGTCGACACCCCCGACTTCGGACTCGTCGGTCACTTCAGCCTGTTCGGCGGCTTCGCGCAGGCCGGGATCATCACCGCCGTACTGCTCGTCTTCACCCTGGTCCTGTCGGACTTCTTCGACGCCATGGGCACCATCGTCGGCATCAGCGCGGAGGCCGGACTGCTCGACGACGACGGCAAGGTGCCCGGCATCGGGCGCGTGCTGTTCATCGACGGCGCGGCGGCGGTGGCCGGTGGCCTCGGCTCCGCCTCCTCCAACACCGCGTACATCGAGTCCGCGGCCGGCGTCGGCGAGGGCGCCCGCACCGGGTTCGCCAACCTGATCACCGGCGGCCTGTTCGGCCTCGCGCTCTTCCTCACGCCGCTGCTCACCATCGTCCCGCTCCAGGCCGCGGCGCCCGCGCTGATCGCCGTGGGCTTCCTGATGATGACCCACGTCAAGCACATCGACTGGGACAAGTACGAGATCGCCATCCCGGCGTTCCTGACCATCGCCGCGATGCCGTTCACGTACTCCATCACCGACGGCATCGGCGCGGGCTTCCTCGCGTACGTCCTCATCAAGGCGGTCCTGGGGAAGGCCAAGGAGGTGCACTGGCTGCTGTGGGGCGTCTCGGCGCTGTTCCTGGTCTACTTCGCGATCGATCCGGTGGAGCAGATCCTGGGCGTGAAGTAGGCCGCCGGTCCGCGGGCAACGGGCCGACGGCTCACGTCGGTTGGTCAGTCCATCCGTCAGTTCTTGAGCGCCGCCTCCATCACGGCCTTGGCCACGGGGGCGGCCAGCCCGTTTCCGCTGACCTCCGAGCGGGCCGCGTCGGACTGCTCGACCACGACCGCCACGGCGACCTCCTTGCCGTTGGAGTCGGACTTGCCGTACGAGGTGAACCAGGCGTACGGCGTCTGGCTGTTGTTCTCGCCGTGCTGGGCCGTGCCCGTCTTGCCGCCGACCGTGGCGCCGTCGATCTGGGCGTTCGTCCCCGTGCCGTCCTCGACGACCGTCTGCATCGCCGACTGCAGTTGCTCGGCGGTGGAGGAGCTGACGATCTCCTTCGTGTCGGTCTTGTCGTCGTAGTTCTCCAGCACGTCACCGCCGCTGTCGGTGATCTGCGAGACCATGTGCGGCGTCACGAGCTTGCCGCCGTTGGCTATCGCGGCCGACACCATGGCCATCTGGAGCGGCGTCGCCGTCACGTCGAACTGGCCGATGCCCGTCAGGGCCGTGGACGACTTGTCCATGCCGGAGGGGTAGACGCTGGTGTACGCCCGTACGGGGACGTCCAGTTGGTCGTCGTTGAAGCCGAACTTGTCGGCCATGGCCTTGAGTTTGTCCTGACCCAGGTTGACGGCCATCTTCGCGAAGACGTTGTTGCAGGAGTAGCGCAGCGCGGTGCGGATCGTGGCGTTCTCGCAGGGCGCGGACGTGTTCTCGTTCGCCAGGACCGTGGTCGTGCCCGGCAGCGTGTACGGATCCGGGCTGTCGGTCTTCGTGTCCACGTTCGCGTACAGCCCGTCCTCCAGCGCGGCGGCCGCCACGACCAGCTTGAACGTCGAACCGGGCGGCAGCGGTTGGCGCAGCGCGCGGTTGGTCAGCGGCTTGTCCGCGTCCGCGTTCAGCTTCTTCCACGCCGTCCCGGCCGTGTTGGCGTCGGTCAGCGACGTCGGGTCGTACGACGGCGTGGACACGACCGCCAGAATCTTCCCGGTCTTCGGATCGATCGCGACGGCGGCGCCCTTCTTGTCGCCGAGCGCGTCGTACGCGGCCTTCTGCACGTCCGGGTCGATCGTGGTGACCACGTTGCCCGGGGCGGCCCGCTGGTCGGTGACCGTGTCCATCGCGGTCTTCAGCCGGCCGTCCGTGCCGTTGAGGAGATCCTGGTAGATGCCCTCCAACTGCGTCGGCGCGTATGCCTGCGAGGCATAGCCCGTCACCGCCGCGTACAGCGACCCGTCCTTGTACGTCCGCTTGTACGCGAGGTCTCCGTCCTTCGTCCGCGCGGAGCCGGTGATCGAGTCCCCGCCCACGATGATGTTCCCGAGCGGCTCCGCATACGTCTCGATCGCGTTCCGCCGGTTGTCCTTGTCGTCCGCGAGCGCCTGGCCGTCGTAGAACTGCACCCAGGTCGCCCTGATCAGCAGAGCGAACACCAGCAACAGCACGAAGACGGACGCCCGCCTGATCGTCTTGTTCATCCCGCTCAGGAGGACGAGCGGGAACGAGCGAATCGTTCCCGTCCGACCCTGTTTCTCATCTTTCTCAGGTTGCCTCCGGACGCCAGGTGCCGTCGAGCGGGACGCCGGCGGCGGCAGCGATCCGGTTGCGGGATTCGAGCAGGCGGGTCCTCAGCGTCGGCAGGTCCACGCCCACCAGCGCGCCGTCGCGTTTGACCACTCGGCCGGCGACGAGGACGGTGTCCACCAGGCCGGGGTGGCCGGCGCTGACGATCGTGCCGGCCGGGTCGGTGACCGGGAAGACGGTCAGGTCGTCGGTGCGCAGGAGGATGAGGTCGGCGTCCTTGCCGGGGGTGAGGGTGCCCGTGCGGGCGTCGAGTCCGCAGGAGCGGGCGGCGTCGACGGTGGCGAACTCCAGCAGGTCCCGGGAGCGCAGGCCGCCGTCCAGACCGCGCTGCACGGCGAAGGCCGTACGCATCGTGGAGAACATGTCGCCGCCGACCGACGGGACGTCGTCGATGGACAGCGTCGGGCGCAGTCCGGCGGCCAGTGCGCGGCCGGTGACCGGGGATCCGAAGCCCATCTTCAACTCGACGTCCGGGCTGATCGACAGCGAGGCGTCCGCGTCGGCGAGCATCCGCAGCTCTTCGTCGCTGATCCCGTTGGCGTGCACGAACGTGGTGGTGTCCCGCAGCAGACCGTGCTCGCGCAGGTCGGTGATCGTCCCGCTCGCCTCGATGTGCAGGCTGGTGCGCAGTCCGAGTTCGGCCGCCAGCTTCAGCTCGCGGGCGACGGTGTCCATGCCGGTGGCTTCGGGGCCGCGCAGGCCCAGCGCCATGGTGACCAGGCCCTCGCCGGCCAGGTCGGAGCGGACGCGGCGGATGTCGGCGTCGACGGGGTCGGCGGTGCCCCAGCCGGCGCCGAGGCAGAAGATCGACCGTCCCGGCGCGTCCCGCAGCGCGGCGACGGCGGCGTCCTCATGCGCGTGGCTCTGCGCGACGTGGTACCAGTCCAGCATCGTGGTCACCCCGCAGTGCAGGGCCTCCAGGCGGCCGAGCAGGGTGCCCGCGTAGACGTCCTCGGGCTGGTAGTGGGGCTTGACCGTGCGGTGCATGGCCAGCGCCCACTCGGGGAACGTCCAGTCCGCGCCGATGCCTCGGAACGCGGTCTGCCAGGAGTGACGGTGGTTGTCGACGAAGCCGGGCATGACGATCCGGTCGGTCGTGTCGATCACCTCGGCGTCCGGCGCGTCGATGTGCGCGGCCACCTCGACGATCACACCGTCCTCGATCAGGACATCACCGCGTTCGAGGTCGCCGACCGCCGGGTCCATGCTGACCACGGTGCCGCCCGCGAGCAGGGTCTTCGTCTTCATCGGAGGAACTCCTTCACGGACACTTTCGGATGGTTCAGGTCCGGGTGGTTCAGGTCCGGGTGGTTCAAGTACGGGTGGTTCAGGTCCGGGTGGTTCAAGCTGTTCAAGGTCATGTCGTGGCGGCCGTTGCGGGTTCGGCGAGCACCGCGTCCGCCGCTTCGAGCGCGTCGGCGACCAGGTCCGCCGTGTCCTCCGTGCCGGCCGCCAGCCGGACCAGACCCAACGGCACTGATTCCGCGAGCTGTTCCTCGCTGAGCATTCCGCGCCACATGGACGCCGGATGCACGGCGAGCGATTCCACGCCGCCGAGGCTGGCCGAGCGGCGGGGGTAGCGCAGCCGGCCGAGGAAGGCGTCCGCCATCTCGAAACCACCCGCGAACTCGATACCGAGCACCCCGCCGAAACCGGTCATCTGGTCGGCGGCCAGCTTGTGTTGGGGGTGGGTCGCCAGACCGGGGTAGTGCACCTTCGCCACCGCCGGATGCTCGTTCAACGCCTCGGCGAGCGCCTGGCCGTTGGCGTTGTGGCGCGGCACCCGTAGCGGCAGGGTGCGCATGCCGCGCAGCAGCAGCCACGCGTCGATCGGGCCGAGCGTGGCACCGGTGAGGAGCCCGACGTCCCATATGCGGTCCAGGATCTCCGCCGGTCCGGCCAGCACTCCGGCGGAGACGTCCGAGTGGCCGTTGAGGTACTTGGTCGCGCTGTGCCAGACCAGATCGATGCCGAAGTCCGCCGGCTGCTGGTTCAGTGGCGTGGCGAAGGTGTTGTCCGCCATGGTCAACACGTCGTGCGCGCGAGCCAGTTCGGCTACGGCGCGCAGGTCGGTGATCTGCAGCAGCGGATTGCTCGGGGTCTCCACCAGGATCAGGCGGGTCTGCGGAGTCAGCGCCCTCGCGAACGCCTCAGGGTCGGTCTGGTCCACCAGGGTGGTGGATACGCCGAGGCGCGGCAGCAGGTTCAGCAGCACCGACGCGGTGCCGCCGTACGTGGACCGCTGCCCGATGACGTGGTCACCGGCGGACACCAGGGCCAGTACGGCCGTGGTGAGCGCGGCCATCCCGGACGCGGTGACCATGGCCGCCTCGGTGTTCTCCAACTCGGCTACGACGGCGGAGACTTGGGCGAGGTTCGGGTTGCCGAAGCGGGTGTAGAAGTCCTTGCCGCGCGGAGCCACGGTGCCCTGCGCGAACGTCTCCGCGTCCTCGGCCGAGAACGCCGCCGTCTGGTAGATGGGCGGGGCCACGGCACGGCTGGGATGGACCTCGCGATCGGCGTGAACGGTGATGGTGCTCTTGCCCGGCATGGCTGCCCTTCCGTGGACCGGCGGTGTGACTCCATGAGGTGCGAATTCATGGCTGTGAATCCATGAGGTGTGACTCCATGAAGCGTGGCCGACCGGCGGTCCGATGTGACCGGATCTCGGCAATTTTGGCAGCAAATTGCGCGCAGGGCAGGCGCAGAATTGTGGTAGTCAAGCTCTGGGCACAATAATCTGCCCCATGGATGACGTGGACCGGTCGATTCTGGCCGTGCTCGAACAGCACGGCCGCATCAGCAACAACGAGCTCGCCGCCCGGGTCGGGCTGTCGCCGTCGCCCTGTCTGCGGCGCGTGCGTCAGCTGGAGGAGTCCGGGGTCATCCGCGGTTACCGGGCGCTGATCGATCCCGCCGCGGTCGGCCGCAGCCTGCGGGTCTTCGCGGGTGTCCGGCTGGTACGGCACACCCGCGCGGACGTGGTCGCGTTCGAGCGGGGAGTCACCCAGCTGCCCGAAGTGGTCGCCTGCCACCACATCACCGGCAACTTCGACTACCTCCTCCAGGTCGAGGTGGCCGACCTGCCCGCCTACGAGGACTTCCACGCCAACCAGCTGGCCACCCTGCACGGCGTGGCGACGGTGAGCAGCTACGTCACCATGAAGACGCTCACCGCCGAGACCGGCACGGGCATCGGCACCGGCACCGGCACCGGCACCCCATGACGGTCAGAGCGTGATGGTGCCCCGGATGCAGACGACGGCGGCGCCGCTGACCCAGACGGTGCCGTCCGCGTCGGCGGTGATCTCGATGCTCGCCGCCCGCCCCAGTCGCGTGCCCTGCGAGACCCGGTAGGAGGAGGGCGCGGCGCCGGTGGAGGTGAGCCACTGACCGACGGCGGCGTTCATGCTGCCGCACGCGGGGTCCTCGGGTACGCCGACCCTTGGAGCGAAGGTACGCATCTCGAATCGGTGCTGGAACCCGTCGGGATGGGCCCCGATCGCGCCGACCATCGCGTCCGGGATGAGGGAGAGGTCGGGTTCGAGGGCGAGGACCTCCTCGGCCGAGGACAGGTGGAGCACGGCCCAGCCGGGACCGTTGTCGACCCACTGATGGGCCACGACCCGGTCCCGCGTGATGCCGAACGCGGCCACGAACCGATCCAGATCATCGTCGTCGAGTGCGCCCTCACGCACGCGTGCCGGGGCGGCGAAGGACAGCGTGTCCTCGCCGCGGCGCACGGTGACCAGGCCGGCGGCGCACTCCTGCACGAGGTGGTCGGCGTGCCGGGGTGTGCCACCGCCCTCCAGCCAGGCGCGCGCGGAGCCGAGGGTGGGGTGCCCGGCGAACGGCAGCTCACCGTCGGGAGTGAAGATCCGCAACCGGTAGTCCGCCTCCGGCACGGTGGGCGGCAGCACGAACGTCGTCTCGGACAGATTCGTCCAACGCGCCAGGCGCTGCATCTCCTCGTCGGTCAGATCCGTCCCGTCCAGGACGACCGCGACCGGGTTGCCGGAATAGGGGCTCGTGGAAAACACGTCGACCTGCAGGAACGAGCGTGTACGCGGCATGGTCATCAAGGCCTTTCAAGCGGCTGCGGCGGAACCAGGTCCATCCCAACGGGAGCCCTCACGGCGAGGACAGGGCCAGTCACAACAAAGTGGATTGATGTGCCCTGGCCGACGCGCCGCATGTCAGTCGAAGTGTCGGACACGTGCCGCCGTCGCGGGCGTATAGGGCAGCCAGTCGTTCACCGACCCGCTCGTGACGAACTCGGCGACCGCGGTCGCGAAGGTGCGGCCCAGAGTGCGCACGGCATCCGTGGGCCTGCCCAGCATCGGGCTGTCCGGGTAGGCGTCGAAGGTGTTGAAGAGGAAGGGAAGGTCGGCGCAGTGGGTGGCACCCAAGGCGTGCTGGGCATGCTCGTCCTCGGCCGGCCGGTAGTCGAACTCGTAGACGTACGTCGCGTTGCCACCCGCCGCGTGGTGGTCGGCGATCCGCATCGAACCGTCGCGGAACAGCTCGTCGGTCTGCACCGCGGTGAACACCCGCGCCGCGGTGGGCACTTCGAGCCGGGCGGCGTACCGCTGGTAGATCTCGGACGGGCCGGGAACTCAGCCGTCACCCGCAGGTCCGCTTCGCCTCCGCCACCACCGGCTCGGCCAACCTCCTCGTGGCCGTCGCCGCCGACCTCGACGCGCTCCACCACTTCCTGAACGACACCATCGGTGCCCTCACCCACGTCTCCACGATCGAGGTCACCCCCATCCTGAGCGGCGTCAAAAGGACCGGTCTGGTCCGCCCCGGGAGCCTCTGAACCCTAGGAAACCCGCCTCGTACGCCGCGATCACCGCCTGGGTGCGATCCCTGGTGCCGGTCTTCGCCAGTACGGACGCCACGTGCGACTTCACGGTGGCCGGGCCGACCTCCATCCGGTGGGCGATCTCCGCGTTCGTCAGCCCCTCCGCCAGGTGCCGCAGCACCTCGCTCTCCCGGCCGGTGAGCCGCGCCACCCACTCCGGTGGCGTCACGTACGCGCGCGCGTGCTCGGCGGCCAGCGTCCGCAGGGCCGACGGGAACAGCAGGTTGTCGCTGCGCGCGACGAGCCGTACGGCCTGGACGAGCGCGTCGGCGTCGGCCCGCTTCAGCAGGAACCCGGCCGCTCCGGCGCGCAGCGCCTCGTACACGTAGGAGTCGTTCTCGAAGGTGGTCACGACGACGATCCGGGGCGGCTCGTCGAGCGCGGCGAGGATCTCCTCGGTGGCCCGGATGCCGTCGATCCCGGGCATTCGTACGTCCATGAGCACGACGTCGGGCCGCAGTTCCCGCACGACGGACACCGCCTCGTCCCCGCTCGCCGCCTCACCGACCACCTCCAGATCGGGCTCGGCGGAGAGGATGGCGCGCAGCGCGGTACGGACCATGCGCTCGTCGTCGGCGAGGACGATCCGGATCGGCGGGTGGGGCTCGGACATGCGGGGTCCTTCGGCTCAGGTGGGAAGGGAAGGCGGGCCGGGGGTCGGTTCATGCCGGGAACTTCACCGGCAGGCGTACGTGGAGACGCCACATCCCGGCGCCTTGCGGACTCGCGCCCTCCGAACCCCCACTACCCGTCCCCGCTCCCGCTCCCGCCTCCACCGTCCCGCCCAGCAACCGCGCCCGGTCCGCGATGCCGCGCAGGCCGTGACCGCCGCCGGGGCGTTGGGAGTCGGACGGGACGAGGGGGTTCTCGACGGTGATCTCCAGGTGACCCTCGGCGAGTTCGACGCGCAGCGTCACCTCCACGTCGTCGCCGGCGTGCCGGACGGCGTTGCTCAGGCCCTCCTGGACGATGCGGTAGGCCTCGCGGGACAGCACCGGCGGCAGGGTTTCGGGGTCGGCGGTCAGGGTCGCCGTCAGCCGGAGGCCACCCGCGCGGACGCGGCGCAGCAACCCGCCGAGGTCGACGGCGAGCGTGGGGGCCGGGCCGGTGCCCGGGGTGTCGCCGTCTCTCAACACGCCCAGGACGGCGTCCAGTTCGCCGACCGTGCGACGCGTGGTGTCCTCGATCGCGGCCAGCGCCTCGCGGACGAACTCCGGGTCGGAGTCCAGGACACGTCGGGCCGCGCTCGCCTGGAGGGTGACCGCGCTGAGCGCGTGGCCGACGGAGTCGTGCAGCTCGCGGGCGAGCCGGTTGCGTACCGCGAGGTCGGCGGCGCGGGCCTCGGCCGCCGCGAGCCGGTCCTCCGGGGCGGGCCCGAGCAGCGCCGGTGCCCAGCGCGCCAGCAGCGCCCCGGCACCGGCCGCGCACCCCGCGAGCGCGAGCAGACACGCGATGCCCGCGACCGGCGAGAGCGCCAACGCCCAGGTGTGGCCGAGGACTTCGGGCAGCCCGAGCCGGCTGTCGCGCAGCCACGCGAAGAGCGGCAGCACGATCAGGACGACGGCGAACGGCGGCACGGCCAGCGACATCCCGGCGACGATCCCGCCGAACCCGAGGTGCAGCGTGAACCAGGCCGCCGTCCGCCCCTTCGCGGCCCGGGTGCGCGCGGGACCGTAGACGAGCAGGTCCGCGTCGACCCCGCACAGCCACCGGACGGCGCTCGCCTCCAGCGGGCGGGTCAGCGGGAACAGTGAGGTGGCGGCGGCCAGCGGCAACCCGGCGGCGAAGGAGAGGAGTTGGAGGCGGAAGTCCCCGAAGACGTTCTGCGAGCCGGTGATCGGACCGACGAAGACCTCGCCGAGCAGGACGTACGGCATGGCGAGCGCGCCACCGAGGATCAGATGGACCCAGCGCAGCCGGGCCCGCCGCCCCAGCAGCAGCCGCGCGAACTCCCGTACCCCGCCCGTCGATTCGACCGCCGTCGTGACCACCGTCCCGGCCGCCGAACCGCCCCCCTCGAACCGCCGCAACGGTCCTCAACCCTCCAGCGTCAGCACGACCTCGTCGATCTCCTCGCCCCGCGCGTTCGCGTACCCGCTCGTCCGCGCCGTGACGCGGAAGCCGCACTTCTCCAGGACCCGCCGCGACCCCGCGTTGTCCGCCGCCGCCCGTGCGTACAGCGGGCGTTCGGGTGTCTCGGCGAGCAGCGCCCGCAGCGCGGCCGTGGCGATCCCCTGCCCCCAGTAGGCGCGGTCCACCCAGTAGGTGACCTCGCGCTCGCCCGGCTCCCCGTACACCGCCGCGCTGCCCACCACGTCACCGTCGGCGAGGACGGCCCACTGGACGGCGGAGGAGGCCCGGATCCGCTTCCAGTGCGCGTCGAAGGCGTCCCGGTCGGCCGGGTCCGCGGGAGTGAAGGCGGCCATGCGCAGCGACTCCGGGTCGTTCAACTGCCGGTAGAAGACCGGCAGATCGCTGTCGTGGACCGGGCGCAGTACGACGTCCATGCGTTCAGAGCCTCCGGGTCGCCAGCGTCAGTCGGTCACGCGCGTCGAACAGCGCGTCCTTCACCATCTGTTCGTGCGCGGGCGTCAGCCGCGCCACCGGCACCGAGCAACTGATCGCGTCCCGAGCCGGGGTGCGGTACGGGATCGCCACACCGAAGCAGCGCAGCCCCAGCGTGTTCTCCTCGCGGTCCACCGCGAAGCCCTGCTCCCGGACCTGGTGGAGTTCCTCGATCAGCTTCTCGCGGTCGGTGATCGTGTGCTCCGTCAGCGCCGGCAGCGTCTCGGGGAGCATCTTGCGGACCTGCTCGTCGCTGTAGGTGCTCAGCAGCGCCTTGCCCAGGGAGGTCGAGTGCGCCGGCAGCCGGCGGCCGACCCGGGTGAAGGGGCGCAGATAGTGCTGCGACTGGCGGGTGGCCAGGTAGACCACGTTCGTGCCGTCGAGGCGGGCCAGGTGGATCGTCTCGGTCGTGTCGTCCGAGAGCCGGTCCAGCGTCGGCCGCGCCGCCGCGACCACCTCGTCGCCGTCGATGTACGACGTGCCGACCAACAGCGCCCGTACGCCGATCCCGTACCGTGTGCCCGTCGCGTCCGTCTCCACCCAGCCCAGTTCGACCAGGGTGCGCAGCAGCATGTACAGGCTGGACTTGGGATATCCGACGGCTTCCTGCACCGACGCGAGCGAGTGCATACCGGGGCGACCGGCGAAGTACTCCAGCAATTCCACGGTCCGCACCGCGGACTTGACCTGCGCCCCGCCGCCTGTCTCGCCTGCCGACATCGCCCTTGACCCCTTCGTTGGACGGGAAATAGTCTCCAACAGCATATTCATCATCAGAGACAGCGTTCAGCATATCGAACGAACACTGGTGAATGACCCAGATATACCTGGAGGGACCCGCGGTGGCAGCAGCACCAGTCTGGAGTGTCGACCCCCGTACCGGGAAGCAGCGCGAGCAGGTTGCGGTGGAGGCCACAGCCCAGGAGGTGGACGTCACCGTCCGCGCCGCCCACGAGGCGCGCGCCTCGCTCGCCGACCGCGCGGTCCGCTCGGCCTTCCTGCGCACCGCCGCTGATCAGCTGGAAGCCGCCAAGGACGGTCTCGTCGAGACCGCCGACGCGGAGACCGCGCTCGGCCCGGTCCGGCTCACCGGCGAACTCGCCCGCACCTGCTACCAGTTGCGCGCGTTCGCCGGCATCGTCGACGAGGGCGCCTTCCTCGACGTGATCATCAACCACCCCGACGCCACCGCGACCCCGCCGATCCCGGACCTGCGCCGGTACAAGGTGCCGCTGGGCGTCGTCGCCGTCTACTCGGCCTCCAACTTCCCCTTCGCCTTCTCGGTCGCCGGCGGCGACACCGCGAGTGCGCTGGCCGCCGGCTGCCCGGTCGTCGTCAAGGCCCACCCCGACCATCCGGCCCTGTCCGAGCTGGTCGCCAAGGTGCTGCGTCGGGCCGCCGCCGTGCACGGCATCCCGGCCGGTGTCGTCGGTCTGGTGCACGGTTTCGAGGCGGGTGTCGAGCTGGTCGAGCACCCGCTGGTCGCCGCGGCCGGTTTCACCGGGTCGGTACGCGGGGGGCGGGCGCTGTTCGACGCGGCCGCCGCGCGTCCGGCGCCGATTCCGTTCCACGGTGAGCTGGGGTCGCTGAATCCTGTCGTGATCACCGAGGCCGCCGCGGCCGAGCGGGCCGAGGCGATCGGTGCGGGTCTTGCGGGTTCGATGACGCTCGGTGTCGGGCAGTTCTGCGTCAAGCCCGGGCTGGTGCTCGCGCCTGCCGGGGCGGCGGGTGATCGGCTGGTGAAGTCGCTGACGGATGCCGTGAGTGACACCGAGGCCGGGGTGCTTCTCGATCACCGGATGCGGGACAACTTCATCGCCGGAGTCGCCGAGCGGGCCGAGTTGGCCGAGGTCGAGACTCCGGTGACTCCGGGGGCGGGGAGTCAGCACACGGTCAGTGCGGGGTTCCTTACGGTGGCGGCGGAGAAGTTGGCTGCCGAGGGGGCGTACGACCTGCTTCTGGAGGAGTGCTTCGGGCCGGTGACGGTTGTCGCTCGCTACGAGGACGAGGGTGAGCTGCGGGGAGTGCTCTCTCGGCTGCCCGGGAATCTGACGGCGACGGTTCACTTGTCTTCGGAGGAAGCGGACGGTGAGGGTCGCGGGGCGGAGATCCTGGCCGAGTTGACGCCGCTGGCGGGGCGTGTGCTGGTGAATGGGTGGCCTACGGGTGTGGCTGTGGCTGCGGCTCAGCATCACGGGGGGCCGTACCCGGCGACCACTTCGACGTCGACGTCCGTTGGTGGGACGGCTGTTGAGCGGTGGATGCGGCCGGTTGTCTATCAGGGGGTGCCTGAGGCTCTGCTGCCGGTTGAGCTTCGGGATGAGAACTCGTTGGGGTTGCCCCGTCGGTTTGATGGGCGTTTGGAGCGGTAGCGCCGCAGGGGTGCGGTAGTTCGCGGGCCAAAGGTTCGTTGTGGCTGGTCGCGCAGTTCCCCGCGCCCCTAGGCAGGCAGACGGGACCTGAGAGACTCAGTGGATGGACTTGGAACTTTCCGAACTGCCCTTCGGCCTCCGTACCTATGGACCTGCCGGTAATTGGTCTCACGAGGACGGCGTCCTCACCGGGTGGGCCGGGCCTCGGCAGGACCGATTCGTACCGCCTACCGATGAGGGACTGGACCCCGCCGCCGACGCGCCCCGGTTGCTCGGGGCGCCGGACGGGGACTTCCAGCTGATCGCTCGGGTCACCGTCGGATTTGCCAAGGCCTTCGATGCCGGGGTGCTCTACGTCCATGTCGGTGACCGGGCCTGGGCGAAGCTCTGTCTGGAGTACTCCCCGGATGTGCCCACCGTCTGCACGGTGGTCACCCGGGGGCACTCCGATGACGCCAACTCCTTCAGCGTGGAAGGGAGTTCGGTGTGGCTGCGGGTCAGCCGGACCGGACGGGCCTTCGCCTTTCACGCCTCTCGGGACGGTGAACGCTGGACCTTCGTCCGGCTGTTCACGCTGGGCGGGGAGAAGGAGACGGACGCGGCACTGGTCGGGTTCATGACGCAGTCGCCGATGGGGGAGGGGTGTGTCGTGACGTACGACCACATCGAGTTCCGGGACAGCTGGCCTAGCGACCTGCGCGACGGAAGCTGAGCAGGCAGGTCAGGAGGAGCAGGGCCGCGCTGATGGCCAGGCTCGCCCGTAGGCCCGCGACGAATCCGTTGGCCACCAACGCCCCGAAGGCCGCGATCCCCAGGCCGCCCGCCACCTGACGGGCCGAGTTGAGCACGCCCGCCGCGAGTCCGGCCCGCTCGGCCGGCACCGCGTCCATCATGGCCACGGTCAGCGGCGGGACCGTCAGCGCGCAGCCGACGGCCATCGGTACGAGGAGCGCCGCCACCAGCACCGGGGACGTGCCCTCGTCGACGTACAGCAGAAGCAGGAGTCCGGCCGCCGCCAGGGCCTGGCCCACCAGCATCGGCAGGCGGGGGCCGTAGCGGCCCGTCAGCTTTCCGGCGATCACGTTGGTGATCGAGATCAGGCCGGCCATCGGCAGGAACATCAGTCCGGCGTAGAGCGCGGAGTGGTCCTGGATCTGCTGGAGGAAGAGGGAGAAGAGGAAGACCACGCCGTAGAAGGCCACGCTGCACGCCGCGCCGGCGGCGACGGCCGCCGAGACGGTCCGGTCGCGGAACAGGCCCAGCGGGACCACCGGGTGGGGGTGGCGCGACTCGATGAGGACGAAGGCCGCTCCGGCCGCGACCGCCACCGCCAGCGCCGCCAGGCCCGTCGCGCCGCCCTCGATCACCGCGAAGGTGACGGCGGTGAGGGTGATCACCGCGGTCAGCTGGCCCGGGAGGTCCAGCGGGGCCGGACGGCGTGGTGAGCGGGGTGCCCGGACCAGCAGGAGCAGGGCCAGTGCGCCGAGCGGCAGGTTGATGAAGAAGATGGCCCGCCAGTCCCAGGCCGTCGTCAGCGCGCCGCCCGCGACCGGGCCCAGGGCCATCGCCACCGCGCCGCCGGCCGCCCACGTCGCCACCGCCCGGGACCGGCGGGCCGGATCGGGGTACGCCTGCCGGACCAGGGCGAGCGAGGCCGGCAGCACCACGGCCGCCGCGACCCCCTGCGCCACCCGCGCCCCGATCAGCGCCGGCAGGTTCGGCGCCAGTCCGCAGGCCGCCGAGGCCAGCGTGAACACCGCGATGCCCAGGGCGTAGGCACGGCTCGCGCCGGCCCGGTCCGCGAAGGCCCCGGTGGAGAGCATCAGCGCGGCGAACGCGAGCGTGTACGCGTCCACCACCCACTGCAGGCCCGACAGCCCGGCACCGAGCGCGGAGCCGATCGAGGGCAGGGCCACGTTCACCACGGACGCGTCGAGGGTGATCAACGAGAAGCCGAGGAGAGCGGCGGAGAGGGTGAGGCCGGGGGAGGGGCGCGGTCCCTTCAACTCGCGGTGATCGTCCAGTAGTTGCTTGTGCGGGAGGGTCCGGTCGGTCGGCATGTACTCATGCTGCTGACTTCGGCACGGGTACGGTAGTGGCCTGAATGCCATGCACCCGGAGGTTCTGGCCATGAACCAGCTCAGCCGCCCCCGTCGGGTCGCCGTCGTCGCGGCGACCCCCGTCTCGATGTTCAACCTGGCCATCCCGGAGCTGCTGTTCGAACGAGTCGAGATCGACGGGGAGCCGGGCTACGAGACGGTCATCTGCGCTCCGGAACCGGGTCCCGTCCCCACCACGGGCGGCCTCGACCTGCACGTACGGCAGGGCCTGGACATCGTGCGGGACGCGGACACGGTCCTCGTCGTCGGCACGGGCCACCGGTACACACCCGACCCGCGCACGGTGACCGCCCTCCGCGAGGCCGCCGCCGCGGGCAAGCGCATCGCCTCCATCTGCAGCGGGGCGTTCGCCCTGGCCGAGGCCGGTCTCCTGGACGGCCGCCGGGCCACCACCTACTGGAACCAGGCCGAGGAGCTGCGCAGGCGCTATCCGGAGGTCGACCTCACCGGCGACGTCCTCTACGTCCAGGACGGCCAGTTTCTGACCGCTTCCGGCTACGCCGCCGGCATCGACCTGTGCCTGCACATGATCCGCACCGACTACGGCGCCGCCGTCGCCAACGAGGTCGCCCGCCTCGCCCTGGTCGCGCCCGTACGGCCCGGCGGCCAGACCCAGTTCACCCACACCCCGCTGCCGCCCGAGCGCGGCGAGGTCTGCGCCGACACCCGCGGCTGGGCCATGCGCCGCCTCGACCAACCGCTCACCCTCACCGACCTGGCCCGGCACGCGGGCGTCAGCGTGCGCACCCTCACCCGCCGCTTCCACGCCGAGAGCGGGGTCAGCCCGTTGCAGTGGCTGCTGCACCAACGCGTCGAGCGGGCCCGGGAGTTGCTGGAGACCACCGCCCTGCCCATGGACCAGGTGGCCCGCGCCTGCGGCCTCGGCACGGCCGACTCGCTGCGCGCCCATGTGGTGCGCCGGACCGGGCTGACGCCGAGCGCCTACCGGGCGCAGTTCAGCCGGCTCGGAACCGGAGCGGTCGCGAGCACGTCATCGGTTGCATGATCAGAGAGCAAGTCGTGGTCGGCCGGGTCATCCGCACCGCCCTGCCCGCCGAGGCGGCGACCGTCACCGCCCTGCACGCGCGCGCCCGGGCCACGTACTACCCCGAAGGACTCCCGGACGACGGCACCGACTGGCTCGCCGCCTGGCAGGGCGCCATCGAGCGGCCGGAGGGCCATGTCCTGTGCCTCGTAGAGCAGGGCCGCACCGTCGGGCTCGCCTCCTTCCGCACCCCGCAGGGCGCCCCCGCCGACACGGTCAAGCTGTTCCAGTTCCACGTCGACCCCGACCACTGGCGCTCCGGCGTCGGCAGGGCCCTGCACACGGCCTGCGTGGAGCAGTGGCTTGCCGACGGCAGACGGACGGCCGTCCTCGACGTGCACGTCGACAACCGGCGCGCCCAGGCCTTCTACGCCCGCCTGGGCTGGACCCCGGACCCGGAGAACCCGCCGGTCGAAGGGGACCACCACCGCTACCTGCGGTTCACAGTGCCGGGGAATGAAGCCGGGAGGTGAAACCGGGGGAATGAAATCGGCTGCCTGAACGTTGTTGCGTGCGGCGGAGGGATCCTCCGTATCCCTTCGAGCCGGAAAGAGCCGAGAGCATGCGCGTCGAGATCTGGTCGGACATCGCCTGTCCCTGGTGCTACGTGGGCAAGGCCCGCTTCGAGAAGGCGCTGGCCGCCTTCCCGCACCGCGAGCAGGTCGAGGTGGTGCACCGCTCCTTCGAGCTGGACCCCGGCCGGGCCAAGAGCGACATCCAGCCCGTGATCGGCATGCTCACCAAGAAGTACGGCATGAGCCAGGCGCAGGCGCAGGCCGGCGAGGAGAACCTGGGCGCGCAGGCCGCCGCCGAGGGCCTGGAGTACCGCACCCGGGACCGCGACCACGGCAACACCTTCGACATGCACCGCCTGCTGCACCTCGCCAAGGAGCAGGGCCGGCAGGACGAGCTGATCCAGGCCTTCTACAAGGCCAACTTCGCCGAGGAGCGCTCTCTCTTCGCCGAGGGCGACGAGCGGCTCGTCGAACTCGCCGTGGCCGCCGGTCTCGCGGCGGAGGACGCCCGCAAGGTGCTCGCCGACCCGACCGCGTACGCCGACGACGTCCGCGCCGACGAGCGCGAGGCGGCCGAACTCGGCGCCAACGGCGTGCCGTTCTTCGTGCTCGACCGCAAGTACGGCGTCTCCGGCGCCCAGCCCGCCGAGGTCTTCGCGCAGGCGCTGGGCCAGGCGTGGGGCGAGCGGTCGCCGCTGACGCTGATCGACCAGGGGAGTACGGGCGCCGACGGCGACGCGTGCGGTCCGGACGGGTGCGCGGTGCCGCCGCGGCCGTGAAAGCCGCAGGTCGGGGCGGACGTATAAGCGTTCCTTAGCGGTACCACGTAAGAATCGGCAATGGACTACGAGTTCCGCCGGGCCCACAGTGGATCCATGGAGACCACGGAGAACGCGGAGACCACGGCGGCCACCGAGAAGTTCGCGCGCCTCGTCCGAGCCGAGTTCGCCCCGAAGAACACCTATCTCAACAGCGCGAGCACCGGGCTGATGCCGGCGCGCACGGTGGCCGCCATGCGGACCGCCGTGGAGGCGGCGGCCGCCGGGGTGCCGACCGACATGTTCGGGGACGTCGAGGCGAGCCGGGCCTCCTTCGCGCGGCTGGCCGGGGTGCCCGGGCGCCGGGTGGCGGCGGGGGCCTCGGTCGCCGTCTACAGCGGACTGGTCGCCGCGTCGCTGCCCGCGGGCGCCGAAGTCCTCACCGCCGAGGGCGACTTCAGCAGCGCGGTCAATCCCTTCCACGTCCGCACCGACCTCAAGGTGCGCGGTGTGCCGTTGGAGCGGATCGCCGAGTCGGTGCGGCCCGGCACCGCCCTCGTCGCGGTCAGCGCCGCGCAGTCCGCCGACGGACGGGTCGCCGACCTGCCCGCGATCCGGGCGGCGGCGCACGAGCACGGGGCGCGTACGTACATCGACGCGTCCCAGGCGGTCGGTTGGCTGGACTTCGACGCGGACGCATACGACTACGCCGCCTGCGTCGCGTACAAGTGGCTCCTCTGCCCGCGGGGCGTGGCCTTCCTGGTCGTCCCGGAGGACCTCGGCGGACTGCCGCCGCTGTTCGCCGGCTGGGTGGCGGGGGAGCACCCCTGGGACTCCTGCTACGGCCCCGTCGAGGAACTCGCCCACTCCGCACGGCGGTTCGACGAGAGCCCCGCCCTCTTCTCCTACGCCGGTGCCCGCCACTCCCTCCAACTCCTGGAGGAACTCGGGGTGGACGCCGTACGCGCCCACGACCTCGCGCTGGCCGACCGCTTCCGCGCGGGCCTGGCCACGCTCGGCCGCGAACCCGTCCCCTCGCCCGGCTCACCCATCGTCTCCGTGCCCGGACTCGGCGTCCGCCAGGGCGAGTTGAGCGCCGCCGGGGTCGAGGTCTCCAACCGCGCGGGCAACCTGCGCGCCGCCTTCCATATGTACAACATGTCCACCGACGTCGACCGACTCCTGGACGTCCTGTCTTCGTGAACCACTGGCGCGGCGCCCGCGCGGACGCTAGGAAGGCACCAGGGGTGGTGGTGCCGGTGGAGTCCACGGGCGATACGTCCATGCAGCTCGCCGTCGACTCGGAGCTGCACAGGCGGCTGGTCTACGGTGACGAGTCCGCGCTGGCCGAGGCGTACACGGCGTACGGCTCGCTGGTGCGGCGCGTCGCCGTGCGGGTCACGCGCAGTGCGGTCGCCGCCGAGGACGTGGCGCAGGAGGTCTTCGCCCAGCTGTGGAGCAGGCCGTACGCCTTCGACGCGCGGCGCGGCAGCCTGCGCTCCTGGCTGTCGATGCTGGCCCACCGGCGGGCCGTCGACTGGGTGCGCAGCGAAGCACGGCACCGCAAGGACGCCCGCGCCGACGACTCGGCCCTGCACGCCATCCCGGACGCCGCACCCGGCCCCGACGAGGCGCTCGTCGACCGCGAGCGCTCCCTCCTGCTGCACTCCGCCCTCGCCGAACTCCCGCAGCCACAACGGGAGGTGGTGCACCTGGCCTACTTCGCGGGCCGCACCTACCGGCAGGCCGCCGTCGAACTCGGCATCCCCGAGGGCACCGCCAAGACCCGCCTGCGCACGGCTTTACGCACCTTGGCCGAGTCTTTGGCCGACCCACCGGACCCCGCGCTCGAAAGGGGCGCATGATGGCGACAGGCTGTACCGAAGGGCAACTGCCAGAGCGTTCGACAGGGAGAGGCGGCGCACGGTGACCGACGACCACGACGGCGTACGCGACCTGCTGGCCGCGTGGGCCTTCGGCACCCTGTCACCGGCCGAGGAACACCTGGTCGCGCCCCATCTCGCCGAGTGCGCGAGCTGCGCGGCTCAGGCACGACGGCTGCGGGAGACGGTACGGCTGCTGGACGGACCGGCGTCGAACGGGCTGCCGGGGACGCCCGCCGCGCCCCGCCCGCCCGGCGGCGCCTCCGACATCCTCGCCTTCGCCCGCCGCCTGCGCCCCGCCGCACCCCCGGTCGCCGCCCACGCGGCGCCCTACGCAGCCGCCGTCGCCGGGCTCAAGGCATTGCTGGTGGAGGCGGAGGGGCGGTGGGGGACGCCGGTCGTGCACGACTGGGACGTACACGCGACCGTCGCCCATCTGCTGGCCGCCGACGAGCCCCTCGCCGGGCGGCTCGGCATCGCGGCGCGGGTGCCGCCGTCGTCGACCGGGGCAGATGCGGACGGCTCGGCCTGGGAGGACGCCTGGAACCGGCGCAGCGCCGACGTCATCGTGCGCGAACACGGGCGTACGCCCGAGGAGACGGTCGCCGACTGGGCCGCGCAGGCCGCCGCGCTGCTCGCCGCGCCCGAGGCCCACGATCCCGAACCGGCCGGCCGGGCCACGCTGTTGATGGGCGTGCGGCTGCCCGTCGCCGACCACTTCGTGGTGCGCGCCTTCGAGACCTGGATCCACACCGACGACATCGGCCGCGCCCTCGGCCTGCCCGTACCGCCGCCGCCCGCCGTCCACCTGGACCGGCTGGTCCGGCTGGCGGTGCGCGTCCTGGGCCTCGCGCTCGGTCCCGCGGCGCCGCCGGTACTGTTCGCGATCGCCGGTGGCGAGCGGTGGGTGCTGGGCTCCGAGGACGAGCCGGTACGCGCCGAACTCACCCTGGACCCGGTCGACTTCTGCCTCCTGGTCGGCGGCCGATATGCCCCCGACGAGGTGCCGCACGCCACCTCGGGCGACGCGGGCGCGGTCGGCGACGTACTGGAGAGGGCGGCGTCACTGGCCTGGCTGTGACACCGCCCTCTGCTCTCTCCAGGTGACTACTTCACCGGCGTGAAGTCCCGCGCCCCGATGAACTCCGGGCGCCGGATCGGCGCGGCGAACGGCTCCACGGCCTCGTTCTCCACGCTGTTGAACACGATGAACACGTTGCTGCGCGGGAACGGCGTGATGTTGTCGCCGGAGCCGTGCATGCAGTTGCAGTCGAACCAGGTCGCCGAACCGGCCTTGCCCGTGAACAACTTGATGCCGTACTCGCCGGCCAGCGCGGTCAGCGCCTCGTCCGACGGCGTGCCCGCGTCCTGCATCTGCAGCGACTGCTTGTAGTTGTCCGAGGGCGTGGCTCCCGCACACCCGAGGTACGTGCGGTGCGAGCCCGGCATGATCATGAGCCCGCCGTTGGTGTCGTGGTTCTCGGTCAGCGCGATCGAGACGGACACCGTCCGCATGTTCGGCAGGCCGTCCTCGGCGTGCCAGGTCTCGAAGTCCGAGTGCCAGTAGAAGCCGCTGGCCCCGAAGCCCGGCTTGACGTTGATCCGCGACTGGTGGACGTACACGTCCGAGCCGAGGATCTGCCGCGCGCGCCCGACGACCCGCTCGTCGCGCACCAGGTTCGCGAACACCTCGCTGATCTTGTGCACCTCGAAGACGGAGCGGATCTCCTTGGACTTCGGCTCGATGATGGAGCGTTCGTCTGCCCGGATCGCCGGATCGGCGATCAGCCGCTCCAACTCCTTGTGGTAGACGGCCACTTCGTCCTCGCCGATGAGCTGGTCGACGGCGAGGAAGCCGTCGTTCTCGAACGACCGCAGGCCGTCGGCCGCGATCGGTCCCGGTGTGTCGAGGGGGCCCCACACAACGGGGTCCTTGCGCGGGACGGCTACTTCGGTGGCGCCGCGGCTGGGGTAGAGATCGGTGACGGTGGTCATGGTGATGTCACACCTCCTCGTGTGCGGACTCCGGCTCGGGTTCGGTGAGCAGCGGATACACACCGTTCTCGTCGTGGTCCTCCCGGCCGGTCACGGGCGGGTTGAACACGCAGATGCAGCGGAAGTCCTCCTTGACCCGCAGCGTGTGCCGCTCGTGCCCGTTCAGGAGATACATGGTGCCGGGCGTGATGCGGTACGTCGTCCCGGTCTCGCGGTCGGTCAGTTCGGCGTCGCCCTGCACACAGACGACGGCCTCGATGTGGTTCGCGTACCACATGTCCGTCTGCGTACCCGCGTACAGGATCGTCTCGTGCACGGAGAAGCCGACCCGCTCCTTGGCGAGGACGATGCGTTTGCTCTCCCAGGTGCCGGACGCGGCCCGTACGTGGCGGTCGGTGCCTTCGATGTCCTTGAACGAACGGACGATCACGGTGTTGCGATGCCTCCTAGGTGGTACGGAAAGGTGTCCTGTCAGACGTGCTGTCAGACGTGCTGTCAGGCGGTCTCGCGGACGGCCCGGGCGAGGACCGTGAGGCCCTCGTCGAGCTCCTCGGGGCTGATGGTCAGCGCCGGGAGGAGTTTCACGACCTCGCTCTGCGGGCCCGACGTCTCGATGAGCAGCCCGAGTTCGAAGGCGCGCCGCGCGACCCGCTCGGCCCGCGCCGCCTCCAGGAACTCCATGCCCCACACGAGCCCGCGACCGCGGTACTCCTTGATGTCGGCGCGGTTCTCCTCGGTGATGGCGGCGAAGGCCTGCTCGACCTGCTCGCCGCGCGCCCTGGTCTGCTTCTCCATCGCGGACCCGTCCGCCCAGTACGCCTCAAGGGTGGCGGTGGCCGTGACGAACGCGGGGTTGTTGCCGCGGAAGGTGCCGTTGTGCTCGCCCGGCTCCCAGATGTCCAGCTCGGGCTTGAACAGGCACAGCGACATCGGCAGTCCGTAGCCGCTGATCGACTTGGACACGGTGACGATGTCGGGCGTGATGCCGGCCTCCTCGAACGAGAAGAACGCGCCGGTGCGCCCGCACCCCATCTGGATGTCGTCGACGATCAGCAGCATGTCCTGCCGCTCGCACAACTCGGCGAGCGCGCGCAGCCATTCGGGCCGCGCCACGTTGATGCCGCCCTCGCCCTGCACGGTCTCGACGATCACGGCCGCGGGCTTGTTGAGGCCGGAGCCCTGGTCCTCCAGGAGCCGCTCGAACCACAGGAAGTCCGGGACCGTGCCCTCGAAGTAGTTGTCGAAGGGCATCGGCGTGCCGTGCACGAGCGGGATCCCGGCGCCGGCCCGCTTGAAGGCGTTGCCGGTCACGGCGAGCGAGCCCAGCGACATCCCGTGGAAGGCGTTGGTGAACGAGACGATCGCCTCGCGGCCCTTCACCTTCCGCGCCAACTTCAGCGCGGACTCGACGGCGTTGGTGCCGGTGGGGCCCGGGAACATCACCTTGTACGGCAGGTCGCGCGGTCGCAGCACCAGGTTCTGGAAGGACTCCAGGAAGGCGCGCTTGGCGGTGGTCGACATGTCGAGCCCGTGCGTGACGCCGTCCCGCTCCAGGTAGTCGATCAACGCCCGTTTCAGGACGGGGTTGTTGTGCCCGTAGTTGAGTGAACCGGCGCCGGCGAAGAAGTCCAGGTACTCGTGGCCGTCCTCGTCGTACATACGGCTGCCCTGCGCGCGGTCGAAGACGGTGGGCCAGCCGCGGCAGTAGCTGCGCACCTCGGACTCGAGGGTCTCGAAGACGCTGAGGTCGGGCTGGGTGATGGTCACGACGAATCGCTCCTCGTTGCGTGGGGGAGAAGTGCGTGGGGAGTGCGTGGTGGTCGTCAGAGGGACAGCGGCCCGATGCGGTGGAGCACCTCGGGGTCGTGCGGTCCGTCGGGGAACTGCCCCGTGGCGAACAGCACCTCGTTCTCCACCCGGGCGCCGTGCCGCTCGGCGAACGAGGCGAACAGGCGCTCGGAGGCGGTGTTGCCCGGCGTGATCGTGGTCTCCACGGCGGTGATCCGCTGCTCGGCGCCGATCCGTGCGACCAGCCCGTCGAGCAGCGCGCCGGCCAGACCGCGGCCCCGGTACGCCCCGTCCACCGCCACCTGCCAGACGAGCAGGGTGTCCGGGCGGTCCGGCCGCAGGTATCCGGTGACGAAGCCGACCGCCTCGCCCCGGTCGTCGCGCGCCACCGCCGAGGTGTCGGCGAAGTCGCGGCACCACAGCAGGTAGCTGTACGACGAGTTCAGGTCGAGTGCCTTCGACTCCTTCGCGATCCGCCACAGCGTGGCGCCGTCCGCCACCGACGGACGGTCGATTCGCAGTTCCGCTTGCAGTTCTGCATGTCCCGCAGTCATGGGAATTGAATTTACCGAGAGAAATTCGAAATTGCATCGCCGCAAGGGGTTACGGACGGAGGGTCCGTGTGTTATCGCGCGAGCGTGGATGGTTACGCGAAAACTGGTCGAAAGGTGCCGGTTTGCCCGTCACAAACGCCTCAAAACGAACATGATGTGTAACGCGTCACAACCGTACAACCCCCGCGTAACTCCCGCGAAATCTTTGCGTTTAGCCCGAAAAAAAGCGGGCAGGAGAAAGTGGGAAGCTGCGCTCGGTAATTCGGGAAGTGAATTCAAAAATTCCCCTGGAATTAGGCTCCGCTATCAGCGGTCGCCGACAACCCCCAGTGCCCCCGCGAGCGCCGTGAGGCTCGCCCGCACGACCTCCGGTGTCGCGTCCGCCCCGTAGTGGTTGACCCGGATCATCTCCTTGCTCAGCGCCCCGCCCCCCGCGGCCAGCGGCACCGAGGGGTCGTTCGCCAGCGCCCGCGCGACCAGCTCCGACGCGTCGACGCCGGCCGGTGTCCGCAGCGTCGTGGCGACCGGTGCCGCGTCCCTGGCCTCGTGCACGTACGGCTCAAGACCCCCGCCCAGGGCGAGTACGCCCGCCCGCGTCGCCGCGGCGGCGGACGCGTGGCGGGCCATGACCGCCGGGAGCCCCGCCGTCTCGATCCGCTCGACGCACGCCTCCAGCGCGAGCATCTCCAGCTGCGCCGGAGCGTGCGGCAGCGCCTTGCGGCCGCCGTCGATCCAGCGCTCCTTCCAGTCCAGGAGCGAGAGGTACGAGCGACGCGGCGCCCCCGGATTGGCCGCCATCCGCGCCCACGCCCGCTCGCTCACCGACACCGCCGAGACGCCCGCCGGGCCGCCCATCGCCTTCTGTGCCCCGATCACGCACAGGTCCACGCCCCACGCGTCCGGCAGCACCGGCTCGGCGCCGATGGAGGCGACGGCGTCCAGGTAGAACAGCGCCCCCTGCTCCCGTACCGCCTCGCCGATCTCCGCGACCGGGTTGGTGTTGCCGGTCGCGGCCTCCGCGTGGACCAGGGAGACGAAGTCGATCGAGGGGTGCGCCGCGAAGGCCGCCCGGATCTGCTCCGCCGTGACGGCCGCGTGGAAGGGCACCGCCAGATCGATCACCGTCGCCCCGCAGTCCCGCAGCCAGTCCCCGAAGGTCTGCCCGTAGGGGCCGGTGACGACGTTGAGCGCGGTCGTCCCGGGACCGGCCGTGGAACGGATCGCGCCCTCCAGGGGCAGCAGCGCCTCGCCCTGGGTGATCACGACGTCCTGCCGGGTGTCGAGCAGCCGGGCCACACGGTCCTCGATCGAGGCGAAGTGCGCGGCGCTCAGCGGGGGCAGGTCGAGGAAGGGGTGGGTCACGGCGGTGCTCTCTTCACTCACGGGTGGGTGACTCGATCGAGGGTAGCCTCCACCCGTGTCACTCCCGTCACTTGAGACTTCCTAGGCCAGACGGCTCTCAAGCCATCGGAATAGTTTGAGAGACCCAAGCATCTCCTTATAATCAGAACCCCCACTTTCCCCACTGGAGGTCTCCGTGAACACCGTCCTCGGTCGCCGGGCCCGCGTCCTGGCCGCCACCACCGCGACGGCCGGGCTGGTCCTCGTGGCCGGCTGTACCTCCACCGACAGCGGCAGCAGTTCGAAGACGTCCGGCGGGGTCGCACTCGTCAAGTCCGGTCAGCTCACCACCTGCACCCATCTGCCCTACCCGCCCTTCCAGTCGGAGGTCGACGGCAAGGTGCAGGGCTTCGACGTCTCGCTGATCGACCTGGTGGCCAAGGACCTCGGGGTGAAGCAGGAGATCCTCGACACGCCCTTCGAGAACTTCAAGACCGGCGCCTTCCTCAACTCCGGCGAGTGCGACCTGGCCGCGGCCGGCATGACCATCACGGCCGAGCGCAAGAAGAACGTGGACTTCTCCGACCCGTATTTTGACGCAACCCAGGCCGTCCTCGTCGACAAGAACAGCGGCATCGGCTCCTTCGCCGACCTCAAGGGCCAGAAGGTGGGCGCCCAGGCGCAGACCACCGGCGAGGACTACGTCAAGGGCAAGGGCCTGGACCCGGTCTCCTTCGAATCCTCCGACGCCGTCCTCAACGGCCTGCGCACCGGCCAGGTCAAGGCCGTCGTCATCGACTACCCGGTCGTCCAGGGCTGGTTGAAGGACAAGGCCAACGCCGCCGCCTTCAAGGTCGCCGACAACATCAACACCGGTGAGGAGTACGGCTTCACGGTGAAGAAGGGCAGCACCAAGCTCCTCGCCGCGATCAACAAGGCGCTCGGTCAGGCGAAGTCGGACGGCACGTACAAGAAGCTGTACGAGAAGTGGATCGGCCCGTACGACGAGTCGGTGGCCTCGCCCGCCGCGTCCGCCTCCGCTTCATGACCGGCACCGACGTACAACTCCAGCCCCGCAAGAAGGGCATGACGCGGAGTCAGAAGCGCGGCCTGTCGCGCGGCGCGCAGTACGTCCTGTTCGTCGCCGCCGTGGTCGTCTTCGCGCTCACGGCGGACTGGGGCCGGCTGAAGAACCAGTTCGCGCAGTGGGACATCGCCAAGCAGATGTTCCCGGACGTCATCACGATGGCGCTGAAGAACACCGTGCTGTACACGCTGTCCGGCTTCGTCGTCGGACTGGCGCTGGGCATGCTGATCGCGCTGATGCGGCTGTCGTCCGTGGGCCCCTACCGCTGGGTCGCCGGCATCTACATCGAGATCTTCCGCGGCCTGCCCGCCCTGCTGATCTTCATCTTCATCGGGGTCGCCGTCCCGCTCGCCTTCCCCGGCACGGAGATCGTCGGCGGCACCTACGGCAAGGTGGCCCTCGCGCTCGGCCTGGTCGCCGCGGCCTACATGGCGGAGACCATCCGGGCGGGCATCCAGGCGGTGCCCAAGGGGCAGTTGGAGGCGGCCCGTTCACTGGGCTTCTCGCCCGCTCGCGCGATGATCTCGATCGTCATCCCGCAGGCCTTCCGCATCATCCTGCCGCCGCTGACCAACGAACTGGTGCTCCTCTTCAAGGACTCCTCCCTCGTCCTGTTCCTCGGCGTCACCTTGGAGGAGCGCGAACTGTCCAAGTACGGCCGGGACCTGGCCAGCCAGACCGCCAACTCCACGCCGATCCTGGTCGCCGGCCTGTGCTACCTGCTGGTCACCATCCCGCTCGGCTTCGTCGTACGCCGCATGGAGGCGAAGGCCCAGGAGGCCGTGAAATGACCGAGACACCTCATGCGGCCGGTCCGGAGATCGAAGTACGCGGCCTGTACAAGTCGTTCGGCGACAACGAGGTCCTCAAGGGCATCGACCTTGAGATCCGGCGCGGCGAGGTCGTCTGCGTCATCGGCCCCTCCGGCTCCGGCAAGTCCACGCTCCTGCGCTGCGTGAACCTGCTCGAAGAGCCCACCAAGGGCCAGGTCTTCGTCGGCGGCACCGAACTCACCGACCCGGACGTCGACATCGACGCCGTACGCCGCCGTATCGGCATGGTCTTCCAGCAGTTCAACCTCTTCCCGCACCTCACGGTGACCGACAACCTCACGCTGCCGCAGCGCCGGGTACTGCGGCGGGGCAAGACGGAGGCCGCGAAGGTCGCCGCCGAGAACCTGTCCCGCGTCGGCCTGTCCGAGAAGGCGGACGCCTACCCCGCCTCCCTCTCCGGCGGCCAGCAGCAGCGGGTGGCGATCGCCCGCGCGCTGTCGATGGGCCCCGAGGTGATGCTCTTCGACGAGCCGACGTCCGCGCTCGACCCCGAACTCGTGGGCGACGTACTGGCCGTGATGCGGATGCTCGCCGACGAGGGCATGACCATGATGGTCGTCACCCACGAGATGACCTTCGCCCGCGAGGTCGCCGACCGGGTCGTCTTCATGGACGGCGGCGTGATCGTCGAGGACGGCACCCCGGCACAGGTCATCACCGCCCCCACCAACGCCCGCACCCGCCACTTCCTGTCGCGGCTCCTGGACCCCGCGATGGCCGAGGTCGAGGAGGAGACACCGGAGCAGCCGCGGTGAGGCCGCCGTCCTAGGGTGAGCCTCATGAGCGATCACCCGGTGCTGCATGTGAAGGGCAGGGTCCTGGTCGGACCCGACGACGTCCGCGACGAACTCTGGGTCGTCGACGGCCGGATCTCCTACGACCGTCCCGCCGGTGCCGGCGACATCCGGACCGTCGAGGGCTGGACCCTGCCCGGGCTCGTCGACGCCCACTGCCATGTCGGCCTCGGCGCGCACGGGCCGGTCGAGCGGGACGTGGCCGAGAAGCAGGCGCTGACCGACCGCGAGGCCGGCACGCTCCTCATCCGGGACGCGGGCTCGCCCTCCGACACCCGCTGGATCGACGACCGCGAGGACCTCCCGAAGATCATCAGGGCCGGCCGGCACATCGCCCGCACCCGCCGCTATCTGCGGGGCTACGCGCACGAGATCGAGCCGGCGGACCTGGTCGAGTACGTCGCCCGGGAGGCCGGCCGGGGTGACGGCTGGGTGAAGCTGGTCGGCGACTGGATCGACCGCGACCTCGGTGATCTGGCGCCCAGCTGGCCGCGGGACGCCGTCGAGGCGGCCATCGCCGAGGCCCACCGCCTCGGCGCCCGCGTCACCGCGCACTGCTTCGCCGAGAGCTCCCTCCAGGACCTGGTCGAGGCCGGCATCGACTGCGTCGAGCACGCGACCGGCCTCACCGACGAACTGATCCCGCTCTTCGCCGACCGGGGCGTCGCGATCGTCCCCACCCTGGTCAACATCGCGACCTTCCCGCAGCTCGCCGCCGACGGCGAGGCCAAGTTCCCGAAATGGTCGGCCCATATGCGCAGGCTCCACGAACGCCGCTACGACACCGTCCGCAACGCCTACGACGCCGGCATCCCGGTGTACGTCGGCACGGACGCCGGCGGCACGCTCCCGCACGGCCTCGCGGCGGCGGAGGTGGCCGAACTGGTCACCGCCGGCATCCCACCCCTGGAGGCCCTGTCGGCGACGGCATGGGCGGCCCGGGAGTGGCTCGGCCGACCGGGCCTGGAGGAGGGGGCGGCGGCAGACCTCGTGGTGTACGAGGAGGACCCGCGGGCCGACGTACGGGTCCTGGCGGCACCGCGCCGAGTGGTGATGAACGGGCGGGTCGTCGGCTAGGACTCGCACGTATACGGGGTCCCGCACGCGTACGGGGTTGACGTGGTGCGCGCCCTTTTGCGCGCCGGTACGTCAACTCCGTATTCGGACAGAAGGCGGTGCGGCGGGGGAAGAGTGGAACGCCTGTGCCGTGAGATTCGAAAACCTTCACGGGGAACGCACGATGGGGTGAACTGGCGCCGGATTGACCCCGGTTCACTCTTCGTGCGTAATTCTTGCCGGGTCCCAAGCAAGTCTCCTCTGGGGGTCCCCACCTTGAACGGCAACAGCTTCCGCCTGCCCGCACGCCGCCTCGCCACCGTCGCGACGGCCACGTTCCTGGCCGCGGGTCCAGCGGTCCTGGGCGCGGCGGGCTCCGCGCACGCGACCTCCGACCAGGGCCGCGCGAGCGCCGTCGTGCTGCGCACCGGGCTCGACGTGGCCCTGCTCAACAAGACCGTGAACGTCCCGCTCGCGGTCTCCCTGAACCAGGTCGAGGCGCCGGCGAGCGCCGAGAAGACCGCCCTGAGCGCCCAGTTGGACGGCGTCGACGGCGGCAAGCCCTTCAGCGTCCTGGCCGCGGACGTGGCGTCGGCGAAGTCCACCGTCACCGCCACCAAGGCCGAGGGCCGCACCGAACTCGCCCACGCCAGACTGCACGTCCCCGGCCTGCCCCTGCTGTCCCTGATCGAGGTCGGCCAGGTCACCTCCAAGGCGACCTGCGAGGCAGGCAGGACCCCTACCGCCTCCGCCAACCTCCTCGGCGGTGTGACGGTCCTGGGCAAGAAGATCACTCTGACCGCCGGTGGCACGACCGACGTCAAGGCGCCCGGCATCGGCGAGGTCCGCCTCGACCTGTCCAAGACGCAGACCACCTCGCGCACGGCGGCGGCCACCGCCCTCCGACTCAAGGTCTCCATCAACCCGTTGAAGCTCAACGTGGCCGAGGTCGAAGGCACCCTGACCCTCGCCGAGGCCACCTGCGAGGCGCCGGCCGCCGCGACGAAGCCGAGCCCGAAGCCGGCCGACGTCGAGCCGCAGGGCGGGCCCGTCGAGGAGGCCGGCCTCGCCGAGACCGGCGGCAGCTCGATGACCCCGTACCTTGCGGGCGGCGCGGTCGTGCTGCTCGTGGCGGGCGGGGGAGCGGTGGTGCTGGCGCGGCGGCGGGGCTGACGGGGCCGGTCTTCGCAGCCGTCAGTCCTTCGTCAGCGTCACCGCCTGATCCAGCGCCTGCAGAAAGCGGTTCACCGTCCCCCGATCCCGTACCGCGATCCGCAGCCACTGATCGCCCAGTCCGGGGAACGTGTCCCCGCGCCGGACCGCGAAGCCGAGGTTGCGCAGATGGTGGCGGACCACGTCGGCCCGGGGGAGGCGGATGAGGACGAAGGGGCCCTCGGCGGGCTCGACGACACGGAGGCCGTCGGAGTCGAACTCGCTGAGGCCGGCGACGAGATGGGCCCGGTCCGCCGCGATGCGGTGAGCCGCGTGGGCCGCCTCCGCCAGGGCTCGCGGGGCGACGCAGGCCTCGGCGGCGGCCAGCGCCGGGGTGGACACCGGCCACAGGGGCTGGGCGCGCTCCAGTTCCGCGATCGTCTCCGGGGCGGCGAGGACGTAGCCGATGCGCAGTCCGGCCAGGCCCCAGGTCTTGGTCAGGCTGCGCAGGACGACCAGGCCGGGTATGTCGGTCCGGCCGGCCAGCGCCTCGCGCTCGCCCGGCACCGCGTCCATGAAGGCCTCGTCGACGACCAACGTCCGCCCGGGGCGCGCCAGTCGGGCCAGGGACTCGGCCGGGTGCAGGACCGAGGTCGGGTTCGTCGGGTTGCCCACCAGGACCAGGTCCGCGTCCTCGGGGACCACCGCCGGATCCAGCCGGAAGTCGTCCTCGGCGCGCAGCAGCACCCGGTCCACGGTGTGCCCCGCGTCCCGCAGAGCCGCCTCCGGCTCCGTGAACTGCGGGTGCACGACCACCGGTTGACGGACCTTCAGGGCGCGCGCCAGCAGCACGAAGGCCTCGGCCGCACCCGCCGTCAGCAGCACCCGCTCCACCGGCAGCCCGTGCCGCGCGGCCACCGCCGCCCGCGCGGCCCGCCCGTCCGGATACGCGGCGAGCGAGCCCAGCGACTCGGCGATCCGCTCCCGCAGCCACGCCGGGGGCGTGTCGGCGCGGACGTTCACCGCGAGGTCGACGAGCGCCGCCCCGCCGTCGCGGACCTCGGCGTCACCGTGGTGACGCAGATCGTGGGCGCCGTCAGTGCGCATGGGCATGTCCGTCGTGGTGGTGCCCGTGGTGGTGATGACCGTCGTCGTCCGGGTGGAAGTGCGGCTGCTGCGGCAGCCCCACCTTGTCCTCGAAGCCCGGCAGCGCGATCCGGTACACGCACGAGTCGCAGTTCATCCGCAGATCGCCCTCGACGGCCTCCCGGTACCGCTCCATCACCAGGTCGAGCAGCTCCGGCTCGGGCCCGATGACCTCGGCGGACCGCACCTCGACCTCCGGGTGCGCCGCCGCCCACCCCTCGGTCTGCTGCCGCACCCGCTCCGGCAGGATCCCGGTGAAGAGGAAGTACGGGAGTACGACGATCCGCCGCGCCCCCAGCCGCACGCACCGGTCCAGGCCGCTGGGCACATCCGGCGCCGCCAGCGACACGAACGCCGTCTCCACGCCCGCGTACCCACGCCCCTCCCACAGCAGCCGCGCCGCCTTGTGCACCTCGGCGTTGGCGTCCGGGTCGGTGGAGCCGCGGCCGACCAGCAGCACGGTCACGTCGGCCCGGTCCCGCGGCGTGCGCGCGGACTCGCCGAGCACCTCGTCCAGGCGCCGCTCCAGGACCGACAGCAGCGACGGGTGCGGGCCCAGCGGGCGCCCGTAGGTGTACGAGATCCCCGGGTGCCGTTCCTTCTCGCGGGACAGCGCCGCCGGGATGTCCCCCTTGGCGTGCCCGGCGGACACCAGCATCAGCGGAACGGCCGCGAACCGGCGTACGCCCCGCTCCACCAGCTCGGCGACCGCCTCGCCCAGCGGCGGCGCGGACAGCTCGATGAAGCCGCCCGCGACGGGCAGTTCGGGGTGGCGGTGGCCCAGTTCCCGGACGAAGTCGCGGAACGCCTCGGCTCCGGCCTGGTCCCGGGTGCCATGACCGGCGATGAGCAGGGCGGGCGGCGGGGTGGTCACGATTTCTCCTCGGAGTACGGAACGGGCTGTGAAACAGGGTGGTACAGCAGGGCGTTGAGCGCGGCCGCCGCGACGGCCGAACCGCCCTTCTCGGACACGTTGCTCACGGCGGGCAGCCCGCTCGCGCGCAACGCGGCCTTGGACTCGGCCGCGCCGACGAAGCCGACGGGCAGGCCGATGACGAGCGCGGGGGAGACGTCCAGCGTCAGCAACTCCTCCAGGGCGGTCGGCGCGTTGCCGATCACCCACAGGGCGCCGGGCCCGACCTCCTCGTACGCGAGGCGGATCGCGTGGGCCGAACGCGTCAGCCCCGGACCGGACTCGGCGTCCCTGAGCCGGCAGACGGTCTCCCGCCGGGTGATCCCGGCCGCGACCATCTCCACGTCCACGACGACGGGCGCCCCGGCGTGCAGCGCGGCATGCGCCTTCGCCAACTCGCCCTCGTCCAGGACGAGATCGCTCGCGTATTCGAGGTCGGCGGCGGAGTGGACGACCCGCTCCACGACCGCCCGGCTCAGCGGCGCGAAGTGCGAGGTGTCCAGGCGGGCGCGCAGCCGTCGGTAGGACTCCACCTCGATCGGATGAACCACCCGGTCCACACCGTTCGCATGGTCCATACGGTTCACTGGGCGCCCTCCTGCCAGCGGTAGCCGCGCGGCGTCACCATGCGCCCGGCGATCTCACGGGTCGCCGTGTTGCCCACGGTCACGACCGTCATCATGTCGACCGTCGTCGGATCCAGCGAGAGGAGTGTCGTGACCCGGCTGGATTCGTCCGGCCGTGACGCGTTGCGTACGACCCCGACCGGCGTCACAGGCTCCCGGTGCTCGGCGAGGATCGCCAGCGCCTTCGGGAGCTGCCAGCCTCGGCCCCGGCTGCGCGGGTTGTAGAACGTCACCACGATGTCCGCCTCGGCCGCGGCCCGCACCCGACGCTCGATGACCTCCCACGGCGTGTGCAGATCCGAGAGGCTGATGGAGACGTGGTCGTGGCCGAGCGGCGCCCCGAGGATCGCCGAGGCGGCCAACGCGGCGGTCACGCCCGGGACTCCGACCACGTCGATGTCGTCGGACGCCTCCGCGAGCGCGGGCGAGGCCATCGCGTACACCCCGGCGTCACCGCTGCCGATCAGCGCGACCGCCTGCCCCTTGCGCGCCTCGGCGACGGCGGTACGGGCCCGCTCCTCCTCGGCACCGAGCCCCGACTCCAGGACCAGGGTCCCGGGGCGCAGCAGATCGCGGATCTGGTCGACGTACTGGTCGAGCCCCACGAGCACAGAGGCCCGCCGCAGTTCGGCCTTCGCGCGCGGGGTGAGCAGGTCCCGGGCGCCGGGCCCGAGCCCGACCACCGCGAGCCGGCCGCGCGCGAGGCGCCGTACGACGGCACAGGTCGCCATCGCGGGCTGCCCGTCGGCACGCTCCGACTTCCGCTTGGGGACCAGGAGTTCGCCTCCGCCCACGAGCGCGGCGGCCTCCGCGACGGACGGTGTGCCCACGGCCGCGAGTGGCGCGTCGGACGGATTGGGCACCTCTACCGCTGCCAACTCCTCGGCGGAGTAGGCCACCAGTGGCACGCCCAGCCGCTGAGCCGCCTGGACGATGCCGGGTTCGTCCGCCTTGGCGTCGACAGTGGCGAGTTCGGCGATGTTGCCGGCGGACAGTCCCGCCTCACGCAGAGCGTCCGAGATCAACCCGAGCACTTCGTTCACGGGTGCGCCCTTGGAGGCGCCGACCCCGACGACGAGGGACGGCGGCCGCAGCACGACCTCCCGCTCGCCGGGCTCGACGGCGCGATCGGTGACACGGATGACGTACGCGCCGCCCCTGTCCGACACTCGCAGCGGCGGCAGCGGCCACGCCAACTCGGCGTCCAGGGAGACGGGTTCGCCGTCCAGCAGCGCCCGCGACACCCCGGCGACATCGCCCTCCACAGGGAACCCGAGGGTGTCCAGGCCCGGCACCCCCACCGCATCCGTGGCCGTGGTCACCACGGGCTCGGCCCCCAGCAACTCAGCGACCTCGCGGGCGAGTTCGTTGGCCCCGCCGCCGTGGCCGCCGACCAGCGACACGGCGAACCGCGCGCCCTCGTCGACGCACACGACCCCGGGGTCGGTCCGCTTGTCGGCCAACAGGGGTGCCACCAGCCGCACCACAGCTCCCGTGGCGAGGAAACACACGAGCTGCTCGCACTGAGCGAACGCGGTCCGTACGGCGTCCCCGACGGGACCCTCGTACACGCGCGTCCGCTCCGGCCACGCCGCGGCCAGCCGGTCGCGCGCCGCCGCCCCCGCCGCGGTGGCGGAAATGAGGCCGATCACTGAGCAACTCCTTCACGAGAGACGGGGGTTCGGGTCCCCCACAGCAGAAAGACGGGATTGGTCGCCGCCAGCCGGGTCACGTCCCCCGGCAGCGGCGCGAGCCGCGAGGACTGCAACAGCACGCCGTCGCAGTCGAACCCGGCGCCGACGAGCGCCTGACGCGTGACCGGTACCCGGTCGAGGGCGGCCATCGCGACGACGACCGACCGCCGGGCCCGACGGGCACACGCGGTGACGATGACGGGCAGTTCGCGCCCGCCGCCGCCGACGAACACGGCGTCGGGATCGTCGAGTTGGGACAGTGCGACCGGCGCCTCGCCGTGCACCACCTGCACATCGACACCGTGGGCCACGGCATTGGCGCGAATCCGCTCGACACCGTCCGCGGTCTTCTCGACGGCGACGACGGCGGCCCCGAGCCGCGCACACTCGACGGCCACGGACCCGGACCCGGCGCCGACGTCCCAGACCAGATCACCCAGCCGCGGACCGAGCCGGGCCAGCGCGAGGGCGCGCACCTCGAACTTGGTGATCATCGAGTCGCGGTGCGTGAACTCCCGCTCGTCCAAGGCCCATCGCTCCGGCCCGCCGGGCGCCCCCGCCACCGTCCGCACGGCGCCCAGTACCCGCGTCTCGTCGAGGCACAGCACCACACTCACCGCCGTACCCCAGTCACGGGCGGCGGCCTCGGCGGCCGTCACCCGCTCCACGCGCTCGTGCTCGGGATCACCCAGCGCACTCGCCACGACGAGCACCCGCCCGCCGGGCAGCGCGGCACCCAACTCGGCGGGCCCCGCGCCCGGCCCGGTCAGCACAGCCACCTTGGGATGGGCCCGGCAGACATTGACGGCCGTCCGCAGTTCCCGCCCGTGCGCGCTGACGACCACGGCGTCGTCCCAGGCCAGCCCGAGCCGCGCGAAGGCGGTGGCGACGGACGAGACCCCGGGCCGCACATCCAGCAGCGCGGACCCGAACCGCTCGGCCAGCGCCCGCACGATCCCGAAGAACCCGGGGTCGCCCGAGGCCAGCACGGCGACCGGCCGGTCCTTGCCGACGTACTCCTCGATCGTGTCGAGCGCCGGCGCCAGCGGACCGAGGACGATCCGCTCGGCCGTCTCCGGCAGCCGTACGGCGTCCAGGTGCCGCCGCCCGCCGACGACCAGCTCGGCACCGGCCAGCGCCTCCGGGGCAGGCGGCGCCCCCGTCCCCGTACCGATGACGGTGATCACGTACTCGCCCCTCGCTCGCGCAACGCCCGACGAGCCTCAGGATCCGCCTTGCGATAGCCGTGGAAGTGACCGGGGTGATACAGGTGCGAGCGCGTGCCCTCGGCGGCCAGCGCGGGGCCGACCAGGAACAGCGTGTGCTTCCACAGCTTGTGCTCCTTGACGGTCTCCTCCAGGGTGCCGATCGTGCAGCGCACGAGCAGTTCCTCGGGCCAGGTCGCCTGGTATGCGACCACGACCGGGGTCGACGTCGGGTAGCCGCCCTCCAGCAGCTCCCGCACGAGCTGCCCGCTGCGGGCCGCCGACAGGAAGACCGCCATGGTGGTGCCGTGCCGGGCGAACTCGCGGACCTCCTCGCCGGGCGGCATCGGCGTCTTGCCGCCGCCGAGCCGGGTGAGGACGACGGACTGCGCGACCTCGGGGATGGTCAGCTCGCGCTGCGCGAGGGCGGCGACGGCGGAGAAGGCGGAGACCCCGGGCACGATCTCGGTCGCGATCCCGATCCGGGCACACCGGTCGAGCTGTTCCTGGGTACCGCCCCACAGGGCGGGATCGCCGGAGTGAATACGAGCGACCCGCAATCCTTCCGCGTGGGCCCGCTCGTACACGGCAACCACGTCCTCCAGGGACATCGTCGCCGAGTCCATGATCTCGGCGCCCTCGCGCGCGTGGTCGAGGACCTCCGCCTGCACCAGGCTGGCCGCCCAGATCACGACGTCGGCCTCGGCGATGGCGCGCGCGGCACGGAACGTCAGCAGGTCGGCGGCGCCGGGGCCGGCACCGACGAAGGTCACCTTGCCGGTGGGGGCATCGGCCATCAGAAAACGGTCCTCTCTGGACAAAAGGTCTTACGGGTGGTGCCGCCGCGCCCGCTGGATGTGCGCGAACGGGGGTTGATCGGATAGCAAGGGCACATGGCGGTCTTCGTCGCGCTCGGCGCGTTCCTGATGACGCTGGCCGGCGGCTGGACGGCACAGCGGGTCACCGACCGCCGCCATCTGGTCCTGGGCCTGGCGGGTGGCCTGATGCTGGGCGTGGTCGGCCTGGACCTGCTGCCGGAGGCGCTGCAGGCCGCGGGCGACGACATCTTCGGCGTACCGGCGGCCCTGCTGCTCTTCGTGGCCGGCTTCCTGCTGGCCCATCTGGTCGAACGTCTGCTCGCCGCCCGTCAGGCCTCCCACGGCGGGGACGAGCACAACGGCCGCGCCCCCGAGGTGGGCCTCACGGCGGCCTCGGCGATGGTCGGCCACAGCGCCATGGACGGCGTGGCGATCGGCGCGGCCTTCCAGGTCGGCGGCGGCATGGGCACGGCGGTCGCGCTGGCGGTCGTCGCCCACGACTTCGCGGACGGCTTCAACACGTACACGATCACGAGCCTGTACGGAAACGCCCGCCGCAAGGCGCTGACCATGCTGTTCGCGGACGCGCTGGCCCCGGTCGTGGGCGCGGCCTCGACGGCCTTCGTCAGCATCCCGGAGGGCCTGCTCGGCGGTTATCTCGGCCTCTTCGCCGGCGTGCTCCTCTACCTGGCCGCCGCCGAGATCCTCCCCGAGGCCCACCACGAACACCCCGCCCGCTCGACCCTGCTGTGCACGGTCGCGGGCGTGGGCTTCATCTGGCTGGTGGTGGGCCTGGCCGGTTGATCCGGCGGCCGTCACCAGGGCTCTGCCGCCCGGGCTCACAATTTCCCACCCCGCCCGCCGTCGCGCCGCGCGGGCGCGATGAGCGTGGAGAGATACGGCAACGGAGTCCCGTCCAGTTCGGCGGCCGGCCGAATGGACTCGGACTCCAGCCCCAGAGCCGAGCCCCACACCGCATCGTCGATCCGCCCGGTCTCGCGCAGCGCCTCGGCGACCTCACCGGCCTGCCGCCCGAACTTGTACGCGACGACCGTGCCGGGCCCGGCGAGGGCGTCCTTGAGCACGGCGGCCCCGGCGGTGACGGGCACGAGGGTCAGCGGCTCGGTTCCCTCCGTCAGCACGGCCCCGGACCGGGCCGCGAGATCCTGCATGGCGGTGATCCCGGGCACGGTCTCGATGACGGTCCCCGGCACCGACTCGGCGATGGTCTGCGCGAGATAGGTGAAGGTGGAATACACATTGGGATCGCCGATGGTGGCAAAGGCAACGTTCCCAAGCTCGCGGAGCAACTGCGCCACCCGCCCCCCGGCGGCATCCCAGGCGGCTTCCCGCCGCCCCCGATCACTGCGCTCATTCAGGGCGAACACGACCCGTACGACCTTCTCCTCGGGCACGTAGTGCAGCACGGTCGCCTCAGCCCGCCCCCGGTCACCCGTGTCCATGACGGGCACGACGACGACATCGGCGGCCCGCAGCGCGTTGACGCCCTTGACGGTCACCAGCTCGGGATCGCCGGGACCCACCCCGACTCCGATCAGCCTGCTGCTCATGACGTCCGGCACCTCTCCACGAACCTAAGGGCGACACCGGGCTCGGACGCCCAGTGCGTGTGCAGATAACTCGCGTGCACGCTTTCTTGTACGAATCCTTCGAGGCGCCGCTCGGGAGCACGCACACCCCACGCGGCAACCATCCCGGCCCCCGGCTCGACGACCGTCCGATGAAACTCGTGCCCCCGCATCCGAGTCCCGGCCACGGCCAGCACGCTGTCACTCACGGCCACGGCATCCCGATACCCGAGCGTGAGCCGCTCGCTCATCCGGGCGTCCGCATCGAGCACGCCGCACATCGGCAGCCCGTCCAACTCCCGACACAGATAAAGCAACCCGGCACACTCGGCGGCAACGGGAGCGGAGGTCTCTGCGAGGGCGGCGACGGCTTTGCGGAGGGGTTCGTTGGCGGACAACTCGGCGGCGTACACCTCAGGGAACCCACCTCCGATGACCAACCCGCGTGTCCCGTCGGGGAGTTGCTCGTCGTGAAGGGGATCGAAGGTGACGACTTCGGCACCGGCGGCGGTGAGGAGCTCGGCGTGCTCGGCGTAGGAGAAGGTGAAGGCGGGACCACCGGCGACGGCAATTCTGACTTCTGGGCGCCGGCCCGGGGCTTTGTCTTCCGCCCCGTCCGGGTCTTTGTCTTTCAGCCCGTCCGGCGTTTGAGGACGAGGCCGTCCAGGCCGAAGCGGGGGTTCGGGGGCGGCAGCCCCCAGGGATGGGACGGGTAGGGGCGGCGGGGGCGAAGAGGCCAAGGACTCAGCCGCATCCCAAGCCGCACAGGACAACGCCCCCGCACCGCGCGCCAGCGAGAGCAGCCCTTCCAGATCACACCCACGCTCAACCTGCGCAGCCATCGCGGCAACAGCCTCAACCGCAGCCGACTGCCGCTCGGCGACCGGCACCAATCCCAAGTGCCTGGACGGCGTATCCACCTGAGCCACCCGCCGCAACACCCCGAGCACCGGCACCCCGGCCGACTCCAACGCCTCCCGCAACAACTCCTCATGCCGATCAGAAGCGACCTTGTTGAGAATCACGCCCCCGACCCGAACCTCCGGATCCCAGGAAGCAAACCCATGCACCAGCGCCGCAACCGACCGAGACTGCGAAGACGCGTCGACGACAAGCACGACAGGCGCCCGCAGCAACTTCGCCACATGAGCGGTGGACGCCAGTTCACCCTCCCCGGCGGCCCCGTCGTACATCCCCATCACGCCCTCGACAACGGCGAGATCACACCCGCGCGCGCCATGCGCGAACAGTGGCCCGACCAACTCCGGCCCACACAGATACGCGTCGAGATTCCGCCCCACCCGCCCGGTGGCGAGCGCGTGATACCCGGGATCGATGTAGTCGGGCCCGACCTTGTGCGGAGACACAACAAGCCCCCGCGCGGTCAGCGCAGCCATCAACCCCGTGGCAACGGTGGTCTTACCGCTGCCGGAAGACGGCGCGGCAATGACCAGCCGAGGCACGGAGACGGAGGACGGGGAAGAAGTCACGCGGTCACCACTCGATACCCCTCTGGCCCTTCTGGCCGGCGTCCATAGGGTGCTTGACCTTGGACATGTCAGTCACAAGATCGGCGAACTCGACGAGCTTCTCAGGAGCGTTCCGCCCCGTGATCACGACGTGCTGGTTCCCGGGCCGACCCCGCAGCACCTCGATCACCTCGTCCGTGTCCACCCACCCCCAATGCATCGGATAGGCGAACTCATCCAGCACATAAAGCCGGTACGTCTCAGCGGCCAGATCCCGCTTGACCTGCTCCCACCCCTCGCGAGCCTTCTCCTCGTTGTCCATCTGGGAGTCGCGCTGCACCCACGACCACCCCTCGCCCATCTTGTGCCAGTCGACGGGACCGCCCTCCCCGGAAGCCCCCAGCACTCGGAGCGCGTTCTCCTCGCCCACCTTCCACTTCGCCGATTTGACGAACTGGAACACCCCGATGGGCCACCCCTGATTCCAGGCCCGCAATGCCAGCCCGAAGGCAGCGGTCGACTTGCCCTTCCCGATCCCCGTGTGCACCACGACAAGCGCCCGATTGCGCCGCTGGCGAGTAGTCAGCCCATCGTCCGGCACGACACTCGGCTGCCCTTGAGGCATTACGCGGCCCTCCTGTTGCCCTGAACGTCCTTGACCAGCCCGGCAATGGAGTCCGCCCGCAACTCGTCCAACGTCACAGCCGTTCCCTCCAGCTCACCCGCGAGCTGCCGGGCGAGCCCCAACCGCACGGGCCCCGACTCACAGTCGACGACCACCGACGCGACCCCCTCCGCCGCGAACAACCGAGCCGCCCGCCCGGCCAACGCCACCGGCTCGGGCCCACCCGTCGCGCGCCCGTCGGTCACCACGACGACCAGCGCCCGCCGAGCCGGATCCCGCAACCGCTCCACCCGCAGCACGTCATGCGCCTTGAGCAGCCCGGCCGCGAGCGGCGTACGCCCACCCGTCGGCAATGACTCAAGCCGCACCGCAGCCGCGTCCACGGACGAAGTAGGAGGCAAGGCGACATCCGCGGCCGCCCCCCGGAACGTCACCAACCCCACCTTGTCCCGCCGCTGATACGCGTCGAGCAACAGCGAGAGCACAGCCCCCTTCACCGCACTCATCCGCTGCCGCGCCGCCATCGACCCGGACGCGTCCACGACGAACAGCACGAGGTTCCCCTCACGCCCCTCACGCGTCGCCTGCCGCAGATCGTCCCGGCGTATCACCAGCCCCCGCCCGGACCGCCCACGCGCCCGCTGATGCGGGGCGGCGGCCTGCACGGTGGCCGCCAGATGCAGCTTGGTGAGCGCTCCGCGGGGCCGTCGCGCCCCCGTCGTCCGCCCGTGCTCGGTCCGCGCCCGCGACCGCCGCCCGGCGGCCCCCGCCCCGATCCCGGGCACGCTCAGCACCTTGGTACGGAAGGGCTCGGCGGCCCGTACGGCGGACTGCTCGCCCGAGCCGGCACCGGAGGGCTGCTGCTCGCCGTCCTCCCCGGACTCCGGCTGCGCCCCCGTGTCGCCGTCCTGCGGACCGGCGTCGTCCGGCGCCGGCTCCCCGCCGCCCCCGCCCGGTCCGTCGTCGCCGGGCCCGTCACCGTCCGGCTCGGGATCGTCATCCGGCTCCGCGAACTCCTCCAGCGTCTCGTCGAGCTTGTTCTCGTCGAGTCCCGGGGCATCAAAGGGATTACGGCGCCTGCGGTGCGGCAGCGCGAGCAACGCGGCCTGCCGTACGTCCTCGGCGAGCACGTCGGTCCGCCCGGCCCAGGCGGCCAGCGCGGTCGCCGTACGCGCCATCACGATGTCGGCCCGCATGCCGTCCACCTCGAAGGCGGCGCAGGTCGCCGCGATCTGCCGCAGCGCCCCGTCGCCGAGCCGCACCGACGGCAACAACTCCCGCGCGGCGATGATCCGTTGCCGTACCGACGTCTCCTCGTCCGCCCAACGCGTCGAGAAACCGGCCGGATCGTCGTCGTAGGCGAGCCTGCGCCGGACGACCTCGACCCGCTGGTCGGGCTCCCGCGAGGCGGCCACCTCGACCGTCAGGCCGAACCGGTCGAGCAACTGCGGCCGCAGCTCGCCCTCTTCGGGGTTCATGGTGCCGACGAGCAGGAAGCGGGCGGCGTGGCGGACGGATACGCCTTCGCGTTCGACGTACGAGGCGCCCATCGCGGCCGCGTCGAGGAGGAGGTCGACCAGGTGGTCGTGGAGGAGGTTGACCTCGTCGACGTAGAGGATCCCGCGGTGCGCGTCGGCGAGCAGGCCGGGTTCGAAGGCCTTCACGCCCTCGGCCAGCGCCCGTTCGATGTCGAGGGCGCCGACGAGGCGGTCCTCCGAGGCGCCGACCGGCAGTTCGACCATCCGGGCCGGGCGCGTCTCGAACGCCCCCGGCTCGTGCGGGCCGTCCGGGCACGCGGGGTCGGGGGAGTCGGGGTCGCAGGAGAAACGGCACCCGGCGACGACGTTCAGCGTCGGCATGAGCGCCGAAAGGGCCCGCACGGCCGTGGACTTGGCGGTGCCCTTCTCGCCGCGCACCAGCACACCGCCGACCGCCGGGGAGACGGCGTTCAGCAGCAGCGCGAGCCGCAGGTCGTCCTGGCCGACAACGGCCGTGAACGGAAAGGGGGTACTCACTTCTCGTCGCCCTCCAGGTCGCCCTCAAGCTCCAGGTAGATCGCCCGCAGCCGTTCCAGCGTCTCCGCGTCCGGCTCGGCCCACAGTCCGCGCTCGGCCGCTTCCAGGAGCCGCTCTGTGATGCCGCGCAGCGCCCACGGGTTGGACTTCTTCATGAAGTCCTGGTTCTCCGGGGCGAAGACGTACTCGGCGCTGAGCTTCTCGTACATCCAGTCGTCCACGACCCCGGCGGTGGCGTCGTAGCCGAAGAGGTAGTCGACGGTCGCCGCCATCTCGAAGGCACCCTTGTAGCCGTGCCGCCGCATCGCCGCCATCCAGCGGGGGTTGACCACGCGCGCCCGGAAGACCCGGTGCGTCTCCTCGCCCAGCGTGCGCGTCTTCACCTGGTCCGGGGTGGCGGAGTCGCCGACGTACGCCTCGGGGCTCGTGCCCGTCAGGTGCCGGACCATGGCGACCATGCCGCCGTGGTACTGGAAGTAGTCGTCGGCGTCGACGAGATCGTGCTCGCGGGTGTCGACGTTCTTCGCCGCCACGGCAATTCGCTTGAACGCCGTCTCCATGTCCCCACGCGCCTGTCGCCCGTCCAGCCCGCGCCCGTAGGCGTACCCGCCCCAGACGGCGTACACCTCGGCGAGGTCGGCGTCGCTGCGCCAGTTGCGCGCGTCGATCAGCGGCAGCAGACCGGCACCGTAGGCGCCCGGCTTGGAGCCGAAGATACGGGCAGTGGCCCGGCGTCGGTCGCCGTGCTCGGCGGTGTCCTCGTCGGCGTGCTTGCGGACGTAGTTGGACTCGGGCGGCTCCTCCAGTTCGGCCACCGCCCGCACCGCGTCGTCGATCAGCCCGACGACGTGCGGGAACGCGTCCCGGAAGAAGCCGGAGATACGGACCGTGACATCGATGCGCGGCCGGCCCAACTCCGTGACGGGCACGATCTCGAAGCCGGTCACCCGGCGCGAGGCGTCGTCCCAGACGGGACGGCAGCCCAGCAGCGCGAGGATCTCGGCGATGTCGTCGCCCTGGGTGCGCATGGCCGACGTGCCCCAGACCGTGAGGCCGACGGACTTCGGGAACTCGCCGTTGTCCTGCAGATATCGCTGCACGAGCGAGTCCGCGAGGGACTGTCCCACCTCCCAACTCAGCCTGGACGGAATGGCTTTGGGGTCGACCGAGTAGAAGTTGCGGCCGGTCGGCAGGACGTTGACCAGGCCGCGGGTCGGGGAGCCCGACGGGCCCGCCGGGACGTAACCGCCGTCGAGTGCGAGCAGGATGTGGTCGATCTCGTCGGTGGTGCGGGTGAGGCGGGGGACCACCTCGTCGCAGGCGAACTCCAACACCGCCACGGCGTCCGGGAGTTCGGCGCCGATGACGGCACTGACGAGCGCCGGGACGGTCGTGACGTCCCACTCCTGGGCCTCCATGCCCTCCGCGAACCGGCGGCACAGCTGCTCCAGCAGATCGATCGCGTCGGCGGCCGACCGGGCCGGTCCCTCGACCAGCTCCGTCAGCTCCACCGGCACCTTCACGGGAGCGCCCGGCTCGCCGAGCAGCTCCTTCTCGCTGAGCCCGAAGTGCTCGGCCAGCGAGGCCCGCAGACCCGGCAGCGCGTTCGCCTGCCCGCCCCACACCTGCGAGGCGCGCAGCACGGCGAGCACGAGGTTCACGCGCGCTTCGCCGACCGGCCCGCCGCCGAGGATGTGCAGCCCGTCGCGGATCTGCACGTCCTTGATCTCGCACAGATAGCCGTCGATGTGCATCACGAACTCGTCGAACGCCGCATCGTCCGGCTGGTCGTCCACATGCAGGTCGTGGTGCAGCTCGGCGGCCTTCACCAGCGTCCAGATCTGCGCGCGCACGGCCGGTGCCTTCGTCGGGTCCAGGTCGGACACCAGCGCGTACTCGTCGAGGAGTTGCTCCAGCTTGGCCAGGTCGCCGTAGGTGTCGGCACGCGCCATCGGCGGCACGAGGTGGTCGACGACCGTGGCGTGCCCGCGCCGCTTGGCCTGGGTGCCCTCGCCGGGGTCGTTGACGATGAACGGGTAGATCAGGGGGAGTTCACCGAGCACGGCGTCGGGCGCGCAGCCGCCGCTCAGCCCAAGTCCCTTGCCGGGCAGCCATTCCATGGTGCCGTGCTTGCCCATGTGGACGACGGCGTCCGCGCCGAAGCCGCCTTGAGAAGACGCAGCCTCCAGCCAGCGGTAGGCCGCCATGTAGTGGTGCGACGGCGGCATGTCGGGGTCGTGGTAGATCGCGATCGGGTTCTCCCCGAAGCCGCGCGGCGGCTGGATCATCACGACGACGTTCCCGAACTGCAACGAGGCGAGCACGATGTCGTCGCCGTCCACGTACAGGTTGCCGGGCGGCTCGCCCCACGCCTCCAGCATGCCTGCCTTGAGGTCCGGGTCCAGCTTGTCGAACCAGGCCTGGTAGTCGGCGAGCGGCACGCGCGCGGGCGCGGCGGCCAACTGCTCCTCAGTGAGCCATTCGACGTCGTGGCCACCGGCGTTGATCAGTCGATGGATCAACTCGTCCCCGTTGTCCGGGTGTCCTTCGACCACGTAGCCGGCATCCCGCAGCGAGTCGAGCACCCGAATCGCCGAGGCAGGCGTGTCGAGACCGACCGCGTTGCCGACGCGCGAGTGCTTGGTCGGATAGGCGGTGAAGACGAGCGCGAGCTTCTTGTCGGCGTTCGGCTTGTGCTTCAACTCCGCGTGCCGTACGGCGATTCCGGCGACCCGCGCGGCCCGCTCGGGGTCGGCCACGTACACCGGGACGTCGTCCGGGCCCTGCTCCTTGAAGGAGAACGGGACGGTGATGAGACGCCCGTCGAACTCCGGGATCGCGACCTGCATCGCCGCGTCCATGGGCGACAGCGCGGCGGAGGACTCGTCCCAGGTCGCCCTGGACGACGTGAGGCAAAGTCCTTGCAGCACCGGCACGTTGAGGTCGGCGAGCGCGCCGATGTCCCAGGCCTCCTCGTCACCGCCGGCCGAGGCCTGCGAGGCGTGTGTGCCGCCGGCGGCGAGGACGGTGGCGACCAGTGCGTCGGCCTTGCCGAGGATCTCGTACAGCCCGGCATCGGCACCGCGCAGCGAACCGCAGTACACGGGAAGGGCGTTGACCCCCCGTGCCTCGATCGCGTCGCACAGGGTGTCCACGAAGCCGGTGTTGCCGCTCAGGTGGTGTGCCCGGTAGAAGAGCACGCCGACCGTCGGCCGGCCCTCGACGAGGGAACGCTCGCCGTGGACGCCGAACTCGGCCATCTTGCGCGGCTCTTCGAAGCCCTCGCCGGTGAGCAGCACGGTGTCGGAGAGGAAGCGGGCGAGTTCGGACAGGTTCTCCGGGCCGCCCTCGACGAGATACCGCAGCGCCTCGGCCACGACACCGGCGGGCACCGACGACTCGGCCATCAACTCGGCGTCCGGGACGGTCTCTCCGCCGAGCAGCACGGTCGGAATGCCCGAGGCCTTGAGTGCGGCGAGGCCGTCCTCCCAGGCGCGCTTGCCGCCGAGCAGCCGTACGACGGCGATGTCCGAGCCCTCGATGAGGGCGGGCAACTCCTCGGTGGCGTCCACCCGGGACGGGTTGCCGATCCGGTACCCGGCGCCGGCAGCGCGTGCCGCCAGCAGATCCGTGTCGGCGGTCGACAACAACAACACTGTGCTCATGCGGGCGCTCCCGGTGGAATGAAAGGCAGTCCTTGCGGCGCGCCGGACTCGATGAGCCGCCACAGCGCGTCCGTGTCCGCGTGCTGTTCGATCAGGTCGCCGAGCCGGTCGAGCTGCTCCTCGCGCAGCGCGGCGAACGAGGTGTCGGCGGCAGGCACGAACCGGCGCCCCGCGGCAGCCGCCACTTCGCGCAGAAACGCCCGCCGGAAACCGTCCGACTCCAGCGAGCCGTGCCAGTGCGTGCCCCAGGTCTGACCGACCCGGCACCCGTCCAAGAAGGCTTCCCCGCCTACTACTTCGGCGACCCCGTGATGGATCTCGTACCCCTCGACCTGCTCGCCGAGGGCTTCTCCCACCGGCCTGGTGAGGGTCTTCTCGCGCGCGAACCGCACCCGCAGGGGCAGCACCCCGAGCCCGTCCACGTGTCCGCGCCGGCTCTCGACCTCGTCCTCGATGTGCTCGCCGAGGACCTGGAAACCACCGCAGATACCGAGGATCGGCCGCTGCTCGGCGGCCCTGCGGACCAGAGCGTCCGCGAGTCCGCGCTCCCGCAGCCACTCCAGCGCCTTCACCGTGCCCCGGGTCCCCGGGATCACGACGAGATCGGCGTCGGCCAACTCCTCGGGCCGGTCCACGAACCGCACGACGACGCCCGGTTCGGCGGCCAGCGCGTCCACGTCCGTGAAGTTGGACATGAGCGGGATCGCGCAGACGGCGACGCGCAGCACGTCCTCGCCGACGGGCGACGCGGTGTTCGACTCGCGTACGGTGCCGCGCAGCGAGATCCGCAGCCCGTCTTCTTCGTCGATCCCGAGGCCGTGCTGGAACGGCAGGACGCCGTACGTCCGCCGCCCGGTGAGGCCGAGGAGCATCTCCAACCCCGGCTCCAGCAGCGACACGTCGCCCCGGAACTTGTTGACGACGAACCCGGCGATGAGCGCCTGGTCCTCGGGTGAGAGCAGCGCGACCGTTCCGAAGAAGGAGGCGAAGACGCCCCCGCGGTCGATGTCGCCCACCACGAGCACGGGCAGCCGCGCATTCCGTGCGATCCCCATGTTCACGATGTCGGTCCGCCGCAGATTGATCTCGGCCGGACTGCCGGCCCCCTCACAGATCACCGCGTCATACGTGCCCCGCAACTCGGCGAGACAGTCGAGCACGGTCCCGAGCAACCGTTCCTGCCGACCACCGTGGTAGCCACGCGCACTCATCTCACCCACGGGCTTGCCCATGAGCACGACCTGACTGCTCCGCTCGCCACCGGGCTTGAGCAGCACGGGATTCATCAGCGCGGTCGGCTCGATCCGGCAGGCCTGCGCCTGCATGGCCTGCGCCCGCCCGATCTCGGCCCCTTCGCGCGTGACGAACGAATTGAGGGACATGTTCTGCGCCTTGAAGGGCGCGACCTTGACCCCCTGCCGCACCAGCCACCGGCAGATCCCGGCCGTCACGACACTCTTGCCGGCGTCCGAGGTGGTCCCGGCGACCAACAGTCCGCCGCCGCTCATGACCTACGCCCCTTCGCGAGCAGCCGCCCGGCGACACTCACGCCGAGCGCGAGCAGACCGACGCGCCGGGACAGCCGTACGGCCCGCTCGATGTCCTGTGTGGCGACGGCGCGCCCTGCGGCCCCGTTGAGCACGGGCCGGTGCTCGACCCGCCCGCCGTAGGCCAGCGTCCCGCCCAGCCGTACCCCGAGCGCCCCCGCGAACGAGGCCTCCACGGGCCCGGCGTTGGGGCTCGGGTGCTTGCCGGCGTCGGTGCGCCAGGCGCGTATCGCCCCGCGCGGATCGTCGCCCGCCACGCTCGCGAGGACGGCGGTGAGCCGCGCCCCCGGCCAGCCGGCCACGTCGTCGAGGCGGGCCGAAGCCCAGCCGTAGCGGCGGTACTTGGCCGACTTGTGCCCGACCATGGCGTCGAGGGTGTTCACGGCCCGGAAGCCGACGAGCCCCGGCACGCCCGCCACCGCACCCCACACCAGCGCGCCCACCACCGCGTCGGAGGTGTTCTCGGCGACGGACTCGACGACGGCCCGGGCGATCCCGTCGGCGTCGAGGGCCTGGGGGTCGCGCCCGCAGAGATGGGGCAGTCGCGTCCGCGCGCCCTCGATGTCCCCGGCCTCCAGCGCCCGACCGATGGCCCCGGCCTCGCGGGCGAGGGAGGTACCGCCGACGACGGCCCAGGTGGCGGCGGCGGTCAGCGCGACGGAGGCGGCACGAGAGGGGCGTACGGCGGAGCTTGCGACGGCGGCGAGGGCGACGGCGCCGCCCGCGCACACGGCGGTGTGCAGGGCGCCCCACCCGCGGTGGTCGCGCCACAGCGCGCGCTCCACGGCGCCGGCGGCGCGGCCGAACGCGGCGACCGGATGGCCGCGGCGCGGATCGCCGAGCAGATGGTCACCGAGGAGGCCGGCGGCGGCGCCGTACGCGAAGACGCGATCGGCACGCATCGGCTCAGCCGGCCGTCGGGTCGGGCAGAGCTCGGGTGATGGACCTCAACAGGCGGCCGCGCATGGCGAATTGTCCTCACTCAGGGTGTCCGCGCCCTGGTTCGAAGAGAGCGACGGCGAGAGTTCCTGGCTCCCGGGACTACCTACCCCGGTGACAGTGGCGGGACCGCGCCGGACTCGCACCGGCTTCCTCTCTTGCCGCCGTACTTGGCCCCGGCAGTCCACCACGGGCCTGGAAGAGCCGTCAACTTGCCGCTGACCTGCGACGGGAGAGTGTGCTGAGGCCCACACGAGGGCCGTCGTAGGTCAGCCGGCGATCAGGCGACGATCAGCGAGATCCCGTACGCCACAGCCGCCGCGCACGCCGCGAAGCAGAGGTACGCGCCGGTCACCGCGAGGCCGGCCGAGCCGCCCTGCGCGGTGGCCTTCTCCTGGCGGGACAGGCCCGCGACGCCGAGGGTGAACAGGGCCACGAGGCCCACGGTGACCACGAGGCTGACGCCGAAGACGGAGCCGAGAGTCGCCCAGTCGATCTGCATGCTGGTGATTCCTTCGTTACCGGTGGGCGGGGCTCAGAGGGCGGGGGCGGTCGACGGGGCGGCCGGGTCGGTCGCGGGGGCCGGGATCGTGGCCGTCAGGTCGTCGGTCACCGGGCCCGCCGGGGGTGGGGTCACGGCGGCGATCGCCGTGGTCACCACGCCGGCCGGCTCGTCGGTGGCGTTGACGTTGTTGTGGTCGACGACCTCGCGGCGGGAGAGCTTCCAGATGGCCGCGCTGGAGGTGATCAGGAAGGCGGCGACGACCGCCGTGCCCCAGTCGCCGAGGTCGGTGACGGACTCGGCGAGCGCGCCCACCAGGGCGGCGGCCGGCAGAGTCAGGCCCCAGGCGACGAACATGCGGGTCGCGGTCGACCAGCGGACCACACCGCCCTTGCGGCCGAGGCCCGCGCCCATCACCGAGCCGGAGACGACGTGCGTGGTGGAGAGCGAGAAGCCGAGGTGCGAGGAGGCCAGGATGGCCGTGGCCGCGCTGGTCTGGGCGGCGAAGCCCTGCTGCGGCTGAAGCTCGGTCAGGCCCGTGCCCATGGTGCGGATGATGCGCCAGCCGCCGAGGTAGGTGCCCAGCGCGATGGCGAGACCGGCGGAGAGGATGACCCAGGTGGGCGGGTCGGAGTCGGGGGCGACGGCGCCACCGGCGACCAGGGCGAGGGTGATGATGCCCATCGTCTTCTGCGCGTCGTTGGTGCCGTGGGCCAGCGAGACCAGCCCGGCGGAGGCGATCTGACCGGCCCGGTAGCCCTTCGCGGCGGCCTTGCCGTCGGCCTTCTTGCCGAGGGTGTAGGACAGGCGGGTCGCGAGCAGCGCGGCGACACCGGCCACGATCGGGGCGGCGATCGCCGGGAGCAGCACCTTGGTGACGAGCGCGTCGCCATGCACCGCACCCGTGCCCGCCGAGGCGATGGTCGCGCCGATCAGACCGCCCATGAGGGCGTGCGAGGAACTGGACGGCAGGCCTACGAGCCAGGTCACCAGGTTCCAGAGGATCGCGCCGACCAGGGCGGCGAAGATGACCTCGGGACGGATGCCGGTCTCGTCGACGAGACCCTTGGAGATCGTGTTGGCGACCTCCACGGAGAGGAAGGCGCCCACCAGGTTGAGCGCGGCGGACATCGCCACCGCCACCTTGGGCTTGAGCGCACCGGTCGAGATGGTGGTGGCCATCGCGTTGGCGGTGTCGTGAAAACCGTTCGTAAAATCGAACGCGAGTGCGGTGACGACCACAATCGCGAGGATCAGCGAGAAGTTTTCCATTTACCCAGGCAATCGTTCGAGGTCATCGGCCGATTGAACGTAGGCAACCTGAATGAACGGAAAGTGAACTGAGGGGGGCTTGGTGGTGTATGAAACCGAGGGGTGTCGCACCGGTCCGTCCCGGCGGCTCCGGCGCCCCTTGGCTAGTGGCCCCGGGCGAACCTCTTCAGCCGTGCCTGGGTCCCGTTGAAGAGATTCTGATCACCCGGCAGGCTGCCGCTGTTGTCGTACTGCCAGAAGGTCCAGTACGACCAACCGGCCGGCAGCGATCCCGCGTCCGCGGAGTCGTGGCGGGCGATCCACAGCGGGTTCGCGGCGAGCGCGCCGCTGCCGCCGGTGCACAGGGTCCACCAGTGGGCGGTCGTGTAGATCACCGGCCGGCGCCCGGTCAGCCGCTGCACCTCGCTGCTGAACGACCTGATCCAGCCGACCATGCTCGCCCTGCTCAGCCCGTAGCACTTCTGCTTGGAGTCGTACGGGTTGTACTCGATGTCGAGCGCGGGCGGCAGCGTCCACCCGTCCGCGGTCCACGCGCCGCCGTGCCGCACGAAGTACGCCGCCTGGGTCTTGCCCGACGACTTGTTCGGCAGCGCGAAGTGGTACGCCCCGCGGATGATGCCGGCGCCGCGGGCGCCGTCGTACTGCCGGCCGAAGTAGGGGTTCTGGTAGGTCGTGGACTCGGTCGCCTTGATGTAGACGAACTTGGCGCCCTTGGCCTTCGCGCTGGCCCAGTCGACGTTCTTCTGGTGCGAGGAGACGTCGTGCCCCTTCGGCAGGCTCGCGGCGGAGGCGGGGAGTTCGGCGAGCAGGGTTCCGCCGACGGCCAGCGCCGCCACGCAGGCCGCGATGACGTGACTGCGACGGCGGAAGGGTGTGCGCAGAGGTGCGCGGAAAGGTGTGCGGCCACGGGCCATATTTCCCCCCGGAATGGCGATGTGCGGACAAAACACCCGGAGGCTACTGGAAGATCATCGAACGGTCGTCGATCCCCGGCCAAGCGCGGTGCTTGGGGTGGTATATCCCCATACGCGATCTTCCGGAGGTGCGACTGCCGCCCTAAGGTGCTCCGATCCGGCGGCGGTTCGGGGGCCCGGCTGGCAGGATCGCGCCATGGTCGAGCAGCGGCGGGACGGGCGGGACGAACGGGGCGTGCGAGGGGGCGCGCAGGGTGTGCCGGAGGCGTGGGGGAGAGCCGTGCACGCGGACGAGGCGGAGGCCTGGGAGTCCCTCGTCGCGACGGCCCGCCGCACGGTGTCCGACGGCCTGGTCGTCGGCACCTCCGGCAACGTCTCGGTGCGCGTCGGAGACACCGTGCTGGTCACACCGTCGGGCGTGCCCTACGACCGGCTGACGCCTGACGACGTGACCGGCGTCGACCTCGACGGCCGGCAGGTCCTCGGCACCCTGATCCCGACCAGCGAACTGCCGATGCACCTCGCCGTGTACCGCACGACCGACGCGCTCGCCGTCGTCCACACCCACGCCGTGCACGCGACGGCCGTCTCGACGCTCGTCCCCGAACTCCCGGCGATCCACTACATGACCAGCGCCCTCGGCGGGCCCGTTCGAGTCGCCCCTTATGCGGCATACGGCACCGAGGAGTTGGCCGAGAACATGCTCCGCGCCCTCACCGACCGCTCCGGCTGCCTCCTCCAGAACCACGGCACGGTCACCCACGGCGCCACCCTCGACCAGGCCTACGACCGCACGGCCCAACTGGAGTGGATGTGCCGCCTGTGGCTGACGGCGTCCTCGGTACCGGGGCTGTCACCGACGCTGCTCACGGGGGAGCAGCTGGCGGAGGTGGGGGAGAAGTTGCGGGGGTACGGGCAGCGGGGCTGAGGGCGGGGCGCGACGGGGGTGAGGCCGAGAGGCGGCGCTTCACAAGAGATGTCACCCGTCCCTCCCTCCGGCTGGCCGGTGACCGGGTCCGCCACGACACTGGACGGGTGCGCACAGTCAAAGCAACGGCCGCGGCCGTCACCGTAGCCCTGGCCGCCGGCGCGGCCTCCGTGGCGGCCGGCCGGTTCGCGAGCGACGCCGCGCTCAAGGCGCCGCCGGGCAGACCGCTGCCCACCGAACCCCGGCTCACCGTGCACGCCACGGCGGCCGGCCAGATCGCCCTCACCCGCGCCCTGGCATCCCTGCGCCCCGGCACCTACGGCCTGGCCGGCGACGGCAGCCACGCGGTCGTCGGGCCCGTCCTCGACAGCGCCAACCACTCCGCCGACACCGTCGTACGCCGCCTGGAACGCGTCACGCACGGCACCCTGGAACCCGGCGACAAGGTCTGGCTCACCCCGAAGGTGCACGTAGGCGACCCCGGCACCGCCCTCGGCCTCGACCACACCGACGTCGAGGTCACCGGCGAACTCGGCGCCCTGCCCGCCTGGTTCGTGCCCGGTGTGCGGGACACCTGGGTGATCACGGTGCACGGCCTCGGCGCCACCCGCGAACACCCCATGAACGTCATGGAGTTCCTGCACCGCCAGCGGTTCCCGGTCCTCGACCTCGCCTACCGCGGCGACCCCGGCGCGCCCCGCTCCCCGGACGGCCTGCACCACCTCGGCGAGACCGAGTGGCGCGACCTGGACGCGGCGATCCGGCACGCCGTGCGCCTCGGCGCGGCGAAGGTCGTCCTGTACGGCTGGTCCACCGGCGCCACCATGGCCCTGCGCGCCGCCGCGCGCTCCGGACTGTGCGACCGCGTCTCCGGGCTCGTGCTGGACTCCCCGGTGCTCAGCTGGCCGGCCACGCTGCGTGCCCTCGCCTCGGCCCGTCACACGCCCGGCGCCCTGCTGCCGCTCGCGGTACGGGCCGCCCAGGGCCGCACCGGCCTGCGGGGCGACCCCGCCGCCGAGGCCGCCGACGCCGCACAGCTCACCGTCCCGACCCTGATCCTGCACGGCCCGGACGACACCCTGGCCCCCTGGGAGCACTCCCGCCGCCTCGCCGACGCCCGCCCCGGCCTGGTCACCCTCCACCCGGTCCGGCAGGCCCCGCACGGCGCCATGTGGAACGCCGACCCGGCGTCCTACGAGGAGGCGCTGCGCCGTTTCCTCACTCCGCTGATGTGACGCCGCGCCGTTTCCCGCCCCGCCGATGCGCGCCTGCGTGACCGGACGGCGGCTGCTCACAACGGCTGTGCCATCCCGCTCACAGCGGTGGCGTCACCCCGGTCCCGGTCATTCCGTTTAAGGCCGTACCACTGGCCGGTTCTCGGTCCTGAGCGGCTCGCCGGACCCCGTGCCTTGGCCATCCCCGTCGCCCGCCGTGACATTCCGTTTGGGTTTTCCGACCGTCAACCGGAAGACTGCACCCGTGACGTCCCGTATCCCGCGCGACTCCAGGCTTCGACTCGTCCGCCCCCGACCCCTGGCCGCCGCCCCCCGAGCTGTGAACCAGCGGCCCACGCGCCGCCCCGCGCCCCGCCCCCCGGAGGGCACACCGGCCCCCGCCGAGCTGGCCAGAATGGCTCGCTCCGGCCTGGCCGACGCGGCCCGCCTGGCCCGCTGGGCCGACACCGCCCTCGGACCGGGCAGCGACAGTGTCACCGCCGACGGCAAGGCCACGCTCTCCGAGTCCACCGCCGAACGCGCGGCCGACGAACTGGGCCTGACCCTGCACCAGGTCCGCGCCGACTGGGACACCGCCCGCCTCGCCGGCCTCGTCGAGGTGCACGGCGACAGCGCGCGCCCCGGCTGGCGGCTACGCGCCTGGGACCGCGACGACAGTGCCGTACTGCGCGGCTGGGTCGCCCTCTTCGACGCCTGGTCGCTCGCCCACCCGGAAGCCCCGGAACACGAGCCCGCCGCCGTCGCCGAGGTCGTCTCCGCGATGCCGCAGGTGCTCTCCTTCCTCCAGCTGTCCGCCGGCCCCGTCCCCATGGAGCAGCTCCTCGACCTCCTGGAGCAGCGGGTCACCGAACTGCGCACCGAACGCTGCGAGATCCCGTACGGCCCGCAGTCGGAGTCGGTGCGGCGGCCGCAGCTCACGGATCCCGCGGGCCTCGCGGACTCGGCGGTTCCCGTGGACTCCGCGGTTCCGGTGGATCCCGCAGATCTCGCGATTCCCGTGGACCCCGCGGCTCTCGTGGTTCCCGCGGATCCGGCAGATTCCGCGGACCCCACCGACACCCCCCTCGCCCCCCTCCTCGACTGGGCCCTGCACGCGCTCGCCTACGTCGGCGCGCTCACCTACGGCACCGGGCAGGCGACGCTCACCCCGCTCGGCAGCTGGGCGGTGTGGGTCAAGCTGGAGCAGATCTGCGTCGCCGCGCAGAGCCCCGCCGGCAACATCGAGGTCGCCGCCGAGGAGATGCTCCGCGGCTGCGCCCAGCTGCGTCCCAACGCGGCCCGCGCCGAGTACCGCGCCTGGCTCGCCGCCCGCCCCGTCGGCAGCGCCGTCACCGAACTGCTCGGCGCCGCCCGTGGCGACGACGCCCTGCTGCGCGGCCTGGCCTTCGAGGCGATCCGGGTGGTCGGCGCCCCCGCCGAGCCCGACGTCCGCTCCGTGGCCGACGAGCCGACCCTGCGCCCCTACGCCCTCCTGTGGCTCGCCGAGCACGACGGCATCGACCCCGAGGACGCCCACGAGGTGCTCACCCGGGAAGAGGCCACCTGGCTGTGGGTCGACACCGCGGCCGCCGTCGCCGACCACGGCGAGGCGCCGATGCTGGTGCGGCACCTGGAGTCCGCGGTGCAGCCGACCGTCCCGATGCTCCTCGACGAGGTACGCGCCGTCGGCCACCCCCGCACCGTGCAGGTCCTGGTCGCACTGGCCGCCGCCCACCCCGACCCCGCACTCGCGAAGGCGGTGCGCCGGGCCGCCTTCCAGGTCCATACCGGGGGCAACTAGGGCAGAGCCTGTCGGGACAGGGAACGGAACGAGCAGGGAACGGCTCGGGAAGGGAACGGGGCGCTCAGGCCGGTATCTCGGGCGCGTACGTGCCGAAGCTCCAGATGTTGCCCTCGGCGTCGCGGGCGATGTAGTCCCGGGAGCCGTAGTCCTGGTCGGTCGGGGGCATCAGGATCTCCACGCCGTGGTCCACGGCCCGCTGGTGGTGTACGTCGACGTCGTCCACGACGACGTACACCCCGCACGGGCCCGCGCTCTTCATCGCCGCGTCGAAGAGGCCGCCTCGACCCTTGGAGCTGACCATCACCACTCCGTTGCCCTGCACCAGTTCGGAGTGCAGCACCTTGCCGTCCTCCCCCTCGTACACCGACAGCTCGGTGAAGCCGAGGGCCTGTGTGAGCTGCTTGATCGCCGCCTTCGCGTCGACGTACAACAGCGTCGGGTACATGCTCGGACGTCCGCCGCTCGTGCCTGCCATGCCGATCACCCCTTCGTGACCACCGCCGGAAACTCAGTCACGACCCAGTCTCGCAGTGACCACTGACAACGGCCCCGACAAGGGGGAATGCCGGCTCAGGCTGCAGGGGGAGCGTGGGGAGCGCGCCGGCTCAGCGGAAGGTGTTGCACTGCGCCATGTCCCCGCTGCGGTATCCCTGGTCGAACCACTGCTGCCGCTGCTGCGCCGACCCGTGCGTCCAGGTCTCCGGCGTCACCCGGCCCTGGAACCGCTCCTGGATCCGGTCGTCGCCCACGGCCGCCGCCGCGTCCAGCCCGTCCCGGATGTCGGCGTTCGTGAGGCTGGTGATCAGCGGCCGCCCGGTCGACTCGTCCTTGGTCGTGGTCGCGTGGTGCGCCCATACCCCGGCGTAGCAGTCGGCCTGCAGCTCCACCTTCACCGCGTTGCTGTTCGCGCCCGTCCGCCCGTCCTGGGACCGGCTCAGCGTGCCCATCAGGTCCTGCACGTGGTGCCCGTACTCGTGCGCGACGACGTACGCCTGCGCGAACGCCCCGCCGCTCGCGCCGAACTTCGACCGCAGCTCGTCGAAGAACCCCAGGTCCAGATAGACCTTCCGGTCGCCAGGACAGTAGAACGGCCCGACCGCGCTGGTCGCCGTCCCGCACGCGGTCCCGATCTGCTGACTGAAGAACACCGTGGGGGACCGCGTGTACCTCGCGCTTCGCCGCGCGAACTCCTGGTCCCAGAAGTCCTGCACGCTGTTGACCACCGCCACCATCCGGCAGTCGTCCTTGGCGTTCGCGTCCTGTCCGGTACGGCAGGTCTGCTGGACCTGCGCGAGCGAGGAGGCCGTCGCCGCGGGCTGGTCGGAACCGGAGGAGAGCCCGAGGTTGTCAGGACCGACCCCGAAGAAGAGCCCGAGGAGCAGCGCGATCAGACCGGCGAGGCCGCCGCCCACGGTCGCCCTGCCGCCCGGGATCCGGCTGCCGCGCACGTCCTGCACCTCGGAGGTGTCCAACTGGGCGTCGTCGTCGAACTGCACGGGGGCACCACCCTCTGCGTACGTCGTCCCCCTGCCGCCATCCTCGCCCGCCACCACGGGCCCGGCGCCGGGCCCGCGGCCGAACGGGGGACGCGTCCCGGCCCACCCGCCGTGTCCCGACGGCGCGCCGGGTGCGCCGCACGCACGCGTGGCCACGCTCTGCCGGATCCGCGGGAAGCGGCCGTCGCAGAGGCCGGGCCGGGTGTCGGGCAGGGTTCCGAGGGGGCGTGGTGGTCGTACTGCAGGCCGTCGAGGTGACGGAGACGGCCGACATCGCGCCGACCCCACCTCCTCCGCCGTCCACCTCTACCGAGGGCTCCCGCCGCCTGCGCCCCCTGGCCCTCGCGCTCCTCCTCGCGACGGCCCTCCTCACCGCCCACCAACTGCGCCCCGCTCCCTACGGCGACCACCTCACGCTCCACGAACGCGTGGAGCCCCAGCCCGCCCACCGTTCCGCCGCCACACCGGCCCTCGGCATCCACGGTCCGCCGTCGAGGCGTACGACCCCCACTCCGGCGAGCTCCACTGGCGTTACACGCGGGACGGCCGTCGCCCTCTGACCGTGCTCCACGCGCGCGAAGACGCGATCGCACTCTGGGACGACGGACTGGTCACGGACACGACCACCGGCTCGACCACTGGCACCGGCGTGGATACCGCCGCCCCCACCGCCCCTCCATCCGCTGGCACCGCTCCCTCCCCGCCACCGGCACCTGGCTCCCCACCCAGGGCGGCACCGGCGTCCTCCGCCCCCTCGGCCGGGGCAACCTCGCCGTCGTCACCCCGTCGCGTATCTCCGCGTACCGCATCGCCGACGGCGATCTGCGCTGGGTGCTGCCCGCCAACGAAGGATGCGCCTTCGAGCCCGGACGTGCCGTACGTCACGCACGTGTGCTGCTCGTCGCCCAGCCCTGTGCGGCGGACGCCGACTGGACGGCGCAGCTCATCGCGGTCGACGACCTGGGGCGGATCACCCCGGGCCGCACGCCGCTGGGCAACGGGCTGCCGGGGAAGCGGCCCGAACACGCGAACGCAGAAAAAGTGCTTGCACGGCCCCGTTAGACTTGTCCCATGGCCCTTCTCCTCGCGCATTAGACGGCGGGAACGTCCTCAGCCGCCCATCGTCAACCTCTTCCCGCCTGGAGTCTGTCCGTGATCTCCGCCTCCGGTATCGAGCTGCGAGCCGGTGCCCGCGTCCTCATCGAGTCCGCCACCTTCCGTATCGCCAAGGGCGACCGCATCGGTCTGGTCGGTCGCAACGGCGCCGGCAAGACCACGCTGACCAAGGTCCTGGCCGGCGAGGGCGTCCCCGCGGGCGGCACTGTCACCCGCTCCGGCGAGGTCGGCTACCTCCCCCAGGACCCCCGCACCGGCGACCTCGACGTCCTCGCCCGCGACCGCGTCCTGTCCGCGCGCGGCCTGGACGCACTGATCCGCAAGATGCGCGACAACGAGCAGCGGATCGCCAACGGCAGCGGTGCCACCCGTGAGAAGGCCCTGCGGCAGTACGAGCGCCAGGAGACCGAGTTCCTCACCAAGGGCGGGTACTCGGCCGAGGCCGAGGCGGCCACCATCGCCGCCGCGCTCAACCTGCCCGACCGCGTGCTCGGCCAGCCGCTGCATACGCTCTCCGGTGGTCAGCGGCGCCGTATCGAGCTGGCCCGGATCCTGTTCTCCGACGCGGACACGCTGCTGCTCGACGAGCCCACCAACCACCTCGACGCGGACTCGATCGTCTGGCTGCGCGACTACCTGAAGACCTACCGCGGCGGCTTCATCGTGATCTCCCACGACGTCGACCTGGTCGAGACGGTCGTCAACAAGGTGTTCTACCTGGACGCCAACCGCGCCCAGATCGACGTCTACAACATGGGCTGGCGGCTCTACCAGCAGCAGCGCGAGGCCGACGAGAAGCGCCGCAAGCGCGAGCGGCAGAACGCCGAGAAGAAGGCCGCCGCCCTGCACTCGCAGGCCGACAAGATGCGCGCCAAGGCCACCAAGACGGTCGCCGCGCAGAACATGGCCAAGCGGGCCGACCGGCTGCTGTCCGGGCTTGAGGCGGTACGCGTCTCCGACAAGGTCGCCAAGCTGCGCTTCCCGGAGCCCGCGCCCTGCGGCAAGACCCCGCTCATGGCCGAGGGCCTGTCGAAGTCCTACGGCTCGCTGGAGATCTTCACCGACGTCGACCTGGCCATCGACAAGGGCTCCCGCGTCGTCATCCTCGGTCTGAACGGCGCGGGCAAGACGACCCTCCTGCGCCTGCTCGGCGGCGCCGAGCAGCCCGACACCGGCGAGGTCATCGAGGGCCACGGCCTCAAGCTCGGCTACTACGCGCAGGAGCACGAGACCCTCGACCCCGAGCGCACGGTCCTGGAGAACATGCGCTCCGCCGCCCCCGACCTGGACCTGGTCGAGGTCCGCAAGACGCTCGGCTCGTTCCTGTTCTCCGGCGACGACGTCGACAAGCCCGCCAGTGTCCTGTCCGGCGGCGAGAAGACCCGGCTCGCGCTCGCCACCCTGGTGGTGTCGTCCGCGAACGTCCTGCTCCTCGACGAGCCCACGAACAACCTCGACCCCGCCTCCCGCGAGGAGATCCTCGGCGCGCTGCGCACCTACAAGGGCGCCGTCGTCCTCGTCACCCACGACGAGGGAGCCGTCGAGGCGCTGCAGCCGGAGCGGATCATCCTGCTGCCGGACGGCGTCGAGGACCTGTGGGGCGCCGACTACGCGGACCTCGTCGCCCTGGCCTGATCGCTCTGGCTTGATCGAAGGCGTGATCCACTGCGTATGGATCATTCGGCCGATCCGTGATCCACCATCTGTGTGAGATCTCCTCGTACCGAAGTGTGTCCTACATCGATTTCGCGGCCGAGTCCTTTATCGACAAGGGCTCGGCCGTCGCACGTCCCTGACCTGGCACTTCGCGAAATAACCCGTTCGGCGGTACGAACGCGACTGTGTGGAATCACAGATTCCCCTTGTGTGGACGCACTCCTGTCGTCAAAACCCTGTCTCACCGACCTTGCCGAATGGGTGGCCATGAAGGCCCGGAGGGGTGATCATGAGGAGACCAGAGCGCACTTCCCATGAGGAGGCACGGGTGGCCGAGACTCTGAAGAAGGGCAGCCGGGTAACCGGCGCCGCGCGCGACAAGCTCGCGGCAGACCTGAAAAAGAAGTACGACTCCGGTGCGAGCATTCGGGCGCTGGCCGAAGAGACCGGCCGCTCGTATGGCTTCGTGCACCGGATGCTCAGTGAGTCGGGCGTCACGCTTCGTGGGCGTGGCGGGGCGACACGAGGCAAAAAAGCCGCCGCGTCCTGACTCCGGGCGGTCCATCGCTTCGATGGTGGCCACCCGGTCGGTCAGCTGACCGACCGGGTGGTTACTGTGCAGTCACTTAGCTAGTAGTTTGCTCTGCTGACCGCACTCATCGGAGGCACCCATTGGCTTCGCCCGCCCAGGACCTCGGTCCGGTACTCGACAAGGACGGCGTACGGCTCACCGTCGACGACGCGATCGCCACGGTGACGCTGACCAACCCGGCCAAGCGCAACGCGCAGAGCCCCGCGCTGTGGCGCGCGCTCGCCGAAGCCGGGCGTCAGCTGCCGGGGTCGGTCCGGGTCGTCGTGCTGCGCGCCGAGGGCCGTTCCTTCTCCGCCGGCCTCGACCGGCAGATGTTCACGCCCGAAGGCATCGAGGGCGAGCCGACGTTCATCGATCTCGCGCGCAGCGGCGACGGTGAACTCGACGCGAGCATCGCCGAGTTCCAGGAGGGCTTCACCTGGTGGCGCCGGAGCGACATCGTCTCCATCGCCGCCGTACAGGGACATGCCATCGGCGCGGGCTTCCAGCTCGCCCTCGCCTGTGACCTGCGCGTCGTCGCGGACGACGTGCAGTTCGCCATGCGCGAGACCAGCCTCGGCCTGGTGCCGGACCTGACGGGCACGTATCCGCTGCTCAGCCTGGTCGGCTACGCCCGCGCGCTGGAGATCTGCGCGACCGGACGGGCCGTACCGGCCGAGGAGTCCGTCACCATCGGGCTCGCCAACCTCGCCGTGCCCGGCGACCAGCTCGACGCCGCCGTACAGGACCTGGCGTCCGCTCTCCTGGGCGCGCCCCGGGACGCCGTCATCGAGACCAAGGCGCTGCTGCGCGGGGCGCAGGGCCGGTCCTACGACGATCAGCGCGCCGCCGAGCGGGCCGCGCAGGCACGTCGGCTGCGGGACCTCGCCGGCCTCGGCGAATAGCCCCGCACGGGCCGTCTCAGGCCGCCGTCACCAATACCGCCACCGTCGGGTGATCGGGCAGCGCCCCGGACACCGCCGCACGGACCTCCAGGGCCACCTCCAGTGCCCGCCGGTCCGTGCGGACGGCGAGCTCCACGCGCACGTGGCGGTGCGCCAGCGCCCCTTCCTCCCGCCGCTCCTCGATGTGCACCGCCCGGCCCAGGCCCCGGGTCAGGCCGACCACCCCCGCGACGGCCAGGGCGGCCGCGGCCACGCGTTCCTCGTCCCCGCCCGAGGGCTCCGGCGCCGCCGGTACGGACGGCTCCTGCTGCGGCGCGGGCTCCGGCTCCTCGTCCAGCAGGGCCGTGACCCGCAGATCCACCTCCACGACCGTCAGGCCCAGCCGCTGGGTCGCCGCGGTCGCCAGCGCCTCACGCAGCCGGTCCGCCGCCGTCGGCAGCGCCTGGGCCGCCGTGGCCGCGAACTCCGCCGTCACCTTCAGCGGACCGGGCGGCAGCGCACTGGGCGGCGGCGGTACGGCACTGTCGGCCTCCTCCGGATCGGCGAGCGCGATCCGCAGCGCCTCCAGCCGTACCCCGCACAGGCCCCCGGCCGCGCGTCGCAGCACCGCCCCGGCCGCCTCCTCCGTGATCCACGCGCCGTCGCGCGGACCGCCCAGGGGCAGCAGTCTGCCGAGCCCGAGCCGATGTCGTACCGCGTGCGCCCACTGATCCGCCGTCATTGCCCCAGCCTGCCGCATCCCCGGGGCGCGGTGGCGCAACCCCACATACGGTGGTCGAAGGACGACGACCGGAAGGGACGTACGGCCATGACCGACATGACGGAGCAGGCCCGGGTGCAGGCCGCGGAGAACGCGGGCCAGGTGCAGACCCGCAAGCCCACCAAACGCGGCGGCGGCGACCCGGCGTCGCGCGGGCGGACGACCATCGCCGACGGCGTGGTGGAGAAGATCGCCGGGCTCGCCGCGCGTGACGTCCTGGGCGTCCACGCGATGGGCAGCGGCCTCAGCCGGACCTTCGGGGCGGTGCGCGACCGGGTGCCCGGTGGCTCCAAGTCGGTGAGTCGCGGGGTGAAGGCCGAGGTCGGCGAGGTGCAGACGGCGCTCGACCTGGAGATCGTCGTCGAATACGGCGTGTCGATCGCCGACGTCGCACGGGCCGTGCGCGAGAACGTCGTCGCCGCGGTGGAGCGGATGACCGGCCTCGAGGTCGTCGAGGTCAACATCGCCGTGAGTGACGTGAAGCTGCCGGACGAAGACGACGACGAGCCGGAACCCCGGATCCAGTGACGGGGGCGGACGAGCGGAGGAGAACACCATGAGCATGGCCGTGGTGGGCATGATCGCCGGGATGGCACTGGGATTCGCCGGATACTTCGGTGGCTTCGGGGCCTTCCTCCTGGTGGCAGCCCTGGGCGCGATCGGTTTCGTCGTCGGCCGGTTCCTGGAGGGGGACCTGGAGATCGGGGACTTCTTCCGCACGCGTGACGACCGGCGGCGGTGACGTCCATGAGCGCGGGGACCGAGTCTCCCGGCAGCGGTCGGGCGGCGCTCCCGCCGGGTGAGCGCGGGGCGACCCGGATCGCCGACCGGGTGGTCTCGAAGATCGCCGCCCAGGCGGCCCGCGAGGCCCTCGGCCCGCTGCCGGCGGACGCCGTGTCCCCGCACGCCACCGTCGTGGTTCGCCACAACGTCGCCCACGTACGCGTGCACGTCGAACTCGACTATCCGAGCGACATCGGGACCCGATGCGCGGATGTGCGTCACAAGGTGGTCGAGCGGGTAGTCGCGTTGGTGGACATGGAGGTGCCCGAGGTCGCCGTGCACGTGGAACGGCTGCATCCAGCACCCCTATACGGCGCGGGACAGGGGAGGACGCGATGAGCGAGCCCCAGGGCTCCGAGGGCGAAGGCACCACACAGCGACTACCGGTGATCGAGAGGGCACCCGAGGGCGACGGTTCGGCGGCCGAGCACTGGCCACCACCCCTGCCCGACGGCGAGGACACGGGCAAGGAGGCCGTCGTCGGCAAGGGCGGCGGTCAGGGCCGCTTCTGGTCGGCACGGCGCGTCCCCGCGACCGTCGTAGCCCTGCTCCTCCTGGCCGTGACAGGCCTCTTCCTCTACGACATCGCAGCAGTACGCGCGGATCGGCCCGCCATGCACTGGCGCCGCGAACTGGCCGGCCAACTCGCCGAACGCCCCCTGGACGACACCGCGGTGCTCGTCGGCGCCGGCGTCGCCGCGGCCCTCGGCCTCTGGCTGATCGCCCTCGCCGCCACGCCCGGCCTGCGCGCGGTGCTGCCGATGCGGCGTGCGCACGCCGACGTGAGCGCCGGACTGCACCGCAACGCCGCCGCCCTGGTCCTGCGCGACCGCGCCATGGAGGTCGCCGGCGTCCAGTCGGCACGCGTGCGCGTGCGCCGTACCCGCGCCGACGTGTACGCCGTCTCCCACTTCCGCGAACTGGACGACGTGCACGACGACCTGGACACCGCCCTCGACGAGGCGGTCAAGGGTCTGGGGCTGGCCCGCACGCCGCTCCTGTCGGTGCACGTACGGCGCCCCGGGAAGAAGGGATGACCACGATGCTCAGGATCGTCAACCGCGTACTCGTCGGCCTGGTCGGGCTCGTCCTGGTCGTCCTCGGCGGCTCCGTGCTCGCCGTCGGACTGGGCGTGCGGCCGCCCTCCTGGTGGATCCACGACGGCCGTCACGACGTGCTGCTCAGCGATACCGACCGCGCCCGTTGGCGGGACTCCGGCTGGTGGTGGCCGACCGTCATCGCCGTGCTCGCCGTCCTCGTGCTGCTGGCCCTGTGGTGGATCACCGCCAACCTGCGCCGCCACCGGCTCGCCGAGGTCCTCGTCGACACCGGCGACGGGGAGGGCGCGCTGCTGCGGGGCCGGGCCCTGGAGGGCGTGCTCGCGGGCGACGCGAGCAACCCGGACGGCGTGGCCCACGCCCACGTCCACCTCACCGGCACCCGGACGGCACCCCAGGCCCGCGTACAGCTCCTCCTGGAGCCGCACGTGGACCCGGAGACCGCCCTCCACCACCTCACGGACGAGGCCCTGACCCACGCCCGCGACTCGGCGGGCCTGGAGAAGCTGCCGACCGAGGTCCGCCTGAGCGCGGTCAAGCACCGGGCGGAACGGGTCAGTTGAAGCACCGTTCGGTATGCGGCACTCAGAACCCGTGCCGCATACCCCCGTCCACCGGCAGCATGACCCCGGTCAGATAGGAAGCGGCCGGCGACAGGAAGAACGCGGCGGCCCGTCCGAACTCCTCGGGCCGCCCGTAGCGGCGCAGCGGAATCCGCGACTCGTTGGCGGCCCGGGTGGCCGCCGGGTCCGCCGACAGCGCGTCCAGCTCGCGCACGCGGTCCGTGTCGATCCGGGCCGGCAGCAGCCCCACGACCCGGATGCCCCGCGGCCCCAGCTCGTCCGCGAGCGACTTCGCGAAGCCGGCGAGGCCCGGCCGCAGCGCGTTGGAGATCGTCAGTCCCGGGATCGGCTCGTGCACCGACGTGGACAGTACGAAACCGATGACACCGCCCTCCGGCAGCTCCGCGGCAGCGGCGCGGGCCAGCCGGACCGCGCCCAGGAACACCGACTCGAACGCCGTCTGCCACTGCTCGTCCGTGGTGTCGGCGACGAAGCCGGCCGGCGGGCCGCCCACGCTGATGAGAATCCCGTCGAACCGCCCGAACCGCTCCCGCGCGAACGCGATCAGCCGCTCGGCCGCGTCCGCCTCGGAGTTGTCGACGCCGACCCCGGCCGCGTCGGGCCCCAGCTCGGTCGCCGCCTCGGCGGCCCGCTTCTCGTCCCGCCCCGTGACGACCACCTTCGCGCCGTCCGCGACGAGTTCGCGCGCGGTGGCGTTGCCGAGGCCGCGGGTGGCCCCGGTGACGACGTACACCCGGTCCTTCAGTCCAAGATCCATGGCCCCTATCCTGCCCCCTCGTCCCCGAACAGGGCGAGGGCGGTGCTCACCAGACCGATGTGGCTGAAGGCCTGCGGGAAGTTGCCGAGCAGGCGGCCGGAGGCCGGGTCGTACTCCTCGGCCAGCAGCCCCACGTCGTTGGCGAGCCCCACCAGCCGTTCGAACAGCTCCCGGGCCTCCTTCGTACGGCCCGTCAGATGCAGCGCGTCCGCGAGCCAGAACGAGCACACCAGGAAGGTGCCCTCGCCGCCCGGCAGGCCGTCGACCGGCGACTCCTCGGCGCTGTAGCGGCGCATGAAGCCGTCGTGGCCGAGTTCGGCGCGGACCGCGTCGACGGTGCCGATCACGCGCGGGTCGTCGGGCGGCAGGAAGCCGACGCGGGGGATGAGCAGGAGCGAGGCGTCGAGTTCGACCGAGCCGTAGGACTGGGTGAACGTGTTCCGCGCGGGGTCGTAGCCCTTCTCGCACACCTCGCGGTGGACCTCGTCCCGCATCGCGCGCCAGGCGTCCAGGTCGCCGGGGAGTTCGGGGTCCTCCTCCAGTGTGCGCACGGCACGGTCGGCGGCCACCCAGATCATCACCTTGGAGTGGACGAAGTGGCGCCGGCCGCCGCGCACCTCCCACAGCCCCTCGTCGGGCTGCCGCCAGGCGGTCTCCAGGAACTCCATCAGGGTGCGCTGGAGCGCCCACATGTGCGACTTCGTGGCCAGGCCCGCATGCCGGGCCAGCCACAGCGAGTCCATGACCTCGCCGTACACGTCCAACTGAAGCTGGTCGACCGCGCCGTTGCCGATCCGTACGGGCGCCGAGTCGGCGAAGCCGGACAGCCACGGCAGCTCGAACTCGGGCAGCCGGCGCTCGCCCGCCAGGCCGTACATGATCTGCAGGTCCGCCGGGTCGCCCGCGACCGCGCGCAGCAGCCACTTCCGCCAGGCCTCGGCCTCCTCCTGATAACCGGCCGACAGCAGCGCGCCGAGGGTGAGGGTGGAGTCCCGCAGCCAGCAGAAGCGGTAGTCCCAGTTCCGGACACCGCCCAGCTCCTCGGGCAGGGACGTCGTGGGCGCGGCCACGATGCCGCCGGTCGGCGCGTACGTCAGCGCCTTGAGGGTGATCAGGGAGCGCAGTACGGCGTCCCGGTGGGGGCCGTCGTAGCGGCAGCGGTCCGCCCAGGCCTGCCAGTCGGCGAGGCTGACGCGCAGCGACTCGTAGGGGTCGATCAGCTTCGGGCGGCGCTCGTGCGAGGGGTGCCAGGTGAGGACGAACGCGACCTTCTCGCCCGCCTCGACGGTGAACTCCGACAGCGTGCTGAAGTCCTCGCCCCAGGTCTGGACGGGGGGTTGGCTGCGCAGCCACGCCGAGTCCGGTCCGGCGATGGCCACCCGATGGCCGTGCACCTTGCGCACCCACGGCATGACCGAGCCGTAGTCGAAGCGCAGCCGCAGGGTGCTGCGCATGGTCACGCGCCCGCTGACGCCCTCGACGATGCGTACGAGGTCGGGGGCGCGGTCGCGCTGCGGCATCAGGTCGGTGACCCGGACCGTCCCCTCGTCGGTCTCCCACTCGGTGTCCAGGACGAGCGTCCCCGGACGGTAGGAGCGCCGGGTGCAGGGGCCGTCGACGTCCTTGGGGGCGACGCGCCAGTGGCCGTTGTCCTCGTCGCCCAGCAGTCTGGCGAAACAGGCGGCCGAGTCGAAGCGGGGCAGACACAGCCAGTCGACCGAGCCGTCCCTGCCGATGAGGGCGGCGGTCTGCTCGTCGCCGATGAGCGCGTAGTCCTCGATACGGGGGTGCACGGGGTGCGGGTTCCCGGCGAGAGGGCGTGGCAATCAAGCCGGAGGGCCGGGGGAGTGACGGGGCCCGCGGCTACACCGCGGCGGGTTCCGCCTCCGGCACGCTCTCCTTGGCGGCCGCCTCCGCGCGGTCGCGGACCTCGCGCCGTACGAGGAACCACCAGCCCACCGGGACGGCGGCGGCGAACAGCCACCACTGGATCATGTACGCGTAGTTCAGCGGGGCGTCCTCGCTGCCCGGGTCGGAGATCTGCTCCGGGCTGCCGCCCTTCGGCTCGGGCGCGGTCTGCTGGATGTAGCCGCCGAGCACCTCCTTGCCGAGCCGGCGGGCCTGCTCCTCGCTGTTGATCAGCATGATCTGGCGGTCCGGCAGGCCCTTGAGGTCCTTGATGCCGCTGGCCGCGGTCGTCTCGTCGGCCATCAGCCGCCCCTTGATGGTGACGTGGCCCTTGGGCGGCGCTGGCACCTTGGGGTAGGCGGTCTGGATTCCGTTCGCGGGGATCCAGCCGCGGTTGACCAGCAGCACCTTGCCGTCCGTGAGGACGAACGGGGTCAGGACGTGGAAGCCGACCTCGTCGTCGGAGTTGGTGCGCCGCCGCACGACGACCTCGTCCGCGGTGTCGAAGGTGCCGGTCGCGGTGACGGTGCGGTACTTCTCGGTGCGGGTCACGGCGTGGCCGGCGGTCGTCACCCGCTCCACGGGGACCGGCTCGGCGTGCAGGGCTTCGGAGACCAGGTCGTTGCGGGCGGTGCGCATCTCGTAGCGGTGCATCTGCCAGATGCCCAGCCTGATCATCGTGGGGATCAGGAGCAGGGCGATCAGGGTGAGGATCACCCACTGCCGGGTCATCAGGAAGCGGTACACCCCACGACCGTACAACTCGGGCCGTGGGGTGCTCTCGCAGGGGTGTGGTCAGACCTTGTCGACGATGCCGGCCCTCCCCTCGGCGCGGGCGCAGTGGCCGCCGCAGTACCAGTGGCCCTCGACCTCGACGCCCTGCCCGATGATCTGCACCCGACAGTGCTCGCAGAGGGGTGCCATGCGGTGGATCGCGCAGGAGAAGCAGTCGAAGACGTGGATCGCGCCCTGCGCGTGCACCTCGAAGGACATGCCGTAGTCATTGCCGCATACTTCACATCTCGCCATGCGCCACAGGGTGAGCCGTCACCGCCGCGCGGGCGAGCGGGCGGCGGGCGCGTCGCGTGGCAATCACCCGTCCGCACGGCTCACCCGTCGGCGTCCGCCACGTCCCGCAGCAGCTGTCCGAACGCCGCCTCGTCGACGACCGGCGTGCCGAACTGCCGGGCCTTGACCACCTTCGAGGTGCCCGAGTCCGGGTCGTTCGTGACGAGCAGGCTGGTCAGCCGGGACAGGCTCGTGGCGATGTGCAGCCCGGCCTCGACCGCGCGGTCCTCCAGCAGATCGCGCTCGATCGAGGTGTCCCCGGAGAACGCCACCCGCATGCCCTGCTTGAGCGGCTTGCCGTCCTCGTAGCGGCCGGGGTTGGGATACGGGCACGCGGGCCGCTTGCGCGCGGGGCGCCAGCTCGTCGGCCGGTAGCTGCCGTACCCGCCGCCCGCCTGCTGTCCGATCACCGCCGCGGGCCGGTCCGTCCACTCGGTCAGCGGCCGGCACTCGTGCAGCGGCAGCCGGACGCCCTCTGCCGCCGCGGCCAGCAGGCTCGGCCGGAACGCCTCCGCCAGCACGCGCGCGTCGTCCAGCGCGTGGTGCGCCCGCCGCTGCACGACGCCGAAGTGCGCGGCCAGCGTCGCCAGCTTGTGGTTGGGCAGCGGCAGCCGCAGTTCCTTGGAGAGCACGATCGTGCACAGCCGCTGCCGCACCGGCGCCTCCCGCCGGGCACGCGCGTACTCCCGGGCGATCATCTGCCAGTCGAAGACCGCGTTGTGCGCGACGAGCACCCGACCCTCAAGGCGGGTCGAGAACTCCTCGGCGATGTCCTCGAAGAGGGGCGCGCCCTCCAGTACGTCACTCGTCAGACCGTGGATCCACACCGGGCCCGGATCGCGCTCCGGATTGACCAGCGTGTACCAGTGGTCCTCGACCTCGCCGCGCGCGTCCAGCCGGTAGACGGCCGCCGAGATTATCCGGTCGTCCCGGGCCAGGCCCGTGGTCTCCACGTCGACGACCGCGTACCCCTGGGGATACGCGGACGGCCACGAAGTGGGGGAGGACACTGCGGTCGTCTGGTCATCGAGCATGGTCCCTGAGGATACGGGCCGCGACTGACACTCCCGTCCGGCCCCCTGTCCGTCAGCTCCCCTGCCGGGCCCACGTGTTCGAGCACGGCCGACGCCCCGAACGTCTGCGCCCACGGCTATGGACCTTTTCGCCGCCCGGTGCAAGCGTGCTGCCCGCCCGGCGTGTGACGGTCGACGGAAGGGCGGTACGGCGGATGGCACGCGTACGGTACGGCGCACGGACCGAGGCGGAGATCGCCGCCGCGCGCACAGCGAGCGCGAAGCTCCCCGACATCTGGTCCACCGGAGTGGTGGCCCTCTGGGAGAGCGACCCGGACGCGGTCGCCGCGGTGCTGCCACCGCCGCTGAAGCCCACCGGGCGGCCCCTGGTCCGGGTGAACATCAGCAAGGTCCAACTGCCCGGATACCCGCTGGGCGCGGGCTCGTTCGCGGTCGCGGCGGCGCACGACGGCGTCGAGGGCTGGTACCCGCTCGTCATGCCGATGACCCACGAGCGCGCCCTCATCGGCGGCCGTGAGGTCTTCGGCGAACCCAAGAAGCTCGGCGAGGTCGTCGTCGAACGCGAGGGTCTCGTGGTGCGCGCCTCGCTGGCCCGGCACGGCATCGCCTTCGTGGAGGTGCGCGGCGCGGTCACCGAGCGGCTGCCCCTGCCCGAGCCCGGTCAGAAGACCGACTTCTACTTCAAGTTCCTTCCCGGGGTGGACGGTTCGGGCTTCGACGCCGAGCCGGTGCTCGTGCACTGTGTGCGCCACGAGAAGGTGCGCAAGCTGGAGCGGGTCACCGGGGACGTCGTCCTGCGCGAGTCGATGTACGACCCGGTGGCCGACCTGCCCGTGCGCCGGCTCGTCGAGATCACCCTCGGCGAGAAGACCAGCGACCAGCGCGGCAGGGTCGTCGAACGGGTCGACGCGCAGGCCCTGTTGCCGTACATCCACCAGCGCTACGACGACTCCCGCCAGATCCTGGACGGCCCGCCCGAGGGGAGCGTCTGATGGAGCTGCGGGCCGGACAGGTCGCCGTCGTCACTGGGGCCGCGAGCGGGATCGGGCTGGCGATGGCCCGGCGGTTCGCGGCCGACGGGCTGAAGGTGGTCCTCGCCGACGTCGAGCAGGGCGCCCTCGACAAGGCGGCGGCTCTGCTGCGGGACGACGGCGCCGAAGTGCACGCACGCGTGGTGGACGTCGGGGAGCGCCAACAGGTGCTGGATCTGGCCGAGTCGGCGTACGAGACGTACGGCGCCGTCCATGTGCTGTGCAACAACGCAGGCGTCGGCTCAGGGGCCGAGGGCCGGATGTGGGAGCACGAACCGAACGACTGGCAGTGGGCCTTCGCCGTCAATGTGTGGGGCGTCTTCCACGGCGTCCAGGCGTTCGTGCCGAGGATGATCAAGTCGGGTCAACCCGGTCATGTCGTCAACACGTCCTCCGGCGACGGCGGCATCGCCCCACTGCCCACCGCCTCCGTGTACGCCGTCACCAAGGCGGCCGTCGTCACGCTGACCGAGTCCCTGTACGCCCATCTCAAGGCGGAGCACGCGCGCGTGGGCGCCTCCGTCCTCTTCCCGGGACCGCACATGCTGCGCACGGGCCTGTGGGAGTCGCACCGCAACCGGCCCGTCCGGTACGCCAAGGAACGCCCCCGCAGAACCCCGTACCGCAGCCTCGACCAGTGGGAGACCGCGATGAAGGCGGCGGGCCGAGAGGTCGAGTTCACGCCGGTCGAGGAGGTCGCCGACCTCGTCGTCGAGGGCATCCGCGCGGACCGCTTCTGGCTGCTGCCCGAGAGCGAGCGCAGTGACGCGCAGATCCGGGCGCGGGCTCAGTCGATGCTCGACCGGGTGAACCCGTCGTACCTCGAAAGCTTCATTCTGGACTGACTTGATCAACTTGACTGTCGAATTGATCGACTTGATTGAGGAGGGTCGTCGTGACCGGCCAGGACCCGTACCTGATCATCTCCTCCGACTGCCACGCCGGGCTGCCCACCGAGGAGTACCGGCCCTATCTGGACGCCCGTTTCCACCGGGACTTCGACGACTTCCTCGCCGGGCGTGAGCGGCGCCGGGAGGAGATGACCCGGCTCGGCATCCGCAACGAGGCGTTCGCGACCAAGTGGTTCCAGGACAACGAGGAGGGCCTGCGCGGGGGTTGGGACACCGCGCAGCGCCTCAAGGAGCTGGACGGCGACGGGGTGGCCGCCGAGGTCGTCTTCCCGGACGCCGACGCCGTGGACAGCCAGACGGCGGCGCCCTTCGGCGTGGGCCTCGGCCTCTCCGGCGACCAGGATCCCGAGTTGGGCATGGCGGGCGCGCAGGCGCACAACCGCTGGCTCGCCGACTTCGTCTCCGAGAACCCCGAACGGCACTGCGGAGTCGCGCTGTTGCCGGTGACGGCGCCCACGGAGCAGGTCGTCGCGGAGATCCACCGGGCCAAGGAGTCCGGGCTCGGCGCTCTGATGATCCCGTCCATGTGGGTCGACAAGGAGCCCTACCACGACCGCCGTTACGACCCGGTGTGGGCGGCCGCCGCCGAGTGCGCGATGCCGGTCCTGACGCACTCCGGGGCGGCCCCGCGGCACGAGTACGGCGACCACCTCGGGATCTACGTCTCCGAGGTCACCTGGTGGCCCGCCAGGCCGCTCTGGTTCCTGCTCTGGTCGGGCGTCTTCGAACGGCATCCGGGCCTCAAGTTCGGGGTGGCGGAGTCGGGTTGCTGGTGGCTGCCCAACCTCCTCTGGTTCATGGACCGCCTCTACCTGGGCGCGCACGGCGGCAAGAAGCTGTCACCCTTCGCGGAGCTGACCCGGCCGCCGCACGAGTACCTCGACCGCCAGGTCTTCATCTGCGCCACCAACACCAAGCGCCGTGAACTGGCCCAGCGGTACGAGATCGGCGTCGACAACATCCTCTGGGGCAGCGACTTCCCGCATCCCGAGGGCACCTGGCCCGACACGCGCGCGTGGCTGACGCGCACCTTCCACGACATCCCGGTCGACGAGACCCGCCGCATGCTGGGCCTGGCGGCGGCCGACGCCTTCGGCTTCGACGTGGGCAAGCTGACCCCGCTGGCCCAGCGCATCGGCCCCACCCCGGCCGACCTCGGCCAGCCCGACGACCAGGCGGCCGTGACAGCGTCCTGGGCGCGCTCGCGCGAGGTGGGCCGACACTGGCTGACCGACCACGACTTCCCCGTCCTGGGGGTGACGCCGTGAGCTCCACGAGCGAGGAGCGGTACACGGTCATCTCGGCGGACTGCCACGCGGGCGCCGATCTCCTCGACTACAAGCCCTACTTGGAGAAGCGCCTCCACGACGAGTTCGACGCGTGGGCGGCCACCTACGTCAACCCGTACGAGGACCTGCTCGCCGACACGGCCGACAGGAACTGGAACTCCCGGCGCCGGATCGCGGAGTTGGAGGAGGACGGGATCGTCGCCGAGGTCGTCTTCCCCAACACCATCCCGCCGTTCTTCCCGTCCGCCTCCCTGATGGCGCCCGCCCCGACCACCGACGACCTCGATCGACGGTGGGCCGGACTGCGTGCCCACAACCGCTGGTTGGCCGACTTCTGCGCGGCGGCACCGGGCCGCCGCGCGGGCGTCTTCCAGATCCTCCTCAACGACGTCGAGGAGGCGGTACGGGAGATCCGGTGGGCGGTCGCGGCGGGCCTCACGGGCGGCCTGCTGCTGCCCGGCACCCCGCCGGGCTCCGGCCTGCCCGAGCTGTACTCCTCGGCGTACGACCCGATCTGGGCCGTCTGCGCGGAACTGGGCGTCCCCGTGAACCACCACGCCGGCTCGGCCTCCCCGCCGCTGGGCGAGGAACCGGCGGCCCGGGCGGTCTTCATGGTGGAGACGACGTGGTTCTCGCACCGCGCGCTGTGGCACCTGGTCTTCGGCGGCGCCTTCCGCCGCCACCCGGACCTCCGGCTGGTCCTCACCGAGCAGGGCTCCGGCTGGATCCCCGGAGTGCTCGACATGCTGGACTACTACCACGGGCGGCTGGTCAGGGCCGCGACGAAGGCGTCCACCGCGGAGTCCAAGTTCGGCGCGGGACTCGCCGACCGCATGGGCAAGGCGCCCTCCGAGGTGTGGCGCGACAACTGCTTCGTCGGTGCCAGCTTCATGCGCCCCCACGAGGTGCCGCTACGGGACCGTATCGGCGTCGACAAGATCATGTGGGGCAGCGACTACCCGCACGACGAGGGCACCCACCCGTACTCCCGCGAAGGCCTGCGCTGTGCCTACGCGCGCGTGCCCCGCGAGGAGGTCGCGGCGATGGTGGGCGGCAACGCGGCCCGCGTGTACGGCTTCGATCTCGACCAACTCGACGCGATCGCGGCCAAGGTGGGACCGACGGTCGAGGAGATCGCGGAACCGCTCGCCGAACCGCCGGCGGACGCGACGAGCCCGGTGTTCGCCAAGGGGGCGTCGGTGCGGGTGTGGTGACGGGTCGGGCGTGACCCCGGGTGACATCCTCCCCGTGTGACGGAACCAACGAACGGCTCGAACGACGAAGGGCCCGACAAGGCGCACGACGAGGCACATGGTGGTGCGCTCGGCTCGCGGCTCAACTGGCTGCGGGCCGCGGTCCTGGGGGCCAACGACGGCATCGTGTCCACCGCGGGTCTCGTCGTCGGCGTGGCCGGCGCGACCGACGACCGCGCCGCGCTGCTCACGGCGGGCCTCGCGGGCCTGCTCGCCGGGTCGATGTCGATGGCCGCGGGCGAGTACGTGTCCGTCTCCACCCAGCGCGACTCGGAGATGGCCGCCCTGGCCTACGAGAAACGCGAGTTGCGCGACCAGCCGGAGGCCGAGCTGGAGGAGCTGACGGAACTGCTGGAGGGCCGGGGCCTGACCCGCGAGGTGGCCCGTGAGGCGGCCGTCCAGCTCACGGAACGCGACGCGCTCAACGCGCACGCACGCGTGGAGCTCGGCATCGACCCCGACGAGCTGACCAATCCGTGGCACGCGGCGTGGGCGAGCTTTCTGGCGTTCACCGTGGGGGCGCTGCTGCCGCTCCTCGCGATCGTGCTGCCGCCGGCCGGCTGGCGGCTCCTGGTCACCGTCGTCTCCGTCCTGGCGGCCCTCGTCCTCACCGGCTGGAGCAGCGCGCGGACGGGCGGCGCCGAGCCTGGCCGGGCCGTGCTGCGCAACGTCGTGGGCGGGGCGCTCGCGATGGGGGTCACCTACGCGGTCGGGACGCTGCTGGGGGCGGCGGGAGTGTGACCGCGGGAGAGCGCACCACGAGGGTGTAACCGCTGGTCGGGGCCCCTCGGTGCGCGGCGTACCACCCGGTCGGCGTACCGTGAAGTGCGCCCGACCACCCCCCGGGCGCACGCACCGCACACCCGCACGAGAGGGACCCTCGCCATGCGCGCCACCACCATCCACGCCCCGTTCGACATGCGCGTGGAGGACGTGCCCGAGCCGATCGTGCAGCTGCCCACCGACGCCGTGGTGCGGGTGCTGCGCGCCTGTATCTGCGGCAGCGATCTGTGGGCCTACCGCGGCGAGTCGGCCCGGCAGCCGGGGCAGCGGATCGGGCACGAGTTCCTCGGTGTGGTCGAGGCGACCGGCTCCGAGGTGGGCACCGTGCGGAACGGTGACCTCGTGGTCGCGCCCTTCATGTGGTCCGACGGCGTCTGCGACTACTGCCGTGAGGGCCTGACCACCTCCTGCGAGCACGGCGGCTTCTGGGGCGCGGTCGGCTACGACGGCGGCCAGGGCGAGGCCGTGCGCGTGCCGTTCGCCGACGGGACCCTCGTCCAACTGCCCAAGGAGGCGGCCTCCGACGAGCACCTGCTGTCCGCCCTGCTGACCCTCTCCGACGTCCTGGGCACCGGCCACCACGCGGCCCTCGGCGCGGGCGTCCGCCCGGGCGCCACCGTCGCCGTCGTCGGCGACGGAGCCGTCGGCCTGTGCGCGGTGCTCGCCGCCAAGCGGCTCGGCGCTGAGCGGATCATCGCGCTCGGCCGGCACGAGGTCCGCACCGACATCGCGCGCCGCTTCGGCGCCACCGACGTCGTCGCGGAACGCGGTGAGGCGGCCGTCGAGGCCGTATGCCAACTCACGCGCGGACAGGGCGCGCACGCGGTCATCGAGGCCGTCGGCACTGAGCAGTCCATGCGTACGGCCGTCGGCATCACGCGGGACGGTGGCGCGATCGGCTACGTCGGCGTGCCGCACGGCAGCGGCACCGGTCTCGACCTCGGCGTCATGTTCGACCGGAACATCGCGCTGCGCGGCGGTGTCGCGCCGGTCCGCGCGTACATCCCCGAGCTGCTGCCCGACGTCCTGGACGGCACGGTCGACGCCTCGCCCGTCTTCGACCTGACGGTCGGGATCGAGGGCGTTCCCGACGGCTACAAGGCGATGGACGAGCGGACGGCGCTGAAGGTGCTCGTCACCAACGGTTGATCAACCCTCGGCAGCGACAGTCAACACTTGACCGGAGCATCAGCACTCCGCGTCAGGACATCAAGGCATCAACGCATCAGGGTCACGACCAGCGGATCGGCAGCGGCAGTGCCGTGAGCAGCCCCGACAGCGCGACCACCACCCCCAGGGCGACGACCTCCGCCCGCGCGGGCGAACAGGCGGTCAGCGGGTCGGCGGCACGGCGCAGCCGGCTCCGCGCCCACAGGGCGAGTACGGCGACGGCGGCCACGAGGATCACCTTGGCGAGCAGGGCGCGGCCGTAGGCCGTCGTCGTCAGCTGGTCCAGGATCGTGTGCGAGGGCATGCGGCGCAGCGAACTCCACACCCCGGTCGCCGTGATGGCGGCGAGCAGTACGGCCGCCACGCGCGCGTAGAGCCCCAAGAGGCCAGCGCCCGGCGCACCGGGTCCCCACCGCCGCAGCGTCCGCAGCGCGTGCAGCAGGCCGCCCACCCACAGCGTCGCGCACGTGAGGTGGACCAGCGTCAGCCCGGACCCGAGCAGAGGATTGTGCTCGGTCGAGGGGTGGGCGCGCAGGGCCTCCGCCACGACCACCGCGGCCGGCGGCCACAGCTGGGTCAGCGGACGGGGCGAACGGGCACACAGGGCGGCCACCAGGAAGGCGTTGACCTCGACCAGGGCGAGCTTGCCGTCACGGGAGGCGTAGAGGCCGCCGACGTCGATCTCGGCGAGGCTGTGCGGCACCAGGTTGCCGGTGGCGACGACCGAGGCCAGGCCCAGCGCGGCGAGGAAACCGGCGCCGGCCGCGTACGGGGCCCAGCTGCGGGGCGCGTCCCCGGGGGCGCCGGGCAGCCGCCGGGCCAGTCGGTTCACGAACACCTCGCCCACCTGCACGCACAGCGCGGCGAACAGCACCGCCCGCAGCAGTCCGATGCCCCCGGCGCCGGGCGCGGCGGCCTCGCCGGTGCCGTGCAGCGCGGCGGACGGGCCGAGCAGCGGTACGAGCGCGGCGAGCGTCACGAGGAGGAGGACGGCGACGGCCCGGCCGACACCGGGACGCCGTACCGGCCCGCTCGCGTCGGCCACCTCGGACGTAGGTCGTATCAAGGTCACCTCATGATCTTCACCAGCCGTCGCAGAACCGGGCAACTGCAGTAAAACAACTGGCGGTACGACATTCGGCCGATGGGTACGTTTTCGGTCGCCCCCGGACTCGTAACCGCCGGTGGGTCAGACCCACCGCGCCGGGTCCGTCCCCCAGGGCACCGGAGGCCGGGCCCAGTCGACCGGCCCGCCCGCGAAGGACACCGGCGACCTGGCGTAACGCAGCCGCCCGAGCGCGCTGTCCGTCTCGGCGAGCCAGGCTTCCGGGCCGCTGTACGGGAGGACACCCCCGGCGTCCCCGGCATCCTCGGCGTCACCCGCCTCGACGCCGTTCACGAGCCACTCGGCCGTTCGCGCGAGCGACAACCGCACGCACCGACTCCCGCCCTCGTACGACTGCTCGGTCAGTGCCCGCAGCACGGCCGCCGCCAGCAGATAGCCCGTCCCGTGGTCCAGCGCCTGCGCGGGCAGCGCACCCGGCCGCTCCACCGAGCCCTCCAGCGCGGCGATCCCGGTGGCGACCTGCACCAGGCTGTCGAAGCCCCGCCGCCCGCGCCAGGGCCCGTAGGCGCCCCACGCCGACAACTGCGCCACGACCACCCCGGGCCGCCGTTCGGCGAGCGCCTCGGGCGACAGGCCGAACCGGTCGAGGGCGCCCGGCCGGTACCCGGTGACCACCACGTCCGCCGCCGCGAGCAGCTCCTCGAAGGCGCGTCGGTCGGCGGCCAGGTCCAGCCGCGCCGACCGTTTCCCGAAGCCCGTGTCGGCGTGCTGGTCGGGGAGTTCGGGCAGCTGCGGGGCGTCCACGCGCAGCACGTCGGCGCCGAGCAGGGCGAGCGTGCGGGTGGCCACCGGGCCTGCGATGACCCGGGTCAGGTCGAGGACGCGCAGTCCTGCGGCGGGCAGCAGGGGAGTACCCGACACCGGCAGTGAGGGGGTCCTGGTGATCGGGGCGAGCACGCGCGCGTGGGCGGTGTCGAGCCGCTCGCGCTCGACCAGAGGGCGCGTAGCCACCGCGATCGCCTGCTCGTGCGCGGCCCACTCCTTCGTCGTGCGCAGGGCGACGGCCAGGCCCCCGGCCGCGTACACGGCCTCCTCGACCTCCACCGAGGACCGCTCGGCGAGCGCCGCCGCCACGGCGTCGACGTCCTCCGGCACGCCCAGCGCGTCCAGCAGCCGGGCCCGGTGGTGCGGATAGTTCGCGTGCGTGCGCACCCAGCCGTCCGAGGTCCGCCAGAAGCGTGACAGGGGCGCGAAGGTCTCCGGTGCGCGGCCGTCGACGAGGAGGTGCCGTTCACTGACGAACGCCGTCGCTACGGCCCCGTCGTCCATCCGGACCTCGGGCACGTTCGTCGTCCCGGTCCGCCGTGCCGCCAGCTCGGCCGCGGCCAGCGCGCACGCTCCGACGCAGGCCGGCGCCAACTTCTGTACGGGAAGGCGCCCTTGGAGAGCGCCCTCCCGCACCACGGTCGACACCCGCGGGAGCAGGGCGGGATCGCCGCCCAGCGCGGACCATGCGAACGTCAATCCAGTCATGACTGCACTATGCAGTATTGACTGAATCAATATGGATAGGTGCTACCTCGTCACCGCGTCCAGTGCGTTCACGGTGCCCCAGCCGTAGAAGCCGTTGCGGTTCTTCGACCCCTCGCACACCGCGTCGACCTTGCCGTCGCCGTTGATGTCGTACGGGTCCGTGCACGCCGTGGCGTCGGCCTCGGCGTACAGGAGCGCCTTGACCAGGGCGGGGGAGGCGTGCGGATGGGTTGACTTGATCAATGCGGCCACCGCGGCGACATGGGGCGACGCCATCGACGTACCGGACATGTAGCCCCACTTGCCGCCGGGCAGCGTGCCCAGGATCGAGCCGCTGGTGGCCGGCGGGGCCGGGGGCTGGAAGGCGGTCGAGTCGCCGCCGGGTGCGGCGACGTCGATGGTGCCGAGGCCGTAGTTGGAGAAGGACGACTTGATGCCCTTCGCGCCCGTGGCCGCCACCGTCACGACACCCGGCAGCTGGGTCGGTATGTCGAAGCACTCGGACGGGTCGATCACCCGGTCCGAGGGCGTGCCGTCGTTCGGGGACACCGGGTCGGTGATCTCGTCGGCGGCGAGGTCGTAGTTCTCGTTGCCGGCCGCCGCGACGTTGACCGTGCCCTTCTTCTCCGCGTACCGCGAGGCCCGGGTGACGGCGTCGACGAGCGCCTTCTGGTCCGGGTCGTCGGTGCAGTTGAAGTACCACGGGTCGGTGTAATAGCTGTTGTTCGTGACGTCGACGCCGTGCTCGGCCGCCCACACGAAGCCGCAGACCACGGCCTCCGTGTAGAAGTAGCCGGCGGTCGTGGACACCTTGATGCCGGCGACCTTCACCCCGGGCGCGACGCCCGTCATGCCGACGCCGTTCTTCGCGGCGGCGATCTCGCCCGCCACGTGCGTGCCGTGCGGGCTCTCCGCGGCGCTCGGCCGCCAGGCGCCGTCGGTGGTGTCCGGCTTGCCCGTCACACAGTTGACCGAGGCCTGGCGGTCGAAGTTCGGCGCGATGTCGGGGTGGGTGTCGTCGACGCCGGTGTCGATCACGGCGACGGTGACCTTCCTGCTGCCCAGCGACTTCTCGTGCGCCTTGTCCGCCTTGATGGCGGCCAGGTCCCACTGCAGGGGCTCCAGCGGGTCCTGCCCGTCGGCGGCCTGGACGTCCGCCAGCTCGTCGGCGGTGAGCGCCTTGGGCGTGCCCTCGTCGTTCGTCGACTGGGCGGGCAGCGGCGCGTTGCGGGTGTTGCCCGCCGACTCGACCCCGCGCACCTTGCGGACGGTCTTCGCGAAGTCGGCGTTCGAGGAGTGGACGACGATCACGCCGATCCGGTCGTACGACGTCACGATCGTGCCGCCGGCCGCGGCGATCGCCTTCTTCACGTGCGCCGAAGGGCCGTGTCCTGGACGGACGTTGACGACATAGCTGAGTGCGGTCGCGTCGGCCGGGACGGTGGCCGACGGGGTGTCCGTGGCGGCCGGCGCGGCGGCGGCGGTGACGTTCGGCAGGAACGCGAGGCCCGTCGCCATGGCCATCCCCAGCGGGACGGCGAGCGCGCGACGGTAGCGCGGGTGAGGCGCTGTCATGTGTCAGATTCTCCGGTTCGTTCGCGGTAGGGCGGACTGTGCGGGAAGCCCGGAGGCGCGGTGTCCTCCGGGCGGGCGGGCCGCGATCACGATGACCACTTCACCTTGATCGCGGCACCGTCACTACTCGACCGTCACTACTTGACCGCGCGCAGCGCGTTGACGATGCCGAAGCCGTAGAACCCGTTGACGCGCTTGCCGCCCACGCAGGTGGCGTCCACGATGCCGTCGCCGTCCCCGTCGTAGGGCTCGGTCGGGCAGCCCGGGTTGTTCGCCTGCGCCTTCAGGAGCGCCTGCAGCTGGGCCGGGGAGGCGTGCGGGTGGGTCGACTTCAGGAGCGCGGCGACGCCCGCGACGTGCGGCGAGGCCATCGAGGTGCCCTGCAGGAAGCCGTACTGGTTGTTCGGCAGGGTGGACAGGATGCGGCCGTTGGCCGACGGCGTGTCCGGGATCTGGAACTTGTCGCCGCCCGGCGCCGCGACGTCGATCACGTCGTCGCCGTAGCTGGAGTAGTACGACTTGGCGGCCTTGACGCCCGTCGCGCTGACCGTGACGACACCCGGCAGCTGGGTCGGCACGTCGAAGCACTCGTGCGGATCGACCGTACGGGTGACGGGGGTCGAGTCGTCGGGGCTGGACTCGTCGACCAGGGCGTCCGAGTCGAGGTCGTCGTTGGAGTTGCCCGCCGAGGCGACATTGAGCGTGCCCTTGTGCTGTGCGTACAGCTGAGCCCTGTTGACCGAATCAACGATGGCACGTTGATCGGGGTCGTCCATGCAGTTGTACAGCCAGGGATCAACGTAGTAGCTGTTGTTCGTGACCTCGACGCCGTGGTCGGCGGCGAACACGAAGGCGCACACGACGCTCTCCGGGAAGAACAGCGAGTTCACGTCCGGCTGGGCCACGGTGATGCTCGCGACCTTCACGCCGGGCGCGACGCCCGCGACACCGATGCCGTTGCGGGCCGCGGCGATCTCACCGGCCACGTGCGTGCCGTGGTAGTGGTCGGCGTCCACCGGCCGCCAGGCGCCGTACGTGGTGTCCGGCTTGCCGCTGACACAGTTCGCGGACTGCGAGGCGGAGAAGTTCGGCGCGATGTCGGGGTGGGTGTCGTCGACGCCGGTGTCGATGACGGCGACCGTCACCTTCTTGCTGCCCGGGTCGATCTTGGCGGCCCTGTCGGCGCCGATCGCCTTGAGGTCCCACTGGTCGGCCTCGAGCGGCTCCTCCCCGGCCGCCGAACCCTTCGCGGCCTTCGCGGCCTGGGCCTTGGAGAGGTACTGCACCGCACCCTCGTCGGTCGTGCCCGCCGCGGTCACCGGCGACGTGCGCGAGGCACCCGCCGACTGCACTCCGCGCACCTTGCGTATGAGGGTGGCGAAGTCGGGGTCGGCGGAGTGGGCGACGATCACGCCGATCTTCTCGTACGCCACGACGACGCTGCCGCCGGCCTTGGCGATCGCCTTCTCGACCGACTTGATCGTGTGACGGTCCGTCCTGGTGTTGACGAGATACGCGAAGCTGTCCGCACCGGCCGCCTGGGCCGTGGGCTCCGTGTAGGGGGCGGCCTGCGCAGCCGCCGGCAGGAAGCCGAGCGAGGCGGTCAGCGACAGCGCGACCGGCACGGCGAGGGCGAGCCGACGTCTGGAACGCAGATGAGCCATGGGGTCTCCACATCATCCGGATAAGAATCCGCCCGGGACACAGGTGCTGCTCGGGCAGGTACATGACGGGTGGTGCAGGCCCGAAGCTATCTCCCGAAGTCGCTGGCCAGCAATGACCTACCGGAGCCGACTTCGGAAAGAGGGCAGGGGAGTTGAACCCGCCCTCGCGTGGCGCCGTGACCTTGGACAGGGAGCACGAGCACGATCGAGCCCCCCGACATCGATGAGGAACCGAGCAGCCATGTCCGCCGTACCCGACCCTTCACCGCCTCCCGAGCAGCGCCCGTCAACCGCCGCAACAGCACCCGCAACGCGAGGAGACTCCGTGGCCACCGAGACACCGCCCCCCTCGAAGACCCCAGCCCAACTCCCCTCCACCGAGGAGTTCGTCGCGGTGCAGGAGAGTGCGGAGTTCGGCGAACTGCGCCGCTCCTACCGCGGCTTCGCCTTTCCGCTCACCGTCGGCTTCATCGCCTGGTACCTGCTGTTCGTCCTGCTGTCGAACTACGCGGGCGACTTCATGGGCACCAAGCTGTTCGGCAACATCAATGTCGCGTTCGTGCTGGGCCTGGCCCAGTTCCTGACCACATTCCTCATCGCCTGGTGGTACGCGCGGACAGCCGCCGCCAAGTTCGACCCCAAGGCCGAGGCGATCAAGTCCCGGATGGAGGGCGGCGAATGAGCCCCGCGTTCAACCCCACGGTCACTCTCGCGGCAGGTGAGGCCAGCGAGCACCGGACGCTGATCATCATCCTGTTCTCGATCTTCGTCCTCGCGACCCTCGTCATCACCGTGTGGGCGGGCCGCCAGACCAAGGACGCCGCCGACTTCTACGCCGGCGGGCGGCAGTTCACCGGCTTCCAGAACGGCCTCGCCGTCTCCGGCGACTACATGTCCGCCGCGTCCTTCCTCGGCATCGCGGGTGCCATCGCCCTCTTCGGCTACGACGGCTTCCTGTACTCCATCGGCTTCCTGGTCGCCTGGCTGGTCGCCCTGCTCCTGGTCGCCGAGCCGCTGCGCAACTCCGGCCGCTACACCATGGGTGACGTGCTCGCGTACCGCATGCGCCAGCGCCCGGTCCGCACGGCGGCCGGCACCTCCACCATCGTCGTGTCGATCTTCTACCTGCTGGCCCAGATGGCGGGCGCGGGCGTCCTGGTCTCCCTGCTGCTCGGCATCACCAGCGACGGCGGCAAGATCGGCATCGTCGCCCTGGTCGGCGTCCTGATGATCGTCTACGTCACCATCGGCGGCATGAAGGGCACCACCTGGGTCCAGATGGTCAAGGCCGTGCTGCTGATCGCGGGCGCCCTGCTGCTGACCTTCCTGGTGCTGCTGAAGTTCAACTTCAACGTCTCCGACCTGCTCGGCTCGGCCGCCTCCAACAGCGGCAAGGGCTCGGCCTTCCTGGAGCCCGGCCTCAAGTACGGCGCCACCGGCACCACCAAGCTGGACTTCATCTCCCTCGGCATCGCCCTGGTCCTCGGCACCGCGGGCCTGCCGCACATCCTGATCCGCTTCTACACGGTGCCCACCGCCAAGGCCGCCCGTAAGTCGGTCATCTGGGCCATCGGCCTGATCGGCGCCTTCTACCTGATGACCCTCGCCCTCGGCTTCGGCGCGGCGGCACTGATCAAGCCCGACGAGATCATCGCGTCCAACAAGGCGGGCAACACGGCGGCGCCACTGCTGGCCCTGCATCTGGGCGGTGTCGACTCCAACTGGGGCGCCATCCTCCTGGCCACCATCTCGGCGGTCGCCTTCGCCACGATCCTCGCGGTCGTCGCGGGCCTGACCCTGGCGTCGTCCTCGTCCTTCGCGCACGACATCTACGCCAACGTCATCAAGCGGGGCCAGGCGACGGAGAAGCAGGAGATGTCCGCGGCCCGCTACGCCACGGTCGGCATCGGCGCCGTCTCCATCCTCCTGGGCGCCCTCGCCCGCGACCTGAACGTGGCCGGCCTGGTCGCCCTCGCCTTCGCGGTCGCCGCCTCCGCCAACCTGCCCACGATCCTCTACAGCCTCTTCTGGAAGCGGTTCACCACCTCCGGAGCGCTCTGGTCGATCTACGGCGGTCTCGTGACCGCGGTCGGCCTGGTGCTGTTCTCGCCGGTCGTCTCGGGCAAGCCCACGTCGATGTTCCCCGACGTCGACTTCCACTGGTTCCCGCTGGAGAACCCCGGCATCATCTCGATCCCGGTCGGCTTCCTGCTGGGCGTCCTGGGCACCTACCTGTCCAAGGAGGAGCCGGACACGGGCAAGTACGCGGAGCTGGAGGTCCGGTCCCTGACCGGCACCGGAGCCGTCTGACCGACCCCCGCACCGCCCCCTGGAACGCGGCCGCGTCGTAGGTCCCTACGACGCGGCCGCGTCGTACCTCGTCGGATCGGGCCCTGTCGATGTCAGTGCGGTCGCGTAGGCTCGCAAGTGACGGAAAACGATTCATCGACACGCGAGGGAGGGGGCCCACGTGCTCATCGACACCTACGGCCGAGTGGCCACCGACCTGAGGGTCTCACTCACCGACCGGTGCAATCTCCGGTGTACGTACTGCATGCCCGAGGAGGGCCTGCAGTGGCTGGGCAAGCCCGATCTGCTCACGGACGACGAGATCGTCCGCCTGATCGACATCGCCGTCACCTCCCTGGGCATCACCGAGGTCCGCTTCACCGGCGGGGAGCCCCTGCTGCGCCCCGGCGTGGTCGGCATCGTGGAGCGGGTCGCCGCCCTGGCCCCGCGCCCCCAGATGTCCGTGACCACGAACGGCATCGGTCTGAAGCGCACGGCGGCGGCCCTGAAGGCGGCCGGCCTGGACCGGGTCAACGTCTCCCTGGACACCCTGCGCCCCGACGTCTTCAAGACCCTCACCCGCCGGGACCGCCACAAGGACGTCATCGACGGTCTTGAAGCCGCTTCGGCCGCCGGTCTGATTCCGGTGAAGGTCAACGCGGTCCTGATGCCGGGCCTGAACGAGGACGAGGCCCCCGACCTGCTCGCCTGGGCCGTGGAGCACGACTACGAGCTGCGCTTCATCGAGCAGATGCCGCTGGACGCCCAGCACGGCTGGAAGCGCGAGGGCATGGTCACGGCCGGCGACATCCTGGCCTCGCTGCGCACCCGCTTCGACCTCACCCCCGAGCAGGCGGACGAGCGCGGCTCGGCGCCCGCCGAGCGCTGGCTGGTCGACGGCGGCCCGCACCGCGTCGGCGTCATCGCCTCCGTCACCCGCCCGTTCTGCGCGGCCTGCGACCGCACCCGCCTCACCGCCGACGGTCAGATACGGGACTGTCTGTTCGCCCGCGAGGAGACCGATCTGCGCGCCGCCCTGCGCGCGGACGCCCCGGACGAGGAGATCGCCCGCATCTGGCGCCTGGCGATGTGGGGGAAGAAGGCCGGTTCTGGTCTGGACGACCCGAGCTTCCTGCAGCCGGAGCGCCCGATGTCCGCCATCGGCGGCTGAGACCGAGGTGACGGCGACGACCGACCGCCGCTCAGGTCTCCTGGGCTTCCCACTCCGTCAGCGGCACGACGTCCTTCAAAAACCCTCGTACGCCGAGGAACTGCGACAGGTGCTCCCGGTGCTCGTCGCACGCCACCCACGTCTTGCGCCGGTCCGGCGTGTGGACCTTCGGGTTGTTCCACACGAGCACCCACACGGCGTCCTCGCGGCAGCCCTTGGCGGAGCAGATGGGGGTCTCGTCACTCACAGGTTCGTCTCGCAAAGGGGGTGAACAAGGCGGATCGACAAAGCGCTGCGGCCGGCAAACAAGGCGACGCCGAGCAGCCACGGGGGGAGCTGCCCGGCGTCGGTCTGTCGCTCCGACGGGGGATGCGGAGCGCCTACGAAGTATGTCACGGGTATCCCGCCGCCCGGCACTGGAACAACATGATTGATCTGAGCTTTTCTTGAGCTTGGCACGGGGGTGGAATTCCGCTTACGGCCCGCTCATCGAGGTCATGACCGGTCGTGCGGCTCGCTTCGTGCGCCCGGTGTCGGCTCCGTCGTGACATCTTCCGGGACGGGTTCCGCGAAACCGTCATTCGTCCGCGGGGAGGCAATCATCGGACGCATCGGCACGGTCACGAACGTCGTCGGAAGCGAGGTCGCGTTCTCCCGTCCGGCGTTCGCGATCACCACCGCGACATACGGCAGGACCACACCGAGCACCAACGCCACGATCGCGACGTGCCGTTCGACGTTCCACAGGGTGGCCGCGAGGATCACCGCCACCGTACGGACGGACATCGAGATGATGTAACGGCGTTGCCGGCCGCGCACGTCCTCGTCGAGGCTGGTCCGAGCTCCGGTGATCCGGAACACCTGGCCGTTGCCACCGGCATGCTGCTTCCGCATCCCATTCCACCATCCGCCCGCATCGGACTCTCCCCGGCCCCGGTCCGGTACGACCTCCGTCGGGAGGCGGCGTCCGGACCCTTTCCACGTTACGCCCCGCCTGCGTCGGCTACGAGAGCGGGGCACCTCCGGCGTGGGCGACCGGGCTCAGCCGTGGCACGTACGGGCGTACCCGACGTGCGCCGTAGGGCGCACGGGCCGACACTCGACGTAATGCTCACGTTGAGCCGTACTAGGAGGCAGCCATGGGCTGGTTGTGGGCGATCATCGTCGGATTCGTGCTGGGTTTGATCGCCAAGGCGATTCTCCCGGGCAAACAGCACAGTCCGCTCTGGCTGACCACCATCTTCGGCATGCTGGGTGCGATCGCGGGCAACGCCATCGCCCGCGCGGCGGGCGTCGACGAGACGTCGGGCATCGACTGGAGCCGTCACGCCTTCCAGCTGGTCGCCGCGATCATCATCGTGGCCGTGGGCGACATGCTGTACATGGCGACGTTGGGCAAGCGCAAGCAGCGGGCGTAAGCAGCAGCGCCCCGTAGGGGCGCGGGGAACCGCGCGACAAGCCACGGCGAACCCGCGGCCCGCAACGAACCCCACGCCCCTACGGCTCGTACGCTCCGGTCACCCGGCGGGACGCCTACGCTCCGGTCACCTCAACCGCGGCCAGGCTCTTCTTGCCCCGCCGCAGCACCAGCCAACGCCCGTGCAGCAGGTCTTCCTTCGCCGGGACGGCATCCGCGTCCTCGGAGGCGACCTTCACGTTGTTCACGTAGGCCCCGCCCTCCTTCACCGTGCGCCGCGCGGCCGACTTGCTCGCCACCAGACCGACCTCGGCGAGCAGGTCCACCACCGGCACGAGCTCGGCGACCTGGATGTGCGGCACCTCGGAGAGCGACGCGGCCAGCGTCCTCTCGTCCAGCTCCGCCAACTCGCCCTGGCCGAACAGCGCCTTGGACGCGGCGGTCACGGCGGCCGTCTGGTCCACCCCGTGCACCATCGTCGTCAGCTCCTCGGCCAGCGCCCGCTGCGCGGCCCGGGCCTGCGGCCGCTCCTCGGTCTGCCGCTCCAACTCCTCGATCTCCGCACGGGACTTGAAGGAGAAGATGCGCAGGAACTTGGAGACGTCCCGGTCGTCCGCGTTCAGCCAGAACTGGTAGAAGGCGTACGGCGTGGTCATCTCGGGGTCGAGCCAGACCGTGCCGGACTCCGTCTTGCCGAACTTGGTGCCGTCGGCCTTGGTGATCAGCGGCGTGCCCAGCGCGTGCACCGCGGCCTCGGGCTCGACCCGGTGGATCAGGTCCGTGCCCGAGGTGAGGTTGCCCCACTGGTCGCTGCCACCGGTCTGCAGCGTGCAGCCGTACCGCCGGTACAGCTCCAGGAAGTCCATGCCCTGCAGGATCTGGTAGCTGAACTCGGTGTAGCTGATGCCCTCCTGGGACTCCAGGCGCCGGGAGACGGCCTCCTTCGCGATCATCTTGTTCACGCGGAAGTGCTTGCCGACGTCCCGCAGGAACTCGATGGCCGACAGGCCCTGGGTCCAGTCCAGGTTGTTGACCATGACCGCCGCGTTCGGTCCCTCGAAGTCCAGCAGCGGGGCGATCTGCGCGCGCAGCCGCTCGACCCACTGGGCGACGACCTCCGGCGCGTTCAGCGTGCGTTCCGCGTTCGGCTTCGGGTCGCCGATCAGGCCCGTGGCACCCCCGACCAGGCCCAGCGGGCGGTTGCCCGCCTGCTGGATCCGGCGCATCGTCAGGATCTGCACCAGGTTGCCGAGGTGCAGACTGGGCGCGGTCGGGTCGAAACCGCAATAGAACGTGACGGGACCGTCCGCGAACGCCTTGCGCAATGCGTCCTCGTCAGTGGAGAGGGCGATCAGCCCACGCCACTGCAGTTCGTCGACGATGTCCGTCACGGTTCTCGTATCTCCTTGGATGATCTTCGGGCGGTCGAGCGACCACGGCTACGAGGTTATACGCCCTGACTGACAGAGCTCATATTGAAGTCCGGCACCCGCAGCGCGGGCATCGCAGCCCTAGTGAACCAGTCGCTCCACTCCCTCGGCAGCGTCTTTTCCGTGCGCCCGGCCTCGGTGGCCCGGCCCAGCAGACCGACCGGCGACTCGTTGAACCGGAAGTTGTTGACCTCGCCGCTCACCTCGCCGTTCTCCACCAGGTAGACGCCGTCCCGGGTCAGGCCGGTGAGCAGCAGCGTGGCCGGATCGACCTCGCGGATGTACCAGAGGCAGGTCAGCAGCAGCCCGCGCTCGGTGTTCGTGACCATCTCCTCCAGGGAGGTGTCGTCGCCGCCGTCCAGGATCAGGTTGTCGATCGTGGGAGCCACCGCGAGGCCCGTCCGGGCCGCGGTGTTCCGGCTGGTCGTCAGCCGGGCCAGCTCGCCCTCGCGCACCCAGTCGGTGGCCGTGAGCGGCAGGCCGTTGTCGAAGACCGACTGGTCGCCGTCGGAGGAGTGCGCGATCACGAAGGGCGCCGACTCCAGGCCCGGTTCGTTCGGGTCGCTGCGCAGGGTCAGCGGCAGCTCGGTGAGCCGGTCGCCCACGCGCGTGCCGCCGCCCGGCTTGGAGAACACCGTGCGCCCCTCGACCGCGTCCCGGCCCGACGCCGACCACATCTGGTAGATCAGCAGGTCCGCGACCGCGGTCGGCGGCAGCAGCGTCTCGTACCGCCCCGCGGGCAGCTCGATCCGCCGCTCCGCCCAGCCCAGGCGTACGGCGAGCTCGGCGTCCAGCGCGGCCGGGTCGACGTCCTTGAAGTCACGCGTGGAACGGCCCGCCCACGCCGAGCGCGTACGGTCGGGCGACTTGGCGTTGAGCTCCAGCGTCCCGTTGGGCTGGTCGTGCCGCAGGCGCAGCCCCGTCGACGTACCGAGGTAGCTCGACACCAGCTCGTGGTTGGCGAAGCCGTACAGCTCGCGTCCGCCGGCACGCGCGCGTGCGAAGGCCTCGCCGAGCGCCGGTGCGAAGTCGGCGAACACCGCGGAGGTGGTCTCGGCGGGCGCGTCCGTGAAGTCGGGCGCCTGCGTCACGCCGGTGACCAGTGGCTGCGCGTCCTCGGCGGGCCCGGCGCCGCGCGCGGCGGCCTCGGCGGCCCGCACCAGGGGCTCCAGCTCGTCCAGGGTGACGGCCGAGCGGGAGACGACGCCGGAGGCGGTGCCCTCCTTGCCGTCGACGGTCGCCACGACGGTGAGCGTGCGCCCGCGCGTGACGCCGTTCGTGGTGAGCGCGTTCCCGGCCCAGCGCAGGTTGGCGGTCGAGTGCTCGTCGGCGATCACCACGCACCCGTCGGCGGTGGACAGCTCAAGGGCCCGCTCGACGATCTCGTGCGGCTTGCTCGTACGCGCGCTCATCGACCGGCCTCCTGCGTGGTGTTGAGGATGTTGACGCCCTTGAAGAGCGCGGAGGGGCAGCCGTGCGAGACGGCGGCGACCTGGCCCGGCTGGGCCTTGCCGCAGTTGAAGGCGCCCCCGAGGACATACGTCTGCGGGCCGCCCACCGCGGCCATCGAGCCCCAGAAGTCGGTGGTCGTCGCCTGGTAGGCGACGTCCCGCAGCTGCCCGGTGATCCGCCCGTTCTCGATCCTGAAGAACCGCTGGCCGGTGAACTGGAAGTTGTAGCGCTGCATGTCGATCGACCAGGACCGGTCCCCGACGACGTAGACCCCGCGGTCGACCGCGCCGATCAGGTCCTCGGTGCCCATCCCGGCCGGGTCCGGCTGGAGCGAGACGTTGGCCATGCGCTGCACGGGCACGTGCCCGGGGGAGTCGGCGTACGCGCAGCCGTTGGAGCGTTCGAAGCCGGTCAGCCTGGCGATCCTGCGGTCCAGCTGGTAGCCGACGAGCGTGCCGTCCTTCACCAGGTCCCAGGACTGGCCCGCGACGCCCTCGTCGTCGTAGCCGACGGTCGCCAGGCCGTGCTCGGCGGTGCGGTCACCGGTGACGTTCATCAGCTCGGAGCCGTACTTCAGCTTGCCCAGCTGGTCGAAGGTGGCGAACGAGGTGCCGGCGTAGGCGGCCTCGTAGCCGAGCGCGCGGTCCAGTTCGGTGGCGTGGCCGATCGACTCGTGGATGGTCAGCCACAGGTTGGAGGGGTCGACGACGAGGTCGTACAGGCCCGGCTCGACACTCGGCGCACGCATCTTCTCCGCGAGCAGTTCCGGGATCCGCTCCAGCTCGGAGTCCCAGTCCCAGCCGGTGCCCGTCAGGTACTCCCAGCCCCGCCCGACCGGCGGCGCGATCGTGCGCATCGAGTCGAACTCGCCGCTCGACTCGTCGACCGACACCGCGTTCAGCTGCGGATGCAGCCGCACGCGCTGCTGCGTGGTCACGGTCCCGGCGGTGTCGGCGTAGAACTTGTTCTCGTGCACGGTGAGCAGCGAGGCGTCGACGTGATTGACCCCGTTCGCCGCCAGCAGCCGCGCGCTCCAGTCGCCCAGCAGCGCCGACTTCTCCTCGTCGGGCACCGAGAAGGGATCGATCTCGTACGACGAGATCCAGGTCCGGTCGGCGTGCACGGGCTCGTCGGCCAGCTCCACGCGCTCGTCGGACCCCGCGGCCTTGATCACCTGGGCGGACAGCTTCGCCATCGCGATCGCCTGCGAGGCGACCTTGGCGGCCGCGTCCATGGTCAGGTCCACGCCCGACGCGAAGCCCCAGGTGCCGCCGTGCACGACCCGCACCGCGTACCCGAGATCGGTGGTGTCCGACGAACCGGCGGGCTTGGCGTCCCGGAACCGCCAGGACGCGCTGCGCACCCGCTCGAACCGGAAGTCCGCGTGATCCGCCCCCAGCGCACGCGCGCGTGCGAGCGCGGCGTCGGCGAGGGCACGTAGAGGTAGGGCTGTGAAGGCTTCGTCGATCGTATGAGGCACCGAGGTCTCTCCTTGTTCGTCGGTTGACCGGTTGCCCGGTTGACGTGACCCGTGGTCGAAGCGGCGGCTGCTCCGATCATGTCGCGCGGTCGGGCCCGCGGACCACAGGTTTCGGTCCGGTGCGGGGAACTTTCTGTAGGGACCCGACAGTGAGTCCCCTAAGCCACTGTCGGTGCCCGATTGTCCGCGCACCGGACGCGACCGATAGGTTTCAGAGGAAGCCGCCTGTCATCCAGGTGTTCGGGCGGGGGTACCAGGACCGCTATCGAAAGGGTGATCCGTTGAGCCGCTCGGTTCTCGTCACCGGAGGCAACCGGGGCATCGGCCTCGCCATCGCCCGTGCGTTCGCCGACGCCGGCGACAAGGTCGCCATCACCTACCGCTCGGGAGAGCCGCCTGCCGGCTTCCTCGCCGTGAAGTGCGACATCACCGACACCGAGCAGGTGGAGCAGGCCTACAAGGAGATCGAGGCCGAGCACGGCCCGGTCGAGGTTCTGATCGCCAACGCCGGCGTCACCAAGGACCAGCTCCTGATGCGCATGTCCGAGGACGACTTCACCTCGGTCATCGACACCAACCTCACCGGCACCTTCCGCGTCGTCAAGCGCGCCAACCGCGCCATGCTGCGTGCCAAGAAGGGCCGCGTCATCCTGATCTCGTCGGTCGTCGGCCTGATGGGCGGCCCCGGCCAGTCGAACTACGCCGCCTCCAAGGCCGCCCTCGTCGGCTTCGCGCGCTCCCTCGCCCGTGAGCTGGGCTCGCGCAACATCACCTTCAACGTCGTCTCGCCCGGCTTCGTCGACACCGACATGACCAAGGTGCTCACCGACGAGCAGCGTGAGGGCATCGTCAAGCAGGTGCCGCTCGGCCGGTACGCGCAGCCCGAGGAGGTCGCCGCGACGGTGCGGTTCCTCGCCTCGGACGACGCCTCGTACATCACTGGAGCCGTCATCCCTGTTGACGGCGGACTGGGAATGGGTCACTGAACACCATGAGCGGAATTCTCGAGGGCAAGCGCGTCCTGATCAGCGGTGTGCTGCTGGAGTCCTCCATCGCCTTCCACGCCGCCAAGCAGGCCCAGGAGCAGGGCGCCGAGATCATCCTGACCGCGTTCCCGCGGCCCACGCTGACCGAGCGCATCGCCAAGAAGCTCCCCAAGCCCACCAAGGTCATCGAGCTCGACGTGACGAACGACGAGCACCTCGCGCGCCTCGCCGACATCGTCGGCGAGGAGCTGGGCGGCCTGGACGGTGTCGTGCACTCCATCGGGTTCGCGCCGCCGGACGCGCTCGGCGGCAACTTCCTCAACACGCCGTTCGAGTCGGTCGCCACCGCCATGCACGTCTCGGCGTTCTCCCTGAAGTCGCTGACCATGGCCTGCCTGCCGCTGATGCAGAACGGCGGCTCGGTCGTCGGCCTCACCTTCGACGCGTCCTTCGCGTGGCCGCAGTACGACTGGATGGGGCCGGCCAAGGCCGCCCTGGAGGCCACCAGCCGTTACCTCGCCCGCGACCTGGGCAAGCAGAACATCCGCTGCAACCTCGTCTCCGCGGGCCCGCTCGGCTCGATGGCCGCCAAGTCCATCCCGGGCTTCGACGAGCTGGCCGCCGTGTGGGACAACCGCTCCCCGCTGGAGTGGGACCTCAAGGACCCGGAGCCGGCCGGCAAGGGCATCGTCGCGCTGCTGAGCGACTGGTTCCCGAAGACCACGGGCGAGATCGTCCACGTGGACGGCGGCCTGCACGCCATCGGCGCCTGACGCCGCCACTGAGGCTCCGCCTCTTTGAGAGGGCCCGCATCCCAGGGATGCGGGCCCTCTTGCGTGTCACCCGTTCGGCCCCTCCGGCCGGGCGGGGACGGGACACAACCGCGCACCCTGGATTACGCGTTCACCACGCCATTCCCTCCCGAGCTCGGCCGAGGAGGTCTGCCTTGTGCGTCCGTCCCGCAGCCTGGCTTCAGTGACCGTCGCCGTCGCGCTCGTGCTGTCCCTGCCGTACGAGGCGGTGCCCCACGCGCGCGTGCACAAGCCCGCTCCGGCGCAGCCGTTCGGGGCCGAGTGCCGCACCAAGGTGACCGGCTCCCATGTGACCGCGTACTGCCACAACCCCTATCCGGGGACCGACCGGGTCCGCCTGCACGTGGAGTGCGACCGGTGGTGGGACCTCGACACCGACGGCGCGCCCGTCGACACCGGTCCGGCGATGACCGTACGGCTCACCGGGAGGTGCTGGAAGGACGTCGGCTCGGCCTGGGTCAGCCACCAGAAGCGGTGAAGCGCCCCGGACGGCACAGGAACGGATAGCTCGCCGCCTCCGCGCCGGCCGCCTCGGCGTCCCCCGTGCGGATCGCGTCGACCAGGCGCGCGTGGTCCATGTGCGTCTCCGGCGTCAGCTCCTGGCCGACGTCCTCGCGCAGCCAGTCCCGCAGCACCTCGCCGAGGTCCGCGTACATCGCCGTCATCACGTCGTTGTGGGACGCGGCCACCACGGCCAGGTGGAAGGTCGCGTCGGCGGTCACGAAGGCCTCGGTGTCACCGGACTCCCAGACCTCCTCGCGCCGCACCAGCAGCGCGTCGAGCTGCTTGAGGTCCTTCTCGGTGCGCCGCTCGGCGGCCAGCCTCGCGGCGGACGACTCCAGGGCGGCGCGCAGCTCGGCGATGTGCTGCGGATCGGCGCCGGCGAAACGCCGCTGCATCACGCCGGCCAGCTCGCTGGTCGCCACCACATAGGTACCGGAGCCCTGGCGGATGTCCAGCAGGCCGTTGTGCGCGAGCGCGCGGACGGCCTCGCGGACCGTGTTGCGGGCGACGCCGAGCTGCTCGACCAGCTCCGGTTCCGTCGGGATGCGCGAGCCGACCGCCCACTCGCCGGACGTGATCTGGTTCCGCAGAGCGGCGATGACCTGCTCGGACAGCGCTGATCGACGGGGGTGACTCAGGGGCATGGCACACCTTCGCACGGGAAGGGCGGGTGCGGGCCACCCAGGGATGGACAACCAATCATCCCATGATTCTATGATGGGCGGCATGGCGAGCGAGGAAACCCGGACACTGAAGTCCACGACGAACGTCAGCAACTCGGCCGCGAGCGACTCTCCCGAGCCGCCCCGGGGAGCCGCCACGCGTGCGTGGACGATGCGACTGGTCGTCGTAGGCATCGTGCTGTCGGCCCTGAACCTCCGCCCCGCCATCACCAGCCTCGGCGCCCTCCTCGAAGACGTCCGCGACGGCCTCGGCATGAGCGGCAGCGTGGCCGGACTGCTCACCTCGGTGCCCCCGCTGTGCTTCGCCGTCTTCGGCGTCATGGCCCCGCGCCTGGCCCGCCGCTTCGGCCCGGCCGCGGTGGTCTGCGCGGGCATGGTCGCCATCACCGCGGGCCTGCTCATACGCCCCTACATCGGCGGTACGGCCGGCTTCCTGGCCGGCAGCGCGCTCGCCCTCATGGGCATCGCGGTCAGCAACGTCCTCATGCCGGTGATCGTCAAGCGCTGGTTCCCGGACCGCGTCGGCTCCATGACCGGCCTGTACTCGATGGGCCTCGCCCTGGGCACCGCCGCCGCGGCCGCGGTCACCGTGCCCACGGCCCAAGCCCTGGGCGGCAGTTGGCGCTCAGGCCTGGCCGTGTGGGCGGCCCTGGCCGCCGCGGCGATACTGCCGTGGATCGCGCTCGCACGACACCGGGGAGCGCCCGACGGCCAGGAGGCACCCGCGCGGGAGGCCCCCGCACGGGAGACCGAGCCGAAGCCCGAACTGCGGATCACCCGCAGCCGTACCGCCTGGGCGCTCGCCGTCTTCTTCGGGCTCCAGGCCACCGCCGCCTACATCACGATGGGCTGGATGGCGCAGATCTTCCGGGACGCGGGCGTGAGCGCCGGCACCGCAGGACTGCTGCTCGCCGTGACCATGGTGATGGGCGTGCCGCTGGCCTTCGTCATCCCGCGGCTTGCCACCCGACTCCCGCACCAGGGGCCGATCGTGATCGTGCTCGGCCTCTGCGGCCTCGCCGGTTACACCGGCCTGTACCTCGCCCCGGCCGCCGGCGCCTGGGCCTGGGCGCTGCTGCTCGGCATCGCCAACTGCGCCTTCCCGCTGGCCCTGACGATGGTCGGCATGCGGTCCAGGACCGGCGCGGGCGTCGCCCAGCTGTCGGCCTTCGCGCAGAGCACCGGCTACCTGATCTCCATCCCGGGACCGCTCCTGGTGGGAGTGCTCTACGAGAGCAGCGGCGGCTGGGGCCTGCCGATCGCCGTCATGGCGGGGCTGATGATCCCGCAGATGGTGGTCGGCGTGCTGGCGGGGCGCGACCGCACGGTGGAGGACGAGGCGGCGGCGACCGGCTGACCCCGACTCGGGCCCACCCCGGCCCGGGCCGGCCTCACCCCGGCGGCTCCCGCACGGGGGAGGGGTGCGAGACTTGCCGCATGCCAGTGCTCGATCCGAACCCCCAGAACGGCCAGAAGAAGATGCTGATCGTCTTCGGCTCCTTCTTCGCCATCTTCGTGATCATCGCCGTCATCGCGACGATCGCCTCGCCGTGACGCGATGAGCCCTTCACCGTGACACCGCGACCCGGTTTCCGGGTCAATGGTGGGGCTAGCACCACCATCCCCTAGGGGGTGGGTGTCAGGGTCAAGTGGGTGGATCTCCGGATGGGTTGAGGGCGCCGGATTCCGTAACTTCGAAGTGTGACCGCGAGAGGCGGAGCACGCAGGACTCGAAGACCACGGAGGCAGCCATGTCGGCCACCACGCACACCCGGCCCCACCCGGCGACCACCGGTGGCGTCGACATCCGTCTGCCCTGGTGGGCCCTCGCCCTGCCGGCCCTCGCCTTCATCGTGCTGCTGGCCCTGATGCTGAACCCGACGGACGCGCACGCGGCGGCGAGCGACCCCGCGATCACCCACCTCTTCGAGCGGGCGCAGCAGCTCATATCGGGCTGAACACCGCTCCGGCCACCCGTCAACTCCCCCCTCCTCATGGCCTGTTTTCATGCGAAGCTGGGTTCCATGAGCGTCGCAGAACCCCGCAGGATCGTCCTTTTCCGGCATGCGAAAGCCGACTGGCCGCAGGTGTCCGACCACGAGCGTCCGCTCGCTGAGCGGGGCCGCATGGACGCCGCCGTCGCCGGACGCAAGCTGGCCGACACCGGTATCCCTTTCGATCTGGCCCTGTGCTCCACGGCGACCCGGACCCGAGAGACCTGGAAGCTGGCCGTCCACGAACTCCCGCACCGGCCGAAAACCGTCTACGAGGAGCGGATCTACGACGCCTCTCCCGGCGAGTTGATCGCGCTGCTGAACGAGACCCCCGAGGATGCGCAGCAGGTCGTCCTGATCGGCCACAACCCCGGCATCCAGGGCCTGGCGGACGTGCTGGCCGGCAAGGCAGAGGCTGACGCCCGCGAGCGGTTGAGCCGTCGCGGCTTTCCCGCCGCCGCCTTCGTCGTCCTGTCCTTCGACGGCTCCTGGAAGAGCCTGGAGCCCAATGCCGCCACGCTGACCGACTATTGGGCGCCGTCCGAGTAACCCGCGCCGTCCGTCCGCCGGCTGCGGGCGCTCACTCCTCGTCGTGCGTGTCCGCAGCCTCGACCTCTTCGCGGGTCACGCCCAGCAGATACAGCACCGTGTCCAGGAACGGCACGTTCACCGCCGTGTGCGCCGCTTCCCGGACGACCGGCTTGGCGTTGAAGGCGACACCGAGACCGGCCGCGTTGAGCATGTCCAGGTCGTTGGCGCCGTCGCCGATCGCGACGGTCTGGGCGAGCGGTACGCCCGCCTCGGCGGCGAAGCGGCGCAGCAGCCGCGCTTTGCCGGCCCGGTCCACGATCTCGCCGGTGACCTTGCCCGTCAGCTTGCCGTCGACGATCTCCAGCGTGTTGGCCTGCGCGAAGTCCAGCCCGAGCCGGTCCCGCAGATCGTCGGTGACCTGGGTGAACCCCCCGGAGACGACGCCGACTTGGTAGCCGAGCCGCTTCAGCGTGCGGATCAGTGTGCGCGCGCCCGGCGTCAGCCGTACCTCGTTGCGGACCTTGTCCACCACCGAGGCGTCAAGACCCGCCAGCAGCGCCACGCGCGCGTGCAGCGACTGCTCGAAGTCCAGTTCCCCGCGCATCGCGGACGCCGTCACCTCGGCGACCTTGTCCGCGCAACCGGCGTGCGCGGCGAACAGCTCGATCACCTCGTCCTGGATGAGCGTCGAGTCGACGTCCATGACGACCAGGCGCTGGGCTCGCCGGTGCAGGCCGGCCGCGACCACGGCGACGTCGACACCAAGTGCCGCCGCCTCGGTGACCAGGGCGGTGCGCAGCGGCTCGGTCTCCACGCCGGACACCGCGAACTCGACTGCCGTCACGGGGTACTTGGCGAGCCGGAAGATACGGTCGATGTTGCCGCCGGCCCGGGTGATCCGGGCGGCGACGGCGGCCGTCGCCTCGGCGGTCAGCGGATGGCCCAGCACCGTCACGAGGGAGCGACCGAGTCCACGGGGCCGGTTGTCGCCGAGGCCGGAGATGATCTCCGCCTGCATCTTCATCGACTCCGCCCAACTGTGGACGGTGGAGCGCAACTCCCCCTCCAGCCCACGGTCCGGCTCGGTCACCAGCGCGCACAGCACCATCCGGCCACGCGTGACGACCTGCTCGATGTCGACCACGTCGACGGAGAAGGCGGCGAGGGTGTCGAAGAGGCCCGCGGTGATGCCGGGCCGGTCCTTGCCGAAGATCTTGACGAGGAGGGTGGGGAGGTCGGCGGGGACGTCGAAGGACGAGGTCTGCTCAGCGCTCATGGTGCCCCCACCGTATCCGGCACGCAGTGTCGACCGCCGCCGCGGTCCGCCTAGCGGACACGGAACTCTGGGTGTCGGGAGGGTTGCGTGTGCCTTACCTGTCGGCCACGTGTCTCCTCCGGAGGTCTGCGGGTACCTGGCGCCCGGCGGAGGAAACGTGCTGCGTCCTGCCTCCGGCGCTGGGGGTACCTTGCGCCGGCTGAGGGGGCGTGCCGCGCCTTGCCTCCGGCGGTCTGAGGGCGCCTTGTGCCGGGCGGAGGGGCTGGGTGCGTCCTACTTGGAGCGGTGTGCGGGCACCTTGCATTAGTCGAGGAGGCTGGCCGCGTCCTGTCTTCGGGGCCCGCGGATACCTCGCGCCGGTTGAAGCGCTCGGCTGCGTCTTGCCTCCGGAGGTCTGTGGGTATCCGGCGCCGACTGGAGAGAGCAGCCGCGCCCTACTTCCGGAGGTCTGCGGGCACCTTGCGTCAGCTGAGGAGTTCGGCAGCGTCCAGCCTCCGGGGGCCTGCGGACACCTCGCGCCGGCTGAGGTGACGTGCCGCGCCTTGCCTCCGGCGGTCTGCGCGCACTTTGCGTCGGGCTGGAGAGACCGGCTGTGTCCTGCTTCCGAGGGGCCTGCGGGCATCCGCTTTGCGCAGGCCGAAGGGACCGCCGCCCTGCCCGCGGGCACCTCACCGCTCGCTCGGCGGCCTCCTTGGTGGCGCCGGTGGGGGAGGCGGCGGAGGCGGGGGAGGGCCGTCCTCCGGTGGCGGGGACTGGGGCCGGTTTCGGGACGGCGGCCGGGGAGGCCGGCGCGGCGACTGCGGAGGCGGGCCTCCGATCGGCCCGACCTCGGTGGGCGCGCCGTACATGTCACGGTTGCCGGCGCCGCGTGGCGGCGAGCCTCCGGGGCCGCGCGCGTCGTCGGGCGGCGGGGTGCTCGCCGGGGCACCGGACCGTCGCCCTCGGTCGTTTGGCGGCGCGCCCTCGGCCCCGGGCCGCGCTCGGTCTTGAGGCTGTGCGCCTTCGTTCCCGCGGCGGCCCCGGTCTTGCGGCTGTGCGCTTCCGCCTCCGGGTCGGCCCCGGTCCTGAGGCCGATTGCCCTCGGGGTTGGGACGCTGCCGGTCTTGCGGCCGTGCGCTTCCGCTCCCGTACCGTGCCCGATCTTGTGGCTGTGCGCCTTCTCCGCCCTGGCGGCCCTGGTCCTGGGGCGGGGTGCCTTCGGCGGCAGGGCGGCGCCGGTCCGGCTTTCGTGCGCCTTCGCCCCCGGGCCGCCCCCGGTCCGACGGCCGTGCGTCCTCCGGCTCGCGCACCTCGTCCGGCACGCGCAGATACGGGTTCGTGGCGGGATTCGGCGGCCGGTACGGCGAACCGGGCACGTACGGCCCGGACTCACCGGAGTGCGCGGCCGGTTCACCGGCGTAGGGCTGCTCTCGCTCAGGCGCGCGCGGCCCGGGTTCGCTCGCGTAGGGCCCCGCCCCCTGAGGGTGTGCCCCTGGTTCGCTCGCATATGGTCCGGCGCTCTGCGGGTATGTCCCCGGTTCGCTCGGATACGGTCCCGACCCCTGCGCCTGAGCCCCCGGCTCCCCGGCATACGGCCCGGCCCCTTGCACCTGCGTCCCCGCCTCGCCCGCATACGGGCCGGCCCCCTGCGCGTACGCCCCCGGCTCACCCGCGTACGGCCCGGCCCCAGCCTCCCGCGCGTACGACGGATACCCGGCCCCCACACCTCCCGCGTCCGGCGAGCCCCCCGCCCCCGCGTTCCCCAGTGCCAGCGGTGCCGCCCGTCGCCCCGCCGCGCCCGTCGCCCACGCCAGCAGCGCCCCCACGGCCCCCGCCCCCGCGCCCCACAGGGCACCGAGCACCAGAGCCATGCCCAGGTGCGCGTGCAGCACGATCCCGGCGCCGAACGCGTCGAAGCCCAGCACCGACAGCGAGGCGTCCACCGACACCTCCGTCAGCCACCCGAGTAACGGCAACGCCAACGCCGTGGCGATCCCGAGGCGCAGGGCACAGCGCCCGGCGAACCCGAGGGCACCTGGATTCCGTACCGCACCTGACCCCGCTCCCGGCCCGGCACCTTGCCCCGGCCCTGCGCTTGGCCCCGGCCCATGACCCGCGCCCGCACCCAACCCCGCGCCCGTCCCCGCAACGCGGCCAGCTCCCGGCCCCCACGCCTCGCTGCTCCCGTGGCTCGGCCCCCATGCCTCACCGCTCCCACGGCCCGCGCCGCCGGCAGCCCCGGCCCCGCCGGTCCCCAACCCCGCAGCCCCGGCCCCCGCACCGCCACCGCCCGCCCGCAGCCCCCCGCCACCCCGAACCCCCACCGGCGTCCGCACCGCCGTGAGCACCCCGGCCAGCAGCATCATCAAGGCCACCGCGACTCCCAGCAGCCACACCCGGCTGTCCAGGTCGGCGAGGCGGCTGAGGGTTACCGACTGGTCGGTGTTCGAGGTGAGGAGGTCATCGAGGGGGTCGGGGAGGAGCTTGGCGAGTTCGCCGGTGGCGCGGCCGTCGTAGGGGACGAAGAGGCCGATCGGGATGCCCAGCCACGTTCCGTTGGGGGCGCCGAGCAGCGCCGCGCCGAAGATCCGCTTGGGGTGGTCGTCGCCGATCGCCGCGTACGCCGCCGCCGCCAGGCCCGCCGCCACCGTCACCAACAGCACGGTCACGACGGCGGACGCGGCCGGCCGGACGACGCGGTGCACGGCGTCCCAGCCGCGCGGCAGGGGCGTGCGGCGCGAGGCCAGCAGGGCGATCAGCAGGATGCCGGCCGACCAGCCGAGGCCGCCGAGCAGGGTGGGCGCCGTGTCGACGGTGAAGCCGACCGCCGCCTTCGCGTCGATGAGGTTGCCGACGTTGTCGGGCAGCAGCCCGCCGATGTCCCCGAGGTCGCCGAGCCCGGGGACGCTGACGCCGCCCCCGCCCGAACCGCCGGGCAGCTTGTCGAGACCCAGCGAGCCGCCGTCGATCGTGATGACGTCGTGACCCGCCCACGCGAGCCCGCCCAGCATGGCCACGAAGAGGACGATCACGGCGCCCGCGCGGGCGAGGAGTTCGGCCGGCGCGATCACAACTCCCGCCGCGCGCAAGGACCGTAGGAAGAACCACGACAGGAGCAGCGCGCCGACCAGGCTCACGCCCAACGGCGTGATCGTCACGGCCGTGGTCGCCTCCGCGCCGGTCAGGCCGAACGCGGACACATCTCCGGATGGGGTGATCGAACCACCCGCACCGAGGGCCACGACGGCCGCTGTCATCGGGCCGAGCGAGCTCGCCGAGTCCGCCTCCAGCAGGTGCAGGCCGAGCGCCGCCGTGCCCGCCATCCCGATCAACGCCCAGCTCACGGCGGCGATCGCGGACAGCAGGACGTCTCCCCACGGCAGCCTCGGTCCGGCCTTCGTGGCCTCGACGGTCAACGACGCGCTCATGGCAGACCCCCCGATCCGCAGCGCACGGCACAGTAGCCGCGCCCTGTCCCCCTCGCGTGGATTACCACTCTCCGGGTCGGTTTCAACCCCGTCAACGGAACCGGACGATGCGTCCGCGCGTGGTCTTCACGACGCCCGACTTTCGGTCAGGGGGGTGAGCCTGAAATAGTTCCCGACGATGTTCGACATCCCTAGACTCCCTGTGATGGGGGTAATTCGGGGGACTACTCAGTGGGGCTTGGAGTGCCGGAACTCGTACTGGAATTGAACGGACGTACCTGGACGCTAGAGGAGTCCAGGCCATACACCCTCGGACGTGATCCGCAGGGCGACATCGTGCTCGACGACGCCAGGGTGTCCTGGCGTCACGCCACGATCAGTTGGGGGGGCCGCAGTTGGGTCATCGAGGACCACGGTTCCACCAACGGCACCTTCGTGCAGGGCCAGCGGATCCATCAGATGGAGATCGGCCCAGGCTCTGCCGTGCACCTCGGCAACGCGACCGACGGGCCGCTCCTGAGCGCCTCCGGTGCCGCCGCAGCGCCGCAGGCACAGCCGCAGCAGCAGCCGTACGCGGCCCAGGGCGCGAGCCCCGGCTGGGCGCAGCAGGCGCCGCCGCAGCAGTCGCCGCAGGCCGGCTGGCAGCAGCCGCAGCATGCCACGCCGCAGCAGCCTGCCGCGCATATCCCGCCGCAGCAGAACTCCGGTGGTGTCGCGGGGGCGCCGCCGATCTACGGAGACCGCAGCCCGACCACGTTCCACCAGTTCTCGATCGGTCGCGTGATGCGCATCGGCCGTGCCCTGGAGAACGAGCTGGTCGTCTCCGACCTGCAGGTCTCCCGCAACCACGCCGAGTTCCACTCGATGCCCGACGGGCGCATGGAGATCCGCGACCTCGGCTCGCACAACGGCACGTACGTCAACGGTCAGCCGATCGCCAAGGGCGGCTCGCAGCTGCTCGGGCCGACCGACATCGTCGGCGTCGGCCACTCGACGTTCCGGATCGTGGGCGACCGTCTTGAGGAGTTCGTCGACACCGGTGAGGTGTCCTTCTCCGCCCGCCACCTGACCGTCGAGGTCGACGGCGGCAAGCAGATCCTCAAGGACGTCTCCTTCGGCGTACCGGAGAAGTCGCTGATCGCGGTCATCGGCCCGTCGGGATCGGGCAAGTCGACCCTGCTCAAGGCGCTCACCGGCTACCGGCCCGCCAACCAGGGCGATGTCCTCTACGACAACCGGAACCTGTACAAGCAGTTCGCCGAGCTGCGTCAGCGCATCGGTCTGGTCCCGCAGGACGACATCCTGCACAAGGAACTGACCGTCAAGAAGGCCCTCAAGTACGCGGCCAAACTCCGCTTCCCCGCCGACACCACCGGCGCCGAGCGCAATGCCCGTATCGACGAGGTGCTGCGCGAGCTGAAGCTGGACATCCACAAGGAGAAGAAGGTCACCTCCCTCTCCGGTGGCCAGCGCAAGCGCGTCTCGGTGGCTCTGGAGCTGCTCACCAAGCCGTCGCTGATCTTCCTGGACGAGCCGACCTCCGGCCTCGACCCGGGCATGGACCGCGATGTCATGCAGCTGCTGCGCGGCCTCGCCGACGACGGCCGCACGGTCCTCGTCGTCACCCACTCGGTGGCCGAACTCGCGATCTGCGACAAGCTCCTGGTGATGGCGCCGGGCGGTTCGGTCGCCTACTTCGGACCGCCCGAGGAGGCCCTGAACTTCTTCGGTTACGACACCTGGGCCGACGTCTTCTCCGCCTTCGAGAACTACCGCGACTACGATTGGGCCGGACGCTGGAAGGGCTCGCAGCACTACCAGATGTACGCCGCGGACATCGACGCGATTGCTCCGCAGTCCGTACAGATGCCGCCGCCGCAGGCGATGAAGCCGCCCAAGCCGCAGGGATGGGGCTCGCAGCTGCTCACACTGATCCGCCGCTATGTGTCGGTGATCGTGTCGGACAAGGGCTTCCTGGCGCTGACGGTCATCCTGCCGCTGGTCCTCGGCTCGGTCAGCCTGCTCATCGACTCGGGCCAGGACCTGCTGCCCCGCGGTCGCCAGGGCAACGCCACGGCCACCACGGTGCTGCTGATCCTCGCGGTCGGCGCCTGCTTCGCGGGCGCGGCCAACTCGGTCCGTGAGCTGATCAAGGAACGGGTGATCTACGAGCGGGAACGCGCGACGGGCCTGTCCCGCTCGGCGTACCTGATGTCCAAGGTCGTCGTACTCGGTGTGGTCACCCTGCTCCAGGGCGCCATGGTCGGCGCCATCGGCTTCGCCACCCGCGAGGTGCCGAAGGAGGCCCTGTTCCTCGGCAGCGCTACCAAGCTCGAACTCACCATCCCGATCATGGCGCTGGGCTTCACCTCGATGATGTTCGGCCTGGTCATCTCCTCGCTGGTGAAGACCTCCGAGAAGACGATGCCGCTGCTGGTCATGTTCGCGATCGTCCAGGTCGTGTTCACCGGCTGCCTGTTCACGCTGAACGGCGCGGTGGGCGTCAACCAGGTCTCGTACCTGATGCCCTCCCGCTGGGCCGTCGCCGCGGCGGGCGCCACGCTCGACTTCAACGTGCTCAGCCCGAACAAGGACGACCCGGGCAAGACGGACCCCCTGTGGGAGCACACCGCCACCGCCTGGACCATCGACATGATCGCGCTGATCGCCCTGGCGGTCATCTGCGGCATCCTCGTGGCCCGCTTCCTGCGCCGCCACGAGCCCGAGGTCATGCGCAAGTAGTCACATCAGTACGAGGCTGTTCGTACGACGCCGAAGGGCGGCACCCGTCAGGGGGTGCCGCCCTTCGGCGTCCGGTACCGAGGTCCGCGCCGACCTCAGTACGCGCTGTTGACGTTGTCGATCGAGCCGTACCGGTCGGCCGCGTAGTTGGCGGCGGCCGTGATGTTGGCGACCGGGTCGTAGATGTTCGTCGACGTACCGGAGACGTGGTACGCGCTGAAGGTGGGCTGGATGACCTGGAGCAGACCGATCGACGGGGTGCCGTTGACCGCGTTGACGTCCCAGCCGTTGATGGCGCTCGGGTTGCCCGAGGACTCCCGCATGATGTTCTTGTACAGGCCGTTGTACGAGCCCGGGATGCCCTTCTGCTTCATGATCGCCAGGGCGTGGTTGATCCAGCCGTTGAGGTTGTTGGCGTAGGTCTTCGCGGCGACCGGCTTGATCGCGGCACGCTTCGCGGAGCGGCTCGCCGTCTCCTTGGCCTTGCGCTCGGCCGCGGCCTTCTTCTTCGCCGCGGCCTGCGCGGCCGCCTTCTTCTTGGCGGCGGCCTCGGAGGCTGCCTTCTTCGCGGCCGCCTTCTTCGCGTCCGCCTTGGCCTGGATCTGCTCGGCCTTCAGGCTGGCGCCGGCGAGCTGGTCGGTGACGCTGGCCTTGACGCCCTTGATCGGCTCGGAGCTGTACGCGATCTGCGCCTGCGCCGAGGAAGCGGCCTCGCTCGTGGTCGTCTCCGCGTTGCCGGGCACGGCGGAGAAGGCGAGGGAGGCGGCACCGAGGGTGGCGACACCGGCGATCGCGATCTTGTGGCGACGGGTCAGGGCAAGACTGCGCCCACGAGCACTGAAGTTCTTCGGCATGACAGACGGACCTCTTCGAATAGCGCGGAGGTCGCTCTGCGTCCGGCGGGGGACTCGGGTCCGTCCCGCACGAACGCCCCGGGGGATCCCGAGGCGCTGAGCGACGGCTGCCATTGTTAGCGGCCGCAAAATGCCGTGGCAAAGGTGTGACGTACGATCCCGGGTAGTGGACCCAGGAAGGGCAAAACGGGGCAGACTGGACTGTCTGCCCCGCTCATAAGGGGAGTGTCTATCTCCTATCGACCTTCGTACGTGATCTGCGCCCTATGCGCGGGCTCACATCGAGCGCGTAACGGTCTCACCGCTAGTTGCTGGAGCAATGCACTGAGTGAGGGTTCTCCTCCGGGAGGATGAGATGGACGTCCCCGAACTCGTGCCACAGGTAGAGCCCGCGCAGCGCCTCCTCATAACTGCGGCCGATCGCCGCCCGCCCGGCGATCGCCTCCAGCATCAGCAGATGCGAGGCCTCCGGCTCGTGCAGCCCGGTCAGCAGCCCGTCCACCACCCGCACCCCGCGCTCCGGGGTGACGACGAGATCCGTCCACCCCGCACGCGCGCGTACGACCCCGTCCTCTCCGGCGGCCGACTCCACCGCCCGCACAGCCGTCGTACCGACCGCCACGACCCGCCCGTCCCCGGCCCGCGCCGCGTTGATCAGCCGCGCCGACGCCTCCGGCACCGAGAACCGCTCCGGGTACGGCGCCTCGTGCGCCTCCGCCGAGGCCACCCCGGTGTGCAGGGTGATCGGCGCGAATTGCACGCCCCGGCTCACCAGCTCCGCCACCAGCGACGCGGTGAAGGGCCGCGCCGCGCTCGGCATCTCCGCACTGCCCGCCCCGTCGGCCGTCGGCAGCGCGAACACCGTCTGGTACACGGACAGCGGCTGATCCCGCTCCGTATAGGAGTAACGAATAGGCCGCCCGTACTCACGCAGCACCCCGGCCCCGAGCACCGTCGCCTCCGGCCCGCCCGCCATCGGCGCATGCGGCCCCGGCACCGCGGCCCTCGGCGCTCCCGCTCCTTGGCCCTTTGCCCGCGGCGCTCCCGCCCGGGGCACCGTCGCCTCCGGCGTATCCGGCCCCGGCTCCCCGGCCCTCGGCGCTCCCGCTCCCGCTCCCGCTCCCGCTCCTGGAGCCTCCGCCCCCGACACCCGCGCCCACCACAGCCGGTCACTGTCCGCCCCGAGCGGCTCCGTGAGCGTCAGCCGGACGCCCCCGGGCAGCCGCACCTCCGTCCCCACCGGGCCGCCCGCACGCGCACGCGTGGTGCCGTCCCCGACGGGATCCCGCAGCTCGACCGCCCACCGCCCGTCGTCCCCGCGCGTGGAGAAGTGCACCACCACGCACGCGTGCCCGATCCGACCGTCCACGGCGGCCGCGAGAGTCGGCGACGTGTTCACGACCAGCAGATCCCCGGCCCGCAGCAGCCGGGGCAGCTCCACGAACGCGTGGTGCGACACCTCGACGCCCCGCGACACCAGCAGCCGTACGGAATCCCGGCCGCGCCCCGGCCCCCGCTGCTCGGCCGGAACCCTCGCGGACAGCTCCTCCGGTACCCGAACCGCCAGCGTCATCGCCCCTCCACCAGCAGCGACGGAGCCGCGTAGCGACCGCTCACCGGCCGTTCGTCCAGCAGCCGCAGAAAGGCCGGCACCACATCGACCGGCGCCGGCCGCGGATCGTCGTCGTCCGGTACGGCCGCCGCGTACAGGTCCGTCGCCATGTCCCCGGGGTCCACCGCCCACACCCGCAACCCCGGCTCCTCCGCCCCGAGCACCGCCACGAGCTGGTCCAGGGCCGCCTTCGACGCCCCGTACCCGCCCCACGTCTCGTACGCCTCGGCCGCCGCGTCCGAGCTGACGGCGATCACCATGCCGCCCGCCTTGGACGCCCGCAGCAGCGGCAGCGCCTCCTGGACCAGGCCCAGCGCGGCCACCACGTTCACCTCCAGCGCCCGCCGCAGCCCCTCCACAGGCAGCGTCTCCAGCCGTACCAGCGGCTCCGCGCCCAGCGCGCTGGCGTTGCTCACCAGCAGGTCGGCGCCGCCGAGCCGCCAGGCCGCCGCCACCAGCTCGGCCCGGTGCCCGGCGTCCGTGACGTCCCCCGGCAACCCCGTCACGCGCGTGGCGTACGCCGACACGGCCGCCGCGGTCTCCGCCAGGACCCCCTCGCTCCTGGCGTCGAGCACCAGATCCCAGCCCCGCGCGGCCAGCGCCTCGGCGAGCGCCCGTCCAAGTCCCTTCGAAGCCCCCGTGATGATCGCCACCGGCATGACACACGTCCCCTCGTATAGTCCGCCCGTTGATCGGCGTGCCTTCAACGTAGGAACCGGATCACCCGCCCCGCGTCGGACGCGGGCCCCAAAGCGCCGGGGCCCTTCGGCCTACGCCTGCCGTTCCGGGGACCTTCGCCCTAGGTCCATCGACCCAGGCCGGGCCGCCACTGGTCCGATCCGCGGTGTCACACCCCGCCGGTACCGTGAGGACATGAGTCAAGGCCCCCGGTCCGGCCTCGCCGCGGTGAGTTCCGCGCTGCTGGCCATGAGCAGGCACCTGGAGGTGCGCGACGTCCTCAAGACGATCGTCGCCTCGGCCCGTGAGCTGCTCGGCGCGCAGTACGCGGCGCTCGGCGTCCCCGACGACCACGGGGGCTTCGCGCAGTTCGTGGTCGACGGTGTAAGCGACGCGCAGTGGAAGGCCATCGGCCCGCTCCCGCGCCAGCACGGCATCCTCGCCGCGATGCTGCACGAGGCGAAGGCGGAGCGCCTGGCCGACGTGCGCAAGGACCCCCGCTTCGAGGGCTGGCCCTCCGCCCACCCCAACATGTCCGACTTCCTGGGCCTGCCGATCCGGGACGGTGACGAGGTCATCGGCGCCCTGTTCCTCGCCAACAAACTGCGCCCGGCGACGGAGGACCACCCGCGTCCCCAGCAGGAGGGGAGCTGCGCCTTCACGCAGGAGGACGAGGAACTGCTGGGGATCCTCGCCCAGCACGCCGCGATCGCCCTCACCAACGCCCGCCTGTACGAGCGCAGTCGGGAGCTGACCATCGTCGAGGAGCGCTCCCGGCTCGCCCACGAACTGCACGACGCGGTCAGCCAGAAGCTCTTCTCCCTGCGCCTGACCGCCCAGGCCGCCGCCGCCCTCGTCGACCGCGACCCGGCGCGCGCCAAGGGCGAGTTGCAGCAGGTCGCCGCGCTCGCCGCCGAAGCGGCCGACGAACTGCGCGACGCCGTCGTCGAGTTGCGCCCCGCCGCCCTCGACGAGGACGGCCTCGTGGCCACCCTGCGCACCCAGGCCCAGGTCCTCGACCGCGCCCACTCCGCGCGCGTGACCTTCGACAGCTGCGGTGTACGAGCCCTGCCGGCCGCCCAGGAGGAGGCCGTCCTGCGGGTCGCCCAGGAGGCCCTGCACAACGCACTCCGCCACTCCGGCGCCGAACACGTCGAGGTCACCCTGGCCCGACGCGCGGGCGGAGCCGTCCTACGGGTGACCGACGACGGCGGCGGCTTCGACCCGCACACCACCCGCCGCGCCGGACGCCACCTCGGCCTGGTCTCGATGCGCGACCGGACGAGCGGCGTCGGCGGCACACTGACCGTGCAATCGGCGCCCGGAAAGGGCACCACGATCGAGATGGAGGTCCCCGGTGGCTGACGCAATCAAGGTGCTGCTCGTCGACGACCACCAGGTGGTCCGCCGCGGCCTGCGCACCTTCCTGGAGGTGCAGGACGACATCGAGGTCGTGGGCGAGGCCGCCGACGGTGCCGAAGGAGTCGCCCGCGCCGAGGAGTTGAAGCCCGACGTCGTCCTCATGGACGTCAAGATGCCGGGCATGGACGGCGTGGACGCACTCCGCAAGCTCCGCGAACTGGCGAACCCGGCGCGCGTGCTGATCGTCACCAGCTTCACCGAACAGCGCACGGTGATCCCGGCCCTGCGCGCCGGAGCCGCCGGATACGTCTACAAGGACGTGGACCCGGACGCGCTCGCCGGCGCCATCCGCTCGGTTCACGCGGGCCACATCCTGCTCCAGCCCGAGGTGGCCGGCGCGCTGCTCTCCCAGGAGGAGGCCAACTCGGGCCACGGGAGGGCGGGTTCGCTCACCGAGCGGGAGCGCGAGGTGCTGGGCCTGATAGCGGACGGCCGCTCCAACCGAGAGATCGCCCGGGCCCTGGTCCTCTCCGAGAAGACGGTCAAGACCCACGTCTCGAACATCCTGATGAAGCTCGACCTGGCGGACCGCACCCAGGCCGCACTCTGGGCGGTTCGTCACGGAGTGGCCGGTTGATCCACGGCGCATCAGGGGGCGTACGGCAATTCGGAGCGTCTCACTCCGGACTGAGATTCATACCGTCGTGGGAATGTCCCCCGGATGGCGCATCCTTCGTGGATCTCCGCCGTTCTCCAGTGCGTGCTGCGGCGACTGCCGCGGCCATCGCTAGGAGGACTCAGAAGTGAAGAACCTGAAGAAGGCAGCGGCCGTGACGATGGTGGCCGGCGGGCTGGTCGCCGCCGGTGCGGGCATGGCCTCTGCCACCGGTGGTTCGCTGGCCGACGGCCAGGCCGTCAGCTCGCCGGGCGTCGGCTCGGGCAACCTCGTCCAGGTCCCGGTCCACGTCCCGGTGAACGCGGTCGGCAACAGCGTGAACGTCATCGGTGTGCTGAACCCCGCCTTCGGCAACCTCGGCCTCAACCGCTGAAGTCCGTCGCACGGCGGGCGCTGACCTTCGGCCTCCCGGGCTGCCCCGGGAGGCCGGTCAGCTAGTCGTTCGAATGATCCGAAAGGGCGGTTCATGTCTGATTCGCGTACCGCCCTTGTTCTTTTCCTCGTTGATCAGCGCACGACCCGCGGCCGGGTCGGATACGCAAACGCAGGAGGAACGCTTCTCATGAACATCGCCAAGAAGGCCGCCGTAGCCCTCACCGTGGCCGGCATCGCCGCCGGCGCGGGTGCCGGCGCCGCTGTCGCCGACGCGGGTGCCGACGGCGCGGCCGTGAAGTCGCCGGGCGTCGGCTCGGGCAACCTGGTCCAGGTCCCCGTCCACGTCCCCGTCAACGTGGTCGGCGACAGCGTCAACGTCATCGGCCTGCTGAACCCGGCGTTCGGCAACCACGGCGTGAACGACTGACGCCAGCAGAACGAGAAGGGCCCCACCAGTCAATGACGACTGGTGGGGCCCTTCTGGCGTGTGGGGTTTCCGGCGGGCGCGGGTTCCTTTCGACGTCGGCCAGGGCCTTTGTCTTCAGCCCGTCCCGCGTTTGAGGACGAGGCCGTCCAGGCCGAAGCGGGGGCCTGGGGGCGGCAGCCCCCAGACGCCCACGTCAACGCAGGCCAACTACCGAACCGAACCTCACCACCGCTCCCGCTCCTCCACAACGGAGTTGTACGCCGCGACCTGCGCCCGCCGAGCTGTCCGCTCAACAGGCCGCAACGCCAACGCCCGAGCCGCCATCTCCCCAGAAGTCACCGCCGCGCCATGCCCGTTGGACTCAGCCAGCGCGACGAGCATCCCCACCCGCTCGGCCAGCTCAAGCACCCGAGCCGCCCGCGGCGGATACCCCGGCGCCAACACCTCCCGCCCCCGCTCCGCCCGCGCCCGATACGCCTCGATCGCCGCATCGGCCACCGGCCCCGAGCTGGCGACGTCCAACTGGGACAGCACGTCCGTCGCCTCACGGAGGGCCTCCGCCAGCTCCCGCTCCGCCTCGCCGAGCGACGGCACATCCGCCGGCGGAGCCTCCCGCACCGGCAGGCAGTGCCAGACGACCTCGACATGGACGTCGCCGGCGGGCCCGGCCTCGTACACCTCGGGCACCAAGCCCAGTGCGGTCCCGTAGCAGACCACCGCCTCCTCGGCCTCTATCGCCCGCGCGTTGAACTCCGGCGGCCCGCTCAACCCCAGCGGATGCCCCGGCGCCGGCAGCGCGACGCGCAGCCCCGTCGCCCCGAGCGTCCGCAGCCGCCCCAGCGCGAGTGTGAGCCCGACCGGCCCCGACTCACCGGGCAGCCCCTCCATCCGATGCACCGCGTCGTCCCCGACGATCGCGAGCACCGCGTCGTCCGGCGAGACAAGACCGGCCAAAAGGGCGTTTCCCCATGCGGCGAGGCGCCCTGAACGTGGTTCCGAGAACATGACCCCCAGCCTAAGGACCGGACCGATGGAATGGAGCGGGCGGCCGGTGGCGTAGATTTCATCGAGGGCTGCGCACACCAGCGCGCACGCGACAGCCGAGACGCCGAGACCTGGCCACACTGCAAGGGGAGACAACGCGCTCATGAGCGATGTTCTGGAGCTTCAGGACGTATCTGTGGTCCGGGAGGGCCGGGCTCTGGTGGACCAGGTCTCCTGGTCGGTCAAGGAAGGCGAGCGCTGGGTCATCCTCGGTCCGAACGGCGCCGGCAAGACCACTCTCCTGAACGTCGCGTCCAGCTACCTCTACCCCAGCAAGGGCACCGCCACCATCCTCGGCGAGACCCTCGGCAAGCCCGGCACCGACGTCTTCGAGCTGCGCCCCCGCATCGGCATCGCCGGTATCGCCATGGCCGACAAGCTGCCCAAGCGCCAGACGGTGCTGGAGACCGTACTGACCGCTGCGTACGGCATGACGGCCGGCTGGCAGGAGGAGTACGAGGAGATCGACGAGCAGCGCGCGCGTGCCTTCCTCGACCGCCTCGGCATGAGCGACTACCTGGAGCGCAAGTTCGGCACCCTCTCCGAGGGCGAGCGCAAGCGCACCCTCATCGCGCGTGCCCTGATGACCGACCCCGAGCTGCTGCTCCTCGACGAGCCCGCCGCGGGCCTCGACCTCGGCGGCCGCGAGGACCTGGTCCGCCGCCTGGGCCGGCTCGCCCGCGACCCGATCGCCCCCTCGATGCTGATGGTCACCCACCATGTCGAGGAGATCGCCCCCGGCTTCACCCACGTCCTGATGATCCGTCAGGGCAAGGTTCTCGCCGCCGGCCCCCTGGAGCTCGAACTCACCTCGCGCAACCTCTCCCTCTGCTTCGGCCTCCCCCTCGTCGTCGAGCAGCTCGGCGAACGCTGGACCGCTCAGGGTCTTCCCATGTCCTGACCCCCTTTGCGCCCTGTCGGCAGCACGACTTGCGGTCATACCATTGACCATGTGAACGACATCGACGCATGGGTGTGGTGGCTCGTCGGCGCGGCCGGGCTCGGAATCCCCCTGGTGATCACGGCCATGCCGGAGTTCGGCATGTTCGCCGTGGGCGCCCTCGCCGCGGCAGGCGTCGCCGGACTGGGCTTCGGCGTCGTGGTCCAGGTACTCGCTTTCGTCATCGTCTCGGTCGCCCTGATCGCCGTCGTCCGGCCCATCGCGACCCGGCACAGCACGCAACGCCCCCAACTCCGCACCGGCGTGGATGCGTTGAAGGGCAAGCAGGCCCTCGTACTGGAACGAGTGGACGGATCCGGCGGCCGGATCAAGCTCGCCGGAGAGGTCTGGTCGGCCCGCTCGCTCGACAACGGCCGTGCCTACGAAGTGGGACAGGAAGTGGATGTCGTGGAGATCGAGGGAGCGACCGCGATCGTCATCTGACCTCGCAGGACTCAACTGAACCGAACAGGCCCCGAGTTGTGCGAGGGTCTGTCATGCTCGACCAGCAAGATCTTCAACAACCATAAGATCTTCCGAAAGAGCCGAGGCGGAGAAGGGTACGGGGAACGACGATGGAACCGGTCATCATCGTCCTGATCATCCTGGTGGTGTTGGTCTTCATCGCCCTGATCAGGACAATCCAAGTCATCCCGCAGGCCAGCGCCGCCATCGTCGAGCGGTTCGGTCGTTACACGCGGACACTCAACGCGGGCCTCAACATCGTCGTCCCGTTCATCGACACCATCCGCAACCGCATCGACCTGCGCGAACAGGTCGTGCCGTTCCCGCCGCAGCCGGTGATCACCCAGGACAACCTGGTGGTCAACATCGACACGGTCATCTACTACCAGGTGACGGACGCACGCGCCGCGACCTACGAAGTGGCCAGCTACATCCAGGCAATTGAGCAGCTCACGGTCACCACGCTCCGCAACATCATCGGTGGCATGGACCTGGAGCGGACCCTGACCTCCCGCGAGGAGATCAACGCGGCCCTGCGCGGAGTCCTCGACGAGGCCACCGGCAAGTGGGGCATCCGCGTCAACCGCGTCGAGCTCAAGGCGATCGAACCGCCCACCTCCATCCAGGACTCGATGGAGAAGCAGATGCGCGCCGACCGTGACAAGCGCGCCGCGATCCTCACCGCGGAGGGCACGCGCCAGGCGGCCATCCTCACCGCGGAGGGCGAGAAGCAGTCCCAGATCCTGCGCGCCGAAGGTGAGGCCAAGGCCGCGGCCCTGCGCGCCGAGGGCGAGGCCCAGGCGGTCCGTACGGTCTTCGAGGCGATCCACGCCGGCGACGCCGACCAGAAGCTGCTCAGCTACCAGTACCTCCAGATGCTCCCGAAGATCGCCGAGGGCGACGCGAACAAGCTCTGGATCGTCCCCAGCGAGATCGGCGACGCCCTCAAGGGACTGTCCGGCGCGATGGGCAACATGGGCCCGTTCGGCGGCAATTCGGGCGACGGGGGCTCGGACCGGTCCACGGAACGACGCGAGAAGCCGTCCATCGACTGACGACCGTCCACCGACGGACGACCGCCGAGACGATACGAGAGCTGGGGCCCGCCTCCTTTAGGAGGCGGGCCCCAGCTCTCGTATCGTCCTGCGCCTAAGCCGCGGGCGCCGGCTGCGAAAGCCAGTCCGGCAGCGCCGCGAAGTCGTCGTTACCCAGCGACAACAGCATCGCGCCCGCGGGCGTCGGCTCGAACGGCGGCCGCAGCAGCGGCATCTGCGCCTGCTCCGGAGTCCGGTTCGCCTTGCGGTGGTTGTCCTCCGCGCACGAGGCCACCGTGTTCAGCCAGGTGTCCTGTCCGCCCTGCGACCGCGGCACCACATGGTCCACGGTCGTCGCGCGCCTGCCGCAGTACGCGCACCTGTGCCGGTCCCTGACCAGCACACCCCGCCTCGACCACGGAGCTTGTCTTCGGAACGGGACCCTGACATACCTGCACAGCCGGATCACCCGGGGGGCCGGTATGTCAACCGCCGCTCCGCGCATGCGCAGTTCGGGGTGGGCCTGCTCGACGACGGCCTTGTCCTGCAGCACCAGGACAACGGCTCGGTTCAACGTCACCGTGGACAGCGGCTCGAAGCTCGCGTTCAGCACCAGCGTGTCCCGCATCCAGCCCACCTCCTTCGTGCACCTGGCCCACCCCCTGGCGGGCTTGGATCAACTTTGGACGGGCGCGCTGAGATGGACAACGCAATAAAAAATGCCCGCCTCTGATCACTTCCAAGACCAGAGGCGGGCAAACGTTCAGTGAATCTCAGTCTTCGGCAGGAACCTCGTACTCGCCGATCAGCTGGGCCCGCGCGATCGCGTGGAACCGCAGATTGAAACCGACGAAAGCGGGCGAGGCATCCGCGTCCGGGCCGAGCTTCTCCTGATCAACGGCGTACACCGTGAACACATACCGGTGCGGCCCGTCCCCGGGCGGCGGAGCGGCACCACCGAAGTCCTTGCTCCCGTAGTCGTTGCGCGCCTGCACGGCACCCTCGGGCAACCCCTCGAACTTGCCGCTGCCCGCACCCACCGGAAGCTCGGTCACCGAGGCCGGGATGTCGAACACGACCCAGTGCCAGAACCCGCTGCCCGTCGGGGCATCGGGGTCGTAGCAGGTCACGGCGAAGCTCTTGGTCTCCGCCGGGAAGCCCTCCCACCGCAACTGCGGCGAGATGTTGCCGGCCGCGTAGACCTGGGCGTCCTTGAGCGCCCCGCCCTCCTCGACGTCCTCGCTCGTCACACTGAACGACGGAACGGGCGGGTGGAAGTCATGGGGGAGCGGCCGCCGCTTGAGCTCGGTCACCTCGGTACCTCCTGCATCGATTACTGGAATCAGCAGTTCCGAGCCTAGAACCAGTTGCGCTTGCTGCCGACCTCGGACAGCCACTGATTGAGGTACGCGACCCAGTCGGTGCCGTGGAAGTCGTGCAGCCCGACCTGGAAGGACCGGAACGTGTCACTGCCCTCACTGAACAGTCCCGGCTTCTTGTCCATTTCCAGGATGACGTCCATGGCCTGCGCGTCCGCCACGAAGCTCAGCTCGACCTGGTTCAGCCCCCGGTACTGCGACGGCGGGAAGAACTCGATCTCCTGGTAGAACGGCAGCGACTGCCGCGTACCCCGGATGTGCCCGCGCTCCATGTCCGCGTTCTTGAAGCGGAAGCCCAGCTGGATGAAGGCGTCCAGAATCGCCTTCTGCGCCGGCAGCGGGTGCACGCTGATCGGGTCCAGGTCACCGGAGTCGATGGCCCGCTCGATCGCCAGCTCGGTCGTCACACCGATGTTCATCCCGCGCAGCGGCTGCCCGTCGATCGTCGTGATCGGCGTCTCCCACGGGATCTCAAGACCGAACGGCACCGCGTGCACAGCCCCGGCCTGCAGCTCGAAGGCCCCACCGAGCCGCACCTTGGTGAACTCGATGTTCTGCTTGTACTCCTCGTCACCGCTCTCGACCTCGACCTTGGCCTGCAGTCCCACGGACAGGCCCTCGATGTTCTGGTTCACGGACCCGCCCTGGATCCGCACCTCACCCTGGACGACGCCGCCCGGCACGACGTTGACCTCGGTCAGCACCGTCTCGACCGAAGCTCCGCCGGCCCCCAGGCTCGCGAGCAGCTTCTTGAACGCCATGTCTCTCCCTAGTACGTGTGGGCCTTTGATCCCTACAAACGCGATCCGGGCCCGACCGGTTCCGCGCCCACACCCTGGCAAGCGGACGAACCCTTGACCACCCCTTGGCCAAGACCGGTCTGGACTACGCTCGTACGCCATGATCGCGCCACCGGACGCTACGCCACTGCCCCGACACTTCTTCGACCGCCCCGTTCTCGAGGTCGCCCCCGACCTCCTCGGCCGCGTCCTCGTCCGTACGACCCCGGACGGCCCGATCCGCGTGCGCCTGACGGAGGTCGAGGCCTACGACGGTCCGAACGACCCCGGCTCGCACGCCTATCGCGGTCACACGGCCCGCAATGACGTGATGTTCGGTCCGCCCGGCCACGTGTACGTCTACTTCACCTACGGCATGTGGTTCTGCATGAACCTGGTCTGCGGCCCCGAGGGCAACCCGAGCGCGGTCCTGCTGCGCGCCGGCGAGATCGTGGAAGGCGCCGAGCTCGCGCGTAAACGTCGACTCTCGGCCCGAAATGACAAGGAACTGGCCAAAGGACCGGCACGCCTGGCCACAGCCCTGGACGTGACCCGCGAGCTGAACGGCACGGACGCGTGCGCGGCAGGCGACACCCCGCTCCGCATACTGACGGGCACCCCGGTACCCGCCGACCAGGTACGCAACGGCCCCCGCACCGGAGTCTCCGGCGACGGAGCGGTGCAGCCCTGGCGCTACTGGGTCGCCAACGACCCGACGGTGAGCCCGTATCGGGCCCATGCGCCAAGGCGTCGCTCAAGTTGACTCGTTCTTGGAAGGTGCGTAACGTAGCTCCAGCCGCTTGAACCGGGTACGGCAATCGCCAGCAGCCGGAAGCGGCCAACCACTACCTACGATTTCCCCTGGCGGGGTCGAATTTTGGCGTGCCTGCATGCCTGAATTGGAACTCGCGGAACTCGATTATGAGTTGCCGAGGGAATCGGCTAACGTAGTGAATGTCGAAAGGCCCCGCCGACCGGGAAACAGACGCTGAAAGGCTCTGGTAGAGTCGGAAACGCAAGACCGAAGGGAAGCGCCCGGAGGAAAGCCCGAGAGGGTGAGTACAAAGGAAGCGGCCGTTCCTTGAGAACTCA
>NZ_JARXVH010000004.1 GCF_029892565.1 Streptomyces pseudovenezuelae | reverse complement strand
TTGAGACCTAGACACCTCTCTCAACGGCACGGGAGCCCTGTCCGTTGCCTACGGTCCCGCTGTCACCCGTCCGGGGGCCACTCTGAAAACCCTCAGTAGGTCCCAGGCGGTTCTCGGCGGTCGATGCGAGGGACTCCGAGGTAGGCGCCTTCACCCAGACAAAGGGTGTCCTCGGTCTGCTCCATCTGCTCGATGAGGCCAGCGCCCCAGTTGATGAGGGCGTAATACGTAGCCCCAGCCACCCGATGGTCGTGGATGACAGGGCCGTGTAGCAGAGCCTTGAGGGCGGCGGCCACACGATCAGCGTCTGTGCTGTCAACGGCGGCGTGTACGAGTTCGCCCGGCAGTCGAACTGCTGCGAACAGACCGCCGAGTGGGAGCAACGCCACGCCCTGGTCCGACCACTCCGCGCATGCCTGCTGGGGCACTGGATGCGCTCGGGCCAGCCACTCAGAGATCAGCCTGTCCATGTCCGCTGGCGTCAGCACCGTAGCTCCCTCGGTTGAATGCGCTGGTCACGCTTAAGAGGAAACCGGAAGCGGCCTGTTGGTCATCAGGACAGATCTGAGGGAGTTACTCGCCGCGGACCGGACAGTTTTGCCTGGTAGCGGGTGCGTAGGACTACCGTCGAACAAGCAGCCGGGCGAAGGAGCACACGTGACGGGCCAGAGGAACACCAGGCTTGAAGCTCTGTTGAGCGAGTTCGGCTATACGCACGAGCAACTCGCGGACGCGGTGAACAGAGCGGCGGAGGAGCTTTTCGGCGGGCCTGTCAACTGCACCGATCGTCAGGTGCGTCGGTGGATCGCAGGCGAGGTGCAATGGCCGTGGGCACGCTACCTGTTACCCCTTCAGAAGGTTCTTGGGCGTAGCCCGCAGGAGATGGGATTCATCCCGCGCAAGACTTCACGTGTACCTGCACCTCCCGATCGGTCTGCGTCAGCGGTTCAGCAACACCCCATAGGGCGACGCGAGTTTATTGCTGCCAGCCTTGTCGCAACCCTCGGTCTGGATTTCATCCCTTCCGGTGGTCGTCTCGGCGTCAGCGATGTCGAGCGCATCCGAGCCATCGTTCCTAGCCTGTACAAGTACGACCACTCGTTGGGTGGGGGCGCCTTGCACGACGTTGCATCAGAAGCCCTTCGCCATGTTCAAAGCTCCGTGAACCACTGCACATACGGTGACCGTGTCGAGCGAATGTTGTACTCGGCGATGGGAGATCTGGCCGCGTCCGCGGGATGGTTCGCCTACGACGCCGGACGGCAGGTCGACGCGACCAATCTGTACAACGAAGCCCTACAGGCCGGAATGCTCTCAGGCGACGGGATGCTTCAGGCGCGGGTCTGGTCCAACCTCGCGATGCAAGCCCGTCTCCTCGACCGCGACAGAGAGGCTCTGCGTATCGGGCGGGCGGCTGTGGAGACTCGACAGGCGAAGAGCGACGCGTGGTTGATGGCGTTGCTCCACTGTCGTCAGGCGGTCGGTCACGCCCGAACTGGGGACCGCACACGAGCACAGCGCTCACTCGCACGAGCCGAAACGGCGTACGAGCGAACCCGTGGACAGCCGGCGGCCTGGTTGTCGTTCCTGACCCCCGCGGAGTTGACGGGCCTGGCGGGCGCGGCGCACCAGGCCCTCGGACAGTATCGGCGAGCCGAGCAACTCACGGCCTCCGCACTCCAGATGCTCGAACCGCGCTTCGAACGTAACCGCGTCTACTACACCGTCCAGTACGCCCAGGCACTTCTCGACGAGGGCGACATCGAGCACGCTGCCGCTCAGGCAGGGGAAGCAATCACCCTCGCGGGACGAGTCCAGAGTGAGCGAGTTCAGAGCAAACTCGGTGATCTGCAAGGGAATCTTCGGCATCACATGCGAGTCCCTGCGGTTGCTGATTTCCTAGAACAGACTCGACAGAAGGGAGCATGAAATGGAAGGGCTGCGGCTGGAACGCAGGGCCGTAGAAGGTCTCGATGACATCCGTCAGCAACTCCTCGACGTGTATGCGGAGATCTACGCGGACCGACTGAGCGAGGAATTTCATAGCGTCGAGAGGTTCGACGAACGGCTCGGCTGGAACACCGAGATTCCCGGATTCGCCGCGGTCGTGGGCTACCTCGACGACACCCCGGTCGGCTACGCATACGGATGCGTACTCCAAGAGACCACGCGGTGGTGGAACGGCCTCCGCACGCCAGTCCCGGCCGACGCGACCACAGAGACCGGCACCCGCACCTTCGCACTCTCGGAACTCATGGTCGTCGAGAAGGCCCGTGGCACCGGCCTCGCCCGACACATCCACGATGCCCTCCTGCGAGACCGGATCGAGGAACGCGTCACACTTCTAGTCGAGCGAGACCATCCCAAAGTCCGTGCGCTCTACGAGTCTTGGGGGTATGAGTGGTTCGGCGAGGTGATGCCGTTCGAAGACGCTCCGCTGTACGACGCGTTGATGCTTCAGGCAGAGCCAGCTCAGTCGTGACGTGGCTTCAGGCGGGTACGGGGCAGTCCAGGCACCGGAAACGGCCAGACGCGTTGTTGGATGTGGCGGCATCTCCCTCGAACTCAGAGAAACCGCCACTGTCGTTGCGGTACACGACACCGATTCTGTTCTCGGCGAGCAGTGCGCGGAGATCCTCGTTAGGGAGCGCGGGTGCGAGCACCATGAGGTGGAGTGGCTGCTCGTGGTCAAGGTCTCTCAAGTAGCGCCGAGCACGTAGGAGTTGGGCAAGAGCCTGACTGATCGACTCGCTCGCTGCACTGCCCATCGCCTCGTACACCGTGTTGCTCGTCTGGTTGTAGAGGTCAAGTACGAGCTGATCTGTTGAGTTGCGCATCGACAGCTCCAGTAGACCTATGTTCTCGCCAGCCCCGGACTCGTGCTCCTCGAAGGTGTCCGCTAGATCGTCGCGGATGCCTTCTACGCGATCGACGTCCGTTTGCGGTAGTTGCTGACGCTTCTGGCGTCGAGTCGCACGGGTGAAGCGACCTGCGGTCCGGTTAAACCGGAACCGGGGCGTGGGAGCCGGCTGAAGAGTGTCTGAGGCCTCTTGGATGTAGCGGCCGGTAGGACGTAGTCGGAAGACAATGACATTTCGGTCTGCGTCTAGTTCGTCTTTGGCTTCTCGTATCTCGAACGGATTGCGTTCATCGAGCTTGAACGTCCCTATGTATCTATGCCTGCGGGTGTCGCTTCCCGGCACCTTGCCCACGGCGATAAATAAGTGAAGCGTGCGCCCTTTGCTGGCATGCTCCAGGATTGCGGCGTTTCCGCCATCGAGCGTCTGATCGCCCTGCTTCCCGGTTCCGGTATAGGTGAATATTGGGCCAATGTCGTCATTTTCGGCGAGCCAGCCGTCACGGTATCCGTAGCGCTTGCCGATCTTGCTGTCGGAGAAGATGAGGACATTCCGTTTCTCCTTTGCTGGGCAGATCCCGGCGTAGCTGCTGCCACCGAGGACGGGATGGATCTGCTCGCGTGTGAGGATCTCGCCGGGTCGGAAGCCGGCCGTGCTCGTCGTCATGAGTCGAGGCTAATGGGTTCAATGCTCACGGACTGCAGTAGGCGAGGTAGGTCGCCAAGGCGAGCGTTGTGGCAGCGCCAAGCTCAGGAGAGGATGGTGCGATGGGTGAGGCGACGGGGACGGTCATTGCGGGCGTTATCGCTTTCGCAGCTGCAGTCATCGGGGCTGTGATCGCTGGTAGATACGCCAAACACGGCGCGGAAGCCGGCGGGCGTAAGGCAGTTGAGGCGGCGCTAGCGCAGGTGCACGGCCAAGCGGCGGCAGAGCACTGGCAGTGGGTGCGTAGTCAGCGGCATCAGTCCTTTGCTGCCCTTCTCACGGCTTATGCCGCTCTCGATGACGTGCTCGTACGCATCGGGCCCGAGGCGCGAAATGGCGACGGGCTTGATGGCGCAACAGGACACGAGTTGCGCGAGCGCACACTCGAACTGCAGGCCAAAACCAGTCAATTGGCACTGTGGGGACCAAATGAGGCAAACGGGCTGGCGTATGCGCTGACGGGGAAGTCGACGGCGGCAGTGGGCGCCTTGTTGCAGGCGGCGAGTCCGAGTTCCACAGATCCGAGCGCAGACTGGTCCAGCTCTGACCGTGCCAAAGGGGAGATGGTGCAGGCTTATGCCGCATTCCTCGAGAGAGCTGGAGAGATCATTCGAGACCCGCTCCAGCCCGTGAGTTAGCAGCGACTGCTAGCCGGCGGCAATCGCCGAGTACGACCACACATCCGAGGGCAGCTCATGCTGTAGTTGCCACGTGATGGCCATCGGCTTGCTGCCCACGTGCTGGACGTAGGTCGCTGGGCCGAGCAGCATCCAGGGCTGGGCCTTGCCGATGTCGGTGTCCTTGTAGCGCCGCATGAACAGCAGTACATGGCTGCCGCGTTGGGCGTGCTGTTGATAGCGCAGACCCGTGGGCGAGGCGTCTGCGGTTGTGCTCTGGGACTCCCAGTGGAAGAGCGAAGGGCTCAACGCGTAGTCCTTGTAGCGGACGGTGGGGGAGAAGTCCTTCTCGTTCTTTTCGAGGGTGATCAGCAGCGCGTCCGTCAGGTTCGGCTCGTCCCGCAGGACGCCCTGTGCAAAGGAGCCGGGCATCTGGCCGCCGAGGCGAGCGACGCCCAGCGCGGCCAGGATCTCTGAGCGGTTGTATGCGCTGTGGACCTTCAGTGGGATGTGCGCGTGCGGGCCCTCCAGGGGGATGGGGAAGTGGTCGGCCTGGCCCATCACATGGTCGAGTACCTGGCGCAGTTCGCTACGAAGGGCTCGTTGCTCGCGGAGTGATTCAAGCCCCTGTGCGTAGGAGCTGAAACCGCCGGCCTTGTCCCAGAGATTGAAGAAGAGCATGCGCGCGTACGCGCTGTCCCTTGCGTTCAGAGCCTCATACGGCGGAGCGTCATCGCTCAACAGACGCGTGTACGCCTCCGCGCGTTCGAGATCGTCGACGTGCAGGAACGCGTGCACGCGCTTCAACAGGTCTTCCTCGCCTGCCTGTTCAGGTAGGTTGGCCAGGCTGGCGCGGCGCAGGACTGACGTCCATGAGTTGCTGGACTTGTACAGCTCCTTGATCTCGCGACGGCTCTCCTTGAGGTAGTCGGCGAGGAGCGGCGTATGGAAGGCCCTGACCTCCTTGGCGAGGGTCTGGACGGTCGCCTTGATCTGGGTGCGAATGTTCTCCAGCACGAGATCCTTGGACTTGCCTTCAAGGATGATCTGGCAGCCGGAGGGCAGCAGCGGGAAGTCGCGCTCAGCGTGCTCAAGGAGTCGGTTGCGCGACAGGTTCGTCATCGCACGGAACTGCTCCTCGAACCGGAACTCGGCACGATGTTGGCCGATAAAGTCGAGCACGGTAAGCACGGGCTTGTCCGGCGTGCGGCGCAGACCTCGCCCGAGTTGCTGAAGGAAGATGGTGGCACTGTTCGTCGGGCGCAGGAGCAACAGCGTATCGACGTCGGGGATGTCCAATCCCTTGTTGAACAGGTCTACGGAGAAGATGACTTGGATCTCTCCGGCCTTGAGTTCGGACAGGACCCGGTCACGGGTCTCGGGCTTCGACTCGCTGTCCAAGGCCTCAGCTCTGATGCCTGCTGCTTGGAAGCGCTGCGCCATGAAGTGAGCGTGCTTCCTACTGACACAGAAGCCGAGCGCCCGCATGCTCATCGGGTCGGACACCTTGTCCCGCACCTGTTTGATGACGATGCGGGCACGGGCATGGTCGGCGGAGTACAAGTCGCCCAGCTGGCTCTGGTCGTATGTCCCGGAGCGCCAGTTGAGGCGGGTCAGATCCGTTCCGTCGGGCACACCGAAGTAGTGGAACGGGCAGAGGAGATCGTTGTCGAGGGCTTCCCACAGCCGCATCTCAGCGGCGATCCGACCTCCGAAGAACTCGTCCTGCACATTGAGCCCGTCGGCGCGCTCAGGAGTGGCAGTCAGGCCAAGGAGCTGCTTCGGCTTGAAGTGGTCGAGAACGCGGCGGTACGTCGTAGCAGTGGCGTGATGGAACTCGTCGACGACGATGATGTCGAAGTGCTCCGGGGCGAACTGGTCGAGCCGCTGGTCGGTAAGCGATTGGACACTGGCGAAGACGTGCTTCCAGTCGCGCGGTAGCTCGCCGCTGTAGAGCGGTTCACCGAAGGACGCGTCATCGAGTACTTCGCGATACATCCGTAGCGACTGCTTCAGAATCTCTTTGCGGTGTGCCACAAACAGCAGCCGAGGGTACTGCTTGCCACTCCACTGCTTGTGCAGATTGCGGTAGTCGAGGGCAGCCATGACCGTCTTGCCCGTCCCCGTCGCGGCCACCAGCAGGTTGTCATGGTGACCGCGGACCTCACGTTCGACACTCAGCCGCTCCAGCATGTCGGCCTGGTGCGGGTACGGCCGAACCTCAAGGCCCGACAGGCTGATCTTGGAGTCCTGGCCGGACACCGACCCGCCCGCCACACCCAGAGCTTCATCCAACTTGCGGGCGTCGCGCTCCGGGTCGTAAGTCTCAAAAGCGATGTCATTCCAGTACGAGTCGAAGCTGGCCTCGAACTTGTTCAACACGGCCGGCGTTGCCACAGACGACAGGCGTACGTTCCACTCCAGCCCATCGAGAAGTGCGGCTTTGGAGAGGTTGGAACTACCTACATACGCGGTGTCGAAGCCGCTATTGCGGCGGAACAGCCAGGCCTTGGCATGTAGGCGGGTCGAGCGGGTCTCGTAGTTGACCTTCACTTCGGCGCCGAAGTCCCGGACCAGACGGTCGAGAGCATGCCGGTCGGTGGCGCCCATGTACGTCGTGGTGATGACCCGAATGGGCACGCCGCGCTCGGCGGCCTCGCGGAGGGGACTCTCCAGGACGCGAATGCCATACCACTTCACGAACGCGCACAGCAGGTCGATGCGGTCGGCGGTGGCGATTTCAGCCCGCAACTCGAAGCCGAGGCTGGGGTCTTCGGGGGCGTTGGTAAGGAGAGAGCTCTCCGAGAGCGGCGTAGCAGGGCGGATGGCGTAGACGCCAGGCGCTTCCTGCTGGGCTATGGCGAGCAGTTGGCGGGGCCCGTCCGCGACCGCATCGATCCACTCGCGGGCGCCTTTAACCGTCGAGAGGGAATCCAAGATCTTGTTGGCCGTCACGACCTGCTCATCGACGGACAGGTCGTTCAGGACGCGCCGCACGATCTCCGCAATATGCCGGGCCAGCACATGCGGCGCTGATTCCTTGCTGACCTCCGTATCAATGGCCTTCCACCCGGCAGCTTCCAGTTCCTGCATGCGTTGCTGCAGCCGTCGGGTAATCAGGGTCTCGTACAGGCCCACGACGGGTGTTGAACTGCCGGCCAACTCCGGGTGCATCAAGGATCCCTCTCCCCGCTGTGATCGCTGAGATCGTTCTATCAGGGACCACTGACACCTCGGCGTGGCTTCTTGCCAGATATGAGGTGAGCCGGTCTGAGGCCTCCTAGACCCCGTGACACTCCCCATAAACCCGCCCCGACCCACACCAACAAGCCGCCCCCCGCTGCGGCGGCCAAGCCACAGCCCGCCCCCGTGCCGCCAACGTCGTCGCATACTGCGGCAGCAAATCGGCATCCGCCGGGGACGAACCCTCCGAGGCGGCGAAGGCCTCGTACGAAGGCACCGTTCCCGTCACAATGCCAAGGTTCGGGGTCCCCGAAGCCGCCAGCTCCCGCAGTGACGCCTCTATCGTCGCCAGGTGCGCCTCGTGGGACGGGTACTCGGCGGACAGCGTCGGGTAGTCCGAGACGAGTTCCGCGAGTTCGGTTGTCGGCCAGTGCAGGACCGCTACCGGGAACGGGCGGGACAGGGCCTCTCGGTAGGTGCCCAGTTCCGCGCGGAGGCGGGAGATCTCGGCTTCCAGTTCCGCGGGGTTTTCCGAGCCCAGGGACCAGACGCGCTTGGGGTCGTGGAGCTCGTCCAGGGAGACGGGGGAGGAGTGCAGGGTGTCGGCCAGCAGGTCCCACTCGTCGTGGGCCACGCCCTGCATGCGGCGCACCCGGTGGCGGCCGAAGAGGAGGGGGTGGGTGGAGTACGGGGGTTCCGCTACGTCCGTGAGGAGCAGGCGGGCGCCCTCCGAGAACGTCTCCTGGGCCGCCTCCAGCTCGTCGTGCGTCTCCAGCGCCTCCGCCACGATCACCCAGGGCGCCGGGTCGCGCGGGGACGCCGCCCGGACGCCGTCGATGATCGCGCGGGCCTCGGCCTCATGGCCGTACTCCCATAGGTTCGAGGCCTTGAGCGCCCGTACCAGATGAGGGTTCTCCAGGCCGGCCTGGGAGGCCAGCAGGCGGTCGTAGAGCGCGGTCGCGGCGGGGCGGTCGCCGGACAGTTCCAGGTGGGCCGCGGCCTGCAGGAGCAGGGCCTCGGCGTCCTCGGGATACCGGCCGGCGGTCCGCTCCAGGCGTGCCGCTTCGGCGGTGTGGTCGACGTTCTCGGCAGGCGTGTCGGGGCGCATGGGGGACACCGTACTGCCGACGGGTGACAAAGGAGAGATATCCGCAGGCCAGCACCGATGGAGAAGGGGAGGGCGGGAGGCCAAGAAGTGGAGGGGAGGAGACTGGCGCCATGCGTCTTGTCTTCTCCGGGCAGGTGATCGAGTGGCGTGGGCCCGCGCCGTACTACTTCGTCCCCGTGCCGGACCAGGAGTCCGAGGACATTCGGGAGGTGGCCGCCATGGCCACGTACGGGTGGGGGGTGATTCCGGTGGAGGCGCGGATCGGGGAGGTCGTGTTCGGTACGTCCCTCTTTCCCAAGGACGGCGGGTATCTGCTGCCGCTGAAGAACGCGGTGCGCAAGCCGCAGGGACTGGCGGCCGGTGACGACGTGACCGTGGAGATGACCGTTCGGCTTCAGTGACGCCGGGGGATGTCGGGGCGCCGTGGAAGAGGGGGCACGGACGGCCGTGCCCCCTCCAGCCAGACACCCCGGACAGCTCCCTCCGGACAGATACGCCGGACAGCTCCCTCCGGACAGCCCCGCTAGATCGTCACCCCGTCGATCTGCAAGGTCTGCACCGCCTTCGCCGCGAACGGCACCGCCACCGTCTTCCCGCTCAGGTACGTGTCCGAGTACGCCTTGTACTGGTCCCCGCCCGTCGTCACCGTGTTCCAGCGCGGTACCAGACCGCCCGAACCGCCGGTCACCGTCGTGAAGTTGGAGAGGTTGAAGGTGAGGGTCTGGGCGGTGGTGGCGGTGTTGAGGGCGACGATGATCAGGCGCTTGGCGCTCGCGTCGTACGCGGCCGTGGCGTAACTGACGCCCGTGTCGAAGATCTTCATGCCGGGGCGCAGGTGGCGGCTGAACTGGGCCATGACGTAGTACTTCGTCGTCACCGCGCCCGCCTGGAGGGTGTTCGCGTCGTACGCGATCATCGCCCAGTTCGAGGACGGGTCCATGACCTGCCAGTACACCCAGGCGGTGGGGTGGAGCCAGCGGAAGTCGTAGAGGAGGTTGAAGGCCATCGTGTAGCCGGTGCCGTCGTTGTCGCCGCTCTCGGAGTTCCACAGGGCCTTGCCGGCCGTGGTCACGACGTCCGTGTAGAGCAAGTCCCTACGTCCGCCCGAGCCTTGGTAGCCGTGGACGTTGACCCGGTTCACGTACCCCTTCGTCGTGGAGCTGAAGGAGTTCCAGGTGGTGCGGGCGAGGTCGTAACTCGTCTCGTCGGACGCGGAGATCTTCGTTGCCGTGAGGCCGCGGGTGTTCAACTCGCTTCTCAGGTACGGCAGTACGGCGGACTGGACCGTCGCGTCCATGTGGCAGCCCTCCTGGGTGCCGGTCGCCGTCCACCAGCTGGAGCTGGGCTCGTTGAAGGCGTCCACGGTCGCGAAGTTCACGCCCCAGTTGTTCTTGGCGTAGAGGGCGACGGCGGCGAGGTGGGAGGCGTGCTGGCGGTAGTTCCAGGTCTGGAGGTTGTTGCCGCCGCCGGCCGCGCCGGACGGGTTGTGATTGGAACACATCCACCACATGGGGGAGTTGGCGAAGAGCTCGCTGGTCGCGCCGCGGGCGGTCGCCTTCACCAGCATCGCGCGCTGGGTCGCGTCCGCCGTCCAGTCCCAGGCCGAGGAGGTGGGGTCCTCGTTGTTCCAGTCCTGCCAGTAGCCCTCGATCTGCTTGAACGCCGGGATGTTCGCGGAGGCGACCATCGACTCGCCGCTCACCGTGTTCCAGCTGCACGCGCCCAGGTTGTAACGGGCGATGTTCAGGCCCAGGCCGGGGAGCGAAGTGCCGTTGTACGTCGTCGACTTGGTGGTGAAGAAGATGTCGGCGAAGTCGTCGCGCGCGCCGAAGACGTTGGCCCACCAGGCCAGGGAGGTGCCCCAGCCCTCCCAAGTCCCGTACGACGTACCGGGGGTGACGGCGACGGTCGCGTCCGCGTGTGCGGTGCCGGTCGCGAGGGCGCTGCCGAGGAGGCTGCCGCCGGCTGCGGCCAGCAGGGTTCTGCGTCGGATCATGGCTGCATCTCCGCTTCGCTCGACGGGCTCGCCGAACCGGTCCCTGAACCGGCGTCGAACCCGGCGTAGTGGCCTGTCCCGTTCATGCCACGTCGAAGCATCGGGTGTGGTGCGTGGGGTTGTCGAGGGTTGCGACAGCCCTTTCTAAAACCTATGTACGAAGTATCGAACCGCGCGTGAACGGCTACCTGTGCCTGGTGACTTGAAGAGGCGGCGCCTATCGTGCGGGCGGCCGGGCGGGCGAGGTGTGCGCAGGAGCTGCGCGTAGGAGGTGTGCGTACGGATGCGCGTTCCCGTTGTGCAGCACAGCAGCCGGCGGCGGAGTGCGCGGCGCCGGCGCGTGTGGTGGGGCGGGGGTGAAGTCCTCGTCACCGTGGGGGTGGTGCTGCTCCTTCTCGTCGTACACCAACTGTGGTGGACGAACCGGGAGGCCCGACGCGGGGCCGAACGGAAGGTGGAGGCCCTGGAGCGGGAGTGGGGGGACGGGGGCGGGTTGGGGGACGGTGGCGGCTCCGGTGATACGTCCGTCCCGTCCACGTCGCCGAGCGACCGGGCCGGCGCCGGTGCCGGCGGTGCTGATCGCCGTACTGCCGCCAACACCCGACAGCCCACACCCAGTTGGTCCCAGGCCTACGCCGTCCTCACCATCCCCCGCCTCGGCCTCCGCGTCCCCGTCGCCGAGGGCGTCAGCAAGCAGAACGTCCTCAACAAGGGGTACGTCGGCCACTACCGCGGCACCCAACAGCCCGGCCAGGCAGGCAACTTCGCCCTCGCCGGGCACCGCAACACTCACGGCGAGCCCTTCCGGTACATCAACCGGCTGCGGGCCAAGGATGTTGTGAAGGTGGAGACGGCGGAAGCGACGTACACGTATGTCGTGGACAAGGGGTTGCCACAGACGTCGGCACGGGACTCCGGGGTGATCCGGGCCGTCCCGCGCTCCCTCGTGAAGCCCAGGTACGGGTACTCCGAGCCCGACTACTACATCACCCTCACCACCTGCACGCCGGAGTACACGTCCCGGTATCGGCTGGTGGTGTGGGGGAAGTTGGTGTCTGTGCGGCCGCGGGCTTAGTACGCTCCGGTTGCCGTTGGTGATCTTCGCGGCGGGTGGGGCGGGCGCTGTCGTGTTTCACGAGACAGGGGACATCGAGCAGGAGAGAGCCCGACTGTCGCACCGGCCGGCGGCCGACGAGGCACCCCCCGTCCTCTCCGCCTGCGACGAACTCCGCTGGGCCGCCTACGTATCGGGCGCCGACGAGGTCACCGGGCCGGTCCTGGTGAACGGAGTCCGCGCTACCCGCGCCTGGAGAGGATCGAGTGGTACGGGAAGAGCGTCGAGCAGCTGGACACCGTCCACTCCGGGAAGGTCACCCTGGCCGGCGAGACGGCCGGCGCGCTGGTACCCGGAGACCGGCTGGCGTCGCTGGACTGACCGCCCCTCACGCCCGCTCCCGCAACACCAGCACACTCACCGCCGCCCCCACGGACAACACCGCCGAAACCACCATCGCCACATTCGTCCCGTGCCCGATCCCCCCACCCGAAGACGTGACGAGCGCGATGGTCAGCGAAACCCCCGCGCAGGACCCGATATACCGCAGCGTCTGCTGCGCGCCTGAGCCCATCGCCGCACGGGCCGCCGGGACCGAGTCCACCGCCAGTAGGGGGAGCGCCGCGTTGAGGAGGCCGCTGCCCAGGCCGCTGAGGATCAGGCCGGGGAGCAGGCGTTGCCAGGAGCCCGAGTCGATCGCGCCGAGCATGGTGAGGACGCCGACCGCGTGCAGGGCGAAGCCCAGGGCGAGTTGGGGGCGGGCCGGGACGCGGCCGGCGAGGCGCTTGGCCTGGAGGGCGACGGCGAAGGACAGGCCCGACCAGAGCAGGAGCAGCCAGGCCGTGTCCATCGCGGACAGACCGAGCGTCTGCTGGAACACGGTCGGCATGAAGCTGAACAGGCCGATCACCGCGAGCCCCGTGAACAGGCCGCCCGCGGAGGACGCCAGGAAACGGCGGTGGCGGAGGAGGGACAGGTCGATCATGGGGGTGGCCGCACGGGTTTCCAGGCGGGTGAAGACGGCCAGCAGGGCCACCGTCGCGAGGAGCAGGAGGCCCACCTGTGGGCGCAGCCAGCCGTCTCTGCCCAGCGTGAGTGCCGCTACCAGTGCGACCAGTGCCAAGCCGAAGGTCAGGGCGCCCGGGATGTCCGGGCGGCCACCTCGCGGTGAGCGGGACTCCGCCAGTGGTCGGGTCGCCAGGGCCGCCACCAGCAGGGCCGCCGCGCCCAGGACGACGTAGGCCAGTCGCCAGTTGCCTATCGCGCCCGCCACCACCGGGCCCACCGCGATGCCGCCGCTCACGAACGCGCCCCACACGCCCGTCGCGTGCAGTCGCCCCCGCGCGGTCGGGAAGGCGTGCACCAGCAGGCCCAGGCTGCTCGCCAGGACGGCCGCGCTCGCCGCGCCCTGCGCGATCCGGGCCAGCGTGAACAACCAGGTCGACGAGGCCAGCGCGCCCAGCGCCGTCGTGATGCCCAGCGTCAGCGTGCCGGCCAGGAAGATCCGGCGGCGGCCGTAGTCGTCGGCGAGGCTGCCGGCGACCAGGAGGAGGGCGGCCAGGCCAAGCGGGGTGCCGTTGATGAGCCAGGCCTGCGCGGAGACCGCGGTGTGCAGGTCGGCGGCCGTCTCGGGGAGCGTGACCAGCGGCGCGGTGTACGTCATCAGGGTCACGGCCGTCGCCGCGCTGGTCAGGGCGAGGGTGGCCCGTGGGTGCGGGGGCGCCTCGGCGGGCGGTGCGGGCTTGGTGGCGCCAGTGGCCCCGGTGGTTCCGGTGGTCCCAGGGGTTCCGGCGATAGTTCGTTCATTGAACCTTGTCATGCAGAGCACCGTAGCATCGTCGGTTCAGTCACTGAACCAACACGTCGAAAATTCGCTACAGTGGACGGCATGGCACTCGGCAAGGACTACGCGACCCAGGAGTGCTCCATCGCCCGCGCCCTTGAGGTCATCGGCGAGCGCTGGACACTCCTCGTGATCCGCGACGCCCTCTACGGCGTCCGGCGCTACAACGACTTCCTCACCCACCTCGGCATCCCGCGCGCGGTCCTCGCCGCCCGCCTCCAGATGCTGACGGCGGAGGGAATCCTGGAGAAGCGGCGCTACCAGGAGTCCCCGCCGCGCGACGAGTACGTCATCACCGAGCGCGGTATCGCCCTGTGGCCGACCGTCCGCTCCCTCGGCCGCTGGGGCCGCGAGCACTTCAGCGACACCCAGCTGCGCCGCTTCGAGCACGTCGACTGCGGCACCGAACTTGGGGCGTACGGCGAATGCCCCACCTGCGGAGGTGTCGTACCCGTCGAGGACGTCGTCATGGTCCCGGGCACCGGCCTCGACCCGAACCCGACGGATCCGGTCAGCCGCGCCTTCCTCAAGTCGAAGCGGCTGCTGGAGCCGATCGAGACGGTTCCCGTATGACGGCTTCCACGACGGTTCCTGTATAACGGCAGGAAGAGCAACAGGAGTTCGTCCGACGGATACGGCGGATACGGCGGAAGGGGAGGCGGCATGATCCGGTACCGCGCCCTTCTCCGGCCCGCCTCGGTTCTCGTCCTCCTTCTCCTGCAGCTCGCCCTGCTCGACACCGGCAGCCTCACCGCCGCCGTCGCGCTCGCCGCCACCGCCGCGGTCGGGTCCGCGCTCGCCGCCTGTGCCCTGCTCGCCGCGCGCTCCGCGCCCGCCGTGCCGCCCACCCGGGTGCGTACCGCCATCCGCGACCGCGCCCGGCGTACGGCCTTCCTGCCGCAACGCGACCCCGACGCCAGGGGACGCACCCGCCCCCGAGCCCCCGGACACGCCCTCCCGGCGACCTTCGCGTAGGGCAACTCCCTGTTGTAGCCGCCCTCGTGGGTCGCCATGCCGCCATGTCCAGATCCCGGCATGACCCCTCGGAGGGCTCACCCATGTCCGTTTTCTCCGCGTTCGCCAGTCTGGTCGAGCAACTCGCCGACCTGCTCCAGCCGTTGTTCGGCGCCACGGCGGTCGCCGCCGCGATCGTCCTGTTCACCGCCTTGGTACGACTGCTCGTCCATCCCCTGTCCAGGGCCGCCGCGCGCGGGCAGCAGGCCCAGGCCCGACTCCGGCCGCAGGTCGCCGAGTTGAGGAAGCGGTACGCGAAGCAGCCCGAGAAGCTCCAGCAGGCGGTGCTGGAACTGCACGCGGAGGAGAAGGTGTCACCGCTGTCGGGGTGTCTGCCGAGCCTCCTGCAACTGCCGGCGTTCTTCCTGCTCTACCGGTTGTTCTCGTCCGAGGGGGACGCGCTGCTGTCCCACCGACTGTTCGCCGCGCCGCTCGGCGGGCGATGGGCCGACGCGCTGGCCGAGGGCGGGGTGTTCGGGGCGGCGGGGCTCGTGTACGTCGGGCTGTTTCTCGTCGCCGCCGTGGTCGCGGCCTTCACCTGCGTCCGTACCAGGCGGATGGCCGCCGACGGCAGCGCCGTCGAAAGCGCCGTCGGCAAGGCGATGCCGTATCTCTCCTTCTTCACGCTCTTCACCGTGGCGGTGGTACCGCTCGCCGCCGCGCTGTATGTGGTGACCAGCGCGACGTGGAGTGCGGTGGAGCGGGTGGTGCTGTACCGGTAGGCCGTTGATCACTGAGGCCGTTGATCACCGAGCCTACGGTCCAGTACGTGAACCAGGTATTGCATACCGCACGTCAAGCTTGGAGGATCGACCAGTCCTCCGATGGCTGCACCCATCGGTCGACCGCCCGTGATCGAGGGAGATGGTGACGATGAAGCTGCTGCGAGTCGGTACGGCGGGAGCGGAGAAGCCCGCGTTGCTCGACGCCGAGGGGGTCCTGCGGGACCTCTCGGGGGTCGTGCCCGACATCGACGGGGCGTTGCTCGCCGACGGCGCCGCGCTCGGCCGGGTCCGGGCCGCCGCCGAGGGCGGTGAGCTGCCCGCGCTGGACGCGGCGGGGCTGCGGATCGGGCCGCCGCTGGCACGGATCGGCAAGGTCGTGTGCATCGGGCTGAACTACCACGACCACGCCCGCGAGACCGGGGCCGAGCCGCCCGCCGAGCCCGTCATCTTCTTCAAGGCGGCGGACACGGTGGTCGGGCCTTACGACACCGTGCTCGTGCCACGGGGGTCGGTGAAGACCGACTGGGAGGTCGAGCTGGCGGTCGTCATCGGGCGTACGGCCCGGTATCTGGAGTCGGTGGAGGACGGTCTCGCGCATGTCGCCGGGTACGCGGTGGCGCATGACGTGTCCGAGCGGGAGTTCCAGATCGAGCGGGGCGGGACCTGGGACAAGGGGAAGAACTGCGAGACGTTCAATCCGCTCGGGCCGTGGCTCGTGACGGCGGACGAGGTGGCGGATCCGCAGGCCCTGTCGCTGAAGTTGTGGGTCAACGGGGAGTTGAAGCAGGACGGGACCACGGGCGAGCAGATCTTTGCGGTGGGCGAAGTCGTGCGGTACGTCAGTCAGTTCATGACGCTGTATCCCGGGGATGTCATCAACACGGGTACGCCGGCGGGGGTTGCGCTTGGTCAGCCCGAGCCGAAGCCGTTCTTGCGGGCGGGGGATGTGGTGGAGCTGGAGATCGCGGGGCTGGGCAGGCAGCGACAGGAGTTCAAGAACGCGTAGGCGCTCCGCTGGGGAAGCCGGGGAACTGCGGTGGGTGCGGGTGAGTTTGTCGGCCGCGGGCCGTGCGTGGCTGGTCGCGCAGTTCCCCGCGCCCCTAAAAGACAAAAACCCCGCTCACGTCAGGAGGGCTGCCAGGCGGCGCCATGCTCCCCTCGGCAGACTCTGGCGCGCGTTGCCGTCCACCACCTGGAGGGCCACGTGGTCCGCCCCCGCGTCGAGGTAGGCGTCGACACGGGCCCGGATCGTGTCGTCGTCGCCCCATGCGAACACCGCGTCGACCAACCGATCGCTGCCGCCGTTCACGACGTCGGCGTCAGTGAAGCCGTGGCGGAGGAAGTTGTTGGTGTAGTTGGGGAGGTCGAGGTAGGGGGCCAGGCTGCCGCGGGCGAGGTCGCGGGCCCGGGTCGGGTCCGACTCCAGGACGACCTTCAACTCCGGGGCCAGCAGCGGCGCCGCGCCCAGGATCTCGCGGGCGTGGGCCGTGTGCTCGGTGGTGACGAGGTACGGGATCGAGCCGGCCGCCCGCTCGCGGGTCAGCTCAAGGGACTTGGGGCCCAGGGCGGCGATGAGCCGGCGGTCGGCGGGGACGCCGGCCGCGTCGAGGGTGTCGAGGGTGTCGAGGTAGGCGATCAGCGCGGCCAGCGGGCGGTGGTAGCGGTCCGAGAGCCTGGCGTGACTGACCCCGAGGCCCAGGGCGAAGCGGCCGGGGTGGGCCGCCTCCACGTCGGTGAACTCCGCGGCGGCCTCGGTCGCTTCGGCCTGCCAGATGCTCTGGATGCTGGTGCCGACGGTGATCTTCGAGGTGGCCTCGATCAGCGGCACGGCGTTGCCGACGGTGCTGTTGCCGCCCAGCCAGACGGCGCCGTAGCCGAGCTCCTCCAACTCGGCCACGGCCTCGGCGAGTTCGGCCCGTCGGCCGGGCTCCTCCGCACGCAGGCCGATGCTCCAGATGCCGTGGCGGCCGACGCGGTCCTTCAAGAAGTGGGTCATGGTGGCGGTCCCTCCGGTCGGTGTGCTCTATAGCGGTCCCAACCGGAGGGGGACGCGCGATAGTCCCCGGGCCCCGGACCCGACGGATTGCCGACCCGAACCGAGTGACGCCCCGAACGGAGTGACGCCCCGAACGGTGTGTCAGCGCTTGAGGAACTCCTCCAGCGCCTCCACCACGAGCCGGTGGTCCTGGAGTTGGGGCAGTCCGCTCACCGTCACCGAGCCGACGACGCCCACGCCGTCGACGGTGATCGGGAAGGAGCCGCCGTGCGCCGCGTACTCGTCCGGGTCCAGCCGGGAGGAGTCCTCGAACGTCGTGCCCTTGGCGCGGAAACGGGCGCCGACCAGGTAGGAGGCGCTGCCGTAGCGCTCCACGACCCGGCGCTTGCGGGCGATCCACGCGTCGTTGTCCGGGGTCGAGCCCGGCAGCGCCGCGTGGAAGAGCTGCTGGCCGGCGCGGTGGATGTCGATCGCGACCGGCGCGTGGCGCTCTCTGGCAAGGTCGACCAGCAGCGAGCCGAGCGCCCACGCGTCCTCGAAGGTGAACCGGCTGAAGACCAAGTGGCGCTCCTGCGCCTCCAGTTCCTCCAGCGGCGGGGTGATCTCCGGCTGGAACTTCGGCGTGATCCCGGTGTTGTGCGTCACAGCGTCACCGCCACTCCGTCGCGGGCCGAACGACGCGCCGCCTCCAGTACGTCGAGGGCGGCGGCCGCCTCCAGCGCGGTCACCGGGTTGGCGCCGCCGTCGGTGAGGGCCCTGTTCACGGCCGCATAGTACGCGGAGTAGTCGCCCGGAAGGGTCGGTACGGGGGTGCCGCCGCCGGTCAGCGGGGACTCGCCGGCGCCGAGCCGACCCCACAACTCCTCGGGCTCCGTGCCCCAGTCGGCGGTGGTGTCGGGGCGCTTGCCCTCGCGCAGGGCGGCCTCCTGCGGGTCGAGGCCGTACTTGACGTAACCGGCCTTCGAGCCCAGGACCCGGAAGCGCGGGCCGAGTTGGGCGGTGGTCGCGGAGACGTAGAGGTGGGAACGGACGCCGTTCGCGTGGGTCAGCGCGATGAACGTGTCGTCGTCGGCCTCCGCGCCGTCGCGTCGGATGTCCGACTCGGCGTAGACCTGCTTGACCGGGCCGAAGAGGACGAGGGCCTGGTCGACGACGTGACTGCCGAGGTCGTAAAGCAGACCTCCGATCTCTGCCGGGTCGCCGGACTCGCGCCAGCCGCCCTTCAGCTGCGGGCGCCAGCGCTCGAAACGGGACTCGAAGCGCCAGGCGTCACCCAACTCGCCCTCGGCGAGCAGCGCTTGGAGGGTGCGGAAGTCGTTGTCCCAGCGGCGGTTCTGGAAGACGGAGAGCAGCAGACCGCGCGCCTCGGCCCGCGCCGCCAGCTCGCGCGCCTCGGCGGCCGTACCGGCGACCGGCTTGTCGACGACGACCGGGAGGCCGGCGTCGAGGGCGGCGCCGGCGAGCGGGACGTGCGTCTTGTTCGGTGACGCGATCACGACGAGGTCCAGCTCGGCGGCCCGGGCGAACAGCTCGTCGGGCGTGGCCGCGATGCCGACGTCCGGGAACTCGGCGCGGACCTGCTTCTGCCGCTCCGGGTTCGAGGTGACCACCGTGTCGAGCGTGAGGCCCTCGGTGGCGGCGATCAGCGGGGCGTGGAAGACGGATCCCGCGAGCCCGTAGCCGATCAGGCCCACGCGGAGGGGAGTAGCGGTAGCAGTCATGCCCTCCACTTTCACAACGCTGTTGCCAAAGTGCAAGCGCGGGGGAGAATGGGGGTGTGGACGGGTTGAGGGGCGGCGGAGAGGTGCAGGGCTTGGGCGGCGGTGGGGATGGTTCGGGTTCGGTCGGTGGCTTGTCGGGTGCGGGTAATGGGGTCGGTCGTGGTGGCGTGAACCTGCTCGCCCTGCGCAGTCACAACGGCGCGCTCGTGCTGGACCTGCTGCGCACGTCCGGTGCGGACGGCATCAGCCGGCTCGAACTCGCCGAGCGCACCGGGCTGACCCCGCAGGCCGTCAGCAAGATCACGGCCCGGCTGCGGGACGACGGTCTCGTCACCGAGGCGGGCCGCCGCGCCTCCACCGGCGGCAAGCCGCGGACCGTACTGCGGCTGGTACCGGAAGCGGGACGCGCGGTCGGGCTGCATCTGGACCGCGACGAGCTGCGGGCGGTGCTGGTCGACCTGACGGGGGCCGTGGTGGGGGAGCGGCGCGCGTCGCTGGATCTGGGGGCGGGGGCGGAGGCCGTTCTGGCGGCGGTGGCGCGGGAGGCGGAGGCGCTGGTCGGTGGCGGGGACGGTTCTGTACTCGGCGTCGGCACCGACCCCGTACCGGGTACCGGCACCCGCACCCGCACCGCACTCGGCACCGAGACCCGCCCCGTACTGGGCGTCGGCGTAGCCCTCCCCGGCCCTCTCGATCACACCCGCGGGGTTCTGCACCGTGTCACCGGGTTCCCGGAGTGGGACGGGTTCCCCCTGCGGGACGCGCTCGCGCGGCGGCTCGGGGTGGCGGTCGCCGTCGACAAGGACACGAACGCAGCCGCCCTCGGACTCGCCGTCGGCGGTGAGCGCGGGTCCTTCGCCTACCTGCATCTCGGTACGGGGCTCGGGGCCGGCCTCGTCATCGGCGGTGCCGTGCATCGGGGCGCCCGCACCGGCGCGGGGGAGTTCGGGCATCAGGTCGTTCAGCTGGACGGGCCGCTGTGCAGTTGCGGCAACCGCGGTTGCGTCGAGGCGTTGTGCCTGGGCGCGGTGGCGCGCGGCGACCTCGCGGAGGCGGCACGCGTCCTCGGCACCGGCGCCGGCAACCTCGTCGCCCTGCTCGACATCGACCTCGTCCTGCTGGGCGGCCGTACCGTCGCCACCGCCCCGGACCCCTTCGTACGAGGCGTACGTGCCGTCCTCGACGAACGCGCCCGGCGCGTCGGCGAGCCCCCGGTACCGGTACGCGCCGCCGCCGGCGAGGTGGCCGAGGGCGCCGCCCAGCTCGTACTGGCACCGCTCTTCGGCCGCGCCGACGCGTGACGCGTGCCTCCGGCGGTTGGGCAGGTCTCCGGGCGGTCCGGCACCCCCTGCCTCCGGCACCCGCTGACCAAGCGAGCCCCCGCCAACCACTGATCAAACGGCCCCCCGGCATCCGCTGATCGAGCGGAGTTCCACCGCCCCCCGGAGCGCCGCCGCCCCCCACCCGCCCCCACCCGGCAGGGTCACGTGTCCATGCGACTGTGCACGCCTGTTTCCCTCTGCCTTGCAGCAGCCGCCGCTCTCCTCCCCGCCGGGGCGCCGGCCGCCGCGCTCGCTGCCCCACCTCCCACCTGCGCCGAAGCCTCCCGCTTCCCTCTCACCACCCGGATCCACAACGGTCCCGCCACCTACGAAGCCGGTGGTGGATACGGCCTCTGGGACTTGCAGCTCACCAACACCACCGCCCGGACCTGCACGGACGTCCACCCGGTCGTCGTGATCGTCGACGGGGCGCGGTCGTTGAAGCCGGCGCAGGCTCGGCTGGAGTTCTACGAGGGCGAGCGGCCGCATCCCGTGCGGTTCGAGGTGAGCGACGCGGACGAGTTGGTCGGTGCCTTCGACGACGGGTTCGCGGGGTTCACCGTCGGCCCCCGCGGGACCGTCACCGTCAAGGTCAGGCTCGCGTTCACCTCGGACGCGGCGCCCGACGGTGTCACCGTGAACGCGGCCGTCGTCCAGCGGCACGACGAGGACGGCGCCTGGGTCGGGCAGTCGAACGACTACCGGTTCGAGGTCGAGTCCGATCCCGACCCCGCCGCCTCCGAGCCCACGGCCTCCACCGCCGACCCCGCGTCTCCCTCCGCCCCCGCCACCCGCCGCGACGAAGGCCTCCCCTTCGCGCGGGATGCCGAGGAACTCGCCCGCACCGGCCTCGGCACCCCCCACCGAACCCTCGCCACCCTCGCGACCGCCGCCGCCCTCCTCGTCGCCGGCGGCACGCTGCTGCTGGCCCGGAAGACGTGGCGGCGCCGCTGAAGCCGGCCGGGACGCCGTGCGGGACCGCTGAAGGCCGCCGCAAGTCAAAGAAGGCGCTGCTGAAGCCGGCCGCGTGGCATGGGCACCGCTGAAGTCGGGCCGCCCGTCTGCGACGATCCTCGCGTGGACTACCCGAACGACCAGGCTCCCGGCGCCCCCGTCCGCTCCGGCATCCCGGAGCACGGCCGGATCCCGAAGTACTACGCGGTGAAGGCGCAGATCGACCGACTCGTCGGCGAGCTGGGGGAGGGCGGCCTCATCCCCACCGAGCGTGATCTGTCGGAGCGGTACGGGGTCGCCCGCGAGACGGTCCGGCAGGCGCTGCGCGAGCTCGTGCTGGAGGGGAAACTGCGCCGGCAAGGGCGCGGCACGGTCGTCGCGGGGCCCAAGCTCGCCCAGCCGCTGTCCCTCGCCAGCTACACGGAGGGCGTACGGCGACAGGGCCGCACCCCCGGCCGCAGCCTGGTCACCCTCGACCGCTTCCCCTGCCCGGACGCCCTCGCCGCCGAGACCGGCCTGGAGCGCGGCGAACCCGTCTGGCACCTGGAGCGCGTGCTGCTCGCGGACGACGAACGGGTCGGCCTGGAGAGCACCTACGTCTCCGTCGCCCGACTCCCGCACCTGGACACGGAGTTCGAGCCCGACTCCTCTTTCTACGGCTACCTCCACGAGCGCGGCATCGGCTTCGGCGACGCCGACGAACGCATCGAGACCGTGCTGGCCACCCCCCGCGAGGCCCTCCTCGTCGGCACCCCGCCGGCCCTTCCGATGCTGCTGATCCACCGGGTCTCGCGGGACACCGAGGGCCGCCCGCTGGAGCGGGTGCGGTCGCTGTACCGGGGGGACCGGTTCTCCTTCACCACCCACCTGCGCGGCTGAAGCCAACCCCTCACCATCACCCCCTCGCCCGTCATCACTCCGTCGATTATCACGAATTGATAACGGGTCTAGCCCAAATGTGATGGCTCGTTCAGGCTCTCGTTGTCAGCCGGACCCTTCCGGTTCCCCGTGCGCGAGGAGCGTGACCGACGTGAGAGTGACAGTCGTAGGAGCAGGCGTGGTGGGCACCATGCACGCCTGGCAGGCAGTGGAACGTGGCCACGAGGTCGTGCAGATCGAGCGCGAGGCCGAGGCCCGCGGCGCCTCGCTGCGCAACTTCGGGCAGATCTGGGTGAGCGGGCGTGCGGGCGGGGAGGAACTTGAAACCGCCCTGCGCGCACGGGAGTTGTGGGAGGGGATCGGCGAGCGGATACCCGGGCTCGGGTTCCGGGCCAACGGGTCGCTGACCCCGCTGCGCGGTGCGTGCGAACTCGCCGTCGCCGAGGCCGCCGTGGCCCGGGCCGACTCGGCCGCCCGGGGTCACAAGCTGCTCACGCCCGGCGAGGCGCGCGCCCTCAACCCCGCCCTGCGCGGTGCGTTCGACGCCGCCCTGTACTGCGAGCGGGACGCCGCCGTCGAACCCCGTACCGCCCAACTCGCCCTGCGCGCCGAGCTGTCGAAGTCCCCGAACTACACCTTCCTGCCCGGTCGCGAGGTCCGCGAGGTGGTCGGCCCCGGTGCCGTCCGCGACGACCACGGCGACGTGCACACCGCCGACGCGGTGGTGCTGTGCACCGGCGCCTGGCTCAGCGGCCTGGTGCGGGAGCTCGCCGGGCCCGAACTGCCCGTGCGGCGCGTGCGGTTGCAGATGATGCAGACCGAACCACTGGGCGAACCGCTCACCACCTCGGTCGCCGACGCCGACAGCTTCCGCTACTACCCGGCCTACGCCTCACCGGCCCTGGACGAGCTCAACGCCCGCCGCCCGCAGGCCCCGACCGCCGCCGAGCACCGTATGCAACTGCTGATGGTCCAGCGCGCCGACGGCGGCCTCACCATCGGCGACACCCACGAGTACGAGCACCCCTTCGCCTTCGACACCCTCGAAGACCCCTACGACCACCTCGCCGAGGTCGTCGAATCCCTCCTCGGCCGCCCGCTCCCCAGGGTCCGGCGCCGCTGGGCCGGGGTGTACGCGCAGTGCACCGACCCGGGCCGGGTCGTGCACCGCCGGCGGGTGCGCGACGGGGTGTGGCTGGTCACCGGGCCCGGCGGCCGCGGCATGACCTGCTCGCCCGCCATCGCCGAAACGACCGCGAACGAACTGGGCTGGTGACACCCGACATGACCGACATCACCGATGACATCCGTACGCACGACATCCGTCTCGTCGTCCTCGACATGGCCGGCACCACCGTCGCCGACGGCGGGCTCGTCGAGCAGGCCTTCACGGCGGCGGCCCACCACCTGGACGCCGACCCCGACCAGATGATCGACTACGTCCGCGCCACCATGGGCGAGTCCAAGATCTCCGTCTTCCGGCACCTGTTCGGCGAGGAGGCGAAGGCGCGGGAAGCGAACAAGGCCTTTGAAGCGGCGTACGCGCAACTCGTCGACGGTGGCCGGGTCGCGGCCCTGCCCGGCGCCCGCGAGACCATCGAGACGCTCAAGTCCCGGGGCCTGACCGTGGTGTTGACGACCGGCTTCGCGCGCACCACGCAGGACGCGATCCTGGCCGCGCTCGGCTGGCAGGACCTCGTGCCCCTCACGCTGTGCCCCGCCGACGCCGGGGGCCGGGGGCGGCCGTATCCCGACATGGTCCTCGGCGCGTTCCTGCGGACGGGGGCCGCCGATGACGTCCGTCAGATCGCCGTCGTCGGCGACACCTCGTACGACATGCTCAGCGGGGTCCGTGCGGGAGCGGGCGTGGTCGCCGGTGTGCTGACCGGCGCGCACGACGCGGACGCGCTGCGGGCGGCCGGGGCGACCCAAGTGCTGGACGGCGTGGCGCAGTTGCCCGGACTCCTCGCATGACCAGCGGCATCCGCTTCGACTCCGTCACGGTCGAGTACGTGGAGGGCGGCTCCGGCGAGATGGTGCAGCGCGCCGTCCGGGAGAAGAGCAACCCGCAGGCCGATGTGCTGGTCACCCTCCCGCCGTTCGTCCAGCAGGCCGACGGCAAGGGCCTGCTCCAGAAGTACCGGCCTAAGGGCGCCGAGCTGGTCAGCGGCGCGGACAAGGCCGCCGACGGGACGTGGACCTCCGTCGTCAACAACTACTTCGCCTTCGTCTACAACAAGAAGGAGCTGAAGCAGGCGCCGACGACCTGGGACGAGCTGCTCGACGGCAAGTACGAGAACAAGCTCCAGTACTCCACGCCCGGAGTCGTCGGTGACGGAACCGCCGTACTGATCAAGGCGATTCACGACTTCGGCGGCAAGGACGCGGCCCTCGCCTACCTGAAGGACCTCCAGTCCAACAACGTCGGCCCGTCCGCCTCCACCGGCAAGCTCGTGCCCAAGGTCGACAAGGGCGAACTGCTGGTCGCCAACGGCGATGTCCAGATGAACCACGCCCAGTCCAAGACCATGCCCGACCTCGGCATCTGGTTCCCGGCGAAGCAGGGCGGCAAGCCGACCACGTTCGCGCTGCCCTACGCCGCCGGCCTCGTCGCCAAGGCGCCGCACAGCGAGAACGGCAGGAAGCTCCTCGACCACCTGCTCAGCCGCACGGCCCAGCAGCAGGTCAGCGAGATCGGCGGCGGCTTCAGCACCCGCACGGACGTCAAGGCCGTCGACGCCAACGCCGTCGCGCTGACCAAGCTGACGGACGGCGTCGAGATCTTCTCGCCGGACTGGAACGACATCGACGAGAACCTCACGTCGTACGTCGAGGACTGGAAGTCCGCGACCGGCAGCTGACGAGGGCGGCGGCTGACAGGGTCGCCGGGACAGCGTCCCGACGTGCGGCAAGGCCTAGGCTGGGGGCGTCGGCACGGCGCGGTTCCGGCGCCCTCAGCTCACGCCCGTACGCAACGCCAGGAGACACGCACATGGCAGACCGCAGGCCCATCGAGTCCTGGCTCACCGACATGGACGGTGTGCTCATCCACGAGGGCGTGCCGATCCCCGGCGCCGACTCCTTCCTGAAGAAGCTGCGCGAGTCCGGCAAGCCCTTCCTGGTGCTCACCAACAACTCGATCTACACCCCACGCGACCTGCACGCCCGGCTGCGGCGGATGGGCCTGGACGTGCCGGTCGAGTCCATCTGGACCTCGGCCCTGGCCACCGCGCAGTTCCTGGACGACCAGCGGCCGGGCGGCTCGGCGTACGTGATCGGCGAGGCGGGCCTGACCACCGCCCTGCACGACATCGGGTACATCCTCACCGACCACGAGCCGGACTACGTCGTCCTCGGCGAGACCCGCACCTACTCCTTCGAGGCCATGACCAAGGCGGTACGGCTGATCGACGCCGGCGCCCGTTTCATCTGCACCAACCCCGACGAGACCGGCCCCTCCGCCGAGGGCGCGCTGCCCGCGACCGGCGCGGTGGCCGCGCTGATCACCAAGGCGACCGGCAAGCAGCCCTACTTCGCCGGCAAGCCCAACCCGCTGATGATGCGCACCGGGCTCAACGCGATCGGCGCCCACTCCGAGACCAGCGCGATGATCGGCGACCGCATGGACACCGACGTACTGGCCGGCATGGAGGCCGGGATGCAGACCTTCCTCGTGCTCACCGGCCTGACCCGGCCGGAGCAGATCGAGGACTTCCCGTACCGGCCGTCCAAGGTCGTCGACTCGATCGCGGACCTCGTCGACCGGATCTGACGAGAACTGACAGGACACGACCGGATCCGAAACCCCTTCGGGGGCGAAAGCGACCCGTTCGGAGCAGCGAGAGCCTCCTGAGGATGCGGGGGCGGGGCCCGCGGGGGAGTCTCCAGGTATCTGGAGGTTTCACGATGGGTTCACTTCGTCTCACTCTCTGTACGGGATTCCTGGCCGGCGCCGCCCTCTTCCCGGCGGCCCACGCGTACGCGGCGGACGGCGGTGACGTCTCGGTGATCCCGTCGTCCCCCGCGCCGGGCGCCGACGTCGCGCTGCGGGTCACCGGCTGCTCCGGCAAGACGGCCACCGCCGTCTCGGCCGCGTTCGTCGCGGACGCCAGACTGGCCGGCGCCGACGGCACCCTGGCCGGCGACACCCGGATCGCCTCCTCGGTGCGGCCCGGCTCCTACGACGTCAAGATCACCTGCGCCGACTTCCGGGTGAAGGGCAAGATCACCGTCGTGGCGCGGTCGCAGTCGCACCCGTCGCAGGTGCCCACCGCGCCCGCGTCCCCCGTCGCCCCCGTCCACGCGGGCGGTGGCGGTACCGCGCACCTCGCCGCGGTGGACGCCCGTGCCGCCGGGCCCGGTACGGCGCAGGCGGTGACCGGGCTGGTACTGGCCGGCATCGCCGTCGCGGCCGTGGCGCTGCTCGGCGCCCGCCGGAGCCGCGGAACGGGCTGACCATGTCCGACCACGAGCGTTCCTCCGGCTCGGGGCGCCTCCTGATGGGCGTCGCCTGGGCGATGCTGCTCCTCGGGCTGTGGCTGTGGGGACGGCAGGTCACCGACATACGCCAGGGGATATCCGCGCCGACCACCGGCGACATGGCCGCCGTCGGACGGCCGCCGGAGGTCGAACTGCCGCCCCCGGCAAGCCCGTTGGGCGACGCCCTGCCGCAGCGCGTGGACATCCCCGAACTCGGTGTGCAGGCACCGGTCGTGGCCCGCGGCCTCGACGGACAGGGCGCGATCGATCCGCCGCCCTTCGACCAGGCGGGCGTCGTCGGCTGGTACGCGGCCGGGGCGGCACCCGGCGCCAAGGGGGCCGCGCTGCTGGTGGGACACGTCGACACGGAGACCCGGCCCGCCGTCTTCTACAAGCTCAGCGCCCTCAAGCCCGGCGAGACGATCCGGGTGATCCGCGCCGACGGCAAGGTCGCCGAGTTCACCGTCGACGACGTACAGGTGCTGAACCGGACCGGCTTCGACGCCCAACAGGCCTACGGACAGCGGGAGTCGGGCCGCGCCGAGCTACGACTGATCACCTGCGGCGGCACCTTCGACCGGACCAGCCGCAGCTACACGGCCAACGTGATCGTCTCCGCGTATCTCACCGGGACCGGTCTCTGAAGGCACCGGCCCCGGCCTCTGGAAGCACCTGGCCCGGTCGACGACCCGCTCCCCCCGAAAAAGCCGTCGACCGGGCTGGTCCTCGACCGCGTGCGCACGGGCTGCGGGAGTAGCCCGGCGACGCCGCGGGAGGCTTGGACCGACCGGGGGCTGGGGCCGTCTGAGAAGACTCTAGAACGGATGAGCGCCTGGGCCTAGAGGCGATTCGACGCCAAGTCGCCCACCGGTGGCTCTCGGTCATCCACGCAGGTGGTACGAGCTTCTACAACCGCCCCCGCCCGGACGGGCCCCGGGCCTTCGCGCGCAGCTCCGCGTCGTCCACCACTCCGTCGACGACCCCGCTCGCGACCTGGTCCAGCGGCAGCCGCCGGCACCGCGCGTACCGCCGCAGCGCCGTGAACGCTTCCACGGTCCCGGTGCTCCAGCGCTCGGCGAGCATCCCCTTGGCCTGCTCGATCCGGACCCGGCTGGACAGCGCCTCCTGCAACTGCGCCGACAACGTGCGGTATTGCGTGTACCCGCGGTGGTTGGCCAGCCCGACGGCCACGGCGTCGGCGAGCGCCTGCGCGACCGACAGCTCCGGCCCCCAGCCGGCCGACACGCCCTCGCCCCCGTCGCCCCTGTCGTCCCCGTCCGCCGCGAACACGTTGAGCGCGCCGAGCGCCGTCCCGTGCCGGCGCAGCGGTACCGCGAACGTGGTCGTGATGCCGTGGCCGAGCGCGGCGCCGGTGAAGGCGGGCCAGCGGGCCTCTGCATGCGCCGCCCGCACGGAGACCGGCGCGACCGGCCGCCCCGAGCCGTAGCTCTCCAGGCAGGGCCCGCCGTCGGACTGGGCCCGCAGCAGGTCGAGCGCGACCTCCCGGGCCCCGCTGCTGCCCGCCAGCGCCACCGCCCGCTCCCCGTCGACGAACATGATCCCGGCCGCCCGCGCGGCCAGCAGCTCCACGCAGTGGTCCGCGACCCGCCGCAGATGGACCGTCGCCTCGAAGTCCTCGGTGAGCGTGTCCGCGGCCTCCACGAGCGCCGCCGCCAGCCGGAGTTCCCGGGTGGTGTCGTGCATGACCGCGCACTCCCTTTCCCTGAACGTCCGCCCCCATTGCACGACTACCCCACCACGGGTGCTGTAACAGCTCCCCGACAAGGCTCGGGCGATCTCGTGGCCGAGGCGGCCCGTATGTCAGGATTGAGACTTGGAACGGTGCACCCAAGGGGGAGTTGGATGTACGGCAGCAGGGGGGCCGGAGTGAGGGCTTCCGCGACAGTGCTGGGGGCGGCACTGATCATCGCGGGATGTTCCTCCTCATCGGACGGCGGCGGGCAGGACGACGCCGGCGCGACCATCACTCAACAGCCCAAGGAGAGCGACCCGTTCTGGGTCAACCCCGACGGCAACGCGGCCCAGCAGGTGGCCGCCTACGCGAAGTCGGGGAAGGACACGGACGCCGAGCAGATCCGCAAGATCGCCGAGCAGCCGACCGGTGAGTGGATCGGCCCGGAGAACCCGAAGCAGGAGGCCCAGGGCTTCACGGAGGCCGCCGACAAGGCCGGCCGCACCGCGCTTCTGGTCCTCTACAACATCCCGCACCGCGACTGCGGCCAGTACTCACAGGGCGGCGCCGCCGACGGCGACGCCTACCGGGACTGGATCGACGGGGTCGCCGCGGGCATCGGGGACCGCCCGGCGACGGTCGTCCTGGAGCCGGACGCCCTGCTGCACCTGGTCGACGGCTGCACCCCGGAGGAGTTCCACGAGGAGCGCTACGACCTCCTCAAGGGCGCCATCACCAAGCTCAAGTCCCTGAAGTCCACGAAGGTGTACCTGGACGCGGGCAACGCGGGCTGGGGCCACCCCGACCAGATCTTCGAGTCCCTCCAGTGGGCGGGCGTGGACCAGGCCGACGGCTTCGCGGTCAACGTCTCCAACTTCTACTCCACCAAGGACTCCATCGCCTACGGCAAGCAGCTCTCCGCCAAGGTGGGCGACAAGCCCTTCGTCATCGACACCAGCCGCAACGGCAACGGCCCCTACACGGGCGGCGACGAGGACGAACGCTGGTGCAACCCGCCGGGCCGGGCCCTGGGCGAGACACCGACGACGAAGACGACGGACGACTTGGTGGACGCCTACCTCTGGGTGAAGCGCCCGGGGGAGTCGGACGGAGAGTGCAAGGGCGGCCCGAAGGCGGGCCAGTGGTGGGCGAGTTATGCACTCGCCCTTGCCAAGGGCAGTGAGTAGCCGTCCGGTGGTTGAGCAACTACCGGACGGCTACGGAACCTTGACCCACTGTGCTTCGCTCGGCGTTCCCTGATCGTCGTCCACGAACACCATGTACCACCCCGACTGAACAAGGTTCTTGCCCTTGGGGACGGTCACCGTGATCTTGTTCCCGGACGTCTTGAAGTCCAGCGCGATCGACCGCTGATCCACATCGGTCACGTGGGTCGACGCGCTGGGCCTGATCAGCCGCACCTTCTTGATCGCCGAGGCCTGCGGAGACGTGAACGTCCCCGACGCGCCCCGCGCGATCGTCTGCGGACCGCCCGAGAGCGACGGACGGGAGTCCCGGTACAGATACGGCGGCGTATAGATCTCGATCCGCTGCTCGAACTTGCCCGGCTTGGTGTCGGCCTTGTCGGCATACAGCGAGTCCGAGCCGAAGAACATCACGCGCCCGTCGGGCAACAGGAGCGATCCGGAGTGGTAGTTGCGGCCCACCAGCGGGTCGGCGACCCGGTCGAACGTGTTGCTGTCCGGGTGGTACATCCGCGCCTGCAGGATGTTGGAGTTGCCGCGCCCGCGGTAGTCCTGAGAGCCGCCCGACACCAGCACGCTGTCGTCCGGCAGGATCGAGGCCTGCGGATACCGCGTGCCCTTCTCCAGCGTCGGCCCGTCCTTGAACACCGGGTTCTGGTCCTTGAGGTCGATCAGCCGCGTCTTGTTGCTGGACTCCTTGGACTCGCCGACCCCGCCGCCGCCGATCACCATGAACTTCTCGTCCTGCGCCGGCGGCAGCAGCACCGTGCCGGACGTCTCCATCTCCTTGTCGTCGCTCAGCCCCTGCAGCTTCGTGAACTTGTTGGTGTCCACGTCCCAAATGCCCGGCTCACGGCCCACGTTGTCCGGCCCGTACCCCGCGTTGGACCCCGAGTAGAAGATCTTGCCGTTCTGCATCAGGAACAGCGCCGGGTAGGTCGGGAACTGCCGGACCGTCTTCAGATACGTCCACTTCTTGGTGGCCGGATCGAAGGTCTCGTTCTTGCCCGGCACCAACTGCCCGATGTCGTCGAGCCCGGAGACGCTGAGGATCTTGCCGTCGCTCAGCGTGGTGAGCGTCGGGTACCAGCGGGCCTCGTTCATCGGGTCGACCTTGATGTACTTCTCGGCCACCGGGTCGAACTCGTAGGCGTCCCTGATCCCCTGGAAGTCCTTCTTGTCCAGGGCGAGCTTCTGCGCGATGCCGTAGGTGTTGCGGGCCTCGGTGCCGGTCAGGCCCTGGATGCGGTAGTTGTCCTGGGTGCCGGTCTCGTACTTGGTGCCGCTCTGCTTGGCCTCGACGTAGATCCGGCCGAGCCCGGGGTCGTTGCGCAGGAAAGCGCCGGTGTTCTTGTCGAAGACCTTCTTCGCGCGCGGCACGAGCACCGGGTCCTTCGACACGAAGGTCTTGCCGTTCTCCTTGCCGGTGAACTTGGTGCCCGCGGGCAGCGTGATCGGCGCGTCCGGGTTCTCGTTGTGCACCACCATCAGGCCGCCGGCCTTGGTGACATCACCCTTCAGCTTCTCGTACCGCTTGGTGCCGCCGGCGATCAGCAGATTGCCGTTGGAGAGCTGCGTGTGCCCGGTGCAGAACAGGTCGGCCGGGGTGGGCACCTTCTTGATGGTGCCCTTGACCGGGTCCCAGATCCGGGTGTCGAACTTCTTCGCGTCGAAGTTGTCCTGGTTGTTGCCCGAACCGGCGACGAGCAGCACCTTGCCGGTGCGCAGCAGCGCCGCGTGGATGGTGTTCAGGCGGTACTTCTCGGGGAAGTCGACGATCTGCCAGTGGCCGTTGTCTGCCTTGTACTCGGGTCTGTTGATCTTGTACTGGTGGTATTTCTCGGTCCCGAAGCGGTACAGCCACGGCCCGTTCATCCCGGCCAGCGCGAGCACCACCACCGTGCCGATCGCCAGTCGACGGGCCCGGCGGTGGCCTGCACGGTCGTTCATTCCTTACGTCCCCCGAGTCCACCGAGTGCGATCTGCATGGTCTGGTCGTTGCCACTGCCGGAGGCGGCCCAGCTGGGCTTCTGCCCGGTGCCGTGCGGCGCGTGCTGCGCGGGCAACGGCTGTGGCTGGTACGGCTCCGGGGGCGCCGGCTGCACTGGCGCGGGCGGCCGCTTCTTCGTCTGCCGCAGCTCGTACCGCCACGCGATGATCGGCGAGGCGGTGATCAGCAGCGCGAAGGTGGCCCAGACGAGCATCGCCGGGTGGCCGTGCCCGAGGGTGAGGCCGGCGGCGATCGAGGCGCCGAAGACCAGGATGAAGAACAGGTGGATGCGGAAGGTCCCGAACAGCGTGTCCGGGCTGGCCGAGTCGCCCTTGGGCGTCACCACGAACTTGCTCTTGCGGCGCAGTACGGCGTCCATCAGCGAGCGCGCGTATATCGGCGCGGACAGCGCCGACATCACCATGCCCGCCACTCCGCCGGAGCCCTCCGGCTCGTGCGGGGAGACGTTGTGCCGCCGGTTCCAGACGTACAGGCCGATCTGCAGCGCGGACGCGTTGCCGTACAGCATCAGCCAGACCGTCGGGTCGATGTTCACGCCCGAGGCGCCCAGGCCCAGGAACAGCGCACAACTCAGCGCCGCCAGGATCCAGTTGAGGGCCGACATCGGGTAGAAGATGATCATCATCGTGTAGTTGAAGAGCTTGCTCGGCGGAAGCGAGTACCAGCCCTTCCAGTACTGCTTGAGAATCGTCTCGTACGTGCCCCGCGACCAGCGCAGCTGCTGGGTGAAGAAGTCCGTCCAGGCGCCCGGGCCCTCACCGACCGCGAGCACGTCCGGCGTATAGACCGACCGCCACTTCCTGCCGGTGACCGGGTTCTTGGCCCGGTGCATCTCGAAACCGGTCGCCATGTCCTCGGTGATCGAGTCGTACAGGCCGCCGATCTGCTTGAGGGCCCTGATGCGTACGGCGTTCGACGTGCCCACGAACATGGGTGAGCCGTACCGGTTGCCCGCCCGCTGGATGAGGGCGTGGAAGAGGAACTGCTGGGACTCGGCGGCCTTGGTGATGGGGTTGTCGTAGTTGCCGTACACCTGCGGGCCGATGACGAAGCCGACATCCGGGTCGCGGAAGAAACCGAGCATCCGCTCCAGGTAGTTGGGCAGCGGCACGTGGTCGGTGTCGACGGAGGCGAAGAAGTCGTACGCGTCGCCGTGCGCGTCCAGCCAGGCGTTGTAGTTGCCGTGCTTGGTCTTGGCGCGGTGCGGGCCCTTGGCCTGGTTCCACTGCGCGACGCCCTTGCGGGAGAAGTGGTGCACACCGAGCCGGGCGCAGACCGCCTTGACCTCGGCGTCGTCGCCCTCGTCCAGGAGCCAGATGTGCAGCAGACCCCGGTGCCGCAGCCGGACGGCCGCTTCCAGGGTCTTGGTCACCATCTCCAGGGGTTCCTTGCCGGGCACGTAGGTCGTGATGAACGCCACTCTCGTGCCGGTCTCGGGCACCACCGGGATGGGGTCGCGGGCGACCAGGGTGGCGTGCGCGTTCGACAGCACGTTCATGCAGCGGAAGAACTCGATCAGGCCGATCGAGACGAGCATCACTATGTCCAGGGCCGGCAGGAAGGCGAAGGCCGGGTAGTCGCGCTCCGTCCAGTGCTCCGGCTGCAGCAGCCAGCCGAGCAGGACCAGGGACAGCAGCGGCGCGGCGCCCAGCATGAGCGCGGCCCGCAGCCGGTGCGGCTCCTGCGACAGCAGCGAGCGGTACTGCACCTTGTACGGCTTGCTCGGGTCGGGCTGAGTGAGGGGACCGGCCAGCCGGCTGTAGTGCTCGTAGTCGTATCGCGGCAGTGTCTTCTTGATCCGGCGGAACTGGCCTGTCTGGCTGTTTCGGTGCGAAGGCACCCTGAGCTGGGTGGTTTCTGACGGGTCGAAGTTCTGCCGGGCGCCCGTCGGCGTCGACGTCATGAGTCATCCCCCCACACGCAGGTAACCGCGTGTTGTGTTGGTTCCTTACCGTCCGCGGCGAGTCCCCCTCGACCCTTCGCGCACGTGTCAGTGGCGGGCCACAGTCACCACACTTTGCACACTCTCAGACATGGAACTGTGCCCTTCCGGTTGCATGATGCCCCCCTCGGCATCGCCTCGTGAACGGGGCCCCTCTCCCCGCAGACCCGGCAACCGGTTACTTGTTCCCCCAACTGCCGCGTATCCGCAGCATCTTGAAAAACAGGGTTCTACGGCGTCCATCATGATCGCAAGATGCGAAACGCGGTGTTTACCGGTCATACGCGTTCATTGTGGCGCCTGTGAGGGTCTTGTGGATCGGTTGTGGACAGCCGGGCGCGGATGTTCCCGAAGTGCTCCCTTATCGCCTCCTCCGCCCGTATCGCACCGCCCGACCGCACCGCGTCGAGGATGTCCCGGTGCTGCCGACAGGTCACCTTCGGGTCCTGCGGCGCGCCCCCGAGGTCCGTGTGCACCCGGTGGAAGGCGTCCCAGAACGCCTCCAGGACCTCTCCGAGCAGCACGTTGTCCAACCCCCGGTAGAGAGTGGCGTGAAAGGCCCGGTCGGTCTCGGCGAGGCCGTCGCCTCCGGCGGCGGCCTGCTGATCCATACGTGCCACGAGCGCGTCCAGTTCAGCCAGGTCCCGCTCGGGCAGCCGGCCCGCGAGCCGCGAGATCAGTCCCGTCTCCACCGCCTCGCGCAGTTCCAGCAGCTGGAGCAGGGTGTCCTCGCCGCGGTAGTGCCCGGCGACCGTGCGGAAGGCGAGGCCCTCGATCATCGGGGCCAGGGACATCGCGCCGACATAGGTGCCGTAGCCGTGCCGGATCTCCACGATGCCCATCGCCTGCAGCGCCTTGAGCGCCTCGCGCACCGAGTTCCGGCTCGCGCCCAGGTACGCCATCAGTTCGGGCTCGGTCGGCAGCGGGGCTCCGGACACAAGCCTGCCCTCGATGATGAGCTTCTTGATCCGTTCCTGCAGGTCGCGCGCTGCCATGGCGAGAGGGTATCCGGCCATACGAAGAAGGTCCCCCATGTGTATGGGGGACCTTCTTCCGTCCGTGCGCCGCCAGGGACTCGAACCCCGGACCCGCTGATTAAGAGTCAGCTGCTCTAACCAACTGAGCTAGCGGCGCGCGCTGACGGGCCAACTCTACCGGACCTCGGGGGGTGCTCCGGACCACCGGAGCGGCCCGCCGGGTCCACTCCCCGGGGCGCCTTGTACATCATTCGGACCGTCAACATGCGAGTCGGGAAGACAGTTGGGAAACTGATCAACGTGTACACGCGCGGCTATTTCCATCTGGAGTGTGAGGGGCATCGCATGGAGACTCCGGTATTCGAGGAATTCGATCCCGCGAGCGACTGCGACTGCCCCGGATGCGCCCACTGGCGCAGGGTTCTGCCGTATGCGCGAGCGGGCCGGCATCCGGCGGCGCACCGGGTGGTGATCGTGGCGGCCGCCGCGTCCGCTGCCCTCGGCGCGAGCGGTGCGCCGCCCGCGATCGCCGCCCCGCACGCGCCCGCGCGGCCCGGTGTTCCCGCAGGTGACGAGCCCGACACCCCGCAGGGCAGCAAGGCTCCGCTGCACGGCCCGATCGGGCACCCGGCCAAGCCGCCGGCCGCGGTCAAGGCGCCCGCGACCACCCGCTCGGAGATCATCAGGCGGGCCAAGACCTGGGTCGCCGCCCAGGTGCCGTACAGCATGAACGCGTATTGGTCCGACGGTTACCGCCAGGACTGCTCGGGCTTCGTCTCGATGGCCTGGACGCTGCCCGGAAACGAATGGACGGGCAGCCTCGACCAGTACGGCGACCGCATTCCCAAGGAGGATCTGCAGCCCGGCGACATTCTGCTGTTCCACAATCCGTCGAACCCCGAGAAAGGCTCGCACGTCGTCATTTTCGGCGGCTGGACGGACTACACGCACACCTACTACATCGCCTACGAACAGACGCCCCCGCGGGCCCGCCGGCAGGCCACCCCATACGCCTACTGGAGCCACTCGGAGCAGTACGTCGCCTACCGCTACAAGGGCCTCGCGCCGGACACCGCCGGGGCCGAGGCCCCGAGCACGCCGGTCACGCCCGCCAACCCGGCCACTCCCTACCCCGGAGCGGCGTCCTTCGGTCCCGGGGCCAACAACAAGTACGTCACCCAGCTCGGCACGATGCTCGTCGCGCGCGGTGCCGGGCGCTACTACACGACGGGCCCCGGCCCGCGCTGGTCGGACGCGGACCGGCGGGCCACCCAGGCCTTCCAACTGGCCCAGGGCTGGCGGGGCGCCGACGCCGACGGGCTGCCCGGACCGCTGACCTGGCAGCTGCTGGTCGGCGGGAAGGGCAAGAGCGTCACGGCCGGGGCGGCGGGCCCGCCGGCGCCCTCCCCGCACGGGGCGCCCCCCTCGCACGGACCCTCCTCGCGCGAGGTCCCCGCCTATCCGGGCCGGGCGGTGTTCCGGCCCGGCGCGAACAGCGGCTACGTCACCCAGCTCGGGAAGCAGCTGGTGAAGAAGGGGTTCGGCAAGTACTACACGACCGGTCCGGGTCCGCGCTGGGGCGAGGCGGACCGACGCAACGTCGAGGCCTTCCAGCGCGCCCAGGGCTGGCGGGGCGGCGCGGCCGACGGCTACCCGGGCCCGGAGACCTGGCGACGGCTCTTTTCCTGACCATCCGTTGTGACGCATCTGGCGCGGAGGCTGGAGGCACCCATGAGTACGACGACCACTTCACACACGCCCGAGTCCGAGGGACCCGCGGAGGGCCAGCAGGCCCGTAACGCGCGGCTCATCCAGAACGAGGCGACCACCGAGATCCCCGTCCACCTGCTCTTCCGTGACGAGCCCGACCCGGTGGCGGTGCCGCTGAAGCCCGCCGTCGTGGGGCGGCGCCAAGGCACCGGCGAGCAGCCGCGCTTCCGGCGCCCCGCGCCCGTCAAGCCGCGCCCCGCCCCGCAGGTCGACCCCGACCTCGCGGAACGCCCGGCCCACGTCCTGCCCGCGACGGTCGGCGTCCTCGCCGGGACCTGCGGAGCGGCCGGCTGCCTGGCCGCCTCGTGGTGGGCCGGCGTCCTGCCCCCGCTCGCCGTGGAGGCACTGCGGCTGCCCGAGTACGCGGGGGCCGGCCTCGGTCCCCTCCAGTGGGCGGCGTACGCGGGCGCCGGGGCGCTCGCCCTGTTCGGCTACGGCGGTCTTGCCCGCGGGCGGACCGGACGGGCCTGGGTGCTCGGGCTGTTCGGCCGCTACCGGGGGACCGTCCGGCGCACCGGCCTGATGTGGGTCAACCCGCTGCTGCTGCGCCGCCGGGTCGACGTACGGCTGCGGCACTGGCGCAGCGAGCCGATGCAGGCGGCCGACGGCAACGGGGTCGCGCTGCGGGTGGTCGTGCTGGTGGTGTGGCGGGTGCGGGACACCGCGCGGGCCACGCTCGGGGTCGAGGACCACGAGACGTATCTGCGCGAGTGCGTGGAGGCGGCCCTGGCCCGGGTGCCGGTGGAACTGCCGGGCGGCGCGCGGGGGTCGGGCGACGCGGCGGCGGAGGCGCTGACCCGGCTGGTCGCGGCCGACGCGGCGCCGGTCGGCCTGGAGGTGTTCTCGGTCCGTCCGGTGCGCACCGAGTACGCCCCCGAGGTGGCCGCCGCGATGCACCGCCGCCGGATCACCGCGCTGGACGCCCAGCACCGGGCGTCCATGCTGACCTCGGTCGTCGACTCGGTGGAGGACACGGTGACCCGGCTGACCATGCGGGGTCTGGTCGAACTGGACGACTACGAACGCAAGGCACTGGTCAAGGACTTGACGGTGGCGTTCTGCGCGGGACGGGGTGAGACAGGGCAGTGAATCGCCCCGGTATCGGCGAGCACCCCGGTATCGCCCGGAAATTGACCCCCACGGTTGGTATGGACATGTTCAACTAACGGCAATAACCTGACACTTGGTCTAGACCTGCACGCCTCACGGACCTTCCCCCACGTTCTCCAGGGAGCGGCAGCATGCGCAAAAAGACCAAGTTGTCCGCAGTCGCGGTGGGTCTCGCCACCACCGGAGCCCTCGTGCTCTCCTCCGGCGGTGCGAGCGGCCACGGCTACACCGACCTCCCCATCAGCAGGCAGAAGCTCTGTCAGAACGGCACCGTGACCAACTGCGGCGACATCCAGTGGGAGCCGCAGAGCGTCGAGGGCCCCAAGGGCTTCCCGGGCGGCGGCCCGGCCGACGGTCAGATCTGCAACGGCGGTGTCAGCAGGTTCGCCCAGCTCAGCTCGTCGAAGACCCCCTCCGGCGGCGCCTGGCCCACCACCAAGGTGACGGGCGGTCAGACCTACACGTTCCGCTGGCAGTTCACCGCCATGCACGCCACGACCGACTTCAAGTACTACGTCACGAAGTCGGGTTGGAACCAGAACCACAACCTGGCGCGCTCCGACCTCAACACCACACCGTTCCTGACGGTGCCGTACAACAACCAGCGTCCCCCGTCCACGCTCTCCCACAGCGGCACCCTGCCGAGCGGGCTGAGCGGCCACCACGTGATCGTCGCGGTATGGACGATCGCCGACACGGCGAACGCGTTCTACGCCTGCTCCGACGTCACCTTCTGACCCCGGCCCCGCCGGAGCCCGTGTGCGCCGGGAGGCTCGGTCCCGGCGCACGCGTGGCCCCAGATCTCTGAGCCTTACTTGAGCGAAACGGGCCTCACCTGCGGGTACGTTCCCCATCACACCGGCCACTGAGGCGGGTGCGCGGAGTTCGGGGGACCCCATGGAAGCGTTCTTCTACATCGTGCCGTCGCTCATGCTCGCCGTCGTGCTCCTCGGCGCCGCCACGGTGACCGTCCGCGCCCGGCGGGTCGACCGCGCCTGGACCAGCGGCCTCACCGCCGAGGCCCGCTGCCTGCGGACGTACACGACGACCAGCGGCGGCGGTGACAGCATGGTGCGGACGACCCTCCACCACGTCTACGAGTTCACGACCCGTGAGGGCCGCGTCGTCCGCTTCGAGGAGGGCGGCGGACCGGGGACGGTCCTCGACGGAGACATCGTCACCGTGCGCTACCCGGCCGACCGTCCCGACCGCGCCACGGCGAAGCCCCCAGCCCGCGGCAGGCTCGCGGCGGGCACGGGCTGCCTGTTGACGTTCCTGGGCGTCATGGCCGCCTTCTGCATCGCGTTCATGATCGGTGTCCACGAGGCCTTCTCCCTGGCGGGCGACTACCTCCAGCCGTAGTCTCCACATCTGACGGTACGTCAACTACCGTGCGCCCTCATGGAGTCGACAAGGCCTACCGTCGCCGAACTCGTCCAGGCCCGCTGGGGCGACCACCGCCCGGGCCTGTGGTGCGAGGACCTGGTCCTCACCCACCACGAGGTGGCCGCCGGCGCCGCCGCCCGCGCGGCCCTGCTGACCGACCTCCTGCCGCCCGGCGCCGAGCCCCACGTGGGCGTCCTGCTCGACAACACCCCTGAATACCCGCTCTGGTTGGGCGCGGCCGCCCTCGCCGGAGCGGCCCTGGCCGGCATCAACCCCACCCGCCGCGGCCCCGAACTGGCCCGCGACATCCTGCACACCGAGTGCCGCGTCCTGCTCACCGAACAGACCCACCTCCCCCTCCTCGCCGACCTCCAACTCCCCGGCGTTCGCATCCTGGTGACCGACACCGAGGAGTACGAGAACCTGCTCGCGCCGTATACGGAATCCGAGCCGGACGCCTCCCGCGCGACCCCCTCGGACCACCTCCTCCTCTACTTCACCTCCGGTTCCACGGGCGCCCCGAAGGCGGCGATCTGCTCGCAGGGCCGGCTGGCCGCCGCAGGGCGTTCCCTGGTCGACCAGTTCGGGGTGGGCCAGGGCGACGTGCACTACATCTGCATGCCGATGTTCCACGGCAACGCGGTGATCGCCGACTGGGCACCCGCGCTGGCGGCCGGCGCGGGCATCGCGCTCAGGCGGCGCTTCTCGGCCTCCAACTTCCTTGCGGACGTACGCCGTTACGGGGCGACGTACTTCACCTACGTGGGCCGGGCCGTGCAGTACGTCCTGGCCACCGAGGAGCGGCCCGACGACCGCGACAACCCGCTCCGGCTGGGCTTCGGCACGGAGGCGGGGGCGGTGGACGCGGCGGCCTTCGAACGGCGCTTCGGCGTGCGGCTGGTGGAGGGATACGGGTCCTCGGAGGGCGGCGCGGCGGTGCAGTGGTCGCCGGGGACACCGACCGGGGCGGTCGGGCGGACCCGGCCCGGACTCGTCGTACTCGACCCGGAGACCCAGGCCGAGTGCCCTCCCGCCGTCTTCGACTCGGCGGGCCGGCTGCTCAACGGCGACGCGGCGATAGGGGAGTTGGTGAACCGCGCCCCCAACCCCTTCGAGGGGTACTGGCGCAACCCGGAGGCCGACGCCGAGCGCCGCCGCGAGGGCTGGTACTGGACCGGCGACCTCTTCTACCGCGACCGCGACGGCTACCTCTACTTCGCCGGCCGCGCCGACGACCGCCTCCGCGTCGACAGCGAGAACCTGGCCGCCGCCATGATCGAGAACATCCTCGCCCGCTACGGGGGTGCCGACGCCGTCGCCGTGTACGCGGTGCCGGATCCGGTCACCGGTGACCAGGTCATGGCGGCCGTCGCCGGCGAGTTCGAGCCGCTCGACTTCGCGGAGTTCCTGCTGGCCCAGTCCGATCTGGGCACGAAGATGGCGCCTCGGTTCGTGCGGGTGGTGGAGCGGATGCCGGTCACGGCCACGAACAAGATCCACCGGGCCCGGCTGCGCCGCGAGGGCGTCCGCTGCGCCGACCCGGTGTGGTGGCGCCCGCCGGGGGAGTCGTCCTACCGCCGCCTGACCGAGGAGGACGCCGAAGGGCCCCTCGTCGGAACGAGAGGCCCTTCATCGGTGCGCCGCCAGGGACTCGAACCCCGGACCCGCTGATGCTGCATCTCCCGGGGGACAACCCCCGGACCCCCAGCCGCCCGTGCGGAGCCGGCGAGAGTCCGTACCAACGACGAAGGCCCCCCGCGTCTGCGAGAGGCCTTCGATATGTGCGCCGCCAGGGACTCGAACCCCGGACCCGCTGATTAAGAGTCAGCTGCTCTAACCAACTGAGCTAGCGGCGCATGACTCACGCCGACCGCTGGATCTGTGTCTCGCGGTCGGCGACAGGAAAATAGTACCTGGTCCGCGGGGGTGCTCCGGACCACGCGGGGAGCCGCCCCGGGACCATCCCCGGGACGCCTCTCGGGATCTTTCCCGGGACCCTTCTCGGGCGCGATGAGTTCCGGTCGGATCGGGAGTCTGTTCACGTGAGCGTCGGGGCACGTCCTGCGGCGCTGCCCGGCATCCGACAGCACGGAGGACACCATGACGAGCACGCACGGCGACGCGAGCAGTGACCTCACCGGCAAGCCGCCGATCGTCGATCTGGCCACCTGGCAGGCGGCGCGCGAGGAACTGCTGGTCCGCGAGAAGGCGCACACCCATGAGGGCGACGCGATCGCCGCGGCCCGGCGGCGGCTGCCGATGGTCGAGCTGGACGGGAAGGTCGAGGTCACCGGCGCCGAGGGGCCGGTCCCGTTCCTCGACCTGTTCCAGGGGCGCGACGAACTCGTGGTGTACCAGCACATGTGGTACGACGGCGCGCCGCACCAGGGGCAGTGCGAGGGCTGCACCACCACCGCCTGGCACCTGAAGGACGCGGTCTACCTCAACGCCCGCGGTGTCTCTTACGCCGTGCTGACCACCGGCCCGTGGGAGGAGGTGGCGCCCTTCGTCGAGTTCATGGGCTACACCGAGCCCTGGTACTCGGTGCGGGGCCTGGACGCGCCGATCGGCGGGCAGATGGGGCACATCGTCGCCTTCCTGCGCGATGGCGACCGCGTGTTCCTCACCTACTCCACGACCGGCCGCGGCAACGAACCGGTCAACGGCTCCCTCACCCTGCTCGACATGACGCCCTACGGCCGCAGCGAGGAGTGGGAGGACCACCCCGAGGGCCGGACCGTGGCCGGCGCGGCCTGCTGGTACTGGCGCTCGGACGCGGACAGGAACGCCACCTGGGGCCCGACCGGCCGTCCCGTACCGCAGTGGACCCGCCCCGGCGCGACCCCCGTGGACACCCTCGGCCGGCACGGCGACCACCACTGACCCGACCTCGGCCCGGCCGTCGCCGCACCCGCGATCTCGGTGCGCGGACGTCCTCTCAGATCGTCAGCGACAACAGCAGCGGTGTCGCGCTCCGGTTGAGCGTGTCCGCCGCCTGACGCAGTCGGTGGGCGTGCTCCACCGGCAGGGAGAGGGCGAGGCAGCCCACCGCGGAGCCGGCCGTGATGGGGACGGCCGCGCAGACCGTGCCGACCGCGTACTCCTGGAGGTCGAGGTGGGGCACGGTGGGCGGCTGGGTCTCCAGGCGGGAGAGCAGGAGCTTGTCGTTGGTGATGGTGCGCGAGGTGAGGCGGGCCATCCTGTGCCGGGAGAGGTGCTCGCGGCGGCTGTTGTGGTCGAGCTGGCCCAGCAGGCTCTTGCCGATCGCGGTGGCGTGCGCCGAGGAACGGAAGTCGACCCACTCGTGCACCACCGGGGTCGTAGGGCCGTCGGCGTACTGCGAGATCCGCACCTCGCCGTCGACGTACCGGCTGAGGTACACGGCCGCGCCCACCGAGTCGCGCAGTCGGTCCAGGGTGCGCTGGAGCTGCTCGCGCAGCGCCTGTTCGCGGCCCTCGGTGGAGCCGAGCTTGGTGAGGGCGTCGCCGGTGACGTACGCGCCGTCGGTGGTCTGCTCGACGTAGCCCTCGCGGCGCAGCATCCGCAGGAGCGTGGTCAGTCGCTCCGGTTCGAGGCCGGTGTGGCGGGCGAGCTCGGTGTCGGTGACTCCGGAGGTGTGCCGCGCCACCGTCTCCAGGACGCGCAGGGCGTCCTGGGCCGAGTGGTACGGCGCGGTCGGCTCGTGCTTCAGCGCCACGGTATTTCCCCCTGCGCTCGCTTGTTCGCACTGCTACTGGGCCGTAACCGGACAGCGAATCCTCTCCACGATAGCCGCCAAGAGGCCTGTTGTGAGCGGCTGTTGACGAGATTCCGACCCCGCCCGCACCGCTCTCAACAGGGACAAAGGCACTCTGGCATATGCCGCTGTCCTGATCCACCGCCTGGACCTCGCAGATTGAACGTCATTCAATATCCGAGGTCACAGCACCGCGCTCAGAAATTCCCGGGTCCGCTCCTGTTCCGGCTCGCTGAAGATCCGCTCCGGCGGGCCCGCCTCGATGATCCGGCCCGAGTCGAACATCAGGACCTGGTCGGAGATGTCCCGGGCGAAGTTCATCTCGTGGGTCACACAGAGCATCGTGATGTCGGTGGTGCGGGCGATGTCCCGGAGCAGATCCAGGACGCCGGCCACCAGCTCCGGGTCGAGCGCGGAGGTCACCTCGTCCAGGAGCAGCACCTGCGGGCGCATGGCCAGCGCCCGGGCGATCGCGACGCGCTGCTGCTGGCCGCCGGAGAGCTGCGTCGGGCGGGCGTCCCACTTGTCGGCGAGGCCCACCAGCTCCAGCAGTTCGCGGGCCCGCTGCTCCGCCTCCTCCTTGGACAGACCGAGGACCGTCACGGGCGCCTCGGTGATGTTGCGGAGCGCGCTCATGTTCGGGAACAGGTTGAACTGCTGGAACACCATCCCGATGTTCTTGCGCAGCTCGCGGACCTGCTTCTCGGGCGCCGGGAACAGCTTCTCTCCGCCGACCGTGATCGTGCCCTCGTCCGGCTGGGTCAGCGTCATCAGCAGCCGCAGGATCGTGGTCTTGCCGGAGCCGGACGGGCCGATCAGCGTGACGTGCTTGCCGGACTCGACGGAGAAGTCGAGCCGGTCCAGGACCGTGTTGGAGCCGAACCGCTTGGTGACCGTGTCGAACCGGATCAGTTCGCTGCCGTCCACCGGCGGGTTGGCGTGGGAGTCGGGATCTTTCATGAGGGGGGCGTCAGTGGACAAGACGTCGCTCCAGAGCTCGCAGAAGAAGGGAGGCCAGATAGGAGATGACGATGAAGGCGACGCCGATCACCGTCAGGGGCTCGGTGAACTGGAAGTGCTCCTGGGAGTAGAGCCGCGCCTGGCCGAGCATCTCCAGCACGGTGATCGCCATCAGCAGCGGCGTGTCCTTGAGCATCGCGATCACGTAGTTGCCGAGCGCGGGAATCACGCGCCGGATCGCCTGCGGCAGGATCACCACCTGCCAGGTTCGGACCCGCGGCAGGTTCAGCGCCGTCGCCGCCTCCCACTGGCCGGCCGGCACCGCCTCGATGCCGGCCCGGTAGACCTGCATCGTGTACGTCGAGTAGTGCAGCCCGATCGCGAAGACACCGGTGGTCAGCGCCGAGAAGGTCACACCCCACTCGGGCAGCACGTAGAAGAGGAAGAACAGCTGCACCAGCAGCGGGGTGTTGCGCACGAACTCCGTGACCACCCCGACCGGCCAGCGCACCCAGCGCGTCGGCGTCCGCATCAGCAGCGCCCAGACCAGGCCCAGCGCGAACGAGATCAGCGAACCGAGCGCGAGCGCCTGCAGGGTGACGAGCAGGCCGTCCCAGAAGTGCGGCATGAAGTCGCTCACCGCGTTCCAGTCCCACTTCACGCGACACCACCTCCCGAGACGCCGGTCGTCTCGGCGCGCTTGAGCTCATGCGCGGCCACCCCGCGCTGCGGCGCCTTGCCGACACCGGCCTTGAGCTTCTTCTCCAGACCGCGCATCACCCGCGTCAGCAGGAAGGCGATCACGAAGTAGATGAGCAGCAGATACGTGTAGATCTCGGCGCTCTCCTGCAGCGCGAGCCGCACCAGGTTGCCGCTGAACGCCAGGTCGCCCATGCCCATGACGGACACCAGCGCGGTGCCCTTGAGCAGCTCGATCAGCAGGTTGGAGAACGGCGGGATCATCTCCGGCACCGCCTGGGGCAGCAGGATCAGCCGCATCCGCTGCCAGGGCGTGAAGCTGAGCGCGATCCCGCCCTCCTGCTGCGCCGGGTCGACCGCCTTGAGCGCGCCGCGCACGATCTCGGAGCCGTAGGCCCCGTACGTCAGCCCGAGCGCCAGCGTGCCCGCCCACATCGGCACCAGCTGCCAGCCGAAGGCCGGGGGCAGCACGAAGAACACCCAGAAGATCATGACCAGGGCCGAGGTCCCGCGGAACACCTCGGTGTAGAAGCCCGCGAGGAAGCGGACGATCCACCGGCGGTGGGTGCGCGCGACGCCGACCACGAAGCTGACGGTGGCCGCCAACAGGGCGCTGAATACGAGGAGTTGGATCGTGGTCCAGATGCCTTTGAGTACGAGGTCCCACAGTCCCGAGGTCATCCGCTCGCCCCTTCCCCGCACAGCTCCTTCGCGGTCAGGTCGGTCATCTCGGCCTTGGTGAACCCGAAGGGCCGCAGGATGCGGAACAGTTCGCCGCTCTTCTTCAGCGCGTGCAGCTCGACGTTGAACGCGTCGCGCAGCTTGGTCTCGGTCGGGCGGAAGGCGAACGCGCCGCCGTCGACATGCGGTTTGCCGTCGACGAGCGGGGCGAAGGCGTCGGTCGCCTCGGCCTTGCCCGACTTCTTCACCACCTCGCGGGTGGTGAGTGCCGTACCGGCGAACGCGTCGACGCGTCCGGCCTCGACCGCGTTCAATCCCGCGACCTGGTCCGGCACGATCAGGATGTCGCTCTCCTTGTACCCCGCCTCGACGGCGTACTGGATCTCCGCATAACCGGTGCCGGTCGCGAACTTGGCCTTCTTCGCGACGATGTCCTTGTAGTTGTGAAGGTCTTTGGGATTTCCCTTGCGCACGATGAAGGAATCGAGCATCTGATAGTCGGGATCGGCGAAGATCACCTGTTCGCAGCGTTCGGCGTTGACGTACATTCCGGCCGCCACGACGTCGAACTGCTGTGAATTCAGGCCCGGGATCAGCGAACCGAACTCGGTCGGCACGGGCTGCACCTTGTCCACCCCGAGCCGCTTGAAGATGACCCGGGCGAGTTCCGGCGCTTCGCCGGTCAGTTCGCCGTCCTTGTCGATGTAGCCGAACGGGATCTCGCCCGCGATACCCAGCCGTACGACACCCGCCGCCTTGAGCCGGTCGAGGAGGTCGCCGCCGTCCGTGGTCGACGCGGTGGCCACGCGCGTGCAGCCCGCCGCCCCCAGCGCACCGAGCGCCGCCACCCCCGCGAGCAGCGATCGGCGGGTGGTCCCGGCGGTGGACCCGCCGACTGTGTCCGGCTTGTTTGTGCCTCTGTCGTTCCGAAGTGGTGGAGCCATGGCGGCGCGGCTACCCGAGACGATGCGATGTATGCACCATGGAGGGCATGACCGACCGCTATATCGAAGTCTCACTGGTCAAGCGCGGAATCACCGGCACGGCAAAACTGCTGGACGACCGCGCCCCTCTCACCTGCGCGGCGGTGTGGGACGCCCTGCCACTCGGCAGTGACGTCTATCACGCCAAATACGCGCGCAACGAGATCTACGCCCTGTTCCCGCCCTTCGCGGAATCGGAGCCGCCGCTGGAAAATCCGACAGTTACCCCAATTCCCGGAGATCTCTGCTATTTCTCCTTCGCCGGATCGGAACTCGGCACCAAGGCCTACGGCTATGACCGCGAGGTCCGCGCCGGTACGACGGTGGTCGACCTGGCCCTGTTCTACGAGCGCAACAACCTGCTCCTGAACGGTGATGTGGGCTGGGTGCCCGGCATCGTCTGGGGCCAGGTCGTCGAGGGGCTCGCGGAGCTGGCCGAGGGGTGCAACGACCTGTGGCGGACCGGGGCGGCGGGGGAGACGCTCAGCTTCCGGCGGTTGTGAGACCGGACGGGACGGGCGCGGCGATCCCCGCCTCGTAGAGCGCGTGCGCCGCGCGCAGCACCAGATCGTCCCGGTGCCGCGCGGCCACGATCTGCAGCCCGATCGGCAGCCCGGCGCCGTCCGTGCCGATCGGCACGGTCGCCGCCGGCTGCTGGGTCAGGTTGAAGGGGTACGTGAACGGCGTCCACCCCGTCCAGCGGCGCAGCCCGGAGCCCTTCGGCACCTCGACGCCCGCCTCGAACGCCGTGATCGGCAGCGTGGGCGTGACGAGGACGTCGTAGGACTCGTGGAAGCGGCCCATCCGGCGGCCCAGTTCCATCCGGACGTCCACCGCGGCGAGATAGTCGAGCGCGGACAGGCGGGCGCCGGTCCGGCAGATCTCCCTGAGCCCGGGGTCCAGCGACTCCCGCTGCTGCGGGCCCAGTTGCTGGGTCACCCGGGCCGCCCCCGAGAACCACAGGGCGTGGAAGGCGTCCACCGGATCGGTGAAGTCGGGGTCGGCCTCCTCGACGTACGCGCCGAGCCCGGCCAGCCCCTGCACCGCCTGCCGTACCGCGGCGGCGACCGCGGGCCGCACCGCGACCTGCCCGCCCAGCGTCGGCGAGTACGCGACCCTGAGCCCGCGCACCCCCTCGCCGAGCCCCGCCGTGAACGACCCCGGCGGCGGGCCGAGCGCCGACCAGTCGCGGGCGTCCGGCACCCCGATGACGTCGAGCATCAGCGCCGCGTCCGCCGCGTCCCGGGTCATCGGCCCCACGTGCGACAGCGTGCCGAACGCGCTCGCCGGGTACAGCGGCACCCGGCCGTACGTCGGCTTCAGCGCGAAGATCCCGCAGAAGGCCGCCGGGATACGGACACTGCCGCCGCCGTCGGTGCCGAGCGCGAGGGGACCGGCCCCGAGCGCCACGGCCGCCGCCGCGCCGCCGCTGGAGCCGCCCGCGGTGCGCGTGCGGTCGTAGGGATTGCGGGTCACCCCGGACCGCGGTGAGTCCGTGACGCCCTTCCAGCCGAACTCCGGGGTCGTCGTCTTGCCGAGGAAGACCGCGCCGTGCTCGCGCAGCCGGGCCACGGAGGGCGCGTCCTCGTCCCAACTCCCCTGCTCCGAGATCGTCCTGGAGCCCCGCAGGGTGGGCGAGCCGCGCAGCAGCAGGATGTCCTTCACCGTGACCGGCACGCCGTCCAGCAGGCCCGACGGCTCGCCGCGCCGCCATCGCCGGGTCGACTCCCGGGCCCGGGCGAGCGCTTCGTCGGCCAACAGGCGGACGAACGCGTTCACTTCGGGCTGGATCCGCTCGGCCCGTTCCAGGGTCGCGCGGGTGGCTTCCTCGGGGCTGAACTCGCCCTTGCGGTAGCCGTCGAGGAGTTGTGCGGCGGTCAGCTCGGCGAGGTCCGTCATCTGCCCTCCAGCGTCCGGGGGTTGGAAGTCCGGGTGTTCGGAGTCCGGGTGCTCGGCGTCCAGGTCTTCAGCGTCCTGGTACGTACCCGCGTTTCTTGTCGACCACGTTCAGCAGCGGCCGGCCGGCTTCCCAGCGGTCGTACAACTCCACGAACTGCCTGCCCAGTTCGTCCCGCCAGCCGATCGTGTCGCCGCTCATGTGCGGGGACACGATCAGGCCCGGGGCCTGCCACAACGGGCTGTCGGGGGTGAGGGGTTCGTGCTCGAAGACGTCGAGCGCGGCACCGGCGATCCAGCGCTTGGCGAGCGCCCGGGCGAGCGCGTCCTCGACGACCAGCTGTCCGCGTCCGACGTTGATGAAGCGCGCGGAGGGCTGCATCACCCCGAAGCGGCGCTCGTCGAACATGCCGCGCGTCTGCTCGGTGAGCGGGGCGGCGGCGATCACCCAGTCGGCGCGGGCGATCAGCCGGTCCAGGTCGTCGGGGCCGTGGATGCCGGTGTGCGGGGTGCGTCCGACCAGCGCGGTGGTGATGTCGAGCGCCTTGAGCGTGCGGGCGATGGTCCGCCCGATCGGCCCGGAGCCCACCACGCACGCGCGCGTGCCGGCCACCCGCTGCGTCTCGCGGTGCCGCCAGGTCCGCTCCCGCTGGAACTCCAGGGTCCGAGGCAGGTCCTTGGCCATGCCGAGGACGAGCGCGGCGACGTACTCGGCGATCGGCTGGTCGAAGACGCCCCGCGCGTTGGTCACCACGGTGTCGGACGCGGCGAGTTCGGGACACATCAGGTGGTCCACGCCCGCGCTCGCCGTGTGCACCCAGCCAGGCCTTGGCCCCTCGCCCGGCCACGCGGACCGCACCGTACGCGAGGCGAAGTCCCACACCAGCAGCACATCGGCGTGCGGCAGCCGCTCGGCGAGCGTCGACTCGTCGGCGTGCTCGACGCGGGCGCGTCCGGTGAGACTGCCGAGCCGGGGGAGCGGTTCGGTGTCGAGGACCAGGAGGGTGGGTGTGGAGGCCGGGGCGGGGACGGGGGCGCTGGGGTCGCTCAGGTCACGCATACGGAAATTTTTCTCCGGTGACGATCGGCCGACGGGGGTGTCGCACCCGCTGCGACGTGGTGTGACGCGGCAGGTGACATGGGCGGAACGCGGGCTTAACACAGGCGTCGACGGCGGCGGATTGACCACGCTCGCACTCGAACCTACCTTCGTCAACACGGACGTTAAGCACGGTCCGTTGCTGACCCCTTTCTCCTCGTGAGGGCGGTGCCCGCCATGGACCTGTCGTTTCTCGGTGGCCCCGTTCCGCAGCGCGGTGTCGGTGTCGTGGCCCCCTTCGACTTCGCACTCGACCGCGAACTGTGGCGCTGGGTACCCGACGACGTCTCCCTGCATCTGACCAGAACGCCGTTCGTGCCGGTCGAGGTCAGCCTCGACCTGGCCCGCCTCGTCAGCGAGCACGAGACGCTGGAGGACGCGGTCCGCACCCTCAACGCGGTTTCCCCGGAGGTCGTCGGCTACGCCTGCACCTCGGGCAGCTTCGTCGGCGGGATCGCCGGCGAGCGGGCGATGTGCGAGGCGATGACCCGGGCCGGCGCGGTCCCCTCGATCACCACCTCGGGCGCGCTCCTGGAGGCGCTGATCGAGCTGGGCGCCCGCCGGGTGGCCCTCGTGACGCCGTACACGGTGTCGGTGACACGGGCCCTTGAGGAGTACGTGGCCGAGGCGGGCGTCACGGTCGCCGGGTGCTCCTTCATGGGCCTGACCCGGCACATCTGGAAGGTCCCGTACCGCGAGGTGGCCGACATGGCCCGCACGGCCGTCCGCGGCGACGCCGACGTCCTGTTCATCAGCTGCACCAATCTCCCGACGTACGACGTCATCCCCCAACTGGAGGCGGAACTGCGCATACCGGTGATCTCGGCCAACCAGGTGACGATGTGGGCCGCGCTGCGCCGACTGGGTACCCGGGCGGTGGGGCCGTATCAAGCGCTGATCGATCCGTCGGCGCGCACGGGCCCCGTGCTACCGGCCGAAGAACAGCAGCAGGAAGGCTCACCATGACGTCACTCGGATTCCTCTACCCCGGCCACTCCGCCGAGGACGACTATCCGCGCATCGAGCAGTTGCTCGGCAGCGACATCCGCCTGGACGTCGTCCACACCGACATCGGCGAGGACGCGCACCGGGTGGACGCGTTGCTGGAGATGGGCTCGGCCGACCGGCTCGCGGCAGGCGTCGGCGAGCTGCGGATGGGAGGTGCGGACTCGGTCGTCTGGGCCTGCACCAGCGGCAGCTTCGTCTACGGCTGGGAGGGCGCCCACGAGCAGGTCCGCGCCCTCGCCCGAACGGCGGGTCTGCCGGCCTCCTCGACGTCCTTCGCCTTCGTGCACGCGGTCCAGGAACTGGGCCTGCGGCGCGTCGCCGTCGGCGCGACCTACCCGGACGACGTGGCCGAACTCTTCGCGGAGTTCCTGCGCGCCGGCGGCGCGGAGGTCACCGGCGTCCGAGGCGCCGGCATCATCACCGCCGCCGAGGTGGGCACCTGGGACGAGAAGGAGGTCCACGCCCTGGCCCGCGAGGCGGATTCCCCCGACGCGGACGCCGTCCTCCTCCCTGACACGGCCCTGCACACCGCCGCCCACATCGAGACCCTGGAACGAGAACTGGGCAAGCCGGTCCTCACCGCCAACCAGGTCACGGTCTGGGAGGGCCTGCGCCTGGCGGACCGCAGGGTGAACGCGCCGAGGCTGGGTGCGCTGTTCACGAGGGAGCCCCTCGTGCAGGCGTCTTCCTAGCAGCCCCGGGGAATAAAGCGGAGAGTGCCTCCTGTTATCGCCGGACGTACAGCCACGGCCAAAACCAGGAGGCACTCACCGTGACGGCAGACGAGATCCGGGGCACAGCACAGGGCACCGCCCCCGTACCCCTCTCCGTACTGGACCTGGTCACCGTCGGCGCGGGCCGCACAGCCACCGACGCCCTGAAGACCAGCGTCGAGATCTCCCGCCTCGCGGAGCGCCGCGGCTTCCACCGCTACTGGGTCGCCGAGCACCACTCCATGCCCGGCGTCGCCTCCACGTCCCCCGCCGTGATCCTCGCCCACCTCGCCGCCCACACCGACCGCATCCGGCTCGGCTCGGGCGGCGTCATGCTGCCCAACCACGCCCCGCTGGTCATCGCGGAGCAGTTCGGCACGCTGGAGGCGATGGCCCCCGGCCGCGTCGACCTGGGCCTGGGCCGCGCCCCCGGCACGGACGGCGCCACCGCGGCGGCCCTGCGCCGCACGGACCGCCTCAACGAGGGCGCCGACGACTTCCCGGAGCAGCTCGCGGAGCTGACCCGGTTCCTGGACGACGACTTCCCCGACGGCCACCCCTACCGCCGTATCCACGCGGTCCCCGGCCCGATCCAGGCGACCTCGCCCGGCGGCGTGCAGTCCGCGCACCGCCCGCCGATCTGGCTGCTCGGCTCCTCCGGCTTCAGCGCCCGGCTGGCCGGAATGCTCGGCCTGCCCTTCGCCTTCGCGCACCACTTCTCGGCGCAGAACACCGTCCCGGCCCTCGACCTGTACCGCGAGTCCTTCCGCCCGAGCGCGGTCCTGGACGCCCCCTACGCCCTCATCGGCGTCTCCGCCCTCGCCACGGACGACGAGAAGGAGGCCCGCCGTCAGGTGCTGGCCGCCGCGCTCAACATGGTCCGCCTGCGCACCGGCCGCCCGGGACTCGTCCCGACCCCGGAGGAGGCCGAGGCCTACGAGTTCAGCCCGATGGAGCGCGACTTCATCGACTCCTGGAACGCCAACGTCATCCACGGCACCGCCGACGAGGTCCGCGCGGGCCTCGACGACCTGCAGAAGCGCACCGGCGCCGACGAACTGATGATCACGGGCAACGCCCACGGCGGTGACGTACGCCTGCGCAGTTACGAACTCATCGCGGACGCCTACGGGTTGCCGACCACCTGATCCCCGGAGCGGTCCCGGGGGCGCAACAGCTCGGAGATACGATCCGGCGACACCGGCCGTGAGTACAGCCACCCCTGGCCGGTGTCGCAGCCGATCCGACGCAGCCGCGAGGCCTGCGCCGAGGTCTCCACACACTCCGCGGTGACGGTCAGCCCGAGCCGGTGGGCGAGCTGGATCATCGCCTCCACGATCACCTCGTCGGCGGGGTTCGGCGGCGCGGCCGTGTTGTTGTCGCTCTCGTACTGGAAGCCGCGTACGAACGAGCCGTCCAGCTTCAGCACCGACACCGGCAGCCGGCTGAGGTAGGCGAGGTTCGAGTAGCCGGTGCCGAAGTCGTCGATCGCGATCCCGACGCCCATGTCGCTGAGCGCCTGCAGCACCTGGAGGGGCCGGCCGGCCGAGCCCATCACCGCCGACTCGGTCAGCTCCAGCTGGAGCAGATGCGGCGCGAGGCCGGTGTCCGCGAGGGTCTTGGCCACGTCCGCGACCAGGTCGGAGTCCCAGACCTGACGGACCGCCACGTTGACGCTGACGAACAGCGGCGGCTCGTCCGGGTTCTCCAGCTGCCAGCGGCGGGCCTGCCGGCAGGCGGTGACCAGCACCCAGCGGCCGAGCTGCACGATCGAGCCGTCCTCCTCGGCCAGTGTGATGAAGCGATTCGGCGTCAGCATGCCGAACTGCGGGTGGTTCCAGCGGACCAGGGCCTCCACCCCGCGCAGCCGCCCGTCCTCCATCCCCACCAGCGGCTGGTACTCCAGCGCGAACTCGCCCCGCTCGACGGCTGGGCGCAGCGAGGAGGACAGCGCCTGGCGGGTCATGCGGTGGGCGTTGCGCTCCGGGTCGAAGAGCGTCCAGCGGGCCTTCCCGTCGGCCTTCGCCCAGTACAGCGTCGTGTCGGCGGCCTGCATCAGGGCGGTCGCGGTGGTGCCCGCCGCGTGCCGCTCGACGACGCCGATGGACGCCGACACGGACACGCGCTGACCGCCGAGGTCGAACGGGGCCTGGACCGCCTCCAGGACGGACTCGGCGAGGTCGGCCAGTTGCTCGGTGCCGGTCGAGTCCTCCACCAGCAGCGCGAACTCGTCGCCGCCGAGCCGGGCCACCAGCGTGGCGCCCGCCCTGCCCTGCCCGACCTCGTCGGCGCAGCGCGTGAGGCGTTCGGCGACGGCCGACAGCAGCCGGTCGCCGACGCGGTGGCCGAGCGTGTCGTTGACGGCCTTGAAGCCGTCCAGGTCCAGGTAGCACAGCCCGATCCGCCCGGTGCCGCCCTCGGCGTAGGACTCCGCGTCCAGCGCGGCCGTCAGGCGCTCGAAGAACAGGGTGCGGTTGGACAGCCGGGTCACCGGGTCGTGCATCTGCAAGTGCCGCAGCCGGTCCTGGAGTTCGTGCTGGGCGCTGATGTCGGCGACCGACAGCAGGATGCCCTCCCCGGGTGCCGGTAGGGGCGCCACCGCGATCTGCGCCCACACGGACTCCCCGTCCGGCCGCTTCAGCCGGCGGGTGCAGCGCAGTCTGGCCTCGCGGCCGCGCAGCACCTCCCGGTAGGCGTGCCAGGTACGCGCGTCGGACGCCAGGTCGACGAGGTCGGCGGCGACCCGGCCGGTCAACGCGTCGGGCGCGCTGCCGAACAGGGCGCCGAAACCGTCGTTGGCGCTGACGACGAGACCCTCGCGGTCGACGACAGCCATCGCGAGGGAAGCGGTCCTGAAGACGGACCGATAGATGGTGTCACTCTCTGTGACGGCGGACCGATCGAGGTCTGCCGCGGGCGCCGGCCCTTCGGACGTTCCGCTCACCGCTCGCTCCCGCAGTGCGTTCGATCTCTGTCCGTGCAGGAAAGTGTGCCGATCATAGAGGCAGACCCAAGGGCCTTCCAGCCACTGTCCAGTGTCCAGGATCGGGCGACCGTTCTGACAGATCGTTTCTGCCCGCACCTGGACGTGTTCATCTGGCCTCCGACCAGTTGTGACGTTCCGTGAGCGATTCGGGGTGTCGTCTCTGACGGTCTTTCGGCTGACTCACTCTTCTGGTGCAGACAAACAGGGCGTAGTACGACAATCTCCAAGAGGCTGGGTGCGGTGTCCCGTGATCCGCTCCCGGAGGTTCAGTTGCCGCGTCCGTTCCCCCGGCCCCGACTGCGCAGCACCGCCGCCGTGTTCACCACCCTCTCGGCACTCGCGGCGACCTCGCTCTTCACCGGGCCCTCGGTCGCCGAACCGTTCTCGGCGGCACCGTGCGCCCTCCAGCGCACCGACGCCCACCACTCGGAGGGCGTCGACACCTGGAACGCCGCGTATCCGCGCCCGGCCCGCCGACTGGACGCCGTGATGGTCTTTCTGTCCTTCCCGGACGCGGCCCCCCGAACCACGCCGGCCCAGCTCACCGCCGACCACTTCCCGGTCACCAGCCGGTTCTTCGAGCGCGCTTCCTACGGCAGGTTCACGCTCCGCCCGCATCCGCTGAACCACTGGATCCGGATGCCGCGCCCGTCGACGGCGTACGCCATACAGCGCGACTGGAACGCCGCGGACCGGGCCGCCTACCTGCGCGACGCGCTCGTCGCGGCCGATTCCGAGGTCGACTTCTCGCGCTACGACGTCGTGTACTTCGTCGCCGATCCGGACGCGCCCGGTGTGGACTCGGACGCCACGAAGGTCGTCAACATGGACACCCCGCTGCGGGCCGACGGCACGGACATCCGGCGGGTCGTCACGGTCTTCGAGAAGCATCCGCCGGACCGGCTGGTTCTGGCCCACGAGACCGGACACGTCTTCGATCTGCCGGACCTCTACCACCGACCGGTCGACGGCAAGGGCGACTGGGACACGTACGTCGGGGACTGGGACCTGATGGGCAGCCAGTTCGGCATGGCCCCCGACCTCTTCGGCTGGCACAAGTGGAAGCTGGGCTGGCTGGAGCCGCGGCAGGTGGTGTGCGCGCGGGGCCGGGGCGCCACCCGGCTGACGCTGGAGCCGCTGGGCGCCGGGCCGGGGCTGCCGGTGACGGGCGCGGCCGGGTCGCCGGCCTTCGGCCTCGGGCGCGGCACCAAGCTCGCGGTGGTGCGCACCGGTCCCGACAGCGCGCTCGCCTTCGAGGCGCGCGGGCCGGTCGGCAACGACACCGCCGTGTGCCGCTCCGGCATCCTCGTCTACCGCATCAGCAGCGGAGCCCAGTCCGGCGACGGCCCGATCCAGGTCATCGACGCCCACCCGCACACCGAGGCCTGCTGGGAGAACTCGGTCTATCCCCCGCTCGCCGACGCTCCGGTCGCCCTCGGCGAGAGCTTCACCGTGCCGGGCGAGACGGCCCGGGGCGCGAAGGTGCGGGTGGAGGCGGAGGGACGGACGGCTTCGGGGGCGTGGACGGTGAAGATCACGGCCGGGTAGTGCCGATGCCCTTGTGGGCCGGTGTGCTTGTGGGTCGACGCGCTCGGGCATGCGAAAAGCCCCTCGCGATCGCGAGGGGCTTTCACTGTCTGTGCGCCGCCAGGGACTCGAACCCCGGACCCGCTGATTAAGAGTCAGCTGCTCTAACCAACTGAGCTAGCGGCGCCTGCTGACGTCGTAGACCTTAGCATCCTGATCGGCGGGAGGAAAAATCGATATCCGCACCGCTGACCGGGCCGCACGGACGGCCGCCCAGAGCACGATCTCGGGGCCCGGGAGCCACGGGTGACGGGTGTCCGGGGCGACGAGCCAGCGGGAGGTCGGGGCGCCGGCCAGCGGGGCGGGCACGGTCACCGCGTCGCCGTTGCCGTGGCACAGCAGGGGCGGGATGGCGCCCGTGCGGCCGAACTCCTCCCAGCGCAGCAGCGACGGCAGCCGCTGGGCCGTACCGGGCGCGGAGAACAGCAGCATCCGGCCGCGGAACACCGCCACCGGCCCCGACCCGGGCCCCTCCTCCCACAGCCGGTCGAGCATCCGGCGCCCGAAGACGGCGGGCACGCTGACGACGTCGAAGACCGGGCCGCACGGTAGGACGACAGGGGCGTCCGGCCGCTCCTCCCAGAGGGCGAGCGTGCTCCGCGGATACGTTCCTGCCGAGGCGAGCCAGGCCGCGCCGTCCCGGGTGAGTCCGTAGACGTCGCAGCGGTCGGAGAAGGGCTGGTCGGGTTCGCTGCTCATGGCATCTACATCTACCGGCTGTGAGCGTTCCGTTTCTGAGGGTTGCCGGAAACCGGGACAGGAGGGGGTGGGACGGGGTATCTTGCCCGCCTGGCATATGCCGCGGCGAGCGGGCGGGGACCCTCGCCTCAGACCGGGTCGGGGCCTCCGGCGCCCTCCGCGCCGCGCATCAGGCGCTGCCCGTACTCGACCATCTTCTTGGCATAGTCCTCGGTCCACTCGGCCCGCTCCGCGATGTCCGCGGGCGTCAGCCGGTCGAACCGCCGCGGGTCGGCGAGCTGCGCGGCCGCCATCGCCTGGTACTCCACCGCCCGGTCCGCCGCCGCGCGGAACGCCTGCGCCAGCTCCGTCGAGCGGGCCAGCAGCGCGCCCGGGTCGTCGATCGACTCCAGGTCGAAGAAGTGCTCCGGATCGGCGGCCGCCTCCGCGGGCTCGAAGAGCAGGGGCGCGGGGCGTAGCCGCGGTTCGTTCCGACGCGGCGTGGGCTCCGCCATGTCTTCTCCTCCTCGTTCATACGTCGCGGGCGACCCGTTCTGTGACCGGGCCACCGTCCATTGTCTCGTGCCCGCGCAAGACCACCCGCGGTATCAGGGTGACCGGGGTGCGTGATGTTTCCGACGGATTGGCGATGAGCGAATACGCGACCGTTCACGTCAGCCGGTCAGGGTCCCTGGTCAGGGCCGCCAGCTCACCCGGTGTTCCGCGAGGCGGGCCAGCACCGCGTGGTTCGCCTCCCACCCGTCCGGGCTGTATTCGTTGGCCGTCTCCGGCGGCGTGCCGGACTCCGTCCGGCGAGGGGCTGCGTGCGGCGAGGGGTGTCGGCCGGTCGGGGAGGCCCGCTCACGGCCGCCAGCTCACCCGGTGTTCCGCCAGGCGGGCCAGCACCGCGTGGTTCGCCTCCCACCCGTCCGGGAACTTCACCAGCGTGCCCAGCTGGACCGGTTCCGTGGACGGGTAGTCGTCCAGGAGGTCGGTCACGCCCGCGCGGCAGACCACGATGCAGGCGTGGCGGTGGCGGGAGGCGAGGACGCAGAGGCGGCCCGTCTCCAGGTGGAAGGCGGTGGCGTCGGGGCGGCCGGAGAGCGGATGCAGGACGACCGTGACGTCGTACTCGCGGCCCTGGAGGCGGTTCGCGGTGTCCACGATGACGTCCGTGACGCCCAGTTCGGTGAGGGCCGCCCGGACCGATGCGGCCTGGTCGCGGTGGGCCGTGCCGACGGCGATGCGGTCGGTGGTGAGCGGGGCCGGGTCCGGCGAGCGCTCCGAGGTGGCCGCGCCGCCCCGGTCGAGCAGCCGTCGTACCACCGAGGCCACCGCTCGCACCGCCTCCGGATCCGTCCGAGGGGTGTGCCGCGCGGGCAGCTCCAGCAGGCCCCAGCCCGCCACGGCGGCCTCGTCGATCACCCGGTCGGGACCGGAACCGTCCGAGGGGACGGCGAAGGAGAGCCGCCGGTCGTCGTGGCCCGTGCCGCTGCGGAACGGTGTGTACGGGTAGAACGCGTCGGAGACGAGGGGCGCCGCCGATGCCGGGAGGCGCCAGGACACCGGGAGGCGGTGCTGGGGCAGCTCGGGGTTGTGCGCGAGGAGCGTGGTCACGGCGGAGGCCGAGGGGTCGTACGACAGACCCGCCCACTGCTCGCTCCCGACGATGGAGAACGGGTCCAGCTGGCCCGGGTCGCCCACGAACAGGGCCCGCTCGAACAGTCCGGCCACGGCGAGCAGCGAGTCCGAGCGCATCTGGTAGGCCTCGTCCACGATCGCGTGCCGCCACGGCTCGTCGACCTTCACGTGCGCCCACTTGGCGGCCGTGGAGATGACGACCGACAGCCCGGCCAGGTCCCCCGCCTTCGCCGACTTGCGTACGTTCGGCAGGTCGTCGAGCGCCTTGTCGTACGGGTCGGCGTCGCTGCTGTGCAGCCGGCCCACGGGGAGTTCGGGGTTCTTCTCGGCGAGCCGCAGGACGAGGTCGTCGACCTGCGCGTTCGTCTGCGCGACGATCATCAACGGGCGCCCCGCGTCGGCCAGTTCGAGTGCGGCGCGCACGACGAGCGTGGACTTGCCGGCGCCGGGCGGGGAGTCGACGACCACACCCCGGTGGGTGCCTCGCAGGGTGTCGTGGAGGATCGCGTCGGTCGCCCGGGTCGCCGCGGCACCGGGATCGAAGGCGGCGGTCACAGGACGTCCTCCGGGGTCAGGGGATCGGCGGCCTCCGCGGCGGCCTCACCGGGCGGCCCGCCGTGCGTCCACGGTGTCGCCTCCGGGTCGGGCAGCTTCGGGCCGCCCCGCTGCTCGTGCTCGAACAGCGTGAAGCAGAGCCGGTCGCCCTTCTCCGGCACGGAACCGCTCTCGGGCTCCTTGCCGCGGCCCATCTTGTCGAGGACCCGCAGCACGATCAGCACGTCACCGGCAGGGGAGTCCTCGTGGCCGACGTACTCCGCCGCCTGTGGCTTGCCGCCCAGCGACCGGAACACCTTGGCCCGCTCGCCCAGGTGCGGCCGGTCGTCCGTGCGGACGGTGACCAGCGGGCGCGGGCTGGGGCGCCTGCCCTCGCTGTATGCCATGACCACGTCCGTCACCTCGCCGGCGAACGCCTCCCCGGACAGCCGCCGCCCCGCCATCACCAGCGGGTCGTCCAGGGCCTCCTGCGCCTCCAGGCGGGCCTGCTCGCGCTCGCGCGCGGCGAGTTTGTTGGCCGCGGTGACCGCGTCGTCGCGGCGCGGCTGCGGGGGCTCGCCCGCGACGATCCGGTCGCGGTGCGCGGTGAACGACCAGCGGTCCCGGGTCCACCGCTCCTCGACGCGCCCGCCCTCGGGCAGCGCCCGCACCAGGTCGAGCCCGCGCCACACCGCGTCCCAGGCGGGCCGGGTCCGGCTCTCGACCAGATCGCGGATCTCCCGCTCGGCGGCGGTGAGTTCACCGAGCCGGTCGTCCGCCTCCAGCCCGTCCTCGGCGGCGGCGAGGGCGGTACGCGCGCGGTAGTGGCGATCCAGGGCGGGGGCCAGCAGCCTGTTGTCGAAGGCCGGGTCGGTGGCCGGGCCGGCCGGCGGGCAGAGCAACTGGCCCTTCGCGTCGCGCGCGAGCTCGGCACGCAGCGCGGCCTCCGCGCCGGTCGCGCCCTCCGGGGGGTCGATCCAGGCGAGCAGCGCGCCCAGGTGCTGGTCCTCCAGGGTGGACTGCCCGGTCGCCCAGTGCCGGCCCAGGACGTCCGTCATCGCCAGCAGCAGCGAGGAACCCGGCACCCGGGACCGCTCCCCGTAGTGGGTCAGCCACCGGCCGAGCAGCGGCACGCGCGGGGGCGCGGGGTACGGCGTCTCCGGGTCCTGCTCGGCCGTACGGCGAAAGCGCATGGAGCGGCCGAGCAGCCGGACGAAGTCGAGGCCCGCGCGGCTGGGCACGATCAGCTGCGGGGCGTCCGCGCACAGCTCGACCTCGACCTTGACGCGCTTGCCGGTCTCCGGATCGGTCTCGTTGCGCTCGGCGGCCTCCACATCCTCGGCGTACCCGTCGACATACGGCAGCACGATGTCCGCCAGCTCGGCCAGGAACGCGAACCTGAGGTCGCGGTCCCGGGGCTGCGCCACGACCAGCAGACGCGGCGCGTCCCGGTCCGTGCCCACCAGCGCGCCGAGCGGTGCTCCGGCCTCGCCCGCGGTGGTGAGCGGCACGAACACCAGGGGGCGCTCGGACAGATGCCGGTGCCGGACGGTGGCGGCGGGCTGGGCGCGGCCGGTGCTGACGGCTTCGAGGCGGGCCAGGGTGGAGATCAGCGACACGGGGCGCCCTCCGCGGCGGGGAGGAACGGCTGGGGCGGGACGGCCGCCAGGCGCGCTCCCGCCAGGGCCTCCGCCCGCAGCGCAGCCGCCCTGCGCAGGGCGGCCACCGCCGGGTCGTCGGGGTCGCCGGCCTCGCCCCGGGACGCCGCCAGGACGTCCTCGACCGTCGTCAGGCCGCCCAGTTCGGCGCGGACCGGGCGGCCCAGGGTGGTCACCGCGCCGGCCGCGCGGGAGTGGTCGCGGCAGTGGAAGGCCAGCTCGCAGGCGGACAGGCACTCGGGCGCGTAGGCCGCCGGCACCGACTCGACGGCGGCCGTCAGTTCGGCGGCGGGCAGTTCGGGGGAGAAGCAGGTGTCCTCGGGGAGGGCGTCGGCGATGTCCTCGATGCGGGTGAGGCGGGCCAGCTGGCGGGCGGTGACCGCGCGCTGCTTGCGGACGTCCACGGCGGAGGCGGTGGGCCGGTTGGAGAAGTCCTTCGGGCACACGAGCAGCACCCGGTGGCGTACCGACGGGGGCGGGTCGAGACGGGCGGCTACCTGCTCCAGGGCCAGCACGTACACCGCGGCCTGGCGGGCGGCGGCGCCGACCTTCGCCGGGTCCGCTGAACCGTCCAGCATCGGGAAGGACTTGATCTCCACGACCGTCCAGCTGCCGTCCGGGTGCACCACCACGGCATCCGGCTCCAGGAAGGCGGGGGAGCCCGCCACGTCCAGCGCCAGCATCGGATGGTCGAGCAGCGTCCAGGCGCCGGGTGCCTCGCCGGCCTCACGCAGCGCCAGCGCCGTACGGGCCGCGCGGCCCTCGGGACCGATCGCGGCGAGATCGGGCACGCGCGCGTCGGCGGGCGGCTCGGCCTCCGCGTCCAGCCGCTCGTGCACCAGCCGCAGCAGCTCCGCGCCCCCGTCCGCCTTGACCTTCGCCTCGAACGCGTTTCCCCGCGTGATCGCGAACTGGGACTGGCCGAAGGCCGACGGGGAGCCCAGCGCCCCGGCCACCGCCGTCTTGTCCACCCCGGCACCGTCGAGGATCGCGCGCCGTCTGCATCCGGGGTTGGCCGCCAGCGCCGCGAGGGCGCGGGCGTCGAGTGCCTTGGCCGGTACGCCGGGACCGCGCAGCTCAGCGAGCCGCTGCCGCAGCGCCTTCTCCCGCATCCGTGGAAGAGGCGTCTGGCTCGGCTCCGGATCCGATCCGGGACTCGCGCTGCCGTGGGAATCGCTCACCTGCGGAAGTCTGGCATCCGGCACTGACAATTGGGGAACCTGCGCCGGGAGAGGGCGCTGCGGCGAAGGGCAGCAGCTTCCGGATCCGGTTCGCGACCCGCATCACGTACGGCGTCAGCAGGAAGCCCGCGCCCATCACGGCCGCGCCCGCCACCGCGTCGAGGAAGTAGTGGTTCGCGGTGCCCATCACGACGATCGTCGTCAGCAGCGGGTAGGCGACGGCGGCGGCCTTCGTCAGCCGCGAGCCGCCGAACCGCCACAGCACGACCCCGCACCACAGCGCCCAGCCCACGTGCAGGCTCGGCATCGCCGCGTACTGGTTGGTCATGCCGCCCAGGCCCCGCGGGGCGCTGGCGTCGCCGCCCCACCAGCCGTACGAGCTGTACTGGGCCATCGTGTCGACGAAGCCGTGGCCCCCGGACAGCAGCCGGGGCGGGCAGGTCGGCAGCAGGGTGAAGCCGATCAGACCGATGAAGGTGGACGTCATCAGCCAGGTGCGGGCCGCGCGGTAGCGCACCGCGCGCGACCTGAACAGCCAGATCAGGATCATCGGCGTGACCAGGTAGTGCAGCGACGCGTACCAGAAGTCGGCCGGCACACCGAGCCACGCCTCGCGCGTGAAGAGCCGGTTCAGCGGGTGCTCGGCGTTGAGGTGCAGGGCCTTCTCGATGCGCAGGATCGTCAGACCGTGGTCGACGGCGCCGGTCACGTCACCGCGGGCGAGCAGTCGGCCGGCCGAGTAGCACGCGTACACCAGCAGGATCAGCGGCAACTCCGTCCACCAGCGCAGCCGGGTGCGCGAGGCCGTCTCGGTGCCTGGTGTCTCGGTCATCGGCATCCGATCGCCTCCCCCTTCTCTCGCGCGGCGCCCGGTGGATCCGGCCGTGCCACTTTACGGCGTACGCGCACGCCCCCGTGGCGCGGCCCCCGGCCCTCAAAGACGCAGAGATCGGCCCTCGGGTTGCCCTCCACCAGGGTGCGGGATGATGGATCCGGTCCGCCTCTGGTTTATCCCGGAAAGGTTTCCTCACCCATGGCTCCGCGCATCCTGCTGGCCCGCCACGGACAGACCGAGTGGTCGCTGTCCGGCAAGCACACGGGCAGGACCGATGTGCCGCTCCTCGAGGAGGGCCGCCGGGGCGCCAAGCTGCTCGGCGAGCGCCTGCACCGGGCACCGCTCGACGGACTGCCCGACGTCGAGGTGCGCACCAGCCCGCTGGCACGCGCGCGTGAGACCTGCGAACTCGCCGGGTTCGGCGAGCGCGCGCAGTCCTGGGACACGCTCATGGAGTGGGACTACGGCGCCTACGAGGGCATGACCCCGGACGACATCCAGGCCGTCCGCCCCGGCTGGTTCATCTGGCGCGACGGCGTCCCGGACGGCGAGTCCCTCGCCGAGGTCACCGCCCGCGCCGACGAGGTGGTCGCCTGGGCCCGCGCCGAGGACCGCGACGTCCTCGTCTTCGCCCACGGCCACATCCTGCGCTCCATCGGCGCCCGCTGGCTCGGCCTCCCCCTCGACTTCGCGGCCCGTATACGCCTCAACCCGACGTCCTTCTCCACCCTCGGCTGGGCCTACGGCGAACCGGCGGTCGAGAGCTGGAACGACTTGGGGCACTTGACGAACTGACGGCGCGCAGGGCTCCGCCGGTACGCCCCGCACCCGCGCCCCCTTCACGCCGTCCGGGGCCGCGAAGCGTGTCGCTCCAGGAACGTCGATACGCCCGACGCGCGTCGGTGCGGCAGCAGCACGCGCGCGGTGGTCGCGAGCATCGTCTGGACGCGGGAGGACTGGACCTGGTCCAGGAGGTCCATGACGCGCAGGCCCGCCGTCGCGGCCTCGTCGGGGTGGCCGCCGCGGGCCAGGTCGTCGGCGAGTTCCGCGGTGTAGAGGGCGATGTTGCGGGTGAAGTGCGGGTCCTGGAGGTGGGCCGCGCGGCGCGCGTGACGGGCGGCGCGGGGCCAGTCGCCCAGCGTCGACCAGCACTGCGCCTCCAAGCCCTCCAGTTCGGCCTCCCCGTAGAAGCTCATCCACTCGGGGTCGGTGTCCGAGGGGCCGCGCTCGTAGAGGGTCTGCGCGCGGGCGAGCGCCTGTTCGCAGCCGGTGCGGTCGGCGAGCCCGGCCCAGCCGCCCGCCTCGCGCAGCGCGAGCAGCGACATCAGGCGGGGCGAGCCCAGGGGCCGTCCGACGCGTTGCGCGGCCTGCGCGGCCCGGACCGCCTCGCGTGGCCGGCCAGCGTCGCGCGCGAGGAACGCCGTGTTGCAGAAGGCGTGCGCCTCCAGGGCGTCGTCGCCGGTCATCCGGGCGGTCGCGAGCGCCTCCGCGTAGTGCGAACGCGCGTCGTCCCAGCGCCCCGAGTCGTGCGCCAACCAGCCCACCGAGATGGCGAGTTCACCGGCCCCCGAGTGCAAACGGTCGGCGGTGGTCTGCCGGGTCGCGCCGGCGTCGAGCAGCGCGTAGGCGGCGCGCAGCGGAGCCGCCGCACGCCGGTAGAGACCGTCCGCGCCGTGCCGGTCGTCGAGCAGCCGGATCCTGCGGACGGCTTCTTCCAGGGCGCCCGCGTCGCTCGCCCCGGCCCGGCGCACAGGACGTTCCGCGGCCGACGCGTCGAAGGCGAGCCCGAAGGGGCCCATCGAGGCGGCGGCCACCGTGGCGCCCCCGCCGGTCATGAATGCGCGACGTAGCACGTCGCTCTCCTCGTTTTTCTCGGCGTTCTCGTGAAGCTCGGCGTTCTCGTGGAGCTCACGGTTCTCGTGATGGTCGGGCGGGTCGTACGCGTGCGTGCCGTACGGGTACCCCTCATGCGGCTGTGTGTCCTGCGGCTTCTTCGTGTCATACGGCTCGTGCGCCCCCTGCGTCTCACCTGCGGCGCGCGCCCGGCTCGTGGTGGGGTCGGGGGGCGCGTCCTCGGCACTCCGCGCCCGGCGCCCGCGTACGGACGAGCGGGGCGCGAAGCCCAGGTCGGCGAGCGTGCGGCCGGGGAACATGTGCAGGAACACCCGTTCGTACGCGTAGTTGGGGCACCGGATCTCGCCCGCCTCGACCCGGCCGACATAGCGCGCGTCGCAGCTCACCCGCTCCCCGATCTCACGGGCCGACCGCCGTACCGCCGCCGCGAACTCGGCCGGTGAACGCCGGTTGCGCAGCTGTCGGAAGGCGAGATTCGGCCGTGGTGGGCGGGCGGGCTGGGACGAGGTCACCTTTGACGACGCCATGGCCGGGTCCTCTCGTGCGAACCGTCGAACCAAGCCGGATTTCGGGCGACTTGAGCTGGTTGTCAACGGGATCGCCCTTGATTTCCGGCGGGCATGAACGTACCCGCTGTCACCGACCCGGCACGCAGGGTTTGGCTACAAACGGGATATCTCATCCGGGATCCGCCATGAACTGCCATCCTTTGCGGCGGATTTCCGCCGTAGCCGTTGACGCGGCGGCGCGTTGAACCCCGTAGGACCGGGAGCCGCCCGACTCCCGAGCCGCTTCGTTCAAGGAGGGGTTCCGTGGTGGAGTCCTGGATGCAGACCAGGCAGAGCAGCGATCCTCGTACGACGGTGACGCCGGTGAGGTTCACGCCGGTGCCGCCCGGCGGCGCACCGCCCGGCGCGGACTCCGGCTGCGACCTGGTGACGGTGCCGACGCGGCACGGTCTGGAGGCGGTCGACATCCTGCGCCGGGGCTCCTGCGACGCGATGGGGCCCGTACTCCACGACGACGGCTGCGGCACCCTCGGTTTCGTGGTCCCCTCCGGCACCGCGGCCGCCTGGGACGTGCCCGGCTCCATCTGTACGGAGACCGACGGCCGAGGCCTGCGCCTGCCCCCCGAGCCCCCCGTCGAGGGCTCCGACTGGCTCCTCCCACCCGGCGAGACCGACCTCGCGACCGACCCGGCGGTCCTGCGCCAGGCGCTGGGCGAAGCGGCCCGTCTGATCGAGGCGGCCGACAACTGCCGGTGACGTTGCCTTCGGCGAGCTGCAGGGACGCCGCAGTCGGGCGTTCCACGCGTGCGTGACCGACCGGCACCGGCACCGCCCAAGCCATCCCGCGATGCCCACGCACGCGTGCGCAGGCGGCACCTCTCGGCGCCGTCGATAATGGCGCCATGGGAAAGTCCAGGAACGCCCGGCGCGGGCCGGCCGTCGCCGAAGCCGTCGTCGAGGCCGTCGACGGTGGGCTCGCCGAGCTCATACCCGACCGGGACCGGGCGCGGGCCTGGACGTTGTTGATCGACGGGGCGCCGCAGTCGCACGTCGACCTGGACGATCCCGCGTACCTCTCCTTCGAGTACCAGCGCCGGCTCGGGCACGTCGTCGATCTGGTCGCGCCGGCCGGCAAGCCCGTGCACGTCGTGCACCTCGGGGGCGGTGCGCTGACCCTGGCCCGCTATGTCGCCGTCACCCGGCCCCGGTCCACCCAGCAGGTCGTCGAGTGGGACGCCTCGCTCGTCCAACTGGTGCGCCGGCAGCTGCCGTTGGACGCGAGCGCCCGGATCAGGGTGCGATCCGTCGACGCGCGTGAAGGGCTCGCCAAGGTGCTCGACGGCTGGGCCGACCTGGTCGTCGCGGACGTCTTCAGCGGGGCCCGCACCCCCGCCCACCTCACCTCGACCGAGTTCCTGGACGAGGTCCGCCGCGTACTGCGCCCGAGCGGTTGCTACGCCGCCAACCTCGCCGACGGCCCGCCGCTGGCCCATCTGCGCGGCCAGATCGCCACCGCCGCTGCCCGCTTCCCCGAACTCGCCCTGATCGCCGACCCGACCGTGCTGCGCGGCAAACGGTTCGGCAACGCGGTCCTGGTCGCCTCCGACACCCCGCTGCCCCTAGCCGAACTCACCCGCCGCGCCGCCTCCGACCCGCACCCCGGCCGCGTCGAACACGGCCGCGCGCTACTGGACTTCACTGGCGGCGCAGCCCCGGTCACGGACGCGGCGGCGGTGGCATCGCCGGCCCCGCCACCCTCGGTGTTCCGCTGACAGTTGTCGACCAGCAGCTCTCAACCACCGGTTCGCGACTAGTAGTTCTCGACGTCCACTTGTGGCGGCCCGTCGTGCCACGTGCAGAACACCGACACCCGGTCCGCGCCCGAGGCGAACTCCAGCCGGATCCACGTCTCCGTCTTCCACACCTGCATCGACCAGCCCGGGCCCGGCGTCGCCGACACCAGCGTCGCGTAGGTGTCGGTGAGGTCGAAGACCACCCGGCCGCCCTCGGTGTCGTAGCTCTTGACCTGGCCGGCGGCCGAAGTGGTGGGCGACGGGCTGGTGGTGGGGGTCTTCGAGGGGGTCGGCTTCGGCTCGGCGGACGTCTTCGAAGGCGTCGGCTTCGGCGTGGGAGTCGGCGTGCTAGGCGTCGCGGACGCCAGCGGCTTCGACTCCTGCGTGGTCGCGTGGCCCGCCGTGATGGGCAGGGCGCGCGGCGGGTCGTAGGCCGTGCCCGCCATCACCGTGTGGACGCCCCACCACGACAGCGTGACCGCCGCGCCCGTGGCGAGCAACCAAGCCAGTACGTGTGCGAGTCCTCTGAGCATCGCGGCCATACTGCCTCACACGCCCCACAGGTGTCGCCCCTCCGAAGTTATCCACAGGCCCGGATCCGGCTCGCCCGGATGGCGTACGGTGCGGCGCATGGCAAGTGTGCTCGTGGTCGAGGACGACCAGTTCGTGCGTTCGGCGCTGATCCGGCACCTGACCGACGCCGCGCACACGGTGCGCAGTGTCGGGACGGCGCTGGAGGCGCTGCGCGAGGTCGCCCATTTCCGTTTCGACGTGGTCATCCTCGACCTCGGTCTGCCCGACCTGGACGGGTCCGAGGCGCTGAAGATGCTGCGCGGCATCACGGACGTGCCCGTGATCATCGCCACCGCGCGCGACGACGAGACGGAGATCGTCCGGCTGCTGAACGCGGGCGCGGACGACTACCTGACCAAGCCCTTCTCGGTCGAGCACCTCTCGGCGCGGATGGCGGCGGTGCTACGACGCTCCCGGTCCGCCGCCGGGGAGGCACCGCCGTCCAGCGTCCTGAGCGTCGGCGGCCTGACCGTCGACCCGCTGCGCCGCCAGGCCGAGTTGGACGGCGTACGGCTGGACCTCACCCGCCGCGAGTTCGACCTGCTGGCCTTCCTGGCCGGCCGGCCCGGTGTCGTCGTGCCCCGCAAGGAACTGCTCGCCGAGGTGTGGCAGCAGTCGTACGGCGACGACCAGACCATCGACGTCCATCTGTCCTGGCTGCGCCGTAAGTTGGGCGAGACCGCCGCCCGTCCGCGCTATCTGCACACCCTGCGCGGCGTCGGCGTGAAGCTGGAACCACCCGGGGGAGCGGAGCCGCCGCGATGAGATGGGCACTGGTCAAGGTCTGCCTGGCGGTCACCGCCATGGTCGTGGTCGCCTTCGCGGTCCCGCTCGGGCTGGTCATCAAGGAGATGGCCCGGGACCGCGCGTTCTCCAACGCCGAGCGGGAGGCCGCCGCCGTCGCCCCGGCGCTGTCCATCACCACCGACCGAGACCAGTTGGAGAAGGTCGTCGCCTCCGCGGGCTCCGACTCCGGGATGGCCGTGCACATACCGGCCGTCGAGGGCGGCAAGGCCGTCGACATCGGGCGGCGGCGTGCGGCCGACGACGCCATCGCGACCGTACGGAAGCTGGGCCGCGCCTCCACCACCGAGGTCGCGGGTGGCTCCACACTGCTCCAGCCGGTCGCGCTGAGCTCCGGCGCGATCGCCGTCGTCGAGGTGTTCGTCCCCGACGCCGAGGTCCGAAACGGCGTGGGCACGGCCTGGGCGGTGCTCGCCGCGGTCGGCGTCGCGCTGATCGTCGGCTCGGTCGCCGTCGCCGACCGGCTGGGCGTGCGGATGGTGAAGCCCGCCCGGCGGCTGGTCGAGGGCGCGCACGAACTGGGGGAGGGCAAGCTGGGGGCGAGGGTGCCCGAGGACGGCCCGAGCGAACTGCGCCTGGCCGCCGTCGCGTTCAACTCGATGGCCGACCAGGTCGTCCAACTGCTGGCGAACGAGCGGGAGTTGGCGGCCGACCTGTCCCACCGGCTGCGTACGCCGCTGACCGTACTGCGGCTCAACGCGGCCTCGCTGGGCGACGGACCGGCCGCCGACCAGACCCGGGAGGCCGTAGCCCAGTTGGAGCGCGAGGTCGACACGATCATCCGGACCGCCCGGGACGCCAAGCCGCAGACCGCGGCGGCCCTGCCAGGGGCCGGGTGCGACGCGGCCGAGGTGGTCCGGGAGCGGATGGTGTTCTGGTCGGCGCTCGCGGAGGACGAGGGCCGTAAGTGGCGGGTGGCCGGCGCCGACCGGCCGGTGCGCATACCCGTGGCCCGGGCCGACCTCGCCGCCGCGCTCGACGCCCTGCTCGGCAACGTCTTCCGGCACACCGCCGAGGGCACGGCCTTCGCGGTCGACGTGCACAACGGCGAGGACGCGGTGATCGTCCTGGTCTCCGACGCGGGCCCCGGCATCACCGACCCCGTGGCCGCCATGGCCCGCGGGCGCGGCTCGGGCAGCGCCGGCTCCACCGGTCTGGGCCTGGACATCGTGCGCCGGCTCGCGGAGTCGACCGGCGGGGACGTACGGATCGGGTCGTCCGTCCTGGGCGGGACCGAGGTGCGGATCTGGATCCAGGTGGACGGACGGGAGCCGGAGCGCCGAGGCCACCGGGGGTCCGTGCGACGGCGGCGGCGCGGCAGATTGGTCTCTACCTTTAACCGCTCCCGATCCCTTCCTTAAGCGCACCCTAAGATCCGCAACCCCCGCCCGGATCAGGCACTTTGCCCGATTCCAGGTCGCTAGCGTGCTGCCGCACCCCACCCCCAGAACGAAGGCAGGCACGCGATGACCACGCACCGGCGCAAGGTGAGCGGCAGAAACAAGGTGATCGGCGGTGTGGTCGCCGCGGCCGTGGTCGGCGGTGGCGCGGTCCTGCTCACGGGCACCGCCCAGGCGGCCGGCATCGGCGCCGCCTACACCAAGACCAGTGACTGGTCGACGGGTTACACCGCGCAGTACGTCGTCACCAACAACAGCGGTGGGACCGAGAAGGCCTGGAAGCTGGAGTTCGACCTGCCCTCGGGCACCAAGCTCAGCTCGCTGTGGAACGCCGAGTCGAGCGTCAGCGGGCAGCACGTCACCGTCACGCCGCCGAAGTGGGACACCGACGGGCTGGCCGCCGGCAAGTCCGTCACCGTCGGCTTCGTGGTCAACGGCACCGCGAACCCGACCGCCTGTCTCATCGACGGCGCCAAGTGCTCGGCGGACGGCACCGCCACGCCCGAACCGACCGGCCGCCCCACGGGGACCACGACCCCGAAGCCCACCCCGACGCCGACCTCCACACCCATCCCCACCAAGACGGCCACCCCCACGCCGACGCCGACCCCCACCAAGAGCTCCGGCACCGGCACCACGGCGAGCGCCGGTTTCGCGCCCTACGTCGACACCTCGCTCTACCCGGCCTTCGATCTCTTGGCCAGCGCCGACGCGACCGGCGTCAAGAACTACAACCTCGCCTTCATCACCGACGGCGGCGGCTGCACCCCCAAGTGGGGCGGCGTAAGCGACCTCGGCACCGACGCCGTGGCCGCACAGATCGGCGCCCTGCGCGCCAAGGGCGGCGACGTCCGCGTCTCCTTCGGCGGCGCCTCCGGCTCCGAACTGGCCACCACCTGCTCCTCGGCGGACGCGCTGGCGACGGCGTACGGCAAGGTCGTGGACGCGTACCAGCTCACCAAGGTCGACTTCGACGTCGAGGGCGGCGCGCTGCCCAACACCACGGCGAACACCAACCGCGCCAAGGCCATAGCCAAGCTCCAGGACCAACACCCGGACCTGGACGTCTCCTACACCCTCCCGGTCATGCCCGAGGGCCTCACCCAGGACGGCGTCAACCTCCTGTCCAACGCCAAGTCCAACGGCGTGAAGATCAACACGCTCAACATCATGGCCATGGACTACGGCCCCGCCTACAGCGGCGACATGGGCACCTACGCCGAACTGGCCGCCACCGCCACCCAGGCCCAGGTCAAGAGCGTGCTCGGCCTCTCGGACGCCGCCGCCTGGAAGACCGTCGCCGTCACTCCGATGCTCGGCGTGAACGACGTCGCCAGCGAGATCTTCAAGGTCGACGACGCCACCCAACTGGTGAACTTCGCCAAGTCCAAGGGCCTCGGCTGGCTCTCGATGTGGTCGGCCACCCGAGACAAGCAGTGCGCCGACGGCACCAAGCCCTCCGCCGACGCCACCTGCAGTTCGATCCTCCAGGACAAGTTCGCGTTCTCGAAGGCGTTCGGCGCCTTCAACTGACGGGTGACGTCCGACGGTTGACGGTTCCCCGCGCCTCACAGGGGCGCGGGGAACTGCGCGACCAGCCACAACGGCGCCGCACTCGCCCGACGGCGCACCACAGAACGCTCAGGCGGCATCCGTGACACCGGGCAACGCCCCCGACCGAGCCGCCTCCCCGTACCACAGCGCACTCGACTTCGGCGTCCGAGCCAGCGTCGCGTAATCCACGTACACCGCCCCGAACCGCTTCTCATACCCGTACGCCCACTCGAAGTTGTCCAGCAGCGACCACAGGTAGTAGCCCCGGACATCCGCGCCGTCCGCGATGGCGCGCCGCACCGCAGAGAGGTGCCCGTGCAGATAGGCGATCCGCTCCGGGTCGTGCACTCGGCCGTCCGGGTCCGGCTTGTCGTCGTAGGCCGCGCCGTTCTCCGTGATGTAGAGCGGCAGCCCCGGGGCCTCGCGGGTGTAGCGCATGATCAGCTCGTGCAGGCCGGTCGGGTCGATCGTCCAGCCCATCTCCGTACGCTCGCCCGGGGTTTGGAAGAAGGCGACGTCGTCCGCGCCCGGCCACGGCGAGTGCGCGCTCGCGCCGTGGCCGTCGGCGCGCGGACCGGTACCGGCCCACTCGGCCGCCGAAACCAGCGTAGGCGTGTAGTAGTTGAGCCCCAGCGCGTCCAACGGCTGCTGGATCGCCCGCAGATCACCGTCCAGGACGTACGACCAGTCGGTCACCGACGAGGTCGCCGCCAGCAGCGTCTCCGGGTACGCGCCGTGCAGGATCGGGCCGTGGAAGACGCCGTTGGCCAGGTCGTCGATCTTCCGGGCCGCCGCCAGATCCGCGGGGTCCTGCGAAACCGGCCTGACCACCGACGAGTTGAGGCTCAGCGCCACCGAGTTGCGGGCCGGCATCGCCGCCCGCAGGGCCGTGGTGCCCAGCCCGTGCGCCAGGTTGAGATGGTGCGCGGCCCGCAGCGAGGCCTCCGGGTCCGTGCGACCCGGCGCGTGCACGCCGGACGCGTAGCCCAGAAACGCGCTGCACCAGGGCTCGTTGAGCGTGATCCACTGCTCCACCCGGTCGCCCAGCGCCTCGCCGACGATCTGCGCGTACTCGGCGAACCGGAACGCCGTGTCGCGGGCCGGCCAGCCGCCCGCGTCCTCCAACTCCTGCGGCAGATCCCAGTGGTAGAGGGTGACCGCGGGCTTGATGCCGTGCGCCAACAGCTCGTCCACCAGCCGCCGGTAGAAGTCCAGGCCCACCTGGACCGCCGGGCCCCGGCCCGTCGGCTGCACCCGCGACCAGGAGATCGAGAAGCGGTACGCCGTCAGGCCCAGGTCGGCCATCAGCGCCACGTCATCGCGGTAGCGGTGGTAGTGGTCGACAGCGATGTCACCGTGCTCGCCGCCGGCCGTCCTGCCCGGCGTATGGCTGAAGGTGTCCCAGATCGAGGGCGTACGGCCGTCCTCCCGCACCGCCCCCTCGATCTGGTACGCGGAGGTCGCGGCGCCCCAGAGGAAGGCGGGAGGAAAGGTCACGGTCGTCAGGTCGGACATGGACTCGCTCCCATGGGTCGGGTGGCGCCCATTGTGCATGGGAGCGCTCCCATGCGTAAAGGGGGTAACCGTTCCTCCCGCGACTCCGCTCGGTTCCTCCCCGGACTCCGCTCACGCGGACTCCCGCACCACCAACCGCGTCGGCAGGACCACTTCGCGGTGATCGCCCCCGCGGTGGGCGATCTCGTGCAGCAGGAGGCTCGCCATGGTCCGGCCCATCTCCTCCAGCGGCTGGCGGACGCTGGTCAGCGGGGGATCGATGTGCCGGGCCACGATCGAGTCGTCGAAGCCGACGACGGCGACGTCGTCGGGCACCCGCCGGCCCGACGTGCGCAGTTCCAGCACAGCGCCCGACGCCATCACGTCGGACGCGGCGAAGACCGCGTCGAGACCGGGCCGTCTGCGCAGCAACTGCCGCATGGCCGCCCGTCCGCCCTCCTCCCGGAAGTCGCCGTACGCGATCAGGTCCTCGTCGACGGTCATGCCCACGTGCTCCAACGCCTCGCGGTAGCCGTCGAGTCGGGCCCGGGCGGCGTCCATGTCCAGCGGGCCCGTGATGGTGCCGATGGTCCGGCGCCCCTTGGCCAGCAGATGCTCGACCGCGCTCCTGGCGCCGCCGCTGTTGTCCGCGCGGACATGCCCGAGCGGCTCCCCGGGGCCGCGCCGGCCGGCGAGCACGGTCGGTACGGCGAGTTCGTGAAGGCGGTCGGGGAGCGTGTCGCCGCCGTGGACCGAGAGCATCAGAACGCCGTCCACCCGATGCGCGGACAGGTACGTGGCGAGCCGCGCGTACTCCTTCTCGTCCGGCACCAGGACCAGCAGCAACTGCATTCCGGCGATTGCCAGTTCGGCCGACACCCCGCGGATGATCTCCGAGAAGTAGGGCTCGGAGAAGAGCCGGGCCTCGCCCTCGGGAACGACCACGGCGACCGTGTCGGTGCGGCGGCTGGCCAGGGAGCGGGCGGCCGGGTTGGGGATGTAGCCGAGTTCGGCGATCGCCTGCTCCACCGCCGCGCGGGTGGGGGCGCTCACCTTGGGAGAACCGTTGATGACCCGGGAGACCGTGCCGCGGCCGACGCCGGCGAGGGCGGCCACGGCGTTGAGGGTCGGGCGCCGGACCTCCGCGCGCGGAGGCGGCTGGTCGGCAGGGCTCATTGTTCACCTTCCGGCGATCGGTGGGGGGCTCGCCTCATTCTGGCCCAGAAATTCGGGCGACGGCCCGGACGGACGGCCGTGGCTCCCCGTCCGCGCGGCGGACCCATGAGTGACCTGCGCGAATCCTGTGCGAGGCCGGCCCGTGTCCGGCCGATGACGCCTGGTGGAGCGACACATTCACGTGACGTCCGGAACACGCTTGCGCAACAACGCCGTTTTCAAGTCTTGACACCCGGCCCGGCACGAAGGAGTCTTCCGGCATGCCGCGTGGGAGCGGTCCCACGGAACCTCGGGGGCTTCCTCCCGTGTGGAGCGAACCACCAACGGCCCGTCCCTCTATCTCGCATGGCACACCGTTGACCAGCACCTTTTCACCGCACGTCCAGTGCTGTGGGCTGGCCGCTGCTCGAAACGAGAGGGCAGGTCCGGATCGTCGAGCCTCGGCGGTCCGATTCCTGAGACCCCGTTCCCCACTGGAACAAGGAGTAGTGGAATGCGCATCACCCGTACCGGCGGCGGCCACGGCCGCAGAGCAGCGGCCCTGACCACGACGGTCCTGACGGCCTCCGCCCTGTTGCTGACCGGCTGCAGCAGCGACGACAGCTCCTCGGACGCCAAGGACTCGAACGGGAAAATCACTCTCACGGTGGACGACTTCGGGCAGTTCGGTTACAAGGAAGCCGGCCTGTTCGCCCAGTACCACAAGCTGCACCCGAACATCACGGTGAAGGAAAACACCACCGCCAACGAGCAGGACTACTACCCGAAGCTTCTTCAGCAGCTGAACACGGGCAGTGGTCTGGGAGATGTGACCGGCATCGAAGTCGGCCGCATCAAGGAGGTCGTCGACACCCAGGCGGGCAAGTTCGCCGACCTGAGCAAGACGATCGACGTGAGCGACTGGGTCTCCTGGAAGGAGAAGCAGGCCACCGCGTCGGACGGTTCGGTCATAGGCGCCGGCACCGACATCGGCCCGATGTCCCTGTGCTACCGCTCGGACCTCTTCAAGGCGGCGGGCCTGCCGAGCGACCGTGAGTCGGTCGCCAAGGCCGTCACGGGCGGCTGGGAGGACTACCTCAAGCTGGGCGAGAAGTTCCAGAAGAAGGCCGCCAAGGGCACGTACTTCATGGACTCCGCGAGCGCCATGTACAACGCGGTCGTGGGTTCCTCCGCGCAGCAGTACTACGACGCTTCCGGCAAGGCGATCTACAAGGACAGCCCGGCCGTGCAGCAGGGCTGGAACCTGGCCGCGGAAGCCGCGTCCAAGAAGCTGACCGAGGGTCTGCCCCAGTTCGGCGACGCCTGGAAGGCCGCGCTGCGCAAGGGCACCATCGCCACCGTGGCGTGCCCCGCGTGGATGGCCGGCCAGATCTCCATCAACTCCGGTGACGCCTACAAGGGCAAGTGGGACATCGCTCGTGCACCCGGCACCAGCGCGGCCAACTGGGGCGGCTCCTTCCTGGCCGTGCCCAAGACCGGCAAGCACGTCACGGAAGCCACCGCCCTGGTCAAGTGGCTGACCGCTCCCGAGCAGCAGGCCTCCGTGTTCAAGGCGATCGGTGTCTTCCCGTCGAACAAGGGCGCCTACGAACTCGCCAGCGTGAAGAACGCGACGCTGCCGTACTTCAACAACGCCCCGATCGGTCAGATCTACGCCGACGAGGCGAAGGCCATCCCCGAGGCCGTGCTCGGCGCGAAGGACGGCACGATCAAGGACACGATCTCCACGCAGATCAACAACATGGAGCAGCGGGGCACCAAGCCCGCCAAGGCGTGGAAGGCCGCGACCGACTCGATCGACAAGGTGATCGGCTGACCCAAGCCGCGGTGCGGGCGGCCCGGCGGTCGCCCGCACCGTGCTACGTGCGTGGGGCCGTGCGGCGGCTCCTGCCGTAGGCGCGGGGCCGTCCGCACCGGCCCCGGTCGTCAAGTGCCGGTCTTTTCCGCGGTGTTCGGCGCACACTCACCGGACGCCGCGGCACCGTGTCCGCCGGACCGGCGACCCGAGTACGACGACGTCTCCCGGGCCGGGTGCCCGGCCCCGCGCCGACTCCTGCCCGTACCCGGCCGAGATCCAGGGAAGGACTCCCTCCGTGGCAACCACAACCCCCACACGGGGTGCCCCCACCCCGCCACCCGGCGGGGTCGGCGCCGTGTCGAACGAACCCAGCGTGTGGCGCACGCGCCTGTGGCGCTTCGACGACAAGGCGTCGCCGTACGCGTACATCGCCCCCTTCTTCCTCATCTTCGGTGCCTTCGGCCTCTACCCGATGCTGTACACGGGCTGGATAGCCATGCACCGGGTGGAGATGACGAGCCTGAACCAGTCCGAGTGGGTCGGCTGGCACAACTTCGCCACGATCCTCCAGGACTCCGAGTTCTGGACGGCCGTCACGAACACCTTCGTGATCGGCGTCATCTCGACCGTCCCCCAGCTCCTCATGGCCCTGGGCCTGGCCCACCTGCTCAACTACAAGCTGCGCGCCAGCACCTTCTGGCGGACGGTGATCCTCACCCCGTACGCCACCTCGGTGGCGACCGCCGCCCTCGTCTTCGCCCTGGTCTTCCGGGCCGACGGAGGGCTGCTCAACTGGGTCCTGCACTTCGTCGGGATCGGCAACACCGACTGGGGCAACGGGGAGTGGACGTCCAAGTTCGCCATCTCGGCCATCGTGATCTGGCGCTGGACCGGCTACAACACCCTGATCTATCTGGCGGCCATGCAGGCCGTGCCCACGGACCTGTACGAAGCGGCCTCGATCGACGGAGCGACGCGCTGGCAGCAGTTCCGCAAGGTGACCATCCCCTCGCTGCGGCCGACGATCCTGTTCACCATCGTCATCTCGACCATCGGTTCCATGCAGCTGTTCGGTGAGCCGCTGCTGCTGCAGGGCGGCACGCTCGGCTCCACCGGAGGCAGCGAGCACCAGTACGAGACGCTCAGCATCTATCTCTTCAACTACGGCTGGAAGCTTGGGCACTTGGGCCCGGCCGCGGCCGTCGCCTGGGCCATGCTCGTCCTGCTGCTGCTCATTGCCTTGATCAACCTGATCGTCGGCCGGTTCCTGCGCAAGAGCGCGGCCTGACGGGAGCGATATCGATGACCACGACCAGTCCCACCCACACCGCGCCGGACCTCGGCCCGGCACCGCTTCCCGTCACCCCGGGCAAGGGCCGCCCACGCTTCAAGATCGGCGCCGGCCAGCAGCTCAAGGGCGGCCCGTTCACCTACGTGGCCCTGATCATCGTCGGCCTGGGCTCGGTCTTCCCGCTGTACTGGACGCTGGTGGCCGCCTCGCACGACCAGCAGCGGGTCCTCGACAGCCCGCCGCCGCTCGTGCCGGGCGGCCGGCTGTGGAGCAACCTCCAGGCGGCCTGGGACCAGGCCCACTTGGGGAAGGCCATCGTCAACACCGTCGTCGTGGCCGGCTCCATCACCGCGGCCACCCTCTTCTTCTGCACCCTCGCCGGTTACGCCTTCGCCAAGATGCGCTTCCGCGGCCGTGGGGCCCTGATGACCGCGGTCATCGCGACCCTGACGATCCCGCCCCAACTCAGCGTCGTACCACTGTTCATGATGATGGCGGACATCGGCTGGGGCGGAAAACTGGAGTCGGTGATCTTCCCGACCCTCGTCGGTGCCTTCGGCGTCTTCTTCATGCGCCAGTACCTGCTGGAGGCCCTGCCGTACGAACTCATCGAGGCGGCCAAGGTGGACGGGGCGAGCAACATCCGCGTCGTCTGGAACGTGGTCCTGCCCGCGGCCAGGCCCGCGATGATGGTGCTCGGGATGCTCACCTTCGTGCAGGCGTGGAACGACTTCTTCTGGCCCTTCCTCGCCCTGAACCAGGACAACCCCACCATCCAGGTGGCACTCGGCCAGCTCAGCGCCTCCTACACCCCCGACCAGAGCATCGTCATGGCCGGAGCGCTGATCAGCACCCTGCCGCTGCTGCTGGTGTTCGTGATCTTCGGCAAGCAGATCATCGGAGGCATCATGGCGGGCGCCGTCAAGGGCTGACGCCGACCGCCGAACTCCCGGTCGGACAGGTCCTGTTCACCCTCCCGTACGGCCCGCTCAGCACGCGGGCCGTACCCGGCCGGGCGCCCGTCGTCGTGCCCCGTCCGCTTCCCCCTCGTCGCCGGAGCACCGTCCGGCTGTCACTCACGCCACTTTGGGAGCGCTCACATCATGACCGCCGTACGACATGAGACCAAGGCCGAATCGGCCTTCGCCACCTCCTTCCCCCCGGGCTTCGTCTGGGGTGCCGCCACCGCCGCCTACCAGGTGGAGGGCGCCGCCGCCGAGGACGGCCGGACCCCCTCCATCTGGGACACCTTCAGTCACACGCCCGGGAAGGTGCGCAACGGCGACACCGGCGACATCGCCGCCGACCACTACCACCGGTACCGCGACGACGTGGCGCTGATGAAGGAGCTGGGCCTGAAGGCGTACCGGTTCTCCATCTCCTGGTCCCGGGTGCAGCCCACCGGCCGTGGACCCGCCGTGGAGCGCGGTCTCGACTTCTACCGCCGGCTCGCCGACGAACTCCTGGCAGCCGGCATCACCCCCGTCGCCACCCTCTACCACTGGGACCTGCCGCAGGAGTTGGAGGACGCGGGCGGCTGGCCGCAGCGCGACACCGCGCACCGCTTCGCCGACTACGCCGAGATCATGGGCCGGGCCCTGGGAGACCGCGTCGGTCTGTGGACCACCCTCAACGAGCCGTGGTGCAGCGCCTTCCTGGGCTACGGCTCCGGCGTGCACGCCCCCGGCCGCACCGACCCGGCGGCCACCCTGCGCGCCGCTCACCACCTCAACCTGGGGCACGGCCAGGCGATCGGGGCGCTGCGCGAGGTCCTGCCGGCCTCCGCGCAGACCTCCATCACCCTCAACCTGCACCAGGTACGCCCTCTCACCGACAGCGCCGAGGACACGGAGGCCGCTCGCCGTATCGACGCGGTCGGCAACAGGATCTTCACCGGCCCCCTGCTCGACGGCGCCTACCCCGAGGACCTGCTCGCCGACACCGGGCACCTCGTCGACTGGGCGGAGCTGGTGCGGGACGGCGACCTGGCCGAGATCTCCCGGCCCATCGACGTGTTCGGCGTCAACTACTACGCCCCGACCGTGGTTTCGGCCGGCGACGGCTCCGGCACCACCAAGAACGACGGCCACGGCGCCAGCGACCACTCCCCGTGGACCGGTTCGGAGGGCGTGAACTTCCACCTCGCCAACGACCGGCTCACCGCGATGAACTGGGCCATCGACCCCAGCGGCCTGCACACCCTGCTGACCGGCCTGGCCGCCTCGCACCCGACGCTGCCGCTGATGGTCACCGAGAACGGCGCCGCGTTCGACGACTACGTCTCACCCGAGGGCCGGGTGAACGACCCGCAGCGGATCGCCTACCTGCACTCCCACCTCGACGCCGTCCGCCGGGCCATCACCGACGGAGCGGACGTGCGCGGCTACTTCCTGTGGTCCCTCCTCGACAACTTCGAATGGTCCTACGGCTATTCGAAGCGGTTCGGCGCCGTCTACGTCGACTACTCGACCCAGCGCCGCATTCCCAAGGCGAGCGCCCACTGGTACGCCGACGTGATCCGGGGGAACGCGCTGCCGTCCGCCGGTGAAGCCGGTGAACACGGGTGAGGCCCGGCTCGGTGGACGAAAGCCCCGGTCGGCGGAGGATGATGGAGGTAAGGCGGCCGGGCCCGGCTGTTACATTCCTGGCCTGAAAGCTGCGAACGGAAGGCGGCGACCATGACGGTCAGCGGTGGGCGGAACCGGGGCGGTCGGCGGCCGACCCTGGAGGAGGTCGCCGCCCGTGCCGGTGTGGGCCGCGGCACGGTCTCCCGGGTGATCAACAGCTCGCCGCGGGTGAGCGACGCGACGCGAGCGGCCGTCGAGGCGGCCGTGGCGGAACTGGGCTACGTTCCGAATACGGCCGCACGCGCCCTGGCCGCGAACCGCACGGACGCCATCGCCCTCGTCGTACCCGAGCCGGAGACGCGCTTCTTCGCGGAACCGTACTTCTCGGACATGCTCAAGGGCGTCGGCGCCGAGCTGTCGGAGACGGAGATGCAGCTGCTGCTGATCTTCGCGGGCAACGACCGCGAGCGGCAGCGCCTGGCCCAGTACTTGGCCGCGCACCGCGTCGACGGCGTACTCCTGGTCTCGGTCCACGCGGACGACCCGCTCCCCGACCTCCTCTCGCAGCTGGAGATCCCGGCGGTGATCAGCGGCCCCCGCTCGGCCGCTGAGTCGCTGACGTCGGTGGACTCGGACAACTACGGGGGCGGCCGCTCGGCCGTGGAGCACCTGCTCGCCCGGGGCCACCGCGTGATCGCCCACATCACGGGCCGCCTCGACGTGTACGGGGCCCAGCGCCGCGTCGACGGCTACCGCGACGCCCTGCGCGACGCGGGCCACCAGGCCGACGAACAGCTCGTGGAACCAGGGGACTTCACCGAGGAGGGCGGCCGCAGGGCGATGACGACCCTGCTCGCCCGCCGCCCCGACCTGGACGCGGTCTTCGCCGGCTCGGACGTCATGGCGGCCGGCGCCCGCCAGGTGCTGCGCGAGGAGGGCCGCCGCATCCCCGACGACGTGGCCCTCGTCGGCTACGACGACTCGGCCATAGCCCGCCACATGGACCCACCCCTGACCAGCGTCCGCCAGCCCATCGAGGAAATGGGCCGCCGCATGATCGACCTCCTCCTCGAAGAGATCGCGGACCGCCGTCCGGCGGTCTCGCGGGGCCTGGAACGCCGACAGGTGGTACTGGCAACGGAGTTGGTGACGCGGGCGTCGTCGTGATCAGCCTAATGACGGCGCACGTGGCGCTGGCCTAGCCTCCCGTCCATGACCTCCCCGGACGGCGACACCAACGACAAGGCCGGCGTGACCATCCGCTGCCAGGACAACTCGTCCGTCGGCGTGGCGTTCTGCGACCGGTTCAGCTTCGACGCGGACTCCGTGCACTATGCCGTCGAGCTACGCGCTCCGGGCCTGACCGCTCGCGTCAGCGAGATCGTCGCCTGGACCGGGGCCGGTGATCTCGCCCCGTTCCTGGAAGAACTCGCCGCCGACTACCGGGGTTGGGACGGCGAACGGAGTTGGCAGACCGACGACCGGGATCTGGCGGTGTCAGCCGTCTTCCGGTCCGGCGGGCACGTCGGCCTGACCTGGACGTTGCGGCCATGGCCGAAGGCCGCCGGCGGCTGGAGCTCATCGGTGACCACCTGGCTGGAGTCCGGCGAGCAGATGACTTCCCTGGCAGCCGACATCCGGCAATTCCTGGCCGGTGAACAACGGTGACATCCGGCCCAGCCAATAGCTGACCTCAGCCGGGTAGCACCAACCGCCACCGCCGCTCCCCGTCCTGTTCCTCGTCCGTCGGCTCAAGCCCCGCCGCCCGGGCCACCGCCGCCGACGCCAAGTGCCCGGGGTGGATGTGGGCGATGACCATAGGGACGGACCGTTCTTCGAGCCAGGTGACCAGGCCGCGTACCGCCTCCGAGGCGTAGCCGTGGCCTTGCCAGGGGGTGCCGATGACCCAGGCGATCTCTGCCTCCGGGCCGGTCACCGTGGCCTGGACCGTGCCGAGGAGGTGGGTGTGGGTGCGGTGGTGCAGGACCCAGTTGAGCCAGGTCACGGTCGGGTCGGGGGAGCCGGTGGTCAGGCGTTCGTAGCGGGTGCGCAGGGCGTCGGGGGAGGCGGGGGTGCCGCCGATGAAGGTGTGGAGTGCCGGGTCGGAGAGGACTTCGGCCATCTCGGCGGCGTGGTCGACGCGGAGGGGGAGGAGGTCGAGGCGGGGGGTGTGGATCGTGGTGCCGTTCATGCGATGTCCCCTGGAAAACGAGGCGGCCGGTGGTCCCGATTCAACGGGGCCACCGGCCGACTACTCAGGGTGAGTGACGGGACTTGAACCCGCGACTTCCTGGACCACAACCAGGTGCTCTACCAGCTGAGCTACACCCACCACGTCCGGTCGTTCAATCAGGGATTTTCCGACCGGCCGAGAAAAAGTGTACAGGGTCCGAAGGGGTGCTCGTGCACGGGTTTTAACGGGCGGGCAGCACGTGCTTCGCGGCGATCGTGCGGGCCGTGTCCGAGTCGGGGCCGGGCTGCGGGACGAAGATCGCCTCGCGGTAGTAGCGCAGTTCCGCGATGGACTCGCGGATGTCGGCGAGGGCGCGGTGGTTGCCGTTCTTCTCCGGGCTGTTGAAGTACGCCCGCGGGTACCAGCGTCGGGCCAGTTCCTTCACCGAGGAGACGTCCACGATGCGGTAGTGGAGGTACTCCTCCAGCGTCGGCATGTCACGCAGCAGGAAACCGCGGTCGGTACCGACCGAGTTGCCGCACAGCGGGGCCTTGCCGGGCTCCTTGACGTGTTCTCGGACGTAGGCGAGAACCTGCTCCTCGGCGTCGGCGAGCGTCGTACCGCCGTCGAGTTCGTCGAGCAGTCCGGAGGCGGTGTGCATCTGGCGCACCACGTCCGGCATCGTCTCAAGGGCCTCGGCCGGCGGACGGATGACGATGTCCACGCCCTCGCCGAGCACGTTCAGCTCGGAGTCGGTGACCAGGGCGGCCACCTCGATGAGCGCGTCGTCGGACAACGAGAGGCCGGTCATCTCGCAGTCGATCCACACCATGCGATCGTTCATGCGACCACCCTAAAGGTGACGTCCGCTTTTAGGTGCCCCGCGTTGTCGTGGACGTCCACTGGGAGCTGCGCCCCCAGGCCCCCGCTTCGCCCTGGACGGCCTCGTCCTCGAACGCCGGACGAGCTGAGTTGATCAACTCGTCCGGCGTTCTGAGGTACAGGGCCCGAGGTCAGCTACCGGTACGCGGCCCCGGCACACTCGCCGACAGTGACGACCCCGCGCCGATCGCGCTGGCCGCCGTGCGGCGGGTCTGCATCGGGACCGGGCCCTCGGGCGGGAGCGCGGTGACCGGTCCCGACGGGAGCGACGGGCCGGTGGGGCCAGGCGTGCCCTCGGGGTCGGTCGGGCGTTCGCTCTGCGGGCGACGGGCGCGGTACGCGGCGCGGTACGCCGCCGGCGACGAGCCGAGCTGGCGGCGGAAGTGCCCGCGCAGCGCCACCGGCGAACGGAAGCCGCAGCGCCCCGCGACCTCGTCCACCGAGTAGTCCGACGTCTCCAGCAGACGCTGTGCCTGCAGGACCCGCTGCGTGATCAGCCACTGCAGCGGGGCACTGCCCGTCAGCGAGCGGAAGCGGCGGTCGAACGTACGACGGCTCATGTACGCGCGCGCGGCGAGCGTCTCCACGTCGAACTGCTCGTGGAGGTGCTCCAGCGCCCAGGCGACGACCTCGGCGAGCGGGTCGGCGCCGATCTCTTCTGGTAAAGAGCGGTCCAGGTAGCGTTCCTGACCTCCCGTCCGGCGCGGCGGGACGACCAGACGACGGGCCAGCGCGCCGGCCGCCTCGTTGCCGTGGTCGGTCCGCACGATGTGGAGACAGAGGTCGATGCCCGCGGCCGTACCGGCGGACGTCAGTACGTCGCCGTCGTCCACGAACAGTTCTCTCGGATCCACGTGCACCGACGGATAGCGCTTGGCCAGCGTCGGTGCGTACATCCAGTGTGTGGTCGCGGGGCGGCCGTCCAGCAGGCCCGCCGCGGCGAGGACGAAGGCGCCGGTGCACAGTCCGACTATGCGGGCGCCTTCTTCATGGGCCCGGCGCAGTGCGTCGAGCGCGTCCTCGGGTGGCGGTGAAGTGATCGAGCGCCAGGCCGGTACGACGACCGTGCCCGCGCGTGAGATCGCTTCCAGGCCATGTGGTGCGGTGAGTTCCAGCCCCCCTGTGGTCCGCAGCGGGCCTTCTTCGCCGCCGCACACCAGTAGTCGGTAGCGCGGCACGCCGGCGTCCTGGCGGTCGATCCCGAACACCGACAGCGGTATGGAACTCTCGAAGATGGGGCCGCCGCTGAACAGCAGCACCGCGACGATCTCCTTGCGGCGTCGCCCGGAAAGCTTCCGGGCCGCGGCTTCCGGCGCGGCAGTGGAGTCGTGGCTCATACTGCTAAGCCCCCCTCGGTGGTCGCGGCTCCTCGGTTGTGTCGCTCCTGCACGTTTCCCCTCGGTCCTGCACGAGTCCCCCGCCGTAAGACGTCAAGATCGAATCTACTGTGTCCCGTGGTGCCGGGGTGACCCAGTTCGGGAACCGGCACATTGTCGACATGGCAACTTGGCGTGAAGCATTCGATCACGAAGCGTTGCACTCGTGGGCCGTGCAGGGAAGTGCGCCTTGTCGCAGTGGCCAATCCACGTAGGGTACGCAGGGTCTCCGGGACCCTTTCCGTGCAGGTGGAACGGGGGTTGGGGGGTAGTGGGGGTAAGGAACGCGCCCTGGCCGGAAGTTGGCTGAAAAGCGTCGTGAGTGTGTGCGGAAACCGGTCAGCCGACCGGTGTACTTCCCCCAGTGTGCCGCCCACCCCTGCGGGCCCCCGCGCCGGCCCTGTGCCGGTGGCCACGGGAGGGCGCCTGCTCGGCCGCCCGCATCTGGGCGGCGCCCCGCTCGGACTGCCGCAACAGCAGGCGGCACACGGCGGTGACGGCGGCGAGTCCGAGGGCCGTACCTGCGGCGCCGGCGAGCGAGCCGCCGTACCAGAGGAGAACCACGGGGACCAGGACGCAGCTGAAGGCGGCCCAGCGGACGACGTCGGTCACGGAGTCCTGGGGCGGGGTGGTCTGGGGGGTGGCGTGCGGTCCGGACATGCGTGCTCCCTGGGGCGGTGGCTCACGGGGTTCAACGCCTGTTCGAGCGGTCGGTCACTGTACGCCCCCCTCTTACCGGCCGCACGGTAAGTGAATCCTGTGCAAACCGCCTGTACAGCGCAGCAACCATTGCGTTACGGGCGCCCCCTCGTGCATGCTCCCTGGAACCCCCACGCATGGGGGGCGGGATCTGCGCTAAGGAGGCGTGCCGCCGTACCCTTGGGGGTATGGGGTTGGGAAGATAATTCCCGGACACAGCTCCGCAGCACACTGTCGTCCCTCCCAAAAAGGATCAAAACGCCGAGACAGCCATGGCCGGTCACGAATACTTCGAACCCGCGGACCGCAAGCGGCCCGTCGCCGACCCCACGGCGGCCGAGCCCCTGGCGGCGAAAGAACCACGCCATTCCTGCGATCCAGCCTTCAAGCACGGCGTCGTCGTCGGCTTCGACGGCTCCACCTCCAGTGAGCGCGCCCTGGCGTACGCCATCGGCATGGCCCACCGCTCCGGCTCGGGCCTGATCATCGTCCACGTCGCCAACCGGCTGCCCACCACGGTGTGGGCCGGCTGCGAGCCACCGGTCTTCGTCGACGTGCCGGACCACCGCACCGAGGTGCTCGGTCTGGAGCTGGCGTGCGCCGAGTACTTGGCGGAGGTCCCCTGGATCCTCGTCGAGCGCGGCGGCGACATCTGCCACGAACTCGAAGAGGTGGGGCGGGAGTACGAGGCGGACGCGATCGTCGTCGGCTCGACCCACGGCATCGTCGGACGCATCTTCGGCTCCGTCGCGGGGCGGCTCGCCAAGCGGGCGCAGCGGCCCGTCGTCGTCATCCCCTGACTCGTCATCCCACAACTCGTAGGTCGAACTCGCCGGTCGGCTCCGAATTCACTGCTGTGCAGAGGTGTTTGTGTCCTTGTGAAGGGCATATATCGGTCACACCGCACAAACGCACATGCATGAAGGGAGCCCGCCGTGGACAATGACGTCTCTGCGGGAAGCACCACCTCGATCGTCGGCCGACTCGCCCTGGGAATCACCCTGTTGGCGTTCGGACTCGGCTACGCCGATGTGATCGACGGGGTGTCGGCGGCTGACGCCGTATCACTGGCCCACTACGTAGGCGGAGTTGCACTGTTCGTCGCCGGACTGTTCGCGTTCCGCGACGGCGACACCCTGACCGGTACGGCGTTCACGGCGTTCGGCGCGCTGTGGTTCACCTGGGCCGTGACCGCCGGTGACTCCATGTCGGACAACGCGGCGGGGCTGTTCCTGGTCCTGTTCGCCCTCGTGGCCCTGTCGGTGACCCTCGCGGGTGGGGATCAGCTGACGCAGGGTATGTACGGCCTGTTCTTCGTCTCCCTCGTGCTGCTCGCCATCGCCCAGTTCGCCGGAAGTGACGGTCTGGGCAAGGTCGGTGGGTGGTTCGGTGTCGCTGCGGGGGCTGTCGCCTGGTATTCGGCGACGGCCGCGTTGGCCCATTGGCCGACGGTGCTTCCGCGGCGGGCTGCGGGCCGGGGCGTGACGGCAACCGGCTGATCGGCAGCGGAAAGAACCCCCACGTGCAGGAGGCACACGTGGGGGTTCTTTCTGTCGGAATTACTCCACCGTCACCGACTTCGCGAGGTTCCTCGGCTTGTCGATGTCGCGGCCCAGGGCCAACGCCGTGTGGTACGCCAGGAGTTGGAGGGGGATGCCCAGGAGGATCGGGTCGAGTTCGGGCTCGTTCCTGGGGACCACGATCGTTTCGTCGGCCTTTTCCTGGGGCTGGTGGGCGACCGCCAGGATTCGGCCGCTGCGGGCCTTGATCTCCTCCAGGGCGGCGCGGTTCTTCTCCAGGAGGTCGTCGTCGGGGACGATCGCGACCGTGGGGAGGGCGGGCTCGATCAGGGCGAGGGGGCCGTGCTTCAACTCCGAGGCGGGGTAGGCCTCCGCGTGGATGTAGGAGACCTCCTTGAGCTTCAGGGAGGCCTCGCGGGCCACCGGGTAGCCCCGGACGCGGCCGATGAAGAGCATCGAGCGGGCGTCGGCGTACTGCTCGGCCAGCTTCTTGATCTCCTCCTCCCGGCTCAGGATCTCGGTGATCTGCTCCGGCAGCTTGCGCAGGCCCTCGATGATCCGCTTGCCGTCGCGGACCGAGAGGTCGCGGGTGCGGCCCAGGTGCAGGGCGAGCAGGGCGAAGGCGACCGTGGTGTTGGTGAAGCACTTCGTGGAGACCACGCAGACCTCGGGCCCCGCGTGGACGTAGATACCGGCGTCCGCCTCCCGCGCGATCGCCGAGCCGACCACGTTCACCACGCCGAAGACCCGCGCGCCCTTGCGCTTCAGCTCCTGGACGGCGGCGAGGACGTCGTAGGTCTCACCGGACTGGGAGACGGCGACGTACAGGGTGTCGGGGTCGACCACCGCGTTGCGGTACCGGAATTCGGAGGCCGGCTCGGCGTCCGCGGGGATGCGGGCCAGCTCCTCGATCATCTGGGCGCCGATCAGGCCCGCGTGGTACGAGGTGCCGCAGCCGAGGATCTTCACGCGGCGGATCTGCCGGGCCTCGCGGGCGTCCAGGTTCAGGCCGCCGAGGTGCACGGTGGAGAAGCGGTCGTCGATGCGGCCGCGCAGGACGCGGTCGACGGCCTCGGCCTGCTCGTGGATCTCCTTGTGCATGTACGTGTCGTGGCCGCCCATGTCGTAGGAGGCCGCCTCCCACTCCACGGTGGTCGGCTCCGACGTCGTACGGGTGCCCTCGGTGGTGTACGTGCGGAAGTCGTCGGCCTTGAGGGTGGCCATCTCGCCGTCGTCGAGAGTCACTATCTGCCGCGTGTGGGCGACCAGCGCGGCGATGTCCGAGGCGACGAACATCTCCTTCTCGCCGACGCCGAGGACGACCGGGGAGCCGTTTCGCGCCACCACGATGCGGTCGGGGAAGTCGGCGTGCAGCACGGCGATGCCGTACGTGCCCTCGATCACCCGGAGGGTCTCGCGGACCTTCTCCTCCAGGGTCTCGGCCTGGGCGCGGGCGATGAGGTGGACCAGGACCTCGGTGTCGGTCTCGGAGAGGAACACGACGCCGTCCGCCTCCAGCTTGCGGCGCAGGTCGGAGGCGTTGTCGATGATGCCGTTGTGGACGACGGCGACCTTGCCCTCGGCGTCCAGGTGCGGGTGGGCGTTCACGTCGGAGGGGGCGCCGTGGGTGGCCCAGCGGGTGTGGGCGATGCCGGTGGTGCCCTTGAAGCGGGCCGGGACCTTGGCCTCCAGGTCACGCACCCGGCCCTTGGCCTTGACCGTCTTCAGGCCTGCCGTCTTCGGGGAGGTGACGGCGATGCCCGCCGAGTCGTAGCCGCGGTACTCCAGTCGCTGCAGGCCCTCCAGGAGGAGGGGCGCCACATCACGCTTCCCGATGTATCCGACGATTCCGCACATGTATACGTATTCCCCTAGTCGTTAGTCATTGCCGGCTCGGCTCGGCCGTCCCAGCCGTGCCGGCCGGCTCAGCCGTAGACCATGCGGCGCAGCTGCCTGAGCGTGAGCTCCGGCGGCGCGACCGCCCGGTATTTCAGGTCCGCCTCGATCCGGTCGAAGATCTCCGCGTTCACCAGGCCCTGGGCCTGCAGCTCGCGGTGGCGGCGACGGACGTACTCCGTGGTCGTCTCGTCGAAGTAGGCGAGCACCTCCTGGATCACCCGTAGCGCCTCGCCCCGGCTCAGGGGTGAGGAGCGCGTCAGGTGATCAACGAGTTCGTCGTGCACCCGGTCGATCCTGGGGTACCGAAGAGCGTTTCGCAAGAATCCTGCCCGATATCGGGCAGAGGCCTGTTGGCAAGCTTTGGGAGAACGTTGAATCTCTCATGGACCTCTGTTCGCAGCCTGTCCATTCCGCGTCTTGCGCCTCGTTGTCTGGGGGGACGAGTTTCAGACGCCATGGACATTCCTCGTATGGGCGTACCCGAGCAGCTGGCCGAGCGCATGAGCATGGCCGAGCAGCACGAGTACCTGCGCGCCAAATTCTCGCGGCGCAACCTGATGAGAGGCGGCGCCGTGACGATCGGCGCCGTCGCCGGTGGCGCGTTCGTGCCGGGTGCGGTCGCGCAGGCCGCGGTTCCCACCCTGGGGGTACCTCCCACGCCCTTCGGGCAGTGGGGGAGCACCGCCCCCGCGACCGAGACGGTCGACGGCTCGCTCGTCTCCCCCTTCGGCCGCCACCTCGCCTTCGGCAACGACGCCAGCACCGAGATGACCGTCTCGTGGCAGGTGCCGCTCCCGGTGAAGAAGCCCTTCATCCGCATCGGCGCCCACCCCTGGGACCTCTCCCGCAAGATCGAGGCCGAGGTCCGCTCGCTCTACACGCCGGCCGGTGTGGGCGCGAGCGGCGACCACACCCAGTACTACGTGCACGCCAAGCTGACCCACCTGCGCCCCGGCAGGACCTACTACTACGGCGTCGGCCACCAGGGCTTCGACCCGGCCGAGCCGCACCTGCTGGGCACCCTGGGCACCTTCACCACCGCGCCCGACCGCAAGAAGTCCTTCACCTTCACCGCCTTCGGCGACGAGGGCGTCGGCTACCACGGCCTGGCCAACAACAGCCTGCTGCTGGGCCAGAACCCGGCCTTCCACCTGCACGCCGGCGACATCTGCTACGCCGACCCGTCCGGCGGCGGCGTGACCTCCGACACCGGCTTCGACTCGCGCGTGTGGGACCAGTTCCTCGCCCAGACCGAGTCGGTCGCCAAGTCCGTCCCGTGGATGCCGGCCTACGGCAACCACGACATGGAGGCCTGGTACTCGCCCAACGGCTACGGCGGCGAAGAGGCCCGCTGGAGCCTGCCGGACAACGGCCCCGACCCCAAGAACCTGCCGAGCGTCTACAGCTTCACCTACGGCAACACGGCGATCATCTCGCTCGACGCCAACGACATCTCCTTCGAGATCCCGGCCAACCTCGGCATCTCGGGCGGCACGCAGACCAAGTGGTTCGAGAAGCAGCTGAAGAAGTTCCGCGCCTCTCACGACATCGACTTCATCGTCGTGTTCTTCCACCACTGCGCGTACTGCACCTCCACCGCGCACGCCTCGGAGGGGGGCGTGCGCCAGGAGTGGGTGCCGCTGTTCGAGAAGTACACGGTGGACCTGGTCATCAACGGCCACAACCACCAGTACGAGCGCACCGACGTCATCAAGGGCGACAAGGTCGTCAAGAAGCTGCCGGTCGGCGAGACCGCGTACCCCGAGACCGAGGGTGTCGTCTACGTGACGGCGGGCGCGGCCGGCCGCAGCCTGTACGCGTTCAGCGCGCCGGACTCCTACGAGGGTCACGTGAAGGACGTCGAGTCCGTCGCCTCCTTCATCAACACCAAGTCCGGCAAGGTCAACGAGACCGTCACCTGGTCCCGGGTCCGCTACCTCAACTACTCGTTCCTGCGCGTGGACGTGGAGCCCGCCTCGCGCGGCCACTACGCCAAGCTGAAGGTGTCCGGCATCGCCGAGACCGGCGACCGCATCGACCACTTCACGGTGGCCCGCAAGGCCAAGTGACCGCCGTCGGGCGCCCGGAAGGCGGGGCGTACCGGTGAAGCGGTGACAGATGAAGCAGTGACCGACAGGCGGTCCTCGCGCGCTACATGCGCTTGAGGATCGCCTGTTTGGCCAGGGTGAACTCCTCGTCGGTCAGCACCCCCGTGCTCCGCAGTTCGCCCAACTCGCGCAGCCTGCGCAGCAACGCGTCGTGGCCGTCCTCAACCGGGTCGGCGGCGGGCGCGAGTTGGCGGGGGGAGGCGTCCTGCGGCGGTACGTCCGCGGGGACGGCGGCCGGGTGCGGGAGACGGGCCTGGACGGCCGCCGCGACCAGGGCCATCAGCGGGTCCTTCTTGAAGCCCCACAGCTCCACCGAATTGGGGTCGTACTTCGGCGGCGCCTTGGTCGGCGCGTGCCGCACGGTGAAGCGCAGATGCCCGTTCTCCAGACCGACCGCGGGCTGCCACTCGACGCCGACGATGTCGGCGACCGGCAGAGCGCGCACCCCGGCGGCGGCCTTGGCGTCCTCGGTCTTCCAGTTCCACTCCAGGCGTACGCGCTCACCGTCGAAGCTCGCCGTGCCGTCCCCGGCCGAGACCGACAGCGGCACGGACGGGCCGGGCAGCAGATAGCCGTCCACCGGGTCGGCCGGCACCTCGTCCAGCAGCAGCGCGTTGCGGACCTCGTCCACGAAGTACTCGGCGACGCCGTAGCGGTCGGACTCGACCAGCAGTTGGTAGGGGTCGTTCGGCTCGGCGAGCCGGCCGCCGGTCGCGTGCAGCAGCGGGTCGGCGCCGTCGCGCAGCCGCAGTCTGAGCCTCCCCGTCTTGCGGCCCTGTTCGAACGAGACGCCCGCCAACGCGCCCAGCGGCACGATGAGTTCGCCCAGGGTCCTGCGCAACAGGCTGACGTTCTTGTCTCGTCCGGGAGTCAGTCGCAGGGCGTCGCCGTCGAACGCCCAGGTGCCGTCCTTCTGGAGGATTTCCGCCATGGAGGGATTGTTTCACCGGATCTGCGGGAGAGTGGTCTTGACCAATCTTGTCCCTCCACTCTGGTCACAGTTGAAGGGAGCGCATGTGAGACGGCACCACAGAACGACTCCCCGCATGGTCCGGGTCCTCGGATCCCTGCTGCTCGTCGCCGCGGCCGGCACGTTCACCGCCGGTGCGGCACCGACCCCGACGACACCCGCCGCGACCCCGCTCGACCGGGTCGTCCCCGCGCCCGCCTCGGTCAGACCCGGCGGAGCGCCGTACCGGATCACCCGTGACACCGCCATCAAGGTCAGCGACCACCGCGAGGCCCGCCGCGTCGGTGAGTACCTGGCGGCCGTGCTGCGCCCGTCCACCGGCTATCCGCTGCCGGTGACCACCCGGGGGCGCGGCGGCATCCGGCTGCACCTCGACCCCGGACGGTACGGCGCCGAGGGCTACCGCCTGGACAGCGGAAGCGGCGGCGTCACCATCACCGCCGGCGCCCCCGCCGGCCTCTTCCACGGCGTGCAGACCCTGCGCCAACTGCTGCCCGCCACCGTCGAGATGAAGTCGGTGCAGCGCGGCCCGTGGACCGTGGCCGGCGGCACCGTCGAGGACCGCCCGCGCTACTCCTACCGCGGCGCGATGCTCGATGTCTCCCGGCACTTCTTCACCGTCGGCCAGGTCAAGCGCTACATCGACGAACTCGCCCTCTACAAGATCAACAAACTCCATCTGCACCTCAGCGACGACCAGGGCTGGCGCCTGGCGATCGACTCCTGGCCGCGCCTGGCGACCTACGGCGGTTCAACCCAGGTCGGCGGCGGCCCGGGCGGCTTCTACACCAAGGCCGAGTACAAGGAGATCGTCCGGTACGCGTCCTCCCGTTTCCTGGAGGTCGTCCCCGAGATCGACATGCCCGGCCACACCAACGCGGCCCTCGCCTCGTACGCCGATCTCAACTGCGACGGCGTGGCGCCCCCGCTCTACACGGGCACCGAGGTCGGCTTCAGTTCGCTGTGCGCGTCCAAGGAGGTCACGTACGACTTCGCGGAGGACGTGATCCGCGAGCTGGCCGCGCTCACCCCCGGCCGCTATCTGCACATCGGCGGTGACGAGGCGCACTCCACCAGCCATGAGGACTATGTGAAGTTCATGGACCGGGTGCAGCCGATCGTCGCCAAGTACGGGAAGACGGTGGTCGGTTGGCACCAGCTGACCGGCGCGCACCCGGCCAGGGGGGCGCTCGCCCAGTACTGGGGCATGGACGACGCCAGTGCCGAGGAGAAGGCCCAGGTCGTGGCGGCGGCACAGAACGGGACCGGACTGGTCCTCTCGCCGGCCGACCGGCTCTACCTCGACATGAAGTACACCGAGGACACCCCGCTCGGCCAGGACTGGGCCGGACTGGTGGAGGTGAGGCGGGCCTATGACTGGGACCCGGGCAACTACCTTGCCGGGGCGCCGAGTTCGTCCATCAAGGGCGTGGAGTCCCCGCTGTGGACCGAGACGCTTGTGACGAGCGCCGACCTTGAGTACATGGCCTTCCCGCGGCTCGCGGGCACGGCCGAACTCGGCTGGTCGCCGGCCGCCACGCACGACTGGGACGCCTACAAGGTGCGGCTCGCTGCGCAGGCTCCGCGGTGGGACGCGCTGGGGATCTCGTACTACCGCTCTCCGCAGGTGCCTTGGCCCAGTAGCGGCTGAGGAGCCCTGTGGTTCCCGGCAGTTGAGAAATAGACGGGCACCCCGGAGGACCGTACTCCGAGGTGCCCGCCGCTCTGGGGTCAGAACCCGGCGATGGGGTTCTTCAGGTTGCCGATCAGCTGCAGCGCGCCGGCCGGGTCCGCCAGGTCGACCATCTGCTTGTTGTTGCGCAGCTGGAGCCGGTTGAGGCAGGACAGCGCGAACTCGGGCGCGAACATGTCGTACTGCTCGAACTTCTCGGCGAGTTCGGGCAGCGACGCCTGGTACTCACGGGTGACGTCGGCGACCGTGCGCCAGAAGTCGTCCTCCTCCAGGATTCCCTCGGTCGCGAGGTTCGCGGCGAGGAAGCGGAAGAAGCAGTCGAAGACGTCCGTGAAGACGGACAGGAGCTTCTTCTCCTCCGGGACCTCCACGCGGATCCGCCGGACCTCGGGCGGCAGCACCGCGTCCGGGTCCATGACGGCGATCTCCTCGGCGATGTCCTTGTAGATCGCGCGCCGCACGACCCCGTCCTTCAGGACCAGGATCACGTTCTCGCCGTGCGGCATGTAGACCAGGTCGTAGGCGTAGAAGCTGTGCAGCAGCGGGGTGAAGTAGGCCCGCAGGTAGTGGCGCAGCCACTCGGTGGGCGCGAGTCCCGACTGCTCGATCAGCGCGCCCGCGAACGACGCGCCCTCGTGGTCGATGTGGACGAGGGAGGCCATGGTGGCCAGCGACTCGCCCTCCTGGAGGGAGGAGACGGGGCTCTCGCGCCACAGCGCCGCGAGCATCTTGCGGTACGGCGAGTAGCGGTCGGTCGCCTTCTCGTACTCCAGGTGCCGGTAGCCGACGGCCGCCCGCTCACGGATGATCGACAGGCCCGTCGACTTCAACACCGGGTCGCCCTCGACGAGTTGGGCGAGCCAGTCGTTGATGGCCGGGGTCGCCTCCATGTACGCGGCCGAAAGTCCGCGCATGAAGCCCATGTTGAGGACGGACAGGGCCGTCTTCACATAGTGCTTGTCGGGGTGCGAGTTGTTGAAGAAGGTCCGGATGGACTGCTGGGCCAGGTACTCGTCGTCGCCCTCGCCGAGGCAGACCAGGTGGCCGCGGGCGATCTCGGCCGCGAAGGTGACGGTGAGCTTGTTCCACCACTGCCAGGGGTGGACCGGGATCAGCAGATAGTCGTCGGCGTCGAGGCCCTGCCCGGTGAGCTGGTCACGGAACCGCTCGACGGTCGCCTCGCCCAACTCCTCGCGCACGAAGGACTCGTACTCGATGCCGACACCCGCGGTGAACGCGGCGCGGGAGCGGTGCGCGGCCAGCCAGACCAGGCGGACCGGGCTCGCGGTCTCGGGGGCGTACGAGAGGTACTCGTGGATGCCGAAGCCGAGCCTGCCGTTGTTGGCGACGAAGCAGGGGTGGCCCTCGGTCATGCCGGTCTCGATGGCCTGGAAGTCGCTCTTCACCAGTTCGGCGGAGGGCACTTGGGGCTTGGTGAGCTTGAAGCAGGTGCCGGAGAGGGTGGAGGAGATCTCCTCCAGGTAGACCGGCAGGATCTCCTCGCTCAGGCCCAGCGTCTGCTGCAGCTCGATGAAGAAGTCCAGTGCGGCGAGCGGGAGTTCGGCGTTGTCCCGGCTGCGCGTGATCGAGTCGGCGTCCACCTGCCAGTGGTCCAGGGCGTGCCGGGCGGCGGCGAAGCGGTAGCGGGTCAGCCCGTCGTCGCTGCGGACGACGTACGAGTCCCCGTCTTTGTCCCCGACCGGCTCCGGCGTGATGAGCCGCTCGTGCGCGAACTCGGCGAGGGCCTTGCGGATCAGCTGGCGGTTGGCCTGCTCCCAGCGTTCGGGGGAGAGGTGGGCCACGGCGTCGGTGAGGCTCATGCGGGCACCCCCGTCGTCGCCAGGCGGAACTGTTCGCGGGTGCAGAAGCTCAACAACGCCATTTTCTCCGGCTTTTGTATCTCACGTTCGGGCACGAACCCGACCGCTTCGTTCAGGGCGTGCACGGCCGTGTTGGACACGTCCGGCTCGACGACCACGCGTTCGGTCGCCGGGTCCTCGAAGAGGTGCGCCAGTACGGCGGTGATGACGGCCCGGGTGAACCCGTGGACGGGCGTCTCGGTCGCCGGGGTGAGGAAGTGCATGCCGACGTCACCGGGCAACGGCTCGTACAGCCCGACCAGTTCGCGGTGCGCGGGGTCGTACTTCTCCATCAGGAAGACCGGCACGCCGTCCCGCAGGCCGAGCAGCGCGTGGTGGTGCGGGTCGGCCGCGATCTCCGTGTACGCGCGCTCGACATCCTCCAGCTTGGCGTCCTGCATCATCCAGTAGGCCGCCTTGGGCTGGGTGACCCAGGAGTGCAGCAACTCGGCGTCCTGGAGCGGGTCCAGGGGGCGGAAGGTGAAGGTCATACGGCGAACTCCTGGAACGCGATGGTCTTCTCGACCGGGTAGTACTCGCTGCCGAGCAGCTCGCGGATGATGGAGCTGTTGCGGTAGGCGCCCATGCCCAGGTCGGGGCTGGTGATGCTGTGGGTGTGCGCGCCGGCGTTCTGCAGGAAGACGCCCCGGCCCGTGGCGTCGATCGCGTAGTTGCGGGCCACGTCGAAGTTGCCGTGCACGTCGTAGCACAGGCGGTTCTTGATCGGGCGCAGGAACTCGGGCTCGGCGTACCGGTAGCCGGTGGCCAGGACCAGGCCCTGCGACTGAAGGTCGTAGTCCTTGCCCTGCTCCTCCTGGCGGAACGAGAGCGTGTACGTGCCGTTCTCATGACGGGCGCTGTTCAGCGCGGAGTTGGTGAGCAGGCGCGTGGGCACGGGACCGCCGAGGTTCTTCTGGTAGAGCAGGTCGAAGATCTCGTTGATCAGGTCGCCGTCGATGCCCTTGAACAGGCCCTTCTGCTCGGCCGTCAGCCGGTAGCGGGTGGCTTCGGGCAGCTCGCGGAAGTAGTCGATGTACTCCGGGGAGGTCATCTCCAGCGTGAGCTTGGTGTATTCGAGCGGGAAGAAGCGCGGCGAGCGCGTGACCCAGTTCAGCCGGTAGCCGTGCACGTCGATCTCGCTGAGCAGGTCGTAGTAGATCTCGGCGGCGGACTGGCCGGAGCCCACCAGCGTGATCGACTCCTTCTTGACCAGCTCCTCCCGGTGCTGCACATAGCGGGAGTTGTGGATGAAGTCGCCGCCCAGACCCTCGCAGGCCTCGGGGATGTACGCCGGGGTACCGGTGCCGAGGACCAGCCTGCGGGCACGGAACACCTCGCCGGCCGCGGTCCGCACGACGTACAGCCCGTCCTCGTCCCGGTACGTCACCTCGGTCACCGTGGTGCTGAAGCGGACGCTGCTCAGTTGGTTCGCGGCCCAGCGGCAGTAGTCGTCGTACTCGACCCGCAGTGGGTAGAAGTTCTCCCGGATGTAGAACGAGTAGAGCCGGCCGCGCTCCTTGAGGTAGTTGAGGAAGGAGTACGGGGAGGTCGGGTCGGCCAGCGTGACCAGGTCCGACATGAACGGGGTCTGGAGGTGCGCGCCCTCCAGGAACATGCCCGCGTGCCACTCGAAGTCCGGCTTCGACTCCAGGAAGACGCCGTCGAGTTCGTCGATCGGCTCGGTCAGGCAGGCGAGGCCGAGGTTGAACGGGCCGAGCCCGATCCCCACGAAGTCGTGGATCGCGGACGGGGTTTCAGGACGCGCGGTCAAGGGACTCTCCCAGGTACTGCTCGGCGTGGCCGGCGATCAGGTCGAGGACGGCGGCGATGTCGGCCGCCGTGGTCTCGGGGTTGAGCAGGGTGAACTTGAGGTAGTGGCGGGCGCCCACCTTGGTGCCCGCGACCACCGCGTCGCCGGAGGCGAACAGGGCCTTGCGGGCGTACAGGTTGGCGCGGTCGATCTCGGCCGGGTCGGTGACGGCGGCCGGTATGTAGCGGAAGACGAGGGTGGAGAGCGTCGGCTCGACGACGACGTCGAAGCGCGGGTCGGCGGCGAGCAGCTTCCAGCCCTCGACGGCCAGGTCGCAGACCTCGTCGAAGAGTTCGCCGATGCCGTCGGCGCCCATCACACGCAGCGTCATCCACAGCTTGAGCGCGTCGAAACGGCGGGTGGTCTGCAGGGACTTGTCGACCTGGTTGGGGATGCGCTCGGAGACCATCCGGCGGGGGTTGAGGTACTCCGCGTGATAGGTCGCGTGGCGCAGGGTCGAGGCGTCCCGGACCAGCACGGCGGACGAACTCACCGGCTGGAAGAAGGACTTGTGGTAGTCGACGGTGACCGAGTCGGCGCGCTCGATGCCGTCGATGCGGTGCCGGTGCCTGAGCGAGGCGAGCAGCCCGCAGCCGTAGGCCGCGTCGACGTGCATCCAGACGCCGTACTGCTCGCACAGTTCGCCGATCTCGGGCAGCGGGTCGATGGAGCCGAAGTCGGTGGTGCCGGCGGTGGCGACGACGGCCATCGGGACCAGGCCGTCCTGCTTGCAGCGCTCCAACTCCCGGGCGAGGGCGACCGTCTGCATCCGCTTGTCGTGGCCGACGGGGATCGAGACGACGGAGTCCTGGCCGAGGCCCAGCAGTTTCGCGGACTTCTTCACGCTGAAGTGGCTGACCTCGGAGGCGAAGATGCGCAGTTTGGCGAGCGAGTCGGTCTTGGACTCCTCGCGGGCCAGCAGCAGGGCCTGGAGGTTGGACTGGGTGCCGCCGGAGGTGAACACGCCGTCGGCGTTCTCGCCGAGGCCGATGCGGGCGTTGGTCCAGTCGATGAGTTTGCGCTCGATCAGGGTGCCGCCGGCCGACTGGTCCCAGGTGTCCAGGGAGGAGTTGACGGCGGACAGGACGGCCTCGCCGAGCACCGCCGGGATGACGACCGGGCAGTTGAGGTGGGCGAGGTAGCGGGGGTGGTGGAAGTAGATCGCGTCCCGGAGGTAGACCTCCTCCAGTTCGTCGAGCACGGCCGCGGTGTCGAGCAGCGGGGTGTCCAGGTCGATCCGCTCGATACGGGGAGCGAGGGCGTCGACCGTGACGCCGGTGAACGGACGGTCGGTGGCAGCGAGTTTGGCGGCCACCCGCTCGACGCCGTCGGTCACGGAGCGGCGGTACTGCTCCGCGGTCGTGTCATTGAGCAGGTGCGAGCGCATGGTGCGTGGTCCTCCGGTGGGGGCGGGGAAAGGGGGCCCGGGGCGTTACTTAGGTTAGCCTAACCTAAGTAACGCGAACGAAACCCTGCCCCTGCCGTGACTGTGATCACGCGAGTCCCAGCGGTAACTACCCGGCCGCGCGCAGCTCTTCCTCGTTCATCCCGTGCCGCCAGTACCCGACGAACGTCACCCGCCGCCGGTCGATCCCGCGCTCGCGCACGAAGTGCCGCCGCAGCGCCTTCACACGCCCGGACTCGCCCGCGATCCACACGTACGGCCGCTCGGCGTCCGGGAGTTGGGCATCGCGCAGCGCGGCGAGGGCCATGGGGGACCCCTCGCCGCGGGTCTGTCGGGCCTGTTCGGCCTCGTCGGCGACCAGCCAGGTGATCTCGGCGTCCGCCTCCGTCGCCAGGTCCTGGACGTCGCCGGCGGTGGGCACCTCCAGCCAGGCGCGCACGCGCTGCCCGGCCGGGAGGGCTTCGAGGGTCGCCGAGATCGCGGGGAGTGCGGTCTCGTCACCCCACAGCACCACCAGGTCGGCGTCCTGGGGCGGCCGGAAGCGGATCGCGCGGTTGTCCGCGATCGCCGGGCCGAGCAGGACGACGCGGTCACCGGCGGCGGCTTCGGCGGCCCAGGCGGAGGCCGGTCCGGCCGGGGTGTGCAGCACGAAGTCGATGTCGATCTCGACGGTGTTCCCGCGCGCGTCGCGGCGCAGCCCCCGGAGCGTGTACGAGCGCATCACGGCCCGTACGTCGTCCGGGAGTTCACGCCACGCCTGCCACCAGCCGTCACCCAACTCGTAGGGCACGGCGGGCTCTTCCTGGCCGGGGTGCGGCAGGAAGAGGGAGAGCGACTGATCGCACCCGTCGGAGAGGAAGTGCCGCAGATCCTCCCCGGCGAAGCCGACCCGGACCAGAGACGGACCGAGCCGCCTCGTCCGTACGACCCGGAGGGAGAAGAAACGGAACGGGGCGGCTACGGCCGTCGACATGCGTACTCCTAAGGGGGCGTGCCCGGGGTCCTCTTGGGGTGTGCCCGGGCTCCTCCGGGGTGTGCCCGGGTCAGCTGACCTTCTTCGCGTTCTCGATCGCCTCGGCGAGGGCGGTGAGCTGCGGGGTGACCTTGGCGTAGGACAGGATCGGCTCGGTGGAGCGGGGGATGACCTGGCCGGCCTTGACGGCGGGCAGCTTCTTCCAGGTGGCCTCGGTGATGTCGGCCGGCTGGATGGCCGAGGAGCGGTCGTCCATCATGATGACGTCGGCCTTGTACTTGTCGACGTTCTCCCAGCTCAGGCTCTCGTACCAGCCGCCGCCCGTCTTCATGGCGCTGGCCGGCGGCTCGACGAAGTTCACGCCGAGCGCCTTGAAGTACTCCAGGTCGATGGAGAGGTTGCTGCCGGAGACGTAGAACAGGTCCTGGCTCGCGGAGCCGGCCATCACCTTGATGTCGGGGTTGGCCTTCGCGGCGGCGCGCAGCCGGGTGGCGGCCGTCTCGAAGGCGGTCTTGGACTCCTTGACCCGGGCGGCCGTCATGTCGGCGCCGAGGGACTCGGCCAGCGCCCACATGCGCTGCAGGGGCTCGGTGATCTGGCGGTCGTAGACGGAGACGCCGACGCTGGGCGCCAGCTTGGCGATCTTGTCCTTGGAGGCCTCGGGGACGTACCAGAGGGTGCCCGCGTCGTCGAACATCGTGGTGATGAGCAGCTGCGGGCCGAAGGCCGCGTACTCCTCCACGTTGAACTGGTCCCACACGTTGCCGAAGACCGTCAGCTTGCTGACGTCCATGTCGCCTGCCTGGACGTCGGCCTTGCCGTCCTTGGTCTTGGTCGGGCCGAACACGCCCTTGACGTCGATGCCGTAGTCGAACAGGGCGGCGGCGACGCCGACGAAGGCGACGATCTTCGTCGGGGCGGCGTCCAGCTTCACGGTCGTGCCGCGGTCGTCCTTGAAGGTCCAGGCACCGGACTCGGCACCCGCACTCTCCGAGCCGGAGCCGCCGCTTTTCGCGTCGTCGTCCCCGCAGGCCGCGAGCGCGGCCCCGAGGCCGAGGGCGCCACCGACGGCGAGGAGGCCGCGGCGGGTGAAGTGGCTGGCACGGGCATTGGACATGGGTATGGCTGCTTTCGAACGGGGCGGAGCGTCCGCCGGACAAGTTCGAAGGTAGGTTAGCCTAACCTCAGCTTCCGTCCAGGGGGCGGGGTGGGCCACCGCCTGCCGGGATTCCTGTGACCGGCGCCACGGCGACCCACCCTCGAAGCTATCCCGCCAGCCCCAACTCCCTGGCGATCAGCATCCGCTGCACCTCGCTCGTCCCCTCGCCGATCTCCAGGATCTTCGAGTCCCGCCACATCCGGGCCACCGGGTACTCGTTCATGAAGCCGTACCCGCCATGGATCTGTGTGGCGTCGCGTGCGTTGTCCACCGCGATCGTGGAGGAGTAGAGCTTGGCGAGGGCGGCCTCTTTCTTGAAGGGGGCGCCGGAGACCAGGCGGGCGGCGGCGTCGCGCCAGGCGAGGCGGGAGGTGTGGGACCTCATCTCCATGTCGGCGATCTTGAACTGGATGGCCTGGTTGGCGCCGATGGGGCGGCCGAAGGCGTGGCGTTCCTTGGCGTACTTGACCGACTCGTCGACGCAGCCCTGGGCCAGGCCGGTCGCCAACGCCGCGATCGCGATGCGGCCCTCGTCCAGGATGCGCAGGAACTGGGCGTAGCCGCGGCCCAGTTCGCCCAGCAGGTTGGCCGCGGGGACGCGGACGTCCGCGAAGGACAGCTCGCGGGTGTCCGAGGCGTTCCAGCCGACCTTGGAGTACGGCGCCGCGACGGTGAAGCCGGGCGTGCCGGACGGGACGATGATCGAGGAGATCAGGGGGCGGCCGTCGGGCTTGCGGCCCGTCACCGCCGTGACCGTGACCAACCCCGTGATGTCCGTGCCCGAGTTGGTGATGAAGCACTTGGTGCCGTTGATCACCCATTCGTTCGTCGACTCGTCGAGGCGGGCGGTCGTGCGCGTCGCGCCCGCGTCCGAGCCGCCGTCCGGTTCCGTCAACCCGAACGCGCCCAGCATCTCGCCCGAGCACAGGCGCGGCAGCCACTCCTGCTTCTGCGCGTCCGTGCCGAAGAGGTGGATCGGCATCGCGCCGAGTGAGACGCCCGCCTCCAGGGTGATGGCCACGGACGAGTCGACGCGGGCCAGTTCCTCCAGGGCCACGCCCAGCGCCAGATAGTCGCCGCCCATACCGCCGTACTCTTCCGGGAACGGCAGCCCGAACAGGCCCATGCGGCCCATCTCGCGGACGATCTCGTACGGGAACTCGTGCCGTTCGTAGAAGTCGCCGATCTTGGGGGCCACGACGTCGTGCGCGAACTCCTCGACGGTGCGCCGGAGTTCTTCGAGTTCGGGGGAGAGCCGGAAGTCCATGAGTGATCACTGGTCCTTGTGGGAGAGGGCCCGGACGGTGCGGGAAGGGCTGGGTCGGCCCAGTTGTTCGGCCATCCACACGCTGGTGGCGACGAGGCGGCCGAGGTCGACTCCGGTCTCGATGCCGAGACCCTGGAGCATCCAGACGAGGTCTTCGGTGGCGAGGTTCCCGGTGGCCGACTTGGCGTACGGGCAGCCACCGAGGCCTCCGGCGGAGGCGTCGACGGTGGTGACCCCGTGTTCCAGGGCCGCGTAGGTGTTGGCCAGGGCCTGCCCGTAGGTGTCGTGGAAGTGCACGCCGATGACGTTCGTCGGCACGCCCTGTTCGTTGAGTGCGGAGAGCAACTCCAGTACGTGGCCCGGGGTCGCCACGCCGATGGTGTCGCCGAGGCTCAGTTCGTCGCAGCCCATGTCCAGCAGCGCCCGGCAGACGCGGACGACTTGATGAAGGGGGACCGCGCCCTCCCAGGGGTCACCGAAGCACATGGAGACATAGCCGCGCACATGGGCGCCCTCGTCCCTGGCGCGGGTCACGACGGGGGCGAACACGGCCAGCGACTCATCCACCGTGCGGTTGAGGTTGGCCTTCGCGAAGGACTCGGTGGCGCTGGCGAAGACGGCGACACGGGTCGCCCCCAGGGAGAGGGCCCGGTCGAGTCCGCGGCCGTTCGGCACCAGCACGGGCAGCTCGACGCCCTTCAGCTCCCGCACCTGCGGGAACAGCTCCTCCGCGTCGGCCAGTTGAGGCACCCACTTGGGGTGGACGAAGCTCGTCGCCTCGATCGTCGTCAGGCCCGCGTCGGCCAGCCGGCGCACGAACTCCGCCTTCACCTCCGTCGGCACCGTCGACTTCTCGTTCTGCAGGCCGTCGCGCGCGCCGACCTCGTGGATGCGCACCCGGGCCGGCAGATCCGACGCCGGGACGGTCATCGGGAGTCCCTGAACGGTCATTCCGTCGCCTCCTCGTGCGGTGCGATCACGGCGAGCACCTGGTCCATGGCGACCGTGCCGCCCGGCGCCACGTCCAGCGCGGTGACCGTGCCGGCGTGCGGGGCGGAGACGACGTGCTCCATCTTCATCGCCTCGACCACCAACAGGCTCTGGCCCGCGCTGACTTCGTCGCCCACGGCCACCTTCACCACGGTCACCGTGCCGGGCATCGGCGCGGTCAGCGAGTCGGCGCCCGCCTGCCCCGCGCGCGTGAGGGACGCGGCCACCGGATCGTGGTCCCGCACCTGCCAGGCGTCGCCGTCCCGGCCGAGCCAGTCGGCCGCGCGGTGGAAGGTGTGGCGGACGCCATCGAGGGTGACGGAGACCTGGTCCGCGGTGACGGTGTGGCTGCCGCGCGGAACGTACTCCACGGGCTCGGTCACCCTCAGCTGGAAGCCGACCGGCTTCGGAGTACCGCCCAGCCGCCAGCCGTCCGGCACCGAGAAGGGATCGGTCCAGCCGTCGTTCTTCGGACGGAGTGCCTCCAGCCGTACGGCGGCCGCCGCCTCGTACACCTCCTCGGGCACCTCGTCCGTGATGAGGGAGTCCACCTCCCGCTCGACGAGCCCGGTGTCCAACTCGCCTGCCACGACTGCCGGATGGGCGAGCAGCCGCCGTAGAAAACCGGCGTTGGTCGGCACGCCCAGCGTGACCGTGTCCGCGAGGGCGCCCCGGAGCTTCCTGAGCGCGGTCGCGCGGTCGGGGCCGTAGGCGATGACCTTGGAGAGCATCGGGTCGTAGAGACTGCCGACCTCGGTCCCTTCGGAGAGCCCGGAGTCCGTGCGGACGCCGTCGCCGGAGGGTTCGTTCAGTTTCAGGACGGTGCCGCCGGACGGCAGGAAGCCGCGCGCGGGGTCTTCCGCGCAGATGCGTGCCTCGATGGCGTGCCCGGTGAGGGCGATGTCCTCCTGGCCGAAGGGGAGTCGCTCGCCCGCCGCCACTCTCAGCTGCCACTCCACCAGGTCGAGCCCGGTCACCAACTCCGTGACCGGGTGCTCCACTTGGAGCCGGGTGTTCATCTCCATGAAGTAGTACGAGGACGGGTCGACGCCCGGCACGATGAACTCCACCGTGCCCGCGCCCCGGTACCCGCACGACCGCGCCGCCTGCACCGCGGCCTCGCCCATCGCCGCGCGCGTGGCCTCGTCCAGCAGGACGCTCGGCGCCTCCTCGATGACCTTCTGGTGCCGCCGCTGGAGCGAGCATTCGCGCTCGCCGAGATGGACGACGTTCCCGTGGCCGTCGGCCAGGACCTGGATCTCGATGTGCCGGGGGCGGTCCACCCACCGCTCGACGAGCAGCGTGTCGTCGCCGAAGGAGGCGCGGGCCTCACGGCGGGCGGCGGCGATCTCCTCGGCCAGCATCGAGGCGTCGCGCACCAGGCGCATGCCCTTGCCGCCACCGCCGGCCGACGGCTTCAGCAGCACCGGCATCCCGATCTCCCGGGCGGCGTCGGCGAGTTGGGTGTCCCTCAGTCCGCTGCCGCTGGACCCGGGGACGACCGGCACCCCGGCCGCCCTCACCGTCTCCTTGGCATGGATCTTGTCGCCCATCAACGCGATGGACTCCGCCGCCGGCCCGATGAAGACGAGCCCCGCGTCGGTGCACGCGCGCGCGAAGGCCGCGTTCTCCGCGAGGAAGCCGTAGCCCGGGTGCACCGCCTGGGCGCCGGTGCGGGCGGCGGCCTCCAGGATCCGCTCCGCCGACAGATAGCTCTCGGCCGCCGGGGCAGGACCGATCCGTACCGCGGTGTCTGCCTCGCGCACATGGCGTGCGTCGGCGTCCGCGTCGGAGAAGACGGCCACCGAGCGTACACCGAGCGAGCGCAGCGTACGGATGACGCGGACCGCGATCTCGCCGCGGTTGGCGACGAGCACTGTGTCGAACACGATTCCCCTCCTCCTCTACATCCGGAAGACGCCGAACTGGGGGTCACCCAGGGGCGCGTTGGCACAGGCGGTCAGGGCCAGGCCCAGCACCTGGCGGGTCTCCAGCGGGTCGATGACGCCGTCGTCCCAGAGGCGGGCCGTGGCGTAGTAGGCGTTGCCCTGGCGCTCGTACTGCTGCCGGATCGGGGCCTTGAAGGACTCCTCGTCCTCGGCGGGCCACTGCTCCCCGCGCCCTTCCAACTGGTCCCGCTTGACGGTCGCGAGGACCGAGGCGGCCTGCTCGCCGCCCATGACGGAGATCTTGGCGCCGGGCCACATCCACAGGAAGCGGGGGGAGTAGGCCCGCCCGCACATCGAGTAGTTGCCCGCGCCGTACGAACCGCCGACCACGACCGTCAGCTTCGGCACGCGCGTGCAGGCCACCGCCGTGACCATCTTGGCGCCGTGCTTGGCGATGCCGCCGGCCTCGTAGTCCTTGCCGACCATGAACCCCGAGATGTTCTGCAGGAACACCAGCGGGATCCCGCGCTGGTCGCACAGCTCGATGAAGTGGGCGCCCTTCTGGGCGGACTCGGAGAACAGGATGCCGTTGTTGGCGACGATCCCCACCGGGTGGCCGTGGATCCGGGCGAAGCCGGTGACCAGGGTCTGCCCGAACTCCGACTTGAACTCGGCGAACCGGGAGCCGTCGACCACGCGCGCGATGATCTCGCGCACGTCGTAGGGGGTGCGGGAGTCGACCGGGACCGCCCCGTAGAGCCCGTACGGGTCGACCTTCGGCTCGACCGCCTCGGTGACCTCCCAAGGGAGGGGCCCGCGCGCGGGGAGCGTCGCGGCGATGTTCCGGACGATCCGCAGCGCGTGCGCGTCGTCCTCCGCGAGGTGGTCCGTCACGCCCGACACACGCGCGTGGACGTCACCGCCGCCCAGCTCCTCGGCCGTCACGACCTCGCCGGTGGCGGCCTTCACCAGGGGCGGGCCGCCCAGGAAGATAGTGCCCTGGTTGCGGACGATGACGGCCTCGTCGCTCATGGCCGGGACGTACGCGCCGCCCGCCGTGCACGAGCCCATGACGGCGGCGATCTGCGGGATGCCGGCGCCGGACATCCGGGCCTGGTTGTAGAAGATCCGCCCGAAGTGGTCGCGGTCGGGGAAGACCTCGTCCTGCATCGGCAGGAAGGCGCCGCCGGAGTCGACCAGGTAGATGCAGGGGAGGCGGTTGTCGAGGGCTACCTCCTGCGCGCGCAGGTGCTTCTTCACCGTCATCGGGTAGTACGTGCCGCCCTTGACGGTGGCGTCATTGGCGACGATCACGCACTCGCGCCCCGAGACCCGCCCGATCCCGGCGACCACCCCGGCGGCCGGCGCCTGGCCCTCGTACATCCCCTCGGCGGCCAGCGGAGCCAGCTCCAGGAACGGCGACCCAGGATCCAGCAGGGCGTCCACCCGGTCCCTGGGCAGCAGCTTCCCGCGCGCGGTGTGCCGGGCCCGCGCCTTCTCGCCGCCGCCGAGCCGGGCCGCGGCCAGCTTGCCGCGCAGCTCCTCGGCGAGCGCCCGGTGCGCCGCCTCGTTGGCCCGCCACGCCTCCGACGCGGGATCTTCCGCGCTCGTCAGCTCCGGTGCCTCTTGCATCCTGCGGTCCCCTCACCCAGCGATCTACTGTTAATGAGCGTTAACCATTTCCTTCAGGTTAACGACCGCTAACCTCCCTGTCTAGAATTGCTTCCATGGCCACCAGAACCGACGCCCCCACCCGCCGTGAGCAGATCCTCAAGGAAGCCGCGCGGCTCTTCGCCGAGCGCGGTTTCCACGGCGTCGGGGTGGACGAGATAGGCGCCGCGGTCGGCATCAGCGGCCCCGGTCTCTACCGCCACTTCCCGGGCAAGGACGCGATGCTCGCCGAACTGCTGGTCGGCATCAGCGGACAGCTCCTGACCGGCGGCAAGCGCCGGGTCGCGGAAGCCGACGACAACCCCGAGACGCTCCTGGACTCGCTCATCGAGGGCCACATCGACTTCGCCCTCGACGACCGCCCCCTCATCACCCTCCACGACCGCGAGCTCGACCGCCTCCGCGACAGCGACCGCAAGCTGGTCCGCCAGCTCCAGCGCCAGTACGTCGAACTGTGGGTGGAGACCCTGCGCAAGGTGTATCCGGACCTGGCGGAGCCCGCGGCGCGTTCAGCGGTCCACTCGGTCTTCGGCCTCCTCAACTCCACCCCGCACCTGGGCCGCCCCGGCTGCCTCCCGGGCCGCGGGACGACGGCGGAGCTGCTGCACCGGATGGCGCGGGGGGCCTTCGCGGCGGCCGGGGGATGATGGGCGTCGCTGCCGGAAGCGTGACGAGCGTTACGGGGGCGCTCCACTGGACGCTCTCCCTACCCGCCGGTACCGTTGGGTTCTGAGCAAGCGCTTAGACATTGACCCTTGAGGCAGCTGGAGGTGGCGGCGGTGCGCCGTACGGTGTTTGACGAGGACCACGAGGCGTTCCGGGAGACTCTGCGCGCCTTCATCGAGGCCGAGGTCGTCCCCGTCTACGACGAGTGGTTCGCCGCCGGCCAGGCGCCGCGCGACTTCTACTACAAGCTCGCCGAGCTCGGCATCTTCGGCATCCGCGTCGACGAGGAGTACGGCGGCGCCGGCATCGACTCGTACAAGTTCGAGGCCGTGATGTACGAGGAGACCGCGCGCGCCGGTGTCCAGTTCGGCGGCTCCGGTGTGCACGTGCTGCTCGGTCTGCCGTACATCAAGACGCTCGCCACCGACGAGCAGAAGAAGCGCTTCCTGCCGAAGTTCGTCTCCGGCGAGGAGATGTGGGCGCTGGCGATGACCGAGCCGGGCACCGGCTCCGACCTCGCGGGCATGAAGACCACCGCCAAGCTCTCCGAGGACGGCACGCACTACGTCCTCAACGGCTCCAAGACCTTCATCACCGGCGGTGTGCACGCCGACCGCGTGATCGTCTGCGCCCGCACCTCGCCGTCCACCGCCGAGGACCGCCGCTTCGGCATCTCCCTCTTCGCCGTGGACACCAAGTCCGAGGGCTACTCCATCGGCCGCAAGCTGGACAAGCTCGGCCTGAAGACCTCCGACACCGCCGAGCTGGCGTTCGTCGACGTCAAGGTGCCCGCCGAGGACCTGCTGGGCGAGGAGAACAAGGGCTTCTCCTACCTCGGCCACAACCTCGCCTCCGAGCGCTGGGGCATCGCCTTCGGCGCGTACGCGCAGGCCAAGGCCGCCGTCCGGTTCGCCAAGGAGTACGTCCAGGAGCGCACCGTCTTCGGCAAGCCGGTCGCGTCCTTCCAGAACACCAAGTTCGAACTGGCCGCCTGCCAGGCCGAGGTGGACGCCGCCGAGGCCGTCGTTGACCGCGCCCTTGAGGCCCTGGACGCGGACGAGCTGACCCCCGCCGAGGCCGCCAGCGCCAAGCTGTTCTGCACCGAGGTCGCGCACCGCGTCATCGACCGCTGCCTCCAGCTGCACGGCGGCTACGGCTTCATGAACGAGTACCCGATCGCCCGCCTGTACGCGGACAACCGCGTCAACCGCATCTACGGCGGCACCAGCGAGATCATGAAGACGATCATCGCGAAGGACATGGGTCTGTAGGACATGGACCTGTAAGGTCCCCGAAATTACTGGCCAGTAGAAATGACCTCATGAGCCAGGCACTACAGGATCTCCTCGATCTGCTCGACCTGGAGCAGATCGAGGAGAACATCTTCCGCGGCCGGTCCCGGTCCGCCGTCGTCCCGCGCGTCTTCGGCGGACAGGTCGCGGCCCAGGCGCTGGTCGCCGCCGGACGGACGGTCCCCGAGGACCGTCTCGCCCACTCCCTGCACGCGTACTTCCTGCGCACCGGCGACCCGGGCGCGCCCATCGTGTACACCGTCGACCGCATGAACGACGGCCGCTCCTTCACCGCGCGCCGCGTCCTAGCGATCCAGCACGGACAGCCGATCTTCGCCCTGTCCGCCTCCTTCCAGCGCTACGAGGAGGGCTTCGAGCACCAGGCCGCCATGCCGGCCGCCCCCGACCCGGTCACGCTGCCCACCTCCGAGGAGCGCCTGCGCGGCTACGACCACCTGGACCCGGCCGTGGTCGAGAAGTTCCTGGAGGCCCGCGAGGCGATCGACCTGCGCTACGCCGAGGAACCGCCGTACGGAAAGTTCGGCGAGCCGCGCGAGGCGCACTCCCAGGTCTGGTTCCGCACCAACGGCAAGCTCGCCGACGACCCGCTGCTGCACGTCGTACTCGCCACCTACGTCTCCGACATGACGCTGCTCGACTCGATCCTCCTCGCGCACGGCCGCGGTGGCTGGGCGGTCGGTGACGTCGTCGGCGCGTCCCTGGACCACGCGATGTGGTTCCACCGCCCCTTCCGCGCCGACGAATGGCTCCTGTACGACCAGGAGTCGCCGTCCGCGCACGGCGGCCGGGGTCTGGGCCAGGCCCGTATCTACACGCAGGACGGCCGGCTGGCGATTTCGGTGATCCAGGAAGGCGTGGTCCGCGTCCCTCGGTGAGACTGTGGGACATGGGGCAGACGGAGCAGACGGAAGAACACGAAGACGGCGGCGGCGAGAGCACGTTCACGGTGATCGTCGCCGCCGTGGCCAACCTCGGGATCGCGCTCGCCAAGGCGGTCGCCGGCGTCATCAGCGGATCCAGCGCGATGCTCTCCGAGGCCGCGCACTCGGTCGCCGACACGGTCACCGAACTCCTGCTGCTCACCGCGCTCAAGCGCAGCGAGAAGCCGGCCGACGAGGACCACCCGCTCGGCTACGGCCCCGAGCGCTACATCTGGGCCATGCTCGCCGCCGTCGCCACCTTCGTCGGCGGCGCGGTCTTCTCGCTCTACGACGGCATCCACACCCTGGTCGCGGGCGAGGACCTCGGCGACCCGCTGGTGTCGTACATCGTCCTGGCGGTCGCCTTCGTGCTGGAGGGCTACTCGCTGCGTACGGGCCTCAAGCAGGCGCGCGGTGAGGCGGCCCGGTTCCGGGCGCCGTTCAGGGTCTACTTCCGGCGCACCCCGGACACCGCCGTGAAGGCGGTCGTCATGGAGGACTCGGCCGCGCTGGTCGGCCTGGTCCTGGCGGCGGGCGGCCTGCTCGGCGGGCAACTCACGGGCTCGGGCGTCTGGGACGGCCTGGCCTCGCTGCTCATCGGCCTGCTGCTGCTCTTCGTCGCCTGGGTGCTCGGCCGCTCCAACGCGGAGTTCCTCATCGGGCGTCCGCTGCCCAAGCCGATGCGGGACCGGATCCGGGCCGAGCTGCTGGCGGTCGAGCACATCGAGGCCGTACTGGAACTGACGACCCTCGTGCAGGGCCCGCGCGAGGCGCTGGTGGCCGCCAAGGTCGACTTCCGGGACGCGTCGACGGCGGCCCAGATCGAGTGGGCCTGCGAGCGGGCGGAGGAGCGCCTGCGGGAGGCGTTCCCCGGGATCGGACGGGTGTACCTGGACCCGACGCCGGGGTATGCGCAGCGCCGTGACGAGGGGCTGAACCCGTGGCCGTGACCGTCGGTCGTGCCTACTAGGCCAGTTCCGCCGCCGCCAGCAGGAACGCCGTCATCGGGTCGTAGTGGCGCGGGCTGACCACGTGGTCGTCGAGCGGGACCGTCACCTGAAGGGTGCCCTCCGCCTCGGCGAGGAAGAGGGCCGGATCGTTGGAGTCGGCGTAACCGACGGAGTCCACGCCGTGCCGGCCGGCGTAGCCCGCCCAGCCGTGGTCGGCGACGACCAGGTCGGGCAGCGGGCGGCCCTCGCGCTCCATCGCCGTGAGGATGGCCTTCATCGGGTCGCCGGAGTGGGTGTGCCACAGGGTGGCGCCGTGCTCCAGGACCGCCACGTCCGCGAACTGCATGACGTACCCCTCCTCCGTCTGCAGCCCGTCCGGGATCACGACGATCTCGCAGCCGGCGGCGCGCAGCGCGGCGGCCGTGGCGCGGTGCACGTCCAGCAGGCCGCCCGGGTGGCCGGTCGCGAACAGCACCCGCTGCTCGCCGTCCGCCGCCTTGCGCAGCCGCGCCGCGAGCCGCTCCAGCGCGTCCACCGTCAGCTCGGCGTCGATGGTGTCCTGGCCGTAGCGGTACTCCGGGTCGTCGTTGACACCCACCCGCTCCGCCATCACCGCGAGCACGTCCTGCTCGTCGGTCCAGCGGTCGCCGAGCTCCAGGCCGAACCAGTAGTGGCGGTCGCCGTTCGCGAGCTTGCGGTAGTGGCTGAGGTTGTTCTCGCGCGGGGTGGCGACATCGCCCGCGATGCGGGTCCTGACGAGGTGCTCGACGAGCTCGGCGCGGTGGGGTGTCCCGGGTATCGGCATGATTCCCATTGTGAGGCAGGCGACTGTGCGCGTCCCTGGCGTACCGAACGCTGGGACGTGCGTCACGTACTCATGTATGAGGGGCGCCGTACTCATTGACTTCGCCCCGTTGCCCCCACCCGTTGCCTCCGCCTATTGCCGCCGCAGCGCGAACCACAGCTCCATGCGTACGTCGGGGTCGTCCAGGTCGGTGCCGAGGAGCGCGGCGCAGCGGGCGACGCGCTGGCGGACGGTGTTGCGGTGCACGGCCAGGGCGACGGCCGTACGGTCCCAACTGCCGTGCAGGGAGAGCCAGGTGCGCAGGGTCTCGGTGAGCGCGGGGGTGTCGGCGATAGGGGCGAGCACCGTCCGGGCGTGGGCGGCGGCCTCCTCCGGCGGGACCAGGTCGCCGAGCCCGGCGCGCTCGCCGTGCCGGACCAGATGCGTCCGGGTGGCGCGCGCCCGGGCCAGCGCGCGGGCCGCCTGGGTGTCGGCGGCAGGCCACGCGGGCGGGGCCGCGGGGGCGCTGACGCCGAGGGTCCAGCCGGGCTGCGGGGCCGGTTCGCGATCGGCGGGGACGAGGACCCGTACGACGTCCCGGGCCACGTCGACCAGGGGCGAGCCGAGCGCCGCGCCCAGCGCGGAGGCGGCCACCGGGTCGGGGGCCTGCGTTTCCGGGCGCGCGTGCACGACGAGCCACGCCTCGGCCCCCAGCAGCGGCGCGACCTCCTCCGCCGGTGCCCCCAGCAGCAGCCGCACCAGGGCCGAGGAGCGGGCGGCGCCCGTGCCGCTCTGGTGCTCGCCGGTGAGCAGGGAGAGCAGGACGGCGGCGACGGAGGCGATGGCCTGGTCGCCGGGTTCGCGGCCCGGCGCGGCCACCCCGAGCACGAAGCCCCGGTCGACGCCGAGGGCGTAGGCGGCGAGATGGGTGTCGGCGGCGGTGTCGCTGGCGGTGGTGGAGGAACGGCTGGTGACGACCCGGGCCAGCTCCGCCAACGCCATCCGCACCTCGTCCGCGGGCTGCCGTCCCGCCGCCGAGATCTCGGCGCCCTCGGGGCCGTACAACACCGCCCGCCCGCCCACCCGTTGGGCCAGTTGTCGCAGCACCGCAGGCACCGGGTCCGGGCGAGCTGCCGCCGCCGCCAGGCTCTGCTGGGCCTCGGAGACACGGCGCAGTTCGGCGAGGCGGGCCTGGGCCATGAGCTGCCAGACGGCACGGGCGACGCCGGAGAAGGTGGTCTGCGGCGGGACCTCGACGAGCGGCAGGTCGTACGCCTCGCAGGCCGCGACCAGCGCCCGCGGCACGGTGTCGTGCACCGGCGCCACCCCGAAGCCGAGCGCCGCCCCGCCCGCCGCCACGATCCGGGAGACGTAGTCGTCGAAGTACGTCCCCGACCCGGCCGCCTCCGGAATGTGCACCCCGGCCGTCAGCAGCAGCTCGCCGCCCAGCAGATACGGGTAGGGGTCGGCCATCTCCGAGGTGTGCGCCCAGTGGATGACGATGCCGGTGTCGGAGGGCCCCGCGATCTGCCGCAGGGCCAGGTCCTCGCGGGCCAGGAGGGCCGCGAGGGGCACCGGGGGAGTAGGGGGAACAGCGGGATCCGGCATGGTGTGCGTTCCCTCCATCCGGGTCGCCTCGAATGGATGAAACGTACACTTCGCAGCCACTTTCCGGCCACCTATGGTCGAGGAAACCTTTGGTCCGGGAACCTGCGAAGGAGGGACCTCCGTGGCTGTCGACTATGCAGTGATCGTCGTCTATCTGGCCGGCATGCTGGCCATGGGCTGGTGGGGCATGCGCCGCGCCAGGTCGAAGAGCGAGTTCCTGGTGGCCGGTCGCCGCCTCGGGCCCGCGATGTACTCCGGCACCATGGCCGCCATCGTCCTCGGCGGCGCGTCCACCATCGGCGGGGTGGGCCTGGGCTACCAGTACGGCCTCTCCGGCGCCTGGATGGTCTTCACCATCGGCCTCGGGTTGCTGGCCCTGTCGGTCTTCTTCTCGGCCCGGATCGCCCGCCTCAAGGTGTACACGGTCTCCGAGATGCTCGATCTCCGCTACGGCGGCCGAGCGGGCGTGATCTCCGGCATCGTCATGTGGGCGTACACCCTCATGCTCGCCGTCACCTCGACCATCGCCTACGCCACGATCTTCGACGTCCTCTTCGACATGAACCGGACGGTCGCGATCATCCTCGGCGGCTCGATCGTCGTCGCGTACTCGACGCTCGGCGGCATGTGGTCGATCACCCTCACCGACATGGTGCAGTTCGTGGTGAAGACGATCGGCGTACTCCTGCTCCTGCTGCCCATCGCGGTCGTCAAGGCAGGCGGCTTCAGCGAGATGAAGGCGAAGCTGCCGACCGAGTACTTCGACCCGCTGGGCATCGGCGGCGAGACGATCTTCACGTACGTCCTGATCTACACGTTCGGCATGCTCATCGGCCAGGACATCTGGCAGCGCGTTTTCACGGCGGGCAGCGACAAGACCGCCAAGTGGGGCGGCACGGTCGCCGGTACCTACTGTCTCGTCTACGCCGTCGCGGGCGCCGTCATCGGCACGGCGGCCAAGGTGCTCTACCCCAACCTCGGCAGCCCGGACGACGCCTTCGCGACCATCGTCAAGGACGAACTCCCGGTCGGCGTACGGGGATTGGTGCTCGCCGCCGCGCTTGCCGCGGTGATGTCGACGTCGTCCGGCGCGCTGATCGCGTGCGCCACGGTCGCCAACAACGACATCTGGTCGAAGCTGCGGGGAGCCATCCGGCGGGATGAGACAGAACACGACGAGGTCCGGGACAACCGTGTCTTCATCCTCGTCATGGGCGTCGGGGTGATCGTCACGGCGATCGCGCTCAACAACGTCGTCGAGGCGCTGACGGTGGCCTACAACCTCCTCGTCGGCGGTCTCCTCGTCCCGATCCTCGGCGGCCTGCTGTGGAAGCGCGGCACCGCGCAGGGCGCGCTCGCGGCCGTGATCGTCGGCGGCCTCGCGGTCGTCGGCCTGATGGCGGGCTACGGCATCCTCGCCAACGAGCCCATCTACTACGGCCTGTTGTCGTCCCTCGTCGTCTACGTCGTCGTGTCGCTGGCGACGCCGGCGACCGACGCGGCCGTACTCGCCGCCTGGCGGGAGCGGCTCGCCGGGCGCGATGCTCCCGAACTCGCGTCCGAACCGGTGGCGGCTCCGCAGTAGAGTCGGAGCCGGACGCACAAAGAATCACAGAACCTCTCAAGTCATTACAGAGAAGTATTTACGCGACGAAGCGTAGGGAAGAAGGCAGTGCCCATGACCAGCAACGAGGCGCCCCGCGGTCCCGTCGACTCCTCCCGCGTCCCGCGGTACGCCGGACCCGCGACCTTCGCCCGGCTGCCGCGCCTGGACGAGGTCGGCCGCGCCGATGTCGCCGTGGTCGGGGTGCCGTTCGACTCGGGCGTCTCGTACCGGCCGGGCGCCCGCTTCGGCGGCAACGCGATCCGCGAGGCGTCCCGGCTGCTGCGGCCCTACAACCCGGCGCAGGACGCGGCGCCGTTCGCGCTGGCGCAGGTGGCGGACGGCGGCGACATCGCCGTGAACCCGTTCAACATCAACGAGGCCGTGGACACGATCGAGGCGGCGGCGGACGAACTCCTTGGCACGGGCGCGAGGTTGATGACCCTGGGCGGCGACCACACCATCGCGCTACCGCTGCTGAGGTCCGTGGCGAAGAAGCACGGCCCGGTCGCCCTGCTCCACTTCGACGCCCATCTCGACACCTGGGACACGTACTTCGGCGCCGAGTACACGCACGGGACGCCGTTCCGGCGGGCGGTGGAGGAGGGGATCCTCGACACGTCGGCGCTGTCGCACGTCGGGACGCGCGGGCCGTTGTACGGCAAGCAGGACCTCACGGACGACGCGAAGATGGGCTTCGGGATCGTGACGTCGGCGGACGTCATGCGCCGCGGCGTCGACGAGGTCGCCGACCAGCTGCGCCAGCGCATCGGGGACCGCCCGCTCTACATCTCCATCGACATCGACTGCCTCGACCCGGCCCACGCGCCCGGCACCGGCACGCCCGAGGCCGGCGGCATGACCTCCCGCGAACTTCTGGAGATCCTGCGCGGCCTGGCATCCTGCAACCTGGTGTCGGCGGACGTCGTCGAGGTGGCACCGGCGTACGACCACGCCGAGATCACGTCGGTGGCGGCGTCGCACACGGCGTACGAACTGACCACGATCATGTCCCGGCAGATCGCGGAGGCGCGGTCCGTGTGACGCGGTCCGTGTGACGCGGTCCGCGTGAGGCACGACCGGCAACCGGCAACCGGCGATTCGCAGGGAGAAAGAGACCAAGTGACGCACGACCACGACCTGGAACTCCGCCCGACGGCCGCGCAGATCTCCGCCGCCCTGAACCCGCCCGCCGGGCGCAACGGCGGGGACCTGGTCGTGGAGACGCTGGCGGGCCTCGGCGCGACGACCGTCTTCGGGCTGCCCGGTCAGCACGCGCTGGGCATGTTCGACGCGCTGCGCCGCTCCGACCTCCGCTACATCGGTCTGCGGGTGGAGAACAACGCCGGGTTCGCGGCGGACGCGTACGGCCGGATCACGGGCGAGGCGGCACCGCTGCTGGTGTCGACGGGCCCGGGCGCGCTGACGTCACTGGCGGCGCTGCAGGAAGCGGCGGCGGCCTCGGCCCCCGTCCTGGCGATCAGCAGCCAGATCCCGACGGCGGGCCTGGGCGGCGGACGCCACGGCTATCTCCACGAACTCCCGGACCAGGCGGCCTCGTTCAGGGGTGTGGTGAAGTCCGTCCACACGGTCCGCGCCCAGTCCCAGATCCCGTCGGCGATCGCGGCGGCCTGGAAGTCGGCCCTGTCGGCTCCGCACGGCCCGGTCTGGGTGGAGATCCCACAGGACGTACTACTGGCCGAGACCTCGCTCCCGGTGGTGACGGCGGTGGACGCGACACCGGAGGACCTGATCCCGCGCCCCGAACTGACGGCGGTGGCAGCGGACTTGCTGTCGCGCGCGGCTCGCCCGGCCATCATCGCGGGGGGAGGGGTGGTCCGGGCGGACGCCTCGAAGAAACTGAGGCAGTTGGCGGAGAAGCTCCAGGCCCCGGTGGTCACGACGCCCGGAGGCAAGGGCGCGATCCCCTGGACGCACCCCCTCTCCCTCCAGTCCTGGCTGGAGGACCGCCACACGACGGACTTCCTGGAGGACGCGGACGTCCTGCTGGTGGTGGGCTCGGGCCTGGGCGAACTCTCCTCGAACTACCACACGTTCAAGCCGCGGGGCCGGGTCATCCAGATCGAGGCGGACCTCGGCAAACTGGAGTCCAACCACCCGGCACTGGGCATCCACGCGGACGCGTGGCACGCCGTGCAGGCGCTGCTGGAGACGGTGACGGAGCGGACGGACCCGACGGCGGGGGAGCGGGTACGGGAGTTGCTCGCGCGGGTGGGGGAGCGGATCGCGTCCCAGGAACTCACCCTGGAGCAGGAGGTGTTGGCGTCAGTACGCAAGGCACTCCCCGCCGACTCCCCGTCCTTCTGGGACATGACGATCCTCGCGTACTGGGCCTGGTCCGCCTTCGACGCCAAGGGCCCCAACCACATGCACTCCGCCCAGGGCGCCGGCGGCCTCGGCTACGGCTTCCCCGCGGCACTGGGAGCGGCGGCGGCGGACCCGACCCGCCCCGTCCTGGCAGTCTCGGGCGACGGCGGCGCCCTGTACTCCATCGCGGAGTTGGCGACGGCCAAGCAGTACGACCTGAACGTGACGTGGCTCATCGTCGACGACGGCGGTTACGGCATCCTCCGCGAGTACATGACGGACACGTTCGGCCAGGCGACGGCGACGGAACTGACCCGGCCGGACTATGTGGCGCTGGCGGAGTCGTTCGGGGTGACGGGGGTGCGGACGACACCGGAGACGCTGGAGACGGATCTGGCGAAGGCGTTGGGGGCGCCGGGGCCGTCCGTGGTCGTACTCCCGGCTGTGCTGCGGATGTTCGCGCCTACGCACCTTGGGTGAGGGTGTGCACGAAGTGGTCTGTGGGACAGGTCACCCTTGAAATGACCTTGAATCGGTAAAGGAAGTCCCATACGTTTCCCTTCGCCACTGCTTCACAGCATGGGCACATCAATTTCATAGCGAGCTCCGGGGGGAGCTCGGGGGGAGACAAGGGCATGACCAACCCTTGGTTCCGGCGGCTTCGTGCTGCCCGGATGCTCGGCGTGCTGCTCGGTGGCGCCGTCGTCCTGGGCGCACTGCCCGCCGTCACCAGTCCGGCCGATGCGGCCGGCAGCGCACCAACCCCGGCCGAGGCGACCGCGTTCGCCCTGGCCGCCGAAACCGGCGAACCGGTGGAGATCACCGCACGGCGCACCGAGGACGAACTCGTCTTCGCCAACCCGGACGGCAGCCTCACCAGCGAGACCAGCGTGCAGCCTCAGCGGGTGCAACGCCCCGACGGCAGTTGGGAGAAGGCCGACGCCACGCTCGAGCGGCGTGCCGACGGCACCGTCGGCCCGAAGGCCGCCGTCGTCGACCTGGCCTTCGCCAAGGGCGGCTCGTCCGACCTGATCACCCTGGGCGAGGACGGCAAGTCCTTCACCCTGCGCTGGCCGACGCCGCTGCCCGAGCCCGTCCTGGACGGCGACACCGCCGAGTACCGCGAGGTGCTGCCCGGAGTCGACCTGCTGGCGAGCGCGTCGGTCACCGGATACTCGTACGTCCTGAAGGTGAAGACCCCCGAGGCCGCTCACAACCCGGAGTTGACGCGGCTGAGCCTGCCCGTGCGGGCCGAGGGACTTGAACTGACCACCGGCCCGACCGGCGGCCTGCAGGCCGTGGACGCCTCCGGCGAGCGGCTGTTCGGCGGCCAGGCGCCCAAGATGTGGGACTCCGCCAACGACGTCGAGAACGTCCCGGCCGACGCGGTGCCGGCCGCCGGTTCCGGCGCTCCCGTCGAGGAGACTCCCGACGCCGCGGCCAAGGTCGCCGACATGGGCCTGGACGTCACCGAGTCCGCGGTGACGGTCGAGCCCGACCGCTCCGTACTGACCGCCTCCGACACCGACTTCCCGGTCTACCTCGACCCCGAGGCCGGCATGTCCAAGAGCGAGTGGCTGTACGTCTCCAGCGCTCACCCGAGCACCGAGTTCCACAAGTTCAAGAAGGACGAGGGCGTCGGCCGCTGCTCGTACAAGTCCATCGGCGGCACGTACTACGTGTGCAGCTCCTCGCCGTACACCAACCGCATGTACTTCCAGTTCTCCACCGGCGGCTGGAAGAACCGCACGATCTCCAAGGCGGTCTTCGAGGTCTACGAGACCTTCTCGTTCTCCTGCGAGAAGAGCACCGTCAACCTGCACGCGGTCGGCGAGGGAGGTGTGGACTCCGCCACCAACTGGAACAACAAGCCCAAGGACGGCGACCTGATGGTCGACCGCACGGTGGCCTACGGCCGTGGCGACAGCTGCAGCCCCGACGCCCCGCCCAGCTGGGTCGACTTCCAGGACAACGCCGACGAGAGCAACGAGAACCTCACCGCCACCGTCCGCAAGAAGGCCAAGGCCGAGGACCCGATCGCCTTCTCGCTGCGGGCGGCCGACGAGGACGACGCCAACTCCTGGAAGCGGTTCCGCGGTGACAACGCCAAGCTCGTCGTCACCTACAACACCACGCCGGGCAAGCCCTACAGCGAGCGGCTGACCAACCCGGAGGAGAAGGCCTGCACCACGGACAACACCAAGCGCCCGTGGATCCGTGACGACACCCCGGCCATGGCGGTCAACGGCACCGACGCCGACTCCTACACCGACGGCACCGGCCAGAACCTCACCGCCACCTTCCGTGTCTGGGACCAGGTCGAGGGCCGGCCCATCGTGTACGAGGGCAAGGACGGCCCGCAGAACGAGGGAGTCTTCGAGAAGACCATCCCCGTCAAGGAGCTCGCGCACGGTCACGGCTACAAGTGGCACGCCCAGTTGTACGACGGCTCCACCGGCAAGCTGAGGGACTCCGGCTACTCGGACTGGTCCGACTGGTGCGAGTTCGTGGTCGACACCGAGCGCCCCGGCACCAAGCCGCTCGTGAAACCGGCGGACGGCGAGGCCGGCCTCCCGGTAGGCGCCAAGCGGCACTTCACCGTCTCGGCGAACGGCAACTCCGACTCCGTCTTCAAGAACGATGTCGAGTACTACGAGTGGGATCTCGGCAGCGACACCCCCGGCCGCAAGGCCACGCCCGCGAGCCTCGGCGGCGACGCCACCATCGAGGTGCCGACCTCCACCTTCGGCCCCAACGTGCTCTACGTCCGCAGCGTCGACCAGGCCGGCAACCGCGGTCCGCTGGAGAAGTACATCTTCACCGCCGACCGCGCCTGCCCGGATGCCCTCGCCGACTCCTGCGCCGCCGCGGTCTACGGCCTCGACCAGGCCTCCGGCGCCACCGCTCCCGACACCTCCGGCCACGACCGCACCCTGACCGTCAAGGGCGCCGACTGGGTCGCGGGCAACCACTCCGCCACCGACCCCGCCGACAAAGCCCTGCGCTTCAACGGCGCGAGCGACTACGCCACCGCCGCGTCCGCCGTCCACACCGGGCAGGCGTTCACGGTCTCGGCATGGGTGCGGCCCACCTCGCTCACCGCCAACATCTCGGTGATCAGCCAGGCCGGCACGCACGGCAACGGCCTCAACCTCTACTACTCGACCGCGTACAAGCGTTGGATCTTCGGTCGCCACATCTCCGACACCGCCGACTCGGACCTCCTGCGCGCCATGGCGACGAGCGAGCGGCCCGCGACAGTCGGCAGGTGGACCCACCTCGCCGGCACCTACGATCCGGCGGCACGGAAGTTCACCCTCTACGTCGACGGCGAGGAGCAGGGCAGCACGGCCGTCACCGGCGTCTGGAACGCCGGCAAGGGCCTCACCATCGGCCGCGCCCAGTACAAGGGCGAGTGGGACGACTTCTTCGCAGGCGACATCGACGACGTGCGCCTGGTGCCCGGACTGCTCTCCGGCACGGAGATCTACCGGCTGGCGAACGACTAGCAGCTCCTGACCAGAGCCGTTCCGCCCGGGCGCCGGACGGGTTCCGGCGCCCGGGCACCCACATCACACGGGAGGGGAGCGCGCGTGCGCTCGATACGGAGACAATACGCCCATACATGGGCGAAACACCTGGCTGCGGCGGTGTCCGCAGCCCTGACCCTGACCCTGCTCCAGGCGGCCCCCGCGCTCGGCGACGACGACGCCCGGGAGCAGCGGCGACCCAAGACCCAGGACGTCCCCTCCACCCCCGTGGTGGAGGAGGGCGGTGAGGTCACCCCGCTCAAGCACCTTGCCGGGTACGGCACTTCGCGCATCCCGAAGGCCAACTGGCCCGAGCCGGGCAGTGCCACCGTCGCGCTGAGCGGTGCGGGTGCGCGCAGCGGCATCCGCGCCGGCGGCCTGCCTGTCAGCCTCGCCGCCCCCAAGTCACGCGCAGGAGCCCCGACCCGTGCCAAGGTCGACCTCCTCGGTCACGCCGCCGCCCGGAAGGCCGGCATCGACGGTCTGCTCCTGAAGGTCACGCGTGCGGACGGCCGTAGAGCCGCCTTTGGCAAGGTCTCCCTGCGGGTCGACTACGCCCCCTTCGCCCAGGCGTACGGCGGTGACTGGGCGCAGCGCCTGCGCCTGGTCCAACTCCCCGCCTGCGCACTGACCACGCCGAAGGCGGCCGCCTGCCGGACGGTCACGCCGGTCGCCACGAACAACGACGTCCGCTCCCAGCGGCTCACCGCCGATGTGCCGGCCGCGGTCGCCGGTGCCAAGGCCCCGCTGCTCGCGGTCGCCGCGGCGCCCTCCGGCGGTTCCGGCGCCTACACCGCGACCTCCCTCGCACCCTCCGCCTCCTGGCAGGTGGCGGCCCAGACCGGCGCGTTCACCTGGCAGTACCCGCTCCGGGTCGCGCCCGCCGTCGCGGGCCCGTCCCCGCAGCTGGGCCTGGCCTACAACTCGGCGTCCACGGACGGCCGTACCGCCAGCAGCAACAACCAGACCTCCTGGGTCGGCGAGGGCTTCGACCTCAGCGCCGGCTACATCGAGCGTGCCTACCGCTCCTGCACCGACGACGGCCACGACGAGGCCGGCGCGCAGAAGTACGACCTGTGCTGGCACTCCGACAACGCCACCATGAACTTCGGCGGCCGGGCCGGTGAGTTGGTGAAGAAGTCGTCGAACGAGTGGCGGCTGAAGCAGGACGACGGCACCCGCGTCGAGCGCAGGACCGGCGGCTTCAACTCCGACGACAACAAGGAGTACTGGGTCGTCACCACCACCGACGGCACCCGCTACTTCTTCGGCAAGGGCAAGCGGGAGTCCGAGGCGGCCGACGCCGAGAACACCGGCTCCTCCTGGGAGGTCCCGGTCTTCGGCGACGACAAGGACGAGCCCTGCCACAAGGACACGTTCAAGGACTCCCGCTGCCAGCAGACGTGGCGCTGGAACCTCGACTACGTCGTCGACGTCCACGGCAACTCGATGACGTACTACTACGGCACCGAGACCAACAAGTACGACACGGTCCGCGGCGACAAGGTGGTCTCGTACGACCGCGGCGGCTACCTCAAGCGCGTCGAGTACGGCGAGCAGGAGGGCAAGGAGAACTCCACCACCGCCCCCGCCCAGGTCGTCTTCACCACCGCCGAACGCTGCACCGGTGCCGCCGCGGACTGCGAGCCCGGCGACCTGAAGGAGTCCACCGCCACCCGCTGGCCGGACGTGCCGTTCGACCAGATCTGCACCTCCGACACGGAGTGCAAGGACCAGTGGTCGCCGACCTTCTTCACCCGCAAGCGCCTGTCGAAGGTCACCACGCAGGCGCTGGGCTCCGACGGCAAGTACGCGGACGTCGACGTGTGGGACCTGGCGCACAAGTACCAGAGCGCCGACACCACCCACTCCCCGGCGATGTGGCTGGAGTCCGTCACCCACTCCGGCAAGAGCGGCGCGAACAAGCTCCCGAAGGTCACCTTCTACGAGCGCCAGGACGCCAACCGCGTGGACACGGGAGCCGACGACCGGCTCCCGATGTACAAGTGGCGCATCCGCGCGATCCAGTCGGAGACGGGCGGCACGATCTCGGTCAACTACAAGCCGACCGAGTGCACCCCGTCGAGCCTCCCCACCCCCGAGACCAACACCAAGCGCTGCATGCCCTCCTTCTGGTCGAAGGAGGGAACGATCGGGGAGAAGGAGGACTGGTTCCACAAGTTCGTCGTCGACACGGTGATCGAGGACGAGGTCACGATCACGGGCCCCAACAAGGTCACGTCGTACGACTATTCGGGCGCGGCCTGGGCCTTCGACGACAGCGAGCTCGTCAAGACGAAGAAGAAGACCTGGAACCAGTGGCGTGGCTTCCGCAAGGTGACGGTGCGGACCGGTGACGCGGACAGCAAGCAGCTGCGCGCCGAGACCACCTACCTCCAGGGGATGGACGGAGACCGCGAGAAGGAGTCCGGCGGCACGAAGTCCGTGACGGTGACGGCCTCCGACGGCACCAAGGTCCGCGACGACGCCCGCCACCAGGGCTTCCAGCTGGAGCAGCGCACCTTCAACGCCGGCGAGGAGATCTCCGGGACCGTCAGCACGCCCTGGAAGTCGGCCGCGACGGCGACGGAGGGTGCGGACGAGGCGACGTACGCCGCGGTCAAGTCCACGAAGACCCGCACCGCCCTGGACGACGGCAAGGTCCGCCAGGCTTCGATCGAGCACTTCTACGACGCGTACGGCATGCTGGAGCGCTCGTCGGACTCGGGCGACCTGTCGGACCCGGACGACGACACCTGCACGACGAACACGTACAACCGGAACACGGACGCGAACCTGCTGACGCTGCTGAAGCGCGTGACGGTGGTTCCGGTGGGCTGCGACGACGGCCCGCCGTCGTACAAGGGCGAGGCGATCTCCGACGTCCGCACCTGGTACGACGACCGCGACACCTACGGCACCACGCCCACCGAGGGCGACGTGGTGCGCAGCGAGAAGGTCAAGGGCTACGCCGCCGACGGCACCCCGCAGTACGTGACGACCTCGACGGCCAAGTACGACGTGCACGGCCGTGTCGTGGAGTCCGCCGACCAGGCGGGCAACGCGACGAAGACCTCCTACACGCCCACCACCGGCGGCCCGGTCACCGGCATGAAGGTCGAGGACCCCGCCGGCAACACCACCACTTCCACCGTCGACCCCCGTTGGGGCCTGGTCACCGCCACGGTCGACGCCAACAAGCAGCGCACCGACCTGGAGTACGACGCCCTCGGCCGTCTGCTGAAGGTCTGGCTGCCGGGCCGCGCGAAGGCCTCCGACACCCCGAGCCTCGAATACACCTACCTGGTCCGCAACAACGGCCCGGTCGTCACGACCACCAAGTCCCTCCTCCCGAACGGCTCCGTGGCCACCAGCCACCAGCTGAGCGACGGGTTGCTGCGCGAGCGTCAGACGCAGACGCCGGCCGCCAACTCCGGCCGTGTTGTCACGACGACCGAGTACGACTCCCGCGGCTTGGCCCTCAAGGAGATCGGCCCGTTCTACAACTCGGCCGCCGTGAGCACGACGTTCGTGGGCGTCGCAGACGCTTCCGAGGGGACGCCTCGGGAGACGGAGACGGTGTACGACGGGGCGGGGCGGCCTACGGATGAGATCTTCCGGGTGGCGGGCGCGGAGAAGTGGCGGACGAAGACCGGCTACCACGGTGACCACACGACCGTCGACCCGCCGACCGGTGGCACGCCCACCGCGACGTACACCAACGCGCAGGGACAGACGACCAAGGTCCTCGAATTCAAGGCGTCGTCACCCACAGGCACGGCGGACACGACGTCCTACGAATATGACGCCGCGGGCCGCGTCGCCGAGGCCAAGGACGAGTCGGGCAATCTCTGGTCGTACGAGTACGACGTGCGCGGCCGTCAGACCAAGGCCGTCGACCCGGACGCCGGTACGTCCTGGATGACGTACAACGACCTCGACCAGCTGAAGACGGTCCGCAACCAGCGCGAGACCACCCTCACCTTCACCTACGACAAGCTGGGCCGTCAGCGTTCGCTGTACAACGGCGACAAGAAGCTGACGACCTGGGAGTACGACAGCGCCACCGTCCCGAACGGCAAGGGGCGTCTGGCCTCGGCCACGAAGTGGGTGGGCGACGACGCCTACACGAGTTCGGTCGACGCCTATGACGTGGCGGGCCGTCCCACGAAGACCTCGGTGGCCATCCCCGCCGCCGAGGGCAAGCTGGCCGGCACCTACACCTCGACGGCGTCGTACAAGCCGGACGGGTCGATCGACGACGTCGGTCTCCCGGCGGCCGGCGGTCTCCCGGCGGAGACGGTCACCACCGGATACACGGCGACCGGACTGCCGTCCTTCACCTTGGGCGACACGACCGACTACGCCCGCGAGTCCCGCTACTCCAACTACGGCGAACTCCTCCAGCTCACGCTGGGCACCGCCAGCGCCGACAAGTACACCTGGCTCACCAACACCTACGAGGAGGGCACCCGGCGCCTGGAGCGCGCCCGCATCGACCGGGAGATCGTCAAGACCCCCGACTCCGACATCACCTACGGCTACGACGCCACCGGCAACATCCTCAAGATCGCGGACACGCCCGAGGGCAAGAGCGCGGACGTCCAGTGCTTCACCTACGACTACCTGCGCCGTTTCACCGAGGCGTGGGCCCAGACGACCAGCGCCTGCGCGGCGAGTGCCGGTGAGGCGACGGTCGGCGGCGCGGCCCCGTACTGGCACTCCTACGCGTACGACGCGGCGGGCAACCGCACCGGCGAGGTCCGCCACGCCACCGGCACGACCGGCGACGCGGCGATCACGCAGTCGACGACGTACGTACCGAAGGCCCAGGACGCCAAGGGCGGCACGCACGCCCACGCCCTGAAATCGGCCGAGGTGCGGACTGCCACGTCGGGGTCGTCGACGAACGAGGTGACCGCGGCCCAGTCCTTCGTGTACGACGAGGCGGGCAACACCGTCCGCCGTACGAAGGCGGCGACGGACCTCTCTCCGGCGGTCGACCAGAAGCTGGACTGGGACGAGGAAGGGCGCCTCGGCGCCGTCACCCCGTACCTGTCCGGCGATGCCCTGGACGAGGCGAAGAAGACCTCGTTCGTGTACGGCGCCGACGGAAAACGCCTGCTCCGCAAGGAGAAGGGTGCCGTCACGCTGTACCTGGGCAGCCAGGAGATCCGCCTCGACACGGCGAAGAACTCCCTGTCGGGCACGCGCTACTACTCCCACGGCGGCCGGCAGATCGCCGTGCGCACGTCCGCGGGCGTGACCTGGCTGGTCGGCGGCCAGAACGGCACCGCCGAGATCGCCGTCAAGGCGTCCGACTCGGCTATCGCCCAGCGCCGCACCCTCCCCTTCGGCGAGGTACGCGGTGCCAGGCCGGCGGCGGGTGCGTGGCCCGGTGACAAGTCGTTCGTGGGCGGCACGGCCGACGCGACGACCGGCCTGATCCAGCTCGGGGCACGCGGCTACGACCCGGCCGCGGGCCGCTTCGTGTCCGTGGACCCGATGCTCAACCTCGCGGACCCGCAGCACCTCAACGCCTACGCCTACGGCCGCAACAACCCGTTGGTCTTCCCGGACCCGACGGGCTTGTACTGGGGCGAGTCCTGGATCAGCCCGATCGGCCACGGAGCCCTCGACGTCGTCGGCCTGGTTCCTGGCTTCGGCGAGCCCGCCGACCTGATCAACGGCCTCTGGTACACCGCCGAGGGCAACTACATCGACGCGGGTCTGTCCTACGCCTCGGCGATCCCGATCGCGGGGTACGGCGCGACCGCCGCGAAGGGCGCTCGGTACGTCGACAAGGCCGTGAACGCGGTCGATGCCGCGACGGACACCGTCAAGGCGGCCGACAAGACGAAGGACGCCGTCAAGAACGCCGAGAACGTCACACCGCCGTCCACCCCCAAGCCCAAGCCACCGCCGAAGCCGGCGCCCCCGGCCAAGGCCAAGGAGGCGCCGCCGGCCAAGAAGGGAGACTCCGGCGGCAAGAAGACCGAGAAGGCGGACGCCGACAAGCCCAAGAGGTCGAAGAAGGACGACGATCCGGACAACGTCTACATCTACAAGGCTCCGTACAAGGGAAAGACCAAGAAGATCCAGGAGGAGGGCTTCAAGCCCGAGGACTACCCGGGCCGCAAGGGCCAGAACCCGGACGGCGCCGCCTACTTCGGCCTGGGCGACAAGGGGCTGGACATCGCGGAGGACTACGCGAGGCGTGGTGTCTACGATGGGAAAGTCGTGGAGATCAAGATCCCCAGGGCCGACTTCGACCAGCACTTCGAGAAGTACGTCGGCAGGTACGACGGCGTTCCACGCGGCGAGGTCGGAATCCCCAAGGAGATGTTCGGTCTCCTCAACTCATATCCGCTGAGAGTGATGGACTAGCTATGACCAACCCCGAGGTACCCGAGGCCGAGATGCGCCTCGTGGGGAGCATCGTCGAGGGAGAGGCCACGGCCGTCTTCCCCTGGGGGGTCATCGTGGACCTGGGCCTGTCACGGGACGGCCTCATCGATGTCCTCTACATCGACGACGATGACAACTACCAGGTGGGAGACCGTGTGTCCTGCTGTCTGAGTGACTTCGACGAGATGAAGAACAAGTTCATCCTGAGGCCCCCGGGGCAGGTACCGGTCGCGGAACGCCTGCGCAGGCTCGAGGAGCAGCGAGGTCTCTCCTCCTGACCTTCCGGACAACTGCGATCGCCGGGGAGCGCGTGTGACGAGCCCCGGCGATCGCTCCTGGACCGGTGGACCCAGGCGCTTTCCCATACGGACCACTGTCACCGTCGGAGAGTGCCGCCGTGACCTTTACCGAGCAGCGGTTCGCCGGCTTCCTGCTGTCGCTGGACCGGTTCCAGAAGCAGTTGGCCGAGTTCATGCTCGGCCGCTATCTGGAATACGGCTTCGGCAGCAATTCCGGCGGCGAGGACGAGACGACCGTCGTCCCGCAGGTACTGCTCGATGTCGTGGACGGCACACCGCAGGTGACGCTCCATCACGGCATCACCTGGATGGTCCTCGCCCGGGACCCCGAGCCGAACGAGTACCGGCTCGCCGTGGTCCTCGCCTTCACCGAGGCGGGGATCACGGTGGAGGCGTACGTCCGGCTCGCCCTGGAGCGGGACACGGGCGAGTGGCCGGCCGGGGTCCCCACCCCGTACCGGCGCCACGGCGAGGGCCTCGACATCGATGAGGCACTCGCCTTCGCCGTGGCCCGGGTGGAGGAACGGTGCTGGCGCCACGAGGACGCGGCCCGAGGGGGCCTCGCTGCGCGGTGACGGCGGACTGATGGACCTCGATCCGTGTCTCGCGGAAATCGTCGATCAGCTCCGGCGGGTCTTCCCCGCCGGTGTTCGCGAGGGCGACGCGGACTACGGTGCCTTGCTCGTGGTCCTCTCCGACCTGTTGTCCGAGCGGAATCTCGGCGTGGTGGTGGAGACGGCGTTCGGTCTCGACCGGCATGTGGTGCGCAACCGGGCGGCAGGGGCCCTGTCCAGTCGGAAGCCGCCCGCCGAAGAGGCGGAGCGGCTCAAGGAACGCATGACCGGGGGCGGTTGGTACCTGGAGGACGACGAGGAAGGTTGAACTCCGGGCGCGACCGACGATCGTGGAGGGCGACGGAACATGACCGACGCCGAGGGGTGGCGAGGTCCGTACCGACTGACATTGAGGGCGGAGGGGCGATGGGGGCGTTCAACACGGCGGTCGTGCCGCGGTTGCACGGCTGCCTCGGGTGTGGCGACGAGGAGCCGATGACCCTTCAGTTCCACTTCGGGCACGCGTGGCAGGACACCTATCGCATCGGCGAGCGTCTGCGATGGGGCGGCAACGACAAGGGGACGCCCGGGCAGGAGCGTGCGGAGGCCATCGGCTACCAGGAGCCCTGCGCTACGTGCGGACTGGACGAGGACCGGGAGTACGTCCTGGTCTTCGAGCACGACGTGCTGACCGGCGGCTACCGCTACGCGTTGCCCGAGGACCTCGTGCGTCTCGAGTAGGGCCGAGACTCTTCTCGGAGGGCGGCGGCTCGGGTTGCATCCCGATCAGCCGGCCTCGGTCGTGCGTGGCCCCGTACCGCCCGCCTGGTGGCATGCGGCAGGCGAGCGGTACGCGGCTCAGCGGTCTCCGTCTACCAGATCGACTCGACCCACTCCGGGTGGTCGATGAACGGGTTGCGGTTGTGCTGGTACGTGTCGTAGATGACCTGGTTGCGCTTTTCCTCGAAGGCGCTCGGCGGGTCCGCCGCGCTCCAGGCCTTGAGGACGGAGAGCTTGCCCATGTAGGGGTTGCTGCCGTTGCCGACCTTCTCGTTGGGCTCCAGGTCGGCGAAGCCGTCGTCACCCTCGTAGCGCACGGCCATGTAGAGGATCATGCGGGCCACGTCGCCCCGGTCCGCCGCGCGCGGCGCGAAGGAGTCGGAGTCGACGGTGCTGCCGCCGCCGTTGGCGACCGCGCTGCCGCCGTTGTCGAAGTCCAGGTTGCCGCGGATGCTGTTGACCTGGACGTCCGCGGGACGCAGGTGGTGCAGGTCGGTGCCGGGACCGGTCACCTCGCCGAAGTCGCCGTGGCTCTTGGCCCACGTGTGCTCGCGGTTCCAGTCGCCGACGTCGCCGCCGTTGAGGGACTTGGCGCGGGAGACACCGCTGTACAGCAGGATCACGTTGTTGCTGTTGTTCGGGTCCTGGTCGGTCGCCTTCAGCGCGTCCCAGACCGCGGAGTACGAGATCTTGGTCTGGCTGCTGATGATCGTGTGCAGCGCGGACTTGAGGCTGGTGCCCGTCTTGCCGACCGCGTTCTTGTAGTACGTCGTGTCGTACGCGGTGGTGGTGGCCGCTGCCGGGGTCGCCGTCAGCGCGGGGGCGCTGAAGCCGACCAGGACGGCTGCCGTCGTGAGGGCCACTGTCTTCCAGCGGCGGATGCGTGTCGCCAGCATAAAGGGGGTCCCATCTACGCGGGTTGAATGGAGGCGGCAGACGGGAGCGTGGCACGGGCGTGCGGCCTTGTAAATGACCTGTACATGTCGATCCGATGACCGGATCCGGCAATTTGCCCCTTGTCTACGCGAGTTGACATAGCAAAACGGCCCCCGACCGGAAGGTCGGGGGCCGTTGGGGGCCTAGGGGAGGCCGTTGGGGTGCTCTTTACTCGGCCGATTTCTCAGCCGGTTACTCAGCTGACGTCCGACGGGTCCAGACGGTAGATCGTCGACGTGTTCGTCTGAGTCGTGGACGAGCCGGACGAGTTGGAGGAAGAGCTCGACGACGAAGAGTCCGACGACGAACTCTTGCTGTACTCGCTCTCCTTCACCGCCGTCCCGTTCTTCTCCACCCAGCTGGTGACCTCCTGGTTCAGGCTGCTGTTGCCGCCCATGCCGCCGCCACCGAGCTGGATGTAGTGCAACTCGCCCTTCTTCACCAGTTCCTTGAGCTTGGCGAGGGTCATCGCCTTGTCGGAGCCGGTGAAGCCCCACATGGAGATGACGGGCTTGCCGGTGCTGAGGATCAGCTGGCCCGCGGACTGTGAATTGGACACCGCGAGCAGCCACTTGGCGCCGTTCTGGTGCTTCTCCAGGTACGAGACGAGCTCGGTGGAGGCGCCGCCCCCGCCCATCCCGCCGCCGCCGAAGCCGCCGCCGGTGCCGCCGGGTGCGTCGCCGGTACTGGTGCCGCCGGGAGCCGTACCGCCGGTTCCGCCCGGAGTCGTACCGCTGCCACTTGGAGCCCCACTTGGAGCCCCGCTCGGCGCCCCGCCGCCCTGCGGCAGCTCACCGTTGCCACCCCCCGGCGTCATCTGGCCCTGGCCGCCGCCGCCCTGCTGCGTGCCGCCCGGCATCTCGCCGCGCTGGCCGCCGAAGCCGCCCCGGCCGCCGCCGGGACCGCCGCCTCCGCCGGGGCCGCCGTTGCCGGTGGAGGGGCCGGCCGTGGGGTTGGTGCCGCCCATGCCGCCGGAGGCGGAGGAGAGTGCGGGTGAGGCGGCGTAGGCCGTCGGGCCCGCCAGCGCCGCCATGATCGCCGCCGCGATGGACACGGCGAGGAGCCGGGCGCGGTTGCCCGAGCGGAAGACGAACAGGCCGACGATCGCGAGGACCATCACCACGCCGACGGCCGGCCACAGCCAGGTGTTCCAGTCGGTGGCCCGGCGCAGCAGCACGATCGCCCAGCTGCCGGTGACCGCGAGCCCGGCGGGCAGCACCCACGACCAGCGGGCGTCACCGCTGCGGAAGGCGCGCCACATCATGACGCCGCCACCACCCGTGAGCGCCGCGATGCCCGGGGCGAGCGCGGTCGTGTAGTACGGGTGCATGGTGCCCTCGGCCATGGCGAAGGTCAGGTAGTGCAGCACCAGCCAGCCGCCCCACAGCACCAGCGCGGCGCGCGTGGGGTCGGTGCGCGGGGCGCGCCCGCGCAGCACCAGGCCGGCGACGAGCGCGATGCCCGCGAAGGGGATCAGCCAGGAGATCTGGCCGCCGAGGATGTCGTTGAACATCCGGCCCAGGCCCGCGGTACCGGCGAAGGTGCCGCCTCCGCCGCCCCCACCGGCCCCGCCACCGCCGCCTCCGCCGTTGCCCTCGCCGCCGAGGACGCGGCCCAGGCCGTTGTAGCCCATGATCAGGTTCCAGGCGCTGCCGTCGGTCGAACCGCCGATGTAGGGGCGGTCGTCGGCGGGCACCAGGGACACGGCCGTGGCCCACCAGAAGCTGGAGACGGCCAACGCGACCGTGGCCAGGGCCAGTTGGACGAGCTTCTTCTTCCAGCCCAGCTTCGACGCGAACAGGTACACGGCGAAGACGGCCGGCAGGGCGATGTAGCCCTGGAGCATCTTGGTGTTGAAGGCGAGCCCGAAGCAGACCGCGGAGCCGATCAGCGGCAGCACTCGCTCGGTGCGCACCGAGCGCAGCGCGAGGGCCGCGCCGCCGACCATCAGCAGGACGAGCAGGGTGTCGGGGTTGTTGTCCCGGTTGATGGCGACCGTGATCGGCGTCAGCGCGAGGACGAGCGCGGCGATCGCCGCGGCCACGTGCCCGAAGTACCGCTTCACGGACGTGTGCAGGATCCAGATCGTGCCGAGCGCGGCGGCGACCTCCGGCAGCATCATCTGCCAGGTGCCGAAGCCGAAGATCCGGCAGGACAGGCCCATGATCATCAGGGCGAACGGTGGTTTGTCGACCGTGATGAAGTTGCCCGCGTCGAGCGAGCCGAAGAACCAGGCCTCCCAGCTCTTCGTGCCGCTGTAGACGGCCGAGCTGTAGAAGCTGTTGAGGCTGGACCCGGACAGATTCCAGGAGTACAGCGCCGCCGCCAGCACCAGGATGGCGATCAGGGCAGGCAGCGACCAGCGCGGTGCTTTGTCCGAGGGCGCCGCGGGCGGGGTCGGCGGCGGCCAGTCTTCGGACACGGTCTCGGTGTGGGGGTGTGGATCGGTGGCAGATGTCACCCGAGCATCGTGGTGAGCGGGCGTGGGCGCGCGCTGTGGCGAACCTGGCCCCCGGCTGTGAATCGACCAAGGGCTCGGCAACGTCTTGTACAGCCCTTGCCCAACAGGGTCGGTACAGCCTTTGCCCAATGAGGCAGGGATGCGTACAACCTTTCGCTCGAACCCGTGAGTCATATAGGGCATGACTAACGGGGAACCTCGAATATCCGTACGTGCCAGATGGGTGGCCGGCGCCACGCTCGCCGCCTGCGTGGCCACCGCCACGGCCGCCACCCCCGCCGCCGCGGCCACGCCGACCGTCGCCTGTACGTCCGCCAAGGCGGCGCTCGCGACCAAGCTCAAGAAGGACATCACCGCCGCCCTCGCCAACCGCAAGGGCACGATCGCGGTCGGCCTCTACGACCGCACCACCCAGACCACTTGCTCGCTCCGCGCCTCCAGCGCCTTCGACTCGGCGAGCGTCGTCAAGGTCACCGTTCTCGCCACGCTCCTGTGGGACGCGAAGAAGCACAACCGGTATCTGACCGACACCGAGGCGGCCCGCGCCAAGGCCATGATCACCAAGTCCGACAACGACGCGACCAGCAAACTCTGGAAGCAACTGGGTCTGACGAAGATCAAGGGCTTCCTCGCCGCCGCCAAGATGACGCAGACCAAGCCCGGCGCGAACGGCTACTGGGGCCTCACCCAGATCACGGTCACCGACGAGCAGAAACTGCTCAAACTGGTCACCGCGAAGAACACGGTCCTCAGCGACAACTCCCGTACCTACATCCAGAAGTTGATGGGCCAGGTCATCTCGTCCCAGCGCTGGGGCACCCCGTACGGCACCCCCTCCGGGGTCTCCGTGCACGTCAAGAACGGCTGGCTGCAACGCGCCACGCACGGCTGGCGCGTCCACAGCGTGGGCACCTTCAAGGGTGGCGGCCACGACTACATGATCTCGGTGCTGACGCACGGCAACAGCACGATGAACTACGGGATCACGACCATCCAGGGCGTCGCCAAGGTCATCCACAAGGACCTGGCCGCGAGCTGATTTTTCACGAAACGGTCTCCCAGTCGTCACTGTCCCCGTCCTACGGTGACGCCCATGCGCCTGAGAACCGTACTCACGACCGTCACCGCGGCCCTGGCGGCGGCCACTTGCCTGACCGCCGCCGGGCCGGCTTCCGCCGGCTCCTACGGGAGTGCGAACTCCTACGGGAGTCACACCTGTTCGCCCGCCGTCTCCCTAGACCGCTTCTCGGACGCCCTGGACAAGACCACGTACCAGGGCACGTTCGTCGGCAACCTCTCCGCGCTGGCGGTCGACCGTGACGGCTCCCTGACGGCCCTGTCCGACCGCTCCTCGCTGTTCGACCTGAACGCGAAGACCCTGGCCCCGAAAAAGGTCGTCCAGCTCGCCGATGAGAACGGCGCCGCGCTCGACTCCGAGAGCCTGGTCATCGACCGTGACGGCACCCGCCTGATCACCTCGGAGGTCGAGCCGTCGATCCGCCGCTACTCCCACGACGGCAAGATCCTCGACCGCCTCCCGGTCCCGTCCTCGCTGCTCGTCGCGCCCGCCGGCCGGGCCACGTACAACCAGACCTTCGAGGGTCTGACCATGCTGCCCGGCGGCCACACCCTGCTCGCCTCGATGGAGTACGCGCTCGCCGGCGACTCCACCGGCATCGTCCGCTTCCAGACGTGGAACCGGACCAAGGGCGACCACTTCAAGCTCGGCGCCCAGTACGCGTACCGCACCGACGACGCCATCCAGGGCGTCCCCGAGGTCCAGGCGACCCCCGACGGCCGCCTCCTCGTCCTGGAGCGCGGCTTCACCGCCGGCGTCGGCAACACGGTCCGCCTCTACCTGGCCGACCCCCGCCGCGCCACGAACACCAGCGGTATCGAGAACCTCACGGGCCAGCCCGGCGTGCACCTCATAAAGAAGACCCTCCTCACCGACATCGCCACCTGCCCCACCCTGGGCGCCACGGCGAAGCAGCCCCAGCCCAACCCCCTCCTCGACAACATCGAGGGAATGACGATCACGGGCAAGGAGAAGGGCCGCCTGAAGGTGTTGCTGGTGAGCGACGACAACCAGAACGCAGCCCAGACGACCCGGTTCTACTACCTGCGGGTACGGGTCTGATCCCTGCTGTCCTGTTCTCCCTCTCTTTGTTGCGGAGGGATGAAATCCGCTTCGTTTGACGTTGGTGCCCTTCGGTGGATCGGTACGTGGATCCGCACCAGAAACAACGGAGGGCACCCGCGTGACAGCGCAGCAGGGCTGGGTAAGACGACTCGCCGGATACGCCTGGCGCCATCCGACGGACGTCATCCTCGCCCTCGGCTCCTCGCTGGGCGGCATGGCCGTCATGGCGGTCGTTCCCCTGGTCACCAAGGTGGTCATCGATGACGTGATCGGCGACCACAGCCGCGACATGGCCCCCTGGGCCGGCGCCCTGATCGGCGCCGCCCTGGTCGTCTACGTCCTCACCTACATCCGCCGCTACTACGGCGGCCGCCTCGCCCTCGACGTCCAGCACGATCTGCGGACGGAGATGTTCGAGACGATCACCCGGCTCGACGGCCGCCGGCAGGACGAGCTGTCCACCGGCCAGGTCGTCGGCCGGGCGACCAGCGACCTCCAGCTGATCCAGGGCCTGCTCTTCATGCTCCCGATGACCATCGGGAACCTGCTCCTCTTCGTGATCTCGCTCGGGATCATGGCCTGGCTGTCCCCGCCCCTCACCCTGGTCGCCCTCGCGGTGGCCCCGGCGCTGTGGTGGATTGCGCGGCGCAGCCGGACGAAGCTGCACCCCGCCACCTGGTACGCGCAGGCCCAGGCCGCCGCCGTGGCGGGCGTGGTCGACGGCGCCGTCAGCGGCGTACGCGTGGTGAAGGGGTTCGGGCAGGAGGAGCAGGAGACCGGAAAGCTGCGCGAGGTCGGGCGGCGGCTCTTCGCGGGGCGGCTGCGGACGGTCCGGCTGAACAGCAGGTACACCCCGGCCCTCCAGGCCGTCCCGGCCCTCGGCCAGGTCGCCATGCTGGCGCTCGGCGGCTGGCTGGCGGTGCGCGGCCACATCACGCTCGGCACGTTCGTCGCCTTCTCCACCTACCTCGCCCAGCTCGTCGGCCCGGTCCGGATGCTCGCCGTGGTGCTCACCGTCGGCCAGCAGGCCCGCGCCGGCACCGAGCGCGTCCTTGAGCTGATCGACACCGAGCCGACCATGAAGGACGGCACGAAGGAGCTGCCCGCTGACGCGCCCGCGACGGTCGAGTTCGACGACGTCTCCTTCGGCTACGACCATGAGCGCCCCGTCCTCGAAGGCCTCTCCTTCGAGATCCGCGCCGGCGAGACCCTCGCGGTCGTCGGCTCCTCCGGCTCCGGCAAGTCCACCGTCTCCCTGCTCCTGCCGCGCTTCTACGACGTCACGCACGGCGCCGTCCTCGTCGGCGGCCACGACGTCCGCGAGCTGACCCACGACTCGCTGCGCGCCGCGATCGGCCTGGTCCCCGAGGACTCCTTCCTCTTCTCGGACACGGTCCGCAGCAACATCGCCTACGGCCGCCCCGACGCGACCGACGAGGAGATCGAGTCGGCCGCGCGCGCCGCCCAGGCGGACCGCTTCATCGCCGAACTCCCCGAGGGCTACGCCACCACGGTCGGCGAGCACGGCCTCACCCTCTCCGGCGGCCAGCGTCAGCGCGTCGCCCTCGCCCGCGCGATCCTCGCCGACCCCCGCCTGCTGGTCCTGGACGACGCCACCTCGGCCGTGGACGCGCGCGTGGAGCACGAGATCCACGAGGCGCTCAAGGAGGTGATGCGGGGCCGCACCACCCTCCTCATCGCCCACCGCCGCTCCACCCTGGGCCTCGCCGACCGCATCGCCGTCCTCGACGCAGGACGCCTGGCCGACGTCGGCACCCACGAGGAGCTCCAGGAGCGCTCGGCCCTCTACCGCCGCCTGCTGACCGACCCCGACGAGCTCGGCGGCGTCTCGCCCGGTCACGCCGTTCCCGCCGCACCCCGCGAGGACACCTCCGTACGCGACGAGCTGGACGCGGAGTTCGACGCCGAGCGCGGAGTGACCCCGCGGCTGTGGACCGGGGACCGTGAGCCGAAGGACACGGCGCTGGCCGGGATGCCGGCCACGCCCGAACTGCTCGACCAGGTCGACGCGTTGCCGCCCGCGACCGACGTCCCCGACATCGACGAGGCACGGGCGGTGCGGCCCGAGGACTCGTACGGGCTCAAGCGCCTTCTGCGCGGTTTCGGGCGGCCGTTGCTGATCAGCCTCGGGCTCGTCGCCGTGGACGCGGGTGTGGGACTGCTGCTGCCCGTGCTGATCCGGCACGGCATCGACCAGGGCGTCTCCGCGCTGGCGATCGGCGCGGTCTGGACGGCCGCGCTGCTCGGACTGGCCGCCGTCGCCGTGCAGTGGGCCGCGCAGACCGGGGAGACCCGGATGACCGGACGCACGGGTGAGCGGGTGCTGTACGCGCTCCGGCTGAAGATCTTCGCTCAGCTCCAGCGGCTCGGACTCGACTACTACGAGCGGGAGTTGACCGGCCGGATCATGACGAGGATGACGACCGACGTCGACGCCCTCTCGTCCTTCCTGCAGACCGGTCTGGTCACGGCGTTCGTCTCGGTCGTCACCTTCTTCGGCATCATGGGCGCCCTGTTGGTGATCGACGTCCAGCTCGCGCTCGTCGTCTTCGCGACGCTGCCGCCGCTGATCATCGCCACCTTCTTCTTCCGCCGGGCGAGCGTGAAGGCGTACGAACTCGCCCGTGAGCGCGTGTCGTTGGTCAACGCCGACCTCCAGGAGTCGGTGTCGGGGCTCAGGATCGTGCAGGCCTTCCGGCGCGAGCGGGACGGCGGCGCGCGGTTCGCCGAGCGCAGCGCGAGCTACCGCGCGGCGCGGACCCGGGGCCAGTGGCTGATCTCCATCTACTTCCCCTTCGTCCAGTTGCTGTCGTCGGTCGCCGCCGCCGCGGTGCTGATCTCGGGCGCGGGCCGCATCGACGACGCCACGCTCACCACCGGCGCGCTGGTCGCGTACCTCCTCTACATCGACCTGTTCTTCGCCCCGGTCCAGCAGCTCTCGCAGGTCTTCGACGGCTACCAGCAGGCCTCGGTCTCGCTCGGCCGCATCCAGGAGCTGTTGCGCGAGCCGACCTCCACCAAGGCCGCCGACGAGCCGCTCGACGTGCTCTCGCTGCGGGGCGAGATCGCCTTCGAGGACGTGCACTTCGCGTACGGGGAGGGCGAAGAGGCGCTCGGCGGCGTCGAGTTGAGCATCCCGGCCGGGCAGACGGTCGCGTTCGTCGGCGAGACGGGCGCCGGAAAGTCGACCGTGGTGAAGCTGGTGGCCCGCTTCTACGACCCCACGGGCGGCCGGGTGACCGTCGACGGCGCCGATCTGCGCACCCTCGACCTCACCTCGTACCGGCACCGCCTGGGCGTCGTGCCGCAGGAGGCGTACCTCTTCCAGGGCACCGTCCGCGACGCCATCGCCTACGGCCGCCCGGACGCCACCGACGCCCAGGTCGAGGCGGCGGCCCGCGCGGTCGGCGCGCACGAGATGATCGCCACCCTCGACGGCGGCTACCTCCACGAGGTCGCCGAGCGCGGCCGCAACCTCTCCGCGGGGCAGCGCCAGTTGATCGCGCTGGCCCGCGCCGAGCTGGTCGACCCCGACGTCCTCCTCCTCGACGAGGCGACGGCCGCCCTCGACCTGGCCACCGAAGCCCAGGTCAACCACGCCACCGACCGCCTCACCGGCCGCCGTACCACCCTGGTCGTCGCCCACCGCCTGACCACCGCGGCCCGCGCCGACCGGGTGGTGGTGATGGACCACGGCATGGTCGTCGAGGACGGGACGCATGACGAACTCCTGGCCCTGGGCGGCCGGTACGCCGAGCTGTGGCGGACCTTCATCGGGCAGTCCGAGCCGGAGGAGCCGGTCGGGGTCGCGCACTGACGGTCGCGCAACCATCCGATATACGTCGTGCGTCCGTACACCCGTACGCTCATCGACGGGCCGGCCGGCGGCGGTACGGGAGGGACGACAGTGGACACAGGTGCGATACGGAGGTGGTTCGCCCTCGGTATGGCCGTGCTGACCGCGTCCGGACTGCTCGCGCTCGCCACACCGGCCAGCGCCCAGGCCGCCTCGTACTGCGGCGGACGCAAGGTGCGGGACCTGCCCTTCTCCACCGGCGTCGTCCACGTCTACAAGCGCAGCGGGTACATCTGCGCGGTCACCTTCCCCAAGGGGACGAGCACCGCCAGGCGGACCATGTCGGTCAGCGTGCAGGCGCGCGGCAACCGGCCCGTGGTGGACAAGGGGAAGTACACCCATCACGCCGGTCCGGTCACCGTGCACGCCGGGCACCGCTGTGTGTGGATCAAGGGCTCGGTGGCCCGGGGCTCGGTGAGTTCGGGGTGGATTCTTTGCTGAATGACGGCTTTCTTACAAGCTTTTCTTGAACTCCCCTGGTGCGGAGGTCGGTTGCTCGGTTAGCTTCCGGCGGACATCTGTATCCACAGGGGAGTGTGCATGCGCAAGGCGCTCAGATGGCTGCTGGCGCTCACCGTGCTGATAGGCACGTTGAGCACGGCCGGGGCGGCCACCGCCGCCCAGCCGGCGGCCGGCGGCACGACCGACATCAAGGATCAGCTGCTCTCCATACCGGGGATGAGCCTGATCGAGGAGAAGCCGTACACCGGCTACCGCTTCTTCGTCCTGAACTACACCCAGCCGGTCGACCACCGGCACCCGTCCAAGGGCACCTTCCAGCAGCGGATCACCGTGCTGCACAAGGACGTCAGCCGCCCGACGGTCTTCTACACCGGCGGCTACAACGTCTCCACGACGCCCAGTCGCCGCGAGCCGACCCAGATCGTGGACGGCAACCAGGTCTCCCTGGAATACCGCTACTTCACCCCGTCCCGGCCGGCCCCGGCCGACTGGAGCAAGCTGGACATCTGGCAGGCGGCCAGCGACCAGCACCGCCTCTTCAAGGCGCTGAAGAAGGTCTACGCCCAGAACTGGATCTCCACCGGCGGCTCCAAGGGCGGCATGACCGCCACGTACTACGAGCGCTTCTACCCCAAGGACATGGACGGCGTCGTCGCCTACGTCGCCCCCAACGACGTGGTGAACAACGAGGATTCGGCCTACGACCGCTTCTTCACCAAGGTCGGCACCAAGGAGTGCCGCGACCGTCTGAACGCCGTGCAGCGCGAGGCGCTGGTGCGCCGCGAGTCGCTGGAGCAGAAGTACGCGGCGTACGCGGCCGAGAACGGCTACACCTTCACCACCGTCGGCAGCCTGGACAAGGCGTACGAGGCCGTCGTCCTCGACTACGTCTGGGGCTTCTGGCAGTACAGCCTGCTCTCCGACTGCGCCGACATCCCGGCCGACGCCAAGACCGCCACGGACGACGCGATCTGGACCTCGGTCGACACGATCTCCGGCTTCTCCTTCTACACAGACCAGGGCCTGGAGCCGTACACCCCGTACTACTACCAGGCGGGCACGCAGCTCGGCGCGCCCACGATCCACTTCCCGTACATCGAGAAGAAGTACATCCGCTACGGCTACCAGCCGCCGCGGAACTTCGTGCCGCGCTCGATCCCGATGAAGTTCCAGCCGTCCGCCATGCGTGACGTCGACTCCTGGGTGAAGCACAACGCCCGCCACATGCTCTTCGTCTACGGCCAGAACGACCCGTGGGGCGCGGAGCGGTTCGGCGTCGGCAAGGGCGCGAAGGACTCGTACGTCTTCACCGCGCCCGGCCTCAACCACGGTGCGAACGTCGCGGGTCTGGCCGCCGACCAGAAGGCGCTCGCCACCGCGCGGATCCTCGCCTGGGCCGGCGTCCCCGCCACCACCACGGCGCAGGCCAAGCCGCTGGCGAAGTTCGACAGGAAGCTGGACGTGCGGGACGTGGAGCGGGAGCCGGCGCTGCGTCCGTAGCACCGCACCGGTCACGCCCGTAACTCCCGGGCTGCGCCCGGCCGTTGATCACCCGTGAGTCACTTTTGATCACACCGGCCGGGCGCAGCCCACCCGTTCCGCGCCCTCCAGCTGCACGTACAGGGCCGTCGCCGCCGGGCACTGCGTCCGTTTCGCGACCGCCTTCACCACCTTGTACTGCGGCTTCTTCTTGCCCTTGCCGTCGCACGCCGTCTCGCGGACCTGCCCGTCGCCTGAGCCGTAGACGCAGTCGCCGACGATGGTGCGCGGACCGCCCCCGCCGCCCGGGTCGCCGGGATGCGGTGACTCCAGGTTGCGCATGCAGGCGTACCCCTGCGGCACCGAGCCGTCGCCGTCCTCGTCGGACGACGGGTTCTGCTCACTGATGTGCAGCACGAAGTCCGTGGTCGCCGGGCACAGCGGACCCTCGCCCACCTTGCCGTCGAAACGCGCCACCACCCGTGCCGCCGCCCGCTCGCTGGTGCACGGCACCTCGGTGAAGCTGGTCGTCCCGAACGAGCTGCACTCGTCGACCCCCAGGAACACCGCCCCGTAGCCGGAGGTCCGGGACGCGGTCGCCCGGACCGTCCCGGTGGGTCCGCCGCTCGCGTCACCGCCCTCCGAACCGGACGCCGACAGGACGTCGCAGCCCGACACCAGGGCGGTGAGCAGTGCCACCAGTGCGCAGACCACCCCCACAGAACTTCTCTCACGCATCGTGAACCCCCCGGTACCCCCGCCCAGCGTGACCCGCGGCAGCGGGCACACGCCAGACATACGGGGTACTTCGGGCCGATTGGTGGGCGTACGCCGGTTGTGTGGCGTACCTCCGCTACGCCCGCCGTCCAGGGGTCAGTACGACAGCCCGTGTCCGACGGGGTACAGCACCTGCGTCGGATCGTCGGCCCGGCGCACCGCCACCGGCAGCTTCCCGCGCGGTGCCGCCCTGCCGGCGATCACCCGCGCGGCTGCCCGCAGTTCGACGTCGGTCCAGGAGTAGGCGGCCAGGTAGCCCCGGACGGACGGCAGTTGTGCCACGTCGTACGGATTCCTGATCGCGACCGCGACCACCGGCTTCCCGGTCGCCACCAGTTGCTCGACCAGTTTCTTCTGGGCGTCGGCCGCCGTGACGTTGTACGTGCCCACGACCACCGCGTCCGCGTCCTGGGCCGCCGCGACCGCCTTCGCGATCGTGGCCGCGGAGGGAGCGGTGCCGGTGGACAGGGCGGTGGCGGTGAAGCCGAGCCCGGTGAGCGCGGTGGCGAGCACGCCGGTCGGCGGCCCGGTGGTGCCGGAGGGAGAGGCGGGGTCGGCGCCCACGACGAGGAGCTTCTTGTGCGTGGCGCGGGACAGCGGCAGCAGCCCGCCCTCGTTGACCAGCAGGGTCGTCGTCCGCTCGGCGATCCGGTCGGCCGCCGCCAGATGTGCCCGGGTGCCGACCACCCGGTCCACGTCACCCTGCCTGACGTACGGCTCCTCGAACAGCCGCAGCCGCGCCTTCATCCGCAGCACCCGCAGGATCGACTCGTCGAGCCGCGCCTCGGTCAACTCCCCGTCCCGCACGGCATTCAGCACCGCGTTCCAGGCGATGTCGAGAGACGGCGGGTTGAGCAGCTGGTCGACACCCGCCTTGAGGGCGAGCACGGGCACACGGTCGTCCCCGTACTTCTGCCGTACCCCCTCCATGCCCAGCGAGTCCGTGATCACCACCCCGTCGTAGCCGAGCTCCCCGCGCAGGATGCCGGTGAGGATCGGGTGGGAGAGGGTGGCCGGGTCGCCGGAGTCGTCGAGCGCCGGGACCATGATGTGGGCGGTCATGATCGAGTCGATACGGGCGTCGATCGCGGCCCGGAAGGGCACGGCGTCCAGCGTCGACCACAGCTCGCGGCTGTGGGTGATGACCGGGAAGCCGAAGTGGCTGTCGACGGCGGTGTCGCCGTGCCCCGGGAAGTGCTTGGCGGTCGCGGCCACCCGGCTGCCCTGGTACCCCTTTACCTCGGCGGCGACCAGCCCCGCCACCGCGTCCGGGTCGGCGCCGAAGGAGCGCACGCCGATGACCGGGTTGGCCGGGTTGACGTTCACGTCGGCGTCGGGGGAGTAGTCCTGGTTGATGCCCATCGCGCGCAGCTCGGCGCCGGAGATCCGGCCGAGGGTGCGGGCGTCGTCGCGGGAGCCGCCGGCGCCGATCGCCATCGCGCCCGGGAACAGCGTCGCGGGCTTGCCGACCCGGCACACGATGCCGTGCTCCTGGTCGGTGGCGACGAGCACGGGCAGTCCGCGCGGCTGCTTCAGCGAGGCCTTCTGGATGCCGTTGGAGAGGTCGGCGATCTGGTGCGGGTCCCGGGTGTTGTGCGCCCAGGTGAAGTAGATGACGCCGCCGACCCGGTATTTGGCGATCAGCTCGGCGGCCGTGCGCACGCCGATCTCGCTCAGGTTGGCGTCGATGTCGGCCTGGTCGGGGGCGGTGGCGGAGTGGCCGTAGACCCGCATGACGAAGAGCTGGCCGACCTTCTCGGGCAGCGTCATACGGGAGACCAGGGAGCGGAGTTTCTTGTCGTCGGCGTGGGCGGTGCCGCCGATCGCGAGGGATGCGGTGACGCCCATGGTCGCGGTGAGAACGGTGCGTCTGGAGGGCACGTGCGCTCCTTCCGGAGGTGATCCTTTGAAGGAAACTTCCGAGGAGTCAGCAATATCCGGGAAGTTTCTGCCAGTCAAGGGAGTGCGCACGGTACGTGAAGGGGGGCCGCCATCGGCGCTGTTGGAGGGGGGCGCGCCGATGGCGGCTTCTGCCGGCCGTGGTACGGCGGAGAGGGTAGGTCAGCGATCGCAGCCAGCAGCGAGGGCCGACACCGCACCACGGGACTCATCCGACAGCTCGGGGGTTGGACGAACCGTAGTCGGCGGGGGTTCCCGCCATGCCGACGATTCCCGGAAGTTGGTGACACAGGGGCCAACGAGGCGGGTGGGCCGCGCCCTTGGGCCACGGCTCCCGCAGAGTGCGTACGCCCTCTGCGCCTCCGACGACACGGGTGGTGTGTGGGCCCGGCGCGTCGGGGTCCATCCCGTGGACGTCCCGGCGCCGGGGACGGCCGCCGCCCGATCATGACGCCATGCCCTCAGTCGCCCTCCCCGGCTCCAAGTCCCTCACCGCCCGCGCCCTCTTCCTGGCGGCGGCGGCCGACGGGGTCACCACCCTCGTACGCCCCCTCCGTTCCGACGACACCGAGGGTTTCACCGAGGGGCTGACCCGGCTCGGCTACCGCGTCGGCCGCACCCGGGACGCCTGGCAGGTGGACGGCCGCCCGCAGGGCCCGGCGGCGGCGGAGGCGGACGTGCACTGCCGGGACGGCGCGACCACGGCCCGCTTCCTGCCGGCCCTGGCGGCGGCGGGCCACGGCACCTACCGCTTCGACGCCTCGCCCCAGATGCGCCGGCGCCCGCTGCTCCCCCTGACCCGCGCCCTGCGCGACCTGGGCGTCGACCTGCGGCACGAGGAGCAGGAGGGCCACCACCCCCTCACCGTCCGGGCGGCGGGCGTCGAGGGCGGCGATGTCGTCCTGGACGCCGGCCAGTCCTCCCAGTACCTGACCGCCCTTCTCCTGCTCGGCCCCCTGACCCGCAAGGGCCTGCGGATCCGGGTCACCGACCTGGTCTCGGCGCCGTACGTGGAGATCACGATCGCGATGATGCGGGCGTTCGGCGCGGAGGTCGGCCGCGAGGGAGACGTCTACGTGGTCCCGCCGGGCGGCTACCGCGCCACCACCTACGCGATCGAACCGGACGCGTCCACGGCCGGCTACTTCTTCGCGGCGGCCGCGGTCACCCCGGGCGCCGAGGTGACGGTCCCGGGCCTGGGGACGGGGGCACTCCAGGGCGACCTCGGCTTCGTGGACGTACTGCGCAGCATGGGCGCGGACGTGACCGTCGGCCCCGACGCGACGACGGTCCGCGGCCCGGAGGCCCTGCGCGGCCTCACCGTGAACATGCGGGACATCTCCGACACGATGCCGACGCTCGCGGCGATCGCCCCCTTCGCGTCGGGCCCGGTGCGGATCGAGGACGTGGCGAACACACGGGTCAAGGAGTGCGACCGGCTGGAGGCCTGCGCGGAGAACCTCCGGCGGCTGGGAGTGGAGGTGGCGACCGGCGCGGACTGGATCGAGATCCGGCCGGGGGCTTCCCCCGCGGGTGGCACGGAGATCAAGTCCTACGGGGATCACCGCATCGTCATGTCCTTCGCGGTGACCGGGCTGCGGGTGCCGGGAATCTCGTTCGACGACCCGGGGTGCGTACGGAAGACTTTCCCGGGTTTCCATGAGGCGTTCGCGGAGTTGCGGGCGCGGTGGTGAGGGGGAGTCGCGGGTGACGTTCGAGTTGCGGGGGCCGGTGCTGGAGGGCGAGTCGGTGCGCCTGGAGCCGCTGGAGCATCGGCACGTGGCCGATCTGGCGGTGGCGGCCGAGGAGGACCGGGACACGTACGCGTTCACGTGGGTGCCGAGGGCGGACGAGGTGGCGGCGTACATCGACGCACAGCTCGCCCGCGCGGCGACGGGACGGCTGGCCCCGTACGCGCAGGTGTCCCTCGCCACGGGCCGGGCCGTCGGCGCGACCTCGTACTGGGAGCCGCGGTACTGGCGGTCGGACGATCGACTCGACGCGGTGGAGGTCGGGTTCACCTGGCTGGCGCGCTCCGCGCAGGGCACGGGCGTGAACTCCGAGGCCAAGCTGCTCCTCTTCCGGCACGCCTTCGAGAAGTGGGGCGTGGCACGCGTCGACCTCAAGACGGACGCCCGCAACAGCCGCTCCCGCGCGGCCATCGAGAGCGTGGGGGCCCGCTTCGAGGGCGTACTGCGGAATTGGTCCCGGTCCTGGGCGCCGGGCGAGGACGGGCTGTTGCGGGACTCCGCGATCTATTCGGTGACGGCGCAGGAGTGGCCGGAGTGCCGGGAGAAGCTGGAGGCACGGGTGGCGCGACGGCGGGTGGGTGGAGAGCGGGGATAGCCGGTCTGCTCAGGGGGTGACGGGACGGGGCGATTCCTCCCGCAGTTCCGGTGTCGTCGCCGCCACCGCTCCCACCGCCGCCAGGCACATCAGGCCGCCGGTGATCAGGGAGACCGTGCCGGAGGTCCAGCCGGCGAGGAGGCCACCGCGGACGTTGCCGAGGTTCGGGCCCGCCTGGCCGACGATCACCTCCGCCGCGGTCACCCGGCCGAGCAGCGCGTCCGGGGTGTGGATCCGCACGATCGTGGAGCGGGCGAGCACGGAGGCGGAGTCGCCGGCGCCGGCCACGACCAGCAGGCCGAGGCCGAGCCAGGGGCTGGTGGAGAGGCCGAACAGGACCAGCGCGGCGCCCCAGACACCCGCCCCGCACAGCATCACCAGCCCGGGGCGGCCGAACCGGGTGACCGGTCCCGACAGGGCCGTCGCGGTGACGCCGCCCACCGCGAGGGCCGACAGGAACAGACCCAGCGTGCGCGGGTCGTCGCCGAAGCGCTCGGCGTTGACCAGCGGGAAGAGGCTGACCGGGAAGGACAGGAAGGTCGCGGCGAGGTCGGTCAGCAGCGCGCCGCGCACCGCCCGGTGGCCGGTGAGGAAGCGCAGTCCGTCCAGTACGCCGTGGACCCCAGGCCGTGACTTCTCGCCGTCGGGCGGGAGCGCGGGCAGCCCGTAGGCGCCGTAGAAGGACAGGCCGAAGGTCAGGGTGTCCAGCAGATAGCAGACCCCGATGCCCCACCAGCCGAGCACCACTCCGGCGACGGCCGGGCCGACCAGCATCATCGCCTGGCCGGTGACCTGCTGGAGGGCGAGGCCCGCGGCCACCTGGTCCTTGGGCAGCAGCCGGGGCACGAATACGCCCGCCGCGGGTGCGCCGAGCGCGGCGAAGGACGTCTGCACCGCGACGAGTACGAGGACGACGACCACGTGCACGTGCCCGGTGAAGCCCTGCACGGCGAGCAGCGCGGAGCACACCGCCGCACCGACGGTCCCCGTGAGGTACATCCGGCGCCGGTCGGTCCGGTCGGCCCAGGCCCCCGCGAACAGGCTGACCCCGACCATCGGCACCGCCTGGGCCACCCCCAACGCCCCGGTCCACGCCGTGCTGTGGGTCATGTCCCACACCTGGTACATGACGGTGACCATGGTCATGAAGCCGCCGAGCGTGGACACCGTGCGCCCGATCACCAGCCGCCGGAAGACGGGCGACGTCCGCAGCGGCCGGACGTCGATGAACGCACGGCTCAGGCCCGTGGGACTCATGAGGGCATGACGGGGTACGGAGCGGGGTGCGGGGTCACCCCGGGACCCTAGAACCCGGACCGCACTCCCGCCAGCGATTTATCCGGCGCGAAAGCGCCCCTGCCCGCGGCCTGGGCCTACGCCGAGTCGTTGAGGAGTCGGCAGAGGTGGTCGTGCCCCGCGGCCAGCAACCCGTCGAGCGGCGCGGCCTCCTCGTACCACCGCTTCTCGTACTCCCAGCACAGCCACCCGTCCCACCCGTGCCGGGACAGCACCTCCACGCACTCGGCGAGCGGCAGCACGCCGGCGCCGAGCGGGAGCGGGGTGGTGTCGTCGGCGGAGGCGATGTCCTTGACCTGGACGTAGCCGAGGAACGGGGCGAGGGCGGCGTAGGACTCGGAGGGCTGTTCGCCGCCGAGCCAGGTGTGCATGACGTCCCAGAGCGCGCCCGCGTTGCGGTGGCCGACCCGGCCCAGGACGCGGATCGCGTCGGCGCCGGTGCGGTGCGAGTCGTGCGTCTCCAGCAGGATGCGTACGCCGAGGTCGGCGCCGTACTCCGCGGCCGTGCCGAGCCTGCGGGCGGCCGTCGCGTCTGCGCGCTCGCGGGTCTGCTCGTGGCCGCCGCCCGGGAAGACGCGGACGTAGGGGGCGCCGAGGTCGCGGGCGAGGTCGACCAGGCGGCGGACCTCCTCGATCACCGGCCCGTCGTCCCCGGGCGCCGCCACGCGCGCGTACCCGGCGATGCCGAGGACGTCGATGCCGCCGGCCTTGAACTCGGCGGCCACGTCGGCCCGTTCGTCGAGGTCGAGGCCGGGGTGCACCGGTTCCTCCGGGTGGGCGCGCAGCTCCACGCCGTGGTAGCCGTGGGCGGCCGCGAGCCGGACTACGTCCGTGACGGGCAGGCCGGGGACGCCGAGGGTGGAGAACGCCAGTCTCATGCCTCTACTGTCACTCGCCCGTCCCGTGCAGGTCCAGGCGCCAGTCCTGTCCGATCAGGTCCTTTCCGAAGGAACGGTGCGGTTTCTCGGCGACGAGGACGAAGCCGCGGCGCTGGTAGACGTGCCGGGCGGCGGTCAGTACGTCGTTGGTCCACAGGACGAGATCCCGGTAGCCGACCCCGCGCGCGAAGTCGACGACGGCGCCGACCAGCCGGTCGCCGATGCCGAATCCGCGCGCGTCGGGCTCGACGAGCAGCAGCCGCAGCCGCGCGGTGCCCGGGGCGTCGTCCCGCACGCACATCACGCACCCCACCGCCCGCCCGTCCAGCTCGGCGACCCACACCCGCTCCAGATGCGGATCGTGGTCCTCGGCGAAGTCGGCGACGATCCGGGCCACGAGCCCCTCGTAGTCGGCGTTGAACCCGTACTCGGCCGCGTACAGCGCGGCATTGCGCTGCACGATCCAGCCGAGGTCACCGGGCCCGGGCTCGCGCAGCAGGACGTCCTCGCGGCGCGGCCGGCGGCCCTCGGAGAGGATCTCCCGCACGGTACGCATCGCCTCCGACAGCCGGGGCCGGTCGGCGGCCGGCACGGTGGACAGCAGCGCCCCGACGGACTCGTTTGCCCGCTCGGCGAGCAGCGCGGCCGTCTCGCGCCCGTGCGCGGTGAGGGTGATGTGCCGCCGCCGCGTGTCCTCCTTGGACGGCACCCGCTCGATCAGCGCGTCCTGCTCGAACTTGTTCAGGATCCGGCTCAAGTACCCGGCGTCCAGGGCCAGTTCCCCGCGCAGGTCGGCGGCGTCGGTGCGCGGGGAGTGCGCGAGTTCGTAGAGGACGCGGGACTCGGTGAGGGTGTAGGGGGCGTAGAGATGCCGGCTGTAGTCGAGGGCGCCGATGACGTTCGTGTAGAAGCGGTTGAAGGCGCGGATGTCCTGGACGGTCATGGTCGTCGCCCCCTGGGGGTTGGCTCGTACGGTACGGACGGCCGAGTCGGATGGCAGAGCCGGATGGTTGACTCAGTCAGAGATCCCGTCGAGTCGAGACTAGAACGCCCGCGCCGCCCGCCGCTACCCCTCGGCGGCCGGCCGGAAGACGCACACCTGCACACCGGTCTTGCCGACGACGGTGGACACCAGCTCGAACCCCCGCTTGACCCCGTCGTCCGGGAAGATCGACTTGCCGCCCCCGAGCAGCACGGGCATCACGATGAGCTGCAGTTCGTCGACGAGTCCCGCGCCGAGCAGGGCCCGCACGAGCGTGGGGCTCCCCATCATCGCCAGGTCGCCGCCCTCGCTCTCCCGCAGCTCGCGGATCCGCGAGAGGGCCCCGGTGCCGGGAATCCGCTCGGTGTTGTTCCAGGCCAGTTCGTCATCGCCGAGGGTGTCGCTCACGACGTACTTCTTCAGCGAGTTGAGCCGATCGGCGAACGGATCCCCGGCCCGCTCGGGCCATGCCCCCGCCATCGTCAGATACGTCCGACGCCCGTACAGCAGGGCCTCCGCCTGCTCCAGCCCCGCGGCGAACGCCCCACCGACCACCTCCGGGTCGAAGTACGGGTGCGACCAGCCGCCGTGCGCGAACCCCCCGTCGGTGTCCTCCTCGGGACCACCGGGCGCCTGCACGACTCCGTCGAGACTGATGAATTCGCTGACCACGATGCGCATGGGACTGACTCCTGTCGTCGGGTGGGCTGCTGTTTGCGGGGTGTCGCTTGCGGGGGTGAGACCGGAGGAGGGCGCGGAACTCATCGCCGTCCGCGATAAACGGCGGCGGCGACCCGCACGAACGACTCAACCAGGGGACTGGCCTCTCCGCCCCTCCATGCCACCACCACAGGGCTAGGCGGCATGCCGACGAGCGGCACGACGGTGAGCCCGGCGCCTGGCGGGTGGTCGACGAGCGTCATCCCGACGGTCCCGTTCCAGAGAACGGCCTGCCGACACTCCTCGACGGCCCGCACCACCGGCCCCTCCCGAGCCTCGCCACCGCTCCAGAAGTCCTGCCAGCGGGAATCGGTCCCTTCCGGAAATCGAAACCAGCGCCGATCGACGAGATCGGCCGGCTTCAGACTCCCGCTCCGGGCCAGCGGATCATCGACCCGGAGCAGCGCCCCCACGGGATCGGCTCGCAACTCCCGCACGACGAGCCCGGTCTCGTCGAACGGCCCCCGGGTCAGGGCGACATCGACCGTTCCGGCGTGCAACCCGCAGGTGGGGTCGGTCAGATCGGTCTCGCGAATACGGACCTCGATGTCCGGATGCCGCAGGCGACAGGCATCGGCGAGCCGGACCACGTCGGGGTCGGTGGAGTCGCCGAGCAGCCCGACGGTGAGGACCGCGACACCCGCGGCGACGGCCACGAGTACGCGGGCCCGGTCGGCCTGATCGAGCAGCCCCCGCGCCTCGTCGAGCAGTACGTCCCCGGCCGGGGTGAGCGCGACCCCGGCGGACGACCGCTCGAAGAGCACCGCACCGACGTCACCCTCCAGTCGCTGGATCGCCCGGCTCAACGGCGGCTGACTCATATGCAGCCGGGCGGCGGCCCGCCCGAAGTGGAGTTCCTCGGCAACGGCCACGAAATAGCGCAGCGTGCGTAGCTCCATACTGCGACGATACCCGTACGGTATGGAGCTCGCGGAACGGGTCTTGGACGCCGACGGGTCGCTGCCGCTGCAATCGAGGCATGACTGCCCCTGGACGCACCTCATGACCATCGCCTACTGGATCACCGCCGCCCTACTGGCCCTCTTCTACCTCTACGCCGGTGGCCTGAAGCTGATCCGCAGCCGCGAGCAACTCCGCCCGATGATGGCCTGGGTGGACGACACCCCGATGCGGGCGGTCAGGGCGATCGGGGCGGTGGAGGTACTCGGCGCCCTCGGCCTGATCCTCCCTCCCTTGACCGACATCGCGCCTCGGCTGGCCCTGGCGGCGGCCGTTGGGTTCGTGGTGCTGCAACTGGGCGCGGGGTGGGTGCACTTGAGGCGGGGGGAGCGGCAAGTGGGCCTCAACGTAGGGCTGGTTGTGGCTGCGGGGGTGACTGTGTGGTTGGGGGCTGCTTGGTTGTGAGGCCGGAGTGGTGTGACGTCCAGTCACCTGTCACCTGGAGCGTCGCTTGGTATGGCGCGGTACCCGGAGGGTGACGCAGGTTCCCTCGCCGGGAGTGGAGCTCACACTGAGGTGTCCGTTCAGCAGATGACCGCGCTCGCGCATGGCCGGCAGCCCGGTACCTGTGGAGACCATCATGCGGAGTGCGGTTCGGTCGAACGGGTCGGAAGGCCGCTGGGCCATCCCGCGGCCGTTGTCCCGGACCGTCACGCTGAGCGCGTGGTCGTCGCTGTCGAGTTCTACAAGAAGGTGGCTCGCCTCAGCGTGCTTGACCGCGTTGTTCACCGCTTCCTGCACGATGCGGTAGATGTGAGCCTGGGCCTCCGGCGACAGTTCGTCGCCGGGCCCGCTCCACGCCGCTCCGACGCGCAGTTCCGTGTCCAGCCCGAACGTCTCTTCGGTGAGCCTGAACAGCGTCTCAAGCGCGGCCACCAGTCCGAACTGGTCGAGGGCGAAAGGCCGCATCTCCACGATCAGGTGCCGCAAGGACGTGATCTGGTTCGCGATCAGGCCCCGCGCCTGGTTGATGGCCTTGTTCGTGGCGGCGGACTGGCCGACGCCGACGGCGGTGGACAGAACGATCTGGACGGCGACCAGTTCCTGAAGGGTCTCGTCGTGCAACTCGCGGGCCCAACGCCGACGTTCCCGTTCCTCGCCGTCGCTGCGGGCCTGAGCCAGCTCCCGTGCGAGAGCACGGCGGCGCGACACCGCACTGCGGCCCAGCATGGCGGCACAGCCGATCAGCAGGAGCGGCACGATGTTCAAGCCGTTGAAAAGCGGCTCCTTGGTCATGCGGACCAGTTGCGACACGGCGAGAATGAGTGCGAGCCCGCTCAGCGCCGCCAGCCAGGCCCGCCGGACGGCGTTGCTCAGTGCCGCCGCGGTGATGAGGACGACGGCCGCGCCGAGGGAGAACCTCATCACCCAACGCGGCTGCTGCTGAAGGACCTCGACCGCGAAGGCGACGACGAGCAGTGCGGCGCCCGCGGCCTCCGTGATCGGGCCGGCCTTGGCGCGCGGCCCGCTGTTCGTCACAGCAGCCCGCGCACGCGAGCCGCGGCGATCAGTTCCGCACGTGTCTCGGTCCCGAGCTTGTCCCGAACCCTGGCGCGGTGGGTCTCCACCGTCCGAACGGAAACGTGGAGCCGACCCGCGATCTCCTGGTTGGTGTGGCCCGAGGCGAGCAGCGAGAGAACCTGGAGTTCGCGCGCCGTCAGCGAGACATCCCCGCCGGCGCCGGGCGAGCCGACGTCCGCGACGGCCAGCCGGGCGCCCATGGCCGGCTGGAGGTACGTGGCTCCCTTCGCGACCTGGCGAGCCGCACCGACCAGCTCTTCCGCCGCCGCTTCCTTGAGCAGATATCCGGCCGCCCCGATCCGCAGGGACGCGCGCGCGAACGCGGGATCCTCCTGCATCGTGAGGATCAGAATGCGGGTACCGGGTGACGCCGTGAGCAGGTCGGGGATCGAGGGCAGGCTGGACCGGCCGGCCATGGTGAGGTCCAGGACCAGTACGGACGGCTGGTGTTCCGTCACGGTCCGCACGGTCTCCGGAACCGTCGAACTCTCGGCGACGACCTCGAAGGACGCGTCCTGGGACAACAGCACGCGCATGCCCGCACGGACCACAGGATGATCATCGGCGATCACCACGCTGAGGCGTGACACGGCTTCCACCCCCTGTTCAGCGCGGTCGGCATTCATGGGAGCAAAGGTACTGGGCGGCCCGGGCGGCCCAGTCCAAGGGATCGGCGGAGCGATTGGGCGAGTCCTGACGCGGCCGGCGCCGCGGGTGCGGATACAAGTGCGGGAAACCCGCAGCATGTCTGCGGCCGATCGCCGAGGTTCCGAAGGCGTCGGAGCACCACCATGGCTGATCAGAGCCCTCGGCCGGGCGCGCAGCGCCCGGCCGGCCGACACGGACAGAACGGTTCACAGATGATCGACAGGCGAGCCTTCGGCAAGGTCACCGGCGCGGGCGCGGCGGGAGCGGCCGCGGTGTCACTGGTCGGCCTGAGCCACCCCGCGGCGGCTCTGTCCTCGTCCTCGGGATCCGTCGCCGACAACGCGACAGCGGCGCGGACACCGGGCACGGGCGACGGGTCCTTCCCGGTACTGAAGCAGGTCAGGGCGGGCGAGCTAACCATCGGCTATGCCGAAGCCGGGCCGGCCCGCGGACCGGTCGTCATCCTCCTGCACGGGTGGCCGTACGACATCCACAGCTACGTCGATGTCGCGCCCCTGCTGGCCGCCCGGGGCTACCGGGTCATCGTTCCCTACCTGCGTGGACACGGCACCACGAGCTTTCGCTCACCCCACACCTTCCGCAACGCGCAGCAGGCGGTGATCGCCCTCGACATCATCGCCCTGATGGACGCCCTGCGGATCGAGAAGGCCGTGCTCGGCGGCTTCGACTGGGGATCACGGACCGCCGACATCGTCGCCGCGCTGTGGCCGAAGCGCTGCAAGGCCCTGGTCTCCGTGACCGGTTACCTCATCACCGACCGGGAGAAGAACAAGCTGCCGCTGCCCCCGGCGGCCGAGTTGGCGTGGTGGTACCAGTACTACTTCGCCACGGACAGGGGGGAGTCGGGCCTGAAGGAGTACCGGCACGACTTCACGAAGCTCATCTGGCACAACGTCTCCCCGACGTGGGCCTTCGACGACGCCACCTTCGACCGCACCGCCGCGGCCTTCGAGAACCCGGACTACGTCAGCATCGTGATCCACAACTACCGCTGGCGGCTGGGCCTGGCCGAAGGCGACCCCCGCTACGACGGCATCGAAGCGCGGCTCGCCGCCGGGCCGGACATCGCGGTGCCCACCATCACGCTCGACGGGGAGCGGGACCCCTTCACCCCGGCCGGCGACGGCGCGGCCTACCGGGCCAGGTTCACCGGCCCCTACGACCACCGGACGCTGCGGGGCATCGGCCACAACGTGCCACAGGAAGCACCCGAGGCGTTCGCCCAGGCCGTCCTCGACGTCGACCGATTCTGAACCAAGGGCGGCGGCTCCGCCGCCGCACAGCCGAGGAGGACGAAATGACACCTGAAAAGACCGAACTCTCCAGTGCCGCCGAGACCGGACGGCGCGCCCGGTTCGGCAAGTTGCCGGACCGCATCCGCCAGGAGGACATGGTCGAGGAAAGGCCGGCCACGGCGCCGGATCCCGCGAGGGACACGTACAGCTCCGACGAATGGCTCGCTCGAACCTGTCTGTGAACGGGCACCGGAGGAGGGGCGTCCGACCGACTCCACAGGAACACCGATTCAACAGGAACGCGGTCGGGTGCCGGGACGACCGTTCACTGGCCGTTCCGCTTCTCCAGTTCCTCGACGTAGTTGTAGGCCGCGTTGCTGCCCTGCTTGCCGGGCGAGATCTTCAGGATCGCCCGGTCCTTCGTCGCGTCCCCGGTCAGATACGCCTCGGTCAGGACGTACGGAAGACCGTCCACCCGGAACCGGATGCTTCCGTCCGGGTAGGCCATGACACGGACGTTGCGTCCGTCCGGCAGCGTGACGGTCTCGGCGAAGTGCGCCTTCAGAGGCTGATCGGCCATACAGTCCTCCACGGTCGTGCAGGGGCCCAAAGGGGCGTGCGAGGACGGTCACGATAGCGCGAACTGTCCGGAATGGAACGGCAGTTCACTCGCAACGCAGCCCTACAGCCGAACCCGACCTCCCGCCCCCACCGAGCCCCGACCTCACCCCCGCCTCAAGCCCGCGGCACCCCTGAAGACCCCCGAACCATCAACTCCCCCCCAACCGTCGCGATCCCCCCGGGCGGCGGCTCCTCCCGCCCCATCGCGATCCGTCCCGCCCGGCTCCCCGCCTCGCCCAACGGCAACCGCACAGTCGTCAACGCAGGCACCGCGTCCACACTGAACGGCAGATCGTCGAACCCGGCGACGGACACGTCCTCCGGAATCCGCAACCCCGACTCCCGCAGCGCGGCGGCGGCCCCCAGCGCGACGGAGTCGTTCGCGGCGACCACGGCCGTCAACGACGGGTCCCGCCGCAGCAGTTCCAGCGTCGCCTCGTACCCCGCCTGCCGGTCGTAGCGGCCGTGCACGGTCCAGCGAGGGTCCTCCTCGATCCCCGCCGTGGCCAGCGCGGCCCGGTGTCCCTCCAACCGGTGCCGCGTCGTCGTCCGTTCCTCCGGCCCCGCGATGTAGCCGAGCCGCCGATGCCCGAGCCCGATCAGGTGCTCGGTCAGCCGCTGCCCGCCCCCGCGGTTGTCGAAGGTGAGCGCCACCGCCCCGGTGTCCGGCGCCGGCGGCCGTCCGCACAGCACCACCCGCGTGCCAGCCTCCGTCAGCCGCCGCAGCTTCGCCGCCACGGCCGCCGCGTGCGGCTGGTTCTCGATGGCGCCGCCGGTCAGGACCACGGCTGCCGCCCGCTGCCGCTGCAGCAAAGTCAGATAAGTCAGCTCGCGCTCCGGCGAACCGCCCGTGTTGCACACCACCGCGAGCCGTTCGCCGCCCGCACGCCCCCCGGGCCCCCCGATCTCCGCCTGGATCGCGCTCGCCATGATCCCGAAGAACGGGTCGGCGATGTCGTTCACCAGGATCCCGACCAGGTCGGACGTGGCCGCGGCCAGCGCGCTCGCCGGTCCGTTCAGTACGTAGTCCAGCTCGTCGACCGCCTTCAACACCCGCTCCCGGGTGGAGGCCGCCACGGGATAGTTCCCGTTCAGTACGCGCGACACCGTCGCGGGGGAGACCTGTGCGCGGGCCGCCACGTCCGCCAGGGTCACCGTCATCTCGTCGTCCTCCGGTCGCGCATCTCTTCGCGGTACCCGCTCGTCGACAAACCGCGAGCCGCCACCGTCCCCGAATGTTTCGAGCTGACCTTACGGGTGAAGGTCCCCGTCGTTCGCCCCCTCGAACAACTCGACTCAGTCACGGTCTTGTCCAGACCTCTCCTCAGAGGCTAGCTTCTCCTCTAGTAGAAAGCGCTTGCTGCGACGCTCGCCAGATCAAAGAAGACGGGGGCGTACGCGGCGCACACAACCGCGTACGACACATGTACGACGCTGTGAAGGGAATGACGTGACACGCAAGACGGTGCGTATCGCCATGAACGGCGTGACCGGGCGCATGGGCTACCGCCAGCACCTGGTCCGCTCCATCCTGGCCATCCGCGAAGCCGGCGGCCTCGACCTCGGCGACGGCACCGTGCTGTGGCCCGAGCCCATCCTGCTCGGCCGTCGCGAGCACGCGCTGCGCGCGCTCGCGGACCAGCACGGCCTGGAACACATCTCGACCGACGTGGACGCCGTCCTCGCCGACCCGACCGTGGACATCTACTTCGACTCCCAGGTGACCTCGGCCCGCGAGGAGGCGCTCAAGAAGGCGATCGCGGCCGGGAAGCACATCTACACCGAGAAGCCGACGGCCACCGACTTCGAGGGCGCGCTGGAGCTCGCCCGGCTGGCCAAGGACGCGGGCATCAAGCACGGCGTCGTCCAGGACAAGCTCTTTCTGCCGGGCCTGCTCAAGCTCAAGCGCCTCATCGACGGCGGCTTCTTCGGCCGGATCCTGTCCATCCGGGGCGAGTTCGGCTACTGGGTCTTCGAGGGCGACTGGCAGGCCGCCCAGCGCCCGTCGTGGAACTACCGCTCGGAGGACGGCGGCGGCATCGTCGTCGACATGTTCCCGCACTGGGAGTACGTCCTGCACGAGCTGTTCGGCCGCGTGAAGTCCGTCCAGGCCATCGCCACCACCCACATCCCGCAGCGCTGGGACGAGAACGGCAAGCCCTACGACGCCACCGCCGACGACGCCGCCTACGGCATCTTCGAACTCGACAGCGGCGCCATCGCCCAGATCAACTCCTCCTGGGCCGTCCGCGTCAACCGCGACGAACTCGTCGAGTTCCAGGTGGACGGGACGGAAGGATCCGCAGTCGCCGGGTTGCGCAACTGCCGTGCCCAGCACCGCAGTTCCACCCCCAAGCCGGTCTGGAACCCGGACCTCCCGGCCACCGAGGTCTTCCGCGACCAGTGGCAGGAAGTGCCCGACAACACCGACTTCGACAACGGCTTCAAGGCCCAGTGGGAGCTGTTCCTGCGCCACGTCTACGCCGACGCCCCCTACCACTGGGACCTCCTCGCCGGCGCCCGCGGCGTCCAACTCGCCGAGCTGGGGCTGAAGTCGTCGGCGGAGGGCCGCCGTTTCGACGTACCGGAGATCACGCTGTGACCATCCAACTCCCGGACTTCAAGGGCGGGTTGAGGGCATACGACCCCCGCCCCGAACCCCTCGCCGTCCACCCCGGTGCCCCCTTCACCTCTCGTACGGTCTTCTCGGCTGCGCATGTCGTCGCCGACCCGTACGCGGACGTGTCGCCCGACTCGGCCGCCGCCGTCGACTGGGACGCCACCCTCGCCTTCCGCCGCCACCTGTGGTCGCACGGGCTCGGCGTCGCCGAGGCGATGGACACCGCCCAGCGCGGGATGGGGCTCGACTGGGCGGGCGCGGCCGAGTTGATCCGTCGATCCGCCGCCGAGGCCGAGGCGGTCGGCGGCCGGATCGCCTGCGGGGTCGGCACCGACCAGATCACCGGTGGCACCCTGGCGGACGTACAGGCCGCGTACGAGGAGCAGTTGGCCCTCGTCGAGGAGTCGGGCGCGCAGGCCATCCTGATGGCGTCCCGCGCGCTCGCGGCCGTCGCGAAGGGGCCCGAGGACTACCTGGAGGTGTACGGCCATCTCCTGCGTCAGGCGTCCGAGCGGGTCGTCCTGCACTGGCTGGGCCCGATGTTCGACCCGGCGCTCGCGGGCTACTGGGGGTCGGCCGACCTCGACGCGGCCACCGACACGTTTCTCGAAGTCATCGCCGCGCACCCCGACAAGGTGGACGGGATCAAGGTGTCGCTCCTGGAGGCTCAGCGGGAGATCGACATCCGCCGCCGGCTGCCGCAGGGCGTGCGCTGCTACACCGGCGACGACTTCAACTACCCCGAGCTGATCGCGGGCGACGAGCAGGGCTTCAGCCACGCGCTGCTCGGCATCTTCGACCCGCTCGGACCATTGGCGGCGGAGGCGGTCCGCGTCCTCGACACGGGGAACCTCACCGGATTCCGTGAACTCCTCGACCCGACCGTCGAGTTGTCCCGCCACCTCTTCCAGACCCCGACCCGCTTCTACAAGACGGGCGTGGTCTTCCTCGCCTGGCTGGCCGGCCACCAGTCCCACTTCACGATGGTCGGCGGCCTCCAGGCGGCGCGCTCCCTCCCGCACTTCGCCCGCGCCTACGAACTCGCCGACGGCCTGGGCCTGTTCCCGGACCCGAAGCTGGCGGAGGAGCGGATGAAGAACCTGTTGTCCCTGTACGGGGTGAACCAATGAGTGCCGCGGATCTGTCCCGCTTCTCCATCAACCAGATGACGGTCAAGCAGCTGTCGCTGCCGGAACTGGCCGACGCCTGCGCGGAGTTGGGCGTCACCAACGTCGGCCTGTGGCGCGAGCCCGTCCAGGCGTACGGCCTCGACGCCACGGCCAAGCTGGTGCGCGACGCGGGGCTGACCGTCACCACCCTGTGCCGGGGCGGGTTCCTCACGGCGATCGAGCCGGCGGAGCGCGCGACGGCCCTGGAGGACAACCGGCGCGCGGTCGACGAGGCCGCCACGCTCGGCACGGACACGCTGGTCCTGGTCTCCGGCGGACTGCCCGCCGGCTCCAAGGACCTGCACGGCGCCCGGGAGCGGATCGCCTACGCGCTGGGGGAGCTCGGCCCGTACGCCGAGTCCCGTGGCGTGAAGCTGGCCATCGAGCCGCTGCACCCGATGTACGCGTCCGACCGCTGCGTGGTCTCGACGCTCACCCAGGCGCTCGACCTCGCGGAACGCTTCCCGGCCCACCAGGTCGGCGTCACGGTCGACACGTACCACATCTGGTGGGACGACCGGGCGCCCGAGCAGATCGCCCGGGCCGGTGCCGGCGGACGGATCCACACCTTCCAGCTCGCCGACTGGACCACCCCGCTGCCCGAGGGCGTACTCAACGGGCGCGGGCAGATCGGGGACGGCGCGATCGACATGCGGGAGTGGAAGGGGTACGTCGAGGCGGCCGGGTACGCCGGTGCCATCGAGGTCGAGCTGTTCAACGACGGCCTGTGGGCGCGGGACGGCCGGGAGGTGTTGACGGAGACGGCTCGGCGCTTTGTGGAGAACGTGATGTGAGGAATTCTTCACACAGCTTCTCCTTAGAAATGCAGATCAGGGTGCATGCATTGCGCATGCACCCTGTGCTTCTGCTGTAAATTCGCATTTCCGTAAGCCACCGGAACCGCATCATGCCTGGTCGTGTTTATGTGAACATGCGAATCGCCACCGTTTCCGTGATGTCCGCCGCGCTCGTCGCGACCGGCGCGACCGCCGCCGTGGCCGCGCCCGCCAAGGCGCCGGCGCCGAAGGCGACGATCACCCTCAAGGTGAGCGCGACCAAGGTCGAGCTCGGCGACGTCGTCACCTTCACCGGCAAGGCCGCCCGCCTGAAGGAGGGCAGCAAGGTGACGCTCCAGATCAAGGACGGCGCCAAGTGGGTCTCCCTGCCCGCCGCCGCCAAGGTCAAGAAGAGCGCGTACAAGCTGACCGACAAGTTCGAGAAGAAGGGCGTCGACGTCCTGCGCGTCAAGGACGGCAGCACCGTCTCCAAGCCGGTCTCGGTGACCGTCCGCTAGTAGCCCGAGCAGTGACGCGAGAGCTGCCCCACCCCGTCCGATCCGGGGTGGGGCAGCTCTCTGTGATTCTCCTACGAGCCCATGAAAAAAATCTGAGGACGCCGTGCAACCCTCCCGCCACCTCGCGGGTCGTACTTGGCATCAGGACCTTTGGAGGGGGATCTGGGGGGATCGCGGGGGTTCTGATGTGTGGAGGGGAAAGCCGAGGGGCCCGGTCGACGGACGGGGCCCCTCGAAGCTTTCCGGGCTCGGAAGGACGGCCCGGGAGGGGACGGCCTAGAAAAACACCCCGCACCTCAACAGCACGTTCGCGTACGGCCGTGCCTCGCCCGTCCGCACCACCAGCCGTGCCCCCGCCGACAGCTCCTTCAGCCGCTCGTGCGGGACCAGTTCCAGCTCGGGGAACTCGCCCGCCAGGAGCGAGGCCGTCGCCGGATTGGCCTTGCGGATCTCCGTCGCCGCCGTCGCGCCCTCGACGACCAGCTCGACGAGCAGGCCGTCCAGGACCTCCGCGAAGGTGGGAGTGCCGGCCCGGAAGGCGAGGTCGACGACGCGTGGGCCGTCGGGTATCGGCATGCCGGCGTCGCACACCAGCACCTGGTCGCCGTGGCCCAGTTCGGCCAGGGCGCCGGAGAGATGACGGTTGAGGATGCCCGCCTTCTTCACAGCGCCTCGACCTCCTCCGCGGTCGGGAAGGACACCTGGGCGCCCTCCTTGGTGACGGCGGCCGCCCCGACCCGGGCCGCGTAGGCCGCCGCCTCGGCGAGATCGGCGCCCGCGGCGAGCCGGAACGCCAGCGCGCCCGTGAACGCGTCACCGGCGCCCGTGGTGTCCACGGCGTCCACCTTCACGGACGGGATCCGCTCGACGCCCGCCGAGGACGCCACGAGCGCGCCCTCCGCACCCAGCGTCACGACCACCGAGCGCGGGCCCTTGGCGAGCAGCAACCGGGCCCAGTCCTCCGGCCGGTCGCTCACGTACGCCTCGCCCAGGACCACCCTCGCCTCGTGCTCGTTGACGATCAGCGGGTCGCAGGCGGCCAGCACCTCGGGCGGCAACGGCCGCGGCGGGGAGGGGTTGAGGACGAAGCGGCTGTCCGGCGCCAGGTTCTTCACCACCTCCGCGACCGTCTCCAGCGGGATCTCCAGCTGGACCGAGACCACCCGGGAGGCCTGGAAGAGGCACTCGGCGGCCCGGACGTCCCCCGGCTTCAGCCGGCCGTTCGCGCCCGGCGACACCACGATGCTGTTGTCGCCGGAGGGGTCCACGGTGATCAGCGCGACCCCCGTCGGCGCCTCGCCGACCAGCACGCCCACCGTGTCGACCCCGGCCGCCCGCTGCGAGTCGAGCAGCAGTCTGCCGTACGCGTCGTCGCCGACCCGGGCCAGCAGCGCGGTACGGGCCCCGAGCCGGGCGGCCGCGACCGCCTGGTTGGCGCCCTTGCCGCCCGGGTGCACGGCGAGGTCTCCGCCGAGCACCGTCTCGCCCGCGTCCGGCCGCCGTTCGACACCGATCACCAGGTCGGCGTTGGCCGAGCCCACGACCAGAAGGTCGTAGTCGTACATGAATGGACTCCCCTGAGAGATGACGAGAGTTGAGCCGCTGTCAGCCGGTGAAGCCGGCCACGTTCTCCTTCGTGACCACCTTCACCGGGACCTTGATCGTCTGCTGGACCTTCTTGCCCTGGATCGCCTTGAGGGCGTTCTCCACGGCGATCTTGCCGAGCTGGGTGGGCTGCTGGGCCACGGACGCGTACAGCGAGCCGCCCTTGACCGCGGTCAGGCCGTCCGGGGTGCCGTCGAAGCCGACCACCGAGACCGACTTGCCGGCCTTGGAACCCAGCGCCTTGATCGCGCCGAGCGCCATCTCGTCGTTGGCTGCGATGACACCTTGGACGTCGGGGTGGGCCTGGAGCAGGTTCGACATCACGTCGAGGCCCTTGGTGCGGTCGAAGTCGGCGGGCTGCTGTGCCACGACCTGGATGCCAGGGTAGGCCTTGAGGCCGTCGGAGAAGCCCTGTGCGCGTTCTCGGGCGGCCGAAGTGCCCGCTTGTCCCTGCAAGATGACGATCTTGCCCGAGCCGCCCAGCTTGTCGGCGATCGTCTTGGCGGCCAGCTTGCCGCCGGCGATGTTGTCGGAGGCCACCAGGGCGTCCACCGTGGCCTTGTTGACGCCCCGGTCGACGGCGATGACCGGGATCTTCGCCTTGTCGGCGGCCTTCACCGAGTTGCTCGCCGCGTCCGAGTCCACCGGGTTGACGATGATCGCGCCGAGGCTCGAACTGGTGAAGTTCTGCAGCTGGTTGGCCTGCTGGGAGGCGTCGTTCTGCGCGTCCGTGACGGTCAGGTCCACGCCCAGCCTCTTCGCCTCGGCCTGGGCGCCGGCCCGGATCTGCACGAAGAAGGGGTTGTTGAGGGTGGACAGCGACAGGCCCATCTTCGGGTTCGACGAGGAGGAGTCGTTGTGCAGGAAGGAGGTGGCGCCCACGATCGCCACGGTGACGACCGCCGCGAGCGCGTACGTCCCCGCCTGCTTGCCCCTGTTGCCTCCGGTGCCGGCGGCCACCGGGGTCGCCCCGGCCTTGCGGCGCAGCGTGTCCAGGAGCACCGCGAGCGCGATGACGACGCCGATGACGACCTGCTGCCAGAAGGCGGACACGTTCAGGAGGTTGAGGCCGTTGCGCAGCACCGCCAGGATCAGCGCGCCGATCAGCGTGCCGGACGCCTTGCCGGTGCCGCCCGCGAGGGAGGCGCCGCCGATGACGACCGCGGCGATCGCGTCCAGCTCGTAGCCGTCGGCGGCCTGCGGCTGCGCCGAGGACAGCCGGGACGCGAGCACGATGCCCGCGACGGCGGCGAAGACACCGGACAGCGCGTAGATGGCGAGCTTCTGCTTCTTCACCCGCAGGCCCGACAGACGCGCGGCCTCCTCGTTGCCGCCGATCGCGTACATGGAGCGGCCGATGTAGGTGCGGCCCAGCACGAACGCGGCGATCAGGCCCATCACGACCATGACCAGCACGGGCACCGGCAGCCAGCCGCCGAGCGTGTCGCCGAGGTGGGAGACCGAGTCCGGGAAGGGGATCGGCGAGCCGTCGGAGACGACCAGCGCCAGACCGCGCGCCACCGACAGCATGGCGAGCGTCGCGATGAACGGCGGCAGCTTCCCGTACGCGATCAGGAAGCCGTTGACCAGGCCCGCCGCGATGCCGGTCGCGACGGCCAGGACCACCGCTATGACGACCGGTACGCCGTGCTGCGTGGCGCTCCAGGCGAGCACGGTGGCGGAGAGGGCGGCGACCGAGCCGACCGAGAGGTCGATGCCGGCCGAGACGATGACGAAGGTGACGCCGAAGGCGAGGACGGCGGTCACGGCCGCCTGGACGCCTACGTTGAGGAGGTTGTCGGTGGTCAGGAAGTCCCCGGACAGCGCCGACAGGGCGATGACGAGGACGATCAGCGCGGTGAGCGCGCCGTTGTCGAGCAGGAGGCGGCGCAGCCCGCTCGTGGCGCCACCGGCGCCTGTGGTGCTCTTGAGCGTGTCAGTGGCCACGGTCGGCCTCCGCTTCGGTAGTGACGTCGGTGGTGTTGCTGGTATTGCTCACGGCGAGGGACATCACCGCGTCCTGCGTGGCCTGGTCGGCGGAGAGTTCGCCCGCGATCCGGCCCTGGGCCATCACCAGCACCCGGTCGCTCATGCCGAGCACCTCGGGCAGATCGCTGGAGATCATCAGGACGGCGGCGCCCGCGGCCGTCAGTTCGTTGATCAGCTGGTAGATCTCGACCTTGGCGCCCACGTCGATGCCGCGCGTCGGTTCGTCGAGGATCAGCACCTTGGTGTCGGCGAGCAGCCACTTGCCGATGACGACCTTCTGCTGGTTGCCGCCGGACAGGGTGCGCACCTGCTGGCCCAACCCGGCCATGCGCACGCCCAGTTGCTCGGCGATCCGCGCGGCGGCCGTACGCTGGCCCTTGAGGTCGACGAGCCCCGCGTGCGTGGCGGCCCGCATGGTGACCAGGCCGAGGTTCTCCTCGACGGTCTGGTCCAGGACAAGACCCTGCCCCTTGCGGTCCTCGGGGACGAGCCCGATGCCCGCGGTCATCGCCGCGTTGACGTCGTGCCGGGGTACCGAGGAGCCGGAGACCTTCACGGCCCCCTTGTCGTAGGGATCCGCGCCGAACACGGTCCGCACCACCTCGGTACGCCCCGCGCCGACCAGCCCGGCGATCCCGACGACCTCGCCGGCCCGCACCTCGAAGCTGATGTCCTGGAAGACACCGCCCCGGGTCAGCCCCTCGACGGTGAGCAACGCGACGCCCGCGTCGGGCCGTTCGCGCGGATACTGCTGCTCGATGGAACGGCCCACCATGAGGCGTACGAGTTCGTCCTGGGCCGTGGTCGCGGGCACCTGGCCGACGGACCTGCCGTCGCGGATGACCGTGACCCGGTCGCCCAATGCGGCGATCTCCTCCAGGTGGTGGGTGATGAAGACGATCCCCACGCCGTCCTCGCGCAGCGAGCGCACGATGGCGAAGAGCTTCTCCACCTCCTCGGAGGTGAGCACCGCGGTCGGCTCGTCCATGATCAGCACGCGCGCGTCAAGACTGAGCGCCTTGGCGATCTCGACCATCTGGAGGCGGGCGATGCCGAGTTCACGCACACGCGCGCGTGGCGACACGTTGACGCCGACGCGCTCCAGCAGCACCTCGGCGTCGGCCTCCATCTTCTTGCGGTCGATCATCCCGAGGCGGCGCGGCTGCCGGCCCAGGAAGATGTTCTCGGCGACCGTCAGATCGGGGACGAGGTTGAACTCCTGGTAGATGGTGGCGATGCCCAGCCGCTCGGCGTCCTGCGCCCCGCGGATGTGCACCTCCTCGCCGTCCACCAGGACCCGGCCCTCGTCGGGGTGGTAGGCGCCCGACAGCATCTTGATCAGCGTGCTCTTGCCGGCACCGTTCTCGCCGAGCAGCACGTGCACCTCGCCCCGGCGCAGGTCGAAGTCGACGCCGTCGAGCGCCACCACGCCGGGGAAGGTCTTCCGTATGCCCTCGATGCGCAGCAACTCGTCCTGGTTGCTCACGACTGGCTCCTGTTCCTTACGGGGGCCGGCTCCGGTGAAGCCGGTGGCTCGCCGCACGAGCGGCGTACGACGAGACGGGCGGGGAGGGTGACGGACCGCGGGGTCCGTCCCTCGATGGAGTCGACCAGCGCGCGCACGGCGGCCCGCCCCAACTCGCCCGTGGGCTGGGCGATCGCGGTGATCGGCGGATCGGTGTGCACGAACCAGCGGATGTCGTCGAACGCGGCCAGCGCGAGGTCGTCCGGCACGCGCAGCCCACGCGCGCGTACGGCGTCCAGCGCGCCGAGCGCCATCAGGTTGTCGGCCGCGAACACGACCTCGGGCGGCTCGGGCAGGTCGAGGAACCCCTCGGTGACCCGCCGCCCGCTCTCGGCCTGGAAGTCGCCCTGGCCTATGTAGGCGTCCGGCAGCGGAATCCCGTACTCGCCGAGCGCCTCCCGGAAGGCCTCGACGCGCTCGCTGCCGGTGGTGGTGGCCGCAGGCCCCGCGATGATCGCGAGCCGCCGGTGCCCCAGCCCGTGCAGATGCGCGACGAGATCCCGTACGGCCGCGCGCCCGTCCGCCCTGACGACGGGCACCTCGACCCCCGGGATCCACCGGTCGACGAACACCATCGGCGTCCCCGCCCGCGCGGCGTCCACGATCAGCGGCGAACCGCCGTCGGTGGGGGAGACGAGCAGACCGTCGATACGGCGGTCCAGCAGCGTCCGTACGTGGTGGTCCTGCAGTTCGGGCCGCTCGTCGGCGTTCCCGATGATCACGCTGTACCCGAGCGCCCGGGCCTCCTCCTCGACGGAGCGGGCCAGTTCGGTGAAGTACGGGTTCATCACGTCGCTGATGACCAGGCCGAGGGTGTGGGTCTGGTCGGTGCGCAGGGAACGGGCGACGGCGTTCGGGCGGTAGCCCAGCGCCTCGACGGCGGCCAGTACACGCGTGCGTGCGTCGGCGCTGACCGACGGATGGTCGTTCAGGACCCGCGACACCGTGGCGACGGACACTCCCGCCTCGGCGGCGACGTCCTTGATGCTCGCCATCGCCGTTCCACCTCCTCGTGGAATCGATTACATCGACGTGCACCAAGGATTGGAATCGATTACACGGCGGTTAACAAGACCCTGAGACCGGATCGTGATGTTCCGGGCGGAGGCGGAGATCCTCAGTCGGCCGGACCGGCCGCCTCGGCGCGCTCCAGCGGGCGCCGGTACCGCACGCCGGGCTTCCCGGCCACGACCTGGTCTCCCACCAGCGTGAACCCGTTCCGTTCGAGGACCGTCCTGGAGCCCGTGTTCCCGACCGCGGTGCTTGCGATCAGCTCGGTGAGCCCGTACGTCCCGGCGGCCAGCCGGCACACCTGCGCCACCGCCTCGGTCGCGACCCCCCGGCCCGCCGAGCGCTCCCCGATCCGGTAGCCGAGATCGGCGCTGCCCTTCTCGACGTCCACGAGATTGACGCGGCCGATCAGCTCGCCCCGCTCGTCGACCACCACATGGAAGTGGCAGACCCCGGCGTCCTGTTCGGCGAGCCGCTCGTCGAGGACGGCGGCGAACTCCAGGAAGAACGCGTCGCCACGATCCGAGATGTACCGCGCGAAGTAGGCGCGGTTGGCGCGCTCGAAGGCGAGCAGCGCGGGGGCGTGATCGGCTCGCAGGCGCTCCAGTCGTACCTCGTCCGTGAACATGAACGAGAGCCTAGGGACGCGTCTTTGGTGGCGCATCCCGATTGTCGGCGGCGACTCGGGTGAGATCATCCGTCCATGAGCGGCGACCTGGAAGTGAGTGCACTGGCGATCAACGTCACGATTCCGGAGGCGCTCCGCTGGACGGACACGCGACGTGGTGAGGCGTTCAAGCTGACCACGCTCAACGTCCGGCTTCTTCCCGACGGGGGCCTCGCCGTGAAGGCCTACGGTCGACCGGTCGGTGGTGGTCGGGGCGGATATGTCTCGTTCTCTGTCCCCGACTCACCCGAACTGGCGGCTCTGGTCGCCGACGCCGCCAGTCGTGCCGGGGAGTTGTGGGCCGCCCATCGCGGTCTGGGCTGAGCCCCGCCCGCTGTCACACCCGCCCGGTACCGTCGGATCATGCCCAACAACCCGGGAACCGCTCCACCGGCCGGCGACCGCCGACTCGCCACCCTGGAAGGCGTCCTGGAGCGGATCACCTACGCCAATGAGGACACCGGATACACGGTCGCCCGCGTCGACACCGGCCGCGGCGGCGGCGATCTGCTCACCGTCGTCGGCGCGCTGCTCGGCGCCCAAGTCGGTGAGTCCCTGCGGATGGAGGGCCGTTGGGGGTCCCATCCGCAGTACGGCAAGCAGTTCACCGTCGAGAACTACACGACCCTCCTGCCGGCCACCGTCCAGGGCATCCGCCGCTACCTCGGCTCCGGCCTGGTCAAGGGCATCGGACCCGTCTTCGCCGACCGCATCACCCAGCACTTCGGTCTGGACACCCTGACGATCATCGAGGAGGAGCCCAAGCGGCTCATCGAGGTCCCCGGCCTCGGCCCCAAGCGCACCAAGAAGATCGCCGACGCCTGGGAGGAGCAGAAGGCGATCAAGGAGGTCATGCTCTTCCTGCAGACCGTCGAGGTGTCCACGTCCATCGCCGTGCGCATCTACAAGAAGTACGGCGACGCGTCGATCTCCGTCGTGAAGAACCAGCCCTACCGGCTCGCCTCCGACGTCTGGGGCATCGGCTTCCTCACCGCCGACAAGATCGCCCAGTCCGTCGGCATCCCGCACGACAGCCCGGAGCGCGTCAAGGCGGGCCTGCAGTACGCGCTGTCCCAGGCGACCGACCAGGGCAACTGCTATCTGCCCGAGGAGCGCCTGATCGCCGACGCGGTGAAGCTGCTCCAGGTCGACACGGGCCTGGTCATCGAGTGCCTCGCCGAACTCGCGGCGCCCCAGGAGGACGGCGAGGAGCCCGGTGTCGTACGGGAGAAGGTCCCGGCGGCCGACGGCGGCGCGGACCCCGTCACAGCCGTGTACCTGGTGCCCTTCCACCGGGCCGAACTGTCCCTCTCCGCCCAGCTGTTGCGCCTCCTGCGCACCGACGAGGACCGGATGCCCGCCTTCCGGGAGGTCGCCTGGGACAAGGCGCTGACCTGGCTGAAGGGGCGTACGGGCACGGAGCTGGCGCCCGAGCAGGAGGCCGCCGTCAAGCTGGCGCTGACCAAGAAGGTCGCCGTGCTGACCGGCGGCCCGGGCTGCGGCAAGTCCTTCACGGTCCGCTCGATCGTGGAGCTGGCCCGGGCCAGGCGGGCCAAGGTCGTCCTCGCCGCCCCGACCGGCCGCGCCGCCAAGCGCCTGGCCGAGCTGACCGGCACCGAGGCGTCCACCGTGCACCGCCTCCTGGAGCTGAAGCCCGGCGGTGACGCGGCCTACGACCGGGACCGCCCGCTGGACGCCGACCTGGTGGTGGTCGACGAGGCCTCGATGCTGGACCTGCTGCTCGCCAACAAGCTGGTCAAGGCGGTCCCGCCGGGCGCCCATCTGCTCTTCGTCGGGGACGTCGACCAGCTGCCCAGCGTCGGCGCCGGCGAGGTGCTGCGCGATCTGCTCGCCGACGGCGGCCCGATCCCCGCCGTGCGCCTCACGCGCGTGTTCCGCCAGGCCCAGCAGTCGGGCGTGGTGACGAACGCGCACCGGATCAACGCCGGGCAGCACCCGGTCACCGACGGCATGAAGGACTTCTTCCTCTTCGTCGAGGACGACACGGAGGAGGCCGGCCGGCTCACCGTGGACGTGGCGGCCCGTCGCATTCCGGCCAAGTTCGGGCTCGACCCGCGCCGGGACATCCAGGTGCTCGCGCCGATGCACCGGGGACCGGCGGGGGCGGGCAACCTCAACGGCCTGCTCCAGCAGGCGATCACCCCCGGCCGCCCCGACCTGGCGGAGAAGCGGTTCGGCGGCCGGGTCTTCCGCGTCGGCGACAAGGTCACCCAGATCCGCAACAATTACGAGAAGGGCAAGAACGGTGTCTTCAACGGCACCGTCGGCGTTGTCACCTCACTCGACCCGGTCGACCAGCGCCTCACGGTGCTGACCGACGAGGACGAGGAGGTTCCGTACGAGTTCGACGAGCTGGACGAACTGGCGCACGCGTACGCGGTGACCATCCACCGCTCGCAGGGCAGCGAGTATCCGGCCGTGGTCGTCCCGGTCACCACGGGCGCGTGGATGATGCTCCAGCGGAACCTGCTCTACACGGCGGTCACCCGGGCCAAGAAGCTGGTGGTGCTCGTCGGTTCGCGCAAGGCGATCGGCCAGGCGGTGCGCACGGTGTCGGCGGGCCGGCGCTGCACGGCACTCGATTTCAGGCTCATTTCGAAAAATGATCGATCAAATGAGTCATGAAGGTCACAGAGCACTTCCCGTCCGGGGATGAACCGGGCAGGATGAGAAAGTTGGCGGCACTCAGTGCCGCCGATAGGCCCGATGGTCGACCCCGAGTGCACTCACCTGAGCCAATTGGGGGATGGTAGAGACAGTCAGGGCAACCTCGAAGATGAGGCACTACGTCGGTGAGGGAAGACGTGAGCGACAACTCTGTAGTACTGCGGTACGGCGACGGCGAGTACACCTACCCGGTGATCAACAGCACCGTCGGCGACAAGGGCTTCGACATCGGGAAGCTCCGCGCCCAGACCGGTCTGGTGACGCTGGACAGCGGTTACGGGAACACCGCCGCCTATAAATCCGCCATCACCTACCTCGACGGCGAGGCGGGCATCCTCCGCTACCGCGGCTACCCGATCGAGCAGCTGGCCGAGCGTTCGACCTTCGTGGAGGTCGCCTACCTGCTGATCAACGGCGAGCTGCCGACGGTCGACGAGCTCTCCTCGTTCAAGAACGAGATCACGCAGCACACCCTGCTGCACGAGGACGTCAAGAACTTCTACAAGGGCTTCCCGCGCGACGCCCACCCGATGGCCATGCTGTCGTCGGTCGTCTCCGCGCTGTCCACCTTCTACCAGGACAGCCACAACCCGTTCGACGAGAAGCAGCGCAACCTCTCGACGATCCGCCTGCTCGCCAAGCTTCCGACGATCGCGGCCTACGCGTACAAGAAGTCGATCGGCCACCCGTTCGTCTACCCGCGCAACGACCTCGGCTACGTCGAGAACTTCCTGCGCATGACGTTCTCGGTGCCGGCGCAGGAGTACGACCTCGACCCGGTCGTCGTCGCCGCGCTCGACAAGCTGCTGATCCTGCACGCGGACCACGAGCAGAACTGTTCGACCTCCACGGTGCGTCTGGTCGGCTCGTCGCAGGCCAACATGTTCGCCTCCATCTCGGCCGGTATCAACGCGCTGTGGGGCCCGCTGCACGGCGGCGCCAACCAGTCCGTGCTGGAGATGCTGGAGGGCATCCAGGCCTCCGGCGGCGACGTCGACTCCTTCATCCGCAAGGTGAAGAACAAGGAGGACGGCGTCCGTCTGATGGGCTTCGGCCACCGGGTCTACAAGAACTTCGACCCGCGCGCCAAGATCATCAAGGCCGCCGCGCACGACGTCCTCTCGGCCCTCGGCAAGTCCGACGAGCTGCTGGACATCGCGCTCAAGCTGGAGGAGCACGCGCTCTCCGACGACTACTTCGTCTCGCGCAGCCTCTACCCGAACGTCGACTTCTACACCGGTCTGATCTACCGGGCCATGGGCTTCCCGACCGAGATGTTCACGGTCCTGTTCGCCCTCGGCCGCCTGCCGGGCTGGATCGCCCAGTGGCACGAGATGATCAAGGAGCCGGGCTCCCGCATCGGCCGCCCGCGCCAGATCTACACGGGCGTCGTGGAGCGGGACTTCATCCCGGTCGAACAGCGCTGACACCTGCCGGTGAGGGGGTGCTGTCATCGGCGCCCCGTCACCGGCCGCTTCACCTGCACAGCAGGCAAAAACGCACAGCAAAAAGCGGAAGGCGCCCTGCCGACGGTCCCCCCACGGGCCGGCGTACAGGGCGCCTTCCCATGTCCCGGTGCGGATTCCCCCCACGGGATCCGGCCGGGCGTCTGTGAAGAACAGCGCCTGAATCGCTGCGGTACTGCTTGAGCAAAACGAGCAGAACTCGTCGTACTACTGGGTGTGCGATCTGCCGGGACAGCGCACGCTCGGGACGGCCGCTCAAAGCTTCCCGATGTACGTGCCCCGGCAACGCATCTCTGAGGAAGTCCCCCAAGACATCCTCAGATGCCAGTCAACGCCCCCCAAGACGCTGTCTGACATCGTCAACTTAGACCTTCGAACCCCTTCGATGGTTACGTTCACATCACTGTGATCTGCGTCTCTTGCAAATGTCCGTTAGATGCGCAAGAGCCCCGATACTGCGACCGGGGCTCAAGCGTAAGGATGATGCGCGAGCCTTGTGAAGAGCTTATGTGAGGCTGGCCTCCGACTCTAGGGGGACTCTTACTTCGACTTCCCCTAACCGCCGGTAACCTCGCGGCAGTTCAGCGGAACGTCCGCAGTCGAAGGCTGTTGGTCACCACGAACACGGACGAAAAGGCCATAGCGGCCCCGGCGATCATCGGATTCAACAGACCGGCCGCGGCGAGCGGCAGCGCCGCCACGTTGTAGCCGAAGGCCCACACCAGATTGCCCTTGATGGTGGACAGCGTCCTCCTGGACAGCCGGATCGCGTCCGCGGCCACCCGCAGATCACCCCGCACCAGGGTCAGATCGCTCGCCTCGATCGCCGCGTCCGTGCCCGTACCCATCGCCAGGCCCAGATCGGCCGTCGCGAGCGCCGCCGCATCGTTGACTCCGTCACCGACCATGGCCACGGTCCGCCCCTCGCGCTGCAGCCGGCGTACCGCGTCGACCTTGTCCTCGGGCAGCACCTCCGCGATCACCTGCTCGATGCCGACCTCGTGCGCGACCGCCTCGGTCACCGCCCGGTTGTCCCCGGTCAGCAGCACCGGCGTGAGCCCCAGCGCGCGCAGCTCGCGCACCGCCTCGGCGCTGGTCTCCTTGACCGCGTCGGCGACGGCGAGGACACCGCGTGCCACCCCGTCCCAACCGACCACGACGGCCGTACGACCGCCCCGCTCGGCCGCGTCCTTGGCGCGGGCCAGCTCCGGCGGAAGATCCGCGGTGTACTCGGCGAGCCGGCCCACGGCCACCTCATGGCCCGCCACCCGCCCGCGTACGCCCCGACCGGGCACGTTGGCGAACTCCTCGACCTCCGGCAGCCGTCCGGTCCGCTCCGCGGCGCCCACGGCGATCGCCCGGGCGACCGGGTGCTCGGAGGCGTGCTCGACGGCGCCCGCGAGCCGCAGCACCTCGCCCTCGTCGGCGCCGTCGGCGACGTAGACCTCCTGAAGGGTCATGCGGCCGGTGGTGACCGTTCCGGTCTTGTCCAGGACGACGGTGTCGACGCGGCGCGTGGACTCCAGGACCTCCGGGCCCTTGATGAGGATGCCGAGCTGCGCGCCACGCCCCGTGCCGACCAGCAGCGCGGTCGGCGTGGCCAGGCCCAGCGCGCACGGGCAGGCGATGATCAGCACCGCCACGGCCGCCGTGAACGCGGCGACCGTGTCACCGGTGACGCCGAGCCACACCCCGAAGGTGCCGAGCGCGATGACGATGACGACGGGTACGAACACCGCCGAGATGCGGTCGGCCAGGCGCTGCACCTCCGCCTTGCCGTTCTGCGCGTCCTCCACCAGCTTCGCCATCCGCGCGAGCTGCGTGTCCGCGCCGACCCGGGTGGCCTCGACGACCAGGCGCCCGCCAGCGTTCACGGTCACGCCGGTGACGGCCGAGCCGGCCTGCACGTCCACCGGCACCGACTCGCCGGTCAGCATGGCCGCGTCCACCGCGGACGCGCCCTCGACGACGGTGCCGTCGGTGGCGATCTTCTCCCCGGGGCGTACGACGAAGCGGTCGCCGACGGCCAGTTGGGCCACCGGAACGCGGACCTCGCGCCCGCCGCGCAGCACCGACACGTCCTTCGCGCCCAGCTCCATCAGCGCCCTGAGCGCCGCGCCCGCCCGCCGCTTGGAGCGGGCCTCCAGATAGCGGCCCAGCAGGATGAACGCGACCACTCCGGCGGCGACTTCGAGGTAGATCGTGGAGGCGCCGTCCATGCGCGAGACGGTGAGGCGGAACTCGTCGTGCATGCCGGTCATGCCCGCGTCGCCCCAGAACAGCGCCCACACCGACCAGCCGAACGCGGCCAGCGTGCCGACCGAGACCAGGGTGTCCATGGTGGCGGCGCCGTGCCGGGCGTTGGTGAACGCGGCCTTGTGGAACGGCAGTCCGCCCCAGACGACCACGGGCGCGGCGAGGGTGAGCGCCAGCCACTGCCAGTTGTCGAACTGCAGGGCCGGGACCATCGACAGCAGGATCACCGGGACCGCGAGCAGGGCGGAGACGGTGAACCGCTCGCGGTAGGCGGCGAGTTCGGGATCCTCGTCGGCCGTGTCCTCGGGTGTCGAGGTCACCGGCGGGGCCGGTTCCTCGGCCGTGTACCCGGTCTTCACCACGGTGGCGATCAGGTCGGCGACCTGGATGCCCGCGGGGTAGCTGACCTTGGCCTTCTCCGTCGCGTAGTTCACCGTGGCGGTGACGCCGTCCATGCGGTTGAGCTTCTTCTCGACGCGGGCCGCGCAGGAGGCGCAGGTCATCCCGCCGATGAGCAGCTCGACGTCGGCCGCTTCGGGGGCCGCCGCCATGGGTGTCTCTGCGGTGGTACTGGTCATGTCCGGACTCCAGACATCGGACCAGGCCGTACGGAGCCAGTATCAGCTGGTCGGCACGGCCCGGTCGGAGAGCAGAACTGTGGTGCGAGTGCTGTTTCAGACCTGGCCGGCGAGCTCGAAACCGGCCTCGTCGACCGCGGCGCGCACCGCGGCCTCGTCCAGCGGGCTCTCGGAGACGACGGTGACCTCACCGGTCGAGGCGACGGCCTTCACCGAGGTGACACCGGGGAGTCCGGAGATCTCGCCGGAGACGGAGCCCTCGCAGTGTCCGCAGCTCATCCCGGTCACCTTGTAGACGGTGGTGACGGTTCCCGGGGTGTCGGTGTGGGCGGTCATGTCGTTACTCCTCATCGAGGCGTGTGGGGTCGAGGAGGCCCACGGGGGGCCTTTCGCTCCTCACACTATACCCCTAGGGGGTATTTCTCCAAGAGGGGTCGCGGCGGGACAACGACCGCGCCCAGGCGATGCCGAGCAGCGACACCAGCACCATCCCGCCCACCGAGAACAACGTGAAAAGGTGCTCCTGCTGCTCGGTCGGCCGCGGAATGTACCCCTGGGCGAAGAGCTGCCGGTCCACTCCGGTGCCGGCCAGCCGGGCCACCAGCCAGATCGCGATCCCGTGCGTCGAGTCCCACAGGGCGTGCAGCAGGGAGACGCCGAGGTACGCGCCGAGCACCGGGCCGATGAACTGGAAGCGCCCGTTCGGGCGACGGTAGGAGAGCAGGACACCGCCCGCGATCGCCGTCCACAGACCGTGCCCGAAGGGGGCCAGCACCCCGCGCAGGATCTCGGTCTCCAGCAGGGCGCGCAGATCGATGCCCTGCGTGGAGACGGCCGCGTTGAAGGCGTACCCGGCGCTCTCCAGGGCCGCGAAGCCGAAGCCGACGGTCGCGCCGAGCACGAGCCCCGACCGCATCCCGCGGATCCGGACCTGCCGGCGCAGCACGAACATCAGCGCGCCCAGCTTCGCCGCCTCCTCGATCAGCCCGACGCCGACGAACATCCAGAAGGAGGGGTGCAGCAGGTAGTACTCCATCACCGAGGCGCCCAGCACCCCGAGCGTGCCGCCGGTCAGGAAACAGCCGAGGATCACGCTGACGCCCAGGTCACGGCCGTGCCGCTCGTACGCCCACAGCACGAAGGTGACCGGCACCAGGAAGCTGCCGAGCAGGATCAGGGTCGGCAGCAGCGTCGTGTTCTTCGTCGCGTACGTGACCAGCACGGTCAGCACCCACAGCGCGAGCCCGCCCCACAGGCACCGCTTCCACAGTCCCGTCCGGATCTGGGGGTACGTCGGTGGCGGTTGCTGCGGTCCGGGGATGCGGGCCCGGGAGGCGTCGGGCGGCGGCGTCGAGTGGGTCACGGCGGGTCCCCTCAGGCGATGGCTCGGGCACGGGTCGGCGGCGTACGGCCGTTTTGTCCGCACTTTAGGTAGCCGCGCGCCGTGCCGCAGTCCGGGACGCCGTCCCTGAACAGGTCCATCGAGGTGCTCGCGCCGCCGCCGGCGCACCGGATCGGCCGGGGCCGCCGGTGCCGCTCGCCGTCCTCGCGATCCCGCCGGGCGTCGCGGCCGGGCCGGACGCGCTGGGCTGGGTGGGCTACGGGCCGGTCGTCGTGGCGGCGGCGGCCCGGCCGAGGCGGTCGCCGACCAGGGGCTCCAGGTAGCGGGTCAGGACGTTCTTGATCTCCTGGACGTAGGCGTCCCGCTCGGCGCCCTCGCGCGAGAGGACCAGTTCGAGACCCGCCTTGTACGTGCCGAGGCAGACCTGCGCGGTGCGCGTGACGTCGGTGGCGGGCGCCTCGGGCAGGAGACTCGCGATCAGTGTCTCTATCCGGCCGGTCAGCGCCGCGTGCAGCGCGTCGTGCTCCTCGTCGAGCCGGCCGGGGACGTCCGGGCCGTGCAGCAGCGAGAAGAACACCGGGTGCTCGCAGTTGAAGGCGACGAACCGGTCCACGGCGGCGCCCACGACCTCCTCCAGCGTGCTCCCGGGATCGACCGGGCCGAGCGCCTCGCCGTACGTCTCCCGCATCTCGTGCATGAGCCGCTGGCCCAGCTCGATCGCGATCGCTTCCTTGTTCGGGAAGAACTGGTAGAGCGTGCCCGGGGAGACGCCGGCCTCGCGGGCGATGGCGTTGGTGCTGGCGGCCGTGTAGCCGGCGGTGGAGAAGACGGTGGCGGCGGCTTCGAGGAGCTGGGCGATACGGCGCTCACCGCGGGCCTGGCGACGGCGCGGCTGGTCGGCCCGCGCGGCCTCCTCGGCCTGCCCGGTGGGTCCGACCTGCTCTGCCTGTCCGGCCTTTCCGTTCTCTCCGGCCTGCTCGTGCTGCTCGTTCCGCGAGGTGTCGGGCACGCGTTATCCCCAAGTCTCCGAACGCCATTGACAAACGCGAGTGGTCGCTCGCATTCTGGAGAAACGCGAGCGATCTCTCGTGTTTGCCAGTCTATGGCTTCCACGGGTTTTCCACGGTGAAGGGGACACCGCACGATGACCGAAGTCAACAAGCCGCCGAGGCTCGGCGGCTGGACCCGCTTCGTTACCGCCCGGCCACGGCTGTCGCTGCTGGTGGCCCTGGTGATCACCGCGCTCGCCGTCGTGGCGGGCAGCGGGGTCGCCGACCGTCTCGGCAGCGGTGGCTGGGAGGACCCGGACGCCCAGTCCACGTACGCGACCAAGGCCCTGGAGCGCGAGTTCCCGGACTCCCAGCCCAACTTCCTGCTCCTGGTCGACTCGGGCAGCGCCGACGTCGACGACTCCGCGGTCGCCGCCGAGGCCCGGAACCTCACCGCCCGCCTGGCCGCCGAGCCGGGCGTGACGGGCGTCGGCTCCTACTGGCAGGCCGACGCCGCGACGGCACCGTCCCTGCGCGCGAAGGACGGCCACGAGGCGCTGATCGCCGCCCGCATCACCGGCGACGAGAGCACGATGAGCGACACCCTCGACCGCATGGCGCCCCACTTCCGGGGCACGCACGGCCCGGTGGAGGTGAAGATCGGCGGCATCGTCGCGGTCCGGCACGAGATGCAGACGATCATCAAGGAGGACCTGGCCCGCGCCGAGCTGATCGCCCTGCCGGTGACGCTCGTCCTGCTGGTGATGGTCTTCGGCAGCGCCGTCGCCGCCCTGCTCCCGCTCGGCATCGGCATCGTCGCGATCCTCGGTACGAACGCGGTACTGCGCGGACTCACCGAACTCACCGACGTCTCCGTCTTCGCGATCAACCTCACCACGGCCCTGGGCCTCGGACTGGCCGTCGACTACGCGTTGTTCATCGTCCGCCGCTTCCGAGAGGAACTGTCCGGCGGCGCCGAGCCGTTGCAGGCCGTGGGCACCACCCTGCGCACGGCCGGCCGGACCGTCCTCTTCTCGGCCCTCACGGTCGCGGTCTCACTGGCGGCGATGCTGGTCTTCCCGCAGTACTTCCTGCGCTCCTTCGCCTACGCCGGCATCGCGGTGGTGCTGCTGGCCGCGGCGGCTGCCCTGATCCTGCTTCCGGCTGCCCTGATCCTGCTGGGCCACCGGGTCGACGCCTTGGACTTGCGCCGGCTGTTCCGCCGGGGCCGGTCCAGGTCTGCTGCCGCTGAGACCTCGGGCACCTCCGCCTTCGGGGCTCCCGGTGAGAAGGGCAAGGCCTGGGCGCGCCTGGCGACGCTCGTCATGCGCCGAGCCCCGTTCTTCGCCCTGGGCACCACGGCCGTGCTCGTCCTGCTCGGACTCCCTTTCCTGGGCGTCAAGTTCGGCACGGCGGACGACCGCCAGCTGCCCTCCACGTCCGAGTCGCACATCGTGCAGCAGCACATCCGGGACGGCTTCCCGGGCAGCCCCGGCGGCGGCCTCGAAGTCCTCGCCGAGGGGAAGGCGACCCCGGCGCAGTACACCGCGTACAAGGACCGGGTGGCCGCGCTGTCCGAAGTGGTGCGTGTCGACGGCCCGTTGGTGAAGGGCGACTCGGCGTACTTCACCGTGACGCCGAAGGGCGAGGCGGTCGGTGACGACGCACAGCGCCTGGTGCACGACCTGCGTGCCACGGACGCCCCCTTCGACACCAAGGTGACCGGCACCGCGGCCGTCCTGGTCGACTCCAAGCACGCGATAGGGGAGCGCCTGCCCTGGGCGGCCGGCTTCATCGCGGTCGTCACCCTGTTCCTGGTCTTCCTGCTCACCGGCAGCGTGCTGATACCGATCCAGGCGGTGGTGCTCAACGCGCTCAGTCTGTCGGCCATGTTCGGCGCGGTGGTCTGGGTCTTCCAGGACGGCCACCTCTCCGGCCTGCTCGGCTTCACCAGCCCCGGCTCCATAGAGACGACCCTGCCGGTCCTGATGTTCTGCGTGGCCTTCGGTCTCTCCATGGACTACGGCGTCTTCCTGCTCTCCCGCATCAAGGAGGAGTACGACAGGACGGGCGACCACAACGGGGCGGTGCGGCACGGACTGCAGCGCACGGGCGGCCTGATCACGGCGGCGGCGGTCATCCTGGCGGTCGTCATGGTCGCCATCGGCACCTCCCGCGTGACCAACACCAAGATGCTGGGCCTCGGCATCGCCCTGGCCGTCCTTATGGACGCGATGATCGTGCGAAGCCTGCTGGTACCGGCGGTCATGCGGCTGACGGGGAAGGCGACCTGGTGGGCACCGGGCCCGTTGCGGCGCTTCCATCAGCGGTTCGGTCTGAGCGAGGGTGGTCATGAGCGCCCCGCCAGGGGCGCGGGGGACGGGGCGACCAGCCACGACGTACCCGCAGACCGCGACGGCGATGGGAGTCCACATGAGAGCGGTGGTATTCGAGCACTTCGGTGAGCCCGCCGAAGTACGCGACGTACCAGCCCCCCGCCCGGCAGACCACGGAGTGGTCGTACGGGTAGAGGCCACCGGCCTCTGCCGAAGCGACTGGCACGGCTGGCAGGGCCACGACCCGGACATCACCCTGCCCCACGTGCCGGGCCACGAACTCGCCGGAGTGGTCGAGGAGATCGGCGCCGGGGTGCACGACTGGCACCCCGGCGACCGCGTCACCGTCCCCTTCGTGTGCGCCTGCGGAACCTGCGGAGCATGCGCGGCCGGCGACCAGCAGGTCTGCGAGCGGCAGACCCAGCCCGGGTTCACGCACTGGGGTTCGTTCGCCGAGTACGTGGCGCTGGACCACGCCGACGTGAACCTGGTCGCCGTACCCGACGAGATGTCGTTCGCCACCGCGGCCTCGCTCGGCTGCCGGTTCGCCACGGCGTTCCGGGCGGTGGTGCAGCAGGGCAGGGTGGCGGCGGGGGAGTGGGTCGTCGTGCACGGTTGCGGGGGAGTGGGGCTGTCCGCGGTGATGATCGCGGCGGCCGCGGGGGCGCGGGTGGTGGCCGTCGATGTGTCGCCGGGGGCGTTGGACCTGGCGCGGAAGTTCGGCGCGGCGGAGTGTGTGGACGCCGGGCGCACCACCGACCCGGCCGCCGCGATCCGCGAACTGACCGGCGGGGGAGCCCATCTGTCGCTCGACGCCCTGGGCTCGCTGGTCACCTGCGCCGCCTCGGTGAACGGCCTGCGCCGCCGCGGCCGGCACATCCAGGTCGGCCTGCTCCCGTCGGCCGACGGCACGACCCCCGTCCCCATGGCCCGCGCGATCGCCCTGGAGCTCGAACTCCTCGGCAGCCACGGCATGGCCGCGCACACCTACCCGCCGATGCTGGAGCTGGTCCGCGCCGGAGCCCTGCGCCCCGACCTCCTGGTCACGTCCACGATCACGCTGGACGCCACTCCGGACGCGTTGGCCTCGATGGGCACGGCGCCGGGAGCGGGCGTCACGGTCATCGAGCCGTGGAGCCGAGGGCGTTGAGGCCGTCGGCAGGGCCCTTGCCGGGCCCGTTGTCGGGGCCGTTGAGGGCGGCCCAGTCGCGGTCGAGGAGGCCCATGAGGATCGCGTCGACCCACTCGCCGTCCCGCAGCGAGGCCTCCCGGCGCACACCCTCGACCACGAAGCCGACCTTCTCGTAGACGCGCGGGGCCCGGTGGTTGTGGCCGTACACCTCCAACTCGATGCGATGCAGGCCGAGTTGTTCGAAGCCGTGGCCGACGATGAGGCGGGTGGCCTCGGTGCCGACGCCCCGGCCGCGCCCCCGGGGTCCGATCAGCGTGCGGAACGTGCAGCTGCGCGAGGCCGGATCCCACTCGTACAGCACGACCTCGCCGAGGAGTTCGCCGGTGCCGGGGTCGGTGACGGCGAGATCCAGCCGGTCGGGGGCGTCGGCCCGGGAGCCGTACCAGGAGCGCAGGTGTTCCGGGGTGAGTTCGGTGGAGGGCTCGAAGGTGAACCGGACGACCTCGGGATCCTGGACGATCTCCCAGATGCCGTCCGCGTCGCCCGCGGTGACGGGCCGCAGTACGACCTTGTCGCCGGTCAGCGCGGGTTTGACGGAGAAGTCGTGCAGGGAGAAGTCGCCCATCGGGAAGTCGTTCACGGGGACGACTGTGCCCCACCGACCAGGCGGGGCACAGCTATTTTTTCCGACCGCCTCTGACCGACTCCGGCTCGGCTCAGTCGTCTCTGCGACTGCGGTTGCCGGGCCGGGCGGCGACCCAGGTGCGGACCGTGTCGGCGTACCAGTAGGGCTTGCCGCCCTCGACGTGGTCGGGCGGGGGCAGCAGCCCGTGCTTGCGGTAGGACCGCACGGTGTCCGGCTGCACCTTGATGTGTGCGGCGATCTCCTTGTACGACCACAGCCGTCGGTCGGTCATGAAACGCACCTCCCTGCGCGCACCGCGGGGGCGGCCGGGAACGGCCGTCGGGGGAGCCGGGCGCTGCGCTGGCGATCACAAAGCCTGTGCCCGGTGAACGACGCAGAGTGATGGCAGGGCAGTGCCTGTGCGCGGGGTGTGACGGATAACCCGCGTACACGCGACATGTGTGACACAGAGGGGGCGTTTGTGACACGAGTGCAGCAAAGGCGCACGCGGGCTCACGGGCGCGGCGCGTTGACACGGGTGCCGAACCCGGCGGATCGGTAGGCGCACGGCAAGCGCTGTCAACCTCTCGTCCGAATGTCCGGACAAAACATTGACAGCGCTCCGCTCCCGGGGCTACAAACCGGGGGAGAGCCGTGACGAAGGGAAGCCGATGGCGTACGACCTCATCACCATGGGACGGATCGGTGTCGATCTGTATCCGCTGCAGACCGGCGTTCCACTCCCGCAGGTGACGACCTTCGGCAAGTTCCTCGGCGGTTCGGCGTCGAACGTCGCGGTCGCCGCCGCCCGGCTCGGCCGGAACTCCGCGGTGATCACCCGCACCGGCGACGACCCCTTCGGCGCCTACCTGAACGAGGCCCTCCAGGGCTTCGGCGTGGACGACCGCTGGGTCACTCCGGTCCCCGGCCTGCCCACCCCGGTCACCTTCTGCGAGATCTTCCCGCCGGACGACTTCCCGCTGTACTTCTACCGGCAGCCCAAGGCCCCCGACCTGGAGATCGACGCCCACGACCTCGACCTCGACGCCATCCGCGACGCCCGCGTCTTCTGGGTCACCGGCACCGGCCTGAGCGAGGAGCCGAGCCGTACGGCGACGCTGGCGGCGCTGGCCCACCGGGCCAAGGCGGGTACGACGGTCTTCGACCTGGACTGGCGCCCCATGTTCTGGAAGGACCCGGCCTCGGCCCGCCCCTTCTACCAGGAGGCCCTGCGCCACACCACCGTCGCGGTCGGCAACCTCGACGAGGTGGAGGTCGCCACCGGAGTGCGCGAACCGCAGGCGGCCGCCCAGGCCTTGCTGGACGCCGGTGTCGAACTGGCGGTCGTCAAGCAGGGGCCCAAGGGCGTCCTAGCCGTGAACCGCAAGGGCGAGTCGGCCGAGGTGCCACCCCTCCCGGTCACCGTCCTCAACGGTCTCGGCGCCGGTGACGCGTTCGGCGGCACCCTCTGCCACGGCCTGCTGGAGGGCTGGGACCTGGAGACGATCATGCGGCACGCCAACGCGGCCGGCGCGATCGTCGCCTCCCGCCTGGAATGCTCCTCCGCGATGCCGACCACCGACGAGATCGACGCCGCCCTCAAGGCCGGAGCGGTGCTGTGAGGGCGGGACGCGTCGCGGGCACCCAGCACGGCGGCGGGGACGGCGTCGCACGCGCGCGCGTGGACGTCGCCGAACTCGTCCGGCTCCGCGCCCACCACCCCGAGGCCGTCGCGGAGGCCGCGGCCCGCCGCGTCCGCCGCCCGCTGCTCGGCGACTCCGGCCGCCTGATGATCGTCGCCGCCGACCACCCGGCCCGCGGCGCCCTCGGTGTCGGCGACCGCAAGCTCGCCATGGCCAACCGCGCCGACCTGCTGGAGCGCCTCTGCCTGGCGCTCTCCCGCCCCGGCGTCGACGGCGTCCTCGCCACCGCCGACATCCTCGACGACCTGCTGCTGCTCGGCGCCCTGGACGACAAGGTCGTCATGGGCTCGATGAACCGCGGCGGTCTCCAGGGCGCCAGCTTCGAACTCGACGACCGCTTCACCGGCCACCGCGCCGAGGACATCGAGCGGCTCGGCTTCGACGCCGGCAAGCTGCTCCTGCGCATCGACTACGACGACCCGGGCTCGCTCACCACCCTGGAGTCCACCGCCCGCGCGATCGACGACATGGCCGCGCGCCGACTCCCGCTGTTCGTCGAGCCGTTCATGAGCCGCCGCACCGACGAGGGCAGGCTGAAGAACGACCTGAGCGCCGAGGCCGTCATCAGGTCCATCGCCATCTCCTCGGGCCTGGGCGGCACTTCGGCCTACACCTGGCTCAAGCTCCCGGTCACCGAGAACCCCGACGACATGGCCGAGGTCATGGAGACGTCGACGCTGCCCGCCGTGCTGCTCGGCGGCGAGGTCGGCGACGATCAGGACGGCGCCTACGAGAAGTGGCGCGGCGCCCTCCAACTCCCCACCGTGCGAGGCCTGGTGGTGGGCCGTTCGCTGCTGTATCCGGCGGACGGAGACGTGGCCGCCGCCGTGGACACCGCCGTAGGACTGCTGTGAGGGCCGTATGACCGGCAACAGGCTGTACATTCCGCGCGGCTCCACCGCCGACGCCAACTATGTGTTCGACATCGACCCCAAGCGGGCCGGCTGGGAGTACAGCGGGCTGCGGATCGTCGAGTTGGGCGCCGGTGGTACGCACACCTTCACCACCGGTGACAGTGAGTGGATCGTGCTTCCGCTGCAGGGCGGATGTACGGTGCAAATGGGTACCGATGTGTTCCAACTCCTGGGCAGGGAAAGCGTGTTCGCGTCCGTCTCGGACTTCGCGTACGTACCCCGGGACGCCCAGGTCCAGATCGCCTCCGGCGCGGGAGGCCGCTTCGCCCTGGCAGGAGCGAAGTGCGAGCGACGACTCCCCGCCCGCTACGGCCCCGCGCCGGAGGTCCCCGTCGAAGAACGCGGCGACGGCAGGTACACGCGGCTGGTCCGCAACTTCGCCTCCGCCGACGCCTTCGACTGCGACAAGCTGATCGCCGTCGAGGTGATCACCCCGGGCGGCAACTGGTCGTCCTTCCCGCCGCACAAGCACGACGAGCACCGGCCCGGTGTGGAAGCCGAGTTGGAGGAGATCTACTACTTCGAGATCGACGGCCCGAACGGGTTCGGCTATCAGCGCGTATCTCCCTCCCGTGAGGGCGGATCCGACGTCCTCGCGGAGGTCCGCTCCGGCGACGCCGTCCTCGTCCCCGATGGATGGCACGGCCCGTCCATCGCCCAGCCCGGCCACGACATGTACTACCTCAATGTCATGGCGGGTCCGGGCCGGACGCGGGAGTGGCGGATCTGCTTCCACCCCGAGCACACGGAGGGTTACCGATGACCTCGACGACGAGGCTCACGGTCGCGCAGGCACTGGTGCGGTTCCTGGCCGCCCAGTTCACCGAGCGGGACGGCACCCGGCAGCGGCTGATCGGCGCGACCTGGGGCATCTTCGGCCACGGCAACGTGGCCGGCATCGGCCAGGCACTCGTCGAGTACGCCGACGACATGCCGTACCACCAGGGCCGCAACGAACAGGCCATGGTGCACGCGGCAGTCGGCTACGCGCGCCAGTCGGGCCGCCTCTCCACGCACGCGGTGACGACGTCGATCGGCCCGGGCGCGACCAACCTGGTCACCGGCGCCGCCCTCGCCACGATCAACCACCTCCCGGTCCTGTTGCTGCCCGGCGACGTCTTCGCGGCCCGCCCCGCCGACCCGGTCCTCCAGCAGCTCGAAGTCCCGTACGCGGGCGATGTGTCGGTCAACGACAGCCTGCGCCCGGTGTCGCGCTACTTCGACCGGATCAACCGCCCCGAGCAGCTGATCCCGGCGGCCCTGCAGGCGATGCGCGTGCTGACCGACCCGGTGGAGACGGGCGCGGTAACTCTCGCTCTCCCGCAGGACGTTCAGGCCGAGGCCTACGACTGGCCGGACGAGTTCTTCGCCGAACGCACCTGGGCGGTACGCCGTCCGGGCGCCGACCCGGCCGAACTCGCCGAAGCCGTACGGCTGATCAGGACCGCCCGCCGCTCGCTCGTCATCGCCGGCGGCGGAGTGCACCACAGCCACGCCGAGGAGGCGCTCGCGGAGTTCGCGGAAGCCACCCGCATTCCGGTCGCCTCCACCCAGGCCGGCAAGGGCTCCCTGCGCTGGGACCACCCGCAGGACGTCGGCGGCATCGGCCACACCGGCACGGCGACCGCCGACGAACTCGCCCGCACCGCCGACCTGGTGATCGGCGTCGGCACCCGCTACACCGACTTCACCACCGGCTCCGGCACCCTCTTCGCAGGCGACGGCGTCCGCTTCCTCAACCTCAACATCGCGCCCTTCGACGGCCACAAGCTCGCCGGCACCCCCCTGATCGCGGACGCCCGCTCCGGCCTGACGGAACTCACTCAGGCCCTGGAACTCCACGACCACCGCGTCACCGACTCCTACGCCGCCGAGTACACCGAGGACAAGGAGCGCTGGGAGCAGCGGATCGACGCCTGCTACGAGGCCGAGGAGCCGGACATACGGCCCACCCAGCCGCAGGTCATCGGCGCCCTCGACGCCCTCGTCGACGAGACCGACGTGATCATCAACGCGGCCGGCTCGCTCCCCGGCGACCTACACAAGATGTGGCGCACCCGCTCCCGGGACCAGTACCACCTGGAGTACGGCTACTCCTGCATGGGCTACGAGATCCCGGCCGCGATCGGCGTCAAGCTGGCCGCCCCCGACCGCAACGTCTGGGCGCTGGTCGGCGACGGCACGTACCTGATGATGCCGACCGAGATCGTGACCGCCGTGCAGGAGGGCGTCGCGATCAAGCTGCTCCTCATACAGAACCACGGGTACGCGTCCATCGGCGGCCTGTCGGAGTCGGTGGGCGGCGAGCGCTTCGGCACCGCCTACCGCTACCCGTCGGACGACGGCACCTTCACCGGCGCCCCGCTGCCCGTGGACCTCGCCGCCAACGTGGCCAGCCTGGGCATGCGCGTCCTGCGCGCCAAGACCGTGGCGGACCTGCGGACGGCGCTCGCCGAGGCCCGGGCCGCCGACACTCCCACATGTGTCTACGTCGAGACGCAAACCGCAGACACAGTGTCGGGCGCGCCTCCGGCGCAGGCCTGGTGGGATGTTCCTGTGGCCGAGACCGCGACCCGCGCGTCCGCGGTCAAGGCACGTGAGCTGTACGAACGGCACGTCTCCACCCGACGCCGCCATCTGTGAAGGAGCAACTGGGCATGACGAAGATCGTCAACCACTGGATCGGCGGCAAGTCCGTCGAAGGCGCGTCGGGCAATTACGGGCCGGTCACCGACCCGGCGACCGGCGCGGTCACCACGAACGTCGCGTTCGCGTCGGTCGAGGAGGTGGACGCGGCGGTCGCCGCCGCCAAGGACGCCTACGCGACCTGGGGCACCTCCTCGCTCGCCAAGCGCACCACGATCCTCTTCAAGTTCCGCGCGCTGCTGGACGCCAACCGTGACGCGATCGCCGAGCTGATCACCGCCGAGCACGGCAAGGTGCACAGCGACGCGCTGGGCGAGGTCGCGCGCGGCCTGGAGATCGTCGACCTGGCGTGCGGGATCACCGTGCAGCTCAAGGGCGAGCTGTCGACCGAGGTCGCCTCGCGGGTGGACGTGTCGTCGATCCGCCAGCCGCTGGGTGTCGTCGCCGGCATCACGCCGTTCAACTTCCCGGCCATGGTGCCGATGTGGATGTTCCCGCTCGCCATCGCGACCGGCAACACCTTCGTCCTGAAGCCCTCCGAGAAGGACCCGTCGGCGTCCCTGAAGATCGCCGAACTGCTCGCGGAGGCGGGCCTCCCGGACGGCGTCTTCAACGTCGTCAACGGCGACAAGGTGGCGGTCGACCGCCTCCTTGAGCACCCGGACGTGAAGGCGGTCTCCTTCGTCGGTTCGACGCCCATCGCCCGCCACATCCACACCACGGCCGCCGCGAACCACAAGCGCGTCCAGGCCCTGGGCGGCGCCAAGAACCACATGCTGGTCCTCCCCGACGCCGACCTGGACGCGGCGGCCGACGCGGCCGTGAGCGCGGCCTACGGCTCGGCGGGCGAGCGCTGCATGGCCATCTCGGCCGTGGTCGCGGTCGGTTCCATCGGCGACGAGCTGGTGGCGAAGATCCGCGAGCGCGCCGAGAAGATCAAGATCGGCCCCGGCAACGACCCCACCTCCGAGATGGGCCCGCTGATCACCAAGGTCCACCGCGACAAGGTGGCCTCCTACGTCACCGGCGCGGCGGCCGAGGGCGCCGAGGTGGTCCTCGACGGCACCGGCTACACGGTCGAGGGCTTCGAGGACGGCCACTGGATCGGCATCTCGCTGCTCGACAAGGTGCCGACGACGGCGAAGGCGTACCAGGACGAGATCTTCGGCCCGGTCCTGTGCGTCCTGCGCGTCGAGACGTACGACGAGGGCGTGGCGCTGATCAACAGCTCGCCGTTCGGCAACGGCACCGCGATCTTCACCCGCGACGGCGGCGCCGCCCGCCGCTTCCAGCTGGAGATCGAGGCCGGCATGGTCGGCGTGAACGTCCCGATCCCGGTCCCCGTCGGCTACCACAGCTTCGGTGGCTGGAAGGACTCGCTCTTCGGCGACCACCACATCTACGGCAACGACGGCACGCACTTCTACACCCGAGGCAAGGTCGTCACCACCCGCTGGCCCGACCCGGCCGACGCCCCCACGGGCGTGGACCTGGGCTTCCCGCGCAACCACTGAGAGCCGACCCCTGGGGCCGTCCGCGATGCGGACGGCCCTTTTTTTCGGCTACGTCGGCTGCGGTTCCCGCACAATCCCGAACCGTGGCAGGCACTACCGCGAAGCACCGAATACAGGCCCCGACACGGGCTGGATCTACGGATTCCGTAGGTGAACACCCATTGACGTGACGGTTTCCGTCAATGTTCCATCAGCGCGTGACCGACACCCTCCCCACTGCCGAGGCCGCCGTTTCCGAGGCGTCGTCGGACAGTTCCCAGAGCCCGCGGCAGCTGAAGCGTTCCATCGGCATCGTCGGCGGCACCCTCCTCACCCTCTCCTGCGTGACACCGGCCTCCACGCTCTTCGTGGTCGTCCCCGACCTGTTCGGCTCGCTCGGCACGGCGACCGCCCTCACGATCGCGATCGGCTCGGTCCTCTGCATCGCCGTCGCGTTCTGCTACTCGGAGCTGGGCACCCTCATCCCGAGCGCGGGCGGCGAGTACGCGATGGTCTCGACGCTGGCGGGCCGACTGGCGGGCTGGCTGGTCTTCGTACTGTCACTCCTGGTCGTGATGATCGTCCCGCCGGTGATAGCGATGGGCACGGCGGACTACCTGGCACCGGTGGTGCACCTGAACCCGTCGATCGCCGGCGCCGCCGTCATGCTCCTGGCCACCCTCGCCGGCCTCCTCGACCTGCGAGCCAACGCCTGGATCACCGGCGTCTTCCTGGTCCTGGAGGTCATCGCGGCGGCCGTCGTGGCGGTCCTGGGCTTCGCACACAGCGAGCGGGGCGCGGGCAGCCTGGTGTCCATGCAGGTGTCGGGCGCCGACGGCCACGCCGACACGGTGACGGCGATGCTGGTCGTCTCGGGCCTGGCCATCGCCCTGTTCGTCACGCAGGGCTTCTCGACGGCGGTCTACCTCTCCGAGGAGTTGGAGAACCCGCGCCGCAACGTGGCCCGTACGGTCCTGGCCACCCTGGCGATCTCGTCGGTGATCATCCTGGTCCCGGTGATCGCGATCACGATGGGCGCCTCCGACCTCTCGACCCTCACCGGCGGCGACATCAGCTCCATGGTCACCGCCTGGTCCAACTCGGCCGTCGGCACCTTCGTCAGCCTCTGCGTGGCCCTCGCGATCATCAACGCGGGCATCGTCATGGTCATCCAGAACTCCCGAGTCCTGTACGCCTCGGCCCGCGACAAGGCCTGGCCCACCCCGATCAACACCGTCTTCTCAAAACTGGGCCGCTTCGGCTCCCCCTGGACAGCCACCCTCGCCGTGGGCATCCCCGGCGCCCTGCTCTGCTTCGTCAACCTGGACACCCTCTACGGCGTAACAGGCGTCTCCGTGACGGGCATGTACCTCCTGGTCGCGACAGCCGCCCTCCTCTCCCGCCGAGGCACCCACAAACACACCCGGGCCTGGCGCATGCCCCTCTGGCCGACCGTCCCCCTCCTCCTGATCGCGGTCCTGGCGTACATCCTGAGCCAGCAGGAGACGACGTACTTGCTCTGGACGGGCGGCATAACAGCAGCGGCCACCTTGTACTGGGCGTTGTATCTGCGGCCGCGCAGAGAGACACGGTGGCTCATTTCGGTCCCCGAGGATGCGGAAGCCTGAAGCCCAGCAGGGGCGAAGGCTTCAGGGGCGCGGGGAACTGCGCGACCGGCCACAATCAATCCGCACCCGGCGAATCACAGAACCCCCCGAGCCAGTAGCCGTACACCACATGCGGTACGGCGTAGCCACCCCGTACTCCCAGAGAAGGTCCGCACGTTCACCCCGGGGTCCCCTCCAACTGTCAGAGACGCCCCGTACCGTTGAACGCATGGATCTTCGACTCCCCACCCTGCGAGGCCAACTGCGAAGGCCCCGGCACCGCCGCCTACTGGCAGCCGGCGCCGCCCTCGCCGTACTCGCGGCAGCGGGAACGTGGACGGCAGTTGCCTCGGACGAGAAGACCCCGGCACACCGATCCGACCGCATCATGGCGATCGACGGCGTCCGCATCGACACCTCGTACTTCACCCCCGCCACCGCCGGCAGGCACCCCGCCGTCCTCCTGGCCCACGGCTTCGGCGGCACCAAGGACGACGTACGTCAACAGGCCGAGAACCTCGCCGAGGACGGCTACGCGGTACTGACCTGGTCCGCCCGAGGCTTCGGGAAGTCGACCGGCAAGATCGGTCTGAACGACCCGAAGGGCGAGGTCAAGGACGTCTCCAAGCTGATCGACTGGCTGGCCGAGCAACCCCAGGTCCAGCTCGACAAGACCGGCGACCCGCGCGTGGGCGTCGCCGGCGCCTCGTACGGCGGCGCGATCTCACTCCTCGCGGCCGGCTACGACGACCGCGTGGACGCCATCGCCCCGGCGATCACCTACTGGAACCTCGCGGACGCCCTCTTCCCGAACGGCGTTTTCAAGAAGCTGTGGGCCGGCATCTTCGTCAACTCCGGCGGCGGCTGCGACAACTTCCAGCCCGAGCTGTGCCGGATGTACGAGCGCGTCGCGGAGGCGGGCAAGCCGGACGCACAGGCGCGTGCCCTGCTGGACGCCCGCTCGCCGTCCGCCGTGGGCACCCGCATCAAGGTGCCCACGCTCCTGCTGCAGGGCCAGACCGACTCCCTCTTCCCGCTCGGCCAGGCCGACGCCGCCGCGAAGGCCATCCGCGCCAACGGCGCACCCGTGGACGTCGACTGGATCGCAGGCGGGCACGACGGCGGCGACATGGAGACCGGCCGCGTGCAGTCACGCGTGCGTGCCTGGTTCGACCGCTACCTCAAGGACGACAAGGCCACCGACACCGGCCCGGCCTTCCGCGTGACCCGCACCGGAGGCGTCGACTCCACGGACGGCGCGGCCCTGCTGCGCGGCGCGAGCGCCGACAGCTACCCGGGCCTGGAGAGCGGTCAGAAGTCGATCGCCCTGACCGGCCGCCGCGAGCAGACCTTCGACAACCCGGCCGGCGCCAGCCCGCCCGCCGTCTCCGCCCTGCCCGGCCTCGGCGGCGGCGGCCTCGCCCAGCTCTCCTCGCTGGGCGTCGGCGTCTCGCTGGACTTCCCCGGCCAGTACGCGCGGTTCGAGTCGGCACCGGTCGGCAGCGGCCTGCGCGTCACCGGCTCGCCGACGGTCACCGTCCACGTGAAGTCGACCAGCGACGACGCCGTGCTCTTCGGCAAGGTGTACGACGTCGGGCCCGGCGGCACGTCCCCCGTGCTGCCCTCCCAGCTGGTCACCCCGATCCGCGTCGAGGGCGCCAAGGCGGGCAAGGACGTCACCATCACGCTCCCGGCCATCGACCACGAGGTCGAGCAGGGCCACCGCCTGCGCCTGGTCCTCGCCTCCACGGACCTCGGATACGCCTCCCCGACCGCCCCGGCGACGTACACCGTCTCCCTGAAGGGCGACCTGAAGGTGCCGACGGCGCCCGGTGTGACGACCGCCGCCGCCCCGCTCCCGTCCTGGGTGTGGTGGCTGCCGCTGGTGGGCGCGGTGATCGCCCTCGCCCTGCTGCTGTCGGGCCGCCGCCGCACCACCGCGGTGCCCCCGGACCCGGCGCTGGCCGAAGTCCCGCTCCAGATCACCGACTTGAGCAAGCGGTACGCGCGCTCGGCGGACCGGTACGCGGTCCGGGAGGTGTCCTTCCGCGTCGAGAAGGGCCAGGTCCTGGGCCTGCTGGGGCCGAACGGCGCGGGCAAGACCACCACCCTGCGCATGCTGATGGGCCTGATCAAGCCGGACGACGGCGAGATCCGCGTCTTCGGGCACGCGATCCGGCCAGGTGCCCCGGTCCTGTCCCGGGTCGGCGCGTTCGTCGAGGGCGCGGGCTTCCTTCCGCACCTCTCCGGCCGCGAGAACCTGGAGCTGTACTGGGCGGCGACCGGCCGCCCGCCCGAGGACGCCCACCTGGACGAGGCCCTGGAGATCGCCGGCCTCGGCGACGCCCTGGCCCGCGCGGTCCGCACCTACTCCCAGGGCATGCGCCAACGCCTGGCCATCGCCCAGGCCATGCTCGGCCTCCCGGACCTCCTCATCCTCGACGAACCCACCAACGGCCTCGACCCGCCCCAGATCCGCGAGATGCGCGAGGTGATGATCCGGTACGCGGCCGCCGGGCGCACGGTGATCGTCTCCAGCCACCTCCTGGCGGAGGTCGAGCAGTCCTGCACCCACCTCGTCGTCATGGACCGCGGCCGACTCGTCCAGGCCGGCCCGGTCGGCGAGATCATCGGCTCGGGCGACACCCTGCTCGTCGGCCTGGCGTCCGCCATCGCGGACCCCCTGGTCGAGAAGGTCGCTGCCCTGCCCGGCGTCGAGTCGGCGGTACGGGCGGACGGCGGCCTGCTGGTCCGGCTGGCGCCTGCTGACACACCCAGTCCTGAGGTGGAGCCGCTCGCGGTCGTCGTGCCGCACCGCGAGGTGAACGGCACGGAGATGCCGGCAGCCGACGAGCACGCACCCGTGCCCCACGCCAACGCACCTCATACCAACGCACCTCCAGCCGACGGCTCTCCCGCCGCCGCCCGCCTCCTGGTCGAACTCGTCCGGCTCGAAATCCCGGTCGCCTCCCTCGGCCCGCACCGCCGGCTCGAAGACGCCTTCCTCACCCTGATCGGAGGTTCCGCATGAGCACGCTCGTCGAGCGCGCCGAGGTGGCGTCCGGCTACCGGGCCGGCCGCACCCTGCCCCTCCGCGTAGAGCTGGCACGGCAGTTGAAGCGCCGACGCACGCTGGTGATGGGCGCGATCCTCGCCGCGCTGCCGTTCGTGCTGCTGATCGCGTTCGCGATCGGCGGCGGGCCGGGCAACGGCAATGGCAACGTGACGCTGATGGACACGGCCACCGCGTCCGGCGCCAACTTCGCCGCGGTGAACCTGTTCGTGTCGGCGGGCTTCCTGCTCGTCATCCCGGTCGCCCTGTTCTGCGGGGACACGGTCGCCTCGGAAGCCGGCTGGTCCTCCCTGCGCTATCTGCTCGCCGCCCCCGTCCCGCGCGCCCGCCTCCTGTGGTCCAAGCTCGTCGTCGGCCTCGGCCTCAGCCTGGCCGCGATGATCCTGCTGCCGGTGGTGGCGCTGGCCGTCGGCACGGCCGCCTACGGCTGGGGCCCGCTGGAGATCCCGACCGGCGGCGCGCTGGAGCCGGGCACGGCCGCGCAGCGCCTGGTCGTGGTGGTGGCGTACATCTTCGTCTCCCAACTGGTCACGGCAGGGCTCGCGTTCTGGCTCTCCACGAAGACGGACGCACCCCTGGGCGCGGTCGGCGGTGCGGTCGGTCTGACCATCGTCGGCAACGTCCTGGACGCGGTGACGGCGCTCGGCCACTGGCGCGACTTCCTGCCCGCGCACTGGCAGTTCGCGTGGGCGGACGCCGTCCAGCCGCACCTGGAGTGGTCCGGCATGATCCAGGGCACCGCGGTTTCGGTAACGTACGCGCTCGTGCTGTTCGCCCTGGCCTTCCGCGGTTTCGCCCGCAAGGACGTCGTCTCTTAGGTCAACGGAGGATTACCCACCGGTCTCAACGGCCCATGATCGTGGCCTTGTTGAGATCCTTCCGCAACGCCCCGTGCCGCACGTTCCGGCCCTCCGCGCCGTCACAGTCACAGATGTCGACGTCAACGGAGCAAGCCGGAGCAAAGGGGAACGGAAGATGGAGTGGTACCGAACACCACGGCCGGGCACGCCACGCCGCCGCACCCGGCGGCTGGGCGCCGCCCTGCTCGCCCTCACCGCGACCGGCAGCCTGCTGCTGACGGCCTGTGGGGGAGGGGACTCCGACGGCAGCAACAAGGCCTCGGACGGCTCCGAACAGAACGGCTTCCCGGCCCCGGCACCGGCCGCCCCGACGGCCGGCGACGGGAACCGGGAGGGCGAGCAGAAAGGCGAGGACTCCTTCGCCGAGCCCTCCCCGAGCCCCGACTACCTCTCCACCTTCGCCCTCGACGTGGACACCGCGTCCTACGGTTACGCCCGCCGCACCCTCGCCGAGGGACACCGGCCCGACCCCTCGACGATCCGTCCCGAGGAGTTCGTCAACAGCTTCCGCCAGGACTACGAGCGCCCCGACGGCAACGGCTTCACGGTCACCGTCGACGGCGCCCGCACGAAGGACGAGGACTGGTCGCTGGTCCGCGTGGGCCTCGCCACCCGCCCCGCCACGCAGACCGGTGAACGCCCGCCCGCCGCCCTCACGTTCGTCATCGACATCTCCGGCTCGATGAGTGAAGAGGGCCGCCTCGACCTCGCCCAGAAGTCCCTCGGGACCATGACGGACCGGCTGCGCGACGACGACTCGGTCGCCGTCGTCACCTTCAGCGACAAGGCCGAGACCGTCCTGCCGATGACCCGCCTCGGCGGCCACCGCGGCCGCATCCACCACGCGATCGACAGCCTGGAGCCGACCTACTCCACCAACCTCGGCGCCGGCGTCGAGACCGGCTACGACACCGCGGTCGAGGGCCGCCGCGAGGGCGCCACCAACCGCGTCGTCCTCATCTCCGACGCCCTCGCCAACGACGGCGACACCGACCCGGACTCCATCCTCGACCGCATCTCGGACGCCCGCCGCGAGTACGGCATCACCCTCTTCGGCGTCGGCGTCGGCAGCGACTACGGCGACGCCCTGATGGAACGCCTCGCCGACAAGGGCGACGGCCACACCGTCTACGTCTCCGGCGAGGACGAGGCCCGCAAGGTCTTCTGCGACCAACTCCCGCAGAACATCGACCTCACCGCCCGCGACGCCAAGGCCCAGGTCGCCTTCGACCCGGAGACGGTCGCCCAGTTCCGCCTCGTCGGCTACGACGACCGCCAGGTCGCCGACGACGACTTCCGCGACGACCGCGTCGACGGCGGCGAGGTCGGCCCCGGCCACACCGTCACCGCCCTCTACGCCGTCCGCGTCCGGGAGGGCGCCCACGGCCACCTCGCCACGGCCACCGTCCGCTGGCTCGACCCCCACACCCGCGACCCGCACGAGAAGTCCGGCGAGCTGGAGACCGGCGCGCTCCAGGACTCCGTATGGAAGGCGAGCCCCCGCTTCCAGGTCACGGCCGTCGCCGCCTACTTCGCCGACTCCCTGCGCTCCGGCGACGACCGCTGGAGGTCCCTCCCCGGCGACCCCGGCCTCGACGAACTCAAGGACCGCGCCCGCGACTTGGCGGACCGGACGGAGGACGGCGAGGTGAAGAAACTCGCCGACGCCATTGAAACGGCGAACCGCACGGTGCGCTGAGTCAGACGGTGCCGGGCCGCCGCCCGGCGCCGTACAGCAGCGTGTCGACGACGAGCGTCGCCAGGGCGTCGGGATCGGGGTCCGGCCGCTCGTCGTGCAGGGCCTCGCCGATCAGGGCGTAGTAGACGCGGCGGACCCACTCCAGGTCCGCGGCCGGGTCGAGCAGGCCCTCGGCCTTGGCCCGGCCCAGGAGTTCGACGCAGCGCGCCCCGAGCTGGTCCCAGCCCGCCGCGGCGCCGCCGCCCTCCTCGGTCGGCCGCCCCAGGGCATAGCTCCAAGCCCCCTTGATCCGCAGCACGTTGGCGGTGACGCGGTGCAGCGCGATCAGCGGCGGCGTGGTGTCGGGCCGCGCGTCCTCGATGGCCTGGTTGAGCTGTCGTACGGCTGACTCGGCGAGCGCCTCGATCAGTGCCTGCCGACTGGCGAAGCGCCGGTGGACCGTCGTCCTGGCCACGCCGGCGGCCTCGGCGATCTGCTCCATGGATGCGTTCGGATCGGCGGCGAGCACCAGCTCGGCCGCCTCCAGAATCGCGCGCACACTGCGCTCGGCATCGGCCCGCAGCGCTCGGCCCATGGGCACCTCCACTCCGTCGACTCCTGACCCCCACTGGACGTAGACGATACTCCGTGGTTGCCGTTCCCTAGTTAACTGAGTCAGAGCTGTTGCAATTAAGAGAATAATAGCTACAGTAGTGTCTTAGTTAGTCGTTCGGCTCGTCTCACCTCGACGTTCTGAAGGGAACAGTCATGACGGCCACATCCACCGCCCTCATCACCGGCGCCTCCTCCGGACTGGGTGCCGAGTTCGCCACCCAGCTCGCCGCCCGCGGCCACGACGTGATCCTCGTCGCCCGCTCCCGGGACCGCCTCGAAGAACTGGCCGACGGGCTGCGTACGACGTACGGCGTCCAGGCGCACGTCCTGCCCCAGGACCTCGCCGAGCCCGACGCCGCCGACCGCGTCGCCGAGGCCCTCGCGGCCCGCGGCCTCACCGTCGACCTGCTGGTCAACAACGCGGGCTTCGGCACCTGCGGCCGCTTCGAGGAGATCGACCCGCGACGCGAGCACGACGAGATCATGGTCAACGTCCTCGCCCTCGTGGACCTCACCCACGCCGTGCTCCCCGGCATGCTGGAGCGCGGCTCCGGAGCCGTCCTCAACGTCGGCTCCACGGCCGGCTACCAGCCGTCCCCGTACTTCGCGGTCTACGGCGCCACCAAGACGTTCGTCCTCAACTTCTCGCTGGCGCTGCGCCAGGAGTACCGAGGCCGCGGCATCAGGGTCACGGCCCTGTGCCCGGGCCCGGTCGAGACGGGCTTCTTCGAGGCGATCGGCACCCGCAAGGCCGCGATGGGCTCGTTCAGCACCTCGGAACCGGTCGTCCGCGCAGCCCTGCGCGCCCTCGACCGCGACCGCGCGTACCTCACCCCGGGGCTGGGCAACGCACTGGGCGCCCACCTGAACCCGCGCCGCCCGCGCACCCTGGTGGCGGCGATCGGCGAGCGCATCACCCGCAAGGTGCTGGAGCCGGAGCAGAAGCCCGCCGAACCCGCGGCCGCCTGAACCGACCCCGCGGAACCCATTGAATTTCCGTTACGCACCGGTAAGTTGACCTCCGTTCAGCACCCTGCGACCGGGAGCCGCCATGGGCGTACGCAAGGATCTGAAACGGGCCAAGCAGCGCGCCGACCTGGCCTCCCGCACCGAGGTCGAGCTGGTCAGGGACGAACACGGCACGGTACGCGAGGCCCGCACCGCGCCCATGGCCGCCAGGCCCACCACCGGCAGCGCCGCCGACCTGCCCTTCACCAACGCGGCCGAGGCCCCCGACGCCGTACTCCTGCGCCGCAAGGAACAGGGCACCTGGCGGCCCGTCACGGCGGCGGCCTTCGCCCGCGAAGTCACCGCCGTGGCCAAGGGGTTGATCGCGGCCGGCCTCGAACCCGGTGGCCGGGTCGCGGTCATGTCCCGTACCCGCTACGAGTGGACGGTCCTGGACTTCGCGATCTGGGCCGCCGGCGGCCAGACCGTCCCCATCTACGCCACCTCCTCCGCCGAGCAGATCGAGTGGATCGTCCGCGACTCGGGCACCCGCTTCGTCGTCACGGAGACCGCCGAGAACGCCGACACGGTGGCGACAGGCACGGCAGGTCACGAACAGCCGCCGCGCACCTGGCGGTTGGACGCCGGTGCCATGGCGGAACTCACCGCCCTCGGCCGCGACCTCCCCGACGAGGAGGTCACCAAGCGCCGTACCGCCCTCACCCCCGACACCATCGCCACCGTCTGCTACACCTCCGGCACCACCGGAAAACCCAAGGGCTGCGTCCTCACCCACGCCAACCTGCACGCCGAGGCCGCCAACACGGTCGAGCTGCTCCACCCCATCTTCAAGGAGGTCACCCGCCAGGTCGCCTCCACGCTCCTCTTCCTCCCCCTTGCCCACATCCTCGGCCGCACCCTCCAGATCGCCTGCCTGATGGCCCGCATCGAGATCGGCCACTGCCCGAGCATCAAGCCCGACGAACTCCGCCCGGCCTTCAAGGAGTTCCGCCCGACGTTCCTGGTCGGCGTCCCGTACCTCTTCGAGAAGATCCACGACACCGGCCGCGCCACCGCCGAGAAGATCGGCCGCGGCGCCTCCTTCGACCGCGCGGACCGCATCGGCGTCCGCTTCGGCGAGGCGTACCTCAACAGGTTCCTCGACACCGGCAAGGGCCCCGCCCCCACCCTCTACGCCGCCTGGGCCCTGTACGACCTGCTGGTCTACCGCCGCATCCGCAAGGAACTCGGCGGCCGCATGCGCTACGCGATCAGCGGCGGTTCCCCACTCGACCGCAACCTCAACCTGTTCTTCTACGCCGCCGGAATCATCGTCTACGAGGGCTACGGCCTGACCGAGACCTCCGCCGCCGCCACCATCGTCCCGCCCCTCAAGCCCCGCCCCGGCACCGTCGGCCTCCCGGTCCCCGGCACCGCGATCCGCATAGCCGACGACGGCGAGGTGCTCATCAAGGGCGGCATCGTCTTCGGCGCCTACTGGAACAACCCGGCCGCCACCGACGCCGTACTCCAGGACGACTGGTTCGCCACCGGCGACCTCGGCTCCCTGGACCAGGACGGCTACCTCACCATCACCGGCCGCAAGAAGGACATCCTCGTCACCTCCGGCGGCAAGAACGTCTCCCCGGCCGTCCTGGAGGACCGCCTGCGCAGCCGCTCCCCGGTCGGCCAGTGCCTCGTCGTCGGCGACAACCGCCCCTTCGTCGCCGCCCTGATCACCCTCGACCCCGAGGCCATCGCCCACTGGCTGTCGGTCCGCCGACTGCCCGCCGACACCCCGCTGTCCGAGGTGGCACGCGACCCACGCATCCGCGCGGACGTCCAGAAGGCCGTCGACTACGCAAACGAAGCCGTCTCCCGCGCCGAGTCGATCCGCGCCTTCACCCTGGTCGAGGGCGAGTTCACCGAGGAGAACGGACTGCTGACCCCGTCCCTGAAGGTCAAACGGCACGCGGTGCGGGCGGTGTACGGGGACGAGATCGAGGCGCTGTACACCAAGCGGTCCCGGTAGCGGACACGGAAAAGCGGGCCGCCGAAGTGCTCGGCGACCCGCTCTCGCGGTGCTGCTGAGGTCAGCTGCCCACGGCGCCGTTGCCGGACAGGACCGGGATGTTGTCCAGGATGTGCGACAGCGGCTCGTCGCCCTTGGCCTGGGTGGAGTTCTCGGTGCACTGCTGGTTCTGCGGGGCCGACAGGACGGGGACGTCCTGCAGGACGGTGACAGGAACCACGCCGACGATGGAGGCGGCGTTCACCTTGGCCGGCAGGCCGATGCACGGCTTGTTCAGGGTGCCCTGCACGAGCGAGAGCTGGGGGCTCATGTCGCCGTGGGTCGCCTGGTTGCCGTAGACCTGCTCGGCGCCGTTGCCGTTGGTGGTGGTGACACCGTCGTCGTTGCCGATCGCCAGCGCCTGGGGCGCGGTGGCGGCCGACACACCCGCGACGGAGGCAGCGATCGCGGCGGTCGCCAACAGCTTCTTCATGATTTCGTTCCCTTTCGGAGAGCGGACTCCGTGCAGAGTTTCGGAGAGCGGACTCCGTTGCAGAGCCGCGTGTTGATCAACCCGCGAGAAGTCGTTTGGTTGCGGTGGTTGCCCCGATTGGCGCAGCGCACGCGACGGGCGCGCGCCGCACGGCACTGAAGACGGCACCAAAAAAGGGCATGCAAAACGGGCCGCCGAGAATTCGGCGGCCCGTTCGCGTGTGTCTGGTGATCAGCTGCCGGCGGAGCCGTTGCCGGACAGGACCGGGATGTTGTCCAGGATGTGCGACAGCGGCTCGTCGCCCTTCGCCTGGGTGGAGTTCTCGACACACTGCTGGTTCTGCGGGGCCGACAGGATCGGCACGTCCTGGGCGACCGTCACCGGCACCACGCCGACGAGCGAGGCCAGGTTGCCCTTGACCGGCAGGCCGACACAGGGCTTGTTCAGCGAGCCCTGGATGAGCGCCATCTGGGGGCTCATGTTGCCGTACGTGGCCTGGTTGCCGTAGACCTGCTCGGAACCGTTGCCGTTGGTGGTGGTGACGCCACCGTCGTTGCCGATCGCCAGCGCCTGGGGCGCGGTCGCGGCCGATACACCGGCGACGGAAGCGGCGATCGCCGCGGCAGCCATAACCTTCTTGATCACTTGCGTGGTCCCTTCTGGAGTAACCCCGTCCACCGGAGCGACCTGCACAACTGGCGCTGGGCCGCATGGTTGCTGGCGTTCACTCCAATGGCCCACGTGGAATCCGACCGGGTGAAGTCACGAAACCTATCCGGCTGCCTCTGGTTGAGGTGGAAGCAGGAATGTGTGCTCCCGTCAGGAAAGGACCGGAGAAATGTTCAAGAAGGCAATGGCCGCAGCCGCGGTCGCGGCTTCTGTCGCCGGAGTATCGGCCGCGACCGCCCCGCAGGCGCTGGCCATTGGCAACGACGACGGCGTCACGACCACCAACGGCAACGGCGCCGAGCAGGTGTACGGCAACGGCGACACCCGTGGCGACATGAGCCCCCAGGCCTCGCTGGCCCAGGGCACGCTCAACAAGCTGTGTGTCGGCCTGCCGGCCAAGGTCAACGCCGCCTCCATCGTCGGCGTCCTCGTCCCGGTCACCGTGCTGCAGGACGTGCCCGTCCTGTCGGCCCCGCAGAACCAGCAGTGCGCGGAGAACTCCACCCAGGCCAAGGGTGACGAGCCGGCGTCGCACATCCTGGACAACATCCCGGTGCTGTCGGGCAACGGCTCCGCCGGCAGCTGATCCAGGGCATTGATGCGGCCCGGGCGGTCCACCGGTTTTCGGTGCGGCCGTCCGGGCCTCGCTTCGAAATCCGCCACCGTTATCCGCCCCGCCCAGAAGAAGCGTTACTGCTCCTGGTGGGTCAATATGTCAATTCGGCACGGGGCGTTCGAGTGAATTATCCGGTGGCTCACGTTCCGTAGTTTCTTCCGCTGTCTATCCCTCGTTTTGCAGCCTGCAGGTCATGGCGAGCCGTTCCAATGTGCTCGCTCGGTTTCGGCCGTCACCAGAGCATGACCGCAGAGAAGGGAAAGCTCATGAAGAAGACCGCCGCAGTCGTCGCGGGCGTCGTCATGGCCCTCGGCCTGGCCGCCCCGGCCTTCGCCGACGCCGGTGCCGAGGGTGCCGCCATCGGATCGCCGGGTGTCCTCTCGGGCAACGTGGTCCAGGTTCCCGTCCACGTTCCGATCAACGTGTGTGGCAACTCGATCAACGTGATCGGCCTCCTGAACCCGGCGTTCGGCAACGAGTGCGTCAACGACTGACCTCGTAACGCGCAGGCACCAGCCGTTCGGCTGCGTCACAGCCGGCCTTGGACGTCTTTTCCCGGTCCGAGGCCGGCTTTTCCCACTTCTTCTTCAGGCAGGAAGACAACGAGATGCGACAGACCCTGAGTAAGGGAATGGTCGCGGCAGCCGCCGCGACAAGCATTCTGTCCCTGTGCGGCGGCCCCGCCCTGGCCGACACGCACACGGGCGGCGCGGCCAAGGACTCACCTGGTGTCCTGTCCGGCAACAGTGTCGAGGCCCCGCTCGACGTACCGGTGAACGCCTGCGGCAACTCCGTCGACGTGGTGGCCGCCCTGAACCCGGCCTTCGGCAACTCCTGTGCCGAGGGCCAGGACACGCACGGCCGCTCGCACGGCAGGCACCACGGTCACGACGCGTACGGCGACGACGACTCCGGCTACGGGTCCGACGACGACTGCGAGGACTCGGGCTACGGCTACGGCGACTCCTGCGGCGGTGACCACACGCCTCCGCCCGGTGGCGATCACACGCCTCCGCCCGGCGGTGACCACACGCCTCCGCCCGGTGGGGATCACACCCCGCCCCCGGGCGGTGACCACACGCCTCCGCCCGGTGGTGACCACACGCCTCCGCCCGGCGGTGACCACACGCCCCCGCCCGGTGGTGACCACACGCCTCCGCCCGGCGGTGACCACACGCCTCCGCCCGGTGGGGATCACACCCCGCCCCCGGGCGGTGACCACACGCCTCCGCCCGGAGGTGACCACACGCCTCCGCCCGGTGGCGACCACACGCCCCCGCCGTACACCCCGCCCCCCGGCGGCGGTGACCACACGCCTCCGCCCAGCCTGCCGCACACCGGCAGCGAGGCCATGCTGGGTGCCTCGGGGGTCAGCGCCGCGATGATCGTGGCCGGAGCCGTGCTCTACCGGCGCGGTCGGGCCGGGTCCCACAGGTAATCGCGCAGGTCGAGCGGTACGAGGTGCGCCGGGTGCCGGACGGTCCGTGTCCGGCACCCGGCGTTTGTCAGCGGCGCACCCGCACCTGATCCCCACCGCTCGCCGGCGCCGGGATCGCCCCGCCGGCCGGGCTGGTCCGCAGCCGGCGCCGAACTCCCCGTACCAGCGCCCCCGCCGTGTAGGTCGCGCCGTGCACGAAGCGCATCGCCGGGCCGAAGCCGGCGGCCGTGACCAGGCCCGCCAGGAACAGGCCGGGGTGCGAGGACTCGAAGTCGCGGCCGACCTCGGGGGAGCCGTCGGCCACCGCCGCCAGGCCGGTGCGCAGGTCGTCGGAGAGCAGTGACAGGCGTTCACGGGTCGCGGTGAACCCCGTGGCCGCGATGACGTGTTCGGTCTCCAGCGCGCGCAGCGACCCCGCACTCCGGTCCAGCGCTTCGAGCCGCAGCCCGCCCGATACCGCGCGCGCCGCCGTCACCTCGTGGCCGAGCAGCACCTCGACACCTGACTCCACCCGCTCCCGCACCCACCAGGCGCCGGCAGGTCCGAGGGCGCTCGCGGCGATACCGGCCCGGGTCCGGTCGGGCAGCCGGTGGAAGAGGCCGGGGCGCTCGGCGTAGAACCAGTTGCGCCAGCCGCAGCCCAGGCCGCTGTGCGGGGAGCGGGCCGACTGCCACCACGGGCGCACCCACGGCGGCGGTACGTCGTTCCAGCACAGCCCGTCGGCCCGCGCCAACACCCGTACGCGCGTGCCCTGTTCGGCGAGCAGGGCCGCGGTCTCCAGGGCCGCCTGGCCGCCGCCGATGACGGTGACGTCCTTGCCGCGGAAGCGGGCGAGGTCGTTGTGGTGGCTGCTGTGCGAGACGAGGGAGGAGTCGAGGGCGCGCAGCGCCGACGGGATCTCCACGAACGGCATGACGCCGACCGCCAGCGCGACCGTACGCGCGTGCAGTACCTGGCCGTCGTCCGTGACCGCCTCGAAGCCGCCGGGGCAGGGCGCGAGGCGGGTCACCGTCCGCTCGTCCACCTCCGGCACGGCGTTGCGGGCGAACCAGAGCCCGTATTCGGCGAACATCTCCACCGGGATCGGCTCCCCGTGCCGCGCGGCCACGCCCTGGCCCTCGCAGTAGGCGTCCAGGCGCCAACGGGCCGCCGGGTCCGAGAGGTTGGAGGCCCACGGCTCCGACTTGAGGAACATGCCGCCGGGCATGTGGTCGCGCCAGGACGCCATCGGCCGGCCGAAGACACGCAGGTTCAGCCCGGCGGCCGCGGCGTGGGACGCGATGGACAGGCCGTACGGGCCCGCGCCCACCACCAGCAGGTCGTACATCAGCAACTGCTCGCTTTCTCGTCGTCGGACAGGTCGGACGGGTCGGTCAGGGGGGACAGGCCGGGTGGGGGCGCGGCGGCCTGGTGCACCACGCGTGCGGGTGCCGGGGCGCCGGATCCCGCGCGCGGTCCGCCCAGCCGGTCGCGGAGGCGGTGGGAGACATGGCGGCCCCACAGGGGCCACAGGGCGCGGCCGGGTTCGCGGTCGTCGTCGGCGTGCCAGGCCAGTTCGCGGCCGGCGGGGGCGGGGCGAAGCGCGTTCAGCGGCGCGTAGTTCTCCACCACGAACTCCCGCCCGGCCAGCGGCGCCGGCTCCGGCAGCGGACGGTGGGTCAGATCCAGGTGCAGGGCGCGTACGACGTCCAGGCCGGCGCCGTCGGCGAAGAGGCGGAACTGGGCGCCGGGGCGCGGGTTGAAGTCGAGGAGGTGATAGCGCCCGGTGCGGCCGCAGCGGCGGAAGTCGAGGTCGAGGATGCCGCGGTAGCCGAGTTCGTCGGTGAGGCGTTCGGCGAGCGCCGTCACCTGCGGGTTGGGCGTCCAGCGGCCCACCGCCGTCAGGCCCGCGCCGCGCGGCCAGGCCCGTAGCTTGAGGCCCGCCCCGCCGCCGCGGACGGTGCCCGAGCGGTCGACGTAGCCGTGGAAGAACCAGTCGCGCTCGGGGCCCGGTGGCAGGAACGCCTGCAGCAGCAGCCGGCTGCCCGCCTCCTCGGAGCGCAGATACAGCTCACGTGCCTCCTGCGCCGAGCGCAGGACGACCGTGCTGCGCAGGCCCGTGCCGGTCGGCACCAGCCAGGGCCGGCTCCACTTCGCCACCAGCGGCAGGCCCAACTGCCAGGCGGCGGTGGCGGCCTGGGCCGGGCTGTCGGGGATCAGTGTCGTCGGGTGCGGAACCTCCAACGCGGCGCACACGTCGGCCAGTTCGGCTTTGTCGGCGACGTGCTCGGGAACGGCGCTGGGCATCGCGGGCAGCAGGTAGGAGGGCGCGAGTTCGTCGCGCAGCCCGCCCACCGCGACGGCGCTCGCGTCGTCCATCGGGATCAGCACGGCGGGGCGGGCGATCCGGGCGGCCACCCGGCGCAGCGCCACGGCGATGTCGTGCGCGGACGCGCCCGGTGGCGGCGGGGGGTGCAGCTGACGTACAAAACGAGATCGGGAAACGGGACTTCCGGTGGAATCCGCGACCACGTGCACATTCACCCCCGCTCTGCCGAGCGAGCGCACGGCGCCGAGTGTGCCGTGGTGAAAGGGATTCCGGTCGATTCGCAGGAGAACCGCGGGGACGCGGATGTCAAACAGCGACACGGGCATTTTGTCTTCTCACTCGAAGGCCGTAGTGGCGGTGGCGTGATTGCCGTTCATATGACTGAGTGTCAGTAAAGAAAGTCCGCGAGCGGAATTTCGAGAGTGGAGAAAGGAGCAGGTATGACCCAGCAGCGACGTCCCCGGTCCCGGCGGCTGGCGGTCGTGACGGCCACCGTCGTCGTGTCGGCTGTCCTGGCGTCCGGACCTGGCTTCGCCGCGGGGGTGGTGCGGGTCGCCGATCCTCCCGCTCCGACGCCGACGTCCCCGGCACCCGCGGTGACGAAGCCGGCGGCGGAGGCTCCGACGGCCCCCCCGACCCTGCCCGCCCAGACCCCGTCCACCGAGACCCCGTCCGTCCAGACCCCGGCGACCAAACCCGCGGTCACCGAGCCCAGGAAGGACACCCCCGCCTTCGGCGCCTACCTCGACTACGGCGCCCGCGGCGTGGCCCGGATCGCCGAGCTCAGCCGCTGGCTGGGCGGCGCCGAGCTGCGGGTCGGGCACACCTACCTGCCCGGCGACCGCTGGAGCAACATCGAGGGACCGCCCGGGTTCCTCGACGTGTGGGCGGACTGGCGCACCGAGCGGGACGACCGGATGCTCGTCCTCAACGTCCCCATGCTGGAGCGCAACGAGGAGGGCGTGCCCGACGCCCAGGTGCGGTCGCTGCTGCGGCAGGGCGCGGCCGGCGACTTCGACCGGCACTTCACGGCGCTCGCCCAGCGGCTGGTCGACCTGAACGTGCCGGACACGGTGATCGTGCTCGGCTGGGAGATGAACGGCACCACGTACACCTCCCGCTGCGGGCCGGATCCGGAGTCCTGGAAGAAGTACTGGAACCGGATCGTCACCACCATGCGTTCGGTGCCGGGCCAGAAATTCCGGTTCGATTTCACGCCGACCCGCGGCCGGGACGCCATTCCCTGGACCCAGTGCTATCCGGGTGACGACACCGTCGACATCCTCGGCATGGATTCGTACGACCAGCCGTCCGGGCTGACATTCGACGAGCAGGTGAAAGAGCCCTACGGACTCCAGGAGCACGTGGACTTCGCCAAATCCCACGGCAAGCCCATCTCCTATCCCGAATGGGGCCTGTTCCGCAACGGTGACAACGCCGAGTACATGAAGCGGATGCTCGCCTGGATGGACGAGCACAAGCCGCTCTACAACACGCTGACCGACTACTGCCCGCACGGTGTGTGGCAGTGCTCGTCCAACCCCAAGTCGTCCAAGGTCTACCGGTCCGTCCTCTTCGGCCGCACCGACACCCCGACCACACCGACCGAGCCCACCACACCCCCCAAGCCGACCGAACCGACCCCTCCGCCCAAGCCGACCGAGCCCAGCACGCCGCCTCCGGTGCACCCGCCCAACTGCTCGCCGATGGACCTCGGCGACTGGGTCGAGTACTGGCTCGGCGGGAAGCTGTGCATGCGCCTGGACTGGTGGTCGCGCAGCCGGTGAGTCCGGACCGGCGGCGGGCCGTTCACGGTCCGCCGCCACCGCGCTCCCTCCACGTCCGCACCAGCTCCTTGCCCCGCCGCCGCGCGGCCACGTCACACACGGCCGCCGCGAGCAGCGGGGCGGTACGGCGCCTGGCCAGCAACAGCCTTTGATTTACGACGGGTTCGGGCCGCCAGTGATGCTTGTACGGTTCGTTGCCGCGCAGCAGGCTCAGCGTCCCCTGGGCATGCTCGGCGCACGCGTCGAGGAGCATCACGGCCACGTCCGCCTTGCGTTCCCGCAGGCACGGGTGGGCGCCGTACAGGTAGCCGCCCGCCAGCCGGCGGGACAGCAGCGTCAGATCGACGGCCACCACGTCGTCGTCGAGCCGGAACTCGGTGACGACCGCGTCCCCGGAGCGCACCATCGGCCCGACCGAGCGCACCAGGTGCTCGCAGAACCGGGGCCGCAGATGCTCGGACGTCACCTTCCGCCCCTGCCACTGGAGTTGGTGCAGTTCCAGCAGCCGGCGCAGCGCCTTGTCCACCTCGTCCGGTGTCGCGACGTGCCGTTCGATGCCGAGCGCGGTCAGCTTGCGCAGCTTGGCGCGGACCCGCTGGGCCTTTCCCGACGGCAGCCGGGCCACCAGGTCGGCCATCGGCAGGGCGGGCAGCTCCAGGCACAGCGAGTCGCCGACCCGGCGGCGCGGCCCGCGCCAGCGTTCGTAGACGCGCTCGGCCGCGCCGCCCGGCCGCACCTCGCGCAGGTCGATCAGCGCGGTCCGGGCACAGGCGGCCAGCCCCTCGGTGAGCGCGGTGACGGCCGCCTCGCCGCGCTCCTCGTCCAGCAGGACGTCCCCGTAGTCGGAGATCGCCCCGCCCAGCGGGACGAGCGCGGGCACCGGACGTCGTACCCGCATCAGGGGCGCCACGCCCACGAGTTCGGCGCCGTCGCGCACCAGGAGCAGCCGCAGCCGGCCGGGGCTGCCGTAGGACAGCCACCACGAGTGCAGCCAGGCGTGGCTCTGGAACGGGGTCGCGGACGGGCAACGGTCGTACAGCCGCGCCCAGTCCTGGGCGAGTTCGGCGAACTCGCCCTCGTCGGTGACGAGTTGGGTCGTGTACGTCACAGCTGGCCGTGGGCTTCGGCGGCGACGGCCGGGCCGGGCACCGAGGCGGGTCGGCCGGCCTCGGCCGCGACGGTCCGGCGCGGGCGTACCAGCAGCACGAGGCCGCCGAGCAGTCCGCCCGCGCTCGCCCCGACCAGACCGGTCACCGCCGGGGAGGCCGAGGAGGGTGCGGTCGGCTTGGTGGCGCGGGCGAACTGCTGGAGTTCGACGTTGGTGGTGGCCTTGACGTCGTTCGCGTGCCGGGTCAGGGCGCGGGAGACGGCGTTGGCCATGTCGGCGGCGAGGTCGGGGCGGTCGGAGGTGGCCGTGATCGAGACCATCGGGGCGTCCGGCGAGGTCGCCGTCTGCACGCTCGACTGCAGCGTCTTGACCGGCACGCCCGCCCACACCTGCGCGTCCCCGAGCACCGCGAGCTGGGTCGCGACCCGCCCGTAGGCCTGCGCGAAGCCCAGCGCGGAGGCCGGGTCGGACTTCTCGGTCGGCACGGCGACGACGTAGCTGGTGGCCGTGTACTCCTGCGGCTGGACCAGGCCGTACCCGCCGCCGAGCAGACCGCCGGCGAGGGCGCTGGCCGCGACGAGGGTCCACGGGGGCAGGGCCCGGGCGCGGGTCAGGGCGGCGGGGCGGCGTGGGCCTGAGGTGTTCTCGGTCATGGGGAACTGGCTCCCTGGGGTGAAGTGGACGGGGACAACGACGACTTCTCGGGGGCAGCGGCCGCGTAGACGTCCATCAGCTGTGCGGCGCTGCGGGTGATGCAGTAGTGGCGGGCCGCGTCGGGGGCCGCGCGCGGGCCCGGTTCCGCGGCGCGGGCCGCGGCGATGGCGGCGGCGAACTCCTCGGTGACGCCCCGCACTTGGCGTGCGCCGGACGCGGCACCGGGGGGCAGGTCCTCGATCGCGGGGCAGGACGCGTAGCGCACCGGCAGGCCCGACGCCAGCGCCTCGACGATCGCCAGGCCGAAGGCCTCCTCGGGGCACGGCGAGGCGAGCAGGTCCATCGCGGCGGTGAGGGAGGGCAGGTCCGGGCCGGGGGTGCCGTCGGTGACGTAGGGACGTTCGCCGGTGAACAGGACCCGGTCGGCGACCCCTGCCTCGTGCGCGGTGCGCCGCAGGACGTTCTCCTCCGGACCGCCGCCGACCAGCAACAGCCAGTAATCCGAAGGCAGTTGGGCCAGGGCGTGGATGAGGACGTCGAAGCGTTTGCCCGCCGTGAGCCGGCCGATGCCGCCGACGACGTACGCGCCCTCCGGCAGCCCGAGCCGCTGGCGGGTGCGGTGGCGCTGGACCGGGTCGAAGCGGAAGCGGGTCAGGTCGATGCCGTTCGGGACGACCTCGATGCGCGGGCCGGGCACGCCCCAGCGCTTGAGGCGGTCGGCGACGGTGGGGGAGACGGCGACGGTGGAACGGCCCAGGCGCTCGCTGGCCAGATAGAGCCCGCGGACGCCCGTCGTGAGGCTGCGGCCCTCCATCTGCGAGTCGCCCAGGGAGTGTTCGGTGGCGACGATCCCGCGCACACCGGCGAGGCGGGCCGCGAGGCGACCGTAGACGCAGGCGCGGTAGAGGTGGGTGTGCACGAGGTCGTAGCGGCCCGAACGGATCAGCCGGACCAGGCGGGGCAGCGCGGCCAGGTCGCGGTTGCCGGCCATGCCGAGGTGTGTGACCCGCACCCCGTCCGCGACCAGCCCGTCGGCGACCGCGCCCGGGTTGGTCAGCGTCACGACATCGCAGTCGACCGGCAAGTGCCGCAGCAGCAGCCGCAGTTGCTGCTCCGCACCGCCAACGCCGAGCCCGGTGATGACGTGCAGCGCCTTCACCGCAGCCCCTCGACGGGACGCCGACGCAGGCGGTGCAGCCGGTACTTGAGGTGGAGGCGTACGGCGGTGTCGTTCTGCCCGATGTGCACGCGGGGGAGTGCGAGCAGGCCGTTGAGCTCGCCGGGGTCGATGGCGCAGGCGTACGCGTACCCGGCGTCCCGTACGGCGTCGACGGCGCGTTGGTCGATCGTCCCGTACGGATAGCAGAAGCCGATGGGCAGGACGCCCGTCAACTCGGCGAGTACCGCCCGGCTTTCGGCGACCTCGGTACTCAGCGTGGCGTCGTCCGCTTTGGTGAGGTCGACGTGGGTCAGGCCGTGCGAGCCGATCTCGACGCCCTCGGCGGCGACGTGCCGGATGCCGTCGGCGGTCAGCAGCGGCTTGCGCGGGCCCAGCGGGTCCCAGGCGTTGTCGCCGCCGAGCCGGCCGGGCAGTACGAAGAGGGTGGCGCCGAAGCCGTGGCACCGCAGCACCGGCAGGGCACCGTCGACGAAGTCCGCGTACCCGTCGTCGAAGGTCAGCCCGACCAGGCCGCGGCCCTCGCCGCGGGCCCGGGCGGCGAGCAGGTCGGCCATGGAGACGCCCCGAAGTCCGCGTCGGCCGAGCCACTTCAGCTGGGCGTCGAGGCGTTCGGGGGTGACGGTGATGCGGTACGGGTCGTCCGAGCAGTCACCGACGGAGTGGTACATCGCCACCCACGGGACCGGGCCGGGCGCGCGGCGGCCGGCGGTGGCTGGGGAGTCAACGGGTGCGGCCATGCGTCAGCCTTCGGGTCGCGGAACGGACGGAACGGAGTGCGGGGACGACACCCTCGGCGTCGAGGGCCCAGCACAGGAGGAGGAAGACGGCGGTCACGGTGACCGTGCCGGCGGCGAGCCCGGGGACGGCGGCGTCCACACGGCTCGCGACGAACGCCCCGGCCGCCGTCGCGACCACCGCGGCCCGGGCCGGCCTGCTCAGCTCCACCAGCACCCGCCGGGTGCGGATCGGCACACTGCGCGGGCCCATGCCGGCCAGCAGGAGTACGGCGGTGACGGTGATGCCGGTCGCGTTGGCGAGGGCGATGCCGGAGACGCCCCACGGCACGAGCGTCCAGGCGCCGATCCAGGAGGTCACGACGATGCCGGCGGCCATCGCGAGGACCGGGTACCAGGTGGGCCGGCCGGCCGAGAAGTAGGAGCGGACCAGGACACCGGTGAGGGTCTGGCCGAGCAGACCGAGGGCGTACACGCGCATGACGCCCGCCGTCGCGGCCGTGTCCTGGGCAGTGAACGCGCCGCGCTGGAAGAGGAGTTCGATGATCTGCGGACCGCAGGCGACCACGGTGGCCGCGCCGAGCAGCACCATGGACACGGCCAGCGCCAGATCGCGCTCCACCCGGCTGCGGGCCCGCTCGGTGTCGCCGTCGGCCAGCGCCCGCGCCACCACCGGGAAGGTGACCGTGCACAGCATCATCGACAGCGTCATCGGGATCTGCGCGACCTTCTGCGCGTAGTTCAGGTGCGAGATGGCGCCGGAGGGGAGCGTGGAGCCGAGGAAGCGCTCGATGAGCACCTGCGACTGGCGGCACAGCGCGAACAGCAGCACGGTGGCGACGAGCGCGAAGTCGATGGGCCGCACGGTGTCGTCGCCGCCGACCGCCGGGCTCGCCGCGACCGGTGTGCCCGCCGCGCTTGCTGTGTTCTCCGCGGACTTCGCCCCGCGCCTCAACTGCCGTACGAGGGACGGTGCTTGGATCGCGACCATCAGGAGCCCGCCCACCGCGACGCCGACCGCCGCCGAGCGCACCCCCCAGCGTCCGCCGAGGACGAACATCGCGGTGATGACGCCGGTGTTGTAGGCGACGTAGATCGCCGCGGGGGCCAGGAAACGGCGGTGGGCGCGCAGGGCCGCGCTGCAGTAGCCGGCCAGGCCGAAGCTCAGGACGCAGGTCGCCGTCAGCCGGGTGCAGTCCACCGCGAGGTCGCGGTCGGGCAGGCCCGGGGCGAGGGCCTCGACCACCCAGGGCGCGGTACCGACGAGGAGGGCGCCGACCGCGACGAAGGCCAGCGACAGGCGGGGCAGCGTGGTGGCGACCAGGGCGCGCACGGGGTCGCCGGGGGCGCCCTGCGCGCGGCGGGCCAGGGCCAGGCTGAACGCCGGGATCAGCGCGAACGCCAGCCCGTCCTCGATCAGCAGCGTGGCCGCGAACTCCGGCACCGTCCAGGCGACCAGGAACGCGTCCGTCTCGCTGCCGGCCCCGAACAGCCGGGCCAGCGCCTGATCGCGGATCAGCCCGAGCAGGGCCCCCGCGATGGACATGGCGGCCGTGACGAACGCGGCCTTGGCGAGGAACCCGCGGGAGACGGGGGCGAGTTCGGTGACGCCGTCGGACTGCGCCCGGGCCGCGGGGACGGCCGCCTTGGCGTCGGCGTCGGTCCCGGGGGTCCGTGAGGGCGTCACTGTCATCGCGCGGCGACTTCCTCGGCGCGCCGGCCGACCGGACTCGCCGGGGCCGGCGCCCGGTCCGAGCCGCGGGCTCCGACCAGCGACCACCACGCCACCAGCCCGAAGCACACCGCCGTCAGCACGGTCGAGGGGCCGCCGATGTCGGCGTACACGAAGTCGATCAACTGCCAGACCAGCAGCCCGCACGCGACGAGCGCGCAGTCGAGCCCGGTGCCCGTCCGCCGCGCGCGCCACAGGCCGTGCAGGCCGCACACCAGGAGCGCCAGCCAGCTGCCCGCGAGGGCGAGCAGGCCGATGAGACCCTGTTCGGCGAGGACCAGCAGGTACATGTTGTGCGGGGAGAGCAGGGGCTGCTTACGGAAGGCCGCGCCGGCGCCCTCGGTGTCGCTGCCTGCGGACAGCGCGAGGGAGGCGTGCGCGTCCCGGTATTCGGGGAAGCCCTTCAACCCGACGCCGGTGAGCGGCTGTTCGCGCCACATGTCGACGGCCGCCGCCCACATCGTGTACCGGTCGACGACGGACTGGTCGGGGGCGTCGGTGACTTGGGTGATGCTGTCGATCCGCTCCTGGAGCATCGCCGAGCCGACCCCGAAGCCGCCGACCAGGATCACCCCGGCGGCGACCGCGACCGCACCCACCTTCAACGCCCGCCGCAGCCCGGCAAGAACGAGCTGCACCACACACGTCACGGCCGTGGCGATCCACGCCCCGCGACTGAAGGACAGGGCGAGCGGGACGAGCAGGGCGAGCGCGCAGCCGACGGCGATCGCCTGCTGGCGTACGGAAGTTCGGCCGAGTGCGAGGCCCAGCGCGCAGATCAGTCCGAAGGAGACGACCGTGGCCATCCCCATCACGTCCGTCGCGCCGAAGGTGCCGACGGCCCGGATCTCCTCGCCCTGGTAGGAGGCGCCGGTCCCGGTGACGAACTGCTGCACGCCGATCGCCCCCTGCCACAGCGCGAGGACGACGAACGACCAGGCCAGCAGGCGGAAGTCGCTCCGGTCGCGGACCAGCAGCACGACGGCCGCCGGGACCAGCACGAAGATCTGGAGGTAGCGGCCGAGGCCGGAGACCCCGGCGCCCGGCGAGGCCGCGCCCATCGCGGCGAGGGCGAGCCCGACCACGGGCAGGCCGAGGACCACGGCGGAGGTACGGGTCAGGGGGCGCCGGCGGTCCCGGACGAGCCGGATCCCGCAGTACAGCACCACCAGCGCGGAGACCGCGTCGGCCGGGCCCGCGCCCCCGTCGCCGCCGGGGGTCAGGGGCAGTCCGAGCAGGGCGATCACGGCGATCACCGGGAGGACGGGGGACCACTCCCGCACCCTGGGCAGGGTCAGTGCGTGGCTCATCGGCTCAGCTCCCCGTCGGACGCACGAGCGAGGCGGCGGTGCGCAGCAGGATGCAGATGTCCTGCCACAGCGACCAGTTGTCGATGTAGGCGTTGTCGAAGCGGGCCCGGTCCTCGATCGAGGTGTCGCCGCGCAGCCCGTGGATCTGGGCCAGGCCGGTGATGCCGGTCCGCATCCGGTGGCGGGCCGCGTAACCGGGGTAGGTCTGGCTGAACTTGGCGACGAAATAAGGGCGTTCGGGTCTCGGCCCGACCAGGCTCATGTCGCCCCAGAAGACGTTCCACAGCTGGAGCAGCTCGTCCAGCGAGGTGCGGCGCAGGAAGCGGCAGAACCACGACATTCGGTGCTCGTCGGCCACGCTCCAGCGGGTCGCGGACTCGTGCTCGTCGACCGGGCGGTGGGTGCGGAACTTCAGCAGCGTGAAGGGGCGCCCGTTCTTGCCGATGCGCTCCTGCCGGAAGACCACCCCGGGCCCGTCGCTGAGCCGCAGCGCCACCGCGCACACCAGCAGCAGCGGGCTGACCAGCGCCAACAGGGTCCCGGACACCAGCACGTCCAGCGCCCGCTTGCCGACGCTGCCGCGCCGCCGCCCGTACCCCATGTCGAGCCGCCGGCAGGAGAACCCGGCGAACTGGTGGTTCGACGCGTACGAGGGTGAGTCCGCGTCGACCTCCCACACCGCGCAGCCCGACTCGGCGAGCGCCCGCAGCAGCGGCCCCTGCTGGGTCCGGACCGAGGGGTGCACGCAGAGCACGTCCCGTACGCCGTTCTGGATGAGCGCCCGCTGCACTTCCTGACCCGTCGTCAGAACGGGCAACCCGTCAGTGCCGTCCGGGTGTTCGGCGACGACGCCGACCGGGAGCACACCGGAACGCGGGTGGCGCAGCACGGACGAGGCCACGCGCTGGGCGGTCGCCGCCGGACCGACCACGAGGGCGGTACGGGGGCGGGTCAGCCGGGCCGTGCGGCGGCGCCAGTGCACCAGACCGCGGCTCGCCGAGGCGGCCGCCGACTGGATCAGGAAGCCCAGGAGCAGGGTGCGTGCGGAGAGCGCGTGCTGCGGGGAGTGCGCCGCGACGAGCGACGCGAGCGCCATCCACGCGACCGCGATCCGGCCGCAGACGGCGGGCAGTTCGTCCAGGACGCCCGGCACCGGCCGTGCCGTCTGCGTGCGCAGCAGCATCGACGCGGCCACCAACAGCGCCATCAGCAGCGGCCCGTGCGGGGCCCTGGCGAAGACGAGGGAGCCGACCAGGGCGGCGGTGAGGTCCGCGGCGAGCAGCGGCAGCGGGGACGCGGGCCGGGCCGGTGGCCGGCGGGCGGGGAACCGGAAACCGGCGGCGGTGCCGCGCGCCGGCATGACCGAGAGGGGTGAGAATCCGAGATCCCGTGGCTGCCCGCCGGGCGAGGGGACCGTACTTTCCGCAGTCACGAGTGGATGGACTCCCTGCACTCGGAGGGCACGACGGGTGCGGTGGGCGCGGCGCCCAGCAGCTCGCGGTACACGGCCGCGACCGCCTCGGCCGCGTGCCGCACGTCGTGCGTGGACAGGACGTATCGGCGCCCCTGGTGGCCGAGCGACTCACGCAGCAGCGGGTCGACCAGCAACTCGGCGACGGCGTCGGCGAGTTGGGCCGGGCGGTCCGGGGGGACGAGACAGCGCGGTGCCAACTCCAGTGGCAGGCTCTCCCGGGCGCCGTCCACATCGGTCACCACCACGGGCCGCCCGCAGGCCATCGCCTCCAGCGGGGCAAGGGCCATGCCCTCCCAGCGCGAAGGCAGCACCACCAGATCGGCGGCCTGGTACCAGGGGACCGGATCGGTGACGGCCCCCGCGAACAGCACGGACGCGGGCGCACGCGCGGCCAGTTCGGCCCGGTCGGGCCCGTCACCGACCAGCACCAGCCGAGCCGCGGGCACCCGCCGCGTCACGCCCTCCCACGCGTCCAGCAGAACGTCCTGCCCCTTCTGCCGACACAGCCGCCCCACACACACGACGAGCGGCGCCGCCGGATCGCCATCGGGCAGCAGCGTCGCCCGTACGGTGTCCACGGCCGCGGGGTGGAAGCGCTCGGGGTCGATGCCGTTCGGTACGACCGTCCAGCGCCCGTCGATCCCGGCGTGCACGCCGGTCGCGCGCTCCCCTTCGCTCACACACACCACCCGGGAGGCCCAACGCGCCCCCCACCGCTCCCACCTGAGCGCCAGTGCCGCCGTGGTCCCGCCGACCGCCTCGAACGACCAGGCGTGCGGCTGGAACACCGTGGGGATCCGCCCCCGCACCGCGAGCCGCCCGGCCAACCCGGCCTTGGCGCTGTGCGCGTGCACGAGATCGGGCCGCACGTCCGCGAGCACGCGCCTCAGTCGGCGTACCTCGCCGAGGAGTGCCGGTCCCGGCGAGCGCGCCGCCTCCCAGTGCCGTACATCGGCGCCCAGTGACCGCAGCCGGTCCGTGAGCGGGCTCTGCGGGCAGGCGACGGTGACGTGCAGGCCGGCCGCGAGCTGAGCCCGCGTCAGGTCCGTGACGACACGGGCGACCCCGGCGTCCACCGGCTGGGTGAGGTGCAGGACCCGTGGCCGAGGGTCGGGTGCTGACAGGTGCATTGCGCGGTTTCCTCGCTCACGGACGGCGCTCGGGACTGCGGGCGGGAACGCGCCTCACTGCTGTGCGTCGACGGCCGCGAAGAGCACGCCGGCCCATGCCGCGTCCCGCTGGGAAACGATCCGGAAGGCCAGCTGGTCACCGCCGCGTCGCAGAGCGCTGCCGAGATCGAACACATCGGAGTCGTAGCCGAGCGTGTTCGAGTACGCCGGAACCCGGGACTCCGGGGCCGCGCCGGGCTCCGAGATGGTCGAATTCAGTACGTCGTCACCGGGATTGGCGGAGTCGGCCAGCACGGTGTTCGAACCGTGGCCGGTCGACAGTGTGATCGAATCACCGGTGCGTGCGCGGTCGCCGTTGTACGCGACGAGGCCGGCCCGGCCGCCGGCGCCCTTCGGAAAGCGCGCTCCGCCGAGCCGGATCTCCCGGCCCGGGCCCGGCTCCAGGGTGTCGAAACCGTCCCACAGAGACAGCCGCCGCAGCGGCTCCGCCGCGTTCTCGTACGCCACCACGAGCGTCCAGCCGCCCCACGCGCCGGCGGCCGACTTCCCCATCGCCACATTGACCTGCGCCACGGTGTACAGGCCCGAACTGCTCTCCCGGACCAGCTTCGTGACGTCCGCCGAGGCCTGGAACGCGTCCGCGCCCCGCGCCACCTGGTGCCCCACGACGGTGTCCGCGAGGACCTGCTTGTACTCCCCGCCGGGCTCCGCGATCAGCACCCGCCCGTTGTCCCTCGGCGGCTTCTGCTCGCCCACCTTGAGGTTGCCGCCCCAGTACAGGCGCGCGTACGTCACCCGGGAGCGCTCCGGCAGCCGGACCTCGGCGCGGGAGGAGTTGTAGGTGTTCGGGTCGCGGTCGACGTCGACGTAGAACATGTCGAAGTCGCCGTTCGCGCCCCGGTCGCCGTCGCGGGCGGCCGGGCAGGCGGGGGCGCCCTTGGCGCCGCCGGTGCGGCAGCTGATGGCCGCGTTGGCCGCGCGGACGATGCCGCCGTGCTGCACCGCGTGGTAGCGCTCGGCGAACGGGAGACGCTGTGCCTCGGCGGCGGGCGGCGCGGCCGCCTGTGCGCCGCCGGGTACCCAGATCGTGGCGAGGGCGAGGACTCCGACCGTCGCACGGCGCAGCAGCGGACCCAGAGAAATGCGCATGACCGGCGTTGCCCTTTCGGAAAGTCAGGGGGGCGTCATGAATGCGATTTGCTTGCTATAGGGGTGCGTCAGGAGGTGCGCAACTCTAGCCGCTATCCGTATTAATCCTGCGAAACGCGACAAGTGTGTCTGAATGGTGAAGGGGGGCCGTTTTCGGGATCACTCCATTGGCGGCACAACCCGCGCGGGCGCCGCGCGTTGACACAGCGCCGGGTGTCCGCCCGGATGTATGTGACAACCCCCAAGGAGCACCTCTCCATGTCGCGTATCGCGAAGGGCCTGGTCCTTACCACCGCCGCCGCCGCGGCCGTCGCCGGCGGCGCCGGAATCGCCTCCGCCGACAGCGACGCGCACGGCGCTGCCGCCCACTCGCCGGGCGTGCTGTCGGGCAACGTCGTCCAGGTCCCGGTCCACGTGCCGGTCAACGTCTGCGGCAACACCGTCAACGTCATCGCGCTGCTGAACCCCGCGTTCGGCAACGAGTGCACCAACGACTGACGTCTGTCGACGCAGCGCAACACCCTGAGCCGGCCGTCCTCCCGTGGTTCCATCACGGGCGGGCGGCCGGTTCTCGTTGCCCCGAATGGGGGCTTGGGTGCCGGACTTGGCGTGCACCCGTCGACGCGCTTCTCACCAGGGAGGACGTCGACGGCGCGGGGATCGAGCGGTGGCCGGGCGTGTTCGTTCGGTTGCAGAGTGCAGTGAGCGCTTTCACGGTGGGCACAAGATCCGACGCACCACCGAAAGGACCACCCATGCGTGCTCTGCCCGCACGGCGTATCGCCTCCACCGCGCTCAGCGCCACCCTCCTGATCGGGCTCGCCGCACCGGCGGCCGTCGCGGTCGACGCCTACTCGGCCCGGGAGCAGAGCGTCCGGGCCGCGGCGCATGCGCCCGTCCCCGGCGCGGACGCGCTCCTCGCCCAGGTCAAGGGCCTGGGCAACCTCGGCACCGTGCTCACCCCGGTCACCGACCTGCTCAACGCCGTGCTCGCCGCCGACAACGGCCAGCTCTCCGCCGACCAGGCGACCAAGCTCGGCGACGCCGTGAAGGACGCCATCGCCAAGGTCACCGCCGCGGCCCCGGCCGCTCCGGCGGTTCCGGCGGCCCCGGCGGTTCCGGCGGCCCCGGCGGTTCCGGCGGCTCCGGCTCTTCCGGCCGTGCCGGCCCTGCCCGGGCTGCCCACCACCAAGAGCGGCGACGACGCCAAGCCGCAGGCGCCCGCCGACCTCACGGCCGACGCTCTCGCCGCCCTGCAGAAGGCGGTCACCACGCTGCTCGCGGCGGTCACCTCCGGCGATGTCGCCCAGGTCGTCCCCGCGGTCACCGGCGTCCTGACCGGCCTGGTCAACGTCCTCGCCGCCACCCTGCTGGGCGGCGGCCTGCCCGCCCCGAGCCTGCCCGGACTGCCGGCCCTGCCGAGCCTGCCTGCGGCGCCCTCGCTCCCGGTGGCGCCGCCGGCGCTGCCCGCGCTGCCCACGAGCTGATCCCGGGCGCGCCGACGGGCGTATGCCGAAAGGCCGGCGGGCCGATCCTTTCCGGGTCGGCCCGCCGGCCTTTTCATATGAGGATGAGAAACGCCGATGAGACGCACCGTTCATTCGGGTGGGCCGCAGAAAGTTTCTGCTTCCGGGGTTTCCAGCCCCGTGGGAAGTCGTTAGGCACGGCGTCAGAATTCCACCTGGTGACTTGAGTCGCCGAAGAAAGGAACCCGAACCCGATGAAGTCCCTGAAGGCCGCCGCAGTCGTTGCCGGTTCCGTGGCCCTCGTCGGTGCCGCCGCGCCCGCGTTCGCCTACAACGCCTCCGATGTGACGCCCACCAGCCTCAACGGCGCGGTGAACACGCTCACCAGCGGTCGCCTGGAGCCCACCGACGTCATGCCGCTGCAGCACCAGTCGAACGCCCTCGACACCGAGAACAAGGACTCGCTGCTCAACACCGTGAAGGGCGCGACCGCCGCGCTGAACAACACCGGTGGGCTGCTCGGCGGGCTTCCCCTGCAGAAGTGACGTAATTCCGGCGGCATTTGTCGGGGATTCCCGGCGTTTCCCGGCGTTTCACCGAAAGGGCCGATTCCCCGGCGGACTCCTGGTCGAGTCCCCGCCGCGCGGAGTCGGCCCTCGGGCTTGTTCGAGCGCCGTCCCTCGTTCGTGTGGACACGGCGGGCACGATCGCCCGGTCGGGTGATGAGGCGTCAGGGCGCCTTCCGGAGCGTCGATAAGGTCGCGCGGTGACCTCAACCTCAAGCGAAACCCGTCCGTTCGGCGCCGCCGACCTGGGCACGCTCGTCGTGCTTGCCTGGAGCGGCGAGGCCCCCGACGGCGACATGCCCTATCTCCTCGCCTATCCCCTCGGGGACGCGCCGAACGGCCCCGAGGCCTCCTCCGCCGCGGTCGCGCAGCTGCTGAAGAACAGCGGGCTGCCCGTCGGCGGAGAGCTCGTCGACGCCGCCACCCGGCCGAGCCTGCCGGTCAGCATGCTCGTCGAGGGCGGCCAGGCCGTCGTCACCATGCCGGGCTGCAACGCCCAGTGCGTCCCGCCGCCCGAGTGGCTCGAGGCCGTCGCCGAACGCGGCTACGCCTACCTGGTGTTCACCACCCGCCCCTGGCCCGAGGCCGAGCCGGGCAAGCCCCTGGAGGCGGAGGCGCTGGCCGCCTTCGCGGGCTCCGAGGAGACCCTCGACTCGGCGGCGCACGTCATCCTGCCGGCCCGCAAACTGCGCGGCTGAGACGGGGACTCGATTCGGCGGTGACCGGGGTCTGCCCACAGGCCCCGGTCCGTCGGTGGGACCGGTCGGACTGGTGGGACTTCTCGACAAGCTGACTACTGCTGCACCCGGGCGAAACTTGAACTGATGCCGTCCGCAGCCTCGTTACTCGGTACGCACGCAGAGCCCTCCGACCTTCCGAAAGGGACCGTACCCGAGATGAAGTCGACCACCCGAGGAACCCTTGCCGCCGTCCTGACCGGCGTCGCGGCCGCCGTGGGCGCCGCCACCGCGACCCCCGCCGCAGCGGTCGGCACGGTCCCCGTCCCCGTACCGCTGGAGGGCGCCGAGCAGGCCCTCAACATCGAACTCCCCAAGCTCGGCGGCGAGATCCCCGTACCCATGCCGGGCAAGCCCGACGGCCCGCGGTACGTCGAGGGCCGCCTCATCCCCGAGCACGTCATCCCGCAGCTGCCGGTCAACGGCGGCCTGCCCGGCGCCGTCCTGCGCGCGCCCCTGCCGCACATCCTCGGCGACGACTTCGACCACGTCGGCCTTGAGGCGCCCGCCTCCGACCTGCGCACCCTCGCGCCGGGCCTGTCCCTGGACGCCCCGCTGACCCCGCCGAACGCCGACAACGCCGGCCTGCCCGACCTCAAGCTCCCGCAGGCGGGCGTGCTCGCGCCGGTGCTGCAGACCGTGCCGGCCGCCAACCTGGGGCTCGGCCCCGGCCTGTAGAGGCGGACGGACGCCGCCGGAGCCGGGCCGAACGGCCCGCGAGGCAGCGCGCATTCACGGGACAGGGCCGACGGGCCCGGGCCGCCGCGACGGGTCCGGGCCCGTCGGCGTGTCCGGACCCGGTCACCCCGTGAGCCGAACGACGTGACCGCACGGGCCGTTGGGCGGTTACCGGGGTGGACGAACGGACCCGACGAAAGGCAAGCCATGGTCGTCAGCGTGGGTGGAGTACCCGTGGGTGCGGAACCGGCACCGAAGGGCCGCACGAGAGGCGGGCCCGCGCAGGGCACCCGACGGGACGTGTTGCGCGGGCTGTTCGTGCCGGCCGTGGCCCTGGCGCTGGCGCCCGTCGTCGCCGCCTCCCGGCCCCTGCACGACGAACCGCGGCCCGGGGACACCGCGTTCGAGGAGACGTACCGAGGCCGGCACATCGTCGGTTTCCGGACGGCCGCGGCCCACGTCTCCGAGCGGGACATCCACTGGGAGGTCACCGTCGACGGCCGCCCGCTGCACCTGATGCGCCGGGCCGACGGCACCTGGCTGAGCATGGTCGACCACTACCGGTCGTACCCGACGCCGCTCGCGGCGGCCCGGGCGGCGGTCGACGAACTCGGGCCCGGTGAGCAACTGCGCGATCTCGCGCCGGGGCCGATGAGCGGAGGGAAGATGCACATGGGGGGCGAACATGGCGTACACGCGTAAGGACGTCAGCACACTGACGGCCGCCGAGAAGAAGCGGTTCGTGAAGGCGATGCTGGAGGTCAAGAAGCGGGGGGAGTACGACGAGTTCGTACGGACGCACATCGAGTACTACACGGCCGACGGCGAGGACGGGCTGCGGGCGGCGCACATGACGCCCTCCTTCCTGCCCTGGCACCGCCGGTTCCTGCTGGAGCTGGAGAAGGCGCTGCGCCGGGTCGACTCGTCGGTGACCGTGCCGTACTGGGACTGGACGCGGAACCGTACGGCGACCTCGGCGCCCTGGACCAAGGACCTGCTCGGCGGCAACGGGCGGCGCTCGGACCACCAGGTGACGACCGGGCCGTTCGCCTACGGGACGGGCAACTGGACCATCAAGGAGGGCGTCACCGACGGGGAGTTCCTCACCCGGGACCTCGGCCGGGCCCGTGACCCGATGGCGCTGCCGACCAAGTCCGAGCTGGAGTCGGCGCTCGCCGAGCCGGTGTACGACTTCTCGCCCTGGGACTCCACGCTCACCAAGGGGTTCCGCAACAGGCTGGAGGGATGGGGGACCGGCCACGGCACCGTCTCCTGGCGCAACCACAACCGGGTCCACCGGTGGGTCGGCGGGGTCATGCTCGGCGGGGCCTCCGTCAACGACCCCGTCTTCTGGCTGCACCACGCCTTCGTCGACCTGCAGTGGTCCCGCTGGCAGAGCCGCCACCGCGGCGCCCGCTATCTGCCGGCCACTCCGCCGGGACCGGCCAGCCCGCAGCACGGCCAGATCATCGCCCGGCGCGAGAAGATGCCGCCGTGGGACGTGACACCGGAGTCGCTGGAGGACGTCAGCCGGATCTACCGCTACGCCTGACGGCCGTACGCACCGTCCGTCCCTTCCGGACATGGGGAGAGCCCCGGCGCTCGAGGTGCCGGGGCTCTTCCGTGGGTACTGCTGGGTTCGACCGGTTGTACGACTGTGGGTCAGCCGCCGTAGCCGTAGCCGCCCGGGCCGGGGTGACCCTTGTGGCCGCTCTCGTTGACGCAGCTGTTGCCGAAGACCGGGTTGAGCAGGCCGATCACGTTGACGGTGTTCCCGCACACGTTGACCGGGATGTGGACCGGGACCTGCACGACGTTGCCGGACAGAACGCCGGGCGAGCCGACGGCCTCGCCCTGGGCGCCCGCGTCAGCCATGGCCAGGCCGGTCCCGCTGAGGACCACGGCACCGGCGCCGAGGGCGACGGCGGCCGTCTTCGCGATGCGAGACATCACGTTCTCCTTTGTACTCGGGGAGTGCGCCGGCACCACTCGCCGTCGCACTCCCCGTTCAACGCCTCCGCTGACCGGTGGTCACGGTCGTTCATCCCAGTCGTCGTACGGGTTTCCCGTCCAGGAAGGCCCGGATGTCCTCGACGGCCTCTCCGTAGTACGTCTCGTAGTTCCCGCGCGACACATAACCGAGGTGCGGCGTGGCGAGCAGCCGGGGTGCCGTGCGCAGGGGGTGACCAGCGGGGAGGGGTTCCACGTCGAAGACGTCGACGCCCGCTCCGGCGATCCGGCCCGCGTGGAGCACGGCGAGCAGGGCGTCCTGGTCGACGATCGCGGCGCGGGAGGTGTTGATCAGATAGGCGGTCGGCTTGAGGAGGGCGAGTTCGGCGGGGCCGAGCAGGCCGCGGGTGCGGTCGCCCAGGGCGAGGTGGACCGAGACGAAGTCGCTGCCGGACAGCAACTCCTCCTTGGACGAGGCGAGTTCGACGCCCACCTCGGCGGCGCGCTGCGCGGTCAGGTTCTGACTCCAGGCGCCGACCCGCATCCCGAAGGCCAGCCCGACCTGCGCCACCTTGCTGCCGATCTTCCCCAGACCCAGCAGCCCGAGCCGTCGGCCGTGCAGGTCGGCGCCCACCGTCTGCTGCCAAGGCCCGCCGGAACGCAGGGAGTTGCTCTCCTCGACGATCCCCCGGGCCAGGCCCAGCAGTAGCGCCCAGGTCAGCTCCACCGGCGGCGTCGAGGAGCTCGCCGTGCCGCACACGGTGACGCCGTGCGCCTCGGCGGCGGCGTAGTCGATGACCGTGTTGCGCATGCCGGAGGCGATCAGCAGCTTCAGCCGGGGGAGGCGGGCGAGCAGGGTGCCCGGGAAGGGGACGCGCTCGCGCAGGGTGACGACGATGTCGAACTCGGCCAGGGCGGCGGCCAGTTCGTCCTCGGAGTCGAGGTGTTCGGAGAAGGCCACGACATCGACCCGGTCGGCCACGGACGACCAGTCGGCCAGTTCGGTAGCGACCTTCTGGAAGTCGTCGAGCACAGCGCAGCGCAGACGCACGTCGGGTCCTTTCCTCGGCTTGCCGGTACAGATCAGCAATGGTCGCTCACGAGGCGGTGGCCGCGTCGGCCGGTGTGTGCTCCTGCGGGTGGGAGGCGGCGACCTTGGTGAGCGGCTCGCGCCGGGGGCGGAGCAGGATCGCGGCGACGAGGGCGGCGAGCAGGGCCAGGGATCCGGCGACGAGCAGGCAGAGTTGGAGGCCGTCCAGGAAGGCCTCGCTCAGGGCGGCCAGGGCGCGCGGTTGGTCGGAGCCCAGGTCGAGACCGGCCGCGGCGCCGAGGCCTCCCTGGTCCACCGCCGCGGTGACCGCCTCGACCGTCGGCCGGCCGAGGCCCGCGTCGGTGAGGTGACCGGGCAGGGCGTCGGTGGCCCTCGTGGTCAGCAGGGTGCCGAGGACGGCCGGGCCGAGGGCGCCGCCGACCTGGCGGAAGGCGTTGTTGCCCGCCGCGGCCATGCCGGCCAGGTGGTGCGGCACCGAACTGACGGCGGTGGCCGTCATCGGGGTGATCACGCAGCCGAGGCCCAGGCCGAGCAGCGCCAGCCGCCAGGCCAGCGAGCCGAACGACGTGTCGGCGTCGATGCCGGTGAGCGAGAACAGCGCGCCCGCGGTGACCAGCAGACCGGCGGTGATCATGAGGCGGGGCGCGATGCGGTGCATCAGGCGGCCCGTGATCGGTCCCATCAGCAGGCACACCCCGGTGGCCATGAGCAGCCGGTAGCCGGCGTCCAGTGTGTCGAGCCGTTGCACCATGCCGAAGTAGAGGCTCAGCACGAAGAAGAAGCCGATCAGCCCCAGGAAGGTGATCGTCGCGACCAGGGTGGTGGCGCTGAACCCCGGGCTGCGGAACAGCGACAGATCCAGCATCGGGCTCGCGCTGCGCCGCTCGGCCATGACGAAGGCGACACCGCTGACGACCGCGACGAACAGGGCGAGCAGCACCTTGACGTCCGCGAAGGACTCCGCGCCGCCCTCGATGACGCCGTAAACCAGGGCGGTGACGGCGAGCGCGGCGGTGAGCTGGCCGGGCCAGTCGAGGCGGCGGGTGGCGGCGCCGGGGGCGCGGGAGTCGACGAGCGTGCGGGACGCGACGGCCATGGCGACGAGGGACACCGGGAGGGCCGGGAGGTAGATCCAGCGCCAGCCGACGTGGTTCAGGATCACGCCGGCGATCAGCGGGCCGACGGCGAGCGCCCCCAGCAGGGCGGACGCCCACAGGCCGACGAACTTGCCGCGTTCGCGCGGGTCCGGGACGGCGTGGCTGATCAGCGCCAGGGTCGTGGGCAGCAGGGCGGCCGCACCGATGCCGGCGAAGGCCTGGCCCACCCACAGCACCTGGACGGACCGCGCGCACAGGGCGACGGCAGCGCCGAGAGCGGCGAACGCCAGACCCGCCTGGAAGACCTTCTTGCGGCCGTGTACGTCGCCGAAGACGCCGGCGGTCAGGATGAGAGCGGCCATGGGCAGCACGAACGCGTCGGACACCCACGAGAGTTGGGAGGTCGACGCGTTCAGCGCGCGCTGGACGGTGGGCAGGCTGACCGAGACGGTGGTCACCGGCACATAGGCGACGAAGACGCCGACGCAGGCCATGACGAGCGTGGCGGCCCGCCGCTCGACCGGCGTGCCCGCCGTGGTCGTGACGTTCACTGAATTCTCCCTTTGCGGTGCTGTGCACCGGGGTCGGTTGTTCCGGCCGACACTCTGGGATGCGGTGGCGCGTCGAAGCAGGCCACGGGAAGCGAAAACCTGGGAATCCGACATCCGGAACCGATAATCAGCGGATTTTCGACACGTGTCCCGGGGGCCAATTCAGCGGCCTTGACATTCAACATCCGCCGTGGGCAACACAATTCGCTCGATAACAATTCGGCAACCCTATGCCTCTGGGTGTGTCAGGCCCTCGGACGTGTGAATGCCGCTGGTTCCGGGAATTCGAGGCTTCGGGGGCCGTCTCGGCGTCCAGCCTTCAAAGGTTGCGCAAGTCATGAACCATTACACTCGCCAGTCCTCAACCAACGGGGGAGACATGGCAGATCCTGGGCCGTCGCAGGACATCGACGTGGTGCTGTTCGAGCGGGTGCTCGACCAGGCCCTCGAACGCGTCGACGGGGCCGTGGACCGGGAGCGGCTGCGGGCCAGGGCGCTGGACGAGTGCGCCGGCATCGTCGCCGCTGCGAAGGCGAACGGCTCGGGCGGGGTCCAGAACCTCCTGGTGATGCTGATTCCCGTCCTGTCGGCGGTGGTCGCGGTGGTCTGTCTGATCGCCGGGTACGGCATGCGCGTCTTCGCGGACCGGCCCTACGTCGGAGGCGGCCTGATCACGGCGGCGCTGCTCGCGGGGGCGGTGGCCGTCGGGGTGGCGATCGGCGATCTGGGGTGGCTGCTGGTGGCGGCGCGGAGTCGGCCGCTCGAGGACGGGAGTGAGGCCGGCCGGGGTGAGGCGGGCGAAAGTGGCGAGGCGTGGGAAGCGGCCTTGCTGGAGCGCGGGATGGTGCCGTTCCTGCTGCGGTGTCTTGAGGAGGCGCGGGTGGGTGGGCGCGATGGTCGCGCCGTGCCCGGTTCCCGCGCCCCGTAGGCCGTCGACAGTCCTGGGTCAGTCGCGGCGTGTGTTGCCGAACAGCAGGCGGTAGGCGATGAGCAGGACCAGGGAGCCGGCGATCGCCGAGCCCCAGGTGTAGAGGTCGAAGAAGTGGTTCTCCACCGGGCGGTCCAGGAAGCGGGAGGAGAGCCAGCCGCCGACGAAGGCGCCCGCGATGCCTATGAGGGTCGTGCCGATCAGACCGCCCGGGTCGCGGCCGGGCAGCAGGATCTTGGCGATGGCTCCGGCGAGCAGGCCGAGGATGATCCAGCCGATGATGCCCACGTCGTTGTCTCCTCCAGTCAGGGTTGCTTGATTGCGCAAGCCTAGGTCGATCATGGCGGTGTATCGCCGGTGCTCACGAGATCGTCGAGGTTCTGTCACTCGCTCAAGACATTGCGCAACCCGGGAACTCCGGGCACGGACGGCGGGCGCTGTCGGTGCCGCCGCCTAGACTGGGCGGGCGTGCGGATGACGGCTGAATGACGGCCGTACGACGGTTGTGACATGGGCGGGACGGGAGCGGACTGTGGCGGAGAACGTCGGGGGCGTAGTGAGCTACGAGGACCCGTCCGCCGAGGTCCTGACAGAGGCGGCCGCGGTGTTCGGCCTGCTCGCCTCCTCGGCCCGGCTCCACATCATGTGGGCGCTGTCCCAGGGCGAGAGCGACGTCACGCACCTCGCCGACCGGGTGGGCGGCGCGCTGCCCGCGGTCAGCCAGCATCTGGCCAAGCTGAAGCTCGCCGGCCTCGTGCGCTCCCGCAGAGAGGGCCGACGGCAGGTCTACTACGTCGACGACCCCGACATCGTGACCGTCGTGCGCGTGATGGTCGGCCAGCTGACCGCCCGCTCGCACCAGACCACCGCGCCGGTACGCCGGCTGCACGGGACCGGTGCCTGAGCCGACGGCGGCCGAGGGATCTGGTCTGCGAACGGCCGTATCGACCGGGTCGGCCATGACGGACACGAAGGCCATGCCGTCGGTACCGACCGTGCTCGAAGTGCTGCGCCGGCTGGACAGCGGTCCGCGTGGGCTGACCCGGGCGCAGGCGGAGGAGCGGCTGGCGCGGTTCGGTGAGAACACGCTTCCGGCTCGTCGTGAGGCTTCCTGGCTGCGGCTGTTCGTGCGCAGTCTGCGCGATCCGTTCACGGCGGTCCTGTTGTGCCTCGGGCTGGTGTCGGCCGCCGTCTTCGCCTGGGGCACCGCCTCGGTGATCCTCCTGCTGGTCGTGGTGAGTTGCGTGCTACGCGCGTCCGGTGAGCACCGCGCCGACCGTTCCATGGCCGCGCTGCGCGAACTGGTCGCGACCACCGCGACCGTGCTGCGCCGCGCCGACGACGACGCGCCGCCCACCGTGCACGAGATCGTCGTGGACGAACTGGTCCCGGGTGACGTGATCCGCCTCGGCCCCGGTGACGTGGTCCCGGCGGATGTACGACTGCTGCGCGCGAGCGGGTTGAGCGTGCACCAGGCCGCGCTCACCGGCGAGTCCGCTCCGGTCGCCAAGTCCGCGGCTGACATGCCGGGTGTGGTGGACGACGTAGGTCCTGGGGTTCATGGCGGACCGCCCGTGCCCGCCGGCCTCTTCGGGCAACCCCAACTCTGCTTCCAGGGCAGCAGCATCGCCGCCGGCAGTGCCACCGCGATCGTCACGGCGACCGGCGCCCACACCAGGTTCGCCGCCGCCCACGGACGTGCGTCCGACAGAGCCGGGGACAGCGCCTTCGACCGTTCCGTGCACGGCATCTCGTGGATCCTCATCCGGTTCATGCTGTTGACGCCGCCGCTGGTGCTCATGGCCAACGCGGCACTGCGCGGACGCGGGTCGGAGACGTTGCCGTTCGCCGTCGCGGTGGCCGTGGGGCTGACGCCGGAGATGCTGCCGGTCCTCGTCACCACCTGCCTGGCCCGTGGCGCCTCGTTGCTGGCCCGGTCCCACGGGGTGATCGTCAAGCGGCTGCCCGCGCTGCACGACATCGGCGCGATGGACGTGCTGTGCCTGGACAAGACCGGCACGCTCACCCAGGACCGCCCGGTGGTCGACGGCGCCCTCGGACCGGACGGCCGGGACGACCCCGAGGTGCTGCGCTGGGCCGGCGTCAACGCCTGGTGGACCCTCCAACTCGCAGACCTGCCCGCCCCCGACGCCCTCGACGAGGCGCTCCTGGACGCGGCCGACGAGGACAAACTCATGGCGTACGACGGGACCGCGGCCGTCCCCTTCGACCCGGTCCGGCGCCTGTCCACCGCCGTCGTGCGCACCCCCGGCCGGCTCGGCACGCACACCCTGGTCGTCAAGGGAGACGTCGAGGCCGTGTTGGAGCGCTGCGTGTTCGACGGAGGCGAGGGCGGGGGCGAGGAGGTGGGCGACGGTGAGCGCGATCGGCTGCGCGACCTCGCCGCCCGGCAGGCCGCCGCCGGTCTGCGCGTCCTGGCGGTCGCCACCGCCGAACGCCCGGCACGCGCGCGTGAGTACACGCCGGCCGACGAACGCGGCCTCGCCTTCCGCGGTCTGGTCACCCTGCGGGACGCCCTCGCGCCCACCGCCGTCGACGCGCTGCGGGTCCTCACCGACCGCGGCGTCGCCGTGAAGATCCTCACCGGCGACCACCCCGGCACCGCCGCCCGCGCCTGCCGTGACCTCGGCGTCCCGGTCGCCGACGGGGACGTACTCACCGCCGACCACCTCGACGGCCGCACGGACCCCGAACTCGCCGAACTGGTCCGCCGCACCGCCGTGTTCGCGCGCTGCACCCCCGAACACAAGGCCCGTATCACCCACGCGCTGCGGTCCGCCGGGCACACCGTCGGCTTTCTCGGGGACGGCGTCAACGACCTGCCCGCGCTGCGCGCCGCCGACGTCGGGATCGCGCCGCGGGGTGCCGCCGACGTGGCCCGTGAGGGTGCGGACGTGGTGCTCGCCGAGAAGGACCTCACCGCGATCGCCCACGCCGTCGCGGCGGGCCGGTACGCGGGCGGCAACATCGCCACGTATCTGCGGGTCACGCTCTCCTCGAACCTCGGCAACGTGATCGCGATGCTCGGCGCGGGCCTGCTGCTGCCGTTCCTGCCGATGCTGCCGGCCCAGGTGCTGACGCAGAACCTGGGCTTCGACGCGGCCCAGCTCGCTTTCGCCCACGACCGTCCGAACCCGAAGGTGCTGCGCCGTCCGACCGTGCTGCGCCCGCGTGCGCTGCTGCGGTTCATCGTCGGGTTCGGCGCGCTCAACGCGGTCGCCGACCTCGCCACCTTCGGCGTCCTCGCGCTCGCCCTGCACGGTCCGGGGACGGGGGACGACGAAGCGGCGTTCCACTCAGGGTGGTTCACCGAGAACCTGCTCACCCAGGCTTTGGTGATGGTGCTGTTGAGGGTTGGCAGCCGAGCTGCGCAGGGACACAGGCCTGGTCCGGTGGTCCGGGCGGCGGTCACCCTGGCCGCGATCGGTCTGTCCCTCCCGCCGTCACCGCTCGGCGCGATGCTCGGTCTGACCGCCCTCCCGGTCGTGTACTACCTGCTGCTCGCCGCCGTTCTGGTCCTCTACGCCGGCGCACTCCTGGCGGCCCGGAGACGGTACGAGCGAGGCCACGACGGAGTTCGGTGACCTCGGGTTCCATGACATCCCTCACCTGTGAATCGGGCAGGCACCTGTCCTGAACCGGTCAGGGGTTTGTTAGATTGCGCAACTACGCAACCCAAGGAGCCCCTGCTCGGGCCCGACCGTTCAGGGGAGTGGGAGATGAGCGACCCGTGGGACGGCAGGGGCGGCCAGGCCACCCGCAGCCGCGGTGACCGGGTGCCCGGGCAGCACGCGAAGTCGTCCGGCGGGTCCGGGAGATCCGCCGGAGGGGCGGGGAGGTCCGCCGGTACGCATCCGCAGGGCGGTCGGGCGGCGGCGCGGGAGGCCGCCCGTTCACGCGGTGGCAGGGGGGCGCGCCGGGCGCGTCCGGTGCGGCGCGGCAGGCGGGTGCTGAGGACCGTAGGGCTGTGTCTGGCCGTTCTGGTGATAGCCACGGCCGGGGCCGGCTGGTGGTTCTACCAGCACCTGAACGGCAACATCAACAGCGTCGCGCTGGACGGCAAGGGCGGCTCGGAGAAGGCCGACGCCTTCGGCCGTACGCCGATCAACATCCTGGTGATGGGCTCGGACGGGCGGACCAGCGCCGCCGACTGCAAGCTGGGCGGCGGCTGTTCGCAGACCGGCGTGCAGACCGGCAGCGGGAACGCGGACGTAGAGATGGTGGTGCACATAGCCGCCGACCGGTCCAACGCCACCATCATGAGCATCCCCCGCGACACCATGACCGACGTCCCGGCCTGCAAGGACACCGCCAACGGCACGTCCACCGGCGGCTACTACGGGCAGATCAACAGCGCGCTCCAGTACGGTCCCGCCTGTCAGGTGGCCACCATCCACCAGCTCACCGGCATCCCCATCGACCACTTCGTCAAACTTGACTTCTCCGGCGTGGTGAAGATGTCCGACGCGGTAGGCGGTGTCCCCGTGTGCGTCAGCGACAACGTCTACGACACCTACTCGCACCTCAAGCTCTCCAAGGGCACCCACACCCTCAAGGGCGAGGCGGCGCTCCAGTTCGTGCGCTCCCGGCACGGCTTCGGCGACGGCAGCGACCTCGGCCGTACCGTCTCCCAGCACATCTTCCTCAGCGCGATGATCCGCAAGTTCAAGAGCGCGGGCACCCTGACGGACCCGACCGCGGTCTACGGTCTCGCCGATGCCGCCACCAAGGCGCTGACCGTCGACGACGGCCTCGGCAGCGTCAAGAAGCTGATCTCGCTCGCGGCCGACGTGAACAAGGTCCCCACCAAGCGGATGACGTTCACGACCATGCAGACGGCGCCCGACCCGGCCAACGACAACCGTGTCGTGGTGGGCACGGGCGCCAAGACCCTCTTCTCCACCATCGCGGGCGACCAGCCGCTGACCGACGGTTCCGGCAAGAAGTCCGCGGCGGCCTCAGCGACCGCGAAGCCCTCGGCCACCGTCCAGGCCGTCCCCGCCGCCCAGATCGCCGTGACCGTCGAGAACGGCACCCAGATCACCGGCCGCGCCTCCGCCGTGGCGACCGCCCTCACGGACCACGGCTTCAGCTCGGGCACGACCACGGCCAACGCGCCGAGCCCCGCGGTGACCACCACGCTCAGCTACGGCACCGGCCAGAAGGCCGAGGCCCAGACGGTCGCCAAGTCCCTGGGCCTGCCCGCCTCTCATCTGGAACAGGGCACCGGTACGGGCCTGACCCTGGTGATCGGCAGCGACTGGCCGAGCGGCGGCACCTACCCGGGCGGTACGTCCGCCCCGGCCCCGGCCGACACGGCGGCCGCCGTCTCCAACGCCCACGCCTCCACCGCCGACCAGTCCAAGACCTGCGCCAAGGTCAGCCCCTACAAGACGGTCAGCCTCAACGGGGTCGCGATGACGCCGGCACAGGCGTATGCGGCGGCTACCAGCAGGCGGGACTCCGACGACTGAGGCCGTGGGTTGTACAGTTGCGCAAGACTGCAATTGAGCGCGGGGGATGTAGAGAAAGGGCGTGCGGGATGCTCCGCAACGGACTGGAACCCTGGCACCTGCTGATCGTGGCGATCATGATCATCCTGCTGTTCGGCTCGAAGAAACTACCCGAAGCGGCGCGGGGGTTGGGCAAGTCGATGCGGATCCTCAAGAGCGAGGCGAAGGCGATGAAGGAGGACGGGGTGGCGGAGTATTCCGAGCCGTCTCAGCCGTCTCAGAAGTCCGAGCCATCCCAATCACCTCAGGCAGCTCAGGCACCTCAAGCGGCTCAGACACCTCAGGCAACTCAGTAGGAAACAAGTGGTGTTGGCGCGTCGTTCGGCATCCGGTTCCCGGCGCGCAGGTCTGCCGTATCTCCGCCGTCCATAGCGTGGCTCCGTTCTGATACTCGGCATTGGAGCGGACATGGACAGTTCAGCTGTGAACGGGTGCCCTCGTACCGCGGACCTCGACGGTGACGGCATCGCCGCGTCGAGTCGACGTACGTTCCTGAATCGGGCCGGTGTGCTCGGGGTGGGCGCGGCGGCGGCAGGGGTGCTGGGCGGGGCTCCGGCGTATGCGGCAGTCGGCGGAAGCGGCCGGAGCCGGGTCGGGGACGACGATGACCCGTACGGGCAGACAACGATGTCACCGACGGCGCGCGGCAAGTGGGACCCGGACCCCGACAACCCCCGCTTCACGGTCGTCGTCATGCCCGACACCCAGTACATGTTCGACCAGGACCGCATCCACCCGGTGCCGATGGAGGCGTCGTTCCGCTACGTCCTCGATCCGGCGGGGCGGGCGGGCGGCAACGACGAGAACATCGTGTTCCTGGCGCACCTCGGTGACGTGACGCAGAACGGTCTCGCCGAGGAGTACGCGGCGGCGACCAAGGTGTTCGACATGCTGGACCGCGCGGGGGCGTCGTACGGCGTGCTGGCCGGCAACCATGACGTCCGCGACGACGACCAACGCGGTGCCACCCCCTACCTGGACACCTTCGGCCCGGCGCGGGCCAGGAGGACGCCCGGCTACCACTCCTCAAGTCCCGACGGCTACAACACCGCCCACGTCTTCAAGGCGGGCGGCCGCAAGTGGATGCTGCTGTCGCTGGACTGGCGCCTGTCGGCGAAGGGCTTCGCGTGGGCCAATGCCGTCATCGCCGCGAACCCGACGCTGCCGGTGATCGTGACGACGCACGAGATCGTCGGCTCGGACGAGGACGGCGCGGCCGAACTGTCCTCCTACGGCCAGCAGTTGTGGGACGGCCTGATCAAGGACAACGACCAGATCTTCCTCACCCTCAACGGCCACTACTGGCCGCCCGGCAGCACGGTGTTGAAGAACAGCGCCGGCAACGACGTACATCTGCACATCACCAACTACCAGGACCGCTATTACGGCGGCGCCGGCATGATCCGCTCCTACCGCTTCGACCTCGACCGCGGGATGATCGACGTCGCCACCTTCTCGCCGTGGATCCGCGAGCTGGCGGCGGACGGCGAGTTGAACGCCCTCGCGGCGCGGGAGCTCGAACTGACCTCGAAGGTCGACTACTTCTCGATGGCGATCGACTTCGAGAAGCGTTTCGCGGGCTTCGCACCGGTGCCGCCGCGCAGGTCCCGGCCGGCTCGACGGATGCTGCTGCCGGGCACGTTGGCCTACTGGCGGTTCGACGAGGGTGGCGGCACGGCCGGCGGTGCCGTCGCAGCCGACACGGTCGTGAAGGACCGGACGGGTCACGGCAACGACCTCGTCCTGAAGACCGTCCCCGGCACCCCCGCGCACGCGCTCACCTGGACCGGCGACCATCACCCCGACCAACCCGCCCACGCGGGGCTGGTGTTCGCGGGGCAGGGCAACCCGGTCAGCGGCGCGTACCTCCAGACGGTCGACCGGGCGCCGATCAACCGCGAGACCTTCGCCCGCGGTTACACCTTCGAGGTCTTCTTCAAGGTGCCGGCGGACTGGGACGGCGGACGCAACGGCTGGTCGTCGATGCTGAGCCGCGCGGGCACGGCGGCCCAGGCGGGCAAGAACGGCCCGTCCGCCACGGCGGACGAGCCCGTCCTCACGGTGAGCCTGTCGAGCTCCATCGAACTCCAGTGGAACGCCTACCCGCTCAACCAGAACGGCGCCACCACCGCCTGGAGCCACCTGCTCCAGCAGGAGGAGTGGTGGCACGTCGCCGTCGCCAACGACGGCCGGATCAGCAAGCTTTACGTCAACGGCTGCGAGGAGGGTCGCAACCCGACCAGCACGGCCATCGGGTTGACGACGCTCAACATGCCGTTCCTGCTGGGCGGTTACCAGTGGGCGGGCGCGGTCAGCCAGGTCTTCCACGGCACGATCGGCGACGTACGGATCACCGATCGGGCGCTGAAGCCAGGCCAGTTCATGAATGCCTAGCTTCCGAGGGTGCGTGCGGGTAGTCGGCCGACCGGTGCTGGAAGGAGAGGATCTTCGGGTTCTGGATGACGCCGTCGCGGATCTCGATGGCCTTCTTGACCGTGACGTCGGTGTCCCAGGAGGCCGGGCCGCCCATGACCTTGGGGAGGTAGGGGAGGAGGGCCTCGCTGATTTCCCAGGTGGCGGAGTTCCAGAGGTGGGACGGGCTGTGGTCCACCGCGTAGTAGTGGCAGCCCGGTCCGACCGTGTGCATGGGCTCGCCGAAGGTGGTCGGGCGGGCCCAGGCGAAGCCCATGCCCTCGTCGCAGGAGACGTCGATGAAGAAGGTGCCCGGCTGGAACAGGGCGAGTTCCTCGTCATTGACGAACATGAGCGGTGCGTCGGTGTCCTGGAGGACGCAGTTGACGACGATGTCGAACCCGGCGAGGTACTGCGCGAGCGGCACGGGGCCGAGCCCGGTGACGGCCTGCAGCCGCGACGGATCGTCCTCCTGCTCCTCGAAGTGCCCCATCACGACGGACGGCATCGGCGAGGCCACGGCCGCCGCGGCGCGCTGCGTGAGCACCGTGACGTCGGAGACGCCCATGGCGCCCAGGCCCGTGACCGCGCCGCGTGCCGTGGCGCCGAAGCTTATGACCACCGCGCGCAGCCGGCGCCCGTAGCTGCCGGTGAGCCCGCCGAGTTGCAGGGCGTGCAACACCGAGCAGTAGCCCGCGAGTTCGTTGTTCTTGTGGAACACGTGGACGCTGAAGGCGCCCGTGGAGGTCCAGTGGTTCATGGCCTCCCAGGCGATCAGGGTCAGCCGTCGGTCGATGGCGATCTGCGTCATCTTCTCGTCCTGCACGCAGTGCGGCCAGCCCCACAGCGTCTGGCCTTCGTGCAGTTCGGCGATGTCGTCGTGCATCGGTTTGGGCAGCATCACGACGTCGCAGTCGGCGAGGAGCCGCTCGCGGGAGTGCAGGCCGGCCACGAGCGGGCGCAGCGCGTCGTCGGCGACGCCGAAGCGTTCGCCGTAGCCCTGTTCGAGGAAGATGCGCTCTCGTATGTCCGGGGCGATCCGGTCGAGGTGGCGGGGGTGCAGCGGCAGCCGGAACTCGTTCTCCTTGTGCGAGGAGGCGAGTACTCCGAGAGTCAACAGGCTCATGTGGGGCGGCTCATTTCCGACCGGACGCGAAGTGCTCCGGCCGCCTTGCCGTTCCCCGAGGGCGACGCCGAAACGGTGACGGCGTGCGAGGTGCGCTCGGTAGTGCCACCGTACTCCGGTCCTGGAATGTTCTGGTCCGTCGCATCCCGGATCGTCCCGGCTTGTCCCGGTCGGGTGACGGTCCGTGGGCGGCCGGGGCGGGGGCGGCGTTCGGCGTAGCCGAGCCGTTCCACATCTTCGAACGTATGTTCGTCTAGTGAGGTGTGCAGCTCTCGCTGGACGTGCTGGTCGACCACCAGGTCGGCCTCCTGTCCGGAGGCGCGCGGCCTGCCCGGGGTGCGCGACATCGCCGTCGGCGAGTTGCAGCGCAATCCGGCGGACGCCGCTCGGGCGACCACCGTGTCGGACAGGCCGTTCGCCGTCCCGGTTTGCCAGATCGCGCCGCGCACCACAACCACGGCCGGTTCAGGGGCAGTTCTACGTCGATGCGCGGCGCCCGGCGGTGTCGGCGAGGCCGGGGGACTCGCCGACCGGCCGGACCTGCGCAGGTCGGACAGGGTGGCTTCCATACAAATCCCCGGTGTCGACGGGCCCGTTCCCTCGCGCGGGACCGTTCCCGCCTGTCAGGCTCGGTCCCGTGACGTACGTAGTGACTGTGGACACCTGCATCCCGGAGGGCACTCCGGAGATGGACCCGCTCCAACGCGCCGGCGCCGTGGCGCTCATCGAGGACGGCTTCGATTCTGTACGGGCCGTCGAGGGACCCGACGGCGTGGAGGTCGACGTTCTCGACACCATCGTCGCCGTCCACCCGGGCGGTGCCCTTCTGAAGGTCGTCGTGGACGCCCCGGCCCTGGAGGTCGCCGAGGAATCGGTACAGGCGCTGGTCGACGAACTGCTGGAACGCTCAGAGCTGTTGGCCGACTGGACGATCGACCGCTGCGAGGTCGAACTCCACCCGGACCTGGCCAAACAGAGCCTCGACGCGGCGGAGGGCCCGGACGCCCCGCCCGACGACCCCGCCGCCCGCAAGGCCCGCCACACCGGCGGCGCACCGGCCGAAGGCACCGAAGGGGCCCACGACGACGAGGCGAAATCCGCGGCCGTACGAAGCCAGATGCTGGAACTGGCGGACGAACTGCGGTCCTTCACACCGGCGATGTTCGGCGTGATCGACGATGAGGGTGAGGGTGAGGAGAGGGAAGGCGCAGAAGAGAGGGAAGGCGCAGGGGAGACAGGCGGGAGGGCGCGTGGCGATGGCGACTCCGCCGTCCCACCGGAAACCGCGCGACTCGCCGCCGGGGCCTTGGTCTACGCGATCGACATCCTGGTGGACGAGTTGTTCGAGGACGTCCAGGTCCTGACGCAGGAGGAGGCGACCGTCGCGGAATGCGAGGGCCCGCTCTGGCACTTGGAGCGCCTTCCCGACCGGTACGCCCTCAACTACGACGCCCACTTCTCCCGCCGCTTCCTGGTGACGGTGATCGCCATGACCACCCGCTTCACCGACGGAAGCTTCGAGCGCCTCAGCTGTGTCGCCGAGGAACTCGCCCTGCGATTCCTCCTGAGCCAGGCGACCACGACCCTGGAGCTCTACGGCCTGCTCGACGACGAACTGTCCGCCGCCCTCGCCGCGTTCGCAGGCAACGTCTACGAGGACATGGGCCACGAGTGGCTCTACGACGACTCGATGGGCGGGATCGAGGGGATCGAGGGGGCGGACGGAATCGGCGGAGCCTCCGCGAGGGGCGCGTTCGGAGTGGCGCCGGTGGCGTTCGAGTCGTGGTTCACGCCGTTCAAGGAGGGCAGATACGTTCACCCGTCCGCGGCGGGTGAGCCCGAGGCGGCGGTGCAGTGAGGGATTCCGTCCGGTGCCGCTTCGGTGTCGTTCAGTCGGCGATGTCGACGCCGTATGCGCGGGCGAGGGCGTCCAGGCCGTGGTCGTAGCCCTGGCCGACGGCGCGTAGGCGCCAGAGCGGCCCCCTGCGGTAGAACTCCGCGAGCAGCAGGGTGCGTTCGGTGGTGGCGGCGTCCAGGGTGGCCCGGGCGAGCGGCGCCCCGCTGCTGCCGGGAGCCGCGCCGACCTGGATCGCCCCGACCGTCCCGAAGGTGGCGTCGCCGTCGATCGCCGCGGCGACGACGACCTTGCGGGTCGAGGGCGGCAGGGATGCCAGGTTGAGGGCGACGGTCTGTTCGGCGGGCCCGCCGAACAGGAGCCGTACCGTCCCGGCGGGGCTCTCGGGGGCTCCGTAGAAGATGAAGTCCTCGTCGAAGGTGACCTGTTCGTCCTCGTCGAGGAGGAAGGCGACGACATCGACCTCGCAGTCGGACCGCGGCGCCCAGCCGGCGGTGACGTACCACTCGGGCGCGGGTCCGCCGAGCGGCATGGGCAGGTCGATGACGCCGCCCCTGGGCAACACGTGCGGTTCCTGGGGCCGGAGAGCGGCATCGGCCGCCTCGCCGACCTCGACCGGGCCGGCGGCGGTCGGCGCGGTGATCCAGTGACGGTCCTGCACAGGGAGCCCGAGGGCGGTGATCCGACTCATACGCCGGTCACCCTCCCCTCCCGGCAGGAGCACGACGTCGGTGACGCTCACGGAGAGGTTGACCGCCGCGGATCCGCCCAACTCCACGACGCGGGTACGAGCAGCGGCGGCCTCGGCATGGGCGCCACCGAGCACCAGCACACGGCGGCCTGCCAAGGGCTTGCCCAAGTGGCCGCCGGAGGGCGCCGGTTGAGGCGGAGCAGGGTCCGACACATCGGGGACGTTCGTGGGCAGGGCCGGTGTTTCCGTGACGGGAGCGGCAGCCGCTGTGCTGGACACCGGCTGCTCCACGGGCATGACCTGCTCCGCGTCCGACTCGGTCACCGGGACGACCACTACGGCTGTCGCCTCATGCACCACCCCCGGCCGTACGTCGGTCAGCAGCCGCAGGAAGGTGTTCTCGTCGATGACCGGCACGTTCTCGGCGAGTGCGCGTTCGGCCTTCGCGGATCCGGACGCCGGTTCATTGGTGACCAGGACGCTGGTGTGCCGGCTCACGGAGGTCATCATGTTCAGCCCGACGGCAACTGCCCGCCCGACCAACTCCGCCCGGGCATGGGCGGTTTCACCGGTGAGCGCGACCTTCATCCCCTGCTGAAGCGGTCCGCCGGGAGTCATCCGCCCCGGATTGCGGTACGCGCAGGGGGTCTTGGGCGGCTTCGGCGTGAACGTCGATTCTGCCCGGGGAGGGCAGGTCACCAGCGGCAGGGGCAGCGCGAGCTTCGCCGCCTCGCGCAGAGACGCCCGCAGGATCCCGGCCAGGACCCGAGTGTCGTCCAGTGCATCGTGCGCGCGCTGCTGGGGGACGCCGTAGTGGGCCGCGAGGGTGCCGAGCTTCATGTTGTCCGTCGGCGGATCCACCTGGCGATTTAAAGCCAAAGTGCACAGCCGCTGGGACACCGGCAGCCACATCCGCGCACGGGCGAACTCGTGGGCCAGGAAGTCGTAGTCGAACTGGGCGTTGTGAGCGACCAGGACCCGGTCCTGGAGCATCCCTCCGATCCGCTCGGCGACCTGATCGAAGCTCGGCGCGCCCCGCAACCGCTCGACGGTCAGCCCGTGCACCTCGACCGGCCCCGGGTCACACCCCGGACCGAGCAGCGTCGAGAACTCCCCGGTCTGCTCACCGTCCGGCCCGATCGTGATCACCGCGACGGACAACACCCGATCCCGCCGGGCCATGAGCCCCGAGGTCTCCACGTCGACGAGGGCCCAGTCGCGGGCGTACTCGCCCGTGGGGAGCAGGTCCAAGGGGGCGGAGGCGGGACTCATGGCGCCAAGGATGATCCGATATGTGGGCGCCCTTCAACCTGTATGCCGATTTGCCCATGTCTGGGTGGTCGGCTTCACAGGAAGGCCGAGGCCACCCTCGCGCAGCAACTCGGCCGAGCCCCATGAAATGGCTCTGGCCAGCAAAAACGCCCTCCCATTGGGAGGGCGGAGACGGTGCGCCCCCGGCAGGACTCGAACCTGCGGCCAAGCGCTTAGAAGGCGCCTGCTCTATCCACTGAGCTACGGGGGCCGGTGTGGTGGCCTCGTGTCTGGTGCCCGGGTGTGGGCTGATCCGTGACGTTGCCGGGGACAAGGATAGGGCTCCCGCGTCCTTGTCCCTGTTGCTTCGCCTCCGTGGCTCGATGTGGAGGTTCGGTGAAGCGGTCCTGATAATCGCAGGCAGGTACGAATCGTGCATCGCTTTTGGCCGCTCACGCCCCGGGTGTTGTGCACTCGTTATGCCTGGGCTGTGGCCGCGTCCCAGTCATCCCTTCCATCCCTTGTGTCCGGTCGGCGCGCAGACATGCTCATATGCTTCAGAATTCCCCTAAAATTGGGCATTCTTCACATGTGGTGACCTTGGACGTACGGCCTCAGCTGCTCGACGCACTCTCCGCCCTGCGCGACCGTGTCGCCGCCGCACGCTTCCCGCTGCCCCTGGCGGGGGCTCCACGCGCGCGTGCCAACCGCGACGAACTGCTCGCACAGCTCGACGACTATTTGGTGCCCCGGTTGCGAGAGCCCGAAGCGCCCTTGCTGGCTGTGGTGGGTGGTTCCACCGGCGCCGGCAAGTCGACCCTCGTCAACTCCCTCGTGGGCCGGCGGGTCAGCGAGGCGGGCGTACTGCGGCCGACCACGCGCACGCCGGTGCTGGTGTGCCACCCGGAGGACCATCACTGGTTCAGCGGGATGCGGGTGCTGCCCGACCTCACGCGCGTGTGGGTGCCCCACCAGGAGCCCGGGGACGACCTGCTCCTCCCGGGTGAGAACCCCGCGCGCGTGCTGCGCGTCGAGACCGCCGAGACCCTCCCGCGCGGCCTCGCCCTCCTCGACGCCCCCGACATCGACTCCCTGGTCGCCGACAACCGCGTCCTGGCCGCCGAACTCATCTGCTCCGCCGACATCTGGGTGATGGTCACCACGGCCGCCCGTTACGCCGACGCCGTCCCCTGGCATCTGCTGCGCACCGCCAAGGAGTACGACGCCGCCCTCGTGACGGTCCTCGACCGCGTGCCGCACCAGGTCGCCTCCGAGGTGTCCCGGCAGTACGCGGCGCTGCTCACCAAGGCCGGCCTCGGCGACGTACCGCGATTCACCGTGCCCGAACTCCCCGAGTCCGCCTGGGGCGGCGGGCTGCTGCCGGCCACCGCCGTCGCCTCGCTGCGGAACTGGCTCATCCACCAGGTCCAGGACCCCGCCAACCGACAGCAGACCCTGGCCCGCACCGCGTACGGCGTCCTCGACTCGCTCAAGTCCCGGATGCCCGAACTGGCCAGCGCCGCCGCCGCGCAGTACGCGGCCGCCCTGCGGCTCACCTCCGCCGTCGACGCGGCGTACGACAGCGAGCACGCGCGCGTACGAGGGCGGTTGCAGGCGGGCGCCGTGCTCGCAGGGGACGCGCTGAAGCGCTGGCGCGCCTTCCCGGTCGACTGCTCCGCCGGCGAGCTCCTCGACGCGCTCATGGAGAGCCTGGCGGCCCTCCTGCTGTGCGCCGTCACCGCCGCGGACGAGCGCGTGGACGAGACCTGGCGGCGCGAACCCGCGGCGGGCGCCCCCGGTCTCACCGACCGCGACCCCTCCCTGGAGAGCGCCGAGCACCGCATCGGGATGGCGGTACGGCGCTGGCGGCGCGAACTGGAGGAGTACGCCGAGGAGGAGGTGCGCGACCTCGACCGCACCGTCGCGCCGGACCCCGAGGCGGTTGCCGTCCTGGTCGCCACCGCGCTCCTGGGCGGTCGCCGGGCGCGTTCGGCAGGCGAGGGGCTCGCCGAACGGATCGGCGCGCACGGGGCGTTGCGGCTGCGCGACCGGGGCGGGCGGCTGCTCGCCGAACACGTGGACCGGGTCATGCACACGGAGCGCGAGCGCCGCCTCGCGCCCCTCGACGCACTCGACGTACACCCCGAACCCCAGGCCGAACTCATCGCCGCGCTGTCCGTACTGCAGAAGGAGAGGTGACCGGTGACTGCCGTCACTGACCAGGACCACACGGATCACGCCGACCACACGGATCAGGCCGACCACACCGATCACGCGGATCATGCCGATCACGCTGGAGAGACAGTGGCCGAGGGCGGTCGTCCGGAAAAGCGTTCCCCTGAAGAGGGCGTTTCCGAAGACGACGCCCCTGTAGAGGGCACTTCGGACGCCGCTCCCCTCGGAGAGGGTGACGAAAACCGTACGGGTGCGGGCGATGACTCCGCCGACGGCGGGCGCCCGAAAGACGGGACTGTCGGGACCGCCGGGCACGCGGGTACGCACCACGCGCGCGTGAGCGAAGACGACGACGCCGGCAGTGGACGTAAAGACGACGACACCCGCACTCGTACGGACTCCGCCTCCGCCGAGGCAACGAGCGTCTGGGACGACGGGCTGATCGCACGCCGCGTGGCCGAGGACGGCACCGTCGCGCCCGGGTACGTGCCGCCCGTGGTGGAGACCAGGGGGCCCAGCGCGCAGGCCATGGCCGCCCCGCTCGCCTACGACGGTCATCTGCGGTCGCGGCTCGACGCGTTGCGGGAGTTGGTGGGGCTCTCGCGGACCCGGCTGGACAGCCGGACGCTCTCCGAGGCCGGGCGGGTTCTGGACGAGGCGGCGGCACGGCGCCGGCTCTCCGGGCAGCACACCGTCGTCGCCATCGCGGGAGCGACGGGCAGCGGCAAGTCGCAGCTGTTCAACGCGCTCGCCGGAGTGGCGATCTCGGAGACCGGCGTACGCCGGCCCACCACCGCGGCGCCCATCGCGTGCAGTTGGAGCGACGGTGCCGCGGGCCTCATCGAGCGGATCGGCATCCCGCCCAGGCTGCGGCGGCGGCCGTTGCAGAGCGCCGAGGCGGAGGCACAACTGCGCGGGCTCGTCCTCATCGACCTGCCCGACCACGACTCGGCGGCCGTGCAGCACCGCGAGCAGGTGGACCGCGTACTGGCGCTCGTCGACGCGGTCATCTGGGTCGTCGACCCGGAGAAGTACGCGGACGCCATGCTGCACGAGCGCTATCTGCGGCCCATGGCGGGCCACGCGGAGGTCATGTTCGTCGTCCTCAACCAGATCGACCGGCTGCCCGGCGAGGCCACCGAGCAGGTCCTCGACGATCTACGACGGCTGCTCGACGAGGACGGGATCGCGCTCGGCGAGTACGGCGAACCCGGCGCCACCGTGCTCGCGCTGTCGGCCCTCACCGGGGACGGCCTCGGTGAACTGCGCGAGGCGCTCGGCCAGTTCGTCGCGGAGCGCGGCGCCCCGGCGCGCCGGATCTCGGCCGACCTGGACGCCGCCGCGGTGGGGCTGTGGCCCGTGTACGCCACCCGACGGCGCACCGGCCTCAGTGAGGAGGCGCGCGACGAGTTCGCCGGGCGGCTCGCGGACGCGGTGGGCGCCACCGCGGCGGGCGAGGCGGCAGAGCGCGCGTGGCTGCGCAACGCCAACCGCGCGTGCGGGACGCCCTGGCTGCGGCTGTGGCGTTGGTACCAGGACCGGTACGAAACCCCCACGGGGCGGCTCCTGTTGCGCACGCAGGAGGACGAGGAGGCCACGGCCCGCCAACGAGTCGAACAGGCCGTGCGGACGCTGGCCGACCGGGCCTCGGCCGGACTGCCCGCGCCGTGGGCACAGGCGGTGCGCGAGGCGGCCGTACGAGGCTCACAGGGGTTGCCCGAGGCGCTGGACGAACTTGCGGCGCGGGCCGGACTGCCGCCGGGACGACCGCCGCGGCCGGGCTGGTGGCCGGGGGCCGTCCTGACCCAGGCCGCCATGACGGTCCTTCAGATCGTGGGCGGGCTGTGGCTGCTGGGCCAGATCATCGGCTTCATGGCGCCGAACCTCGGGGTGCCGGTGATGCTCATGGTGGCCGGGATCATCGGCGGTCCCCTCGTCGAGTGGAGCTGCCGGATGGCGGCACGCGGGCCGGCGCGGCGGTACGGCACGGACGCGGAACGACGATTGCGGGAGGCGGCTGCCGGGTGCGGGCGGGCTCGGGTGCTGGATCCGGTGGCGGCGGAGCTGCTGCGGTACCGGGAGGTACGGGAGCAGTTCGGCCGGGTCACGGGGGTGGGGGCGGCGGCCGGGACGCGGTGAGGGTGCGCGTGGGCGGGGGCGGGGTGCGGGTGTGGGTGCGCGTGGTTGGGGGTGGGGTGCGGCCCGGTGAACTTGGCGGTGAACGGGACCAGGTGAACCGCGTCGTGACGGCGGATCACTCGTCCAGGTGACGGAGTTGTCCACAGGCGGGGGGTGGTCCACAGGGCTCAGCGGGCTCGGCCCGACGGAGGCAGTCTGGCGGTGCGGCGATCGCGACGGACGTGATCGCCGCGGCGGCGAAAGACGCAGACGCAGCCGTACGGGACGGGCCCGTAGGCATGTCCGCCCGGCCTCCGCAGTCGGGCGAAGGAGGGGTTCGTGATGAACGAGACGATCATCTGTGCCGTGGGGAACGTGGCGACGCAGCCGGTGTACAGGGAGCTGGCGTCGGGACCGTCCGCGCGGTTCCGGCTCGCGGTGACCGCGCGTTATCTGGACCGCGAGAAGAACACGTGGACGGACGGGCACACCAACTTCTTCACGGTGTGGGCCAATCGGCAGCTCGCGACGAACGCGGCGGCGTCGCTGAGTGTGGGCGACCCCGTCATCGTGCAGGGCCGGCTGAAGGTGCGCACGGATGTGCGCGAGGGGCAGAGCTGGACCTCGGCGGACCTCGACGCGGTGGCCATCGGGCACGACCTCGCACGCGGTACGTCGGCCTTCCGGCGGGCGAACAGGGGTGAGCCGGGGACGGCCGCCGCGTCCGCGCAGTCGGAGCCCAACTGGGAGTCGCCGCCGGGCGGTTCGGAGGATGACTTGTCACCACAGGAGCCGGAACCTGCCGCGGTGATGTGATGGCGGACAGTGCCCCGAACTGACCGGACTGTGGCTTATCGGCGAATGCGCTCCGTAAGACCCGGTGGATTTGTCGATAAGCCCTGCTCGGACGCGGTCCGGGCGATAACGATTCCGAGTCGGATCGTTTGTCCGACGGTATGACCGGGAGGCGTGGTGCGCCGCGTCCCTAGGATGCCGGTGATATCTCTCGGGGCTTCTGATTCTGCTGGTGGGACCACACCCCCCACGTCAACGGGTCCTGCTCGAAGGGGAATTTGGTGCTTTCTTCTTTCTCTGTGCTGTCCGCGTGCAGGCGAGGTGCGGCCCGGCTGGCCGCCGCCACTCTTGTGTCCGGGCTGGTCGCCGCCGGTGCGCTGGCCGGGGCCGGATCGGCGGCTGCCGAGGAGACGGCACAGAGTCAGGGCGGGGCGACCGCGACCATAGGCGCCCTGAAGACGTACGGGGCGGCGGTGATCCACGACGCCGGCGGGGACCAGGAGGTCTCGGCGGGGCTGTTCGAGATGTCCGTGGACGGCGGCGGCACCCTGCAGACGTACTGCGTCGACATCCACAACCCCACCCAGCGGGACGCCAAGTACCAGGAGACCGCCTGGAGCGGCACCTCGCTGGCCGCCAACAAGGACGCCGGCAAGATCCGTTGGATCCTGCAGAACTCCTACCCGCAGGTCAACGACCTCGCGACGCTCGCCGCCAGGGCGGGCGTCCAGAGCGGCCTGACCGAGCAGGACGCGGCGGCCGGCACCCAGGTGGCCATCTGGCGCTACTCGGACGGGGCCGACGTCGACGCGGTCGACCCGCAGGCCGAGAAGCTCGCGGACTACCTGCACAAGAGCGCGGCCGACCTGACGGAGCCCAAGGCCTCGCTCACCCTCGACCCGCCCGCCGTCTCCGGCCACCCCGGTGAGCTGCTCGGGCCGGTGACCGTACACACCAACGCGGCCGGCGCGACGCTGACGCCACCGGCGGACGCCGCCATCAGCGGGGTGCGGATCGTCGGCAAGGACGGCAAGCCGATCACGTCCGCGGTGGACGGCAGTCAGGTCTTCTTCGACGTGCCCGAGGGCACCGCCGTCGGCTCGGCGGAGCTGACCGTGCAGGCCTCGACGACCGTGCCGGTCGGCCGTGCCTTCGCCTCCGAGAGCCGGAGCCAGACGCAGATCCTGGCCGGTTCCAGCGAGTCGACGGTCTCCGCGACGGCGAGCGCGAGCTGGGCGAGCCAGGGAGCGATACCGGCACTGTCGGCGGCGAAGAACTGCGCCAAGGGCGGCGTGGACCTCACCGCGACCAACCAGGGCGACGAGGCGTTCACCTTCTCCCTGCTGGGCGCCGAGTACAGCATTCCGGCGGGGGAGTCGCACACGGTGACGGTGCCGTTGCAGGAGGACCAGGCGTACGACTTCACGATCACCGGGCCGAGCGGCTTCGAGAAGCGGTTCACCGGGGTCCTCGACTGCAAGACGCAGGGCAGCGCGGGCGGGGACGCGGTCCAGACCCTCAGTGAGCCGAGCCCGGCCACGGTGGGGGGCGTCGCCAACGACACCAACCTCGCCGCGACCGGCAGTTCCAGCGCGACCCCGCTGATCGCGGGCATCGCCATCGGCCTGGTCGTGATCGGCGGCACGGCGCTGGTCGTGGTCCGCAAGAAGGAGACGTCCGCGCAGGGCTGACGGCTCACTGCCCGACGTCGGGATTCGACCAGGGCGCACCGGGCCCGTCACGTCCTCGGACGCATCCCGTCGGCGGGCCCTTCGGGCGGGAAATCACGGCGGGGTGCTCCGCTCGGGGAGAGGGTGCTCCGTCCAAGGAGGGCGAGGCGCTCCGCCCAGGGGGTAGGGGGCCCCGCCCAAGGAGGCCGGGTGCCGCGCCCAAGGAGAGCGGCTCACAGCCCGGAACCGCCCGTCGCGTCGATCACCCGGCCGGTCACCCAGCGTGCGTCGTCGGAGGCGAGGAAAGCCACGATGTCGGCCACGTCTTCCGGCTGCCCGACCCGGCCCAGCGCGGCCAGGGACGCCGCGTGGGCTTCGGCCTGCGGATTGCCGCGTAGCCAGCTTGCGTTGACGTCCGTGTCGATGATGCCGGGCGCCACCGAGTTCGCGGTGATGCCTCGGGGCCCCAATTCCTTGGCGAGGTTGAGGGTGAAGGTGTCGAGCGCGCCCTTGGTGGCGCCGTAGGCGATGATCTCCGGCAGGGCGAGGCGAGCCGCACCGCTGGAGATGTTGATGATCCGCCCTCCGTCGCGCAGCCGTTCCAGCCCTTGCTGCACGATGAAGAACGGTGCGCGGACGTTCACTGCGAAGACCTCGTCGAAGGCGTCCTCGGTCAGCGACGCCAGAGCGGAGCTGCGGCCGATGCCCGCGTTGTTGACGATGATGTCGACGCCTCCGTCAGGTGCGTAGGCGTCGACATGAGCGTCGAAGGCGGCCCACAGGGAGGCCGCGTCACCGTGCCGTCCCAGTTCGGCGTGCAGGGCGAAGGCGCGGCCGCCGTCCTTCTGGACGCGTTCGACGACTTCGTTCGCCGCTGTCTCGTCGCGGGCGTAGGCGACGGCGACGGTGGCGCCGTCCCGGCCGAGACGTTGCGCGATGGCCCGGCCGATGCCGCGGCTGCCGCCGGTGACCAGTGCGATCTTTCCCTCAAGTGTGCGTGTACGCATGGCTGTTGGCCACTCCTCGATTTGTTGAGTGATTACTCAAAAAAAGTAGCATGCCTTCTTGAGTGAGCGCTCTAAAATGGAGGGGTGACTGACACACGCGCGAAACGAGGGCGGCCGAGGGCTTTCGACCGCGCCGAGGCACTGACAGCGGCGACCCGTCTGTTCTGGGAACGCGGCTACGAGGCCACCTCCATCGGCGAGCTGACCGAGGCGATGGGCATCAGGCCCGGCAGCCTGTACGCGGCCTTCGGGGACAAGAAGTCGCTGTTCAAGGAAGCGGTGCACTGCTATGGGCGCTCGCCCGTGGGCGCCTTCATGGGCGTCGCCCTCGAAGAGGAACCCACCGCCCGCGCCGCGTTCACCCGCATCCTGCGTGAGGCAGCGGTCATCTATCCCGACCCTGCCCACCCGGCCGGATGCCTGACGATCAGCGCAGCCACCAACGTCACCCTGCAGGACGCCGAGGTGGAGGCATTCCTGCGCAACCTGCGCAACGGGAACCTGGGCGTCTTCGAAGCCCGCCTACGCGTGGCGCAACAGGCCGGAGAGCTGTCCGACGCGGCCAACCCCCGCGCGCTGGCCGCGTACTTCGCCGCGGTCATCCAGGGCATGTCGCAGCGCGCCCGCGACGGGGCCACGGCGGCCGAGCTGACCGAAACCGCGGAACTGGCCCTGGTTGCATGGCCCGCGGCACGACACTGATCCGACTCGCCGCCGACCTGCCGTCTCGCCTGCGTGGCCACACTGAACGGCGAGATCACGATCGAGCGACCAGGGGCGCCCTGTTGAGACGGCCGACATCGTGGTGCCCGCCACTCACCGCGAGATCGTGTACGGGGTCCCGATCGGTCGGTAGGCGGGGGAGCCGGCGCTTGTAAGCCGTGCCCTTCTCTACCCGTCCCCCTTGGCGTCGCCGTGCCGTAGGGGCCACTCAGGGGTGACCGTCGGCAACAAACGGTGACGGGGCAGCTACGCAGACGACGAAGGAAACCCCAGGTCACAGCCCCCCGACCAAACGGGTTAACACCCAAGGGTGGACCTCGGGCAAGATGGGGTGTATCTGCCCACTGCCAGATTTCAAGCTGCCGGACGGTTTCTCTTGGCTGAGTTCATTTACACCATGCGCAAGGCGCGCAAGGCGCACGGCGACAAGGTGATTCTCGACGACGTCACCCTGAGCTTCCTTCCAGGGGCGAAGATCGGCGTCGTCGGCCCGAACGGCGCCGGTAAGTCCACCGTCCTCAAGATCATGGCCGGGCTGGAGCAGCCGTCGAACGGTGACGCGTTCCTGTCTCCCGGTTACAGCGTCGGCATCCTGCTGCAGGAGCCCCCGCTGAACGAGGAGAAGAACGTCCTGGAGAACGTCCAGGAGGGTGTTGCCGAGGTCAAGGGCAAGCTCGACCGGTTCAACGAGATCGCCGAGCAGATGGCGACCGACTACTCCGACGCGCTGCTCGACGAGATGGGCAAGCTCCAGGAGGAGCTCGACCACGCCAACGCGTGGGACCTCGACGCGCAGCTGGAGCAGGCCATGGACGCGCTGGGCTGCCCGCCCGGCGACTGGCCCGTGGCCACCCTCTCCGGTGGTGAGAAGCGCCGCGTCGCGCTCTGCAAGCTGCTGCTGGAAGCGCCTGACCTGCTGCTCCTCGACGAGCCCACCAACCACCTCGACGCCGAGTCGGTGAACTGGCTGGAGCAGCACCTCGCCAAGTACGCCGGCACCGTCGTCGCCGTGACCCACGACAGGTACTTCCTGGACAACGTGGCCGGCTGGATCTGCGAGGTCGACCGCGGCCGCCTGCACGGCTACGAGGGCAACTACTCCAAGTACCTGGAGACCAAGGCCACCCGCCTCAAGGTCGAGGGTGCCAAGGACGCCAAGCGGCAGAAGCGTCTGAAGGACGAGCTGGAGTGGGTGCGGTCCAACGCCAAGGGGCGTCAGGCCAAGTCCAAGGCGCGCCTGGCGCGTTACGAGGAGATGGCCGCCGAGGCCGACAAGATGCGGAAGCTGGACTTCGAGGAGATCCAGATCCCGCCGGGCCCGCGCCTCGGCAGTGTCGTCGTCGAGGTCAACAACCTCGGCAAGGCCTTCGGCGACAAGGTCCTCATCGACAACCTCAGCTTCACGCTGCCGCGCAACGGCATCGTCGGCGTCATCGGCCCCAACGGTGCTGGCAAGACCACCCTGTTCAAGATGATCCAGGGCCTGGAGGAGCCGGACTCCGGTTCCATCAAGGTCGGCGAGACCGTCAAGATCAGCTACGTCGACCAGAGCCGCGAGAACATCGACCCGAAGAAGACGCTGTGGGCCGTCGTCTCCGACGAGCTCGACTACATCAACGTCGGCCAGGTGGAGATGCCCTCGCGCGCCTACGTCTCCGCGTTCGGCTTCAAGGGTCCCGACCAGCAGAAGCCCGCCGGCGTCCTGTCCGGCGGTGAGCGCAACCGCCTCAACCTCGCGCTCACCCTCAAGCTGGGCGGCAACCTGCTGCTCCTCGACGAGCCGACCAACGACCTCGACGTCGAGACCCTCGGCTCGCTGGAGAACGCGCTCCTGGAGTTCCCCGGCTGCGCCGTGGTCGTCTCCCACGACCGGTGGTTCCTGGACCGAGTGGCGACGCACATCCTCGCCTACGAGGGCGACTCCAAGTGGTTCTGGTTCGAGGGCAACTTCGACTCGTACGAGAAGAACAAGGTCGAGCGGCTCGGACCGGACGCCGCCCGGCCGCACCGCGCCACCTACAAGAAGCTGACCCGGGGCTGATCGATCTTGCGCCACATCTACCGCTGCCCACTGCGCTGGTCGGACATGGACGCCTACGGCCATGTCAACAACGCGGTCTTCGTCCGCTACCTGGAGGAAGCCCGTATCGACTTCCTGTTCCGCCCGGAAAAGGACTTCCAGCAGGGGTCGGTGGTGGCGCGCCACGAGATCGACTACAAGCGGCAGCTCGTCCACCGGCACCACCCGGTGGACATCGAGCTGTGGATCACGCAGATAAAGGCCGCGTCCTTCACCATCACGTACGAGGTGAAGGACGACGACCTGGTCTATGTACGGGCCTCGACGGTGGTCGTGCCGTTCGACTTCGAGGCCCAGCGGCCGCGCCGACTCACCTCCGAGGAGCGGGAGTTCCTGGGGGAGTACACGGATGACGCGGCCGACGCGGATGCCAAGCGGGGGGCCGTCGCCGCATGACGGTGCTGCACCTCGCCGACGAGGGGGAGGCGGCGGACCTCGCGGCCTTCCTCTCCCGGCTGCTCCACTACGATCGTGGAGCAGCGGTGCGCCTGCAGGCGGCCGGCACGGCGCTCGCCGTCTTCGGGCGACCGCCGTCCTTCGAGGTACTGGCGATCCGTGCGGTACGGCTCGCAAAGCCGTACGAGAACGGGCTGGACGCCACCCTGGACGTGACCGTCTCCGCGGGTGAACTGCTGGAGTCCGTCGACGAGTCGGCCGCCACGGCCGGCGTGCCGGGCGCGGTGACCGGGCCGCCGTGGGCCGGAGTCCTTCCGCCGCGCGGCGGTTGGCGGCCGGTGCCCGGGCTGCCCGCCCCGGACGTGCTGCGCGCGCTGGTCGGCGCGGCCGTCGCCGAATTCCGGTCCCGTACGCAGGAGTTGGCGCCGGAGCGACGTACCCGGGCCGAACTCGACCGGATCGGACGGGAGATCTGGTCCCGGACGGTCGGGGACACCCGCCTTCCGGTACGGGTGCTGCACGCGGCCCAGTCCCTGGGCTTCCTGCGCGGAGCCGCTGGAGTCTCAGGGGCGTCCGGTGCCTCCGGAGCCTCGGCGGACTGGCGGCTGTTCTCCTCCGGCGCGTGGCTGCGGCTGCGTACCGCCTACGGGTCGATCGCCGTACGGACGGCGGGACTCGGGGCGCTCGGCGTCAGCGTGCGCTGAGCCGTTCGGCGCTGTCCCGCCCCCTCCCGGGCCCGGCGGCTACCGGTCACTGTCGTCCGGCCATACGGCGATGTGGTCCGGCTCCAGTTCCAGGGCGACGCGGTCGCGCATGCCCAGGGACTCGGTGTACTCGGCGGGGAGCTGGAGGCGGCCGGCGCGGTCGAGCATGGCGTACTCGCGGGCGACCACCGTCTCGTGGCCGGTCGTCTCGTCGACCTCGCTGCGGCGCAGGACCTCCGTGGAGGTGCGGCCGTCGCGGATGGCGACCGTGCGGCGGACCTCGCCGGCGACGGCCTGGTCGTGGGTGACGATGACGATGGTGGTGCCCAGGGCCTCGTTCGCGGTGCGGAAGGCGGCGAAGACCTGTTCCGCGGTGTGCGAGTCGAGTTCGCCGGTGGGTTCGTCGGCGAGCAGGACCGAGGGGCTGTTGGCGAGGGCCGCGCCGATCGCGACGCGCTGCTGCTGGCCGCCGGACATCTGGTGCGGGCGACGGTCGCGGCACTCGGCGATGCCGAGCAACTCCAGGAGTTCCAGGGCGCGTTCGGTGTGGGCGCGGCGGGAACGACGGCCGTGGGAGCCGGTCAGCTGCATCGGCAGGGCGACGTTCTGGGCGGCGGTGAGGTAGGGGAGCAGATTGCGGGAGGTCTGCTGCCAGACGAAGCCGATGGTGTCGCGGCGGTAGGCGAGGCGGTCCTTGGCGGTCATGGTGAGCAGGTCGTGGCCGGCCACGCGGGCGGCGCCGGCGGTGGGGGTGTCCAGGCCGGCGAGGATGTTCATCAGCGTGGACTTGCCGCTGCCGGAAGCACCCACCAGAGCCATCAACTCGCCCTCGCGGACCAGGAGATCGAGCCCCTGGAGGGCCTGCACCTCGATGCCGTCCGTGGTGAAGATACGGACGAGACGGTCGCAGGTGATCAGCGCGTCGTGGCCGTAGGCGGGGCGGTTGAGGTGCTCGGTGGCGCGGTGGGCCAGGTCGGCGAGGGTGGGGTTGGTGGTGGTCATCGAGGGTCTCCTGGAGTGGGGCCGCGTCGCTGCCGCTGTTCGTGAGTCGCACGGGCCGGCTGCCGCTCGTGTGTCGCCCGGGTCATCGGCCGTCCCCCACCCGCAGTTCCGCCACCGACCCCCGCCGTCCCGTCCACCAGGCCTGCACCCCCGCGACTCCCACCGTCACCGCGATGATCGCCAGCGCCGGGACCGTGAGGGACACCGCGTCCGTGTGCAACTCGGCCGCGCCCACCGGGACTTGGGCGGAGGCCAGGGCGATCGTCGTGAGGTCGATGCCGGGGGAGAGCAGGCGGATCGCCGCCCAGCCCGTGAGCGCGCCGCCCGCTGCCGCCAGGACCGCCTGGGGGAGTGACTCCAGGACGAGCAGGCGGCGGCCCTGTGCGCGGGTCAGGCCCATGGTGCGCAGGCGGGCCAGGAGGGCTCGGCGTTCGGGGGCCGCGCGTACGAGGGAGAGGAGAAGGGCGAGGACGGCGTAGCCTGCGCCGGCGGCGACCGCGGCCGTGTAGACGCGTTCGGCGCCGGACTGCAGGGGGGAGTCGACGTATTGGGCCCGTTCCTCGGAGCGCAGGAGTACGCCCGCGTTGCCCGCCATCCGGCGCAGGGCGGCTCCGTCGAGGTGGTCGCCGGTCAGGAGCAGGGTGGACGGTCGGGCCGCGTCGGCGCTCAGGCCGGCCCGGTCCACGAGGAGGAAGTCGGCGCCGGTGACGGCCGGCGTGCGGTCGCGGACCAGCGTGATGCGGACGGTGACCGTGGTGCCGTCCTCCAGGCGGACGGGGAAGGGGCGGGTGCCGTACGTGGAGGCGACCTGCGGCGAGGCCACCGCCGGCAGCGCGCCTGACCCTGATCCCGTACCCGTACCCGTACCCGTACCCGATCCCGCATCAGCGCCCGCCGGAACCCTCAACTCCCCAGCCCCGAAAGCTCCAAGCCCCGTCCGCGACGTCAACTCCGCATAGTCGCGCGGGTCTACGCCCACCAGCGGCACCGACTGCCTGCCCTCGTTCGGCTTCGCCTGGTAGGCGATGCTCACCGCTGCCACTCCCCGGACGCCGTGCAGGCCGCGCACACGGTCCGGCAGGGACGACGGCAGTGCGGTGGTTCCCTCGACGCGGGCGTCGGCGCCGACGGTCAGGAGGGCGGCCTGGTCGCGGGCCTCGCTCACGCCCGAGAGGACGGAGCCGCCGAAGGCCGCCGTGGTGAGGGCGGTCAGAAGGGCCAGTAGGGGCAGTACCGCGGAGGCGGAGGTGCGGCCCGCGCGGGCCAGTGACAGGTGGCCCACCGCGCCGCGCAGACGGGCCGCCGGGCGGGCCAGGCCGCGCAGGGGGAGCGGGTAGAGGCGGACCAGGACCAGGGCCGCGGCCACGCCCACCAACACCGGTGCGAGGGAGGCCAGTTCGTCGCCGGACGTACCATTTCGGCGCAGGGTCTCGACCGCGCCGAGCGTCACGACGAGCAGGGTGAGTTCCGCGACCGTACGGCGCCGGGACGGTCGTACGGATGCCACGTCCTCGCGGGCGCCGTGGATCCGCACCACCCGGTGGACGGCCGCCGCGCGCAGGGGCAGGGCGGTGCAGGCGACGGCGGTGACGGTGGCCGCCGCGGCGACCGCGTAGGAGAGCCGGCCGCCGGGCAGGGCGAGCAGCGCGGCCGTCAGGCCGAGGGCGCCGGCGGGCAGGGAGACGATCGACGTCTCCGCGAGCAGGCGGCCGGTCACCCCGCGCAGGGAGCCGCCGCGGGCGCGCAGCAGGAGCAGTTCGGAGCGGCGGCGGTCGGCGGCGAGGCCGCCCGCCATCAGCAGGACGACCGCGGCGACCGTGCCGGTGCCGACGGCGGCCACGGCGACCAGCGGGCGGATGCCCGAGCGCAGGTCGGTGTAGGTGCCGAGGACGTCGTCGAGGTCGGTGCTCACGTCGGTGGAGGGGTCGGTGCGCGTGCGCATCGCGCGCAGGGCCGGGCCGCCCTCCAGGGAGGCGATCGCGGATTTCAGGCGGCCGAGTTCGTAGGCGTGCAGATCGCCGGGGGCGGGGGCCAACTGCCAGTAGCGCCAAGGGTTTCCGGGCGTGCCCAGCATCGCGGGCGCGGCCTCGGGGGCGAGCAGCAGGCCGCCGAGCCAGTACCTGTCGCCCTCGGCACCCGCGCCCGGCAGGAGGACCAGGGTGGGGGTGTGCAGGAGGGGCTGGGCAGCCCAGTAGGCGCCGTTCGGGTCGCGCGGGGTGACGATGCCGGTGATGTGTACGGCGAGGGGTCCGCGTTCCACACCGGGTACGTGGATCACCGAACCGACCTTGATGTGCATGCTCTTGGCGGTCTCGGCGGTGACCGCGGCCTCCACCTCGGCCGTGGCCGCGGTCACCGGCTCCGAGGCGCGCGGCAGCCGGCCGGTCACCGACCGGACGTGTCCGGCGAGGTCGTGCTGCGCGGCGAGGGCGACCTGCGCGGGCAGACCGTTCGGCCGGGGTATGAAGGCGTCCGGCACCTCCATCGGGCTGTGGGTCCGCACCCCGTACGTCGACTGGTCGGGGTCGGCGACGAGCGGGCGCGGGACGGCGGCGAGGACCTTCCGGTACTGGGCGCCGAGCAGGTCGGGGCGCAGCGCGTCCTCCCGCATGCCCTGCGACATGAGGGGGTCGGGCTGCGCCGCGTACACGCTCACGCTGGTGCTGTCGGGACGCGCCCGCTCGACGGCATGACGCAGTCCCGCGTCCTCGTAGCGGTCGACCGCCCGGGGGAGGGCCGCGGCGAGGCACGCCGTCAGCACGACGAGCAGGGCCAGCGCGCAGGCGGCGCCGGGGGCGGTACCCAGTCGGGTGCGGACCCAGGGGGCCAGGACGCGAGTACGGCTCCAGGGGGCCAGGACCCGCGTACGGACCGAGCGCCTCATCTCCCTCTCCCCTCTCATCTCACTCACCCCCTTGATCCCGCAACGACACCACCGGATCCGCCCGCCGCAGTGCCAGCGCCCCGGTGACCAGCAGCGGCGCAACCGCCACCGCGACGAGCAGCAACACCACCTGGGACACGGGCAGTTCGACCAGCACCCCCGGTACCGGGCGCGCCGCCTCCGACGTCAGCACGATCAGCGGGATCACCGCCCGGGTCAGTACCGCGCCCAACGCCGTGCCCACCACCAGGGCCAGCGCGACCAGGACGCCCTGTTCGACGGCGATCATGCGGGCCAGGCGGCGGCGCGGGGCGCCCAGAGCGCGCAGGACGGCGAGTTCGGCGCCGCGCTCCCGCAGCGACCCCGCCGCGCTCACCGCGAAGCCGACCGCGGCCAGCGCCGCCGCCACTCCGGCCGCCGCCCCGAACGCCGCCTCCGGGCCCGCCCCGAACGGGTCGTCGCGCAACTGCGCCGCCATCTCGTCCCGCACCACGACCTGCGCGGGGTCCATGTCGGGCAGCGCCCGCACAGCCGCGGCGACCTGGCCCGAGCCGCCGGCGTCGGTGCGCAGCCACCACTCGGTGGGCGTGACGCTCATCCCGTACTGCGCCTCCAACACCCGGTTCACGGACGGCAGATCGACCAGCAGGGCGCCGCCGTCCACGTCGCTCGTCGTCGGCAACTCCCGTACGGAGTCCACGATCATCGCGGACACGGTCTGGCCGCCGAACGTCAGGTCCACGCGCTCCCCGGTGTGTGCGCCCGCCGAGGTGAGGAAGCGGTCGGTCGCGACGGCGGTGACCTCGGGCGGGTCCGGCTGCGTGATCTGGAGGCGCACCGTCAACGACGAGGCGAGCCAGGCCTCGTCGGGCGGCACGTACCCCGTGCGGTAGGTGAGGGTCGGCGGCTCGGACGAACTCACCTTCGCCCTGGTCGGGTTGGCGGACGCGTCCGGCGAGGAGGCGAGCCCGTCATCGTGCACGGCCCCCTTCCAGCCGGCCGGCAACCGCACCGGCTGGATCGTCCCGTCGGCACCCGTGGCCGTCAACTCCCCAAGAACCAAACGGTGTTGCTCGGAGTGCCCGACGGGCTGGGGCAGCACCAGCTGCAGACCGATGAGCGTGAGCGGGCCCGTGGTGGCGCCCAGGTCCAGGGTGTGCGGGCGGCCGTCGGCGGGGAGTTCACCCACCGGTATCTCGTACGGGGTGCCGTACGCGTCCTCCAGGGTGACCGTCGCGTCGGCCGTCGTGGTCCGGCGGGGCGTGCTGTGCAGGGTCGCCGTCAGCCGTACCCGGGAACTGTGGGCGGGCACCTTCGGGCCGGCCGGCTCGCCCTTCGCGGCGAGCCCCCGCACCAGCGGCCCCACCGCCCCGGGCGCCAGGTCCCGGCGCAGCAGCACCCCGTCCGCCGCATGCCGCGTGTCCAGTGCCAGCACGGTCGCCGTGCGGCTGTCGGAGAGGGGGAGTTCGGTGCGGACGGCGGGGGCGGCCTCCCGTACGTGGGGGAGGGCCGCGTAGGTGTCCGTGCGGCCGAGGCCCGCGTCGCCGGCGCCCTGGACGCGGACCTGGGTGCCCGCGCCGAAGTCGGCCTGGTCGTTCTGCGAGCGGTCCCAGGAGGCACCCTGGCCGATGGCCAGCATGCCGAGTGCGACCGCGAGGACCAGCAGGAGCACCGGGCCCGCGCCGCGCATCGGGCGGCGGCTGAGCTGCCAGCCCGCCAGCGCCGCCGTCAGGCCGCGTCCGCCGGCCGCCCGGCGCTCCGCGAGCCGCGCCACCAGGGGGAGCAGCCGCAGGGTCAGTACCGTGCCGGCGAGCAGCGCGAGCGCCGGGGCCGCCACCAGCAGCGGGTCGATGCCGAGCGTGCCCGAGGTGTCGTCGGAGACGGCGCCGGAGGTCTGCCGGCCGAGTTGCCAGTACGCGACTCCGGCCACCGCCAGCAGGCCCAGGTCCGCGCCCGCGCGCAGCGGAGCGGGCAGCGCGCGGGACCGGCGCGGACTGAAGCCCTCGACCGTGAGGGCGGGCAGGGTCACCGCCAGCGCACAGCCGAGGGCCACGCCCGCGGCGACCAGCCAGACCCCGAGCCGTCCGCCCGCCGGTACGTCCAGGTGCAGCCCGATCCGGGCCAGGGAACCGTGCCCGGCCAGCAGCCGGGTGAGCGGCCCCGCCAGCAGCGGCGCGCACACCACCGCGGGCACCGCCAGGAAGAGCGCCTCCACGGCGGCGAGCGTCGCGATCCGGGTGCGGGAGGCACCGCGCGCCCGCAACAGCCGGGTCTCGCCGGTGCGTTCGGCGCTCAGCAGCCGGGCCACCAGGAGCAGGGCGCAGGAGGCGAGCAGGGCGAGTTGCAGTGCGATGATCAGCAGGGTCGAACGGGAGACGAGCAGCGAGCGCTGGATCCGGTCGAGGACGTCGGGCAGGGCGGTGGCCGCGGCCGTCGTACCGCTGAGCGCGGGTTGCTTGCGCAGGGCCGCGCTGCCGGCGGCGGCGCTCTCGCCGAGCGCGTCGATACGGGCGGTCGTCAGCGTCGAGAAGTCGGCCGACGCCAGCCAGCCCGATTGCCCGACGCTCACCTTGCCGCCGGTCAGGACGTCGGGGGCGGCCAGGAGGGGACCGTACGTCGTGAAGCCGACCGTCCGGATGCCGCGACCGCCGAGGTCGTCCAGCCGCCAGTACGGGGCGTCCGCGGCGACGGGCCGGTAGAGGCCGGTGAGCGTGACGCGCACCTTCGGGCCACTGAGGCGGTCGGTGAGGGTGAACCGGGCGCCGGGTTTCAGACCGAGGGCGCGGGCGGCGGTCTGGGGGAGCGCGGCTTCTACGCCCGACGCGGAGGCTGCGGGCGCCCGGCCCTCCACGATCCGTACCTGCGTCGGATCCAGTGCCGCGAGGTACGTCAGGTCCGGGTCGTCCGAGCGCTCGGACGGTGCCTGGAGGGAGCGCGGCAGGGCGTACGGGCCCGAGCGCGCCAGCGTCCGTACGGTGACCGGCAGCCCGGCGAACGTGCGCCGCGCGCCCTCCCGTACGGCGCGGTCGGCGGCCGTACGTCCCTCGGCCGGCACGTCGGCCTTGACGATCAGGGCGGTGTCGGCGGCGTTGCGGGGGTCCTGGAGCGAGTGCCGCAACGCCGCGTCGTCGATCGCGGTCGAGTAGGCGGTGAGGGTCGCGAGGACCGCGGTGGTCAGCAGGACCGTGAGGAGAGCGGCGGTCAGCAGCAGGCGATGCGCGCGGGCGCGCAGCAGGACAAGCCTCGTCACCGCACCGAACACCGTCACCCCGACCCCCCGTGGCCGTCTGGAAGTTGTCCAGACCTGCGGACGATGCTTTCAGATGGAAGGCAATTCGGGTAAGCGCCTACTGACCGAGCTTGACCGGATCGTGACGCGCGGGGTCAGGTTCGGTCAGGTCGGGTCAGTCCGGGGTGTTCACCATCGAGGCGGCCGCGTACGTCAGGTACTTCCACAGCGTCTGCTCGTGCTCCTCGGACAGACCGAGTTCGTCCACGGCGTCCCGCATGTGCTTCAGCCAGGCGTCGTGCGCCTCGCGGTTCACGGTGAAGGGGACGTGGCGCATGCGCAGCCGGGGGTGGCCGCGGTTGTCGCTGTACGTCGTCGGACCGCCCCAGTACTGCATGAGGAAGAGCGTCAGACGCTCCTCGGCCGGGCCCAGGTCCTCCTCGGGGTACATGGGCCGCAGCAGCGGGTCCTCGGCCACGCCCTGGTAGAAGCGGTGGACGAGTCGGCGGAAGGTCTCCTCCCCGCCGACCTGCTCGTAGAAGGTCTGCTCCTGAAGCGTGCCGCGCCGAATCTCTGTCACGCCTCCATGGTCTCAGACGGGGTGGACGAGGACTCAAGGCTTAGGTCTCGGGGAAACCGGCACCCGCCTCCCCTGGCACTCGCCTCCCGCCGCTCGGCGCAGCACAGTGGAGGGTATGAGCGCGTACGCACTCGACAAGGACCTCGCCGAGCTGGCCGGCTCGGCGCGGGCCGCGCTGGTGCGGGTGATCGAGGCGACCGGGGTGTGGGCCGGCGATCCCGTGTGGCGGGCGGCGTTCGAGGCGGTGCCGCGCCATCTGTTCGTGCCGTACTACTACGTCGGCGTCAAGGACGGCTACGAGCGGCGCTGGGGCGAGAGCGCCGATCCGCGCACCCGGGAGCAGTGGCTGCGCGGCGCCTACACCGACGCCCCGCTGGCCACCCGGCTGCGCGACGGCGATCTGGTCTCCTCCAGCAGCCAGCCCTCGCTGATGGCGATGATGCTGGCCGAACTGCGGGTGGCGGACGGCGATCGCGTGCTGGAGGTCGGCGCCGGCACCGGCTACAACGCGGCCCTGCTGGCCCACCGGCTCGGCGACGACGACCTGGTCACCACCGTCGACCTGTACCCGGACATCACGGAGGCCGCGCGTCAGCACCTGGCCGCCGCCGGCCACCACCCGGCCGTCGTCACCGGCGACGGAGCCCGCGGAGTCCCCGAGCGCGCCCCCTTCGACCGGATCATCGCGACCTGCGCCCTGACCTCGGTCCCGCACGCCTGGCTCGCCCAGTGCCGCCCCGGCGCCCGCATCCTGACCCCGCTCGCCACCGGCCTGCTCGCCCTGACGGTCCGGGACGCGGGTCACGCCGAAGGACACTTCCTGCACACGCCCGCCTACTTCGTGCCGTTGCGGGGCGAGGGCCGGCCGGACCGGGAGCCGGTGCCGCTCGGCGGGGTGCCGAGCAGCGCCCGCGACCACGAACTGTTCCGCTTCCTGCTCGCCCTCACCCGCGACAGCCTCGACCCGCAGGAGGCGTACGCGCTGTGGAACCGCGAGGGCATGCCGTCGCGGGAGCGGTACGGCATCACGGTCAGCGGCGAGCACGAGTGGGCATGGCTGGACGACCCGGAGGGACCGTACGCCTGGCCCCTCGCCGGCTGAACCGAGCTGTCGACCCCGGCGGGCTCAGCCCACGCGGACTCAGCCCCGTCGGACCGTGATCGTCGTCCAAGCACCCACGTGCACCCGGTCCCCGTCCTGCAACGGCACCGGCACGAACGGCTGGATCGGCTCCTCGCCGTTGTTGACCGTCGTACCGTTCGTCGAGTTCTGGTCGACGACCGCCCAGCTGCCGTCCGGCTGCTGGACCAGCACCGCGTGCTGGTGCGAGACGCCCGGGTCCTCCGGGGGCACCGCCAGGTCGATGTCCGGGGTGTCGCCGGTGGAGTGGCGGCGACGGCCGATGGTGACCTGGTTGCCGCCGAGGGTGCGCTGCTGCTCGGGCGAGTACGCGGGCAGGTTGAGCCCCGCGGCCTCGGGACCCGAGCGCTGCATCATCGCCATGAAGTACTCGCGGTCCGGGCCGATCGTCGCCGTCCAGGTCGCCGGCTGCTGCGGCGCCTGCGGGAAGGCGGGTCCTGGCGGGGCCTGGGTCGCGCCGGGCTGCGGATAGCCGTAGCCACCGCCGGGACCGGGACGCTGACCGCCGGGACCGCCCTGTCCACCGGGACCACCGGCGGGCGGGGAGAGCACCCAGTCGTCGTCACCGCCGCCGAATGCCGGACCACCCTGCTGCGGCGGACGCCCGGTCTCCTGCGGGTAGGCGGGAGCGGGCGGACCCTGCTGGTACGCCTGCGGGGCACCCGAGGTCGCACCGGGACCGGCGGGCGGTGTGGGCCCAGGCGGCGGCGGAACCGGACGCGACGGGTCGGCGCCGTAGCCACCGGGCGGGTTGTTGTAGCCGCCCTGGCCACCGGGCTGGTTGCCATAGCCGCCTTGGCCACCGGGACCGCCGGGACCACCGGGCTGGTTGCCGTAGCCACCGGGACCGCCCTGGCCGCCGGGCTGGTTGCCATAGCCGCCTTGGCCACCGGGACCACCGGGACCGCCCGGACCGCCGGGCTGGTTGCCGTAGCCACCGGGACCACCGGGGCCGCCCTGATCACCCTGGCCACCGGGTCCGCCCTGGCCACCCGGACCCGACGGATCGGTGCCGTACGGCGGGATCGGCTCGGCGGGCCGGTTCATCTGGGACGGGCGGGAGCCCTGGTACTCGTACGAGTCGGCGCCGCCGTACGTCGGACCGGGCGGCGGCTGCTGCTGGTAGCGCTGACCGCCGGGACCGGGACCGGGACCAGGTCCGGGACCCGGGCCGGGCGCCGGCGGGCGCGGGGCGGCCGGGGTGTACGAGGTCGCGGTGTTCGTGAGGAAGTTCCACCGGCACTCCTCGCAGAAGGGCGCGCCGCCCTCACGGGGCGTGCGGCACTGCGGGCAGAGCTCCGGCTCGGCGCGGTCCGGCACGGCGGACAGGTGGGAGCGCCCGCCCTGTCCCTGACCCTGGCCGGGCGGCGGGAAGCCGTAGCCGCCACCGGGCGGCGGAGGCGGGGGCGGAGGCACGGCACCGGCCATGCGGTGACCGCAGACCTCGCACCAGTCGTCGGAACCCGACTGGTGTCCGTTCGGGCAGGTCGGCATGTCGGCTCGTCCCCCTTTCCTTCGTCGTTTCTCGCGTTGGTTCCTGCGTTACTTCTTTACACGAACAGTCTTTGTGGACCGTGTCTCGAGAGTCATCTCGTCGGCCGACTCGACCTTCGCCTTCAGTCGCACAGTACCTGTCGCGGCATCGACCACGTCCACCACCTTCGCAAGCAGTTTCGCAGTATCCGCGTTTCCGGAGTCGCTGGCGAGCTGAACGGCCCTGCCCAGTTTGGCCGTTGCTCCGTCGAAGTCTCCCGCTTTGCGTAGATCGAGCCCTTGTTGGATGGCTTGTGCCAGTTCGGCCTGCCCGGTGTAGTGGGCGACCTGAGGGTTGATCGACGTGGAGGCGGCCATGTCGTCGGTCCACATGGCCCGTACGAGCCCCTGGGCGCCCAGGTTCTGGGTGCTGCCGTCGGGTTGCGGGACGACCAGCGAGACGCGGGCGGCGAGCATCTCCTGGCCGATGCCGGCCCTCGGGACCTCGACGCAGACGTGGTAGTCACGGGACTCGTCTCCCCAGGACCCGGTGGGGTAGTCGCCCGCGCGCGGCCCGGCCTCGGTGCGGCGGCCGGTCAACTCCTCGACCGTGGGCGCGACTTGCTTGACGAACTTGATGGTCGTGCCCACCGGTGTCCAGACCCGCAGCGCGACGTCGGCGACCTCCTTGCCCATCGCCTTCTCCATCATCCGCGTGAAGTCGGAGGCGAGGGCGGCCGGATCGGCGACGATGTCGGCCGTGCCGAGCAGCGCGGAGGCGATCGCTGTGACTTCTTTCACTTCCCAGTCGGTGCCCACACCGCGGGCGTCACAGGTGAAACGGCCGGCGCAGGAGTCGAGCGCGGCCTTGAGGTCCTCGGGCGACTCGTGCTCGTTGCGGCCGTCGGTGAGCAGGATGCCGTGCCGGATCGCGACGTCCGCCGAGGAGAGCAGCCGGTCCGCCAGGCGCAGCCAGGTGCCGATGGCCGTACCGCCGCCCGCGCTCAGCTTGCGCAGCGCCTGCTTGGCCTGCTCGCGGGTGGCGGAGTCGGCGACCGCCAGGCTCCCGCCGCCCGGGTAGACCTCCTTGGCCACGTGCGTGCCGCCGATCACCGCGAAGTGCACCCCGTCCCGCAGGGTGTCGATCGCGGCGGCGGTGGCGTCCCGCGCGTTGCGCATCTTGGTCGCCGGGTAGTCCATCGATCCTGAACAGTCGACCATGATCGCCACGGCCGCGGAGGGGCCCTGCCCCGGCGCGTAGAGCTGGGGCGCGGCGACCGGGCTGCCGATCGTGCCGCCGCCGGTGGCGGTCACCGTGACGATCGCGTTGACCTCGTTGCCGTCCGCCGGCAGGTACTCGTTCTGGTACACGTCCACCGAGAACTGCGGCACGTTCGACTTCGCGAAATTGGCCATGCCTACTCAAATCCCCCTCAAAACCCCACAGTTGATGGGGCGATGACGTCATACGGACCGGTCCCCTCCGGTCCGCCGATACGCAGCCGTGCGTTCCCCGTGTACGGCCTCAGGCCGATCCTGCCCCCTGAGGCAGGGCCGGGAACGGCACGACGGCCACTGTTACGTTGTCGTGGCCCCCGCCGTCCAGGGCGTGGCCGACCAGAACCTGGGCGCTGTGCAGCGGACGTACGGCCGCGTCCGGCGGGACGACCTCGGCCAGATCCTCGGCCGCCTCCGCGTAGTTCCACAGCCCGTCGGTGCACACCACCACCACACCCGGCCGGTCCGGCTTGAAGGAAGCCGTGTGCGGCTCCAGTTCGTAGGCGTCCGCGCCGAGCCAACCGGTGATCGCGTGGGCGCGCTCGTCGGCGTAGGCCTCGGCCTCGTTCATCAGGCCCGCGGCGACCATCTGCGCGGCCCACGAGTCGTCCTCGGTGAGCCGGGCCGGCGGCGAGGCGCGGTCCACCGGGATCCAGTAGGCGCGGCTGTCGCCGACCCAGCCGACGACCAGCAGTCCCGCGGTCACCACGGAGCCGACGATGGTGCAGGCCGGCGCGTTCTGGTGCGGGGTGTGCTCGCGGGCCGTGGCGGGCTCGTCGGCCAGCGCGTTGACGGCCTGCGAGGCGGCGACGATCGCGTCGTGCAGCGCCTGCTGCGGGTGGGTGCCGCGGGGCAGGGCCGCGAGCAGCGACTCGCCGGCGACCCGGGCGGCGGCGAGCGAGGCGTCGTCGGGGCGGGTCGCCGAGGAGACGCCGTCGCAGACGATCGCCACCGACGCGGGCGAGCCGTCGGGCAGCACGGCGGTGCCGATGTCGAACGCGTCCTCGTTGCGGTGGTGGCGCAGACCCCGGTCGCTGACGGCGGCCAGCGGGCCGCACTCCTGCTCCATGTGGTCGCGCTCGCGGGGCTGGGCGTGCCCGCAGTTCTCGCAGTAGCCGTCCCGGTCGACGTGGCCCGCCCGGCAGGCCACGCACACCTTGGCCTCCGCCGCCGGACCGGCCGGCTCGGCCAGCCGCGGGTCGGGTGCCTGCAGTGGGTACTCGTCGGGCTCCGGCGGGCGGTCGAAGCGCACCCCGGAGGCCGGCGAGACCGGCGATCCGGTGGGCGGCCCGGCCGCCGGCCCGGCGGCCTGGGGCAGCGGCGGCGGGTGCTCAGGGGGCAGCGGCGTGCCGCCCGAGTCCGTGCCGCGCAGATCCGTCGGCAGATGGGTCGCCGCCGGGGTGCTGGAGCTGCTCGGCTCGGGGGCGATAGGCCAGGCCACGCCGTCGTCGCCGGACGGCGCGTCCGTGCCGTTCAGCATGACCGTCGGGTGGTCGTCGGGCTGTGCGGGCACCGCGGACAGGTCGTATCCGCACGCACCGCAGAAGCGGTCACCCGACTCGAGCGGCCACTCGCAGCTCGGGCACGCGGACAGTTGGGGCATCTGCGACATCAGCTACACCCACGTCCGGGGGCGGTAACGGTTGGCACGTTCCACCAGGTCGATCCTCTCCTCGCCGCCCCGCGCCAGCCGGGCCAGCGTGCGGTACGAACGCTCCAGGCCGAAGCGGAGGCCCCGCTCGTCCAGGTCGCTGCCGAGCAGCACCCGCCGCGCGGGCGCCGAACCCTGGCCTCCGGAGAGTATCCAGTCCAGCGCGCAGCCGAGGACCTCGGCCGACAACTGCTCCCGGCGAGCCGGGTCCAGACCGTACGCGTCCAGCGCCTCGACCTGCCCCGCGGCGGCGGTCAGGTCGTCCAGGAAGGGTACGTCCGCGGCGACCGCCGTGCGTTGACGCAGCCGCGCCCGTACGGCGGCCACGCGCGCGGCCGTGTAGTGGATGGACGACTCCGGCACCGACTCCAGCGTCCGTACGGCCCCGGCGCGGTCCCCGCTCGCCAGCTGGACGCGGGCCAGCGCGAAGGCGGAGCTCACATAGCTGGGGTCGGTCGACCAGACCAGGCGGTAGTACTCGGCGGCGTTGTCCAGCTGCCCCAGCACCTCCGCGCACAGGCCCAGGGCCAGCTTCGGGGCGATCTCGCCGGGGAAGGCGTCGTAGATCGCGTCGAAGGCGAGTGCCGCGCCCTCCTGGTCGCCGGTGACCAGGGCGGCGGTGCCCCGGTACCAGACCACCCGCCAGTCGTCGGGCCGCTCGCTCTCCAGGGTCTGCAGGGCGTTCAGCGCGGTCGCCGAGTCGCCGTTCTCCAGCCAGGCGCGGATCTGCCGCAGCCGGGTCTCGGCCGACTGGGCCGGTGCGGCGGCCAGGGCGCCCAGCAGTTCGGTCGCCGCGGTGGTCATCAGACCCGCGAGGAAACCCGCGTTGGGGTCGGCGGGATCCACGTGCGGGACCGGCAGGGCGAGCGCGGCGGCCGGTGAGTCGGCCGACTTGACCAGCGCGGGAGCGTCGCCCGAGGTGGGCTCGGGCCGCTGCTGCGGGGTCGCCCGTGCTCCGAGGCGGGACACCTCGCCGGTCAGCTTCGGGAACAACTCCGCGTCCGTGACCTTCAGTTCGGGCCCGAACAGCGTCGACAGGGCGGGGCGGGCGCGGCCCGTCTGCAGCGAGACGACCTCGCGCAGGACGCCCGTCAGCTGCTCGGCCATCTCCTGCGCGGAGGCGAACCGGCGGGCGGGGTCGGGGTCGGTGGCGCGCACCAACAGCCGGTAGAAGGACTCGTACTGGCGGAAGACCTCGATGTTGTCGGGGTCGGGCAGGGAGTCCACGAAGACGTTCGTGTAGCCCTGGAAGTCGAAGGTCATCACCGCGAGGGTGCGGGCGACCGTGTACAGGTCGCTGGCCACCGACGGGCCGACCTCCGCGACCTCCGGCGCCTGGTAGCCCACCGTGCCGTAGATGGCCGACTCGTCGTCGTCCATCCTGCGCACCGCGCCCATGTCGATCAGCTTCAGCTGGTCCTCGGTCTGGATCGCGTTGTCGACCTTGAAGTCGCAGTACAGGAGGTTGCGGCTGTGCAGGTGGCCGAGCGCCTCCAGCGCCTCGATGCCGTAGGCGCAGGCCTGCTCCACCGGCAGCGGATCGCGCTTGCCCGCGGGCGTGCGGCGGTCGTTGGCGATCTCCTTCAACGACTTGCCGCCGACGTACTCCATGACGATGTAGCCGTCGAGCGAGCCGGTGCGCTGGTCGAGGTGTTCGACGAAGTTGTAGATCCGCACGATGTTGGAGTGCTCGATCTCCGCCAGGAACCGCCGCTCGGAGATCGCCGCCTCCATCGCGTCCTGGTCGCCGGTGTCCAGCAGGCCCTTGAGCACGACCCAGCGGTCCGACACCGCGCGGTCCACGGCCAGGTAGACCCAGCCGAGCCCGCCGTGCGCCAGACAGCCGACCACCTCGTACTGGCCGTGCACCACATCGCCCGCGGCCAGCTTCGGCACGAACGAGTACGGGTTGCCGCACTTGGTGCAGAAGCCCTCCGTACGCCCCGGCCCGTCGCCGCGCGAACGGCCCACCGGCGCCCCGCAGTCGGAACGCGAGCAGAACCGCTTGCGCTCGGGCACCTCGGGGTTGTCCTGCACCATCGCGCGCGGATCGGGCCGCGGCACGTCCGGCACCTGTACCAGGCCGACGCCGAGCCGGCCGCGACCACTGGTGCCGGTACTGGAGCCGGAGCTGCGCACCGACACCGAACGGCCCGTCGCGCGGCCCGACACGGAGCGGGACAGCCGGCCCGACACCGAGCGCCGGGACTTCGCCGACTGCGACGACGTACGCGAACTGGCGCGGCTGCTGGAGCGTGAACTGGCGCTGTTCGCCGAGCCCTTGCGGCCGCCGGTGAGCCCGGTGGGCGGCGAGCTGACCATGCCGTCCGCCGAGACGACCGGGGCCAGACCACAGGTGTCGCAGTACAGCTCGCCGCCGCCCACGTCCTCGTACGTGCCCTCGCAGTCCGGCCGCTGGCACTTCTGTTCCGCCTGACTCATGACGACGCTGCCCCCTTCGAGTCGCTCATGCTCCCGGCCCCCTACGATCCTGCGGGCCGCCCGGGTCCGGTACGCGTGGGGCGGTGAGCAGTTCGGCCGCCGCGTGCTGGTAGCGCAGCACGGCCTGTTCGGCCACCCGCAGATCGCAGGGCGCGCTCCACAGCATGCGGCGGGCCGCGTCGTACCGCTCGATCAGGAAGCGGTCCTCGGCGAGCCCGTGCCGGGCGACCTTCGCCTTGTACGCGTCCAGCCGGCCGCGCAGCTCCGCGCGGACCGCCAGCGGCTGGGTGACCGCGCTCAACGACTCGCGGGCGCGCAGCAGTTCGTCCTCCGCCTTCTGCTCCAGGGACTCCAGGAGCGGGGACAGCCGGTGCCACTGGGCGTGCCTGCGGTACTCGGCGGCCGTCGCCAACTGCTCCTGCAGCACGGTCGGCGGGCCGCTGACCACCGGCACCTCCGTGGCGGCGATCTTCGCCAGCACCTCGCCGCGCGCGATACGCGCCTCGGCGAGCGTGCGGTCCGCGCGCGAGAGCACGTCCCGCAGCCTCACCAGCCGCTGCTCCGCGTCCTGCCGGACGGTGAGCACGGCGTCGATCTCGCGGCGCACATCCTCCAGGGCGCGCGCCTCACGGTCGTACACCGCGGTGTCGGGCCGGCCGCCGCCCGGGGCCGAACTCCCCTGCGCCGCGACCCAGTAGGCGAGCGGGTCGGACACCACCTGCTCGCGCAGCGAGGTCAGGGTGCGGGTGATGCGTTCCAGGTCGTCGCCGGCCGGGTGCTCACCGGGGCGCACACCGACGGAGTGGGCGAGCTTGCGGGTGCGCTGGAGCTCCGCGGCCAGTAAATCGATCCGCGCGGGCAGCGCCGACCACACCGCGTCGGCGGTGACGACCATGTCCAGGCTCGTCGCGTACAGCTCGTTCATCCGGTCCACCAGCGACACCAGCGAGAAGCGCTGGCTGAGCTTGCCGGCGGCGCCGGACCCCAGCGTCGGCGCGTTCGCCGTGACCTCCGTGGACACCGAGCCCGCGACGGTGACGCACTCGCCGCGCAGCAGCTCGGTCAGCTCGACCAGGTCCTCGCGGCTGGACCAGCGGCGCCGGGAGCGGATGTCCCGGGCGGAGCGCAACGCGTCGGTGTACGCGTCGAAGTACGCCCACAGCAGCGTGATCGACGCGTCCGCGGACGCCCAGCGCTCCTTGGTGGTGCCCGTCAGCTCGGCGCCTTCGAGGAGTCTGCGGCCCGCGTGGTCCTGCAGGGCGAGCAGCGAGGTCTCGACCGCCTCGTGCTCCGCGCCGAGCCGCGCCAGCGCACGGTCCACCTCGTCCCGGTCCATCACCGGCCCGGCGGGGTCCGTGACGCCCATCGATCACCTCTCGCTGCTGTCGTGTGCCGTTGTGTCGTGGTCTCGCCGTGTTCCGTCAATCGTCCGTCAGCCGATGGTCGTTCACTTGTAGTGCGCCGCGGGAGGGGTCGCCGAGGTCGACTTCTTGTCGCCCTGGTCCAGGGTCGCGTGCAGCCACTTCGCGTACGACGCCGTCCAGCCGCCGTCGTCGATGTAGCTGCGCAGGGTCCGGTTGACCTGGCGTACCAGATCGTCGGCCTTCAGGTTCATCGCCACGCCGTAGTACTCGTCGGTGAACGGCGGGCCCTTGAGCTCCACCGCCGGATCCTGCGCGGCCTGGCTCGCGGCGAGCGCGCCGTCCGTCACCACCGCGTCGACCTCACCGAGCTGCAACTTCACCAGGCAGTCCAGCTGGTTGGGGACGGGCTCGACGATTTTGACCGAGTCGGGGATCTTGTTGCCCTTCGCCGCCTTCAGGCTGTCGAGCGCCGTGGAGGTCTCCGCCGAGCAGACCTTCTTGTTCGCCAGAGTGGCGTTGAAGCCGGTGATCGTCGAGGTCTTGGGCGCGAGGACCTGCTGGCCGGTCCTGAAGTAGGGCGCGGAGAAGGCGACTTGCTTGATCCGGTCGCAGTTGATCGTCATGGTGCGGACCACCATGTCGACCTCGCCGCTCTCGACCGCCTCTATCCGGCGACTGGTCGGTATCGCCTTGAACGAGACCGCCTCCGGGTCGCCGAGGATGTCCTGGGCGATCCGGTGCACGAGGTCGATGTCGAAGCCCTCCAGCGCGCCGGAGGCGTTGTTCGGGTCGAGGTAGCCCCAGCGGTAGCTGTTGGTGTCGACGCCGACGATCAGGCGCCGGTCCTTGCGGGCCTTGATCTCGTCGATGGTCGTCGTGGCGCCGCCGCCCGTCGGCGACAGGCTCTGGTCCTGCGGGTCCGTGCACTCCTCCGCCTTGGCCTGCCTGCCCTGGGCGACGCCCTGCCCGCCGGTCCCGACGGAGCCGTCCGCGCCCTTCGACTGGGCCAGGGGCAGCAGCACGAAGACCACGGTGAGAGCGCAGGCGACCGCCATCGCGCCCACCCCGCCCCAGCCCCGGAGGCTGGATCGCAGACGCTGTGACAGACGGTGTGCGTTCATCCTCACGCCCCCTTTCGGAGCCCTCTTCCCCCGAATCCAGTTCCCCACGGCCCTGTTCACCGGTACTCCGACAGCCTGCGCCCGATGCCGAGCACCGCGCCGGCCGCGGCCAGCACCGCGAGCACCGCGGCCCCGTACGGCAGTCCTGTGAAGGCGTCCCGGCCGCCGGTCGCGGCCTGCTTGAACTCGGCCTGCTCATGGTCGAGTGCTGTCACCAGCGCCTTGTCGACGTTGTCGAAGCACACGCTGGTCGGGTCCTTGCCGACGCCGATGACCTTGTCCCGGGCCTGCTGGTAGTTGCCCTTGTCGTTCAAGCCCTGGGCCACCACGTGCCGGTCCTTCCACGCCTTCATGAAGCTGTTGGCGTCCGCGACCGGCTTCTGGCCCGCCGAGTCGTCGGCGAGGGAGTCGGCCTTGGCGAGCGCCGAGGCGAGCTGACCGATCTGGGTCTCGTAGCCCACCGCGTAGGCGTCCCGGGTCTCGTCGCCGACCTTCTGGGTGTCGGCGCCCCGGCGGATCAGGCTGAGGTTCTCGTCGCTGCGGGCCGTCAGGGAGGCGATGCGGGCGTCCTGGAGGACGTTGAGCGAGCGGACGCCGTGGTCGTAGGAGTCGTTCAGGCCCGCGCGGGCCACCGTATGGCCGACGACCAGCCAGAGCAGGACCACCACGCAGGCACCCGAAGCGGTGATCAGGCCGTGGTTCAACACCCGGTTGGTGCGCTGGTAGTTGCGCCGCTGGGCCCAGACCAGGGCGGCCAGCACGGCGACGCCGAGGCCGAGCGCGGCCCACGGGAACGCCTTCGCGTCCGCGTAGTCCGACTGCAGCCGCTGGTTCTCCCAGGTGTACAGGTCCTGGGCCTTCGGCAGCATCTGCTTCTGCATCTTCTCGTTCGCCGCCCGCAGATAGGCGCCGCCCACCGGGAAGCCCTGCCGGTTGTTGGCCCGGGCCGTCTCGACCAGGCCCTTGTACTCCGGCAGTTGCTCGTTGAGCTGGGCGATGGCCTTCGCCGATTCGGACCCGGCATCCGAGTTGGCGGCGGCCGTGACCAGCTTGTCCGCGGCCTCCCGTATGTCGTCCTCGTAGCCCTTCCGCATCGCGGGCTTCTCCTGCAGGCCCGCCAGATAGCCGCTGGCCGCCGCGGTGTTGGCGTCGGCGAGCGCGCGGTAGATGTCGGCGGCGTCGGAGCTGAGCGGCTGGCTGCGGTTGAGGACGTCGTCGGCGGCGGCCGCCCGGTCCGACATCTGCCAGGCGGTGATCGCGCCGAAGAGGACGACGAGCAGGGCGAGCAGCGCGCCGATGATCCGCAGCCGCCCCGGCTCGGTGGTCGCGGCGGCGCGCAGCTTGTCGGCGCCCTCGGCGAAGGCCGTACGGCGCGCGGGACCGGGCTCGGGCGCGGCGGGGGAGCCGGGTGCCGCGGCGGGCGGCACGGGCTGTCCCTGCGGCGGTGGCACGACCGGCATCGTGGGCAGCCCGGAACCCGGTGGCGCCGTGGTGCTCTTCGGCGGGTGTGTCACTTCGACCTCCCCCATGGTCATCGTCGCCGCAAGTATCGCTGCCCGTACTGACATCCGCACCGGCCTTCACTGGATCTTGATCCGATCGCAGCCGGTGGAGCGCGGTTCAGTAGCCGGTATACCGGTACGGCGCGACGCCCGCAGCACCCCCTGCCCATGAATACGCCGCCGGAATCAGTTCGGTTCCCGCGACCTCACCCCTCGAAGTGCGCCCGCACGCGCCGGTGCACCTCGACCGCCGCTCCCACCCGGTCGAGGCCGAGCAGCGCCGCCCCCAGCACCGGGCTCGCCGTGACCACCAACGGCACCGCCTTCGGTGCGCGCACCGCCAGCAAGTCCCGTATGCCGTCGCTGAGTTGGGGATGCTGCGCGGCCAGCACTCCGCCGCCCAGCAGCACCGGGGTCTCCTCCTCCAGCAGCTCAAGTCGGGTCAGCGCCACCGTCGCCATGGTCACCACCTCGTCCGCCAGCCGGTCCACGAGCGCGCGGGCGACCGGGTCGCCGTCGGCCGCGGTGGCGAACAGGACCGGCGTCAGCTCGTGCCGCCGGGCGCTCGCGACCTGCTCCAGGTGCAGGGCCTCGATCAGCGCGAGCATGGTGGTGTGGCCGAAGTGGGCGGGCAGGGTGTGCGCCAGCGCCGTCGGCTCGCCGCGCCCGTCCTCGGCCCGGGCGGCGAACCACAGGGCCTCCTCCGCCAGGCCCCAACCACCGCCCCAGTCACCGGAGATGCGGCCGAGCGCGGGGAAGCGGGCGGTACGGCCGTCGGGGCGCATGCCGACGCAGTTGATGCCCGCCCCGCACACCACGGCGACCCCGCGCGGCTCGGTGATGCCGGCCCGCAGGATGGCGAAGGTGTCGTTGCGCACCTCGATGCCCGCACCCCACCCGCGCGCGTGCAGTGCCGCCGCCAACTGCTCCTCCTCCACCGGGAAGTCGGCGTTGGCGAGACACGCGGAGACGTGCTCGACCGACTCCACCCCGGCCGCGGCGAAGGCCCGCTCCACCGCCGCCGCGACGGAGTCCACGGCCGTCTCCACGCCCACCGTGGGCGGCCGGAACCCGCCGCCGCGGGCCGTGGCGAGGATCTCGCCGTCGGCCGCCACGACCGCGACGTCGGTCTTGCTGTTGCCGGCGTCGACGGCGAGGACACGTGCGGTCATGCCCACGCGAGGTGCTCCTGGTTGTGTGCGATCAGCTGGTCGGTGAGGGCCTCGGCGTACTCGAACTGGCCGATCAGGGGATGCGCGAGCAGCGCCTTGAACACCCGGTCGCGGCCGCCGCGCAGGGCGGCCTCCAGAGCCAGGTCCTCGTAGGCGGTCACGTTCGCCATCAGGCCCGCGTACAGCGGGTCGACGGCGGGCACCGGCAGCGGGGACGGGCCGTGCGGGCCGACGGCCGCCTGGACCTCGATCACCGCGTCGTCGGGCAGGAAGGGCAGCGTGCCCCGGTTGTAGGCGTTCACCACCTGGTACGGCGATCCGCCCGCGCCGAGCAGCGAGGCCGCGAGGTCCACGGCCGCCTCCGAGTAGTAGGCGCCGCCCCGCTTGGCCAGCAGCTCCGGCTTCTCGTCCAGCGCCGGATCGCCGTACATCGTCAGCAACTGCCGCTCCATCTCCGCCACTTCGGCGGCCCGGGAGGGCTTGGTGCGCAGCTCGCGGACGACCTCGTCATGGGCGTAGAAGTAGCGCAGGTAGTACGACGGGACCACGCCGAGCCGGTCCAGCAGGACGCGCGGCAGGTGCAGGTCGGCGGCGATCGCGTCGGCGTGCTCGGCCAGCAGCTTGGGCAGCACGTTCTCGCCCTCGGGGCCGCCCAGGCGCACGCCGGTCTCCCAGGTGAGGTGGTTGAGGCCCACGTGGTCGAGGTGGAGGTCGGTCGGTGCGACTCCGAGCATTCCGGCGAACTTGCGCTGGAAGCCGATCGCCACGTTGCACAGCCCGACCGCCTTGTGGCCGGCCTGGAGCAGCGCGCGGGTCACGATCCCCACCGGGTTGGTGAAGTCGATGATCCAGGCGTCCGGGTTGGCGCGGCGGACCCGTTCCGCGATGTCCAGGACCACCGGGACCGTGCGCAGTGCCTTGGCCAGGCCGCCCGCGCCGGTGGTCTCCTGGCCGACGCAGCCGCACTCCAGCGGCCAGGTCTCGTCCTGCTGCCGGGCCGCCTGTCCGCCGACGCGCAGTTGCAGCAGCACCGCGTCGGCGCCGTCCACGCCCGCGTCCAGGTCGGAGGTGGTGACGATCTTGCCGTCGTGCCCCTGCTTGGCGAAGATCCGGCGGGCCAGACCGCCGACCAGCTCAAGCCGCTCGGCAGCCGGGTCGACCAGGACGAGTTCCTCGATGGGCAGGGTGTCCCGCAACCGGGCGAAGCCGTCGATGAGTTCGGGCGTGTAGGTCGAGCCTCCGCCGACCACGGTGAGTTTCATACGGGGTTAACCCTTCACTCCGGTGAGCGTGACGCCCTCGACGAACGCCTTCTGGGCGAAGAAGAAGACGAGGATCACGGGGGCCATGACCAGTACGGTCGCGGCCATGGTCAGATTCCAGTCGGTGTGGTGCGCGCCCTTGAAGGACTCCAGGCCGTAACTCAGCGTCCAGGCGCCCGGGTTCTCGGACGCGTAGATCTGGGGGCCGAAGTAGTCGTTCCAGGCGTAGAAGAACTGGAAGAGCGCGACGGCCGCGATGCCGGGCTTGGCCATCGGGAGCACGACCCGCAGCAGGGTGCGCAGTTCGCCGCAGCCGTCGACCTTCGCCGCGTCCAGGTACTCGTTCGGGATGGTCAGCAGGAACTGGCGCAGCAGGAAGATGGTGAACGCGTCGCCGAACGCCATCGGGATGATCAGCGGCCACAGCGTGCCGGACAGGTCCAGCTGCTTCGCCCAGAACAGGTACATCGGGATGATGACCACCTGCGGCGGCAGCATCATCATCGAGATGACCAGCATCAGGGAGAGATTCCGGCCGCGGAAGCGGAACTTGGCGAGCGCGTACGCCACCGGGATCGACGACGCGACGCTCAGGACGGTGCCGAGACCGGCGTAGATCAGGGTGTTCTTCCACCAGGTCAAAAAGCCCGGGGTGTCGAAGACCTTCTTGTAGTTGCCCCACTCCCAGGTGTGCGGGATCAGATCGCGGCTGAGGGCCTGGGTGTCGCTCATCAGCGAGGTCAGGAACACGAACACGAACGGGAGCGTGAAGAAGAGCGCTGCCGCGACGCCGAGCGAGTGGATCGCGATCCACTCCAGGAACGCCCGGCGGCGGGCCGTGCGTTCGGCGGGGGAGGCCGGGGTCCCCAACTCCACCGGCTTGTCCAGGACTTGGGTCATGGTCAGTCACCTGCCAGGTTGAGACCGCCCCGACGCCGCATCAGCAACGCGGTGAACGCCATCGACAGCACGAAGAGGACGAGGGCGACGACACACGCGGAGCCGTAGTCGAAGCGCTGGAAGCCGAGGTTGTAGACGAGCTGGGGGAGGGTGAGCGTGGACTTCTCCGGATAGCCGGGCTCGAACTGCGTGCCCGCGCCCTGGATCACGCCCGAGGCGACCTTCCCCGCGATCAGTGGCTGGGTGTAGTACTGCATCGCCTGGATCACGCCGGTGACCACCGCGAACATGACGATCGGCGAGATGTTGGGCAGCGTGACGAACCGGAACCGCTGCCAGGCCGACGCGCCGTCCAACTCGGCCGCCTCGTACTGCTCTTTCGGTACGTCGAGCAGCGCGGCCATGAAGATGACCATGAGGTCGCCGATGCCCCACAGGGCGAGCAGGGTGAGGGCCGGCTTGGACCAGGCGGGGTCGTTGAACCAGCCCGGCGCCGGGATGCCGATCTTCTCCAGGATCGAGTTGACCGGGCCCGTACCGGGGTTGAGTAGGAAGGCGAACGCCATCGTGGCCGCCACCGGCGGGGCGAGGTAGGGCAGGTAGAACAGGGTGCGGAAGACACCCGTGGCCGTCTTGATCTTGGTGATCAGCAGGCCGACACCGAGCCCGAACAGGACCCGCAGGGTCACCGTGATCACGACCAGCCACAGCGTGTTGCGCAGCGCGGGCCAGAACAGCGGGTAGTGCTCGAAGACGTACGTCCAGTTCTTCGTGCCGCTCCACGTCGGCGGTTTGAAGCCGTCGTAGTGCATGAAGGAGAAGTAGATCGTCGAGATCATCGGGTACGCGAAGAAGACCGCGAACCCGATCAACCAGGGCGACATGAAGGCGAAAGTGCGCAGTGCTTGTTTCCGCTGCTTCGCAGCGAGGCCAGAACGGCGGCGCTTCGACGCCAGAGTGATCGTGGCCATTACTTCGCCTGCGCGATGTCCGTGTCGATCTGCTTGGCCGTGCTGTCCAGACCGGACTTGAGGTTCTTCACCTTGCCGCGCTCGAAGTCGTAGCCGAAGTTCTGGATCGTCACCAGGTACTGGCCGCCGTTGATGGAGGCCGGGCTCGTGGTCGAGTTGGGGTTCGCGGCGATGTCCAGGAAGGTCTTGAAGCGCGGGTCGTACTTCAGCTTCGGGGACTTCAGGGCGGCCAGCGTGGAGGGCACGTTGTGGATGTCGTTGGCGAAGCCGACCACCGCGTCCGTGTCCGTGGTCATGTACTTCACCAGCTCCCAGGCCGCGTTCTGCTTGTGGCTGGTGGCGGCGATACCGGTGATGGTGCCGGTGATGTAGCCCTTGCCGTACTGGTCGGCCTGGTCGTCGGGGACGGGCAGCGGGGCCACCCCGATCTCGAACTTCGGCTTCGCGTCCAGCGCCATGCCAAGGCGCCATTCACCGTCCAGCTGCATCGCGACCTGGCCGGTGTGGAAGGGGTGCTTGGCGCCCCATTCGTCGCCCAGCGTGGCGCGGTACTTCTCCAGCTTCTGGAATCCGCCGAGTTCGTCCACGAGCTTCTTCTGCAGGTCGAAACCGGCGGTGAACGCCGGGTCCTTGGCGACGTTCGACTTGCCGCTGGAGTCGAAGTACGTCGGCGAGAACTGCGCGAAGATGTGCTCGGTCGTGGTCTCCCAGCCGTGGTAGTTCGGCATGAACCCGAGCTGCTTGTAGCTGTCGCCGTCGGAGATCGTCAGCTTCTTGGCGTCGGCCTCGAACTCGGTCCAGGTCTTCGGCGGGGTCTTGATGCCGGCCTTCGCGAACGCCGTCTTGTTGTAGTAGAGGCCGTAGGCGTCACCGAGCAGCGGCGCCGTGCAGCGGTTGCCGTCGAACTGGGTGTACTCGTTCATCGCCTTCGGGAACGTCGTCTCCGGGTCGATGTCCGCCTTCTTGAAGAAGGGGTTCAGATCGACCAGGGCGCCCGAGGAGCAGAACTTGCCGACGTTGTTCGTGGTGAACGACGAGATCACGTCGGGGGCCTTGCCGCCGCCCGCGCGCAGCGCCTGGTTGATCTTGTCGTCGGTGACGTTGCCGACGATGTTGACGTGGATGTTGGGGTGGGCCTTCTCGAAGCCGGCGACCAGTGTCTTGACGGCCTTCACCTCGTTCGGCGCGCTCCAGGCGTGCCAGAAGTTGATGGTCGTGTCCTTCGAGGCGTCGTCGTCGGAGCCGGAGGAGGACTGACCGGTACAGGCGGTGGCCAAGAGGGCGATGGAGGCGGAGGCGGCGAGAGCGACGGCCGCTTTCCGGGACATTCCGGGCATGGCAGGGTCTCCCAGGGACGGGGCGAGGTGGGCGAGGGAAGAAAGAGGAAAGAGGAAAGAGGAGGACGGGGCGGGCGTAGGACGTGGGGCTGAAGGGGTTCAGCGCGAGGTGTCGAAGACCTCGTCGCGGGTGGTCGCGAGCGCGCTCTCCAACGCGCCGCGCAGCACGGGGTGTTCGGTGACGTCGCCGACGACGAGCCGGGGCCGGGAGGCGGCCAGCTCCTCCAGCTCGGCCTGGACCAGGGCGCGCAGCGTCTCGCCGCCGGAGGTCAGCGAGTCGCCGCTGAGGACGACGAGTTCGGGGTCGAGGACGGAGACCAGCGAGGCGAGACCGGTGGCCAGATGTGTCGCGTACGTCTCCAACATCTGCCGTTCCGGGCCGCTGTCGGTCTCGGCGGCGCGGGCGACGAGGGCGGCGGCGACCTCGGCGGACGAGCCCGAGGGGATGTCCTCGACGCCCAGCTGCCGGGCCAGCTTGGGAATCGCCTGCGAACCGGCCAGTTCCTGGTAACCACCGCTGTTGGCCTTGGTCACCTGCCGGACCAGGGGTGCGCCCGGCACCGGCAGGAAGCCGACCTCGCCGGCGCCGCCGGTCCAGCCGCGGTGCAGCCGGCCGCCGAGGATCAGGGCGGCGCCGAGGCCGCCCTCGTTCCACAGCAGCACGAAGTCCGCGTGTCCGCGGGCCGCGCCGAGCCGCTGTTCGGCGACGGCGGCGAGGTTCACGTCGTTCTCGTACTCGACCGGCATAGGCAGCGCGGCCGCGAGTTCGTCGAGCAGGGCCGGGGTGTGCCAGCCCGGCAGGTGCGAGGCGTAGCGCAGCCGGCCGGTGTTGGGGTCGAAGGCGCCGGGGGTGCCGATGACGAGCCGGTGGACGTCGTCCCGGGCGAGCCCGGCGGCCTTCACGGCGCCGTCGAGGGCGTCGGTGACCTGCCGGACCACGGGCTGGACCGGCCGCCTGCCCGGGGTGGGCAGTTCGTACGAGCCCACCGTGCGGCCGGTGACGTCGGCGACCGCGGCCAGGATGCGCTCGGGGGTGACGTCGAGCCCGGCGGCGTACGCGGCCGTCGGATTGACCTCGTAGAGCTGGGCGTTGGGGCCCGGGCGGCCCTCGGTGGTGCCGGTGGCGAGCACGAGCCCGGCCGCCTCCAGGCGGGCCAGGAGCTGCGAGGCGGTCGGCTTGGACAGGCCGGTGAGCTTGCCGATCCGGGTGCGGGAGAGCGGGCCGTGCTCCAGGAGGAGGTCCAGGGCGGCGCGGTCGTTCATGGCGCGCAGGACGCGCGGGGTGCCCGGCGTGCCGGCTGTTCCTGCCATGTGGGTCGACACCTGCCTTTCGACTGCCCAGCTTCTCAGCGGTCTGCGCTGGAAGTCCATCCGCCGATCATGTTCTCAGTCGGCGGTGATCACTGTTAGGAAAGTTTCCTATTGGCTGGAAAGGAACGTAAGCCCGGTGCGAAGGGGGCGTCAATAGAAACCGCCCCCGAGGCAACAGACTCGTTACCTGGGGGGCGGTTTCTCGCTGGCCGCGGGCTACTTCGCCGGAGTCGAAGGCCGCTGCTGGGCGAGCGGTGAGGCCGCTGCAGCCTGTGGGGAGTCCGCGTTGGAGTACACCGAGGGGGCCGCCACGGCTGCCGTCGGGTCGGGGGTCTCGCTGTCTTCGAGCGGGGCCGTCGCGCCGCCGACGATGCGGATGTCGGCCGCGTCGAAGGCCCGCTTGATCCGCCAGCGCAGCTCGCGCTCGACCGAGAGGGACTTGCCGGGCATCGTCTTGGCGGTGACCCGGACGACCATCGAGTCGAGCAGGACGCTGTCCAGGCCGAGCACCTCGATCGGGCTCCACAGCAGCTCGTTCCAGGGCTCCTCGGCGGTCATCTTCTCGGCGACCTCGTCGAGGGTGGCCTTGACCCGGTCCAGATCCTCGGAGGACTTGACGGTCACGTCGACGCCCGCGGTGGCCCAGCCCTGGGAGAGGTTGCCGATGCGCTTGATCTCGCCGTTGCGGACGTACCAGATCTCGCCGTTGTCGCCGCGCAGCTTGGTCACGCGCAGGCCGACCTCGATGACCTCGCCGGAGGCGACGCCGGAGTCGATCTGGTCGCCGACGCCGTACTGGTCCTCCAGGATCATGAAGACGCCGGAGAGGAAGTCCGTGACGAGGTTGCGGGCACCGAAACCGATCGCGACGCCCGCGACACCGGCGGAGGCCAGGAGTGGGGCCAGGTTGATCTGGAACGTGCCCAGGATCATCAGCGCGGCCGTGCCGAGGATCAGGAAGCTCGCCACCGAGCGCAGCACCGAGCCGATCGCCTGGGACCGCTGCCGGCGCCGCTCGACGTTGACCAGCAGACCGCCCAGCGCGGTGCCGTCGACCGCCTGCACGGTGCGGGTCATCCGGTCGATGAGCTTAGTGATCGCCCGCCGTACGAAGACTCTCAGCACTCCGGCGATCACCAGGATGAGCAGCACCCGCAGGCTGATCGCCAGCCATGTGGACCAGTTCTGCTCGACCCAGCTGGCGGCGTTGGTCGCGCTCTCCTGGGCGTCCTGCAGCGAGGGCACCGCCGGAGTCGTCGACCCCGAGGGGGTCGGTGACGGCGACGTACCGGCGGCCAGTAGGACGGCGGACAAGGACACGGCAGGTACCTCCAGGTGCAGCCTCCACCCCACCGGCCGGCGGTCAAGGTCTCGGGCTCTCAGGTCACGAAAAGGTCACCGGCGGGGCAGGTTCACCACACTATCGGGGCATCGTGTGTGGATCGTTGCCGTCTTCTGGGGAGAGACCGCGCCCAGGCGGGGAAGTACAGGTGGGATGAAGCATTCCCCGCCCGGGGCATGCTCCAGATGTGGTCGAAAACACTCCCAGCCCGTTACCGGGACATGGTGGCGCTTCCACCAGGCATGAGGGGAGACTGACTACAGATCGTCCCGGCGCGAGCCACGCGCCGCCGACGCACAAGGAGGCATCCGTGCCGCACGTCCTGGTACTCAATGCGTCGTACGAGCCACTCGGCGTCGTACCGCTCCGCCGCGCGCTCGTCCTCGTCCTGGAGAACAAGGCTGTCGCCTTGGAGGAATCCGGCGCCTTTATGCACAGCGCAACCGTCACAGTCCCCGCACCCAGCGTGGTCCGGCTCAAGCGATTCGTACGGGTTCCCTATCGGGGGCCCGTTCCTCTTACCCGGCGGGCGCTGTTCGCGCGTGACGGGGGCCGGTGCATGTACTGCGGTGGCGTCGCAACCAGCGTCGACCATGTCATTCCGCGCAGCCGCGGGGGCAAGCACGTCTGGGACAACGTGGTGGCGTCCTGCCGCCGCTGCAACCACGTGAAGGCCGACCGACACCTCTTCGAGATCGGCTGGCGGCTGCGCCACAAACCCGCCCCACCCTCCGGACTGGCCTGGCGCATCATCGGGACCGGACACAGGGACCCGCGCTGGATGCCGTACTTGCAACCGTACGGCGCGGAAGACGCCATGGCCCGGATCGACGGCATATCCGCCTGACGATCCGGGCTTTCGCATATCCCCTGGTCAGCGGCGATATGGCGAATACGGCGGATGCGGCACGGTGCGTGATCCGCCCCGGGGAGCCCCGTCGTGCTCCCGGGGGCGGATCGTCATGGGCTCACGCGTAGCGCAGCTCCGCCGGGCGGACCGAGCGGCGCAGCAGGGGCAGCGAGGTGGCCGCCGCCAGCAGACAGGCCGCGTACACGGCACCGGGGACCAGCAGCGCGGCGTACGGCACGGGCACGGCCGTGTGCGCCGAGGCGGCCGAGCCGTACCAGACGCTGATCGCCAGGCCGCCGAGGCCCGCCACCGCGATCGCGGGGGTCAGCGGCAGCGCGGTCTCCAGGAGCAGCGCCCGGGCCAGTACGGAGTGCGGCACCCCGGCGGCGGCCTGTGCGGCCAGGCCCCGGCGCCGGGTGGCCAGGGACTCGGCGGTGCCGACGGCCAGGCCGGTCAGGACGAGCGCAAGGGCGATGAGGATCGCGGCGCCGGTCAGGTCGATGCCGGTCGTGTAGTAGGCCATGTCCGTCCCGAGGCTGCCCTCGCGGCGCATTTCGGCCAGATGCGCGAGCAGCACCTGGCGCACGCCCGCGAAGCCCGAGCCGACGACCGTCACCAGCAGAACCGCCGCGTGGGTGCGGGCGGTCGCCCAGGGGTCCTCGCGCAGCCGCTCCGCCGCGATCAGCAGCGCGGGGCGCCCGGTGCCGGCCGCGAAGCCCTCGCCCAGCTGGCGGGAGGAGGCGCCGGACAGCCAGATCGCGGTGAGGCCGGCCAGCACGGCCAGGAGGATCACCGCGACCGGGCCGAGGTCGAAGGAGACGGGGCTGCCGAAGACCGGCGTCACCGCGATGAACAGCTCCGTCGCCACCAGCAGCCAGGTCACCGTACGGAACAGCCGCCCCGGCCCCCGCGCCGGCCGCGTCCGCCGGATCCGGCCCAGCGGATCGGCCACCACCCGGCGCAGCGACACCATGCCCACGGCCGCGCCCAGCACCGGCACGGCCACGGCGACCAGGACGATCCCGGCCCAGGCCACGGCGGTCGGGCTCGACCATGCGTGCAGCAGCACCGGCACGAAGACGGCCGTGGCGAGCACCGAACCGGCCAGACAGGCGGGCCCCGACTCCAGCGCCGCGATCCGCCGCACCTGCCAGGGCTCGGCCCCCGCGAGCCGCAGCGCGGCCAGCCGCCGGTCCCGGTGCACCGCCCCGATCCGCGCACACTGCCCGAGGAACCCCAGCACCGGGATGAGCAGCAGCCCCAGCGCGAGACCCACGTTCTGCCGGTCACTGGGGGAGTCGAACAGCCCGGACCCGAAGGACACGGAGTACCACCCGTCCAAGGACAGCAGCGCTACGACCCCCAGCCCGACCCCCGTCGCCAGCGCCGCCCCCACCACCGTGAGCCCGACCCGCCACCACTCCCGCCGATCGGAACCCCGGGTGAGCAGCCAGGCGAGGCGCAGATCGGCGAACAGGGCGCTCACGCCGCCACCCCCTGCGCGGCCACGGCCCCGTCGGTCAGGCGTATCTCCCGGTCCGCGTAGGCCGCCACCTGGTCGTCGTGGGTGACGAGGACGACGGCCGTGCCCGCCTCGCGAACCGTCCTGACCAGGGCCGTCATCACCTGCTCGGTCGTCAGGGAGTCGAGCGCGCCGGTCGGCTCGTCCGCGAACACGATCCGCGGGGCGGTCACCAACGCCCGTGCCAACGCGACCCGTTGGGCCTGGCCGCCGCTCATCTCGCCGGGCCGCAGCTCCCCCTGCCCGCGCACCCCGAACCGCTCCAGCCACTCGCCGGCCTCACCCTGCGCCTCCGTGCGCGCGGCCCCCGCGAGCAGCAGCGGCAGCGCCACGTTGTCCAGCGCCGTCAGCTCGGGTATCAGCTGCCCGAACTGGAACACCACCCCGAACTCGGTCCGCCGCAGCTCGCTCAGCCGCTTCTCCGGCAACTCGTCCAGCCGCTGCCCCGCATACGTCACCGAGCCCGCGTCCGGCCGGACGATCCCGGCGAGACAGTGCAGCAACGTCGACTTCCCGCTGCCGCTCGCGCCGGTCACGGCGAGCAGCTCACCGTCGCGCAGCTCGACCGACGCGCCGCGCAGGGCCTCGGTCCTGCCGTGCGCCTTGACGAGGTCACGGGCCGCCAGCAGCGGCACCGTCTCGCCCCCCTTGTCGCTCATGCTGCGTCTACCTCCGCGATCAGAGTGGTGAGCCGGACCCCCGTGGTGGTCATCCAACGGAGGTCGGCATCAAGGTGGTTGAGGGCGTAGTCGGCCGAGAGCACGGTCGCGAGATCGGCGCCCCGCGCGGTCTTCACCGCCGTCAGCTCCCGCATCCGCTCCATGTGGGCGGCGCGTTGGGCACGCAGATAGGCGTCCGCGTCACCGCCGGACAGGATCGAGACGACGACCTTGGCGAAGATCTCGTTCGTCACGAAGGGCGCGGGCGGCGCGATCTCCCGTGCCCACTCGGCCAGTTCACGCTCGCCCTCCTCGGTCCAGCGGTACTTGGTCCGCTCCGGACCGCCGTCCGAATCGGTGCCCTCGACCTCCGCGAGGCCGTCCCGGACCAGGCGCTGCAGGGTCGTGTAGACCTGCCCGTAGGCGAGTGGACGGGCCTGCGGGAAGCGTTCGTCGTGCCGTCGCTTGAGGTCGTAGCCATGGCTCGGCCCCGAGGCGAGCAGCCCCAACAGGATGTGGCGGGTGCTCATGGCCATCATTATGCACGCGATACATGTACTGAGTGAATAGTGGGATCCGGCGGTCTCCGGGTACGGCCGGCGGCGACTCGACGCAAAATGTGAGGAGTGGCACGTAGTCCCCCCTCTCACGTCTGCCGTGGCGTCCACTGGGTAGGGCTCCGAATGCCCGCAGAGCCCGCCGTACCCGAGCCGTATCGACAAGGAGGCCCCCGTGGCCGCACCGGCACACCCCCTGTCCAAACCCGTGGCGCAGTCGCCGTCCACCGAGCCCGAGGCGTACATCTGCGTCTTCAGCGCGGAGGGCGCCTGCGCCGAGACCCCGCTGACCAGCGAACCTCCGCTGCCCGACGCCGAGCCCCTGACCAGCGAGCCACCGCTCGCCGACGCGCCCTCGCTGACCAGCGAGTCGGCGCCGTTCGCCGACGTAGAGCCGGAATTCACGGCGCTGTAGATGACCCCGCAGGCGCCAGGAGGCCGTGGATGAGCGCGCAGGAGCCGGACGCACCCGAACCGTCCGCCGAGGGCCTGTCCCCACAGGACCCGCACTCCGAGGAGCCGCCGGCCGCGGACTCCGCCGCCGCGGACCCGTACGCCGAGGACCTGGCCCGGCTGGCCGCGCTGTACGGCGTCGCCAGCTCCTACAGCCCCTCCCCGGACCGCACGGTCACGGCTTCCGGTACTGCCGTCACCCTCGCCCTGGCCGCCCTCGGTGTCGACGCGAGCAGTCCGGAGGCGGCGCGCGCGGCGCTCGACGCCCGTGAGCGGGAGCTGGCCGAGCGGCTGCTGCCCCCGACCGTGGTGGTCTGGAGCGGCGGTACGTCAGCCGCCCTCGCGGATCTCCCGGCCGGCACCCGGCTGCGGATCGAGACCGAGCAGGGCGAGACGCGGGCCGACGTGGACCAACTCCCGCACGGTGTCCACCGGTTGACCGCCACCGCGCCCGACGGCCGCACCGCCGAAGCCCACCTGGTCGTCGCCCCGGCCCATCTGCCCACGCCCACGGGACGCTCGTACGGACTGCTCGTCCAGCTCTACTCCCTGCTCTCCCAACGCTCCTGGGGCATGGGCGACCTGGGCGATCTCGGTGAACTCAGCGCCTGGGCAGGCCGTGCGCTCGGTGCCGGCTTCATCCAGGTCAACCCCCTGCACGCGGCCGTGCCAGGACCGCCCACCGACCCGTCCCCCTACCGCCCCTCCTCCCGCCGCTTCCCCGACCCCGTCCACCTGCGCGTCGAGGACGTCCCCGAGTACGCCTACGTCACCGAGCCCGAGCGGCTGCAGACGCTGCTGGAGCGGGCCGGACGGTTGCGCGAATCGGTGCTGGAGAAGGGCGAGTTGATCGACCGGGACGCGGTCTGGGAGCTGAAACGGGAGGCCCTGGAGCTGATCCGCGAGGTGCCGCTCGGGCCCGGGCGGCGGGCCGAGTACGTCGACTTCCTGGCCCGGGAGGGCGAGGCGCTGGAGGACCACGCCACCTGGTACGCCCTCGCCGAGGTGCACGGCGCGGACTGGAGCCGGTGGCCGGACGCGCTGCGCGACCCGCGCTCGGCCGAAACGGCGCGCGCCCGCGGCGAGTTGATGGACCGCGTCGACTTCCACTGCCGGCTCGCCTGGCTCACCGACGCCCAACTCACCGCCGCCCAGCGCACCGCACGCGAGTCCGGCATGCCGGTCGGGCTCGTCCACGACCTCGCGGTCGGCGTGCACCCGCAGGGCGCCGACGCCTGGGCGCAGCAGGAGTACTTCGCCGCCGGGATGTCGGTGGGCGCCCCGCCGGACGCCTTCAACTCCCGTGGCCAGGACTGGGGCCTGCCGCCCTGGCGCCCGGACCGCCTCGCCGAGTCGGGCTACGCGCCCTACCGGCGGCTCCTGCGCGCCCTGTTCCGCTACGCCGGCGCCCTGCGCATCGACCACGTCATGGGCCTGTTCCGCCTCTGGTGGGTCCCCCAGGGCCGCCCGCCCACGGAGGGCACCTACGTCCGCTACGACGCCGAGGCCATGCTCGCCGTCCTGGTCCTGGAGGCCGAGCGGGCCGGGTCCTTCGTGATCGGCGAGGACCTGGGGACCGTGGAGCCCGGCGTGCGGGAGGCGCTGCGCGAGCGCGGGGTCTTCGGCACCTCCGTCCTGTGGTTCGAACGGGACTGGGAGGGCGACGGCCGTCCCGTGCCGCCCGAGGGCTGGCGCGCCGACTGCCTCGCCACCGCCACCACCCACGACCTGCCGTCCACCGCCGCCCGCCTCACCGGCGAACACGTCGAACTCCGCGACCACCTGGGCCTGTTGACCCGCCCGGTGGCCGAGGAGCGGGCGGAGGCGGCGGCGGAGACAGGGGAGTGGCTGGCGCTGCTCGCCCGGCTCGGCCTGCTGCACGGCACGGGCGGCGGGCACAGCACCTCGACGGAGGAGGCCGAGATCCAGGCCGTGCACCGCTTCCTGCTGCGCACCCCGGCCCACCTGATCGGCATCTGGCTCCCCGACACGGTCGGCGACCGCCGGCCACAGAACCTGCCGGGCACCTGGGACCAGTACCCGAACTGGCGGCTGCCGATCGCGGACGCCGACGGCCGTCCGGTCACCCTGGAGGAACTCGCGGCCTCACCGCGCCTGCACGCCCTGATCGAGGTGGTACGGGCGGGGTGAATCGAGGTGGTGCGGCGGGATGTGAGGGCGGGGCGCGGCGGTTCCTCCGGCGGGGTGCCCCTCGTACGGCACCCCCGGACGAGCGGCCTCATTCGTCGTTCGATACTTTTGTGACCGTGGACAAGAAGAACGCCCTGCGCGCCGGCGCCCTGGCTGCCGGAACGACGCTGATGATGCTGCTCATGTCGTCCCCCGCGCTCGCGCTGGCGCGCGACGACGGCGACGACCCCGGCAAGGGCCTGAGCGTCATCGAGACGCTGAGCCTCTACGTGCTGACGCCGCTCGCCCTGTTCGCGATCATCGCGGGCCTGGTGCTGGCCCTGGACAAGTCCAAGGACCGCGAGCCGAAGACCAAGGCTGCGGCCAAGGCGAAGGTCTGACCGTACTTCCTCACTGAGGGCGCCGTCCCCGCCGTACGTACGCGCATCCGCCGTACGCACCGCGAGGACGGCGCCCTCAGTGTGTTTCAGGGGCTCGGCCTGGTCAGGTACCGCTGGATCGTGGGCGCCAGCCACGCCACGATCTCCTCGCGCGCCAGCGCCACGACCGGCGGCAGCCGCAGCACGTAACGGGTCAGCGCCAGCCCCAGCAACTGCGTCGCGCACAGGGCGGCCCGGGTCGGGATCTGCTCGGGGTCCGGGCACACCTGGCGGGCGACCGGCAGCAACTGGTCGCGGAAGATGGCCTGCATCCGCGCCGCCCCGGCCTCGCTGGTGGCGCCGACCCGGAGCAGGGCCGTGAGCACCTCGTTCGCTTCCCACAGGGTGAGGAAGTGCTTGACGAGGACCTCACCGACCTCCTGCCGACGCAGTGCGCCGACGTCGGGCAGCTTCAGGTCGACGGAGACGGCCGCCGCGAAGAGGCCCTCCTTGTTGCCGTAGTAGCGCATCACCATCGACGGGTCGATGCGGGCGTCCTTGGCGATGGCGCGGATGGTGGCGCGCTCGTATCCGTCGGCCGCGAAACGCTCGCGGGCGGCGGTGAGGATCGCGTCGCGCGTGCCGTCGGAGCGGCGACGCGTGGTGCCTGTGGTGTCACTCCCGTTCATGCCCACGAGCGTAGGCCAACGTGTGTTGGTCAACAAGTGTAGGCCAACAGGCGTATGCCAACTTTCGTTTGCCAACACGTGTTGACTTATGCGTCGAGGTGCGTCTATCTTCGTCAACAAGCGTTGGCAAACAGACGTTGGTAAGCGGATGTTGGTCAACAGGCGTAGGCAGGCAAGCGTCGGCATCAGGAGGCCACCATGAGCGCCGCGAACGGCACGAACGGAATGAACGGCACCGCCACCCCCGTGATCGTCGTCGGCTCCGGCCCCACGGGTCTGCTGCTGGCCGGTGACCTCGCCACCGCCGGCGTCCCCGTCACCCTGCTCGAAAGGCGGCCGCACGAGATCAGCAACCTGTCCCGGGCCTTCGGTGTGCACGCCCGCACCCTGGAGCAGCTCGACGCCCGCGGCCTGGCCGACCAGCTGCTCGCCACCGGCGACACCATCACCGGCCTGCGCCTCTTCCGCCGGCTCACGCTCGATCTGGGCACGCTGCCGTCCCGGTTCCCGTTCCTGCTGATCACCCCGCAGTACGAGGTGGAGCGGCTGCTGGAGCGGCGGGCGCGCGAGGCCGGTGTCGTGTTCGAGCACGAGGCGGAGGTCGTGGGGCTGCGGCAGGACGACGAAGGGGTCGACCTGGACGTCCGTGGTGCGGACGGCGAGGTCGGCACCCGCCGGGCCGCCTATGTCGTCGGCGCCGACGGCCACCACAGCGCCGTACGCCAGGCGGTAGGGCTGCCCTTCCCCGGTGTCTCGGTCATCAAGTCGCTCTTCCTGGCGGACGTGCGGCTCGCGCAGCCGCCCGAGGGTGTGCTCACGGTCAACGGCGCGGGCGACGCCTTCGCGATGGTCGCCTCGTTCGGCGACGGCTGGTACCGGGTCATGGGCTGGAACCGCCGCAACGAGGTGGCCGACGACGCCCCGCTCGACCTCGACGAGATCAAGGAGGTCACCCGGCGTGCCCTGGGCACCGACTACGGCATGCACGACGCCCGTTGGCTCTCCCGCTTCCACAGCGACGAGCGCCAGGCGCCGGAGTACCGGGTCGGGCGGGTCTTCCTCGCGGGCGACGCCGCGCACATCCACTCCCCGGCCGGCGGTCAGGGCATGAACACCGGCCTCCAGGACGCGGCCAACCTCGGCTGGAAGCTCGCCGCGGCCGTCCAGGGCCGGGCGCCCGAGGGCCTCCTCGACACCTACCAGTCCGAACGGCACCCGGTCGGCGAGGCGGTACTGCGCAGCAGCGGCGGTCTGGTCCGGCTGGCCCGCGCGCAGAGCCCGGTACAGCGCGCCGTCCGCGGCCTCGTCTCGGCCTTCGTCAACGTGGCCCGCCCCGTCCAGCGCAGGGCCCTCGCTCAGGTCTCCGGCCTCGGCTTCGCCTACCCGTCCCCCCGGGGCGCCCACCGCCTCACCGGCACCCGCGTCCCGGACGTCGCACTGAAGGACGGCGGCCGTCTGTACGAGGCGCTGCGCGGCGGCCGGTTCGTACTGATCACGCCGGAGAGCCCGGAGGGGGCGCCGGAGGCGGCTGAGGCGGGGAGTTACGAAGGGTCAGAGGGGCATGAGGGGTACGACGGCCAGGGCGCCCGCAAGGACCGGCTGGCCGTGGAGCGTTGGGCGAGCCGGCGGCGTACGACCGTGCTGGTGCGGCCCGATGGATACGTGGCCTGGGCGGCGGACTCGGCGGACGCGCCGGCGATCGAGCGGGCGCTCGCCGCGCACATGGGCTGAACGGGGCTGAACTTCCCCGCTAGGGCTGGGTGTTCTGTGTCCCCACGAGCAATTCTCTGAGCAGGTCGGCCAGTTGGCTGGCCTGTTCGCCGTCGAGGGCGGACAGGGCCTCCGTCTCGGCGGCGAGGCCGGCGCCGACCGCGCGGTCGACGACGTCCAAGCCCTTCTCGGTCAGGGTGACTTGGAGGGCGCGGCGGTCGTGCGGGTCGGGGGAGCGGCGGAGCAGGCCGGCCCGTTCCAGTCTGTCGAGGCGGCCGGTCATGCCGCCCGTGGTGAGCATCAGCGTCGCCGAGAGCTGGCGGGGCGAGAGGGTGTGCGGCTCGCCGGAGCGGCGCAGGGTGGCCAGCACGTCGAACTCGCCGCGTGCGATGCCGTAGGGCGCGTACGCCTTCTCCATGCGGTCGCCCATCTCCCGGGAGAGCCGGAAGATCCGCCCGAAGACCTCCATCGCGGCGGTGTCGAGTTCGGGCCGCACCGCCGCCCACTGCTCGACGATCGCGTCGACGGGGTCCTTGTGGGTCATGGGTCGAGTATCCGCCGAGGGTCGATCGGCCGCAAGAAAGTGGCTTGACGGTAAGTCGCTTAGGGCTAAGCTAATTAGCATCAACCTATCTCGAAGGGTGCGTCCCATGGCCACCGCAAGCCGGCGTTCGACCCTGACCGTGCTCACCGCTCTGGCGCCCATCTCCTGGGGCAGCACCTACGCCGTCACCACGGAGTTCCTGCCGCCGGACCGGCCGCTGTTCACCGGGCTGATGCGTGCGCTGCCCGCCGGGCTGGTCCTGCTGGCGCTCGCCCGGGTACTGCCGCGGGGCATCTGGTGGGCGAAGGCGGCGGTGCTCGGGGCGCTGAACATCGGCGCGTTCTTCCCGCTGCTGTTCCTGTCCGCGTACCGGATGCCCGGCGGGATGGCGGCCGTGGTCGGCTCGGTCGGGCCGCTGTTCGTGATCGGCCTGTCGGCGCTGTTGCTCGGGCAGCGGCCTACGGCGCGGGCGCTGGTCGCCGGGATCGTGGCCGCGTTCGGCGTCAGTCTGGTCGTACTGAAGGCGGCCGGCGCGCTGGACTCCGTCGGTGTGCTGGCCGCCGTCGCCTCGACCGCGTCCATGTCGACCGGCACGGTGCTCACCAAGAAGTGGGGTCGGCCCGAGGGCGTGGGCCCACTGGCGCTCACCGCCTGGCAGCTCACCGCGGGCGGCCTGCTCATAGCCCCGCTGGCCCTCCTGGTCGAGGGTGCCCCACCGGCACTCGACGGCCGCGCGATCGGCGGCTACCTCTACCTCGCCCTCGCCAACACCGCCCTCGCCTACTGGCTCTGGTTCCGCGGCATCGGCCGCCTCACCGCCACCCAGGTCACGTTCCTCGGCCCGCTGTCTCCGTTGACGGCGGCGATCGTCGGTTGGTCTGCCCTCGGGCAGGCGCTGACGCCGGTCCAACTGGCGGGGATGGCGCTGGCGTTCGGGGCGACGGTGGCAGGGCAGTTGGCGGGAAGGCGGATGGCCTCGGTGGGGAGGATGGGCACGGGATTGCCGCTCGCCGCGTCGGTCCGTGCAGCGGGCAGGGCGTCAGCCGAACCCGCGCCCCGAGCAACAGCCGAACCCGCAGCCCGAGCAACAGCCGCCCCCGTAGCCCGTCAGCCGAAGTAGTGCCCCTCCGCCAGGTCCGCGATCAGGCCCGGCTCCGTCGGCTCCCAGCCCAGGTGCTCGCGGGTCAGTTGGCTCGACGCGGGGATGTCGAGGGCGGCGATGCGGCCGATCCAGCCGAAGTGGGTGTCCGCCTCGTCGGGGGAGATGGCGTTGACCGGCAGGTCCAGGTGGCGGCCGATCGTTTCGGCGATGTCGCGGAACGCGATGCCCTCCTCGGCGATCGCATGCACCCGCGTGCCCGCCGGGGCCCCTTCGAGTGCCAGTCGGAACAGGCGTGCCGCGTCCAGGCGGTGCACGGCGGGCCAGCGGTTGGCGCCGTCGCCGATGTACGCCGAGAAGCCCTTGGCGCGGGCGATCTCGATCAGCAGGTGGACGAAGCCGTGGTCGCCCCGGCCGTGCACGGTGGGTGCGAAGCGGACGGAGGACGAGCGGATCCCCTGGTCGGCCAGCCCGAGTGCGGTGGTCTCCGACCGCAGCCGGGGCGAGCCGAACCACTCGCCCTGCGGCGTGTAGTCCTCGGTCACGAGGTGGCCGGGCCGCAGTCCCGCCGTTCCCGACGAGATCGCGAAGGGCTTGCCGGAGCCTTCGAGTGCGGCGCCGATCGTCTGGATGGCCCGCAGGTCAGCCGCGCAGGACGCCTCGAAGTCCGAGAAGTCGTGGATGAACGCCAGATGGGCGACCGCGTCGGCGGACGCGGCGCCCTTGGTCAGGCTGTCGAGGTCGGCGAGGCTTCCGTGCTGCACGTCGGCCCCGGCGTCCGCCAGTGCCGCCGCGGACTGTTCAGAGCGGGCGAGGCCGGTGACCTGGTGACCGGCGCCGAGGAGTTCGCGGACCACGGCGGAACCGATGAAGCCGGTCGCACCCGTGACGAAAACGCGCATGGTGTGTCCTTCGGAAGACAGGAGGGCCGCACCTCCGGAGAGATGAGGTGCTGTGCTTCCATCGTCCGAAGAGGTACCCCTCCGCGTCCAAAGCCTGTTTCGCATGGCGCAATACGTTCTGGGCATCACCCCAGGCCGTGGCGGTACGCTGAGAGCATGCCCCTCTCAGACGGCACCCCGGACCTCGACCTCCGTCTGGTCCGCTACTTCACCGCCGTGGCCGAGCACCGGCACTTCGGCCGGGCCGCCGAGGCCCTGCACACCACCCAGCCCTCCCTGAGCCGGCAGATCCGCCGCCTGGAACAGCAGGTGGGCGCCCGGCTCCTGGACCGCACCCCGCGGGGCACCCGGCTCACCGAGGCCGGCGAGGTGTTCCTGCCGCACGCCGAGGCGTTGCTGCACTCCGCCGCCCAGGCCACCGCGCAGTCCCGCGCCGCCGCCCGGCCGACCCTGATCACCGTCGGCTTCACCGCGGGCGTGATCGTCACCCCCGCCGTGCGCGAACTGCGCCACCGGCACCCCGACGCCGAGGTGGAGACCCGGCACCTGGGTTTCGGTGAGTCCCGTGAGGCCCTGCTCGACCACCGGGTGGACGCCCTGGTGACCCGACTGCCGCTGCCCAGCGCCGGGTTGGAGGTGACGGTCCTCTACGACGAGCAGCGGGTCGTCGTGCTGCCCCTCGACCACCGGCTGGCCGGCAAGGAGTTCGTCACCGTCGACGACATCGCCGACGAGCCGCTGCCCCGGATCCCCGGCGCCGATCCCGCGTGGGAGGCCTTCTGGCGGCTGGACCCCCGCCCGGACGGCAGCCGTGCTCCCGACGGGCCCGTCGTCGGTGCCCTGGAGGACAAGTTCGAGGTCGTCGCCGACGGCCGGGCAGTGGCCATCACCGCCCACCCGCGCGGCCGGCCCCTGCGCCCCGACCTCACCGTCGTACCGCTGGACGGCGTCGCACCCTCCCAGGTCGCCCTGGCCACCCGCGCGGGCGACCGGGGCCGCCTGGTCACCGCGTTCCGCAAGGCGGCCCGGAGTCATCTCACGGGCCCGGAACCGGTGTAGCCGCCGCCGGCTTCCACGATGCGGTTGCCGCGACGGGCGCTCCTGACGGAGTTGCGGCGCGCCTGCGGCACCGCCCCCGCGACACCATTCCCCCGACGGGCCACCTCCCACTTCGTCCCCTCGCGATAGCGTCACCGTGTCCCCGCGTGACGCAATTCCCGGAGGTGCCCGTGGTTGCCGATCTGTGTGCGGTCTGTGCGAAGCCGCTGCCTGCTCGCAACGGCCGTACGGGCCGCAGTTCCGTCTACTGTTCCGCCGCCTGCCGGCAGAAGGCCTACCGGGAGCGGCAGGGGGACGCCGGGCCGAGTGTGCACGGGCTGATCAAGGAGATCGGGCGGCAGGTGGAGGAGCTGGTGCCGCAGCCGCCTTCCGTCTTCTACTCCGGCGTGACGGAACTGTCGTCGGCCGTCGCCCGGCTCCGGCGCGTGGCCCGCACGGCACGGGACACCGCACGGGAAACCGTCACGCTGCGGTCCGTGACGGAAACGTCTGCGACGGTAGCCTCTGGGGCGGAAACCTCAGTCAGTCCGGCCCCCGTGACGAAAGTCTCCGCCTCAGCAGCCTCCGCCTCAGCAGCCTCTGCCCCCCAACTCGCCCTCACCGAGACCGACTTCGCCGCCCTCACCGAGTCCCACCGCCGTGAGATCCAGGTGCACTGTTACCGCATGTCGGGCTCGTACGACGACGCCGAGGACCTCGTGCAGGAGACGTTCCTGCGGGCCTGGCGGGCGAGGGACGCCTTCGAGGGGCGGGCCAGCGCGCGGACCTGGCTGTACCGGATCGCCACCAACGCCTGTCTCGACTTCCAGCGCCGTACCGCCCGCCGCCCGCAGCGCTACGAGCCGATCCCCGGCATGAACCACGGCACCGGCGAGGCCCCGGCCCGGCTGACCTGGCTACAGCCCTATCCCGACGACGAGTTGCCCTCGGCGGAGGAGCAGCCGGAAGCCGCCGCCGTCGGCAAGGAGACCCTTGAGCTGGTCTTCCTCGCCGCCATCCAGCACCTGCCGCCCCGCCAGCGCGCCGTGCTGGTCCTGCGGGACGTGCTCGGGCTGACCGCCGCCGAGACCGCCGAAGCGCTCGACCTGACCGTGGCCTCGGCCAACAGCGCCCTGCAGCGCGCCCGCCCCACCCTGCGCGACCACCTGCCCGACCGGCGCGGCGACTGGACCGCCGCCGCGCCCACCGATGCCCAACGCGCCGTCCTGCAGGGGTACATGGCCGCCGTCGAACGCCTCGACTTCACCGCGATGGCCGACCTGCTCAGCAAGGACGTCACGCTCACCATGCCGCCGAACCCCTTCTGGTTCACCGGCCGCGACGCCCTCATCGACTTCATCCGGCCCAGCCTCGACCCGGCTTCCCCGATGTTCCTGGGCCACTGGCGCAGCCTGCCCGCCCGCGCCAACGGCCAGCTGGCGTGCGGAGGTTACGTCCGCAGGCCCGGTACGAACGTCTACCGCGCCCAGGTCCTCGACGTGCTGCGCTTCGACGCCGACGACCGGATCGTGGAGGTCATGTCCTTCGAGCCGCACCTGTTCCCGGCCTTCGGACTGCCCCTCAAGCTCTGACCGATGGGGGACCGGCGAGCGACCGATGAGTGATCCCGGCGGCGTGCGTCTGTATTGCCGACTCGTACGGAACACGCCGTACGGAACAGTTCGTACGCCTCAAGGAGATCACCATGCTGCTCACCGACAAGACCGCGATCATCTACGGCGCCGGCGGTTCCATCGGCTCGGCCGTGGCCCGTGCCTTCGCCGCCGAGGGCGCCCGGGTCCACCTCGTCGGACGCACCCGGCAGACGCTGGAGGCGGCCGCCGCGGATCTCAAGGACGCCGAGATCGCGGTGGTCGACGCCCTCGACGAGGCGGCGGTGGAGGCGCACGCCGAGTCGGTCGGGGACATCGACATCTCGTTCAACCTGGTCAGCCGCGGCGATGTGCAGGGCGCCCCGCTCACCGACCTGGCCGTCGACGACTTCCTGCGGCCGGTGCTCAACGGCGCCCGCGCCAACTTCATCACCGCCCGCGCCGCCGGCCGCCGGATGGCCCAGCGCGGCTCCGGCGTCATCCTCACCCTCAACAGCGCCTCCGCACACGGCAGTCCGATGATGGGCGGCACGGGACCCGCCGATGCCGCGATCGACACCCTCGTACGCAATCTGGCGGTGGAGCTGGGACCGAGCGGGGTGCGGGCCGTGGGGCTGTGGGCGGCCGGCGTGCCGGAGACGTTCACCGTGGAGAAGCTGTCCGCGGTCAACCCGGCCATCGACGAGGCCGCCGTGGCGGGCATCGTGCAGGGCCTCGCCGGGATGCGGATGACCCGCCGCAACCCCACCCTCGCCGAGGTCGCCGCCACCGCCGTCTTCGTCGCCTCCGACCACGCGGCCGGCATCACCGGCACCTTCGTCAACGTGACCGGCGGGATGGTCCCGCGCTGAGCGGGCGAGCACATGAGGAAGGGGCGCCCGGCACTGTGCCGGGCGCCCCTTCCTCGTCGTACGACGAGCGGCGGACTACTGGGCGGCCGCGTCCGCCGCCTGTGCCTTCAGCGCCCGCTCCACGCCCGCGCGGGACTCGGAGATCAGGCGACGCAGCGACGCGCCCGGCTCGGCGGAGGCCAGCCAGGCGTCCGTGCGGTCCAGGGTGTCCTGCGCGACCTGGATCGACGGGTAGAGGCCGATCACGATCTGCTGGGCCATCTCGTGCGAACGGGACTCCCAGACCTCGCCCGCCGCCTCGAAGAACTTCTCCGTGTACGGCGCGAGCAGCTCGCGCTGGTCGGTCTGGACGAAGCCGCCGATGACCGCCTCCTGGACGGCGTTCGGCAGCTTGTCGGACTCGACGACCGACGCCCAGGCCTCCGCCTTCGCCTCCGGGGTCGGGCGGGCCGAACGGGCGCTGGCCGCGTGCCGCTCGCCGGCCGCGGTCTTGTCCCGCTCGTACTCGCCGGCGATCTCCGCGTCGTCGAAGCGGCCGACCGCGGCGAGGCGCTGCACGAACGCCCAGCGCAGCTCGGTGTCGACGGCCAGGCCCTCGATCGTCTGCGTGCCCTCCAACAGGGCGTCCAGCAGGTCCAGTTGCTCCGGCGTACGGGCGGTCGCCGCGAACGCCCGCGCCCACGCCAGCTGGTGGTCGCCGCCCGCCTCGGCGGACCGCAGATGGGCCAGCGTCGCGTCGGTCCAACGGGTCAGCAGAGCCTCGCGGGTGGAGGGGTCGGCGTACAGCTCGATCGCCAGCTTCACCTGGCGGTGCAGCGACTGCACGACACCGATGTCGGACTCCTTGCCGATGCCCGACAGGACGAGGGAGAGGTAGTCGCGGGTGGCGAGCTCCGCGTCCCGGGTCATGTCCCAGGCCGAGGCCCAGCACAGGGCGCGCGGGAGGGAGGACTCGAAGTCGCCGAGGTGCTCGGTGACGTAGGCCAGCGACTGCTCGTCCAGGCGGACCTTGGCGTACGACAGGTCGTCGTCGTTGAGCAGGATCACGTCCGGGCGGCGCTTGCCGACCAGCTGCGGTACGGCCGTCAACTCACCGTCCACGTCCAGCTCGACGCGCTCGTCGCGCACCAACTTGCCGGTGTCCTCGTCGAGTTCGTACAGGCCGACGGCGATGCGGTGCGGGCGCAGGGTCGGCTCGCCCTTGGCGCCGGCCGGGAGCGCCGGGGCCTCCTGGCGGACGGCGAAGGCGGTGATGACACCGTCCGCGTCCGTCTCGATCTCCGGGCGCAGGATGTTGATGCCGGCCGTCTCCAGCCACGCCTTCGACCAGGCCTTCAGATCCCGGCCGGAGGTCTCCTCCAGGGCGCCGAGCAGGTCGGACAGGCGGGTGTTGCCGAAGGCGTGCCGCTTGAAGTACGCCTGGACGCCCGCGAAGAACTCGTCCATCCCGACGTACGCGACGAGCTGCTTCAGCACGCTCGCGCCCTTGGCGTACGTGATGCCGTCGAAGTTGACGAGCACGTCGTCGAGGTCGTTGATCTCGGCCATGATCGGGTGGGTGGAGGGCAGTTGGTCCTGCCGGTAGGCCCACGTCTTCATGGAGTTGGCGAACGTCGTCCAGGAGTGCGGCCACCGGGAGTCCGGGTGGTACGACTGGCAGGCGATCGACGTGTAGGTGGCGAACGACTCGTTCAGCCAGAGGTCGTTCCACCACTCCATGGTGACCAGGTCGCCGAACCACATGTGGGCCAGCTCGTGCAGGATCGTCTCGGCGCGCACCTCGTAGGCGGCGTCCGTCACCTTGGAGCGGAAGACGTACTGGTCGCGGATGGTCACCGCGCCCGCGTTCTCCATCGCGCCCGCGTTGAACTCCGGCACGAAGAGCTGGTCGTACTTCTGGAACGGGTACGCGTAGTCGAACTTCTCCTGGAACCACTCGAAGCCCTGCCGGGTCACCTCGAAGATGGCGTCGGAGTCGAGGAACTCGGCGAGCGAGGGCCGGCAGTAGATGCCGAGCGGCACGCTCTGCCCGTCCTTCTCGTACACGCTGTGCACGGAGTGGTACGGGCCGACGATCAGCGCCGTGATGTACGTCGAGATGCGCGGCGTCGGCTCGAACGCCCAGACGTCGTCCTTCGGCTCCGGCGTCGGCGAGTTGGAGATGACGGTCCAGCCGGACGGCGCCTTCACGGTGAACCGGAAGGTGGCCTTGAGGTCGGGCTGTTCGAAGGAGGCGAAGACGCGGCGGGCGTCCGGCACCTCGAACTGGGTGTAGAGGTAGGCCTGGTTGTCGACGGGGTCGACGAAACGGTGCAGGCCCTCACCGGTGTTGGTGTACGCGCAGTCCGCGACGACCCGCAGGACGTTGCGTCCCTCCAGCAGGCCCGGCAGCGCGATCCGGGAGTCCTCGAACACCTCGGCGGGCGCCAGCGGCTCGCCGTTCAGCGTCACCTCGTGGACCGCCGGGGCGACCAGGTCGATGAACGACTCGCTGCCGCCCTCCGCGACATCGAAGCGCACCGTGGTCACGGACCGGTAGGTACCGCCCTCCTGCGCGCCGGAGAGGTCGAGATCGATCTCGTACGAGTCAACGGTCAGCAGCTTCGCCCGCTGCCGCGCCTCTTCGCGAGTCAGGTTTGTGCCAGGCACGCGGTCATCTCCTCGTTATGTGTGGGTTGCGCCATCCTTCCACGGGACCTGACCGGCTGTCTCCGACGGTTCGGCAGGGGGCCTGCGGGTGCGTGGTGGCACGCGTCCCCTGGGGGCTGCGCCCCCAGACCCCCGCTCCGGCCCTGAAGGGGCCTCGTCCTCAAACGCCGGACGGGCTGAGTTGTGCGGACCGGCGCTTAAGAGTTCCGGTCCGCACAACTCAGCCTCTCCGGCGTTTGAGGAGCGGGGTCCGGGGCGGAGCACCGGCGGGGTCGAAGGGGCGGAGCACCTGGGGACGGGACGGGTAGGGGCGGGGGCGAGGAACGCCCCGTGCGCGTAAGGGGCGGTCACCACTCAAGGTGACCTCCCCTTACGCACTGCTCGACCGGCGTCAGCCCTTCAGCTCCGCCGCCACCAGCTCCGCGATCTGTACCGCGTTCAGGGCCGCGCCCTTGCGGAGGTTGTCGTTGGAGATGAAGAGGGCCAGGCCGTGCTCGACCGTTTCGTCGGAGCGGATGCGGCCGACGTAGGAGGGATCCTGGCCTGCCGCCTGGAGGGGGGTGGGGATGTCGGAGAGGGCAACGCCGGGGGCGCCGCCGAGAAGCTCCGTGGCGCGCTCGACCGAGAGGGGGCGCGCGAAACGGGCGTTGACCTGGAGGGAGTGACCGGAGAAGACCGGGACCCGGACGCAGGTGCCGGAGACCTTCAGCTCGGGGATCTCCAGGATCTTGCGGGACTCGTTGCGGAGCTTCTGCTCCTCGTCGGTCTCGTTCAGGCCGTCGTCGACGATCGAGCCGGCGAGCGGGAGCACGTTGAAGGCGATGGGACGCTTGTAGACCTGCGGCTCGGGGAAGTCCACCGCCGAGCCGTCGTGGGTCAGCTTGTCCGCGTCGGCCACGACCTTCTGCGCCTGGCCGTGCAGCTCCGCCACGCCCGCGAGGCCGGAGCCGGACACCGCCTGGTACGTCGCGACGACCAGCGCCTCCAGGCCCGCCTCCGCGTGCAGCGGCTTCAGGACGGGCATCGCGGCCATCGTCGTGCAGTTCGGGTTGGCGATGATGCCCTTGGGGCGGTCCACGATGGCGTGCGGGTTCACCTCGGAGACCACCAGGGGTACGTCCGGGTCCCTGCGCCAGGCGGAGGAGTTGTCGATCACGACCGGGCCCTGCGCGGCGACCTTCTCCGCCAGCGCCTTCGAGGTCGCGCCGCCCGCCGAGAACAGCACGATGTCCAGGCCGGAGTAGTCGGCACTGGCCGCGTCCTCCACCGTCACCCCGTCCAGGACCGTCCCCGCCGAGCGGGCCGAGGCGAACAGGCGCAGCTCGTCGAGCGGGAAGTTCCGCTCCTTGAGGATGCTGCGCATGACCGTGCCGACCTGACCGGTGGCTCCGACGATTCCGACCCTCACGACGACTCCCCTACCTGTTCCTGTACGTCTGCGGCGTTTCCATCATGCGGCCGACCCGGGTCAGCCTGTCCAATTCTTTGCCGCGCATGCCCGAGGAGTGGGACACCGCCCGCGCGGTGTGACGTACGCCTCCAGAAAATTTCCCGGGCCCGCGCCGAACGTTTCCGGGTGCTGTGGCGTCGTAGAGGAAACGCGGTGAGGGGGGTGGCTTGTGCTGCGCAGAAAGGCCCGCCGTGCCCAGAGGGACGATCACGGTGATCCTCTGGACGCGGCCCAGGAACGTCGGGTGAGAGCGGTGCTCGCGCTCGGCGGGGTACCGCAGACGGACCTGCCGGACGGGGTGCAGCAGGTCCGCCTGCGGCTCCTGGAGCGGGCGGCGAAGGGCGACGAGGCCCCACGCGACGTGTCCGCGTGGGCGGCCGTCGTCGCCTCCAACCTGGCCATGGACTGGCATCGCGCCAAGCGCCGCCAGGAGCGGATCGGCGAGCGGCTGGCCTCCCTGCGCCAGCTGGAGCACCCCTCGGGCGAGGACACCAGCGTGCTCTCCCTCGCCGTCGCCCAGGGCCTGGACGAGCTGCCCGACTCCCAGCGTCAGGTCCTCGTCCTGCGGTTCTTCGCCGATCTGCCGGTCCGCTCGATCGCCGACGAACTCGGCATCCCCGAGGGCACGGTCAAGAGCAGGCTGCACACGGCGGTACGGGCACTGCGCGCCCGCCTGCACGAGGACGAGGTGGTGTGAGATGACCGCCGAACACAACGACACCGACGCACTCATGGCGGCGATCACGGGGGAGCCTCTCACGCAGGGGGTCCGGACCGACGACGCCTTCATGACCGAGTACCGCGAGGCGGAGGCCGATGTGGCGCTGCTGCGCGAGCAGTTGGGGCTCATCGGGCACGCGCTGGCCGACGAGCAGCGGCCCAAGGAGAAGCCCGTTCCGGTACGGGCGCCCCGCGACCTGCGCCGGGTGCGCAGGTTCGCCTTCGCCACCGTGGCCGTGGCCGCCGCCGGGACCGTCCTGGTGGGGATGGGCTGGCTGCTGGGGCAGTCGGGAGGCGCCTCCAGCACGGCGAGCAGCGACTCGGGCGACAAGGCGGCGAACTCCCCGGCGGACTCCCAGGGGGGCTCCCAGGATGGCTCTCCCTTCGCCAGCCCCGGCTATCTCGCCTGCGCCCGGCTGGTCGTCGAGGGTGAGGTCGCGAAGGCGGCGTGGGTGCACGGCACCTCCGGCCGGCAGCGGATCACGCTGGCGGTGACCCGCGCGTACAAGCCGGTGAAGACCGCGAAGCAGGTCACCTTCGTGATCGAGGAGGGGGCCGTCCTGAAGAGCCTGCACAAGGGCGAGCACGTCCTGGTGGGCCTGCCGCGGGACTCGTCCGTCGCGGACTACCTGGTCGTCGGCGAGCAGTCCGTCGCCCGCGAACACGCCGGGATCGTCCGGGCGCTGCCCGAGGCGGCCGCGGTGCCCTGCGAATGAGAAAGGGCGGGCGCCCGTCCGGACGCCCGCCCTCACCGCCGCATCAACTGACTACGGCGTACCACTGACTACGGTGTGACCTTCTCGATCTTCACGCTGCCGAGGCCCGCGACCGTGCCGTTGCCGTTCACCAGCTGGACCTGGCCGAAGAACTCGCGGCCCTCCGGGGCGGCCGCCGCGGCGGTGACACTGGCGGAGACGGTCGTCGACTGGCCCGTGGCGAGCTTCACCGGCACCGACTCGTCGACGGTGACCGTGCCGAGGGCGGCGGAGAAGAACACGTCCTGGTAGTCGTAGGCCGTGGAGCCGGACGGCACCGAGTAGCCGATGACCTGGACCGTGTACGTACCGGCGGCCGGGTCGGCCACCGAGACGGCCTCCTCCGAGTCGCCGTCCGCGGAGCTGCCGACCTCGGTGCCCGCGGCGTTGAGCACCACCAGGTCCAGGTCGGCGGCGGTGTCGGAGACGTTGCCTATCGCGACGTCCAGGGACTTGGCGCCCGCGGGCACCTCGACCGTGGTCGTCTGGGTCACGCCCTCCGTGATGGTCGGGCGGGCCGACTTGGCGGAGCCGAGCGGGCCGCCGACCAGCTTGCCGTCGATCGCGGCGAAGTTGTTCGTCACCTTCCAGGAGGCGGCGACCGGAGTGCCGACCTTCGCCTCGGGCACGGTCACGGTCTCCGGGTCGAAGGCCGCGCCGTAGGCGGCGACGTTGAGCTTGTACGGGTTGTCGAGCAGCGGCGAGGTGCGGCGCGCCTCGACCTCGATCTCCCAGACGCCGGGCTGCGGGTCGGCGTACGAACGCACGTCGGGCCGGCAGCCGTTGCCGTCGAGGTAGTTGTTGTAGCAGAACGGCGTCGAGGTGTTGTCGACCGGAACGCCGTACGGGTGGATCGCGATGAACCGGGTCTGGCTCTTGTCCTTCAGCCCGCCGATCGCGACCTCCAGCGACTTGGCGCCCCCGGGCACGGTCACGAAGTACGACTGGGTGGCGTTGCGCTGCACCGAACTCGACGCGGAGTAGGTGTACTTGACCGGCGCCGAGACGACGACCGTGGTGAGGATCTGCTTGTCCAGGCCCTCGGTCTTCGGGTCGTCGAGCTCAAGGATCGCGCTCTTGAGGCCCGCGGACTTCGGGTTGGCCTGCACCTTGACCGTCACCGGCTGGTTCAGCGGCAGCTTCGGTTCGTCCGAGCCGAGGATCTTGAAGGTGTCACCGGCGTTGTTCTCGAAGTGCAGCTCGTGCCGGATCGCCTTGTCCGCACCGGACGTACGGGTGATCGTGAGGTCGTACGTCTTCTTCTGGCCGGCCTTCAGGCCGCCCTCGCGGTCGTAGAGACCGGTGCCGAAGCCCGGCGTCTTCAGCGCGAAGTCGATCGCGGTGTCGACCGGCGCCTTCACCGCGTAGTCGTGCGCGGTGGCGCCGTCCTTGATGGACTCCCAGGCGTCAGGGATGTTGATGAGGCCCGCGCCCTCCTCGTACGCCTGCACACCCTTGATGTGGTCGGCGGTCGAGGTCAGGGCCGTGCGCAGGGTGAGGGGCGTCAGCTCGATGTTCTTCTGCTTGGCGGCCGACAGCAGCAGCGCCGAGGCGCCGGCGGCCTGCGGGGACGCCATCGACGTGCCCTGCAGCATGGAGTAGCCGGCCGGCAGCGTGTAGCCCGCCTCGGCGACCGGGGCGCCCGGCAGCCAGGTCTGGGTGGAGTTGATCGAGGCACCCGGCGCGGACAGGGTCGGCGTGAAGCCGCCGTCCTCACGCGGACCGCGCGAGGAGAACGGCATCATCGCGTACTTGGTCTTCACGGCCGAGCCGTAGTTGGCGGCCCAGGTCTCCTTGGAGATGGTCGCGCCGACCGAGATGACCTTGTCGGCCAGACCGGGGTCACCGATGGTGTTGGCGCCCGGACCGGAGTTGCCGGCCGAGATCACCAGCTGCACGCCGTAGGTGTCGATGAGCCGCGTGTACAGCTCGGAGCGTGCGTTGTTGCCGTCGTTCAGCGCCGGCAGACCGCCGATCGACATGTTCACGATGTCGACACCGCGGTTCACGACGAGGTCGATCATGCCCTCGGTGAGCGCGATGTTGGTGCAGCCGCCGGTCCAGGTGCAGGCGCGCGAGGAGACGATCTTCGCGCCCGGGGCCGCGCCGTTCATCTTGCCGCCGAACAGGCCGTTGGCGGAGGTGATGCCGGCGACGTGTGTGCCGTGCTCGGACTCGATGACGCCGATGTTGACGAAGTCGGCCTTCGCGCCGGCCGCGTTGTAGACGACGTCCTTGCGGACCTCGACGACGAACGGCTGCCGCTCGACGACGTCCGTCGCCGGGTTGTCGGTGCCGAAGTACCCGATCTGGAAGCCGTCCTTGTACGGCTTCATCGGGGTGTCGTCACCGAAGTCGTGGTTGTTGTTGAGGTCGACCCGCACGGTGCCGGCGGCCGCGTCGTACAGGACGCCCCACTTGTCCGTGGTGTCCCCGTCGCGGTTCGCGTCGCCCGCGGCGTCGCCGCCCGTGGTGGCGCTCTCACTGAACACGCTGACCCGGTACGCGCCGGCGGGCGCCGACCAGGTGCTGCCCTGGTAGGTGAAGGTGGGTCCTGACACCGAGGTGACCATTCCGCGCCAGGTGGCGTCACCGTCGGCGATCGGGTCGGTCGCCGTCACCCAGTCGACGATCTTCCGCTCACCGGTGGTGGTCTTCTGCAGCGCGGGGTGGCCGAGGTCCACGCCCGAGTCGAGGATGCCGATGGTGACACCGCGGCCGTCCGCCTTCGGGTGGTCCTGCACGAAGTCGACGGCGCCCGTCTCGAAGGACGGGTTGTACGGGTTCTCGGCGGGGGTCTTCTTGCTCGGCGCCGGGTAGGTCACGGTCGCCGAGGCGGACTTGCCCGAGCTCTTGGTGCTCGGGTCGTCCAGCGGGATCTCCTCGCGCAGGTCGATGCCGTGCACGGAGGTGAGCTTGACGGCGGCGGCGATGGCCGAGTCCGCCTTCGCGGTGGGGACGGTGGCGCTGACGTAGCCGACCTTGTCGAACGTGCGGCCCACGAGGCCGCCGCTGACCGCGTCCAGCTCCTTGGCGACCTGCTCGGTCTGGCCCGGGGCGGTGGCGATCATCATCGTGACGTTCTTGTCGCCGGCCGCCTTGGCGTCGGCGAGCAGGTCCGCGTCGTCCGAACCGAGCTTGTCGTGCGCGGACTTGACGACGTCGTCGGCCGGGGTGGTGGTGGCCGGGCCGTCCGCGGAGAAGGCCATGGGTATCGGCCCCGCCGCGGAGAGCGCGGTGACCAGGCCGGCGGCCACCGCGATGCGGGCCAAGCGTCTCGCGCCGCCGGATATCGGATCGCGCTGGGGGGTGTGGGTCATCGGCATCCCTTGTAGGTAATAAGGAACGAACGTGAACGATCGCTCAGCTTTACCCAAGGGGCAGTTGTTTGGGAAGTGTTGACCGACAGGATGAGGATGTATGGGGAAAACCCGCGATGCCCTTTGGGGTCAACAACCCTCAATACCGGCAAATCATCCCAAGGTTCACACTTCCTTCGAGCGCGCGTAATGCCGTGAGGCCTTCGCCCGGTTTCCGCAGGTGGCCATCGAGCACCAGCGGCGGGTGCCGTTGCGCGAGGTGTCGAAGAAGTGCAGGACGCAGGTCTCGTGGGCGCAGCCGCGGATCCGGTCGGGGGCGGCGGTGAGCAGCTCCAGATAGCCGCGCGCGGCCAGCCAGGCCGGACCCCACGCCGGGTCGGCGAACTCGGGGCGCTCGCCGGGCCCCTCGGCGGTCAGCGTGGCCCGGATCCGCCCGTGCCCGAGCACGGCGTCGACCGCCTCCGCGCCGCCCGGCGCCCCGTCCACGGCCGCCCGCAGCGCGTCCCGCGCCCCGAGCGTGTGCCGCAGGGTCGTCGCGTCGACGGCGAACCGCCCCTCCAGGCCGTTCGCCGCGAGCCACAGCGCGAGCCCGTCGGTGTCGGTGAGCAGATCGTGCGGGGACCCCTCCGCCACCCACCGCGTGTTGAGAAGATCGAGCGCGAGAGGCTCGCCGGTCAGGGGGCGCGGGTCATGGAGGGTGGTGGGCATGGGGGGCTCCTTGTGACCGGCTACTTCCTCCCACCTTAACTCCTGACGTCAAGGACAACGGTTATAACTGGAGTGTGAGAGTGCGCAAGAAGCTGAGGGTGGCGGCCTATGCCGTGTGCGTCCGCGACGAGCAGATCCTGCTGGCCCGCTGGACCGACCGCTACGGCCGGCCCGAGTGGACGCTGCCCGGCGGCGGCATGGAGCACGGCGAGGACCCCTACGACACCGTCCTGCGGGAGGTAGAGGAGGAGACCGGCTACCACATCGAGGTGACCGCCCTGCTCGGCGCGGACTCCGTCCGCCGCGTCTCCCCGCACCGCTTCGGCCGCACCGTCGAGCACCACGGCGTACGCATCGTCTACGAAGGTCGCGTCACCGGCGGCGAACTGCGCCCCGAGGTGGGCGGCTCCACGGACCTGGCGGCCTGGCATCCACTGGAGAAGGTGGCCGACCTCGACCGCGTCTCCCTGGTCGACGTGGGCCTGCGGCTGTGGCGCGAGCGGCCGGTGACAGGACGGCTGGAATAGCTTCAGTACCCCGCAAGATGAACACTGCGTGACCGGCTCCCGGCCGTCCGAGGAGCGGTCGTGGGCGCGGAGGGTAGTCCAAGATCGACGTACGGTGATCGGCGCTGCGCGTTGCGGCCTCGTTCACACGCAGGTCATTCCCGGTGCCAAGGCTCCAGAGTGAGCGGGAAGTTCGCGACAGCGATCGTCCCGCGACCCTGCCGACGCGTTCGCACTCGGGGAGATCGCGCCATGTCGCGCATACGCTCTGTCGCCGGTTCCAAGCCGGCGGTCAACCGCCGTACCGTCCTCGCCGTCAGCGGAGCGGCGGCCGTCTCCGCGGGCGTCGGCTACGCCCTGCGGCCCACCGACAGCCAGGCCGCCTCCGCACCCGCGAGCGGCACCGCCCACCAGGCCCCGGTCGCCGTCTCCCGGCAGGCCCCGGCCGCGCCCCTCGCGCCCTACACCAAGGGCACCACCCTCGCCTCCGTCGCCGCCCCGCGCACCAACTCCGGCTACCGGCGCCTCGGTTCCGGCGCCGGCTGGACCCGCGTGGTGCGCGGCGAGCTGGCCGCCGCCAAGTCGGGCCGCGCCGGACGCCGTACCGCGCTCGCCGCGTTCGTGCAGCTGACCGACCTGCACCTGATCGACAGCCAGCACCCGATGCGGCTCGAATACGTCCGCTCCGCCGACCAGCACGCCTGGCGCCCGCACGAGGCGCTCACCGTGCAGGGGGCGGTCTCGCTGGTCGAGCGGGTCAACGCGCTGCGCGGGGCGCCCGTCACCGGCAGCCCGCTGCACTTCGCCATGACCACCGGCGACAACACGGACAACAACGCCAAGTCCGAGCTGGAGTGGTTCCTGACCATCATGAGCGGCGGCCGGATCACCCCCAACACCGGTGACCCGCGCCACTACGAGGGCGTTCAGAACAGCGGCAGCAAGCTGTTCTGGCAGCCCGACTCGACCATCCGCGACGGCGACAAGCAGCTCGGCTTCCCGCACCTGGGCGGCTACCTGAACGCCGCGATCCGCGAGGTGCAGAGCCCCGGCCTCAACCTGCCCTGGTACTCCACGGTCGGCAACCACGACACCCTGCCGCTGGGCTGCTACGGTCACGGCGACTCCTGGCTCGCCGAGTTCGCGGTCGGCGGCAAGAAGCTCATGTCGCTGTCCGTGTCCGAGTCGCAGAAGCTCCAGAAGCTCATCAAGAGCGGTAACGACCCCAAGGGCCTCGCCTTCCGGGACCTGCTCAAGGCGCACACGCGGGACATGCGCTCGGTCACGCCGGACGAGAAGCGCGCCCCCTACACGGCGACCGACTACCTCAAGGCCCACCTCGACCCGGCCCGCCGCGGTGTCGGCCCGGTCGGCCACGGCTACTCCAGCGCCAACCTGGCGGAGGGCACGCAGTACTACACCTTCCGCATCGCCGACGACGTGGTGGGCATCAGCCTCGACACCACCGACCCGGGCGGCCACTACGAAGGCTCCATCGGCTCGGCCCAGTTGAAGTGGCTGGACCGGCAACTGCGGGACTACAGCGACTCGCACGTCGTCGTCTTCAGCCACCACACCAGCCACTCGATGACCAACACCTCGCACGCCGACCCCGCCCGCCCGAACGAGCGGCGGCACAACGGCCAGGAGGTCATCGCGCTGCTCGGCAGTCACCGCAACGTGCTGGCCTGGGTGAACGGCCACATCCACCGCAACGAGATCACCCCGCACTCGGCGCCCGACGGGCGTTCCTTCTGGGAGATCTCCACCGCCTCGCACGTGGACTACCCGCAGCTCGCCCGCGTCATCGAGATCGCCGACAACAAGGACGGCACGCTGTCCCTGTTCACCACGCTCGTCGAGTCCGCGGCCCCGCACCAGACCGACTTCGCCGACCTCTCCCAGACGGGCCTGGCCGCCCTCTACCGCGAGGTCTCCTACAACGCCCCCGGCGCCGGCAAGGTGCTGAGCGGCAAGTCCACCGACCGCAACACGGAGCTGGTCCTCAAGAAGGGCTGACCCGGAGAGGGCGAACGGGAAAGGCGGAGCGACCGGTTCCGGCCTCTGTTTCACCCGGTCGCTCGCACGGCCTACACCCTGGTCCGTCCGGGTACCGGCCTTGCCGTTTTCTTTGCCCTGGGCCGCGCCGGTCGCTCAACCGTCGCGGCCTGTGGAGTGCGAAGAAACAGCAGGTCAGCGAGGTGGCGGAGGCGGGGGAGCGGAGGCGACGGGGGCGGCCGGACGGACGGGTTCCGAGTAAGCGCAGACGACTTCGACACGAGACGCCGCGTTCATTCGTCTGAAACGTCTGTACCGCCTCATATCGGCTAACCCGCTGGCTTCACGGGGATGGCTCGATCTGGTGCAAGGCGGGTGGTCGTGTGCGAACGAGGCGCGGGCTGCGTGTGCTGTCGGTCTACGAGGGTTTCTTCTCCGGAGGAGCCCGGATCGTGCACAGCGATGTGCTGTTGGGGCTGGTCGAGGGCGGCCAGCAGTGGCATCGGGTGCTGAGTCTGCACGATGAGGTGCACAGGGAGGCCACGACCCAGCGGATGGAGGACGACGCCTGCTACCGGTCACTGACGGCCGGCGGGATCGACGTCACCTCGCTGGGCCGCAGCGCAGGGCTGGTCGACGGCACCGTCGCCGCGTCCGTCTTCACCGGGCCCGAACTGGCCGACACGGCAAGGGCGATGGCCGGTGCGGACGTCATCCTCTCCCTCAAGGAGCAGCCCCTGGCGCTCCTCAACCAGGCGGGCCTGCCGCGCCGTCCGGTGGTGGTGTGCCTGCACCGCTCCGACCCGGAGAACCAGGGCCCGGCCCTGGACGAACTCAAGGCGGCCATCGACGAGGGCAAGGTCGTCGCCTGCGTCTGCTGCGCCGACTCCACCCGCGACGCCTACGAGGCCGCCGGCATCCCCGCCGACCTCCTGCACGTCATCCCCAACGGCGTCGACCTCCTGCGCTTCCGCCCCGACCCGGCGGCCAGACTCGCCTTCCGCACCTCCCTGGGCATCCCCGCCACGGCCCCGGTCGTCGTCTTCGCCGCCCGCTACGCCTCCATGAAGAACGTCTCCCTCTTCCTGCGGGCCGCCCGCGCCTGGCTGGCCCGCGAGGGCGGCGGCCACGTCGTGATGTGCGGCGCCGGCATGACCGACACCAACTCCGCCCTCTGGGCCGACATGGAGTTCGCCTTCGGCGCCGACCGGGCCGCCCTCGGCGACCGCGTCCATCTGCTCGGCGTACGGCAGGACATGGAGAGCGTCTACGCCGGCTCCGACGTCGTCGCCCTCACCTCGTCCTCCGGCGAGGCGGCGCCGCTGTGCCTCATCGAGGGCATGATGTGCGGCGCGGTCCCGGTCACCACCGACGTCGGCGACAGCGCGTCCATCGTCGCCGGACACGGCTTCGTGACCCCCTTCGACCCCGACGCGATCGCCTTCGCCTGGTCCGCCGCCGTCACCGACCGCGCGGCCCTCTCCGACGCCCTCGCCGCGGGCCGTGAACGCTTCAGCCGTACCCGCATGATCGCCGCGTACGCCGACCTGCTCGATCACGTGGTCAACGACGTACACGACGAACTCAGCCCGGAACTCGGCTGACCGACCGGCCGGCACCGCGCACGCGAGGAGGGACCGCCGGTCCCCCAAGGCCCGGCGGCCCCTCCTCTCCCCTCCTGGTGCGGCCCCGGTCCGTCACTACCGGGGCAGCACCACGACATAAGCGGCGGGGTCACGGTCGCCCGCGGCCATCAGGGCCGTGCGGACCACCGCCGCCTGCTGCTCCATCGCGTCGCGCAGCTTCTTGGGCGTGACGTAGACGACCGTGATGCCCAGCCGCTCCAGGTGCTCGCGCTTGCGGGCGTACTCCGACCACAGCGCGTCCTCGTCCTGGCGCGGCGCCCGGGTGTCGAGCTCCACGGCGACCGCCTGCTCGGGCCAGTACGCGTCCAGGCCGCCGAGGTGGGGGCCACCCGGGAGGCGCAGGTCCACGTTCCAGACCGGGTCGGGCAGGCCGTACTCGCTCACCATCCGGTACAGCCGGTCCTCCGCGATCGCCCGCCCCTCGGCCACCAGCGAGTCCACCGCGTCCACCACGTGCGGCCGGCTCAGCAGTTTCGCCGCGTTCAACTCCCGTACCACCGCCGCCGGTTCGCAGTGCCCCGAGCGCACCGCCTCGGTCAGCAGCCGGCGCACCACGTCCGGGTCCGCGAGCTGGGACACCGCGTCGGCCAGCGCACGCGCCACCGGCGCGACCGGAACTCCCAGCCTCGGCTCGGGAGTCGGCAGCGCGGCGGTGCGCACGATCCTGGCGCAGCCCGTCGAGCGCAGCCGGCGCAGCCGGGGCACCAGGACGTCGATGCGGTCCAGGGACGGCAGCGGCGGCGCGGCGGAGAAGCCGTGCAGGGCCAGCGCGGCCAGGCCCGTGACCATCACCTCCGCGTACACCGGGCGGTGCGGCTCCTGCGGGCTCGACTGGGTGGGCACCCCGGGTGCCGACTCGCGGGCCGCGTACATCAGCACCGCGTGCAGCCGCTCCTCGCCGGTCGACGGGCCCGGGTGCAGCAGCACGACACCCGGCAGGAGCTGCTGCCAGGGGCCGTCGGGTCGGCACTGTTCGTTCGTCTCCGCGGCGGACACACCGTGCGAGCGGAGCTGGGCCGCCGTCATGACCCGACGGTGGACCTCGGCGAGGTGGTGGAGCGGGCGGGGGGAGAGCGGGGTGTTGTGGTTCATGACTGGGGGTTTCCCGCGCCGGAACCGCCTTTTAACCGCTGTTACACGCTCGTCGACAAATGCGGACAAGGCGGCACTAAAGGACGGGTGTTCGGATGCCGATAAGGCCCCGAAAACCCCTGGTCCGAACGGGTTGGACCAGGGGTTACGGGTGTGATTGACCGGATTCCGTAACGGTGACCGGCGGTCTAATAGTTGGCCAAAGCCTGGGCCTGCAGCGCCCGCGCCAGATCGTCCCGCGCCTCAAGGACCAGCCGCCGCAGCGCCGGCGCCGCCCCCTCGTGCGCCGCCAGCCACGCGTCCGTCGCGTCCAGCGTCGACTGCGCGTCCTCGGCCGTCGGGTACGCCGGGAACAGCCCCCGCACCACGTCCATCCCGATCTGGATCGACCGCTGCGCCCACACCCGCTCGATCGCCGCGAAGTACTTCTCCGTGTACGGTGCCGTCAGCTCTCGCTGCGAGGGCTGCGCGAAGCCCGCGATCGTCGCCTCCACCAGCGCGTTGGACAGCGCGTCCGACTCGACCACCTGGGCCCACGCCTGCGCCTTGACGGCCGCCGAGGGCCGGGCGGCGAGACAGCGCACCTGGTGCCGCTTGCCGGACGCCGTGTCGTCCCGGGCCAGTTCGGCGGCGAGCACCGACTCGTCCACGACCCCGTGCGAGGTCAGCGGCTCAAGGAACGCCCAGCGCAGCTCCTGGTCGACCGCGAGTCCGTCGACCGTCTCGGTGCCGTCCAACAGGCCCCGCAGCAACGCCAGATCATCCGGCTCCGACGCCACCGACGCGAAGAACCGCGCCCACGCCAGCTGCTGCTCACTGCCCGCCTCGGCCCCCCGCAGATCCCGCAGCGCGATGTCCGCCAGGATCTCCCCGCCGGTCCTGCGCCACCACGGCGGCGAGTAGTTCACCAGCGCCGAGTTCGCCCACGCGTGCAGCATCTGCAGCACGCCGATGTCGGTCTCCCGGCGCCCGAACCGCGCCACCAGGTCGATGAAGTCCGGCGCGGGCAGCAGCGCGTCCCGGGTCATGTTCCACAGCGCCGACCAGCACAGGGCACGGGCCATCGGGTCGGTGAGCGCGCCCAGGTGCTCGCGCAGGGTGTCCAGCGAGGTCGCGTCGAAGCGGGTCTTGCAGAACGTGAGGTCGTCGTCGTTGACGAGGATCAGCTCCGGGGCGTCCGCACCGGCCAGTTCCACCACGACCGTCCGCGGACCGTCGACGTCCACCTCGGCCCGCTCGTACCGCACGAGACGGTTGTCCTCCATCCGGTAGAGCCCCACCGCCACCCGGTGCGGCCGCAGCTCGGGGTGGGACTCGGCCGCGTCCTGGAGGACGGTCAGCTCGGCGATGCGGCCACCCTCGACGTCCAACACCGCTTGCGGGGTGAGGGAGTTGACCCCGGCGGTCTGCAGCCAGGACCGCGCCCAGGACGCCATGTCCCGACCGCTCGTCTCCTCAAGCACCGACAGCAGGTCACCGAGGCGCGTGTTGCCGTACGCGTTCCGCTTGAAGTAGCGTCGCGCGCCCTCCAGGAACGCGTCCTGGCCGACGTACGCGACCAACTGCTTCAGTACGGAAGCCCCCTTGGCGTACGTGATGCCGTCGAAGTTGAGCTTGGCGTCCTGGAGGTCGCGGATGTCGGCGGTGACGGGGTGCGTGGAGGGGAGCTGGTCGGCGCGGTAGGCCCACGCCTTGCGGCGGTTGGCGAAGCTGATCCAGGCGTCGGTGAAGCGGGTCGCGCCGACGCTCGCGAAGACGCCCATGAAGTCGGCGAAGGACTCCTTCAGCCACAGGTCGTCCCACCACTCCATGGTGACGAGGTCGCCGAACCACATGTGCGCCATCTCGTGCAGGATCGTGTTGGCCCGGCCCGCGTACGAGGCCTGCGTCACCTTGCCCCGGAAGATGTACTCCTCGCGGAAGGTGACCAGCCCCGGGTTCTCCATCGCGCCGAGGTTGTACTCGGGCACGAACGCCTGATCGTACTTCCCGAAGGGGTACGGGTAGTCGACGTGGTCGTGGAAGAAGTCCAGGCCCTGCTTGGTGATCAGGAAGATGTCGTCCGCGTCGAAGTAGGGCGCGAGTCCCTTGCGGCACAGGGCGCCGAGCGGGATCTCCAGCTTCGTACCGTCCTCGAAGACCCGCTCGTAGGAGTCGGTCACGTAGTGGTACGGGCCCGCCGTCACGCAGGTGATGTACGTCGAGATCGGCTTCGTCTCCGCGAACCGCCACACGCCGTCGGTCAGTGTGCCGGCTCCGTTGGACCACACCGTCCAGCCCTCCGGCGCCCGCACCTCGAAGCGGTAGGGGGCCTTGAGGTCCGGCTGCTCGAAGTTGGCGAAGACGCGGCGGGCGTCGGCCGGCTCGTACTGCGTGTAGAGGTAGACCTCGCCGTCCTCGGGGTCGACGAAGCGGTGCATGCCCTCGCCGGTGCGGGAGTAGGCGCAGCGGGCGTCGACGATCAGCTCGTTGTCGGCGGCCAGGTCCTCCAGCTGGATCCGTACGCCGTCGAAGACCGCGCCGGGGTCGAGATCCCTGCCGTTGAGGGACAGGGCCGTCACGCTCGGCGCGATCAGGTCGGCGAAGCTGGTGGCGCCCGGCTCGTTGCAGCGGAACCGGATCGTGGTCACCGACCGGAAGGTGCGCGGGTCGCCGTCCCCCTCGCCGACGGCGGAACGCAGGTCGAGCGACACCTCGTACCCGTCGACGGACAGCAGGGCGGCCCGCTCCCGGGCCTCGTCACGGGACAGATTCTCACCGGGCACGGAGGCACTCCCTCGGATGGTGTTCGCTATGTGGTCAGGACCGATCCTGTCATGCGCCCCTGACCGGGGGCACCCGGGAATGAGGTGGTCCGGGCCGGTGTTGCGAGGGGGAAACGGCCGTATTCCGAGGAGACTCATGTCCGAGACCACGACCACGCCCGCCAAGACCCCCGTGGACTTCTGGTTCGACCCGCTGTGCCCCTGGGCCTGGATGACCTCCCGGTGGGTGCTGGAAGTGGAGAAGGTCCGGGACATCGAGGTCCGCTGGCACATCATGAGCCTGGCGGTGCTCAACGAGCCCAAGCTGGACGAGCTGCCCGAGGAGTACCGCGAGCTGCTGTCCACCAAGGCCTGGGCCCCGATCCGCGTGGTCACCGCGGCCTGGCAGAAGCACGGCGCCGACATCCTCGGCCCGCTCTACACCGCACTCGGCACCCGCATCCACAACCAGGGCGAGGGCCCCACCCGTGAGGCGATCGCCGGCGCGCTCGCCGACGTCGGCCTGCCCGCCGACCTGATCGACTACGCCGACCAGGAGGACTTCGAGTTCGACGCCGAGCTGCGCGCCTCCCACAAGGAGGGCATCGACAAGGTCGGCCAGGACGTCGGCACCCCCGTCATCGCCGTCCCCGGCCCCGACGGCGAGCAGATCGCCTTCTTCGGCCCGGTCGTCACCCCCGCCCCCAAGGGCGAGGAAGCGGCCCGCCTCTGGGACGGCACGGTCGCGGTCGCCTCGGTCCCCGGCTTCTACGAGATCAAGCGCAGCCGCTCGGCGGGCCCGGACTTCAGCAACCTGTAGACGTCATTCAGGGGTGGTGACCTCCTCCTCGCGGAACTTCTCGGGGAGCTGGCCACCACCCTTGGCGTGGTGCACCGGCTGATACCAGAGACAGCCCTTTGCGGTGCAGCGCCAAAGATCCCCCACGTAGTGCCGCGCCCCCTTCTCCTCCCGGACGGCGCCCTTCTCGGCGGCATTCAACATGCGGAAGTCATGCCACCCACGACAGGTCGGGCACCATTTTCGGAATGTTCGGATCACGAACTCCTCCTCGCCACGCAAGGCCAGGCCGGTAGTACACCGCGAATCGCAGGCCCCCGCCCCCGAAATCACCGGCTCCGGTCGCGTGCCGCCGTCAGCCGACCGAGGTGGTCCTCGAAACCGACGGAGTAGTACGCCGCCCGGTCCGCGTCCGGCTCCACGATGCGCGTCGGGCGGGTCCAGGCGGCCGTGTCCAGGGGGATGCCGTGGCGCTCGGCCGCCGCCATGACCGCGCCGCGGGCGCCCACCTCGCCCTCGACCACCCGGAGCGGGCGGCCCAGGACGTCGGCCAGCAGGCGCATCCACGCGGAGCTGCGCGTGCCGCCGCCGCAGACGGCGAGGGTGCCGGTCAGGCCGGCCGCCGTCAGACAGTGCCGGGCCGCGTAGCCGATGCCCTCGCAGGTGGCGCGGATCAGGTCGCCCTTCGTGGACTCCAGGCTGACGCCGGTGAGTTCGGCGCGCAGCCGCGGCTCGACGAAGGGGGCGCGTTCGCCGGACGGCGCGAAGTACGGCAGCACCCGCACGCCGTGCGCCCCGGGCGGTGTCTCGGCGAGCAGCGCGTCGACCTCCTCGTGCCGGACGCCCGTCGTCGACAGCACCCAGTCCAGGGCCGCCGTGCCGACCATCGCCGGCATGGCGCGCAGCCGGTGCCCCGGCCGGTCGGTCGAGATGTACAGCCCGGCCGGCTCACCGGTCAGGTCCAGGTCGGTGGTGGCGACCAGCGCGGCCAGACAGGTACCGACGATGAGCAGACCGTCGCCGGGGGAGGTGACACCGGCACCGAGCGCGCAGGCCGGCAGGTCGTACGGGCCGTTCGCCAGCCGCGTCCCGGCCGGCAGGCCCTCGCCGCGCGCCTCGGCGGTCGTGATCGGGTCGCCGACGGGGGCGAGCAGACCGCGCCGGTGACCCAGGCCGAGCAGCTCGACGACCCCGTCGTCGTAGGTCCGCGTGCGCGGGTCGAGGAACGGCATCGAGGCGTCGGAGACATCCGTGCCGGCAGGCGCGCCGGTCAGCCGCCGGAACACCATGTCCTTGCAGTACAGGGCGGTGGCGGCGGCGTCGAGGGACTTGGGCTCGTGCCGGTCCAGCCAGGCCAGCAGGGGGCCGGGGCAGCCCGGGAACATGGCGCTCCCGGTGCGGCGGAACACCGTCTCGAAGGTGCCGTCCGCGAACCACCGGTCGAGCAGTTCGTGGGCCCGTCCGTCCATCCAGGAGAGGGCGGACCGGACGGGCAGACCCTGCTCGTCGACCAGCCAGACACCGTCGCCCTGCCCGGTGAGCCCCGCCAAGTCGACCGGCCCCGGCACCCGCACGGTCAGCCGCCCCAGCACTCCGACGACCGCCGAGTACACCTCGTACATGTCCTGCTCGACCCGGCCCTCGTGCAGCGCGAGGCCCACGGGGCTTGCCTCGACGGCCAGTTCACGACCGGCGTGGTCGAAGGCGGCGGCCTTCACGGCGGACGTGCCCACATCGATGCCGATGTACATGCCGGGGCCTCCTCGGGGCCGGGACGGTTCACGTCGTAAGTCGGCGGCCGTTCAGGTCAGTCGGTACGCCGACGGCCACTCACGTCAGTTGATGCGCCAACGGCTTCCCCCGCACCCACCGCCCCACCTCCTCCGCCGCGATGCGCGCGGCCTTCTCCGCCACGGCGCGCGCGGCCCCGCCCAGATGCGGCGTCATCACCACCCGATCGCCGAGCCCGAACAGCCGTGACCCCTCGGGCACCGGCTCCCGTTCGTACGTGTCGAGCCCGGCGGCCGACAACTGCCCGCTCTCCAGGGCGTCGCACAGCGCGCCCTCGTCCAGCAGCGGACCCCGCGCCGCGTTCACGACCACGGAACCCCGCGGCAGCAGGGCGAGTTCGCGGGAGCCGATCAGGCCGCGGGTCTCGGGGGTGAGACGGGCGTGCAGGGTGATCACCCGGGAGCGGCGCAGGAGTTCGTCGAGGGAGGAGACCCGCAGCCCGTGGATCTCACCGCGGACATACGGGTCGTACACCATCACCTGCGCCCCGAACGCGCACAGCACCCGGGCCACCCGGCTGCCGACGGCGCCGTAGCCGACCAGTCCGACGGGGAGGTCCTCCAGCTCCAGGCCGCTGTGTTCGTAGGTGTAGTAGGTCGCGCCCTGCCAACTGCCCTGCCCGGCAAGGAGGTTGTGCGCCTGCGGGATCCGGCGCAGGGTCGAGAGCAGCAGGCCGACGGCGAACTCGGCGGTGGCGGCGGCGTTGCGGCCGGGCGCGTAGGAGACGCGGACGTCGTGGATCCTGGCCGCGTCTAGGTTGACGTTGACCGGGCCGCCCCGGCACACGACGACCAGCCGCAGCCGCGGGGCGGACTCCAGGACGCGTTCGGTGACCGGCGCCATCTGGGTGACCAGCACCTCGCGGTCGTCGGCGAGCGCCTCGATCAGTCCGTCCTCGCTGCCGCTCGCCTCCTCGACCTCGGCGACCGGCCCGAACGCTTCGAGGGGCCACGGCAGCGTCAACTCCCGTACCGACACCTCCCGTTCGCGCACCTCGTCGGCCAGGGCGCGGCTGATCAGCGGTGGTACGACGAAGTGGTCACCGGCGGCCAGGACACGAACGGGGTTGTTCGTCTCGGGGACGGGGTTGTTCATGGCGGTGGCTCTCCCGTCGGGCAGACCTCGTAACGGACCTGGTGCTCGTCCAGCTCCCGCAGGGCCTCGGCCGGCGCCCCCTCGTCGACCAGGAGCAGGTCGAAGCGGGAGAGCGGGGCGACCCGGTGCAGGGCGGTCCGGGCGAGCTTGGTGTGGTCGATCAACAGGACGTTGCGGGCGGCCGAGTCGAGCATCGCCCGCTTCACCGACACGATGTGCTGCTCCTGGTGGTACGCGTAACCCCCGTGCACGGCCGACGTCGACGCGAAGCAGACGTCCACCCGCAGCGCCTGGACCGCCTCGACGCAGGAGACGCCGAGGAAGGAGGAGTGCAGGGGGTCGTAGTCGCCGCCGAGGGCCATCAGGTGGATACCGGGCTGGTCGGCGAGGAGGGTGATGGCCTCCAGGAAGTTGGTGACCACGGTCAGCGGGGTGATCTCGCCGAGACGGAGTCTGCGGGCCAGCTCCAGGGCGGTCGTGGAGTCGTCCAGCATGATCGCCATACCGGGTTCGAGGTGCTTCACCGCGCGGTCGGCGATCGCGGCCTTCTCGGCGTGCATGGTCTTCAGGCGGTACTGCACGTTCGACTCGAAGACACCGGACGGCTGCGCGGTCACCCCGCCCCTGAACTTCCGTACGATCCCCTGCCGTTCGAGCTCGTCGAGGTCACGGTGGATCGTCATCAGGCTCACGCCGAAGCGCTCGGCGAGGTCGGCGGCGGTCGCGGAACCCTCGGCGAGAACGAGTTCGGCCAGGGCCGTGCGGCGGACGGCGGGGCCCTGCTGTGCGCTGCCGGTCATGGCCCCCCGATTCGTGGTCATCCGTCGCCGTCATCCGTCGTACTGGACCGCCAACCGAGCGTGTAACGGCGAAAGTCGGCCGTCAATCCCTCGCGCGAGCGAAAAACTGGGGTCAATATCGATGATGGGTGTGAAGTTCACAGAGTCGGTCGTGACGCGTGGGAGGTCCGGATGGCGGCGGATGCGAGCGAGGCGTGGCTGGGCGTCGACCTGGGCACGCAGAGCGTCCGCGTGCTGCTGGTCACGGCCGACGGGACGGTCCTCGGCCGGGGCTCGGCACCGCTCGCCGGACGCCGGGACGGGGTGCGGCACGAGCAGGATCCGGAGGAGTGGTGGCAGGCGCTGCGCAGGGCGTCCCGGGCCGCACTCGCCGACCGGCTGCACGTACGCGTCGGCGGCCTCGCGGTGTGCGGGACCTCGGGCACGGTCCTCCTGACGGACGGCACCGGCCGCCCGGTGAGCCCCGCGCTCATGTACGACGACAGCCGCGCCACGACCCAGGCGGCACGGGCCCGGCGGGCAGGACTGGCGGTGCAGGACACGTGGGCGCTGCCGAAGGTGTTGTGGCTGGTGGGGGAGTACGGGGGTGAGATGGGCGGCGGTGCGAGGACAGGCGGTGCGGGGGCGGCCGGCGAGACCTCACCGAGCCGCCGTCCCCACCCTCGCCCTCATCTCCACTCCCGTCCCCATCCCCACCTCCGCCTGGTCCACCCGCCCCGCCCGCCCCGCCTCCGTCTGGCCCACCAGCCCGACCTGGTCGTCGCCCGGCTCATCGGCGAGCCGCCGCCCGCCGACTCCAGTCACGCCCTCAAGACCGGCTACGACCTGGAGGCCGGCACCTGGCCGGAGGCCGCGCTCGCCGAACTGGGCCTGCCCGACGAGCTGTTCCCCGATGTCGTACGCCCCGGTACGCGGCTCGGCGAGGTCACGTCGGCCGCCGCCGAGGCGACCGGCATCCCCGCCGGTACGCCCGTGATCGCCGGGATGACCGACGGCTGCGCGGCGCAGATCGCGGCGGGCGCGCTGCGGCCCGGCTCCTGGAACTCGGTGCTCGGCACCACGCTGGTCCTCAAGGGCGCGTCCGTCACGCCGGTCCGGGACGAGACCGGAGTGGTCTACAACCACCGTGCGCCGGACGGGACTTGGCTGCCGGGCGGGGCGTCGAGCGTGGGCGCGGGCGTGCTGACCGCGGCCTTCTCGGGCGCCGACCCGGCCGCGATGGACGCACGGGCGGCGGCTTACGAGCCGTCCGGCGCGGTGACGTACCCGCTGGTGTCGCCGGGCGAACGGTTCCCGTTCCTGGCGCCGGCCGCCTCGGCGATCGTGCTGGGCGAGCCCGCCGACACGGCCGACCTGTGGGCGTCCCTGCTGCAGGGCGTCGCCTTCGCGGAGCGGCTCTGCCTGGACTACCTGGACCATCTCGGCGCCCCGCTGGACGGCCCTCTCACCTTCACCGGGGGTGCCGCCCGCAGCGCGTACTGGAACCAACTGCGCGTCGACGTCCTGGGCCGCCCCGCCCGCGTGCCCCACCAGACCGAACCGGCCCTGGGCATGGCCGCGTTGGCCGCCCACGGCACCGGCCAGGGCCCCCTGCCGGAGGTCGCCGAACGCATGGTCCGCATCCACACGGTCCTCGAACCCGACCCCGCCCGCACGGCCCTGTTCGCCGGGCCGTACGCCCGCCTGATCAACGAACTGACGGCAAGGGGCTGGCTCCCGGCGCCGGTTGCGGCACACGCCCATGCCCGACTCAAGGGGACGGCGCCGGACTGACCCCTCGCCGCGAGCGGTCGTGGCCGGCCTCGGCCCGCAGCCCCCCCGCCCCATTTCTCCGCACGCGCCGCGTACGCGTACTCGCCCCGACCCTGGATACTCCGAAGCCATGAGCACCACCCTTCTGCTGGCCAGGCACGGGCAGACCGTCTGGCACGACGAGAACCGTTACGCCGGTGTCAGTGACATCCCGTTGACCCCCGTCGGGCGGGCACAGGCCGAGGCGTTGGGGCAGTGGGTCGCCACTCGTCCGGTCGACGCGGTGTGGACCTCCCCGCTGTCCCGGGCCGTGGCCACGGCCGAACCAGCCTGCCGTGCCCTCGGCTTGGTCCCGTCCCTCGACCCCGACCTGCGGGAGTGCGACTTCGGGGTGGTGGAGGGGCGCACGCTCGCGGAGTTCGCGGCGGCCTACCCGACGCGGGCCGAGGCCTTCCGCGTCGATCCGGCCGCCAACCCCTTCCCCGGCGCCGAGGACCCACGGGCCGCCGCCACACGCGGAGCGGCGGCCCTGCGCCGAATCGCCGCCGCGCACTACGGCGAACGTGTCCTGGTGGTCGCCCACAACACCCTGTTCCGCCTGGTCCTGTGCACTCTGCTGTCCATCCCGGCCAGGGAGTACCGCAGGGTCTTCCCGCGCCTGCGCAACGCGGCGATCACCGAACTCCGGGTCGGCATCACGGGATCGACGGCACTGCTCTCCCTCAACGTGCCCTGCGAACCGGACCAGCCGTAGATCCGCACGACCGTCGGTCCGGACACGGGAAGCCCCTGGGAGTCACGTCCTCCCAGGGGCTTCCGTCATTCCGCCTGCCGGGTGAAGGTTGAGAAGACGATCACGAGGCAGGACGCTCAAGGTGCCCTCAGGGGGCGAGCAGCAGCACGTCCGCGCGGGACCTGGCGGCCTCGTAACGCCGGGCCACGTCCTGCCAGTTGACGACCTGCCACATGGCCTCGATGAAGTCGACCTTCTGGTTGCGGTACTGGAGATAGAAGGCGTGCTCCCAGGCGTCGAAGACGAGGATCGGGGTCGCGCCCTGCCCGACGTTGCCCTGGTGGTCGTAGACCTGCTCGACGATCAGCCGCCCGCTGAGCGGCTCGTAGGCGAGGACACCCCAGCCCGAACCCTGCGTGGTCGCCGCCGCCTTGGAGAGCTGCGCCTTGAAGTGGGCGTACGACCCGAAGGACTCGGCGACCGCGTCCGCCAACTCGCCCACACCGTCCGCCGCCAGCGGCTCCCCGCCGCCGTCGCCGGTCATGTTGTGCCAGTAGATCGAGTGCAGGATGTGCCCGGAGAGATGGAAGGCCAGGTTCTTCTCCAGCCCGTTGATCGCCCCCCACGACTCCTTGTCCCGCGCCTCCGCGAGCTGCTCCAGCGTGTCGTTGGCACCCTTCACATAGGCCGCGTGGTGCTTGTCGTGGTGCAGCTCGACGATCTCGGGGCTGATCACGGGGGCGAGCGCGGAGTAGTCGTACGGCAGGTCGGGAAGCGTGTAGACGGGCATGGGTGGGTTCCCCTCCGAACCTCTTATTGCATATGATTTGCAACTACACGCTATCAGCAAGAGTGCCGGGTGGGGTGTCGGGGCGCGCGGCGCTGCCGGACGTACCCCACCCCCGCCAGCACCACCGTCATCACCCCGGTCGCATACAACTGCACCTGAGTCCCGGGCTCCCGGAGCATGAGGACGAAGATCGCCGCCATCCCGGCCATCGCGACCCACGTCAGCACCGGGAACGCCCACATGCGGACGGCCAGTTGATCGGGGGCCTCTCGGTTCAGCCGGGCGCGGAGGCGGAGTTGGGAGACGGCGATCAGGGTCCAGACGACCAGGATCACCGCGCCGATCATGTTGAGGAGCCAGGAGAAGACGTTGTCCGGGCGCCAGTAGCTGAGGACCACGCAGCCGAAGCCGAAGGCGGAGGAGGTGAGTACGGCGGTCCGCGGGACGCCGGCCGAGACGCGGCCCAGGGACTTCGGGCCGTGGCCCCGGGCCACCAGGGAGTAGGCGATGCGCGAGGAGCCGTAGACATTGGCGTTCATCGCGGAGAGCAGGGCGACCAGCATGACGACGTTCATGACCTGGGCGGCACCGGGGATGCCCAGCTGCTCAAGCGCGGCGACGTACGGGCCGTCCTCGACGAGCGACTTGGCGTCCCAGGGGACGAGGGTGACGATGACCGCCATCGAGCCGATGTAGAAGAGCGCGATGCGCCACATCGCCGTACGGACCGCGCTCGCCACACCCCGCACCGGGTCCTGCGACTCGGCCGCCGCGATGGTGACCGTCTCCAGACCGCCGTACGCGAAGAGCGAGGCGAGGACGCCGACGACCAGGCCCTCGCTGCCGTGCGGGAGGAAGTCGGTGAGGTGCGAGGTGCCGGGGGAGTCCGTGCCGGGGAGTGCGCCGGCGACGGCCAGTACGCCCAGGACCAGGAATAGGACGATCGCGCCCACCTTCAGGGCCGCGAACCAGAACTCGAACTCGCCGAAGTTCTTCACGGCGGCCAGGTTCGTGGCGCAGAAGACCGCCATGAACAGGGCGTCCCAGGCCCACTCCGGCGTCCCCGGCAGCCAGCCCGTGACGATCTTCGCGGCGCCGATGCCCTCCAGACCCACGGCCGTGCAGAGCAGCACCCAGTACGACCAGCCCGCGGTGAAACCCGCCCAGGGCCCGATCGCCCGCTCGGCGTGCGCCGAGAAGGAACCCGACGACGGATACGCCGCCGACATCTCCCCGAGCATCCGCATCACCAGCATCACGAGGAGGCCGGAGAGCGTGTACGCGACGACGATCGACGGACCGGCGGCGGCGATCCCGGCGCCGGAGCCCACGAACAGGCCCGCGCCGATCACCCCGCCGAGGGCGATCATCGACAGATGGCGCTGCTTCAGGCCATGCGAGAGGGGTGCGTCTGCGGGCCGGTCGGGGGGTGTGCGCGGGGCGGTGCTGCTGGGCGTGGGCGTGGGCGTGGACATGGGCGCGGTTCGTCCAAGGAGTGAGACGGCAAAAACGCCCACAGTCTGGGCGGCCTCCCCTCTCGGAAGGGGAGGCCGCCCACTATCCGGACGTGTGCGCCACGTGGTGTGACGGACTGCTTACACGGACCGCTTACGCGGCCAGTGGGATCGCTACGGGGGTGTAGTGCGAGGCGTCGCCCTCGATCGCGTAGCTCTCCTTGCCCTCGATGCCGACGGGCACGTCACCGGCGACGGTCACGCGGTTCAGGCGGCGCGGGAGACCGTCGTAGTTGTCGACGGCGCAGTGCTGGGTGATGCGGTTGTCGAAGAGGACGAGCTGGTTCGGGGACCAGCGGTGGCGCAGGATGTTCTCCGGGCGGGTGACGTACGACTGGAGCAGGTCGAGGATCTTGCGGGACTCGCCGACCGACAGGCCCACGATCCGCTGCGCGAACCCGCCGATGAACAGGCCGCGTTCACCGGTCAGCGGGTGGACGCGGACCACCGGGTGGGCCGTACGGAACTTGATGGACGTGAACTGGGCGCGCTGGGCGGCCTTGTCCTCGTCGATGTCCTCCACCGGCACCGCGTAGTCGTAGTCGTTGGTGTGCTCGGCCCACAGGGTGTCGGCCAACTCGCGCAGCGGCTGCGGCAGTTGGCGGTAGGCGGCGGCCGAGCTGGTGATCAGGGTCTCGCCGCCGTACGGCGGGAGCGTGATGCTGCGCAGGGTGCTGGCCTGCGGCGGGTTGAGGACGAAGGTGACGTCGGTGTGCCAGTGGTTGGCGCGGCCCTGCTCGCTGTCGACGGGCAGCACGTTCGGGGCACCGGCGACGGACGGCACGGTCGGGTGGGCGGTGGTGAGGTCGCCGAAGTGCCGGGCGAACGCCTCCTGGCCGGCGTCGTCGAGGTGGACGTCGTCGAAGACCAGGGCCTTGTGGGCGTTGAGGGCCTCGCGGAGGGCGGCGACCGTGTCCTGCGCCAACGGCTGGGAGATGTCGACGCCGGAGACGCGGGCGCCGATGTGGGCGGTGACCTTCTGGATGTCGAGTGTCATGACCTGGGCCTTTCAGACGAGAGCGGGTGTCTGGACGTACTGGTTGGCGGGGCGGGGGAGGCCGTAGCGCTCCCGGAGGGTCCGGCGGGGGCCGTACTCCTGGCGGAGCAGCCCGCGGGTGCGCAGGATCGGGACGACCTGGTCGACGAAGGCGTCGAGGCCCGAAGGCAGCACCGCCGGCATGATGTTGAAGCCGTCGGCCGCGCCCTGTGTGAACCAGGTCTCGATGGCGTCGGCGACCTGTTCGGGTGTGCCCGCGAAGGTGAGGTGCCCGCGCCCGCCGCCGAGCCGCCCGATCAGCTCCCGCACGGTGAGGCGGTCGCGCCGGGCGAGTTCCACCACGAGGGTGTAGCGGCTCTTGGCGCCCTCGACGGCGTCCTCGGAGGGCAGGTCGGCCGGCAACCGGGCATCCAACTCCAGCGAGCCGGCGGGCAGTTGCAGCAGCCGCTCCAGCCGGTCCACCCCGTGCTCGTACACGATGTGGTCCTCCAGCAGCCGCTCGTTCGCCCGCGCCTCCGCCTCCGTGGAACCGAGCACCGGCACGATCCCGGGCAGCACCTTGATGTGATCGGGGTCCCGACCGGCCGCCGCGGTACGGGACTTGAGGTCGGCGTAGAACGCCCGCGCGTCCTCGACGGTCTGCTGCGCGGTGAACACCGCCTCCGCGTACCGCGCGGCGAACGCCTTCCCGTCCTCGGACGAGCCCGCCTGCACGAGCAGCGGGTAACCCTGGGGCGAACGCGGCACGTTGAGCGCGCCCTCGACGCTGAAGTACGCCCCCCGATGCCGAGGCGGATGGATCTTCGCGTCGTCGCCCCACACCCCGGCGGCCTTGTCCGCGAGGATCGTGTCGTCCTCCCAGCTGTCCCAGAGCTTGAGCGCCACATCGAGGAACTCGGCGGCCCGCGCGTACCGTTCCGCGTGCGCGGGCTCGGCATCCAGCCCGAAGTTCCGAGCGGCCTCCGCCCCGGCCGTGGTGACGATGTTCCACCCCGCCCTTCCACCGCTGATGATGTCCAGCGAGGCGAACTTCCGGGCCAGGTTGTAGGGCGAGTTGTAGGACGTCGACGCGGTGGCGATCAGCCCGATGTGCTCGGTCGCCGTCGCGAGCGCGGTGAGCAGCGTGAGCGGTTCCAGCGCGCCGGCCGGCCGCTGCGCGAGGTTGTTCCAGAGCTGCGGCCCGTCGGCGAGGAAGAGTGAGTCGAAGGTCCCGCGTTCGGCGGTCCGGGCCAGCCGCACGTAGTGGTCGAGGCGGACGTGCGCGTAGGGGTCGCTCTCGGGGAGCCGCCAGGAGGCTTCGTGGTGGCCGGTGTTCATGAGGAAGGCGTTGAGGTGGAGTTGACGGGTCATCAGTGGACCTCCGTGACACCGAGTGCGGCGAGCAGTCGCTCTCGGTATTCGCTGAGCAGGGGATCGCGGTAGGAGCGGGGATGGGGACGGTCGATGGCCAGGTCGAGACCGACCCGCCCCGCATCAAGCACCAGCACCCGGTCCGCGAGGACGATCGCCTCGTCCACGTCGTGCGTGACCAGCAGGACCGAGGGGCGATGCCGTTCCCACAACTCCCTCAGCAGTGCGTGCATCTTGATCCGCGTAAGGGCGTCCAGCGCCCCGAACGGCTCGTCGGCCAGCAGGAGTTCGGGCTCCCGGACCAGCGAGCGGGCGAGTGCGGCGCGTTGTGCCTCGCCACCGGACAGTTCACCCGGCCAGGCCCGCTCCCGGCCGGCGAGACCGACCTCGGCGAGAGCGGCCCGGCCCCTCTCCTCGCCGCCCGTCCCCAGCAGTACGTTGTCCAGCACCCGCCGCCACGGCAGCAGCCGCGAGTCCTGGAAGACGACCGACACCCTTTCCGGGGCGGTGAGCCGCCCGCTCCCGGCGACCTCGTGGTCGAGGCCCGCGACGGCCCGCAGCAGCGTGGACTTGCCGGAGCCGCTGTGCCCGAGGAGGGCCACGAACTGTCCGGCGGGGATGTCGAGATCGAGGCCGTCGAGGACCGTACGCCCCTCGAACGACCGGGTGAGGCCGCGCAGTCGGACGGCGGTGGGACGGGTCAGTTGCTCAGTGTGCGGCGCCACGACAGCACCCTCCGTTCGATGAGACGGACCGCGCTGTCGGAGATCAGACCGAAGACCCCGTAGATGAGGAGGCCGACGAGGATGACGTCGGACTGGCCGTAGTTGGTGGCCTGGAACATCATGTAGCCGAGGCCGCTGGTGGCGTTGATCTGCTCCAGGACCACCAGGCCAAGCCAGGAGCCGGTGACACCGAGCCGGAGTCCCACGAAGAATCCGGGCAGCGCGCCGGGGATCACGATCTGCCGGACGAACTGGATCCTCGACAGGCCCTGGACCTCGGCGAGTTCGACGTAGCGGCTGTCGATGCCGGACAGCGCGGCGTGCGTGTTCAGGTAGATCGGGATGTAGACGACGATCGCGATGATGGCGACCTTGAAGGTCTCGCCGATGCCCAGCCAGAGGATGAACAGCGGGATCAGACCGAGGGTCGGGATCGCCCGGTTGAGCTGCACGGTCCCGTCGATCAGTGCCTCCCCGACCCGGCTGAGCCCCGACGCGAGGGCCAACAGCACCCCGGCGGTCAGCCCGATCGCGAAGCCGTACGCGGCCCGTTCCAGCGAGGTCAGCACATCGGTCGGCAGCGTGCCGTCGGTCCACAGCCGCCCGGCGGTCCGCGCCACCGTCCAGGGCGCCGGGATCGCCCCGGGGTCCAACTGCCCGGCCGCGGAGGCGATCGCCCACAGGCCGATGAACAGGGCGGGCCCGATCAGCCGGGCGGCGGGCAGCCGTCTGCCGGGGGAGAGCCGGCGCCGCCTGCGCACCCGGTGGACCGTGTCCTCGACGGCCACGGCGTCGGCGCTCACGGTGGTGGTGCTCACGGCGCTCACTTGCGGTACTCCGCCGGTACGGCCCGCGCGGCGATGGCCTCGAAGCGGCGGTCGAAGAGCGAGTCGACCTTGAAGCTCTTCACGAAGCCGCCCTCGGCGAGCAGATCGGCGGTCTCCTGCTCCCACTTCACCGACTCGTCCCAACTCGGCGGGAACAGGGGCTTGTTGGCGAGCTTGGTGATGCCCTCGGCCTGGGGGAGGGTCAGGTTCTGCGTCTTGACGTAGAACTCCTCGTTCCAGGTGTCGGGGTGCTCGTACTGCCACACCTGGCCCTGCGCCCACTGCGGGATGTATGCGGCGACCGCGGCCGCCTTCGCCGGGTCGGCCAGCACGGAGGCCGGCGCCCACAGCAGGTTGAGCAGGTCGACGACGTCCGTGTCGATGGTGCGGGCGCCCTTGGACCCGTACTGCTGGAGATAGGCGGGCGCCTGGCTGTTGCCGAGCGGGGCGACGTCCACCTGGCCCGACTGCAGGGCGGTGAAGAACTGGTTGCTGGTCAGCGGGACCAGCTTCACCTCGTCGTACTTGAGCCCCGCCTGCTTCAACGCCCGCAGCAGCACGACGCCTTGGGCCTGGCCCTGCGAGAAGGCGAGCTTGCGGCCCTTGAAGTCGGCGACCGTGCGGATGTCGCTGCCGGGTTTGGTGGCGAAGAGGTAGTTGGGCTTCCGGGTCACATTGATCGCGACGATTTTCGCGTCGAAGCCCTGATAGTGCGCCTGGATCGGTGGAATACCGGCGTTGTTGGCCAGGTCGAGGGACTTGGCGCGGAATGCGTTGATGACATCGGGACCGGCCCCGATGTTCAGCCAACTCGACACCGTGAACGGCAGCTTGGGCAGTTTCGCCAGCTTGAACTGCAGTTGCTGGGTGTTCAGATATGAGGAGATCTTCAGGCTGGTACCGGCCGGGACCTTCTCGGCGAGCGGGGCGGAGAGGTCGGCCGCCGACTTGGCGGAGGCCGTGGTGCCGCCCGCGCAGCCGGTCAGCCCGACCGCCGCGACACCGAGCGCGGAGGCCAGAAAGAGGCGTCGATCGACACCGGAAACAGTTGGAGAAGGCATGGGAGGGCTCCCTGAGCGCATAGACGTGTGCATAGACGTGTGCATAGGTGAGTGCATAGGCAGGAAGGCAGGCGGAATTCCGGGCACAGAAAGCCCGAGCAAGGGGAATTCACGCAGGAAGAGATACGCGCTCCGGGCGCGTCACCGCGTCAGCAACAAAGGGTGCGACAGGTCATGAGAACGATGCTCCTGGTCACCGGCGTTCCCTGTCAACATTCGGAGTTTCTGAATTAAGTAGCCTCAGGTCAGGCACTCAGCGGATCCCGGTACAGCACGTCGAGCACCACCGAACCGCCCGCCACCGCGAGCACGGAGTCCGGGAAACTCGTCGGCACGACGGACCCGGCACGCTCGTCGCCGACCCCTTCGCGCAGTGCGGCGAGGCAGTCCTCCCGGTGCATGACCCCGACCTCGGTCACCACCACCGTCTCCGGGTTGAGCACGTCGAGGAGCAGCCGTACCGCCCGGCCGACCGCGCCCGCCCGCTCCACCAGCAGCCGGACCGCTCGCGCGTCACCGGCCGCCGCCGCGGCGAGCACGTGCATCGGGTTCACCCCGTCGACGACACCGGCACGCCGGGCCCGCAGGCACAGTGTCCGTTCGCTCAACTCGGCCTGGAGGCAGCCCGTTCGGCCGCACTCGCACGGCTCCGTGCCGCCCGGCACCGGCAGATGCGCGATGACACCGGCCTGTGAACGCGGCCCGTGGTGCACCTCGTCGCCCGCCGCGAACGCCGAGTCGACGACGTTGCCGACGAACAGGTGCAGCACGCTCCGGCTGCCCCGCACCCGCCCGAACAGCCGCTCCCCGTTCACCAACGCCCGTGCGTGCCCGTCGACATGGACCGGCAGCCCGGTGCGCGCGCCGAGCATCTCCCGCACCGGGACGTCCCGCCAGCCCAGCAGGCCGTGCTCGACGACGGTCCCCGAATCGCGGTCCACCCAGCCGCCGACGGCCACCCCGACACCCAGCGGCCGGCTGCCGCGCGCCTCGGCGAGCAGCGCGTCCAGCCCCTCGGCGGCCCGCGCCAGCACCCACGCCGGATCGGTCCGCTCGTGCTTCAACTCCCGCCGGGCGACCACCTGTCCACGCAGATCCAGCAGCGCGACCGTGGTGTACGGCACCGCCACATGCACCCCGCCGACCACGAACCGCGAGTCGTCCAGGTCGACCGGCACATGCGGCCGCCCCACCCCCTTGGAGCGCCGGGGCGCCGACGCCTCGCGGATCAGGCCGAGTTCGGTGAACCGGGCGCAGTAGTCCGTCACCGACGCCGGCGACAGACCCGTGAGCCGGGCGATGGTGCTGCGCGCCACCGGCCCGTGCTCCAGCACGGACCGCAGCACGACACTCGCACTCGTCCGCCGCCGGTCGGGATCGGCGGCGCGTGGCAGGGAGGGCGTGGAAGAAGACGATGTGGAAGAAGACGATGTGGAAGAAGGGGGACTGGTGAGCATGGAGGCCATGGCGTTTTCATCCTCGGGAACGGGTCCGACAGTGCGCCGTCAGTCGATTCGAGGCGCACCGGATCCGCTCCGCCCGCCCCGCTAACTCCGGCGACAGCCGGACGCGCCGACGCGCCGCAGGTCGACATGGCGACGCGACGAGAAGTTCCGGGCCTGGGCATGCATGGGGGAAGGGTAGGCCAGAGAAGGTGAATCCGACCAGACCACTAGGATTCGTTTGGCGGGACCCGACAGCTCGGCTCACGGCCCCGGAGTGAGCGAAACGCCCCTGCCTCAGTGACGGGTATCACGCCGAACCCGGTGTAGTCGGCACTCTTTGTCCGAAGCCCACCAACACCCCGCACCCCCCTTTGTCGGGCGCGGACGGTGATCGGCCCCCGCGCCCCGGGTTAGCGTCACCCTGTCCCCGTCTGCCCCGAACCGCGGAGTCCCCATGAGCACCGCCACAGCCGCCCCCGTCGCCACCGGCAAGGTCATCGCCGACCTGCTCCCGGCCTCCCGCGTCCGCGACCTCGCGCTGGTGCTCGGCGGCGCCGCGCTCACCGGCCTCGCCGCCCAGATCGCGGTCCCCGTGCCGGGCTCCCCGGTGCCGGTGACCGGCCAGACCTTCGCCGCGCTGCTCGTCGGCACCAGCCTCGGCGCCCGCCGCGGGGTCGCCGCCCTCGCCGTGTACGCGCTGGCCGGTCTGGCGGGCATGCCGTGGTTCGCCGGCGGCACCTCCGGCGTCTCCGTCTCCTTCGGCTACATCCTCGGCATGATCCTCGCGTCCGCCGCCGTCGGCGCCCTGGCCCGCCGCGGCGCCGACCGCTCGGTGCTGCGCATGGCGGGCACGATGCTGCTGGGCGAGGCGATCATCTACGCCGTCGGCGTGCCGTACCTGGCCGTCGCCGCCGGGATGTCCGCGTCCGCCGCGATCGCGGCCGGCCTCACCCCGTTCCTGCTCGGCGACGCCCTGAAGGCGGCCCTGGCGATGGGCCTGCTGCCCACCGCCTGGACGTTCGCCAACAAGCGCTGACGTTCTGGCGGACGTTGTAGTCGTCAGCCGACGTTGTAGTTGTCGCGGAAGAGGTTCGCCGGGTCGTGGATCGCCTTCAGCCCGGCGAGCCTCTTCCGCGTCTCCGGGTCGTAGAGCCCTTCGGTCCGGTCCCCGGCGCCGAAGGCGAAGTTGAGCGCCCGGCCGAGGGTCGTGTCCGCCAGTGACGCGAACGCCGGGTCCAGCAGCGCCCGCCCGGTCTCCCGGTCGCCGACCGCCAACAGCCGTACCAGGAACCGCCCTTCGCGATACGGCACCGAGTTCGGCGCGGGCCGGGCGAGCGCCCCGCCCAGATGGTTGAGCTGCACGACGCACATCGGACCACCGGCGTCGGGCCCGGTACGGGCGAGCACTTCGGCGACCCGGTCCACGTCCACCTCGCTCAACACCGCGCTGTCCCCGTAGTACGCGTGCGGAAAGTCCGGGTCGCTGTGGATGGAGTGGCTCTCGGCGTACGGGAGTTCACGCAGCGAGTCGGCGAGTGTGGGCCCCAACTCCCGCAGCGGCGCGACGAGTTCCTCGCCGTCGGCCCCGGTGTGCGCCACCCGCACGGAGACCGCGTACCGGCCGCGCAGGTGCGGAGGCAGCGCCGGCAGATCCGGATACGGTACGGCGGCCAGGGACGAGGTCAGCGTGTCCGGCACCGACCGCGTCCACTCCTCGTACGCCCGCAGCACGGCCGCCGGATCGACCTCGCGGCCGTCGAACGCGAGCGAGCCGCCGTAGAGGGTGCGCACGGGGACGAGGTCGATCTCCAGGCCGGTGACGATCCCGAAGTTGTGGCCGGCGCCGAGCAGGGCCCAGTACAGGTCGGGGTCCGTCTCCCGGGTCACGTGCCGCGGTCGCCCGTCGGCGGTCACGACGTCCAGGGACCGCACATGGTCGGCCGCGTACCCGAACTCCCGGGCCAGCAGCGGGAGTCCGCCGCTCAGCGTGTACCCGACGGCACCCACGCCCGGCGCGGAGCCGTTGAGCGGGGCCAGCCCATAAGGCGCGGCGGCCTCGACCACCTGCTTCCAGCGCACGCCCGCCTCGACGCGGACGGTACGGGCCTCGGGGTCCACGCTCACCCCGTCCATGCGCCGGGTCGTGACCAGCACCTCGCCCTCGGACGCGCCGGGCAGCCCGTGGCCGGTGGCCTGTACGCCGATCGGCAGCTCCCGATCCGCCGCGTACCGCACGGCGGTGATCACGTCGTCGGCCGAGGCGGCACCGAAGACCACGGCCGGGCGGCGGGTGAACCCGGTCTGGAAACCGGCGAGTTCCTCGTCGTAGCCGGGCTCACCGGGGTGCAGGACGAGCGGGTCGGAGGTGTTCTCGACGATGTTCATGACGCCGATCGTGCCGGGAAAACCTGACAACGGCCGTCAGCTTTTCCGGCCGTACGCAGGAAAGTCGAGACAGTCAGGAGAAGGCCGGGGCAGCCAGGTGAAGGCCGGGGCACTCGCGCGCCCCGGCCCTGAACCGCTCGCTCAGGCGCGCCGCGCCGACGGCCGCCTCGTGGACCACCATAGACCGGCCGCGCCGGCCGCCAGCAGGGTCGCGCCCGCCGCCCCCAGCGGCAGCACGTCACTGTCGGGACCGGTCTTCGGCAGCTCGTCGCCGCCCGGTGCCACCGGCTTGTTGTCGGTGCCGAGGAGCAGTGGGGTGGCCGGGGCGTTCGGCGACGGGTTCGTCGTACCGAACGGGACCGGGCCCTGCTGCCAGTACGTCTTCTTGCCGTCGCCGGTCTGCACCGGCAGACAGATCTTGCCGGTCTTGCTCAGGTCGTACGTGGCGTCCACCGCGTACGACTTCGACTTTCCGGCCGCGAGATTGTCAATGGGACAGGCGAAACCGCTGTTCGAACCCTCCGGAAGATTTGCTTTGTCGATCTGGGAACAGCCTTGAACGTTTTTGACCGTGAGGCCGTCGAAACCGACGACCAATAGCTGGATCTTTCCGCTGTCCTTGGTCCCCTCGTTCTTCACCGCGGCGGTGATCGCCGTCTTTTGTGAGCCGTTGTCGACCGAGATCTTCGAGGGCAGGGTAGTGGTCAGCTTTACACCTGCGGGTGCCTCGTCGACGGCCTTTCCGCCCTTGCCGCTGCCGGGACCCTGATCGTCCGCACTGGCAGAGAAGGAAAGGATCATCACCGTCGAGAAAGATGCCGCGACCAGCGATCCCACGATGGTCGTCGCGCGACGAGAACTCATGTTCACATCCCCCTTGGCTGCGCCTGAATTCGCAGTACTTGAAGAGCTACCACAAGATTTCTCACCACTATGCTGGTACGGCATGAAGTGTGACCATTGTGTATCCGTGGACGAACGGTGGGGATAGCTGAGGGGGTGCAGCGGATTGCCGGGGAATACGGGAAACACGAGAAGCGGTGGTGTTCCAGGGTTGCTGGTGACGGGGCGCTATCGCCTGGTCGAAAGTATCGGCCAGGGGGGAATGGGGCGTGTGTGGCGAGCCGCCGACAAAATACTCGACCGCCCGGTCGCCGTCAAGGAGATGCGCATAGACGGCCTGGACGCGGAGGACACCAGGACCCGGCGCGAGCGCACCCTGCGCGAGGCCCGGGCCACCGCCCGGATCGACCATCCCAACGTCGTGCGCGTGTACGACGTGGTGGACGAGGGCGAACGCCTGTGGATCGTCATGGAGTTGGTCGTCGGCCGCTCCCTGGAACAGATGACCGCGCAGGACGGTCCCCTCAACCCGCGCCGGGCCGCCCGCATCGGCGTCGGCCTGGTCACCGCGCTGCGCCAGGTGCACGAACGCGGCGTCCTGCACCGGGACATCAAGCCGGGCAACGTCCTGGTCGAGGACGCCGGACAGCGCGTCGTCCTCACCGACTTCGGCATCGCCGCGATGCAGGACGCCAAGGCACTGACCATGGTCGGCATGCTCGTCGGCTCGCCCGACTACATGGCCCCCGAGCGAATATCCGGTCGCCCCCAGGGCCCGCCGTCCGACGTCTGGTCCCTCGGCGCGACGCTGTGCGCGGCACTCGGCGACCGCTCACCCTTCTCCCGCGACACCACCCTGGCCACACTCCACGCGGTCCTCTACGAGGAGCCCGTACTGCCCGCCTCGGCGGGCCCGTTGCGAGACGTCCTGGCCGCGCTTCTGGAGAAGGACCCCTCGACCCGCCCGGGCCTGGACGAACTGGAAGCGGCCCTGCGCCCGGTGGCGTTCCCGACGACCATGCCGACGATGCCTGTTGGCGGGGGAGAGGAGCCGGCGGGAGAAAGGGAGGCGGAGGAGGTAGGGGAGGCGGAGGAAGTACGAGAGGCAGAGGAGGTACGAGAGGAGGCTGAGGGAGGGGAAGAGGAACCGGCGCGCGCGGAGGAGCCTGACGAGCCGCAGCCGACCCCGGAGCCCGCGCCGGCCACCCCGGCCCACGTCCGGACCCGGGTCCTCCGCCAACTGCGCGACCCACGGCTGCCCGGACCCATCGAGGACGCCCCGCCGACCCAGCGCCCCGCAATCGCCCCCTCCGCCGCCGAGAACCGGGCGGACACCCACGACTTCCGGGTCTCCAACGCCTCCACCGAAGTCCCGTCCGAACTCCGCTCGGAACCACCCGCGGGCCCGATCACCCCACAGGCCACAAGCGTCTCCCTGACCCGAGCCCATGCACCGACCCAGCGCCGCCCAGCCTCCGCCGCCCGTACCGCCGCGCCCCGCCCCGACCTGGGCCCCCACCCTCTCCGCACACCCGCGGCCGACCTTCCCGACCCCGCGGTCCCGGCTACCCCAAGTCGCGGCCGTCGCCGTGCAGTTGTCGTGGCCGCCGTCGGAGTGGTCACCGCCGGCACCATCGTCGCGGCAGTCCTCCTGGCCAACTCCGGCTCACCGGGCGGCGATCAGGCGGACTCCTCCACGTCCCCGCAAGCCTCCGCCTCGTCCTCCCTCTCCGCATCCACCTCTCCCAGCGTTCCCGCCGGCCCGACGCCCACCGTCGAAGGCACCGCCCGCCCCCAGAGCCTCCCGCCCGGCGCACACCGCGAAGCCGGTGGGTTCGCGTGGGCGACACCCACCGGCTGGCGGCGAGATCTGAAGACGGGGGCGGAGGTGCACTACACCTCGCCGGACGGCGGGCAGGAGCTGGTGGGCAAGTCGGCCATCGCCCGCGGCGATCTGATGCGGAGCTGGGAGACCTCGGAGCAGAACGCCCACCAGGGCCAGGGCTACCAGAAGATCCGGCTGGAGAAGACGACGTTCCGCGGCAACCCGGCGGTCGTGTGGGAGTACACCTTCACACTCAAGGGCGTGCAGTGGCACGCCCGGTTGCTGGGCTTCGACCAGGAGGGAAGGTCGTACCAGATCAACACCTGGTACCAACCGCCGATCGAAGCCCAGGCCTTGGAGACCTACAACCGGGTCAGGGACAGCTTCACGGTGCTTTGACCTTGGCCGGCGTCTCGGCGGGCACGCCCTCGGCGGCCGTCGGGGCGCCTCGCCGCACCCTCTCCTTGATGAAGGCGATGGCGAGCACGACCGCGGCGACCAGCAGCGACAGCAGCACGGTCTCGCGTCCGTCGTGCTCGGTGTCCGCGAGCATGTAGCCGAGCACGAACACGATCAACGCGGCGGTCGCCCAGGTCAGATACGGGTACAGCCACATCTTCACGACCAGCTTCTCCGGCGCCTCGGCCTGGATGATCCGCCGCATCCGCAGCTGCGAGAAGCAGATGACCAGCCAGACGAACAGAGCCACCGCGCCACTGGAGTTGACCAGGAAGAGGAAGACCGAGTCCGGGAACTTGTAGTTGAAGAACACGGCGACGAAGCCGAAGACGACGGAGCAGACGATCGCGGTCAGCGGCACACCGCGCGAGGTCGTCTTCGCGAACGCCTTCGGCGCGTCCCCGCGCTCACCGAGCGAGAAGGCCATGCGGGAGGCCGTGTAGAGGCCGGAGTTGAGACAGGACAGTACCGACGTCAGCACGATGAAGTTCATGATCTGGCCGGCGTGCGCGATACCGAGCGAGTCGAGCGCGGCGACGTACGAGCCCTGCTCCTTGATCGACGCGTCGTCCCAGGGGAGCAGGGTCACGACGATGAAGATCGAGCCCAGGTAGAAGACGCCGATGCGCCAGATGATGCTGTTGGTCGACTTGGTGACCGCGCGCTGCGGGTCCTCGGACTCGCCGGCGGCCAGGGTGGCGATCTCGCTGCCCATGAAGGAGAAGACGACGAGCAGTACGCCGGTCAGGATGGCGCCGGGGCCGTGCGGCAGGAAGCCGCCGTGGTCGGTGAGGTTGCCGAGGCCCGCCTTGTCGCTGTCCACGCCCGGCAGCACGCCGAACACCGCGAGCGCGCCGACGATGATGAACGCGCCGATCGCGACGACCTTGATCCCGGCGAACCAGAACTCGAACTCGCCGTAGGAGCCGACCGAGACCAGGTTGGTGGCCGTCAGCACCACCATCACGATGAGCGCCCAGCCCCACTGGGGCACGGCCGGGATCCAGCCCTCCAGGATCTTGGCACCGGCGGTGGCCTCCACCGCGAGCACCACGACCCAGAAGAACCAGTACAGCCAGCCGATGGAGAACCCGGCCCAGCGGCCGAGCGCCCGGTCGGCGTGGGCCGAGAAGGAGCCGGAGGTGGGGTTCGCGGCGGACATCTCGCCGAGCATCCGCATCACGAGGACGACGAGCGTGCCGACGAGGGCGTACGACAGCAGGATGCCGGGGCCCGCGGTCGCGATGCCGGAGCTGGAACCGACGAAGAGGCCGGCGCCGATGACGCCACCGATGGCGATCATCGACAGATGCCGGTTCTTGAGTCCGGCCTGCAGACCAGTCATGGGGGGAATTCCTTTGCGCCGGGTGAGCGGTCTCCCGTACCGGGGGGTGTACGGGTCGGTCCAGTGAATCGGAGGTGAATGGATTCGTGAACCTCTGAATCCAGATCGTTACTTGAGGTTTTCTTGAGGTTCCGTGGTGGGGGGTGTATTTTTCCGACTGGACACCCGGCGCTGCTTCCCTGAAACAGCCGTGTCACACTCGGACCATGCGTGTGTATCTCGGTTCCGACCATGCCGGCTTCGAACTCAAGAACCACCTCGTGGAGTGGCTCAAGGCGGCAGGGCACGAGCCCGTCGACTGCGGCCCGCACATCTTCGACGCCGAGGACGACTACCCGCCGTTCTGCCTGCGCGCCGCGGAGCGCACGGCGGCCGACCCCGAGGCCCTCGGCATCGTGATCGGCGGCTCGGGCAACGGCGAGCAGATCGCCGCGAACAAGGTGAAGGGCGTCCGTGCGGCCCTGGCCTGGAGCGAGGAGACCGCCTCGCTCGGCCGGCAGCACAACAACGCGAACGTCGTCGCCGTGGGCGCCCGTATGCACACCGCGGACGAGGCCACGAAGTTCGTCGAGACCTTCCTGGGCACCCCGTTCTCCGAGGGCGAGCGGCACATCCGCCGGATCGAGATGCTCAACGCGTACGAGACGACGGGCGAACTGCCCCCGATCCCGGCGCACCACCCGCAGCAGGGCTGAGTCGCACTATCGGGCCGCCCCCGGGGACCGGGTCCCCGGGGCTGGAAAGGAACAGGCACCGTGCCAGAGGGGCACACGATCCACCGGCTGGCGTCGGACTACGCCAACCGCTTCTCCGGCACGGCACCGCGCGTGACCAGCCCCCAGGGCAAGTTCTCGGACGCCGCCGCACTCCTCGACGGCGCCGCACTCACCCGCACCGAGGCCCACGGCAAGCACCTCTTCCTGGGCTTCCGCGACAGCGACTGGGTCCACATCCACCTCGGCCTGTTCGGCAAGGTGAACTTCGGCGACGCGCCCGCTCCGCCGGCCACCGACACGGTCCGGCTGCGGCTCGCGAACACCACGTCGTACGTCGATCTGCGCGGCCCCACCACCTGCGCGCTGATCACGGACACCGAGAAGCACGCGATACACGAGCGCCTGGGCCCCGACCCGCTGCGCGCCGACGCCGACCCGAAGGCGGCGTACCGCCGGATCTCCCGCAGCCGTACGACGATCGCCGCACTGCTCATGGACCAGAAGGTGATCGCGGGCGTCGGCAACGTCTACCGCGCCGAGGTCCTCTTCCGGCACGGCATCGACCCCTACCGCGTCGGCAAGGACGTCACCCCGGCCGAATGGGACGCCGTCTGGGGCGACTTGGCCGACCTCATGCGCGAGGGCGTCCGCAACAACCGCATCGACACCGTCCGCCCGGCACACCTGCCGGAGGCGATGGGCCGCCCGCCGCGCGTCGACGACCACGGCGGCGAGGTGTACGTCTACCGCAGGGCGAACCTGCCCTGCCACATCTGCGGCGGCGAGATCAGCACCGCCGACCTCGCCGCCCGCAACCTGTTCTGGTGCCCCGACTGCCAGCAGAAGTGAGCCTGTTGCGGTGAGCCGCGCGTCCTGGACGTGACGTCATGGAGACCGCCGTCTAGAACCCGTGCGGCAGCCACGGCGTCACCGTGGACGCGAACGCGAGCGACGCCTCCGCCAGCGCGCCGGGCCGCAGCTCCCGCACCCGGCCGGCCCCGGCGAGTGCGCCCAGGGTGACGCCGCCGAGGTAGGTGGCCCCCAACTCCCGTACGGACAGCGCGAGATCGGCCCGGTCCTCGGTGCGTGTGCAGGACGCGCCCTTCGGGTCGCCGGACAGCCGCCAACGGCCCGTGTTCCAGGGGCAGAAGGCGTCCTCGACGTCCAACACCACGTCCACCGGCGCCTGGTAGGTGCGCGCCTCCAGCGCCGCCCCGACGTCGACCAGCCGCACGTGCAGCGAGTCACGGATGCGCAGCCCGCAGCGGCGGATGTCGGACACCATGTACAGCCACGGCTCGTCCAGCGGGCGCCCGCGCGCGACCAGCGACGACGTGAGATCGATCTCGAACAGGAACCGCCACAGCGCGGCGTGCGCCGCCGGGTCGAGGGCCTCCGCGTCCTGCACACCCACCGTGCCCTTGGGGCCTGCGGTCTCCCAGTCCGGCTTCACCCGGAACCGCGCGTACCCGACGACCTCGCCGTCCCGCTCCGCGAGCACGCACTGCAGCGGTGACGCGCCCGCCCGCTCGCGCTCCGGGTCGAGCAGCCAGAGCCGGTCCCAGCCCGGCAGCCGGGCGAGCATGCCGGGCCGCCCGGACACCGTGCGCGCGTACACGGCCTCGCAGGCTTCGAGGGCGTCGGCCGGAGCGGCGTACCGCAGGCGCACCTCGTCGGTGCCGGGCGGCACGGTCAGCCGGACCCGACTGGTTTCCACCTCGACGTTGGCGTGGTGCGTGCCGATGTCGTACCCGAACCGCCCGTAGATCGCGGGCTCGGAGGCCGTCAGCACGGCCAACGGCTCGCCCCAGGACCGTACGTCGTCCAGCTGGCGCCGCATCATCGACGTCAGCACTCCGCGCCGCCGGTGCGTGGCGGCCACGGAGACCATGGTGACGCCGGCCGCCGGCACCGGGGCGCCGCCCGGCACGGTCAGCCGGAAGCTGAAGGCACCCGCCGTGCCGACGCACGCGTCACCGTCCCAGGCGCCGAGGGAACGGTCCGTCTCGGTGCGCTCGCGCCACAGCGCCCGTTCCTCCGGTGATTCCTGCACCCCGCCGAAGGCGCGGATGAGGTTCTCGTACCACTTGTCCCAGTCGTCCTGCCGCAGCACTCGCAAGTCAGTCCCCATGAACCATCCCTATCAGGGCATTGAGTGACGAGCCAGGGAATTTCTCCTTGGCGGCGACGGATCGCCTTCTGGTGAAGTTCACTGTGAAGTTGAGCCTCGGACGGGGGACAAGTGGGACCTCCCGTGCCAAGCGGCTGGTCCGATGGATAGGGTCCCGAACTAATGGCAGCAGGACGAGAGCGGCGCGCGGAAGCCGACACGTTCACGGCCCGGTTGAAGATGCAGTGGCACCGGGCTCGCGTCGGCATGCGCAGAAGCGCCGTGGACTACTTCCGCGGCGACGGCTCCGACTGGGTCGCGCTGGCCGGACTGCTGCTCACCGTCCCGATCATCGCGGCCACGACCCTCGCCAACTCGGTGTGGTGCTCGCCGGCCGCGCTGGTCCTGCCGATCGTCGCGGGCGGTCTGCTGCTGCGCCCGGCGAGCCTGCTCGCGCTGTACGCCGCGGCGGCCACCGCGCTGATCGTGGAGTCCGTGCAGCTCGGTCCGTACACCGAAGGGCCGTCCCGGGTCACGCCGGGTGTGGTGCTGGTGGTCGCCGCGTGCGGGTTCTTCGGGCTGCTGGTCGCGCAGTTCCGCAGCCGGGTGGGCGTGCCGTGGCGGCGTGGCGGGACGATGCTGTTCGACCTGCGTGAACGGATCCGGGTGCAGAGCAAGCTGCCCACGCTGCCGGACGGATGGCACCGGGAGATGGCCCTGCGGCCCGCGGGCGGTCAGTCCTTCTCGGGCGACTTCGTGGTCGCGGCCCGGACGAACGGCGGCCGCACGATGGAGGTCGTCCTCACCGACGTCTCCGGCAAGGGCATGGACGCAGGCTCGCGCGCCCTGTTGCTGTCGGGCGCGTTCGGCGGCCTGCTCGGCTCGCTGCCCCCGCACGCCTTCCTTCCGGCCGCGAACGGCTACCTCCTGCGCCAGGACTGGGACGAGGGCTTCGCGACCTCCATCCACCTGGTCCTGGACCTCGACTCCGGCGACTACGAGCTCTACTCCGCGGGCCACCCGCCGGGGCTCCAGCTCAGCGCGGGCAGCGGACGCTGGGAGGAGAAGGCCGCCGACGGGCCGCTCCTGGGTGTGTACGACGGTGCCCAGTTCGACCCTGTGAAGGGGTCGCTGCGCCCCGGGGACGTGTTGATGCTGTTCACAGACGGTCTGGTGGAGACCTCCGAGCGCGACATCGTCGAGGGCATAGACCGCCTCACCGGCGAGGCCGACCGCTATGTCGCGGGCGGCTTCCACGGCGCGGCCTGGCACCTCATCGAGGCGGTGGCGAAGGACGTGAACGACGACCGGGCGCTGCTGCTGGTGTGCAGGGAAGGTCCGACGGCGGCAGCGAGGCCTGCCTAGCCTCCAGGCGGCACCCCGTCAGCGCCGGGCCGCGCGACCCACCCCTGCCCGAGCACCACCACCGGACACCTGCCAAAAAGCCGCACGGTGGGGTTTTCCCCCGCCCGGATCCGCCAGCCGCCCTCATCGTCCCGACCCTCCTCCGCTCCGTACGTTCGAGACATGTCATCGGACCGGAAGAAATCAGGCATGCCAGATATCTCGGGCGAGTGGGCCGTGGAACTGCACGGAGTGACCCGCCGCTACGGCCGAGGCGGCACCGCCGTCCACGCCCTGCGCGGCATCGACCTCACCCTCCCGCGCCGCAGCTTCACCGCCGTGATGGGCCCCTCCGGCTCCGGCAAGTCCACGTTCCTGCAGTGCGCGGCAGGCCTCGACCGCCCGACCCGGGGCACCGTCCGCCTGGGCGGCACGGAGATCACCGGCATGAAGGAGAACAAGCTCACCGCGCTGCGCCGCACCCGCCTCGGCTTCGTCTTCCAGGCCTTCAACCTGCTCCCGTCCCTCACGGTCGAGCAGAACGTCGTCCTGCCGACCCGACTGGCAGGCCACCGCCCTGACCGCCGCCGCGCCGCCGAGGTGCTCGCCCAGGTCGGCCTGGCCGACAAGGCCCGCCGCCGCCCCGGCCAGCTCTCTGGCGGACAGCAGCAGCGCGTCGCGATCGCCCGCGCCCTGGTCACCCGCCCCGACGTGGTCTTCGCCGACGAGCCCACCGGCGCCCTGGACACCACGACGGCCGCCGAGATCCTCGCCCTGCTCCGCGACGCCGTCGACACCCACGGCGCCACCGTCGTCATGGTCACCCACGACCCGACGGCCGCCGCCTGGGCCGACCGTGTCCTGTTCCTGGCGGACGGCGAGATAGCCGACCACCTGGACCGCGCCCCGGCCACCACGATCGCGTCCCGCATGACAGCCCTCACCACCCGCCCGACGTACGCACCGGCGGCGGCGTGATGTTCGCCCCCAACGGCCTCGCCCGCGCGGCCCTCCGTTTCCGGCCCTCGGCCTTCGTGGGGACGTTCATCGCGCTCGCGATGGCCGCGATGATCGCGTCGGGCTGCGGCATCCTCTTGGAAACCGGCGTACGGGCCAAGGTCCCCGCCGGCCGGTACGCCGACGCGCCCGTCGTGGTCGCCGCCGACCAGCGCGCCCACTACGGGCACGGTGACGACGCGGACAGCGAACCGATCACCGACCGCGCCCGCCTCGACGACTCGCTCGTGGCAGCGGCGGCCTCGGCGCCCGGCGCCCGTACCGCCGTCGCCGACGTCACCTTCTCCGTCGGCGGTCCCAACGGCCCGCTCACCGCCCACAATTGGGCCTCGACCACCTTCACCGGCGAGCAGCTCGCCGCCGGCCGCGCGCCGCACTCCGGCGAGGTCGTCCTGGGCGGGAAGACGGCCTCCGTCGGCGAGCGCGTCAGCCTCAACACCCCTGACGGCACCCGCACTTACCGCGTCTCCGGCACCACCGGCACCCGGGACGCCACCGCCTGGCTCGCCGACTCCGACGCGCTGCGGGTCTCCGGTCACCCCGGCCGGATCGACGCCGTGGCGGTGCTGCCGAAGCCCGGGGTCAGTACGGGGACCCTCAAGTCCCAGGTGGCGCACGCCCTCGGCGGGCGGGCCGAGGTGCACACCGGCAACGACCGCGGCGGCGTCCAGGACCCGACGCTGGCCGAGGCCAAGGAGACCCTCATGGGCATCGGCGGCTCCTTCGGCGGCGTCGCCACGATGGTCGGCGTCTTCACCGCGGCCGGCACCGTCGCGCTCGCCGTGGGCCAACGCGCCCGCGAGTTCGCCCTGTTGCGCGCCCTCGGTACCACCCCGCGCCAGATCCGCCGCACGATCGCCACCGAGACCCTGCTGATCGCCCCGCTCGCCGGCGCCCTCGGCTGTCTGCCCGGAATCGCCCTGGCCACCTGGTGGTTCGGGCAGTTGAAGGCCAAGGGCGCGGTTCCGGATGCCGTCGACCTGTCCGTCTCCTGGATCCCGCTCGTCTCCGCGACCGGCGCGGTCCTGCTCACCGCCCTCGGCGCCGGATACATGGCCGCGCACCGCAGTTCCCGCATCAAGCCGGGCCAGGCGCTGACCGAGGCGTCCGTGGAGCGGCTGCGGCCCGGCTGGATCCGCACACCGCTCGGCATCGCCGCCGCGGCCGGCGGCTGCGTCTGCGCGGGCCTGTCCGCCTCCCTCACGGGCGAGGACGCGGCCAACGCGGCCCTGGGCATCGTCTGCCTCTTCATGCTCGCGGTGGCGCTGCTGGGCCCCTTCGTGGCCCGCGCCTGCGCCGCCCTGTTCGGCCTCCCGCTGCGCGGCGCCGGCGCCCCCGCAGCGCTGGCCGCCGCCAACTCCCGTACCAACGCCCGCCGGTTGGCCTCCGCGATCACCCCGATCGTGCTCGCGATGGCCTTCTCCTCGGTGCTGGTCTTCATGCACACCAGCGAGGAACGCGTCACCGCCGACCAGCAGCACGCCGGCCTCCTCGCCGACCACGTCGTCACCGCCGACCCGGGCCTTACCCCCGCCGCCGTACGCCAGGCCGGGCGCACCCCCGAAGTCACCGCCGCCGTCGGCCTGTTGAAGACCTCCGTGCTCGTCCCGATCACCGGCGGTCTGGACTCGGCCACCGCACAGGGCGTCACCGGCTCCGTCCGCGACCTGGCCGCCGTACAGGATCTGGACGTCGAGCACGGCCGACTCTCCCTGGAACCGGGGGAGATCGCCGTCGACGCCTCCCTCGCCGACAGCGCCGACGTCAAGGTCGGCGACCGGCTCGCCCTGCGCCTGCCCGACGGCACCAAGGCCTCGCCGGTGGTCGTGGCGACGTACGGACGCGGCATGGGGCTGTCCCAGGTCACCATGGCCCGCGCCGACCTCGCCACCCACGTCAGCTCCGCCTTCGACACCGAACTGTGGACCAAGGGCGGTACGGAGCAGGGCCTGAAGGCGTACGGCACGGTCCTGGACCGCGGCGACTACACCACCGCCCAGTCCGTGGACCGTGAGCTCAACGCGTGGGCGAACGGAGTGATGGCCGGCGTCCTCGGCGGCTTCGCGGCCGTCGCCGCCGTCAACACCCTGGTGATGACCGTCCTCGACCGCCGCGACGAACTCGGCACGCTCCGCCTCATCGGCTCCACCCACCGCCAAGTGCTGCGGATGATCCGCTGGGAGGCCCTCCTGGTCGCCCTCGCGGGCATCGCCCTGGGCACGGCCATCGCCCTCGCCACGCTGGTCCCGATGATGAACGGCCTGACCGGGCAAGGGCCTTACATACCCCCGCTGATCTACGGCTCGTTCGCCGGCGCGATCGTCGTCCTCGGCCTGACCGCCGCGACCCTTCCCGCCCGCGCGGCCCTGCGCAAGGGGACACTGGACGGGTGACCAGCACCGATCCGATGACCCTGGCCGAGGTCGAGGCCACCGCCCGCGCCGCCCACGAGGGCCAGACCGACAAGGCGGGACGGCCCTACGCCGAGCACCTGCGGGCCGTCGCCGAGGGCGTACGCGCGCGTGGTGGCGACGACGACCAGATCGCGGCGGCCTGGCTGCACGACGCCGTCGAGGACGACGCGCGCTCCGCGCACTGGCTGGAGGGGGCCGCGCTGAGCCGGCGTACGAAGGACATCGTGCGCGCGGTCACCAAGCGGGCGGGGGAGGCCCCGGAGGCGTACGCCCGGCGCATCCTCGACACCCCGGGCGCCCTGCTGGTGAAGCGGGCCGACCTGGCGCACAACGCGGACCCGGCCCGCCTCGCCCGCCTGGACGACGAGGCGACCCGGACACGACTGACCGAGAAGTACGCACGCATGCGCGCACTTCTCGGTCTGGAGGGTGACTGAACCGGGGGACCGGCTACGCGGAGACCTTCTCGCGCTGCTCCCGCTGTTCCCGCGTCTCGCGGTCGCGTGCCGCCTCCGCCGGGTCGGGCCTGAAGGCCCACTTCATCTCGGGCTCCATCGCGAACTTGAAGACCTTTCGCACCGGCGCGGTGCACAGCGCGGTGACGACGGCGCCCGCGACGAGCGTCGCGAAGATCTCGCCGAGCGGCCGGTGCAGCCACTTCGGGTCGAACCAGCCGTAGTACTCACCGGCCTTGATGACGAAGCCGTGCAGCAGATAGCCGTAGAGCGTGCCCGCGCCGAGCGTCGTGAACCACATCCGGCGGCCCGGCACCCAGGCGAAGAAGCAGGCGGTCAGCAGCACCGAGCAGCCGAACAGGGCGAGCACCATGACCGGGCCCGACCACCAGGGCGCCACCAACTCCTGTGCGGCGTCGCGGTGGTAGAACCACGCGGTGTTCATGCGCGGCACCGCCCACCAGCCCACGGCCAGCGCGACGACGAAGACCGGCACGGCCACGATCCGCATCGTCCGCGTGCGCACCATCCGGAAGTGCTCCGGCTTCAGGCACAGCCCCAGCACGAAGAACGGCAGGAACTGCAACACCCGCTGCAGGTCCAGGTCGTCGCCGATCTCCGGCGAGACGGACGCGAACATCGCGACGCCGAGCGCGACCGGCAGCGGCCAGCGGATGCTCTTCCACAGCGGGGTGGTCAGCCGCCAGATGAACAGCGCGACCAGGAACCAGGTCAGGAACCACGGGTCGAGCAGCGTGACCTTCATGCCCGGGTCGTCATTGCCGTAGCGCTGGAAGAGGCTGTACGCCGTCTCGAAGATCACGTACGGGACCAGGACGCCGGTGACCAGCCGCCGGAGGCGGTCGGGGCGCATGTCGAAACTGCGGGAGAAGAAGCCGGAGATGATGATGAACGCCGGCATGTGGAAGGCGTACACGACGGTGTAGGCACCCTCGAGGATGCGGCTGCCGCCCTTCAGCGGCTCCCACGAGTGGCCCATGGCGACCAACACGATCGCCAGGTACTTGGCGTTGTCGAAGAACGCGTCGCGCTGTTTGTCGGGTGTGCGCCGTGTCGCCTCTTGGAACATCTGAGGCACCTTAGCGGCGACCCCGGCTATTCGTAAAACTCGCCGCGTTATTCCTGGTTAAGGCCTTGGATGCCCTCCCGCCGCCCGTCTTGTCACGTTTAATCCCGACGAAATGACGCATAGAGGCCACGGTCAACTCCCGTGAAATACCTGCTCGAAATGCCTGCGAACACACTGTGTGGGTATGGAAACCATGCTGCCGAATTCCCAGTTGGGGCGCGCCGGGGCTCATGGTCAAGGCAAAGGTCAGGCACAGGAGTGGCCGACGATGCCTCACGCGCCGCATACCTGGGCCGGGTTGGTGGCACGATGGTCCTGGCGGGGTGCGCGAGGTCGCGTCCCCCGGGCCGGGTGAGCGGACCGACCGAGGGTGTGATGAGTTGTGGCCATTTCGCTGTCAGTGGTGTTGCTGTTGGCGATCATCCTGGTGGTGTTGCTCAGGGGGGGATCGATCAAGGCGGGCCCGGCGGTAGTCGCCGTGCTGTTCGGCTTCTTCCTCGCCTCGACCGGCATGGCCGACGACATCCAACGGTTCCTGAACTCCATAGCGGAGACCATCAACTCGATCCAGTTCTAGGTCTCCGGTTCCAGCTCTCTCGTTCCGGGTCCGCCCGGAACTCGGCTCTGTGCTGCCCTCGGTGACGGGCCGAGGGCGAGGTCCACGCGCGCGAAAACACCTCAGGGCCCGGTTCGGGTGAACCGGGCCCTGAGGTCGTATGGAGCGGGCGACGGGAATCGAACCCGCGTAGCCAGTTTGGAAGACTGGTGCTCTACCATTGAGCTACGCCCGCGCAACGCGCGCCGCAGGTCGGAGCGACCGCGGCACACAAGGCATCGTAGCGGGTCACCACGCCTCGTCGCACACCCCGTTTCCCGTCCGTACCGGTTAGTGACCGGCGCTGGTGAAATGCGGCGGTCCCATGGCCTGCGGGCATGTACCCTACGTGTCGCACCAGACGGGGTGTGGCGCAGCTTGGTAGCGCGTCCGCTTTGGGAGCGGAAGGCCGTGGGTTCAAATCCCGCCACCCCGACCAGCTGCCGGTCGACACCGGCGCACTCACGCGATCACGTCCGGTGATCGAGTCCCTTGATCGCCTTTGGGGCGTGTCGCCGCTGCCGTTACTATGCAAGCTGCATGCCCGTGTGTCTCTGCAGCCGGGCACGATCCCTAAAGTCAGCCCCAAGGAGACCCAACCGTGAAGAGCGCCGTCGAGACCCTGAACCCGACTCGGGTTCGGCTCAGCATTGAGGTGCCCTTCGAGGAGCTCAAGGACAGCCTCGACGCGGCGTACAAGAAGATCAACCAGCAGGTCACGGTGAAGGGCTTCCGGAAGGGCAAGATCCCGGCGCGCGTCATCGACCAGCGGTTCGGCCGCGGTGCGGTCCTGGAGGAGGCGGTCAACGACGCCCTCCCGAAGTTCTACACGGAGGCGGTCAACGAGGCCGAGCTCAATGTCCTGGGCCAGCCCGAGGTCGACATCACCGACCTGAAGGACGGCGAGACGCTGAACTTCACCGCCGAGGTCGACATCCGCCCGGCCCTCGAGATCCCGGACTACTCCGGCATCGAGGTCGAGGTGGACGCCGTCGAGGTCACCGAGGAGGACATCGACCAGTCGGTCGAGCAGCTCCGCGAGCGCTTCGCGTCGACCTCCCCGGTCGAGCGGGCCGCCGAGGACGGCGACGTCGTCACCATCGACCTGGAGGCCAAGGTCGGCGGCGAGGTGCTGGAGGACGGCATCGCCAGCGGCGTCTCCTACACCATCGGCTCGGGCGAGCTGCTGGAGGGCATCGACGACGCCGTCAAGGGCCTGGAGGCCGGTGGCGAGGCCACCTTCGCCTCCGAGCTCAAGGGCGGCTCCGCGGCCGGCCAGGAGGCTGAGGTCACCGTCAAGGTCACCCAGGTCGCCGCCCGTGAACTGCCCGAGCTGGACGACGAGTTCGCGCAGCTCGCCTCGGAGTTCGACACCCTGGAGGAGCTGCGGGCGGACAGCCGCAAGCGCCTCGAGAACATGAAGCAGTACGACCAGGCCACCCAGGCCCAGGAGCGCGTGCTCGACAAGCTCCTGGAGCTCGTCGAGGTGCCCGTCCCCGAGAAGCTGCTCGAGGACGAGATCAACACCCGCAAGCACAACCTGGAGCACCACCAGCTCGGTCAGATGGGCCTCGACCTCCCGAAGTACCTGGAGATCCAGGGCAAGACGGAGGAGGAGTTCGAGACCGAGACCAGTGAGGCCGCGGTCAAGGGCATCAAGACCCAGTTCGTCCTCGACGAGCTGGTCAAGCAGGAGAAGCTGAACGTCAACCAGGAGGAGCTCACCGAGCACCTCATGCGTCGCGCGGCCTCCTCCGGCATGTCCCCCGACCAGTTCGCCCAGGCCGTCGTCGAGGGCGGCCAGGTGCCCCTCCTCGTCGGCGAGGTCGCCCGCGGCAAGGCCCTGGCCATCGTGGTCGAGGCCGCCACGGTCAAGGACACCAACGGCGAGGTCATCGACCTCGACGACGAGGACGAGACCGCCGAGACGGTCGAGGCCCCCGAGACGGCCGAGGCCGCCACCGAGGAGACCCCGGCCGAGGAGAAGACCGAGGGCTGAGCCCACGGCGCCTTGTAGGGCGTAGGACGGGCCCTGGGGAGCTTTGACCCCGGGGCCCGTTCGCCTACCCGGAGCCGACCGTCCGCCGTGGACAGCTACGCCCCCGGCGAACACCACCCTTCCCGGGATTCACCGGACGGGCCTGCGCGTTAGGGTCCATGAGTACGGGGGCCGGAGAGTCCCTTTTGCAGCCCCCCGGACGGGAACACGTGAAGACGGCCCGGCGCCGTCGTAAGACGAGCAGGTGGATACGTGACGAATCTGATGCCCTCCGCCGCCGGCGAGCCTTCCATCGGTGGTGGCCTCGGCGACCAGGTCTACAACCGGCTGCTCGGCGAGCGGATCATCTTCCTCGGCCAGCCGGTCGACGACGACATTGCCAACAAGATCACCGCGCAGCTGCTGCTTCTCGCCGCTGACCCGGACAAGGACATCTACCTCTACATCAACAGCCCCGGCGGCTCGATCACGGCCGGCATGGCGATCTACGACACCATGCAGTACATCAAGAACGACGTGGTGACGATCGCCATGGGCCTCGCCGCCTCCATGGGCCAGTTCCTGCTCAGCGCGGGCACGCCCGGCAAGCGCTTCGCGCTGCCGAACGCCGAGATCCTGATCCACCAGCCGTCCGCCGGCCTGGCCGGCTCGGCCTCCGACATCAAGATCCACGCCGAGCGCCTGCTGCACACCAAGAAGCGCATGGCGGAGCTGACCTCCCAGCACACCGGTCAGTCGTTCGCGGAGATCACCCGCGCTTCGGACCGCGACCGCTGGTTCGACGCCGACGAGGCCAAGGATTACGGCCTCATCGACGAGGTCATCACGACGGCAGCCAACATGCCGGGCGGCGGCGGCACCGGGGCCTGAGGCCCCCTGCAAGCCCACAGCCGACCGCCTCAGCCCCTAGGAGAGAGACAGTGAACGACTTCCCCGGCAGCGGCCTGTTCGACCGCACGCGCGCCGAGTACACGGGTCCCACGGCGGAGTCCCGTTACGTCATCCCGCGCTTCGTGGAGCGCACCTCGCAGGGCGTGCGCGAGTACGACCCTTACGCGAAGCTCTTCGAGGAGCGCGTGATCTTCCTCGGCGTCCAGATCGACGACGCCTCCGCCAACGACGTCATGGCGCAGCTGCTGTGCCTGGAGTCGATGGACCCCGACCGGGACATCTCGGTCTACATCAACAGCCCCGGTGGCTCCTTCACGGCGCTCACGGCCATCTACGACACGATGCAGTTCGTGAAGCCCGATGTCCAGACGGTCTGCATGGGTCAGGCGGCCTCCGCCGCCGCGATCCTGCTCGCAGCCGGTACGCCGGGCAAGCGCATGGCGCTGCCGAACGCGCGCGTGCTGATCCACCAGCCCTACAGCGAGACCGGCCGCGGACAGGTCTCCGACCTGGAGATCGCCGCCAACGAGATCCTGCGGATGCGCGCGCAGCTGGAGGAGATGCTGGCCAAGCACTCCACCACGCCGATCGACAAGATCCGCGAGGACATCGAGCGCGACAAGATCCTGACCGCCGAGGAGGCGCTCTCCTACGGTCTGATCGACCAGATCATCTCCACCCGGAAGATGAACAACGCCGCCGTCTCCTAGACGGAAGGCTGTATCGTCTGCCGCCCCTTGGCATGGTTGATGTGCTTTGACACGCTGCACGTCAAAGTGAACCGCGCCAAGGGGGGCCCGAACGGGGGGCCCGGCAAGGTACCGTCGGATTAAGGCAGCACCAGGAGCCGCTGGATCTAGGCGTCTCCCAGGCGAAGGGGAAGCACACCGTGGCACGCATCGGTGACGGCGGCGATCTGCTCAAGTGCTCGTTCTGCGGCAAGAGCCAGAAGCAGGTCAAGAAGCTCATCGCAGGGCCTGGTGTGTACATCTGCGACGAGTGCATCGATCTCTGCAACGAGATCATCGAGGAAGAACTCGCGGAGACCAGTGAGGTCCGCTGGGAGGAACTCCCCAAGCCGCGGGAGATCTACGAGTTCCTGGAGGGCTACGTCGTGGGCCAGGAGCCCGCGAAGAAGGCCCTGTCCGTCGCGGTCTACAACCACTACAAGCGCGTCCAGGCCGGCGAGAACGGTGGCGCCAACGGCCGTGACGACGCGATCGAGTTGGCGAAGTCCAACATCCTTCTGCTCGGTCCCACGGGCTCCGGCAAGACCCTGCTCGCCCAGACCCTGGCCCGCATGCTGAACGTGCCGTTCGCCATCGCGGACGCCACGGCGCTGACGGAGGCGGGTTACGTCGGCGAGGACGTCGAGAACATCCTCCTGAAGCTGATCCAGGCGGCGGACTACGACGTCAAGAAGGCCGAGACCGGGATCATCTACATCGACGAGATCGACAAGGTCGCCCGTAAGAGCGAAAACCCGTCGATCACCCGCGATGTCTCCGGCGAGGGCGTTCAGCAGGCCCTCCTGAAGATCCTTGAGGGCACCACGGCCTCGGTGCCGCCGCAGGGCGGACGCAAGCACCCGCACCAGGAGTTCATCCAGATCGACACGACGAACGTGCTGTTCATCGTGGGCGGTGCCTTCGCCGGTCTGGAGAAGATCATCGAGTCGCGGGCCGGCGCCAAGGGCATCGGCTTCGGCGCGACGATCCACTCGAAGCGGGAGCTGCAGGCCAAGGACCAGTTCGAGGACGTCATGCCGGAGGACCTGGTCAAGTTCGGCATGATCCCCGAGTTCATCGGCCGCCTCCCCGTCATCACCTCGGTCCACAACCTGGACCGCGAGGCGCTGCTCCAGATCCTGATCGAGCCGCGCAACGCGCTGATGAAGCAGTACCAGCGTCTCTTCGAACTCGACGGCGTGGAACTGGACTTCGAGCGCGAGGCCCTGGAGGCCATCGCCGACCAGGCCATCCTCCGCCAGACCGGCGCCCGCGGCCTGCGCGCCATCATGGAGGAAGTCCTCATGTCCGTGATGTACGAGGTTCCGTCCCGCAAGGACGTGGCCCGAGTCGTCATCACGGCGGACGTCGTCCACTCCAACGTGAACCCGACCCTCATTCCGCGGGACGCGCGGAACGGACGGGGTCCGGGGGAGCAGAAGACGGCGTAACCGCCGCGCGGCACAGCACGCATCGAAGGGGCCCCGGTCAACTGACCGGGGCCCCTTCGATGTTGATACCTACCGCGTCAGGCCTTCACGCGGACGTCGTTGCGGAGCTTCGCCGTCAGGGAGGCCACGTCGGTGACCGAACCGCCGTCGCCGCTGGCGAGTTCGGCGAGGCCGAAGGACGTGACCGCGGCGACCGTGCTGTGGTCACCCCAGATGCACATGGGCATCTTGATGGTCTTGGCCGCACCGGCGCTCGTGCTCGACGAGTCGTTGTTCGTGATCTCGGCGACCTGGCACTTCATGATGCCGTTCTCGAACCCGGCCGGCGTGACCTTCGCCGGGCTGCCGACCAGCTTGCCGGTGCTGTCGCCGCTGCCGTCGTCCTTCTCGGACTCGGTCTTCAGCTTCGCGAACATGGCGTCGACGACGGCCTCGGGGTCGTCGATGGTGCCGTAGACGCCGCTGAAGGAGAGGTTCTTGGCGCTGAGCCCCGTGCCCTTCGCGTAGCCCGCGCTCGCGTCCTTGGGGTCCTTGACCCCCCACTTCTCGAAGTCCGCCTTGTCCTTGGCGGTCATCTCGTCAGCGGAGTCTGCGTCCGACTTCTTGTACTCGCCGTTCAGCACGGTCGCCGGCGTCGTCAACTTGTGCGCCCCGTCGTCCTTGACGCCTCCCGAGCCGCTGCCGCCACCCCCGCCGATCACGAAGTACGCCCCGACCGCGATCGCCGCCACGACCGCCACCGCGCCGATGATCAGGCCCGTCTTCTTGCCGCCGCCACCGGAGGCCGGCGGCTGCGGCGGGTAGGGCTGCTGGCCGTACGGGTTGGGCTGCGGGGGTACGCCCTGCGGGGGCTGCTGCGGGTAGCCGTAACCGGGCTGCGGCTGGGCGGGCGGCTGCTGGGGGTAGCCGTAGCCGGGCTGGGGCGCCTGCGGCTGCTGCTGGCCGTAAGGGCCCTGCTGACCGTACGGACCGGGCTGCTGGGGCTGCCCGCCGTACGGGCCCGGCTGGTTGTGACTCATTCCTGGGTTCCCCTCCAGATGTTTATGTGGCCCTGACATCCTGGCGCAGGCACCGGGACCGCACTGCATCGGGGGCCGCACCGTTACAGAACAAAGGCGTTTCGGGACACGCCCGCGACACCCCTAAACTGGGCCCGTGACCGAGAATGCTCAGCAGCAGCCCACAGCGCCCGACACCGAACTGCCGACCCAGTACGCGCCGGCCGACGTAGAGGGACCGCTGTACGAGCGCTGGGTAGAACGGGGTTACTTCGCCGCCGACGCGAAGAGCGAGAAGCCGCCGTACACCATCGTCATCCCGCCGCCGAACGTCACCGGCTCCCTCCACCTGGGCCACGCCTTCCAGCACACGCTCATGGACGCCCTCACCCGCCGCAAGCGCATGCAGGGCTTCGAGGCGCTGTGGCTGCCCGGCATGGACCACGCCGGCATCGCCACCCAGAACAAGGTCGAGCAGCAGCTCGCCGAGGAGGGCAAGTCCCGCCAGGACCTGGGCCGCGAGGAGTTCGTCGAGCGCGTCTGGCAGTGGAAGGAGGAGTACGGCGGCAAGATCCTCGGCCAGATGCGCCGCCTCGGTGACGGCGTCGACTGGAGCCGCGAGCGCTTCACCATGGACGAGGGCCTCTCCCAGGCCGTCCAGACCATCTTCAAGCGGCTGTACGACGACGAGTTGATCTACCGCGCCGAGCGCATCATCAACTGGTGTCCGCGCTGTCTGACGGCCATCTCCGACATCGAGGTGGAGTACCAGGAGGACGACGGCGAGCTGGTCTCCATCAAGTACGGCGAGGGGGACGAGACGCTGGTCGTCGCGACCACCCGCGCGGAGACGATGCTCGGTGACACCGCCGTCGCCGCCCACCCCGACGACGAGCGCTACAAGCACCTCGTCGGCAAGAGGATCAAGCTGCCGCTGACCGACCGTACGATCCCCGTCGTCGCGGACACGCATGTCGACCCCGAGTTCGGCACGGGCGCCGTCAAGGTCACCCCGGCCCACGACCCCAACGACTTCGCGATCGGCCAGCGCCACGGCCTGGAGTCGATCACGGTCATGGACGAGCGCGCGGTCATCACGGTCCATGGTCCCTTCGCGGGCCTGGACCGCTTCGAGGCGCGCAGCGCCATCGTCGCCGCGCTGCGCTCACAGGGCCGGATCGTCGCCGAGAAGCGCCCCTACGCCCACTCCGTCGGCCACTGCTCGCGCTGCCGGACCACGATCGAGCCGCGCCTGTCCATGCAGTGGTGGGTCAAGGTCGGCCCGCTCGCCCAGGCCGCCGGTGACGCGGTCCGCGACGGCCGGGTCAAGATCCACCCCGAGGACATGTCGAAGCGGTACTTCGACTGGGTCGACAACATGCACGACTGGTGCATCTCACGCCAGTTGTGGTGGGGCCACCGCATCCCCGTCTGGTACGGCCCCGAGGGCGAGGTCGTCTGCGTCGGCCCCGACGAGGAGCCGCCGACCGGCGAGGGCTGGCGCCAGGACACGGACGTCCTGGACACCTGGTTCTCGTCCGGCCTGTGGCCCTTCTCCACCCTCGGCTGGCCCGAACAGACCGCGGATCTGCGGAAGTTCTACCCGACCGACGTCCTGCTGACCGGCCACGACATCATCTTCTTCTGGGTCGCCCGGATGATGATGTTCGGCCTCTACGCGATGGACGGCGAGGTCCCCTTCAAGACGATCGCGCTGACCGGCCTGGTCCGCGACGAGCGCGGCAAGAAGATGTCGAAGTCCTTCGGCAACGTCGTCGACCCGCTCGACTGGATGGACAAGTACGGCTCCGACGCCGTCCGCTTCACCCTGGCCCGCGGCGCCAACCCCGGCACCGACGTGCCGATCGGCGAGGACTGGGTCCAGGCGTCCCGGAACTTCGCGAACAAGATCTGGAACGCCACGCGCTTCGCGCTGATGAACGGCGCGACGATCGAGGGCCCGCTGCCGGCTCCTTCGGAGATGTCGGCGACGGACCGCTGGATCCTGTCCCGCCTGAACAAGACGGTGGCCGAAGTCGACGCGTTCTACGACGACTTCCAGTTCGCCAAGCTCTCCGACGCGCTGTACCACTTCGCGTGGGACGAGGTCTTCGACTGGTACGTCGAGCTGTCCAAGACGACGTTCCAGGCGGGCGGCGAGGCGGCGGAGGTCTCGAAGCGGGTCCTGGGCGAGGTCCTCGACGTCACCCTCAAGCTGCTCCACCCGGTCGTCCCCTTCGTCACGGACACCCTGTGGACGACCCTCACGGGCGGCGAGTCGGTCGTGATCGCGGACTGGCCGGGCGACAGCGGCTTCCGTGACGAGGCCGCCGAGCGCGAGATCGAGACCCTCCAGGCCGTCATCACCGAGGTCCGCCGCTTCCGCGCCGACCAGGGCCTCCAGCCCGGCCAGCGCGTCCCGGCCCGCCTCACCCTCGACGGCACGGACCTCGCCCCGCACGAGGCGGCCATCCGTCAGCTCCTGCGCCTCCAGCCGGAGGGCGACGCCTTCACGGCCACGGCGACGCTCCCGATCTCCGGTGCCGAGGTGGCCCTCGACCTCTCCGGCACGATCGATGTCGCCGCGGAACGCAAGCGCCTCGCGAAGGACCTCGCGGCCGCCGAGAAGGAGAAGGCCCAGGCCACCGCCAAGCTCGGCAACGAGGCCTTCCTGGCCAAGGCCCCGGACAACGTGGTCGACAAGATCCGAGGCCGCCTGACCAAGGCGGACGAGGACATCGCCCGCATCAAGTCCCAGCTGGACAGGCTGCCCCAGGCGTAAGCAGGCTTGTACGGCAGTGAAGGCCCCGGTACCGAAAGGCGCCGGGGCCTTCATGCCGTCTGCTTTAGGGGCGCGGGGAACTGCGCGACCAGCCACAACGCACCCGCACCCGCCGACCAAGCCCACCCACCCCACTCCCTGGGCGCACTGTCGGTCCGCCTCCGTAGACTGGCCCCGTGAGCGACACCGACCCCTTCGACGAGATCATCGCCAACGAAACCGACCGCGACCCCGACCTCGCGGTCATCGAGGCCGGCAGCCGCACCCTGCGTACCCAGGGCGCACCGCCGGAGGCAGACGTGCCGGCGCGTCCCGAGGACCCCGAGGTCGACAAGGCCCTGCGCGCGGTCGAGGCGGACCTCGCGACCCGGTGGGGCGAGACCAAGCTGGAGCCGTCGGTCACCCGCATCGCCGCGCTCATGGATCTCCTGGGCGACCCCCAGCGCTCGTACCCCTCGATCCACATCACCGGTACGAACGGCAAGACGTCCACGGCCCGCATGATCGAAGCCCTCCTCGGCGCCTTCGAGCTGCGCACCGGCCGTTACACGTCCCCGCACGTCCAGTCCGTCACCGAGCGGATCAGCCTGGACGGCGCCCCGATCTCCGCCGAGCGCTTCATCGAGACGTATGAGGACATCAAGCCGTACGTCGAGATGGTCGACGCGCAGCAGGAGTTCCGCCTGTCCTTCTTCGAGGTGCTCACGGGCATGGCGTACGCCGCCTTCGCGGACGCGCCGGTCGACGTGGCCGTCGTCGAGGTCGGCATGGGCGGCACGTGGGACGCGACGAACGTGATCGACGGTGACGTCGCCGTCGTCACCCCCATCGACCTGGACCACACCGACCGGCTCGGCGAGACGCCCGGCGCGATCGCGCAGGAGAAGTCCGGTGTCATCAAGCAGGACGCGACGGTCATCCTGGCCCAGCAGCCGGTGGACGCGGCCCAGGTGCTGCTGAAGAAGGCGGTCGACGTCGACGCCACCGTGGCCCGCGAGGGCCTGGAGTTCGGCGTCGTCGCCCGCCAGGTCGCCGTCGGCGGCCAGTTGGTCACCCTGCGCGGTCTGGGCGGTGAGTACGGCGAGGTGTACCTCCCGCTGCACGGCGCCTACCAGGCGCACAACGCGGCGGTCGCCCTCGCCGCCGTGGAGGCGTTCTTCGGCGTCGGCTCCCAGCGCCCCGAGCCGCTCGACCTCGAAACGGTCCGCAAGGCCTTCGCGGCGGTGTCCTCGCCGGGCCGCATGGAGGTCGTACGCCGCTCGCCCACCGTCGTACTGGACGCGGCCCACAACCCGGCCGGCGCGCGCGCCACCGCCGAGGCGGTCGGCGAGGCCTTCGACTTCAGCCGGCTGATCGGCGTGGTCGGGGCGAGTGGCGACAAGAACGTGCGGGGGCTGCTGGAAGCCTTCGAGCCGATCTTCGCCGAGGTCGTCGTCACGCAGAACTCCAGCCATCGCGCGATGGACACCGACGAGCTGGCGGGCATCGCCGTCGAGGTGTTCGGCGAGGACCGCGTCCAGGTCGAGCCGAGGCTGCCGGACGCGCTGGAGGCGGCGATCACGCTGGCCGAGGAGGACGGCGAGTTCGCGGGCGGCGGCGTGCTCGTGACCGGCTCCGTCATCACCGTGGGCGAGGCCCGACTGCTCCTGGGGAGGGGCTGACAACCCGTGCGTACGCTCTGTTCCTCCACCCTGATCGGCGAGTTCTTCGTGATCGGCTTCGCCGGTCTGGTGGCCATGAAGGACCCCGACCTGTCCATGTCGGCCGTGTGGACGGTCAGCGGCATCGCGATGCTCCTGTCCGTCCTGCTGTGCGCCGTGGTGACCCGCCCCGGCGGGATTGCCATGGGCTGGGCGCTGCAGATCGCCCTGATCGCGTCCGGCTTCATCGTGCCGTCGATGTTCGTCCTCGGGGCGATCTTCGCGGCCCTGTGGTGGGCGTCGGTGCACTACGGCAGGAAGATCGACGAGGCGAAGGCGAGATTCGCCGCGCAGGCGGGCTCCTCTACACCTGACGCTGTGTGACAACGGCCCCGACACGCCCTGTAATCTTCGAACACCCCGCACGATTCTTGATCCATAGGAGCCCGCCGTGACTCAGCGCACCCTCGTCCTGCTCAAGCCCGACGCGGTCCGCCGTGGCCTGACCGGCGAGATCATCGGCCGCATCGAGCGCAAGGCCGGCTGGCAGATCACCGCGCTGGAGCTGCGCACCCTGGACCAGGAGACGCTGGAGCAGCACTACGGCGAGCACAAGGGCAAGCCGTTCTACGAGCCGCTGGTGGAGTTCATGGCCTCCGGTCCGGTCGTCGCGCTGATCGTCGAGGGTGACCGGGTCATCGAGGGTGTGCGCGCCCTGGCAGGACCGACCGACCCGATCGCCGCCGCCCCCGGTTCCATCCGCGGCGACTTCGGCGTGATCGTGCGGGAGAACCTGATCCACGCCTCCGACTCGGAGGAGTCCGCCGAGCGCGAGGTGAAGATCTTCTTCCCGGGCCGTGGATAGGGATTCTTTTGGATCAGGTCGGCATGGGCGCTGGCGATCGGGGGAACGCGTGCCCCCGAACGCCCGTCTCCACAAGCGGAGCCGCGCATCATCTGCTGACAATGGCGAAGACCCTAACGCAGTGTTCGCGAAGGCGCGTCTACGATGGAAGCCTTCACGTCACTGCACCCACTTCGCCGACCTGAAAAGCCCTCAAAAGCTCCCAGGAAGGCCAGACGAATCCTGATGGGGAACTCAATGTCGTTCATCGGCCGTGACATGGCTGTCGACCTCGGGACCGCCAACACGCTGGTGTACGTCAGGGGTCGCGGGATCGTACTCAACGAGCCGTCCGTGGTCGCGATCAACACCAACACCGGTGGAATTCTTGCGGTCGGCTCCGAAGCCAAGAAGATGATCGGGCGGACACCGGGCAACATCGTTGCCGTGCGTCCGCTGAAGGACGGTGTCATCGCCGACTTCGAGATCACCGAGCGCATGCTCCGCTACTTCATCCTGAAGATCCACAAGCGGCGCTATCTCGCCCGTCCCCGTGTCGTCGTCTGTGTGCCCTCGGGCATCACGGGCGTCGAGCGCCGTGCCGTCATCGAGGCGTCGTCCCAGGCCGGCGCCCGCCAGGTGCACATCATCGAGGAGCCCATGGCCGCGGCCATCGGTTCCGGCCTGCCGGTCCACGAGGCCACGGGCAACATGGTGGTGGACATCGGCGGCGGCACCACGGAGGTCGCGGTCATCTCGCTCGGTGGCATCGTCACCGCCCAGTCCATCCGCGTCGCGGGCGACGAGTTGGACAACGCGATCATCCAGCACATCAAGAAGGAGTACTCGCTCCTTCTGGGTGAGCGGACGGCTGAGCAGATCAAGATCACGATTGGTTCCGCGTACGACCTCGACGACGACCAGCACACCGAAATCCGCGGCCGGGACCTGGTCTCCGGCCTGCCCAAGACCGTTGTCATCTCGGCGGCCGAAGTCCGCAAGGCGATCGAAGAGCCCGTCAACGCGATCGTCGACGCGGTGAAGACGACCCTCGACAAGTGCCCGCCGGAGCTGTCCGGCGACATCATGGACCGCGGGATCGTCCTGACCGGCGGCGGAGCCCTGCTGCGCGGCCTGGACGAGCGGCTGCGCCGGGAGACCGGCATGCCGATCCACATCGCCGAGGACCCGCTGGACAGCGTGGCGCTCGGTTCCGGCAAGTGCGTCGAGGAGTTCGAGGCACTTCAGCAGGTTCTCGACGCCTCCCCGCGCAGATGACGTAACTCTTCGATTCCGCCGTACGAGACGATCTCCTCTCGTGCGGCGGATCGTTGATATAGAGGCATAAGCTCGCGCATAAACAACCACCTGCATGGCACACACACCCCCTGCACATTCCTACGAGGAAGGCACGGCCGCCGCACGTGAGGGACACACGAGAGAGCCGGCTGCTCCTGGTGCTGCTGATCGCCGTCGCGTTCGCGCTGATCACGGTGGACATCCGCGGTGGAGAGGATTCGCCGGTCGACGGTGCCCGCCAGGCCGCGGCCACGGTCTTCGGCCCGATCGAGAACGGTGTGTCGTCAGCCGTCGACCCGGTCGGCAACGCGGTCTCCGCGATCCGTGACTCCGGCGACCGGCACGACCGGCTCGCCCGTCTGGAGCAGGAGAACGCGGCCCTCAAGGCGAAGCTCGGCAGCGACGACCGCAACGCCAGCCGCCTCAAACAGCTCGACAAGATGCTGAAGGTCGCCGGCGAGGGCCAGTACGGCATCAAGGGCGCCCAGGTCATCGGCATAGGAGCGGCCCAGGGCTTCTCCTGGACCGTCTCCATCGACATCGGTGCCAACGACGGCATCAAGCGCGACATGACCGTCCTCAACGGCGACGGTCTGGTCGGCCGCGTGACGACCGTCGGCCCCAACACCTCCACCGTGCTGCTCGCCAACGACCCCGACTTCACCGTCGGCACCCGCATGGAGGACAGCGACGAACTCGGCTTCGCCTCCGGACAGGGCGACCGCCCGCTGCGCGTCGAACTCCTCAACGGCAAGGCCGAGGTGAAGAAGGGCGACCGGCTGGTCACCTTCGGCTCCCAGGCCGACAAGCCCTTCGTGCCGGGCGTCCCGGTCGGCATCGTCTCCCGCGTCGAACCCTCCGCGGGCGGCCTGACCCGCACCATCTACGTCACGCCGTACGTCGCCTTCACCAAACTCGACGTCATCGGCGTCGTCGTGGAGGCCCCCAAGCAGGACCCGCGTGACGCGGTGCTCCCGAAGAAGCCCAAGCCGACCCCCACCCCGACGGTCACCGTCACGGTCACCCCGTCCGCAGGCGCACCCGTCGACGGTCAACAGCAAGAGCAGCAGTAGGAGCTGAGTCACCCCCATGCGCGTCAACCGGATCCTGCTCTCCTCGGCCCTGGTCGTCGTCGCCCTGGTGCTCCAGGTGAGCGTCCTCGCCCGCCTCCACCTCCCGGGTGCCGTCCCCGACCTGCTGCTCCTGACCGTCCTCGGCCTCGCCATGGTCTACGGCCATGTCGGCGGCGCCCTCGTCGGCTTCGGCGCCGGCCTGCTCGCCGACCTCGCGCCACCCGCCGACCACGCGGCCGGCCGCTACGCCCTGGTGCTGTGCGTCGTCGGCTATCTCGCCGGGCTCGCCAGACCGGAGAACGGCCGGCTCAAGTCGGCGACCGGCCCCATGGTCGTCGTGGTCGCCGCCGCGGTCGGCTCGACCCTGCTGTACGCGGGCGTGGGCGCTCTGGTCGGCGACACCGCCGCCCGCCATGTCGGCCTGCCCAGCCTGCTGTTCTCGGCCGCCCTGTACGACCTGCTGCTGGCCCCGTTCGTCGTGCCCGGCATCATGGCGCTGGCCCGGAAGGCGGAGAACGACCCGCTCGCCGAGACCAACTCCGCGGCGAACAAGGCCACCGACATCTCCTCCGGCTGGCTGTCGGCCGGCACCGGCCTGAAGATCGGCGGCCAGCGCGGCGGCCTCGGCGGCCTGAAGACCAAGGCGCGTGCCCGCACCACCCGCGTGGGCCGCATCAAGGGGGTCAAGCGGCTGTGAGGGCGCGGGAGTTGGCGGCCTTTCACAGGTACGTCGGATATGACACAGACACACACTGAGAGGGGGAGGCAGCCGCAGTGACCAATATCCCCGAGACCGGTCGGACCCCACGCGTCCAGATCAGGCTCGTCGTCATCCAGATCCTCGTCCTCTCCCTGCTCGGCACCCTCGGCGGACGCCTGTGGTACCTGCAGATCCGCGAGGGCAACGAGTACGCCAAGGAGGCGTCGGGCAACCACGTCCAGCAGGTCGTCGAGCCGGCCGTACGCGGCTCGATCCTGGACGCGCGCGGTGTGCCGCTCGCCGACAACGAGACCCGGCTGGTGGTCTCCGCCTCCCGCACCGACCTGCTGAAGATGAAGGACGACGGCAGGGCCGTCCTCACCAAGCTGGCCGGCGTCCTCGGGATGAAGCCCGAAGAGGTCATCCAGAAGGTGCGGCTGTGCGACGCGCAGACGCCCAAGCCGTGCTGGAACGGCTCGCCCTACCAGCCGATCCCGATCACCGACGAGGCCACCGCCAAGCAGGCCCTGCAGATCCGCGAGCGCGCCGAGGACTTCCCCGGCATCACCGCCGAGCCGGAGGCCGTGCGCCGCTACGCGAGCCCCGGCAAGTCCAACACCGCCCAGGTCCTCGGCTATCTCTCGCCGGTCACCGACGACGAGATCACCAAGGCCCAGGACACCGACTCGCCCTACCTGCGCTCCGACCAGGTCGGCCGCTCGGGCCTGGAGCGCCAGTACGACAAGGAACTGCGCGGCAAGGCCGGCGTCACCCGCTACGAGGTCGACAACCTCGGGCGCGTCATCGGCAAGGCCGAGGCGGACGCCGCCGAGCCCGGCGCCAACCTCGTCACCAGCATCGACGCCCGCGTCCAGCGGGTCGCCGAGTACGAGCTGGACAACGCGATGAAGATCGCCCGCGGCCAGTTCGACAAGATCACCGGCGAGAACTACAAGGCCGACTCCGGTGCCGTGGTCGTCATGGAGGCCAAGACCGGCCGGGTCGTCGCCATGGCGTCCGCGCCGACCTACGACCCGAACGTCTGGGTCGGCGGCATCTCCGCCAAGGACTACAAGAAGCTCACCGGCAAGAACTCCGACTACCCGCTGCTGAACCGCGCCATACAGGGTCAGTCCGCGCCCGGTTCGACCTTCAAGGTGGTCTCCACGGCCGCCGCGGTCGAGGCCGGCTACGAGTGGGACGGCGGCTACCCCTGCACCAGTTCGTACTCGGTCGGCGGCCAGGTCTTCAAGAACTTCGAGGGCGAGAGCTTCGGCCCCATCTCGCTGGGCCGCGCCCTGGAGGTGTCCTGCGACACCGTCTTCTACGGCCTCGCGGACCGCGAGTGGAAGAAGGACGGCGGCATCAACCCGAAGAAGGGTGAGCCCAAGGACTACTTCTACAAGGCGGCCCACCAGTTCGGCCTCGGCAAGGAGACCGGCATCGACCTCCCGAACGAGGTCACCGGCCGCGTCCCGGACCGCCAGTGGAAGCTCGACTACTGGAAGGCCAACAAGGTCGGCTGGTGCAAGTCCGGTAAGAAGGACGGCAGTTACGTCGAGAAGATCGCGTACGAGAACTGCCTCGAAGGCAACAAGATGCGCGAGGGCGACTCGATCAACTACTCCATCGGCCAGGGCGACACCCTCGTCACGCCGATCCAGGAGGCCGCGATCTACGGCGCCCTCGCCAACGGCGGCACCATGTACCAGCCCACCATCGGCAAGGCGATCGTCAGCCCCGACGGCAAGACCGTCCAGGAGATCAAGCCGAAGTCCGTGGGCAAGCTGCCGGTCAACCAGGCCACCATCAAGGGCATGGACAGCGCCCTTGCCGGCGTGGTCACCCGCGGTACCGCCGCGTGGAAGTTCGGCGGCTGGCCGCAGGACAAGATCCCGCTGCACGCCAAGACCGGTACCGCCGAGGTCTACGGCAAGCAGACCACGTCCTGGCTCGCCACGTACTCCAAGGACTACACGGTCATCATGACCATCGCCCAGGCCGGTACCGGTTCGGGCGCCTCCGGTGAGGCCGTGCGCGGGATCTACAACGCCCTCTACGGCGTCCAGGCCGACGGCACGATCGACAAGAAGAAGGCGATGCTGTCGACCCCGCAGAAGGGGCTGCCGAAGGTCAGGACGGACGGCACGATCGACTCCCCGAAGATCGCCAAGGACCCGGTCAAGGAGCTCAAGGCGACCGACGGGGGCACGGCCGCGCCGGACGAGACACAGCCCGGCGCGACCACCAACACGCCGACGACGAACCAGAACACGCGAAGGCGACCCCGTAAGCGAGGCAGCCGGAGGATGCTCACATGACCGGCAACAGCTTCTCCGTCTCCGGCTACGGCCCCGAGCGCGCCGGCTGGACCCGGCTCCTGGCCCGCGACTCGCTGGCCCGCCGGCTCGACTGGCCGATACTGCTGGCCGCGCTCGCCCTGTCGATGATGGGCGCGATCCTCGTCTTCTCGGCGACCCGCAACCGCACCGAGATCAACCAGGGCGACCAGTACTACTTCCTCATCCGGCACCTCATGAACACCGGCATCGGCTTCTGCCTGATGATCGGCACCGTCTGGCTCGGCCACCGCACCCTGCGCACCGCCGTCCCGATCCTCTACGGCGCCTCGGTCTTCCTGATCCTGCTGGTGCTCACCCCGCTTGGTTCCACGGTCAACGGCGCGCACTCCTGGATCGTGCTCGGCGGCGGCTTCTCGCTCCAGCCCTCGGAGTTCGTGAAGATCACGATCATCCTCGGCATGGCGATGCTGCTGTCCGCGCGGGTCGACGCCGGCGACAAGAAGTACCCCGACCCCCGTACGGTCCTGCAGGCCCTGGGCCTGGCCGCCGTACCGATCCTGGTCGTGCTGCTCATGCCCGACCTCGGCTCGGTCATGGTCATGGTGATCATCATCCTCGGCGTGCTGCTCGCCTCCGGCGCCTCCAACCGCTGGGTGTTCGGGCTGATCTCCACGGGTGCGCTGGGCGCGATCACGGTCTGGCAGCTGCACATCCTGGACGACTACCAGATCAACCGCTTCGCCGCCTTCGCCAACCCCGACCTCGACCCGGCGGGCGTCGGCTACAACACCAACCAGGCGCGCATCGCGATCGGCTCGGGCGGGCTGACCGGCTCCGGGCTGTTCCACGGCTCGCAGACCACCGGCCAGTTCGTGCCCGAGCAGCAGACCGACTTCGTCTTCACGGTCGCGGGGGAGGAGCTCGGCTTCGTCGGCGCGGGCCTGATCATCGTCCTGCTCGGCGTCGTGCTGTGGCGGGCCTGCCGCATCGCCCGGGAGACGACCGAGCTGTACGGCACGATCGTGGCCGCCGGGATCGTGGCCTGGTTCGCCTTCCAGGCCTTCGAGAACATCGGCATGACCCTCGGCATCATGCCGGTCACCGGCCTGCCACTGCCCTTCGTCTCGTACGGCGGCACCTCGATGTTCGCGGTGTGGGTGGCGGTGGGGCTGTTGCAGTCGATCAGGGTGCAGCGACCGATGTCGGCGTAGGCAATCGCCCGTTGACCCTGAGTTTCCCCGGGATTCACCCATGATGGGCCCTGACGCTCGGCAGGGAATCCCATTACATTCAGGTCATGGCGGACACAAAGCGTGAGATCGAGCGGAAGTACGAATCCGACGACAGCGGGTTGCCCGACCTGACCGGCGTCGCCGGTGTCGCGGCCGTCCTCGACAAGGGCGTCGCCCACCTGGACGCCACCTACTACGACACCGCCGACCAGCGCCTGGCCGCCGCCGGAATCACCCTCCGCCGCCGCACCGGCGGCTCGGACGCCGGCTGGCACCTCAAGTTCCCGGTCGCCCCCGACATCCGCGACGAGATCCACGCCCCGCTCGCCGACACCCTCCCGCGCAGCCTCGAAGGACTGGTCCGCGCCCGCGTCCGGGACGCCGAGCTGATCCCGGTCGTCCGGCTGCGCTCCGACCGCGACCTGCGCCACCTCGTCGACGCCGACGGCCGCCTCCTCGCCGAGGTCAGCGTGGACGCCGTACACGCCGAGGGGCTCGCGCCCGGCGCCGGCACCGCGCAGTGGACCGAGCTGGAGGTCGAGCTCGCCGACGGCGGCGACCCGGCCTTCCTCGACAAGGTCGACAAGCGGCTGCGCAAGGCGGGCGTACGACCCTCCAAGTCCTCCTCCAAGCTGGCCCGGGCGCTGGCCGAGACCGGACCGAAGAAGAAGCGCGGCAAGAAGCAGCAGCCGTCGCAGCCCTCGCCCGCGGAGCCCGTGACCGCCGGCGACCACGTCCTCGCGTACGTCCGCGAGCAGCGGGACGCGATCCTCGACCTCGACCCGGCCGTACGACAGGACGCACCCGACTCCGTGCACCGCATGCGCGTCGCCACCCGCCGGACACGCAGCGCCTTCCGCTCGTACGGGAAGGTCCTCGACCGCACCGTCACCGACCCGATCGGCGAGGAACTGAAGTGGCTGGCCGGCGAACTCGGCGTCGACCGGGACCGCGAGGTGATGACCGAGCGCCTCTCCGCCGCCGTCGGCGCCCTGCCCCGCACCCTCGTCTACGGCCCCCTCCGCACCCGCCTGCGCACCTGGGCCAACGCCCGCCGCGGCGGATCGCGCCGCCGCCTGACCGGCGTACTGGACTCCAAGCGCTACCTGGCCCTGCTCGACGCGCTGGACGCCCTGGTCGCGGACCCGCCGCTGCTGGCGGACGCCGCCGGGAAACCGGAGAAGGTGATCGCCAAGGCCGTGCGCAAGGACTTCGGGAAGCTGTCGGTCCTGGTGGAGCAGGCCCTCGACCTGGAACCCGGCGCCGAGCGCGACGTGGCGATCCACGAGGCGCGCAAGAAAGCCAAGCGCGCCCGGTATTCGGCCGAGGCCGCCGCGCCCGCCCTCGGATCTCCCGCGTCCGCCCTGGTCAAGTCGATGAAGTCGGTGCAGAGCCTGCTCGGCGACCACCAGGACAGCGTGATGACCCGCCAGACCCTGCGCGAGCTGGCCGCCGTGGCGCACGCCGCGGGGGAGAACACCTTCACGTACGGGCTGCTGCACGGGCGCGAGGAGCAGGTCGCGGCGAGCGTCGAGGCGCGGCTGCCGGAGGCGTGGGCGGGGATCAAGGCGTCCGCGGCGTTCTGATCGGTGAAGAGGCCCTGGGCGCTCCTGGGCGCTCTTGGCGGTCGGGGAGGTCCCGAGGTCGCGTTAGGCTGGATGGTCACCCCAGTCCTTTCAGTCCAGCCCACGAAGGTGCGCGAGATGCCTGCCGAAGTCGCTGCGGCCGCAGAGTCCGTGTTTCCGCAGCTCGAAGCCCTGCTCCCGCATGTGCAGAAGCCGATCCAGTACGTCGGCGGTGAGCTCAACTCCACGGTCAAGCCGTGGGAGTCCTGCGATGTCCGCTGGGCGCTCATGTACCCGGACGCGTACGAGGTCGGGCTGCCCAACCAGGGCGTCATGATCCTCTACGAGGTCCTGAACGAGCAGCAGGGCACCCTCGCCGAGCGCACGTACAGCGTGTGGCCGGACCTGGAGGCTCTGATGCGGGAGCACGGCGTCCCGCAGTTCACGGTGGACAGCCACCGCCCGGTGGGCGCCTTCGACGTGTTCGGGCTCAGCTTCTCCACGGAACTGGGCTACACGAACATGCTCACGGCCCTGGACCTGGCCGGGATCCCCCTGGAGTCCAAGAACCGTACCCTCGACGACCCGATCGTCCTGGCCGGCGGCCACGCGGCCTTCAACCCCGAGCCGATCGCGGAGTTCATCGACGCGGCGATCATCGGCGACGGCGAGCAGGCGGTCCTCGACATGACGAGGATCATCCGCGAGTGGAAGGCGGAGGGCCGCCCCGGCGGCCGCGAGGAAGTCCTCCTCCGCCTCGCGAAGACGGGTTCGGTCTACATCCCCGCGTTCTACGACGTCGAGTACCTCGCCGACGGCCGTATCGCCCGCGTGGTCCCCAACCGGTCGGGCGTCCCGTGGCGCGTCTCCAAGCACACGGTCATGGACCTGGACGAGTGGCCGTACCCCAAGCAGCCGTTGGTCCCCCTGGCGGAGACCGTCCACGAGCGCATGTCCGTCGAGATCTTCCGCGGCTGCACCCGCGGCTGCCGCTTCTGCCAGGCCGGCATGATCACCCGCCCGGTCCGCGAGCGCTCGATCACGGGCATCGGCGAGATGGTGGAGAAGGGCCTCAAGGCGACGGGCTTCGAGGAGGTGGGCCTGCTGTCGCTGTCGTCGGCCGACCACTCGGAGATCGGCGACATCGCGAAGGGCCTGGCGGACCGGTACACGGAGGACAAGATCGGCCTGTCCCTCCCGTCCACCCGCGTCGACGCCTTCAACGTGGACCTGGCGAACGAGCTGACGCGCAACGGGCGGAGGTCCGGGCTCACCTTCGCCCCGGAGGGCGGCTCGGAGCGCATGCGCAAGGTCATCAACAAGATGGTCACGGAGGAGGACCTCATCCGGACCGTCTCCACGGCGTACGGCAACGGCTGGCGCCAGGTGAAGCTGTACTTCATGTGCGGCCTGCCGACGGAGACCGACGAGGACGTCCTCCAGATCGCCGACATGGCGATGAACGTGATCGCCGAGGGCCGCAAGGTCTCCGGCCAGAACGACATCCGCTGCACGGTCTCGATCGGCGGCTTCGTCCCCAAGCCCCACACCCCCTTCCAGTGGGCCCCGCAGCTCTCGGCGCAGGAGACGGACGCCCGCCTGGGGAAGCTCCGCGACAAGATCCGCGGCGACAAGAAATACGGCCGCTCGATCGGCTTCCGCTACCACGACGGCAAGCCGGGCATCGTGGAAGGCCTCCTGTCGCGCGGCGACCGCCGCATCGGCGCGGTCATCCGCGCGGTCTACGAGGACGGCGGCCGCTTCGACGGCTGGCGCGAACACTTCTCCTACGACCGCTGGATGCGCTGCGCGGACAAGACGCTGCCCGCCTTCGGCGTCGACGTCGACTGGTACACGACCCGCGAGAAGACCTACGAGGAGGTCCTCCCCTGGGACCACCTGGACTCGGGCTTGGACAAGGACTGGCTCTGGGAGGACTGGCAGGACGCCCTCGACGAGACGGAGGTCGAGGACTGCCGGTGGACGCCTTGCTTTGACTGTGGGGTGTGTCCGCAGATGGACACTTGGCCACAAGTAAGTAACAGCGGGAAGAAGTTGCTGCCGCTGACGGTCAAGAAGGACGGTCCGACCAGCGGACACACGCACTGACGTGAGTGAGGCGTTGGGGCGGATCGCGGAGGTGTTGGGGGACGGCGGCGAGGACGAGGTTGCTGCCGTCCTGGGGGCGCTCAGTGCTCAGCGTGGGCGGCAGGGGATCGTGCGCGAGACGCCGAGAACGCCGTTGCCGCTCTCTGGGGGCTGTTCGACCGTCCACTCCGAGGTGGAGTGGGTCTAGGGCTGACAAGCCTTGAGGAGCGCGATCTGCGTCGGCAGCCGCCCGCCCAAATGGCTGCCTCCAACTCGCGAGGTGATCTCAGGTGAGGCGTCTGCGACGAGTGGTGGTTCAGGGCACTGCTTGGTCGGCTCGCCCCGACCTCTGTGCGCAACTGGCCGGCCCCCTTGGACGTCTCTTCTTGGTATGACGTCCCTGCCCGCCGCGCCGCCCTGGCCGCACTGCGCACAGGGCGTCGGAATGGATGATCCGGTCGGCTGCCGCGGTCTCCGGATCGAGCCGCTCGGGCGGTGCCTGCGCCATCTCACCGATCGCGAACGCGCCGCTTACTTCAGCGGCCTTGGCCCCGGCAGCGCAGTGGATCACCGAGGCACTGAGCTGGACGCGCTCCTGCTCACGCAGCTGCTAGACGCCTTACGTGATCCTGTCACTAGAGCTGTCCGACTCGGTCATGCCGACTTCCGGTCAGCGACTTTCGAGGGCACCGCCGATTTCCGGTCGGCGATCTTCGAGACCAACGCCGACTTCCGGTCAGCGACTTTCATGGGCACGGCCAACTTCGTGTCCGTGACCTTCAAGAGCAATGCCTGGTTCGGGTCGGCGGCCTTTGCGGGCGTCACCTGGTTCGAGTTGACGAGGTTCGCGGCCGTTGCCGGATTCGCAGCGGTGACCTTTAAGCACGATGTTGCGTTCGTGTCGCCGACCTTCGAGGGTGCTGCCCGGTTCGAATCGGCGACCTTTGAGGGTTACACCGACTTCCGGACGGCGACTTTCAAGGATCATGCCCGGTTCAGGTCGGCAGTCTTCAAGAGTGACGCTCGGTTCACAGAAGTGTTCTTTAAGGACGCTGCCTTCAAGTCGGCTGTCTTCGAGTGCAACGCCTGGTTCAGATCGGCGACCTTCGAGGGCGACGCTCGATTTGGGTTGGCGATCTTCGAGGGCGACGCCGACTTCCGGTCGGCAGTCTTCAAGGGCAACGTCCGGTTCACGTCAGCGGTTTTCAAGCGATCGGCTGGTCTGGGACCGTTGGTGTGGGCAGGGGAGGTGACTCTGTCCGGGGCGGTGTTCAGCTGCCCCGTAACCATTGCGATCGCCGCGCGACGTCTGGAGTGTTGGCGGACGCGTTGGTCGTCAACGGCTGCGTTGCAGCTGCGGTACGCCACAGTCGACTTCGCCCACTCTGTCTTCGAACACCCGCTCACGATCATTGCGGAGCCCGATCTCTTCCGCCTATCTGACGGAACGTTGGTGGACGAACAAGTTCTCTCCAGGGCTCCCGAAGCCACAGTTTGGGTGGCTTCGCTTCGAGGCGTGGATGCTGCCCACCTGGTCCTCGCCGACGTCAACCTGTCGCGTTGCCTGTTTACAGGGACTGTTCATCTGGACCAGCTGCGGCTGGAGGGTACTTGCTCCTTCGAGGTGGTCCCACCCCGTACGCACTGGTGGAACGGGCGCCCTGTGTGGTTCACGCAGCGCCGCACCCTCGCCGAAGAACATCACTGGCGTTCCGGTCGACCGGGGGCGATCCGGGGGTGGAACACGGCTGTGTTTGGTACTGGGCACGTCGGGCCGGCGCAGCTAGCTCCGGTGTACCGGGCTTTGCGTAAGTCTTTCGAGGATGGGAAGAACGAGCCGGGGGCTGCCGACTTTTATTACGGTGAGATGGAGATGCGGCGCCATGACTCCAGCACCTCCCGTGCCGAACGCCGCCTGCTCACCGCCTACTGGGCGCTCTCTGGCTACGGGCTGCGAGCCACTCGGGCTCTGGTTTGGCTGTTGTTGGCCATGACTGCAACGTTGCTGGCGATGATGCTGTGGGGCCTGGCCGTCGACGATCCGAAGCCGGTCTCTACGGGGAAGGTGACCGGTCAGGACATCCGGCTCACCACCGACACCCCCAACCCGGCCAACCCCATCGGCCCACTACAGGAACGGATATCGAGCGGGCGGTTCGAGAAGGGCCTCCGCGTGGTGATCAACGCGGTGGTCTTCCGCTCATCCGACCAGGATGTCACCTCCGCCGGGACCTACATCGAAATGCTCTCCCGTCTGACGGAGCCAGTCCTCCTGGGTCTGGCCGTCCTCGCGGTCCGCAATCGAGTGAAGCGGTAGCAACCGGCGCCACTGTCGAGTGCAAGGCCGCCAGTGGATTTCCCTAGCCCCGTGCCTGCAGATGGATACTTGGCCACAACTGAGCGACAGCGGGAAGAAGCTGCTGCCCCTGACGGCCAAGAAGGACGCTCCGACCAGCGGACATAACCACTGAGGTGAGTGAGCCTCTGGAGCGGATTGTTGATGCCCTGGCGGCGGCGAGCGAGGACGATGTAGCCGCCGCGCTCCGTCATCTCGGGGTCCTGGAGGCGCGGCACGTCCCTCAGGAGGCCCCGAGAACGCCACTGCCGGGGCCTGGGAGCCGTGTGGGCATCCACTCCGAGGTGGAGTGGGTTTAGCGCGGCGTGCGCTGCTTGCGGCAGCGCTCAGAGGCCGCCGTTGGATCTGAGGTCTTGAGTCACCTGCTTCCAGTGGTCCGGGCAGTAGACGTTCACGGCCGTTACGAGTAGCTCGTTGGCGTCCGCCTGCTTCAAGCCCCAGTGCTGGCCGGCTGGGTACAGGTCGTCCCCGTGCAGATCAAAGAGATCTCCCACGCTGTGCCCTTGAGTCAGGCCGTTGCACCACTTCGGCGGGAAGTCGAGAAGCTCCTGATCCGTTGGCTTGCCCTCGGCGTACGGCATGTCTCGGGCTGCCTTGAGATAGCGGTCTTCTTTGCTGGCGGTTGGCGTGCCCTTCGGGTGTGCGTCGTGGTGTCTGGCGTCGTCTCTGCTTCCGCAGGCGGTGAGACTGGCGAGTAGCGCGACGGCGAGCAGCATGGCGGTGCGAGTCATAGGTCCCCCCAGATCTATTGATGCTGACGAGGATCATGCCGTGGCTGTGTCCCCTGACGCGAGTGAGGAGAATGCTGCGCTGTGTGAAGGCACTCCGGATCGAATGCTGACGGCGTGTGTTGACGCTTCCGCGATGCTTCCGCGCGCCGGTGAATTTCCCTAACGCCGTGCCTGCAGATGGATACTTGGCAACAACTGATCGACAGCGGGACGAAGTTGCTGCCGCTGACGGTCAGGAAGGACGCTTCGGCCAGCGGACACGTGCACTGACGTGCTGTCGTCCGCCTCGACGGCCCGGCCGGCCCCGACGACGAACCTCCGGCTTGGGGGAGTGCGGAACTGCTCATCGACGCCGTGCAGGCTTCGGCTGGTCGAATTTCGGTCCGCACTCCCTACAGCCCGGCCGTTGGTGAGTTGGCGTTGCGCTGGGGCGCACAACTCGACGCTCGGCCCCTGCGAGTCGGCGGTAGCGGGCCAGACGATGACGCAGTTGCCGCGTACGTGGCCAAGTACGTCACCAAGGGAGCGAGCGAGACAGGCGCTGGCACTGACCACACGGTCACTCACTGGGCTGACATCGAGTCGGCGCCCGTCAGCGAACACGTCCGCACTCTCATGAGGGCTTGTTGGCACCTCGGCAGCCTCCCTGAGTACGAACCCCTCCGTCTCCGCGCCTGGACCCACACTCTCGGCTACCGGGGCCACATCCTCACCAAATCTCGTACGTACTCGACGACATACGCGGCGCTCCGGGCCGGGCGCGCCCAACACGTCGGCCATCCCGACATCCCCGACGCGACGACGGATAGGAGCTGGCGTTATATCGGCTCAGGACACACCTCTGGTGCCGCGCTGATTGCAGCTGGGGTCGCCGAAGATCTCGAACTTTCCCGACGTCTCGCCGTCGAGGCGGGCGTAGAGGGGAGGTGGGGGCGATAGCTGATGCATTCGAGCATGATGTCCGGCTTTCGAGCGCGGCGTCCCCGCGAGACTCTTCTGTTCTTGAAATGAAGAGCATGGTCGAGAGCGAGATCGTCATTGTGGATGACGACGGTAATGAGGAACCATTTGATCCCTCAACATGGTTCGAGTGAGGCTGCGGAAACGCCAGACGCGATAAGAGGCTGCATGTTCAATTGAGCCTGGAGTTTATTGACGCCCTCAATTCTCATCCCGTCTTTGTGGGTTGCAAGGGGAGCCAGGCGGGCAGGGTTTTCCCGTCCTCGGCATCTCAGCCCGAAGTCATAGCCGCGAATGGTACCGACCAGACGGTTCAACCAAACAGATGCTCGGAGGTTCTCCAGGTGAGCGCTGACGGTGGCGGACCAGGAACGGGCGATTCCTTGCCTCCTTCAAGTGGTGAGGCAGTTGATGCGGAGTACGTTCGGCGCGTGTACGAACGTGCGATGGACTGGTACAAGGTTGCTGAATCGAAGGCCCAATTTGTTCTCACCGTGAACGGCCTATTGGTGACCGCGATTTTCAGCATCACCGCCGGACATATCTCGGACGGGCGGGAGATGGCTAAAGTGGCAGGAATCGAAACGTGGTGCTTCTTTCTTTTCTCCACTGGTGCGCTTCTCGGAGCAGTGGCATGCGCGGCAGCGTGCCTGTGGTCGCGCCACGGGTCTAACTATAAGGGGACCTTTGCTCTCCTTGGTATGAACCCGGAGGACCCTACTTCTTATCGTCCGGAGGTGCTTTGGTATTTTGGGGATCTGGCCCATCTGGAGATGGAGCCGGCCGCTGCCTTGATTAGCCGAGCGGACCGCAAGTTCGAGATAACTACCCTCTCGTACAATGTGGTCCACTTGGCGCGAATTGTGCTCCGTAAGCATCGATTCATGAATGCTGGATGGGCGTTGACTGCATTGGCTATTGCGTCGCTAATTCTTGGTGGAGTCAGTGTTTTTGTGCGGGCTCAAACTTAGTGATGTCACCCGCACAATCCCGTGGCTTCTGTGCTCTCTCGCCCGAGCCTCGCTGTCAGAGGGCCTGCGCGAAGTCGTCCTCTCGGATCACGAGCCGCTCGCGCACGTCCTTCGGGATCAGGAGGCGCAGGTGGACCTTCGGTGCCCGAACCTTCGGCACCTTCGTGCGTGTGACCTCGCACCGGATGCCGACGCGATACAGGTCCGCGGCCATGGCCTCCATCCCGCCCTCCTGCCAGTGCTCGCGGAACGTCTTTCCGTCGTGGACGTTGACCCACCGGTCCTTCGCCGTCTCGGGGTCGATGGCCTCCAACTCCGCAATGAGCTTGTCCAGCGTCGCTTCTGCCTGCTCTTTGGTGAACCGCGTCTTCGTGTAACGGCCCCCGGGCTCCAGCTCCTTCATGTACAGCGCGATGGCCCCTTGAAGGCGCTTGATCTCCCGCCGTACCTCGGCGCCTTCGGCGTACTGGCGAACCTGTACGGGGAAGTCCCCGAGAACCTTGAGTACGTCTTCCACGAGGCGTTCGTAGACCTGGTTGGGGTTCGGTGCGCCGAGTCCACCGCTCTTGCAGTTGCGGCACCGCAGGTAGTGGTAGGTCCCGAAGCCGTTGTTCGTGATCTGTACGGTCAAGTTCGTCTTGCAGTCCGCGCACAAGAGGACGCCCAGGAACTGAGTCGCTCCGCCGACACGGCGCGGGGGCTGGTTCTTCTTGCGCTTGTCGAGAGCTGCGCCGAGGGTCTCGAACTCCTCCTCCGTGAAGATCGGAGGAGCCACCTTGATGGGCTTGCCGTCCTTGCCGAGGATCGGCTTCGAGCGTCGTTGTCCTCCCTGCTTGTCCTCTTCTACCCGGTAGCCGAGGAGCGCGGGGTTGCGGAGCCGGCGATGGAGCGTTGCCACGGTGAGGCCCTGGCTCATGAGGCCGGACCGCTTCAGGCAGCGGACCATGAACCGGGCGGAGCGTCCTCGAAGCGCCATGCGGCGAGCCCAGTGCAGTGCCCGGTGAGCCTCGGGGTCGATGACGAGACCGAACTTCCCTGAGTCGTTCTCGCCGCAGATGGATACTTCCATTCAAATCGGGCCTACGGGCAGGAAGTTGCTCCCGTTGACCGTGAAGGGCGGGGCGGGGGATTCGGGTGGGCATGTGCACTGAGGTGGGCGGCCTCGGGGTGTGTTCGTCGGGAAGGTGACGGGGAGCCAACCGGCGCTTGCCGGTGGCACGTTGAGGTTCAGGGTGTCGGTTACCGGATAAAGTCGGTATGTCACAACTGGTTGCGGGGGCGGCCGGGGTTGGGTCGGCGTTGCCGACGTCCTGGGGGAAGGCCTGAGCGCATGAGTCGTCGCTCTGCTGGTTTCGTCAACACGTGGGCTGAGGCGCAGCGTCAGTACCAGCGGCAGATCGAGGCCGAGCAGCGGCGACAGCGCGAGGAGCAGCGGCTGGCGCGGGACTACCAGCGGCGTGCGGCTCAGGGGCATCGGGAGTACCGGCAGGCGGAGGCCAGGCGGCGGACGGCGGAGCTGGACGCGCGGGTGGCGGTCCTGCAGGGGCTGCTGGCCGAGGGATGCCGGGCGGCCGCCTTCAGGGCGGCGTCCTTGTTGCGGGCGGTGGACGTGCCGCCGTCCGACCCGGGTCGGCTCGCCTGGCCCGTGCAGATGCCGGATCCACGGCAGTACCAGGCGCACGGCGGCTGGACCGCCAACCGGCGCGCGCAGGCGGAGGCCGAGGCGCGGGCCCGCTTCGAGTACGACCTGCACGCGGCGCAGGCCGCCGAGGCGCAGCGGCAGCAGCAGTTGGCCGCCTTCCAGCGGGAGCACGGGCAACGGGTCGAGGCCCAACGAGCCGACGTACGACGGCACAACGCGGGCATCGACGAGGTGACCGCGGGTGTCCGGCGGGGCGAACCCGACTGCGTGGTCGAGTACTTCTCGGCCGCCCTCTACTCCTCGACCGCCTGGCCGGAGGGTTTTCCTAGGCAGGTGGCCGCGGCCTTCGACGCGTCGGCGCGGCAGTTGGTGCTGGACTGGGAGCTGCCCGGGCTCGACGTCGTACCGGATGCGAAGTCGGTGCGCTATGTACCGTCCCAGGACGAGGACAAGGAGACGGCGCGTTCCGTGACGCAGCGCCGGGCGCTGTACCGCGAAGTGCTGGCGCAGAGCGTGCTGTTGGTCCTGCATCAGGTCTTCGCCGCGGACGAGCATCACGTCCTGGACTCGGTGGCCCTGAACGGTTTCGTGGACGCGCCCGACCCCGCGACGGGCCGGCAGTCCCATCTCTTCCTGGCCACCGTCATGGCCCAGCGATCGGCCTTCACCGACCTGCAGTTGGAACAGGTGGACGCGAGCAGTTGTCTGACTACGGCGCTCCGGGGGCAGCTCACGCCCCGGCCCGACCAACTCGCCTCCGTGCGGCCGAGCCGCCGGCCCCAGGACGCCGGCGACCAGGTCGTCACCCATGGCGGCGGTGTCGAGGAGCCGGACCTGTACGGCATGGACCCGATCGCCTTCGAGTCCCTCGTCGCCGACCTGCTCCGCGCCATGGGCATGGAGGCGGTGACGACACAGCGCTCGAACGACGGTGGCGTGGACGTCGACGCGCTGGATCCGACGCCCATCCGGGGCGGCAAGATCGTCGTCCAGGTGAAGCGGTACCGCAACACCGTGCCGCCCACCGCGGTGCGCGATCTGTACGGCACGGTCCAGGACGTCGGTGCCAACAAGGGCGTACTGGTGACGACTTCGGGCTTCGGCCCGGGCTCGCACACCTTCGCCCGCGGCAAGCCGCTGGAGCTGATCGCGGGTGGCGAACTCGTCGACCTGCTGCACCGGCACGGACTTCGCGGACGCCTGGGGGAGAGCGGGCGACCCGTGCCCGCGCAGAGGACGGCTCCGGCCGGTCCCGGGACTCCGGCCGGTCCCGTGCCTGTGCCCGACGACTACAACGTGCTGGGCATGACGTGGTCCGGCACCGTCGCGTTGGACGTCTGCGCCCTCGTCTGCCGTGGCGATCGCGTCCTCAGCGAAGACCACTTCGTCTTCTTCAACAACCCGCGGAGTCCGGACGGTTCGGTGCGTGCCGTGCCGGCCGCGGCGCCGGACAAGGCGGCGATCCGTGTCGCCTTCGACGCGCTGCCGGCCGACGCCGATCGGTTCGTGCTGGTCGCGGCCGTCGATCCGGAGGTGAACCCGGATGCCGATCTGTCCGGGTTCACCGAGGCCTGCATCCGGTTGCTGGACCCCGCGTCGACCGAACTGGGCCGACTCGAAGTCTCCGACGGCCGCTCCGGCGAGACCGCGTTGGTGCTCGGCTCCTTCCGCCGCAGACCCGGTGGTGACTGGGACTTCGTGCTGGGCGGACGGGGCTACCCGGGAGGCCTGGAGCAGCTCGTCCAGGACTACGGCATCGAAGTGGAGTGACGCGCACGGAGGTTGGGCGAGCCACTTGTCCGGAGGGTGCGCGGGTCGCTCGGCGTCCGTGACCGGTTCAGCCGGCGTCCGAGTCAGGGCCGTAGAACGCGGCGATGTCCTCGGACTTCGCCCAGCGGCTGTAGGTGGGGGACTGGGGCCAGTTCTCGGGGGAGTCCTGCCATTCCTCCTGGCGGCCGTACGGGAGGAGGTCGATCAGGGCGAAGGTGTGGGTGAGTTGCTCGGTGCCGCGGCCGGTGGTGTGCCAGGTGCGGTAGACGGTGTCGCCGTCGCGGAGGAACACGTTGACCGCGAAGCCGCCGTCGGGGGGTGCGCCGACGTCGGCGCCGAAGGAGCTGTTCGCGGTGGAGTACCACGTCATCCGGTTGCCGACCCGCTGCTTGTAGGCGAGTGCTTCCTTGATCGGGCCCTGGGTGACGATGACGAATCGCGCGTCGTAGTTGTCCAGGAACTCCAGGCGGGTGTACTGCGAGGTGAGCCCGGTGCAGCCGGGGCACTGCCACTCCTTGCCGGCGAACCACATGTGGTTGTAGACGATCAGCTGGCTCTTGCCGTCGAAGACGTCCGCCAGCCGGACGGGGCCGTCCTCGCCCTCAAGGGTGTAGTCCGGCATCTCGACCATCGGCAGCCGACGACGCTCCGCGGCGATGGCGTCGAGCTCCCGCGTCGCGGCCTTCTCGCGGGCGCGGAGCGCTTCGAGCCGTTGTTCCCAGGTCGCGGTGTCGACGACGGGTGGCAGGGCGGCTTTGGTGGTCATGGTCCCCTCACAGAGCTCGGGCGCAGCTTTCGCTCGTGGAGAGGTAGACCTCGCGGGGCCGCGGAACTCATCGGTCGGTGGGCGATGAATTCCGGGCGGGGGTGAGCTGGCGGGCTGTCCGGCGGGCGTGAGGGCGTAGACGACACCGTGCTGGGGCGTCGACACCGCGCGGCGCTCGACGATGCCCGCCTCCACCAGCTCCTTGAGCCGGGTGGAGAGCACGTTCGTGGGGATGCCGGGCAGTCCGGGCCGTCGACGAGGGTGCGGACGAGGGCACGGACGAGGGTGCGGACGAGGCGGGCGCGGGTGTGGTCGCCGATCCGGCCGTTCCGGGATCGCGTATCGGGTTCCGCCAGGTTCCCGAGGACAGGACGGTCAAGAACCGGCTGCACTACGCCACGTTCGCCGACCCCGAGGGCAACGAGTTCGACGTGATCGCACGCTGATCGCCGTTGGCCCTCAGGGTCGGCTCGCCCCTGCTGGGGCTAGGGCCTGGTCGCTCGGACGACGGCCGAGTGCATGCCGTCGGCGACGGGGTGGGTGGGTGTGATGTCGACGTCCGTGAAGCCCGCCGCTTCGAGGCCCTCGCGGTACTCCGTGAAGGACAGGGCGCCGGCGACGCAGCCGACGTAGTCACCGCGTTCGGCGCGTTGGGCGGGCGTCAGGGTGTCGTCGGCGATCACGTCGGAGATGCCGATGCGGCCGCCCGGCTTCAGTACGCGGAAGGTCTCGGCGAAGACGGCGGGCTTGTCGACGGACAGGTTGATCACGCAGTTGGAGATGACGACGTCGACGGTGTTCGCGGGGAGCGGGATCGACTCGATCGTGCCCTTGAGGAACTCGACGTTCGTCGCCTTCGCCAACTCGGCGTTGGCCAGGGCGAGTTGGAGCATCTCGTCGGTCATGCCGAGGCCGTAGGCCTTGCCGGTGGGGCCGACGCGGCGGGCGGAGAGCAGTACGTCGATGCCGCCGCCGGAGCCGAGGTCGAGGACGCGTTCGCCTTCCCGGAGTTCGGCCACGGCGGTGGGGTTGCCGCAGCCGAGGGAGGCGGCGACGGCCTTGGCCGGCAGGGCGTCGCGCTCGTCGGCGTCGTAGAGGGTCGAGCCGAAGTTCGCGTCGACCTCGGCGGGCTGCGGGCCGCAACAGGCGGTACGGCCTTCGGTGACGGCGGTGGCCGCTGCGGCGTAGCGCCGGCGGACGGTCTCGCGCAGGTCGGTGGACTGATCGGGCATGGGGCACTCCTGAACGGTTTGTATTGACGTTCGTCGATGCAACCCTGCGCCTTGGATTGAAGGACGCCAATGTAGACGTATGTCGAAACAGGAGTTGAAGATCCTCGGCCAGGACGAGGACGAGGACGAGGACGAGGACGAGGGCGAGGGCGAGGGCGAGGACGCCGCCGGCGACGGCTGCTGCGAAGGGCTTGCGTCGGCTCCGCTGGACGAGGACCGCGCGGCCGAACTGGCAAAGATCTTCAAGGCCTTGGGTGATCCCGTGCGGCTGCGGTTGCTGTCGATGATCGCCTCGCGCGGGGCGGGTGGTGAGGGCGGTGAGGTGTGCGTGTGCGAGCTGACGCTCGCCTTCGAGCTGTCCCAGCCGACGATCTCGCATCACCTGAAGTTGCTGCGGCAGGCGGGGCTCATCGACTGTGAGCGGCGGGGGACTTGGATCTATTACCGGGTGCTGCCGGGGGTTCTGGACCGGGTGGCCGGCTTCCTGACCGCACCCCGGCTCCGGTCCGCCGAGATGTCCGCGTGACCGCTCCCGGCGACCGTCCGTCCGTGCTGTTCGTCTGCGTCCACAACGCGGGCCGTTCCCAGATGGCCGCGGCCTTCCTCGCCCGCCTCGCCGGTGACCGGATCGAGGTCCGATCGGCTGGCTCGGCGCCTGCCGACACCGTCAACCCGGCCGTGGTGGAGGCGATGAGGGAAGTCGGCGTCGACATCTCCGCGAACACGCCGAAGGTGCTCACCGGCGATGCCGTGCGCGCGTCGGACGTCGTGATCACGATGGGGTGCGGCGACACCTGCCCCGTCTTCCCGGGCAAGCGGTACCTCGACTGGCAGCTCGACGACCCGGCCGGTCAGGGGGTTGCCGCGGTGCGTCCGGTCCGGGACGGGATCGAGCGGCGGATCCGGGGGCTGGCCGCCGAGTTGGGGAGCTGAGGGGTGGCCAGGGGGCGGGTGGCAAGGTGGTCGACGTGAGGGGCGTCCTTCGGCCGGTACAGGAAGATCGTCGAACTCCTGGAGGGCCCGCCGGGAGGCTCCCGCGCTAGGCGATCGGCGCCAAGTGGGACAAGTGGGTTCCGTAGAACCTCGTCAGTTCCGTGACCGCCTCTGTGACCGGGCCGTCCTTGTCGTACAGGTCGACATGCGTCGCCCCCTCGATCCAGTGGAGTTCCTTCGGGCCCGTCGTCTTCTGGAAGGCCTCCCCGCTCATCCAGGACGTCACCGCCTCGCGGCCGGCGATCAGGAGCAGGGGGCGGGACAGGAGCGGGAGGGCGTGGAAGGCGTCGAAGAGGGCGAGATGGTCGACGCTCGTCCAGGTCAGGGACTTGGCCGAGCGGGGGTGGGCGGCGCGGGGGGTGCAGTAGTACTCCCAGCCTTCGTACACGTGGGGGCCGGCCTTGCGGGCCTCCTCCTCGGTGGCCGGGAAGAGGGGGAAGGTCGGCAGGGTCTCGCCGTGCGCCTCCGCCGTGCGGGCCGCTGCAGCCGCCGACAGCATGCCCTGGAAGACCGCCGGGTCCTGGGCGCCGTCCGCGCCCAGGCGGAACTGACGGGCGATGTCCGCGGCGCTCACCGTGGCGATTGCCCGGACGCGCTGGTCGGTGGCGGCGGCCGTCAGGGCGTAGCCGCCCGAGGCGCAGATGCCCAGGGCGCCGATGCGGTCGGGGGCCACGTCGGCGCGGGTGGTGAGGTAGGAGACCGCGGCCTTGAGGTCCTCGACCCGCTGGGCCGGGTTCTCCAGGCTGCGCGGCTCGCCCTCGCTCTCGCCCTGGTGGGCCGCGTCGAAGGCCAGGGTGACAAAGCCCTGCTCGGCGAGACGGCGTGCGTACAGGCCCGCCGCCTGTTCCTTCACGCCGCTGCCGGGATGGCCGACGACGATCGCCGGGAGGGGGGTGGGTGTATCGCCGGCGGGGGAGGGGGCGGAGCCGGGGGTGTAGAGGTGGGCGGCGATCTTCAGGCCCGCGCTGAGGAAGGTGACGTCCGTTCGCATGGGGTCCGTTCGCATGGGGTGTCCTGCTCTTTCGGTCGCGTCGAAACGGTGGCTTCGTCATTCACCGTCGCGCCGGGCGGCACCCCGGTGCCAGGGACGACCCTGCCTATGCAAGCCAGTACCAGGCACACGGGACCGATCGCGCGGACACTGGACCCATGGTGGAACTCCCTGGCAACGAGCTCGGCGCCTTCCTGCGCTCCCGTCGTGCCGCCCTCGATCCGCGCGAGGCGGGGATGCCGGACGACGGGCGGTTGCGGCGGGTGCCGGGGCTGCGGCGGGAGGAGTTGGCCCAGCTCGCGCACGTCAGTGTCGACTACGTCGTACGGCTGGAGCAGGGGCGTACCCGGCGGGTCTCGCGGCCGGTGCTCGACGCGCTCGCCGAGGCCCTGCGGCTCGCTCCGGACGAACGGGACTACCTGTTCGCCGTCGCGGATCTCACCGATGTCTCCGCCGCGGGGCCCGTGCGGCGGCGGGCCGCCCGTACGGAAGTGGCGCCCCGGCTGCGGCAGTTGCTGGACACCATGCCCGACGTACCCGCGATGGTTCTGAACCGGCGGATGGACGTGCTCGCCTGGAACCGCGGGGCAGCCGCCCTGCTGACCGACTTCGGTGGAGTGCCCCTGCCCGAGCGCAACCTGATCCGGCTGACCTTCCTCGACGACGACTTCCGGGCCCTGTACGGGGACTGGCCGCGGGCCGCCCGTGAATGCGTCGCCGTGCTGCGCATGGAGGCCGGACGCACCCCGGACGACCCCGCGTTGGCCGCGCTGGTCGGTGAACTCGGCGTCCGCGACCCGGACTTCCGCGTCTGGTGGGCCACCCACCAGGTGCGCGGGCCGCGCCGGCTCACCAAGGTCTACGTCCACCCCGTCGCCGGCACGCTCACCCTCGACGTCCAGCAGTTCTCCGTCGACACCCATCCCGACCAGCAACTGGTCGCCTACACGGCACAACCCGACTCGCCCTCCTACGAGGCCCTGCGCTTCCTGCTGCAGTGGTCCTCGACACGCACCGACACCAAACCGTGAGCAGCCGGACCGGCCGACGCGCGCATCCGTAATAGGGGCCAGTGCGTCTACGTCGGTATGGACCTGGAGAAATCTCCCGCCGACCGGCCCGCCCGGCAGACGCCCGAGGGGTGTCTCGTCGTGGCGATACGCCTGCCCGTGCGGATCGTCGCGCTCGTGCTGATCGTGCCGGTGCGGATGGTGTGGGACGCGCTCGTGGTCGCCTGGCGGTTCCTGACGGACACGGTGTTCCGGCCGGTGGGGCGAGCCCTGGGGTGGCTCGCGCGGGCCGTCTTCGTCTGGCCGTTCGTGGGGCTGTGGCGGTACGGGGTCGTGCCTCTGGGGAAGGCGCTCGGGTGGCTGTTCGGTGTCCTGGTCGTCGTGCCGCTGGTGTGGCTGTACCGGTCGGTGCTGACGCCGGTGGGGCATGGCCTGGTCTGGGCCGTGCGGAGCTTCGGGGACGGACTGGTGTGGGTGTACGCACGCGTGCTCACGCCTCTCGGGCACGGCGTGGTGTGGGTCCTCCATGGCGTGGTGTGGGTTCTCACGCCGTTGGGGCGGGCGGTGGTGTGGTGCGCCAAGGGGCTCGCGTGGGTCGCGAGCACGATCGTCACCGGGATCGGCGTCGGCCTGTCCGGGATCGGCGTCGGGCTGTACTGGATCGCGCGCGTGCTGCTCGTTCTGCCCGCGCTGGCGTTGTGGCGGTGGGTGTTCGTGCCCGTAGGGCGGGCGCTCGCCGTCGTCGGGCGCGAGGTGGCGGACGCGGTCGGGCACGCGTGGCGGGTCGCGTCCCGGATCTCGCTCGCCGTCGGACGGTTCCTTGGCACCCTCTTCCGGTGGATCTTCGTCGAGCCCGTGCGGTGGGTGTACCGGACGGTGCTGACGCCGGTCGGGCACGTCGTCCGGGACGCCGTGGTGCGGCCCGTCGCCGAGGTCGCGCGCACGGTGGGGCGGGCCGGCAGGGAGGCGCTGGCCGCCGCCCGCGAGTCCGTGCGGCAGGCGCGGGCCGACTTCCGGCGGATGCTCTTCGGAGAGCCCGCGCCCGTCGAGGCGGTCGGCCGTCGGGAACCGTCGGGGCCCGAGACACGTACTCTAGGTAGCAGTACGACCGCACTCACGAAGGACTGAACGACACTGGGCAAGCGACAGCCCGAAGGCCCACCGCCCGCACCTGCGGTGCAGCGCATCCGACTGCGCTACACCAAGCGCGGCCGCCTCCGGTTCACCAGCCATCGTGACTTCCAGCGCGCCTTCGAGCGTGCGTTGCGCCGTGCCGAGGTGCCGATGGCCTACTCGGCGGGGTTCACACCGCATCCGAAGGTGTCGTACGCCAATGCCGCACCCACCGGCACGGGCAGTGAGGCGGAGTACCTGGAGATCGCGCTCACCGCCGCGCGCGATCCGGAGAAACTGAGAGCGCTGCTGGACGAGTCGATGCCCACCGGACTCGATGTCGTGGACGCGGTCGAGGCCCGGACCTCCGGGCTCGCGGACCGGCTCACGGCCTCCGTGTGGGAGCTGCGGCTGGACGGTGCGGATCCGGCGGAGGTCGAGCGGGCCGTCGTTGCGTTCAATGCCGCCGGTGCCGTCGAGGTCCAGCGCATGACCAAGAACGGTGTTCGAACCTTCGACGCCCGCTCCGCGGTCGTACACTTGGAAACGCACACTTCGCAGGCTGATAGGCCGACGGACCAGCCCTGTGCGATACTGCGGCTGGTTGTTCGGCACGTGACGCCTGCCGTACGACCCGACGACGTCCTGTCCGGTCTCCGCGCCGTGGCCGACCTGGCGCCGCCGGTCCCCGCAGCGGTGACCAGGCTGGCGCAGGGGCTGCTCGATGAAGAGACCGGCACGGTGACCGACCCGCTCGCGCCCGACCGCGAGGCTGCGACGGCTGTAACCACGGCCGATTCCGCTGCCACCGCGAAGGCGCCGGTGTAAGGAAGGTCCCGCGAAGGACGGACGTCGTAGCGCCGCCCTCGTACTCGGGAGCCACCTGGGTCGGGCAGTGCACTGACCACAAGACTTTCGCCAGGCCGTACGCAACATGGCGTACGGAACCGGCGAGACAGGACACTAGAGAGTTCCCGTGCGGCGCCCGCGCCCCGGACGGCGGCACCGCGCATCGCGCGAGCCGCGGACGTCAGCGGTGGTCGATGCCATCGACACCGGACCAGGTGCGGCGCCCGGGAGCCTGACGGGAGAAACGCCCGCATGCTCGAACCGACCGAACCCACCGAGGGTTCCGAACAGAACACCCCCAGCGACACACTGCCGCCGCGTCGTCGGCGCCGTGCCGCTTCCCGACCCGCAGGTCCGCCGGTCGGCGGTGCCGCCGAGGCTCCGGAAGACGTTGTCGCGCCGGCCATACCGGCCGAGGACGACGAGAAGGTCGACGAGACCCTTGAGGTAGCGGCGACCGAGGAGACCGAAGACACGGACGAGGCTGCCGTCGCGGAAGCCGCCGTGGAGGAAGCCGCGCCCGCTGCTCGTCCGCGTCGTCGTGCGACCCGTCGGGCCTCCGCGCCCGCCGGTGCGCCGGTGGCGGCCGAGGCGGCCGAGACCGTGGTGCCCGCGACCGTCGTCGAGACGGCCGAGGCACCTGCAGTGGCCGCGCCCGAGAGCGCCGACGAGGCGGACTCCGACGAGGACGCCGCTCCGCGCCGTACCCGCCGTCGTGCCACCCGCCGGGTGTCCGCGCCCGCCGGTGCGCCGGTGGCCGCCGAGACGGCCGAGACGGTGGTGCCGGCCACGACCGCGGCGGCGCCCGCCGCCGATGAGACTCCCGTTGCCGCCGAGGTTGCGGCCGAAGAGGCCCCGGACGCCGGTCGTCCCCGCCGTCGCGCCTCGCGCCGGGCTTCCGCGCCCGCCGGTGCGCCGAATGTGGACGCCGCTGCCGAGGCCGACGTAGCTGACGCGACTGTCGAGGCGCCTGCCGCCTCCGCCGAGGCCGACGCCGGTTCCGCCTCCACTGACGAGGACGCCGCTCCCCGTCGTACCCGCCGTCGCGCCACCCGCCGGGTGACCGCGGCCGCAGGTGAGCCTGCCGAAGGCCGCACCGACGAGGTGGCCGAGCCGGTGGAGACCGCGGCCGCGCCCGTGAACGGGCGTGACACCGAGACCGTTTCCGCCGAGGCGCCCGCCGCCGAAGCCCCCGCTTCCGCTTCCGCCGACGAGGACGGCGCCCCCCGTCGTGCCCGTCGACGGTCCGCCCGTAAGGCCGCCGGTGGGTTCGCCGCGCCCGCGGCGGTCGCCGACGCGACCGGGGGCGAGGACGAGACGTCGCGCCGGCCCGCGCGACCCGCGGTCGCCGTGTTCCAGGCACCCGTGTTCACCGAGCCCAGGTTCCAGACGCCCGAGCGTGCCGCGGCCCAGGCCGCTGCCGAGGCCACGGACGTCGACGAGCCCGAGGAGCAGGCCGAGGAAGTCGTCGAGGAAGCGCCCGTCGCACCGCGCCGCCGCCGTCGTGGCCGGGGTGCCGCGGTCGCCGAGGAGACCGTGACGCGGACCGTCGAGCCCGTCGTCGAGGACGAGCCGGAGGAGGTCGACGAGTCGGCCGAGGACGCCGTCGACGACGACGATTCCGAGGACACCGGTTCGCGCCGGCGCCGTCGCAGGGGCGGCCGTCGCCGTCGTCGCGGCGAGTCCGCCGAGAACGGTGGCGAGGACGACGTGGACGAGTCCGACGAGCCCGCCACCGCGCACGACAACGAGCAGACCGACGAGGACGACGACGAGTCCGACGACGAGGCGCAGGGCGGCGAGTCCGGTGGCTCCAGCTCCAGCAGCCGTCGTCGTCGCCGGCGCCGTCGCCGGGCCGGAGACAGCGGTACGGACATCGAGCCCACCGAGGGCGACCCGGAGCGCACCGTCGTCAAGGTGCGCGAGCCGCGCAAGCAGTCCGAGCCGTCCGACGAGGTGCAGTCCATCAAGGGCTCGACCCGTCTGGAGGCCAAGAAGCAGCGCCGCCGCGAAGGCCGTGAGCAGGGGCGCCGACGCGTCCCGATCATCACCGAGGCCGAGTTCCTGGCCCGCCGCGAGGCCGTCGAGCGCGTGATGGTGGTCCGCCAGTACGGCGACCGTACGCAGATCGGCGTCCTGGAGGACGGCGTGCTCGTCGAGCACTACGTCAACAAGGAGCAGGCCACCTCGTACGTCGGCAACGTCTACCTGGGCAAGGTCCAGAACGTGCTGCCGTCGATGGAGGCCGCCTTCATCGACATCGGCAAGGGCCGCAACGCCGTCCTGTACGCCGGTGAGGTCAACTTCGAGGCGCTGGGCATGGCCAACGGGCCGCGCCGCATCGAGGCCGCCCTGAAGTCCGGCCAGTCCGTGCTCGTCCAGGTGACGAAGGACCCGATCGGCCACAAGGGCGCGCGTCTCACCAGCCAGGTCTCCCTCCCCGGGCGCTACCTCGTGTACGTCCCCGAGGGCTCCATGACCGGCATCAGCCGCAAGCTGCCCGACACCGAGCGGGCCCGGCTGAAGACCATCCTCAAGAAGATCGTCCCCGAGGACGCGGGCGTCATCGTGCGCACCGCCGCCGAGGGCGCGAGCGAGGACGAGCTGCGCCGCGATGTCGAGCGGCTGCAGGGTCAGTGGGAGGACATCCAGAAGAAGACGAAGAACGGCGGCAGCTCCAACGCGCCGACGCTCCTGTACGGCGAGCCGGACATGACCGTCCGGGTCGTCCGCGACATCTTCAACGAGGACTTCACCAAGGTCGTCGTCAGCGGTGACGAGGCGTGGGACACCATCCACGGCTACGTCTCGCACGTCGCCCCCGACCTCGCCGACCGGCTGTCGAAGTGGACCTCCGAGGTCGACGTCTTCGCCACGTACCGGATCGACGAGCAGCTCGCCAAGGCCCTGGACCGCAAGGTCTGGCTGCCCAGCGGCGGTTCGCTGGTGATCGACCGGACCGAGGCGATGGTCGTCGTCGACGTCAACACCGGCAAGTTCACCGGTCAGGGCGGCAACCTCGAAGAGACCGTCACGCGCAACAACCTGGAGGCGGCCGAGGAGATCGTCCGCCAGCTGCGGCTGCGCGACCTCGGCGGCATCATCGTCATCGACTTCATCGACATGGTCCTGGAGTCCAACCGGGACCTGGTGCTGCGGCGCCTGCTGGAGTGCCTGGGCCGGGACCGTACGAAGCACCAGGTCGCCGAGGTGACCTCGCTGGGCCTCGTACAGATGACCCGCAAGCGGGTCGGCCAGGGTCTGCTGGAGTCCTTCTCCGAGACCTGCGTCCACTGCAACGGCCGCGGTGTCATCGTGCACATGGAGCAGCCGAGCTCCGCCGGTGGCGGCGGCAAGCGCAAGAAGCGCGGGCGCGGCGGCGACGGGCACACGCACGAGCACGAGTCCGCGGGCACCGTGGACACGCACGAGGAGACCGAGGCCGAGGTCGCCGCCGAGGTGGCCGAGCCGATCGCGCTCGACGGACCCGCGTTCACGCCCGACGAGGAGCTGTACAGCAGCGTCGCCGAGGCGGAGGCCGCGGTCCGCAGCGGCCGTTCGCGGCGCCGCGCCGGCCGACGCGCGTCGGCCCCGGCGGGTGCGCCCCGCCGGGAGAACAGGTCGGACGAGCACAGGTCCGACGAGTACCGGGCGGAGCAGCCCGCGGCCGAGGTGCCGACGGCGCAGTCCGTGACGGCCGAGGCCGCCGCTCAGCGTCCGGTGCGGTCGGAGTCGGCCGCCGAGGCGCTCGCCGAGCCCGCCGCCGTGGCGGACCCGGTCGTTCCGGCCGAGGCCCCCGCAGCCGACGAGGCCGCGCCCAAGGGACGTACCCGTCGTCGCGCCACCCGCAAGGTGTCGGCGCCCGCCGGTTCGCCCGCGGGAGCGGAGACCTCCGTGGTGACGGTCACCGAGACGGCGCCCGAGCGGCAGCCGGAGGCGGCTCCCGCCGCGGCCGAGCAGCCCGAGGCGCCGGTCGAGACCGCTGCCCCGGCCCGCCCGCGCCGCCGCGCCGTCCGCAAGGCCACCGCGCCCACCGCGTCCGAGGAGGCGGCCGTCATGGTCGTCCCGTCGGCGGAGGCGCCGGCCCCGGTCGCCGCCGAGGAGTCCGCGGAGGCTCCGGCGGCCGAGAAGACGGCCCGCAAGACGGCCAAGAAGGCCACGGCGAAGAAGGCCGCGGCCAAGGCGACCGCCACCAAGAAGACCGCGGCCAAGAAGACGGCCGCGAAGAAGGCGACGGTCAAGAAGGCGGCCAAGGCGGCCACCGCCAAGAAGTCCGCGTCGAAGAAGACGGTGGCGGCGGAGCAGTCCCCGTCGGGTGTGTCGGTCTCTACGGAGGACTGACGCGCTTACTCCGCAACGAGGTTGACGGCCCGTCCGGTTGCTACCGGGCGGGCCGTCGCCTTTGCTGAGCGCTGACGGGGGACGCGGACATCGCAGGCCGGCTCCTGGAAACGGGCCTGGGACGAAGGAGGTTGTGGTGACAGGCGACTGGGAGTGGCTGAGGGGTTCGCAGCCGTCCAGCGAGGTGCCCGAGCAGCTGTGCGCGCCGACGGCATCGCCCGCCCTCAATCTCGGTGTGCAGGTGATCGGCAGCAACATCGTCGGCAACGACGTGGTCGAACTTGCCGCGCGATACATGGCTGAACATGCCCGGCTCGAACTGTGGATGGGAAGTCACGAGCCGCCCTTGGGCTTTCGGCAACAGTTCGCACGAAGCCGGGCCTCTTCCGAGGCGCTGCTTGTGGCCTACGAGGCATGGGTCGCGTTCGAAACCGCCTACCGGGCGTCCGGCAAGAAGGTCGACCAGGTGCGCGACGGGCGAGAGAGGCTGAAGGCAGCCCTGCGCGGGGCCACTGACGCTCTCATACGTGCCAGGATCGAATAGCTGAGAAGGACGGGTGTTTCCTCCCGTCAGTCCATCCTTGGCGCTTCAGCGGACGGTGGGCCGCCGACGTCGCCGGCCGGGGTTCGCGCTGGACACCATCAGCGGCTTCGCCCGCCAGCAGGGCGCGTCTGGTCGGCCGAGGTGCGCCTCGGCTCCTTCACGCGGCTCGGCGACTTCGAGCCGGCCCGTCAGGAAGAGGCGGAGGAGCGGCTCCGGACGGGCGGTCCGACCGCTCTGTGGGAGCTGGCCAGGGCACAGTCCGAGCGGTACCGGCGGGTGGCGGAGCTGCTCGTCGCATAGGGCCGAATAGGAATGACGGCGCCCAATACAGCGTTGGCGGTGTTTTGAGTCCGCATTTCTGGTGACCTCGACCACGAACCATCCTTCGGCAGGCAACCATGTGAACGAGCGGTGAATCTACCTTCTTGTAGCGCGGCTATGATGTGACCGAGATTGATGCTTAATTCAGACAAACGGGGATTTATCACGTGAAGGCTCTCGTGCTCTCCGGAGGAGCGGGTACCCGCCTCCGTCCGATCACCCACACCTCTGCCAAGCAGCTGGTGCCGGTGGCGAACAAGCCTGTGCTGTTCTATGGACTGGAGGCGATCGCCGAGGCGGGGATCAGAGAGGTCGGGATCGTCGTCGGGGACACCGCGGAGGAGATCCGGGAGGCCGTCGGTGACGGCTCGCAGTTCGGGATCGAGGTCACCTACATTCCGCAGGAAGCGCCCCTCGGGCTGGCCCACGCCGTGCTCATCGCGCAGGACTTCCTCGGTGACGACGACTTCGTGATGTACCTCGGTGACAACTTCATCGTCGGCGGCATCACGGGCCTGGTGGAGGAGTTCCGTACCGAACGGCCCGACGCGCAGATCCTGTTGACCAAGGTTCCCAACCCGACCTCCTTCGGTGTCGCCGAACTCGACGCCGCCGGGCGGGTGGTGGGGCTGGAGGAGAAGCCGAAGGAGCCCAAGAGCGATCTGGCGCTCGTCGGTGTCTATCTGTTCACTCCGGCCGTGCATGAAGCCGTGCGGTCCATCGAGCCTTCCTGGCGTGGCGAGTTGGAGATCACGCACGCCATCCAGTGGCTGATCGACGACAAGCGTGACGTCCGCTCCACCACGATCTCCGGGTACTGGAAGGACACCGGCAACGTCACCGACATGCTGGAGGTCAACCGGTCCGTCCTGGAGACCGTGCAGCCGCAGATCGACGGCACGGTCGACGAGGAGAGCGAGATCATCGGCCGGGTACGGATAGAGGCGGGCGCCTCCGTCAGCGGCAGCCGGATCGTCGGTCCCGCGATCATCGGCGCCGGCTCGGTGGTCAACCACGCCTACATCGGCCCCTTCACATCCGTCTCCGAGGACTGCAGGATCGAGGACAGCGAGATCGAGTACTCCATCGTCCTGCGCGGTTCGTCGGTGACCGGCGTGCGCCGCGTGGAGGCCTCGCTCATCGGGCGCGACGTCGAGGTCACGCCCGCGCCCCGCAACCCGTCGGCCCACCGGCTCGTGCTCGGTGATCACAGCAAGGTGCAGATCTCTTCATGACGGTCCCTTCGGCCCCCTCCTCCTCTCCCACCCGCATCCTGGTGACCGGCGGTGCCGGGTTCATCGGCTCGCACTACGTCCGCACCGTCCTCGGCCCCCAGGGCCCGGGCGATGTCGCGGTCACCGTGCTGGACAAGCTGACGTACGCCGGCAACCCGGCCAACCTCGACGAGGTGCGCGCGCACCCGGGGTTCGCCTTCGTGCAGGGCGACATCTGCGACCCCGAGCTGGTCGGCAAGCTGATGGCCGAGCACGACCAGGTCGTGCACTTCGCGGCCGAGTCGCACGTGGACCGATCCATCGACGGCGGCGCGGAGTTCGTACGCACCAACGTGGTCGGCACCCACACGCTGATCGACGCGGCGCACCGGGCCGGCATCAAGACCTTCGTGCACATCTCCACCGACGAGGTCTACGGCTCGATCGACGAGGGCTCCTGGCCCGAGACGCACCCGCTGGAGCCCAACTCGCCCTATTCCTCGGCGAAGGCGTCCAGCGATCTGATCGCGCTGTCGTACCACCGCACCCACGGCCTGGACGTCCGTGTCACCCGCTGCTCCAACAACTACGGGCACCACCACTTCCCCGAGAAGGTCATCCCGCTCTTCGTGACCAACCTCCTCGACGGCAAGAAGGTCCCGCTGTACGGCGACGGCGGCAACGTCCGCGACTGGCTGCACATCGACGACCACGTCCAGGGCATCGAGCTGGTGCGGACGAAGGGTCGCGCCGGCGAGGTCTACAACATCGGTGGCGGGACCGAGCTGTCCAACAAGGAGCTCACCGGGCTGCTGCTCAAGGCCTGCGGCGCCGACTGGGAGACCAGCGTCGAGTACGTCGAGGACCGCAAGGGCCACGACCGCCGCTACTCCGTCGACTGCACGAAGATCCGCGAGGAGCTCGGCTACGAGCCGCGCAAGAGCTTCGAGCAGGGCCTCGCGGAGACGGTCCAGTGGTACCGCGACAACCGCGCCTGGTGGGAGCCGCTGAAGGAGCGGGCCGCGCTGTGACCCCTCCGCTGCAGAAGCAGACCTGGCTGGTCACCGGTGCCGGCGGCATGCTCGCCCAGGACGTCCTGGCCCGCCTCGCCGCCGACGGCATCCCGGCGGTCGCCGCCGGCCGCGCCGACCTCGACCTCACCGACCCGGCCTCGGTGCGCACGGCCCTGGCCGCACACCGTCCCGCCGTGGTCGTCAACTGCGCCGCCTGGACGGCCGTCGACGACGCCGAGTCCCGCGAAGGCGAGGCCCTGCGCGTCAACGGCGACGGCGCTCGCCACCTGGCCGAGGCGTGCGCGGCCGACGGGACCGTACTCCTCCAGGTCTCCACGGACTACGTGTTCGCGGGCGACGCCGAGAAGCCGTACCCCGAAGACGCGCCCACCGGGCCCCGCGGCGCCTACGGCCGCACCAAGCTCGCGGGCGAGCGCGCGGTCCTCGACACCCTCCCGGACACCGGCTACGTCGTGCGCACGGCCTGGCTGTACGGCGCGGGCGGCGGTAACTTCGTCCGTACGATGATCAAGCTCGAAGGCGTCAAGGACACCCTCGACGTCGTCGACGACCAGCGGGGCCAGCCCACCTGGACCGCCGACCTCGCCGAGCGCCTGGTCCGCCTGGGCCAGGGCGCCCTCGCCGGCACCGCACCGGCCGGCGTCTACCACGGCACCAGCTCCGGCGAGACGACCTGGTACGGCTTCACCCGGGCCATCTTCGAGCGGCTCGGCGCCGACCCGGAGCGGGTCCGGCCCACGACGAGCGCGGCCTTCGTGCGCCCCGCGCCCCGGCCCGCGTACAGCGTGCTGGGCCACGACCGGTGGGCGGCGGCCGGCATCGAGCCGATCCGCGACTGGCGCGAGGCGCTGACCGAGGCGTTCCCCGCGCTCGTGAAGGCCGAACGGGGTTGACGATCACGACGGAGGGGCCCTTCGCGGACGTACGTGTCGGCGAAGGGCCCCTCTGTCGTACAACCGAAGACCGCGCCGGGAGGTCCGAGTGCACATGAAGACAAGGCATGTCGCGGGCGCCGTCCTGATACTGCTGCTGTCCGCCTGCGGGTCGGGCGGAGCGGACGAACCGCCGGCACCTGGCCCCTCGGTCCACGCCGACTTCAACGGTGACGGGTACGGCGACCTCGTCGTCTCCGACACCACCGCGACCGTGAACGGGAAGTACGCCGCCGGATACGCGGCCGTCCTGCGCGGCTCCGCGCAGGGCCCGCGGCTCAAGGGGCGGCAGGTCGTCACCCAGGACGGGCTGGGGCTCGGCAAGGCGGGCGAGGGCGGCGGCTTCGGCAGCTCAAGCAGCAGTCTCAGCGCCGACCTCGACGGTGACGGGCGGGCCGACTTCGTCACCCAGGCGGGCCGGAGGACCATCTTCGTCGTCTGGGGGAGCGGCAAGGGGCTCTCCGGCGCGGCCCGGCTGACGGGTTCCGCGCCGCTCACCGGAGATGTCGACGGGGACGGGCACGCCGATCTGGTCCTGTCCGGGAGCGCCGGGAGCCACGACAACGCCGTACGGGTGCTTCTGGGGCCGTTCGACCGCAAGGGCGTGCCGAACAGCACTGTCTCCGTCGACCTGACGCCCAGCGACCCGGCGCACTACGACGCGGTGCCCGCCGCCCTCGGGGACGTCACGGGGGACGGCAAGGACGATCTCCTGGTCTCCTGGGGGATCCTGGTGGACGAGTCACCCGTCGCGGAGGCCACCTATCTGTACCGGGGCGCCGCGGGCGGGAAGTTGTCCAAGGGGCCGCGGCTCACGGACGAGCGGGGCGAGGACTTCTACGGCTCCTCGCTCAGGACGGCGGACATCGACAAGGACGGGTACGCCGACGTCGTGGCGGGGCTCGCCTGCGAGATGCGGGGCGACCCCATGCCTCCGGAGGGCGGCAGCCGGTTGGATGTGCTGTACGGAGGGCCCTCGGTGCGAAGCCGGCGGTTCACGGCGGAGACGGCGGGGCTGCCGGTCCAAGGACCCTTCTCCTTCTGCTCGTTCGGTGGCCGGCCCGCGGTCGGTGACGTGGACGGGGACGGGTACGCCGATGTGGTGTTCTCGGCCGAGGTCGAGAAGGGCACGAAGCAGGAGCTCCTCGTCCTGAGAGGGAGTGCCGAGGGACTCACTCTCAAGGGGGCGCAGGCCCTGCCCGGTGACTCGGCCGTGCTGCTCGACACCGACCGCGACCGGGCGGCCGAACTGGTGGTCGAGGATCAGGGAGAGATCCGGGTGCTGCGCGGTGGACCGGACGGCGTCGACACCTCACCGATGCTCACGATCAAGGCGACCGACCTGGACCTCGGACCGGAGGTAACGGTGCCGGGGCGCGGCCTCCGGCCGATCGGATGAACAAGGGGGAATGACGAGAGGGGTCCTCGCGGACGCATCCGCGAGGACCCCTCTTCGTGTGCCGCCTCTTGTGCGTCGGCTCAGCCGCGCAGCTCCGCGTAGTACGCCTGGCACGCCTCGTACGACGGCAGCAGACCCCGCGCCTGCGCCTCGGCCAGCGTCGGTGCGGCCGCGTCCTTCTCGGAGAGGACCGGCTCCACCGTCGTCGGCCACTCGATGGCCAGGTCGGGGTCGAGCGGGTGGATACCGTGCTCGCGTTCGGGGGCGTAGCCCTCGGAGCACAGGTAGACCACGGTCGCGTCGTCGGTCAGCGCCATGAAGGCGTGCCCGAGTCCCTCGGAGAGGTAGACGGAGTGGTGGTCCACGTCGTCGAGCCGTACGGCCTCCCACTGCTTGTAGGTGGGGGAGCCGGTACGGATGTCGACGATGACGTCCAGGATCGCGCCGCGCACGCACTTCACATACTTGGCCTGGCTGGGCGGTACGTCGGCGAAGTGGACGCCGCGCAGGGTGCCGCGGCTGGAGACCGAGCAGTTGGCCTGGGCCAGGTTCAGCCGGTGGCCCGTGGCCTCGGCGAAGTCCGGCCCCTTGAACCACTCGTGGAAGCTGCCGCGCGCGTCCGGGAAGACCTTCGGCTCGTGGATCCAGGCGCCGGCGATGCCGAGCTGCCTCATGTCGTTCACATCCTTGGTGTGCTGAGTCGTGCCGTGTGTCCGGGGTGTGGGCGTGGTCAGCCGACGAACTTCGCCGCCAGCCGGCGGACCTTCTTGCGGGCGGAGGAGGGGAGCCGGCGCACGATCGGGCCGCCGACGGCGCGCAGCCTGCGGCGTACGGTCGCCTTGCGGCGCCTGACCACCGTCGCGCGCACCAATTCCGGGTCCACGACCGGGAGTTCCGTGCCGAGCCGCAGTCGCCCGCCGCCGTTGACGGTGACCTTGCAGAGGTCGAGGGCGGGGTTCTTGTCTCCGTCCAGCCGCACGGAGGCCTGCCAGCGTCCGGCGGGCGCCGTCACGCGCTCGGGCAGGACGAGGTGGCTGCGGCCCTCTATCGGGACGACCTCGGCCGGCATCACGTGCGTCCGGCCGCCGTCGGCGGTCAGCACCAGCTCCGTCTTCAGCGGCGCGGTCGCCGGACGGGCGAACACGTCGAGCCGCAGCTCCGGCCGGCTGCCGGGCATCCGGAGCACCGGACGGCCCTCCAGGTACTCCACCAGCCTCTTGCTGCGGCGGGCCACGTCGAGCGTGAGGTTGCCGTGCGGGTCGGTGAAGTACGGGATGACCGGGCGGGCCGGGGAGCCGAGCAGCGCCGGGCGGCACTCCGCGTCGACCTGCGGCGCGCGGTCGGCACCCAGCCGGGCCTTGCGGACCAGACCGAGACCGCGCACCGGGACCCACACGTCCCAGAAGCCGCGCGAGACGGGACCACGGCCCTTGGCGCCCTGCGGGTTGACCTGACCGGTGCCGCTCAGGACCACCTCGCAGGCGCCGTCGCCCAGTTCCTCGACGGCGGAGGTGAACTCCATCGCGCAGGGCCACTCGACGGCCGTCTCGCGGTTGCGCAGCGACATCTCGGCCTTGTACTCGTCCAACTCGGCGGTGACGTCGACCAGTTCGCCCTCTCCCAGCAGCCCGTCGGTGTACTCGGGGTGCAGGTAGAAGCGGCCGTCGCGGCGCAGCACCTTGAGCGGCTCGCCGTCCTCGCCCTGGAGCAGCCGGGCGGTGACCGTGACGGCCAGCTTGCCGTTCGGCTTCCACTTGACGTCTTCGAGGCGGGCCGTGCCCTTGACCCCGCGGGCGAACTCGGCGAGCCGCAGCAGGCCCTGGCGGTCGTCGCGGCGCAGCAGCGTGGAGCGGATGCGGGAGATCGCGCCGAGCCCGTCGTGCACGCCGTCGCCCATGAAGTCCTTGGCCAGCGGCTGGATGGCGTCGACCATCTCGTCGAGGTAGGCCTGCTCGTACTTCAGGACGTTGGGCTCGCTGATCCGGCCGAGCATCTCCACCCGGTAGAAGCGCCGCAGCAGCATGTCCCGGAATTCACCGGGCTCGGTGTTGGCGATGACGACGTCGAGGACCTCGCGGAGGTTTCCGTAATAGCCGGAGGGAACCGGCCTGGTGGAGCCCGCGTTCTTTCCGTCGTCGCGCTTCGAGTAGTAGTAGCAGGTGTAGCTGCCGAGAATGGAGACGACCTTCGCGGGGAAGTACGTCTCCATCATGTAGAGCTGGTCCTCCAGCCGCCGCTTTCCCTCGGGATAGGCGATGTTGTTCTCGCGGAGAAACTCGGTGCGGAACATCTTGTGCGGCGTGAGGCTGTCGTACAGGGGCGCGTCATGGATGGTGCACTTCTCCCGGTCGACCCGGAAGACCCCGTGCGGCACACCGCGGAAGTTGCTGGCCACCTTGCCGATGACGATGTCCGACCCGTTGCGGTGACCCATCTCGTACAGTCGCCGCAGCGCGTCGGAGGCCAGGTAGTCGTCCTGGTCGACGAACTGGACGTACTCGCCCTTCGCCTCTCCCACGCCGATGTTCCGCGGCTTGCCCGGCCAACCCGAATTCGGTATGTGGACGACCCGGAAATGCGGGTGCTGCGCGGCAAGGGAATCCAGTTCGGCGGGGGTGTCGTCGGTGGACCCGTCATCGACGAAGATGACTTCGAACTCGTCGACGGAGAGGGTCTGCTTCAACAGTGAGTCGATGCAGGGCTGAATGTACTTTCCCGGGTTGTACACCGGGATGATGACGCTCACCTTGGTCGGCATCTGGGGAACCTGTTCTCCTGTCGGGTAGCCCTGCGGGTAGTGGCTCTCACGTGGACGTGCGGTGGCCAAGATGTGTATGGCTGGAGTCACAGAGTAGCCGCAGCGCTTTGGGGTACAAGAGGGGGATTCCGACCCTCCGGTTCCGCGTCGGATCCCGGGCGGTCCCGGGGCGGACCTGGCCCGGTTTGACCAGGCCGCGAGCGGGCCCGTAGCCTAGACCGTCGGCGTGTCAGAACAGAGGCATGCCACATCCCCGTAAACCTCTTACCTTCCGGACGCCTCGGCGACCGGGAGAGGCTGTCCGTGTTCGTACCGGACTGCTGGCCTGCGGGGGTGCCGTTCTCCGAGCGAAAGAGAGATCCGCGTGTACGCCATCGTGCGCAGCGGTGGTCGCCAGCACAAGGTTGCTGTCGGCGACATCGTTGAGGTTGACAAGATTTCCACTGCCAAGGTTGGCGACACGGTCGAGCTCTCGACCCTGCTCGTTGTCGACGGCGACGCTGTGACCAGCGACCCGTGGGTGCTGGCCGGCATCAAGGTCCAGGCCGAGATCGTGGACCACCACAAGGGTGTGAAGATCGACATCCTTCGCTACAAGAACAAGACCGGCTACCGCCGTCGTCAGGGCCACCGCCAGCAGTACACGGCGATCAAGGTCACTGAGATCCCCGCGGCTGCGAAGTAAGGGACTGAGGAGAAATGGCACACAAGAAGGGCGCATCGTCCACCCGGAACGGTCGCGACTCCAATGCCCAGCGGCTCGGCGTGAAGCGCTTCGGCGGTCAGGTCGTCAACGCGGGTGAGATCCTGGTCCGCCAGCGCGGCACGCACTTCCACCCCGGCTCCGGCGTCGGCCGTGGCGGCGACGACACGCTGTTCGCGCTGAACTCGGGCGCGGTGGAGTTCGGTACCCACCGTGGCCGCAAGGTCGTGAACATCGTTCCGGTCGCCTGAGGCTCAGGCACCTGATCGGAAGCTTTCGCGAGGCGGACCTCACTTCCCTGGTGGGAAGCGGGTCCGCCTTTCGCGTGTTAGTCAAGAGACACTGTTGTACGTAACTGGAGGCACATCCCATGACCACCTTCGTGGACCGCGTCGAGCTGCATGTCGCCGCGGGTAGCGGAGGCCACGGCTGTGCCTCCGTCCACCGTGAGAAGTTCAAGCCGCTCGGCGGTCCGGACGGCGGCAACGGCGGAAGGGGTGGGGATGTCATCCTCATCGTCGACCAGTCCGTGACCACGCTGCTCGATTACCACCACTCCCCGCACCGCAAGGCCACCAACGGCAAGCCCGGCGAGGGCGGCAACCGCTCCGGCAAGGACGGCCAGGACCTGGTCCTGCCGGTGCCGGACGGCACGGTCGTGCTCGACGGCGCGGGCAACGTGCTCGCCGACATGGTCGGCCACGGCACCTCGTACATCGCCGCGCAGGGCGGCCGCGGCGGCCTCGGCAACGCGGCGCTGGCCTCAGCCCGCCGCAAGGCCCCCGGTTTCGCGCTGCTCGGCGTGCCCGGTGACTTCCAGGACATCGTCCTGGAACTGAAGACCGTCGCCGACGTGGCGCTGGTCGGCTACCCGAGTGCCGGCAAGTCCTCGCTGATCTCCGTGCTGAGCGCGGCCAAGCCGAAGATCGCGGACTACCCCTTCACGACGCTGGTCCCGAACCTGGGCGTGGTGACCGCCGGCGAGACCGTCTACACCATCGCCGACGTGCCCGGGCTCATCCCCGGCGCCAGCCAGGGCAAGGGCCTCGGCCTGGAGTTCCTGCGCCACGTCGAGCGGTGCAGCGTGCTCGTGCACATCCTGGACACCGCGACGCTGGAGTCCGAGCGCGACCCGATCTCCGACCTCGACATCATCGAGGAGGAGCTGAAGCAGTACGGCGGTCTCGACCGGCGCCCGCGCATGGTCGTCCTCAACAAGATCGACGTACCGGACGGCAAGGACCTCGCCGAGATGGTGCGGCCGGACCTGGAGGCCCGTGGCTACCGCGTCTTCGAGGTGTCGGCGGTCGCGCACACGGGGCTGCGTGAACTCTCCTTCGCGCTCGCCGAGTTGATCGCCGAGTCGCGGGCCGCCAAGCCGAAGGAGGAGGCGACCCGGATCGTCATCCGCCCCAAGGCGGTCGACGACAGCGGCTTCACCGTCGTGTCGGAGGAGGACGGTCTCTTCCGCGTGCGCGGCGAGAAGCCCGAACGCTGGGTCCGCCAGACCGACTTCAGCAACGACGAGGCCGTCGGCTACCTCGCCGACCGGCTCAACCGCCTCGGTGTGGAAGAGGCGTTGATGAAGGCGGGCGCCCGCTCCGGCGACGGCGTCGCCATCGGTCCCGAGGACAACGCGGTCGTCTTCGACTGGGAGCCGACCATGATGTCGGGGGCGGAGATGCTCGGACGACGGGGCGAGGACCATCGCTTCGAAGCGCCGAGGCCTGCGGCGCAGCGGCGTCGGGACCGGGACGCCGAGCGCGACGAGGCGCTTCAGGAGTACGGGGATTTTGATCCGTTCGAGTAGGAGTACCGGGCGTTCGGGGGCGCCGTCTGCTGGGGGCTGCCGCCCCCGGACCCCCGCTTCGGCCTGAACGGCCTCGTCCTCAGACGCCGGACGGGCTGGATTTGCCGACCTGCGCCGACAAGCGCTCTCGTGTCGCCCAACACGACGACCCCCGTCGGTGACACTTCCCTCGGCACCACCAGTACGAGGCGAAGTGTCTGTCTAGTTGTCATGTGCACGAATGCCCGTGTTCAGCGCGTGGACCTCCCGCCTGCGTGAGCCTCTAGGTGTCCAAGAGGCCGGCGAGGCAAGGGAGTTCACCCGTGACCGGAGCAATCTCGCCTGACCGGCGCCGATTTCTGACCGCGGGGGCCGCCGTTCTCGGCGCCGCCGCCTCCGCCCAGGTCTGGCTGCCCGGTACCGCCCGAGCGGCCGAAACCGCGTTGCCCGACGGGGTGTTCAGCCTCGGTGTCGCCTCCGGGGACCCGCTGCCCGACGGGGTCGTGCTGTGGACCCGGCTCGCCCCGGACCCGCTGCACGGTGGCGGTATGCCCGACAGCGTGGTCCCGGTGGAGTGGGAGATCTCGGAGAGCGACCGGTTCCGCAAGGGGGTGCGGCGGGGCGTCGCCCTGGCCCGGCCCGAGTACGGGCACAGCGTCCACGTGGATGTACGGGGGCTGCGCCCGGGCCGCGCGTACTGGTACCGCTTCCGGGTGAGCGGCCAGCTCTCGCGCACCGGCCGGACCCGTACCGCCCCCGCGCCGCACAGCACCGGCGGCTCGCTGCGGGTCACCCTCGCCTCCTGCCAGAACTGGCAGAACGGCTGGTTCACGGCGTACGCCGACATGCTCGCCCAGGACCCCGACGTCGTGCTCTTCGTCGGCGACTACATCTACGAGTCGGCGCCGGTCTCGACCGGGCCGCGCCGGCACGAGGGCACGGGGGAGCCGTACACCCTGGTGCAGTACCGCAATCGGTACGCGCAGTACCGCAGCGACCCCGATCTCGCCGCGATGCACGCCAGCGCCCCCTGGGTGGTCACCTTCGACGACCACGAGGTCGACAACGACTTCGCCGGCGAGATCCCGCAGGACCCCGACAAGCAGACCCACGACGCCTTCGTGGCCCGGCTGACCGCGGCCTACCAGGCCTACTACGAGCACATGCCGGTGCGTGCGAGCGCCGTCCCGAGCGGGCCGCACATCCAGATGTACCGCCGCCTGGAGTTCGGGCGGCTGGCCCGGCTGAACGTCCTCGACACCCGTCAGTTCCGCAGCGACCAGGCCACCGGCCAAGTCGGGGCGCAGGACCCGTCGTCGACCATGCTGGGCGCGCAGCAGAAGCAGTGGCTGCTCGACGGGCTGCACGGCTCACCGGCCCGCTGGAACCTCATCGCCTCGCAGATCATGATGGCCGAGACCGACCTCCAGGTCGGCGAGGGCAAGCTCTGGTACTACGACGCCTGGGACGGCTACCAGGCCGAACGCAACGCCCTGATGGGGGAGTTCGCGCACGTCCGCAACCCCGTCGTGCTCACCGGCGACCGTCATCTGACGATGGTCAGCGACCTGAAGAAGGACTTCGCCGACCCTGATTCCGCGGTCGTGGGCGCCGAGTTCGTCGGTACGTCCATCTCCAGCAACGGTGACCAGAACCAGGCCGCGTTCCACACCGAGTGGGACCCGCGGATGCCGGACAACCCGCACTGGAAGCTGATCGACGCCCACCGCGGCTACCACCTCTTCGACATCCGGCGCGACGCCATCGACGCGAAGGTGAGAGTGGTCGACACGGTTCTGCGGCCGCGGGCGACGCCGAGCACGCTGGGCCGGCTGCGGGTGGAGGCGGGGCGGCCGGGGGTCGAGTTGGTGTGACCTCCGGATGAGGGAGCCTGGGGCTCATCCGTGTCCCAGGCGACTCTCAGTCCAATCTCAGGTACTGCTCTTACTCTCCGTTAACCATGGAGATCGACTGTACGAGTGATGACGACAGGGTGAACGGCGGTCGCGCCGGTCTCGCCCCGCTGCCGGCAGGAACCCGGCTGCTGCACATCGGCCCGCACAAGACCGGGACGACCTCGATCCAGGGTGCGCTGTTCGCCGCGAAGGACCAACTGCCCGGCCACGGGGTCGTGTTCCCGGCGAGCACCAGACACCCGATGGAGGCCGCGCTGGCCGCCTGCGCCCGGCCGGCGATGATGGGCGACATCGCCCCCACCGACAAGCACTGGACCCGGCTGCTGGACCAGGTGGCCGCCACCAAGGCGAGCACCTCGGTGGTGAGCAGCGAGTTCTTCGCCGACGCCGAGGACGACGCGACCGTACGGCGGATCGTGGAGCAGCTCGGCGGGGAGCGCGTGCACATCCTGGTCACGCTGCGCCCGCTGGCGAAGATCATGCCCTCGCAGTGGCAGCAGTACGTGCAGAACGGTCTGCGCATGGGCTACGAGAACTGGCTGGAGCACATGCTTCGCAAGGCTCCGTACGAGAAGCCCAACCCCAGCTTCTGGCGCCGGCACCGGCACGACCGGCTGGTCGAGCGGTGGGCCCGGGTGGTCGGTCCTGAGCGCGTCACCGTCGTCGTGGTGGACGACGGCGACCGGGACGGTCTGATGCGCACCTTCGAGGTGCTGTTGGGACTGCCCACCGGGTTGCTGCAGCCGGTTCCGGACGCGGCGAATCGTTCCCTTACCCTCGCCGAGACCGAAATGCTGCGGAATCTTAATATGGAATTCCGCGGCAATGGACTTCCCGACGAGCTGTATTCCAAGCTCGTGCGCAACGGCGCGGTGATGCATATGAAGAACTCGTGCAGTCCCGCACCCGAGGACGTGAAGATCGGCACCCCCCGCTGGGCCCTTGAGGCGGCCGCCGGGATCGGCGCCGAGATGGTCGGGCGGATCGGCGCGACGGGCGTACGCCTCATCGGTGATCCGGCCGTTCTCTCGGCCGTGCCGAAGGCGCCCGCGTGGGAGGCGCCGGCCGAGCCGCGGATCGCCCCCGAGGTGGCCGCCCAGGCGCTCTACGGCGTGCTCGCCGCGGCCGCCGCGGTGCCGGTCAGACACACCGCGGCGGCGAAGGCGCGCACGGTTCACCAGACGTCCTCCAAGGAGCTGGTGAAGGTGCTCGGGCACCGCTGCCTGAAGAAGCTGCGGCGCCACTGAGGCGCTCCGGCGTCACGCTGAGCGATGACCGGCCCCTGTGGAGTTACTCACAGCAATAAAGCGGGAACCCGGACAAGGGTTCCCGCGTCACCAGCAGTGCAAGGTGAATGGCAGGTAGCGCGCACATATGCAGCGAACGGCGCTCGCCTTGCACTGCGGTTACCGCAAGTGGGACCATTTCTCCGTTCCCAATCGCCCAAGGTAGGTCCTCTGTGTCACAGCACATAGCCAAGCCCCGTACCACCGCAGTGATCCTGGCCGGTGGTACCGGCCAGCGCGTGGGTCTGTCGATCCCCAAGCAGCTGCTGAAGATCGCCGGCAAGGCAGTCATCGAGCACACCCTCACCACCTTCGAGAGGGCTGACTCGATCGACGACATCATCGTGCTGATGGCGCCTGGGTACGTGCCCGACATCGAGAAGATCGTCGCCAAGGCCGGCTTCACCAAGGTCAAGAAGATCATCGAGGGCGGCTCCACGCGGAACGAGACCACCGAGCGCGCCATCGAGGCGCTCGGCGAGGGCCTGGCCGAGGGCGAGGACCTGAACGTCCTCTTCCACGACGCCGTACGCCCCCTGCTGTCGCGGCGCGTCATCGACGACTGCGTGGTCGCGCTGGAGCGCTTCCAGGCCGTCGACGTCGCCATCCCGTCCGCGGACACCATCATCGTGACCCGCACGCACGGCGACGACGGCGAGTTCATCACCGAGATCCCGGACCGCGCCCGGCTGCGCCGCGGCCAGACCCCGCAGGCCTTCAAGCTGACGACGATCCGCCGCGCCTACGAGGTCGCCGCCGGTGACCCCAACTTCCAGGCCACGGACGACTGTTCGGTCGTGCTCAAGTACCTGCCGGACGTGCCGATCCACGTCGTCGCGGGCGACGAGTACAACATGAAGGTCACCCAGCCCGTCGACGTCTTCATCGCCGACAAGCTCTTCCAGCTCGCCTCCACCGCCACGCCCGAGCAGATGGACGAGGCGACCTACCGCGAGCTGCTCACCGGCAAGACGGTCGTGATCTTCGGCGGCTCCTACGGCATCGGCAAGGACATCGCCGCGCTCGCCGAGTCCTACGGCTCCAAGGTGTACGCGCTGGGCCGCTCCACCACCGGCACCCACGTGGAGAACCCGGAGGAGGTCGACGACGCGCTGTCCAAGGCGTACGCGGAGACCGGCCGGATCGACTACGTGGTGAACACCGCGGGCGTGCTGCGCATCGGCAAGCTTGCCGAGACCGACAACGCGACCATCGAGGAAGCGCTGAAGGTCAACTACCTGGCGCCGGTGCAGATCGCTCGTTCGGCGTACAAGTACCTGGCCGAGACCAAGGGCCAGCTGCTGCTGTACACCTCCAGCAGCTACACCCGGGGCCGCGCCGAGTACAGCCTCTACTCCTCGACCAAGGCCGCCATGGTGAACCTCACCCAGGCCCTGTCCGACGAGTGGGCCGGTGACTCCATCCGGGTCAACTGCGTCAACCCCGAGCGCACCGCGACGCCCATGCGCACCAAGGCCTTCGGCCAGGAGCCGACGGGCAGCCTGCTGTCCTCCGAGGCCGTCGCGCGCACCTCGCTCGACGTGCTGCTGTCCGAGCTGACCGGGCACGTCATCGACGTCCGCCAGCAGGACCCGACGGCGGGCGCGGCGCAGGCCTCCGGGTTCGAGGCGGCGCTGGCCTCGGTGCTCGACCGCCAGGACGGCGTGTAATAATTGGCGCCAATTCTTCTTCGTCGGTAATTCAGGCCTCTGAGATTGCTCGTTAACCGAGCGTTCGCAGAGGCCTGAATCCGTACCTCTGGCGAATTACTACCGAATTACCACAAACCCTGCGCACCCCCAGACCAAACGGCACTCCCTCGCAGAGCAGGTTCTCAGTGATATCCACCGCTATTCGCGTCGCCCGGGTCGGCAGCGCGGCCGAGCTGGCCGCGGCGGCCCTGATGATGCTCGGCTACCCCGCCCTCATGCTGGCCGCGCTCGTCCCGAACGTGTACGCCTTCGCGGCAGCCGCCGCCGTGACGTACCTGGCGGACCACTATCTGCACCGCAAGGGCAGCTACCTCGTCAACCGGCTCAGCAAGGTCCGCGCCGGCCTGTCGATCCGCTTCCTGATCAGGCAGCTCCTGCTGATCCTGCTGCTGGCCCGCATGGACCTCGCGGACAACCTGATCTACTACGGCGCCATAGCGTGCTTCATCGCGTTCTACGGGCTCCAGGCCCCGCACGGCGCGCTGGTCACGCTGATCCGCAACCGCCGCCGGATGCCGGTCGCCACCCGCAACGTCGACCTCAAGTCGCGCATCCGCATCCCGGACGCCCCGCCGCCCGGCCTGCTGAACCGCTCGGCCGAGAAGATGCTCCACATCGACCTCGCGGCCGTCGTCGGCATCCTGGTCTCCTGCGCCGTGGACAACTCCGTCGCCGGCTTCGTCGGCATCGGCATCACCCTGCTCCTGGGCTCCCTCTACGTCCTCGCGCTGGTGCCGTACGTCCGCGGCAGCAAGATCCCGCCGAACGCGGAAAAGGTGCTGGCCGCCGTCGACGAGTGGCTGCGCGAGTACCGGCCCGAGACGGTGCTGTACTTCTCGGGCTCCAAGGACTCCACGTACCAGCTCAACATGTGGCTGGAGACGATGGAGGAGCTGGACTCCAAGCCGCTGATCCTGCTGCGCGAGCGGGTCATACTGCAGAGCCTGGCGCCCACCACGGTCCCCGTCATCTGCGTGCCCGGCGGTGTGCACCTGATGAACATGGACCTGAACACCGTGCGCGTCGCGCTGTACGCGGCGAACGTCGGCAAGAACATCCACCTGCTGCGCGTGCCCACCATGAAGCACGTCTTCATCGGCCACGGCGACAGCGACAAGCTGGCCAGCGTCAACCCGTTCAGCAAGGTCTACGACGAGGTGTGGACCGCGGGCCGGGCCGGCCGCGACCGCTACGCCATCGCCGACGTCGGCGTCCGCGACGAGGACATCGTGGAGGTCGGCCGCCCGCAGCTGGCGCCGATCGAGACCCGGCAGGGCGCGGTGGGCGACCGTATGCCCACCGTCCTGTACGCGCCCACCTGGGAAGGCTGGGACGGCGACCCCGGCAACACCTCCCTCGTGCTGGCCGGCGAGAACATCGTGAAGAAGCTGATCAAGGCCGACCCGCCGGTCCGCGTCCTGTACAAGCCGCACCCCTTCACCGGCACCGTCTCCGCCGCGGCCGGCGCCGCGCACCGGCGCATCACGGCCCTGGTCGAGAAGGCCGCCGTCCAGCGCACCGCCGACTCCCGCTTCACCGCCGACGCGGCCGAGCAGGAGCGGGCCACGGCCGACCTGGCCCGTATCGAGGCCCGGATCGCCGAGCTGTCCGGCACCGGCGGCGAGAAGGGCGACGAGGCCGAGGCCACCCGCGACGGCGTGGTCGACGTCGAGAAGCACGCGGAGGTCGCCCGGCTGCGCGCCGAGTGGAACGACGCCTACTGGCGCTCCTTCGGCAGCTTCGAGCACCGGGTCGTCACGGGCGCCGAGCCGCGTCTGTACGACTGCTTCAACGTGTCCGACGCGATGGTCTCCGACATCTCCAGCGTGGTCTCCGACTTCATCGCGAGCGGCAAGCCGTACGCGGTCACGGACTCCGCCGAGCTGGGCGTGGAGGAGTTCAAGCGGCAGAACACCGCGGTGCGCGCGGCCGTGATCCTCTCCAACAAGGCCGCCGAGCTGGGCGAGCTGCTGGCCGCGGTCCGTGACCCGGCCGCCGACAAGCTGGCGGCGGACCGCAAGGAGCTCAAGCAGTACCTGCTCGGCCCGGACGAGCCGACCTCCATCGAGCAGTTCAACACCGCGGTGGCGGACCTGGCCCTCAAGGCCGGCACCCGCAACCTCGGCCAGGAGTCCCACAACGCGGCCGGTGTCCCCGGCGCCGACGAGCTGTCCGACCAGCTCTCCCCGGCCCAGCCGGTGCCGGCCGCCGGAGAGGCGGACGGCGCCCCCCGCTGACGCCCGCACCGCACATCGACGACTGCGCCACGGTCATGTGACCTGAGTCACGAATGCACCACCGAGAGACAACCGCTACCGAGCCGTATCCATCTAGTAGGTAGCGAATATGTCCCATCGGGGGAAATGCTCGGTGAATCAGGGGGAAACGTGACCGTGGCGCAGCCTGATGTGAGCGTGGTCATCGGGGCGTACGAAGCGATGCCGTACCTGGAGGAGTGCCTGGCCTCCGTCGAGGCGCAGAGCATCGACCCGGCGCGCGTCGAGGTCATCGCGGTCGACGACGGTTCTGCCGACGGCACGGGGGAGTGCCTGGAGGCCTTCGCGGCCCGGGCACCGATGCCGGTCACCGTGATCCGGCAGGACAACTCCGGCGGCCCCAGCGGCCCGCGCAACGTGGGTCTCGGCAAGGCCGCCGGGCGCTACGTCTTCTTCCTCGACGCGGACGACCGGCTCGGTACCGAGGCGCTGGAGCGGATGGTCGCGGCGGCCGACCGCAACCGCACGGACGTGGTGCTGGGCCGGGTCGAGGGCGTCAACCGCAAGCCGCCGCAGACGATGTGGGACCGGTCCTTCGACCGCACCGACGTCTTCTCCTCCAACATCAAGTTCACGCTGAGCGCGCAGAAGCTGTTCCGCCGGGATTTCCTGGAGCGGCACGGCATGCGCTTCGACGAGTCGCTGTGGACCGGTGAGGACGCGCTGTTCACCATGGAGGCGTATCTGCGGGCGGACGGCGTCTCCGTGATCGCCGACTACACCTGCTACTACCTGGTGGGCCGCGAGGACGGCAAGCACGTGACGAAGACCGGGAGTTACATCCTGCGCTTCGACTCCGCGCGCGCCCTGATGAACCTGATCGCCGAGCACGTGCCCCCGGGGGAGCGACGCGACGCGCTGCTGGTCCGCCCCTTCCTGGTGACGCTGCTCCCGCAGTTCGGCCCCAAGTACCTGAGGAACAGCGAGAAGGCCAGGCGGCACAAGTTCGAGCTGGCGAAGCCGCTGATCGAGGAGTACTGGAGCGAGGGCATCGCCGCCCGGCTCCGGGTCGAGGAGCGCCTCAGACTGCACCTGGTGGCCGAGCAGCGGCCTGAACTCCTCCTGCCGGTCATCGAGTTCGTACGGGACGAACAGGAGGCGGCCAATCTCCTGGAGCACAAGGGCCACCACCTCTACTTCGCCTACCCGTACTTCCGTGACGCGGAGGTGGGCATACCCGACTGGATATACCTGGCCGCCCCGCGCGAGGCCCGCGGCTTCCCCGGCTACCGCGAGCACTCCGTCGGCTCCGTGCTGAAGCGGGCGGCCAAGAAGGCCCGCAGGGTGCTCGCCACGCCGAGCGGGACGGCCCCGGCCGTATAGCGACGGCAACGGCCGTACAGCCAGGGGCTGTACGGCCGTATCGGCTGCTGTCGCGACTTCTACTTGCCCGACTGCAGTGCCCGGCGGATCGGGCGGGCCACCACGCGGCGGGCCCGGCGGTAGACGGACGGGGTCGCGACCGCCTTCGGCGCCGCCGCCTTGGCCGCCTTCGCCGCGCCGCGGGCCAGGTCGCGCTTCAACTGGGCGTTGTCCAGGGACAGTTCGGTGATACGGCTCTGCAGCCAGCCGAACCGGGTCGTCAGCGAGGAGACGTCCGCGTCGTTCCAGGGGCGGATGCCGGCCGGGAAGGTCAGCTCCTTCATGCGGGCGTCGTAGGCCGCGCCACCGTCGCCGTGTGTGAACGTGTTCTCCAGGCCGTTGCGGTCCAGGAAGGACGTGAACCGCTCGAAGCGCTCGTGATGGTTGCCGACCAGGCCGCTGAAGTCGGCCTCCGCGTACAGCGCGGCCGGGTCCGCTGCCTCGGGATTCTCGCGCAGCTCGTCGATCCGGCGGTGCGGGATCTCGAAGTACCGGCACAGCTCCAGCGTCCGCGAGTCGCTGCACAGCACCGTGGCGGGCGTGCCCGCGAGCAGCGCCGCGATGTTGCCGTGGATGCGGGAGCCGAAGGAGAAGTCGTAGTCGCGCAGGTCGTCGATCCAGGTGATCGGGTCGATGTAGACGCGCGCCTTGTCCTCCCGGTACATCGGGTGGTCGGGGTGCGTCGGCATCGCGGTCACCGTCGCGTTCGGGTGGGACAGGTCCCGCCAGTGCAGCTGCTGCGCGTCGCTGAGGTTCTGGCCGATGAAGGTCAGGTGCGGATAGCGGGCGTGGGCGCGGGCGATGACCTTGTCCAGGCCCTGCTTCTGCACCGCGCTGTGCGAGCCGTTGACCGCGATCCGGGACGCGGCGGTGAGCTCCGACGCCCCCTTCTGCACGGTCAGTTCCTTGCCGTACATGAACAGCGAGGGGCAGCCGATCAGTTCGACGTCCTGGAAGCCCAGGTCGCGCAGGTACGTCTCGGTGAACTCGCCGCGCACCCCGATCGAGGCGCTGCGGTCGAGGACGGCGGAGACGAAGCCGCGCACCGTCTCCTCCATCGGCTTCAGCCGCGCCGCGTTGTAGTTCAGGCCCGCCTGTGCGCCGATGCCCAGCACCACGACCGGGATCTTCAGCCGGGATATCAGCCGGGTCAGCCGCTGCAACTGGGGCTCGAAGGAGGGCCGGAACGCGTTGGCGAGGGGCACGACGAAGGCGTCGTACTCCTCGTTGATGCGGTCCGCCGCCGCGATGTCGGTCCGGATCCCGTTCGAGACCACCTCGGTGTCCGGCGTCTGAAGGATCTTGTGGGAGGCGTCGCTGAAGATCAGGTTGCCCGAGTTTGTGGCGAAGACGTCTTGGTGGAGGGCCTGTTCGACCGGCACGACGTCGTACGGGCTCTTGCCCGACCTGAGGAGTATGCGCTTCACGCGGCGAACTGTAGGTGGCACAGAGTTCAACTTATGTTTGTGTCGCCTTTAATTTCTATAAGCAACCAGTGCAACCTTTTTGCCGTAAGCGGGGCGTGAGGATGCCGTTACTCGACGGTGTCCGGGGACTGGAATGCCGCGCGGCGGGAAGCCCCGTTCGCGTAGATTGCCGGGCGGTGCAGCCCGAGCGTGCGAGGGGACGGAAGAGCAAGGTGGCAGGGGCAAGGCAGGCCGTGGCGCAAGCCCGCAGGATCGTCGTCAAGGTGGGCTCCTCGTCGCTGACCACCGCGGCGGGCGGCCTGGACGCCGACCGGGTGGACGCGCTCGTCGACGTCCTCGCCAAGAGCCGCGGCGGAGGGGAGCGCGAGGTCGTCCTCGTCTCCTCCGGTGCCATCGCCGCCGGCCTGGCCCCGCTGGGCCTGCGCCGCCGCCCCCGGGACCTGGCCCGCCAGCAGGCCGCCGCCAGCGTCGGCCAGGGCCTCCTGGTCGCCCGCTACACCGCCTCCTTCGCCCGCTACGGCGTCCGCGTCGGACAGGTCCTGCTCACCAGCGACGACATGAGCCGCCGCGCCCACCACCGCAACGCCTCCCGCACCCTCGACAAGCTGCTCGCGATGGGCGCGCTCCCCGTCGTCAACGAGAACGACACCGTCGCCACCGACGAGATCCGCTTCGGCGACAACGACCGCCTCGCCGCCCTCGTCGCCCACCTCGTCCACGCCGACCTCCTGGTCCTGCTCTCCGACGTCGACGGCGTCTACGACGGCGACCCCAGCAGGCCCGGCACCTCGCGGATAGCGGAGGTACGCGGACCCGAGGACCTCGCGCACGTCGAGATCGGCAGCTCCGGCAAGGCCGGGGTCGGCACCGGCGGCATGGTCACCAAGGTCGAGGCCGCCCGGATCGCCGCCGCCGCCGGCATCCCCGTGGTGCTGACCAGCGCGGTGCACGCGGCCGAGGCGCTCTCCGGCCGCGACACCGGCACCTACTTCCACGCCACCGGCAAGCGCTCCGCCGACCGGCTGCTGTGGCTCCAGCACGCCTCCACCCCGCAGGGCTCGATCACCCTGGACGACGGCGCGGTACGGGCGGTCGTGGAGCGGCGCACCTCGCTGCTGCCGGCCGGGATCGCCTCCGTCGAGGGCGAGTTCAGCGCCGGCGACCCGGTCGAGCTGCGCGACGGCACCGGGCGCGCGGTGGCCCGGGGGCTCGTCAACTTCGACGCCAAGGAGATCCCCCAGTTGATCGGACGTTCGACGCGGGAGCTCGCGCGCGAGTTGGGTGCCGCGTACGAGCGGGAGGTCGTACACAGGGACGACCTCGTCGTCCTGCACCCGTAATTGGGCCGAAACGTCCGCCCCCCGGTGGTGGACGTTCCGCAAAAGTGCCACGCGGCGGCCCCCGGCCTGCTCAACTTTGTCTCAGGGACACAATCCGCGCGAGCACCGCTCGACCTTTGGTGAAGGAGGCCGTCGTGAGACGAGTGCGCCCCGGGGCCGCCTCCCGCGCGACCGGCGAGGAGCGGGCCCTGACCAGCGTCGCGGCCGGCGAGCGGTACGCGGAGCCGGCGGACCTGCCGCGCCTGTGGCACATCACCCTCAGCGTCTCCGGCGACGAGACCCCGCTCACCGAGGTGCGCCGGGGCCTGGAACAGCTGGCCCACGACCATCCCTTCCTGCTGACCAGCCGCTACGCCAACGACCACGCGGAGATCCGCTACTGGGAGGAGGCGCGCGACCTGCACGACGCGGCCGCCGTCGCGCTGCGCCTGTGGGGCGAGCACCGCCAGACCGCCAAGCTGCCGCCCTGGGAGATCGTCGGCCTGGAGGTCATCGACCGCCAGACCTACCACCAGCGCCTGGCCGAGGGATACGGCCCACCGCCCGCGAGCCCGGTGGGGGTTCACCCCTTTTGAACCCGTCTCGGGGTGTGGAATACACGCTGGACGCACCCGTCCGGAGCACTACGCTGCGGGCATGACCACGCTTTCGCCGTACGACTCCATGTCCCCGGTCACCCGGGCCGCCTACCGCGCCAAATCCGCCGCCGCCGACCTCGCCCCGCTGCCGCGCGCGGTGAAGGACGACGCGCTGCTCGCCGTCGCGGACGCGTTGGAGGTCCGCACGAGCGAGATCGTCGAGGCCAACGCCAAGGACATCGCCAAGGCCCGGGCGGCCGGCACCAGCGAGGCGGTCATCGACCGGCTGACGCTCACCCCGGAGCGGGTGCGCGCCATCGCCTCCGACGTACGCGACGTCGTCGCGCTGCCCGACCCGGTCGGCGAGGTCGTCCGCGGCTCGACCCTGCCCAACGGCATCGACCTGCGCCAGGTCCGCGTCCCGCTCGGGGTCGTCGGCATCATCTACGAGGCCCGCCCGAACGTGACGGTCGACGCCGCCGCCCTCTGCCTGAAGTCCGGCAACGCGGTCCTGCTGCGCGGCTCGGCCTCCGCCTACGAGTCGAACACCGCCCTCGTGCGGGTGCTGCGGGACGCCGTGGGCGGCGCCGGACTGCCCGCCGACGCCGTGCAGCTGGTGCCCGGCGAGAGCCGCGAGAGCGTGCGCGAGCTGATGCGCGCCCGCGGCCTGGTCGACGTGCTCATCCCGCGCGGCGGCGCCTCCCTGATCCAGACCGTCGTCGCCGAGTCCACGGTCCCCGTGATCGAGACCGGCGTCGGCAACTGCCACGTCTACGTCGACGCCCACGCCGACCTCGACATGGCCGTCGACATCCTGATCAACTCCAAGGCCCAGCGGCCCAGCGTCTGCAACGCCGCCGAGACCCTCCTGGTCCACCAGGACATCGCCGCCGAGTTCCTGCCGCGGGCCCTGGACGCCCTCGCCGAGGCCGGGGTGACCGTGCACGCCGACCCGCGGGTGCTGGCGTACGCGAAGGACTCCGAGGCGACCGTCGTCGAGGCCACCTTGGAGGACTGGGACACCGAGTACCTCTCCTACGACATCGCCGCCGCCGTGGTGGACTCCCTCGACAAGGCCGTCGAGCACATCCGGCTGTGGAGCTCAGGGCACACCGAGGCCATCGTCACCACCTCCCAGCAGGCCGCCCGCCGTTTCACCCAGCTGGTCGACTCCACCACGGTCGCCGTGAACGCCTCCACGCGCTTCACCGACGGCGGCCAGTTCGGCTTCGGCGCGGAGATCGGCATCTCCACCCAGAAGCTGCACGCCCGGGGCCCCATGGGCCTGCCGGAGCTGACCAGCACCAAGTACATCGTCACCGGCGACGGCCACATCCGGCGCTGACCCCCGGCCGACGGGGCGTCTCAGCAGGCGGATGAATTTCCATACCGTCTGCCCAAATTGACCCCCCAGGTCTACTCTGGAGAGGTGCCGGAGGACGTGGGGGGCACGCCGTTCCCTGACGGCTGGGAGCCCGACGACGACCACGACCGCGGAATGTCGGACGAAGAGTTCGCATCCGTGGTCTTCGACGAGGCCTTCGTACGAGCGGCCGTGGTGCACGAGCCGACCGCCGTCGAACGCCTGCTGGCCGCTGCCCAGGCGAGAGCAGAGGCCTCCGAGGCGGAAGCCCGCCGGACGCACGGCACGGGCGAGCGCTACGAGGACGGGTACGGCGCCGGCGGCCGCACCGGTTTCGGCCAAGATCCCGAACTCGACGACCTGGACGACACCGACGACACCGAGGGCTGGGCACGTCGCTACGGCGCCCCGGGGACGTACGGCAAACAGGTCCGCTGGCATCGTCCCGTCGCCTGGATGCTCGCCCTCGTGATGGGCATCGGCATGGTCGCGCTGGCCTTCTCGGCGGTCTACCGGGGTGCCTCCTCGGGCGGCAGCCGCGACCGGGTGCCGGCGCCCGCCTCGACCGGTCTGGAGCAGGGCAGCGCACCGCCGCCGTCCGCCTCCGCCGACTACTCCCAGCCAGCCGTCTCGGTGATCCCGCGCACGCCCTGAGCGGTCCCCGGCCGTCGGTGTGCGGTCCTGGTGAGAACCTGTCAGAAGTTGTCGCACATCAGGGCGTTTACCTGAGCCTCCTGAGACCTACCCTGAAGATATGGGCGGGCCTGGAAACCCACCTGAGGGGACTCCCGAGGGCGGCCCCGGAGGTGGTGAGGACGAGTACCGATCCGTCGTCTTCGACGAATCGTTCGTCCGTGCTGCCCGGCTCCAGGAGTTCTCCGCGCAGGAGCGCATCGCCGACCACGCGCCCGCCGTCCGCCGCCGCCCGCCACTGCGCCGGGGCCTGTCCCGGCAGGCGCTGGCCCTGGTCCTGCTGATCGCCGTGGCCTTCGGCACCGCGATCTACATGGGCGTACGGCATCCCTACCAGTCACCCGCGACCGCGCAGCCCGTCGAGCCCCTGCGGATGACCGTCATCCCGCTCGCCCCGCAGAGCGAGGTGCCCGGAGCGGCCGATGCCGAGTCGCTGTACGCGCACAGCCCCGCCGCGCAGTACCTGGTCGGCGCCGAGGGAATCCCGCTGCCCGCCTCGCGGCGCACCGCGCACTTCTCGGACAGCCAGGTCGTCACCGCGCTGACCACGGCCAAGGACTACCTCGTACGGTCCTCGCTCTACCCCGACGTGATCAGCGGGCAGGACGTCCGCCCTGTACGGGTCATCCTCGACGGCGCCCAACTCGACCAGTTCGACCAGAGTTTCGAGCACCCGACCGCCGACGGGCGGCACGCGCCCACCGGATGGCTGGTTCGCTTCGACGCGCGCGAGGCGCAGCTCGCCGACCGGAAGATCCGGGTCCAGGGCACGCTCCAGGCCGCCGAGACGGACTCCTCCACCCTTGAGGTCACCGCCGACCACACCTTCGTCTACGCGCTGCGGCCGGCCGGCGCCGACGCCAAGACCCCGGCCTCGCTCTTCACCGTCCGGCGCGAGCTGCAGTTCCGCTTCGACCGCGACGATCTGCGCCTGCACCAGGCCCAGTTGGTCGTCTCCTACGTCCAGGCCGGCCCGCTGTCCTGCACCGAGGACTCGACCAACCACCTCCACCCGCTGCTGGCCGGCGAGACGGCGAAGGCGGGCGGCCCGGCGGGCACGGACCCGTACGCCACGGGCAGCGCGACGGCGCTGTGCGGGACGCTGGCGACGAGCGCGCAGCCCAAAATCTGAGAGCCGGCGGGGCATACGCCTCGCCGGCCCTGAAGCTCTCGGTTCCGCCCTCTGTCAGTCGCCGTCCCGCGGCGGGGTGTCCTTCGGGGGCTGCTCCGTGGGAGGGGTGTCGGTGGGCGGCCCGTCCGCCGAGCCGTTCTCCCCCGGGGTCGAGTTCCCGAAGCCGCCGAAGCCTCGGCGGACCCGGCCGCCCAGGTCGCCGGCGCCGCCCGCGATGTCGCTGACGAGCTTCATCAGCGGGTCCTTGGAGCTCTTCACATTGCTCGCGTAACTCGCGGCGGACTCGCGGAAGGAGTCCGTGACCGAGGTGTTCTTGTCCTCGTCGCGGCGCGGGTAGTGCCCGTCCATCAGCCGCTGGAAGTCGCGGGACTCGGCCCACTTCTTCAGCTCGGCCGCGCGGACCGTGGTGAAGGGGTGGGTGCGCGGCAGCACGTTCAGGATCTTCAGCACGGAGTCGCGCAGGTCGCCCCCGGCCTCGTACTCCTCGGCCTGCTTCAGGAAGGCGTCCACGTTCATCTCGTGCAGGTGGTTGCCGCCCGCGATCTTCATCAGGCCGCGCATCGAGGCCGTCACGTCCTGGCCGACCAGCAGGCCCGCCCGGTCCGCCGACAGCTCCGACTTGCGGAACCACTCGCGCAGCGCCGTCACGATCGCCATGATCGCCACGTTGCCCAGCGGGATCCACGCGACCCGGAGCGCAAGGCTGGTCAGGAACAGCAGGATCGTGCGGTACACCGAGTGCCCGGACAGCGCGTGGCCCACCTCGTGGCCGACGACCGCCCGCATCTCCTCCTCGTCGAGCAGCTCGACCAGGCCGGTGGTGACGACGATGATCGGCTCGTCCAGGCCGATGCACATCGCGTTGGGCTGCGGGTCCTGGCTGACGTACATCGGCGGGACCTTCTCCAGGTCCAGGATGTAACACGCGTCCCGCAGCATGTCGTTGAGGTGGGCGAACTGCTGGTCCGACACCCGCACGGAGTCGGACAGGAACAGCAGCCTGAGACTGCGCTCGGGCAGCAGCCCGCTGAGCGCCTTGAAGACCGTGTCGAAACCGCTGAGCTTGCGCAGCGCCACCAGGGCGGAGCGGTCGGCCGGGTGCTCGTACGCACGCGAGGAGATACCCGGGAAACGCCTGCGCTGCCTGCTCGGCACGTTCTCGTGTCCGTTGTGCTCGTGGCTGTCGTCGGACATGTCTTCCCCCAGCTGCCTGTGAGTGGCCCTTTGCTGACCCTTGTGCGGTCCTTTGCGCCCCCGAAGCCGGTCCCAGCCTAGGCGGAGTTACGGTGGACGGGCACTACACCGAAGGAGTCCCCGCATGCCGCACAACCCCCCGGCCGCCTGGCTCACCGAGGCCGCGAACGCGGCCGAGCAGCAAGGGGCCGGGAATCTGCTCCGGGTCGTACTGATCGTGATGATGCTGGGCTGTGTGCTGACCGCGTGGTTCCTGCTGCGTGGCTACAAGCGGAAAGACGACTGAGAACCCTCCGGAGTTCCCCTTCGGTCCCCGCGGACTTCCCCAACGGCGGAGTCGGCGTGATCGCCGCGCGGCCGCCCGCTTACCATGGGCCCGACGTCTCTGTCCGCCCACACCGGATTGGTCCTGCCGAAGATGAGCTTCCACAGCACCGCAGCCCAGTTGGCCACCCTCGCAGCCGAGGGCGAGGAGCACGGCGGCAACCACGAGAGCCTCAGCCCCTACGTGACCGGCGGCGGCGCCTTCCTCCTCCTGCTGCTCCTGCTGTGGATCACCACCCGCTTCAACCGTGACCGCTGAGCTGCCGGACGGGATCCTCAGGCCGGGCCGGTAGGGTCTGCAGGCATGGGAGAGCAGGACATGCCTACCGGTCCCGGCAACGCGCCGTCGAACCCCGGCAAGCGCCGCCTCGGCGTCATGGGCGGAACGTTCGACCCGATCCACCACGGGCACCTCGTGGCGGCCAGTGAGGTCGTCGCGCAGTTCGCCCTGGACGAGGTGGTGTTCGTCCCGACCGGCCAGCCGTGGCAGAAGACCCACCGCGACGTGTCCCCGGCCGAGGACCGCTATCTGATGACCGTCATCGCGACGGCGGAGAACCCCCAGTTCTCGGTGAGCCGTATCGACATCGACCGCGGCGGCCCGACCTACACCGTGGACACCCTGCGCGACCTGCGCGCGCTCAACCCGGACGCGGACCTCTTCTTCATCACCGGCGCCGACGCCCTGGGCCAGATCCTCACCTGGCGCGACTCGGAGGAGCTGTTCTCCCTCGCGCACTTCATCGGCTGCACCCGGCCCGGGCACCAGCTGACGGACCGTGGACTCCCCGAGGGTGGTGTCTCTCTCGTGGAGGTTCCCGCGCTCGCCATCTCCTCGACGGACTGTCGTGCGAGAGTCGCCAAGGGAGACCCCATCTGGTACATGGTGCCGGACGGAGTCGTGCGCTACATCGACAAGCGCGAGCTGTACGGCGGCGAGTGAGCCGAGAGGGGCACCGGTGAACGACCGATACGACCCGGGGTACGGGGGCGACCAGTACGAACTCGTCGGCTACGACGAGTACGGACAGCCCGTGTACCGCCAGGTCACGCCGCAACAGCAGGCTCCGCAGCAGCCGTACGACCCGTACGCGCAGCAGCAGGGCTACGGCTACGACCCGTACGCGACGGGCCAGCAGGGTCAGGTGGACCAGACCGGCCAGACCGGCCAGACGGGCCAGCAGTCTGCCGCGCCGTCGTACGACCCGTACGGCACCGGCCAGCAGCCCGTCACGCCGTCCTACGACACCTACGGCGGCGGCGCCTCCTACGACCCCTACGGCCGGGCGGCGACCAGTGGGCAGCAGCCGCGGACCGCCGAGCAGACCGCCTACATCCCGCAGCAGGCGGGCCCGCCGGAGGCGGACGAGGAGACCGAGGGCCCCGCGCGGGCCGACCGGGACTACCGCACCGAGCAGTTCGCGTTCGTGGAGGAGCCCGACGGCAACTCCGAGGACGTCATCGACTGGCTCAACTTCACCGAGAACCGCACCGAGCGCCGCGAGGAGGCCAAGCGCCGCGCCCACAGCCGGCTGGTCGCCCTGGTCGTGGTCCTCGCCGTGGTCGTGGCCGGCGGGGTCGGCTACCTCTGGTACGCCGGGAAGCTGCCCGGTCTGTCCGAGTCGGACGACACGAAGACCGGCACGGCGACGTCGGTGGCCGCCCAGAAGCGGGACGTCATCGTCGTACACCTGCACAACACCAAGAAGGGCGGCACCTCCACGGCGCTGCTCGTCGACAACACCACCACCAAAGAGGGCACCACCGTCCTGCTGCCCAACTCCCTGTCCGTGACGGACGACGACGGCAACTCGACCACGCTCGCCAAGTCCGTCGACGGCGACGGCTCCTCCGGCACCCGGGACGCGCTCGACACGGTCCTGGGCACCGACATCGAGGGCACCTGGCGGCTGGACACCCCCTACCTGCAGAACCTCGTCGACATGGTCGGCAACATCGACGTCGACACCAACGCCGACGTCCCCGACCCGGCCGCCACCAAGAAGGGCACCGCGCCGCTCGTCAACAAGGGCAAGGACCAGACCCTCACCGGCACCATGGCCGTCGCCTACGCCACCTACCGCGGCACCGACGAGGCCCAGAACGCCCAGCTGGAGCGGTTCGGGCAGGTCATGCAGGGCGTACTGCGCAAGGTCTCCTCGGACGCGGGGGCCGCGACGGTCACCGTGCAGACGCTGGCGCAGATCCTCGACCCCTCGCTCACCGACAAGGACCTCGGCACCTTCCTCGCCAAGCTGTCCGACCTCGCCAAGAGCGGCGACTACAAGACCGCGCTGCTGCCCGTCCAGAACGACGGCACGCTGAGCGCCCAGACCAGCGCCAGCGTCGTCAAGGACGTCCTCGGGGGCAGCGCCAAGAGCCCCGACCAGGGCTCGGCGGTGCGGGTGTCCGTGCAGAACGCCAGCGGCGTCAAGGGCAACACCGAGAAGGCCCGGGTCGTCCTCCTCAACGGCGGCTTCACGTTCCTGGAGGGCGGCACCCCGGCGGGCACCCAGGCCGCCACCAAGGTCGTCTACGCCGACGCCGCCGACAAGGACAACGCCACCGAGGTCGCCAAGACCCTCGGCCTGTCCACCTCGGCGGTCGGCAAGGGCGACGCCTCCGCGAGCGCGGACGTCACGGTGATCCTGGGGCAGGACTACAAGCCGTCGTCGGCCGACGGGACCTAGCAAAGGGCGTGGTGCCCCGCGTGATCCAACAATCACGTGGGGTACCCCCGGCGGTCCGTGAGACCCTTGGGGTCAAGTGCCCGCCGACCGAAAGCCACGTAGTGACCGCCACGGACCGCTCCACCGAGCTCATCACCGCCGCCGCTCAGGCGGCCGCCGACAAGCTCGCGCACGACATCATCGCCTACGACGTCAGCGACGTGCTGTCGATCACGGACGCCTTCCTGCTGGCCTCCGCGCCCAACGACCGCCAGGTCAAGTCGATCGTCGACGAGATCGAGGAGCGGCTCAACAAGGAGCTCGGCGCCAAGCCGGTGCGCCGCGAGGGGGACCGCGACGCCCGCTGGATCCTGCTGGACTACGTCGACATCGTCGTCCACGTGCAGCACAGCGAGGAGCGTGTCTTCTACGCTCTGGAGCGGCTGTGGAAGGACTGCCCCGAGCTGAAGCTGCCGGCCGACGCCGAGGCCACCCGCGGCAAGGCCGCGGAGCACGCCAAGGTGCGCGCCGCCGAGGAGGCGGCCGACCAGGGCGGTGACTGGTGATGAGCGCCACAGGTGAGGTCGCCGCGGGCCGTCCCGGCCGGGGCCGCCGCGTCATCCTGTGGCGGCACGGCCAGACCTCCTGGAACGTGGAGCGCCGCTTCCAGGGCACCACGGACGTCCCGCTCACCGAGACCGGCGTCTCGCAGGCCCGTCGTGCCGCCCGGCTGCTCGCCTCGCTGAACCCCGACGCGATCGTGGCCTCCGACCTCCAGCGCGCCGCGAACACGGCGGCCGAGCTCGTCGAGCTCACCGGCCTGGAGGTCACCCACGACGAGGGGCTGCGCGAGACCTACGCGGGCGTCTGGCAGGGGCTGACCCACGAAGAGATCATCGGGCGGCACGGCGAGGAGTACGCGGCGTGGAAGCGCGGCGAGCCGGTCCGTCGCGGTGGCGGTGAACTGGAGTCCGAGGTCGCCGACCGGGCCGCCCCCGTCGTGCTGAAGCACGCCGAGAAGCTGCCCGACAACGGCACGCTCGTCGTGGTCAGCCACGGCGGCACGATCCGCACCACCATCGGCCGCCTGCTCGGCCTGGAGTCCCACCACTGGGAGAGCCTCGGCGGCCTCTCCAACTGCTGCTGGTCCGTCCTCGGCGAGGGCGCCCGCGGCTGGCGGCTGATGGAGCACAACGCCGGCACGCTGCCGGAACCGGTGCTCGGCGACGACGACTGACGCCCTGCCGGACCCCCTGGCACCGGATTTCACTTTCCGGCAGGTCGCAGGCTAAAGTTCTTCTTGTTCGCCCCGCCGGTCGGGGAGGACGCGAGGGGCTATAGCTCAGTTGGTAGAGCGCCTGCATGGCATGCAGGAGGTCAGGAGTTCAATTCTCCTTAGCTCCACAGGAGACGATCCGACAAGATCCCGTCCCCCGCGAGGGGGGCGGGATTTTTCGTCACCGCTCTCTTGAGCGCTTCGAGGTCCGCAGGCGTATACCTCTTTGAGAGGGCGCCCCGGGTGAGCCGTGTCCGGACTGGTACTGAGGCGTCGCTGACCGTATAGGTCCGGCCGTGGCAGAATCAAACGGCCGGAAGGGGTCGCGGCCCGACGGGAGGGAGCAGTGATGCCTGCGAGCATCCTCAGGGAGGTCGGCCACCTCCTTGATGCAGCATCGACACGGGACACGGTCACCCGGCTCAGCTGCCCTTCCTGTGGTTCCGCGCATGTCGCGCAAGTCCTCGGCGACAATGGCGGAATCTCCTACGTGTGCACGGCCTGCGGCCACAGCTGGAGCTGATCGATGGGTGCACACAGGCGAAAGTGCGACTGGTGCGGCAGTGGGACGCCGATCGTCCGCGACATGGAACCGGTCAATCCCGACTACCAGTACTGGTGCGAGGAGTGCGCGCGGGCGCTGATCATAAAGGGCGACCCGATCGAGACGTACCGCGAACTGGAGGGCGAGCCGATCTACGGCCGTCTTCTGGAGGAGCACTGCACGCTCAAGCGGTTCTACTCGTTCGTCACGGCTTGACGTCGGCCGGGACTCCCCAGGGAGGTCCCGGCGAGAACGAGGAAGGCGCAACCGGCTGCCCCGTAGAGGGCCGACAACATCAACTCGATGCCGCCCTGGTGCAGTTCGGGCCGCCCGAGCCCGTGCGGCACGCACCACACCCAGTGGTGCGACCAGGACACCGGGCTCACCAGCAGCGCGGTCACCGCGCAGGCGGCCACCGCCCACTCCCGTCGCCCGCGCAGGGCCTGGTTCGTGGTCTCCTCGGCATGCCCCACCCGCCCCGTCTCGAACAGCGCGCGGCTGCAGAACTGCCAGGAGTCGTACGGCAGTACAGCCGCCGCGAGCAGCGTCGCGCCGGCGAACGAGAGGGCCGCCCCGCGCGCGTGCCGCAGCCAGGGGCCCCCGCCGCCGTGCCGCAGGCGGGCCACGAGACCGGCGGCGAGCAGGAACGCCGCGACGAACAGCGCGGGCGTCAGCTTGATCGCCGTCGCGAGACCGATGCCGAGCCCGGCCGTGCGGTCCCCGGAACGCCGTGACAGATCCCACAGCACCAGGACGGCGAGCAGCAGGTTGACCTGTCCGTAGCGCAGGGTCGTCCACACCGGCTCGCACCAGACGGCGAGCGCGGACACCCACCAGACGCTCTCCACGCGCGTGTGCCCGACGAGCCGCAGCGAGAGCCGTACGAACGCCACCAGGAGGACGAGGTTCGCGGCGGTCGCCAGGGTGCGCAGGCCGGCCGTGTCGAGCAGCGTCAGCGGGGTGAACGGCAGGGCCGCGAACGGCGGGTACGTGGTGGGCGGTTGCGCCGCGGTCGTGCGCAGCGCGTACAGGTCGCCGCCCGCGCGCACGGTGGCCCCCTCCGCGCGCTACACCATGAGGTCGATCATCGACACGTGCGCGGCCCGCTGGGCGAGCCGGAACGCGGTGAAGGAGACCGCGCAGACGCCCAGGGCGGGCGGCACCCGGCGCCGGATTCCGGAGAACGCGATCACGGTCACGGTCACGAAGGGCGACATTAGCCCTCGTACGCTCCCGTACCCGTGCGGAACGGAAACGATTTGGTGCTCCACCCGGTCCACCGTGTAATGTTGGCGCCGCCGCCAGGGACACCCGGGTGGAACATCGCGGAACATCGCATGGGGCTATAGCTCAGTTGGTAGAGCGCCTGCATGGCATGCAGGAGGTCAGGAGTTCAATTCTCCTTAGCTCCACAGAAGTTGGACATTTTCCCAGCAGTTGAACGCAGAGGGCGGGCCATCCGATCGGATGGCCCGCCCTTTTGCGTGTCAGCGGCCGAGGGCGCGGCGGCCGCGGCCCTGGGAGAGGACCGGGAGGTTGCGGGCGGGTGCCTGCGGACGGGTGTCCTCCTCGATGCGCAGGGCGAGCGCCGGGCAGCGGCGCACCGCGCGCAGCGCCTTCGCCTCCGCGTACTGCGGCACCTTCGCCTGGGCGACCGTGGGGAAGCCGTCGGCGCCGAGCTGGAACACCTCGGGGAGGATGTCCGCGCACAGGCCGTGGCCCCGGCACAGCGTCCAGTCGACGTAGATCTTCTGCCGGCTGCCGCCGCTGTCCTCTCCGGCGTCCGCGCCGCCGGTGATGCCCGCGGGTGTCCTGCCTCCCTCGAAGAGCGGCAGAACGCCCTCCACGGGCCGTCCGCAGCCGTTCCCGAGGACGTGTGCCGCGAGGTCGTCGGTGAACGCCTTGATGGTCGACTCCAGGAACATCGCGGAGCCGTCGGGGTGGGAGCAGGCGCCGCGCCGTTTCACGTTCTTGGCGACCTGCTTGAGCGCTTCCAGGGCGGCCGGGCCGCCGCCGTTGATGATGTCCTCCATGCCGCGCGCGGCGGCGGGCAGGCCGAGGTAGCAGGGACCGCACTGTCCCGCGCTCTCCTCCGCCAGCCACTGCGCCACGCGCAGCGACTCGCCCAGCGGACAGGTCTCCTGGGTGATCGGCAGGATCGCGCCGGCACCGAGCGCACCGCCCACCGCGTCCAGGGAGTTGCGGGAGACGATCGCCTCGTTGACCGTCGCCGCGTCGATCCACTTGCCGTGGTAGCCGCCCGTCAGCACACCCTGCGGCACCGGCGGGGCGCCGGCCAACTGCAGGACGTAGCGCAGCGGTACGCCCGTGGGGACCTCGATCACCATCGGGCGCGCGACCGCGCCGGAGACCGTCAGCATGACGGTGCCCGGCTCGTCGTACAGACCGGTGTTGCCGTAGCGCTCCGGGCCGATACGGGCGGCGATCGCCAACTGGGCGAACGTCTCGGCGTTGGAGAGCAGGGTCGGGGCGCCGCCGACGCCGTTCTGCGAGGCGCTCACCTTGCGGCCGGGCGGGATCGCCGGACCGCCGTCGATCGAGCGGATCAGCGACGCGGCGGCGCCGGTGACCATGCGGACCGGGTTGCGCTGGACGAACGCCTTGAGCGCGGAGCGACGGCTGTTGCTCAGGCCGCGTTCGGCGAGCGCGGCCTCCATCGAGCGCTGCGTCGACTCCCGGGTGACCCCCACCACGAGCGTGCGGGCGCCCAGGGCCTCGGCGACCAACAGGGCGCCGTCCAGGATGAGGTGCGGGGCACGGTTGATGAGCACCGTGTCCTTGCGGCAGGCCGGCTCGTCCTCACTGCCGTTGACGACGACGACCGGCCGTACGCCGCGCTTGATCGCCGTTTCGGCGACCGAGCGCAGCTTCTTGTGGAAGGGGAAGCCCGCGCCGCCGCGGCCCTTCAGGTTGATGTTCTCGGCGAGCTTCGCGAGTTGCTCGCCGCCCAGGGGTTCGAGCGGGCCGTGCACCTTGAGGTGCATGGGCAGGTCGAGTCGTTCGACAAGGTCGAAGCCTGACGTGAGTTGGGGAAGCCCGACCACGCGGACTTCTGGTACGTCGGGCAGGGCCTCGTTCACCTATAGCCTCCGGAAGGCGTGTTCCAAGGTTCGCCCGATCCCGGCGCGTCGAATGACGAGCCGGGTGATGGTTCATTGGCGGGACCGCTGTTGTACGTGTCGTCCGGGTTATACGTGCCATAGGCACCAGTTGACTCACCGGTGTTGTACGCATCACTTCCGCCGTACCCGGGGTTGCCCGGATTGCCATAGGTCGGGATGTTGTATCCCGTGTCCTGGAACGGGTCGTATGCCGACGGGGGCGCCTCACCGAGCGGCGGCGGGGTCGGGACGGGCCAACTGCCCGAGGCGTTCGTGCCGTTGTCGACCCGCTGGAACGACCCCGTGTCCTGCACGTCCATGGGCAGGTTCATGCGGGCGGTCTGGTCGAAGGGCTGCTGGCCGGTCTGCGGGGGCGTGACGGCCCGGTAGGCGGCCGCGAAACCGCCGGTGGACTCCGGGCTCATGGTGCGCGACGGGGCGTCGTAGTAGGAGGGGGACGGGCGGTTCGCCGGGTCGGTGGGCGACGCCATCGGCGCCCTCGTGTTCTCGTAGCCCGGCAGTGCGGAGCCGGAGCGGGAGCCTGCGGAGGTCTCCGCCATCCGGGCCCGGCTCGCTTCGAGTTCCTCGCGCCCGGGCCGCTCCTCTGTACCGAGGACGGCCATGATCCGGTCGGTGACCTTGCGCTTGACCGGCCGTGGCGCCGCGCGCAGCGCCAGTGCCGCGATGACGGCGATCAGGCAGAGGCTGTACATGATCGTGAACTGGGACTTCGCCGCGCGACCCGCGTAGAGGCCGTGCACCAGCGAGAGGCCCCAGGCCGGGTACGCCAGCATGTGCATCGCGCGCCAGCGGGCCGCGACCGGGGCCGGGGCCGCGAAGTTGCTGCGCAGGGCGCCGGTGACGCCCACGAAGATCATCAGCAGGCCGGCCAGCGAGCCCATGCCGATCAGTCCGGCGCTTCCGGTGACGCCGAGCGAGAACGGGACGAGCGCGGCGATCAACTGGGTGTGGTCCAGCGCGATCTTCGTGGTGATGTGCAGCAGCAGGAACGCGATCGAGGCGACCGAGGTCGTCCGGTGCACCGCCTGCCCGATGATGCGTTGGCGCGTGTTCAGCAGGATCCGGTCCTGGGCGACCAGGCCCCAGATCACCGAACAGCTGAGCGAGACGAGGCACAGCACTCCCGCGCCGAAGTTCAGGAAGTCGCGGAAGCGGTCACCTCCCACCAGCACGATCACGGGTATGAGGAGCAGGACGAGAGCGGACGCCACCCCATAGGCCGACCGGCCTGGCTTGGGGAGCGAGCTGTTACTACGACGAGCGTTCATGGGGGCAACTCCGAGCAGTTCGGGAAAGCGGTCCCGCTGCCGCACTCTAAGTGGAGCCATACCGATCGGTACGAGGTTTGAGTTATTGCGTTGTTATAAAAGGCCACGCGCCTGTTGTGATGTCCCTTAGCATCTGTTACGCGAAGTAACCGTTGGCCATAGATCAGTTTCAACCGTGCGGCGGTCGTGTCTACAAGCCATACGGAAGCGCGTCGCGGCGTGCTCAAGTGCTGCGGTACTCTGACCGCATGCGTGCCGTACGCCTTCTGCTTAGCGGGCCGCGCTGATCAGTCCCGACCGCCACAACCGGCAGGTCGGCATCGGCGTGGCATCCCCTCCTGTGCGAGGGGATTTTTCATTTGGTGGATGTAACAGCCTGGACGATACAGCCGCCGGCAGAGACGATCGATGGAGCTTTGAGGATCATGAGCGAGACGAACCCCGCTGCCGCCTCCGAGGTGGCGGCGCCGCACCGCTACACGGCTGCCATGGCCGTTGACATCGAAGCACGCTGGCAGGACTTCTGGGACGCCGAGGGCACGTACGCGGCGCCGAACCCCAAGGGTGACCTGGCCGGAGACCCGGCGATCGTCGCGCGGCCCAAGAAGTTCATCATGGACATGTTCCCGTATCCCTCCGGTGCGGGCCTGCACGTCGGCCACCCGCTGGGCTACATCGCGACCGACGTCTTCGCCCGCTTCCAGCGCATGACCGGGCACAACGTCCTGCACACCCTGGGCTTCGACGCCTTCGGCCTGCCCGCCGAGCAGTACGCGGTGCAGACCGGCACGCACCCGCGCGTGTCCACCGAGTCCAACATCCAGAACATGAAGTCCCAGCTGCGCCGGCTGGGCCTGGGCCACGACAGGCGCCGGTCGTTCGCCACGATCGACCCCGAGTACTACAAGTGGACCCAGTGGATCTTCCTGCAGATCTTCAACTCCTGGTACGACACCGAGGCGGACCGGGCCCGGCCGATCGCCGAGCTGATCGCCCAGTTCGAGACCGGGGAGCGTGCGGTACCCGGCGCAGACGGCACCACGCGCGCGTGGCAGGAGCTGAGCGGCGCCGAGCGCGCCGACGTCCTGGGCGAGTACCGCCTGGCGTACGCCTCGGACGCGCCGGTCAACTGGTGCCCCGGTCTGGGCACCGTGCTGGCCAACGAGGAGGTCACCGCCGACGGCCGCTCCGAGCGCGGCAACTTCCCGGTCTTCAAGGCCAAGCTGCGCCAGTGGAACATGCGGATCACGTCGTACGCCGACCGGCTGCTGGACGACCTGACCGAGCTGGACTGGCCCGAGGCCATCAAGCTGCAGCAGCGCAACTGGATCGGCCGCTCCGAGGGCGCCCGCGTCGACTTCCCCGTCGACGGGGAGAACATCACCGTCTTCACCACGCGCCCCGACACCCTGTTCGGCGCGACCTACATGGTGCTGGCGCCCGAGCACCCGCTGGTCGACAAGTTCACGCCGGCCGCCTGGCCCCAGTCCACGCACGACGTGTGGACCGGCGGTCACGCCACCCCGACGGAGGCCGTCGCCGCGTACCGCGCGCAGGCCGGCGCCAAGTCCGACGTCGAGCGGCAGGCCGAGGCCAAGGACAAGACCGGTGTCTTCACCGGTGCGTTCGCGACCAACCCGGTCAACGGCGAGCGGCTGCCCGTCTTCATCGCCGACTACGTACTGATGGGCTACGGCACCGGCGCGATCATGGCCGTACCGGCGGGCGACCAGCGTGACTTCGACTTCGCGCGCGCCTTCGAGCTGCCGATCACCTGCATCGTCGAGCCGACCGACGGCCGCGGCACGGACACGTCGACGTGGGAGAACGCGTTCGGGTCGTACGACGCGAAGATCATCAACTCCTCGAACGACGAGGTCTCCCTGGACGGCCTGCCCGTCGCCGAGGCCAAGGCCCGCATCACGGAGTGGCTGGCCCGCAAGGGCATCGGCCAGGGCACCGTCAACTTCCGCCTGCGCGACTGGCTGTTCAGCCGCCAGCGCTACTGGGGCGAGCCCTTCCCGATCGTCTACGACGAGGACGGCACCGCCCGCGCCCTGCCCGAGTCGATGCTGCCGCTGGAGCTGCCCGAGGTCGAGGACTACTCGCCGCGCACCTTCGACCCGGACGACGCGAACACCTCCCCGGAGACGCCCCTGTCCCGCAACGCGGACTGGGTCAACGTCACCCTGGACCTGGGCGACGGCCCCAAGAAGTACCGCCGCGAGACCAACACCATGCCCAACTGGGCCGGTTCGTGCTGGTACGAGCTGCGCTACCTGGACCCGCACAACAGCGAGCAGCTGGTCGACCCGGAGATCGAGCGCTACTGGATGGGCCCGCGCGAGGGCCAGCCGCACGGGGGCGTCGACCTGTACGTCGGCGGCGCCGAACACGCCGTACTGCACCTGCTGTACGCCCGCTTCTGGTCCAAGGTGCTGTTCGACCTGGGGCACATCTCCTCGGCGGAGCCGTTCCACAAGCTGTACAACCAAGGCATGATCCAGGCCTTCGTCTACCGCGACAGCCGGGGCATCGCCGTGCCGGCCGCCGAGGTGGAGGAGCGCGACGGCGAGTACTACTACGCGGGCGAGAAGGTCTCCCGGCTGCTGGGCAAGATGGGCAAGTCCCTGAAGAACGCGGTCACTCCGGACGAGATCTGCGCCGAGTACGGCGCCGACACCCTGCGCCTGTACGAGATGGCGATGGGCCCGCTGGACGTCTCGCGGCCGTGGGACACGCGCGCGGTGGTGGGCCAGTTCCGGCTGCTGCAGCGGCTGTGGCGCAACATCGTCGACGAGGCGACCGGCGAGATCACCGTCACCGGCGCCGAGCCCGACGAGGAGACGCTGCGCGCCCTGCACAAGGCGATCGACGGGGTGCGCCACGACCTGGACGGCCTGCGCTTCAACACCGCCATCGCCAAGGTCACGGAGCTGAACAACCACCTGACCAAGTCGCGCGGTTCGCTGCCGCGCGCCATCGCCGAGCCGCTGGTACTGCTGGTCGCGCCGCTGGCCCCGCACATCGCCGAGGAGCTGTGGCGCCTGCTGGGCCACACCGAGTCTGTCGTCCACCAGGACTTCCCGGTCGCCGACCCGGCCTATGTCGTCGACGAGAGCGTGACCTGCGTCGTGCAGATCAGGGGCAAGGTCAAGGCACGCCTGGAGGTCTCCCCGTCCATCTCCGACGAGGAGCTGGAGAAGGTCGCGCTGGCCGACGAGAAGGTCGTCGCGGCGCTGGAGGGCGCGGGTATCCGCAAGGTGATCGTGCGGGCGCCGAAGCTGGTGAACATCGTTCCGGCGTAGCGCTCCGCGGTAGAAGGCGCAGCGCTCCGCGGTAGAAGCGGTGGGCGTGGGTACCGGAGGCGTGGGTACGTCTCCGGGTAGTCCCCTACGGGCAGGTTCGGGGTTTTTCTGGAACTCCGGGCCTGCTCTTTGCGTTTACCGTGGAAGAGCGGCGCGACGTCCGTCGCGACGCCGGAGGAGGAGTGTGGTGGAAGCCGTGATCGCAGTGTTCGCCCTGCTCTTCGTGCTCTTCCTGGTGCTCGGTGCCTACGCGACGGTGAAGGTGATCGGCGCCGCCAAGCGCGGTGTGGACCGCACCATCGGCGAGGCCCGCCGCACGGTCGAGGACCACGCCCTGCGCGCCAGGTCCTTCGTCCAGCAGGGCCCGGCCGGCGAGGTCGCCCAACTGCGCCTGCAGTTGCGTACGTCGATGCGCGCCACCCAGGACGCGCTGCGCGCCGGTGCGCCGGCGGACGAGTCCCTGAAGGAGTCCGTCGCCCTCTTCCAGCGGCTCAGCGCGCACGGCCACGAGTTGGACGGCGAGCTCAGGCGCCTGGAGTCCGACCCCGACCGCGCCACCCTCACCCAGCGACTGCCCGACCTGCGTGGCCGCACCGCGCGCATCACGGAATCGGCCGACGCCCTGCGCTGGGCGGTCCGCGACCGGGCCCACCGGTTCGCCGAGGACGACCTGGACTCGCTCAGCTCACAGATAGACATGGAGGCCGGCGCCCTGCGGCACTGGACGAAGGCGGAGCCGCAGGGCACCCCGACGCCGTGGCCCGAGGCACCGGCCGCAGATGCGGCGGCCTCGCAGCAGACCTGGCCGGAGACCCCCGGCTCGCGCCCTGCCGAGGAGCCGACCCGGACCGCCATCACCCCGCCCGGCCGGCGCCCCACCTACCCTTGGCAGAAGAAGCCCCGCCCGGAGAGCACTACTTGATCCGGAGAGCACGACTTGATCCGGGAGCACGACTTGATCCGGTCAAAGGCTGCCCAGGTGAGCGGGCCCGGGCTGCCGTCCAGGCGCTACGGCAGGTAACCTCCAGCTCATGTCCCGCCATGTCGCGATCGTCACCGATTCAACGGCCTACCTGCCGCCGCGGACGATGGAGCGGCACGGCATCACTGCGGTGCCGCTGACGGTGGTCCTCGGCAATCAGGCGCTGGACGAGGGCACCGAGATCTCGACCCGTTCGCTGGCCCAGGCGCTGCAGAAGCGGCGTCCCGTCACCACTTCCCGCCCTAGCCCCCAGCTCTTCGCCGAGACCTACCGCAAGGTAGCGGACGCGGGTGCCACCGGCATCGTCTCCCTCCATCTCTCCGCCGAACTGTCCGGCACCTACGACGCGGCCGTCCTCGCGGCGCGCGAGGCACCGGTGCCGGTGCGGGTGGTGGACACCGGGATGGTCGCGATGGCCCTCGGCTTCTGCGCACTCGCCGCGGCGGAGACCGCGGAGGCCGGCGGCACGGTGGACGAGGCGGTCACGGCGGCCGAGAAGCGCGCCGCCGGCACGTCCGCCTACTTCTACGTCGACACCCTCGACTATCTGCGCCGCGGCGGCCGCATCGGCGCCGCGCAGGCCCTGCTGGGCTCGGCACTGGCCGTGAAGCCGCTGCTGAAGCTGGAGGGCGGCCGCATCGAACTCCTGGAGAAGGTCCGCACGGCGTCCAGGGCGATCGCCCGCCTGGAGGAGATCGTGGCCGACCGGGCCGGCAGCGCGCAGGTCGACATCGCGGTCCACCACCTGGCTGCGCCGGACCGGGCGGCGGCCTTGGCGGATCGGCTGCGGGCGCGGGTGCCGGGGTTGGCGGATCTGCATGTAAGTGAGGTGGGGGCGGTGATCGGGGCGCATACGGGGCCTGGGTTGTTGGGGGCCGTGGTTTCGCCTCGATGATGCTGAGGCTCACTCGTGCGGGTGGCGAAGTTATCCACAACTGGGCGGTAATCCCCGGGAATTGAGCAAGATCATCGCGATGGTGGCGGGTGTCCGATCCTCGTCGCATGGCACTTCGATCACGATCACGCACAGCGACGGTGACCAGCGGGCCGGGCCGCGGTCCTGCTTCCGACGGCAGGACTCGCCATCGCCGCCAACCGTCCCGGAGTACGGGTAGGGGCAGGGCTCGGCAGCGGCACGCGTCGGCGCAGGAACTCCGGCGTCGGGCGGAGGTGTTGTTTCCCGGGCGCGCCGGCGTGGAGGAGTGGCGGGAGCCCGGAGTTGGGCCGCCGGTGGGGGACGACGGTGAGGCGGCGGGGCCGGTTTCGGTGGCTGCGGCGGTGCCTGTCGACCTCGGTGCCGGAAGCCCGGTGGACGCCTGGCGCGGGCGGGCTGGGGCTGCGTTGCGGGAGCGGATGCCGTTGTGGGTGCAGGCGCGGTGTGGGATGGAGCGGCGGAGTGTGGTCGCGCTCGGGGTGCTGCTCGTGGTCGCTGCCGTGTTCGCCGTGCAGCACTTCTGGACCGGTCGGACGGAGTCTGTGCGGGCGCCCGAGGTGGTGCGGGCGGGGGCTCCGTTCGGGGCGGGGAGGGCGGGCGGGGAGTCCGCGCCACCGGGCTCGGCGGGCGTGGCGGGCTCGGCCGGTGTGTCGAACACGGCGGGCGTGGCCGGTGCGGCGGGTGCCGAGATCGTGGTGGACGTCAGCGGCAAGGTCCGGGAGCCCGGGATTCATCGACTGCCGGCTGGGTCGCGTGTCGCCGATGCGTTGCGTGCGGCGGGCGGGGTGCGGCCGGGGACGAGTACGGATGGACTCAATCGGGCGCGGTTCCTCGTGGACGGGGAACAGGTGGTCGTTGGCGGTCCGGCCGTCGCCGCTGCTCCGGGGGTGGTGCCCGGAGCGGCGGGGGGTTCGGTCGGCTCCGGGGCGGGTCCCGCGGCCCCGGTTGCTCTGAACACGGCCACCGTGGACCAGCTCGACACACTGCCGGGCGTCGGGCCGGTGCTGGCCCAGCACATCATCGACTACCGCACCCAGCACGGTGGCTTCAGGTCGGTGGATGAGCTGCGGGAGGTCAACGGCATCGGCGACCGCCGCTTCGCCGATCTCCGGAATCTCGTACGGCCATGAGCGCGGCCGGTTCCGACGAGCGGTCGGCCGTTCACGCCGCCTCCGGGAAGCGGCTCGGCGATGCCCATCCCCGGCAGGAAGGGCCGACGGATCTGCGGCTCGTACCGCCCGCGCTGGCGACCTGGGTGACGGCCGCGTTGATGCTGGACGCGTCGCAGACGTGGGTCACCGGGGTCACCGTCGGGTGCCTTGTCGCGGCGGGAGTACTGCTGCTCCTGCGTCGGAGTAGGGCGGTCGGGGGTGGTGCGGCATGGCCACGCGTCTTGGCCGCCGCCGTCCTGCTCTGCGTCGCCGCGGCTGCCCTTTCCGCCGGGCTGCACGGAGCCGATGTGCGGCGGGGGCCGGTGCCTGGCCTGGCGGACCGCTACGCCACCGTCAACGCCGAGGTCGAGGTCACCGGTGATCCACGGCTCACCCGGCCGCGGATCAGCGGGGATCAGGCGGCGCCGGCGTCCGTGGTGATCGAGGGGGAGGTGCGGCGGGTTCGGGAGACGGGCGGGACGGAGGTGAGGACGCGGGCGCCGGTGTTGGTGATCGTCGATATCGGCGTCGGCAGCGGTGCCGGTAGGACGCCTCCCGCTGACACCGCCACCGCCACCGGCGTCGGCCGCGCGCCCTCAGCCAAGGGCCCGGCCCAGTCGCCGTGGCTCGGTGTGCTGCCCTCCACGCGGCTGTGGGTCGTCGGGCGGTTGGCGCCGGCGTTGGTCGGGGGTGATCGGGTCGCGGGGGTGTTGCGGGTGCGTGGGCAGGCGGTGCCTCAGGTGGTGGAGGGGCCGTCGGGGGCGCAGCGGTTCGCGGGGCGGTTGCGTGCGGGGCTGCGGGAGGCGACCGACGGGTTGCCGGGGGATGCCCGGGCGCTGCTGCCGGGGCTGGTCGTCGGGGACACCTCGCGGATCTCGCCCGAGTTGGACGAGGCCTTCAAGGAGACGGATCTGGCGCACACGCTCGCCGTGTCCGGGAGCAACCTCACGATCATCCTCGCCCTGCTCATCGGGCCACCGGGACTGGCCCAACGGGCGGAGCGCAGGGGCCTCGCCCCGCGGCTCGGCATCTCGCTGCGGACGACGGCACTGTTCGGCGGAGCACTGACGCTCGCGTTCGTCGTCGTGTGCCGGCCCGACCCGAGCGTGCTGCGGGCCGCGGCCTGCGGAGCGGTCGCGTTGCTGGCGCTGGCGACAGGGCGCCGCAGATCGCTGATCCCGGCGCTGGCGACAGCGGTACTGCTGCTGGTGCTGTACGACCCCTGGCTGGCCCGGAGTTATGGCTTCCTGCTCTCCGTGCTGGCCACCGGCGCCCTGCTCACACTCGCGCCGCGCTGGAGCGAGGCGTTGCGACGGCGCGGGGTGCCCGCGAGGTGGGCCGAGGGGCTGGCCGCGGCGGCTGCGGCGCAGGCGCTGTGTGCGCCCGTGGTCGCTGTGCTGTCGGCGCGAGTGAGTCTGGTGGCCGTGCCGTGCAACCTGCTCGCGGAGGTGGCGGTGGCCCCGGCGACGGTGCTGGGGTTCGCGGCGCTGGCGACGGCTCCGTTGGCGCTGCCGGTGGCCAAGGTGCTGGCCTGGTGCGCGAGTTGGCCCGCCGGGTGGATCGCGGGGGTCGCCCGCACCGGGGCCGCGCTGCCGGGTGGGGGCGTGGACTGGCCGGGGAGTTGGGGCGGGGCGGCACTGCTCGGACTGGTCACGGTGGTCGTCCTGTTCGCCGGCCGATGGCTGCTCCGGCATCCGTGGTGGTGCGGGGTGTGTGGGGTGCTGCTCGTACTGGTCGTGGTGCAGCCGCCGCCGTTGACCAGGGTGGTGACGGGGTGGCCGCCGCCGGGATGGCGGTTCGCGATGTGCGACGTCGGCCAGGGCGACGCCACGGTGCTCGCGGCGGGCGAGGGCACCGGTGTGGTCGTGGACACGGGACCCGACCCGGCGCTCGTCGACCGGTGCCTGCGCACGCTCGGTATCACCAGGATCCCGCTGGTCGTGCTGACCCACTTCCACGCCGATCACGTTGCCGGGCTGCCCGGTGTGCTGCGCGGGCGTGCGGTCGGGGCGATCGAGACGACGGGGTTCGAGGAACCGGCGGACCAGGTCGAGTTCGTACGGAAGGAGGCGGCGGCCCGACACATCCCGCTCGCCCAGGCTGTCGCCGGGGAGGAACGGCGGACCGGGCCGTTGTCCTGGCAGGTGCTGTGGCCACCGCCTCCCGGGGCGCCCACCCCGGACGGGCCGAACGACGCCAGCGTCACCCTGCTCGTCCGGTCGGGCGGACTGCGCCTCCTGCTGCTCGGCGATCTCGAACCCCCGGCCCAGCAGGCGCTGTTGAGATCGCCGGAGGGGGCTTCGGTGGCCGGCGTGGACGTGTTGAAGGTCGCCCATCATGGGTCGGCGTACCAAGATCCGGAGTTGATACGCGTGGTGGCGCCGCGGCTCGCGCTGATCTCCGTCGGGGCGGACAACACCTACGGTCACCCGGCCCCCAGCACGGTCGCGGCGCTGGGCGCCCTCGGCGCGGTGGTGCTGCGGACCGACCGGGACGGGGCATTGGCGGTCACGGGGACGGGCGAGGAGGTGCGGGTGGCGAGAGACTGAGCCGCATGGACTCCGTACAGATCGATGCCTACCTCCGCCGACTGGGAATCGAGCGCCCGGCGGGCTCCGTCGAACCCGCCGTCGGTTCGCCTCCCGAACCCACTGTCGACGTGCTGCGCGACCTGCATCTGCGGCATCTGCGGGCTGTGCCGTTCGAGAACCTCTCGGTTCATCTCGGCGAGGAGATCGTGCTGGAGGAGGCGCGGTTGGTGGAGAAGGTCGTGGGGGCGCGGCGGGGTGGGTTCTGTTACGAACTGAACGGGGCGTTCGGGGCGTTGCTCACCGCGCTCGGCTTCGAGGTCACGCTGCTCGCGGCGCGGGTGCACGGGGACGAGGGGCGGCTCGGGATCCCGTACGACCATCTCGCGCTGCGGGTGCGGACGGTGGACGGGAGCGAGTGGCTGGCCGACGTCGGATTCGGGGCGCACAGTCACTATCCGCTGGCGTTCGGGGAGCGGGGGGAGCAGGTGGATCCGGGGGGCGTGTTCCGGATCGTCGAGGCGGAGACGGAGGCGGCGGAAGGGGAGGGGGTGGGGGCGGGGGAAACGGGAGACCTCGACGTCGTGCGGGACGGACAGCCCCAGTACCGCATTGAGACGCGGCCCCGAGTACTCGGTGACTTTGTCGCCGGCGCCTGGTGGCACAGTACCTCCCCGGTCTCGCACTTCACGCGGTCGCTGGTGTGTTCGCGGGTTGCGGAGGACGGCGGGAGGATCACGCTCAGTGGGCGCACCCTCAAGGTGACGGGCGGGGACGGGGCGCGTGAGGAGCGGGAGTTGGACACGGACGAGGAGGTGCTGGCGGTCTACCGGGATCGGTTCGGGATCGGACTCACCTGTGTGCCAACTGTGCGGAAAACCGACCAGTATGGCTAATTCCCGCGATGTGGTCCCGAGTTGCCTCGAAAGCCGCAACGGTGATCGAATGTATCTTCGGCAAGAGTGATGTCGAGGCGTGCAGAGGTGGCGTTGATGTTCGGCCGCTGGCTTGGAAACCGTACGAACCGGGTGCAACGGTCGAGTCCCCTGGCGGCGGTGCAGACCCCGCCGAGTGCCGGGGTGCTGAGCTGTCGGGTGCTCGATCCGGTCAACGAGCCGGTGACGCATGCGGAGTTCGCGGTGAGCGACGCCCAGGGGCGCAAGGTGGTGTGCGGCGAGACGGACCCCTTCGGGGCGTTCGTGACCGCGGTGCCGGCGGGGGAGTACCGGCTGGCGGTGTCGGCCGAGGGGTACACGCCGTACCGGGCGAGTGCGACCGTCGCGGCGAGCACGCTCGCCTCGTTCGGCGATGTGACCCTTCAGGTGGCGCAGCCCCTGGAGCTGCCGGCGGCCGGTGACTGGGACATTGAGCCGGCGCACTCCTCGATCGCCTTCACCGCACGGCACATCGGCCTCGCGCGGGTCCACGGGCGGTTCAACACCTTCGCCGGGGCGATACGGATCGTCGATCCGGTGGGACAGTCGGCGATGCATGTGGTGATCGACGCGGCGTCCATCGACACCAATGTGCGGATGCGGGACGACCATCTGCGGTCGGCGGACTTCCTGGACGTGAACCGTTTCCCGACGCTCGAGTTCTACAGCGAGCGGTGTGTGCACAAGGGCGGCAATCGGTGGGCCGTCACCGGGGCGCTGACGTTGCACGGGGTGACGCGCACGGTGACCCTGGACACGGAGTACCTCGGCCTCGGGAACGGTATGGAGGGCGAGGTGCGGGGGGCCTTCCGGGCCACGACCGAGCTGCATCGCGATGACTTCACGGTGAGTTGGCAGACGATGCTGGCGCGGGGGATCGCGGTGGTGGGGCCGAGTATCCGGATCGAGCTCGACGTGCAGATCGTGCGCAAGGGCTGACCCGTGAGCGGGGGGCGGGCCGTGCGTCCGGTGCTCACGGGGTGCCGGAGAATGGGCCCGTGAGTGATGTGAGACATGTGCTGGTGCTGCCCGATCGTGATGCCGCCGAGGAGGCGGTGCAGGCGCTCGGGGAGCGGTTCGCTGTCGCCGAGGAGCCGCAGTTGGTGCGGGACGCGCTGGCCGGTGAGGACGATGCCGAGGACGCGCAGTGGCTGGTCGTGCTGCGGGACGAGGCGGGGCGGTTGGATCCGGCGGAGTTGGACGCGTTCGCCGGGGAGTGGGACGGGTGGCGCGAGGAGCCGTAGGGCTGCCGGCCGTTGCGGTTGGCGCAGTGCACTGAGGGCGTTCGTTGTCAGTGCCGCGTGCCATGCTTGTCGCAATGGCCAGGAAGACTGCTGATGACGACCCTCTCGCCCCCGTGACGCTCGCCGTGGGCCAGGAGGACCTCCTGCTCGACCGTGCCGTGCAGGAGGTGGTGGCCGCCGCCAAGGCCTCCGACGCCGACACGGACGTACGTGACCTCACCTCGGACCAGTTGCAGCCCGGCACCCTTGCCGAGTTGACCAGCCCGTCGCTCTTCGCGGAGCGCAAGGTCGTGGTCGTACGCAATGCGCAGGATCTGTCCGCCGACACGATCAAGGATGTGAAGGGGTATCTCGGGGCGCCCGCCGAGGAGATCACCCTGGTGCTGCTGCATGCGGGCGGGGTCAAGGGCAAGGGGCTGCTCGATGCCGCGCGCAAGGCGGGGGCGCGGGAGGTGGCCTGTCCGAAGATGACCAAGCCGGCGGATCGGCTGGCGTTTGTGCGGAGTGAGTTTCGGGCCACCGGGAGATCTGCCACGCCCGAGGCTTGTCAGGCGCTTGTCGATTCCATCGGGAGCGATCTGCGGGAGTTGGCGGCCGCCGTCTCTCAGTTGGTCGCCGACATCGAGGGCACGATCGACGAGGCGGTGGTGGGGCGGTACTACACGGGGCGTGCCGAGGCGTCGAGCTTCACCGTTGCCGATCGGGCGGTTGAGGGGCGGGCGGCTGAGGCGTTGGAGGCGTTGCGGTGGTCGTTGTCGACCGGGGTCGCGCCGGTGTTGATCACCAGTGCGCTGGCCCAAGGGGTGCGGGCGATCGGGAAGTTGTCGTCTGCTCGGGGTGGGCGGCCCGCTGATCTGGCGCGGGAGTTGGGGATGCCGCCGTGGAAGATCGATCGGGTCCGGCAGCAGATGCGGGGGTGGACGCCTGATGGGGTGGCCGTCGCGTTGCGGGCCGTGGCCGATGCGGACGCGGGGGTCAAGGGGGGCGGGGACGATCCTGAGTACGCGTTGGAGAAGGCGGTTGTGATCATTGCGCGGGCGGCTCGGTCGCGTAGGTAGTTCTCGCTCCGCGACATACCGAAGGCCCCGGCGTCCGCCCGAGGAGGGCGAGGCCGGGGCCTTCGGTGCAAGCTGATTGGAACCGCGCCCGCGTGGCGAACGCAGTCGCGCGCGGTATCCGTAAGTGCCGGTCGGGGGCGGAGAGAGAGGGCCCGCCCGGGTCCTTCCGGCGATCACATCAATGTGTCAGCCCTTGAGGGCAACGACCTTCGAAGCAAGCGCCGACTTCTTGTTGGCGGCCTGGTTCTTGTGGATGACGCCCTTGGAGACGGCCTTGTCGAGCGCACGCGCGGCAGCGCGCTGCAGCTCGGCGGCCTTCTCGACGTCACCCGCGGCAGCAGCCTCACGGGCCTTGCGGACCGCGGTCTTGAGGGAGGACTTCACGGCCTTGTTGCGCAGCCGGGCCTTCTCGTTGGTCTTGATCCGCTTGATCTGGGACTTGATGTTCGCCACGAATGAGCCTTTTCAGGTTCAGGCACGAGACCGCGAGGGACTCGCACCAGGTGATTTCTTGGGTGCGTCTCGTGCAGAGAGGGCATGAGACACAGCTGCCCACGGTACCAGGGGGCCACCGGATGGCCCAAACCGGTCTCAGGTCCCCACCCGTGGGACGATGGAGCCTACGTATCGATCCGACCCGAGGCACAAGGCGCCTCAAGAGACAGGACCCTGCGTGCCCGCGACCCCTGACATTGTGCCCGCGCCGAGCCGTACCGCCCCGGCTCTGATCCGCAATTTCTGCATTATCGCGCACATCGACCACGGCAAGTCCACCTTGGCCGACCGGATGCTCCAGCTGACCGGTGTGGTCGAGCAGCGACAGATGCGCGCTCAGTACCTCGACCGGATGGACATCGAGCGCGAGCGCGGCATCACGATCAAGTCCCAGGCGGTGCGTCTGCCCTGGGCCCCGACCGAGGGGCCCGACAAGGGCACCACGCACATCCTCAACATGATCGACACCCCGGGGCACGTCGACTTCACCTATGAGGTCTCGCGATCGCTGGCCGCGTGTGAGGGGACCGTCCTCCTCGTCGACGCCGCCCAGGGCATCGAGGCCCAGACCCTCGCCAACCTCTACCTGGCGATGGAGAACGACCTCACGATCATCCCCGTACTGAACAAGATCGACCTGCCGGCCGCCCAGCCGGAGAAGTTCGCCGAGGAGCTGGCGAACCTGGTCGGCTGCGATCCCGACGATGTGCTGCGGGTCTCCGCCAAGACCGGCATCGGCGTCGACGCGCTGCTCAACCGGGCCGTGCGGGACATCCCGGCGCCGGTCGGTGTCGCCGACGCGCCCGCCCGCGCGATGATCTTCGACTCGGTGTACGACTCGTACCGGGGCGTCGTGACGTACGTACGTGTCATCGACGGGCAGCTCAGCAAGCGTGAGCGGATCCGGATGATGTCCACCAACGCCACGCACGAGCTGCTGGAGATCGGCACGAACTCGCCGGAGATGCTCGGTGCCGACGGGCTCGGGGTCGGCGAGGTCGGCTATCTGATCACCGGCGTGAAGGACGTCCGCCAGTCCAAGGTCGGTGACACGATCACCACCCTGCACAAGGGCGCGACCGAGGCGCTCGGCGGTTACAAGGACCCCAAGCCGATGGTCTTCTCGGGTCTGTATCCGCTCGACGGGTCCGACTACCCCGAGCTGCGCGACGCCCTCGACAAGCTGCAGCTCAACGACGCGGCGCTCGTCTACGAGCCGGAGACCTCGGCCGCGCTGGGCTTCGGCTTCCGCGTCGGCTTCCTCGGGCTGCTGCACCTGGACGTCATCCGTGAGCGGCTGGAGCGCGAGTTCGGGCTCGACCTCATCGCCACCGCACCGAACGTGGTGTACCGGGTGGTCCTGGAGGACGGGACCGAGATCACGGTCACCAACCCGAGCGAGTTCCCCGAGGGGAAGATCAACGAGGTGTACGAGCCCGTCGTACGGGCCACCATCCTCGCGCCGACCGAGTTCATCGGGTCGATCATGGAGCTGTGCCAGACCCGGCGCGGCACCCTGCTCGGGATGGACTACCTGTCGGAGGACCGGGTCGAGATCCGGTACACGCTGCCGCTCGCGGAGATCGTCTTCGACTTCTTCGATCAGTTGAAGTCCAAGACCAGGGGTTATGCCTCGCTCGACTACGAGCCCACCGGGGAGCAGACCTCCACGCTGGTCAAGGTGGACATCCTGCTGCACGGCGACAAGGTGGACGCCTTCTCGGCGATCACGCACCGGGACGCGGCGTACGCGTACGGGGTGCGGCTGGTCGCCAAGCTGCGCGAGCTGATCCCGCGGCAGGCCTTCGAGGTGCCCATCCAGGCCGCCATCGGCTCCCGGGTGATCGCCCGCGAGACCATCCGCGCCATCCGCAAGGACGTCCTCGCCAAGTGCTACGGCGGCGACATCTCCCGTAAGCGCAAGCTCCTGGAGAAGCAGAAGGAGGGCAAGAAGCGGATGAAGATGGTGGGTTCCGTGGAAGTTCCGCAGGAGGCCTTCATCGCCGTGCTCTCCAGCGACGAGAACGCGGGATCGGGCAAGGGCAAGAAATAGTCCCGAGGTGCACCGATTTCCCGGGCCCGTCGCGCTGCCGCGTGGTGGGCCCGGTCTCTTCGGCCGGTGGATCGGCGCCTCCGCTGGTGGGAAGTGGCTGTCCGCCGCCTCTTACGCGGTGGCCGGTCGCGCTTTACTCTGATCCCCTGCTCGATAGTTACTCGCGAGTTAAACAACAGCCGCACTTGAGCTAGCCGCCGCACTGTCGCGGGCCCGGAGGATGTCGTGAGCGACACACAGACCCTGATCGAGAACCGTCCGCCGAGCGTGGCGACCCTCTTCCTGGAGCGCGTTTCGGCCACACCGGACGCCGAGGCGTACCGCTACCCGGTGCCGCCGGCCGCCGGCGAGGGCCCTGACGACTGGAAGTCGCTGACCTGGGCCCAGGCGGCCGAGCGGGTCTACGCGATCGCGGCCGGCCTGATCGAGCTGGGCGTCCAGCCCGAGCAGCGCGTGGCGCTCGCCTCCTCGACCCGCGTCGAGTGGATCCTGGCCGACCTGGGCATCCTGTGCGCCGGCGCCGCCACGACCACGGTCTATCCGCAGACGAACGAGGACGAGTCGGCGTTCATCCTCGCCGACTCCGACAGCCGGGTGCTGATCGCGGAGGACGCGGCCCAGCTGGCCAAGGCGGTCGCCAAGCGCGCCGAGCTGCCCGAGCTGACGCACGTGATCGTGATCGACCCGGCCGGCGTCGAGAGCGGCGACTGGGTGCTCACCCTCGCCGAGCTGGAGCAGCGCGGCGCCGAGTACCTGGAGAAGAACCCCGACCTGATCAAGGAGCGGGTCGGCGCGATCACCAAGGACCAGCTGGCCACCCTGATCTACACCTCCGGCACCACGGGCCGCCCCAAGGGCGTCCGCCTCCCGCACGACAACTGGTCGTACATGGCGAAGGCCATCGCCGCGACCGGTCTGATCAGCGGCGAGGACGTGCAGTACCTGTGGCTGCCGCTCGCGCACGTCTTCGGCAAGGTGCTCACCTCCGGCCAGATCGAGGTCGGGCACGTCACCGCCGTCGACGGCCGCGTCGACAAGATCATCGCGAATCTGCCGGTCGTGCAGCCGACGTACATGGCGGCCGTCCCGCGCATCTTCGAGAAGGTCTACAACGGGGTCGCCGCGAAGGCCCGTGCGGGCGGTGGCGCCAAGTACAAGATCTTCCAGTGGGCCGCCGAGGTCGCCCGCGAGTACGCCAAGGCCTCCCAGGACAACTTCCGGCGCACCGGCACGGCCTCCGTCCCCTTCGGGCTCGGCGCCAAGCACAAGGTCGCCGACGCGCTCGTGTTCGCCAAGATCCGCGAGGCCTTCGGCGGCAACCTGCGCGCCTGTGTCTCCGGCTCGGCCGCCCTCGCGCCCGACATCGGCTACTTCTTCGCCGGCGCCGGCATCCACATCCTGGAGGGCTACGGGCTCACCGAGTCCTCGGCGGCCTCCTTCGTGAACCCCGGCGAGGCCTACCGCACCGGCACGGTCGGCAAGCCGCTGCCCGGCACGGAGGTGCGCATCGCGGAGGACGGCGAGATCCTGCTGCGCGGGCCCGGCATCATGGAGGGCTACCACGGGCTGCCCGAGAAGACGGCGGAGGTGCTGGAGTCGGACGGCTGGTTCCACACCGGCGACATCGGTGAGCTGTCGCCCGACGGCTATCTGCGCATCACCGACCGCAAGAAGGACCTCATCAAGACGTCCGGCGGCAAGTACATCGCGCCGGCCGAGGTCGAGGGTCAGTTCAAGGCGGTGTGCCCGTACGTCTCCAACATCCTCGTGCACGGCGCCGACCGGAACTTCTGCACCGCGCTGATCTCCCTCGACGAGCCGTCCATTCTCGAGTGGGCCAAGGAGAACGGGCTGGAGGGCAAGTCGTACGCCGAGGTGGTGGCCGCGCCGGTCACGGTCGCCCTCGTCGAGGGGTACGTGGCTCAGCTCAACGAGGGCCTGCAGCGGTGGCAGACCATCAAGAAGTTCCGGCTGCTGCCGCGTGACCTCGATGTGGAGCATGGGGAGATCACGCCCAGCCTGAAGCTGAAGCGGCCTGTTGTGGAGCGGGAGTACAAGGCCCTTATCGACGAGATGTATGCCGGGTCTCGCGAGGCGTAGGGGGCGGCGGGGGACTGCTCGGCGGCTGACTGCGCGTCGTGGCCTGTCGCGCAGTTCCCCGCGCCCCTGGGTCAGTTGACGCGGCCTCGGCCCAGAAGTTGGCGTAGCTCCCTTACATGAGCACGCAGCACCGATAGGTCGGGCGGCTCATCACCGTCCAACTGCCGCTCCAGCTCCGCCAGTTGGACGTTCGCCCGGTTGTAGTCGGCCTGTTCCCGGGTCAGTAGTCGCTCCAGCTGCACGTTCTTGCGGTGCAGGTCCAGGAACACGCTGACCTTTGCCCTGAGGACCCAGGGGTCGAAGGGCTTGGTCAAGTAGTCGGCGGCGCCCGTGGCGTAGCCGCGGAAGGCGTAGCCGGAGTCGTCCTCCGCGCCGGTCAGGAAGATGATCGGGACGTCCTTGGTCTGGTCGAGCCGCTTGATGTTCGCGGCGGTCTCGAAGCCGTCCATGCCGGGCATGCGGACGTCGAGGAGGACGAGGGCGAACTGCTGCCGCAGCAGCGCCTTCATCGCCTCCTCGCCCGAACGCGCCCGCACGATCGGCTCGTTGAGGGACCCCAGGACGGCCTCCAGCGCGACCAGGTTGTCCTCCATGTCGTCGACGAGGAGGATGCTGGCGCGCTCTTCGGTCGGTGCCTCAGCGCTCATGGTGACTGTGCCTCATTCGGTGTCCGGCGGAACCGCGGCTTCCCCTGTCGTGCTGCCCGGTCCCGGTGCGACGGTCTCGGGGACGGCATCGGCCACTGCCCCGCCCGTGCCCTCCGGATCGAGGAGCGCGCAGACGACGGTGAGCAGTTGGTCGACGTCCACCGGCTTCGGTACGTAGTCGTTGGCGCCCCGCGCGATGGATTTCTCGCGGTCTCCCGGCATCGCCTTCGCGGTCAGCGCGACGATGGGCAGGCCGGTCCAGCGGGGGGCGCGGCGGATGGCGGAGATGGTCTCGTAGCCGTCCATCTCCGGCATCATGATGTCCATCAGGACGAGTTCGACGTCCGGGTTGCGCTCCAGCGTCTCGATGCCCTCGCGGCCGTTCTCCGCGTACAGCACCGGCATGCCGACCCGGCCCAGCACATGGGTGAGGGCGAAGACGTTGCGGATGTCGTCGTCGACGATCAACACCCGCCTGCCGGGCAGTACTTGTCCGGCCCGCCCCGCCTTCCACGCCTCCAGTTTGGTGGGCGCAGGCCACGAGTCGTCGGTGTCGTGCGTGGCCTGGATCGGCTCGGACGAGAGCTGCTCCGGCAACGACACGTCCGGGTCCTCGGGGGTCGGCACGGTCGCCGGATGGCCGGGGGTGACGACGGGGACGTACAGCGTGAAGGTGGATCCCCGGCCGGGCCGGCTCTCGGCGACGATGCGGCCGCCCAGCAGGCCCGCGATCTCGCGGCTGATGGACAGGCCGAGGCCGGTACCGCCGTACTTGCGGTTGGTGGTGCCGTCGGCCTGCTGGAACGCCTCGAAGATCACCGGGAGTTTCTCGGCGGCGATGCCGATGCCGGTGTCGGTGACCGCGAAGGCGATGACGTCGCCGCTGTCGCGAACGAAGCGGTGCTCGGGGTCCTTGATCCGGTTCACCCGCAGCTCGACCCGGCCGGTCGCGGTGAACTTGATCGCGTTGGAGAGCAGGTTGCGCAGGATCTGCTGGAGGCGCTGCTCGTCCGAGTGCATCTCGCGCGGTACGTCCTGGCCGACCGCCACTTCGAAGGCGAGTCCCCGGTCCAGGGTGAGCGGGCGGAAGGTGGCGTGGACGTAGTCGAGCAGCTTGATCAGCGGCAGCTTCTTGGGGCGTACGTCCATCCGGCCCGCCTCGATCTTCGACAGGTCGAGGATGTCGTTGATCAGTTGGAGGAGGTCCGAGCCGGAGCGGTGGATGGTGGTGGCGAACTGGACCTCCTGGTCGGTGAGATGGCCGTCCGGGTTGTCGGAGAGCAGCCGGGCCAGGATCAGCAGGGAGTTCAGCGGGGTGCGCAGCTCGTGCGACATGTTCGCCAGGAACTCCGACTTGTACTGGGAGCTGGTGGCCAACAGGGCCGCCTTGTCCTCCAGTTCGGCGTTCGAGCGCTGCAACTCCGCCTGCTGCTTCTGGAGTTCGTCCGAGCGTTCCTGGAGCTGCATGGCCAGGCGTTGGGACTCGCCGAGCAGGGACTCGGTGCGGGAGTTGGCGATGATGGTGTTGATCGCGACGCCGATGGTGTTCACGAACTGGTCGAAGAAGGCCAGGTGGACGTCGGAGAAGCGGGAGAAGGAGGCCAGCTCGATCACGCCGAGGAGCTTGTCCTCGAAGAGGATCGGGATGATGACGACGCTGGCCGGCGCGGCCTCGCCGAGCCCGCTGTTGATCTTGATGTAGTCCGGCGGGGCCTCCTCCACCAGGATCCGTTTCTTCTCGCGGGCCGCCTGGCGGACCAGGCCGTGCACCGGCATGCCGCCGGTGTCGACGGTCGCGCCCTGCGCCGACCCGTACCCGGCGATGAACGCCAGCCCTTTCGCAGGAACGGTTGTGCGCAGGGCCGCGCCGTCCTCGTCCGGGTCGGCCAGGAAGAACGCGCCGTACTGCGCGTTCACCAGCGGCGTCAGCTCGCGTAGGATCAGGTCGGCGACCTCCATCAGGTCCCGGTGGCCCTGCATCAGCGCGGCCAGCCGGGCCAGGTTGGATTCCAGCCAGTCCTTCGCGCGGGTCGTCTCGCGCAGGTTGGCCACCATCAGGTTGATGTTGTCCTTGAGCTCGGCGACCTCGCCCTGCGTCTCCACCGTGATCGAGCGGGACATGTCACCCTGGGCCACGGCGGAGGCGACCTCGGCGATCGCGCGGACCTGGGTGGTCAGGTTCGACGCGAGTTCGTTCACGTTCGTCGTCAGGCGCTTCCAGGTGCCGTACACGCCCTCCACCCGTGCCTGGCCGCCGAGTTGGCCCTCGGAGCCGACCTCGCGGGCCACCCGGGTGACCTCGGAGGAGAAGGAGGACAGCGTGTCGACCATGGTGTTGATGGCGGTCTTCAGTTCCAGGATCTCGCCGCGCGCGTCCACGTCGATCTTCTTCGACAGGTCGCCGTTGGCCACGGCCGTGGTGACCTGGGCGATGTTCCGCACCTGTGAAGTGAGGTTGTCGGCCATGTAGTTGACGTTGTCGGTGAGGTCACGCCAGACACCGGAGACGCCCAACACCTGGGCCCGGCCGCCCAGTCGGCCGTCGGTGCCGACCTCGCGGGCCACCCGGGTCACCTCGTCGGCGAAGGCCCGCAGTTGCTCCACCATCGTGTTGACGGTGTCCTTCAGCTCCAGGATCTCGCCGCGTGCGTCGACCGTGATCTTCTTCGACAGGTCGCCGTTGGCCACGGCGGTCGTCACCTGGGCGATGTTGCGGACCTGCGAAGTCAGGTTCAGGGCCATGAAGTTGACGTTGTCGGTGAGGTCTTTCCAGACGCCGGAGACGCCTCGCACCTGGGCCTGTCCGCCGAGGTTGCCTTCGGTGCCGACCTCGCGGGCGACGCGGGTGACCTCGTCGGCGAAGGCGGAGAGCTGGTCCACCATCGTGTTGATCGTGGACTTCAGCTCCAGGATCTCGCCCTTCGCCTCGACCGTGATCTTCTTGCCGAGGTCGCCCTGGGCCACGGCGGTGGAGACGAGCGCGATGTTGCGGACCTGCGAAGTGAGGTTGTCCGCCATGAAGTTGACGTTGTCGGTGAGGTCCTTCCAGACGCCGGAGACGCCTCGCACCTGGGCCCGCCCGCCGAGGTTGCCCTCGGTGCCGACCTCGCGGGCGACGCGGGTGACCTCGTCGGCGAAGGCGGAGAGCTGGTCCACCATCGTGTTGATGGTCGACTTCAGCTCCAGGATCTCGCCCTGGGCGTCCACGGTGATCTTCTGCGACAGGTCGCCGTTGGCCACGGCGGTCGTCACCTGGGCGATGTTGCGGACCTGCGAAGTCAGGTTCGAGGCCATGAAGTTGACGTTGTCGGTGAGGTCCTTCCAGACGCCGGAGACGCCTCGCACCTGGGCCCGCCCGCCCAACTGCCCCTCGGTGCCCACCTCGCGGGCGACCCGGGTGACCTCGTCGGCGAAGGCGGAGAGCTGGTCCACCATCGTGTTCACGGTCAGCTTCAGTTCGAGCAGCTCACCGGTCGCCTCGACGGTCACCGTACGGGTCAGGTCGCCGCGCGCCACCGCCGTCGTCACCAGGGCGATGTCCCGCACCTGCGCGGTCAGCCGGGAGGCCATGGTGTTGACCGCCTCGGTCACATCACGCCAACTGCCGGACAGACCCGTCACCTTGGCCCGCCCGCCGAGCCGCCCCTCCGTGCCCACCTCGCGCGCGACCCGGGTCACCTCGCCGGTGAACAGCGACAGCTGGTCCACCATCTTGTTCACGGCCCGGCCAAGGCGGCGCAGATCACCGCGCAACTGCCGGTTGCCGTCGTGCAGATCGACCCGCTGGGTCAGATCGCCGCCGGCCACCGCGTCCAGCACGCGCGTCGCGTTGGCCGCCGGTGCCACCAGGGCGTCCAGCAACTGGTTCACATCGTTGACCCGGGTGGTCCAGGCACCTTGCCCCGGACTGGCGCTGAGCCGCTCGTCGAGCCGCCCGTGCCGCACCAGCTCCCGCTTCACCCGCTGCACCTCGGTGTTGAAGTGCGTGCTGCGGTCCACGACCTGGTTGAAGGCGGCCGTCAGTTCGGCCACCAACCCATGGCCGGTTTCCGGCACTTTGGTGAAGTCACCGTCCCGGGCCGCGGTCATCGCGGCGAGCAGAGGGCGCAGCTCCGATGCTCGAAGCAGTTCCGGTTTCTGACCGTCTTCGAGCACACGCGTACCACTGTTCTCACTCATGGCGGCCCACTTCGGTAACTCGGCGCTTATGGGCGTGGTCAGTCTGTCACTCTGTCGGCATCCACTGAGGTGTATTCGTGCGAACCGTTCGGGGAGCTGTCCATGGGGGCCATTCCGACGCAACGGGAGACCGCCTCCCGTGCTTCTGATGCGCCCGCGCACAGGAGCGCGGAGCGGCGCTCGGGCGGTGTGCGCCCGCGCGCGCAGAAGTCCGCCGCGCTCCCCGGGAGCCCTCTCGCGCCCGGCACCGCCCGCGCGATCGTGCGCGCCGCCCTCACCGAATGGGCCGAGGTCGATCTGCCCGGCACCGAGCACCTCACCGACCGGCTGGCCGACGACGCCGTGGTCGTGGTCAGCGAACTCGTCACCAACGCCGTCGTGCACGCCGGCACCGACGTCGAGGTGGCGTGCCGGATGGAGGAGGCGAGCGGCGACGTGGTCGTCGAGGTCTGCGACCACCACCCCTCCCGCGCGCCCCGCGACACGGACCAGCGGGGGCCGCAGGAGACGCCGGAGCACGGCCGCGGACTGCGCCTGGTCTCCACGCTCGCCGAGTCCTGGGGCGTCACCTACCGCAGGGGCGCCAAGACGGTCTGGGCGCGGCTGTCCGCCGAGGGCACCACGGCCGTGGACGGCATCGAGGAGTACACCGGCCGGCACGCCGTGACCCAGGGCCTCGACGCCGCCGAGATCCTCGCCCCCGAACCCCTGCGCGCCGAGCACGACCGCGAGTGGCTGGACCGCGGCGCCCTGTCGTTCCTCGCGGAGGCCTCCGACCTGCTGGCCGGGCAGCTCGACGAGAACCTGGTCGCCGCGCTCGCCGGACAGCTGATCGTGCCCCGGTTCGCCGACTGGTGCGCGGTCTGGCTGGAGGACGAGGCCACCGGCCGCGGCGGCTGGGCCGACGGCTCCGGCGGCACCGGGCTGCGCTTGGCCCGCGTCTGGCACGGCAGCGAGAACCGCATCGAGGAACTGCGCCGGGCCCTGGAGAAGGTCCCGCCGCACCCGGCCGACGCCTCCCGGCCCGGACCCGCCGGCTACCCCTGGCCCAAGGGCGCGCTGGGCCCGCACGGCACGGCACTCGCGTACCGGCTGATCGCCGGCGGCCGCCCGCTCGGCACGCTGGTCATCGGGCGGTCCGGGCTGCTGCGTTTTCCCGACGAGGTCACCGGGCTGATCGAGGACCTCAGCCGCCGGGTCGCGCTCGCCGTCGGCGCGGCCCGCCAGTACGCCCGCCAGGCCACCATCAGCCGGGTCCTGCAGCGCGGCCTGCTGCCCGTCGCCGTCGCCGAGATCCCCGGCGTGCACAGCGCCCTCGTCTACGAACCCTGCGACAAGGGCGGCCCCAGCGGCGACTTCTACGACCTCTTCCCGGCCGGCGACGGCCGCTGGTGCTTCGCCGTCGGCGACGTCCAGGGCAAGGGCCCCGAGGCCGCCGTCGTCATCGGCCTGGCCCGCCCCTGGCTGCGGCTGCTGGCCCGCGAGGGCTACCGCGTCGCCGACGTCCTGGACCGCCTCAACCGCCTCCTCCTCGACGACGCCACGGAGGCCGCCGACGCCGCCGCCCGGGCCCTCGTCCGCCCGCCCGGCCCCGGCGACGGCCCGCAGACCCGCTTCCTGTCCCTCCTCTACGGCGAGCTGGCCCCCTTCGACGGCGGAGTGCGCTGCACCCTCGCCTCCGCCGGACACCCGCTGCCGCTCCTGCTCGGCCCCGACGGCGGCGTGTGCACGGCCGCGCGCCCGCAGATGCTCCTCGGCGTCATCGAGGACGAGACGTACGCCAGCGAGACCTTCGAACTGCGCCCCGGCGACACCCTGCTCTGCGTCACCGACGGCGTGACCGAACGGCGCTCAGGGCCCCGCCAGTTCGACGACGGCGACGGCCTCGCGACGGCGCTCGCCGGGTGCGCGGGACTGAGCGCCGAGCTGATCGCGGAGCGCATCCGCCGGCTGGTCCACGAGTTCGGCGGCAAGCCACCGGAGGACGACCTGGCGCTCCTGGTCCTCCAGGCGGAACTGGCCTGAGCGGCGTACCGGACAAGGGCCGGACCGTCGTACCGGAAACGGCCGGACGAGGACCGGGTCGCCGTGCTGGACAATGGAAGGCATGCCTTCCGCACTCCCCGACGGTGAACCGGTCCCCGACGACGGCGCACTCCCGCAGGCCGCGCTGGCCGGCGCCGCCGACCGCCCGCTCGGGTTCTATCTGCACGTCCCGTACTGCGCGACCCGCTGCGGCTACTGCGACTTCAACACCTACACCGCCACCGAGCTGCGCGGCACCGGCGGTGTCCTCGCCTCCCGCGACAACTACGCCGACACCCTGATCGACGAGGTCCGCCTGGCCCGCAAGGTCCTGGGCGACGACCCACGGCCGGTCCGCACGGTGTTCGTCGGGGGCGGTACGCCGACGCTGCTGGCCGCCGACGATCTCGTGCGGATGCTGGGCGCGGTCCGCGACGAGTTCGGTCTCGCGGCCGACGCGGAGGTCACCACGGAGGCGAACCCGGAGTCGGTCGACCCGCGGTATCTGGCCACGCTCCGCGAGGGCGGCTTCAACCGGATCTCCTTCGGCATGCAGAGCGCCAAGCAGCACGTCCTGAAGATCCTGGACCGCACCCACACCCCCGGCCGCCCCGAGGCCTGCGTCGCGGAGGCCCGTGCGGCGGGCTTCGAGCACGTCAACCTCGACCTGATCTACGGCACCCCCGGCGAGACGGACGACGACTGGCGGGCGTCCCTGGAAGCGGCGCTCGGCGCCGGACCCGACCACGTCAGCGCGTACGCCCTGATCGTCGAGGAGGGCACCCAGCTGGCCCGTCGTATCCGCCGCGGCGAGGTCCCGATGACCGACGACGATGTCCACGCGGACCGGTACCTGATCGCGGAATCGGTCCTTTCGGAGGCGGGCTACGACTGGTACGAGGTCTCCAACTGGGCCACCTCCGACGCCGGCCGCTGTCTGCACAACGAGCTGTACTGGCGCGGCGCCGACTGGTGGGGTGCGGGCCCCGGCGCCCACTCCCACGTCGGCGGGGTGCGCTGGTGGAACGTGAAACACCCGGGGGCGTACGCGGGGGCGCTGGCGGCGGGCCGGTCGCCGGGGGCCGGGCGCGAACTGCTCTCGGCGGAGGACCGGCGTGTGGAGCGGATCCTGCTGGAGCTGCGGCTGCGCGAGGGCGTACCGCTGTCGCTGCTGCACGAGGAGGGCCTCAAGGCCGCACGCCGGGCGCTGACGGACGGCCTGCTGAAGGCCGGACCGTACGAGGAGGGGCGGGCTGCGCTCACGCTGCGGGGGCGGCTGCTGGCGGACGCGGTGGTGCGGGACCTGGTGGACTGAGCGGCCCCGTGGACTGAACGGTCGGGGGACCGGACGGTCGGGGGACTCGGCGGTCAGTCGCCGGGTGTCGTGACGAAGTCGATCAGTTCCTCCACCCGCCCCAGCAGCTCCGGCTCCAGGTCTTTGTACGACCGCACCCGGCCCAGGATCGCCTGCCAGGCCGCACCGGTGTTTTCCGGCCAACCCAGCGACCGGCACACGCCCGTCTTCCAGTCCTGGCCGTGCGGGATCCGGGGCCAGGCCTCGATGCCGAGGGAGGACGGTTTCACGGCCTCCCAGATGTCGATGTAGGGGTGGCCGACCACGAGCGCGTGCTCGCTGGTGACCGACTGGGCGATGCGCCACTCCTTGGTGCCCGGCACCAGGTGGTCCACCAGGATGCCGAGGCGGGCGTCCGGGCCCGGCCCGAACTCGTCCACGATGGCGGGCAGATCGTCGACGCCCTCCAGGTACTCCACGACCACGCCCTCGACGCGCAGGTCGTCGCCCCACACCCGCTCGACCAGTTCCGCGTCGTGCCGCCCCTCGACGTAGATGCGCCCGGCACGCGCCACACGCGCGCGTGCGCTCGGCACGGCGACCGAACCGGATGCCGTACGGGAGGGCCGGACGGGGCCCGAAGCGGGGCGTACGAGGGTCACCACACGGCCCTCAAGCAGGAACCCGCGCGGCTCCATCGGGAACACCCGGTGCTTGCCGAAGCGGTCCTCCAGGGTCACCGTGCCCGCCTCGCAGCGGATCACCGCGCCGCAGAAACCGGTGCCGGGCTCCTCCACGACCAGTCCGGCCTCCGCCGGGACCTCGGGAACGGGCTTCGGCTTCTTCCACGGCGGGGTCAGGTCGGCGGAGTACTGGCGCATTCGGATGACGATAGGAGAAGCGCCGCCGTCACGTCGTGCAGATCGCGGCGACACGCCGTGACCGACCTCATGGTGAGACGCCGAAACGCGCCGCCAGCTCGTTCCGCTGTCCCCGCACGAACGCCGCGTCCACCACCGCCCCGTGGCCGGGCACGTACAGCGCGTCCTCGCCGCCGAGGCCGAGGAGGCGGTCGAGGGCGGCCGGCCAGTGGGACGGTACGGCGTCCGGGCCCGCCTGTGGTTCGCCGGACTCCTCGACCAGGTCGCCGCAGAACACCACCGCGGGGGAGTCGGGCGCGGCGGGGACGAGGACCGCCAGGTCGTGGGCCGTGTGCCCGGGACCGACGTTCGCCAGCAGGACCTGCCGGCCGCCGCCCAGGTCGAGCGTCCACTCGCCGGAGACCTGGTGGTGCGGGACGACGAGCGCGTCCGCGGCCTCGGTCGCCGCCCCCTCGTCCAGCCCGTTGCGCACCGCGTCCAGCCGCAGCTCCTCGCGCGCGTGGACGGACACCATGTCGAGGCCCACCGCGCCGAACACCTCCGCACTCGCGAACGCCGCCGCCCCGAGGACATGGTCGAAATGAGGGTGCGTGAGCGCGAGATGGGTCACACGGTGGCCGGCGAGCTCCTGGGCGCGCGTACGCACCAGCGCGCCCTCCGCGAGACTCGACCCCGCGTCGATCACGAGAGCCGTGCCGTCCCCCACGACCAGCCCCGCCGTGCAGTCCCAGCCGGGCAGCCGGCAGCGCCCCACTCCGGCCCCCAGCCGCTCCCACCCCAGCTCTTCCCAAGTCACCGTCATACGGCGACGCTAGCGGTACGAGCACGTCCGACCGGACCGACCTTGCCCAGGCGGTACCCCACCGCCGTACACTGGGCCGGGGAACGCTGGCACTCGGACGGACAGAGTGCCAGGTGAAGCGCCAGGGGACGACTGCTGGAGGTGTGCGCGATGTTGAGTGAACGAAGGCTCCAGGTGCTGCGCGCCATCGTCCAGGACTATGTCGGCACCGAGGAGCCGGTCGGGTCGAAGGCCCTCACCGAGCGGCACAACCTCGGCGTCTCCCCGGCGACGGTGCGCAACGACATGGCGGCCCTGGAGGACGAGGGCTTCATCGCCCAGCCGCACACCAGCGCCGGGCGCATCCCCACCGACAAGGGCTACCGGCTGTTCGTCGACAAGCTCGCCGGCGTCAAGCCGATGAGCGGTCCCGAGCGGCGCGCCATCCAGAACTTCCTGGACGGTGCCGTCGACCTCGACGACGTCGTGGCGCGCACGGTGCGGCTGCTCGCGCAGCTCACCCGGCAGGTCGCCGTCGTGCAGTACCCCTCGCTGACCCGCTCGACCGTGCGGCACGTGGAGCTGCTCGCGCTGGCTCCCGCCCGGCTGATGCTGGTGCTGATCACGGACACCGGCCGGGTCGAGCAGCGCATGGTCGACTGCCCGGCGCCCTTCGGGGAGGCCTCGCTCGCGGACCTGCGGGCGCGGCTCAACAGCACGGTCGCGGGCCGCCGGTTCTCGGACGTCCCCCGGCTCGTGGAGGACCTCCCGGACGCCTTCGACGTCGAGGACCGCGGCACGGTCTCGACGGTGCTCTCCACCCTCCTGGAGACACTCGTCGAGGAGAACGAGGAGCGGCTGGTGATCGGCGGAACGGCCAATCTCACCCGCTTCGGACATGACTTCCCCCTCACCATCCGTCCCGTTCTGGAGGCGTTGGAGGAACATGTCGTCCTTCTCAAGTTGCTTGGCGAGGCGGGGGATTCGGGCATGACCGTACGCATCGGTCACGAGAACGCCTACGAGGGACTCAACTCCACTTCGGTGGTGTCGGTGGGCTACGGTTCGGGCGGCGAGGCAGTCGCCAAGCTCGGCGTGGTCGGACCGACCCGCATGGATTACCCGGGAACGATGGGAGCGGTACGCGCAGTGGCACGGTACGTCGGACAGATCCTGGCGGAGTCGTAAGTGGCCACGGACTACTACGCCGTTCTCGGCGTGCGCCGCGACGCGTCGCAGGATGAGATCAAGAAGGCGTTCCGTCGGCTCGCGCGCGAGCTGCACCCGGACGTCAACCCGGATCCGAAGACCCAGGAGCGGTTCAAGGAGATCAACGCCGCCTACGAGGTGCTGTCGGACCCGCAGAAGAAGCAGGTCTACGACCTCGGCGGCGACCCGCTCTCGCAGGCCGGCGGCGGTGCCGGCGGCTTCGGTGCGGGCGGCTTCGGCAACTTCTCCGACATCATGGACGCCTTCTTCGGCACGGCCTCGCAGCGCGGCCCGCGCTCGCGGACCCGCCGGGGCCAGGACGCCATGATCCGGCTGGACATCGAGCTGGACGAGGCGGCCTTCGGCACCACGAAGGACATCCAGGTCGACACGGCGATCGTCTGCACCACGTGCAACGGTGAGGGCGCGGCGCCGGGGACCTCGGCCCAGACCTGTGACATGTGCCGCGGTCGCGGCGAGGTGTCCCAGGTCACCCGGTCCTTCCTGGGCCAGGTCATGACCTCGCGCCCCTGCCCCCAGTGCCAGGGCTTCGGCACGGTCGTGCCGACCCCGTGCCCGGAGTGCGCGGGCGACGGCCGGATCCGCTCGCGCCGCACGCTCACGGTCAAGATCCCGGCCGGTGTGGACAACGGCACGCGCATCCAGCTCGCGGGCGAGGGCGAGGTCGGCCCCGGCGGCGGCCCCGCCGGCGACCTGTACGTCGAGATCCACGAGCTGCCGCACGCGATGTTCCAGCGCCGCGGTGACGACCTGCACTGCACGGTGACCCTCCCGATGACCGCGGCCTCCCTCGGCACCAAGGTGCCGCTGGAGACGCTGGACGGCCTGGAGGAGGTCGACATCCGGCCCGGCACCCAGTCCGGCCAGTCGATCCCGCTGCACGGCCGCGGTGTCACGCATCTGCGCGGCGGCGGCCGGGGCGACCTCATCGTGCACGTCGAGGTCATGACCCCGAGCAAGCTGGACCCGGAGCAGGAGCGGCTGCTGCGCGAACTGGCCCTGCTACGCGGCGAGGAGCGTCCCACCGGACAGTTCCAGCCGGGCCAGCAGGGACTGTTCTCACGGTTGAAGGACGCCTTCAACGGTCGCTGACCGGGGCCGCCGGGCCTGACCGGCGGCGACAGATGCCGTGGGCCTATGCCCTGCCGAAGGCCGATTCGGACTTGTTCGGAGGACGTGACAACATGCCGTCATGTCCTCCGCACTGACCGATCTCTTCCCTCACCCGATCGTGCAGGCCCCCATGGCGGGCGGCGTCTCCGTGCCGCGGCTCGCCGCCGCCGTGTCCGAGGCCGGCGGGCTCGGGTTCCTTGCCGCCGGGTACAAGACGGCCGACGGCATGTACCAGGAGATCAAGCAGATCCGAGGGCTCACCAACCGTCCCTTCGGCGTGAACCTGTTCATGCCGCAGCCGGACAACGCCGACCCCGGCGCCGTCGAGATCTACACCCACCAGCTGGCCGGCGAGGCCGCCTGGTACGAGACCGAGCTCGGCGACCCGGACAGCGGCCGGGACGACGCCTACGACTCGAAGCTCGCGGTGCTGCTCGACAACCCGGTGCCGGTGGTCTCCTTCCACTTCGGCATCCCGAGCCGGGACGTGCTGGACTCGCTGCGCCGGGCCGGCACCTTCACCGTGGTCACCGTGACCACCGCCGAGGAGGCCCTCGCGGTGGAGCGGGCCGGTGCCGACGCGGTGATCGCGCAGGGCGTGGAGGCCGGCGGTCACCAGGGCACCCACCGGGACATCCCGGAGAACGACGGCTCCGGCATCGGCGTGCTCTCCCTGGTCGCCCAGGTCCGCGAGACCGTCACCCTGCCGATCCTCGCCGCCGGCGGCATCATGCGCGGCGGCCAGATCGCCGCCGTCCTCGCGGCGGGCGCGAGCGCGGCCCAGCTCGGCACGGCGTTCCTCGCCACCGCCGAGTCCGGCGCCAACGCCGTCCACAAGCAGGCGCTGACCAACCCCCTGTTCGTCCGTACGGAACTGACCCGCGCCTTCTCCGGCCGCCCCGCCCGCGGCCTGGTCAACCGCTTCATGCGCGAGCACGGCCCCTACGCTCCCGCCGCCTACCCGCAGGTCCACCACCTCACCTCGCCGCTGCGCAAGGCCGCCGCCAAGGCCGGCGACGCGCAGGGCATGGCGCTGTGGGCGGGACAGGGCCACCGCATGGCCCGCGAACTGCCCGCCGGCCAGCTGGTGGAGGTCCTGGCGGCCGAACTCGACGGAGCGAAGACAGCGTTGTCGGGCAAGGGCGGCTTCCGGTGACCGCGCCCGTGTTCGTGGTCGACTCCCTGGCGGGCGTGGGCCCCGGTTCGGTCGTCGAGGTGGCAGGACCCGAGGGACGGCACGCGGTCTCGGTACGACGCCTGCAGCCCGGCGAGGACGTGGTGCTGACCGACGGGCTGGGCCGAGGGGCCGCCGGTGTGGTCCTGCGGACCGAGGGCAAGGACCGCCTCCTCGTCGAGCCCTCCGACTTCCCGGTGGAACCCGAACCCGCCCCCCGCATCACCGTCGTCCAGGCCCTCCCCAAGGGCGACCGCGGCGAGTTGGCCGTCGAGACGATGACCGAGACCGGCGTCGACGCGATCGTCCCCTGGGCGGCCGCCCGCTGCATCACCCAGTGGAAGGGCGAGCGCGGACTCAAGGCCCTCGCCAAGTGGCGGGCCACCGCCCGCGAGGCCGGCAAGCAGTCCCGCCGGCTGCGCTTCCCGGAGGTCGCGGACGCCTCGACGACCGCCCAGGTTGCCGCACTTCTCGCCAAAGCCGACTTCGCCGCCGTCCTGCACGAGGACCGTGCCTACGGCAGCGACCCGCTGGCCACCGCCGAACTCCCCGCCACGGGCGAGATCGTGCTGGTCGTCGGCCCCGAAGGCGGTGTCTCCCCCGAGGAGTTGGCGCGCTTCGAGGACGCGGGCGCGAAGGCCTACCGCCTCGGGCGTAGCGTGCTGCGTACCTCGACCGCGGGCACCGCGGCGACGGCCCTGCTCCTCGGCCGCACCGGCCGCTGGTCCTGATCGACCTCCGGGGGAACCTCATGGAACTCGCCCAAGTCCGCCTCCTCGTCAGCGACTTCGCCGCCTGCTACCGCTTCTACGCCGAAGTCCTCGGCCTCAAGCCGCAGTCGGGCGCGACCGAGGGGCCGTACGAGAAGTTCAGCCCGGCCATCGGCTCGGCGGGCATCGCCCTCCAGGACCGCGTCATGATGGCCGAAGTCCTGGGCGAACTCGGCGACTCGGCCACCGGCCACCGCTCCCTCGTGGTCCTGCGCGTGGACGACCTGGACACCTACTGCGCCCAGATCACCGAGCGCGGCGCGACCCTCCTGCACGGCCCCGCGGCCCTGACCGACCGCATGCGCGTCGCCCATCTCAAGGACCCCGAGGGCAATCTGGTGGAACTTCAGGAGTGGTTGCTGCTGCGCGGCTGACGGTCACCGGGCGGGTGTTCGGGTCCGGCAGCTTGTCCGTGAGCCTCCCAAGGTGACCGCATGCGGTCTACCGTGGTGCCGTGCCAAGTGGCAGGCTGCCCTCCATGGGGGCATTGAGGCGGATTTGGTTCCGGCCGCGCGGGCCGCGGGTGCTGGCCGTGGCCGGGCTCGTGGTGCTCGGTGTCGGCGGGGCCGTCGGGTGTGATCCCAACGGGTTGAGCGCCGCCTCGGTGGCGTACACGACCGACCAGACCGCGACCAAGGAGCTGGAGCGGAAGAACGTCGACGTGCAGTGGCTCAGCTGCACCGCCAACTACGGCAACGACAAGGCGTACACGCCCGGGAAGACGGCTCCCTCGGCGAGCGAGACGACCGTCGCCAACGTGGACTGCCAGGGCGAGACCAAGGACGGCAGGGACATCACCGTCACCGGGACGGTCACCCGGGCGGTGAACGGGTCGTGCGTGCGCGGTCAGTTGGTCGCCAAGGTGGGCGGCAAGGAGTGGTTCCGGGTGAACGGGCTCGGCAACTGCAACGCCACCCCGTCGCCGGTCAACCCGCCCGCCACCTACCAGCAGCCCGGAGAGCCCACGGTCACTGTGACCGTCACGCGGACGATCTACTGCCAGGGCGACCCCAGTTGCTGGCCCGTCGAAGGCAAGTGACCCGGCCGGACGGTCGGCAGGCAAGTGATCCAAACCCCTGTGCCTGGTGAGCGCGGCTGCATAGAGTGATCGGGTGACACAGTCCGCGACCCACGCCTATATCCGGTATCCGCATCCGCACGGCGACTCGGTGGCGTTCACCGCCGAGGACGACGTGTGGCTCGCTCCCCTCGACGGCGGCCGGGCCTGGCGGGTCAGCGCCGACAACGTGCCGGTCAACCACCCGCGCATCTCGCCCGACGGCACCACCGTCGCCTGGACCTCCAGCCGTGACGGCGCCCCCGAGGTGCACGTGGCCCCGATCGACGGCGGGGCCGCCAAACGCCTGACGTACTGGGGGAGTTCGCGCACCCAGGTGCGCGGCTGGACCCCGGACGGCGAAGTCCTCGCGATCAGCACCCAGGGCCAGGCGAGCCTGCGCCGCAGCTGGGCGCGGGCAGTACCGCTGGACGGCGGACCCGCCACCACCCTGCCGTACGGACCCGTCGGCGATGTGGCCTTCGGACCGTCCACCGTCCTGCTGTCCGCGCCGATGGGCCGCGAGGCCGCCTGGTGGAAGCGCTACCGGGGCGGCACCGCGGGCAAGCTGTGGATCGACCCGGACGGCGACGGCGAGTTCGTCCGCCTGCACGAGGAGTTGGACGGAAACCTGGAGAACCCGGTGTGGGTGGGGGAGCGGATCGCCTTCCTCTCCGACCACGAGGGCGTCGGCGCCGTCTACTCCTCGCTCGCCGACGGTTCCGACCTGCGCCGCCACACACCCGTCGACTCCTTCTACGCAAGGCACTTGGCGGGCGACGGCAGCCGGCTCGTCTACGTCAGCGCCGGCGAGCTGTGGACCCTCGACGGCCTCGACGCCGAGCCGCGCCGCCTCGACATCCGGCTCGGCGGACCGCGCGCCGACCTCCAGCCCTTCCCCGTGAACGCGGCCCGCTGGTTCGGCTCCGCCCACCCCGACCACACCGCCCGCGGCAGCGCGGTCGCCGTCCGCGGCGCCGTGCACTGGGTCACCCACCGCGCCGGCCCGGCCCGCGCGCTCGCCGCCGAACCCGGCGTCCGGGCCCGTCTGCCGCGCACGTTCCGCGCCGACGGCGAGGAACACGTCGTCTGGGTGACCGACGCCGAGGGCGACGACGCCCTGGAGTTCGCCCCCGCGACCGGCACCGCCCCGGGCGCCACCCCGCGCCGGCTCGCCGCCGGACAGCTCGGCCGGGTCCTCGACCTCGCCGTGGCCCCCGACGGCAGCCGGGTCGCCGTCGCCGCGCACGACGGACGGGTCCTGCTCGTCGAGCGGGACAGCGGCGAGGTCCGCGAGATCGACCGCAGCGCCGACGGCAATGTCTCCGGGCTGGTCTTCTCGCCCGACTCCGGTTGGCTCGCCTGGTCGCACCCCGGCCCGCGCCCGCTGCGCCAGCTCCGCCTCGCCAACACCACCGACCTGTCGGTCACCGAGGCCACCCCGCTCCGCTTCCGCGACTACTCCCCGGTCTTCACGCTCGACGGCAAGCACCTGGCCTTCCTGTCGGCGCGCTCCTTCGACCCGGTCTACGACGAGCACGTCTTCGACCTGGCCTTCGTCGGCGGCTCCCGACCGCACCTGATCACGCTGGCGGCCACCACCCCCTCCCCGTTCGGACCGCAGCGCCACGGCCGGCCCTTCGAGGCCCCGGACAAGGACGAGACGCCCGACAGCGAGGGCGCCCCCAGCACCCGGATAGACCTCGAAGGGCTCGCCGACCGGATCGTGCCCTTCCCGGTCGAGGCCGCCCGCTACACCACCCTGCGCGCGGCCAAGGACGGCGTGCTGTGGCTGCGTCACCCGGTTCGCGGTGTCCTCGGCGCCTCCCGGGCCACCCCGGACGACCCCGACCCGCGGACCGCGCTGGAACGGTACGACCTGGTCCAGCAGCGCATCGAGCACCTCGCCTCCGACGCCGACCACCTCGCGGTCAGCGGCGACGGCAAGCGGGTCCTGCTGTGGACCGACGGCAAGCTCAAGGTCGTCCCCAGCGACCGGCGGGCCTCCGGCGACGACGACAGCGACACCAACATCACCGTCGACCTCAGCCGCGTCCGCCAGACCGTCGACCCGGCCGCCGAGTGGCGCCAGATGTACGCCGAGACCGGCCGCCTCATGCGGGACAACTTCTGGCGCCCGGACCTGGGCGGCGTCGACTGGGACGGCGTACTCGACCGCTACCGCCCCGTCCTGGAGCGCGTCGCCACCCACGACGACCTCGTCGACCTCCTCTGGGAGGTACAGGGCGAGCTCGGCACCTCGCACGCCTACGTCACCTCGCGCGGCGGCCACGGCGACGGCGAGCGCCAGGGCCTGCTCGGCGCCGACATCTCCCGTCACGAGGACGGCAGTTGGCGCATCGACCGGGTGCTGCCCGCCGAGACCTCCGACCCCGACGCCCGCTCCCCGCTCGCCGCGCCAGGCGTCGCGGTCCGCGCAGGCGACGCGATCGTCGCCGTGGCCGGCCGCCCCGTGGACCCGGTCACCGGCCCAGGCCCGCTCCTGGTCGGCACGGCAGGCAAACCGATCGAGCTGACGATCCTCCCGTCCGGCGGCGGCGACCAGCGCCACGCGGTCGTGGTCCCCGTCTCCGACGAGGAGCCCCTGCGCTACCACGCCTGGGTGGCCGACCGCCGCGCCTACGTCCACGAACACTCCGACGGCCGCCTCGGCTACCTCCACGTCCCCGACATGCAGGCCCCCGGCTGGGCCCAGATCCACCGCGACCTCCGTATCGAGGTGGCCCGCGAGGGCCTGGTCGTCGACGTCCGCGAGAACCGCGGCGGCCACACCTCCCAACTCGTCGTCGAGAAACTGGCCCGCCGCATCGTCGGCTGGGACGTCCCCCGCGGCGTCCGCCCCTACAGCTACCCCGAGGACGCCCCCCGCGGCCCCGTCGTCGCCATCGCCAACGAGTTCTCCGGCTCCGACGGCGACATCGTCAACGCCGCCATCAAGGCCCTCGGCATCGGCCCGGTCGTGGGCACCCGCACCTGGGGCGGAGTGATCGGCATCGACAGCCGCTACCGCCTGGTCGACGGCACCCTCGTCACCCAGCCCAAGTACGCGTTCTGGCTTGAGGGTTACGAGTGGGGAGTGGAGAACCACGGCGTGGATCCCGACGTGGAGGTCCTGCAGAGGCCGCAGGACTGGGCGGCGGGCAGGGACCCGCAACTGGACGAGGCGATCAGGTTGGCACTTGAGTCCCTGGAGACCAGTCCCGCCAAGACGCCGCCGGGTCTGCCGACGTAAGGGGCGCGGGGCTGTATCGATTTGCGGCTCCGCCGCGTGGGCGCGCTCAGCCACAAACCACCCGTACCCGACGACGATACGATGCCCCGTATTCGATCAATCTGCTGAGGAGCGGCGCATGCCAGGAGACCCCCAGGCCGACTGCCTGTTCTGCAAGATCGCCGCAGGACAGATCCCGGCCACCATCGTCCGTGAGACTCAGACCACCGTCGCGTTCAGGGACATCAACCCCCAGGCCCCCACCCACATCCTGGTCATCCCCAAGGCCCACTACACGAACGCCGCCGAACTCGCCACCGCCGAACCGGCGATCGCCGCCGACGTACTGCGCGAGGCGGGCGAGATCGCCGCCGAGGAGAAGCTCGACAGCTACCGGATCGTGTTCAACACGGGCGCCGGCGTCGGCCAGACCGTTTTCCACGCCCACGCGCACCTCATGGGCGGCCGAGGCATGACCTGGCCCCCCGGCTAGGCAACCAAGCCGCCATGTCCGTACGCGAACTCGTGGTGCTGGGCACCGCCAGCCAGGTCCCCACCCGCCACCGCAACCACAACGGCTACCTCCTCCGCTGGGACGCCGAAGGCATCCTCTTCGACCCCGGCGAGGGCACCCAGCGCCAGATGCTCCGCGCAGGCGTCGCCGCGCACGACCTGAACCGGATCTGTGTCACGCACTTCCACGGCGACCACTCCCTCGGCCTCGCCGGCGTCATCCAGCGCATCAACCTCGACCGCGTCCCGCACGAGATCACCGCGCACTACCCGCGCTCGGGCCAGCACTTCTTCGAGCGCCTGCGCTACTCCACCGCCTACCGTGAGACGGTCGGCATCACGGAGGCCCCCGTGGACACGGACGGCGTGTTCGTCACCACGCCCTCCTACACGCTGGAGGCCCGCAAGCTCTCCCACCCGGTCGAGTCCTACGGCTACCGCCTCACCGAACCCGACGGCCGCCGCATGCTCCCCGACCGCCTCGCCGAGCACGGCATCAAGGGCCCGGACGTGGGCCGTATCCAGCGCGAGGGAGCCATCGGCGACGTCACGCTCGACGACGTCAGCGAACCGCGCCGAGGCCAGCGCTTCGCGTTCGTCATGGACACCCGCCTCTGCGACGGCGTGCACGTCCTCGCCGAGGGCTGCGACATGCTGGTCATCGAGTCGACGTTCCTGGACGAGGACGAGCAACTCGCCGTGGACCACGGCCACTTGACCGCCGGGCAGGCGGCGACGGTGGCGCGCGACGCGGGCGTAAGGCATCTCGTCCTCACGCACTTCAGTCAGCGCTACTCCGATCCCGACGAATTCGAGCGGCAGGCGCGGGCGGCGGGCTACGAGGGTGAGCTGACCGTGGCGCACGATCTACTGCGGGTGCCGGTTCCGAAGCGCAGATAAAACGCCCGTACGATACTGCGATGCCCCTCCCCAAAGCCGAACTGCACCTGCACATCGAAGGCACCCTGGAGCCGGAACTCGCTTTCGCCCTCGCCGCCCGCAACGGCGTCGAGCTGCCCTACGCGGACACCGAGGAACTGCGCAAGGCGTACCTCTTCGACGACCTCCAGACCTTCCTGAACCTCTACTACGAGCTGATGGCCGTCCTGCGCACCGAGCGGGACTTCGAGGACCTCGCCAACGCCTATCTCGCCCGCGCCGCCGCGCAGGGCGTACGGCACGCGGAGATCTTCTTCGACCCGCAGGCGCACATCGCGCGGGGCGTGGCCATGGGCACGGTGGTGGAGGGCCTGTGGCGGGCGCTGGGGAGCAGCGAGACGAACCACGGCGTCTCCACCCGCCTCATCCTGTGCTTCCTGCGCGACGAGTCCGCCGACTCGGCCATGCGGACCCTGGAGGCCGCGAAGCCGTACCTCGACCGGATCGTCGGCATCGGCCTCGACTCGGCCGAGGTCGGCCACCCGCCGGTGAAGTTCCGCGAGGTGTACGAGGCCGCCGCCGAGCTGGGTCTACGACGCGTCGCGCACGCCGGTGAGGAGGGCCCGCCGGAGTACATCACCGAGGCCCTGGACGTCCTCGGCGTCGAGCGCGTCGACCACGGGCTGCGCTGCATGGAGGACGCGGAGCTGGTGGCACGCCTGGTCCGGGACCGCATCCCGCTGACCCTGTGCCCGCTGTCCAACGTCCGGTTGCGCGCGGTGGACGTCCTGGCCGAGCACCCGCTTCCCGCGATGCTGGACGCCGGTCTCCTCTGCACGGTCAACTCCGACGACCCCGCCTACTTCGGCGGCTACGCGGGCGACAACTTCGATGCCGTGCGCTCGGAGCTGGGACTGACCGAGGACCGGTTGCGCGAGCTGGCCCGCAACTCGTTCGTCGCGTCCTTCCTGGAGGACGACGAGGAGTTGCGGGCCAGGTACCTGGCCGAGGTCGACGCGTACGAGTTCTAGACGTACGTGTTCTAGGCGGCCGGTGTCGTGTCGTAGGTGTGCGGCGCGGGATTCTCCACCGGGATCGTCTCGACCGGGATCTCGATGCCAGGGCTCTCCATGACCGGGATCTCGACGACCGACAGCCGCCTCCTGCCGAAGCGCAGCGCGACCGCGGTCATCGGTACGGCGATCACCAGCAGCCCGACCGCCAGGATCGCCCCCATCGCCGGGAACCCGGCCCGCGCGGCCAGCACGCTCCCCGCCAGCGGTCCCGCCGCCGTCCCCAGTGAGGACGCCGCGCCGACCAGGACCGCCCAGCGGCCGCGCGGGTCGAGGCAGGCGGCGAGGCCGATGACGTACGACAGGACGACCGGGTAGAGCAGGTTCCAGGCGATCTCGCCGGTCGCGAAGGTCGTCAGGTCGCTCGCGGACGCGCTCAGCAGGATGCACAGCGAGATGACGGCCGTACCGGCACCGATGGGCAGCGCGTGGCCCAGGCGCGGGCCGAGTGCGCCCGCGACCGTCACGCCGAACAGCCCAGCGCCGAGCGCCACCGCGAAGACCGCGCCGACGGTGGTCTCCGTCAACCGCGCCTGTTCCAGGCCGATCCGGCCGCTGACGCCCCACAGGGAGTTCTGCACGAGGGACCAGCAGGGCATGGTGACGGCGAGGAGCAGACCGGCGCGGAAGTGCGGGAGGCGGCGGCTGCCGCCGAGTACGGACTGCGTTGCCGCCGTGCGCAGCGGGAGCCGGCCGGTGAAGGGCCACACGAGCAGCGCGGTCAGGGCGATCGCGGCGAGTGGCCGGCCGTGGCCCGGACCGAGGTGCGGGACCGTCAGATAGACCGCGCCGGCGAGCGCGGAGACGCCGAGCAGGCCCACCGTGGTGGTGCGGTGCGGGTCGGGTTGGGCGGCGATTCCGGTGGCGGCGACCGTGGTAGCCGTACCGGAGCCGAAGCCGCCGACCAGCGCGCCCACGACGACGGCGGGAACGGCGTTGGTGAGGGCGGCCGTGCCGTAGCCGAGGACGGCCAGGGCGAGGCCGATGCGGGCGAGGGTGCGGGGGCCGACGCGATCGACGCGGGCGGCCAGTACGAAGCCGGCGGCGGCCGAACTCAGCAGCAGCGCACTGCCGAGGGCACCGGCCTGCGTGGCGCTCAGCGGCAGCCCGGAGTCCAGTCGGCCGACGGTGGTCGGAAGGAGGTAGGGAGCGAGGTACCCGGCCGTGAAAAGGGCGACGAGGGGCCAGGCGATGGTGCGGGGGGCGAACACGGGCGTTCCCAGGGCATGCGAAAGAAGCGGCTCAAGAAGGGGGTTGGGCGCAGGCCGTCGACGGACAGGAACGCGCGAGGAATTTGCATCAAGCACGCGGTTCCGGAAAGAAGCCGGGGGTGTGTGATGTGGCGCACGTTGTGTTTGGGGCGGGGGAGGTCGGGTAGCGGAGAGCGACGCCGACGTGAACTCAGCCTGTCCGGCCGGCGCTAACGCCAGTCCACCGCGCCGCCGGCCGCAGGCGCCCCCGCCTCGATCTTGGCCCTGATCTCCCGCATCACCGCCACGATCCGCTCCTCGTGCTCCGCCGTCAGCCGGGCGACCGGTACCGAGCAGCTGATCGCGTCCTGGGCGGGGACGTCGTAGCGCAGGGCGAAGCCGAAGCCGACTATGCCGAGGACGCCCTCCTCGCGGTCGATCGAGTAGCCGCGGGCGCGGATCAGGGCGAGGTCGGAGGCGAGGGACTCGCGGGTCGTGCGGGTGTTGGGGGTAAGGGCCTCGTACGGTTCCTCGGGCAGTTCCTCGTCCGGCCGCTGGGCCAGCAGTGCCTTGCCCAGCGCGCCCACGTGCGCCGGCAGCCGCCGCCCGACCCGCAGGATCGTGCGCAGGTACTCGTGCGACTCCCGGGTCGCGAGATACGCCACGTCCCGGCCGTCAAGGCGTCCCATGTGGATCGTCTCGCCGAGCGCCACGGAGGCCTCGTCGAGATACGGGCGTACGGCGCGCACGCGCGGGTCGGAGTCGAGGTAGCTGGTGCCGGTGAGCAGGGCGTGGATGCCGATGCCGTAGAGCGAACCGGTGACGTCGGTACGGACCCAGCCCCTGCTGATCAGGGTCTGGAGCAGCGCGTACATCGAGCTGCGCGGCACGCCCAGCTCGTCGGCGAGCTCCTGGAGGCGCGCGGGGCGGTCGCCGCGCGCGGCGAGCAGTTCGAGCAGCTCGACGGTGCGCGCCGCGGACTTCACCTCGCGGACGCCGCCAGCCTCACTCCCGGTCTCCGGCATGAGCCGATCGTAAACGGACATGACCGGACCATTGACGCCCAAGGTTCACCTATCTAATCTTCATCTGCATACATGGATAGCATCTACATAGGGAGATGAACGAGGGTGAGCCTCGACAGCGACCTCGGCAGGGACACGGTCCGGCGGCTGCGGGACGGCATGGCACGGGGCGTGCTGTCGTTCCCGCTCACCAGCTTCCACGACGACGGCTCGCTTGACCCGGAGGGCCTCCGCGCCCATGTCGCGGCGCAGATCGCCACCGCCCCCGGCGCCGTCTTCCCGGCCTGCGGCACCGGCGAGTTCTTCTCGCTGGACGAGGACGAGTACCGCCGGGTCGTGGCCGTCACGGCCGAGGAGGCGGCCGGCCGGTTGCCCGTCGTGGCCGGCATCGGATACGGCTGGGCGCAGGCCGTACGGTTCGCGCGCATCGCCGAGGAGTCCGGTGCCGACGCCCTCCTGGTCCTGCCGCACTACCTCGTCGCCGCCCCGCAGGACGGCCTGGTCGCCCAGCTGGAGCAGATCGCCGCCCGCACCTCGCTGCCGCTCATCGCCTACCAGCGCGGCCAGGTCGCCTTCGGGATCGACGCGTTCAGGCGGATCACCGAGATCCCCGGCGTCATCGGCCTCAAGGACGGCCACAGCGACCTCGACCGCCTCCAGCGCCTCACCCTGGCCGCCCCCGAGGACTTCCTCTTCTTCAACGGCGCCTCCACCGCCGAGATCCAGGCCCGCGCCTACGCCACCGTCGGCGTCCCCTCCTACTCCTCCGCAGTCCACGCTTTCGCCCCCGAGATCGCGAACGCCTTCTTCGCCGCGCTGAACGCCGGCGACGACGGCACGGTCGACAAGCTGCTGCGCGGCTTCTACGTCCCGCTCGTCGAACTCCGCGACCGGGTACCGGGATACGCCGTCTCGCTGGTCAAGGCCGCGGCCCGGCTGCGCGGCCGTCCCGTCGGCCCCGTCCGCGCCCCGCTCACCGACCCCTCGGCCGCCGACCTGGCCGACCTCAAGACCCTCCTCGCCACCGGCCTCGACCTCGTAGGAGCCACCCTGTGAACCCCACGATCACGGACGTCCGGCTGACCCCGATCCTCATCGCCGACCCGCCCCTGCTCAACACCCAGGGCGTGCACCAGCCGTACACCCCCCGGCTGATCGTCGAGGTGGAGACGGCCGACGGGATCACCGGCGTCGGCGAGACGTACGGCGACACCAAGTACCTGGAACTGGCCCGGCCGTTCGCCGAGAAACTGAAGGGTCGTCAAGTCACCGATCTGAACGGCCTGTTCACGATCGCCGACGAGGTCTCCGTGGCCGACGACCGGGTCTCCGCGCAGGTCGACGTCGGCGGACTGCGCGGCGTCCAGACCGCCGAGAAGCTGCGCCTGTCCGTCGTCTCCGGCTTCGAGGTCGCCTGCCTCGACGCCCTCGGCAGGACGCTCGGCCTGCCCGTGCACGCGCTGCTCGGGGGCAAGCTGCGGGACGCCGTCGAGTACAGCGCGTACCTGTTCTACAAGTGGGCCGACCACCCGGTGGGCGTGGCCTGCGAGAAGGACGACTGGGGTGCCGCGATCGACCCGGCGGGGGTGGTCGAACAGGCGCGGAAGTTCAAGGAGCGGTACGGGTTCACCTCGTTCAAGCTCAAGGGCGGGGTCTTCCCGCCGGAGGAGGAGATCGCGGCCGTACGGGCGTTGGCCGAGGCCTTCCCCGGGCATCCGCTGCGCCTGGACCCCAACGGCGCCTGGTCCGTGGCGACTTCGCTCAAGGTGGCGCAGGAGGTGGGCGACCTCCTGGAGTACCTGGAGGACCCCGCCCTCGGTACGCCCGCCATGGCCGAGGTCTCCGCCGGGACCGACGTGCCGCTGGCCACCAACATGTGCGTGACGACCTTCGCGGAGATCAAGGAGGCGTTCACGAAGGACGCCGTCCAGGTCGTCCTCTCCGACCACCACTACTGGGGCGGCCTGCGCAACACCCAGCAACTCGCCGCCGTCTGCCGCACGTTCGGTGTCGGGGTGTCCATGCATTCCAACACCCACCTGGGGATCAGCCTCGCCGCGATGACCCACGTCGCGTCCACCGTCCCGAACCTCCACCACGCCTGCGACTCCCACTACCCCTGGCAGTCCGAGGACGTCCTCACCGAGCGCCTCACCTTCGACGACGGCAAGGTCGCCGTCTCCGACGCACCCGGCCTCGGCGTCCAACTCGACCACGACAAGCTGCGGTTGCTGCATCAGCGGTGGCTCGACGACGACGGTTCGCTGCGCGAGCGGGACGACGCGGCGGCGATGCGGATCGCGGAGCCGGGGTGGCAGACGCCGAGCGTGCCTCGCTGGTAGCCGCCGGGCGGGAGCGTGACGGCCGGATCCGGACGCGGGCGACGGCCGGGCGCGATCGCGGTGCCGGCGGGTCGGCACGCGGTGGACCTGCGACTCCCCTCCCCGGCGCGACCCACGGGCAGGCCTGCGGCGACAGTCGGTTGTCAGTGGGGTGGTGCACACTGGCCTGATCCGCACCATGTCAGGGAGTGCACCGTGATCGCGCCCACCGGGAAGGGACCGTCACCCGTCACCTCGGGACCGCAGTGTCAGGCCGAGGTCGATCCGCTGGCCGCCGTGCGCGCACCGGACGATCCTCCCTGGGACGTGTACCTCACGGGCACGGTCTTCCTCGACATCGTCTTCACAGGTCTTGAGACCGCACCGGTGCGCGGTACCGAGTCCTGGGCGCGCGGCATGGGGTCGAGCCCCGGCGGCGTCGCCAACATGGCCACCGCCCTGGCCCGCCTGGGCCTGCGCACGTCCCTCGCCGCGGCCTTCGGCGACGACCACTACGGGGAGTACTGCTGGGACGCCCTGGAGCAGGGCGAGCACATCGACCTCTCCACCTCCCGCACCGTCCCCGGCTGGCACTCCCCGGTCACCGTCTCCATGGCGTACGAGGGCGAGCGCACGATGGTCTCCCACGGCCATGAGCCGCCCCCCGGCGCCGTGGCCGTCTCCGTGGCCGACGGTGTGTCCGAGGCCGGTGCCCTCGACAGTCCGCCCCGCGCGCGTGCCGCCATCGCCTCCCTCACGCCCGGCGAGCGCGCCCCCTGGATCGCCGAGGCCGCGAGCTGCGGCACCCGCGTCTTCGCCGACGTCGGCTGGGACGACACCGGCGCCTGGGACCTGGCGGGCCTGCCCGACCTCGCCCACTGCGAGGCCTTCCTGCCGAACGCGGAGGAGGCCATGCGGTACACGGGCGCCAAGTCCCCCCGGGCCGCCGCCCACGCCCTCACCGAACACGTGCCGCTCGCGGTGGTGACCCTCGGCGCGGAGGGCGCCTACGCGGTCGACCGGCGGACCGGCGAGACCGCCGAGGTGCCCGCCATCGCCGTGGAGGCCCTCGACCCCACCGGCGCCGGCGACGTCTTCGTGGCCGGCTTCGTCACCGGCACCCTCGCCGACTGGCCCCTCGCGGACCGCCTCGCCTTCGCGGGCCTCACGGCGGCCCTGTCCGTCCAGGAGTTCGGCGGCTCGCTCTCGGCGCCCGGCTGGTCCGAGATCGCGGCCTGGTGGCGCAAGGTCCAGTCCGTGGAGGGCCAGGACCCGACGGCCCTCCAGCGGTACGCCTTCCTGGAGACCCTCCTCCCGGAGGAGGCGGCGAGACCCTGGCCGCTGCGACGGGCGGTGCCCACGATCGGCTTCGGCAGATCGACCTGACAGCACCCGGCTTCGTCGGCGGGCGGGGTGTCGGTGGGGCGGTTACCGGTTAGGCGGGTGGGTCAGCGGGCTCCGGCCCGGCCCAGAACCTCAGTGACCTGCTCGTGGACCACCTCGCGCACCTGCACCGGCAGCGACCCCAGCGTCGTACCGTCCAGCGCCTCCAGGACCGCGTCGGTGTCGGTGTCGGTGTCGGTGTCGCACGGTGTGGTCTCGCTGATCACCTCGTAGCCCTCCCGCACGGCGACCCGCAGCAGGGGCCGGGTGCCCTCGGGGGCGTGTACGGCGGAGGCGACCACGTAGGGCGGCGGGCCGCCGGCCGCCTCGGGCAGCTTGCGGTAGCCGCTGGCGACCGGTGTGCGCCAGTGCAGGCTCAGCAGCAGGGGCTGCTTGGCCAGCAGCTCGGCCAGGTCCGTCCCGACCGGGCCCTCCGGAGTCAGCACCAGCGCGCGGGCGCCCAGCACCACGGCCGCGGGCAGCAGACACCGCAGCGTGCTCCCGACGATGTTCCCGCCCACCGTCGCGGTCCGCCGCACGGCACCCGTGCCGATCCCGGCCGCCGCCCGCCGCAGCACCTCCGGCACCCGCTCGTCGACCTGGTGCAGCAGCACCGCCGCCCCCAGCTCCTCGGCGCCGAGCACGTTCGCCTCCGGCACCTCGCGCAGCGAGACGGCCTGTTCCGGGAAGCCGTCCCGTTGCCAGCCGGCCCAGACAAGGGTGGCACCACCGACGGGTATCGCCCCCTCGGTCAGGCACCGCTGTGCCTCGGACACGGACGTGGGCAGACGCAGGAGCACGGCCTACCTTCTTTCTCCGGACGGACGGGGTGACGCGCCGCCGCCCTCGAACACCTGTAGCCGCACACGAGGAACAGCACCGGAGCGCATTCTTCCCACGCGCGCGGGGGGAGCATGCAGGGCTCATCGCTTCACACAGGGCGCCCTGGCCCGTGAAAAGCCCTACGGCGTTGTCAGTGCACCGACGTACTCTTGGAACCGCGAGGCCGCCCTCAGCTACGCGGCCGTGACGAGGAGGAATCGCAGGCCTACAGAGCCGGCCCATGACTCAGACACCCACAGCTCCCACCCCCGCGCAGGGGCAGGCCAGAGCACAGTTCACGGTCCCTGCCCAGCACCCGATGGTCACCGTGCTGGGTTCCGGCGACGCCCTCCTGCGCGTGATCGAGAAGGCCTTCCCGGCGGCCGACATCCACGTCCGGGGCAATGAGATCAACGCGGTCGGCGACGCCGGTGAAGTCGCCCTCGTCCAGCGCCTGTTCGACGAGATGATGCTGGTGCTCCGCACGGGCCAGCCGATGACGGAGGACGCAGTGGAACGCTCGATCGCCATGCTGAGGGCGAGCGAGAACGGGAAGGGCGACGGCCAGGAGACCCCGGCCGAGGTCCTCACACAGAACATCCTGTCCTCGCGCGGTCGCACCATCCGCCCCAAGACCCTCAACCAGAAGCGGTACGTCGACGCGATCGACAAGCACACGATCGTCTTCGGTATCGGCCCCGCCGGCACCGGCAAGACCTACCTCGCCATGGCCAAGGCGGTCCAGGCCCTGCAGTCCAAGCAGGTCACCCGCATCATCCTGACCCGCCCGGCGGTGGAGGCGGGGGAGCGGCTGGGCTTCCTCCCGGGCACGCTCTACGAGAAGATCGACCCCTACCTCCGCCCGCTCTACGACGCCCTGCACGACATGCTGGACCCGGAGTCGATCCCGAAGCTGATGGCCGCGGGGACGATCGAGGTGGCACCGCTCGCATACATGCGTGGTCGCACGCTGAACGACGCCTTCATCATCCTGGACGAGGCCCAGAACACGAGCCCCGAGCAGATGAAGATGTTCCTCACCCGGCTCGGGTTCGAGTCGAAGATCGTGATCACCGGCGACGTGACGCAGGTCGACCTGCCGAGCGGGACCAAGAGCGGTCTGCGGCAGGTGCAGGACATTCTGGAGGGGCTCGACGACGTCCACTTCTCGCGGCTGTCGTCGCAGGATGTCGTACGGCACAAGCTGGTCGGCCGTATCGTCGACGCGTACGAGAAGTACGACAGCGAGAACGGTACGGAGAACGGCACCCACAAGGGCGCCCGTAACAAGCGGAAGTAGATCAGCACGACCATGTCGATCGACGTCAACAACGAGTCAGGAACCGAGGTCGACGAGCAGGCGATCCTCGACATCGCCCGCTACGCGCTCGCGCGGATGCGTATCCACCCGCTCTCCGAGCTCTCGGTGATCGTCGTGGACGACGACGCCATGGAGCAGTTGCACATCCAGTGGATGGACCTGCCGGGGCCGACCGACGTGATGTCCTTCCCGATGGACGAGCTGCGTCCGCCGGCGAAGGACGACGAGGAGCCCGTGCAGGGGCTGCTCGGGGACATCGTGCTGTGTCCCGAGGTCGCGAAGAAGCAGGGTGAGGACGCGCCCACGCAGCACTCCATGGACGAGGAGCTCCAACTGCTCACCGTCCATGGGGTGCTGCACCTGCTGGGCTACGACCACGAGGAGCCGGACGAGAAGGCCGAGATGTTCGGTCTGCAGGCCGCCATCGTGGACGGCTGGCGCGCGGAGAAGGGCATGACCGGCCCGTCTCCGGCCCCGACCGTCTCATGAGCGCGCAGATCGTCGCGGGCGCCGTCGCGCTGGTCGTCGTCGCCTGGCTCGCCGCCTGCGCGGAGGCGGGCCTCGCGCGCGTGTCCAGCTTCCGGGCCGAGGAGGCCGTCAAGTCCGGCCGCCGGGGCAGCGCGAAGCTGGCGCAGGTCGCCGCGGATCCGACCCGCTATCTGAACGTCGCGCTGCTGGTCCGGGTGGCCTGCGAGATGGCGGCCGCAGCGCTGGTGACGTACGAGTGCCTGCAGGCGTTCGACGGCACCACCGAGGCCCTGCTGGTCGCGATCGGCGTGATGGTCCTCGTGTCGTACGTGGCCGTCGGGGTCTCCCCGCGCACCATCGGCCGCCAGCATCCGCTGAACACGGCGACGGCCGCGTCGTACGTGCTGCTGCCGCTCGCCCGGATCATGGGGCCGATCCCGTATCTGCTGATCCTCATCGGCAACGCGCTCACCCCCGGCAAGGGCTTCCGCCGCGGACCCTTCGCCTCCGAGGCGGAGCTGCGCGCGCTGGTCGACCTCGCCGAGAAGGAGTCGCTGATCGAGGACGACGAGCGCCGTATGGTGCACTCGGTCTTCGAGCTGGGCGACACGCTCGTACGGGAGGTCATGGTCCCGCGGACCGACCTCGTGGTCATCGAGCGCTACAAGACGATCCGTCAGGCCCTCACCCTCGCCCTGCGGTCGGGTTTCTCGCGCATCCCGGTGACGGGTGAGAACGAGGACGACATCGTCGGGATCGTGTATCTGAAGGACCTGGCCCGCAAGACGCACATCAGCCGGGACGCGGAGAGCGAGCTGGTGTCGACGGCCATGCGCCCCGCGGCCTTCGTGCCCGACACGAAGAACGCCGGCGATCTGCTGCGCGAGATGCAGCAGGACCGCAACCACGTCGCCGTCGTCATCGACGAGTACGGCGGCACGGCCGGCATCGTCACCATCGAGGACATCCTGGAGGAGATCGTCGGCGAGATCACGGACGAGTACGACCGTGAACTCCCGCCGGTCGAGGAGCTCGGCGACGACCGCCACCGGGTCACGGCCCGCCTCGACATCACCGACCTGGGCGAGCTGTACGGCCTGGAGGAGTACGACGACGAGGACGTCGAGACCGTCGGCGGCCTCCTCGCGAAGGCCCTGGGCCGGGTGCCCATCGCCGGCGCGTCCAGCGTGGTCGAGCTGCCGGACGGGCGGGAGTTGCGCCTGACCGCGGAGGACTCGGCCGGCCGCCGGAACAAGATCGTCACGGTCCTGGTGGAGCCGGTGGACCCGGCCGACACCGAGGAGAAACCGAAGGAGTGACGGGGGAGTGAGGCAGGGGTGACGGAGGCCGACGGGGGACCGGTGGCCCGGATGCGGGTGACCAACAGGGATACGGAGTTGCTGGAGTTGATCCTGGAGCCGTACGGCAGCGACCACTGGCTGCGGCCCGGCGAGACGTTCGTGGTGGAGACGTACGGCTTCGGGGACGGCGATCCCTTCGAGGTCGAGCACGAGCCGGCACGGGTGACGGTGCACCTCGACGGGCACGGGGATGTGGTCGACGTCCACGGCGTCGTAATCGAGTGCGGCCACGGCCGTCCGAAGACCGGCGAGGAGACGACCGTATGAATCCCGAAGAGCTGCGCGGCTTCTGCCTCTCCTTCAACGCCGCCGTGGAGGACTTCCCCTTCACCCCCGAGACGTCCGTCTTCAAGGTGCTCGGGAAACTGTTCGCGCTGACCCGGCTGGACGGCAGCCCGCTCACCGTGAACCTCAAGTGCGATCCCGAGGACGCGGTGCGGCTGCGGGAGGAGCACCCGGGGCTGATCGTCCCCGGCTATCACATGAACAAGCGCCACTGGAACACGGTCACGGTCGACGGCGAGCTCCCGGACCGGGTGGTCCGGGAGCTCGTGGAGGACTCGTACGACCTGGTGGTGGCCGGTCTACCGCGCGCCGAGCGGCTCCGCCTCGACCGTTCCTGAGCGGACCCGCAGGCCCAGCGCGACCAGTGCGGCGGCGACCAGGACGATCACCGAGTCGATCGCCAGGACCGTGTGCACGCCCGACATCAGGTCGTCGGCGGTCGTGGCGAGGACGCCCAGGAGCGGGATGCCGACGGTGAGGCCGATCTGCTGGGTCGAGGTGACCAGGCCGGTGGCCAGGCCCTGTTCCTCGTCCGGGACGCCCGAGGTGACGGTGACGCCGTAGGAGATGATCGCGCCCAGGTGGCACATGCTGGCCAGGGAGACGGCGGTCGTGGCGAGCCAGACCGACCAGGTGTGGGCGTTCAGGCCCAGCAGGGCGGCGACCAGGGCGCCCTGGCCGGCCAGCGAGAGGGCGAGGGTGCGGCGGGCGCCGAGCTGGCCGATGACCTTCGGGGCGTACGTGCCCGCCACCGCCGACAGGACGCCCTGGACGCCGAAGACCAGTCCCGTCTCGAAGGCGGACAGGTCGAGGACCTCCTGGAGGTACAGGGTCAGGACGAAGACGACCGTCGACATCATCGAGAAGGTGACCAGGCCGCCGATGTTCCCCCAGGCCACCGTGCGGCGGCGCAGCATCGGCAGGGAGACCAGGGGAGCGGAGCTGCGGGACTCGACGGCCACGAAGGCGGCCAGCAGCAGGACGCCGGCGACGAGGGTGACGATGACGTCCGCGCCGCCGAAGCCGCGGTCGGCCGCGGTCGACAGGGCGTAGATCAGGGCGAGCAGACCCCCGGTGACCGTGATCGCGCCGGGGATGTCCAGGCGCGGTCGGTCGGGGGTGCGGGACTCGGGGAGCAGGGCGGGGGCCAGCGGCAGGACGATCAGGGCGAAGAGGGAGAGCAGGCCCATCGTGGAGCGCCAGCCGAGGGCGTCGGTCAGGACGCCGCCGGCCACCATGCCGACGGTGAAGCCCAGCGAGAGCAGGGTGCCGGAGATGCCGAGGGCGCGGTCGCGGGCCGGGCCCTCCGGGAAGGTCGTCGTCAGCAGGGACATGCCGGTCGGGACGATCGCCGCCGCGCCCAGGCCCTGCAGCGCCCGGCCGGCCAGGAAGGACGCCGGGTCCCAGGCGAAGGTGGCCAGCAGCGAGGCCGCGCCGAACAGCGCGAGCCCCGTCAGGAACAGTCTGCGGCGGCCGTAGAGGTCGCCGATGCGGCCGAAGAGGAGCAGGAACCCGCCGGACGGGAGCGCGAACGCCGTCACCGCCCACTGCAGGCCCGAGGTGCTCATGCCCAGGTCGGGGCCGAGGACCGGGAGAGCGACGTTCAGGACGGAGAAGTCCAGGGCGACCATGAACTGGGCCGCGCACAGGACGAACAGGACGAGCTTGTCGCGCCTGGACAGCCGGGGAGTGCCGAGCGGTGGGGTGGACGGAGTGGTCGGGGTCGTGGTCTCGATCGCCATGGCAAGAGCATCGGGCGACCGGAATAAGCGTGGGGAGTCGGAACTTATCGTGGTGGTGGCACCACCAGACAGAGGGGGATCTGTACGTGGCTGAGGACGTGGGCAGGAGCCATCGGCGGCGCGAGTTGCGCGAGTTCCTGATGAGCAGGCGGGCCCGGGTGAGCCCGGCCGAGGCGGGGCTGCCCGACGGCGGCGCCCGGCGCCGTACCCCGGGGTTGCGCCGCGAGGAGGTCGCCGTGCTCGCGGGCGTGGGCGCCTCCTGGTACCAGTGGCTGGAGCAGGGCCGGGACATCTCGGTCTCCCCGCAGGTCCTGGACGCGGTGGCCCGGGTGCTGCGGCTGAGCGGCACCGAGCGCCGGCACCTGTACGTGCTGGCCGGGCTGAACCCGCCGGTGCCCGAAGTGGCGCCGGAGCAGCGGGACATGTGCGAGGGGCTGCGGCGGCTGATCGACACGTGGATGCCGTATCCGGCGCACATCATGGACGCGTACTACAACTGCGTGCAGTACAACGCGGCCGCCGCGATCGTGCTCGGCATGCGGCAGGAGGGCACGCAGAACTGCCTCGTCGACTTCTTCACCGACCCGCTCTACCGCTCCCGTTCCAAGAGCTGGGAGAAGAACGCGCGTACGGTCGTCGCGCAGTTCCGGGCGGCCTCCTCCGCGCGGCCCGATGACGAGGGCTACCAGGAGCTGCTGGACCGACTGCACGCGGACAGCCCGGAGTTCGCGGCGCTGTGGGCGGAGCGGGACATCGAGGACGCCGGGCAGATCCGCAAGGAGCTGGACCATCCGCTGGCCGGGCTGCTGGTCGTGGAGTCGACGGCGATGCGGGTGCCGGCCCGCCCCGACCTGACGATCGTGCTGCACACCCCGCTGGACGAGGCGAACACCGCGGCCAAGCTGGAGTGGCTGGCCTCCCCGCAGGCGCGGCGCGGGGCGATGTACCCCGTGGCGGGGTGACGCGAGATACCCCCGGCTACCCCGTGGCCGGGTGATGGCGGGGCCGCTTCGTATGCTCTGGGCATGACCGACAGCAACGCGCTCGACCCCGAGGACCGCAAGATCGTCACCCTGGCCCGCTCCGCGCGGGCCCGCAACGGTGTGCCCGAGGGGGCGGCCGTACGGGACGACACCGGCCGTACCTATGTCGCCGGGACCGTCGAGCTTCGGTCACTGAAGCTGAGCGCGCTGCGGACGGCGGTGGCGATGGCGGTGGCTTCCGGGGCGAAGTCGCTGGAGGCGGCGGCGGTGGTCACTCAGGCCGAGTCGGTGTCGGACGAAGACCTCGCGGCGGTGGCTGACCTGGGCGGGACCGGGACGCCCGTGCTGGTGGCCGGGCCCGACGGCACCGTGCGGAGCACCGTGACCGCAGGCTGAAAATCGCCCTTTTCAGAGTCGGCCGGAATTCAACCTTGCCGCTCCCGTGTCTCTCGCGCATCAATGGAACCGGTAGTTCCGACGGACCGTCAGATTCAGGCACCCAGCTCCACCACCCCCCACTCGGCGCCCCGCACCGCGCCCGCCTGCGGCCCGTTCGGATCTCTCCCATCCATCCCCACATGGCAATTCCCGCACGGGAAGGGAGCCGGATCCCCATGAACGGCAAACGAATCAGCACAGGTGCGGCCATGGCGGTAGGGGCCCTCGCGGCCGCGTCGCTCGCGTTCGCGCCCAGCGCCCTCGCCGTCACCCCGCAGGAGGCGACGATCAACGCCGACTGCGGCATCTTCGGCGGTGGCGAGGCCACCCTCACGGCGACCCAGGACGGCACGGCGGCCACCATCACCGTCACGTCCGCGATCACCGCTCCGATCGACCTGTCGGAGGACTCCATCGCCTCCACGCTCACCCTGGTGAACGCGAGCGGTGGCACCACCGCCTTCGCCGGTACGGAGAACCCGGCGATGACCACCGGCGACTCCGTCACCGTCGGCCCGCTCAACGGCACCGTGGCCTCCGGCGACAGCCTGGAGGCGTTCGGCGGTTCGCTGCAGATGACCATCTTCGGCATCAACGTCACCTGTACGGCGACCGCGGCGCAGTCGCCCGGCCCGTTCGTCTTCGACTGAGCCGTACCGAACCGAGCGGTGCTCGACTGACGCAGTTCATTGATGGGCCGTCAGTTCCTGTGAGCCACACAGGAACTGACGGTCCATCAGTTCATTTCGGCGTCTCCATTGACTTCTCACGCAATCCGCACATCAATGCCCCCAGCGAGCACAGAGAAGAGGGGGCACACCCATGGGTTCGCACAACCGAAGACGCCGCTGGGCGTCACTGCTCGCGGGAACCGCACTCGCGGTCACCGCCGGCGGCGCGCTGGCCTGTCCGGCCGGCGCAGCGGGCACGGACGTCGACTTCGCCACGCACTGCATCCCGCCCGCGATCGCCGGCATCCCGCCGATCGACGGCACCACCACCGGCAACGTCTCGGTGGACAACGCCAGCCCGAAGGTCGGCGACACCGTCACGGTGACGTACACCGTGGTCAAGCCGGCCGCCAACAACCCGACGGCCATCGCCCTGCCGGCCGACATCATGACGCCCACCGGAAAGGTCACCCTGGGCGGCGCGCAGACCGGTTCCGTGACCGTCACCGGGCCCAAGAAGAACGCCCCGGTGCCCGGCAACGGCGCCTTCCCGTCGTTCTCCATGACCGGCACCTTCACGGTCACCTCGCCCGGCGCGATCACCCTCTCGCCCGGCGACTACAACATCCACACCAGCTACATCCTGGAGCTGGACACCCCGTGCACGGTGATCACCCCGCCCGCGCCGGTCTCCCAGACCGTCACCGCGACGGACGCCAATCCCACCAACAACCGTGCCATCTCGCTGGGTTCGGCCACCGGGAACCCCGGTGACAGCGTCACCGTGAGCGGCACCGACTTCACGCCGGGCGCGACCGTCACCCTGGCCGGGCGCTCCGGCACCACCCAGACCGCGGACACCGCGACCGTCACCGCCGCCGGCGACGGTGCCTTCAGCGGCTCTCTCGTCGTCAGCGACAAGACGACGACGGGGATCGTGGCCTACGAGGGCAGCGCGTGGAACGCCGACAAGGGCGCCGGGCCTGCCGCCTACGTCGTCAACGACACCACGCCCGTGCCGGACGGCAGCCAGAAGCTGACCACGACCGTGAAGGCGGGGACGCTGTCCATGTCCCAGGCCGGCGACTCCGTGGCGCTGTCGGCCGTCGACTTCGGTCGGGGCGGGGCCTCCACCGGGGCCCTGAACGCGGTCACCGTCAAGGACTACCGCGGCGGTCCCGCGGGCTGGTCCCTGACCGGCAAGGTCACCGACTTCACCGGTCCCGGCGCCAAGATCGATGCCGGGAAGCTGAGTTGGAGCCCCGCCTGCGCCACCAAGGCGGGCAGTCCGAGCACCTGCCAGGCCGGTTCCGCCGGCACGGTGGGCCTCTCGGGCGCGACCCTGGCGGCCGCTCCGGACGGCACGGTCACCGGCGGTGAGTTCACCGTCGACGCCGGACTGTCCCTGGACGTACCGGCGTTCACGCCTCCGGGCTCGTACGCCGGAGTCCTGACCCTCACGCTCAGCTGACCGTACGGGCGTCCGCACCCGCCCGTCCTTCTCCTTCTCGTCCGTGGGGGTTCGCACCCATGCGCAAGCTGTACGTCCTCCTCCTGGGCCTCCTGCTGGCCTGGCAGGCCGCGCCCGCGCACGCCGCCGACAACGGCAGCTGGTCGGTCTATCCCGTCTCCTCGGCCGTCGCCGCGCGGCCCTACTTCTATCTCTCCGCCGATCCCGGGCAGACCATCGACGACAAGGTGGTCGTCGCCAACAAGACCGGGAAGCCGCTGACCTTCCGGCTGTACGCGGCCGACGCCTACAACACCGCGCGCGACGGCGGGTTCGCGGTGCGCACGGTAGAGGAGAAGCAGTTGGGCGTGGGCGCCTGGGCGAAGCCCGCGAAGACCCGCGTCACCGTCCCCGCACACGGCACGGTCACCGTCCCCTTCACGCTGAAGGTGCCCGAGGGCGCCGAACCGGGCGACCACCCGGGCGCGTTGGTCGCGCTGGACGAGCGGATCGACAAGGGCGACGGATCGCTCGCCCTGGGTGTGCAGCGCGCCGTCGCCGCCCGCGTCTACCTCCGCGTCGGCGGCCCGACCCTCCCCGCGATCGCCGTCGAGAACGTCCACGTCACCCACAGCCAGCCGCTCGTCCCCGGCGTCGGCGACAGCACGGCGCGGATCTCCTACACCCTCCACAACACCGGCAACGTCACCCTGAACCCCAAGGTGGAGCTGCGCGCACAGGGCCTGTTCGGCCGCACCCTGCTCACCCGCGACCTCTCGAAGATCCCCTCGCAACTGCTCCCCGGCCAGCGCGTCCACCTCACCGAGCCGTGGCGCGGGGCGCCTCAACTCGACTGGGGGGACGTCACGTTGACGGCGAGCGCGAAGAGCACCCGGGAGTCGGCGAGCGCGTCCTTCTTCGCGCTGCCGTGGCTGGTCGCGGCGATCCTGCTCGCGGTGTGCGTGGTCGGCGGCACGCTCTGGATCAGGTCGGTACGGGCGCGGAAGGCGACCGGCCTCACAGCGCGTCCGGGCCGCGTTCTCCCGTTCGTACGCGCACGACCGTCTCGACCGGCATCGCCCACACCTTCCCGTCCCCGATCTTCCCCGTCCGCGCGGCCTTGACGATCGCCTCCAGGACGGGCTCCGCGTCGGCGTCCTCGACGACCACCTCAAGACGGACCTTCGGCACGAGGTCGACCTGGTACTCGGCGCCCCGGTAGACCTCGGTGTGGCCGCGCTGACGGCCGTACCCACTGGCCTCCGTCACGGTCAGGCCGTGCACGCCGAGCTCCCGCAGGGCGGTCTTCACCTCGTCGAGGCGGAAGGGTTTCACGATCGCGGTGATGAGCTTCATGCCGGGCACCATACGGCCCGGGCCGGTCCGCATCGGGCCCCTGGGCGGACGCTTGTGCGGCGAGGGCCTGTGGATCAGGGAGAATGGGCGCCATGAGCGTTCGCACCCAGTCATCCGAGCAGCCGGCCGAGTCCGCCCACCGCGCCGGCTTCGCCTGCTTCGTGGGCCGCCCCAACGCGGGCAAGTCCACCCTTACGAACGCTCTGGTCGGCCAGAAGGTCGCGATCACCGCGAACCAGCCGCAGACCACACGGCACACGGTGCGCGGGATCGTGCACCGGCCGGACGCCCAGCTGATCCTGGTCGACACCCCCGGGCTGCACAAGCCGCGCACGCTGCTGGGCCAGCGGCTCAACGACATCGTCCGCACCACCTGGGCCGAGGTCGACGTGATCGGCTTCTGCCTCCCGGCGAACGAGAAGCTCGGCCCCGGTGACCGCTTCATCGCGAAGGAACTGGCGGGGATCAAGAAGACCCCCAAGGTCGCCATCGTCACGAAGACGGACCTCGTCGACTCCAAGACCCTCGCCGAGCAGCTCATCGCCATCGACCAGCTCGGCAAGGAGCTCGGCTTCGAGTGGGCGGAGATCGTGCCGGTCTCGGCGGTCAAGGACCAGCAGGTGGACCTGCTCGCCGACCTCCTCGTCCCGCTCCTGCCGGAGGGCCCCGCGCTCTACCCCGAGGGCGACCTCACCGACGAGCCCGAGCAGGTCATGATCGCGGAACTGATCCGCGAGGCCGCGCTGGAAGGCGTCCGCGACGAGCTGCCGCACTCCATCGCCGTCGTCGTAGAGGAGATGCTCCCCCGCGAGGACCGCCCCGCCGACCGGCCCCTCCTGGACATCCACGCCTTCGTCTACATCGAGCGCCCCAGCCAGAAGGGCATCATCATCGGCCCCAAGGGCGCACGCCTGAAGCAGGTCGGCATCAAGTCCCGCAAGCAGATCGAGGCGCTGCTCGGCACGCCGGTCTTCCTGGACCTGCATGTGAAGGTGGCGAAGGACTGGCAGCGGGATCCTCGGCAGCTGCGGAAGCTGGGGTTCTAGATGCCCTGCGGGGCCATGTCCTGAAGGCCCAACACTCGCAGCAACTGCAGACGTTCGTACGACTCCGTCCCCGGGCGGGCCGTGTGGACGACGAGTCGGTGGTGGTGTTCGTGGCTCAGGAGGATCTCGCAGTCGAGTTCCAGCAGGCCCACCAGCGGGTGCAGGAAGCGCTTGGTCGTGAACCGGCGTACCGCGACCTCGTGTTCGTCCCAGAGGGCGGCGAACTCCTCGCTGGACGACCGTAGTTCGGCGACCAGTGCGGCCGGTTCCGGGTCGTTCGGGCGGGACGCGGCGACCGCGCGCAGGTTGGCCACGTGGGAGCGGGCGTGGTCGGGGCGGTCCTCCGGCGGGAACAGCGCGGGCCCCTCCTTGTCGAGGAAGAAGCGGCGCAGCATGTTGCGGTCCCGGGGCGGGCGGGCGAACGCGTCGCCCGACAGGGCCCTCGACATCGCGTTCTGCGCGAGCAGCTCACCGCAGTCCGTCACCACCATCGCGGGGGTGTCGTGCAGACGGTCCAGGACCAGCAGCAGACCCGGGCGGACGTGCGACGACGGGCTCTCGCGGCGCGGTGGCTCCTCGCCCGCCAGGTGGAACAGGTGGTCGCGTTCATCGTCCGTCAGGCGCAGCCCGCGCGCCAGCGCCGTCAGCATCTGGCGGGACGGGTGCGGGCCCCGGGACTGTTCCAGGCGCGTGTAGTAGTCCACCGACATGCCCGCCAGCTGCGCCACCTCCTCGCGGCGCAGCCCCGGCGTACGGCGGCGCGGGCCCGCGGTGAGGCCCACATCCGACGGGTCCAGTCGGGCTCGGCCGCGGCGCAGGAAGTCGGCGAATTCGGTTCGGTCCACCCCTCCAGCGTGCGCCGGACCGCCCGGCTTAGCCAGGGACTGCCGATCCCCCGATCGGAAGGTCTCTCCCGCCCGTGGCCCCGGCGCCGGAGGCTGGTCGCTGACGAGAGGAACACATCATGCTGACGTTGGTGACAGGTACGACAGGTCAGGTGGGCCGGCGACTGGTCCCGAGGCTGCTGGCACAGGCCCGGCCGGGAGAGGGCGTACGGGTCCTGGTCCGGGACGCGGCCCGCGGCGAGCGGTTCGCGGAGCTCGGCGCCGAGGTCGTGGTCGGCGACCTGCGCGACACCGAGGCGCTCGGCAAGGCGGTGGCCGGCGCGGACGCGGTACTGAACGTCGCGGCCTCCTTCCGCGGGGTGCCGGACGAGGAGGCGTGGGCCGTCAACCGGGACGCGGCGGTCGCCCTGGGCCGCGCCGCGCAGGCCTCGGGAGTGCGGAGGTTCGTGCAGGTCAGCACCGGGATGGTGTACGGCGTCGGGCGGGGCCGCCCGCTCGTCGAGGAGGACGAGAGCCGGCCCGGCGGCCAGCTGTGGGGCGCCTACAACGAGTCGAAGGTGGCGGCGGAGCGGGAACTGCTCGCGCTGGAGGGCATCGACGTACGCGTCGGCCGACTGCCCTTCGTCTACGGCGAGGGGGACCCGCATCTGGCCAACTCCCTGATGTGGGCCCGGAACTGGGCGCCGGCCCAGCGGCTGCAGATGGCCCACCACGTCGACGTCGCCCAGGGACTGCTACGGCTCCTGTACGCACCGGCGGTGAGCGGCCCCGTCTACAACATCGCCGACGACGCCCCGGTCACGGCGGTCGAGCTGCACCAGCTCAACGGCGTCGAGGTCCCCGCCGAACTCCAGGAGCACACCGACCCCGACCCGTGGTTCGGCATCATGTCCACCCAGCGGATCCGCCGCGACCTCGGCTTCCGGCCCGTCTACCCGAGCGTGTGGTCGGCACTGGACGCCGGAGCGCTCTGACACGGCGGGAGCGTCAGGGGCGTCAGTCCACGCCCCTGATCCGCCCCACCAGCACCGCCCCCGCCAACCCGACCACCGCCGCCACCAGGTACAGCACCCGGTAGCCGCCCAGGTAGGTCACGATCGGCGCGGCCAGGGCGGGGGCCGCGACCTGGGGCAGCGCGTTCGCCACGTTGATCACGCCGAGGTCCTTGCCGCGGTCCCCGGCCTTCGGCAGGACGTCCGTCATCAGGGCGAAGTCGACCGAGGTGAAGACGCCGAAGCCGATGCCGAGGACCGCCGCCGCGACGATCGCGCCGGGCCAGGTCTGCCAGGCCGCGAGCCCCGCCGTCGCCACCGCCATGAGGATGCCGGACCAGATCACGAACGGTTTGCGCCGGCCCAGCCGGTCCGACCACACCCCGCCGACGACGACCGTGGCGAGCAGGGTCAGCCCGTTCACCGCGGTCAGGATCAGCACACCCTGGCCGGGGTCGTCGTAGTGCAGGCGGTCGCGCAGGTAGTACAGGAGGTAGAGCAGGACCAGCGCGTTGCTGAGGTTGATCAGGAACCGGGTCAGCCAGGCCCAGCCCAGGTCCGGGTATTGGCGCGGGCTCAGCCAGAAGCCCGCGAGGAACGACCGCCACGACCAGACCGGCCGGTCCGTCGCGGGCAGCCGCAGGTCCGGGTACTTCAGGACGTACGGCAGCACCCCCACGACCGTGAACACCGCGCACGCCGCATACCCGGCCCCGATGCCCCCGACCACCGTCGCAAGGCCGGTCCCGCCGACCACACCCAGGATCTGTGCCGCCCCCAACCACCCGCCCACCGAGCCGCGTTGGAGCCTGGGCACCCGGTCCGGCACCGCCGCCGTGACCGCCGCGAAGGCCGAGTTCAGGGTCAGCTGGACCAGGCACCAGCCCAGCGCCATCGTCCACACCCCGCCCGCCCCCGCGAGCAGCAGCAAGGACAGCGCGCCGCCCGCCGCCCCGGCCACGATCCACGGCGTACGGCGGCCCCACCGGCCCGTCGTCCGGTCCGAGAGGGCGCCGAAGAACGGGTTGGCGGCGAGCGAGACCAGCGCGCCGGCGCCGGTCACCCAGGCCAGCATCGCCTCCTTGGACATGCCGGAGCCCGGCGCGAAGTCCTTCGCCTGCGAGGCCAGCAGAATCTGCAGCGGGCCGTACCAGCCCACCCAGATCGCCCCGTTGGCGAGCGAGAGGGACATCGTCCAGCCGCGCCCGACCCGTTCGACGGGCTCGGCGAGCGCCGCCGGCGAGTCCTGGGAGTCCTCCGGAGGGGCCGTCATCTCTGCGCCCGGAGCAGGTCCCGGAACCACGCGTACGAGGCCTTCGGCGTGCGCACCTGCGTCTCGTAGTCGACGTGCACCAGACCGAAGCGGCGCTGATAGCCCTCCGCCCACTCGAAGTTGTCGAGCAGCGACCACGCGAAGTAGCCGCGCACGTCCACACCGGCCGTCACCGCGTCGTGCAGGGCCCGGACATGGCCGTCCAGGTAGGCGATCCGGTCCTGGTCGTCGATCCCCTCGTAGGAGCAGCCGTTCTCGGTGATGACGACCGGCGGGAGGCGGTCGCCGTAGCGCTCGCGGAAGCCGGTGAGGAGTTCCGTCAGGCCCCCGGGGACCACGGGCCAGCCGAAGTCGGTCCGCGGGACGCCCTCGATCTCCCTTACCGAGAAGGGGAGTTCGGCGGGCATGGTGAGGCCGCCGAACTCGATCTCCGCGCCCTGCGGGGCGCCCACCCGGGTCGGCGCGTAGTAGTTGATGCCGTACCAGTCGATGGGCTCGGCGATGATCTTCAGGTCGGACTCGACGTCTCCGGGCATCAACTCGCCGATGCCGTCGGGGTATTGGCCGAGCAGCAGCGGGTCGGCGAAGAGGCGGTTGAGCAGGAGGTCGTAGAAGTCCGCCGCCTCCACGTCGGCCGGTTCGTCCGAGGCCGGCCAGGTCGGGCCGTGCGAGTTGGCGATGCCGATGTCGCTCGCGCCGGCCGCGCGCAGGGCGCGGACCGCCAGGCCGTGGGCCAGGAGTTGGTGGTGGGCGACCGGGAGCGCGTCGAAGAGCAGCTTCCTGCCCGGTGCGTGGGCGCCCAACGCGTGGCCCAGCAGGGTGTGTTCGGCGGGCTCGTTGAGGGTGATCCACTTCGTCACCCGGTCGCCGAGCCGGTCGGCGACGCGCGCCACGTAGTCCGCGAAGTGCGCGGCCGTGTCCCGCTCCAGCCAGTCCCGGGTGACCGGCAGGTCCCAGTGGAAGAGGGTGGGGACCGGGCGTACGCCGGCCGCGCACAGCTCGTCCACGAGACGGTCGTAGAAGTCCAGGCCGCCCGGCGAGTTCACCCTCGGCCAGGAGATGGAGAAGCGGTACGCGTCCACGCCCAGGCCGGACAGCAGGGCCACGTCCTCGCGGTAGCGGTGGTAGTGGTCGCAGGCCACCGCCGCGGTCGAGCCGTCCTTGATGTGCCCCGGTTCGGCCGCGAAGACGTCCCACACCGACGGCTCGCGCTCGTCCACGGCCCCCTCGATCTGGTGGGCCGAGGTGGACACACCCCACAGGAATCCGGCCGGGAACCGAGGGATCGGATGCGCCGCTGCACGCGGATCAGTCGCCATGGGCGGGATCATCCTTACCCCTCGGTAGGGAAGTCAACGCCCCCGCGTGAACTGCCGGTTACGCCCCTTCCTTCAACACCCTTGAGATCAGCTCGCGTTGCTCGTGGGTGAGCCGGGGATCGGCCGCGTACACCGTCTTGCCGTCCACGGTGATCTCGTAGCTGAAGCCGTCCGGCACCCCCAGCGGCCGGCTGCCCTGCCCACCGGACAACGCCTGCTGGGCCAGGGCCTGCCAGTCGAGGGCATCGGGCCGCCCGGAGGTGTTCACCTCCGCGTGCCGCTCGATGCCCGCGAACCCGCCCGTGCGCCGCACCTGAATACGCATGGGCCCTGTCTAGTACGGACTCACGGAATCCGCACCCCGACCTGCTCCCACGCCTTCGATACGGCCTGGATTTCCTCGCCCCCGTCGCCGAAGCGCTCGCGCGCGGCCTTGACGGTCAGCTTGGCGAAGTCGGCGAACAGCGCGCTGCTGGCGAGCTGGCCGCCGGTCAGGACGTCGTACCAGACCTGTCCCGCCTTCTCCCAGGCGTTGCCGCCGAGCGCGTCGGCGACCAGGTAGAACGCGTGGTTGGGGATACCGGAGTTGATGTGCACGCCGCCGTTGTCGCGGCCGGTGCGGACGTAGTCGTCCATGGTCGCGGGCTGCGGGTCCTTGCCGAGCACGTCGTCGTCGTACGCGCTGCCCGGCTCCTTCATGGAGCGCAGCGCCTTGCCGGTGACGCTCGGGGCGAGCAGGCCCGCGCCGATCAGCCAGTCGGCCTCGGCGGCGGTCTGGCCCAGCGTGTACTGCTTGATGAGCGAGCCGAAGACGTCGGACATCGACTCGTTCAGGGCGCCGGGCTGGCCGTAGTACGTGAGGTTGGCCGTGTACTGGGTGACGCCGTGGGTCAGTTCGTGGCCGATGACGTCGATCGGGATGGTGAAGTCGAGGAAGATCTCGCCGTCACCGTCGCCGAACACCATCTGCTCGCCGTTCCAGAAGGCGTTGTTGTACTTCTCGTCGAAGTGGACGGTCGCGTCGAGCGGGAGGCCGTCGGCGTCGATCGAGTGGCGCTGGTACGCCTTGAGGTAGAGGTCGAAGGTGGCGCCCAGGCCGGCGTAGGCGCGGTTGACCGTGGCGTCCTGGCCGGGGTCCGCGCCCTCGGCGCGGACTGTGGAGCCGGGGAGGTCGGTGCCGTGGCCGGCGTCGTAGATGGTGCGGAGTGGTGTGTCCGTCGTCGCCGTTGCCTGCGGCGCCGGGGCGAGGGAGAACTCTGTGGTCACCCTGCGCCTGCCGCGGAGTTCGCTGTCGCGGATCAAGGTCTGCTGGGCGGGACCGGAGAGCGCGGGGTCGTCGTTCCTGGCCAGGTGGTCGAGGATGTGTGGTGGAACGACCGTGCAGAAGACGGGCGTGAAGCCCCCGTTTGTCGTCATGTGCGGCACGATGGCACTGCGTTAGCGGGCTGTCACTAGGTGCCACCATGATTGGTGAAATATGGGGATGCGGCCGCCGTGGGTGGTTGCGCTGTGTTAGGCCCTGACCGGCTGGTGGGGGCTTGTCGCGCCCACGCGGCGGAGCCGCATATCGACACAGCCCCGCGCCCCGGAAAGAAGCACAGTCCCGCATATTGATACGGGGGCGCCTGCCCATGGGGGCTCCGCTAGCATGCTCTGCATCATGCGTTTCGGGCTGCTCCTTCTTAGCTGCCGCGGCGAGGGCCTGTAAGGCAGGTCGACTCCCTCCCCGCGGAGCTTGGTGTTGCGTCGTCGGCCGTCCTTCCGGACACCCTGAGGAGCCCCCGATCATGGCTAATCGCCAGCAGCCCAGCAGTATGCCGATCCACAAGTACGGCCGCTACGAGCAGGTCGACATTCCGGACCGGACGTGGCCCGGGAAGCGCATCACCACCGCCCCCCGCTGGCTCTCCACCGACCTGCGTGACGGCAACCAGGCCCTGATCGACCCGATGTCGCCCGAGCGCAAGCGCCGGATGTTCGACCAGCTGGTATCGATGGGCTACAAGGAGATCGAGGTCGGGTTCCCGGCCTCCGGTCAGACCGACTTCGACTTCGTGCGCTCGATCATCGAAGAAGAGGGCGCGATTCCGGACGACGTGACGATCTCCGTGCTGACTCAGGCGCGTGAGGATCTCATCGAGCGGACCGTGGAGTCGCTGAAGGGTGCCAAGCGGGCGACCGTGCACCTGTACAACGCCACCGCGCCGGTGTTCCGGCGGGTGGTCTTCCGCGGGTCCAAGGACGACATCAAGCAGATCGCCGTGGACGGCACGCGGCTGGTGATGGAGTACGCGGAGAAGCTGCTGGGCCCCGAGACCGAGTTCGGATACCAGTACTCGCCGGAGATCTTCACCGACACCGAGCTGGACTTCGCGCTGGAGGTCTGCGAGGCGGTCATGGACGTCTACCAGCCGGGTCCGGGCCGCGAGATCATCCTCAACCTGCCTGCCACGGTGGAGCGTTCGACGCCGTCCACGCACGCGGACCGCTTCGAGTGGATGGGCCGCAACCTGTCCCGCCGCGAGCACGTCTGCATCTCCATCCACCCGCACAACGACCGCGGTACGGCGGTGGCGGCCGCCGAGCTGGCGCTGATGGCCGGCGCCGACCGCGTCGAGGGCTGCCTGTTCGGACAGGGCGAGCGCACCGGCAACGTCGACCTGGTCACCCTGGGCATGAACCTGTTCTCGCAGGGCGTCGACCCGCAGATCGACTTCTCCGACATCGACGAGATCCGTCGCGCGTGGGAGTACTGCAACCAGATGGAGGTCCACCCGCGCCACCCGTACGTGGGCGACCTGGTCTACACGTCCTTCTCCGGCTCCCACCAGGACGCCATCAAGAAGGGCTTCGACGCGATGGAGGCCGACGCGGCCGCCAAGGGCGTCACGGTCGACGACATCGAGTGGGCGGTGCCGTACCTGCCGATCGACCCCAAGGACGTCGGGCGCTCCTACGAGGCCGTCATCCGGGTCAACTCGCAGTCCGGCAAGGGCGGTGTCGCGTACGTCCTGAAGAACGACCACAAGCTGGACCTGCCGCGCCGGATGCAGATCGAGTTCTCGAAGATCATCCAGGCCAAGACGGACGCCGAGGGCGGCGAGGTCACCGGCGGTGCCATCTGGGCGGTGTTCCAGGACGAGTACCTGCCGAACCCGGAGAATCCCTGGGGCCGCATCCAGGTCCGCACCGGCCAGTCGACCACCGACACGGACGGCATCGACACCCTGACCGTCGAGGCGACCGTCGACGGCGAGGACACCGTCCTGACCGGCTCCGGCAACGGACCGATCTCGGCCTTCTTCGACGCCCTGCAGTCCGTCGGCGTCGACGTACGCCTGCTGGACTACCAGGAGCACACGCTGGCCGAGGGCGCCTCCGCGCAGGCCGCCTCCTACATCGAATGCGCGATCGACGACAAGATTCTCTGGGGAATCGGCATCGACGCGAACACGACGCGTGCGTCACTGAAGGCCGTCGTGTCCGCCGTCAACCGCGCGACCCGATAGTCACTCTGACCGGCGGTTTCGGGGCCTTGCTCGTCGTATACGGCGAGCAAGGCCCCGCTCTTTTCGGCCACCCGGACGTGGAGGTCACGGAAAGGTCTCTTCCGGGGTACTGACTACACCTCAACAATGTGGCTAACATCACGCAAGCGCGGCGATGTTGCCGCGGCGTTACGGAGGTGCGACGTGCTGCCAGTACGGGGACCAGACGGCCGTGCTTCCTGGCTTGCCCGAATCCTGGGCACGCGCACCGCATGGACACCGGTCGGCGACGGCGAGTTCTTCTGCCCCGGCTGCGGAGGCGACCGCAACTACCAGCGGCTGACCGGCCGCCGCCGCTTCACCCTGCTGGGTGTGCCGGTGCTGCCGCGCGGCGAGACCGGACCGGTCGTCGAGTGCGCCGCCTGCCGCCGTCACTTCGGCACGGACTCCCTCGACCATCCGACCACCACCCGCTTCTCCGCGATGCTCCGCGACGCCGTGCACACCGTCGCCCTGGCGGTCCTCGCCGCGAGCGGCAGCTGCTCCCGTACGGCCCTGGAGGCCGCCGCGGGCACGGTCCGCGCGGCCGGCTTCGACGACTGCACACAGGAGCAGCTGAACGCGCTCGTGGAGGCGCTGGCCGCCGACACCGGCCGGGTCTACGGCCAGCCCTGCGGCGCCGGACTCGCCATAGAGCTGCACGAGGCCCTCGACCCGCTCGCCGCGCACCTCGCTCCGGTGGGCCGCGAATCGATCCTGCTGCAGGGTGCCCGCATCGCCCTCGCGGACGGCCCCTACACGCCGGCCGAGCGCGAGGTCCTCACGACGGTGGGCGCGGCCCTGACGATCTGCGCGGACGACGTGACCCGTCTGCTGGAGTCGGCGCGCACGCCGTCCTGACACTCGTCGGAGGGCACTGCAGCACACCGGCGACGCCGGATTCCCTGTCGAGGGCACCCGTCCGGCCGAACTGTCCCACGCCATTCGTACGGTCTTCGCGACGCCCGTCAGCCGGATCCTGGGCAGGCTAGGGACCCGCGATCGGCCCGGCCGGTGATCGTGCCCTGCGGGTCGGGATCGCCGACACCGGGGAGCATGTGACGGAAGGTCAGAGTCGGACAGCCCGCCAGGGTCTGTCGTTCGGATCAGCCCGGCTGTGAGGAACGGTGCGTCCGGGCCGACCCGAGCGGGGTCTGGTGCGTGCAGCTGCAAGGCGGAGGAGGGAGTCGACGCGGAGCGTCGGCGACTGACGACAACTCGGCAGATGTGCGTGCCAGGGCCCGCGACGCCGAGCTGATCCGAACGACAGGCCCTAGGGAGATCGATGACCATCCTGAGCCGCACCCTTGTCGTCGCCGCGGTCCTCGCGGCCCCCCTCACCGCGACCCCGCACGCCTCCGCCGCCGGCTGCACGTCCTCCGTCCCGTACGTCTCGGGCCAGGGCGGCTACGACACGTACCGGATCCCGGCGACGGTCACCACCCGCCGGGGCACGGTCCTCGCCTTCGCCGAGGGACGGCGCACCGGCGCGTCCGACACCGGCAACATCGACGTCGTGCTCAAGCGCTCCGCCGACGGCGGCTGCACCTGGGGCCCGCTGCAGGTGGTCACCGAGGGGGACGGGAACACCCGCGGCAACCCGGCGCCGGTGCTCGACCCGCTCACCGGCGCCGTCGTCCTGGTGACGTCCTACAACAGCGGTGTCGTCACCGAGCCGCAGATCATGCGGGGCGAGGTGACACCCGAGCAGAGCCGCCGGGTGTTCGTACAGCGCAGCTGGGACGACGGCCGCAACTTCTCCGCGCCGGTCGACATCACGGCCCAGGTCAAGGAGCCGAACTGGCGCTGGTACGCCACCGGACCCGGCCACGCCGTCGCCCTCACCAGCGGCCCGCACGCCGGCCGCCTTGTCGTCCCCGCCAACCACTCCGCCGCCCCGCCCGAGGGCTCCAAGGACACCGGCCAGGAGCGCAAGTACTACGGCGGCCATGCGATCTACAGCGACGACGGCGGCATCACCTGGCACATCGGCTTCGTCGACTCCTCGTACGAGGGCTACGACAACGCCAACGAGACCAGCGTCACCGAACTCCCGGACGGGCGGCTCTACTTCAGCTCCCGCGACGAGGGCGGCACCAGCAAGGGCAACCGGCTGGACAGCTACTCCTCCGACGGCGGCCAGACCCTCGACCGCCCCTACCGCCAGCAGGCCACCCTGAGCGACGTACCGGCCGTCCAGGGCAGCGTGCTCCAACTCCCCGAGCCGGGCGCCCCGTTGCTGTTCTCAGGACCGTCCGTGCCCACCGCCCGCCAGGCGATGGCGATCTGGCGCAGCACGGACGGCGGCGCGACCTTCACCAAGGCACTGACCCTGTCGACGCAGCGGGCGGCCTACTCCGACCTGGTGCGGATCGGCTGGGAGACGGTCGGGCTGCTGTACGAGACGGGTGTGGCGGGTACGTACGAGACGATCGAGTTCCGCCGGCTGCCGACCGACAGCCTCTGAGTGCCCTAGAGGAGACCGGCCGCCGCCAGGAACTTGCCCACCCGGCGTACCTCCTCCGGTGACAGCGGCACCTGGGGTTCCGCCGTCGCCGGGCAGTCGATGATGCCGCGCAGGTGCAGCGCCGCCTTGAAGGCGCCGAGGGCCGAGGAGCTGCCGCCCATCCGGGCCGGGTCGCCGGCGCCGACCAGGTGGAACAGGGCGCACAGGCGGTCCTGTTCGACGCGGGCGCGGTCCCAGTCGCGGGCCCGGCAGGACCGGTCGAGACGGACGTAGCCGTGCGGGTCGACGTTGGCGAGGCCGGGCACCGCGCCGTGCGCGCCGAGTGCGAGGGCCGCGTCGACGAGCAGCTCGGAGCCGGTCAGCACGCTGAAGCCGGACAGCGCGCGGGCGCCGGTGACGACCTCGCGGAAGCCGGCCAGGTCGCCGCTGGAGTCCTTGAGCCCGGCCAGTGTGCCGTCGGCGGCCAGCTCCAGGACCAGCTCGGCGGGCAGCTTGGTGTGGACGGCGACCGGGATGTCGTAGGCGACGACCGGAACCGGACTCGCGGCGGCGATCAGCCGGAAGTGGCGGGCGATCTCGGCGGGGTGGGTGCGCGTGTAGTACGGCGCCGTCACGACCACGGCGTCCGCGCCCGCCGCCGTGACGGACTCGACGTGGTCCAGGACCCTCGGGGTCGTCATGTCGATGACGCCCGCGAGGACCGGGTGCTGCCCGCCCACGTGGCCCACCACCGACTCGACGACCTGTCTGCGTTGCCGGTCGGTGAGGTAGGCCGCCTCCGACGAGGACCCGAGCACGAAGAGCGCGTCCACCCCGCCGCCGAGCAGATGGTCGACCAGCCTGAGCAGGGAGGGGACGTCCACCTCGCCCTCCGGTGTCAGGGGGGTGCAGACGGGCGGGACGACACCGGTGAGCGGGGCGGGGAAGGTCATGATGGCTCCCTGGGGTGGTTCTGTCGCACGAGGTCGCGGGTCGACTGGTCCTCCTCCACAGGATGGTGGCAGCGATAGCGGTGACCGGCCTCCGACGCGGCCGAGAATTCCGGCATATTGGACACGCACTCCTCGTCCGCCTTCCAGCACCGGGTGCGGAAGGGGCAGCCGCTCGGCGGCCGGGTGGCCGACGGGACCGGGCCGGTCAGCGGGATCGGGTCGACCGGGTCGAGCAGTCCGGGCGTGGCCGAGAAGAGCGCACGGGTGTACGGGTGCCGGGCGCGGTCGGTGACGTCGGCGGCCGGGGCCTCCTCGACGATCCGGCCGAGGTACATGGTGATCACGCGGTCGCTCATCCGCCGTACCGTCTGGATGTCGTGTGAGACGAACACCAGGGCCAGGCCCAGGCGTTCGCGCAGGTCGAGCAGGAGGTTGAGGATCTGGGCGCGGACCGAGACGTCCAGGGCGCTGGTCGGTTCGTCGGCCACCACCAGGTCCGGGTCCAGGGCCAACGCCCGGGCGATCGCGACGCGTTGGCGCTGGCCGCCGGAGAGCTGGCCGGGCAGCGCGTCGGCGAGGGCACGCGGCAGCCCGACCAGGGCCATCAACTCCCGTACGCGCTCCTCGCGTTGGGGCTTCGTGCCGCGTTCGTGCACGTCCAGCGGGTCGCGCAGGATCTGCCGGATCGGCAGCCGGCGGTTCAGGGCGGTCGAGGGGTCCTGGAAGATCATGCCGGCGCCGGACCCGATCGCCTTCCGGCGCTCGCCGTCCGGCATCGACCACAGGTCCCGCCCCCGGAAGGCCACCGAGCCGGACGTCGGCCGCTCCACACCCACCAGCACCTTCGCCAGCGTCGACTTGCCGCACCCGGACTCGCCGACCACACCGACCGTCTCACCGGGCGCGACGACGAGATCGGCGCCGGTCAGGGCGTACACCCGATCCCGGCTGAACAGGCCACCGCTGCGGGCCTTGTGCACCACATGGGCGTCGGACAGTTCGACGATCGCGTTCACGTCACGGCCTCCGTGGTCGCCGGTTCGGTCGCCGGGTGGTGGCAGGCCGCCGTGTGGGTCGGTGGGCCCAGCAGGTCGGGGCGGGTGGTGCGGCACAGGTCGCTCGCCAGGGGGCAGCGGTCGGCGAAGCGGCAGCCGGCCGGGAAGTCGGCGGGGGAGGGGACGACGCCCTTGATCTGCGTCAGCCGCTCGGCCGCCGACTCCAGCGAGAGCACGCTGCCGAGCAGGCCGCGTGTGTAGTGGTGGGCCGGCGCCTCGACCAGGTCGGCGGTCACGCCCGTCTCCACGATCTGGCCGCCGTACATCACCACCACCCGGTCGGTGACGTCCGCGATCAGCGCCAGGTCGTGCGAGACGAGGACCAGCGCGAAGCCCAACTCCTCGCGCAGGCGCAGCAGAAGCTGCATCACCTGCGCCTGCACGGTGACGTCGAGCGCGGTGGTCGGCTCGTCGGCGACGATCAGCTTCGGGTCGCGGGACAGCGCCATGGCGATCAGGACGCGCTGGCGCTGGCCGCCGGAGAGTTCGTGCGGGTAGCTGCGCAGGGTGCGGTCGGGGTCGAGGCCGACCAGGCCGAGGAGTTCGGCGGGGCTGCGGTGGCCGCCCCGGCGCACGACCTGCTTGAGCTGGGCGCGGATCGTCATCGCCGGGTTGAGGGAGGAGAGGGCGTCCTGGTAGATCATCGCCATCTCGTGGCCGAGCAGCCGGCGGCGCACCCGCATCGGTTCGGCCAGCAAGTCCCGCTGCTCGAAGCGGACTTGGCCGCGGACGCGGGCGCCCTTGGGCTCCAGGCCCATGATGGTGAGCGCGGTGAGCGACTTCCCGCAGCCCGACTCGCCGACCAGGCCCAGGACTTCGCCGGGTTGCACCTCGAAGCTGATGCCGTCGACGATGTCCACGCCGTTGTGCCGGCCCTCGAAGCCGATGGCGAGGTTCTCGACGGCCAGTATCGGCAACTGGCCCTGGGGGAGCGGCCGGGCGCGGGAGCGCAGGCGTTGGGCCGCCGCGGTCAGACCGGGCAGCGGGAGCACCTCGCCGGTGCCGGGCTCCGGGGTCTCCAGCCGGTCCTTGGCCTCGTCCGGGTCGCGTGTCGTCACCTCGCGCGCGGAGGGGGCCGCCCAGGCGTCGGACACGCCCTCGGACAGGACGTTCAGCGACAGGACGGTCACCAGCATCAGCAGCCCGGGGAAGACCGTGGCCCACCAACCGCCGGTCAGCACCATGTTCTTGCCGTCCGCGATGACACTGCCCCAGGACGGGTCCGGGGGCCGGACGCCGGCGCCGATGAAGGACAGCGACGCCTCGAAGACGATCGCCTCGGCGACCTGGACCGTGCAGAACACCAGGACGGGGGCTGCGCAGTTGACCGCCACGTGCCGCAGCACGATGTGCGGGGTCCGCGCGCCGATCACCCGTTCCGCGGTCACGTAGTCCTCGCCGTACTGGTCGAGGACGTTGGCTCGTACGACCCGTGCCACCGGCGGGGTGAACAGGAACGCGATCGCGCAGATCAGCACGGTGATGCCGCCGCCGAACACGGCCACCAGGACGGCCGCGAGCGCGATGCCGGGGAACGCCATCACCACGTCCAGACAGCGCATCAGCGTCTCGTCGACGCCCCGCCGCGAGGTGGCCGCGACCGCGCCGAGCACGGCGCCCACCACGAGGGCGAGCGCGGTGGCGCCCAGGCCGATCGCCAGCGACCAGCGGGCCCCGTACATCAGGCGGCTCAGCAGGTCCCGGCCCAGGCTGTCCTGGCCCAGCCAGTGCGCGGCGGACGGGTGTCCGGTGCCGTCGACCGGCGCCTGCTGGGCGAGCGGGTCGTCGGGCGCGAGCAGGGGCGCGAGCAGTGCCACCAGCAGGACGACCGCCAGGAAACAGACGGCGACCTTCGACAGGAGCGGCAGCCGACGCCAGCCGCGCAGGCGGACGCCGGGCCGGGAGAGCGCGTCGGCGAGGCCCTTGCGCGTGAACGGGGTGTTCATGTGGCCGCATCCCTCAGTCGCGGGTTGACCAGCAGATACAGGACGTCGATGACGAGGTTCACGACGACGAAGCCGATCGCGGTCGTGATCACCACGCCCTGCACGACGGCCGGGTCGCCGTTCTGCACGGCGTCGATCATCAGCTTGCCCATGCCGGGCAGCGCGAAGATCGTCTCGATGACCACCGCGCCGCCCAGCAGATAGCCGACCCGCAGACCGAGCACCGTCAGCGGGTTCATCAGGGCGTTGCGCAGCACGTTGCGGCCGACCACGACCCGCGGCGGCAGCCCGCTGCCGATCGCCGTGCGGACGTAGTCCTTGTCCAGCTCCTCCACCACCGACGTCCGTACGATCCGGGTGAGTTGGGCCGCCACCGGCAGCGAGAGCGCGAGCGCGGGGAGGGCCATCGTCTTGAGCCAGCCGGTGACGGAGTCCGCCGGGTTGATGTAGCCGCCGGCCGGGAACCAGCCCCGGTCCACGGCCAGGTACTGGATCATCAGCAGCGCCAGCAGGAAGCCGGGGGCCGCGACGCCGGTCAGCGAGACGACGCGAACGATCTGGTCCGGCAGCCGGTCGCGGTAGATCGCCGCGGTCACCCCGCCGAGCAGCGACAGCACGACCGCGATGCCGAGGCCGAGGAAGGTCAGTTGGAGGGTGAGCGGCAGGGCGGTGGTGACCTGGTCGAGCACCGGCGCCCGGGTCAGTGTGCTGGTGCCGAGGTCGCCGTGGAGCAGGTCGCCCACGAAGTCGACGTAGCGCACCGGCAGTGGGTCCAGCAGGCCGCTGCGCTCGCGGAAGTCGTGCAGCTGCTGCGGGGTGGGGTTCGCGCCCTGGAAGAACGCGGAGGCCGGGTCGACGTCCGAGAAGCGCATCACCAGGAACACGAACAGGACGATGCCGAGCATCAGCGGCACGAGCAGGGCGATGCGGCGGACCAGGATCCGTGCGACAGCTGTCATGGCGTCAGACCCACTTCGCCTGAAGGAAGTTGACGCCCGGGTAGGGCTGCGGCTTTATGCCGGTCAGCTCCTGCGGGTCCCAGGCGGTCATCAACTCGTTGTGGACGACCGGGTAGAGCACGGCCTGTTCGGCGACGACGTCGACGTAGTCCTGGATCATCGTCTTCTTCCGCACCGGGTCGGACTCCCGCGTGGCCAGGTCCATGTCCCTGAACAGCCGCTTGGCGACCGGGTGGTCGGCCCAGCGGGCGTAGCCCATCCAGAGGTTCTGGGGGCCGTAGTTGTAGTGCATGATCAGGTCGGCGTCGAGGCCGAACTGGTTGGGGTTCGAGGCGGCGGCCACGACCTGGTAGGCCTGCTTCTGGTCCAACTTGGTGAAGACGGCGGTCGTTTCCTGCGGGGACAGGGTCGTCTTCACCCCGATCGCGTCCCAGGACGCCTTGATGGTCGGCAGGCAGTCGACGATCCAACTCAGGTTCACCGCAAGGATGTCGACCTTCAGTCCGCTGACCCCGGCGGCCTTCAGCAGCGCCTTCGCCTTCTCGGGGTCGTGGCCGTAGACCGTCTTCGCCGGCCGGTAGGCGGGGTTGCCCTCGTTCAGGAACGACGACGACGGTTTCCCGTGTCCCTTCAGCGCGACCTGGACGATCGTGTCGGTGTCGATGGCGTAGTGCAGCGCCTGCCGCACCCGTACGTCGTCGAAGGGCTTGTGCTCGGTGTTGAACAGCAGGAACAGGTTGTTCATCCCGGCCCCGCCCGCGACGGTCATCCCACCGCTCCTGAGCCGGGCGATGTTGGCGTACGGGATGTTGTCGGAGACCTGCGCGCCCGCGCTCGCGCCCGAGACCCGGGCCACGCGGGAGGCCGCGTCGACGATCGTCAGCCAGTTCATCCTGTGGAAGGCCGGCCGGCGCGGGCCGTTGTAGGCCTCGAACGCGGCGAAGGTGGTGTTGGCCTTCGGGTGGTGCGCGGTCTGCCGGTACGGCCCCGAGCCGACCGCCAGACCCCGGATCGCGTCGTCCCAGCCGCCGGGCCGCGAGAACACGTGCTTCGGCATGACCTTGGCCAGCGTGAGCCGCGAAAGCCCGTCCGGGAAGGGGAACTTGAGGACCAGCTCGACCGTGCGCGCGTCGACCTTCCGGACCTCCTTCAGCCAGCTCGCGAAGAAACCCTGGGCCAGGGTCTGAGTCTTCGGGTCGAGGATCCGGTCGAACACGAACACCACGTCGTCGGCGGTGACCGGCTTGCCGTCGTGGAAGGTGGCGCCCTCGCGCAGCGCGAACCGCCAGGAGGTGGCGTCCGGATCGCCCGGCATCTCGGTGCCGAGCGCCGGATAGGGCGTCCGGGTGATCGGGTCGGTGTCGAGGAGCCCTTCGTAGATGTGATTGTTGGCGGCCATGGAGAATGCCGACGCCGTCTGCGTGGGATCCCAGCTGCCGTCGTTCCCGTACCCGATCACCGCCGTCAGCGCCCGGTCCTTGCCGCCGCCCCCGGTGTCGTTGGTCGACTCCGGTCCGCAGGCCGCCAGGGACGACGACAGGGCAGCGGCCGCGCCCACCGCGCCGGTGTGCTTCAGGAAGGTCCGGCGGTGCACGGTTCCTCCAGCCGAGGATGAGGAGATACGACGTCCTATGTCCTGACGTCAGCGCGACCATAGGTGGGGTCCTGGGGACGGTCAAGACATCGCACACTAATGGGCGTATCCGTCACAGGTCGGACCAATGGCGCTTTGAAATGGCCGGAGTTGATGACGGGTCAGGTCGCCTGCGCGGGTGCGGTGAGCTGGGCGGCGATCGCCGCCCCGTCCAGCCACACGCTCTCGCGGGAGATCTTGCCGTCCTTGAACTCGAAGACGTGCGAGCGCCTCGACCTGACCCGCACCGCCCCGGAACCCCGCCGACACCCTGCCGCCCGACCTCCACCGCCGCCTGACCGTGGCCGTCACGATGGTCTACGGCGTCGAGGCACTGGTCTCCACCCGCGACGTCTGCGGAGTCGACCCCGAAGAGTCCGAGGACGTGATGCGATGGGCGGCCCGGGCCCTGCTGGAGGCGGTCCAGCGGGAGGCGGCGGAGCGGTGACGGGCTCGCGTGGGCGAGCGGTGGGACGAGTACTGAGGGGGTCGGCGTGGGCGAGTTGTGGGACGAGCGCGATGCGGGGGTGCTTCGGCTGCCGTCAGGGCGGCTGGTCCGGGGCCGAGGTCTGCGGCACCCCTTGGATCCGACGGCGCCGACACCCTCGTACGCCCTCTATCTGCTCGGACGTCAACCCCCGCCCGTCCCTTGGGAGTCCCGTTGGCTGCGCTGGCCCGACTTTCGGCTTCCCGTCGACCGTCCGGGCGCGCGCGAGGCCCTGATCGAGGTCTGGGAGCGGGCGGTGGACGAGCGGGTCGAGGTCGCTTGCGGTGGTGGGCGGGGGCGTACGGGGACGGCGCTGGCCTGTCTGGCGGTGCTGGACGGCGTACCGGCGGGGGAGGCGGTCGCTTATGTGCGGGCGCGTTACGACCGGCGGGCGGTGGAGACGCCTTGGCAGAAGGGATACGTGCGGGGGTTCGCCGGGCCGGTCACAGGGTGAGGCGCATGATCAGGCGGTCCGCGCCGGGGCCGAAGTAGTCCGCGCGGACGTCCGGTTCGGCGGTGAAGCCCAGTGACGCGTAGAGGTCGATCGCCGGGAGGTTGGCGGGGTCCACGGTGAGGCACACCTCGCGCACCCGGTCGGCCCGCAGCCGGCGCAGCACCTCCAGCATCAGCCGGCGGCCGTGCCCGCGCCCGCGCTCGTCCCGGGTGATGCCGAGCCCCAGGATCCAGCTCCGGGTGGCGTCCGGCGGCGTGCCCACGAGGACGTACCCCTTCAGCGCGGTGCCGTCGTCGAGGACCAGCAGGTGCCTCGGGTACACGTCGTACAGCTGGCGCAGCACGAAGTAGGGGTACGGCTCGTCGGGGAAGGCCTCCCGGTCGAGATGGGCCAGCGCGTCGAGGTCCGCCTCGCCGACTCCGCGCAGACGCAACTGCCGTACCGATCGGCGTGCGGGCAGAGCAGTCATGCCACCCCCTGATGAAGATCCCCGGCAGGTTGACCACTTACGGGTGAATTCCGACTCCGCGGCACGCCGTGTTCTCGGCGGGGCCGACAGGGTTTCGATCAGGATGGCCGCGAATCTCCCGATCACTCAAGTGCTGTTCAGGACCAAATATCTTTGTCGATCTGACCACTTCCGACTTCTTGTAGTCTCTCGTCAATTTGGCGTAACCTCCGTGAAGCTGCCCGGAGTTGTGTTCGGCGATGTAGTATGCGGGGGTACTATCGAGCATGACCTCCAGAGTTCAGACGGACTCCGACGTGCTCAATGACGACGCGCCGTGGGACGACTTCGATCCCCGCGCATATGTCGATCAGAACTACCGCGATCTTCTGGACGCGGACGCGGAGATCCTCACTTTTGTGCGGGAGCACTTCAGTAACCACTTCCGTGAACATCCCGATCGGCTGATTCGCGGTATTGACATCGGTGCAGGAGCCAATCTCTATCCGGCGCTGTCCATGCTCCCGTGGTGCACGGAGATCACCCTCCTGGAGAGAGCGCGGAAGAACGTCCGCTATCTGCGTGGCCAGAAGCCGCACTACGACGTGAGCTGGGACAGCTTCTGGGAAGTACTGTGCCAGGATCCTGAGTACGCCGTGATCGACGCCGACCGGAGAGAACGGTTTCGCGCCAGGGTCCAGGTCGAGCAAGGCAATTTGTTCGCCATGGAACGACGAAAACTTTTCGGTCGGAGTCGTGATCCACGCCGTTGGCAGATCGGAACGATGTTCTTCGTGGCCGAATCCATCTCCACCTCCCACGCGGAGTTCCGGCGTGGAGTCGCCTGCTTCATGGAGGCTCTGGAGCCCGGAGCGCCTTTCGCCGCCGCGTTCATGGAGGGGTCGAGGGGGTATGACGTAGGCGATCGGCACTACCCGGCGTGCGATGTGGACGAGACGCAGGTGAGGGAAAGCTTCCAGGGGTTCGTGGAGAAAATCGAGACGCGCCGCCTGGGTGAATCGAGTCATTTGGTGCGTCCGGGGCACACGGGAATCATTCTGGCCTGCGGGCGGCGGGACCGGAATTCCTGAATTCCGGATTCCCGGATTCCGATCGGGCGGCGGACGGCACGACCTGTGTGAGGGGAATGGGGATGCAGATCAAGCCGCGTGTACATCTGCTTCAGATCTGGCAAGCGATTGCCCGCCATTCCTTCGCCGACGGCAGGTGGGACTGGGGTGACTGGGGACGGCTCAGCAGCGTCGCCGACGCCGAGCGGCTGCTGTGCCTGATGTATCCCGCCACGGAGATCCCCGAATTCCGGCTGGACGAGCCCGACACCACCCAGAAGGACGTTCTGCGCGACCTCCGCCCGGCCGGTGGGCGGATGGAGATCCCGGCCGCCCTGGTCGCGGCGCTCAGCGAGTTCATGAGCCGGCACTCCGCGGCCGACGGCAGCCCCACCTTCGCCGGCGACTACTACTTCTCCGCCCAGGACCCGCTGCAGGAGGTCACCCCGGAGCAGCGGGAACTCGGTGTCGTGGACTCCTTCAGCATGTCCGTGACCCTCTGCCTGGCCACTCTCGGCTTCCTCGACAAGTTCGCCCGCACCACGCTCCGTTCCGACCTGCGGGCCGAGGTCGTCGCGCTCAGACAGGCCACCAGCGAGCGGCTCACCGCCGCCATGGTCGGCCTGCTGCGCTCCTTCACCGTCAACGTCTTCGACGCCGACACCACCCAGGGCCGCCGGCTGTGCCGCAACCTCGGTCAGCCGCGGCTGACCGAGCGGGCCGTCCTCCAGCAGTTCCGGGAGCGCTTCAAGCCCCTGCGCGCCACCATCGCCAACCGCATCACGCTGGGCATCACCGACACCGAGGACGCTCTCAAGAACGAGAGCATGCTCTTCGAGTGCGGCTGGGCGTGGGGCGTGGTGAAGGGTGCGCCGCAAGTCCCCCTGAGCGGCGGGACCGACACCGGCGGCCCGGTCGTGGCACAGGCCGACGGCGTCGCCGACCCCGTGCCCTACCTCTACTTCACCGTCGTCGCCCTCGACGGCATCCAGGACCTCTCCTCGGACCGCACCCTCACCCTCGGTCTGCTCAACGAGGAGCAGCAGACGCTCGCCGAGGCGCTGCGCCTGCGCTGGACGGTGACCCAGCAGTACTGGTCGGAGATCGCCCGGTTCAGCGACGAGCGCTGGCCGTTGGAGGACATCCCCTGGCGGGTCACCGGCCAGCGGCTCGAATCCGAGTACTTCTCGCTCTCCGTCGCCGCGATCGTCGTCCACGACCTGGTGCGCCGCCGCGCGGGCGACGAGGACCTCGCCCGCACCGTCGACGTCATGCAACGCCTCGCCGAACGCGGCCGCATCACCAGCCCGTTGACCCGCGACGACCAGTCCCTGCGGCTGCACAGCCCCGGTGTCACCCTGCCCCTGCAGGGCAGCGAGCAGCTCGGGCCGCCCCTGCAGTGGACGGTCACCGACTTCTCCGCGCAACTCCTCAAGCGGACCGTCCAGTTGGCCGGACTCTCCCGCAACACCGTCACCCAGGACCGGCTGTTGCGGCTCGCCGACGAGACCTTCGACCACCTGTGGCAGCGGCGCATCGAGGACGGCGAGGGCGTCGACCTCTGGGACGACGTGAACGCCGTCTACCCGACCGCGCCCAAACGCGAGGGCCCGCTGTCCTGGAGCATCACCGAACGCCTCACCGAGTGCATGGTCGTCGCGTACAACTTCTACACGCGCGAACCGATCCGCAGCCCCCAACTCGCGCTCCTGGCAACCGACTTGCTCAGCGAGGCCAACCACCGCTTCGGCAAGGAGGAGATGCAGTCCGCGGTCGGCTCCTCCGGGCTCACCGAGAGCGACTGGGCGAAGTCGCTGCGGACCATCGAACTGAGGCTGCGCCGCGCGGGCGAACTCGTCGGCACCCAGCCCGGCACCGCGAGCGCCATCGCGCTGGACGTGCTCGGCGAACTCGACACCCTCGCACGGGCCCGCGGCGCGGCAGCGGGAGAGGGGTGACCGTGCTCGTCCTCGCCGCCTCCGACAAGGGAGGCACCGGCCGCTCCGTCACCAGCGCCAACCTCGCCTACCACCGCGCCCTCGCCGGGGACGACGTGGCCTACGTCGACTTCGACTTCGGCTCGCCCACCGCCGCCGCCGTCTTCGACGTACCCGACGTCCTGCGCGGCGCCCGCGACGGCGGGCTGCACTCGTATCTGGAGGGCCGGGCCGCCGAGCCGGTCCGGATCGACATCTGGCGCCGCACCGAGCACCCCGTCCTGCGCCGCAGGCCCAACGGCTCGGGGCGGCTCGTCCTGCTGCCCGGCGACGCCGGCGGCGGCGAGTTCGCCACCGACGAGGACGCCCTGCGCCGCTGCGTGGACCTGCTGCTGCGCCTGCACACCGAGTTCGACGTGATCATCGTGGACCTCAGCGCCGGCCGCAGCTACGCCATGGACATGGTCCTGGAGGCAACAGCACAGCGCGAGTTGCGCGAACTGCCCGCCCGCTGGGCCGTGTTCCACCGCTGGACCCGGCAGCACGTGATCGCCGCGGCCGGCCTGGTCTTCGCCGAGCGCGGCATCCTGGAGGGCGGCGCGGAACGCGGCCACGACAAGGACGCGCTCCAGGGCGCCATCCGCTTCGTGCGAGCCGCCGTACCCGACCCGGACTCGGCGCTGTGGTCCCACGTACCGCCGGCCCAGTCCGCGTGGATGCAGATGTACGACGAGAAGCTGCGGCGGCTGGCCGCCGACCTCGGTATCGGCGACAGCGTGGTGCTCGGGACCGTACCGCTGGAGCCCATACTCCTGCTGCGCGAGCAACTGATCACCGAGGAAGAGGTCGTCTCCACCCAGATCGCCACCGCGGACACCCTGGAGGTGCTGGAGGAGATCGCCCGCCGCCTGACCGACGACACGTACTGGGGGCAGCCGTGACGGAGGGCGTCTTCCGGGAGACCGCGGCCGAACCCCGCACCCAGTCGGTGCCGCTGGCCCATCTCTCCCTGGAACTCGGGCACTTGTACCTGGAGGACCTGGAAGGAGGGCCCGCTCGGCTGCGCGAGCACTTCGAGCGGGTACGGCCCTGGGCGGACGCGGCACGCGCCGACACCGCCGCCCGGGCCGCGGGCCGCACCCCGCGGATCAGCACGTGCTTCCTGATAGACGACTACTTCAGCCGCTTCTCCACCCCGGCCGATCTGCTGCCGATGATCCTCGCCGAGGCCGAACGGGCCGGGCTCGTCATCGACTACCTGGCCCGCGAGTCCGCCTGCGCCGTCGCCGACAAGGTCCCGATCGCCCAGGCCGTCGCGGGCCGCCTGGTCGAGTCACCGCCCCCGGGCAGCTACGGCGCCCGGCCCCCGGTCAGCCGGTCCGGCTGGCTCGCCAACGGACAGCGCACCCCCGCCGCACGCCCCGCCCAGGCCATGCGCAGAGCCGCCCCCTGGCAGCCGCCCAGCGAGACCGCCGCCCGCCGCCACTCCGTCTTCGTCGACGTCGAACTGTGGGACAGGGACCGGGACGGCAACCACATCTGGTCCTGCGCCTTCCTCGCCGCGGTCTGGCAGCTGGCCCGCCTCGGCCTGCTCCGCAACGAGGGCGAACCCGTCCTGACCGCACGGGACTTGACCGGAGAGGACGGGCGCCCGGCTCAATTCCCCGGCGCCTGGGACGAGTTACCGCCCCTGCTCCGGCTCAACCCGACCGCGGCCCCGTTCAGCGCCTACCGCACCTGGTCCGTACTGCCCTCACGGTTCCTGCCCGTCGAACACGCGGTGCGGGTCGTCCTCGACCAGACCGACGTGGACGCCGGAGCACAACGCCAGGTCACCGAACGGGCCACCCGCGAGGGCCTGTCGATCCCCGACTCCGTCGCCGAGCGCGTCTCGTACGTGTTCTACGCGGGGCCGTGAGATGACGGCCCCGCCCGGCACGGCGAGCGCGGTCCTGAGCTGCGGCGAGGTGCTCACCTGCATCCTGCCGTCCCAGCAGCCCCTCGACGCCGAGTCGGCCGCGGCGCTGCTGAGCCTGCGGACCGACGAACGCGTCCTCGTCTCCGAGCGGCCCAATCTCTACGCGCTCTCACCGGAGACGCTCACGGGCGTGGACTGCGCCCTGCCCACCGCCAACGGGGCGAAGGTGCGCGTGGTCGGCACGGTGGCGGTCCGCGCCACGCTCACCGAGGGCCGCGTCCTGCAGACCACCGCCTACTTCAGGGCGCCGGCCGACGGCCCCGACCGGCGTCGTGCGTGGGGCCACTACCTGATGCGGCCCGGGTGGGTGGAACCGCTCGGACGACTGCCCGAGCAAGAGGCCGCCGACGGCATCCTGCGCGGCGGCCGGCCGGGCGAGCTGGACCTCGGCCTGATCGCCGACGGGCTGCTCACGCAGCTCCTGCGGCACCCGCTGCTCGACCAGGCGGTGCCGTTCAAGAAGTCCCGCCGCACGCGCCTGCGTTGGGCCGCACTGTCCGCGCCGGCCGGTCCTGGCCCCTCGATCCAGCGCTTCACGCTCGGCGAGGGCGACCTGCGCACCATCCGTCTGTCCGTGCCCGACGGCACCCGGCCGGTGGCCGTGGCCGGACTGTGCGAGGACTTCGCCCTGCACGACTGGCTGCTGACCACCGTGGTCCGCCTGCTCGACGGCCGGCTCGGATCGGTCGAGGCGCCCACCGCCCTGACGGCACTGCGCCCCGCCGTCGAGCACCTGATGCACCTGTGGATGCCCCGCGCCCGCGGGGACCGCACCCTGAGCACGCTGTGGGACGTACTGGAACAGGAGCCCGGATTCACCCGGCAGTGGCAGAGCATCTCCCAGCGGATCCGGGACCAGCTCGCCCTGCTGAACACCCTTGCACCGCGCCGAGTCCCGACGGGGGAGACCACATGAATGGAGCACCGGTGACCACGACCACGACGACCACGACCGTCGCCACGCCGCACCGGACCATCCAGCCGACCCGGCCGGAACCGAGGGGATTACGCTTCCCGCCGGTCCTGGTGAAGATCCTCGTGACCGCCCTGGTCTTCCTCGTCGCCTACCTGGTCACCAACGCGCTCGACCAGGACCAGGGCGATGTGTGGAACCTGACCGCCTCCATCGTCATCGGCGGGGCGGCCCTGATCGTGCAGTACCTGGTCGACTTCGAACGCCGGCTTGAACAGATCGAGACCAGCCAGGCCCAGTTGATCAGGGACGTGAAGGACAACCTGATCAGTCACCACGTCGCCCTGACGGAACTGGTCGACGACCGCTTCGCCCGGATCAGCGAGGCGACCGAACTCTTCAGCAACGTGGACCGTTCGGTGCTGCGCTCGGACGGGGTGGTCAAGCTCGCCCGCAGCGCGACGGAGTGCGGCCAGCTGAACAACGAGACCGTGAAGACCTTCGCCAGCGAGGAGATCGAACGGCTCGCGGGCCTCCTGGAGAACCTGAGTAACCGCAGCACGGACTGCCTGGGCGAGAACCAGGACTGGCTCATCGGCCTCACCCACTGCATCAAACGCAGCCTCGACGCCACCAGCACCTCGGTGGACCGCGACTTCTGGGGCAGCGAGCCCGCCGCCCGCTATCTGGAGGCCCAGAGCGACGCGGTCCAACGCGAGGTGGAGATACGCCGGTTGTTCCTCGTCAACGTTCCGGAGGAGATCGATGACGAGCTCAGGGAACTCTGCAACAACCAGCGCGCCCTGGAGATCGACGCCCGCGTGGTGGCCCTGTCCGAACTGCCGCCCTGGGCCCAGCTGGGCACGAAGAGCGACTTCATCGTCTTCGACCGGGAGCTGTCCTACGAGATCGACCAGGACACCAAGGACGTCAACGCCAAGACCACGCTGAACGCCCGCCCCTCGCACGTGGAGCACCGCATGCGGCAGTTCACGCGCCTGTGGGAGGCCACGGTGAACCTGCCGCACAAGGGCATTCCGCCGACGACGGACGAGTGACGGCGCCGGGACCCGCTACGAGTCCTCGCCCAGTACGTCGGCCACCAGCGCCGCCGCCCCGGCGATCAGGGCGTCGTCCCAGGGGCGGTCCTGGTCGGGGGTGGTCGACAGGACCGCCAGCACGATCGGGGCGCCCTCGGGCGTCCAGGCGATGCCGACGTCGTTGGTGGTGCCGTACGAGCCGGAGCCCGTCTTGTCGCCGACCGTCCAGGTGTCGGGGAGGCCGCGGCGGATGCGGTTGGCGCCGGTGGTGTTGTTCAGGAGCCAGTGGGTGAGGAGCTCGCGGTCCCGGCGGTTCAGGGCCTCGCCGAGCACCAGCCGGCCGTAGCCGCCGCCGACCGCGCGCGGGCTCGTGGTGTCCGTGATCCGCCCGGGCTCGGCGGAGTTGAGCTCCGGCTCCCACCGGTCCAGGCGGGTCACCGGGTCGCCGAGCGAGCGGGCGAAGCGGGTGATCGCGGTGGGGCCGCCGAGCAGGCGCAGCAGGAAGTTGGCCGCCGAGTTGTCGCTGTAGCGGATGGCCGCGTCGCAGAGTTCGGCGACCGTCATCCCGTTGGCGAGGTGTTCGTCCGTGCCCGTGATCGGGGCGCCGTCCACCAGGTCGGCCCGCGTGTAGTGGATGCGGCGGGCGAGGACCTCACCGTCGTGGTCCAGGTCGCGCAGGACGGCCCCGGCGGTGAGGGTCTTGAAGACCGAGCAGATCGGGAAGCGTTCGTCGGCGCGGTGGGTGACGGTCTTGCGTGTACGGACGTTGTGCGCGAACACGCCCAGCCGGGCGCCGTGTTGTTTCTCCAGCCGGCGCAGTCGGTCGTCGGTGGCCGCCTGTGCCGGTGTGCCGGCGAGGAGGACGGCGGAGGCGGCGGTGCCCGCGGCGAGCAGCGTGCGTCGGGTCATCGGGGACTGGTACGAGCCTTGGATCGTGCTCTCCTTCGGTCGATGGCTGTCGACGATCTCTCCATTGTTCGACGCCGTAACTCATTCCTTGGTTGCCGGGCCGTAGACCATCGGCGGACGGCGGGGCGGGCCTCCGGGCGCCACAGTGAGGGCATGGAGAAGACGAAGGGGATCAGTCGGGCGCAGTTCCTGGCGGGGGCGGCGGCCCTCGGAGCGACGGCGGCGGTGCTGCCGTCGGGGGTGGCCCAGGCGGCGGTCGGAGGTGGGGCCGGGACCGTTGGGCCAGGGTCAGGGTCAGGGTCAGGGTCAGGGTCCGGCGGACGGCGCGGGCTGCGGCACCGTGGTGTCGTCTACACCGTCGGCGAGGGCGAGACGCCCGGGACCGCGTGGAGCGCCGCCCGGATGCGCCGGGACATCCGCGTCATCCGCGACGAGCTGCGCGCCGACACGGTCGACGTCACCGGCGACGGCGTCGAGCGGCTCACCAAAACCGCCGCCGAGGCCGCCGAGCGCGGACTGCACGTCTGGCTGCAGCCGACCCTCGGGGACGTCCCGGAGCGGGACATCCTGGAGCACCTGGCCGAGTGCGGCCGGTTCGCGGAGCGGCTGCGCAGGCAGGGCGCGAGCGTGGACTTCAGCGTGGGCTGCGAGTTCTGGCTGTTCGTGCCCGGCATCGTGCCGGGGGCCACGGTCCTGGACCGCGTCGAGAACCTGCTGAACGGCACCTTCGACCCGGTGAAGATGCAGCGCCGGCTCGACCGCTTCACCGCCAGGGCGGCGGCCCTGGGCCGGTCCGTCTTCCACGGCCGGCTCAGCTACGCCGCCGCCCAGGACGACCAGGTCGACTGGCGCCTCTTCGACGTCGTCGGCATCGACTACTACTCGTACTTCCGCCAACCCGCCGACTACGTACGCGAGTTGCGGAAGTACCGGCGCTGGGGCAAGCCCCTCGCCATCACCGAGTTCGGCACCTGCGCCTACGTCGGCGCCCCCGAGACGGCCGGCATGGGCTGGAACGTCGTCGACTACGACAAGGACCCGGAGGAGATCAAGGGCCACCTCGTCCGCAGCGAACACACCCAGGCCGCCTATCTCGTCGACCTCGTCCGGGTCTTCGAGTCGATGGGCCTGTACGCGGCGATGGCGTTCGAGTTCGTCACCCCGGACGCCCCGCACCGCACCGACAACCCGCGCTACGACCTCGACCTGGCGAGCTACAGCATCACCAAGGCCATCAAGGACCGCCCGAACGACCCGCGTTCGGACTGGCACTGGGAACCGAAGGAGGCCTTCCACGCACTGGCACGGCAGTACGGGAAGGCCTGCGTGGCGGCTCAGGCGCAGTAGACGTCCCGCCCCGGTCGCTCTCCCGTCGCCAGGAAGCGGGAGACCGTCCGGTCGCCGCACGCGTTGCCGTTGTCCAGATAGGCGTCGTGGCCCGTGGAGTTGACGGTGACCATGACGGCCCGCCGACCGAGGGCCGAGCGCAGCTTCAGGGCGCCGCTGAGCGGGGTCGCCACGTCGTGCTTGTTCTGCACGAGCAGGATGTTCGACGGACCCCGGTCGGTGATCCGCACCGGCGCCTGCTCGGGCGGGTTGGACCAGCCGGCGCAGACCATCGCGTTGGCGGGCATGCCGGCGGTCAGCGGGTACTCGACCCGGTTCTTGGCAACGCCCTTCTCGTACAAGGCCGTTGACGTCGGCCACGCGCTGTCGTTGCAGATCGTGGCGGCGCCGACCGCGGCCACGTTCTGCAGGACCGCCTCCGGGGGCGCCTCGGGCGCGGGCGGTACGGTGCCCTGCCGGGCGGCGAGGATCAGTTTCGCCAGGGCGGGGAAGTCGTCCGGGTCGTAGAAGTCGTCGAGCATCGACTGGCGCAGGGCCATGCCGTTCAGGACCTCCGGGTTGGCGCCGGGCCAGGGCAGCGGCTCGCGGTCGAGGCGTTCGGCGAGGCGCAGGAAGTCCGAGCGCACCGCCGCGGGCGTGTCGGCAAGGCGGTACGGGTTGTCCGGCTCGGCGGCCCACCGTGCGAACTGGGTGAACATGTCCTCGACGCCGGGCGCGAACCCGGCGAGCCAGGCGCGGGAGAGCTGGGTGCGGCCGAAGTCGCCGGTCGGGTCGAGGTTGGAGTCCAGGACGATCCGGTCGGTGCGCCGCGGGAACAACTGGGCGTAGACCGCGCCGATGTAGGTGCCGTACGAGACGCCCCACGCGGAGATCCGGCGTTCGCCGAGCGCGGCCCGGATGCGGTCGATGTCGCGGGCGTTGTCCACCGTGCTGATGTGGCGGATCAACTCCCCGCCGTTGCGCGCGCAGGCCTGCGACATGCGCCGCGCGGTGGTCATGTTCTCGGTGACGGACCCGTCGGCGGTGGGCCAGGGCCGCAGTTTCGTCAGGGCGAGGTCGCCGTGGTCGAGGCCGCAGTCGGCGGCGGTGGACGGCGCGTTCCCGCGCGGGGCGAAGCCGATCAGGTCGTAGCTGTCGCGCACCTTCTGAGGCAGCTCCTGCCCCTTGTCCGAGGGGTCGTCGAGACTGCTGCCGCCCGGGCCGCCGGGGATGAGCAGCAGGGCGCCCCGGCGGGCGGACGGCTTCTCGGCGGCGATCCGGGAGACGGCGATGTCGATCCGCCGGCCGCCGGGATCGGCGTAGTCCAGGGGCACTTGGAGGGTCGCGCACTCCTGGCGAGGATCGGAGCCGGAGCCGGAGCCGGAGCCGGAGCCGGAGCCGGAGCCGGAGCCGCACGGCGACCAGTCGAGCGCCTCGGACTTCGGCGGGGTCGAGGCGTGCGCGGCGAGGGGTGCGGTGAGGCCGAGGAGCAGGGCGGAGACGGCGATCAGGGAGCCGTTGCGGATGGTCTGCTTCATGCGGACGATCCTCGCGGACCTTGACGGACCCTCACATCCGGGCAACTGCCCTATTCCCACGGGGGGTTACCCCCGGCGCCCCCTCGGGATCACCCCCGCACCCGCCGAGCCCGCTGCCGTCCTCGATCTCCCGCCCTCACACGTCCCGCCGGTCCACCGCCACCACCGCCACGACGGCCCCCGCCACCGCCCACACCGCGAACACGACCCACCCGCCCGCGACCGAGGTCGGATACCAGGAAACCAGCGTGTACGGCTCGCGCCCGTACCCGATGTCGACGAGCCGCACCCAGGCGTTGTACGGCAGGGCGTTCCGGACGCACGCCGTCCAGTGATAGCGGTCGGTCACGAAGGCCGGCAGGAGGAGCAGGATGCCGGTCGTCAGGACCATCGTCGTCGCGCCGTGCCGGATCAGCGCGCCCAGCCCCATGCCGACCAGCGCGCACGCCGGGGCGAGCAACGCCGAGGCCGCGATCACGCGCAGGGCGCCGGGCTCGTCGATCGACACGCCCGCGTCCCGGCCGGCCAGGATCGCCTGCGTCACGGCGAAGGAGACGCCCGCGACGACCGCGCCGAACACCGTCATCACCGTCGTCACCACGGCGACCTTCGCCGCCATCAGCGCCCGCCGGTCGGGGACGGCCGTGAACGTCGTACGGATCAGGCCCGTCGCGTACTCGCCGACCACCGTGATCGCGCCGATGCTCGCGCAGGCGAGGATCATGATCATGGCAGCGCCCAGGGTGAAGGCGTCCCGCAGCGCCCAGTAGACGAACTCGTCGTGGATCGGCTTGCCGTAGTGCGGGTAGTTGACGAAGTCGGCACGGGCCGCGTTCGCGTTGAAGGCGACGACGGCCAGGGCGCCGGCGCCGAGGGCCCAGTAGGTGGAGCGCAGGGAACGGAGTTTGAGCCACTCGGAGGCGAAGAGGTCGAGGAAGGAGGACGTGGGCCGGGATGCGGCCAGGGTTGTCGTCATCGTCGTACCTCTCGCAATTCCGCGCCCGCTCCTCGGGCCTCGCCCGCATCCGCCCCGGCCAGGTACTCCACACTGTCCGCCGTCAGTTCCATGAACGCCCGCTCCAGCGACGCGGCCTGGGTCGTCAACTCCCGCAGCAGGAAGCGGTGTTCAAAGGCCAGTTCGCCCACCCGCCCCGCGCTCACGCCGCTGACCCGCAGCGTCTCCTCGTCGTAGGTCGACACCTCGGCCCCGGCCGCCGTCAGCACCATCGTCAGCGCGCCCGCGTCCGGCGTCCGCACGGTCACCGTCGGTGCGGTGCCGCGGGCGGCGAACTCGGTGAGGCTCTCGGCGGCGATCAGTTCACCGCGTCCGATGACGACGAGCTGGTCGGCGGTGTGCTCCATCTCGGACATGAGGTGGCTGGAGACGAAGACCGTACGGCCTTCCCCGGCCAGCCGACGGAACAGCTCCCGCACCCACAACACCCCCTCCGGATCAAGCCCGTTGAGCGGCTCGTCGAAGAGCAGCACCGGCGGCTCGCCGAGCAGCGCGCCCGCGATGCCGAGCCGTTGCCGCATGCCCAGCGAGTAGGTGCCGACCCGGCGCCGGGCCGCCGTACCGGTGAGCCCCACCTCGGCGAGCACCTCGTCGACCCGGCCGGCCGGGATGCGGTTGGAGCGGGCCAGCGCCCGCAGATGCGCCCGTGCGCTGCGCCCGCCGTGCACGTCGTGGGCGTCGAGGAGGGCGCCGACGTGGCGCAGGCCGCGCGGGTGGTGGCGGAAGGAGTGACCGTCGACCGTGGCGGTGCCGCCGCTCGGCGCGACGAGCCCGAGCAGCATCCGCAGGGTCGTGGTCTTGCCGGCGCCGTTCGGGCCGAGGAAGCCGGTGACATGGCCGGGGCGGACGGTGAAGGAGAGGTCGCGTACGGCGGTGGTGGGTCCGTACCGCTTGGTGAGGTGCTCGACTTCGATCATGCCGACCACGGTCCCGTGGCGGGCCGGTACCGGTCATCGCCCGGCGGCTGACACTCGTACGACCGTGCTGTCGACCCGAGTCGTACATCCCCGGGCCGATGACCGCACCGGTGGCGCGTGCCTACGATCGCCGCATGTCCGCCGCCGAACCGCCGCCGCCCCTGCACAAGCGCGTACCGCCGGGTGCCTGGACGGCGCTCGCGTGGTGCGCGGGGGAGTTGTTCACGCTGCTCGCCCGACTCCGGCTGCCCGGTGAGGCCGAGCCCGACGAGTGGGCCGCGGTGCAGCTCTACCGCTGGGACGGTCTGACGACCCTCGCCCTGTCCACCGCCCTGGCCCTGTACAGCGGTTGGCTGTTGGCGCGCCGGCCGCTGCCCGCCCTCGTCGCGCTGCTGCTCGCCTCCGTCCTGGCGACGACCCCGCTGGGCGTGGCCGCGATACCGATGGCGCTGTTCCTCGGTCCGATGGTCGCCCTGTACTTCATCGCGGCGACCCGCCCGCGCCGGACCGCGACCGTCGCCCTCGCGATGGCCCTCGGCACCCTCGCCGCCTACCTCGCCGTGCGCGTGCTGTACGGCTGGACCGTCGGCACCTCGGCGGAGCTGGCCGTGACCCTCGTCGCCGTCATCGCCTGGCTGCTCGGCACCTCCGCCCACCAGGCCCGCGTCCACGCCGAACGGCTCAGTGCCGAGCACGCGGACCGAGCCGTCACCGCCGAACGCCTGCGCATCGCCCGGGAGATGCACGACACCGTCGCCCACAGCATCGGCATCATCGCCCTCCAGGCGGGCGCGGCGGCACGGGTGGCGACGACCCGACCGGAGGCGGCTCTGACCGCGATGCGGGCGGTGGAGAACGAGGGGCGCGAGACGCTGGCCGGGCTGCGCCGGATGCTGGTGGCGCTGCGGGCGGCGGACCAGGGCACCGGCGGTTCGGCACGCACCGCCCTCCCCGCGGGTCTGTCGGACGTGGACCGGCTGGCGGTCACGACCACCGCCGCCGGCGTGCGCGTCGAGGTGACCCGGCTCGGCGAGACGCGCCAACTCCCGCCGGACGTCGACCTGTCGGCGTTCCGGATCGTCCAGGAGTCCGTCACCAACGTCGTACGCCACGCGGACACGCACGCCTGCCGGGTCACCCTCGACTACCGCGACGACGAACTCGCCCTGGAGATCACGGACGAGGGGCGGGGCCGGGGCAGCGCGACCGACACCGGCTTCGGTCTTGCCGGTATGCGGGAGCGAGTCGCCCTGCTGCACGGGGAGTTCACGGCGGCCCCGCGTCCCGGGGGCGGTTTCCGGGTCGCCGCCCGGCTGCCCGTACCGGCGGCCGTCCGATGACGGACCGTGCCGTGCGGGTGCTCCTCGCCGACGACCAGGAGCTCATCCGTACCGCGTTGAGCATGGTGATGGCCGACCTCGACGACGTGGAGGTGGTCGGCGAGGCCGCCAGCGGCGGGGAAGCGGTGCGGCTGACCGACCAACTCGCCCCGGACGTCGTGGTGATGGACATCCGGATGCCGGAGATGGACGGCATCGAGGCGACCCGCAGGATCAGCGCGGCGGGCTCGGCGGCCCGGGTCGTCGTCCTGACCACCTTCGACGACGACGATTACGTCTACGGGGCCCTGCGGGCCGGCGCGTCCGGGTTCCTGGTCAAGGACATGGCCCTCGACGACATCATCGGCGCCGTGCGGATCGTGGCCGCCGGAGACGCGCTCATCGCGCCCGCCGTCACCCGCCGCCTGATCCACGACTTCGCGAGCCGGCCCGAACCGGCGCGCGCCCGCCGCGAGTTGAAGGGCATCACCGACCGCGAACGCGAGGTGCTGACCCTGGTCGGCAGCGGACTGTCCAACACGGAGATCGCCGCCGAGCTGTGCATCAGCGTGGCCACCGCGAAGACGTACCTGACCCGCCTGTTCACCAAACTGGACGCCAGGGACCGCGTCCAACTGGTGATCACCGCCTACGAGGCGGGACTGGTGTCGGTCGGGTAGGCAGACTCCTGCCGAGTGTAGATGCGTGACGTCACCGCGGAGACACGAAGCGTGAAATCCGGGCGGGCGGGGGAGCACGGTGGAGGCGCACCGATCGGAGTGCGGAGCCATCGGTGAAGGAAGTACGCAGATGAAGCCCCCCGTCGGCAGCCACGTCATGGACACCCGCACCGGGAGGATCGGCATCGTCATGGGACACGAGGGGCCGTACGTCCAGCTCAGGCCGTACGGCGGCGGCCGGGAGTGGGACGCGGAGCCGGACGCCGTGCGCGGCGCCACCGCCGCCGAGCGGCTCGGCGCGGCGGCCGCGTCCGCCGACGCACGCAGCCGAGGTGAGGTCCCTTGAAGGGGAAGGCCCGTGGCACGGCCGCCGTAGGCGAGAATGGACCCCATGAGCCTGTTCCGCGACGACGGCATCGTGCTGCGCACCCAGAAGCTGGGTGAGGCGGACCGGATCATCACCCTGCTCACCCGCGGGCACGGGCGCGTGCGGGCGGTGGCGCGCGGGGTGCGGCGCACCAAGTCGAAGTTCGGGGCCCGGCTGGAGCCGTTCTCCCACGTCGACGTGCAGTTCTTCGCGCGCGGCAGCGAGTTGATCGGGCGCGGGCTGCCGCTGTGCACACAGAGCGAGACCATCGCTCCGTACGGCGGCGGGATCGTGACCGACTACGCCCGCTACACCGCCGGGACGGTCATGCTGGAGACCGCCGAGCGGTTCACCGACCACGAGGGCGAGCCGGCGGTGCAGCAGTATCTGCTGCTCGTCGGGGCCCTGCGCACGCTGGCCAACGGCGAGCACGCGCCGCACCTCGTGCTCGACGCCTTCCTGCTGCGCTCCCTCGCCGTCAACGGCTACGCCCCCAGCTTCGGCGACTGCGCGAAGTGCGGGATGCCGGGTCCCAACCGGTTCTTCTCGGTCGCCTCCGGAGGCTCGGTCTGCGTCGACTGCCGGGTCGCCGGCAGCGTCGTACCCTCGCCGCAGACCCTGGAGCTGCTGGGCGCGCTGCTCACGGGAGACTGGGAGACCGCGGACGCGTGCGAGCCGCGGCACGTCCGGGAGGGGAGCGGGCTGGTGTCGGCCTACCTCCACTGGCATCTGGAACGCGGGCTGCGCTCGCTGCGTTACGTAGAGAAGTAAGCCGTAAGAGGAGACGAGAAGGTCATGGTCGTACGCGGGTTCCTGGGGCGTCAGCGTCGTGAGTACAAGGCGCCGGAGCCGCACCCGTCGGGCGCCCGGGCGCCGAAGCTGCCGGGTGAGCTGGTGCCGAAGCATGTGGCGATCGTCATGGACGGCAACGGGCGGTGGGCCAAGGAGCGCGGGCTGCCGCGTACCGAGGGCCACAAGGTGGGTGCCGAGCGGGTGTTGGATGTGCTTCAGGGGGCGATCGAGGGGGGCGTCGGCGCGATCTCCCTGTACGCGTTCTCGACGGAGAACTGGAAGCGGTCGCCGGACGAGGTGCGCTTCCTGATGAACTTCAACCGGGACTTCATCCGCAAGACCCGCGACACCCTGGACGAACTCGGGATCCGGGTGCGGTGGGTGGGGCGGATGCCCAGGCTGTGGAAGTCGGTGGCCAAGGAGCTGCTGATCGCGCAGGAGCAGACCAAGGACAACGACAGGCTGACGTTGTACTTCTGCATGAACTACGGCGGCCAGGCGGAGATCGGGGACGCGGCGAAGGCCCTGGCGGAGGACGTGAAGGCCGGCCGGCTGGACCCGTCCAAGGTGAATGAGAAGACCCTGGCGAAGTACCTGTACTACCCGGACATGCCGGACGTGGACCTGTTCCTGCGGCCCAGCGGGGAGCAGCGCACCTCCAACTTCCTGCTGTGGCAGAGCGCGTACGCGGAGCTGGTCTTCCAGGACGTCCTGTGGCCTGATTTCGACCGTCGTGATCTGTGGCGGGCGTGCGTCGAGTTCGCCTCCCGTGACCGCCGCTTCGGCGGTGCGGTGCCGAATGAGGATCTTCTGGCCATGGAGCGGGACATCGCGGGGAATCCGGCCATCTCGTAGCCACCGGGGGTTCATGGGGATCGTCGACGATCCGGCCATGAAACGCGTCACCCCCGCCCTCGCCCTGTGCACCCTGCTGGCCGCGGCCGTGCCCTCCCACGCCGCGGACCAGCCCGCACACCGCGACAGCTACGGCACGAAGGCCGTCTACGCCCCCGAGCAGGGCGCCCGCGGCTACCAGCGCGCGCCCGCCGGCTTCACCCCCGTCTTCACGGAGAACGTCTCCCGCCACGGCTCCCGCTCCGCCACCGACAGCGAGGACGGCGACCTGATCCTCGCGCTGTGGGACAAGGCGCAGACCGCCGGTCAACTCACCGGCAAGGGCGAGGAGTTCGGCCCGAAGACCGAGGCCCTGCTCGCCGAGATGGCGAAGATCGGGTACGGCAACCTGAGCGCCCGCGGCAAGGAGGAGATCCAGGACACGGCCGTGCGCATGGCCGACCGGCTGCCGTCCCTGTTCAAGTCGATCGCCGCCAAGGGCGAGAGGATCGACGTGGTCAGCTCCGGGCAGGGCCGCGCGGTCGACAGCGGCAACCTGTTCGCCGCCGCCCTCGGCGACACCGACCCGGAGCTGAAGCCGCTGATCGGCGCGACCCGCACCGACAAGGACCTGCTCTACTTCCACAAGGCGGACGGCGGCGCCGCCTACCGCGACTACATAGCCAACGACCAGCGCCTCGCGGACACCCTGAAGTCGATCACCGACCAGCCGAGGACGCACCGGGCCGCCCGCGGCGTGCTGCTCCGCCTCTTCAAGCCGGCCTTCGTGAACGGCCTCGGCAGCGCCGACCAGGTCGCCGCCGCGCAGGCCGTCTACAACCTGTACGCCATCGCCCCCGCGATGAGCGAGGAGAGCCCGGGCGGCAAGGGCTGGGGGATGCAGCGGTACATCTCCACGTCCGACGCGGCCTGGTTCGGCTACCTCTCCGACGTCGAGGACTTCTACGAGAAGGGCCCCGGCTTCTCGGACAGCGACATCACGTACAAGATGGCCGACGTCCTGCTCGACGACTTCTTCCAGCAGATCGAGGCGAAGAAGGCCGGCACCAGCACCCTCGGCGCCGAACTCCGCTTCACCCACGCCGAGGAGATCATCCCGCTGGCCGCCCTGATGGGCCTGCCGGGCAGCACGAAGGCGGCGAAGCCGGGACAGCCGTACACCTACGCCGACAACCCCTGGCGCGGCGCGGACGTCGCCCCCCTCGGCTCCAACATCCAGTGGGACGTCTTCAAGAAGGGCGGTCACTACCTGGTCCGCATGCTCTACAACGAGAAGGAGACGGCCTTCAAGGCGAGCTGCCACCCGGTCAAGAGGGGCAGCAAGTTCTACGACTTCACCGAACTGGAACGCTGCTTCGGACGCGGCTGATCTTCACGGGCAAGGGCGCCGCGGTTCCCCAGGGGCGCGGGGAACCGCGCGACCAGCCACGGCGGACCCGCAGCCGGATACCGGGCAGCACTCCCACGGCGCCCAACCGCTCAACCCGCGGAGCAGTCCGCGCAGGTACCGAAGATCTCCACCGTGTGGGCCACGTTGACGTACCCGTGCTCGGCCGCGATCGCCTCCGCCCACTTCTCCACCGCCGGGCCCTCGACCTCGACGGCCTTGCCGCAGACGCGGCAGACCAGGTGGTGGTGGTGATCGCCGGTGGAGCAGCGGCGGTAGACGGACTCGCCGTCGGAGGTGCGCAGGACGTCGACCTCGCCGGCGTCGGCGAGGTTCTGGAGGGTGCGGTAGACCGTGGTCAGGCCGACCGAGTCGCCCTTGTGCTTGAGCATGTCGTGCAGTTCCTGCGCGCTGCGGAACTCGTCCACCTCGTTGAGCGCCGCCGACACGGCGGCACGTTGCCGGGTGGAGCGGCCCTTCACGGGCGGTCCTACGGTGGTCACCGGTTGCCTCCTCCACGTCTGAGCGCCTGTCGGGCCATTGTGCCAGCCCGCGCTGTGCGCGGTCAGACGCCGACCTCGTCCCCGGCCCCCCGGGTGGCCGGAATCGCGCACTCCGCCGGATCCCCTGCGGGCCGTGCGGCCGCCGCGGCCCGGGCCCGTCGCCGGGCCACCGGGGCCGCCACCGCGGTCAGCACCAGGAACGCCCCGATGGTCAGCAGCACGATCGTCGCGCCGGGCGGAACGTCCTGGTAGTACGAGGTGACCGTGCCGCCGATGGTCACCGTGACGCCGATCGCCACCGCGATCGCGAAGGTCGCCACGAAACTACGGCTGAGCTGTTGCGCCGCCGCGACCGGCACCACCATCAGCGCGCTCACCAGCAGCAGCCCGACCACCCGCATCGCGACCGTCACGGTCACCGCCGCCGTGATCGCCGTCAGCAGGTTCAGCGCGCGCACCGGCAGCCCGGTGACCCGCGCGAACTCCTCGTCCTGGCTGACCGCGAACAGCTGCCGGCGCAGACCGACGGTGACCAGCACCACGAACCCCGCGAGCAGGCAGATCGCCGTGACGTCCGACTCCGAGACGGTCGACAGGGACCCGAAGAGGTACGAGGTCAGGTTGGCGTTGGAGCCGCCGGGCGCGAGGTTGATGAACATCACGCCGCCTGCCATGCCGCCGTAGAAGAGCATCGCGAGGGCGATGTCGCCGCGGGTCTTGCCGTACCAGCGGATCAGTTCCATCAGGATCGCGCCGACCACCGAGATCAGCGTGGCCATCCACACCGGCGAGGTGTTCAGCAGGAAGCCGAGGCCGACGCCGGTCATCGCCACATGGCCGATGCCGTCGCCCAGCAGGGCCTGACGGCGCTGCACGAGGTAGATGCCGATCGCGGGGGCGGTGATGCCGACCAGGACGGCGGCGAGCAGGGCCCGCTGCATGAAGGCGTAGTCGAGGAAGTCCATTGTCATTGCCGGCCCATCAGCTCAGCAGGCCCGTGCGGACCGGCTCGGTGTCCGCCGACGCGTGCGGGTGTACGTGGTCGTGGCCGGGCAGGGCGTGCTGGCCGAGCGCCTTCGGGGGCGGTCCGTCGTGCAGCACACAGCCGTCGCGCAGGACGACCGCCCGGTCGATCAGGGGCTCCAGGGGGCCCAGTTCGTGCAGGACGAGCAGGACGGTGGCGCCGGCGGCGACCTGTTCGCGCAGGGTGCGCGCCAGCACCTCCTGGCTCGCGAGGTCTACGCCCGCCATCGGCTCGTCCATGATCAGCAGTTCGGGTTCCGGGGCGAGCGCGCGGGCGATCAGCACCCGCTGGTGCTGGCCGCCGGAGAGCTCGTTGACCGAGTCCTTCGCCCGGTCCGCCATGCCGACCAGCTCAAGGGCCCGGCGCACCGCCGCGTGGTCGGCCTTGCGCAGCACCCCGAAGCGGGCCCGGGACAGCCGCCCGGACGCGACGATCTCGGTGACCGTGGCCGGTACTCCGCCCGCGGCCGTGGTGCGCTGCGGTACGTAGCCCACGCGCCCCCAGTCGCGGAAGCGCGCCCGCTCGGTGCCGAACAGCTCGATCTCCCCCGCGCTCACCGGGACTTGGCCGATGAGCGTGCGGATCGCGGTCGACTTGCCGGAGCCGTTGGCGCCGAGCAGCGCGACGACCTCACCGCGGTGCACGGTGAGGTCGATGCCGCGCAGGACGGGGCGCGAGCCCAGCTCGGCGCTCACGCCGCGCAGCGAGATGACGGGCTCGGCCATGTCGTCCTCCGTGCTGATCATGGGGTGGATCATTTACTTCCCAGGGCCGTCTGCAGCGCCTTGAGGTTCGCCTCCTGGACCGAGAAGTAGTCCTTGCCGCGGGACTTGGAGGTGATGCCCTCGATCGGGTCGAGGACGTCGGTCTTCAGGTTCGCGTCGGCGGCGATGGTCTTCGCGGTCTTGTCGCTGACGAGCGTCTCGTAGAACACCGTGGTGACGCCGTCGGCCTTGGCCATCTTCTCAAGGTCCTTCACCCGGGCCGCGCTGGGCTCCGACTCGGGGTCGAGGCCGTTGATGGCCTCCTCGGTCAGGCCGTAGCGCTCGGCGAGGTAGCCGAAGGCGGCGTGCGTGGTGATGAACACCTTCGTCCTGGTGTCGGCCAGCCCGTCCTTGAACTGGGTGTTGAGCGCGCCGAGCTTCTTCACCAGGGCCGCGGTGTTGGTCCTGTAGTCGGCCGCGTGGTCCGGGTCGGCCTTCTCGAAGGCCTTGCCGACGCCCTCGGCGATCTGGGAGTAGCGCACCGGGTCGAGCCAGACGTGCGGGTCGAGGCCGGCCAGCTCGTCGTTCTCGGAGTCGTCGTGCGAGGCCGCGTGGCCGCCGACCTCGTTGCCGTGCTTCTCCAGCGTGGTCAGGGAGGCGGCGTCGATCTTGGTCTTGACCTCGGACTGGGCCACCGCGTCGTCGACGGAGGGCTGGAGGTTCTTGAGGTAGAGCACCGCGTCGGACTCCTGGAGCCGCGCGGTCTGCCGGGCGCTGATCTCCAGGTCGTGCGGCTCCTGGCCGGGCTGGGTCAGGCTGGTGACACTCACGTGGTCCCCGCCTATCCGCTCGGCGAGGTAGGCCATCGGGTAGAACGACGCGACGACGTCGAACTTGTCCGTGTTGGCGGCGGCGGCGCTCTCGTCGGAACAGGCGGAGAGGGTGCCGAGTCCGAGTGCGGTGACGGCGGCGACCGCGACCCCGGATATGTGGTGTCGTCGTACGTTCATGACAGTCATTTTCAACAAATATGGAAACCGTTGTCAACAAGTGCCGGTGAGAGCGACGGTGAGAGCCCGGTGAGAGTGCCGGGCGGGCGTCCTGACTCCCGGACCGATTTGGTTAGGGGGGAGGGCCCGCCGGTACGCTGAAGCATTCGCTCTGAAGCGTCTCGCTTCCTCGTCCGTCGTCGTAATGAAGAGAGCACCGTGGCCGCCGACAAGATCGACACCATCGTCAGCCTGAGCAAGCGCCGTGGCTTCGTATTCCCCTGCAGTGAGATCTACGGCGGCCAGAAGGCCGCCTGGGACTACGGGCCGCTCGGTGTCGAGCTCAAGGAGAACCTGAAGCGCCAGTGGTGGCGCTACATGGTGACGTCGCGCGAGGACGTGGTCGGTATCGACTCGTCCGTCATCCTGGCCCCCGAGGTGTGGGTCGCCTCCGGTCACGTCGCCACCTTCTCGGACCCGCTGACCGAGTGCACCTCGTGCCACAAGCGGTTCCGTGCCGACCACCTGGAAGAGGCGTACGAGGCCAAGCACGGCCGCCCGCCGGCGAACGGCCTCGCGGACGTCAACTGCCCCAACTGCGGCAACAAGGGCCAGTTCACCGAGCCCAAGCAGTTCTCGGGCCTGCTCTCCACCCACCTGGGCCCGACGCAGGACACCGGCTCCGTCGCCTACCTGCGCCCCGAGACCGCCCAGGGCATCTTCACCAACTTCGCCCAGGTGCAGACCACTTCGCGCCGCAAGCCGCCGTTCGGCATCGCGCAGATGGGCAAGTCCTTCCGCAACGAGATCACGCCCGGCAACTTCATCTTCCGCACCCGCGAGTTCGAGCAGATGGAGATGGAGTTCTTCGTCAAGCCGGGCGAGGACGAGAAGTGGCAGGAGTACTGGATGGAGCAGCGCTGGAACTGGTACACCGGCCTGGGCCTGCGCGAGGAGAACATGCGGTGGTACGACCACCCCAAGGAGAAGCTCTCCCACTACTCCAAGCGCACCGCTGACATCGAGTACCGCTTCCAGTTCGGCGGCAACGAGTGGGGCGAGCTGGAAGGCGTCGCCAACCGCACCGACTTCGACCTCAGCGCCCACTCCAAGGCCTCCGGCCAGGACCTCTCCTACTTCGACCAGGAGGCCGGGGAGCGCTGGACGCCGTACGTCATCGAACCGGCGGCCGGTGTCGGCCGCGCGATGCTCGCCTTCCTGCTCGACGCGTACGTCGAGGACGAGGCGCCCAACGCCAAGGGCAAGCTGGAGAAGCGCACGGTGCTGCGCCTGGACCACCGCCTGGCTCCCGTGAAGGTGGCCGTCCTGCCCCTCTCCCGCAACCCGGAGCTGTCCCCGAAGGCCAAGGGCCTCGCCACCGCGCTGCGCCAGAACTGGAACATCGAGTTCGACGACGCCGGCGCGATCGGCCGCCGCTACCGCCGCCAGGACGAGATCGGCACGCCGTACTGCGTGACGGTCGACTTCGACACCCTTGAGGACAACGCGGTGACGGTCCGCGAGCGCGACTCGATGAAGCAGGAACGCGTGTCGCTGGACCAGATCGAGGGCTACCTCGCTGGTCGCCTGATCGGCGCCTAGGGCACAACTGGCCCTGGATGGCGGTGCCGCTTTGGACCTGTAACAGGGCCTGCGGCACCGCGAGGGTGGTCGGCATGAGCATCGCGTTCCTGCTGACCACCCTTGTCGTTGTCGCCACCCCCGGCACCGGCGTCGTCTACACCCTGGCCGCCGGTCTCTCCCGTGGCCGGCGCGCGAGCGTCCTCGCGGCGTTCGCCTGCACGCTCGGGATCGTGCCGCATGTGCTGGCCACCGTCATCGGGCTGGCCGCGCTGCTGAACGCCAGTGCCGCCGCCTTCCAGACCCTCAAGTACGCCGGTGTCGCCTATCTCCTCTACATGGCGTGGGCGACGGTGAAGGACAAGGCGGCGATCGACGTCGACCAGGACGGCGCGCCCCTGTCCGCCGGCCGCGTGATCGTCCGGGGCGTGCTGATCAACATTCTCAACCCGAAGCTGACGATCTTCTTCTTCGCGTTCCTGCCCCAGTTCGTGAGCCCCGGTGAACCCCACTCCGCCGTACGGATGTTGGCGCTCAGCGGTGTCTTCATGCTGGCGACGTTCGTCGTCTTCGCCGCGTACGGCGTTCTCGCGGCCTCCGTCCGCAGTCACGTCACCTCCCGGCCGAGGGTGATGGCGTGGCTGCGGCGGAGTTTCGCGGGGTCGTTCGTGGCGCTGGGGGCGAAGCTCGCCCTCACCGCCCGCTAGAACTCAACGGCCTTGCAGGGACTTCACGTTGTCGCCGAACGTCCAGTTCTTCGAGCCGTCCCAGTTGATCGACCAGGTCATCAGGCCCTTGAGCGAGGTGCCGTAGTGGCGCCAGGCCTGGGAGACCAGGGACGGTGACATGTAGCCGCCGCCCGCGCCCGACTGGGCGGGGAGGCCCGGAACCTGCTTGTCGTAGGGGACCTTGATCGTCGTGCCCTGCACGACCAGGCCCTTGTTGAGGCAGTCGGTCTGGGCGGTGAAGCCCGCCACGGTGCCGGCCGAGTAGGAGTCGCCGGAGCAGCCGTACATGCTGCCGTTGTAGTACTGCATGTTCAGCCACCACAGGCGGCCGTTGTCGGCGTACTTCTTGACGATCGGCAGGTACGCGCCCCAGATCGAGCCGTAGGTGATGCTGCCGCCGGTGACGTACGCGGTCTCCGGGGCCATCGTCAGGCCGAAGTTGGACGGCATCTGGGCCAGGATGCCGTCGATGATGCGGATCAGGTTGGCCTGGGACGTGGAGAGTTGGGTGATACTGCCGCTGCCTACCAGGCCCGTCTCGATGTCGATGTCGATGCCGTCGAAGTTGTACTTCTTCAGGATCGGGACGATCGTCGAGACGAACTTGTTCGCCACGGTGGTCGAGCTGAGGTCGATGCCCGCCGCCGCGCCGCCGATCGACATCAGGATCGTCTGGCCGGAGGCCTTCGCCGCGCACATCTCCGCCGGTGTCGCCACCTTCACGCCCGCGTCCATGCCGTCCTCCCACAGGGCCGTTCCGTCGGAACGGATGACCGGGAAGGCCGCGTTGATCACGTTGTAGCCGTGGGCGGCGATGCGCGAGTCGGTGATCGGGGTCCAGCCGAAGGGCGGGTGGACGCCGTTGGAGGAGCCGTCCCAGTTCTCCCAGTAGCCCTGGAGGACCTTGCCGGCCGGACGGGACTTCACGGCGCAGGTGTCGGCGGCGGACGCGGTGGGGGCGGTGGCGATCGCCAGCGGGGCGAGTACGGCCGTGGTGAGGCCGGCGGCGAGCAGGCGCAGCGTGCGGCGGAGCATGCGGATCCTCCCGGTGGGGGTGCGGTGAGGTGTCGTAGGCATGACAGTGCTGGCACGACAGTGCTCGTGGTCCAGACCTCTCGTCAATAGGTATGGACCATTCTCGGGCCGCTCCGACAAAGGTTGGAATGACAGATATTGAAATCTGTCAGCTGTCATGCCATGGTGGAGTGCATGACGACGACCCCCACTCGAACCCTCGGCACCACCGGCCCCCAGGTCTCCGCTCTCGGCCTCGGCTGCATGGGCATGTCCGCGCTGTACGGCGAAGCGGACCGCGGCGAGGCGATCGCGACCATCCACGCGGCACTCGAAGCGGGCGTGACCCTGCTCGACACCGGCGACTTCTACGCCATGGGCCACAACGAGATGCTGATCGGCGAGGCCCTGCGCACCGCCCCCGCGGCCCGTCGCGAACAGGCGCTCACCAGCGTCAAGTTCGGCGGGCTGCGCGACCCGGACGGCGGCTGGACCGGCTACGACGGCCGGCCCGCCGCCGTGAAGAACTTCGCCGCGTACTCGCTCCAGCGGCTCGGCGTCGACCACATCGACGTCTACCGCATCGCCCGGGTCGACCCGGACGTGCCGATCGAGGAGACGGTCGGCGCGATCGCGGAGCTGGTCGAGAAGGGGCACGTACGCCACATCGGCCTCAGCGAGGCGAGTGCGGACGCCATCCGGCGGGCCGCCGCCACCGCGCCCATCGCCGACCTGCAGATCGAGTACGCGATCGTCACCCGTGACATCGAGCGGGAGATCCTGCCGACCACCCGCGAGCTGGGCATCGGCATCACGGCGTACGGTGTGCTCTCCCGCGGTCTGATCTCCGGCCACTTCACGCAGGACCGGCAGCTCGGGGCGACGGACTTCCGTTCCTTCTCGCCCCGCTTCCAGGGCGACAACCTCCGCCGCAACCTCGAACTCGTCGAGGCGCTGCGCAAGATCGCCGAGCAGAAGGGCGTGACGGTCGCGCAGATCGCCATCGCCTGGGTCCTCTCGCGCGGCGAGGACATCGTGCCGCTGGTCGGCGCCCGCACCCGGGAGCGGCTGACCGAGTCGCTGGGCGCGCTGGACGTCACGCTGGAGGCGGCGGACCTGGCGGCGATCGAGGAGGCGGTGCCGGCGGGCGCGGCCGCGGGCACCCGCTACCCGGCCGTGCAGATGGCACATCTGGGCACCGAGCAGTGATCCTGCCTGCGGGTACCGTCTAGGACATGGCACCGACCACCCCGACCCTGACCGCCGAGCGCATCCTCGAAGCGACCGAGGAGGTGCTGCGCCGCCACGGCCCGGCCAAGGCCACCGTGGTGGACGTCGCCCGCGCGCTCGGCGTCAGCCATGGCAGCGTCTACCGGCACTTCCGTACGAAGGCCGCGCTGCGGGAGGCGGTGACCCAGCGGTGGCTGGACCGGACGGCCGAGGCGCTGTCGGGGATCGTCGCCGAGACCGACCGGGACCCGGAGACCCGCCTGCGCGACTGGCTCGCGGGCCTGTTCGCGGCCAAGCGGCGCAAGGCGGGCGCCGATCCGGAGCTGTTCGCCACCTACAGCGTCCTTGCGACCGAGCACGGCGGAGTCGTCAGCGACCATCTCACCGAGCTGACCGAGCAGTTGACCCGGATCATCCAGGCGGGCGTCGACACCGGCGCGTTCACCACCGCCGACCCCCTCACCTCCGCCACCGCCGTCTTCCAGGCCACGGGCCGCTTCCACGACCCCGGTTACGCCAAGGAATGGGAACAGCCGGGCGCGCAGGGGGAGTTCGAGGCGGTCGTGGACCTGTTGGTGCGGGGCCTGCGGGGGTGAGAATCGGGTCCGTGGAGCGGACTCGACGCATTGCCGTCATCGGAGTGGGCGTCCTCGGAGCCTGCGTGGGCTGGAACCTGTCCCGGCAGGGCGCCGAGGTGGTCCTCATCGACGCGGGTCGGCCCGGGGAAGGGGTCACCGACTGGTCCTTCTCGTGGGCCAACGCCAGCAACAAGACCGTGCGCAGGTCCTACTTCGACCTGAACGTCGCGGGCCTGGCGGCGCACCGCGAGCTGGCCGCGACCATCGGCCCGGACTCGTGGTGGTATCCAACTGGTCACCTGCGCTGGGCGGATGACCCCGCGGCCGAGGCGAAGTTCCTGGAAACGGCCGAGCTGCTGGTCAGTTGGGACTACCGGGTCGAGATGTCCACGGGGGCCGAGGTGCGCCGCCGCCTCGAACCCGCTCTCGCGCTGCCCGACGAGGTTCCCGTCCTCTTCTACCCCGACGAGGCCTGGGTGCACGGACGTCATCTCGTCGGCCGCCTGGTCGGCCAAGCCGTCGCGGCCGGCGCCGAGTTGAGGTCCGGCACCGAGGTCCGTGACATCGGCACCGACGCCGACGGGGGCGTCCGGACCGTCGCTCTGTCCGACGGGAGCAGTCTCGATGTCGACGTCGTCGTGAACGCGGCGGGTCCCAACGCCTCCCACGTCGCCGGGCTCGTCGCACGGCACCTGCCGATGCGCCGGGAACCCGGCGTCGTCACCCGGATCGACTGTGCCCCGGTCCCGATCCACCGGGCCATGCACGCGCCGCACATCGAGATCCGACCTGACGGAGACGGATCGATGGTCCTGCACAGCCGCGAGATCGACGCACTCATCGACACCGGCGAGGAGCCGGCGGAACTCGCCCGGCTGCTCCACGAATCGGTGCGGCAGGTCGTTCCCGAGCTCGCCGACTCCCGCATCGCGCAAGCACGGGTGGCCGAGCGGCCCATCCCGGCCGACGGCTTCCCCTCGGTGGGAGCGGTGCCGTCGGTGCCGGGCTACTACGAGGCCGTCTCCCACAGCGGCATCACGCTCGGGCCGGTGCTCGGGCGGCTGCTCGCCGCGGAGATCCTCGGCGGGGAGAGCGACGAACTGCTCGCGGACTTCCGTCCGGAGCGGTTCTCCGACTAGGACCTCACCAGGTGGACAGGCCCTGGCCCTCCGCCGCGCTCGCCCAGAACTCCCGCATCAGCGGTGTCGGGGTCGGGCTGGTCATCGCCACCTGGGTCAGCAGGACCGTCACCGTGCCCGTCGGGGGGACGACGTGGGCCGCCGTGCCCGTGCCGCCGACCCAGCCGTAGCGGCCGGGGACGTTCCAGGGGTCCACGGGGGTGACGTCGACCTGACCGCCGTAGCCCCAGCCCTGGCCCTCCAGGAACAGGGCCGAGGCGTCGCGCTGGGCCGCGGTGAGGTGGTTGGTGGTCATGCGGCTCACGGAGGTGGGGGTGAGGACCGGGGTGCCGTCCGGTGCCGCGCCGGCGTTCGCGAGCATCCGGCCGAAGGCCAGCAGGTCGTCGGCCGTCGAGACCAGTCCGCCGGCGCCCGAGGGGAAGGCCGGGGGCCGGCTGAAGCCGCCGTCCGGGGTGTCGGCCTGCTCCAGCGTGCCGTTCTCGCCCGGGGTGTAGGCGGTGGTGAAGCGGGCCCGCTTCGGCTCCGGCACCGTGAACGCCGTGTCCGTCATGCCCAGCGGCTTGAAGAACCGCTCCGCCAGGAAGTCGGGGAAGGTCGAGCCCGAGGCGCGGGCGACCAGGACGCCCTGGATGTCCGAGCAGGTGTTGTAGAGCCACGCGGCGCCCGGCTGGCGCACCATCGGGATCCGGGACAGGGCGGCGAGCCACTCGTCGGGGCCGGGCTGGAGGTAGGGGGCGCGGCCGTCCTGCTGGAACGCGAGCAGCGTCTGGACGGCCGACAGGGAGAAGTCGTCCGGGAATCCCCAGCCGGCCCGGAAACTCAGCAGGTCCTCGACCGTGATCGGGCGCTCCGCCGGGACCACGTCCTCGACCGGCGAGGAGGGCGTGCGGACCACCGTCGGCTTCGCCAGCTCCGGCAGCCACTCCTCCACCGGGGCGTCCAGTGCGAGGCGCCCGTCCTCCACCAGCGCCAGCACCGCCGCCGCCGTGACCGGCTTGCTGACCGAGGCGATCCGGAAGATCGAGTCGCGGGCCATCGGGGCGGTGCCTTCGACGTCGACGGAGCCGACGGTCACCACCTCGACGTCGTCGCCGCGGGCCACCAGGCCCACCGCCCCCGGCACGGTGCCGTCGTCGACGCGTCGCCGCAGGGTGTCGTGGAGAGAGCTCATCGGTCGGCCTTCCGGTCCGGGGAGTCGTATCGGATACGACTCTCCTCGCCCCACGAACTCATCGCTCCCTCAGCCCTCGGTTCCTCAGCCCCCGGACGGATCCACCGTCGCCTGGTGTGCCTCGGCCAGGTGTTCCTCCGCCTTCAGCCAGGGCAGGAACTGCGCGTTCTTCTTCCAGCCGCAGGTGTCGCACACGATCGTGCGCTGCGCGCCCTTGCGCTGCACGCGGACGACATGTTCCCGCCCGTGCTGGTCCCAGCGGCTCACCTTGCTCGTGTTGATCTGCAACATGCGCCTCGCCTCCGCTCAGGAGCCTCCGGCAAGGAGTGTGCAGCAATATCAACATCAACGGGAGTTTCTTCACGGCAAGTTCGTCGAACTGTGAGGTACGGCGCTCCCAACTGCGCCTCCCCGCTCAGCCGATGGTCCTCGGCAGCCGCAGACTGAGCAGTCCCGTCAGTGCCACGCCGGCCAGTTGCACCAGCAGCGTGGCGACCAGTGCGTCCCGCATGCCCATCCCCGGGACCAGGGACAGGAACAGCGTGCCGAGGGTGGCGACGCCGAGCGCGAGCGAGGACTGCTGGGTCGTCAGCATGACCCCGCTGCCGACGCCGGCCCGTGCGGACGGCACCTCCGACATCACGATCCGGAAGATCACGGGGAGTTGGAGGGCCTGCCCGATACCGGCGACCGCCCCGCCGGGCAGCAGGGTCACGAAGTCCAGGTGGGGCCAGGAGTGCCGGGCGGCCAGGATCATCAGGACCAGGCCGATGCCCTGGAGCAGCGAGCCCGCCGTCACCACCCGCGTCCCGTACCGGCCGACCAGCCGCGGTCCCGCGATGGAGGCGAAGAAGAACGTCACCGCGAGCGGTACGAGGGCCAGCCCCGCCCGCACCGGACCGAGCCCGGCGCCCCGCTGCAGCGCCATCGCGATCACGAACATGAAGCCGCTGAAGCCGCACGCGAACGGCACGATCAGCACCAACCCACGCCGCAGCGAGGTGAGTTCGAACAGGCTCGGCGGGACCAGCGGCGTCCGCCCGCGCCGGTCCGCCCGGCGCTCCACCGCGTAGAACGTCCACGCCAGGAACGGGAACGCGGCCAGCGACAGCCACGTCCACAGCGGCCAGCCCGCCGACCGGCCCTCCGTCAGCGGGGCCAGCAGCGCGAGCAGCGTGGCCGCCAGCAGGACCGTGCCGGGCCCGTCCACCGGCTCCGGCCGCTGGGCCCGGGTCTCGGGAACCGCACGGGCCGCCAGGATCAGGCCCACGACGACCACGGGGACGTTCACGAGGAACACCGAGCGCCAGCCGGTGCCGGCGATGTCGGCGGCGACCAGGACGCCACCGAGGATCTGCCCGGCCACCATGGACAGTCCGGCCGTCGCGCCGTAGAGGCCCATCGCCTTGGCGCGGCGCGGTCCGGCGGTGGCCGACTGGATGGTGGCGAGCACCTGCGGCAGCATCGCGGCGGACGCGGCGCCCTGCGCGACCCGGGCCGCGACCAGCGTCCACGCGGTCGGCGCGAGCCCGCAGGCCAGCGAGGTCAGGCCGAACGCGGCCATGCCGCCCAGGAACAGCCGGCGGCGGCCGAAGAGGTCGCCGAGCCGGCCGCCGAGGACCAGCAGCACGGCGTACGCGAGTCCGTACCCGGCGACGACGAGCTCCAGCACGGACTCGCTCGCGGCGAGGTCGTGGCCGATGCTGGGCAGGGCGACGTTGACGATGAAGAAGTCGATGAGGGGCAGTGCCGCGGCCAGCAGCACCGTGAACAGGCCTAGGCCGCCCAGCGCGGGTGGCGCGGGGGTCCCGGTCCGGTGGGAAGTGAGGGTTTCGGTCACGGTGACGAGCCTGCGCCCACGCGCAGAGTGGTACCAGAGTCTTCTTATCCTGGTAGCGGAACCACCTGGCAACAGGGTACGGGGCGAGGCACGCTGGAGGGTATGACGACCATGGCCCAGGATCTGACGCCACTCGACGGCACGGCCCCGCCGCCGCGCGGTGCGGCCGTGTCGGCGATCCGCCGGCACGAACTCGCCGCCTTCCTGCGCCACCGGCGCGAGCACATCACCCCGGAGCAGGTCGGTCTGGTGCGCGGCTCGCGCCGCCGCACGCCCGGACTGCGGCGCGAGGAGGTCGCCCACCTCTCCGCGGTCGGCGTCACCTGGTACACGTGGCTCGAACAGGCCCGGGACATCCAGGTCTCCGTGCAGGTCCTGGACGCCCTGGCCCGCACCCTGCTGCTCGACCCGAGCGAGCGGGCCCACCTCTTCCAGCTCGCCGGCGCGATCGACCCGACGCCGGCCACGTCCTGCCCGTCGATCACCCCGGGCCTGCGCGCCGTCCTCGACCAGCTCGAACCGGTCCCGGCCTGCGTGCAGAACAGCCGGTACGACATCCTCGCCTACAACCGCACGTACGGACTGCTGCTGTGCGACCTGGCCGAGGTGCCCGCCGAGGACCGCAACTGCATGATCCTCTCCTACACCAACCCGGACTGGCAGTCCTCGATCGTGCACCTCGCGGACGCCCAGCGCACGATGGCCGCCCGCTTCCGCGCCACGATGGCGGGCCACCTCGCCGAGCCCGCCTGGAAGACCCTCCTCAAGCGGCTGCGCGCCGAGTCCGAGGACTTCTGCGAGGCCTGGGAGCGGCACGAGATCGTCGAACACCGCGGCAAGCGCAAGGAGTTCCGCAACAGGTACGTCGGCCGCGTCACCGTCCACCACACGGACCTGTGGCTCGGTCCGGAGGTCGGTCCGCGCATGGTCACCTACCTGCCGGTGGACGAGGAGTCGCGGCGGCGGCTGGAGCGGCTGCACGAGATCGCGGTGGAGAAGGCCGGGGAGAGGGAGACCGGGGCTGTGCGCTGACCGCGGGTCGTCGTGGGTGGCGGTGAGTGGTCGCGTCTTGTTACGCGCTGACCCTCGCCGCTTCGCGTACCTCGATCGACTCCAGCTGTTCTGCCGTCCGTTCCGCCGTCCCCCGCGCCCAGCGCCCGCTCGTCAGCAGCCCGAGCCCGAGCACCGTGGCTCCGCAGCCGACGAGGATCCACCAGCCCGGCACCGAGGCCGACACGAAGGTGGTCTTGTACGACGACGCGTCGATGCCCGACGCCAGCACCGCGCCGATCACCGCGACGCCCAGCGTCTGCCCTAGCTGGCGGCTCGTGGAGGCGACCGCGGCGGCCACGCCGGCCTGGGCCCGCGGCATCCCCGACACCGCCGTGTTGGTGATCGGCGCGTTCACGAAACCGAAGCCGATGCCGAACACGGCGTAGCCGATGAACAGGGTCGCGTTCGAGGTCTCCGCGTCGAACGCCGCGAACATCACCGCGCTCACCGTCATCGCCGTCCCCGCGATCAGCAGCGAGAGCCGCGGCCCCCGGCTGCCGACCAGCCGCCCGGACACCGGTGCGCACAGGAACATCGGCACCGCCATCGGCAGCATCCACAGTCCGGCGTGCAGGGCGCTCAGGCCGCGCACGTTCTGCAGGTACAGCGTCGACAGGAACAGGAAGCCGCCCAGCGCCGCGAACGCCCCGATCGCGATCACGGTGGCGCCGCTGAACGGGGCCGAGCGGAAGAAGCGCAGGTCGATGAGGGGTTCGTCGCGGCGCGGCTCGTAGCGCAGGAGTCCGAGGAGCGCGGCCAGCGCGATCGCCGCGAACGGCAGCACGGTCGTCATGCCGGAGGTCGGTGCCTCGATGATCGCGTACGTCAGTGAACCGAACAGGGCGATGACCAGGAACTGGCCGACCGGGTCGGGGCGGCGGGCCTTGGGGGCGCGGGACTCGGGGACGTAGCGCAGGGTCAGCAGCAGGGCCGCGAGGCCCACCGGGAGGTTGGTCCAGAAGATCGAGCGCCAGCCGATCGAGTCCACCAGTACGCCGCCGATCAGCGGGCCCGCCGCCATCGATATGCCGACCACCGCGCCCCACACACCGATCGCCTTGGCGCGCTCCCGCGGGTCGGTGAACGTGTTGGTGATGATCGACATCGCGACCGGGTTGAGCATCGAGCCGCCGACCGCCTGGATCATGCGGAAGGCGATCAGCGCGTCGAGGTTCGGGGCGAGGGAGCAGAGCAGTGAGCCGAGGCTGAAGACCACCAGGCCCACCATGAACACGCGCTTGCGGCCGATCCGGTCCGCCGTCGAGCCCGCCAGCATCAGCAGCGAGGCCAGGACCAGGGTGTACGCGTCGATCGTCCACTGGAGGCCGGCCGTACTCGCGTGCAGTTCGTCCTGCATCGAGGGGAGGGCGACGTTCAGGATGGTGACGTCGAGGCTCACGATCAGCAGGCTCATGCAGCAGATCGCGAGCACCAGCATGCGGCGGCGGGGGCTGAGCTCGGGCATGCGTTCCATCGTACGCTCACGTCGATAGTGTGTCTAACTAATGACCGTTACAAGATCTTGCCTCGGGCACTCTTCTTTCTCGCCGCGGGCACTCTTCCGCGTGCGTGACAATGGAGGAATGTCCACGACCGCCGCGCCCCTGCAGATCGGGCCGCACATCGTTCAGCCGCCCGTCGTCCTGGCTCCCATGGCCGGGATCACCAACGCGCCCTTCCGCACGCTGTGTCGGGAGTTCAGCGGGGGGAAGGGGCTGTTCGTCAGCGAGATGATCACTACTCGGGCGCTGGTCGAGCGCAACGAGAAGACCATGCAGCTGATCCACTTCGACGCGACGGAGACGCCTCGCTCGATTCAGCTGTACGGGGTTGATCCGGCGACGGTGGGCAAGGCCGTGCGGATGATCGCGGAGGAAGGGCTCGCCGATCACATCGACCTCAACTTCGGGTGCCCGGTTCCCAAGGTGACGAGGAAGGGTGGCGGGTCCGCGCTTCCGTACAAGCGGAACCTGCTGCGGGCGATCCTGCGCGAGGCCGTGTCGGGGGCCGGGGACCTGCCGGTCACGATGAAGATGCGCAAGGGGATCGACGACGACCACATCACGTACCTCGACGCGGGGCGTATCGCTGTCGAGGAGGGGGTCACGGCGATCGCGTTGCACGGGCGTACGGCTGCTCAGCACTACGGCGGCACGGCCGACTGGGAGGCGATTGCTCGGTTGAAGGAGCACGTGCCGGAGATTCCCGTGCTCGGCAACGGGGACATCTGGTCGGCCGAGGACGCGCTGCGGATGGTGCGGGAGACGGGTGTCGACGGGGTTGTCGTGGGGCGTGGGTGCCTTGGGCGGCCTTGGCTGTTCGCGGATCTGGTGGCCGGGTTCGAGGGGCGTACGGGGGATGTCGCGCGGCCGTCGTTGCGCGTGGTCGCCGATGTGATGGTCCGTCACGCGACGTTGCTCGGTGAGTGGATCGGCGACGAGGCGCGGGGCGTCATCGACTTCCGTAAGCATGTCGCTTGGTACTTGAAGGGGTTCGCGGTCGGGAGCGAGATGCGGAAGCGGCTTGCCGTTACGTCGTCTCTGGCCGAACTGCGGGCCGGGCTGGACGAGTTGGAGCTCGACCAGGCTTGGCCGGTCGGGGCGGACGGGCCGCGTGGGCGTACCTCGGGGAACAACCGGGTTGTGCTGCCGGATGGTTGGCTCAAGGACCCGTACGACTGTGCCGGGTTGAGCGAGGATGCGGAGCTGGACACGTCTGGAGGGTGACGGGTCCGCGCTCACGGGTGGGGAGTGGGTCGGGGCCGGGCCGGGGTGTGTGCACTGCTTGATGCCGGTTCCGCTAACTCAGCCCGTCCGGCGTTTGAGGACGAGGCCCCTTCAGGGCCGATGGGGGTCCAGGGGGCGGAGCCCCCTGGAGGGTGAGTGGACTGCGGTCAGCTCTTCTTCGGGTGGGGAGTGGAGCCGTACGCCGTAAGGAACTTGTCCCGGAACGCGCTCATCTTCCAGACAGGGGCGTTGTGGGCGGGGCGGAGGCCGTCGGACCAGTTCCAGTCGGCGATCTTGTCGAGGACCTTCGGATCCTTGGCGACGATGGAGATCGGGACGTCACGGCTGGCGTGGTCACCGCTGACCCGGGCGATGGGCTGGTGGTCGCCGAGGAAGACCAGGACCGTGTTCTCGTCGCCGTACCGCTCCATCCACTGGGTGAGCGCGGTCACCGAGTACTGGACCGACTTGCCGTACTCCTCACGGGACTTGGTGGGGTTCGTGATGACGTCGGAGGCCTTCTTGCCGGCCTTCTGGATGGCGTTGAAGACCGAGCCGTCGCCGAGCTTGTCCCAGTCGACCATCTTCGGGATCGGCGCCCAGGGCTGGTGACTTGAGGTCAGGATGATCTCCGACATCAGCGGCTTGTCGCGCTTCTTGCTGTGCTCCAGCTTCTGGTACGCCTCCAGGGCGTACTGGTCCGGCATCGTGGACCAGCTGAACTTCGGGCCCTTGTAGCCCAGTTGGAAGGCGTTGCGGACCGATTCGAGGCCGTAGTACTGCTGCTCCGGCCACGCCTTCTGCACACCCGGCATGATCCCGACCGTGTCCCAGTCGCCCGTCTTCTGGAACGCCTTGGTGAGGCTGAGGTGGTCGCTCGCCATCACCGTGCGGTAGCGCTGCTGGTTGTCGATCCACAGGCCCGACATCGTGGTCGAGTGGCCGAGCCAACTGCTGCCGCCGTACGTCGCCGAGGTCAGCCACCCGCTCTTCGCGTGGAAGCCGGCCTTGGCGAGGGCTTTGGTGCTCACGTCCAGCGTCTTGTCCACTCCGGGCGCCATGATCGGGTCCTCGATCGCGCTGCGGCCGTAGCTCTCGATGAAGGTGAAGACCATGTCCTTGCCGCGCAGGTCGGGCACGAGTTGAGAGGGCGGCGTGTTCCCGAACGCGTCGACCTTCGCCACCTTCTGGAACTCCGCCTCGTCCCGCAACGTGTCCTGCACCCGCCGCACCTGGACACTCAGGGCCGCCGCGGTCCGGTCGGCGGCGATCGGCACCCCGGAGATCTGCAGACTCAGCGCCGAGCAGAGCACCCAGGCGACGGTGGCTATGAGCGTCGCCCGGGTCGCGACCTGCTTGTTGCGGGAGAGCAGGTTGCTGAGGCGGACCATGGCAAGTGCCATCACGGTGAGCAGTACGACCACCAGGACCACCGCGCCGACGCTCGCGCCGACCGCCACGGCCTTGCCCATCGAGTCCTGGATGTACGCCTGCGCGTCCGGCAGCAGCTCCCAGTCCAGAATCAGGTTGAAGCCCCGGCCCAGGTACTCCAGGAACCCCATGTCCAACAGGTTCACGATCGTCATCGCGCCCAGGGCCACCCCGGACACCGCGGCGACTATGAGCCGCGGCCGGCGGGGTAGCGCCAGCGCCACGGCCGCCCCGAGGATCGCCTCCACCGGAATGCGCGTGAACCGGTCCGGCTGCAGCGCGTTCATCCGGTTCGGCAGCATCAGCGCGCCGAGGACGAGCGCGGCACAGAGGATCGTGATCGTCCAGCGGATGGTGTGCATGGCTGTGGGATGACGGTCGCGGAGCGTCGCTAGGCGGGCCCGCAGCCCCTTCTTCGGCTCGGGCGCACTCGCTTCCGCCCCGGCCTCCGGCTCGACCTCGGGTGACGTGTCCTGGTGGTGACTAAGGCGCGTGAAGACAGGCACCCGAGGGTTCCTTCCGTGCGAGACCTGTGATGCCATCTCGTACGGCCGTCCGTGGAGCGGTGTTCACGGCCGGAGGCAAACACCGGGCAAATGCCCGGTCAACGGTACGGAGAGTGTTTTTAGGGGCGCAGGGCTGTGTCGATATGCGGCTCCGCCGCGTGGGCGCGACCAGCCCCCACCGGCCGGCAGTCGCCCCACAACCCCCTACCCCGTTGCTTACGCGCCCCCCACCGCCGTCAGCAGCGCCAACGGGGCCGCCGCCGAACGAGACTCCCGCACACACGCATGCGGATACGGCACCGGCTCCGAGTGCGTGTCACGGCCGTACCCGGCCAACACCTCCGGCAACCGATGCCCCGTGGCCGTCGCCGCGTCCACCAACGCATGCGCCACCGACCGCGCCTCGTCATGCAACCCGTACCGCGCCAACCCCAGCGTGATCAGCGCGTTGTCGTGCGGCCACACCGACCCGCGGTGGTACGACAGCGGGTGATACGCCGCCTGGCCCGACGCAAGGGTCCGAACTCCCCACCCCGAGAAGAAGTCCGGCTCCAGCAGCCGCCGCCCCACAGCCTCCCCGTACTCCTTGTCCAGCAGGCCGGACCAGAGAAGATGCCCGGCGTCCGACGCCAGCGCGTTGACCTGGCGGCCCTCCCCGTCCAGGGCTAGCGCGGGGAAGTTGAGGTCCCGCATCCAGAAGTCCCGTTGGAAACGGTCCCGGAGATCGCCGGCCGCCTGTTCCAGGAGTGCCGCGTACGTCTCGTCCTCCCAGACGGTGCGTGCGAGCCAGGCCGTGCGGCGCAGGGCGTCGTAGGCGTATCCCTGCGCGCCCGCCGCCATCACCGGTCCGCTCGCCCGGGTGCCGTCGGCGGAGCAGATCGCGCCGGGGGAGTCCTTCCAGTTCTGGTTGGCGAGGCCGCCCTGGTCGGCGCGGTAGACGAGGTAGCCGCGTGAGGTGAGGCCGCCGTGGTCCAGCATCCAGCCGATCGCGGCGCGGGCGTGCGGTTCCAGGCGGCGGGCCAGGGTCGCGTCACCGGTCTGTTCCACGTAGGCGCCGAGGAGGACCAGGAAGAGGGGGGTCGCGTCGACCGAGCCGTAGTACCGGCCGAACGGCACTTGGCCGAAGTGCGCCAACTCCCCGTGCCGTACCTCGTGCACGATCTTGCCGGGCTGCGACACCGAGGTCGGGCCCGTCTCCGTCGCCTGGGTGGCGGCGAGGGCGGGGAGGGTCGCGGCGGCCAGTTGGGGGCGGTAGGGGAGGGTGAAGAGGGAGGTGAGGAGGGCGTCTCGGCCCAGGAGGGTGAGGAACCAAGGGGCTCCGGCGGCCGGGACGCGCAGCTCTTCGCCGTCCGGGCCCGTCGCCGGGACCTGGAGCGAGGCGAGGTCGGCGAGGCCGCGTGCGCAGGCCGCCGCCAGCTCCGGCCAGCCGGTCGGGAAGGGTACGCCCTCCGCGAACTCGCCTTCCAGGGCCAGGAGTTGTTCGTTCATCGCGGCCGGGGACGCCGGTACGCGGCGGGCTCGCTTGTCTCCGTGCGGGCGGGCCATCACCCGTAACGTCAGCTCAGTCGTGCCGTGCGGGGCGAGTTCCAGGGTCCAGACCAGGCGTCGGGCGCCGGTGCCGGTCTCCTCGACGCCGTCCGGGGCGGGCTCCGCCGTCACCGTCGTACACGAGCGCCACTCGCCGCGCTGGTAGCTGAACTCCACGCCGTCGTCCAGGACCTGGCGGGAGCGGGTGGCGCCGATCTTGGTGTAGGTGCGGTGGTCGGAGCGCAGTTCGAACTGGTCGGTGAAGTCGGCGTCCACGGTGATCGCGAGGCGGACCGTGGTGGGGGACGGGCGGTTGCTGGTCACCCGGAGGGACTCGACGAACGCGCCGTCCCCTACTGCCTGTTCGCGGAAGAGCGTGCACTTGGGCGGCTCCTGGCGGCCGCCGCGCGGGACGAGGACACAGCGTGCCGTGTCCCCGTCCGCGACCGGCGTGAGCGACTCCGGCACCGCTCCGTCGACCGTCAGTTGCCAACGGCTCAGGTGCCTCGCGTCCCGCACGAACAGTCCGTCCGGGGAACCGGCCCCTCGGACGCCGCTGATGTCCCCGCCGTCGCCCACGGCCGCGAACGTCCCGCCGTGCACGAGCAGATGATGCCGGTCCGTCATCCCCGTTCCCCTCCCTTGTCCCTCATCTCGAACGTGGCGACGCCCGTGGAGGACACGTCGTGTCCGGGGCGCGAATGGAGCAGATCGAGCGCCAGCGCGGCGGTCCAGCCGAAGCCGAGTGCTCCGCAGGCCTCGCCGGTGTACGGGTCGAGGTACTCCGCGAAGTCGGTGTCGGCCGCGGTGCGCAGGAGCGACTCCCGCAGTGAGTCGGCGGCCGCTTGTTCGCCGTGCACCCGCAGGCCGCTCTCCAGCAGCCAGTTGGTGTTGAACCACGCCGGCCCGCGCCAGTACCGGTGCGGGTCGAAGGCCTCGCCCAGCAGGTCGTAGCTGGGGGTGAGGCGGGTGCTGTCGCCGAGGCCGAAGTGCGGGCCGCGGGTGGTGTGCAGGAGCGTCGTGACGATGTCCCGCGGGAGGCCGGGCAGGAGGAGGGGGATCAGGCCGGAGACGCTGCGCTCGGGGATGAGGGCGCCTTCGTGATCTCCGTCCCGTAGATCCCGGCACAGGAACATGCCGCTCTTCGGGTCCCACAGGCGGTCCACCAGTGCCGTGGTGAGGCGTTCCGCGCGTGCGTGGCGGGCCGTGCCCGTCGCGCCCAGTTCGCGGGCGATGCGGGCCAGGGCGTGCTCCGAGGCGATGAGGAGGGCGTTGAACGCCGGGTCCTCGACCGCGAACTCGCCGCCGCCGTCGGCGTATTCGCGGTCTCGGTAGTCCGTCGCCAGGCGCACGTATCGGCCGTAGTCCAGGTCCGTCGGCCGGTCCTCGGGGGCGCCGTGGTCGAGGTCGGCGCGGCGGAAGGAGCGGGCGGGGGCCGGGGTGACGCGGGCCAACGGGGCGTCCCAGCAGGGGCTGTTGTCCATACCCTGTTCCCAGGGGTGGACCACGGAGGCGAGTCCGCCGCCGCCCAGGTCCCGGCGGTGCAGCAAGTAGCGGTGCCAGGCGGCGAGTCGGGGATACACGCCGGCGAGGAAGCCACGCGCGCGTGAGAGGCCCGGGTCGGCGCTGTGCACCAGCCACGCGGCCAGCGCGTGGACCGGTGGCTGCACGATGCCGGAGGTCTGTACGGTGCGCGGGGCGCCCGCGGTGCGGCCCGCGGTCGAGGAGCGCCAGAAGTCGGGGCTCGGGAAGTACGCGTCGAGCGGGACGGAGGGGTTGAAGACGATGTGCGGGATACGCCCGTCCGCCCACTGGGCGCTCAGCAGCGTCTCCAGCTCCGTCTGGGCCCGTAACGGCGACAGGTGCCGCAGGCCGATCGCGATGAACGCCGAGTCCCACGACCACTGGTGCGGATACAGGCTGCGCGAGGGGACCGTGGACGTGCCCGTCCAGTTGGCCTCCAGCACCCGCGCGGCCCTGCGGTGCAGCGAATCCGGCATCGGGGGTGGATCGTATACAAGCGTGCCCTCGGTGGGGCGGGCGGTGAGTTGGGCAGTGCGATCCACTCGGGGCTCCCCGAAAGACGTTCGGCAGACCGGTTCGGTCTTGGCTACCGTAGGGTTACGTCTATTTAACACGCAAAACTCAATATGTAATGCAGGGTTGAGAAACACAAGGGGGTGCGCATGGCCGCTCGGGGCCGGATTCGGGGTCAGGCTCGCGCCGGTGATCTGCTCGAACTGGTACGAAGCGGGCGGGCCACCACGCGCGGTGCCCTCCAGCAGGCCACCGGGCTGTCCCGCGCCACCGTCGGCCAGCGCCTGGACCGGCTCTTCCGTGCGGGCTGGCTGCGCGAGGGCGCCGGCGGCCCGGTCGACTCGCCCCTCGGCGGCCGCCCTTCCATCACCCTGGAGTTCGACGACGAGCACGCCGTCGTGCTGGCCGCCGATCTCGACACCCGCCACGCCCGCGCCGCCCTGCTCACCCTGACCGGCGAGATCCTCGCCGAGCGGGCCGGGATCCTGGTCGTCGAGGACGGCCCGGACGTGGTGCTGGGCGCGCTCGGCGGCTGGTTCGCCGAGCTGCTGGCCAAGACGGACCGGCCCGCGCGGTCGGTCTGCGGTATCGGACTCGCGGTGCCGGGGCCCGTCGACAGCGAGACCGGCCGGGTCGTGCAGCCGCCGATCATGCCGGGCTGGGACGGTTACGACATAAGAGGGCGGCTGTCCGGCGCCTTCGCCGAGCACACCGGCGGACCGGCCGGCGTCCCCGTGCTCGTCGACAACGACGCGAACCTCATGGCGTACGGCGAACAGCGCACCGGATACCCGGACTGCTCGGCGTTCGTCCTGGTCAAGGTCTCCACCGGCATCGGCGCCGGGGTCGTCGTGGACGGCTCCGTCTTCCGGGGCATCGACGGCGGTGCCGGGGACATCGGGCACATTCGGGTGGGCGCCGAGGCGCTGTGCCGGTGTGGGTCGTACGGCTGTCTCGCCGCCGTCGCCAGTGGGTGGGCCGTGGCCCGACGGCTCGCGGGGGCTGGAGTGGAGGCCGCGTCCGGCTCGGACGTGCGGGAGTTGCTGGCCGCCGGGCACCCGGAGGCGGTCGGGCTCGCGCGGGAGGCGGGGCGGCAGGTCGGGGACGTACTCGCGACCGTTGTCACGCTGCTGAATCCCGGTGTTCTGATGATCGCCGGGGATCTGGCCGGAACTCCGTTTCTCACGGGGGTGCGGGAGCTGCTGTATCAGCGGGCGCTGTCGCGTTCCACGGCCCGTCTGGAGATCGTCACCTCGCGGCTCGGGGAGCGGGCTGGGCTGGTGGGGGCGGGTGCGCTGGTCGTGGAGCACCTGTATGCGCCGGAGCGGGTGGAGGAGCGGTTGCGGGCGCTCGGGGTGTGATGCGCGCGGTCGGTGAGTGGTGCCCGCGCCCGGCTTGTGACGAGCGCGTTTCGGTCCCGGGACGTGTCCGCATGGTGAAATTCGGGCGGCTGCGGCAGCGTGATTCTCGCCACCTTTGATAGGGGTGGTGCTCGGATGAGCGGATCTTGGCTCGGCTGCACTTCTCCAAGGGGTGGCACTCAGTGCCACCCCTTGATCGTTCATCGATCGAAATCAGACGTGCCGCAAGCTGCTCACATGAGCGATATCGCCGGGCTTTGGGTGTTGATTCGTTCAAGAAGTGAAAACATCAGCTGCTCTGCGCTTGCCAAGCTTTGACTTTCGATCCGGTGGCGGACGACCGGTTACAGGCGCATGACGCGCAAGTGGACGTACCCAGGCGCCTTCGATCTGGGTAAGTTCCTGGCTGTCAGGGCAGCCACCCGCGTCCCGAGGAGTCGAGACCCGTGTCGGAAAACAAAGATCCCCACGTAGCGAAGTTCGTTTACGACTTCACCGAGGGAAACAAGGACCTCAAGGACCTCCTGGGTGGCAAGGGTGCGAACCTCGCCGAGATGACCAACCTCGGTCTCCCCGTTCCCCCCGGGTTCACGATCACGACGGATGCCTGCAAGGTCTACCTCGACAGCGGGGACGAGCCGGCGGCACTGCGTGACGAGGTGAGTGCGCACCTCGACGCCCTGGAGGCGCGGATGGGCAAGAAGCTCGGACAGGCCGACGATCCTCTGCTGGTGTCGGTCCGGTCCGGGGCGAAGTTCTCCATGCCCGGCATGATGGACACCGTCCTGAACATCGGGCTCTCCGACAAGTCCGTGCAGGGCCTGGCCAAGCAGGCCGGCGACGACCGCTTCGCGTGGGACTCCTACCGCCGCCTCATCCAGATGTTCGGCAAGACCGTCCTCGGCGTCGACGGCGACCTCTTCGAGGAGGCGCTGGAGAAGGCCAAGGAGACCAAGAAGGTCGCGGTCGACACCGAACTGGAGGCCACGGACCTGAAGAAGCTGGTCACCGCCTTCAAGAAGATCGTCAAGAAGGAGGCCGGCCGGGACTTCCCGCAGGAACCGCGCGAGCAGATGGACCTCGCCATCCACGCGGTCTTCGACTCCTGGAACACCGACCGCGCCAAGCTCTACCGCCGCCAGGAGCGCATCCCCGGCGACCTCGGCACCGCCGTCAACATCTGCTCCATGGTCTTCGGCAACCTCGGCCCCGACTCCGGCACCGGCGTCGCCTTCACCCGCGACCCCGCCTCCGGCCACCAGGGCGTCTACGGCGACTACCTGCAGAACGCGCAGGGCGAGGACGTGGTCGCGGGCATCCGCAACACCGTCCCGCTCGCCGAGCTGGAGACGATCGACAAGACCTCGTACGACCAGCTGATGCAGATCATGAAGACGCTGGAGAACCACTACAAGGACCTCTGCGACATCGAGTTCACCATCGAGCGCGGCCAGTTGTGGATGCTCCAGACGCGCGTCGGCAAGCGCACGGCGGGCGCTGCCTTCCGTATCGCCACACAGCTCGTCGACCAGGGCCTGATCGACGAGACCGAGGCCCTCCAGCGGGTCAACGGCGCCCAGCTCGCCCAGCTGATGTTCCCGCGCTTCGACGAGCACGCGAAGGCCGCGCCGGTCGGCCGGGGCATCGCGGCCTCGCCGGGCGCGGCGGTCGGCAAGGCGGTCTTCGATTCGTATACGGCCGTCAAGTGGTCCCGCTCGGGCGAGAAGGTCATCCTGGTCCGCCGCGAGACCAACCCCGACGACCTGGACGGCATGATCGCGGCCGAGGGAATCCTCACCTCGCGCGGCGGCAAGACCTCCCACGCGGCCGTGGTCGCGCGCGGCATGGGCAAGACCTGTGTCTGCGGCGCGGAGGAGCTGGAGGTCGACACCAAGAGGCGGCGGATGACCGTGCCCGGCGGCCAGGTGGTGGAAGAGGGCGACCTGATCTCCATCGACGGGTCGAGCGGCAAGGTGTACCTCGGTGAGGTGCCGGTGGTCCCGTCGCCCGTCGTGGAGTACTTCGAGGGGCGGATGCACGCCGGTGCCAACGACGCCGACGAACTGGTCGAGGCCGTGCACCGGATCATGGCCTTCGCCGACCGCAAGCGGCGGCTGCGGGTGCGCGCCAACGCGGACAACGCCGAGGACGCGCTGCGCGCCCGGCGCTTCGGGGCGCAGGGCATCGGACTGTGCCGTACCGAGCACATGTTCCTGGGCGACCGGCGCGAGCTGGTGGAGCGGCTGATCCTGGCGGACACGGACGACGAGCGCGAGGAGTCCCTCAAGCAGCTTCTCCCGCTCCAGAAGCAGGACTTCGTCGAGCTCTTCTCGGCGATGGACGGCCTCCCGGTGACGGTCCGGCTCCTGGACCCGCCGCTGCACGAGTTCCTGCCGGACATCACCGAGCTGTCGGTGCGGGTGGCGCTCGCGGAGGCCCGTAAGGACCCGCACGAGAACGAACTGCGCCTGCTCCAGGCGGTCCACCGCCTGCACGAGCAGAACCCGATGCTGGGGCTGAGGGGTGTGCGGCTGGGTCTGGTCATCCCGGGTCTGTTCACCATGCAGGTCCGCGCGATCGCCGAGGCCGCCGCCGAGCGAAAGAACGCCAAGGGCGACCCGCGCGCCGAGGTCATGATCCCGCTCGTCGGCACCGTCCAGGAGCTGGAGATCGTCCGCGAGGAGGCCGACCAGGTCATCGCGGAGGTCGAGGCGGCGACGGGCACGGAGCTCAAGCTCTCCATCGGCACGATGATCGAACTGCCGCGCGCCGCACTGACGGCGGGCCAGATCGCCGAGGCGGCGGAGTTCTTCAGCTTCGGCACGAACGACCTGACCCAGACGGTGTGGGGCTTCAGCCGCGACGACGTCGAGGCCTCCTTCTTCACCGCCTACCTGGAGAAGGGCATCTTCGGCGTCTCCCCCTTCGAGACGATCGACCGCGACGGCGTCGGCGCCCTGGTCAAGTCCGCCGTGGAGGCCGGCCGCGCCACCCGCCCCGACCTGAAGCTCGGCGTCTGCGGCGAACACGGCGGCGACCCGGAGTCCGTCCACTTCTTCCACGAGGTCGGCCTCGACTACGTCTCCTGCTCGCCGTTCCGGATCCCGGTGGCGCGGTTGGAGGCGGGGCGGGCGGCTACGCAGTCGACGGGAAGCGATCACCGGTGACGTCGGCGGGCGGCCAACGCCGTTGACCTGAGCGGCCGTTGACGACCGCTGGGCCGTACGGCCACTGAACCCCGGAACTGCCACCTGTCCCCGACCCTCAACCGATGGGCGGCGGTTCCGGATCACGAAGGAGGGGCGGCACCCTGTGCGGGGGTGCCGCCCCTCTGGTCGTTCGCGGCCCCCGCCGATGGGTGCTCAGGCCGTCGCCCCGCTGTCCACCACCAGGTCCGTGCCGACCACCGAGGACGCGTCGTCCGAGGCCAAGTAGAGGACGGCGGCGGCGACTTCCGTCGTGGTCGAGATGCGGCCGAGGGGGAGGGTGGCGGCGGCGCGTTCGGCGCGGGCGGCGTCGTCCTCGCCCGGGCGCAGGGACATCGGAGTCTCCACGGCACCGGGGCTGACCGCGTTGATGCGGACGCCCTCGTGGATGTGGTCGAGGGCGGCGCCTCTGGTGAGGACGGAGACGGCGGCTTTGGTGGCGGAGTAGGCGGCGGTGCCGGGGCGGCGGGCGTGGACGCCGAAGATGGAGGCGATGTTCACGATCGCGCCGCCGGACGGCTGGGTCCGCATCTGTCGGATCTCCGCCCGGAGCGCCAGGAACATCCCGGTGACATTGGCGTCGAGTTGAGCCCGCCAGTCCTCCTCGGACAGGTCGGCCAGCGGGCCGCCGCGGAAGACCCCCGCGTTGTTGACGGCCACGTCGAGGGAGCCGAAGTGGTCGACGGCGGCGCGGACCAGGGCCTCGGTGTCGGGCGCGTTCGATACGTCGGCGGTCACCGCGAGGGCCTTGCCGCCGGCCGCCTCTATCAACTGGACCGTCTCGTCGAGGGGTTCGCGGCGACGCCCGGCCACGACGACCTGAGCCCCTTCGGCGGCGAGGGCCAGAGAGATCGCCCGCCCTATGCCCGAGCCCGCGCCGGTGACGAGAGCGGTCTTGTCGGTGAAACGGGTACTGGTCATGATCTCCCCTGTGATTTTTGACCTATCGGTTCAGTATGGCGGCAGATGGAGGCGTCGTCCGTCGCGTGAACTCAGTCGAGCAGCGCCAGCGCCTGTTCCGCCGCGTCCCGTACCCGCGCCGGGTCCGCCGACGCCTTGCCGACCACCCGTAGCCCCTGCATCAGCACCAGCAGCATGCGGGCGAGGGTGAGGGGGTCGCGGTCGGCGGGCAGTTCGTCCTGGGCCTGGGCGCGGACCAGTGCCGAGTGCAGCACGGTCTCCAACTGGTCCCAGTTGCGCTCGACTCGGCGGGCGGCGGCCGGGTCGTGCGGGGCGAGTTCGGCTGCCGTGTTGGTCACCAGGCAGCCGTTCAGGCGCAGTTGGTCGTCGGCGGCCTCCGTCGCGTACCGCCGTACGACCGCTCGTACGGCCGGGAGCGCAGGCCCCGGTTGGGACAACTCCCGCACGATGGGCGGGAGTCCGGCCCGGTCGTAGCGGTCCAGCGCCTTCAGGTACAGCTCGTGCTTGCTGCCGAAGGTGGCGTAGAGGCTGGCGCGGCCGATGCCCAGGTGCTCCACCAGGTCGGACATCGAGGTCGCCTCGTAGCCGCGCCGCCAGAACAGTTCCAGGGCGGACTGCAGTGCGGTGTCCGGGTCGAACTCCTTGGTTCTGGCCATGGGGAGAGCGTAGGACGTAGTGGAATGTTCGGTCAAGAAAAGTGGTCGGCCGCTCTCGGCATCGGCCGGCTGTCCAGGTAGAACCACTCGGCCGTGGGGCCGGGTCGGTCCGCGGGACGGTCCGCGGGATGTTCCGGCGTGGTGGGCGTCGGCTTCGCGGGGCCCGGCATCAGGAGTTCCACGCGCAGGCCCTTGCCGCGTTGTTGGGTGACGAACTCCTCCACCTGCGTCCGGCAGGCGTGGTCGAGGTGGGTGACGCCGGTGAGGTCGAGGCGGATACGGGGCTTTCCGGCCTGCGCGGCGGACTCCAGGGCCTCGATGACCTGGGGGAGGCGCAGGAAGGTGGCGTTGCCGGCCATGACGACCTTCGCGGTGTCGTCCTCGGTGTGCTGCCGGATGACGGTCTTCGACATGCGTACGGCGGCCAGGACGATGCCGGCGGCCAGGCCGACCAGCACGCCCTCAAGGAGCGCCGTCGCCACGATGACCAGTGTCGTCACGGTCATGACCGCGAACTCGCCCCGGTCCTGCCGCCACATCTTCGGGAACTCCTCCGGCGCGAACAGCTTCCAGCCGCTGTGCACGAGCACGCCCGCCAGCACCGAGACCGGGATCAACGCCAGCACTTGGGGAAGGAGAAGCGCGAAGGCCAGCAGCCACAGGCCGTGCAGCGTGCGGGAGAGACGGGTCTTCGCGCCCGCCTGGACATTCGCCGAACTCCGGGCCACCACCGCGGTGATGGGGAGTGCGCCGAGGAGACCCGCGAGCGTGTTGCCGGCGCCCTGGGCGATGAGTTCGGGGTTGTAGCGGGTGCGCGGGCCGTCGTGCATACGGTCCACGGCGGCCGCGGTGAACAGGGACTCGGCGGAGGCGATCACCGTGAAGGTGAGGATCGCGGTGATGATCCCGGCGTTCGCGAGACCCGCGAACTGCGCCGGGCCGGGTACGTCGACCGAGGCGAGCAGGTTGCCGACCTGGAGGGTGCGCACCTCCACGCCCGGGAGCGCGGCGACCGCGATGCCGATGCCCACGGCGACCAGCGCCGCCGGGACCTTCCGGACCGGGCCGGGCACCTTCTTCCACAGGAAGCTCAACACGACCGTGGTGATGCCGAGTCCGGCCGCGATCAGCGCCTGCGGGTCGGCGGCGGTGTCCGCGAGCAGGCCGGGGAAGCCGGCCATGTTCTCCAGCGGGGTGCCGGGGGCCTTCGCGTCGGCCGCCGGGTACGCCTGACTGAACATCAGCGGAAGCCCGATGCCCGCGAGCATGCCTTGTACGACCGCCAGTGAGATCGCCTGGAAGAACCGGCCGAGCCGCAGCAGCCCGAGCGCGATCTGGAGCAGCCCCGAGAAGAGCACGATCACGCCGAGCATCGCCACGCCGTACTCCAGCACTGTCTCCGCCACCAGCGCGGCGAGACCGGCGGCGGGGCCGCTGACCTGGAGCGTGCTGCCACGGGCCGCGCCGACGACGAGACCGCCGATCACCCCCGAGATGATGCCCAGTTCGGCGGGAACGCCGGAGGCGACCGCGACGCCGATGCAGAGGGGGAGGGCGACGAGGAAGACGACCAGAGAAGCGGTGATCTCGGTGGCGAGGTCGGTCTTCGGGGTGGCGGGGGAGGGCGGTTTGTTCGGCATCGGAGGTGGGGGTGAGGGTGGGGTGTTGGGTGGTTCGGTTACCCAACTGCCGGTTTCCACCCATGAGTTGGCGGGCTCCCAGGAACCTTTGTTCTCCTGCGAGTTGGGGTCTGCCCAGGAACCGTTGCCCGCCGCCGAGTTGACGTCCCCCCATGGATCACCGTCCGTCCAGGGGCCCTCCCCGTACCGAGGCGGCGTCGCCGCCCGGGTCCCCCGTGCGTGCCTGCCGTGCGTGCCGGTCATGCCGCGTGCACCCGGAACAGGCCGTCCTCGTCCAGCTCGTGCACCTGGCCGGTGTCCACCTCGTAGTACCAGCCGTGCAGGCGCAGCTCTCCCGCGCCGAGGCGCCGCCGGGCCACGGGGTAACTCCGCAGCGCGGCAAGCTGGTTGACGACGTTCAGCTGGGAGATGTCCGGCATGGACGGGTCGTCGATCGCGCCGTCCAGGACGGGCGCCAGGTGGGGTCGGGCCAGTCGCAGCCAGGCGTCCACGCCCGGGAGTGCGGACAGGTCGTCGCCGGACTTGAGGGCGCCCATCGCCCCGCAGTGGGAATGACCACACACCACGATGTCCTGAACGCCGAGCACCTCCAGCGCGTACTCGACGGTGGCGGCCTCGCCCGAGGCGCCGTGCTGTCCGTAGGACGGGACGATATTGCCCGCGTTCCGCAGCTCGAATATCTCACCGGGCCGTGCGCCCGTGATCAGTGCGGGTATCACCCGTGAATCCGAGCAGGTGATGAACAATGCCTCGGGATATTGCCCTTCGGCCAGTTTCCGGTATTCGCCGCTTTCGAAGTCGACGTGCCGCTTGAATGCGCGGGCGCGGTCCAGCAGTGCCTTCACGGTTCCTCCCGATTGACGCCTCTGACCTGGGTGATCAGGTGGTGTCACGCTAGCGGGGCGTGGGCCAGGCGAAGGTTAGAGGAACACTAAATCCTCGACAGGTGCGGGACATTTCTTGTCCGGTCCCGTCCGGTGCTGAGCCGCTGCTCACATTTTCCGGATCCGTACTTTCGTGAAATTGGCCGCTCTTGTAGCGTGACGGATCGCGGAATGCGCGAATTCGGTTCGCCGGAGAACACGGGAGAGACGGGAACGCATGGGCGTACGAGCGCTGCTCATCGAGGACGACGACACGATCGCCGAACCGCTCGTCGAGGGGCTCGGCCACTTCGGTCTGGTCGTCGACCATGTCCGCACCGGCGCCGAGGGGTTGAGAGGGCCGTACGGCGATGTCGTCCTGCTCGACCTGGGATTGCCGGACCTGGACGGCATCGACGTCTGCCGTGGCATCCGGCAGCACTCCGAGGTCCCCATCATCATCCTCAGCGCGCGCGGCGAGGAGGCGGACCGGGTGCTCGGCCTCGAACTGGGCGCCGACGACTACCTCGCCAAGCCCTTCAGCATGCGGGAACTGGTGGCCCGGGTGCGGGCGGTCACGCGGAGGTCCCAACGGGGGCTCGGGAACGGCGAGTTCGGGGTGCCGCAGCAGCCACCTTACGGCGGTGGCGCGTACGTTCCTGCTGCCGCGCCGGTGCCACCGGCCGGCCCCGCCCCGGCCCCCTTCGACCCTCTACCTCCACCGCCGGAAGCCCCTGGCGCCGGCACTGACACCGGCCCCCTCGTCGTCGACCGGCGCACCCGTCAGGTGTGGGTCGGTGAGGCGGCCGTGGTGCTCACGCCGAAGGAGTTCGAGTTGCTCGCGCTGCTGACCGAGGATCCGGGGGCGGTGTACTCACGGCAGCAGATCCTCGACCGGGTGTGGGACCCGTTCTACGAGGGGCCGACCAAGACGCTGGACGTCCATGTGGCCACGCTCCGGCGCAAGTTGGGGAACCCTGCGTGGATCCAGACACTGCGCGGCGTCGGCTTCCGGCTGGCGGTGCACACCCAACCGCCCCCGGCACAACCCGTGCAACCGCCGTACGCCCAACCGGCGCACGAGCAACCTGCGGTCTGGCGATGACCCGCCGCCTGCTGCTCAGCTACCTCACGCTCGCCGCCCTGGTCCTGCTCTGCCTGGAACTCCCGCTCGGCTACCTCTACTCGCGCGGTGAGCGGGAGCGGGTGATCAACGCGGCGAAGGACGAGGCGGAGTCGGTGTCGGCGTTCGCGTCGCTCTCCCTCGACGCCGGCCGTGCCGCGCGGGACCTGCCGGAGCGGGCGGCCCACTGCGCCGAGCGCATCGGCGGCGAGGTGCTGATCGTCGACAGCGCGGGTGGGTTGCTGGCCACCTCGCATGCCCTGACCGGAGAGGAGGAGCGCGACCTCGTCTCCTGGCCGGGTATCGCCGCCGCGCTGCGCGGGACCGCGACGACGGACGTCCGTACCTCCACCATCGGCGGGGTGCAGTACCTCGCGGTGGCCGCGCCGGTGCGGCACGGCGCCGAGCAGCAAGGGGCCGTCCGGATCACCGTACCGACCCGGATGGTGCACGAACGGGTGCACCACGTCTGGCTGTTGCTGGCCCTGGGCGGGCTCGGGGTGCTCGCGGCGGTCGCCGTCGTCGGGTTCGCCATCGCCCGCTGGACCGGCCGTCCCATCCGCGAACTGGAGCGTGCCACGCACGAGTTGGCGGCGGGCGGTGCCGCCTCCCCGGTCGCCGTCACCAACGGTCCGCCGGAAGTACGCAGCCTCGCCGCCGCGTTCAACCGCACCGCCGCCCGCCTGGAACACCTCCTGGCCTCCCAGCGGGCCTTCGCCGGTGAGGCCTCGCACCAACTGAAGACCCCGCTCGCGGCGTTGCGGCTGCGCCTGGAGAACCTGGAGAGCGACATCACGCTCCAGGCCCGGGGCACCCTCACCGCGGCGATGACCGAGACCGACCGGCTGGCCCGGATGGTCGAGGGGCTGCTCGCGATGGCCCGGCTCGACGAGAGCGCCGGTGTGCCCGAGGCGGTCGAACTCGACGGGGTGTGCGTGGAACGCCACCATGCCTGGACCCCGCTCTTCCAACAGCGGGGCGTGCGGCTCGCGTTGGCCGGGGACTACGCCGGTGAGGTGCTCGCGCTGCCCGGGGCGGTCGAGCAGATCCTGGACAACCTGCTCTCCAACGCCCTGCGCGTGTCCCCCGTCGGCTCCACGGTCTCCGTGGACCTCCGTCGCCCCACACCCCATGAACGTCGCTTCCCGCACCGTCCGGTCGGCGGCCCCTCCACGGTCGAACTGCACGTCATGGACGAGGGCCCCGGCATGACCGAGGAACAACGCCGTCGCGCCTTCGACCGCTTCTGGCGGGCCCCCGACGCCCCCAAGGGCGGCACGGGCCTGGGCCTCGCCCTGGTGCAACGCCTCGCCCACGCGAGCGGCGGCGAGGCGCAGTTGCGGGCGGCACCGCTCGGGGGGCTCGACGCGGTGATCCGGCTCCTGGCGGCACCGGCCGCCGCGGCACAACGACCGCAGAGGCCGCTGCAGATGACGTCACTGTGAGCGACCTGCTTCGGCCCACACGTCACCGCCTGTCAGCGGGCCCGCACCTCGTACGTGGCCACCCGCACCGACTCGTCGTCCAGGCACCGCCCCGATATCAGGTCGAACCGCTGCTTCAGCAGCGGGGACGCGACGAACGGGCGGTCCTGGTGGGTGCCGGTCAGGCCGCGGGAGAGGACCGCCGCGCCGCTGAACGGGTCGCGGTTGTCGATCGCGTACAGGGTGCCGTTCCGGTCGCGGAACAGGGCCACCTGGCTGCCGTCGGGGAGCAGCGCGGCGACTCCGCGGCCCGGGGCCAGCGCGGTGAGGTCGCAGATCGTGAACCAGTCGGTGTCGAGCCGGAGTTGGACCTTGAGGTCGGTCGTCTCGGGTGCCAGGGTCATCGCTGGGCACTTCCTTCCAGGGGACGGTGGCCGATGGTGAGCAGTGGCAGGTCGGGCTTGATCTGGTCGCGCTCGGGGACGAAGCCGACGACCGGGTCGGGGGTGTCGGGGGCGTTCACGAAGGACACGAACCGGCCCAGCTTCTCGGGGTCGTTGATGGTGGTCGCCCACTCGTCGGCGTAGTTCGCCACATGGGCCGCCATCAGCGACTCCAGCTCCTCGCAGATGCCGAGCGAGTCCTCCACGACGACGTCCCGTACGTGGTCCAGGCCGCCCGGGAGCCGTTCCAGCCACACGCTCGTGCGCTCCAGGCGGTCGGCGGTGCGGATGTAGAACATCAGGAACCGGTCGATCAGGCGCACCAGTTCGGCGTCGCTCAAGTCCTGGGCCAGCAGGTCCGCGTGGCGTGGGGTGGCGCCGCCGTTGCCGCCGACGTAGAGGTTCCAGCCGCTCGCGGTGGCGATCACGCCGAAGTCCTTCGACTGGGCCTCCGCGCACTCGCGGGCGCAGCCGGAGACCGCCGACTTGAGCTTGTGGGGCGACCTGAGCCCCCGGTAGCGCAGCTCCAGGTCGATCGCCATGCGGACGGAGTCCTGGACGCCGTAACGGCACCAGGTCTGGCCGACGCAGGACTTCACCGTGCGCAGGGCCTTGCCGTACGCGTGCCCCGACTCGAAACCGGCGTCCACCAATCGGGCCCAGATCAGCGGGAGTTGCTCGACCCGTGCACCGAAGAGGTCGATCCGCTGACCGCCGGTGATCTTCGTGTAGAGCCCGAAGTCCCGGGCCACCTCGCCGATCACGATGAGCTTCTCGGGGGTGATCTCGCCGCCGGGGATGCGCGGCACGACCGAATAGGAGCCGTTCTTCTGGAGGTTGGCGAGGAAGTGGTCGTTGCTGTCCTGGAGGGACGCCTGTTCGCCGTCCAGGACGTAGCCGCTCGCGCCGATCGTCGGGGCGAGGGAGGCGATGACGGAGGCGACGGTCGGCTTGCAGACCTCGCAGCCGTCGCCGCCCCGGGCGCCCTCACGGCCGTAGCGGTCGAGCAGGTCCTGGTAGGAGTTGATGCGCAGGGCGAGGACGATCTCGTAGAGCTCCTCGCGGGTCTGCGTGAAGCAGCCGCACAGGCCCTTGTCGACCTCGACGCCGCTCGCCTCCAGTTCGGCGGTGACGAGCTGGCCGAGCACCTTGACGCAACTCCCGCAGCCCGTACCGGCCTTGGTGCACTTCTTCACCTCGGGCACGGTCGCGCAGGAGTGGTCCGTCACCGCGCCGCGGATCGTGCCCTTGGAGACGTTGTGGCAGGAGCAGACGATCGCCTCGTCCGGCAGCGCGGACGGCCCGAGTTGGACCGACTCCCCGGCACCGGCCGGCAGGACCAGTGACTCGGGGGCGACCGGCGGAACCGAGCCGGTGAACGCGCGCAGGGTGCCGTACGCGTCCGCGTCGCCGATCAGGATGCCGCCGAGCAGTGTGCCGTCCCGGGCGATGACCAGCTTCTTGTACAGGCCCGCGCGGGCGTCGGAGTACACGACGTCCAGGCAGTCCTCGGCGGTGCCGTGCGCGTCGCCGAAGGACGCCACGTCCACGCCGAGCAGCTTCAGCTTGGTGGACAGGTCGGCGCCGGTGAACGTCGGTTGGTCGCTCTCGTCGGCGGCGATGGCCGCGGCGGCCGTCTCGGCCTGCTCGTACCCCGGTGCCACCAGGCCGTACACCCGGCCGTCCGAGGCCAGCGCGCACTCGCCGATCGCGAAGACGTGCGGGTCGGCGACCGTACGGCACCGGTCGTCGACCGTGATGCCACCGCGCTCACCGACGGTCAGGCCGCAGTCGCGGGCGAGCTGGTCCCGGGGACGGACGCCGGCGCTGAACACCACTATGTCCGTGGCGAGTTCGGAACCGTCCGACAGCTTCATCCCAGTGACCGCGCCGTCCGCACCGGCCAGGATCTCCTGCGTACCGGTCCCCGTGTGGACCGTCAGGCCCATGTCCTCGATGGTGCGCAGCAGGGCAGCACCACCGCCCTCGTCGACCTGTACCGGCATCAACCTGGGCGCGAACTCCACGATGTGCGTGGCCAGTCCGAGCCCCTTGAGCGCGCCGGCGGCCTCAAGCCCGAGCAGCCCGCCGCCGACCACGGCACCCGTGGTCGCCCGCGACCCGGCGTACGCCTCGATCGCGAGGAGGTCCTCGATCGTGCGGTAGACGAAACAGCCGTCGGAGTCCTTGCCGGGCACCGGCGGCACGAACGGGTACGAGCCGGTGGCGAGGACGAGGGTGTCGTACTCGACCGTCAGTCCGGAGCGGGCGGTCACCGTCTTCGTCGCCCGGTCGATGGTCTCCGCCGGGTCGCCGACGTACAGCTCGATCCCGTGGTCCGTGATGAACGCCGCGTCCGTGAGCGAGAGTTCCTCGGGCGTGCGGCCCGAGAAGTACGAGGTGAGCTGGACGCGGTCGTACGCCGGACGCGGTTCCTCGCACAGCACGACCACGCGGTGCGTCGCGGTCAGGCCGCGTTCGGCGAGCGCTTCGAGGAAGCGCTGACCGACCATGCCATGGCCGACCAGCACGATGGTGGGCACCACACGCGGATTCGAGGTCATGCCCAGGAGCCTGCGACGCCGGTGTTACCCGACCGCATCACACCTGTTTCCCGCGGGGAACGCTGCCCTCAGCGGGGGCGCGGGGAGGGTGTGAGGGTTCGGCGAACGCACCGGGGGCGTGCTGTGAGGCGAGGACGGGGCGCTGGGGTGGGGCTGGCCGAACCCCCGGGTCCCGTACTCGCACCATCGCCCGCCACCAGGGCGGCGGCGAGTCTTGATCTGTCGGATTCCACCAGCTCACGCCCAGGGGGACATGCCATGGACACCACCCGCGACATCCCGGCCCACACCACCGCCGACCGCGCCCTCACCCACGCCCGGCGCATCGCCCGCGAGCCCTTCACCGCCGGTACGTGGCGGCGTTTCGCATACGGCGCGGTGGCCCTGCCGGTGGGCTTGGCGAGCATCCCGCTCGCCTTGGTCGGGGCGCCGACGGGGCGGTGGCAGCGGGGGGTGATGCGGCGGGTGCTGGGGCCGGAGGCCGGGAGGGAAGCGGGCGGAGCGGGCGGCGGAACAGGCGGCGGGGCGCGGAGTGGGCTCGTCCATGCCGTCGCCGCGCTGCCGTTGAACCTGTTCACCCTCTTCGTCACCGTCTACGGCTGGCTCATCGTCCCCATGAACCTCGGCTGGCCCCTGCGCGCCGGCGACGACTACTCCGGGGCGTGGGGCGGGCCCACTTTCGCCGGCGCGTGGGCGTTCCACGCGCTCCTCGGCGGGGTCGGCTTCCTGCTGCTCATGCCGTGGATCGGGCGGGGCCTGACCGCACTCCAGCTCCGACTCGCGCACCGCTTCCTCGCCTAGGTTGAACGCCGTGAACCGCCTCCGCCGCCCCTCCACCTCGGGCAACTTCACCTCCCGCCTCCGCGACTCCCGCGCCTCCATCTCCCGCCTCCTCGCCTCCCTCGCCGCCGCCACCTTCGGCCGCCGCGCCCTGGCCGCCCTCCTCTACGGCGTGATCGCCTTCCCGCTCGCGCTGGTCGGCTTCGTGCTGACGCTGTTCGGGCTGGCGGTGGGCGGGGTGCTGTCGGTGACCACGGTGGGGCTGTGGCTGGTGGCCGGGACCGTGCGGGGTGCGCTGGCGCTGGGCGCGCTGCAGCGGGGGCTGGCGCGGCGGCTGCTCGGGGTGGAGATCGAGGAGCCGCCGGTGCCGCAGGGCGGCGGGGTGTTCGCGTGGCGGCGGGCGCTGCTGGGGGAGCGGTCGGGGTGGCGGGCCGTGGCCTGCGCCCTGTTGACTCCGTTCACAGGCGTTTTGGCGTACGTCGCCGTCGTCATCGGATACGTCTACGGCGTCCTGCTCACACTCCACCCGGTCCTGAGCCACCTGAACTACAACACCGTCCACCACCCCGATGGCACCGTGACCCGCGTATCGCTGGAGTTCTTCGGTTACCAGGTCGACAGCTGGCCGCGCTGGTTGATTCCGTTCACACTCGGTCTGCTGTTGCTGGCCGTCGCCCCGTACCTCCTGAGACACGCGCTCACACCCCACCGCGCCCTGTTGACCGCGCTTCTCGGCACCGACGCCGCCGACCGCCGCATCCGCACCCTGGAGGAGACCCGCGCCCAGGCCGTCGACGACGCCGCCGCGACCCTGCGCCGCATCGAGCGCGACCTGCACGACGGCACCCAGGCCCGGCTGGTCGGCCTCGCCATGCACCTCACCATCATCCGCGAACTGATCAACGCCGACGCGGCCCCCGACCGGGTCCTCACCGTCGTCGACACCGCGCAGGGCAACGCCACCCAGGCCATCGCCGACCTGCGCCACCTGGTCAAGGGCATCCATCCCCCCGTACTCGACCAGGGCCTCCCGCCGGCCCTCGCCAGCCTCGTCGCCGACAGCGCCCTCCCCGTCGACCTCACCACCGACCTCCCCGCCCGCCCCAGCCCGGCCGTCGAGTCCATCGCCTACTTCTGCGCCGCCGAACTCCTCACCAACGCCGCCAAACACAGCCACGCCGGCGCGGTCACCGTGACCGTCACCGCCCGCGACGGACTGCTGCGCCTGCGCGTCACCGACGACGGCCGGGGCGGCGCGGTGATCGGCGCCGGGTCCGGACTCACCGGCCTGCTCGCCCGCGTCCGCACCGTGGACGGCACGCTCACCTGCGACAGCCCGCCCGGAGGGCCTACGGTGGTCACCGTCGAGCTGCCCATGTGAGCCGAGTGGCCACTTGGGCCGGGCCGCCCATGTGACGGGAGTGGAATGCGCGTCGTCATCGCCGAGGACTCGGCCCTGCTGCGCGACGGATTGGCGCAGTTGCTGGAGCTGCGCGGGGTCGAGGTGGCCGCGGCCGTCGGAGACGCCGAGACCCTCCTGGCCGCCGTCGCCGAACACGCCCCCGACGTCGCCGTAGTCGACATCCGCCTGCCACCCACCCAGACCGACGAGGGCGTACGAGCGGCCGTGCGCCTGCGAACGGAACGTCCCGGCATGGGAGTTCTGCTCTTCTCCCAGTACGTGGAGACGGCCCACGCGGCCCAACTGCTCGCCAACCCCGCCGGGTTCGGCTACCTCCTCAAGGAACGGGTCGCCGACATCGGGGAGTTCGTCGACGCGCTGGAGCGCATCAAGGCCGGCGGCACCGCGCTCGACCCCGAGGTCGTCGCCCAGCTCTTCGGCGCGAGCCGCCGGACCACGGCCCTGGACACCCTCACCCCGCGCGAGCGCCAGGTCCTCTCCCTGATGGCCGAGGGCCGCACCAACCACGCCGTCGCCACGGCCCTCACCGTCTCCGAACGCGCCGTGGAGAAACACGTCGCCAACATCTTCACCAAGCTCGGCCTGCCGCCGTCGGACACGGGGCATCGGCGGGTGCTCGCGGTGTTGCGGTACTTGGAGAGCACGGCGTGACCGAGTGACCGAGTGATCGCGTGACCGCGGGCCCGCGCTATTGGCGGCTGCCGGTCAGATGCGCGAAGACGACCACGTTGCCCTGGTAACCAGTACTCCGCGAGTAGCCGCCGCCGCAGGTGATGACCCGCAGTTCGGGGCGCGCGGCGGCGCCGTACACCTTCTCGTCGGGGAAGTTCTTGGCCTCGTAGACCTCCACCGCGTCCACCGTGAACACGGCCACGCCGCCGTCCCGCCGGTCCACCTCGACGGTGCTGCCCTTCTTCAGGGCGCCGAGCTCGTAGAAGACGGCGGGGCCGTCGGCGTTGTCGACGTGGCCGGCGACGATCGCGGTACCGCGTTCACCAGGGGTGGTGCCGGCCTCGTACCAGCCGGCGAGATTCGGCTTCGCGGCGGGCGGTACGTCGAGGCTGCCGGCCGGGGTGAGGGCGAGGCCCATGAGGGGGGCGTTCACGCGGATCGACGGGATGCGGATGCGGTCGGGCGGGGAGGGCGGCAGCGCGGGCGCGGCGGGCCGCTCGCCCTGCTGACCGGTGCGGGCGGTGTGGGCCTGCGCGGCCGACGGCTGCGGCGGCGCGTGGGTGTCCGGGCCGCTGCCGAGCAGCCACGCGCCCGTGCAGAGCGCGACCACGGTGACGGTCCCTATCAGGGCGTTACTGAACTTGCGCACGCGAGCCTCCTGCCTGCCGGAGCTGCCTCCTGCCTCGGTGGGGACCCCGGTCCCCCTCCGGGCCGCGAGGGGCGTCGGACCCGGAGGGGGAGGGACTTGCGGTACCGGCGAACGGACAGCGGAGGGTGTCCGTCAGATCCCGTCGCCTCTCGCCCGGCGATGCAGGAGCCAGGTACCGCCCGCGGCGGCGACGGCGAGAGCCGCCACGCCGGCCGCGGTCTGAACGGGATCGGGGCCAAGAGCGCCGCCGACCCCCGTCTTGACGCTTCCTCTCGGGTGCACCTGCCCGCGGACCGGGGTCAGCGTGACCACCAGGTCGCCCGAGACCTGCCGCCCGCCCTCGGCGCACTCCGCGACGATCTCGTACGTCCCCTGCTGCGCGCTCGGCGGCACCTTGAACTGCCCGATCGCGTCGCCCTCGGGCGTGCTCGGCGCCAGCGTGAAGGCACCGGCGCCCACCGCGCTGGCATCGCCCGCCGCGGTGCCGCCCTCGCCGCACGCCGCGGTGTCCACGGTGACCTGATCGCCCGGCACGACCGAGGAGGGGTACACCTCCAGGCTGCCGCCGTCGGCACCGTGGGCCGGCGCGGCGACGAGGCCGGCGGCCGCGACGGCGAGCGCGGTACCGGTCAGCAGACGGGCGGTACGTCGCATCGGTGCTCCCTCGAGCTTCTTCGGTGTCCCCTGCCCTTCCGAGGTAAGTGCCAGCGGGCCGAGCGCGCTTCCTGAGGGTCTGTCGGAAATGAGGTGAATGGGTGGCGGAGTGGTGTAAAACGGGCCTCGCCGCCCGGTATTTCAGCAGGTCATCGACGTAGCGCGGGGGTGGGGCGGAAGAGAACCCGAAGGGCGCAGGGCGCGCGTGTGAACGGGTGACCCGGCACCGACGACACGGGCTTGACCTCAACAAAGGTCGAGGTACGAGGCTGGTCGGCATGCAGACCACAGATGCCACGCAAACCGCAGATGCTGCCCAGTTCAGGGACGTCGTCCAGCCCACGACCTCCCCGCAGAACCCCGACACCCCGCTCGCCGTCACCCTCGTCCTCGGCAGCAACCGTCACGGCCGCTTCGGCCCCGTCGTCGCCGACTGGCTCCTCGACCACATGCGCGACCACGGCGACCTGAACCCCGAGGTCATGGACGTGGCGGAGGCCGACCTGCCCACGACCTTCGAGCCCAGCGCCGCGGCGCTCGCCGCCCGCTCCTCGGTCACCCCGAGGCTGGCGGCGGCCGACGCGTTCGTCGTCCTCACCCCCGAGTACAACCACTCCTTCCCGGCCGGCCTCAAGAACCTCATCGACTGGCACTACACCGAGTGGCGCGCCAAGCCCGTCGCCCTCGTCTCCTACGGCGGCCTCGCGGGCGGCCTGCGCGCCGCCGAACACCTCCGCCAGGTCTTCGCCGAACTCCACGCGGTGACCATCCGCGACACCGTGTCCTTCCACAACGTGGGCGCGTCCTTCGACGAGGGCCGCCTCAAGGACTCGTCGGGTCCGGACGCGGCGGCCAAGGTGATGCTGGATCAACTGGTGTGGTGGGGACGGGCGTTGAGGGAGGCGCGGGAGGTGCGGCCGTACCCCGCGTAGCCGGGGCCGTCTGACCGAGCGGAATGGGAAAAGGCCGGTGCCCACGTGGGGAGGCACCGGCCTTCTTCACGTACGCGATCTCAGCTCACGTTGACCGCACTCCAAGCCGCCCCCACAGCCGCATACTCCGAACTCCCCGCCCCATAAAGATCCTTCGCCGCGCTCAACGTGGCCGCCCGTGCCCCGGCGTAATTCGTCGACGACGTCATGTAGACCGTCAACGCCCGGTACCAGATGGCCCCCAGCTTGGTCCGTCCGATCCCGGTGACCTTGGAGCCGTTGGACGTGGGGGAGTTGTAGCTGACCCCGTTGATGGTCTTCGCGCCGCTGCCCTCCGCCAGGAGGTACGCGAAGTGGTTGGCGACGCCGGAGGAGTAGTGGACGTCGAGGTCGGCGACCGAACTGCTCCAGGAGTCCGCCGAGTTGCCGTCCTTCGAGGGCTTGTCCATGTAGCGCAGGGCGGCGAGGCCGGAGCCGGAACGGACGACGTTCTCGCCGATCAGGTAGTCCCCGGGGTCGGAGGAGTTGTCGGCGTAGAACTCCACCAGCGTGCCGAAGATGTCGGACGTCGCCTCGTTGAGGCCGCCGGACTCGCCCGAGTACGTCAGCGCGGCGGTCTTGGAGGTGACGCCGTGGGACATCTCGTGGCCGGCCACGTCGAGGGAGACCAGCGGCCCGAAGGTCGTCCCGTCACCGTCGCCGTAGGTCATGCAGAAGCAACTGTCGTCCCAGAAGGCGTTGTTGTACTTGTTGCCGTAGTGGACGCGGTTGTAGGAGCCCTTGCCGTCGCCCCCGATGCCATTGCGGCCGTGGACGTTCTTGTAGTAGTCCCAGGTCACGTCGGTCCCGTACTGCGCGTCCACCGCCGCCGACGCACGGTCCGAAGTCGCGCCCGTGCCCCAGTGGTTGTCGGCGTCCGTGAACACCGTCGACGGGGCGCGGCTGATGCAGATGCTGGTCAGGATGCACAGGTCGGTCTTGTTCGCCGCGTCACCCGTGTACGTGTTCCCGCGCGTCGGGTCCTTGAGCTGGTACGTCGATCCCGACTGCGTCGTCTGCAGCGGAACCGTGCCGCTGTAAAGGGACTTGCCGTCGCCCGAGGCCGTCTCGATGGTGTCCCACGCGTCGATCTGCGCACCGGTGCGGGCGTCCGTGAGCACGGCACGGCCGACCGGGTTGCCGAGCGAGTCCTGCGCGACGACATCCGTCCGCCAGGCCAGCTTCGGGGTGCCGTGCAGGGCGTCGACGACCAACTGGGGCTTGGCCGTCAGCTTCTTCAGCGTCTCGCCCAGGTTCAGGGCCCGCAGGGCGTTCGTCGCGAGGTCGGCGGCCTTGGGGGCGGACACCGAGGGGGTGATGTCGGCCAGGGATATTCGGCTCCTCGTCGCCCGGTTCGCGCTGCGGTACGCCCCGTCCGATGCCAGGTGGACCACGAAGTCACCGCCCAGCACGGGGAGTTGGTGGTACGTGCGGTCGTACCGGACATGCTGCGTGCCGTCCTTGTCGACGATCACGTCCCGGACCGACGTGCCCTCCGCGGAGGTGAGCCCGAGCGTCGCGGCCTGCGCGAGGAGCGCGGACGCCGCGTTCTCGATCGCGCCGGCCCTGGTCGGCCGATCGGCCGCCGCCGCCGCGTCGGGGGAGAGGGCGGCGGTCAGCAGGGTGGCGGTGGTGACGGCCACACCGGCGGTGGCGAGACGACGGGAACCTCGAAGGTGCTGCCGTATCCGGCTCATCGGTCTCCTCGAAAAGGCGCCAACGGGCGCGTGTGGGGGGCCTGTGGGGCGAGGGGCGCGCTGATGTTGACCATGATTTAAGGAGGCTGTGGATGTCATGTCCATAGCGCGTACGAGGAGGTATGTGTGGAGAGAGAATCGCTTTTGTGAGCTTCCCGTTCTTCGCCCCTGGCGCCCTGCCGTTCTTCGTCTACGGCACCCTGCGCCCCGGCGAGGTCAACCACGACCTGTTCCTGCGCGGCCGCACCCGCTGCGAGACCCCCGCCCGCCTGACCGGCGCGGTGCTCTACGACGGCCCCGGCTACCCGTACGCCGTGGAGGAGCCGGGCGGGGTCGTCTACGGGGAACTCGTCACCGCCCTGCCGGACCGGTACGAGGAGTTGCTCGCCGCGCTCGACCGGCTGGAGGAGTACGCGCCGGGCGACCCGAGCAACCTGTACGAGCGCGTGGCCCGCGAGGCGCGGTGCGAGGAGGACGGGTACGCGGTACTGGCCTGGGTGTACGTCGCCGCGTCGGCCGTCGCCGTACACCTGCGCGGCCAGGGGAAGTTGATCGAGAGCGGGGACTGGCGGGTCAGGTGAGCCCGGAGGGTTTCAGCCAAGCCGTACGAGCGCCATCGCCGGTGCCGCCGCCATCCTCACCCGCAGGCCCGCCCCCTCGTCCCACGCCACGGTCACCCCTGCCTCGGTCGCGTGCAGGACCTCGGCCCGGATGTCCGCGCGCCCCGCCAAGTGGGCTACCGGAAGCACCAGTTCGGGGCCTCTGCGGTCCCCGTCCCCGTCGCCCCTCCGCCACACCGACACATACGTCGCCCCCTCCACCGGCGCCCGCAGCCCCAGCGCGATCCACTCATCCGTCCAGCCCGGCAGGCCGAGCGGCCAGAAGGGAACCGACGTGCGCAGGTCACCCCGCATCGCCTTGTAGGTCGCCACTGCCTCCCGCACCAGGCCCAGTTGACGTTCCGTCATGTGGTCCAGGTGGCCGGACAGATGGATCCGCCCGAGCATCGCGGTGCCGAGCGTGAAGCCGATCTCCGCGTCGGAGAAGGACGGTTGCGGATACGCCCACACGGCCCCCTGCTCCGGCGGCACCACCGTCGGCGCCGCCGCCGCGATCGGCGGATAGCGGACCGGATCCTGCTGGTCGGAGGTCGACTGGAGCTGGGTGACGGAGAGGGACGCGCCGTCCATGCGCATGCCGCCGGACGCGCAGTTCTCGACGACCAGGGACGGGTACCGGTCCAGGACGGACGCCAACCAGGCCCGCCACGCCCGCGTGTGATCCAGCAGCCCCGGCGCCGACGTCGTGATGTTGTAGTCCAGCTTCAGATAGCCCACACCCCACTCGCCGACGATCCGGTCGACGGCAGCGTCCAGGTGAGCCCGGGCCGCGGGGTGGGTCAAGTCCAGCTGGTGACGGCCCTGTTCGGTGACGCGACTGCCGTCGGCGTGACGCAAGAATGCGTCATCCGGCAACGCCCCCACCCCTGCCTCCGCCTCTGCGCCCGCCCTCGCTCCCGCCACGGGACTCCGCACGCCCACCACCTCGGGCTCCAGCCACACCCCCGGCACCATCCCGCGCTCCCGGATCCGCTCCAGCACCTCCTGGATGCCCCCGGGGAAGCGCCGCCCCGACGGCTGCCAGGCCCCCACGCTGTCCCACCAGCCGCCGTCGGCCGAGTCGTCGTACCAACCGGCGTCCACGCAGAAGTACTCCGCGCCCGCCGAGGCCGCCGCATCGATCAGCGGGAGCAGCTTCTCGGTGGTCGGGTCGCCCATCAGGGTGTTCATGTAGTCGTTGAAGACGACCGGGAGCCGGTCGTGATCCGGATGCGGTCGGCGCACCCGGCGGCGGTACTCCGTCAGCGCTCCCAGCGCCCCGTCGAGCCCGTCCCCCAACGCGAGCGCCGCGTACTCGGACGCGAACTCCTCACCCGGGCCCAGTACTTGACTCCAGCCGTGCTCGTCGTACGTCGGCCCGCCCAGCCCCACGTACGTACGCCCGGCCGGCGCCTCACCCGCGTCCCACACCCAGCCCGCCGCCGACTCCACCTGCCACAGCCAACACCGCCCGTCCGTACGGTCGGTGAGCGCGCCCATCGCCAGATGGCCGTCGGTCGGCCAGCTGCCCCGCCCGGTCAGCCGCAGCGCGGCCCGCGAGTCGTGCTCGTGCACGTCCCGCCCGATGTCGGGCACCGACGCCCGCAACGGCTCGGCGTACCAACGGCATTCGGCGAGCCAGTCGTTGCGGGCCCGGTGCGCGTCCAGCACGTCGGGGGAGGGCAGCCCGCCGAGCAGCAGACTCCCGACGGAACGAACCGTCACCGCCGCGTCGCCCTCATTGCGCAGCCGCACCCGCGAGCGCAGCACCGCCACCCCGTCCGGCGACGAGTACTCGGCGAACACCCTCAACCCACCCTGCGGATCGGTCAGTTCGACGGCCAGGTGATGCCACCCGTCGCCATACGTCGCCCGATGCGCGCGATACCGCAGCCGCGCCCCCAACGCCGTACCCCTGAAACGCGGCCCCGACCATCCGGTGCCCGCACCCATGAGGGTCACGTCGACCAGGGGCAGACCGGTCACGGGTGGCGCCGGGTCACCGGGACGGGACACCCGCAGCAACTCGCCCGACGCGAGGCCGAGGCTGAGTCCGGAGCCGGAGCCGGAGCCCGAGCCCGAGCCCGAGCCGGAGCCGAAACCGCGGTCGAAGTCGAAGTCGAGGGTGAGCGCGGAATGCCCCCAGCGGTAACCGAACTCGTGATCGTTCATCCCGCCAAGCCTAGAGTCCGCCCCGTCCGGACCATCCACTCCCCGCGGATCCACCCCTCTCGGATCCGCCTCACCGCGCGTCGGCCAACGCCCTGCTCACTCCCGGCTCCTTCGCCCCGAGAAACCGCGGATCCGGCTCGAACACCGCGTCCAGCGCCGCCTTCCCCGCTGCGAGAACCTCCCGCGCACCGCCGTAGTACCAGGTGACGTCGTGCTTGGCGTCCACCCCGACGCCGTACGACGTCACGCCCGCGGCCTCGCACAGCGCGACCGCCCGCCGGATGTGGAAGCCCTGGCTGATCAGTACGGCCCGGTCGACGCCGAAGATCTTCTTGGCGCGGACGCAGGAGTCCCAGGTGTCGAAACCGGCGTAGTCGCTGACGATCCGCGCGTCCGGTACGCCGTGCTTGGTCAGGTACGTGCGCATGGCGTCGGGCTCGTCGTAGTCCTTGCGGCTGTTGTCGCCGGTGACGAGGACGACCTCGACGCGGCCGGCGCGGTACAGCTTGGCCGCCGCGTCGAGGCGGTTGGCGAGGTACGGGGACGGCTCGCCGTCCCACAGGCCGGCGCCGAAGACGACCGCGACCTCGGTACGGGGCACGTCCGCGGTCGTGCGCAGCCGGTCGCCGGTCACGACGTACATCCAGGTCGACGGAAGCAGCGCCAGCACGCACCCGGCCATCACGGCCTGCACCAGCCGCCGCTGTCCGGCACGCGTGCGTGGCAGTCGCGGACGGCGCAGCTTCGGCACACGCAGCCTCGGTCGACGCATCGGACGGCCCCCTCATGCTCTGTCCCGCTCTGTGCTTCTCGACACTCAGAGACGTCCTGTCAGGCCGTACGGTTCGGCACCCCACACGTGACCAGGTTCACTTGCGAAGGTGAAACTCCAGGTCACGTCACCTCACACACCCCCTGCACCCCACCGTGAACCCCCCGAAAAGACGCGTCATTCCGGCGCAACGGCGCGGCAACCTCGTACCGCCACCATCGGTCCATGACGCCGTCGAACCCGCAGCGCGACGAGTCCACGACCGCCCACCTCGACAGTACGGCGCACCTCATGAACAGGATCGGCAGTCAGCTCGCCAGCCAGCTCAGCCTCGTCTCCCTCGACGGCACCCGGCGCCCTAAGCCCCCGGCCCTCGTCGTCGTGGCCCACGGCAGCCGCGACCCGCGTGCGCTGAGCACCGTACGCACGCTCCTGGACCGCGTCCGCGCACTGCGCCCGGGCCTGCCCGTCCACCTCGGCCACATCGAGCTGAACGAGCCCGCGCTCCCCGACACGCTCGCCGCCCTCGGCACCGCGCGAGCCGTCCTCGTCCCGCTCCTCCTCAGCCGCGGCTACCACGTCAAGCGGGACATCCCCGAGATGGCGGCCGAAGCACAGGCACGCACGCGCGTGGCACCCCCGCTCGGCCCGCACCCCCTCCTGGTGGACGCCCTCCAGGCCCGCCTGGTCGAGGCCGGCCGGCGCATGCGTATGGACGCGGCCACTCGCCGGACGAGCGCCGTCATTCTCGCCGCGGCCGGCTCCCGGGACCCGGACTCCCAGACCGACACGAACAGCACGGCCGCCCTACTGTCCGCCCGCCTCGGCGTCCCCGTCCTCCCCGCCTACGCGAGCACAGCAGCCCCGACGATCCCCGAGGCCCTGGCCATCCTGGCCACCCAGGGCCGCCACCGAGTAGCCATAGCCTCGTACTTCACGGCCCCGGGCCGCTTCGCGAGGGAGTGCGCGGAGAAGGCTCCCTGGATCGCTTCGGCCCCCTTGGGCACGCACCCCGCGATGGCAAGCCTGATCCTCAACCGCTACGACCAGACCCTCTCGACTGACGTGACGATGGCTGACCCAAGGGGCGCGGGGCTGTGTCCATATGCGGCTCCGCCGCGGGGCGCGACCAGCCACAACCAACCCGCACTCGCCATATGACCGCACCCCGCGGACGAGCAGGCGCACCCCATTTGTCACTGCCTCCGCTTACTGTCGAGGTATGGAAGGCAACAACAACACCCCACCCCCCGGCTACGACCCGACGTCAGTCGACCGCTGGGCCCCCGAGCCCGACAAACGCCCGGGCCGCACCGCCTTCCAGCGCGACCGCGCCCGCATCCTGCATTCCTCGGCGCTGAGAAGGCTCGCAGGCAAGACCCAGGTCGTCACGCCGGGCGAGCGCAACTCCTCCACGTGGGACGCCAGCCCCCGCACCCGCCTGACCCACTCCCTGGAGTGCGCCCAGGTCGGCAGCGAGCTGGGCGCGGCCCTCGGTTGCGACCCCGACCTGGTGGAGGCCGCCTGCCTCGCCCACGACCTCGGCCACCCTCCGTTCGGTCACAACGGCGAACAGGCGCTGAACGAGTTCGCCGACGACTGCGGCGGCTTCGAGGGCAACGCCCAGTCCCTGCGCCTGCTCACCCGCATCGAACCCAAGCGGTTCACCCCGGAGGGCTCCGTCGGCCTCAACCTCACCCGCGCCACCCTGGACGCGGCCACCAAGTACCCCTGGCCGCGCGGCGCCCGTCCCGACGACCCCAAGTCGCCCAAGTTCGGTGTCTACGAGGACGACCGGCCCGTCTTCGACTGGGTCCGCAAGGAGGCCCCCGGCACCCGGATCACGTTCGAGGCCCAGGTCATGGACTGGTCGGACGACGTGGCGTACTCGGTGCACGACGTCGAGGACGGCCTGCACGCGGGCCACATCGACCCCAACCGCCTGCACGCGGAGCCGGAGCGGCAGGCGGTCTTCGCGGTCGCCATCGGCCGGTACGTGCCCGCGGACACCGACCCCGCCGAACTCGCCGCCGCCCTCGACCGGCTCCAGGCCGAGGAGTGGTGGCCGCACGGCTACGACGGCTCGGCGGTCGCGCAGGCCCGCCTCAAGGACGCCACCAGCCAGCTCATCGGCCGCTTCTGCACGGCCGCCGAGACCGCCACGCGCGCGGCGTTCGGCACCGGGCGGCTGACGAGATACGGCGCCGAACTCGTCGTACCCCACGAGACGCGGCTGGAGTGCGCGGTCCTCAAGGCGGTCGCCGACCGGTACGTGATGCAGCGGGCCGAGCAGGAGCGGCTGCGGGCCGATCAGCGGATCGTGGTGGCCGAACTGGCGCGGGCGCTCACCGCGCGTGCTCCCGACGGCCTGGACCCGCAGTTCCGCGCCCTGTTCGACCAGGCAGGCGACGATCGCGCCCGCAAACGGGTGATCGTCGACCAGATCGCCTCGCTGACCGACGCCTCGGCCCGCTCGCTTCATGCGCGCCTGACGGGGCACCAGTGAGACTGAGGCGAACAGGGTGACGTGAAACGCGCCCGAATGTGACCCTCCGTGGCCTGATCGGGCCACTCCCTCTTCCCCCATCACACTCCGTGCGGGACGCTCGCATGTGGCGGCACCGTTACGAGGAGGCATCAAGTGGTCGACGCGGATCAGACATTCGTCATCGTCGGAGGCGGACTCGCCGGCGCGAAGGCGGCCGAGACGCTCCGAGCGGAGGGCTTCACCGGCCGGGTGATACTGATCTGCGACGAGCGCGACCACCCCTACGAGCGCCCCGCGCTCTCCAAGGGCTATCTGCTCGGCAAGGAGGAGCGCGACAGCGTCTTCGTGCACGAGCCCGCGTGGTACGCGCAGAACGACATCGAGCTGCACCTCAACGAGACCGTCGAGGCCATCGACCGCACGGCCAAGACGGTCCGCTTCGGCGGCGACGGCACCCTCGTGCGCTACGACAAGCTGCTGCTGGCGACCGGCGCCGAGCCGCGCCGCCTCGACATCCCGGGCACCGACCTGGCCGGCGTGCACCACCTGCGCCGGCTCGCGCACGCCGAGCGCCTCAAGGGCGTCCTGGCCGCGCTGGGCCGGGACAACGGCCACATCGTGATCGCCGGCGCCGGCTGGATCGGCCTTGAGGTCGCGGCGGCGGCCCGGGAGTACGGCGCCGAGGTCACCGTCGTCGAGCCCGCGCCGACCCCGCTGCACGGCGTGCTCGGCCCCGAGCTGGGCAACCTCTTCGCCGAGCTGCACCGCGAGCACGGCGTGCGCTTCCACTTCGGCGCGAGCCTCACCGAGATCGTCGGCCAGGACGGCATGGTCCTGGCGGCCCGTACGGACGACGGCGAGGAGCACCCCGCGCACGACGTCCTCGCCGCGATCGGCGCGGCCCCGCGCATCGGCCTCGCCGAGGCGGCGGGCCTGGAGATCGCCGACCGCGCGCACGGCGGCGGCATCGCGGTCGACGAACGGCTGCGCACCTCCGACCCCGACATCCACGCGGCCGGCGACGTGGCCGCCTTCCACCACGCCCTGTTCGACACCACGCTGCGTGTCGAGCACTGGGCCAACGCCCTCAACGGCGGCCCGGCGGCGGCCCGCGCGATGCTCGGCCGGGACGTCACCTACGACCGCGTGCCCTATTTCTTCTCCGACCAGTACGACCTCGGCATGGAGTACTCCGGCTGGGCGCCCCCGGGCTCCTACGACGAAGTGGTGATCCGGGGGGACGCCGGCAAGCGTGAGTTCATCGCGTTCTGGGTCAAGGAGGGCCGGGTGCTGGCCGGGATGAACGTGAACGTGTGGGACGTCACAGACCCGATTCAGCAGCTGATCCGCTCGAAGACACAGGTGAACACCGAGTCGTTGGCGGACCCGCGCGTTCCGCTCGAAAGCCTCGTCCCTTGAGTGTCAGTCCATCCCCGTAGAATTCACGCGTGGCAGGACGGATCAACGACGAGGACGTGAAGGCGGTTCGGGACGCGGTCCCGATCGACGCCGTGGTGTCCGAGTACCTCCAGCTGCGCAACGCGGGCGGTGGCAACCTCAAGGGCCTGTGCCCCTTCCACGACGAGAAGTCGCCGTCCTTCCAGGTCAGCCCGAGCAAGGGACTCTTCCACTGCTTCGGCTGCCAGGAGGGCGGCGACACCATCACGTTCGTGATGAAGGTCGACCACCTCTCCTTCTCCGAGGCGGTCGAGCGCCTCGCCGGCCAGGCCGGCATCACCCTGCGCTACGAGGAGGGCGGCTACAACCCCTCCCACCAGCGCGGCGAGCGCATCCGCCTGGTCGAGGCCCACAAGATCGCCGCCGACTGGTACATGGAACAGCTCGCGACCAGCCCGGAGGCGGACGCCGGCCGTTCGTTCCTCGCCGAGCGCGGCTTCGACCAGGCCGCCGCCGCGCACTTCTCCGTCGGCTACAGCCCCCAGGGCTGGGACCACCTCACCCGCTTCCTGCGCGGCAAGGGCTTCACCGACAAGGAGATCCTCCTCTCCGGCCTCGCCCAGGAGGGCCGCCGCGGCCCCATCGACCGCTTCCGCGGCCGCCTCATGTGGCCCATCCGCGACATCGGCGGCGAGGTCGTCGGCTTCGGCGCCCGCAAGCTCTACGAGTCGGACAACGGCCCGAAGTACCTCAACACGCCCGACACCGCGATCTACAAGAAGTCCCAGGTCCTCTACGGCATCGACCTCGCCAAGAAGGACATCGCCAAGGTCTCCCGCGCGGTCGTCGTCGAGGGCTACACGGACGTCATGGCCTGCCACCTGGCCGGCGTGACGACCGCGATCGCGACCTGCGGCACGGCCTTCGGCACCGACCACATCAAGATCCTCCGCCGGCTCCTGATGGACAACGGCAGCGCGCGCGTGATCTTCACCTTCGACGGCGACGCGGCCGGCCAGAAGGCGGCCCTGCGCGCCTTCGAGGACGACCAGAAGTTCGCCGCCGAGACGTACATCGCGATCGCGCCGGACAACATGGACCCCTGCGAACTGCGCCTGGCCAAGGGCGACGAGGCGGTCGCCGACCTGGTCGAACCCCGCACGCCCCTCTTCGAGTTCGCGCTGCGCCAGATCGTCGTGCGCTACGACCTCGACACCCCCGCCGGCCGCGCGGGCGCCCTGGACGAGGCCGCGCCCATCGTCGCCCGCATCAAGAACACCGGCGCCCAGCACGAGGTCGCCGTCCAGCTCGCCGGCATGCTCGGCATCCTCGACACCCAGTTCGTCGTCAAGAGGGTCGCCCAGCTGGCCCGTTGGGCCCGCGACCGCGGCGGCCAGGGCCCGGCCCCGGCCCGCGGCCAGCAGCAGCCCTACGAGTCGGCCCCCCGCTCTGCCGCCGGCGGCCCGGCCCTCAACCTCCGCAACCCGGTCTACGCCACCGAACGCGAACTCCTCAAACTCGCCCTGCAACGCCCCGAACTGGTCTCCCCGGCCTTCGACGCGTACGGCATCGACGAGTTCACCGCCCTCCCCTACGCGGCCGTCCGCCAGGCCGTCATGGACGCGGGCGGTGCCCAGTACGGCCTCCTCGACGCCCAGGAGTACCTGGTCCGCGTCCGCGAGGCCGCCCCCGACGACGCCGTCCGCGCGATGGTCACGGAACTGGCCGTCGAGGCGATCATGCGCCGCACGGTCGACGAGAACTACGCGAGCGAACAACTCGTCTGGGTCCGCCGCCGAGCCGTGGAACGCCGTATCCGAGACATCCAGTCCCAGATGGCCCGCCTCTCCGCCGGCGGCGACCCCGCCCAACTGGCCGCCGTGCAGAACGAGCTGTGGGTCCTCCAGCAGTACGACCAGGCGCTACGGGAGCAGGGGGCCGGGGCCCTCTAGCACGGTTCGGCGGCGCGCTCCTGGGCACCCGGCACGTGAGCGCGGGTTGTTCGTACATCCGGCCTTGGGCCGGAGCGATGTGCGTCGGCGCGCGGATCGTGCCAGATCAGAGCGGACACAAGCTTCCGAGTTTTCCGCGAGGGTAACCATGCGGTCACGGACCGGACTCAAAAAGTCACCGCACGCCCCTCGTGGCGGTGATGTGTCGTACTCCACACTGGGTTCCGGTGCCTGAGTCCTCGGAGCGCGGCCGATCCGTCCCATACGGGTCCCAGACCCCCGCGGTTCCGCTCATCGAGTACGGGACGGACAACGGCGAGGCCGTCGACTCCGCCCCCGAAGAACCGCTGCCGTACACCTTGGCAGCGATCATCCTGGAGGTCGCCCCCGTGCAGACCCAGACCCTCACACAGACCGAGAGCACAGACGGCACAGAGCCGGACGCGGAGACCGACGTACTGGTCGCGGTCCCTCCGCAGACGCGTGTCGCGCACCACCCCGAGACCGAGTCCACGGAACCCGCCGAGCCGCCCGCCGAGGCCCTGGAGAGCCCGGAGGCCGCCGAACCGGTCGAAGCGCCCGTGCCGTCCCGTACCAGCCGCGCCGACACCAGCGGGCCGTCCTCGGACCTGTTCCGCCAGTACCTGCGGGAGATCGGCCGGATCTCCCTGCTCACCGCGGCCGAGGAGGTCGACCTCGCCCGCCGGGTCGAGGCCGGGCTGTTCGCCGAGGAGAAGCTCAGCACCGACGTCGACCTGGACAGTCAACTCGCCCTCGACCTGGACCGGTTGGTCGTCCTGGGCCGGATGGCCAAGCGCCGCCTCATCGAGGCCAACCTCCGGCTCGTCGTCTCCGTCGCCAAGCGCTACGTCGGCCGCGGACTGACCATGCTCGACCTCGTCCAGGAAGGAAACCTGGGCCTGATCAGGGCAGTTGAGAAGTTCGACTACGCCCGCGGCTACAAGTTCTCGACGTACGCCACCTGGTGGATCCGCCAGGCCATGTCCCGCGCCCTCGCGGACCAGGCCCGCACCATCCGCGTCCCCGTCCACGTCGTCGAACTCATCAACCGAGTCGTCCGCGTCCAGCGCCGTATGCTCCAGGAGCGCGGCTACGAGCCCACGCCGGAAGAGGTGGCCGACCACCTCGACCTCGCCCCCGAGCGCGTCAGCGAGGTACTGCGGCTGGCCCAGGAGCCCGTCTCGCTCCACGCCCCCGTCGGCGAGGAGGACGACGTCGCCCTCGGCGACCTCATCGAGGACGGCGACGCGGCGTCCCCTGTCGAGTCGGCCGCGTTCCTGCTGCTCAGGGAGCACCTGGAAGCGGTGCTTTCGACGCTGGGGGAGCGGGAGCGGAAGGTCGTTCAGCTGCGGTACGGGCTGGTCGACGGTCGCCCGCGCACGTTGGAGGAGATCGGACGGATCTTCGGCGTTACGCGGGAACGGATACGGCAGATCGAGTCCAAGACCCTGAACAAGCTGAGGGACCACGCATTCGCGGATCAGCTGAGGGGCTATCTCGACTGATGCCGGCCGCGGGTCCGGTGGGGGCTGGTCGCGCAGTTCCCCGCGCCCCTGAAGGGGCGCGGGGCGCCCCTTCCTAATCCACCTCCGCCACCGCCTGCGCGAACTGCGCCTTGTACAGCCGTGCGTACGCCCCGTCCGCCGCCAACAGATCGGCGTGCGCGCCCTGTTCGACGATCGCCCCGTTCTCCATGACGAGGATCGTGTCCGCGTCCCGGATCGTGGAGAGCCGGTGCGCGATCACGAACGACGTGCGCCCGTGGGCGAGTTTGGCCATCGCCTTCTGGATCAGCACCTCGGTCCGGGTGTCGACAGAACTCGTCGCCTCGTCCAGAACCAGGATCACCGGGTCGGACAGGAACGCCCGCGCGATGGTGATCAGCTGCTTCTCACCGGCACTGACACCCGTACCCTCGTCGTCGATCACGGTGTCGTACCCGTCGGGCAGCGTACGGACGAACCGGTCGGCGTGCGCGGCCCGCGCCGCCTCCTCGATCTCGCCCCGAGTGACCTCGCGGGCGGACCCGTACGCGATGTTCTCCGCGATCGTGCCGCCGAACAGCCAGGTGTCCTGCAGCACCATGCCGATCCCGGCGCGCAGGTCGTCCCGGGACATCGTCGCGATGTCCACGCCGTCGAGGGTGATGCGCCCGCCGGAGACCTCGTAGAACCGCATCAGCAGGTTGACGAGGGTCGTCTTGCCGGCGCCGGTCGGGCCGACGATCGCGACCGTGTGGCCGGGTTCGACCTTGAGCGAGAGGTCGTCGATGAGCGGCTTCTCGGGGTCGTACCGGAACGACACGTGCTCCAGCGCCACCCGCCCGCGCAGCTCCGCCGGCTTGACGCCCGGCATCGGATCGGCCTCCTGCTCCTCCGCGTCCAGGAGTTCGAAGATCCGCTCGGCCGAGGCGACGCCCGACTGCACCAGGTTCGCCATCGACGCGACCTGCGTCAGCGGCATCGAGAACTGGCGCGAGTACTGGATGAAGGCCTGCACGTCACCGATGGACAGCGCGCCGGACGCGACCCGCAGCCCGCCGACCACGGCCACCAGCACGTAGTTGAGGTTCGACACGAACATCATCAGCGGCTGCATCACACCGCTGTTGAACTGCGCCTTGAACCCGGCCTCGTACAACGCGTCGTTCTGCTCGGCGAACTGCTTCGCCGACTCGTCCTGCCGCCCGAACACCTTCACCAGGGTGTGCCCGGTGTACATCTCCTCGACGTGGGCGTTGAGCTTGCCCGTGGTGCGCCACTGCTGCACGAAGTGCGGCTGCGAGCGCTTGCCGATCCGGGTGGCGATGACGAACGACAGCGGAACCGTCACCAGCGCCACCAGCGCCAGCAGCCACGACACCCAGAACATCACCGCGAGTACGCCGATGATCGTGAGCACCGAGTTGATGAGCTGGCCCATCGACTGCTGGAGGGTCTGCCCGATGTTGTCGATGTCGTTGGTCGCCCGGCTCAGCACCTCACCGCGCTGCCGCTTGTCGAAGTACGACAGCGGGAGCCGCGACAGCTTCGTCTGGACGTCCTCGCGCAGCCGGAACATCGTCCGGTTGACGGCCCGGTTGACCAGCCGGGTCGCCACCGCCATCAGCAGGCCCGCCACCAGGAACGTACAGAGCGCGAGCAGCAGCACCCGGCCCACGGCGTCGAAGTCGATGCCCTGGCCCGGAGTGAAGTCGGTGCTGCGGAGCATGTCGGCGACCGTGCCCTGGCCGCGCTCCCGCATCGAGGCGAGGACCTGCTCCTTGGTCGACCCGGCGGGCATCTCCCGTCCGATGATCCCGGCGAAGACCAGGTCGGTGGCCTCGCCGAGGATCTTCGGCCCGATCACGTTCAGGCCGACGCTGATGACCACGCAGGTCAACAGCGCGTAGATGGTGAGCCGTTCCGGTTTGAACTGGGCGATCAGGCGTTTGCCCGACACCTTGAAATCCATCGAGCGCTGATCGGGGCCGCCCCCGGCCATCATCCGCCCCATCGGCCCGGCCATCAGGCAGCCTCCGCTTCCGTGAGCTGGGAGAGCACGATCTCCCGGTAGGTCTCGTTGTCGGCCATCAGCTCGTGATGGCGGCCCGTCCCGACGACCCGGCCCTCGTCGAGGACCACGATCCGGTCGGCGTCCCGGATGGTCGCCACGCGCTGGGCGACGATCACGACGGTCGCCTCGGCGGTCTCCTGCGACAGCGCCGCGCGCAGGTTCGCGTCGGTGGCGTAGTCGAGGGCCGAGAAGGAGTCGTCGAAGAGGTAGATCTCCGGGCGCTGGACGAGCGTACGGGCGATCGCGAGCCGCTGGCGCTGACCGCCGGAGACGTTCGTGCCGCCCTGCGCGATCGGCGCGTCCAGCCCGTTCTCAAGCCCGGAGACGAAGCCCTTGGCCTGCGCCACCTCCAGCGCGTGCCACAGCTCCTCGTCCGTGGCGTCGGGATTGCCGTAGCGCAGGTTCGTGGCGACCGTGCCCGCGAACAGGTACGGCTTCTGCGGCACCAGGCTGACCGTCTTGGCCAGCAGTCTCGGCTCCAGGGTCGCCACGTCGGTGCCGTCGACCAGAACCTGTCCGTCGGTCGCGTCGACCAGCCGGGGGATCAGGCTCAGCAGCGTGGACTTGCCGCTGCCGGTCGAGCCGATCACGGCGGTCACCTCGCCGGGCCGGGCCATCAGGTCGATGGACCTCAGCACCGGCTCCTCGGCGCCCGGATAGCGGAACCCGGCGCCCCGGATCTCCAGATGCCCGTGCCGGCGCAGCTCGGTGACCGGCGCCACCGGCGGCACCACGCTGGAGGACGTGCCGAGCACCTCCTCGATGCGCTCGGCGCAGACCTCCGCGCGCGGCACCATCATGAACATGAAGGTGGCCATCATCACAGACATGACGATCTGCATCAGATAGGCGAGGAACGCGGTGAGGTCGCCGATCTGCATCCCGCCGCTGTTGATGCGATGGGCGCCGAACCAGACCACCGCGATCGACGACAGGTTCACCGTGGTCATGACCACCGGGAACATCAGCGCGAGCAGGTTGCCGGTCTTCAGCTGCATCTCGGTCAGGTCGGTGTTGGCCTTCCGGAACCGGTCCTTCTCGTACTCGTCCCGCACGAAGGCCCTGATCACGCGGTTGCCGGTGATCTGCTCGCGCAGCACCCGGTTCACCGTGTCCAGGCGCGTCTGCATCGCCCGGAACAGTGGCCGCAGCCGCCGCACGATCAGCGTCACGCAGATGGTCAGCGTCGGCACCACCGCGATCAGCACCCCGGACAGCGGTACGTCCAGGCCGAGCGCCAGCACGATGCCGCCCACGCACATGATCGGCGCCGACACCATCAGCGTGAACGTCATCAGGGCCAGCATCTGGACCTGCTGCACGTCGTTCGTCGTACGGGTGATCAGGGAGGGCGCGCCGAAGTGGCCCACCTCGCGCGCGGAGAACGACTGCACCCGGTCGAAGACGGCGGCGCGGATGTCCCGGCCGAGCGCCGACGCGGTCCGGGCGCCGTAGTACACGGCCCCGATGTTGCACACGACCTGCACCAGCGAGATGCCGATCATCAGGGCGCCGAAGGAGAGGATGTAGCCGGTGTCACCCTTGACCACACCGTTGTCGATGATGTGCGCGTTCAGAGTGGGCAGGTAGAGGGTGGCGCAGGTCTGCAGGAACTGCAGCAGCACCAGCAGGACGATGGGTTTCCTGTAGGGCCTGAGATAGGTCCGCAGAAGTCGTATGAGCACGCTACGTCTCTCGGAGTCGGCGGCGGTGGGACGGGTTTGTGCCCCAGGCTCCTATCGTCGGTCACTCCACCCGCGTTACCTCAACCGATTAAGCCGACAGCAGTGCGCTTTACCGTCTTATGGGCGGTGTCCTTTGCCGACTCGTGAGGTCACGAGCCCCTGACGTCACGCACGGAACGCGTTCGGATGCGTCTGCTCCCGCACCGACATGAACTGCTGACGCACGGCCTGCCCCACGGCCAGATCCTCGCCGGGATCGAGCACCTGCGCGGCAGCACCCTGCCACTGCGGCGGATTGCGCCGGTCGAGCGTCCCCTGTGTGACCCCGAGCGCCCAGGCGGCCTGCCGGGCGGCACCGAGCGCCGCGTAGTCCGCGGGCTGCGGTACGACGACCTGCGCACCGAACAGCGACGGCGCCGCCGCCTGCACGGCCGGCAGCTCGGCCGCCGCCCCCAGCAGGAAGATCCGCCGTACGTCGACACCCCGGCCGCGCAGCACGTCCAGCGCGTCGGCGAGCCCGCACAGCATGCCCTCGAAGGCCGCCCGCGCCAGGTGTTCTGCACGCATAGACTCCCGGCGCAGACCGGTCAGCGTCCCCGCGGTGTGCGGCAGGTTCGGCGTCCGCTCACCCTCCAGATAGGGCAGCAGCACAAGGCCGTGCGAGCCCGGCGTGGACTTCATCGCCAGCTCGGACAGGCTCTCCAGATCGGGCAGCCCGAGCAGCTCGGCGGTCCCGCGCAGAGTCCGTACGGCGTTCAGCGTGGTGACGACCGGCAGGTGCATGCCGGTCGCGTCGGCCAGCGACGTGATCATCCCGCTCTGGTCGACAAGTGCTTCGCCGTGTACGGCCATCACGGACCCCGAAGCGCCGAGCGACACCACGGCGTCGCCGAGCCCGATCCCGAGCCCGAAGGCGGCGGCCATGGTCTCGCCGGTCCCCGCGGAGATCAACAGTCCCTCCGGAGTCGTACCGGCCGCCTCCGCCGGCCCGATCACCTCGGGCAGCATGGCCTGGTGCCCGAGCGCCAACTCGACCAGATCGGGCCGGTACCCGCCGGTGGCCGCCGACCAGTACCCGGTCCCGGAGGCCCCGCCACGATCGGTGGAACGACGCACCGGGCGCCCGAGCAACTGCCACACGAGCCAGTCGTGCGCCTGCATGAGGACGGCGGTGCGCAGGGCGTTGTCGGGCTCGGTCTTGCTGAGCCAGCGCAGCTTGGTCACCGGATGCGCGGCCTGCGGCACGGAGCCCACGGCCTGCGCCCACGCCTCGCGCCCGCCGAGCGCGTCGATCAGATCGGCCGCCGCGACCTGCGCGCGCTTGTCGCCGCCGACCATCGCGGGTCTCACGGTGTTGCCCTGCGAGTCCAGCGGGACCAGCGCGTTCTGCTGGGCCGACACGCCGATGGCCTGCACGCCTTCGAGCAGCCCGCCACCGGCGGCCTCACCGAGGGACAGCAGCCAGGCCTGTGGATCGATGTCGGAGGGCCGCGTGCCCTCGGCGCCGTCGACCGGATGCGGGGCATACCCCTGCCTGAGTACGGCTCCCGTGTCTGCGTCGCAGACGACGATGCGAGTGAAATCGGGCGAACTGTCCAACCCGGCGACTATCCCCATGGCCAAAATTCTGCCGCATCGCTCCGCTGGGTTTGGCCGTGGAGCCGTAGGGGTGCGTCCGGAAGGGCGGGTGCGGGCCCGTCCGTGGCTGGTCGCGCCGTTCCCCGCGCCCCTGGGGCGATTGCGTCACCGCCCGTCTCAGGTGTTACTCGTGCCCCAGTCATCCCCGTTTGTTCCGTTGGTGTTGCGGTCGCGGAGTGAGCGGACTCGGTCGGCCACCGAGTCGGGGACGCGGTCGCCCACCTTCTCGCTGACCGCGTGGTACGCCTTGCCGGCGAACTGGCGGCCCTGCTGGGCGGCGGACTCGGCGGTGTTGCGGACGGCTGGGTTCTGCGCGACCTGGCGAGCTGACTTCATCAACTGCTCGTAACGCTCGCGCCCGGCTCGCGTGCCCAGCACGTAACCCAGCGTCAGCCCGGCGACGAACGTGAGCTTGTAGCGCATGGCGGCCACCCTTCCCTCGTGCAGATCTCTGGTGCGGCATAGGTGCCGGGGAGTACCGATTGGCGGAGCACCCCCCTGCTTGCGCTAATGTATGTGTCGCAGCGAGCGCCCGCCCCCTGGCGAATACCCAGGTAGCTACGTTCGATGCAACGAGGCGTTCCTCCGTAGCTCAATTGGCAGAGCAGCCGGCTGTTAACCGGCAGGTTACTGGTTCGAGTCCAGTCGGGGGAGCTTCGATCTTCCGTAGCTCAATTGGCAGAGCAGCCGGCTGTTAACCGGCAGGTTACTGGTTCGAGTCCAGTCGGGAGAGCCACGTGGACGAGGACCCCGACGGGGTCCTTTTTCATGTCCCCAGGAACCGTGCAGGTCACGGCGGAGTCCTCAAGGGCATGCGAAGTCGACCATCCGAAGCAGGAGATCGTATGAGCGGCTATGCTGCGGCAGACGGTGCGTACACGTGTGCGCGACACGCCGCTATGGGGCGGTAGCTCAGCCGGTTAGAGCAGCGGACTCATAATCCGCCGGCCGTGGGTTCGAGTCCCACCCGCCCCACCCTCACCTCTTCCAGGAAAACCGTTTCCGTCTGCGGAAACGTTCCTTGTGGGCTGTCGGAGTGTCATTCGGGTCGGTTGCGGTTCACTTCGAAGGTCGTGCCGATGCCCATGCCGGTGATCCACTGGGGGACCGGCTCATAGCTGGTCCACGCGAACGCGCGGTTCACGGCGGCCTGGCCGATGAGCCAGGTGCGGATCTCGTGGCCGCCGCTGCCGGCCCGCTCTTCGAGGCCCTCGTCGCCCAGGGCGGTGATCGGGGTGAGGTCCGTGGTGGCCAGTTGTTTGAGGAACCAGCGGTCCCAGGTGGAGTTGACGGGCGCGTGCGGATCGCCGCCCATGGCTCGGACCCGGGGTTCGCGCGCCGCGGCGAAGGCCTGGAGATTCGCGCGACCGTGGATGACCGCCTCCCGCCGCTCGCCGGCCACCGCGGGGTCGCGCGGATCGTTGGGCGGAAGCCAGTGGGAGAGGCCGCCGCTGGCGACGACGAGGACGCGCCCGGGGAAGTCGGCGCCGCGGAGGGCCTCGCCGAGGGCTCTGCCGAGCTGCACGCAGCGCTGCATGCTCGGCAGCGGCGGGGCTGCCGTGTTGACGATCAGCGGTACGAGCGGGACCGGACGACCGCCGCAGACCATCTCGTAGCCCTGCGTCACTCCGTGGTCGACGGTGAGGGAGTAGGAGAGCGACAGGTCGAATCCGGCCGCCGCGAGCGTGTCGCGCACCGACCAGGCCAGCTGTGCGGCGACCGGCAGTGGCCCGGACCGGCTGCCGAAGTCGCCGAAGCCCACGGCCTGTTCGACGCCGAGGACGAACGGTGGCATCTGGTCGTAGAAGTTCGCGTGGAAGTGGTCGGGGCCGATGACGACGACGGCGTCCGGAGCCAGCCGGGCCACGGCCTCGGCCACCCGGGCGGTGTCGGCGAGGAACCTGCCGCCGGGCTCCGAGGGCTCACGCGGTGGCGTCATGGTGGCGAACGGCGAGTGCGAGATGCCGACCAGGCCGATGATCTCGCTCATACGGGATCCTTGCCGAGGACGAGGAAGTCGCGGTGGGCGCGCAGGAACTCGCCCGGCTTCTCCCACTGCGGCCAGTGGCCCGCGTCCGTGATCACGTGCAGGCGGGCGTCGGGCAGCCAGCGCAGCAGCAGTTCGGCCTCGTCGAGGCCGCCGGTGGGATCGTGGTCGGTCCACAGCAGCAGGGTCGGCGCGGTGACCCGGCCGACCCAGGCCGGACGCCAGGCGAAGTCCCTGCGCACCTCGGGGTCCTGCAGGACGAGCGTGTTGGTGATCGCCCGCAGGAAGCCGGGACGGCCGTAGACCGCGCGGCGCAGGTTCACCAGCTCGTCGGTCACCATCTCCTTGTGGTGGAAGAGGAACTCCACCCGGCGGCGTACCGTCTCGTCGCTCGGATCCCGGACGGCGGCCAGCGTGCTCTCGCGCATCCGGACCATCACCTCGGGCTTGTCGGTGATGTTGCCGGGGGTGTTGAGGACGAGCCGCTCCACGCGGTCGGGGTGGTGCGCGGCCGTCCAGGCGGTCACCCAGCCGCCGAGCGACTCGCCCGACAGGTGCGCCGAGCCGATGCCCAGGGCGTCCATCAGCCCGAGCAGGTGGTCGGACAGGACATCGATGGTGTACGGCTTGTCCGGCAGGTCGGACCAGCCGTGGCCGACCATGTCGTAGGCCGTGACGCGGAAGTCGGCGGCCAGTCCCGCGATGTCGCGGGCGTACGCCTCCAGGTGGCCGCCGGTGCCGTGCAGCAGGATCAGGTCGGGGCCGGAGCCGGCCCGCAGCACCCGGGTGCGCACGCCGCCCACGTCGACGTGCCGGAGTTCGTGGTCGACGTCGGCCAACTCGGCCCACAGGCTGATGTGTTCGGGCAGCGCGCTCATCGTGAGTCCTCTCCGAAGCGGGCCCGGGCCTCGGCGACGGTGGCCAGGCCCGCGCTCTGCCGCCGTCCGACGCCCAGCAGGCCGAGCAGCCGGGAGTTCTCGATGGTCAGGAACTCGACCGGCGCGGTGGCCGAGTCGTTGTAGTGGCGGTGCCATGTCCACGGCGGGGTGTAGACGAAGTCGCCGGCCGACCAGGACCCGGTCTCGTCCTCGACCTCGCTGTGTCCCTCGCCGCTGATGACGAAGTGCACCGTCTCGTGGTGGTGGCGCTGCATGTCCGAGCTCAGCCCCGGCGGGATGGTCTGCCGGAAGATCTCGAAGGTGGCGGTCGGCAGCTTCCCGGCGATCGAGAGCTTGGTCGGGTTGTGCACCTGGTCGGCAGGCAGCGTCTCCAACTGCGCCGCGTGCACGACGACCGGGCGGGCGGCGCCGGGCCGCACGGTGTCGGAGAGCGCGCCGAGGAAGTCCGCCAGCGCGAATCCGTCTCCTGACTGGGCCATCAGATCGTTTCCGTCCTTCCGCCGTCGACCGTGAGTACGGTCCCGTTGATGTAGCCCGCGGCCGCCGAGGCCAGGAAGGTCACGGCCGCCCCGATCTCCTCGGGTCGCGCGGCCCGGCCGGCCGGGATGCCCGCCGCGTCCGCCGCGTCGAGGTCCTCGAACGCGACCGCGGTGATCCGGGCGCGGGCGTCCAGGATCTCGCGGCGGCGCTCGGTCGCCGTGGCGCCGGGCGCCACGCAGTTGACCGTGATCCCTTCGGCCGCGAACTCCCGGGAGAGCAGCTTGGCGGCCGCGGTGACCGCCGCCCGCAGGACCACGGATGTCGCGAGGTCGGGCTGAGGTTGGCGTACCGCCGCGGAGGTCACGAAGACGACCCGGCCGAAACCCCGCGCGGCCATGCGCGGCAGGGCGAGCCGCGCCAGGCGCAGCGGGCCGAGCAGCAGCAACTCGAAGGCCCGCTGCCAGCGTTCGTCCTCGACATCGAGGACGCGGCCGGGCGGGGGTCCGCCGGCGTTGAGCACGAGGACGTCGAGCGCGCCGTACCGGCTCTCCACCTCGTCGAGGGCCGCCGCGGCGGACTTCGGCTCCGACACGTCGTTGACCAGCGCGTGGACGGTGCCGCCGGTGTCCCCGCCGAGCCGCAGCGCCGCGGACCCCAACTGCTCGGCACGCCGTCCGGTGATGACGACGCGGTGGCCCGACCGCAGGAGCTGTTCGGCGACGGCGTACCCGATTCCGGCGCTGCCCCCGCCGACGAGGGCGTTGCGAGCGTTGATGGCAGCCTCCTGGGTTTCGGGTACCGCTGATTCCGAACGCCGCTGTTCTTCGCGCACCGCTGGTTGTTGTCGGCGCACCGCCGGTTCCGACGCGTGGTGTGCGGGCGCTGGGATTCCCGGACCGGGTCACCGGTCGGGACGGGTCTATCGTGGGCCGCATGGACCCGGGAACCAACGTTGAGTCCCGCTGAGCGGGACAGTGACGCTCCGGTCGCGGGCGGCCTCGAGCGCGCCGCGGCGATTCTCGGCGCCTTCGACGCGACGCACCGCGACCTGACCCTCGCCGCCCTCGTCGCCCGCAGCGGTCTGCCGCGCTCCACCGCCCACCGCACCGCCGACCGGATGATCCGGCTCGGCTGGCTCGACAAGCCGAAGGACCGCTACCGGATCGGCAACCGCCTCTTCGAGATCGCGAGCCTGGCCCCGATCCGGCTCCAGCTGCGCGAGGCGGTGCTGCCCTTCCTGCAGGACCTGCACAGCGCGACCAAGGTCACCGTGCAGCTCGGGGTGCTCGACGGCGCGCAGATCCTGGTCGTCGAGAAGATCACCGGCCATCGGCCGATGCCGATGCTCTCTCAGGTCGGCGGGATCGTCCCGGCGCACTGCTCGGCGCTGGGCCGCGCGATCCTCGCCTACAGCGACACCGAGACCATCGACGCGGTGCTGGCCGCCGGCCTCGAACGCCGGACGCCGCGCACGCTGACCGATCCGGTGGCCGTCCTGCGCGAGCTGACCGCGATCCCGCCGCGCGGCTGGGCGGTCGAACGCGAGGAGGGCAACATCGGGGTCAGCTGCGTGGCCGCCCCCGTCTTCGGCCCGCTCGGCGAGGTCGTGGCCGCGCTGTCCGTCACCGGCCCCTCCGGCCTGATCCGGTCGCAGACGATCGGCCCCGCCGTACGCCTGGCCGCGGCGGCGGCGTCCCGGGCCTACTGCTCGCGCCGCTGACCGTCGCCGACCGTCATCGACCGCCGCGGACAACGGAGTCCCGCTGAGTGGGACCTCTGATTGCCGTGCGGGCCGGGCCGCACGCACGCTGTGAGCGCCGGCACACCGACGGCCCGCCGGTGCGGCGACCTCAAGGAGACGACGATGACTCTAGGCGGCGGCTACATGCTGCCCTCGCGCGAGGGACAGGCGATCGCGGCGATCGGGCTCGGCGTGACGAAGAAGGCCGACGGCGAGTCGACCCGTGACGCGTACTCGCTGTTCGAGTACACGATCCCCCCGCGGACCGACGGGCCGCCTCCGCATCTGCACACCCGCGAGGACGAGTCCTTCATCTGCCTGGCCGGACGCCTCGACGTCCACCTCGGCGGCGAGGACTTCGTCCTGGAACACGGCGACTACCTGTTCCTGCCGCGGGACGTGGTGCACGCCTTCCGCAACCCGTAGCAGGAGGAGTCACGGGTGATCTCCGTGGTCTCGCCCGCCGGGCTCGAGCGCTACTACCAGGCGCTGGCGGACATGCCGCCCGGCCCCAAGGACATCTCGCTGATGAAGAAGATCATGGCCGACTTCGGCATCGAGCTGCAGCTGCCGCCCGAGGTCGGCCAGGCATGAGGGTCGCGATCGTAGGCGCCGGCTTCGCCGGACTCGCCACCGCGAAGGTGCTGACCCAGGCCGGCCACGAGGTGCGGGTGTTCGACAGGTCCCCGGACGTAGGCGGTGTGTGGAGCCGCAGCCGGCGCTACCCGGGCGTGACGACGCAGAGCCCGAAGGCGCAGTACTCGCTCTCGGACTTCCCCATGCCCAAGAGCTATCCGGAATGGCCCAGCGGCGCCCAGGTGCAGGCCTATCTCGCCGCGTACGCCGACGAGTTCGGCCTCGAATCGGTCCTGCGCCTGAGCACCGAGGTGACGGCGGCCCGCCCGGTCGGCGACGGCCGCTGGACGCTTGAGACCCGCGACGCGGTGGGAGCGGAGTCCGTCGAGGAGTTCGACCGACTCGTCGTCGCGAACGGAGTGTTCTGCGAACCCCTGGTCCCGGCCTACCCGGGCCTGGAGGAGTTCACCGCGGCAGGCGGGCGGCTGCGCGCGGCCACCGAGTTCCACGACGCGGAAGAGGCCCGCGACCAGCACGTCCTCGTCGTCGGGTACGGCAAGTCGGCCTGCGACGTCGCGGCGGCGATCAGCGGCGTCGCCGCCACCACCGATGTGATCGCCCGTCAACTGCTGTGGAAGGTACCGCGCAAGATCGCCGGTTTCGTCAACTTCAAGCTGCTGCTGCTCACTCGGCTGGGCGAAGGACTCTTCCGCTACCTGCGACCGCGCGGGTTCGAGAGGTTCCTGCACGGCCCGGGCAACGGCCTGCGCCGTCGGATGATCAACTCCATCGGATCGGTCTCGGTACGGCAGTTCGGCCTCGCGAAGCTCGACCTGGTGCCGGCCGGTCACATGGAGGACATCGTCCGCGGAGCCATCGGGCTGGCGAGCGAGGGCTTCTTCGAGGGCGTCGCGGACGGGAGCATCACCGTCCACCGCGACCGGACCATCACGCGGCTTCTCGCCGGGTCCGACGGCCCCGCGGCCGAGCTGAGCGACGGCGGCACGCACCGCGCCGACCTGGTGCTCTGCGCCACCGGCTTCACTCAGGGCGTGCCGTTCCTGCCCGAGGAGACCCGGCGCCGACTGCTCGACGAGCGCGGGAACTTCATGCTCTACCGGCAGATCCTGCCCCTCGGCGTTCCCGGGCTCTACTTCAACGGCTACAACTCCTCGTTCTTCAGCCCGCTCAACGCCGAGATGGCGGCCCTCTGGATCGCCGCCGACCTCGCGGAGGCGGTGGCGCTGCCCGAACCCGAGGCCATGCGTCGGGCCGTCGTCGAGCAACTGGCGTTCATGGACGAGGCAACGGACACGCATCACTGCCGCGGCACCAAGATCATCCCGTTCTCGATGCACAACGTCGACGAGGTGCTCGGCGACCTCGATCTGAACATCGGCGCCACGGTACGGGCCTCGCACTGGCTGGGCGCGGTCAATCCCTCGGCCTATCGACGGATGACCCCGTCGCTGCTGCGACGGCTGACGCCGAGCGGGCCACGACCTGAACTCGCAGCCACCGGCCTCACGCCTGTGGACAGTCTCTCCGGAAACGAAGAAGTGCCTTCCGACCTGCGATGACGGGGTTTCTCCAGGACCACTGATCGCGTACGGAAGCCTGGACCCGGTGACCCGGTGACCCGGTGACCCGGTGACCCGGTGGACCGAACGGAGCGCGGTCCGCGTCGTCACGCGGCGGGCACGGTGACCGCCAGTTTGCCCGTGGCGCGGCCTTCGAGGAGGTGGCGGACGGCGGCGGCGGTTTCGGTGAGCGGTAGGCGCGGTCGACGACCGGGGTGAGGGCGCCCGCGTCGATGAGGGTGGTCAGGTCGCGCAGGCCGTCGGCGTGCTCGGATGCGATGAAGGTGCCCAAGTGCTGGGCGGTGAACGGGGACAGCAGTTGGGCGCGGAGTTGTCGGTCGGTGCCGCCGAGCCAGGTGCCCTTCGTTTCCCCGCCGGTGATGATCAGCCTGCCGTGCGGTGTGAGGGCGCGGCGCAGGTCACGCAGGGTGCGGTGCCCGCGATGTCGATGATGGCGGCGTAGCAGCGCGGGCTGGCAGGGGGGGACCTGCTGGACGGCATGGTCGACCTGGTCTTCGGCGAGGTCGAACTGCCCACGCCGGGCGACGACTGGCGACAGGCGATGCGGCAGCGGGCAGGCTCCATGCGCCGTGTGCTGTCCGGTCCCGAGATCGCGACCGCTCACGTCATGCGACCCGGATACACCTACGGCGACGAGTTCGAGTTCGGGCTGGAGCTGATCCTCAACGGCCTTCAGCAGGCGACGAGTTGACCAGCCCCGAAGCAGCCGACCTCGGCCGGGCCCAACGCCGAAAGTGTCAACTCCCGTACCAGTCCAGGGCGCCCCCACTCCCAGGGCATCCCCGGCCCGGCCCCGCACCCGGTCGCCGACCTCTCCTCTCATTCCGCTCCCCGGAGGATCAGATGACCGTCGACTACCTCGTCATGGCCGTATACCTGCTGAGCATCATCGCCGTCGGCTGGTGGGGCAAGAAACGTGCCGCGTCCAAGAGCGACTTCCTCGTCGCCGGACGGCGGCTCGGCCCACTCCTCTACACCGGCACGATGGCCGCCGTCGTCCTCGGCGGCGCCTCCACCATCGGTGGCGTACGCCTCGGCTACACCTACGGGATCTCCGGCGCCGCCATGGTCTTCGCCATCGGACTCGGACTGCTGGCGCTGAGCATCTTCTTCTCGGCCCGCATCGCCCGCCTCAAGGTCTACACCGTCGCCGAGATGCTCTCCCTGCGCTACGGCGACACCGCTGCCGTCATCTCCGGCATCGTGATGTGGATCTACACCCTCATGCTGGCCGTGACCTCCACGATCGCCTACGCCAGCGTCTTCGACGTCCTGTTCGACGTGCCCCGTTGGGTCGCGGTGGTGATCGGCGGCACGATCGTCGTCGGCTACTCGGCGCTCGGCGGCATGTGGTCCATCACCCTCACGGACATGGTGCAGTTCGTGGTCAAGAGCCTCGGCGTGCTCGTCCTGCTGCTGCCCATCGCCGTGGTCAAGGCCGGCGGCTTCGGCGCCCTGGCCGACGAGCTCCCGGACGGCTACCTCTCCCCGACCTCCATCGGCGGCCAGACCATCCTCACCTTCGTGCTGATCTACACCTTCGGCATGCTCATCGGACAGGACATCTGGCAGCGGGTCTTCACCGCCCGCTCCGACAAGGTCGCCTCCTGGGGCGGCACCGTCGCCGGTGTCTACTGCCTGGTCTACGCCCTCGCCGGCGCCGTCATCGGCATGGCGACCAAGGCCCTCTACCCCCAACTCCCCAGCGCCGACGACGCGTTCGCGACGATCGTCCGGCACGCCCTGCCCACCGGCATCCGGGGCCTGGTCCTGGCCGCCGCCCTCTCCGCGATGATGTCCACCGCGAGCGGCGCCCTGATCGCCTCCGCGACCGTCGCCAACAACGACATCTGGGCCCGGCTGCGCCCTCGTACGGCATCAAAGGATCACGACGAGATCGCCTCCAACCGGCTCGCCATCGCCGTCCTCGGCGTGACCGCCATGGGCATCGCCTGTGTCCTCGGTGACGTCATCGAAGCACTCACCGTCGCCTACAACCTGCTGGTCGGCGGCCTGCTCGTGCCCATCCTCGGCGGTCTCGTCTGGAAGCGCGGCAACCTGCCCGGCGCCATGGCGTCGATGATCGCGGGCGGCACCACCGTGATCGTCCTCATGATGACCGACGGACTCCTCGCCAACGAGCCGATCTACTACGGCCTGCTCGCCGGCCTCGTCGCCTACGTGGCCGTCAGCCTTCTGACCAGGCCGACCGAAGTCGCCGTCGTCGAGGCGTGGCGGCGCCGCCTGGCGGGCGAACCGGCCGTCGTCGCACCAGAGTTGAGCACGGTCTGACCGGCGCCGCAGCAACCGACGTGCCCCGGGCGGCCGGCCCGGGGCGCGCACCCGTCCCGCAACCGCCGGCCCCAGCCCAGAAAGAGAGCCACTGATGACCGAGCTGTCCCTGCGCCCCGACCGCACCGCCCCGACCGCGGCCGGCGAGGAACTGCGACTGCGTCGCGAACTCGCCGCGGTCTACCGGCTCGTGGCGCACTTCCGGATGACCGACCTGATCTTCACGCACATCTCCGCCCGGCTCCCCGGCCCCGAACAGCACTTCCTGATCAACCCCTACGGCCTGCTCTTCGAGGAGATCACCGCGTCCGACCTCGTCAAGATCGACCTGTCCGGCCACCCCGTCGAGGAGTCCCCCCACCCGGTCAACCCCGCCGGCTTCGTCATCCACAGCGCCATCCACGCCGCCCGCTCCGACGCCCACTGCGTCCTGCACACCCACACCAGGGCCGGCTGCGCCGTCGCGGCCCAGGAGGAGGGGCTGCTCCCGCTCAACCAGATCTCCATGGAGTTCTACGGCAGGCTCGGCTACCACGACTACGAAGGCGTCGCCCTCAACCTCGCCGAACAGCGGCGCCTGGTCGCCGACCTCGGCCGGCACCCCGCGATGATCCTGCGCAACCACGGCCTGCTCACCGTCGGCGAGACCCCCGCCCAGGCGTTCCTGCGCATGTACTACCTGGACAAGGCCTGCGAGATCCAGACCACGGCCACCGCCGGGGGCGCCGGGCTCGTCACCCCGAGCCCCGACGTGTGCGCACTCACCGCCCGCCAACTCGCGGGCGAGGACGACAGCTCGGACCTCCAGGACGACAAGGCGTACGACCTCGCATGGTCGGCACTGCTCCGGCTCGTCGAGCGGATCGCCCCCGACTACAAGGACTGACGGGCACCGGGCTTCGAGGACCTGGACCGCGACCGTGACGGAAAGGCCACTCTCAGTCGACCTCGACCTCGACCTCGACCTCGACCTCGGCCCGCAGCCCGTCCCGCAGCCGCCGCAAGTCGTCCGCATGCCGCCCCAGCCCGTTGAGGCGGAGCCGCGCCGCCTCCGTGCGGGCGTCGCGGTGGACCGTGAAGGCGAGGTCCAGGGACTCGCGCAGCATCCACAGGCCGTAGGAGAGCAGCCTGCCCGCCTGGGCCTGGACCAGTGCGAGGTCCGGGTCGGTGAGCCGGAGGTCCTGCAGGCGGGTGCGCAGGCGGTACAGGACGATGCTCTGCAGGCCGCAGTCCCGCGCGGTCTGGCGGGAGACGGGCCCGGGCTCGCCGCACGCGGCCACCGCTTCGTCGGCCGGGCCCTGCGCCGCGACCGCCTCGTCCAGGACCGCGACCAGCGCCCGCACCTGCGCGGCACGGGGCGCACGGGCGGGGGCGGGTGGGCGAGGGAGGCGTAGGGGAATGCGCATGGCTCCTCCTGGTCGTCCTCCAGTGTGCGCCCCCTCGGCGGAAGGGCGCCGCTAACCGCGCGAGAAGACGCCGTGGAAGCCGAACGGGACCGGCTGCGGGACCCGGGCACGGGCCAGCTCCGTGAAGGACACCGCGTCCAGGACCAGCAGATACGAGGACTGCGCGGCGGAATCCAGGACGACGGACAGGATGACGCCGCTGTCCTCACCGGCGTCCCCGCCCGTGTCCTTCGGCGCCGCCACGAACACCGGCTCGCCGGGATAGCCGCCCGGCTCGTGCCAAGTGAGCGTCTCGCCGGAGCTCACGTCCAGTTTGACCAGTTGGTCGAAGAAGTCGCCGCCCCCGTGGTCCCGTGAGCCCACTCCGTACGTGTACCGGTACGGGTGGCCGTTGTGGCGGCGGTAGTCGATGCGGGGGAGTTCGAGGGGCTCGTCGGAGAGGCGGGTGACCGTGACCCGGCCGGTCCGGCGGTCCACGCGCAGACGGGTCGGCAGGGCCTGCGGGACCGGGCCGCCCGAGCGGAGCCGGTCCAGGTAGAGGGCCTGCACGATCTCGGGGTCGGGGTAGGCGCAGAGGTCGAGCACGACCGTGCCGTCGGCGCCGTCCTCCTCGTACGCGTTGATGTGGTGGAAGGCGAACATCGCCGGTGCCTCGTACTCGCCGGCCACGGTGCCGTCGGTGAGGGAGAGGAGGGTGATCCGGGTGGGGTCGTCGGGCTGCCAGCGGTAGTTCTCGATGAACGGTCGGCCGCTCAGCAACAGCGCCAACGGGTTGACGCGGTACGGGAATTCGACGAGTACGGCGTACGAGGGCGTGATCGCGAAGCTGTGCATGTACGAGGGGTGGGTGACCTGTTTCTCGGCCACGACCTCACGCAGTGCGCTGGATTCAGCGCGCTGACGGTGGATCAGATAGCGGCAGGTACGGGCGAAGCGGACCGAGTAGTTGACCAAGTGGCCCCTGCCCGGCTCCAGATGGGGGTGGGCCGTGGTGACCGGCGCCCCGAGGTGGTCCTCGTAGTCCTGGACGCCCACGGTCTCCAGGGTGCCGGGATCGAACTCGACCGGCAGGGGCGTCTCCGTCAGCGCCAGGGTCCGCTCGCCGAACTGGACTATGTTCACGTTGGTGTTGCCCGAGGGCGGCGGCGGAGTGAAGAGCGTGAACAGCCGCTGGAAGATCGAGCGGCACGGGTCCGTCGCGAACTCCCCGTACGTGATACGGCCGTTGGCGAGTGCGGCGGTACGGGCCGGGGTCGCGAGGTAGCGGTTGGTGTACGTCACTCCAGTGGCGTCTCCGTCGGCGTCCCCACTGGCGTCTCCGGCGGCGGCGACGTGGAAGCGGTGGATCATCGCCTGGCCGTCGAACCAGTGCCGGAACGAGCGGTCGCCGACCTCGAAACAGGCGGGCCCGTTGCGCAGCAGCGTCCCCGACAGCCAGGGCGGCAGCGTGCCCTCGACGGGCAGTGCGACGCCGTCGTACTCCCGCGCCGGGGTCCGCAGACCTGCGGCGTAGGGCGCCTGGTTCCCTCCCGTGCCCTGCTCCCCAACCATGCCCGCCCTCTGCCCCTGCCGTCCCGGAGACAAACGCTCCCCGGCGAGGAGTAGGGGTGATCTCATTCCCCGGGAGTAGCGGGCCTGGCACGGGGTAGTGCTGGAGGGGCAGGTCAGGAGCCTCCGAAGGCACGATGTGCCGGTGGGGTACAGGGACCAGGCTGGTGGGTATCAGGCAGGAGCCGGTGAGTCCGAGGAGGGTGTCATGAATCGCCAGATCCGTGTGCGCGTCAGCCGCCGTCCGGGGTCCGCGACGTCCTCCAGGGACTCCAGGGACGCCCGGGACCAGCAGATCGACCGAAGGACGCCTTCGGGGCGGATCCTGCCGTACTGAGTTCGCTCCGAAGCCCTGCCGTACTGGGCCGAGTTCAGCCCAGGCGGCGGGCAAGTGCCGTACGCAGAGCGCTGCGTAACTCGGGTGACAGGCGCGGACCGCCGGTTCGAGCCCCGGCCGTGACCGCCGCCGCGACCGTGCGCAGCTTGGTGTTGGACAGCTGGGACGCCTCCCGCAGCACCTCCCACGCCTCGTCCGAGGTGCACGTGTGCGTGGCCATCAAAACGCCTCTTGCCTGGTCGATGACCGGGCGGGAGGCGATCGCTCTGCGCAGCTGCTGGACTTCCTGGCGCAGCAGGTCACTGTTCGGCAGTCCCGCGATAGATGTGTGTGCCACTGTGGTCATGTCCCCCCTCGCCGCTTTCGACGGTCGTCACGACGTTGAAGTGCTGGAACTGCGCCTGCCCTTCGAACGGCGGGCTACACCAGACGGCTTGGAATGAGCGGCCGAGTCCGGGGTAGGCGCGCTGTCGTCCAGGTATCGGTAAGGAGGCCGTCCAGACTTCAGCGTCCAGAGCATCAGTGGGGAGACGGTGTGGACAGCGGCGTTCGAGACGACGGCGACCGGAGAACCCCGGCCGGACCGCGCGAGCCCCCCGATCCGCCCGGCCCCTTCGCGCACCTCGCCCTGCTCTACCGGGACGAACGCGAGTACCTCGACGGCATCCTGCCTTTCGTGCGGGGCGCGCTCACGGCCGGCGAACCCGTCGCGGTGGCCGTGCCCGCCGAGAAGCTCCGGCTGATCCAGGACGAGGTCGGCACCGACCCCGGCCTCCGCCTGGTCGACATGCGGGAGGCCGGACGCAACCCCGGCCGGATCATCCCCGGCGTGCTGCACGCCTTCGCCGACACCCAGCCCCCCGGCACGCAAGTGCGGATCGTCGGCGAGCCGGTGTGGGCCGACCGCACCGCCGCCGAGTACGCGGCCTGTGTCCAGCACGAGGCGCTGATCAACCTCTCCTTCCTGGGCCGCAGAGCGACCGTCCTGTGCCCGTACGACATCCGGCACCTCGACCCGCGGGCCGGCGCCGACGTCCACGCCACCCACCCGGTGATCCTCGACGCCGGCTCCGGACGGGCCCGCGGCAGCGACAGCTACGCCCCCGAGGCCGCCCTCGCCCGCTACAACGAACCCCTCCCGCCCGTGCCGGACGTCCTGGCCCTCGCCTTCGACGCCGAGGCGCTCAGCGAGACCCGGCACCTGGCCACCGACGAGGGCGCCCGACTCGGTCTGCCGGCCGCCCGGCTGGCGGACCTGGCCCTGGTCACCGCCGAACTGACCACCAACAGCGTGGTGCACGGCGGGGGTTCGGGCTCACTGCGACTGTGGGCCGCGGACGGGTTCGTGGTCTGCGAGGTACGCGACAAGGGCCACCTCACCGACCCACTGGCCGGCCGCCGGCCTGCTCCGCGGGCCCGACGGGGCGGCCGGGGGCTGCTCCTGGTGAACTTGCTCGCGGATCTGGTACGGATGCACACGGGGCCTGGGGGGACCACTGTGCGGTGCTGGTTCCGGTGTTGACGGCGGGTGGGGCAGGCCCGCGGCGGCCCTCAGTTCGCCATCGGTACCAAGGAGCGTGAGAAGCGGCGCAGTTCGCGCACGGCACGGACGAGGCGGGTCTCGTGGCTCGACAGGGCGAGGAGACGTTCCTCGACCTCGTCCCTCAGCCGGGCGGCCTCCTGGTCGCGGCCCAGGGAGGTCAGCGTGAGGGCGCGATTGGCGAGTGTCGCGAGATATTCGGGATGCCGAGGGCCCAGGACCTCGCTCAGCCCTGCGGTCGCCAATGCCTCCAGCGCGTCCGCCTCCTCGAAACGGCCCAGCTCGGCCAGGACGTTGGCGTGGTTGGCGGTGCAGAAGAGGGTGTACGGATGCCGGTCGCCCAAGGTGTCCGCCAACTGCCGCCCCACCTCGGCGAAGACCAACTCCGCCTGCTCGATGTCACCGCAACCCCGGTGCAGGAGAGCGAGGTTGTGCAGGGCGGTCAGGGTGTACGGGTGCTGTGTGCCCATCGTCCGCAGGTACGTGGCCAGCGTCCGCGTGCCGAGTTCGAGGGCGGCCTGGTTCTCGCCCACGGTGAACAGGTCGACCGCCAGGCTCAGTTCGCAGGCCAGTGAGTCCGGCGTCGGGGAATCGTGCAGCGTGGCGTAGCGCGCGAGCGTCTCCTCCGTCAGCAGCCTGGCCTCGTGGATCCGGTTCATCCAGCGCAGCGACACGGCCAGTGATCTGGCGCAGCGCAGTGTGCCGGGAAAGTCCTCGCCGAGCACCCGTTGGTACGTCTCGTAGGTGCGCCCCAGCAGTTCCGCCGACTCCGCGTACCGCCCGGCCGCGCGCAGGTCGGTGCCGAGGGACTCGGTCGAGGCCAGGGTGGCGGGGTGGTCCGAACCCAGCGTCTCCGTACGCCGGTTGAGGGTCTGCTCGTCCAGGGCGCGGGCCTCCTCGTAGCGGCCCACCGCGCGCAGGGCGAGCGCGAGGTCGGCCGCCGCGGCCATGGTGCGCGGGTGGTACGCCCAGAAGATGTCCTCGAATCCCTCGTGCGCCGCGCGGGCCAGGTCCAGCGCGGTGCCGTACTCGCCGAGGGCCGCCTGGTCCCGGGCCAGGCCGGACATGGTGACGTAGGTGTGCGGATGCGCCGGCCCGAGCACCGCGCGCTGGCGTTCCAGCAGGTCCTCGTCGAGGTCGCGCGCCTCGGTGAACTTCCCCTCGGCGCGCAGGACATCGGCGAGTCGGCCGCGCAGGTAGAGGTACTGCACGTCGTCCTCACCGAGCAGTTGCTCCCAGTGGACGAGCAGGTCCTGGGCGAGCCGGCGGGCCTGCGACAGCAGACCGCGCTTCTCCAGGTACCGGACCCGGTCGATCAACAGTCGCCGGGCCTGGGGGATCTCGGCGTCGCGGACGCCGGCGGCCTTCAGATGCGGCCAGATGGTCTCGAAGCGCGGCCAGGTCTCCGGGTCGTCCACCGGTTCGTCCGCGTCCGGCCGGGCCGCCGCGAGCAGCCGGTGCACGACGCGCCGGGCCTCCAGCCGCTGTTCCTCGTCCAGTTGGGACCGGGTCGCGTCCTGGAGCAGGCGGTGCACCTGCACGGTGCCGCCCGCCGGGTCGATCACGGCGAGCGAGAACCGGCCGATCTCCCGCAGCAGCCGGCCGATCAGCAGCTTCTCCTGAAGGGTCGGGTCGTACGGCCTGAGCGCCTCCAGCATCTCCGCGGTGAACAGCAGGGACGTGGAGATCGGCTCGGTGGAGAAGAAGGCGCACAGCTCCAGCAGCCGGGCCGCGCCGGGCGAGTGCTCGCGCAGCCGGGCGATGGACAGGTTCCAGGTCGCGGTCACCGAGCCCGGAAAGGAGACGTCGGTGGTCTGTGCCGTGAGCTGTTCCAGGTACAGGTCGACCGGGGTCGCCGTCTCGGCGAGCCATGCCGCCGCCTGTTCCACGGCCAACGGCAGGTCGCCCACCGCCGACGCCACCGCGTCGGCATCCTCGGGAGCGAGCCCCGGGGCGCGGCGCCCGATGAGCCGCACGCTCTCCTCACGCGGGAACACCTCCACGGGCACGGAGGCCGTGTGCGAAGTCCACTCCTGATTACGGGAGGTGACGAGGACGTGCCCGCCGCTCGCGGGAAGGCGCTCACGGATCTCGTCGGGCGCGTCGGCATGGTCGAAGACGAGCAGCCAGCGGGGGAGCGGACGGTCCTCGGCGGACAGCAGCCGCACGGTCTCCTGGGCGGTGCGCGTGATGTCCCCGCCGACCAGCCCGAGCCGGAGTCCGAGTTCGGCCAGCGCGGCGGTCACGCCGTCCGGGCGCTCGGCGGAGATCCACCAGACCAGGTCGTAGTCGGCCAGGAAACGGTGTGCGTACTCAATTGCCAGCGCGGTCTTGCCGACCCCGCCGAGCCCGACCAGGGCCTGCACCCCGGCCATGCCACCGGCGAACTCACCACGCACCCGAGTCAGTTGGACGTTCCGGCCGGTGAACGCCGGATTGCGCGGCGGCACGTCCCACACCTTGGGCACGCGGCCGGGGAAGCGCACCAGCGGCGGGGCGTCGTCCGTGCCCTCGGGCAGCGCGAACACGCGCAGCAGCGCCGCGGCGCAATCCGCTTCGCCCATCCGGTGCAGGTCCAGTTGGAGATGGTCGCCGCGGTACGAGGGCATCCGTGCCTCGTCCACCCGCAGCACCAGCACGGGACCGTCCGACGAGGCGGTGGGCGCCGACAGAGCCCCCAGGAAGTCGCTCGTGTAGCGGGAGTCGACGGCGGCGCGGGACAGCAGCACCGCCGTATGGGTGGTCTCCTCAGGCCGTTCGACAGGCCCCGTGGACAGGTCGTGCCGGCTGACCCCGCAGCCCGCGCGGGTCAGGGTGGCCTCGACCCACTCGGCCCACATCAGGTTCTCCGGCGCGTACACCACGGCTACTTGGTGGCGCGGGACGGGCCGGCGGCGTACGAAACGGTCCTGGCCGCGCAGCCGGGTCCGCTCCGGGATCGGCGGCAGCGAATCGACCTCGCCGTCGGTGATCGCGGCGGTGAGCCGTTCGTACGCGGCGAGCAGCGAGCCGGTCGTGCCGCTCGCGTCGGCGAAGGTGGCCAGCACCTCCTCGTACGCGTAGTACGGGCGGTAGGGGACCTCGACCCCGTACCAGTACGCGGTGTTCTCCTGGGGGCTCAGCCGGCCGCCGTCGGAAGCGGTGGGCAGCCCCTCGAAGCGGAGCCGGGCCAGGGCGCGTCCGGCGTCGGCCTTCTCCTTCTCCCCGTCGTCGACGCGCATGGGCACCGGCAGGACCCGGATCGCGCGGTCGCTGAACCGCTCCGTGATGCTGCGGGCCACCGTTGCCGCGCCGCTGATGGACTGGTCGCTGAGGGTGAAGCAGTCCACCAGGACGTCGGGCAGCTGCACGGTGCAGATGTCGGCGATGTCGGACAGTCCGGTGCGGCTGTCGATCAGGACGTAGTCGTAGGCGGCCTTCATGTCGTCGCGCAGCGCGTCCAGGAACTGGCCGCCGCCCAGGCGCTCGTAGAAGTCGTCCCAGTCGAGGGACGACACGGTGGCGCTGTACGCGCGGTCCTGGCGGCCGGCCGACAGGAAGTCGAGCGCGCCGCTCTCGGGGAAGCGCAGGCCGATCCCGTCCACGGCGAGGGGGATCGCGTGCGGGCGGACGCTCGCGAAGTCGCGGTGCCAGTCGGTCGGGCGCGCGCGGTCCTCCGTCGCGGCCCATCGGTAGTCGTTGACGATGTCGATGACACCGGTGGTCGCCGCGAGCGCCCCTTCCTCCAGGAAGGGGTGGAAGTACCGGTGCAGGCCCGGCGACTCCAGGTCCCAGTCCGCCGCCAGTACGCGTTTTCCGTTCGCCGCGAGGATCCAGGCGACGTTGGCCAGCGCCATCGTGCGGCCGGTGCCGCCCTTGTACGAGTAGAACGTGATGATGCGTCCGTCCGGCGCGGCCGTCATTTCGCTTCTCCGTGATCGGTGCCGTGGTCGGGGTCGGCGGCGGGGGACGACTGCGGGACGGGGCCCTCGATCCGGGGCCGTACGACGGTCCGTCCGGTGGGCAGATGGGGCTCCGCCCGTTTCAGGAACTGTCTCGTGGCGTGCGCCACGACGGTCGGCAGGAGGTCGTTGAAGGCCTTCAGCGTGGGCACGCCGTTGACCGTCGTGTGGGACTCAAGTCGGCGGCCACCGGCCAGGATCGACGGCAGGGTGCTCTCCAACTGTGCCGCCAGCTCCTTGCCCTCGGGCCCCTGGCACTGCTCGTCGCCGCGGTTCCAGGGGACGACGGCGGTGACCCAGGGGTGGGCATAGGCGTCGTAGGCCGTGAGACGTCTGCGGTACTCCTCGTCGGTGAGGACCCACCGGTCGATCAGCAGGATGCTCGGTGGCCGGCCCGCGCCGGCCGGGTCCGTGTCGGTGTGCTCGTCGTCCTCGGCGGCGGGGCCGGTCAGCTCGTCCTCGAAGGCGGAGACGGTGATGTGGTAGTCGAGGGAGCGGATCAGGTCCTCGGCGAGCTGGGACAGGGAACGCATCGACTCCGCGTGGTACGGGTTCCAGTCGTGCGGGTCGTCGCCGTAGAAGCGCGCGTCGCGGTGGGCCGGGATGGTCTCCAGCGTGGGCGCGGCCACGGTGAGGTGGATGCGGCGCGGTGCCTCGCCGCGCGGCTTGAAGGCGCTGCGGGTGCGGTCGTAGGCGCGAGGCCTGCTGGGCGGCAGGTTGGTCTCCTCGGCGACCCGGACGATGCGCTGGGCCAGCGCGAAGACCGTCTCCTGGTACTCGTCGCGCAGCCGTCTGAGCGTGCCGAGGCCGTACAGCCCCTTGCTCTCGTAGTGGCCGTCGGCGGAGGTGAGGTCGATGTGGATGCGTTTGGCGGAGTCGGGCAGGCCGGCCAGGTCCATGTGGGTGCCGAGTGCGGGCACGATGGCCGGAACCGCGTCCGAGCCGGACGTCCGGGCCTGCAGGACCCGCTCGTTGAACGCGTACCACTCGCGGCCGCAGTGCTCGCTGGTGAAGTAGCGCGGCGAGTACAGCGGGACGAAGACCCGGCAGGTCGCGAGGTTCCTGCTCAGCACCTCCGGCCAGCCCTCCCCGGTCCGCATCTCGTGGTCCATGAAGCCCACCTGGGTGCCCCTGGGCAGATCCGTGAGCGCCATGACGTGGTCGCACAGATCGGCGAAGAGCGTACGGACCCACTGGTCGGCGTCGCCGCTGCCCGCTCCCCAGGCCGGCGTGTGAGCGTAACTCAGGAAGAAGTGCGGCCGGTTGTCCTGTGCCGGTGTGTCCAACTGCCCCTCTGCCCTCCCGCGAACCCGCCGTCCCCCACGGCGTCAGGTGGCCGGGAGCAACATGTGCCCGACTCTTCCCCCGCAATCAACGGTAGGCCAACGGCAGGCGGCACGTGGCGCGTTGGGGGCTCACGGTGTTGGGGGTTCACAACGGCGCCTGCCACCGGACCGTCGTGCCCGTGCTCCCGTCCTTCGCCGTCCCGTCGTCGGACACGGTCAGGCGTACGGCGTCGCGCCCGTCCGGGAGTTGGGCCGTCACGTCGACGGTGACCTCGACGTGGGAGACGCCGGGGCGATGCGTGGCGGCGGCGAGGGCGCGGCGCAGGGCGGTGAGGAGGTGGGCGGCGGTCCGGTCCGGGACGCGGCTGTCCACCGGACCGGTGAAACGGGTGGAGGGGCTGCGGCCGAGCAGGGCGGCGGCACCGGACGTCTCTCGAAGCACCTTGCCCCGCAGGCCGGTTGGGGCTTCGGCGGGCGGTTGCTGGAGGGCGAAGATCGCGGTGCGGACCTCCTGGATCGTCGACTGGAGTTCGTCGACGGCCCGGCCGAGGGTCGCGTGGACCTCGTCGGAGGGACCCTTGCGCTGGGTGGACTCCAGCATCATGCCGGTGGCGAACAGCCGTTGGACGACCAGGTCGTGCAGATCGCGGGCGATACGGTCGCGGTCCTCGTAGACGGCGAGACGCGCACGGCGGTGCTGGGCGTCGGCCAGCACCAGGGCCAGCGCGGCCTGCGAGGCGAACTGGGTGGCCAATAGCCGCTCCACGGACGTGTACGGGCGATCACCGCGCGAGCGGGGCAGGGCGAGGGTGCCGATGAGCCGGCCCTCCGCCTGCAGCGGCAGCATCATGCTGGGCCCGAACCGGTGCCGTACATGCGTGGTCATCCTTGGGTCGGTCGCCGAGTCGTCGATGAACACCGGTTCCCCGCCCAGGAGTTGGACGAGGACCGGGCTGCCGGGCTGGATGGTGGTGCCGAGGATGTCGCCCGGGTCCTGATGGGTCGAGGCGGCCACGATCTCCATGCCGCCGTCCTCGGTGGGCTCCAGGATGATCCCGGCGGAGGCGTCGGCGAGGATGCGGGCGCGCTCGGCGACCGTCTCCAGCGCGTCCGCCGCCTGCTCGCCGGTGAGCAGCGCGGTGGTGACGGCCGCCGCCCCCTCGATCCACCGCTCGCGCTGCCGGGCCGCCTCGTACAGCCGGGCGTTGCCGATCGCGAGACCGGCCTGCGCGGCGAGCACGCGCAGCAACTGCTCGTCCTCGGCGCCGAAGGCCGCGTCGCCGGGCGTCCCGGGAACCTGCTTGCCGGCGAGGTGGAGCTCGCCGAACACCTCGTCGTGCACGTGGATGGGCACGCTGAGCGAGGGGGCGGGGTCGGGGGAAGTGGAGGAGGGGGAGGCAGCGCACGGGCCGGCGCCCGGCGTGCGGATCTCGGCCAGACCGTCCTGGCCGGGATCCGTCGTGCCGAGGGCCGCGTACCGCGCACCGGTCAGTTCGGCGGCGCTGTCCACGATGTGCTGGAGGGTGGTGTGCAGTTCGAGGTCGGTACCCACGCCCAGGACGGCCTCCAGGAGCGGCGGCAGGCGATCGGTCATGCCGGGTGTCCCGTAGGGGTCTCGTACGGGTGTCTCGTACGGTGCTCAGGTGGCCAGCGGGTCGAGCACCAGCGGCTCGATCTTGCCCTCCAGCATGGCGCCGAGGCCCTGTACGGCACAGACGTCGGGGCGTTCGGCGATGTGCACCGGCATGCCGGTGGCGTGCCTCAGCATCTGGTCGAGACCGGGGAGCAGGGCGCTGCCGCCGACCATCATGATGCCGCGGTCGGCGAGGTCGGCGACCAGGTCCGGCGGGCAGTTGCGCAGCACCCGGCCGATGCCGTCGAGCACCGCGGTCAGCGGCGTCTCGATCGCGCCGCGCACGGCGGCGGTGTCGACCTGGACGGAGCGGGCGAGGCCGGTGGCGACGTCCCGGCCGTGGATCTCCGTCGACGCGGGGCCCTGGGCGGTGAGGCCGTTGCCGGAGAGGGCGAGCTGGAGCGGCCGTACGGACTGGCTCGGCAGCATCAACTCGTGCTCGTGCCGGAGGTGTTGGACGATCGCGTGGTCGACGGCCTCGCCGCCGACGGGGATGCGCTCGGCGGTGACGATCGAGCCGAGGGAGAGGACGGCGACCTGTGTCGCCGCCGCCCCGCACACCATGATCATGGTGGCCTCGGGCCGCTCGACGGGCAGTCCGCAGCCGACGGCGGCGGCGATCAGGGTGTCGACGAGTTCGACGCGGCGCGCGCCGAGTCCGACGAGGGTCTCGATCGCGGCCCGCTGGGCCAGCGGATCGGCGTCGTGCGGGGTGCAGGCCGCGGCCCGCAGCCGGGGCTTGCGGCGCAGGGTGCGGCGGATCTTGTCGCCGAGCAGGTGGCGCAGCATGCGCTGCGCCATCTCGATGTCGACGACGGTGCCGCCGGAGACGGGGCGGACGACGCGGATGTAGTCCGGGGTGCGGCCGGTCATCTTCTCGGCGAACTCGCCCACGGCGATCAGGGCGCCGGTGCGGGTGTTGATGGCGGCGGCGGAGGGCTGGTCCACGACGAGTCCGGCACCCTTCACATAGACGCGGGTCCGGGCCGCCCCCAGGTCGACGGCGAAATGGCAGCGGCGCAACTGCTCCAGACTGGCGGTCATGGCTAGGTCCTCCCGAGAGCGCAGACCGTGGGCCGCCGGTGGACGACGGACCTCGTTCCGTGGGCCGCGCCGGGTGGCGGGCCTCACTCGCATCGTGCGGGGGCGGGGGTGAGGGCGCCTTTTGTGGGGGGCCGGGTGGGGTGCGGCTGAATGGGTAATTTGTCTGGAATGTCTAATGTAAGGTCTGCGTTAGCTTCGCTCGGGGTGCTGGGTGTACGCCGCGTCGGCCAGCTCCATGAGCGACTGGGCCAACACCCGGCAACCCGCCGCGCGGAGCTCGTCCTGGCCGGCGCGGGTCTCGGCGTAGCCGATGAAGGGAAGCCCCAGTTCGAGCGCCGCGTCCCGTTCCGTGACGGACGAGCTGATCAGCACGGCCCGGGAGGCCGGATCCCGCCCGGGCGAGGTGCGCAGCGAGCGCCGCAGACAGTCCGGGTCGGGCATCAGCAGCCGCGGATCCTGGGCGCGACCGGTCACGGTGTCCACCGACGATGTCAGCGAGTGGAGCGTCAGGTGCCGGTGGACGGCCTCCTCGTACACATCGGCGACCACGTGGACGCGGCGGCCGGAGGTCCGCAGGGCGACGAGCAGGGCCGTGGCGTAGTCGGTCTGCAGGGAAGAGTGCGCCGCGTGCAGTTCGAGTTGATTGAGGCGGTGGTACAGGATCTCCGCGACGTCGGTGAAGGCGAAGGCGCGCAGCACGTCCAGGGGGTGCCGGAACGACTCCGTCACCGGTCGGCCGCGGTGTTCGGCGATGTCGGCGAGCATGCTGTTCACCGCCTTGCGCGCGGAGTTCGGGGAGAACAGCCTGGTGAGGACGCCGTCGAAGCCGATCAGTACGGTCTGCGCGTCCCGCAGGAGGTCGGCCGGCGAGCGATCCGCCACCGCCACCGGCCCGCTCCCTGGCGGCTGTTGCTCTCCCTCCGGGGACAGGGTTGCCGCGACCGACACCGAAAGGCCCGGCACCGGCCACCGCCGCAGCCCGGCGCGTACGGCCTGCTGGGCCGCGCCCGCCCGGCGCAGGGGGTGGCGGCGGGTGACGCGGGACGCCTCCTTGAGGAAGTGGTCGAGGAGGAGGGCGGAGACGCTGGCGGTCTCGCCCAGGAAGAACGCGACCGGGTCGTCCACGTGCCAGGACAACTCGACCGTCGTGGTGAACGTGCCGCCGCCCGAACTCGGCAGTGAGACCTCGTACTCGGCCTGCTGGGTGGTGAGGTCGATCTCGTAGTACGTGGTCAGGCGGGGCGGGCGGGTGCCCCAGGGCTGGTTCGGGTTGAGGAGGGTGAGCGGGCCGTCGGGCAGGGTGTGGACGATGGCGGAGCGGCCGGGGTCGGGGGGTTCCAGGCGGGCGATGTCGGGGGTGGTGAACGGGCCGCTGACCAGGTCCCGGGACTCGGGCTCCGGCTCCGGCTCCGGTTCGGGTGATGGGAGGTGCAACGGGCGGTACCAGGACAGGGGCTGGGAGTTCGGGGAGCCCATGCGGAACGGCTCGAAGAGGGTGACGGCGGAGGCCTGCGCGAACTCCTCGTGCAGGACGGGGGAGAGGACGACCAGGATGTCGGCCTCGTTGCGCTCGATCGCGGTCGCCACCTGCCTCGGCATGCCGGACCGGTGCGTGTCCGTGAACAAGGGACCGTGCCAGAAGATTACCCGGAACGGCGGCGGGTCGTCCAAGTCCGCTAGTGCCTCCGGCAGTTCGCGCAGGACCGCGTCGAGGAGGGGCAGCACGTCGGCCTCGGGTTCGGCGAGGACGACATAGCCGTCGCTGCGGGCCGTCATGTCGTACTGGTGCGGGGTGAGGTCCGGCGAGGAGAGCAGGCTGATCACCGCGCGGCCCAAGGCGTCCCGGGCCTGCGGGTGTTCGCTCAGGCCGGGGGCGTCGAAGACGATCGTGGGTCGGCCCCGCTCGGGCGAGGCCCGAAGCTCCTGGTACAGCTCGTGCAGGGCGGGGTCGATGGGGTCGCCGTGCTGCCGGGCCCGGACCTCCGCGTAGGACTCGTACGACTCGATGGCCTCCGCGATCCGGCCCATGCCCTGGAGCGCCAGGATGTGCAGCCAGCGGAAGTCCTCCCGGTCCGGATGCTCCTGGAGGAGAGCCGTGAGGTCGATGGCGGCCTGCTCGAAGTCACCTAGATCCAGGTCGAGTTGGGCGCGGGTGGCGCACAGGGTGAGGCGGAGTGTGTGCAGGTGGGCGCGGGTGGCCTTGGCCGCGGGGCCGGGGATGCCGTCGAGGGGCTCGCCGTACCAGAGGTCCAAGGCCTCCTGGATCAGGGCGCGTTCGGCGCGCGGGTCCTGCTCGGGGGAGCGGCGGCCGAGCAGTCGCTCGCAGTGGAGTACGTCGATGTGGGCGGCCGGGGCGTGCAGGGCGTAGCCGTCGGGGACGGCGGCGAGGATGCCCGGGCCGAGGCGGCGGAGGATCTCGGAACAGAACAGGTCGATACGCCGGGCCGCCTCGCGGGCATCGGGCGGCTCGTCCCAGATGCCCTGGGCGAGTTCCGCGTGGGTGATCGGTCGGCCCTGTTTGAGGAGCAGCATGCACAGGAGGGCCTGGGCGTCCGCGAGGCGGACGGTGATCTCGGGTTCCTCGGGGAGGCTGATCCGGAGCGGGCCGAGCATCCTGAAGGTCCAGGGCTCGGGGTCGGGGGCCGTCGCGAGGTGGGGGGCCGCCTCGCGGGCGGACAGCTCGCCGCGTCCGATGTCCGTGAGCAGCCGCTCGGACTGCGTGGGGGCCGCCACCCCCGAGGCCAATTTCCGTACCAGCGCGTCGAATTCGAGGAAGTCGGCGGCCGGGTCCTTGCCCACGGACTCCTCGCCCAGGGCGAACCGGCCGATCAGCAGGGTGCCGTCGGGGCGCAGCAGCAGCCCGCTCGGACCGCGCTGCCCACGCACCAGGCCCGCCGCGTGGAGCGCTTCGAGCCCCGCCACACCCTGGACGACGAGTTGGGCGAAGACCCGGAAGTTCACGCCGGGCCCGCTGCCCTGCTCCAGTTCGGCCAGAGTCACGCCTTCCACGAACTCGGTGACCAGATACGGCGATTCGCCGGAGACGCCGTAGTCCAGCACCGGCATGACGTTCGGGTGACGGAGACCGGCCAGGGCACGCGCCTCCCGCAGGAACCGTTCCTGCGGTGCCGTCTGCTCCGCGTACAGGTGCACGGTCACGGACCCCCCGCCCCGCACGTCCTCGGCCTGCCACGCCCAACGGGCCCGCCCCCGCGGCCAGATCAGCCGATACCGCCCGTCCAGCAGCCGCTCCAGCCTCCCGCCTCCATCCGGCAGCCGGTCCCGTTCCCCGGCGCCTCCGCCCAGCCGCCGAACCGTCTCCTCCCGCACCGTCGCGAAGGCCTCGCCCTCCCGCCCCCCGGCCCGCGCCCGGAAGTCCCCGGCCGCCAGCCCCGCCCGCTCGTCGATCAACCCGCCCACCCGGGCCAGGAATTCACGGGTCCGCCCCCGGGCCGTACGCGGCAGAGACCGCAGCAGCAGATCCCGTACGCCGGGACGGAAGTCGTAGGAGCCCGGCGGTCCCGGGATCGTGGTGAGCATGCCGCTGAGGATGATCTCGGCGAGGTGCTGGGGGCGCGGGCTGGATTCCAGGGCGCGTTGGACCAGGCGCATGACCGGGAGGGACGGGTCGGCCAGGGCGAGGTGACCGGCGAGGCGGAAGGCCGCCGGGGACGCCGTCGAGCGGAAGCGCAGGACCAGGTCGCGCGGCGGGAGCGCGGCGATGTCGGGGGCCGAGGGTTCGGCCTGCGGCGCGGGACGGGCGGGCAACTGGGCCGCCGCGCCCGGGGTGTGGGCCCCGCCTGGGGAGGCGATCAGGGTGGACCAGTTGGCGAGCCAGGACGGACCCGCCTCCAGTACCGGGAGGACGGCACCCGGCCGGGTACCGAGGGCGCTGTCCGGGTCGAAGGGCGTGAAGGCGAGCCGTGCCGTGGGAGCGACCGCCGTCGCGGCGGCGAGCAGGCCCGGTTCGGCGGGCAACGCCGTTGTGAGCCACAGGTGTTCGGGGAGCGGTTGGAGTACGGACACCGGCATCCGGCCCGCCCAGTGGTGCAGGGTGCGGTACCAGCGGTCGCCCGCCGGGCCCGGGCGCCACTGCGGGCCCATGCAGTCGCTGACGACGAGGGTGACCGTGCGGCCGTCGCCGGGGTCGGGCACGTGCCGGGCGTGGCCGTCGGGGCCGGCCGGGTGCAGGGCGACCGAGCGGAAGATGCCCGACTGGGCCAGCGCGGTGTGCAGTTCGCGCACCAGGGGGCGCCAGACCGGCATCGTCGGGCCGGTGTCGTACACCAGGTTGAGGCGCAGCCAGCGGTCGAGATCCGGGCGCAGCACGGGCAGCCAGGCCTCCGGACGCGCGCCGAGCCGGGCGATGCGGTCGGCGGTGGCGTACTCGTCGAGGACACGGGCGCGAGGCGCGGGCACCTTGCGCTTGAGGGGGCGCAGGGCGCGTTGCAGGGCGAGCGGGTGGTGGAGCATCGGGGGTGCGGGGGCGAGGAAGAGACCGTTCGCCGTGGGCGCGGGGTCGGGGGCGGGGGACGGTTTGGGCAGGTGCAGGGGGACTCGGCCGTCGGGGGTCGGGGCGGGTGGGGACGGCTTGGGGGAATCCGGGGGTACGACGGTGGGTGTGGCTGTGGGAGTGGCAGTGGAAGTGGGCTGAGGGAATGAGGGCGCGGCTGGTACCGGGCCCTCCCGCTCGGTACCAGCCGCACCCTCATCCGCTTGCTCCGGCGCCAACTGCCGTGCCAGCCACAGCAGTTCCGCCAGCTCTCGCGGGGTCGGGGTTGACCCTTCGGGGCCCGCGGCCGTGGCGAGCAGGGCCGTCAGCCGGTCGGCGGCGGCGGAGGAGGTGCCGTCGTCCGGCGTGGGATCAGACGCCATCGCCGTCCGCCGCCGCACTCAGGTACGGCATCAACTGCTCGGCCAACTCCTCCGGTGAGCCCGCCTCAAGTCCGGCGACCCCTGTCAGGTAGATGGCGTTGAGGAGCTGGTCCGTCGCGAGTTCGCCGCTGCTCGAGCGTCGTAGGAAGTCCTCGATCAGGGACACGGCACGGTCGTCCGGGTCGCCGAGGTGGGCGCGGACGATCTCGGTGAGCTGCCCCCGCTCGGGTCGGCGCAACTTCAGCCGGACGCAACGGCGCAGGAAGGCGGGCGGGAACTCCCGCTCCCCGTTGCTGGTCAGTACGACGAACGGGAAGGCGCGGCAACGGACGCGGCCGTGGTCCACGGTGACCGGCGACTCCGTACCGTCCGCGAGGACTTGGGCCGTCCCATCGGCCGAGTGGCGGGCGGCGCGGACCAGTTCGGGGATCTCGTACTGGCCCTCCTCCAGGACGTTCAGCAGGTCGTTGGGAAGGTCGAGGTCGCTCTTGTCGATCTCGTCGACGAGGAGGGCGCGGGGACGGTCGTAGGGGAGGAGCGCGGTGCCGAGCGGGCCGAGCCGCAGGTGGTCCTCGACTCCGCCGCGCGGCTGCCCGTCGCCCTCCGGGCCGGGGCGGGCCGCGTACAGCCGGGACAACGGGTCGTACTGGTAGAGGCCGTCGGCGAGGGTGCTGCGGCTGGTGATGTTCCAGCGCAGCACCGGGCCCAACCGCAGCTCGCGCGCCACCGCGTACGCCAGCGAGGACTTGCCGGTGCCTGGCGGCCCGGTGACCAGTAGCGGACGGCGCAGACACAGCGCCGCGTTGACCAACTGGACGCTCTCCGGGGTCGCCACATACGTCCGCGCCCGGTGCACCCGGTCCGGCGAGATCGCCGCCGCGTCGTCCCGCTCACCGGGCGGCGGCAGCGCGGGCCCGCCGTCGAACGCGCGCCACGGCGGCGGAACGGGCAACTCGGCGATCCCGTCGTGCGGTTCGCTGCTGCCGGTGTAGACGGACCAGTGCGGCATGGGGCGGATCTCCGGTCTGCGGGCGGGTGTTGGTGCGGGTGCGGGTTGGAGCAGTTGGGGTTGTCGTGGGCTTCAGGATGGTCGGTTCGGTGGTCAGGCCAGGGGAGACCGCGTGTGTACGGCTCCGGCATGCTCGTCGGTGAAGCAGTGCGGGTCGTCCCACAGGAGTTGGATGTCCCGCGCCCAGTGGTCGTCCTCGGTGTCGGCCTCCTCGCGCAACGCCAGGACCGTGCGCGGGAGTTCGGCAGGGGAGACGCGCGAGAGGTGGGCGTCGAGCCCGTCGAGGAACACCGCGCCCGGGCAGTCACCCGCGTCCCCGCAGCCCCCTTCCCCCGACCCGTCGCAGCCCCGGCGGGACCACACGATCATCGGGGCCGGTGCGGTGACCGACTCCTCAAAATGCTTTCGGGTACGTGCTGTTGGGGACGTGGCGGCGAAGCCGGCGAGACAGGCGTCGGGTTGGCGCATCCGCTGGCGGAGCTTCATGGGGTTGTCGGGGCATGCGCAGGCCACGCGCTGCACGGGTGCGTCCTCGCAGGTGCGCAGCCGGTCCCACACCCGGGTCAGGACGTGCCGTTTGCCGGCCGTGCGGCGTGCGTGGTCGGTCACGACGACGGGGTACGTGCGGCCGAGCGGGGTCGGGTCGTCCGGGGCGCTGCCCCAGCGGTCCACCGGCAGGTCGAGCCGGTCGCGGGGCAGCGCGAACGCGATCAACTCGTCGGCGCCGGGCCGCAGATACGGGAACGCCTCCTCCACGTGGTCCTGCACATAGGCGGGCAGCCGGTCCTCCGCGACCGTGCCCGAGGCGACGAGATGGCGACGCTGTCCGCTGTACGCCGACACCTCGACGCGGAACACGTCGTTGCCGGCGCCGCTGGGCCGCACCTCCACCAGGATCGGCGACCAGTCGGGCGCCTCGCCGCTCCGGACCGGCACGGTCAGCAGCGCGTCCAGCCGGTCGGCGAACCGCGCAGGCGTCCGCGGATCGTCCACCTCGCACAGTACGAACCAGGCCGCGGCCCACAACGACGCGAACCCCTCGTCCGGCGGCTCGGGATCGAACTCCCCGGCCGCGTCCCGGTAGAGCCGCACGGGATCACAGTCCAGTCCGGCCCGGGCGGCTTTCTCTACGAGGCCCCGGAGCCGTGCCCGGCCGGTGTGCGGGAGTGCGTGCGCTGCGATTTCGGCGGGGTCGGCTTGCCACGGCCCGGGGTTCGGGCTGAGCCGCGACCCGGCGGTGCGCCCGAGGGCTGAGGCTGAGTGGACGTCGTACCGCCGCGCCCGGTCGGTGTCGCCGCGGGCCGGGCCGGAGACGAGGTCGTTCGGCCAAGGCCCGCCCCTCTGTGCCTGCTCCGGCCGCACCTGTTCCGGCAGCCGCACCAGGTCACTCAGGTCGGGCCAGTAGCGGGCGATGACGTGGGTCGGCATCATGCGGCCGGTGCGTACGTCCCGGGCGCGGTCCGCGGCCGTGACCATGCCGACGACCTCGCCGGTCTCGACGAGGGCGACCGCCGCGCCGCTGAACCCGGCCACCAGCGGCTGGCCGTGTCCGCTCCACGCCACCAGCTGGATCCACTCGCCCATGAGCGGGAACGGCCCCGCCGTGCGGTACTCGGCGAGCGTGCCGTCGTCGTCGTACCCCTGCGGGAACCCGTACGCGACGAGCCTGCGGTCGCCGTGCGCCGCGTCGGCCGGCGCGAGGACCGCCGGGGCGATGGCGACCTCGCTCTCCAGTTGCAGGACGGCCAAGTCGCCCCGGTCGGCGCGGAGTCCGGGCCAGCCGCCCTGCGCGACGACCCGCGCGGGGACCGGTTCGGCGCCCGGGCGCTGCGGGAAGGACACGGTCACCGGCGCCCGGTCGCCGTCCTGGACGACGTGCGCGCAGGTCAGCACCTTGTCCGAGGTCACCAGGAAGCCCGCGCCGGCCAGTCGGCCGCCGCACTCGACGCGGGCCTGCCACTCTCCGGGGATCATGAGGAGCCACCGGCCTCCTGGTCCGGCGACGGTGACGGTGACGGTGATGCCGAAGGCGAGGGTGACGCCGACGGGGACGGGGACCACGTCAGCTTGACCACCAGATGCCCCTCGGCCGTTCCCTTGGCGATGAACGCGCCCGCTTCGGCGGACAGCTTCACGCCGAACTCGATCTCCACACCGTCGGGTTGGAGCGCGCCGTCCCGGAACACCCGCAGCGCCGACTCGGCCGCCGCGCGCACCCCCTCCAACGCGCCCTCGAAGGTGCGCGCCGCCTGGATCGTGCCGTCCTCGCGCCGGCGGCCGATCAGCCGGGACCCTCGCTCCTCCTCCATGGCCTCGACCGCGACCACGGAGCCGTCGTCCATCTTGAACTCGACCAAACCATCCACGACGCCCCCGTAGTCCGCGGCGAACCGATCAACCTCATTGTTCCGGACGGCGTTTGGAGTTGCCCCGGTTTCGACACCCCGTTCGTGCCACCGAACCCACTGGCGGAAACCCGCCACCGCACCAACCCGCCATCCCCACTCAACTCTCCCGCACCACAAGCCCCCCGACACTCTTCGCAGCACGCGACAGCGCTCGACGCAGAACCCCATGGTGAGACGAAGAGAGGCGTGGATGAGCAGAGGACCAGTCAGACGCGGGGTGACCCTTCTGTCGGCAGGGCTGGTGCTGGCGCTGATACCGACAGCACCGGCGACGGCACGGGACGGCACCTCGGGCGCCGGAGCTCCGGAGCACACCGCCCGCACCAGCACGGCAGGCACCGCCCACACGGTCACCCTCGTCACCGGCGACAAGGTCACCGTCACCGACCTCGGCGCCGGCAGGAAGACAGTCACCGTCGACCGACCCAGAGGCGCCGCCGGAGCCGTACGCACGCAGACCGCCGACGGCGAGATCACCGTCGTACCGGACGAGGCACTGCCGTATCTGCGGGCCGGGACCCTCGATCAACGGCTCTTCGACGTGAGCGAGTTGATCCGGCAGGGGCTCACCGACCAGAAGACGACCGAACTCCCGCTGATCGTGACCTACAAGAAGGGGACCCGCGCTGTCACCCCGCGGAGCGCCACACGGACGCGGGTGCTCGACAGTGTGCGTGGGGCCGCCGTCGAGGCCGACAAGGGACGGGGGTTCTGGCAGGAGTTCACCCGGCAGGACGGCGTGACGGGGCTCTGGCTCGACGGGCGGGTCAGGGCCGACATGGCCGAGAGCAACGCGCAGATCGGTACGCCGGAGGCGTGGGCGGCCGGGCTGACCGGCAAGGGCGTCACCGTCGCTGTGCTGGACACGGGGGTCGACGTCGGCCATCCCGACCTCGCCGGGCGTGTGTCCGTCACCAAGAGCTTCATCGAGGGCGAGGAGGTCGCCGACCGCAACGGCCATGGCACGCACGTCACTTCGACCGTCGGCGGGGACGGCGCCGCCTCCGACGGCAAGGAGAAGGGCGTCGCCCCGGACGCCACCCTCGCCGTCGGCAAGGTGCTCAGCGACCAGGGTTCGGGCAGCGAGTCCCAGATCATCGTCGGCATGGAGTGGGCCGCGCGGGACGTGCACGCCAGGATCGTCTCCATGAGTCTGGGGTCCACGGAGCCCAGCGACGGCACCGATCCCATGGCCCAGGCCGTCGATACGCTCACCAAGGAGACCGGGGCCCTCTTCGTCGTCGCGGCCGGCAACACCGGCGCCCCCTCCAGCATCGGCTCACCCGGTGCCGCCGACTCCGCGCTCACCGTGGGCGCCGTCGACTCGGCGGACGAGGCCGCCTACTTCACCAGTGCGGGACCGCGCTACGGCGACAACGCCCTCAAGCCCGACCTCTCCGCGCCGGGCGTCGACATCCTCGCCGCCCGCTCCCAACTCATCGACGGCAGCGGCTATTACACGTCCATGAGCGGTACGTCGATGGCGACGCCCCATGTCGCCGGCGTGGCCGCCCTGCTCGCTCAGGAACACCCCGACTGGACCGGCGCCCAGCTCAAGGACGCGCTGATGTCGACGTCCGAGCAACTCGACGCGTCCGCCTATCAGTTGGGTGCCGGTCGGGTGAGTGTCCCGGCGGCCGTCGAGGCGAGCGTCACCGCCACCGGGAGCGCCGATCTCGGCTTCTACGGCTGGCCGTACGAGGACGACAAGCCGGTGAGCAGGGTCGTCACCTACACCAACTCCACCGGTACGGACATCGACTTGAGCCTCGCCGTGCAGGGCGCCCCGGACGGCGTCGCCACTCTCGCCGACACCCGCCTCACCGTGCCCGCGCACGGCACCGCGTCGACCACCGTGACCGGCGACGGATCGAAGGCGCCGGTCGGGAACACCAGTGGGCGGATCGAGGCGTCCGTCGCCGGAACTCCCGTCGCGCACACGGCGTTCGGGCTGGTCAAGGAGGAGGAGCGGTACACGCTCACGGTCCACGTCAAGGACCGGGACGGGGCGGCCACCGCGGCCGACCTCGTGGTGCAGCGGCTCGCCCAGGACGCTGACCCGTCCTCGGTGCACGTCGACGACTCCGGCACCCTGAAGCTGCGGCTCCAGCCGGGGACGTACAGCCTTACCTCCTTCCTCGACGTGCACGGCAGCCACGGCGCGGACTCGCTCGGGCTCGGCTTCCTCGCGGCGCCCGAGATCACGCTGGACCAGGATCGTGAAGTCACCCTCGACGGAAGGGCGTTGCGGGAGATCAGGGCCAAGGTCGACCGGCGTACCGAGACCCGGCAACTGCTCATGGAGTACGACCGCAACGCCGGCGGAGCCGATCTCTTCGGGGCGGTCCAGGTGCCCGTGATGTACGACAGCGTCTTCGCGGCGCCCACGAAGAAGGTCACCCAGGGCGGCTTCGAGTACCGGACCGTGTGGCGGCTCGGGAAGCCGTTGCTGGAGGTCAAGGGCGTGCGCGAGGCCGTCGTGCAGCCGGGCGGCACGCTGGTCGAGGGGCGTACGCGGCTGCCGATCGTGGATGTCGGGGACGGGCCGATGGCGGGCGCGGTGCGGGGCAAGGCCGTGCTCGCGCATCTTGCCGACGGCGGCGATCCGGTCGCCCTCGCCCAGGCCGCTCAAGACGCGGGCGCCAAGGCGCTGTTCGTGACCGACGACGCGCCCGGGCGGCTCAACGCCTGGTGGGGCGACGACGACGGGGACCGGGTGCTGCAGATCGCCACGGTCAACGCGGCCGATGCCGCCCGGCTCCGCGCGGCGGGGCGGGTCGACATGACCGGGACGCCCAACACGCCCTACATGTACGACCTTTCGCAGGGGCACGCGGGGGCGATCCCGAACCGCGATCTGACGTATGCGCCGCGTGGGCGTGAACTCGCCGCCGTGGGAGTGAAGTTCCATGCGGCCGAGCCGGTGAGCGGGGGCGAGTTCCGGTACTCGATCACCGGGACCTTCCCCATCGGCCTCGGGTTCCAGGAGCGGATCGACTATCCGGCCGAGCGGACGGACTACGTGTCGACCGGGCCGGGGCAGCTGTGGCACGAGTCCGTCACGGCGGCCGACGGGGCGTTGGAGGAGCGGAGTGGGCTTGTCGCGTACCGGGGTGGCTCGCGTCCCGCGCTGGACTGGTTCAAGCCGGTCTGGCATCCGTGGCTCGGTACGGGTCTCGGCTGGGGGCAGCAACGCTCAGGGAACCAGCTGCAGTTCAACACGCCCGGGTGGGGTGACTCCGGGCCCGATCACACCGGATTCGGGGACGTGTGGAGCGCGGAGACCGGCATGTCCCAGTACACGGAGGTGTATCTGGACGGGGAGTTGGTCGACCGGCGGCAGAGCTCCGGGGCGTACGCCTGGGACGCGCCCGCCGACGAGCACACGTACAAGGTGGTCACCGACACCGCGCTCGACGCGGACCGTTGGCGGCTGTCCACGAAGGGCCACTCCGAGTGGACCTTCCGGTCGGCGGCCACGCCCGAGGACCGCTGGACCTTCCTGCCGCTGATCAACCTCGCCTTCGACGTCGACACCGACCTTGCGGGCGATGTGCGGGGCGGGGCGCGGCTGCCAGTCGGGATCCGGGCGGAGTACGTGCAGGGCGCGCCGGACACCGGGACCATCGGCGGCGAGAAGCTCGAAGTGTCGTACGACGACGGGAAGTCGTGGCGGACGGTACGGCTCACCGGCGGCGGCCACGGCACGCTGACCGTGCCCCGTGACGCCTCGTACATCTCCCTGCGGGCCGCGGCGAGCGACGACCGGGGTGGCTCGGTGACGCAGGAGGTGATCCGGGCGGTGGGCGTGAAGTAGGCACGGCACGGCACGGCACGTCTTAGGACGCGGACGGCGCCGCCTCCCTGGGACGGGGAGACGGCGCCGCCGTGTTCTGCCTGACGACTTCCTCGCGGAGGCCGGACGGGACGGTCAGACCAGCCAGCCGATGAAGTGGGCGAGGCCGGCGAGGATGTCGGTGAGAACGTTCATGGTGGTGCGTACTCCTTGATGTGGTGCATGTGTGGGACCTGCGCTTCACGACTACGGTCTGCAGCCAGTCGCTTGCGCACCGTAAGTATCGTCCGCCACATGGGCCCCAGCCGGTCTCAGGAGCGACGATCACCTGTTCCGGGGAGCAACTGTTCCCCTGTTCGGGTCGGGATCAGGCCTGTTCGGACGGGTGCCGTGCCCGTTCAGGTCGGGACCACACCCCGGATCACGCCCAGCTCCACCAAGTCCTGTGGGCGAATGCGGAGTTGATCGGCCGTGGCCTCCGCCTGGTCGGCCGGGCGCTTGAGGATCGCCGCCGCCATCTCCGGTGCGATGACGGAGAAGTAACTGTCCGGCGTGGCCCAGGTGCTGCCGGGCGCGGCCAGCGCCAGCGCCCCGCCTGAGCCGCCCTCGCCGATCACCAACGTGGTCACCGGCGTCCGCGCGGACGCCACCGCCCCGAACAACTCGGCGATCGCGGCCCCCGCCCCCTGCCGCTCCGCCTCCGCGTCGTTGGCGGCACCCGGGGTGTCCACCAGCGTCAGCACCGGAATGCCGAGCCGGCCCGCGAGACCGATCAGGCGGGTGGCGGTCCGGTAGCCCGCCGGGCGGGTCGCGGTACCGGTCTGAGCGGCGTACGCGACGGTACGGCCCTCCCGCTCCCCGAAGCCGCAGAGCATGCCGGGGTCGGTGCCGCCGCAACGGTCGCCGGAGAGGTCGGCCCGGTGGGTGAAGTAGGCGTCCAAGTAGGCGTGGGCGCGGGGGCGTTCGGGGGAACGGGCGGCTCGGACGGCGTCCCAGCCGGTGGTGGGGAGGTCGGGGGAGCCGAGGGCGGTGGGTGGCGGCGGCGCCTCCGAGGCCGCCTCTGATGCCCCCTCCGATGTCGCTGACGTCAGCAGCCGCAGCCACACCCCCAACCGCTCCCGCAGTTCCCCCGGCGGCACGACCGCGTCCACCGCCCCCGCCGCCATCTGGGCCTCCGCGGTGTACGCGGCCGGATCCGCGTCCGGTGGGCGGACCCGGGAGCCGGCGAAGCCGACCTGCGCGCCCGGCAGGGCGAGGATCACGTCGGCGCCCGCGCCCAGGGTGGCCCAGCCGCCGCCCGTGGTGGGGTCGCGCAGGACGGCGATCTGGGGGAGGCCCGCCTCCCGGGTGAGCGCCGACTGGTGGGCCACGCGCTGGAGTTGGGTGAGGGCGAGCATGCCCTCCTGCATGCGGCTGCCGCCCGTGGCGACCAGTGGGACGACCGGGAGGCGGTGGGTGCGGGCGTGGGCGTACGCCGACTCGATGCGGTCGCCGGTGCGTTCGCCGAGCGAGCCGCCGAGGAAGCCGAACTCGAACGCGACCAGCACGGCCGGCGTGCCCGCGACGCGCGCGGTGCCGCACACCACGGACTCCTGCTCGCCGGTGCGCTCGGCGGCGCGGGCGCGCGAGGCGTCGTAGCCCTGCCAGCCGAGGGGGCCGTCGGGCTTGGACTCCCTTACAGAGAAAGGGAGTTCAGAGAAGGTGGTGTCGTCGGTGACCAGGGTGAGGATCTGGCGGGCGGAGAGGCGTTCAGTCACGGGCCAGGGCCCGCTTCATGATCTTCCCCATGTCGTTGCGGGGGAGGGCGGCGAGGTGGTGCACGACCCGGGGGCGCTTGTGCGGGGCGAGACGGCGGGCGACGTGGTCAGCCAACTCGCCGTCGTTCGGCGGGGCGTCGGGATCCGTCGGCACGATCCACGCCACGATCCGCTCGCCCAGGTCCTCGTCCGGCTCCCCGGTCACCGCCGCCTCCCGCACCCCCGGATGCTCCAGCAGCGCGTTCTCGATCTCCCCGGCCCCGATCTTGTAACCCCCGCTCTTGATCAGGTCGGTGGCCTTGCGGCCGACGATCCGGACGTACCCGTCGGGCTCCCGCACCGCCATGTCCCCGGTGCGGAACCAGCCGTCGGCGGTGAAGGCGGCCTCCGTCGCGTCGGGGCGGTTGAGGTAGCCGGTGAAGAGATTGGGGCCGCGCACCTGGATCTCGCCGACGGTCTCCCCGTCGTACGCGGCGAGTTCGGTCCCGTCCTCCTCCACCAGCCGCAGCTCGACACCCGGCAGCGGCACGCCGACCGTCCCGGCCCGTGCCTCGCCGTCCGCCCGCACGCTGGTGTTCATCAGCGTCTCCGTCATCCCGTACCGCTCGACGACCCGGCGTCCGGTCGCCGCCGTGATGCGCTCGTGGTCGTGCACGGGCAGCGCGGCCGAACCGGAGACCAGCAGCCGCGCCCGCCCCAGCGCCTTCGCCAACTCCGGTTCCTCGGGCAGGGCCTGGGCGATGCGGTGGTACATCGTCGGCACACCGAACAGCATGGTCGCGCCGGAGTTCAGCGCCCGCGCCACGCCCTCCGTGTCGAACCTGCCCAGATGCCGGATGCTGCCGCCCCGTCGCAACGGCCCCAGGATGCCGAGCACCAGCCCGTGCACATGGAACAACGGCAGCCCGTGCACCAGGACATCGTCGCCGGTCCACTGCCAGGCGTCGGCGAGCGCGTCGAGGGTGGACGAGATCGCCCGGCGGGGGATGACCGCACCCTTGGGCGGGCCGGTGGTGCCGGACGTGTAGACGATCAGGGCGGGGTCCTCGTCGCCGGGTTCCTCACCGGCGCCTCGCATCTCCACGCCCGGCACCTCGACCTCGACCTCGATGCGCTGCAAGTCTCGTAGCGGAGAAGGAAGTTCATCCCCGGGAGCGGCCAGTACCACCGTCGGCGCACTGTCCGCCAGGATGTGCCCCAGCTCCTTCTCTCCCGACTTCGGGTTGAGCGGCACCGCGGCCACCCCGGCTCGCAGGGCGGCCACGACCGCGACGGCCGTCTCCAGCGTGGGGGTGGCCCAGACGGCGACCCGGCCGGCGGAGGCCCGGTCGCCGCCTGTGATCCGGGCCGCCAGCGTGTCGGCCGCCGCGCTCAGCCCGGCGTACGTCAGGGACCGGTCACCGAAGGTTAGAGCGACCTGCTCGCCCGGACTGCTCGCCAGGGCGGGAAAGAGGGAGGACACGCGGGGCACTCCTAAGCCGTCGGAGACAGAAGCCCCCAGCTGTCGGGGGCATCCCCAGCCGTCGGGGACACCCCCGTTCCTACACCACGTCCGCCACCACACAGCTGACGTTGTCCGGACCACCGGCCTCGTTCGCCGCGTCCACCAGGGCCTGTACCGCCTCCTCCGGGGACGGGTGCGCGGTGAGGAGTTCGCGGATCCGGTGCTCGGAGACGACCGCGGTCAGGCCATCGGAGCACAGGAGGTAGCGGTCGCCGCGGTGGGCGTCGTGGAGTTTCAGGTCGGGGGCGCCGGTCGTCAACGCCTTGAGGAGCAAGGTGCGTTGAGGGTGGGCGCCGGCCTCCTCCGGCGTGAGCCGGCCCTCGTCGATCAGTGACTGGACGACCGAGTGGTCGTGCGTGATTTGGAAGAGCCCGCCCTCGCGCAGCAGATACGCGCGGGAGTCGCCGATGTGGACGAGGGCCAGTTGCGAGCCCGTCCACAGCAGCGCGGTGAGGGTCGTGCCGGTCTCGTCGGCGTCGGCCACGTCACGGACCGCCTCGGTCGCGCCCCGTACCGCCTCCTCCAGGAGGTTGAGCACATTGCCCGCCGGCACCTCCTCGGTGTCCAGGAAGCGCAGCGCCTCCACGGCCGCGCCGCTCGCGGGGGCGCCCGCCGGGCCGAACCCGTCGGCGACCGCCAGCAGCCGGGTGCCCGCGTACGCGGTGTCCTGGTTGGCGGGGCGGACCCGGCCGGGGTCCGAGTGGGCCGAGTAACGGAGTTCGAGCATGGTGGTGTCCTTCCTGGACGGTGACGACAGGTGGGCGACCAGGAACGCGGCGAGGTCCCGCCGTACCGCCGTCTGCGCCTCGACATCCGCCCAGTACGCGCGGATCTCTTCGGCGGCGGCCGTCGGCGGCATGGCGCACACCTCACGGATCCGCGCGAGCGGCATGCCGAGCCGCCGCAGCCACGCGACCAGCCGCGCCCGCTCCAGCTGCGCGACCGCGTAGTAGCGGTAGCCGGTGTCCGGGTCCACGCGCGCCGGTCGCAGCAGCTCCAGCTCGTCGTAGAGCCGCAGCGCCTTCGGCGACAGCCTGCACGCTCGCGCGAAGGCCCCGATCGTCAGCATGTCCGTGTCGTTCATGCGCACCTCGACCTCTTCCGGTTCCGCCACCGATGCTGGGGCCTCCCCGAAGGGGAAGGTCAAATGAGTTGCCGCGGTTGCGGGGAACGCGGTTAGCCTGCGCGGACGCGCCTCCGCACCGGACCGTGGACGCGCCCCAGCAACCGGAACGGAGTGCCACCGTGCCCCGCATCGCCCTCGTCACCTACGATCCCCGCCCCGAACCCAGCCGCGACAAGGACCTCCCGGGCCTGCTGGCGGCGCTGCGCGAGGCCGGGGCCGACGCGGAGGCGGTGTTCTGGGACGATCCCGACGCCGACTGGGCCGGCTACGACCTCGCCGTGATCCGGTCGACCTGGGACTACAGCTGGCGGGCCGCCGAGTTCCAGGCCTGGGCCGAGCGCTGCGGCAAGGCCACGCGCCTGGCGAACCCGGCCGCAGTGGTGCGGTGGAACACCGACAAGCGGTACGTCGGCGATCTCGCCGCGGCCGGCGTGCCCGTCGTCCCCACCCACTACCTCGCGCCGGGCGACACCCCCGACCTCCCGGGCGACCACGAGTACGTCGTCAAGCCGACCTCCGGCGCGGGCTCCCGCTACGCCGCGCGTTACGTCCCCGAGGACCGTGACCGGGCGCTACGGCACCTCGCGCGCATGCACGAGGAAGGGCTGACGGCGATGGTGCAGCCGTACATGCGGGGCATCGACAAGGCCGGTGAGCGTGCCCTGCTGTTCGTCGGCGGCCGGCTGCTGCACGCCAGCCGCAAGCGGGCCGTCCTGGCCCCCGGCACGGCCTACGACGACGAGCGGACCGCCCACCCGGGCCTGGAGCCGTGGACCGCGACCCCGGCCGAGCGCGCCGTCGCCGAGCGCGCCCTGGCCGCCGTACCGCAGTCGCCCGAGTTGCTGTACGCGCGCGTGGATCTCGTCGACGGGGACGACGGGGAGCCGGTGGTGATGGAGCTGGAGCTGGTCGAGCCGAACCTCTTCCTGTTCCTGCACCCGGACTCGGTGGCGGTGGTCAGGGACGCGATCCTGGCGGCGGCCCGTCGCTGACCGCGGTCCGCTGGAGCAGGCCCCAGGTGAATTCCGCTACGACGTTCCGCCGCACGCCCGCCCCGTCCGGCGCCGCGAACGCCAGGCCCCAGCGGGTCGGCGCGGTGCCCTCCAGGGGGCGGGCGGGGGCGAAGGCGCGGGCGGCCTCGTCGACCGTGCAGGACCAGGGGGTGAGGTCGTCGAGGGTGTCCAGGGGCGGGGCCTGGGCTCCGGGGGCGCGGACCAGCCACTCGTTCCAGACGGCGCCGTTCGGGGCGAGGAGCACCTCGAAGCGGAGGTCGGGCCAGAGGGGGACGGGCCAGAACAGGGCCTCGCAGTCCAGGTCGCCGATCTTGCGCTGCACGGCCGACTCCGGGGCGCCGAGGATCGAGCGGTAGCGGGAGGCGCCGCCACGCGCGCGTGGGGAGTGGAGCATCGCCTGCCACCGCTTGTTGGCCTCCCGCATGTCGGCGAGGGAGGCGCCCAGCTCGTGGCGGGCGTCGTCCACCAGGTCCGGGTTGTGGTCGGCCATGCGGCGCAGCAGGACCAGCTGGAAGTCGAGCGGGGTGAAGGGGCCGGCGGAGCTACCGGGGCGCTTGGCGGAGGGCATGCGCACCATCGTCGCCCATCGCCGATCCGCCCGGACGGCGGCCGTCGGGCAGGAACAGGACCGAGTTCACGTACCGCGGGTGGCGCCGGAAGGGCAGTACGCGGCCCAGCAGCCCCTGGGTGACGACGTGCGCGGCGCCCTTCTGGTGCTCCTCCAGCGGGAAGGACGACAGCGGGACCCAGGTGTCGCCGGGCAGCACCCAGCCGTCGTAGCGGAGCAGCGAGAGGTAGGTGACGACCGGCGCGATCGGCTGGATCCGGGACTCCAGCTCGACGAAGAGGGCCGGGCGGTCGCGGGAGAGGAGGCCGGTCGCGCCGCGCAGCACCGCCAGCTCGCTGCCGTCCACGTCGACCTTGATGAACCCGACGTCCCGTAGCCCGAGTTGGTCCAGCGTGACGCAGCTGACGTGCAGCGCGTGCGCGTGGATGTCGCGGCGGACCAGGGATGACACACCCCGGTCGCCCGAGTCGTCCGCCGGGAACCAGAGCCGGGCCGTGCCGGGCCGGTCCGCGGCGGCGGCCTGCACGATCCGTACGTTCGCGGGCGCCCCGGCGGCCAGCAGCCGGGCCAGGTGCGGGACCGGTTCCACGGCCACCACCTCGTTCGCCCGCCGCGACAGCCGCCGCGTCCACGGGCCGTACCAGCCGCCGACGTCGACCGCGGTCCCGCAGCCGGCCGGGCACAGGTCCGCGAGCCGGGCCAACTCGGGCTCGAAGCGCGGGTACACGGCCCGCGCGGTGGCCGCGACCAGACGGGTGGGCAGCAGCCGGGCGAGCCGGGCCGCGAGGGTGGGCGCGGGCACGGCACCGGCGGTGGGCGCGTTCACGGGATCATCCGTTTCACCAGGGCCTCGTGCTCGTCGTCCGAGACCTGCTGGCCGGAGGAGGGCAGCAACTGCGGGATGCCGTCGATGATCGGGTAACGGCGGTGCAGGCGCGGGTTGTAGAGGATCCCGCCGCCGCCCGTCGCCCCGCCCGATTCGGTTTCGCCTCCGGCATCGGCATCGGCTTCGGGTTCGGCTTCGACGAGATGCAGCGGGCCCTTGTCGAGCGGGCACGCCAGGATCCGCAGCAGTGGGTCGTCGGGTTTCATGGGGGCGTCAACTCCTTGGCACCGATGGGGGCTTGAGGTGCGGGATCGTGCTTGGGCATGGCCAGCAGCACGGACACGGCCAGGGCGGTGCCACCCAGCCGAAGGGTGAGCCGCACCGGGTCGTGCGGCAGCGCCTCGCCGAACGAGAGCGTGCCGAACACCGCCGTGTACAGACAGGTCACCGTCGTGCACACCGGCACGATCAGCGAGGCCCGGCAGCGCTGCAGCGCCGCCTGCGACATCACCAGGCCGAACACGCCGGTGCACAACAGGAGATACGGGTACGGAGAGCGCAGCAGCTCAACCACCGCATGCCCGAGCCCACTTGTCGTCAGATAGCTGGACACCCCCTTGATGGCCAGCGAGCTGACCCCGTACAGCAGGCCCACCGCCACGCCGTACTCCACGCCCGTGGTCGGCGCGCGGTGCCGGTGCCGCGCCCGGCGCTCGGCGGCCCCGTACAACCACACGCCACCGGCCAGGGACGGCACGCACACCAGCAGGATCAGTTGATACGGCGCACTGCGGCTGACGGTGTCCGCGCCGCCCCCGGACTCCTTCAGGGACAGCACGACCATGAGCAGCGCGGCCAGGATCGCGCCGAGCGCGTACCGCTCGCGACCGGTCGTCTCCTCGCCGAGCAGCCGGGCCGACAGCAGCACCAGCAGCACCAGGCCGGAGACGAAGATGCCCTGCGCGGCGGCGATCGGCAGTGTCCGGTAGACGACGAGCTGCGCGCCGAAGCCGGCGGCCAGCGTGAGCGAGCCGCCGATCCACAGGGGGCTGCCGATCACCAGCCGCAGCAGCCGCGCGGGTTGACGGATCGTCACCTCGGGCAGGCTGGACAACGCCCGCTTCTCCAGGACGAATCCGAGGCTGTAGAGAAGGTTCGCCAGCAGGGCCGCGGCCACTCCCACCCACATGGGCCGGCCCCCTTACGTCTTGCGTGCGTGCAGCAGGAGGATCGAGGCCAGCGACGGTCTGGCACAGGCGAGCCGGTCGAGCGGGCGCAGCGCACCCGGTACGCCGTGGAAGGGCGCGCCCTTCAACTCCACGACTGTGAAGCCGGACGCGGCGACGAACTCCCTGAGCGCGCGGGCGGTGTACAGCCGCAGATGCCCGACGACCTCCGACCCGGGCCGCCCGTGGATGGCCCGCAGACTGACCTCGGAGAACACCGGCTGCACCCCCGCCAGCAGCAGACCGCGGTTGTACCAGGCGGCCAGGTTCGGCGTGGACAGCATCAGATGACCGCCGGGGCGCAGTACGCGGCGGATCTCGTCGAGCGCCGCGTCCGGGTCGACGAGATGCTCGACGACCTCGCTGAACAGCACGGCGTCCGCGGACCCGGCACCGAACGGCAGCCCCCCACCCGTGAGTTCACCGCGCACGGTGTCCGGCAGCCGGGTGCGGGCCCGCCGCAGGGCGTCCTGCGACCAGTCGACGCCGATCAGCCGGTGCCCGGCGAGCAGCGGGGCGGCGGTGGCCGCGGCGGTGCCGTCACCGCAGCCGATGTCCAGGACGGTGCACGGGCGCCCGCTCACCGGGCCGAGCGCGGCGGCCAGCATGCGGGCCTGGCGCAGGCTGCGCGGGGCGCCGGAGGCGACGGGCACGGACGGGTCCTCGTAGAAGTCCCGGAGGTCGCGCGGGGGCGGTGCGGTGGTCGTCATGGGCCCGTCTCCGTCGTATGCAGATAGTGCTCGAACAGGTCCCTGACATGGGCGCCGTCCCCGTGGCCGAGCAGCGCCCGGGACCAGCGCAGCGCGAGATGCAGCCGGCCCGCCGTGGAGGCGGTCGTCACGGTGAGACCGCGCGGCATCCGGGCCGGGGCGGAGAACCACACCGCGTGCGCCCGGCCCGCCTCCTCGCCGAAGTCCAACGCGTACGGGATACGGCCGATGTTGCTGAGCAGCGTCGTCGAGGTCCAGCTCGCGGCGGCCCGCCGCAGCCCCCGGGTGGTTGCGGCACGCCAGGCCACGGGCGTGACCGGAGCGGTCAACAGAGCTGCGCCCCACCCGAGTTGGGGCCGGGGAAGTGCCTTCAGGGCACGGGTACGGGCCGCCGTCCGCCGCAGCAGGGCCGGCATGTCGGAGGGCTCGTTCGCGTCCAACTCCTCAACAGAGAAGGGGACTTCGACCAGCCGGGTGCCGTTGCCGATGGGCATGGTGGCGTCCCGGGGGCGGTCGTCCACCGGCATGGTGATGCGCAGTGGTCGCGGCCGGGCCCCATGTTCCCGGTTCCAGTGGGTGATCGTCAGGGCCGTGGTGACCATGAGCTGGTCGTTCACGGTGTAGGGCGAGCCCTTCGGGCGGTGCGGGAGCGGGAGTTCGGTGACGAGCAGGCCGTTGCCGGGGGAGGGCTCCGGGGTGCCGGGGGCGACCCGGGCGGGTGGGGACCAGTTGGAGGGGGTGTCGGCGGGCGGCTGCGGCGGTTCGGGCGGGCGGACGGGCGGTGCGGCGGGGGAGTTGTCCCGGCCGCCGTACAACTCGGCTGCCGTGGCCAGGACTCGGAGGCAGGCGGGGCCGTCGAGGGCGGTGTGGTTGATGGTGACGAAGAGAACGGTGCCCTTTGCTCCGCCGGTTCGCGGGGTCTGGGTCCGCCGGTGTGCCGCGACCCCGACCGCGTCCGTCGCCTCGCTCCCCTCGGCCCGCCCGGCGTCCGCCACCACCTCCAGCCGGATCGGCGGCGACAGGGACAGCGGCGGAGCCGACGTCAACGCCCGCGTCCTGGCGTCCCGCAACGCGTTCTGCCCCGCCGGCGGGAAACTCACCACCTCAACGTCAGGCTCCGCCGTCAACTCCCATTCGTAGCGCCGCCGATACCAAGGCCCGGGCGCCTCCCGCATCAGGATGCGGGGATGCCGACGCAACGCCGCCCCGAAGGCCGCCGTCAGCCGGTCCCGGTCGAGCGGCCCCGGCAGATGCACCTCGATGTGCACCGTCTCCGGCTCCTCCTCCTGCACACAGTGCCGGGAGACCTCGTCGACCAGCGGGAAGGGGATGCGGGCGGACGGCTGCGCAGGGCCGTCGGCGCGGGCGGGGTGTTCGAGTGCGGTCATGTGGCTTCGCCCCTTCCCCTACGGTCCTCCGGTGCGCGGTCGGCCGGTGCGGCGGGGGTGTCGTCGGTCTGCCGCGGGTCCGGGGTGTCGCGGGTACCCCGGGTACCCGAGGTGTCCTGGGTATCCCGGGCGTCTGGGGCGTCGTGGCCTTCGTCGGCTTCCCCGCCGCCCCCGCTGTCCCTGGTGTCTCCGGCCTCCCTGGTGTGTCCGGTCGCTTCGGGTTCTCCGGTCTCCTCGGGCGGCGTGGGCCGGAGCCTGGGCTTGCCGAACGGGATCCGTGCGGTCGGCGGGTCGGGGTCGGGCCCGCCGGGACCGCGCGCGGAGATGGGCGGTCCGGCGTCGGGGCGGGGGACGGGAGAGGGTGTCGTGGACCTGCCCTCGGTCGCCGGCTCGTCCCCGGTCGCCGGTTCCCCCTCGACCGCCGTCCCGCTCCTGGTCGGCGGCCCGCTCTCGCCCGGGTGCCGTTGCGGCAGCGGCTGTGCCTGGGGCGTCTCGAAGCCGGGCGGTGGCCCGCTCGCGGGAGTCGGCGGCAGCACCGCCGTAGAACCGGACCCGGACCTGAACCCGCCGGAACGGCCCCACGCAGGGTCACCCGCCCTACCGCCGTACGGCTCCCGAACACTCACGACTCCCGCGAACAGCCCGATCAACGCCAGCAGTTGAGCCGTACGCCCGAACGCCCCCTCGCCCGCACCCACCGGCTCTCCGGCCCCCGTGGCGGCAGCGATCCCCGCTCCAACCAGGGCCGCGAAGGCGATCGGCACGAGGAACTGGTGCCGTCGGTAGGCCAGGAGCGCCAGCGCCGGGACCAACAGGGCGAACCAGCCGGCGATCACGATGCCGACCACCGTGAGTGCCACCGTGCCCAGCCACAGCCCGGGCGCCGGCGGGACCGGCTGCGGCAGGTCGGGGTTCGGGACGCGGCGGCGCCAGACGACCAGGCCGATCAGGACCGCGAGTCCGACCGCGCCGCCGATCAGCCCGCCCTCGTACGTCGTCGCGGGCTCGTACGACAGCTTTACCGCGCCGCCCGCCCCGGCCGGGATCCGCCAGCCCTGCTGCCACCCGTCGAGGCGGACCGGGGTCAGCTCCTTGCCGCCGAGGGTGGCCTTCCAGCCGTCGTTGAAGTTCTCGTACGTCGTCAGGTAGGTGGCCGCGCCCGAGCCGACCATCACCTTGCGGCGGTCGCCCAGCCAGTCCCGGATCGTCAACTGGCGTGCGTCGGCGGTGGGTTCGGTCACCGTGCCACGGGTGAGGGTCACGTCCGTCAGGGCGAGGGGGCCACTGTCACCGGCCTCCACGCGGTGCGAGCCCGACGGCAGTTCCAACTCGCCGTCCTCACGCCCCTCCTGGCACAACGTCACCTCCACCTGCCGCCGCTCGGTCAGGTCCCGCACGGTTCCCTTCACACCCGTCTGGTACAGCTCGCCGTCGACCGACACCACCGGTCCCTGTCCGCACGGCAGCGAGAACTCCCGCGCGGGGCTGGGCTGTTTGGTGCGGTACTGGTCCAGGGCCGGGATGTACGCCTCGGTCAGGCCCACCGGAAGCTTCAAGTCCTCGTCGGCGACCGGGTTGTGCAGGGTGAGTGGGGCCGTCTGCGTGATCGTGATGTCGAGCCGGTCGGTGGTGATGGGGTCGAAGCGGGCCACGCCGTTCTCGTCGACGCCCGCGATCGTGGAGCCGTCCGGGGAGGTGATGTCCACCTGTGTGGCCCGGGTCGACAGCCCGCCCGCCGGAGCCAGGACAACCTCTCCCACCGCCTGCTTGCCGCTCCAACTCAGGTGGATCGTCGGCCGGTCGCCCGCGATCCACGCCGTCGTCAGGTCGCCGTCGGTGAGGTTGCGCGCCGACAGGCCCGCGCCGAGGTCCGCCGTGGAGTCGGCGGTGGCGACGATCCGGTTCTGCTGGTCGGGCGCGACCTGGTAGAGCAGCTTGTCGAGCGCCTCGCCGCTCACCGGTACCGCGCCCGCCTTCACCTCGTACGTTCCCGCCGAGTCGGTCGAGAAGGTGCGGTGCAGGCCGGCCTCCGTGCCGGTGGCGGAGAGGCCGGTGGGGTCGGGTGTGCGGTGCAGGGAGATCAGCGAGGCGGCGGCGTCGGAGGCGTCCGCGTCGGTCGGCAGTCGCAGCAGCCGGGTCACCTGGACGTGCGGCAGGGCGACCTCCGAGAACCCGGCGCCGGTCAGGCCGGTGTGCCGCGCCACCGAGTCGAGGATCGTCAGCTTCATCCAACGCGTCCCGCCCGCGGGCGCCTTGATGCTCTGCGTGGTGCCGTTCGGCTTGAGGAAGCTGGTCTTCGACCCCTTCTCCGTCTCCACCCGCACCTTCGTCGCCGCCGACCGCACGCTCTCCTGCGGCAACGGCGTGACCTTGAAGGAGGACGGCATGTCGTAGGAGCCGGTGAATCCGATCCGCAGCCACTGCCCGTCCGCCGAGCCGGGCGCTCCCTCGGCCCACGCGGTGTCCGGGTTGCCGTCGAAGGCGTTCACCGGGTCGTACTGCGGCAGCGAGAAGAGCCAGTTGCCGTAGGAGGACGCCGACACCGAGCGGGCGCCGCGCAGTTGGGCCACGGTCTGGTGGTCGAGGCCCTTGGTCGGCAGGATCTGGTGCGGTTTCTCGCCGGGGTCCTGCACGGCGTCCGGCGCGTTGCGCTCCGAACTCGTGTACGTGTACGAGGTGTTGCCGCTGACCAGGCCGAACCGGGTGTCCGCGCGGCGCAGTCCGTCGCCGGTCACCTGGAGCGACGGGGTGCCGAGACCGGGGTGGTTGTCGCCGGTCAGGACCGTGGCTCGGCCGCGTAGGTCGGAGGCCAGGGGGAGCAGTGACTCGGGGCCACCGGAGACGACGGCGGTGTCGGCGACCGGGAGGAGATGCGCCTGCCCGGGCCTGGTCACGTCCTGGTCGGCGGGCTCGTAGATCTCCACCGCGCGCTGGCGTGGGTACAGCCCCTCCACCTGGAGCGGGGAGTCGTGGGCGATGGTCCCGCCCGTCATGACCGGCCCGAACCCGGTCACCCGCTGGTACCCGGACTGTTCCAGGGTGCGTTTGACGGTGGTGGTCGGCACGGAGCCGACCTGGTTCTGGTCGAGGTCGTTGCGCAGGACGACGTAGAAGACACCGGCGCGGCTCAAGTAGTCGGCCAGGCCCGGGACTTCACTGCCGGAGGTCAGCGCGTTCTCGACGGCGTCCATCGCGCGCCGGTTGCCCGGGGTGCCGAAGGGGACGTAATCCCGTTGTGCCCAGCGGGACTTGGCGAGCACGTCGAGGGGCTGGTCGACGGGGGAGCCCCAGGTGTAGAGGCCGTGCGCGGTGGCGGGGACGACCAGGGCGCGGGAGTCGGGGGAGTACTTCTCCAGCCAGTCCGCCGTGGTCGACCAGTACTTGGGCAGCTCCTGGAAGGAACCCGGGTTGAGGATCGAGCCGTTGAGGTACGGCCACATCAGCCCCGGCAGGATCAGCACCGCCGCGACCAGCGGCGCGAACCGACGCCCGCGCACCGGCCGGGCCCCGTGCGGCTCGGCGGCCACGCCCACCAGATGGGCGAGCCCGAGCACCAGCGCCAGGGCGAGCCCCGTCTGGAACTTGTAGATGTTGCGGAACGGCACCAGCCAACCGTTCAGCCAGTCCTGCACCACCCCGTGGAAGGGGGCCCCGAACGCGCCTCCGTACCCGGCGAGCAGCACCAGCGAGACCGTGACCACGGTCAGCACCAGCCACCGCCGCTCGGGCATGTCGCGTCTGGCCAGTCCGGCGAGCCCGAGCCCGGCCGCGAGCGCCGAGCAGACGATCACGATCACCGAGGACGCCACGGCCCACCCGGCCGGCAGCCACGCCTCCCCGAAGTGCAGATACGCGACCCAGTCACCGGCCCCGCGCAGGGCCTCCGTGGCCGACATGGTGGCCGTCGTGGTCTGCGAAGTCTCCACGTAGGGAAGGAAGTTCTCGCCGTAGACGCCGAGCATGAGCAGCGGTATCCACCACCACGCGGTCGCCACGATCACCCCGGGCACCCACCACGCGATCAGCTTGCGCTGCCGTGGCCCGGGCGGCCGGGACAGCAGATACAGCCCGACGGGAAGCAGCGAGGCCAGCGTGGAAGCACCGTTGACCCCGCCCATGAACGGCACGATCAGCGCCGACCGCAGGGCCGCGATCCGGGCGGTGTACCGCTCGTCGGTCAACGGCAGCAGCACCCAGGGCAGGAAGGCGCCGGGCAGTACCGCCGCCGATGTCGAACCGACGACGATCGTGAACACCGGCCACAGCGCGTACGCCACTCCCGCGAGCAGCCGGGACCCACCGGTCCCGATCCGCAGCCGCTCGGCCAGCCGCAGCGCACCCCAGAAGGCGACGGACACGATCAACGACATCCACAGCCGCTCCGCGAGCCACACCGGCAGCTGCACGGCATGGGCCAGCCAGTAGAACGGCAGCATCGGCCACAGATAACCGGCGTACTGGTCCTGGATCCCGCCGAAGGACCCCTGGTCGTGCCACAACTGCCCGAGATCGGAGAAGAACGCGCCGGGATCGACCGTCACACCGAGCTTGGTGTCGAAGGTCTGCCGCCCCGGGTGCACCACCAGGAACAGCAGGAACGCCACGGCCCAGAACCCGACCAGCAAGCGCCGCGACCGCGGTCCCTCCGGCGGTCCCGAAGTGGCCCTCGCCGTAGGGACGGTTGCCGGAGGAGGGGCCTGGACCGTGGTCGTCATGGGGGACACCGCCGGAGTATGAGGAGGAGGTTCCAGGTGGCCAACTCTCTTATGCCGGGCGCCTTCACGACGGTCTCGGCGAGGAAGGGCCAGTAGCGGGAGCGCGCCGAGACGACCATGACGTCGTCGCGTGCGCGCACCTGCCGCAGGGTGGCGCCGATGTGCACGGCGAACAGGTTCTCGCCGAGGGTGTGCTTGGCCGGCTTCCCGGTACGCCGCCGGTAGCGCGCGCGGGCCCGCTCGGCACCGAAGTAGTGCCACGGCGCCCACTCGTGACCGCCCCACGGGGACAGCCAGTTGGTGAACGACACGTAGATCAGCCCACCGGGCCGCGTCACCCGGGCCAACTCGCTCAGAAACGTCTGCGGATCGGCCACGTGCTCCAACACGTTGGACGAGAAGGTCACGTCGGCGACCCCGTCGGACAACGGCAACAGATACCCGTCCGCGATCACAGTGGAGTCCGGCGGCTTCCCGCCCAACTCCGTTACGTCCGGCTCGAAGAGATACGCGTGCGCCCCGCGCCGCCTGAACTCCTCGGTGAAGTACCCGTTCCCGCCACCGACATCCAGGACAATCCGCCCGGCGACGCTCCCGTCATAGGCCTCGACCTGATCGACGGCATCACGAGCCAGAAGCGAGTAGCAGGCTTCGGGATCATCCTGCTCATGCAGAAAGGCCCGAAAGAGAGCGAGGGAGCGCCGAACTGAGGGGTCTTTGAAGCGCCGGCTGCTTGCATCGCCCCTCAAGGGGCGCGGGGAACCGCGCGACCAGCCCCCACGGGCCGGCACTCGCGATCCACCTTCCCCGCCACGGCGAATAGGCGTCACGACCCCCAGCCCTTCACCGCCTCCGCGGCAACGGCCCGAAACTGTCTGACGGTCCGATCCCACCGAAAACGAGCCGCCCGCTCCCGAGCAATCTTCCCCATCAGCTCCCGCCGCTCGCCCGAGAGGGCAAGCGTGCACCAGGCGGCGGCAAAGGAAGACTCCCCGTGCGCAAGCACACCCGTCTCCCCGTCCACCACGGAATCCCGCAGACCGGGCACATCAAAGGCAACGGTCGGGGTCTCTCGGGTGGCCGCCTCGGTGACCACGAGTCCCCAGCCCTCTACGGCAGACGGATGCAGCAACAACCACGCCGCACACAACAGCCGATGCTTCTCTTCCTCGGACACGTGCCCGGCGAACTCCACTCCAGGACCGGCGAGTTGCTCAAGCCGCTCTCTCTCGGGCCCGTCCCCGACGATCACCAACCGCCCGCCGGTAACGGGACGTACCCGTTCCCACAGCCGAAGCAGTAGATCGATCCGCTTGTACTCGACAAGCCGCCCCACCGCCACGAACAACGGCTCGGCCGACCGCTCACCCAGCGGCCCGGGTTCCTCAACTCCGTTGTGCACGACTCTGATCCGGTCCCGCTCCACGCCGATCGCGCGGAGCGCGTGCGCGGTCGAGGGCGAGACCGCGACCAGCAGACCGCGCCGCTGCGCACCGGTCGCACCGGTCAGCGCCCACTGCTCAAGTCTTCGGCCGAGCCGCGCGGCCGGCGTCAACGGCCCGCCGAACCGCATCGCCCACAGGTCGGAGTGGACGTGGTTGACCAGGCACAGCGTGGGCCCGCGGTGCCAGACCGGTGCGAAGTACGGCATGCCGTTGCACACCTCGACCAGCAGGTCGCAGTCGCCGATCTGCCGGGCGAACGCGGAGCGGGCACGCAGATAGTGGTCGAACGAGCCGCCCGCCGACACGACGCGGTAGTCCCGGAAGGCCGCGGGTCCGCCGCACAGCAGCGTCACCTGATGGCCGAGCCCGGTCAGTCCCTCGGCGAGCCGGTCGACCAGCAACTCGGAGCCGCCGGCCGCCGGGTTGTCCAGATCCCGGTGGGCGAGGAAAACGATTCGGCGCGGTTGTGGGGGGTGCGCCGAAGGGTGCTGCGGCGCCCAGGGGTGCACGGCACGCAGCGAGGAAGGCACGTGCTGGGGCATTGGTGCTCCAACTCGTCTCAGGGTGCGGAACTCAGTGGCGAGGTCTTGGCGACACCGTGGGGATGCCGCGGCGACATCGTGGCTACTTCTGTGCTGTCACTGTGGGGGAACTGAGCCCTTCTCAGGAGGGGGGTGTGGACGGGCTGTGCTGGGGTGGGGTTGGACAGTTTTCGCCCCGCCGTTCGCCACGGCTACTCACCGAGATGACAATTTCGGGCTTTATTAGAACTGACGTCGTGTCACATCGTGAGCCCAGACCCGGAGGAATCAGGCGATTGGGGGTGCCTCCGTCCTCGTACCACCAAAACGCCCCCTACTACGGCCAGGACGAACCCGGCCACAGCGGCTCCTATCGGCAACGTCTGCCCCACCATGCGCAGTTGACCGCTCTCTTTTTTGGCCAACTTCACCTGGGACTTCTGCGTGGCGGTCGTGAAGACCAGTTTGTCGGCGTCCAGGAGGAGCACCGCGTCGTACGAGTGCCCCGGCGCGCGCAGAGTACGTCGCGGGCCGACCTGCGCGTAGATCACGCGGCCGGTGCGCTGGTCGACGACGAGCCGGACGCCGTGGTTGGAGTACCACTCCTCGGCCAGCACCTGCGACTGATTGGGCTGGTCGACGAGGCTGCCCGGCACCAGCCGGGTGCCGATCTTCGTCGGTGGGACCGTGCCGGTGAAGGCCAGTCCGGTGTAGCCCTGGACCTTCTGCTTGCCGGCGTAGTGCAGTGTGATCACGTCGCCGAGCGAGTTGTCCCACCACTGGTAGGAGCGTTTGTGCACGTCGAAGGGGAACTTGAGGTAGGCGTCGCCCTCGAAGTACGGGTTCTCCTCGCAGCAGTGCACGGGCTTGTTGGTCTTGCGGTCGGTCACCCAGCGGTTGAGGAAGAACTCCAGCGAGTCGTGCGGATCGGCGGCCGGCAGCGTCTTGTCCGTGTCGACGGTGGTCGTCACGTCCCACACCGCGTCGCCGCTCTTCTCGCTGTCCTCGACATTGCCGCGGACCTGCTGGGTGACGGTGATGCGCTTACCGGTGACGGTCCGCACCTCGTCGGTGTCGAAGTAGGCACCGGTGCCCTGGTAGACGGCGGTGGTGTCGATGTCGATCGGGTTCACGGCAGCCCGCGGCTGCACGTACCACGCCAGCATCGGCGCCAGGACCAGCAGAAACACGCCGAGACCGAGCAGGATCAAAGAGGTTGGTGAGGCTGTACGGCGCATCCGGGCACTCCAGGGGGGAGGGATGACGGAGTCGGGCCGTTCCATGGGCCCGGGACCGTAGGCGCCTCTTGACGGGGTGTCAATGGTTGTCGACACTGGGCCGACAGGCAGGGGTGGGACAGCGGGGTGGGGACGACCTCCCGACAGAGAGGCTGACCCTGCGATGTCCAGACTGCTCGCCGCCGCACTCACCGTCGTGGCCGCCGCCGCTCTCGCGGTGGGCGCCGCGCTCGGTATCGTCGCGCTGCTCGACGCGACCCCGGACCAGCCCAACACGCCTTTGATCACGTACGAGCAAGCCGGACAGGGGAGTTGACGGGTGACGCCGGCTCGTTCACCCGCCACCGCCACGCACTCGGCCTGGCACGACGTACCCCGCCTCCAGGTCCGCCAGTTCGCCGCGCTCGCCATGGCGGAGGCGCCCGCGCTCGCCGAGGAGATCCTGCGCGAGATCCGCCGCGAGTACCCCCATCTCCCGGTCGTCCTCGACGAGTCGGGCGAGCCGATGGCCATGGTCGGCATCCGCCGCGCCATCGAGGTCTTCGTCCAGCACCTGGAGACCTCGGAGGGCCGCCCGACCGTACCGCCGGGCGTCTTCCAGGAGTTCGGCCGCGGCGAGGGCCTGCACGGCCGCTCCCTGGACTCCCTCCAGGCGATCTACCGCATGGGCGTACGCCTGGCCTGGCGCTGTTTCGCCGACATCGGCCAGCGCGTGGAGATCCCGCCCCCGGCGATGTACGAACTCGTCGACGCGGGCTACGAGTACCTGGACGGCCTGGTCGACCAGTCGGTACGCGGCTACGCGGAGGCGGCGGCACGGCAGGCCGGCGAACGCCTGCGCCTCCAACGCCGCCTGATGGAACTGCTGTTGGCCGAGCACCACCGGGGCGGCGGGCCGGCCGAGGCGCTCACCGAACGGGCCGCGCGGGTCGGCTGGCCGCTGCCGAAGAAGGTCGCGGTGGGCGTACTGCTGCGCCCGGCGAGGGAGGCGGTGGCACCGGCCGTGGGGGAGGGGGTGCTCCTCGACATGGAGTACGAGCAGCCCCGCATGGTCGTCCCCGAACCGGCCGCCGCCGGCCGCCCCGAACTCCTCCACCGCGCCCTCACCGGCTGGTCCGGCGCGATCGGCCCACCAGTACCGCTGGCCGACGCGGCGAAGTCGCTGCACTGGGCGGAGGCGGCGGTACGGCTGGTGGAGCGGGGCCTGTTGCCCGCCGGAGACGTCCTCCACTGCACCGAGCACACCGAGGCCCTGGTCCTCCTCCAACCGGAGGAACTGATCGACGACCTCGCCTTACGCTGCCTGGCCCCGCTCGCGCACAGCGGCCCCACCCACGGGCGCCGCCTCGCGGAGACGTTACTGGCCTGGCTGGAGACGAGAGGCGGCGCACCGGAGGTCGCGGCCCGCCTCGGCGTCCACCCCCAGACGGTCCGCTACCGCCTCCGCCAGATCCGCGAACTGTGGGGCGACGAGATAGACGACCCGGACCGCCGCTTCGAGCTGGAACTGGTGCTGAGGGCACAGAGACTGAGGGGAACGCTGGGGGAGGCGAGGACCACCTCTTAGCGAGCCCGCTGTTGCCGCCAGGCCTCGTAGTGATCGAGCACGGTCTCCTCGATCGGCCGATACGTGATCCCCAACTCCCGTACCCCACGCCCGTTGTCGACCTCGAACCGTATGCCGAGGTGCTTGCGGATGTAGTCCTGGGTCAGCCCGAAGGCGGGCCCGAGTACGCGAACGGGCCAGTGCGGCAGCCGAGTTCGGGGCAACCGCAGATTCCTCGGATACCGCCCACGGAGAATCCGAGCCATGTCGGCGAAGGAGGCCATCCGCTCCGAGGCGAGGATGTACCGCCCGTGCGCGTCCGCATTCTCGGCCGCGGCGATGTGGGCGTCGGCGACATCACGAACGTCGACCGTGGTGAAACTGAAGTCGGGAGCACCGTAGAAGAAGTAACCCTTGAAGAGCTCTTCGAGCAGAAAGAGGCTGCCGGATTCGGACGCGGGGGTAAGGGACGGCCCAAGCACGAGCCCCGGATTGACGGACACGAGCCGCCACCGCGTCTGCCCCTCCGCCGCCTCCCAAGCGGCCTGCTCCGCAACGGTCTTGGCGTAGTGATACGGATTGTTCTCGACGGTGCTGGTGGTGTTGAAGTACTTCTCGCCGAGCACGCCCCCGTCCATCTCCAGCACGTCGACATAGTCCCCGAAGACGGCCCCCACGGTGGAGGTGAACACCACCCTTCGCACACTCGGAGTCCGCTCCACACTCCCGAGCACATTCCGCGTCCCGACGAGCGCGGGCTCGACGACGTCCCGCCGCCCGTCCTTGATCTTCTCCGGCATGAGAAAGGGCGAGGCCACATGAAACACGACCCCGCACCCTTCCATCGCCACGTCGAAGTCCCCGTCGACGAGCAACTGAGCCTCGAACAGCTCAAGTTGCCCGGGGTACCGCTCCTGCATGGCCTGCAGCGGCGCCACCTTCACGGCGTTCCCGGTACTCCGCACGGTGGCCCGCACCCGATACCCACGCTCAAGAAGCCGCGCGACCAGCTGACTACCGACGAACCCACTCCCACCGGTCACCAGGACGGGTTCGATACCCGGACCCTCACCCATGCCGCTCCTCGCGCGTCGATCTCGCCCGATCGGTCAGAGGGACGGTATCGCCCGGCGCTCGTTCCGGCAGTGGATCAGGCCGTTCCGCTGCGCTCCCTCGGCACGGTCCGGCGCGGTTCCGACCCGTCCACCTGGACCACCACCGTCGTGTAGAAGCGGTCGACGGCCTCGTTGACGCTGCGGATGAAGCCTGTTTCGGCGTTGCCCCGGCCGTTGCCCATGTTCTTGATGAGGGAGAGGCGGAAGCCGGTGATGCGGGTGGCGGTGTTCTTGGGGAGGATGTCGGCCGGTTCGGGGCGGAGGCGTTCGAGGGTGCCTCTCGGGCCTCCTGTCTCGCCTTCGACCAGGGTCTCGACGTGGAGGTCGGCCGGGGCCTCGTCCAGACGGCGGATCAGGCGTTTGGCCCAGGTCAGGGGGTATCCCTGGTCCGGCGCCGGGATGTCCAGGGAGGTGCGCAGCCGGCCGGTGCGCAGGTCGGCGGTGAGGGCGAGCAGGCCCGGGGTGCCCTCGATGCGGACCTCCGCCTGGAGCCGGCCGTCGGTGCAGAGCTGGTCGGCGAGGCGGGCCCGGCGGGTGCCGGGGTCGGCGCCGCGCTTGGCGCGTTGGACGGGGAGCGCCTTCTGGCCGAGTTCGCCGCCGAGGCCCAGGCAGACCTGGCGGATGAGCCGCTCCCAGTTCTCGACCACCTCCAGCGCGCGCGGGTCGCCCTGGCACAGGGTCTCGTCGTCGATGCCGTTGCGCACCGGCACCCAGGCCGAGCCCATGTTCTGGAAGCCGTGGCAGCCGGAGTTCTCGTGCTGGAGATAGTGCAGCAACTCCTGGAGCAGCCAGGCGTGCGCCGCGTTCCCGACACCCTCGTACCGGATCAACAGCTGGGCCTGGTGGGCGACTTCGGCCCAGGACAGGTGCCAGAGCGCCACCTTGTGCTTGCGCCGGCCGTCGATCCTGACGTCGACGAGCGGACTGCCCTCCAGGGCCACGTCGTTGGAGAGCGTGATCACCGCCTCGTAGCCGCGGCGGGCGGCGATGTCCATGTACGCCTGCACCTGATCGGCCTTGAGGGCGTTGCCGTTGGTCTTGGTCTCGACGAGCGCCGTCCACAGCTTCCCGGCCCGCTCGACCCGGATCACCCCGTCGGGCCGCCGGGGCGTGTCGCCGTGCGGCAGGGCCACCTCGGTGAACGTTTCCATGCGACCGGCCGGCGCCCCGAACGCCGCCGTGAGCCTGCGCCCGAACTCCGGTACCTGCGCCATCACCGACAACAGCACGGAAGTGGCCCGCGTCTCCCGGTCCCGGTCGCTCTTGAGCACCGAGACAGGGAAGAGCCTGGCCTCTCGCCAGGACTCGTTGTCCGCGAGGGACTTCCTGGTCACCTTGGGCAACGTGACCTTCTTCTTCGCCGTACGGGGCCGCCCGCTCGCTTTCCGCGGACCGCTCTCGGCGTCGTCGCCGGGCTGCCGGGGAGCGGGCAGGGCCTCCAGGTTCGGCGGCGGGTTCGACTGCGCGGGCTCCACCGGATCCGTCGGCCCGTCTCCCGCGACGCTGTCCGACTCCCCGCTCTCAGCCTGAGCCTCGCCCTCCACCTCGGCCGGTTCGTCGTCGATGTCGACGCCGAAGTCCGTTGCCAGACCCGCCAGTCCGGTCTCGTATCCCTGCCCCACGGCACGGAACTTCCACTCCGCCCCGCGCCGGTACAGCTCGCCGAAGATGAACGCGCTCACCGAACCGGCGTCGTCGATCGAGAACCGCAGCAGATGCTCGCCCGCCGAGTCGGCCAGCGTCACCCGTAAGCCCTCCAACTCACCGAAACGGGCGCCCTCGTACCGACTCGCGGCCACGACGATCCGGTCGACGTCCGGCGGAACGGCGGTCAGGTCGAAGCCGATCCGGTCCTCGTTGCCGTCCTCGGTGGGCGTCTTGCCCAGCAGCTGCACGCTGCCGTCGGCGGCCACCGGGTTGTTGTAGAAGTAGAAGTCGGCGTCGCTGCGCACCTTGCCGTTCGGGCCGACCAGCAGGACGGACACGTCCGCGTCGCCCTCGCCGCTCGGGCTGGTCCAGCCCAGACCGACGATCACCGAATCGACGTTCTCGCTCAGGGCCGTAAGGGACACGTTCGAACCCTTGGCCATTTCATGCGTCTCTTGCACGGAACCCCCCAATCGCACCTTCCGGACGCCGAAGGCCCCTCCCGCCCCCGTCCGTCCACCGCACGACATGATGTGACGTGTCGCACATGGGAGACAGTAGTCCTCACCTGGCAGGTGAGGTGGTGCCCGCAGGACCATTGCCCGGGCAAACGCACTATGGCTAGCCTGTCCCACGTTCGTCATTCCGATCGTCTGTTGAAATCTCGAACGCAGGCGCCTCGGACAACAACCACAGACAACAAGGGAGGGGGCCGGTCGTGGGACGCCTCGTACCTGCCGTGACTCGGGCTCTCGACATTCTTGAGCTCTTCCTCGACGGGGACGGGACACTCTCCGCCCCCGACATAGTGCGGAAGTTGCAGCTGCCGCGCACCACCGTGCACGAGTTGGTGACCACGCTCGCCGCCCGTTCGTACATCGTGCAGGTGCCCGGGCAGCCGGGGCGCTACCGGCTCGGGGTGCGGCCGTACCAGCTGGGCAGCAGGTATGCCGAGCAGTTGGACCTCGCCGCCGAGGGGCAGCAGGTGGCCCGGTCCGTCGCCGAGACCTGTGACGAGACCGTGCACGTGGCCATCCTCGAAGGCACCGACGTCATCTACATCGCCAAGGTGGACTCCACCCACGCGGTGCGCATGGTGTCGGCCGCCGGCCGCCGGCTGCCCGCCCACTGCACGTCCGTCGGCAAGATGCTGCTGGCCTCCCTCCCGCAGCCCGAGCTCGACGCGCGTGTCCCGGACGGCGTCGACCTCGTCGCGATGACGCCCAACAGCATCACCGAGCCGACCGCCCTGCGCGAGGCCCTCGCGGAGATCCGGCAGCGGGGCGTCGCCGTGGAGAGCCGCGAGTCCAACCCGGATGTGAGCTGCGTGGCCGCCCCGGTGCGCGACCGCACGGGGCAGGTCGTCGCCGCGCTCTCCATCTCTGTACCCATGATCCGCTGGAGCGACGAGCGCCGGGTCGAGCTGGAGCAGCTCGCCGCCAAGGGTGCCGTGGAGCTGTCCGAGCGGCTCGGCCACCGGAGCGTCGCATGACGGCGTACGAGTACGAGGTGGCCGTGCTCGCCGAGGCCGCCCTCGGCGAAGGGCCCACCTGGGACGTCGACGCCGCTCGGCTCATCTGGATCGACATCCTCGGCAGCCGCGTCCACACCTACGACCCCGCCACCGGGCACCGCACGCTCCGCACCACCGAGCAGCACGTCGGCGCCGCCAAGCCGCGCGCGGGCGGCGGCCTGGTGCTGAACCTGCGGGACGGCGTCGGGCTCGTCGACCCCGACGGCGCATTCCGCTGGCTGCACCGCGAACCCGTCCCCGGCCGGCGCGCCAACGACGCCGCCGTCGCCCCCGACGGCTCCCTCTGGGCCGGCACCATGCGCTACGACGAGGCACCCGGCGGCGGTACGCTCTCCCGCCTCACCGGCGACGGCACCGTCGAGACCGTCCTCGACGACGTGGCGGTCAGCAACGGCACCGGCTGGAGCCCCGACGGACGCCTCATGTACTACATCGACTCGCCCACCCGCCGTATCGACGTCTTCGACTACGAGGGTTCCAAGGATCACGACGGTGAGGGCCGGGTCGGGAACCGGCGGCCCCTCGCCGAGATCGAGGACGGCGCCGGGTTCCCCGACGGGCTCACCGTCGACGCCGACGGCTGTGTGTGGGTGGCGCTGTGGGACGGTGGGGCCGTGCGTCGCTACACGCCCGCCGGTGCGCTGGACCGGGTGATCGAGTTGCCGGTGCCGCGCCCGACGGCCTGCGCCTTCGGTGGCACGGACCTCACCGACCTGTACATCACCACGGCCCGTACGGGTCTCATCGCCCCGCTTCCGGCGGCCGGCTCCTTGCTGGTGGTCCCGGGCGCGGGGAAGGGGCTGGCGCAACCGGCGTTCGCGGGCTGAGCCGCTCCCTCCCGAACTACCCGTCCCGTCCCGTCCGGTCCAGCGACCGCAGGATCTTCCGCTCGGACCCGGTCAACGGGGGCTCCGTCAACGGTGGCAGCAGGGGACCGTTGAGGGTGGCGAGGACGGTCAGGGGGCGCAGGACCCGGGCCGGGCCCGTGGTCAGGCTGGACAGGTCCCACACGGCGGCCGCCGCCCGGTAGGAACTGGTGGCGGTTCTGGTCAGACGGCGGGAGTACGCGGCGACCAGCCGGTCGGCGGGGCCGGGCTGCCCGCCTCGCGTGTTCGGGTACCAGATGTCCTGGCCGACGGCGACCGCCCAGGCCGGGTCGACCGACCGCGCCGCCGCGCGCTGCACCCGGCGGGACAGTCCCGGCGCGGTCGGCCCGGTGCGGGCCAACTCCCGGGCGAAGGCCCGTACTTCGAGCGCGGCCACCGACATGCCCTGACCGTAGGTCGGGTTGAACGTGGCGAGGGCGTCGCCGAGTACGACGAGGCCGTCGGGCCAGTCGCGCACCTTCTCCACGTAGTGCCGCACGTTGCTGGTGCCGCGGCCGACGTGGATGTCGGTGAGCGGCTCGGCGCCGGAGATCAGCCGGCCCACGATGGGGTCGGGCAACTCCAGGGCGTGGCGCAGGAAGCCGTCGGGGTCGGCCGGGGGCTCGCCGCCGCGGGATCCGGCGAGGCTGACCATCCAGCGGTCGCCCTCGATGGGCATCACCATCCCGCTGCGACCCGGCCGACCGGAGTAGGGGTCGGCGTGCACGAGCGTCAGCGGGAAGTGCTCGGCGCCGGCCGGAGTACGGTAGATGCGGGTGGCGTTGACGAGACCGGCGTCGACGCTCTTCTCCCGGACAGCCGAAACCCCCAGCGCGGCAAGCCACTTGAGGATCCGCGAGCCACGCCCACTCGCGTCCACGACGAGATCGGCGGCAAGGTCGACATCGCCTCCGGCGGCAAGGCCGACATCGCCTCCGGCGTCCCGCTCGACGTCAAGTCCCGTGCCCCGCAGGGCAGTCGACAGCCGCACCCCCAGAACCCGCCCCGCGTTCCCCAGCAACTCCACGGCCTGAGCCCGACGAACCTCCACCCGGGCCCGGCCGACCTCCTCCCCGCCCAGGCTCAGCGCAGCGTCCCGCACCACCCAGTCCACCAATGCCCGGCTGCAACTGATCATCCTGGGCCCCTCCTGCCGCCACCGCCGCAGCCAGCCCTCCGGGGTGCGGGCGAGCATGCCCGAGCTGAGGGAGACCTCGTGGGCGCCCGCGTCGAGCAGGCGTCGACGTATGTCCATGCCCGGCAGGAGACCGTCCATCGCGGCCAGGCCCCCGGCCATGAGGAGGTGGGCGTGGCGGCCCTGGGGCAGGCCCTTGCGGTGTTCCGGGCCGGCGGGCAGGTCGTCGCGTTCGAGGACGATCACCTCGTCCACGGCGGTGGACAGGGCGGCCGCGGCCAGCATGCCGGTCAGACCGGCACCGATGACGACAGCTCTACTCGGCATGGGGGCTCCTCGCACTCGGCCACGGGGCGGGAGCCACGGGCGCACTCAGCCATGGGAAGCCCTCACCGTACCTTCACTGCCGTGCCGGTCGCGGGAGTTGCCGCCAGGGCCTGGGCCAGCTCGACAAGACCGCCCGGACCGGCCACCTCGGTCGCGTGCAGGCGGTACGTGCTCGGCGGGTCGAGGGGCCGGGCCCGTGCGGCGGCCCGGCGCGCGGCGTCGGCGAGCATGGCGGCCTCCGCCGCGACCCGCGCCTGATGCGTGTCCCGGCCCGAACTCAGCGCCGCCCGCCGCGCCTTCTCGCGTACGCCGTCGTCGAAGTAGGGCGCCAGCGCCAACAGGGCGTCGTGGATGGAGACTTCGCGCCAGCGCAGTCGGGCGAGCGGTAACTGCCACCAGGGCGACGGCGGTTTGGGCGCGGTGGCCACGAACCGCACCCGTGACCACAGCGGGCCCAGCCGCCGGTACTCGCCCAGGCTGAGGCAGTGCGCGGCGATCGGTGGCAGCAGCCGCGGCAGCACGAAGCCCGCTGAACAGAACAGCGCCGCCAGCGAGGCGAGCTGCGGTGCCACCGAGGTGGAGAGGAAGTCGAGGTCGTGGCCGTACCAACGCGCCACCACGGCCGTGTACTTGGTCAGCTGGAAGCCCGCCACGTCCAGCATCGCGCCGGTCAGGATCAGCCGCAGTCCGGTCCTGAGCAGGCCGGTCACCTCGCGGCCCCACTTCAGGCACACGCCGCACAGAATGACCATGGCCGCGGTGTGCGCGAGCAGGTAACACAGGATCATCTCGCGCATGTACGGCGTGTTCGCGTAGTACGTGTCCAGGTCCCGCAGCCGCTCCACGGGCGCGTCCGCGAGCGCGAACAGCACGACGACGGCGCCCACAAGGAGCCCGTACGCGACCACGCACAGCAGCGCAGTCCGCCGGACCCGCTCGGGGGGACCGCCCCGCCAGTGGATCAGCAGCACGATCAGGGAGCAGCTGTACGCGGTGAGCATGCCGTAGGTCAGCGGGGCACCGAAGTTGGGGATGCCGGTGAGGTCGTTGACGGCGGCCAGCGTCAGCGGCGCCGAGCAGACGAAGACGAGCCCGCCGAGCACGATCGCCACGCAGGTCGACAGGGTCAGCGGATCCCGCGCGACGGTACGCGGCCGGCGGAACAGCAGTCCGGAGGCGAGAGCGAGCGCGCAGGCCGCACCGTAGACGACGAGACTCACGCTGCCCCCGTCGGCACCCGGACCCCCGCGACGACGGAGCCCTTGGCCAGCACGTCGGCGATCCGCACCAGCACATCCACCTCCGGTACCCGACCGGGTGATCCCGCACCCGCGCCGGACGCGGCAGCCCGTCCCGGGGGGCTGCCCGCCGCTCCGGACACCGTCCGTCCCGCGAGCCCGCCGTCCCCCGCCCCCGGCAACACCCGCTCCGCAAGCCCGACTTCGCCACCGATGCCGACCCCGCCCCCGGGTACCGGCCACTCGCCGGCGGCCCCGGCGCGCACCCGCCCCGGTTCCTCCCCGACCGCCGCGACGATGACCGTCGCCCACGCGGTGGCCTCGGCCCGGTCGGCGTCACCGGTCGTGCGCAGTACCGCCTCCCGCGTGCGCTCGTACAGCGCGTGGTCGAAGTACGCGTCCAGGTAGCTCAGTCCGTTGTGGATGCTGGTCCGGCGCCACACCAGCCGGGTCGTGGGGGAGGTCCAGCGGGGGCGCGGCAGGCGCAGCGCACGCCGGGTCAGGATGCCGTCCAACTCCCGTTCCAGGGGCGCGAGTCGGGCGTACGTCCGCCGCGACCGCCGCCACGTCCTCAGCCGGGGGCCGATCAGCGGGAGCAGCACGCCGACGACCGTCAGGACCGCGCCGAGCCCGGCCGCCGCCGAGGGGACCTCCGAGCCGAGCACCGTCCAGTCCTGCCCGCACCAGCGGGCGACCACGGCGACGAGCTTGCTCACGCTGTACCCGGCGTTGCACAGCGTGCCGATGCCCAGCGTCAGCAGGCTCGCGCGCAGCCAGCCGCCGACCTGGCGGGCCCAGCGCAGTGAAGACACCGTGGTGACGATGGTCGCGGCGAGGTGTCCGACCAGGTAGAGGACGATCATCTCGGCGATGAACGGGGTCGTCGCGTAGTAGGTGTCCAGGTCGGTACGGCGCTCCACGGGCGCGTCGCCGAGCGCGAACATCGTCGCGATCCCGAGCACGATCAGCGCGTACGCGACGACCCAGCGCCGGGCCACCCGGTGCAGGTGCGGCCCGCCCCGCCAGTACACGATCAGCACCTGCGCGGCGGCGCTGTACGCGGTGATCGACGCGTACGTCAGCGGCGCGGCGAGGTTGGGAACTCCGCTGACGCCATTGACGTACGCCACCGTCGGCGGGGCCCCGAGGAAGAAGCACAGGCCGGCCAGGCCCAGCACCACGCAGATCGCCCGGAGATAGGGATCGTGCCGATGGCGCCGCAGGTCGGGGGACTTGACGAGCAGCCCGAGCCAGAGCATCCCGCAGCTGACGTAGTTGATGAGACCGCTCATCTCTGTGTCCCGCGGTGGTTGAGCGCGGCGCCGATACGTCCGGCGAGGTCGGGGGAGTCGTTGCCCTGGGCCGCGAACACGGAGTCCGGGGACGCCTCCAGCCAGGTGCGCAGCCGGCCGCCCATCAGCATCCCGAACCGGTCGGCCTCCTGCTCCTCGGCGAGACTGAAGTCGGTACGGGCACCGCCGGTGCCGCCCTGGTGCATGTGCCACACCTCGTGGCAGAGGATCACGAGCTGGTGCCAGGGCGCGGCCCGCCGGTCGACGAACACGTCGTCGTGCGCCTCGCCCTCCAGCCACAGCCCGCTGGCCGTGAGCGGTGGGAACACCGCCCGGTGGACCAGGACTTCACGGCCGCGCCAGGCGCTGACGGAGTCGACCAGCGCGTCGGACAGGACCTCCGGGTCCGCGGGGATCGGCACGCGGACGGGGTCGAGGAGGACGTCGGCGAGGCGACGCATGTCCCTGTTGGTCCCCACCGCGCATCTCCCTGTTGGTCCGCACCGCTCTCCCCGGGGCTGCTCGGGTGTTCGACGGCCACTTGTGCAACAGGCGACATGTTCTCAGACCGCGTGATCCTCCGCCGGAGGATGCGAGGGATGCGCCGAGGAGGAGGGAATCGCCGCAGGCGAGGGATGCGCGGCGGGCGAGGCCTGTGCCCCCGCACCCGCTCGGACCCGCACCGCCAGCAGCTCGTCCGGCCGGCGCAGCGCACGCGACACCGCGTCGATCTCCCGGAGCAGATCCGTCGTGTCGCGGTCGTGGTCGCCCGTCCCGTCGGCCGTGTGGTGCCGTGCGGCGACGGCGTCCTGGATGCTCACGGCGGAGGCGAGGGCCTTGGCCCGGCCGGCCGGGAAGCCGAGGGCGAGCGCGGCATCGTAGGAGGACCGGCGTCGGTCCTCGTCGATGTGCCGGGCCAGCGGCAGCAGTACGTCCCTGATGAACGTCTCCCGGCGGATCAGCCGCAGTTCGGGTGTGGCCCGCAGCAGGAACGGGGTGCCGCCGCCGTTGACCGTCCGTAACAGCAGGTACAGCGGCCGCAGTTCGCGGTGGGCGAGCCGGACCCGCCAGCGGTCGTGCAGGTACTGGCCGGCGTGCGGCAGGATGAAGCCGATCGCGATGAGGATGGCCGACAGACAGGCGATCGGCGGCGCCACCCCCGTACTGAGCCAGTCCAGGTTCCGCCCGCACCAACGGGCCGTGACCGCCGTGAGCTTGGCCGCGTCGAAGGCCAGCTGGATCGCGTAGCCGACGCCGAGGAACTTCAGCCCCCAGCGCAGCCAGGCGTCGAGTCCGTCGGTGCGCACCCAGTTCCAGATCAGCCACGCGGTGATCAGCGTAGCCACGGTGTGCGCGAGCAGATAGAGCAGGATCATCTCGCGCAGGTACGCGGTGTTGGCGTAGTACGTGTCCAGGTCGCGCAGCCGCTCCACGGGCGCGTCGCCGAGTATGAACAGCACCCACAGGGCGACGATCACGCCCGAGTAGGTGGCGATGACCCAGCGCATCGCGCGGACGGTCTGCGCGGAGCGGTCGGACAGGCCGTTGCGCCAGGCGATGATCAGCAGCAGACACGACCCGCAGAACCCGGTGAGCAGTGAATACACCCAGGGCGCCGAGATGTTGGTGACGCCCGTGACCCGGTTGACCCAGGCGATCGTCGAGGGCGCCACGAACACGAACACCGCGCAGGCGAGCAGCAGCAGACCGCCCACCGCCCGCAGCAGCGGGTCGCTCCACAGCCGGATGATGGTGGGCAGCTTGATCGCCAGCGCGGCGGTCAGCACACCGGCCGGGATCCACCAGAAGGACGGGTAGAACTCGTTGATGAACCCGGCCGGACTCCAGGCCAGTTGGGCCACGGCCGGTACCAGGGCGGCACTCACCGGGTCGGCCCGCCGCGCCCGCGATAGCCCAGGGACCGCTGGAAGGGGTCGAGATCCCCGTCGGGTGCCCGTCCGTCGAGCATTGGCCGGAACGCGGCGGCGAGCCGGTGCCCGAAGTCGTCGGCCTCGGCCTCGTCGGTCTCCCGCGAGCCGTTGCGCGCGGCCACCGTCAGCGCCGCGTCGGTCCACTCGCGCCGGTCGGCCAGGGCGTGCGCGGCGACCGGTCCGGCCACGTGGTGATGGCCGTGCCCGGCGTGCAGATGCCACAGCTCATGGCCGAGGATGACCAGTTGCTGCACCGCCTCGGCCCGCTCCTCGACGATGACCAGGTCGAAGTCCTGGAACTCCACCCACAGGCCGGTGACCTCGATCTCGTCGGGGAACCGCTCGAAGCGCAGATCGAGGGGCCGTCCGCCGCGCAGTGCGCTCATCTCCTCGCACAGCGCCCGGCACAGCTCACGCACCCCGGCCGGCGGACCGGGTCTGGCCGCCACGGCCGACCCGAGGCGGGCCGTCAGCCCACGCATCCCGGAGCGGGTCCCGGAGGCTCTTCGCGAGTGCATGAGAGCAGCGGCGATCCCGGCCGCCTTCCTCCGCGCGCCCGCGATGTCCATCGTGCCCCTTCCCGCCCGGCCGCCGGGCGGCAGGGCTGTTCGAGCGTACGCGGCGGGTCCGGTCCACGTCATGTGATCCGGTGCGAGTGGTTCAGTGCGGAACTACCTCTCTGGCTGGAAAGTTCCGCCCGGACCATTGACTGAGAAAGCGCTTCCTACTTACGGTCCCGTTCGAGGATACGAGCAGCATTCGACACTCCGGACGGCCGCCGGTCCCCGTTCCGTACTGTTCTGTTCCGTACCTGAAGGGTTCCCATGAGTACCACCACCGCCCGTTTCACGCTCGACCCCGCCTTCACGGTCGGCGAGGTGAACCCCCGACTCTTCGGATCCTTCGTCGAACACCTCGGCCGCTGCGTCTACACCGGCATCTTCGAACCCGACCACCCCGCCGCCGACGAGGCCGGAATCCGCACCGACGTCCTCGACCTGGTCCGCGAACTCGGCGTCACCGCCATCCGCTACCCCGGCGGCAACTTCGTCTCCGGCTACAAGTGGGAGGACTCGGTCGGCCCCGCCGAGGACCGCCCCCGCCGCCTCGACCTCGCCTGGCACTCCCTGGAGACCAACCGCTTCGGCCTCTCCGAGTACATCGACTTCCTCCGCAAGGTCGGCCCGCAGGCCGAGCCGATGATGGCGATCAACCTCGGCACCCGTGGGGTCGCCGAGGCCCTCGAACTCCAGGAGTACGCCAACCACCCCTCCGGCACCGCCCTGTCGGACCTGCGCGCCGCGCACGGCGACAAGGACCCCTTCGGCATCCGCATGTGGTGCCTGGGCAACGAGATGGACGGCCCCTGGCAGACCGGCCACAAGACCGCCGAGGAGTACGGCAGGCTCGCCGCGGAGACGGCCCGCGCGATGCGCCAGATCGACCCGGGCGTCGAACTCGTCGCCTGCGGCTCCTCCGGCCAGTCCATGCCGACCTTCGCCGAGTGGGAGGCGACGGTCCTCAAGGAGACGTACGACCTGGTCGACCACGTCTCGCTGCACGCCTACTACGAGCCGCACGAGGGGGACATCGACTCCTTCCTCGCCTCCGCCGTCGACATGGAGTCCTTCATCGACAACGTCGTCGCCACCTGCGACCACGTCGGCGCCCGCCTCAAGTCGAAGAAGAAGATCAACCTCTCCTTCGACGAGTGGAACGTCTGGTACCTCTCCCGCTGGGAGCAGCACGCCGAGGCCCACGACCCCGCCGACTGGCCGGAGGCACCCCGCCTCCTGGAGGACAACTACAGCGTCCTGGACGCCGTCGTCTTCGGCTCGCTGCTCATCGCCCTGCTGCGGCACGCGGACCGCGTCACGGTCGCCTGCCTCGCCCAACTCGTCAACGTCATCGCCCCGATCATGACCGAACCGGGCGGCCCGGCCTGGCGCCAGACGACGTTCTTCCCCTTCGCCCAGGCCTCCCGCTTCGGCCGCGGCCAGGTCCTCGACGTCCGCGTCGACTCGCCGACCTACGAGACGGAGAAGTACGGCGAGACCGACCTGCTGCACGCCACCGCCGTCCGCGCCGACGACGGCACCGTCACGGTCTTCGCCGTCAACCGCAGCCGCACCGAGCCGCTCCCGCTCGAAGTCGCCCTGTCCGGCCTGGACTTGACGTCCGTCACCGAACACAGCGCCCTCGCCGACACCGACCCGGACGCACGCAACACCCTCGACGACCCCGAGCGCGTGACCCCGCACCCGGTCGAGGACACCACCCTCACGGACGGCACCCTCACCGCTGTCCTGGAGCCGCTGTCCTGGAACGTGATCCGGCTCGCCTAGTTCCTTCAACTCCCTTGGTGCGAGGTTCAGTTCTCGATGTGTACCTGCGCGGGCGGATACGGGTACGAGGACGTCGTGCCGACAGCCCAGTAGCCGCCCGCGCCGGGCACCGTGGTAAGGGCGAGGGGGAGGACGGGAGTCGTCGCGGTCGGGCCGCGCTCGCTCACCCAACTCCCGCTGTCCCACCGGAGGTGGTGCGCGCGGGTCTGGTCCCAGAAGTCCCAGCCGGCGATGCGGTCGGGACCGCCCTGGCCGTCGTCGACGATGCCGGTCAGCATGCCGACCGTGAACGGGGCGGTGACGTAGGTCCAGGTGCTGCCGTCGCCGTGCAGCAGGGCGACGCTCGGTGGCTTGCCGGGCGGGCCGCCGACTCCGTAGGCGTAGCCGGTGAGCCAGATGTCGTCGTCGGCGACAGGGAGGATGCCGGTGACGGAGGCGCGGATGCCGGGTGGCGTGGGCAGTTCGGTCCAGGCCGTGCCGTCCCAGCGGGCGACGAGGGCGCTGTCGTAGAGCCAGACGTCGCCGGAGGGCAGGACGCGCAGGCCCGACGGGGCGGTGGTGGGCGCGCTCGGGGGCGCCGGCTCCCAGGTCCAGTCGGTGCCGTGGCCGTGCAGCAGGACCAGGCCGTCGCTGGTGCGCCCGGAGATCCAGGTGTCGCCGTCGGGGCCGAGCGCGACGCCGGTGAGGGAGGTGCCGAAGGCTCCGCGGCCGGGGAAGTCGGCCTCCCGCCAGGTCGTGCCGTCCCAGGCGAGCAGCCGGGCCGCGCCGGCCGTGTCGGTGCCGATCGCCCAGGCGCGGTCGGCGGTGCCGGCGACGGCCCGCAGATAGCCCCCGAAGCCGAGGTGGGTGAGGTCGAGGCGGTTCCAGACCGTGCCGTCCCAGGTGAGGGTCAGCGGGGTCCCGCGCGTGCTGCCGTTGCGGCCCTCCTCGCCGACCGCCCAGGCGAGGTCGGGTCCGGCGGCGGCCACGCCGAGCAACTGGGCGGCGGGGGAGCAGGCGGGGGCCGGGACGGCGGCCCAGTCATGGGGCGTGCTCGCGGTCGCCGCCCGCACGGATCGCGCGTCCGTCGAGCCGGCGTCGCCCCCGGTCGTCGCCCTCGCGCTCGCCGAGGCCAGACCGAGTCCGGCCCCGGCTCCCACCACTCCACTGATGAATCGCCGTCTTCGCACGGGAGTTCCCCCTTCACCGTCCGCGGCCCGATGGGCCCACACGGTGAACCAGCCTGCCGAAGAAGGCAATGCGGGCGTACGTCCCTTTCAGGTCACACCCGCGCCCCGCACCCCGCGTTCCTCACAGGGTCGTCACCGGCACCCCTCCCGCCGCCGAGCCCAGCAGCGTCAGGCCCACCTCGGCCGGACCCGAGGCCGTGGTCCCGTCGGAAATGACCGCCAGGGCAAGGGTGTTGGAGCCGCGGGTGCGCAGGATCCCGTTCGGCAGGACGAAGGTGTGCTGCGGGCCGACGTCGTTGATGTACTGGCCCATGTTCCAGCCGTTGAGGAAGATCTGGACGCGATAGGCGCGGGCCACGTCGTCGTTGAGGATCAGCCCGATGGAGGCGTCGATGCCGCTGTCGACGGCGAGCTTGAAGCCGCGCCGGTACCAGGTCACGCCCTGCCGCTTCTCGGTGGTCGCCAGGTCGCCGAGGGCCCAGTCGCCGTCGCCGAACTCCGGCAGATGCCAGCCGTTGCGCTCCCCGTACAGCCCGCCGTTGTTCAGCGGCCCGCGCACCGGATCCGCCGCGGCCTCGCCCTGCAGCCGCCAACTCACCTTCGGGGAGGCCTCCTTGAAGGTGACCGCGGTGAGCCCGCGGGCCGCCTTGTGGGTGTCAGTCGACTTGCCGTCCATGTCGTGCTGCATCCGCCGTACGAGGACGGACAGCAGGTGCGGGCCCGAGGTGCGCAGTGCCTGCGGCACCGCGAACTCGGCCGTGGCCGTCCAACTCCCTTGCCGGACCGAGGTCTTGTCCGGCACCGGCATCCGGTGCGCGCCCAACGGCTGTCCGTCCAGCCAGGCCAGCAGCAGCCCCTGCGTGCCCGTGCTGTAGGCGAGGGACACGGACTGCGCGCCGCTCGCGTCGGCGAAGTGGCCGCGGTACCAGACGTCGCCGTAGTGGAAGCCGTAGTCGTCGGCGAAGAGCACCGGCTGTCCGGCGGGGACCGGTGTGGTGCTGAACGACGTCGTGCGGTCGGCCGTCTTCCAGGCGGAGTCGTCGAAGGCGAGGGCGGCCTCCGGGTTCTCGGCCTTCTTCCGCCAGCCGTCGGCCAGCGAGGGCAGGGCGACCGGGCCGACACCCGGCAGCGGCTGCGTGGCCCGCAGGCTCCCGGAGGGGGCGGCGGCGGTCGTCAAGTCATTGTCGTTCCAGGTGACTTCGAGGAATCCGCGCGGCCCCCACACCTCCAGCTCGGCGTCCTCGACGGTGTCCCCGGTGAGCGCGACGGTCACGCCGGTGACGGTCGCGGTCCGCACCAGGGCGGGCCCGTAGGCGAGGACCGACCCCGACGGGGTGTCGTACGGCCACAGCCGCAGGGACGTCTCGTCGTCGGCGAGCAGCAGGAGCAGCGGGGTGGCGACGCCGCCGCCGCTCACCGACACCCTGGTCAGTCCGCCGAGTTGGGCTTCGATCCGCAGCAGCCCGTCGGCGTAGGTGGACGTGGCGTCCCCGTCCAGCACACTGACCGTCGGCTCGCCCTCGCACTCCAGCGCGGTCACCGTCTTCTCGTCCGTCGGCCCGGTGAGGACGACGATCTCCTGCCGTCCCGCGGTGAGCGCCAGCATGGGCTGGGCGTTGGAGTACCGCACCTTCCGCCGCCCGAGCTGGATTCCGGCGGCGAGCAGTCGGGCGTCCTTCGCCGGCACGGTGACCGGGGCGTCGATGCCGGGCACGGTCGAAGTGACCGCCTTCGTACCGTCGTTGCGCAGGACGTAGACCTGGGCACCGGTGTCGGGATTGGACAGGTGGTACGCCTTCAGGCCGGTCACCGTGACGTCCGCCGCCCGGTCCAGCTTGGCGAAGTCGGGCACGTACTGCAGGAGATGCCCCAACTGGTGCATGGGGATCAGCTTGGCCGTGGGCTGCCGTGCCTCGTCGATGGCGGCCCCGTAGTCGTACGAGGTGTAGACGCACGGCGCGGGCAGCCAGCCCCAACTGGTGCCGCCGTAGGTCATGTAGACGTTGTGCAGGGTGATGCCGTTGGCGAGGTTGGTCAGGTAGAAGCGCCGCTCGTACGCCGCGTCCCGGGTGCGCCGCGACTCCGCGTACCCCTTCCCCTTGAACTCGACCCCGCCCCACGGGTCGAACCAGCCGCCGCCGAACTCCGGCACGAACCCGGGGGTGTCCGGGCTGGCCGTGGCCCCGCCCTTCGCGCCGCCGATCCCGAAGTTCCCCCAGTCCGGCGGGGGTTGGCTGGGCGAGGGATACCCGTCGAAGCCGTACAGCCAACGTCCCTGCTCGCCGCCGGTGTCGAAGCTCCCGGGGGTCCAGTAGCCGTTGCGGCCGTTGTCGTTGTGGAAGAGGGGCACGTCGATGCCGTCGGCCCGCACCTTCGCGTACAGGTGGGCCATGTAGTCGCGGCCGGCCGGCTGGTCGACGTACGCGTTGTACTCGTTCTCGATCTGGTAGAGCAGGATCGTGCCCGCGCCGTCGGTGTACTGGTGCCGGGCCGCGATGGCGTCCACCTGCGTGAACCACTCGTCGACGTACGACAGATACGTCGGGTCGGAGGTGCGGGCCGTGCCCTTGGTGACGGTCAGCCAGCCCGGGTAGCCGCCCGCGTCGATCTCGGCGTTGATGTAGGGGCCGGGGCGCAGGATCACGTACAGGCCGGTCTCGGCGGCCATGGTCAGGAACAGGTCCAGGTCGCGGACGCCGGTGAAGTCGTAGCTGCCGGCGGCGGGGGAGTGGTAGTTCCAGGACACGTAGATGCTGACCGCGTTGTAGCCGTGCGCGCGCATCTTCTGCAGGACGTCCCGCCACAGGGACGGGCTCGGCAGCCGGAAGGGGTGCAGCTCGCCCGACCAGACGACCAGGCGGCTGCCGTCGACCAGGAGCGAGTAGCGGTCGAACTCGATCGTGTGCCGGCGGCCGTCCGCGGCGGGCGGCGCGGGTGCCGGTCCGGTGGGCACGGTCGGGGCGGCGTAGGCGCAGGCCGCCGCCCCGCTGCCGCCGAGCGCCAGACCGAGCGCGGTCGTCCCGGCGAGTGCGCTGAAGGTACGTCTGCTGAGCCCCAAGGAAGCCTCCGTCGTGCGGGTCCGTCGGCGGGCGATTTGCGGGGTCATTGTGTACGGACCGACACCCCACAATGGTCGTATGAGGATCTCGGCACGGGCGGATTACGCGGTACGGGCGGTTCTTGAGCTCGCCGTTCGGCAGGACGGCGCAGCGGTGAAGGCGGAGGCGATCGCCGCCGAGCAGGGCATCCCGCACAAGTTCCTGGAGGGGATCCTCGGCGACCTGCGGCGCGCCGGGGTCGTGGACAGCCGGCGCGGCGGGGGCGGCGGCTACCGCCTCGCGCGCGAGGCCACGAAGATCACGGTCGCCGACGTCATACGCGCCGTCGACGGCCCGATCGTCTCCGTACGCGGCGAGCGGCCCACCGGCCTCGCCTACACCGGCTCCGCCCAGCCGCTGCTGCCCCTGTGGATCGCGTTGCGCGCCAATGTGCGCAAGATCCTGGAGGGCGTCACGATCGCCGACATCGCGGCGGACGCCCTGCCGGAGCCCGTGAAGGAGCTGGCGGCGGAACCGGCGGCCTGGGAGAACCCCTGAAGCCGTCGGGGTCTTGAAGCTGTCGCGGTTTCAATGGTTGCGGCTGTGAACGATCCTCATCGCCGTCTCATGGTCCCCTCAGTTTGACGCCCTAGCGTCGCCTGCCGTCGATCCCTACCTCCCCGGTGGGAAAACCAGGAAAGACGGACGGGACCTCACATGCGCACGCTGATCCTGCTCGCCCTCGCGGGCCTGGGCGCCCAACTCGTGGACGGCAGCCTCGGTATGGCCTACGGGGTCACGTCGACGACACTGCTGCTCGCGATGGGCACCAATCCGGCCGCCGCCTCCGCGACCGTCCACCTCTCCGAGATCGGCACGACCCTGATGTCGGGCGCCTCGCACTGGCGCTTCGGGAACGTCGACTGGAAGGTCGTCGCCAGGATCGGTGTCCCGGGCGCGGTCGGCTCCTTCCTGGGCGCGACCGTCCTGTCCAGGCTGTCGACCGAGGTCGCCGAGCCGGTGATGTCCCTGATCCTGCTGGGCCTCGGCCTCTACGTCATGTCCCGCTTCACCTTCCGCGGTCTGCCCAAGGACCAGCTGGGCAAGCCGCTGAGCAGGCGGTTTCTGACCCCGCTCGGCCTGGTCGCCGGCTTCCTGGACGCGACCGGCGGGGGCGGCTGGGGCCCGGTCGGCACGCCCGCGCTGCTGGCCGGCGGCCGGCTGGAGCCGCGCAAGGTGATCGGCTCGATCGACACCAGTGAGTTCCTGGTCGCGGTCGCCGCGAGCCTCGGCTTCCTGTTCTCGCTGGGCTCGCAGGGCCTGAAGTGGACCTGGGTGATCGCCTTCCTGCTCGGCGGCGTGATCGCCGCGCCGGTCGCCGCCTGGCTGGTCAGGCTGATCCCGCCGCGCGTCCTCGGCTCGGCGGTCGGCGGGATCATCGTCGTGACCAACGTCCGTACGCTGTTGAGGAGTGACTGGATCGCCGCGTCGGGGGCGGTCTCGGCGGTCGTGTACGTCGTCCTGTACGCGGTGTGGGCGGGGGCGCTGGCGTACTCGATCCGGGCGCACCGGCGGGAGCGGGCGGCGGAGGCCGAGCTGTCGGTGGCGGAACGGGAGCCGGTCGGCGCCTGATGCTCGCGGGTGCCCGCTGCCGTCGGCGTACAGAGTGAAATCCGCGATTGTGAATGGCCGGAGTTCGCCCTGACCGCCGTAGGCGTGCGTTCCTACGATGCGATCGCTCCCGTTCTTCACAGAATCCTCATGGGTTCTGCACAGGCTCGGGGGTGCGCCACCCCCCACTCACAGACCGGAGACACCATGACTGGTGGATTTCTGCTGAGCGGCGCCGTCGCCGCCCTGCTCACCACCGCGCTCCCCGCACACAACCCGTCGGGCGGGTTCGAGGACCCGCCCCCGGACAAGATCATCATCAAGGTCGCCACGGTGAACGGCTCCGGCTGCCCGCAGGGCACCACCGCGGTCGCCGTGTCCGAGGACAACACCGCCTTCACGGTCACCTACAGCGACTACCTCGCCCAGGCGGGCGGCACCTCCGACCCCACGGCGTTCCGCAGGAACTGCCAGCTCAACCTGGTCGTCCATGTCCCGTCGGGCTTCACCTACGCCATCGCCAGCGCCGACTACCGGGGCTTCGCCTCGCTCCAGCGCGGCGCGAGCGGCACGCAGCGGGCCTCGTACTACTTCCAGGGCTCCCCGCAGACCGTGGCCAAGACCCACCCCTTCACCGGCCCCTACGACGACAACTGGCAGGCCACCGACGAGACCGACTGGGCCCAACTGGTCTGGGCGCCCTGTGGAGTTCAGCGCAACTTCAACATCAACACCGAGCTCAGAGTGACCGCCGGCTCGACGAATCCCGGCAAGGTCAGCTTCATGACGATGGACTCGACGGACGGAGACATCAGCACCGTCTACCACATGGCGTGGCAGGAGTGCCCGGAGTCCTGACCCGGACCTGAGGGGGTGGCCCGCGGTGTGCGGGTCACCCCTGGCGGTGGGCGGGTGAGGCGTCAGCCGGTGCTGACGCCCACGGTGAGGGTGGCCGTGTAGCCGTCGGTCACGCCGGAGCCGAGCGCGGTCAGGGTCAGCAGGCCGGAGGAGGCGCCGCCGTCGTCGTAGATCGAGTCGTCGGCGAGGGCCGTCTCGGCGGTGGTGTTGTCCGAGTACGGCGAACCGGCCTGCACCTCCTCGTTGATGTCGGCGTCGAAGAAGAGCTGGCCGGTGTGGACGACCGTGCCGCCGGTGTACGTGCCGTCGGTGAGCGTCACGTCCGTGTGCACCCGCATATGGACGTGGACGGCGCGGGAGACGTAGTGCCCCGGCCAGATGGACGTGATGCTCACCTGGCCGTTCGAGTCGGTCATCTGCCCGCCGCGCAGGAAGGTGCCGTCGTCGTCCTCGGTGTGGCCGTTCTTGCCGACGAACCCGGAGTACTCGCCGAGCGCGTCGCAGTGCCAGAGTTCGACGAGGGCGTCGGCGAGCGGCGCGCAGTCGTTGTCCTGGTCGACGACGGTGAAGGTGTACTGGACCTCGACGCCTTCCTTGTCCTCCCTGATGTCCTCGCGGATCAGGGCGCCGTCGAGCGAGTACGGGCCTTCGGTGACCTCGGAGGTGAGGGTGCAGACGCTGCTCGTGGCCGATTCGGCCGAGGCGGACGCCTCGGTGGAGACGGTGGTCGACCCCGTCCCGGTACCGGTCGCGGGCGTGTCGGCCGAGGCGAGACCGGCGGCCACGAGACCGCCCGCCACGGCTGCGGTGCCGCCGCCGATGAGGACGCGGCGACGCTGGATGCCCTTGTCCCGACGGTGTCGGGCGGGCTGTTGGCTGTGCTGCTGGTCGTGCTCCGTGTTTCCCGTCATGGCCATGAAGCTAGGGCCGTACCTGAAGGATTCCTTGGTGCGCGGCTGTGAAGAGGATAAGGATGGACCGGTCAACTCCCCCTTGTTTCCACCGAGTTCGGGGTGACCCGCGTAGAACTGGTGCGGGCCACCCCGCTCGGTGGGGGGACGGTCCGGTACGTCAGCTCTGCTCGACGCCCAGCGTCAGCGTGCCGGTGTAGCCGGACGAGGTCGAACTGCCCAGTGCGGTGAGCGTCAGGAGGCCGGACGCGGCGCCTCCGTCGTCGTAGATGGAGTCCTGGGCGAGGGTGGTGCGGGTGACCGTGTTGGTCGAGTACGGCGAGATCACGGCGACCTTGGTGGTGATCGACTCGTCGAAGAAGAGCTGCCCGGTGTGGAGTTCGGTGCCGCCGGTGAACGAGCCGTCGGAGGTGAGCGTGACGCCGATGTGCACCTTGACGTGGATGTGCACGCAACGCCCGCGGTACCAGCCGGGGTAGACCGTGGTGATGCTCGCGAGTCCGGCGCTGTTGGTCAGCACGCCGCCGCGCATGAAGGTGCCGTCGTCGGGCTCGCTGTGGCCGTTGTTGCCGACGAACCCGGAGTACTCGCCGAGCGCGTCGCAGTGCCAGACCTCGACGAGGGCGTTGCCGATCGCGGCGCAGGTGTCGTCGTCGACGACGGTGAGCGCGAGTTTGAGCGGGACACCGGCCTTGCCTTCGGTGATGTCGGCGCGGACGTACTGTCCGTCGAGGTAGTAGGGGCCTTCGGTCATCTCCTTGGTGAGGGTGCAGACGGCCGCGGCGGCCGCCGGCTGGGTGGCGGGGCTTGTGGGGGCTTCGGGTGCGGCTGCGCCGACGGCGAGGGTGGCCGCGGTGGCGCCGGTGGCGATCAGCACGGTTCGGCGGCCGATCGGGGTGGGGGTCCTTGCTTCCGAAGTGTCTGTCATGGACACGGCACCTTAGGAAGGGACTCTGTTGAGGGGCTGTGGGTTTGGCAAAGTGATGGTGCGTCAAGTTACTTGTCGGACAAGTGGGTTGCTCCGCAGTCAGCGGGATCGCGGTGGAGGCTCGGAAGGCGTGCTCCAGGTCGAACCTGCGCAGGAACGCCTGCCCGTCTCCGAGAAAGCTCAGTCAGGCAGTGCCACAGTGAGATCCACCTCGACGAGCTGTCCGGGAAAGCCCAGTTGGGCGACACCCAAGAGCGTGCTGGCCGTGGTGAACGCCGGACCCAGGGCAGAGTTGGTGAGTCGGTGCCACGCGACTGCGAGAGCATCCCTCTCGTCGCTCCGCACGTAGATCACCGACCGCACCACGTGTTGCGGCTGGGCACTCACCGCTGCCAGGGCAGTGAGCGCGTTCGCGACAACCTGGTCGACCTGGGATTCGAGGGAACCGGAGCCGACGAGGTCACCGTTCCTGTCCAGCGGGCACTGTCCCGCCAGATACGCCGTACGGCCTGACTCGACCACTGTGATGTGGTGGTAACCGGGCGTCTCGTGCAGCTGCTCAGGGTTGATGCGGGTGATCTTCTCCGTCATGTCCGCGAGTCTGACGGGCGTGGTGCCCGCCCGCACCGCAATTTGCCCATGACCGGCACTTGGCAGCGACTGAGGCTACCGGGCCCCCTTCCGAAGGCGGACGACCGCCGTCCCTCCGTCGAGGTTCACCGTCGTACGGTGCGGAGGGGCCCCGTCCTCCTCGTCGTCCCGCATGACCAGGGACGACTGGCGTTCCTTGAGCTCGTTCTGCTTGCCCGGCGAGAAGCTGGCGTGGAGCTGTTCGAAGCCGGTCGCCGATATCTGGCCCTGCCGGGCGCTGTTGCGCCAGGGGAGCAGACCGGCCCGGCCGGCGCGCAGGAGGAGTTGGTCGGCGAAGGCGACGACGGTCAGCAGGATGACCAGTCCGGGCAGGGTCATGAAGACGGCGAATCCCATGTTCCTCAGTATCGGGGGGACTTGGGGGGAATCGGTGGCGGTGGGTGTGGCGGGGTCTCTAGCTTTGGCCGCAGCGTGGCCGACGACGGGGGTGGGGGCGGGCTGTGAGTGGGGGGAAGGCTCTGGGGCGCGTTGTGGTGGTGCGGGGGAATGGGCAGGGGAGTGGGGTGTTGGTCGGCCGGCGCAAGGTGCTCACGGCCTTGCACGTGGTGGCGGATGCGGTGTCCGTCGACGTGGTCCACCCCTCGTCGGGCAAGCCAGTGGCCTGCCAACTCAGTTGGGCGGACGAGGCACTTGATGTCGCCCTGCTGCTCACTTCTGAGAACGTGATCGGTGACTACCTCGCCGCACCTATGGGTCAGCTCCGACTTGGCAGGGTCGCGACCGACGCGCCGCTGCCGCACTGCGAGGTCGTCGGTTTCCCGGAGATCCAGCGCTACGGGAAGTACGGCGAGGATCTCGACTACGACCAGTACCGGGTGAGCGTGCTGCCGCTGGCCGGACGGGTCAAGGGTGTCCTCACCTGTGAACTCGATCGTCCGGCCGCCGAATGGGAGCGCGTCGGCTCCCCGCTCGCCGGACTGTCCGGTGCTCCGGTCTTCGCCGGCCCCGTGCTGCTCGGGGTGGTGACCCAGGTCCCTCAAAGCCGTCAGCACCTTCGGATTGAAGGCGCGGCGATCGCGGACATCGTCGAACAAGGCGCTGTGTTGGCCGCTGATCCATGGCTGGAGGAGATCACCGAAGTCCATCCCCAGGACGAGCACTTCGAAGCCCGGTACGCGAAGGACCTGAGCTCCCAGTACCGCAGGACGGAGATCTTCGGCATCGAGGAACTGGGCCGGAGCGAGTCCCGCTGGGATCTGGACACCGCGTATCTGAGCCTGCGCGCTGAGGGCCCCGCGCACTCGTACCGGCCTGTGGGATCGACGCGGCCCCGTACGGCGTGGAGCGGAGCCCAGCGCATCGATTCTCTGCTGACCGACCGGCCCCGCGCCCTGCTGCGCGGCGAGGCGGGCGCCGGCAAGACCACTCTCGTCCGGTGGCTCGCCGCCCATGCCGCGAACAGCACCCTGAGCGGCGATCTGGCCCAGCTCAACGGTCTCGTTCCCTTCGTCGTCCCGCTGCGCGAGGTGCACGGAGGCGGCGGACGGTTCCCGGCGGTGTCGGAACTCCTGTCCGCCGGGCGGACGATCACGGACGGGCAGCCCGACGGCTGGGCCGGCCGAGTGCTCGAAGCGCGTCGCGGCTTCCTGCTGGTCGACGGTCTGGACGAAGTCCCGGAAGCGGAGCGGGAGGAGGCTCGACGCTGGCTGGCAGCACTCCTCGATCGCTATCCCGGCACCAGGTGTCTCGCGACCGTGCGCCCGAACGCGGTCGACAAACAGTGGCTCGACGACGACGGCTTCGCCGAGCTGACCCTCCTGCCGATGAGCGACGACGACATCCGCGCCTTCGTGCGGGCCTGGCACAACGCTGCCCGCCTGGAATGCGATCACTTCTACGACGGTCGGCGCGCCGGCGAGGAGCGTGAACTCCTCTCCTCCCTGGAGCATGATCTGGTGCACCAGTTGGAGCGGAACGCGGCCCTGAGCGACCTCGCCCGCACGCCGTTGCTGTGCGCCGTGATCTGCGCCCTGCACCGACGTCGGCGCGGTCTCATGCCCACCACACGCTGGCAGTTGTACCGGGCCGCCCTCGCCATGCTCCTGGGCGGGCGGGACGCCGGACGGGGCGTGCTGCACGCCGGTCAGATCAAGCTGGACTCCGACGAACAGCACGCGCTGCTCCAGCGGCTGGCCATCTGGCTGGTACGCACCGGGCAGCAGCAGATGACGCACAGCGAGGCGGCGCATCAACTGAGCCTCGCCATGCGGGACATGCCGTCCGTCCAGGAGCAGAGTTCGCCCGATGAGGTGCTGCGCTTCCTTCTCGACCGCAGCGGACTGCTCCAGGAACGGGCGGACGACGCGATCCAGTTCATCCACCGTACGTTCCAGGACTTCCTGGCGGCCAAGGAGTTCCACGAGAGCGGCTATCTCCTGGAACTCATGGAGCACGCCGACAGTGAGGCCTGGGAGGACGTGATCGTGCTGGCCGTCGGTCACGCGGCACGTCCGGAAGCGAGCCGTCTCATCGATACCCTGCTCGGCTTCGGGGACGTCGCCGAACACCGGAGTGAGCGTTTCCGTCTCCATGTGCTGGCGGCCCGTTGTGCGACCAACGCCCAGTTGTTGAGTCAGCCGGCGATGGACGCGGTGAAGGCACGGGTGGATGCCCTCATGCCGCCGCGGGATCCGGAGGAGATCGAGAAACTCGCGGGTCTTGGCGACTGGGTCGTGGGCGTGCTGCCCGACGGAGAACAGCTGCGCGATCGCGTGGCCCTGAACACGGTCCGGCTCCTGGGCCGGGTGCGCAGCGCCAAGTCCCGGCACAAGCTCAGGCAGTGCGTCTTCCATCCGGACCCGCCGATCCGTGGCGAGGTGGCGTGGGCCTGGGCCCTGCACCCCGTGGAGGAGTACATGAGCGAGGTGATGGAAGGGGCATTTCTCCCCGACCTCCTCGTCGACAAGCGCGAACAGCTCGTACGACTGCGCCGGCTCGCAGCCGTCACCAGGCTTACTGTGCGAGGCTCGTACGATCCGTTGGAACTGGACGCGAACCTGCCGGTGCAGCAGCTCGAATCCCTCGCAATCTGGAACAACGATGTCGTCACACGCCTCGACTTCCTACATGTCCGAGAGGACCTGAGAAGCCTCGAACTGCGGGATTGCGGGTCCCTGGAGGATCTCTCCGTGCTGGCCGGTCTCGACCTGACGGCGCTCCGGGTGACGGGAGGCGGTGGGCAAATCCTCAGACCGCTTCCGGGTGTACACCACCTGGAGGTGGGGGTCGAAGCCATCAAGCGACTCGACGCCCTGGAGGCATGGACGGAACTGCGGTCGCTGACCGTCGAGGGGCTCAGCCACTCTCCGGCCTGGCACATCCGCGCCGCGCTCCATGCGCCTCAGCTCACGCGGATCGCGCTGGCGATCGACTCCCTCCAGGAACTGAAGCGGCTGAACCCGATGCCACGCATCGAGCGACTGATGATCACCGGCCTTGAGAACCACACCGACGTCGAAGAGTTGAGCCGTGTCTTTCCCAACCTGCGGAAGCTGGGAATGGGGTTGGTGAAGGCGGGCACGCTCGACCTACGGCCACTGCACGAACTGCCCGACCTGAGGCTGGAACTCTGGAGCACGGCCTCGGCGCGCCTCGACCTCCTGGGCGAGGAAGCCTTCGGCGATCGACTGCGGTTCCATGAAGGCGACTTGTCCTACTGAGCACTCCCACGCGCGTGAGCGAGAAAGTCGGCCCAAGTACCGGGCGACACGGCCAGCTGAGGCCCCTGCCTGTCCTTGGAGTCACGGACGTGGACGGTGCCGGGGCAGGCTGCGACCTCGACGCAGTCTCCGTCCCCGCCGCTGCTGTAGCTCGACTTGAACCACGTCAGTCCGCTGGTGCTCATAACGCTCCTCGCATCCGTTCCAACAGGCTCTTGGAGTCATCGAGCGTGAGAGCCTGTGAACGCATCCTGGCATAACGCCTTTGGAGGACGCTGATCTCTTTCGGTTCCGAGACGAGAAGGCCGCCTCGCTGCCCCTCGCAGTAGACGAACCACGAGTTTTCCGGGGTCTCCAACAACTGCATGGGGCCATCGAGCCCGGCGTGTGACTCCTGCACCGTCGGCATGACCTGGATCTCGACGTTCCGCAACTCGGCGATCTCCAGCACATGGTCGATCAGCTCCCGCGTGACCTCGACCCCGCCCGTGCGCCGCAGGAACAACCCCTCCTCCAGGATGAAGCCGAACGCCGTGTTCGGCCGCTCCCGCAGCAATCGTTGCCGCTCCGCCCGAGCCACCCACTGCGCCTCGATCTGCTCGTCATCCAGCGGCGGGAGTTGGTTGGCGAACAGCGTCCGCGCATACGCCTCCGTCTGCAACAGCCCCGGAATCAACCGGCATTCATACGTGTAGAGCGTGATCGCCTCCGACTCCAACCGCGCCCACCGCCGGAACCACGCCGCCAATCCCGGCTGACGCGCCAGCGTCGGAAACGCCCTGCGCAACGCCCCCGTGTTGCCCAGAACCTCCTCCGCCCGCTCCATGAACGCCCGATCCGGCATCCGCCTCCCCAACTCGATGGACGCCACCGTATGTTTGGAGTACCCCACCAGGACGCCGAACTCCTCCCTGCTGAACCCCGCATGCTCGCGCAGCGCCTGAAGCACCGCCCCGAACGTCCGCAAGCTGTCCGACGCCTCCGGCTCATCGACCACAGTCGGTCACCTCCCGCACCTATGGTCACGGTCCGTTACCTGTACTGTCCAGTCCGTAACCGCGTACGCTCCGGCGCTGTACGTGGTGTCCACCTGGATAACAGGCGTGTGGGCCCGCCAAATTGGGCGCATGACAGCACTCCCCACCCCACAACAACCAGTCACCGTACGTGCGTTCGTGCAGCGCCTCAGCGCGACCCCGCGCGCCGCCCGACTGGCTCGACACCTCGCCCTGAGCCAACTGCGCGCGTGGGGCATCCCGTACGGCACGGACGCCTCCGACTCCGTCGGCATCGTCGTCGCCGAGCTGGCCGCGAACGCGGTGACGCACGGCCGTGTGCCCGGGCGGGACTTCGAGTTGAGGCTGTCTCTCGTCACGGGCAGCGTCCGGGTCGAGGTGACGGACACGCTCGGCGACAGACGCCCGCCGGCGCCCGGCGAGGTGGCGGCGCCCGCCGACCCGCTGGACGAATCCGGGCGAGGACTGCTCCTCGTGGACGCGGTCGCGGACCGGTGGGAGGTGCTGGAGCGGGAGCCGCCGGGAAAGACGGTCCGCGCGGAGATCGATCTGCCGGGCTGGGCGGTGCTGTGGCGGTGATCGCGCAGTCGGCCGGTCGAGACATCAATCCCCGGTCGAGACGTCGATTCCGTTGCGCGAAAAGGTATTTCGTGGCCTGGTCAGGCGGCCGTTACGGTCGGAATCATGGAATGGAGCTTTCAGTCGGCCGAAGAACTCACAACCGCCCTGCGTGCCGGTGAGGTGACCTCGACGGAACTGACCGACGAGGCGATCGCCCGCATCGAGCGGGACGACGAGGCGATCAACGCGATCTGTGTGCCGGACTTCGACCGTGCGCGAGCCGCCGCGCGCGATGCCGACCGGGCGCGCGCCCGAGGCGAGGACCGGCCGCTGCTCGGCATCCCGGTGACGGTCAAGGAGTCCTACGACATGGCCGGGCTGCCCACGACCTGGGGCATGCCGCAACACCGGGACTTCCTGCCCGCCGAGGACGCGGTGCAGGTTTCGCGGCTCAAATCCGCTGGCGCGGTGGTGCTCGGCAAGACCAACGTGCCCTTGGGACTGCAGGACGTGCAGAGCTTCAACGAGGTCTACGGCACCACCAACAACCCCTGGGATCAGGGTCGTACACCGGGTGGCTCCTCCGGTGGATCGGCGGCGGCCCTGGCGGCCGGATTCGGCGCGCTGTCCATCGGCTCCGACATCGGCGGTTCACTGCGCACCCCCGCACACTTCTGCGGTGTCTACGCGCACAAGCCGACGCTCGAACTGGTGGCGCCCCGCGGCTCGGTCCCGCCCACCGTGCCGGCCTGGCCGGCCGCCTTGGACCTCGCCGTCGTCGGTCCGATGGCGCGCACCGCCCGCGACCTCACGCTCCTGCTCGACGTCATGGCCGGACCGGATCCGCTGACGCTCGGTGTGGCGTACGAGTTGAGATTGCCGCCCGCGCGCCACGAGCGGCTCGGCGACTTCCGGGTCCTGGTCCTCGACGAGCATCCGTTCATTCCGACCGGGACCGCCGTGCGGGCGGGCGTACAGCGCGTGGCCGACGCGCTGGCCGACGGCGGCGCGCGCGTCGAACGGCACAGTCCGCTGCTGCCTAGCCTCTCCGAATCGGCGATGGTCTACACGCAGTTGCTGTTCGCGGGAGTCGGCGCACGTTTTCCCGCCGAGACCTACGAGCAACTGCGAGGCCTCGCCGCCGGACTGAGCGCGGACGACCGGAGTCTCGATACGGCGCGGCTGCGGGGCCTTGTGTCGAGTCACCGCGACTGGGTCGAGGCGAACAACCGTCGCGAACTCCACCGCCAGGGCTGGCGCCAGTTCTTCGCCGAGTTCGACGCCGTGGTGTGTCCGATCACGCCCACTCCGGCGTTCCCGCACGACCACGCCCCGGATTCGCTTACACGCCGGCTCGACATCGACGGTGTCGAGTACCCGTACCTCGACCAGCTCGTCTGGGCCGGTCTGGCCACCATGCCCGGCCTGCCCGCCACCGCCGTACCGACAGGCCTGTCCCCCGAGGGTCTGCCGGTGGGAGTGCAGCTCATCGGCCCGATGTTCGAGGACCGCACCCCGCTGCGGCTGGCCGAACTGCTTGAGCGGGAGCTCGGCGGCTTCCAGGCGCCGAAGCGGGAGGGCGGCAGCTGAACCCGGGTTCACAGGCTTCGCCCAGGAATGCTTCAGGTTGGGCCGGGACGCTGACGCCCATGCATGGACACCGACCCCACACTCCCGCATCCGAGCGCAGCCGCCGTTGGTTCATGAACAGGGCGCTGCTCGCCGGAGGTGTCGCCGCCGTGGCGACCATGACCGGCTGCTCCAATGACCCGTCGGACACGGCGAGTTCGTCCTCCGCCTCCCCGTCCGGGGGCGCCCCGAGCGGTATGCCGTCGGGCGGGCCCGGAGCGGGAGGTGGTGGCGGGGGCGGCATGGGCCCCGGGGTCTCCCAGGTCAAGTACAAGGACCTCAAGGGCGTCACCACCGACGGCACGGTCGTCGACGACCTCTTCACCATCCACTCGACCGGCGTCTCCACCGACGGACTGGTCAAGGCCGCGCAGGCGTTCCTGGACGGGCTCTCCGCGAAGGAGCGCAAGTCCTGCACCTTCGACATCGACGCCGACGAGTGGACGGCCTGGAGCAACGTCGACGGCTACGACCGCAAGGGCGTCCGCATGGGCGACCTGACCGACAAGAAGCGCGACCTCGGCTACGCGCTGCTCGGCGTCGCCCTGTCCGCCGACGGCCTCACCCAGACCCGCAACATCATGAAGCTCAACCAGTTCCTCGGCGACTCCAACGGCGGCAACCAGAAGACCCTGACCGAGGGCCACTACTTCTTCACCTTCATGGGCACCCCGTCGACCACGAAGCCGTGGGGCTTCCAGTACGAGGGCCACCACGTCGCCATCAACTACTTCGTGCTGGGCGACCAGGTCGTCATGACGCCCACCTTCATGGGTTCCGAGCCGACCACGGCCACGTACAAGGGCGAGAAGATCGCCCTGTTCCGGCCGGAGACCAAGGCCGGTCTGGCGATGATCCGTTCCCTCACCAAGACCCAGCTCACCAAGGCGGTCTCCTCACAGGACAACGGCAACGAGGACATGAAGGCCGGCGCCGGCTCGGACAACCTCAAGCTCGCCCACGAGGGCCTGCGCGGCTCCGAACTCACCGCCGCCCAGCGGGAGAAGCTCCTGGACGTGGCCCGCGTCTACATCGGCTACATCAACGAGGGACACGCCGAGGTCAAGATGACCGAGGTCGAGAAGCACCTCGACGACACGTACTTCTACTGGATGGGCGAGACGAAGGACGACTCCGCCTTCTACTACCGGATCCACAGCCCCGTAGTGCTCATCGAGTACGACGCCCAGGCCCCGCTCTTCTACCACGAGGCCTCCTCGGCGAGCCCGAGCGCCGGCGCGAGTGCGAGTGCGAGCGCAAGCTCCAACGCCGGTGGCCCCCCTGGTGGCGGCATGGGCATGGGCGGCGGCACTCCGTCCCAGGAGCACATCCACACCATCATCCGCACCCCCAACGGCGGCGACTACGGCGTGGACCTGCTGAAACTGCACCTGGAGAACGACCACTGAAGCCGAAGCCGATCGCCCCGTACGGAGTAATAGTCTCCTTTTGATTCCCTCCATCCCGTATCTGGCTGATATGAAACCCCTTGGCTGAAATCGCGAGGTCAGGGGCGGGCATGGGGAAACGGTTCGACGCCGGGGCGCAGGTCGGGGTGGTGATCGTCGGGGCAGGCCCGGCGGGGCTGGTCCTGGGGAACCTGCTCCTGGCCCGGGGCATCGAGTGCGTGATCCTGGAACGGCGGGACCGCGAGGCGGTGGAGGGGCGGGCCAGGGCAGGCTTCCTGGCCGCCCACTCCGTACGCTTACTGACCGAACACGGCCTGGGCGCCGGACTGTTGGCCCGAGGCCGCCCGCACGGTACCTGCCTCTTCCGCAGCGAGCAGGGCGAATTCACCCTGGGCTACGGGAAGTTGGGCCAGGGCGAGGTCCACACCGTCTACCCCCAGCAGGAGTTGGCCCGGGACCTGCTGGCCGAGTACCTGCGCCGCGGCGGCGAGATCCGCTTCGGCGCCGAGGTCGAGGAGATCTCGGAGGGCCGGGTACGGGTGCGGGGAGCCGAGGACGTCGCCGGCCGCTACGTCGCCGGCTGCGACGGCCACCGTGGTGTCGGACGCGGGGCCCTCGCAGCCCACGGCATCCGTACGGCCCGCTGGGACCACGGGGTGACCTGGCTGGCGGTGTTGGTCGAGGCCCCGCCCAGCCTGGCGGCCGTCGGATACGCCCTGCACGACCGCGGATTCGCCGGTCACATGGCCCGCACGGAGACGGTCACCCGCTACTACCTCCAGTGCCCACGAGGAACCGACCCTGCTCAGTGGGACGAGGACCGTATCTGGACCGAGCTGGCGACGAGGCTCCGCACGGACGAGTTCGGCCCGCTCCACCAGGGCCCCGTCCTGGAGAAGACGGTCGTGGACCTGCGTTCCGACGTCCTGGACACACCGGGCACCGGCCGCCTCTGGCTGGCGGGCGACGCGGCCGGACTCATCAGCCCCTCGGCGGCCAAGGGCGCCAACCTCGCCGTACTCCAGGCCGAACGCCTGGCGGAGGCATTCACAGAAGCCCTCACGCGAGGGGACGAGACGGACCTGGCCCGCTACGCGTCGTACTGCCTGCCCCGGGTCTGGCGGGCCCACGAGTTCTCGCACTGGATGAGCGGCCTCCTGCACGGCCCGTCCACCGACGACCCCGAGGCCCGCTACGGCCGCGCGCTCCAGTACGCCCGTCTGGACAGCCTGCGCACCTCCCGCGCCCACCAGGACTTCTTCGCCGAGAACTACACCGGCATCTGACCCGAGGAACCCCCCCCACATGAACCTCACCGAGACCGACGTCCTACGCATCAAACGCGCCGCCGCCTACGTCGAGACCCACGACACGGACCAGGTCCTGGCAGAACTGCTCCCCGACCTGCCCCCGGCCGAACGGGCCGACATCTCCAGCCACTTGGTCTTCGAGCACACCGCCGTACTGGTCTTCCCGGACACCCTCGAAGGCCTGCGCGAGGAACTCCACCACCTGGGCCTCGAACCGGGCGCCGTCAATCCGAGCGTGGTCGTCCGAGGCCGCCTCGCACGCCGCTACGGCTCAACGGTGGCCGACACCCCGGTCGCCATCGTGCACGTGGCCGTAGCAGGACGAAGCGTCGAGATCTTCGCCCTGCCCGTACCGCAGGGCTCCTCGCTGGAGGCGGTAGCCGCCGACGAACGCGAGTCCGAGCACGAGGCCCACCACGCCTTCGCGGCGACGGAGACACCCTTCGGGTTCGAGGAACGCACCGGGGCGGTACCGGACGGAGGCGGCTACAACGCCCACGAGAACGTCACGGTCCAGTACTTCCGCACCAAAACCCGGGCCCGCTTCGAAATCCGTGTCAGCGGAGGCGCCGTCAGGGGCGCGGGGAACTGCGCGACCAGCCACAACACACCCGCACCCGGCCGCGCACAAAACCCCTGTGGCGCTTAGCCGGTCTGCCCCATCCCCGCCGCATTGGGCCAACTCTGCGCATTGGGCCACCCCGTGGCGGGCGCAGGCGCCAACCCGGGCCCGGTCGTCCCCCGAACCTGCGCGGCCGTAAGCCCACCTCGCGCGGGAACACCGGGCGGAGTAGGTGCCGCAGAAGCCGCCGCAGGCATGGGGGCCGGCATCTGCGGCTGAGGCGGCGCGCTCATGGCCGGCGCGTACATCGGCTGAGGCTGAGGCTGAGGCTGCGGAACCTGCGGTTGAAGAACCTGCGGCTGAGGCTGCTGCATCGGCATCTGCGCCACGGCCGGCATGGGCATCTGCGCCACCGCAGGCATCGGCATCCCCGCCCCGCCGGTCTGCGCGGCAGCAGGCATCGGCATCCGCATCGGCGCCCCGACCCCAAGAGCCTGCGCAGCAAGCGGCATGCCCGCCCCGTTCGTCGCGCTGACGAGCCGGTCCACGGCCGCCGTACCCGAGCTGTAGTTGATTCCGGTACCCAGCTCGGGCACGGCGGCTCCCCTCCTGGTCCCGTAGAGCACCTGTTCCAGGCCGGACACCAGGCGACGCACGTCCACCTGGGGGCGCACCACGAGCCTCAGGAAGCGGCTGGACGAGCCGATCTTGTTGCCGCATTCGCGGACCAGGATCCGGTGCTCGGTGAGCATCCGGTCCCGGACCACCGTGCCTTCGGCGCCCACGGGAAGGCGTACGAAGAGGAAGTTGCCCTGCGAGGGGTAGACCGTCAGACCGGGGAGTGCCGAGAGCTGGCTCGACATGTCCAGACGGTCCCGATACACCTGGTGGAGGCTCTGCGCGTACTCGGCGCCGTGCTCCTTGAGCATGAACACCACGTACTCGGCGAAGGCGTTGAGGTTCCACTTGGGCAGCATGGAGCGGACCCGGCCGGCCAGCGAGGGGTTGGCGACCATGTAGCCGAACCGTATGCCGTGCAGGCCGAAGTTCTTGCCGAGGCTGCGCAGCACGACGACGTTGGGGCGCAGCATCGCCTCCTGCACGACGCTCGGTTCGGCCTCGGCGTCCGCGAACTCCAGGAACGACTCGTCGATGACGATCAGGTCCAGGTCGGCCATCGCGTCCATGAACTGCACGAGCGACTGCTTGTGGAGGTAGCCGCCGTCGGGGTTGTTCGGGTTGCAGATGACGGCGACCCGGGTACCGCGGGCGCGGATGAACTCGGCGTACTGGCCCAGGTCCAGGGCGAATCCGCTGGACTCCTGCAGCGGGAACATGTCGACCCGCTTGCCGGTCTCCATCGGCTGGTCGGTCCAGCGGCCGAAGGTGGGGACGGGGATGGCGAGGGACTCGCGGACCAGCAAGTGGTCGATCCAGGTGATCAGTTCGGTCGAGCCGTTGCCCATCGCGACGGCCTGCGGGGGCAGTTGGAGCAGGTTGCACAGCTCGGCCGTGATCGTGTCGGCGCTGCTCGGGTAGTACGTGATGATGTCGCGCAGACGCGCCGACATCGTGTCGAACATGGCCGGTGTGGGGAAATACGGGTTGCACGGAATGCAGAAGTCCACCGGGCCGGCTCCCTCGCCGCCCTCCCGCGTCAGCGCCGCCATCGACGGGCTGTGCGCCGCCGTGCTGCGGAACAACGAGGTGACGTTGTCGGCCATGGAACCTCCGTATGGGGCGGACCCGTCGGGGACGGCCGGGTCCGTCGTCTTGGGTGGCCCGCGCGGGGGAGCACGGGCCGCTCTTACATACGGAGTCTGCGGTGGCGTTGTTCAACGCGTGTGAAAGAGGTGTGAGTGTGGGAACCGAAAGGCCGCCGGAGGCATCCGGCGGCCTTTGGTGCGGTTCACGAGTTACGTCATACGGTCATGAGCCGAACGTGTGCACCGTCCTGGTCCGGTACGTCTGCCCAGGTCGCAGCGTTGTCGTCGGGAACGACGGCTGGTTGGGCGAGTCCGGGAAGTGCTGGGTCTCCAGGCACAGTGCGTCGCCCTGGCGGTAGACGCTGCCGCCGGTGCCGGTGAGCGTTCCGTCGAGGAAGTTACCCGAGTAGAACTGCAGCCCCGGCTGGTCGGTGGCGATCTTCAGAGTGCGGCCGGAACGCGGCTCGCGCAGGGTGGCGACATGCTCCGGTTTCGCCGTGATGCCCTTGTCCAGCACCCAGTTGTGGTCGAAGCCCTTGGCCTGAATCTGCTGGACGTGGCCGGCCCGGATGTCCCGGCCGACCGCCTTGGACTTGCGGAAGTCGAACGGCGTGCCGGAGACCTTCGCCAGTTCGCCGGTCGGGATCAGACCCGTGTCGGTGGGCGTGTAGCGGGCGGCGGCGATCTGGAGCTCGTGGTCCTCGATCGTGCCGCTGCCCTCGCCGGCCAGGTTCCAGTAGACGTGACTGGTGAGGTTGACGACGGTGGCCTTGTCGGTGGTGGCCTCGTAGTCGATGGTCCAACTGCCGTGCTTGTCCAGGGTGTAGGTGACCTTCACCTTGAGCGTGCCGGGGTAGCCCATCTCCCCGTCGATGCTGGTGTAGTGCAGGTGCAGGCCGACGTCGGAGCCCTTGGTGAACGGCTCGACGTCCCACACGTGCTTGTCGAAGCCCTGGGTGCCGCCGTGCAGGCTGTTCACGCCGTCGTTGACGGAGACCTGGTAGCTCTTGCCGTCCAGGGTGAACTGGCCCTTGCCTATCCGGTTTCCGTACCGCCCGATCAGGGCGCCGAAGTACGGGGTCTTGGCGACGTAGTCCTCGATGTTGTCGAAGCCGAGGGAGACGTTCGCCAGGTGGCCGTGCCGGTCGGGGATCTCCAGGGACTGCACGACGCCGCCCCAGGAGAGGACCTTGAGCTTCGTGCCGCCGTTGGCCAGCGACCAGATGTAGACCTTCGTGCCGTCCGCGAGCTTGCCGAAGAGCTTCTTCGAGGGCGTCTTGCCGCCCGCGGCCTCGGCGGTACCCGTACCGAGGGTGGTCGCGGCGAGTCCCGCCGCCGCCGCACCCGCGATGACCGTGCGTCTGTTCAGTTCCATCTAGCGGCTCCTGTGAAGGAAGTCGGGCCCCGCCGTCCGACGGGGGCCCGGCAGATTTACGAACCGGACTTGCGCTTGTTCCACACATCGAAGCCGACCGCGGCCAGTAGGGCGAGCCCCTTGATGACCTGTTGCCAGTCGGTGCCGACGCTGAGGAGGTTCATGCCGTTGTTCAGCACACCGAGGACGAGACCACCGATGATCGCGCCGAGGACGGTACCCACACCGCCGCTCATGGACGCGCCACCGATGAACGCCGAGGCGATGGCCTCGAGTTCGAAGTTCAGGCCCGCCTTCGGCGAGGCCGCGTTCAGACGGGCGGCGACCACCAGACCCGCCAGGGCCGCGAGCACGCCCATGTTCAGGAAGACCAGGAAGGTGACCTTCTTGTCCTTCACGCCGGACAGCTTCGCCGCCGGCAGGTTGCCGCCGATGGCGTAGATGTGCCGCCCGAAGACCGCGTTGCGCATGACGTAGCCGTAGCCGACCACCAGCACCCCGAGCACGATCAGGATGATCGGCGCACCCTGGTAGCTGGCCAGCAGCATGGTGACCGCGAGGATCGCGGCGGCGATGGCGACGAGCTTCAGCAGGAAGGCGTTGCGCGGCAGCACCTCCAGCGAGAACTCCTGCTGGCGGCTCCGGTCCCGGACCTCCTGGAAGATCACGAAGGCCAGCAGCACGAAGCCCAGCAGCAGCGTGAGGTTGTGGTAGTTGGTGTCCGGGCCGACCGCCGGCAGGAAGCCGTTGCCGAGCTTCTGCAGACCGTCCGGGAACGGGCCGAGGGTCTGGCCCTGCAGGAAGATCTCCGTCAGACCGCGGAAGAGCAGCATGCCGGCGAGCGTGACGATGAACGACGGTATGCCGAGATACGCGATCAGGAAGCCCTGCACCGAGCCGGCCAGCGCGCCCACCACCAGGCACAGCACCAGCGCGACCGGCCAGGCCACCCCGTGCTGCACCGTGAGCACGGCCGCGAACGCGCCCACGAACGCGGTCAACGAGCCGACCGACAGGTCGATATGGCCCGCGATGATCACCAGCATCATGCCGATCGCGAGGATCAGGATGTAGCTGTTCTGCAGCACCAGGTTGGAGACGTTGCGCGGCAGCAGCAGGTCGCCGCCGGTCCACACCTGGAACAGCACCACGATCAGGCCGAGCGCGATCAGCATGCCGTACTGGCGCATGTTGCGGCGCAGGCCGCCCAGCATCAGCTGCAGCAGGCCGCTGCCGGAGGCGGACCCGCCGCTCTTGCCGGGCGGCGCGGCGGCCGGGACCTTGTCCGTCACATCGGTGCTCATCGGGTTACCTCTTTGTCCTTCGTCATCTGGCGCATCAGCACTTCCTGCGTGGCCTCGGCCCGCGGGACCTCGCCGGTCAGCCGTCCGGCGGCCATGGTGTAGATGCGGTCGCACATGCCGAGCAGCTCGGGCAGCTCGGAGGAGATGAAGACGACCGCCTTGCCCTCGGCGGCGAGTTGGTCGATGACCGTGTAGATCTCGTACTTGGCGCCCACGTCGATCCCGCGGGTCGGCTCGTCCAGGATCAGCACCTCGGGACCCGCGAAGATCCACTTGCTGAGGACGACCTTCTGCTGGTTGCCGCCGGACAGCCTGCCGACCGTCTCGAACACGGTCGGCGCCTTGATGTTCATCGACTTGCGGAAGCCCTCGGAGACCTGCCGCTCCTCGTGCTCGTCGACCACACCGCGCTTGGAGACCTTGTTCAGGGCGGTCAGCGAGATGTTCCGGTTGATGTTGTCGATGAGGTTGAGGCCGTAGTGCTTGCGGTCCTCGGTGACGTACGCGATGCCGTGCTGGACCGCTTCCGCGACCGTCTTCGTACGGATCTCCCGGCCGTCCTTGAGGACCGTGCCGCCCGCGTACCGGCCGTAGGTGCGCCCGAACACGCTCATCGCCAACTCGGTGCGCCCCGCGCCCATCAGGCCCGCGATGCCGACGATCTCCCCGCGCCGCACGTTGATCGACACGTCGTCGACCACCTTGCGCTGCTGGTCGATCGGGTGGTGCACGGTCCAGCCGCGGATCTCCAGGGCCGGAGCCGCGTCCACCTCGCCCTCGTACGGCGTGCGTTCGGGGAAGCGGTGGTCGAGGTCGCGGCCGACCATGCCGGAGATGATCCGGTCCTCGGTGGTCTCCGGCGCCTTCACGTCGAGGGTCTCGATGGACCGGCCGTCGCGCAGGATCGTCACCGAGTCGGCGACCCGCCGGATCTCGTTCAGCTTGTGCGAGATGATGATCGCGGTGATGCCCTGCTTCTTCAACTCCAGGATGAGATCCAGGAGTTTGCCGCTGTCCTCGTCGTTCAGAGCCGCCGTCGGCTCGTCCAGGATGAGCAGCTTCACCTTCTTCGACAGCGCCTTGGCGATCTCCACCAACTGCTGCTTGCCCACCCCGATGTCGGTGATCCGGGTCTCCGGGTGGTCGGTCAGACCGACCCGGCGCAGCAGCTCGGTGGCGTGCTTGAGCGTCTCGTTCCAGTTGATGAACCCGCCCGAGGCGTGTTCGTTGCCGAGGAAGATGTTCTCCGCGATCGACAGGAACGGCACGAGTGCCAGCTCCTGATGGATGATCACGATGCCGCGCTGCTCGCTGGCCCGGATGTCCTTGAACGAGCAGACCTCTCCCTCGAAGAGGATCTCGCCCTCGTACGTGCCGTGCGGATGGACGCCGGAGAGCACCTTCATCAAGGTGGACTTCCCGGCGCCGTTCTCACCGCAGATGGCATGGACCTCGCCCTGACGGACCGTCAACGTGACGTCCGACAGTGCTTTGACGCCGGGAAAGGTCTTGACGATCGAGCGCATTTCCAGGACGGGTCCCGCCATGGTCGTGCCCTTCCAATCCGTAGGAATGATCGATCCGTGCGAATGACCGCTACGGGACGGCTAGTTGAGCTCGCTCGCCTTGTAGTAGCCGGTGTCGACCAGTTCCTTGGTGTAGTTGCTCTTGTCGACGCTCACCGGCTGGAGCAGGTACGAGGGCACGACCTTGGTGCCGTTGTCGTACGTCTTGGTGTCGTTGACCTCGGGCTTCTTGCCTTTGAGGACGTCGTCGACCATGGTCGAGGCGACCTTGGCGAGCTGCCGGGTGTCCTTGTAGACGGTCTGCGTCTGCTCACCGGCGATGATCGACTTCACCGAGGCCAGTTCGGCGTCCTGGCCGGTGACGACCGGCAGCGGCTTGCTGGAGGAGCCGTAACCGTCGGACTTCAGCGCGGCGAGGATGCCGATCGAGATGCCGTCGTAGGGCGAGAGCACCGCGTCGACCCGGCCGCTCTTGTACGAGGAGGTCAGCACGTCCTCCATGCGGTGCTGGGCGGTGGTGCCGTCCCAGCGCAGGGTGGTGACCTGGGTGAGCTTGGTCTGGCCGGACTTGACGACGAGCTTCTTGCTGTCGATGTACGGCTGGAGCACGCTCATCGCGCCGTTGAAGAAGTACCTGGTGTTGTTGTCGTCGTTGGAGCCCGCGAACAGCTCGATGTTGAACGGACCCTTGCCGCTCGCCAGGCCCAGCTTCTCGACGATGTAATTGGCCTGGAGCTCACCGACCTTGGTGTTGTCGAAGGACGCGTAGTAGTCGACGTTCTTCGTGCCCAGGATCAGGCGGTCGTAGGAGATCACCGGGATCTTGGCGTCCGCGGCCTGCTGGAGCACGTTGTTGAGCGACTTGTTGTCGATCGCCGCGATGATCAGGCCCTTCACGCCCTGCGTGATCAGGTTCTCGATCTGGTTCACCTGCTGGTCGGGGTCGTCCTCGCCGTAGACCAGCGAGGTCTTGTAGCCCTTGGACTTCAGGTTCGCGACCACGTTCTTGCCGTCCGCGATCCAGCGCTCCGAGGACTTCGTGGGCATCGCGATACCGATGGTGCCGCCCTTGGAGTCTCCCGTGCTTGCCTTGCTGCCGCCGTCACTGTCCTGCCCGCAGGCGGTCAGGGTCAGGGCGAGGGAAGCGGCGCCGGCTATGAGGGTGAGAGCGCTTCTACGAGTGCGCATGGTGATCGTCCCTGTTCTTCTCGTCGTTGAGATGTGCTGGCCCTGGCAGGGGTGTGGGGGATGTCAGTTGGCCGGGAAGCGGTTGAGCGTCCCGGGGAGTCGGGAGCCGAGCGGCGCCATGTCCCCGCCGGCTCCGTGTCGTTCGAGGAGGTCGAGAGCGAGCCGACCCCGCCGCACCCTCTCCCGCGCGGTGTCCAAGGTGACGTCCCGCAGGTGGGTGCCCCACGGGTAGATCCCGGGAGCCCGGGACAGACCGAACTTGAGATACAGCGGTGCGCCGCGCCTGATCAGCTCGGCGACCTCGTACATCCGGATGTAGCCGCCGAGGTCGTCGGGGGCCTCGATGTACATGTCCATGGGAGCGGCCGACACCCGCCGGATCTCGGTGAGATGAGCGAGCGTCAGATCGCTGGGCACGTTGAGCGAGTCGGCGCCCAGGTGCTCGAAGACGGAGTACGACGCCGGGTTGACCGGCCCGATCAGCGCCGACACCTTCAGCGTGGTGTCGGCCGGGATGATCCCCGCGACCCGCGCCCGGTGCAGCGTCCACAGCACGCCCTCGTCGGCCACGAGCAGGCACTTGACGCCCAACTCCGTTGCCCGCACGGCGTCTTCGACGCACCCGGCGACCGCGTCGTGACCGCGGGCCCGCAGCCCGCCGCCGCGCGAGTCGGACCGCACCGAGCCGCCGATGTCCCACGTGCCGCGCGGGCCCGTGAACAGGCACAGCTCGATGTCGCGCGCGGCCGTCGCCTCGACCATCTCGGTGATCTCGGCGTCGGTCAGCATCCACACCCCGCTGCCCTGGCTGATCCGGTGGATCGGCACGTCGAGGCGGGAGGACTCCTTGAGGACGACGGCCAGCGCCTCGGGACCCTCGCACGAGGGGATCTCGGTGCGCCAGCGGCCACCGCCGGGGAAGGTGTGCGGCGAGGCGTCGGCGGGGTCGAGGGCGGGCGCACCCAGACCGAGCGCGGTGAGCACCTGCTCACCGGGCCGGCGGGCCGCCGGGGCGGAAACGTCGTTCACAAGCTGTCCTTCGCGTTCGATATTTCGGACGAGGTTCGCGGCTCTGGGTACGGAAAGGCTGGGTGTACGCCGGTACGGGGACCGTCAGGTCGCCCCCGTACCGGCGTACGTCTAAGGGCGAAGGAGCACCTTGCCGACCTTCGGATCGCCGGACCCGACCAGCTCGATGGCGTGCGGGAACTCGTCCAGCGGCAGCTCGTGCGTGACCAGCGGCAGCGGATCGAGCAGCCCCGCCCCGAAGACCCGTACCGTGTGCGCCCAGGCGTCCGGCGGAGCCCCGAAGACGGTGTGCACCTCCAGCTGCCGCACCACCAGCTCCGTCGGGTCCAGGCCCTCGGCGCCCGGCGCCGGGATGCCCGTGAGAACCAGCCGTCCGCCCCGCCGGAGCAGGCCGGCGGCGGTACGGGCCGCGTCCGCGGAGCCCGCGGTCTCGATCACCACGTCGAAGTCGTCTGGCAGCTCCTGGTCCTTGGTACGGAAGTCGGTGGCGCCGAAAGTTCTCGAAAGCTCCGCGCGGTCGGGTCGAGTCCCCACCACGAGCAGCTCCGCGGGCGAGCCCGCCTTCAGGAACTGGATCGCGAACATGCCGAGCGTGCCCGTGCCGACGACGGCGACGCGCTCACCTGGACGCGCGTTCGCCTTGAGCGCCGCCGCGGCGATACAGGCCGCGGGCTCCAGGAGCGCCGCGGCCGTCAAGTCGGCCCCGTCCGGCAGGACATGCAGCAGCCTGGCAGGCAGGGTCAGCGTCGGGGCCATCGCGCCCGGCTGGGTGAACCCGGTCTCCTCGTAGCCGGCCGTGCACAGCGTGGACTCGCCCGCGTGACAGCGGTCGCACACCTGGCAGTTGCGGAACCCCTCACCGACGACCTTGCGGCCCACGAGAGTTGACGGCACCCCGGCGCCGACCGCCGCCACCGTGCCGGACCACTCGTGCCCGGGCGTCAGCGGGTAACGGACGTACCCCTCGGGCCGGTTGCCCTGGTACACCTCGCGGTCGCTGCCGCAGATGCCGACCGCGTGGACATGGACGAGCGCCTCGCCGGGCTCCGGCCGCCGGGGCTCGTGCGGGGCCAGCCGGTGCTCGCCCGGCGCCACGATGACGACCGCGTCACTCACTTCTCGGTGCCCTTCGGCTTGCGCTGCTCCCAGCCCTCGGCCCACAGGTCGAACCGGGCCTGTTGCTGCGGGAATTCGGCTGCCGCGTCGGCATCGAACTCGACGCCGAGACCGGGCTTGTCGGAGAGGTGGAAGTAGCCGTCCACGACCTCCGGCGCGCCCTTGACGATCTTCTTGATCTCCGCGTCCGCGAAGTCGTTGAAGTGCTCCAGGATCTTGAAGTTGGGCGTGCTGAAGCCGACCTGGAGCGAGGCGGCGGTCAGGACGGGACCGCCCACGTTGTGCGGCGCGACGAGCACGTAGTGCGTCTCGGCCGTGGCGGCGAGCTTGCGGGTCTCCCAGATTCCACCGATATGGCCGACGTCCGGTTGGATGATGTCGACGGCCTGGCTCTCGAACAGCTCGCGGAACTCGATCCGGTCGTGGATGCGCTCACCCGTGGCGACCGGGATGTCGACCTTGGCGGCGACCTTCTCCAGCGCCTTGAGGTTCTCCGGCGGGCACGGCTCCTCCAGCCAGGCCGGCTTGAAGGGCGCCAGCTCGTGGGCGAGGCGGACGGCGGTGGCGGGGGAGAAGCGGCCGTGCATCTCCAGCATCAGCTCGGAGTCCGGGCCGATGGCGTCCCGTACGGCCTCGATCAGGGAGACGGCGTACAGGGTCTGCTCGTGGTCCAGCTCGAAGTGCCCGGTGCCGAAGGGGTCGATCTTCAGCGCCTTGTACCCGCGCTCGACCACGCCCTGCGCGGCCTTGTGGTACGCCTCGGGCGTCCGCTCGGTGGTGTACCAGCCGTTGGCGTACGCCTTGACCTTGTCGGTCACCTTGCCGCCGAGGAGCTGCCAGACGGGCACCCCGAGGGCCTTGCCCTTGATGTCCCAGCAGGCCATCTCGATGATCGCGATGCCGGACATCACGATCTCGCCGGCCCGGCCGTAGTCGCCGTACTTCATACGCCGTACGAGGTCTTCCACCGCGAACGGGTCGGAGCCCAGAATGTGATTGGCCTCCGCCTCCCGCAGATAGCCGATCAGCGCGTCGGTGTGCCCCAGCATCCGGGTCTCGCCGACTCCGGTGACCCCTTCGTCGGTGTGCACCTGGACGTAGGTCAGGTTGCGCCAGGGCGTCCCGACCACGTGTGTGCTGATTCCGGTGATGCGCACGGCAGTTGCCCCTCAGCTGTTCTGGATTCGCTGTTCGAGATTTCGTCACGCGTTCGAAATGCTGGCGTGACAGTAAGGATGGGGCATGAGAAGTGTCAATGGGTCGAACAGGTAACGGTTTCGACAAGCATTCGAGGGACCTTTCGGTCACCGGTGCCGTCTCCTACAGAACCTTCACAGACGCGCCTAGGAACGTGACCGTCCGGGAACTTAGTCTTCCCGCGTCATGGACTACTGCCTCCCGTGCCGTCGGCACCTCAACGGCGCCCTCGCCTGCCCGGGGTGCGGTGCACCCGTCGAAGAACTCCGCGCGCACGCGGGAGAGCCCGCGGGGCCCGAGCGCAACGACACGCGTCCGCAGGGGAGTTCGTACGGCGATGACGCGGAGGCGCGTGACGCGGCCGACGCCGATGACACCGACGAGGGGTACGACGACGAGGACGGCGACGACGACGCGCCCGTCGGCCGGGCCGCGCGGCGCGCGCAGGACCGGGGCCGCGGACGGCGCCGGGGTGCGGCCGCCGAAGGGCCCGGCGGCGGGGCGAGCCGCCGCGATCGCAAAGCCGCGGCACACCGACGACGCAGACGCCGCACCCTGCTGATAACCGCCGGCTTCGTCCTGGCCGCCGCCGGTCTGAGCCTGGCGGAACTCGGCGTCGACGCACCCTTCTCCAGCCCCAAGCCCGCCGCGGCCGGTGACGCCTCGGCGGACGGCGGATCGGCCGAGGAGGCCGGCCGGACGGCCAAACCGCTGGACGACGCGTCGGGCAAGGGCGACGGGTCCCGCTCGCCGTCGCCGGACGACTCCGCCTCACCCTCGGCCTCCGAGTCCAAGAAGGACGACGACAAGAAGGACGACGACGCGAACTCCCCGTCGCCCACGCCGACTTCACAGCCGGGCGTCACCACCTCGGCCCCCGCCGCGAGCGCACCGGCCTCGACGTCGACGCCCACCGCGGACCCGACGACCTCGGACCCGAGCCCGGACCCCTCGCCGTCGCAGACGTGCGACAAGTTCCTGTGGTGGTGCACGTAAGCCGGGAACTCGGCTTCGCCGTCTAGGCGTTCAGCATCCTCTGCAGCAAATCCCGCAAAGACAGGCGCTCTTCGTCCGACAGGCCCGCCAGTGGCGCGCGGGCGAAGCGCAGGCCCTCGCGCAGCTCCCGGGCGACTCGCAGCCCCTCGTCCGTCGCCGCCGCCAGCTTCACCCGGCGGTCCGCGGGGTCCGGCCGCCGCTCCACCAGACCGCGCGACTCCAGCCGGTCCACGATCCCCGTCACGTTCGACGGCTCGCACTTCAGCTTCCGCGCCAGCTTGCGCATCGGCAGCGGCTCCAGCGACAGCAGGCTCAGCAGCCGGGCCTGAGCTCCGGTCAGGGCGTGCTCGCCCGCCGCCTCCTCGTAGTCCTCGTAGAACCGGGCCACGACATCGCCGATCAGCTCGACGACCTCCACGGTCAGCGCGTCGAGCCGGGGCTTCTGTGGTGCGGGCATGGATGGTGTGGACATGCCTCCAGAGTACCCCGTTACTTGACAACATGAAATATTCAGAGGCATGGTTGTTTCAGTTACTGAAGCATTTGTGAAGCTGAAGCATTTCTGAAGTGGTAGTTGCGAAAGGTTCCGTCATGATCAACCGCGAATGGCACCTCCTCAGCCGTCCCGTCGGCTGGCCGAAGTCCGAGGACTTCGCCCTGGTCGAGGCGGAGATCCCGACGCCCCGCGAGGGCCAGGTGCTGGTGCGGAACGAGTACCTCTCCGTCGACCCGTACATGCGCGGCCGCATGAGCGCCGCGAAGTCGTACGTCGCCCCCTTCGAGCTGGGCAAGGTCATGCAGGGCGCCGCGGTCGGCGAGGTCGTCGAGTCCAACGCCGAGGGCATCGCCGTCGGCGACCACGTCCTGCACTTCCTCGGCTGGCGCGAGTACGCGGCCACGGACGCGAAGAACGTCGTCAAGGTCGACCCCGACGCCGCGCCCCTGTCGACGTACCTCGGCGTCCTCGGCATGACCGGCCTCACCGCCTACGCCGGCCTGCTGCGCACCGCCTCCTTCAAGGAGGGCGACTCCGTCTTCGTCTCCGGCGCCGCCGGTGCCGTCGGCAGCCAGGTCGGCCAGATCGCCAAGCTCAAGGGCGCCTCGCGGGTCATCGGCTCGGCCGGCTCCGACGAGAAGGTCAAGCTCCTGGTCGAGGAGTACGGCTTCGACGCCGCGTTCAACTACAAGAACGGGCCGGTCGGCGAGCAGCTGCGCGCCGCCGCGCCCGACGGCGTCGACGTCTACTTCGACAACGTCGGCGGCGACCACCTGGAGGCGGCCATCGGCTCGCTGAACCAGGGCGGCCGGATCGCGATCTGCGGCATGATCTCCGTCTACAACAGCACGGAGCCCGTCCCCGGCCCCAAGAACCTCGCCCGCCTGATCCAGACCCGCGGCCGCATCGAGGGCTTCCTGGTCGGCGACCACTACGACCTCCAGCCGGAGTTCGTGGCCGAGGTCGGACCGTGGGTCGCCTCCGGCGCGCTGAAGCACCGCGAGACCGTCGTCGAGGGCATCGAGAACAACCTGGAGGCGTTCCTCGGCCAGCTGCGCGGGGACAACACCGGAAAGATGATCGTCAAGCTGTAGGACGTTGAGCCTTCGAGGCTCTTGCATTCCCGGAGGCCGCATCCCTGGACGTGGGACGCGGCCTCCGCCTGCCGGCTGACGAGCCGCCGCTCACCCCGCCAGAGCAGCCGCGTGTACGGCCATGACCAGCCGGTTGTTCTCCGGTGCCGCCCCTCCCGGGAAGGCGAACCGGCGACGGGTGTAGCCGTAGGCCAGGCCGGAGCGGGGGTCGGCGAAGGCCTGCGAGCCGGCCGCTCCGCTGTGGCCGAAGGCACCGGCGCCCAGGAACGCGTGCCAGGTGTCCGCCGTGGCCTGGAAGCCCAGACCGTAGGACCTGTGGGTGCGGGTGACCAGGTCGTAGCCGACCGAGTGGATCTGGCCGACCTCGGCGATGGTGTCCGGCTTGAGCAGCGGGGGCCGCCCGTCCACCTCGCTGATCGTCGCCGCGTACATCCCGGCGAGCCCGCGCGCCGCGGCGACACCGCCCGCCGACGCCGGCCCCTTGGCACGTACGGCACGGGAGTTGACGTAGTCCACGAGGTCCACGGCGTCAGGCGCATGCTCGTTGAACGCGATCGAGGCCAGGGTGTGCGGCCCGGTCGGCACCGAGTCCAGCACCGCCTGCTCCGGCGCGGTGGGGATCATCGGCTGCGCGGGACGGAAGCGGGGTTCGAGGGCCGCGGGCAGACCCAGGTGGAAGTCCAGCTCGTACGGAACGCGTACGCGCTCCTCGTAGACCTCCCGCAGGGTGCGGCCCGTGGCGCGGCGGACTACCTCGCCGGTGAGGGCGCCGATGACCAGCGCGTGGTAGCCGAAGGCCGTCCCCGGGCGCCAGAACGGGCGCTGGTCGGCGAGGCGTTCGGCCATCTGCCGGTCGTCGGCCAGCTCGGCGGGGGTGAAGCCGGTGTCCGTACCGACGACACCCGCCCGGTGGGCGATCAGCTCGCGCAGCGTGAGGGCGCCCTTGCCCTCGGCCGCGAACTCCGGCCAGTAGTAGGTCACTTTGCGGTCCAGCTCCAGCGTGCCCTCCTGCACGAGGAGCGCCACCACCAGATGCGCGGCGCCCTTGGTGGACGAGTACACCCCGAACAACGCCTCCGGGCCGCCGTCACCCGCCCACAGGTCGACGACCCGCCGGCCGTGCACGTACGCGCACAACTGGCCCTCGTAGTCCGCCCGCTCCGTGGCCACGAACGCGGCGAACTCCTCGCGTACCGCCTCGTACCCGTCCGCGACGGTGCCGTGGATCTCCTGAGTCATCCGCTCTCCTCGATCTCAGCCGCTGCGCGCGTGCGCCATGGTGAACAACGCCCGTCCGACCTGCGGGAGTTCCCCCTGCGGGTGATCCCGGAAGAGGGGCTCCGTGCCGAAAGGGAGGACCTGTGGGCCGCCGGCGACGGACGCCTGTCCGGGGAAGGGGGTGGCTGTCGGGACGGCCAGGGCGGCGTGAGGGGCGTGTCTCACCGGGACGGTTCGCGTGATGCGCACGGGTACCTCCTCCTGGGCTTCCTGAGATCGGTACGGCGAGATGTACCTGTTCGACTCAACCGCGCGAGGAAGGAGTTCGCGGCATCGATGCCTGGATGGCGCATCCAGGTGGGTGCGATCGGGGCATGCTGAGAGCGGCGGCGCCCACCGGCGGCGGTGTGCGAGGCGAGGAGAGACCCCGTGGCAACGATCCCTTCGCTCCCCAGCAGGGACGACGTACTGCGCATGGCACGCAACACGACCGACATCACCGGCCAGCTCCTGGACACGGCCGGCAACATCACCAGGATCGCGATCAACACCTTTGATCCACGGGACGGTTCGGGCGCCGAGGCGTTGCGCGTCCTGCGCGAGACGACGGCGGAGCTGGCCGAGGCGAGCGCGTCCCCGCAGGCCCAGGAGGCCTTCTACCGAATGGTCGACACCCTGACGCGCCTCGGTACGTCGGGCGCGCCCTTGGCCGTACACCCGGTCAGCGAGCCGGCCCAGGCCCTCCTCGCGGCCCTGGGCGACAGCCTCCTCCCGGTGCTGGACGCGGTGGAGCCGGCGGTGGAGGAGTTCGCGACGGCCGTCGGAGACCTGATCGAGGCGACCTCTCCTCTGCTGCCCGCCGTGGCTGGGCTGATGGCGGGCGCGCTCCTCGCGGCGACCCCGGTGATCCGCTCCACGGCGGAGGTGTTGCGTGACGGGTCCCCTGAACTCCGCCGCATGGCCGACGCGTTGACGTCGACACTCGCTCCCCTGCTGCCCCTCCAGGTGGCCTTGGCGGAACGGGCGGCGACAGCGGGAGCGGGAGTGGCCCGCGCCGCCCTGTCCCCCCTGGCGGACCTCACGGAGGCGGCAGCGGCGACGACCCAGACCGTCCGACCGGTACTGATCGCGGGCGAGGAGCTGCTGGTATCGAGCCTGGAACAACTCCAGCCGCTTCTGCTTGCGGTGGCGTCGAGGGCGGGGCGGTTGGCTCGTTCGGCGGCGGTACGGGTGAGTGCGGCGGTGGCGCCGGCGGGGGAGCGGGGGGTTGTGGTGGCGGTGCCTGCTTGAGGGGGGCGCGGGAGACGCCGTACCTGGTGGCCGCGACCCCGCCCCGCTACCGTGACTGCCATGTCGAATGACCTGCCCGACCTGCCCGACCTGCGGGCGTCGCACGAGGACCGCGACCGGGTCGTGGACGTCCTGCGGATCGCCGCCGGCGACGGCCGACTCGACGCCGAGGAACTCGACATACGGCTGGAGAGCGCGCTGACGGCCCGAACACTGGGCGAGTTGGCGGAGCTGACGGCCGACCTCCCGGTCGCCCCGACAGCCAAGGCCAAAGACGTACTGGTGGTCGAGCAACACGGCGGCACATACATACGCGAGGGCCGCTGGTCGGTACCGGCCCGCATCGAACTCCGCACCCAACTGTGCCGAGTCACCTTCGACTTCACCCACGCGGCGATCACCGCGGACGTCCTGCGCATCGAAACGGACCTGGTCCACGGCAAGCTGTTCTTCGTCGGCGCGCGAGACATCGAGTTCAACACCGACGAACTCAACCTCACCTACTCCAAGGTCAAACTCCGCCCCAAGAAGTCGGCCGCCACTCCCCGCCTCCGCATCGAACTCGCCGGGAAGCTCCTGCACGCGAAGGTCATCCAGCGACGCTCGTGAGCAGGCGGCTCAAGACGGGAAGGACGCTTCGCAGGTCTTCGTCATCCACCGTTGCCGTTGCCGTTGCCGCTGCCCGCGCGTCCGCCGAGGCGTTGAACGCCACGCTCAACCCGACAGACGCGAAGAGCGGCAGGTCGGACCGGCTGTCTCCGACAGCTCCGCATGAGTGGGGGGCCAGCCCCAGCTCCTGGGCCCGCCCAAGGGCGAAGTCTCGTTTGTCGTGCTCGTCGAAGTGGTGGGCCACACGGCCGGTGAACCGGCGATCGGTGATCTCCAGCCGAGGTCCGCTGAACGAATGGAAGCCGAAGCGCTGGGCCAGGTAGCTGCCGACCGGGGACCAGGCCAAGGTGGCCAGCACAGGCACCAGCCGGTTCTGCCGGCACCAGGCCACACTCTCCGCGATACCCAGAACCAGAGGAAGCCCGTCGAGCCAGCCGGAGACCCGCTCCACGGACACGCCTGCCCAGCCCGCCGCATCCAGCTCGGACACCTGCCAATTGTCCAGAGCACCAGAGGCGTAGCCGTCCTCAGCCTCGGCCAACTCCTCCCGATGACCCAGGAAGCCGGCCAGGAACACCGACGAACTGGTCCCCGGGACGAGGGTGCCGTCGACATCGAAGAACACGGCGCCTACGTGACCAGATGAGTACACCGGCCAAGGATGCCACCGCCACGCTGGGCTGTTCTGCGATGGCGGCTACCTTTGGCGAGGGATCACATCGTGCCTGGGTGTCTTCGGACCGCCGCCCCCAACAGCCGCCCACACAGACACCGCCCCCCGACCCCGCACCCGCCCGCCGATAGGCTTCCCGCATGCGAGATCTAGGGGCCGGCTTCACGTACCTTCTGAAGGGCCATCACTGGGCGGCCCGACACGGCAAGCAGTACGGCTTCGGCCTGTTGCCGGGGCTCATCACGCTTGTCCTCTATCTCGCGGCGCTGACGGCGTTGGCCCTCTGGGGCGAGGACTTCGTCACCTGGGCCACGCCCTTCGCCGACGACTGGTCGAGCCCGTGGCTCGGTCTCTTCCGCGGGTTCCTGACCGCCGTACTGTTCGCGCTCGCCCTTCTCCTCTCCGTGCTCACCTTCACCGCGATGACTCTCCTGATAGGCCAGCCCTTCTACGAGAACCTCTCCGAGAAGGTCGACCGGGACCTCTCCCCGGACGGGACCGCGCCCGAGTCGGGGCTGCCGCTCTGGCGGGAGTTGTGGATCTCGGCCCGTGACAGCCTGCGGATCCTCGTGCGTGCCGCGGTCTGGGGTGTTCTGCTCTTCGGCCTCGGCTTTCTCCCCTTCGTCGGACAGACGGCGATCCCGGTGATCGGGTTCTTCGTCACCGGGTTCTTCCTCACCGAGGAACTCGCCGCCGTAGCGCTCCAGCGACGAGGCGTCGACCTGCGCGCCCGACTCGCCCTCCTGCGTTCTCGCAAGACCCTGGTCTGGGGCTTCGGCACCCCGCTGGCCGTGGCCTTCCTGGTTCCGTTCGTCGCGGTCTTCCTGATGCCGGGCGCGGTCGCGGGCGCGACGATGATGGCCCGCGACCTGCTGGACGAGGACACCGGCGCGGGCCCGCCCGAGAACGAACCCGACACCGAAGGCAAGCGGCTCTGGCCCTGAACCTCGCGCCCAGTGCAACAGCCTTGCCCTGGACGTCGGTTACTCCCCGAACGTCACATCCGCCGCCACCGTCACGATCGCCCGCACCTGATCGATGATGTCCAACCGGTTCTGCACGAACGTCGGATCGGTCACCGTCCCCGTCGCCGGATCCGTGTTGCCCGTCCCGAACTGCAGCACCGGCGTGTGGACATGCCCACCCGGCAGCGTGTCGTGCAGACCGAGCCGGTCGCGCAGCAACGTCGCCCGGTACGCGATCTCGTTGGAGAGGTAGTCCCCACCGCCCCCGGCCCGCGCCGTCGACCCCGCCGTCGGTCCGTCCGCTCGTACGACCGGAGTTGTCCCGCCCGCCGGGATCTCGGTGACCTCCGTGTGGTCGTACACCGGGAAGCGCCCCGTGTCGGCGGCCACGATCGCGGTGTACGGCAGGGTCGTGGTCGTCCACTGCGGCTGCGAGGCCGGGTCGGTCACCGGGACGGTCTCCGTCCGGCTGACGTTGTCGTTGTCCGGGAAGCCGCCCCGCCAGGCCCCGTTGGTCCGCTCGACGTCGATCCGGCCGACCCGCCCCTGGCTCACGGTCGTGAACAGGTCCACCTGCTTCAGATACGGCCGCAGCGTCCGCTCCACCGTTCCGTCCGCGAAGTCCTGCCAACGTACCGGGAACACGACGGTCTCGATCCGCGCAGGCCCCTCCGCCGTCCTGATCACCGTGCCGTCGAGCGCGAGCGCGGTGGCCCCGGACGGATTGGAGATCCGGATGTCCCGGTCCAGCGTGAACGGGTCGAAGCCGGTCACGAGGATCCGCTTGACGCCCTTCCCGTGCGAGGAGTTGACGCCCTTCCCTTGCTGGGACCTGTGCGGGTAACGGACGTCCTCCTGCCCCCGCGACGTCCGCTCCAACGCGTCGATCAGCGAGGCACGTCGGGCCTCGCTCAGCGCGAACTCCGGCTCCCAGGTGCGTACTTCCTTCGTCAGCCCGAGCCGCGCCCAGTACAGCGGCCGGTCGTCGTCCCGGCTCAGATCCCCGCCCGCCGGCCCGCGCCCCTGCGCCCGGTCCACGGCCCGCCGCCACAGCGCAGACCCCTCGCGTACGGCGATCCGCCGGGCCTCGGCATAGGAGCGGGCCCGGTCGAGCGCCCGGGCGAACTCCGGTGCCACGTCGTCGAATCCGGACCGTTGGAGGATCTCCTGCGGTACGGCCTTGTCGAGCCGTTGCTCCTCGACGGTGGGTGAGGGGACCGTCTCGGCGGCGGTCGCCGTCGTGGGGGAGGCCAGCCCGGCCATCAGGGCCAGGCCGAGTACACCGATCCGAACACGTAGAGAAGGCAAGGCAGTTCGGTCCTTCCGTCGCCGTGGGGTGCGTGGTACTGGACGGCCGCAGTATCGCCCGACGGAAGTGGTCTACGCCATGGGGCCGGTGAGGCAGTCGGTTCAGGTGGGCATCATCAGCAGCACGAGGACGAGCAACGGCACCGTCTGGAACACCGCCGCCCCGCGCAGCCGTGCCACCCACAGCGCGACCCCGACGGCAGCCACCACCCCGGCGGCCACGCCCAGTTCGGTCAGCGGCGGCTCGTAGGGCTGTTCGTCCCAGTTCGCCGCCCACCCGGTCATCCCGGCCGCCAGCCACCCGTATCCGACGACAAGGAAGTTGAGGGGCAGGAGCGCGAGCGCGGCCACGAAGTTCCTCATGCGGACCATCGTCGCGATGGAGGAGGGGGAGCGCCTGAGTAGCCGTACCCATGGGAGTGCCCAAGGCTGTCCCTGCCTCCCTGCCTCCCTGCCTCCCTGCCTGCGGGCTGGGATGATCGATGTGTGACCAGTGAACTGCGCGATAAGTACGTCTTGTTCGACGTCGACGGCACCCTGATCGACGCGGTGAGCAACCAGCGCCGGGTCTGGGGAACCTGGGCCGAGCGGTACGGACTTGATGCGGGGGACGTCTACCGGGTGGCCCTGCGGACGCGGCCCATGGAGACGTTCGCGCGGGTTGCCCCGGACCGCGATCCGCGCGAGTGCCTGGCCACGTTGCACGAGCTGGAGGACGAGGACGTACGAACCGGCGTCTATGCGGCCTTCGACGGCGCGTCGGAGCTGCTGCACGGTCTTCCGGCCGGGGCATGGGCGCTGGTGACCTCGAACTACGAGCACCGGGTGCGCGGCCGTTTTCTGCGGACGGGTCTGCCGGTACCGGGCGTGATCGTGGACGCGGTGGCGGTGGAGGAGGGCAAGCCCTCTCCGGTTCCGTATCTGCGGGCCGCCGCACGACTGGGTGCCGAGCCGGAAGAGTGCCTGGTCATCGAGGATGCTCCCTCCGGAGTGCAGGCCGGGCTGCGTGCCGGAATGACGGTGTGGGGAGTGAACGCGGCTGTCGCGGTGGAGGGCGTGCATCGCCACTTCGTCAGTCTGCGCGAGGCGGTCCCTCACATCCTGGCCCTCGTGTCCGGGGATCACGGGGATGCCGCCGCCTGAGCCTGTCCGCCGGCACCGGGGAGTTGGAAAACCCCTGTTCGCCCGGCGGCTCAGCTTCTTCTGGCGCTGATCGTCTGCGTGGTCGCCGCCGGGGCCGTCAGGACTCCCGCGGAGATCGCGAGCAGGACGGCGGTGGAGCCGAGGAGAGCCGTGGAGTCGGACGCGTTCTGGAGATCGGCGAGCAGCACGTTGACCGGGGAGGACGGGGTGCGCAGCGACGCGTCCCGGCCGCCCGCCAGGGCCGGTTGGTCCAGCAGCCGGCCCGCCCGGGTCCGGGCCGCCGCGCCGGACAGACCCCGGATGCGCCCCGTGTGTGTGAGGTAGGAGAGCGCGGAGATCCGCTCGTGGGCGGTGAAGCGGTCCCGTACGGAGCCGATGTGCCGCGGCCGGCCCGCCACCTGCCCGGACGTGGGCCGGGACAGTCCCACGAGGATCCTCAACAGGGTCGACTTCCCGGAGCCGTTGTCGCCCACGACCGCGAGGACATCGCCGCCCGAGACCTTCATGTCCACGTCCTGGAGGATCCAACGCCCCCGGCCGTAGCGCTTGCTGACGGACTCGCAACGTAACAAGTCGACTCCTCGGTGCGATCTGCCCGCTTTACGCTACGACACTCACCGATCCTGCTGCCGCTCCCGCTGTCGCCAGCTCCCGGGCGGCTCCCCGTGATGGCGTCGGAAGGCGGCCGCGAACGCGTACGGCGAGCCGTAGCCGACGGCGTGGGAGATGGCGCTCATGCCGAGTTCGCCGGTGCGCAGGTGGTCGCGGGCGAGGGCCATTCGCCAGTCGGTCAGGTACTGCATGGGGGTCTGACCCAGGGCGTCGCGGAAGGTGCGGGCGAAGGCGGCTCTGGACAGGCCGCTGAGGGCGGCGAGTTCGGGGATGGACCAGGGGTGGGCGGCGTTCTCGTGCATGGCTTGGAGCGCGGCGTTCAGCCGGGGGTCCGTGGACGCCCGGTACCAGCGAGGCGCGGTCGGGCTGCGGCGGAAGTCGTTGCGGATGGCGAACACGAGGAGGACGTCGAGGAGTCGGTCCAGCACGGTGGGTCCGCCCGGCTCGCCCGGCGCCGGGGTGGCCAACTCGTGGGACAGCAGCGCGATTACGTCCCTCAGCGGATCGCCGACCGCCGCCGACAGGGTCAGTGTCTGCGGCAGCGCCTCCAGCAGCCCGTTGCCGATGTCGCCCGAGAACCGATAGGCGCCGCAGAGGAAGACGGTCGCCCGCGGGTTATCGGAACTCCCGTCACCGGCATGCCGCGCCCGGAAGTCCTCGGGTTCCAGGCAGTCGGCGCCCGGCTCGTGCGCGATGAAGTGATCGGGGCCGCCACGGACGAGCGTCACCTCGCCCGGCACGAGCTCCATCGCGCTGCCGGGGTCGTCGTGGAGCCACAACCACCCCCTGCCCCGCACGACCGTGTGCACGGACAGCTGGATCGAACCGGCCAGCCGCAGCCCCCACGGCGGCTCGGCCACCGTCCGGGCGAAGACGGCACCGGAGGCGCGGGCCCGCGCAAGGTGATCGTGCAGTATGTCCACCCGGTCAGTATCAGCCAGACGGCCGCAGTGGGCATCAATCCAAGCGTCTGACGTAAAGAAGTGAGCGATTCGCACATTGATTCACTCGGAGCACCACCTCACGATTGACGCATGAATGCCCCATCACAGACCGCCGTACTCGTCCTCGGCGGCACCGGGCGGACCGGCTCACTCGTCGCGACGAAGCTCGCCGAGCGGGGGCTCGCCACCCGCACCGCCGCGCGCCACGGCGCCGACGTGCCGTTCGACTGGGACGACCCGACCACCCACACCGCCGCCCTCACCGGCACCGACCGCCTCTACCTCGTCACGCCCGTACTGCGCGTCTCCTACGCCGACCAGGTGGCCGCCTTCCTCGACCTCGCGGAAGCGGCGGGCGTGCGACACGTGACGTACCTCAGCACCTACGGCGGCGACCAGGCGCCAACCGAGGTCGACATCAAGGCAGTTGAGGACGGCCTCGCCGCGCGAGGAGCCCTCACGCACTCCATCCTCCGCCCCGCATGGGTGATGCAGAACTTCAGCGACGCCCATCTGCCGGTCATCGACGGCGTGATCACGGTACCGACCGGCGGTGGCACGGAGGCCTTCGTGGACGCGGCCGACATCGCCGCCGTCGCGGTCGAGACGCTGCTCGCCCCCGAGGCCCACGCCGGTGCGCAGTACGCGCCCACCGGACCGCAGGCCCTCACGGTCGGCCAAGTCGCCGACACCATCGCCGCGTTGACCAGCCGGCCCGTCCGGCACCAGGACCTCGACCCCGAGGTATGGATCGGCGGCGCGGTCGCGGCCGGCCTCGTCCCCGCCGACTACGCGGTGATGCTCCGCTGGCTGACCGGCGGCATCATCTCCGGCAACGGCTCCACACCCAACGACGACATCGAGAAGGTAACCGGCCAACTGCCCAGCACCTTCCACGACTTCGCGCGGCGCAACGTCCGCGCCTGGACCGCTCCGGTGGTGGGGTGACCATGTCCACGGAAGACATCAACAACGTCAACGGCATCGACAACATCGACGACTTCGCCGCGCTGGGCCCCTTCTTCCGCATCGTCCAGGAGGGGTTGGCGGACCTCGTCGACGGCGACCACTTCTTCGGCCTTCTCGCCGAGGACGTGGTCTTCGAGTACGTGATCTCCGTACCCGGATACCCGCGCCAGGTCCACGGCCGCCACGCAGTCGCCGACCTCTACCGCGGCTACGGCGACGTCATGGTCCTGCACAGCGCCGACGAACTCGCCGTCCACCGGGACCCCGAGACGTCCGTGGTCGTCCTCGAGTACGCGGTGCACGGACGGGCCGTCCACACCGGCCGCGCCTACGACAACCACTTCGTCTCCGTGATCACCGTCAAGGACCGCGGAGTGACCCACTGGCGGGACTACTTGGACCCCGTCGCCGTCTTCCGAGCCGTCGGCTGGCCGCCACCGGACGCGTAAGTCTCAACCCCGCGCACCCGCCCCGCCCCCTCCCGCAACACCCCCACGAACGCCTCGACCGCAGACGCCGGCGTCCGCCCCCGCGCCGTCGCCGCGTACACCGCCCGCGCCGGCGCTCCCTCGTCGAGCACCCGCAACAGTGCGATGTCCGGGCGTACGGACCCGGCGGCGAGCGCCGGCACCAGGGCCACGCCGAGGTCGGCCGCGACGTACCCCTGCTTGGCGGTCCATTCGGCGACGACGTGCGCCACGCGCGGCCGGAAGCCCTGGCGCAGGGCCGCGTCCAGAAGGGTGCCCTCGGGGCGGGGGCTGCCCGAGATCCAGTCGGCGTCGGCGAACCGGCCGAGCCGGACCGGAGACGCGGAGCCCGCCAGGGGGTGGCCGGCGGGGACGGCGACGTACAGGGACTCGTCGAGGAGGTGGTGGAGTTCGTACGGTTCCAGTGGGGCGCCGGCCGTCGTCGAGACGACCGCCAGGTCGAGGTGGCCGGTGGTCAGCCGGTCCAGGAGCCGGGGTGTCAGGCCCTCCTCGCGGGAGAGGCGGACCCCGGGATGCCGGGTGCGGAACGCGGCCAGGGCGTGCGGCACCAGCGCCGCGTCGGCCGTCGGGAACGCCCCGAACCGCAGCCGCCCGCCCGCCACTTCGCGCAGGTCCGTCAACTCGCGGGCGACGCCGTACAGGATCTCTGCGACGGACTCCGCGTGCGGGACGAGGACCCGGCCCGCCTCCGTGAGCCGTACCCCGCGCGGCAACCGGTCGAAGAGCGGTCCACCGCCCAACGCCCCTTCCAGCGCGGAGATTTGCCGCGACACGGCCGACTGCGTCCACCCGAGCGTTCGCGCGGCCACGGTGAACGAACCGTGCCGGGCGACCTCCAGGAACACGCGCAGCCAAGTCGTCGAGACATCGGGTACGTCCGCAGCCGCCCGCGACCCCGCGTGATGCTGATTCGGCATGGCACCCATGCTAGACATTCGCTTGTCGCATCACACGGCCGCCCCTAGCGTCGAGGGCATGCGTATCACCCTGGACAACCCGCCCACCGCGCCCCAGCCCGCGAGCCCCTACTACTCCCAGGTCGCCCGCGTCGAACACCCCGACGGCAGCGCCCTGTTGTTCGTCTCCGGGCAGATCGCCGAGGGTGACACGCTCGCCGAGCAGACGCGCGGGATCTTCGAGGCGCTGGACGCGCTGCTCCGGGCCCACGGGGCGACCCTGGACCACGTCATCAACATCCGCTCGTACCTGACCGACATCGACAAGCTGCCCGAATACGGTTCTGTACGACGGGAGTTCCTCACCGGGACCCCGCCGACGAGCATGACCTTCGAGGCCTCGCGACTGTTCCGCCCCGAGGCGCAGATCGAGATCGAGGTCGTTGCCGCGGTGCCCGCGCCGGAGTGATGACCAACAGCCCGGACCTCCAGCTCAGGCTTCCTCACCCAGCAGCGCGAGAAAGTCCCGGAACGCCCCCGGCATGTCCACCGACTCCGGGTCCAGGAGCCACTGGTACTGGAGCCCGTCCATCACCGCGACCAACAGTGGCGCGCCCCGCTCGGGAGTGAGGCCGCTCGGCAGACGGTCGCCGTACTCGGCGCGCAGCACGTCCGCCATGTTCGCCCGCACTCGCGTGTACCGCTCGGTGAAGTACTCCCGCGCCGGATGTCCCTCCGTCACGCTCTCGCCGAGCAGTGCCGAGAAGGTCTGGATGATCGCCGGGCGCATGGCGTTGTACTCGACGAGGGCGGCGAGCAGATCCACCCGCCACTGGGTGTCCGGCACCGCGTCCCACCGGTCCCGTTCCTTCAGGACGGCCACCAGCAGCGCCTCCTTCGTCGGGAAGTGGTGCAGCAGCCCCTGCTGGGTCAGCCCGACCCGCTCGGCCACCGCCGCGAGGCTCGCCCCCCGGTAGCCGCGCTCGGCGATCACCTCAAGGGCGGCCCGGACGATCTCCGCCCGCCGCTCCTCGCTCCTGGCCCTCATGCCGTCACGGTACGGCACACGGCCGCGAAAAGTAACTGCGAGGTAACGAAACCTACCGCTCTACAGGTAATCGAGGCAGGATGGGGGGACCGTAGGCACTCAATGAGGAGGCACTCCCATGGGGGGAACGGAATCCGCCGTCGAGGTCGCGCTCGGCAAGCTGGACCTGGACGCCAAGGCCCGGCTGCTGGCCGGCCAGGACACCTGGTCCCTGCCCGCGCTGCCGGAGATCGGACTGAAGTCCCTCGTCATGTCCGACGGCCCGATCGGCGTCCGGGGCGTGCGCTGGACCGCCGACGATCCCTCCGTCGCCCTGCCCTCTCCGACCGCCCTCGCGGCCACCTGGGACCCGGAGTTGGCCCACCGCGCCGGTGTGCTGCTCGCCCAGGAGGCCCGCCGCAAGGGCGTCCACGTGCTGCTCGCCCCGACGGTCAACCTGCACCGGTCCCCGCTCGGCGGACGGCACTTCGAGGCGTACAGCGAGGACCCCTACCTGACGGGGCGGATCGGCGCCGGGTACGTGAGCGGCGTACAGGCGGGCGGTGTCGGCACCACCGTCAAGCACTTCGTCGCCAACGACGCCGAGACCGACCGCTTCACCGTCGACAACCTGGTCTCCCAACGCGCCCTGCGCGAGCTGTACTTGGCGCCCTTCGAGCACATCGTCGAGAACGCCCACCCGTGGGGCATCATGACCGCGTACAACACGGTCAACGGCACGACGATGACCGAGCACCGGTATCTGGTGAACGAAGTCCTGCGCGGTGAATGGGACTTCGACGGCTACAACGTCTCCGACTGGAGCGCCGCCCGCGACACGGTCGCCGCCGTCGAGGGCGGTCTGGACGTCGCCATGCCGGGCCCGCGGACCGTGTACGGCGAGGCCCTCGCCAAGGCCGTCCGGGACGGTGAGGTCGAGGAGGCCACCGTCGACGAGGCCGTGCGCCGCGTCCTGCGGCTCGCCGCCCGCGTCGGCATCCTGGAGGGCGCCGAACCCGCCGTCACCGCACCGCCCGAGCCCGTCGACGGCGAGGAGCTGGCCCGCGAGATCGCCCGCCGCGCCTTCGTCCTCGTCCGCAACGAGCGGGGCGCGCTCCCGCTGCGGGCGAATCGCACGGTCGCCCTCATCGGCGCCGCCGCCCGCGACGCCCGCGTCCTCGGCGGCGGCTCCGCCACGGTCTTCCCGGCCCATGTCGTCTCCCCGCTCGACGGCCTCACCGCCGCCCTCCCCGACGGCACCCTCACGTACACCGTCGGCGCCGACCCCGCCACCGAACTCGCCGTCGCCGACCAGGGGTTCGAGCTGCGCGCGGTCTGCCGTGACGCGGCGGGCGAGGTCATCGGCACCCGTTCCGTGCCCAACGGGCATATCCAGTGGATGGGTTCGGACCTCCCCGACGGCGTCACCCACGAGATCCTCCACACCGTCGAGCTGACCGGCACCTTCACCCCGCGCGACAGCGGCCCGCACACCTTCGGCATCAAGGGCATGGGCCGCTTCACCCTCTCCGTCGCCGGCACCACGTACTACGACGACGTCCAGCTCCCCACCGACGACAGCGACCCCTTCGAGGCCATGTTCGGCGCCCCGGTGCCCCGCGCCCAGGCCGAACTCGTCGCCGGTGAGCCGGTCGAGGTCTCCCTCACCCATGTCTTCGCGCTCCCCGAGGGCGTCCCCTTCAAGGTCGTCACCTTCGCCCTCGCCCACCAGGAGCCGCAGCGCGACGCCGACGAACTGATCGCCGAGGCCGTCGAGTCGGCCCGCGCGGCCGACACCGCCGTCGTCGTGGTCGCCACCACCGAGCGCGTCGAGTCGGAGGGCTTCGACCGCAAGGACCTCCAACTGCCCGGCCGCCAGGACGACCTGGTCCGCGCCGTCGCCGCCGCCAACCCGAACACCGTCGTGATCGTCAACTCCGGCTCCCCGGTCGAACTGCCCTGGCGCGACGACGTGTCCGCCGTGCTGCTCAGCTGGTTCCCCGGCCAGGAAGGCGGCGCGGCCCTCGCGGACGTCCTCACCGGCGCGCACGAGCCGGGCGGCCGGCTGCCCACCACCTGGGGCGCCCTGGCCGACGCCCCGGTCACCCAGGTGACCCCCGTCGACGGCGAACTCCCGTACACCGAGGGCGTCTTCATCGGCTACCGCGCCTGGGAGAAGACGGGCCGCACCCCCTCGTACCCCTTCGGCCACGGCCTCGGCTACACCGACTGGACGTATGAGTCCGTCGACGTGAACGGCGCGACCGCCACCATCCGCGTCCGCAACTCCGGCGCGCGCCCCGGCCGCGAGATCGTCCAGCTCTACCTCGCCCCGGCGCAGCCCACCACCGACCGCCCCGGCCGCTGGCTGGCCGGATTCGCGAGCGTCGAGGCCGGACCCGGCGAGACCACCGACGCCGTCATCGAACTCCCGCGCCGCGCCTTCGAGATCTGGGACGAGGCGACCAACGGGTGGTCGTTTGTGAAGGGTTCGTACGAGATCCAGGTCGGCCGCTCGATCACCGACCGCAGGATCACCGCGACGATTAACGTCTGACCCGGGACGAACTTCCCCACGAGCTGCCCCGGTCCGGGACCTGACCCCTGGACCGGGGCGAAGTGGTTTTCGGGCGCGTGGTTTTCCGGGGCCCTCGGCGGACGAGGCGGTTCGCTCAAGGGCCTTCAAGAGCCCTTAGCGGACGGTGAATCCGTACACCGTCTCCGACCGGTACACCTCGCCCGGCCGCAGCACCGTGCTCGGGAACTCCGGCCGGTTCGGGGAGTCGGGGAAGTGCTGGGTCTCCAGGGCGATCGCGTCACCGGGAGCGAAGGGCTCGCGCAGGTGGTCCGCGGTGTACAGCTGGAGCCCCGGTTCGGTGGTCGAGACGGTCAGGACGCGACCGGACGCCGGGTCGTACAGCTCGCCGACCTCCCGCGCGGCCCGCGTCACCCCGCCGTCGAGCACGAAGTTGTGGTCGTAGCCGGCCCCGACCTTCCGTGCCTCCCGGAAGTCGAAGCGCGTCCCCGCCACCTCCTCCAGAACGCCGGTCGGGATCAGATCGGCGTCGACGGGGGTGTAGTGGGAGGCGTCGAGCCGCAGTTCGTGACCGCCCGCGTTCCCGCCGCCGGCCAGGTTCCAGTACGAGTGGTTCGTCAGGTTCACCACGGTCGGCGCGTCCGTCACCGCCTCGTAGGCGATGCGCAGCGCGCCGGAGTCGTCGAGCGTGTACGTCGCCGAGACCTCGACGCGGCCCGGGAACCCCTCCTCGCCGTGCGGACCGACCCGGCTCAGCCGAAGTCCGTGCCCGTCGACCGGCGTCACGTCCCACACGCGCTTGTCGAAGCCGCGCTCGCCGCCGTGCAGGGAGTTGGGCGGGGTGTTCTGCGCGAGCGCGTACGTCACGCCGTCCAGCGGGAAGCGGCCGCCCGCGATCCGGTTGGCGTACCGGCCGACCAGGGCACCGAGATACGGCTCCGGGTGCGTGAGATAGCCGTCCAGGTCGGCGAACCCGAGCACCACGTTCCCGGTCCGCCCCTCCCGGTCCGGGACCTCGACCGACTGCACGATCCCGCCGTACGAGAGGATCCGCACCCGGACGCCGGACCGCTCCAGGGTCCAGCGGTGCACCGGGGTGCCGTCGGAAAGTGTGCCGAACTGTTCGCTCATGAGCGGAACCCTAAGTCACGGCCCCCGCGTCACGCCTCTTTCGCGACGACGGCACGGTAGGCCATCTCCGCCAGTCGGGCCTGGCCGTTCACACTCGGGTGGAACCAGTCCCAGTGGCTCAACTGGTCGGTGCCGAACCGGTAGTCGTAGACCGCGCCGCCGTCGAAGCGGCACCGGCGGTCCTTGGCGCAGATCTCCTCAAGCACCTTGTTGTAGTCCTCGACCCGCTGCTGCACGGTGTCCCGGCGCAGGGTCGCCGCCGAGTCCAGCGCGTCCGCGTCGCCCAGCATCGAGGGGCAGATGCCGAGCTTCCACACCTGCTTGCCCAGCGCGTTGCTGCGCCCCTGGGACCACAGCCGCTTCAGGTTCGGCACGCTCGCCACGTACACCTGCGTCTTCGGCAGCCGCGTGCGCAGTGAACTCAGGGCGTCCTCGAAGTCGGTGCGGAAGTCGGCCACCGACGTCATCGCCGAGGTGGAGGAGCGGCAGGCGTCGTTCGCGCCCACCATCACCGTCACCAACTGCGGCTTCTTCACCGCGGCCTGCGTCAGCTGGCCGGACAGGTCGGCCATCCGGGCCCCGGTCACCGCGTAGTTCCAACTGCGCTCGGCCGCCTTCGCCCTGCCCAGCAGCCGCACGGCGAGACTGTCCACCCGCTCGCTGTCGCCCGTCGCCCATGACACCTCCGGGCAGTCCGACAGCACCGAACAGGCGTCGAAGCCGCGCGTGATCGAGTCGCCCACGGCGGCGACCGAGCCCGGACTCGCGTCCCACGTCGGCGTGGGGGACGGCTTCACCTTCTGCGCCTTGATGCCGCCCGGCCCGGCGGAGTTGCCACCGGAGGCGTCGCACGCGGCGACACCCAGGACGGTCGCCGTCACGGCGGCCAGCACGGTCCGAGAGCGGTGGCTGGGCTTCCGCATAGGCTGGTGATCCCCTCACTCGGCGCACACCGGCAGACATCCACCGGTCTCCGTCCATAACAACGCGCGAGAGTTCCCGATCCACGCACCGTGCAACGGTTCACGCCGTACAGGCGTCCTGCCGGGTGAATGGCAGGCGTTTCGGGGCATCAGGACGGACGGTACGTCACACTCCTTGCGCCACCGCACGGTAGCCTCGCCATCAACGTGGCCGACCCGCCACAACCGCCCGCCAGTCAGCAAGATGTCCCGCTCAGCCCGGAGGTCCCGGTGACGACACGTGGAGTTCTGTACGTGCACTCCGCGCCGCGCGCGCTGTGCCCACACGTCGAATGGGCCGTAGCCGGCGTACTCGGCACCCGCGTCAACCTCGACTGGATCCGGCAACCGGCCGCGCCCGGCACCTGGCGCTCCGAGTTCTCCTGGCAGGGCCAGCCCGGCACCGCGTCCAAGCTCGCCTCCGCCCTGCGCGGCTGGCACCTGCTGCGTTTCGAGGTCACCGCCGAGCCCTGCGCCACCGCCGAGGGCGAGCGCTACAGCTGCACCCCCGAACTCGGCATCTTCCACGCCGTCACCGGCATCCACGGCGACATCCTCATCCCGGAGGACCGCCTGCGCGCCGCCCTGATCCGCTCCCAACAGGGCGAGACGGACCTGGAAGCGGAGATCGCCAAGCTCCTGGGCAAGCCGTGGGACGACGAGTTGGAACCGTTCAGGTATGCGGGCGAGGGTGCCCCCGTGCGGTGGCTGCACCAGGTGGTCTGAGAAACGCCGTCAGGTGCATCTCCCTAAGGGGCGCGGGGAACTGCGCGACCAGCCCCCACCGGCCGGCAGCCGACAAACGACGAAGTGGCCCGCCCCCAACCCGGGGAGCGGGCCAAACGCCGTTCACGGCAATTCTCAGACCGTACGGAACGCAAGCACCACGTTGTGCCCGCCGAACCCGAACGAGTCGTTCAGCGCGGCGATGCGGCCCTCGACAGGAAGCTTGCGGGCCTCGCCGCGGACGACGTCCGCGTTGGCCTCCGCTTCCGGGTCGAGGTTCTCGACGTTGATGGTCGGCGGGGCGAGCCGGTTGTACAGCGCGAGGACGGTCGCGACCGTCTCGACACCGCCGGCGCCGCCGAGCAGGTGACCGGTCATCGACTTGGTCGCGGAGACCGCCATGTGGTCGGCGTCGTCGCCGAACACCTTGCGCAGCGCCTTCAGTTCGGCCACGTCACCGGCCGGCGTGGAGGTCGCGTGCGCGTTCACGTGCACGATCTCCGCCGGGTCCAGGTCGGTGTTGTCGAGCAGGTTCTGCAGGGCGTGCGAGATACCGCGCCCCTCCGGCTCCGGCTGCACGATGTCGTGGCCGTCGGCGGAGATGCCCTGTCCGACCGCCTCCGCGTACACGCGGGCACCGCGCTTGGCGGCGTGCTCGGCGGACTCCAGGACGATCACGCCGGCACCCTCGCCGAGGACGAAGCCGTCCCGGCCGGTGTCGTAGGGACGCGAGGCGCCCTGCGGGTCGTCGTTGTTCTTGGACATCGCCATCATGTTGCCGAACGCGGCGATGGGCAGCGGGTGGATCGCCGCCTCCGTGCCGCCCGCGACGACGACGTCGGCGCGGCCCGTACGGATCATCTCGATGGCGTAGCCGATGGCCTCGGCGCCCGACGCGCAGGCGGAGACCGGCGTGTGCACGCCCGCCCGGGCGCCCACGAGCAGACCCACGTTGGCGGACGGGCCGTTGGGCATCAGCATGGGAACGGTGTGCGGGGAGACGCGGCGGACGCCCTTCTCCTTCAGCACGTCGTACTGGTCGAGCAGGGTCGTCACACCGCCGATGCCGGAGGCGATGACGGTGCCCAGGCGGTCGGGGTCGACGGCCGCGTCCTCACCGGCCTTGTCGGTGAAACCGGCGTCGGCCCAGGCCTCCTTGGCCGCGATCAGCGCGAACTGCGCCGAGCGGTCCAGGCGGCGGGCCTGCGGACGCGGGATGACCTCGGAGGGGTCGACGGCGGCGGGCGCGGCGATCCGGACCGCCTGCTCGGCGGCCCACTCCTGCTCCAGGGGCTTCACACCGGACCTGCCGGCGACCATCCCCTCCCAGGTCGAGGCTGCGTCGCCACCCAGCGGTGTGGTTGCGCCGATACCGGTGACGACCACGGTGCGATTGGTCGGGCTCACGGGAATTCTTTCTCCAACGATTACGAGGATTCAGCGGCGCCACCGCCGGGTGGCGGGGCCATGCAGTCGGGTCTGAGCGGTGACTCAGCCCTGGTGCTTGAGGATGTAGTCGGTCGCGTCGCCGACCGTCTTGAGGTTCTTGACGTCCTCGTCGGGGATCTTGACGTCGAAGCGCTCTTCGGCGGCGACGACGACCTCGACCATGGACAGCGAGTCGACGTCCAGGTCGTCGGTGAAGGACTTGTCCAGCTGGACGTCCTCAACCGGGATGCCGGCGATCTCGTTCACGATGTCGGCGAGACCGGCGACGATCTCTTCCTGAGTGGCGGCCATGTCAGGCGCTCCTTCTTTGTGATCCAGAGGGTTTGGCGGTGATGCCCGTGACGGACCCGATGATGATCCGGCACGCAGTGCCTAGGGGAGGGTAACGACCGTCGCGGCGTACACGAGACCCGCCCCGAAGCCGATGACGAGCGCGGTGTCGCCGCTCTTCGCCTCACCGGTCGCCAGAAGCCGCTCCATCGCGAGCGGAATCGAGGCGGCCGAGGTGTTGCCGGTGGTGCGTACGTCACGCGCGACCGTGACGTGCTCCGGCAGTTTCAGCGTCTTCACCATCGAGTCGATGATCCGCTCGTTGGCCTGGTGGGGAATGAAGACGTCCAGGTCGTTCGCGGTGATTCCGGCCGCGTCCAGCGCCTGCTGGGCGACCTTCGCCATCTCGAACACGGCCCAGCGGAACACCGCCTGGCCCTCCTGCGTGATGGCAGGGAACTTGCCCGTGCTGTCGTACTCGGTCCACGGCACGGTCTGCTTGATGGTCTCGGACTTGTCGCCCTCGGAGCCCCAGACGGTCGGGCCGATGTGCGGCTCCTTGGCGGGGCCCACGACGACCGCGCCCGCGCCGTCACCGAACAGGAAGGCCGTCGCACGGTCGGTCAGGTCGGTCAGGTCGGACAGCCGCTCCACGCCGATGACGAGCACGTACTCGGCGCTGCCCTCGACGATCATGCCCTTGGCGAGGGTGAGGCCGTAGCCGAAGCCGGCGCAGCCCGCCGAGATGTCGAACGCGGCTGCCTTGTTGGTGCCGAGCTTGTCGGCGATCTCCGTCGCCACGGCAGGGGTCTGCTTGAAGTGCGAGACGGTCGAGACGATCACGCCGCCGATCTGCTCGGCGGAGATCCCGGCATCGGCGATCGCCTTGCCGGACGCCTCGATCGACATCGCGGCGACCGTCTCCTCGGCGTTGGCCCAGTGCCGGGTCTCGATGCCCGAGCGCGAACGGATCCACTCGTCGGAGGAGTCGATCGTCTCGAGGATCACCTCGTTCGGCACGACCCGGGTCGGCCGGTAGCCGCCGACGCCCAGGATGCGCGCATACGGGGCGCCCTTGCTGGGCTTGATCTTCGACATGCTCTCGGGCTCCTTGTCAGGCACCCGCCGCGTCAGCGGCAGATGTGAGCGTCTCGGCGATGAGCTCGCGAGCCGCGTCGAGGTCGTCGGGGGTCTTGAGGGCCAGCGTCTTCACACCGGGCAGCGCGCGCTTGGCGAGGCCGGTCAGGGTGCCGCCGGGGCACACCTCGACCAGGGCCGTGACGCCGAGCTCCTTGAAGGTCTCCATGCACAGGTCCCAGCGGACCGGGTTGGCGACCTGACCGACGAGCCGCTCCAGGATCTCGGCGCCGGTCGCGACCGTCCGCCCGTCCTTGTTGGAGACGTACGGCAGCTTCGGGTCGCCCGGCGTGAGATCCGCGGCGGCCTTGGCCAGCGCGTCGACGGCGGGGGCCATGTGGTGCGTGTGGAAGGCGCCGGCGACCTTGAGCGGGACGACCTTGCGGACGCCCTCGGGCTTGTCCTCGGCCAGCGCGGCGAGCTGCTCCAGCGTGCCGGCCGCGACGATCTGGCCCGCGCCGTTCACGTTGGCCGGGGTCAGCCCCAGCTTCTCCAGGTGCGCGACGGAGACCTCGGGGTCGCCGCCGAGCAGCGCCGACATGCCGGTCTCGGTGATCGCGGCGGCGTCGGCCATGGCCAGACCCCGCTTGCGTACGAGGGTCAGCGCGGCGGTGTCGTCCAGGACGCCCGCGAAGGCGGCGGCGGTGATCTCGCCGACGGAGTGGCCCGCGACCGCGCCCGGGGTGATGTCACCCAGGGCGGAGGCGGACAGGAGCCCGGCGGCGACCAGCAGCGGCTGGGCGACGGCGGTGTCACGGATCGCGTCCGCGTCGGCCTGCGTGCCGTAGTGGGCGAGGTCCAGGCCGATGGCGTCCGACCACGCGGCGACGCGGTCGGCGGCACCGGGGAGTTCGAGCCAGGGAGTCAGGAAGCCGGGCGTCTGAGCGCCCTGGCCGGGAGCGACGAGTACGAGCACTCTCACACTCTCTCTTGCGGACGGCCACGACCGCCCGTGGGGACAGGGACGAAGAACACGGGGCGGTTTTGTAGGGCCCCGACAAAAGGCTAGGCCTGGAGATCTCCATCGGCCAGACGTCCCAGGATCAGCGCGATCCGCAACGTGAACGCCGACCGTACATCCGAAGGCGACCAGCCGGTGACGTCAGTCACACGTCGAAGCCGGTAGCGCACGGTGTTCGGATGCACGAAGAGCATTCGGGCGGCGCCTTCGAGACTGCTCGCCTGTTCGAGATAGACCGAGAGCGTTTCCAGAAGTGCCGACCCGGCTTCCTCCAGCGGTCTGTAGATCTCCTCCACCAACTGCTCACGCGCGCCGGGATCCCCGGCCATCGCCCGCTCCGGCAGCAGATCGTCCGCGAGGACCGGCCGCGGGGCGTCCTGCCAGGCGGAACACGCCTTGAGCCCGGCGGCCGCGGCCTGCGCGGACCTCGTCCCGGCGAGCAGGTCGGGCACGACGGGTCCGGCCACCACGGGACCTGCGGCGAAGGGCCCGATCAGCGACTTGGCGACGGCGATCGGGTTGTCGCTGCCACCGGCGATCACCACGAGCCGGTCGCCGAGCACGCCGGTGAGCACCTGCAGCTTGGCGTGGCGCGCGGCCCGCCGGATGGCCTCGACGGTCAGCTCGGAGTCCCCGTCGGGCGCGGTCCCCAGGACGACGCAGACATGCTCGGGCGCGTTCCACCCGAGGGCCGCGGCCCGGCTGACGGCGCCCTCGTCGGCCTCCCCGCTCAGCACCGCGTTGACCACGAGCGACTCCAGGCGCGCGTCCCAGGCACCGCGTGCCTCGGCGGCCTGGGCGTACACCTGGGCGGTGGCGAACGCGATCTCGCGGGCGTACACCAGCAGCGCCTCGCGCAGCACGCTCTCGTCGCCGGGGGCCGCGACCTCGTCGATCGCGGACTCCATGACCTCGATGGTGGTCCGCACCATCTCGACCGTCTGCCGCAGCGTGATCGCCCGGGTCAGCTCACGGGGCGCGGTGCCGAACACGTCGGTGGAGATGGCCTGCGGGGCGTCGGGGCGCCGGAACCACTCGGTGAACGCGGCGATACCCGCCTGGGCGACCAGCCCGATCCAGGAACGGTTCTCCGGGGGCATCGCCCGGTACCACGGCAGCGTCTCGTCCATCCGCGCGATGGCCTGCGCGGCGAGACTGCCGGACGACTTCTCAAGGCGCCTCAGGGTCGCGGAGTGCGAATGGACGGGCACCGGGGCGCCGGGCTGACTGGCTTCGGGTTCGGGCACGGGGACAAGACTGCCTCATCGGGACGGTGGCGTGCGTGGGCGGGTGTCGCGCACGGCCCTCACCGGCGCCGTCACAGGTCTACGGTGGTCTCCGTGACGGACGTACGGCGCGCTGCTGCGCGCTATCCAGGGGGCGAGCCGGCGGCCGGCATCGAGTCGTGGCACGCCTTCTCGTTCGGCCCGCACTACGCCCCCGGCAACCTCCGCTTCGGTGCGGTCATCGCCTGCAACGAGGAGCGCCTGGCCCCCGGCGCCGGCTTCGACGAGCATCCGCACAGCCACACCGAGATCGTCACGTGGGTGGTCGAGGGCGAGCTGACCCACCGGGACTCCACCGGCCACGAGACGGTCGTCCGCCCCGGAGACGTCCAGCGCCTCAGCTCGGGAGCGGGCGTACGGCACGTGGAGCGCAACGACGGCTCGGCGCCCCTGGTCTTCGTACAGATGTGGCTGGCCCCGCTGCGGCCGGGCGGCGACCCCGTCTACGAGATCGTCCACGGCATCGCCGACTCCACGCCGTACGCCGTCCCGGAGGCGGGCGCGATGCTGCACGTACGGCGACTGGGCGTGGGGGAGCGGTCGGCCGTGCCGGACGGGGCCTATGTGTACGTCCATGTCGTGCGCGGCGAAGTCCGGCTGGACGGCGAGGAGTTGGGGGCGGGGGACGCGGCCCGCATCACCGACGCGAAGGGGGTCGAGGCGGTGGGGGTGACGCCCGTCGAGCTGCTGGTGTGGGAGATGGCGGGCCAGGGTCAGAACTGGGGCCAGGGCTAGGGGAGTTCGGCGAGCACCGCGTCCGTGAACGGCGGCCACGCCTCGATCGCCCAGGGCCCGAACGCCCGGTCCGTCAGGGCGACACAGGCCGCGCCCGCGTCCGGGTCGAGCCACAGGAACGTACCCGACTGGCCGAAGTGGCCGAAGGTGCGCGGGGAGGACGAACCGCCCGTCCAGTGCGGGGACTTGGAGTCACGGATCTCGAAGCCGAGGCCCCAGTCGTTGGGGTTCTGGTGGCCGTAGCCCCGCAGGACGCCCTTGGTGCCCGGGTACTGGACCGTCATCGCCTCGGCGACCGTGCGCGGGTCGAGCAGGCGCGGGGCCTGGACCTCGGCGGCGAAGCGGAGCAGGTCCTCGACCGTCGAGACGCCGTCCTTCGCGGGGGAGCCGTCGAGGGAGGTGGCGGTCATGCCGAGCGGTTCGAGCACCGCCTGGTGCAGGTAGTCGGCGAAGGGGATCTCCGTGGCCGTGGCGATGTGCTCGCCGAGCTGCTCGAAACCGGCGTTGGAGTACAGCCGCCGCTCACCGGGCGGAGCCGTCACGCGGTGTTCGTCGAAGGCTAGGCCCGAGGTGTGCGCGAGCAGATGCCGCACCGTCGCGCCGGGCGGACCGGCCGGTTCGTCGAGGTCGATCGCCCCCTCCTCGTACGCGACGAGGGCGGCGTACGCGGTGAGCGGCTTGGTGACCGAGGCCAGCGGGAAGCGGTGGTCCGCCGGGCCGTGCGTGCCCAGGAGCGTGCCGTCCGCGCGTACGGCGCCCGCCGCGGCGGTGGGAACCGGCCAGTTCTCGATCAGCGCGAGGCTCTTCAGCGACATGCCGTCGAGCCTATGCGCTCACAGGCGCAGCTCCAGCAAGGGGTCCGGCTTGGGGCGGAAGCCGAGGGAGACGTAGAGCGGCTCGGCCTGCGGCGACGCGGTGAGGTGGACCCGGACGGCGCCCCGCTCGCGGAACCAGGACAGCAGCTCCGCCATGCACGCGCGCGCGTACCCGCGGCGCCGGGCGTCCGGGTCGGTCGCCACGCTGAAGACGAAGCCGACCGCCCCGCGCGGATCGCCCGCCTTCCCGATCCGGTAGTCGACCGTGCCCACGACCAGCGCCGCAAGCCCCTCCGGCCGCTCGGGATGATCCACGACGAACGCGGCGAAGTCGCCGTCGCTCTCACCCAGCTTCTTTCGCAACGTGGGCAGCGACTCCGCGTGCCACTCCGTCGACGGATCCGACCCCGGCAGTGCGTCGATCATCACCTGGCGCAGGCGCAGCACTTCCGGCGCATCCTCCGGCCCGGCACGGCGTACGAGACTCATGGCCCGTACGCTAGCGAGCGCCTCGCCGTCGCGTCCTGCCGATTTATTACCTGTTCCGCTTGCTTGGAGTGCACTCCAAGGCCATAGCGTTAAGTGCATGACGGTGATGGAGACCACCCCCACCAGGACCGACCTCTGCGGCGCCCCGCCCCACCCGCACCGGCGCCCCGAGGGCGAGGACAGCTACACGATCAGCGAGGTCGTCGCCTTCACCGGCCTGACCGCGCACACCCTGCGCTGGTACGAGCGCATCGGCCTCATGCCGCACGTCGACCGCTCCCACACCGGTCAGCGCCGCTACAGCAACCGCGACCTCGACTGGCTCGACCTCGTCGGCAAACTCCGGCTCACCGGCATGCCGGTCGCCGACATGGTCCGGTACGCGGAACTCGTGCGCGAGGGCGACCACACCTTCGGCGACCGCTTCGAGCTGCTCGAAGCGACCCGCAGGGACGTACTGACGAGGATCGCCGAGCTCCAGGACACGCTCGCGGTGCTCGACCGGAAGATCAGTTTCTACGCGGACGCCGACGGCGCCCGCGCCTACGAGGCGGAGAAAGTGCGATGACGAACGGCAGGATCCCGACCGTGCGACTCGGCGCCACCGGTCCGGAGGTCGGCGTCCAGGGCCTGGGCTGCATGGGCATGAGCTTCGCGTACGGCCCCTCGGACGCGCAGGAGTCCCGCGCCACCCTGGAGCGCGCCCTCGAACTGGGGATCACGCTGTACGACACGGCGGACGCGTACGGCCAGGGCGAGAACGAGCGCTTCCTGTCCCCGTTCTTCAAGGCCTACCGGGACCGGGTCGTCATCGCGACCAAGTTCGCCCTGTCCATCCCGCCGGGCGAGCCCACGCGCCGGGTCATCCGCAACGACCCGCCCTACATCCGCCAGGCCGTCGAGGCGAGCCTGAAGCGCCTGGACGTCGACGAGATCGACCTCTACTACATGCACCGGCGCGATGTGAACGTACCGATCGAGGAGTCCGTCGGCGCCATGGCCGAGCTGGTCCGCCAGGGCAAGGTCAAGCACCTGGGCCTGAGCGAGGTCACCGCCGCCGAACTCCGCGCGGCCCACGCCATCCACCCCATCGCCGCCGTCCAGTCGGAATGGTCCCTGTTCAGCCGGGACATCGAGCCCAACGTGGTGCCGGCGGCGCGCGAACTGGGCGTGGCCCTGGTCCCGTACTCCCCGCTCGGCCGAGGCTTCCTCACCGGCTCCTTCACCAACGCCGACAAGGAACTCACCTCCGACGACTTCCGCCGCCAACAGCCCCGCTACACAGGCGAGAACGCGGCGGCCAACGCGGCCCTCCTGGACCCGATCCGCACGGTGGCCGCAGGTCACGAGGCTTCCCTCGGCCAGATCGCCCTGGCCTGGGCCCAGCAGCAGGCGACGGTCCACAATCTGCCGGTCGTCCCCATCCCGGGCACCCGCAAGCCGGGAAGGGTGGAGGAGAACGCAGGCGCAACGGCCATCGTCCTGACGGAAGAGGAACTGGCAGCCCTGGAACCAATTGCGTCGAAGGTAGCGGGCGACCGCTACGCGGACATGCGGTTCTCTTCAGCAGGCCGCGAGTAGGTCCGCCTCACAACTCCGCCAGCAGCTCCGCCTTCTTGACGGAGAACTCCTCATCAGTCACCAACCCGGCCTGATGCAGCTCCCCAAGATGACGGATCCTCTCGGCGATGTCGGCCGGATCGCGCCTCGGCGCCCCGGCCGACACGGCGGCCACCGGCCCCCGGTCCCGTACCGCAGCCAAAACAGCCGCCGCGAACGGCAACGACTCATGCACGGGCCCGTACCCCAGCCCGAAGACAACCGCCGCCGGATCCTGATCGGCCTGCGCAGGCTGCGTCCCCGCGTCCCGCAGCAGCAGCCGCAGATGCCCTTCGAACACCTCGGGCGACCGCCACTCCACCCCACTCAGCTCGGTCACCGGGAAACTCTGATCGCCGGCCTTCCACTTCGTGGACGACGCCCCGGTCCAGAACCACCGGAAGTGCACGGTCTTTCCGTCGAAGGACGCCTTCGCGTCATAGGCCTTGAAGGCCCGAGGCGCCTCGGGCGCGTCCACCAAGAACCGCTCGGCGGGCTCATCGTCCCCGCTCAGCCGCGCCCGCAGCTCATCGGCGTAGTACTCGGCGAGCGTCTCGCGCTCGGCCGACAACACCAGCCGATACGGATCGCACGCTTCCTTCAGCTGCCCCGCCGCCGCCTCGATCAACGGATCCGCCCCGGCCCGCGGAACGACCCGCAGGACGACCGTGCCGCGCTTGCCGGGCGTCAGTGTCACCCCGGCGATCGCGTCGAGCGGGACACGCCGTTCCCCCAGCGCCTGGAAGAGCTTGGGTGTCCGAATCCCGCGTTCGTAGCGGATGAGCACGGAGTCGGACTCGAACTCCCAGGCAGCGTGAAATCCGGCCAGTACGTCACCCATGTGGCTCATCGTATGCGCGGACCGCTTCTTCGTCGCCACCTCGCGCAGACCGCGGTTCCTGCGCCTCTACGCGCGTCCGGCGCGCGCCGCACCGGACAAACCCGCGTGGCACGCGTCATCGTCGCGCGCGCACCGCACCGAGCGGTACGCGCCGACGCCGATGTCGGCGAAGTTCAACAGGCTCTCGGTGTCCGGCTCGAAATAGCCGCCGTGGCCCTTCGCGCCCTGCGCCGACAGCACCCGCGCCCCGAAGGCCGAGGAGACCGGGTCGGCGCCGTGGCCGAGTCCGCCGAGCTCCAGGTAGGGCACGTCCTGGATCCAGTCGGTGGCGTCCCGCATCGACCACACCTGGGCGGAGGTGTGCAGATGGGAGGCCTTCTCGGTGCGCATGCCGGGGCTGCCGGCCACCGCTATGTCGGTCACCCGGCGCGGCAGCGTGTGCGCGGCGACCCCGCACACCACCGAGCCGTAGCTGTGGCAGAACAGCGAGACCGGCGACTTGCCGGGCAGGGCGCGGACGAGAGCGTTCAGCCGGACCGCGCCGTCCTCCGCGCGCATCGCGGTCGCCGAGTCGATGCCGAGCCCGGCGGGCGCGGTGTAGTCGGCCCAGGCGATCACGGCCGTGCGCGTCGAGGGGTCGGCCGCCTGCTCCGCCTTGTAGAGCGACTTGGCCATGCCGACCGGCGCCGAGTACGGGTGGTTGGTCTTCTGGAAGGTGAGCAGGTCGGTGTCGACGCCGGGGACGACGACCGAGACGCGCTCGGCGTGCTGCAGGTTGCCGAAGACCTCGGCGACCCGGCCGGTGCCCTCGGGGTCGAAGGCCAGGATGTGCCGGCCCTGGCGCATCAGCGCCTCGTAGCGGTGCATACGGCGCCCCGCCTCGTGCTGCCCGGACGGCGAGAGCCGGCTGTCGTGCATGCGCTGGCGTTCCACCCTGCGCTGCTTGGCGAGCGCCTGGTGGTTGGCGCGGTAGCGCAGGGCGACGGGGGCGCCGTTCATGTTGCCGACCGCGAGGGGATAGCGGTGGGCCAGGGCGGAGCGCTGCTGCACGGTGAGCGAGGCGAAGAACCGGGAGAGCACCGCGGGGGCCGCGTCCGGGTCGGGGAGCCGGTGTCCGTGCAGGCGGCCGTGCTCCCAGGAGGAGCGCGAGGCCTGGAGCGGGGTCGTGCCGTGGTGGCTGCGCAGGGCGGTCCAGCCCGTGGTCGCCAGCATCACGAAAACGACGGCAAGCGCGAGCAGTGCGCGCCAGACGTTCAGTTGCGGGGAGGTGTCGAAGGAAGTCACTGGGAGGACACACTAGGAGAACGGGACGGTCTCGCGTGAGCCGAGTGACCGAGATCACGTTTCGATAAACGTGGCGTTGACCTCAGTGTGTCCGAAGTGGGTTCGAAGTGCGACCGAACCGGAACCGAAGGTTCCTTAATGTGTTCGCCAGCTGTCCGTGAGTGCGGGTCCCGCCTGTTCGAGGTACGTGATCGTCAGCTCGCGCATCGCCTCCAGGTCGAAGTCCTCGCGCCGGGTCCACTGCCGCTCCGTCACCCGCATCACCGCGCCGAAGACGGCCACCGCCAGCCGCGGTCGCGGATCGGCGTCCATGTCGAGGCCCTCGCGCTCGGCGAGCACGCGCGCGATGGTCTCCTCGGTCTCCTCGCTGTGCCGCAGATGCGCGGCGAGCAGCACCGGCGTCTCCTCGATCACCCGGTACATGCGCAGGAACCACTCCAGCGGTACGACCTCCTCCACGATCTCGTTGAGGGTGTCCCAGCTCCCGAGCACCGCCCGGCGCAGCGCCTCCATCGGCGCCTCGTGGGCCGGCCGCGCGCGCACCGCCTCGATGAACCGCTCCGTGACCAGGTCGTGCAGCGCGAGGGCGGCCTCGTCCTTGCCGGCGAAGTAGCGGAAGAAGGTGCGCTGCGAGACGTCGACGGCGGCGGCGATGTCGTCGACGGTGGTCCGCTCGTAGCCGCGGGTGGTGAACAGCTCGACGGCGGAGCGCAGCAGCGCGTCCCGGGTGCGCTGTTTCTTGCGTTCGCGCAGCGTTTCCATATGTGTCAGTTACCGACTTGTGAATTGGTTTGTCAATTGTCAGCGGCTGTCATTAGCCTCACGGTATGACTAGTCAGACCACCATCGACACGACGGGGTCGGGGGACAAGGCACCAACAGCCCCGTCGGACAAGGCGCCGGGCGGCGGGCTGCGCGGCCACCCCTGGTTCACCCTCATCACGGTCGCTGTCGGGGTCATGATGGTGGCCCTTGACGGCACCATCGTGGCCATCGCCAACCCGGCCATCCAGAAGGACCTCGGCGCGAGCTTCGCCGACGTCCAGTGGATCACCAACGGCTACTTCCTGGCCCTCGCGGTCTCCCTGATCACCGCCGGCAAGCTCGGCGACCGCTTCGGGCACCGCCAGACCTTCCTCATAGGCGTCACCGGCTTCGCCGCCGCGTCCGGCGCCATCGGCCTGTCCAGCAGCATCGCCGCGGTCGTCACCTTCCGCGTGCTGCAGGGCCTGTTCGGCGCGCTGCTGATGCCGGCCGCGCTCGGCCTGCTGCGCGCCACCTTCCCGGCCGAGAAGCTCAACATGGCCATCGGCATCTGGGGCATGGTCATCGGCGCCTCCACCGCGGGCGGCCCGATCCTCGGCGGTGTTCTCGTCGAGCACGTCAACTGGCAGTCGGTGTTCTTCATCAACGTGCCCGTCGGCGTCATCGCCCTGATCCTCGGCCTGGTGATCCTGCTGGACCACCGCGCCGAGAACGCCCCGCGGTCCTTCGACCTCCTGGGCATAGGCCTGCTGTCCGGCGCGATGTTCTGCCTGGTCTGGGCCCTGATCAAGGCCCCGGCGTGGGGCTGGGGCGACGGCAAGACCTGGGCGTTCCTGGCCGCGGCGGTCCTGGGCTTCGCCCTCTTCGCCTTCTGGGAGACGAAGGTCAAGGAACCGCTGATCCCGCTGGGCCTGTTCCGCTCGGTCGCGCTCTCCGCGGGCGTCGTGCTGATGGTCCTGATGGCCATCGCCTTCATGGGCGGCCTGTTCTTCGTGACCTTCTACCTGCAGAACGTGCACGGGATGAGCCCGATCGACGCGGGCCTGCACCTGCTGCCCCTCACCGGCATGATGATCGTCGGCTCCCCGCTCGCGGGCGCGATGATCACCAAGCTCGGCCCGCGGATCCCGCTGGCCGGCGGCATGGCGTCCGTCGCGATCGCGATGTACGGCATGTCCACCCTGGAGACGGACACCGGCAGCGCGGTGATGTCCATCTGGTTCGCCCTGCTCGGCCTCGGCCTCGCCCCGGTCATGGTCGGCGCCACCGAGGTCATCGTCGGCAACGCGCCGATGGAGCTCTCCGGTGTCGCCGGCGGCCTCCAGCAGGCCGCGATGCAGATCGGCGGCAGCCTCGGTACGGCCGTACTGGGCGGCGTGATGGCGTCCAAGGTGGACAGCGACCTGCCCGCCAACTGGAAGGCGGCCGGCCTCCCGGAGCTCACCCCGAGCCAGCTGGACCAGGCCTCCGAGGCCGTCCAGGTCGGCGTGGCACCGGTCGCCAAGGGCACACCGGAGGCGATCGCCGCGAAGATCGCCGACGTCGCGCACGACACGTTCATCTCCGGCATGAGCCTCGCCTCCCTCGTCGCCTGCGGCGTGGCGGTCGTGGCCGTCTTCGTCGCCTTCCTCACCAAGCGCGGTGCGAACGCGGACGCGGGCGCGGGCGTGGGCCACATCTGACGGGACGGGGTCCGGCGGACAGTCCGGCGGGCTCCCCTGACGGGTTTTCAACGGACTTCCCCTATCAGGGTGAAGACGCTAAAGATCCCTCGCGCCCGGCACGCGCCGCAGGTCACAGTGGGTCATGCCCTCCGCAGGGGGTGACTCGGACCGCGGCGCGCTGCCGGAGGGGGACAGCGCGCCGCAGGCCCGGGACGATTAGTGGCCGCATCGGGGGTACCCGAACTCCTGAGCCCCGAACAGACTCCGGGGCCGAGGGAGTTGATGATGGCGGGCTTCGGAAACGGAACGCGCAAGCACCCCCGCTCACGTGGCCGCACGAGGTCACGGACCGGGCCGGACCGCGCGACGCTGGGAATCATCGGAGTCATCTGCGCGATCGCGGGATTCTTCGTACTGGGCCTGATCCTCGGCCCGGTAGCGGTCGTCTGCGGCTGGCTCGCCATGGGCCGCACCTGGTCCTGGTCCAGGACCCGCCCGGTCCCGGCCCTCGTGGCCGTGGTCCTGGGCGTGCTCGACACGCTCCTGGCGATCTACTGGCTGTTCCTCTGACGGAGCCCGCCTCTCCCGCCCGACCCCACCGCGACGCCGATCACGTCTTGGCCGACGGCTCCCGCAACGGCGCGGACGGCTCGCGCAGCGCCGCGACCTCGGCCCTCAGTGCCCGCACCTCCGCGGTCAGCGCCTCGATGGCCTCGGTCTGCCGCCGCTCCTCCACGTCGTCCTTCTCGAACCGTGCGAGAAACCACGTGGCGATGTTCGCGGTCACCACACCGAGCAACGCGATCCCGGACAGCATCAACCCGACGGCGACCATCCGCCCGAGCCCGGTGGTCGGTGCGTGGTCCCCGTAGCCCACGGTCGTCATCGTCGTGAACGACCACCACAGGGCATCACCCAACGTCCGGATGTTCCCGTTCGGCGAGTCCCGCTCGACCGACAGCACGGCCAGCGACCCGAACATCAACAGCCCGACGACGGCGCCCACGACATACGTCGTCAGCTGGATCTGCGAGGCCATCCGCGCCCGCCGCCCCACCAGCATCAGCGTGGACACCATCCGCAGCAGCCGCAACGGCTGGAGCAGCGGCAGCAGTACGGCACACAGGTCCAGCCAGTGCGTCCGTACGAACTGCTTGCGCTGCCGGCTCATCGCCAGCCGCACCAGGTAGTCCCCGGCGAACGCGCCCCACACCACCCACTCGACCGCCGTGCACACCGTCGTCAGCGAGTGCCCGGCGGTCTTGTCCACGATCGGCACGGCGTAGGCAACGGCGAACCCCACCGCGAGCGCCAGCAGGGGCCGTTGGGTCACCTGTTCCCAACGAGCCTGCGCCGATTGTCCGTCCATGCCCCGCATCGTAGGTCGACAGCGCGCCCCTTAAAGGCGCCCCGAAGGGGCTTGCCTTTAAGGGGCGCGGGGAACTGCGCGACCAGCCCCCACCGGGGCCGCGGCCAAGTACGGCCGCACTCCGCCGAAGCCGAGTGCAACGGTTACGCGTCGCCGCCCGCGGCGCCGGGATCGGCGGCCGCGACATCCAGCAACTGATACCGGTCGATGGCCTGCTTGAGCGCCGACCGATCGACCTTCCCTTCCCGCGCCAGTTCCGTCAGGACGGCCACCACGATCGACTGCGCGTCGATGTGGAAGAACCGCCGAGCCGCCCCCCGGGTGTCCGCGAACCCGAACCCGTCCGCCCCCAGCGACTGGTAGGTCCCTGGCACCCACCGAGCGATCTGGTCCGGAACCGCCCGCATCCAGTCGGACACGGCCACGAACGGCCCCTGCGCGTTCCCCAACTTCCGCGTCACATAGGGAACCCGCTGCTCCTCCTCGGGATGCAGCAGATTGTGCCGCTCGACGTCGACGGCCTCGCGCCGCAGCTCGTTCCAGGAGGTCGCCGACCAGACGTCGGCCCGCACGTTCCAGTCCTCCGCGAGAATCCGCTGCGCCTCGATCGCCCACGGCACGGCCACGCCCGAGGCCATGATCTGCGCGGGGATCGAGCCCGAAGTCCCCTCGCCGATGCGGTGGATGCCCTTGACGATGCCCTCCACGTCCACGTCCGCCGGCTCGGCCGGGTGCTGGATCGGCTCGTTGTAGACGGTGAGGTAGTAGAAGACGTCCTCGCCCGGCTTGCCGTCGGCGGTCGGCCCGTACATCCGCCGCAGCCCGTCCTGCACGATGTAGGCGATCTCGTACGAGTACGCCGGGTCGTACGCGACACAGCCCGGGTTGGTCGAGGCGAGCAGCTGCGAGTGGCCGTCGGCGTGCTGCAGCCCCTCACCGGTCAGAGTCGTACGTCCGGCGGTCGCACCCAGTACGAAACCGCGCGCCAACTGGTCGGCCATCTGCCAGAACTGGTCGCCGGTGCGCTGGAAACCGAACATCGAGTAGAAGACGTAGACCGGGATGAGCGGCTCGCCGTGCGTGGCGTACGCCGAGCCCGCCGCGATCAGGGACGCCGTGCAGCCGGCCTCCGAGATGCCGTCGTGCAGCATCTGGCCGGTCGGTGACTCCTTGTACGCGAGCAGCAGATCGCGGTCGACCGACTCGTACTGCTGGCCGAGCGGGTTGTAGATCTTCGCGCTCGGGAAGAAGGAGTCCATGCCGAACGTGCGGTACTCGTCCGGCGCGATCAGCACGAAGCGCTTGCCGAGTTCCTTGTCCCGCATGAGGTCCTTGAGGAGCCGGACGAAGGCCATGGTCGTCGCGATGGACTGGTGGCCCGAGCCCTTCTTCACACTCGCGTACACCTTGTCGTCCGGCAGCGCGAGCGGCTTGGCCCGCACGACGCGCGTGGGGACGTACCCGCCCAGCGACTTGCGCCGGTCGTGCATGTACTGGATCTCCTCCGAGTCGCGACCCGGGTGGTAGTACGGCGGCGGGCCGGACTCCAGCTCCTTGTCGGAGATCGGCAGGTGCAGCCGGTCCCGGAAGCCCTTGAGGTCGGCGACCGTCAGCTTCTTCATCTGGTGCGTGGCGTTGCGGCCCTCGAAGTTGGGGCCCAGCGTCCAGCCCTTGATGGTCTTGGCGAGGATGACCGTCGGCTGGCCCCGGTGCTCGGTGGCCGCCTTGAACGCCGCGTAGATCTTCTTGTGGTCGTGACCGCCGCGCCCCAGGTGCAGGATCTGGTCGTCGGTCATGCCCTCGACCATCGCGCGCAGCCGCTGGTCGTCGCCGAAGAAGTGCTCGCGGATGTAGGAGCCGGGCTCGGTCGCGTACGTCTGGTACTGGCCGTCCGGCGTCGTGTTCATCCGGTTGACCAGCACGCCGTCGCGGTCCTGGGCCAGCAGCGGGTCCCAGGAGCGGTCCCAGACCAGCTTGATCACGTTCCAGCCGGCGCCCCGGAAGACCGACTCCAGCTCCTGGATGACCTTGCCGTTGCCGCGCACCGGGCCGTCGAGCCGCTGCAGGTTGCAGTTGACGACGAAGGTCAGGTTGTCCAGGCCCTCGCGCGCGGCGATGGTCAGCTGGCCCAGCGACTCCGGCTCGTCCATCTCGCCGTCGCCGAGGAAGGCCCACACGTGCGACTTCGAGGTGTCGGCGATCTCGCGCGCGTGCATGTAGCGGTTCATCCGCGCCTGGTAGATCGCGCCGATCGGGCCGAGACCCATCGACACGGTCGGGAACTCCCAGAAGTCCGGCATCAGCCGCGGGTGCGGATAGGAGGACAGTCCGTCGGGCGCCTTGGACTTCTCCTGGCGGAAGCCGTCCATGTTCTGCTCGCTGAGGCGGTCGAGCAGGAACGCGCGCGCGTAGATGCCGGGGGAGGCGTGGCCCTGGAAGAAGACCTGGTCACCGCCGTCGCCCTCGTCCTTGCCGCGGAAGAAGTGGTTGAAGCCCACGTCGTAGAGGGACGCGGAGGAGGCGAAGGTGGCGATGTGGCCGCCGACCCCGATGCCGGGCCGCTGCGCGCGCGAGACCATCACCGCCGCGTTCCAGCGGGTCGCGTTCAGGACCTTGCGCTCGATCTCCTCGTTGCCCGGGAAGAACGGCTCGTCCTTGGTCGCGATGGTGTTCACGTAGTCCGTGCTGCGCATCTCGGGCACGGCCACGCGCCGCTCGCGGGCCCGCTCGATCAGCCGGAGCATCAGGTAGCGGGCCCGCTCACGGCCGCGCTCGTCGACGGCGGCGTCGAGGGAGTCGAGCCACTCCTGCGTTTCCTCGGGGTCGAAGTCAGGAACCTGACTCGGAAGGCCGCCAATGATGATCGGGTTGCGATCGGATCCGGAAGCCACGCTGTTCCTTACCTGTCAGAGGGCTGCTGTGAGCTGCTTTTCGGTCTGCCTGCACCGTTCCCCATCGTGTACCTCGGGAAAGCAAACGTCATCTCTACTGAGAGGTAACCGAGACCTACGTGCGCTCCGGCTGGTTCTCAATGCCACAAAGGGGGCAGAAAGGTGTGGTGTGGGTCACTTACGGTCGTGTCGGCGTGCCTGGAGTTGGGGTGACACGGCCAGGAACGTCACCGTTTCGGCGGTCTGAACGGCCGGGTACTTGCGCGATCCGCCCCGCCCGTGTGGACTACGGCCAATGCTTCGCGCGTGCGCGACGCTGAGACACTCATCAAGACATGATCAGGAGGCAACCCGTGAGCGCGACCGCGGACCACGCGGAGACGAGCCCTGCCGTGAGGCTGGGGTTCCAGCCCGAGCAGGTGGTCCAGGAGATCGGCTACGACGACGACGTAGACCAGGAGCTCCGCGAGGCCATTGAGGAAGTCATCGGCAGCGACCTTGTGGACGAGGACTATGACGACGTCGCCGATGCCGTGGTGCTCTGGTTCCGCGACGAGGACGGCGACCTGACCGATGTGCTGGTGGACGCCACCACGTACATCGAGGAAGGCGGCTCGATTCTGCTCCTCACGCCGAAGACCGGCCGTGACGGCTACGTCGAGCCCAGTGACATCTCCGAAGCCGCGACGACGGCGGGGCTGTCGGCCTCCAAGAGCGTCAGCGTGGGCAAGGACTGGAGCGGCAGCCGGCTGGTGACTCCCAAGGCGGCCAAGTCCAAGAAGTGACCCATTGACTCCGGACGGGCCGGTTCGCCCGGCCCGTCCGTAGGTTCCCGGTGATCGCTGCGTAGGGTGGAAGCCACCCGAACAGCCTCACCGAAGGGACAACCGCGACAATGGCGATCCAGGTCGGCGACAAGGCCCCTGATTTCGAGCTCAAGGACAACCACGGCGCCACCGTGAAGCTCTCCGACTTCCGTGGCAGCAAGAACGTCGTCCTGCTCTTCTACCCCTTCGCCTTCACCGGCGTGTGCACCGGCGAGCTGTGCGAGGTGCGGGACAACCTGCCGAAGTTCGCCGACCGCGACACCCAGGTGCTCGCGGTCTCCAACGACTCCATCCACACCCTGCGCGTCTTCGCCGAGCAGGAGGGCCTGGAGTACCCGCTGCTCAGCGACTTCTGGCCGCACGGCGAGGTCTCCCGTGCCTACGACGTCTTCGCCGAGGACAAGGGCTGCGCGGTGCGCGGCACCTTCGTCATCGACAAGGAGGGCGTGGTCCGCTGGACCGTCGTCAACGCGCTGCCGGACGCCCGCGACCTGAACTCGTACGTGAAGGCGCTCGACACCCTGTGATTGTTCGGTTCCAGGGCCTGCGTGGTACGGGAACCCGTCACTAGGATCGAGTCGTTGATCCGATAGCAACGCACGTCGGGGCTCCCTGCCCCCACAAACCAATGGAGGACTCGTGGGAGTCAGCCTCAGCAAGGGCGGCAACGTTTCACTGACCAAGGAGGCCCCGGGCCTGACCGCGGTCATCGTCGGTCTGGGGTGGGACGTCCGCACCACGACCGGTACGGACTTCGACCTGGACGCCAGCGCCCTGCTCCTGAACAGCGCGGGCAAGGTCGCCAGCGACGCGAACTTCGTCTTCTTCAACAACCTCAAGAGCCCGGACGGCTCCGTCGAGCACACCGGTGACAACACCACCGGTGAGGGCGAGGGCGACGACGAGGCGATCAAGGTGAACCTGGCGGCGGTCCCGGCCGACGTCGACAAGATCACCTTCCCGGTCTCGATCTACGACGCCGAGAACCGCCAGCAGTCCTTCGGCCAGGTCCGCAACGCGTTCATCCGCGTGGTGAACCAGGCCGGCGGCGCCGAGATCGCCCGCTACGACCTCTCCGAGGACGCCTCCACGGAGACCGCCATGGTCTTCGGCGAGCTGTACCGCAACGGCGCGGAGTGGAAGTTCCGCGCCATCGGCCAGGGCTACGCCTCGGGCCTGCGCGGCATCGCCCAGGACTTCGGCGTCAACGTCTGAGACGCCCGCACGGCGATTGTCCGGCGCCGCACCGTTTGGGTGGGGCGCCGGACGTGCAGGACAACCAAAGAAGCATCACCTCGGGGAGGACCAGCACTATGGGCGTCACGCTCGCCAAGGGGGGCAATGTCTCCCTGTCCAAGGCCGCACCCAACCTCACGCAGGTACTGGTCGGGCTCGGCTGGGACGCACGTTCCACCACCGGAGCCGACTTCGACCTGGACGCCAGTGCGCTGCTGTGCACCGGCGGGCGGGTGATGGGGGACGAGTGGTTCATCTTCTACAACCAGCTCAAGAGCCCGGACGGCTCCGTCGAGCACACCGGCGACAACCTCACCGGTGAGGGCGAGGGCGACGACGAGTCGATCATCGTCGACCTCCCGAAGGTGCCGCCCGCCTGCGACAAGATCATCTTCCCGGTCTCCATCCACGACGCCGACAACCGCGGCCAGACCTTCGGCCAGGTCAGCAACGCCTTCATCCGCGTCGTCAACCAGGCCGACGGCCAGGAACTGGCCCGCTACGACCTCAGCGAGGACGCGTCCACCGAAACGGCCATGATCTTCGGCGAGCTCTACCGCTACCAGGGCGAGTGGAAGTTCCGCGCCGTGGGCCAGGGGTACGCCTCCGGACTGCGCGGCATCGCCCTGGACTTCGGGGTCAACGTTTCGTAAGGTCCGCCGGGCCACGGCCCGATCCACGACGGCGCCCCCTCCGACCTGCGCCTTCCTCGGCCGGACGCCCCTACTGTTCCGGCTGGAGAGCGAAGCCCTAGACTTCGTGGTCAACAGTGAGTAAAGCCGAGTACGGCGCGGGGGAGACCCGTACATACAGGATTGGGTAGCCAGTGCTTCTGAAAACCTTCGGCTGGTCGTTCGCGATTACCGCGCTCGGCCTGGTCGCGGCGGTCTTCTACGGGGGGTGGGAGGCCTTCGGCATCGTCGCGATCCTCTCCATCCTCGAGATCTCGCTGTCGTTCGACAACGCGGTGGTCAACGCCGGGATCCTGAAGAAGATGTCCGCCTTCTGGCAGAAGATCTTCCTCACGGTCGGCGTCCTCATCGCGGTCTTCGGCATGCGGCTGGTCTTCCCGGTCGTGATCGTCGCCGTCACCGCCAAGATCGGTCCCATCGACGCGGTCGACCTCGCGCTCAACAACAAGGACCACTACCAGGAACTGGTCACCGACGCGCACCCGGCGATCGCCGCCTTCGGTGGCATGTTCCTGCTGATGATCTTCCTCGACTTCATCTTCGAGGACCGCGACATCCAGTGGCTGCGCTGGATCGAACGCCCGCTGGCCAAGCTCGGCAAGGTCGACATGCTGTCGGTCTGCATCGCCCTGATCGTCCTGCTGATCACCGCGTTCACCTTCGCGACCCACGCCCACCAGCACGGCGGCGGGCACGCCGACAAGGCACAGACGGTGCTGATCTCCGGCATCGCGGGCCTGATCACGTACATGGTCGTCGGCGGTCTCTCCGGGTTCTTCGAGGACCGCCTCGAAGCCGAGGAGGAACGCGAGCACGAGCAGGAGGAAGAGGCGGAACGCAGCGGCAAGAAGCGCCCGCCGATCGTCCTCGCCGGCCAGGCCGCGTTCTTCATGTTCCTCTACCTCGAAGTCCTGGACGCCTCGTTCTCCTTCGACGGCGTGATCGGCGCGTTCGCCATCACCAACGACATCGTCCTGATGGCGCTGGGCCTGGGCATCGGCGCGATGTACGTCCGTTCGCTCACCGTCTACCTGGTCCGCCAGGGCACCCTCGACGACTACGTCTACCTGGAGCACGGCGCGCACTACGCGATCGGCGCGCTGGCCGTGATCCTCATGGTCACCATCCAGTACCAGATCAACGAGGTCATCACCGGCCTCGTCGGCGTCGTCCTGATCGGCTGGTCCTTCTGGTCCTCCGTCCGCCGCAACCGAGCCCTGGCAGCGGCAGAGGGAAAAGCGACGGGCACGGACGAGAAGACTGAGGTCTCGTCCGGGGTGTGACACCCCTCAGGGGGCGGGAACGCTCTCAGCGGGGCGGCCGGAAGCCTCCGGCCGCCCCGCCGGTTTTTCCAAGTGAGCGCCGTGAACACGGTGGACGTAGGGGCGGGCGGGAATGGGCTTCTTTGACGGACTCATGGGTGGCCGGAAGGGCGAGTTCGACTCCGGCAGTGCGGCCACGAACGCCATCGAGCTGACCAAACGGCACCACCAGGTCTCCCTCACCAAGCAGGGAGCGGCCACCGGACACCTGCGCGTCAACCTGAACTGGCGCATGCGGACCTCCGACATAGGCGGCTCGCCCCGCGAGTCCCTGCTGCGGCACCCCTTCAAGGCCCTGAAGCCGCCGGAGGTCATGGGCCACAGCCAGAGCATGGTAAACGTCGACCTGGACCTCGGCTGCCTCTACGAACTGATGGACGGCTCCAAGGGTGTCGTACAACCCCTCGGGGGCTACCTCGGGGACACCAACGGACCGCCGTACGTCAAGCTCAGCGGCGACGACCGGTTCGGCTCCGCGTCCGGCGAGACGATCTACATCAACCTCGACCACCGGGATGAGATCAAGCGCCTGCTGGTCTTCGTCTACATCTACGACCAGACCCCGGCGTTCGACCGCACACACGCGAGCGTCACGCTCTACCCGAGCAACGGCCCCCGCATCGAGATCCACCTCGACGAACGCCACCCCCAGGCCCGCTCCTGCGCGGTCGTGATGATCGAGAACATCAAGGGCGAGCTGATCGTGCGCCGCGAGGTGAAGTTCGTCTACGGCTTCCAGGCCGAGCTGGACCGCCTCTACGGGTGGGGACTGCAGTGGGGCCGGGGCTACAAGGCGAAGGCGGAGCGCTAGTCGCCTCGCAGGTCGGGCCGGCACCCGTCCTGCCCCCTGCCTCCCTCGTCAGGGCCGGATGAACTGCGGCCCCTGGGGAGGCAGTCGGACGTCCGGGGCGGGGGCCGTCGTCACCGGGGGCGGATAGCCGTAGCCGCCGTAGGCCGGCTGGCTGGTGGGCTGCGGGTAGCCGTACGCGGGCTGGGTGGCCGGCGGCTGCTGCGGATAGCCGTAGTCCGGCTGGGCCGGGACCGTCGCCGGCCGCTCCGGGGGCAGCGGCTGGGCGGAGACGTCCGGCTGCTGGGGCGCGGACGCCGAGTCCGGCCGCTGCAGGGACGGCTCCGGCGTCGTCTCCGACTCGTCCACCGTGATGCCGTAGTCGGTCGCGAGCCCCCGCAGACCGTTCGAGTAGCCCTCGCCGAGGGCGCGGAACTTCCAGCCCTCTCCGCGGCGGTAGAGCTCGCCGCAGATCAGCACCGTCTCCTTGCCGGTCTCCGGCTTGATGTCGAAGTGGAGCAGCGGCTCGCCGTCCGCGACCGACGCGTCGTACAGCAGGATGCGTAGCCCCTGTACCCGGTCGAAGGTGACGTCCTCCGCCGAAGCGACCAGCAGAATCTGACTGATGGCGGGCTCGACACCGGCCAGATCTGTCTGGATCGTGTCGGTGGGACCCTCGGCGGCACGCTTCTTGCCGAGCCACCAGACCTTCCCGGAAGGGTGCCGGGGCTGGTTGTAGAAGACGAAGTCCTCGTCGGAGCGCGCACGACCGTCGGGGCCGAGGAGCAGCGCGGAGGCATCGACGTCCGGAACTCCCGGCCCGGGCGCCCAGCGCAGCACGGCGCGTACCGTGGTGGCTTCCAGCGGGACGTTCGACCCCTTCAGCATCGCGTGCGTCATGCGGTCATCCTGCCCTCTCGGTCCTGGTCACGACAATGCGGGGGGCCTACAGCCCACCACCGTTGTGCCCGCTGGCGTTACCAGAAATTCATGACCCACGGGAACCCTTGACATGGGTCCATACGTACTATTACCGGCCACCTGTTCTCAGAATCCACAGGCTTACCTTGCGCCACGGGGGAGTTTTATGCGTCATTTCGGGCACATCGCCCCTGGGGTGCGACAGCGCCTCTTCCATCAGGAGCCGTGCGAGTTCACCGCCGACTCCCCGGCCCGGCTGCTCTCCGTGGCCCTGGGCGCCACGCTCTACAGCCCGGCCACCAGGCCGCGACTCGCCGACGACGTCGTCAAGCAGGCGGCACTCGGCGTGGTCTCGATGGTGCTGTGCCTGGAGGACTCGATCGACGACGCGGACGTCGCCGCGGGCGAGGAGAACCTCGTCCGGCAGTTCGCCGACCTCGACGCGCGCACGGACGTGGCCGTCCCGCTGCTGTTCATCAGGGTGCGCACGCCCGAGCAGATCCCCGACCTCGTGGAGCGCATGGGCGCGACCGTCCGGCTGCTGTCCGGATTCGTGTTCCCGAAGTTCACCGAGGAGAGCGGCATCCCCTTCCTGGAGGCGCTGGAGCGGGCCGAGACCGTGAGCGGACGCCGGCTGTTCGCCATGCCCGTCCTGGAGTCGCCCGAGCTGCTCTACCGCGAGTCCCGGGTGGAGACCCTGGAGGGCATCGCCCGCGCCGTCGACAAGTACCGCGACCGGGTCCTCGCGCTGCGCCTGGGCGTCACCGACTTCTGCTCCTCCTACGGCCTGCGCCGCGCCCCCGACATGACGGCCTACGACGTCCAGATCGTCGCCTCCGTGATCTCGGACGTGGTGAACATGCTGGGCCGGGCCGACGGCACCGGATTCACCGTGACCGGGCCGGTGTGGGAGTACTTCCGCGTCCCCGAGCGCATGTTCAAGCCGATGCTCCGCACCAGCCCCTTCCTGGAGGGACAGGCGGTGGAGCTGCGGGTGAAACTGATCGAGCACGCCATGGACGGGCTGCTGCGGGAGATCTCCCTGGACCAGGCCAACGGCCTGATGGGCAAGACCTGCATCCACCCCTCCCACGTCCTGCCCGTGCACGCGCTGTCCGTGGTCAGCCACGAGGAGTTCAGCGACGCCGCGGACATCGCGCGCCCCGGACGGGACGGCGGAGGCGTGCTGAGGTCGGCGTACACGAACAAGATGAACGAGGTGAAGCCGCACCGCGCCTGGGCCGAGCGGACCATGCTGCGGGCCGAGGTCTTCGGCGTAGCGCACGAGGACGTCAGCTTCGTGGACCTGCTCGCCGCGGGCATCCCCGGCTGAGTCTCACCATCCAGGGCCTCACTATCTAGGGAATCGTCATCAACGCAGTGAACAACGGGGTCTGGTCCGGGACCTGGGTCGCCGAGCGGCTCGGGATCGAACTCGTGGGCGACACCAAGCTGACCGACCTGCTGGGGCTGGCCCTGCGCCGCAACCCCAAGCGGGCGCATCTCCTGGTGTCCAACGTGCTCGGCAAGCACGTACCGCAGGCACCGTCCGTCGTCTACGGCTACGGGTTCTCCCTCGGTCGCCGGGTACGGGATCTTCTGGGCGCCGAAGAGGCCCGCGCCGCCGTCGTCCTCGGTTACGCGGAGACGGCGACGGGCCTCGGCCACTCGGTCGCCGACGGCATCGGCCTCGCCCCGTACCTCCACTCCACGCGCCGCCCCGTCGAGGGCGTCGCGGCGGCGGGCGGCTTCGAGGAGGCCCACTCCCACGCCACGTCCCATCTCTTGCTGCCGGAGGATCCCGCGCTGCTGGTCGGCGCGGGGCCGTTGGTACTGGTCGACGACGAGTTCTCCACGGGGAACACGGTCCTGAACACGATCCGGGATCTGCACGAGCGGTATCCGCGGGGGCGGTATGTCGTGGTGGCGCTGGTGGATATGCGGTCGCCCGCCGACGCCGGGCGCCTCTCGGCGTTCGCGCGGGAGATCGGTGCGCGGGTGGATCTGGTGGCGGCGGCTTCAGGCACCGTGAGTCTGCCTGAGGGGGTGTTGGAGAAGGGGCAGGCGTTGGTGGCGCAGTACGAGGCGGAGGGTGCGGCAGCAGGTAGTCAGTCGTCTGCGGCGCCGTCTCGGCTGGTCGCGCAGTTCCCCGCGCCCCTAAAAGATGAGGGCGTTGCACTCGACGCCAACCCGGAGGCCAACCCCCCAGGGGCGCGGGGAACTGCGCGACCAGCCCCCACCGACCCGCACCCGCCCACCGAACCCCTCCTCGGCCGCATAGACCGCGTCGAACTGCTGTGGCCCCGAGGCCTCCCGGACGGTGCAAGACACGGCTTTACCCCCGCCCACCGAGCCCGCCTCGAAAACGCCCTCCCCGCCATGGCGGCCCGCCTGGCCGAGGCACTCCCCGCCGACGCGCGGAGCGTCCTCGTGCTCGGTTTCGAGGAGCTGATGTACACGCCCCTGAGACTCGCCCGCGAACTCGAACAGGTCGCCGACGCCGAGGTCCGCTACTCGACCACCACCCGCTCACCCGTCCTCGCGGTCGACGACCCCGGCTACGCGATACGCAGCCGCATAGTCTTCCCGGCCCACGACACCCCGGCCGACGGCCCGGGCGAGCGGTACGCGTACAACGTCGCCGCCGGCACGAGCACCCCCGGTTTCGACGCCGTCGTCGCCGTCGTCGACTCCACCGCCGACACCCCCGAACTGCACACGCCGGACGGCCTGTTGGCCCAGCTCGCGGCACACGCCCCGCAGATCCTGCTCGTGGTCGTCCCCTCCTACGTACCCGAGCCCCTGTACGTCCCCGAAAGGCCCCCGATGCTGCCCGAGCCCCTCCGCGGCCCCGCCTTCTCCTCGTACCCGCCCGACGAGGTCGGCTGGCTGCTCCAGGACCTCTCGGACGTGACCCTGGAAGCGCCGACCGAGGAGCGCGAGGAGGCCATCCAGAGCGGCGGCGCGCACTACGCGGAGTCGCTGCCGATGGAGTACCAGCCCAGCGAGCAGTACCAGGAGCTGTTCCAGGAAGCACTCAAGACGTCCGCCACCCGGATCGCGCAGGCGGTCGGCGCCGTCACCGAGATCGTGCTCGCCGAGCGGTCGCCCCGCCCGGTCCTCGTCTCGCTGGCCCGCGCCGGCACCCCGGTCGGCGTCCTGATGCGCCGCTGGGCCCAGTTCCGGCACGGCGTCGAACTGCCGCACTACGCCGTCTCGATCGTGCGGGGCCGCGGCATCGACGTCAACGCGCTGCGCTGGCTGGCCGCCCACCACGACCCGGCCGACGTCGTGTTCGTCGACGGCTGGACCGGCAAGGGCGCGATCACCCGCGAACTCGCCCAGGCGGTACGGGAGTTCGAGGCCTCCGACGGAGTCACCGGCTTCGACCCGGAGATCGCGGTACTGGCCGACCCGGGCTCGTGCGTGAAGACCTACGGCACCCGCGCGGACTTCCTCATCCCCTCCGCCTGCCTCAACTCCACCGTGTCCGGGCTCATTTCACGCACCGTCCTGCGCTCCGACCTGGTCGGCCCGCACGACTTCCACGGCGCCAAGTTCTACCGCGAACTCGCGGGCGCGGATGTGTCGGTGGACTTCCTGGACGCCGTCGCCGCCCGCTTCCCCGAGGTCACGGACGCGGTCGACGCCCAGGCCAAGGAGCTGCTCTCCGGCGACCGCACCCCAACCTGGGAGGGCTGGGCGGCAGTTGAGCGGATCAGCGAGGAGTACGGCATCCACGACGTGAACCTCGTCAAGCCCGGCGTCGGCGAGACCACCCGCGTGCTGCTGCGCCGGGTGCCCTGGAAGATCCTCGCCCGGGCCGGCGCGGGTGCCGACCTGGACCACGTACGCCTGCTCGCCGAACAGCGCGGCGTACCGGTCGAGGAGGTCGGCGAACTCCCGTACACCTGCGTGGGGTTGATCCACCCCCGCTTCACCCGCGGGGCGACCGGCGCCGACGGCAAGGCGGTGGCGGTCTGATGCCGGTACTGGTGGCGAGCGACCTCGACCGTACGCTCATCTACTCCGCGGGCGCCCTCGCGCTGACCATGCCCGACGCCCGGGCACCCCGGCTGCTCTGCGTCGAGGTGCACGAGAGCAGACCGCTGTCCTTCATGACGGAGACGGCGGCCGGACTGCTCACCGAACTCGGCGACGCGGCGGTCTTCGTCCCGACGACGACCCGGACCCGTAAGCAGTACCAGCGCATCAACCTGCCCGGCCCCGAACCGAAGTACGCGATCTGCGGCAACGGCGGCCACCTGCTCGTCGACGGCGTCTCCGACCCCGACTGGCATGCCCGCGTGACGGCGCGACTGGCCGACGAGTGCGCCCCGCTGGCGGAGATCGAGGACTACCTCGCGGCTACCGCCGACCCCCTCTGGCTGCGCAAGCAGCGCAACGCCGAGGACCTGTTCGCCTACCTCGTCGTCGAACGCGAACTGCTGCCCGAGGAATGGGTGAAGGAACTCGCGGCCTGGGCGGAGAACCGCGGCTGGACGGTGTCCCTGCAGGGCCGCAAGATCTACGCCGTCCCCAAGCCGCTCACCAAGAGCGCCGCCATGCACGAGGTGGCCCGCCGCACCGGCGCCGAACTGACGCTGGCCGCCGGGGACTCACTCCTCGACGCCGACCTGCTGCTCGCCGCGGATCGCGGCTGGCGCCCGGGACACGGGGAGTTGGCCGAAACCGAGTTCACGGCCCCCGGCATCACCGCCCTGCCCGAGCGAGGTGTCCTGGCCGGGGAGCGGATCCTCCGAGAGTTCTTGAAGGCGTCCGGGGGCGCTCGGCCAACGGCCAACGGCTAACGGCCAATTGCCAACGGTCAGGAGCAGCAGCCCCCACCGCAGCAACCGCCTCCGCCGCCCGTCTGGGGCGCGGGGGCGGACTTGGAGCCGCCGCCCACGGCCACCGTCGACAGCAGCTTCACCGTGTCGTCGTGGCCGGCCGGACAGTCGGCGGGCGCGGCCGACTCGGCCATCGGGCGATTCAGTTCGAACGTGTCGCCGCAGGTACGGCAGCGGTACTCGTAGCGAGGCATGCGCACAGGTTAACCGGCGGCGCGGGATCGACGTAGCCGCATCGGAGACAGCGAGAGAGACAGCCGTACGCACTCCAAGGGAGTCGTACCACTCTCAGTGGACGCCCCCGCGCTCCTCCCGGATCTGCGCGACCACGCGCGCCACCGACTGCCGTACCGCTTCCGTCTCCGTCAGGAAGTGCCAGTAGTCGGGGTGGCGGCCCTCCAGGGTGGTGATCGCGCGATCCAGCCGGGCCACGGCCTCGTCCAGCGGGCGGGCCTGGCGGGGGTCGGGGGTGTTGCGGCCGGTCATGGCCAGGCGCTGGGCGTCCCGGATGGCGAAGCGCGTACGGTCGATCTCCTGCTGCGGATCCTTCTGCACGGCGTTGAGCCGGCGCAGCCGGTCGCCGGCGGCCGAGACCGACTCGTCCGTCGTGTTCAGCAGCGCGCGGACCGTCGACAGCAGCGCGGTCGCGTCCGGCCAGCGCTGGGCGTCCCGCGCCGACTGCGCCTCCTTCAGCTTCAGCTCCGCCTGCCGTACGTTCTCCCCGGCCTGGTCGGGCACGTGCTGGAGGTCCTGCCAGCAGGCCGCGGTGAACCGGCGGCGCAACTCGCTCAGCACCGGATCGACCTGCCCGGCACGGGTGGTCAGCGCCTGCGCGCGCGTGCGCAGCGAGACCAGCCGGTGGTCGATCTCGGCGGCCTTCTCCGGCAGCCGCTCGGCCTCCACCCGGACGCCCTCGGCCTCCCGCGCCACCCGCTCGGCCCGCTCCAGGGTCTCCGGCACGCCGTGCTGCCCCGCGCCCTGGTTGAGCTTGGTCAGCTCGGGGGCGAGGGCGGCGAGCCGGGCGGCGAGGTCGTCGGCGCGCAGCCCCGACTCCCGTACTGCGTCCAGGGCGTTCGACGCGGCGAGCAGGCCCTGCCGGGCCCGTTCGACCGCCGGGGCCAGGCGGGCCAGCTGGGTCTCGGCCTTGCCGATCAGCGGCCCGAGGCTGTCGCCGAAGCGGTCCAGCTCGCGCTTGACGTTCGCCAGCTCGTCCTTGGCCTTGGTCAGCTCGGTCCGCGCGTGGGCCGCGACCGACGCCTCCAGCTCGTCCCGGTCCAGGTCGTGCGCGTCGACAGCCTCGATGTACTGCTGGCTGGCCTCGTCGATGCGCCGCCCCAGCGCCTCGAAGTCAGCGACCACGCGCCGGGCGGCCGGCGAGTCGTCCACGGCCGTGATGGTCTCTATCGAGATCCGCAGATCCCGCTGGGCGGTGTCCAGCTCGTAGAAGGCGGCCGCCGCCGCGTCCTTCGCGGCCTGCGCCTCGGCCCGCTGGCTCTCGGCCCGGCCACCGAACCAGCGCCGCGTACCGCCACCGGCGAACGCGGCGGGCAGCGCGAGAGCGACGACCAGCGGCAGCGCGAGGAGGGTGAGGGTGTCCCGCACCGACGGCGAGTACGGCTTCCCAGGTGTCGCCGTCACATGCCTCTCCCGAGCTGTCATCCGTCCTTACCGTTACCGGTGTCTCGTTTCATTCTCCCACCGGTTAAGGACGAACACACGGGCCGGTTAGTTCGCGGTCTCCAGGGTGACTTTTCCGTCACCGGTGTGGGCGGTCACCACATGCGGGCTGCCGCTGTCGCGGGGCACCGACACGTCCACCGACCCGTCGCCGGTGTCGGTGGTCACACGGTACGAGGCACGCGGCAGCGCGATGGTGACGGAGCCGTCGCCGGAGCGGGACTCCACCAGGTCCGGTACGGCGCCCAGTTCGAGGTGGACGGACCCGTCACCGGTCTGCGTACGCACCCGCCGCGAGGAGACGTCGGCGTGCACGGACCCGTCGCCGGTCCGCAGCTGAAGCGGCCCGCTGGAGTCGGTCACATGCACGGACCCATCACTCGTACGAATATTCAACGCGTCCTGGAACCCACGGGCCCGCACACTCCCGTCCCCGTCCTCGACCTTCACGGCGACCCCGCGCGGCACCTCGATCCGATGCTTGGCCTCACAGTCGGCGACGACCCCGCTGCACGTCATCCTCAGCACCAGCCGGTCACCCTTCATGGACCAGCTCACCTTGGGATCCTTACCGATGGCGACGCTCCCCTGGAACCACCGCGTCACCTCGACCTTCCCCGCCGCGTTCGAGTCCGCCGCGACGATCTCCAACGCCGAGTCGTCGGAATCGACGGTGAGCGTCTTCCCCTCCAACGCGAACGTCCGGTGATCAGGATCCTTGTCGTCCCCGGCGGACGCCCCACAGGCGGTGGCGCCCCCGACCAGAAGAGCGACGGCTCCGATGGCGACGGCGGTACGGGCGGTACGGGTACGGGCGGTGGACATGCGGTCCATGACGGGCTCCCCCTGAGGCAGTTGTGCAGGCTCTACGACCGTACGGAGCGGGGGGCCGAGGGGGGATCCGGGCCGCTCCCGGATCGGGGGTGGGGATAACCCCCGGGTGATCCCTGAGACGCCGATACGCGTTTGCGGGGCAGTGCCTCCGGCAAGGTAGGCTGTCGACTCGTCTTGTCCCGGGTGCGTAGCTCAGTGGTAGAGCGCCTGCCTTACAAGCAGGATGTCGGCGGTTCGAAACCGTCCGCGCCCACATCGGAATGACATGAGAAGGCCCCGACCGTATCGGTCGGGGCCTTCTATGTTCGAGGGCGCGTCAGTTGCTCTCGTCCCCGCGTGCATGCTTCAGCCTCGTCCGTGCCTGGACGCGCTCCCCCTCCGTGATCTCCACCCAGAAGCGGTGGGTGGTGACGAAGACGGCCAGTTCGTGTTCGCGTTGGCGGAGCTTCTCCACCTCGGCCTGTTCGTCGGACGTCCAGCCGGGGGAGGCGGGGCGTTCCACCTTGCGCCAGCCGCCCTCGTCGCTGAAGCCGTCGAGGGGTACGACCGACCAGGGCAGCCGCTTGAGCAGGGCCGACAGCTCGGACCGGACCTGATGCAGCTCCTCCTGACCGGCGAGGAGGTCACTCGGAAAGTCGTAGGTCGTAGCCACGGTGCAATGGTACGCCTGTTCGAATTTGGGATGCGAGTTCCTTCGGCGGGTTCATGCGAACGGGTGTGGCCGTACAGTGGACTGGATAGTCCACTTTTGGGGAGTTGTGGCATGCCCGGTGAGCTGACGGCGAAGGGGAGGGCGACGCGTAGCCGCATCGTCGAGGGGGCCGCGGCGGTGTTGCGGGAGAAGGGCGTGGGCTCGGCGACGCTGGACGACGTCATGGCGCGGACCCGCACCAGCAAGAGCCAGCTGTTCCACTACTTCCCGGCGGGCAAGGACGAACTCCTCGTCGCGGTGGCCCAGTTCGAGGCGGATCGGGTGCTGGAGGACCAGCAGCCGTATCTGGGTTGCCTCGACTCGTGGGAGGCCTGGGGGCGGTGGCGGGACGTGGTGATCGAGCGCTACGAGGCGCAGGGGGAGCAGTGTCCGCTCGGGTCACTGTTTCTTCAGGTCGGGCGTTCGACTCCCGGGATGCGGGCGATCGTGATCGAGCTGACGTGCCGTTGGCAGGAGAGTCTGGCGAGAGGCATCCGGGCGCTGCAGGCCGGTGGCAGGCTGCCCGCCGACCTCGATGTCGACACGAGGGCCGCGGCGCTGCTGGCCGCGATCCAAGGGGGCGTGTCGATCCTGTTGTCGACGGGGCAGTCCACCCACCTGCGGGCCGCTCTTGATCAAGGGATCGCGGATCTGCGGCGCGCGGGCAGTGGCAGTGGCAGTGTCATGGCGTGACCTGGCGGGGTGGGGCGAGGGTGGAGGCGGGGGCGGGCGGCTTCAGTGAAACCGCCCTGCTCCCCGGCGCCCTCGGACCCGTGCCGCGCCTCAGCCCGCGATGACAGCCGCGGTCGTACGACCGCCGTCGACGTCGAGCACGATGCCGTGCACGAATGAAGACTCGTCGGCGGCCAGGTACACAGCCGCGTTCGCGACGGCGTCCGGAGTGCCCATCGCGCCCGCGGGTGTGCCCTTCATCATGATCTCGGCGGGGTGGGCCCGACCCGGCGCGGGCGTCTGCACCACGCCCGGGGAGATCGCGTTCACCCGTACTCCCTGCGGCCCGAACTCCGCCGCCCAGGCCCGGGTCAGCGTCTCCATGGCGCCCTTGGTGGAGCTGTAGAGCGCGCCGATCGGGATGCCCAGGCGGGCGACCCAGGAGCCCAGGTTGATGATCGCCCCGCCGCCGGCCGCCACCATGGCGGGGGCGACGGCCGCGGTCAGGAAGAACGGTGCCTTCACGTTCACGGCGTAGACCTGGTCGAAGGTCTTCTCGTCGGTGGCCGCCGTGGTGTCGCCGGGGTAGATGCCGGCGTTGTTGACCAGAACGTCGATTCGGCCGCCGAGGACCCGCGTCGCCTCCTGGGCCAGCGCCTGTGAGGCGGCGGCGCTGCCGTCCAGGTCGGCCCGTACGAAGTCGGCGCGGCCGCCGCGGGCACGGATGCCGTCGACGACCTCCTCGCCCCGCTCGGCGCTGCGGCCGGATACGGCGACGTGTGCCCCCTGGGCGGCGAAGGCCTCCGCGGTCGCCCGCCCGATGTTGCTGGTCGCTCCGGTCACCAGGGCGGTCTTGCCCGCAAGCCGCATCGACATGTTCCACTCCGTTGCTTGTTCTCCACCGTCAATCCGAACCGGGCCCTGGGTGGTGGGGCGGCCAGGACGCGGGTGCCACTGTGCTTCGGAAAAAATGGACTAGCAAGTCCAGAAGGTGGAGGCGATCAGGGGGAGCGTGGAGCGGCGGCGCATCCCGCGGGGGCCGGAAGCGTCCGGCCCAGGCGTGCGAGTGGGGAGAGCGCCATCAGCACGGGGGAGAGCAGCATTGCCGCAGCCGTCACCAGGAGACTGGTACGCAAGGTCCACTCCTCCGCCAGGAATCCGCCGAGGAGGGAGCCGAGCGGGGTCATCCCCATGCCGGCGAACGTGATCGTCGCGGCCACGCGTGCCTGCATCCCGTCCGGAGTGACCGCCTGCCGGACGGTCATCACCGTGACGTTCACCAACTGGCCGCCGGCCCCGAACACGAAGCCGACCGCGAGGAGCGCGGCAACCGTCAGCGCGGAGGAGCCGTGCAGCGCGGGTACGCACAGGAACGCGCCGTCGCCGAGTGCCGCCGCGGACACAAGCACCGGGCCGTGGCCGAACCGGCGCGGCAGGCGCGCGGCCAGCACCGAGCCCAGGAGCGCGCCCGGTCCCGTCGCCGCGAGCGCCAGGCCGACGGCGGTGCCCGACAGGTGCAACTCCCGTGGGAGGTAGAGCAGGTAGCCGGTCATCGTGGCCGCGAAGGAGAACTGGAAGGCGGCCGAGGCGAGGCATACGGTCCGCAGCGAGGGGTCGCCGATGACGAACCGGAGGCCCTCGTGGATCCGGCACCTTATGCGCGGGGGACGTTGCGTGCGCTCCGGGAGCGATTCGCAGTGCCGGATCCGGCGGATCGACAGGAACGACAGCGCGAAGAACAGCGCGCTGGAGGCGGCGGCGATCGGCGCCGACAGCAGGGACACCAACGTGCCGCCGAGGGCGGGACCGCCGATCTGTGCCGCGGACCGGCTGCCTTCGAGGGCGCTGTTGCCCCGTACCAACTGATCGCGTGTCACCAGCCGTACGAGAGACGCCTGGTAGGCCACGTCGAAGAACACGGACAGGACGCCGACGGCGAAGGCGACCGCGAACAGGGCGGGCAGGCCGAGCAGGCCGAGCATGCCGGTCACGGCGGCGGCGCCCAGTGCCAGGGTCCGGCCGGCATCCGCCAGCACCATCACCGTGCGGGTACGCCAACTGTCCACCCACGCGCCGACGAAGAGCGAGAGCAACAGAATCGGCGCCTGTCCCACCGCGCGGAGGGCACCCAACTGGCCGGCGCCGGCGTCCAGTGTCAGGACGGCAAAGAGCGGAAGCACCAACAGGCTTGTGTGTTCGCCGAGTTGGGAGGCCGTCTGGCCGACCCAGAGGCTGCGGAAGTCGCGGCCCCGCCACAGGCTTGACGGAACAGAGGGAACGGGGGAAGGGGAGGAAGCGGACGGCACGGAGTCCTCGGGTTGCCGACGACGACAGGGGAGAAGGCTGGCTGTGCCGCGACGACAAGGGCAGCACGCGATGACGGGCCGATCACGGCCTACGACGTCAACGCGCGCTCGGACGACCGGGCATGGGTCTTCGCTCCTCGTGGCTCACTCGCCGGATCAGGATCAGAATCAGGACCCTAGACCTCAATCGGGCGGGCAGGAAAGGCGATTAGTGCCGGGACGGACCGCCGAGCGCCTCGTATCGCTCGAACGTCACCGCCGGCGGCAGCGCGGTCCGGTGCGGGCAGGCCTCGAACGCCTGGATCACGAACCCCGCGAAACGGCGGGAGGCGTTGGCCTGGAGGGCGGGCGACGTGGCGTATATCCCCTTGTTGGCCATGAGCATCAGGACGAGGTCGTCGAGCGTGAAGTCGGGCCGCAGGCGCCCCGCTTCCTTGGCTCGCCGAGCCAGTGCGGCGACCGCTTTCAACTGGTACTCACTGCTTTCCGCCACAGCCGTGATGTCCGCTCCCGGCAGCGTCGACATGAAGGCCTCGGTGAACCCCCGGTCGCGCGCGTGCAGTTCGCAGATCTTCTCGATGACCGTACGGAAGCCGCGCCACGGATCGGGGTCGGCGCAGGCCTCGTCGACGATGTCGCGGCAGGCGCGCAGTTGGTCCGCGAAGGCCGCGGTCACGAGCGCCTGCTTGGTCGCGAAATGCCGGTACAGGGTGGCGGGCCCGACCTCGGCGTGCCGGGCGACCTCCCGCATCGGCACGTCCAGGCCCTCGGCGCGGAACAGTGCTCGGGCCGCGTCGAGGATGCGTTCGCGGTTGACCTGCGCGTCGGAGCGCAGCGTGTGAGTCAAATCGTCGGTCACGCTCTCACTTTAGCCAAACGGACGGGGGCGTCCGTTAGCGTCCAAGGCTGTGGGTGCAGCCGCCTCGTGCAACCCGGAACTGGACGGAGACGACGTTGAAGGCCATCGAGATCAAGGCGTTCGGAGGGCCGGAAGGGCTGGCCGTGGTGGATCTTCCGGCACCGGCGCCCGCTGCCGGTCAGGTCCTCGTCTCCGTGGAGGCGGTGGGTGTCGGCGGCGTGGACACCCTGATACGAAGTGGTGCGCTGGCCTCCTATGGCTTCACGGAGGGGTTCGTCCCCGGCGGCGAGGTGGCGGGCACCGTCACCGCGGTCGGGGACGGCGTCGACAGGTCGTGGATCGGGTGGCGGGTGTGGGGGTCTCCCGGCGCGGGCGGCGGCTACGCCGAGCATGTCGTCGCCTCGGCGGAGGGGATCGTTCCGCTCCCCGCGGGTCTGTCCGCCGTCGACGCGGTGACGCTCGGCAGCGCCGGGACCGTCGCCCAATTCGCCCTCGTACACGCCCATTTCGTAGCCGGCGAGACGGTCCTGGTACGCGGCGGGTCCGGCAGCATCGGGCTCATGACCGTACAACTGGCGGCGCGCGGCGGGGCCGCGGCGGTGGCGGTCACGACGTCGTCGGCCGAGCGGGGTGAGCGCCTGCGCTCGCTCGGTGCGACCCACGTCCTGGACCGCTCCGGAAACGGCGGCGAGGGCGCGCCCGCCGGCTACGACGTCATCATCGACATCGTCGCCGGCGCCGACCTGCCCGCGTTCTTCGACAAGCTCAATCCCAACGGCCGCCTCATCGCCGTCGGCGCGGTCGCGGGCCAGCCCCCGGCGGACTTCGGTACGAAGATCATGGCCGCGTTCCAGCGATCGCTGACCTTCGCCACCTTCAGCCTCGCCACGGTGAGCGAGACCGCCCTGCGCGCCGAGCGCAGCGAGCAGTTCGCCGCCGCGAGCCGCGGTGAACTCAAGACGGTGGTCCATGAGGTGCTACCGCTGGACCAGGCCGTATCGGCACACCGGAAGATGGATGCCGGTGAGGTGTTCGGCAGGATCGTGCTGATCCCGTAGACCTTGCTGTGTCCGAGCACTGGGGCGATCACGAGGAGCACACCGGGCACGGCTCGCGCGTGGCCCGACCTCGGGCCGGTGGAAAACGGGGTGCGGGTGCGTGGTGCCGGCGCCTAGCGTGAGCGGTATGCGCGTTGTCTTCACCAAGGGCCCCGGTACGAGTTACGACATCGCGGTGCACCGTGAGACCGGCGCGGCGCTGGCTCCGCGCAACGGTCCCGGCGGGCATCCGTATCTGCCGCACGACCTGGTGCACTTCCTGGTCGAGGCGGAGGCGGGGATCAGGCTCGGGGTGTACGGGCGACTGGCCGCCGGTGACAACGGTCTGTTCTGGCCCGCGGATCCCGCCGAGCGGAACAAGGCGGCCCGCCGCCGCAGGTCCAAGCGGACGACACCGTCCCCGCAGGCGCACGCGGACATGGCACGCTCGGAGGAACTGGCGGCCATCGCGGTTCCTGTCTGGGAGATCCGCCGCGGCCACACGAAGACACTCCCGGCGTATGTGCGCGCCGACGAAGTCCCCCCGGTCGTCGACCACATCGTGGCCCGCTTCGACGCGTACGCGGACCGCTGGCACGCCTTGCCGGTGGGCGGGAGCCTCGAACTCAGCTGGTAGGGCTGGGTCGTTCGACCGTGTGGGCGGTTGCGGAGGTCGGTGTGCCGGCCAGGATCTGCACTCCGGCCGCCTCGTGTCCATTCATCGTGGCGACGGTGACGGGGCGGGTGTCGATGGACGTGAAGTCGGCGGGCAGGTCGGGGAACCAGTCGCTGGGGTGGGGGCAGACGGCGCCGTCGTTGGTGCGGAAGACCCCGTAGGCGCTGCCGTACCGTTCGGCGTGTCTGGTGTAGCGGTCGCGATTGCGCTGGTCGTTCTGCGACAGCAGATCGCTGAGGTAGAGCTGTCCGCGTGGTTTGAGGACGCGGCTCCCCTCGTCGATCAGCCGTCGCTGTGCCTGATCGTCGGGGAGCCCTCAGCCGGTACGCCGTGATCCTCGACTACGGCTGCGCATACGGCCGGACCATGAGCGCCCTCGAACGGCAAGGCTTCGGCAACCTTTCCGGCGTCGACACCTCGCCGGGGATGATCTCCCGCGGCCGCGACCCAGTAGGCGGTCTGATTGTTGAGGTCGGACATGGCAGGCGTCTCCGTCGGTGTCTTCAGCCTGTGAAATCGACGACCATCACAAAAAGGCAGAGGAAGAGGAGTGTGCCGGACCCGACAGCGGACGCCAAAGCCACCTTTCCGTTCGTCACATCTTTGGGCGCCACCACATTGGACGTGTCATTGGGGTCGTAGACCACCTCGATGACACCACCCACCGGGACGGGCGCCCATTCGAAAGGCCCCACACTGGTCTGAAGCCTGATCCCGGCATCCGAAGTGAACTGCACCTGGAGCCAGGTCGACCCGTTTTTGTCTGTCTTGGAGTTGACGCACGTCGCCGGAACGCGAATCCCACGCGTACGCAGCGCGCGGCCTCGTTTGTGGGCCGTGACGGAAAACCACAGGATGAAAGCCGCTATAAGGGCAATAGGGATTGCGGGCCCGCCCATGTCGTTCCCCCTCCATCGCGCAAAAAAGATCAACATCTTGTACCAGCCCACTCGCACACGCGTCAAGGATTCGAGGGGCGCGCAGGACCAGCCGTTCGGCGTAGAGGGTTAACGATTCGTCAGGTGAACAACGTGGGCGGCCCCTCAACCGGGCCGGGATGCATCGCAATACTCAGGCACGCATCCAACTGACCGCCAGGCACAAGCCTGTTCGCGTCGTCGGCCTTCACTGATCAAGGAGTTCCGCTTGCGTATTCGTCGTATGGTGACCAGCGCCCTCGGTGTCACCGCATTCGCCCTCGCCTCGCTGGGAGCGGTGACCGCCACCGCCGGTCCGGCCGCCGCCGACCCGTGCGGTTTCTACGAGACCGGAAGTGACGCCTTCTACAACCACTGCACCTCCGACGGCTCGAACGTCGTCATCAAGGTCAGGGTTGCGATGGGGCCGGACTACGAGCGGTGTGTCGGACCCGGCAGGAGCTGGCTCGGCTCCGCCGGGAGGATCCAGGGGGCCCACTACACGGGCCGTACCTGCTGACGTAACGCTCGCGGTAGTGGCATAACGGTGTCGCGCCCTGCGGTCAGTCGCAGGTGACGCCGACCACGCCTTGGCCGGTGCGTTACGGCCAAGGCGCACGGCTTACTGTCGTCGGCATGACGGAGCCAGTGGCGCAGACGCACACGCACGAGAACGCCCCGGGCGTGGGACGCCTGATCGCTTTGTCGGACGGCATATACGCCATCGCGATGACCCTGCTCGTCATCGACGTGGCGGTGCCCGCGCATCTGAACGACGCCGCCTTCCACCAGGCCCTGAGCGACGCGCTGCCCAGCCTCGGCGCCTTCGCCCTCAGCTTCACCCTCCTCGCCGGCTTCTGGCGTGACCAGCGCCGCATCCTCGCCTCGCTGCCCGTCGAGTCGTTCGTGATCACCCAGTTGATCCTTCTCGGCCTGGGCCTGGTCGCCCTGTTGCCCTTCCCCACCGGGCTCCTGGCCGAATACGCCTCTCAGCCCGAAGCCGTCGCCCTCTACGCCGGTGCCATGGCCGCGATCCACGCGGTGCACACCACCCTGCTGCTGCTCACACAACGCCAGGTGCACCCCTCGCCCGCGTCCCCCGAGGCCGTGGCCCGTCGCCGCTTCACCGCCCAACTCGCCTCCAGCGTGCTGATCTTCTGCCTCTCCATCCCCCTGGCCTTCGTCAACACGGAAGCGGCCATGTGGTTCTGGCTCGCGCTCGTCCCCGCCCACGTCGTCCTCAGGCGATTCCCCCGCCGACTCGCGCCAACGCCGTAACCACCTGGCGGAACCGGGCACGCCCTCATCCTGAGTCGGTCACTCCGCCCGCCCCACCGCCCCGCCCCCAGAGGCTCACCGCCAGCACCGCCATCCCTGTGCTCCCCGCCGCCGCGATCGCGAAGCCGCCCGCCGCGCCGAAGGTATCCACCGCCCTGCCGGAAACCGCCGCCGCGCCCGCCGATCCCGCCGCGCCGGCGGAGTTCAGCCAGGTGAAGGCCTGGGTGAGGACGGCTCGGTGGACGGTGGATTCGGCCAGGACCGAGAGGAGCACCAGGACGGGTGGGATCGCCGCGCCGGTGAGTACGATCACGGATCCCAGGGCCAGTGGTGAGTGGGCCGTGAGGAGGAGCAGGCTGCCGAGTGCCAATCCGGTGGTCGCCACGGCCAGTTGTAGCCGCGGGGTCGCACGCCAGCGCCTCACCCCGTACAGCCAACCGGCCAGCAGGCCACCGCAGTTCGACACCGCGAAGATCGGTGCGGCCGCGGCCGGCGCGTGGTGCTCGACCGCGAAGGCCGTCACCGAGACCTGTACGGCGCCGAAGTACACACCGATGGCGAGGTTGAGGCCGATCACCGCCGCGAATCCGGGGCGTAGGAGCGAGCGTCCTGCGCGGGAGCGCTCGGCGGATCCGGATCCGGAATCAGAATCGGAACCGGATGTCGACGTCAATGACGTTGGCGCGGTGCGGTGTTGGGCAGCGAGGGAGCCGCCGCCGGTCACCACAAGGGCGGCTGCCAGTACGGTGCCCAGTGCCGGATGTCCGTTCGCTCCGAGGACGCTGACCAGGGTCGGGCCGGCGAGGTAGCCCACGGCGTTGCCGAGTGACTCCAGGGAGAAGGCACTGGGCAGTTCCGCCGGTCGCTTCTCGCGCAGCAGCGCCACCCAGCGGGCCGCGGACAGGGCTCCAAGTTGGGGGATGGTGGCGCCGGCGAGTACTCCGCCGATAGCCATGAGTTCGGGTGGGCTACCGGCCGCGACCAGTGCCAGCAGCGCGGTCACCGCCGCGGCGTGGGCCAGCAGGAGGGGTGGCAGTACCCGGGTCTGGCCGAAGTGGTCGATCAGGCGGGCCAGTTGGGGCCCGACCAGGGCCTCGGCCACGGCGAAACCGCCGCTCACCAGACCGGCCGAGGCGTAGGAGCCGGTGCGGCCGTGCACCAGCCAGACGATGCCGAGGCCGGTCATCGCGATGCCGACGCGGCCGACGGTGGCGGTCAGGAAGAAGGCTGCGGCGCCAGGGGTGCGCAGCAGACGGGGATAGGGCGCCGACGACACGGCGAATCCTCTTCGCTGCCCGGCGGGGCGGACCACCCGGGGTCGTCGGCGCCCAGATTCACCGACCCGTGGTCATCACCTGGAACCGTCCAGTGTTGGCGTGGAGCGGGGACACACACCCCACGCCGACTCCATCACCGGGCAGAAATCTCTCGTACGGTCTTGTGCGGTGAGTATCGCAGCCGTCAGACGTCGAAGCGGCGGCGGGCCGCGTCGATGTGGCTGAGGTAGCGGTGGGTCCAGTCGCACATCCCGTCGACCGTGGCGCGTAGGCCCTGGCCCGATTCGGTGAGGGTGTACTCGACCCGGGGCGGCACGGTGGGGTGCACGCGGCGTTCGACCAGGCCGTTGCGCTCCAGCATGCGCAGGTTCTGGGTGAGCATCTTGTGGCTGATGCCCTCGATCTCGTTGCGCAGCTCGGTGAAGCGCAGGGTGCGCTCCCCGAGCGCCTCGATGATGAGGAACGACCACTTGTTGGCGATGTCGGAGAAGATCTCCCGCGCCAAGGAGTCCGCGCGCCTCAGGTCCGCTTCGTCGGGCGAGCCGCTGAACTGCTTGGTCACCATTCGGTTCCCCAGTCACTGAAAAGTGCGTTCTTCCATGTCAGCGGCCACTCTCCTACGGTTCCCGAGTAACCACAAGTGACCTAGAACGAGGTGTGCAACATGGCCATCACCCTGGTGAACCCCGACGGATTGCCGAAGATCCCGGTGTACCGGCAGGTCGCGATCGCGACCGGCTCGAAGCTCGTCTTCGTCGCCGGGCAGGTCGCCTGGGACGCCGACGGCGTCACGGTCGGCCCGGGCGACCTCGCCGCCCAGGTCGAGCGCAGCTACCTCAACGTCGGCACCGCACTGGCCGAGGCCGGCGCCTCCTTCGCCGACGTGGCGAAACTGACGGTCTACGTCGTCGACTGGACCCCCGACAAGATGCCCCTGTTCCTCGACGGAGTCGCCCGGGCCTCCGCGAAGCTGGGGATCACCCCGATCGCACCGGGCACGCTGATCGGGGTGGCGACCCTGGACGTCCCCGAGCATCTGGTCGAGGTCGAAGCCACCGCGATCCTCGACTGACCGAGTCCCTTACCGCTTCAGGAAGCGGTACTTCAGGTGGACGGCGAGGGGAGTGTGGACCACCCTGATCGGCTCGATCGGACGGGGACGCCGTGTTGTGCCCAGGTCCTTGTCCAGCTCCTCGAACAGCCGTAGTCCGTCTCCCAAGAGTGCGGGCACCACGTGCAGTTGGAGCTCGTCGATGAGCCCCTCCCTGAGGTACTGCTGCACCGTGCTCGCCCCGCCCGCGATGTCGACGTTCCTGTCGTCGGCGGCGGCCTTCGCCCGGTCGAGGGCGCTGTGGATGCCGTCGGTGACGAAGGTGAAGGTGGTGCCGCCCTCCTTGACGAGGGTCGGTCGAGGGCGGTGGGTGAGGACGAAGACCGGGGTCCGGAACGGCGGGTTGTCGCCCCAGAACTCCTCGCCGGTGTCGTACATCATCCGGCCCATCACCACCGCCCCCGTGGCGTCGAACCACTCGCGCATCAGCTCGGAGTCCTCGTTGTCCTCTCCGCCGGTCATGCCCTGGCGCTCCCGCCAACTCGCCAGGTTGTGGATCCACTCGAAGAGCGGCTCGGCGCCGTCGCCTCCGGGGTTGTCGGTGGTCACGTTGGTGCCGGCGATGTAGCCGTCGAGGGAGATGGCCATGTCTGCGGTGACGGTCACGGGTGCGGTCACGATGGGGTGCTCCTGATTTCTGGGCATCCTGGAAGTGCTGCCTTCACCGTCACGTCGATCAGGAACCGGCGCATTCGACACGCTTCAGCGCCCGGCTTCCCCCAATGCCCCCGACTCCCTCAACTCCCGTACCAGCCGCGCAGCGACCGGCACGCTCACCCCGTGCCGCTCCGCGGCGCGCAGCAACGCGCCGCCGATGGCGTTCAGTTCGAGCGGGCGGCCCGCCTCCGCGTCGCGTTGCATCGACGACTTGGTGCCGGGCGGGAAGGCGTCGTAGCGGGCCATTGCCTGGGCCGGGTCCGACGGGCCGCCGCAGGCCCGGCTGACGGCGGCCGTCTCCTCGACCAGGGCCGTCAGTTCGGCGCGGTGGCGGGTGCGGGCCTCGCCGAGGGGGAGGGCGTAGCGGGTGGTGAGCAGGGCGAAGGGGGCCAGGAACGACATCTTCGCCCACAGTGTCGCCGTCTCGTCGTCGAGGACGCGGGTGGTGGGGCCGGCGGCGTTCAGCGTCCGCGCGAGGGTGTCGAGCCGCTCGCGGGGGACCGGGTCGCCGGTCAGGTCGATCTCCGCGAACGGGCTCCCGTGCTCGATCACGCCCGGTGCGAGCCGCGTGGACTCGGCGCGGATGACGGCCGGGGCGACCAGGTCGGGTCGGTAGCGGGCGCGCAGGGTCGCCGGGTGTTCGACGCCGTTCAGGAACGGTACGAGGAGCGCGTGGCCCAGGGCGGCGGGCGGTACGCGCTCCAGGGCCGCGTCCAAGGTCGTGTGCTTGACCGCCACCAGACACACATCGACCGGCTCGCGCAGCACCGTGTCCGCCTCGACCCGGGCCGTGAAGTCGCCGAACAGGCCGCTGCGGACCCGGATCCCGTCCGTACGCAGCGTCTCAGTCGTCGCGTCACCGGCCAGGCAGATCACCCGGTGTCCGGCACGGGCCAGCAGCCCCGCCAGCAGGCCGCCGATTCCGCCGGGGCCGAGCACCGCCACCGTGAGTTCGTCGTTCGCCATGATGTTGTCATTCCCTTCGCCGGTCGGCCCCGTCATGGTGGCCGCCTCGGACGGGATCATCGCAGGCCTCGTCGAATCGGGGGAGACCGGAGGAGACTGGTCGCATGTGCCGAAGCATCAAGACACTCCGTCCGCCCGTGTTGCCCGAGGAGGCGACGGAGGAAGAGATAAGGGCCGCGGCCCTGCAGTACGTACGCAAGGTGTCCGGCTTCCGGGCTCCCGCCGCCCACAACCAGGAGGTCTTCGACCAGGCCGTCGACGCGATCGCCGAGGCCACGGCGGAACTGCTCGCGGGGCTCCAGGTACGGGGTCAGGGACAGAAGGCCAGCGCCTAGGCCGGCCGCCGCGGCTACCGGTCTACGACGCCTTCTCCGGCCGCCGCATCACATACGCCGCCCCCGCGCCCGCCCCGAACAACGCCAGCACGGACACCCCGGTGCCCAGCCACGTCGTACCGAGCCAGCGGCCGCCGTAGTAGCCGAGGGCGACGCTGTACGCCGCCCAGGCCAGGCCCGCCAGGGCGGACCAGGGCAGGAACTCGCGGACGCGGCGGTGGGCGGCGCCCGCGCCGAGGGAGACGACCGAGCGGCCGGCCGGGGCGAAGCGGGCGAGGATGACCAGGGCGCCGCCGCCGCGGGCCAGCGCGACGCCGAGACGTTCCTGCGCGGAGGTCAGGCGGCGGGAGCGGGCGATGGCGCGGTCCAGGCGTTCGCCGCCCCGCCAGGCCAGCCGGTACGCCACCAGGTCGCCGAGGACGGAGGCGGTGGCCGCGCAGGAGATCAGCGCCAGGATGTCGGGAACCTGGCTCGGCACCTGTCCGGTCGCCGTCCCCGCGGCGGCCGCTGTCGCGGCCGTGATCACCAGCACTCCGCTCGGCAGCACCGGCAGGAACACATCAAGCAGGACCGACAGCGCGACCATGGCGTAGATCCATGGACTGCCCGTCAGCGTCCCCACACTCTCCAGCACCGCGACTCCCCGTGAACTCCCCCGTGGCCAGACCGTGCCGCATTGTCGCGGGGGAGCGGCAGGGGCGGCCATCAACAGCCATACAGCGTACGCCTGCGGTGTGACAGGAGATTCATGGGGGGCACGTGGGATCGGCACACGACGTTCACCCGGCTGCCGTCCCCCGGCGGGCGCCGGCCGCCGGTGTCCCGTAGCACGGAGTGGGGGCGACCTTCGGCCGCAGCGGCCGTACGACGTGAGGAACGGTACAGATCATGGTGGCAGGTATATGTGCGGGCGCCGTCGCGGCGGCCGTGCTCGCGGCCGGCACCGGCGGTGCCCACGGCTACTCGATGCACACGGACGCGCGGTTCGCGCCGCCCACCGCCTTCGTCCCCTCGGCGGCGGTGACGTACGACTCGAAGCTGGTCCCGGCGGCCTCCTGGATCGAGGTGAGCCAGCGGACGGCCGAGAACGGTGCGACGACCGTGCGGCTGCGGGTCGAGGGGCTGGTGCCTGGGCACGAGTACGGCGTCCACGTGCACCAGAAGCCCTGCGCCGCCGACCCGGCCGCAGCGGGCGGGCACTACCAGCACGAGGTCGGCACGGACGCGGCCCACGTGAACGCGGCCAACGAGGTCTGGCTCGACTTCACCGCCGGTGACAAGGGCGCCGGCGAGGCGAGCGCCCGCCACGACTGGGGCTTCCGGCGGGGCGAGGCGTCCTCGGTCGTCATCCACGACATGCCGGGCACGCACGGCGCCCGCGTGGCCTGCTTCACGGTGCCGTTCGGCTGGGTCACCGGGTGACCGTGTGAGCAGCAGTTGGGCGACCGGCTGATTAGTCGACGCGGGCGAGCTGAGCGCTCGGCCACGGACCGGCCTCCACCTCAGCCTCTTGCCCCGCAGCCTCCGGCCCCACCTCGCCCGCCGCCACCCGCAGCACCGCTCTCGCCACCGCGTCCGCGTCCGCGAGCGTCACCGAGTCCACCCCGGGCCGGGCGCCCGCCGCCGTCACCCAGTGGACGCCCTCCGTCGGCACGCCGAAGGCGAACCGCCGTGCGTGGGCGTGGCCTTGACGGTCCCTCAGGCGGTACGGCCGTTCCGTCACGTCGAGGCCGCCGGTCTCGTAGCCGTCGACGGTGTGCGGTCGGCAGCGGCCCGTCTTGAGCAGTCGGGCGAGGAGGGTGTCGGCGGTGCGGCGCAGGTCCGGTTCCGGGAGGCGGGCCTCTATGAGGGTGGTCACGCGGGTCGTGGAGCCCGGCACCTCGGGGGAGCGGGCCAGCCAGGCGCCGTCCTCCTCGGTGACCTCCAGCCGGGGGCCGAGCACCTCCACCACGCCCGCCTCCACCAGCGCGGCCAGTTCCTCGATGCGACGGCGGGGCGGGCCGATGGAGAGGAAGGCGTTGAGCGGGGTGTACCAGCGGTCCAGGTGGTCGCGGCGGGAGGTGCCGGTCAGGCCGCCGTGGTCGACCACCAGCCGCAGCTCGTTGCGCAGGTCGCGCAGGACGTCGAGGGCCGCCTTGAGGGGGCCGTCCACCGTGCCGAGGGCGGCCTGCGCCGCGTCCTCGCGCAGATGTGCAAGCAGCCACTCCCGCCACTGCCCGGGATGCGTGAACTCCCGTTCCGTGTACGGCCGGGAGACCCGGTCCCAGCTCCACCTCCGGGCGCTCGCGATCCCGAACTCGTCGAGTACGTCCGCCTCTTGGGGATCGCCGTGCGGAAGGGCGAGGAAGCGCGCCGCGAACTCCGGGCGCCGGGGCCGTTGTAGCAGAGCCGTGTAGTAGACCGTCTCGACCTCCTTCGCCACCAACGGCCATATCTCGGCGAGGAAGTCGGGCGCCTCGCCGTTCTCCGCGCGCTTGCGGAAGCCGGCGATCACGTCCGAGGTGAGGACACGAGGGGTGTGGCGGCCGTACGGGCCCTTCGCGTTGTCGCCGCGGGCCTGGTAGGGGACACCGCGTCGGGAGCCGGCGTACAGGCGTGGCTCGCGGCCGGAGGGGACGTAGCGCAGACCGCGGCGGCCGGAGACGAAGCGGCCGCCGCGCCCGGTCGTCAACAGGGCTGTGTGGTCGAAGAAGTTGAGGCCGAGGCCGCGCAACAGCACGGGTTCACCGGGCGGTACGGCGGACAGGTCCACGTCGGCCGGGTTGGCGGGCGGGACATGGCGCAGGCCGTGCCGCTCGGCGTAGGCCGTGAGGCGTTGTTGCGTGCCGTCGGCGACGGTCGGCAGGTGGCCCTGCGCGAGGACCACGGCCGTCAGGCCGGTGAGGATCCGGCCGTCGTCGAGGGTGAGGACCTGGCGGCCGTCGGAGGAGTCGTCCAGCCGCACCGCGCGCGCCCGGTGCGGGACGACCCGGACCGCCGCCGGGGCCTCGCGCACGGTCTTCGCGAAGACCCACTCCAGGTACCGCCCGTAGTGCGCGCGGGTCGGGTACTGGTCCGGGCCCAGCTCGCCGTCCGCCCACTCGTGCAGGCTCGGACCGGGCCGTACGGGGCCCGAGCAGTCCACGCTGTCGTCGGTGAAGAGGGTCACCTGGCAGGCCACGGTGTTCATCAGCAGCTCGGGCGACTGCCCGGTGCGCCACACGCTGCCCGCGCCCGGCGGGGCGGGGTCGACGACGTGCACGGTCAACCGGACGCCGGGCGGGAGGAGTTCGGGCACCGAGGAGCAGAGGCGTTCCAGGACGCTGGTACCGCGCGGGCCGGCGCCGACCACGGCGAGGGAGACGGAGGGCTGATCCGCGGTCGGTGCAGACAAAACGGTGACTCCCGGGCGTGTGGGGCGCTTGGCAGCAAATCGCCTACTGGAAGCGGACGGTCCGCATCATCATGCCTTCGGGAGTCACGGAAGCCAACGTGAGCCCCGCACGCCCCAATTGCCCCTCATGCGGTGGTGGGGACGGATGTCGGGATGGTGAGGGCGGGACTACTCGGTGGTGAGGGTGGACTCCGTCACCGTCTCCAGAGTGCCGACCGACCCCAGCCGAGCCCCAGCGCCAGCCCCCGCTCCCGTCCTCGCCCGCGCCTGCTCCAGCCGCAGCCCGGCCGAACGCCCGCGCAGCGTCAGCGTCATGAGCTGGTTGCCGAACCAAGGCCCGCCCCTCTTGCGCCACTTGACCGGCAGCGGCGCGCACCGGCCGTGGCGCAGGAACCGTCGGCCCAGCGCGCGGGCCACGGCGCTCCAGCCGAAGCGGAAGCCGACGCGCATGTACGCGGGTACGGAGTTGTGGACCGGCGAGCAGGTCAGCTGCAGCACCCGGGCGTCCGGCGAGCCCTCGGCCCAGGTCGCCTCGGCCACGTACGCGTGATGTACGTCTCCCGACAGCACGAGCACCGTCGCCGGCGCCGTCGGCCCGGAACCGACCTCGGCTATCAGCTCGGCCAGGGCCGCGAAGGACGTCGGGAAGGCCGCCCAGTGCTCCAGGTCCGCCGTGCGCCGCAGATTCTCCCCGAACCGCGCCCAGCGCGCCCCGCGCTCCCCCCGGCACAGGGCCGAGTCCCACTGCTCGGCGTCGTGCACCAGATGCGGCAGCAGCCAGGGCAGGGAGGTGCCGATCAGGAGATGGTCGTACGACTCCCGCTCCTGAAGCGCCTGTTCGCGCAGCCACTGCTCCTCGCCGGGGTCGAGCATCGAGCGGGACTCCTCGTCCAGGACGCGGGCCGCGCGGCTGTCCACCATCAGCAGCCGGACCCGGCCGAAGTCGCGCCGGTAGCTCCAGCGCACCGAGGCCGGGTCGGTGTCGGCCTTGGAGGCGAAGGCGCGCACGTCGTCGGTGCCGTCGGGGACGGCGCGGACGGCCGCGTAGAGCGGGTCGGCGGCCAGCTCGTCGGGCGAGAGGTTGCCCAGGTGCTGGTGGACCCAGTACGACATCAGCCCGCTCAGGATCCGCTCCCGCCACCAGGCGGTGGCGCGCATGTCCGCAAGCCAGGCGGCGGAGGTGTTCCAGTCGTCGATCACGTCGTGGTCGTCGAAGATCATGCAACTGGGCACGGTGGACAGCAGCCAGCGCACCTCGGGGTCGAGCCAGGACTCGTAGTAGAGCCGCGTGTACTCCTCGTAGTCCGCGACCTCGCTGCCGGGGGCGTCGCCCAGATCGCGCCGGGCCGCCAGCCACCGCTTGGTCGCGTCCGAGGTCTCGTCCGCGTACACCTGGTCGCCCAACAGCAGGAGCACGTCCGGGCGTTCGCCGTCCGGGTCGGCCGCCATGCGGGTGGCGAGCGAGTCCAGGGCGTCGGGTCCGACGGGGTCGTGACCGCCGGCCGGCGGGGCGGCCCAGCGGCAGGAGCCGAAGGTGACGCGGACGCCGTCGTCGAGGACGCCGGTGCGGATCACGGAGGGCGGGAAGCGGGAGTCCGGCAGCGGCCACACGCGCGTGCCGTCCAGGAACACCTCGTACGCGGTCGTCGTACCGGGGCTCAGCCCGGTCACCGGCACCAGGGCGTAGTGATGGCCCGCGACCTGGAAGGTGCGGGCCTCTCCGGCGCTGCCGTCCGCGCAGCGCACCTCGGCGGTGCACGGACGGCTCGCTTCGACCCATACGGTCGCGGACGAGCCGTCGGCGTACCTCAGCAGTGGTCCCAGGCGCAGTTCGGCCACGTTGATCGCCCCTCCTCCGTCGCACCGTACGGTATTGAACGACGGGGGAGGGCGGACAGTGTCCGGCGATCATCATTGCCGAATCGGCACCCGGTGCCTCCGGCGGATCAGCGGTCGGTGCTCAGCAGCCGGAGAGGTAGCTGGTCAGTGCGGACTTCTCGGCCGAGTCGACGGAGAGGTCGTAGTAGTACTTCACCTGCACCCAGGCGCGGACGTAGGTGCAGCGGTAGGACGTGAGGGACGGCATCCAGGTGGCCGGGTCCTGGTCGCCCTTGGACTGGTTGACGTTGTCCGTGACCGCGAGGAGCTGCGGGCGGGTGACGTCGTTGGCGAAGCCCTGGCGCTGGGCGGTGGTCCAGTTGCGGGCGCCGGAGTCCCAGGCCTCGGCCAGCGGCACGAGGTGGTCGATGTCGACGTCCGAGGCGGCGGTCCAGGTGGCGCCGTCGTAGACCGAGTACCAGCTGCCGCTGGTGGCGGTGCACGCGGAGTTGGTGACGACGTTCGTACCGTCCCGCTTGAGGATGTACTCGCGGGTGTTGCAGGTGCCGCTGATGGTGATCCAGGTCGGGAACAGGTCCCGGTCGTAGCCGGTCCTGACCTCGGTCGCCACGCTCAGGGAGGCGAGGTAGGTGCGGGCGGTGGCGGCGCTGACGGGGGTGGGGAGGGCGGCGGAGGCGTTCGGACCGTTGAAAAGCGCGACGGAGGCTATGAGTCCGGTGAACGCCGCGAGTATGCTCAGCCGTCGACGCGCGTAGAACTTCGGCATACGAACTCCCTTGGGGTGGGGGGACGTTGGAGTGCGAGCGAAGGAATGCTTGCGGTGCCGTGTTGCGGCCGGGTGTGCGTTGGGTAAGAAGCTAGTGACGTGAGCATGACAAGGCAATGCCTTGAGGGTCACGTACTATGGACGGCGCAGAAGGGGAGTAGCTCTTCGCCGGACCGTCGACATACTGCTCAGCTCGTCTGAGCCGGCGCCCGGAGGCAGGTCCACTGCGGACCGGCCAGCGAGACCTTCGGTAAGCAGTGCACCGGTTTGTTCTGTGTGTGCTGCCGTGCCGAGGTGTCCGCGGACAGCAATCACACTCTCGGTGGGGCAGCCCCGACCGATTGAGGAACCTTGATCACCTTCAGCGTCACGGCGGTCGTCTTCGGCGTCGTCTTCCTGGCCGAACTCCCCGACAAGACCGCGCTCGCCGGGCTCGTCCTGGGCACCCGCTACCGCGCCTCGTACGTCTTCGCCGGGGTCGCCGCGGCCTTTCTGCTGCATGTCGTGCTCGCCGTGGCGGCGGGCAGCGTGCTCACGCTGCTGCCGCAGCAGCTCGTGGCCGCGGTGACCGGTGTGCTCTTCCTGGGCGGGGCCGCGGTGCTCCTCTTCAAGAAGGACGACGACCAGGAGGAGGTCCGCAAGCCCAAGGACCAGTCCTTCTGGAAGGTGTCCGGCGCCGGATTCATGCTCATCCTGGTCGCCGAGTTCGGCGACCTGACCCAGATCATGACGGCCAACCTCGCGGCCCGCTACGACGACCCGCTCTCCGTCGGCCTCGGTGCGGTGCTCGCCCTGTGGGCGGTCGCCGGTCTCGGCATCGTCGGCGGAAAGGCGCTGATGAAGCGGGTGCCGTTGGCGCTGATCACGAAGATCGCGGCGATGCTCATGCTGGCGCTCGGGGTGTGGAGTCTGTGGGAGGCGGTGGCGGGCTGAGGCTCGGGATCAGGGGTCGGCCGAGCTGAACGTTCGGTGAACTGTTCCCGGAGTCGCTGGCGGATGCGGGCGATGTTTTGTACCGTGGAGAAACAAAGTGGCTCCCGCCCGTTCTCCCTGACCGGCGGGCGGGGCGCTTTGTTCCTCCGGCTGTACGGCCGGGTTGTACCTCCGGGGCCCGACCCGCAGGCCCCTTGCCGCCCCTTCCCGCTGCTTTGGAGCTGCCGATGACGGCCACCACCGTGCCCACCGTCCTCACCGCCCACGCCCTCCTGCTGGACATGGACGGCACCCTCGTCAACTCGGACGCCGTCGTCGAGCGCTGCTGGCGGCGCTGGTCCGAGCGGCACGGTCTGGACGCGGGCGAGGTCATGAAGGTGGTCCACGGCCGCCAGGGGTACGCCTCGATGGCACTCCTGCTGCCCGACCGGCCCATGGAGCAGAACCTGGCCGACAACGCGCGCATGCTCGCCGAGGAGACCGCCGACCTGGACGGCGTCGTCCCCGTCCCGGGCGCCCCGGAGTTCCTCGCGTCCCTGGCGGGCCTCCCGCACGCCCTGGTGACCTCGGCCGACGTGGCTCTCTCGACGGCCCGCATGGCCGCGGCCGGCCTCTCCCTCCCGGACATCCGCGTCACGGCCGAGTCGGTCGGCGCGAGCAAGCCGGACCCCGAGGGCTTCCTCAAGGGCGCCGCCGAACTGGGCGTCGACCCCGCCGACTGCATCGTCTTCGAGGACTCGGCGGCCGGCATCGCGGCGGGGCGCTCCGCGGGGATGCGGGTGGTGGGGGTGGGCCCTCGGGCCGACTTCCACGAGCCGGACGTGGTGGTGCGGGATCTGCGGCAGGTGCGGGTCGAGGGCGTTGCGGGTGGCGGGATTCGGCTTTACGTGGCGTAAGGCGCCGGTCCGGGGGCGGCGGCCCCCGGTGACGCTCGCCTCACGGTTCCGTCGTCTCGGACTCCAGCTTCGCCCGCGTGGCCGCCCCGTACACCCCGGACTCGTCCCCGGTGATCCCCCGCGCGACCTGGAACGTCCGTACCGAGCTCTCGACCGTCGTGCTGAAGTTCCCGTCGTCCTTGCCGACGTACAGGTTCAACTGGTGGAGCCGTTTCTGGAGTTCGACCACCTCGGCGCCATGGTCGCCGCGCCGCAGTACCGGCGGCGTGGTGCTGTCGCCGCCGCCCTCCTGGATCGTGCCGGTCGCGCCGACGGTCGACGGCGTGTGCGTCGGCTCGGTCGACCGGGTCGGCCTCGGTGAGACGGCGGTCGCCGACGGGGACGTAGAGGGCGTCGGACTCGTGCTGACGGACGGTGACGGCGATGCGGACGTCGGCGACGCGGAACCGGTCTCCTCCGACGGCGACACGGACGCCGTCGCGCTCGACGCGCCCGGCACACTAGCCCGTACCCCGCCCGAGGCCGCGTTGTCGCGGGACGGCGTCTGGTACGACAGCCACCCGCTCGCCAGGCCGGTCGCGGTCACCACGGCGACCACGGCCCCGCCGGCCGCGAGCAGGACGGTACGGCGCCGACGTAGGGGCCGGACGCCCTCCTCGGCCAGAGGCTCCTCGTCCGAAGGCGGCAACGGCGGCAGCAGGGACGTGGCGTCCACGGCCTGCAACGGCACCGTCTCGTCGACCGGTAACGCCGATGGCACCGGCGGCGCGGACGGCACCGTCCCGCCACCTCCATCGCTTCCGTCCCCCGCGTCCCCGCGGAGCGCCCCGTCGCCCGCCAGCTCCACATACGGGCGTATGCGCAGCGGGTCGAAGTCCTCCGCCGCGGCCGCCTCCGCCGTGCGGGCATCACGCAGGGCGTCGGACGCCCGCTGTGTGCAGCCGCACGACGGGGTGTTGTCGGCCCCTCTCGGTGCCCCGCACTCCGGGCACTCGTGGCCTGTCGGCTCTGTCACGCGTCGTCCCTCCCTCCGCACTTCCCCCACGAACTCCAGAGATTATGCAGACCGTCTCCACAGCCGCCGTCGGAAGCCCCCCGGGGAGGGTCCCGGTAAATGGGCGCCAACAGGACTCGACAGGCCATAACGGGTCACACCGATCACCATGGGATGTGTGGACGAGAGCAATGTGTAACGAGAGCCTCTGGAGGTCTTCATGGCCGAGGATGCGCGCGGTATGACGGGAAATATGCGAGACGCCCCGAAGAAGCACAGTGCCCCGAATAGCGACAACGCTCCCAAGAAAGGCAGCGCCGCCCAGGAGCACGTGTCCGGAAACGTCCTCGTCTCGATCGGCGCCCTGCTCCTCGGCATGCTGCTCGCCGCCCTCGACCAGACGATCGTGTCGACCGCGCTGCCCACCATCGTCAGCGACCTCGGCGGTCTGGAGCACCTGTCCTGGGTGGTCACCGCGTATCTGCTGACGTCGACCGCCGCGACCCCGCTGTGGGGCAAGCTCGGCGACCAGTACGGGCGCAAGCGGCTCTTCCAGATGGCGATCGTGATCTTCCTCATCGGTTCGGCGCTGTGCGGGATGGCGCAGAACATGCCGCAACTCATCGCGTTCCGCGCGCTGCAGGGGCTCGGCGGCGGTGGCCTGATGGTGCTGTCGATGGCGATCGTCGGGGATGTCGTGTCGCCGCGCGAACGCGGGCGCTACCAGGGGCTGTTCGGTGCGGTGTTCGGGGCGACGAGCGTCCTCGGTCCGCTGCTCGGCGGGCTGTTCACCGAACACCTCAGCTGGCGCTGGGTGTTCTACATCAACCTGCCCGTCGGCCTGATCGCCCTCGCGGTGATCGCGACCGCGCTGCGCATCCCGCGCAAGTCGACGCAGCACGTCATCGACTACCTCGGTACGTTCCTGATCGCGTCGGTCGCCACCTGCCTGGTGCTGGTCGCCTCGCTGGGCGGCACGACCTGGGGCTGGAGTTCACCGCAGATCATCGGCCTGGCGGTCCTGGGAGTGGTCCTGGCGGTCGTCTTCGTACAGGTCGAGCGCAAGGCCGCCGAACCGGTCCTGCCCCTCAAGCTCTTCACCATCCGCACCTTCACCCTCTCCGCGGTCATCAGCTTCATCGTCGGCTTCGCGATGTTCGGCGCGATGACGTATCTGCCAACATTTCTCCAGGTGGTGCAGGGCATCTCGCCGACCATGTCCGGCGTGCACATGCTGCCGATGGTGATCGGCATGCTGCTGTCGTCCACGGCGTCCGGGCAGATCGTCAGCCGGACGGGCCGCTGGAAGGTGTTCCCGGTCGCGGGCACGGGCGTCACGACGATCGGCCTGCTCCTGCTGCACCGGCTCGACGAGAACAGTTCGACGGCCGAGATGAGCGCGTACTTCTTCGTCTTCGGCCTCGGACTCGGCCTGGTCATGCAGGTATTGGTCCTCATCGTGCAGAACTCGGTCTCGTACGAGGATCTCGGCGTCGCCACCTCGGGCGCGACCTTCTTCCGCTCGATCGGCGCCTCCTTCGGCGTGGCCATCTTCGGCACGGTCTTCGCGAGCCGCCTCGCCGACAAACTCACGGACGCCTTCCAGGGCACCCAACTGCCCACCGGCATCTCGGCGGACACCCTCAAGTCCGACCCGCGCGGCATCGGCTCCCTGCCGGCCGCACTGCGCGAATCGGCGGTGCACGCGTACGCGTCGTCCATCACCGACGTGTTCCTGTACGCCGCCCCCGTCGCCCTCCTCGGCTTCGTACTGGCGTGGTTCCTCAAGGAGGACCCCCTGCGCGGCTCGGTCACCGCGCCCGACCTCACGGAGACGCTGGCCAGCAACCCGGTCGAGCGCTCCTCCTACGACGAGGTGTGCCGCGCCCTCTCCGTGCTCGGCACGCGGGACGGCCGGCGCGAGATCTACGAGAGGATCACCGACCGGGCGGGCTACGACCTTCTCCCGGCCGCCAGTTGGCTGCTGCTCCGCATCCGGCGCAACGGCTGGGCGGAACCGGCGATCCTCGCCGAACGCAGCACCGTGCCCCTGCCGGTCATCCTCGCCGCGGCCCGCCAGGTCGAGGAACGCCGGCTGGTCACCCGCGAGGGCCTGGACCTGGTCCTGACCGCCGAGGGCCGCGAAACCGCCGACCACCTCGCCAAGGCCCGCGAGGAGTCCCTGGCCGACCTCCTGGGCGACTGGTGGACCCCCGACCGCCCCACCGACCTCACCCAACTGGTCAGCGAACTCACCGACGAACTCTGCGGCTCGGACAGCGAACAGCCCCACAACGGCTCGACGACCCGCATCAGTTGACGATCAAGCCCCTCAACCGGCCAGCTTTTTCCGGAACCAGTGCTCGGCGTACCGGTCGTCGTTGTGCGGCCCGGTCTCCGCGTACCCGAGCCGCGCGTACAGGGCGCGGGCCTCGACGAGGTCGCCGCGGGTGTCGAGGATCAACTCCTCGGCGCCCAGGGCGCGTGCGGCCTCCTCGGCGGCCCGCACGAGGAGCGCGGCGCCGCCCTTGCCGCGCATCTCCTCGTACACGAACACGCGGGTGAGCTCGGCGGTCGTCGACCCCGACAGCCGCACCCCCGCCGACCCGGCCGCCTCATCCCCGTACCACCCGACCAGCAACTGCCCACCCGGCGGCACGAGGTCGGCACCGGTGTGTGCGGCGATCTCGCGCTCCAGCTCGGCGGGTTCGGTCCGGTGTCCCTCGTGCAGGAGGTACCAGCGGTCGCTGACCTCCGTGTAGTACGCCCGCCACAGGGCGACGGCGACGGGCGAGTCGAAGGGCTCCGGGGCGACGGTCCAGTCCATGCCGGCATTCTCAGCCGCTCGCGGTCACCTTCCGCAACCGAATATGCGTGACCCCGGGGGAGTCCAGCACCTGGGTCTTCTCCCACTCGATGTGCTGGTCGCCGAGGTCGTCGAACAGGCGGCGGCCACCGCAGGCCAGGACCGGGACCACGTGCAGGAGGAGTTCGTCCAACCACCCGGCCCGGATGAACTGTTGGACCAGGTCCGCGCCGCCCGCCAGGGAGACGTCCTTGCCGCCGGCCGCCTTCCGGGCCAGTTCCAGCGCGCGTTCCGGGCCCTCGGTGACGAAGTGGTAGGTGGTGCCGCCCTCCTTGACGACGGACTCGCGGGGATGGTGGGTGACGACGTACACCGGGGCGTGGAAGGGCGGGTCGTCGCCCCAGGGGATCTCGCCTGTGACGTACATGCCGTGGCCCATGACGACCGCGCCCGGCCGCTCGGCCCACTCCGCGAGCAGGTCGTCGTCGGGACCACCCGTACCGCCCGTCATCCCCTGCATCCGCCGGAACGTCCGCAGTCCGAACACCCAGGAGTGCAACCGTTCCCCACCGATCCCCAGCGGATGCTCCCGCCCCGACTCCGGTCCCGCGATGTACCCGTCCAACGACATCGCCAGCCGTGCGACAACCTCACCCATGACGCCAACCTCCGCAGTCACGGCACTCTTTCGGTGCCTTCACCCCTGCGTCGATCGGCCGACGGGCGGATCGACACACCGGGCGAAGGATTTGGTGCCCGCTGCCATCGGCACCGGACGCCCGCAGTTTGAGTGGCGGGTTCCGGGCAACCCGGAGGGAGAACCGGCCCGTTGGGCCGAAGCATCCGGAAGGCACCCATGTCCACAGGCATGATCATCATCGTTATCGTGATCGTGGCGGCCGTGGTCGTTGTTGCGGCCGCCCTCACCCTGCGTAGCCGCGGCGGCGTCGGCGGTCGGGATCTGAAGCACCGCTTCGGACCCGAGTACGACCGCGCGGTGACTCGCCACGACGGCGACACCAAGGCCGCCGAACGTGAGCTCGCAGAGCGCGTGGAGCGGCACGGATCGCTGCGCGAGCAGCCGTTGGAGCCGGCCAGGCGCGAGCAGTTCGAGGCCCGTTGGGCGGCCGCGCAGGAGCGGTTCGTCGACTCGCCCCGAGAGGCCGTCGCTGAGGCGGACCAGCTGCTCGGCGAGCTCGCCACCGTCCGTGGTTTCCCGGACGGCGCCCAGTACGAGGAGCAGCTCGCCGCCCTCTCCGTCCACCACGCGCCCGACGTAAACGGCTACCGCCACGTGCACAGCGTGGCCCGCGCGGACGACACGCGCGCCGACACGGAGGAACTGCGCGAGGCGATGGTCGAGGCCCGCGCGCTCTTCGGGTCGCTCATCGACGGCGCCCGCAAGGCACCGGCCACGTCCCACGACAGGTCGCACGGCAAGACGTCTCACAAGCTGTCCGACAAGCTCCCTGGCATGACGGCCAGGCGGTCGCACGACAAGACGCACGACAAGACGACGGATACGTCATCCGACGCGTCATCCGACAAGCAACAGACGATCAAGGGGGGTTGACCCAGCCATGGCTGAAGAGACCAAGGGATCCACACCCGCATCCACACCCACGCCGATACCCATGTCCGCGCGTTCTTCGGAGCGTTCGGAGCGTTCGGAGACATCCACGCGTCCGGGGACGGGCACCGGTACGGACGAGACCAAGACGCCCGGGCGCACCACCGAGGAGAGCAGGACCGCCTCGCGCGCCGACGAGAACAAGGTCCCCGCACCCACACCCACCTCCGCGCGTACGGAGACCCCCGGCCGCACGGAGAGCCCCGTGACCCCGGCGCGTACCGAAGAGAGGCGTACCGACGAGAGCAGGACCTCGGCGCGCACGGAGACACCCGCGCCGACGTCCACGCAGTCGACCGACGGCAGGACCCCGGCGCAGACACCCTCGCGCCCGACGTCCTCGCCCACCTCGTCGTCCTCGTCGTCCTCGTCCGTGACGTCGTCCTCGTCCCCCCTGCTCCCCAAGGATGAGACCGACAAGCTCGCCGAGCGCCTCCAGCACGCCCTGTCCGGGTTCGTCGACGACCCTCGCACCTCCGTCGAAGAGGCCGACCACGTCGTGGAGGAGATCACCGGCCGCTACACGGACGCGCTGACCCAGCGCCGCCGCACCCTGCGCAAGTCCTGGCAGGAGGGTGACGCGGCCAAGTCCGACCACTCCGACACCGAGCAACTCCGGCTGGCCCTGCGGGACTACCGCGAACTGGCGGACCGCCTCCTCCAGAGGTAACCGTCCTCTCCGGAGGCAGAGGTAGAGGCTGAACACGCAGGCGGCTGCACGCCGAGGGAGTCATCAACTCCCCTCGCGGCAGCCGCCTTCGCATTTGCCCCAGATCCGGCACCTGGCTCGGCTACCCTCGGTCAGCAGGGGGACGAGCAACGGGGGGCGCGGTGGACGACCGCGAGGAGTCGGGGCGGACCGACGGCAGGATGGCGCTGGCCCGTCGGCTGGCCGGTCTGGTCGAAGAGGTCCGGGAGATACCGGGGTTCGCGGGGTTCCAACGCCCGCTGCCCGCATCGGAGTTACGCCGAGTCGCCGCGCAAGGCCCGGTCGTCGCCGTCAATGTGACACAACGGCGAGCAGACGCGCTGATCGTGACGCCGGACGAGGTCTCCTCGGTTCGGCTGGACCTCACGCTTGACGACGTCCACAGGGTCGCGGGCGACTACGTGGGCGTGATCGAGCGGCACCAGAGCTGTCTTGAAATGCTGGATGCGGCGGACGCCGCCACCCGGGAGGCGCCGGGCGCCAAGAGCCACGCGGAGTATCGGCAGGCGACGGACGCCCTGATCGAGGCCGTGGTGGCGATGGAGAGCACGCTCACCACGACCTTGGAGTGGTTGTGGGACACGATCAGCCGGCCTGTGCTCGACGCCTGCGGCTTTCGTGAACCGCCTCCGCAGGGACAGCCGTGGCCCCGACTGTGGTGGTGCCCCACCGGCATGCTGAACCTGCTCCCACTGCACGCCGCCGGGCGTCACGGTGAGGCGGGCCGCAGTTCACTGGACCGGGCGGTGGTCTCGTACACGCCCTCCCTGCGCGCCCTGATCGAATCACGGTCCAGGGGCCGGTCGGCGGCGCCGGGCGCCATGCTCCACGTGGCGCTGCGCGAGACTCCGGGTCAGCGTGACCTCAAGCACGTCGGCTGCGAGGAGCAGCTGCTGACGTCGCTCTTCGGGGCGGCCCTCACGACACTGAAGGGCGCAGCGGCGGACCGGGCGTCGGTGCGGCGCGAACTGGTCGCCCACCGCAGCGCCCACTTCAGCTGCCACGCGACGTCCGATCCGCTCCGTCCCGCCTCGGGCGGAGTGCTGCTCGGCGACGGCCTGCTGACCACCGGCGAGATCGCTGAAGGACACCGGCACCGCGACTTCGCCTTCCTCTCGGCCTGCAAGACGGCACTGGGCGGTCTGCTCCTGCCAGATGAGTCGATGACTCTGGCCGCTGCCCTGCACTACACGGGTTACCGCCATGTGATCGCGACCCTGTGGTCCATCCATGACGAGGTCGCCGCCGAGGTGGCCGAAGGTGTGTACCACAACATGTGGCAGGACGGCACCTTCGACGCCGACCGCGCTGCCGTCGCGCTGCACTGTGTCGTGCGCCGACTGCGGGACTCGTCACCAAAAGAGCCGAGCCACTGGATTCCCTTCACCCACACAGGTCCCTGAGCCAGGAGAGCCGCCATGCCCGTTCCGCCGTCCCCGGCGCTCGCCTACTCCGATTCGTCCGACCCCGCCTACGAGCAACACGTCGCCAACACCTGGGAGTTGCGGCCGTTCGCCAAGGGTGTCCTCCTCGCCTCGGGCACCTGCCCGCGCTGCGCCGTCGAGCTGGAGATCCCTGCGGTCCTCACCACCGTCCGCCTGACGTTCCGACGCACGGCGGCCCGCAATGGTCCGGCGGAGATCCCGATGACGTGCAACTGCGACGAGGAGCACGGCGACCGCCCCCCGGACGTCGGCGGCTGCGGTGCGTTCTGGTTGCTCAGAGTGCCGGAGGACTTGGCGTGACGCCGCGTCGCCCACTGCCTCCCACGCGTGCGGCGAATGCCTCCGACCTGCGGCGGGCCCGGGAGCACCGCGAGATGCTCAGGGAGGCCGTACCTCGTGTGCGCGAAGCCGCCCTCGCCTGGCGCAACGGCCTTGCGGCCCTCCTCGCGGCGCTGTTGGGCTTCAGCCTCGTCAAGGGGCGCTCGGACGTGGGCCAGTTGACCGATCGCTGGGCCGCGGCCGTGGGGCTGCTCCTGCTGGCCGCGCTCGTCTGCGGTGGCTTCGGGGCGACGCAGCTGCTGTTGGCGGCACACGGCAGGCCACGCGTCGTCGACCTGGCCTCGGCGCCGCCCCGGGCGCTCCAGGAGCAGCAGGAGGCTGTCGACGCGGCACGGCAGCTGCGCCGGGGCATCGCCCTCACCCTGCTGTGCACGGCCCTGCTCGTGACGGCGGTCGCCGCCACCTGGTACGGACCGGCCGAGGAGACCGGCCTGATGCGGTTCGACAGCCCCGGGGCCAAGGTGTGCGGCACTGTGCGACGCGTCGCGGAGGGCGAGGTTCTGGTCAAGACGAGCGATGGGGAGGTCGCGGTGCCGCTCTCCACGCTGCTGTCGATGGCACCCGTGACCGACTGTCCCAAGGGGTGACGAAGATGTCCGTGGAAGACCCTGCCCGAACCTATGCGGAGCTGCACGAGACGTATGAAAGGTTCACTCGGGACGAGGACGTGTCCCTGTTGCTCGCACCGGAGACGACACGGCGGCTGCAGGAGCTCATGGAGTGGCTCGGCCGGTCGAAGGGGACTGACGACAGGCCCCTGATGATCCGCGTGGCCAGGCTCATGGCCTGGGTCCACCTGACCCGCTGGCGTGACGACCCCAAGCGCGCGGGTGCCTCGGGGGAGCTCGACCGGGCCCTCGCGATGACCTTCGCCCTGCCCTACGGCCAGGGTGCGCCGGAGCCGCTCCGGTCGCTCGTCGAGCGTGGGCACCAGGCACTCCAGGCCGAGTCGACGGACCCGATGCTGCTCCAGGACTTCGCCGGGGCGCTGGTGACCATGGCGGACCGCTACGGCTCCGCAGGCGCTCTCGAGCACGGCCTCCGCTACCAGACGCGAATCCTGGACCGGCTCTCCGAGGACGATCCGCAGTGGCCCGCTGTCGTCATGAACCACTGCGCCGCGGTTTTGGTGGAGTGGCGGCTGACCGGTGCCTCGGCGCACCTCGACCTCGCACTGGCCAGAGGCCGACGGGCACTTGGCCGACTGGAAGACGCGCCGAACATCGAACTCGCGCAGTTCTGCTTCCAGTTCAGCCGCCTCGTCCTGGCCCGCCATGCCGGGAGCCCCTCCCTCCGGGACGTGGACGAGGCGATCGAGCTGGCGGCGAGGGCGGTCGGGTTGGAAGGCGTGTCGGAGGCGCTCGGCAGGCAGTTCCTCGTCGGTCTCGGCGGTGCCTGGTACGTGCGTCATCTGACGAGTGGACGGGGTGACGACCTCGACAGGGCGATCGACACGCTGAGTGGCGTGGTGCCTGACCAAGACCCCTTGGGGGGCACGTTCCACGAACCGGCAGGTGTGCTGGCCTCCTGCTGGTTGTCTCGGGCCAGGCTCGCCGACGGCGAGGACGATCTGCGCCGCGCCCTGCGTCTGAGGCTGCTCCTCGCCACGGAGCGGGGCACGTCGGACGACCTCGTCGATCTGGCGGGCGTACAGGAGCAGCTCTACCAGCGCTCGGGGCAGGCCGGACTCCTGGACGAGGCCGTCGGCAATTACGCCAAGGCCACGGCGAACGATGCCGAGGACGTTACCGCGCTCATCGGCCTGGCGTGGGCGCTCAACGTGCGCTTCGAGAGCTTCGGCGACCAGGCCGACCGCGACGACGCGATCACGGCGGCTCGTCGCTCGGTCGACCTGACTCCACTCGACCACGGCTCTCTCGGGCGCAGACTGGCGATTCTCGCCGCAGCCCTGACATCCCGGACCAGGACGACGGGCAGTACACCGGATCTGGTCGAAGGCTTGTCCGTCATCGATCGGGCGCTGGCTCTGCCGGACGAGTCGGACGAGGACCGAGCGCAGCAGCTCTTCAACAAGTCGGCGCTGATCGCCGTGAGTTACGGCATGAGCGGTGATCCCGCGGCCAATGACCTCCACGTCGACCTGTGCCGCGAGGCCGTGGCCCTGCTCCCCGGCGGACATCCGAAGAAGGCGATGTATCACACGAACCTGGTCGCGGCGTACCTGGAACGTTATCGCCGTACCGAGGACCTCCGGGACCTGGACGATGCTCTCCGGGCCGGGGACGTCGGGCTCGCCGAGATCCCACTCGATCACCCGCGTCGCGCCCCGATCCTGTCCAACCAGGCCCTCGCGCTGTTCCAGAGCGTCGGGGAAGGCTTCGACGAAGGCAGACTTCGGAGTGCCGTCCAGCTGTTCACCGAGGCCCTGGCGCTGACCCCCTCCGGGCAACCGGTGGATGCCCTGATCCTCGTCAACCGGGGATCGGCCCTCTTCAGGTGTGGTGAACCCGCGGACGTCGAACTCGCCTTGCGGGACTGGCGCACCGCCGCCAGCAACGAATCGGCCTCGCCCGGAGTGCGGTTGGCGGCGGCGACCGGATGGGCCAGAAGGAGCGCCGAACTCGGCCGGTGGGACGAGGCCGTGGGTGCCTACACCCTCGCCGTCGAACTGGTGACGTCCGTCGCTGGCCTGCAACTGGAGCGTGAGGACAAGGAGACGCAGCTGACCGGTTGGGTCCCGGTCCCCGCGGAGGCCACGGCGGCCGCCCTGGAGGTGGACGACCCCGAAAAGGCGCTGGAACTCCTGGAGGCCGGCCGTTGCGTGCAGTGGAACCACCAACTGCGCAACGCCGCCGAACTCGCCCTGCTGACCGATGTCCGGCCCGATCTCGCTGCGGAGATCGAACGGTCGTCGACGGCCCTCGGGGTCGTTTGGTCCTCGGCTCCGGAACTGGCGTCCCTGGAGGGCGTACTCGCCGAGACCGGAACCTGAACTACCCCTCGGCCGGCCGCCGCTCCCGCCACTCACGGACGACGTCCTCGACGTCATAGGGCTTCATGCCCAGGGGAGGGCCGGGCGGCGGCTTGAACATCATCTCGCGGATCCTGGCGTTGACTTCGGTGATGATCTTGCGGGCGATCCGTTCCGAAGGGGCCGAGTACGCCGCCGTGAGCGCGTCCTCGGCCTCCTTGCGCAGGGCCAGGGTGGGTGGCAGGACCGAGTAGCCCTCGCGGGCCAACTTCTGTCTGATCCACCAGAGTTCGTCGTACGAGGTGTCCGCGCCGTTCGGCAGGGGCTTGCCGGCGCCCGGCAGCTTGGCGAAGTCGTCGCGTGCCTCCGCGTCGCGGATCTGCCTGTCCACCCAGGAATCGAACGGTACGCCGGGAGGCTTTCGCTCGGTCATGAGTCCATTGTGCCGGACGCGACATGGCCGGGCGATTTATCATGCGGCGGCTGCATAAGGACACTTCAGGAGGAGCGCCGCGTGCTCGAACTCACCATGGCCACCGTCTCCGGGACGGAAGAGGGGGCCACGGCCGGCATGCTCATGGCCGATGCGCCGAGCGAACCCGGTGCCGTGCTCCGGGTGGGGCGGGACAAGTCCGTGTGCCGGCTGGTGACGCCGGACGACTGGCTGTTCGTCTCACGGGTCCATCTGGAGTTCCTGTGCGGCCCCGAGGGCGTCTGGCAGGTCTCCTGGCTGCGCGGTTCGCAGCCCGACCCGTCGTCCGAAGTCCGCCTGATCGTGGGGGAGTACGCACAGCCCCTGGTCTACGGCGGCAGCGTGACGCTGCCCCGGGGCGGCAGCGGCGAGATCGTCGTCCAGGACCGCACCGCCCCGCGCAGCGTCAACGTCGGCTTCTATCACGAGGGTTGAGGCCCCCGAGGGCCTGAAGTCCACCGCCCGTGAAGCTCACGTGGGCGCCGAGCGCTACGCCAGCACCCGCGCCAGCGCGAAGCCGTCGTAGCCCTTGGCGCCCACCGTCTGGATCGCCGTGGCGCTCAACTTCGGGTGCGCGCCGATCAGTTCGATGGCGGCGCGGGTGCCCACCACGTCCGCCGCGGTGCTGTCGGTGTCGGTGACCCGGCCGTCCCGGACGACGTTGTCGACGACGATCAGGCTGCCGGGGCGGGTCAGCTTGAGCGCCCACTCGACGTAGTGCGGGTTGTTGCCCTTGTCGGCGTCGATGAAGACCAGGTCGAAGGGGGCCGGGTTCTCGTCGACCAGCTTGGGCAGCGACTCCAGGGCGGGGCCCACCCGCACCTCGACGAGGCCGTCGAGGCCGGCCCGCGCGATGTTGCGGGTCGCGACCTCGGCGTGCTTCGCGCTGAACTCCAGGGAGATCAGGCGGCCGTCGGCGGGCAGCGCGCGGGACAGCCAGATGGTGCTGTAGCCGCCCAGGGTGCCGATCTCCAGGATCCTGGTGGCGCCGTGGATCTGGGCGAGGAGTTGCAGGAGCTTGCCCTGGGGCGCGGTCACCGCGGCGTGCGGCAGCCCGGCGGCCTCGCTGTCGCGGGTGGCCGCCGTCAGGGCGTCGTCCTCCGGGGCGAGGTGGGTGGTGAAGTAGTCGTCGACGGCATCCCAGACCTGCGACTCGCTCATGAGTCCGCGCCTCCCGTATGACGTATGGCTAGTTAGAGTTTCTAACTAGGTGCGCTAACGAATATAGCCCTGTACGGGTTCCCCGTCAGTGCGTCGGCAGTGCGTCGTCAGCGCTTCATCACCGCGGTTCCACCGAGGGTGCCGAGCCCGGCAACGGTCGGCCCGCCGACTCGGTCATCCGCCAGACGGCGAAGCCGCCGATCACGGCCGCCGCCATCATGTAGTAGGCGGGCATCATCAGGTCGCCGGTCGCGCCTACCAGGGCCGTGACCACCAGCGGGGTCGTGCCGCCGAACAGCGACACCGACACGTTGAAGCCGATGGAGAGGGAGCCGTAGCGGACCCTCGTCGGGAACAGAGCCGGCAGCGCGGACGGCATCGCCGCCGTGAAGCAGACCAGGAGCAGGCCCAGGGCGGCCATGCCCAGCGCGACCGCCACCAGGCTGCCCTGGCGGATCAGGAGCAGGGCCGGGACCGACAGGAGCAGGAAGCCCGCGCAGCCCGCCGCGATCACCGGGCGGCGGCCGATGCGGTCCGTCAGGGCGCCGGCGAAGGGCTGGACGATCATCATCAGCGCCATCACGCCCAGGACCACGAGCAGGCCGTGCGTCTCGTCGTACTTGAGCTCGCTGGTGAGGTAGCTCGGCATGTACGACAGCAGCATGTAGTCGGTGACGTTGAAGACCAGGACCAGGCCCATGCACAGCAGCAGCGCCTTCCACTGGCCCGTCACCATCTCGCGCAGCGGCACCTTCGGGCGGTTCGCCTCGGCCTTCTCGACCTCGGCGGCGAAGGCCGGGGTCTCCTCCAGGCGCAGTCGCAGATACAGGCCGATGATCCCCATCGGGCCCGCGATCAGGAACGGGATCCGCCAGCCCCAGGACGTCAGGTCGTCCGTGGACAGCAGGGCCGTCATCACCGTCACCAGGCCCGCGCCGCCGATGTAACCGGCCAGTGTGCCGAACTCAAGCCAGCTCCCCAGGAACCCGCGCCGCCGGTCCGGCGCGTACTCGGCGATGAAGGTGGACGCGCCCGCGTACTCACCGCCCGTCGAGAAGCCCTGGACAAGCCGCGCGGCCAGGAGCAGCAGCGGGGCGCCGACGCCGATCGACCCGTACGACGGAATCAGGCCGATCGCGAACGTGCCCGCGGCCATCATGATCATCGTCAGCGCGAGGACCTTCTGGCGGCCGATCCGGTCGCCGAGCGGGCCGAAGACCATGCCGCCGAGCGGGCGGACCAGGAAGGCCGCGGCGAAGGCGCCGAAGGTGGACAGCAGCTGGGCGGTGGGGTTGCCGGACGGGAAGAAGACCTTGCCCAGCGTCACCGCGATGTAGCTGTAGACGCCGAAGTCGAACCACTCCATCGCGTTGCCCAGCGCGGCGGCCTTCACGGCCCGCCGGACCAGCGCGGGATCGGTGACGGTGACGTCCGACGCGCGGGTGGCGGTCGGGGAGTGGGCGGGGGACGGGGACGGGGGAACGGAGTTTGTTTCCAGGAGGGACATATCAAATCGACGATAGGGGCACTTCGGGCACCTACCTGGCGTGTGCACGGGGTCGCGCAGGGTACTCAAACGCGGTGTACGCAGGCCCGTCCGGGCGTTCCGGAGCGGTTCCCGGTGGCTTCCGCTGTGATCCATCTCGCGTCTCGCCCAGGCAACCCAACCTCCGGCGCACTATCGTCGTCCAGACAAAAGGAGAACGGACGACAGGTGAAGCCGGGGTAGCCTGCGTCTCTCTGTGGGGGTACACAGAAAACGGGGCGGGAGGCCTACGAGGCGTGGCGAACGTGGAGCACAGCGGGCGACCGGCGGATGCCTTCCGGGCGACGACCGCCGGAGCCGTCAGAGGGCGACTGCGGGCGGCACGCCTGGGTCTGTGGCTGGTCGCCGCGGTCCTGGCGGTCCGCCAGGTGGTCGTCGTCCTGAGCACTCCCGAGGGCGATCGGCTGACGGATCTGGAGACCTGGGTCGGTCCCAACGGTGTCCTGCACGTGAACGGGTCGCTGTACGACTCGACGCGCTTCACCGGTACCCCCTTCGGTGGACTCGTCCTCAAGCCCCTGACCAAGGCCGCCGAACAGGCCCTCGGCTGGGGCTGGACCTTCGGCACCCTGCTCCTGGTGGTCGCCCTCGGCCTGATCGCCGCCCGCGCCCTGCCCAAGCCCGTCACCCGCCGCAGCTCGCTGCTGGCCGCGCCCGTCGCGATCAGCCTGCTCATGCTGTCGCTGCCGGTGCGCAACACGCTCTGGCTCGGCCAGACCAGCATCATCCCGGTCCTGCTCGTGCTGCTCGGCTGCTTCGCCGTACGCGGCGAGCGGACCGGCGGCCTGCTGATCGGCATCGCCGCCGCCCTCCAGCCGACCGTGCTGCTCTTCGCGCCGCTCCTGTGGTTCACCGGCCGCCGCCGCGCCGCCGTCTCCGCGGGGGTCACCTTCGTCGCGTGTACGGCGATCGCCTGGGCCGCGATGGCGCACGACTCGTACACCTACTGGGTGCACCACATGGCGGGCACCGGCCTCGGCGGGCCCGCCGACGACCTCGCCAACCAGTCCCTGCACGGCGCCCTGCTGCGCCTGGGCCTGTCCGGGCCGCTGGAGATCGCGCTCTTCCTGACGCTCGGCGCCGCCGTCGCCGTCCTCGGGGTGCGCCGCGCCGTGCACTACGCGCGCGACGGACAGCTGCTCCTCGCGGTCGCCGTCACCGGCTGCGCGGCCATCGCCGTGTCCCCGACCACCTGGCAGCACCAGCTGCTGTGGGTGCTGCTCGCGGTCGTCGGGCGGGTCGGCAAGCGCGCCTCCGACCGGTACGTGTGGCCGGTCGCCGTCGTCCTGGTGATGACGCTGCCGGCCAAGATGATGCTGCCGAACATGTCGGCGATGTACGCCCTGCGTGACAACGTCGTCCTGCTCGCCGCCCTCGCCGCGGCCACCGTCATCCCGTTCCTGTCCCGCACCTCGCCGTACTACCGCTCACCGATCCCGACCGAGTACGCCGCCCCCGTGCCGGCCCGCCTCAAGCACGTACCGCTGCTGCCGTTCCTGCGCCGGGTCCTCACCCGCCCGAACCTCCTGCTGGAACTGCTCCTCATCCGCGTCACCTACGCCGCCTACCAGAAGGTCCGCCTCGCGGCGACCGGCGGCTCCAACTCGGCGGGCCGGGTGCGGGCGGAGGAGCACGGGCACCAGATCCTCGACATCGAGCGCTTCCTGCACATCGACATCGAGCACTGGGTCAACCACGCGGTGGTGAAGGTCGACTTCCTGCGGAACTTCTTCGACTTCTACTACGAGTCCTTCCACTTCGTCGTCCCGCTGAGCGTCATGGCCGTCCTGTATGTGCGCCGCCCGGTCGACTACCGCTGGGCCCGTACGTCCCTGGGCTTCGCGACCCTGCTCGCCCTGGTCGGCTTCTGGCTCTACCCGCTGGCCCCGCCGCGGCTGCTGCCCGGCCTCGGCGTCATCGACACCGTGCACGGCGTCCAGGACTTCTCCAAGCCGGACTACGGCACGCTGACGGCCCTCACCAACCAGTACGCGGCGATGCCGTCCCTGCACTTCGGCTGGGCGCTGTGGTGCGGTGTCGTCATCGCGATCATCGCGCCGAAGTGGTGGATGAAGGCGCTGGGCCTGCTGCACCCGTTCTTCACCGTCTCGGCGATCGTCGCGACCGGCAACCACTGGGTGCTGGACGCGGTCGGCGGCGCGGCGGTCGTCGGCGCCGGGTTCGGGCTGTCGTACCTGCTCCAGGGACCGCGGGCCGAATTCACGCGGAAGGCGGCCGAGAAGGCCGACGAGCGGCGAGAGCCCGCGAAGGAGCCGGCTCCGAGCACGTGAGATCCGGGGTACGTGGGACCCGAGCACGCGAGACGGGCCGACGGCGCCGGGAAGGCCGCCGGCCCGAGTGTGTCGGGCCAGGTCAGACGGTGCGGACCTGGAGGTGCTTCACGCCGTTGATCCACGCGGAGCGCAGCCGGCTGGGGTCGCCCGCCAGGGTGAGGTCCGGGAGGGCGTCGGCGATCGCGTTGAAGATGAGGTCGATCTCCAGGATGGCCAGCGACTTGCCGAGGCAGTAGTGCGGGCCTCCGCCGCCGAAGCCGAGGTGGGGGTTGGGGTCGCGGGTGATGTCGAAGGAGTCGGGGTCGGTGAAGACCTCGGGGTCGTGGTTGGCCGAGGCGTAGAAGACGCCGACCCGGTCGCCCTTCTTGATCAGTTTGCCGCCGAGTTCGGTGTCCTGGGTCGCGGTGCGCTGGAAGGCGTTGACCGGGGTGGCCCAGCGGACGATCTCCTCGGCCGCCGTCGCCGGGCGGTCCCGCTTGTAGCGCTCCCACTCCTCGGGATGGGTGAGGAAGGCGTGCATCCCGTGGGTGATCGCGTTGCGGGTCGTCTCGTTGCCGGCCACCGCCAGCATCAGGACGAAGAAGCCGAACTCGTCGGAGTTCAGGTTCCCTTCGTCCTCCGCGGCCACCAGCGTGGTGACGATGTCCTTGGCCGGGCACTGCTTGCGGTCGGCGGCCATGTTCATCGCGTAGGCGATGAGTTCGGTGGCCGACTCGGCGCCGACCTCCTCGGTGATCGCGTACTCGGGATCGTCGTACGAGATCATCTTGTTGGACCAGTCGAAGATCTTGGTGCGGTCGTCCTGCGGGATGCCGATGAGTTCGGCGATGGCCTGGAGGGGCAGTTCGCAGGCGACCTCGGTGACGAAGTCGAAGGGGCCGGGGTGGGTGCGGGCGTTCTGTGCGATCGAGTGGGCGCGGTCGCGCAGGCGGTCCTCCAGGGCGCGGATGGCCCGCGGGGTGAAGATGCGCTGCACGATCTGGCGGACCCGGGTGTGTTCCGGCGGGTCCATGTTGAGCAGGATCAGGCGCTGGGCGTCGATCGCGTCGCGCTCCATGTGCTCGTGGAAGCGGATGATCGCCGTGTTGGTGGTCGAGGAGAACAACTCCGGGTGCGTGGACACGTACTTGACGTCGGCGTGCCGGGTCACGGCCCAGTAGCCCTCGTCCTGGAAGCCGGCGATGTTGGCCCGCTGGGGGATCCAGCAGACCGGTTCGACCCGGCGCAGTTCGGCGAACTCCGGTAGGGGAACGCGGTGGTGCAGCACGTCGGGGTCGGTGAGGTCGAACCCGTCGGGGAGAGCTGGACAGGGCATGGGTGTCTCCAGCTGAGTTCTGACGGTCCATCAGGAATTGCCGTGAAGGTAGTAACGGGTTCTACAAGAGGCAAGGGGTATGGCAGCCCTAATTACCTGCACGCCCCTTGCGGTTGGGGACGGACTGTCAGCAGACTGCACAAAGAACTAGAACACGTACTAGTTCTGCGTGGCGGGTGGGCCGGGACGCCCGCGCCGCGCGGGTACCGGATGGAGAGGATCCACCCCCATGGCCGCGGAACCCGTGATCGTCGAAGCCGTACGCACTCCCATCGGCAAGCGCGGCGGCGCGCTAGCCAATCTGCACCCCGCCTACCTTCTTGGCGAGACCTACCGCGAACTCCTGGGCCGCACCGGCATTCCCGCCGACGCGGTCGAGCAGATCGTCGGCGGCACCGTCACCCACGCCGGCGAACAGTCCATGAACCCCGCGCGCACGGCCTGGCTGACCGTGGGCCTGCCGTACGAGACGGCGGCGACGACCGTCGACTGTCAGTGCGGCTCCTCGCAGCAGGCCTCGCACATGACCGCCAACATGATCGCGGCCGGCGTCATCGACGTCGGCATCAGCTGCGGTATCGAGGCGATGTCCCGTGTCCCGCTGGGCTCGGGCTCCAAGCACGGCCCGGGCAAGCCGTTCCCCGACGAGTGGAACGTCGACCTGCCCAACCAGTTCGAGGCCGCCGAACGCATCGCCCGCCACCGTGGGTTGACCAGGGAGAACGTCGACTCGCTCGGCCTCATCTCGCAGGAGCGGGCGGCCAACGCCTGGTCCGAGGAACGCTTCAAGCGCGAGACGTTCGCCGTCCAGGTGCCGACCACGGAGGAGGAGCAGCAGGCCGGTCAGGGCATGTGGCGGCTCGTCGACAAGGACGAGGGGCTGCGCGACACGTCCATGGAGGCGCTGGCCCGCCTCAAGCCGGTGATGCCGACGGCGATCCACACGGCGGGCAACTCGTCGCAGATCTCCGACGGAGCGGCGGCCATCATGTGGGCGTCGAAACGGATGGCTCGCGCCCTGAAGCTGAAGCCCCGGGCGCGGATCGTCGCACAGGCTCTGGTGGGTGCCGACCCGCACTTCCACCTCGACGGGCCGATCGATGCCACGCGGGCCGTGCTCGGCAAGGCGGGCATGACGCTGAAGGACATCGACGTCGTCGAGATCAACGAGGCGTTCGCGTCAGTGGTGTTGAGCTGGGCACAGGTCTTCGAGCAGGACCTGGAGAAGGTCAACGTGAACGGCGGTGCGATCGCGCTCGGGCACCCGGTGGGAGCGACGGGTGCCCGGCTCATCACGACGGCCCTGCATGAACTGGAGCGCGCGGACAAGGAGTTCGCGCTGGTGACGATGTGCGCGGGTGGCGGTTTGGCCACCGGCACGATCATTCAGCGGCTGTAGACGTCCAGTTCAGGAACGTGGTGAATGCGGCGGGGTCGATCTTGACGGTTGGCCCCGCCGGGTTCTTGGAGTCGCGGACGGCAACGGTTTCGCCGGGCGATTCGGCGACCTCGACGCAGGAGCCGCCCTGGTCACCGCTGTAGCTGGACTTACGCCACTGAGTCGCGTTGTTCCCCATAGCGTTCCTCAATCACTCGCCGGATCAGCTCCGCCGAGTCCTTCAAAGACAGCGCGGCGGCCCGGAGATGATCGTAACGGAGTGAGCAGTCCTTGACGGTGTCTGGGTTTGCGGTCGGATGGCCGCTGCCGTAGCCCTCCGTATAGACGATGGTCGGGTCGCTCGCGAAGCGGAAGATGTCGAACGAGCCTTGTAGTCCCGCGTGTACCCCGGCTGAGAACGGCAGGATCTGGATGTTGATCCTGGAGTTGTGCTCGAAGGACAACAGGTGCGCCAGTTGAACTCGCATGACCTCCGGACCGCCGATTTCCTGGTGCAGTGCGGCCTCGCTGAGCACCAGCCAGTAGACCGGCGGAGTCTCCTTCTCGAAGATGCTCTGCCGAGCCAACCGGACGGCTGTGCGGTCGTCGAGGTTCGTGCTGTCGAGCACTCCGAGCACGGCACGCGCGTAGGACTTCGTCTGCAGAAGACCGTGGATCAGGTGCGTGTGGAAGCTGCAGATCTCAGTGGCCCGCACCTCCAGCTCCGCCACTTGCTGAAACCAGGCCGGGAGTTGACTTCGCAGTACCAGCTCCACGAGCCGGGAAAGCGCCCCGCCCGTCCCCAACGCCGCGTCCACCCGCTCGCTGAACTCCCGCGTCGGCAACTTCCTCGCCGTTTCGATCTGGCCGACCAGTGACCCGGTGTAGTTGACGATGTCGCCGAGCTGCCGTTGGGTGAGGCCCGCCGCCTCGCGGTAACGGCGCAGTTCGAAGCCGTAGTAGTCGAGTGGCGAGGCGCCGGGGTCGAGGACGTTGATGTTGGTCACGCAGGGCCCCCTCAGGCAACTCGGCCCACAATCGGACCGGTTGTGTCCATTCGGTAGCCCAGGGTAGTCAGTCGGCGTCACTCTCGTCCTGTGAACGGATACCTTCCCCCCACGTACCGTATGCGCCTGACCGTAGGCGAGCACTCGGTACGTCACATTCGCCGTATCGTGCGCTCCCTGCTCGACGAGTGGGAGCTGCTGGAGCTGTGTGACGCCGCGGAGTTGGGCGTCAGCGAGCTGATCACCAACGTCGTCCGCCATGTCCCGGACCGCCGTTGCACCGTACTGATGCTGCGGGTGGCGGCCGGGATGAGAGTGGAGGTGTCCGATGGGGTGCCCGAACTGCCGGTGATGGCAGCCGAGTTGTCCATGGACGCGGAGGGCGCTCGTGGGCTCGTACTGCTCGATGCCGTGGCCGACAAGTGGGGTGCGGAGCGGGTGAGCGAGGGCGGGAAAAGAGTGTGGTTCGAGTGCTGGAAACGGTGACGGGCCAGGTTATCGGCCGATGAGGATGGCCAGCAGGTCGGCCAGCGCGAGCGCGCCCTCGGGGTCGTCGGCGTGACGTTGGATGCGGCGGACGGGGCCGACCTGTTCGAGGGTGACGCCGGCGCGGGCCAGCACGTACGTGAGGGTCAGGAAGGCCGAACGGGCGTTGCCGTCGTCGAAGGGGTGGAAGAAGCAGACGTCGAGGTAGGCACGGGCCGCGCGGGCGGTGAGGGGGAGGGGAGAGGCCTCGGCACCAACTCCCGCACCAACTCCCGCACCGGCTTCCGCCTCGGCCAGGCAGGCGTCCAGCAGGGGCGGGAGGTCCGTGCCGATCCCGTACCGCTCGCGGCCCGCCTTCGCGTAGGCCGGGTGTCGGCGGAACGGGGCCTCGGGGACGTCCAGGACGCGCCGCTGCCAGGCGCTGAGCGTGGCGAACGTCAGCGGCGTACCGGATTCCGCGTCGGCGCGGGCCAGGGTGAGCGCGGTCAGCAGGGAGTCCGCGCGGTGCGGGGAACGGGCGTGGTCATGGGTGCGGATGTCGTGGACGGCGCCGTCGCGGGCGGGGCGGCGGGTGGGGAGGGCGACCGGTCGGGCCTGGTGCCAGGGCACCTGGGTGCGGAGGGTGAGCCAGGTGCGGAGGTGGTCCGGGGTGGTGGGGCCGACGGTCATTCGTCGAGGTGGGACTGGATGCGGGCGGACGTGTAGGTGTACGTGCCGCTGGGGTCGGCCGGTTCTTCGGCGCCCAGCGCGGTGGCGAGCTGTTCCGATACGTCGTCCAGCAGCTTCCCCTCCGGCCTGGTCCAGCTCTCGAACCGGCCGCCGATCGCCTCCTCGACCAGCGCGCGGGCGGTCGTCGGGTCCGTGTCCCAGCGAGTGAGGTACCAGGTCAGGACCTGTCGGCAGTGGGCGTACCAGGCGTCTCCCGAGCCGGTGCGGTCCAGGACCTGGAGGATCAGGTGGTGGGTGGCGGGCGCGGGCAGCATGTCCAGGGGATAGCGGTCGAACCACCTCGCCAGGTACTCCAGCCACTCCCGCCACTCGCACAGCGCGGCGGCGACCCGCTCCAGGGTCTCCTCGGGCGTGGTGATCGAGTGCAGGGTGCAGCACCAGGCGCCTACGGGTCCGCCGCCCAGGTCCCCCTCGTCGTGCGCCCACCGCCAGCCCGTGCTCCACCTGCCGTACCGCTCGACCAGAGCCTCGGTCATGTCGTCGGCCCAGCTCCAGCCCTCGTTGTGGGACCAGTGGCAGAGCCTGCGGTACTGCTCGGCGGCCTCGACGGGTTCGGACGTACGTTTCTGGGTCGGCCGTACCGGGACCCGGCTCGCCGGGTCCAGCGCGCGCACGATGTCCGGCGCGTCGGCGTGGTCGAAGGCGTGCGTGCGGGGGTCGACGTCGGTCCAGGCGAGGTCGTGGGGGCGGAGCTCCAGGGTCACCGCACAGACGTTCCATGAAGGGCGCCCCCGCGCTCAACCCAATTAGTCCCGTCCCGACGCCACGAGCGCCAGTACCCCGGTCACCCCGGCGGCGATCAGGAGGGGGATGCCGAGGCCGTGGTGGATCACCAGCCAGCCGCCGAGGAAGGCGCCGAGCGACAACGAGATCACGGAGGCCGTACGGCGCTGGGCATGGGTGCCGGGGCCGCCGCCCACGCGGGACTCGGCGGCGAGACCGGTCAGGGTGGTCGTGAGGACGACCGTGGTCGTCAGGCCGGGAACGCCGAGTTTCTGGACGGTCGCGGTGCGCAGGCCCATCGCGAAGGCGGTGAGGCCGATCGCGGTGTAGCGGGTCCCGCCGGCGTGCGGCGCGGCGAAGACTACGGCCGCCGCGGCGCCGACGAACAGTGCCTCGGCGGCCAGCGTGAGCCGTGCCCACCGCCGCCGCGACCCGCCACCCAACCGCCCCTCGACCCGCCCTCCGACGACCGCGCCGGCCAGAAAGCACCCCAACGAGGTCGCCGTGTGCGGCACCGAGAACCCGGGCGCCCCGGCCGCCGCGAAGCCCAGCACCACCACGTTGCCGGTCATGTTGGCGGTGAAGAGATGCCCGAGCCCCAGATAACTCACCGCGTCGATCACGCCACTGACGACGGTGAGCCCCAGCAACACGAGCACGAGCCGCAGGCCGCGGGCTTCGGGGTCGGGCCCCTTGGCCGTCTCCGGTGACTCGGGCGTCTCCGGTGTGTCAGGCGTCTCAGGCGTCTCGGGACTGGCGCTCATCGACCCAGACAACCACGAAGTGCCCCCCTGGTCGGTCCGACCTGGAGGGCACTTTTACTTGGGCGGCTGTGCGCGAAGCCACTGGGGGACGGCTCAGTACCAGCCGTTCGCCTGCCAGAAGGCCCACGCGCCGCTCGGGCTGCCGTAGCGGGAGTTCATGTAGTCGAGGCCCCACTTGATCTGGGTCGCGGCGTTGGTCTTCCAGTCCGATCCCGCCGAGGACATCTTGGAGCCGGGGAGGGCCTGGACCAGGCCGTAGGCGCCGGAGGAGGAGTTGCTGGCGTCGACGTCCCAGCCGCTCTCGTGCTCGACGATGTTGCTGAAGGCGTTGTACTGCGCGGAGCTCGGGATCAGCTTGTGCGCGATCGCCTTGGCCTCGGTGGCCGAGTCGGCGGTCGCGGCGTGGGCGGGAGCCGCGGTCAGCACCATGCCGGCGGTGGCGGCGGCCACGGCGGCGGAGGCGAGGGCCTTCTTCGGGGACGCGATGCTGCGGGCGATGCGGGAGACGATCACGAGGAACCTTTTCTTCGGGGACGGGACGGTCGCGCACACCTTCGGCATGCGTCGGCGCCGAGGCCCTGAGGGGCACGTCGGCGCCGTGCGACGTTGTCCAGAGAAACAGGCTTGGAGGGCGTCCGCAATGACCCCTTTTACTAGTTGTGGTCGAATCGGGTGGATTGGGGGGTCGTGTGACCTGGCTCTCAAAGTGCAGGTCAGGGCGGGTTATGGCATGCGCATGGCGTCCGATATGCCCTACGAGGTGAGATAGTTGGTGATGTGGGTCATGTGGGGTGGTTCACCGCTCAACCGACCTCGAATGTGACCGCGGTCTCGAACGCGGCCCGCCGGGTGGCTCTGCGTAGCGCCTTGAGCACGGCCGGGCCGACGGTGAGGGTGAGGACGACGGTGACGACCGCCCGGCCCAGGTCCCAGCCCAGCGAAGTCGCCACGCAGTACGCGACGAAACGGGCCAGGTTGGCCGGGACCGCGGCCTGCGGATCGAAGCCGATGCCCGAGGCGAGCGCGCTCATGAAGGGCCACCCGGCGAGATTCATGATCGTGCCGTAGGCGAACGCGGCCAGGAAGCCGTAGCAGGCCAGCAGCGCCAGCTCGCTACGGCCCCGCAGCCGGTCCTGGCCCGGCAGCAGCCCCGCGCCCATCGTGAACCACCCCATCGCCAGCATCTGGAACGGCAGCCACGGCCCCACCCCGCCCGTCAGCAGCGCCGACGCGAACATGGTGACCGAGCCGAGGGTGAACCCGAAGCCGGGCCCCAGTACCCGCCCGCTCAACACCATCAGAAAGAACATCGGCTCAAGGCCGGCGGTCCCGGCCCCGATCGGTCGCAGCGCGGCCCCGGTCGCCGCCAGCACGCCCAGCATGGCGACCGCCTTCGGGCCCAGCCCGGACTCCGAGATCGTCGCCGCCACGACCCCGACCAACAGCACCAACAAACCGGCGAACAACCAGGGCGCATCCTGCGCATGCGCCCCGACCTGAGACCCGGGCGGCGCGAGAAAGGGCCAACCGAACCCGACGACTCCGACGGCACTGACGAGGACGAGGGCGGCGACGGAACGGGGGCCGAGGCGGACGGCCCGGGCCTGGCGGGTCGTCGTGGTGCCGGGTGGTGGCGGGGTCGCCTTCCTGGTCCATCGGCCGGTCATCCGAGCGCCTCCCGCACCTGCGTGACCGTGAGCCACTGCTGCGGGGCCAGGATCTTCGTCACCTGCGGGGCGAAGGACGGCGAGGACACGACCACCTCGGTCGTCGGACCGTCGGCGATCACCTCGCCCTCGGCCAACAGGACCACCCGGTGGGCGAGTTCGGCCGCCAGTTCCACGTCGTGCGTCGCGAGGACGATCGCGTGGCCCTCGGCGGCGAGCGACCGCAACAGCCGTACCAACCGCGCCTTCGCCGCGTAGTCCAGACCCCGCGTCGGCTCGTCGAGCAGGAGCAGGGGCGGGCGTGCGGTCAGTATGACGGCCAGCGCGAGCGTGAGTCGCTGGCCCTCGGAGAGGTCGCGGGGGTGGGTGTCGTCGGCGACACCGGGGAGCAGGTCCGAGAGGAGGGCCCGACAGGTGCCGGGCTCGGCGTCCGCGTCCCGGTCGGCCGCCGCGCACTCGCCGGCGACCGTGTCGGCGTAGAGCAGATCGCGCGGCTCCTGAGGCACGAGACCGACCTTGCGTACGAGGTCCTTGGGCCGCGTGCGGTGCGGGGTGAGGCCACCGACGCGGACCGTCCCGCCGCTCGGTTCGACCAGCCCGACGAGTGCGCCGAGCAGCGTGGACTTGCCGGCTCCGTTGCGGCCCATCAGAGCGACGGTCTCGCCGGGGGTGACGGTGAGGTCGACGTGGCGGAGAGCTTGGACGCGGGCGCGACGGACGGCGAGGGCTCGAACTTCCGCGATGGGAGCTGGAGTTGAGGGAGAGGGAGCTGACGAAGAGGGGGTGGGCCGTGTGCCGGACGGCACCTCGCGCACCGCCCCCGCCAACCGCTCCCGCAGATCCCCCGCCCGCCGCCTCGCATCCCTGACCGACAGCGGCAGCGGAGACCAACCGGCCAGTCGCCCCAGGCCGACCACCGGCGGATACACCGGCGATACGGCCATCATCTCGGCCGGTGTGCCGAGCAGAAGGGCGGCGCCGGGGGCGGGTAGGACGGCGACCTGGTCGGCGTACTGGACGACCCGTTCGAGTCGGTGTTCCGCCAGCAGGACCGTCGTACCGAGGTCGTGGACGAGACGTTGGAGTACCGCGAGGACCTCTTCCGCGGCGGCCGGGTCGAGGGCGGAGGTCGGTTCGTCGAGGACCAGGACCCGGGGGTGCGGGGTGAGCACCGAGCCGATGGCGACGCGCTGTTGCTGCCCGCCGGAGAGCGTGGCGATCGGGCGGTCGCGCAGATCGGCGAGGCCGAGCAGGTCGAGGGTCTCCTCGACGCGGCGGCGCATCACATCCGGCGCCAGCCCCAACGACTCCATCCCGTAGGCGAGTTCGTCCTCGACGGTGTCCGTCACGAAGTGCGAGAGCGGGTCCTGGCCCACCGTGCCCACGACGTCGGCGAGTTCACGCGGCTTGTGCGTACGGGTGTCCCGCCCTGCGACGGTGACGCGACCGCGCAGGGTGCCGCCGGTGAAGTGCGGGACGAGACCGCTGACGGAGTTGAGGATCGTCGACTTGCCGGTGCCCGACGGGCCGACGAGCAGGACGAGTTCGCCCTCGGGGACCTCGAAGTCCACGCCCCGGACGGCGGGTTCGGCGGCTCCGTCGTAGGTCACGGAGACATCCTCGAAGCGGATCACGACGGCTCCTTGGGGGCGGAAGTAGGGGCGGGGGCGGGGGCGGACGAGGGTGCGACGAACGCGGGCAGCAGGCCGAGCAGTACGGCCGCCGCGGGCCACAGCGGAAGGGCGGGCGCGACCAGCGGGACGACACCGGGGTGCAGCGCGTCCGGATCGGCGCTCGCCGCGAGGGCGAGCAGCGCGGCCACGGCCGCCCCGGAACCGGCGACCAGCCAGGCTCGCACCCCCCAACTGTCGGGGCGATAACGGGTACGGATGCTGCGCCGACCCCCCAGCCGCAGCCCACCGAGCGCCGCTGCGAGCCCCACGAGCAGCAACGGCAGCCCGTACGTGCCCCCTTCGGCGGTGAGCAGCCCGTACGTCCCCGCACAGACGCCGAGCAGCCCGCCGAGGGTGAGGGCGGCGGTCGTACGCCGGACCGGGGCGGGCACGTCGGCGGTGCGGCCGTACCCGCGGGCGTCCATCGCGGCGGCGAGGGAGACGGAACGCTCCAACGCGCCCTCCAGCACCGGGAGTCCGACCTGGAGGAGGCCGCGGACGCCCTTGTCGGGACGGCCCCGCAGCCGGCGCGCGGCGCGCAGGCGTTGGACGTCGGCGATGAGGTTCGGCGCGAAGGTGAGCGCGACGACGACCGCCACGCCGATCTCGTACAGGGCGCCCGGCAGGGACTTGAGCAGCCGGGCCGGGTTGGCGAGCGCGTTCGCCGTGCCCACGCAGATCAGCAGAGTGGCCAGCTTCAGACCGTCGTAGAGCGCGAAGACGAGCGCCTCCGCGGTCACCTCGCCGCCGAGCCGGATGCCCTGCGCCCAGTGCGGGAGCGGGACTTCGGGGAGCGTGACGAGCACGTGCGTGCCGGGGATGGGGGAGCCGAGGGCGACCGCGAAGAACAGCCGGATGAGCAGCACGGCGAGCGCGAGCTTGACGAAGGCCGAGTAGGAGTGCGCCCAGGGGGTGTCGGGGCGACAGGTGGCCACGACGTACGCGGAGACCGCGATGAGCAGGGCGAGGAGGAGGGGGTTGGTGGTGCGGGTGGCGGCGGTACCGAGGGCGAGGGCCCACAACCACCAGGCGCCGGGGTGGAGTTGGGAGCCGCGGCCGTCAGCCATGCCTGCGTCGCCGTGCCTGCCACACCGCTGCCGCACCCAGCAGGGCGACGGCCCCGGCACCGGCCCACAGCCCGACCGAGGGTCCGCCGCCGTCGCCTTTCGGCGCCTCGGTGTTCGTCGCCGGCTTCTTCCCGGCAGACACCTGCTCCCCGCACCCCGTCCGCGGATACCCCGCGATCGCGCACAGCAGCGCGCCGGTGTCGTACCGCAGGGGCTTCGCGACGGAGGCGAGCGCCTGCGCCGTCGTCGCGTCGGACGCCACCCGCGCACAGGCCGTACGACGGGCCGGCGGTGTCTCGCCCGACGGGGCGTCCGCCGCCGTACCGAAGTCGATGACGAGGGCGACGCGCTTCTCGCCGTCCTTGGCCGGCGTCCGCGCGCAGATGACGGAGAAGACCGCCGCCCCGCGCGGCCGTGCCGAGTCCGACGAGTCCTCGCTGACGGAGAAACGGAAGCCCTGGACGTCACCGTCGGAGGGGCGGGCGGTGGAGGGGCCCTGGGTGGCGTAGGTCCAGGTGTCGCCGGTGCGGTCCCAGAAGGACCAGTAGCGGTAACCGGCGGCCTGGGCCGGGACGGCCTGGCCGACGGCGGCGGCCAGGGTGAGGAGGAGGGCGGCGAGGCGTAGGGCGTGGTGGGCGCGGGGGCGGGTCACGGCTGCTGCCGCCGTCGGCCGCGGAACATCAGCGCGGCGCCGACGAGGGCACCGAGCAGGAGCCCGCCGCCGACCGCCCACACGGCCTTCGGGGTGCCGTCGTCGTCCCCGTCCGCCGACTTGGTGCCGGGGCTCGCGGTGGCGGTGGCGGTGCCCTGCGCGTCGGGCACCTTCTTCGGCGTCGGGCCGGTCGCGTCGAGCAGGTCGACCAGGTTCTGCCCGCCGAAGTCCCGGGGATCGGAACCCGCGTCGGTGGCGGCGAGGATCAACTGCGCGAACGCCGCCGGTCCTGCCTGCGCCGCCCACTTCGCGGAGTTCGCCTCCAGCCAGCGCACGGCGGCCCCGGCCTGGTCGGTGAGGCCGGCCGAGGTGAGGGCGACGACCGCGTCGGCGGTGTTGCCGTAGTCGGGCTGGTCCTCGGCGCCGGGGAGGGCGGAGGTGAGGTGACCGTCCTTGGCGAGGGCCTTGGCGAGATAACCGGCGCCGTTCAAGGCGGCCTGCTCGGGGTCGGAGGTCTTCGTGCACGGCGACGGGGTCGCGGTGTGGGCGGTGCCCTTGGCGCCTTCGGTGCCGGAACCGGTTATGGGCTTGCCGAGCGCGCCCAGGACCGCCGCCGCGGTCGCGTCCGCGTTGGCGGTGAGCGCGCCCTTCTTGTCCGGCTGGTAGGCGAAGGCCCCGGCGTCGGCCCCGGTGCAGGGCAGCGCGAGCGCGAGCAGGGCGTCGAAGGGGGACTTGCCGGAGCTGCCGGAGGTGCCGCCCTTGCGGATGTCCTGCGGCTTCTGCCCGGCCTGGGCGAACGCGCCGATGACGACGGACGTCGAGTTCGCGTCGCTGGGCCCGCCCGCCGCGTACCCCCAGCCGCCGTCCTTGTTCTGCACGGACTTCAGCCAGTCCAGCGCCTTGCCGGTCGCGGAGTCATGACCGTCCAGCGCCGCAAGGGCCTGTACGGCGACGGCGGTGCTGTTGGTGTCGGCGGCACAGAGCTTCCCGGCGTCCGCACGGAAGGCGCCGAAGGCACCGTTCCCGCACTGCTGCCCGGCCAGCCACGTCACCGCCTTGTCGGCCGGGACCACGCCCACGGCGTCCTGCGCGATCAGGGCGAGCGACTGACGCCAGACGCCGTCGTAGGTCGGGTCGGCGGTGCCGTAGAGCCCGGCGGGGATCGCCACGGACGGCGAGGGCGAGGGCGTCGCGGCGAAGGCGGGTGTTGCGGAGCCGATGACTGCTGTGGCGGCGGCCAGGGCCGCGACGTTGCGGCGGACGACGTTCATGATCGGCGGATGCCTCTCCTGCGGGAGCCGGGCAGGCGCACGGGAACCCCGGGCGGCTCGGCTCCGTATGCCTCGACGGTGCCGTGCGCCGACGGGCTGCCGACACACCTGAGCCGGTCACGATCCGCGCGGGGCGATCCGGCTCACCGGCCCTCGCGGACCGGCTCACGGTTGCGGGTCAGCGCCGGAATTGCACCGGCTTTCCCCCGTACGGGCATGATGGCGACCGGCCCACTGTACCCGCCCGTAACCGGCCCCCTGAGAACGCCCTGTGAGCCCGCGCGACGGCCGACCGGCCGTACGTATGTCACGGTCGCGGCATCCGTCTCCTCCGCCTCCTCCGCTCAGACGGCCACGTACGTCACCGGCTCCGTCCCCGGCACCGCCTCCGCGCGCCCCAGCTTCACCAGTCGCCGCAGATGCGCCTCTGCCTCCGAGACCGCGATGTTCCGTGATCCGTACGGGATTTGGGCCCAGGGCCGGTTCCACTCCATGCGCTCGGCGACCTGCCAGGGGGTGAGCGGCTCGACGAGGAGGGCGCGCAGACCGGTGAGCCGTTCCTCGTGGTGGTCGAGCAACTCCCTTACGCGGCCCGGTCCGTCGGTGAACACGTACTGATGGGCGGGGAGCACCTCGGCGGGGGCGAGCCGGCCGATGCGTTCGAGGGAGTCGAGGTAGTCGCCGAGCGGATCGGTGATCGTGCCGTCGTCGGGATCCTCGTAGAGACCGATGTGCGGGGTGATCTCCGGGAGCAGGTGATCACCGGAGAACAGGCGCCCGTTGCCCGGGAGTTGGGAGGGGTGCTGCTCTTCCAGATGGAGGCAGACATGACCCGGCGTGTGCCCCGGCGTCCAGATCGCGCGCAGCCGCCGACCGGGCAGGTCCAGAAGTTCACCGGGGACGATCTCGCGGTCCGGCAGCGCGGGGGAGAAGCCCGGCAGGGTGCTGCGCGGAGCGGCGTCACGCAGCGGCGCCACATGCTCCTCGGGCGCGCCGACGGTGATCAGCTTGGCGGTCATGTACGAGAACCACCGCCCCGGCCGCGTCTCCCGCGTCCGCCGCACGATCGCCGTGTCCGCCGCGTGCATCGCGATCCAACTCCCGGACGCCTCCCGCACCTTGCCCGACAGCCCGTGATGATCGGGATGGTGATGGGTCACGACCACGCCATGAATCTCGTCGACCGAGGTACCGCATCCGGCCAGCCCCTCGGCGAGCGTGTCCCAGGAGGCGGGGTCGTCCCAGCCGGTGTCGATCAGCACGGGCCCGCGGTCGGTGTCGACGACGTAGACGAGGGTGTGGCCGAGGGGGTTGTCCGGAATGAAGACCTTGATCGACCGTACGCCGCCGCCGTGATCGGCCGTCTCCGCCATGGGTTCCCCTATCGCCGCGTCCCGGCCACTATAACTAGAACGCGTTTCGATGGGAGCCCGAGTCATCCGTCCGTCCCGTTCCGTGGACTCCTCCGAGTGGAACTGGTATCAGTTCCACTGAGTGCGTATCTGATGGATCGTCAGAGACTCAGAGGCGAGGATCCGGAGAGGCAGTCGGCCATGACCGAGCTCGTGGAACACGGACAGCTGTTCATCGGCGGGGAGTTGACCGATCCCCTCGGCAAGAACGTCATCGAGGTGATCTCGCCGCACACCGAGGAGGTCATCGGTCGGGTGCCGCATGCCTCGACGGCGGACGTGGACCGGGCGGTCGCCGTGGCCCGGACGGCGTTCGACCAGGGGCCGTGGCCGCGGATGACACTGGACGAGCGGATCGAGGTGGTCGGCCGGATCAAGGACGGGATCGCCGTACGGCACGAGGAGATCGCCCGCGTGATCTCGTCCGAGAACGGGTCGCCGTACTCCTGGAGCGTCCTCGCGCAGGCGCTCGGCGCGATGATGGTGTGGGACTCGGCGATCAAGGTCGCGCGGGACTTCACCTACGAGGAGACGCGTGACGGCGTCCTCGGCAAGATCCTGGTCCGCCGGGAGCCGGTCGGGGTGGTCGCGGCCGTGGTCCCCTGGAACGTCCCGCAGTTCGTGGCCGCCGCCAAGCTCGCGCCCGCGCTGCTGACCGGCTGCACGGTCATTCTCAAGCCGTCGCCCGAATCGCCCCTGGACGCCTATCTGTTGGGCGAGATAGCCAAGGAGGCCGGGCTGCCGGAGGGCGTGCTGTCGATCCTGCCCGCCGATCGCGAGGTGAGTGAGTACCTGGTCGGGCACCCCGGGATCGACAAGGTCTCCTTCACCGGGTCGGTGCCGGCGGGCAAGCGCGTGATGGAGGTCGCCGCGCGCAATCTCACGCGCGTGACACTGGAGTTGGGCGGCAAGTCGGCGGCGGTCGTCCTGCCCGACGCCGACATCACGACGTCCGTCCCCGGCATCGTCTCGGCGGCCTGGATGAACAACGGCCAGGCCTGCGTGGCCCAGACCCGCATCCTCGTACCGCGCTCGCGCTACGACGAGTTCGCGGACGCCTTCGCCGCGGCGGCGAGCGCGCTGGTGGTCGGCGACCCGCTGGACCCGGCGACCCAGGTCGGCCCGCTGGTCGCCAAACGCCAGCAGCAGCGCAACCTCGACTACATCCGCATCGGCCAGGAAGAGGGCGCCAAAATCCTTACGGGCGGTGGCCGTCCACCCGGCCTCGACCGTGGCTGGTACGTCGAGCCGACCCTCTTCGGCGACGTCGACAACTCCATGCGGATCGCCCGCGAGGAGATCTTCGGCCCCGTCATCTGCCTGCTCCCGTACGGCGACGAGACCGAGGCCGTGAAGATCGCGAACGACTCGGACTACGGGCTGTCCGGCAGCGTGTGGACCGCCGATGTCGCCCACGGCATCGACATCGCCCGCCAGGTCCGTACCGGCACCTACTCCGTCAACACCTTCAGCCTCGACATGCTCGGCCCCTTCGGCGGCTACAAGTCCTCCGGTCTGGGGCGGGAGTTCGGGCCCGAGGGCTACGGCGAGTTCCTCGAACACAAGATGATCCACCTGCCGGCCGGCTGGGAGGCGTGAGCGGTATGGGCGACCGCTGGGAGGTAGAGGTCGACCGCTCCATCTGCATCGGCTCGGCCCAGTGCGTCAACCGCGCCACCGGCGCCTTCCACCTCGACTCCGCCATGCAGTCCCACCCCGTCGAACCGGAGACCGACGCGAACGAACGCATCCTGGAGGCGGCGGAGAGCTGTCCGGTGGAGGCGATCGTGATCACGTTGCTGGGGAGCGGGGAGCCGGTGTTTCCACCGGAGGAGTAGGAGTAGGAGTCGGAGCAAGAGTCGGGCCGCGCGGAGCGGGGAGGTCCGAGGGGCGGAGGAGTCCGAAGGCGGTGGTGGGGAGGGCGGCGAGGAGGTCTCGTGCCCTCCGCGCCCGATCCGGGAAACCGGCTAGCAGGTCGTCCAGAAAACGGGAGCGGTCGTCCGGTCCAGATCCTGCGGGGACCGGCAACTCGTCGCTCGTGTGGGTCAGTTCGAGGCGGCCGTCGGCCAGGAGGTGTACGGCCTGTTCGACGCGCATGTCCAGGTAGGCTCCCGCGTCGAGTTCCAGCGCGGGCGGTACGTACTCGGCAGCGGCAGCGGCAGCGGCAGGAGGAGCGGGCGCCGGCGGCCCCTGCCTCCGCCCCGACTCCCGCGCCGCCTCCAGGGTCCGCACCAACTCCTCGTACCGCCCCCGCCACCACTCCACGTCCAGCCGCATGCCCACGGGCGGACGACCCCCACGAGTGCCTGGCCCGCGCCGTTCGGCGCACAGACGCAGGATCTCCCGTACCGCGTCGAAGTCCGGTTCGGTGCGCCGGCGCCCGTTCAGCAGGTCCGAGGTCCAGCTCGGGGTCCTGCCGGAGTTCCGCGGCGATCGTCGCCTGCCGCACGCGCGCACGAGGCGGCGGAGTTCGGCACAGAAGTCCGCGAGGGGTCCGTCGGCGTCCGCCGGTGCTGCGGCCAACTCCCCGTCCCTTCGGTCCGATTCGCCGGAACACTCCGAAGGGTGGGGCCCGACCTGCGTCTTACGCCCGGAGTTCGGGGCTGTTCGGGATCCGGCCCTGACGGCTCCCGGCCGGGAGAACCTCGTCCCGCAACCAGTCGGCCGTCGCCCTGGAGGAAGCGTGGTGACGTTCCCGTCGCTCCAACTGCACGTGCTGTTCGCGGTGTTCGTCTTCGCGGCCGTCTACGTCGGTGTCGTGCTCCCCGCCGTGTGGTCCCGCAGACCGACACGACGGAGCGTGGCGCTCAAGGTGCTGGTCCGGCTCCTCGGCTCCGTCCGTCGGGGGAGGGGACGTCAGGGCGTTGCACGAAGGCTCGTGATGTGGGGCGACGCGGACCTTGAGCGGGCAAGGCCGTTGACCCTGCAGCAGGGAAGCCGACTTCGAGACGCGACCTAGGCCCGACTCGGGTCCGGGCCTAGGCCCGGACCTAGGCCTTCAGCCCGTTACGCCACCGTGGCGCCCCGCCTACCGTCCTCACCATGGACACGACGGGTGATACGACGGGCATTCTCGACGAGGCGCTCCAGCGGCTGCACAGCTCAGGGCCGGAGCGGCAAGGACGGCTCAGCAATCACGCGCCGATGGCCGTCGAAGCCCTGGCCGCGCACGGTCGGGCCGGCTCGGTGCACCGGTGGCTCGACCTGTACGCACGCAAGCTTGAGGAGTTTCCGTCCGGCATCGAGCCGGTCACCGACGCCAACTGGCGTGCAGCCCTTGGCGATCCGCGCCGCGTCGCCGACTGGATCGACTACTTCGGCCGTGAGATCGCCCAGCGTCCATGGCGCGACGTGCTCACCGAGTGGTGGCCCCGTCTCCTGCCCGGCCTGTACGGCGGCGCGACGCATCCGGTGATCCGGGTGGGCCACGCCGTGCGCACCCTTCTGGCCGACGACGGCACCGAGCCGCGTCTGGTCGAACTCGCCCACGGCCTCGGCTACTGGGCCGCCGACTACCACTCCGTCACGGATGTCGCCCCACTGCCCGGCGCCGACAGCGCGGCCGAGGCCCTCGACGCGGTGCCGCCCATCGCCGAACGGGACGGCGGCTTTCGCGCCCGGCTCAGCGGCGTCACCGGCCTGCCGGTGTGGGCGGCCACCGTCACGGACCCGGACGAGGCACACGGCCGCCTCGCCGAACTGGTGCGGGCGGCCACTCACCGCTACGCCACCCATGGCCACGGCGAGCAGACGATGCTGGTCCACGCGGCCACCGCCCCCAACGCCGTCCTGCGCACCCTTCCCGCGCTTCCGCACGCCTTGTGGATACCGAGCCTGCGGGCCGCCTGGACGGCATCCGCGGCGGTGACCGCGATGTACGCGCCCGACGCCCCGGTCGCGTACGCCCCACCGGGCACTCTCACCCCCGAAGAAGTCTTCGAACGGGCCCTGGCGCACGGCGACGAACACGTCATCAAGCTGACCGACACGGCCCTCGACATCGGCGACGAACAGGCCTTGGCGGCGGCCCTGCGCGCCATCGAACTGAGCGAGCCCCTCGCCTAGAGCCCTAGTGGCCTAGAGCCCTAGCGGCCCTGGTTCGTCGGGTCTGTCGGGTCCGTCAGGTCGATCAACCGGCATACCGTCTCGATGTCGATCTTGACCTGGGCGATGGACGCGCGGCCCGAGAGCCAGGTGATGAGGGCAGAGTGCCAGGTGTGTTCGATGACGCGGACGGCGGAGAGCTGCTCGGGGGTCGGGTTCTCCAGGCCCATCGCGTCCAGGATGATCACCGTGGTCTGGCGGGAGACCTGGTCGACCTCGGGGGAGACGCTGCGGTCCGCGAAGGTCAGCGCACGCACCATCGCGTCGGCCAGGTGCGGCTCGCGCTGCAGGGCGCGGAAGGCCCGCATCAGGGTCTCCGCGACCCGCTGGGCCGAGGTCTCGCCCGACGGCGGCTTCTTGCGGAGCGTGCCGTGCATGTGCTCCAACTGGTCCTGCATGGTGGCGACCAGGAGGTGGACCTTGGACGGGAAGTACCGGTAGAGCGTGCCCAGGGCCACCTGGGAGGACTCCGCCACCTCACGCATCTGCACCGCGTCGAAACCGCCCCGGCTGGCCAACTGCGCGCTCGCGTGCAGGATCCGCCGCCGACGCGCCTCCTGGCGCTCGGTCAGCGGCGCGGAGGAAGGCAGGGAGGGAGGCGGGGAGGTTCTGGCCTCCACCTTGGCCGGCTTGGCTTCCGCAGGCATGGTTCCCGTTCCGTGACAGTCGGTGAGGGCGAGTGATCGGGCCGATCATGACAGGGGCTCCGCCGTGGTGTGAATCACCTGATCCACTTCTCACAGCGCCCCTACCTGCCGGTAGATTCAGAGCCTCCTGGACGATCAAGTCTGAAACTTGTTCTAGATTAGCGTCCCGGCGTAATCTCGCGGGACAGTGCAGGCAGAAGGGGGCTCAGAGTGACCGCTGAGGCCAGTCAGGCGGGTCTCCAGGAAGACCTCGCAACCGACGGCGAGCGACCGCTCCGTATCGCACTCCTCACCTATAAAGGGAACCCGTTCTGCGGCGGCCAGGGCGTCTACGTCCGCCATCTCTCCCGCGAACTCGCCCGCCTCGGCCACCGCGTCGAGGTCATCGGATCCCAGCCCTACCCGGTGCTCGACGAGGTCGAGGACCACGCCGGCCGACTGAGCCTCACCGAGCTGCCGAGCCTCGACCTCTACCGCTCGCCGGACCCCTTCCGCACTCCGAAGCGCGACGAGTACCGCGACTGGATCGACGCCCTCGAAGTCGGCACGATGTGGACCGGCGGTTTCCCGGAGCCGCTGACGTTCTCCCTGCGCGCCCGCCGTCATCTGCGCGCCCGGCGTGGTGAGTTCGATGTCGTGCACGACAACCAGACCCTGGGATATGGGTTGTTGGGGGATGTGGGCGCGCCACTGGTGACGACCATCCACCACCCCATCACCGTGGACCGGCAGTTGGAGATCGACGCCGCCGAGAACCTGCGCCAGCGGCTGTCCAAGCGGCGCTGGTACGCCTTCACGCGCATGCAGCGCCGGGTGGCCCGCCGGCTGCCCTCGGTCCTCACCGTCTCCGGCACCTCCCGCCGGGAGATCGTCGACCAGCTGGGGGTGCGGGACGACCGTATCCACGTGGTCCACATCGGCGCGAACGCCGAGCTCTTCTCGCCCGACCCCTCGGTGTCCGTCGTGCCGGGCCGGATCGTGACGACGTCCAGCGCGGACGTCCCCCTCAAGGGCCTGGTCTTCCTGGTGGAGGCGCTCGCCAAGGTCCGTACCGAACACCCCGACGCGCACCTGGTCGTCGTCGGCAAAAGACCCGCCGAGGGGCCCGTTGCACAGGCCGTGGAGCGCTACGGCCTCGAAGGCGCCGTCGAGTTCGTCAAGGGCATCTCGGACGCCGAACTGGTCGACCTGATCCGCTCGGCGGAGGTCGCCTGCGTGCCGTCCCTGTACGAGGGCTTCTCGCTGCCGGCGGCCGAGGCCATGGCCACCGGTACCCCGCTCGTCGCGACCACGGGCGGCGCGATCCCCGAGGTCGCCGGTCCTGACGGAGAGACGTGCCTCGCGGTGCCGCCGGGCGATCCCGGGGCGCTGGCGACAGGGCTGAGCCGGCTGCTGGGTGACCCGGAGCTGCGCGAGCGGCTCGGCAGGGCAGGCCGTGAGCGGGTGCTGGCCCGCTTCACCTGGGCCCGGGCCGCCGAGGGAACGGTGGCCCGCTACCGCGAGGCGATCGACGCCGCCGCGGCCCACAGCTCCGGCCGCCCGGCGGCCGTCAGTGTTGCAGGCATCTCATCCGAAAGCAGGGCCACGTGCTGACCGTCGACTTCTCCCGGTTCCCGCTCGCGCCGGGCGACCGCGTCCTGGACCTCGGCTGCGGAGCCGGCCGGCACGCGTTCGAGTGCTACCGGCGCGGCGCCCGGGTCGTGGCGCTGGACCAGAACGCCGAGGAGATCCGCGAGGTCGCCAAATGGTTCGCGGCGATGGAGGAGGCGGGCGAGGCACCCGCCGGCGCCACCGCGACCGCGATGGAGGGCGACGCCCTGGCGCTGCCCTTCCCCGACGAGTCCTTCGACGTCGTCATCATCTCCGAGGTGATGGAGCACATCCCCGACGACAAGGGCGTACTCGCCGAGATGGTACGGGTGTTGAAGCCCGGCGGCCGGATCGCGATCACCGTGCCGCGCTACGGACCCGAGAAGGTCTGCTGGGCACTGTCCGACGCCTACCACGAGGTCGAGGGCGGCCACATCCGCATCTACAAGGCCGACGAACTGCTCGCCAAGATGCGCGAGGCGGGCCTGCGCCCCTACGGCCGGCACCACGCCCACGCCCTGCACTCGCCGTACTGGTGGCTGAAGTGCGCGTTCGGCGTCGACAACGACAAGGCGCTGCCCGTGCAGGCGTACCACAAGCTGCTGGTCTGGGACATCATGAAGAAACCCCTCGCGACCCGGGTCGCCGAACAGGCGCTGAACCCGCTGATCGGCAAGAGCTTCGTGGCTTACGCGACCAAGCCGCACCTGCCCGGCCTCGCCGAGGCGGCCGCCAAGTGACCACCCCCCGGACAGAACACCTCGTCCTGGCCGGGGTCCTCACCGAGGAGGAAGCCGCCGCGACCGTCCACGGCGTCCTCGCGGTGCAGCGGGAGGACGGGGCGATCCCGTGGTTCCGCGGGCACCACCTCGACCCCTGGGACCACACCGAGGCCGCGATGGCCCTGGACGCGGCCGGCGAGCACGAGGCCGCCGAGCGGGCCTACGAGTGGCTCGCACGCCACCAGAACGCGGACGGATCCTGGTACGCGGCCTACGCCGACGGGGACTTCGCCGACGTCACCGACCGCGGCCGCGAGACGAACTTCGTGGCGTACGCGGCCGTCGGTGTCTGGCACCACTACCTCTCCACCGGCGACGACATGTTCCTGGACCGCATGTGGCCGATGGTGTACGCGGCCGTCGAGTACGTGCTCAGGCTCCAGCAGCCCGGCGGACAGATCGGCTGGAAGGGCGAGGACGACGGCACCTTCACCGCGGACGCGCTGCTGACCGGCTCCTCGTCGGTGCACCATGCCCTGTGCTGCGCGCTCGCCATCGCCGATCAGCGTGAAGAGCCGCAGCCCGACTGGGAGTTGGCGGTCGGCGCACTGCGGCACGCGATCCGCCGGCACCCGGAGCGGTTCCTCGACAAGGACCGCTACTCGATGGACTGGTACTACCCGGTGCTGGGCGGCGCGTTGACCGGTACGGAGGCCAAGTCCCGTATAGAGGAAGGCTGGGAGCGCTTCGTCGTGCCCGGCCTCGGCGTGCGCTGCGTCGTGCCCAACCCGTGGGTGACGGGCGGCGAATCGGCCGAACTCGCCCTCGCCCTCTGGGCGTTGGGCGAGTCCGACCGTGCGCTGGAGATCCTTCAGTCGATCCAGCACCTGCGCGATCAGGAGACCGGGCTGTACTGGACCGGCTACGTCTTCGAGGACCAGACGATCTGGCCCCAGGAACTCACCACCTGGACGGCCGGCTCGCTCCTCCTCGCGGTCGCCGCACTTGGCGGACACGAGGCCACCTGCACGGTGTTCGGCGGCGAACACCTGCCCAGGGGGCTGGACCCGGACTGCTGTAACTGAGACTTCAGTGGCGCTGCATGCGTCCGGCGATGGCGTGGCCGATGAACAGGTAGACGACCGCTGCCAGTCCGTAGCCCGCGACCACGCGTGCCCACGCCTCGTCGAACGTGAACAGGTCGCGCGACCAGCCGGCCAGCCAGTAGGCCATGTTGTGGACGAACTGCACCAGGTCGTTGGCGCGGTTGGCGTCCAGGAGGTACATCAGAATCCACAGGCCCAGGATGAGGGCCATGACGTCGGCGACGATCGCTATGACCGCGCCGGCCCGATTGCCGCTGCTGTATCGAGACATGTGTTCCGCATTGCCGCCGGATCGCATATGAAACCCGGACGGCTTCGCCCGAGTGGCGCCCCCGCCCGACCCGGGTGAGGCTGTCGGAGGAAAACGCCCGCTCGGGGAGGACACGCCGGAGGACTTCTCGTGCGCGTACAGAAGCCCGTACCGATACCTGTACCGATACGGCGCCTGGTCATGGCGCTCACCCTGTGCTGCGCCCTGCTGGCCGGAGCCACCGCCTGCGGCAGCAGCGGCGGCGGCGACAGGAGCGGCGCCCGGGAGACCACCGCCGCGGCGGCCGCGATCGCCGCGGACCAGGCCGGCACCCCGAGCCCGAGCACCTCGGCCCAGCGCCAGAAGTTCGCCAAGACCCGCTTCGTGGCGAACGCGGGCCTGGCCGCCGGGGCGTCGTACCAGTGGATCGTGAAGCCCTGGAAGGCCGGCAAGTTCGAGAAGGGCGCCAAGGGCCGCAGGTTCGCCCTGGTCAAGGCGGGCCTCGCGGGCGCGTTCGCCTACAACCGGCTCAAGGCGGCCACCCGCAACGCGAAGGGCGACCCCACCCTCTCCAAGGCCCTGGCACCCCTCACCGCGGGCATCGACTCCCTCAAGGACCTCCCGTCCAAGCTCCGCAAGGGCGACTCCGCCGACTCGGTGGCCGGTTCCTTCGACGACATCATCAACAAGGTCAAGGACGCGGGGAAGAGCGCGGGCGCGGAGGTGACGGACAAGGTGCCGTCGGCGGGACAACTCGCGGGCGGCTAGCAGGAGTTCATCCCGGCTCTGCGGAGTTCGGCTCCGCTCTCAGGAGTTCAGCTCCGCCAGGACCCGCAGTGAGTGCGGGTCCGGGGACAGGGCGAGGAGGTCGGTGACCGGGCCCTTGCGCCACAACTCCAGGCGTTCCGCGATGCGTTCGCGTGGGCCGACCAGGGAGATCTCGTCGGCGAAGGCGTCCGGCACAGCCAGTACGGCCTCCTCGCGGCGGCCGGAGAGGAACAGCTCCTGGATCCGGCGGGCCTCCTCCTCGTACCCCATGCGGGCCATCAGATCGGCGTGGAAGTTGCGGGCCGCGTGGCCCATGCCGCCGATGTAGAAGCCGAGCATGGTCTTGACGGGGAGCAGGCCCTCGGACACGTCGTCGCAGACCTGGACGCGGGCCATGGGGGCGACGCGGAAACCCGGGGGGAGTTCCTCAAGTGCCGGTCCGTACGCGTCCGGTCGGGACGGGGACCAGTACAACGGCAGCCAGCCGTCCGCGATCTGCGTCGTCTGGGCGACGTTCTTCGGGCCCTCGGCGCCGAGCAGGATCGGCAGGTCGGGGCGGAGCGGGTGCGTGATCGGCTTCAGCGGCTTGCCGAGACCGGTGCCGTCCGCGCCGCGATAGGGGTGGGAGTGGAACCGTCCGTCCAGCTCGACCGGCGCCTCCCGCCGGAACACCTGCCGTACGACGTCGACGTACTCCCTGGTCGCGGTCAGCGGCGACTTGGGGAACGGCCGTCCGTACCAGCCCTCCACCACCTGCGGTCCCGACAGCCCGAGTCCGAGCATGACGCGCCCGCCGGAGAGGTGGTCGAGGGTGAGGGCGTGCATCGCGGTGGTGGTGGGGGAGCGGGCCGCCATCTGGGCAATGGCCGTACCCAGCTTGATCCTTGAGGTCTGCGCGGCGATCCAGGTCAGGGGCGTGAAGACGTCCGATCCCCACGACTCGGCGGTCCACACGGAGTCGTAGCCGAGCCGCTCCGCCTCCTGGGCGAGCGGTACATGGTCCGCGGAGGGGCCGCGACCCCAGTAACCGAGTGCCAGACCGAGCCGCATGCCTGCCTCCTGACGATCCGTCAGATACCGGGTGACCGCTGGCGACTGTACGACAACGACCCCCTGCCGGGAAGGGCGGGGGGCCGTCGGGAAACTCGGCGGTGGGACTCAGCCGCGCTGGATGCCGCTCGTGTCCTGCAGGACGCCACGGCGGCCGTCCTGCGTCTGCGCCACCAGGCTCGGACCGCGCTGCTCGACGGCCAAGTACCAGGTGCCGGGCGCGAGTTCGGCGATCGGCGACGGCGAGCCGTCCTCCGCGAACAGGGGGCGCGGCACCGGCACGGCGAACCAGAACGGCGCGAACTCCCCGGCCGGCTGCGGCGGCTGGGCGGCGGCGGGCGCCGGCTGGGCACCGTAGGGCTGGCCCGGCTGCGGCTGACCGCCGTACGGCTGGGGCTGCTGCGGCTGCTGTGCGCCCGGGTAGCCGTAGCCACCGGGGGGCTGGGCGCCGTAGGGCTGGGCCGTCGCGGGCTTGGGGGCCGGGAGCAGGGCCGCCTGCAGCGGGGGCAGGAGCGGGGTGGCGATGGCGCCGCCGGCCAGGATGAGGGCGGCGAGGAAGCCGAGGATGAGGCCGATGGCGGCGCTGGCGCCGTCCGGGACATCCACCAGCGTCCAGAACATGGCCCACGCGGCGAGGACCGTGAACGCCACGCCGACCGTGCCGAGGTCCAGGCCGAGGATCTTGCGCGGTTGCGGGAGCGCACGGTTGACGACGATCAGGGCGGCGCCGATGACTCCGCCCATGTACACGCCGAGGCCCGTGCCGAGGTTTTCCCACGCGTTCGCATCGAGGTTGAAACCATCGGCGGAGTAGAACTTGAGGAAGGACGCGATGAACAGCAATACCGCTGCCCCGATCACCACGCCGTCGCCTCGAGTGAGGGAGCGGATATTCACTTCAGGTCCTTCGTAGGTCGTCTCGTCGTCGGTAGACCCTATCGTCCACCCGACCTGGGTGTCCGCTGGGATCCGCCCGCCGATCAGGAACCGCGCAGGAAACTCACGATTCCCTCAGAGATCCCCTGCGCGGCCCGCTGTCGCCAGGCGCCGCTGGTGAGCAGTGCCGCATCCTTGCTATCGCGCATGTTCCCGCATTCGATGAACACCTTGGGAACCGTTGACAGATTGAGACCCCCCAGGTCCGTCCGCGTGACCAGTCCGGTGCCGTCACCGATGTAGTTGGACGGGGCGCTGCCGGTCGCGCGCAGGAAGTTGCCCGCGACGCGCTCGCCGAGATCGGCCGAAGGGGCGACGATCTTACGGGTGTCGGCGGCGCCCGCGTGCACGGAGCCCGGCAGGATCACGTGGAAGCCGCGGTTGCCGACGGCGGCGCCGTCCGCGTGGATGGAGATCGCGGCATCGGCGTTCGCCTTGTTCCCGATCTCGGCCCGCTCGTCCACGCACGGCCCCCACGGCCGGTTCCCGTCCTGCGTGAACTTCACCGTGGCGCCCTGCTTCTCCAACAGCGCGCGCAGCCGCCGCGAGACGTCCAGCGTGAACTGGGCTTCCGGGTAGCCGGCGTTGGTGGACGTCCCCGTCGTGTCGCACTCCTTCGAGTTCGTGCCGATGTTCACCTTGCGGTTGATCTCGGCCGTGTGCTGGAAGTTGGTCGGGTTGTGCCCCGGGTCGATGACGACGACCTTGCCCCTGAGCGGGGTGGATCCGGCGGGCGCGGAGGTGCGGGGCGTCGAACTCGTCCCCGGCTGCTTGTCGTCCGCCGCGGAGGAGGAGGGGGCGGAGGGAGAGGACGCGCTGGGGGAGTCGGCGGAATCGTCGGCAGGGCTGCTGTACGACGACGTCCCCAACCCCGCCTGGTCCGACCCGCCACCGTCGCCGGTCCCTCCCACCGCCTCGTACACGAGCCACCCGAGCAGGGCCCCCGGCACGAGCGCGGCGGCCGCGACGGTCAGGGGACGGCGACGGGAACGGCGGGACTGGGGGGGATCGAAATCCGGGCCTACGTACGACACGGGAGCCACCCTAGCGGCCGTCAGCACGCGCGGTCGGGATCCCCGTACCGGGAGCGGTCTGTCCTGAGCGCACCCGAACACCCCGCCGGACAAGGGAACACGGCGCCATCGAAGTGTTCGCGGATCCGGCGGATGCGAAGGCGCGGGCGGACTGCATCCGGGGCGTCACGAAATCCGTGCCGGCGCTCGCCGAGTACGACTACGTCCAGGGCCGGTTCCTCGTCCGGGTCTCGCGGTATCTGACGCCGGAGCGGGCCGCGCTCTACGGGACGGCCGTGGCGCGGCTCTCCTGAGGCAGGTTCTGCGTCACGTCCGCCGCAGGACGCGCAGCGATCCGGTCGACGGGAGTTCGGTGAAGGCGCCGGACTCCAGGGCGCGGAGGTAGACGCGGTACGGGGCCTGGCCGGTGAACTCGTCCTTCGGGTCCGGGAAGACGTCGTGGATGAGGAGGAGGCCGCCCTCGGCGACGTGCGGGGCCCAGCCCTCGTAGTCGGCGGTGGCGTGTTCGTCGGTGTGGCCGCCGTCGATGAAGACGAGGGCGAGGGGGGAGTTCCAGAACTTCGCGATCTGCGGTGAGCGGCCGACGACGGCGACCACGTGGTCCTCCAGGCCTGCCCGGTGCAGCGTCCTGCGGAAGGTCGGCAGGGTGTCCATCAGGCCGAGTTCGGGGTCGACCGTCTCCGGGTCGTGGTACTCCCAGCCCGGCTGCTGCTCCTCGCTGCCGCGGTGGTGGTCGAGCGTCAGCGCGGTGACGCCCGCCTGTCGTGCCGCGTCGGCGAGCAGGATCGTGGACCGGCCGCAGTACGTGCCGACTTCGAGGAGCGGCAGCCCGAGCGCGCCCGCCTCGACGGCGGCCGCGTACAGGGCGAGGCCCTCGTCGACGGGCATGAAGCCCTTCGCCGCCTCGAACGCGGCCAGGATCTCGGGCTTGGGGGCCGCGGGCATGGGGGTCCTCTCGGTCGTACGCGTGTCTGGGCGGCCCATGCTGCCGCACCCCCTGCCGCGGAGGCGACAGGGGGTGCGGCAGGGAGTGCGGACAGGGGTGCCCGGGCGGTGGCGTTCGGGCCGTGGTGTCAGGGTGCGTCGGATATGTCGAGCGTTTTCGTCTTGATGCGGGTGGTGTCGAACTCCCAGACGACCCAGAACTTGCCCGGGGCGTACTCGTCGGCCATGGGGTAGTTGTCCCAGCCCTTGCCGTCGGGCTGGTCCGTGTTGGTGTCCTCCGGGCCGTCGGCGAAGCGCTTGGCGGCGCTCCAGGCCGTCGCGCCGGGGCCTCTGGTCTTGTAGTCGAGGATGTCCCGGCTGCTCAAGCCCGCACCGGTGTTGTAGATGTACAGGTACCGGCCGTTGCTGTCCGTGGTGAAGAAGCTCCTGGCGATGTTGTTGCTCGGCAGGTCGGCGTCCGCCACGAACGGTTGCCAGGTCACGCCGCCGTCGGTGCTGGTGGTCGTCGCGGCGCCGGCCCGGTCGTCGCGGGCGACCATGAACAGCGAATTCTTCGGGGCGCTCGGATTCGCCGGGTTCTGCGAGTAGCCGATCTGGTTCTCTCCCGCCACCAGCCCGGAACCGCTGATGTGGCCACCGAGCGTCCAGGTGCGCAGGTCGCTGGAGAACAGCACCCCGTTCTCCCGCCCCGACGACCAGTACGGCATGACGTACGTCCCGTCCTGCCGCTGGAGCGGGTGGCCGGAGAAGACGAGGTTGGTCTTGACCGGCACGCTGAGGGAGGCGTTCTGCCAGGTGTGGCCCTGGTCGGTGCTGGTCTTGAGGAGGGTGGCGTTGATCGGAAGGCCGTTGTGGTTGAGTCCGTCGGTCGCGTCGCCGTCCGCGCCGTCGCCGTCCGTGTCAGCGATGGTGGTGCGCCCCAGGTAGGCGTACAGCGTGCTGCCGGCCTGGTAGAGGATGACGTAGTGGTAGGCGTACTGGTCGGTCTCCTGGGCCAGCGTCTGGGGGCGGCTCCAGTGGGATCCGCCGTCGGTCGTGTACGCGTACCGCATGTAGCCCATGTCGCGGTTGCCGGGCCGCAGACCCTCCCGCCAGACGACGACCGCGTTGTTCTCGCTGGTGGCCACGATGTCGGGGGTGCGCGTGCCGTCGCCCTTGCTCGCGAGGTTCGTGTAGACGAGCGACTCGCCCGGGATGGGCTCGGCGGAGGCGGTGCGGGGCAGGAGCAGGGTGGTCAGCACGGTCAGCACCACCACGGTCAGCAGAACGGGCCAGGCCCGTCGGAGCGTCACCACAGCCACTGCTCGTTCACGTTGTCCGTGCAGGTCCACTGGATGGCTTCCGTTCCGGGAGTCGGGCTGCTGCTGGGGATGGCGAGGCAGTAGTCGCTCTGCACGTTCCGCAGCCGGTCCCAACTGTCGTGGATCCAGACCTGGTCGGTGCCGATGCCGCATGGCTGCTGGACGGCCTTGGCGCCGAGGGCCGTGCCGACCGCGGGGGTGAGGCACTTGCCGCTCGCCTTGTTGGTCACCCGGTAGCCGCCGGTCACGGCTTCGAGCGACCAGTAGTTGCTGGCGCTGTTGCTGCACGCCCACTGGATCATCGCGGCGCCGTTGGCCGTGTCGGAGCTGGAGTCGGCCAGGCAGAAACCGGTGGCCATGTTGTAGAGGCGCGCCGAGACGGCGTCGTGGTCGAACCAGGTCCAGCGCTGGTCGGTGTTGTCCGAGCAGGTCCACTGGACGGCCTGGGCGAGGTTGGTGGTGTCGGAGGCGAGGATCGCCAGGCACCGGTCGCTGTTCAGGTTCCGCAGCCGGTTCCAGCTGTCGTAGACCCAGATCTGTTCGCTGCCGCTGCCGCACGACCACTGAATGGCCTGCGTGCCGTTGGCCACGCTGGCGCTGGGCATGGCGAGGCACTTGGCGCTGTTGCGGTTGACGATCTGGTAGCGGTCGCCGTTCCCGCCCGCCACCGCGACTAGGCCCCAGTCCTCGTCGTTGATGTCGTCACAGGTCCGCTGGACCAGGCCGGCGCCGTTGGCCGGGCCGGTGGCGGATACGGCCAGACATCTGTCCGAGTTGACGTTGATGAGGTTTCTCCAGGCGCCCTCCGCACTCGCGGGTGTGGAGAACACCAACGTCCACACCACCGTCGCGGCGAGCACGCACATCGCCATGGCGGAGGCCATGAAGATGTTCCTCGGTCTTTTCAGGGGCATGACATCAAGCACCCTCTCTTTTTCCGTCGCCTGACTGCCTGGGCAGCAAATGGCAAGCGCATGCGGGCGGGGTGACGTTGCCGGGAACAGACGGCCACGGACGAACAACGCGGCGGCGAACCTTTCCCGTGCAGAACGAGGAGCGGCCCTCGTAGGGAGGGCCGCTCGGGTCGCCGTTCAGGTTATCGGACGGTTGGCGCTGTCGTGCCGGTGTCAGGGAGCCGCAACCGTCTCCGACGGCAGGGACAGGTCCAGATCCACCGGACGCTCCTCGCCCCCGTGGGTCGCCGAGGACGCCAGCGGACCGTGCCCCGTGGCCCGCGCCGCGAGGACGTACGCGCCACCGGACGGCACGGTCAGCGCGTAGCTGCCGTCCTCGTCGGAGAGGGTCGCGCCCGCCTGCCGGCCCCGTCGGTCGATCAGGGTGACCTTGGCGCGGGCGACCGGGGAGCCGCCGGCGTCCAGGACCCGGCCGCGGAAGCCGCGCAGGATCTGCTCGGCGCGCTCCAGGTTGGCCTCCTCCTCGCTGCTGAAGTTCAGCTGCGGGGCACGGTTGGGCTTGGGGAGGAACAGGGCCATCAGCAGGCCGATCGCCACCGCGCCGGTCGCGATCAGGAAGGAGACGCGGAAGCCGTGCATGGTCGGGATCGCGACGCCGCCCACGTTGTTCGCGGTGTTGGCAAGCACCATGCCGATGACGGCGCTGGAGACCGACGTACCGATCGAGCGCATCAGGGTGTTGAGGCCGTTCGCCGCGCCCGTCTCCGAGGCCGGGACCGCGCCGACGATCAACGCGGGCAGGGAGGAGTAGGCCAGGCCGATGCCCGCGCCGAGGACGACCGCGATGACCAGGCTCTGCCAGGCGGCGCTCATCAGGCCGATGCCCGCGCCGTAGCCGATGCCGATGATCACCATGCCCATGATCAGGGTGACCTTGGGGCCGTACTTCGCCGAGAGGCGGGCGTAGACCGGGGCCGTGAACATCATCGTCAGGCCCAGCGGGGCCACCAGCAGACCCGCGGAGACCATCGACTGGCCGAGGCCGTAGCCGGTCGACTTCGGCAGCTGGAGCAGCTGGGGCAGGACGAGCGAGACGACGTAGAAGCTGACGCCGACCATGATCGACGCGAGGTTGGTGAAGAGGACGGCCGGACGGGCCGTGGTGCGCAGGTCGACCAGCGGGGCCTTGAGGCGCAGTTCCATCACGCCCCACAGGAGGAGTACGACGACGGCCGCGGCGAACAGGCCGAGCGTGGTGCCGGACGTCCAGCCCCAGTCGCTGCCCTTGGTGATCGGCAGCAGGAAGAGGACCAGGCCGATGGAGAGGCCGATCGCACCCAGGACGTCGAAGGTCCCCTTGGCGCGCGCCGGGGACTCCGGTACGACGAGGAGGGTGAGGCCGATGGCGAGCACGCCGAGGCCGGCGGCGCCGTAGAACAGGGCGTGCCAGTCCATGTGCTGCGCGACCAGGGCCGCCGCGGGCAGCGCGAGACCGCCGCCGACGCCGATCGAGGAGCTCATCAGGGCCATCGCCGAGCCGAGCTTCTCGCGGGGCAGCATGTCGCGCATCAGGCCGATGCCCAGCGGTATCGCGCCCATCGCGAAGCCCTGCAGGGTACGGCCGGCGATCATCGTGAGAAGGTCGCTGGTGAGGGCGCTGACCAGCGCGCCGACCACCATGACGGCGAGGCTGAAGATCAGCATCCGCCGCTTGCCGTACAGGTCGCCGAGCCGGCCCATGATCGGGGTGGCGACGGCGCCCGAGAGCAGCGTCGAGGTCAGGACCCAGGTCGCGTTGCTGGGCGCGGTGTCCAGCAGCTGCGGCAGGTCCTTGATGACCGGGACGAGCAGGGTCTGCATCACCGCGACAACGATGCCCGCGAAGGCGAGCACCGGGACCACGGCCCCGCTGGCTGCCCGGGCGGGCTGTTCGTTGGTCGTGTGGGTCATGAGGTGAGGCCTCCAGTGAGAATAAGTGCTGGGTAAACCTCGTATGCATGGGCAACTATTCCGTTGCTTCGCACCTCTAATCAATTCTTGACCACGTCATGGGGATCTGAGTCTCCGTCAGGGGTTGGTGGACATCCCAGTCCAGGTCTGGCGAATAAATGGAACCTGTTCTAGTCTCCGCGCCATGAAGGCTTACGTGGCCGGGGTCGGCATGACGAGGTTCGAGAAGCCCGAGACCCGGGACTGGCAGTACTGGGACATGGTGCGGGAGGCGGGGAGCGCGGCGCTCGCCGACGCCGGGATCACTTACGCGGAGGTGGAACAGGTTCCCGTCGGCTACTGCTTCCAGCCCTCCACCGCCGGCCAGCGCGCCGCCTATGAGCTGGGTCTCACCGGCATCCCCGTCTACAACGTCAACAACAACTGCGCCACCGGCTCCACCGCCCTGATGCTGGCCCGGCAACTCGTCGAGGGCGGGTCCGCGGACTGCGTACTGGCGCTGGGCTTCGAGAAGATGAAGAAGGGCGCGCTGGGTGGGGGAGCGGACGGAGGCGACTTCTCCACGTCCCCCGTCGCCCGGCACTACGGGATCATGGCCGCTCGGCACGGCTTCGAGATGACCCCGCCCACCGCGCAGATCTTCGGCGACGCGGCCCGCGAGCACATGGAGAGGTACGGCACCACCGAGGCGCAGCTCGCCGCCGTTGCCGCCAAGAACCACCGGCACTCGGCGCACAACCCGAACGCGCAGTTCCGGGACGTGTACGAGGTCGACGACATCCTCGCCGCGCGCACGGTCCACCGGCCGCTGACCAAGCTCCAGTGCTCGCCGACCTCGGACGGCGCGGCGGCGGCCGTGGTCGTCTCGGAACGGTTCGCCGAGCGGCGCGAACTCACCGGCCTCGTCGAGATCGTCGCCCAGGCGATGACGACGGACACGGAGGAGTCGTTCGCGTCGGGTTCCTGCATCGACGTGGTCGGACAGCCGATGTCCCGCGAGGCGGCCCGGCAGGTGTACGAGCGGTCCGGACTCGGGATCGACGACGTGGACGTCGTAGAGCTGCACGACTGCTTCTCGATCAACGAGCTGCTGACGTACGAGGCCCTCGGTATGTGCGCGGCGGGCGAGTCCGGGAAGCTCGTCGAGTCGGGGGCGACGACCTACGGCGGGCGCTGGGTGGTCAATCCGTCCGGCGGCCTGATCTCCAAGGGGCACCCGCTGGGCGCCACCGGGCTGGCCCAAGTGGCCGAGCTGGCATGGCAGTTGCGGGGCGCGGCGGGGGAGCGGCAGGTGCCGGGCGCGAGGGTCGGGCTCGCGCACAACATCGGGCTGGGTGGGGCTGCGGTGGTGACGCTGCTGCGAGCCGGGGACCAGGTCCTGTCCTAGGACCTGGGGTCCAGGGCGGGTGCGGCGAAATCCCGATGCAAGGGGCGCAGGCGGGTTGAGAGTATGACACCCATGCTCGAAGCCGCAGACGCCACCCGAACAACCCGCCGTCCCGCGCCGCCGACCTGGCTGGTGGTGGCGCTCGCCTGTGCGGGGCAGTTCCTGGTCGTGCTGGACGTGTCCGTCGTGAACGTGGCGCTGCCGTCGATGCGGACCGACCTCGGGCTGAGCGCGCAGGGGCTGCAGTGGGTGGTCAACGCGTACGCGATCGCCTTCGCCGGGTTCATGCTGCTCGGCGGACGGGCCGGGGATCTGTACGGGCGCAAGCGGATGTTCCTGGTGGGGCTCGCCCTGTTCACGCTGGCCTCGCTGGGCGGCGGGCTCGCCCAGGAAGGGCCGGAACTGCTGGTCGCCCGGGCCGTGCAGGGCCTCGGCGCCGCCGTCCTCGCGCCCTCGACGCTGACCATCCTCACCGCGGCCGTCCCGGAGGGCGCCGCACGCGCGCGTGCCATCGCCACCTGGACCGCGGTGGGCGCGGGCGGCGGCGCCGCGGGCGGGCTCGTCGGCGGGGCGCTGGTGGACGGGCTGTCGTGGCGCTGGGTGCTGCTGATCAACGTGCCGGTCGGGGCGGTCGTGCTGGCCGGCGCCTACCGGTGGCTCGCGGAGAGCCGGAACGGCGACGGGCGGCGGCTCGACCTGCCGGGCGCGGTCCTGGTCACGGCGGGACTCGCCACCCTCGCCTACGGCATCTCGCAGACCGAGCGCGAGGGCTGGACGGCGGCGGCCACCCTGGTGCCACTCTTCGCCGGACTCGCGCTGATCGCGCTCTTCCTGTTGGTCGAGGCGCGTACGGCGGCCCCGCTGATGCCCCTCGGACTGTTCCGCGCGCGAGCGGTGTCGTCGGCGAACGGGGCGATGTTCCTGACCGGCTCCGCGATGTTCTGCATGTGGTTCTTCATGACGCTGTACGCCCAGAACGTGCTCGGCTACAGCCCGCTGGAGGCCGGTCTCGCCCTGGTGCCCAGCTCCCTCGCCGTGCTCCTCGGCTCCAAGTCCGCGCCCCGCTTCCTGCCCAGGCTCGGCGCGCGCAACGTGGCCGCGCTCGGCACGCTGATCGCGGCGAGCGGCTTCGCCTGGCAGTCGGCGATGACCGCGCGGGGCGACTACCTCACCGAGATCATGTTCCCGGGGATTTTGATGATGCTGGGCGCGGGCCTGACGGCGACCCCGCTCGCCGCGCTCGCCACGTCGGGGGCGGCGCCCGGGGAGGCAGGGCTGGTCTCCGGGCTCATCAACACCTCGCGCACGATGGGCGGTTCACTCGGCCTCGCGGTCATGTCGACGATCGCGGCGTCGCGGACGGGGGCGAGTCTGACGCCGGAGGCGCTGACCGAGGGGTACGCGCTGGTGTTCCGCACGGGGGCGGGGGTGCTGCTCGTGGGGGCGGTGCTGATGCTGGTGTGGCTGCCGAGGATGAAGCCGCCGGGGAGCGAGACGTCGGGGAGCGAGGCGTCGAGGGGAGACTCGGCCGGAGGAATTTCGACGAGTTCGGCCGGGTGAGGCAACGATCCGGGTGGTCCATGGACTCCTTTGAACATCTAGGAGGTGCCCATGGGGGATCGCAAGGAGGCTCGGGACGAGGAGTTCCAGAGCTTTGTCGTCGGCCGCTGGCCGCGGTTGTTGCGGACGGCATTTCTCCTCACGGGGGAGCAGCACGCCGCGGAGGATCTCGTCCAGTCGACGCTCGAACAGGTCTATGTGGCCTGGCGCAGGGTCGGTTCGGCCGATGATCCGGAGGCGTACGTACGGCGCGTGATGATCAACGCGCACGCGCGAAAACACCGCAAGCGCCTCAAGGAGTTCCTCGCGCCCAGGGACGACTCGGGCCTGGCCCGCGAGGTGGCCGACACCGGTGACCGCATCGCCCAGGCGGACGACCGCGGCGCTCTGCTGACGGCTCTGGCCGATCTGCCGCCCCGGCAGCGGGAGGCGGTGGTCCTGCGCTACTGGGAGGACCTCACCGAGACCCAGACCGCAGAGGCGATGGGCTGTTCGGTCGGCGCGGTGAAGAGCAACACGGCCAAGGGGATCGCGAAACTCCGCGCCATACCGGGACTGGCGGACATGGTGACGAGCGGCGAAGGGCGGCGGAAGTGATGAGCGCGGACCGGGAGAGGCACACCATGACGGACAGGGACATCGCCCTCCTGCTGGCCGACGCGGCGGATGGGGCCGAGATCGGTATAGCCCCCACCCAGGCGGTCATCAGGGGCGGGCGCCGACGCCGGGCCCGGCGCTGGGCGATCGCCACGGCGACGGCACTGGCGATCGTCGGCTCCACGGCGACGCTGGCGCTGGCGGGGCTGCCGGACGGGGACGGCCACCAGGTGGCGCCGGCGGCGACACAGCGGGCGACTACGACACCGGACGCGTTCCAGGACGCGCCGCACCGCACCACGCTGGCCACCGGGACCGACCAGGGCAAGAAGTGGAAGGTGTTCATCGACGTCTGGGGTGCGCCGCGCGACGAGGCGGAGGCGCAGGTCCAGTTGACGGCGATGGCCGAGTACGAGGAGTCGGCGCCGGACGTCCGCAAGGCATCCGATCTGGTCGGCAAGGTGGCGTATTTCGTGTACCGCGGCTACGGCGACACGACATCGCCGGTGTTGGAGAACACGGTCGTCGCGTCGGACGCAATGTCGGACACGGACCTCACATCAGGTGCGCTTCCGCTGGTGCCCGGTGCCGGCAACCCCGTGCGGCTGGGCATCGGTTCGGTGGCCAAGACCGCCGAGCGGGTCCTGTGCCACATGAAGGACGGCGACGGCATCTCACTGCTCAAGGCACCCGCGAGCGAGGAGACGGACAACGTCGAGCCGGCGATCCGCTCGGCCGAGGGCTCCCCGTACAACTGGTTCGTGTGCGTGGCGCCGAAGGGCACGGAGTTCGAGTCGGCGGAGGTGACGGCGCTGAGCTGACGCCCCGCGTCACAGCCACCCCTGCTGCCGGGCCTCCCGCATCGCCTCCATCCGGTTGCGGGTGCCGGTCTTGCCGATCGCGGAGGAGAGGTAGTTGCGGACCGTCGACTCGGACAGATGCAGCTTGCCGGCGATGTCCGCGACGGTCGCGCCGTCCACGGAGGCCTTCAGTACGTCGCACTCGCGGGCGGTGAGCGGATTGGGCCCGGCGCTGAGCGCGGCGGCGGCGAGCGCGGGGTCGATCACGGTCTCGCCGGTCAGCACCCGGCGGATCGCGGCGGCGAGCTCCTCCACCGGGCCGTCCTTGACGAGGAAACCGGCGGCTCCCGCCTCCATGGCCCGCCGCAGATAGCCGGGGCGGCCGAAGGTGGTCAGGATCAGGACGCGGCAGTCCGGGGCCTGGTCGCGCAGTTCGGCGGCGGCGTCGAGGCCGCTCATGCCTGGGAGTTCGATGTCGAGCAGCGCGACGTCGGGGCGGTGGATCAGCGCGGTGTCCACGATCACGTCACCGGCGCCCACCTGCGCGACGACCTCGATGTCCGCCTCCAGGCCGAGCAGCAGGGCGAGCGCTCCGCGCATCATGCCCTGGTCCTCGGCGAGCAGCACTCTGATGGACTTGGCGGGCCGGTGATCCTGGGGCATCTCATCCACGGGGCAAGAGTAAGGCCCGAGAAGGCCACCGGCCGTTCCTAAAAACTCGTCCTGGTTCGGCTCCGCGCGTCTTGACGGCTTCCGGCTGCGGGAAAACAATCGCCTCGGCATTCAGCGATCACCCCTGCAATTCCTGCACAGAGTCGATTCCGAAAACTTTCGACATTTCGATCGCGAACAGGTTCGGTATTTCGGTCGAACGGCGTTCGGTATTTCGACAAGGCGTTACCCGCACTGCCCACCCGCACTGCCCCACCAGGAACGGAAGAGGTGCACTGTGTTCCCAAGACTCCCGCGCCCGCGTCCCCGCCCACGGCGACTCAGAAGCGCGGTCCTGGCCGTGCTGTCGGTGTTCGCGACCGTCGTCGCGCTCGCCGTCGGCGTCCCGCAGGCCGAGGCCGCCTCCTCGCTGCCGTGCGACGTCTACGCCGCCGCCGGCACCCCCTGCGTGGCCGCGCACAGTCTCGTCAGGGCGCTCTACTCCTCCTACAACGGCTCGCTCTACCAGGTGCAGCGGGCCTCCGACAGCGGCACCGCGAACATCGGGCTGCTGGCCGCCGGGGGATATGCCAACGCGGCGGCGCAGGACTCGTTCTGCGCTGGTACGACCTGCATCATCACCAAGATCTACGACCAGTCCGCGCGCCACAACGACCTCACGATCGAGGGCGCGGGCGGAGCCGGTGCGGCCGATGTCGGGGCGCCCGCGGACGCGCTGCCGGTGACGGTCGGCGGGCATCAGGTGTACGGCCTGGAGATCTCGGCCGGCATGGGCTACCGCGACAACTCCACCTCGGGCGTGGCCACCAACGGCGCGGCCGAGGGGATGTACATGGTGACGTCCGGCACGCATGTGAACGGCAGCTGCTGCTTCGACTACGGCAACGCCGAGACCAACAACCTGGACACCGGCAACGGGCACATGGACGCCATCAACTTCGGCACCGAGTGCTGGTTCTCGCCCTGCTACGGCCAGGGGCCCTGGGTGCAGGCCGACCTGGAGAACGGGCTGTTCCAGTCGGATGCCGGGTACAGCAAGAACACGGCGAACACCGGCACCGGGGCGATACCGTTCGTCACCGCTTTGCTGAAGAACAACGGCCAGAACCATTTCGCGCTGAAATACGGCAACGCGCAATCCGGCGCTCTCACCACCACGTATTCCGGCGGTGAACCCACGGCCGGTGGCTACTCGCCGATGCACCAGGAGGGCGCGATCGTCCTGGGTACCGGTGGGGACAACAGCAACGGTTCCATCGGCTCGTTCTTCGAGGGCGTCATGACCGCGGGCATCCCGACCGACGCGGCCGACAACTCGGTGCAGGCCAACATCGTCTCCGTCGGCTACGGCGGATCCACCGGCAGCACCGGCACGCTGACCGCCGGCTCGGAGATCTCGCTGCGCGCGACCACCGCGTGCTGCACGGCCGACTACATCCGCCACCAGAACGACGCGGCGACCGTCTCCGCGATCACGTCGAGCAGCTCGGCCCTCGACAAGGGCGATGCCACCTGGATCGTGCGCCGGGGTCTCGCCAACAGCTCCTGCTACTCCTTCGAGTCACGGAACTACCCCGGTGACTTCCTGCGCCACTTCAACTACCAGCTCTACCGACAACCCATGGTCGGCACCACGCAGTTCAGACAGGACGCCACGTTCTGTGCCGGGACCGGGAAGAGCGGCACGGGCACGTCGTTCGCGTCGTACAACTACCCGACCAGATACCTCCGTCACTACAACTTCAACGTCTACATAGCGAGCAACGGCGGGTCGAACGCCTTCGACAGCGCCACCTCGTGGACGGACGACGTCAGCTGGGTGGTCACAGCGCCCTGGGCGCCGTAGCCACCACGTTGGACGTGAAGTCGACCGGTTCCACGGGGAGTTCGGCGGTGACGGTGAAGCCGCCGCGCGGTGACGGGCCGGCCGTCAGGGAGCCGCCCGCCGCCCTGAGGCGTTCCGTGAGGCCCTTGAGACCGGTGCCGCCGATGCCCTCGGCGGGACCGGTCGCGGGGGAGCCGGTGGCCTTGTCGCCGAAGGCGGTGGCAGTGCCCGTGCCGGTGTCAGTGTCGGCGCCGATGCCGTTGTCCGTGACGGTGAGATTGGCGCGGTCGAGGACGCCGCCGATGGTGATCTCGCAGCGGGTCGCGCCGCTGTGCCGGAGGACGTTGGTGACCGCCTCCCGCACCACCCAGCCGAGCAGTACCTCGGTCTGTGGGGTGAGGGGGGCGCCGGAGCGGGTCACGACCGGTTCGATCGCCGCCGCCGACAGTGCCGAGCGGGCCCGGTCCAGCTCGGTGGCCAGGCTGCCCTCGCGGTATCCGGTCACCGCCTCCCGGATCTCGGTCAGCGCCTGGCGGCCGACGGACTCGATGTCGGTGATCTGGGCGAGGGCAGCGTCCATGTCCCGTGCGGCCAGGCGTCGCGCGGCCTCCGACTTCACGACGATCACCGACATGGTGTGCCCGAGCAGGTCGTGCAGGTCGCGGGAGAAGCGCAGGCGTTCCTCCTCGACCGCACGGCGGGCCAACTCCTCGCGGGCGGCGCGCAGTTCGCGTACCGCCTCGGAGAGGGAGAGGATCGCGGCCGTGACCATGGTGGACAGGAAGGTGCCGTAGGCGATGTTGATGGCGTCCCAGCCGGCCCGGAACACGGAGACCGTCGCGGCCAGCGCGGTCAGTCCGAGACCGACCTGGCCGAGCCGCGGGCCCCGCAGTGCCGCGCCGGCGGCGAGGCCGAGCAGCGGGAAGAAGTACAGCCAGCTGCCGCCGTACCCGATGGCGAGACCGCAGGTGACCAGCCCCATCACGGCGAGCGCCACCCGGGTCGAGAGCTCCTCGCGCTTCTCCTTCACGAAGGAACGGAAGGTCACGTAGATGTAGAGGGAGTTGAAGGTGAGCAGGCCCAGGCCGCCAACCCAGGGGTTCGGGGTCTCGCCCTGGAACAGGTTGGAGAACGCGCCCATCCCCATCAGCAGCCACGGCAGCAGGGAGAAGCCGGTCGGCGGCGGGCCCGGGTCCTCGGGCATCGCCTCCCCGTTGCGGCGGGCCTCCTTCTGCGCGGCCTTGAAGGCCTCCATGTCCGCCTTCCACTGGGCCCGCGCGGCCCGCGCCCGGCCCACCTGGCAGGTCACCTCTCGCATCCAGGTCATCTCTCAGCTCCCCGTTCAGACGGTCCGGCCGGACCGGCGGTACGACAGCACAGCGTACGAACCGAAGGCCAGCAGCCAGAGGGTCAGGACCAGAATGGCGCCGAGGGCGGGGGCGTGTCCCTCCGCTACCCCCGTGCCCAGCTGGGCGAAGCGGTACGTGGGGGTGTACGCCGACAGGGTGCGCAGCCAGTCGGGGAACAGGGTGACCGGGAACCACAGGCCGCCGAGGACGGCCAGACCCAGGTTGCAGGCCATGTTGGTCACGCCGGTGGTCTGGCCGGTCAGCCGGTATCCGTTGCCCAGGCCCAGCAGGGTGAAGGGCACCGAGCCCAGCCACAGCAGCAGGGCGACCGTCGCCCACTGCCAGGCGGCCATCCGGACGCCGTTGACCAGACCGCCCGCCGCGAGCACCACGACGATCGCCGGCAGCACGGTCACCGAACCGGTCAGGGTGCGGCCCACCACGACCTGGCGCGGGGTCATCGGGGTCACCCGCAGTTGCCGCAGCCAGCCGATCGCCCGGTCCTCGGCGACCCCGCCGCCGGTGTTCAGGGCGCAGCCGACGGCGCCGTACCCGGCCATGCCGATCATCGAGCCGGTCTTCCAACCGCCGTCGTCCGCACCGAGGTTGGTGAACAGCAGATACATCAGCACCGGCATCCCGATGCCGCCGATCACGAACCCCGCGTCCCGCAGGGTCCGGCGCACTTCGAGCCGCAGATAGTCCAGCATCACGCCACCTCCGTCACGGACGAGGTCGAAGAAGAGGTCGAGGTCGAAGGAGAGGTTGAAGTCGAGGCCGAGGTCGAGGTCAGGGCCAGGAACGCGTCGTCCAGGGAAGCAGGGGCGACCTCCAGGCCGCGGATCGCGCCGAGACCGGCGAGCGCGATCACCGTCGCGTCCGGGTCGTCGGTGCGCAGCCGGGCCCGGTCGCCGCGCACCTCCAGGGAGCGCACACCGGGCAGCAGGTCGAGGCCCGTCGTGTCGCGCCCGGCGAGGTCGAAGGCGACCAGGCCGCCGCCCACCGACCGCTTGAGCTGCTCGCCGGTGCCGTCGGCGACGATCCGGCCGCGGTCGATGACGAGGATGCGGTCGGCGTACGCGTCCGCCTCCTCCAGGTGGTGCGTGGAGAACAGGACCGTGTGGCCGCGGCGCGCGAACACCCGCATCGACGCCCAGAATGCCTGCCGCGCCTCCACGTCCAGGGCGGCGGTCGGCTCGTCAAGGACGATCAGCGAGGGGTTCCCGGCCAGCGCCACGGCGAAGCGGACCCGCTGGGTCTGGCCGCCGGAGAGCCGGTCCACGCGCCGTCCGGCCAGTTCGGTGATGCCGGCCAGCCGCAGGGCCTCGGAGACGGGGAGCGGCGCCGGGTAGCGGCCGGCGACGAAGGCGACCAGTTCACGGACCGTGACCCGGGGCACCGCCCGAGCCTCCTGGAGCATGGCGCCGACCCGCCCGGCTCGCACCGACAGCTCCGGGGGAGCGCCGAAGAGCCGGACGGTGCCCTCGTCGGGCTCGTTCAGGCCGAGCAGCAGCGAGATCGTCGTCGACTTGCCGGCGCCGTTGCGGCCGAGCAGGGCCACGGTCTCGCCGGGGGCGATGTCGAGGTCGATGCCGTCCACGGCGCGGACGGCGCCGAAGGATTTGACGGCCGCGGTGAACCGTACGGCTGGGTCTGTCTGTGCAGCCGCTGTCTGTGCACCAGCGGTTGTACCCGCTGTCTGTTTACCCGTCCCCTGAGTCATGGCTATGACGCTACGAACTCGCCCCCGCCCTCCGGCAGATGCGCTTGTACGGACTCGGGCAGGACAAATGTCACGGCCCGGAACGGGAGGGGGACCGGGAGTCGGCCGGGGCGCGTCCGGCCACCTGACACAGCGTCAGGAGCCTTCACAAGTGCGGTGCGCTGGGCTATACAAGGGGCGCCGGACTGGAACGCGTTCTAGATCGGCCCGTGACGACCTCGGTGCGGCCGACGGTGCGGACGGCCGTACCGGGGTCTCTCCGATTACTCAGGGAGCCGCATTGCCCATCGACGCCGCCAAGGCCCTGGCCGCCGAACCCCGGACCGGCGAGATCACCTGGACCTCGAAGGACGTCCAGCTCTACCACCTCGGCATCGGGGCCGGCCGCCCCGCCACCGACCCCGACGAACTGCGCTACACCCTGGAGTCCCGGCTGCACGTCCTGCCGAGCTTCGCCACCGTCGCCGGCTCCGGCGCGCCCGGCGTGATCAGCGGACTGTCCCTGCCCGGCATCGACGTCGAGCTGGCCAAGGTCCTGCACGGCGGCCAGACGCTGGAGCTGCACCGTCCGATCCCGGCGACGGGCACCGCGACCACCACCGGCCGCATCGCCGCCGTGTACGACAAGGGCAAGGCCGCCGTCCTGGTGATGCGCACCGAAGTCGCCGACGCCGACGGCCCGTTGTGGACCAACGACTCGCAGATCTTCGTACGGGGGGAGGGCGGCTGGGGCGGCGATCGTGGTCCATCGGCTCGTCTCGACCCGCCCTCCGGTGAGCCCGACCGGACCGTCGAGCGCGGCATCCGTGAGGACCAGGCCCTGCTCTACCGGCTCTCCGGCGACTGGAATCCACTGCACGCGGACCCCGAGTTCGCGAAGGTGGCCGGGTTCGAGAGGCCGATCCTGCACGGGCTGTGCACGTACGGCATGACGCTGAAGGCGGTTGTCGACACGCTGCTCGACGGGGATGTGGGCCGGGTCCGGGCGTACAGCACCCGGTTCGCGGGTGTCGTCTATCCCGGCGAGACCCTGCGCATCCGCATGTGGCGGCAGGACGGTTCGGCCCGGGTGGCCGTGAGCGCCGTGGAGCGGGACGACGCGCCCGTCCTCGCCGACACCATCGTCCAACACTCCTGAATCCGGGCCGACTTGACCGCGACGACGACTTGACCGGGACGACTTCGACCGGGCAGACCTGAGGGGAGCCGCACCATGCGCGCAGCCGTACTGCAAGAGATCGGCCAGGACAAACTGGAGGTCCTCGACGACGTCGAGGCGGTGGGCTTCGGGCCCGGCAGGGTGCGGATCCGGGTGCGGGCCACGGGGCTCTGCCACTCGGACCTGTCCGCGATGAGCGGGGTGCTGCCGCAGCCGGCGCCTTTCGTACCCGGGCACGAGGGTGCGGGAGAGATCCTCGAAGTCGGCGAAGGCGTGACCAACTTGAAGGTCGGCGACCGGGTGGTCGTGTGCTGGCTGCCGGCCTGCGGTGTGTGCGCGGCCTGCAAGCGCGGTCAGACCGAGCTGTGTCTGGCCGGGTTCATGAACGCCGGTACCCCCAACTTCCGGCGCCCCACCGGTGACGTCTTCGGCTTCGCGGGGACCGGCACCTTCGCCGAGGAGGTCGTCGTCGACGCGGGCAGCGCGGTGCCGATACCCGACGACGTGCCCTTCGACATCGCCGCGCTGATCGGCTGCGGGGTGACCACCGGGCTCGGCGCGGCCCTCAACACCGCTGATGTGGAGGCCGGTTCGTCGGTCGCGGTGATCGGCTGTGGGGGTGTAGGGATCTCGGCGATCCAGGGCGCCCGGCTCAAGGGCGCCGCCGAGATAGTCGCCGTCGACCCGGTCGCCTCCCGGCGCGAGTCCGCGCTCAAGTTCGGTGCCACCAGGGCCGTTTCGCCCGAGGAACTGCCCGACGCCAAGCAACAGGTCACCGCGGGCGAGGGGTTCGACTACGTCTTCGAGGTCGTCGGCCGCTCCGCCACCGCACGCACCGCCTACGACAACACCCGGCGCGGCGGCAGCCTGATCATCGTCGGCGCGGGCTCCATGGACGACTTCCTCCAACTCAACATGTTCGAGCTGTTCTTCGACGAGAAGCGGATCCTGCCGTCGATGTACGGCGGCGGCGACGTGCTGCGCTCCTACGAGCGGACCATCGCCCTGTGGCGGGCCGGCCGCATCGACCTGGAGGGCCTGATCACGCACCGGGTGCCGCTGGCCGACATCAACGAGGCCCTGGACCAGATGCGTACCGGGACGGCCCTGCGTACGTGCATCGAGATCTGACGGGGGTCGCGGTGTCGCTACCAGACCCGACGGAGGTTCCTGTGCCGCTGCCACAACCGACGGGAGTCCCCGTGTCGTTGCCACTGGAGGGGCTGTCCGCCGTAGTCACCGGCGCAGGTCGTGGGCTCGGGCGGGCCGAGGCGCTGGAACTCGCCCGGCTCGGCGCCGCCGTCGTCGTCAACGACTTCGGTCAGCCGGGCCGGGACGGCTCGGGGGACGCCTCCGCGGGCCCCGCCGAGCAGGTCGCCGCCGAGATCCGCGCGGCGGGCGGCACGGCGCTCGCCCACACCGGGGACGTCGCCGACTTCGCCCAGGCCCGCGCCCTCATCGAGTCGGCCGTCTCCGAGTTCGGCAAGCTGGACGTGCTGGTCAACAACGCGGGCATCCTGCGCGACCGGATGGTCTTCTCGATGACCGAGGGCGAGTGGGACGCGGTGATCCGGGTCCATCTCAAGGGGCACTTCAACACCACCCACTTCGCGTCCGCGCACTGGCGCGAGCGGTCCAAGGCGGCGGGTGCACCGGTGTACGGGCGGATCGTGAACACCTCCTCGGAAGCGTTCCTCGCGGGCTCGGCTGGGCAGCCCAACTACGCGGCCGCGAAAGGCGGAATCGTCGGCCTGACCACCTCCACGGCCCTCGCGCTCGCCAAGTACGGCGTGACGGCCAACGCCATCTGCCCCCGCGCCCGCACCCGGATGACCGAGGACGTCTTCGCCGGCTTAGCCACCCCCGAGGAGGGCCTCGACCCGCTCGCCCCCGAGCATGTCGCCCCGCTCGTCGGCTACTTGGCCTCGCCCGCCGCGGCCCGCGTCAACGGCCAACTGCTGGTGGTGCACGGCGGCATGGTGGCGATCGTGGAACGCCCGCACGTCCAGGCGAAGTTCGACAGCAAGCAGGACATCTTCAGCTACGACGAACTCGACGCCCTGCTCACCCCGCACTACGCGGACCGGCCGACGGGGGAGACGTTCGCGGCGGCGGAGGTACTGGGGCTCAAACGGACCGACACGGCGGACTGACAGGGCGGACTGACAGGGCGGGCTCACACGAAGGGCCGGCACCAACAGGTAGGCGCACGAAAGGGGGTGACCCGTGCACCGGGCCACCCCCTTCATCTACGTGCCGTCAGGCCACCTATTCGCCCGACTCCGGCTTGCGGTGTCGGCCGCGAGGGGCCGTGTCGCCGTCCTGGGCCGAGACCGGCCCCCGGTGTCGGCCCTGCCCGTTGTCCTCGTGGGTATCGGCGGTCAGCGGCTGCATCGTGCTTGCGTCGCTCATCGGAAGGTTCACCCCGTCAACATGATCTTTCTAACAGCCCGGCGAGTTTATCCAGCACACCTGACCTCGGATCCACAAGGGCGCGCCAACCGGCACTAGTTCGTTACAAGACGCGCCAACGGCGCCTTCCCCAGCGGCACCGGACGCGGCACGGCGGGCACCGGGGGATCCGGCTGCGACGACCCGTCGGCGGCCGAGGACGAACTTCCCGACGCCGCCTGTACGGCCGTACCGCCCCGATCCGAATCCCCCGGGCCCGCGCCCCCAGCGCCCCACGAGCCCCCCGCCATCCCCGCATCCCCCGATTCCCCCGCGTCCCCCGTCTCCCCCCAGGGCACCGCCACCCGCGCCACTCCGCACGGCACCTCGGCCGTGGTGTAGGGCAGTTGGAGCACCCCGTCCCTGGACCACAACCCGGTGCCCGCCAACCACCCCTCGGGCGCCGGGAGATGGAGCATCCGCCGACCGGACGGCCGCCATACGCCGACCCAGCTGCCGACCGGCCCGTCCACCCGCAGCGCCACCGCGCAGCTCTCCGGCAGCAGCACCTGCCCCGGCTGGATCGCGAACGGCGTCACCGCGCAGTCCGGCAGTCGCAGGCTCTCCGGGAAGCGCACCGGCAGCGTGCTGCCCAACACCCCCCAGCCCAGCCGGTCCTCGCCCGGCGACGGCGCGTCGGAGCGGATCAGCAGCAGCCCGCTGTCCGGGTCGGCGAGCAGCAGCCGGTCGTCGCTGCCGGCTGCGATCTGCAGCAGCGGCGAGACCTCGCCGGCCCGCTCCAGGTCCACGACGATCGCCTTGGTGCAGCCGCCGACCTCCCGGTCCAGGGCGAGCATCCGACCCGTGCGGTCCAGCCACACCCCGCCCGAGCAGCGCCCCGGGATCTCCGCCACGTGCTCGGGCCCGAAGGAGCCGCCCGCCACCAGCCACAGCGTGCTGGCGCGCCGGCCCACGGCGAGGGCGTACGCCTTCCCGCCGCCCGGCGCGGGCGGCACCAGCCGCAGCCGGGTGTCCTCGTCCGGGCACTCGACCCCGCCGATCAGCACCTCGCCGGTGCCGGGCCCGGTCGGGTACAGCAGCGTGAAGACGTGCCGCCCGTCCACCAGGCGCCGGATCAGGACCCGCCCGTCGCTCATCGGCTGCACCTCGGTGCCGGGCTCCTCCGGCTGGTTGCCGGGCAGCGGGACGGCGTACGGCTCGGGGCCGTCCAGGGTCCAGCGCTCCGGGAACCAGGAGCCGCCGTCGAACGCGAGGCGGGCCGCGTAGGCACCGTCCGCGCTGATCGTGCACTCCACCTGCGGAGCCCCCTCCTCAGGGGTCGTCTCCTCAGGGGTCGTCCCGGGTTCGATCGCACAGGCCGTCATCGTCTGGTCACCTCCGGCCACGAAGCTAGTTTTCGTACGCACGGACGTGGGACCACCAGGCACCCTCTTCACACATAAGGGTGGCCCAGGAACGATTCGCCTGAGGAAACGGTGGCGGATGTGCTGAGCGGGGCCCAGGGGAGAGCCCGGGCGTCTCCATCGGTTCAGTACCGGACGTCTCCGTCGGTTCAGTGCCACAGATCAGCCAGGTAGCCTTTGACCGTGCCCCGTCTGTCTGAAGTCATCGCCGCGCTGGACGCTCTGTGGCCCGCCGCGCGGGCCGAGTCCTGGGACGCGGTCGGCACGGTCGTGGGCGACCCCGAGCAGGAGGTCACCCGGGTCCTGTTCGCCGTGGACCCCGTCCAGGAGATCGTCGACGAGGCGGTGAAGCTGGGCGCCGACCTGCTGGTCACCCACCACCCGCTCTACCTCCGCGGTACGACGACGGTGGCGGCCACCCACTTCAAGGGCCGGGTCGTGCACACGCTGATCAAGAACGACATCGCGCTGCACGTCGCCCACACCAACGCCGACACCGCCGACCCCGGCGTCTCCGACGCGCTCGCCGGCGCCCTGGACCTGCGGGTCCTACGACCCCTCGTACCGGACCCGACCGATCCGGCGGGCCGCCGGGGCCTGGGCCGGATCGGCGAACTGGACCACCCGCTGCCGCTCCGCGAGTTCGCCGCCCGCGCCGCCGAACGGCTGCCCGCCACCGCGCAGGGCATCCGCGTCGCTGGCGACCCCGAGGCCACCATCCGCACGGTCGCCGTCAGCGGCGGCTCCGGCGACAGCCTCTTCGACCAGGTCCGCGCGGCCGGCGTCGACGCCTTCCTCACCGCGGACCTGCGCCACCACCCGGCCTCCGAAGCGGTGGCCCAAAGCCCCCTCGCGCTGCTCGACGCGGCGCACTGGGCCACCGAGTGGCCCTGGTGCGAGCTGGCCGCAGCCCAGCTCGACCAGATCTCCGACCGCCACGGCTGGGACCTGCGCGTCCACGTCTCGCCGACGGTCACCGACCCCTGGACCGCCCACGCGGCGTCCAACCCGACGCACACCCCTGGAGCCCCCAACTGAACGCCGCGCCCGCCGACCAGATCCGACTCCTCGAAGTCCAGGCCCTCGACGTCCGCCTCCAGCAGCTCGCGCACCGCCGCCGCTCGCTGCCCGAGCACGCCGAGATCGACGCGCTGACCAAGGACGCCACCCAGCTGCGCGACCTCCTGGTCGCCGCGCAGACCGAGGAGAGCGACACCACCCGCGAGCAGACCAAGGCCGAGCAGGACGTGGACCAGGTGCGCCAGCGCGCCGTCCGCGACCAGCATCGCCTGGACTCCGGTGCCGCCACCTCGCCCAAGGACCTGGAGAACCTCCAGCGCGAGATCGTCTCCCTCGCCAAGCGCCAGGGCGACCTGGAGGACGTCGTCCTGGAGGTCATGGAGCGCATCGAGTCCGTCCAGGAGCGGATCGCCGAGCTCACCGAGCGGGTCTCCTCCGTCCAGTCGAAGATCGACGACGCGACCGCGCGCCGCGGTGCCGCGCTCTCGGAGATCGACGGCGAGGTCGCCACGGTGACCAAGGAGCGCGCGGTCATCGCGGCCACCATCCCCGCCGACCTCCTGAAGCTCTACGACAAGCTCCGCGAGCAGCAGGGCGGCATCGGCGCGGCCAAGCTGTACCAGCGCAGCTGCCAGGGCTGCCGCCAGGAGCTGTCCATCACCGACATCAACGAGATCCGCGCCGCCGCCCCCGACACCGTGGTGCGCTGCGAGAACTGCCGCCGCATCCTGGTCCGCACCTCCGAGTCCGGTCTCTAAGGAGCAAGCGCCGTGCGGGAGTTCATCGTCGAGGCCGACGGCGGCTCACGGGGCAACCCGGGGCCGGCGGGCTACGGTTCCGTGGTGCTGGATGCCGCGACGGGCGAGACGTTGATGGAGGCCGCGGAATACATCGGGGTCGCCACGAACAACGTGGCCGAGTACCGAGGGTTGTTGGCGGGTCTGAGGGCGGCCTACGCCCTCGACCCCTCCGCCTCCGTCCACGTCCGCATGGACTCCAAGCTCGTCGTCGAGCAGATGTCGGGCCGCTGGAAGATCAAACACCCGGACATGAAGCCGCTGGCGGCGGAGGCGGCGGGGATCTTCCCGCCGGACCGGGTGACGTACGAGTGGATCCCCCGAGAGCAGAACAAGCACGCGGACCGGCTCGCCAACGAGGCGATGGATGCGGGGAAGCGGGGCGAACAGTGGTCGGCGGAGGCTTCTACGGCGGAGCTGGACGCGGGGCAGAAGAGCGAACGGTGGTCGGCGGGGGCTCCTACGGCGGAGCTGGACGCGGGCCAGAGGGGCGAACGGTGGTCGGCCGTGACGTCCGGGGCGCAGTCGGACGTGCCTTTTAAGGGGCGCGGGGAACTGCGCGACCAGCCCCCACCGGCCGCCACTGTGGCGACGACCGACAAGACCACGGTCGACACCCGCGCCGCGCGCAACGTATCGGCGGCACCGAAACCCACAGTCGGCTGGGGCTCGTCCCCCGACATGGGCGCCCCCGCCACCTTCGTACTGCTCCGGCACGGCGAAACCCCGCTAACTCCCCAAAAGCGCTTCTCCGGCAGCGGCGGCACCGACCCGTCCCTGTCCGAGGTCGGCCGCGACCAGGCCGAGAGAGCGGGCGCCGCCTTGGCAAGACGCGGCACGATCCAGGCCATCGTCGCGTCCCCCCTGACCCGCACTCGCGAAACCGCAGCCATCGTCGCCGCCCACCTCGGCCTGGAGGTGACCATCGACGAAGGCCTACGCGAAACGGACTTCGGCGCCTGGGAGGGCCTGACCTTCGGTGAGGTCCGCGAACGCCACCCGGAAGACCTGACAGCCTGGTTGGCCGACCCAGAGGCCCAACCCACCGGCGGCGGCGAGAGCTTCGCAGAAACCGGCACCCGAATCGCCGCCACCCGCGACAAGTTGGTCGCGGCCTACGCGGGCCGCACGGTCCTACTCGTCAGCCACGTCACACCGATCAAGACCTTCGTACGCCTCGCCCTGGGCGCCCCGCCCGAGGCCCTGTTCCGCATGGAACTCTCGGCGGCGGCCCTCTCGGCGGTGGCGTACTTCGCGGACGGCAACGCGAGCGTACGGCTCTTCAACGACACCTCTCACCTGCGCTGAGCGGCACGGGCGCGCAGGATCTCCGCCGTCCGTGCGTCCGCCGGCAGGAACGCCTCCAGTTGCAACTCGGCGAGAGTGACGTCGACGGCGGTGGCGAACGACGTCAAGGTCGTCAGCAGCCGCAACTCGCCCTCGGCACATCGCAGTCGAAGAGGTACGGCGAAGCCGAGGTAGTCGTCGTCGGACCCACCCGACGGCGGTACATACCCGGCCAACTCCGTCGCCAGCTCGTCCAGCGACGGGTCGGCGCTGCGAGCCGCCCGCGCCCGCAGGTTCTCCACGATGTGGCGCCCCCATGCATCCAGGTTGATCACCCGCGGCGCCGTCCCGCGCGGATGCAGCGCCAGCCGCAGGACGTTGACCGGCGGCTTCAGCAGCTCCGCCGCCGCGCCCTCGGTGAGCACGTCGAACGCCTCGTTCGCCGCGACGAGTTCACCGCGCGGGCCGGCGACGAGCGCCGGATACGGCTGATGCCCTTCCAGGATGCCGTCCAACGCCTCGCGCACCGGCCCCAGTTCGACCGCGTCCAACGGTGACTCGGGGAACGCGGGCGCGTAACCCGCCGCGAGCAACAGCGTGTTGCGCTCCCGCAGGGTCAACCCCAGCGACTCGGCCAACCGCAGCACGACCGCCCGCCCCGGCACCGAGCGCCCCCGCTCGATGAAACTGACGTACCGCTGAGTGGTCCCGGCCCGCGAGGCCAGCTCCAGCTGACTGACCCGGCGCGCGGTGCGCCAACGCAGCAACTCGCGGGCGAAGGGGGGTGGTTGTCCCACAGTGGTCATGTGGTCAGTTGTACGGGACGGGTACGACACCCAGAGGCAGTGAGAGACAGCCAGAGCCGGCGAGCCCCTAGCCCTACCGAACCCCGCGGCGCCCATACCCCGCAGGGAATTGAGCGCCCCACCCGGGACAACCAGCATGACGACATGCGCACTTACCACCTGGAAACCCTGGGTTCCCTCGACGGCATCGTCGCCCGCGACACCGCCCGTCACCCCGAACCCGGCCCCCGCGACCTCGTCGTCCGGATGCGCGCGGCCTCGCTCAACCGACGAGATCTGCTGATCCTGAACGGGAGTTACCCGCTGAAGGCCGTCGCCGATGTCGTCCCGCTCAGTGACGGCGCGGGCGAGGTCGTCGCCGTCGGGGACGAGGTCACGCGGTTCTCCGTCGGCGACCGGGTGACCAGTACGTACTTCCCGCGCTGGCTCGGCGGCCGGATCACCCCGGCCCTGATCGACCAACCCGGCGTCACCCTCCCCGGCATGCTCGCCGAGTACGTCCGCCTCGACCAGGACGCGGCCGTCGCCGTACCCGGTCACCTGACCTGGGAGGAGGCGGCCTGTCTGCCCTGCGCCGGCGTCACGGCCTGGAACGCGGTGACCGGCGGCGCCGAACCGGTGCTCCCCGGTGAGACGGTCCTGACCCTCGGCACGGGCGCCCTCGCGCTCTTCGCCGTATCGTTCGCGAAGGCCCTCGGCGCCGAGGTCGTCGCCACCACGTCCGCTCCGGCCAAGGCGGAGCGCCTCAAGGCCCTGGGCGCGGACCACGTCGTCAACTACGTCGAGAATCCCGGCTGGTGGCGGGACGTCCGCGAACTAACCGGCGGACGCGGCGCCGACCTCGTCGTGGAAACCGGCGGCCCGGAGACCGTCGAGCAGTCGGTGCGCGCCGCCGCGCTCTACGGCCGTATCGCCCTGATCGCCGCCAACAGCCCGCACCGGACGTCCATGGAGATCAGCACCGACGCGCTCGGATCCGCCCTGGTCACCCTGCGGCGCATCTTCGTCGGCAGCCGTGCCCACTTCGAGCGGATGAACCGTGCGATCACCCTGCATGCCGTCCGCCCGCCCGTGGACCGGGTCTTCGGCTTCGGCCACGACGAGGTGCGCAAGGCGTACACCTACTACGCGACCGGCGCCGCCTTCGGCAAGGTCGTCATCCGGATCGCCTGAGCCCCGCCGCCTCCCGCGCCAGCGACTCGATCCGCCCCCAGTCCCCGGCGGTCACGGCATCCGCGGGAATCATCCAAGTCCCGCCCACACACCCGACGTTGGACAGCTCCAAATACTCCGCCGCGTTCGCCGCCCCGATCCCGCCCGTCGGACAGAACCGCGCCTGCGGCAACGGCCCCGCAAGCGACTTCAGATACGCCGTCCCACCCGCCGCCTCCGCCGGGAAGAACTTCATCTCCCGCACCCCGCGCTCCAACAGCGCCACGACCTCCGACGTCGTCGACACCCCCGGCAGATACGCCACCCCGGACCCCCGCATAGCCTCCAGCAGTACGTCCGTCCAGCCCGGGCTGACCAGAAAACGCGCCCCCGCCGCCACCGACTCCCGCACCTGCGCCGGAGTGATGACGGTCCCGGCCCCGACCACCGCGTCCGGCACCGCACCGGCGATCGCCCGTATCGCGTCCAGCGCGACCGGCGTCCGCAACGTCACCTCGATCGCAGGCAGCCCACCGGCGACCAGCGCCCGAGCGAGCGGAACGGCATCGGCGACGTCATCGAGGACGACAACGGGGACGACGGGGGCAAGGTCCAGTACAGACGTGGGCATGCCGCTCATCCTGCCGGGGTGATGCAGGGTGCGCAAAGGGTGTTGCGCATACTGCAACGCGACCTGGCCTTCTGACGCCCGGCAACGCCTACTGGCCGGCCGCGTCAGTGAATCTCGTCCACCAACACATCCAACGACCACGCCTGCCCGCCCCGCGAAGGCGCCTCCCCCTCCACCACATACCCGAGGTCCCGCAACGCTTCGACCAGCTCAGCCGGCCCCTTGGGGGCCACCCCGGCCGACAGCAGACTCCGTACGATCCGCCCCTTGGTCGCCTTGTTGAAGTGGCTGACCACCTTCCGGGTCGGCGCGTGCAGCACCCGTACGCTCGCCGTCCGCGAGGCCACCTCGCCCTTCGGCTTCCAGGCGCCCGTGTACGCGGAGGACCGCAGGTCGAGGACCAGTCCGTCCCCGGCGACCTCGGGCAGGGCATCGGCCATCGGCGCCCGCCAGTGCGTGCCCAGCGCCCCGAGCCCCGGCAGCTTCACGCCCATCGAGCAGCGGTAGGAGGGGATGCGGTCGGTGACGCGGACCGCGCCCCACAGTCCCGAGAAGACGAGCAGCGACCGCGCGGCCCGCCTCTTCGCGGCGGTGTCCAGCGTGGCCAGGTCGAGGGCGTCGTACAGCACCCCCGTATAGATCTCCCCGGCGGGGCGCGCGGCGGCCGTGCGCAGTTCGAGGTTCTTCGCGATCTCGCCGCGCAGGCCCTCGGTCAGCCCGAGCACCTCGCGTGCTTTCTCCTCGTCGGCGGCGCACAACTCGACCAGCTCGTCGAGTACGGCCGCGCGGGCGTCGGAGAGCCCCGGCAAGGACAGTGACTCCATCTTCAGCGGGGTACCACGGCCAAAGGACGCCTTGCCTTCGGAGGGCGGCAGCAGGACGAGCACGGGATCGATCTCCTTCGGTTGAGCTCCGGGACAGCGTACGGCGTGCCACCCGGCGAACCGGGACCTACGCTCGCTACATGCCCAGCCGCCACATCCGCGTGACCGGCGCCCCCGAAGCACCCCTCCGCGCCGCCCTCACCGCGCTGCGCACCGAACTCGGGGTGCCCGAGAGCTACCCGCCCGACGCCCTCGCCGAGGCCGAGCGGGCCGCGAAGGCTCCCACGCTGCCGTCGCACGACGCGACCGACATCCCCCTGTTCACCATCGACCCGCCCACCTCCACCGACCTCGACCAGGCGATGCACCTCTCCCGCCGGCCCGGCGGCTACCGCGTCCGGTACGCCATCGCCGACGTCGCCGCCTTCGTCGTACCCGGCGCGCCGCTGGACCTGGAGGCACACCGGCGGGTGACGACCCTCTACTTCCCCGACGAGAAGGTGCCGCTGCACCCGACCGTGCTGAGCGAGGGCATCGCGAGCCTGCTGCCGGACCAGACCTGCCCGGCCGCGCTGTGGACTATCGACCTCGACGCGGACGGCCGGACGGTCGCCGTCGACGTCCGCCGGGCCCTGGTCCGCAGCCGCGCCAAGCTCGACTACGCGGGCGTACAGCGACGGATCGACGACGGCACGGCAGAGGAGCCGCTCGCGCTGCTCAAGGAGATCGGCGGGCTGCGGGAGGCGCTGGAGGTCGAACGCGGCGGCATCTCGCTCAACGTGCCGGAACAGGAGATCGTCGAGAGGGATCGCGCGTACGAGCTGACGTACCGCGCCCCGCTGCCCGCCGACGGCTGGAACGCGCAGATCTCCCTCCTCACCGGCATGGCGGCGGCCGACCTGATGCTCGCCCACGGCACCGGCGTGCTGCGCACCCTCCCGGCCGCGTCCGACGGCGCCGTCGGCCGCCTTCGCCGCACCGCGCGCGCCCTGCACATCGACTGGCCGCACCACGTCTCGTACGCCCAACTCGTCCGCTCCCTCGACCCACACCGCCCTGACCACGCGGCCTTCCTCCAGGAATGCACGACCCTGCTGCGCGGCGCCGGCTACACGGTCTTCCGAGACGGCGCACTGCCGTCCATCACCACCCACGCCGCAGTCGCCGCGCCCTACGCCCACTGCACCGCTCCTCTCCGCCGCCTGGTCGACCGCTACGCCGCCGAGATCTGCCTGGCTGCCGTCGCGGGGGCGGATGTGCCGGATTGGGTCCTGGCCGCTCTCGACACCCTCCCGAAGGAGATGGCCGACGGCACGCGACGTGCGGGCGCGGTGGAACGGGCCTGCGTGGACATCGTCGAGGCGGCCCTGCTGAAGGACCGGGTCGGGGAGATCTTCGACGCGGTCGTGGTGGACCTCGACGAGCACAAGTCCGGTGTCGGGACGGTGCAGTTGGAGTCCCTGGCGATCATCGGCCGAATCGAGGGGGACCAACTCCCCCTGGGGGAACGGCTACGGGTACGCCTCACACAGGCAGACCCGGGAGCGGCGGCGAGGGTACGGTTCGCTCCCGCGTGACGGTCTGCTCGATGGACTGCTTGATCGCCTGTACGAGGGTGTCGGCGTCGTCGGCGTGGAAGCGGACGACGCTGATGTCCCGTTGGCGGCCGGTGAAGGTGAAGTGGGTGACGGGCTCGGCGAGTTCGAGGGTGACGGTGGTCTGCGAGCCGATGGCGAGGTCGAGTTGGCCGTCGGTCTTGGTGTGCGTCATGCGCAGTTCGCGCCGGACGTTCGCGATCTTCTCCAGCGGTATGAGCAGATCGACGTGCCCGGCCTGCCGGACGCGCAACGAGCCGCCGCCGACATCGAGCACGTGCGGCCGTACGACGGAGGCCGCGTGCATGCCGACGACGAACAGGACGGTGTAGACGTCCAGTACGAGCATCACCGTGTGCACGGCGGGCAGATCGCGGAGCAGCACGGACATCGCGACCGTCTCGACCACGCACACGAAGGCGAACCCGAACATCACCGCGCCCTGCCCCCGCGCGTACCCGAAGGCCTGCTTGCCCTCGGTGCCGTGCGTGCGGCGGGTCGCCCACAACAAGAGGCTAGCGAGCAGGCGGAGTTCGTGGCGGAGTAGGGCGTGCACGGCTCTCGTAGCCGTCGTCATGGCTGTGGGCACGGCTGTTCCTCCGTTCGTCGTTCCTCGGCGAGGATGCGCAGTGCGCGGCGGATGGCGGCGGCCTGGGCGGGGGCGAAGTCGGCGTAGAAGGCGCGCAGGAAGCTGTTGTCGTGGTCGAGCGCGCCGGCGTCCGGGAGCAACTGCGCCGGGGTGCACTCGGCGAGCAGCAGCGCCGCCGCCTCCACCCGGGGATCGGCGGGGTCGGCGTCGACGAGCTGGTCGAGCAGTGCGTACGCCTCATGGGTCCGGGCCACAGTCTCCGGCGAGCCGACGACGGCACCGATGGCCGTCATCAACCGGTCCCGGTCCTCTGGCGCCGCGGCCGTCGCGACCAGCGCGAGAACCTCGCGGTCCTTGGCGGCCATGGGCGAGTCGGGCAGGCTCGCCGTCCGCTCGAACAGCGCGGCCAGCTCGGGCGAGACCGGGGCATCGGCGGACAGCCCGCCCTCCGCCTCCAGCAGGGCCCGCAACCGCGACCGCCGCTCCCGGATCGCCGCCTCCTGCCGGGCGAGGTCCTCGTCCAACTCGGTGAGCACCTCAGCCAGATCCTTCCCGGCATCCTCGGCAAGCACGTCCCGCACCTCGGCCAGCCCCAGCCCCAACTCGGTCAGCCGGCGGATCCGCGCCAGCGCGACCGCGTGCCGCAGCGTGTACTGCCGGTACCCGTTGGACAGCCGCTCGGGCTCGGGCAACAGCCCCTGATGGTGGTAGTGCCGCACGGCCCGCGTGGTGACGCCGACTGTGGCGGCGAGTTCTCCGATCCGCATGGGACCAGTAGAAACGTTGACGCTGCGGCAGGGTCAAGCGACGCGGCTGCCGCTTGTGAAGGGGGGCGGCATGGAATAGGCCCTTGAAGGCGTTGCGCCTGTGGGAGTGAATGGAACGGGCGCACAGGGGGGTCTGGGGCGATGGCCGAAGAGGCACTGTGGACGAAGGCGCGCCTGGGCCGCTGCGGCCCACCGCTGCACCTCCTGACCGCCCGCTTCGACAAGCACGTCTACTCTCCGCACGCGCACGACGAGTTCACCGTCGGCGTCTGCGTCGACGGCTCCGAACTCATCGACTACCGCGGCGGCCACATCCGCACGGCTCCCGGCTCAATCGTCGTCCTGGCCCCCGGCGAGATCCACACGGGCGGCCCCGGCACCACGACCGACGGCTACGCGTACCGGGCCCTGTACGCCGAGCCGATGTTGCTGACGGAGGGCACGGTAGGTGGCGTCCCACACTTCCGTGAGCCGTTGTTGGACGACCCGGAACTGTCCGCGGCCCTGTTGCTGACCCACTCCGAACTGAGCGCTTGCCCGGACCCCCTGGAGGCCGAGTCCCGCCTCCCCTGGCTACTGACGGCCCTGGCCCGCCGCCACTCCACGTCCCGCCCGACCTGCGACCAGGTCCCGGGCGCGGACGCCATAGCCCGAGCGGTACGGGACCGTCTGGCCGACGAACTCCTGGAACCCCCCTCCCTAGCGGCCCTGGCCGGCGACCTCGGCCTGTCCCGCTACCAACTCCTACGGGCCTTCCGTACGTCGATGGGGGTGCCGCCGTATGCCTGGCTGGCGCAGTACCGGGTGGCCAGGGCGCGGCGCCTTCTGGACACGGGCTTGCGCCCTGCCGAGGTCGCCCCACTGGTGGGCTTCGCGGATCAGGCGCATCTGACGCGCTGGTTCCGCCGGGTTCTGGGGGTGACGCCGGCGGCGTACCGCAACAGCGTTCAAGACGCGGGGCGCTAAGGGGACTCATGCTCCCCTCATGACTGCACGCGGCTGGTTCCTGTTCTCCCTCATGGGCGTCATCTGGGGCATCCCCTACCTGATGATCAAGGTGGCGGTGGAGGACCTCTCCCCGTCGATGGTCGTCTTCACGCGCTGCGCCCTGGGCGCACTCCTCCTGTTCCCCTTCGCCCTGCGCGGCGGCGGCCTGATCCGCACGGTCCGTTCCCACTGGCTGCCGATGCTGGCCTTCGCGTGCATCGAGATCATCGGCCCGTGGTTCACGCTGACGGACGCGGAACGGCATCTGTCGAGCTCGACGGCCGGCCTGCTGATCGCGGGCGTCCCGATCGTTGGCGTACTCCTGGCCCGCTTCTTCGGCGACACGGAACGCTTGGGCGCACGACGGGTGACGGGCTTGGGGCTGGGCCTGGCGGGCGTAGGAGTCCTGACCGTCCCGCACCTGACGGGCGGCGACGCGCGTTCCTTGGCGGAGGTCTTCGTGACGGTCCTGGGCTACGCGACGGCCCCGCTCATAGCGGCCCGCTACCTGAAGGACGTCCCGACCCTCCAGCTGACGGCCCCGTGCCTGGCGCTGGCGGCCCTGGTCTACGCTCCCGCGGCGGCAATGACATGGCCCTCATCCGTCCCCTCCGCCTCGGTCCTGGCATCCCTCGCCGGCCTGGGCGTGATCTGCACGGCGGTGGCCTTCGTAGTGTTCCTGGAACTGATCAAGGAGGTGGGCCCGACGCGCTCCACGGTGTTCACGTACGTGAACCCGGCGGTGGCGGTGGCGGCAGGAGCCCTCTTCCTGAACGAGGCTTTCACCCTGGGTATCGCAACGGCCTTCACCCTGATCCTCGCGGGCTCGATCCTGGCCACGGCGGCCTCCGGTCCGCGCAAGGGCACACGCCCGGTAGCATGGTCGACACGGCAGACGAGCCGGGCGGACGGCCGCGTGGAGTCCCCTTGACGGGGGCTTCCCGAGGAACGTCCGGGCTCCACAGAGCAGGGTGGTGGCTAACGGCCACCCGGGGTGACTCGCGGGACAGTGCCACAGAAAACAAACCGCCCGACGCTTCGGCGCCGGGTAAGGGTGAAACGGTGGTGTAAGAGACCACCAGCGCTTGAGGTGACTCAGGCGGCTAGGTAAACCCCACCCGGAGCAAGGTCAAAAGGAGCGCCGCCGTGAAAAGCGCGCTCTGCGCGGACGCCCGAGGGCTGCTCGCCCGAGTCCGCGGGTAGACCGCAGGAGGCCGACGGCAACGTCGGTCGTAGATGGATGGCCGTCGCCCCGGCGCCCGCGAGGGCCCGGGGAACAGAACCCGGCGTACAGCCCGACTCGTCTGCCGCCACCTGCGGCTTTGCCTCGGAAAGGGCCTCTGACCTGCGTCGGAGGCCCTTTCCGATCTTTCAGGGGCTTGCCGTGTTACGCGGTGGAAAGTCCCTCGGAAGTCCCTCAGACAGCATTGAAAGTCCCTGAAAAGTCCCTGGAGTGAGGGACTGGCGAGGCTTCTGAGCTGGCCGTTCGCGACAGTCGCCGACATGGGGGTGGTCTTGGCTCGGCCGGGTTATGCGGCCCCGGCGTTGACCGTCGTGTCAGTCCGCACGGCCCACTCGGCGTGGGCTGTGGTGAACCGAAGGCACATCATGGGAGGGCTCGTCCGGCTGTCTGGCCACCGCTCGTCCAGTTGGTTCGGATCATCCGTTGGTGGCCTACATGCCGGCGGCCAGCCCGATGAACCGTCACGAAACAGACGGCGGCTGGCTACGATGTGCCCCTTCTCGACATCTCGCCTCTGCATGCTGTGGCCTGGCTTCGTGACTACTGATTCGCAGGCGAACAGACTGGGGCAGAGTGGCGGCGCGCGCATGCGCGATGCGCGGCCAAAGAATTTTCCAGAGAGGGGGTTGCGGTCGCCGCCTTCCGACCGACGTACGGGTGATGGACGACTCTGGGACGGACACTGAAGCCGACGGACTTCTGCTGCGATGGCGGGAGGGTCGGCTCGACGCGTTTGAGCTCTTCAAAGCGGTCCGTGGTGCGATGTACCAGGGCGCCCGACGTGGGATTCACTCGATCACTTCCGCTGTTCCAGATCCCCGCGATGTCGAGGACGCTGTCTGCGAGGCGTTCGAGCAGTTGAGAAAGAAGGACCCCGCTGATGTGTCGTCGGTCACCGGGCTGGCGAAGATGATTGCTCTCCGACGGGGGCAGGACATCGGCAGGGGTGTCGTGCGCGAGCGTGAAGGGATCAAGGGGTTCCTTGCTGACCCGGTAGCCATGGCAGCGGTGGAGTTCCATGACGACGATGCGCGAGCCGCAGAGGAAGACGAGCGTGTAGTCGCCCTGGCCAAAGGATGCCTTGGGTTTCTGACCGATGAGCAACGCGATCTGGTCGTAGAGACGATCATGGGAGAGGAGCTCTTGTCCGACTGGGCGTTCCGCAACGGCAAGACACACCAAGCAGCGAGTCGGCAGCGAAAGCGCGCCATCGAAGCGATCAGACGCTGCGTCGAATCGAAGCGCAGCAGAGGAACCACAGGATGGGAGGGGGCACAGTGACTGACAACGAGGAACTGGATAACCAGAACGACGCGCTTATCGAGGAATACCTACTGTTTCTGCGCGGCCTCGGCCCTCAGCCGGACCTGTCGGATCTGCCGTCGAGCCGTCGAGAGGTGATCACGGGCCAGTTCGAGATCGTGAGGGCGTTGGCCGACCGAGACCCGGAACTCCCACCTATTGAGCAGGACCCCGTTGCCCGGCGATTGGGCTTGGTGGCGGATGCATCGTCCGCTCCGCTGCTCATGGCTGCCCAGTCGACTCCGAGGGCCTCGGGTGGAGTAGCGGATGAACCGCTTAAGGACTCGCTTGAGGAGTTGGCTTTTCGGTTTCGAGGCCGTATCTCGACGGAGTTCCACCCCGCATGGTCGCCGGAGGTACCGCAGGGTATGCGGGCGATTGCGCAGTGCGCTGTGCTGGCGGAAGCGGTAGCGGTCCTCGTGGGTGATACCGACACGTGGTCGAGCGCACCGGAGGAACTCGGGCGGTTCTTTAACCTGTACGCCGATATCTCGGCGATTTGTGTCACTTCTGCTGACGCCGAGCGGGCTGTCGTTCTCTCGCCTGCCGACGTGACGCGCTCGATCAGTCCGGTGCTTGGCTGGCTCGACCCTCACAGCTCGATGTTGCCGGAGCCTCTGGGGCTCGCCTTGGGACGGTTCTTCGAGCGGCGCCTGCCGCGCTGGGACCGGGTCGCCGATTTCGACGTGCTGCCGGATACGGCAGCCGTCGACGCCGTGGCGAGGGAGGTGACCGAGGCACAGATCGCACAGGCTCTTCGTGCGAAGCCTCGGCTCGAATACAAGAAGGAAGGTCAGCTTGCACTTGGCAACCTCGATGCGGCGGAACTCGCCGCCCTCGTAGTGAGCGTGCAAACGGGCGGCCTGATGCCAGATGACTTCGTAGATCGTCTGGCGGAGATGGCGGGGGCTGCCGCATCGTGATCCGACGCATTCGCCTGAGCCATTGGCGAGCCTACGAGACGCTGAACCTGGAGCTCAGCCGCCCGGTCACGTTCTTCGTCGCTCCGAACGGTGTCGGCAAGACGTCGCTGGTTGAGGCCGTCCGATGGGGCCTGCTCGGCACCCCCCCGGCCCGTCGCCTCGGCCAGGCGGTCCGCGTCGGCCACGAATCGGCAACAGTGTGCCTGGACTTGGTGCTGGCGGACACTGAGGTGCAGCTGACCAGGTCGGTCAAGCGCAGCGGCGCTGCTCGCTTTGCTGCCGAGGCCAATGGCACGGCAATCGATGAAGAGGCCTACACGGAACTCCTGCGCCGTGCTTGGGGTGCTGATCCCGGACTTCTCGACGCGTTGGTTTTCGGCGTAGGGGCGAAAGGGGAAGCCACAGGCTTTCCGATCAAAGATCACCTCGCCGATGTTTTCGGCATCACGCCTATGCTGCAGGCTGCCAAAGCGATCAATACGCGGAGGTCCGAGCTTGCGGTGAAGATCAAGACTCTGCGCGATGACTTGAGCGGGACCGACGAGGCCATCGCGTCGTTGACCGAGACGGTCTCACGGTTGGATACGGAAGTGTCTGGGATCGCGGATCAGCGACAGGCCGCGGAGGCCTTGGCGCACCGGCTGGAACCGGCAGCAACTCTCGCGCAGGCATGGAGCGACTACCGGCAGAACGCTCGTGCCTTCGACGAGCAAGTACGGCGGCTTGTCGCGCGCATGGCCGGTTCCATCGATCTCGGCGATCAGGATCCGAGGGCCGCGATCGCCAATAGTGAGCGCGCTGCCTCGAGCGAGCTCGAGTCCAGCCTGGCGGCCACGTCGGCGGCGGAGGTTCGAGCAGCGCGTGCGGCATCGGCTGCTGAGGTCCTTGCGTCTGCCACGGATCAGTGTCCGACCTGCCTTCGCCCGCTGACGCCGGCCGAACGCGAGGCTGCGGCCTCCGCGCACGGCGGTGTGGACCACGCCGCGCACGCCGAGATTGAACAACGTGTGCGCGACACCGCGCAGGCTCGCGAGCGGCTGATCGCGATTACCGGTTTTCGCGACGCCCTCAATGCGCTGCACACTCCGACTGAACCGGTCGGCGACGATCCTGGCGCAGAAGCAGTCACCGAGCTGGCCGAAGCGCGGCGACGTCTCTCAGATCTCGCTGAACGCCATGGCGATGCGGCAGCTCGACTCGGAGCAGCTAAAAGTGAGCTGGTGAGACTACGGCAAGCCGCACGCGATCAGTCCACCCTTATCGCGGCTGCGCGCGAAGACATGGTCATGGAGGTCAGCGAGAAGACCATCCACAAGCTGGCCGATCGCTACCTGACGGACTACGTCGAACCGATCGCGCACGAGGTCGGCCGCCGCTGGAAGCTCGTGTTCGGCACCGACGGACTGCATTTCGGCGCCGATGGAAACCTCACCATTCCCCACGGAGACGCCACGCTGACGGTGGGCGACCTGAGCGGCGGAGAACGGTCCACCGCTCTGCTCGTGACGCGACTGCTGCTGGCGGGTTCGGTTGCACGTGCCTCGACCGTGTGTTTCGACGAACCACTTGAGCATCTTGATCCGCGCCGCCGCGCCGCAGTCGCCCAGACCTTGGTGTCGGCCGTCCAAGCGGGCACCGTAGGGCAAATCCTCATCACGACCTACGAAGAACGGCTGGCACGCCGTCTGGCCAGCGCCGCACCGGACGTCGTGGAGTTGACCTACGCCGCCACGGATTCGGCTTGAAAAATTCTTGCGCGAAGGGGGTTGCGGACGGTCTGCCGCCAGCGACTAGGAGGTGAAAGCCCGCATCCGGCGGGTCGACCCTTGGAGGCCCCGCAATGGCAGCCGCAGACAGTCAGACCGAGACAGACCGCACCAAGCGCCCCACATTCGTCTTCGAGGTCGATGGCGTGGAATACACCCACGACAAGCCGACGATCACCGGTGCACAGATCATGGAGATGGCCGGTATCAACCCGGCCGACGGCCTGGTCCAGATCCTGCCGGACGGAACCCGCATCACGATCACGCCCGACGAGACAGTCCGCCTCGTGCCCGGAGCCCAGTTCAAGCGCCGTCCCCGCTTCAAGCGAGGCTGATCGCGTGTCCGTGCCCGACAGGCTCGCCGAACGCCTGGCGCAGGAGGAAGAGCTGCTGCGCCAAGCGTTCCCGAACGCCACCATCGACGCTGAAGCCCTCGTCGTCGCGCTGCGAGACCACCCGCTGCCCGCGGGCTGGTCCCACGCCGATACCGACGTCCTGTTCGCCATCCCCGCGAACTACCCAGCTGGTCAACCGGACAATATTTGCGCCCGCCCGGACCTGACCCTGGCTGGCGGCGCAACGCCCGGCAATAGCCAGGGCGTACAGCAGCACGCCGGGCGTTCCTGGCTGCAGTTCTCGTACCACATCGACCCGAACGACTGGCACCCCCATGTAGACCCCGTACAGGGCAGCAACCTAGCGGACTACCTGGCCGGCGCTCTGTCCCGTTTCGAGGAGGCGAGCTGAACCGATGAGCACTCTGAAGTTCACGCGAACCGAGCACTGGGAACGCATCGAGCGGCATCTGGCCGATGCGCTCGGGGAGCGATTCGCTTTTGCCTTCACCAAGCTGCTGCACAATGGCGAGAGCGGTCCCGTCCTCGTGGTCGTCGACATCGCACTCATCAACGACGAAGAGATCGAGCCGAACCACGACGGCTGGCGCCTGGCCGACACGGCGCTCGATCGCATCCACAACCATGCGGTCGCCACCGGACGCGGTCTCGTTGAATTCCACAACCACCGGCTGAAGCCACCAGGATTCTCACCCATCGATGAGCGTGCGCTCGCCGAGATGTCGCCCTACGCGGTCGACCTGCTGGGCGGGACACCCTACGGGGCTGCAGTATGGGCGCAAGGAATGGTACGTGCCGACTGGTGGCGCCCCGGGACCGACGGCGAACTCGAACGTAAGCCATTCGACACGGTCACCGTGCTTGGCGACCACATCAAAGTGCTCAACGCGCAGTCTGTCACCGACACCCGGTTCGCCCGCCAGACCCCGCTCCTCGGACCCCTGGCTCAAGCGGCCGTTGCTGCCTTGCGCGTGGCGGTCGTCGGCGCCGGAGGCACAGGATCACACGTCGCGCTCGGGCTCGCCTACCTCGGCTTCCGTAAGGTCATCGTCCTCGACGACGACCTCGTCGAGACAACCAACCTGAACCGGCTCGTCACCGCCGACCAAGCCGATATCGGCAGCCCAAAGACGATCGTCACGCGCCGCCGCATGCGCTCGATCGACCCGAGGATCGAGGTCCAGATCTTCCCCGGGCTCACACCCGCAGGCGAACATCCCGAACTGCACGACGCCGACCTACTCATCGGCTGCGTCGACCACGATGGCCCGAGGCACCGCCTCAACCAGATCGCCGTCGACACACGTACCCCGCTTCTCGACATCGCCACCGGCGTCGATGACCAGCAAGAGCCTGTCGCGATCGGCGGCCGTGTCTTCTTCATGTTGCCCGGCGCCGCATGCCTGACCTGCCTCAACGAACTCGACTCGGCAGAGATCTCGCGCTGGGCCAAACCGGGTCACCAGCAAGCCGTCGACCGCCTCCACGGATACGGAACCGGCGTCGCCAATCCCTCGGTTGTCTACCTGAACGGACTCACCGTCCATGCAGCGCTCGCCGAGCTCGGCGCATGGATCTCCGGTGCACGCGAGCCAGCACCATGGCTCGACATCGACCTGCTCGGGACCTTGAAGTCTCCAGGCACCCAGGTCGGACCGCGCCGGATCCCAGGACATGTTCCCGGCTGCATCGACTGCGGGTACGACAAGTGAGGGGGTCTCGCGGTGGGGCCCCACACGGTTTCGTCGCAGTAGACACCGTCCGGTTCGTTGGGCGGTTCGGGGCGGAACCAAGGCAGGTATGGGCTTCCAAGGCCATCGTGGGTTTGACGCTCCTGGCAGCATGGAGAGTTGGAGTGTGACTGTCGGTCCTGCCCGTCGACTGACAGGAGATAGCGTCGTCGGGATCCACAGACGCCACGGTTCCGTCGTCGGCACACACGGCTACTCCGCCTCGTAACCAAGCATTGGTTTTTGTCAACGGTCATTGAGATGCCCAGGTAGGTGGCCGTTGGAGGCCCAGGCTGGTGGCCATCAGAAACCCAGGCGTGTGGCCGGTGGTGTTCCCGG
>NZ_JARXVH010000003.1 GCF_029892565.1 Streptomyces pseudovenezuelae | reverse complement strand
ATTTCCGGCTGTTGGGCCGTTCCGACGTCTAAAACCTTAGCGGATCCTCTCGGCGATTCCCAATCGGGCCGCCGAGCCCCAAATCGAATTGAATTCGGGCACGCCGAAATCAACCCGGTTGGGAGATCGTGCTGATGGTTTGGGTTGCCGCTGTCGCGGCGGAGGTGCTGCCGCAGAACCGTTACGGCCCCGTGGCAACCCGGAGAACTTTACGGATCCAGGGAGGGGCTGTCAACCCATCCCTGTCAAGATCTTTTATGTTGGGCTCGGTCCGGGCCTCGGGACAGGTATCAGTCCAGGTCACTGAGGCGTCCGCCCGCGTCCGGCTGGGCGTGCTCCACCCTACGCAGGAGGCGGGTGAGGACGTCGCCGAGGGCTGCGCGGTCCTCGGGAGAGAGGTCCTGGAGCAGGTCCTCCTCGAAGACGGTGGCGAGGCGCATCGCCTCCAGCCACTTCTCGCGACCCTCCACCGTGAGTTCGACGATCACGCGGACCCGGTTGGACTCGTCGCGTTCCCGGGTCACGAGGCCCTCGCCGACCATGCGGTCGATGCGGTGGGTCATCGCGGCCGGCGTCAGGCCGAGGCGCTTGGCGAGATCGCTGGGGCCCATGCGGTAGGGGGCGCCGGCGAGGACGAGTGCCTTGAGGACCTCCCAGTCGGCGTTGCTGATCCCAAGGGCGGCGGTCTGGCGGCCGTAGGCGACGTGCATACGGCGGTTCAGGCGGGACAGTGCCGAGACGATCTTCTCGACCTGCGGGTCGAGGCCCTGGAACTCGCGCTGGTAGGCGGCGATCTGCTCTTCGAGCGTCGGCTCGGTGACGCCAGGGGTCTCGGCCATGGCCGCAGTATGGCACGCGCCCCCTTTGCTTTGAAGTCCTTCGCTGTGTACTATTTAGCTTCTAACTTTAGCTTCGAAGTCTTCACTCCTAACTACTAGGAGTCTTAACTACTTGAGAGAGGTGAACGTGACCAGGGCGATGGGCGCAGCGATGCGCCGGATCCACGTGGGAAACGCACTCAGCGCGTTCGGGCTCGGCTTCACGGTCCCGTACCTGTACGTCTATGTGGCGCAGGTGCGAGGTCTGGGAGCTATGACGGCGGGGCTCGTCCTCGCCGTCTTCGCCGTGGCCGCGCTCGTCGTGTTGCCGTTCGCCGGGCGGGCCATCGTCCGGCGCGGTCCCCTGCCGGTTCTGATCGCCGCCCTGGTCACCGCCGCGCTGGGGGCGCTGAGCCTGGGCCTCGCGGGCAGCTCGACGGCCGTACTGCTGTCGGCGGCGGCGCTCGGGGCCGGGCAGGCCGTGATGCAGCCGGCGCTGGCGACGATGATCGTGGACTGCTCGACGTCCGACACGCGCTCGCGTGCCTTCGCGACGCAGTTCTTCCTGCAGAACCTGGGGCTGGGTGTCGGCGGGCTCATCGGTGGTCATCTGGTCGACACCACGCGCGCGTCCTCCTTCACGCTGCTGTTCTCGATCGAGGCGGCGATGTTCCTGCTGCTGGCGGTCGTGATGGCGACCGTGCGGACGCCGCACGCCCCGCACATCGGGGACGCGCCGGCCGGGTCGGCGAAGGGGAGCTGGAAGCAGCTGCTCGGCAATCGGGCCATGGTGCAGCTGTCCGTACTGGGCTTCGTGCTGTTCTTCGCCTGCTACGGGCAGTTCGAGTCCGGGCTGAGTGCGTACGGGGTCGAGGCGGCCGGGATCTCGACGTCCGCGCTGGGCTCGGCGCTTGCCGCCAACACCTTGATGATCGTGGTCGCGCAGTTCGCCGTGCTGAGGTTCGTCGAGCGGCGCCGGCGGTCGCGGGTCATCGCGGTCGTGGGGCTGATCTGGGCCGTGGCATGGGTCGTGGCCGGGTACGCCGGGCTCGGGCACGGCAGCAAGGAGATGGCGACGGCGGCCTTCGTGTCGACGTACGCGCTGTTCGGGCTGGGTGAGGCGATGCTGTCGCCGACCGTCGCTCCGCTGGTCGCCGATCTGGCGCCGGAGGGGATGGCCGGGCAGTACAACTCCGCCTTCGCCCTGGTGAAGCAGCTCGCGCTGGCCGTCGGGCCCGCGGTGGGCGGGCCGATGGGGGCCTCGCTGCACGCGCCGTACATCGTGGCGTTCCTGCTGTTCTCGCTGGGGATCACGTTCCTCGCGCTGCGGCTGGGGCGGCAGCTCACCGCCGTACAGGATCGGCCTTGGGCGGTGGCGAGGAGTCGGGTGGTTGCTCGGGGTGGGGCTTCTGCGGAGCCGGTCGTCGCTGAGGCGTGAGAGAGAGTGGAGCAGCCGTCGCCCTTGGGTGACGGCCGCTTTTGTGTGGGGTCAGGCCGGGCGTGGGAGTACGAACTCGCACCAGACCGCTTTGCCGCCGCCCGGGGTGCGGCGGGAGCCCCAGTTCGAGGCGATCGTGGCGACGATGGCGATGCCTCGGCCGGACTCGTCGCCCGGTTCGGCGCGGCGGCGGCGGGGGAGGTGGTCGTCGCCGTCGGTGACCTCGATGATCAGGCGGCGGTCGGTGCGGCGCAGACGCAGGCGCATGGGTGGGATGCCGTGCTGGAGGGAGTTGGCGACGAGTTCGCTGGCGGCCAGGACGCCCAGGTCGTGCAGTTCGGTGGGGAAGCGCCAGCTGGTCAGGACGCCGGAGGCGAACGCACGCGCGCGTGGGGCCGCTTCGACGCCGCCGAGGAGCTCCAGGGCGGCGTTGCGGAACAGGTCGCTGTCCGGGCCGGTGCGGGCCGGGTGCTGGAGGACGAGGACGGCGACGTCGTCGTCGTGGTCCGCGGTGACGCCGGCCGAGCGGACCAGGCGGTCGCAGACGACCTGCGGGGTGCCCGTGGCGCCCGCAAGGGCGCGCTGCAGGGCCGCGATGCCCTCGTCGAGGTCCTCGTTGCGGCGCTCGACCAGGCCGTCCGTGTAGAGGACGGCGGTGGAGCCGGGGCCGAGCGGGATCGAGCCCGAGGAGTGCATCCAGCCGCCGGTGCCCAGCGGCGGCCCTGTCGGTTCGTCGGCGCGCAGGACGACCCCGCTCTCGTCGCGGACCAGGATCGGGAGGTGGCCGGCGGAGGCGTACACCAGGCGACCCTCGTTCGGGTCGTGGATGGCGTACACGCAGGTCGCGATCTGGTTGGCGTCGATCTCGATGGCGAGGCCGTCCAGGAGCTGGAGGACCTCGTGCGGGGGGAGGTCGAGGCGGGCGTACGCGCGGACCGCCGTGCGGAGTTGGCCCATGACGGCCGCCGCTCTGACACCTCTGCCCATGACGTCGCCGATGACCAGGGCGGTGCGGCCGCCGCCGAGGGTGATGACGTCGTACCAGTCGCCGCCGACCGCGGCCTCCGTGCCGCCGGGCTGGTAGGTGGCGGCGATGCGCAGGTCGTCGGGCTCTTCGAGCTCCTGCGGGAGGAGGGAGCGCTGGAGGGTGACGGCCGTTTCGCGCTGGCTGCGCTCGCTCGCGCGCAGGCGCTCGGCGGCCTCGGCGTGGTCGGTGACGTCGGTGGCGAAGACGAGCACTCCGCCGTCGTCGTCTCCCTCGGCGACCGGGGTGCAGGTGAAGGTGTAGGAGCGGCCGTCGGGGGCCTTGCGGGACTTGAGGGTGCGGGACTTGCCGCTGCGCAGGACCTGGTCGAGGAGCGGGAGCAGGCCCAGTTCGTCGAGTTCCGGCAGGGCGTCGCGGGTCGGCTCGCCCAGGGGGCGTACGCCGAAGGCCGTCACATAGGCGTCGTTCACGTACGCCACGCGGTGGTCGGGGCCGTGGACGAGGGCGACGAGGGCCGGGACGCGGTCGAGGACCTCGCGGACGGGGAGGTCGTCGACGGCCGGTACGGGCGGGGGCTCGTCGGTGAGTCGTTCGGCGCGGGCGGCGGGGACGGAGCCCGCGGCCTCCGTCCGCCGGTCCGCGGTGACCGCGTGGTCGGTCCGCGCTGCGGCGCGGCGCTGCGTTCCGGGGAGCCGGGCGCTCCAGCGCGTGAAGTTCACGAATCCTTGCCTCGTGTCGTCGTCTTCTGCCGGCTCCGGACCCGGCCGGGGGTCTGGGGGTTGGCACCCCGGGGATGCAGCACTGTGGGGAGAGCCTCGTGGGTTCGAGGGGCGAGCTTCTGCTCGTCCGAGGGGTGGGACCAGTCTGGCAGTGTGGCCTACGAGGGCGACATCCGTCAGACGCCTGCGCGGTGTACGGAGTTCCTCACTCCGGTCAGGACGACCCCTTCGGGTCGGTAGGAGGCTTTCCACCGGCCGCGAGTTCGAACTCCGCTCGGGGATGTTCGAGCGAACCGAGCGACACGATCTCCCGCTTGAAGAGTCCCGAGAGCGTCCATTCGGCCAGGACGCGAGCCTTCCGGTTGAAGGTGGGCACCCTGCTGAGGTGGTAGACGCGGTGCATGAACCAGGCAGGGTAGCCCTTCAGCTTGCGGCCGTAGACCTGGGCGACGCCTTTGTGCAGGCCGAGTGAGGCGACCGAGCCGACGTACTTGTGCGCGTACGTCTCCAGGTCCTCGCCGCGCAGGGTGTGCGCGATGTTGTCGCCGATGACCTTGGCCTGGCGGACGGCGTGCTGGGCGTTGGGCGCGGTCTCGGTGCCGGGTTTCTCGGCGGTGACATCGGGGACGGCGGCGGCGTCTCCCGCGGCCCACGCGTGCGTGGTGCCCTCGATCGTCAACTGAGGGGTGCATTTCAGCCGACCGTGTTCGTTGCGCGGGAGGTCGGTCCCGGCGAGCAGCGGGTGGGGTTTCACGCCGGCCGTCCATACGACCGTACGGGTCGGGAAGCGGGCTCCGTCGTCGAGGACGGCGACGCGGTCGACGCAGGATTCCAGCCGGGTGTGGAGGCGTACGTCGATGTTGCGGCGGCGCAGTTCGGTGACCGTGTAGCGGCCCATCTCCTCGCCGACCTCGGGAAGGATGCGGTCCGAGGCCTCGACGAGGATCCACTTCATGTCGTCGGGCTCGACGTTGTGGTAATAGCGGGCGGCGTAGCGGGCCATGTCCTCGAGTTCGCCGAGCGCCTCCACGCCCGCGTAGCCGCCGCCGACGAAGACGAAGGTCAGGGCGGCGTCGCGGACGGCGGGGTCGCGGGTGGAGGAGGCGATGTCCATCTGCTCGATGACGTGGTTGCGCAGGCCGATGGCCTCCTCGACCGTCTTGAAACCGATGCCGTGCTCGGCGAGGCCGGGGATGGGCAGGGTGCGCGAGATCGAGCCGGGCGCGAGGACGAGTTCGTCGTACTCCAGTCGCTCGGGGCCCGCGCCCTCCTCGTCGGTGGCGAGGGTGGTGACGGCGGCGGTGCGCTTGGCGTGGTCGATCATCTCCGCCTCGCCGATGACCACATGGCAGCGATCGAGGACGCGCCGCAGCGGGACGACGACGTGGCGGGGGGAAATTGAACCGGCCGCCGCTTCGGGAAGGAACGGCTGATAGGTCATGTACGGGTCGGGAGTGACGACCGTGATCTCGACTTCGCCCCGTTTGAGTTCTTGTTTCAACTTCCGTTGCAGGCGCAGAGCCGTGTACATCCCGACGTAGCCGCCACCGACAACGAGAATGCGCGCACGTTCCTTCACCATCCCATGACGCACCCAGCGCTTGAGTTTGTCCACAGTCTCGACAATTTGTGTGACCGCGGGTCGGGGACATCCGGACTTGGCCGAATTGCCGGAGTGCGCGGAAGGTTTGCAGGTCAGCAGGTGTGCGCCGGGTGACCTTGAGGGGTGTAATCGGGACGTATGCGGCCCGTACTCCGATCGGGGGGCGCTCCGTGCGGAACCTGCCCCTTCTGAATTGACCCCCGCTCAACTATGTTCGTGTGTCGACGGGGTGTAGGGGGATGCGCTCATCGGGTCCGCGACGGGCGGGTTCGTGGTCGCGCTTGTTCCCACGCCCCAGCTGCCGATGGCGGGGAGAGTCTCCGGGGGGAGACGTCATTACCGGGGGAACATTCATGCATATTCAGGACACTCATTGGTCGTCCGCGTCCACACTCGCACCAGCTGGTGTGGTGAGCGCGGCGACGGCAAACGGACGCGGGGACGGTGCACGCACGGCGCCCCTCCGCGTGGACGCACAGCGCAATCTGGAACACGTACTGCGCGCGGCGCGCGAGGTCTTCGGTGAGCTGGGATACGGCGCACCGATGGAGGACGTGGCGCGACGGGCGCGGGTGGGTGTGGGGACCGTCTACCGGAGGTTCCCGAGCAAGGACGTCCTGGTGAGGCGGATAGCCGAGGAGGAGACCTCCCGGCTGACCGATCAGGCCCGGACGGCGCTCGGCCAGGAGGACGAGCCGTGGTCGGCGCTCTCGCGCTTCCTGCGTACGTCGGTGGCCTCGGGTGCCGGGCGGCTGCTGCCGCCGCAGGTACTCAGGGTCGGCGTCGCGGAGGAGCAGGGCGACGGCGTGTTCGACGAGGCGCGCGTGCCGCAGCAGCGGTCCCAGCCGGGTGCCGGGGAGTTGCGGCTGGTGCCCGAGGGGGCACCGGCGATCTCGGCGGACGACGACACGGGTGCGGCCGCGCTGCTGGAGGTCGTGGGCCAGCTCGTGGACCGGGCGCGTGCGGCGGGTGAACTGCGGCCCGACGTCTCGGTGTCGGACGTACTGCTGGTGATCGCGACGGCCGCGCCCTCGCTGCCGGACGCGGCTCAGCAGGCCGCCGCCTCGGCGCGGTTGCTGGACATCCTGCTGGACGGGCTGCGGTCCCGACCGCTGTGACGGATCGCGGTCGCGGCCGGCGTGAGTCGGCCGCGGTCGCGACCGGCGCGGCCGTGGGCACTGTCGCGGCCGTGTGGCTCTGCCGCGGTCATGGCAGGGCGACTCCGGCCGCGGTCATGGCCGGAGTTACTCGAAAAGGTGACGGAGGAGCGTGGGCTGTGCGCGGCCCGCGCCCCCCGCGCGAGCCCACAACACGCCCGGCATTCCGGACAGATGACGCAACTCCCGCCCCGGGAGCGCCGATTGAGCCTTCCCCGGAAGGGTGACGCCTAGCACTGCGGCACGACAAGTCCCCACGGACGAGTGGAAGGTCCCCTCCAAGGGGGTCCTGAACAAAAGCCAATATGGCACTCTGACCCGGTGTTCGGGACTGTAGGTCAGGCGGCGGGGGCTTTCCGCGATGAGCGTTGACGGGCGGGACGAGTCACTGGGTGACGGTGACCCGGAGGCCGGCGGTTCCCCGCAGGTACCGAGTCAGGGTGGCCGGGCCGCCGGGGCGGCGCGCGGCGCCGAGCCCGTCGAGGCCGGCATCCCCGCGCAGGGCGGTGAGCCCGTCGAGGGCAGCGTGCCCGCGCAGCGCGACCGGCGGGAGGACGGCAGTGTCCTGCCACCGCCGAGGGACATGCCACCGGCCGACGCCGACCTGATCGAGCGCATGCGCGCGGGCGACGACACGGCCTACGAGGAGCTGTACCGGCGCCACGCGGACGCCGTGCGCCGCTACGCCCGTACCTGCTGCCGTGACGCCCACACCGCGGACGACCTCACCGCCGAGGTCTTCGCCCGCATGTTGCAGGCGGTGCGCGGCGGTTCGGGACCCGAGCACGCCGTACGCGCCTATCTGCTCACCACCGTCCGCCGGGTTGCCGCGAACTGGACCAAGTCGGCCCGGCGCGAGCAACTGGTCGACGACTTCGCGGTGTTCGCCGCGCAGGCCGCCCGCGGCTCCGAGGTGTCCGACGACGACACACTGGATCTGGGCGCCGATGTGCGGGCGATGCACGAGGCCGAGCAGTCCATGGCCATGCAGGCCTTCCGGTCGCTGCCCGAGCGCTGGCAGGCCGTGCTGTGGCACACCGAGGTCGAGGACGAGTCGCCGAGCGAGGTCGCCACGCTCTTCGGGCTGGACGCCAACGGCACGCGCGTGCTCGCCAGTCGCGCCCGCGAGGGCCTCAAGCAGGCTTACCTCCAGGCCCACGTCAGCGCCGCGCTCGTCGGCGACGAGGAGTGCGCCCGCTACGCCGACCGGCTCGGCGCCTACGCGCGCGGCGGACTGCGCACCCGTGCCGAACGGGGCCTGCGCAAGCACCTGGAGGAGTGCGCAAAGTGCCGGCTGGCCGCGGGCCAGATCAAGGAAGTCGCCAGCGGTATCCCGGGTGTTGTGCCGGTCGCGGTCATCGGCTGGTTCGGTGCCGCCGGGTACGCCAAGGTGGTCGCGCTCATCGCGGGCGGTGCCGGGGCCGGGGCGGCGGGTGCCACGGGTGCGGCCGTGGCGGCGGGCGGCAGTTCGTCGGGCGGGGCGGGCGCAGGTGGCGCGGCGGCCTCCGAGGGGCTCGGCGCGCCCGTGAAGGCCGGTATCGCGGCCGGTGTGGTCGCGGTGGCGGCCGCCGCGGTGGCGCTCGCGCTGACCGGCAGCGACGTCCCGCCCAAGAAGCCCGACGCCAAGCCGCCCGTGTCCGCGCCGGTGGTCCAGCCGGAGGCGCCGACGCCCACGCCCTCGAAGAAGGACCCCGAACCGAAGCCTCCGGTGTTCGCTGCGGCGCCCGCCCCCAAGCCGACCCCGACGCCGACACCCCGGCCGAAGGCCAGCCCGACGCCGACCCCGAAGCCCACCCCCACTCCCACGCCGAAACCGACCCCGAGGCCCACCCCGACGCCGCCCCCGCCTCCCCCGCCCGCTCCGAATGTCTACCAGTGGAGCGAGCTGTCCTACAACGTCGCCGGCGACGGCACCGGGCCCGAGATGCGGCTCGGCGAGAGCAGTTGGGTGTGGCAGCGGTACGGGGTGACGATCGCCGACACGAAGTACGCGCACGGCGTGACCGTGCACGGCCGGTCCTCCGTCACCATCGACCTCAACCGCGACTGCACCGCCTACGACGCGCTCGTCGGCGTCGACGACATGACCCTCGGGATCGGCCGGGTCCACTTCTCGGTCTACGCCGACGGCGCCCGGCTGTGGCGGTCCGGGACGGTCCGGGGCGGCGACCGGGCGGTGCCCGTCCATGTGAACCTCGCCGGACACGAGACCGTACGGCTGGTCGTCGAAGCGCTCAGCGACTTCGACTCCCTCGCGCTCGCGGACTGGGCCGAGTCGAAGTTCACCTGCTCCTAGGGACTCGGCAGGCGTCGGCAGGCTCCCCAACAGGCCCTGGTGCAGCACCTGTTGGGGGTCACGGGCCGGAGGGGAGGGCGTGCAGTGCCTCGTCGAGTTCGGCGATGGCCTCGGCCGGGGTGAGGGTCGCGCCCCGGGTGCGTTCCGCCGCGTACCGCGCCGGGCCCAGGGCGGCGCGGGCGGCCTCCTCGGCCCGCTCGGCGTCCTCGCCCTCCGGAAGGGAGCGCGGGTCGCCGGCACGCCACCCCTCGGCGGCGGCGAACAGCCGGGCCGCGCGCGGGAGGTCGCCGAGGTCGGACAGCAGAACGGCCGTCATGTCCACGAGGGCCGCCACGACCGCGTCGGCACACCGCTTCTCGACCGCCTCACGGACGATCTCCGCGAACCGGGGCAGCCCCTGCGCCGGGCCGGACTCGGCGACCGTCACCATCGCCTCGACCGAGTGCAGCGCCACCATGAACTGAGGCGGCGCCACGTCCTGCCCGGCCTCCGCCCGGATCACGTCCACCAACTCGCGGGCGTGGGCGATGTCCTTGTCGTCCAGTGCGATGCGGGCCCGCATCATCCTGACGAACGCCCGGGCCTCCGTGACGCCGTAGCGGTCGGCGGCGGTGTCCGCGTCGTCCAGGGTCGCCAGCGCGGCCGAGCGGTCGCCCGTGCGGTAGGCGACCTCGGCGAGCCGGGCGATGAGGAACGGCGACTCGGCGTACGCCCCCACCTCGTAGGCCAGCCGCAACGCCTCCGCGTACTCGTCCTTGGCCCCCTCCGGCCGGCCGCGGACCATCGCCGCCTCGCCGGCCGCGCTGCACACCTGGGCGCGCATCCAGCGGTCGCCGACCCGGCGGCTGAGTTCCCGCAGTTCCGCGAGGTCGTCGTCGACGCCCTCCAGGCTGCCGGAGGAGTCGACGACCGTGTGGGTGCGGAACATCAGGCTGACGCCGATCGCCCAGTCGTCGCCGTGGGCACGGCAGTTGGCGAGCACGCTGTCCAAGGACTCCCGTACGCTCCGCGAGCCGTCCCTGCCGAAGGTGATCAACGGCCAGGCGAGCCCCGGTATCCGGGCCGCGTCCGGACCGCCCCGCGCGAAGAAGTCCCGCACCCGGTCGATGTACTCCCGCATCCGGTCGTCGAGGATGCCGTCCAGCGGTTCGGTGTCGACCCTGAAGAAGAGATGCAGCATCCGGAGGTTCATCCGCCGCGTCCGCAGCGGATGGTGCGCCTCCCCGTCCGGGTCGGCGAGGAAGGCGTCGACGGGGTCGTCCTGCTCGACGGCGTCCAGTGCCATGCCCAGGCGCAGGACCTGCTCGGTCCAGGCCATGGCCTCCGTACGGTAGTTGCGCAGCCACCAGAACCAGCCCATGGCCAGGACGAGGGTGCCGGCCTCGGCCTCCTCGCGGTCGACCAGAGCACGGTGCAGGGCCGCGCGGATGTTGTCCTGCTCCGTCTCCAGGCGGGCGATCCACGGGAGTTGAGCGGCGGAGCGCAACTGGGGCTCGGCCTCCTCCACGAGTGCGCGCACCCACGCGCGGTGCCGGCGCTCGGCCGCGGCACGCAGTTCAGGGACCTCGGCGGCGCGCTCGACGGCGTACTCGTGGATGGTCTCCAGCATTCGGTAGCGCATGCCGTCGCCGCCGTCGCGCTCGTACGGGGACGCCACGATCAGGGACTTGTCGACCAGCGCCCCGATCAGGTCGGCCGCGGAGCCCGTGCACACGGCTTCCGCCGCCGCGAGGTCCCAGCCGCCGGCGAAGACGGACACCTCGCGCAGCACCGTCCGCTCCCGCTCGTCGAGCAGGTCCCAGGACCAGTCGACGACCGCGCGCAGGGTCTGCTGGCGGGGCAGAACCGTGCGGCTCCCGGAGGTGAGGAGGCGGAAGCGGTCGTCCAGGCGGTCGGCGATCTGGCGGGGGGTGAGCAGGCGCAGCCGGGCGGCGGCCAGTTCGATGGCGAGCGGCAGGCCGTCGAGCCGGCGGCAGATCTCGTCCACCGCCGCGCTGTTGACCTCGTCGCGGAGCAGGGTGGCCGCGTCGGGGCGGACGGCGGTGGCGCGCTCCGTGAAGAGGCGGTGCGCCTGGTCGGGGACGAGGGGCTCGACCGGGCGCACGGACTCGCCGGGGACGCCCAGGGGTTCGCGGCTGGTGGCGAGGACGGTGAGGCCCGGGCAGTGGGTGAGGAGGGTCTCGGCGAGGGTGGCCGCCGCCTCGATGACATGTTCGCAGTTGTCAAGGATCAGGAGCTGGCTGCGGGGGGCGCAGTGCTCTACGAGCAGGGCGATCGGGTCGTCCTGCGGGGCCGTCAGCTCGGTGGTCTTCAGTACGGTCTCGCGCAGACCGAGGGCGTTGACCACCGCGCCTGGCACCGCCTCGGGCTGGTCGAGGGGTGCCAGCTCGACCAGCCAGGCCTGGGGGGTGCCTGCGGCGGCTTCCTCGGCCAAGCGGGTCTTTCCTGAGCCGCCCGGTCCGGTGAGCGTGACCAGTCGGGCCCTGTGCAATTCGGAACGGATGGCGCCCAGCTCTGGTTCCCGGCCCACGAAAGAGGTAAGTCGGGGACGGAGGTTGCCGGTTCGGGTGGGGGCTTCGGGGTGGGTGGAGGCCTCAGGGTGGGTGGGGCTCTCGGGGGGTGAGGGGGCGGTGGGGGGTGTGGGAGTGACCTGGTGGGTCGGGCCCTCAGGGTGGGTGGGGGGTGACGGGGTGCGTGGGGGTGGGGTGGTCAGTAGTTCCGTGTGCAGGGCGCGGAGTTGTGGGCCCGGGTCTGCGCCCAGGCCTTCCGCCAAGGTGCGGCGGGCCGTCTCGTAGGCGTCCAGGGCCTCTGCCGTGCGGGCCGTGTCGCGCAGGGCGCGGATGAGCAGCGCGTGCAGTGGTTCGTCGTACGGGTGGGTCGTGGTCAGTTCTCTGAGGCGGGGTACGACCTCCTGGGCTCGGCCCAGGCGTAGGGCCGCCTCAGTGCGGGCTCGGGTCGCCTCCAGGTGCAGGGCGTTGGGGCGGGTCGCGGCCGTGCGGTCGGGGAGGTCGGCGAGTGCTGGGCCGCGCCATAGGGCGAGGGCCTCGTCCAGGGTGTGGGCGGCGGTGTTCGCGTCGTCGTTCGACAGGGCGGTCGTGCCCTCGTGTACGAGGCGTTCGAAGACGAACAGGTCTACGTCGTCCGGGGTGGCCGTGAGGCGGTAGCCGCCGGGGGCCGAGGTGATGGCGTCCTTGCCGAGGGTGCGGCGTAGGCGGGCGATCAGGGCCTGCAGGGCGGCGAGGGCGTCGTGGGGTGGGGTGTCCGACCAGATCTCTTCGATCAGGGTGTCGGGGGTGGTGAGGCGGCCGGGGTGCAGGGCGAGGGCCGCCAGGAGGGTGCGGAGGCGGGGGCCGGGGATGGGTAGGGGGGTGCCCTGGGTGTCCTCGGCCTGGGTTATGCCCAGGATTCTGTACCGCACCTGGTCATTGTCGCTGGGGGTGAGGGGTGGGGCACGGTGTTTGTGGGCGGTGGTGTGGTGGGCTTGGTTGTTTTCGCCCCCGCCGCCCCTACCCGTCCCATCCCCAGGGGCGCTGCCCCTTCGACCCCATCGGGGCTCCGCCCCGGACCCCGACCGGCCCTGAACGGGCCATGTCCTCAAACGCCGGACGGGCTGAAGGACAGGGATGCGGACCAGCATCCAGGAGGCGCAGCCCGGCGGGGTGGGTGGGGGATCGGGATAGCAGAACCGCGGCCTCAAACACCGGACAGGCCGAAAGACAGAGGTACGGACCGACGTCCACGAGGCGCAGCCCCACCAGAGTGGGTGGGGGATCGGGATAGCAAAGCCTCGGCCTCGAACACCGGACAGGCTGAAAGACAGAGGTGCGGACCGGCGTCAAGAAGCAACCCGCCGCCGCACGCACGCACGCGTGCGTGGACGTGAAGTCTCCGCCGGCACCCGCTCGTTCGCCCGCAACCCCCGCCCGCCCTCACGCAACCCCCGCCCCACCCCCCGAAGCCAACGCCCCCGGCCTCGGAGTGATCCCTGCCGGTACCGCCCTCTGACGGGCGGGTGTCCCCGTCCAGCAAGTGCCTCGGCGGGAGAGGAGGCGGCGTAGCCAGAGTTCCAGGGAGACGAGGTCGGCCAGGCCGTCCAAGGGGAGGGGTTCGCCTTCCGCGGCTGCGCGGAGGGCCTTGCGGACCACTCGGGCCTCGACCAGGCCCGCCTCCGCCAGGAGAGGGGTGCCGAAGAGGGACATCAGGGAGTCGGCGGCCACTCGGAGGCCCTTGCGGGTGGCGGCTGCGGCTGGGGCGTGGGTGGGGGCGCCCCAGCCCGGGGGGAGGTCGGTGACGCCGGCGCCCTCCAGGACCGTGCGGAGGATGGCCGCGCGGGCGCCTGGCTGGACTCGGAGTGCCTCGGGGAGGGCGCGGCAGGCGCGGACCACCTGGTTGTCGAGGAAGGGGGCGTGGAGGCGTTGGGAGCGGATCTCGGCGGCCTGTTCCAGGACGCGTAGGTCTGCCGCGTGGCGGAACAGGGCCGCACGCGCGCGATGGTCGCCGGGGCGCTGGCCGGGGCCGAAGCCCGAGCGGCTCGTGGAGGTCTGGAGGCGAACCGATACTTCAGCGAGCGCCTCGCCGGTCAGCCAGCGTGCGGCGGGGCCCGGTCTGGCCCAGGTGAGGGCGGCCAGGGACGCGCCCACGGCGCCGCCGGGCTCCTCGAAGCGGCGCTGCATCAGGCGCTCGCCGAGCAGCTCCAGGCCTTCGAGGTAGGGGGTGCGGGCAAGCCGGCGGGCGGCGCCGTACACGCGCGCGGGGACCATCACCGAGCCGTCCGCCTTCGCGAGCGCGGCCACGGGGCGTACCAGGTGGCGGCGTTTGCGGTCCATCAGGAGGTCGGCCAGGCGGGCCGGGTGCGCGTCCAGGACCTGGCGGGCGCCGTAGCCCGTGAAGTGGTCCGCGCTGCCGGCGGCGAGACGGGCGCGGTGGCGGGCGGCGGAGACGAGGGAGGGGCCCGGTTCGTCGGTCAATGGGCCGTCGAGGTCTGCGTACGGGAGTGTCTCGTCGCCGCCGGTGACCACCACGTGGTGCAGGCGGGGGTTGGCTGCCAGGGTGCCCGCCCGTTCCAGTTCCGACTCCCGGCCGCCGACCGCCAGGTCGTTGAAGGTGACCGCCAGCAGTCGCTCCCCCGCGCCCGTGCCGTGGCCCAGGACCGTGCCCGGCATGCCCGGCAGGCCGGCGGCGAGCAGCGCCAGGGTGCCCGAGGCGGGGCCGCCGGAGAGGTCGGCGCCGATGCCCGCGACCGGCATCCCGCGCGCGGCACGCCGTTCCGCGGGTCCCATGCCGGGGACCGGGCCGGGGTCTATGTCGGCCCCGGGCACGTGCCGGGGCGCCGACAGTCGCGCGCGTACCGCCTCGACCAGTGCGTCACGCACCGCGTCGACCGCGCTGTCCGGGTCGGCCGAGGGCGCCGCCACGGCGAGGGAGGCGACCTGCTCGTAGCTCGCGATCTCGCGTGCCCCGGTGCGCAGGATCAGGGTGTGGCCCGGTGGGATGCGCCGTACGCCGTCGTACGGGGTCGAGTCGTGCACGGCCGCCGGGACGTCGGGGGCCGCCAACAGGGCCGCCAGGTGACCGAAGTCGAGGTTCGCCTCGATGAGGTCGGCCAGCGGCAGCGCGGCCGTCGCGTACGCCGTGCCGCCCGCCCAGGGGGTGTAGAACACCGGGCGCATGCCCGCCAGATCGCCGCAGACGGTCACCCGGCGGCCCACCTGGACGATGGCCGTGTAGCTGCCCGGCCAGGCCGTCAGATGGCGAAGTGCGCCTCCGCGCGCGGCGAACAGCCCGACCCGCAGCTCCTCGTCGGTGGCCCCGCACGTGCCCAGGACCGCGATCCGGTTCTGGGCGTCGGCCCGCACGATCCGCACCTCGTCGGGGCGCCAGTCACCGACCGCCCACAGCGGATCGGGATCACCCCAAAGGAGTTGGGAACCCACCGGGTGCACGGTCTCGCCGTCGAGCCCCGTGGCCCCCGCGGAACCGATCGTGGCGGTCCCAGCGGCGGTACTGCTCCATCCCACCAACCACCGCATCGACGCCTCCACAGCCTGTGGACAACCAGTGCACCGTACGAACTGGTTCCCCATGCTGCCATGAAGGACGCACCTCGGAGGGGTGGTGGCGCCGCTTGCGCTCCCTGGAACGCGCCCCCGCGCCCACCCTCCGGGGTGGGCCAACACCCGTACGGGGCAAGGCGTCTGCGACTCGAATGCGCCCCCAGCGCGCGCCCCGAAAACACCCTTCGCGCCCTCAACTGCCATGGTAGGAGCGCTGATTAGCCCGGGATGGCGGGGTCGGTTTTCGGCCAAATCGGCGATGCGGAGACAGGCTTGCACACGCTCCGTGCATGCCCTGCGCACCGCCATACAGGCGCGCAGCCCGGGAGGCGGAGATCGCCTCCCGGACTTCTCCGCCGCCCGCGGGGATGTAGGCGGCGGTGTCCCCCAGCCCACTGGATCCAGTACAGCGGGCCGACCCACGCAGGGTCCATGGAACCGCTCCCCCGATGGCCGGAGAAGAGCGCACGGACGGGCGCACGGCCACACACTGGGAGCACGGCACAACAGCCCGTATCGGACCCGCACTTCAGTACGGACCACAATCCCGCCATCCGGAACAATGCCCCTTAACGCTTGGGATGCGGCGAACTACGCTGGGTTTACGAATGCCGGGTGGTTATGCCAGCGCGGCAGCCGTCTGTGTCGAGGGGTGGCGCATGTCCAGGGAGCAACGCGGGCCGAACGAAAAACTCGGCGCCGTTCTCGCCCTCGCGGGAATCAGCAACGCAGGACTCGCGCGTCGCGTCAACGATCTTGGCGCTCAACGCGGGTTGACTCTTCGCTACGACAAGACGTCGGTCGCGCGCTGGGTGTCGAAGGGGATGGTGCCTCAGGGTGCCGCGCCGCACCTCATCGCTGCCGCGATCGGCCAGAAACTCGGCCGCCCGGTGCCGCTCCACGAGATCGGCCTGGCGGACGCGGATCCCGCACCCGAGGTGGGCCTCGCCTTCCCCCGGGACGTCGGACAGGCGGTGCGGTCGGCGACGGAGCTCTACCGTCTCGACCTCGCCGGCCGGCGCGCCGGCTCCGGCGGCATCTGGCAGTCTTTGGCCGGATCGTTCGCAGTAAGCGCGTACGCAACGCCCGCCTCACGGTGGCTGATAACCCCGGCCGACAGCTCGGTCGCCCGAGAGGTGAACCCCGGCGAGGGCTCCGGCGCACCGCTCAAAGTCGGCCACAGCGATGTGCTGAAACTGCGGGAGGCCGCCGAGGACGCCAGGCGCTGGGACTCCAAGTACGGGGGCGGCGACTGGCGTTCGTCGATGGTGCCCGAGTGCTTACGGGTCGAGGCGGCACCGCTGCTGCTCGGCTCGTACTCCGACGAGGTCGGCAGGGCGCTGTTCGGCGCCTCCGCCGAACTCACCCGTCTCGCGGGCTGGATGGCCTTCGACACGGGCCAGCAGGAGGCCGCGCAGCGGTACTACATCCAGGCGCTGCGACTCGCCCGCGCGGCGGCGGACGTGCCGCTCGGCGGGTATGTGCTGGCGTCGATGTCGTTGCAGGCGACCTACCGGGGATTCGGCGACGAGGGCGTCGATCTCGCGCAGGCCGCGCTGGAGCGGAACCGGGGGTTGGCCACCGCCCGCACCATGAGCTTCTTCCGGCTCGTCGAGGCACGGGCCCACGCGCGCGCGGGTGACGCGCAGGCGGCCGGCGCGGCGCTGAAGGCGGCGGAGGGGTGGCTGGAGCGGTCCCGGGAGGGCGACAACGATCCGTCCTGGCTCGGCTTCTACTCCTACGACCGGTTCGCCGCGGATGCCGCCGAGTGCTATCGCGATCTGAAGGCGCCCCGGCAGGTGCGGCGGTTCACCGAGCAGGCGTTGTCGAAGCCGACGGAGGAGTTCGTGCGGTCGCACGGGCTGCGGCTGGTTGTCTCGGCGGTCGCTGAACTCGAGTCGGGGAACCTTGATGCGGCGTGCGAGCAGGGGGTGCGGGCGGTGGAGGTTGCCGGGCGGATCTCTTCGGCTCGGACCACCGAGTATGTGAAGGATCTTCTTCATCGCTTGGAGCCGTACGGGGACGAGCCGCGGGTTGTCGAGCTGCGGGAGCGGGCTCGGCCGTTGTTGATGGCTCCGGCGTAAGGGTCACCGCCCCGCGCCCCTCACGGGGCGCTACCGTCCCCCGCGTTTGAAGTGACTGTCAGTGGCGCAGTGCACTATCGATGGTGGAGGTGGTGCTGGTGGCGTCGGGGATCGTCTACGACTGTGACGTGCTCGTGGTCGGCGGGGGCATCGTCGGGCTGTCGGCGGCGTATGCGATCACGCGGGCGGCGCCCGGTACGCGGGTGAGCGTGCTGGAGAAGGAGCCGGGGCCGGCCCGGCATCAGACCGGGCGGAACAGTGGAGTCATCCACAGCGGGATCTACTACCGGCCGGGTTCGCTGAAGGCGCGGTACGCGGTGCGCGGGGCCACCGAGATGGTGAAGTTCTGCGCCGAGTACGGAATCGCGCACGCCGTCACCGGGAAGCTGATCGTCGCGACCCGGCGGGAGGAGCTGCCCCGCCTGCACGCGCTCGTGCAGCGCGGCCGGGAGAACGGGATTCCGGTACGGGAGCTGGGCGCCGCCCAGATCGCCGAGTACGAGCCCGAGGTGCGGGGCCTGGCCGCCATACACGTCGGGACGACCGGGGTCTGCGACTTCGTCGGCGTCGCGCGGCAGCTGGCGAACGCGTCCGGCGCTGAGATCCGGTACGGGGCGCGGGTCGTCCAGGTGGACCGGCGCCCGGAGTTGGGCGTCGCCGTCCGGACCGCCCGCGGGGACGTCATCCGCGCACGCGTGCTGGTGAACTGCGCCGGGCTGCACTGCGACGAGGTGGCACGGCTGACCGGGGACGACCCGGAGATGCGGATCGTGCCGTTCCGCGGCGAGTACTACGCGCTGGCGCGGCCCGAGCTGGTGCGGGGGCTGGTGTATCCCGTACCGGATCCGGCCTTCCCGTTCCTCGGAGTGCATCTCACCCGGGGGATCGACGGGGGCGTGCACGTCGGGCCCAACGCGGTGCCGGCGTTGGCCCGGGAGGGATACGACTGGGGGGTCGTACGGCCCCGGGAGACGGCGGGGACGCTGGCCTGGCCGGGGGCGTGGCGGATGGCGCGACAGCACTGGCGGTACGGGGCGGGTGAGCTCCGCAGATCGGTGTCGAAGGGGGCGTTCACGACGGCGGTGCGCAGGCTGTTGCCGGCCGTGACGCGGGACGACCTGGTGCCGTCGTCGGCCGGGGTGCGGGCGCAGGCGGTGCTGCGGGACGGGACGCTGGTCGACGACTTCCTGATCAAGGAGGGTCCGCGGACGGTGCACGTACTGAACGCCCCGTCCCCGGCGGCCACGGCGTCCTTGCCGATCGGCCGGGAGGTGGCACGGCGGGCGCTGGCCGCGCTGGACTGAGGAGGGCGCGCTGCGAGGGCGCCGCGCCGGCTTGAGGCGGGGGCACCATGCCGACCCGAGGCGCACCCCCCAGCCGACCCGGCCTCCGCATCGCGGACCCGAGGCGCGCTCCCCATGCCACCCCGACGCCCGCTTCCCCGTACAACTCCCACCCCGACGCACGTAAAATCGAGCCACTGTGTCTGAGTCCTCCAACATCCCCGAAACCCCCCGCCCCGCCGCGCCCGCCCCCGACGCGCGTCCCCAGCCCGCGGAGCAGGGCACGCGCGCCCCGGCGCACGCCGATACGGACGGCGCTCCCGCCCACCCCGATACGCGCGCCCCAGAGCCCACCCCCGACTCCTCCCACCCCCACACCCCCGGTGTCTCCCTGCGGCACATTCGGGCCAAGGGGGAGCCTCGGTTTCCCGACGGGCCGATGCCCGATCCCGCGGGGTCGCACTTCGAGCGGCGGATTCGTAGTTTCCAGCCGCGGCGGAGCCGGGTGACCGCCGGTCAGGCGGACGCGTTGCAGCGGTTGTGGCCCAAGTGGGGGCTGGATATCGACGGGCAGCAGGTGCTCGATCTGGCCGAGTTGTTCGGGAACGCCAACCGGGTCGTGCTGGAGATCGGCTTCGGCATGGGTGAGGCCACCGCGCAGATGGCCGCCGCCGACCCGGGCACCAACATCCTCGCCGTGGACGTGCACACCCCCGGCCAGGGAAATCTGCTGAATCTCGCCGACCAGAGCGGCCTGCCCAACGTCCGCGTCGGCAACGGCGACGCCATCATCCTGCTGCGCGAGATGATCGCCCCCGACGCGCTCGACGGGCTGCGCGTCTACTTCCCGGATCCCTGGCCCAAGAAGCGGCACCACAAGCGCCGTCTGATCCAGCCGGAGTTCCTGGACCTCGCCGCCGGCCGCATCAGACCCGGCGGCATCGTGCACTGCGCGACCGACTGGGAGCCGTACGCCGAACAGATGCTCGACGTGCTGAGTGCGCACCCGGAGTTCGAGAACACGGCGTCCGACGGCGGTTTCGCGTCGCGTCCGGAGTTCCGGCCGCCGACCCGTTTCGAGGGCCAGGGGCTGGAGAAGGGTCATGTCGTGAACGACCTGCTCTTCCGTCGCGTACAGCACCGCGAAGGCAACCAACCCCCCACCGGCGCCTGAAGCCTCCGCCCTCCCTCCGTAAGGGCCAATCGTTAGGGTCAATGCCGTGGCCACGTGTCCCCCGTACCCGACGAATCCGCCGTACGCCGGCGGCCCCGCCGGTGGTGCGCTCGGCCACGCCCACTGGTGGCAGCGGAGGTGGGTGCGGTACGGCGCGCTCAGTACCCTGCTCGCGCTCTCCGGACTCGTCATCCTCGCCCTGGTGCGTCAACAGACCGGCACCGAGGGGTTCCTGGTCGGACTCGGCCTCGCCGTGCTGCCCGTGCCGCTCCTCATAGCCGCCTTCCGCTGGCTCGACCGCGTCGAACCGGGCCCCTGGCGCAATCTGCTCTTCGCCTTCGCCTGGGGCGCCTGCGCGGCGGCGCTGATAGCGATCGTCGCCAACAGCTTCGCGACCAGATGGATCGCGACGGCGACCGCGGACCCCTCCAGCGCGGACACCCTCGGCGCGACGGTGATAGCGCCGATCGTCGAGGAGTCGGCCAAGGCCGCGGCCGTCCTGCTCGTCTTCCTGTTCCGGCGCCGGGACTTCACCGGGATCGTCGACGGAGTGGTGATAGCCGGCGTCACCGCCACCGGCTTCGCGTTCACCGAGAACATCCTCTACCTCGGCACCGCCTTCGGCACCGACCAGCTGACCGGCGACCGCGGCATCGCCTCCGTCACCGCGGCGACCTTCTTCGTACGCATCATCATGTCGCCGTTCGCGCACCCCCTCTTCACCGTCTGCACCGGCATCGGCTTCGGCATCGCCGCGCTCTCGGGGGACCGCCAGCACCTGCGCCGCGTCCTCGTCCCGCTGTCGGGGCTGCTGCTCGCGATGGGCATGCACGCGATCTGGAACAGCTCGTCGACGTTCGGCGAGTACGGGTTCTTCGGGGTGTACGCCGCGTTCATGGTGCCCTCGTTCGGGCTGCTGACCTGGCTGGTCGTCTGGACCCGGCAGCGCGAACTGCGGACCGTGCGCGAGGAGCTCCCCGCCTACACCATGGCCGGCTGGCTCACCCCCGCCGAGCCGTACGCCCTCGGCTCGATGCGCGCCCGCCGCCTGGCCCGCGACTACGCCGCCCACCGCTACGGCAAGCCCGCGGCAAGGGCGGTCGCCCAGTACGAGGCGTATGCGACCTCCCTGGCCTTCCTACGCCACCGGGGGCGCCGCGGCCGGGCCGGCGCCGACTTCGTCGTACGGGAGCGGGAGCTGCTGGCCGAGCTGTGGCGCCGCAAGGACGTGGCCCGCCCGGCGCTGGACTACGCGGCCAGGACCACGGCCCCGCCGGTCGCGGTGACCGCGCCGCCCTGGCCGGTGTACGGGGTGTACGGATATCCGGCGCAGCCCGCCCATCCGGCGTCGCCGTATCCCGCGTACAACCCGTACCAGCCGTAGACCAGGGACCAGTCAGGCCGACGCCTGCGTCAGGCGGCTCAACTCCGCCTCCGTCAAGGTCAGTTCCGCCACCGCCAGCAGCGCCGGCAGCTGCTCCACCGTGCGCGCGGACGCGATCGGTGCCGCCACCGTCGGCTGGGCGGCGAGCCAGGCCAGAGCCACGGTCGCGACCTGCGCGTCATGGGCGGCGGCGATCTCGTCGAGGGCGGTCAGGACCCGCTGCCCCCGCTCCGTCTCCAGGTAGCCGGCGGCGCGGCCCGCACGCGCGCTGTCGACCGTCGTACCGGGCCGGTACTTGCCGGTGAGGAAGCCGGCGGCCAGGGCGAAGTAGGGGACGGCTGCCAGGCCCGCCGTGGCGGCGATGTCCCGCAGTTCGCCCTCGTAGGTGTCGCGGGAGACCAGGTTGTAGTGGGGCTGGATGGCCACGTACCGGGCCAGGTCCTCGCGGTCGGAGAACTCCAGGGACTCCCGCAGCCGATCCGGCGTGATGTTGGAGACGGCGATGTGGCGCACCTTGCCCGCCCGCACCAGCTCGTCGAGGGCCCCGATGATCTCCTCGACCGGCACCTCGGGCTGGTCGAAGTGGGTGTAGTAGAGGTCGATGTAGTCGGTGTCCAGGCGGCGCAGCGAGGCGTCGGCGGCGGCCTTGATGTTGGCGCCGGACAGGCCCTTGTACTCGGGGTGCTGGCTGACCTTGGTCGCGATGACGACGTCGGAGCGGTTGCCGCGGGCCTTGACCCACTTGCCGATGATCGTCTCGGACTCACCGCCCGAGTTGCCCTCGATCCACGCCGTGTAGGAGTCGGCGGTGTCGACGAAGTTGCCGCCGGCCGCCGCGTAGGCGTCGAGGACGGCGAAGGAGGTCGCCTCGTCAGCGGTCCAGCCGAAGACGTTGCCGCCGAGGGAGAGCGGGAAGACCTCCAGGTCGGAGGAGCCGAGCTTGCGCAGTGAAGTCATGCTTCACATCAACGCCGACCCGGCGGGCCGATCTTCCGCAGGGGCCGCAAAGTTCCCGTAAACAAGCGGAGTCCGCTGTTCCGGGAACCTGGCGGTGCCTGTCGGCGCTTACCGGTACCTGTCGATGTCAGGGGGTGAGGCCCTTGCCCCGCAGCCACGTCATCGGGTCGATCCCGTCGGACTGGCCGCCCGGGTGGACCTCCAGGTGCAGGTGCGGCCCGGTCACGTTGCCGGTGGCGCCCACGCGGCCGATGACCTCACCCGTGGCGACCTTCTGGCCCACGCTCACGCTGATCGACGACTGGTGGCAGAACCACAGCTCCGTACCGTCGTCGAGGGTGATGATCGTGCGGTAGCCGTACGAGCCCGCCCAGCCGGCCTCCGTGACGGTGCCGCTGTGGATGGCCTTGATGAGCGTGCCCGTGGGGGCGGCGAAGTCGAGGCCCGTGTGGTAGCCGGAGGACCACATGGAACCGGCCTGCCCGAAGGTGCCGGTGATCGTGTACGAGGCGACCGGCAGCTTGAACTGCGTGGCCAGCTTGGCCAGTTCCGCGGCCTCGGCCTTCTTCTTGGCCTCCGCCTCCGCCTTCTTCTTCGCGGCGTCGGCCTTGGCGGCAGCGGCCTTCTCCGCCTTCGCGGCGGCCTGGTCGACCTGCTTGGAGAGCGAGGCCTCGGTGGCGTACTGGACCTTGCTGTCGACCTGGACGCGCTGCGACTCGGCCTGCGCCATGATCCGGTCGCGCAGCACCTCGCCGGCGTCCTTGGTGCCCTGCGCGGTCTCGGTGGAGGTCACGCCGACGCTGCTGAGCGCGGTGGGCGAACCCTTGGCGGCGGGGCTGGAGGACTCGCCGAAGACCGAGCCGACGTTCGGCAGGTCGGGCACGGAGATGGAGACCGGCGGCTTGCCGGTGTTGGCGCTGGCCATGCCGCCCGCGCCGACGGCGGCTATGACACCGACGCCCAGAACCGTGGAGCTGCGGGCGAGTCCCCCGCCGCGCTGCTTGGAGACGCGGTGGCGACCGCGGTTGGGGCGGACGGAATCCTCGGTGGGGTTCCATTCCTCCCACGGGCCCTCGTCGGTGCGGGGTCCGCCGTAGCCAAAGGTCTCGTTGTCACGCTGGCTCGGCACGAACGGGGCCGCCGGGGCAGGGGGGTTGGACGCCACCTGGGCGTACTCCTTTCCTTCCTTCTCGCCTACCGGGTTAGCTGACGGGTTCGGAGCAGGAAGGTCTCCTACGCGCGTAAACCGGTCGTGCGGACACGACGGACTACCCGCGATTCACCCCAAGTTGGTGGTTCCCCGGTTCCCTTGCGGGATTCGGCACGTGCGCACGGAGCCGACTCTTGTGACGGCTGGGACGACCGCGCTGCGTTATCGAACGTTAATAGACGCGGGGTAGGGATTCCAAGCCGTTCGGCGTGATCATTAACGTTTTTGACCTGGACTTACGGGCCACGACCGGCGAAAAACGGGCGAGTTGACCACGGCCGGGAATGCACCCGGGTGTTGACGGCATGTCAGCTGTTGTGCGGAGGGCGCCCACCCGTTCACCGACCGTGACAACGATCAAGGACGGCGTACGGCGAGCAGCGCCATGTCGTCCTTCGTGCCGTCCCCGGTGTACCGCCGCACCTCCTCGGCGAGCGCCGCGAGCAACTGCGCGGGCGCCCCGAACACCCGCCCGCCGAGCCAGACCGCCGGATCGAAGAACCGCCCGCGCGCGTCCCGCGCCTCGGACAGCCCGTCGGTGTACAGCAGCAGCGTGGCCCCGCTCGCGAACCCGCACTCCTCGGCCCGGTCCGGCCAGGCCCCCAACTCCCCCATCCCCAGCGGCAGCGCGGGCACACGCGCGTGCAGCGTGCGCACCGAGCCGTCCGCGCCAAGGAGCAACGGCGGCGGATGCCCACGGTTGAGAATCCGTACCGTCCCGTCCCCGTGCGGGAGTTCGGCGAGTACGGCGGTGGTGAACCCCTCGATCACGTCGAGCCCCTCGCGCCGGGTGCCCTCGCGCGCGAGCGCCCGCTCCAGGCGCTGCGCGACCGCCTCCAGCGTCGCCTCCTGCTCGGCGGCCTCCCGGAACGCCCCGATCACCACGGCGACGGCCGCCACCGCGCCCATCCCCTTGCCGCGCACGTCCCCCACCACCAGCCGCACGCCGTGCGGGGTGTCCTGCACGGCGTACAGGTCACCGCCGATGAACGCGTCCGCCTGCGCCGCCTCGTAGCGGGCCGCGATGCCGAACCCGCCGATCCGCTCGGCCGGTTGGGGCAGCACGGCCCGCTGGGCGGCCTCGGCGATCTCGCGCTGCGAGGCGAGTTCCTCCCGGCCGCGGCGGACGAGGAGGTTGATGAGCACGGCCAGCACGGCGACGGTCACCACGGTGACCAGCTCGGTGATCGCGTCGATGTGCGTGAGGATGCCGAGCCTGGCGTGGACCACGAGGACGACCGCCACGGTCGCGAGGCCCATGAGGACGGTCCCCCGGCGCGAGTAGAGCGGGGCGGCGACCAGCGGGGTGGCGGTGAACAGGGGCGCCGCGGTGAACTCCGACGGCGTGAAGTAGTCGTAGAACGCCCCGACCACGAGCAGCAGCACCGGCAGCATGCGGGCGAAGGTGCGCGCGTACGAGATCGGCCCCTCCTGGTCCACGGTCCCAGGTTTCCGGGAGCGGGGGCCGGGGGCGAGCCGGGTGGGCCGATCGGGGAACGGGGGAAACCCGGAGAGGGAGAACCGGGAAAACACTCAGGGCCTGAATCCAGTGACTGGATTCAGGCCCTGAGCCTTTAGTAGCGGGGACAGGATTTGAACCTGCGACCTCTGGGTTATGAGCCCAGCGAGCTACCGAGCTGCTCCACCCCGCGCCGTTGTGTTCACTACTGTACGCCATTCGCGGGGCAGGAGTTACCAGGCTGGTCAGGCCGCCGGGTTTCCGGCGTGGGTCAGGGTCTCCCAGGAGACGAAGAGATCGTCGGTCCCGGCCGGGCGGGTCTCCTCGGCCAGCTTGTGGGCGGCCGGGACGGAGACGTGGAGCCGGTCCTCCAGGTGGTTGAGGGCGACCTCCAGGTCGGGGCCCATGTTCCGGTCGACCTTGCCGCCGCACAGCCAGGCGGGCGGGTTCTCGCCCAGCTGGTAGCGGGCGTGGAAGGCGAGGGCCGCCTTCAGCCGGTCCTTGACCTCGCCGTACAGGTCGACGCCCTGGTGCCAGGCCGTCTCGGCGATGTGCGCGGTGGCGGCGAGCGAGTAGCCGACGTGCTTGAAGTTGCGGCAGGTCTCCTGCGCGACGCCGTCCTTGTACGTCCCCTGCTTGAACCAGTACGTCGTCAGCTTCTGCGGCGTGTTCATGGTCGAGCCGGCCGGAGTGAGCGGCACCTTGCCGTCCTTCTCCAGGTAGAAGTAGGCGGGCACGCGGTCGCGGAACCGGGCGAGGGCGGCGTCGAAGGCCTTGTGGTCGTTGGTGAAGACGGCGATGCCGATCGCCGCGTCGGTCATCGCGAGGTCCCAGTTGCCGTTGTAGTCGGGAAGCTTCTCGGTGACGAGCGGCTGATACGCCGTACGCAGCATCTTCTCGAACCGCGCGACCCGGTCCGCCGGCCACCCCGCGCCCGGCGCGTACCGCACGATCTCCGCCGCCCGCGCCCACGTCGACCCGGCCCACGCGGTCTGCAGCCCCGCGTCCTCCTCGGAGTGCCGCTTGATCCTCGCCGACCAGGCGTCCATGATCTCCCGCGCCTTCAGCGCGTGCTGTTGCTTGCCGGTCACGCTGTACAGCAGCGCCTGCGTGTACGCGGCGATCGCGTCCTGCCGCTCCTCGACACACCCGTGCGCGACCTTGCCGCCCCAGGGACAGTCGACGTTCTCGTACGGCTCCGGCCGGTACTTGTACGACCCGTACTTGCTGTCCCGCATGTCCAGGAACGCCTCCAGCCACGGCTGCTTCCCGGCGGTCACGTTCTTTCGTACGGTGTCCAGCTGCGCCTTGCTGACGAGTACGCCGGGGTGCGTGAACGTGGCGTCCGGGGGCAGGGCGCGGGCCATGGTGCGCGTACCGGTGTCGGCGGTGCCGCACGAGGCGACGGTGACGGCGAGCAGGGGCGCGATCACCAGCGCCGCGACTCTTCTTCGAACTGACCTCACTGCCACCAGTACCTCCGCGTATGTCCGTCCGGGTCACTCGCAGAGTGACCCTTCGGGGAGGTGGGCGCAGGATCTGTTGGGCCGATCGGACCGAAAGGGCGCCGGCGCAGAGGTCAGCCGAGGAGGTGGCCGTTGGGTGCCTTCGCCCGCTCCTCGTACTCCGGGAGCACGACCACCTCGACACCCTCCGCCGCCAGCAACCCGTTCCCGTCCGCCCCCTCCACGAACGTGTCCGGCTCCCTCCAAGCCGTCACCACACGCCGTACGCCCGCGTCGAGGATGAGCCGGGCGCAGGGCTTGGGGCGGGAGGCGCGGTGGGCGCAGGGTTCGAGGCTGCTGTAGATCGTGGCGGAGGCGAGGCGGGGGTCGGCGGGGGCGAGCTTGGCCAGGGCCGCTTCCTCCGCGTGGACCACCGGGTCGTCGGCCTCGCGGGAGTGGCCGCGGGACAGTTCCGTGCCGTCGGCGGCGACCACGACCGCGCCGACGCTGAAGGCGGTGCGGGAGGGCGGGCAGTGGGTGGCCAGTTCGCAGGCGAGGCGGAGCCAGTGGTGGTCGGCGGCTGCGGGGAGGGGGCCGGTGCCGGGGGCGGTGGGCTCGTAGCGCATGAGGACCACGTCCTCGATCTGCCGGGTTTCGAGGAGGCGGAGGCGGCCGGGCGGATAGGGGCCCGGGCCGAAGAGGCGGGGCGCGGTCGGGGTGCCCACGAACAAGGGGGACAGGACCAGGTGGATTTCGTCCGCGAGGCCCTGCTGGAGGAGCTGGGTGTGGATCGTGCCGCCGCCCTCGACCATGAGGCGGTCGATGCCCCGTACCTCGTGGAGGTGGGTCAGGAGTCGGCGCCAGTCCAGGTCGGGGCCCAGTGGGACGACGTCGGTGGCGAGGCCGAGGGTGTGGGCGTGGTCGGCGCCCTTGTCGGTCGTGTAGAGGAGCTTCTCGGCGCCCGTGTGCCAGAAGTTGGCGGCCGGGTCGAGTTCGCCGGTGCCGCTGACCGTGACCTTGAGGGGGTACTCCGGACGGCCCGAGGCCACGCGGGCGGCGCGGCGCCCGGGCGAGTTCACCAGCAGGCGGGGGTTGTCGGCGCGGATCGTGCCGGCGCCGACCAGGATCGCGTCGACGGACGCCCGTACCTCGTCGACCCGGTCGAAGTCGGCCGGGGACGAGAGCAGGAGGCGCTCGGGGCCGGTGTCGTCGAGGTAGCCGTCGAGGGAGACGGCGGCGGACAGCAGGACGAACGGGTGGGGCATCGACGCGCTCTCTCTACGAGGCGGGGCTCGGTACACGAGGCGGGGCTTGGTTCAAGTTTGAAACAAACCTACACTGGTCCCATGACGACTCGCTGGCTCACTCCCGAGGAGCAGCGCGCATGGCGCGCGTACATCGCCGCGACGCACCTCCTGGAGGACGCGATCGACCGGCAGCTCCAGCAGGACGCCGGCATGCCTCACCTGTACTACTCCATCCTGGCCAACCTCTCCGACGTACCGGACCACCGGCTGCGGATGACCGACCTCGCCGAGAAGTCGAAGATCACCCGGAGCCGGCTGACGTACGCGGTGACCCGGCTGGAGAAGGACGGTCTGGTACGGCGCGAGGGGTGCCCGTCCGACAAGCGGGGCAGCACCGCGGTGCTCACCGACGCCGGTATGGCGACCCTGGAGCGGACCGCTCCCGGGCACGTCGAGACGGTCCGGGCCGCCGTCTTCGACCATCTCACCCCGGAACAGGTGGGTCAGCTGGAGGAGATCAGCACGGGCATCATGCGGGCGCTGGAGGGTGACGGGACCGAGGCAGCCACGCGGGAGGACGTCCCATGGCGCCGCCGCTCGTCCTCGTCCTCGCCCTGTACGTGACCCGTCCCACAAATCTGTTGCTTCAAATTTCAAGCATGAGGTAGGGTCCGTGACCATGGATCTGCTTCAGTTTTGAAACAGATCGGCATTCGTCCACCGGACCGGGAGAACCCGCATGACTGACTTCCCTGCCGCAACGCCGCGCTCCCGCGTCCGGGTCCCGCTGCGCTTCCACGACGGCTACAGCGTCGACGCCGAACTGGTCACCTTCCACGGCCTGACCGACGGCCAGGAACACGTAGCGGTCGTCCTGGGTCAACCGGCCCCCGGAGCAACGCCGTTGGTGCGCCTGCACTCCGAGTGCCTGACCGGTGACGTCTTCGGCTCGGCCCGCTGCGACTGCGGCCCGCAGCTGCGCGAGGCGGTGGAGCGCATAGCCGACCGCGGCGGGGTCCTGCTCTACCTGCGCCAGGAGGGCCGGGGCATCGGCCTCTACAACAAGCTCGACGCGTACGCCCTTCAGGACCAGGGCCTGGACACGTACGAGGCGAACGCCGCCCTCGGTCTGCCCGAGGACGCCCGCGACTACACGGCGGCGGCCCAGATGCTCCAGTCCCTGGGGATCAGCGAGCTGGACCTGCTGTCCAACAACCCTGACAAGGCCGACCAGTTGCGTTCTCTCGGCATCTCCGTCCGCGACCGCGTCCCCACCGGCGTCTTCACCACCCCGCACAACGTCCGCTACCTGCGCGCGAAGGTCCTGCAGACCCACCACACGCTGCCGCTGGGCCAGTTGACGGAGCTCAGCGCGGGCTGAGCCCGCCCTTCCGCCCTTCCTCCCAACGTCACCACACGCAGGGCAGCCGGACCTCGATCACGGTGGGTCCGCCGACCGGGCTGGACAACTCCACGGTCCCGTCGAGCGCGGCGACCCGCCGGCGCATGCCGAGCAGCCCCGAGCCGCTCGTCTCGTCGGCGCCGCCGCTCCCCTCGTCGGCCACGCGCACCCGCAACCCGCGCTTCATCCGGGCGAGTTGGACCGAGGCCCGGGGCGAGCCGCTGTACTTGGCGGCGTTGGTGAGCGCCTCGGCGACGACGAAGTAGGCGGCGGCCTCGACGGCGGCCGGCGCCCGCACCCCGTCGTCCTCCAGCCGCTCCACCTCCACGGTCACCCGCAGCCCGCTGCCCGCGGCCAGCGCACGCACCGCGCCGACCAGGCCGCGGTCGGTCAGGATCGGCGGGTGGATGCCGCGGACGACGTTCCGCAGGTCGGTCAGCGCCTGCTCGGCCTGCGCCTGCGCCTCGTCCAGCAGCTTGCGCGCGGTGTCGGGGTCACGGTCGTAGGCGCGTTTGGCGAGGCCGATGCGCATGGACAGGGCGACCAGGTTGGCCTGGGCGCCGTCGTGCAGATCGCGTTCGATACGGCGCAGTTCGGCGCCGTGCGCGGCGATGGCGTCGGCGCGAGTGGCGGCCAACTCCTCCACCCGGGCGGCGAGTTGGGCCTTCGGCGACGGCTTGAGCAGGGCGGTCGACCAGTCGGCCTCCAGATCCGCGATCCGAACGATCAACGGCAACACGACCGGTGTCCGCCGCAGCAGCCCGCACCACACCCCGTCGACGACCAGCCCGACCGGCCACAGCGGCAGCGCGAGGAAGAACAGGGCACCGTAGAAGTAGTCGGCGACCATCCAGCGCATGTCCGTGAGAGTCCCCGGGTCGCGGACAGCCGCCCGAATCCGCTCCCGCACGGTCCCGGTGATCGGCTGATACGCCTCAGGGATCCGCTGCCCGGTCCACGCGGCCGTCATCCCCCGCTTGGCCCCGGCGATCCGCCGGATGAGCAGCACCGTCTCCGGCAGCAACCACGCCCCGACCACCGCGAGCGTGCCGACGGCCGTGATGAGCAGCACCGTGATGAATATCCACAGGCCGAACGCCATGAACGCAGCGAGGAAGAGATGCCCTGTGGCCCGGGCGGCCTGCCGCATCGATTTCCCCATGGGGCAACGCTAAGCGACGGGGGTGGGGGGCGCGGTGTAGCGGGCTACACCATTTGGGCTGGTGGAAACCCCTGGCGGGAACCCTCCTGACCACGGCGCCCCTGACCCTCGTGGCGGCAAGCTCTCGTGCGACCCCCGAAACCGCCGTACGCGCCCATTGAACTCCTCGCCCAATTGCGACGTATCAGTCACTGTGGGTGGCGCCGAGCCGAGGGTTCGGTGCCGAACGAAGGGGGCCCAGCGATCTCACCGGAACCGAGCCGATCCGTCAGCACGCTCGACTCACCCGTAGTCCCGGCACGGGAGCGGGAGGACACGGCAGAAGTACGGGTCCCCCGCCACGTACCGGGCCTGGACGGTCTGCGCGGCCTGGCCGCCCTCTACGTGGTCCTGTTCCACTGCTGGCTGCTGGCCTTCCCCGGCTTCCCGCGCAACTCGGGTCCGTCCTGGCTGGGTTGGCTCATGTACGGCCGCCTCGCCGTCGTCTTCTTCCTCGTCCTGTCCGGCTTCTCCCTGGCGATCTCCGCCGCCCGCAACGGCTGGCACCCAGGCGGCACCGCCCGTTTCCTGAGCCGCCGCGCCTGGCGCATCCTGCCGCCGTACTGGGCGGCCCTCGTACTGAGTCTGGCGGTCGCCTACTTCATCGTCCCCGCCTCGCACTTCGGCCCGCCGACCCTCAAGACGGTCGTGGTCTACGGCCTGTTGGCCCAGGACGTGGCCGCGGCACCGACCCCGAACGGGGCGTTCTGGTCGATCGCGGTGGAGGCGGAGCTCTACCTGGTCTTCCCCGTGCTCCTGTTCATCCGGCGGCGCCTGGGCGCGGTCGTCCTGGTGACGGGCGTGACCCTGCTGGCGATCGCCCGCGGCCTGCTGGCGGCGAACGCGAACCCGGTCGAGGGCATGAACTGGCTGACCCCGAACCTCGCCCCGGTCTTCGTGGCCGGCCTGGTCGGTGCCGGAATCGTCGTCGCGCGGGAGCGGATCCGGCGGCTGCCGTGGCACTGGCTCGCCGCCCTGGCCGCCGTACCGCTGCTGGGCGTTGTAGCCGTCAAGGGCTCGACCTGGACGGTGAGCCACTACTTCTGGGTGGACCTGGCCGCGGCCCCCGCCATGACGCTGCTGCTCGTCGCGGTCGCCACGGGCCGCCCTGTCTCCCTCATGCGCCTGCTGTCCACCCGCGCGATCCGCAGCCTCGGCGACATCTCGTACAGCCTCTACCTCATCCACCTGCCGATCGTCATGATCGCCGTCCGCGAGATCGCTCCGCGGGTCGTCTCACCCGGCCTGCCGACCTTCGCCCTCACGGTCCTGCTGAGCGTGCCGGCGTCGCTGGCGACGGGATGGCTGTTCGCGCGCTTCTTCGAACTGCCGTTCAAGCGGAATCGGTCGTGGACGGCGATGCGGATCACCAGGCCGGCCGAGCAGCGCGACAACTAGCTCGTCGCCGAGGCCTTGGTGGGCTTGCCGGGCTTGCTGGGCTTGCTGGGCTTGGCGCAGAGGGCGTGGTCGAGGAGAGCGCCGGTCGCGCGGTTGAGGGCGACGAGGTCCGGCGGGGCGGTCGTGGTGGTGAGGGAGACGGTCACCGCGCGGCTCACCGGCGAAGGCGGAGCCCTTCACGCGGCCCTTGCGCCGGCCGACCGTGTCCAGGCCCGTTCCCGCGACGCCGTCCACGTCACGAAGCGGATCGTCCAGGACACCCGCGGTCTCGACGACCACACCGCCTGCACCGTCCAGGACCCCCTCGGTACACCCGTCTTCGCCACCACCGCCACCACCGCCGCCGCGGCCGAAGGCGCCCACGCGTTCACCGAGAAACGCCCACCGGCCTGGCACCGGTGAGAACGTCAGGCACCACCGGTCCTGGCCGCCCCCTTCGCGGTGCGGAAAACGAAGCGGCGCCCGACCCGACCGAAGTCGAATCAGGCGCCGCACAGCAGGTCAGAGGTTATGTCCCCGCCCACCACCGGTAGGCCCTGTGGGACTCGAACCCACAACCAATGGATTAAAAGTCCACTGCTCTGCCAATTGAGCTAAGGGCCCAGGCGATGTTGCCTCCCCGAGCATAGCCGGACCCGGCCGCGTCTCCGATCGGGTATCGGAGACACGGCCGCGTCGGCGCGGAAGATCGGCGACAGATCGCCAGAAGACCGACAGAGAACGGACACAGGACCGGCCGAAGCCCGCCCCGTCCCGGCTCCCCCCTACGAATCCGCCTTCCCCACAGACCCCCCGCCCCGAGCCGCCACCCGCGCCGCCGTCCGCTCATGGTCCGGATTCAAGAACCAGTGCCGGGCCGAGACCTGCCACCACCCCCACGCGAACCCGAGCACCACCAGCACAGCGACCGGCGCGTAGTTGAAGGTCTCCCAGGTGACCGGCGACACCTGCGGAAGCATGAAGAGGATCGTGATGACGGCGACCCACACCACCGACACCACCCCGATGACCCGCGACCAACGTCCCAGATGCCACGGCCCCCGCTGGAAGTCCTCGCCTTTGCGCAGCCGCAACAGGGTAGGGACGACATACGCGATGTAGAGGCCGATGACGGCGATGGAGGTCACCGCCGCGTACGCCGTGACGTTGATCAGGTACGGCAGGCCCAGGACCAGCGCGCCGCCCGCCGCCAGCCACACCGCCGCCACCGGCGTCCGCGTCCGCGGGCTCACCGTGTGCCAGACCCGCGAGAACGGCAGCGCGCCGTCGCGTGAAAAGGCGTAGATCATACGGCTGTTGGCCGTCACCGAGGCCATCCCGCAGAACAACTGCGCCCCGATGACCACCAGCAGGAGCAGCTTGCCCGCCGTCGCGCCCAGCGCGTCCAGCAGGATCTGGGCCGGCGGCGCACCCGTCGCGGAGCCGAGCTCCTTGTCGTAGTTCTGGATCGCGTAGGTGAAGCCCAGCAGGAGGACGAAGCCCGCTATCCACGACGTCCAGATCGAGCGGACGATGCCCTTCGGGCCCGCCGTGGACGCGTCGTGCGTCTCCTCCGTCATGTGGGCCGACGCGTCGTAGCCGGTGAAGGTGTACTGCGCCATCAGCAGGCCGAGCAGGACCACGTACACCCCGCTGCCCCAGCCCGTGTTGTTCACGAACTGCGTGAAGACGAAGGACGTGGACTGGTGGTGGTCCGGTACGAAGGCCAGCGCGCCGACGATGAGGCCGACACCCAGCACGTGCCACCACACGCTGACACTGTTGAGGATGGCGACGATGCGGACGCCGAAGGTGTTGAGGAGGCCGTGGAGGATCAGGATGCCCGCGAAGAGCAGGACCGTCCGGCCCGGCGTGACCTCGAAGTCGAACTGGAGGTTCAGGTACGCGCCCAGGAAGGACGCGGCGCCGAAGTCGATGCCGGCGGTCACCGCGACCTGACCCAGCACGTTGAACCAGCCCGTGAACCACGCCCAGGCGGCCGCGGTGCGGGGTGGCGCGAGCCGGTGCGCCCAGAAGTACAGGCCCGCCGACGTCGGATACGCCGAACAGATCTCGGCCATCGACAGGCCGACGAAGAGGGTCATCAGGCCCACGGCCACCCAGCCCCAGGTGATCACCGCCGGGCCGCCCGTGTTCATGCCGAACAGGTACAGCGTCAGACAGCCCGACAGGACCGAGATGATCGTGAAGGACACCGCGTAGTTGGAGAACGCCGACATCCGGCGGGCGAGAACCTGCGTGTAGCCGAGCTGGGCAAGCCGTTCCTCGTCCGAAAGACCTGAGTCCGTTTGGCCCGAGTGCCCACTCGCTATGGCGTCTTCTGTCATGCCCCCAGCAATTCCCACACCGGGGGCGTGACACACGTCACAACTTGGCTAGAAAGTGGCCCTCTAGAAAAGACCCTTGTAGCCCTTCCACCCCGTCGCGATCTTCACCCGCGCCGCGAACGACCCCTTCCCGGTGCCGGTCTGGCGGTACAGATTGCCCGCCGTGTCCCGCACGACCAGGTCGTTCTTGCCGTCCCCGGTGATGTCGCCGACGCCGACGACCGCGTTGTACGTCGCCCCCCAGCCGGAGAAGACCTTCACCCGCTCCTTCACCTGACCCGCCCCGGTGCCGTCGTACCGCCAGAGCGTGCCCGACTTGTCCAGCGCCAGGACGTCCCCGAAACCGTCGCCGTTCAGGTCACCGGCGCCCACGATCTTCTTGTACGTCGACCAGGTCCGGATCTTCACGCCCGCCTTCAGCTTCCCCGCACCGTTGTTGGCGAAGAGATAGACGTCGCCGGTCGAGGTCTTGCGGGCCAGCAGATCGGTTCGGCCGTCGCCGGTCAGGTCGCCAGGGGCGGTGAGGACGTTGTACGCGTTCCAGCCGGTGCCCAGCGAGGTGTGGCCGCTCGACGGTGCGTACGACCCCCCGCACTTGCCCGCGTAGCGGCGCAGTTCGCCGTTCGGCATCCGGACCAGCATCTCGGCGCACCGGTCGCCGCCCATGTCGCCGAACGGCACGGCCACCGTCCCGGCCGGCCAGCCGGACGCGGAGTCCTTGAAGTCGAAGGTGCCCTTGCCCTTGGTGTACTGCAGGGTCAGGCCGCCCGCGGAGTTGAGGGTGACCAGTTCGCCGTAGCTGTAGCCGGCCTGGTCGTGGAAGCCCTGCAGGCCGCCGTTGAGCCCGAAGGCGCCCGAGGTCGTGTACGAGCCGCTGCCCTCGGTGGCCTTGGCGGTCAGGGTCCAGGTGTAGGCGCCGTTGTACGCGTACGTCCCCGCGTCCGTCTTCCCGGTCCACTCGGCGTCGACCGCCGCGCCCGTACCGGTCTGGGTGTGCACGGCCCGGCCCAGGTGGTCCTTCACCGTGAGGGTCCAGGCGGCGGGCTTGCTGAGCTGCCAAGTGCTGTTCCAGAAAAGGTCCTTGGCGTGTACGTAGTCGCCGGCCACCTCGGACTCGATCGCCGCCAGCGGCTGCGACGGCACCCCGCTCTGCACGACGTGCACATCGTGGTCGGCGTCCACGTACGCGATGTCCCCGCCGAACTTGTCAACGGACCAGGTCTGCCGCCGCTGGTCGGCGGTGTTCCCGGCGGCCAGGTCGGCGATCTCCCGCACTGCCGCGGCCGTACCGGTGTGGAAGTCGGTGAGCAGCAGCTTCCCGGCGGTGCGGTCGTGCCGGACCAGATAGCCGTCGCCGACGAGCGCGGGCCCGGACGGCACGGTGATCTTCTTCTTCGCCGTACGGTCGTAGACCCCCGCCGCGCCGGTGGCACCGCAGTTCCAGTAGACCCAACGGCCCACCACCTGCAGCTCCTTGACCGTGCAGGGCGCGCCCGTGGCGAGCGTCTCGACGGTCTTCTTCTGCTCCAGGTCGTACGCGGTGACCGTGCCGGCCCCGGAACCCGGCGTGTACAGGCGCGTTCCCCACACGGAGGCGGCGGTGATCGCGCGCGTCCTGCGCACGTCCTGGCTCTGGTACGGCTGGGTCGAGTCGACGTACTGCTTGCCGGTCGAGGCGGCGTCGTAGACGAAGTAGCGGCCGGTGCCGTCCACGAACCGGCCGCCGGTCACGCCGGGTTCCTCGGCCGAGTGGTAGGTCGTCGGGCTCAGATGGACCTGCGCGTACTCCTTGCCGCCCTCGACGAAGAAGTAGCCGACATCGCCGTTCCCGGTCCCCCGCAGCGGCACGCAGGAGCCGGCGTCGCAGGGCACCCGCTGCACGTGCACGTCGGCGGCGAACGCGTCCACATAGCCACGGGACTCGTACGCGCCCACCGTCGAACCGTCCGCGGAGACCGGCCGGTTGAGCACGAACTGGTAGCCGCTCGGGGCCACCTCGACCGTGGTGAGCACGCCCCCCGCGAGGTCGATGCCCCATACGCCGTCGGTCCGGACGAGTGCGGGCGTGGTGTCCGCGGCCGCCGGGCCCGCGGTGGTCAGCGAACCGGCGCCCAGAGCGGTCAGAGCCGCAAGTGTGAGCGCGATCCGGGCAGGCCGGGTCAAGTGTCCCCCCAGGACAGTCATAGAACGTCAAAGAAAGTCAGAAGAGCAAAAGGATAGGGCCCGTACGACCGAAGTCGTACGGGCCCTTCCTCAAATCAACCGGTCTCAGTTCAACCGGTCTCAGTTCAACCGGCCTCAATTCAACCGGCGTCGGCTACTCGCCGTCAGCCGTTGCGCTTCCAGCGCGGCTTGTCGTCGCGGCGGCCGAAGGAACCGGTGCCGGTACCCGTGCCGGTGGTGCCGCGGTGGCCCGGGCGGTCGTGGCCGCCGGCGCGGAAGCCGGGGCGGTCGCCCTGGCGGTCACGGTTGAACGGGCGGTCGCTGCCCCGGTGACCGGTCGCGGGGCGGTCGTCACGGCGGAAGCCGCCACGGTCGTTGTCCCGACGGTCGTTGTCCCGGCGGAAGCCGCCCGAACCCGAGGGACGCTCGTCACGGCGCTCGAAGGAACGGCCACCACGGTCGCCTTCACGGCGGTCGCTGTTGAAGCCGCCGGAGGGACGGTCGTCACGGCGCTCGAAGGAACGGCCACCACGGTCGTTGCCACCACGGTCGTCGCGACGGAAGCCACCGGACGGGCGGTCGTCACGACGCTCGAAGGAACGGCCACCACGGTCGTTGCCACCACGGTCGTCACGGCGGAAGCCACCCGAGGGGCGGTCGTCACGACGCTCGAAGGAACGGCCACCACGGTCGTTGCCACCACGGTCGTCGCGACGGAAGCCACCCGACGGGCGGTCGTCACGACGGTCACGGCGCTCGTAGTTGCCGCGCTCGTCACGCTGCTGACGCGGACGCTCGTACGAAGAGGACTCCTCGCGCGCCGGCGTCTCGACGACGGCCTGCGCCGCCGCTGCCTCGACCACCGCCGCCGCCTTGGCCACCGCGGCCTCCGGGTCGTCGCCCCGCTCACGGGCGGCGCGGGCGATCAGTCGGTCGGACTCCTCGCGCAGCTCGGACGCGCGGCGCGTGGCCCGCTCCAGCTCCTTGGTGAGCTGGGCGACCTCGCGCTCGGCCTGCTGCGCGGCGTCGCCCGCCGACTGGGCCTGGACCTCGGTCATCGAACGGGCGCCGGTGATCTCGGCGACCTCGGGCTCGAAGGCCGTACCGGAGTTGATGATGTGACGGCCGGCGTCGACGCCCGCGTCCTCCATCTGCCGGAAGATCTGCCGCCGCTGGTGCGGCAGGGAGAGGGACACGACGGTGCCGGTGCGGCCCGCGCGAGCGGTACGCCCCGCACGGTGCAGGTAGTCCTTGTGGTCGCCGGCCGGGTCCACGTTCAGGACCAGGTCGATGCCGTCGACGTGGATACCGCGGGCGGCGACGTCGGTCGCGACGAGCGCGTTGACGTAGCCGTCCTTGAAGTCCGCCAGCGTCCGCGTACGGGCGCCCTGCGTCATGCCGCCGTGCAGCGCGTCGGCCTTCACGCCGGACTCGCGCAGCTGCTCGGCGATGCGGTCGGCGCCCAGCTGGGTGCGGACGAAGATGATCGTGCGGCCCTTGCGGGAGGCGATCGCGGCGGTGACCGGCGCCTTGTCCTTGGGCTTCACGATGAGGATGTGGTGGGACATCGTCGTGACGTTGCCCTGCGCGCTGTCGACCTCGTGCGTGACCTCGTCGGTCAGGTAGCGCTTGACCAGCGTGGAGATCTCGTTCTCCATCGTGGCCGAGAACAGCATGCGCTGGCCGCCGGCCGGGACCTGGTCGAGCAGCTCGGTGACCTCGGGCAGGAAGCCCAGGTCGGACATCTGGTCGGCCTCGTCGATGACGGCGATCTGGATGTTCTCCAGCGAGCAGGCGCCGCGGTTGATGATGTCGCGCAGGCGGCCCGGGGTGGCGACGAGGACGTCGACGCCGCGCTCCAGGGCGTAGATCTGGTTGCCCATCGACGTACCGCCGCAGACGACCTTCATCTTGAGGCCGAGCACGTCGCCGTAGGGCTGCAGCGCGTCCGCGACCTGCATCGCGAGCTCACGGGTCGGGGTGAGGATGACGGCGCGCGGCTTGTGCTTCTCGGTGCGGCCGCCGGCCAGCTGAGCCAGCGCCGGCAGACCGAAGGAGAGGGTCTTGCCGGAGCCGGTGCGGCCACGGCCGAGGATGTCCTTGCCGGCCAGGGCGTCCGGGATGGTCGCCGCCTGGATCGGGAAGGGGACCGTCACGCCGTTCTGCGCGAGCTTGCGCACGACGCCCTCGGGGAGACCGAGCGACGCGAAGGTCACCTCGGGCGCCTCCACGGCGGCGTCCACGGTCGTCTCGTCGCCCTCGTTCTCGGGCATGACGACGTGATCAGTACTGGAAATGGACATGCGAATGCGAAACCTTCCGGAGTATCCGTCGGCACGCGCCCGTCAACTCCGTGATTCGCTATCGACCGCCTCAATGCGGTCCGCCACGGCAAGGGAGAGTACGCGCCACACGGCGCGCTCTGCAGTGGCGCCGGGCAATGGGATCAAACGATCTACCACCATACGCACCCTGCACCCCCGACGGCAAACGAAGTCAGCCTGACTTGACGTAGCTCACATCCGCCGGGGCCGCAGGTCTACGCCGGTGTACCCGCCGTGGGGGCCGGCTCCCGGTCCGCCAGCTGCGGACCCGCCTCCGGGTGCGCCGACGACGAGGGCTCGGCGGACGGCGGCGGGGGCTCGGGGGAGGCGGGCGGCTCCGGTGAGGCGGGCGGGGGCGGGGGCTGCTCGGACTGCGTGGGGGTGGGCTGCGCCTTCGTCGGCGCCGGAGCGCCCGGCTTCTGCGTCTTCCCCGGGCCGCCGTTCGCGGGAGCCGACGCGCTCGCGTCCGCCGACGGCGACGCGGACGGACTCGCCGACTCCCCCGGCTTCCCGTGGCCCTTCTTGCCCCCGTGCTTGGCGTCTCCGGCCGGTCCGAGCCCGGAACCGCCGCCCGACAGCTCGGTACCCCCGTCCGGCGCCTCAGCGCCGTGCCGCCCCGCGGAGTGCGACGGCTTCGCGCTCCCGCCCTCACCGTCGTCCCCCACGCTCATACAGCCGGCCACAGCGGCGACGGCCACGACCGTGACCGCGAGACGAACGGGTACGTACAAGGCGCGCACGGGCAGCCACCTCCGAGCGGGGAAAGGGAGTCAACCTCCCCAACTCCCGCCGCCCACAAGAGGACACGCACCGCGCTCACCCGTAGCCCAGAGCGTGCAATCGCGCGTCGTCGATCCCGAAGTGATGGGCGATCTCGTGCACCACCGTCACCTCGGTCTCCGCCACGACCTCCTCCCGCGTCTCGCACATCCTGAGCGTCGGCCCGCGGTAGATCGTGATCCGGTCCGGCAGGACACCGGCGTACCACTCACCCCGATCCGTCAGCGGAGTCCCCTCGTAGAGCCCGAGCAGCTCGGGATCCTCCTTCGGCGGCTCGTCCTCGACGAACACCGCCACGTTGTCCATCAGCCGCGTCAGCTCCGGCGGGATCCGGTCCAGCGACTCGGCGACCAGTTCCTCGAACTCCTCGCGCGTCATCTCCAGCACACGCCCATTGTCAGCCACCGGACGCCCGTACGAGAGACATGGACCCACCCGCATATCCGACCGCGCACTTGGGCATACGGGACCAATGGTCCGCGTCCCCGCCGCCGTACTGTCCGCCCTGCACCGGCTACGAAGGGTTCCGCGCACCCTCGCCCGCAGTCACCGGGCCCGCCGTCCGCAGCCCACCACCGCACTCGTCCCCCAGACCCACCCCTGGGTCCGCGCCCTCGGCCTCGTCGCCGTCGTCCTCCTCGGCGCCTGGCTGGGACTGCTCGTCGTCGGCAACGTCCGCGTCCCCGTCGGCCCCATGAACACCACGATGACCCTGCGTCCCTCCCTCACCGGCGGCACAAAGATCAACATCTCCCCGCTCGGCGCCCTCCAGCTCAACAGCCACAACGCCCCCGTCCGCCTCGACGTCAACGTCGACCAGCTCGACCCGGTCCGCGCCCAGGCCCTCGTCGACCACCCCGAACGCCTCTCCGGCCTCCAGGACGAGGTCGCCCACGACGTCGAACACGGCACCCTCGACCTCGCCGTCCGCTCCGCCGTCGCCGTCGTCTCCGGCGCCACCGCCCTCAGCCTCGCGGTCTACCGCCGCCCCGGCCGCGCCCTCGCCGCCGGCACCACCGCCCTCGCCCTCCTGCTGGCCAGCGGCGTCTCGGCGTACGCGACCTGGAACTCCGAATCCATCCTGGAGCCCAAGTACTCCGGCCTGCTCTCCTCGGCGCCCTCCCTGGTCGGCAACGCGCGCAACATCGTCACCGAATTCGACGTCTACCAGAAGGAGTTGGCCCGCCTGGTGACGAACGTGACCAAGCTCTACGACGTCACGTCCACGCTCCCGGCCTACCAGCCCGACCCGACCTCGATCCGCGTCCTGCACGTGTCCGACATCCACCTCAACCCGGCGAGCTGGAAGATCATCGCCTCGCTCGTGGACCAGTACAAGGTCGACGTCATCGTCGACTCCGGCGACACCATGGACCACGGCACCGCCGCCGAGAACGGCTTCCTCGACCCCATCGCCGACCTCGGCGCGCCCTACGTCTGGGTCCGCGGCAACCACGACTCCCGGGCCACCCAGCGCTACCTGGAACGCATGAAGAACGTCCACGTCCTCGACAACGGCCACGCCGAGACCGTCGCCGGCCTGCGCTTCGCCGGCATCGGCGACCCGCAGTTCACGCCCGACCGCTCGAACGCGGAGGGCGCCGACGCCTCGGAGGAACTCGCGGGCGCCCGCCTCGCCGCGGCCCTGCACGACCAGAAGGCCGCCGGCACACCCGTCGACGTGGCCGTCGCCCACGAACCCTCGGCCGCCCGCGGGACGGACGGCGAGGTGCCGCTCGTCCTGTGCGGACACCTGCACCACGAGGGCGACGAGATCCTCAAGTACGGCACCCGGCTGCGTATGGAGGGCTCCACCGGCGGCAGCGGCCTGCGCGCCCTCGAACACAAGTACCCGGCCCCCATCGAGGCCTCGATCCTCTACTTCGACCGGGACACCCGCCGCCTCCAGGCCTGGGACGCGATCAAACTCGGCGGCCTGGGCGAGACGACCGCCGAGGTCTCCCGCCACCTCCCGGCCGACAACAAGCCGGGCGCCGTCCCGTCGTCCCCGGCTCCGTCCGTTCCCACCCCGCCGTCCTCGTCTTCCCCGGGGTCCTCGTCCCCCTCCACCCCGTAAACTGTTTTGGCGATCCCTCCCGGGATCCCATATGCTCCTCACGTCCCCTGACGCGTCGCGAGACGCCCAGGCGAGCCGAGAGCCCTCATCGTCTAGCGGCCTAGGACGCCGCCCTTTCAAGGCGGTAGCACGGGTTCGAATCCCGTTGGGGGTACTGGCTTTCAGCTGAACGACAAAGGTGATCGGCCCGAGGATTCCTCGGGCCGATCGCCTTTGACGTGCTCCCCGTCTCGTGCTGCCCATGAGCGAACAACTGGCACAGCGACAACGCCCCCCGCCGCCCTCTACGCAGCCGCGGCGATGGCCGGCTACAACCCCAGCACCCTGGTGGAGGAACCGCCTCACACTCGACAAGTGGAGCCACGTCACCGTGAACCAGGTGGGCCTGGACCCCTTCTCGCATGAGGCGGGGCACACCCCGTGGTCTGATACGCTTTTCCAGCGACATCGGCCGCCGGCCAGTGCGAATCGAAGGTCGCAGCGTCACTCCCCACGAGAAAACAATCGCGTTGGGAACACGCAACTCCGTGTGCGAGACTGTCACACGCAACAGCATGGTCCTGTGGAGCAGCTTGGAGTGCTCGCCACCCTGTCAAGGTGGAGGCCGCGGGTTCAAATCCCGTCAGGACCGCTGAGGTTCCTTTTCAGGGAACCTCGTGGCTGGGTAGCTCAGTTGGTACGAGCGATCGCCTGAAAAGCGATAGGTCGCCGGTTCGATCCCGGCCCCAGCCACCTTCCAAAGGCCCCGTCCAGACGGACGGGGCCTTTGTCGTGTGCGTTCCGCTTGGCAGCGTCTCCGCCCGCCGCTACCTTCTGGGCTGATCGGTGACTCAGGGCGCCGGCTGACGCGTGTGGGGCAGGGGACGATGAAGCGGGATATGGCCGGGACCGCCGGGGCTCTTGCGCTGGAGCGGGATCGGGCTCGGTTCGGGCTGATCGCCGTGGTGTTCAGCAATCTCGCGATCGTCGGGGTGGCGCTGTTCGGGGTGTGGCGGCTGGACGGGGACAAGGCGGTGATGGTCGGGGTGCTGGCATCCGCGTTCACCGCGGTGAGCAGCATGACCACGGCGTATCTGGGGATCAAGGCCGTCTCCAACACGGCCCAGTCCTTCGCGATGGGCGACGGCGAGCCGCGCAACCAGTCGGCGCCGGGCGCATCCCCGCCTGCCGATGCCGTGCTGCCCGCCCCCGTACCTCCCTCCGCCACCCCTCCCGAGCAGCGCGTTCCCTAGGGCCGGCGTCGGTCAGGGCGTCAGGCGGCAAATCGTTCGCCATGGATTTCTCCGGGATGAGATCCTGGATCCCGTATGTCTACGCACCCTGCCCCCGCCCTCGGCGCCCTCGCCCCCCGCCTGACCGAGTTGTCTCTGCGCGATGCGCATCGGCTCGGGCGCAGGCTCGAAGGCGCGCGCAAGATTCGTAAGCCGGAGGCTCGGGCCGCCGTCCTCGCCGAGATCGAGGTGGAGGTCGGCCGGGCCGAGGAGCGGATGGGGGTGCGGCGGGCGCGGGTGCCCGCGGTCTCGTATCCGGAGCAGTTGCCGGTCAGTCAGAAGAAGGACGAGATCGCGGCGGCCATCCGGGATCACCAGGTCGTGATCGTGGCCGGTGAGACGGGGTCCGGGAAGACCACGCAGATCCCGAAGATCTGTCTGGAGCTCGGGCGGGGTGTCCGGGGCATGATCGGGCACACCCAGCCCCGGCGGATCGCCGCTCGTACGGTCGCGGAGCGGGTCGCGGAGGAGTTGGACACGCCGCTGGGTGAGGCGGTGGGCTGGAAGGTGCGGTTCACCGACCAGGTGAGTCCGGACGCGACCTTCCTGAAGCTGATGACGGACGGCATCCTGCTCGCGGAGATCCAGACCGACCGTGAGCTGCGCGCCTACGACACGATCATCATCGACGAGGCGCATGAGCGGTCGCTGAATATCGATTTCCTGCTCGGTTATCTGGCGCAGTTGCTGCCTCAGCGGCCTGATCTGAAGGTCGTGATCACGTCCGCGACCATCGACCCCGAGCGGTTCTCCCGGCATTTCGGGGACGCGCCGATCGTCGAGGTGAGCGGGCGGACGTATCCGGTGGAGGTGCGGTACCGGCCGCTGCTGGAGGAGGACGCCGAGGACTCCGACCGGGATCAGATCACGGCGATCACGGATGCCGTCGAGGAGTTGATGGGCGAGGGGAAGGGGGACATCCTCGTCTTCCTCTCCGGGGAGCGGGAGATCCGGGACACCGCGGATGCCCTTGAAAAGAAGAAGTACCGGTTCACCGAAGTGCTGCCGCTGTACGCGCGGCTCTCGCACGCCGAGCAGCATCGCGTGTTCCAGCAGCACAGCGGGCGCAGGATCGTTCTGGCTACGAACGTCGCGGAGACCTCGCTGACGGTCCCCGGCATCAAGTACGTGATCGACCCGGGCTTCGCCCGGATCAGCCGGTACAGCCATCGCACGAAGGTGCAGCGGCTGCCGATCGAGGCGATCTCGCAGGCAAGTGCCAATCAGCGCAAGGGTCGTTGTGGGCGTACGTCCGACGGCATCTGCATCCGGCTCTTCACCGAGGAGGACTTCCTCGCGCGGCCGGAGTTCACGGACGCGGAGATCCTTCGTACGAATCTGGCCTCCGTCATCCTGCAGATGACCGCGGCCGGGCTCGGCGAGATCGAGAAGTTCCCGTTCCTCGATCCGCCGGACCATCGCAACATCCGTGACGGCGTGCAGTTGTTGCAGGAGCTCAACGCGCTGGACCCGGCGCAGAAGGATCCGCGCAAGCGGCTGACGGAGACCGGTCGCAAGCTGGCGCAGTTGCCGGTGGACCCGCGGTTGGCCCGGATGGTGCTGGAGGCCGATCGGAACGGCTGTGCGCGGGAGGTGATGGTGATAGCCGCCGCGCTGTCCATCCAGGACCCGCGCGAGCGCCCCGCCGAGAAGCAGGCGCAGGCCGATCAGCAGCACGCCCGGTTCAAGGACGAGACCAGTGACTTCCTGGCGTATCTGAATCTGTGGCGGTATGTCCGTGAGCAGCAGCGTGAGCGGGGCTCGTCGTCGTTCCGTCGCATGTGCAAGCAGGAGTACCTGAACTTCCTGCGGATCCGTGAGTGGCAGGACATCTACACCCAACTGCGCACGGTGGCCAAGCAGATGGGGATCCATCTGAACGAGGAGGACGCGGCCGACCAGAGCGTCCACGTCTCTCTCCTGGCCGGGCTGCTGTCGCACGTCGGTATGAAGGACGTGAAGGACGGCAACAAGAACGAGTATCTGGGCGCGCGGAGCGCGAAGTTCGCGATCTTCCCGGGTTCGGCGCTGTTCAAGAAGCAGCCCAAGTTCGTCATGTCGGCGGAGCTGGTGGAGACTTCGCGGCTGTGGGCCCGGGTCAACGCGAAGATCGAGCCGGAGTGGGTCGAGCCGCTCGCCGAGCACCTGTTGAAGCGGACGTACAGCGAACCGCACTGGGAGAAGGACCAGGCGGCCGTGATGGCGTTCGAGAAGGTCACGCTGTACGGCGTACCGATCGTGGCGCAGCGGAAGGTGAACTACGGGCGGATCGATCTGGAGGTCAGCCGTGAGCTGTTCATCCGGAACGCGTTGGTGGAGGGCGACTGGCGCACGCACCACAAGTTCTTCGCCGACAACCGTCGACTCCTCAGCGAGGTCGAGGAGTTGGAGCATCGGGCGCGGCGTCGGGACATCGTGGTCGACGACGAGACGCTCTTCGACTTCTACGACGAGCGGGTGCCCCAGGATGTGGTGTCCGGGGCGCACTTCGACTCGTGGTGGAAGCGGCAGCGGCACGAGCAGCCGGAGTTCCTGGATTTCGAGCGGGAGATGCTCATCCGGGAGTCGGCTCAGTCGGTCACGAAGGACGACTATCCGGACTCGTGGCGGCAGGGGCAGTTGAAGTTCCGGGTGACGTACCAGTTCGAGCCGGGTGCTGATGCGGACGGGGTGACGGTCCATGTGCCGTTGCAGGTGCTCAACCAGGTCACGGACGAGGGCTTCGAATGGCAGATTCCGGGGCTGCGGGAGGAAGTGGTCACGGAGTTGATCCGTTCCCTGCCCAAGCCGATCCGCCGCAACTACGTACCGGCGCCGAACTTCGCGAAGCGCTTCCTGGACACGGCCGTCCCCCTCCAGGAGCCGCTGACCGTCACGATGGCGCGTGAGTTGAAGCGCATGGTCGGAGTGCCGTTCACCGCGGACGACTTCGACTGGTCGAAGGTGCCGGAGCATCTGCGGATCACGTTCCGGATCGTGGACGAGCGGCGGCGCAATCTCGCGGAGGACAAGGATCTGGAGGCGCTGCGGCTGCGGCTGAGGCCGAAGGCCCGTCAGGCGCTCTCCCAGGCCGCTGCGGCCACCGCCGAGCGCGAGGGCGGCCAGTCGCTGGAGCGCAAGGGCCTCACGGACTGGACGATCGGCACGCTGACCCGGGTGTTCGAGACGCGTCGGGCCGGTCAGCCGGTGAAGGCGTATCCGGCGCTGGTGGACGACGGCGACACGGTCTCCGTACGCCTCTTCGACACGGAGGCGGAGCAGGCGGAGGCGATGTGGAAGGGCACGCGGCGGCTGATCCTGCGCAACATCCCGGTGAATCCGGCGAAGTTCGCGTCGGAGAAGCTGACGAACGTCCAGAAGCTGGCGCTGTCGTCGAATCCGCACGGTTCGATCCAGGGGCTGTTCGACGACTGCGCGATGGCGGCGGCGGACCGGCTGATCGCTGACTTCGGGGGGCCGGCGTGGGACGAGGAGTCGTATCGGAAGCTGTTCGACAAGGTGCGGGCGGAGATCGTCGACACGACGGTGCGTGCGGTGGAGCAGGTACGGCAGGTGCTCACCGCCTGGCAGTCCTGTGAGCGCCGCCTGAAGGCCATGAACAGTCCGACGCTGCTGCCCAACCTCCGGGACGTACGGGGGCAGTTGGACGCCCTCGTGAAGCCGGGCTTCGTGACGGCGGCGGGGCTGCGGCGCCTGCCCGACCTCCTGCGCTACCTGACCGCGGCCGACCGGCGCCTGCAGCAGATGCCGACCGGCGTGCAGCGGGACACGTCCCGGATGGAGAAGGTGCACGAGATGCAGGACGAGTACGCCTGGCTGCTGGAGCAGATGCCCCAGGGCCGGCCGGTCCCGTCCTCCGTGCTGGACATCCGCTGGATGATCGAGGAGCTGCGGGTCAGCTATTTCGCCCACGCGCTGGGCACGGCGTACCCCGTCTCGGACAAGCGGATCGTGAAGGCGATCGACGCGGCGGTCCCGTAATCACCCCTGCACGGTGGGTGAGTTCGACCAGTACCCCACCGCTCCTGTACAGTCTCTTCTCGCAGCGCAACGCACCAATCGCACTGCGAAACCTGGTCCTGTGGAGCAGCTTGGAGTGCTCGCCACCCTGTCAAGGTGGAGGCCGCGGGTTCAAATCCCGTCAGGACCGCAGCAGAAAGAGCCCGGATCTTCGGATCCGGGCTCTTTCGCGTGCGGGCACCTGCTGGTCGGCACTTCCGGTTCAGATCCCTCAAGAGTCCCTCATCGCCCCTCGCCGTCTTGACGGCGTCACATTCGCTCGGTACCCAGAGACCAGGGCACGTTCCCGTGCGGCCCCTGGAGGTGGCGTATGGCGGCTTCGGTCAGGCACGAGACGCGGGCGTTGCTCCGTGCGCACCTGGCGGCCGCCACGTCCTACCGGCATCTGACGCGTCACTGCCCGATCTGCCATCGTCTGCTGCGACAGGAGTTGGACTCTGTGCCGCCGGCCGACGCGGTGGCCGACGAGGTCGTCGAGGTCGTCGAGGAGGAGAGTCCTGCCGGAGCGTGACGCTCCATTAGCGCACTCTCATGCGGGGTGACAAGGACTCTGGCATGTGACGGGAGTCACTGCATGAGTTTCTGAAACCGAGGAATTTACCCCTCTCCTACAACTGGTCAATTTTATATGTGCAATTGCACCAGTGGCCGGGCTCCCCGTCAGCCTCCTGTCAGGCTCCCCGGGGGCTCGCGCACAGGAGATCCGACAGCCCTCCCCAGACTCCGACAAGGCCGCTCACAGCCCCACCGGTCCCACCCGCCACATCCACCGCACGCGCACAAAAAAGATCGCGCTGGACCCGGCGGAGTCCAGCGCGATCGACGACGCACCCTTGTCACGTAGTGGGAAAGCCCGGAGGGGCTTGGGCGTGGGCTCTGTTGGGGCAGAACCCGCGTCGTTTGGAGCTAGTGATCGGACGTATCGACAAGTTGGGGGACCTGCCGGTTTGCCCGGTTATCCAGTTGTTCAGGCCTCGCTGCGCTGCTGCGGGATGCCCGCGAGCAGAGCACGGACCTCCGCCTCTCGGTAGCGGCGGTGCCCGCCGAGCGTGCGGATCGACGTGAGCTTGCCGGCCTTCGCCCACCGCGTGACCGTCTTGGGGTCAACACGGAACATCGTGGCGACCTCAGCCGGGGTCAGCAGCGGCTCGGCATCAGGGGTGCGAGCGGTCATGAGCGGCCTCCTCGGGAGAACCGAACCATCTCGGTTCTTTCCTCTAAATTCTGCACCTTGACCCGCGTTGCCCGAAATGGCGGACGCGAGTCGAGTCGGTTATAGGACGAACGGCTTGTCCTCGGCACTACAACTACACCATCTGTCCAACCGCGTAGGCCAAACCGATGGAATTGCCCCTCCAGGTGTCCATCAGCGACGGAAGCCGATGGACCATGCCATAGCGGACAGTCACGCCACTGTGACGATCAGTCACAGGGCGATCAGGAGTCATCAGACCCCCCAAAGCGTGCAATGCGAGCGAAGTCCTCCCCGGACTCCTTGTCCTATTTTGGCATGAGGAGGGGCAAGGGACGCAAGGGCCGCGTACGTGCGGTCCGTCACGCTTGCCCCTTGTTGACGCATTGTTGACACATAAGCCCGGATCGGGACCTACGTCCCATGTCGACGCGACATCAGGAAGCAAGGGCGACTCGCACGAGTGCACGAGCCGGTGTCAGGACGAAACCCCAAAACGGGCGATTCGTCAAACGTCAGTTCGCCGAGCGCCGATCCCTGACCGACCGCCAGCGCTCCACGAGGCGCGCGTACGCCGCCCCCGCGGCCGCTCCGTCGCCGTGCCGCAGGGCCTCGATGCCCTCGGCCACGTCCGCCGCCGAGTGGTCGCCCTCCAGATCGCCGGCCGGCAGGGTGTGCACGAGGCCGCCGTAGTCCAACTCGACCAGCGAGCGCGGATGGAACTCCTCCAGCCAGCGCCCGACGTCGAGCAGACCGTCCATCAGCGGCCCCTCGTCGAGGGTGTCCCGCAGTGTCCGCAGGGCCCGCGCCACGCGCCGCCGGGCCTGCACCATCGGCGTCCGGTAGCGCAGCGCGGGCGGGATCTCGCCGGAGCCCTTGTCGAAGCGCCGCTCCTCATCGGAGACGAGCACGAACCAGTGCAGCGGCACCTGCCAGGTCGCGGTGCGGATCCACGGGCGGGCGTCCGGGTTGCGGAGCAGCCAGCGCTCGTAGTCCTGGGTCGCCTGACGTCGTACGACCTCGGGCAGTACCGCTTCCAGGACCGGGGCCGGCAGTTCCTCGGCCAGCTCCTGGAGGGCCTGCCAGCCGCGCAGGCGGGTGCGCCAGGGGCAGACACAGACCACGCCGTCGGCGTCGAGCACGAAGGCGTCGCTGCTCTCGTGCACCGGCACCGGGATGGGCGGGGTGGGCAGCAGGTCGGCCAGGGAGCGGCGCAGCTCGTCCTGGTAGGAGGGACGGTCGGGCCGGCGGGCGTACCGCGCCCAGTGGCCGCGCTCCGGTTCCGGGAAGGCGGCCAGCGGTTCGTAGACGCGCAGGTACGTCGCGTACGGGACGATCACCGAGGACACCTTGGGCACGCCTGCTCCATCCCCCGCCCACCAACGGGAAAACCTGCGGAACCCGCTCACAAACGGGCGGGAAATCTATCCAAATCGTCGCACGGACCCATCTTGTGAGTACGTGATCCTGAGCACTGCGCGGTGGCCGGGCGCCCCAAGGCCCTAATCTCATGTCACAGCCCCCGCCACCCATGGGAGCTCGTCTCCAACCGCCGCTACTTACCCGGGAGTCACTACAGTGACCGACGTAACCGGCGCACCTGCTGACGCACTGCACACCCTGTTCCACACGGATCAGGGCGGTCATGAGCAGGTCGTGCTCTGCCAGGACCGCGCCAGCGGCCTCAAGGCCGTGATCGCCATCCACAGCACCGCTCTGGGCCCCGCGCTCGGCGGTACGCGCTTCTACCCGTACGCGAGCGAGCAGGAGGCCGTCGCCGACGCGCTGAACCTCGCCCGCGGGATGTCGTACAAGAACGCCATGGCCGGTCTCGACCACGGCGGCGGCAAGGCCGTGATCATCGGCGACCCGGACCGCGACAAGACCGAGGAACTCCTGCTCGCCTACGGGCGCATGGTGGCCTCGCTCGGCGGCCGGTACGTCACCGCGTGCGATGTCGGTACGTACGTCGCCGACATGGACGTCGTGGCCCGTGAGTGCCGCTGGACGACCGGGCGTTCGCCCGAGAACGGCGGCGCGGGCGACTCCTCCGTGCTGACCGCGTTCGGCGTCTACCAGGGCATGCGGGCCAGCGCCCGGCACCTGTGGGGCGACCCGTCGCTGCACGGCCGCAGGGTCGGCATCGCGGGCGTCGGCAAGGTCGGCCACCACCTGGTGGCGCACCTGCTGACGGAGGGCGCCGAGGTCGTCGTCACGGACGTCCGCGAGGAGGCCGTACGCCGGATCCTCGACGCGCACCCGGCCGGCGTGAGCGCGGTCGCCGACACCGAGGCGCTGATCCGGGTGGAGGGGCTCGACATCTACGCGCCCTGCGCGCTCGGCGGGGCCCTGAACGACGACTCCGTGCCGGTGCTGACCGCCTCGATCGTGTGCGGCGCGGCCAACAACCAGCTGGAGCACCCGGGCGTCGAGAAGGACCTCGCCGACCGCGGGATCCTCTACGCGCCGGACTACGTGGTGAACGCCGGCGGGGTCATCCAGGTCGCCGACGAGCTGCACGGGTTCGACTTCGAGCGGTGCAGGGCGAAGGCGGCGAAGATCTACGACACGACGCTGGCCATATTCGCACGTGCGAAGGAAGACGGTATTCCGCCGGCCGCCGCGGCCGACCGGATCGCCGAGCAGCGGATGCACGAAGCGGCTCTGAAAAGGGCCCGCTGAGGTTTGGCCGGTACCCGTCGGCGGGCAGTTAGAGAGAACTCTCACGTCCGTCGGCGGGTCGCCCGCGAAGAAGTGGTTAAAATCGCGGTTGACCAGCGGGGACGGGGCGCCTCGCAGGGGGTGGACCCGGGCCCGTCGTGCGGGCGACGTACCGTATGGGCGTGGGCTCAGGTACCGTGGAAGCCCTACGGACCGGTCTCTCCACGGAGAGCCCGTTCCAGATCATGAACGCGTGTCAAGACTCTGGGGCCGTCGAGCCCCGTCACCGAGGGGGTCGAGCCATGGGGCGCGGCCGGGCCAAGGCCAAGCAGACGAAGGTCGCCCGCCAGCTGAAGTACAACAGCGGCGGGACTGACCTGTCGCGTCTGGCCAACGAGCTGGGCGCTTCGACTTCGAACCAGCCGCCGAATGGCGAGCCGTTCGAGGACGAGGACGACGAAGACGACCCGTACTCGCAGTACGCGGATCTATATAACGACGACGAGGACGAGGACGACGAGTCCGGTCCTACGTCTCAACGCCGCGGCGCTTGACTGTCCAGCGTCGCTCGACCCGGTCCATGCGGTTACCCCCGCCGGACCGGGTTTTGCGCTGCTTGGTGAGCTTCAGCTCGCGTAGTCGCCGATGAGCGCCGCGCCCGTCGCGTGGTCGCCGCGGTCGGTGATCTCGCCGGCCACCCATGCCTCGACACCCCGGTCCGCCAGGGTCGCGAGGGCCACGTCCGTGGACTCCTCGGGGACGATGGCGATCATGCCGACGCCCATGTTGAGGGTCTTCTCCAGCTCCAGGCGCTCGACCTGACCGGTCCTGCCGACCAGGTCGAAGATCGGGTCCGGGGTCCAGGTGGCGCGGTCCACGATCGCGTGCAGGGCGTCGGGGACGACCCGGGCGAGGTTCGCGGCGAGGCCGCCGCCGGTCACGTGCGAGAAGGCGTGCACGTCGGCGGTGCTCGTCAGCGCCAGGCAGTCCAGCGAGTAGATCTTGGTCGGCTCCAGGAGCTCCTCGCCGAGGGTGCGGCCGAGCTCGTCGATCCGCGCGTCCAGGGACAGGCCCGCCTGGTTCAGCAGCACGTGCCGGACCAGCGAGTACCCGTTCGAGTGAAGACCGGAGGACGCCATGGCGATCACCGCGTCACCCGTACGGATGCGATCGGGGCCCAGCAGCCGGTCGGCCTCCACCACGCCCGTACCGGCGCCGGCGACGTCGAAGTCGTCCTCGCCGAGCAGACCCGGGTGTTCGGCCGTCTCGCCGCCCACCAGGGCGCAGCCGGCCAGCACGCAGCCCTCCGCGATGCCCTTGACGATGGCGGCGACCCGCTCGGGGTGGACCTTGCCGACGCAGATGTAGTCGGTCATGAACAGCGGCTCGGCGCCGCACACCACGATGTCGTCCATGACCATCGCGACCAGGTCGTGGCCGATGGTGTCGTAGACGCCCAGCTGCCGGGCGATGTCGACCTTGGTGCCGACGCCGTCGGTGGCGGAGGCGAGCAGGGGGCGCTCGTACTTCTTCAGGGCGGAGGCGTCGAAGAGTCCGGCGAAACCGCCGAGGCCGCCGAGGACCTCGGGGCGCTGGGTCTTCTTCACCCACTCCTTCATGAGTTCTACGGCGCGGTCGCCCGCGTCGATGTCGACACCTGCTGTTTTGTAAGAAGCAGCTGGGTAGCTGGCACCAGTTGTCTCAGGCATGACGGTGAGAACCTTCGTGTCGTACTGCAGGTCTGACGGGCGGTCTACGGGCGACGGATCGCGTCGGCCGCGGCCGTGGCGGCCGGCCCTGCGGCCAGCTCGGTCTCCAGGAGCTGCTTGCCCAGCAGCTCGGGGTCCGGGAGCTCCATCGGGTACTCGCCGTCGAAGCACGCGCGGCACAGGTTCGGCTTGGCGATGGTGGTCGCCTCGATCATGCCGTCGATGGAGATGTACGACAGGGAGTCGGCGCCCAGGGAAACGCCGATCTCGTCGATGGTCATGCCGTTGGCGATCAGCTCCGCGCGCGTGGCGAAGTCGATGCCGAAGAAGCAGGGCCACTTCACGGGCGGCGAGGAGATCCGGATGTGGACCTCGGCCGCGCCGGCCTCGCGGAGCATGCGCACCAGGGCGCGCTGGGTGTTGCCGCGCACGATGGAGTCGTCGACGACGACCAGGCGCTTGCCCTTGATGACTTCCTTCAGCGGATTCAGCTTCAGGCGGATGCCGAGCTGCCGGATGGTCTGCGAGGGCTGGATGAACGTACGGCCCACGTACGCGTTCTTCACGAGACCGGCACCGAAGGGGATGCCGGAGGCCTCCGCGTAGCCGATGGCGGCCGGGGTGCCGGACTCCGGTGTCGCTATGACCAGGTCGGCCTCGACGGGGGCTTCCTTCGCGAGGCGGCGGCCCATCTCGACCCGGGAGAGGTAGACGTTGCGGCCAGCGATGTCGGTGTCCGGGCGGGCCAGATACACGTACTCGAAGATGCAGCCCTTGGGCTTCGCTTCCGCGAATCGCGAGGTACGCAGGCCGTTCTCGTCGATGGCGACGAACTCGCCCGGCTCGATCTCGCGGACGTAGGCGGCGCCGCAGATGTCGAGGGCGGCGGACTCGGAGGCGACGACCCAGCCGCGCTCGAGGCGGCCCAGGACCAGCGGGCGGATGCCCTGCGGGTCGCGCGCCGCGTAGAGGGTGTGCTCGTCCATGAAGACGAGGGAGAAGGCACCGCGCACCTTTGGGAGGACCGTGTGAGCGGCCTCCTCGATGGTCAGCGGTGTGCCGTCCTCGTCGGACTGGGCGGCGAGCAGCGCCGTGAGCAGGTCGGTGTCGTTCGTCGCCGCGACGCGCGGGGTACGGCCCTCTTGCTTGGGCAGGTCGGCGACCATCTCCGCGAGCTGCGCGGTGTTGACCAGGTTGCCGTTGTGACCGAGCGCGATGGAGCCGTGCGCGGTGGCACGGAACGTCGGCTGGGCGTTCTCCCACACGGAGGCGCCGGTGGTCGAGTAGCGGGCGTGACCGACCGCGATGTGACCCTGGAGCGAACCGAGCGAGGTCTCGTCGAAGACCTGGGAAACGAGCCCCATGTCCTTGAAGACGAGGATCTGCGAGCCGTTGCTGACCGCGATTCCCGCGGATTCCTGGCCTCGATGCTGTAGGGCGTAGAGCCCGAAGTAAGTGAGCTTGGCGACCTCTTCACCGGGAGCCCAGACTCCGAAGACGCCGCAAGCGTCCTGGGGTCCTTTCTCGCCGGGGAGCAGATCATGACTGAGTCGACCGTCACCACGTGGCACGGCACCGAGTGTAGGCGAGATCGACCACTGGTCCGAATTGGGGTTACTCGCCGGTAGTGGATCACTCGTCGGCGACGGCGCGGACGCTCGTGCCGTTTTCGCTGGTCAGCGTGAGGGTGTCGTGATCGACTCGATAGCCGACCCGGCCGTCGAAGAGGCCCAGCAGCGAGCGTTCGGTGCCCATGAGTGAGGCGTCGCACATCATTCGGGTGGTGGACGGACGGCCGAGCGTGATGTGTCCGGCGCGTACGGTGGCCGTCGCGTTGACGGCGTTGCAGCCGAGCCGGCCGCCGACCTTGCCGCTCTTGGCGTCGAAGGCGAGGTACGGCTTGCCCTGCACCTTCTTGGTCGCGCCGTCCGCGGTGATGTCCTGGACCCGCCAGTCCACACCGGTGACGGGCCGCTCGGCATCGACCGAGCCGCTGCCACCGGTCGCCTTCTCACTGCCGCACGCCACGACGAGCGGGAGGATGGCCAGGACGGCGAGGGTGAATCGCTGTTTGTCCATGGGGATGGGACGGGAGGGACGGGGGACAGGTTCCCTCCGGCATGCCCAGGGTCACTTCACCCCATGACCGGCAGCAGCCCGCCCAGATCCGACCGCTCCCCACTCGCGCTGACCTTCGCCTCCTCTACGGCGTCCTTCCACCGCGTCCGCCCGGTCGCGAGCCGGAGCCAGGTCAGGGGGTCGGTCTCGACGACGTTGGGCGGGGTGCCTCGGGTGTGCCGGGGCCCTTCGACGCACTGCACGACGGCATACGGCGGGATCCGCACCTCCGTCGACGCGCCGGGAGCCTTCACGGCCAGGGCGTCGGCCAGCAGCCGGGTGCAGGCGGCGAGGGCCTGGCGGTCGTACGGGATGTCGAGGCCGGGGACGGCGGCGTTGAGGTCGTCGGTGTGGACGACGAGTTCGACGGTGCGGGTGACCAGGTAGTCGGCCAGGGGCAGCGCGCCGGCGTTGGTTTCGAGCAGCCGGGTGCCGGGGTGGGTGTCGAGGTGCCCGGTGAGGGTCTGCTCGACGTCGGCGAGGTAGGCGTCGAGGTCGGGGTGCTGTGCGGCGAGCTTCCGCGTGAAGTCGGCGATGGCCGAGGAGCTGGCCGCGGTGGCGAAGGGCCAGTCGAGGATCACGACGTCCTGCGCGGGCGGGGCCGGCCGGTCCAGGGAGCGGTGGACGGCGGTGACCGCCATGCCGATGTGCGCGACCAGCTCCCGTACGGTCCACTCGCCCAGGCGTGTGGGCAGGGCGAGTTGCTCGTCGGACAGGGTGCGGACGGCGTCCCGCACGTTTCCGAGCTGGGCGAACACCGCGGCGCGGGTCTTGACGGGGTCGTACGTACGCGCGCGCTTCTTGGCCGTGGGCATGACGGTGAGCCTAATCCTTGTCCCGGGGCAGTCTCACGGCGTTCTGGACGGGTAGTCGCCGAGCCCGCTCTCCACCAACGCGAAGGCGCGTTCGGCACGTTCGGGGGCCTCGGCGGCGACCGTGGCGACCGGTTCGCCGGCGTCGATACGGCGGTAGTGCTCCTCGATCAGGGCGTTGCGGGCGGCGCTGATCATGGCGGCGGCGACCGTGGCGAGCATCAGGTCGCCGGTCTCCTCGGCGAGGTGGGCGGCCAGGTCCCGCGTGCCTCGCTGCGCTGCCAGGAAGGCCCGCTCCATCAACACCGGTGTGCCCATGACGAGTTCGCGCAGTTGGCGGGTGAACGGTTCGCTGTGCAGCCCGACCGCCGGATCGCGGGTCTCGACCATCTCCAGGAACTGCCGCCGTACGGCGTCCACGGCGGACTCACCGGGCTCGCGCTCGCGCACCGCGCGGGCGGCATCGCCGAAGTGCTCCTCCGCGAACCAGAAGACCAAGTCCTCCTTGGTACCGAAGTAGTTGAAGACGGTCATCTTGGAGACGTCGGACGCGTCGGCGATCTCCTGCACGGACACGTTGTCGAAGCCGCGCTCGGAGAAGAGGGCGATCGCGGTCCGGACGATCCGCCTCGCGGTCTCCAGTTTCTTGCGCTCGCGCAGTCCCATCACCTCGGTCACGGGTTCACTGTACCAAGACGAAATTTAATCCCGGATGAAACATTGACTGGGTACACTAACCCCTTGCATGGTGGTCCCATGACCGAGACCCAGCGGAAAATCGGCTTCGTCGTCTGCCTCGTCACGATCGTGCTGGCCCTGCTCGACCTGCAGATCGTGTCGGCGGCCACGGTCCCGATCGTCCGGGACCTGGACCCCGCCCACGGCATCGACAAGATCCCGTGGCTGGTCAGCGCGTACGCGCTGGCGTCGGCGGCGATGCTGCCGCTGTACGGCAAGCTCTGCGACGTACACGGCCCCAAGCGGGTCTTCACCGCGGCGATCGCGACATTTCTGCTCGGCTCGGCGCTGTGCGGTGCCGCGCGGTCGATGGACCAGCTCATCGCGGCGCGTGCGCTCCAGGGGCTGGGCGGGGGCGGGCTGATGAGCATCACGATGGTGGTGATCGCCCATCTCAAGGGACCGGGTGAGAAGGACTCCGGCAAGGGTGCCAACGCCGGTGGACTGGTCGCGGGCGGTGCGATGGCGATCGGCCCGTGGATCGGCGGTCTGCTCGCCGATCATGCGAACTGGCGGTGGATCTTCTACGTCAACCTGCCGGTGGGGGTGGCGGTGTTGGTGACGACTGCTTTCGCCCTGAAGCTGCCCGAGCACCATGTCCGGCGCCCGTTGGACTACTTGGGCGCGGGGTTGGCGGCCGGGTTCTCCAGCGCGCTGCTGTTGCTGACGGACTGGGGCGGCAAGCGGTACGGGTGGGCTTCGCCGGAGATCGTGGGCCTGGCTCTCGTGACCGCCGTGACGCTCGCCCTGTTCCTGTGGCGCCAACTTCGGGCGCCCGAGCCGGTGTTGCCGCTGTCCCTGTTCAAGGTTCGCGAACTGCGGCTGGGCTTCGCGGTGCAGGCGATTCTCGGTGGCGCGATGATGTGCGCGATCTACTACGTCCTGATCTATCTGCAGGTCGCGCGTGGCATCGCCAGTTCGTCGGCGGGGCTCTTCCTGGTGCCGCTGGCGGTGGGGCTGGCGGTGGCGGGTCTGCTCACCGGGCCACTGGGGGCACGCGGGTGGTCGGCTCGAACGTTCACGCTCAGCGGTACGGCGACGACGGCACTCGCGTTCGCCCTGCTGGCCACGACGATCGGTCCGGACACGTCCCTGTGGCTCATCCGGGCGGAACTCCTGTTGGCCGGGGCCGGGTTCGGCCAACTCGTCGGGCAACTGATCCTGTTGGTGCAGAACTCCGCGCCGCGCCACCAGTTGGGGGTGGCCACGACTTCGATCCGCTTCTTCCAGACGCTGGGCAACGCGCTGGGCACGGCCGTGTTCGGTACGGTGCTGGCCCGTTTCTACGCCGGGCACGGGCCCGGTGGGGACATCACGGGCCTGGCCCACCTGACGGGGGCGGCTCGCATGGCCGGCGTACGGGCCTTTGTGGATGCGACGCAGGTGGTGTTCTGGGGTGGGGCCGCATTGATGGCGCTGGCCACGGTGTTGGCTTGGCGGTTGCCCAGGTCCGGAGAGGTGGAGGGTGGTTCGGTGCCGGGTGGCGACCGCGCCGCCTATGCACGCACGTGAGTCACGAACGCGGTGAACACGTCTGGGGGGAGCGTGAGAGTGGGGCCGTCCGGGATTTTGGAGTCACGGAGGGCTATGCCGGCGTGGGTGGGGATGAGGTTGGCCACCTCGACGCAGTTGCCGCCCGAGTCGTTGCTGTAGGACGACTTGAACCAGGCGGATTCCGGTACCAGTTGGGGCGTAGTCATGGTCGTTCCATCTCTCGTGCCAGTTGCTTCAAGAAGTCGGTGGTATCCCTGGGGCCGGGGGCCCCAGCCCGCATGGCGTCGAACCGGCGGGAGTAGCGCCAGAGTTCGGTGTCCTTGTCCGTCAGGCTGACGGTGTCCTGGCCGTCCTTGCTGACGATGGTGGGCAACGGGGACTCGAACTCCATGAGCACGAAACTCTCGGGTGACCGGTAGACCGGTTGGGACCAGGGAAGGATCTGCACCGTCACGTGGTCCAGCGATGTGAGCTCCGCCAGGTATTCGTACTGTTCCCGCATCACGTCCGGACCGCCGTAGACCCGTCGTACCGCAGCCTCTTCGAGGATCGCGTGGACCTCCACCGGCCGAACTGAGCGCGTGATGACCTCCTTGCGCCTCATCCGGATCTCGATGTTGCGCTCCACGAACTCCGTCGTGCGCTCATCGATCGGCTTGGCGATCTCGAACTGCGCTCGCGCATACGCGTCCGTCTGGAACAGCCCGTACATCACGCACGGCTCGTAGACGCGGAGGATCTTGGCGTCCCCTTCGAGGCCGACGCTCATACCGAAACCGGACGGCATGAAGCTCCGGTACGGCGACCACCAACCCCGGTCCAGCGAGTTCTTGTGGATTTCCAGCAGGAACTCCACATCGTCCGGGTCATCGACTCCGTACCGCTCCAGCAACACCTTGAGGTCCTGGGTCTTGGGCAGACCCGTCAGCCCGTTCTCCACCCGGTACAGCTTCGACTCGGTGAAGCCCAGTCCCTGTACCGCCTGCGCCAAGGTAAGGCCCCTGCCGTCGCCGTCGTCGCTGACCGCGTTCTGGCGAAGCCGCCGCAGCTCCTGCCCCAACTGCATGCGCCGGATCGTCGGCCCCGTCTTCGTTGCCACCGTGCCCGCCCCTCCCGCGGTCATGCCCGCGAACAGTATGCCGATGCCCGGCACTTGACGCCCCGTGCCCAGCTCCTCACTGCCCGTGCCCCGAGTCTGACACTTGCTGCCCACCGCACGCAGGCGCATGCCCACCTTCCGGCATTTGCCAGTTCTCGTGGAATTTCCACGTTCGATTGCCTCGCCCTTGGAATGTGCGTGACCGTGATCTCGTGACTACTCCACGCGACAACCCCCGCGCTCACCCCCGCACCGACGCCCCCTTCCTCGTAGGCGACCGAGTCAAAGGCACCAGCTACGTCCCACCGGGATCCCGTAAGGAAGGCCCCGAACCCTTCGAGGGCGTCGTCGTCCAGGTCGGCTCCGGATACGCCGGCGTGGATGCAGAGCGCGCCCTTCTCTGGGTGCGGCTCGACGATCACACCGAGCGGCAAGCGCTGGTCGCCGAGACCGAGTTGGATCAGGAGGACGTCCGCAAGTGAACCTCTTCCTCAGCTCCGTAGCCGCCCTGCTCGCGCTGGTCGCCCTCTTCTCAATGCTCAAGCCGCCCGTCGAACCGCCACCCCAGGCGCCCTCAGCCGAACGACCAGCCGACCCCGAACTCCCCGTCGCGGCAAGGCCGTTCACGCCCACCGGTCTCGGCGGCCCCTGGCCCCCCGTCACCTTCTGCTGCGGACGCTGTGACCTCCCACCCCTCCCCTACGCCACCGGCCCCCTGCGCGTCACCCCCGCACCGCCATGAGCAGGCCGCTTGACCACGCCAGGCGCACGGACCGGAAATCTGGACGTCCCTCCAGTTCGGCCAACAGGCGTTTCACGGCGGCCACGTGGGTCTCCGGCCAGTCCGGCTGTGGGAGCAGGTCGTCGATCAGGTAGGTCCCTCCAGGGGCCACGAGTTCCAGGGCCCGTTCCAGGTGGGTGAATTTGCCGGGCCAGGTGTCCGCGAAGACCAGGTCGAAGGGCTCACCGTCGTACTCCTCCAGCCACTGCCCGGCGTCCGCCGTCACGAAGATCGCCCTCCGGTCGGACCCCAACTCCTCGCGGGCGATCGCCTGGACGGCGGCGTCGAGTTCGACGGTGATCAGCCGCGCGGCTCCGTCCATCCCGCTCAGGAGCCAGGCGGTGCCTTCGCCGACGCCGGTGCCGAGTTCGAGAACGCGGCCGGCCGGCCGAGCCGCCGCGAGTACGGCCAGCAGACTGCCGGTCCGCTCGTCGCAGGACCTGGTGAAGCCCGCCTCGCCGGCCGCAACACGCAGTGACGGAAGCGCGGTTGGGGAGGTGATCGGGGTGTCGTCCATCCACGGATGGTGCAAGCGCCGCGTTTCCCGCGCAACAGCGATGTCGGTCGTCTGTCGGCCGTGTCGGTCCCGCGTCGGCGAACTGTCGGCCGGCACTGGAACCGTTCCGGAGTACCCGCCGGGTGCCATTCCGGCAGGCCCCCGGCATGCACCACGCGCTCGACACGCGGCATGCACCACGCGCTCGACACTCAAGGAGTCATCATGACCACTCACGTCACGATCATCGGCGCCGGACTCGGCGGACTGACCCTCGCTCGCGTCCTGCATGTGAACGGCATCCCGGCCACGGTCTACGAGGCGGAGCCCTCACCCATGGCCCGTCTGCAGGGCGGGATGCTCGACATCCACGACTACAACGGCCAACTCGCCCTACAGGCAGCCGACTTGATGGACGAGTTCCGCGCCATCATCCTGGAGGGCCGGCAGGCGACCCGCGTCCTCGACCGGGACGGGACCGTCCTGATGGACGAGCCCGACGACGGCACAGGAAGCCGTCCCGAGGTGCAGCGCGGTGAGTTGCGGCAGATCCTGCTCGACTCGCTCCCGGCCGGCACCGTCCGGTGGGGACACAAGGTCAGCGGCACCCGCACCCTCGACGACGGCCGCCACGAAGTCACCTTCGCCGACGGCGGCATCGTCGTCACGAACCTGCTCGTCGGCGCGGACGGCGCCTGGTCGCGGGTGCGGCCGCTGCTGTCCGACGCCACTCCCGAGTATTTCGGCCGGTCGTTCGTCGAGACCTATCTGTACGACAGCGAGACCCGGCATCCGACCTCCGCGAAGACGGTCGGCAGCGGCTCGCTGTTCGTGCTCGCATCGGACTCCGGAGCGAGCGGGAAGTGGATCGGGGCGCACCGGGAGAGCGGCGAAACGCTGCACGCCTATATGACGCTGGCCAAGCCGCTGGACTGGTTCGACGGCATCGACTTCACCGACGCCGCCGCGGCCACCGCGCGGATCGCCGCGGAGTTCGAGGGCTGGGCCCCCGAGATCACCGCTCTGATCACCGACAGCGACACCGCTCCGATGGTGCGCCCTCTCAACTCGCTGCCGATCGGGCACCGTTGGGACCGGGTGCCGGGGGCGACCCTGGTCGGCGACGCTGCCCATCTCTCGCCGCCGGACGGCGAAGGCGCCAACCTGGCCATGCAGGACGGCGCGGAACTCGGCCAGGCCGTCGCCGCACACCCCGACGACATCGAGGCCGCGCTCACCGCGTACGAGGCAGCACTGTTCCCCCGTAGCGCCGCAGCCGCCACCGCGGCCGTGGCCACCAACGACGCCATCGGCCAGGACCTGATCGGCTTCTTCACCCCGGATGAACAGACCGCATGACAAAAGGCGTTCGTGGAACGGTCACGGTGACCGTTCCACGAACGCCTTCGTCATCCCGCCGAGTACTACCGGCACCAACCAGGCGCTAAGCCAGCAGCGCCGGGATCGTCCCCTCGTGCGCCTCGCGCAGCTCCTCCAGGGACAGCGCGAACTCGCCCTGGATGTCTACCGATTCGCCGTCCACGACACCGATACGCGTGACCGGCAGACCCCGCGCCCCGCACATGTCGTTGAAGCGCAGTTCCTCCGAGCGCGGGATCGCGACGACCGCGCGCCCCGCCGACTCCGAGAACAGGAACGTGAACGCGTCGAGGCCGTCGGGCACGATCAGACGCGCGCCCTTCTCCCCCAGCAGCGCCGACTCCACGACCGCCTGGATCAGACCGCCGTCGGACAGGTCGTGCGCGGAGTCGATCATGCCGTCGCGGGACGCGGAGATCAGGATCTCGGCCAGCAGCCGCTCCCGCTCCAGGTCGACCTTCGGAGGCAGTCCACCGAGGTGGTCGTGGACGACCTGCGACCAGGCCGAGCCCCCGAACTCCTCGCGCGTGTCACCGAGCAGGTAGAGGAGCTGGCCCTCTTCCTGGAAGGCGACCGGCGTGCGGCGCGCCACGTCGTCGATGACGCCCAACACCGCGACCACCGGGGTCGGGTGAATGGCGACCTCGCCCGTCTGGTTGTAGAGGGAGACGTTGCCGCCCGTCACCGGCGTGCCCAACTGCTGGCAGGCGTCGGCCAGTCCACGGATCGCCTCCGCGAACTGCCACATCACCGCCGGGTCCTCGGGCGAACCGAAGTTCAGGCAGTCGGAGACGGCGAGGGGCTTCGCGCCCGTCGTCGCCACGTTCCGGTACGCCTCGGACAGCGCCAACTGCGCACCCGCGTACGGGTCCAGCTTCGCGTACCGCCCGTTGCCGTCCGTCGCGATGGCGACCCCGAGCCCGGTCTCCTCGTCGATGCGGATCATGCCCGAGTCCTCGGGCTGCGCCAGCACCGTGTTGCCCTGCACGAAGTGGTCGTACTGCGAGGTGATCCACTTCTTGGACGCCTGGTTCGGGGACGACACCAGCGCCAGGACCTGGGACTTCAGTTCCTCAGAAGTCCCGGGCCGCACAAGCTTGTTGGCGTCGTCCGCCTGGAGCGCGTCCTGCCAGGACGGGCGGGCGTACGGGCGCTCGTAGACCGGGCCGTCGTGCGCGACCGTGCGCGGGTCGACGTCCACGATCTTGCCGCCGTGCCAGAAGATCTCCAGGCGGTCGCCGTCGGTCACCTCACCGATGACCGTGGCGATGACGTCCCACTTCTCGCAGATCTCCAGGAAGCGCTCGACCTTGGCCGGCTCGACGACCGCGCACATGCGCTCCTGCGACTCGCTCATGAGGATTTCCTCGGGAGACAGAGTCGAGTCGCGGAGGGGTACGTCGTCGAGCGTGACCGTCATGCCGCCGGAGCCGTTGGACGCCAACTCGCTTGTGGCGCAGGAGAGTCCGGCCGCACCCAGGTCCTGGATGCCGACGACCAGCTTCTCCTTGAAGGCCTCCAGGGTGCACTCGATGAGGAGCTTCTCCTGGAAGGGGTCGCCGACCTGGACGGCGGGGCGCTTCGACGGCTTGGCGTCGTCGAAGGTCTCCGAGGCCAGGATCGAGGCGCCGCCGATGCCGTCGCCGCCCGTGCGGGCCCCGTACAGGATGACCTTGTTGCCCGCGCCGGACGCCTTCGCGAGGTGGATGTCCTCGTGGCGCATCACGCCGATGGCACCGGCGTTGACGAGCGGGTTGCCCTGGTAGCAGGCGTCGAAGACGACCTCGCCGCCGATGTTCGGCAGACCGAGGCAGTTGCCGTAGCCGCCGATGCCGGCGACGACACCCGGCAGCACGCGCTTGGTGTCCGGGTGGTCCGCCGCACCGAAGCGCAGCGGGTCCACGACCGCCACCGGCCGCGCGCCCATCGCGATGATGTCGCGCACGATGCCGCCGACGCCCGTGGCCGCGCCCTGGTAGGGCTCCACGTACGAGGGGTGGTTGTGCGACTCGACCTTGAAGGTGACCGCGTAGCCCTGGCCGACGTCGACGACACCCGCGTTCTCGCCAATGCCCACGAGCAGGGCGTCGGACTGCGGGGCCTTCTCGCCGAACTGGCGGAGGTGGACCTTCGAGGACTTGTAGCTGCAGTGCTCGGACCACATGACCGAGTACATGGCCAGCTCGGCGCCCGTCGGGCGGCGGCCGAGGATCTCGACCACGCGCTCGTACTCGTCCTTCTTCAGGCCGAGTTCGGCCCAGGGCAGCTCGACGTCGGGGGTCTCGGCCGCGTGCTCGACCGTGTCCAGAGGCGTCCTGCTCATGCGTTGACCAGCTTCTTGAGGATCGAGGTGAAGAAGGGGAGGCCGTCGGTGCGGCCGGAGCCGATGAGCGGCTCGACGGCGTGCTCCGGGTGCGGCATGAGGCCTACGACGTTCCCGGCCGCGTTGGTGATGCCGGCGATGTCACGGAGGGAGCCGTTGGGGTTGAAGTCGACGTAGCGGAAGACGACCCGACCCTCGGCCTCCAGCTCGTCCAGCGTGCGCTCGTCGGCGACGTACCGGCCGTCCATGTTCTTCAGCGGGATGTGGATCTCCTGGCCGGACGCGTAGTCGCTGGTCCAGGCCGTGCCCGCGTTCTCCACCCGCAGCTTCTGGTCGCGGCAGATGAAGTGGAGGTGGTTGTTGCCGAGCATCGCACCCGGGAGGAGGTGGGCCTCGGTGAGGATCTGGAAGCCGTTGCAGATGCCGAGGACCGGGAGTCCCGACTTCGCCTGCTCGATGACCGTCTCCATCACCGGCGAGAACCGGGAGATGGCTCCGGCGCGCAGATAGTCGCCGTAGGAGAAACCGCCGGGAAGGACAACCGCGTCGACCTGGTGGAGGTCCTTGTCCTTGTGCCAGAGAGCGACCGGTTCGGCACCCGCGAGACGGATCGCGCGCTGGGTGTCACGGTCGTCGAGACTTCCCGGGAATGTGACGACGCCAATACGAGCGGTCACTTCGCGGCCTCCGCCACTTCTTCCACCTTGACCGTGAAGTCCTCGATCACCGTGTTGGCGAGGAAGGATTCCGCAAGATCATGGATGCGGGCGAGCACGGCCTCGTCGACCGGTCCGTCAACTTCCAGTTCGAATCGCTTTCCCTGACGTACATCGGAGATGTCTTCGAAACCCAGGCGCGGCAGGGCACGCTGGACCGCCTGGCCCTGGGGGTCGAGGATCTCCGGCTTGAGCATGACGTCGACTACGACGCGTGCCACTGGCACTCCCGGTGTTGTGGTGCTGAGCAGGTTCCTGCGGGTCTTCGACAGGTGGCTTCAGACTACCCGCACAAAATTTCTACGCGGGTAGCGTTGGAGGAAGCTACGTGATGGCCGTCACGGCCCGGCGCGCCGACGCCCGTTCACGAAAAGATCCAGGAAAGATCCCAGATCGACACCCGATACCTATTGCGCTCAGGACGCGCGGGAGGATTTAGTCAAGCTTCACATTGCATTGCTGAGCACTGTACAAATGAATTGGCAACGTGCCGCACGAAGGGACCGATATTCGTGGCGCAGAAGGTCGTGGTCACTCTCTTTGACGACATCGACGGCTCGGAAGCGGCGGAAACGATCGCCTTCGGACTGGATGGCAAGTCGTACGAGATCGACCTGAATGAATCCAATGCCAAGAAACTGCGTAAGGCGCTCGCGCCCTACGTGGACGCCGGCCGCAAGCGCTCGAAGTCGGGCAAGGCGTACCGGCAGACGGAGGTGGCTCCCGACCCGGCGGCCGTCCGCGCCTGGGCGCAGGCGAACAAAATGGACGTGCCCGCCCGCGGCCGGATCCCCAAGAAGGTCTACGAGGCGTTCAGCGCGGCACAGTGAGCCGCCGCGCCCGACGACGGGTCATCCGCCCCTCGGGAGAACCGACTTGCGCTGCACCCCTGATGGTCAGCTAGAGTTCGGAGCACGCCGAGGGGCGAGGCCGACAGGTCAGACCCACGGAGTACATGCGGGTGTAGTTCAGTAGCAGAACATCCCCCTTCCAGGGGGAAGGCGCAGTGTGCAATTCCTGTCACCCGCTCTGCATCGCCGTCCGGTCCACTCCGGTGGATCGGGTAGGCTGATGCCCGCGCCGATCGGTGGGAGCCGGTCGGAGGCAGTGCGGACGTAGCTCAGTTGGTAGAGCGCAACCTTGCCAAGGTTGAGGTCGCCAGTTCGAACCTGGTCGTCCGCTCACTTCACGAAGGCCCCGGTCATCGACCGGGGCCTTTGTCGTGCCGTGCGCACGGGAGCCGTACTGACATTTGTCATGCGCGGCGATGACAGCGTGCACTGCTCCCGGGTCCAGATCGCCGGGACGCTGGAGGCATGGACAACAACGAACACGAACACGTGATTGAGGTCACTGACCTGCGACGTGTCTACGGGGGCGGGTTCGAGGCCGTACGCGGGATCTCCTTCCATGTGGACCGGGGCGAGGTCTTCGCGCTGCTCGGGACCAACGGCGCCGGCAAGACGTCGACGGTCGAGGTGCTGGAGGGGCTCGCCCGGCCGGCGTCGGGACGGGTGCGGGTGCTCGGGCACGACCCCTACGAGGAGCGGTCCGCCGTACGGCCCTGGACCGGTGTGATGCTCCAGGAGGGCGGCTTCCCGTCCGAGCTGACCGTCGCCGAGACCGCCCGCATGTGGGCCGGGTGCGTGAGCCGGGCCCGGCCGCCGGAGGAGGCGCTGGAACTGGTCGGCCTGGAGCGGCGGGCCGACGTACGGGTGAAGCAGCTGTCCGGGGGTGAACGGCGCCGCCTCGACCTCGCGCTCGCGGTGCTCGGCAGGCCCGAGGTGCTGTTCCTGGACGAGCCGACGACCGGCCTGGACGCCGAAGGGCGCCACGACACCTGGGAGTTGGTGCGCGCGCTGCGCGACGGCGGCACCACCGTGCTGCTCACCACGCACTACCTGGAGGAGGCCGAGGACCTCGCCGACCGGCTCGCGATCATGCGCGAGGGGCGCATCGCGGCGACCGGGACACCGGCCGAGGTGACCGCCGCCCAGCCCTCCCGGATCTCCTTCCGACTGCCGGACGGCTACTTCCTGGGCGACCTGCCGCCGCTGGGCGAACTCGGGGTGACCGGTCACGAGGTGGACGGCAGGGTCGTACGGCTGCGGACGAGGGAGCTGCAGCGGGCGGCCACCGGGCTGCTGGTGTGGGCCGAGCGGGCCGGGATCGAGCTGCGAAACCTCGATGTGCGGTCGGCCTCGCTGGAGGAGGCGTTCCTGGGGATCGCGCGCGAGAAGGAAAAGGAAGAGGTGGCGGCATGAGTGCCCTCGTTCTCGCCCCCGCCGGACGGCGGCTGCGGGCGCTGGCCCGCGCGGAGCTGACCCTGCTCGGGCGCAACCGCAGCGCGGTGGTCACGGCGCTGCTGGTGCCGCTCGCGCTGCCGTTCAGCGTGCGGCCCGCGCTCGACCAGATGGACCTCAAGGCCGAGGGGCTGAGTGTCGGCATCGTGCTGGTGACGGCCGCGGTCGGCTTCTCCTTCCTGTTCGCCGTCTACTCGTCCCTGGTCAGCGCCTACGTGGCCCGCCGCGAGGAGCTCGTCCTCAAACGGCTGCGCACCGGCGAGGTCGGCGACCCCGAGATCCTCGTAGGCACCGCGCTGCCGGCCATGTGCGTCGGACTCCTGCAGTCCCTCGTCCTCACCGTCGCCTGTGCGCTGCTGCTCGACACGGGGGCGCCTCAGGCGCCGTATCTCACCGTCCTGGGGCTGCTGCTCGGGCTGGTGCTGAGCGCGGCGCTGGCCGCACTCACCGCCTCCTACACCCGGACCGTGGAGAGCGCGCAGGTCACGGCGTTGCCGCTGCTGTTCCTGTCCATGCTCGGCTCGGGCATCGCGATCCCCGCGGAGGCCCTGCCGGACCGGGTGGCGGACGTGTGCGCGTATCTGCCGCTCTCCCCCGCGATCCGGCTGGTCCGCGGCGGCTTCACCGGTGAGCTGAGCGGGTACGAGGCGCTGGTCGCGGCGGCGACCGCGCTGGCCTGGACCGTGCTCGCGGTGTTTGCTGTACGCCGGTGGTTCCGGTGGGAGCCGCGGCGGTGAGGTACGGGGGCGCGTGGAGATGGGCGGCACGGTGACGGGCCCTACGGGTGTCGGATCGACGGGTATCCGGCGGACGCGCGGCTGGTGGCGGCGCAAGAGCACGCCGGCCAAGGTCGAGACGTACACGCGGTGGTCCTTCCACACCGTCGGGGTGAGCGAGTTCGTGGCGGTCGGACTGCCGGCCGTCGGCACGCTGGGAGCCGGGCTCGGCGCGGTACTGCTGGGCCTGGTCGCGGCGCATGCCGCGCTGTGCACGGTGACGGTGTCCCGGGCGCTGGACTGGACCCGGGGACGGAATCCGCAGCCCGTGCGAATGCTGTGGACGCTGGCCGCCCTCAGTGCGGTGACCGCGGTCGCGGCCATGCTGATCGCGGACCGGGGCCCCGACGGCGACGGCTCCGAGGCCACGGGCAGCGCGATCTTCGGAATCGTGCTGATCGCCGGCGCCGGGGTGATCTCGCTCGGCGTGGCGGACCGGCGGCGCGTCTGCCTGATCGTGGGCGGTTTCACGGTCGGCGCGGGTCTCCTCTCGCTGCCGCTGGGCGTCCCCGCGCCCGGCGCCCTGGTCACCGCGCTGGGCGTGCTCGTCGGCGCCGGGTTCCTCGCCTTCACCGCGGTCTTCTCCGTCTGGCTCCTGAACGCCGTCTACGAACTCGACGCGGCCCGCGAGACCCGCGCCCGGCTCGCCGTCGCCGAGGAGCGGCTGCGGTTCGGACGGGACATGCACGACGTGATGGGACGCAACCTCGCCGTGATCGCGCTCAAGAGCGAACTCGCCGTGCAGCTCGCACGGCGCGGGCGGCCCGAGGCCGTGGACCAGATGACCGAGGTGCAGCGGATCGCGCAGGAGACGCAGCGGGAGGTACGGGCTGTCGTACGGGGCTATCGGGAGGCCGACCTGGATGTCGAACTCGCCGGTGCGCAGGGCGTGTTGAGCGCGGCCGGGATCGCCTGCGAGGTGACCGGGGAGGCGGGTGGGCTGCCGGGTGAGGTGCAGTCGGCGCTCGCGTGGGTGGTCCGGGAGGCGACGACCAATGTGCTGCGGCACGGGGACGCCCGACGGTGCGAGGTACTGCTGCGGGTGAAGGAGGGGCGCGTGGTGCTCACGGTGGAGAACGACGGCGCGAAGGCGGCCGACGGGAGCACCGGATCGGGGCTCGCCGGGCTGCGCGAGCGGCTGTCGGCGGTGGGCGGGACGCTGGTCGCGGGGCCGGTCGAGGGGGATGTGTTCCGGGTGGTGGCCGAAGTGCCCGTGAACGTGAGCGAGGTCACCGCATGACGACTCCCGCACCGAGTTCGCCTCCGACACCGGCTCCGGTACGGCTGCTGCTCGCCGACGACGAGCATCTGATCCGGGGCGCGCTCGCCGCGCTGCTCTCGCTGGAGGACGACCTCGTGATCGTCGCCGAGGCGGCGAGCGGACCCGAGGCGCTGGCGATGGCACGGGCGCACCGGCCGGACGTCGCCGTCCTGGATCTGCAGATGCCCGGCGCGGACGGTGTGAAGGTCGCCACATCCCTGCGGACCGAACTGCCCGGCTGCCAGGTCCTGATCGTCACCAGTCACGGACGGCCCGGGCATCTGAAGCGGGCGCTCGCGGCGGGTGTGCGCGGGTTCGTCCCGAAGACGGTGAGCGCGCAGCGGCTCGCGGAGATCATCCGCACGGTGCACGGCGGAAACCGTTACATCGACCCCGAGTTGGCCGCCGACGCCATCGCCTCCGGCGACTCACCGTTGACCGCGCGCGAGGCCGAGGTCCTGGAACTCGCCGCCGACGGGGCGCCCGTCGCGGAGATCGCCGAACGGGCCGCGCTGTCCCAGGGGACCGTGCGGAACTATCTGTCGTCGGCCGTCTCGAAACTCGGGGCGGAGAACCGGCACTCCGCGGTGCGGCTCGCGCGGGAGCGAGGTTGGGTATAGTTGCTCTCGCGCCACGGCGCAGTGCGGACGTAGCTCAGTTGGTAGAGCGCAACCTTGCCAAGGTTGAGGTCGCCAGTTCGAACCTGGTCGTCCGCTCGTGAAGAAGACCCCGGTCCAGTGGACCGGGGTCTTTTCGTGTACCGGGGCCTCTGCGAGCGCCTGACCTCCCGGGAGGGCTAGCTCCAGCTCAGGCCGGTAAGGCGCTCGTACGCCTCGATGTACTTCGTGCGGGTCGCGTCCACGACCTGCTGCGGCAGGGGCGGCGGGGGCTGCTCGCTCTTGCGGTCCCAGCCGGACTCCGGGCCGGTCAGCCAGTCGCGCACGAACTGCTTGTCGTACGACGGCTGCGCGCGGCCCGGCTGCCACTCCTCGGTCGGCCAGAAGCGGGAGGAGTCCGGGGTGAGGACCTCGTCGCCGACGACCAGGGTCTCCCCGTCGAAGCCGAACTCGAACTTGGTGTCCGCGAGGATGATGCCCCGCTCACGGGCGATGTCACGGGCGCGGGAGTAGATCGCGAGGGTCGCCTGGCGCAGCTGGGCGGCGGTGTCGGCGCCGACCTGGCGGGCGACCTCCTCGTACGACACGTTCTCGTCGTGCTCACCGACGGCGGCCTTGGTGGCCGGGGTGAAGATCGGGGCGGGGAGTTCGCTGCCGTCGACCAGGCCCTCGGGGAGGGCGAGGCCGCAGACCGTGCGGGACGCGTTGTACTCCAGCAGGCCGGAGCCGGTGAGGTAGCCGCGGGCCACGCACTCGACCGGGACCATCTGGAGGGACTTGCAGATGAGGGTGCGGCCCGCCCAGTCGGCGGGGGCGCCGGGCGGGAGGTCGGTGCCGAGGACGTGGTGGGGGATCAGGTCGGCGAGCTGGTCGAACCACCAGAGCGAGAGCTGGGTGAGGACGCGGCCCTTGTCGGGGATCTCGGTCGGCAGCACCCAGTCGAACGCGGACAGGCGGTCGCTGGCGACCATCACGAGGTCGCCCGCCTCGTTCTGGTACAGCTCGCGCACCTTGCCGGTGTGGAGGTGTACCAGGCCCGGAACCTGGAGCGGCTCGGGCTTTTCTACGAATCCGGACACGGTTCCTCCAGCGGATCTGTCCAACTGGCTTGATTGTCCCGTATCGGCGGGCGGCCTCAGGACAGGGGGTCGGTCGCCGGGGTTGGTGGCAGCGGTCGGTGGCAGGGTCGGTCACCGGGCTCAGTCGCGCTTGCAGATGCGGTCCAGGAGGTTGGCGGTGGCGCGCTGGACGCGGGTGTCCACATGGCCGGGGCGGTCCAGGGACGGGGTCCACGCGAACGTCCCGGACGCGAAGACGAGGGCGCCGGAGGGGGCCCGGTAGAGGGACGTCTCCTGGTGGCGGAGAGCGCCTTCGGCGTCGGCGTACGGGGAGTGGGCGAGCAGGATGCGGTTGTCGTGCTCGGGCAGCGGGGTGCGCGGGAAGTAGCGGTCGGCCTCGCCCGCGACCAGGCCGTCGATCTCGTCGCCCTCGTGCGCGCCGGTCGCCTCCCACAGCCAGTGGTCGGCGTTGCGGACGATCATGGGGTGCGGCTCGGGGACCCGGCCCGCGTACTGGATGCCGACCAACTGCTGCTCGGGGCGGTCGACTTCGCGCCACAGGACCGGCCGGCCCGGGCCCCGCCGCTTGCGGCAGGTGAGCAGACGGTTGGGTACGCCGGAGGGGGAGGGCGCCAACTCCACTTGCCAGTACATGGTGTTGGCGGAGAGGAAGACGAGGGACGTGCCGTTTTCGCGGGCCGTCTCCACCGTGCGGCGCATGTTGGCCGACCAGTACTCGTCGTGGCCCGGGAAGACCAGGCCGCGGTAACGGGTGGGGTCCACCTCGCCGGCGTGCAGGTCGCGGGCGTCGGCGTAGGCGAGGTCGTAGCCGTAGCGCTCGGCCCAGCGGATGAAGTCGTAGGCGTGGCCGACGTGGAGGGGGAGTCCGGCGCCCGCGTACGGGCGGTCGAAGGACACCGTCGTCGCGGCATCGGACTCGCCGAGCAGCCGGCCCCCTTCGTCCCACGCGTGGTAGAGGCTCGCGCCCGTGCGACCGTCCTCCGGATAGAGGTTGTACGCCTGCCAGGTCACGTCGGGCAGGAGGAGGAGCAGGTCCGCGGGGTGGTCGTCGCGCACCGTGAAGGGGATGTGCGAGCGGTAGCCGTCGCAGGTGGTGAGGACGGCGACGTACGCGCCGATGCTCCAGTAGCTCGGGATCTGCAAGCGCCAGGACAGCCACCAGTGGTGGCAGGAGACCGTACGGTCCGCGGTGAGCGGCGGGGGCTGGACGATGCCCGAGAGACGGGGGCTGGTGGTGATCTTCGCGGCGCCGTCACCGCCGTAGTGGCCGATGCGGTAGATGTCGACGCCGAACTCCTGGGGCGGGTCGACCGTGACGTGGAAGTCGACTGCCTCGCCGGGGGCGACGGCGCCGGTGGAGATGAAGCCCTTGATCTGGCGGCTGACGTCGTCCGCCGAGCGGGGGCCTCCGGCGGTTCGCCGGGAGGTGGTCGCTCGGGAAGATCCGGTGGCTCGGGGGAAGGGGATCTTTGGGGGGACGTCGGCGGTGCCCTGGTCCCCGGGCGCGTCCGGGTCGACGTACCAGGGGACGACCTGGCCGGTGTCGCCGAAGTACGTCTCCGTGCCGCGCAGCCAGGGGACGGGGCCCTGGCCGAAGGGGTCGGACACGGCGTGCGCCAGTGCGCCGGACTCCCAGCGACGGATCTGCTCCGGTCCCATGGTCGCTCCCCTCCCACGCGCGCCGGCTCCGCCGTGAGTGGCCGTTGCGGGTGGCCGTGCACGGCCGTGAAGTGGCGTATGCGGTTGCCATGTGCGCGATCGGTCCCAGCACATCACATTACGCACCCAGGCGGTCACACCTCGTTGCGAATTGGCCGAAAGTGGAACGGGGGGCTCCGCCAGGTTTGGCGGGAGGTCGGGGGTGAGGGTTGGGGGCGCAAGCCGGGGGCCGGGACGGGTTCAGACGAGCCTGACCGGCTTCTCCGGGCGTATGCCGGATGCGATCAGCCACGCGTACAACGGGGCCGGGTCGCCTTCTTCTACGAGGCTGAGGACTCGGGGCGTCAGGTCGGTGGCGCGTTCGCCGTTGACCAGGAGGGAGGGGCCGTCCAGCCAGTCGAGGCCCGGGGTCGCGCCTGCGGTGTCCATGGCGGCGCAGCAGACCATCGCGGTGACGTGGTCGGTGAGCAACTCCCGTGCTGTGCGCGGGGGTTGGAGTGGGAAGAGAGGGAACGTGGCGTCGTCCCAGAGGAGGGTGTCGGGCAGGGCGCTGGGGTTGGCGGTGGAGCGGGTGTCCTCTCGGGCGAGCTCGGAGGTCAGAGCTGCGGCGAGGGTGGCGGCACGTTCGTTGATCGGCTCGTCCGCCTCGGCGTCGCCATCGGCTTTTTCGTTCCCGTCCGCACCGCCCGCACTGGTTTCGTCGTCGGGTGCGGTTGGCCCCTGTGGGGCGGGATCGCCGTCGGTTGGTGGCAGGACGGGAGGCGGCTGAACCGACGGAGTCGACAGGTGGTCCAGGATTCGCGCGAGGGTGGGGGCGTCGGGGGACGCGGGCGTCGAGGCGGGGGAGCGGGTTACGCCCATCGTGTCCAGGACTCGGTGCAGGCGGGCCGCGTCCGTGCGCCATTTACGGTCGACGACCTCTTCCGGGTACTCCTGCCAGTCCACCGGGGACCAGTCGGGGCTCGGCTCCGCGGGGCCGCCGTGGAAGAGACGGGCGGCGAGCAGGGAGGTGGCCTCGTCGATCGCGCCGGGCTCTTCGAGCAGGTCACAGGCGGGGCGCTCGCCCAGGCGGGACGCGAAGCCCTCGGCCAGGCGGTCGCGACGGGACAACTCGGTGAGCGCGGCGACCACGCCCGCGTCCAGCCGGGACGGCCAGCGGCCCATCCGCCAGGCGGGGAGCGCGACCCGGGTCAGGAGACGGTCCCAACCCGCGTACGCCAGACCCACCTGTTCCTGCGCGACGATCCGCAGGCCGTAATCCACAGCCTGTGCACGCTCGGCGGCGGCAGCCGCGACGCCCCGCTCCATCAGGGCCGCGTGCTCCCGGCAACTGCGCAGCAGCAGCCGCGCCACCCAGCCCACGCCCGCGCACACCGCACGGGTCACCGGGCAGCGGCCGGGCGTCGAGGCGACGGCCACCGCGGCGTCCAGACCCCGCACGAAACGGCGGGCCGCGGCTATGTCCGGCTGCGCCGACGGTCCCGTACCGGCGACCACCGGGGCGAGGACCGCGCGCAACTCACCGACGCGCATCCACCACAGGAACGGGGAGCCGATGACGAGGACGGGCGCGGCGGTGCTGCGGCGGTGCGGGGCGCGGGCGCCCGCTATCTCGTCGCGGTCCTCCGCCGGGGGCGGGCCGTGGGCCGGGTGGGTACGGTCCTCCAGCCAGCTGTCGCAGTCCGGGGTGAGCGCTATCGCGGACGGCGCCGGGACGTCCAGGCGGTCGGCGAGGTCACGCACCATCCGGTACAGGTCCGGGGCCGACTCCTCGGCGATCGCGACCGTCGGGGTCACGGCCGGGCGGGCTCGGGCGACGACCAGGCCGATGGCGCCGGCGGCGAGCAGGACGACCACCGCGAACGGCGTCACGGCCCATCGGGCGGCGTGCCAGAACGGGCCCACCAAGTGGCCTGTGGAACCGCCGGCCAGCAGCACCACGGCGACAGCCGCGGGCAGCAGGGCCACGGCCAGTGCGCGGCTGCGGATGCGCAGCACAGCGAGGGCCCGGGAGCGCGCTGCCTGCGCGCCCACCTCGACTCCCATACCCGTACCGGTACCGGTCACGGTCGGTCCTCACCCCCTCCCTGGCTGTCCTGACAGCGTCGCTGTCCTGGCGTTGCTCACTCCCCCACTGTGGCACCCGCCACTGACATCGCAATGCCGGTGGGCCAAGTGCCCGAACGCTTGCGCCGCACCCTAGTTGGGGCCCCGGCCCCCGTCAGCCGGATAGGGAAGCGGTCACTCGATGGAATGGCTTTGGGGAGAGGTGGATGACGGACAGCGATGATCAGGCCTCGATTACTGACCCAAGTTCTAAGAGATGGGGGCGGCTTCCGGAGCGGTTCCGGGGGCGAATGGGTGCGGCTTGTGGAACGGCTTTCAAGGGGGCGGGCACGGCAGCGGGCCCCGCATCCGAAGACGGATCCGGGGCCCGGGGGGTTCATCCGAGGGGCGGGTGAAAGGGGTGGGTGTGGGTGAGCGGTGTAGGTGAGCGGTGGGGCCGGGTGCGGGTGGGTGGCGGGGCCCGGCGAATGACGGGGCCCGGCGAATGGTGGGACCGGCGAATGGTGGGACCGGCGAGTGGCGGGACCGGCGAGTGGCGGGACCGGCCGAGCCGCCGGTCAGGCGTCCGCGCCCGCCGCCTTCGCCGCGATGTCCGTGCGGTGCTGGGAGCCGTCCAGGTGGATGCGGGAGACGGCTCGGTAGGCGCGGTCGCGGGCCTCGGTGAGGTCCTTGCCGGTGGCCGTGACGGACAGGACGCGGCCGCCGGCGCTGACGACGGCGTCACCCTCGTGCCGGGTGCCGGCGTGCAGTACGTACGCGTGCGGGGCGTCCTCGGCGGCCACCTCGTCGAGGCCGGTGATCGGGTCGCCGGTGCGCGGGGTGCCGGGGTAGTTGTGCGAGGCGACGACCACGGTGACCGCGGCGTCGTCGCTCCAGCGCAGGGGCGGCAGGTCGGCGAGGGTGCCGTTCGCGGCGGCGAGCAGGACGCCGGCCAGCGGGGTCTTCAGGCGGGCCAGGACGACCTGCGTCTCCGGATCGCCGAAGCGGGCGTTGAACTCGATGACCCGCACGCCCCTGCTGGTGATCGCGAGACCGGCGTACAGCAGGCCGGAGAACGGCGTGCCGCGGCGGCGCATCTCGTCGACCGTCGGCTGGAGAACCGTCTGCAGGATCTCGTCCACCAGCTTCGGGTCCGCCCACGGGAGCGGGGAGTACGCGCCCATGCCGCCGGTGTTCGGGCCCTCGTCGCCGTCCAGGGCGCGCTTGAAGTCCTGGGCGGGCTGGAGGGGGAGGACCGTCCGGCCGTCGGTGATGGCGAAGAGGGAGACCTCCGGGCCGTCGAGGAACTCCTCGATGACGACCCGCTCGCAGGAGTTCGCGTGCGCCCTGGCCGCCTCGATGTCGTCGGTGACGACAACGCCCTTGCCTGCGGCGAGCCCGTCGTCCTTGACGACGTACGGGGCGCCGAACGCGTCGAGGGCCTCGTCGACCTTCGCAGGTGTCGTACAGACGTACGAGCGAGCGGTGGGGACCTCGGCCCCCGCCATGACGTCCTTCGCGAAGGCCTTGGAGCCCTCGATCCGCGCGGCCTCCCCGGAGGGCCCGAAGACCGGGATGCCCACCTCGCGCACGGCGTCGGCGACCCCGGCGACCAGCGGAGCCTCCGGGCCCACGATGACGAGGTCGGCCCCGAGCGCGGTGGCCAGCGCTGATACGGCCGTGCCGTCGAGCGCGTCGACCTCGTGCAGCTCGGCGACCTCGGCGATACCGGCGTTGCCGGGGGCGCAGTGCAGCGCGGTGACGTCGGGATCGAGGGACAAAGAACGGCACAGGGCGTGTTCGCGGGCACCGCTGCCGATGACGAGGACCTTCACGGGGGTCAGCCTAACTTGGGTTGTGCGGGGCGTTGGCGCGGGCGTCTGCCTGAGGGCTGCCGCCCCCGGACCCCCGCTTCGGCCTGAACGGCCTCGTCCTCGAACGCCGGACGGGCTGAAAGACAAAGATGCGGACCGGCGTCGAAGTGCTGACCTTGTCCGCGAGGATCCGTCCTCCTCCCCTACTCGTTCGTGAACTCCTCCATCACCGTCGCGCCCAGCTCCCGCACGATCAGTTCATGGCCGGAGAGGGCCGAGTCGACGAGGTCGGGGTCGTCGTCCTCCGGGGTGTCGTCCTCCGGGGAGACGGAGGTGGGTTCCGGGGCGGACCGTCTGGGGGGCGGGGGCGGAGTCGACGGGGCTGTCGCCGGGGAGGGCGAGGAGGGCGCCGGGGTGGACGACGGCTGCTGGGACGCGGGGCGTTGCGCGGTGGGGGTCGTACCGGCGCCGTAGCCTCCGCCGCCTGTGCCGGAAGCGCCGTTGTAACCGGAGGAGCCGCCGGGGGGAGCGGTGGGCGGCAAGGGGGCCGAGCCGCCGGACGGGTCGACGATCGCCTCGATCTTCCACTGCACGCTGAACTGCTCCGCCAACGCCTGCCGAAGCACGTCCTCGCTGCCACTACTCACGAAGTTGTCACGCGCGCCCGCGTTGACGAAGCCCAGCTGGAGGGTCGTGCCGTCGAAGCCGGCCACCTGGGCGTTCTGGCTGAGCAGGATCCAGGTGAAACGGCGGCGGTTCTTGACCGCCTCCAGGATGTTCGGCCAGAGCATGCGGGGGTCGAGGCCGCCGGTCGGGGGGGCGTAGGAGGAAGCGGCGGGAGCGGGGGCGGGGGCCGACGCGGGCTGATGCGAGGTGGGCCCGGAGGGCGGTGCCTGTGCCGGTGCGCTCGGCGCGGTCGGGGGCTGTCCGGCGCCCGCCTGGGCCGGGGTGGGCCAGCCGCCGGGGCGTCGGCCGCCGCCGGCTGTGGCGGTGGTGGGCCAGGCGCCGGGGGCGGGGGCGGGGGCGGGTGACGGAGACTGCGGTTGAGGTTGCGATTGGGGCTGGGGCTGGGGCTGCTGATCGGCGACCGGGGGGGTGGGCTCGGGAGTGGGCGTAGGTGCGGGGGCGGGGGTCGGTGCGGGAGTGGGGGCCGGTGCGGGCGTTGGCGCAGCAGGTGCCGCGCCGGTCGCCATCGAGCCACCTACGGCCGATACGCCTTGCGCTCCTTGGCCACCCTGAACCACTTGCCCGCCCTGGACTCCTTGCCCGCCCTGCGCCCCTTGTCCGCCCTGCGCCGCTGGCCCTCGTACCGCCGCGCGGGCAGCCGCAGCGCCGCCGCCCGGCGGAATGGGCGCACCCCCGGGCATGGGCGCACCGGGCGCGGACGGTCCCCCGCCCATAGGCGCACCGGCGTGCGCGTCGGGCCCCGGCACGTACCCCATCGCGGGCATGGCACCGCCACCACCCGCGGAGAAGTTCACGCCCCGCTCCAGTCGGTCGAGGCGTGCCATGACTGAACGCTCGTCGCCGTACGCAGCGGGGAGCATTACGCGCGCGCAGATCAGTTCGAGCTGGAGGCGGGGTGAGTTGGCGCCGCGCATCTCGGTGAGGCCGGCGTTGACGAGGTCGGCGGCGCGGCTGAGCTCGGCGGCGCCGAAGGTCCCGGCCTGCGCCTGCATACGCTCGATGACGTCGGCGGGGGCGTCAATGAGGCCCTTCTCGGCGGCGTCCGGTACGGCGGCGAGGATCACCAGGTCGCGCAGGCGCTCCAGGAGGTCGGCGACGAAGCGGCGCGGGTCGTTGCCACCCTCGATGACGTGGTCGACGACCTCGAAGGCGGCGGCGCCGTCACCGGTCGCGAAGGACTCGACGACGGAGTCGAGGAGCGAGCCGTCGGTGTACCCGAGGAGGGAGGTGGCCATGGCATACGTCACGCCCTCCTCCTTCGCCCCGGCGAGCAACTGGTCCATGACGGACATGGAGTCACGTACGGACCCCTGTCCCGCCCGCACGACGAGCGGCAGGACACCGTCCTCGATGGGGATGTCCTCCTTGCCGCACACCTCGCCGAGGTAGTCGCGCAGGGTCCCCGGCGGCACGAGGCGGAAGGGATAGTGATGGGTCCGCGACCGGATGGTCCCGATGACCTTCTCGGGCTCGGTGGTGGCGAAGATGAACTTGAGGTGCTCCGGCGGCTCCTCGACGACCTTCAGCAGCGCGTTGAAGCCCGCCGACGTGACCATGTGGGCCTCGTCGATGATGTAGATCTTGTACCGGCTGCCGGCCGGCCCGAAGAAGGCCTTCTCGCGCAGGTCACGGGCGTCGTCCACGCCACCGTGCGAGGCGGCGTCGATCTCGATGACGTCGATGGAACCCGGCCCGTTGCGCGCCAGGTCCTGGCACGACTGGCACTCGCCGCAGGGCGTCGGCGTGGGCCCCTTCTCGCAGTTCAGGCACCGCGCCAGAATCCGCGCGCTGGTGGTCTTCCCGCACCCGCGCGGCCCGCTGAACAGGTACGCGTGATTGACCCGGTTGTTCCGCAGCGCCTGCTGCAGCGGGTCGGTTACATGCTCCTGCCCGATGACCTCGGCGAACGACTCCGGGCGATAACGGCGGTACAGCGCGAGAGACGACACGCGTACGAGGTTATAGGCGCCCACTGACAACCAGCCCCGCCCCGGCCCACGCACCACCCGAGCCGTACCGGGCCCCGGGAACACAAGCGCCCCCCACGCACCCGCCAGAGCCAACCTACCCTTGCTGCCTTCCGGCCCTGGGGGAGTTCAGTCAGATAGCGCCGCGTGAGGGGCTGCGCACACAGTACCCGACGTCAGCGGGTGGGAACGAGTTCGCGAGCACCTCTCTCGGTCATGTAATGTTCCCGGCGGAGGATTCGCCTAGAGGCCTAGGGCGCACGCTTGGAAAGCGTGTTGGGGGCAACCCCTCACGAGTTCGAATCTCGTATCCTCCGCCATTGCCTCACCGGGCACGATGTCGAAGGGCCCCACCGTTCGCGGTGGGGCCCTTCGTCGTTGGTCGGCATGGGATAGCAGCGGCAGTGAAGGCGGCCGGCGAAGCCGCAGGCAGGTACGCCCCCGCCTGCTCCCGATGAAGATTCGCGCTGTTTTGTATTTCTGGCACCTGCTGTCATGACACCCAGTAGTTTTTCCGTGACACAGGACAAGTCGACCTCAGGCGCCCGCCTCTGGTGACCGGCAGCCTCAAGGAGCCGATGTGCCCGAGGAAGCGTTCAGCATCGACAAGCGGCCGTTGCGGGATCTGCTGCGGCAGGTCCAGGTCGGCAAGGCCCAACTGCCGGAGTTCCAGCGGGGTTGGGTGTGGCCCTACCCGAACATCGCCAGCCTCCTCGCGTCGATCTCGCTGAGCTATCCCGTCGGCACCGTCATGTTGCTCAAGGCGGGTGGAGACGTCCGGTTCAAGTACCGGCCGATCGAAGGCGCCACCCCGGTTGGCGAACCCGAGCCCGACACGCTCGTACTCGACGGGCAGCAGCGGCTGACGTCACTGTTCCAGGCCCTGAAGTTGAAGGGTCCGGTGGTGACCCAGGACCTGCGCAAGCATCAGGTGTCGGGCTGGTTCTACGTCGACATGGTCCAGGCCCTCGACGAGAACGGCGACCGCGAGGACGCCATCCGGTTCCTGCCCGAATCGCGGAAGGTCCTCAACTTCCGGGGCCAGGTCGTCGAGGACTACTCGACTCCCGAGCGCGAATACGAGGCTCAACTCTTTCCGCTCCACGCGGTGTTCGACGGCGGGGACTGGGGCTACGCGTTCATCGCCCACTGGAAGAGCGACGGTGACAAGTTCAAGCTGTGGCGGGACTTCAACGAAGCGTTCGTCCGCTCCTTCGATCGCTACCACGTGCCGGTCATCGAACTCGGGCAGGCGACCCCGCGCCAAGCCGTGTGTCAGGTGTTCGAGAAGGTCAACACCGGCGGTGTCACCCTGACCGTCTTCGAGCTGCTGACCGCCACCTACGCGGCGGACGAGTTCGATCTGCGCAGTCACTGGGAGCGAGAGTGCCGGGCTGCCTGGAACGCGCCCGAGTACCGGATCCTTCGTGAGGTCTCCAACACTGACTTCCTCCAGGCGGTCACCCTGCTGGCCACGGCCGAGCGGCGCGAGCGTGAGGCCGAACGCGGGACGGAAGAGGAGCGCCTGCCGCGCATCGGCTGCAAGCGCAAGGACATGCTCGCCCTCTCCCTGGAGGACTACGTACGCTTCGCTCCGTCCGTCATCGCCGGGTTCAAGGCAGCGGCGAAGTTCCTGCACCAGCAGTTCCTCTTCGACACGAAGTTCCTGCCGTACGGAACGCAGCTGATACCGCTTGCCGCGATCCTGGCCCTGGCCGGGGATGCCGCGCAGAGCGCCGGGGCCCAGCACAAGCTCGCCCGCTGGTACTGGTGCGGTGTGTTCGGAGAGCTCTACGGCGGCTCGACCGAGACCCGCTTCAGCCAGGACCTGCCGGACGTCGTCGACTGGATCCGCAAGGATGCGGCAGAGCCACGGACCGTTACCGCCGCGCAGTTCGCTCCCGGACGCCTGCTGACTCTTCGTACACGCAGCAGCGCTGCCTACAAGGGGATTTACGCGCTCCTGCTCAAGGCGGGGGCCCTGGACTGGCGCACCGGCGAGAAGGCCGAAGTCACCGGGTATTTCGACGAGTCCATCGACATTCACCATATCTTCCCCAAGACGTGGTGCGAAAAGGCCGGATACGCCCCCGCCGACTACAACTCCATCATCAACAAAACCCCGTTGACCGCCCGCACCAACCGAATCATCGGAGGGGCGGCTCCCTCCGACTATCTGGGCCGTCTGGTCAAGACCGCGCAGACTCCTCAGGAAAGCGTCGACGAACGCATCCGCTCTCACCTGGCCCAACCGGAACTCATGGCCGCCGACGACTTCGACGGGTTCTTCACCGCACGCAGAGCCGCGCTGCTCCGCAGCATCTCGGTCGCGATGGGCAAGCCGATCCTGGACGACGAGCTGAGCGGCGAGGACCCGGGAATCAACCTCGACACAGCGGATGACACCGACGATCTGTGATCTGCGAGGCCCTCGTACGCACCGTGATCACCTCGTGGATTTAAATGTCATGATTCAGGCATGAAGGAGAGCGAATCAGCCGAATACGGCTGCGAGTAGAGCGATGAACTCCTCTGCACGGTGACGATGGGTTCGAGTTGGGACACCTTCGGCCGGACAGGGGAGGACGAATGGGTAAACAGGTCAAATGCGGGTCGACCAATACCAAGACCGGCAAGCGGTGCCAGAAACCGGCGATGATCGGCTACTCCCGCTGCCAGTTGCATCGAGGGGACTGGACCCCGCTGCAAAAGAAGAAGACCAAGAAGCGCTGATCCTTCGGGCCGGCGCGGGGTCAAGCGACTGCGTTGGCTGCGCGCATTACTCTGTCGTGGACGTCGTCGCCGTCGTCCACGACAGCCAGTTCTCTGTGGAAAAGCCGCGCGGCCTGTAACTCGATCGACTTGAACACGTCAGCCGAAGGCAGCAAAGACATGGACTCGCCTCCTGTCATTCGTGGGCGGCAGGAAGCTCCCCGGCTCGGCGGGCGGGCATTCGCGTCCGCCTGTGGATGGGCTGGCGTGAGGGAATCGCTCGCGATCAGGAATGGAACGGGATCGTCGTGACCACCCTGCGCGAACCCTGTTGCCGCGCGTTCGCTCTGCGGCGCTAACGAGAGCGAGATATACTTTGCGTACGAGTTGATATCAGCGGAGGTGCATCGATGAGCCGGACCGTGATCGATCTGGACGACGAGCTGGTCGCCGATGTGGCTCAGGCTCTGGGGACGAGCACCAAGAAGGACACCGTCAACACCGCTCTGCGTGAAGTGCTGGAGAACAGGCGACGGGCGCTGGCCCTCACCCGGCTGCGCGCAGCGGCCGATGAAGGGGCCTTCGACCTGGAGGTCTTCGAGGACAAGAGGAACTACCGTCGGTGAGCGCAGCGCAGTTCCTGATCGACACCAGCGCCCTGGCCCGCTTCATGCGAGGGGACGCGGAGCAGTACGGCTGGGATCAAGCGGCGGCGGCCGGCCTCATCGCGACCTGCCCCATCACCGAGCTTGAGTTCTTCTACAGCGCCCGCTCCGCCGAGGACCGGTCGCAAGGTATCGACGACATGCGACTGCTCTTCGCCTGGGTACCCGTCGATGACCGCGCCTACAACCGTGCCTGGGAGGTCCAGGACGTACTGACCGAGCGAGGCCAGCATCGCAGCGCCGGTGCCGTCGATCTGGTCGTTGCCGCTACGGCGGAGCTCCAAGGCCTGACCCTTCTGCACCGTGACCGGGACTTCGAATGCATCGCAGCGGTCACCGGTCAGGCAGTTCAGTGGTACGGCCCGGTCACCGGCAAGTGAGCCGTACCCGCACCGCACACCCCCACCCGAACCCCCAGCCCCCGCAATCGAGTCCTGTGCAGAGCCTCCAGTAGGTGGCCCGAGCCGGTGATCTCGATGATGCGGGTCATGATCGGTGGCGGGTAGTGCAGTTTGAGGGTCGCCCCGGTGTCCGTGGCCTGGCGGGATGCCGCGAGGAAGGCGTTGAGGCCGCCCGCGTCGCAGAAGGTGACTGCCGTGAGGTCGACGTCGACGTCGAGCTCGGTGGTGCGGGGGACGTCTTGCAGGCATGCCGTCAGTGCGGCGGTCACCAGCCGGGCCGTGGTCAGGTCCATCTCTCCCGCGAGGGTGATCAGGGTGCGGCCGGCGTGGTCGTGGCGGTAGATGTTCAGCTGGGGAAGGGGCGTGGCTCCTCCGCTCGGAGGGCCCGTCGGAGTTCGGAGGGTCGGGTCGGCCCTCGTGGGGGCGTAGAGCGCGGGGAGTAAGAGCGGGCCCCGGAGCGTCAGGTGCGGGGCTGTGCCGGGATTCGTGTCCGTGCCGCCCGATCTCCTTCGCGGGCCTCGGAGTCCCCTTCCCGGGCCCCGGGGCTCCCTGCGCGGGCCTCGTGGCCCCCTTCCGAGTCCCAGACCGCTGCCCCGTCCCCGTCCCCGTTCGCGTCCGCCTCGGACGTCGTCCCCAAGCGTGCCGCTTCCTCCATCAGCCGGCTGCCGGGGGACGTGCCCAACGGGTCGGTCGCGGCGGTCATCAGCCAGGCGGCCGTGTCGGGGGGCGTGCTCGGCGGGATGACCAGGAGGTTCCAGCGGCCAACGTGGTAGGAGAGCAGCAGGAGTTCGTGCTCGTCCTGTTCGTGCAGGAACCAGCCCACCTTCACCACGTGGCCGGCGACGGACACCTTGCGCGGGACGGTCGGCCAGTGGGTGGGGTTCACCGTGATCCGGGTGATCCGGCCCCACAGCGGGTCCAATACGGCGGTCAGCAAGGGGAGTTCCGCCGCCAGGTCACGGGAGCGGGGCCACCATGCGCCGTCCAGCAGGGGTGGTGTGGAACCGGTCGGGGCCAACGCCAGGCGAAGCGGGGACGAGGGTGAGGATGGGGGCTCGGAGAGTCGGTCGGCGGCTTCGTGCTTCGGCGAGGAAGAGATGGTCGCAGTCATCACGCGAACCCTGCCCCGGGCCGACGACAACCGGCCCGGCGTATTCGATCGCCGAAAATGACACAAGACTGGAAGCCGGTGCGCGAAAGATTCTCGGTGACTTCAGCCTACTCCGCGGACCGGTCGAACGGGCGGACGGGCGGACGGCGGAGCAGTGGGACAGCGGGACGGCGATCGTGAGGGTGACCAGGGACGGTGGTCCATATCCCGGCCGGGACCGGCTTACGGCGAAGTCCCCCGACCCGAACGCGCGCACCGAAGTCCACACCCTCGACGACTCCCCCGCCTCCGACCCGGTGAGACTGCCTGCGGGAACGGTCCGTCCAGGCCCTTCGGGGAGTAGCGTGAACTCATCGGGAGTACTTCGCGCACCGGCCCCGATGCCGGTGTCGTTCCCGGTGAGCGACGACACCGGGCGACTGCGCCCCCGCAGGGGTCCGGAGACAGGTTTGCGCGATGTCCGCGTCCACGCCTCAATCCCCGCTGCGGGCCGTCCCGTTCAGGGCCCCGCTCGCACGCCTCGCGCTGAAGTCCGAGAGCCGTTCCGGCGGGCCCGTCGAGCTGGACGGTGCGTGGTGGCCTCGTACGCGTGACCTGGCGAGTGAACTCTCCGTGCTGGCCGAAGTGTTGGACCCGCTGTGGGGACGGATCACCCGGATCGCGGTCAACCCCCGCAACTGGCCGATCCTGCCGCCCCGGATCTTCGTCAACGGCCATGTGGTGAAGGTGGGTTGGTTCGCCTCGGAGCTGCTGGACCCGGACCAGATCCTGCTGTTGTCCTACACCGCCGGCCGCTGGGATCTCCTGGTGGTGCCGCCGGAGACCGACGCCCCGGTGGCCGCCCGTCTGATGGCCGCCGCGAGTGCGGACACCGGTCCGGCGCTGACCGCGAGCGCGCTCATGGCGATGGAAGGTGCCAGCAGCAAAAGCCCGGACCCCGAGGTAGGCGGTCCGGAGGACTGGGGTGTCGCGAGCGAAACCGCCGTTGCCGTCGCCCTCGCCGTCCCCGTTCCCTCGTACGGCCGGAATCAGCACCGCGCCGTGGGGATGTGACCGCCGTGGCCACCGCTCTGGCCGTAAGTGCCCTGCTGATCCTGGCCGTTGGCGGGACGCGGCTGTTCTGCCGGTTCGACGCGCGTCAGGGGGGACGCGTCGCCCGCCGTGGCCGGGCGGCGGTCCGTGGCGGGTCCGGTCACCCGTGATCCAGCCGCTCGGGATCCGGCCGCACGGGGTCCAGCCCCAGGCCCAACTGCCCCCGCCACACCTCGACCAGCTCCACCAGCCGATCCGCTCACACGTGATCGGCCGCAGCCGCCTCCATCAACGGTTCCGCCTCCTCGGCGGTCGTATCGGGGGGTACCACCAGCAGGTCCCAGCGGCCTCGGCCGGGGGCGAGCAGGACGATGGTGTGGGCGGCGGAGGTGGCGAGGCTTCGGTGGAGTTGTACGGGCTGGTTGGAGACGAGCATGCGGCCGGGCACCTCGGACCACGTGGCGCCGTTGACGGTGACGCTGGTGATGTGGCCCCACTTGCGCGGCAACCCGGCCAGCAGCTTGGGGAGTTCGGTGAGCAGGTCGTAGGAGCGGGGCCACCAGGCTCCGTCGATGGGGCGGGGCATGCCGCTGTGGGCGGCCAGTCGCAGGCGCAGGACAGGATGGGAGGGAAGCGGGGGTTGCAGTGCGGTGGTCATGAGTGCTCCTGTCAACTGCCTTGCGGAGAGGGGTGGTCGACGTCAGGTGCGGCGGGCGGCCACGCGGTCCGGGGTCGGCCAGCGCACGTCGTGCACCCAGCCGAGGCGTTCGAAGAGGCGGATGACCTCGGCCGAGAGGTCGATCTGACCTCGGTCGACGCCGTGCCGGGCACTGGTGGGGTCGGCGTGGTGGAGGTTGTGCCAGCTCTCGCCGAAGGAGAGCAGGGCGAGCGGCCACAGGTTGGTGGCCCGGTCGTGGCGCCTGGTGCGAAACGGGCGCTCGCCGATCATGTGGCACAGCGAGTTGACGCTCCAGGTGACGTGGTGGAGCAGCGCGATGCGGACAAGTCCCGCCCACAGCAAGGCCGTTACGCCGTACAGCCAGCTGCCGCCGATCGCCCAGCCCAGCCCGAACGGCAACGCGAGCGTGGCCAGGCACAGGAGCGGGAAGGCGCGGGAGACGGCCCTGATGTCCGGGTCGGCCAGCAGGTCGGGGGCGTAGCGCTCGGCCGGTGTCCGGTCGTTGCGGAACAGCCAGCCCACGTGCGCGTGCAGCAGTCCGCGCAACTGGCCGGAGAGATGGGTGCCGTAGCGGTACGGGGAGTGCGGGTCGCCGGGGCGGTCGGTGAAGGCGTGGTGGCGGCGGTGGGTGGCGACCCAGCCGATGACGTCGCCCTGGAAGCTCATCGAACCGGCCACCGCGAGCGCTATGCGCACCGGGCGGACGGCCCGGTAACCGCCGTGGGTCAGACCGCGGTGGAAGCCGACCGTGACGCCGAGGCATGTGACCGTGTAGAGGACGACCGCCAAGGCGATGTCGACGGGATGGATGAGACTGCCCCACAGCAACCAGCCGGCGAGGCCGATCGCCACGAACGGCAGCACGACGATCACCGCGGTGATCGTCACGTAGATCCGCGCGGCGCCGTCGCGCGGGGGTGCCGGGCCGTCCGACGGGAAGGGGGACGTCCCGTCGTAACCCTGGGACGACGGGACCGGATCCTCCGGTGCGGCCGTCGTCGGGGTGAGGGAACTGAGCGGCATGCGTGGCTCCTCGGCCTGGATGCGAATGGCGCGGCCGGGGTCACGGGCTGCCCCTGTGAGGACGGGTGGCGTACTACGGAAGAAACGCTCCGGCGGACTCGCTCAGGCCCCGAAACGACGGCCTGGAGCCGGTCCGAGTTCCGGCATACGAAAAGCCCTGATCCCCTCCACCGTACTCCCGCCCGTGTAACAACCGTGTCCGTTCGACGGCGCCTTCGCGGCGGCGCGGGCCCGACAGACAGGAAAGCGGTACTCGACGATGTACGACCAGACACGCGCCCAACAGCCCTCGGACCAGCCCCGCGGTGTATCGGGACGCCGTACCTCGGGCCCGGCACCACTGTTCCCGCCGGGTGAGCGGGAGAAGATCGTGCAGCGGCTGGGCCGGGCCCTCAACACCTTCCCCGACGCCCCGCACGAGTCGCTGGAGGAGGCCGAGGGTGCCTTCGACGAAGCCACCGCACAGCTGACGGCCGTCCTCGCCGAACAGCGGCAGGCGCTCCGCGAGAGCTGGCAGGGGCAGGACCCCGAGAACCAGACCGCCGAACTCCACCTCGCGCTGCGGCAGTACCGGGAGCTCATCCAGCGGCTGCTGCGCCTCTAGCCGGTCAGGCCCCGCCGGGCCCCGACAGCAGGCGGCGGGTCGTCGACACGCCCCACTCGTCCAGGGAGAGCAGGCGGTCGCTCGACGCCATCAGGCCGCCGGTCGCCTCGACGTGGGCCGCCCAGCGCTCGCGGGTCTCCACGGCCGGGCGGGCCATCAGGCCCACTCCTTCACCGGGCCGTTCGCGCTGATCTCCGCGTGCCCGTCCGTCACGTCGAGGCGGATCGAGGGGACCTCGCGCGTGGGGTCCTGCGCGGCCCACAGGCGGACCGGGGAGCCGTCGCCCGGGTCGAGCGCCAGCAGGCCCTCGCCCTGGAAGGTGCCCTCGGGGACGGTGTGGCCGGGGCGGTAGCAGACCGTGGCCCAGTTGTCGGTGGCCGGGCGGTACGGCTTGTCGCCGAGGGCGTAGTCGCCGCTGGGGCTCCAGGACTGCCAACCCTCCTCGTGGACACGGGCGTTGACCGGGTCCACGAGGACGGAGGCGACGGGGGTGAAGGGGCGGTGCACGGGGGTCTCTTTCACAAAGGGGCCGACAGCGCTTGTCACTGAGGGTCCGTCAGCCCTTGTTGGCGCCGAGCGTCAGACCGCTGACGAACTGCCGCTGCAGCACGAAGTACACGATCAGCGTGGGGATCGCGGTGAGCAGGGCGCCGGCGGCGACCAGGTTGGGGTCGGTGAAGTACTGGCCGGAGAGGTTGTTCAGGGCCGAGGTGATCGGCATGTTCTCACCGGTCGAGATCAGCACGATGGCCCAGAAGAAGTCGTTGTAGATCCAGATGGACAGCAACGTCCCCAGGGCCGCCATCGCCGGCTTGCACAGCGGCAGCACGATCTGCCAGTACATCCGCCACACCGACGCCCCGTCGACCAGCGCCGCCTCGGTCAGCTCGTGCGGCAGCATCCGCATGTAGTTGCTGAGCACGAAGGCGCAGAACCCGGACTGGAACGCCACGTGGATGAGGACCAGGCCGAGCGCGGAGTCGTAGAGCTTGCCGCTGGCCGTGACGCCCGGCAGGTCGATCAGCAGGTACATGCGGTACAGCGGGGTGATGATGACCTGCTGCGGCAGCAGGTTGCCGGCCGTGAAGACCAGCAGCAGGAAGATGTTGAGCCGGAAGTCGAAGCGGCTGACGTAGAACGCGACCATCGACGACAGCAGCAGCGTGAGCACCACGGCGGGCACCGCGATGATCAGCGTGTTGACGAAGTAGTGCGTCATGTCGGACTGCTGGAACGCGTTCTTGAAGTTGTCGAAGTTCAGCGTGTCCGGCCAGGAGACGTACCCCTTGTCGCTGGTCTCGGAGTACGGCCGCAGGGCCGCGTAGACCGCCCACAGCAGCGGGGCGAGCCAGACCAGCGACGTGACGACGAGGAACACGTGGAGCAGGACCCTGGCCGGGCGCAGGGGGGTGCGCTGCTTCTCGTTGAGCGCGACGGTGGTGGTGCTCATCCGCTCCGCTCCTTCCGGAAGGTCGTGATCAGGTACGGGATGATCACGACGAGCGAGATGACCAGCAGGACGACCGCGATCGCCGAGCCGTAACCGATGCGGCTGGACTCGCCGATGATGTTGTTGGTGATCAGGATCGACAGCAACTCGGTGCCCTGGGCGCCCTTGTTGAAGACGTAGACCAGGTCGAAGGCGCGCAGCGACTCGATGATGGTGACGACCAGGACGACCGTGTTGGTGGGCCGCAGCGTCGGGAAGATGACGCTCTTGAAGGTCTGCCACTCGTTCGCGCCGTCCAGCGCGGAGGCCTCCCGCAGGGAGGGGTCAACGCCCTTCAGACCGGCCAGGTACAGGATCATCATGTACCCGGTGTGCCGCCAGGAGGCGGCGATCAGTACGGCCCACAGGTTGAGCTTGGGGTCGCCGATCCAGTCGATGTAGTGGCCGGGCTTGTTGGCCCCGATGACGCTGTTGATCAGGCCGGTGTCGGGATTGTAGATGAGCTGCCAGACGAATCCGGTGACCGCCAGCGAGACCACGACCGGCAGGAAGAACGCGGTCTGGTAGACGCGGCTGAAGCGGATGTTCTTGTCCAGCTGCATGGCCAGGAAGAGCCCGAACGGGGTCGGGATCAGGATCAGCGCGACGAACCAGATGACGTTGTGCTGGAGGGCCGGCCAGAACTGCGGGTTGTTGGTGAACAGTTCCCGGAAGTTCTGGAGCCCGACCCACTGGATGGAGTCGAAGCCGATGCCGTCCCAGGTGGTGAAGGCCAGGAGGATCGAGGCGAGGGCGGTCACCCAGACGAGGGCGACGTGCAGGATCGTCGGCACGCCCGCCATGAAGGCGAGCGCGACGCGGTCACGGCGGGTCAGCAGGCGCTGATGGCCCCGCGGGACCCGCTTGTCGACAGGCGCGGGCCCCGGAGGCGGCTCGGCGGCTGCCTCCGGGGTCTTCGTGGTGATGTCGGCGCTCATGAGGTGGCGAAGATCGTCTTCTTCTGGCGCTCGATCGAGGTCAGCAGATTGTCGATGCCCTTGGGGTTCTGGAGGAACTTCTGCAGCGCCGGCTGCATCACCGTCGAGGTGAAGTCCGGACGGCTGTCACGGTCCATGAACTGGGTCAGGGTCTTGGCGTTGCCGATCATCTCGAACGCCTTCTTCTGCAGCGCCGAGTAGGCGGAGGTGTCGGCCTTGTTGGACGCGGCCACCACGCTCGGGTCGGTCTTGAGGTACATCTCCTCGGCGGCCGGGCTGCCCAGGTACTCCAGGAGCTTGGCGACGCCGTCCTTGTTCTTCGGGCTCTTGCTGACCATGAAGCCGTCGGTCGGCGCCTCGACGGTGTCCTGGCCGTACGCGGAGTTGATCTCCGGGAAAGCGAAGAAGTCGAGGTCGTCCAGGTCGGCCTTGTTGGTGAACTGCTGGGCCACGAAGGAGCCCAGGAGGTACATGCCGGACTTCTTGGCCACCAGTCCCTGCGCCGCGTCCTGCCAGGTGCGGCCCATGAAGCCGTCCTGGTGGTAGGGGAGCAGTTCGGCCCAGTGGTCGAAGACGGCCTTCACCTTGGGGTCGGTCCACTCGGCCTTGCCGCCCATCAGGTCGACGTGGAAGTCGTACCCGTTGAGGCGGAAGTTGATCTGGTCGAACGTGCCCATCGCGGGCCACGCGTCCTTGTCGCCGAAGGCGATCGGAACCAGGCCGTCGCTCTTCATCTTCTTGCACAGGGCGACCAGTTCGTCCCACGTGGTGGGGACGGTGTAGCCCTTGTCCGCGAAGACGCTCTTGCGGTAGAAGACCGCCCAGGGGTACGTGGTCAGCGGCACGAAGTAGTACTTGCCGTCCTCGCCCTTGCTGAGCTTCTTCATGGCGTCGGGGAAGTTGTCCCCGATCTTCGCCCACACGTCGTCGATCGGCGTGGCGAGCCTCTTGGCCGCGAAGAACTGCATGCGGTACCCGGCGAACCAGTTGAAGACGTCGTCCGGGGTCCCCTGCAGGTAGGAGTTGATCTGCTCCTGGAAGGTGTTGTGGTCCTTCGTGTTGACCTTGACGGTGATACCGGACGTCTTCTTGAAGTCCGCGTAGACGCTCGCGAAGGCCTTCTTCGGCACCGCGTCGGACGCGTTGGAGCCGAGGGTGACGGTCTTGGGGTCGGAGGACGACCCGCTGTCGCCACAGGCGCTGAGCAGCGGGATGCCGGCGCCGAGCAGGGCGGCACCGCCGACACCGCGCAACACACCACGGCGACTTGGACCAGTGAGAGAGAGACCCGAGGGGGAGAGGTCACGCATCAACGGCTCCTGAGGGCTGGGTTCGGTCTCGGAGATACTGCCGCGTCGAAAAAAAGTCGAAACCGACCAGAAACCAACTCGACCGAACATCGTGGCGGTAATAACAGCCCCATATCCGGTCATGGGTCAAGGGGTCACGTCCACCTTTGTGGAAACGTGACCGACACAACGGTGATCGTTTCGTCCGAGCCCTCGAACAGGAGCGGGTGCCATTGCCGACGAAACCGCCACCAACCGACGAACAACCGTCGGTCAGCCGACGATCCGCACCGACTTCGTCGCACTCACCTGATCGAGTTCGGAGACCCTGACCGTGGCCTTCATCTCCCATGTCCCGGCGATGGGCACGGTGAGATTGTCACTGGCCCAGTATCCGCCGCGGTCGGTCAGGCGAGCGTCGAGCGGACCGATTTTCTGGGCGGGCAGGGTGAGGGACAGGCGTAGTTCGGGGACGGTGGAGATGCCGCCGTCGGGGCCGAACACCACGGCCTGCACGGTGTTGTCGCCGACCCGGCCCGGGTCGAGGGTGATCTGCACCTTGCCCTGGCCGTTGGGGGTGCCGACGTCGAAGGGGATCGTCGTGACGGACGCGGCGGGCAGCCCGGCACCGGTCGCGGGCTGTGCCGCGGCCTCCTCCGCCGCGCGGCCCGGCAGCGTGCCGGTGAGGATCGTCGTGATCACCAGCACCGCGACACCGACGGCCACTTCGGCCAGCACGGACCGCCGCAGCCCACGCCGGTGCGCGTCGGACGCCGGCGCCCCGGACGCCCCGTCGGGCTCCCCCGGCGACGGCAACGACGGGCCGCCCACGGGCTGCGGAACCCTCTCCCGTACGACCGTCTCCGCGGCCGACTCGACGTCCACGTCCGCCGTCGTCATGGCCGCCGTCCAGCGCCGCGAGACGCCGGCCGCCATCAGCAGCAGGACGACCGCGAAGAGCTTGGCGACCAGGAGGCGGCCGTACGTCGTCTCCGTGAAGGCGCTCCAGGAGCCGAGGCCGCGCCAGGTCTGGTAGACGCCGGTGACGACGAGGACGGTCACCGAGAGGAAGGCGAGCCGGGAGAAGCGGGCGACGGTGGCCGCGGGCAGCGAGGAGGCGCGGTACAGGGACAGCAGCAGGGCGGTGAGTCCGCCCAGCCAGAGGGCCATCGCCAGCAGGTGCAGCACCGAGGACGCCATCGCCACCGGCACCTGGATACCGGCCGACGCGTGCTCGGCGGCGGCCCAGGTGAGCGCGAGGCCTACGGCGAGTGCGGTACCGGCGGCGAGCGCCGGGCGCGAGAAGGTCTCACGCCCACGCAGTCGTACGGCGAGTGCGGCGGCCACCAGAAGCAGCGCCAGGCGAGCCACCAGAGCGAGCCCAGGACGGCCCGTGAAGGTGCGGCTGAGGGCCTCGGAGTCGAAGGCGGTCCCTGGGCCGGTACCCGCCTCGTACGGAGCGCGCAGGACCAGCAGGGCGATCGTGGAACCCACCAGAGTCCACCAGCCCACCACCAGCGGGCGGCGCAGCGGCGTCCGGTCCGACGGGCGGCACAGCGCGACGAACGCGGCGGTGCCGATGACCAGGGCCGCGGCGAGATAGGCCAGATATCGGCCGATGTTGTAGAGGCTGCCGGTGGCGGGGTCCTCGACCGGGCCGGGATCCGCGACGGCCGCCGTCGGGGACGCCTTGCCGATGGAGAAGGTCAGCGCGCCCGACACCGGGTGGCTGTCCGCCGACACGACCCGCCACGCCACGACGTATGTGCCCTGGGCGAGCCCTTTGGGCAGCGTCACGCGGGCCGTGTCGGAGCCGCCGGGGCCGTGCCCGGCCTCGCCGATGCGCACCCTGCGGTTGTCGGGGCTCAGGACCCGGAAGGAGTCGTCGAGCAGGCCGACGGACTCCGTGAAGGTCAGAGTGATGCCACGGGGGGCCGACTTGAGGACGCTCCCGTCGGCGGGGTCGGTGCCTTTGAGGGCGGCATGGGCCGACGCGGGTCCCGCGCCGCCGAGGACGAGCAGGACCAGCACGGCGCCCAGCAGCACCATCCCTTGAAGGCCGCGGTTTCGGCGTCCGCCGGAGCCGCGGCCGCCACGGAACCCGCGGAGTCCTCGACGTCCTTGCCGTGCACTGCGTCCACCGTCACACCCCACGCCACACTCCGTATCGGGACTTGCCGCCGTCCCGTATACGTACGGGCGACAGCCGACGAACACTCACCGGGGACTCCGGCGGAGACGGCGCTCACCACGTGGGCCGCGCCGACACCCCACCGTCCACCACCAGGTCGTGGCCCGTCACCCAGGAGGCGAGCCGTGAGGCCAGGAACACACAGGCGTCACCCACGTCCTCGGGCCGGCCCAGGCGTCCGGCCGGTGCCGCGTCCAGCCACCTCCGCACCCCTTCCGGCCAGGACTCCGCAAGCCCCGCCCGGTCGATCAGGCCGGGCGAGACCGTGTTGACGCGGACACCGTACGGGCCGTACTCCAGGGCGGCGGCACGCGCGTGCATGACGACGGCCGCCTTGGAGGCGCTGTAGTGCGCGTGCAACGGGGCCGGCTGCCGGGCCTCGATCGACGCGATGTGCGTCACCGAGCCCCCGCCGTCCTGCCCCCGCATGACCTCCGCGGCGGCCTGCGTGCAGGCGAACACGCCCGACAGGTTGGCGTCGACGACCGCCCGCCACTCGGCGGCGGTCATGCCGGGCAGCGCCTGTACGGGCTGTACGCCGGCGTTGTTGACCAGTGCCGTCAGCCGTCCGCCGCCCCACTCGGCCGCCTCGCCGACCAAGCGCGCGCACGCGTCCGCGTCGGTGAGATCGGCTTGGAGCACGACGGTCCGGCCGCCCGAGTCCCGGATGCGCGCGGCCACTTCCTCGGCCGCCTGCACCGCCGTACGGCAGTGCACGGCGACCGCCGCGCCCTCTTCGGCGAAGCGCAGCGCGATGCCCCGGCCGATGCCGCCGCCCGCGCCGGTGACCAGGGCGATCTGTCCCTCCAGCAAGCTCATGGACGGCACAGTCCCGCGATCCGGTCCGCGCGGTCCGGATACCGCGCCGTGAGCGCGTCCGCGTCTCCGTGCTCGTACCCCTCGTAGGTGAACCCGGGCGCCATCGTGCACCCGAAGAACGCCCACGCGCCGCCCGCGACGACCCGGCCGCCCATCCAGGTCCCGGCGGGGATGGTCAGTTGAGGCCGCTGGCCACCGAGCACGTCCGGTCCGAGGACCGCCGTGGCGGAGGTCCCGTCCGGAGCGAGGAGGAGGAGCTCCAGGGGGTCGCCTAGGTAGAAGTGCCAGATCTCGTCGGTGGGCAGGCGGTGCAGGGCGGAGAAGTCGTCGGCCGTCAGCAGGGCGACGATCGCGGTGCCCGCCGGCCGGCCGTCCGCGCGCTCCGGGCCCGCCCAGGTCTGTCTGAACAGCCCGCCCTCGCGCGGAATCGGCTCCAGTCCGTAGTGGGCGACGAGGTCCTCGGGGGTCACCCGGGGAAGGCTACCTCCCGGGCGAGAAAGGCCAGCTGGGCCTTCTTCTCCGGCAGATGCACGTCCGGCAGATCGATCTCGGGCAGCACGACCACCGGCCCCGGCTCGAACCCCAGCCGCAGGAAACGCGCGATCGCCTTCTCGTTGCGCACGTCCGGATCGACGACGACCCGCGGCCGGTCGAGCGTCTTCAGCACATACGTCGCCACGGCCCCCAGCAGCGCCGCCGACCACCCGGCGAGCGCGCCGTCCGCACCGGCCGGGGCGAGCAGCACGTGGATGCCGATGTCACCGGCCCGCACCTCGTAGCACTCGCTCACCCGGTCCGCCTCGGGCTCGTAGGTCTGCAGCAGCGCGACCGGTTCGGCGTCCTTGACGACCAGGAAGGCGTGATGGGTGTCGAGGCCGGCCATGTGCGCGTAGATCTCGGCGACCTGGTCACGCGTGAGCCCGGTCATGCCCCAGAAGGCGGCGCGTTCCTCGCCCACCCAGGCGTGCACCACGTCCGCGTCGGCGGGCGGGTCGAGGGGCAGTACGCGGACGGTGCCGAATCCGTCGACGTCCTGCTCGTGGGCGGCGGCGCGGGAACGGTAGGGGTCAGACATCGAACTCGGTCTCCTTGACGATCTCTTCGGTGATCTCTTCGGTGATCTCTTTGGTGAGCCGGTCGAAGTCGGTGACGACCGGGACGAGATCTCCCCTGAGCCACAAGGGGAGTTGATCGCGGTGATGGGCCGAACCGGGCACACCCGAGGCCCCGAACGGCACCACCCACCGGCTGTCCTCGCGCCGCGCCAGATCCCACACGTACCGTGCGGCCGGCCCGCGCGCGCTCAGGTCGGTCAGCCCGGGCACGGCCGAGGTGCACAGCACGCAGTCGTGATCGCCGGACAACCCCGGTTCGTCGTACGAGGGTTGCGGGAGGGCCCGCCAGGGGGCGAGGCGGTGGGTACCGCCCCAGGGCACGTCGACGTACGCGCCGGCGACCTCCTCCAGCGCCTCCCGCACGACCACCGCCCGGTCGATCCCGTACAACTCCTCGGCCCGCAGCAGGTGTTCGAGCGCGAAGGCGATCCGGGGGAGCAGGGCGAGCCAGGGCAGGAAGACGTCGGGGTAGGCGGGCGGCACGACGAGCGAGGCGAACACCTCGTGCCCCGCGAGCCGCCGTACGACCGCGCCGCGCACCGCCGCGTAGGCCGCCGCGTCGACGCCGGCCGCGTCCATACGGCGGTCCCAGCGCAGCAGGCGGTCGCGGAGGGCGACGGCGTCGGGGGACAGGTCGGTGACCTCGGTGAGGGCGGCCAGGTGGTCCAACAGGGGCCCGGCGGAACCGAGATGGGTGTCCATGTGGATCCCCGGCATGTCGCCGGGCGCCCACTGGTCCTTCTCCCCCAGCAGGGCGGCGATCCGGTCGGCCCGGTGCGGCGGGGCGAACTCGACGCCGAGCGGGGTGGCGGGGCCACGCTGGTTGGCCATCACGGCGATCCCGTCGGCGAGTCCGGCCCTGGGCATCTCATGCCAACCCCGCCACTCATGCCCGGGCTCCCAGGCATTCACGAGCCGCACCCGATTGGCCTCCGCCCGCAACGGCACCCTCCCGGCGACCCGATGCAGGGTGCCGCCGTCGGTATCGGCGGCCTGCACGACGTTCACGGGCTCGGCCCAGAGGTCGACGGCCCGGTCGATGTCGGCGACGCGGCGGGCCCGGAGGAGGGGGAGCAGGGCGCTGAAGCCGAGGTCGGCGGTGACTCGGGGTGGGTAGCGGAGGGCGAGGGCCAGGGGGATGGGGAGGGGGGTGATGTCGGGGGCCTGGGGCGGGGCGGAAGGAGTGGCTCCGGGGGCCCGCGGCGCGGTGGACGATGCGGCACCGGGGGCCTGCGGCCCGCCGGAGGAGGCGGCGCCTGTTGGCTGCGCACCGGCCGGAACGGGGACGCCCGCCGAGAGGTCGGCCGGACAGGCGGAGGCACCCGTGGTACCGAGCCCGCCCGGAGACTGCGGCGCGGCAGGGACGGGGACGACCGAAGCCGAGAGCCCGGCCGAGCCAGCGGGGCCCGAAGCCTGCGGCCCAGCAGACCCCTCGTCCCCCACAAGCCCCCCGTCCAGCCCCTCCGGACCCCCCGCGATCACCGGCCCCCGTTCCGTCTCGATCACCTCGACCTCGATCGGGGACTCCCCGGCCACCTCGACGACCTCCGTGTGCCGGGAGGCCCGGTGCCACCGTCCGTCGGGGCCCAGGGCCTCGATGCCGGCGCCGGTGCGGCGGAGGCGTTCGCGGTAGAGGTCCTGGTAGTCGGCCATGGCGTTGGTGATGGCCCAGGCGACCGTGCCGGTGTGGCCGAAGTGGGCGATGCCCGGGACGCCGGGGACGGCGAGGCCGACGACGTCGAACTCCGGGCAGGAGAGGTGGATCTGCTGGTAGACGCCGGGGTCCTCGATGAAGCGGTGCGGGTCACCGGCGATCACCGCGTGACCGGTCGTCGTACGCGCCCCGCTCACCAGCCAGCCGTTGCTCCCGGAGGTACCGGGACCGTCCGTGGCGAACAGGCCGACCGCCTCCTCGCCCAGGTGCCGCACCGCCTCCTCCCGCCAGAGCTTGGCCGGGAAACCGGCGAAGAGGATGTGCGTGGCGAGCCACACGCCGAGCGGGGTCCAGGGTTCCCAGCGGCCGGGGGCGAGGCCCGCACGCGCGAACTCCGGGGCGGCGAACGCGGTTTCGCTCCGCGGGTCGGCGGACACCGTTTCGTTCGGCGCCTCCCCCGAGGTCTCCGACGTCTCCGCGACCGCCGCCAGCCCCTCATTCACCCCGTCCACATACGCCCGCACCCACTCCGCCGTCTCCGGATCGCGTTCCTCCAGGGACGTGAAGCAGCGCTTCGCCGTGTCCGCCAGGCGGGCTCGGCGGGCGAAGACGTCCCAGGGGACCGCCTCCGGGCCCAGGAAGGCCGCCGAGGTGCCCAGGAGACGGTGGCGTTCGGTTTCCAGTTGCCAGGCTCGGTCGCGGGCCGTCACCTCGCCCTGGGCTCGGGCCAGTTCGAGGGCGGTGGCGGCGCGCAGGTGGGGGATGCCCCATGCGTCTCGGTAGATCTCGGTCCCCACTCTGTGCCCTCACTATCCTTTAGGTTAGCCTTACCTAAGTAAGTCGAGGAGAAATCGTACGTGAAGAGTGGAGACGGCATGGCGCAGGGGCGGGGCTGGGAGGGCACGGTCCTTCGGCTGATGCGGGCGAAGGACTTCACGCTGACGGTGACCGGGGCCGAGGACGTCACACCGGAGTACCGCCGACTGCGCCTCACCGACGGCGGTCTGCTCGCCGCGACCGGCGTCCACCCGACCATGTGGGCCCGGCTGTGGTTCACCAACGCGGGCAAGCCGCACCAGCGGGCGTACACCCTGGTCGACCCCGACCCGGCGACCGGCACCTTCGACCTGGAGTTCGCCCTGCACGAGGGCGCCGCCAGCGACTGGGCCCGGACCGCGAAGCCCGGCGACACCATCGGCGCGACCGTCCAGGGCACCGGCTTCGAGGAGCCGGCACCCACGCCCACCCACGTCCTCGCGATCGGCGACCCGGCCTCGCTGCCCGCGATCAACTCCCTGCTCGGCGTGTTCGGTTCGGTACCGGCGACGATCTGGTTCGAGGGCGGCGCGGGCGACCTGCCCTTCCGCACCGACTCCGACCGGCACGAGGTGCGGAGGCTGCCCCGGGGCGAGTTGGTCGAGCAGGTGCGTGCCGAGCTGCCGAAGGCGCTGGCGGACGCCGACGCGCCGTACGTCTGGATCGCTTGCGACACCCGGACCACCCGCACGCTGTCGGCCTACGTGCGCAAAGAGCTGGGCGTGCCGAAGGAGCGGACGCACGCGCTCGGGTACTGGCGCGCGAGCTGACGGCGTACGCGCGAAAATCGACGCATGGACGTCACCCTGCACCTCGCCCAGGACCCCGAGGCCGACGAACTCCTCGGCCGCTCCCCGCTCGCCGCGCTGACCGGGATGCTGCTCGACCAGCAGGTCCCGATGGAGTGGGCGTTCAAGGGGCCGCGCACGATCGCGGACCGGCTCGGCGCCGCCGATCTGGACGCGCACGAGATCGCCGCGCAGGACCCGGAGGCCTTCGCCGCGCTGCTCTCGGAGAAGCCGGCCGTGCACCGCTACCCGGGCTCCATGGCCAAGCGGATCCAGCAGCTGTGCCAGTACCTCGTCGAGCACTACGACGGGAACGCCGAACTCGTCTGGAAGGGCGTCGCCGACGGACGCGAGCTGCTGCGGCGCCTTGAGGAGCTGCCCGGCTTCGGCAAGCAGAAGGCGCAGATCTTCCTGGCGCTGCTCGGCAAGCAGCTGGGCGTCCAGCCCAAGGGCTGGCGAGAGGCGGCCGGCGCGTACGGCGAGACGAAGTCCCACCGCTCCGTCGCCGACATCACCGGCCCTGAGTCGCTGGCCAAGGTGCGGGCGCACAAGCAGGAGATGAAGGCCGCGGCGAAGGCGGCCAAGGCCGCCGGGAAATAGCCACCGCCCCGCGGCCGCCGGGCGGCCTCCCGGCGCGTGTCAGCCGACCGGCTCCCAGGGGTGGCGCCGGGCGCGCGGCGGATCCAAACATGGAACATGACTGAGCCGAGCGCTTCTTCCCGGGGCCCGGAGTACGACGACCGCAAGGTCCACGCCGGCACCGCGACCGCACCGGGCACGCACACACCGGAACCGCCCTTCGAGGGCCCCCTGCACGCCCTGTCCAAGGCCGCCTGGCAGGTCGTCCTGGTCACCGGCATCGCCTCCCTGATCCTCGGCGTCCTGGTCCTCGTCTGGCCGGGCGCCTCCCTCCTCGCGGCCGGCATCCTGTTCGGCCTCTACCTCCTGATCAGCGGCATCTTCCAGCTGGTCGCCGCCTTCGGCACGCACAAGACCACCGCTCTGCGCGTGCTGGCCTTCATCAGCGGCGCCCTGTCGATCCTGCTGGGCCTGTTCTGCTTCCGCGGCCCGATGCAGTCGATCCTGCTGCTGGCCCTGTGGATCGGCATCGGCTGGCTCATCCGCGGCATCACCCAGACCCTGGCCGCCGCCTCCGACCCGCACATGCCCGCCCGCGGCTGGCAGGTCTTCCTCGGGATCGTCACCTTCGTCGCCGGCATCGTCCTGATCGACTCGCCCTTCGAGTCCGTCGCCGTCCTCACCCTGGTCGGCGGCATCTGGCTGGTCGCGGTCGGTGTCGTGGAGATCATCACCGCCGTCCGGATCAAGGGCCGGGCCCAGCAGGTGCCGCGCGCGCTGTAGTCCGTACGGGCGGACCTCGCCCCCGAACGGACTGAACACCGGCGCGTCGGGGGCAGTCCACCTCCCGTGAGCACCGCACGAAGCCTCTCCCGCAGCCGCGCCTGGCTGCGGGTGCTCGTGCTGACGCTCGCCCTCCTGGTGCCCGGGGAGACCTGTGCGGCCGAGCCGGTTCCGGCCACCGCGAGCGTCGAGTACGACGCCGTGGAGGCGGCCCTGCCCCCGCTGGTCCGCACGGCCAACCGCCGGGCAGTGCCCCTGCGGCCGGTCCCCTTGCCGGCACCGGCCCCCGCGGCGCCCCGGATCCCCGCCGGCGCCGTCCTCCCCCGCACACCGGACACCCTGCGCACGGTGATCCTGCGCTGCTGACAGACCCGCTCCCCGCGAGAGCAAGGTCCGTCCGTACGACGCAAGGAACTCCAGCCATGCCCACAGACCCGTACGCGGTCCTGCGCGCCCTGCTGCGCGCCGAGGCCGCCCGCAGCGAGCCGAAGCCGGCCGTGAAGAAACCCCGGCCCGAACGGTCCCCGGAGAAACGGGACCGCTGACCCGCAGGTCCGGCGGGGGCCTACCGCCTCCGCCGGGCCGTCCCGAAGATCGAGCGCGTGATCTCGCGGCCGATCTGCGTGCCGACGGAACGGGCCAGCGACTTGAACATCCCGCTGCCGACGACCTGTTCGACCATGGATGCCTGTTCCTTGGGCTTGGCGGCCCGGCCCTTGGGCGCCGGGGCCGCGGGTGCGGGAGTGGGCGTCTCCCCGGACTTCGCCGGCGCGGCCGTCAGCTTCTCGTACGCCGACTCCCTGTCCACAGCCTGTGCGTAACGTCCGTACAACTGCGATGCCTTGACCGCTTGATCCAGGGCAGTCGCCTCGATCGGGCCCATCAGGGACTCCGGTGCGCGCAGCCGGGTCGCGGCGACCGGGGTCGGGGCGCCCTTCTCGCTCAGCACGGTGACGACGGCCTCGCCGGTGCCGAGCCCGGTGAGCAGCTCCTCAAGGTCGTACGCCGGGTTCGGGAAGGTCTTCACGGTGGCCTTCAGCGCCTTCTGGTCGTCCGGGGTGAAGGCCCTGAGCGCGTGCTGGACGCGGTTGCCGAGCTGCGCGAGGACGTCGGACGGTACGTCCTTCGGGGTCTGCGTGACGAAGAAGACGCCGACCCCTTTCGAGCGAATGAGGCGGACGGTCTGCGTGATCGAGTCCAGGAAGGCCTTCGAGGCGTCGTTGAAGAGCAGGTGCGCCTCGTCGAAGAAGAACACCAGCTTCGGCTTGTCGGCGTCGCCGACCTCGCGCAGGTCGTGGAAGAGGTCGGCCAGCAGCCACATCAGGAAGGTGGAGAAGAGCTGCGGCTTGTCCTGGACGGCGGGCAGTTCGAGGACCGAGACCATGCCCCGGCCGTCAGCCGCCGTACGCAGGAACTCGTTCGTGTCGAATTCCGGCTCCCCGAAGAAGTCGGACATCCCCTGCGCCTCGAAGGCGGTGAGGGAGCGCAGGATCACGCCGGCCGTGGCGGTCGACAGTCCGCCGATGTTCTTCAGCTCCGCCCTGCCCTCGTCCGAGGTCAGGAAGGCGACGACCGCGCGCAGGTCCTTGAGGTCGAGCAGCTCCAGGCCTTTGGTGTCGGCGTAGTGGAAGATCAGGCCGAGCGACTGCTCCTGGGTCTGGTTGAGCTGCAGCACCTTGGAGAGCAGGACCGGGCCGAAGCTGGTGATCGTGGCCCGCAGCGGGATGCCGCGGCCGAGGCCGCCGAGCGCGTAGAACTCGGCCGGGAAGCCGGTCGGCGTCCACTCCTGATGGACCTCGCCGGCCCGCCCCCGCACCTTGTCGTTCGCCTCCCCCGGCGCCGCCATACCGGACAGGTCGCCCTTCACGTCGGCGAGGAACACCGGCACACCCTGCGCCGACAGCTGCTCGGCGACCAGCTGGAGCGTCTTGGTCTTGCCGGTGCCGGTGGCACCCGCGACCAGGCCGTGGCGGTTGAGCATGGGCAGCGGGATCCGGATCTGCGCGTCCGGCAGGCACTGCCCCTCCCACATGAGGGCGCCCAGGTCGAGCGCCGGTCCGGTGAAGGCGTACCCGGCGGCGATCTCCAGGGCGCCCCGCGGAAGTGCGGGAGCGCTCCCTACTGACTCGCCGGTCGTGGCCGCGGGCACCGTCTCGCTGTCGCTCATGTCGGACCCCTGTTCCGGTTTGCCCCGTTTCGGCACGTCTTTTCCAGCCTCGCACTCCGTCGCCATGGCTGCGCCCGGAACGTCTCGACCGGTAGGCTTTCCGTGTGATCTTCAAGCGCATCGGAAACGGCCGTCCGTACCCCGACCACGGCCGGGAGAGCACCCGGCAGTGGGCGGACGTCGCGCCGCGCCCGGTCCGCCTCGACCAGCTGGTGACGACCAAGGGGCAGCTCGACCTGGAGACCCTCCTCGCCGAGGACTCGACGTTCTACGGCGACCTCTTCGCGCATGTCGTGAAGTGGCAGGGCGACCTGTACCTGGAGGACGGACTGCACCGCGCGGTACGGGCGGCACTCCAGCAGCGTCAGGTGTTGCACGCGCGCGTCCTCGAACTGGACTGACTCGCGCTTTTCAGAAGCCTGTCGGTAAAGGCTTGGCCCTTTCGGGTTCACCTGCGTGGCGTCTGATGATCATCTAGTAGGCATCGCCGCTCAGGCGCACTACGCTGCGCTCATGAGCATGCTGACTCCCCCAGGCATGGGCGGCAAGTACCGGATCACGGGGGACAAATACCCGCGCATGCGACAGCGCCGGCGGCGCGGCAGGCTCGCGGTCACTGTCGTGGCGTCCGCCGCCGCGCTCGGTCTGCTGGGCTGGGGCACGTTGCAGCTCATCGATGTCTTCACCGGGGGCGGGGACAAGGCCTCGGCGGCCGGGTCTCGGGCCGAGTGCGGGGGCAAGGCGAGTCCGTCTCCGGGGGTGAGCGGGGCGACCACGTCGGTCTCGGTGCCGAAGCCCGGGCAGATCACCGTCAACGTCTACAACGCCACGGCTCGTGGTGGGCTGGCGAAGGACACCGCGGATGCGTTGAAGAAGCGCGGGTTCAAGATCGGGGACGTGGGCAACGCCAGCAAGGAGTTCGACAAGAAGGTCAAGGGGACCGGGATACTGCTGGGGCCCTCGGCCGCGTTGAAGACGTCGTTGCCTGTGCTCGGTACGCAGCTTTCCACGGCGGAGCGGCGGGCGGTCGCGTCCCGCAAGGGCACCGACCTCGATCTGATCGTCGGTAACGGCTTCAAGGCCCTCACGGCGAAGGCGGACGCCGACAAGGCGTTGGCCGCGTTGGCCAAGCCCTCGTCGACGGCCGCCTCCAAGAAGAAGAGCTGCTGAGGATCGCCTGTTCGCCGTAGGGGTGCCTGTTGTGGGGCGGCTGCGGGCCCGTCGTGGCTGGTCGCGCCCCGCGGCGGAGCGGCACATCGATACGGCCCCGCGCCCCTGGCGGCGTTGCAGGACCCTCTATTCAGCCGCGCCGTACAGGCGGTCGCCCGCGTCTCCCAAGCCCGGCACGATGTAGCCGTGCTCGTTGAGGTGGTCGTCGATGGCTGCCGTCACGACCGTTACCGGGGTGCCCGCCAGGTCGCGTTCCATGATCTCCACGCCCTCCGGAGCGGCCAGCAGCACCACCGCGGTCACGTCGTCCGCGCCGCGCTTGATCAACTCGCGGATCGCGGCCACCAGGGTGCCGCCAGTGGCGAGCATCGGGTCGAGGACGTACACCTGGCGGCCCGAGAGGTCCTCCGGCATGCGGGTGGCGTACGTGGAGGCCTGGAGGGTCTCCTCGTCGCGGACCATGCCCATGAAGCCCACCTCGGCGGTGGGGAGCAGGCGCATCATGCCGTCGAGCATGCCCAGGCCGGCGCGGAGGATCGGCACCACCAGGGGGCGGGGGTAGGAGAGCTTGACGCCCGTGGTGGAGGCGACCGGCGTCGTGATGTCGACCTGTTCGGTGCGCACGTCGCGGGTGGCCTCGTAGGCGAGCAGGGTGACCAGCTCGTCGGCGAGGCGGCGGAAGGTCGCGGAGTCGGTGCGCTGGTCGCGCAGCGTGGTGAGCTTGTGGGCGACCAGGGGGTGGTCGACGACGTGGAGACGCATGTCCACAACAGTAGCCGCCGCTCCGTACCTGCTCGCGCTGGCATCAAACCGCCCGTCCGGGGGAAAGTGGGAGGGACGGACTGGGGTGGTGAGCCGATGACTGACCTGCCGAATCGGGAAACCGATCAGAATCCGTCCCCTCCGGGGTCGCACCCTCAGGGGTCGCAGGAGAGCGACGTGGAGCGCCGACGGCGCCGCGCCCGGTTTCTGCGCGAACTGACCGAGGCCCGCGAACTGCGCGACCGTGTTCAGCCCCGGCGCGCGAAGACGGCCCGGCTGCGACACGCGATGCGGATGCGCACGTTCCGCTGGTAGGTGGCCCGAGGCGGAAGATCAAGCGCAGTACGGGTGTTGACCAGGTGACGGTGCGTGGACACCTGGAAAAGCCGCGTACGATCCGCTGTTGGCGGCAACGAGTGTCCTGGTGAGTGCTTACCGGCACGTACGCGTGCGTGCGATCAAAACTGCCGGACACAGGGAGCCGAAGACGTCCCCTGAACGCCTTGTTTCTGCCACGATTCCGAGTGGGCGGGGCTCGGAGCACAGCTCTCCCCACCCGAAGACCTCCGCCGGGGGGACCCCCAACCGGCACGCCTATGACCAGTGGGAGAGTCACGGTGTACTTCGCCGCACTGCTCGCGCGCACCGAAGACGGGTGGGAAGCGAGCGATACAGAGCTCGACGATGTGGAGACGCTGTCGGATCTTGCCGATCTGGCGCGGGAATCCTCCGGTGAGGAGGACGAGACGGTTCTCGTCTTCATCGAGCAGGAGGACTCGTGGTTCGGCATCGTCCGCGTGGACGGTGAGGAAGACCCGCGCGTCTACGTCTCCGACGCCGCCGCCGCCAGCCGCAGTTCGTACGGGGAGCTGCTGCTCACCGACGAACTGCTCGGGAGGGATCCCGGCGACGACGGCCCCGACCTGGACGCCCTCGACCTCGACGGCACCGAGGACGGTGAGGACGAGGACGACGACGGCGACGAGGAGACCCCGTCCGCCGACGCGGTGCCGCAAGGTCCCGTGGGTGACCCCGAGATCCTCGACGACCTCGGGGTCACCCCCAAGCAGCTGCGCGCCCTGGACGAGGACGCGCTGAACTCGATCGCCGAGGCCCTGGGCGCCTCCGAGGTCCTGGAGACCGTCCGCTGACCTCGCCGACCGCAGCAGGCGCTCCCGACCCGGTACGGGACCGCTGGCGGGCCGCGATGCGGCTCGCCCTGGAAGAGGCCCGGAGGGCCGGTACGGACGTGCCCGTGGGCGCGGTCGTACTGGCCCCGGACGGTACGACGGTGCTCGCGGGCGGACACAACGAGCGGGAGGCCACCGGCGATCCGACCGCGCACGCGGAGGTCCTGGCGATCCGCCGGGCCGCGGCGCGGCTGGGCGAGTGGCGGCTGGCCGGCTGCACGCTGGTCGTCACCCTGGAGCCGTGCACGATGTGCGCGGGCGCGCTCGTCCAGTCCCGGGTGGACCGGGTCGTCTACGGCGCCCGCGACGAGAAGGCCGGCGCGGCCGGCTCGCTCTGGGACGTCGTGCGCGACCGTCGGCTCAACCACCGGCCCGAGGTGATCGAAGGCGTGCTCGCGGACGAGTGCGCACGGCTGTTGACCGACTTCTTCCGGGACCGCTGACCTCCCCGGGGGCCGCCGAATACCGATTTCAAAGCACGGCCCACCGTGCGGTAAGGTCTGTCTCGGTAGCGTGTCCGAGCGGCCGAAGGAGCTCGCCTCGAAAGCGAGTGTGGCGCAAGTCACCGAGGGTTCAAATCCCTCCGCTACCGCTTGAGAAGGGCCCCGTCGAGAGACGGGGCCCTTCCTGCGTCCGGGGCGTCCGCCGGGTCGCCGCCCTCGAAAGCCTTCGACCTGCGAGCCGTTGGTCATACAAGAGGCTCTGACGGTTACACTCACCGCCGGCAACAGGGGCCCCCCGGGGCACTTCAGGCACAGGGGAGGCCGCGGTGGCGGTGAATTCGAAGAAGATCGCCGTCTACGTGCTCGTGGTCTTCGCGCTGTACGTGATCATCACCGACCCCGCCAAGGCCGCGGACTACGTCCAGATAGGCTTCGAGGGCATATCGGACGCCGCCAAGTCCATCGGCGACTTCTTCACGTGGCTCGCCGACGGGGCGCACTGAGACAGGCCCTACCAAGGAGCGCGCATGATCCGCCACCTCGTCCTCTTCAAGCTCGCCGAGGGCGTCGACCGCGAAGACCCGCGGGTCGTGGAGGGCGTCGAGGCCTTCCGGTCGCTGGACGGGACGATCCCCGAGATCCGCTTCTGGGAACTGGGCTGGAACCTCAGCGACCGGCCCATCGCGTACGACTTCGCCATCAACTCCGGCTTCGACGACCCGGACGCCCTGCGCCGCTATGTGGAGCACCCGGAGCACCAGGCGGGGGTGGCTCTCTGGAAGGAGTTCGCCACCTGGGTGATCGCCGATTACGCGTACTGATCGGGACCTTTCTGGGCCCTCCGCCGGGAACGGCAGGGGGCCTTTTTGCGTCTTACGCCCCAAGTCGCCCTCAACACGGTGTTATGCGGTGCTTGCACACAGTGCACATGTCTTGTGATGCTATGACCGCTTTTGAAGGATGAGTTGACCGATGTAGGAACGATGAAGAGGTGGCGTTGACCGTGTCGGCCAGTACTGCGCCGCCCCAGGAAGAGGCGCCCGTCCACACCCCCGAGCGGCGCCGCGGCGCGGACACCCGGGCCCTCACCCAGGTGCTCTTCGCCGAGATCAAGGAGCTCAGGCCCGGTACGCCGGAGCACAACCGGGTGCGCGGGGCGCTGATCGAGGCCAACCTCCCGCTCGTGCGCTACGCCGCCGCTCGCTTCCGCTCCCGCAACGAGCCGATGGAGGACGTGATCCAGGTCGGCACCATCGGTCTGATCAACGCCATCGACCGCTTCGACCCGGACCGGGGCGTGCAGTTCCCGACCTTCGCGATGCCCACGGTCATCGGCGAGATCAAGCGCTACTTCCGCGACAACGTCCGCACGGTCCACGTCCCCCGCCGGCTGCACGAGCTGTGGGTGCAGGTCAACGGCGCGACCGAGGACCTGACGACCGCGTTCGGGCGTACCCCGACCACCGGCGAGATCGCCGAGCGGCTGCGCATCTCCGAGGACGAGGTGCTGTCCTGCATCGAGGCAGGCCGGTCGTACCACGCGACCTCGCTTGAGGCCGCCCAGGAGGGCGACGGACTGCCGGGCCTGCTCGACCGGCTGGGCTACGAGGACCCGGCGCTGGACGGCGTGGAGCACCGCGATCTGGTCCGCCATCTCCTCGTCCAACTCCCGGAACGCGAACAGCGAATCCTTCTGCTGCGCTACTACAGCAATCTCACCCAGTCGCAGATCAGTGCGGAACTCGGTGTGTCACAGATGCACGTATCGCGACTACTCGCGCGTAGCTTCCAGCGGCTGCGATCCGCCAATCGGGTCGAGGCATAAGAGGCGCACGGGCGCACACTCCGGAACACCGCAGTTCGCACGCGGGGTCGAGATGTCACCGTCAAGAGCGAATCGCTCACCAGGGCGCTTCCCGACGGTTCTGCGCCTATAGAGCGTCATAGCCCCTCTTTCCAGGGCCGATTCACCTCTCTCGTGTCGACATGTCACTACAGCGTGTTGCCGACATGTGACATTCTGCCGGAAGAGCGTTTGCCGTGGCTTCGGCTCCGGTATTCAGGTGAAGGCTGAACTCCTCATCAGGGGAACATCGGCCACGACCGTCCCGCGACCCAGAGGGGGTGGCATGTCCGCAGACCAGGGCAGCTCCAAGGTGCTCACGCTCACAAAGAGCGAGTCCGCGCCCGACGCCGTTCTCAACGACGTCACGGCCCTTGAGGCCGTACCGGCCCCGGCCCTCCCGACTACTTCGGGAGCCATCGACACCCGCACCCTGTCCCGCTCCCTTTTCCTGCGGCTCGCCGCACTGGACGAGAACAGCCCCGAACGTGGCTACGTCCGGGACACCCTGATCGAGCTCAACCTCCCGCTGGTGCGTTACGCCGCCGCGCGTTTCCGCTCCCGCAACGAGCCGATGGAGGACATCGTCCAGGTCGGCACCATCGGCCTGATCAAGGCGATCGACCGCTTCGACTGCGAACGGGGGGTGGAGTTCCCGACGTTCGCGATGCCGACGGTGGTCGGCGAGATCAAGCGGTTCTTCCGCGACACCTCGTGGTCGGTGCGCGTGCCGCGCCGGCTCCAGGAGCTGCGGCTGGCCCTCACCAAGGCCAGTGACGAGCTCTCCCAGAAGCTGGACCGCTCCCCGACCGTCCCCGAACTCGCCGCGGTCCTGGGCGTGTCCGAGGAGGACGTGGTCGACGGCCTCGCGGTCGGCAACGCGTACACGGCCTCCTCGCTGGACTCCCCGGCACCGGAGGACGACGGCGGCGAGGGCTCCCTGGCCGACCGGCTGGGCTACGAGGACACCGCGCTCGAGGGCGTGGAGTACCGCGAGTCCCTGAAGCCGCTGCTGGCCAAACTCCCGCCCCGCGAGCGGCAGATCATCATGCTCCGCTTCTTCGCCAACATGACCCAGTCGCAGATCGGCGAGGAGGTCGGCATCTCCCAGATGCACGTCTCCCGGCTGCTGACCCGGACCCTGGCGCAGCTGCGGGAAGGCCTGCTGATCTCAGACTGAGGATGCTCCGAGGATGCTCTGAGGGGTACCCAAGGGGCCCCTGAGGGTTCCTATTTGACGGAGTGTCAGCCACCATGGCGCGATGCTTCGGACGACACGGACACATGGCCGTCGAGGTGCCGTACTCGGTACGTCGGCGGCCGTCGTCTGTCTGGGTGCCGCGCTGGCCGCGTGCGGAGGTGGTGGGGGCGAGGGTTACGTCGCCACCGGCTCGGCGGGCGGTGCGCCGCAGGCGTCCGGTACGGCGACGACGCCCACCGGCGGGGTGACGCTGGTGCCGCTGGACGGGCCGCGGGAAGAGAGCAACACCCCTGCCGGGAGCGGGGCTTCTCCGGGTATCCCGGCGGCTTCGGCACCCGACGCGGACGGCGGCGCCCCGGGCGACGGCGCCAAGTCCGGTCGTACGACCGGGAATTCGCCCGCCCCGACGCGTACCCCCACGGCCGAGCCCCCGCCCGAGCCCACACCCAGCGGATCGCCTGACGGTCCCGCCGCGTTGAGCTGGAGCGAGCCGACCCGCAAGGCCACGGACGAGCGGTGGTGCGAGGACGTGACCGTCGCCTTTGCCAACTCCGGGGGCAGCGCGGTGCGTTCGGGCTCGGTGACCTTCGGGACGCATGTCATCGGCGCGCTCGGCATCGACTGGGCAACGCTTGAGTCGACCGTGGAGCTGCCGGTGCCGATCGCGGCGGGCGCGCGCAAGGAGAAGACCTGGACGGTGTGCGTCGACGCGTGGCGCGTGCCGCTGGGCATGCACATCGAGACGCGGGACGTCACCGTCCAGTGGAAGTAGCGGGCCGCGGGCCCGACTTGAGCGGGTTACATGAGGGCGAGCCAGGCCACCGCGGCCACGATCGCCACGGCGACGACGATGCCCACGATCAGGCCGATGCGCGGGCCGGCCGGTGCGACCGGTTCCGGCTGCCGGCCCTGCGGGCCCTCGTCGACGAACGCGCGGAACATCTGGGTGCTGCCGGCGGGGTCGTGGTTGCCCTGGGGGTTCTGGGGGTTAGCCATAGCCCGAGACCCTAGCGAATGCGCGGGGGAGACCCAAGTGCGGGGAGGTATGGGGCGACAGCCGACCCCACCTGCGCATTTACGTTCGCAATACTTGCCTTTGCCAAGTTTTTGTGCCACTCACAGACTTTTTGTTTGCCTGTAGCAACCAACAACTCCTATGGTTGCCCGAAGCAACAAGTGTGGGAGGTGTGATGGCCGAACGGGCGCAGTACGAGGAGCTGATCCGCCAGTTCAGCGCCTTCGGGGCCGTGAAACGGGAGCTGGGGCGAGTGCTGCCCGCCGAGTGCCCGGGCGGCAGCGTCGCCGCGCTCACGCTGCTCGGACGCCACGGCGACATGCGCATGAGCAGGCTCTCGGAGCTGCTGGCGGTGGACATGTCCGTCACCAGCCGGCATGCCGCGCACCTCGCGGAGCGGGGCTGGATCGACCGGTCCCCCGACCCGGCGGACAAGAGGTCCAGGATCCTGCACCTCACCGCGGCGGGGCAGGTCCAGCTGGAGGCGCTGTTCGAGCGCACCGCACAGCTGCTGGCCGACCGGCTCGGCGACTGGAGCGACGAAGAGGTCGCCCAGCTCAGCCGGCTCATGGCCCGGCTGCGCGCCAGCTTCGACGACTGCCGCGTCCTGCCGCCCCGGCTGCCACCACCGCACGCACTCGAACCGACCACCCGTACACCCGCAAGCACTTGAGATAAGGAAGTCCATGGCAACGACCACACCAGCCGGTGTGCGGGCTCATGCCAAGCACGGGGGAGGCTCCACCGAGTACGCCCCGATGACGCACCGGCAGATCATGGAGGCCATCTCCGGACTGCTGCTCGGCATGTTCGTGGCGATCCTGTCCTCCACGATCGTCACCAACGCCCTGCCGCACATCATCGGCGACCTCGGAGGCGGCCAGTCCGCCTACACCTGGGTCGTCACCGCGTCCCTGCTGGCGATGACCGCGACCACGCCTCTGTGGGGCAAGCTCGCGGACCTCTACAGCAAGAAGGCGCTCGTCCAGATAGCCCTGATCATCTACGTGCTGGGCTCGATGGCCGCCGGTCTCTCGCAGAACCCCGGCATGCTGATCGCCTGCCGTGTCTTCCAGGGCATCGGCGTCGGCGGTCTGTCCGCACTCGCCCAGATCGTGATGGCCGCGATGATCTCCCCGCGCGAGCGCGGGCGTTACTCCGGCTACCTCGGCGCCACCTTCGCCGTCGCCACCGTCGGCGGCCCGCTGCTCGGCGGTGTCATCACCGACACGAGCTGGCTGGGCTGGCGCTGGTGCTTCTACGTCGGTGTCCCCTTCGCCGTCATCGCCCTGATCGTGCTGCAGAAGACTCTGCACCTGCCGGTCGTGAAGCGGGACGTCAAGGTCGACTGGGCCGGCGCCACCTTCGTCGCCGCCGCCGTCTCCCTGCTGCTGGTCTGGGTCACCTTCGCCGGTGACAAGTACGACTGGATCTCCTGGCAGTCGTACGCGATGGTCGGCGGTTCGATCGCCCTCGGGCTGATCTTCGTGCTGATCGAGTCCAAGGCGCGCGAACCGATCATCCCGCTGCGGCTGTTCCGCAACCGGACCATCACGCTGGCCTCGCTCGCGTCGATGTTCGTCGGTGTCGCCATGTTCACCGGCACGGTCTTCTTCAGCCAGTACTTCCAGCTGGCCCGCGACAAGTCGCCGACGATGTCCGGGGTCATGACGATCCCGATGATCGGCGGACTGTTCATCTCCTCCACCGTCTCCGGGCAGTTCATCACCCGCACCGGGCGCTGGAAGGCGTGGCTGGTCAGCGGTGGCGTGCTGGTGACGGCCGGCCTCGGCCTGCTCGGCACCATCCGGTACGACACGGACTACTGGAAGATGGGCATCTTCATGGCCCTGCTGGGTCTCGGCATCGGCATGATGATGCAGAACCTGGTGCTGTGCACGCAGAACCAGGTCGACCCCAGCGACCTCGGCTCCGCCAGCTCGACGGTCACCTTCTTCCGCTCCCTCGGCGGCGCCGTCGGCGTCTCCGCCCTCGGCGCGGTGATGTCCCACCGGATCACGCACTACGTCACGGACGGCATCGCCTCCCTCGACCCCAAGTACCGGGCGGGGCTGGCCGGTTCGAACTCCTCCACCGACAGCATCCCGGACCTGGCCAAGCTGCCAGCGCCGGTGCGCACGCTGATGGAGAGCTCCTACGGCCACGGCATCGCCGACGTCTTCATGATCGCCGGCGCCCTGGCGGCCGTCGCGTTCCTGATCACCCTGTTCATCAAGGAGGTCCCGTTGCGGACCAAGGGCGCGCTGGCGCAGGCCGCCGCCGGGGAGCAGACCCCCGCGGCGGAGACCCCCGCCGCTGAGGCGGCCCCGGTCGCCGCCGACGCTCCGGCCGTTGAGAACGTGCCGAGTTGGGCCGTGTCGGACACCGAGCCCGCCATCGACGGCACGCAGCGGCTCTCCGCCGTGGCGACCATCGCGCGGCCCGAGGAGTCGGCCGGCTCCGGCGGGATCCCGGTACGCGGCTTCGTGCGCGGCAACGAGAGCGCGCCCGTCCCGCAGGCCGCCGTCACGCTGATCTCCCTGGCCGGACGCCAGTTGGGCCGGTCGGTCACCCAGGCCGACGGTTCCTACGCCGTGGAGGCGCCGAGCGTCGGGTCGTACGTCCTGATCGCCTCCGCCGACGGATTCCAGCCGCAGGCGTCCACCGTCGTCGTGAACGGTGAGCCGCTCGCGTACGACGTGCTGCTCAGCGGGACCAGCGGGCTGAACGGGCTGGTGCGGGCCGCCGAGACGGGGCTGGCCGTCAAGGACGCGATGGTCGTCGTGACCGATGTGCGCGGGGATCTGCTGGCCACCCAAACCACGGGTGAGCAGGGCGAGTTCGCCTTCGGCGAGCTGGTGCCGGGCTCGGTGACCGTCGCGGTGAACGCCGCCGGGTACCGGCCCCGTGCGCTGCCCGTCGAGGTCGGCGGCACCGGGGTCACCCGGATCGAGGTCGACCTGGACTCGGGCGCTCAACTCCAGGGCGTCGTACGGGCTCCGCACGGTCCGCTGGCCGACGCGCGGGTCACGCTCGTGGACGCGGCGGGCAACGTGGTCGGCACCGCCACCACCGGGTCGGACGGGGCGTACGCCTTCACCGACCTCAACGGCGGCGAGTACACCGTCATCGCGACGGGATACCCGCCGGTGGCCAGCGCGCTGACCGTGAACGGTCGCGGTGTCGGCGACCACGACATCGAACTCGCCCACCCCGGCGAGTAGTTCACATCCCGGCCCGCGGTGGGAGGCGCGCTCCGAGTGGGGCGCGTCCACCGCGGGCCGGTTTCGTTTCACGACCGGTAGGACCGGTCGCACTTGCAGGGAGAGAACGGGATGGGACTGACCGCGAAGATCCGTACGCGGGACGGATGGGCCGTGTCGCACGCGGTCGTCACGGTGACCGACATGACCGGCACCCAGGTGCTGCGCGCGGAGGCCGACGCCGAGGGGGCCGTACGGGACACCACCGAGCTGACGCCCGGCCCGTACACCGTCATCGTCACCGCCGTCGGGTACGCGCCCGCCGCCGCCACCGCGATCGTCACCGCGAGCGGCCGGGCCGAGGTCGGGAACGTGACCCTGGGCCGCCAGGGCGGCACCGAGCTGCCGCCGCCCGGGCCCTGGACCGTCGACCCCGCGCACTCCTCCGTCGCCGCGATCGCCCAGCACCTCGGTATCTCCAGCGTGCGCGGCCGTTTCACGGACTTCGCCGCGCGGATCGAGATCGCCCCCGACGAGGTGGCCAAGTCCCGTGTGGAGGCGGTGATTCGGGCCGCGTCCATCGATACGGGGAACGGTATGCGGGACGACCATCTGCGGTCGCCGGACTTCCTGGACGTCGAGAAGTACCCGGAGATCACCTACCGCTCCACCGGCATCACGGAGGCGGCCGGCACGGATCGGTGGACCGTCCATGGAGAGCTGACCCTGCACGGGGTTGTGCGGGACGTCGACCTGGACCTCGCCTATCTGGGTACGGGGGCCGATCCGTGGGGTGGGACTCGGGCCGCGTTCCGGGCGACGACCGAGTTGCGGCGGGAGGACTTCGCCATGAACTACAACCAGGTCCTTCAGGCGGGGATCGCGGCCATTGGTACGACGCTGCGGGTGGAGTTGGATGTGCAGGCCGTGCAGGGTGGGGCGTTGCCGCAGGCGTAGACATAGGCTGGCGGTATGGCACCGAACATCGCTAGCAACACCCGTGTATCCCTGGAAGAGCTGCTCGACTTCGTGCGGCCTCGGCATCATGCGCTGCTGTTGACCCGGCGGGCGGACGGGAGTCCGCAGGCCTCGCCGTTGACCTGTGGGGTCGATGACTCCGGGCGGATTGTGGTCTCCACGTATCCCGAGCGGGCGAAGACGCGGAACGCGCAGCGGGATTCGCGGGTGAGTGTCGTCGTGCTGAGCGACGACTGGAACGGGCCGTGGGTGCAGGTTGATGGCAGCGCGGAGGTCATCAACCCGCCCGAGTCCGTTGAGCCGCTCGTGGAGTACTACCGGAATATCGCCGGGGAGCATCCGGACTGGGATGAGTACCGGGCGGCGATGGTGAAGCAGGGGAAGTCGATCATTCGGGTTACGCCGGAGAAGTGGGGGCCGGTGGCGACCGGTGGGTTCCCTGCGCGGCTTGCTACACCGGACGCCTGAGAGCTCGGGGGGGGTGCGGTTGTCTTGCGGCTGCTAGCCCGTTGTGGCTGGTCGCGCCCACGCTGCGGAGCCGCAGATCGACACAGCCCCGCGGCCCCTGACGGGGCGGGTTAGTCGCCGTTTCTTTTCACCATTGCCTCGATTCCTGCCACCAACAGGTCCAGGGCGAAGGTGAAGTCCCTCTCCCTCATTTCCTCCACCGTGTCGCCGCCCCTCGCTTCCATGAGGTCGGCTGATTCCTGGAGGACCTCGGCGGCGGACGGGGCCCGGGTTGCCGCGGTCATGGCGTGGCGGAAGTACTCGTCCTGGGTCATGCCGGCGGCTGCGGAGCGGGCGATGTAGTGGCCCTCGATCGTGCCGTAGCCGTAGACGAACTGGAAGACGGCCGAGATGGCGCCCGTCAGGCCGGCGGCGGGCAGGCCCGTTTTGCGGATGACCTGTTGCACGACTCGGGAGAAGGCCAGTGCGTTCGGGCCGATGTTGAGGAACGTGCCTGCCAACGGGGACAGCCAGGGGTGGCGGACCAGGAGGGCGCGGTACTCCGTTGCCAGGGCGCGGAGTTGGTCTCGCCAGTTCTCGTCGGATTCCGGGTCGGGCAGGGGGAGTTCGCCGAAGGCCGCGTCGAGGGCGAGTTCCAGGAGGTCGTCCTTGGTGTCGACGTACCAGTAGACGGACATCGCCGTGACGTTCAGTTCGGCGGCGAGGCGGCGCATGGAGAACTTGGGCATGCCCTCGGCGTCCAGGAGCCTTACCGTCACCCCGGTGATGCGGTCCCGGTCGAGCCCGGACGGCTGCCCGCCCCGACCGCGCCGGACCTTGCCCTCCAGCCACACACTGGTCCGCGCCGCCCGCTCGGCCGACCTAGCCATCAGCGCACGCACCTTCCTGGATATGCAGTACTGATCAAGATGCCAGATGGGGGCCGACCCTAAGGAGCGCGGGGCTGTGTCGATTCGCGGCTCCGCCGCGTGGGCGCGATCAGCCACAACGGGCTCGCACCCGCAAAACAACCGCACCCCCCGAGCTCTCAGGCGACCACCATTTCCGAGTCTGCCCGCTCCGCCCGGCGCAACAACGCCGCCGCCACGAACCCACCCAGCAACACAGCCCCGGCTCCCACCAACTGGCCCGACCGCAGCCCTTCGGCGAGCCCTCCGGAAGAGCTGAGGACCGCTCCGAGTACGGCAACCCCCAGCCCGTTGCCGAATTCCGCCAACGTTCCGTTGACCCCGGCCCCGACCCCCGCCTTGGCCGGCGGTATCGCGCTCATGATGGCGTGGGCCATGGCCGGGCTGGCGATCGCGCCACCGGCACCGATGAGCAGCAGGCCGAGCAGCGTCCCGGCGTAGCCGCCCGTGGCCAGCACCGCGATCGACGCCAGCCCCGCCGACATCAGCACCATCCCCAGCGCGATGGAAACCGGCGTACCCAGCCTCGCCGACCACTTCGCCGACAGCCCCGTGAAGTTGAGGGCCACGATGGTCAAGGCCAGCGGAGCGGTCCGCAGGCCCGCCTCCAAGGGGCCGTATCCCAGGACGAATTGCAGGTGCTGGGTGAGGAGGAAGAGGGAGCCGCCCATGCCGAAGGCGATGAGCACCGCCCCTGCTACGGCGCCCGTGAAGCGGCGGTCGCGGAAGAAGTGCGGGTCGAGCATGGGGTACGGGATCCGGTTCTCCCAGTAGGCGAAGGCGCCCAGGGTGACGGAGGCGACGGCCGCCGGGAGCAGGACGCGGCCCGACGTCCAGCCGTGCTCCGGGCCGGAGATGATCGCGAAGACGAGTGAGGCCATGCCGATCGTGGAGAGCAGGGCGCCGGGGAGGTCGGGGCGGTCGCCGGTGGGGTTCTTGGACTCGGGGACCAGGGCCACGACCGCGACCAGGCCCAGCGCCGCTACCGGCAGGTTGATCAGGAAGATCGCGCCCCACCAGAAGTGGTTGAGCATGAAGCCGCCGAGCAGCGGGCCTATCGCGAAGCCGAGCGCGTTGACCGCCGCCCAGATGCCGATCGCCTTCGGCTGCTCCTCTGGCGTGAAGATCTGCATCACCACGGCGAGGGTGGTCGTCATCAGCAGCGCGCCGCCCACGCCCATGCCCGCGCGGGCCGCGATCAGTTGGCCCGTGGAGCCGGCCAGGCCCGCCGCCAGCGAACCGATGCCGAAGAGGGCGAGTCCGGTCAGCAGCATCTTCTTGCGGCCGTAGCGGTCGGCCGCGCTGCCGGCCGTGAGCAGCAGGCCGGACTGGACGAGCGAGTAGGCGTTGATCATCCACTGGATGTCCGAGGTCTCGGCGTGCAACTCCCTGGTGAGGGAGGGGATCGCCACGTTCAGCACGGTGTTGTCGAGCAGCACGGTCAGCTGGGCGAGACAGATGACACCGAGGATCAGCCAGCGCTGGGGGTGGCCCTGAGAACTCATGCCGTACAGCGTATAAGGCGTCCTGTACGGCGTACAACGGAGATGCGAAGGAGGGCGGTGACCGTGGTCGCCGCCCTCCGCCGATATCCCTCCGTCAACCAGTTGTCGGCTAGCTGCTCGTCTTCTGCGTGAGGTCGTAGAAGGTGGCCGTACCGACCGTGACCTTCTTGAAGTTCTTCTCGACCCACGAGGTGATCTGCGAGGACGTACCGGTGCTGCTGCCGCCCATGCCGCCACCCGTTCCGCTGGAGATGAAGTAGTGGACCTTGCCGTCGGCCACGTACTTCTCGAACTGCGCCAGCGTCGGGGACGGGTCGGTGCCGTTGAAGCCGCCGATCGCCATCACCGCGTCACCGGTGGCGAGTTGGTAGCTCGCCGCGTTCTGGGCGCCGATCGCGGCCGCCGACCAGGTGTACTTGTCGGCGTCGGTCGTCAGCAGCTTCTTGGCCTCGGAACTGACGGTCGCGCCGTTCAGCAGGCCGCCGACGCCACCGCCGCCGCCCATGCCGCCGCCGTCACCGGTGGTGCCGTTGCCGTTCTGCTGACCCGGCATACCGCCGGTGCCGCCGCCCGGGAAGCCGCCGCCGCCCTGCTGGTTCTGGCCCTGGGTGTTGCCGTTGCCGTTCTGCTGGCCCGGCATGCCACCGCCGCCGAAGCCGCCGCGGGCGCCGCCACCCCCGCCGGGACCGCCCCGGCCGCCCATCATGCTCGCGCCCGCCGGACCGGCCGTCGGGATGGAGCCGGTGTGCGCGGAGTCGACCGTGCTCAGGGTGTACGCCGTCGGGCCGGCCAGGGAGGCCACGATGCCCAGGCCCACTGCCGCGAGCGCGAGTTGGCGGCCCAGCTTGGCCACGAAGATCACACCGAGTGCGGCGGCCAGGCCGCCGATCAGGACGAGCCAGCGCAGCCAGGGCAGGTAGTCGGGAGTGCGGTTGAGGAGTACGTAGCCCCAGACCGCGCCCGCCACGATCGCTGCCGCCAGGGTGAGCGAGGCCCACATCTCGGAGCGCCTCTCCCACAGGCTCCCGGCGCCCATGCCGATCACGGCGGCGATGTAGGGGGCGAGAGCGATCGTGTAGTACTGGTGGAAGATGCCCGCCATGTAGCTGAAGACGAGCAGGGTGATCAGCAGCGAGCCGCCCCACACCAGGAACGAACCGCGGGTCACCGAGGTCCGCTTGAGCTTGCGGGTGGCCACCAGACCACCGGCCAGCAGGATCAGCGCGGCCGGCAGCAGCCAGGAGATCTGGCTGCCGATCTCGGAGTTGAACATCCGGTCCCAGCCGGTCTCGCCCCACTGCCCGGTGCCGCCCGCGCCACCGCCGCCGCCGACGCTGCCGGTCTCGTCACCGTTGATGCGGCCCAGGCCGTTGTAGCCGAAGGTCAGTTCAAGGAAGCTGTTGTTCTGCGAACCGCCGATGTAGGGGCGCGAGGAGGCGGGCCACAGCTCGACGATCGCGACCCACCAGCCGCCGGAGACGATCAACGCGAGCGTGCCCGCGGCCAGTTGTCCGAACCGCTTCTTCAGCGAGACCGGCGCGCAGACGGCGTAGACGATCGCCAGCGACGGCAGGATCAGGAAGGCCTGCAGGGTCTTGCCGAGGAACGCGAAACCGATCGCGACCCCGCACCACACCAGCCACTTGGTCCGGCCGTCCTCCAGGCCGCGGACCACGAAGTAGCAGGCCAGCGCCATCAGCAGGGCGAGCATCGCGTCCGGGTTGTTGAACCGGAACATCAGCGCGGCCACCGGGGTGAGCGCGAGCACCGCACCCGCGATCAGTCCGGCCGCGGGGCTGAACCGGCGGCGCACGGAGGCGTAGACGACGGCGACCGTGCCGACGCCCATGAGGACCTCGGGGCCCAGGATCGTCCAGGTGTTGAGGCCGAAGATCCTGGCCGCGATCTCCATCGGCCACAGGAACGCCGAGGGCTTGTCGACGGTGATCGCGTTGCCCGCGTCCAGCGAGCCGAAGAACATCGCCTTCCAGCTCTTGGTGCCGGCCTGGACGGCCGCCGAGTAGAAGGAGTTGGAGTAGCCGTTGGCGCCCAGGTTGTAGAAGTAGAGCGCCGCGGTGGCGACCAGCAGGCCGAGGAAGGCCGGGCGGGCCCAGCGGGGGTCCTCGGGACGACCGCGCCACAGTCTCCGTACGAAGGGCTGCTTGGGCTCGCCGCCCGCGGGGGCGGGTGCCTGCGGCGACTGCTGCTGGGGCAGGTCCGGCGCGGGGCCCGAGGGGGTGGGAGCCGCACCCCCCTGATACGTCGTCCGGTCGTACTGGGTGGTCATCGGGTGTCCCCCGGATCGGTGTCGTAAGGGCGCATCGGCCGGAACTGCATCGTGGAGTCCCGCCAGGTGCCGTCCGCGGCTTCACCGGCGCGGAACTGGGAGGTCTGGTGCGGCTGTTGCGACTGCTGTGACTGCCGCGACTGCTGACCGGTGGGCGAGCGGTGCGGCAGCGGAGGCTGCTGTGCGTACTGCTGCTGGTACTGCGCCGTCGAGTACGTCGGTGACGACGGGCTGTGCGAGGCGACCACCGTCGAGCCCGCGTCGCTCTCCCGGCGGTCCGGGAACACCCACGCCCTGAAGAGCAGGAAGCGCAGGACGGTCGCCGCGAGGTTGGCGGCGATCAGCACCGCCAGCTCGGTGGAGTGCGCGGGGTTGCTGCTGGCCGCGTTCAGGGCGGCGAGCGAGCCGCTGGTCAGCGCCAGGCCGATGCCGAAGACGACCAGGCCCTGCGCCTGGTGCCGGACCGCGCCGCCGCGCCCGCGCACCCCGAAGGTCAGCCGCCGGTTGGCCGCCGTATTGGCGACGGCGGAGACCAGCAGGGCCAGCGCGTTGGCGATCTGCGAGCCGGTGAAGGAGCGGAAGGCGCTGTAGAGCACCAGGTAGAAGAGCGTCGACAGACCGCCGACCACGCAGAACCCGACGAGCTGGCGGGCCAGCCCCTTCGGCACGTCCTGGATGTCGCGGTCGCGCGGGTCGTCGCCGAACGGGCGGGTGATCCGGTCCAGCGGCAGCGAACCGCTCGCCAGGGCCTTGCCCACGCGCCACACCCCCTTGAGGTCCTCGGTCGCCGTCTTCACGATGTGCACCGTCGAGTCCGGGTCGTCGACCCAGTCGACCGGCACCTCGTGGATCCGAAGGCCCGCGCGCTCGGCGATGACCAGCATCTCGGTGTCGAAGAACCAGCCGGTGTCCTCGACCATCGGCAGCAGCACCTGGGCCACATCACGCCGGATGGCCTTGAATCCGCACTGCGCGTCCGAGAAGCGGGCCTGCAGCGAGCCGCGCAGGATGAGGTTGTACGAGCGGCTGATGAACTCCCGCTTGGCGCCGCGCACCACGCGCGACGAGCGGGCCAGCCGGGAACCGATCGCCAGGTCGGAGTGGCCGGAGATGAGCGGTGCCACCAGGGGCAGCAGTGCGTTCAGGTCGGTCGACAGGTCCACGTCCATGTAGGCGAGGATCGGAGCGTCCGAGGCGGACCAGACGGTCCGCAGCGCCCGGCCGCGGCCCTTCTGCTCCAGCCGGAAGGCCTTGACCTCCGGAAGCTCCGCCGCCAGCCGCGCGGACACCTGGGGGGTGGTGTCCGTCGACGCGTTGTCCGCGATCGTGATGCGGAACGCGTACGGGAACGTGCGCTTGAGATGGTCGTGCAGTCTCAGCACACACGGCTGGAGGTCCTTCTCCTCGTTGTAAACGGGGATCACTACGTCCAGAACAGGCGTACCGGCGTCGCCGGCCGGGAGGTGCTCCCGCGCCGGCAGGGTGCCGGGAGAAGAGTCGGTTCGCATGGGAACGACTCTTGTCAAGCGCCCTGTTGCACCCATGTGGTGGCACTGTGCTGCGCCTGTGAGTGCGATTGCCAATTCGTTTCGGGGGCCGGCTGGGGGAGCTGCGGAGCGAGGGCCGGCAGGTGCACGGTGAAGACCGTGCGGCCCGGAACGCTGTCCACGGTCACCGCGCCGCCGTGCGCGCTCGCGACGGCCTGCACGATCGCCAGACCCAGGCCGGTCGAGCCGGTCGAGCGCGACCGAGCCGAGTCACCGCGGGCGAACCTCTCGAAGACGTGCGGGAGCAGGTCGGGCGGGATGCCCTGGCCGTTGTCCTCGACGTCCACGCACATCCACGGGCCGCGCCGCTGCACGCGGGCGGTGACGGTCGTACCCGGTGGGGTGTGCTTGCGGGCGTTGCCGAGCAGGTTGATGAGGACCTGCTGGAGGCGGGCCGCGTCGCCGGAGACCGCGGCGGGTTCGTCGGGCAGGTCGAGGCGCCAGTTGTGGTCCATGCCGGCCGCGCGGGCGTCGCTGATGGTGTCGACGACCAGCGGGATGAGGTCGGTCTGCTCGAACTGGAGCGGCCGTCCGGCGTCCAGCCGCGCGAGCAGCAGCAGGTCCTCCACGAGCAGCGTCATGCGGCTCGCCTCGGACTCGATACGGCCCAGCGCGTGCCGGGTGTCCGGGCCGACCTGCTCTCTGCCGCGCCGGGTCAGCTCGGCGTACCCGCGGATGGAGGCGAGCGGGGTGCGCAGCTCATGGCTGGCGTCCGCGACGAACTGCCGTACCCGCATCTCGCTCTGCTGGCGGGCGTGCAGCGCGCCGTGCACGTGGTTCAGCATCCGGTTGAGCGCGGCGCCGACCTGGCCGACCTCGGTGTGCGGATCGGTCTCGGACTCCGGGACGCGCTCGCTGAGGTTCACCTCGCCGGTGTGCAGGGGGAGTTCGGAGACCCGGGTGGCGGTGCTGGCGACGCGGCGCAGCGGGCGGGTGGCGACGCCGACGAGGACGTAGCCGGCGATGCCCGCGGCGGCGAGGCCGGCGGCGGTGACGCTCAGCTCGACGATGATCAGGGTGTTGATGGTGCTGTCGGTCTCGGTGGTGGGGAGGCCGACGTAGTAGCCGCTGCGGTACTCGACGCGGTAGGTGCCGAGCCCCGGAAGCTCCACGGTGTGCGCGTTGCCGTCCTGGGACACCTCGCCGAGGGCGGTCTTCTGCGCCGCGTTGAGGTCCGCGGCACTCATCTCGAAGTTCTCGTTGGACTTCTTGCCGACATAGCCGCTGGTGACGGAGTCGTTGACGACGGTGGCCGCGACCGTGCCGCTGGGTTGCGGGCCGTGTTGGACGAAGTCGCTGATATCGGTCGTCTTGGGTTTCTGGGCCTGCTGCTGGTTGCCCTGGCCGAGCGCGCCGCCACCCTTGCCCGCGCCGGGCGGCTGGAAGTCGCCGGACACACGGGCCGTGGCCTCGCGCAACTGGTCGTCCAACTGGTCGTACAGATGCGAGCGCAGCGCGAGGGTCGTCACCGTGCCGATCACCGCACACACCACGGCGATCAGCGTCACGGACGCGACGACGAGCCGTGTCCGCAGGGTGCGCGGCTTACCCGCTCGTCGCTTCTGCGCACGCGGCCGTCGTCGCCCGCTCATGAGGCCGCGGGCTTGATCAGGTAACCGGCCCCACGCCGGGTGTGGATCATCGGCTCACGCCCGGCGTCGATCTTCCGGCGGAGGTAGGAGATGTACAGCTCGACCACGTTGGCCTGGCCGCCGAAGTCGTAGGACCACACCCGGTCGAGGATCTGCGCCTTGCTGAGGACACGCCGAGGATTACGCATGAGGAAGCGCAGCAGTTCGAACTCGGTGGCGGTGAGGTGGATGCCCTCGCCGGCCCGCGAGACCTCGTGGCTGTCCTCGTCGAGGGTGAGGTCGCCGACCACGAGTACGGAGTCGGAGCGGCGGTCGGCGGCACCGGAGCGGCGGATCAGTCCGCGCAGCCGGGCGACGACCTCTTCGAGGCTGAACGGCTTGGTGACGTAGTCGTCGCCGCCCGCGGTGAGGCCGGCGATACGGTCCTCGACGGCGTCCTTCGCCGTCAGGAACAGCACCGGCACGTCCGGCAGTTCGCGGCGCATCCGCCCCAGGACGGTCAGGCCGTCCATGTCGGGCAGCATCATGTCCAGGACGACGGCGTCGGGCCGGAACTCGCGCGCGGTCTGGATGGCACCCGTGCCATCCCCCGCACTCCGGATCTGCCAGCCCTCATAGCGAAGAGCCATGGACAGCAGTTCGGTGATCGACATTTCGTCGTCCACCACAAGCACTCGGACGGGGCTCCCGTCCGGCCTCAGCAGTTCGGTGCGCCCCTGGGGCGAGGTCGTGGTCATGGTGAACACACTGTCGGGATCCTCTGAGAGCACGCTTTCGACAACCTGTGATTTCCCTAAGAAACTCACAGGGGCCTCTCAGGCAACCCCTTGGAACCGCTTGCTTCGGGGAGAGGTGTCGGTACAAGATCCCTCAACCGCTCAAGGGAACGGTGACGTGGAGATGCGGGGGCACGGGGGCTGTGGTGACAGGTGGAGGCATAGGCAGGGGCGTAGCCGTACGGCTGCCGGGGGAACCGGATCCCAAGGCCTGGCGCCGACTGGCGCTGTACCTGACGGGATACGTGACCGCGGTCCTCCTCATCCTCACCGGCCTGGAGCCGTGGCACGCCACCCCGGCCCCGAAACCCGACCTGGTCACAGGGGCGCAGGGCGCCTTCCCACCCGCGCTCGGCCCCGAGCCACCGGCCACGCCCGACCACGTCCTGCGCCGGACGACCGCCGACGAGACCGTGGTGCACGGGCTGTCGATCCGGGCGACGGGGGTGGGGGTGGGGGTGCGAGCCGTGAACATACGGACCGGCTCGGAGTACTGGCGCTATGAGCGGGGCGGCTACGGGGACGGCGACCTGGCCGGGGACGGGGACCCGGCGGACGGGAACGGGGATGAGGACAGGGGCTTCTACACACCGACGCTCGACGTGTCCGCGCGCACGGTGGTGGCGGGCTTCACGGACGGCCGGCTCACAGCGATCGACCTGCGCTCGGGCCGGATCCTGTGGCACCGGAGCATCTCGGAGGGCGAGAGCCGCAGAGGCCTGTCCTTCCGGTTGACCGGCGGCGAGGTCATCACGGAAACCCCCGCCGGCATCCGCGCCCTCGCCGAACGCACCGGCCGCACCCTGTGGACGGCGAGCAGACCGGCCGGCTGCGACGAGACACCGATCCAAACGGTGTATGACTTCCCGGACCACCTCGTCACGGCTCTGGTGCGCTGCGACGTACTGGGCCCCGAGCAGCGCATCGGGGGCTACGACATCCCGCCCTCCGTCACCAAGACCTCCGCCCTCCTCCTCGGCATCCACGACCGCACGGGCAAGGTGCTGTGGCGACAACAGCACGCGGAGCCGTACGACGACCTCCTCCGGGCCGGCACCCACACGCTGGCCGCCGTCGGCCCCGAACGCCGCACCCCACGCCCGGTCCGCCTCCTCGACGTGAGCCGCGAGGGGGCGCCGGAACGGACCGCCTTCTCCATCCACCTCCTGGCCCGGCTCACCACGGGCAACGGCATCGCGGTCACCACGGTCGACCCGCACATCTACGACACCGGCTCCCCCACCCTCCTCAGCGCCTACGACACCGGAACGGGCCGCCTCCGCTGGAGACTCCGCGCACCGACCGGGAAGGCGTACGGCGATCCCGTGGTCGCGGACGGCCGGGTATACGTCGTCCGCCAGCCGATCTTCCGGTACGCCGACGCCGGCCACACCACCTCGGCCGACCTGCTCGTCCTGGACGCGGAGACGGGGCGGGTGGGGCATGTGCTGGAGCTGACGGGGTTGACCGTGCCGAAGGACGTCAATGCGGCTGCTTCGCTGGACGTTCGGGTGGTGGGGGACAGGGCAGTGGCGGAGGGGGCGGACGACACGGGTGGCACGGATGGCGCGGTCGCGATCAGGTGGCGGGAGGAGCGGGATGAGCTACTGCTGATGACTGATGACTCGTGACTGATCGCCGGTCACAACCCGAACAGCCTCGCCCCGTTGTCGTGGCACACGGCCCGCAGCCAGTCGTCGCCGAGCCCCAGCCGCTCCAGTACCTCCAGCTGATGGACGTACGGATAGGGGATGTTGGGGAAGTCGCTGCCGAGCAGGATCCGGTCGCCGAGGTCGGCCAGCCGGGGCAGTGCCCTCCGGGGGAACGGCGCGAACTGTTCGCTGAAGTCCGTGAACGACATCGTCGTGTCCAGCCGCACCTCGCTGTACCGCTCGGCCAGGTCGAGGAAGTCCTCGTACTCCGTCATCCCCATGTGCGCGACGATCAGCCGCAGTTGGGGATGCCGGGCGAGCACGCGCCCGATCGGCTCCGGCCCGGTGTGCTTGCCGGGCATGGGCCCGGAACCGCAGTGGATCACGACGGGCACACCGGCCTCGGCGAGCAACCCCCAAGCCCCGTCCAGGAGTTCATCGGCCGGGTCGTACGCCCCCACCTGCACATGCGCCTTGAAGATCCGCGCCCCCGCCTCGACGGCCTCCCGGACATAAGTCTCGACTCCCGGCTCGGGAAACAGCGTCGAGGTGTGCAGGCAGTCGGGGGTACGGCGAGCGAAGTCGACGGCCCAGCCGTTGAGCCACTCGGCCATGCCCGCCTTGTGCGGATAGAGCATCGCGGTGAAGGCACGGACGCCGAAGTCCCGGATCAGGGCGAGCCGTTCGGCCTCTTCGGCCCGGTAGGTGATGGGCCACTCGACACCGCCGGTGAGCGGCCCGAGGGAGTCGAAGTATCCCCAGACCTTGTGGAGAACGCGCTCGGGCATGAAGTGGGTGTGGACGTCGACGAGCCCGGGCAGTCCGAGCCGCTCCCAGAAGCGACGGACCTGGTCGCTCTCCTCGACGCCGTTCCCCTCGGTGCCCGTCCCCTCGACGTCCGTCTCCCCGATCCGCTGACCGTGCATGGTGCCCATCCGTTCCTGACCGTCCGAATGCTCAGAACAACTCGTCCTGCACAGCCGACACCCCTCTGAACTCCCGCAGGGGAAAGGTGAGCCGGCTCTCGTCCACACCCCCGGCTCCGGTCCCGACCCCGGCAGGCCCCAACTCCCACCCTGTCATCAACCGGGTATCGAGCACGACGATCTCCCGGACCCCCTTACCCCCCTCCCTATCCCCGTCCCCGTCCCCAACGGCGATGTGCAGATCGGGCCCAGCAGCCGCAACCAGTTCCCCCCTCACCGCCCCACCGGCGACCAGCTCACTCACCTCACCGACGGCGCCCGGCAGGCCCGCGAGCCCGAACGCGCCGACATGGTCAACCGGCCGGCACGGCTCCCGCACGAGCGACTCCGGCCACTCGGCAAGGGCCACCGCCCGGGCGTGCAACTCCACAACCTCGGCCGCCCGCTCGCCCTCAGTCCCGGGCAACCCCGAACGCACCGCCCGCTTGGCGGCGTACGGAATCCGATCGGGCACCCGAAGCGCGGCCCGCAACAACTCCTCCGTACGCCGGGCAGCCATCAACGGACCGGTGCCGAGCCAGCTGAAACACACCGCCCCCTGCTCCAACAGCCGGGCCGACCCCCGCTCGACCGCCGTGATCCCGACCTTGACCATGCCGGGTCCGAACCACGCCAGATACACGCGGTACGGCCGCGGATCGTCCGCGATCGTGTCGGCGGCCACGGAGTGCGCCCGATCCAGCCGCGCACACTCCTCGCACCGCGCCCCCGTACTCCGCCCCGACACCCCCGTCCGTACCGGACACGCATGCCCCCGCGCTCCCACACACGTCCGCACACCCCCGTCCACAACCCCGAAGGAGACCCGCTTCCCCCAGGCCAGCGCACTACGCCGTCCCCCGTCCCACACCAACACGGGGCCGCCATCCACCCACCGCAACCCCGAACACTTCCATGCCTGTGCCATCACTCATGAGAGTAGAAGACGGCACTGACAACGCGATCACCCTGGCGGGACCACCCCTACTCACCGTCCGGAAGAGTCACCAGCCAGAGACGCCTCACCCGTCACAGACTCCGCCTCCGGCACCGCCACCTGCTCTCGCGGGCGCCCTCGCTCGGGGTACCGCTGGGGATCCCGCCCCGCCAGCCGACACCCCACACACCCCACATGCCCCTCCCGCGCGGTCAGATCCCGTACCCGCCACCCCCACTGCTCTCGCGGCCGCATCCCCGGCGGCTTCCCCCACCCCGCGAGATGCAGGACCCAGGTGACCAGGACACTCACGACCACGATCCCGAGCCCACCGGCCGGCGCCACAACCGACGTCGTGCACACGCCGAGTCCGAGCACCGCCGCCCGGACTGACCCACCGGCCCACCCACTCCTCTGCCCCCTTCCCCCGGTCGCCCCGACCGTGGGGGTAGGGCTGGCTACACCATCGGTTCGGTAGGACACTCCATCGTTCCGGCGGGCGAATCACGGAATCGTGGACGTCAGTTGAACCACGACTTCACGAGACGCGCGAGACCCACACGGCTCACGCGGCTCACCGCCCGCCCGGAAGGAACCGCGCCATGGACGCCGTACGGCAGACCTCGACCGCCGGCCCCGGCCCGTTCGCTTCCTTCGTGCGGTTCGTGGTGTGCGGGGGCGGTGTCGGTGTCCTGTCCAGCGCGGCCGTACCGATGCTGGCCCTGCTGATGCCGTGGGCGCTGTCGAACGCCGTGATCACGATCGCCTCGACGATCCTGTGCACCGAACTCCACGCCCTGTTCACCTTCGGCACCGGCAAGCGCGCCGGCTGGCGCGAGCACTGGCAGTCGGCGGGTTCGGCGGCGGTCGCCTACGCGGTGACCAGCGTCGCGGTGCTCGTCCTCCACACCGTCCAGTCCACGCCCTCGCTGCTGACCGAACAGACCGTCTACCTCAGCGCGTCCGGCCTGGCGGGCCTCGGCCGCTTCCTGGTCCTGCGGCTGTTCGTCTTCACCGCCGAGACCCGGAAGCCGCGGCCTGTGGCAGCCGCCGGCTCGCAGCGACTGGCCTGGTTCGGTACGAGGGCACCGGCGGCGGCGCTGTCGCAGGCGGCGTGACGCCGCCCCAGGAACTCCGTGGTGGGCACGCCGAGTTCGGTCGGACGAAGGGGAGACCGGCCAGCCAGGAGTGTCCAACGGCACCCGCACCGCCGCGAATTCACTCGTGTCGGACGAGACGAACTCATGCTCACCCCCTACGCCACCGACGTCGCCATCCGACGCCGAACGAACCGACGCCCAACCACCCAGAGGTCGACCAGGCACACCCCCGCACCCACGACAACCCACCCCACAGAACCGCCGTCGTGATAGAGCCCGATCCCCACCCCGAGCAACATCACGCCAACAGCGAGCCCCATGAGGTCAAGCAGAACATCCGCCCACGCCACGGACTTGGAAAGATCGCCCACGCCTCAATCGTGACAGGCAGACAGATACGTACGGCAGGATTCCGTTCGCCTCACAGCTCCTGACGGAACCCAGCTCAACTACTCGCGCCGGACTTCCCCCCGGCCGGAGTGACGGCAAACCACAGCCCGTCCTTGCCCTGACCGTTCACCTGCCCGGCCGCGGTGTCCCCGCTGTACCTGTACAACGGCCAGCCGGCGAGGGTGAGTTGTGGCTTACCGTCGCGGTGGACGGTACCGAGGAGGCTCTTCTCCACGCCCGTGGTCTGCACGGAGTCCTGCGCGGAGTCCCCCACCATGACGGGTATCCACGTCTTCGTACACGCCCCGGCACACGTCCACTTGGACGGATCGGGCTCGTCCTTCTCATACCGGTAGAGGGTCATCCCATTGCCGTCGGTGACCACATCACCCGTACCGCCGACCGCCTTGGCGATCAGCGCGGTGGTCGTGGTGCCAGTTCTGTCTCCGCTCCCGTCGCCGGTCGGGGCCGAAGTCGCGGATTCCGACGCGGCCGTGGCAACCGGGGCGACCGAGGCGACGCTGCCGGGACTCGTAGCGCCGGCGTTGTCGGTCGACGAGTCGCACGCCGCCAGCAGAAGCGCGGAGACGAGCCCCGCGACCGAGGCGAGAACGATGCGGTGCGGGATCACGGAGTTGCCCTTCGGGAGTCGCCGTCCACTTACTCCCTACGTACGTGGCGCAGCTCCCGCACTCTCATCGACTGACGTCACATGGCGCAGACTTGACCAACGCATGTCTCACGAACTGCGGATGCGTTCAGCTGAAGGGAACGGCGTCCGCAGGCGCAGTGTGCCAGTTGGTGACGATCGGGTCGTCGACCGTGATGGTGTCCACCGGCAGGGAAACCGGGTTGGGGTCGTCGTCACCGACGCCGACGATGATGAAGTCCAGTTCCTTGCCACCGTCTTCGTTGGTGGTCTTCGGGTTCACGCCGGCATACGCGGTGGTGCTCCCGCTCAACTTGATCTGCTCACCGGCGGTCTCCTCCGCGGGACCCGCCTCGGTACCGTCGGATCCGAACGCCACGGTCGGCAGCCCGGCGGGCAGGTAGCAAGTGATCCCCGGCTTCGCCTTGGCGATGATCAAGATGTAGCCACCCGCCTGGGTCTCGGACTTGGTGCTCCAGGAAATGTCATTGGCCCCGCAGCCCTGCTCAACCGGCACCCGCTCGCCATCACCGGTGTCGACACCGGAACCGGCCCCGTCATCGGTCCCCTTGCCCGTCGCGTCGGAGCCCTTGCCGTTGCTCCCGCCGCTTCCCGCCGCCGACGAACCGGACGGGGCCGGGGTGACCGCCTCGCCGACCGGCGTAACGGACGATGACCCCTGCCCGGCACCGTTGTCCGAGGCCCCGCCCGACTCCTGGCACGCAGTCATCAACATGGCGCCACCCATGACAACTGCGGAGACGAGGAAGGCCTTGCGACGGTTGCCGAACATGAAATCCCCTTTGGTAAGCACTGGTTGAGACCGAAGCCGTCTCGGCCTCTCGGTGGTCGCTCGATCACTATGAGGGGGCTCCGAGCCGAAGGGCTCCCACCGCCTTCGTTCCAGGACAGCGCTGTCACAGACCAGTGACATGATCACGAGGAGTTGCGGGCCCGCGTTCCGGTTTTGAGGGCGGTGACCTGCGGTTTTGCGGGCGTACGAGACGGAGTCGACATCGCGAACCCCTATCGACCGCCATGCCTCGCCCTCCATACCTCGACCAAGTGACCGCCTCCTCCAGAAACGGTCTCGTGAGGTGACTCGGCCCAGGGATCCCGCGAGCCGCGATGAGTCCCGCGGCGTCCGGCGGTCATAGTGTCGACCCCGTCACCGAGGAGGGCTTCCGATGCGCAGCGTGACCTGTTCGATGGGCGTCTCACTCGACGGCTACATCGTCGGGCCGGACGGCGGCTTCGACTGGACGGCGCCCGACGAGGAGGTCTTTCGCTTCGTCACCGACGAGATCCGAGGGGTCGGTGTCCACCTGTTGGGCCGGCGGCTGTACGAGACGATGCTGTACTGGGAGACCGCCGACCAGGATCCTTCGCTCGACGCTCCGATGCTCGAATGGACAGCCCTCTGGAAGCCGCTTCCCAAGGTGGTGTTCTCCACCACGCTGTCGGCGGTACAGGGCAACGCCCGCCTGGCCTCCGGCGGACTGGCGGAGGAGATCGAGCGGCTGCGAGCCGAGCCGGGGGAGGGCGACATCGCGATCGGCGGCGCGACTCTCGCCGCCGAGGCAGCCGAGTTGGGCCTGATCGACGAGTACCGGGCCAGGGTCTACCCGGTGCTGGTCGGCGGCGGCACACCGTTCTTCCCCCGGCACGAGCGCCGGGTGGATCTCGAACTCGTCGAGACCCACACCTTCAGCTCGCGAGTCGTCTACCTCCGCCACCGCGTGGCGCGCTAACCGGCTCGTCGGCGTCTGTGGCGGCCGTCATCGTGGCGATGGCGCAGGCCCAGTCGACGTGCGGTGGAGTCACGGTCTCCAGGTGACGGGCACGCTCTCGGACCCGCACTTTTACTTCGCTGCCGCAGGCCTTCCCCGTAACGCAAAGGGCCCCGGATCTCTCCGGGGCCCTTCGTCTATGTGCACTCGGCAGGATTCGAACCTGCAACCTTCTGATCCGTAGTCAGATGCTCTATCCGTTAAGCTACGAGTGCTTGTCTTGCGTGCCGTTCCTGGTCCTTTCGGGCCGCTCGCGGCGACAGGAAGAACATTACATGACTGCCGCCGCCATGTGAAATCCGTTTGCCGTAGCCATTGTGACCTGCGGAAACGACGAAACCCCGGTCCTGGGACCGGGGTTTCGGTGATCTTGCGCGGAGGCGGAGGGATTTGAACCCTCGATGGGCTTTAAGGCCCAAACCGCATTAGCAGTGCGGCGCCATAGACCGGACTAGGCGACGCCTCCCGCACAGCCGCCCGCGCGAGCGCGAGTGGTGCGTGCAGATGATGACACAGTCGAGCGCGGTGTCACCAATCGCCTCCCACGGTACTAGGCGTGCAGGCCGCAGGGCAAAGCGCTTCCGTACCCGGCGAGGCCCGCCGGGAGGTCCGACGGGAGGTCCGCCGGGAGGTGGCCGGGAGAGCGCAACGTCCCGGCGCGGGCGGCGTTAGTCAGGTCATGTTGCAGGTCTCGCAGGTCTCGTATGTCTCCCAGCTATCGCAGGTTTCCCCGGCACCGGCACCGCCGGTTCCCCTGGCGTCTCAGGACTCCCCGGCGTCTCACCGCTCTCAACCGTCCCAAGCCCCTCGTCGCGGTCGCCGCCTCGCCGGTCTGGTCGTCGCCGTCGCCGCCTCCGCCTCCCTCGCCCCCACCCTCACCGCCCCCGCCGCGTACGCCGGGCCCCTCACCCTCGCCCCGCCGCCCGTCCGGGACGAGGACCGCGCCGGCGACCACCTCACCGTCACCGTGCGCGATGCGGGTGGACATAAGGACGGGACGTACGAGCTGTACTGCCATCCCGGGGGCGGGACCCATCCCGACGTCACCGGTGCGTGTGGGGCGCTCGATCGTGGGGCCCGTTGGGGGCGGGACATCTTCGCTCCCGTGCCCGACGGGAGCGTATGCACCATGCAGTACGGCGGGGCGGCCACCGCGCATGTCACCGGGGTGTGGGCCGGGCGGCCCGTGGATGCCTCGTACGACCGTCGGGACGGATGTGAGATCGGGCGGTGGAACCGGATGGTGCCTTTGCTGCCGGATCTGCGGCCCCGGGGGCAGGCGTAGCACCCCGGCGTCGAGGAGGACGAGAAGGACGGGTGCGCACAGGTGTTCCATCGGGGCTTCACCGGGTCCACAGAAGTGCCGTTCCGTCAGCTCTATGAGGTGTGCGCAGGCCAGGCGGCAGGCGGGGTCGTGCCGTCACACCTTCTGCGTCACTTCGTCGTGCGACCTCCCTCTCATCCGGCGCCGCGGGCGCGACCACTGCCCTTAGACTCCCTCGCGTGACACGTCGCGGGCAGGTTGGCAAGATGGCCCGAGCGGTCGGCAAGATGCGGTAACAGGGAGGAAGCGTCTCGTGAGCAGCAGGCCATCCCGAGGCGCTGCTCGCCTCGCAGCCATACTCGACGCGCTTCCCGACGCGTTGGTGCTGGTCAACGCCAATGGGACCGTCGTCAACGCGAACACCATCGCGCTGGAGGCCTTTGAAGCGCCGGGGACGGCGCTGGTGGGGCGGGGGCTGCTCGATCTGCTGCCCCAGTTCGACTCCAAGCTGATTCCGGGCTCCATGCGGCGGCCCGATCACATGGATCCCCGCGGGCAGACCAAGCCGACGCGGATGATCGCGCGGCGCACGGACGGCAGCGAGTTCCCCGTCGAGGTCACCAGCGCCAATCTGGAGAACGGGCAGCAGGCCTACGACACTTACGGCTACGGCTCCGACGAGCTGCTGATGCTCGTCGTGCGGGACCTGACCGGGACCGTCGACACCGAGGCCGAGCTGGCGCGTTCGCAGCGGCAGACCGAGATGATTCTGCGGGCCGCGGCCGAGGGCGTGGTGGGGACCGACACCGACGGGCGGATCGTGCTCGTCAATCCCGCCGCCGCCCAGATCCTCGGATACCGGGCCAGTGACCTCGGCGGCAAGGCGCTGCACGACCTCGTCCTGCACTCGCGCGCCGACGGCACCCCCTTCCCGTACGACGAGTCGCCGCTCGCCGACACCCTGCGGTCCGGGCGCAAGCACCGGGTGCGGGGGCAGGTGCTTTGGTCGAAGTCCGGGGCCGAGGTCTCCGTCGACCTCACGACCGCGCCCGTGCGCGACGGCGACCAGCTCGTCGGCGCGGTGATGACCTTCACCGACCGGCGACCGTACGACGCGCTCGCCGAGGAGAAGGACGCCGTCGAGAAGCGGCACACGGACGAGCTGGAGCGGATCGAGGAGGAGTACGCCTCCGAACTGACCGCCCTGCGCCAGAAGCACGTCCGCGAGATCGAGGAACTCCAGGAGCAGCACGACGAGGAGCTGGCGGCCGGCGAGGACCGGTACGCGGCGCTCGGTGAGCGGGCGAAGGACCGGTACGAAGCACTCGCCGGGCGGCACGAGCAGTTGCTGACGCTGCTGGCCCGGTCGCTGCGCGGCCCGCTGGACGAACTGCGCCGCGAGCTCGCCGCGCTGGCCGCCGACGACGCTGGCCAGCTGTGGCCCGAGGCTAACCAGGTGCTGCACCATCTGTCGGCCGGCTACTCGCGGATCACGACCCTCATCGACAACGTCCTCGGCTACCAGGCGCTGGACACCGGCAGCGAGCAGGTCGTTCGTACGAAAGTCATGCTCGACGCGGTCGTCGCCGCCGGGGTCGACGGGGCCGTCGAACTGATCGGGCCCGGGCGGGTGCAGTTCGCCGTGCACGCGCCGCCCATAGAGGCAGAGGTCGACCCGCAGCGGCTCGCCACCGCGCTCGCGCATCTCGTCGCGGACGTGGCCGGCGTCGACGCGACCGGCAACGCGCCCGTGTCGGCGGGCGGTTACATGGACAACACCGTCGTGGTCGCGGCGGCGCAGCGCGGTGAGGTCGTACGGATCGAGGTGCGCGGGCCGTACGCCGGGGGAGACCCGGTGCACGAGCCGATCGTGCGCGGGATCGTGCGGGCCCACGGCGGAGTGCTGCAGACGCATGAAGTGCCGGGTATGAGCGGCAGTGCGTACGTCCTCGAAGTGCCCATCGGGGGTGGGGCCGGCGCCGTCGAGGTGCAGGCCGCGGCCCTTGAGGTGGCCGAGCCCAGCTCCGGCGGCGGGCGGCGGCGGGCGCGGCGGTCCTCCGTCGACGCCTTCCTGGAGAGCGACGTTCCGGGGGAGGCCGGCGGGTCCGGCACCCCGGATGCCGAGGTCGCCGTGCCCACGGGCCGGCGGCGACGCCGGGCGGCCGGGGAGCCGGCCCAGGAACCGGTCGCCGCGGACGGTTCCGGCGGTACCGGTCGGCGGCGCGGGCGCGCGGCCGACGGCAGCGCGGAGGGCGAGATCGAGGGCGACGGTTCCGGGGACGAAGTCTCCGAGGGCGCCGTCGTCATGGCCGGCGAGTACGGCGCGGGTACCGCGGCCGTCGGCAGCGGCCTGGGCGGCACCGTGCCGCCGCAGGGCGTGCCCGCGCCCGCCGGCGGAACCACCACCGGACGGCGTGCCCGGCGTGACGGCGGCGAACAGCACGCCCTGCCGCCGGCCCTGCCCGCCTCCGCCGGCCAGGCCAACCAGCCGGTCCTCGCCAACCAGCCCGTTCCCGCCAACCAGCCCGTCCCCGCCGAGAACGCCGAGCCGACCGGGCGCCGTCGCCGCGCCCTGGCCGCCGCGAACGAACGCGCCGCCGCCGCGCAGGAGGCGGGGCCCCGTACGGTCTTCGCCCTGCCGCCGGCCGAGGCGGACCGGACGCCCGCGTCGGGGGCAGGGGCGGTCGCGGGCGGCGTGGAGGTGTCCCCGCAGCAGGCGCCGGTGGCCGGGCAGATGCCGACGCCCATGTCGGCGCCTGTGCCGCCGGGGCAGATGGCAGGGCAGGTCCCGGGAGCGGTGCCAGGGCAGGTCCCCGGTCAGATGCCGGGGCAGCCGATGCCCGGGCAGCTTCAGCCGCCCGTCCCCGTGCAGGGCCAGGTGCCGGGGCAGGTCCCGGGTCAGCTTCAGCCAGCGACGCCCATGCCGGTTCAGCAGCAGGCCCCCGTTCAGGCGCAGGCTCAGCCGCACCCGCAGGTCCCCGGTCAGAGTGGGCAGAACCTCGCCGGTGACGCCCTGATCGACGACGGTCGGCACGACGCCACCCCGCACGACCAGTCCGAGGACCACACCCCGCCGCAGCCGCACCCCACGAGCGCGCCAACGGGTCGTCGTCGCCGTGCCGTGGCGCAGGGCGGGGCGGCGGGGACGCCCGTGCAGGGAGTTCAGGCCGCGGAGGCCGTCGGGCAGCAGGTCCAGGGCGCCGGCGTGGCTCAGGCCCAGTCTCAGGCGGGGCTCGCGCCGGCCGTTCCCGGTCAGGCGGCCGGTACGGCGGGACAGCCGATCCCGCCCGGACCGCAGCCGGTGCCCGCGCAGGGCGCGCCCATCCCGGCCCAGGCAACCCCAGGCCAACCCCTTCCGGCGGAGGCCGCCGCCGGTCCCGTACCGGCGAACGGCGTCGCCACCCCCGTACCGCCCGCGCAGCCCGGCGGCACGCCCGCGCCCGGCACGCCGCTTCCGCCGGAAGTGGCCGCGGCGCAAGCCCAGGCTCAGGCGCGGGCCTCGCAGCCGTTGCCCGCTGAGGCGGGGGGCGGTGGCATGCCGGTCGACCCGAACTCCACTCAGGGGCGGGCGATCAGTGTGCGGACGCTCGGGCAGGGTGTGCCGTTCACGCGGCAGGCCGCGCAGGTGCAGCAGCCTGCGGCGGCGCCCGCGGCGAACAACCCCGCCAATGGGGGCCGGCGCCGCAAGCTCGGTACGCGGACCGATTCGGCCGCCGCGCCCCAGGAGCAGGCGGCCCGTCCGCATCCGTCGGCGGAACAGCCGCAGCCGCAGCACTCGCTCGCCGGGCAGTCCCGGCTGGCGCAGCCGACCGAGGGCTCCGGACGGTCGTACGCCATAGGAGCACCGGACGAGAACGCCGCCGAGGGCCCCGAGCCGCTGGACGGTCCCGGCGGGGCGGTCGAGGTCGCGGATCCGCCGCGTCCGCAGCCGCTGGACGACGAGTTGCCGCCGGAGCCGTTGGACAACCCGCGGCGGCTGCTGGTGTGGCCGGCGCCGGACGTCACCACGCAGCAGGCGCTCAGCGACCGCGGCTACCGGCCCGTCATCGTGCACTCGCGCGAGGAGGTCGACGCGCAGATCGCCGCCTTCCCGGCCGCGCTGTTCGTGGACCCGCTGACCGGGCCGATCACCCGGACCGCACTGCAGTCGCTGCGGCAGGCGGCGGTGGCCGCCGAGGTGCCGGTGATGGTGACGGCGGGGCTCGGACAGGCGACGCGCGAGGCGGCCTACGGCGCCGATCCCGCCGTACTCCTGAAGGCGCTCGCCCCGCGGGACAGCGAGCAGCACCCGCCGCGCGTGCTGCTCATCGAGGAGCACGCGGAGATCGCGCTGGCGCTGACGGCCACGTTGGAGCGGCGCGGGATGCAGGTCGCGCGGGCCGCGAGCGACGCGGACGCGGTGACGCTGGCGGGGCAGTTGCGGCCGAACCTGGTCGTGATGGACCTGATGCAGGTGCACCGGCGCCAGGCCGGCATCGTCGACTGGCTGCGCGCGAACGGCCAGCTCAACCGCACCCCGCTCGTCGTCTACACCGCCGCTGTCGACCAGGCCGACCTCCCCCGCCTCGCCTCCGGCGAGACGGTCCTCTTCCTCGCGGAACGGTCCACCAGCACCGAGGTGCAGAGCCGGATCGTGGACCTGCTGGCGCGGATCGGCACCAACTGATCGGCACCAACTGGCCGACAGCGACCGGTGATTGGCGACTTGCGGGCACGGGCCCACGTCCTACGACGGTGACGTGAGCCCTTGCCCGTGTTGGTGCCGGTGTCGGTGGCAGTCGTCAGAGCTTGGTGATGTCCAGCGCGCCGTCCGCGTACTGCCTGCGCAGCACCTTCTTGTCGAACTTGCCGACGCTCGTCTTCGGGACCGACTCGATGATCGTCCAGCGCTCCGGGAGCTGCCACTTGGCGATCTTGCCCTGGTCGGCGAGGAAGGCGCGCAGGGTCTCGAAGTCGGCGGTGGCGCCCTCCTTGAGGACGACCGTGGCCAGCGGGCGCTCGCCCCACTTCTCGTCGGGGACGGCGACCACGGCGGCCTCGGCGACGGCCGGGTGGGACATCAGCGCGTTCTCCAGGTCGACGGAGGAGATCCACTCGCCGCCGGACTTGATGACGTCCTTGGCGCGGTCGGTGAGGGTGAGGAAACCGTAGGGGGAGATCGTGCCGACGTCACCCGTCTTGAGCCAGCCGTCCTCGCTGAACTTGTCGGCGGGGCGCAGGGGTTCGGCGTCCGGACCGTTGTAGTAGGCGCCCGCGATCCAGTTGCCGCGGACCTCCAGCTCGCCGGCGGACTCGCCGTCCCAGGGCAGCCGCTCGCCGCCGGGGCCGGACAGCCGTGCCTCGACGCCGGCCGGGAAACGGCCCTGCGTGAGGCGGTACGCGAACTCCTCCGGCGTGCCGACCGCGTGGGCCGGCGCGCGGGCGATCGTGCCGAGCGGGGAGGTCTCCGTCATGCCCCACGCGTGGCAGACCCGCATGCCGAGCTTGTCGAAGGCCTCCATGAGGGAGGGCGGACAGGCCGAGCCGCCGATGGTGACCTGGGTGAGCGAGGAGACGTCGCGCGGGCGGGCGGTGAGCTCGGTGAGCAGGCCCTGCCAGATGGTGGGGACGGCGGCGGCGTGCGTCGGGTGCTCGGTCGCGATCATCTCGGCGAGCGGGGCGGCCTGCAGAAAACGGTCCGGCATCAGCATGTTGATGCCGGTCATGAACGTGGCGTGCGGCAGTCCCCAGGCGTTGACATGGAACTGCGGCACCACGATCAGCGTGGTGTCCTGGTCGGTCAGCCCCATCGACTGGGCCATGTTGACCTGCATGGAGTGCAGGTACACCGAACGGTGCGAGTACACGACCCCCTTGGGGTCGCCCGTCGTGCCGGAGGTGTAACACATGGCGGCGGCCTGACGTTCGTCCAGCTCCGGCCAGTCGTACGAGGTCGGCTTGCCGGCCAGCAGCTCCTCGTACTCGTGCACCTGCGCGGCGACGCCGGCCAGCACCGAACGGTCTCCCGGGCCCGACACCACCACGTGCTCGACCGTCTTGAGGTGCGGGAGCAGCGGGGCGAGCAGCGGCAGCAGCGAACCGTTGACGATCACGATCCGGTCCGCCGCGTGGTTCACGATCCACGCCAGCTGCTCGGGCGGGAGGCGGAGGTTGAGGGTGTGCAGGACCGCGCCCATGGAGGGGATCGCGAAGTAGGCCTCGACGTGCTCGGAGTTGTTCCACATGAGGGTCGCGACCCGCTCGTCGCCCACGACACCAAGGTCCTCGCGCAGGGCGTGCGCCAGCTGGGCCGCGCGGTCGCCGATCTCGGCGAAGGAACGCCGGTGCGGCTCGGCCTCACCGGTCCAGGTGATCACCTGTGATGTGCCGTGGATCGTGGACCCGTGGGTCAGGATCCTCGAGATCAGCAGCGGTACGTCCTGCATGGTGCTCAGCACGGCGATCCTCCCGGGGCGACATTGCCTACGCGGTGGTAATGGTTGCGCCGATTCTGCGCACATACCACTCGGTATGTCACTAGGTGCCGTTGATCGATCACATCACGTCGGATCCCGCTCGGCCCCAGGAATGACTCCAGGTCAGTCCATTACCGGACAAGGCCCAGCTCAGGATCCTCACGCAACTTGCCGAGCGCACGCGACACCGCTGACTTCACCGTACCCACCGACACTCCGAGCACCTCGGCCGTCTGGGCCTCGCTGAGGTCCTCGTAATACCTGAGGACGACCATCGCCCGCTGCCTGGCCGGCAGCTTCGTGATCGCCCGCCACATCGCGTCGTGCAACGCCTGGTGCTCGGCCGGGTCGTCCCCGCCGGGCACGGGCTCCGGCTCGGGCAGCTCCTCGCACACGAACTCGTCGACCTTGCGCTTGCGCCACTGCGACGTACGCGTGTTCAACAACGCCCGGCGCACATAGCCGTCGAGCGCACGGTGGTCCTCGATCCGCTCCCACGCGACATACGTCTTGGTGAGAGCGGTCTGCAGCAGATCCTCCGCGTCGCACGGGTTCGCGGTCAGCGACCGGGCAGTACGCAGCAGCACCGGCTGGCGGGCCTTCACGTACGAGGAGAACGACGGGTACGCGAGGGTCTGCGTCGCTGGTTCGGCAGCGGTCGAAGCGCTGGTGCAGACGAGTGTGGTCATGGCTCCACGCTAGGAGCGAGGGCACCTCCGGCGGATCGGCCGCAGGTCCCGAAGCCGAGTCCGCCTCAGGTTGTAGGGGTGGTGCTGCCTCCACCTCCTGAAGGTGGACGAGCGGGTGAGGGGTACTGCGGGATGACCCCTGGGGGACGCCCGCGAAACCCGGCCGGACTCGGGCGCGCTCAGCCGTCCGTGGCGGCCCACTCAGTCGTCCTTGGCGGCCACTCAGTCGTCCGACGTCAGGACCAGGCCCGAGGTCGGCACCCCCGTGCCCGCCGTGACCAACACCCGCCGCGCCCCCGGTATTCGGTTCACGGCCGTCCCCCGCAGCTGGCGCACTCCCTCCGCGATCCCGTTCATCCCATGGAGGTACGCCTCCCCGAGCTGCCCCCCGTGCGTGTTGATCGGCAACGACTCCCCCGCCACGAAATCCGCCGCCTCCCCCTTCCCGCAGAACCCGAACTCCTCCAACTGCATCAGCACGAACGGCGTGAAGTGGTCGTACAGGATCGCCACGTCGATCTCGGCCGGCGTGAGCCCCGAGGTGCGCCACAACTGGCGGGCGACCACGTCCATCTCCGGCAGGCCGGCCAGGTCGTCGCGGTAGAAGCTGGTCATCTGCTCCTGCCCGCGCCCCGCGCCCTGGGCCGCCGCCGCTATGACGGCCGGCCGGTGCGGCAGATCGCGGGCCCGCTCCACCGAGGTGACCACCAGCGCCTGGCCGCCGTCCGTCTCCTGGCAGCAGTCCAGCAGTCTCAGCGGCTCGACGATCCAACGCGAGGCCGCGTGGTCGGCCAGACTGATGGGACGGCCGTGGAAGTACGCCGCCGGATTCGTCGCCGCGTACTTCCGGTCCACGACCGCCACCTGCCCGAACGCCTCCGGGGTCAGGCCGTACGTGTGCAGATAGCGCTGCGCGGCCATCGCCACCCACGAGGCCGGGGTCAGCAGCCCGAACGGCAGGGACCAGCCGAGCGCCACGCCCTCCGCCGACGGCTCCCGGTGCTGCACGCCCGAGCCGAATCTCCGGCCCGAACGCTCGTTGAACGCCCGGTAGCAGACGACCACCTCCGCCACGCCCGTCGCCACCGCGAGCGCCGCCTGCTGGACCGTCGCGCAGGCCGCTCCGCCGCCGTAGTGGACCCGGGAGAAGAAGGACAGCTCACCGATCCCGCAGGCCTGCGCCACGGTGATCTCCGGGCTGGTGTCCATCGTGAACGTCACCATCCCGTCCACGTCACCCGGTGCCAAGCCCGCGTCGTCCAGTGCCGTCCGCACCGCCTCGGCCGCCAGCCGCAACTCACTGCGCCCCGAGTCCTTGGAGAACTCCGTGGCCCCTATGCCGACGACCGCGGCGCGTCCGCCGAGGGCGTCTCGCGTGCGGACGCTCATGTCGCGGCTCCGGGTGGGTCGTTGAGCGGGTCCGGGGCCGGCGCGGGGCCGAGGTCGAGGTCACTGCCGGCGCTGGGCGCGGAGACGGGGAGCGCGACCGTCACCGTGCCCGTGACGTGCCGGCCGATGCCGTTGTCCCCGACGACCCGGACCGTCGCGGTGTCGCCGTCGACCTCCTCGATCGTGCCGGTCAACACCATCGTGTCGCCGGGGTAGTTGGGGGCCCCGAGCCGTATGGCCACCTTGCGGAGTTCGGCCGCCGGGCCGAAGTGGTCGGTGATGTAGCGGCCGACCAGACCGTTCGTCGTCAGGATGTTCATGAAGATGTCCGGGGAACCCTTCTGCCGGGCCAACTCGGCGTCATGGTGCACGTCCTGGTAGTCGCGGGAGGCGATGGCGCCGGCGACGACCAGGGTCCGGGTGACCGGGATCTCCAGAGGCGGGAGCTTCTCGCCGGCCCTCATGTCCGCGGCTCCCAACGCTCCGGCTCCCATCTCTGCGGCGCTCATCTCTCCGCCCGTCATCCGGCCTCCTCCAGCGCGCGAAAGACAGGCAGCACCAACTCGTCGTCGTACGACTGGAATTCGAGCCGCACCGGCAGCCCTATCCGGACCTTGTCGTACGGCACCCCCACGACGTTGCTGATCATCCGCACGCCCTCGGCGAGTTCGACGAGCGCGACCGCGTACGGGGGGTCGAAGGCCGGGAAGGGTGGGTGGTGCATGACGACGTACGAATAGACCGTGCCGTCGCCGCTCGCCTCGACCGGGGTCCAGTCCGGGCCGCCGCAGTTGTTGCAGCCCGGCAGCCAGGGGAAGCGGAGGGTGTCGCAGGTCGTGCAGTGCTGGATGAGCAGGCGGTGGTGCTCGATGCCCTCCCAGAATCCGGCGTTGTCGCGGTTGACGACGGGGCGGGGGCGCAGGGCGGGCTTCTGCTGCCGCCTTCGGCGGGTGGGGGCGTACTTGAGGATGCGGAAGCGGTGGGTGCCGGCGAGGTGGGGGCCCACGCGGATGTCCATGCGGGTGGTGACGAAGTAGCCGGTGCCGAGCTTGGTGGTCTTGAGCTCGGACACGGACTCGATGACCGAGTCGAAGGTGATCTCGTCGCCAGGGCGCAGCGGACGAACGTACTCCTGCTCGCAGTCGGTGGCGACGACCGAGGTGTAACCCGCCTCGTCGAGCAGGGCGAGCAGCTCGTCGTAGGCCTGTGTGCGGCCGCCCGCGTAACCGGAGAGGCCGCCCATCGTCCACACCTGGAGCATGGTGGGCGGGGCCTTGGCGTCCGGGCCCTCGTACGCGGGGTTGGTGTCGCCCATCGCCTCGCACCAGTGCCGGATCATGGGCGCGTTGACGGGGTCCTTGCCCTCGGCGGCGACGGCCGCGTCCTGCCCCTCGTAGGCCTTCAGCCGTGCGCCCAGCTCGTCGGTCATCGTCGCCCCCTCGGCGTCTCGTGTCGCTCCGTGCCGTCTCGTCTCGTGTCGTACTCACTTCTGGTACACCGCTGCCGCCGGGCGGGTTCCCACGATCTCGACGGGAGTTTCTGACTGTCCGTCAGATGCCGTGCACTGTCAAGGTTCTGACCCGTCGTGAGGGGCAGGGCGGCCGGGCGGTGCGGGCTGCGCCGCCGCGCACGGAAAACGTCTGCGCGGCGGTACCGAAGTACCGCCGCGCAGACGCGTTACCACCCCACGGAGCACACCCCTGGACTCCGCCGGCCCCCCACAGGACCCCCTACGACCTCCCGGGCGTCAGGGCCGCCGGGTCACCACAGGTTGGTGAAGTTGACGAGGACGTTCTCGTTTCCCTGGTTGATGGCCGTGAACGCGGAGCCGTTGACCTGGGCGGTGTTGCTCTGGTTCGAGGCGCCGGAGCCGACCGCGTTCTGCTGCGTGGTGGACGAGTTGCCGTTGTTGTCGTGGCCGACGCCGCTGCCGCTGCCGACGATGCTCGCGACACCGGCGTTCGATCCGTCGTCCGCGATCGCGCCGTTGTCCGCCGCGGCGACGCCGGTGAACAGAGCGGCGGCCAGCGGGAGGGCGGAGACGGCGGCGATGACGCGGGCGGTACGGATGCTTGCCATGTTTCTTCCTCCAGAACCCGGCTTTGTGCCGGAAGTACGTCAAGTCAGGCTGTTTCCGAGGCAGTTGGCCGACCGCCTCGGTGTTGTGCACGACGTCGCGAGACCAGAGTTGCCCATCGAATCCCCGGCGAACCACCCCGGAAGCGATGATTCCCCCTCAAGTGCTACGACAAGTCGATAAACCCCTTTCGCCACTTCCAACGCCCAGGTCAGGGCAGTTCGGGCGACTTGACCCCAAGCACCACAAGAGGCGAAGCGTTCCGGCATATTTCTCGCCAATCGCCCTTTCTCGGCGCGTCGAACGCCACTCCCTCTTCCCTTTTTCGAACGTACGTACGAACATGGAGGCATGGCCACCACCGACCGGCAGGCCACGACGCTGGCCCTCGCACACGCCCTGTCAGCCGCGGAGCGCGGTCTGGCCGTCATTCCCCTGTCCCGGACGAAACTCCCGGCCCTGCGCTCCCCCCACCGCGCCGACCTCGAACCCGAGCCCTGCCACGGCGAGTGCGGACGCCTCGGACACGGGGTCTACGACGCCTCGACCGACCCGGCGCGCATCCGCGAACTGTTCGCCGCCGCGCCCTGGGCGACCGGCTACGGCATCGCGTGCGGGCTGCCTCCGCACCACCTCATCGGCGTCGACCTCGACACGAAGTCGGGTACGGACTCCTCGGCGGCCCTGCGCGAACTGGCCCTGCGGCACCTCTTCACGATCCCCGACACGGTGGTCGTCCTCACCCCCAGCGGCGGCCGCCACCTGTGGCTGAGCGGCCCTCCGGACACGGTCGTCCCCAACTCGGCGGGCCGCCTCGCCCCCGGCATCGACATCCGCGGCGCCGGCGGCTACCTCGTCGGCCCCGGCTCCCGCACCGACCACGGCGTCTACGGCACCGCGCCGGGCACCTCCCACTTCGCCCCGGCGGCCTGCCCGCCCGCCCTCCTGCGCCTCCTGCTCCCGCCGCCCCGCACCCACCACCCCACCGCGCCCGCCCTCAGCGGCCACGGCCAGGGCCTGGTCCAGTTCGTCCTCGCCGCGCACGAGGGCCAGCGCAACACCCGCCTCTTCTGGGCCGCCTGCCGCGCCTACGAGGACGGGATCGGCCCGCCCTTGGTCGAACCCCTGGTCGAGGCGGCGGTGAACACGGGCCTGACGGAACGCGAGGCACGCGCGACGATCGCGTCGGCGGCACGGATGACGCGGCATCGGGCGTGAGGGCAACAGCTCAAGGGTCAGTGGGAGGACGGCTCAAGGGGGGCGCCGGTCAAAAGAACAGCAGTGCCGATCAGCAGCAGAGGAACCACATGCACCACCGCCCCAGAGCGCGGGCCATGTCACTGACCCGCGTAGTCCTCACCTCCGGCCGCGCCACCGACCTCTGCGACCTGCGGCTCTCGTCGACGTACGGCGGGCTGCCGGACGGCTACCCCTGCAAGCCGGTCAACGACCTGGCGATCAAAAGCCTGCTCCACGAAGCCGAACTCGCCTCCCCCACAACGCCGATCCACCTCGTCCCGCCCCCGCGCGCGTACCCCGACCACTACGCCGGCGCGTTCGGCCCGGTCGAGCTCCTGCCGCCGGTCGCCTGCGTAGGCACCTTCCGCTCGACGGCCCTGCACCCGACCCACGACTCCGTCCTGCACTGCTCCACCCTCACGATCATCTGGTTCCAGGACACACCTCATGTGCCGTGCGAGTGCGATGCGGAGAGGGGAGTGCGGGAGGTGGACTGGGAGGGGTTGGCGCGGGACCGTGAGCTGTAGCCACGCGCGCGGGGAGAGCGTGAACGTGCACGCGTGCGTGGTGAACGTTCAGACCCTGTCGACGCGCCAGCCGATCATCCCGGTGGCGCCCGCGCGCCCTGAGACGTCGATACGGAACGGGGGGCCGGCGACGGTGAAGCGCTGGAGCGTCGCCGACCCGTCGCAGACGACCGGGTTCGTCGCGGGCGCGCTCTTCGGCGTGAACCGGATGTCCGCCGTTCCGCTGCCCACGCACACCACGGTCAGGCGGTACTGGGTGCCCTTGGTGAGGCCGGGTTCGGTGTGGAGGCCGTCCGAGACGCGCTCGACGCCGGACGCCACCATGGAGTCGCTGTCGGCCTCCATTCCGTCGAGGGTCAACTGGACTTGCGTGGTGAGCTTCTTCTCTTGCTGCGCCTGGGTGTTGGAACGGCTCGGGCTCGCGGAGGTCTTGGTTCCCGCGCCCGCGTCGGCGTCACTTCCCGACGTACACGCGACCAGGAGGAACACCGGTGCCACGGCACATGCGAACAGAACGGTGCGCACTCTGCGCGAGGTGGTCATGAAAGGCCGCATTAACGGGGTCCGTCCACCGGAGTGAGCAGGACGATCGGGATCTCGCGGGTCGTCTTCTGCGCGTACTCGTCGTAGAGCGGGAAGATCTTCGCCATCCGGGCCCAGAGGGGCGCGCGTTCGGCCGGGGACGCCACGCGGGCGTGGGCGGTGAAGCGGCGGGTGCCGACCTGTACCCCGACGCTGGAGTCCGCCTTGAGGTTCATGAACCATGCCGGATCCTCATCGGCACCTCCTTTGGAGGCGACGACGACGTACTCGTCGCCCGAGGTGCCGTAGATCAGGCAGGTGCGGCGAGGCGTACCGGTACGGCGGCCGGTGGTGGCGAGCACGAGGGTGTGCACGCCGTTGTTCTCATGCCCTTCGGTGCCGCCCGAGGCGAGATACGTACGGGCGTGCTCGGCGACCCAGTCCCACTGCGAGTCGGTGGCGCGGTCGAGGTCCTCGGCGATGGCCATGACGACTGTCCTTCCGGTACGTGCGACGGTGCGGCCACGCCGGCCGCATCTGCCCCTGGGACGGAGCGGCCACGCCGGTCTCGACATCCCGGCCGCGTCCACTGGTCCACGGCACACGGAAGGGATGCCGCTCCAGCGAGGGGCATCCCTTCTGACCTGCGATCTTTCTGACCTGCAAGCGGTGGGTGTGGGATTTGAACCCACGGTGACATCGCTGCCACGACGGTTTTCAAGACCGTTCCCTTAGGCCGCTCGGGCAACCCACCCCGCGCCGCCCACCTGGGACGGAGCGGGTACAGCGTACCCGGCTTGGTCGTTTGGCGGGGAGCGTGGGGCGGGAGGGGCGCGTGGGCTCGGTGGAGTGGGGTGCGTGCGCGCAAAGGGACTTGGGTCGTACGTTCTCGCCCCAGGGACGGACGTACGGACGGTCGAGGAAGGGCTGCGGCACGTGGACAGTAATCGGCGTCAACTGGCGGAACGCTTTGTCGAGTTGCACAAGGAGGGATGCTTCCTGTTGCCCAATGCCTGGGACGTGGGCAGTGCCAAGGTGCTGGAGTCCGCCGGGTTTTCCGCGTTGGCCACGACCAGTGCGGGGGTCGCGTTCTCCCTTGGGCGGCCGGATCATGACTACTTCGCGGACGCGGCGGCGGGGGCGGGGGCGGAGGCCGCCGGGCGCGTCGATCGGGAGACCATGCTCGGGCGGGTGCGGGAGATCGCCGGTGGGGTGGCCGTGCCGGTCAGTGCGGATCTGGAGGACGGGTACGGGGAGGCGCCCGAGGTGGTCGCCGAGACCATCGGGGCGGCGCTCGCCACCGGTGTGGCCGGCGGCAATATCGAGGACTTCACCGGGGAGCGGGCGCGGCCGCTTTACGAGCACGCGCTCGCTGTGGAGCGTATTCGTGCCGCTCGGGAGGCTGTTGACGGCGGTGGGGAGCCGTTCGTGCTGGTGGGGCGGACCGATGTGCTGTTGGTGGGCGGTTCGCTCGACGAGTGTGTGCGGCGGGCCAACGCTTATCTGGCGGCGGGGGCGGACTGCGCGTTCGTGCCGGGGGCCGCGGACGCCGCGACCATCGGGACGCTCGTGCGTGAACTCGACGGGCCGCTCAACGTGGTCATGGGGCTGACCGGGAATGCCCTGGGGCTGGCGGAGTTGCGCGAGCTCGGGGTGCGGCGGGTCACCGTCGGGGGCAGTATCGCGCGGGCGATGTATCGCCGGTTGGTGCTTGCCGCGCGGGAGTTGGCCGAGTCGGGGACGTTCTCGTATGCCGAGGACCAGATGTCCCAGGGGGAGCTCAACAGTCTCTTCGAGAAGTAGTGAGCCGGGTGTCGGAGGGGGAGCTCCGGCACCCGGCTCATCGAGCGTCACGCGCGCGTACGCGTCAGCTGTCGCCCTGGCGGGAGCCCAGCGTCAGGTCCACCGTGTGGGACTTGCCGCCGCGCTCGTAGGTGATCGTGACCTTGTCGCCCGGCTTGTGGGTCCAGATCTCGCCGATCAGGGTGGGGCCGGAGTCGATCACGTGGTCGTCGAGCTTGGTGATGACGTCGCCGGGCTTGAGGCCGGCGTCGGCGGCGGGGCCGCCCGCCTCGACGGCGTCGCTGCTGCCGGCGCCCTGTTCACTGATCTTCGCGCCGCCGGAGGCGTCCTCCAGGGAGACGGAGGCGCCGATCTTCGCGTAGACCGGCTTGCCGGTCTTGATCAGCTGCTGGGCGACGTACTTGGCCTGGTTGATCGGGATGGCGAAGCCGAGGCCGATCGAACCGGACTGGCTGGTGCCGCCGAGGCCGCCGCTGCCGGTGGACTGGATCGCGGAGTTGATGCCGATGACGTTGCCCTGGGCGTCCAGGAGCGGGCCGCCGGAGTTGCCCGGGTTGATCGAGGCGTCCGTCTGCAGGGCGCTCATGTAGGAGGCGTTGGAGCCGGTGCCGTCGCTGGAGGCCACGGGGCGGTTCTTCGCGCTGATGATGCCGGTCGTGACGGTGTTGGACAGGCCGAAGGGCGCGCCGATGGCGATGGTGGAGTCGCCGACCGCGACCTTGTCGGAGTCGCCGAGGGTGAGGGGCTTGAGGTCGGACGGCGGGTTCTTGAGCTTGATGACCGCGACGTCGTAGCCCTGCGCGTGGCCTACCACCTCGGCGTCGTACTTCTTGCCGTTCGGGAAGGTGGCCGTCAGCTTGCCGCCGTCGAGCGCGTCCGCGACGACGTGGTTGTTGGTGACGATGTGGCCCTGGGTGTCGAAGACGAAGCCGGTGCCGGTGCCGCCCTCGCCGCTGGTGGACTCGGCCTCGATGGTGACGGTGCTGGGTACGGCCTTGGCGGCCACGCCCGCGACCGTGCCGGCGTCGCGCTTGACGTCCCCGCCGCTGGTGGAGGCGGAGACGGTGGTGGAGCCGGAGTTGTCGTCGTTGTCCTTGGCCAGGGTGTAGCCGAGGCCGCCACCCAGGCCGCCGGCGACGAGTGCGGCCACCAGGATGGCGGCGATCAGTCCGCCGCGCCCGCTGCCGGACTTGTGGGGGTGGGCGGGCTGCTGCTGGTAGGAGTCGCCCCAGCCGGTACCCGGGCCCGCGCCGCCGCCGTCGGCGTACGCGGGGGTGGCCGGGGGCGGGGGCGGCCAGGCCGCGTCGGGGGCCGAGCCCGGGGACGCGGGGCCCTGGGGGTGGTCGGCGCCCGTAGCGGCGTAGCCGGGCCCCTGGGGGGCACCGGCGGACGCGTACGTGGGCGCGTGGCCGGAGTGCAGCAGGTCGTGCTCCGGTGCGCCGGGGGCGCTCGAAGGCGTCGGCGGGAGCGGAGTCGTGGGGGCACCCCCCTCGGGAGCCACGTGTGCCGAGGGGGCGGGAGTGTCCACCGGCACGGGGGGTGCGGACGGGGCCGGGGGTACCGGGTTGCCCTCGTTCTCGGTGCTCACAGCTTGTCTCCTCGATCCACGGCTGGTCTTCTCGGTCGCACTCGGGCACACCCGTTCACGTTGGTCGACGGTCCGGTGCGCTGCAGCTGTGCATGTCCTTTTGTATGCCGTCAGCTTTTCCCATGAGCCGTCAGGTCACCATAAGCGGCGCCTGTGTGTCCGAGGCCATTCCTTATATAGGTCATGACGGGCAAAAGGGGCACAATCTCTGCCCCTCCGCTCGCACGACTACCCCCGGGCGGTGGCACCATGACGCGGTGACCCACGCACGGCAGCCCCGGATCCAAGTCGTCGCCCATCGCGGAGCCTCCGAAGAGGCTCCCGAGCACACCCTGGCCGCGTACAAGAAGGCGATCGAGGACGGTGCGGACGCCCTCGAGTGCGATGTGCGTCTGACCGCCGACGGCCATCTCGTCTGTGTCCACGACCGTCGCGTCAACCGTACGTCCAACGGGCGCGGTGCGGTCTCGGCGCTGGAGCTCGCCGACCTGGCCGCGCTGGACTTCGGCGCCTGGAAGACCCGGGAGGGGTGGCGCACGCGCGACGAGGAGCCCGACTGGGAGTACCGGCCCGAGGACCGCGGCGACACCTCCGTACTGACCCTGGAGCGGCTGCTGGAGCTCGTCGCGGACGCGGGGCGGCGGGTGGAGCTGGCGATCGAGACCAAGCACCCCACGCGGTGGGCGGGGCAGGTGGAGGAGCGGCTGCTGCTGCTCCTGAAGCGGTTCGGGCTCGACGCGCCGGCCACCCCGGCGGAGTCTCCAGTGCGTGTCATGAGTTTCTCGGCGCGGTCGCTCCATCGCGTGCGTGCCGCGTCGCCGACGCTGCCGACGGTCTATCTGCTGCAGTTCCTCTCGCCCCGGCTGCGCGACGGGCGGCTGCCCGCGGGCGTCGGGATCGCGGGCCCCTCGATCCGCATCGTGCGCAACCACCCGACGTACATCGAGCGCCTGAAGCGGGCCGGCAACCAGGTGCACGTATGGACGGTGAACGAGCCGGAGGACGTGGACCTCTGCGTCGACCTGGGCATCGACGCCATCATCACCAACCGCCCGCGCGCGGTGCTGCGCCAGCTCGACCGCTGAGGCCTCAGCCGAGGACCCCTCCCGCACAGGAAACCGCGCCCTCTTTACACAGGAGACTGGTAAAGACCTGTGAAGAACCCTTGACCCACCCGCCCCACTGACGCCATCCTCCGAATCTCAGTCACTCCGGCGAATTCCAGCCACGTGACTACGGGGAGTGCACCGGCGCGTTCGGTCCGTGTTCGATCATTCCGAATGCGTCACCGAACGTGAGTTGGCCGGTTTCCGGTTCAGGCCAATGGGGCATCCACACCGTGGCGTGGGGCGAAGGAGGTCTCGGGGGTGGCGTTGGTGGTGGCACAGGAGGTGCCCACGTCGTCGAGCATGGCCGTATCCCATGGCCCTGCGGGCGTGGGCAAGGCGAGACACCGCATGCGCGAGCAGCTGCGCAGAGGCGGGGTGTCGGACGCGGTCATCGACGATGCCGTGCTGATTCTCTCCGAGCTCTTGAGCAATGCGTGCAAGCACGGCCGGCCCCTGGGCGACGCCCTCGCCGGGGACGGTGACGTCCGCGCCGCGTGGCGCGTCGACACGGGCGGCCGGCTCACCGTGGAGGTGACGGACGGTGGCGGACCCACCCGTCCGGCTCCGGCCACCCCGTCGGTCACCGCGCACGGCGGCCGCGGCCTGAACATCATCACGGCGCTGGCCGACGACTGGGGTGTACGCGACGACACCCGCGGTGAGGTCACGGTGTGGGTCGTCGTGCACGACGACGTTCATGATCCGGATGCCGGACGCCGTCGTGACGACTTCGCTACGCGCGTCACGGCACCCTCGGTCCGGGCGCTGCCCGCACTGGGCTTCGCGGACGCGTTCGACGACATGGACTGAACCTCTGGTCCGGCCGGAGCGAACCTCTGGTTCCGGGACGAGCCGGTGCGTTGTCCACAGGTCGGCACGGACAGCCACGTTGTCCACAGGCTCCGGCCGGTCATGGCATGAACGGCTAGGCTCCCGCCGTACGAGACGAGCCGTAACCGGGAGACACCCACGATGGCCAAGAAGCGACCCCTTACCAAGGCCAACCAGCCTCGGATCACCGACGGAGAGGTCCCGGTCGTCGGCGCGCGCGAACCCTGCCCCTGTGGCAGTGGCCGGCGTTACAAGGCCTGCCACGGCCGGGCCGCCGCGCACGCGGTGACCGAGCTGGTGCACCGCCCCTTCGAGGGGCTGCCCGGCGAGGGCGACTGGGTGGCCCTGCGCGAGCTGGTGCCGGCTGCCACCGCCGAGCTGCCGCTGAAGGGCGGTCTCCCCGAGGGCGTCCCGTCGATCACGCTGGCGACGGTGCTGCCGATGGCCTGGCCGGCGCTGCGCCGCGAGGACGGCTCGGTGCTGATCGGCCTGCAGAACGACACGGCGTCGGGCGACATCAGCCGCGACCTCGCCGACACCCTCCAGCGCGCCCTGGTCGCCGAGCCGGGCACCCCGGTGCAGAGCCGCCGGGCGCCCGCCGAGGGTCCGCGACTGCAGGATCTGCTCGATCCCGAAGGCGCGTTCGAGCCAGTTGTGCACAGCGGCTTCGAATTCTGGGTCCCGGACGCGGAGAACGCGACTCCGGAAGTGTCCGCTTCCCTGGAGCGGGCGAACGCCGCGGCGATCCCGACCGCGAAGCTCACGGGCGTGGACGCCGCGTACTGGTGCGAGACGCCGGACAAGAACCACCTGCGCTGGGTCATGCCGCACGAGGAGGAGCTGCTTCTGGACGCGCTCGCGCGTCTGCACGCGGCGGGCCGCTCCAACCTCGGTGACGGCACGCGCCTCGTGGGTTCCTTCCGCGCTCACGGCCTCACCGTCCCGGTGTGGGACCTGCCGAGCGGGGTCGGCGCGGAGGACGTGGAGAAGCCGGCCGCCGAGTTCGCCGAGCGGCTCGCCGGGGCTCTCGCGGCGGGCGTGCCGCTGACCGCCGACGAGCGCCGCGCGCGTGGTGGGCTCACCAACCGGCAGGTCACGCTCAGTTGACAGGACGTGACGAGCCCGTGTCGAGCTGACTGGTCGGTCAGCTCGACACGGGCTCGTCACGATCACTCGGAATCGGTGACTCCGGTCACAAGTCCCGGTCGCCACAAGCAAATACGTGACTGGAAAGCCCGGATCGAATTTGCGAACCGCCGATCTCTTGTTACCGTTCCAGTAGCCCGGTTGCTGGTGCATCCCCCGTCGCCAGCAACCGGGTCTTTTCATGCCCGTTCCTTATTTACGGAGCGCGGCCCTCTGTCAACTGCCCGTAGATGCCCCGGAGTTGCCCTCCGAGTCGGCGTCCGGGCCGTCCGCGGAGTCACCACCTGAGTCGCTCCCCGAGCGCAGCAGCAGCGGCCCGCGGCCGGCCCGCGCCGCGAACTCCGCGACCGCCGTGTAGGCGTCAGGTCCGCCCTGGCTGCGCTCCCGAGGCGTCTCGCACGTCCCCGGGTCGTCCCCCGCACCCACGGCGCAGTTCATCCGCACGGTGCGGTCGGCGGGGGCCATGAGGGTCAGGACGGCGTCCAGCGCGTCACCGGTGGCGTTGCGGTAGTAGGTCCGCGCCCAGGTGTCCTCACCCTGGGTGAGCACACAGGTCTGCGCCTCGATGCCGTCGGGCGAGGCGAGTTGGGGACCGCAGCGCGCGGCGGTGGCCAGCCCGAGGCCGAGCAGGAGGGGCGAGCGGGTGGGCTCGACGGAGGGCGCCGCCTTGGCGTCGTCGGCCGGAGAGGAACGTACGGCGGCGGGGGCGCGGACGACCGGGTGGCCCGCGTCGCCCGCCGGACCCGCGGACGCCACGGCCAGCGGCAGTACCACTGCGGCTGCCACGACGCCCGCGAGGGCGAGGAGACGAACTCTTCGGGGGTCAGGCCCGCCGCGAGGCGGCTGTGGGGCGCTGTGTCCCCCGGATTCGCGCAGCATGGACGGAAGATAACTTCCGCGCGCGGGCGGTCGGTCCCGCGCGCGCCGGACACCCCTACAACTCGGGGGCGCTCACACCCGTACGAGTGAGGGCCTCGACGACCGCGTCCACCACGGCCTCGACGTCGGGCACCCAGGGAGAGGCGGTGCCGGGCAGCGGGGCGCGCTCCCAGCGGATCTCGCCCTCGCCCGACTCGGACGGGGGCAGAGCGAGGTAACCGCCCTCGCCGTGGAAGCGGAGGGAGCCGGGGACGAAGTCCTTGGCGTAGAGCAACTCGCCCAACTGCTCCATGGAGTAAGGCTTCACGAGGAACGCCCAGCGGCTCGCCGTCGCGACGACGGGGCCGAGGCGCATGCCCCTGCGGTCGAGTGCGGCGAGAGCGTGCGAGGCCGCGAGGGCCGGCAGGCTGACCGCGCAGGGCGCCTTGCCACCGGTGGCCAAAATGATCGGCGCGGTGGGTCGGTTGGTCCACCACCAGCGCACCATGCGGGCGTCGGTGGTGCCGGCCAGGAGGCCGGGGTCGAAGGGGTGGGCACCGGGCACCGTGCACTCCGGGTCCGGGCAGCCGCAGCGACCCTGTGGGTCCGCCGCCACGCCCGGGAGTACGGGCCACTGCCATTGAGTCGCGAAGGTCAGGGCCGCGCTGATCAATTCAGGCCCCCCGTCGCTGCGCTGGGACAGGAGCCTGCGTCGCCTTCCGAGGATCTCGCGCATGAGCGCTCGTTCCTTTCCGTTGCACCGCTGGCAACACCGTGGGCCACATCACATAATGTGTCGATCACTTCACTGTGCGTACCTGTTGGCGCATCACACCCCTGTGCGAAACCAGGGGGAACCCCTATGGGCCGAGCGTCGGCTGCTTCCTCGGCAGCCTCGTCCATGCCGCTTGCATCAAAAGCATGGGCGTGGCGTGGGGGTGGCGAAGTCTGGCGTTTTGCCGTCCCGCATTTTTCTCTTCGCCTCCGCCACGGGAGGATGGGGCACGGTCGTCGGTGGCTAAGACGCTCGGGTCGGTCACCAGGTTCCGGGTGACTGTCAACCACCCCTGGCCTTCTCCGAGTACGTACCCATCACGACCGGTGTGACGCTCCGTGGAGCAAGGCCAGTCGACCGCAATACCCCGTTACCCGAGTCAGTTTTAAGCCAACTTTGCTTTTCCGCAAGGGGAGCACTGGTTGCCCATGGACACCAGGAATCCCGGCAGGACAATGCTGGACATCCCCTCACGAGTGCGTGTACATGTGGAGACACTGCTAGCGGCGCAGAATGACATGGGGGTTTGCGATGCTTTTGAGCAATACGCACCGGTCGGAAAGCCGGACGACATGAACGCCCCTCACCCTCCGAAAGTGGCTGGAATCGATTCAACGGTTCCCTCGCCCGCACACACTGTCGCGCCCGCGCCTGCCGTCCCGGGCCCCCCTCCGGGCGCTCCCGGCGCCCTGCTCCAGGACCGTCTCGCCGGTTGGGTCTCGGACCTCACGACCCTCCACGAACTCACCGAACGACTGATCCGCACCGACACACTGGACAGCGCGCTCCAGGAACTCCTGCACGCCGGAGCCGCCCTGGTGGGCGCCCGCCGCGGACTCGTCGTCCTCGAACCGGGCGACGGCCTGGGCCCCGACACCACGATCGGCCTGGGCCTGGCGCGGGCCGACCTCGGTCACATCGAGACCGTGCCGCGCAGCGCGATGTCCTACGGCCGCATCCTCGACGGACTGCCGGGCGCGGACGGCGAGATCGCCGAGCCGGACCTGCTCGCCGAGGACGGCCTCGACCCCCGCCACCGCGAGGTCGCCGCGCGCCTGGGCTACGCCGCGTGCTACGCCCTCCCGCTGACCGCCGAGACCGCGGGCCGCACCGGCGCCGCCGTGTGGCTCTACGACGAGCCCGCCGAGCCGGTCGAGCGGCAGCGGCACCTGATCGGCCTCTACGCCCGCTACGCCGCCGAGCACCTGGCCCTGCTGGTCGAGGTGGAGCGCACGCGCGCGTGCGTGGCGACGATCTCCGAGGAGCTGCTGCCGTCCCGGCTCCCCCGGGTGGCCGGCGTCCAGCTCGCGGCCCGGCACCGCACCGGTCCGCGCGGGGGCGGCGACTGGTACGACGCGCTGCCGCTGCCGGACGCCGCGCTGGGCCTCGCGGTCGGCTCGGTGACCGGATCCGGGCCGAGCGCGGTCGCCGCGATGGGCCGGCTGCGGGCCAGCCTGCGGGCGTACGCCGTGATGGAGGGCGAGGACCCGGTCGCCGTCCTGTCCGACCTGGAACTGCTGCTGCGGCTGACCGAGCCCGCCCGCTCCGCCACCGCTCTGTTCGCCTACTGCGAACCCGCGCTGCGCAAGATCACCCTGGCCGGTGCCGGGCACTGCCCGCCGCTGCTGGTCGGCGAGCGGCGCACGGAGTTCGTGGAGACCTCCGTGTCCGCGCCGCTGGGCATGCTGGCCTGCTGGGAGGCGCCGAGCGTGGAGCTCCAGGCCGAGGCCGGCGAGACCGTGCTCCTCTACACCGACGGCCTGCTGCACCGCACCGGCGACGCCACCGACCGCGCCTTCGCCCGCCTGCACGCGGCGGCGGCCGGCGTCCCGAAGGCGATGCGCAACGACCCGGACGCGATCGCCGAGCACGTACTGCGGACGATGCTGCCGGACGGGCTCGACGCGCAGGACAGCACGGAGGACGTGGTGTTGCTGGCGGCGCGGTTCGAGTGAGCGCGCGGTGACTGAGTCGACTCCGTCGGTGTGAGCCGGGGGCGTGTGCCGACGTCTGCGCGCCGCTGGCGTCGGTAACAGGCCTTCCGGCCCTGGGCCCCCTTCCGTACGACCGTACGATGGACGGGGTCCAGTGCCGTATCAAGGAGGATGACCGTGGCGGAGGAGCTCCCGGAGACCCCGGAGACCGCTGAAGAAGAGCCGATCAAGCAGCGCAAGAACGGCCTGTACCCGGGTGTGTCCGACGAGCTGGCCGAGAGCATGAAGTCCGGTTGGGCCGACACCGAGCTGCGCGATCTGGAGCCGATCGCCCAGGCCGCCGAGACCGCCGCCCGCCGGGCCGCGCTCTCCGCGCGCTTCCCCGGCGACCGTCTGGTGATCCCGGCCGGCAATCTCAAGACCCGCTCGAACGACACGGACTACCCCTTCCGGGCGTCGGTGGAGTACGCGTACCTCACCGGCAACCAGACCGAGGACGGCGTCCTGGTCCTGGAGCCCACGGCCGGGGGCCACGAGGCGACGATCTACCTGCTGCCGCGCTCCGACCGGGACAACGGCGAGTTCTGGCTCTCCGGCCAGGGCGAGCTGTGGGTCGGCCGCCGGCACTCGCTCACCGAGGCCGCGACGCTGTACGGCATCCCCGCCTCCGACGTGCGCGAGCTGACGGACGCGCTGCGCGAGGCGACCGGCCCGGTCCGCGTCGTGCGCGGCTACGACGCCGGCATCGAGGCGGCCCTGACCGACAAGGTCACCGCCGAGCGCGACGACGAACTGCGGGTCTTCCTCTCCGAGGCGCGGCTGGTCAAGGACGAGTTCGAGATCGGCGAGCTGCAGAAGGCCGTCGACTCGACGGTCCGCGGCTTCGAGGACGTGGTGAAGGTCCTCGACAAGGCCGAGGCGACCAGCGAGCGGTACATCGAGGGCACGTTCTTCCTCCGCGCGCGCGTGGAGGGCAACGACGTCGGCTACGGCACCATCGCCGCCGCCGGCCCGCACGCCTGCACGCTGCACTGGGTGCGCAACGACGGCCCGGTGCGCTCGGGCGACCTGCTGCTCCTGGACGCGGGCGTCGAGACGCACACGTACTACACCGCCGACGTCACGCGCACGCTGCCGATCAACGGCCGCTTCAGCGAGGTCCAGAAGCGGGTCTACGACGCCGTGTACGAGGCCCAGGAGGCCGGGATCGCGGCGGTGCAGCCGGGCGCCAAGTACCGGGACTTCCACGACGCGGCGCAGCGCGTGCTGGCCGCGAAGCTCGTCGAGTGGGGCCTGGTCGAGGGGCCCGTGGAGCGGGTGCTGGAGCTGGGCCTCCAGCGGCGCTGGACGCTGCACGGCACGGGTCACATGCTGGGCATGGACGTCCACGACTGCGCCGCCGCGCGCGTGGAGTCGTACGTCGACGGGACGCTGGAGCCGGGCGTGGTGCTGACCGTCGAGCCGGGGCTGTACTTCCAGGCCGACGACCTGACCGTGCCGCAGGAGTACCGGGGGATCGGCGTCCGGATCGAGGACGACATCCTGGTGACGGAGAACGGCAACAGGAATCTGTCGGACGGGCTGCCCAGGCGGTCCGCCGAGGTCGAGGCGTGGATGGCCTCGCTCAAGGGCTGACACACGAAGGATGGCCGGGTACCAGTGCGGTGCCCGGCCATTCATGTGCCGTGATGCGTATGCCCGATGCGCATGCCTCGACGCATGCGCCGTGATTCACGTACCTGAGGGGGAAGGTTTTCGTGGGGGACTTCTGGTCCGGTGTCGGTGTCGATCTGCATCTGGAGCCGGAGGCCGGTGACGGGCGGCGGGTCGGTCTTGAGCGGGCGCTGCGGGATGCCGTGCGGGACGGGCGGTTGGCGCCCGGGACCCGGTTGCCGGCGACCAGACGGCTCGCCGGTGAGCTCGGCATCTCGCGGGGCACCGCCAAGGCCGCCTACGACCAGCTGGTCGCCGAGGGCTATCTGACCGCGCGGCAGGGCTCGGGGACGCAGGTCGCGCAGCTGCCCTCGACCGACACCGAGGCCCCGGACGCGGCGGCACACGCGCGTGCGCCCCGATTCGATCTGCGGCCCGGGAGTCCGGACGTGGGGGCGTTCCCGGCGGCGGCCTGGTTGCGGGCGCTGCGCCGGGCCATCGCGACGGCTCCCCTCCTGGCGTACGACTACGGGGATCCGCGCGGGCGGATAGAGCTGCGGACGGCGCTGTCGGGATACCTGGGGCGGGCGCGGGGCGTGATCGCGCCGCCCGAGCGGATCGTCATCACCTCCGGCTATGTGCAGGGACTGGCCCTCCTCACACGCGTGTTGGACGGCGCCGACATCTCCATGGAGGACCCGGGGCTGCCCTTCCACCGCGAGGTGGTCCGGCGCAACGGGGGCAGCGTGGTGCCCGTCGGGGTCGACGAACGGGGCGTGTGCCCCGAGCAGTTGGGGGAGGCCGCCGCGGTCGTCGTCACGCCGGCGCACCAGTACCCGACCGGCGTGACGCTGCATCCCACGCGGCGGCGGGCGCTCACCGACTGGGCACGCGCGCGTGGGGCACTGATCATCGAGGACGACTACGACGGGGAGTTCCGCTACGACCGGCAGCCCGTCGGCGCGCTCCAGGGCATGGCCCCCGGACAGGTCATCTACCTGGGCACCGCCTCCAAGACCCTCGGGCCCGCGCTGCGGCTCGGCTGGATGGTGCTGCCGCCGCACCTCGTCGACGCGGTCGCCGACGCCAAGCTGCACAGCGACCACCACACCGAGACCATCGGCCAGTTGGCGCTCGCCGAACTGATCGAGAGCCACGCGTACGACCGTCACGTGCGCGCGTGCCGGCTCCGCTACCGGCGCCGCCGCGACCAACTCCTGGACCGGCTCGGCAACCGGCGCGGGGTGCGCGGGATCGCGGCCGGGCTGCACGCGCTCGTGGAGGTCGGCGACGAGGCGGAGGTGCTGGCGCGGGCCGAGGCGGAGGGCCTCGCGGTGGGACGGCTCGGAGACCACTGGCACGCACCCGGGGAAGGCCGCCCGCAGGGGCTCGTCGTGGGGTATGGGACACCTCGGGAGCGGGTGTATCCGGAGGCGTTGGCGGTGTTGGGGAAGGTGCTGGGGGACGGGGACAGCTGAGGTGCGGGGCCAGGGGAGAGGGAGCCCGGCCGCAGGGGGGCGGGCCCCCAGGAGCCCGGCCGCGAGAGACCGGTCGCCGGTGATTGGGCCAATGAAATGGCTGCCTATTGGGCCTGCTCAGCGACCCAATAGCACCCTACCGTCGTACTCATGACCCCTCGCCGCACCCTTCGCCGCAGCTCCCACCTCGTCCCTCCCCCCGGCCCCCAACGGACCCTGGCGCTCGCCCAGTTGACCAACTCCGTCGGTGACGGCGCCTACTACGTGACCTCGGCGCTCTACTTCACCCACGTCGTCGGGCTCGCCCCCGCGCGCGTGGGGCTCGGGCTGACCGTCGCCTGGGCCGTCGGTTCGCTGGCCGGGGTGCCGCTGGGCCGGCTCGCCGACCGGCGCGGGCCGCGCGGCACGGCGGTGCTGCTGGCCCTTGCGACCGGCCTGGCGGTGGCGTCCTTCCTGGTCGTACGGGACTTCGTGCCGTTCGTGGCGGCCGCGTGCGCCTACGCGACGTCGCAGTCGGGGCTGGCCGCGGCCCGGCAGGCGCTGCTGGCGGGGCTGGTGTCCGCCAAGGAGCGGACCGGGCTGCTCGCGCATCTGCAGTCGACGCTCAACGCCGGGCTCGCCGTTGGGGCGGGACTTGGCGGACTGGCATTGCAGGCGGGGACCCGGTCCGCGTATCTCGGGGTGTTCGCGTTGGACGCGGTGAGCTTCCTGCTGTGCGCCGGGGTGCTGCTGCGGCTGCCGTCGGTGGCACCCGTCGCCGTACGCGGGCGGAAGTCGCTCGGCGTCCTGCGGGACCGCCCGTACGCCCTGCTCACTCTCCTCAACACCGTTCTGCTGCTGCGGATGCCGCTGCTGAGCCTGGGTCTGCCGTTGTGGATCGCCGAGCGGACCGAGGCGCCGACCTGGCTGGTCTCCGCGCTGTTCGTGCTCAACACCGGGGTGGTGATGCTGTTCCAGGTGCGCACCGCGCGCGGGATCACCGGACTCGCGTCGGCCACGCGCGCGGTGCGGCGGTCGGGGTGGGTCATGCTCGCGGCGTGCGCGGTGTTCGCGCTGTCGGCCGGGGTGTCGCCGTGGGTGGCGGTGGGCGTGCTGGTGGTCGGGGCGGTGCTCCAAGTGGTCGCCGAGATGGGGCAGTCGGCCGGGTCCTGGCAGCTGTCCTTCGATCTGGCACCGGCCGACCGGGTCGGCGAGTACCAGGGGTTCTTCGGGACCGGCGTGACGGTGGCCCGGACGATGGGGCCGCTGGTGCTGACCTCGCTGCTGGTGGGGTGGGGGACGCCCGGGTGGCTGCTGCTGGGCGGGGCGACCGTGGTGGCGTCGTACGCGATGGGGCCGGCGACCCGGCGGGCCGGGCTCCGCCCCGCGGACGACGACGGCGCCGACCCTGAGCCGGTCAGGCGGCCGGTGCTCGCGAGCTGACCGGCAGGGCGTCCAGGAACAGCGCCCCGGCCAGCAGACCGGCACTCCCCCGCGGGCTCCACGCGCGTGCGTGCAGATCGGCGTCGAGGCTCGCGAGGGCTTCGGCGCCCGCCGTCGTCGACGTACCGCCCGCTTCCAGCACTCCGCGGGCGCCCGCCTGTACATGCCGTAGGCCCAACGGGCCCGCCGCGTACAGCAGTTCCGTGTCCTGGAGGGTGGACATCACGGTGAACAGGGCGTCCAGGCGGGCCTCGGCCTCCGTGGCGCCGGCCGCGCGTGCCTTCGCGAGGGCGTCCAACGCCCGGCGTACGTGCGGGAATCCGGCGCGGGCCTCGCCCCGGGCGCCCGCGGCGCCGTACTTCACGGAGATCGACGAGCCGCGCGAGGGCCGGCGCGGGGCGCCCTTGTCGTTGTAGGAGGCGATCCTCTTGGCCGTCACGGCCGCCTCGCGCCCACCTGCGCCGGGGGTGAGCGCGGCGGCCGCTACGAGGAAGCCGAGCGCCCACAGGGCGCCCTTGTGGCCGCCGCCCGCGAGGCGCACCGAGTGCTCGGTGGATCTGCCGATCGCGCCCAGTTCGGCCCGTAACGCGGGGGTGGGCTCGCCGATGCGGCGGGCGGCGGCGGCCATCGCCGCGAGGCCGGGCGCGAGCGCCTTGGCCGACCAGCGCAGGGACCCGTGGTCCCGGCACAGGGCCCGGGCGCCCAGGTCGCGCGGGTCGGGCAGGCCGGGCTTGGGAGCCAGGGCCAACTGCCCGGTCAGCGCGGTCACGGCGACCTGCGCCAGCGTCTCGTCCTCACGACTGCTCATGGATGCCTCCTCTGCCTCCCGTCATCAGCGGGAAGGTAAGTACCCCTGCCGTCAAGGATGTTGGGCCGACATAAGAGCAACCTGTGAGCGCCCGAGGAAGCCGAGGGCGGGGACGCCGGTGGCGCACGCCGTCAGGCGGTCCACGCGTGGAGCTTGTCCGGGTTGACGATCAGCCAGAGGTCGGTGATCAGTCCGTCGTGGACGTCCGCGGCGAGGACGGCGAAGGTGGTGCCGGCGATGCGGACCACCACGCCGGGCGTGCCGTTGACGTCCTCCTCGACGAGTTCCAACTCCGGTTCCCTGCACATGAGTCCGAGGAAGAGCCGGGCCACCTTGTCGCGGCCGACGACCGGGCGCAGGGCCGCCCGCACCTTGCCACCGCCGTCGCTGCGCGACTCGACGTCCGGGTCGAGCAGGGCGACGAGCGCGTCGAGGTCGCCGGTCTCGCACGCCGCGCGGAACGCGGAGACGACCTGCCGGTGCTCCTGCGCCGTACTGCCGCCGGGCCGTTGGTCGGCAAGGCGCCTGCGCGCGGAGGCGGCGAGCTGGCGGCAGGCCGCGGAGCTGCGGCCCACCGTCTCGGCGACCTCCGCGAACGGGATGCCGAAGACGTCGTGCAGGACGAAGGCGACGCGTTCCGCGGGCGTGATCGAGTCCAGCACCACGAGCATCCCCATGCTGACCGACTCGTCGAGGGTGATCCGGTCGGCGGGATCGTCCCGGGCCGCGTCCTCGCCGGTGCTGGTCCACGTGGCGCTGTGCCGGACGGGCTCGGGCAGCCACTCACCGGTGTAGCGCTCCCGGCGGACCCGCGCCGAGGCGAGCTGGTCGAGGCAGATCCGCGAGGCGACCCGGGTCAGCCACGCCAGCGGTACGTCGATCTCCCGCTGCCGCTCCTCGGGCAGGGCGTACCAGCGGGCGTACGTCTCCTGGACGACGTCCTCGGCGTCCTGCACGGAACCGAGCATCCGGTAGCCGAGGTTGAGCAGCCGGCGCCGCTCGGTCCTGAGCGAGCCGAGGGTGGGGTCCTGATCGGGTCCGGTCGGCGGGGGCACGGCGCTGTCAACCTCCTTGTACGACGGTGTCGGCGAGCCAGGTGTCGAAGGTCTGACTGCCTCGCGTGCCCGGTCCGGTGGGCAGTTGGCCGTCGCCGGTCATGGCAGCGCCCGTGGCGCCGGGCAGCTTGACGGGCAGGACCAGGCGGCGCTGATTCCGGGCCCGCAGCAGCCGGCGGACCATGTCGACGAGCTGCTCGACCCGCGGTCCGGCGAGTTCGGGGGCCATGCCCTGGGCCGGGGCCAGGGCGAGCTGCACGAGGTGCTGGGCGACCTCGCGGGCCGCGACCGGCTGGGTCCGCATCCGGGGCACCACCGCGAGCGGTTTCGGGATCCGGTCGAGGGTCTGCTCCGCGAACTCGTGGAACTGCGTGGCGCGCAGCACCGTCCACGGGGTCGGGCCGCTCCGCACGAGCTCCTCCTGGCGGAGTTTGCCCTGGTAGTAGCCGAGGCCGACCCGGTCGATGCCGACGATCGACAGCGCGACGTGGTGCCGTACCCCGGCCCGCTCTTCGGCGTCCAGGAGGTTGCGGCTCGCGCTCTCGAAGAACGCGACGGCCTTCTTGGCGCTCGTGGTCGTCACATTGCTCACGTCGACGACCGCGTCCACACCCGCCAGGGCCGCGTCGAGCCCCGTGCCCGCGACGAGGTCCACCCCTCGCGACCGGGACAGCACCACCGGCTCCTGGCCCGCCGCGGTCAGCTCCTCGACCACGAACCGTCCGACCAGCCCGGTCCCGCCTGCCACCGCGATCCGCATGCCGGGCCCTTCCTTCGCGCTCATGCTCTCGTACGTCATCGGGTGCCGTCCCCTCGAACGGACCGGACCGGCAGCAGCAGGACGACGGCCAGCAGCACCAGCGCGGCCAGGAAGACCACGTTGAGCACCTGGTCACGCGTTCCGTACATGTCGAGATGCTGCACGTGATAGCTGAAGTGCAGCACGTTGAAGACCAGCCACACCGCGCCCGTCGTCTGCACCAGCCGGTTGTTGCGCACGGACCGCAGGGCGATGAGCGTCAGGGCGCCCATGGCCAGGAACATGGCGCCGGCGTCCTTCGCGAGGTGTTCGTTGTAGGGGCCCAGCTGAGGCAGCCAGCTCAGTCCGAGGCCGGGGAAATTCGCATACCACCCCGTTGGGGAGAAATATGCCCAGAAGCCTGTGTACAGGGCAACCACGGCCAACAGGCCGAGAGCCGCGTACCGGATTTTCGTGTTCATGCCCCAGTGACGAGACAGCGCCCGAAGAAGTGAGGTGGATCCACACCGGGATCTACACCTGGACCTACACCGCCATCAGCGGCGCGTCCTCCTGCCACTTCAGGATCTTGTCGAAGCTGACCACCGTGCCCGCGCGGCCCGGCTTGTTGCCGATGTGGACGTGGTCGGCGAGTTCCTGGATCAGGGTCAGGCCACGGCCGTGCTCGGCGTCCGTGCGGGCGGGGCGGGCCGGGACGGACGGGGCGGTGATGCCGGGGCCCGAATCGGTCACCTCGATACGACACTTGACGCCGTCCAGGTAGGCGGTGACCCGGTACGCCTCCGAGGAACCGCCGGACGTGGCGGAACCGCCGTGCTCGACGGCGTTCGCGCAGGCCTCACTGAGGGCGACCGAGAGGTCGTAGGAGATGTCGGGGTCGACGCCCGCGGTCTCCATGGTGCCGAGCAGCAGGCGCCGGGCGAGCGGCACGCTCGCAGCCTCGCGGCGCAGATGGAGTGACCACCAGATGCTCATGCTCCTGCCTCCTGGCCGCGGCTCGACATACCGTTACCTATTGCCGCCAGTGCCCCGGTATAAGCGTGGAGTTGACGTGATACCGCCCATACGGTCGATGCGTGTCAGGCGGAATCGGTGTATGTGGGGGCGGCCCGGGCCAGAGAGTGATCTTCCGGTTGTTATGTCATCTTGCGGACCTGCCGTATGGGACCGATAAGCCCAGTGCGATGATGAGCCCGCCATGACTGCCCCCCACGAGCGTACGGCGCGTTCCGGAAGAGACCTCCGGATCCTGCGGGCCACGGTGTTCGCCGCGGTCTGCGTCGTGCTGGCCGGGGCAGGTCACGCGTTCGCCTCCTGCGCCACGGTTCCGCCGTGGACGCTCGTCGCGGGCTTCCTGGGCGTCGTCCTGGTCGCGGCACCGCTCGCCGGACGCGAGCGCTCGCTGCCCGGGATCGCGACCCTCCTCGCCCTCGGCCAGACCGTGCTGCACACGCTGTTCGGACTCGGACAGCACGGCATGGCGGGTATGGCGGGCGGCTCGATGTCGACGGGCACGGCGTCGGGTTCGGCGTCCTCGATGGCCTCGATGTCGACGACGGACCTGTCCCTCGTGGAGCGGGCGGCACGGATCGTCTGCGGCACCACCGCGGCGGCCATCAGCCCCAACCAGGCCCGACAGATCCTCTCCGACGCCCGGCTCACCCCGGACCGGACGACCGGCATGCCGGGCATGGACATGGGCTCCATGCACCACCCCGCGGACGCGCTGTCCAGCGCCGGCTCGGCCGCCTCGCTGCTGCCGTCCCTGCCGATGCTGCTCGCCCACGTCCTCGCGGGGATCGCCGCCGGCTGGCTGCTGCGCCGCGGAGACCTGGCCGTGCGACGGCTCGTCGAACTGTCCGCCCTCTCCCTGACCGAGGGGGCGCTCGTACGGTCCCTGCGCGCGGCGCTCGCTCTGGTGCGCGCCCTGCGTGCCGGGCTCCCGACGGCGCCCGAGACGGTCCCAGGGCCGCCGCGCACCGCCCTGCTCGCGCCGCCCAAGCCCCGTACCACCGCGCTCCAGCACACGGTGATCAGGCGCGGCCCGCCGGCCGCCGCCGCACGCGCTCTCGCCCTCGCCGCCTGACGCGACGCGCCCGCCACTCCGTATCCAGCAGGACACGTCCGGCTGGATGCATCCCCTGGGACATCCACCACCGGGACCGGAGAGGGGCCGCCGTCGTGCGGCACACGCGTGCGTGCCCGTTCGGCACGCCCGCCCTCAGACCATCCGGATCACCGGAACCACACTCGAAGTGGAGTGCTCCCTGCCATGAAGGCTTCCCGTCTCGGCGCCACCGCCGCCGTCGCCGCCACTGCTGTCACCACCGTCGTTGTGCTGTCCTCGCCCGCGTTCGCGCACGTCAGCGTGCAGCCGGAGGGCGCCGCCGCCAAGGGCGGTTACGCGGTGGTGGACTTCAAGGTCCCCAACGAGCGCGACGACGCCTCGACCACCAAGCTGGAGGTCGCCTTCCCGACCGACCACCCGCTGGCCTCGGCGATGCCGGAGCCGATGGCCGGCTGGAAGATCCAGGTCACCAAGGCCAAGCTGGCCAAGCCGATCGAGATGCACGGCGAGAAGATCAGCGAGGCGGTCTCCAAGATCACCTGGACCGCCACGGGCAAGGGCGTCGAGCCCGGCTACTTCCAGAAGTTCCCGGTCTCCGTGGGCGCGCTGCCCGAGGACACCGACGAACTCGTCTTCAAGGCGATCCAGACGTACTCCGACAAGGAGGTCGTGCGCTGGATCGAGGTCCAGGAGGACGGCGCGGAGGAGCCCGAGAACCCGGCCCCGGTGCTCGCTCTCTCCGCCGCCTCCGAGGACCACCACGGCTCGACGACCGCCGAGGACGCCTCCGACGACTCCAAGGCGACCGAGAAGACGGCCGCCACCACCACGGCCTCCGCCGACAGCAGTGACACCACCGCGCGCGTGCTCGGCGTCGTGGGGATCGTGGTGGGCGCGCTGGGCGTGGCGTACGGCGTGCTGGCCGGCCGTCGGCGTACCAACGCCTGAGGCCCACTCCGGTCCGCGTGCACCGGGGTCCGCGCGACCCCGGTGCACAGCGGAGCTCTCACATCTGGGACATTTTTCTATGCGCAAGAAGACGTTCGCCGCGGCCGCGCTGCTCGCCGCCGCCACCCTGACCCTCTCCGCCTGCGGCAGCGGCGACAGCGACAACTCACCCGTCGCCGTGGTCTCCGAGGACACCTCGCAGAAGGCCGCGACCGTGCTCGACAAGCCGTTCGAGAAGCCGGACCTCGTCCTCACCGACACGCAGGGCGAGAAGTACGACCTCCGTAAGGAGACCGCGGGCCGGCCGACCCTGATCTACTTCGGCTACACCCACTGCCCCGACATCTGCCCGCTGACGATGAACAACCTCGCCGTCGCCAAGAAGCAGCTGTCCAAGGCGGAGCAGAACAGGCTGCGGATCGTGTTCGTCACCACCGACCCGGGCCGTGACACCCCGGCCGAACTCGGCAAGTGGCTCAAGGGCATCGACTCGCAGATCGTCGGCCTGACCGGCGACTTCGCCACCATCCAGGCCGGCGCCCGCACCATGGGCATCTCCATCGAGCCGACCCACAAGGACAAGAAGACCGGCAAGGTCGTCTCGGTGCACGGCACCCAGGTCATCGCCTTCTCGCCGAAGACCGACGGCGGTTACGTCCTGTACGGCGAGGACGCGACCGTGGACGACTACACCAAGGACCTCCCCAAACTGATCAAGGGGGAGAACCCGTGAGGCACCTCGTGCCGCCCGCCAGGCGTCTCGCGCTGCCCGCCGCGGTGATAGCGGGGGCGGTCGTCCTGACGGGGTGCGGCGGCTCCGGCGACGGCAGGGCCGAACTGTCCGTCAGCTCCTCGTACATGCCCCAGCCGATCTCGGACATGGCGGCCGGGTTCCTGACCATCGCCAACAAGGGCGGCGCGAAGGACGAGTTGACCTCGGTCAGCAGCTCCGCCGCGGGCAGCGTCTCCGTGCACGAGACGGTCGGGCAGTCGATGGAGGAGGTCAAGTCCCTCGATGTGCCCGCACACGGTCAACTCGTGTTCAAGAGCGGCGGTAACCACCTGATGTTCGAGAAGCTGAAGCGGAAGCCGAAGCAGGGCGAGAAAGTGACCGTCGAACTGCACTTCGCCAAATCCGACCCCATCACGGTCGAGATGCCGGTGAAGTCGGCCACGTACAACCCTGCGACCGGCCACTGAGGGAGGCACGACCGTGACACCGACCATCACCCCCCGCCGCACGCGCACGCTGGTGCTGCTGTTCCTGGCCGTCTTCGGCGCGCTGCTCGCCGGCGCCGGCCCGGCCTCCGCGCACGCCGCGCTGACCGGCAGCGACCCCTCTCAGGGGGTGGTGGTCGACAAGGCGCCCACCGAGGTCGCGCTCACCTTCTCCGAGAAGGTGGCCACCTCCAGCGACTCCCTGCGCGTCCTGGACCCCAAGGGCAAGCGCGTCGACACCGGCAAGCCGACCGAGACCAGCGGCACGACGTACGCCGTGCCGCTGCACAGCGGCCTGCCCGACGGCACCTACACGGTGTCCTGGCAGGTCGTCTCGGCCGACAGCCACCCCGTCGCCGGGGCCTTCACCTTCTCCATCGGCGCCCCCTCCACGACCACCGTCTCGGTCTCCGACGAGACCGTCGGCGGCGGAATCGTCGGCTGGCTGTACGGCTTCGGGCGGTACATGTCGTACGCCGGTTTCATCCTCATGGTCGGCGGGGGCGCCTTCGTGCTGGCCTGCTGGCAGCGTGGGGCCGGCGTACGGCCGGTGCAGCGGCTGGTGGTCTCCGGGTGGCTGACGATCACCGCGTCCACCCTTCTGCTGCTGCTCCTGCGCGGCTCCTACACCAGCTCCGGCAAGGTCGGCGCGATCTTCGACCTGAACCTGCTCGGGCAGGTGCTGCAGACCAAGACGGGCGCGGCCCTGATCTCCCGGCTGCTGCTGCTCGCCGCGGCGGCCCTCTTCATCGCGGTGCTCTTCGGGGCGTACGAGAAGCGGGAGGACGAGGAGAAGCGGGACCTGACCTTCGGGCTCGCGATCGGCGGGTCCGTGGTGGCCGCCGGGCTCGCGGCGAGCTGGGCGATGGCCGAGCACGCCTCGACCGGGCTCCAGCCGGGCATCGCGATGCCGGTCGACGTCCTCCACCTGCTGGCCGTCGCCACCTGGCTGGGCGGGCTGTGCGCACTGCTCGTCGCGCTGTACCGGTCCCAGACCCCGCTCGAGGTCTCGGCCGTACGCCGTTTCTCCCAGGTCGCCTTCGGCAGCGTCGTCGCGGTCGTCGCGACCGGCGTCTACCAGTCCTGGCGCCAGCTCGGCTCCTGGGCGGCCTTCACCGACACGGGGTACGGGCAGCTGCTGCTGGTCAAGATCGGGCTCGTGGCGGTGCTGGTCGGCATCGCGTTCATCTCGCGGCGGTGGACCGGGCAGTTGGCGGGGACGGCCGTCACCGATACGGACACGAACACGGATGCGGATACGGCTGAGGAGGGCGTCCTCGGCGAGAAGGAGCCCGCCGCCGCACGGGCCGGTGCCCCCTCCGCCAAGGCGACCGCGACGGCCGGCAAGGGCGCCAAGGGCGCGGATTCCGGCTCCGGCGGTGCCAAGGCCGCCGCCGGCTCCAAGCGCGCCGCTCAACTCGCCCGGCAGAAGGCCGCCGTCGCCACCGCGCGGCAGAAGCGGCAGCGGGACGCCGATCCGCGCCGCTTCGGGCTGCGCCGGTCCGTGCTCGCCGAGGCCGGTGTGGCCGTCGTCCTGCTCGCCGTCACCACGGTGTTGACGCAGACCGAGCCCGGGCGCACCGAGGAGGACGCCAAGGCGGCCAACGCCGCGTCCTCGTCCTCTTCCTCCGCGTCGGACTCCTCGTCCGGGGCGCTGACCCTGACCATGTCGTTCGACACCGGCGGCACGGACGGCAAGGGTGTCGCGTCGGTCGACTTCGACCCCGCGCGCGTGGGCGGCAACGAGATGCACGTCTACGTCACCCGACCCAACGGCCGTGCCTTCGACATCCCCGAGGTAAAGGTCGCCTTCACCCTGGAGGCGAAGAAGATCGGGCCGCTGCCTGTCGTCCCCGACCACGTCGCCACCGGACACTGGGCGGCGAGCGGGGTGCAGATCCCCATGGCCGGCGACTGGAAGGTCGCCGTGACCGTGCGCACCTCCGACATCGACCAGGTGACCGTCTCCAAGAACGCTCAGATCGGCTGAACCGCACCATGACCGACCAGTCCATCCCCGAGGCCCGTGTCTCCGAGGCCACCCCCGAGGAGGCCGATTCCGAAAACGTCGTCCTCAAGGAGGGCGACTCCGAAAACGCCACCCCCAGGGCGGGCGTTTCGCGACGCGCCCTGCTCGGCACCGCCGGCGCGACCGGGCTCGTGCTCGGCGCGGCCGGGGCGGGCGTGGGCTATGCCGCCGCGCCCGCCGGGGCGACGCCGCTCACCTCGCTCGGCACGGACCGCGCGATGTTTCACGGGAAACATCAGCCCGGCATCACCGAGGTCCTCCAGGCGCGCGGCCACCTCGTCGCCTTCGACCTGGCGGCGGGCGCGGGCCGCAAGGAGGCCGCCGCGCTGCTGCGCCGCTGGTCGGCGACGGCCGAGCGGCTCATGGCGGGCGAGGCGGCGGGGCACGACGACACGGACGTGGCCCGGGACGCCGGTCCGTCCTCGCTGACGCTGACCTTCGGCTTCGGCCGCAGCTTCTTCGCCCGCACCGGTCTGGAGAAGCAGCGCCCGGTCTCCTTGGACCCGCTGCCCGACTTCTCCTCCGACCACCTCGACAAGGCGCGCAGCGACGGCGACCTGTGGGTGCAGATCGGCGCCGACGACGCCCTGGTCGCCTTCCACGCCCTGCGCGCGATCCAGAAGGACGCGGGCAGCGCCGCCCGCGTCCGCTGGCAGATGAACGGCTTCAACCGCACCCCGGGTGCCACGGCCCACCGCTTGACGGCCCGCAACCTCATGGGCCAGCTCGACGGCACCCGCAATCCCAAGCCGACCGAGTCCGACTTCGACCAGCGGATCTTCGTGCCCGCGTCCGGCGCGAAGGACCCGTCCTGGATGGCGAACGGCTCCTACGCCGTCGTACGCCGGATCCGCATGCTCCTCGACGACTGGGAGAAGCTCTCGCTCACCGCCCAGGAGAACGTCGTCGGGCGCCGCAAGTCCGACGGCGCGGCGCTGACCGGGGGCACCGAGACGACCGCGATGGACCTGGAGAAGACCGACGCCAACGGCGAGTTGGTCGTCCCCGTCAACGCGCACGCCCGGATCACCCGGCCCGACCAGAACGGCGGGTCGGCGATCCTGCGGCGCCCGTTCTCGTACCACGACGGCTTCGAGGCGGACGGCGCTCCGGACGCCGGGCTGCTCTTCGTGTGCTGGCAGGCCGATCCGCTGCGCGGCTTCGTGCCGCTGCAACGCAAGCTCGACCGCGGCGACGCCCTCTCGAAGTACATCCGCCACGAGGCCAGCGGGCTCTTCGCGGTGCCGGGCGGGGCGGCGGCGGGAGAGTACGTGGGGCAACGGCTGCTGGAGAGCTGAGTCACGCTGATTCACCCGGTCGTGAGACACGCGCACGGCGCCCCCGCAAGGGCCATTAGGGTGAGGTCATGCCAGCTAGCTATGCCTATCTCGGCCCCGAGGGCACCTTCACCGAGGTCGCCCTGCGCACGCTTCCGGAGACGGCCACCCGGGAGCTGATCCCGTACGTGTCCGTGCAGTCCGCGCTGGACGCGGTCCGCACCGGCGAGGCCGAGGCCGCCTTCGTGCCGATCGAGAACTCCGTCGAGGGCGGTATCACGACGACCCTCGACGAGCTGGTCGCGGGCGCCCCGCTGATGATCTACCGCGAGGTGCTGCTGTCGATCACCTTCGCGCTGCTGGTCAGGCCGGGCACGAAGATCTCGGACATCAAGACGGTCTCCGCGCACCCGGCCGCCCAGCCGCAGGTGCGCAACTGGCTGAAGGCGAACCTCCCGGACGCGCTGTGGGAGTCGGCCGCCTCGAACGCGGACGCGGCCCGGCTGGTCCAGGAGGGCCAGTACGACGCCGCCTTCGCCGGTGAGTTCGCCGCCGCCCGGTACGGCCTGGAGGCGCTGGAGACCAACATCCACGACGCCGAGAACGCGCAGACGCGGTTCGTGCTGGTGGGCAGGCCCGCCCGGCCCGCCGCGCCGACCGGCGCCGACAAGACGTCCGTCGTGCTGTGGCAGAGCGACGACCACCCCGGCGGTCTGCGCGACCTGCTGGGCGAGTTCGCCACCCGCGGCATCAACCTGATGCTGCTCCAGTCCCGCCCCACCGGTGCCGGCATCGGCAACTACTGCTTCTGCATCGACGCCGAGGGTCACATCTCCGACCGCCGGGTGGCCGAGACCCTGATGGGGCTGAAGCGGATCTGCCGGGAGGTGCGCTTCCTCGGTTCGTACCCGCGTGCGGACATCGGCGTCGAGGACGTGCGCGCGCTGCGACCGGGGACCTCGGACGAGGAGTTCGTCGCGGCGTCCGACTGGGTGGCGCGGTGCCAGGACGGACGCTTCTGAGGCGCGTGTTACAAGACGCGTTTCCGGCCGGTCCTACCTGCAGATTTTAGTTATCCACAGGAGTTATCCACAGGTTCGCTTCTCGACCTGGGGACAAGTCGACAGGAGACCACTACCTTGTCGACAAATCGGTCCTCAGACCTCTACGGCGTCCACCGGCGCGCACATCACCGTTCGTCCACTCTTTTCCATTAGGCAACTCTTTGGGGCGACCCCTTTCCACTCGAAAGTAGTGGTAAAGGTAGGTTTGACCCATGAAACTCGGGTGTGACGGACGGGTTTCGGAGTGATCGATTCCGAAATCCACAGATCCCCCACACACCCTGTGGATAACTCTGCGGAGAGGGTGGATCCCTGTGGACAACGCCCGCCCCAAATCCCGTTCCCCACAAGGAAATCGAGTCAACCCGGCGCCCCGCGCCTGCCCCGTCCCGGGGAGTGAGACGCATTTTATTGACACGCTTCGCAATTGGCGCATAACGGAACGTAAGCCGCCATTTGGTGCCGCCGCGAATAGTGAGTCGTGAGGCGTATCCCCGCACCGGTAGCCTTGGCCGCGTGATTGACCTTCGCCTGCTCCGTGAGGACCCCGACCGTGTGCGCGCGTCCCAGCGCGCCCGTGGAGAGGACGTCGCGCTCGTCGACTCTCTCCTGTCCGCCGACGAGCGGCGCAGGTCGTCCGGCGCCCGCTTCGACGAGCTGCGTTCCGAGCAGAAGAGCCTCGGCAAGCTCATCCCCAAGGCCTCCGGCGACGAGAAGGCCGAGCTGCTCAAGAGGACGGGCCAGCTCGCCGCCGACGTCAAGGCGGCCGACGCGGAGCAGCACGAGGCCGACGAGGAGACCAAGCGCCTCCTTCTCCAGCTCGGCAACCTGGTGCACCCCGACGTCCCCGTCGGCGGCGAGGAGGACTTCGTCGTCCTGGAGACGCACGGCACCATCCGCGACTTCGCCGCCGAGGGCTTCGAGCCCAAGGACCACCTGGAGCTCGGCGAGGCGCTGGGCGCCATCGACGTCGAGCGCGGCGCCAAGGTCTCCGGCTCGCGCTTCTACTACCTGACGGGCGTCGGCGCCCTCCTGGAACTGGCCCTCGTCAACGCGGCGATCGCACAGGCCACGGAGGCCGGCTTCACCCCGATGCTGACCCCCGCGCTGGTCCGCCCACGCGCCATGGAGGGCACCGGCTTCCTCGGCCAGGCCGCGGAGAACGTGTACCACCTGGAGAAGGACGACTACTACCTGGTCGGCACCTCCGAGGTCCCCCTCGCCGCGTACCACATGGACGAGATCCTCGACGCCGACAAGCTGCCGCTGCGCTACGCCGGCTTCTCGCCCTGCTTCCGCCGCGAGGCCGGCACCTACGGCAAGGACACCCGCGGCATCTTCCGCGTGCACCAGTTCGACAAGGTCGAGATGTTCTCGTACGTCGACCCGGCGGACGCGGAGAACGAGCACAAGCGGCTCCTGGACTGGGAGAAGCAGTGGCTGGACGGCCTTGAACTGCCCTTCCAGGTCATCGACGTGGCCTCGGGCGACCTCGGCGCGTCGGCGTCCCGCAAGTACGACTGCGAGGCGTGGATCCCGACCCAGGGCAAGTACCGCGAGCTGACCTCGGCCTCCAACTGCGACGGCTTCCAGGCCCGCCGGCTGTCCGTCCGGATGCGGGACGGCAAGAAGGTGCAGCCGCTGTCGACGCTCAACGGCACGCTGTGCGCCGTACCGCGCACGATCGTGGCGATCCTGGAGAACCACCAGCTGGCCGACGGGTCCGTGCGCGTGCCGGAGGTGCTGCGTCCGTACCTGGGCGGCCGGGAGCTGCTGGAGCCGATCGCCAAGTGAGCACCGGTTTCCCGTACAAGCTGATCGCGACCGACCTCGACGGGACGCTGCTGCGCTCCGACGAGTCGGTCTCACCGCGCACCCGTGCCGCCCTCGTGGCGACCGCGGAGGCCGGCGCCGCGCACATCGTGGTGACCGGCCGCGCGGTCCCCTGGACCCGGCACATCCTCGACGACCTCGGCTACGAGGGCCTCGCGGTCTGCGGCCAGGGCGCACAGGTCTACGACGCCGGCGCGCACCGCCTGCTGACCTCGGTCACGCTGGATCGGCAGCTGGCGGCCGTGGCCCTGGCCAAGATCGAGGCACAGGTCGGTCCGCTGTACCTGGCGGCCGGCCGGGACGGGCTGGACGGCGACGTGCTGGTGGGGCCGGGGTACACGGCCAGCGAGACGCTGCCGTCGACGCCGTTCACCGACGCGTCCGACCTCTGGGCCGCGCCGCTCAACAAGATCTACATCCAGCATCCTCGGCTGTCGGACGACGAGTTGGCCCGGACGGCGCAGGATGCCGCCGGCGGATTCGTCACGGTGGCCATGGCCGGTGAGGGCATCGTCGAGCTGCTGCCGCTGGGGCTGTCCAAGGCGACGGGACTGTCGCTGGCGGCCCGACGTCTCGGCATCAAGGCCGCGGAGACGATTGCCTTCGGCGATATGCCGAACGACATCACGATGTTCGCCTGGGCGGCGCGGGGTGTGGCCATGGCCAACGCGCATGAGGAGCTGAAGGCCGTGGCGGACGAGGTGACGTGCTCCAATGAGGAGGACGGCATCGCGGTGGTGTTGGAGCGACTGCTGAGCTGAGTTTCAGGAGTCTTGCAGCATCAGGATTTCTGCGGAGGATGCACGGATCGAACGTGCGCGGGCCTTTCCAAGCCCGACCACGGTTTAGCAAACCGGTGCCTTACCACTCGGCCAATCCTCCGGGAAGGCGGCCCACGCGAGAGCGACGTCGCGTGCTCGAAGCGGCCGCCCCGGACAGTTCGACGCGGTGGACTCGACGGTGGGGTAACTACACCGGAGTCCGCCGTGAACTGCCCTGTCGGGAGCTGGACGTACTGTCGTGCATGGACATCGTCCCGCTCCTCTCCCAGCTTGTGGTGGACGACAACCACTGTGCCGGGAGAACGAGTTGGGCGCCACCGAATAATTCAGCGAGCCGCAGGCCGGATCGGCGCACTACCGGCGGCGCCACCTGCGGCGACGTCCCTTGCTGAAGAACCAGCCCGCCGGCGGCTCGTCGGAGCGCCAGGGCTGCGGCTCGGGCTCCTCCTGACGCCAGCGCGCGGCGAGCATACGGGCCCGGGCGGACGGCTCGGACGTCTCCGCGGACCGTATGAAGTCATCGTCCAGGACAAGGTCGTCCCAGGCGCCGTCCCCGTACTGCGAGGCCTCGTCCGCCATCCCCGTTCCTCCTAGCCGTCCGTCCCCTTTACCCCAGTGTGCCCGGACAGAGGTGAAGCCTCCGTCAAGATCCGGAGCTGTCCGGGCACAGGGTCCGTCTTGTGGGTCACTCCTCGCCGGCGAGGGTCAGCGAGCGCAGCTTCTGGCCGGCGTACCAGGTCGCGAGGACCGTCACCACGACCAGCAGGACGACCGCCGTGGTCAGTCCGACGTCCGAGGTGACGAGGTCGCCGCCGGCCACCTTATGGGCGACGGCGAGCGACCACTGCTGGACGCTCAGGGTGCGGGCGCCGGAGACCAGGGAGCCGAACAGGGCCTCCCAGACCAGGGCGTAGACCAGCCCGAGGACCACCGCGTGCCGGGACACCGTGCCAAGGAGCAGGAACATCGACGCGTAGGCGATCGAGGCGACCAGCGCCGCCACCGTGTAGGCGACGGCGATCTGTTGGCCGTTGCCGTTGAGGATGAAGCCCGCGATGAGTGTCGGCAGGGCCGAGAACACCATCGTCACGCCGATCGCCACGATGAGTTTCGTGAAGATGATCGTGGGGCGCTTCAGCGGCTTGGACAGCAGGTAGACGACGGAGCCGTCGTCGATCTCCGGGCCGATCGCGCCGGTGCCCGCGATGACGCCGATGATCGGCACCATCGTGGCCAGCGCGAGCCCGCCGAGCAGGTCGGACGCGGTCTGGTCGTCGGCGCCCGCGAGGCCGCGGACGACGACCGAGATCACGATCAGCAGCAGCGGCAGGGCGCCCAGGATGAGGGCCCGGCGGCGGCCGAGCAGGGCCCGATAGGTGAGTCGGGCGACTGTGGGGTCGTACATCTCTTGGCCTCCTACGCCGCGACGAGATACGAGAAGACGGACTCGAGGGACTCGTCCGACGGCGAGACCGTGAGCAGCCGGATGCCGTGGTCCCTGGCCACCCGGGGCAGCAGGGCCGTGAACCGGCCGAAGTCGACGGCCTGGACGCGCAACGCGCCCTCCGCCAGGTCGACTTCGATGCCGGAGGTCGACGGGTCGGCGATCAGGGCGGCCGCGAGGGCGCGGTCGTCGCTGGAGCGGACCAGGTAGCGGTGCGGGCGGTCGGTCATCAGGCGGCGGATCTTGCGGAAGTCGCCGCTGGCCGCGTGCCGTCCGGCGACGACGACCTCGATGTGCCAGGCGAGCTGCTCGACCTCTTCGAGGATGTGGGACGAGAAGAGCACCGTGCGGCCCTCGTCGCCCATCTTCCGCAGCAGGTCCATCAGTTGCATGCGCTGACGCGGGTCCATGCCGTTGAAGGGCTCGTCGAGCAGCAGGAGCGAGGGGTTGTGCACCAGGGCGCTCGCCATCTTCACGCGCTGGCGCATGCCCTTGGAGTACGTCGAGATCTTGCGGTCCTGCGCGTACTCCATCTCGACCGTGGCCAGGGCCTTTTGGGCCGCCTTGTCGCCGAGGCCGTGCAACTCGGCGTTGGCGACGACGAATTCACGTCCGGTGAGGAAGTCGTACATCGCCTCGCGCTCGGGGACGACGCCGATGTGCTTGTAGATCTGCTCGTTGCGCCACACCTGCTCGCCGTCGAGGGTGACGGTGCCGGTGGAGGGGGCCAGGAAGCCGCCCATCATGTTGATCAGGGTGGACTTGCCGGCGCCGTTGGGGCCCAGCAGGCCGGTGACGCCGGGACCGATGGTCATGGTGACGTCGTTGACGGCGACCACGTTGCCGAACCAGCGGGAGACGTGGTCGATGGAGAGCGTGGTCACAGTCCGACCTTTCGGTAGCGGCGCATCAGGAGGCCGTAGCACGCGGCGATCAGGCCCAGGAGGACGAGGACGTAGACCGCGCCCTCCCCGTTGCTGGGTCCGACGGCGCCGGGGAAGGCCGACTCCGCGCCCAGGAAGGCCGATTGGACGCCGTCGATGAGCGTGACGGGCGAGAAGAGGCCGATCCAGGCGATGGATCCGGAGCTGTCCTGCGCGTCGGCGATCGCCTGGAGCGTGGAGACCGCGCCGTAGGAGATCGTCAGCACGGCGATGACGGCCGCGATGCCGAAGCCGCGCCGCGGGGTGATCGAGGCGATGACCAGGCCGATGCCGGCGAAGAGCAGCGAGAGCAGTGCCACGGAGACGAGTCCCTGGGCGAAGCCCTCGGTCTGGTCGGCGAAGTCCAGCTTGGCCAGCAGGGCGCCCACATAGAGCACGAGCAGCGGGGCCGCGGTCAGGATGAACATCGCGGAGGCCAGCGCCGCGTACTTGGCGCGCACGTAGTCGGCGGTCTCGATCGGCCGCGAGAAGTACAGCGGCACGGTCTTGAAGCGCAGGTCGCGCGAGACGGACTGGGGCGCCTGCGAAGCGACGTACAGGCTGATGACGGCCTGCATGATGATCGCGTAGCGCGTGTAGTCGACGGGCAGGTCCTTGGCCTTCGTGGCGACCGCGACGGCGACCATGATGGCCGCGGGCACGCACATCACCACGAAGAGCAGCATCGGCAGCACCTTGGACTTGACCGAACGGCCAAGTCCGTAGGAGCCGCGCAGGGACTGCGAGTACAGCGAGCGGGTGGCGTAGGAGCGGCCGAGGCGGGGGCCGTCGTAGTTGCGGTAGCCGATGTTGTGGATACGGGTCTGGTCACCCGGGGCCGGTGCTACAGGGTGCTCAATTGCCATGGCCGACCACCTCCTTCCGCTTTTCGTCCTCGGCCGTGAAGACCTCGGAGATGTGATGCCGGCGCTGCTCCATGCGCACCAGGCCGAGGCCGAGGTCGGCGACGATGTCGCGGACCACGTCGTACGTCTCCTCGCCCTGCGCGGTCAGCAGCAGGATGTGGCCGGCGCCGGGCAGGCCGTTGCTGCCGTCGAGGACCTCCACTCCGCGCGCGTGGAGCGCGTCACGCACCACGCGCGTGCCGTCCGGGTGTGTGTCGGAGTCGGTGACCTCGATGGCGAGGGTGGTCGTGGTCTGGGTGAAGTCCGTGGTGGAGCTGGAGCGCAGCAGCTTGCCGCCGTCGACCACGACCACGTGGTCGCAGGTGCGCTCCAGCTCGCCCAGCAGGTGGGAGGTGACCAGGACCGAGATGCCGAAGTCCGTGTGGATCCGGCGGATGAGGCCGAGCATCTCGTCGCGGCCGACCGGGTCGAGGCCGTTGGTCGGCTCGTCCAGGAAGACCAGCTGCGGGTCGTGAACCAGGGCCTGGGCCAGCTTCACGCGCTGCTTCATGCCGGTGGAGTAACCGCCGATGGGACGGTAGCGCTCCTCGTACAGGCCCACGTGGCGCAGCGTGTCCGCGGTGCGCTCACGCGCCGCGGCCGGCGGCAGGCCGGACATGCGGGCCATGTGCACGACGAACTCGGTCGCCGACACGTCCGGCGGCAGGCAGTCGTGCTCCGGCATGTAGCCGACCCGTTCGCGGATGGCGGCGCCCTTGGTCGCGACGTCGAGGCCGAGCACTTCGGCACGGCCCTCCGTGGCGGGGGAAAGACCCAGAAGGATCTTGATCAACGTGGACTTGCCGGCTCCGTTCGCTCCGACGAGCCCGGTCACACCGGGCCCGACGTCGACGGACAGCCGGTCAAGAGCGGTCACCCTGGGGAACCGCTTGCTCAGGCTTTCGGTCGCGATCACAGTCACGTTTAAGAAGGTAGTGACCTGGGCCACCCCGGTCGTCAGACCGAAGAGCTGTCTTCGTCTCACACTCCAGATGTACGGATCCTTAGGGGATACCCCTACCTGAGAGCTACGCAGAGTTATCCACAAGGCAGGGTTGTCCACAGCCCGGAGCCCGCCTATTGACGCAGCCTCTAAGTACTGTCACATTCGCTGGTGTCAAGTTACGGACACGTAGCGCAGTCGATGAAGACGGTGAGGCGGGGTCGGCATGACGACGGCGGTGACGAGCGAACTCTCCGCGCGATTGCGGGGGTTCAGGCAGGTCCAGCGGCTCGCCTACGAGTGCGCGGAGGCGGTCGCGGCCCGCCTGGAGCCGGGCGTGTCGGAGCGGCAGGCCGCACGGATGCAGCGCGAGTGGCTGCGCGCTCGGGGCGTCCGGGACTGGTTCCACCTCCCCTTCGCCTGGTTCGGCGACCGCACGGCGTTCGTGAACTTCCGCGTCCCGCTGCAGTTCTTCCCGACCGACCGCCGACTGGCGCCCGGCATGCCCTTCATCCTCGACATGGCCCCGGTCTACGAGGGCTACACGGCCGACATCGGCTACTCGGGCTCCCTCGGCCTCAACCCGGTGCAGGACCGGCTCATGGCCGACCTGGAGGCGCACCGCGAGCTGATCCTGCGCGAGGTCCGCGAGAAGCGCCCGCTGCGCACGATCTACGAGGACGTGGACCGCCTCATGGTCCGCCAGGGCTACGCCAACCGGCACCGCGCCTACCCCTTCGGCGTGATCGCCCACAAGGTCGACCAGGTCAAGCAGCGCCGCTTCTCGCCCCACCTGTTCGGGTTCGGCACCCAGTCCCTCAAGGGCCTCGCGAGCGACGCGCTGCACGGCCACCGGGACGGCTGGTCCCCGCTGTGGTCGCCGTACCGCTTCTCCGACCACCCGCCGCAGCCGGGCCTGTGGGCGGTCGAACCCCACCTCGGATTCCGGGGCACGGGCGCCAAGTTCGAGGAGATCCTCGTCGTCACCGACTCGACGGATCCCGAGGAGAGCGCCTTCTGGCTGGACGACGATCTGCCGCACGTGCGGCGCTGGGCGGAGGAGAAGTGACGGTGGCGAGGAACTCCCGCGAAAAGGGGAAAAGGGGAACAGCGCAGGACGGCGGAGAGGTGGAGCTGCTCCAGGGCGCGCGCGAGCGCCGGGTGCGGACCGGTGGCGTCGAGCTGTGCGTCGCCGAGCTGGGGGACCCCGGACAGCCGACGGTGGTCCTGGTGCACGGCTACCCGGACAGCAAGGAGGTGTGGTCCGAGGTCGCCGCCCGGCTCTCCGACCGCTTCCACGTCGTCCTCTACGACGTCCGCGGCCACGGCCGGTCGAGCGCGCCGCAGCCGCTGCGCGGGGGCTTCACCCTGGAGAAGCTCACGGACGACTTCCTGGCCGTGATCGACACGGTCAGCCCGGACCGGCCGGTGCACCTGGTGGGGCACGACTGGGGCTCGGTGCAGTCCTGGGAGTTCGTCACCGTCGGACGCACCGAGGGCCGCATCGCCTCCTTCACCTCGATGTCCGGACCTTCCCTCGACCACTTCGGGCACTGGATCAACAGGCGCCTGCGCAAGCCCACCCCGCGCCGGGTCGGCCAACTCCTCGGCCAGGGCGCCAAGTCCTGGTACGTGTACCTGCTGCACACGCCCGTGCTGCCCGAACTGGCCTGGCGCGGCCCCCTCGGCAAGCGCTGGCCGCGCATCCTGGAGCGCGTCGAGAAGGTGCCCGGCGGCGCCTACCCGACCTCCTCGCTGCCCCAGGACGCGGCCCACGGGGCGTGGCTGTACCGGGACAACGTCCGCGCCCGGCTGCGCAGGCCGCGCCCCGACGCCTACGCGCACGCGCCCGTGCAGCTCGTCACGCCGCTCGGGGACGCTTTCCTGTCCGAGCGGCTCTACGACGAACTGGAGGAGTGGGCACCGCGGTTGACCCGGCGCACCATCCCGGCCAAGCACTGGATCCCGCGCACCCGTCCCGACCAACTGGCCGCCTGGATCGGAGAGTTCGTGACCACCATCGAAGGCGGCAGGGCCCAGGTGACGGCGGCCGACGGCAAGTACGCGGAGCGGTTCGGCGGACAGCTCGTCCTGGTCACCGGCGCCGGCAGCGGCATCGGACGGGCCACGGCGTTCGCGTTCGCCGAGTCCGGCGCACGCGTGGTCGCCGTCGACCGCGACCAGGAGTCCGCGGCGCGCACCGCCGAACTGTCCCGGCTGATCGGCGCCCCCCAGGCCTGGGCCGAGACCGCCGACGTCTCCGACGAGCAGGCCATGGAGAAACTCGCCGCCAAGGTCGCCGCCGAGTACGGGGTGGTGGACGTGCTGGTGAACAACGCGGGCATCGGCCTGTCCGGCTCCTTCTTCGACACCAGCCCCGAGGACTGGAAGAAGGTCCTCGACGTCAACCTGTGGGGCGTCATCCACGGCTGCCGGCTCTTCGGCAAGCAGATGGCCGAGCGCGGCCAGGGCGGCCACATCGTCAACACCGCCTCGGCGGCGGCCTACCAGCCCTCCAAGGCACTGCCCGCCTACAGCACCTCCAAGGCCGCCGTGCTGATGCTCAGCGAGTGCCTGCGCGCCGAACTCGCCTCGCAGGGAATCGGGGTGAGCGCCATCTGCCCCGGCTTCGTCAACACCAACATCACCTCCACCGCGCGCTTCGCCGGGGTCGACGCCGACGAGGAGAAGCGGCGGCAGAAGAGGTCGGCGCGGCTGTACGGGCTGCGCAACTACCCGCCGGAGAAGGTCGCCGACGCGATCCTGCGGGCGGTGGTGCGCAACGAGGCGGTCGTGCCGGTCACTCCGGAGGCACGGGGCGCCCGGCTGCTGGGCCGGTTCGCGCCGGGTGCGCTGCGGGCGATCGCGCGGATGGAGCCGCCGCTGTGAGCGGGCGGATCGCGCCGCGCAGGGTGACCTTCGACTGGTCGCGCACGCCCCTGCACTGGATCCCGGGCGAGCCGACCGCGACCCACGTCATCAACGTGCTGCACCTGTTGCTGCCGGCGGGGGAGCGGTGGTTCGTGCAGGTCTTCAAGGAAGGGCTGCCGCGCGTCAAGGACCCCGAACTGCTCGTGGACGTCAAGGGGTTCATGGGCCAGGAGGCCACGCACAGCGTGCAGCACGCGCACGTGCTGGACCACCTGGCCGCGCAGCACCTCGACACCGAGGACTTCACCAAGTACGTCGACTTCCTCTTCGAGCGGCTGCTCGGCGAACGCCCGCCGCTCGGCGTCCCGATCCCCCGGCGCGAGTGGCTGCGCTTCCGGCTCTCGGTGGTCGCGGCGATCGAGCAGTTCACGGCCGTGCTCGGCGACTGGATCCTGGCCGCCGACGCCCTGGACGCGGCCGGCGCCGACGAGGTCATGCTCGACCTGCTGCGCTGGCACGGCGCCGAGGAGGTCGAGCACCGCGCGGTCGCCTTCGACATGTTCCAGCACTGCGCCGGCACCGGCGCACCCCGCTACGCCTTCCGCGTCGCGGGCATGGCCGTCACCGCGCCCGTGATGCTCTACATGTGGCTGTGGGGATCGGCCTACCTGATCCGCCACGACCCGCGGCTCGCCGGCCGGCTGCGCTACTCCCTCGTCACGCACGAAAAGGCCGTACGGAAAGGCCTGTTGCCCGCGTGGCGGGACCTCGGCGCGGCGATCCCCCGCTATCTGCGGCGCTCCTACCACCCCTCCCAGGAGGGTTCACTGAGCCGGGCGGCGGAGTATCTGCGCAGATCACCGGCGGCCAGGGCGGTGGCGTGAGCGCCCCGGCCGGCTACCGGATAGAGGACCTGGCGCACGTCAGCGGCGCCACCGTCCGCACCATCCGCGCCTACCAGGACCGCGGCCTGCTCCCCCGCCCCGAGCGCCGCGGCCGGGCAAACCTGTACTCCGACGCCCACCTCGTCCGGCTGCGCCAGATCGCCGACCTCCTCGACCGCGGCTACACCCTGGCCTCCATCAAGGAGTTGCTGGCCGCCTGGGACGCCGGGCGGGGCCTCGGCGGGGTGCTCGGGCTGGTCGCCGAGGTCGACGGGCCGTGGACCGACGAGGAGGCGGTACGGATCTCGCGGGCCGAGCTCGACGAGCGGTTCGGCGGGTCTCCGGACGACGCGGCGGTCGCGGACGCGGTCGAGCTGGGAGTGCTGGAGCCGGTGCCCGGGGACCCGGACTCCTTCGTCGTCCCGAGCCCCCAAGAGCTGGCCGTGGCCGTGGAGTTGTACGAGGCGGGCGTGCCGCTGTCCGCGATCGCCGGTCATCTGCGGGAGTTGAGGGGACAGGTCGAGCACATCGCCGCCAGGTTCCTGGAGTTCACCACCGAGCACGTCTTCGCGCGCTACCTGCATGGAACGCACCTTCCGAGCGACGCGGACGCGACCGAGGCGGCCTCGCTGGTACGGCGGCTGCGACCACTGGCGCAGCAGACGGTGGACGCCGAACTGGCGCGGGCGATGCGGCTGTTGGCGGTACGACAGCTGCGCCGGCAGCTGGGGGACGAGGGGGCGGAGGAGCGGGTGGAGGATTCGCGTTCCGGGTCACGCTCCGTGGTGTTGCCCGAAGGGACGATTCGGGCGGTGGAGGGGCTGGTTGGGGTGGAGCGGGCGGGCGAGTTCATCGCGTTGGCGGCTGAACGGGAGGTGCGGGCAAGGGGGTTGGATGCGCTCATGCCAAATGGGGTGCCCCCAGCTGATCTTGACCAAGGGGTGTGACAGGACCGGGAGTTGTCCACAGAATCGCCAATTAGCCTGTGGATAACTACAGTTGGTTGTGGATCAAACCTCGGCCTCAAAATAAAATGCGTGACGCACGTCTCTCCCGCCATGCTGACCGGATGGACGAAAGACACAGAGAAAGAGACAAAGACGAGAGACGCACCGTGAAGGTGTCGAAGTACCTCTCGAAGCACCTGCGGCATCAGCCGGAGCGGATCGGGCTGACGCTCGACGAGGCCGGCTGGGTCGAGATCGACGTACTGATCGCCGCGGCCGCGGCGCACGGGTTCCGGTTCACCCGGGACGAACTCGACCATGTGGTCGCCGCCAACGACAAGCAGCGCTTCGCCGTCGAGGGCACCCGCATCCGCGCCAGCCAGGGCCACAGCGTCGAGATCGACCTCGGACTGCCCGCGGCCGCCCCGCCGCCGTACCTCTACCACGGGACCGTGGACCGCAATCTGGACGCGATCCGCGCCGAGGGCCTGCGGCCCATGAACCGGCACGACGTACACCTCTCCCGCGACCGCGAGACGGCGACCCGCGTCGGCGCCCGCCGCGGCCGACCGATCGTGCTCTCCGTGGACGCCGGCGCGATGCACCGCGACGGACACGTGTTCCAGGTCAGCGCGAACGGGGTGTGGCTGACCAAGGCGGTGCCGGCGGAGTATCTGCGGTTTCCCGAGTCGCACTGACCCCTGCCGGGGAGAAACGGCTGGGTGAGCGGGCCGCGTTCGGTGCCCGTTTCGTCCGTTGTCGGTGCGGACCCGTAGGCTCGATCGCATGAGTCTGCGTCTGAGCACCGTGATCCTTCCGTACCTCCGCTGGCACGAGGGCGGGCGTGCGACCTGGCAGCGGGCCGAGCAGCTCGGCTTCCACACCGCGTACACCTACGACCACCTGTCCTGGCGCACCTTCCGCGACGGCCCGTGGTTCGGCGCCGTCCCGACACTGACCGCCGCCGCGGCCGTGACCGAGCGAGTCCGCCTCGGCACGCTGGTCACCTCGCCGAACTTCCGGCACCCGGTGACCCTCGCCAAGGAACTGATCTCCCTCGACGACATCTCCGACGGCCGGATCACCCTCGGCATCGGCGCCGGCGGCACCGGCTTCGACGCCACCGCGCTCGGCCAGGAGCCCTGGACCCCGCGCGAGCGCGCCAACCGGCTCGCCGAGTTCGTCCCCCTCCTCGACCGACTGCTCACCGAGGACTCGGTCTCGTACAAGGGCGACTTCTACTCGGCGCACGAGGCGCGCAACATCCCCGGCTGCGTGCAGCGCCCCCGGCTGCCCTTCGCGGTGGCCGCCACGGGCCCGCGCGGACTGCGGCTCGCCGCCCGGTACGGCCAGGCGTGGGTGACCACCGGCGACCCCAAGCTGTTCGAGGACGGCACGCCGGAGCAGTCGGTGCGGGCCCTGCGCGGCCAGCTCGACAAGCTCACCGACGCCTGCACGGAGCTCGGCCGGGACGCGAACGAGCTGGACCGCATCCTGCTCACCGGCTTCACCCCGGACCGCGCCCGCCCGCTGGCGTCCCTCGACGCGTTCGTCGACTTCGCCGGCCGCCACCGGGACCTCGGCTTCACCGAGCTCGTGATCCACTGGCCGATCCCCGACTCCGACTTCGCCACCGACGAGAAGGTCTTCGAGCAGATCGCCATGGAGGCGACGGCACAGCTGGGCTGACCTCGCCCGAGGGTCATCTATGTCTCATCTGTGCGGTCCCCCGCACGGCCGTGCGGACATATGCGGGAGAATGACGCCGTGACCTCAGCGACTCGACAGCCCGAGACCCCGGCATCCGCCGCCCCACCGCGGCTCATAGCCACCGATCTCGACGGCACCCTGCTGCGCGACGACAAATCGGTCTCCCCGCGCACGGTCGCCGCCCTGGCCGCCGCCGAGGAGGCGGGCATCGAGGTCTTCTTCGTCACCGGCCGCCCGGCCCGCTGGATGGACGTCGTCAGCGAACACGTCCACGGCCACGGCCTGGCGATCTGCGGCAACGGCGCCGCCGTGGTCGACCTGCACGGCGGCCCCGGCGCCCACCGGTTCGTGAAGGTGCGGGAGCTGGCGCGGGACAACGCGCTGGACGCCGTACGACTGCTGCGGGACGCGGCGCCGGGCACGGTGTACGCGGTCGAGCAGACGTACGGCTTCTACCAGGAGCCCGACTATCCCAAGCTGCACATGGAGACACCGGACACCCTCGCGCCGGCCGAACACCTCCTGGCACCGGACGCGCCGGGGGCCGGGGAGCCGGTGCTGAAGATCCTCGCGTACCACCCGACCATCGACCCGGACGCCTTCCTCACCCTGGCCCGGCTCGCCCTCGGCGACCGCGCCAATGTGACCCGCTCCAGTCCCAGCGCCCTGCTGGAGCTCAGCGGCCCCGACGTCTCCAAGGCCAGCACGCTCGCCCTGTGCTGCGCCGAGCGCGGGATCTCGCACGAGGAGGTCGTCGCCTTCGGTGACATGCCGAACGACGTGGAGATGCTCACCTGGGCCGGCCGGTCCTACGCGATGGGCAACGCCCACCCGGACGTGATCGCCGCCGCCTCGGGCCGCACGGTCGCCAACAACGACGACGGCGTGGCGGTCGTGATCGAGGAGTTGCTGGCGCGGCTGCCGTAGTTCGGCGGATACGGCGGGGATGCGGGCGTGGCCACGGCGGGCTCAGCCGACCGGCACGCCCCGTGCCGCCAGCCATGGCACCGGGTCCACCGCCGAGCCAAGTTCCGGTGTGACCCGTACCTCGAAGTGCAGGTGGGGGCCGGTGGAGTTGCCTGAGGTGCCCGACTGGCCGATCCACTGGCCGGCGGCCACGCGCTCGCCCTGGTCGACGGTGACGGCAGCGAGATGGGCGTACTGCGTGTAGTAGCCGCCCGGATGTTCGAGCACGATCTCGATCCCGAAGGCTCCCCCGCAGGACACCTTCACCACCCGTCCCGAGCCAGCCGCCCGCACCGGCGTCCCGATCGGTACCGCGAAGTCCTGCCCGGTGTGCCGGTTGGCCCACCGGGCGCCGCCGCTGCCGAAGCCCGCGGACAGTTCGTACGTCTCCACGGGCGTCACCCACGCGCCCGTCACCTGCGTCGGGGGCTGGTCGAGCCGGACCGCGCCCCGGCAGGCGCCCGCCGCGACCGAGACGTCAGCCTGGCCCTGCAACTGCCCCCGCACCTCGTCGAGCTTGCTCTGGATGGTGTTCTTCACGGCGGCGAGTTGGGTGCTGCGACTCTCCAGCGTCCGCCAGGCCGTCGCCGCCTTCGTCTTGTCGGCGGTGAGCCGGACCTCGGCCCGCCGGCTCTTGTCGAGCGCGTTGCCGACGGCCAGGTTCACCTGCGAGAAGACGTGCTGACCTCGCATCAGCTCGTCCGGACTGCTGGCGAGGACGATCTGCGCGGCCATCGGCAGACCCCCGCCGTCGCGGTACTGGGCGCGTGCGATCCGGCCCAGATCCTCGTGCAGCACGGCGATCTCCCGCCGCTCCCGGTCCAACAGTTCCTCGGCCCGCTGCGCCCGCGCCCGCTGCACCTCCGCCTGCTGCCGGCCCGCCTCGTACTGCCGGGTCGCCACCGCCGCGTCCTCGTAGAGCCGGGCCACCTGAGCGCTGACGCTCATGTCGCCGGCGCCCGTCTCCGCACCCGGACCGTCGCCGGACTCGCCGTCGGCCGCCGTGGCCCGCGCCGCCAGCACCGCCAACGCGCACATCAGAGCCGGAACGAGCAAGGGGTGACGGCGAGGTGAGCCCATGCCAGCGATCGTGACCCGAACGTCCGGTACCTGGCCTGTTCAAGGCGTACGCCTGGGGGACAGGTTGCTGCACACGGGTCACTGACGGCGAGTCAGTGCGGCCCTTGTCGGTGTCAGTACGGCGCCTGCCACACCACCGTCGTGCCGCCGCCGTTCTCGCCGATGCCCGGCCCGTGCCGGCTGTCGCCGCCGAGCGACTCGGCCCGGCGCTTGAGGTTCTTCAGGCCGCTGCGGCGACCGCCCTCGGGGATGCCGACGCCGTCGTCCGCGACCGTCAGGCGGACGCCGGGGCGCCCGTCCGGCAGCGTCGCCGTCGCGTCGACCACGACGTCGATCCGGGATGCCCCGGCGTGCCGGAAGGCGTTGGAGAGGGCCTCGCGCAGGGCGGCGATGAGGTTCTTGCCGGTCAGGTCGCCGACGACGGTGTCGACCGGGCCGACGAAGCGGTGCGCGGGCCTGAAGCCGAGCGGCACGGCGGCCATGTTGATCTCGCGCAGCACCCGCGTGCGCAGCCCCGACGGCGCCTCGGCGGGCCCCTGTTGGAGCGCGAAGATCGCGGTGCGGATCTCCTGGATGGTGACGTCGAGTTCGCCGACGGCCTTGCCGACCCCGTCCCGCACCTCCGGCACGACCGCCCCGCGCTGGGCGCTCTCCAGCATCATGCCCGTCGCGAACAGCCGCTGGATGACGAGATCGTGCAGGTCACGGGCGATACGGTCGCGGTCCTCGTAGACCGCGAGCCGCTCCCGGTCGCGTTGGGCGTCGGCCATCTTCAGTGCGAGCGCGGCCTGCGAGGCGAACTGGGTGCCGAGGACGCGCTCCGTCTCCGTGAACGGGTGCCCGCCGCGCTCCCGGGGCATGACGAGACCGCCCAGGACCCGGCCGTCGCTCTGCAGCGGCAGCATCATGATCGGCCCGTAGTCGCGCGCGAGCCCCGTCAGGATGCGCGGGTCGGTGCCGGCGTCCTCCACGAACACGGCCCGCCCGGCGAGGAGTTCGGCGACGATCTCGCTCTCGGGCGGGACGACCCGGCCGAGCTGACCCGAGGGCGCCTCGGCGGCCACGGCGACGATCTCCAGGCCGCCCTCGTCGGCGGGCAGCAGCACGATCCCGGCCGCGGCTCCCGACAGCCGGCGGGCCTGCTCCGCGACGACCTGGAGGGCGTCCTCCGCGTCACCGCCGGACAGCAGGGCCGTGGTCACGGCGACCGAGCCGTCGATCCAGCGCTCCCGCTGCTGGGCGGCCTCGTACAGCCGGGCGTTGCCGATGGCGATACCCGCCTCCGTGGCCAGCACCCGCACCAGGTCGAGGTCACCGTCGTCGAACGGCTCCCGGTCCCGCTTCTCGGCCAGATAGAGGTTCCCGAAGATCTCGCCCCGGACCCGGATGGGCAGGCCCAGGAAGGCGCGCATCGGCGGATGGTGCTCGGGGAAGCCGCAGCAGCGTGGATCCGTCGTCAGGTCCGCGAGCCGCACCGGCTCCGGATCGCGGATGAGCGCCCCCAGCAGCCCCTTGCGCCCGTCGGGCAACCGCCCGATGCGCCGGGCGGTCGCCTCGTCGACCCCGTGACGGACGAAGTCGGTGAGCCCCTCGCACTCCTCGTCGACGACCCCGATGGCCGCGTACCGGGCGCCGGTCAGAGCCGCCGCGGTCGCACAGATCCGGTCCAGCGTGGAGTGCAGTTCGAGCCCACTGCCGACGGACCGCATCGCCTCCAGCAACTGCGGCACCCGCGCAGCCAGGTCGGCGGGCAGGCCGGGGCCGGACGGCGCTGTCTGACCGGAAGACGGGAGAGCGGGCATGCCCTGAGCCTAATTAGTCCCTTTCATCCCGGAAAGTCGAGCGCGGGCGCTGTCCCGCTCATCGACCTACCGCTTCCTGACGCCCTCGCCGACATACCCGCCGACGTACTCACCGCCCCCACCAACACCTCCGTCTCCGCCTCCCGTTCCGCCATCGCCCGCAACGGCCCCTCCACCGCGGCCAGTTCCACGTACGTCCCCCGCTGCACGACACGCCCCTCGCCCAGGACGACCACCTCGTCCACGGACTCCAGTCCGGCGAGACGGTGGGTGATGAGGAGGGTCGTACGGCCCTCGGTGGCGGCCAGCAGATCGGCGGTGAGGGCGTCGGCGGTGGGCAGGTCGAGGTGCTCGGCGGGCTCGTCGAGGACGAGGACGGGGAAGTCGGCGAGGAGCGCGCGGGCCAGGGCCAGCCGCTGGCGCTGGCCGCCCGACAGCCGGGCCCCGTGCTCGCCGACCAGTGTGTCGAGCCCGTCGGGCAGGCCGTCGGCCCAGTCGAGGAGCCGGGCCCGCCGCAGGGCGTCGCGCAGCTCGTCCTCGGTGGCGTCCTTCCTGGCGAGGAGCAGGTTCTCGCGCACCGAACTGTCGAAGAGGTGCGCGTCCTGGGCGCACAGCCCGACCAGCCGTCGTACGTCGTCGCCGTCGAGGGCGTACGCGTCCACCCCGGCCAGCGTGTACGAGCCCGCCTCCGGGTCCAGGAACCGCAGCAGCACCTGCGCCAGCGTCGTCTTGCCGGAACCGGACGGCCCGACCACGGCGATCCTGCGCCCCTCGTCGAGGGTCAGGTCGAGGCCGGCGAGGGCGTCCCGGTCCTGTCCGTCGTGCCGCGCGGCCAGGCCCTTGAGGGCGACCGGGAACGGCGAGGCGGGCGCCTGTCGGGGCCGCTCCGGCTCCCGTACCGGCTCGGGCGCGTCCAGAACCTCGTACACGCGCTCCGCGCTGCGGTGCACGCGCTGCCGGTAGCGCACGGCGAGCGGGAGGCCGAGGACGGCCTCGAAGGCGGCGAGCGAGGTGAGGACGACGACGGCCATGGCCACGCCGGCGAGCCGTCCGTCGGCGACGCCCTGGGCGCCGACCAGGGCGGTGGCGGCAACGGTCAGGCCCGAGATCAGGGCGGTGAGTCCGTCGCCGAGGGCGGTGGCCGCCGCGGCGCGTGAGGCGATCCGGGTGAGTGCGCCGTCGGCCCGGCGGGTCTCGGCGGTGCGGGCGGGCAGGGCGCCGGCGACGGTCAACTCGGCGGTGCCGGTGAGCAGATCGGTCACCCGGGTCGCCAGCTCTCCGCGGGCGGGGGCCAGCCGGTGCTCGGCGCGTCGGGCCACCGCGCCGGTGAGCAGCGGGACGCCGGCGCCGGCGGCGAGCAGGCCGACGGCGAGCGCGGCACCGGCCTCGGGCAGCAGCCAGGCCGTGAAGCCGACGGACGCGGCGGACACCGCGACGGCGGCACCGGCGGGCAACAGCCAGCGCAGCCAGTAGTCCTGGAGGGCGTCCACGTCGGCGACCAGCCGGGACAGCAGGTCGCCCCGGCGGGTGCGGCGCAGCCCGGCGGGCGCCAGCCGCTCCAGGCGCCGGTAGACGGCGACCCGGGTGTCGGCGAGCATCCGCAGGACGGCGTCGTGGGACACGAGCCGCTCGGCGTACCGGAAGACGGCCCGGCCGATCCCGAACGCCCTGGTCGCCGTCACGGCCACCATCAGATACAGCACCGGCGGCTGCTGCGAGGCCCGCGAGATCAGCCATCCCGAGGTCGCCATGAGCCAGACGGCACTGCCGGTGGCGAGGCTTCCGAGCAGCAGGGCGAGCAGGAGGCGGCCACGGCGGGGGCCGGACATGGCACGGACGCGGGCGAGGACACCGCGGGTGTCCGCCGTCGGCCCGGTCGTCTCCGTCTCGGCTTCGTCGGTGACGGCAGCGGTCTCGATCGGCCGGGCCTCGGCAGTCCTGGGCCCGGCGTCCAGGGGAGCGGTGGCCGCGGGTGCCGCCAGCCGCACCACCCGGTCGGCCACGCCGAGGAGCGCCGGCCTGTGTACGACCAGCAGCACGGTCCGCCCCACCGCCAGCCGCCGTACCGACGCCACGACCTCGGCCTCGGTGGCCCCGTCCAGCGCCGCCGTCGGCTCGTCGAGCAGCAGCACGGGCCGGTCCGCGAGGAACGCCCGGGCCAGCGCGAGCCGTTGCCGCTGCCCGGCGGACAGCCCCGTCCCGTCCTCACCGAGCGCGGTGTCGACGCCCTCGGGCAGCGCGTCCACGAACTCCAGCGCCCCGGCATCCGCCAACGCCCGCCGCACGGCGGCCTCGTCGGCGTCGGGACGCGTCAGCCGCACGTTCTCGGCGATGGTCCCGGCGAACAGCTGCGGGCGCTGCGGCACCCAGGCGATGCGCGACCGCCACTGCTGCGGATCGATGTCGGCGAGATCGGTGCCGCCGACCAGGACCCGCCCCTCGGTGGCCGGCACGAAGCCCAGCAGTACGTTCAGCAGCGTCGTCTTGCCCGCGCCGCTCGGCCCGACGAGCGCGACCGTCTCCCCGGGCTCGACGGTGAAGGACGCGTCCGACACGGCGTCCTCGGCCCGCCCGGGGTACCGGACCGTCACTCCCTGAAAGGTGATGCCGCCGACCGGCACGGCCCCCGTCCCCGAGGCCGGCACCGGCGTCTCCAGCACCGCGAAGATCTCCTCGGCCGCGGCCAGCCCCTCCGCCGCCGCGTGGTACTGGGCGCCGACCTGGCGCAGCGGCAGATACGCCTCGGGCGCGAGGACGAGGACGACCAGACCGACGTACAGGTCCATGTCGCCGTGGACCAGGCGCATGCCGATCGTGACGGCGACCAGCGCCACCGAGAGTGTCGCGAGCAGTTCCAGCGCGAAGGACGAGATGAAGGCGATCCGGAGCGTCCGCATGGTCGCCAGCCGGTACTCGCCGGTGATGCGGCGGATCGAGTCGGCTTGCGCCTTGGCCCGCCCGAACACCTTGAGGGTCGGCAGTCCCGCCACGACGTCCAAGAAGTGCCCGGAGAGCCGGGACAGCAGCCTCCACTGACGGTCCATCCGGGACTGTGTGGCCCAGCCGATCAGGATCATGAAGACGGGGATCAGCGGCAGGGTCCCGACGATGATCGCCGCCGAGACCCAGTCCTCGGTGACGATCCGGGCCAGCACCGCCACCGGGACGACCACCGCGAGGCCCAACTGCGGGAGATAGCGCGAGAAGTAGTCGTCGAGGGCGTCGACACCACGGGTGGCGAGGGCGACCAGTGATCCGGTCCGCTGCCCGCTCAGCCACCCGGGGCCGAGGGCCACGGACCGCTCCAGCAGCCGTCCCCGCAGCTCCGACTTCACCGCCGCGCTGGCGCGATGCGCGGCGAGTTCCGTGAGCCAGGCGACCAGCGCGCGGCCGACGGCGACCGACGCCAACAGCAGCAGGGGAGTGCGGAGTTCAGCGACCGACATTCCGTGCTGGAAGGCGCCGACCACGAGCTCGGCGATGAGCATCGCCTGGGCGATCACCAACGCCGCCCCGACGGCACCGAGAACGACGACCGCCATCATGAACAGGCGGGTGGCGCGGGCGTATCGGAGCAGACGCGGGTCGATCGGTTTCACGTGAAACACACCCTCTTCTCAAGGGGCATGTTTCACGTGAAACATGCCCCACCTCGGACTCAGTGCGCGGCGTCTGCGATGTGCTGCGTACCGATCCGCTTGCGGAACACCCAGTAGGTCCAGCTCTGGTAGAGCAGGACGATCGGGGTGGCGATGCCCGCGCACCAGGTCATGATCTTCAGGGTGTACGGGCTCGACGAGGCGTTGGTGACCGTGAGGCTCCAGTCCTCGTTCAGCGACGACGGCATGACGTTCGGGAACAGCGACAGGAAGAGCATCGCGACGGCCGCCACGATCGTGACGCCGGACAGCGCGAACGCCCAGCCCTCACGCCCGGCCGCGGTCGCCCCCAGCGCGGCGAGCAGTGCCGCCACCGCCACGACGAGCGCGACGAGGCTCTTGCCGTCACCGTTGTCGACCTGCGTCCAGAGAAGGAAGGCCAGCGCGAGTACGGCGGTCAGGACACCGACTTGGAGGGCAAGGCGTCGCGCCCGCGCCCGGATGTCCCCCACGGTCTTGAGCCCCGTGAACACCGCGCCGTGGAAGGTGAACAGCGTCAGCGTCACCAACCCGCCGAGGAGGGCGTAGGGGTTGAGCAGGTCCCCGAGGTTGCCGACGTACTCGAAGTCCTTGTCGATCTTCACGCCCCGCACGATGTTGCCGAAGGCCACGCCCCACAGGAACGCGGGGAGCAGCGAGGTCCAGAAGATCGCGGTCTCCCAGTTGCGCTGCCAGTCCTCCTCGGGCCGCTTCGCCCGGTACTCGAAGGCGACACCGCGCACGATCAGGCAGACAAGGATGAGCAACAGCGGCAGGTAGAAGCCGGAGAAGAGGGTGGCGTACCACTCGGGGAAGGCGGCGAAGGTCGCGCCGCCCGCCGTGAGCAGCCACACCTCGTTGCCGTCCCAGACCGGTCCGATGGTGTTGATCAGCACCCGCTTCTCGACCCGGTCGCGGGCGAGCAGCTTGGTGAGGATGCCGACCCCGAAGTCGAAGCCCTCCAGGAAGAAGTAGCCGGTCCACAGGACGGCGATGAGGACGAACCAGACGTCGTGAAGTTCCATGACTCGATCTCCCTGGGCCTAGTACGAGAAGGCCATCGGCTTGTCGGCGTCACGGGTGTCGCCGCCGATCTTCGTGGGCGGGTTGAGGTCGGCCTCGGTGAGTTCGGGGGGCCCGGCCTTGACGTACTTCACGAGCAGCTTGACCTCGATGACGGCGAGGATCGCGTAGAGCGAGGTGAAGACGATCATCGAGGTGAGGACCTCCCACTGGGAGACCCCGGGGGAGACCGCGTGCCGGGTCTGCAGGACGCCGTAGACGACCCAGGGCTGTCGGCCCGTCTCGGTGAAGATCCAGCCCCAGGAGTTGGCGATCAGCGGGAAGCCCATGGTCCAGATGGCGACGAGCCAGTAGAGCCGGCCGAGCTTCGGGCTGAGGGCCTTGTTGCGGAAGAGGACCAGGTTCGGCACCTCGTCGTCGCCGACCCGCAGGTGCTGCGCCAGCATGAACTTCTTGCGGGTCAGCCAGAGTCCCACCAGGCCGATGGCGAAGGACGCCATGCCGAAGCCGATCATCCAGCGGAACGCCCAGAAGGCGACCGGGATGTTGGGCCGGTAGTCGCCGGGACCGTACTTCTCCTGCTCGGCCTTGTTGGTGTCGTTGATGCCGGGCACGTACGAGCTGAAGTCGTCGTCGGCGAGGAAGGACAGTATCCCGGGCACGGACAGCTCGACGCTGTTGTGGCCCTTGCTCACATCGCCGTACGCGAAGATCGAGAACGGCGCGGAGTCCTGGCCGTCCCACAGCGCCTCGGCGGCGGCCATCTTCATCGGCTGCTGCTTGAACATGACCTTGCCGAGGGTGTCACCGCTGACGGCGGTGAGCAGGCCCGCGATGGTGACGGTGATCAGGCCGAGCCGCAGCGAGCTCTTCATCACGGAGATGTGCTTCTTGCGGAACAGGTGGAAGGCCGCGATGCCGACCATGAACGCGCCGCCGGTCAGGAAGGACGCGCTGAGCGTGTGGAACGCCTGGGCCAGCGCGGTGTTCTGCGTCAACACCTGCCAGAAGTCGGTGAGTTCGGCACGCCCCTTGGCCTTGTTGATCCGGTAGCCGACGGGGTGCTGCATCCACGAGTTGGCGGCGAGGATGAAGTACGACGACAGGATCGTGCCGATCGAGACCATCCAGATGCAGGCCAGATGGATCCTCTTGGGCAGCTTGTCCCAGCCGAAGATCCACAGACCGATGAAGGTCGACTCGAAGAAGAAGGCGATCAGCGCCTCGAAGGCGAGCGGGGCGCCGAAGATGTCGCCGACGAAGCGCGAGTAGTCGGACCAGTTCATGCCGAACTGGAACTCCTGCACGATGCCGGTGACGACACCCATCGCGATGTTGATCAGGAAGAGCTTGCCCCAGAACTTGGTCGCCCTGAGGTACTTCTCCTTCTCCGTGCGCACCCAGGCGGTCTGCAGGCCGGCCGTGAGGGCGGCGAGCGAGATCGTCAGGGGGACGAAGAGGAAGTGGTAGACGGTGGTGATGCCGAACTGCCAGCGCGCCAATGTCTCCGGCGCCAGAGCCAAATCCACGTCGTCAGTCTCCTTATGTCGCCGTGGTCACAGCGGCAGTTTGCCCCTTTTGTCGTACACAAAGTGGAGCAATGGGACACGCTTGTGAACGCGTTCACATTCACAAGCAAGTATGACGCATGGCAGTTCGACTCCGGGCGGGTGGGGCCCCCTGACGGGCAAAGGGGACCCACATCACATCGCCGGACCATCGCCGAAGGCGGGAACTCCGCCCGGAATCCGCCGGAGGCCGGAGCTCCTCGCGAATCCGCCGGAGGCTAGAGCTCCTTGCGGAACGCCTCCGCCACCTTCAGGAAGATGTCGTTGGCCTCGGTCTCCCCCACCGTGATCCGCGCGCCCTCGCCGGCGAACGGCCGGACCACGACCCCGTGCTGCTCGGCAGCCGCCGCGAAGTCGAGCGTGCGCTCCCCCAGCCGCAGCCAGACGAAGTTGGCCTGGGTCTCGGGCACCGTCCAGCCCTGGCCCCGCAGCGCGTCGAGCACGCGGTGGCGCTCGCCGACCAACGAGCCGACCCGGCCGAGCAGTTCGTCCTCGGCCCGCAGCGAGGCGATCGCCGCGTCCTGGGCGAGCTGGCTCACGCCGAAGGGCACCGCCGTCTTGCGCAGCGCCGCCGCCACCGGCTCATGGGCGATCGCGAAGCCGACGCGCAGACCCGCGAGGCCGTACGCCTTGGAGAAGGTCCGCAGCACGCAGACGTTCGGCCGCCGGCGGTACAGCTCCACGCCGTCCGGCACCTCGATGTCCCGGATGAACTCGCGATAGGCCTCGTCCAGTACGACGAGCACATCGGCGGGCACCCGGTCCAGGAACCGCTCCAGCTCGGCCCGCCGTACGACCGTCCCCGTCGGGTTGTTCGGGTTGCAGACGAAGATCAGGCGGGTCCGCTCGGTGATCGCGTCCGCCATCGCGTCCAGGTCGTGCACATCGCCCGGGGTCAGCGGCACCTGCACCGCCGTGGCACCGCTGATCTGCGTGATGATCGGGTACGCCTCGAAGGACCGCCAGGCGTAGATGACCTCGTCGCCGGGTCCCGCGGTCGCCTGCAGCAGCTGCTGGGCGACGCCGACCGAGCCGGTGCCGGTGGCCAGGTCGGTGAGCGGGACGCCGAAGCGGTCGGACAGTTCGTTCATCAGGCCCGTGCAGGCCATGTCCGGGTAGCGGTTGAAGGAGGAGGCCGCGGCCGTCACGCTCTCCAGCACACCCGGCAGCGGCGGATACGGGTTCTCGTTGGAGGACAGCTTGTAGGCCGCCGGGCCGCCGCCGGCGGCCGGCTTGCCCGGCTTGTAGGTGGGGATACCCGCCAGCTCGGCGCGCAGCTTGGGGCTCGTCTCACTCACCGCAGTCCTCCTCGCGACCACCGGCGGACCCGTCGCCACCACCGGCTTCCAATACTTCTCACCTTATGAGGATTCGCCGTCGGTGCGTACAGCCGAGGGCTGTCCTGATCGGACCTCATCCGTCACACGCGCATCACGGGCATCAGCGCACGAAGTCTGACGAATCGGGGGGCGCGACCACATATATCTATGCGCCGGTGGCTCACGCCGTGGCGCGCATCACCCGTGCAGGTGAGTTGAGACCTCTTCGAAACATCGGGAAGTTGGCAGGCTCATGCGTGCCGACAAGTCACGTAGTGCCATTGGATCGTTCAACTGACTTTGTTTCAAAGGTAGTTGATGCTAAATGACCATGCAGAAACGTGCCTGTCAACGCGTGCATATGCGTCCGCCCTACCCGACCGCATGAGCCCTACTATCGGCTCGCCATGACAGCAGCAGGGAAGCACCAGGTGAGCCGCGCGGAAACCTCACGTCGAGGGAGCAGGCCGGGCCGAGCGGGCATCAGAGACGTGGCCGCCGCCGCCGGAGTCTCCATCACGACCGTCTCCGACGCCCTGAACGGCAAGGGCAGGCTCCCGGACGCCACCCGCCGCCACGTCCGCGAGGTCGCCGACCGACTGGGCTACCGCCCGTCGGCGGCCGCCCGCACGCTCCGTACCGGCAAGTCAGGGCTCATCGGCCTGACCGTGACGACGTACGGGGATGAACCTTTCACCTTCACCGAGTTCGCGTACTTCGCGGAGATGGCCAGAGCCGCCACCTCGGCGGCGCTCGCCCGCGGCTACGCGCTGGTGATCCTCCCCGCGACCTCGCGCCACGACGTGTGGTCGAACGTCGCCCTGGACGGCACGGTCGTCATCGACCCCTCCGACCAGGACCCGGTGGTCAGCGAGCTCGTCCGGCAGGGTTTACCGGTCGTCTCCGACGGCCGCCCGGCCGGCTCGCTCCCGGTCACCGCGTGGGTCGACAACGACCACGAGGCCGCCGTCCTCGGCATCCTCGACCACCTCGCCGCCGCCGGCGCCCGCCGCATCGGCCTGCTGACCGGCACGACCACGGACACGTACACCCGCCTGTCGACCACGGCGTACCTGCGCTGGTGCGAACGCGTCGGCCAGGACCCGGTGTACGAGGAGTACCCGGCGCACGACCCGTGCGCGGGCGCCGTCGCCGCCGACCGGCTGCTCGCCCGCCCGGACCGTCCCGACGCCGTCTACGGCCTGTTCGACCCCAACGGCACCGATCTGCTCGCCGCGGCCCGCCGCTACGGCCTGCGCGTACCGGACGACCTGCTTCTGGTCTGCTGCAGCGAGTCCACCGTGTACGCCAACACCGAGCCACCCGTCACCACGCTCTCGCTGAAGCCGCGTCGCATCGGCACCGCCGTGGTGCAGCTGCTCATCGACGCGATCGAGGGGGTCGATTCGGACCAACCGGTCGAGCAGGTGATACCGACGGAGCTGATCGTGCGCACCTCGTCCCAACGCCGTCCGCCGCGCACGACGGTCAGCCCGCCGAGGTCACCCGAGAAGGGGTAGGCCGACCATCACCCTGGGTGGTCCAAGCCCTGCCCAATCGGGGCGAAAGCCGCGGTGAACTGGACTCTTGCTCCGATTCACCACCCCTGGGTCATCACATGGCGCGATCGGCATTCCTATGATGGGCCCACGACACCGCGGGCCGCTGCGACCAGGCAGTCCGAAGCGGTTCAGATGCGGCGTGATGGTGGAGGGGTCTGATGACTCAGGGGGCCGGTCAGGGACCCGAGGCGGAGCGGGCGGCGACGCTGCGCGACTTCCGGGTGCCGGCGTACGTCCACGAGACCGGTCCGTACGGCGACACCACGCACCCGGGTGACGTCGCCGTACCCGTCGAGGAGGCGGCCGACCACCCCGAGGGGTACACGCCGACCCGGCGGGACCTGCCCGTCATCAACCGCGGTGACACGCTTCAAGTGCCCGCCGACCCCGCCTCCCTGGCCGCCCCGGACCGGGAGGAAGGCGCCGCCGGTCCGCTCTTCGTCGTCGGTGACGTGCACGGCTACCTCGACGAACTGCTGGCCGCACTCCAGGAGCGAGGTCTGATCGATTCCGCGGGCAACTGGAGCGCCGGCACCGCCCGGTTGTGGTTCCTCGGCGACTTCACCGACCGCGGGCCCGACGGCATCGGTGTCATCGACCTCGTGATGCGGCTGTCCGCCGAGGCGGCCGCGGCCGGCGGCTACTGCAAGGCCCTCATGGGCAACCACGAGTTGCTGCTGCTCGGCGCCAAGCGGTTCTCCGACACCCCCGTCAACTCCGGTGCGGGCACCGCCACCTTCCAGGCGGCCTGGCTGCTCAACGGCGGCCAGAAGACCGACATGGACCGCCTCCAGGACCACCACTTGCAGTGGATGGCCCGCCTCGACGCCGTCGAGGAGGTGGACGGCTATCTGCTCGTCCACTCCGACACCACCGCCTACCTCGACTACGGCGACTCGATCGAGGCGGTCAACGACACCGTCCGCGAGACCCTCACCCGCAACGACGCGGACGAATGCTGGGACCTGTTCCGCAAGTTCACCAAGCGCTTCTCCTTCCGCGACGAGGGCGGCGCGGACGCCGTGCGCTCCCTGCTGGACATGTACGGCGGCACCCGCATCGTGCACGGGCACAGCCCCATTCCCTATCTGCTGGGCGAAGTGGGCTCCGAGGAGAGCGAAGAGGATCCCCGTCCGCTGGTCGAGGGACCGCACATCTACGCCGACGGCCTGGCCATCGCGATGGACGGCGGGGTGACCATGGCCGGAAAACTGCTGGTCCAGCAACTGCCGCTGGAAAACTAGACGTTCACAGGGCAGGTATCCCCCCGCGCGGCGACCGCGATTAACAGCGCAGGCCAGGGCCCAATTTCTGGAAACCCCCTGTCACCCTGTGCCGTCACCGCTCTACCATCGGCTTATCCGTAGCAGGCTCCCCTCCGTTTCTGCCCGACGGCTCGTTGGCATGCGAGCCCCAAGCCCTACGGAGCATCGGGGGATGCACATGAACAGCGTTCCGCAGCACCTGCACAGCGAGGACCGCCAGGAGTACGAGCGGATCCTCGACGAGGCGCTGCGCTCCGCCCCTACCCGCCCGGAACTGGCCGCTGTCGGACAGCGGCTGAACCCCGAACAGCTGCGCACCATGGCGCTGAACGCCACCGCCCTCATCACGGTGGCCGCCGCGACCGAGTACCAGCACTACGTGAAGGTCCGCGAGGAACTGCGCCAGCCGGCGTCGTCCACCCCGTCGTCCGTCCGCGAGACCGGCTCGGCCGAGTCGGGCGTGGGCGCGATGGGGCTCGCCACCACCCTGGGAGAGGCAGCCGAAGGGGCGGGCGCCGTCGCCGTCGCCGCGGTCCTCACTCCCGTCCTCGCCGGCACGGCCGCGGCGATCTTCCTGCTCGTGGGCTACATCCTCAAGATGCTCGACCCCGAGCCGGCCTTCGCCCAGACCATGATCACCGCCGGATGGGTGTTCGGCGCCATGACCGCGGCCGCGATCCTCGTCGCCGCCGTCGGGCTGCTGCTCACCGCACTGCGCAACAGGCCCTCGCTCGAGACCGGCCTCTACGGAGAACTCGGCGAGGAGGTGGCCCGAGCCAGGGAAGCCTGGCGCGAGGCACTCCTGGAGCGCGGCATCCTGCCCTTCCTGCGAGACGCGCTGGCCGACCCCGGCTCCGCCGTGGCCCTGCACCCCACGGCACCGTCGGCGCCGACCAACCGCATCCCGCACCTCGGCTACAACAGCCCGGGCTTCAGCAGCCCGGACGACGGTCCGGCCGCCGGCCCACGCCCGAGCTTCACGAGCCCGGACTACACCAGCCCGGACTTCGGAGGCCCGGAACACCAGCCGGAGTAACCCTCGGCTTGCGCCCTCCGCCTCGGACGACCCCCTCGGGGGAGCGCAAGCCGAACACCCGGCCTGTCGGCCGAATGACCGACAGCCGCGCGGGAGAACCACAGGCACGGTCGACGCGACCGTCGCTCACGCCGTGGTAGGAACAGGCGGTGGCCGATACACGGATCACTGTGGTGATCGCCGACGACCAGCAGCTGGTGCGCACCGGATTCAGTCTGATCCTGGGGGCGCAGCCGGGCATCGACGTCGTCGGGGAAGCCGCCGACGGTGTCGAGTGCGTCGAACTGGCACGCCGGCTGCGCCCGGACGTCGTGCTGACCGACATTCGCATGCCCCGCCTGGACGGCCTGGACGTGGTCCGGCAGTTGGCGGGGCCGGGAGTGGTCGATCCGATGAACGTCGTACTGATCACCACCTTCGACCAGGACGACTACGTACGGACCGGCCTGCGGAACGGGGCGTGCGGGTTTCTGCTCAAGGACGCCTCGCCGGGGCTGTTGGTGGAGGCGGTGCAGGCGGCGGCCCGGGGGACGCGCTGGTGTCGCCCGCGGTGACGGTGCGGCTGCTGCGCCGGCTGGAGGAGACCGAGCGGGGTTCGGCGTCGGGGGACGCGGGGGTCGGTGGGCTCAGTGAGCGTGAGCTGGACATCGTGCGGCTGGTGGCGGTGGGGCGGACCAATCAGGAGATCGGCGACGCGCTGTTTCTGTCGCTGTCGACGGTGAAGACGTATCTGGCGCGGATCCAGGCCAAGCTCGACGCCCGCAACCGGGTGGAGGTCGCCGCGTGGGCGTGGGAGCACGGCGCGGTGCACCGGCCCCGGTGACGCCCGCCCGTCAACGCCCGGGCCGGTCGGCCTGGAGGGTGGTGTCGGCTGGCACGGCCAGGGGGAAGGCGGCCTGGACCTGCCAGCCGCCGTGGGGGAGCGCGCCGGTGCCGAGGGTGCCGTCGAGGGCCTCGACGCGTTCGCGCAGGCCCAGCAGGCCGAAGCCGCCGCGACCGCCGGCGGGTACGGCGGCCTTGTGGCGGGGCGCGGTGTTGGTGACCGTCACCTCAAGCCAGGCACGGTCGACGTCCAGGTGGACGGTGGTGCGGGCGCCGGAGGCGTGGCGGCGGACGTTGGTGAGGGCCTCCTGGACCAGCCGCTGCACGGAGAGTTCGACCTCGGGGCTGAGGCGGGCGGTGCGGGCCGCCGCCGTGACCTCCAGTTGGGCGGGTGTGGCGTCGCCGGAGGCGGTGGAGTGGGCGGAGACCAGGTCGGCCAGCTCGGTGAGCAGGTCGCCGGGGCGCAGGGCGGTGTGGTTGTCCTCGCGCAGGACGCGTACCAGGCGGCGCATCGACTCCAGGGTCTCCGTGCCGGACCGGGCGATCTCGCGCAGGATGGGCTCCACCTTGTCGGGGGCGGTGGCCTTGATGGTCAGCGCGGCGTTGGCCTGCACGATGATGCCGGTCATGTGATGGGCGATCAGGTCGTGCAGATCACGGGCGAGGGCCAGGCGTTCGGCCTGGCGCACGTCGTGCACGGCGCGTTCCCTGCGGACCTCCAGGGAGCGGACGGCACAGCCGATGACGACGCAGATCGCCACGGCGATGGTCAGGACGTAGCCGCCGGCGGCGAACGCCCCTCGTGATCCGCTGCGCAGCGGCACCGCGAGGATCACGGCGATCACCGCGAGGGTGTACGCGGTCGCGAGACCCGGCCGCCAGGCGTACCCGGTGGTGTGCACGACGAGGACGAGCAGCCCGGCCGTCTCCAGCGCCCCCCACCACCCCAGGTCGGAGGGTTCGAACATGGTCCAGACGGTCATCGCGACGGAGATCGTCACCGCGCCGACGACCCGCTTGACCAGTCCGGCCGAGCGCGGCCGGCCGAGGGCGAGCAGCCCGACCAGCGGGCCGGTGACGAACACGGGCAGCCAGGTCGTGGGCGATCCGTACGGATCGGGGCTCCTGCTGAGCAGGGCGAGGTCCGCGGCCCAGGTGAGGATGAACGCGATCAGGCTGCTGATCTTGAGCAGCCGACCGGCGGCCGGGTTGAGCAGGAGTTTCCAGTCCACGCGGTTCAGCGTAGGAGCGCAGGCCTGAATCGGTGTCGGCCGAATGACCGACAGGCCGGTGCGCGTCACGACCGAACGGTCGACACGCCACGGCCCGACCCGGCGGAAACCTGGTGACCACGGCGGCCGGTGACCCGTCCCCCGAGGCCCGGCCGCCGGCCAACGCGCCGACAGCCGCCGACAGATGGCTGCCGGACCGCCGCCAGACCCTCGTCAGACGGAGAGTTCACACCCTCATGGCCACCTTCCTGCACCGGATCGGCCGGGCCGCCTTCGAGCGGCGCCGGCTGGTCGTCCTTCTGTGGGCGCTCGTCCTGGGCGTCATGGGCGCCGCCGCCGCCAACAGCTCGGGCCCGCAGAGCTCCAGCTTCACCCTGCCCGGTACGGAGGCCCAGCGGGCGTACGACCTGCTGGCGGAGAAGTTCCCGGCCTCCAACGCGCAAGGCGCCTCCGCCCGTGTCGTCATGCGGGCCCCCGACGGCGAGAAGATCGGCGCCGCCGAGAACAGGAAGGACCTCGAAGCGACCCTGGCCGAGGTGAAGGACTCTTCCGGGCACATAGACCAGGTCACCGACCCCTTCACGGCGAAGACGGTCAGCGCGGACGGCACCACCGCGTATGCGCAGGTCACCTACTCCGTCAAGGACACGGGTCTGACCGACCACGACCACACCGGCCTGGACAAGGCACTGGACTTCGGCCGTGATCACGGGCTGACGGTAGAGGCGTCCGGAAACGCGCTGACGGCCCCCGAGGCCGGCATGGCGGCCGAGGTCATCGGCTTCGCGTTGGCCGCCGTCATCCTCTTCCTCACCTTCGGCTCGCTGGTCACCGCCGGCCTCCCCCTGGTCACCGCGGTGGTCGGGGTCGGGGTGACCATGACGGCCGTCACGGCGCTCAGCGGACCGCTCAACCTCAACAGCAGCTCCCCGGCTCTGGCCACGATGCTGGGCATCGCCGTCGGCATCGACTACGCCCTGTTCATCGTCTCCCGCTACCGCGCCGAGCGAGCGGCCGGCCATGATGCGAAGGAAGCCGCCGCCCGCGCCAACGGCACCGCCGGATCGGCCGTCGTCTTCGCCGGTCTGACCGTGGTGATCGCCCTGGGGGGCCTGGCCGTGGTGAACCTGCCCGTCCTGACCACGATGGGTCTGTGCGCCGCCGGTGCCGTGGTCGTCGCCGTCCTCGTCGCCATCACCCTGATCCCGGCGCTGCTGGGCTTCGCCGGCGAACGGGTCACCGACAAGGCGCGCAAGCGATTCCCCTTCCGATTCCGAGCGGCCAAGGCGCGATCCGAGGCTCGATCCGTCTCGGGCCGTCCGGGACTGGCACAGCGGTGGATCACCTGCGTACTGCGCAGGCCGGCGCGCATCCTGGTCCTGGCGGTGATCGCCCTCGGTGTGGTCGCCCTGCCCGCCACGAAGCTCGAACTCGGGCTGCCGGACGACGGTTCCAAGGCCGCCTCCTCCACCCAGCGCAAGGCCTACGACATGCTGTCGCAGTCCTTCGGGCCCGGCTTCAACGGCCCGCTCACGGTGACCGTCGACAACAGCGACCCCGCCGTCGCGCACACCGGTTCCGAGGAGATGGGCAAGTCCCTCGCCGGACTGCGTGACGTTGCCGCGGTGTCCCCGGCCGCCTTCAACCCGGCGGGCGACGCCGCCATCATCTCGGTCGTCCCCAAGAGCGCGCCGAGCAGCGACGCCACCAAGGAACTCGTCGGCGACATCCGCTCCCTGGCCGACAAGGTCGGAGCGGAGACGGACGCCCGCTCCCTGGTGACCGGGACGACGGCCCTCAACATCGACGTCTCCGACAAGTTCAGCGCCGCGATCGTGCCGTACCTGGCGCTCGTCGTCGGCCTGGCGATCCTGGTGCTGATCCTGGTCTTCCGGTCGATCCTGGTGCCGGTCAAGGCCGCCCTCGGCTTCCTCCTCTCCGTCCTGGCCTCCCTCGGTGCCATCGTCGCGGTCTTCCAGTGGGGCTGGCTGAAGGACCTGATCGGTCTGCAGCAGACCGGCCCGATCATGAGCCTGATGCCCATCCTGCTGGTCGGCATCGTCTTCGGTCTGGCCATGGACTACCAGGTCTTCCTCGTCACCCGGATCCGCGAGGCATACGTCCATGGCGCCGACGCCCGCACAGCGGTCGAGGCCGGCTTCAAGCACAGCGCCGGCGTCGTCACCGTCGCGGCGATCATCATGGTCACCGTCTTCTCCGGCTTCGTCGGCGGCGACGACGCCATGATCAAGTCACTCGGCCTCGGACTCGCGATCGCCGTCGTCTTCGACGCCTTCATCGTCCGCATGACGATCGTCCCCGCCGCCCTCGCCCTCCTCGGCGAACGCGCCTGGTCCCTGCCCACCTGGATCGACCGCGTCCTGCCCAACGTGGACATCGAAGGGGAGAAGCTGACGCAGACCGGTCCTGCGGTGCCCTCCGGGGAGCGACCGAAGGACAGCCCGGCGCACGACTTCAGCGGGCAGCGCTGAGGTAGGTAGCGCTGAGGCAGGTAGGCGAGGTCGGGCAACGCTGAAGCAGGTACCGAGGGGGCAGGCCGGGCGGTCCGCCCCCTCGTCACCCTTTGGCCGTCAGGACTCAGCCCTGAGCCCTCAGCCCTGACTCCCCAACTCTCAGCCTCAGTCGGCGATCGGCAGGTACACCCGGTTACCCGCCGCCGCGAACTCCTTCGACTTCTGGGCCATGCCCTCCTCGACCTCGGCCCTGGTGCCGCCGTGTTCGCGGCGGATGTCGTGGGAGATCTTCATCGAGCAGAACTTCGGCCCGCACATCGAGCAGAAGTGGGCCGTCTTGGCCGGCTCCGCCGGGAGCGTCTCGTCGTGGAACTCCCGTGCGGTGACCGGGTCCAGGGCGAGGTTGAACTGGTCCTCCCACCGGAACTCGAAGCGGGCGTCGGACAGCGCGTCGTCCCAGTCCTGCGCGCCGGTGTGTCCCTTGGCGACGTCGGCGGCATGGGCGGCGATCTTGTAGGTGATGACGCCGGTCTTGACGTCGTCACGGTTGGGCAGGCCCAGATGCTCCTTGGGCGTTACGTAGCAGAGCATGGCCGTACCCCACCAAGCGATCATCGCGGCACCGATGCCGGAGGTGATGTGGTCGTACGCGGGCGCGACGTCCGTCGTCAGCGGGCCGAGCGTATAGAACGGAGCTTCATCGCAGATCTCCTGCTGAAGTTCGATGTTCTCCTTGATCTTGTGCATCGGGACGTGTCCCGGGCCCTCGATCATGGTCTGTACGTTGAAACGCTTCGCGATCGTGTTGAGTTCCCCGAGCGTGCGCAACTCCGCGAACTGCGCTTCGTCGTTGGCGTCCGCGATCGAGCCGGGCCGCAGGCCGTCGCCCAGCGAGTACGTGACGTCGTAGGCGGCGAGGATCTCGCACAGCTCCTCGAAGTTCTCGTACAGGAAGGACTCCTTGTGGTGCGCGAGGCACCACGCGGCCATGATCGAGCCGCCGCGCGAGACGATGCCGGTCTTGCGGTTGGCGGTGAGCGGGACGAACGGCAGCCGCACGCCCGCGTGGACCGTCATGTAGTCCACGCCCTGCTCGGCCTGCTCGACGACCGTGTCCTTGTAGATCTCCCAGGTCAGCTCCTCGGCCCGGCCGTCGACCTTCTCCAGCGCCTGGTAGAGCGGCACCGTGCCGATGGGGACGGGGGAGTTGCGCAGCACCCACTCGCGGGTGGTGTGGATGTTGCGGCCGGTGGACAGGTCCATGACCGTGTCGGCGCCCCAGCGGGTCGCCCAGGTCATCTTCTCGACCTCCTCCTCGATGGAGGAAGTGACCGCGGAGTTGCCGATGTTGGCGTTGACCTTCACCAGGAACCGTTTGCCGATGATCATCGGCTCGATCTCCGGGTGGTTGACGTTGGCCGGCAGCACCGCGCGGCCCGCCGCGATCTCCTCGCGGACCACCTCGGGCTCGACCTTCTCCCGGATGGCCACGTACTCCATCTCGGGTGTGATCTCGCCCCGTCGCGCGTAGGCGAGTTGTGTGACCGCGCTGCCGTCCCGGCTGCGGCGCGGCTGGCGCGGTCGCCCGGGGAAGACCGCGTCGAGGTTGCGCAGACCGCCCCGTGGCGAGGTGTGCTTGATCCCGTCGTCCTCGGGACGGACGGGACGACCCGCGTACTCCTCGGTGTCGCCGCGGGCGATGACCCAGTTCTCCCGCAGCGGCGCCAGGCCTCGGCGGACGTCGGTGTCGACGAACGGATCGGTGTACGGGCCGGAGGTGTCGTACAGGGTGACCGACTGCCCGTTGGTGAGGTGCACCTGACGGACCGGCACGCGCAGATCGGGGCGCGAGCCCTCGACGTACCCCTTGTGCCAGCCGATGGACTTCCCGGCCTCCGCGGACTTCTGGCCCTCGACGGGCGGTTCGTCCTGGCTGGAGACAGGCGTACGTGCGTCCTTGATGGTCATGAGACCTACTCCCTACGCCGGCATTACCCGGTAACAGGTTCAGCGGTCGACGCAGCGGCTTCCGTCTGTCGACGCTTCGTGTGAAACATCACTCGACTCGAATGACGTTCCACGTGAAACATCGCTGGGACGAAGGTCAGCGCCCTCTCAGCCCGGTGCTCCGAGCTCCCGCGTGTGCAAAGGTGCCTCCACGCTAGCGTCAATTCGGGCGCGGTGAACAGAGGGCCTCTGTCGTTCTTGCGATGATCGGGCGGTGACCACCACGAATCAGCCTCCGTACCCGCCCCCGGACCCGCGCCGCGGCCCGGGCCCCGGTCATGGCCCCGGCGGTGGCCGTGGATACGGCGATGGCAACGGCCGTGGATACGGCGGTGGTTTCGACGCCAATTCCGGTGACGACTTCAGTGAAGGTGCTGGTGGCGGCTTCGGCGGGGGGCACGGCCACGGGCCCAACTCGGGCGATGGGCGCGGTGAGCGGCCCCACCTGGACGGCGGGCGCGGTCAGCAACCCCACTTGGACGGCGGGCACGAGCCCGGGCGCGGGCATGGCTCGGGGGACGGCCACGGTCACGATCCCGGTGACGGACACGGACACGGACATGGGCCTGATCCCGGTGACGGACACGGACATGGGCCTGCTCCCGGCGATGGACACGGGCACGGATCCGGCTCCGGCGGTGGTCACGGACACAGTCACAGTCACGGCCCCGCGGCCCCCGTCTCCAAGCACCTGCGCAAGGTCATCGCCGCGATCCTGATCCCGTTCACCGCGGCCGTGGTGGTCGGGCTGGTCGTGCTGTGGCCCGGCGGAGCCCCGGCGCACGAGCGCACCGGCGTGGGCTTCGACCGGCAGACCCAGCAGGCGACGGTCACCAAGGTCCAGAGCGTGAGCTGCAAGTCGGTGAACGCCTCGGCCGGGTCGTCGACCGGGGACACCTCCACCGCCGAGGGCAGCTCCGCCCAGCAGGAGGAGAACGGCACCTGCAAGAAGGCGACCATCCGCGTCGACACCGGCAACGACAAGGGCCGTACGTTCACCGAGATCGTGCAGCCGGACCAGTCGCGGCAGTTGCACGAGGCCGAGAAGGTCGTCGTCGCCTACGAGCCCTCGGCGCCCAAGGACCTGCAGTACTCGGTCACCGACGTGAACCGCCGGATCCCGATGGGCGTGCTCGCCGGCATCTTCGCGCTCGCCGTCGTGGTGGTGGGCCGACTGCGGGGCGTCATGGCCCTGGTCGCGCTGGCGATCAGCTTCATGATCCTCAACTTCTTCATCCTGCCCGCGATCCTGCAGGGCTCGAACCCGCTGCTCGTGGCGGTGATCGGGGCCAGCGCCATCATGCTGATCGCCCTGTACATGTGTCACGGTCTGTCCGCCCGAACATCCGTGGCGGTACTGGGCACGCTGATCTCACTGGTGCTGATCGGCGTCCTCGGCTCGCAGTTCATCGGCTGGGCCGCGCTCACCGGCAACACCGACGACAACACCGGGCTGATCCATGGCCTGTATCCGTCGATCGACATGAGCGGTCTGCTGCTCGCCGGCGTCATCATCGGCTCGCTCGGTGTCCTCGACGACGTGACGGTCACCCAGACCTCGGCGGTCTGGGAGCTGCACGAGGCCAACCCCTCGATGGGCTGGCGCGGGCTGTACCGGGCCGGCATCCGCATCGGCCGCGACCACATCGCGTCCGTGGTCAACACGCTCGTCCTCGCCTACGCGGGCGCCGCACTGCCGCTGTTGCTGCTCTTCTCCATCGCGCAGAGCAGCGTCGGGTCGGTCGCCAACAGCGAGTTGGTGGCGGAGGAGATCGTCCGCACCCTGGTCGGCTCGATCGGCCTGGTCGCCTCGGTGCCGGTCACCACGCTCCTCGCGGCTCTGGTGGTCTCGGCGGACCGCCCGACGCAGGAGACGGCCGCAGCGACGGCTACCGCGGCGCCCACGGGTCCGTCCTCGGCCTCGAGTTCGACGATCACCGACACCGCACCCATCCAGACCCGCACAGGACACGGTCGGCGCCGTAAGCGCTGAGCGGCGGACGGCTGGTGCTGGGGCCCGGCAGTGCGGTAGTGCGGCAGTAGGGCAGCGCGGGAGCACGTCAGAGAAGAAGCGTTACTGCACAACCCCGCAACGCCTGCTCAAGCATCCCGCCTGCCGCCCGGACCCACACCGAATTCCGACCTACCCCGACCCCCCGACCCCGTCAGCCCGCGCTCTGCTCCTCCGCCAGGATCCGGTCCAGCGCCTCGTCGAGATGGGCGTCGAAGTCGGCGAGCGAACCCTCCTGGCCGAGCGGCACCAGCTTGTCGGTGCGGTCGAGGAAGGCGATGACCGGCGCCGTCGACGACCGGAACAGTGCGTGGTCGCCGCCGACCTGAAGCCGGATCAGCAGCTCGCCCAGGGAGTCGGGGTCGGCGGGCGCGACCCGTACGTCCCCCTCGCCGGTCGGCCGGCCCACCCCGTCGATCAGCAGCTCGCGGCCGAAAGCCCACGTCACCGGGGCGTCGCCCGGCAAATGGAAGGTCAGCCGCACGGCATAGGGATCACAGGACTCGTAACTCAGCTCCACCGGGATACGGAAGGAGAGCTCCTCGGAGACGAGGAAGCTCATCATGACCTCTGCCTGTACGGACTCGCGCATCGCCTACCCCGTCATATGCAACCGATTGGCCAGTAATGATCGCTCTGACACTGCTGGCATCTTGCTTAAAGTAGGCGACAGATCACAAGGAGTGAGTTTTCAGATACTGATAGAGATCGCGAGCGACCCCAGCATCCGCCCGACTTCGCTCTGCAGTTGCCGGGCCGCGGCCGCCAGCCGATCGGCCTGATGCGAGGGCAGGGAAATGGCCATCGTGGCCGCCGTCGCACCCACGGTGATCGGGATCGCCGCGCAGACTGTCCCCAGCGCGTACTCCTGCCGCTCGACGACCGGTTCCATCCTCCGCGTCCGTTCGAGCCGCCTCAGCAGGGTGTGGTCGTCACGCACCGTGTACGGGGTGATCGACTGGACGGGGTAGCGCCCGAGGTGGTCGCGGCGGGCGTCCTCGTCCAGTTGGGACAGCAGGCACTGCCCGATCGCGTGCGCGTGCGCGGTCTCGCGGAAGTCGGCCCACTCCTCGACCGCCGGGTTGCCCGGGGTGTCGGACACGCACACGACCTCGATCTCGCCGTCCCGGTACACGGCGTAGTACACGGGCACGCCGATCGCGTCCCGCCAGTGGGCCAGCGCGTCGACGATCGTGCTGCGACGTTTCTGCTGGGCCGCGCTGCTGCTCAGCCGCTCGGCGGCGTCGCCGAGGAAGAACAGCCCCTTGTCGCGACGCAGATAGCCCTCATGCACGAGGGTGCGCAGCAGGTGATACGCCGTCGGGAGAGCCAGACCCGTCTCACGGGCCAGTTGCTTGGCGGGGGCTCCGTGCGGGTGCTCTGCGACGCATTCCAGGAGCCGCATCGCCCGCTGGACGGACCCGATGAGGGTGGCGGCGGACTGGGGGTGTGCGTGCGGGTGCGCTGCCTCGGGGGCCGGGGGCGATTGAGGCGGGCGGTGGGTCGTCGGCCGGGGCGGTGTAGTGGGTTGCGTCGGGCGGGGCGGCACTGTCGCTCGGGTCGGGCCCGGCCGTACCGGAGGCTGCGTCGCGGGCACCGGTGCCCGCTCATCAGTCACGCGCTCGGGCGCCAGAGGCGTCGTGGCGGGCGGTGGAGGTGCCGACGTACGCCCAGCCGCCGGAGGACTCGTCGTACCGTCGGCCGGCGTCGGCGTCGCCGCACGTTCCTGTGTCGACGGGCCCGGCTGCTCAGGTGGTCGGATGGGGATCGGGCGTCCCGGCGGCGGGGCCGCCGGTGCGGGTGTGGCTGAGGGTGTGTGGGGGGCTGTGGTTGCGGTGCCGGTGCCTACCGTGGCCAAGGATCACTCCCGGAGCGCGAGGGGGCAGCCCGTGCGGGGGAACACGGGTGGGGGTGTACGCCGCTCGCGGGGTCGTCCCCGCGTCGAATTCCGGACTCTAACCGTCCGTCACCGCGCGCGGACGGCCCGCCGGAAAACTTCCCTCGCGCGAGGGAACCGGTGATTCCTGTTACCGATCACCGGCGTCCCACGGGCCTCACCAGTCGCTGCGCGACGACGAGCTCGACGTGAACTTCCGTACGACGTAGATCAGTCCGCCGACCAGTGCCACGAAGACCAGCGCCTTGAAGAGCAGCCCGATGACGAAGCCGACGACGCTCGCTATCAGCCCGCCGAACACGACCAGGGCGATGACCGGCACCGCGATCCACTTCACCCACCAGGGCAGTCCCGAGAAGATCTCTCCCATAGCTGTCGTCCTTACCTCTCCGCCCGTCGCTGGTGCCGGGTCCTGTCGATGACCCGGGCTTGTGACGCCGGATCCTTCTGTTGTCCTGCCTGTTGTCCTGCATTCGATGCTAGGGCCGACAGGGGGCCTGGCGGGGGCCCCGCATCCCTTGTCCTCCCCTGATCGATCCCCTAGGGAACCCCGAGGTCGGGCCTCAGCTCTCGGGCGGAGAGAACACCACGAGGACCCGCAGATCCTCACTGATGTGGTGGAACTTGTGGGCCACGCCCGCGGGCACGTAGACCACGCTGCCGCGCGCCACCTGGGTCGTCTCCATGCCGACCGTGATCGCGGCCCGGCCGCTGACCACGAAGTACACCTCGTCCTGCTGGTGCGGCCGCTGCGGGTCCTGGTCGCCCGCGTCGAGCGCGTAGAGGCCGACCGACATGTTCCGTTCGCGCAGAAACTGGAGGTAGGCGCCGTCGTTGGCGGCGCGTTCCGCCTCCAGTTCGTCCAACCGGAATGCCTTCATCGCCCTTGTCGCCCTCGTCCCACTGCTCGTTTTCGATCTCGTCTGCCACGATCAGACACATGAAGAATTTCGTAGTCAAGACGATCGCCAACGCGGGCGCCCTGGCGGTCGCCGTCTGGCTGCTCGACAAGATCACCCTGACCGGTGACAGCACGGGCAAGAAGGTCTGGACCCTGCTCCTCGTCGCCCTGGTCTTCGGGGTGGTGAACTTCCTGGTCAAGCCGATCCTTCAGGTGCTGACCTTCCCGCTGTTCATCCTGACGCTGGGCCTGTTCACCCTGGTCATCAACGCGCTGATGCTGCTGCTCACCTCGTGGCTGGCCGACAAGCTGGACCTGAGCTTCCATGTCGACGGCTTCTGGACCGCGGTCCTGGGCGGCCTGATCATCTCCGTCGTCTCCTGGGCGCTCAACGTCGTCCTGCCCGACGGGGACTGAGCACGCGATGACGTATCGCGTCTGTTTCGTCTGTACCGGCAACATCTGCCGGTCCCCGATGGCCGAGTCCGTCTTCCGCGCCCGCACAGCGGAGGCCGGTCTCGAGGACCTGGTCGAGGTCGACAGCGCCGGCACCGGCGGCTGGCACGAGGGCGACGGCGCCGACCCGCGCACAGTCTCCGTCCTGGCGGAGCACGGCTACGAGGGCGGGCACACGGCCCGGCAGTTCCAGACGTCCTGGTTCGCCCGCCTCGACCTGGTCGTCGCCCTCGACGCCGGCCATCTCAGGTCCCTGCGCCGCCTCGCGCCGACTCCGGAGGACGCAGCGAAAGTGCGCCTGCTGCGCTCCTACGACCCCGCCGCGGGCGACGACCTCGACGTACCGGACCCGTACTACGGGGGCCTGGACGGCTTCGAGGAGTGCCTTGAGATGGTGGAGACGGCGAGCGAGGGCCTGCTCGCCGCGGTGCGCGAACAGGTGGAGGGACGGGCGGCATGAGTGATTCCGCTACGCCGGTGAACGGCGACGGTGACGGCACGCGCGCGGTGCGGGCGGGGCTGCCCGAACCGGTCAAGCACGAACCGACCCTGCCCGGGCCGGTGTTCGCCGCCCACTTCCATCTGCCGGGCGAGCCGACCGGGCCGTACACCTACGGCCGCGACGAGAACCCCACCTGGACGCTGCTGGAGCGGGCCATCGAGGAGCTGGAGGCGCCTGGGCAGGACGACGTCGAGACGCTCGTCTTCGCCTCCGGGATGGCCGCCATCTCGTCGGTGCTCTTCTCCCAGCTGAGCGCCGGCGACACGGCCGTCCTGCCGAACGACGGCTACCAGGCACTGCCTTTGGTGCGCGCGCAGTTGGAGGCGTACGGCATCGAGGTGCGCACGGCGCCGACCGGGGGCGACGCCCAACTGGACCTGCTGGACGGCGCCAAGCTGCTGTGGATCGAGACGCCGTCGAACCCGGGGCTGGACGTGTGCGACATCCGGCGGCTCGTCGAGGCGGCACACGCGCGTGGCGCCCTGGTCGCCGTCGACAACACCCTCGCCACGCCGCTGGGACAGCGCCCGCTGGAGCTCGGCGCCGACTTCTCCGTGGCCAGCGGCACCAAGCAGCTCAGCGGGCACGGTGACGTGCTTCTCGGGTACGTCGTCGGGCGCAACGCCGAGGCGATTACCGCCGTACGCCGTTGGCGGAAGATCGTCGGCGCGATTCCGGGCCCCATGGAAGCCTGGCTCGCACACCGTTCGATCGCCACCCTCCAGCTGCGCGTCGACCGGCAGTGCGCGACGGCCCTCATGGTCGCCCAGGCGCTGCGGGAGCGGCCCGAGGTGACCGGGCTGCGCTATCCGGGGCTGCCCGACGATCCCGCGCACGAGATCGCCGCGCGGCAGATGCGTCGCTACGGGTGCGTGGTCTCCTTCACGCTGCCCACGCGCACGCGTGCCGACCGTTTTCTCGACGCGCTGCGGCTCGTGGACGACGCGACGAGCTTCGGCGGGGTGCGGTCGACGGCCGAGCGGCGCGGACGCTGGGGCGGGGACGCGGTGCCGGAGGGCTTCATCCGGTTGTCGGTCGGTGCCGAGGATCCCGAGGATCTGGTGGCGGACGTGCTCCGTGCGCTGGAGGAGTCGGCGAGGTGACCGGTTTACGGTCGTCCGGTCGGCGGCCGCCTACGCACAACGGACGGTCCGAGCCTCCCCCCTCGTGGCTCGGACCGTCCCCGGTTCCGCGCGCGAAGAACCGCGCGACCAAGGCTAGTTGACTCTGTGTCAGTGTCCAATCACAGTAGCGACAGAGACCTATCGACTTATTTATAGTTGGGCCCTGCCGGGGCCGGGAGTGGGGCAGGGAAAGGGGGGTGCGTGCCATGGATCTGGCCTTGCTGCGCACTTTTGTGACCGTGCACCGGGCCGGCTCCTTCACTCGGGCCGCCGCGCTGCTCGGTCTGTCGCAGCCGGCCGTGACGTCCCAGATCCGCACGCTGGAGCGGCAGTTGGGCCGACCCCTGTTCCTGCGGCAGGCCCGTGGGGTGACGCCGACGAGCATCGGCGACGAACTCGCGCACAAGGCCGCCCCGCACCTCGACGCCCTCGTGGAGATCACCGAGACCGGCCTCGACGAAGACTCCTCCCTGCGCACCCTGCACCTCGCCGGTCCCCCGGAGTTCACCGCCGAGCGCGCGCTGCCCGCCCTCACCGAGCTGACCGGCGAGGACAGCCAGGGCTTCGCGCTGCGCACCTCGTTCGGGAATGCCGAGGAGACCCTGGAAGGTCTCGCAGCCGGGCATCATGATCTGGCCATCAGTACGGCCCGTCCCCGGGGTGCGCTGCTCACGGCGACTCCGCTCTGCGACGAGGAGCACGTCCTGGTCGCCGCCCCGCGCCGGGCCGAGCGGATACCCGGCAAGCCGCGCCGAAAGGGGGCGCCGGCGCTGGAGAACGTCCCCGTGATCGAGGTGCACGAGTCGCTTCCCTTCGTCTCCCGTTACTGGGCCGCCGTCTTCGACTCCCGTCCGGTCACTCCGGGCACGGTCATCGTGCCCGATCTGCGGGCGGTCCTCGCCTGTGCCGTCGCGGGCGCGGGACTCGCGGTGCTGCCCCGCTATCTGTGCGCCGCCGCCCTGGAGCGCGGTGACGTCCTGGCCCTGCACGATCCCGCGGTGCCGCCCCTGCGGACGTACTTCTTGGTGGTCCGCACCGGCACGTTGGCCATGCCACATATCGCGCGGGCACACGACTGGTTGCTGCGGTCCGCGGCCGACTGGTGCTGACCAGGCCTTTTGTCGCGACCACGCGGCGAACTCGGCCGGTGACGTCCCGCGATGTTTCACGTGGAACCAGTCGGGCCACATTTCTCCCATGACCGTCCGACCCGTGGTCAAGCGCACCGCCCGTGCCGTTCTGCTCGACGGTGACTACCTGATCCTCATCAAGCGCACCAAGCCAGGCGTCGATCCCTACTGGGTCACCCCCGGTGGCGGAGTCGAGTCCGAGGACTCGACCGTCGTCGACGCCCTCCATCGCGAAGTGGACGAGGAACTCGGCGCCAAGATCACCGATGTGGTGCCCTGCTTCGTGGACACCGTCGAACACATCGGCAAGGACGCCGCCACGACCGGCGTGAAGGTGCAGCACTTCTTCGTCTGCCGCCTGGAGTCCATGGACACGTCTCTGCGCCATGGCCCCGAAGTCGACGAGCCCGCCGGGGAGTACGAGATCGTCCGGGTGCCGTTCACCCGGGTCGGCATCGCCTCCGTCCATCTCGTACCGCTGTCGCTACGGCACTACCTGGACGGGAACATCGAGGGCGTACGCGCGATGCACGCGCCCGACCTCGGCTGATCCCGGCGTCGCGTCAGTCTCCGGCGCCGACGAGTTCCTCCACCGAGTCGTGCCGTATGCGCTCCGACGGGATGCCGACATTCCTGAGGGCGTCGACACCGTTGCGGATCATGCCGGGCGGCCCGGAGAGATAGGCGTCGTACCCGCTCCACGGCCCGTACTGGCGGATGGCGTCGGGCAGTTGGAGGTGCGCGTGCTGGTCGATGATCGCGCGGACCGAGAGCCACGGGTGGGTCTGCTGGAGCCTGAGCATCGTGTCGATGTCGTACAGGTCGTGGTCGGTGCGGGCGCCGTAGAACACCTCGACGGGACGCCGCTCGCCGTGTTCGGCGACGTCCTCGACCAGCGCCCTGATGGGCGCGATGCCGGTGCCGCCGCCGAGGCAGAGCAGGCCGCTGTCGGTCGTGTGGTCGACGGTCATCGAGCCGGCCGGCGGGCCGAGACGGAGGATGTCGCCGGGCCGGGAGCGGTGCACGAGCGCGTTGGAGACCCAGCCCGCCGGGACGGCCTTCACGTGGAACGTCAGCAGACCGTCGTGGCGGGGCGCCGAGGCGAAGGAGTAGTGCCGCCAGATCCGCGGCCACCACGGTGTCTCCACACTCGCGTACTGGCCGGCGAGAAAGGGATAGGGCTGGTTCGGGCGGACCGTGAGGACGGCGACGTCCCGGGTTCTCAGGTCGTGCGCCACGATCTCGGCGTACCACCAGGCCGGGGCGCGCAGTTCGTCCGCGGCGGCGGCGTCGATCATGACCTGCGAGATCGTCGTGTACGTCCGGACCCAGGCCGCCTCCATCTCCGGGTGCCAGACGCCCGACGCGTACTTGCTCAGCGCGCCGATGAGGCACTCGCCGACGGCCGCGTAGTGCTCGGGGCGCGTGCCGTACTTGCGGTGGCCGCGGCCCAGGTTCTGCAGATAGTCGACGAGGACGGGGGTGTTGTCGACGTGCTCGGCCGCGGTGAGCAGCGCCTTGAGCAGCCGGTCCCGCTGGGTGTCCATCGCCGCCGGGAACAGCGACCGAAGGTCGGGGTGGCGGACGAAGAGCAGCGCGTAGAAGTACGAGGTGACCTTGTCGGCGACCGGCGCGACCTCCGCCATCGTCCGGCGGATGAGGACGGCGTCCGGCGAGGCCTGCTCGGCGCGGGCCGGGACGGCCGTCTGCGGGGCGGCGGGGGCGGGCGGCGGGGCGGAGGAGGTGGAGCGCTGGGCAGGGACGTACGGGTCGGTTGCGGGGGCCGTCACGACCGGTTGCCCGGCGTTCTCCCTCTGCTGATCCGTCTCCGTGTCCGCGGTGGTCCTGCCCACCGGCCGCATCCCGGCGAGGCGGTTGCCCTCGGAGGCCTCGCGCTCACTGCCCGGGGTTGTCTCCGGCTGCGTGTGCGGCGTGAACCAGCCGGCCCCGCCGCCGGACGTGCCGTTGTCGGCCGACGTGGTGGTCGGAGCGTCCATGGTGTGCCTCGCCTCGAACATCTTTCGGTCGGTCTGCGCACCTCCTCGTTCGGAAGATGCCTGCTTCCCCCGCAGACGGCTTGCTTTCCCCGTTTCGCCCAGCGGCCAATACAGCCACATTCAAACCGTATTCACGTTCCGTACGGACAAGTAAGCCGAGAGTGTGACATTGGCCGCAGTGTCCTCTCCAGCCCCCGGCTCTCCGACCTCGCACAGGGCGTGTGCGCCTCGCCCCGGAAAGCGAACCGGAGTCGACCATACCGGCCGCCGCGTCGATCACAAGTCCCGCCTTCCACCACCACGAATGGAGCGGGGCGAACCATCAATTCCTTCAATTACCGGGCGTGCCGCACCAATTCATAGGCTTCCCACAGATCCAGGCCCATGTACGAGTGTGTCGCGAGACCGACCAGGTGAAGGTCCGCATTGACCGCCACGGAAGTCGGCACCGCGCCGAAGAGGTCCTTGTCCGAGAACGAGTCGCCATACGCGACACAGTCGGCGGACGTCACTCCGAACTCCTCACACAGTCGCCTGGCGATCTCCACTTTGGCCGCGGCATTGAGCACCCCGGCAGGGTCCACGGGCTCAGTGAACGGCACGGCGGGAAACAGGGATCCATGGGCCGCATGTGCACCCCAGCCGGTGAGCCGCTCCACGAAGAAGGAAGGGGAGAGCGAGACGACGGCGCAGTAGTCGCCTTCCTGCCGGATCGCCGCCCAGACCTCCCGAATGCGGCCCAGCCACGGTGCTCCCTCGAAGGCCGACGCCACATGGGCCTCGGTGAGATCCGCCCAGAGCTCACGTACTCGCGCCGCGTACTCCGGCGGACCGATCAGTCCCGCCGAGATCGCCTTGTCCAGAGCCACGGTCTCGGCTTCCAGCCCCAACTGCCGTGAGATCTCCACGGGCGCCGAGGTGTCGTACAGCAACGTGCCGTCGAGATCGAAGAGATGAAGTCTCGCCATGGTCATCGAGACTAGTGCGGCCACTGGACGGCTCGTCGTCGGCGGTGTTTCACGTGAAACACCGGCCGCTGTCGGCTCTGTGTACGGCTGCCCACGACATGGCCAAAAGCTCGTGTGTCCGCCTGCGAAGAGCCGGAAAGCGGTGGACGGCGAGGCCACCCGTCAGACAGCCTGACCTGCGTGCCGACTCCTTCTCTCGCCGCTCTTCCGATCCGCCGTCTGACGCTTCGCGATCTCACCGCCTGCGCCGACTTGTCCGAGGACCGGGGGTGGCAGCGCGAAGAACACAAGTGGGGCCTCCTCCTCGCATCCGGGAAGGGCTACGGGATCGACGACCCCGACGGCGGTCTCGTCAGCGCCTGTGTCGTCAGCGAGTACGGACCGCAGGACCGCCCCGGCCTGGGAGCCATCGGCATGGTGCTGGTCGCCGAACGGCATGCCCGTCGGGGCGTGGGACGCCGGCTTATGCGACACGTCGTCTCGGCAATGGGCACCACTCCACTGACCCTGCACGCGACCCCGTACGGCCGCCCGCTCTACGAGGAACTCGGCTTCAAGGTCATCGGCCGGGCGGAGATGCTGCTCGGGCACTTCACGCCCGGCGGTCCGGAACCGAAGGTCGCCACACGCGCGGCCACCGCGGAAGACCTCACCTCGATCCTCCGGCTCGACGAGGAGGTGTTCGGCCTGGACCGCACGCACATCATCACCCGCCTCCCCGCCTTCGCCGACCAGTTGCGGGTCGCCGAGCGGGACGGCCGGCTCATCGGCTACGCGGCGGCCTGGCCCAACATGGAGACCCATGTCGTCGGCCCGCTGATCGCCCAGGACACCGAGACCGCCCAGGCGCTGCTCACCTCTCTCGCCGTCCGCACCGGCCGACCCCTGCGCACCGACATCGACGTACGCCACGAGGAGTTGCTGGCGTGGGCGAAGGAACGCGGTCTGGTCTCCGTCGCCGAGAACGCGGTCATGACCTACGGCGTCCCGGAACTCCCCGGGGACTGGACCAGGCGCTTCGCCCCGCTGACGGTGGCCGCCGGCTGAGGCACGTCGGTCACCGCCGTGCGTAGGCTGCGGGCATGGGAGATCTTGAAATACGGCCCGCCACGGCGGACGACGTGCCCGTGATCGTCGCGATGCTCGCCGACGACCCGCTCGGCGCCCAGCGCGAGTCTCCGGACGATCTGGCCCCTTACCTGGCCGCTCGGGAACGCCTCGCGGCCGACCCGAACCAGCATCTGGTCGTCGCCGTTCGCGAGGACCGGGTCGTCGGCACGCTGCAGCTCACGGTCATCCCCGGTCTGTCCCGGCGCGGTGCCACCAGGTCCATCATCGAAGGTGTCCGCATCCATGCCGATGAGCGCGGCAGCGGCCTGGGCACGCAGCTCATCGAGTGGGCGGTCGACGAATCCCGGCGCCAGAACTGCCAGTTGGTCCAGCTGACCTCCGACGTCACACGCACCGACGCCCACCGCTTCTACGAGCGGCTCGGATTCACGGCCTCACACGTGGGCTTCAAGCTTCAGCTGTGAACCCCCGTGGGCGTCTTGTTTCACGTGAAACAAGACGCCCATCGCGCCACGCCCGGCTATCCGATGCCTCGCCATCCGTCCGGGTCGACTCCACCCGGCACAGAAGCCCCCTCGTCGTACGGCTGACGCGTGAACACGAAGGACCCGAGGTCCAGATGGCTCACGGTCCCGTCGGGCCGTCGTACGGCCTTCAGGAGCTCTCCGGCGTAGTAGCCCTCCCGTCCGGTCCAGGTGCCGTCGGCGTTGGCCCGGAAGCGAGACCGGCGGCCACTGCCGGCCAGGGGCTCCAGCGAGACCCCTCCGTCGGCCGTCAGCCGGAGGGCGTACGCGTGAGTCCCCCAGTACCACGGCCCCGCCAACTCCAGTACGGACGCGTCCACTTCGGGCAGCGGCCGCCACGGGGCGGGGATGCGGGGCTCGGACTCGGCGACGATGCGCACGAGGTCGGCACCGACGGAGGACACGAGGGGACCGGAGGTGCAGTTGGTCAGCACCACCGCCGCGACGTCGTCCTCGACACTGATGCTGAGGTTCGCCAGAAAGCCCGGCAGCGAACCGGAATGGCCCACCAGCAGCCGACCGTGACGCTGCTGGATCTGCAGCCCGAGTCCGTACGAGACGCCGTCCGCGACGTCCGCGGCCTCGCCCGGCGCCGCCGGCACGCGCATCTCCCGTACGCTCTCGGCGCTCAAGACACGGTCGTCCCCTTGCGCCAGGAAGGTCGCGAACCGCGCCAAGTCACCGGTGGTGGACCAGAGTTGACCGGCGGGAGCCATGCGTCCGAGGTCCTCGGAGGGCTCCGGCAGCATGACATCGGCCCAGGGATGCACGGCCCAGCCACCCGCGTGGGGCGCCTTCGGACGGCCGCTCGTGCGGTCCAGGCCCAGGGGTTCGAGCACTTCCCGCCGAAGCACCTCCTCCCACGGAGCCCCGCGCAGCTTCTCGACGAGCGCGCCCAGCACGGTGTAGCCCGGGTTGGAGTAGTGGAAGCGGCGGCCCACCGGGTGCAGGAGTGGCTGTTCGCCCAGGACGTCGGCGAGTTCGGGGCGCAGCGAGCCCGGAGTGCGCTCCCACCAGGGAGCGGGCGACTCGGCGGCCAACCCGCCCGTGTGGGCGAGGAGGTCAGCGACGGTGGCCTCCCCCACGCCCGTGCCCGGCAGATGCCTCTCCACCGGGTCACCGAGGTCGAGCGCGCCCTCGTCCCGCAGCCGCAGTACCAGAACGGCGGTGAAGGTCTTGGTGATCGACCCGATCCGGTACTGCACGTTCTCGTCCGGCCCGTGCCCGTCCACCGAGGTCCGCGCCCCGTGCCACACGGCCCGCCCGTCCCGTACCACCGCCGCGACCAGCGACGGCGCACGCCCTTCGGCCTGGGCCACGGCGATCCGATGCAGCAGCGCCCGCCGCGTACCGGGGAGCAGCTCTTCCTGAGGTGTCGTCATTCCCCCAGTCCACCCCGCGAGCTGCCCGGGCGTCGAACGCATTTGTCCTGGGGTCGCGGGAACGTACGGGGTTCCATGATCTACCCGATTCCCCGCCTCAACCTGTCGGGTAGGACATCTGAAAGGCGAGGCGCTCATCGGCCTGGTCGCCGATGCGAGTGAGCACACTGTCCAGGTCGAGGAACTCCTCCCAGACCGGTCTTCCGCTCGCCGCTGCGAGTCGGGCGACGACAAGGTCTTCGAGTTCGGGGACCCGCTTGTTCTTCCAGATCTTGTCGGCCAGGCTGACCAGGAGGTCTTCCGTCCCAGCCGCTTCGCTGGTCCAGGCGGCGTGTGTCGCGGCGAAGCGTGCCATGCCGGAATCGACGCCCTGGGCCATGAGCAGCTCTCGGCCGGCTTCTTCGTGCTGCCCACCGGGAGCGGACAACTCGGCGGGGTGCAGAGTCTTGCCGATGTCGTGGGTGGCGGCTCCGAAGAGAACGGCCTCCGGGCTGATGCCCAGATCGAGGTTGCGTGCGGCGATCCAGTCGAGGAGTTGCCCCGCAACGTCGTGGACTGCTCGCAGATGGGCGACCAGGCGCGGCGGAGCGCCGGCACGGTGGAGCAGTTCGGCTGCTTCGATCGGCAGGGGACGAAGCGAGGTCCTGCCGGTGTCCTGGAGGGCGATCGCCAGTACGCGCGAGGTCGTCACCGCGACAGGGTAGTCGTCGCAGTCGTTGTCGAGATCAGGTCTGCGCCATGTCCACGAACCGCGAGTAGTGGCCCTGGAAGGCGACGGTGATCGTCGCCGTGGGGCCGTTACGGTGCTTGCCCACGATGATGTCCGCCTCGCCAGCGCGCGGTGACTCCTTCTCATAGGCGTCCTCGCGGTGCAGCAGGATCACCATGTCGGCGTCCTGCTCGATGGAGCCGGACTCACGCAGGTCGGACACCATCGGCTTCTTGTCCGTGCGCTGCTCGGGACCACGGTTCAGCTGCGAGAGCGCGATCACCGGAACTTCGAGCTCCTTGGCCAGGAGCTTGAGGTTACGGGACATGTCCGAAACCTCCTGCTGACGGCTCTCGGAGCGCTTGGAGCCACCGGCCTGCATCAGCTGCAGATAGTCGATGATCACCAGCTTGATGTCGTTGCGCTGCTTGAGCCGACGGCACTTCGCGCGGATCTCCATCATCGACAGGTTCGGGGAGTCGTCGATGAAGAGCGGTGCCGACGACACTTCGGGCATCCGACGCGCCAGCCGGGTCCAGTCCTCGTCGGTCATGGTGCCGGAGCGCATGTGGTGAAGGGCGACGCGGGCCTCCGCGGAGAGCAGACGCATCGCGATCTCGTTGCGCCCCATTTCCAGGGAGAAGATGACGCTCGGCAGGTTGTGCTTGATCGACGCCGCCCGCGCGAAGTCCAGCGCGAGCGTGGACTTACCCATGGCGGGTCGGGCCGCGATGACGATCATCTGGCCCGGGTGCAGACCGTTGGTGAGCGAGTCGAGGTCCGTGAAGCCGGTCGGCACGCCGGTCATCTCGCCGCTGCGCGAGCCGATCGCCTCGATCTCGTCGAGCGCGCCCTCCATGATGTCGCCGAGCGGGAGGTAGTCCTCGCTGGTCCGCTGCTCGGTGACCGCGTAGATCTCGGCCTGCGCACGGTTGACGATCTCGTCGACGTCGTCGTCGGCCGCGTAACCCATCTGAGTGATACGGGTTCCGGCCTCGACCAGGCGGCGCAGCACCGCCCGCTCGTGGACGATCTCCGCGTAGTACTCCGCGTTGGCCGCCGTCGGCACCGTCTGGACGAGCGTGTGCAGATAAGAGGCGCCGCCGACCTTGTTGATCTCGCCGCGCTTGGTCAGCTCGGCGGCGATCGTGATGGGGTCGGCCGGCTCGCCCTTCGCGTAGACGTCCAGGATCGCCTGGAAGATCGTCTCGTGTGCGGGCTTGTAGAAGTCGTGGCCTTTGAGCACCTCGACTACGTCGGCGATGGCGTCCTTGGACAGGAGCATGCCACCGAGCACCGACTGCTCGGCGTCGAGATCCTGCGGTGGCACGCGTTCGAAGGACGTCCCGCCGCTCTCCCACTGGCCGTTCTCCCGGCCGCGGTCGTGCTGCTCGTCGCGCCCGCGGCCGCCTTCGCCGCGCCGGCGGGCAGGCAGACGATCACTCGGACCGCTGTCGGCCCACGGATCGTCCAAGGGCTCGGAAATGCTCACCGAGACACCTCCTCCCGTCCGCCGAGAGCGGACCTAGCCGTGCCTCTCTTTTCTACGGCACGGCACTGACAAACAAGACGCCCAACTCCGGTTCTGGCGCGTCGGTTTTGTGATGGTTTCCCAGCCGACGAACGGAGCGGGCGCCGCACCACCGTAGGCCTGTGGGCACCGTCAGCCAATCTGGTTATCCACAGGCCATGTGGACGACGGCCCGGATGCTGTGGAGAACTCCACGAAACCTGTGCACGACCCGGTGGACAGCCCTGTGAACAAGCTCCCGCCCCCGTACAGACACCTGCCCTGAACTGCGACTTTCCCGTCCACCGGCTGTGCAGAAGAAAAACTTTTCCAGTTGGACCAAGATCGCTTCGAACGGTGCACGAAAGAGCACGGGCCGCGAAGGGTAGTAAGGGTCTCAGATACATTGCATCTCTTACCTGTGGACGATTACATTAGTGCTCATGACACAGGCTCCCGCGACCTCCAAGGCCGACCGGCGACAGCACGATCGAGAGATCGTCGCACTGGCCGTCCCGGCCTTCGGCGCACTCGTCGCCGAGCCCCTCTTCGTCATGGCCGACAGCGCGATCGTGGGCCATCTCGGCACAGCCCAACTCGCGGGACTCGGCGTCGCCTCGGCCCTCCTCATGACAGCGGTCAGCGTCTTCGTCTTCCTCGCCTACGCCACCACGGCGGCCGTCGCCCGACGCGTCGGCGCCGGCGACCTCCAGGCCGCCATCCGTCAGGGCATGGACGGAATCTGGCTGGCGCTCCTTCTCGGAGCCGCCGTCATCGCCGTCGCCCTTCCCACCGCACCGGCCCTCATCGAACTCTTCGGCGCCTCGGACACCGCCGCCCCCTACGCGACCACCTACCTCCGCATCTCCGCCCTGGGCATCCCCGCGATGCTCGTCGTCCTCGCCGCGACCGGCGTACTGCGCGGCCTCCAGGACACGAAGACACCGCTCTACGTCGCCGTCGCCGGCTTCGTCGCCAACGCCGCCCTCAACGTCGGCCTCGTCTACGGTGCCGACCTCGGCATCGCGGGCTCCGCCTGGGGCACCGTCATCGCCCAGTGGGGTATGGCCGCCGTCTACCTGATCGTGGTCGTCCGCGGGGCGCGTCGACACGGCGCCTCGCTGCGTCCCGACACCGCCGGAATCAGAGCCTCGGCCCAGGCCGGTGCACCCCTGCTCGTGCGCACGCTGTCGCTGCGGGCAATCCTGATGATCGCCACCGCCATCGCCGCCCGGCTCGGTGATGCCGACATCGCGGCCCACCAGATCATCCTGTCGCTGTGGAGCCTGCTCGCCTTCGCTCTCGACGCCATCGCCATCGCCGGTCAGGCCATCATCGGGCGCTATCTCGGAGCCGGAGACACGGAGGGCGCCCGCGCCGCCTGCCGCCGCATGGTCCAGTGGGGCATCGCCACCGGGGTCGTACTCGGCCTGCTGGTGTTGGTCACCCGACCGGTGTTCCTGTCCCTGTTCACCGGCGACTCCTCGGTCAAGGACACCGCACTGCCCGCCCTGCTGATCGTGGCCGCCTCACAACCGATCAGCGGCATCGTCTTCGTCCTCGACGGAGTCCTGATGGGCGCGGGCGACGGACCCTACCTGGCGTGGGCGATGCTGATCACCCTGGCGGTCTTCACACCGGTCGCCCTGCTCGTTCCGGTGCTCGGCGGCGGGCTCACCGCTCTCTGGGCGGCCATGACGCTGATGATGACGGTGCGGATGCTGACCCTGTGGCTGCGCACCCGCTCCGGTCGTTGGCTCGTCACTGGCGCGACGCGCTGACCGTTTCACGTGAAACCGTGGGTTCGAGGCCGACAGTTTCACGTGAAACACGTTGTTTCACGTGAAACACAGGCACGAAGAAGGGGCCGCACCCGGCAGGTGCGGCCCCTTCTCTCAGCTGTTCAGGCCGAGTGCGGCGATCAGGCCGCGATGACCTCGATGTTGACCTTGGCGGCAACCTCGGGGTGCAGACGAACGGTCGTCTCGTGGGCGCCCAGCGTCTTGATGGGCGAACCCAGCTCGACACGACGCTTGTCGACCTTCGGGCCACCGGCAGCCTCGATCGCCGAAGCGACGTCAGCCGGGGTGACGGAACCGAAGAGACGACCGGCGTCGCCGGAGCGCACGGCCAGACGGACCTTCACACCCTCGAGCTGGGCCTTGACGCTGTTGGCCTGCTCGATGGTCTGGATCTCGTGGATCTTGCGAGCGCGACGGATCTGCTCGACGTCCTTCTCGCCACCCTTGGTCCAGCGGATAGCGAACTTCCGCGGGATCAGGTAGTTGCGAGCGTAACCGTCCTTGACGTCGACGACGTCGCCCGCGGCACCGAGGCCGGAGACCTCGTGGGTGAGGATGATCTTCATTTGTCGGTCACCCTTCCCTTAGCGCGCGGTGGAGGTGTAGGGCAGCAGCGCCATCTCACGGCTGTTCTTGACAGCCGTGGCGACGTCACGCTGGTGCTGCGTGCAGTTGCCGGTCACGCGGCGGGCACGGATCTTGCCGCGGTCGGAAATGAACTTCCGCAGCATGTTCGTGTCCTTGTAGTCCACGTACGTGACCTTGTCCTTGCAGAAAGCGCAGACCTTCTTCTTAGGCTTGCGCACAGGCGGCTTCGCCATGGTGTTTCTCCTGTGTGATCAAGAAGTTTGGGTACGACCCGCCCCTCGGCCCAAGGGCCTAGAAGGGGGGCTCGTCCGAGTAGCCGCCGCCACCGCTGCTGCTGCCGCCGCCGCCGGAGTTTCCACCCCAGCCGCCGCCACCGCCGCTGCCCGCGCCGCCGCCCTGGTTGCCACCGGCGGGAGCGCCGGTTGCCCACGGGTCGTCGGCAGGAGCGCCGCCGGCCGGCTGACCGCCGCCGGAGTTTCCACCCCAGCCGCCGCCACCCTGGCCGCCACCGCCACCGCCGCCGAACCCGCCGCCCTGGCCACTGCGAGCGCCACCGGCGGTCTTGGTGACCTTGGCCGTGGCACTGCGCAGGCTGGCGCCGACTTCCTCGACGTCCAGCTCGTAGACCGTGCGCTTGACGCCCTCACGGTCCTCGTAGGACCGCTGCTTCAGCCGGCCCTGCACGATGACGCGCATGCCTCGCTGGAGCGACTCCGCGACGTTCTCCGCCGCCTGACGCCAGACCGAGCAGGTCAGGAACAGGCTCTCGCCGTCCTTCCACTCGTTCGTCTGACGGTCGAAGGTGCGGGGAGTGGACGCGACACGGAACTTCGCGACCGCCGCACCGGACGGGGTGAAACGCAGCTCGGGGTCATCGACAAGATTGCCGACGACCGTGATGACGGTCTCGCCTGCCATGGGGGAACCTCTCGGCGGGTTTGCTGCTGGCTGCTTGGTGCTGCTACTCGAATCCCGAGATCAGCTGAGCAGGATGCTCAGTGGGTCTCGGGGCGGAGGACCTTGGTCCGGAGGACCGACTCGTTCAGGTTCATCTGGCGGTCGAGCTCCTTGACGACCGCAGGCTCGGCCTGCAGGTCGATGACCGAGTAGATGCCCTCGGGCTTCTTCTTGATCTCGTACGAGAGACGACGACGGCCCCAGGTGTCGACCTTCTCGACCTTGCCGTTGCCCTCACGGACGACGGAGAGGAAGTTCTCGATCAGGGGGGCGACAGCGCGCTCCTCCAGATCGGGGTCGAGGATGACCATCACCTCGTAGTGACGCATGTGGAACCCACCTCCTTCGGACTCAGCGGCCACGGTCGTTCCGTGGCAGGAGGGTTGTGATGCGTACGCAACGGTATCGGCCACCACTGACAATCGGGGGCTCCTTGTCGGAGACACCGCCGCGACAAGGGCAGACACCGTGCAGACGGTACAGAGTACCCGCACACCGGCTTCCGGTTGAAATCCGGCCCGGGGGACCGTCAGTCTGTACACATCGGGTGTGTATGGCGCTACGGTGCGCCGTCTTCCGCAGGAGGTGCCCTATGGCACAGGCATTGCGACCCAACACCGTCGGCGGTCTTTTCGCCACGGACGGCAAGCCCCACCCGCTCCAGGACACCTTGCTCGCGGTGACCCTGGTGCTCGGCATCACGGCTTTCGTCTCGTCGATGTTCCACAATCTGCACCTGCTCAGCTCCTGGGCCGGCCTGATCGGCCTCGCCACCGGGGCGTACGGCCAGTGGATCTCGGAGACGACACGCGAACGCTTCGGACTCATCCTGGGTCTCGGCGCCGCGGGGGTCGGCTTCTTCCTCGGCATGGCGCACGGCGGCCTCTTCGGCGGGGTCATCGGCGGCTGACGCCAAGGGGACCGGTTCCTCAACACCGTACAAAGCACCGCGGAACGCGTCGGCGGCCCACAGGCCGGGGCGCAGGTTCCGTACGCCCAGTCGGGGCGCTCGAAAGGCGCAGTAGGCTTCGGCGCGAGAGCCGGAGCCCCTGTACCCATGGGGACACACCAGCCCGAGGAGCGCCCCGAATGAGCCTGACCCTGAGGACGATCAGCCGCGAGCAGCATCTGGCGTACATCCAGACTCTGCCGTCGGCAAGCCACATGCAGGTCCCTGCATGGGCTGACGTCAAGGCGGAGTGGCGCTCCGAGAGCCTCGGTTGGTTCGACGACCGCACCGGCGAGCTGGTGGGCGCGGGTCTCGTCCTCTACCGGCAGTTGCCCAAGATCAAGCGCTACCTCGCGTATCTTCCCGAGGGCCCGGTCATCAACTGGTTCACGCCGAATCTCACCGAGTGGCTCGAACCGATGCTCGCGCACCTCAAGCAACAGGGCGCCTTCTCCGTGAAGATGGGCCCGCCGGTCATCATCCGGCGCTGGGAGGCCACCTCCATCAAGGCGGGCATCCAGAACCCGGACGTGAAGCGGCTGCGCGACATCGAGGCCGACTTCATCGAACCGCGCGCCTTCGAAGTGGCCGACAAGCTGCGCCGCATGGGCTGGCAGCAGGGCGAGGATGGCGGCGCCGGCTTCGGCGACGTCCAGCCTCGCTACGTCTACCAGGTGCCGCTGGCGAACCGCTCCCTCGAAGAGGTCCACAAGAACTTCAACCAGTTGTGGCGCCGCAACATCAAGAAGGCCGAGAAGGCGGGTGTCGAGGTCGTCCAGGGCGGCTACCACGACCTTGAGGAATGGCAGCGGCTGTACGAGATCACGGCCGTGCGCGACCACTTCAGGCCCCGCCCGCTCTCCTACTTCCAGCGCATGTGGACGGCTCTCAACTCCGAGGACCCCAACCGCATGCGGCTGTACTTCGCCCGGCACGACGGCGTGAACCTGTCGGCGGCGACGATGCTGATCGTCGGCGGGCACGTCTGGTACTCCTACGGCGCCTCCGACAACATCGGCCGTGAGGTCCGGCCCTCGAACGCGATGCAGTGGCGGATGCTGCGCGACGCCTACGCGCTCGGCGCGACCGTCTACGACCTGCGCGGCATCTCCGACTCGCTGGACGAGACCGACCACCTCTTCGGCCTGATCCAGTTCAAGGTGGGCACGGGCGGACAGGCCGCCGAATACCTGGGCGAGTGGGACTTCCCGCTGAACAAACTGCTCCACAAGGCCCTCGACATCTACATGTCGCGCCGCTGACGTCACGTTCAGTGATTCCATACCTCTGATACACCGCAGACACCAGAAAGGTTCCAGGTCCGGCCATGGCGCTCACCCTCTACGTCGACACCGCGCGCTGGCGGGCGCATCACAAGCACGTGCAGGAGCAGTTCCCAGGGCTCGTCCCGGTCTGCAAGGGCAACGGCTACGGCTTCGGGCACGAGCGACTGGCGGAGGAGGCCACGCGTCTGGGCTCGGACGTCCTCGCCGTCGGGACGACGTACGAGGCCGCGCGGATCAAGGACTGGTTCGGCGGTGACCTGCTGGTGCTGACGCCGTACCGGCGGGGCGAGGAGCCCGTTCCGCTGCCTGACCGGGTGATCCGCTCGGTGTCGTCGGTGGACGGCGTGTACGGCCTGGTGGGGGCCCGTGTGGTCATCGAGGTGATGTCCTCGATGAAGCGGCACGGCATCAGTGAGCAGGACCTGCCGATGCTGCACTCCGCCATAGAGAACGTCCGCCTGGAGGGCTTCGCCATCCACCTGCCGCTGGACCGTACCGACGGCTCGGACGCCGTCGAGGAGGTCATCGGCTGGATGGACCGGCTGCGTGCGGCCCGGCTGCCGCTGCACACGATGTTCGTCAGCCACCTCAAGGCCGAGGATCTCGCCCGGCTGCAGCAGCAGTTCCCGCAGACCCGCTTCCGCGCGCGTATCGGCACGCGGCTGTGGCTGGGGGACCACGAGGCCACCGAGTACCGCGGGGCGGTCCTGGACGTCACCCGCGTCACCAAGGGCGACCGGTTCGGCTACCGGCAGCAGAAGGCGGCCTCGGACGGCTTCCTGGTGGTCGTGGCGGGCGGTACGTCGCACGGGGTGGGTCTGGAGGCCCCGAAGGCGCTGCACGGCGTCATGCCGCGCGCCAAGGGCGTCGCCCGGGCCGGCCTGGCGACGGTCAACCGGAACCTTTCTCCGTTCGTCTGGGACGCCAAGCAGCGCTGGTTCGCCGAGCCTCCGCACATGCAGGTCTCGATTTTGTTCGTGCCGTCAGAAGCTGCCGAGCCGACGGTCGGCGACGAACTCGTGGCCCATCTGCGGCACACCACCACGCAGTTCGACCGGATCGTCGACCGCTGAGCCAGGCCGTCTCCGCCGCACACATGGGCTAGGCCCTCCGGCACACGAAAGGCCGGGTACGGAACCTCCGTACCCGGCCTTCTGCTTGCTCGCCCAGACTGTTTGTTCGCTCAGAGCGAACGGTCCGTGGAAGACTCCGTTCCGCCGCTGCCCCACTCCACCTGCGGACCCTCGAAGTAGGCGGCGTGCCGCGGCGGATGGGCCGCCGGACCGAGGACGAAGACGTCCTCCGCGCCGTCGAGCACACCCCCCGAGGGATCGTCGTCGCCCGACCTGCGCACGGGGTCCCGCTCGGGCATGAGGATGTCGCGCACCACCATGCCGCAGAAGTACAGCGTCCCCAGCAGGTGCACGGCGATGGCCCAGTGGTAGCCGTCCTGCGGCAGACCCTTGTGGGCGTCCCCGCTGGTCGTATAGGCGAGGTACATCCAGATGCCCAGGAAGTACGCGACCTCGCAGGCCTGCCAGATCAGGAAGTCCCGCCACTTCGGGCGCGCCAGGACGGCCAACGGCACCAGCCACAGCACGTACTGCGGCGAGTAGACCTTGTTGGTGAGGATGAACGCCGCGACGATCAGGAAGGCCAGCTGGGCGAAGCGCGGTCGGCGGGGTGCGGTCAGGGTGAGGGCCGCGATGCCCACGCAGGACAGCAACACCAGCAGCGTGGCGAGGGTGTTGACGGTGTCGGTGCTGAGCGGGTCGGACGAGTTCTGGGCCATGATCAGCCAGAAGGACCCGAAGTCCACGCCCCGTTCCTGGCTGAACCTGTAGAACTGCGCCCAGCCGTCCCAGGCGAAGTACATCACCGGCAGGTTCACGACGAGCCAGGCGACGGCCGCTCCGCCCAGCGCCTTGCCGAAGTCCCGCCACTTGCCGGCGCGCCAGCACAGCAGGAACAGCGGGCCCAGGAGAAAGACGGGATACAGCTTGGCGGCCGTGGCGAGCCCCAGGAGGACTCCGAAAGCGAGCGAGCGGCCACGGGACCACATCAGCATCGCCGCGGCCGTCAGAGCGACCGCCAGCAGGTCCCAGTTGATAGTGGCGGTCAGCGCGAAGGCCGGCGCCAGAGCGATCAGCAGACCGTCCCAGGGTCGCCGCCGGTGCGTACGGGCCACGCAGACGGCGATGACGGCCGCGCACACCATCAGCATCCCGGCGTTGACCATCCAGTACCACTGTTCCTGGTCCTGGATGGTGCCGCTGCCCGGCGTGAGCCAGGAGGCCACCTCCATGAACACGCCGGTCAGCACCGGGTATTCGAGGTACGGCATGTCGCCGGAGAGCTTGTCGAAGTACGGCACGAGCCCGTCGGCGAAACCGCGTCCCTGGTACAGGTGCGGGATGTCCGAGTAGCACGCCTTCGTGTACTGGGAGCTGGCGCCGAAGAACCAGGCGCCGTTGTAGCAGGGGGCCTTCTGGATCAGGCCGAGGGCGAACATGCCGATCGCCACGAGCGCGACGACCCGGACGGGAGTCCACCAGGACGTCCCGAGCAGGGCACGCCGCCCGAGGGGACCGCCGATCAACTCACTGCCGGACCGGGCGACCTCGTCCTCCGTGGTGGGCCGCACCGTGTCTGACTCGTGCTCGCTCGCTTGCGTCGATTCTGCGCTGGGCATGGCGCACATCCTGCCGTACGTGCCTGGCAATAAGCCGAGGGCCGCCACATCCAGTGGATGTGACGGCCCCTGTTTCACGTGAAACATGTACATGTTTCACGTGAAACACCCGTGCTGGGCGTTTTGGCGGCTAGCCGTTCGGGCCTCCGAAGATGCCTCCGTTGTCCGCGCCTCTACTGGTACCGGTCCCTGTCGACTCCGAGGGCGATGGTGACAAGGACTCGCCCCCGTCCGTGCCACCGTCGTCGGTGCCACCGTCGTCCGAGCACTGCCAACTGAACTGACAGGACTCGCTGACCGTGGGCGTCGGACTCGTCACCGTCTCACTCGGTGTCGGTGTCGGCGTCGGACTTTCTTCCTCGGTCTCGGTGGGCGTCGGAGTGGGCGTCGGGCTCGGCTCCTCGTTGACGATCTCACCGATGGGCTCGGGCGTCGGGAAGTCCTCCGCCTTCTCGCCCTTCAGCGCCTCTTCCATGTAGTCGTGCCAGATCTCGGACGGGAACGAGGCACCGTGGATCTTCTTCTGGCCACCCGTTCCGTACATCTCCAGGAAGGTGCGGTTCTTCTTGGACTCGTCGTCGTCGTACCGGAACATCGTGATCGACGTGGACAGCTGCGGCGTGTAGCCCACGAACCAGGCGGACTTGTTGCCGTCGGTGGTACCGGTCTTGCCGGCCACCTCCCGGTCCGACAGTTGGGCGTTGGTGCCCGTGCCCTTGTCGACCACGGTCTTCAGCACGTCGGTGACGTTGTCGGCGACCGCCCGAGTGAACACCTGCTTGGGCTTGTCCTTGTGGGTGTAGACCAGGCCGTCCTTGCTGGTGACCTTCTGGACCGAGAACGGGTCACGCTGCTCACCACTGGCGGCGAAGGTCCCGTACGCGCCCGCCATGCGGATCGCGCTCGGGTCGGAGATGCCGATGGAGAAGGACGGGAAGCTGGTGCCGGCGAGGCTGTCCGACTTCAGACCGGCGTCCACGGCCGCTTCCTTCACCTTGTCCAGACCGACATCCATGCCGAGCTGTACGAAGGCGGAGTTCACCGACTCGCGCATCGCCTCGCGGAGGTCGATGTCGTAGTCGGGCGCACTGCCGTACGACTCGTTGCCGTCATTGGTCTGCAGCCACTCCTGGCCCTTCTCGTTCTTCCAGACCGTGCCGTCGTAGTCCTTGATCTTGAGCTTGTTCTTACCGCTGAACAGGCTCTTCGGGGACACCTGGGTGCGTTCGTCCTGTGCCTGCTCCGCACCGAGGCTCTTATCGCGAACGCCCCACTTCATCGCCGCCGCGAGGACGAACGGCTTGAAGGTCGAACCGACCTGGGCACCGGTCACATCCGCGTTGTTGGTGAAGTGCTTGGTCGCGTCCTCACCGCCGTAGATGGCCCTGATGGCCCCGGTGTTCGGGTCCACGGAAGCGCCGCCGAACTGGACGTGCGTGTCCGTGTCCGGGCGTTCCTTGGGCTTGATGTTGGTCTTCTGGACGTTCTTGACGGAGGTCTCGAGCTCCTTGACCTTCTTCTTGTCGAAGGTCGTGTAGATCGAGTAACCGCCCTTCTGCAGGTCGTCGGCGCTGATGGTCGTGTTGTTGATCAGGTACGCCTTGGAGAGGTCGACGAGGTAGCCGACCTGACCACTGAGCGCGGCGTTCGACCGCGGGTTCTGCACCTTGGGCAGCGTGGTGTATTTCGCCCGCTCCGTGGCGGCCAGATGGCCGTATTCGACCATCTTGTCCAGGGTGTCCTGCATCTGGACCAGGGCACGCTTGCTGTTGGCCTGGGGAGTGGCACCCACCGGGTCGATGGACGTCGAGCCGGCCGGGTCGTAGTACGTGGCGCCCTTCAGCATCGCCGACAGGAAGGCGCACTCGCCCGGGTTGAGATCGACGGCGTCCTTGTTGAAGTACGCGCGGGCTGCCGCCTGGATTCCGTAGGCACTACGCCCGTAGTACGCGGAGTTCAGGTAGCCGGCCATGATCTGGTCCTTCTTGACCGTGGTGCCCACCTTGATCGAGACGAAGATCTCCTTGAACTTCCGGGAGACGGTCTGCGACTGGTCGTCCAGCATCGCGTTCTTCACGTACTGCTGGGTGATGGTGGAGCCACCCTGCGTCTCACCGCCCCTGGCCATGTTGAACACGGCGCGGGCGATGCCCTTGGGGTCGATGCCGCTGTCGGTGTAGAAGGTCTTGTTCTCCTGCGAGATGACGGCGTACCGCATCGCTTCGGGGATCTGCGAGAGGTTGACGATCTGACGGTTGGTCTCACCACCCGTCGCGACCATCTCGCTGCCGTCGGCCCAGTAGTAGACGTTGTTCTGTGCCTCGGCTGTCTTGGCGATGTCCGGGACGCCCACAAGGGCGTAGGCGACGCCCGCGACCGCGACCAGGCTGCCGAAGAAGCCGATGAACATGCCGGCCACGAGCTTCCACGACGGCACCCAGCGTGCGGCACCGTACTTGCCCGCGCGTGGATAGTCGATCAGCCTCTTCTTGGCGGGTACGGCGCGGCCCCTGCCGCGCCCGGGTCCGTTCGGGCCACCGGGGCCTCGGCCGGGTTCGGGCGCCCTGCGACGACCGCCCCCACTTCTCTGTGCCGCGCGGCGGGCCTCGGCTCGGCCGCCGTAGGACGGCTCCTCGCCTCCCGAACCGTATGAATCAGACCCGTACGCGTCGGCAGGAGATCCGGTGGCGCCTCGCGGTGCCGCACGGCGGCCGGAGGACGAGCCGGACTGGCCGCGTCGGGATTCGGCACGTCCGCCTCCCTGCGGCTGCGGCGGTTTGCGACGGTGCTCGCTCATCGAACGACTACTCCTCGGGCAGGCGCACCCGTGCGCGCCTGGAAACGGCGGCTGGTTTCCGGTCCCCCCGAAGTACGGATGTGGTCGATCCCCCATTCACCCGTACTGCACCGAGCACGATGACGCCCCCTCGCGTCACTCGGTTCCCGGTGGTGTCCATGGCGCACAGACTACGCACCGTCAAAACCCACCTAGCCCCGAAGTTCACCCCAAATCAGGCAACTTGCCTCGGATGAATAAGTGATGTGATCCCGTTCACCGTCTCCCCACTTGTCGCATCCGGAAGGCCGTTCTATCGTCATGATGTATCGAGTCGATACATCGGAGCGACATAAGACGAGGAGGCGAGCGGATGAGCCGGCGTGCCGGGATCCTTGAGTTCGCCGTCCTCGGCCTGCTCCGCGAGTCGCCGATGCACGGCTATGAGCTGCGCAAACGACTCAACACATCGCTGGGCGTCTTCCGGGCGTTCAGCTACGGGACGCTCTATCCCTGCCTCAAGACGCTGGTCGCGAGCGGCTGGTTGATCGAGGAACCGGGGAACGCCCCCGACGACGCTCTCGCAGCTCCACTCACAGGGCGTCGCGCCAAGATCGTCTATCGGTTGACGGCGGAAGGTAAGGAGCACTTCGAGGAGCTGCTCTCGCAGACCGGCCCCGACGCGTACGAGGACGAGACCTTCGCCGCCCGATTCGCTTTCTTCGGGCAGACGTCCCGCGACGTACGCATGCGCGTGCTGGAGGGCCGCCGCAGTCGGCTGGAGGAACGCCTCGAGAAGATGAGCGCCTCCCTGGCACGCACGCGAGAGCGCCTCGACGACTACACGCTTGAGCTCCAGCGCCACGGGATGGAGTCCGTGGAGCGCGAAGTGCGCTGGCTGAACGAGCTCATCGAAAGTGAGCGGGCAGGCCGGGCCCTGAAGGGCCCCGGCCATGGAGAACCCGCTCACGACACCACAGAGGGAGCGCCGGGCGTCCTGCCCCGGACCGGGGACACCCCCGGTCCGGATACGCCCGGCGACACCACCACGTGAGGCCCCTGCCAGGGCCTCACTCGTACACACAGGGAGCAACCGGAATGGGTTCGGTTCGCGTAGCCATCGTCGGCGTGGGCAACTGCGCCGCGTCGCTGGTACAGGGAGTCGAGTACTACAAGGACGCCGACCCGGCGTCCAAGGTGCCCGGCCTGATGCATGTCCAGTTCGGCGAGTACCACGTCGGTGACGTCGAGTTCGTCGCCGCCTTCGACGTCGACGCGAAGAAGGTCGGCCTCGACCTCTCGGACGCCATCGGTGCCAGCGAGAACAACACCATCAAGATCTGCGACGTCCCGAACAAGGGCATCACGGTCCAGCGCGGCCACACCTTCGACGGTCTCGGCAAGTACTACCGAGAGACCATCGAGGAGTCCGCCGAGGCGCCGGTCGATGTCGTCCAGATCCTCAGGGACAAGCAGGTCGACGTCCTGATCTGCTACCTGCCCGTCGGCTCCGAGGACGCGGCGAAGTTCTACGCCCAGTGCGCCATCGACGCCAAGGTCGCCTTCGTCAACGCCCTTCCTGTCTTCATCGCCGGCACCAAGGAGTGGGCGGACAAGTTCACCGAGGCGGGCGTCCCGATCGTCGGTGACGACATCAAGTCCCAGGTGGGCGCGACCATCACGCACCGTGTGATGGCGAAGCTGTTCGAGGACCGCGGTGTCCGCCTTGAGCGCACGATGCAGCTCAACGTCGGCGGCAACATGGACTTCAAGAACATGCTGGAGCGCGACCGCCTCGAGTCCAAGAAGATCTCGAAGACGCAGGCCGTCACCTCGCAGATCCCCGACCGCGACATGGGCGCGAAGAACGTCCACATCGGTCCCTCGGACTACGTGGCCTGGCTCGACGACCGCAAGTGGGCGTACGTCCGCCTCGAGGGCCGTGCCTTCGGTGACGTCCCGCTGAACCTGGAGTACAAGCTCGAGGTCTGGGACTCCCCGAACTCCGCGGGTGTCATCATCGACGCCCTGCGCGCCGCGAAGATCGCCAAAGACCGCGGCATCGGCGGCCCGATCCTGTCGGCGTCGAGCTACTTCATGAAGTCCCCGCCGGTGCAGTACTTCGACGACGAGGCCTACGACAACGTCGAGAAGTTCATCAAGGGCGAGGTCGAGCGCTGAGCACCACCGGCGCGCAGCACTGAGAACGCTCCTGCCAGGGCTGAGAGGGTCCCCGGGTCATCGACCCGGGGACCCTCCCCGTATGTGAGGCTGTGCCCATGGCTGTCGTCCGTGACCTGCGCGCTCTCCTGCGCCTCGGGAACTTCCGGCGCCTGCTCGCCGTACGCCTCCTCTCCCAAGGCGCCGACGGCGTCTACCAGGTGGCGCTCGCCGCCTACGTCGTCTTCTCCCCGGAGAAACAGACCTCGGCCACCGCGATCGCCTCCGCCATGGCGGTCCTGCTGCTCCCGTACTCCGTCGTGGGCCCCTTCGCCGGCGTCCTGCTGGACCGCTGGCGCCGCCGCCAGGTTTTTCTGTACGGCAATCTCCTGCGCGCCCTGATGGCGACGGCGACGGCCGTCCTGATCCTGGGCCATGTCCCGGACTGGCTCTTCTACGTCTCCGCCCTGTGTGTCACCGCCGTCAACCGCTTCGTGCTCGCGGGCCTGTCCGCGGCGCTGCCGCGCGTGGTGGACACCGAGTGTCTCGTGATGGCCAACTCCCTTTCCCCGACCGCCGGCACGCTCGCCGCGACCGCCGGCGGCGGTCTCGCCTTCGTCGTACGGCTGGTGGTCGCGGACTCCGACGCGGCGGTGGTGTTGCTGGGCGCCGCCCTGTACCTGTGCGCGGCTCTCGCGTCGCTGCGCCTCGCGCCCGAACTGCTGGGACCGGACCGCGAGTTGGTGCAGCCCCGGCTGACGACGGCCCTCTCGGGCACCGCTCGCGACCTGGCGGCAGCCGTACGGCATCTCGCCGCACCACCGCGCCGGGAGGCCGCTTGGGCGCTCATCACGATGACGCTGATGCGCTTCTGCTACGGCGCCCTGCTCGTCATGGTCCTGATGCTCTGCCGCTACGCCTTCTCCTCGAACGCGGACGACGGACTCGCCCTGCTGGGGCTGGCGTTGGGGATCTCCGGGGCAGGATTCTTCGTCGCGGCCGTGGTGACTCCCTGGGCGGCGGGACGCCTCGGCCCCGGCCCCTGGATCGCCGTCTGCGCCGCGGCCGCCGCGGTCCTGGAGCCCGCCCTGGGCCTCCCGTTCGCCACCGCCCCCATGCTGGTCGCGGCGTTCGTCCTGGGCCTCACCACCCAGGGCGCGAAGATCGCGACGGACACGATCGTGCAGTCCTCGGTGGAGGACGGATTCCGCGGGCGCGTCTTCTCCGTCTACGACGTGCTGTTCAACATCGCCTTCGTCGGGGCGGCGGCAGTGGCCGCTCTGATGCTGCCGCCTGACGGCCGCTCGGTGACGCTGGTGCTCACAATCGCCCTTGCCTACGGGGTAATTGCTGGGGCTATGGCCCGCTTTGAGCGCCAGTAAGTGTCACATCAAAGAAACAGAGTCCCACTGGGCTACAGACATGTCAGCGGCGGCCGGTAATTTACGTCCGTCTTACTCGCGTCTTACACGCGACACGCATCCATGTTTGAGGGGGACCCCAAGTGACAACTCCGCCGCCCCAGGGCCAGAACCCGTTCGCACAGGCACAGCAGCCTGCCGGCCAGCCCCAGGGCCAGGCTCCTTACCCGCCGCAGCCCGGTTACCCGCAGCAGCCTGGCCAGCCCGGGTTCCCCCCGCAGGGAGCCACCCCGTTCGCCCCGGCCCCGCCGCAGCAGGGTCGCAAGCTCAGCTTCAAGACGATCAAGAACATCGTCATCGTCCTCATCGTGGCGGGCGTCGCCATCGGCGGCTACATAACCAGCCGCGACGACGCCGACACGGCGAAGGTCGGTGACTGCATGCACCGCGGCAGCACGAACGACAGCGACCCGGACCTCGAGGTCGTCGGCTGCAGCGATGCGAAGGCCCAGTACGTGGTACTGGCCAAGATCAAGGGCGACTACTCGGCCGCGACGGCGGAGAGCAAGTGTGAGGAGCAGGCCAAGGACTTCCAGTACTCGTACACGGAGTCCGGCGACGGCACCAACTTCCTGCTCTGCCTGAAGGACAAGTAAGGCCGGAAGTGAAGACCGGACAGTAGGCGCTACGTCTGAGAGGCAGAGGCCACGCGGACGTAGCGGAGATGCCGAAGGGGCGATGTTTCACGTGAAACATCGCCCCTTGGCGCGTCCGTCTCGATGCGTCCGTCATCCGGGGTCATGTTTCACGTGAAACATGACCCCGCTTCACAACCTCAGTCCTGCTCCGCCCACCACTCCTTGAGCGCGGCCACCGCGGCATCGTGTCCCATCGGCCCGTTCTCCAGCCGGAGCTCCAGCATCTGCTTGTAGGCACGACCGACAGCTGGGCCGGGGCCGACCCCGAGGATCTCCATGATCTGGTTGCCGTCGAGGTCCGGACGGATCGAGTCGAGCTCCTCCTGCTCCTGCAACTGGGCGATCCGTTCCTCCAGACCGTCGTACGCCCGTGAGAGCGCCGCGGCCTTCCGCTTGTTCCGCGTCGTGCAGTCCGAGCGGGTCAGCTTGTGGAGTCGGTCGAGGAGCGGGCCCGCGTCGCGGACGTAGCGGCGGACCGCCGAGTCCGTCCACTCGCCGGTGCCGTATCCGTGGAAGCGCAGGTGGAGTTCGACCAGATGTGAGACGTCCTTCACCAGTTCGTTCGAGTACTTGAGCGCCGTCATGCGCTTCTTCGTCATCTTCGCGCCGACCACCTCGTGGTGGTGGAACGAGACCCGGCCGTCCTCCTCGAAGCGGCGCGTGCGCGGCTTGCCGATGTCGTGGAGGAGTGCGGCCAGCCGGAGGGTGAGGTCGGGACCGTCCTCCTCCAGCTCGATCGCCTGCTCCAGGACGATCAGGGTGTGGTCGTAGACGTCCTTGTGCCGGTGGTGCTCGTCGCGCTCCAGGCGCAGGGCCGGCAGCTCCGGCAGGACGTGGTCGGCGATGCCGGAGTCGACGAGCAGGGTCAGCCCCTTGCGTGGGTGCGCCGACAGGATGAGCTTGTTCAGCTCGTCCCGCACCCGCTCCGCCGAGACGATCTCGATCCGCCCGGCCATGTCCTTCATGGCCGCGACGACCTCAGGAGCCACCTCGAAGTCGAGCTGGGCGGCGAAGCGCGCCGCGCGCATCATCCGCAACGGATCGTCGGAGAAGGACGCCTCGGGAGTGCCCGGGGTCCGCAGAACCCGTGCCGCGAGGTCGTCGAGCCCACCGTGCGGATCGATGAACTTCCTCTCCGGGAGCGCGACGGCCATCGCGTTGACGGTGAAGTCCCGCCGGACGAGGTCCTCCTCGATGGAGTCGCCGTAGGACACCTCGGGCTTGCGGGAGGTTCGGTCGTAGGCCTCCGACCGGTAGGTGGTCACCTCGATCTGGTAGCCGTCCTTCTGCGCACCGACCGTGCCGAAGGCGATACCGACCTCCCACACCGCGTCCGCCCATGGCCGGACGATCTTGAGGACGTCCTCGGGGCGGGCGTCGGTCGTGAAGTCGAGGTCGTTGCCGAGCCGGCCGAGCAACGCGTCCCGGACCGAGCCGCCTACCAGGGCGAGTGAGAACCCGGCCTCCTGGAAACGGCGGGCGAGGTCTTCGGCGACAGGGGCGACCCGGAGCGATTCACTCGCCGCGCGGTGCGGCACCTGACTGAGGGCGCTGGGGGTGTCTTCGTTGGCGTTCGGCACAACAGAAGAGGGTACGTGGCCCGGACGGCCCCAGGCGTCTCCATTAAATGTCCACAAAGAGCTCCGCCGGACGTGCGCGGTCGCAGGTATTCCATACCTGCATATACAGGACACCTGGCCCGGTCCCCCGATCTTGTGGACCAGTCCGCGGCACTTCCCCTCCGCGCGCATCGTTACCATGCGTGGACGCACATTCCGACGACCACTGACGACGACGAGGGACGGGCGAACGCGTGGCCGAGGCGGCAGACTTCCCGGGGACGAGTCCCTCACCTGCCCGCCGGTGGCTGCGGCGCACCGGAGCACTGCTCGCCGGTGCGCCTCTGCTGGCCGGTCTGTTCCAGCTGCCCGCCGCCGCGCCTGCCCAGGCGGCCGACTCGGGTTCGGTGTCCGTGGCCCTGGACTCGCTCAGCCCCAGCGCCCCGACGGACGGCGACACGGTGACCGTGACGGGCACGGTGACCAACAACGGCAAGCAGGCGGTCACCGACGCGCACGTGGGCCTGCGCCTGGGATCGCCGCTGAACACACGGTCGGCCATCGAGAGCGCCGCCAACGACAGCGACGACGTCCAGGGGGCGAACGGCTCGGAGGTCGGCGGCAAGTACGTCGAGGAGTTCTCGAAGCTCACTCCCGGCGTCGCCGAACACTTCAGCATCTCCGTGCCGGTCGACAAGCTGGACCTCGGCGACGACGGCGTCTACCCGCTCGCCGTTGCGCTGTCCGGCCAGACGTCCGCGCAGCCCTGGGACCAGGTCCTCGGCATCCAGCGGACCTTCCTGCCGTGGCAGCCCGAAGAGGCCGGCACGACGACGAAGACCACGTTCCTGTGGCCGCTGATCTCCACCGTGCACATGACTGCGGAGACGGGATCGAACGAGCAGCAGACCCCGGTCTTCCTCAACGACGACCTCGCCAAGGAGATCTCCGCCGGCGGGCGCCTGGAGCAGATGCTGTCCCTGGGCAAGAACCTCGACGTCACCTGGGTGATCGATCCGGACCTGCTGGCCTCGATCGACGCCATGACGGGCAGCTACCGGATCCGGTCCGACGACGGCACCACCACCACGGCCGGCATCCACCAGGCGGTCGCCAAGGCGTTTCTCGACGAGCTGCAGAACGCGGTGGCGGAGAAGGACGTCGTCGCGCTGCCCTTCGCCGACCCCGACCTGGCCTCCCTCGCCCACAACGGCACGAGCGTCACCGGTTCGCTGAACCACCTCAACGAGGCAACCGATGTCGCCGCCACCACGGTGGACACGGTGCTGCACGTGACGCCGAGCACCGACTTCGCGTGGCCCGTGGACGGTGCGGTCGACCCGTCGATCGTCAAGGTCGCCACCTCTGCGGGGGCCGACAAGGTGATCGCGCGCAGCGACAGCCTCCAGGAGACCGGCGGCCTGTCCTACACGCCCTCCGCGGCCCGCCCGATCGGCGGCGGCACCACGGCGGTCGTCGCGGACGCCCGGTTGTCGACGGCGTTCCAGGGCGACCTGACGAAGGCCTCCGGCGCCACGCTCGCCGTACAGGAGTTCCTCGCGCAGAGCCTGTCGCTCAACCTCCAGACGGACCAGCAGCGCAGCATCGTCGTCGCCCCGCAGCGCATGCCGACGGCCCGCCAGGCCCAGGCGATGGCCGCCGCGCTGACGGCCCTCCAGGGCGGGAACTGGTCCGAGTCCCAGGAGCTCACGGCGGCCGCGAAGGCCAAGCCCGACTCCGGCGCCACGACAAGGGTTCCGGCGGCCTCCGCATACCCCTCCGCACTGCGCAAGCAGGAACTGCCGCGGTCGGCCTTCGAGCAGATCGCGAGGACGCAGAGCAGCCTCGACAGCTTCAAGGTGGTCCTCACCGACCAGTCCCGTGTGGTGACCCCCTTCGGGCGGGCCATGAACCGCGAGATGGCCACGTCGTGGCGTGGCCGGGCGAACGCCGCCGCGAGCTTCCGCACCGGTGTGGAGGCGTATCTCGACGACATCACCGGCCAGGTCAGACTGATCGACAAGTCCGACACCAAGCTGTCCGGGCGCAGCGCCACGATCCCCGTGACCGTGCAGAACAACCTGGTGCAGGGCGTGGACCACCTGGTGCTGCGCCTGACATCGAAGAACCCGACGCGTCTGCAGATCGGCGGGCACGACTACTTCGAGCAGCGCGTCGCGGTCTCCGGCGGTCACAGCCAGACGGTGAAGTTCACCACCTCGGCCAAGGCCAACGGCCAGGCCACGGTAACCGCCCAGCTGTACACGGAGGACGGCCAGCCGTACGGCGCCCCGGTCAACTTCGACGTCAAGGTCACCGAGTTCACGGCCACCGTGATGCTGGTCATCGGCGGCGGCTTCCTCCTGCTCGTCCTCGCCGGTTTCCGGATGTACACCCAGCGCAAGCGGGCGGCCGCCCGCGAGGCCGAGGACGACGGTCCCGACGAGGCGGGGGATCCCACCGACGGCCCGGAGAACCCCGAGGGCCCTTCGGACCGTCTCACGGAAGAGTCCGGCACCGGACCCCGGGCAGACGACCCGGAGCAGCCGAGTGACCCGACACCGGACACCACAGCGGAAAGCGCGGACCCGTCCAGCACTGGTGAGAGAGTGGACCGTTGAGGATGTCGTGGCCATGGGCCCGGGACAATGAGGTGGGGTAACCATGAACGCGCCGTACGACGGTGACCGCGGCCAGGGCGCGGGCAGCTCGGGCCACCCCGAGGACCCTCCGCCCGAGCCCGGCCAGGTACCGCCGCAGCCCCCCGCCGACATGTACCTCCAGGACGCCTACGACCAGGACCCCTACCGGGCCCAGGACCTCACCGCCCAGGACCCGGTGGCCGAGGCGCTCTACGACCGCGCCGCGCACCCCCCGCCGCCCCCGGGCACGTACCAGCCTCAGCAGCCTCTGTACGCCCAGCCGCCCCAGTCCCCGTACGCCCCCGACCCCCGCATGTGGGCCCAGCCGCCGGTGCCCGAGCCGGACGGAGCGACCCAGTACCTGCCGTACGGCGACGATCCCCGGACCACCCAGTACGTCGGTGTCGACGACCTGGTGACCCAGGCCGGTGAGGAGCGCCACGAACCGGACGCCTTCGCGCACCTCTTCCGGGACCAGGAGCAGGGAGGCGGTTTCCCCGCGTCGGGTCCCCCGTCGGTTCCCGGTCCGGCGGCGGCCCCTGGCGGGACCGAACCGGTGCCCGCGTACGAAGCTCCGCCGCTCGTGGACGACCGGACCATGAACCTCGCCGCCGCGTCCGTCGCGACCGCGCCTCCGGCCGCGAAGAAGGGCGGCGGCGGCCGGGCCACGGGCCTGCTGAAGTCCAGCGCCGTCATGGCCGCGGGCACGATGGTCTCCCGCCTCACCGGCTTCGTCCGCTCCGCGCTGATCGTCTCCGCGCTGGGCGTCGGCCTGCTCGGCGATACCTTCCAGGTCGCCTACCAGCTGCCGACGATGATCTACATCCTGACCGTCGGCGGCGGCCTCAACTCCGTCTTCGTGCCCCAGCTCGTCCGGGCCATGAAGGAGGACGAGGACGGCGGTGAGGCGTTCGCCAACCGGCTGCTGACCCTCGTCATGGTGGCGCTGGGCGCGCTCACCGCGCTCGCGATCCTCGCCGCGCCGTACCTGATCCGTCTGCTGTCCGACTCCGTCGCCAGCGACCCGGCGGCCAACGAGGTCGGCGTCACCTTCGTCCGCTACTTCCTGCCCTCGATCTTCTTCATGGGCATCCACGTCGTGATGGGCCAGATCCTCAACGCACGCGGCAAGTTCGGCGCGATGATGTGGACCCCGGTCCTGAACAACATCGTCATCATCGTGACGCTCGGCATGTTCATCTGGGTGTACGGCACCTCCGCGAACTCCGGCATGAAGGTCACGAACATCCCACCGGAGGCCCAGCGGCTCCTCGGCGTCGGTGTGCTGCTCGGCCTCGTCGTCCAGGCGCTCGCGATGATCCCGTATCTGCGGGAGACCGGGTTCCGGATGCGGCTGCGGTTCGACTGGAAGGGCCACGGGCTCGGCAAGGCCGCGACGCTCGCCAAGTGGACCGTCCTCTTCGTCCTCGCCAACCAGGCCGGCGCGCTCGTCGTCACCCAGCTGTCCACCTCGGCCGGCAAGGCCTCGCCCGTCGACGGCACCGGCTTCGCCGCCTACGCCAACGCCCAGTTGATCTGGGGCCTGCCGCAGGCGATCATCACCGTCTCCTTGATGGCCGCGCTGCTGCCGCGCATCTCGCGCTCGGCCGCCGAGGGCGACGGCGGCGCCGTCCGCGACGACATCTCCCAGGGGTTGCGCACCACCGCCGTGGCGATCGTGCCCATCGCCTTCGGTCTCCTCGCTCTCGGCATCCCGATGTGCACGCTGATCTTCGGCTCCTCGGGCACCAGCGAGGCCACGAACATGGGCTTCATGCTGATGGCCTTCGCCCTCGGTCTGATCCCGTACTCGGTGCAGTACGTCGTCCTGCGCGCCTTCTACGCCTACGAGGACACCCGGACGCCCTTCTACAACACGGTCATCGTGGCGGCGGTCAACGCCGGGGCCTCGGTGGCCTGTTACTTCGTCCTGCCGGCCCGCTGGGCCGTGGTGGGCATGGCCGCCTCGTACGGTCTCGCCTACGCCATCGGCGTCGGTGTCGCCTGGAACCGGCTGCGCAAGCGGCTCGACGGCGACCTGGACGGCACCCGCGTCCTGCGGACGTACGCGCGGCTCTGCATCGCCTCGTTGCCCGCGGCGCTGCTCAGCGGCGCGGCCTGCTACGGGATCGGTCATACGCTCGGCCAGGGCGTCGTCGGGTCCTTCGCGGCGCTGTTGGCCGGTGGGGCGGTCCTGCTCGGGATCTTCTTCGTCGCGGCCCGGCGCATGCGAATCGAGGAGTTGAACTCGCTGGTAGGCATGGTCCGTGGACGTCTGGGTCGCTGAGGCGGGGGTACGCGCACAACCATCGTCCGCCACCGTGTGTCGTGCATAGCGGCGGACTGTGGGCACAATTGGGTTCGGCGTCGGACAGCGCGCACGGAAGTGGGTCGGCGCGCGATGAGTGGGGAGGCAGGGACGACGGTGGCGGAACGGAGCACGGCTGCCGTCGACGTGGCAGACAACAGTGGCGACGAGCCGCTGACCGCCGAGGCGGACCAGTCCACGGCCGACGGCGTGGCCCAGAACCGGGAGCGGGACACGGAGAACGACGAGGCACAGGGGAGTGGCGGGACCGAGAGTCCCGAGAAGGCCTCACCGCCCGAGCTGCACAGCGGCCACAAGCTCGCCAAGCGGTATCGGCTCGAGGAATGCGTCACCCGTCTGGACGGATTCAGCAGTTGGCGCGCCGTGGACGAGAAACTGCGCCGCGCCGTAGGCGTCCACCTCCTGCCCGCGGACCATGCGCGGGCACGTTCGGTCCTGGCAGCGGCCCGCTCCTCGGCACTGCTCGGCGACCCGCGCTTCGTCCAGGTCCTCGACGCCGTCGAGGAGGACGACCTCGTCTACGTCGTCCACGAGTGGCTGCCCGACGCGGTCGAGCTGACCTCGTTGCTCGCCCCGGGTCCACTGGAGCCGCACGACGCGTACCAGATGGTCAGTCAGATCGCCTCGGCGATGGCCGCCGCGCACCGCGAGGGCCTGGCGCATCTGCGGCTCAACCCGAACGCCGTGCTGCGCACCTCCAGCGGTCAGTGGCGTATCCGCGGCCTCGCCGTGAACGCCGCGCTGCGCGGCATCACTTCCGAGACCCCGCAGCGCACCGACACGGAGTCCGTCGGCGCCCTCCTGTACGCGGCGCTCACCCAGCGCTGGCCGTACGAGGACGACGCGTACGGTCTGGCCGGGTTGCCCAAGGACGTCGGCCTTATCGCGCCCGACCAGGTGCGTGCCCACGTCCACCGGGGCCTGTCCGAGCTCTCCATGCGGGCGCTCGCCAACGACGGGGCGACGGCGTCCCGTCACGAGGCGCCGTGCACGACGCCGGAGGAACTGGTCAAGGCGGTCGGCGAGATGCCGCGCATCAGGCCGCCGGAGCCCGCGTTCACGGCTCCGCCGGAGTATCAGCGCACGACGTACCAGCAGGGCTCGTACGGCCGCCCCGCACCGCACCCCGGCTCCACCCAGCAGATGCCCTCGCCGCCGGCCCCGCTGCAGAGCCGCACCGGCAAGGCCCTCAAGTGGGCCGTCTCGGCCCTCCTGATCGCCGCCCTGGGCCTCGGCAGCTGGCAGCTCGCGGACGCCCTCATGGACAAGGGCAACAAGTCCGACGACACGAACCAGACGCAGACGACGGACGGCAACGACAAGAACTCGCAGAAGACGATCAGCAAGCCGATCGCCATCAGCGGCGCTCAGGACTTCGACCCGTTCGGCGACGGGTCCGAGAAGCCGGCCGACATAGGCAAGACCTACGACAACAGCCCGTCGACCTACTGGGAGACGAACTTCTACAAGGGCGCCACCTTCGGCAACCTCAAGTCGGGCCTCGGTGTCATCCTTGATCTCGGCAAGGTCCAGCAGGTCGGCAAGGTGACCGTTACCTTCATGGGGGACACGTCCGTCGAACTGCGCGCCGCATCCGGTGACGCAGGCTCGGAGCCGACGTCCTTCGACTCCTACAAGAAGGTCGCCGGCGGTTCGGGTACGAGCGTCACCCTCAAGCCCGACGAGACCCTCAAGTCCCGCTACCTGCTGGTCTGGTTGACCAAGCTGCCGCTGACGGAAGACGGCACCTACCGCGGTCGGGTGGCGGACATCAAGGTCACCAGCTGAGGCTGACGGCAAGGCGGAGGGGGTCAGATGGCGGAAGGCGCCGGATACGCGGGAGCGAGTGACCAGGAGTTGCTCGCCCGCCACGTGGAGGGCGACCCCGACGCCTTCGGTGAGCTCGTACGGCGGCATCGTGATCGGCTCTGGGCCGTCGCCCTGCGGACGCTGGGCGACCGCGAGGAGGCCGCTGACGCCGTGCAGGACGCCCTCGTCTCCGCCTACCGGGCCGCCCACACCTTCCGCGGCCAGTCGGCCGTCACGACGTGGCTGCACCGGATCACGGTGAACGCCTGTCTCGACCGGGCCCGCAAGGCGGCCTCACGGAAAACCTCTCCGGTCGACGACAACGAGCGGCTCGAGCAGCTCCTGGAACCGCACGAGTCGGCGGAGGCGCCGGCCGAGCGCAACGACCTGCACCGCCAGCTCCTGCAAGCCCTCGGCACGCTGCCGCCCGATCAGCGCGCGGCCCTCGTCCTGGTGGACATGCAGGGATACCCCGTCGCCGAAGCCGCCCGCATGCTCGACGTCCCCACCGGGACCGTGAAGAGCCGCTGTGCGCGCGGCAGAGCCAGACTGCTCCCCCTCCTCACCCACCTGCGGCCGGAAAACGCAGGTGAAGGAAAGGAAGGAGGCCGGGGGCGGAACCGGACGCAGGGGACATCCGTCCCACCGGCAGCGGGACCGCCAAGCACCGGTCCACGCGACACAGGACCAAGCGATCCAGCTGCAGTGAAGGGCGGAGGTGGGCGAGCGTGACATCCACGACGGACATGGCCGGACACCCGGACGTCGCCGAGATCTCCGACCTCACCGAGGGCCTGCTCCTACCGTCCCGGTCCGCCGAGGTACGACGGCATCTGGACGAGTGCGAGCTCTGCGCGGACGTGTACGTATCCCTGGAGGAGATCCGGGGTCTGCTCGGCGCGGTGCCGGGCGCGCAGCGGATGCCCGACGATGTCGCGGGACGGATCGACGCGGCCCTCGCCGCCGAGGCGCTGCTGGACGCGACGACGTCTGACCACGCAGACACTCCTGTGCTCGTGAGTGCGTCTTCGTCTCTGTCCGCCCGGGGCGACAACGACAGCGCGCATGTTTCACGTGAAACATCGGCAACGGCAGACCGGCCGTCCGGCCATGCGCGGGTCACGACGACCGGGCCGGGCCGCAAGGACCGGAAGCCCGGCGGGCGTCGTAGGGTCGCCGTCCTCGGAAGCGTCTTCGCGGTTGCCGCTCTCGGGTTCGGTGGCGTCATGGTCGCCACGCACAACGACGGCAAGCCCTCCGACGCGGAGGCGAACGGCCGGCAGTCCACTGTGGCAGACACCTTCTCCGAGGGCGGGCTTCAGAAGCAGGTGGCCGATCTCCTCGGAAAGAAGGACCGCTCGGGGAGCAGCTCCGGCGCTTCGCACAGCTTCGGGATCCAGGGAGATCCTGGCACCGACACCGTCTCGCCCAAGATCTTCAATGCACCCAACGTGCCCGACTGCATCCAGAAGGGCATCGGCCGGACCGACCCGGCCCTCGCCACGCAGAAAGGCACCTACAAGGGGACACCCGTCCTCTTGGTGGTCCTGACCGACGCCTCCGACAGCGCCAAGGTGACCGCGTACATCATGGACGCGACCTGCGCGACCAAGGCGCCGTCCACCGAGGCGAAGGTCCTGCTGACGAAGTCCTACGCCCAGCCCTGAGCGCCCGCGCTTCGTCCTCGTGCCGCGTGATACTCCGTACCGTGTCCCCGCCCACTGTGACTGCTCCCGTGTGCCCGGACACAGTGGGAATGCGCGCCCCTTAGGATCCGTTGGGTGGGGTGAGAGTTCTGAAAGGAGCTCCCACCGGTCTGACGATGCAGTCCAGAGACGAGGAATCCAGTCGTGAGCGACGTCCGTAACGTGATCATCATCGGCTCCGGGCCCGCCGGCTACACGGCGGCGCTCTACACCGCGCGCGCGTCGTTGAAGCCGCTGGTCTTCGAGGGCGCCGTCACCGCCGGCGGCGCGCTGATGAACACCACCGACGTGGAGAACTTCCCGGGGTTCCGGGACGGCATCATGGGCCCAGACCTCATGGACAACATGCGCGCCCAGGCCGAGCGCTTCGGCGCCGAGCTCGTTCCGGACGACATCGTCTCCGTCGACCTGACCGGCGACATCAAGACCGTGACCGACACCGCGGGCATCGTCCACAAGGCGAAGGCCGTCATCGTCACCACCGGCTCCCAGCACCGCAAGCTCGGTCTGCCCAAGGAGGACGTGCTCTCCGGACGCGGAGTCTCCTGGTGTGCCACCTGTGACGGCTTCTTCTTCAAGGACCAGGACATCGCCGTGATCGGTGGCGGTGACACCGCGATGGAGGAGGCGACCTTCCTCTCCCGCTTCGCCAAGTCCGTGACGATCGTCCACCGCCGGGACACCCTGCGCGCCTCCAAGGCGATGCAGGAGCGCGCCTTCGCCGACCCGAAGATCAAGTTCGTCTGGGACAGCGAGGTCGCGGAGATCCAGGGCGACCAGAAGCTCGCGAGTCTGAAGCTGCGCAACCTCAAGACCGGCGAGCTCTCCGACCTGGCGGTCACGGGCCTGTTCATCGCGATCGGCCACGACCCGCGCACCGAGCTCTTCAAGGGTCAGCTGGATCTGGACGAGGAGGGCTACCTCAAGGTCGACGCCCCCTCGACCCACACCAACCTGACGGGTGTCTTCGGCGCCGGCGACGTCGTCGACCACACCTACCGGCAGGCGATCACCGCGGCCGGCACAGGCTGCGCGTCCGCCCTCGACGCCGAGCGTTTCCTCGCCGCCCTGGCGGACGAGGAGAACGCCGAGCCCGAGAAGACCGCTGTCTGACCTCCGTCCGCCCCACCGCACCAACCAGTTAAGGAGCCCGCCGTGGCCGGCACCCTCAAGCACGTGACCGACGATTCCTTCGAGCAGGACGTCCTCAAGAGCGACAAGCCCGTCCTCGTGGACTTCTGGGCCGCCTGGTGCGGTCCGTGCCGCCAGATCGCTCCGTCCCTCGAGGCGATCGCCGCCGAGTACGGCGACAAGATCGAGATCGTCAAGCTGAACATCGACGAGAACCCGGGTACGGCAGCCAAGTACGGCGTCATGTCCATCCCGACGCTGAACGTCTACCAGAACGGCGAGGTCGCCAAGACCATCGTCGGTGCGAAGCCGAAGGCCGCGATCGTCCGCGACCTCGAGGACTTCATTGCCGAGTGATGTTTCACGTGAAACACGAATGGGCCGACCCACAAGGGTCGGCCCATTCGCATGAGCGGGGGCTCATTCGCTTTAGAGCGGACGCAACACCGGTTCCTTCTGCACGGCTCCCAACAGCCGGTCCAACGCCATCTCCACGTCTTCCTTCCAGGAGAGCGTCGTCCGTAGCTCCAGCCGCAGCCGCGGATAAGTCGGGTGCTGGCGAACGGTCTTGAAGCCGACGGCCAAGAGGTGATCGGCGGGCAGCACGCAACCAGGCTCTTTCCAGCGCGCGTCGCCGAAGGCCTCGATCGCCTTGAAGCCTCGGCGCAGCACATCCTTGGCGACCGTCTGAACCATCACGCGGCCGAGTCCCTGTCCCTGGTAGCCGGGCGCGATGAAGCCGGTCATCAGCTGGACGGCGTCCGGAGACACAGGGCTCGTGGGGAACGCCGTCGCCCGTGGAACATAGGCCGGAGGGGCGTAGAGCACGAAGCCCGCCGGTACGTCATCGACGTAGACCACCCGGCCGCAGGATCCCCAGTCCAGCAGGACGGCGGAGATCCACCCTTCCTTCTCCAGTGCGGCCGTGCCGCCCCTTACCGCGGCTTCGCCGCTGACTGGGTCCAACTCCCAGAAGACGCACGCCCTGCAACGCTGGGGAAGGTCCGAGAGGTTGTCCAGCGTGAGCGGTACGAGCCGGCGCCCCATGAAGGCTGTTCCTCGCTTCCTTCGCCCGCGGCGCCGCGGGCGGCCGTCAGAGCGCTGTGTTCCCTGAGCAGGCTGCCGACGAAGCCACCGACCGCGCCCAGTCCCAGGGCTGCGCCCACCAGTCCGGTGCGGCTCATCGTTCGCATGGCCCTGCCTCCCCAAGAGGTGCTGCCAGGTGGATGTGCCATACCCGAACGCATCGTATCCACGATGCGATTCCATCGATACTGCCTGAAAGCAAAGAGCGGGCCGTGTTCCGGTACACACCGGACACGACCCGCTCCGGTGGCCGGTCGAGCGAAACCGCCCGGCCGGCCACCGAGGATCTCAGTCCTCGGTCTCCTCGGAATCGCCGTCCAGAAGGCTCTTCTGCAGGACCGGTCCCTCACCCGGGGCGAGGGAGCTGAGGATGCGCTCAAGGTCCTCCATGGAGGCGAACTCGACGGTGATCTTGCCCTTCTTCTGCCCCAGGTCGACCTTCACCCGTGTCTCGAAGCGGTCCGAGAGACGCCCCGCGAGATCGGTGAGTGCCGGGGAGACCAGGGCGCCGGCCCGCGGTCCCTTGGAGCGCTGAGCCGACTGCGGACGCGACCCCATGAGGGTCACGATCTCCTCAACCGCCCGCACCGAGAGTCCCTCGGCCACGATGCGGTGCGCCAGCCGGTCCTGCTCCTCCGAGTCGTCCACGGAGAGCAGCGCCCGTGCGTGGCCCGCAGAGAGGACTCCTGCCGCGACCCGGCGCTGAACGGCCGGCGACAGCTTCAGCAGACGCAGGGTGTTGGAGACCTGCGGGCGGGAGCGACCGATGCGGTCCGCCAGCTGGTCGTGCGTGCAGTTGAAGTCCTTCAGCAACTGGTCGTAGGCGGCTGCCTCTTCCAGCGGGTTCAGCTGTGCGCGGTGCAGGTTCTCCAGGAGGGCGTCCAGGAGAAGCTTCTCGTCGTCCGTGGCCCGCACGATCGCCGGGATCGCCTCGAGCCCCGCCTCACGGCAGGCCCGCCACCGCCGCTCACCCATGATGAGCTCGTAGTGGGCGGAACCCGTCTGCCGTACGACGACCGGCTGGAGGAGGCCGACCTCCTTGATGGAGGTGACGAGTTCCTGCAGCGCGTCCTCATCGAAGACCTCACGCGGCTGGCGCGGGTTCGGCGTGATGGAGTCGATGGGGAGTTCCGCGAAGTACGCACCGATGGGAGGCGCCGGCGTCTCCACGCCGTTCAGGAACGACTCCTCGGTTTCATGTGAAACAGGCGGCAGCATGGCCACCTTCGCCGCGGCCACACCGCGGTCGGTCGTCAGCACCGGCACCGACGTCGGCGACGCGGAACCGGCGCCTCCCATCGCGGCGGGGGCCGGCGTCTTCTCCGTCGGGGCAGCGGGGATCAGTGCGCCGAGACCACGGCCCAAACCCCTCCGTCGCTCACTCACTGAATGCCCTCCACCATGCTCGGGTTGCTCTGGGCGCCGATGTGGGCCTGCGTCGGGTCATAGCTGACGCCGACACCCTTCAGCGCGAGTTCTCGTGCCGCCTCAAGATAAGACAGGGCACCGCTGGACCCCGGATCGTACGTCAGCACCGTCTGCCCGTAGCTCGGTGCCTCGGAGATCCGGACCGAGCGGGGAATGCTCGTCCTCAACACCTCGTCGCCGAAGTGGCTGCGCACCTCGTCGGCGACCTGGGACGCCAGACGCGTCCGGCCGTCGTACATGGTGAGCAGGATCGTCGATACATGCAGGTTGGGGTTGAGGTGGCCCCGCACCAGGTCGACGTTCCGCAGCAGCTGGCCCAGTCCCTCCAGCGCGTAGTACTCGCACTGGATCGGGATGAGGACCTCCGCACCGGCAACCAGCGCATTGACCGTCAGCAGGCCGAGCGAGGGCGGGCAGTCGATGAGGATGTAGTCGAGGGGCTGCTCGTAGGCCTGGATGGCCCGCTGCAGCCTGCTCTCCCGGGCCACCAGGGACACCAGCTCGATCTCCGCACCGGCGAGATCGATCGTGGCGGGGGCGCAGAAGAGACCCTCGACGTCAGGTACAGGCTGAACGACTTCTGCCAGGGGCCTGCTCTCGACCAGGACGTCGTAGATGGATGGGACTTCGGCATGGTGGTCGATCCCCAGCGCAGTGGATGCGTTGCCCTGAGGGTCGAGGTCGATCACCAGGACTCGGCCACCGTGCAGGGCAAGGGAGGCGGCAAGATTGACGGTCGTCGTCGTCTTGCCCACGCCACCCTTCTGGTTGGCGACCACCATGACGCGCGTCTGCTCGGGACGTGGGAGCCCCTCGCCGGCACGGCCGAGAGCCTCTACCGCCAATTGGGCAGCACGACCGATCGGAGTGTCGTCCATCGGAGGCGGTGTTTCACGTGAAACATCCTCCCCCATCGACTCGGTACGGGGACCGGGGACCGGATCGGTCATCGGTCCCGCGATGTTGGCGTCGGACCGCAAGGATTCACTCTCCTCGACTTCAGGCTCGCAATGAACAGAGCCTCCCATGTCTTCGGGGTCGTGAACCAGTGAGGCCTGGTGTTCTGTGGAGAAATCCACCTCTGTGGACAACTCCGTGCCCCTCAAGGGGGACGGAGCGTCATCGGAAGCGCCTTCTCTCAGCGAACCTAGGGGTTTTCGGTCGCGCGGTTCCGCGGCGCGGCCCCGGCTGATGATGCCGTGCAACAAGGAGCGACGTTTCACGTGAAACACGATGCACAGCAGTGGTGACCCAAACTGTCGCGACACTCCGGCATGCGTAGGTTTGACAGCTTGTGTGGAGTACGTCTCGTCGTCAGGACGGATCAGCGACGGCGACGTACCCGTCCGGTCCGGGCCGCCTTCGCCTTCTTGGCCGCGAAGCGCACCCCACCGGGGCTCTCCCCGACCTCGACCCGCACCACCGTGGACAGCGGATCCACGACGCCGTCGCCCACATGGAGGACCGACGTCCTCACCGCACCGAGCTTGCTCAGCGCCGTGGCCGCCGCCTTCAGCTCCTCCTCGGCGGTGTCGCCCTTGAGGGCGAGCATCTCGCCGTACGGACGAAGGAGCGGGATCCCCCAGGCGGCCAGCCGGTCCAGCGGTGCCACGGCCCGGGCCGTCACCACGTGCACAGGCGGCAGCTTGCCCATGACCTCCTCGGCCCGGCCCCGCATGACCGTCACATGGTCCAGGCCCAGCAGTTCGACGACCTCGGTGAGGAAGTTCGTCCGCCGCAGCAGGGGCTCCAGCAGCGTGATCTTCAGGTCCTCCCGGACCAGCGCCAGGGGAATGCCCGGCAGGCCGGCCCCGGAGCCGACATCGCACACCGTCACGCCCTCGGGCACCACCTCCGAGAGCACCGCACAGTTCAACAGGTGCCGCTCCCACAGCCGGGGCACCTCACGCGGACCGATCAGACCGCGCTGCACGCCCGCCTCGGCGAGCAGCTCCGCGTACCGGACCGCATCCGAGAACCGATCGCCGAACACCTCACGCGCCTGCTCGGGCGCAGGGGGGAGTTCCGCTGCCTCCGTCACGGGGACCGTCCTTCCGTACCGCATCAGCGCACCGAGCGCCGACCACCAGAACTATCAGGCTGACAAACTTCGGCCCCGTCTGCGCTACAGACGGGGCCGGAGGACCGTACGGACCGATCAGGCGGGAAGTACGACGACGAAGCGCTGCGGCTCCTCGCCCTCGGACTCGCTGCGCAGGCCCGCGGCCTTGACCGCGTCGTGCACGACCTTGCGCTCGAACGGCGTCATCGGGTTGAGCTTCACCGGCTCGCCGGTGTTCTTCACGTCGGAGGCGGCCTTGGCGCCCAGCTCGGAGAGCTCCTCACGCTTCTTGGCGCGGTAGCCGGCGACATCCAGCATCAGCCGACTACGGTCCCCGGTCTCCCGGTGCACGGCGAGGCGCGTGAGCTCCTGGAGCGCCTCCAGCACCTCACCGTCACGGCCGACCAGCTTGTTCAGGTCTCGGCCGCCCGAGTCGCTGATGATCGAGACAGCGGCGCGGTCGGCCTCGACGTCCATGTCGATGTCACCGTCGAGGTCGGCGATGTCCAGCAGACCCTCGAGGTAGTCCGCCGCGATCTCGCCCTCCTGCTCCAGGCGGGACAGGGTGTCTACACCCTCGGCGGGAGCGGAGGTGGTGCCTTCCGTCACGGGATGGGCTCCTTCTTACTTCTTGGAGGGGGACTTGGGGCGCTGCGGACCGCCCTTGCGCTGCCCGGACTGGGCCTTGCTGCGACCACTCGCGCCGGACTTCGACGCGGGCTTGTCGGCAGGCTTGTCGGCGGGCTTGGCGTCCTGTGGCTCGTCGGACTTCTCCAGCGACGTCGGCGAAGTGGACTCGGTGGACTCGCCGGCCGTCCTGGGGCCGCCCTGGCGCTGGGACTTCGTCTGACGCTTGGGCTGCTGGCGCTTGGGAGTGCCGCCGGTGATGGGCGTGCCGTCCTCGGTCAGCGTGGCGGCCTCGGCCTCGCCCTTCGCCACGGTGCCGTCCACCGCGGCCGCAAGGCCCGCCTTGTTCAGGGAGTTGATGAACTTGCGCTCGAACTCGTTGCGGTCCCGGCCCTTGGCGACGATCGCCTTGACGATGGTCTTCTCGCTCCGCTTGCGCGTCTTGCCGTGGTGCGTGACGTGCTTGGTCAGGCGCTCCAGGTAGGCGGCCTGGGCCTTGGAACCCGGCGTCGGGTTGTTGCGGATGACGTACATCTGCTGGCCCATGGTCCACACGTTGGTGGTCAGCCAGTAGACGAGGACACCGACGGGGAAGTTGATGCCGAAGACGGCGAACATGACCGGGAAGACGTACATCAGCATCTTCTGCTGCTGCATGAACGGCGTCTTCACCGTGGTGTCGACGTTCTTCGTCATCAGCTGGCGCTGCGTGTAGAACTGCGACGCCGACATCATCACGATCATGATCGCGGTGACGACGCGGACATCGGTCAGCGTGGCACCGAGGGCCTCGACCTTGCTGCTGCCGTCCGTGAACTTGGCGGCGAGCGGGGCGCCGACGATGTGCGCCTTACGCGCGCTGGCGAGCAGCGAGTCGTTGATGACGCCGATCGTCGAGCCCGTCGCGATGCCGTTGAGCACGTGGTACAGGGCGAAGAAGAACGGGGACTGCGCCAGGATGGGAAGGCACGAGGAGAGCGGGTTGGTACCCGTCTCCTTGTACAGCTTCATCATCTCTTCGGACTGGCGCTGCTTGTCGTTCTTGTAGCGCTCCTGGATCTTCTTCATCTCGGGCTGCAGCGTCTGCATGGCCCGGGTCGCCTTGATCTGCTTCACGAAGAGCGGGATCAGGCAGATGCGGATCAGGATCACGAGAGACACGATCGACAGGCCCCAGGCCCAGCCCGTATCGGGACCGAAGATCTTCCCGTAGACGGAGTGGAACTGGACGATGACCCAGGAAACGGGTGTCGTGATGAAGCTGAAAAGACTGGCAATCGTGTCCACTAATCATGCTCCTTGGACATGGGACGGGGTCTCGGCGGCCGGGCTCGAAGGAGTATGTCCCTCGATGGCCTGTTCGGCGGCGGAGGTCCCGCCCTTGCGTGCACGCCAGGCGCCGCGCAGCAGTTCGTGCCACCGCGGGCGCTTGCGGGGCGGCACATGGTCCACACCGCCGAGCGACCACGGATTGCACCGCAGGATGCGCCAGGCGGTGAGTGCCGTGCCCTTGATCGCACCGTGCCGATCGATGGCTGTATAGCCGTAGTGGGAGCACGACGGGTAGTACTTGCACACCGGGCCGAGCAGTGGACTGATCGTCCACTGGTACAGCTTGATCAGTGCAAGCAGTGGGTACTTCATCGCGCGCCCCCTCCCAGCAGTCGCTCCAGGGCGGCATCCAGGTCTCGGGCCAGCTGTGCATGGTCGGCGTCACCCGCACCGGGCAGCGCTCGTACGACTACCAGGCTACCGGGGGGCAGCAGGGCGACTCGATCGCGCATCAGGTGACGCAGTCTCCGCTTCACCTTGTTGCGTACCACCGCACCGCCCACGGCCTTGCTCACGACGAAACCCGCACGCGTCGGGGGAGCGCTCTCCCCTGGCGCGTGCGGGTCCGTGGCACCGCTACGAAGATGGACGACTAGGGACGGGCGTCCGGCCCGGCGCCCTCGTCGTACCGCGGTCGCGAAGTCTTCGCGCCGCCTCAGCCGATGCTCGGTAGGCAGCACGACGTCATGACCTGATCGGGATCAGGCGGACAGGCTGGCGCGACCCTTGCCACGACGGTTCGCGAGAATCGCGCGACCGGCACGGGTACGCATCCGCAGGCGGAAGCCGTGGGTCTTGGCACGACGACGGTTGTTCGGCTGGAAGGTGCGCTTGCTCACTCGGGGGCTCCAGAAATCAATCGGTGTTGGCGGGTGCCGTCCTGGCTGTCACCGTGCGCCCACGAGGAAGCTCGCGTCACGCCCGATTGCACCGCTTCCCGATCACCTTCAGCGATCTGTGCCCATCGGAGGCAGGCGGCAGCAGCCATCGACAACTCGACCTGGTTACGGTACGCGCGGCTGAGCCATCCGGTCAAACCAGGGGTCACCAGGAGACACTATCCACAGCCTGGGGACAACAACTTGAACCGCACCCGTCGCCCTGACTACCGTGGCTGGACTCCGATTCGTTCCCTTGTCCCCACCGCCACCCCATTTACCACCCGATCCGTCCCGCAACCACACGTTCGTGGGACCCACGAGAGAGCGTGCCCTGTGGCTGACGTGCCTGCCGATCTTGCCGCAGTGTGGCCACGAGTACTGGAGCAGCTCCTCGGTGAGGGGCGTGCGCAGGGGGTCGAGGCGAAGGACGAGCACTGGATCCGGCGCTGCCAGCCCCTTGCGCTGGTGGCCGACACCGCCCTGCTCGCCGTACCGAACGAGTTTGCGAAGGGGGTCCTCGAAGGCCGGCTGGCCCCCATCGTCGCCGACACACTGAGCCGCGAATGCGGCCGCCCGATCCGGATCGCGATCACCGTCGACGACTCCGCGGGCGAACCTCCGGGACCGCCGGCGCCACCGTCCCGCCCCCAGCAGCGCTACGAGGAGCCCGAACACTCCTCCGGCCAGTACGAGGGCTACGGCCGCCACCGCGCCGACGACCGCCGCTCCGGCCGCCCCGACCAGCTGCCCGGCGCTCCGAGCGACCAGCTGCCCCCCTCACGCCAGGACCAGCTGCCGACGGCCCGCCCCGCCTACCCCTCCGAGTACCAGCGCCCCGAGCCCGGCGCCTGGCCGCGCCCGCCCCAGGACGAGTACAGCTGGCAGCAGCCGCGACTCGGCTTCCCGGAGCGCGACCCCTATGCCTCGCCCTCCCAGGACGGCTACGGCCAGCAGCAGGAGCCGTACAACCCGCAGGACTCGTACGCACCGCCGTCCCAGGACTACCGCCCGCAGTCGATGGAGCGCCCGCCGTACGACGGTCAGCGCTCCGAGTACGACCAGCCGCGCCCCGACTACGACGCGCCCCGGTCCGACTACGACCAGCGCGACGCCCGCCGGGAGCGGTCCGAGCCGCCGTCCAACTCCGGGCACGTCCACCGCGGCGGCTCCATGGGCTCCGGCGCTCCGGGCCCGCTGGCCGCGCAGCCCGCGCCCGCGACCCGCCCCGGCGAGCCGACCGCGCGCCTGAATCCGAAGTACCTCTTCGACACGTTCGTCATCGGCGCCTCCAACCGCTTCGCGCACGCGGCCGCGGTGGCCGTCGCCGAGGCGCCGGCGAAGGCGTACAACCCCCTGTTCATCTATGGGGAGTCGGGGCTCGGCAAGACGCACCTGCTGCACGCGATCGGGCACTACGCGCGGAGCCTCTACCCGGGCACGCGTGTGCGGTACGTGAGCTCGGAGGAGTTCACCAACGAGTTCATCAACTCCATCCGCGACGGCAAGGGCGACAGCTTCCGCAAGCGGTACCGCGAGATGGACATCCTTCTTGTCGACGACATCCAGTTCCTGGCGGACAAGGAGTCGACGCAGGAGGAGTTCTTCCACACCTTCAACACGCTCCACAACGCGAACAAGCAGATCGTGCTCTCCAGCGACCGGCCGCCCAAGCAGCTGGTGACGCTGGAGGACCGGCTGCGGAACCGTTTCGAGTGGGGTCTGATCACCGACGTCCAGCCGCCCGAGCTGGAGACGCGTATCGCGATCCTCCGTAAGAAGGCGGTGCAGGAGCAGCTCAACGCCCCGCCGGAGGTCCTGGAGTTCATCGCGTCCCGCATCTCGCGCAACATCCGCGAGCTGGAGGGCGCGCTGATCCGGGTGACGGCGTTCGCGTCGCTCAACCGGCAGCCGGTGGACCTGGGCCTGACGGAGATCGTCCTCAAGGACCTGATCCCCGGCGGCGACGACTCGGCCCCCGAGATCACCTCGACGGCCATCATGAGCGCGACCGCCGACTACTTCGGGCTCACCGTCGAGGACCTGTGCGGCACCTCGCGCGGGCGCGCCCTGGTGACGGCACGGCAGATCGCCATGTACCTGTGCCGCGAGCTGACCGACCTGTCGCTGCCGAAGATCGGCGCGCTGTTCGGCGGGCGCGACCACACCACCGTCATGCACGCGGACCGGAAGATCCGCAATCTGATGGCCGAGCGGCGGTCCATCTACAACCAGGTGACCGAGCTGACGAACCGCATCAAGAACGGCTGACAGCCGCGCGGACAGCTCGCTGAGGGCGCCCCGGGACGAGTTCCCGAGGGCGCCCTTCTTCGTGTCGCGGCAACCCGCTGTTCGAATAGGGGCCGGGTTACGGCCTTCCTCCACAGATTCGGCGACTTTCTGGCGTCCACACCCTGGGGACCGGGAAGTTGTCCAGATCGTGTCCACAGGCGCCGTTGCCGAAAGACCGTCAGCCCAGGTCAGGTGCCTGTGGATTAGTGGACGAACGATCTCCACAGACTGTGGACAGCCGAATGATCCACAAGCTGTGCATGAAGTTGTCCACCGACAACCCACAGGCCAGGGCCGGTTGTCCCCAGCGATCCCCAGCTTCTCCACACCCCTGTCCACTGTTCGGCAACGCGACGCGCCAGATCACCGGGTCGAGTGAAAGGCGTCACACGAAGGTGCCGGGTTGGGCTGTGGGAAACGTGGGTAAAGCTGGGGACGGCGCTGGGGAGAACTGCCCCTCGGCTGTGCATGGAGTGTGCAGAACTTTCCGTTCTCCACAGAAGCGCCCGGTTGTCCACCGCCTCCGCCCACAGGGCCAGTGGACAAAATTCCCACTCTGAGCTGGGAAAACGAGGTTATCCACGGTATCCACAGCCCCTACTACTACTAGCAACTAGAGAGAGCTGGGAAACCGTTTCGAAGTGGGCCCTGTGCACAACTCGCCGTCCGGCTCCCGGCTGCCCCTCGTCACGACTTGACCCCGAGAGGCACCTACTGTCAGTGGGGTGCGTCAGACTGTTCCCCGGTGTCCTTCCCTTCACAGGGGCTGACAACACCGACACAGACGACGAAGCCAGGCAGGCCGAGAAGCGCCGGCAACAGCAGGAGGCGGCAACAGTGAAGATCCGGGTGGAACGCGACGTACTCGCGGAGGCAGTGGCCTGGGCGGCACGCAGCCTCCCGGCCCGTCCGCCGGCGCCTGTCCTCGCCGGCCTTCTGCTGAAGGCCGAGGAAGGCCAGCTGAGCCTGTCGAGCTTCGACTACGAGGTCTCCGCACGCGTGTCGGTGGAGACCGAGGTCGAGGAAGAGGGCACGGTCCTGGTCTCCGGCCGCCTGCTCGCGGACATCTGCCGCGCGCTCCCCAACCGCCCGGTGGAGATTTCCACAGACGGTGTACGGGCGACGGTGGTCTGCGGCTCCTCCCGCTTCACGCTCCACACACTGCCTGTGGAGGAGTACCCGGCGCTGCCGCAGATGCCGAACGCGACTGGCACGGTCCCCGGCGAGGTCTTCGCGGCCGCCGCCGCCCAGGTGGCCATCGCCGCCGGGCGCGACGACACGTTGCCCGTGCTCACCGGTGTGCGCATCGAGATCGAGGGCGACACGGTCACGCTGGCCTCCACCGACCGCTACCGCTTCGCGGTCCGCGAGTTCCTGTGGAAGCCGGAGAACCCGGAGGCGTCCGCGGTCGCCCTGGTGCCCGCCAAGACGCTCCTGGACACCGCCAAGGCCCTCACGAGCGGCGACAGCGTGATCCTGGCGCTGTCCGGTTCCGGGGCGGGCGAGGGCCTCATCGGCTTCGAGGGCGCGGGCCGCCGTACGACGACCCGGCTCCTGGAGGGCGACCTCCCGAAGTACCGCTCGCTGTTCCCGACGGAGTTCAACTCCATCGCGGTGATCGAGACCGCCCCCTTCGTGGAGGCCGTCAAGCGCGTGGCCCTGGTCGCCGAGCGCAACACCCCGGTGCGGCTCAGCTTCGAGCAGGGCGTGCTGATCCTGGAGGCCGGCTCCAGCGACGACGCACAGGCTGTGGAAAGGGTCGACGCCCAGCTGGAGGGCGACGACGTGTCGATCGCCTTCAACCCGACGTTCCTGCTGGACGGCCTGAGCGCCATCGACTCCCCGGTCGCCCAGCTGTCGTTCACGACGTCCACGAAGCCCGCGCTGCTCAGCGGCAAGCCGGCGCTGGACGCCGAGGCGGACGAGGCCTACAAGTACCTGATCATGCCGGTGCGGCTGAGCGGCTGACCGCCCTCGGCAGAAAGCCCCAGGTGAGGGTGTACGTCTGAGCGCGTATGCCCACAGGTGTGCGCGAGCGTCCGGGTCTAGGCTCGGACGCAGGTACGAAAGTGCCCCACACGCCACACCGCAACCTAAGGAACAACTGATGGAGCTCGGTCTCGTCGGCCTCGGCAAGATGGGCGGCAACATGCGCGAGCGGATCCGCCGCGCAGGTCACACCGTCATCGGATTCGACCGCAACCCGGATCTCGCCGATGTCCACAGCCTGGAAGAGCTTGTGGGCAAGCTCGAGGGCCCGCGCGTGGTCTGGGTGATGGTCCCGGCCGGTGCCCCCACCCAGTCGACCGTGGACGAGCTGGCCGAGCTCCTGGAGCCGGGCGACGTCGTCGTGGACGGCGGCAACTCCCGCTGGACGGACGACGAGAAGCACGCCGAGGAACTGGCCGCCAAGGGCATCGGATTCGTCGACTGCGGCGTCTCAGGCGGCGTCTGGGGCCTGGAGAACGGCTATGCGCTGATGTACGGCGGCGACGCGGAGAACGTCGCCAAGGTGCAGCCGGTCTTCGACGCCCTCAAGCCCGAGGGCACGTTCGGCTCGGTGCACGCCGGCAAGGTGGGCGCCGGGCACTTCGCCAAGATGGTCCACAACGGTATCGAGTACGCCATGATGCAGGCCTACGCCGAGGGCTGGGAGCTGCTGGAGAAGGTCGACTCCGTCACGGACGTGCGCGAGGTCTTCCGCTCCTGGCAGGAGGGCACGGTGATCCGTTCCTGGCTGTTGGACCTCGCCGTGAACGCGCTCGACGGCGACGAGCACCTCGACAAGCTCAAGGGCTACGCACAGGACTCCGGCGAGGGCCGCTGGACCGTGGAGGCCGCCATCGACAACGCGGTGCCGCTGCCGACGATCACCGCGTCGCTGTTCGCGCGGTTCGCCTCCCGCCAGGACGACTCGCCCCAGATGAAGATGATCGCGGCGCTGCGCAACCAGTTCGGCGGCCACGCGGTCGAGACGAAGTAATCCACAGGGCTGCCCGGCAGTCCACAACCCGGGGGAGGTCGGCGAACGACCATGCACGTCACGCATCTGTCGCTGGCCGACTTCCGCTCGTACGCCGGGGTCGACGTTCCGCTCGACCCCGGCGTCACCGCGTTCGTGGGCCCCAACGGGCAGGGCAAGACGAACCTCGTCGAGGCCGTCGGCTACCTCGCCACCCTCGGCAGCCACCGCGTCGCCTCCGACGCCCCCCTGGTGCGCATGGGCGCCGAGCGCGCGGTCATCCGGGCGCAGGTCAAGCAGGGCGAGCGGCAGCAGCTGATCGAGCTGGAGCTGAACCCCGGCCGGGCCAACCGTGCTCGTATCAACAGGTCTTCGCAGGTCAGACCGCGTGACGTGCTCGGCATCGTGCGGACCGTGCTGTTCGCGCCGGAGGACCTCGCCCTGGTGAAGGGCGACCCCGGTGAGCGGCGCCGCTTTCTCGACGAACTGATCACCGCCCGCTCCCCGCGCATGGCCGGCGTCCGCTCCGACTACGAGCGTGTTCTCAAGCAGCGCAACACGCTCCTCAAGAGCGCGGCCCTGGCCCGGCGGCACGGCGGCCGCTCCATGGACCTGTCGACGCTCGACGTCTGGGACCAGCATCTCGCGCGCGTGGGCGCCGAGTTGCTCGCCCAGCGCCTGGACCTGGTCGCCGCGGTCCAGCCGCTGACCGACAAGGCGTACGAGCAACTGGCGCCCGGCGGCGGCCCGATCGTCCTGGAGTACAAGCCGTCAGCGCCCGGTGAGGCACACACGCGCGAGGACCTTTACGAGCAGCTCATGGGGGCGCTCGCGGAGGCGCGCAAGCAGGAGATCGAGCGGGGCATCACCCTCGTAGGACCCCATCGGGACGATCTGGTGCTCAAACTCGGTCAGTTGCCGGCCAAGGGGTACGCCTCGCACGGTGAGTCCTGGTCCTATGCGCTGGCGCTGCGGCTGGCGTCGTACGACCTGTTGCGGGCCGAGGGCAACGAGCCGGTGCTGGTGCTCGACGACGTGTTCGCCGAGTTGGACACCCGGCGGCGCGAGCGGCTGGCGGAGCTGGTCGCGCCCGGGGAGCAGGTCCTGGTGACGGCCGCGGTCGACGACGACGTACCGCACGTACTGGCGGGGACGCGGTTCTCCGTGGCGGACGGGGCGGTGGAGCGCGTATGACGGACGAAGAGCCCGTCGTCCCCGAGAAGGCCCCGGAGCCGTCCGGCGTCGACCTCGCGCGCGTGGCGCTCAGGGCGGCCAAGGAACAGGCACGCGCGCGTGGGGACGCGGCGCGGCAGAAGAAGCAGGCGCGGCGCGGGGGCCTGCGCTCCGGCGCGCGCGCCGACGGGCGCGACCCCATGGCGTTCGGTGCGGCGATCAACCGGCTGATCACCGAACGCGGTTGGGAGGCCCCGGCCGCGGTGGGCGGGGTGATGGGGCGCTGGCCGCAGATCGTCGGCGAGGACGTGGCCAACCACTGCGTGCCGGAGCGGTACGACGAGGACGAGCAGGTGCTGGTCGTGCGCTGCGACTCCACGGCCTGGGCGACGAATCTGCGCCTGCTGGCACCCACCCTGGTGGCCCGGCTGAACGAGGATCTGGGCCATGGCACGGTGAAGGTGATCAAGGTGCTCGGGCCCAGTGGGCCCGCCCGCAACTACGGTCCGCTGCGTGCTCCGGGCAGCAAGGGGCCCGGCGACACCTATGGGTGACTGACATCACATATGTGGGTGCGCGGCGGTCGAGTCGCGCAACGGCACGCGGTTGCGAATCGCGATCTGACTCCCAAGTAGCCAAGGGTTGACAGCCGGAAGCGCTGAGTGCCGCTGTGAGCCTCTTGGAGCCCCGCTCCGTATATGGGGACCCGGAAGACGCCGGTTGAGGGCGGCACATGAGGACTCAGGTACCGGCAAACCCCCATCACTGTCGGTGCTACCGGTAGACTGGGAGCTAATCCCGCCCCACTGATGGGGACCGCCCGGGAAACGCTGAGCAACGCTGATCAAGGCTTACCAACGCAACATGCCGCAGCCGCTCCGGCAACCCGCCGACGAGCCTGGCTCGTGCTGTGCCAGAAAGGGCGCTTCGTGGCCGATTCCGGCAACCCCAACGAGAACATCCCGTCCATCGACGCCGGCGAGAACGGCGCGGTGACCTCGTCGAACGGCGAGGTCACCGCCGCGTACGACGCCAGCGCCATCACCGTCCTCGAGGGTCTGGACGCGGTCCGCAAGCGACCCGGTATGTACATCGGTTCGACCGGTGAGCGAGGTCTGCACCACCTCGTGCAGGAAGTCGTCGACAACTCCGTCGACGAGGCTCTGGCCGGCCACGCGGACACCATCGACGTCACGATCCTTCACGACGGCGGCGTGCGCGTCATCGACAACGGCCGAGGCATCCCGGTGGGCATCGTCCCGTCCGAGGGCAAGCCCGCCGTCGAGGTCGTGCTGACGGTGCTGCACGCGGGCGGCAAGTTCGGGGGCGGCGGCTACGCGGTCTCCGGTGGTCTGCACGGCGTGGGCGTCTCCGTTGTGAACGCGCTGTCCAGCAAGGTCGCCGTCGAGATCAGGACCGACGGACACCGCTGGACCCAGGACTACAAGCTGGGCGTGCCGACGGCCCCGCTCGTGCAGCACGAGACCACGGACGAGACCGGTACGTCGGTCACCTTCTGGGCCGACCCGGACGTCTTCGAGACCACCGAGTACTCCTTCGAGACGCTCTCGCGGCGCTTCCAGGAGATGGCGTTCCTCAACAAGGGTTTGACGATCAAACTCACTGACGAGCGCGAGGTGGCGAAGGCCACGGTCGGTGCCGACGAGGCGGGTGCGGACGAGAAGGACGAGGTCAAGTCCGTCACGTACCACTACGAGGGCGGCATCGTCGACTACGTGAAGTACCTCAACTCCCGCAAGGGAGAAGTGGTGCATCCGACCATCATCGACCTGGAGGCGGAGGACAAGGACAAGAGCCTGTCCCTCGAGGTCGCGATGCAGTGGAACAGTGGTTACAGCGAGGGTGTGTACTCCTTCGCCAACATCATCCACACGCACGAGGGCGGTACGCACGAAGAGGGCTTCCGGGCCGCGCTGACGTCGCTGATCAACAAGTACGCGCGCGACAAGAAGCTGCTCCGGGAGAAGGACGACAACCTCACGGGCGACGACATCCGCGAGGGTCTGACCGCGATCATCTCGGTGAAGCTGGCCGAGCCGCAGTTCGAGGGCCAGACCAAGACCAAGCTCGGCAACACCGAGGCGAAGACCTTCGTACAGAAGGCGGTCTACGAGCACCTCAACGACTGGCTCGACCGCAACCCGAACGAGGCCGCGGACATCATCCGCAAGGGCATCCAGGCCGCCACCGCGCGCGTGGCCGCCCGCAAGGCCCGCGACCTCACCCGTCGCAAGGGCCTGCTGGAGACCGCGTCCCTGCCGGGCAAGCTGTCCGACTGCCAGTCGAACGACCCCACCAAGTGCGAGATCTTCATCGTCGAGGGTGACTCCGCCGGCGGCTCGGCCAAGTCCGGCCGGAACCCGCAGTACCAGGCGATCCTCCCGATCCGAGGCAAGATCCTCAACGTCGAGAAGGCCAGGATCGACAAGATCCTGCAGAACCAGGAGATCCAGGCGCTGATCTCCGCCTTCGGTACCGGAGTCCACGAGGACTTCGACATCGCGAGGCTGCGCTATCACAAGATCATCCTGATGGCGGACGCCGACGTCGACGGTCAGCACATCAGCACGCTGCTGCTGACCTTCCTGTTCCGCTTCATGCGGCCGCTGGTCGAGGCCGGGCACGTGTTCCTGTCGCGCCCCCCGCTGTACAAGATCAAGTGGGGCCGTGACGACTTCGAGTACGCGTACTCGGACCGTGAGCGCGACGCGCTGATCGAGCTGGGCCGGCAGAACGGCAAGCGGATCAAGGAAGACTCGATCCAGCGCTTCAAGGGTCTCGGCGAGATGAACGCCGAGGAGCTGCGCATCACCACGATGGACCAGGAGCACCGCGTCCTCGGCCAGGTCACCCTGGACGACGCCGCACAGGCCGACGACCTGTTCTCGGTCCTCATGGGCGAGGACGTCGAGGCGCGCCGCCAGTTCATCCAGCGCAACGCCAAGGACGTCCGCTTCCTCGACATCTGAGTCGGTCTCAGCTGACCGCATCAGGAAGGATCCTCACCAGCAATGACCGACGAGAACACTCCCAGCACTCCTGAAGAGGGCGTCATCGCCCAGCGCGTCGAGCCCGTCGGGCTCGAGACGGAGATGCAGCGCTCGTACCTCGACTACGCGATGTCCGTCATCGTGTCGCGAGCCCTGCCCGACGTCCGTGACGGCCTCAAGCCCGTCCACCGCCGCGTCCTGTACGCGATGTACGACGGCGGCTACCGGCCCGAGAAGGGCTTCTACAAGTGCGCCCGCGTCGTCGGCGACGTCATGGGCAACTACCACCCGCACGGCGACTCCTCGATCTACGACGCGCTGGTCCGCCTCGCGCAGCCGTGGTCGATGCGGATGCCGCTGGTGGACTCCAACGGCAACTTCGGCTCTCCGGGCAACGACCCCGCCGCCGCCATGCGCTACACCGAGTGCAAGATGGCGCCGCTGTCGATGGAGATGGTCCGTGACATCGACGAGGAGACCGTCGACTTCACGGACAACTACGACGGCCGCTCCCAGGAGCCGACCGTCCTGCCGGCCCGCTTCCCGAACCTGCTGATCAACGGCTCGGCGGGCATCGCGGTCGGCATGGCCACCAACATCCCGCCGCACAACCTCCGTGAGGTCGCGGCGGGCGCCCAGTGGTGCCTGGAGAACCCGGAGGCCTCGCAGGAGGAGCTCCTGGACGCGCTGATCGAGCGCATCAAGGGCCCGGACTTCCCGACCGGCGCGCTCGCCGTCGGCCGTAAGGGCATCGAAGAGGCGTACCGCACCGGCCGCGGCTCGATCACCATGCGCGCGGTCGTCGAGGTCGAGGAGATCCAGAACCGCCAGTGCCTGGTGGTCACCGAACTCCCCTACCAGACCAACCCCGACAACCTCGCGCAGAAGATCGCCGACCTGGTGAAGGACGGCAAGGTCGGCGGCATCGCCGACGTCCGCGACGAGACGTCGTCCCGTACCGGCCAGCGCCTGGTCATCGTCCTGAAGCGGGACGCGGTCGCCAAGGTCGTACTGAACAACCTCTACAAGCACACGGATCTGCAGTCGAACTTCAGCGCCAACATGCTGGCCCTGGTCGACGGTGTGCCGCGGACGCTGTCACTGGACGCGTTCATCCGCCACTGGGTGGCGCACCAGATCGAGGTCATCGTCCGCCGGACGAAGTTCCGGCTGCGCAAGGCCGAGGAGCGGGCGCACATCCTGCGCGGCCTCCTGAAGGCCCTGGACGCCATTGACGAGGTCATCGCGCTGATCCGGCGCAGTGACACCGTGGACATCGCGCGCACGGGCCTGATGGGCCTCCTGGAGATCGACGAGATCCAGGCGAACGCCATCCTGGAGATGCAGCTGCGTCGACTGGCCGCCCTTGAGCGCCAGAAGATCGTCCAGGAGCACGACGAACTCCAGGCGAAGATCGCCGAGTACAACGCGATCCTGGCCTCGCCGGTCCGTCAGCGCGGCATCGTCAGCGAGGAACTCGCCGCGATCGTCGAGAAGTTCGGCGACGACCGCAAGACGATGCTCGTGCCCTTCGACGGCGACATGTCCATCGAGGACCTCATCGCCGAAGAGGACATCGTCGTCACCATCTCGCGCGGCGGCTACGTCAAGCGCACGAAGACGGACGACTACCGCTCCCAGAAGCGCGGCGGCAAGGGCGTGCGCGGCGCGAAGCTGAAGGAAGACGACATCGTCGACCACTTTTTCGTGTCGACGACGCACCACTGGCTGCTGTTCTTCACCAACAAGGGCCGGGTGTACCGCGCGAAGGCGTACGAGCTGCCGGACGCCGGCCGTGACGCGCGCGGACAGCACGTCGCGAACCTGCTGGCCTTCCAGCCGGACGAGTCGATCGCCGAGATCCTCGCGATCCGCGACTACGAGGCGGCGCCGTACCTGGTGCTGGCCACGAAGGGTGGTCTGGTCAAGAAGACGCCTCTGAAGGATTACGATTCGCCCCGTTCCGGCGGCGTGATCGCGATCAACCTGCGGGAGCGCGAGGACGGTTCCGACGACGAACTGATCGGAGCCGAGCTCGTTTCATCCGACAGTGATCTGCTTCTGATCAGCAAGAAGGCACAGTCGATCAGGTTCACCGCCTCGGACGAGACTCTGCGCCCCATGGGCCGCGCTACCTCGGGTGTCAAGGGCATGAGTTTCCGCCCCGGCGATGAACTTCTGTCGATGAATGTTGTTCGACCCGGTACGTTCGTGTTCACTGCCACAGACGGCGGGTACGCGAAGCGGACCGCTGTCGACGAGTACCGCGTCCAAGGTCGCGGTGGCCTGGGTATCAAGGCCGCCAAGATCGTCGAGGACCGCGGCTCTCTCGTCGGCGCGCTGGTGGTCGAGGAGCTCGACGAGATCCTCGCCATCTCGCTGTCGGGCGGTGTGATTCGTACGCGAGTCAACGAGGTCAGGGAGACGGGCCGTGACACCATGGGCGTCCAACTGATCAACCTGGGCAAGCGCGATGCCGTCGTCGGTATCGCTCGTAACGCCGAGGCGGGGCGCGAGGCGGAGGAAGTCGACGGCGAGGTCGCCGTGGACGAGACCGCCGAGGGTGCCGCGACCACCGGCACGGACGAGGGCGAGTCGCCCTCGGCCGAGTAGCACGAGGAGAGAGACATCGTGAGCGGAGCCACGGGCGCCGGGTCGGCCGGTACCCCCAGGGGTACCGAAACTGACGGAGGCGGCCGTGGCTCCGCCGCGCAGGTGACGGACTCGCATACGACCCAGCTCAAAGCGATCAAGCCACCCGCCAACGAGCCGCGCTCGCCCGACACTCATGGATCCCAGGGGGGAACTGTGACGGACACCCGAGGCCCGCAGACCCAGCAGCACGCGGCTGGGACGGGTCCGGCAGCCCCGGGCGCGCAGCCGCAGGCAGCGGCCCCGCCCGCGCCGCCGCAGCAACAGCCGGCCTCCCCGCTCCCCGGTGAGCGGCAGCCGCAGCAGCCCACCGGGCCGTACCACCCGCCGCAGGCCTACCAGAACCCGGCGGCCCCGACACAGGCCCCCGCTCCGGCAGGCGCCGTACGTCGGCCGCGCACCGGGGCACGCACCACGCCGCGGATCCGCAAGGCACGCCTGCGCGTGGCGAAGGCCGACCCGTGGTCGGTGATGAAGGTCAGCTTCCTGCTCTCCATCGCCCTGGGCATCTGCACGATCGTCGCGTCCGCCGTCCTGTGGATGGTCATGGACGCGATGGGCGTCTTCTCGACGGTCGGCGGCACCATCTCCGAGGCGACCGGCTCGAACGAGTCGAACGGCTTCGACCTGCAGTCGTTCCTGTCCCTCCCGCACGTCCTGATGTTCGCGTCGGTCATCGCGGTCATCGACGTCGTCCTCGCGACGGCTCTCGCGACCCTCGGCGCGTTCATCTACAACCTCTCCGCGGGCTTCGTCGGCGGCATCGAGCTGACGCTCGCCGAGGACGAGTGACTTGGCCGTCCGCAGGGGTTCAAACCTCCGCGGACGGTCCGGCGACTATCGATTTTGGGACTGCCCACGTCGTGCGCTAATCTTCAGGGGTCAGCGCGCGGGACACACACCGCAGAGCGCGGCGGGGCTATAGCTCAGTTGGTTAGAGCGCATCCCTGATAAGGATGAGGCCACAGGTTCAAATCCTGTTAGCCCCACCAGCACGAAGACCCCCAACCGGTCATGGTTGGGGGTCTTTGACGTTCTCGGCTGACGTCTACGGCTGATATTTACGTCTGACTGCTCTACGGCTGACATCAAGCCCGGCACCCGCGACGGCGGTCACCGGCGGGCGGCGGCCTCGATGTCCGCGATCAGTTGGTGCATGCGCCGGGCGTGAGTGAAGTCCGGGACCTCGTGGGTGCCGTTGGCCAGGTCCTCGGCGAGAGCCGCGTACACGGCTGCGACGTTGGCGGCGGGTCCGGGCGGGACGATGGACAGGTCGGTGTTCTGCCGGGCGGGCACGGTCAGGGGGTTCACCCACCCGGGTCGCGGCTCCGTCGCCTCCGGCGAGGGGCAACTCGGTGCTCTGGATGTTGCCGTCGGCGGACGGACTGGTCAGCAGGAGGTCGCCGGAGGTGCCGTTGATCTCCCAGCGCAGGCTCCCCGCGCGGGATCGGCCGCCGCTGTAGAACACCGAGGCGGGCGTCGTGAAGGGCCTCGCCCGCTGGACCGACCGGCACGTGGACGTGATCCGTGCCGCCCGCGCGGACTACGACCGCCGGACGGACGCCACGGCCTGACGCCAGGGCCCGGCGGGGAACGGCAAGACCCCCGACCGCATGCGGTCAGGGGTCTCCTGTGTGGGCGTTTGGGTACGCAAGTTCGCCAATTACGCCGGTGATGTGGGGCCGGGCGGTCACTCAGAGCTGGAGGGGAGCGGTGTCCTCGGGGGAGTCGGAGGTCGCCTCGGTGGACATTGCGTCCGTGTCGGTCGCCGTGTCCGTGTCGGCGTCCGCGGGCGAGCGGTGGCGGCAGCTGGGGGACTTGCCGTGGGCCTCGGCGCGGATGCGCTGCTTCATCGTGGGGGGCAGGGACCTGGTGAAGGACCAGGGCTCGTGGGCCGTGGCCGGCGTCATCGTGTGCGCGCTGCTGTTGCTGGTCGTCCCGGTCTGGGGTACGGCCGCGGCGGCGGTCGTCGTGATGAGTCCGAGCGTCGTGCACAGCGCCAGGAAGGCGATGACGATGGCGGTCCACAGCTTCGTGACCTGGTTCTGGGCCATGGCCCCTCACTTTCGGGTTGGGCGATTTGCGTACTTTCCTCATGATGTGTATGGCGGTCGCGAAGTGGTGGACCGACGCCCGTGGCGCGTCGATCTTCTGATGAACACCACCCGGATGGCCGCAAGTAGCCTGAAAAGGGGTCGATGGGGCCCAAAGTGACCGGCTGTGGAGGTGTGATCACCCTCCGATCGGAGCGGTCGACTCCGGTTCTACTGCGGTGTGTGGGAGGGGAGTTGAGGGGGCCCACGCAGGTCACCGATCGATATCGGGCGGTGTGTATAGTCGGGCGCCAGAGGTCCCCTACGTCAAAGAAAGACGAGGTCGCGCGGTGAAGAAGCTTCTCCTGGTCGCACTGGCCGCCATCGGCGGGCTCCTCGTGTACCGCCAGATCCAGGCGGATCGCGCCGAGCAGGACCTGTGGACGGAGGCAACTGACTCCGTGCCCACGGGTTCCTGAGCACCGACATCCGATACTGAAAACCCCGGCCGCCTGGCGGTCGGGGTTTTGCGTTGTCCGGTGAGCCTCGGACGGTGTCGGAGGTCGAAGGCGTCGTCGTTTCGGGGTCGGAGCAGGGCGTTTCGGACGCTCGTACGGAATGCGCGGATGACGCGCGGCCGTGCGGGGCAGGATGGGCCACGGCCTTGCGGGTCCGGGTGACGACGTGACGACTAGGGGTGACGCGGGATGGGGCGGCGTACGGCGTGGTGGCGTGCCAGGGCACGGCGCGGTCGTCCGTCGGCACGCACGCGCGTGGCGGTCGCCGTAACGCTGCTGTGCACGGCCGCGGCACTCACGTCCTGGCCGGCGGGGACCGCGACGGCGGCCGGCACAGCGGACCCGGACGTCACCTCCCCCTCGGCCACCACCTCTGCCACGGGCCAAGCCTCCCCCTCGAACTACGCCTTCGCACCGGGCGCCCTGCCCGTCGACGGGGCGTCGGGCACCACGGACGCAGCCCTCGTCGAGCCCGGCAAGACGTACCGCAGCTCCCTCCCCGAGAGCGGGAAGGTCTACTACCGCCTCGACCTCGACGACTCCTCGAACGCGTACGTCTCCGTCACCGCCGCCCCGCCCACCGGCGGCGAACTCGCCGTCACCTCCGGCATCAAGGTGTGGATGGAGAACGCCGACGGCCGCTCCTGCTCCTTCGAGACCGCCACCTTCGGCGCGTCCCGCAGCCCGCACCCCATCACCACCTGGGGCGCCCGTACGACATCCCCGCGCGCCCCGGTCTGCGAAGGGTCCGGTGCGTACTACGTCGTCGTCGAACGTTCCGGTACGACGGACACCTCGCCCGGCGCCTGGGACCTGGAGCTCACCGCCACGACCGAACCGCGCCTGAAGGCGGCCGGCGCGACGAGCGCGCCCGAGGCATGGGACTCCGCCTCGCCGAGCCTGCCGGTGGGCCAGGCCGAGGAGCGCCGGGGAGGTGCCGGATTCGCACAGTCGGCAGCCGTCGGACAGGGCGTGTGGCACACCGACATCGAGCCCGGGCAGACGCTCTTCTACGAAGTCCCGGTCGGCTGGGGCCAACAGCTCTCCGCCGCCGCCGAACTGGGCAGCTCCGACGGCGCCACAGGCCTCGCGCCCGGCGCGCTGGACCTCGCTCTCTACAACCCCGTGCGCGCGGACGTCGAGGATGCGAGCGTCAGCTACGACGGCCGCCAGAAGACCGCCTCCCTCGACGCGGTGCCGCCGGTCGACTACGTCAACCGCTACTCGTTCTCCGACCGAGTGAACGGCATGCGCTTCGCCGGCTCGTACTACCTGGTGGTGCACCTCGCCGAGGGCGTCGCCGACAAATTCGGCGACGGGCCGTTCGGGCTGAGCCTGCGGATCGGGGTGAAGGGCGGGGCACAGAGCGGGCCCGGATACGCGGGGCAGTCCGTGCCGCGGAACACGTTCGAGGTCGCGGGGCAGGGCGGGGGCGCGGCCGCGGACGGCGGGGCCGGGGGAGGCGGCGGCACCGCGATGACGGCTCTCGCCGTGGGCGGTATCGGCGGCGGTACGGCGGTGTTGGTGGGGTTGGGAGTGTGGACCGTCGTGGCTCGGCGCAAGGCCGGGGTCTTGTGACGGCGACGGTGACGGTGACCGGAGTGGCGGTCGGGGCCTGGTGACGGGGATCGGCGGGGGCGGGCTCGTCCGGTCGGCGGTTCAGATCTGGGTCAGGGCCCAGAAGCCGACCGCGTAGCAGGTCAGCGCCAGCAGCAGGAGCGGGATCGCGACCTTGGCGGGTGGGCCGGCGCGGCGTGCGGCGCGGGTGGCGCGGTGGCTCCGGCGCGAAGTTTTCTGCGCGGGAGGTGGAACCTGCGGGACTTGGGCGGTGTACGAAGCAGTAGAGGGTTCAGCACGCTGGAGCCGCGCCGATTCCGGTTCCGACGCCGGTGCCGGGGGCCGGCCGGGGTGCTCGTGCCAGGGTGCGGGCGGCTGGGGGGAGGAGAGCACGTGCGTGGGGTCGTGGGGGGAGACGTGGGCGGGCTGGTTCGGTTGGTGTGGCTGGTGTTGGGCGCCCTGGTGGGGATGCGCCTGCGGAGTAGGAGTGGCCGGTCCGGAGGCAGCGATGTGGGGGGAGGAGCCGGTGGCCTGCGGAGGCGGCAGGTGGAAGCTGCCCGTGTCCGACATGCTGGGCGGCTGGGAGGAGGGCGGGGTGGGCGGGGCGGAATCAGAGGGCGACGAGGTGTCGGACGGCGGCTGGGAGCCGGTGCTCTGACGAGGGTCCAGCGGATGGGACGCCATCCTGCTTCGGCTGGTTGTGGAATCGCCGGGCCGATACGGCGCTTGACGGCCTCCTCCGCCTGCGGAGTCGGCGGCGACGCCGGTGCCCGTGCGGGGGCCTCTGCCCGAGCCCACCCCCGTGCCGGTTCCCGTCCCGGTGCCCGTGTCCACCCCCGCCGCAGCCTTGAGCGGTCCCTCCGGTACGAACCCCGTTGGGAGTGGCCCGATTTGGTCGAAGATCTCGATCAGTTCGTCGTCGGGGCCGGGCTCCGGGAGGAGTTCGGAGGCGGCGGCGAGGGCCTTGCGCGCCCCCGTGGCCGTGCGGAACCGCGCGACCGGGTCGGGTTGCAGCAAGGTGGCGACGACCTGCCAGAGCGGCTCGGGGACGCTCTTGGGGGCGCTCGGCGTCCCGTACTCCGCGAAGTACTGGACGAGGGCCTTGGCGTCCGGCTTGGCGCCCTCCAGGAGATACAGCGCGACCAGGCCGACGGCGAACAGGTCGGCGGGGAAGTCCGGTTCGGAGCCCATCATCTGCTCGGGCGCGAGATAACCGGGCGTTCCCACCACGAGGTTGGTCTCCGTCAGGCGCGGCTCGCCCAGCCGCATGGCGATGCCGAAGTCGGACAGCCGTAGGCGCGGTCGGGCGGTGCCGGTGGCTTCGAGCAGCACGTTGGCGGGCTTGATGTCGCGGTGTACGACGCCTTCGGCGTGCACGGCGGCCAGACCTGACAGGAGCTGGTCGATCAGCGTGCACACGAAGGCGGGCGGCAGGGGGCCGTAGTCCCCCACCAGGTGGACCAGCGAGCCGCCGGCGACCAGGTCCATGGTGAACAGGACCTTGTCGTCGTCGGCGGCCCAGCTGGCCGGTGCGAGCACATGGGGGTGATCGATACGCAGGGCCTGCTCGCGCACGAAGCGCAACAGGGAGTGCGCGTCGCGCTGTTGGAGCACCTTGGCGGCCACGTAGCGGCGGCGGCGGTGGTCCCAGGCACGCCAGACGGCGCCGACCCCACCGCGTCCGATCGGGTCGACCAGTTCGTACCGTCCGGCGAAGACCTCACCCATGGCTGCGCGTCGCTCCTCCCCCTGCGGCTACCCCCCTTGCTTCCCCCTCACCTCCCCTTCAATGAGCGATACGACTCCCTCTCACGCGGTTTCTCGGTCGGCGTCGGTCGGCGATGGTCGACGGTGGTCAGCGATGGTCGGTGTCGGCCAGTGATGGCCGGTGATGAGTGACACGACCCTCTCGTGCCCCGCGCCCCCGCGGCCTGCGCCCCCGTGGCCTGTGACTCCATGTTCCGAGCCTCCCCCGTGTGTCCGGAGCCCCCGTGCCCCGAACTCCCGTGGCCCGACCCCCCGTAGTCCGAGCCCCGCGCCTCGTGTCCTCCTCGGCCGATGCCGCCGGCCCGGCTGCCGAACCCCCTTCGGCTACCGGGCCTCCGGGTCAGCTCTGGTGGGACTGGTAGTGCGCGACCGCGTCCGAGGTGCGGCCGGCGCCGTAGACCCGGAGGAACTCTGCCAGTTCCGGGTGGGTCGGGGCGAGGGTGTCGGCGGCATCGATGATGTCGCCGGCGGCGGCCACCGAGCGGAGCAGCGACTGGATCTCGCGGACCACCCGCTTGACCGTCGGTGCGCCCGAACTGCTCGTCGTGGTCGTGGTGTTGCTGAGCACCGAGCCCCCCTGGGACTTCTTGATCTCCTCCATGCGTTCGGTGGCCTCGGCGGCGCTGACGCTGCCGTCCGCGACCTGCCCCGCCAGGTCCTGCAGCAGCTGAACCCGCTGTACGACGGCCGGGTTGCCGATCTTCGCCCGCTGACCGCTCATCAGCTGGGACAGCATCGGCGCGGACAGGCCCAGTACCCCCGCGAGCCTGGCCTGGTTGAGGCCGAGATCTTCTATGAGCTTACGGAAGAGCGCCCCCAGCGGCTCCCCGTACCAGTTCCGCTGCAGTTCCCGCGCTCTTGCGGTCGCTTCCTGCTGTGCGGCGTCCATTGCGTCTCCCCATCGCTTCCCCAAGTACGGTGGTTCGCTGTCGCGAACCACGCCGAGCATCTTACGGAGAGTGGTCGCCAGCGGGGACCCCCAATCTTTTTGCGAGATACGGGGGGTGACCCGGTACTCTGGTCTGCGGCGCCGACCGGTGTGTGTTTCCTCCGGCGGGCGCCTCCCTTTCGGGGCCTTAGCTCAGTTGGTAGAGCGCTGTCTTTGCATGGCAGATGTCAGGGGTTCGACTCCCCTAGGCTCCACACCGAGAACCCCCGTCCTACCTGCGGAAACGCGGTTGGGCGGGGGTTCTCTCATGTGCGGGGACCGAACGCTGCGTAGGGGCCGACACCGGTGTCGGGGCCGGTCGCGGACGAGAGTGCGCGGTCCGTCCTGACCGTCGGCGGCATGGTGATCGGGGTAGGGGGCGGTAGGACGTCGGTGGTGCGGAGATGGACCGGGGAGGTGGTCGGCCGGTGCCAAGCCATGGCCATGGCTCGGTGGGAGAGTCGACGGTCAGGCAGGCCGGCGGCGCGGTGCTCAGGCGGTACCGGCGTGGATTCCGGTCTCCGCAGGCTCCGCGGTCTCCTCGGTGTCCTGCGGCGCGATCGCGGCGGACGGGTCCGTGGCGCCCTCCGGGCGGAGGCGGGCGATGGTGGCCGGGTGGGCAATGGACGGCAGGATGTGACGCCACATCACGGCGACCCGGACGTGCAGGTCGGCCCGTCGGCCGACGGCCTCGGAGACCAACTGGACGCCGGTGAACGCGGCCACGACGAACTCGGCGGTCTCCCGGGGCTCGACCCGCGGCAGCACCTCGCCCTGCTCCTGTCCCTCGGCCAGCAGCCGGGTGGTGAGGTCGAACCAGTCGCCCCACGGGTGCGTGCCGCCGAAGTACACGCCCTCGATGGACAGTCGCGTACCGGCCCGGGCGAGGGCGTCGTGGCGCAGCACGTGGGCGAACCGGTGGGTGCTGTCGATGACCGACTGCAGGGGCGAGAGCTGCGGCTCCACGTTCACCAGCAGGGTCTGCTCGTCCATGACCGCCTGGGCTAGGGACTCCTTGGACGGGAAGTGGAAGTACATCGCGCCCTTGGTGACGTTCGCCCGGCGCAGGATCTCCGACGTGGCCGCCCGCTCGTAGCCGAACTCGGCGAACACGCTCGCCGCGGCCTCCACGATCGAGCGCCGGGTCTGCACCGCGCGGGCCTGCTTGGCCATGCCGTTCCCTTCGAGGCGTACGTTCCGTGCCGGCGGCGCCTCGTCGAACCGCCGTCTGACAGGTGTGGCGAGCACTCTACCCGACCACACGGTCTGTTTCCTCAGGTCCTGCGAGGTGACCGTGCCAGGGATGAGGGCTTCCGTACGCCCTTGTTCTCCATGCATATGCCATGCGCTACATGGCGGTCGCCCTGGTTCGACGAGGCAAAGAAACCGCTCAGCCCGTTTTTTATCGAGCTTCCCCTGAAGATGACGAAGGGCCCCCGGCAACTGCGCCGGGGGCCCCAGGTCAGGGTCGATCGAACGTCTACCGGCCCTCGTCACGGTGGGCGGCCTCTTCCTCGGCCTCCTTGACCTGGACCTCGGGGTCGAGGCCCGCCTCGCCGATGCTGCCGTCCACCGACGTCAGCCGGCCGGTCTCGGGGACCTCGGTCGCCGCGGGCGGCTCGACCAGCCAGTCCGGGTTGGCCTGCTTGTCCCACCACTTCCAGGCGGCGAAGGCGCCACCCGCGAGCGCGCCGACCACCAGCAGGGTCTTCGCGGCACGACCGGCCCGCGCCCGCCGCTGGTGCTTGCGGGCCAGCTTCTGGATCTCCTTCGGCGAGACCTGTCCGCGCAACGCGGCCAGCGCGGCCGCTCCTCGCGCGGTGGCCTCCTCGCGGACGGGCCCGGCGGCGGCGACCGCCTGCTCGATCTTCGGCCGCGAGTACTCGGCGGCCTGGCGAGCGGCCTGGCGGGTACGGATGGCGGCGTCGTGGGCGGCCTGGTCGACCTTCGGCGGCACATGCGTACGCGCCTGCTCCAGGCGCGGCGCGAGATGGGCGTCGTACTGGACGCGGGCCTGGTCTGCGGCGGACGAGACCTTCGGCGCGAGCCGAACGCGGGCCTCCTGTGCGTAGTGCGCGGCCCTGTCCTTGGCCGTGTCGGCGTAGGGCGCCACCACTTCCGCGGCGTGCAGCACGCTGCCCTTCGCCGAACCGGTCGCGGCGCGCACGCTGTCGATGCGGGTCACGGGTTCCTCCTCCTCGGTGGCGTACGTAATTCGACTTTCCACCCTTTTACGGATCATGCCTGCCAGCACACCCCGGGGCATGTTGGCCAAGTCCAATAGAGGATGAATGCGGTGCAACGGGAGCTTGTCGTCGACAATGCCACGGATCGACGGGGAGCGCGCCCGCCCCGGGGGCACTCGGCCGATTTCCGCGAGCAGGGCACGGGGCGTGGGAGGATCGGGGCGGCACAAGGAAGACAACGGAAGGCAGATCGTGGCCGAGCAGCTCTACGCCACCCTGAAGACCAACCACGGCGACATCGAAGTCCGGCTCCTGCCGAACCACGCCCCCAAGACGGTCCGGAACTTCGTGGAGCTCGCCCAGGGCCAGCGTGAGTGGACCAACCCCGAGACCGGCGAGAAGTCCTCGGACAAGCTCTACGACGGCACGATCCTCCACCGGGTGATCAGCGGTTTCATGATCCAGGGCGGCGACCCGCTGGGCAACGGCACCGGTGGACCCGGCTACCAGTTCGAGGACGAGTTCCACCCGGACCTCTCCTTCAACAAGCCGTACGTGCTGGCCATGGCCAACGCGGGCCCGGCCACCAACGGCTCCCAGTTCTTCATCACCCTCGCCCCCACGACCTGGTTGAACCGCAAGCACAGCATCTTCGGCGAGGTCACAGACCCGGCCAGTCAGAAGGTCGTCGACGCCGTCGCCGCCCTGAAGACCAACCCGCGCACCGACCGCCCGGTCGACGACGTCGTCATCGAGACCGTCGTCGTCGAGACCCGCGAGAGCTGACTCCCGTCAGGCCCCCTGACAGGGGGCCTGTGCGGACCGCTGTCAGGACGGGAACCCCGCAGGGCAGGAACCAAACGCCCCGCCCATCCGTAAAGATGGGCGGGGCGGTGCGTTTTGCGCACGCCCTCGCACGCGACGAGCCGCACGACCACATACGCGATGACCTATGCGACGACCTGGGGGATGTCATGGACGACCAAGCGGCAGACAGCTCGCAGGACGCCCAGCGCCTGCCCGGCTGCTACCGCCACCCGGACCGCGAGACCGGCGTCCGCTGCACCCGCTGCGACAAGCCGATCTGCCCCGAGTGCATGGTCGACGCGTCCGTCGGCTTCCAGTGCCCCGAGTGCGCCCGCGGCGACTCCGGCACCGGTCACGCGCCCGCCGCGAGCCGCCCCCGCACCCTCGCCGGCGGCACCGTCGCCGCCGATCCGCGGCTGGTCACCAAGATCCTGGTCGGCGTGAACCTCGCGGTCTTCCTCGTCCAGCTCTCGGTCGGCAACAGCTTCGACACCCGCTTCGAGCTCCTCGGCCAGGCCTACGTCCCGGGCCTCGGCTCCGTCGAGGGGATCGCCGAGGGCCAGTGGTACCGGATGCTGACCGCGATGTTCCTGCACGGCAGCTACATCCACATCCTCTTCAACATGCTGAGCCTGTGGTGGATCGGCGGTCCACTGGAAGCGGCCCTCGGCCGCGCCCGCTATCTCGCCCTCTACTTCGTCTCCGGACTGGCGGGCAGTGCGCTCACCTACCTGATCGCCGCCCCCAACCAGCCTTCGCTGGGAGCCTCGGGTGCGATCTTCGGTCTCTTCGGCGCGACCGCCATCCTGATGCGCCGGCTCAACTACGACATGCGCCCGATCATCGCCCTGCTGGTGATCAACCTCATCTTCACCTTCGGCTGGAGCAACATCGCCTGGCAGGCCCACATCGGCGGCCTCGTCGCCGGCGTCCTCACCGGCTACGCGATGGTCCACGCCCCGCGCGAACGCCGGGACCTGGTGCAGTACGGCGCCTGCGCGCTGGTCCTGGTCGTCGTGGTCGCCATGACCCTGATCAGGACCGCACAGCTCACCTGATACCGAACCGTTGTCCACAGCGTGTGGCGGATCTAGTGCACACGGTGGGGGGACGGTGTCGCCCCCTGTCACCGACCGGCATTCGTGCAGGTCAGGCAGGGGGCGAACGTGTTTTCGGTTGCCGGTAGGTCTGTCACACCGGCGTCAACACCCGATGGGTTATCCACAGATCGTCTTTCTTTTCCCCATGTGGACAACGGCTGTGGATAACTCAGCGGATAGCCGTGGGCAGAGCTGCGTTCACCGTGTGGTGGCCGCTACTTCCACTGCGTGGAGACACCGAATCCGGCGGCGATGAAGCCGAAGCCCACCACGATGTTCCAGTTGTCCAGGCTGTTGATGGGCATCGAGCCGTCGGACACATAGAAGACGACGATCCAGGCCAGCCCGATGAGGAACATGGCCAGCATCACGGGTGCCACCCATGCACGGCTGTTCAGTTTGATGGCGGTCGCCTGCTTCGCCGGTGGCGGCGTGTAGTCGGCCTTCTTGCGGATACGTGACTTCGGCACGAGGGTCTCTCCTGTCGATGCGCTGCGTGGCCGCGCAGGTAACTGGATCGGGCTCCGGGGCAGCGTACAAGGGGACTCATAGTGCTCCCCGGGCGTCCGTTAGCGTAGTGCTTCCGCGGCGCCGAAGGAGATAAGGGTACGTTGACCAATTCTGCCGACTCCCCCGGTACGGGTACAACGGGTTCCGGCCCCGAACCCGCGCGTCGTCGGCTGCGGCCGATGCGGGTGCTCACGGTGGCCGTCTTCGCCCTCGCCGGTCTCATCTTCTTCACCAGCTTCAACACGGCCAAGGGCACCAACATCCGTACGGACGCGTCCTTGCTGAAGCTCTCCGACCTCATCCAGGAGCGCAGTCACAAGAACAAGGGTCTGGACGAGTCGAACGGGTCCCTGCGCGACGACGTCGAATCGCTCGCTGAAGGCGACGACGGCAGCACCAAGGCGGAGGACGACAAGCTCGCCGGCCTGGAGAAGAGCGCGGGCACGCAGAAGGTGACGGGCAAGGCGATGACCGTCACGCTGAACGACGCGCCGCCGGACGCCACCGCCAAGCTCCCCGGCTATCCCGAGCCGCAGCCCGACTACCTGGTCATCCACCAGCAGGACCTGCAGGCCGTGGTGAACGCGCTGTGGCAGGGCGGCGCCCAGGGCATCAAGGTCATGGACCAGCGGCTGATCTCCACCAGCGCCGTGCGCTGCGTGGGCAACACCCTGATCCTCCAGGGCCGGGTCTACTCACCGCCGTACAAGATCACGGCGGTCGGGGACCTGGACAAGCTGAACCAGGCGCTCTCCGCGTCGAAGGCGATCCAGAACTACATGGTCTACGTGAATGTCTACGGCCTCGGCTGGAAAGTCACCGAGGACGGGACGGTGACTCTGCCCGGCTACTCGGGCACAGTGGATCTGCACTACGCCGAGCCCGTGGGGTGAACTGAGCCGTTCAGGAGCTGCCGGTGCGCGTTGTCGTCAGGACCGTCAGCGAACTGTGCATCACGGTCGGCGCGCTGATCGTCCTCTTCGTCGTCTACGTACTGTTCTGGACCGGGGTCCGGGCGGACGGCGCGATGAACCACCAGATCGACGTTCTCCAGGGCCAGTGGGCGCAGCAGACGGCGCAGCCCAGGACCACGGCGGCGGCCCCCGCCCCCTCCGGGCCCGCGAGTCCCAAAGCGCCGGCTGCCTACCGCCCCGGCAAGCCCTTCGCGATCATGTACATCCCGCGGCTTGGTTTCACGTGGAACAAGCCCGTGTTGGAAGACACCGCGGTGAACACCCTCAAGAAGGGCCTCGGTCACTACCGGGGCACGGCCCAGCTCGGGCAGGAGGGGAACTTCGCGGTCGCCGGGCATCGGCGGACATACGGGGATCCCTTCAAGGACTTCCCCAAGCTGCGCGCGGGCGACGCGGTGGTGCTGACCGACGGGACCACATGGTTCACCTATCGGATCGACAAAGGGCCCTACAAAACCGTCCCCACGGACGTTGAGGTGATCGACCCTGTCCCACGTAAGTCGGGGTATACGCGTGAAGGCCGGTATCTGACGTTGACCACGTGCGATCCGGAGTGGGGGCACAGCCACCGGCTGATCGTGTGGGCGCACCTGGACTCCACGCAGCCGGTGGAGGCCGGGAGACCACAGGCTCTACGCCGTTAGTCTGGTGCGGTACGGCGTGAGTCTGGTGCCGTGGTGGAACGGAAGGGACGGCATGTACGGCTGGATCTGGCGGCATCTGCCGGGCAACGCGTGGGTGAAGGCGCTGATCTCACTCGTGCTGGCGATGGTCGTGGTCTACGTCCTGTTCCAGTACGTCTTCCCGTGGGCCGAACCGCTGCTTCCCTTCAACGATGTGACGGTGGACAACCAGTGACAGCGCGGATTCTCGTCGTCGACAACTACGACAGCTTCGTCTTCAACCTGGTCCAGTACCTGTACCAGCTGGGCGCCGAGTGCGAGGTGCTGCGCAACGACGAGGTGTCGACCGCGCACGCCCAGGACGGCTTCCACGGCGTGCTCCTGTCGCCGGGGCCCGGCACGCCCGAGGAGGCCGGGGTCTGCGTCGAGATGGTCCGCCACTGCGCGTCGACCGGGGTCCCCGTCTTCGGGGTCTGCCTGGGCATGCAGTCGATGCAGGTGGCGTACGGCGGGGTCGTGGACCGCGCGCCGGAGCTGCTGCACGGCAAGACGTCGCTGGTCGAGCACGGCGGCAAGGGCGTCTTCGCGGGCCTGCCGACGCCGTTCACGGCGACCCGGTACCACTCGCTGGCCGCTGAGCCGGCGACGGTGCCGGCCGAGCTGGAAGTCACGGCGCGCACCCACGACGGCATCGTCATGGGGCTGCGGCACCGTGAACTCCCGGTCGAGGGCGTGCAGTTCCACCCCGAGTCGGTGCTCACCGAGCACGGCCACCTGATGCTGGCCAACTGGCTGGTGGAGTGCGGCGACGAGGGCGCGGTGGCCAGGTCGGCGGGGCTCGCCCCGGTGGTGGGCAGGGCCTCGGCGTGACCGCGCTGCGCCCCGAGCGCGAGTCAGGCGCCTCGTACGGGCAGGAGTCGTACGAGGCGTCCGCGGCGTTGGGGGACTGGGCCGTGGGTCGGCAGGCGTACGAGCCGCCGATCGACGAGGAGACGGTGGCGCTGCGGATACCCGAACCGCCGCCGGGCGGATTCATATCGCCGTCTGCCGCCTCAGCGACCACTTCTGCCACAGGAACCACCCCGGGGGGCCGGGCGGCCCGCAGGAAGGCCGCCAAGGGTCGTCATGGGGGCCACGGGGGCCATGGAGGCCACGGGCGTCACGGGGGTTCGCCCTCGGCGTCGGAGTCGGCGGGGATCGCGGGGACCGCCGAGGGGAGTTCGGGGGCGCCGCTCTCCCGGATGGAGGCCCGCCGGCAGGCCAAGGCCCGTAAGCCCGGGGCGGCCGTGATGGCCAGCCGGGCGATCGGTGAGGTGTTCATCACCACCGGTGTGCTGATGCTGCTGTTCGTCAGCTACCAGCTGTGGTGGACGAACGTCCGGGCGCACGCGCAGGCGGACAAGGAGACGAGCACGCTCCAGAACGACTGGGCGAGCGGCAAGCGGGCGCCGGGCAGTTTCGAGCCGGGCCAGGGCTTCGCGATCCTCCACATCCCCGAACTGGACGTCGTGGTGCCGATCGCCGAGGGCGTCAGCAACAAGAAGGTGCTCGACAAGGGCATGGTCGGTCACTACAGCGAGGGCAGCCTGAAGACGGCGATGCCGTCCGCGAAGACCGGCAACTTCTCGCTCGCGGGTCACCGCAACACGCACGGCGAGCCGTTCCGGTACATCAACCGGTTGAAGGCGGGTGACGAGGTCGTCGTCGAGACGCAGGACGACTACTACGTCTACAAGATCGCGTCGATGCTGCCGGTGACGGCGCCGAGCAACACGAGCGTGATCGCTCCGGTCCCCAAGGGGTCGGGTTTCACGGCACCCGGCCGCTACATCACCCTGACCACCTGTACGCCGGAGTTCACCAGCAAGTACCGGTTGATCGTCTGGGGCAAGATGGTCGAGGAACGGCCGCGCAGCAAGGGGAAGCCGGATGCGCTCGTCGAGTAGGGGCGGATGAACGTGGCAGCGACCACCGACGGCACACAGCACGAAGAGCACACGGACACGCCCGCGCCGGCCGAGGCCCGCCGCGGTCCCGGCCCGATCGCGACGGCGGTCAGCGTCTTCGGTGAACTCCTCATCACGGGCGGCCTGGTGCTCGGCCTGTTCGTCGTCTACTCCCTGTGGTGGACCAACGTCGTCGCCGACCGCAAGGCCGACAAGGAGGCCGACAAGGTCCGCGACGACTGGTCCCAGCAGCTCACCGGCCCCGGCGCCCTGAACACCAAGAACGGCATCGGCTTCCTGCACGTCCCCGCCATGAAGAACGGCGAGGTCCTGGTCGAGAAGGGCACCTCGACGAAGATCCTCAACAACGGCGTGGCCGGCTACTACACGGACCCTGCGAAGGCGACCCTCCCCACGTCGAACAAAAAGGGCAACTTCACCCTCGCCGCCCACCGCGACGGCCACGGCGCGAAGTTCCACAACATCGACAAGCTGAGCAAGGGCGACCCGATCGTCTTCGAGACGAAAGACAAGTGGTACGTCTACAAGGTCTACTCCGTCCTTGCGGAGACCTCGAAGTACAACGTCCAGGTCCTGTCGCAGATCCCGAAGGAGTCCGGCAAGAAGAAAGCCGGGCACTACATCACGCTGACGACGTGCACGCCGGTCTACACCTCGCGCTACCGCTACGTGGTCTGGGGCGAGCTGGTCCGGGTGGAGAAGGTGGACAACGAGCGGACGTTGCCGAAGGAACTTCGCTGACCCGTAGTCACTTGCGCCGACGGTTCTCCAGCCGCTGCAGCCGCGCGTGGTGCTGCTGAAGCCGCCTCTCGATCCGCAGGACACCTGCGCGGAGGGCGACCAGCTCCCTGCGGTGTTCTCCTGACGTCTCGATCAGGGCGTTGAACATGGGGACGACGGTCTTGCCGAGTACGTGGCTGATGCGTTGGTCGATGCGGTCGTCGAGGGAGACGACATCAGTGGGCGCCGAGTTATCCACAGGCTGTGTGCGTGCCAGGTACTCCATGTCCAGGAGGTACACACGCACCTGACGTGCGACTTCGCTGTACCGGAGAAGCATGGCGAGGTTGAGGACTGCGCGGCGGGAGAAGAGAGCCAGGGAGCGCGTGCGGGACGGAATTCCACTGAGGGCCTTGAAGGACCTCAGTTCCTCGCCCGTCAACAGGCGGTAGCCGTTGGCTTCCAACTCGGCTCGGTGGTCCTTGACGAGTGACTTGACGGCTTCGAGACCTACCCCGAAGTACGTCGCCACCATCGCCGTCGTCACATGCATCCCGTCCGGCAGCAGTGACAGCGCTTTGACCCTGTCGAGTACGTCGGTGCGTTCCAGGACGCTGCCTCGCAGAGTTCGAGATTCCAGCAGCACCGATTCGTCGATCATCTTCTGCCCTTCCGCTCGTGGCACGGCCGTATGGCCGGGGCGGAGCTCGGACACACGCCCGATCAGATCAACGAGTTGTCATATGCGGGGGACACGCGGCGCTGCAGCCTCAGGCAACAGAAGGGCCCCTACCGGATTTCCCGGCAGGGGCCCACTGGTGTTCCGAGCAGTGCCAACCGCTAGCCGCTTGTGCCGCCGAAGAAGTTGGTGCCGCCGTCGTTGCCGCCGTTGTTGCCGTTGTTGCCGACGGTGGTCAGGTTGACCTTGCTGCCCTTGTCGACTGTGTTGCCCTGTCCTGGGTCCGACCCGATGACGATCGCGTTGTCGTCGTTCGAGCCATTGATGTCGCCGAGCTGGAGGCCGGCATTCTGCAGTGCCTGGCGGGCGGTCGCGAGGGTCTGGCCCTGGATCTGCGGGATCTGGACCTGTTCCTGCTGCTTGGCCTTGCCGATCTTGATGGTGACCGTCGAGTTCTTGTCGACCTGGCTGCCCACCTGCGGATCGGTCGAGATGGCCTTGCCGACCTGGTTGTTGTCGTCGGTCTCCTCGTCGACACAGTTGCCGACCAGGTTGCTGGCCGTCATCTGGGCCTTGGCCGCGTCACAGCTCTGGCCGACCACGTCGGGCACCGTGGACTTCGCCTCCGCCTTGGCGATCGTCAAGGTGATCGTGGAGCCCTTCTCCACTTCCTTGCCGAGCTTCGGATCCTGGGCCAGGACCGTGTTCGGGTCCTCCGTGGAGATCTGCGTCTTGGTCTTGACGACGAACTTGTAGTCGTCGCCCTCCAGGATGTCCGTGGCCTCGTCGAGGCTCTTGCCGAGGACACTCGGTACGGCGACCTTCGGGGCGCCGGTCGACACCACGAGGTTGACCGCGGTGCCCTTCTTGATGTTGGCGCCGCTCGCCGGGTCCGAGGAACAGACGGTGCCCTTGGCCTGGTCGGCGCAGGGCTTCTTGGTGACCGTCCCGAGCTTGAGTTCGCTGTTGGTCAGCTGTTTCGCGGCGTCATTCTGGGACAGGCTGACGAGGTTCGGCACGGCCACGTCGTCGTTTCCGACGCCTCCGCCGCCGAACGCCCACTTGCCGATCAGGATCGCCCCGACCAGCACCAGCACGCCCGCCACGACCAGCAGGATCGTCGAGGTGTTCGACTTCTTCTGGCGGCGTCGGTCCGGGCGGTCGTCGTAGCCGTAGCCGCCGTCGTCCGGGTTCATCGGCGGCAGCATCGACGTGGCGCCGGCGTCCGCGGAACGCAGGGCCGTCGTCGGCTGGTCGTCGCCGTAACCGCCGTAGCCCACCGAACCCATCGCCGCCGTGGCCGCGACCGGCTGGCCGTCGAGGCAGGCCTCGATGTCCATGCGCATCTCGTCGGCCGACTGGTAGCGGTAGTTCGGGTCCTTGACCAGTGCCTTGAGGACGATCGCGTCCATCTCGGGCGTGATCTCGGGGTCGAAGACCGACGGCGGCTGCGGCTCCTCGCGCACGTGCTGGTACGCGACGGCGACCGGGGAGTCGCCCACGAACGGCGGCCGGACCGTCAGAAGTTCGTAGAGCAGACAGCCCGTGGAGTAGAGGTCCGAGCGGGCGTCGACCTGCTCGCCCTTGGCCTGCTCCGGCGAGAGGTACTGCGCCGTACCTATGACCGCGGACGTCTGCGTCATCGTCATGCCGGAATCGCCCATCGCGCGGGCGATGCCGAAGTCCATGACCTTGACCTGGCCGTTGCGCGTGAGCATGACGTTGGCGGGCTTGATGTCGCGGTGGACGATGCCGGCGCGGTGGGAGTACTCCAGGGCCTGGAGGATCCCGATGGTCATCTCCAGGGTGCGCTCGGGCAGCAGCCTGCGGCCCGAGTGCAGCAGCTCGCGCAGCGTGGACCCGTCGACGTACTCCATCACGATGTACGGGATCGAGACCCCGTCGATGTAGTCCTCGCCCGTGTCGTAGACCGCGACGATCGCGGGATGGTTGAGCGAGGCGGCCGACTGGGCCTCCCGGCGGAAGCGGGCCTGGAAGGACGGGTCGCGCGCGAGGTCGGCGCGTAGCGTCTTCACCGCCACGGTGCGGCCGAGACGGGTGTCATGCGCGAGGTAGACCTCCGCCATGCCACCACGACCGAGCACCTGGCCCAGCTCGTACCGGCCGCCTAGGCGACGCGGCTCTTCCATAGTTCCCTACCAGCCCTCTCCGTCGGTCCCGACCGGCACGGCTGTGCGGTCGGAGGCTGCCGTCCGGGCCTACCGTACCCGGCTGGCTTTGTGTGACCTGGCCAAGCCCGTCACCCGATACAGGACCGGTATCGCAACGTGCACCGATGTGAAGGGGACGTGATCGGGGTCACTTCTTGGAGTTGATGACCGCCTCCATCACACTCTTCGCGATCGGCGCCGCGAGGCCGCCGCCGGAGATGTCGTCACGGACGGCCTTGTCGTCCTCGATCACGACCGCGACGGCGACCGGCGTGCTGCCGTCGCCGAGCTTGGCGTAGGAGAGGAACCACGCGTAGGGGTTCTCGCTGTTCTCCACGCCGTGCTGGGCGGTACCGGTCTTGCCGCCCACCGTCACGCCGTTGCCGATCTGCGCGTTCTTGCCGGTGCCGTCCTTGACGACCGTCTCCATCATCGACTGCAGGATCTGCGCGTTCTCCGACGACAGGGGCTGGCTCAGCTCCTCGGGGTCGGTCTGCGCGATGGTGTCGAGGTTGGAGGACTGCAGCTTGTCCACCATGTACGGCTTCATCAGCTTGCCGTCGTTAGCGACCGCGGAGGCGACCATGGCCATCTGCAGCGGGGTCGCGGCGGTGTTGAACTGGCCGATGGAGGACAGCGCGGTCTGCGAGGAGTTCATGTCGTCGGAGAAGACCGAGGCGCTGGAGCGGATCGGCGTGAACTGCTCCTGGTCGAAGCCGAACTTCTTCGCCTCGGCCAGCATCTTGTCGTTGCCGAGGTCGGAGCCGATCTTGCCGAAGACGGTGTTGCAGGAGAACTGCAGCGCTACCCGCATCGTCGCGTTCTTGCAGGGGATGTTCCCCTCGTTCTTCAGCTCGGTCGTGGTGCCCTTCATGATGTAGGGCAGCGGCGAGTCGGTCTTCTCCTCGGCCGTCTTGTACAGGCCGTTCTGCAGCGCGGCGGCCGCGGTGACCACCTTGAAGGTGGAGCCCGGCGGGTAGGTCTCACGCAGCGCGCGGTTGAGCATCGGGTCGTCGGTGTTGTTCTTCTTCTGGAGCTTGGTCCAGTTCTTGGAGTCCACGTCGGTGGAGTTCCCGGCGAACGAGGACGGGTCGTAGGAGGGGTACGAGGCCAGCGCCAGGATCTTGCCGGTGGCCGGGTCGATCGCGGCGACCGCGCCCTTGCCGCCCTGCTTCTCCAGGCCGTTGTAGGCGGCCTTCTGGGCTGCCGCGTTCAGCGTGGTGACGACGTTGCCGCCCTGCTTCTCCTTGCCCGTGATCATGTCCAGGGTGTTGCGGAAGAAGAGCCGGTCGTCGTCGCCGGTGAGGATGCCGTCCTCGATGGACTCCAGCTGGTTGGCGCCGAAGGCCTGGGAGGCGTACCCGGTGACCGGCGCCCACATGGCGCCGTTCTTGTAAGTGCGCTTGTACTCCAGGTCGTTGAGCCCGCTCTTGCTCGTCTTGGTGGAGCCGGTGATCGGGTTGCCGTCGACGATGATGTCGCCGCGCGGGGTGGAGTAGCGCGCGATGGTGACGCGGCGGTTGCTCGGGTCGTCCTTGAGGCTGTCCGCCTGGACGTACTGGAGCCAGTTGTCGCGGACGAGCAGCGCGAGGACCAGAAGGCCGCAGAAGATCGCGATCCGGCGCAGGGGCTTGTTCATGACGGGCGGACCACCTGGGTCATCTCGGCGTCGGGGTTGCCGGCGGGTGCGGGCGCCGGGCGGCGGGCGGTGTCGCTGATGCGGATGAGGATGCCGATCAGCGCCCAGTTGGCGATGACGGAGGAACCGCCGTAGGCCAGGAAGGGCATCGTCATACCGGTCAGCGGGATCAGGCCCATCACGCCGCCGGCGACGACGAAGACCTGGAGGGCGAAGGCGCCGGACAGGCCCACGGCGAGCAGCTTGCCGAACGGGTCACGGGCGGCGAGGGCGGTGCGCACGCCGCGCTCCACGACCAGGCCGTAGATCAGCAGGATCGCCATGATGCCGGCCAGGCCCAGCTCCTCGCCGAAGGTGGCGAGGATGAAGTCGGAGTTGGCGGCGAAGCGGATCAGCTCGGAGTGGCCCTGGCCCCAGCCGGTGCCGAGGGTGCCGCCGGACCCGAAGGCCCACAGCGCCTGCATGGCCTGCTCGGAGTGGACGATGCCGTCGCTGCTGCCGTTGCGGCTGAGCGTGTACTCGCGCATCGGGTCGAGCCAGGCCTGGACACGGGTCTGGACGTGCGGCTCGAAGCTGGCCACACCGACGGCGCCGGCCGCGGACATCAGCAGACCGAAGACGATCCAGCTGGTCCGCTCGGTGGCGACGTACAGCATGATGACGAACATTCCGAAGAACAGCAGCGACGTACCGAGGTCGGTCTCGAACACCAGGATGAGGATCGAGATCATCCAGACGACGATGATCGGGCCGAGGTCGCGGCCGCGCGGCAGGTACAGGCCCATGAAGCGGCGGCTGGCGAGGGCGAGGGCGTCGCGCTTGACCATCAGATAGCCGGCGAAGAAGATCGCCAGCACGATCTTGGCGAACTCGCCGGGCTGGATGGTGAAGCTGCCGACCTGGATCCAGATCTTGGCGCCGTAGGTGATGTTCGCGCCGAGGCCCGGGACCAGCGGGAGGAGCAGCAGGACCAGCGCGCCGACCATGGAAATGTAGGTGTAGCGCTGCAGGACGCGGTGGTCCTTGAGGAAGACCAGGACGACGGCGAACAGCGCGATGCCGAGCGCGGTGTAGATCAGCTGGTTGGTGGCCTTGCCGCCCGCGACGCCGATCGACTGCAGCAGCTTGGACTGGTCAAGCCGCCAGATGGCGACGAGTCCGAGTCCGTTGAGCAGCGTGGCCAGGGGCAGCAGCAGCGGGTCCGCGTACGGGGCGAACTTCCGTACGACGAGATGCGCGACGCCGGCCAGCAGGCCCAGGCCCAGGCCGTAGCTGAGCAGGCCCGCAGGCACCTGGTCGTCGATGGCCAGACCGACGTTGGCGTAGGCGAAGACCGGGATGACGACGGCGAACACGAGCATGGCGAGCTCGGTGTTGCGTCGGCTCGGTGCGCCGATCGCGCCGATCGTGGACGTGTGGTGCGTCGGTTGGTTGGTTGTACTGCTCATCGTGTGACGGGGCCTCTCACGGCTTGCCCTACTGCTTACCGCACAGCGAGACGACCTTCTGCTCCTCCTCCGAGAGGCTGGGGCCGGGGCTGGGGGTCGGGGCGGTCGCTGATGTGGACGGGTTCGGTGAGGTCGAGGGGCTCGGCGTGGCCTTGGACGTGAGTGAGGTGTTTGTGGTTCCCGTGGTCCCACCCGCCTCGCCCGTACCGGTCTTCGAGCTGTTCTCGCTCTCGGCGGCCTCGCGATCGGACTCCTTCTTGCAGGCGGAGGCCTGCACGGAGAGCTCGGTGACCTTCGACTGGGCGTCCTTCAGCCCGCCCTCGGCGATCGTGGCCTTGACCTGCTTCTGCTGGTAGGGCGGCAGGTACTTGAGTTCGATCTCGGGGTGGTCCTTCTGCACCTTCGAGAGCGAGACCCAGGCCAGGTCCTGGCTGATGCCCCGGTACAGCGCGACGTGTTCGCCCTTGGTGCCGACGTAGTACTGGTTCTGCGTCCAGCGGTAACCGCCGTACAGGCCGCCGCCGATCACGGCGAGCGCGAGCACGCTGTAGAAGGATCTCTTGAGCCACTTGCGGCCCTTGCCGGGCTTGACGAAGTCCTCGTCGGAGTAGTCGCCGAAGGCGCCCGCCGGGGCGTAGCCGGTGGTGTCGCCGGAGCCGGGCGGGCCGAACTCGCCGCCCCCGCCCTGGCCGTGACCCTGGCGGCCGAGCCCGGAGGCGCGGCCGGCCGGGGTCTGCATGATGCCGTTGTCGTGCTGCTGGTGCTGATGCTGGTTCTCGGCGACCGCGCCGACCACGACCGGGGTGTCGGAGAGCTGCCCGGCGAGGGTGTCCCCGGTGTCGAGGTCGAGGACGTCGGCGATGATCACCGTGATGTTGTCGGGGCCGCCGCCGCGCAGCGCGAGCTGGATCAGCTCCTGCACGGTCTCCTGGGGGCCCTGGTAGCTGGCGAGGGTGTCCTCCAGGGTCTGGTGGGACACCACCCCGGACAGCCCGTCGGAGCAGATCAAGTAGCGGTCGCCGGCCCGGACTTCACGGATGGAGAGGTCGGGCTCGACATGGTCGCCACTGCCCAGCGCGCGCATCAGCAGGGAGCGCTGCGGGTGGGTGGTGGCCTCCTCCTCGGTGATCCGGCCCTCGTCGACCAGCCGCTGCACCCAGGTGTGGTCCTGCGTGATCTGGGTCAACACGCCGTCGCGCAGCAGGTACGCGCGCGAGTCGCCGACGTGCACGAGGCCGAGCCGCTGGCCGGTCCACAGCAGGGCGGTGAGCGTGGTGCCCATGCCCTCCAGCTGCGGGTCCTCCTCGACCATCATGCGCAGTTGGTCGTTGGCCCGCTGCACCGCCGTACCGAGGGAGGTGAGGATGTCGGAGCCGGGCACGTCGTCGTCGAGCGCCACGATGACGGAGATCGCCTCGGAGGAGGCGACCTCACCGGCGGCCGCACCGCCCATGCCGTCGGCGATCGCGAGCAGGCGCGGACCGGCGTATCCGGAGTCCTCGTTGCCCTCCCGGATCATGCCTTTGTGCGATCCGGCGGCGAAGCGCAGTGACAGACTCATGCGCACCTCGCCCGTCGGCTCCGGGTACATCCGCACGGTGCCCACCCTCCGGTCGGGAGCGCGCCGGGGCCCGTGATGGGGACCGCCGCTGCGTGCTCGCTCCGCTCGCTCATTGTCGTATCTACTTCCGCAGCTCGATGACGGTCTTGCCGATGCGGATCGGCGCGCCCAGCGGAATCGGCGTGGGGGTCGTCAGCCGGCTCCGGTCGAGATACGTGCCGTTGGTGGAGCCCAGGTCCTCGACGATCCACTGGCCGTCGCGGTCCGGGTAGATCCTGGCATGGCGGCTGGAGGCGTAGTCGTCGTCCAGCACGATCGTGCTGTCGTGCGCCCGGCCCAGGGTGATGGTCTGGCCCTGCAGCGCGACGGTGGTGCCGGTGAGGATGCCCTCGCTCACCACGAGCTTGCTCGGTGCGTTACGTCGCTGGCGGCCGCCTGCCTGCTGACGCTGGGGTGGGGGCGCGGCCTGCTGGCGGGCGGGCTGCTGCTGGCGCCCGGCCTCCCGGCGCGACCCGCGCTGGGTGACTCGCGTCCCGAACAGGTCGCTGCGGATGACCTGTACGGCCACGATCACGAACAGCCATAGAACGGCCAGAAAACCTAGCCGCATGACCGTCAGGGTCAGCTCTGACATTGCCCCCGCTTCACCCTTCGGCTTGCCGGTAAACGATGGTGGTCTGGCCCACGACGATCCGCGAGCCGTCGCGGAGCGTAGCGCGGGTGGTGTGCTGCCCGTCCACCACGATGCCGTTGGTGGACCCGAGATCCTGGACAGTCGAGGGCGATCCGGTCCGGATCTCACAGTGCCGGCGGGATACGCCGGGGTCGTCGATCCGCACGTCGGCTTCGGTGCTGCGGCCCAGCACCAGCGTCGCGCGGGAGATCTGATGGCGGGCGCCGTTGATCTCGATCCAGTGGCGGGTACGGGAGCCGGGCGCCGGGGCGCCGACCGGGCCGCCTCCCGCGCGCGGGGCCTGCTGCGGGGAGCCGTACCCACCGGGGCGCGCGGCGCCGGGCGGCGGTGCGGCCGGCATGGGCGGGGCGGCCGCGGGTGCGGCGGCCGGCGGGTAGCCGTAGCCGCCGCCGGGCCGGCCGGCCGCCGGCGGAGCCGCCGGAGCGGCACTCCCGGGGGCCTGCTGGTTGGTGGAGGAGGCGAGCGTACGGCTGCGCACCCGGTACAGACCGGTGTCGAGGTCGTCGGCCTTCTCCAGGTTGACCTTGATCGGCCCCATGAAGGCGTATCGCTGCTGCTTGGCGTAGTCGCGCACCATGCCGGCGAGCTCGTCGCCGAGCTGGCCGGAGTAGGGGCTGAGCCGCTCGAAGTCCGGCGTGCTCAGCTCCACGATGAAGTCGTTGGGTACCACGGTCCGGTCGCGGTTCCAGATGGTCGCGTTGTTGTCGCACTCGCGCTGCAGCGCGCCCGCGATCTCCACCGGCTGGACCTCGGACTTGAACACCTTGGCGAAGGTGCCGTTGACCAGACCTTCGAGGCGTTGCTCGAACTTCTTCAGGACTCCCATGGGGCACCTCCTCCGTCTCTGCCGTCCTGGGCACTGCGTACTTGGTACTGCTTACTGATCGTATCCACGCGCCGCTGAATCGGCTGGTTCCCCCTGTCGGCCCTGTCGACGGATGTCGACGCCTGCGAAGTTCCCTGCGGAGCCCACTTTCGAACTCCTGCGGTGCACTCCCCTGGCGAACTCCTCCCGCGCACTCCTCCGTCGCATCCTCTGGCAAGGATCGTAGAGGCGGCCGCAGACCAGTGTCCCGCACCTGACTGTGCGTCCGGCCCGGCTCCTGGTGAGACGGGCCGGACCGGTACGAGGTTGATACGTGAACCGCTGCACATTGATACGGAGCCAGGGAACTTTTGGATCATTCGCCGGCCGCCCCGTCCGGTGGCGGTCCGGCGGCGCTTCGACGACTGCCCTGGTCGTCAGCTGCCCCCGGATAAGGGATGTGAACCCACCCCGACCCCCGTGCTAATCTTCTGCATGTCGGAAGGCGCCAGCCCCTTGGGGGAACAAGCCCGAGGACACACCCAATGCGCGGGTGGCGGAATAGGCAGACGCGCTGGATTCAGGTTCCAGTGCCCGAAAGGGCGTGGGGGTTCAACTCCCCCCTCGCGCACCAGTCGAAGGCCCCCAAGTCTCAGGACTTGGGGGCCTTCGCGTTGTCCCGGGGCGGTGTGAGCCGTATTACCTGGTGAGGACAATCACACGGCTTCGCCACCGCCCCACGGGCGCTACGCGGCGAGGCGTTCGGCGACCGCCTTGGCCTTGGTGGCCGCCTCCTCCAGGGCGCGCTCGCGCGAGGCCTCGTAGAGGGGGACCAGTTCGGCCATCGCCGGGTTGTGCGGGGCCATGGTCAGCTCCGGAACGATGAATTCGACGTCCAGGGCGAGGGCTCCGCTGAGGACCGCCGAGAGGTAGTTCTGTACGTACTCGTTCTCCTCGCGCGGGGTGCCGGGGGCGTAGGAGCCGCCGCGGCTGGCGACCACGGTGACCGGGGTGCCGGCGATCTTCGAGTCCTCGGTGCCTGCGGTGCGGCCCATCAGGATCACGTTGTCCAGCCAGGCCTTGAGGGTCGAGGGGATCGCGAAGTTGTACATCGGGGCGCCGATCAGCAAGGCGTCCGCCTTCTCCAGCTCCTCTATGAGCCGCAGCCGCGCGGCGAACGCGGCGGCCTGCTCGGGGGTGTGCGTGGCCGGATCCGCGAAGCCGGCGGTGTGGGAGTCGGCGGTGATGTGCGGCGCGGGGTCCACGGAGAGGTCGCGGTGGATCACCGTGCCCTCCGGGTGCTGCTCCTCCCAGGCCTCGCGGAAGGCCTCCGTGACGGCTCGGGAGGCGGAGGCGCCGGCCGGGAACACGGAGGAGTCGATGTGCAGAAGCGTGGGCATGGAGATCTCCCGTAAGTGAGTGAGGATTCGTACTGGACTATAGATAACACAGGTACTTACTTTTTTTCATCCCCTCATGGTGAGGCAGTACCCTTGGGCGCATGGCGGTCGAGCAGGGTCACGATGTGGGCGCGTGCAAGCGGGTCGACGGCGGCATCACGCGCGTCTTCCAGCTGCTCGGAAAGCGCTGGACCGGCCCGATCGTGGCCGTCCTGACCGGCGGGCCGGCGTACTTCACCGACCTGCGCCGCGCCGTCCCCGGCATCAGCGAGCGCATGCTCTCCGACCGGCTCACCGAACTCGGCGCGGCCGGCCTGCTGGTGCGCGAGGTGGACGAGGGGCCGCCGCTGCGCGTCTCCTACCGGCTGACGGCGGCGGGGGCCGCGCTGGAACCCGCGCTCTGGGAGCTCAAGGAGTGGGCGAAGGTGCACCTGCCGGAGGGCGCACAGCCGCCGGAGTGCTGACCGGGTGTCCGGTTTTCCACAGGCGCGGAGTTGTCCACAGGGTCTGACGCGTTTCGGCCACCGGCTGTACGGTCTGCACGAGTTGATGTTCGTGTGCGTGCGGGGGAGGCGGTCGGTGTGACCGAAAACGGAGCGGTGACGGCAGACACGGCGGGAGCCGAGGCCGCGAGGCCGGCGGTCGCCGCGGAGTCGGCGGCTGCGGTGGATCCGGTGGCTGCGGTGAATCCGGTGGTCGTCGCGGCGCGCAGGCTGCCGCGGGTGCCGGGGTTCGCCCACGGGCCCGCCGAGGGGTCGCCCAAGGACGAGGGCAAGGCGCTGCGCAGGCTGGTCCCGCGCGGCTCGCACGCGGCGTTCGACCTGGACGGCTCCCGGCCCACCGCGGTCGCCGCCGTCGAGGAGTCCAACCGCGGCCGCATCCCCGGGCTCACGCCGATACGGGCGGGCCGGATGGCGGCGACACCCTTCGCCTTCCTGCGCGGCTCGGCCGGCCTCATGGCCTACGACCTCGCGCGTACGCCCATGACGAGGATCCGCGCCCAGATCTGCGGGGACGCCCACGCCGCCAACTTCGGCCTGTACGGGGACGCGCGCGGCGACCTGGTCATCGACCTGAACGACTTCGACGAGACGGTCGACGGCCCCTGGGAATGGGACCTCAAGCGGCTCGCCGCCTCCCTGGTGCTCGCGGGCCGGGAGGCCGGCGCCGACGAGGACACCTGCCGCAAGGCGGCCCACGGCGCGGTCGGCGCCTACCGCCGCACCATGCGGCTGCTGGCCAGGCTCCCGGTGCTGGACGCGTGGAACGCCATCGCGGACGAGGAGCTCGTCTCCCACACCGACGCCCACGACCTGGTCGGCACCCTGGAGCGGGTCTCCGAGAAGGCGCGGGGCAACACCAGCGGACGGTTCGCGGCGAAGTCGACGGAGCGCACCGAGGACGGCGGCCGCCGCTTCGTGGAGGCCCCGCCCGTACTGCGGCGCGTGCCCGACGAGGAGGCCGCCGCGGTCGCCTCGTCCCTGGAGCACTACCTGACGACACTCTCCGAGGACCGCCTCCCGCTGCTGTCCCGGCACGCGGTGCACGACGTCGCCTTCCGGGTCGTCGGCACCGGCAGCGTGGGCGCGCGCTCGTACGTCGTGCTCCTCCTGGACCACCGCGGCGAACCGCTCGTGCTCCAGGTGAAGGAGGCCCGCCCGTCCGTGCTGGTGCCGCACCTGGTGGCGGCCGGCTTCGAGACACCCACCGTCGACCACGAGGGCCGGCGCGTGGTCCTCGGCCAGAAGCGCATGCAGGTCGTCAGCGACATCCTGCTGGGCTGGACGACGGTCGACGGACTGCCCTTCCAGGTACGGCAGTTCCGCAACCGCAAGGGCAGCGTCGACCCCGCCGCGCTCGCCGCCGACCAGATCGACGACTACGGCCGCATGACCGGCGCCCTGCTGGCCCGCGCCCACTCCCACAGCGCCGACCCGCGCCTGATCTCCGGGTACTGCGGCAAGAGCGAGGAGCTGGACGAGGCACTGGCCGCCTTCGCCGTCGCCTACGCCGACCGCACGGAGGCCGACCACGCCGACCTGGTCGCCGCGGTGCGGGCGGGAAGGGTGCCGGCGGAGATGGGGGTCTGAGGGCAGTGACGTACGTGAGGAGCGTTCTGTGAAGTACGTCGACCTCGACGGGCGGGACGGTGAGGCGACCGGGATCGTCGACCCGCGGCCCTATCTGGCGCGGTTGCCGGCGCTCGCCGGCCAACTGCCGCCCGGGGCACGTGCGTTCGCCACCGACCCCGGGCACTACGACCTCGCCGGCCGACGGTGTGTGAAGGATCTCAAGCCGCAGGCGGTGCGCAGGACCGGCGACGACGAGATCGAGATCCGCTTCGGCCACAACTGCCGGCAGCACGAGGAGGACCTCCTGGTGCGGTACGCGGGCGTCTCGCGCTTCCAGGTGGACGTCCTGGGCTTCTGCGACGTCTCGGCCCTGGGCGACGTGATCCTCGACGAACTCCTCCCGTACCCCGAGGGCTGCACCCACGAGATCGCCTGCCGCCCCGGCACACTGGTCGTCGCCTGCCGTGACCTGTCGGCGGAGTGAGTGGAGGCGGGGTGCTCGGGGGCGGGGGCCGGGAGTGGTGGCGTGACCTGAGAGGGGGAGGGAGGGGAGGGGGAAGGGGGCCCCGGAACGGTGGTGGTGAGTGAGGCCCGTGACCGGCGGTGGGCGGCCGCTGCGGGGCCCGGCGGCCGGTGCCGGGCGCCGGCTGAAAGGGCCTCTGGCGGTGGGGCGCCGTGGCCGGCTCGTGCGTGGCCTACGCTGAGCGGGTGACGAGCCCAGACGCTGAGCAGGGTGCCGGTGCCGCCGGTGAGGCGCAGGCGGTGCCCGAGGACGGCACGCCGCGCCCCGAGGAGCGGCTGGAGCGGGCCGTGCGGGCCGCCGAACAGGCATTGATCGAGTACGAGATCGCGGTCGAGACCTTCCGTATCGAGGTCGAGAACTTCTCCCGGCTGCACCACCAGAAGCTCGGGCCGATGTACACCCGCCTCGACGAGCTGGACGCGGAGATCGCCGAGGCCAGGGCCGCCCGCACCGGCGATCCCGAGGATCTGCGCAAGGCGGACGAGGCGCGGGCCCGGGTGATGCCGATGCCCGGCGTCGAGGAGCTGTTCAACGGCTGGATGGACGGGGACGGGCTGTTCCCCGAGGCCGCCGCGATGCTCACGGACCAGCCGGTGCGTCCCCCGCAGCGGGTGCGCCCCAGCGACGAGGCCCGCAAGCTCTACCGCGAGCTGGCCCGCAAGGCCCACCCCGACCTGTCGACGGACGAGACGGAGCGGGCCCGGCGCGAGGAGTTCATCACCCGGGTCAACGGCGCCTACGCGCGCGGCGACGAGATGCTGCTGCGCGAGCTGGCCGAGGAGTGGGCCAAGGGACCGGAGCCCGAGCAGCGCGGCCCGAGCCCCAGCGAGGAGCTGTACGCCCGCCTCGAATGGCTCGCCCGCCGCAAGGAACTGCTCGCGCTGGTGGCCAAGGAGCTGGAGGACGGCCCGATCGGCTCGATGCTGCGAATGGCGCCCGACGATCCGGACCACCTGCTGGACGAGATCGCCGAGCAGCTCCTGGCGCAGGTCGCGGAGCGCGAGCGGGAACTGGCCGAGCTGGTCGAGTAGGCGGTCGGCGGCCGAGCGGCCGAGGTGCCGGGCGGGGCCCCAGTGGGCCGGTGTCCTGATCGGGTGGCCCTGCGTTCTGATCGGGTGGCCCGGCCTCGTGCCGGTCGTGTCAGGTAGCGTCGGGGCATGCAATTTGGTTCTGGTGTGCCCACGGTCGAGGTCGGGGATCTCAAGGACGGCGACTTCCTGCTGGACGTCCGTGAGGACGACGAGTGGGAGGCGGGGCACGCGGAAGGTGCCCTGCACATCCCCCTCAGTGACTTCGTGGCCCGGTACGGCGAGCTGACCGAGGCCGCGCCGCAGGACGGCCGGGTCAATGTGATCTGCCGGTCCGGCGGGCGTTCGGCGCAGGTCACGACGTATCTGGTCCAGCAGGGCATCGACGCCGTGAACGTGGACGGCGGTATGCAGGTGTGGGCCGCGGCGGGCCGACCCGTCGTGACGGACGAGGGCGGGACCGGGTTCGTCCTCTAGGCGTCCCCCTGGAAGGACCGTCAGCTGAGCGGGTGGGCCGCCAGCAGGTCGCCCAGGGCCTCCTCGTGCGCCGATGCGGGACCGAGTGACAGTTCCAGGTGCTTGGCCCAGGCGTGGTACCGGTGCAACGGGTACTCGACGTCGGCCCCGAAGCCACCGTGCAGATGCTGTGCCGTCTGCACGATCCGTCGTACGCCCTCCGAGGCCCAGATCTTGGCGACGGCGACGTCACCGGAGACCGGCAGCGTGCCCGGTGCCCCCGAGGCGACCCGCCAGGCGGCCTGCCACAGCGTTGCCTCCATCGCCCGCAGATCGATGTAGCGGTCGGCGGCCTGCACGGCCACCGCCTGGAAGGTGGCGACCGGGAACCCGAACTGCTCCCGCTTGCCGGTGTACTCGCTGGTCATGCGCAGCACCCGCTCGCCGAGCCCGAGGGCCAGCGCACACGTCCCGGTCGTCAACAGTTCGCGCAGCCACTCCCAGGCGCCGTCGGCGTCGATGACGTCACGGGCGGCGATCCGGACGGATTCCAGGCGCAGTTCGCCGAGCCGCTCGCCGTTGGTGGAGAACTGCTCGCCGATGCCGACGCCCTCGTGGACGCGGGGGACCACCGCGAGCAGCGGCCGGTCGCCGGCCGTGTGCGCGGGTACGAGGATGTGGTCGGCGACCTGGGCCCACGGCACCGCCGTCTGCACCCCGTCGAGGATCCAGGCGTCGCCGTCCTGCCGTGCGGTCACGGCGAGTTCGGCCCCGTCGTGGCCGGTACGTCCGCTGGAGGCGACGGTCAGCACCAGCTCGCCGCGGCCCGCGGGCGCGAGCAGGGCCGACTTCAACTCCTCGCCGCCGTAGGCCTGTACGGCCGCCGCGGCCGCGCCGCTCTCCAGCAACGGCACCCGGGCCAGTACCTTCGCCGACTCGCGCAGCACCTGGCACAGCGCGATCGCGTCCAGGCCCGCGCCGCCGTACTCCGCGTCCAGCAGCAGGCTCAGCAGGTCCGCCTCGGCGAGCGTGGCCCACAGCGCGCGGTCGAAGTCGTCGGCTACGGCGCCCGCGACGAGCGCGGGACTGGGCACCGCGTCGGGGGCGACCCCGGCGAACACGCCCCGCGCCGCCTCTGCCGCCGCCTGCTGCTCCTCGGTGAAGGTGAAGTCCACGGTCCTGTCCTCTCGGCGGCTCCGTTGATCTGACGGTGCGTCAAGATAGAACAGGTTCTAGAAGAAGGGAATGACCGGGAGGGGAGGGCCCCGTTACGCCCGGCTGATCCTGGGCCGCTTACCCACTGCCTGCCTGCCCACTGCTCGCCCGCCCGCCGACCGATCGTCCGGTTTGTCCTGAACCTGTCGGAGGCCTCGCGCCGTAAGGTGTCAACCGCTGTGGATAACCTGCTGGCGGCCCCTGTGGACGACCGGCACGATCACGCGCCTGACGGGGGCTGTGCCGCGCGGGCGGGCCTGAGTACCGTTCGCGTGCGAGTGCGGTGGGGCGGCGCGCGCAGGTGACAGGGCGCCCTCGGCCGGGTGGCCGGAAGACGGACCGGATCGGGAAACGGGGTGGAATGGACGCGTACGACACAGACTCGGACGCCCGGCGGGAGCCGGACGGGCCGGGCGGGCCGGACGACGTCCCCGGGGCGGCCGAGGTGGAGGCTCCCGGGGCCGGCGCGGCAGGTGTGCCGAGTGCGGCGGTGCCGACCCCGGCAGCGCCGACCTCAGCCGCACCCCCTGCCGCTGTACCCCCTGCAGCCATGCCGCCCACCGAGCCCCGTACCGGCGTAGCCGCGCTCTCCCCCGGCTATCAGGTCGCCGCAGCCCTCGCGCTCGCCGTCGTCGGTGTGACCGTCTGCGTGCATCTCGCGCTGGTCTTTCTGCATGTCGCGCCGTCGAACACGGTCACCAAGCAGCACGGCAACGCGATAGACGACTGGGTGTACCCGGAGTTCGAGCAGAACTGGAAGCTCTTCGCGCCCAATCCGCTGCAGCAGAACATCGCCGTCCAGGTCCGTGCCGAGGTGCACACCGATGACGGCGAGGTGAACACCACCGGCTGGTACGACCTGTCCGCGGAGGACGGCCGGGCCATAGACGGGAATCTGCTGCCCAGCCACACCGACCAGAACGAACTGCGCCGGGCCTGGGACTTCTTCGCCTCCACCCACGACGGCGAGAACCGTCCCTCCGGTCTGCGCGGCGCCCTGTCCGAGACGTATCTGCGGCGCATCGTGGTGCTGCGGCTGGATCGCGAGGACGTGACCGCGCGGGGCGGTGTCGTCGAGAACGTGCAGGTCAGGGCCCGTACCACCAACGTGCCCGCGCCGAAGTGGAGTGACGAGAAGATCTCGGACAAGCCGATGTACCGCGTGCTGCCCTGGTGGACGGTCACCGCCGCCGACAGCGACGGAGGCGCCGAGTGAACCGCTTCGCCCTGTCGGTCTCCGCGGCCATCGCCCGGATCACCGAGTCGGCGCTCGGCCCCTACCAGGCCGCCGTGGTCCGTATCGGTTTCAGCGCGACCTGGCTGCTGTTCCTGCTGCGCGAGTTCCCGCACCGCCAGGAGCTGTACGGTCCCGACAGCCCCTGGAGCTGGGACCTCGCCCAGCAGCTGATCACCAACAACCACGCCTTCACGGCCCTGATCTGGTCGGACGGCCAGGCCTGGTTCGAGATCGTCTACGCGCTCGCCGTGCTGACCAGTGCGCTGCTGCTGCTGGGCTGGCGCACCCGCACGATGTCCGTGCTGTTCATGCTCGGCGTGCTCTCGCTGCAGAACCGCAGCGTCTTCATGGGCGACGGCGGCGACAACGTCCTGCACCTGATGTCGATCTACCTCGTCTTCACGCGCTGCGGCCAGGTGTGGTCGCTGGACGCGCGGCGGGCGCGGCGCGCGGACGAGGCACGCGCGCGTGGCGAGCGGGTCACGGACCGGACCGGTCCCGTCCTGTGGGCGGTGCTCGGCTTCGCGCTGGTCGCGGTGACCGCCGGCGGGCGCCTCGACGGCGTCGACCCGACCGTGCCGGTGATCCTGTGGGGCGTGTGGTCGGCGCTGGGCGTGTGGTGGGCCGTCGAGCGGCTGGCGAAGAGCGGCGAGCCGCGGATCCTGCTGGACGTGGTCGGCAACATCGTGCACAACGCCGGTCTGTTCGTGATCATGGCCGAGGCCTGTCTGATCTACGCGACGGCCGGCTGGTACAAGATCCAGGGCTCGCGCTGGCAGGACGGCACCGCCGTCTACTACCCGCTCCACCTGGACTACTTCTCGCCCTGGCCCGCCCTCGCCGACCTGCTCTCCTCCAGCGGCACGATGGTGATGCTCGTGACGTACGGGACCGTGATCGTGCAGGTCGCGTTCCCGTTCACGCTGTTCAACCGGCGGGTCAAGAACGTCCTGCTGGCCGCGATGATGTTCGAGCACGCCGTGATCGCCGTGGTCCTCGGGCTGCCGTTCTTCTCGCTGGCGATGATCGCGGCGGACGCGGTCTTCCTGCCGACGTCGTTCCTGCGCCGCACGGGCGGCTGGGCGGCACGCGCGCGTGAACGCGTCCTTGCCCGTGCCCGCCGTTCCCGTACGCCGCTGCCGGCGCCCCGCACCCCGGAGAACCCCGAGCACGCGCCCGTAGGCTTCACGCCATGACCGCCCCGGACTCCGACCCCTCCTCCGACCCGGCATCCGCTCCCCTGGACACCTGGCACCGGCTCGCCGGCACCTGCGTCCTGCTCGACGGCTTCCACGCCCTCAAGCACGCGGTGCGCTTCGGGGCCGACATCCCGGTGGCGGTCGCCGTGGACCGAGCGGCGGTGCTCGCCCTCGCCGACGACCTGGCCCCGGACATCCGGGACACGCTGGCCGGACTCCTGACGGAGGTGGCGCCGGGGACGTACGCGAACCTGGTGCCGCGCCCGCATCCGACAGAGGTCGCCGCGTTGGCCGTACGACCGTCTCGCGAGGCCGCGCTGGAGAAGCTGGCGCACGTGCCGCGCACCACGCCCGTCGTGGTCCTCGACAACCCGCGCAACCTCGGCAACGCGGGCGCCGTCATCCGCCTGGCCGCCGGTTTCGGCGCCACCGGCGTGGTCACCACCGGCACGCTCGACCCCTGGCACCCCACGGTGGTGCGCGCCGGCGCGGGCCTGCACTTCGCGACCACCGTGGAGCGCCTGGCGGTGGACGAGTTGCCGACGGGCCCGCTGTTCGCCCTGGACCCGGAGGGCGACGACATCCGGGGGATCAAGCTCCCGGACGACGCCGTTCTGGCCTTCGGCTCCGAACGCGCCGGGCTGTCGCCCGAACTACGCGCACGTGCCGACCACTTGCTGTCCCTGCCGATGCGCCCCCAGGTCTCCAGCTACAACTTGGCGACGAGCGTGGCAATGACGCTGTACCACTGGAGCACGGCCACAGGGTCACCCCTTTAACGGCAACGCCCCCGTTTTTAGGGGCGCGGGGAACTGCGCGACAAGCCACAACGGACCGTCAGCCGCGCAGAAATCCCACCCACCGAGCTCTTAGGCGTCCCGACGCACTTCGATCACCCGGAACCGATTGGCAACGAACGCCCCGTCCGCCAACGCCGCGTTCGCCGCCGGGTTCCCACCCGACCCGTGGAAGTCGGAGAACGCAGCCGTCTGATTGACGTACACCCCACCCGTCAAGTTCAGCGACAACTGCGCCGCCTCCTCAAGACAGACCTCTTCAACCGCAGCCTCAACCCCGGCGTCAGTCGTGTACGCCCCCACCGTCATCGCACCCTTCTCACGAATCGTCCGCCCCAGCAGCTCCACCGCATCGGCGGCCGAGTCGACGGCGACGGCGAAGGAGACGGGACCGAAGCACTCGTTCATGTACGCGGCCTCGTCGTCCGCCCCCTCCCAATATTTCCGTGCACCGTCCAGCTTCACGATCACCGGCGTACGAACCACCGCGTCCGGGAACTCGGGGTTGGTGATCTCCCGTGAGGCGAGAGCGACTTCGCCCAGCCCAGCGGCAGCGTCGACGCGGGCCTTCACGTCCGGGTTGACGATCGCGCCGAGCAGTCCGTTGGCGCGCGTGTCGTCACCGAGCAGGCCGTCGACGGAGCGGGCGAGGTCGGCGACGACCTCGTCGAAGGTCTTGTGGCCCTGGTCGGTGCCGATGCCGTCCCGGGGGATCAGCAGGTTCTGCGGGGTGGTGCACATCTGGCCGCTGTAGAGGGAGAGGGAGAAGGCCAGGTTGGCGAGCATGCCCTTGTAGTTGGCGGCCGACTCCACGAGGACCGTGTTGACGCCGGCCTTCTCCGTGTAGACCTGCGCCTGGCGGGCGTTGGTCTCCAGCCAGTCGCCGAACGCCGTGGAACCGGTGTAGTCGATGATCCGGATCTCCGGGCGGGTGGCCAGCGTCTTGGCGATGCCCTCGCCGGGGCGCTCGGCGGCCAGCGCCACCAGGTTCGGGTCGAAGCCGGCCTCGGCGAGCACCTGGCGCGCGATCTGAACGGTGAGCGCGAGCGGCAGCACCGCGCGCGGGTGGGGCTTGACCAGGACCGCGTTGCCGGTGGCCAGGGAGGCGAACAGGCCCGGGTAGCCGTTCCACGTCGGGAAGGTGTTGCAGCCGATCATCAGGGCGATCCCGCGCGGGACCGGCGTGAACTCCTTGGTCATGACCAGCGGGTCGCGCTTGCCCTGCGGCTTGGTCCACTGGGCCGTGTCGGGCGTGCGGACCTGCTCCGCGTACGCGTACGCCACCGCCTCCAGGGCGCGGTCCTGCGCGTGCGGGCCGCCCGCCTGGAACGCCATCATGAAGGCCTGGCCGCTGGTGTGCATGACCGCGTGCGCGAACTCGTGCGTCCGGTCGGCGATCCGCTTGAGGATCTCCAGGCTCACCACCGCGCGGACTTCCGCGCCCGCGTCCCGCCAGGCGCGCTGGCCCGCCTTCATGGCGGGCAGCAGTACGTCGATGTCCGCGTGCGGGTACTCGACGCCCAGCTCGATGCCGTACGGCGAGACCTCGCCGCCCGTCCAGCCGTCCGTGCCCGGCTGGTCCAGGTCGAGGCGGGTGCCCAGGAGGGCGTCGAACGCGGCCTTGCCCGCCGCCATGTCCAGGCTGCCGTTCTCCCCGTAGGCCTTGGGGTGTTCGGGGTGCGGGGACCAGTACGCGCGGGTGCGGATCGCTTCCAGGGCCTGGTCGAGCGTGGGCCGGTGCTTGGCGATCAGTTCGTGCGCGGTCGGTTCGGCAGCCATGGGGGGACCAACTCCTCGTCTTGCGAACACTGTGACTTTTGGGCGGGACTCTTTGGCGGGCTCATGACCTGGGCAGAAACAGGGGGCGGAAACAGCCGGTCAGAGTTAGAGTAACCGAACGATCGGTCGGGACAAGGGGGTCCGCCGCATCTGTGGAAAACCCCGTGCGGGAGGATCGCGCACATGACAGCACTGGACCTCAGCAGCCCCGTGGCCGTCGTCGGTACCGGCACCATGGGCCAGGGCATCGCCCAGGTCGCGCTGGTCGCCGGCCACCACGTGCGGTTGTACGACACCCTCCCCGGGCGCGCCCTGGAGGCGGCCGAAGCGATCGTCGCCCGACTCGACCGGCTCGTCGCGAAGGACCGGCTCTCCGCCGCCGACCGCGACGCGGCCCGCGACCGGCTGCTGCCCGCCGCCGACCTCGCCGACCTCGCGGACTGCACGCTGGTCGTCGAGGCGGTGCTGGAGCGGCTGGACGTCAAGCAGGAGCTGCTGCGGGCGCTGGAGGACCTGGTCGACGAGGACTGTCTGCTCGCCACCAACACCTCGTCCCTGTCCGTCACCGCCATCGGCGGCGCCCTGCGCAACCCCGGCCGCCTCGTCGGCCTGCACTTCTTCAACCCCGCCCCGCTGCTGCCGCTGGTCGAGGTCGTCTCCGGCTTCGCCACCGACGTCACGTCGGCCACGCGCGCGTACGAGATGGCCCGCGCGTGGGGCAAGACACCGGTCGCCTGCGCCGACACCCCCGGCTTCATCGTCAACCGCCTCGCCCGGCCCTTCTACGCCGAGGCGTTCGCGGTCTACGAGGCCCAGGGCGCTGACCCCGCCACCATCGACGCCGTGCTGCGCGAGTCGGGCGGCTTCCGGATGGGCGCGTTCGAGCTGACCGACCTCATCGGGCAGGACGTCAACGAGTCGGTGACGCGCTCCGTGTGGGAGGCCTTCTTCCGGGACGTGCGCTTCACGCCCTCGCTCGCCCAGCGGCGCCTGGTGGAGTCCGGCCGGCTCGGCCGCAAGAGCGGACAGGGCTGGTACGACCACGCCGAGGACGCCGAGGACGCCGAGCCGCACACCGCGGAGCAGCAGCGGGCGCCCGCCTACGTCGTCGTGGAGGGCGACCTGGGCCCGGCCGCCGAGCTGCTCCCGCTGCTGCGCGAGGCGGGCATCCAGGTCCGCGAGGACGAGGAGGACCACGGCACCCGCCTGGTGCTGCCCGGCGGCGGCCAACTGGCGCTCGCCGACGGCCAGACCTCCGTGGAGTTCCGCGACGTCGTCTACTTCGACCTCGCCCTCGACTACCGCAAGGCCACCCGCATCGCCCTGTCCGCCTCCCAGGACACCTCGCCGCAGACCCTCGTCGAGGCCACCGGCCTCTTCCAGGCGCTCGGCAAGGACGTCAGCCACATCGGGGACATCCCCGGCATGATCGTCGCCCGCACGGTCGCCCGGATCGTCGACCTGGCGCACGACGCCGTCGCCAAGGGCGTGGCCACAGAGGAGGACATCGACACCGCGATGCGCCTCGGGGTCAACTACCCCCTGGGCCCGTTCGAATGGAGCCGCAGGCTCGGCCGCAACTGGGCCTACGCCCTCCTCGACGACCTGCACATGCGCGACCCCTCCGGACGCTACGCGCCGTCCCTCGCGCTCTACCGACACGCGTACGCCACCGACAAGCGGGAGGGCAGCACGTCATGACCACCGCCAAGCGCGACACGTACACCCCGGAGACGCTGCTGTCCGTCGCCGTCCAGGTCTTCAACGAGCGCGGCTACGACGGCACCTCCATGGAGCACCTCTCCAAGGCGGCCGGCATCTCCAAGTCGTCGATCTACCACCACGTGGCCGGCAAGGAGGAGCTGCTGCGCCGGGCCGTGAGCCGGGCCCTGGACGGCCTCTTCGAGATCCTCGACGAGGAGCCCGCGCGCGTGGGCAGCGCCGAAGGGCGACTGGAGTACGTCGTACGGCGGATGGTCGAGGTGCTGATCACCGAGCTGCCCTACGTGACGCTGCTGCTGCGGGTGCGCGGCAACACGGACACCGAGCGGTGGGCCCTGGACCGGCGCCGGGATTTCGACCACCGGGTCGCCGACCTGCTGCGGGCGGCGGCCGACGTCGGCGAGGTGCGCGGCGACGTGGAGGTGCGGCTCGCGACCCGGCTGGTCTTCGGGATGATCAACTCGATCGTCGAGTGGTACCGCCCCGACGGGCGCGGCATGAACGAACGCGAGGTCGCCGACGCGGTCGTACGGCTGGTCTTCTCGGGGCTGCGCAAGCAGGACTGAGCGAGACCGCGGGGAGGTCCGAGCGGAGAGAGGCCTGATCCGAGGGCGGGACGGCTCAGCTCTGCGGCTCCAGGTCCTCCTCCTCGAACACCAGGAGTGTGCGGGTGCTGAGCACCTCCGGCATGGCCTGCAGCCGGGTGAGCACCAGTTCGCGCAGGGCCTTGTTGTCGGGCGTGTGCACCAGCAGCAGCACGTCGAAGTCCCCGCCCACCAGCGCGATGTGGGAGGCCCCGGGCAGCTGTCTGAGCTGCTCGCGCACCGTCCGCCAGGAGTTCTGGACGATCTTCAGGGTGATGTACGCCGAGGTGCCCTGACCGGCGCGTTCGTGGTCCACGCGGGCGCCGAACCCACGGATGACGCCGTCCTCGATGAGGCGGTTGATACGCGCGTAGGCGTTGGCGCGGGACACGTGCACCCGTTCGGCGACGGACCGTATCGACGCGCGGCCGTCCGCCTGGAGCATCTGCAGGATGTCCAGGTCGATCGCGTCGAGGGGGCGCGCGGGCGGCTGGGGCCCGCTGCCCTCCGGTCCTTCGGCCATTTGTTCAGGTGCCATGTCCCCCCGCCTCCCTAGCATGGACGTACTGCGTTCATTTCAGGTTGTGCAGAACCGTTTGTCCACAGCCTGGAGGTGCCTGTAGCCAAAATGTGCCGACGACCGAACAATCGGTAGGTGAGGCGCATCACTCTCGTGACGCGTCCACAGTCGCTCGCACGAGGAGGTGCCGTCATGACGGTCATGGAGCAGCGGGGCGCGTACCGGCCCGCGCCGCCGCCCGCCTGGCAGCCCCGCACGGACCCCGCGCCGCTGCTGCCCGACGCGCACCCGTTCCGCGTTCTCGGCACCGAGGCCGCCGCGCAGGCCGACCCGGCCCTGCTGCGCCGGCTGTACGCCGAGCTGGTCCGCGGGCGCAGATACAACACACAGGCCACCGCCCTCACCAAGCAGGGCCGCCTCGCCGTCTACCCCTCCAGCACCGGCCAGGAGGCCTGCGAGGTCGCCGCCGCGCTCGTCCTGGAGGAGCACGACTGGCTCTTCCCCAGCTACCGCGACACCCTCGCCGCCGTCGCCCGCGGCCTGGACCCCGTCCAGGCGCTCACCCTGCTGCGCGGCGACTGGCACACCGGCTACGACCCGCGCGAGCACCGCATCGCGCCCCTGAGCACCCCGCTCGCCACCCAGCTGCCGCACGCCGTCGGCCTCGCGCACGCCGCCCGCCTCAAGGGCGACGACGTGGTCGCGCTCGCCATGGTCGGTGACGGCGGCACCAGCGAGGGCGACTTCCACGAGGCGCTGAACTTCGCCGCCGTCTGGCAGGCCCCGGTCGTCTTCCTGGTCCAGAACAACGGCTTCGCCATCTCCGTCCCGCTCGCCAAGCAGACCGCGGCCCCCTCGCTGGCCCACAAGGCGGTCGGCTACGGCATGCCGGGCCGGCTGGTCGACGGCAACGACGCGGCGGCCGTGCACGCGGTCCTCGCCGACGCCGTACGGCAGGCACGCGCGGGTGGCGGTCCGACGCTCGTCGAGGCGGTCACGTACCGCATCGAGGCCCACACCAACGCCGACGACGCGACCCGCTACCGCGGCGACACCGAGGTCGAGGCCTGGCGCGCGCACGACCCGATCGCGCTCCTGGAGCACGAGCTGACCGAGCGCGGCCTGATCGACGAGGCCGGTGTCCAGGCCGCGCGGGACGCCGCCGAGACCATGGCCGCCGACCTGCGCGAGCGCATGAACCAGGACCCGGCGCTCGACCCCATGGACCTGTTCGCCCACGTCTACGCCGAACCCACCCCGCAACTGCGCGAGCAGCGCGAGCAGTTGGCGGCGGAGCTGGCGGCCGAGCGGGAAGGGGCGCACTGATGACCACCGTCGCCCTCAAGCCGGCCACCATGGCGCAGGCCCTCACGCGCGCGCTCCGCGATGCCATGGCCGCCGACCCGGCCGTGCACGTCCTCGGTGAGGACGTCGGCACGCTCGGCGGCGTCTTCCGGGTCACCGACGGGCTCGCCAAGGAGTTCGGCGAGGACCGGTGCACGGACACCCCGCTGGCCGAGGCGGGCATCCTCGGCGCGGCCGTCGGCATGGCCATGTACGGGCTGCGGCCGGTCGTGGAGATGCAGTTCGACGCGTTCGCCTACCCGGCGTTCGAGCAGCTCATCAGCCACGTCTCGCGGATGCGCAACCGCACGCGCGGGGCGATGCCCCTGCCGATCACCGTCCGCATCCCCTACGGCGGCGGCATCGGCGGCGTCGAGCACCACAGCGACTCCTCCGAGGCGTACTACATGGCGACCCCGGGCCTGCACGTCGTCACGCCCGCGACCGTCGCCGACGCCTACGGACTGCTGCGCGCCGCGATCGCCTCCGACGACCCGGTCGTGTTCATGGAGCCCAAGCGCCTGTACTGGTCGAAGGACTCCTGGAACCCCGAGGAGCCATCACCCGTCGAGCCGATCGGCCGCGCGGTCGTGCGCCGCCCGGGCACCAGCGCCACGCTCATCACCTACGGCCCGTCCCTGCCCGTCTGCCTCGACGCCGCCGAGGCGGCGCGGGCCGAGGGCTGGGACCTCGAAGTCGTCGACCTGCGCTCCCTGGTGCCGTTCGACGACGAGACGGTGTGCGCCTCGGTACGGCGGACCGGGCGCGCGGTCGTCGTGCACGAGTCGGGCGGATACGGCGGTCCCGGCGGGGAGATCGCGGCCCGCGTCACCGAGCGCTGCTTCCACCACCTGGAGGCACCGGTGCTGCGCGTGGCCGGGTTCGACATCCCGTATCCGCCGCCGATGCTGGAGCGGCACCATCTGCCCGGCGTGGACCGGATCCTGGACGCCGTGGCCCGTCTGCAGTGGGAGGCCGAGGGCTGATGGCACAGGTGCTGGAGTTCAAACTGCCCGACCTCGGCGAAGGGCTCACCGAGGCGGAGATCGTGCGCTGGCTGGTCCAGGTCGGCGACGTCGTCGCCATCGACCAGCCGGTCGTCGAGGTCGAGACGGCCAAGGCGATGGTCGAGGTGCCCTGTCCCTACGGCGGCGTCGTCACGGCCCGCTTCGGCGAGGAGGGCGCGGAACTGCCCGTGGGGGCGCCGCTGTTGACGGTGGCGGTCGGCGGGGAGGTGGCCTCCGGCGGTTCGGCTGACGACTCGGGCGGCTCTGCGGAGGACGCGGGCGATTCTGCGGAGGGCTCGGGGAACGTCCTTGTGGGGTACGGCACTTCGGAGGCACCTGCGCGGCGACGGCGGGTTCGGCCCGCGGGGCCGACGGTTGCTGCGGGGCCGGTGGCTTCGACGGCTCCTGCGGTGGCGACCGCTTCGACGGCGCCGGCTCGCAATGGTGCGGTCGCACCGGCCCTGATCGACGGCACCGTCTCGACCACCGAGGGGACACCTGGCCGGACTGCCGATGGGCCCGTACCGGTCATCTCGCCTCTCGTGCGGCGGCTTGCCCGTCAGAACGGTCTGGATCTGCGGCAGATGACGGGGTCCGGCCCCGACGGACTGATCCTGCGGGCGGACGTGGAGCAGGCGATGCGTGCCGTCGTCGCGCCGAGCGAGGCCACCGGCTCCGCCGCCCCTGCGCTCGCCGCGCCCACCGCCACACCCACCCCGTCGGCCGCCACGCGCACGGGCATTCGCGTGCCCCTCAAGGGAGTTCGCGGAGCCGTCGCCGACAAGCTCTCCCGCAGTCGGCGCGAGATCCCGGACGCGACCTGCTGGGTGGATGCCGACGCGACGGAGTTCATGCGCGCGCGGGCCGCGATGAACGCCTCTGGCGGGCCGAAGATCTCCGTCCTCGCCCTGCTGGCCCGCGTCTGCACGGCCGCCCTCGCCCGCTTCCCCGAGCTCAACTCCACGGTCGACATGGAGGCCAGGGAGATCGTCCGGCTGGAACAGGTGCACCTCGGCTTCGCCGCGCAGACCGAGCGGGGTCTGGTCGTACCGGTCGTGCGGGACGCGCACGGGCGGGGCGCCGAGTCGCTGAGCGCGGAGTTCGGCCGACTGACCGAGGCGGCCCGGGCCGGCACGCTCACGCCCGGGGAACTCACGGGCGGGACCTTCACGTTGAACAACTACGGAGTGTTCGGCGTCGACGGTTCCACGCCGATCATCAACCACCCCGAGGCCGCGATGCTCGGCGTCGGCCGCATCGTCCCCAAGCCGTGGGTGCACGAGGGCGAGCTGGCGGTGCGCCAGGTCGTCCAGCTCTCCCTCACCTTCGACCACCGCGTCTGCGACGGCGGCACGGCGGGCGGTTTCCTGCGGTACGTGGCGGACTGCGTGGAACAACCGGCGGTGCTGCTGCGGACGCTGTGAGCGGTGGTCCATGGTGTCGGTGCAGGTGCGTGGCCCCCGCCCGCCCCGCCCTTCCCGTCCCGCACCCGGTGATTGCGTCGGCGCCCATGCGTTCCCTGTGATCGTGACGGCACGCATACTCGGGGGGTGACCTCGTACGAGCCTCCGGGTGGTCCCGGTGTCGAGCCGGCCTACGACGCCGTCGTGCTCGCCGGGGGTGCCGCTCGGCGGCTCGGCGGTGCCGACAAGCCCGGGGTGCGGGTCGGTGGGCGGGCGCTGCTCGACCGCGTGCTCGCCGCGTGTGCCGACGCGCGCACCACCGTGGTCGTCGCCGATGTCCGCCCCACCGCCCGGCCCGTGGTGTGGGCGCGTGAGGAGCCGCCCGGCGGGGGCCCCGTCGCCGCGCTCGCCGCCGGTCTCGCGCACACCACGGCGGAACATGTCGTCGTCCTCTCCGCCGACCTCCCGTTTCTCGAACCGACGACGGTACGGCGGCTGCTGGCGGCCCTGCGGGCGAGCGGAACGGAGGGCGTCCTCCTCACCGACACCGACGGTCGCGACCAACCCCTCGTCGCCGCGTACCGCGCAGACGCCCTGCACCGCGAGCTCGCCGCGCCGACGGGCGCCGACGCGAAGGGGACCGGCACTCCTGCCGCTCCCCTCACCGGCCTCCCCCTCCGCCGCCTGACCGCCGGTCTCCACCTCACCCGCGTCCCCGACCCCGTCGCCTCGTTCGACTGCGACACCTGGGACGACATCGCCGCCGCCAGGGCACGTATCAGGGAGCATGGGCACGTGTTGGATGAATGGATTTCCGCTGTCAAGGACGAGCTGGGGCTCGATCTGGACGTCGACACCGGCGTTCTGCTCGACCTCGCTCGTGATGCCGCCCACGGAGTGGCGAGGCCCGCGGCGCCGCTGACGACCTTTCTCGTCGGGTACGCGGCCGCGCAGGCCGGGGGCGGTCCGGAAGCCGTCGCCGAGGCCGCCCGCAAGGCCGTCGCGCTCGCCCTGCGTTGGGCCGAGGAGGACGACTCCGAGGCCAAGCCCGCCCCGGACGCCGGGTGACCGCCCGGACCGGTGGGAACGCCGAGGACACCGACTTCGACGTCGAGGAGGTGCTCGCGCTGGTGAGGGATCCCGGCAGTCGTACTCCTGCTCCCGCATCCGCTCCCGCTTCCGGCGACGGCGTGCCCGCCCCCGCCGGATCTGGCGCCTCGCGTGATCAGCACGCGGCTTCGCACAAGGCCACCGCCTGGGCCGAGGCCCGGGCGATCGCCGCGCGGGCCGCTCGGGCCGGTGGGCGGCGGGCTCCCGTTTCCGTGCGGATCGAGGGCGCGCTCGGGCTCACCCTGGCCGCCCCCCTCACCGCCCTCACCGACCTGCCCTCCTTCGACACCTCGGCGATGGACGGCTGGGCGGTCGCGGGGCCCGGTCCCTGGGACGTACGGGACGAGGGCGTGCTCGCCGGGCACGGGGAGCCGGCGCGGCTCACCGACGGGGAGGCCGTGCGGATCGCCACCGGTGCGCGGATCCCGTCGGACACCACGGCCGTGCTGCGCAGCGAACACGGTCGTACCGACGACAAGGGCCGCCTGTACGCCGGGCGGGATCTCCAGCACGGCCAGGACATCCGGCCGCGGGGGCAGGAGTGCCGCTCCGGGGATCAACTGGTCCCGCTGGGCACACTCGTGACCCCGGCGGTGCTCGGACTTGCCGCGGCCGCGGGGTACGACACCCTCACCGCCGTACCCGCTCCCCGCGCCGAAGTCCTCGTCCTGGGTGACGAGTTGCTCACCGAGGGGCTGCCGCGCGAGGGGCTGATCAGGGACGCGCTCGGGCCGATGCTGCCGCCGTGGCTGCGTGCGCTGGGCGCCGAGGTCGCGGCGGTTCGTCGGATCGGTGACGACGCCAAAGCCCTGCACAAGGCGATCACCGGCTCCGACGCCGATCTGATCGTGACCACCGGCGGTACCGCCTCCGGGCCCGTCGACCACGTCCACCCCACCCTGCAGCGCATCGGCGCCGAACTCCTCGTCGACGGCGTCAAGGTGCGACCCGGCCACCCCATGCTGCTGGGCCGCACCAAGGAGAACCAGCACCTCGTGGGCCTGCCCGGCAACCCCCTCGCCGCCGTCTCCGGACTGCTCACGCTCGCCGAGCCCCTGCTGCGGACCCTTGCGGCCCGCCCCGCACCCGAGCCGTACACGATGCCGATCCAGGACGCGGTGCACGGCCATCCGCACGACACCCGGCTGATCCCCGTCGTGCTGCGCGGTGACCACGCCGTTGCGCTGCACTACAACGGTCCGGCGATGCTGCGCGGCATCGCGGCGGCCGATGGCCTGGTCGTCGTACCACCGGGCGGTGCTCGCGCGGGTGAGGAGCTCGAACTGCTCGATCTGCCCTGGGCGTTCGCCGGGATCGGGGTGTGTTTCACGTGAAACTTCCGGGCCATGACGCGATCGCCCGGCAGGCGGACGAGCATCTCGTGACCCATCGGGTGAAACTCCCGAAGAAGGTCGTCGAGCGCCCCATCCAGCAGGTTCTGAGACGCCTGCTCATGGCTTTGCTGGTGCTGGCCGCCACCGCCCTGATCGTCTGGATCGACCGTGACGGCTACAACGACAACTCCGACGGGTCGGTCGACTTCCTCGACGCGGCGTACTACGCGACGGTCACCCTCTCCACCACCGGGTACGGCGACATCGCCCCCGTCAGCGACGGTGCCCGGCTCACCAACATCCTCGTCATCACGCCGCTGCGGGTGGTCTTCCTGATCATCCTGGTCGGCACCACGCTCGAAGTCCTCACCGAACGGACCCGGGAGGAATGGCGTCAGAACCGCTGGAGGTCCACCTTGCGCGATCACACCGTCGTCATCGGCTTCGGGACGAAGGGGCGTTCGGCGATCCAGACCGTCTGCGCGACCGGGCTGAAGCAGGAGCAGGTCGTCGTGGTCGACCCGAGCGCCAAGGTGATCGAGGCCGCGACCGCCGACGGGTTCGCCGGGGTGGTCGGGGACGCGACCCGCAGCGAGGTCCTGGTGCGGGCCGAGGTGCAGCGCGCACGGCAGATCATCATCGCGACCCAACGGGACGACACGGCCGTGCTGGTGACCCTGACGGCCCGGCAGCTCAACCGCGGCGCCAAGATCGTGGCCGCGGTCCGCGAGGAGGAGAACGCGCCGCTGCTCAAGCAGTCCGGCGCCGACGCCGTCATCACCAGCGCGAGCGCGGCCGGGCGGCTGCTCGGTCTGTCCGTGCTCAGCCCCGCGGCCGGCATGGTGATGGAGGACCTCATCCAGCAGGGCAGCGGGCTCGACATGGTCGAACGGCCCGTCATAAAGGCCGAGGTGGGCAAGAAGCCGCGCGAGACCGACGACCTGGTGGTGAGTGTCGTACGCGGGCACCGGGTGCTCGGATACGACGATCCGGCCGTCGGGACACTGCAGTTGACGGACCGGCTGATCACGATCGTGCGGGCGTCGCCGGGCGCGCAGATCGCACCCGACGTCCGCCCGATGCCCCGGCAGTGACCGTGACCATCTGGACCGCCCGGACTACTTGCGGTTGTACAGCCGCATCGTGATCGGGCCGAAGACCAGGACGAACAGGCCTGCCCAGCCCAGTGACCAGGCGACCTCGGCGGCCGGCCAGTCGCCGGCCATCAGGTCGCGCACCGCCGACGAGACGTGGGTGATCGGGCTGTTGTTGACGAAGGCCTGGAGCCAGCCCGGCATGGTGTGCGGGTCGACGAAGACGTTGGACAGGAAGGTCAGCGGGAAGATCACCATCATGCTGACGCCCATCACCGACTTCTCGGTGCGCAGCAGCAGCCCGAACATCGTCCAGATCCACGAGAACGCGAACGAGAAGACGACGAGCAGCACGATCCCGGCGAGCACTCCGGCGACCCCGCCGTCCGGGCGGTAGCCCAGGATCATGCCGACGGTGAGCATCACGACCGAGGCGATCGTGTAGCGCAGGGCGTCGCCGAGCAGATAGCCGACCATCACCGCCGGCCGCCAGATCGGCAGCGTGCGGAAGCGGTCGAAGACGCCCTTCTCGATGTCGGTGTTGACCGAGACGCCCGTGTACATGGTGATCATCACGACCGACATCACCAGGATGCCCGGCAGCAGGAACTGGATGTACTCCTTCGGCGACCCGGCCAGGGCGCCCCCGAACAGGTACGTGTACATCAGCACCATCATGATCGGGAACGCGGTGACGTCGAAGAGCTGCTCCGGCACGTGCTTGATCTTGAGCATGGCCCGCCAGCCGAAGGTCAGCGAGGCGGACAGGGCGCTGGGCCGGGGCGGTCGCTCCCCGCCGATCAGCAGCGCGGCGAGCGACTCGGCGCTGACCGGGGCGAGGTCCTTGGTCTCGGTGCTCGTGACGGTACTCATGCGACGGCCTCGCTCTTCTGGGTGCCCTGCTCCGCGGTGTCCTGCTTCGCCGAGTCCTGCGTGTCATGTCCGGTGAGGGCGAGGAAGACCTCGTCCAGGCTGGGCTGGCCCAGCGAGAAGTTGTCCACGGTGATGCCCGTGCGGGCCAGTTCGCCGAGCGCGCGGGCGGCCTGTTCGGCTGCCGTGTCGCTCGCCGCCGCGCCCACGCGGGCGGTCAGCGCGACCGGGTCGGGCTCCAGCTGCACCTGCGCGTCCAGGGCCCGCCGCAGCACCTCGGCCGCCTCGGGCCGCTGCCCCGCGTCCCTGAGGCGCAGGTGTACGGAACCGGCGCCGACGGACGCCTTGAGCTCGCCCTTCGTGCCCTCGGCGATCACCTTGCCGCGGTCGATGACGGCGATCCGGGACGCCAACTGGTCGGCCTCGTCCAGGTACTGCGTGGTCAGCAGCACCGTCGTGCCCTGCGCGACGACCGCGCGGACGATGTCCCACACCTGGTTGCGGCTGCGCGGGTCGAGTCCCGTGGTCGGCTCGTCCAGGAAGAGCAGGTCGGGGGTGTTGAGGATGGACGCGGCGATGTCGATACGCCGCCGCATGCCGCCGGAGTAGTGCTTGACCTGCTTTCCGGCCGCGTCCGTGAGCCCGAAGGCCTCCAGGAGCTGCGCCGAACGCTCCCGCGCGGCCTTCTTGGCCTGGCCGAGGAGGCGGCCCAGCAGGATCAGGTTCTCGGCGCCGGTGAGGTCCTCGTCCACCGACGCGTACTGGCCGGTGAGGCTGACGCGGGCGCGGACCTCGTCGGCCTCGCGCACGACGTCGTGGCCGAAGACGTGCGCCTCGCCGTCGTCCGGGCGCAGCAGCGTGGCCAGCATCTTGACTGTGGTGGTCTTGCCCGCGCCGTTCGGGCCGAGGAGGCCGTAGACCGTGCCGGTCGGGACGGCGAGGTCGACGCCGTCCACCGCCCTGGTGTCCCCGAACGTCTTCACCAGGCCCGCGGTCTCGATGGCCAGGCCGGTCGTGTGCTGGCTCATGGTGGGTTTTCCTTCCATGCACTTGGTTTCTGCATGGTGAGACCTTTACCTTCGCTGGAACTCATCGGTGATCACACACTTCTTTCGGTACGGACCCGGCGGACGGGAGCGGCGCGGTACCGAGGGGTAGCGTCCTTCACATGTATGCGATCACGATTCCCGAACCTGGTGGGCCCGAGGCGCTGGTGTGGGACGAGGTCCCCGATCCGGTGCCCGGCGAGGGCGAAGTGCTGGTCGAGGTGGTGGCCGGCGCCGTCAACCGCGCCGACATCCTGCAACGGCAGGGCTTCTACGACCCGCCGCCCGGCGCCTCTCCGTACCCCGGCCTGGAGTGCTCGGGCCGGATCGTCGAGACCGGACCCGGCGTCTCCGCCTGGGCGGTCGGCGACGAGGTGTGCGCGCTGCTCGCGGGCGGCGGATACGCCGAGAAGGTCGTCGTTCCGGCGGGCCAGCTCCTGCCCGTGCCCGAGGGCGTCGACCTCAAGAGCGCCGCCGCGCTGCCCGAGGTGGTCTGCACGGTCTGGTCGAACGTCTTCATGGTCGCCCACCTGCGGCCCGCCGAGACGCTGCTCGTGCACGGCGGCTCCAGCGGCATCGGCACGATGGCGATCCAGCTGGCCAAGGCGGTCGGCGCGAAGGTCGCCGTGACGGCCGGTACGAAGGAGAAGCTCGACCGGTGTGCCGAGCTGGGCGCCGACATCCTGATCAACTACCGCGAGCAGGACTTCGTCGAGGAGGTCAGGAAGGCCACCGACGGGGCGGGCGCCGACGTCATCCTCGACAACATGGGCGCCAAGTATCTGGACCGCAACGTCCAGGCCCTCGCCGTCAACGGGCGCCTCGCGATCATCGGCATGCAGGGCGGCCTCAAGGGCGAGCTGAACATCGCCGCGCTGCTCGGCAAGCGGGGCGCCATCAGCGCGACCTCGCTGCGCGCGCGTCCGCTCTCCGAGAAGGCGGCGATCGTCGCCGCCGTACGCGAACACGTCTGGCCGCTGCTTGCCGCCGGGCACGTCCACCCGGTCGTCGACCGCGAGATCCCGATGCCCGACGCGGCAGCCGCTCACCGGGTCGTGGAGGAGAGCGGTCACGTGGGCAAGGTGTTGTTGGTGGCGCCCTAGGGGCGGGGAACGCGGGCGGGCCGCGCGGCGCAGGACGGCCATGCCCGAGCCACGCTCCCTCGGCCGGACAGGCTCTACCCGCGCCGCAATCGCAGGCCCGCGAACGCCAGGCCCAGACCGAGGCCGATCAGGACCAGGCCGCTGCCCAGCGGCAGGATCCGCAGGACGGGCTCGGTCGGGGCCTCGGCGTGCGTGACGGGCCGGTGCGCCGGTCGGCCGAGGGGCGTGGCGGGTGGACGGGCGGCGAGCCCCGGCGTCTCGGAGGCCTGCACCGACTCGGTGGCGTCGGGTGAACTCCCGTCGTCGTCCTCCTCGACGTACCCCGAGTCCTCCTCTTCCGCGTCCCCGTCCTCGTCAGCAGGCGCCGACGTCTCCGCCCGCCCCGGCCGTTCCCGCCCTTCACCTGCAAGGCTTCCGGCGCGGGAGGGTTCGGCGGAGCCGTCGGGAGCCTCGGGAGACGGGGAACCGGACGCCTTCGTGCCCGTCACAGCCGCGGGCGCCCCTGGAACAGGGGCGTGCGAAGCAGTCACCCTGGGGGCAGGGGCATGCGAAGGGGTCACCCCGGGCGACGGCACCGCCCCATAAGACGGCGCAGCCGCCCCGCACCACAGGACGAGTACCCCCGTCCCCGTCCCCACCACCCGTCCCGTCGCCCGTAGCGTGCGTAGCCATGGAGTCACGTCTCCAGGCTCACACCGGCCTCGCAATCAGGCATTCCGGGTTCCGCCAGAGGGTCGAAGGGGCGCGGGGTGGTTGCACAATCCAGGTATGTCGATACGCCACGGACTGCTCGCGCTGCTGGACCGCGGCCCCCGCTACGGCTCCCGGCTGCGCACCGAGTTCGAGGCGCGTACCGGCGGCACCTGGCCGCTCAACATCGGGCAGGTCTACACGACCCTCGGCCGCCTGGAGCGGGACGGGATGGTCGTCCAGGAGGGCGCCGACGAGGCCGGCCGGGCGCTGTACGCGCTGACCGAGGCGGGCCGGGCCGAGCTGCGGGCCTGGTTCGCGGGACCGGTCGAGCGGGCCGGGGCGCCCCGCGACGAACTGGCGATCAAGCTGGTCCTCGCGGTCGGCGCGCCCGGCGTGGACGTACGCCGGGTCGTCGAGGCGCAGCGCCGGCACATGGCGGACGCGCTGCACGAGTACGTACGACTGCGGGCGCGGGCGTTGACCGGGGCGCCCGCCGAGCATCCGGACGAGCTGGCCCGGCTGCTGGTCCTGGAGCAGCTGATCTGTCACGCGGAGGCGGAGATCCGCTGGCTGGACCACTGCGAGACCCGGCTGCTGCGGATGGTCCGCGGCACGCGGCCGGAACCGCCGCCCCCCTGATCGGCGGGACCGACATCGGACAGTCCGCGGCGCGATTCCGCGAAATCCCCCGCACCGCCCCTGCGGAGTTCCCGCCCCGCAATCGTTGGATCACCTTTCACCGGGGGCGCCACGGTGATGAGATGCACGGGTGCGAGAGAATGGCGGCATGGAGATGCCGAGGAACGAACGGTCGCCGGACAATCCGCAGATCCTGGTCGTTGGCCAGGACGGTATGGCGATTGGCGGCGGCGGAGACGAGGACTCCCGCGAGATTCCGGTGACGGAACAGGTCGAGCAGCCGGCCAAGGTGATGCGGATCGGCAGCATGATCAAGCAGCTTCTCGAGGAGGTGCGGGCGGCTCCCCTCGACGAGGCGAGCCGGGTGCGGCTCAAGGAGATCCACCGCAGCTCGGTGAAGGAGCTGGAGGACGGGCTCGCGCCGGAGCTGGTCGAGGAGCTGGAGCGGCTCTCCCTGCCCTTCCGGGACGAGGGAACCCCCAGCGACGCGGAACTGCGCATCGCGCAGGCCCAGTTGGTCGGTTGGCTGGAGGGTCTCTTCCACGGGATCCAGACCACGCTGTTCGCCCAGCAGATGGCCGCGCGGGCCCAGTTGGAGCAGATGCGCCGCGCCCTTCCGCCGGGTGTCGGCGGCCAGGAAGCGGGCGAGGACGGTCATCCGGGCAGCCGGGTGGGCGGACCGTACCTGTAGACATCCGAATTCAGACACCCGAACGCGAAGGGGCCCGGCAGTTCGACTGCCGGGCCCCTTCACCTTCGGTCAGGACGGCGGGTTGCCCGTCGAGACGCCCAGCTCGATCTCCGGCATGTTCTTCGGGTCGACGTCCGTGTCCGCGGACGGGAACTGGTTGATGACCGCGCCCTGTCCGTACGTGTTCTCGTCGACGTTCTTGGTCGCGACCTCCCAGCCCGCCGCCTGGAGGCACTCCTTGACCGACTTGATGTACTTGAAGCGGAAGTCGGGCAGCCGGATCTTGTCGGGGTCGTTGTACGACTCCTGCGGTTCCGAGCACTCGGAGGAGTCGATCGTCTTCGAGGTGTCCGGACCGCGGTACCCCGACACCTTGGTCGCCGACGCGCTCGCGCTGCTGTCGCCACCCTTGCCCTCGTCGCCGCTGCCGCCGCCGTTGTTGAGCGCCAGCGCCGCGATCAGACCGCCGACGGCGAGCACGGAGACGACGATCGCGCCGATGATCACCGGACGGTTGCCCTTGCCGCCGCCCCCGGAGGCCGGGCCGGGCTGGGGCGAGAGGTTGTACGGCGGCGGGGTCTGCGGCTGCTGCCCGTACCCCGCGGGCGTCGGGTAGCCGCCCTGCTGCGGGTAGCCGTACGCCGGAGAGGGGGTGGGCGTGCCGTACGGGTTGGGGTTGGGGGTCGGCTGGTACGGCGTCTGGACCGGGCCGGGGGGCGCCGGGGCCGCCTGGTCGACCGGTGGGAACACCGCGGAGCCGACGCCGGCGCCGCTCGGGGTGGGCGCGCCGGGGACGATGCTCGGCGGGGTCGCGTGGAAGGACGCGGCCACGCGCAGGCACTCGTCGCGCATGGCGACGGCGCTCGGAAAGCGCTCGTTCGGGTTCTTCTTCAGCGCGCGGGCGACGAGCGCGTCCACCGCCGGAGGCAGCGCCCGGTTGACCGAGGACGGAGCGACCGGCTCCTCCTGCACGTGCGCGTACGCGATGGCCAGTGGCGAGTCCGCGTCGAACGGCAGCCGCCCGGTGACCAGTTGGAACAGCATGACGCCGACCGAGTAGAGGTCTGAGCGCGCGTCCACCCCACGGCCCAGCGCCTGCTCGGGCGAGAGGTACTGCGGGGTGCCGACCACCATGCCGGTCTGCGTCATCGAGGTGACGCCGGACTGCATGGCGCGCGCGATGCCGAAGTCCATCACCTTCACGACACCGCGCTTGGTCACCATCACGTTGCCCGGCTTGATGTCCCGGTGGACCAGCCCCATCTCGTGGCTGATCTCCAGCGCGGCCAGCACGTCCGCGGTGACCTTGAGCGCATGGTCGGCTGACATCGCGCCGAACCGCCGCACGTCCTCGTCCAGCACCGAGCCGAGCGGCCGGCCCTCGACGTACTCCATGACGATGTACGGCATCGTCGAGCCGTCCAGCTCGTCCTCACCGGTGTCGAAGACCGAGACGATGTTGGTGTGCGTGAGCTTGGCCACGGCCTGGGCCTCGCGGCGGAAGCGCTCGCGGAAGGCCTGCTCGCGGCCGAGTTCGGTGTGCAGTGTCTTGATCGCGACCTGCCGGTCGAGCACGGCGTCGTACGCCAGGTGCACCGAGGCCATGCCGCCCTCACCGAGCAAGTCGCGCAGCTGATAGCGGCCGGCGGCCAGCGCCCGCCCCGCGTACCGGCCCTGTGCGCCGTCCTGGCTCATGTTCCGTGTCCCCCATCGGCCTTCAGAAGCCGGCCCGACCGCCGTTGATCTACTGACTCATTACCGGCCAAGTCTGCCCGAGGGCACTGACACGTCAAGTTCGGTGCCCGATCCGTGACCGTACGCGAAAGAAGCAGCGCGAGAGCGTTACAGAGGCTGTACGGGCGGTACACACAAGTTGCACCACTGAACGGTTCGACGGTTGGATGGCCGGTCCGTCCTGATGCGGTTCGCGGCGCCCGTCCCGGACCGGAGGCTTGCGTTGAGGCTGTAGCGTGGCCGACGGAGACCGTAACAACACCGCGCGCACCGCGGGCAGAAACGACGGCGAGGACTGATGGCACAGCAGCACGCTCAGGGCCCGTCCGACCCCGAGGCGGCTGGTGGCGGCGGAATGTCGGACGCACCGGAGCTGTGGGGCAACGGCGGACTGGTCGGCGACGGCCGGTACCGGCTGACCCACAGACTGGGCCGGGGCGGTATGGCCGAGGTTTTCGCGGCCGAGGACGTACGGCTCGGGCGCACGGTCGCGGTCAAGCTGCTCCGTTCCGACCTGGCCGAGGACCCGACGTCCAAGGCCCGCTTCACGCGCGAGGCCCAGTCGGTTGCCGGCCTCAACCACCACGCGATCGTCGCCGTGTACGACTCCGGCGAGGACTACGTGGGCGGCATGTCGGTGCCGTACATCGTCATGGAGATCGTCGAGGGACGGACGATCCGCGACCTCCTCCTCAACGCCGAGGCGCCCGGCCCCGAGCAGGCCCTGATCATCGTCTCCGGGGTCCTGGAGGCGCTCGCCTACTCGCACCAGCACGGCATCGTGCACCGTGACATCAAGCCCGCGAACGTGATCATCACGCACAACGGCGCCGTCAAGGTCATGGACTTCGGCATCGCCCGCGCGCTGCACGGCGCGTCCACGACGATGACGCAGACCGGCATGGTCATGGGCACGCCCCAGTACCTCTCCCCGGAGCAGGCGCTCGGCAAGGCGGTCGACCACCGCTCCGACCTGTACGCGACGGGCTGCCTGCTGTACGAACTCCTCGCGCTGCGGCCCCCGTTCACCGGCGAGACGCCCCTGTCGGTGGTCTACCAGCACGTCCAGGACATCCCGACCCCGCCGTCCGAGGTCTCCGAAGCCTCGCCGCCGGAGCTCGACGGCCTGGTCATGCGCTCGCTGGCCAAGGAGCCCGACGACCGCTTCCAGACCGCCGAGGAGATGCGCGGCCTGGTCCAGTACGGGCTGCAGATGCTGTACGACCAGGGCGGCCACACCGGCACCTGGAACACCGGCCCGGTCGGCATGCACGACGGCCGGACCCCGGTGGCGGGCTACGGCGCCACGTCGGTGCTGCCCGCCGGCGACTCCTCCGGTACGACGCAGATCCCGCAGCCGATCCTGCCCGGCGGCTACGGCAACGGCGACGACGGCGGATTCGAGGGACACGGCAACCGGGGCGGCGGCCGCGGCAAGCTGTGGATCCTCGCGGTGCTCGCGGTGATCGCCATCGCGGCGGGCGTCGCGCTGGCGCTGAACAACGGCGGTTCGGGCGACGGCGGTTCGAGCCCCTCCAAGTCGCCGTCCCAGTCGGCGTCCACCGAGGACGACTCGGTCAGCGAGACGCCGAGCGACGACACGTCCGAGGAGCCGACCGACCAGCAGACCGACGACGGCAGCGGCACGAGCTCCGGCTCGAACTACACGCCGTCGTACACGCCCTCGTACACGCCGTCCCAGAGCGCGACGAACGAGCCGACCGACGAGCCCACGGACGAGCCCACCACCGAGGAGCCCACGGACGAGCCGTCCGCCACCGCGACCCAGCCCACGGGCGAGCCGACGGACCCGGGCACGGACGGCGGCGTGGAAGGCGGTGTGGGCTCGGGCGTTCTCGGCTGACCCCAGGATCACCACGGACACGGAAACGCGCGCGTAGAGCCGGAAACGGCCTCTACGCGCGCGTGCTGTTTTCCGGACGTCGGCTACGACGCCCAGGCGTACGGCGTTCCGGCTACGACGCGAACGCCTCGCACACCGTCTCGTACTCCCGGGTCCACCACACGGCCAGCGCCGAGGCGGCCGGGAACTGGGGATCCGCTCGGGTGTCGCCGCGCTCGTAGTGCCAGCGCAGCATCCAGAAGTCGTTGAGGCGCTCCCACCACACGCGGTGCACGGCCGCCGCGAGCTGGGAGGGCGTGGCGCCGGCCGTGCGCCGGTACGCGTGCGCGTACGCCCGTACCTTCGGCAGGTCGAGCGCGCCCGCGGGGCGTACGAAGAAGATCGCGGCGGCGCGTACGGCCTCCTCCGCGCGCGGGCGCAGGCCGAGCCGGTCCCAGTCGACGATGGCGGCGGGCGCGTCGCCCTTGTAGAGCAGGTTGAACGGGTGGAAGTCGCCGTGCACCCAGCCGACGCACGCGCCGTGCGGGGGGCGCCGGTCGGCGTGCTGCTCAAGCAGCGCCCGGCGTTCCAGGAGGCGGTGGCGGGCCAACTCGTCGAAGGAGTCCGCCGGATGGTGGCGCCGTACCCGGGTGAGCAGGTCGTCGATCAGGGTGAACGTGTCCTCGGGGTCGGCGCTGTCGGCCGGCTCGTCGCACGCGCGCGTGGGGCGCGGCATCACGCGCTCCAGGCTCGCGTGCACCACCCCGAGCAGCGCCCCGAGGCGCTCGCACTGGGTGGTGGTGAGCTGGCCGCCGTTGCGGTGCCGCCCCTCGATCCACGGGTGCAGGGCGTAGGCGTGGCCGCCGACGACGGCGACCGTACGTCCGTCCCGGCCGGTCAGTGGTGGGGCCACCGGGACGCCCAGGGCGGCCAGGCGCTGGGTGGCCCGGTGCTGGCGGGCGATGGCGACCGGGTCGGCGGTCTCGGGGTCGAAGTGGTGCTTGAGGAAGTAGCGGCCGCGGGTCGTGCGCAGCCGGTAACCACGGTTGAGCAGGCCCTGTTCGACGGGCTCGCAGGTGACGGCGGAACCGGCCGCGTACTGGCGCAGCAAGGGCTCCAGCGGGGGCGCGTGAGGCAATGGGGGTGGTAAAGGGGAGCGCGGCACGCGCCAGATGCTAGGGCACGAGCCGGTGCCTTGACCTGGGCTTTGTCACATTCAGTCGCAATCGGTCACAGTGTGTGATCGAAGTGGCGTTCAAGGCCGCCGCCGGTCGAGTGCACGGTACCGAACTGCGGCTCGACGCTCAGATAGACGGGCTCGTACGGCTCGCCGTCCACCAGGCGGGGCGCCGGCCCGAACCGCTCGGTCTCGGCGTCCGTCGGCTCGTACGCCTTGCAGGCGCCCACGACCTGCACGGTCCACAGGCTCTCGCCCGGCCGCGCGAAGCTCAGGTTGTCCGAGCCGTACGCCACCACCGCGCCGGCGCAGGCCCGGTCGTAGCCGCAGCTCCTGGGCAGTCGCAGCAGTACCCGGCCGTTCTCGACGATGTGCCGGGCGAAGGCGAGGAAGGGCAGGGCACGCATGCTGGTGGCGATCCGGCCGTAGTCGGTCCGGGCGAGCAGCTCGACGGCGAGCTTTTCGGCGGAGAGCACGTCGGTGGGCGCGTCGGAGGGCATGCGTTCACAGTGCGGGCGGGGAAACCGAGATAACAGGGACATAAGTCCTCAATGCGAGATCACTCATGTGCGATCACCGCTCGGCGGTTCTCCGCTCAGTGCCTCTCCGCCTGCATGCGCGCCACGTACGCGGCTGCCTGGGAACGCCGCTGCATGCCGAGTTTGGACAGCAGGCTCGATACGTAGTTCTTGATCGTCTTCTCGGCGAGGTGCAGCTGTTCGCCGATCTGGCGGTTGGTGAGGCCCTCGCCGATGAGGTCGAGGATGCGGCGCTCCTGGACGGTGAGCCGGGCGAGCCTTTCGTCGCCCCGCGCGGTGCCGCCGTCGCGCAGCCGCTCCAGCACGCGCGCGGTGGCGACCGGATCGAGCAGGGACCGGCCGGCCGCGACGTCCCGTACGGCGGTCAGCAGCTCGGCGCCGCGGATGGCCTTGAGGACGTATCCGGAGGCGCCCGCCATGATCGCGTCGAAGAGGGCCTCGTCATCAGCGAACGACGTCAACATCAGGCACCGCACCGACTCGTCCTGTGAGCGGATCTCCCGGCACACCTCCACGCCGCTGCCGTCCGGCAGTCGTACGTCGAGCACCGCCACGTCGGGCCGGGTGGCCGGAATTCGCACCAGCGCGTCGGCCGCCGTACCGGCCTCGCCGACCACCTCGATGTCGTCCTCGACCGACAGGAGCTCGTGGACACCGCGCCGGACCACCTCGTGGTCGTCGAGCAGGAATACTCGGATTTTTCCCTCTTCGCGCACATACGCAGTCTCACACGGGGCCTGAAGTCCCGCCCGAGGGGAACTCTTCCCGTGACCTGGGTCACCGAGATAACGTGCCGTTGTTCCGGCCCCCTGCAAGGCTGTGACCAGGAAGAGTTCCCGACTTTCGCGATTTACTTGGATATCCAAGCAAAATCGCAGGTCAGGAGGGGTTTCACAGAAATGTGGAGCACTGGGTAACGTGCCTTCTGCAGGGCGCTCGCCGGGGCACCTGTCACGCCTGTACCCCAGAAGGCCGCACCCACCCCGTGCGTCCGTGGGACACAGGTGAGCCGCACTGGCGCCCGGCGAACCCGGGTAGCCGGACCGACGGAGGAGCACACGTGACCGTGGAGAGCACTGCCGCGCGCAAACCGCGACGCAGCGCCGGAGCCAAAAGCACGGCCGGCAAGCGAACGACCGCAAAGAACGCGCCGAACGCCGAGCCGGAACTCGTCCAGCTGCTGACGCCCGAGGGCGAGCGCGTAAAGAGCACCGAGTACGACAAGTACGTCGTCGGCGTCACCCCCGAGGACCTGCGCGGCCTGTACCGCGACATGGTGCTCACGCGCCGCTTCGACGCCGAGGCCACCGCCCTGCAACGCCAGGGTGAGCTGGGCCTGTGGGCCTCGCTGCTGGGCCAGGAGGCCGCCCAGATCGGCTCCGGACGGGCGCTGCGCGACGACGACTACGTCTTCCCGACCTACCGCGAGCACGGCGTCGCCTGGTGCCGCGGCGTCGACCCGACCAACCTCCTGGGCATGTTCCGCGGCGTGAACAACGGCGGCTGGGACCCCAACGGCAACAACTTCCACCTCTACACGATCGTCATCGGCTCCCAGACGCTGCACGCCACCGGCTACGCGATGGGCATCACCAAGGACGGCGCCGACAGCGCGGTCATCGCCTACTTCGGCGACGGCGCCTCCAGCCAGGGCGACGTCGCCGAGTCGTTCACCTTCTCCGCGGTCTACAACGCCCCGGTGGTGTTCTTCTGCCAGAACAACCAGTGGGCGATCTCCGAGCCGACCGAGAAGCAGACCCGGGTGCCGCTCTACCAGCGCGCGCAGGGCTTCGGCTTCCCGGGCGTGCGGGTCGACGGCAACGACGTGCTGGCCTGTCTCGCGGTCACCCGGTGGGCGCTGGAGCGGGCCCGCAGCGGCGAGGGACCGACGCTCGTGGAGGCGTACACCTACCGGATGGGCGCGCACACCACCTCCGACGACCCGACGAAGTACCGGGCCGACGAGGAGCGCGAGGCCTGGGAGGCCAAGGACCCGATCCTGCGCCTTCGCCGGTACCTGGAGGTCTCAAACCACGCGGACGAGGGATTCTTCGCGGAACTCGAGACCGAGAGCGAAGCGTTGGGCAAACGAGTGCGCGAGGCGGTCCGTGCCATGCCGGACCCGGACCACTTCGCCATCTTCGAGAACGTGTACGCGGACGGGCACGCGCTCGTCGACGAGGAGCGGGCCCAGTTCGCCGCCTACCAGGCGTCGTTCGCGGACGCAGAAGGGGGCAAGTGACATGGCGGCCGAAAAGATGGCCCTGGCCAAGGCGATCAACGAGTCGCTGCGCCGCGCCCTGGAGACCGACCCCAAGGTCCTGATCATGGGCGAGGACGTCGGCAAGCTCGGCGGCGTCTTCCGCGTCACCGACGGTCTGCAGAAGGACTTCGGCGAGAGCCGCGTCATCGACACCCCGCTCGCCGAGTCCGGCATCGTCGGCACGGCGATCGGCCTCGCGCTGCGCGGCTACCGCCCGGTGGTGGAGATCCAGTTCGACGGCTTCGTCTTCCCGGCCTACGACCAGATCGTCACCCAGCTCGCCAAGATGCACGCCCGTTCGCTGGGCAAGGTCAAGATGCCGGTCGTCGTGCGCATCCCCTACGGCGGCGGCATCGGCGCGGTGGAGCACCACTCCGAGTCCCCGGAGTCGCTGTTCGCGCACGTGTCGGGCCTGAAGGTGGTCTCCCCGTCGAACGCGTCGGACGCGTACTGGATGATGCAGCAGGCCATCCAGAGCGACGACCCGGTGATCTTCTTCGAGCCCAAGCGGCGCTACTGGGACAAGGGCGAGGTGAACGCGGAGGCGATCCCCGGCCCGCTGCACAAGGCCCGGGTCGTGCGCACCGGCACGGACCTCACGCTGGCCGCCTACGGCCCGATGGTGAAGCTCTGCCAGGAGGTCGCCGACGCGGCCGCCGAGGAGGGCAAGTCCCTGGAGATCCTGGACCTGCGCTCCATCTCCCCGCTGGACTTCGACGCGATCCAGGCGTCGGTGGAGCGCACGCGCCGGCTGGTCGTGGTGCACGAGGCACCGGTGTTCTTCGGCTCCGGCGCGGAGATCGCCGCACGCATCACGGAGCGCTGCTTCTATCACCTGGAGGCACCGGTCCTCAGGGTCGGCGGCTACCACGCCCCGTACCCGCCGGCCCGCCTGGAGGACGAGTACCTGCCGGGACTGGACCGGGTGCTCGACGCCGTCGACCGCGCCCTGGCGTACTGAGGAGAGGGTCGTGACGACGATGACTGACGCGTCCGTACGCGAATTCAAGATGCCGGACGTGGGCGAGGGGCTCACCGAGGCCGAGATCCTCAAGTGGTACGTCCAGCCCGGCGACACGGTCACCGACGGCCAGGTGGTCTGCGAGGTCGAGACGGCGAAGGCGGCCGTCGAACTGCCCATCCCGTACGACGGGGTGGTCCGCGAACTGCGCTTCCCCGAGGGCACGACGGTCGACGTGGGCACGTCGATCATCGCGGTGGACGTGTCGGGGGGCGGGGCGGCTCCTACGGAGGCTCCGGCCGAGACTGTGGTCCAGGCCCCCGCCGAGATTCCGGCCGAGGTGACGGAGGAGGAGGCGAAGCCGGCGGCCCGCACGCCCGTGCTGGTGGGCTACGGCGTCTCCACGTCCTCCACGAAGCGGCGCCCGCGGAAGGGCGCGGAGGCCACGGTTCCGGAAGCCGCGGTCCCGGAGGTCACCGCCCCGCCGGCCACGGTCCCGGCGCCCGCCCAGGCGATCCAGGCCGAGCTGAACGGCCACGGGCCTGCCCCCACGGTCGAGGGGTCCCGCCCGCTGGCCAAGCCGCCGGTGCGCAAGCTGGCCAAGGACCTCGGCGTCGACCTGAACACGGTGACCCCGTCGGGCCCGGACGGCATCATCACGCGCGACGACGTGCACGCGGCGGTGGCCCCGGCCCCCGTCGCGCCGGCCGCCACCCCGGCTCCGGTCACCGTGCCCGCTCCCGCGCCCGTGGCGACGTACGACACGGCCCGTGAGACCCGTATCCCGGTCAAGGGTGTGCGGAAGGCGACGGCCGCGGCGATGGTGGGTTCGGCGTTCACGGCGCCGCACGTCACCGAGTTCGTGACGATCGACGTGACGCGGACGATGAAGCTGGTCGAGGAGCTGAAGCGGTCCGACGAGTTCGCGCTGGAGGGCCTGCGGGTCAACCCGCTCCTCCTGATCGCCAAGGCCCTGCTGGTCGCCATCAAGCGCAACCCGGACATCAACGCGTCCTGGGACGAGGCGAACCAGGAGATCGTGCTCAAGCACTACGTCAACCTGGGCATCGCGGCGGCGACCCCGCGCGGTCTGATCGTCCCGAACATCAAGGACGCCCACACCAAGACGCTCCCGCAACTGGCGCAGTCCCTGGGCGAGTTGGTGTCGACGGCGCGGGAAGGCAAGACGTCCCCCGCCGCGATCCAGGGCGGCACGGTCACCATCACCAACGTCGGCGTCTTCGGCGTCGACACCGGCACCCCGATCCTCAACCCCGGCGAGTCCGCGATCCTCGCGGTCGGCGCGATCAAGCTCCAACCGTGGGTCCACAAGGGCAAGGTGAAGCCCCGCCGGGTCACCACCCTCGCCCTGAGCTTCGATCACCGTCTGGTGGACGGGGAGTTGGGCTCCAAGGTGCTGGCGGACGTGGCGGCGATCCTGGAACAGCCGAAGAGGCTGATCACCTGGGCGTGAGCCGAGGATGATGCCGGGGCCGTCCGTCATGGCGGCCCCGGCATCGTCGTATCAGAGGCTCTACGAGTCAGAGGCTCGACGAGGGCTCTGGGACTCCAAGTCGAGCCGCAGCCGCAGCCGCAGCCGCACGTAGTCGGCGTCACGCGGACCTGGTCGGCGGTGACCGTCCGGCCGCCAACCGCGGTGGGCGTAGAAGGCCTGGGCCCGGCTGTTGCGCTCCCACGCTTCGAGCACGCCCACGCTCAGCGAACCCTCCCGCAGGAGCCGCACGAAGCGCTCGTGCAGCCGGCTGCCGATGCCCGCTCCCCAGCTGCCCGGCCTGACATGGATCTGGAACAGCTGGCCGACCGTCGTGGGATCGACGTCGGCGTCCGCGGGCGGGCCCATCGACACCACGCCCGTCACTTCGCCGTCCCGCACCGCACAGGACACCGCCCGGTCGTCGGCCTCGATCGCCCGCCGCCACGCCTGCCTCCGGCTCGCGCGGGCCTCGACGGAGGTGAGCTCGGACTCCCGCAGGCCACCTGCCCGGTAGTACTCGACACGGGCTCGGGTGTGGATGTCCGTGATGGCGTCGAGGTCGTCGAGAGTCGCGGTGCGCAGGATAGGAGGAGAGGTCATCACGGGCGTACGGACGCGGCGGTCGCGATCCGCAGTTCCCTGAGGCATGGGCCCGGACATGGAAGGGGCCCCGCCGTGAGCACGGCGGGGCCCCTTCTTCATGTCAGTGGTGCGTCAGCTGATCTTGGCGTAGCCGTAGTTGATCAGCTTCTTCACGTCCGCCGTGCGGTTGGCGGCGTTGGAGGACGCGAGGACCGCGCCCATCACCGACTCGCCGTTCTTCGTGGCGGCGAAGACGAGGCAGTACTTGGCCTCGGTGCCGGAGCCGGTCTTGATGCCGAGCGTGCCGTTCCAGCCGAGCAGGGTGTTGGTGTTGGTCCACGTCGCCATCGTGCGCGTGGAGCCGGTCTTCGTGATCGTCTTGGCCTTGTACGACTTGGTCTTGACGACGGACTTGAAGGTGGAGCTCTTCATGGCGCTGCGGGCGAGCAGCGTCAGGTCCCGCGGCGTCGAGCGGTTGGTGCCGTTGCTGATGCCGTCGAACGAGTCGAAGTGCGTGTTCGTCATGCCCAGGCTCTTGGCCATGGTGTTCATCTTGCCGATGAAGTTCGACACGCGCTTGGCGCGCGTGGAGCCGGTGCCGAACTTGTCCGCGAGCGCGTACGCGGCGTCGCAGCCGGACGGCAGCATCATCCCGTAGAGCAGCTGGCGGACGGTGACCTTGTCGCCGACGATCAGGTGCGAGGACGAGGCGCCCTTCGACACGATGTAGTCGCTGTAGGCCTTCTGGATCGTGACCTTGGTGTTGAGGTTGAGGTTCGACTGCGAGAGCACGACCTTCGCGGTCATGATCTTCGTGGTGGAGCCGGTGAGCCGCTTCGTGCTCGCGGTCTTGCTGAAGAGGCTCTTGCCCGTGGCGCTGTTCATCAGGTATCCGCCCTTGGCGGTGATGGTGGGCGTCGTGACAGCCTGCGCCGGTGCCGCGGTGAGGGCTCCGGTGGCGAGCACTGCGCCGGCCGTGACGGCGACGGCTGCGGCTCTGCGGACGCGGAGACCCTTGATGGCGGTTATCAACTGAAATACCCCGATACGTCGAATGCCCCTGAAGCGCGGCCGAGTTGGAGGGGGAAGCAAGTGAGGCCGCACGTGTCTGACACGTATGTAGCACGGATGGTTGTGCGACAGCTGGGGCGGGCCTGCTTCCGTGACGCGGTCATTACAGAAGTGCGGTCATTGCAGAAGCGGCGACTGCGCGCCGGTCCGCATGATGGACCCACGCTCCTCATGCGTACGTGTTGTATCTAAGATGTGCCCATGGCTTCCGCACCACCCGTCCCGTCCCCCACCGTCAAGCAGCCGCCCGCCGCCGACCGCGTCTACGCCCATGTCAAACAGGGCGTCCTGGAGCGCCGCTACGAGGGCGGCACCCTGCTCACCGAGGGCGAACTCGCCGAAGCCGTCGGGGTCTCGCGGACCCCGGTGCGCGAGGCGCTGCTGCGCCTGGAGGCCGAGGGGCTGATCCGGCTCTACCCGAAGAAGGGCGCGCTGGTCCTGCCCGTCTCCTCGCAGGAGATCGCGGACGTGGTGGAGACCCGGATGCTCGTGGAGCAGCACGCGGTCCGCAAGGCCGTACCGGCGTCACCGACCCTGATCGCCCGCCTTGAGGAACTCCTCGCCCGGCAGAAGGAACAGGCCGCCGCCGGGGACCTGGCCGGCGCCGCCGTCACCGACCGCTGCTTCCACGCCGAGATCGTCCGCAGTGGCGGCAACGAGATCCTCTCCCGGCTCTACGACCAACTCCGCGACCGGCAACTGCGGATGGGCGTCGCCATCATGCACTCGCACCCCGACCGCATCGCCAAGACGCTCACCGAGCACGAGGCGATCCTCGACGCACTGCGCAAGGGGGACGCCGAGGCGGCCGCCGGGATCGTCCACCGGCACGTCGACTGGTTCTCCCACCTGGCCCGGGGCGAGGTCCGATGAGCGGCGGCAGTTCGCGTTCCGCGCTGTCCCTGCCCGGTGATCCGCCCGGCGGCCGGCGCGCGATCGCCGTCTGGGGCATCGGCGTCTCCGTCTACTTCGTCGCCGTCATCTTCCGTACGTCGCTGGGGGTCGCGGGCCTCGACGCGGCCGAACGCTTCCACGTGGGCGCCTCGGCCCTGTCGACCTTCTCGATCCTCCAGCTGCTGGTCTACGCGGGCATGCAGATACCCGTCGGCCTGCTGGTCGACCGGCTCGGCACCAAGAAGGTGCTGGCCATCGGCGTGGTGCTGTTCACGGCGGGCCAACTGGGCTTCGCCTTCTCGCCCTCGTACGGCACCGCCCTCGCCTCCCGTGCCCTGCTCGGCTGCGGTGACGCGATGACCTTCATCAGCGTGCTGCGCCTGGGCACCCGCTGGTTCCCGGCCCGGCGCGGCCCCCTGGTCGCGCAGCTCGCGGGACTCGCGGGCATGGCGGGCAACCTGGTCTCCACGCTGGTGCTGGCCCGGCTGCTGCACGGCATCGGCTGGACGGCCGCGTTCGCGGGCAGCGCGTTCGCCGGTGTGATCGTGTTCGTGCTGCTGCTGCTCTTCCTCAAGGACCACCCCGAGGGCCACGAGCCGGAACCCTTCCCGCACCAGGGCGCCGCCTACGTCCGCCGCCAGATCGCCGCCTCCTGGCGGGAGCCGGGCACCCGGCTCGGCCTGTGGGTGCACTTCACCACCCAGTTCCCGGCGATGGTGTTCCTGCTGCTGTGGGGCATGCCGTTCCTCGTCCAGGCACAGGGCCTGTCCCGCGCCACGGCCGGCGAACTCCTCACCCTGGTCGTCCTGTCGAACATGGCCTTCGGCCTCGTCTACGGCCAGGTCGTCGCCCGGCACCACGCGGCACGGCTGCCGCTGGCGCTCGGCACGGTCGCGGCGACGGCGACGGTGTGGGCGGTGACGCTGGCCTACCCGTCCGAGCACGCGCCGATGTGGCTGCTGATCGTGCTGTGCGCGGTGCTCGGCGCGTGCGGACCCGCCTCGATGCTCGGCTTCGACTTCGCCCGCCCGGCCAACCCGCCCGAGCGTCAGGGCACGGCCTCCGGGATCACCAACATGGGCGGTTTCGTCGCCTCGATGACGACGCTGTTCGCGATCGGCGTGCTGCTGGACGCGACGGACGACGACTACAGCATCGCGTTCTCCGTGGTCTTCGTCCTCCAGGCCCTCGGCGTCAGCCAGATCCTGCGCCTGCGCAAGCGGGCGGCCCGTCTGGAGCGGGAGCGGCTGGTGGCCAGCCGGGTGGAGACGGTGCACGTACCGGCGTGAGCCGGGTGGAGACGGTGCGCGTGCCCGTCCGCCCGGCTCGCGGCATGCGGCTGTGGCTGCTGCTGTGGCCGACGGTTACTGCGTCACCGTGAAGTTCCGCAGGATCGCCCCCGTCAGCTCCGGATCGCCCTCCGCCTTCACCCGGTCCGCCGCCGCGTCCAGCGAGACCCGGCCGCAGGCCAGGCGGACGTACGTCTCCCAGTCGAGGGTGAAGGTCGCGGCGGGGCCGAGGGCGGGGGCCGTCTCCAGGGTGCCGCGGCCCTGGATGTCGACGCGGATGGTGCGCAGGAACTCGATCGGACCGTGCACGTCGAAGACGATCGCCGAACTGCGCGGCGCGTTCGCCTTCTCGGCCACGATCGCGGGGAGCGCGTCGAGCAGCACGTCCCGGGCGACCTGCGCGCCGGGGGAGTCGAGGTTGCCGGGCCGGCCGAGGGCGGCGCGCAGATCCTGCTCGTGCACCCAGACGGTGAACGCGTGGCCCCGCATGGACTCTTCGAGGGTGAGCTCGGTGCTGAACGGGGCGCGCACCTTGGTGCCCGGGTCGCGCGACTCGTTCCGCAGCTGCCGGTTGCGGCGGATGATCACGTACTCCAGCTCGGAGGTCATCTCCGGTGCCGTGTGGTGGCGGCGGACGTCGACCTGCATCTCCATGTAGCGCTGCTGGTCGTTGGTGACGTGGTACAGGTCGCGCGGCAGGGTGTGGATGGGGCGCGGGTCGCCCAGCATCTCGCAGTCCAGCCCGATGACATGGGAGACCACGTCCCGCACCGACCAGGCCGGGCATGGAGTCCGGCGGTTCCACTCGCCCTCGGCAAGCGGCTGGACCAGCTCGGATATCGCATCGATGGAGTGGGTCCAGGCGTCGGCGTAGGGCTGGAGAGTGGGATGCAGACTCACGGAAACGGGACCCCTCGGCGGTCGGTACACGGGCTGGTTGGCGTCGTTGCCAGTGGGAGGTGGCTGCTCTGGGCGGGTGTCTTGGAACTCCCCCAGTTCTCGACTGCGCTCGAGTCTGGGGGGACCCCCAAGTTACGCTGCTGTGAGGCACCCCGGCAGTGCTTTCGTGTGACGATCGTAGGCCCGTGTGAACGGCTCGAATGCCAGGACGGTGGTAGTGTGCGCGCCTCTCTGCTCCAAGTCGCCGTAGACCAGGGCGAATCGGTCGATTCACGCCGACGTCGAGTGGCGTCTCTGGTACGGGACCAGGCCGGGGCGGATCTCGTCGTACTGCCGGAGCTGTGGACCACCGGGGCGTTCGCCTACGAGGAGTTCGCGAGCGAGGCCGAACCGCTGACGGGACCCACGTACGAGGCGATGGCCAAGGCGGCGAGCGACGCGGGCGTGTGGCTGCACGCGGGCTCGATCCCGGAACGCGCCACGCCCGAGGGCGACTTCGCGGCGGCCGGCGGTGACTTGAGGGCCGGCGCCGACCCGGCGTCCGATGCTGACCCGGCGTCCGCCGAGGGGCCGCTCTACAACACGTCTCTCGTCTTCTCCCCCTCCGGTGAACTGGCCGCGACCTACCGCAAGATCCACCGCTTCGGCTTCGACAAGGGCGAGGCCGTCCTGATGGGCGCGGGGCGCGAGCTGGTGACGGTCCGTCTGCCGGACACGGTCCTTGGCCTGGCGACCTGTTACGACCTCCGTTTCCCCGAACTCTTCCGTGGGCTCGTCGACGCGGGCGCCGAGACCCTGGTGATCCCGGCGGGCTGGCCCGAGCGCCGCCGCTCCCACTGGACGCTGCTGGCTCAGGCGCGGGCGGTGGAGAACCAGTCGTTCGTCCTTGCGTGCGGAACGGCCGGGACACACGCCGGAGTTCCGCAGGCGGGTCACTCGATCGTGGTGGATCCGTGGGGCGAGGTCCTGGCGGAGGCGGGCGCCGGCGAGGAGGTCCTCACCGTCGAGTTCGACCCGGCGAAGGTGGGCGTGACGCGGGAGCAGTTCCCGGCGCTGAAGGACCGGTTGCTGGGTCTGGACCCGCCTCGACGCTGAACGGGCCTCGACGCTGACCGCGCCTGGGTTGGTGACCGGCCCTCGACGCACCCGGGCACCGAGCCCTCACACCCCGTCGAGCAGCGCGGCGAGCCCGTGCTCCAGGGCCGGTCCCACCGCCTCCGCGCCCGGCTCGGTCACGGTGTACGACCGCAGCAGGAACCGGTGCAGGTCGGCCTTCCTGAACCGCATCATGGCCACCCCGTCCGGCGTGTGCAGTTCCACGATCGTGTCCGTCGGCCCGCACGGCCAAATGTGCACGCTGCCAAGGCCGGTGGCGATGCCCAGCCCCTCCTCCAGCAGCGCGCGGGCGAAGGTCCACGTCACCGGCTCGCCGTCGAGCGCTATCCAGGCCGGGAACGCGAAGTGCACGGCGAGCGGGTCGTCGGAGCTGTAGCGCAGGGTGACGGGGACGGCCAGCTCCTGATCGCGGGTGATCAGACGGGCGCCGGTGGGCTGTTCCAGGGCGACGTACACAGGTGGTCTCCAAGGCGGGCGGTGGGTCGGCGAGTTGGTGGCGCCGATGGATGGCGCCGAATAACTGGTGCCGATGTCTTCTCGACCGTCAGGAGGGGCATCTGATTACGCGGTTTCACGAGTGACCGCTGTGACCTGCGTCACCTTTCATCTCGGCCGCAACTTTAATTGAAACTTCTGTCATCTAGGGTGACAAAACCTTTGGGCCATCCCCCAAGCAGGCAACTGGAGTTCCTGCCATGAACGACGGTTCCACCGCCGCGTACGCCCGCGTCTACGCGGAGCAGCAGCCTCGCCTCGTCGCCTACGCGCGCTCGCTCACCAGGAACTCCTGGACCGCCGACGACATCGTCGCCGAGGCCCACTTCCGGGTCTGGCGGCGGCTGTCCGCCGGGCACGAGATCGACAACGTGCCGGCGTACCTGATGACGACGGTGCGGCGGCTGGCCACCGCGGCCGGCGGCGCCGGCCGCGAGACTCCGCAGGATCCGCAGGCCGACGAGCGGGCCGAGGCGGGCGCGCACGGGCACGACCCCGCGGAGCGGGTGTCCTCCGTCGACCTCCTCACGCGCGTGCTGGGCGAACTCCCCGAACGCTGGGTCAAGGCGCTGTGGTTGGCGGAGGCGGAGGGCCAGCCGCTCGCCGCGATCGGACCGCAGCTCGGTACGCGCGAGGGGGCGACGGCGGTCCTGCTCCATCGCGCGCGTGAAGGCATGCGGCAGGCCTTCCTGCGCACCCAGACCGGCGCCCCCGACGATCCCGCGTGCCAGGTGCACTGGGCGCGGATGCCCGCGTACGTCCGCGGCAACGCGACGGCACGCCAGTCCGAACGGCTGCTCGGCCACGTGGACGCGTGCGACGACTGCCGCGAACGGCTCGCCCTCTTGATGCAGACCAACAGCAAGCTGCCCGCACTGGTCGGACCGGCGCTGCTGGTGTTCGTCGTGGGCGGGGCCGGCCGGTGGCTGCTTTCGGGTGCGGCGGGTGCGGCGGGTGCTGCGAGTGCGGCCGGAGCCGCGGTGGGGACTGCTTCGGGTGCCGGTGCCGGTAGCGGGGCTTCAGCGGGCGGGTCCGGTGCCGCGTCTGCGGGAGCGGCAGGTGGGCACGGTGGTGGGCTGTTGCACGGGGTGAAGTTGAAGTCCGCCGTGGCCGGAGGTGCGAAGACGCCGGTGGCGGTGGCTGCCGGGGCGGCGGTGGCCGGTGCCGTGGCGATCTGCATCGCGCTCGGGTCGGTCGACGCGGGTCCGGTCACCGTGGACAAGGGGGCGCGGCAGACGCCCGTGGCCCAGGAGCCGGTGGCGCAGCCGGAGAAGGACGGCGAGAGCGCCGCGCCCGGCACTGCGGAGGGCGAGCAGGCGCCGAGGGACGGTTCGGCGGCATCCGACGTGCCGGTCCTGGCCTCGTACGACGTCGACGACTCGGGACAGGGGGCTTCCACGCCGGTCCCGGTGCCGCCCCCGATACCGACGCCCATACCTACGCCGGAGCCTTCGGACCCGGGCACGCCGGCCCCCGAGCCGACGTCACCCGAGCCCACCTCCCCGGAGCCCTCGACTCCCGAGCCTTCGGCCCCTGAACCCACGTCACCCGAGCCCACCTCGCCCGAGCCCACGACCCCCGTCGACGAACCGACGGACCCCACGCCGTCCACGCCCCCTACAGACGACTGCGGGGACGAGAACGGGAACGGGAACGGGGCCGAGATCGGGAACAGGGACGAGAACGGGGACCGGACCGGCCAGAACCAGCCCGTCGGCGACGCAGCCCCCGGACAGACAGCCCCCGCACAAACAGCCCCCGCACCCGCTGCCTAGTCCTCCCGCTCCTTCTCCGCCAGGTGGATCACGCACACCGCCACCGCGATCAGCAGCGCCGGATCCGCGTCGTCGCGGACGACGTCGACGCCGTACGTCTCGCGGATGTGCATCCAGCGGCGGGAGATCACGGCCAGGAGTTCGTTGTCGTACTCGACGGCGAACTCGCGGTCCAGGATCTTGCCGCTGACGTCGAGTTCGGTGCCGTCCACGAGGGCCACGCGGTAGTGGTTGCGCAGGAGGGACAGGCGTTTTCGCTTGATGCGGGCGAGGGGCTCGCCGTCCCGTTCGATCACCATCGTGTCGCGCAGGGCGAGCATCTTCTTGTGGATGTCGATGAGGACGCGCCCCCGCGTGTCCTTCAGCTCGAAGGTGTCCCGCAGCCGCATGGCCTTGCCGTCTACGAGGAACACCTTGTTGCCGTGTTCGTCCTCGATCCAGTAGTCGTCACCGAAGCCGAGGAGCCGGTCGCGCACGAGGAATCTCATACCGTCACGGCTTCCCCGGTCGCGGCTCCGCGACGCCGCCGGTAGGCCGACGGGCTGACTCCGCCGGGGTGACTGTCAGTGGCGGGTGGCACTCTTGGCCCATGAGCGACTCCACTCCCCGACGCGTCCGCGTCCGCGCTCCCGAGCTGGTCGGCAAGGGCGGCTGGCTGAACACGGGCGACAAGCGGTACACCCTCGCCGACCTGCGCGGACGCATCGTGGTCCTGGACTTCTGGACGTTCTGTTGCGTGAACTGCCTGCACGTCCTCGACGAGCTGCGGGAGCTGGAGGAGAAGCACGCGGACACCGTCGTGGTGATCGGGGTGCACTCGCCGAAGTTCGTCCACGAGGCGGAGCACGCGGCGGTGGTCGACGCCGTCGAGCGGTACGGGGTGGCGCATCCGGTGCTGGACGACCCGGAGCTGGCGACCTGGAAGCAGTACGCCGTGCGCGCGTGGCCGACGCTGGTCGTGATCGACCCCGAGGGGTACGTCGTCGCACAGCACGCCGGCGAGGGCCATGCGCACGCCATCGAGCGGCTGGTGACGGAGCTGGCGGCCGAGCACGAGGCGAAGGGCACGCTGCGGCGCGGCGACGGGCCGTACGTGGCGCCGGAGCCGGAGCCGACGGTGCTGCGCTTCCCGGGCAAGGCGATCGTCCTGCCGGGCGGGACCTTCCTGGTCAGCGACACCACCCGGCATCAGCTCGTCGAGCTCGCCGAGGACGGGGAGAGCGTCGTACGGCGGATCGGCACGGGCACGCGCGGGTTCGCGGACGGCGGCCCGGACACCGCCGCCTTCAGTGAGCCGCAGGGGCTCGCGCTGCTCTACGACGGTTCCGTGGTCGTCGCCGACACGGTGAACCACGCCCTGCGCCGCCTCGACCTCACGACCGGCGAGGTCACCACCCTGGCGGGCACCGGGCGGCAGTGGTGGCAGGGGGCGCCCACCTCAGGTCCGGCCCGCGAGGTCGACCTGTCCTCGCCGTGGGACGTTGCCTGGTGGGACGGCAAGGTGTGGATCGCCATGGCCGGCGTGCATCAGTTGTGGGCCTACGACCCGGTGGAGCGGACCGTCGCCGTCACGGCCGGGACCACCAACGAGGGGCTGGTCGACGGGCCCGCTGCCGAGGCCTGGTTCGCGCAGCCGTCCGGGCTGGCCGCGACGCCCGAGCGGTTGTGGCTCGCCGACTCAGAGACGTCCGCCCTGCGCTGGGTCGGCCTCGACGGCACCGTGCACACGGCGGTGGGCACGGGGTTGTTCGACTTCGGTCACCGTGACGGGGCCGCCGAACAGGCGCTGCTCCAGCACCCGTTGGGCGTCACGGCGCTGCCCGACGGCTCGGTCGCGATCAGCGACACGTACAACCACGCGCTGCGGCGCTTCGACCCCGCGACCGGCGAGGTCACCACCCTGGCCACGGATCTGCGGGAGCCGAGCGACGCCGTGCTCGTCGGCGACGACATCGTGGTCGTCGAGTCGGCCCGCCACCGGCTGACCCGGCTGCGGCTGCCGGAGGAGGCGGTACGGGTGGCCGCGGTCGCCCATCGGACGCAGCGTGCCGCCACCGAAGTCGCCCCCGGCAAGCTGCGGTTGGACGTGATCTTCCAGGCGCCCACCGGTCAGAAGCTCGACACGCGCTACGGCCCCTCGACCCGGCTCCTGGTCTCGGCCACCCCGCCCGAGCTGCTGCTCGCGGGCGAGGGCGCGGACACCGACCTCGTACGGGACCTGGAACTCGACCCGGCGATCGGGGAAGGCGTCCTGCACGTCTCCGCGATGGCGGCGTCGTGCGACGACGACCCATCGAACGAGTACCCCGCCTGCCATGTGCACCAGCAGGACTGGGGCGTTCCGGTCCGCCTCACCGAGGGCGGGGCGGACCGGCTGCCGCTGGTCCTGGCCGGCATGGACGAGCGGGACGCGTGAGGGCCCCGAAAGGGCCTCTCAGGGCTCCGAATTCTTCACGCTATTCACACAACTGAACAAGCCGACTTCGATCGCAGTTGTTCGCGATTGCCCGTTACACGCCGTATCCGCCGCCGTAGCCGTCGCGGCGGCGGTTCGGGTCCTCGTCGATCACCGAAGTGGTCGGCGGTACCACCACGCGCCTGCGCCTGGCGATGCTGCTGAACGTGCTCACACCGATGAGTCCGACGGCCATGAGGATGACGCCGACCAGGTCGAGGTTCACGCCCTTCATGTGCCAGTCGGTCGCGAAGGTGAGGATGGCTCCCGAAGCGATCAGGATGATGCATCCACCGAGGCCCATGAGTGTCGCCTCCCGTCCGGCCCGGTCCTTCCGGTCCGGACTTCCGGGTACCCCGGCGTACAACACCCATGCGCCATCGCGCCGTTGACAACCCCGCCGGCTATCCCTCCAGGAACGCCACCAGCGCGTTGGCCAGCAGATGCGGGTCGTCCGCGCCGCACAGTTCGCGGGCGCTGTGCATCGACAGGATCGCGGCACCGATGTCCACGGTCTTGATCCCGTGCCGGGCCGCGGTGATCGGACCGATCGTCGTGCCGCAGGGCATGGAGTTGTTGGAGACGAAGGACTGGAAGGGGACGCCCGCCTTCTCGCAGGCGGCGGCGAACACCGCGCGGCCCGAACCGTCCGTCGCGTAGCGGTTGTTGACGTTGACCTTGAGGATCGGCCCGCCGTTGACCCGCGGGTGGTGCGTCGGGTCGTGCCGCTCGGCGTAGTTGGGGTGCACCGCGTGGCCGGTGTCGGAGGAGAGACAGACGGTGCCGGCGAAGGCTCTCGCCCGGTCCTCGTAGGAGCCCCCGCGGGCGAACACCGAACGCTCCAGCACACTGCCGAGCAGCGGCCCGTCCGCACCCGTGTCCGACTGCGAGCCGTTCTCCTCGTGGTCGAAGGCGGCGAGTACGGGGATGGAGGGCAGGTTCCCGACGGAGACCGCGGCGAGCGCGGCCACGCCCGCGTGCACGGAGAGCAGGTTGTCCATGCGCGGGCCCGCGACCAGGTCCTTGTCGCGCCCCAGGTAGGCCGGCGGTTCCACGGAGTGCACCATCAGGTCCCAGCCGGTGACCTCGCCGGCCGCGAGCCCGGCCGTCTCCTCCACGAAGGCGATCAGGTCGCCGTCGCGCACGTCGTTGCCGAGGCCCCACACCGGCTGCAGATGCCGCTGCTTGTCGAGCTTGAGACCCTCCGCGGACACCGAACGGTCCAGGTGGATGGCGAGTTGGGGCACCCTGAGCAGCGGCCGGTCCACGTTGACCAGGCGGGTCGAGCCGTCCCGCAGGGTCAGCCGGCCGGCCAGGCCCAGGTCACGGTCGAGCCAGGAGTTCAGCAGCGGTCCGCCGTAGATCTCCACGGCGACCTGGCGCCAGCCGTGCGCCCCGGTGTCCGGCAGCGGCTTGACCCGCAGGTTCGGGGAGTCGGTGTGCGCGCCGACGATGCGGAACGGCGTGTGGGGCGCCGCGCCCTCGGGGACGTACCAGGCCACGATCGCGCCGCCGCGCAGCACGTACTTGCCGCCGGTCGTCCCGTCCCAGGCGTCCGTCTCCACGACCTGCCTGAACCCTGCCTTCTCCAGCCGCTCGGCGGAGCTCGCCACCGCGTGGAACGGCGACGGGCTGGCGGTCAGGAAGGACATGAGGTCGTCGGTGTGGCCGCGGTCGAAGCGGGGGGGTTCGCTCATGGGGTTCACCTTAACGACGTACGAGGGCCCACTCCGCGTGCTGGGGAGCGGGCCCTCGGGAGGCGATGTGGAGTTCTGGCTACCCAGATCCCGGGCCGCTGGAACCCCGGCCGGGACCGGGTGACCGGTCTCTCATCGGAACGGGAACGCGGCCTCGTCGAACTCCGCGGAACGTGTGGATCTAGAAAGCTGCTTCGTCGAGCTCCATCACGTCCAGGTCGACGTTCTCGGCGAGCTTGCGGGCGCCGGTGACGCCGGGCAGGACGTTGGCCGCGAAGAACCTCGCCGCCGCGATCTTGCCCTGGTAGAACGCCACGTCCTTGGTGGACGCCGTCTCCAGCTTCTCGGCGGCGATCGCGGCGCCCTTGAGGAGCAGGTAGCCGACGATCACGTCGCCGGAGGCGAGCAGCAGGCGGGTGGTGTTGAGGCCGACCTTGTAGATGTTCTTGACGTCCTGCTCGGTGGCCGCGAGGTCGGTCAGCATCAGGCCGACGATGGCCTCCAGCTCGACGGCCGCCTTGGCGAGGTGCTCGCGGGCGCCGGCCAGCTGCTCGCCGCCGGTGCCGAGCGCGAGGAACTTCTTGATGTCCTCGGCAAGGGAGTTGAGGGCCGAGCCCTGGTTGCGGACGATCTTCCGGAAGAAGAAGTCCTGGCCCTGGATCGCGGTCGTGCCCTCGTACAGGGTGTCGATCTTGGCGTCGCGGATGTACTGCTCGATCGGGTACTCCTGGAGGAACCCGGAGCCGCCGAAGGTCTGCAGCGACTGCGCGAGCTGCTCGTAGCCCTTCTCGGAGCCGTAGCCCTTGACGATCGGCAGGAGCAGGTCGTTGAGCGCGTGCTCGGTCTTGGCGTCCTCGCCGTTCGTCTCCTTGACCTGGATCGCGTCCTGGACGGAGGCGGTGTACAGGACGAGGGCGCGCATGCCCTCGGCGTACGCCTTCTGCGTGATCAGCGAGCGGCGCACGTCGGGGTGGTGGGTGACGGTGACCTTGGGCGCGGTCTTGTCACCGAAGGCCGCGAGGTCGGAGCCCTGGACGCGCTCCTTGGCGTACTCCAGCGCGTTCAGGTAGCCCGTCGACAGCGTGGAGATCGCCTTCGTGCCGACCATCATGCGGGCGAACTCGATGATCCGGAACATCTGGCGGATGCCGTCGTGCCGGTCGCCGATCAGCCAGCCCTTGGCGGGGTGCTGGTCACCGAAGGTCATCTCGCAGGTGTTGGAGGCCTTCAGGCCCATCTTGTGCTCGACGTTGGTGGCGTACACGCCGTTGCGCTCGCCCAGCTCGCCGGTCTCGAAGTCGAAGAGGTACTTCGGTACCAGGAAGAGGGACAGGCCCTTGGTGCCGGGACCGGCGCCCTCCGGCCGCGCCAGCACGTAGTGGAGGATGTTCTCCTCCATGTCGTGCTCACCGGACGTGATGAAGCGCTTGACGCCCTCGATGTGCCAGGAGCCGTCCTCCTGCTGGGTCGCCTTGGTGCGACCGGCACCGACGTCCGAGCCCGCGTCGGGCTCGGTGAGCACCATGGTGGAGCCCCAGGTCTTCTCCACGGCGATCTTCGCGATGTGCTTCTGCTGCTCGGTGCCCTCGTCGAAGAGGATGCGGGCGAAGGCCGGACCGGAGGAGTACATCCACACGGCCGGGTTCGCGCCGAGCACCAGCTCCGCGTACGCCCAGATCAGGGACGGCGGCGCGGTCGTGCCGCCGATCTCCTCGGGCAGGCCAAGACGCCAGTACTCCGCGTCCATGAAGGCTTTGTAGCTCTTCTTGAAGGACGCCGGGACCGGTGCGGTGTTCGTCTCCGGGTCGAAGACCGGCGGGTTGCGGTCGGCGTCCGCGAAGGACTCCGCCAGCTCGTTCTCGGACAGGCGGGTCAGCTCGTCGAGGATGCTCTTCGCGGTCTCGGCGTCCATCTCCTCGAACGGCCCGGTGCCGTACAGCTTGTCGCGCCCGAGTACCTCGAAGAGGTTGAACTCGATGTCCCGAAGGTTGGACTTGTAGTGCCCCATGGCGACGGCTCCCGGCTCCGTAGAGAGATCGGCGAGGCACTGGATCCTCGCGCTGGTTCACGTATCAATACGTAGCTAAGATGATGCTACCCGTCGGTAATAAGAAGCAACCCCGATTGGGTCATCTGTGACTCAGTACTCTTTGGGGCATGTACGGCTACGACCAGGGTGTGGGCGCTCAGCAACAGCAGTACGCCCAAGGACAGCAGCAGATGCCGGGCGGGTACGGCCAGCAGCCGCCGCTGTACCCCGAGCCGTCCCCACCGTCCCTCGCGGACGCGGTGCGGGCGTTCACCACCGGCCAGTTGGCGGCGGAGGACTTCCAGCAGGTCTTCGCCACGTCGAAGGTCTACTGCCCACGGGGCGACAACCCCGGGTTCCTGGCTCTGCACAACACGCAGCAGCCGGTGATCCCGATGTTCACCTCGCTCAAGGAGCTGCGGCGGTACGCGGGCAAGGAGTCCAAGTACTTCGTGATCACCGGCGCCGAGGTGATCGACCTCCTGCCCACCGGCTACGGCTTCGTCCTCGACATGGAGGGCGAGCACAGGATGGTCTTCGACGCGAAGGCGGTCGAACAGATGGTCGACTTCGCCATGCGTCGCATGTACGGCTGATCCACATCCCGAACCTGGAGGCCCGGAGGGAATGCCCTCCGGGCTTTCTCTGTTAGGGGTGGCAGAAAGTTCAATGCTCAACTAAACTGGCCGCACAAGGAGGTACCGACATGCCTGCAGTGACCGTCGAGAACCCGTTGACGCTCCCGCGCGTGACCACCCCGGTCGATGCCGTGGCACGCCCCGTGCTCGGCGTCACGACCGCCCCGAGCGGATTCGAGGGCGAGGGCTTCCCGGTGCGCCGCGCCTTCGCCGGGATCCACTACCGCCACCTCGACCCGTTCATCATGATGGACCAGATGGGTGAGGTGGAGTACGCGCCGGGCGAGCCCAAGGGCACTCCCTGGCACCCGCACCGCGGTTTCGAGACCGTCACCTACATCATCGACGGCGTCTTCGACCACCAGGACTCCAACGGTGGCGGCGGCACCATCACCAACGGCGACACCCAGTGGATGACGGCCGGCGCCGGTCTGCTGCACATCGAGGCTCCGCCGGAGTCCCTCGTGGTGTCCGGCGGTCTCTTCCACGGTCTGCAGCTGTGGGTGAACCTCCCGGCCAAGGACAAGATGATGGCCCCGCGCTACCAGGACATCCGCGGCGGCAACGTGCAGTTGCTCACCACCCCCGACGGCGGCGCGCTCCTGCGGGTCATCGCCGGTGAGCTGGACGGTCACGCGGGCCCCGGCGTCACGCACACGCCGATCACGATGATCCACGCGACCCTGGCACCCGGCGCCGAGCTGACCCTGCCGTGGCGCGAGGACTTCAACGGTCTCGCGTACGTGCTGGCCGGCAAGGGCACGGTGGGCGCCGAGCGCCGGCCGATCCACCTGGGCCAGACCGCCGTCTTCGGCGCGGGTTCCTCGCTGACCGTCCGCGCGGACGAGCAGCAGGACTCGAACACCTCGGACCTGGAGGTCGTGCTCCTGGGCGGGCAGCCGATCCGTGAGCCGATGGCGCACTACGGCCCGTTCGTCATGAACAACCAGGCCGAGCTTCAGCAGGCGTTCGAGGACTTCCAGAAGGGCCGCCTGGGCACGATCCCGGCGGTGCACGGCATGTCGGAGAGCGGCCCCCAGGGCTGACCCTCCCGTCCAAGGGCCCTGCCCGGTCGCACCGACCGGGCAGGGCCCTTCCGTCTGCCCTTCCACCTGCCAAGGCGCCGCCGAATGCCCGGCAACCGCATGACCTGCTGACGGTCCGTCACCCGGACGGGGTGTTCGGGCGGGACGCGGGGTTCGGGGCGTGGTCGGCTGGGCGTGTGCAGCTGCTTCCCGAGCCCGTCCGCCGGTTCGCCGCCTGGTGTGCCGTCCTTCTGCTCCTCGCTGGGGTCGTCTACGTCGGGATCCGGCTGTGCGGGGAGCTCAAGACGGCCGTCACGCCCGTGCTGCTCGCGCTGCTGGGCACGGCGCTGCTCGGGCCGCTGTACCGGCGGCTGGTGAAGGCGCGGGTCAACCGGTCGGTCGCCGCCGGGCTCACCTGTGTCGCGGTCGTCGCCGTGGTCGGCGGGGCCGTCTACATCGTGGTCGCCGCGCTGATCGACACCGGCGACGAGATCGTCGCCTCCCTCAAGGACGCGGCCACTTCGCTGACCGAGCACTTCGGGGCCGCCGGGACCTCGCTGGACGACCTCGCCTCCAACGCCAAGGAACTGCTCACCAAGTTCGGCGGCACCGCCGCCTCCAACGTGATCAGCGGGGTCAGCGTGGTCGGCGAGGTCATCGCCATGGCCGTCCTCGCCCTGCTCCTGGTCTTCTTCTTCCTGCGCGACTCCGACCGCGCCGTCGGCACCCTGCGCTCCATCGCCCCGCGCGGCACCGCCGACATCGTCGAGGCCATGGCGCGGCGGGCCTTCGAGGCCGTCGAGGGGTTCATGCGCGGGACCACGCTCATCGCGCTCATCGACGCCCTCTGCATCACCGTGGGCCTGCTCGTGCTCGACGTCCCCGGCGCCGTCGGGCTGGGCGCGCTGGTCTTCGTCGGCGCCTACATCCCCTACCTCGGCGCCTTCCTCTCCGGCGCCGTCGCCGTCCTGGTCGCGCTCGCCGACCGCGGCTTCGTCATCGCCCTGTGGGTCCTCGGCGTCGTGCTCGCCGTGCAGGTCCTTGAGGGGCATGTGCTGCAGCCGATGATCCAGAGCCGGACGGTGCAGATGCACCCGGCGGTGGTGATGCTGGCGATCACCGCGGGCGCCTCCGTCGCCGGCATCCTCGGCATGCTGCTCGCCGTACCGCTGACCGCGGCCGCCTTCGGGGTCCTGCACGAGCTGCGGACGCTCTACGGGGCGCCGCCGGAGTCCCCCGGATCGCCGGGGCCGGCGGAGTCGCCGGCGCCCTCGGGTTCGTAGCCGCCGGTCCCGTACCCCTCGGCGTCCTTCGGCTCGGGCTCGTGGAGTTCGAACCAGATGCTCTTGCCCTCGCCCCGCGGGTCCACGCCCCAGGTGTCGGCGAGGAGCTCGATGAGGACCAGGCCGCGGCCGGAGGAGGCCAGCTCGCCGGGGCGGCGCTTGTGCGGGAGGTCGTCGCTGGTGTCGGTGACCTCGATGCGTATCCGGCGCCCGTCGACCTCGTCGCGGACTTCGGCCAGCAGCAGCGCGTCGGCGTCGGTGTGCACGAGGACGTTGGTGAGCATCTCGGACAGCAGCAGGACCGCCGAGTCGATCTGGTCCAGCGAGGTCCAGTCGTGCAGCAGCTCGCGCAGCTGCTGCCGGGCCACCGCCACCCGCTCCGGTTCCGCCTGCGCGACCGACATCATGGTGCGCCGGACCGTTCGCGCCGGTATCACCCCGGCCGGCGCGTTCTCGGAGCCTTCCGCCGCCGGGCGGGACAGCAGCAGCACCGCTATGTCGTCCTCGCGGCGGTCGGCGAGCGGGCCGGTGGTGTGGTGGGAGGAGGGCCCGTGCACGCCCTGCACCAGGGCGTCGGCCAGCTCCTCCAGATCGCCCTCGTGCTCTTCGAGGATCGTACGGATCCGCTGCCAGCCCGTGTCCAGGTCGTGGCCGCCGGTCTCGATCAGGCCGTCCGTGCAGATCAGCATGGTCTCGCCGGGTTCGAGGGTGATCCGCGTGGTCGGGTAGTCGGCGTCCGGGTCGATGCCCAGCGGCAGCCCGCCCGCCGTCGGCCGGGCCAGCACCGTGCCGTCCGCCATCCGGATCGCCGGGTCCGGGTGGCCGGCCCGGGCGATGTCCAGGGTGCCGGTGACCGGGTCGGCCTCGATGTACAGGCAGGTCGCGAAGCGCAGGTCGGAGGCGTCCTCGGGGGAGCCGTAGGTCATCCCGTGCAGGAAGCGGGAGGCGCGGGAGAGCACCGCGTCGGGGCGGTGGCCCTCGGAGGCGTAGGCGCGCAGGGCGATCCGCAGCTGGCCCATCAGGCCGGCCGCCCGCACGTCGTGGCCCTGGACGTCGCCGATGACCAGGGCGATCCGGCCGCCCCCCGCGGTGCTGCCGGGCAGCGGGATCATGTCGTACCAGTCGCCGCCGACCTGCAGACCGCCGCCGGTGGGTACATAGCGGGCGGCGACGTTCATGCCCGGTATTCGCGGGCCCAGGGTCGGCAGCATGGAGCGCTGCAGGCCGTCGGTCAGGGCGCGCTCGCTCTCGGCGACGCCGGCCCGGGAGAGGGCCTGGGCGAGCATGCGGGCGATGGTGGTCAGGACCGAGCGTTCGTCGGGGGTGAAGGCGACGGGATAGGCGAAGGACGCCATCCAGGCCCCCATCGTGCGGCCCGCCACCGTCAGCGGCAGATACGCCCAGGACTCGCGGCCGAGGTGCTCTATCAGCTGCCACATGGCCGGATAGCGGTTCTTGTAGTCGCCGGGGGACGAGAGGTAGACGGCTCGACCGGTGCGGATCACCTCGGCGGCCGGATAGTCCGCCTCCAGGGCCATGGGGGAGAACGGGTCCTCGTCGCCGGGCTGGTACCCGTGCAGGCCGATGATCGACAGACGGTCCCCCGCGACCTCGAAGACCGCGAGCCCGTCCGGGGAGAAGCCCGGCATCGACAGGCCCGCCGCGACCCGCAGCACCTCCGCCGTCGACCGCGCCTCGGCCAGCGCCCGGCCCGCGTCCAGCAGGAACGCCTCCCGGGAGCGCCGCCAGTCGCCCGTGACGGCACTGCGGCCCGCCGGGCTGCCCGGGGTCGGCTCGGTGACCTCCTGGAGGGTGCCGATCAGCTGGAAGGCATGCCGTTCGGGGTCGTACGACGGCTTGGAGCGGGAGCGCACGACGCGGATCACCCGGCCGTGCTCGTCCATGACCCGGACCCGCACCTCGGCGAGGGTGCCCTCGGCGACGGCGAGGCCGACGATGCCGGCGATCTCGTTCCAGTCGACGGGGTGCAGTCGGGCCCGGGTCTGGGCCTCCGTGAGGGTGGCCGCCTTCGCGGGCAGGCCGAGCAGACGTGCGGCCTCGGCGTCCACCGAGACCGCTTCCGTGGCGGTGTCCCAGAACCACAGGCCGGTCGCGAGGGCGGCGAGAACCTCCCCCACGGCGGGCAGAGGCTCACCAGTGCGCATTGCCCTACTTTAAGAAAAGGTGATCGATGAGTGCCACCGATCGGCATGTGAGAAGTGTTCCGGGAGCCGAAATGGTGGGGAGCCGATCTTTGGGTCCCCGGTAGGCTTGGCCGGGTGTTTCACGTGAAACACCCCGAAACTCAGACCCGCACAGCCTGACACAGCCCCACACAGACTCCGATTCGCGAAGACTGGATGAACGACGATGCATCGGTACAGGTCCCACACCTGCGGCGAGCTCCGCGCCTCTGACGTCGGCTCCGACGTCCGGCTGAGCGGCTGGCTGCACAATCGCCGAGACCTGGGCGGCATCCTCTTCATCGATCTGCGCGATCACTACGGCATCACGCAGCTCGTCGCCCGCCCCGGCACGCCCGCCTACGAGGCGCTGGACAAGGTCACCAAGGAGTCGACGGTCCGCGTCGACGGCAAGGTGGTCTCCCGCGGCACGGACAACGTGAACCCGGACCTGCCGACCGGTGAGATCGAGGTCGAGGTCGGCGAGGTCGAGCTGCTCGGCGCCGCCGCCCCGCTGCCCTTCACGATCAACACCGAGGACGGGGTCAACGAGGAGCGGCGCCTGGAGTACCGCTTCCTGGACCTGCGCCGCGAGCGCATGCACCGCAACATCATGCTGCGGTCCTCGGTGATCGCCGCGATCCGCTCGAAGATGGTCGCCCTCGGCTTCAACGAGATGGCGACGCCGATCCTGTCCGCGACCTCCCCCGAGGGCGCCCGCGACTTCGTCGTCCCGTCCCGGCTGAACCCGGGCAAGTTCTACGCCCTTCCGCAGGCGCCGCAGCAGTTCAAGCAGCTGCTGATGATCTCCGGCTTCGACCGCTACTTCCAGATCGCGCCCTGCTTCCGTGACGAGGACGCCCGCGCGGACCGCTCGCCGGGCGAGTTCTACCAGCTCGACGTCGAGATGAGCTTCGTCGAGCAGGAGGACGTGTTCCGTCCGATCGAGCAGCTCATGACCGAGCTGTTCACGGAGTTCGGCGGCGGCCAGGAGGTCACCTCCCCCTTCCCGCGCATCCCGTTCCGCGAGTCGATGCTGAAGTACGGCTCCGACAAGCCGGACCTGCGCGCCAAGCTCGAACTCACCGACATCACCGACATCTTCGAGGGCTCGGAGTTCAAGGCCTTCGCCGGCAAGCACGTGCGCGCCCTTGCGGTGCCGGACGTCTCGGCCCAGCCCCGCAAGTTCTTCGACCAGCTCGGCGACTTCGCGGTGACGCTCGGCGCGAAGGGCCTGGCCTGGGTGCGCGTGACCGAGGACGGTTCGCTGACCGGCCCGATCGCGAAGTTCCTGACCGAGGACAACGTCGCCGAGCTGACCAAGCGCCTGTCGCTGGCCGCCGGGCACGCCGTGTTCTTCGGCGCGGGCGAGTTCGACGAGGTCTCGAAGATCATGGGCGCGGTCCGCGTCGAGGCCGCCAAGCGCGCCGGGCACTTCGAGGAGGGCGTCTTCCGGTTCTGCTGGATCGTCGACTTCCCGATGTACGAGAAGGACGAGGAGACCGGCGCGATCGACTTCTCGCACAACCCCTTCTCCATGCCGCAGGGCGGTCTCGAAGCCCTGGAGACGCAGGACCCGCTGGACATCCTGGGCTGGCAGTACGACATCGTCTGCAACGGCGTCGAGCTGTCCTCGGGCGCGATCCGGAACCACGAGCCGGACATCATGCTGAAGGCGTTCGAGATCGCGGGCTACGACCGCGACACCGTCGAGGAGAAGTTCGCCGGCATGCTGCGCGCGTTCCGCTTCGGCGCCCCGCCGCACGGCGGCATCGCCCCCGGCGTCGACCGCATCGTGATGCTGCTGGCCGACGAGCCGAACATCCGCGAGACCATCTCCTTCCCGCTCAACGGCAACGCCCAGGACCTGATGATGGGCGCGCCGACGGAGCTGGAGGAGGCCCGCCTGAAGGAGCTGCACCTCCAGGTGCGCAAGCCGCAGGCGAAGTAGCGCAAGCGGTCTGAGCGGTAGCGAAGGGCTCGAAACCGGCGTCGGTTTCGAGCCCTTTCGTCTGCGCACCACGATTCACAGCTCTTTCAGATGTTCCTGCCAAGCGGCCCACGCCTACGTTCGGTGACCATGACGGACACTCAAACACCCGAAGACAGAGGGACGTTGGCCCGCCGTACGGTTCTGGTGGCCGGTGGCGTCGCGGTGACCGCGGCCGGCGTCGGCACCGCCCTCGCCACCGGCGCATCCGCCGAGGAGGGCGGCCCGAAGCCGGGCGCCCCGGAGGACACCTGCTACACGCTGACCTCGGAGCTGGTCGAGGGGCCGTACTACATCGACGCCGACAAGATCCGCCGGGATGTCACGGAGGACCAGGAGGGCGTCCCGCTCGCCCTCCGGCTCAAGGTGATCGACGCCGAGACGTGCAAGCCGGTCCGGAACGCGGCCGTGGACATCTGGCACTGCAACGCCACGGGCGTGTACTCCGGTTACGAGGACATGGGCAGCGGCGGCGGGGGCGGCGGCCCGACGGGTCCTCCGCCGACCGACACCCCGACCGGCACGCCCACCGGCACCCCGACCGGCGGTCCTCCCCCGGGCGGCGGCCACCAGGAGCCGACCGACGACGAGCGCTATCTGCGTGGGACCTGGCGCACCGACCGGCACGGCGAGGTCACCTTCCGGACCGTCTTCCCCGGCTGGTACCAGGGCCGTTGCGTCCACATCCACGTGAAGGTCCACGTGGACGGCACCTGGACCGACGCCGGCTACGAGGGCGGGCACGCCTGCCACACGGGCCAGCTGTTCTTCGACGAGAAGTCGGTGCTGCTGTCCGCCGAGGTGGAGCCGTACGCGAGCAACACCACTACGCGCGTCACGCTGGACGAGGACTCCATCTACCCGGACAACGGGCACGCGGGCGGCCTGCTGTACCTCAAGTACGACCGCAGGCACTTCGCCAGGGGCGTCCACGGCCGCCTGACCCTGGAAGTGGCCACGGACGAGACGAACGACGGCTGAGAAAGAACGACGGCTGAGAAAGAACGACGGCTGAGATACGAGGGTTGAGGGCGCCCGGGAACCTGGCAGTGAGGTTCCGGGCGCCCTCGGGCTGTGTGCGGGGGCACGTCAGTCGTTACTGGCCGGAGCCTTGCCGGGTGCCTTGTGGGTGCGGCGGCGCAGGGCCGGGCCGAGGCGGACCAGGAGGCGCCTGTCGATGCCGGTGACCCGGCGCTCCACCGCGCCGAGGCGCTTGGTGGCGGCGGCCAGTTCCTTGCGCAGGGCGTCGAGTTGGCGGGCGGTCTCGCTCGCGCGCTTCTCGGCGGCGGCGAGCTTACCCCGCAGTTCCTTGTTCTCCTTGGCCTGCTTGGCGGCACGTTCGCCGGCCCGGGTGTCGGCCGCGGTGATGCGCTCGCGGAGGCTGCTCATGCGGTAGCGCAGCTGGCCGTCGTCCGCGCCGTCCCAGACGAGCATCGACGCGGGGAGGTCGAGCGCGGCCATGCGGGCGTCGAAGGCGGCGCCGCCGTCGCCGTGGGTGTAGGTGTTCTCCAGGTCGTTGCGGTCGAGGAAGCCGATGATGCGCTCGAAGCGCTCGCCGTGGCCCTTGAGCATCGCGGAGAAGTCGGCGCCCTCGTACAGGTCCCGCGGGTCGGTGTCGGCGCTCAGTTCGGTGAGCGGGCGGTGCGGGATGTCGAAGTAGCGGCAGAGTTCGAGGGTGCGCGAGTCGTGGGTGAGGACCACGCTCGGGGTGCCGGCCAGCAGGGCGGCGACGTTGCCGTGGATACGGGTGCCGTAGGCGAAGTCGTACGCGCGTAGTTCGTCGATCCAGGTCGCCGGGTCCAGCGGCATGCGGACCTTGTTCTCCTGCAGCAGGGCGTGGCTGAGCTGGAGCGGGAAGGGGTCCTCGTAGCCGGACTCGGGGGTGGTGTCGCCCCACATCAGCAGTTCCGCGTCGGCGGTGTTCTGCGCGTAGTAGGTGAGGTCGGGGTAGCGCTCCCACGCGGTGCGGGCGATGCCCGCGATGTCGCCGACGGGTATCGCGTCCGGCGAGAGGTTCAGGGCTATGCGGGAGTCGGAGGTGAGCTCCGAGGCCCGTATCTCCGGGAAGGTCGCGCCGGACAGGAACATCGACGGGCAGCCGATGATGTCCACGTCGTGGAAGCCGAGGTCGCGCAGGTAGCCGGCGGTCAGTTCGCCGCGGACGCCGATGGAGGCGGAGCGCTCCAGGACGGCGCGGGCGAAGCGGCGGACGGAGTCCGCCATCGGCTTCAGCCACTCGGTGTCGTAGTCCGCGGGGGCCTGGGCGCCGACGCCGAACACCACGACGGGGATGGTGAGCTGTTCGATCAGCGTCGACAGGCGGTCGAGCGAGCCCCGGAAGGCGGGGCGGAAGGCGTTGGCGAGCGGGACGACGAAGACGTCGTACTGCTCGTTGATCTCCGCGGCGCGAGAGATTGCCCGTGTTCGTCCCGATCAGGTCCTGCTGGATGAACTCCGCCGGAGTGGCGACACGGTAGGGGCTCTTTCCGGAGCGGATCAGGATTCTTTTCACGAACAGAACCCCATAGCGAGGTAAATGTGGAGTGAAGAGAGTGCAAGAGATGGATCAGTGTGATGAACGGCAACCTTTCTTGACCCCGCGGCCACTCATGAGTCGAAGGAACCCTTCACCGGGGCTTCACACCCAGCACGTGTCTCTTCGCACCAGGTAAGGACTCATCCGTGGCCTCTGCCTCCCACCGCCGGTCCCTCCGCGCGCGGCGCACCGCCGTCGTCTCCGCGGCGGCCGTGGCCGCCGTCGTCGGCGCCGGTGTCGTCGTACTGAACGCGAACGCCGGTACGACCGCCGACCTCTACCACCAGACGCTCGCCGCCAAGGACGGCTGGGCGTCGTCCGGGACCGGCACGACCGGCGGCACGAAGGCGGACGCGGCGCACACCTTCACCGTCTCCACCCGCGCCCAGTTGGTGAAGGCGCTCGGCTCGGCCTCGGACACGACACCGCGGATCATCAAGGTCTCGGGCCCGATCGACGCCAACACCGACGCCGCCGGCAAGAAGCTGACCTGCGCCGACTACGCGTCGGGCACCGGGTATTCGCTGACCTCGTACGTGAAGGCGTACGACCCCGCCACCTACGGCCGCTCGAAGCTGCCCTCCGGCACGCAGGAGACGGCGCGGGCCGCGGCCCAGGACAGGCAGGCCAAGAACGTCGTGCTCAGGGTGCCGGCCAACACCAGCATCGTCGGCGTCCCCGGCACCAAGGCCGGCATCACCGGCGGCATGCTCCAGATCCAGAACGTCGACAACGTCATCGTCCGCAACCTCACCTTCGCCGCCACCGAGGACTGCTTCCCGCAGTGGGACCCGACGGACGGCGACGACGGCAACTGGAACTCGGAGTACGACTCCGTCACCCTGCGCGGCGCGAGTCATGTCTGGGCGGACCACAACACGTTCACCGACGCGGCGCACTTCGACAGCGCGAACCCGACGTACTACGGCCGCGAGTACCAGATCCACGACGGCGCCCTGGACATCACCAAGGGCTCCGACCTCGTCACCGTCGAGCGCAACCAGTTCACCAACCACGACAAGACGATGCTGATCGGCTCCAGCGACACCGACAGCACCGGCAAGCTGCGCGTCTCCATCCACCACAACGTGTGGAAGGGCATCGTCCAGCGCGCCCCGCTGGCCCGCCTCGGCCAGATCCACCTCTACAACAACGTCTACGACACGACCACGCTGAACGGCTACGCGCCGCAGTACAGCATCAACTCCCGCGCAGGCGCCCAGGTCGTGGCCCAGAACAACTACTGGAGGCTGCCGACCGGCGGCAAGGTGGCCAAGCTGCTCAGCGGCGACGGCACCGGCTCGGTCGCGGGCTCCGGCAACCTCGTCAACGGCACGGCGACGGATCTGGTCGCCGCGTGCAACGCCGCCGCGTCGAAGAAGATCAAGACGTCGGTGAACTGGACGCCGACGCTGACGGCCGGTCTTGAGACGTCGGCGAAGAACCTGCTGACGGAGCTGGCGTCGACGACGGGGGCGGGCGTGCTGTCGTAGGGCAGCCCCCAGGACAGGCGTGAGGCCCCGGGATGTTCACGGGTCCGGGGCCTCACGCCGCACATCAATACGCCGTCACGTTCAACACACCGTCACGTCGTCACGCGGGCTCGCCGCCGAAGCGCTCCTTGTAGTTCTCCAGGTCCTCGTCCGTCAGCTTGGCGAAGAGGACCGGGGGGACGGTGAAGGGGGTGCCGGTGGGGACCGAGTCGAGGGCGCGGGCCTCTTCGGGGGTGACCCAGGTCGCCGTGTCCTCGGTGAGGGCGAACGCCTGGCGCATGGCCTTCGACGTCGTCGGGATGAGGGGTTCCGAGACCACCGCGTAGAGATGGATCAGGTTCATCGCCGTACGGAGGGTGAGGGCGGCGGCGTCCTTGTCGGTCTTGATCTCCAGCCAGGGGGCCTTCTCCTCCAGGTAGGAGTTGCCGGCCGACCACAGGGCGCGGAGCGCTGCCGCGGCCTTGCGGAACTGGAGGGCCTCCATCTGGGTCTCGTACTCGGCGAGGAGTTCCGCGATCTGTTCGCCGAGCCTCGTCTCCGCCTCGCCCGCCGCCGCGCCCGCCGGGACCTCGTCACCGAAGCGCTTCTTCGAGAACGACAGGACGCGGTTGACGAAGTTGCCGAGGGTGTCGGCCAGGTCCTTGTTCACCGTCGCCGTGAAGTGCTCCCAGGTGAAGGACGAGTCGTCCGACTCCGGGGCGTTGGCGATGAGGAAGTAGCGCCAGTAGTCCGCCGGGAGGATGTCCAGGGCCTGGTCGGTGAAGACACCGCGCTTCTGGGACGTGGAGAACTTTCCGCCGTAGTACGTCAGCCAGTTGAAGGCCTTGACGTAGTCGACCATCTTCCAGGGCTCGCGGATGCCGAGTTCCGTGGCCGGGAACATCACCGTGTGGAACGGGACGTTGTCCTTCGCCATGAACTCCGTGTAGCGGACCGGGTTCTCGCCCGCGTCGGACTCGTACCACCAGGACTTCCAGTCCCTGTTCTCCGGGTCCTCGTCCGACCACTCCTTCGTCGCGCCGATGTACTCGATCGGGGCGTCGAACCAGACGTAGAAGACCTTGCCCTCCGCCGCCAGCTCCGGCCAGGTGTCCGCCGGGACGGGGACGCCCCAGTCCAGGTCGCGGGTGATCGCGCGGTCGTGCAGGCCCTCGGTGAGCCACTTGCGGGCGATGGAGGACGCAAGCTGCGGCCACTCCTCCTCGTGCGCCGCGACCCACTCCTCGACCTCGTGCTGGAGCTTCGACTGGAGGAGGAAGAGGTGCTTGGTCTCACGGACCTCCAGGTCCGTGGAGCCGGAGATCGCGGAGCGCGGGTTGATCAGATCGGTCGGGTCCAGGACTCGGGTGCAGTTCTCGCACTGGTCGCCGCGGGCCTTGTCGTAGCCGCAGTGCGGGCAGGTGCCCTCCACGTAGCGGTCCGGGAGGAAACGGCCGTCGGTCGGGCTGTAGACCTGGCGGATCGCGCGCTCTTCGATGAAGCCGTTCTCGTTGAGGCGGCGGGCGAAGTGCTGCGTGATCTCGCGGTTCTGCGGGGAGGAGCTGCGGCCGAAGTAGTCGAAGGCCAGCGCGAAGCCGTCGTAGACCGCCTTCTGCGCGTCGTGCGCCTGCGCGCAGAACTCCGCTACGGGGATGCCCTGCTCCTTCGCGGCCAGTTCCGCCGGGGTGCCGTGCTCGTCCGTCGCGCAGATGTAGAGGACGTCGTGGCCGCGCTGGCGGAGGTAACGGGAGTAAACGTCCGCCGGGAGCATGGACCCCACCATGTTGCCCAGGTGCTTGATCCCGTTGATGTACGGAAGGGCGCTGGTGATGAGGTGTCGAGCCATCGGGGGGCTGCTCCCAGGTCGGTCTGCTGGTGTGTTCTGTGTCTTGCGAACCTTGAAATCGTAGCCGACACGGGTGTGCCGCCCGCCTCCCGTTTTATGGGGTGGGAAGCGGGCGGCACAGGGAGGAGCGGTTACGGGCGCCAGTCGATCAGGACGCCGTCGTAGAGTTCCGCGTCCGTGAGTTCCAGGGGGGTCGGGCCCGCGTGGAAGAAGGCCGTGTTGGCGGTCTTCAGCTTGCGGAGGTAGTCGAAGGCCTTGTTGTCGTGGTCGCCGAACGCGACGAACGAGAAGAACACCGAGGCGTGGGACTTCGCGGCGTCCGTGAGGGACTGGGTGGCGGGGGTCTTCGCGTCCGGGGCGCCGTCGGTCTGGAAGACGACGAGGGCGGGGGTGCCGGGGGTGGCGTGCTCGTCGTAGTGCGCGAGTACGGCTTCCACGGCGGCGTGGTAGCTGGTGCGGCCCATGCGGCCGAGGCCGGCGTGGGCCTTGTCGATCGCGTCCTCGGGAGAGGTGGGGGTGAGGTCGGTGGTGCCGTCCACTTCCGTGGAGAAGAAGACGACGTGGACCTTGGCCTCGGGGTCCAGGGCGCCGGCCAGGGCTACGGTTTGGTCGGCGAGGGCCTGGGCCGAACCGTCCTTGTAGTACGGGCGCATGCTCGCGGAGCGGTCGAGGACCAGGTAGAGCTTGGCCTGGGTACCGGTGAGGTTGGCCTTGGCGAGAGCGGTCCCTACGGGGTCGTTCGCGTGGACCTCGGCCTCGGCCTCGGCTTCGAGGGTGTTCCCATCCGCACCACCCGTGACAATCTCGTTGTCGGGTGCTGGTGGCCCCTGTGGGGCGGATTCGCCGTCGGCGTCTGCCGGTTCGGGGGTGGCGGCCAGGTCGGTCGTGGGAGCCGTCGGGTCGGTGTCCGGTGCCGGTTCGAGCACGGTGATCACGATTGCCGGTTGGTCCACCGTGGCCGCGGCCGGTTCCGGAGTCGACTCGGACTCGACGGTCGGCTCGGGGGTCTCGGGTACGGGCTCCTCGACCACCGGCACTACGACGACGTCCACGACCTCGGCGACAGGCTCCGCCTCGGGCTCGGGTGCGGTCTCCTCGACCACTGCCACTGCTTCCACGACGACCGGCTCAGGCGTCGGCTCCTCAGCCACCGCCTCTTCCTCCGCCACCACCGGCGTCTCGACCGGCACCACCAGCGGCTCGGCCTCGGCAACCACCGGCTCGGGCTCCGCCACCAGCGGTTCCGGGTCCTCGGTCACCGCCTCCGCCGCGGTCGTCTCCTCCTTGCCGGAGACCTGCTCCTCGGCGGTCCGTTCCTGTGCGGCCCGTTCCTCCGCGACGACTTCCTCGACGACCCGCTCACCCTCCACCGGCGAGGCCGGCTTCGGGACGGCGACCTTGTTGAAGGCCGCGGCCACCAGGTCGTGTTCGTCGGAATCGGAATCGGAAGACGGCGCGGAAGTGGAGCCCGCCTCGTCCCTCGGTTCGGGGACCTGGGCGGTGGGGGACTGTGCGGGGACCGTCGGCTGCGGAGCGGGAGACGTCGGCTCCGGTGTGACCGGTGTCTCCTCCGTCCGCTGCGAAGGGGTTCGGTCCGCACCCTCTGCTTCGGCGGCACGCCCCTTGCGTGACCTGCCGAACGCGTTCCGCAGGAGAGTGAGAATGCCCATGTGCGCAACCCTTCGCGTGAGTTGAAGCCCGTCAATCCCTGGCCAGGACGGACACGTAAGGTTAGCGGCCCCGGGAGGCGATCTTGGGCAGGGTCGGTTTACGGCAACGATCCCCGCTCCAACGAGTACGTCGGTGACGTCATCGCCGGTGCCCTCGGGCGCCGTTCGATGATGCGGGCCGCCGCTGTCGTCACCGTCGCCGCCGCGGCGGGCTCGGCCGGCGTGGCAGGTGCCCGTCCCGCGCAGGCCGCTGTGGCGGAGTCGGCCACGGAGTCGTCCAAACACCGCAAACCCCAGGGCAGGGCCGCGCGCGGGCTGCGGTTCGGGGCCGTCGCCCCCAACACCGCCGACGCCGTCGTCATCCCCGACGGGTACGCGCAGAACGTCGTCATCCGCTGGGGCGAGCCCATCCTGCGCGGTGCCCCCGCCTTCGACCCGGAGAACCAGACGGCCGCGGCGCAGGCCGGGCAGTTCGGGTACAACAACGACTTCCTCGCGCTGCTCCCGGTGCCCGGTGAGCACCGGCGGCAGCTGCTCGTCGCCAACCACGAGTACACCGACGAGGTGTTGATGTTCCGGGGGTACGACCCCGCCAGTCCCACCCGTCAGCAGGTTGAGGTCGCCTGGGCCGCGCACGGGCTCGGTGTCGTGGTCGTCGAGGAGGACCGGCGCACCGGCGCTCTGAACCCCGTACCCCGGCATCCCCTCAACCGGCGCGTCACCGTCACCACCGAGTTCAAGGTGACCGGGCCCGCCGCCGGCAGCGAGCTGCTGAAGACCTCCGCCGACCCGACCGGCCGCAAGGTCCTCGGCACGCTCAACAACTGCTCGGGCGGCACGACCCCTTGGGGCACCACCCTGCACGGCGAGGAGAACTTCAACCAGTACTTCGCCAACGGCGCCCGGGCGACCGACAAGCGGTACGGGCTCGTCGCCGGGCCCACCGAGCGCAAGTGGGAACGGTTCGACAAGCGGTTCGACGTCCTGCAAGAGCCCAATGAGTCGCACCGCTTCGGCTACGTCGTCGAACTCGACCCTTACGACCCCACCTCCACGCCCCGCAAGCGCACCGCCCTCGGCCGCGTCAAGCACGAGGGCGCGACCGTGCGGCTCACCGACGACGGGCGTCCCGTCGTCTACACCGGGGACGACGAGCGGTTCGACTACTTCTACAAGTTCGTCGGCAGCAAGCGGATGAAGCAGGGGAGCAGCCGGGCCGCGCGCGAGCACAATCTCACTCTGCTCGATGAGGGGACCCTGTACGTGGCCAAGCTCACCGGTGACTCCCCCGCCATCGAGATCGACGGGACAGGGAAGCTGCCCGCCGACGGTGAGTTCGACGGGAGCGGTGAGTGGATTCCGCTGGCCACCGCCACCGCGAAGGGTGCCGTCTCGCATGTCGAGGGGATGACGGCCGAGGAGGTTCTCGTCTTCACCCGGCTCGCCGGTGACAAGGTCGGCGCGACCAAGATGGACCGGCCCGAGGACATCGAGCCCAACCCGCACACCGGCAAGGTCTACGTCGCCCTCACCAACAACACCAACCGCGGCGTCGGTGCGAACGCCCCCTCCGACGAGGCCAACCCGCGCAACGCCAACAAGCACGGGCACATCCTGGAGCTGACCGAGCGACGGAACCGAGCGGACAGCACGCGGTTCGCCTGGTCGCTGTTCCTCGTCGCCGGTGACCCGAAGGACCCCGCGACCTACTTCGCGGGCTTCCCCAAGGACGACGTCAGCCCGATCTCCTGCCCGGACAACGTGGCCTTCGACCCGCACGGCAACCTGTGGATCTCCACCGACGGCGCCCAACTCGGCTCGCACGACGGGCTGTTCGGCGTGGCGACCAAGGGCCCGCGACGCGGTGAGCTCAAGCAGTTCCTGACCGTGCCGAACGGCGCCGAGACCTGCGGTCCGCTGGTGCAGGACCGGCGCGTGCTGGTGGCCGTGCAGCACCCGGGCGAGATCGCCGGCGCGACCGTCGAGAGCCCGGCCAGCGTCTGGCCCGACGGACCCGGCAGGATCGTGCGCCCGGCCGTCGTCGCCGTGTGGCGCAAGGACGGTTGCGACATCGGCGTCTGATCCTTCTGCGCTAGGGGAGGGCTGGGGCGGGCTCGGGTCTCAGGCCCCCGCCGTCGGGCAGGGGTCTCGTACCCTCGCGTTCCAGCCACTCCCGGTACGCCGGTGCCTCCCGGGCCGCCTCCCAGTACGCCTCGCGCAGTGCGGGCAGGGCGCCGTCCAGGTCCGTCTCCGTGCGGGCCGCGAGGAGGAGCCGGACGCCCAAGGGGTCGCCGTGCAGGCGGCGTACGGCCATGTCGGGGCGGGGCAGGCAGGACGGCTGGCAGACGGTGACGACCTCGCCGGTGGCGACCAGGGCGGCGGCCGTGTGGTAATCGCCGTGCAGGACATGGGGGTTGATGCCCGCCGTGCGGAACATGTGCCGCACGGCGTCCCACTCGCCGTCCACCGTGGGGTCGATCATCCAGCGGTCCTGGGCCAGTTGGGAGACGTGCACCGCGGGGTGCGCGGTGGCCGGGTGGTCGACGGGCAGGGAGACGAACTGCGGTTCGCGCTCGATCAGGACGCGCAGGGGCAGGCCCTCGGGGATGCGCAGCGGGGAGCCCTCGACCTCGTGCACGAAGGCGACGTCGAGTTGGCCGTCGGCGACCATGCGCAGCAGGGCGTTCGGGGAGACGTTCATGTGCAGGGTGGGGTCCTGGCCGCGGGCGCGCAGCCGGCGCAGCCAGCCCGCCAGGGCCCGGCTCGCGGTGGAGCCGACGCGCAGTTCCTGGCCGCCCGTCGCGGCGGCCCGGGCCTCGCTGACCAGGGAGCGCATTTCGGCCACCAGCGGGCGGGCGCGGCTGAGCACAAGGCGGCCCAGCGGGGTGGGCCGGCAGCCGGTGCGGGCCCGGACGAAGAGCGGGCCGCCCAGCTCCTGTTCGATCCGGCGCAACTGGGTACTCAACGACGGCTGGGCGACTCCCAGTTGGCGGGCAGCCCGGTGCAGGCTGCCGGTGTCGGCTATGGCGCACAGTGCGCGGAGGTGCCTCACCTCTAGGTCCATGCAAACGGAGCGTAAAGCGGAATCACACGTTTCACCAGACGCACAAATCCCGCCTGTCGTACACGAATTGGGCTGCCGATAGGGCGGTGCTATCGGCAGCTGCCATCATCACAGCCGGGCCACAGACACAGAAACTCCTCGGTGACGACTCACCCCCACCTAGGAGTCCTCGATGAACAAGTCCATGTCCCTGCATGCCCGTTCGGCGGTCGCGACCGGTATCGGTCTCGCGGTCCTCGGTCTCGGTACGGCGGTTCCGGCCGCCGCCGCCGTGACGTCGGCGCCCGCCCCGCACTCCGGCGCCAGCGGCTACTCGGCCTACACCGGCTCGGCCGCCGAGGCCGACGCCAACCAGGCCTTCTTCCAGGCCGTCCTGAAATCGGTCGCCGAGAAGCGCGCCGCCCACCCGACCCTCGCCGCAGCCGTGACCGTCGTCTACGACGCCTCCCGCGCCCCCACGTTCAGCGCGCAGATATCCCGCAGCGCCCAGATCTGGAACAGCTCGGTGTCCAACGTCAAGCTCCAGTCGGGCACCGCGTCGAGCGCCGACTTCAGCTACCGCGAGGGCAACGACTCCCGTGGCTCGTTTGCCTCCACCGACGGGCACGGCAGCGGGTACGTCTTCCTCGACTACGCGCAGAACCAGCAGTACGACTCGACCCGCGTGACCGCCCACGAGACCGGGCACGTGCTCGGTCTGCCGGACCACTACACGGGCCCGTGCAGCGAGCTGATGTCCGGCGGCGGCCCCGGCACGTCCTGCACCAACTCGAACCCCGACGCCAACGAGCGGGCCAGAGTGAACCAGTTGTGGGCCAACGGCCTCGCGGGCGTCCTCGACGAGGTCACGACCGGCAAGGCCGCGAGCGACAAGGTCATGGAGAAGTCCGGGAGTTAGGACCTGACCTGACGCCCGCCGCCTGAGAACCACCACCCCACACCCACCACCCCCCACCCGGTGCGGGTCGCCTTCTGCACGAGGCGGCCCGCACCCACCTGTGTTCGGCAGGCGTGGGTAGGTCGGGTCAGTGCGGCGAGGCGATGGCCCGGGCCGCCGCCACCTCCTGGCGCAGCGGCTCCAGCACGCTGCCGGCCGGCCCGGTGAGGTCGGTACGGACCTCCACCAGCACCTCCGACTCCCGTACCCCCTCCGCCAACTCCCCCAGCTGAAGCGCCACTTGGCGGATCTCCGCGGCGGACGGCGGAGCCGCCCCGTGTCCGACCCGCACCCGGGCCGCGGTCGTCGCGTCCACGATCCGTTCCACGGCGACGACCAGTGGCCACCAGGCGGCGGCCCGGCGTCCGGTCGGCGGCGGTTCGGTGAGCGCGCGCTGGAACTCGGTGCGGATGACGGACAGATCGCGGTAGAGGCGGCGCCGCATCCGGGCCCGGGCGGCCGGTTCGGTGTCGTCGCCGAAGGCGGTCTCGACGTAGCGCGCGGTGTCGGTGACCGCGTCCGCGAGGCGGTCGCCGACGCGGGTGTGCCAGCTCTCCGGCCACAGCAGATAACCGGCGACCAGGGCGATGCCGCAGCCCATGAGGGAGTCCAGCAGCCGGGGCAGGAGCAGGGCGGTGCCCTGGTGGTTGAGGACGTCGGACAGGAGCAGGATCACCGGGGTGATGGCGGCGGTCTGATAGCCGTAGCCGCGTGGCGTGAGCAGCGGGATCAGCGGTGCCAGGCAGAGCAGTACGGCCACGTCCCACCAGCCGCGCGGTACTTGGGAGAGCACCGCCGCCGCGACGAGCAGCCCGGCGACCGTGCCGAGGGCGCGCAGCAGGGCGCGGGAGAAGACGGAACCGAAGTCCGGCTTCATCACGAAGGTGATGGTGAGCGCGACCCAGTACGAGCGCGGCACGGGCACGATCGAGACCAGCGCCTGGGCGATGCCGATGCACAGGGCCAGGCGCAGTCCGTAGCGCCAGGAGGCGGCGGAGAGGGTGACGTTGCGCAGGGCGCGGGCGGTGCGGATGCCGAGGGCGGCGGGCCGGCCGAGGCGGTCGTCGATGCCTCGCGGGTCGACGTCGGGCCGGGCGACGACCTCGGCCGCGTGGCGCAGGGCGTGGTCGACGGCGCGGGCGGTCTCCGAGGCGGGCGCGGGGAGTTGGAGCCCTGTCGGTCCGGTGTAGCCGGTCTCCACGGCGTGCGCGAGATGGCGGACCGCCGCCGGGATCTCCGGCGGCATCGGGCTGCCGCCGAGGTGGGCGGCGGGGGCGGCCTCCACGACCGGGGTGATCGCGTTCAACTGGGCCAGCAGCCGCGTCAGTTCGGTGCTGCGGCCGTGGTGGCGGGCCCGCCGGGCCAGGATGAGGTCGTACGACTGGTTCAGCGACTGGGTGACGGCGTGCCGAGCCTCGTCGTACTCCTCCCGCCCGCAGGCCGCCATCAGTTCGGCCACCTGCCGGTACGTCCCACCGACCGCCGCCCGCTCCGGCACCCCCGACCTCAACGGCCAGGCGAGCAGCGCGAGAAGCAGCACCAGCAGCCCGCCGCCGGTCATCAGCAGCGGCGCCAGCCACCACTCGCCGGGCAGCGGCAGGCCCGCGCCGATCACGCAGTTCAGGAGCAGCAGCAGTCCCGATACGGAGGCGACCGCGCCGATCGTCGAGATCATCCCGGAGGCCAGCGCGACAGCGGTGACGGCGGCGACCGCGAGCCAGCCGTGGCCCTGGACCAGAGAGCCCAGGGTGACGCCGATCGCGCCGAAGAGCTGCGGGATCGCGATCTTGAGCAGCCGCATGCGGTACGCGTCGGCGGTGTCGCTGATGACACCGGACAGGGCGCCCATGGACGCGAGCGCGCCGTACGCGGGCTGGTCCGCGGCGAGGCCGATCAACAGGGGCAGGGCCATCGCGATCGCGGCGCGGGCCACGGCGGGGCGGTTGACGGGGGTCTGCTGGGCTCGGAGGTTCCGCACCAGCCAGTCGGGAGGGGTGAGGCCGATGGGGAACTCGCGGTGCATGCGCCCATTATGGGCACCCCGCCTCGGTCAACCGCGCTGGTGGAGCGTGATGTCGACGACCAGGGCCCGGTGGTCGGTGTCGGCCGGCGTGAGGAACCTGGCCTTGCTCGCGGAGAAGTCCCGGGAGACCAGGACGTGGTCGATCTGCGCGCCGATCACCCCGGCCGTGCGCGAGGGCCAACTGGGCGTGCGGTCGTGACCGGCGAGCCGGGCCGCGTCGCGCAGCCCGGTCCCGAGGATGTCGCGGAAGGCCGCGTGGTCCTGGGAGGCGTTGAAGTCCCCGGCCAGGATGGTGGGGACGTCCCGGTCGGCGGCGGCCACGTCCCGCAACCGCCCCAGCTCCCGCTGCCAGACGTCGACCTGGCCGGGCAGCGGGGGCATCGGGTGCGCGAGTTGCAGCCGTACGGACTCGCCGCGCACCTCGGCGACGGCTCCGGGCATGCCCATCGTGCCGGGGACTTTGTCGGTCGCGCGGAGCGGGAAACGGCTGAGGATGATCGACCCCGTCGAGCCGCCGGCCCGGACGGCCTGGCGGTAGGGGTATTCGGTGCCGAAGGTGCCCTCCAGCGTGTCCTGACAGGTGTACTCGCACTCCTCCACGAACACGATGTCCGGCTGCTCGCGGCGCAGGACGGACACGAGGGAGCGGGCGCCCTGTCCGAACTCCACGTTCGAGGTGAGCACCCTGAGCTCGGCGACGGGTGTTCCGTCGGGCTCGTCGGCGCTTCCGTACGGCTCGATGAACCAGGCCAGCAGGCCGAGCAGGACGATTCCCCACACGAGCCCGATCCGCCAGCGGGCCAGCAGCGCGAGCAGCAGGGCGAATCCGGTGGGGGCGAGCAGCCAGGGCAGGAAGGCGAGGACCTGGGGGACGGGGGTGAAGCCGTCACTGTCCAGGACGCGACAGCCGACGACCAGGCTCAGGGCGGCGAACAGGAGCCCTGCGCACCAGGCAGCGAGGCGCCGACCGCCGTGCCGCTCGGGTGTGTCACCGGAGACCGTCCACTCCGCAGCCGCAGTGTCCAAGTCCCGGCCTTCCGCTCAGGGATGGGTTGTCCGAATCATCCCACGCGCGCCAGGAATCTCCCCAACGTCTCGTTGAACTCCCCGGGCCGCTCCAGGTTCGGCAGATGCGCCGCCCCCTCGATCACCCGCAACGTCGAGTCGGGCAGCGCCGCGTGCATCGCCTCCGCGTCGGAGACCGGGGTGTACCCGTCGTCGGCGCCCACGACGACCAGGACCGGGACGGTGACGCGGGTGAGCTGGTCGCGGCGAAGCGGGCGGAGGTGGGGCGTCGGCAGCGGCTGCTCGTCGAGGTGCTCGGCGGGTTCCGGGTGCGGTCGGATCCGCGGGCGTACTTCGCGTGGTGGGAGCTGCCGGCCCCCTGGCGCGCGGACACCTTCACGGCGGTCGCCGCTGCCCACGGCATCGCCGTCACCCCGGGTTCCGCCTTCGCCGTCGACCCGCGCCGCACACCGGACGCGGTCAGGCTTGGACTCGGGTCGGCCGGTTTGCCGGATCTGGAGCGGGCGTTGCGGGTGCTCGGCGGCGTCGTACGAGGGGCAGGACGAGGTGTCCCCAGCGGGCCGTCAGCCAAGTGATCGCGGCGACCGTCAGGCCCAACGCCAGCAGGAGCCAGGCCGTTTGGCGCAGTGTCGTGGTGAGGGCGTCGTAGATCGCGGCCGCCGCGGGGCGGTGGGTCTCGTCGGGGAGGTCGGTGAGGGTGAGGTGGCGGCCCAGGGCCACGGCGAGGCCGAGGGCGGCTCCGCCGAGGGCCGTGCCGAGGGCGGTCGCGGTGAGGGCGCGGCGGCGGCAGGCGGCGAGGGCGATGCCGGCCACGGCGAAGACGACGGCCGCCAACGGCAGCCAGAAACCGGCGACTTCCAGCACGTGGAAACCCTTTCGGAGCCGGTCCAGTTCCTGGGCCGGGAGGACGGCGACTCGGGTGTGCTCGACGGGGATGCCGGCCGCCAACGGCACGTGGTCGGCGGAGAGTTGGCGCTTGAGCTGGGCGGTGACCGGCGCGAGGTCGACGGTCACGTCGTCGCGGTCGGCCTGGTCGCGCAGGGCGGTCAGTACCGCGTCGTGGACGGTCCGGTTGCCGGTGTCCCAGGCCGTGCGGAAGGCCTCGGTCCTGGTGAACGAGCGGACCGCGTCCCGTACGAAGGGGCGTACCGCGGCGCGCACCGGGCCGACGTCGGTCCGGTCGTCGACCTCGTGCATGATCCCGGCCCCGACGGAGTCGGCGATGGCGTCGCGCACCGCCGGGTCCGCGGCCAGCGGCGCCATCGTGGTGACGTACCGGCCGGTGTCGGCGAGCCCGTACGCGGCCCAGGCCGCCAGCGCGCCGAACGGCGCGAACAGGCAGGCGAGGGCGATCAGAGCGGCCGACAGGGCGCTCCTGAGGCGTGAGGGCACCCTTTCAGGCAAAGGGCTCGGGGCCGGGGGCGCGAGCGCGGTGACTGCATATGGGTGCACGCTGCAAGCCGAACGGGCGCTGTGCGTCGGAAACCGTGGCGGAGCTGGGCATTCCGCTCTCCGGTGGAGGGTTCACCCGAACGGGTGTTTCCTGGTGCTGGGGAGAAGGAGGCCGATCAATGCGCACCACTCCGGCCCTGCGGACCCTGGCCGCGGTACTGCTCACCGGTGGCACTCTCGTCGCCGCGGCGGCGGGTACCACGGCTGCAGCCGCTACCTCGCCGACGTACGCCGACGGTCATGGCGGCGGTGGCGGATCCGGCGGTCCGATCTGGGGCACCATCGTCTCCCGCTCCGCACTGAACGTGCGGTCGGGTCCCACCGTCAACTCCTCCGTCGTCGACCAGCTCTCGCCGGGCAGTCAGGACCGTGTCGAGTGCATGGTCCAGGGCCAGAGCGTCAACGGAAATCCGTACTGGTACTGGCTCGTCGGCGCCCAGGGCTGGGCGAGCGCCGCCTTCGTGGACACCGCCGGGCAATGGGTGCCGACCTGCGCGGACCCGTGTCCGCAGTGGCGGGACGGCAACTGGTCCAACGCCGACTGGAACGACCCGAACTGGAACGACGGCTCCTGGGCCACGTCGAGTTCCGGTTCCTGGAGCGCCTCGGGCTCGTGGAGCTTCAGCGCCTCTGGATCCTCGTCGTCGGCCTGGGACTGGCTGCCTTGGTGAGCCTGCCTCGGTGAGGTGAGGGAAACCGAGGGAGAAACCGAGGGAGTCAGAGAGAACGCGTGGGCCCCGGCGGATTTGCTCGCCGGGGCCCACGCGTGTGCCGGTGCCGTCCGTCAGCGCAGGCGGTTTCCCGCGCCGTCCTCGCGCGTGTAGTAGCGGTAGAAGAAGACGCCGAAGACGGCCGCCGTGACGACGATGCCGAGCGCCACGGACCGGTAGACGGACTCGCCGGTCTGGCTGTAGAGGAAGCCGACCGCGGCGCCCGCGAAGCCGGACTTCACCAGCGAGTGCAGTTCGCGCTTCAGCAGCGGGGCGAACGTCGCGACCGCCAGGCACAGCACGATGAACGCGGCCGCGGTGACGAAGCCGAACAGGATGTTCCAGCCGGTGATCTCGCCGCCGCCGCGCCGGTTCGCCGCGGCCCAGTAGCCGTAGACGAGTCCGAGGATCACCGGGATCCCGTAGCGGGCCGCCCTGTGCACGCGGTCGTCGAAGATGTCGGGCGTGTGGATGGGCCGGATCGTCCTGCCCCGCATGCCGGCCGTCCTGCCCCGCGTCCCGCCGGGCGTGGGTGCCGCTTGAGCCATGAGAGTGCTCCTCTCTCTCCTCGCCCCCGACTTCCAGAGCACACCTGGGGAGGGGGGCTGGCAAGTCGGCGGACAGTGTCTGTAGAGGTCTTTCGGGCCGCCGGTGCCCGGATGCGGGTGGCGTGGGGCCGTGTTTCGCTGGGCCGCATGAAACTCGTACTGTTCGGCGCCACCGGCATGGTCGGCAGCCGGGTCGCCACGGAGGCGTCGGCGCGGGGGCACCAGGTGCTGGCGGTGAGCCGTTCCGGGCAGTCGCCGATCCCCGGGGTCACGGCCGCGGCGGCCGACGCGGCGGATCCGGCGAAGGTCGCGGAGCTGGCGCGGGGCGCCGACGCGGTCGCCTCCGCGTGCGTGCCGCCGCGCGACGGCAGCGACCCGCGCGAGCCCTTCCTCGCCCTGAACAAGGCGCTGGTGGAGGGCGTGCGGGCGGCCGGTGTCGGACGGCTCGTGGTGGTCGGCGGGGCGGGCGGCCTTGAGGTGGCGCCCGGTCAGGCGGCGGCCGACCAGCCCGGCTTCCCCGAGGCGTACCTCCCCGAGGCCCTGGCCCACCGAGACGTCCTCGCCTTCTACCGCACCCTCGACGACCTCGACTGGACCTACGTCTCCCCGGCCGCCGAGATCGCCCCCGGTACCCGCACGGGCCGCTTCCGCACGGGCGGCGACGCCATGCTCACCGACGCCGACGGCCGCAGCCGGATCAGCGCCGAGGACTACGCCATCGCCTTCGTCGACGAACTCGAACAGGACGCCCACCCACGCAGCCGGATGTCGGTCGCGTACTGAGGCCGTGGACGACGGCGGTCGGGGCGAGGGGGCTGGGTGGCCCGAGGACGGCGGGTGGTCCGAAGACACCGGTGGCCCCCAGGACGTCGGCCGGCCTGCCTTGCTCGGACGGTTGTCGCGGGTGGGGCACGGGGATGACGCGGTCGCTCGGCATCAGGTGTTGCGGGTGCGCGGGCGGAGCGTGGCCTGGGTTCCGCCCCTCGTCCTGTTGCTCGCGATCGCCGCCGTGGACTGGAACACCACCGGCGAGTTCCGGATCATCTCCTGGATCGTGCTCGTGCCCGGGATCGCCGCCGCGATCTGCGGGGTGTGGGGCACCGCCGTCATCTCCGTACTGGCCGTCCTGACCTACGTCATGGTCGACAGCGCCTGGCCCGGCGAGTACCAGGCCGGCTGGCCCGACTTCGTGCTCGTCGTCATCGGCGGCATCCTCGCCACCCTCGCCTGCGCGGTCCGCCTCCGCGGTGAGCGCCGCATGCTGCACATGCGGGACGTCGCCGACACCACCCGCCGTACCGTGCTGCGCCCGCTGCCCCCGCACTGGGGCGGCCTCGACCACGCCGCCGTCTACCTCGCCTCCGACGTCGAGGCGCGCGTCGGCGGCGACTTCTACGACATCCAGCCCGGCCCGCACGGCACCCGCGTCCTCGTCGGTGACGTCCAGGGCAAGGGCCTGGGCGCGGTGGAGGCGGCGGCCGCGCTGCTGGGCACGTTCCGGGAGGCCGGATATCACGAGGCGGACCTCGGCACGGTCGCCGAGCGGCTGGAGATACGGATGCTGCGGCATCGGCGTCGTACCGCTGCCCTTGGTTTGGGCCAGGGGGCGGCTGCCCTCTCCGAAAGGGCGCCCGGCACTCCTCCGGACAGCGACCGTTTCGCCACCGCCGCCCTGGTCGGCTTTCCCGACGACGACCCCTGCGCCGTGGACGTGATCCTTTTCGGCCACGAACCCCCGCTGCTCGTCGGCCCCTACGGCGTACGTCCCCTGCCGCCCGGCGACGGCCTGCCGCTCGGCCTCGGTGAACTCGCCGTCGACGGGCCGCCGTCCGTGCACCGCGTGCCGCTCGCGCCCGGCGAGACGCTCCTGCTCACCACCGACGGAGTGACCGAAGCCCGGGACGCCCAGGGGGAGTTCTACCCGCTCGCCGACGACGTGGCCCGCGCCGTCGCCGCCGACCTCCGCACCGCCGAACCCCGGCGCCTGGTCGCCTTCGTACGGGACCGCACACTGCGCCACTGCGGCGGGCGCCTCGTCGACGACACCACGGTGTTCGCGGTGCGGCGTGGCGGGGAACAGGGGGAACGGGTGGTCAGAAGCGGACGTTTGCAGTCCTGAGACCCACCTTTGCAGCCGCAGCGGTTACGGTGCTGCGTACGTGATCGTCGGGGGATGGGGAGGGAACGATGCCCGGAACCGTGCTGCTGCTGGCCGCTTCACCGGTCGGCAAGGGGTGCCTGGTGGACGCGGCCTCGGTGCTCCCGGTCCTCGCCGCCGTCCCGCCCGCCGTGCTGTCCGGCACCGACACCGCCAACGTCGTCGAACTCGCCGACCCGCTGGAGCCGCAGGCCGTCCTGACCCGGCTGCGCGCCGCGGCGACCGCGCCGGGTCCTTTGACCCTCTTCGTCACCGGCCAGCTCCAACTCGACCGCCGACAGCGGCTGCCGCACCTCGCGCTGGCCCGCACGACTCCGTCCACGGTCCGTTACACCGGACTGCCCTGGCAGTGGATCCGCGAGGAACTGCGCCTGCGGCCGCCCGGTGCGACGACGATTCTCTTCGATCTGCACGCGGACGTGGAGACGTGGGAGTGGTTGCGTTCGGCCCCCCTCGACTGCGGGCGCAACAACGCCGTCTACGGTCGTATCGCGCCGCCACCGGGTCGGCGCACCGTGGCTGTTCCTACGTACATGAAGGCCGTGGCGACGATTCTGCGCAGTGGGTTTCGGCCTGCGGTGGAGCAGTTGCACCAGCAGGCGTTGGCCAGGGTGGGACCGGACGGCTTCGCCGACCTGCTGTTCTCGATGGAGCCCGGGGTGTTGGGCGCCGTCCCCGGGGGCTTCGCCCCCAGACCCCCGTATCGGCCTGAACGGCCTCGTCCTCGAACGCCGGACGGGCTGGAAGGTGAACGGAGTTACGGCCGCGTCCCCCATTCCGGCAGAACCCCCGATCCCGCCAGGGTCCCCGATCCCCACGCCGAGATCTCCGCCGCCGTCCGGTCCGGCCGGCACCCCGACGCCGACGCCCTCGCCGCCACGCACGAGCAGCTCGCCGTAAAGGCGTTCGGGCCCGGTTCCGAGGCGGCGCTGCACTGGGCCGAGGTCCGGGCGGATCTGGCGATGTTCGCGGGGGATCCGGTGCGCAGTTGCCGGACCTGGCTGGCGGTGGCCGGGGCGCGGCTGACGGCCGGGCAGGCGGCGGACGCGCAGGACGTGGAGGCGGCCGTGGACCGGGCGCACCATCAGTGGGGGCAGGTCGTCGATCCGGTCGCCGCGCGTGAACTCGGTTCGGAACTGGCCGACTTGAGGTCCCGGGTGCCGGGTCGGCGCGAGGGCGCCCTGGATCATGTGCAGCGCCAGTTGCGGCAGTTGCAGACCCAGGGCTAGTCGATCCCGTCAGAACCAGAGGGTTGTCAGCTGCGCCTTCGTGATCGGATGCGCGGGCGTGATCACATCGTCGATCTGCACTGTCGCGGGGCCCGAGAAGTGCGGGCAGGCCATGGTGGTGAACGTCTCGTAGGCATGGGCCGAGCTGAGAGCCCAGCTGACGCAGCCGCCGTCCGGCCCGCCGAACGCGCCGTCCCCGGGCAGCAGGTCCTCGACCCACCCGGTGGCTCTGTAGGTGCCGTCTCCCTGCGGACAGACCGAGATCTCGCCGCGGCCGAAGTCACGGGTCTCACTGGCGGTGACGCAGTCGGTCGTGGCCGTCGACCCGGCGGCGTGCGAGGTCGCGGCGGTCATGGGCAACAGGGCGCAGGTGATGCCGAGCATGGTCAAGACGCGAAGGGGAGCTTTCATGCCGGTGCCTTTCTCCTCGGGATGACGAGCAAAGCACAGGGCCCTCCCGGACCACCAACAGTGTTCAACTGCTCCCATTCGGCTCCCCGTTGAGGGAATCGGACGGGTCGTCTAGGCCGCCAGACACGCCAACGCCCCCGACACCAGCGTCCGTACCCCCGGCGCCACCGTCGACAGGTCCGGCGCGAAGTACGGACTGTGGTTGCTGGGGACGGCGTCGAACTTCTCCATCAGGTCCGTGCCGGGAGCCGCGTCCCAGGTGTCGGCGGAGGTGGAGGTCACGAACCAGTAGGCGTACGGGAGTTCGTCGAGCGCGAGGCGGGAGAAGTCCTCGCTGCCCATCGCCGGGCCGGGGTCGAAGACGGTGGCCGCGCCGAAGACCTCGCGGTGGACGGCGGCCACGCGCTGGTCGGTGTCGGGGTCGTTGACGGTGACCGGGAACTCGTCGCCCAGGATCAGTTCGGGCTCGCGCGGGCAGCCCGCCGCACGGCACTCGCCCTCGGCGATGCGGCGGATCGCGGTGACCATCCGGTCCCGTACCGCCCGGGACTGGGTGCGGAGGTTGAGCCAGATACGGGCGGTGGCCGGGATGATGTTCGGGGCCGTGCCGGCCTCGATGCGGCCGACGGTCAGGACGGCGGACTCGCGCGGGGCGATCTCCCGGCTGACGACCGTCTGCAGGCGGGTGACGATGTACGCGGCCGTGACGATCGGGTCGACCGTCGTCTCCGGACGGGAACCATGGCCGCCCTGTCCGTGCACCACGATCTCGACGTCCGTCGACGCCGACATGATCAGTCCGGGCACGTGCGCGTACAGGCCCGCAGGGCCCGGTGCCACATGCTGGCCCAGCAGTACGTCGGGGCGCGGGAAACGGTCGTAGAGCCCGTCCTCGATCATCGCGGCGGCGCCGTTGCCGGTCTCCTCGGCGGGCTGGCCGACCACGAGCAGCGTGCCGGACCAGGTGTCCCGGCCCGCGGACAGGGCCGCGGCGGCGCCCGCGAGCCAGGTCACGTGCAGGTCGTGGCCGCAGGCGTGCATCAGGCCGGGGGCCGTGGAGGCGTAGGGCAGGCCGGTCTGTTCCTCGACCGGCAGGGCGTCCATGTCGGCGCGCAGCAGGACGGTCGGTCCGTCGCCGTTGCGCAGCAGGCCGGCCACGCCGGTGCCGCCTATGCCCTCGGTGGTCTCGTAGCCGGCCGAGGTGAGGCGCTGCGCGAGTACGCCCGCCGTGCGGTGCTCCTTGAACGCCGGCTCCGGGTGGCGGTGCAGGTCCCGGTAGAGGTCCTCCAGGGCCGGGACCGCGAGATCGGCGGTGAGATCCAGGGCGGTGCGGGCGGCGGCAGAGGTCATGCGGGCAGCGTATGGGGCCCGGCTGTCACCCGCATGGGGGCGTTCGCGCGGCCGGATGCCGGGGGCACTGCTATCCACGAAGGAGGGGGACGGTTACCCACGGAGTCCACCGAAGGAAGGCCCTCATGGCCACCATGCCCAGCACGCAGACCACGCTGTCCATAGATTTCACGCAAGGCCTCAACGACGCCTGGTCGAAGGTCGCCCAGTTCGTGCCGAAGCTCATCGGCTTCCTGGTCGTCCTGGCCATCGGCTGGTTCGTCTCGAAGCTGATCGCCCGCGTCCTGGACCGGGTGCTGCGCAAGGTCGGCTCGGAGCGGCTGTCCGAACGGGCGGGCACGCAACGCCTGTTGAGCGACTCCAAGTACGACATGACGGGCATCGTCTGCAAGATCGTCTACTACGCGCTGATGCTGATCACCCTCCAGCTCGCGCTCGGCGTCTTCGGCGCCAACCCGGTCTCCACGATGATCAACGGCATCGTCGCCTGGCTGCCGCGCGGCATCGTCGCGGTCGTCCTGATCGTCGTCGCCATGGCCATCGCGAACGCCGTGCGCACCATCGTCACCGGCGCGCTGTCCTCGGTCTCCTACGGCCGCACGGTCGGCACCGTCATGTGGGCCTGCATCCTCGCCCTGGGCGTCATCGCCGCCCTCGGCCAGGCGGGCATCGCCACCACGGTCACCCAGCCGGTCCTCTACGCCGCGCTCGCGACCGGCGCCGGCATCCTGATCGTCGGCGTCGGCGGAGGCATGATCGGCCCGATGCGCCAGCGCTGGGAGCGCATGCTGACCACCGTCGAGACGGAGTCCACCCGGGCCAAGGGCAGCATGGCCGCGTACCAGGCGGGCCGCGAGGACGCCCTCGGCAACCAGCCGGTGCGGGAGCGCACGGACCTGCGGGGCGGCGGCGACATGGGTATGCGGGACGGCGGCAACGACATGCGGGGTCCCGGCGAGATGTGACCCGTCGGGCAGAAGCCGGCGGCCGTCGGAGCGCAAGGGGGAGTGCGCGCCGACGGCCGTGGCGGGAGAGGCCGGGCCGCCCTAGGTGATGTCGGCCAGCAGATCGTGCCGGTGGACCAGCCAGCTGATGGCGGTCAGCCGGCACACCGCGTAGTCGTGCCCGACCGGCTCGCGCCAGTCGATCTCGTCGAGCGCGTCCAGGAAACCGAGCGCGTAGTCGGCGAGGACCTCGCGGTGCGGGGGCCGGGGGACCAGTCCCGGGTGATTGGCCGCGAGCCGTTCCCTGAGCTCGGCCACGTGCTGATCGACGGCGGCCACGAAGCCGGGCTCGAACGCGAACTCCGCGAAGCGGGGCGCGAACGAGCTGGTGATCCTGGCCAACGGGGACATTCCTCCACGGTAAGGGGGTTTGGGATGGTTGATTACGTGATTTCCCTCACCGGGTCGGGGCCGTGTGGCTAGCCTCGGCACGTTGATTGTGGAGATCTAGGAGTGTTGGTGAGTGGTGTGTTGTGCCTGCTCCCGGATGGGGTCGGGGACCTGGGCGCGGGCCGGGCCCGCGTTCGCCGCGAGGATCAGGGTCACCACGGTGACCACGGCGGCGGTCAGGCCCCTGGCGTAACGCTGGACGGTGCTGGTGCGTTCGAGCACGGCGACCTCGCAACAGCCATATGTTGAACGAAAGCCAATGGTTAAACACGTTTACTGTGCGGTTTAACCTAGGGCCAGACAGAGCCGAACGGCAAGGGGCACAGGGGGAGTTGGGCGATGACGGACCGCGATGACCCGGGCACGATCGGGCGAAGAGTGCAGCATCTGCGGGCCGAACGGGGGCTGACCCAGAAACAGTTGGCCGAGCCCGCGTACACCCCCGCCTATATCTCCACCCTGGAGGCGGGCCGGGTGCGCGCCTCCGACGAGGCGCTGCGGCACATCGCCGAGCGGCTCGGAGTGGCGTACGACGAGCTGGCGACGGGGCGGCCGGCCCACCTCGCGACCGATCTGCGGCTGCGCCTGACCGAGGCGCAGCGCACGCTTGCCACCGGTGCGGCCGAGGAGGCGGCGGGGCAGTACGCCGCGCTGCTCGTCGAGGCCGAGGGGCACGAACTTCCCGACGTGCAGGCCGTCGCCCTGCTCGGGCTCGGCGAGTGCGCCATCGACACCGGCGAACTGGCCGCCGCCCGCCTGTACTTCGAGCGCTCCGAACAGGCCCTCGCCGACGCGCCGCTGCCCGCCCGCGTGCCCGCCCTCCGTGGCCGTGCCGTCTCCCACTACCTGGCCGGCGAACTCCGTTACGCGGTCTACCTGTTGGAGTCCACCCTCGACGAACTCAACCGCGGTGGACTGCACGACCCCGACGCGCTGCTCCTCCTCTACGCCAGCATCATCGGCCCCTACATGGACATGGGCGCCCAGGCCCGGGCCGCCCAGGCCGCCGAGTTCGCGCTCGCCCTCGCCCCGCAGTCGCAGGACCCGGCACTGGTCGCCCGTATGCACCGCTCGGTCGCCCGCACCCTGCTCGCCGAGGGCCGCATCGCGGAGGCCGACGCCTCCCTCGTCAAGGCCGCCGAGCTCTACCGCACCCTCCAACTCCGCACCGAGCTCGCCAACTGCCACTGGATGCGCGGGTACGTCTCCGCGCAGAACGGCGAACTGGAGCGCGCCGAGGGCGAGTTGCGCGAGGCCCTGGCCATGCTCACCGCGAAGCGCGCCGCGCTGTACAGCAGCCAGGTCGCCGTGGAGCTGGCCGACGTACTGCACCGGCGCGGCAAGTCCGACGAGGCCGCCGCGATCCTGGAGGACGTGCTCAACGACCTCAGCTCCGAACGCGGCGCCCTCCACTCCGCCGCCGCGCACCGCCTGCTCGGCATCATCGCCGAGGACGCCCGCGACACCGACGCCGCCGAGGAGCACTACGTCCGCGCCCTCAGCCTGCTGGAGCGGGCCGGCGCCGCGGGCGACCTCGCCGACCTGTGCCGCCTCCTCGGCGACCTGCTGCGCCGCACCGGCCGGGTGGAGGCCGCCCTCGACGCGTACCGCACGGGGCTCGGCCACCGCACGTCGCCGGGCACGACGACCCTGGGCCCGGCCCCGGCGCAGCCGCCCCTGTGACCCACAGGGCGCTCTCCGGTGAAGCCGGGGTGGTGCACAGCGGCAGCGGCTAGCCTGCGCGGGACGTTCACGGCACTACTGGGACAGGCGCGTGCAAAATCAGCGGACGGTGGTCGACGGGGTGCGCCTCGTCGTACGCGCGCTGGTGTACGCCGTGCTCGGCGGCGCCGCGCTGATCGCCATCGCGACGGTCTTCTCCGTGCTCGGGCCGACGCTCGCGCTCGACCTCTACACCCCGCCGGTCGCCGCCTGGTGGACCGTGTTCACCGCGATCGCCGTCCAGGGCGTGCCCTTCCTGCTGCTCGGCACCGTCGTCTCCGCGGCGATCGGCGCCTTCGTACCGGAACGCGTCTTCACCAGGCTCCTCCCCCGCAACCCCGCCCTCGCCGTGCCCGTCGCGGGCGCCGCCGGAGTCGTCCTGCCCGGCTGTGAGTGCGCGTCCGTGCCGGTGGCCGGGAGTCTGATGCGGCGCGGGGTCGCGCCCGCCGCCGCCCTCGCCTTCCTGCTCTCCGCGCCCGCCATCAACCCGGTGGTCCTGGTCGCGACCTCGATCGCCTTCCCCGGCCAGCCCAAGATGGTTCTCGCCCGGCTCGTAGCCTCGCTCGCGACCGCCGTGGTGATGGGCTGGCTGTGGGCCCGGTTCGGGAAGGACGAGTGGCTGCGGATGCCGGCGTCGAGGGGCGGCGACGGCGGCCCGGACGCCTCCGGCCCGCGCGCCTTCCTCGCCGGTCTCCAGCACGACTTCCTGCACGCCGGCGGCTTCCTCGTGCTGGGCGCCGCGGCCGCCGCGACCTTCAACATCGCCGTACCCCGGTCCGTCCTCGACCTGTTCACCGGTACCGCCCTGGCCGCCGTACCGCTGCTCGCCGTGCTCGCCGTCGTGCTGTGCGTGTGCAGCCAGGCGGACGCCTTCGTGGCCGCCTCCCTCAGCGCCTTCCCGCTCACCGCGCGGCTGGCGTTCATGGTGGTCGGCCCGATGGTCGACCTGAAACTGATCGCGCTCCAGGCGGGCACGTTCGGCCGCGCCTTCGCGGTCCGCTTCTCCTCGGCGACCTGGGTGGCGGCCGTGACGAGCAGCGTCCTGGTGGGGTGGTGGCTGCTGTGAGAGGCCGACGGTACGGGCCTGCCGTACTCCTGGTCCTGACGGGCGCCGCGGTCCTGCGCGTGACGCTCTTCAGCGACCTGTATCTGAGGTATGTGCAGGCGGGTCTGCGGCCGTATCTGATCGTCTCGGGGGTGGCGTTGGTGCTGCTCGGGGTGACGACGGCTGCGCTGCGGCGGGAGGCGTACGAGGATGAGGGCCAGGGGCACGTCGAGCACGAAGGGCATGGCGGGCCCGACGAGCACGACGGACACAGTCACGGCGCCGCCGGTCCCCGGGTCGCCTGGCTGCTCACTCTCCCCGCCGTCGCCCTGTTGCTCTTCCCTCCGCCCGCCCTCGGCTCCTACAGCGCCGGGCGTGAGGCCGCGCAACGGGCGGCGCAGGGGGTCGGGAGCTTTCCCGCGCTGCCGGCCGGGAACCCCGTCGAGCTGAGCGTCGCCCAGTTCGGCTCGCGGGCGATCTACGACAGCGGGCGGTCGCTGAAGGGCCGGACGGTCCGGATGACCGGGTTCGTCACCCATGGGGACGACGGCACCTGGTACGTCACCCGGCTCCTGGTCTCCTGCTGCGCCGCCGACGCCACCACGAGCAAGGTCGAGGTCCGCGGCGACGACGCCCCGCCCACCGACACCTGGGTCACCGTCACCGGCGCCTGGCACCCCAGGGGCAAGCTGGGCTCGGACGCGGCGTGGCCGCCGGTGCTGGACGCGACGTCGGTCCGGCAGGTGAAGCAGCCGGCGGACCCGTACGAGAAGCGGTAGGTGTTTCGGTCCTTGGGGCACGGGTAGTCGGCCGGGGTCCGGTGCCGTGACGGCGTCGGCCGCTTCGGCACCGTGGCCGCGCCCGAACCAAGGAGGCGGTGGCTGTGCGGCCCAGGCGAGACGGCCGGGAGGCCCACGGCGATCCGGCGGGCGCACCTGGCCCGGTGACCGCCGCCGTGGCCGTCGCCGAGTGGCTACGGACCACCGGCCCCCGTGACGTACCGGAACTGCTCTGCGGAGTCGCGGTCAACCTGCTGCCGGTGACCGGCGCGAGCATGTCGCTGTACAGCTACGGCGTGCCGGTACGGCTCGGCGCGAGCAACGCGCAGGCATCCTCCATGGGCGACCTCCAGGCCACGCTCGGCGACGGGCCCTGCCGGTCCGCCGTCCGGGCCTGCGCCGCCGTCCTCGCCGACGACCTGAGCGGCCCCGAGGACGCCGGTCGCTGGCCGGTCTTCGCCGAGCAGGCCATGGCGGCCGGGGTGCGGGCGGCGTACGCGATTCCGCTCGGCAACGACAGCGTGTGCGTCGGCACGCTCGACCTGTACCGGGACACCCCGGGCGCGCTCACCGGCCGCGAACTGGACACCGCCCGGCTGCTGGCCGCGCTCATGACGGCCGCGCTGATGACGCTGCCCCACCGGGACGACGAGACCACCGCCCGTTCGCCGGAGCACTGGCTGGGCGGCCTGACCCACAGACACGACGAGGTCCACCAGGCCACCGGCATGATCATGGCCCAACTCGGCGTCTCCGACGACGAGGCCCTCGCCCGCCTCCGGGGTCACGCCTTCGCCCACGACCGCACGGTTCTCGACGTGGCCAGGGAGGTGGTGGGGCGGCGGATGCGGTTCGAGCGGGAGTAAGCGGGAGTAGTCGCAGGGCCCGAGTGCCTCAGACCTGCGCCCGCCCCTGCTTCCGTACGTCCGCCAGGCGCTGTGCCCCCACCTCCAGCGTCGCGTTCGTGATGTCCGGGGAGACCTCGCCCAGGCCGCCGTTGGTGACGGCGATGGTGTCGTCGCCGGTGCGGGCCGCGGCGACGTCGAGGGTGAGGACCGTCGGGTCGCCCTCGGGGGTCGCGGAGGTCAGGGTGACGCGCAGGCCCTGTCGGGTGTCGCCGACCTCCGGCAGGGCGGCCTCGGTGACCTGGACGGTCTGGACGGTGCCGCGTTCGGTCACCGCCGTGAACCGGGAGCACTTCTTCGGCAGCGACTTCAGCCAGGTCAGCGTCCGGTCGACGTCGGCGGGGGGCAGGGCGAGTACCTGGTACCGCAGTTGGGCCTCGTCCATGGTGTCGTCGAGGCCGGTCGCGGCCCGGGGCCGGGCGTCCTTGCCGAACAGGTCGTCGGCGTACAGCGCGTCGAGCAGCCGGCGGCAGTCGGGCGCGTCGGTGGTCGCCTTGAGCAGGGCGTCCCGCCAGGTCGCCGCGCCCTGGGTCGGCGCCCACGGGTCGCCGAGGTCCGCCTCGGTGACCAGGGCGGCCTGGGCCTGCGCGGCGGTGAGGCCGCGGGGTGTGGTCGCCGCGGCCGGGGCGGACGGCGCCGCCGAGGAGGGGATCGTGGGCAACGGCGCGTGCGCCTGCGGCGGCGTACTGATGCAGGCCGACGCCGTGAGAAGGGTGCCCGCCGAGAGCGCGGAGGCGACGAGGACGCGGGCCGGGGGACGGGGCAACGGAGCCTCCTGGGAGAGGGGCGGGGGATGCACGGGAGGGTCATTTGGGCGGGGGCCCGGTACGTCTCCAAGGGATCACCGCGTACGGCACTCCACCAGCGAGCCGGGCCGTCCGGGTTACCCGAGCCGCCCCGCCGCTCGGCCCGGATATCGCGTGGCGCCGGGATCCCGCACCCGGCTACCGTGGCTCGTATGAAGCGCGCCCAGCCGTCTCGTACGACGACGCCGGAGAGTGTCCCGGCGCGCTGATCCACGACTGGATGACAAAAGCCCCGGGGCGAGTGCCCCGGGGCTTTTCGTCGTCCCCGGCCCCCCGCCCCGCACTTGAACGAGGGAGCCGTCATGTCACACGAGCCCACCACCCCCGCACCCCTGCCCCACGACCCCCCGTCCCACGACCACCGTCGTCTCGGACGCGAGCTGGACCTCTTCGACACCGACCCCCTGATCGGCGCGGGCCTGCCTTACTGGCTGCCCGACGGCGCCCTCGTGCGGCACACCCTGGAGGAGTACGTCCGGGAGGCGGAGCGCGCCGCCGGCTACCGGCACGTGTACTCGCCCGTCCTCGGCAAGCGGGAGTTGTACGAGATCTCGGGCCACTGGTCGCACTACAGCGAGGACATGTTCCCGCCGATGAAACTCGGCTCGGAGGAGGTCGTCCTGCGCCCCAGCCTCTGCCCCCACCACGCCCTGATCTACCGCTCCCGCTCCCACAGCTACCGCGAACTCCCGCTCCGTATCGCGGAGTTGGGCGGCATGTACCGCTCCGAGCCGTCCGGCGTGCTGGGCGGTCTGACCCGGGTGCGGGCCATCCAGCTCAACGACGCCCACATCTTCTGCACCCTGGACCAGGCGGTCGAGGAGGCGGCGTCGGCCCTGCGGCTGATCGCCCGCGCCTACGACGATCTCGGCATCCGCGCCCACCGGTACCGTCTCTCCCTCCCCGGCGAGGGCGGCAAGTACGTCGCCGACCCGGAGCTGTGGGCGCGGGCCACCGCCCTGCTGCGGGAGGTGCTGGACGGCGTCGGCGTGGACCACGAGGAGGCCGAGGGCGAGGCCGCCTTCTACGGTCCCAAGATCGACGTGCAGATCGCCGACCCGGCCGGCCGCGAATCCACTCTCTCCACCGTCCAGATCGACTTCCACCAGCCCGAACGCTTCGACCTGCACTACATCGGCGCCGACGGTGCCAAGCACCGCCCGGTGATGGTGCACCGCAGCGTCATCGGGAGCGTGGAGCGGGCGGTGGCGCACCTGATCGAGGAACACGGCGGGGCGTTCCCCGTCTGGCTGGCGCCGGTCCAACTGGTGGTGCTGCCGGTGTCGGAGGAACAGCGACCGGCGGCCGAGCAGCTGATGCGAGCCGCGGTCGCGCAGGGCCTGCGGGCGGAGATCGCCGCCGACGGCAGCCTCGGCGCCCGGATCCGCGCGGCACGCCTCGTGCCGTACCAGGCGGTGATCGGGGCGCGGGAGGCCGAGGACGGACTGACCGCCGTACGACTGCGGGACGGCCGTCGGCCGGGGGTGCTGCCCGGCGACGAACTGCTGCGCCGGATCGGGGAGCGGGCGGCGGCCCGCGGAACCGGCCTGTGGGAGTGACCATGGACGCTTAGGGTCGAGACGACGACGGTGTCGAGACGACGGCTCTGTCCGTCCAGGTGACGGCTCTTACGGAAGGACTCCCGAGGTGACCGACCAGCCCATCCCGGTGATCATCGACTGCGACACGGGGGTCGACGACGCGCTCGCCCTGCTGTTCGCCGTCCGGCACCCGGGCCTCGACCTGCGGGCGGTGACCTGCGTCGCCGGGAACACGGACGTCGACGGGGTGGTCCGCAACACGCTGACCGTGCTGGAGATCGCGGGCGCCGGGCACGTCCCGGTGGCCCGCGGCGCCGAACGCCCGCTGATCGAGCCGGCCCGCTCGGCCCGGCACGTGCACGGCGCCGACGGCATGGGCGACCTTCCCGGCCTGCCCACCCCGACCCGCGCCCCCGCAGACGTGGACGCGGTGACCCTGCTGCACCGCGAGATCCTCGCCTGCCCGCGCCCGGTCACGCTGATCCCGACGGCGCCCCTCACCAACATCGCCCTCCTGCTGCGCACGCACCCCGATGTCGTCCGCAACATCGAGCGGATCGTCTTCATGGGCGGCGCGGTGGCGACCGGGAACGCCACGGCGGTCGCCGAGTTCAACGTCTGGCACGACCCCGAGGCGGCGGCGGTCCTGCTCACCGCCGGGGTGCCGATCACGATGTACGGCCTCGACGTGTTCCAGCGGGTCGTCGTCCCCGGCCCGGACGTACGGCGCCTGCGCGCGAGCGCCGACCCCGCGGCCCGCCTCGCCGGCGACCTGCTCGCGCACCGCCCGGCCACCCCCGACGCCGACGGCGACGACCCGGGCGGCGGCATCGGCGACGCGGGCGCGGTCTGCACGGTCGTCGACCCGGCCGGCATCACCACGCTCCCCCTCCCCGTCGAGGTCTCCCTCGCCCCCGGCCCCACCCGAGGCCAGACCGTCGTCGACCGCCGCCCCCGCCCCGGCGAATCCGAGATCCACGACGGCCTCCGCCCACGCCACCTCGTGGACGTGGCCCTGGACGTGGACGTGAACCGCTTCGTGAAGCTGTACCTGGACACGGTGGAGGGCACTGCGCAGAAGCCTTCCCGCTGAGCACGAGTGCGGGGGATACTATTAGGGGTATACCCCTTAGGGGCGTAGTCCTTATCGCTGCCCCCCAGGGAGCGCACCGTGGAACGTCACGTCAGGCCCGAGAAGCCGTCACGCGTTTTCGATCGCGGCGGCGAATGGGCCGCGCTCACCGCGTTCGTGAACCGGCCCCTGCCGCACGCCATGCTCGGGATCGTCAGTGGCAGGCGGCGGATGGGGAAGACCTATCTTCTGCGGGCGCTCGTCGAGCAGCGCGGTGGCTTCTACTTCGGGGCCACCGCGGGGACCGAGGCGGAATCCCTTCGTCAGTTCAGCGCCGCGCTGGCCGAGTACACCGGCTCTCCGGTCGCGTTCTCCTTTGCCACCTGGGACGACGCGATCTCCTATCTCTTCGGGCAGGCGGCCGCCGGCAACCCGACGGGCCCTCCCTTCCTCGTAGTCGTCGATGAGTTCCCGTATCTGGTGAAGGTGGCTCCGGAGCTGCCCTCGCTCATCCAGCGGGTGATCGACCGCTTCCAGGTGGAGGAGAGCCGCGTACGCCTCCTGCTGTGCGGTTCGGCGATGTCCGTCATGGGCGGGCTGCTGGCCGGCACCGCTCCACTGCGCGGTCGAGCCCAGCTCGAACTCGTCGTACGCCCCTTCGGCTACCGGGCCGCGGCGGATTTCTGGAGCGTCGCCGACATGCCCGCACTCGCCGCACGGCTGCATGCCGTCGTCGGCGGTACCCCTGCCTATCGTCGGCAGTTCCTGGGGGACGACGTCCCCGCGAGCATGGCCGATTTCGACGCATGGGTGTGCCGCACGGTCCTGTCGCCGTTCAGTCCGTTCTTCCGGGAGGCGCGGTACCTGCTCGCCGAGGAGGCCGACATTCGGGACACCGCCCTGTACCACTCGGTGCTCGCGGCCGTCGCGCAGGGCAACACGACACGCGGTGGTATCGCGGGCTACATCGGCCGCAAGTCCGTGGACATCTCGCATCCGCTCAACGTGCTGGAGGACAGCCACCTGTTGGCGCGGGAGACCGACATCTTCCGGGCGGGCAAATCCCGGTACCGCATCACCGAGCCGCTGATCAACTTCTACGAGGCGGTGATGCGTCCGGCCTGGGCGCGGCTGGAGAGCGGGCAGGCCGCCGAGGTGTGGGCACGGTCGGCGGAGCGGTTCGCGGCGCAGGTGGCCGGGCCGCACTTCGAGGCGGTGTGCCGGGACTATGTCCTCGGGCCGGGGCGGTCCCTGCTCAGCACCTCGCTGGGCCAGGTCGGCAGCGGTGTCGTCACCGACCCGAAGGAGCGCCGGCAGATTCAGATCGACGTGGCCGTGGTCGAACCGGGGTCCGGCGGGAGCAGGCCAACAGTGGCCCTGCTGGGTGAGGCGAAGTGGGGAACCGTCATGGGGGTGAACCACCTGGGACGACTGGAGCGGGCCAGGGAGATCCTCACCGGCCGGGGGATGGACACGACGAGTTGTGGCCTTGCGTGCTTCAGCGCCGCCGGCTTCAGCGACGCGCTGCGGGCCGAGGCCGAGCGAGGCGGTGTGCTGCTGGTCGGCCTCGACGAGCTCTACGGCCGCACGATGCCGACGACGGTCCTGCCCTAGCGGTCCTGCACCCGGCCGAGCCGAACGCCCCGGAGAGAGAAGGACTCCGGGGCGTTCGTCATGGGGACGGGGTCAGAAGGGCGTGCGCCGGGGTGAGGTCAGGCGCGGGTCGTGCGGCGGCGCTTCGTCGCCACCACGATCGCCGCACCGGCCGCGAGGAGCGCGGCCGCGCCGCCCGCGATGATGCCGCTGCTGCTGCCGCCACCGGTCTCCGCGAGGTCACCGCCGCCGTTCGGCGTGGGGGCGGCGGGGGAGGTCGACTCCGAGGCGGACGGGGTGGGGGACTCCGAGGCCGGCGGAGTGGACTCCGAGGCAGGCGGGGTGGATTCCTCAGCCGGCGGGGTGGTCTCCTCGGCCGGCTGGGACGGGGTCGCCGGGGGCGTCGCCGGCGGGGTGGACTCCGGGGTCTTCGTGCAGTCCTTCGTGCCGCCGTTCCAGGCCGCGATCAGCTTGTCCTTGATGACCGGGTGGTCGGGGCCGACCGGCACGTCGCCGTGCTCGAAGCCGTCGTTCGCGTCCTTGGCGCCGTCGAACTTGACCGCCCCGCGGTACAGGTCGATCTGCGCGAAGCAGCCCGCGTCCGGCACCGCGATGTCGAGCGAGTCGGTCTGACCCTGCTTGACCGTCACGGTGTCGAAGTCGACGAAGACCTGCTCGCCGGAGGTGGCGAAGGTGGGGCCGTGGGCGACGTAGGAGGCCAGCGAGGCGGTGCAGGTGGCGGCGTCACCGGCGGCGCGGACCTTGATGTGGATCTTGCCGTCGTCGGTGGGCTTGAGGTTCTGGTCGTCGACCTTCACCGAGGGGTAGTAGCTCGTGCCGTCGAGCGAGAACTCGCAGCGGTCGGTGCCGGTTTCGGTGCCGGCGCCCGTGCCGGGCCTGTAGCTGCCGCCGGACTTCCAGCCGTCACCGCCGGGCGTTCCGCCGTGGGCCCAGGCGCCGGAGGCGGCGGCCACGGAGGCGGCACACAGAGCGAGCGAGGCGGCGCCCGTCCCCAGCAGGCGGCGCGCGGTGACACGTCTGGCTATAGACATGGATGTCCCATCTCAGGAGCTCAGAGAGAGCAGAGGAAAGGCAGAAGAGAGACACTGGCCCCATTGGTCACTTGCGGCACAGCGTGTCCTCATGGTGGTTCGCGCCGCTGAGGCCTGTCAACCTGCGGTGACGCAGGGAAAGTTCAAGAGTCATCACAAATCCATCACACAGGGAATCTTCTACTCCGATCTCCCTCCGTCGAGTTCAAAGCGTTATCCCGAGCACTGCCGAAGGGAAACCGTGACCGACCTTTCCTCCAGGAATCCCGACTGGTGGCGCCAGGCCGTCGTCTACCAGGTCTATCCGCGCAGCTTCGCCGACGCCGACGGCGACGGGTTCGGTGACATCCGGGGCGTCACCGAACGCCTGACCCACCTGGCCGGGCTGGGTGTCGACGCCCTGTGGCTCAGCCCGTTCTACCCCTCCGAACTCGCCGACGGCGGCTACGACGTGGCCGACTACCGCGACGTCGACCCGCGCCTGGGCAGCCTCGCCGACTTCGACGCGATGGCCGCCGAGGCCCACCGGCTGGGTCTCAAGGTGATCGTGGACCTGGTGCCCAACCACACCTCGCATCTGCATCCTTGGTTCCAGGAGGCCCTGGCCGCGGGTCCCGGCTCCCCCGCCCGCGCCCGCTACGTCTTCCACGACGGCCGCGGCGCGCACGGCGAACTCCCGCCCACCGACTGGCAGTCCGTCTTCGGCGGCAGCGCCTGGCGCCGGGTGCCCGACGGGCAGTGGTACCTCCACCTCTTCACCCCCGAGCAGCCCGACCTGAACTGGGACCACGAAGAGGTCCGCGAGGACTTCCGCACCACCCTCCGCTTCTGGTCCGACCGCGGCGTCGACGGCTTCCGCGTGGACGTCGCCCACGCCCTCGCCAAGGACCTGGCCGAACCGCTGCGCGACCTCGGCGCCCCCGACCTCAGCGGCGAGGCCACGCTCGACCGCTTCCCGCCCGGCACCCACCCCTTCTACGACCGCGACGAGGTCCACGCCATCTACCGCGACTGGCGCCGCATCCTCGACTCCTACACCCCGCCCCGCATGGCCGTCGCCGAGGCCTGGGTGCCGGGCGCCCGCCGCGCCCTCTACGCCCGCCCCGACGAACTCGGCCAGGCCTTCAACTTCGAGTACCTGCAGGCCGGTTGGGACGCGGACGAACTGCGCGAGGTCATCACCGGCTCCCTGACGACCGCGCGCACCGCCGGCGCGTCCGCCACCTGGGTGCTCTCCAACCACGACGTCGTACGCCACGCCTCCCGGCTGATGCTCCCGCCCGGCACCGACGACAACGCCTGGCTGCTGTCCGGCGGCCACGCCCCCGGGATCGACCCGGTCGCCGGCCTGCGCCGGGCCCGCGCGGCGACGCTGCTCATGCTGGCGCTGCCGGGATCCTCGTACGTCTACCAGGGCGAGGAACTCGGCCTGCCCGAGGTCGCCGACCTGCCCTTCGAGGTGCTCCAGGACCCGGTCTGGGAACAGACGGGCCATGTCCGCAAGGGCCGCGACGGCTGCCGGGTGCCCCTGCCGTGGACGCGGACCGGACCCTCGTACGGCTTCGGGGCGGGCGCGGCCTGGCTGCCGCAGCCGGAGAGCTTCGCCGGGTACGCCGTCGAGGCGCAGGACGGCGCGGAGGGTTCCACGTTGGAGCTGTACCGGGCCGCCCTGAAACTGCGCCGCAAGCTGCTCGCGGGTGAGTCGCTGACCTGGGCCGGGGACGCCCCCGCCGGGGTGCTGGACTTCGTGCGCGCGGACGGCTGGCGGTGTGTCACCAACGTGTCCGGGGCGGCCGTACCGCTGCCGGCGGGCGAGGTGCTGCTGAGCAGCGGCCCGTCGGCAGCGGGGTCGATCGACCCGGACACGACCGTCTGGCTGGGCTGAGTCGGACGTAGCCGAATCGGATGTGACTGACTCGGACGGGGCCGACTCGGACGCTTCCGGGTCAGCCCACCGTCGGGGTGGGGCTGGGGGCCGCCGCGCCGCCCGAGATGCCGTTGATGTCCACCGGGGTGGAGGTGGCGTTCGGCGGCGGGGTGAGCACGACCTCCGGCTGGCCCGCGGGCGGCGCCGGCGGGGTCAGGTCCACCTTGGGCAGCTTCGGCGGGGTGGTCTGGGTGAACAGGGCGGTGTCGAAGTTCACCAGGCCCGTCTTCTCCATGACCGTGATGTGGTCCAGGACCGTGTTGTTGGCCTGGTCGGCCAGGGCGCGCACCAGGCTGTTCTTGGTCGTGGACCGGATCTTCGCCACCGTGTTGAAGATCGAACCGTGCGTGACCCGCAGGATGTTGGCGAAGTCGTTGTCGAACTTCGCGCCGCTGTCCGAGTTGAGAGTGTTGACGAAGCCCTGCTGCTGGGGACTGGCCAGGTTGGGCAGCGTGATGCCCAGCATCGGGGCGATCTTGCGGCACGTGGTGTCCAGCGCCGAGTGCCCGTCGATCAGGTGCTGCGAGGCGATCAGCACCCCCTTGTTGGTGCCCTTCTTCAGGCCGATCTGGCCCACCGGGTACTCCCACAGGCCGGCGGCGCGCACTTTGACCACGAAGTCCCGGTCGGACTCCGTCAGCGGTCCCCACTGGGTGTTGGCGATGACTCTGTCCGGTGAGGTCGTGACGGTGCTCACTCCGAGCATCGACGGGTAAGCGAGGGCGGCGAGGGTCAAAGTCAGGGCACCGCCCACAAAGAGAGTTCCCGTCGCATTCCGCGAAAAGCGCACCGTGCCTCCTGCCCGGTCGGGGGTCCCGCCGAGCACGGCGGGGTCGGACGAGGAGAAGTACGGACACGGAAGCTGTGTGACTCTCTAGTTTTGGTAAAGCCGAGGGAAAGGGGACGTGTCCTCGGTCACTCACCCGACGGCGGGTTGACGGTCTGTTGACCAACTCACGGGAGAGTCCGCACGAGTTCGCGGGAGAGTCCATACGAACCCCCGCCCTAGATTCGCGACATGCCCCCACAGCATCCCCCCAGGGTTCCCGCCGGCCGCCCCGCTGCTCTCCCCAGCCTCCCCGTCCTGCCCTACCGCAAGCCCACCAAGGGCCGCGACTACTGGGTCCTGGACGACGTCCTGCCCGAGGTGGACGCCGTACGGGAGCGCGTGCTGGCCAAGGACGACTGGGTCAAGGGGTACCCGTACACCTCGGAGACCTGGCCCGGGCTGCGCACCATGCCGGGCCTGGCACCGGCCGAACTCGCCCGCGTGGAGCGGCTGGTGAAGCAGGCCACCGGTGCCAAGGAACTGTGGGTGCAGCGGGCGCCCGGTGGCGGCACCCTCAACCACAACTGCGTCCAGGTCGTCGGCGAGGGCGAGAGCGAGCCCCGGCCGCACACCGACTCGCGCGCGCTGTGCCGGTACGCGGCGGTGCTCTACCTCAACCCCGCGGTGCCCAAGGACTGCGGGACGAGCTTCTACCGCCAGTCCATGCCGGGCGGCCGGCTCGGCGGCAACGTCGTCCAGGCCCCGCACAACAACCTCGTCGAGGCCCTCGGCACCCGCTTCGTGGCACCGGACGCCTTCGAGGAGGATGTACGCGTCCCGCACAAGTACAACCGGCTGCTCCTCTACAACGCCAACCTCGTGCACAGCGCCACCGGTTACTCCGGTAGGACGCTGGAGGAGAAGCGGATGACGGCCGTCTTCTTCTGGATGGCCTGAGCCGCCCCCGCAGTCGGAGTTCGGCCGACGACCCCGTGGCTCGGCCGACGGCCCAGTGGCTCACACGTGCCCGATGCCGCCCCCGCCGAAGGATCCGCTGGACCCGGGCAGCCAGCGTCGGCGCCGCTGGTCCTTTCCCGTCCTGCTCCCGGAGTGGTGGAGGTCGTACGGCATGAGCCGTTCCCGGCCCTCCCCGTGCGGCATCTCGTCCGGTTCGCGGATCTCGCTCTGCTCCCGGACCGGACCGGTGGCGGGAAGGTGGGGATGGTCGCCCGGGACGGGCCGCGGCAGCTCGCGGTCCCGGACCCTCATACCGAACTGCACGGCCCAGACCAGCGCACCGGCGATGATCAGGCCACCGACGAACGCGGCGACGACGTCGAGTACTCCACTCGACGTGGCCGCCAGGACAAACGTGGCAGTACTCATGCAGCAATTATCGCCGAGAACAAAGCAAAAGGGGAATATCGCTCCGTATCCCCGTCCCTACGGAACGTGCGATACGTCTCCTCCGGGTTACGTGCCCCTCAATCCCTGGTGGCCGGGCAGTGAGCACCGCACCATGGATGCCATGACCCCGGCCCAGAAAGCCATGGACCAGCTCGTGAAGTGGCCCGACCTCAGTCCGTGTCCGGCCGCCTGTGGCACCGGCCGGGCGCTGCGCTCCACCCGTGACGAGATCGTCCACTTCCACTCGGACCGCGATGTGGACCTCCATCTCACGTCCCGGGCGATCCAACGGCTGCACTACGACTTCGCCGAGTCGAGCGCGATCCGCATGGTCCCCGGTTCCCGCTGGGTCACGATCCACCTCGACTGCGACGGCGACGTCGACCTGCTGCTCAGCCTGGTGAGCGTGGCCCTCAAGGCCCACCAGAGCGGGGCGGGTCCGGAGACCGCCCCGATGATCGGGTGCAACTATCACCGGGTGACGGTGCTCCAGCGGGACGGCGCCGAGGACGCGTGACGGTGCCGGCCGGCGACGAGTGACCGTTTCGGCCGACGGCGCGTGATCATCACTTCCTTCAAACCCCTTTCACAACTGTCACAGCCATGACATAAGCTGCGGTCAGGCAGCCGCGCCCCGTGCGTCACCGCAGTCGACAGCACAGACAGCACACGCACCACAGGGGGCATGTACGGGCGTTGCGCGGCGCTCTCAACTCCCCGGTGACACACCGGGTTTCTTCGTGGGGGTATCAGTACTGTGCGCACGCGCAGCATCTCGACCGCGACGGCGCTCGCGGTCCTCTTCGGCTCGGCGGCGCTCGCCGTGGGCACGGCCGGACCGGCGTCGGCCGACTCCGCCAAGGTCCTGCCGGTGAAGTCGGTCGGCGACGTCGTCGTCGACGGCCTGCACCAGCGGGTCTACGTCTCCGACCCGACCAGCGGCAAGATCCTCATCACCGACTACGCGGGCACCGTCAAGGCGACCCTCACCGGGATGCCCGGCGTGACCGGCCTGGCGCTGTCCGCCGACTCCGGCCTGCTGTACGGGGCGGTCAAGGGCGGCGACAGGATCGTCACTGTGGACACCCAGACGGCCACGCCGACCCTGAGCTACCCGCTGGGCGACTCGGTCGACCCGACCGACCTGGAGGTCGTGGACGGTCGTATCTGGTTCTCCTACGACGGTAACTTCGGCTCGCTGGACACGTCCGGTGCCGAGCCCGTCGTCCACCTCGACCAGCGCGGTGACGCCGGCTTCTACGGGTCCGGTGCGGTCCTGGCCGCCGACCCGTCCGTACCGGGCGTCCTGGTGGCGAGCGACGGCAACGCGCTCGCGGTGTACGACGTCACGGCCGACGGCGCGACGCTGCGCACCAAGGGCAGCACGGGCTCCGCCGTGAAGCAGATCGACCTCACGCCCGACGGCCAGCAGATCCTCACCTCCTGGGGCGGGTCCGGCGGTTACGGCGTCGGCGTCCTCTCGGCCACCGACCTCTCCGTGCAGCCGAACTACCCGACCGACCCGTACCCGAACGCCGTGCGGGTCGCGCCGGACGGCTCCGTCGCGGGCGGCAGCGACTCCTGGTACGACCCCGACGTCCACATCTTCAAGCCCGGCGACCTGAAGCCGACGCGGGAGTACGACTTCCCCAACACCGGCAACAGCAGCGGCTCCGACACCCTCGTGGACGGCGCGCTGGCCTGGGCCCCGGACAGCAGCCGGATCTTCGCCGTCTCCGTCAACGACTCCGGCGTTTTCACCCTGCGCGCGCTGACCGACCCGACCAAGGAGCTGCCCGCCCTCACGGTGTCGGCCCCCACGAAGTCGGACCGGGCCAAGAAGCTGACGGTCACCGGCAAGCTGGCGTCGAAGACGCTGCTCCCGGCGGGCACGGCCCTCAAGGTCACCCGCACCGACCTCGACTCGCCGAACGGCAAGACGCTGCCCGTCGTCAAGACGAAGGCGAACGGCACCTTCTCCTTCACGGACACCCCGTCGGCCGGCGGCAAGGTCACCTACAAGGTGGCCTTCGCGGGCGACAAGACCCACTCGGCCGCCTCCGGCTCCGACGCGGTCACGGTCTCCCGCGCCTCGACCAAGCTGAGCCTGAACAACAAGGGCAAGGTCTACTCGTACGGCAAGGACGTCAAGTTCACGGCGCACCTCGGTACGACGTACAAGAACCGCTCGGTGGAGCTCTGGGCCAACCCGTTCGGCGCCGACAAGCCCAACAAGCTGATCAAGTCCGGCAAGGTCAACTCCCACGGTGACATCGCCGCGTGGGTCGACATGACCCGCGACACCGACGTCACCGCCGTCTTCAAGGGCGACGCCCGCTACGCCCCGAAGACCGTCAAGGTCACGGCCTTCGCCAAGGTCAAGGTCTCGGTCGCCGTCTCCAAGCACTACAAGACGGGCAAGATCGGCTCCCGCACGTACTACTGGTTCCACAAGAACAAGAGCCCTCTGCTCACCACGACCATGTCGTACTACCCCGGCCGCCAGCAGCGCTTCGACCTGGAGGTCTACTACCAGGGCACCTGGTACGACGCCGGCTCCGAGTACTTCTCCCTCGGTACCAACGGCAAGTCCGCGGTCACCCTGGAAGCAGCGGGCGAGTCCGGTATCAAGGCCCGCATGCGCTCGGCGTACATCAACGGCTCGTCGGGCGACTCCGTCAACTCGACGACGTACACGGGGTGGAAGTACCTGTACTTCTCCAACTGATGTGTACGGGTAGGCCGTAGAGGTTGTTGCGCTGTGCAGCAGGGGCGTCTCCCAATGGGGGCGCCCCTGCTGCATGTCTTCCGGGGACAGCGCATCACCCGGCGTTTGCAGCAGCCGGTGGAGGAAGTAGGCCGAGGCCGGGGGCAGTACGGGCGTGCGGGGTGTGTAGACCGCCAACTTCCGTACCGTGCCGGGGGAGTTCAGCGGGCGGGTCGTCAGGTGGCCGAAGGACATCAGGGGCAGCACCAGGCGGGGGACGGCGCTGACGCCGAGGCCGGCGGAGATCATGCCTGCCGCCGTGCCCACCTCGCGGGTCTCGATGACGTTCGTGGGACGGACACCGGCCTGGTCGAAGGAGAGGTCGGTGAGGCGGCGCACGCTGCTGGAGGGGGTGAAGGCCACGAAGGGCTGTTGGGCCAGGTCACGGACGCGCGCTCGGTGAGCGGGTGGTCCGCCGGGAGCACGGCGAGGACCGGTTCCTCGCCGAGGGGATGCCTGTATCTGAACGTGTGGACACCCGAACTGCACGGCGACGGCCACCGACCGGTTCTGGTGTGGATCTACGGCGGCGGCTTCGAACTGGGCACCGCCTCACCTCCGTTGACCGACGGCGCCGCACTCTCCCGCCTGACCGGCGCGGTAGTGGTGGCTCCCAACTACCGTGTGGGCGCGCTCGGTTGGCTGTTCCCCGCCGGCCCGGACGCGGACCGCTGGGCGGACAGCGCCAACCTCGGCCTCCAGGACCAGACCGCCGCGCTGCGCTGGATCCACGACAACATCGCCTCGTTCGGCGGCGACCCGGCCAACGTCACCGTCGCCGGCCACTCGGCGGGCGCCTTCTCGATCGGCGCCCTGCTGACACACCCCGCCGCCCGGGGCACCTTCCACAAGGCGATCCTGCACAGCGGCAGCATCGGCCGCCTCTACCCACCCGACCTCGCCGCGTCCCTCACCGAGGCCCTCCTGACGGAGGTCGGCGTCAAGGACCTGACCGAGCTCCAGTCCGCTCCCCTCGACCGCATCCTCGCCGCCCAAGACACCGTGATCAACCACGACTTCGGCGTCCGCAACCTGCCCGGTGGCCGCGCCTGGGGCCTCGTACACGACGGAACGGTGATCACCGAGGACCCGGCCGAGGCCATCGCCGCGGGCGCCGCGTCCGACATCCCCCTCCTGATCGGCGCCAACCGCGACGAGTTCCGCACCTTCCAGTACATCTACGCCAGCGAGTCGTACCGCCACCCGGCAGACGAGGCGGCCCTCCTGTCCGAGATGGAACTGGCGGGCGTACAAGACCCAAGCGCTCTGTTGGCGGCGTACAGAACTCACCGACCACCGAGCACCACAGCAGGTACCGAAGACCTCTCCGTCGAACTCTCGGACCTACGAAGCCGCTTCCTCAGCGACGCCGTCTACCGCCGCCGCGCAACGCGCCTCGCCCAACTCCAGACCACCGCAGGCGGCACAGCCCACACCTACCTCTTCGCCGCCGAACCCCTGGGCCCCCAATACGGCGCCTTCTACGGCTCCGAACGCCTCTACGCCTTCGACCAACTCACGTCCGCGAACATCGCCACCCCGGCAAACCTCGCCGCCAAGGACTCCTTGACCGGCGCATGGTCGGCCTTCGCCGCACACGGCAACCCGGGCTGGCCGCCCTACAACCCCAACGCGCCTCGCAGCACCCGCCAGATCGGTGCCGCCGAACCCTTCGTCGAGGAACCTCCGGCTTACGTGTCAGCATGTTGGACCTCCGCACCATGACGATGAGCACAGCGTGGAGGCCAAGGGGGAGCCATGGCACTGGGCCGCAAGGGCGCACGGCGGATCGTCGTGGAAGGCACGGCCTACCGATGGCGGCTACGACGTAGACCGACCTACTTCCAGGCGCTGGCGTGGACGCCGTGCACGTTCGCGGTCGAGCACGCGGACGAAGGCGGGTCGATCCTCGTGGTCACCACCAACCACCCGCACGCGAGCAACTGGTTCGGCCGCGAGGCCAAGCCCGTACTCCCGTCCGACGTCACCCAAGCCGTCCAACTCGCCCTCCGCGAGGGCTGGACCCCGACAGAGCCGGGCTCCCCGTTCCACCTCGACCTGTCGGCGGGCTTTACGCCGTCGCCCTGAGCTTGGGCAACCGCGATCTCCGCCTTCGGATGTCAGGGTGGGTATGAACGGCACCCGTTCCTACCGTGTGCCGCTGCCGGGGTGCTCGTGCGGGAGCGGGGCACGCACGAGCGGAATGCGTCGCTCGTCGGACGCGCCGATCTCCTGGAAGTTCCGACGAGCCTCGCTGAGGCTTACACCGCGGTTCGGCCCGCCCCGGGCCTCATCCGCGTCGTGATCGTCCTGGCCGTCGTCCTCCCAGAAACAGACTGGGCAGAGCTCATACATCCCGCGCTCGGCGAGGGTGACGAAGCCACAGCAGGGACAGGGATACGGCCCGTCTGCGGCGCCACCTTGAACGTTGACGTAGACCACGGCTCCATCTTTGCCGACCGCGGTCGGCAGGGCCCACCCCTTCTTTCAACCGCTGGGGTCCCTCAGACCTGGCATGTCGCGGTAGAGCCGACTCCGGGTTCCCTGCTGTCGACGTCGTCAGGGGACGGGGTCATGCGCATGCGCCGCACAATAACCCCAGTGCTACTCAAGCGGCGCCCCTGACCAGTGCAGCCGAACTCTCAACTGGTGGTTGTACTCAACGTGGTCGATGACCTCGCCGCGGACCTGCGTCCCGAGGACCGGCAGTCCCATCCCGTCGGGCATGGCATCGATCTCGGCGAGCGCCACGGCGTTCGGAACTCCGTCGACGCGGATGAAGACGCCGAAGGGCTGACGTCCGATCACCTCTCCTGCGACGGCGGCGCCAGGCGGGAGAACCGCACGCGTCGCCGTCCAGACTTCCTCCGGCGACTGCCCCGGCACGTCGGGGCGCGTTGGCCAGTTGTACTCGTCCATGGACGGATCATGCCGGGTGGTGAGCGCGGGCGCCCCTGGCCCTCGTCGGCCGGTATCCGCGAGGATGACCCGGTGAACGATCATCAGACATCCCCCCAGGCAGATCCCGCCCCTCTACCCCACCTACGCCCCGTCCGCGGCGTTGCTCTGTACGCCACCCTCGCCCTCGCCCTGGCCGGTGTCGCCTGGGTCGCTCGGGCGGTGTGGCACGTCAGGCTTGCGGTTGCCGGGGAGCCGGCGTCCGGGCCGCCGGATCAAGGTGAGGGTGTGCATCGGACGCTGACCTCGTTGGAGGACTCGTATCACCTGGTGTCCTCGGTCGGCGGGTTCGCGGTCGTCGTCTGTGTGCTCGCCTTTCTCAGCTGGTTGAACCGGATGCGGGAGAACGCCCGCCTTCTGTCCGGTACCCCGCCCCACTACGCCGGCATCTGGGTCTACGCCAGTTGGATCGTCCCCATCGCCAACCTGTGGATACCCCGCGGCCTGATCGCCGACGTCCATCAGAAAAGCGCGCCCGGCGAGCGGCTGCCCTGGGTCGTGAACGTGTGGTGGGGGCTGTGGCTCGTCGGGTTGTTCAGTGGGGTGGGGCTTGTGTACTCCGACTCCACGGACGAGGTCATCGCCCGTGCCTACAGCGAGGTGTGGCCGCTCCTCGCCTCCGACCTCGCCGTCGTCGGTGCGGCGGTGGCCGCGATCTTCGTGGTGCGTGCGGTCACCGCCGCGCAGGAGAGGCGGATGGAGGTTGGCGGGCCCGTCAGTCCGTGAAGCGGGCGAAGGTGTGGCTGAAGTAGTAGAGGTCCTGGGCGATGCCGGAGCAGGCGTTGGCGCCCTTCGTCCCCACGCAGCCGCCGTTGTCACGCTGGAGGGCCCAGAAGGAAAGGGTGTTGATGCCCTTGGCCTCGGCCCAGCGCTCGACCTTGACGGCGTCCTGCGTGGTGAAGGTCTCCTCGGGGCCGAAGTCGTCGATGCCGGGCATCTCGGTGACGCCGATCATGTGCCACAGGCGGGACGAACTCTTCTTCGGGTAGAGGGCGGCGAGTTGGGCGTGCAGCCCGGCCGCCGCCGTCTTGGTGTCGGCGGCCATGTCGTGCACGAGGCCGTCCCAGTAGTCGAAGGTCATGATGTTGACGACGTCCACGCGGGCGCCGTTGTCGACGGCGTTCTGGAGAAGAGCGACGCCGTTGGGCGCGAGGCCGTTGGTGAAGGACGGGAGGGTGTACGAGAACTGGACGCGGTGGCCCGTGCGTTCGGACCAGCGCTGCACCTGCGCGATGGCCTTGTTGCGCCGGTCGATCCCGGCCGTGTTGTTGATGGAGTCGGCCTCGATGTCGAGGTCGATCCGGCTGATCCCGTACGTCGTCACCAGGCCCTCGTAGACCTTCGCGATGGCGTCGACGCTCGTGCAACTGTCGGCCAGTTCGGTGTTCGTCGTGTCGGCCGCGTAACCGCCGAAGGACGGGATGACGTTGCCGCCGCGAGCCTGGATCTTCGCGATGTCGGCGCCGAACGAGGCCTTCGTGAGCGGGAGTTTGGTGTCGCCGTTCCAGTAGGTGTTGCACGAGCCCGCCGCGTCCGTCTGGAGGAAGGCCATCGTCAGGTACTTGTTGTGGGACGCGGCGGCCAGCGCGGCGGGGCTCTCGCCGGTCCACGCCTCGAAGTACGGCGCCGCCACATGCGCCGGCATCGGCTTCACGTGATGCGTGGGGTGTCCGGAGTGCGCGGGCGTCTGCTGGGCGGCCGTCGCCCCGCCACCGCCCAGCGCGACGAGTCCGGCGGACAGGGCGGTGACGGCGGTGCAGGAGAGAAGAGCACGGACTCGAAGTGCTCTAAGTAGCGGACGCTGTCTTCTCATTGGCGCTCCCGAGGAGGACGGGGTGGAGACGGGCAGCGCCCATCGTTGGACTAGACCAATTGACTGTCAAGGTTCTTTACCATCACCGGACCTATTTGCCGTCATCAGGCCCGGTGCCGGCGCCACGCCCAAGGCTCGGTGCCGGCGCCACACCGCCCTGCCTCCATCCGTCCTCACCTGACCGCACTCGCCGGCGGCGTCCGCAGCGCCCGCCTCGTCGGGAACTCGATCGTCACGAACGCGGTCACCACCACCGTCGCCGCGATCGCCGGCAGCAACCACACCGGACCCGCCGGCCAAGGACGCCCGAGGAACCCCTGCCCCAGCAGCGCGAGCGGCACCGCGGACAGCACCAACCCCGTGACGAGCGCGGTCGCGGCGATCACCGCGGCCTCGCGGCGCATCATCGCGCGGACCTGCCGCGGAGTCGTACCGACCAGGCGTAGTGCGCCAATCTCCCCGCGCCGCTGGGACGTTGCCGCGACCAGCTTGTTGGCGATGCTGAGGAGGAGATAGCCGAGGAGCACGACGACCACCGCGAGGTTGACCCAGACCTGGGGCGGGGTGTCCTGACCGGTGTCCGCCCCATCGGTGGGCGCGAACGTCAACCCGGGCCGCGAGGCGACGAGTTGGGCGATCCGGTGTTCGGCGGCGGCGCTGCCGTCTGTGCGTACCAGGACGCTCGGGTCCAGGTTCGTGGACGTGTGACCGGCGGCGAGATCCCGGGACAGCACCACCGGGCCGAACCCGAGTCCCCGGTCGTACACCGCAACCACCTTCGCCTGCACCGGCGTTCCGTCCCCGAGCACCAGCCGCACCCGTTCGCCCACCCCGGCTCCGAACGAGCGCGCGGCCTCGTCGCTGAGGGCGACCGTGGCACCGGTGAGCCGGTTCGGGTCGCCTTCCTTCACCCCGAGGTCGATCACACCCGCCGCACCCGGCGAGAGGATCTGCGCGTCGGCCTCCTCGGTGGTCGGCGCGCTCCCGAACTCCTTGTACTGCACCACCACGGTGGTCGACCCGACGGCCGCCGCCGCCCGCACCCCCGGCACCTTCCGCACCGCGTCCGCGGTCCCCGTCGGCAACCCGCCGAGACCGGGCGCGCTCACCCGGTACTGGGCCAGCGTTCCGGTACGGGTGTCGTCCGAGGTGGCGGCCATGACGGTGGTCTGCGCGAGGGTGTACGTCAGCACGAACACGACCGCCATCGCCAGCGGGCTGACCACGCCGGACAACCGCTGCGCGTACCCGCGTATGTTCGCCACCGCCAGCCACGTCGGCGCCGCGACCCTCGGCCGCAGCCGTCGCGCCATCGCGTTGCCCATGCCCTTGACCAGGGCGGGACCGGCCAGGGCCAGGCCGATCGCGGCCAGGATGCCCGCCATGGACGTCGTCGAGGCGCCGATCGCGGTGCGTGCGAAGAGCGGTGTCACCGACAGCGTGAACGCGCCCAGGATCAGCACCAGTCCGCCGCTCGTGCGGGCCTTCGACGGCTTGCGGGGTTCGACGCGCGACTCGGCGACGGCCTCGGTGGCCGGCATTCGCGAGGTGCGCCAGGCGGCGCAGCGGGCCGAGACCTGCACGGCCGCGCCCATGAGGAGGAGGGTGGCGAGGGCCGGCAACGGGCTCACCGTGAGGGGGAGTTCGGCCGGCAGTACGTCGTGGGCGGTCAGGATCGTGCGGAACTGGCCGGCGAGTACGTAGCCGAGACCCACCCCGGGCACCAGCGCCACCGCCGCCACGACCGACGACTGCGCCGCCGCAAGTCGCCTGATCTGCCTGGGTGTTGCCCCGACCGCCCGCATCAGCGCGAGGTCACGTCGCTGTCCGGCGATCGTCACACCCAGCGCGCCCGCCGTGACGAAGCCGGTGATCAGCAGCACGATGCCGGCGAGCGAGGTGGACAGGAGGATGAGGAGGGAGCGGGCGGAACCGATGCCGGGGGCCACCGCGTCGCCGCGGTCGGCGCCGGTCAGGACCTTGAGGCCGGTGCCTTCGAGACGGTTCTGGACGGCGGAGACGACCCACTTCTCGGTGCCGGGTTTGGTGCGCAGGCCGATGAGGTCGACGGTGCCGGCACGCGGGCCGGTCTTGTCGGTGGAGGTGGCGGTACCTGAGGCGGTCCCGTCCGCGGTCGTCGTAGCCCCGCCGCTGTCCTCACTCCCGCGCCCGGACAGTCGTACGGCCGTCTCGTCCGCGAAGTAGACGCCCGCGCCCGGCGCTTGGACCACCGCGGAGACCCGGTAGGGGGTCGCGGCGCGTCCGTTGGCGATGACCTCGATACGGTCGCCGACCCGGACGCCCGTCCCGGCGGCGACCGCGACCTCGCCCGAGCCGGTCGGGGCGTGGCCCTCGACCTGGGGGTGGGAGAGCAGCTTCGTGGAGGACCAGCCGTGGCCGGCGGAGGTGGGGTCGTCGTCGACGGGTACGACCGTACCGTGGGAGTCGAGGAGTCCGGTGGGGAAGCCGATGTCGCCGACGGCGGCGGTGACGCCCGGCAGTTGGGCCAGTCTGCCGACCAACTCGGCGGGGACGGTGGCGCGTTCGGGGAGGGCGATCGGCATCTCGCCGCTGGAGTGGAACTCCTGGTCGGCGGCGACGACGACGTTCGCGCCGCCGAGCCGGCCCGGCGGGAGCTGGGAGCTGAATCCCGACTCGGCCAGTACGCCGGTCGTGGTGATGAGGGCGGCTCCGCCCAGCACCGCGCACGCCACGGCGAGCAGGGAGGTGATGCGGTGGGCGGCCATGCGCCAAGCGAAGTGCAGCATGTCTGTGTCTCCCCGTTCTCTACTTCTCGCCCAGGGCGACGAGGCGGTCGGCCAGTTCGGGGGCGGTCGGGTTGTCCAGGGACTCGACGACCTGGCCGTCGGCCATCACCAGGGCGCGGTGCGCGCGGGCCGCGGCGGCCGGGTCGTGGGTGACCATGACCACCGTCTGACCCAGCTCGTCGACGAGGTCGCGCAGCAGGTCGAGGACCTGGTGGGCGCTGCGCAGATCGAGCGCGCCGGTCGGTTCGTCGGCGAACACGACGGCGGGCTTTGCCGCCAACGCCCGTACCACGGCGGCGCGTTGCTGCTGGCCGCCGGAGAGTTCGGCGGGACGGTGGGTGAGGCGGTCGGCGAGGCCGACCCGGTTCACCAGGGTGTGCAGCCACTGGTCGTCGGGGCGGCGGCCCGCGAGGCGCAGCGGCAGCGTGATGTTGTCGGCGATGCTGAGGGAGGGGATCAGGTTGTAGGCCTGGAAGACGAAACCGACGCGCTCGCGGCGCAGTTCGGTACGGCGGGTCTCGTTCAGTCCGGCGATCTCGTGGCCGTCGATGCGGATGCTGCCCGAGGTCGGCGAGTCGAGGCCGGCGGCGCAGTGCATCAGGGTGCTCTTGCCGGAACCCGACGGCCCCATCACGGCGAGGAACGTGCCGCGCGGGACGGTGAGCGAGACGTCGGCGAGGGCGTGGACGCCACCGGCGTAGGTCTTGGCGACGTGGTCGAGGGCGATGGCGGGGGTGGTGGGGGAGGCTGCTGGGCCCGCCGCGAATCGAGTGCTCACTTGCGTCGACCTCGCAGTCTGCGCACGACCAGGGTGCCGGCGGACAGGACGGTGACGATGCCGGCCGCCAGGTGCGGCGCGGTGGCCGAACCGCCGTAGGACAGCGCCATGTTGGTGACCGCGCTGATCACGACGACGGCCCACAGCAGGGTCCGTGCCACGTCGGCGCGGGTGATGCCGTCCGAGGTGTCGGCCGAGGTGGAGGCGGAGCCGTAGGTGGGGGTGGAGGAGGGGGCTGTGGAGGTGAAGCGGTAGGGGTCGGTGTCCGGCATCGGAAGCTCCTGCGGTCGGGGTTGCTGACGTGCCCAAACGCTATGGATCGGGACCCCTCGCGGCCGATCCCGTGGGCCGCCGGGTTCGAGGTACAGCAGGCTGTACTTCCCGCCCGGGAGGGCGACGGCGAACTCTTTTCCCTCATAAGGTCGTTCGCGACGAGAGGAGAGCCGAGCCGATGACAGACGCGCCCGCGATATCGAAGTCGAAGTCGACGTCGACTTCGACACCGCCATCCGTACCGCCTTCGCCTCCGAGGGCGACCGTCCGGGAGACCGTCGTACGCACGGTGAAAGCCGCCGGCGCCGCGATCGCGCAGCTCGCCGGCGGGTTCGCCACGGCGCTCCTGGCGCTGGGCGTGCTGGCCCTGCTGGCGGCGACGGCGCTGACCGCGCCCATCGGTGTGGGCCTGCTCCTCGCCCCCCTGTCGCTGCGCGCGCTGCACGCGCTGGCCGGTCGCGAACGCGCCCGCCTGGACCGGGTCGGCCCCGAGGTGATCGCCCCCGAACCACCCCCCACCCGCCTACGGCTCGCCCTCACCGACGCCACCACCCGCCGCGAACTGCGCTGGGCGGCCCGACACGCGAGCCTGGGCCTGCTCCTCGGCTTCCTGGGCGTCCTGCTCCCGCTGTCCGCCGTACGCGACAGCACGTTTCCGCTGTGGTGGCAGTTGCTGCCGAAGGGCGGGACGAGTACGTCGATCGGGATCGGCAGCGCGCACTCCTGGTTGGACGCGCTCGCCGTGCTGCCGCTGGGCGTGGGCTGGATCGCGATCATCCTGGGCCTGAGCCCGGCGATGGCGCGACTGCAGGCGGAGCCGGGTCGTCGCCTTCTCGCCGCGGGCCCGGACATCGATCTCTCCCTGCGGGTAGCGGAGTTGACGGCGACCAGGGCCGCCGCACTGGACGCCCACGCCACCGAACTCCGCCGTATCGAACGCTCCTTGCACGACGGCACCCAGAACCGGCTCGTCACCGTCACCGTGCTGCTCGGCGCGGCCCGTCGCCAGGTGGCCCGCGATCCGGACGCCGCCGACGAACTCCTCGAACGCGCCCAGTCCGCCGCCGAACACGCCCTCGCCGAACTGCGCAGCGTCTCCCGCAGCATCCTCCCGCCGGTCCTGGACGACCGGGGTCTGGCGGGCGCGCTGTCGGGACTGGCGGCGGAGTGCGCGGTGCCGTGCCGGACGGACGTGGACGTACCGCAGCGCTGCGCTGCCTCCGTGGAGGCGACGGCGTACTTCGTGGTGGCGGAGGCGCTGACCAACATCGCCAAGCACAGCGGTGCGACCCGGGCGACGGTCACGGTCCGCGCGCGCGGCGGACGCCTCCAACTCCTCGTAGAGGACGACGGCCGCGGGGGCGCCGACGAGGACGGCGGCTCCGGTCTGACCGGCATCCGCCGCCGGATCGCGGCCCTCGACGGTACGCTCCGCGTCACGAGCCCGAAGGGTGGTCCGACCCGGCTGGAGGCCGAACTCCCTTGTGGGTGAAGGGAATCGGGTTCAAAGATCGACGGACGGCGACGGACGGCGACAACGTGCCGACATGACTGAGGACTGGATACCGACATGCGCGTGGTGATGGCCGAGGACGACCCGTTGCTGCGGGAGGGCGTGGCCCTGTTGCTGGGGGCGGAGGGTCTCGACGTGGTGGCGAAGGCCGGCAACGCCGAGGAGGCCCTGGACGCCATCGACACGCACAAGCCGGACGTGGCGATCCTCGACGTACGGATGCCGCCCACGCACACCGACGAGGGCATCCGTGCGGCGGTGGAGGCCCGGCGCAGGCATCCCGGCCTGGCGGTGCTCGTCCTGTCTGCCTACGTCGAACAGAGCTTCGCCACCGAGCTGTTGAGTGGCGGGGTGAACGGCCTCGGCTACCTCCTCAAGGAACGGGTCGGCCGGGTCGAGGAGTTCCTCGACGCCCTGCACCGCGTCGCCGCCGGCGGTACGGCCATCGACCCCGAGGTCGTCGCCCAACTCTTCACCCGCTCCCACCAGGACACCCGCCTCGACCGCCTCAGCCCCCGCGAACGGGACGTCCTGACGCTGATGGCCGAAGGCCTCGGCAACTCCGCGATCGCCGAACGCCTCGTCGTCACCGACGGCGCCGTCCACAAACACATCCGCAACATCTTCGCCAAGCTGGACCTGTCCCCGACGGACCAGGTGGACCGCCGGGTGGCAGCGGTGTTGCAGTACTTGGAGGAGTCACGCCGGGCCCGCTGAACGGGGGGCTGGGCCGGAGAGCGGTCCGGCGACGGGAACGCGGCGCGAGAGCAGCTCGGTCCGTCACTCCACGTAGGAGCCCATGACGATATCGGAAATGAAATCGCTCCAGAATGTGCCTTCGTCGACTGCCGGACGATCAATCGCGCCAACGAGGTTTTCCAGATTCCGGCCGGCCTCGTTCAGTTCATCCTGGTCGGGGTCGTCGCTGTAATACGGGAAGTGTTCGGCAAGGCTCAGCACGCATTCCCGGAACTTTTGGATGGTTGAGTTGGCGAACACCCGCCGGTCCAGTCGTGAGCCTGCGACGACAGTGCCGGACTTCCAGTGCAAATACACTCCCAGATGGTGGCCGAGGTGCCAAATCTGGTAGTACTTCTCACCGTCTTCGGAGACTACTGGTTCCAGGCGCTCGTTCGCGCTGAACTCGAAGAAGTTATCCGGAATTTCGAGACTGACGCCGTTGTCGCCGGTCACGGTCACCAAGCTGACATCCATCGACCTTCTTCTCTCTGTACAGGGTCGGTGAGCATTGCGGCGGTGTCCGGCCGGCTCGGGTGCTCTTCCTCACCGCCCCCACCCCATCCCCCGCCGATACACACCCGAAGACCGCGGATTCCCCCCGCACCCCCACACCCCGTGCGGGCAGTAGTCGGTGATCGACTGGTAGACGGGTCGTACCCGGGCGATCCACGTGAGCATGCCGCGGACGTACACCGGATTGTCGCCGTTCCTGTACAGGCCCCATTCCGGATACGACACCGGCTTGCGGTGTGTGCGAGCGAACCGGACCTGTGCCGCCAACCCGTACGGTTCCCGGAGTTGGGTGGGGAAGGACATGCCGTGCGGGGAGTCGTAGGTGTCCATGCCGATGATGTCGACGTAGCGGTCGCCGGGGTAGCAGTGGGTCCAAGGGACGGCGTCCCGGCCCCGGTTGGGGGCGAAGTCGAAGCGGAAGTGCTGGCCGGGGACCGAGCGCATCGACTGGACGATGCGACGCCAGTACGCCCGCCACGCCGCCGGGTCCGGACCGCAGCGGTGGGTGTATGTGATGCCGTTCATCTCCCAGCCGACGACCAGTACGGCGTCCGGCAGGCCGAGGCGGACCAGGCGTTCGGCGAGGGCGCGGAAGTGGGTGTCGTAGCGGCCTTGCGCGCCGCGTCGGAGTTCCGTGCGGACCGTGGCGTCGGGGAGGTGGGCCTCGTTGCGGGGCAGCATCGGGACGTTGAGGACGAAGAGCCGGTCCGGGCGGGCCCGGCGCCAGTTCCCCCAGTCCGCCAACTGGCCGTCGGATCCCTCGATGCCGGTCCAGCGGTCTCCGGACAGGTACTCCCGGCCGACCCGGGGGGCCGGGGAGGTCCGCCCGAGCCATCCCGCCAGGCCGGCGATCCGCCGGACGCCTGCGGGGCCGTATCCGAGATACGCGCCGAAGGGGGCCGCCGTGGGACGGGGTGCCGGAGCGCCGGACGCGTACATTCCGCCCTCGCCCAGGGGCACGCTCGCCGGTCCCGTCAGGGTGGCCAGGGCGAGGAGCGCGGCGCCCAGGGTCAGTGCCAGGCGGCGTATTCCGCGGGTGCCGTCCGGGGTCACTGATCCGTCTCCTGTCCTGGGCGGCGTAGGGCCAACGGCGTCATGGCGGCGGCCGCGCCACCCCGACGGAAACGACGTACCGCCGATCGGGGTAACGCGGTGCCGGTCCACCAGCGATTACCGCCTGCCGGCTCCTCCGTCGGGGCGGGCGTCAAGACCGTGTCAATGTCCCCTCACCCCGCGCCAAGGAACCGCTAACGCGGCCCCCACCCCGCCCCCCGAAGGGATTCCGTAGGAGGAGTAACCCTCCTCCCCGTCGGCGTCGAACCGTCGAAAGCGGCGGAACCGTCGAACCGATGGGGGCCGAGCCAGTGAGCGGAGCGCGTCGGCGGCGATGAGCGATGTACGGGCCGGACGGCTGAAGGTCTACCTCGGGGCGGCCCCGGGGGTCGGCAAGACCTACCGGATGCTCGACGAGGGGCGGCGACGTGCCGCGCGGGGGGCGGACGTGGTGGTGGGGTTCGCCGAGTGCCATGGGCGTCCGCGGACCGAGGCGATGCTGGAAGAGCTGGAGGTCGTGCCGCGCGCCCGGCGCGCTTACCGCGGTGGGCAGTTCGAGGAGATGGATCTCGCCGCCGTGCTCGCGCGGCGGCCCCAGGTGGCGATCGTCGACGAGTTCGCGCACACCAATGTGCCCGGCGGGGGTCGTAATCCCAAGCGGTGGCAGGACATTGAGGTGCTGCTCGCCGCCGGCATCGACGTCGTCACCGCCCTCAACATCCAGCACCTCGAATCCCTCAACGACGTCGTCGAGCGGATCACCGACTTGCCGCAGAACGAGACGGTGCCCGACGACGTCGTACGCCGGGCCCACCAGGTCGAGTTGGTGGACATGCCCCCGGAGGGGCTGCGGCGGCGGATGGCGCACGGCAACGTGTACGCGCCGGAGAAGGTCGACGCCGCCCTCGCCAACTACTTCCGGACCGGGAATCTGACCGCCTTGCGCCAACTCGCGCTGCTCTGGGTCGCCGACCGCGTCGACGAGGCGCTGCAGGACTATCGGGCGCGGCACGGGATCGGGCGGGTGTGGGAGACGCGGGAGCGGGTCGTCGTCGCGCTGACCGGCGGTACGGAGGGGGACACGCTCGTACGGCGGGCCGCGCGCATCGCCGCCCGTTCGGCCGGCGGCGATCTGCTCGCCGTGCACGTGGCCCGCAGCGACGGCCTCGCCGCCGGCGTCTCGCACGCCTCGCTCGCCCGCCAGCGGCGCCTCGTGGAGGACCTCGGCGGCAGCTACCACTCGGTGGTCGGCGACGACATCGCCACCGCGCTCGTGGAGTTCGCGCGGGCCGAGAACGCCACCCAGCTGGTGCTCGGTACGAGCCGCCGGGGTCGTCTGGAGCGGTTTCTGACCGGGCCCGGTACGGGAGAGATCGTGACCGCGCTGTCCGGCGACATCGACGTCCACCGGGTCACCCACGAGCGGGCGGGACGCGGCACGCTGCTGCCGTCCCGGCGCCGCACCCTCTCCCCGCGCCGGATGGTCGCGGGACCGGTGGCGGGGCTGGTGCTGCCGGTGCTGCTCACCGTCGTCCTCGCCCAGGTGCGTGGGACGGTCAACCTCACCAGCGAGGCCCTGCTGTTTCTGCTCGCCGTGGTGGGCGTCGCCTGCATAGGAGGGGTCGCGTCAGCCCTGATCGCCTCGGTCACCGCGTCCCTGCTGCTCAACTACTGGTTCATCCCGCCCGTCGGCTCCTTCACGCTCGACGATCCCAACGCCCTGCTCGCCCTAGGGGTTTTCGCGGTCGTCGCCGTCACGGTCGCCGCCGTCGTCGACCGCTCCCTCAGACTGTCCCGCCGCTCCGCCCGGGCCACCGCCGAGGCCGAGACCATGTCCTCCCTGGCCGGCAGCATCGTGCGCGGCGGCGCGACCATTCCGGCCCTGCTGGAACGTACCCGCGAGACCTTCGGCATGGACTCCGCCGAACTCGTCGACGAGCCGCCGGACGGTCCGGACAGCGAGGGCGCCACCGTCGTACCGGCCGGCCCCGGCGCCCATCTCGCGCTGCGCGGACGCACCCTCTCCTCCTCCGAGCGGCGCGTCCTGGCCGCGTTCGCCGCGCACGTGGGCTCCGCCGTGGAACGGGCCCGGCTCGCCGAGGCCGCCGCCGAGATCGAGCCGGTGCGGGCCGCCGACCGGATGCGTACGGCGCTGCTGCGCGCCGTCAGCCACGATCTGCGCACCCCGCTCGCCGCGGGCTGGGCGGCGGTGACCTCGCTGCGCAGCCGGGACGTGGAGTTCTCGGCGCAGGACCGGGACGAACTCCTCGCCGCCGCCGACGAGTCCATGGCCAAGCTCAACCGGTTGGTGGAGAACCTCCTCGACCTCAGCCGCCTGGAGGCCGGCGCCCTCACCCTGAACCTACGGGCCACCGCCCTGGAGGAGGTGCTGCCGATGGCGCTCTCGGAGGTGCCCGAGGTGGTGGTCGCGGACGTGGAGGCGATCCCGGCCGTGCTCGCCGACCCGCCGCTCCTGGAACGCGTGATCGCCAACCTGGCCGGGAACGCGGCCCGCCACACCCCACCCGGGCGGCCGGTGCTGGTCACCGCGAGTGCGCTGGCGGGGAGAGTCGAACTGCGGGTCGTGGACCGCGGTCCCGGGCTTCCGGCGGCCGGCCGCGACCGGCTCTTCGAACCCTTCCAACGCCTCGGCGACACCGACAACACCACCGGCCTCGGTCTCGGCCTCGCCCTGGCCCGGGGCCTGACGGAGGCCATGAACGGCACGCTCACCCCGGAGGACACCCCGGGCGGCGGCCTGACCATGGTCGTCTCCCTGCCGTTCGCGGAACGGACGACGGGGACGACCACCTACCCGATGGACCAGCCGCACCCCATAGACCACCGGCACCCCATAGACCACCAGCACCCGCACCCGCGAGGTGCCCGGACGTAAACGGACGTAGGAGGTTCCATGAGCACCGAGATCCACACCGGCACATGGAGAATGCCGCAGATACGCGGGCGCACGGGCAGCTGGCCGCCCCGCGGCCGACTCGCCCTCGCCGCAAGCCTGTTGGCCCCCTTCCTCGTGGCCCTCGCCCTCGTCCCCCTCCGCACCCACCTCTCGTCCACGAACGCCGCGCTGATCCTCGTCGTCGTGGTCGTCGCCGTCGCCGCGCTGGGCAGCCGTACGGCGGGCGTGGTCGCGGCGCTGTCGGCGGCGGCCTGGTTCGACTTCTTCCTCACGCGGCCGTACGAGACCTTCGACATCACCGCGTCCGGAGACGTCGAAACGGCCGTACTACTGCTGGTCGTAGGCGTGATCGTGGCCCAACTGGCCGCCCACGCCCGCCGGTTGGAGGTCGTCACGGTGACCGACGCGGCCCAGCTGGCGCTCATCCACCGGATCGCCGCCCTGGCCCGGACCCCGGGTTCCGCCGACACCGTCGTCGACCAGGTCCGGGGCGAGTTGATCGACCTCCTCGGCCTGCGCGCCTGCCGCTTCGAGTACGGCACCCTGCTGGGCCGGCCACCCCGGCTACGGGAGGACGGCAGCGTGAGCGGCGGCCACGGCTGGGCCGGAGACGAGGTCGAGCTGCGCTCCTACGGCAACGGCCACTACGTCGGCCGTTTCATGCTCACCCCGGGCCCGGGCCCCGTACCGCCGTTGCAGGCAAGGCTGGTCGCGGTGACGCTGGCGGAGCAGGCGGGGGCGGCGCTCACTCCTGGCCGGAGTTGAGCGGCGACCACCTCAATGCCGGGTGGGTCACCGACCTTCTGGACCTGCCGCCGCCGGTCCGTCAGTGCTCGGGTCAGTTCGGCGTCGTACACCGGGCCTACGCCCGGCTGGGTGACCGGCTCGGTCTGGGGCGGATGCCCGAGGCCCGGCACCGCGAGCGCTCCCTGGTGATCGTGCCCGTCTCCTCGCTGTCCCGGCTCACCTCCGAGGCGCTGACCGCCGCCGCCTCCCTCGGCGACGAGGTCCGCGCGGTGACCGTCTGCTACCCCGACCCGGAGGACCGCGCCCAGCTGCACGCCCTGGAGCGCGCCTGGGCCCACTGGGACCCGGGCGTGCCGCTGGTCCGCCTGACCTGCGACCACCGCACGCTGGGCCGCCCCCTCGCCGCCTACGTCCGTGAGGTCGCCGCCACCGAGCCGGCCACCCGCGGCACCGTGCTCATCCCCGAGACGGAGCCGGAGCGGCTGTGGCTGGGGGAGGCTGCTGCAAACCAGCGGGGCGCGGTCGTCGCGCACGCCGTACGCGGAGACACCGATGCAGTCATCTGTCGGCTGCGGTTACGGCTGCCGTGACGCAGCCTCGTAAGAGTCCCGTCAAGGGAGCGCCGCCCGCCGTAAGGGAGGCGTCAACAGGTGGCCGAAACCGGTCTGGCAGGCGTTTTGCTCTAAGCGTCCTTCAACTTTCCGAACCTCATCCCAGGAGTCAGCGATGGCCGATCTGGCCTTCGTAGTCATCACGCTCGCGGTCTTCGCGCTGGTGGCCCTCGTCGCCAAGGGGGTGACCAAGCTGTGATCGCCGAGGCTGTATTCATCGGCGGCGTCGGCTTCGTTGCGTCCGCCGCCCTGCCGGGCTATCTCGTCCTCGCTCATGGGCGCCAGGAGGTGTCGCTGTGACCGCCGAGAACATCGTCGGCCTCGTCGTGGCCGTCGCCCTGCTGGGCTATCTCGTCCTCGCCCTGATCTTCCCGGAGAGGTTCTGAGACGCCATGGGTCCCGTACTCGCCGGCGTGCTCCAGCTGCTCGCCCTCATGGGCGCGCTGGCGCTCGCCTACATCCCGCTCGGCAACTACATGGCCCGGGTCTACACCTCGGACAAGCACCTGCGCGTCGAGAAGTGGATCTACAAGGGCATCGGTGCCAACCCCGACACCGAGATGCGCTGGCCCGCCTATCTCCGCGGTGTCCTCGGCTTCTCCGTGGTCGGCGTCCTCTTCCTCTACCTGTTGCAGCGGATCCAGGGCGTGCTGCCCGGCTCGCTCGGCTTCTCCTCGATCGAACCGGCGCAGGCGTTCAACACCGCCGCGTCCTTCGTGTCCAACACCAACTGGCAGTCGTACTACGGCGAGCAGGCCATGGGCCACGTCGTGCAGACCGCCGGCCTGGCCGTGCAGAACTTCGTCTCCGCGGCCGTGGGTATCGCCGTCGCGGTGGCGCTGGTGCGCGGCTTCGCGCGCTCGCGCACCGGTGAGCTGGGCAACTTCTGGTCGGACCTGGTGCGCGGCACCGTCCGCATCCTGCTGCCGCTGGCCTTCGTCACGGCGATCGTGCTGGTCGCCTGCGGTGCCATCCAGAACTTCTCCGGCATCCACGAGGTCGGCCAGTTCATGGGTGGGCAGCAGCAGTGGAACGGCGGCGCGGTCGCCTCGCAGGAGGCCATCAAGGAGCTGGGCACCAACGGCGGCGGCTACTTCAACGCCAACTCCGCCCACCCCTTCGAGAACCCGACGCCCTTCACCAACCTGTTCGAGATCTTCCTGCTGCTGGTCATCCCGTTCGCGCTCACTCGCACGTTCGGCGTCATGGTCGGCTCCGTGAAGCAGGGCTACGCGATCCTCGCCACGATGGCCACCATCTGGGTCGGCTTCGTCGCCCTGATGATGTGGACCGAGTTCGCCCACCACGAGGGCGCGCTGCAGATCGCCGGCGGCGCGCTGGAGGGCAAGGAGACCCGCTTCGGGGTCGGCGCCTCGTCGATCTTCGCGGTGTCCACGACGCTCACCTCGACCGGTGCGGTGGACTCCTTCCACTCCTCGTTCACCGGCTTCGGCGGCGGCATCACCATCCTGGGCATGCAACTGGGCGAGATCGCGCCGGGCGGTACCGGCTCCGGGCTCTACGGCATCCTGATCATGGCGATCATCGCGGTGTTCATCGCCGGTCTGATGGTCGGCCGCACCCCCGAGTACCTGGGCAAGAAGATCGGCTCCCGCGAGATCAAGCTGGCCGCCGTCTACATCCTGATCACCCCGGCCCTGGTGCTGGTCTTCACCGCGATCTCGATGGCGCTGCCCACCCCGCCGGACTCGATGCTCAACTCGGGGGCGCACGGCTTCTCGGAAGTCCTGTACGCCTTCACCTCGGCGGCCAACAACAACGGCTCGGCCTTCGCCGGTCTGAACGCGAACACCGACTGGTACAACACCATGCTCGGGCTCGCGATGCTGCTGGGCCGCTTCCTGCCGATGGTGTTCGTCCTCGCGCTGGCCGGCTCGCTCGGCCAGCAGAAGCCGATCCCGGTCACCGCGGGCACCCTGCGCACCGAGAAGCCGCTGTTCACCGGCCTGCTGGTGGGCGCGATCCTGATCATCGTCGGTCTGACGTACTTCCCGGCCCTGGCGCTGGGACCGCTGGCCGAGGGGCTGGCGTCATGAGCACCCGTATAGAGAACCAAGAGGACTCGATGTCCACTGCCACTCCGACCCGGGCGCCGCACAGCGACGTACCCACCGGGCACAAGCCAGCCGAGAGCCGAGTCGGCGCGGGTCTGTTCGACCCCAAGCAGCTCGTCCGGTCGCTGCCGGACGCGGTCCGCAAGCTCGACCCGCGGGTGATGGTCAAGTCGCCCGTGATGTTCGTGGTGTGGGTCGGGTCCCTGCTGACCACCGTCTTCTCCTTCAAGGACCCGGGCGACTGGTTCGGCTGGACGATCAGCGCCTGGCTGTGGCTGACCGTGATCTTCGCCAACCTGGCGGAGGCGGTCGCCGAGGGCCGCGGCAAGGCGCAGGCCGACACCCTGCGCAAGGCCAAGACCGACACCGTCGCGCGGCGGCTGGTGGACGGCCGTGAGGAGCAGGTGCCCGGCACCGAGCTCAGGATCGGCGACCTGGTCGTCTGTGAGGCCGGCGACATCATCCCCGGCGACGGCGACGTCGTCGAAGGGGTCGCCTCCGTCGACGAGTCGGCGATCACCGGCGAGTCCGCGCCCGTCATCCGTGAGTCCGGCGGCGACCGCTCGGCCGTCACCGGCGGTACGAAGGTCCTCTCCGACCGCGTCGTCATCAAGATCACGACGAAGCCCGGCGAGACCTTCATCGACCGCATGATCAGCCTGGTGGAGGGCGCGGCCCGGCAGAAGACGCCGAACGAGATCGCGCTGAACATCCTGCTGGCCTCGCTGACCATCGTCTTCCTGCTGGCCGTCGCCACGCTGCCGCCGTTCGCGGACTACGCGGGCACCCACCTGACGATGATCGTGCTGGTCGCCCTGCTGGTCTGCCTCATCCCGACCACCATCGGCGCCCTGCTCTCCGCGATCGGCATCGCGGGCATGGACCGGCTGGTGCAGCGCAACGTCCTCGCCATGTCGGGCCGTGCGGTCGAGGCCGCCGGTGACGTCTCCACGCTGCTGCTCGACAAGACCGGCACCATCACGCTGGGCAACCGCCAGGCCTCGGAGTTCGTGCCGGTGCGCGGCACCACGGAGGCCGAACTCGCGGACGCCGCCCAGCTGTCGTCGCTGGCCGACGAGACGCCCGAGGGCCGCTCCATCGTCGTACTGGCGAAGGAGAAGTACGGTCTGCGCGAGCGCCACCAGGGCGAGTTGGCGCACGCCGAGTGGGTCGCGTTCACCGCGCAGACCCGGATGTCGGGCGTCGACGTGGACGGGCGCAAGATCCGCAAGGGCGCGGCCGGTTCGGTGATCACCTGGGTGCGCGAGCGGGGCGGCGATGTCACCGCCGAGGCGCAGGAGTTGACGGAGCGGATCGCCGGGGCGGGCGGCACGCCGCTGCTCGTGGCCGTCGAAGACACCGAGGGCGCCCGGGTGCTGGGCGTCATCCACCTCAAGGACGTCGTCAAGGACGGCATGCGTGAGCGGTTCGACGAGCTGCGCCGCATGGGCATCAAGACCGTCATGATCACCGGCGACAACCCGCTGACGGCCAAGGCGATCGCCGAGGAGGCGGGCGTCGACGACTTCCTCGCGGAGGCCACGCCCGAGGACAAGATGGCCCTCATCAAGCGGGAACAGGCGGGCGGCAAGCTGGTCGCGATGACCGGCGACGGCACCAACGACGCGCCGGCCCTCGCGCAGGCGGACGTCGGCGTGGCGATGAACACCGGTACGTCGGCCGCGAAGGAGGCCGGCAACATGGTCGACCTCGACTCGAACCCGACCAAGCTCATCGAGATCGTCGAGATCGGCAAGCAACTCCTCATCACCCGGGGCGCGTTGACGACGTTCTCCATCGCCAACGACGTCGCGAAGTACTTCGCGATCATCCCGGCGCTGTTCGCGGCGGTGTACCCGGGCCTGGACAAGCTCAACATCATGGACCTGTCCTCGCCGGACTCCGCGATCCTGTCGGCCGTCATCTTCAACGCGCTGATCATCATCGCGCTGGTGCCGCTCTCCCTGCGGGGTGTGCAGTACCGGCCGGTGAGCGCGGACAGGATGCTGCGGCGCAACCTCGCCATCTACGGCATCGGCGGACTGATCGCCCCGTTCATCGGCATCAAGATCATCGACCTGTTCATCTCACTCATCCCCGGAATCGGCTGATCGCCATGAACAACTCCGTATCCAACACAGCCCGGTTGCTCGGGGCGGGCCTGCGCGCCCTGCTCCTGCTGACCCTGGTGACCGGCGTCATCTATCCGCTGGTCGTCACCGGCATCGCCCAGGGGCTGTTCAACAACAAGGCGAACGGTTCCGAGATCAAGTCCGAGGGCAAGGTGGTCGGTTCTTCCCTGATCGGGCAGTCCTACAACCTCCCGCTGAAGAAGGGGCAGGAGACCCCGGACGCGGATCTGCGGTGGTTCCAGGGCCGCCCGGCCAACGGGCTCGGCGCCAACAGCGTCAACACCCGGTACAAGCTGATCCTGTCCGGTGCCACCAACCTCTCCGCCGACAACAAGGACCTCATCCAGCAGGTCAAGGACGCCCAGGCGGCGGTCGTCAAGGACAACTCGGTGCCCGGCTACACCGTCAAGGTCTCCCAGGTGCCCGCCGACGCCGTCACCTCCTCCGGCTCCGGTCTGGACCCGGACATCTCCCCGGCCTACGCCGAGCTCCAGGTGCACCGGATCGCCGAGAAGAACGGCCTCTCCCTCGCCCAGGTGGACAAGCTGGTGAAGAACCACACCGAGGGCCGCACCCTCGGCTTCATGGGCGAGCCCCGGGTCAACGTCCTCGAAATCAACATCTCCCTCAAGGACCTTGTGGCCAAGGGCAATTGATGACCCGGGTGCTGGTCGTGGAAGACGACCCCCAGCTCGTACGAGCGCTCGCGATCAACATGCGGGCCCGCCGGTACGGAGTGGACGCGGCGCCCGACGGCGCCACGGCCCTCCGGCTGGCGGCCACCGGCCGGCCCGACGTGGTGGTCCTCGACCTCGGCCTGCCCGACATGGACGGGGTCGAGGTCATCAGAGGCCTGCGGAGCTGGACCCGGGTACCGATCCTGGTGCTGTCGGCCCGGCAGGCCTCCGACGAGAAGGTCGCGGCGCTCGACGCGGGCGCCGACGACTACGTCACCAAGCCGTTCAGCATGGACGAACTCCTCGCCCGGCTGCGGGCGGCGGTGCGCCGCACCGAGGAGGTCCCGGCCGACACCGGACCGACCCTGGTGGAGACGGCCGACTTCACCGTCGACCTGCTCGCCAAGCGGGCGGTGCGGGACGGCCGGGACATCCGGCTCACGCCCACCGAATGGCACCTCCTGGAGATCCTGATCACCAACCCGGGCCGCCTGATCACCCAGAAACACCTGCTCCAGGAGGTGTGGGGCGTGACCCGCGGCAACAAGACCAACTACCTGCGCGTCTACATGGCCCAACTCCGGCGGAAGCTGGAGACGGATCCCTCGCATCCGCGCTATCTGATCACCGAGCCGGGGATGGGGTATCGGTTCGAGGGCTGAGCCCCGACGGCCCCGGTTTCACGGCCCTGAAGCCGCCGCCCGGCCCGCTGAAACCGCACTGAAGCCGTTCTGAACCGCCCCGGCCGCAAGCTCTGCGCCATGACGACGAACCAAGAACCCGCGATCGTGGCCACCGGGCTGCGGAAGTCCTACGGGGACAAGACGGTCCTCGAAGGTATCGACATCAAGGTGCCCGCCGGCACGATCTTCTCCCTCCTCGGCCCCAACGGCGCCGGCAAGACGACGGTGGTCAACATCCTGTCCACGCTGATCTCCGCCGACGGCGGGCAGGCGCGGATCGACGGGCACGACATCGCCGGCGAGGCGCAGGCCGTGCGGGCCGCGATCGGGGTCACCGGTCAGTTCTCCGCCGTGGACGGGCTGATCACCGGCGAGGAGAACATGCTCCTCATGGCCGACCTGCACCACCTGTCCAAGGCCGAGGGCCGGCGCGTCACCGCCGAACTCCTGGAGCGCTTCGACCTGGTGGAGGCGGCGAACAAGCCCGCGTCCACCTACTCCGGCGGCATGAAGCGGCGCCTCGACATCGCCATGACCCTGGTCGGCAGCCCGCGGATCATCTTCCTCGACGAGCCGACCACCGGTCTGGACCCGCGCTCCCGGCACACCATGTGGCAGATCATCCGCGAGCTGGTCTCCGGCGGCACCACCGTCTTCCTCACCACCCAGTACCTGGAGGAGGCCGACCAACTCGCCGACCGCATCGCGGTGTTGAACGGCGGCAAGCTGGTCGCCGAGGGCAGCGCCGCCGAGCTCAAGCGGCTCGTCCCCGGCGGTCACGTACGGCTGCGGTTCGCCGACCCGATGGCGTACGAACGGGCCGCGACCGCCCTGCGCGAGACCACCCGCGACGACGAGGCGCTCACCCTGCAGATCCCCAGCGACGGCAGCCAGCGCGAACTGCGCGCCGTTCTCGACTGGTTGGACGCGGCCGGCATCGAGGCCGACGAACTCTCCGTGCACACCCCCGACTTGGACGACGTGTTCTTCGCCCTGACCGGCAACCCCGTCAGCGCCTCCGGCGACACCACCGCTTCCACCGACACCGCCGCATCCACCGACTCCGCCGCCGACAAGGAGACCGTCCGATGAGCACCGCCACCTACGCCTTCCGCGACAACATGACCATGCTGCGGCGCAACCTCCTGCACGCGCGCCGCTACCCCTCCCTCACCCTGAACCTCCTGCTCACCCCGGTCATCCTGCTGCTGCTGTTCGTCTACGTCTTCGGCGACGTGATGAGCGCGGGCCTCACGGGCGGTCACGCGGACCGTTCCGAGTACGTCGCCTATCTCGTGCCCGGCATTCTCTGCCTGACCGTGAGCATGACCTCGCTCGGTACCGCGGTAGCCGTGTGCACCGACATGACCGAGGGCATCATGGCCCGGTTCCGCACCATGGCGATCTCCCGCGCCTCTGTGCTGATCGGCCACGTCATCGGCAGCGTGATCCAGACGATGATGGCGCTGGTGCTCGTCCTCGGCATCGGACTGGCCATCGGCTTCCGGCCCGACGCCTCGCCGGTGGAGTGGATCGCGGCGGCCGGCCTGATGGCCCTGATCAGCCTCGCGCTGACCTGGCTCGCGGTCGGTATCGGCCTGATCAGCCCCAACCCCGAGGGCGCCAGCAACATCGGTACGCCGCTGGTGATGCTGCCCTTCCTGTCCAGCGCGTTCGTGCCGGTGGACGCCATGCCGGGCTGGTTCCGCTGGTTCGCCGAGTACCAGCCCTTCTCGCCGGCCATCGAGACCCTGCGCGGGCTGCTCCTCGGCACCGAGATCGGCACCAAGAACGCACTGCTGGCCGTCGGTTGGTGCCTGGGCATGACCGTCCTTGGCTACCTGTGGTCCAAGGCCAAGTTCAACCGCGAGCCGCGGCACTGAGCTCGTGCAGTGCGGCGGCCCGCAGCTCCTCCCGGTTCAGGGTGGCGTACGTCGACATCGCGTCGTCGTAGGCCGCCCTGTCGGCGTTCTCGGCCACCTGCCGGGACCGCGTCGAGGACAGGGTGGGGAACTCCCGTACCGCCGGCATCCGTCCCGCCAGTGCCAGCAGCCGTACGGCGGCCGGGTCGCCGCCGGCGAGTCCGGCGAAGCCGAGGGCGGTCAACACCGTGCCGTAGACCTGGAGTTCAAGGGGGGAGCTGTCCGACAGGGAGCCGGTCTCCGAAGTGCCGTTGCCCGAGGAGCCGTCCTCCGAGGAGCCGTTCTTCGAATAGCCGGAGGAGCCCGAAGTGCCGGAAGAACCGGCCGAGTTGGACAGCATGCCGAGCATCCGCTCCCGCAACCGCCCCGCCAGCGCCGCCACCGGCTCCAGCCGCCCCTGCTGCGCGTGCGCGGCCACCGCGGCCGACTGCACCTCAAGGACCCACGGGTCGACGAACGGATCGCCGTCGCGCAGGGCGAGCAGCGCGCTGTCCTCCCGGATCCGGTCCACCGCCCGGCGCCACAGCCCGAGCCCGACCTCGGACAGCCCCCGGGCCAGCGCGATCTCCGCGCGGGCGGCCAGATCGGGGGCGTAGATCCGGGCGGACTCCGGCTGTTGGTCCAGGGCCGCGAGCCCGAGCCAGTACTCCGCCTCGTCGACCTGCCCGCGCTGCAGACAGGCGAGCACCAGGCCCCAGCGGACGCCGATCGAGTCCGGCCAGCCGTCGAACTCCTCCAGCGTGCGCAGTGCGGCCCGCAGATGGTCGTACGCCTCCGCGCCCCGCTCGGCCTGCATGCACAGTTCGCTGATCCGCCCGTGGCTGAGCAGCTGCATGGCCGGATTGGCCAACTTGCCCAGGGTGTCGGGCATCCGGCGGGCGCACTCCAGGGCGCGCTCGGTCTCGTGCTCGGCTTCCCAGACGTAACTGAGGACGCCCCAGGCCATGCCCGACAGCAGGGGCGCGTCGGACGCGCACAGTTCCTGGAGGCGCTCGTAGTGGGGCGGGCGCATGTCCGGGGTGGCTCTCAGCACTACGGCCATCGCGCGCACGACCGTGTCCGGCGGGGCGGGCGGCAGCCGGCGCACGGTGACGAGTTGCCGTATTGCGTGCGGGCCGAGGCCCATGAAGAGGGCGCCCGCGCACATCGTGGCCGCGGTGCGGGCGGTCTCCATGTCCTCGGGGCTGTCGGGGTCCGGACGGAAGTGGGACAGGGGGCCGCCGGTCTCGGCGCACAGGGTGACGACCCGGGCGTAGCTGGAGTCGGTGACCCACAGGGAGGCCAGTACGGCGGTGACGGCCGCGGTGGTGGGGCCGTCGGCGCGGGCCAGCGCGTACCGCAGGGCCAGGACGAGGTTGTCGCGCTCGGCGCGGATGCGGTTCCAGGCGGGCAACGGCTCGGCGCCGAACAGGACGTCGTGGTGGGCCCGCCCGAAGTCCCGGGCCCAGAGCAGGAATCGGTCGGTGACCACGTCCTCCTCGCCGGCCTCGGCGCGGCGGGAGGCGCTGAACTCCCGTAGCGTCTCCAGGAGATGGAAGCGGACGCCGGCGGGGCTGTCGCCCACCTTCAGCAGGGACTGGCCGGCGAGCTGCTCCAGGAGGAACAGTGCGTCGCCGCTCTCGCCGAGCACGTACTCGGCGGCCTCCTCGGAGAAGCCGCCGGGGAACACCGACAGGGCGCGCAGCGCGGCCCGGCCGTCGGGCTCCAGAAGGTTCCAGCTCCAGTCGACCACGGCCCGCAGGGTGCGATGCCGTTCGGGAGCGTCCCGGGCGCCGCCGCGCAGCAGCGCGAAGCGGTCCAGCAGCCGGCGCGAGATGTCGGCCACGGACAGCACCCGCACGCGGGCGGCGGCGAGTTCGACGGCGAGCGGCAGCCCGTCCAGGTGCCGGCAGATCTCGGCGACCCGCTCGGGGTCCAGCTCCACACCGGGCCGCGCGGCCCGCGCCCGCTGCTCGAAGAGCTCGACGGCGGTGGCCAGGGACAGCTCCGGCAGCGCGTACACGGACTCCGAACTCAGCCCCAGCGGCGCCCTGCTGGTGGCCAGGATCCGCAACTCCTTGGACCGCGACACCAGTTCCTGTACGAGGTCGGCGGCGCCGTCGACGACGTGCTCGCAGTTGTCCAGCACCAGCAGGGCGGGGCCGGTGCCCAGTGCGGCGACGATGCCGCTCACCATGTCCCCGCCCCCGGCGAACCGCCCGCCCTCCCCGGCACCGACGGCCGAGGCGACCTCACCGGCCACGTCGGCGTCGGAGGTGACACCGGCCAACGGCACGAAGTGCACCACCGGTTGCGCGGCGGCCCGGCTCACCGCGTGCGAAAGACGGGTCTTGCCCAGCCCACCCGGTCCGACGACGGTGACCACCCGGGCCTCCCGCAACAGCGCGCCGACGGCGGCGATGTCGGCGTCCCGGCCGAGCAGGGGATTCGGCTCGTGCGGCACGTCGTGCCGGACCGGCGGCGCGTCCGCGCGGAGCAACTCCTGGTACACGGACCGGAGTCCAGGCCCCGGATCGGTCCCCAGTTCCTCCCGCAACCCGCGCCGATAGGCGTCGTACCGCCCCAGCGCCGCGGCCCGCCCGGCGGTCACCGCCTCGCACCGCAGCAACTCGGCGAGCACTTCCTCGTCCCGAGGCACCTCCAGCGCCAACTCGTTCAGCGGGGCGACCGCTTCCTCCCGCCGCTCCAACCGGGCCAAGGCGAGCGCCCGGGACCGCACCAGCGCACGGAACGTCCGAACCCGGGCGACGCGCAGCGCGACCACCGGATCATGCAGATCCTCCCCGGCCCCGGCCCCCACACTCCCGTCCCACAGCGCCAGCCCGGCCTCGGCCTGCGCCAACGCCCCCGCGTGATCCCCACCCCGCGCCCGCTCGGCACTCCCCGCCTCGAACAACACCAGCGCGGAGCTGTCGACCTGCCCCGCGTCCAGCCCGAGCCGATACCCGGCAGGCGTACTGAGGACGACGTCGGCCCCCAACTGCCCCCGAACCCGCGACACCAGCACCTGCACGGCCTTCCCCGGCCGCTCCGGCACCCCGTCGTCCCCCCACAACCCCTCCGCCAACCGCCCCGTACTGCACCCACCCCGCAAGTCCTCCGCCAACAACGCCAACAGCCCGCGCAGCCGGGGCGCGGTGATCTCCCGGCCGCGAAAGGCGACGCGGGACAGGAGGGCCAGGTCGGTGGTCATGCGTGCAGGTTATCCACAGGGCGAAGCCCCGGCACCGGCGTGCTGCCGATACCGGGGCCGGGGCGCTGCCGTCAGGTCAGCCCTTCATCTCGAAGGTGGCCGCGTCCGGGACGTGGAGCGTGTTTCCGTCCTTGGCCGTGAGCAGCGCGGAGACGTTCCAGGTGCCCTTGGCCGCCTCGGCGGCCTCCTTCTTGGTGACCTTGAAGGTGTAGGCGCAGCGGGAGGTCTCGTCCGAGGTGCGGGTGCACTTGGCGGCGTCCACGTACCGCAGGTCCGCCTCGGTCGGGGCGAGTTCCGAACTCGCGGGCCAGGCAACGACGTTGAGGCCGCGGATGCCGGAGTCGTCGCTGACGTCCGCGGTGTAGGTGAAGGTGCCGGCGCGGCTGTCAGTCGGGGGGACGTAGCGGGCGGAGCCGTGGGTGAGGGTCGGTTCGGTGGCGGCGGAGGCCATCGCGACACCGCCGGCGGTGATGCCGCCGACGGCGACGACGGCGAGGAACGAGGAGACGAGAACGCGCTTGGTCATGGGAGATCCCCCTGTGTGTATGTGGGTGAGTCACGCGGCAGGAAGCCGCTGGTGGAAGCGCTGGTCCGGCGCTTCCTCGATGTGATCGAGCCTAGGTCCGGGGGCCTGCCCCGGTCCTCGGGCGCTGGGACGATTGGCGTCTGGAACCGGAGGTAGAGAGCGCCGCCGGCCGTCCACCCAGGGACAGTCGGGACCGGCCGCGGGCCGCGTCTGCAACCCAGGTAAGAGACGCGAATCCCCCCTCAGCCTGAGCCGGGCCCCCTGCCCACGCCCATAGCCTTGATCCGTCATGAATCGAACCGACGACCGGCTGCTCCCGGTCCTGCTGATCTGCGCCCAGGCCGCGGTCTGGCCCGGAGCCGCGCTCGCACGGGGGACCGTCCCGGACGGGTCCGCCCTGCTGGTGGCCGCCCTGGTCGCCGGCCCGGTGACGGCCGCGCTCGCGCTGCGCCGTACCTACCCGGTGGTCGCCCTGATGGTGATCGCCGTCGCCTGCGCGCTCGGCGCCGGGCCGCTGCCCACCGGCGGTACGGCGGTCCTGGGCACCGCGGGGGTCGCGCTGGCCCTGTTCACGGTGGCGACCGAACGCGACACCTTCACGGCCGTGCTGTGCGTGGTGACCCTCGCCGCCTGGCAGCTCGTCCAGGGCATCACCCTGCACGGCCTCAGCGACCGCGACGGACTCGACCTCGCCCTGACGGCGGTGCTGTACGCCGTCGCGTGCGGCGCGGGCCTGTTCGTACGACGCCGGCGGCACGCGCGGCAGACGGCCGACGCCCTGCTGAAGCGGGCCGAGTCCGAGCGGCACCGGCTCCCGGCGGTCGAACGGCGCCGGATGGAACGGGAGTTGCACGACGTCAGCGCCCACCATCTGACCGCCGTGGTGGTCACCGCGGGCGCGGCCTCCGGACTGCGCGAACGGCGCCCCGAACTGGCCGACGAGGCCCTGGAGTTCGCGGTCGAGACCGGTCGTGAGGTCACCCGGGCCCTCGGCGCGGTACGGGCACCGGCCCCCTCGCGGGAGGAACTCCCCTCCCCGGAGGAGCGGTTGAGGGCCCTCGTCGCCGGGTTCCGCCGACTCGACCAACCCGTCGACTTCGAGATCGACCCCCTCCCGGACGGCGCCGTCGCGGACGCGGCGTACGGCATCGTGCGCGAGGCGCTCACCAACGTGGCCCGGCACGCCCCGGGCGCCCATACGACGGTGCTGTGCCGCTACGGCGACACCCGTACCGACATCGTCGTCACCAGCGCGCCCTCGCCGGCCGGTGCGGCAGCGCACGGCGCGGGGCTCGGCGGCGGACGCGGCACCGGCTTCCTGCGCTCCCGAGCCCGGGAGGCGGGCGGCACCCTGACCAGCGGCCCGACGGCGGAGGGGGGTTGGGAGGTGAGCGCCGTCCTGCCCGGCCGCACCACCGCCCCGATCGAGCCGACCGTGCCCCGGGGCTACCGCCTGGCCCAAGTGATCGCTGCCTTCGGCCTGTTCGCCCAGCCCCTGCTTCCGGTACTGGTGATCCGGGACGAGACGACGTCATCCGGCTCGCACGTCTCGGCGGGCGTGCTCTTCGCCCTGTTGGCAGCGGCCCAGGCGGTCGCCCTGCTGTGGCTGCGCCGGGCACCACGGTTCGCGCAGGGTGCGCTGTTGGGCCTGGCGCCGCTGTGGCCGATGGCGATGGCCGTGGGCGACTACAGCGGCCGAGTGTTGCTGCCACCAACGCTGAGCATGGTGCCAACCTGCGTTGCGCTGGCGGCTCTCACGGGGCGCGGGGCCGTATCGATCTGCGGCTCCGCCGCGGGGCGCGACCAGCCCCCACCGGCTCGCAGGTACGCACTGCCTCAAGTCCCTGTCTCCGCCTTTCTCATCGCCGCCGCGGTCTTCCACACCACCGCCCTGACCATCGCCGTCCTCCACCGCGGCACAACCCTCCCCACCTGGGCGGTGATCCTCCTCGCGACAACCGGCGTGTCCTTGGTGATCGTCGCCGCCCACTGGATCGGAACCCTGAAACGGCAGCGCGAGAGGGCAGCTCAGGACACGCAGACGCAGCGCCTCGCCACCTGGACGGAGGCCGCCGTGAGGGACGCCTGGGCCGAGCGCCGGCGAATCGCCGCCGGCCTGGAGACCACCGTGCTGGCCCGCACCGCCGACATGATCGCGGAGGCACAGGCGGGCCGGCTCGACGCGACAGCGACCCGTGCCCGTGAGGCACTGGCCGCGATGTGCGCCCTGCTCGACACGGTCCGGGACGGCGAGCGAGAGCCGGAGCTGCGCCCGCAGCCCACCCTCCAGGCCCTCGACCTGCTCGCCCACCAGTGCCGGGCCACCGGCCGTGACGTCGAGATCCGGCTCACCGACCGGGTGCCCGAACGGCTGCCCGCCGCCGTCGACCTGGCCGCCTACCACGCCGCCGAGACGGTCCTCGCGGCCGGCGGCGCGGAACCGGCGCTGCTCGAACTGGACGCGGCCGACGGTACGTTGACGCTCACGGCCACCGGGGTGCCGGGCGCCGCCGTACGAGAGCGGCTGACGGCGCGGATCGCGCCGCTCGGCGGCACACTGACCGCCGGGCCGCCCGGCACGGTCGGCCTGCGGCTGCCGCTCGCACCGGCCGACGAGGAGAGGGAACGATGAGCCTCAAGGTGCTGGTCGTCGACGACCAGGGCATCGTCCGGGCGGGGTTCGCCGCCGTGATCGACGCCGAGGACGACATGACGGTCGTCGGCGAGGCCGCCGACGGTGTCGCCGCGGTCCGGCTCGCCGAGCAACTGGCGCCCGACGTCGTCGTCATGGACGTACGCATGCCCGAACTGGACGGCATCGCCGCCACCCGGATCATCACCGGCCGCGAGAACGCGCCCCGGGTCCTGGTGCTGACCACCTTCGACCTCGACGCGTACGTCTTCGACGCGCTGCGCGCCGGTGCCTCCGGGTTCCTCCTCAAGGACGTGCACGCCTCCGAACTCCTGCACGGCATCCGGGTGGTGGCCACCGGCGAGAGCGTCCTCGCCCCGTCCGCGACCCGCCGACTCATCGGCCACTACGCGGCCGGCCCGGTCACCGGCGCACGGCCCGGCAGCGGCCCCCGCGAACTCGACACCCTGACCGGCAGCCAGCGCAACGTCCTCGCCCTGCTCGCGACCGGCCTCAACAACGCGGAGATCGCCGAGCAACTCGGCATCACCGTAGGCACGGTGAAGTCCCACGTGAACGCGCTGCTGCGCAAGCTCGGCCTGCGTGACCGCGTCCAGGCGACGATCCTCGCCTACGACCTCGGCCTGACCCGCCCGAACCCACCCGGCCCGCACCTCTGACCCGGCCTCCAGCTCTGATCAGCCCCCGACTCAAGGAGACCCCTGTGACCGGCACCGGTACCGGCCGATCCGGCCTGCCCCCGTCCCCTTCCCTGCCCCGACGGCTGCGCCACTACCTCGGTGACGTCGTCGCCCTCGGCTACCTCGCCCTCTGCGCCGTCCTGCTCGCGTGGGCGCTCATCGTGAGCCTCACCGACAGCTCGGACGAGTCGATGGCGGGTGTCATCCCGCTGCTCGCCACCGCACCGCTCAGCTTCGTGCTGCTCGTACTGCCGGACGGCGTCGCGATGGTCGTCGTCGCCGTCGCGCTCGGGGCACTGGTCAACGCTCTGATCATCGGCTGGTGTTCGCGTGCGCTGCGGCGCGGCTGACGGCTGGGCCGACCCGGCTTCCTGAACCGCGAATATCTCCTCGCCCTGTAATAACCCGGCCGCCCCACCCATTCCTCGGTGACAGAGCCGACACGAAGGGACGGCGCGTGACTCAAGCCCAACGCTTCCGGGACGTCTACGAGGAGTGTTATCCGCGCGTACTCGCCTACGCCACGAGCCAGGTGGGACGGCAGGTCGGGGAGGACATCACCAGCGAGACCTTCACCGTGGCGTGGAGACGGATGCGGGATCTGCCGCAGCCGGAGTTGCCCTGGCTGCTCGGCGTGGCCCGCAATCTGGTGCGGGAGCTGCGGCGCCGCGACAGCCACCAGTACGCCCTGGCCGCGCGGGAGGCACAGCGCATCGGCAGCGGCGGCGGGGCCGAGGCGGCGGACGTGGCGACCGGCGTGATCGACCGGCAGGCCGCGTTGCAGGCCCTGGCGAGTCTGTCCGAGGCCGACCGCGAACTGCTGACGCTGATCGCCTGGCACGGACTGAGCCCCAAGGACGCCGCGCGCGTCCTGGGCTGCGCCACCGCCACCCTGACCGTCCGGCTGCACCGGGCCCGCCGTCGGCTGGAGCGGGCGCTGGACGCCCTGCCCGTTCCGCCCGCCCCGGCAGCGCGCCGCACCGACCCCGAAGGAGTACTCGCATGAAGAACACGAAGGAACGCTCCGCGCGGCGCGACGTCATGAAGACGCTCGCGGACGCCCGCCCCGACGAACTGGACCCGGTGCTGCTGGCCGGCTCCCGGCGCCAGCGCGAGGACCTGGCCCGCATCACGGCCGAGGCCCGCGAGGGGACCGCGGGACCGCACCCCCTGGCCTGGCTGCGCCCCCGGCTCCTGCCGCTCGGCGCGGTCGCGACCGTCGCCGCGTCGGCGATCGTGGTCGTCTCCCTCGTACAGCAGCAGTCGGACGGAACGGCGAGTGCCCGCGCGGACACCCGGTCGCCGTCCGCGAGCGCTACGGCGGTGAACGGTCGTATGGAGCTGCTCGGTGTCGCGAAGGCGGCGGGGAGTCCGGCCGCGGAGGGCACGTACTGGCAGGTCACCACCCAGACGGTGAACGTGGACGTCGTCGGGGACAAGGGCCGGCGCTACACCCTGCGCAGCACCGCGGGCGGTGAGTGGTCGGTGGGGGTCCGGCCGGGGACCGAGAGCCTGATGCTGTCCGGGCTCGACGCCAGGACGGAGCCGCGTACGACGGCGGACAAGAAGGCGTGGGCGGCGGCGGGTTCACCCCGCCAGGTGGAGGGTCCGGCGAGCGCCGACGGGCGGATGCGGCTCGGCTACACCGTCGGGTCCGGCACGCCGACCGTCATGCACACCAACGCCGACGACAAGATCTACGCGCTCGGCCCGAAGAACGTCTCCTACCAGGAGCTACGTCAACTCCCGACCGACGCCGACAAGTTGAGCGCCGAACTGGAGCGGTTGTACGCACAGGAAGGGGGCGCTGAGACCAGCGCCGGCCGCACCGCGTGGATGCTGCGCCACACCGCCGACCTCATCACCATGCCGGTCGAGCCGGCGACCCGGGCCGCCGCGTACCGCGTGCTGGCGGAGCTGCCGGGGATCGGTGTCCAGCCCTCCGCCACCGACTCGCTGGGGCGCAAGGGGATGGCCGTCACCCTGCCCGTCGACTCGGCGACCGTGCTGGGCGGGGTCGAGCAGCGCCTGGTGGTGAATCCGTCCACCGGCGCTCTGCTGTCCGAGGAGACCGTGCTGACCGCCCCTTCGGCCATCGCCCGCGAGGCGGGACTGACCGCCGGTACGACGGTGAATTACGAGGCGACCACTCGGATGGGGTGGTCGGAGCAGCAGATCACGGTTCCGAAGAACGCGAAGTACTGAGAGGGATCAGGAGCCGGGGGCGAGGGAGCGGAGTCGGCCGGCCCCGAGGGTCGGGGTCAGCCGGCCCTGCGTCGGGCGGAGCCGTTGCCCCGGCCGTTGTTGCCCCTGCCTGCGCCCGTGCCCCTGCTCGTGACGATCGCGACGGGTACGACAGGTACGTCGAGGTCGTCGTCGAGCAGGGCGGTCTCGTCCTCTCCGAAGTCCGGTGCGAAGTCCGGAGCCTGGAAGGGGTTGGTCGCCGGAGTGGGCGAGCCCGCGACGGCACGGTCGTGCGCCCCTTCAGGGGCGGAGAACAGCGAGGTTTCGATGAGAGTGCTTCCAATCGTTACAGGGAGATGAGCAGGCCGGCCGTGCCCGACCGGGCACGGCGGTCCTACAGCTTGCTCATCTTGGAGTACGGACTGAGGATCCGGTGTTGAACGGATCCGAAGTCCACCAGCGCCGCGATTCCTTCTTCGACGCCGATCACCCGGCCAAGGCCGTACATGTCGTGTGTGACCCGGTCGCCCACGGCGAAATGCTTGGGAGCTGCCGTGACCGGGGCCTTGAAGGGGCTGGTAGGCAAATAGCGCTTCGGTGCAGCTGGCTTTGTCATTGTCACCAGTATGCGCCCGCGGGCACCTCTTCGGTGCGGTCGGCGGACTTCGTTGCGGCGCTGGAATGTATGACGGACCGTGTCCGTGGGAACGCGTGCGCGGTACTCACGGTCATGTCCGTACCGTCCTTCACACCGCTTCCTTACACAGAGTGACGAGAACGTCCAGGGTCGGCTGTGCGGGTTCTGCACTCTTCCTCGCGAACTTCTGTGAACGAGATCACTGCTGTGTGCACGCTGAGTACACTCCGTCACCGTCGGCGGGGCCGCGCAGGGCGGGTGGGGTGGGCGAGGAGTGGGGCAGTGCTGGTGACGCCAGAGGCGGGCGATCGGGTCGCCGGCCGATATCTGTTGCAGGAGTCCGTCGGCAGCGGCGGCATGGGCGTCGTGTGGCGTGCCTGGGACGAGCGGCTGCAGCGCCGGGTCGCGGTCAAGTGCGCCCGCCCGGACGACGACCGGGCCACGCGCCGGCTGATGGGCGAGGCGCGCAACGCCGGCCGCCTGCACCATCCGAACATCGTGGGCGTCTTCGACTTCATAGACGAGGGCGTCACCTGCTGGATCATCATGGAGTACGTCCCCTCCCGCAGCCTCGCCCAGCTCATGGCCGAGCGCGGTCCGCTCACGCCCGAGGAGGCCGGTTCGATCGGCTGCCAGATCGCGGACGCGCTGGTGAAGTCGCACAACGAGGGCGTGGTGCACGGCGATGTCACGCCGGAGAACATCCTCGTCACCGACGAAGGCGTCGCCAGGCTCACGGACTTCGGGATCTCCCGGGCCCTGTGGAGCGACGTCACGCACAGCGGCACGCTCGGCGAGACGGGCAGTGTGCGCGGCAAACCCCGGTATCTGGCACCCGAGTTGGCCAAGGGGCAGCCCGCGGGGGAGAAGGCCGACGTGTTCTCCCTGGGCGCCTCCCTGTTCGCGGCGGTCGAGGGCCGGTCCCCGTACGGGGAGGCCGAGCACCTCATGACGTATCTGGCCCGGGCCGTGGAGGGCCACATCGAACCCGCGCACCGGGCGGGCCCGTTGGCCGAGCCGCTCGCGGCGCTGCTGGAGGTGGACCCCCGCCGCCGCCCCGACGCGGCCACGACCCGCAAGCTCCTGACGCAGGCGGCCCCACCGCCCCCGCACCTCCAGGCACAGCTGCACGCCCACTCCACCCGCACCCTGGACCTCACGTCCCTCACCCTGCGGCTGCCGCGTCTCGTACGCCGTCGGCGGCGCCCCCTGGCGATCAGCGCGGGCGCCCTGGTCACCGCGGGGGCGATCACGGCCGGGCTCGTCCTGTTCGGCCCGTGGGACTCCGACGGCGGGGGCGACCAGGCCGCCGGGGCCGACGCGAAACCCTCGGTATCCTCGGCGACTTCGGCCCCGGGACGCGCGGGCACCCTCGGTGACGACCGTACGGCGGACCCCTGCGCGCTGCTCGACGCGGCCTCGCTGAGCCGGTTCGGCGACACCGAACTCGACCCGGACTACGGCGAGATCGACCGCTGCGACGTCCTGGTGGAGAACAGCAGCGGGGACGACAACGCCGACCTCCAGGTCAACCTCGACACCGACCGCGACGAGTACGACGGTGTCGTGGGCACCCGGGTGATCGACGGCCTCACGATCGTCACCGTCAAGCGGGAAGGGGACGTCTGCGAACGGGCCGTGCAGACGGCCGACGATCAGCAGATCCGGATCATCGGCAAGCGGCTCGCCCCCTCGTCCCCCGACCCGTGCGCCCTCGCCGACGCCGGCACCGACCACGTGGTCGGCATCCTGGCCGACGGCCCGGTGCCCCGCCGCACGTCACCGCCGGCCGCCGACTCCCTGGCCGGGGTGGACGCCTGCTCGCTGCTCGACGCCACCGCGCTCAAGCGTCTCCCCGGCGTCGAGGCGGACAACCAGGACCGCGGCTTCGGCGGTTGGGACTGCGACTGGTCCAGCGACAACGGCGAGCGCGAGGTGCAGATCCAGTACAGCCGCGACAACTCCCTGACGGACGACGGGGATCCGGTGGACGTCGCCGGCACGAAGAGCTACTACGTGGCGGACGAGGCCGAGGACGACAGCTGCACCGTACGGACCCCGCACCGCACGTACCCGAACTCCGTCGGCGACTCCACCATCGAGCTGTTCCAGCTCACCGTGTACGCGCCGGAGCTGAGCGGGCAACTGTGCGACAGGGCCGCGGAGTTCGCTGGCGTGGTCGTGCGGAACCTCGCGAAGCAGCTGTCGGAGCAGTGACCGTAGACGTGACCGGAGACATGCCCGCTCCCGGCGGCCGCCCGCTCCCCGCATCCCACGGCAGCCTCGCCCGGGGCGCGTCCGCGTCGCTGCCGGGTACGGTCTTCGCGCTCGCGCTGACCGGCGGTATGACACTCGGCCCCGGCGATGGACGCGAGGTCCTGTTCGGGCGCAACCGGCCCGAGGTGCACGTCTGTCTCGGGGAGGACGATCCCCAGGTGAGCCGGCACCAGGGCACGCTGACCCATCGGGACGGCCGTTGGTGGGTGAGCAACTCGGGGCGGCTGCCGATCCGGTGTGCCGGGGCCCGGCTGCTGTTCCGGGACGAGGAGCCGCTGCCGCTCGACCTCGGCTACACGCCGCTGTTCGTCGGCGGTTCACGCGGGCGCGAGCATCTGCTGGAGGTCTACGTCACCGGTCCCGAGGGCGAGCGGCCCAAGCCGCGGCACGGCGACGTCACCCGCCCGCCCCGGATCTGGGTGCTCACCGAGCAGGAGAAGCTCGCCCTGGTCGTGCTGGGCCGGCGATATCTCCTGCACGAGCCGCGACCGCAGCCGCTGACGTGGCGTCAGACGGCCGTCGAACTGGCCGAGTTGCAGCCGGGCGCCGGCTGGACGGACAAGCGCGTCGAGCACCTGGTCAACGGCGTACGCACCCGCCTGTCCCGCGACGGGGTGCCCTGGCTGACCCGCGAGGAACTCGGCGAACCCGTCGGCAACGCGCTCAACGACCACCTGATCCGGGCCCTGTTGACGTCGACCACGCTCGTCCCGCTGGACCTGGCACTGATCGACGCGGCCTGACCCCGACCCTTGAACCCGACTCTTGAACCCGGCCCGGGTGTCGATCTTCGGTAACAGATACCGGCGGTTCACCTCGACTGTGCAACAGCGGTGAGCGCCGATGAACCGCCTTGCCACGTACGGCATTTCACAGGGTGAGCTCAACGACGAACCGACGCCGAAAGGGCACCCCGACATGTCTCTCAGCCGCACTCGCACCCGCTCCCGTACCCTCGCCGCCGTCGGCCTGCTGGCCGCCGCCGGTCTGTTCCTCACCGCGTGCGGCACCTCCACCGATGACGCCGGCTCCGGTTCCGCCACCGAGTCCAGTGCCACCTCCGGCTCCTCGTCCACCCCGACCTCGACCTCGACCTCCATCTCCGACCCCACCTCGACCCCTGCCTCCAGCCCCACCTCCGTTCCCACCGACAGCCCCTCCGACGGCCCTTCCCAGGGCACGGACGCCAGTTCCGACAACCGCGCCGACGGCACGGTCACCGGCAGGCTGACCTTCCTGGCGCCGGGGAAGCTGGAGGTGGACGGCCGGCCCTTCTACGTCGCCACGGACACGGAGATCAGGGGCGGCGACATCTGCGGCGACCCCGAGAGCCAGTCGGCGGAGAAGTGCACCGCCGACGAACTGGACGCGGTCGCCAAGGACGGCAACCTGACCGTCGAGGTGTCGATCGAGAAGGGGATCGCCGGGCGGGTCACCCAGGTGTAGCTGACGTACATGCAGGTCAACCGGCTCTCGCCACGCGCCCCAACAGGTCGGCGACGGCCTCCGGTTCGGTGATCATCAGGTCGTGGCCAGTGTCGCCCTCGCCGCCCGCAGCAGCCTGGCCCCGGCCGAGGAGACTCCCCCCGACGGGACTCCGTCCGCCGAGACGCCCCACGACCCGGTCGCCGCCTTCCTCGCGGGCGCCGTCCTGGGCACGGTCATCGACTGGCTGCGGCGGGACTGCCCCGGTACGCCCGAGGAGATCGGCGCCGCGATCTGGGCGTACGCCCTCGCCTGCGCGGAGGTGGGGGAGGGACCGGATCGGCCGTGACCGGTCAGCCGGGGATGTTGGGCTCGTACTCGTTGCGGCCCCATTCGGAGTCACCGAGCGGGTAGTTGTACGCGGGCCGCCCCACGTTTGCGCTCGTGCGGAAGGGGTTGCCCTTGTCGTCGACGCGGACCACGCCGTTCTTGTCGCCGCTGGACCACTCCAGCTCCAGGTACCAGCTCACGTTGTGCGCCTTGGCGTCGGCGAAGACGTAGAAGACCTCGGGGTCCGACTCGCTCACCTTGTACGGGAAGTCGCGCTGCCCGGCCTTGGGCACGACCGAGGGCCGCCCGTTGTCGAGGTCCACCCCGAACGACGCCGTCTGTACGCCGCCACCGCAGCCGACGCCCATCTCGAAGTCGTTCCAGGCGAGCGGGGCGCTCTTGTCCACCACCCGCACATGCAGCGACTCCAGGACGACCGTCGCCTTGCCGGTGCCCTGCACGGTCAGCGCGAGCATCTGCTCCCCGGCGGCGACCCCGCCGAGCGCCTTGACCCACCCGCGCGCGTCCGGTTCGGACGGCGGCGGAGGCACCTCCTCGGGCTTCCGGTCGACCAGGTAGTGCTGGCTGCACGGGTCTTCCCACTTGTACGGATCGACCGCGACGGTCGGCGCGGCGGCCCCGTCCTCGGCACTGTCGCCGCCCACCGCTGCGGCACCCGGAGTTGCGGATGCGGAGGCCGTGGGACCGCCGGTGCGTGAGGCGGACGGCGAGGGCGACTTGCTCTTCGCGCCGGTCGGCTTCGAGGCGGCGGCACTGTCGTTCACGGACTCGGAGGCCGCTGCCCCCACGGACTGCTTCCCGCTCCGGTCGTCCTGCTTGCCGTCGGGCACGAGGTTCACCATGAGCGCGGCCGCGGCGACGGCGGCGACCACGGCGGTACCGGCGAGCACGACGGTACGGCGCCGGCGGGCCGCGGGAGGGGGACCCTCCGGCGATATGCGCTGGACGTCGGGAACGTCTCCGGGACCTTCGTCGGGAACGCCTTCGGTAGGGGCAGAGACGGGGGCAGGGGCAGTGGCCTCGCTCGGTTTCTGCCCGCGCCGGGCATCCGCGAGGATCCACTGCCGGTGCAGCTCCACCAGTTCCTCGGGGGTCGCCCTGCACAGCCGGGCGAGCCGCTCCACGGGTGCGTAGTCGGTCGGTACGGCGTCCCCGTTGACGTACCGATGCAGCGTGGACGCACTCATGTGCAGCCGCTTCCCGAGCACTCCGTAACTGAGCCCGGAACGCTCCTTCAACCGGCCGAGCAGCGCCGAGAAGTCGTCCCCCGTCACCGTTCCTCCCTCTCTTCACGTTCCGGCCCGTCATTCCAGGCGGAGCTTGTTCCCACAGGTCAGAACGTTCCAGGCGTTCCAGCGTTCCGGATGTCCCGGCGGTTGTGGCGGCCGGGACGGAGCACCGCACAAGCTCTGGTCATCCAAGCACGCCGCTCCCGTCACCCGGTCGAGCGGCCGGCACACAGACCCGCACCGCATCAAGGGGATCACATGTCCACTCGTACCAACCGCACCCGCATGATCGCCGCCGCCTCCATCGCGGTCGCCACACTGACACTGACGGCCTGCAACGACGGCACGGGCACCAAGGACGAGGGCGCCGCCAACTCGTCCACGTCCACCTCCTCGCCCAGCGCGACCGACACGTCCGCGGCCAAGAACAGCGGGGGAACGTCCACGGGAACGGGAACGGGGGCGGGCAAGACGGACTCCGCCGGCACGGCCGCGAAGGACTCGACGGGCGGTACGGCGGGTTCGAACGGGAAGCCGGGCGCCTCGGGTTCGTCGGGGACCACCGGCTCCAAGACCTCCTCCGGCGGCTCGAACGACTCGGGCGCCAGGCTCAACCCCTGCTCCCCCTCCGCCACGCGGACGACGGCCACGGCGGTCACCCGCCCGCTGAACCACCTGCTCCTCACCGTCACCAACACCGGTTCGAAGAACTGCGACCTCGTGTACTACCCGGCCGTCCAGTTCCAGGACGCCCAGTCCGTCCCGCCGGTCATCGAGGACTCCCAGCCGCAGGCCGTGGTCACGCTGGCCCCCGGTGAGTCGGGCTACGCGAGCGTCCTGCTGTCGGCGGCGGACGGCAGCGGCTCCAACGGCTACACGGCCAAGTCCCTCGCGGTGTACTTCAACACCGACGCGAGCAGCGCCGCCCACCCGTCGCTGCCCTCGAAGGGCGTGTACCTCGACGACTCGATCAAGGTCACGTACTGGCAGGCGGACATGGCGGACGCGCTGAACTGGTGACGCCGGTGGGCGAAGTCCGCAGGAGGGCCCGGGTCCATGACCCGGGCCCTCCCGGCGTGGGCTTCCCCGGCGCGGCGCGGCTACCAGGTCACCGGCAGTTCGTAGACGCCGTAGACGATGCCGTCGTCCTTGAACGGGACCTTGTCCAGCTCGGTGGCCAGGCGCAGGGTCGGGACGCGGCGGAAGAGCGTGCCGTAGACGATCTGGAGTTCCAGGCGGGCCAGTTGCTGGCCCAGGCACTGGTGGATGCCGAAGCCGAAGGCCATGTGGCGGCGGGCGTCGCGGTGGACGTCGAGGAGTTCGGGGTCGGGGAAGACGTCGGCCTCCCAGTTGCCGGTGGCGCCGGGGATGATGACGCCCTCGCCGGCCCGGACGAGCTGCCCGCCGATCTCCAGGTCCTCCAGGGCGAGGCGGCGCTGCCCGGTGTGGACGACGGTGAGATACCGCAGCATCTCCTCCGCCGCGCTCGCGAGGACCTTCGGGTCGTCGGTGTCGCGGACGACGGCGAGCTGGTCGGGGTGTTCCATGAAGGCGAGGGCGCCCAGGGCGATCATGTTGGCGCTGGTCTCGTGCCCGGCGCCGAGCAGCAGGATGCCGAGCATCGCCGCTTCCATGCGGCTGAGGTCACCGGCCCCCATCCGGGCCGCCAGCTCGGAGAGCATGTCCTCGGCCGGGTCGGCGAGCTTCGCGTCCAACTGCCGGTCCAGGTACTGGAAGAGCGCCCCGAAGGCGGCCCGCACGTCCTCGGCCGGCACGTCCCGGCGCAGTCCCACCCTGCTGTTGCTCTGGAAGAACTCGTGGTCCTCGTACGGCACTCCGAGCAGTTCGCAGATCACCAGCGACGGCAGCGGCAGCGCGAGCGCCTCCACCAGGTCGACCGGCTTCGGACCGGCCAGCATCCGGTCGATCAGGTCGTCGGTCATCCGCTGGATCGCGGGCCGCAGCGCCTCGATGCGCTTGACGGTGAACGGTCCGGTGACCATCCGCCGGATCCGCGCATGATCGGGATCGTCCATGTTGAGAAAGGACGGCGGGGTCTTGGAGGCCGTCTCCCGAAACGCCGCGTTCAGGTAGGGGAAGCCCTCCCGGGTCGTGTCGACGCTGAGCCGCTGGTCACCGTAGAGCGCCCGCTGGTCCTCGTACCGGGTGACGAGCCAGTGCGAACTCCCGTCCCACAACCGGACCTTGGAGACCGGCTTCTCGGCGTGCAGCTTCAGCATCTCCGGCGGCGGCGCGAACGGACATCCGGGCGCCCGCGCCATCGGATAGTCGGGGACGGCCGCGTCCACGGTGCCGCCAAGGACGTCGGTCATGGCACTCCTCATGGTGGGGGGATCGGAGTCCCCGCCATGCAAGCGCACGAACCTGACAAGTCCCGGTCGGGAAGCTGACAGGGGGTGGATTGGCCGGATCGGGGCCTCGAAGGGCGCGCCGGCCTCGTATCGGACTAGGGCCTGTGTGTTGTCGAGATCAGCCGGTTGCCTTCAGCGAGTCGTTGATCGGTCGCCGCCATGTCCTGCGTGCCGATGACGCCGAGCAGCCCGAGCTGGGCGGCGCCCTCGGTGCCGGGCGGGGCCGTGAACCACAGGAGGCGCTGGCGGCCGTCCTCGCTGAACAGGCTGTGGCAGTCCAGCTCGATGACGCCCAGTGTGGGGTGCACGATGCGTTTGTGGTCGGTGCGGCGCAGGCCGACCTTGTGGGTGTCCCACAGGGTGGCGAACTCCGCGCTGCGCCGCCGCAGTGCGGCCGTCATCGCGGCGACCTCGCTGTCGCGGCTGCGGCGGGCGGCGACCGCGTGCAGGTCGGCGACGAAGACCCGTGAGTGGTGCGGATGGTCCTCGGGCGGGTAGACCGCGCGGGCGGCCGGATCGGTGAACCAGCGGTACGCGAACCCGGTGGCGGGGCCGCGCGGCTGCGGGGCCCGGCCGAGCAGTGCCGCGGCCAGCTCGTTCTGGACGAGGGTCTCGTGCAGGTCGGTGATGACCTGGGCCGGGGTGGTGGCCAGCCGGTCCAGCAGCCCGAGCAGGGCGGGCTGGACGAGGCGCGCGCTCACGCCCTGCGCCGACGCGGGCAGGGGCCGGTCGGCGAGATGGAACAGGTGGTCGCGTTGGTCGCCGCCCAGCCGCAGCGCCCGGGCGAGGGCGGCCAGCGTCTGGGACGAGGGCTGGGCGCCGCGTCCGCGCTCCAGCTCGGTGTAGTAGTCGGCGGACAGGCCCGCCAGTTGCGCGACCTCCTCGCGCCGAAGTCCGGGCACCCGGCGCCGGGGCCCGACGGGCAGACCGACGTCGGCCGGCCGGATCAGGTCACGCCGGGACCTGAGGAACGCCGCAAGCTCGGGAAGGTTCACCCCCTCATCGTCGCCTCTCGGGCGGGTCCGAGCCAGGGGCTGATGACCCCTGGGTGGGCTCAGCCCTGGCCGGAGCAGGTGAGGGGGACGGATGGTTGCCCCATCGGGGTCGACCTCCTGCTCGCCGTGAGCAGCTCCGGTGCCCCGCAGGAAGAGAGAGCACCACACCATGCCATTCGCGAACTTCAAGGTCCCCGCCGGCGCCCTCACCGCAGAGCAGAAGGAGCAGATCATCACGCGCACCACCGACCTGTACGCCGAGATCTTCGGCGACGGCGCCCGCGCCACCACCCTCGTCCTGGTCGAAGAGGTCGCCGACGCCGGCTGGGGCATCGGCGGCGGTGTCCTGACGCTCGCCAAGATCCGGCAGACACCGCAGGAGTGACTGCGTCACGCAAGACGGTCTCCCGGTCCGGACCCCACCACGAGGGCGAATCCCGCGGACTGATCACGCCTCGATACGCGGCCTAGGGCCTTACGGGGGCTGGTTCGCCGAGCGGTCGGGTGTCGGTGTGCTCGGCGGCGATGTGCTCCGCGGCCACGCTCTCGGCGGCGATGCGCTCCGCCGTGCGCGCGAAGGCGACGATCTCCGGTCGTGAGGTCCGGGGGAGCCAGCCGAGGGCGAGTGTCGTCGGGGGCAGGTCCGTCACGGGGACGGCGGTCACCTCGCGGGTCAGGCGGTCGGTGGTGCCCGAGCCGGCGACGGTGATGAGGCGGCCGAGTGCGACGCGGTCGAGGATCTCGTCCAGGCCCATCGGCGGGCAGTGCTCCAGATAGGCCGGTTCCTGGCGGAGTTCGGCGGTGGTCACCGTCGTACGGCGCGCGAGAGGGTGGTCGCGTGGCAGGAGCGCGACGGGGCTTTCCTCCGCGACCTCGGTGGTGCGCAGGTCGGTGAGGTCGTCGCTGTCCGTGCACAGGAGGGCGATGTCGGCGGTGCCGTCGCGCAGGGCGGCTGCCCGGTCGTTGGTGAAGACGAGCTCGGGTTCGGGGCCGTCGTGGGAGCGCAGGATCCGCGCGAGCAGGCCGGAGCCGGTGCCGGGGCGGACCGCGAGGACGAGCCGGGAGGGCGTGACCGCCCGCTGAGTGCGCTGCACGGCGGCGTCCAGTGCTCGCAGCAGACGCCGGCATTCGTCGAGGAACACCAGGCCAGCGGCGGTGAGTTCGACGCGGCGGCTGGTGCGTTCCAGGAGACGTACTCCCATGCGGCGCTCCAGCCGTGACACCGCCCGGGACAGCGGTGGCTGTGCGATGCCCAACCGCTCCGCCGCCCGGCTGAAGTGCAGCTCCTCGGCCACGGTGACGAAGTAGACGAGCTCCCGGGTCTCCAGTCGATCCATACCTCCAGGGTATCGCTGTGTACGGAAACGATCATGGCTCCGCGAGCGGTGCCCTGGTCTGCTGGACGCAGCGGCCGATGCGGGGTTCTCGCCCCGCCGCAGGGCGCTACGCCGGGGGTCCGCCGCGGGTCCCGGCTGCGACGAGGAGAGGAAACCGCCTGATGAACGACGAGCGCGAGGTCGCGGAAGTCATGGCCCGCTATGTCCGTGCGACGGACCGGCGCGACGGCAAGGAGCAGGGTGGCCTGTTCACCGACGAGGCGGTCGTGCAGACCTACATCAAGACCGGTCCCGACAGCTACGAGCCGCTCGGTGAGCCCCTGATCGGCGGGGCGGGCGTGGAGTACGGGGTCACGCACCACATGGCCCCGCACCCGGAGGGCGGTTCCAGTCACCACCTCACCACCGACCACCTCATCGACGTCGACGGCGACCACGCCCACCTGAACGCCCACTTCGTCGTCTTCTCGGTGCAGGCCTTCGCGCGTCCCGCCGAGGGCTGGCCGGACGGGGCCTTCGGCGCCCAGGGCACGGTCCGGCCGATCGAGTCCGGGTACTACGACATGGATCTGCGCCGGGTGGACGGCGAGTGGAGGATCGTCAGGCACAGCGTGCTGCTGGACATGCCGTACGCGGTTCCGGGCGCCTGATGAAAGCCATGGTCTACCGCCGCTACGGCGGCCCGGAGGTCCTGGAACCGGCCGAGCTGCCCGAGCCGAAGACCCATGTCGACTCGGTCCTGGTACGGGTCCGCGCCGCCGGGCTGAACCCCGCCGACCTGGCCCTGCAGGCCGGGGCGCTCGACGGCGCCGTCGACACGTACTTCCCGGTCGTCCCCGGCTGGGACATCGCGGGCGTGGTGGAGCGGGCCGGTCCCGCGGCCCCGGAGTTCGCCCCGGGTGACGAGGTCGTCGGGTACCTGCGCGGCGAGGTGCAGCGTGCTCACGGGGGCCTGGCCGAACTGGTCTCCGCCGATGTGCGCACGCTCGTCCGCAAGCCCCGGTCCCTGGGCTTCGCCGAGGCGGCCGCCCTCCCGCTGGCGGGACTGACCGCCTACCAGGCCGTCGTCCACACCCTGGACGTCCAGCCCGGCGAGATCCTGCTCGTGCACGGAGCGGCCGGCGGTGTGGGCTCCCTCGCCGTCCAGATCGCACGATCCCTCGGCGCCCGCGTCATCGGCACCGCCTCCGTGCCCCGTCACGGTTACCTGCGCACGCTGGGCGCCGAACCGGTCTCCTACGGCAGAGGGACCGCCGACCGCGTACGGCAGCTCGTCCCGGACGGCGCGGACGTCGTCCTCGACACCGTCGGGGGTGTGCTCGCCGCGACGGCGGGTGCCGCCCGCCCCGGCGCCCGCGTGGCGTCCGTCGTCGAGACCGGCACACCGGGCGTCACCCCGGTCTTCTGCCGCATGAGCCGCACCGATCTCACCGCGCTGACGGACCTCGCCGGGACCGGGGAACTCACCGTGCGGGTCGGGGCGACCTACTCCCTGGACCACGCGGCCGACGCCCAGCGCGCGTTGGCCGCCGGCGGCATCCCCGGCAAGGTCGTCATCGAGATCACCTGAGCCGACGCACGACCGTGCCCGCCTCCCGTGTGGCTGGAGGCGGGCACGAAGCGGTGTCGGCGGGGTCGGTGGTCTCGTCAGACCTCCGTCGTGTCCTTCACGCCCTTCGTATTCGTCTCGTACGACGTCGTGGTCGGCGCGGGCCCGGCGGCGGGCGCGTGTTCCGGGCCGCCCTCGCTGAGGCCGAAGCGGTTGTGGAACCTGCGGAGGAAGCCGGGGGCGTACCAGGCCGAGCGGCCCAGCAGGCGCATCGCGGCGGGGACGAGGACGCCGCGGACGGCGAGGGCGTCGATGAGGACGGCGAGCCCGCTGCCCAGGCCGAACATCTGCATGAAGCTGATCTTTGCGGTGCCGAAGGCGAAGAAGCTCACCGCGAGGAGGAAGGCCGCCGCGCTGACGATGCGTCCGGTGTGGCCGAGGCCGTCGGCGACGGCGGTCTCGTTGTCGGCGCCCTGGTCGTGGAGTTCCTTGATACGGCTGGTGACGAAGACCTCGTAGTCCATCGAGAGGCCGAAGGCGATGCAGAACATCAGCACCGTCATCGACATCTCCATCGGCTGGGCCGTGAAGCCGAGCAGGGAGGAGAGGCTGCCGTCCTGGAAGATCCAGGTCATGACGCCGAGGGTGGCCGCGAGGCTGACGGCGTTGAGGAGCAGGGCGCGCAGCGGCTGCACGATGCTGCCGGTGAAGAGGAAGAGCAGGACGAAGGTGGTGAGGGCGATCAGGGCGATGGCGATCGGGAGCCGGCCGCCGATGGAGTCCTTGGAGTCGACCAGTACGGCGTCGGTGCCGCCCACCAGGGGGTGGGTGCCGGCGGGCGGGGCGAGGGCCCGCACCTGCTCGACCAGGGTCTGGGCCGCGTCCGACTTCGGGGTGAGGGAGCTGACCACGTTGACGCGCTGCGCGTCGGGCCGGCCGAGCGCGGTGTTGGCGGGACCGGCCGCCGTGTCCGCCCCGTCGGCGTAGGTTCCCGTGCTGGTCTCGACGCGGACGACGCCCTTCAGGCCGGACAGTTCGGTGGCGTACGACTGGAGCGGGGCCTTGCTCACGGGCTGGTCGATGACGATGTTGAGGGCCGAGTCCTCGCTGCCGTCGAAGTTGTCCCGCAGTGCCGTGGAGACTTCGCGGCTGGCGCTGTCCTTGGGCAGGACGCGCTCGTCCGGGGTGCCGAAGGTGATGCCGAGGAGCGGGCTCGCGGCGACCAGCAGGACGGCGAGCACGGGGAGCGCGGTGAGCGCGGGCCGCCGCATGACGGTCCGGGCCAGCCGGCCCCACAGCGGCTCACGGGTGCCGGACCGCCCCGGCTTCGCCCACGGCAGCCGACCGCTGTTGACCCGGTGGCCCAGGACGTAGAGCAGGGCGGGCATCACGAACAGGGTGCTGAGGGCGGCGATGGCGACGACCCCGACCCCGGCGAAGCCGAACGAGCGCAGGAAGTACTGGGGGAAGACCAGCAGCGCTGCCAGCGCCGCGGCCACAGTGGCTGCGGAGAACGCGACGGTACGACCGGCGGTGCTCACCGTGCGCCGTACCGCGTCCTCGACGCTCGCCCCCATCGCGAGCTGCTCGCGGAAGCGGCTGACCATCAGCAGGGCGTAGTCGATACCCAGGCCCAGGCCCAGGGCGGTGGTGAGGTTGGTCGCGGTGTCGGCGACGCTGGTGACGCTGCCGAGCAGGAAGAGCAGGGCGAACGAGCCGACGACGGCGATGACCGCGATGGCCAGCGGCAGCAGCGCGGCGACCACACTGCCGAAGACGAACAGGAGCAGTACGAGGGTCAGCGGGATGGCGATGGACTCGGCCAGGACGAGATCGTCGACCACCTGCTTCGACAGCTCGCTGCCCACGGCGGCGCCGCCTCCGGCCTCGACCGTGAGCGCGCCCCGGTCGGTGTCGCCGGTGTAGGCGTCGAGGATCTCCGTCGCGTTCTCCTTCTGCTCCGTCTCCGTGCCGGTCACATGGGCCAGCACCATGGCCTCGCGGCCGTCCCGGGAGCGGAGGCCGGGGATGTCCGTGTCCCAGTACGAGACGACGTTGGTGAGCGTCTTCTCCTTCTTCAGGTCGGCCACCAGCGCCCGGCCGCTGCGTGCGGCGTCGGGGGCGTCGACGCGGCCGTCGTCGGCCCGGACCAGGAGGACCAGGTTCGTCTCCCCGCCGAACTTGTCGTCGATGACCTTCGCGGCCTTGGTCGACTGCGAGGCGGGATCGTCGAAGCCGCCTCCGAGCAACTTGCCGAACGCGCCGGCTCCCAGCACGCCCATGAGGGCCACGGCCACGACCGCGACGACCAGGACCAGCCGGGACCGACGTATCGCCAGTTCAGCCAAGCGTTCAAACACGGCGTTCTCCCTTAACGATGGTTATCTGCTCTCGGGTTCGTTAGAAGTTGTAACGCATCGAGGAAGGAAGTGTCAATAACCTTAGTGATAGCCTCTAACGAAACGGTGAGGGCGTTGAAGGAGCGAGGGAGGGCAGGTCACATGGCCGGAGCAGGGACGACGACACCGCGCGAGCGCTACCGCGCCCAGGTGCGGGCTGAGGTCAAGGAGCGTGCGTGGGAGCAGATCGCCACGGCGGGCGCCTCCGCGCTCTCCCTCAACGCGATCGCCAAGCACATGGGCATGACCGGACCCGCGCTCTACCGGTACTTCGCCAACCGCGACGAACTGATCACCGAGCTGGTCAGGGACGCGTACCGGAGCCTTGCCGACGGGGTGCGCGAGGCGCGGGCGGCGGGCGCGGACGCGACGGGACTCGCGCATGCGCTGCGGGAGTGGGCGCTGGCCGATCCGCAGCGGTACTTCCTCGTGTACGGGACTCCGGTGCCGGGCTATCACGCGCCGGACGACATCACCGCGATCGCTTCGGAGATCATGGGGTACCTGCTGGATGCGCTCAACGCGCTTGACGTCGGCGGTGATTGGGTCGCCGACTGCCCGACGACCCCGCTCGACGCCCACCTCGCCGACCACCGCGACTGGGCCGGCGACCACCCCGCCCCGCCCGCCGTACTCCACCGGGCCCTGACCTTCTGGACCCGCCTGCACGGCATCCTGTCCCTGGAGCTGGCCGGCCAGTTCCACGGCATGGGCTTCGACCCCGCGCGGTTCTACGAGGCCGAGCTGGCCGACCTGTCGGGGCGGTCCACGTCGACCTGACGCGGTGCTGAAAGGAACCGGCCGCCGCCGGACAGGACGGGTTGTGGAATCCATGACGGAACAGGAAGCGCGCCAACAGCAGCGGGCGCGCTTCGAAAGACTGGCGCACGTGGTGGTGGAACCGCTGCACCGGTATCTGCTGCGCCGGACGAGCGCCGACCTGGTCGAGGACGTCCTCGCGGAGACGATGCTGGTGCTGTGGCGTCGTATCGACGATGTCCCCGGGGTCGTTCCCGGCGTCGGGACGGGTTCGGTGCCCGATCCCGATGACGTGCTGCCGTGGTGCTACGGAGTGGCACGGGGATGTCTGTCGAACGCCCGCCGTGCGGATGGGCGCCGGCTCCGGCTGGTGGAGCGGCTGATCCGGACGCACGAGCAGCGGCCTCCGACCGGGCCGGCCGATCACGGCGACCTGCATGCCGCGCTCGATTCCCTCGGGGCGTTGGACCGCGAGGTGGTGCAACTGTGGGCGTGGGAGGGGCTGGCACCGCGGCAGATCGCGGACGTCACCGGGCTGACCTCGAACGCGGTGAGCATCCGGCTCCACCGGGCGAAGAAGAGACTCGCCGCTCAGCTGGGGCGAAAGGACGCCGAACGGGCCGGACACAAGAGAGATGAAGGAAGGAGCAGTCAGTGAATGACGACGAACTGCTGGCCCGGCTGAAGTCCGCGGACCCGGCGTTGACGCCAGAAGCTCCGCTGCCCGACATCGACCGTCTTGTGGAGGCCACCTTGACCAGCGACACCGCGTTCTCGTCGGCGACGACCCCCGCCGGAGCCACTGCCGGCACCACCCCTCGCCCCGCGAAGACCACCGCGGGACGGGGACGCCGTCAGTTCCTCGGACTCGCGGCCGCCGGCCTGCTCCTGCTCGGCGGCGGCATCGCAGGAGGAATCATGGCGAACAACGGCAGTGGCAACGGCAGCGGCAATGGCAACGGCGTCGGTCACTCGGCCAAGGCCGCCGCCCCTCTGACGCTCACCGCCGAGGCGGGTGGCGCCACCGGCAAGTGCGTGGAACCCACCCCCGATCTGCTGCGCAAGTACCCGACCCTCTTCGGCGGAACGGTCACGTCCGTCAAGGGCTCCGCGGTCACCTTCCGCGTCGACTACTGGTTGAAGGGCGGTGACGCCGGGACGGTCGTACTCGACAGCGGCTCGGACGACGTGGAGCGGCTGACGTTCTCGGTCGGTGAGTCCTACATCGTGGCCGCAAAGGACGGCGTGGTCCCGATGTGCGGCGCGAACTCGGCCTCGCCCGAAACCATCGCCGAGTTCCGCCAGGCGTTCGGGAAGTAGCAGCGGCTCAGGCCGTCGGACGGGGTGTCGGGGGGCCGTCGGTGGCGTCTTCGCCGGCACCCCCGCGGCTGTCCTTGCCGACGAAGAAGCTCACCGCGGCCGTGAGGGTCGAGGTGAGGGCGAGCCGCACGGCCCATTCGCCGACGGTGCTGTGCCCGACGCCGGTGACGAAGGCGGGTGCCTTGAGCAGGGCGGCGCTCGGGAGCCAGGAGCCCACGCAGGTCAGCGCATAGACCCACAGCGGCGGCTCGTTGGCGACGATGAGAACCGAGGCCGTGACGACGACGATCACGCTGAGGACGACGGTGAGCGAGGTGATGTCCATGCCCATCAGCATTCCGTCGGCCGATGAACGAATCATCGACGCGACGGAGGAACGCGGCCTCTACCTCAGGATAGAGACGCCCCACGCCCATGCCCTAGGCGTCGGGCAGTGACGCCGCGAGATGTTCCCACGCCGCGTGCACGTCCTTTCCGACCATCCCGAACTGCGTGATGACCGCGACGCAACGCCCGTCCTCGTCGTCGAGTTCGAGCGCTGAGGTCGGCCCGTGTGCGGCCTGGAACGGACGAGGTGGCACGCCCCTCCGGCTGGGGGCCCCTCCCAGGCCCGTAAGGCACTGGGTGAGGACGGCCAGGCTGCGTCGGTGAAGCGCTCGCCGCGGGCGGACCGGTGGGACGGCCGGGGCCCTGAGTGGTCTGACGGCAGCCGACCTGCGTGTTCAGGTCGGCTGCTGTCAGGACGTGGGAACGCCTGCCTGTGCGGCGAGGCGGTCCGGGTTGGTGGTGAGTCCGTCGTAGCTGATGCCGTTCCAGAACGAACACTGGTGTCGGTTCGCGTACACCGCGGACTTCAGGGCCCGGCTGTCGTCGCCGGGCAGCAGGGACATGTACCTGCCGCTGTTGTAGGACGGCCAGGCAGCCAGTCCCGCGGTCGTCGGGCTCGCGTGCTTCACGAACGAACCCCAGTAGCGCACCATCGCCGTGGAGAGCCGCTGTTGCCCGGGAGTCAGCGACTTCGAGGTGTCCAGGGGCCGCAAGTAGCCGAGTTCGTCGGCATGCGGGGCGCCGGAGTCGAAGCCGGCCGGGGTCGTCGCGAGGGTCGGCGGGTGCGGGTCGTCGAACTCGTAGAAGTACGTGCGCGGTTGACGGGCCGCGAACCGGGCCGTGAGGTTCTGGTACTGGCAGCCGCCCAGTCCGTAGAAGACGCTGCTGTCCCACAACGCGCTGATGGCGTACGCCGCCGCGTACGGACTGTCGTAGGCGCTGTAGGGGTAGTGCGCGAGGACGGCGTCGGCCTGTGCGCCGAACTCCAGCCCCACCGCCCGTTCGTACTGTTCCTTCGTCGCGTTCGCGAACGGAAGTGCCCATTGGCGCACCTCGTCGCGGGTGCTGCCGATGAGGAGGGGGACGTGGTGGATCCGGCCGGTGCGTACGGCGACGCCCGGCGCGAGGGGCAGTTCGGGAACGCCGGACACGGGAAGGGGTCCGGACCGGATGCCGCCGGTGAAACCGCCGCCGGCTGCCATCAGTTGGTCCGTCGGCTCGGCCCGCAGACAGGACACGCTGGTCGCCGGGACGGAACAGCCGGCGGCCGCGGCGTAGTCCTCGCCCTTGGCGGTGGCCTGCGCGACCGTGAGGCTCGGGCACCCGCCGCTCTGGATGATCGCACCGGCGAACAGGCCGCGCGCCGGCGGTGAGGACAGCAGGGCGCAGACGGAGTGGCCGCCCGCCGACTCACCCGCGATGGTCACCCGGCCCGAGTCCCCGCCGAAGGCGCCTATGTTGCGCTGGGTCCAGCGCAGCGCGGCCTCCTGGTCGAGCAGGTCGTAGTTGCCCGCGCCCTGCCTGCTCAGCCCGGGCACGTCGAGGAAACCGAACACGCCCAGCCGGTAGTTGACCGTGACGACCACGACGTTGTCGGTCTTCGCGATCCGCGAGCCGTCGTAGAGGTCACCCGCACCGCCGGAGAAGCCCCCGCCGTGGATCCAGAACAGCACCGGCAGCGGGCGGTCCGTTCGCCGTTCGGACGTGTAGACGTTGAGATACAGGCAGTCCTCGCTCATGCCCGGTCCGGTGCCGGTGGACGCCTGCGGGCAGCGCGAACCGTAGGAGGTCGCCGACCGCGCGCCCGACCAGGCCGAGGCGGGCGGCTGCCAGCGTCCGGCACCGACCGGTGGCGCCGCGTACGGCATGCCGAGGAACCGATCGACCCCGCCCGCCGTGGCTCCGGCGACCGCGCCCTTGTCGGTGGCGACGGTCAAGGAGCGAGGGGCCGCGGACGAAGGGACGGCCGACACAAGGGTCAGCAGGGCGAGCAGACTCACCAGAGCCGCGAGTTCTCGTCGGACGACGGAGCGCACTGAACCTCCCGAGGGGCGGGAACGACCGGGAAGACCACATGCTCCGGTCCGGCGAACGGCCGCACAACGCCGTCAGTCCGCTCAGCGGACCCGCCGCCCTGTGCGTCCGCGGATGTGCCCCGCAAACCCCCGGCGTAGTGTGTTCGAGGTACATCCGGACCGCGCCTCAAGGCGTGAATTCGTCGGTCACGCGTGCCCCGCGCACCCCCGAGCAGCCCGGGGCACGCCCGGGCGAGCGGAGGATCAGCGATGGGTACAGTCACCACCGACGACGGCACCACCATCTTCTACAAGGACTGGGGTCCACGGGATGGCCGGCCCGTCGTCTTTCATCACGGATGGCCACTGAGCGCCGACGACTGGGACAACCAGATGTTGTTCTTCTCGGCGCACGGTTACCGGGTGATCGCGCACGACCGCCGGGGACACGGCCGCTCCACCCAGACCGCCGCCGGCCACGACATGGACACCTACGCCGCCGACGTGATCGCCCTCGCGGCCGCGCTCGACCTGCGGGGCGCGTGTCACATCGGCCACTCCACCGGCGGCGGCGAGGTCGCGCGCTACGTGGCCCGTGCCGAGCCCGGCCGGGTCGGGAAGGCGGTGCTGGTGGGCGCCGTACCGCCCGTCATGCTCAAGTCGCCCGCCAATCCCGGCGGCCTGCCCATCGAGGTCTTCGACGGCTTCCGCGAGGGGGTCGCCGGCAATCGCGCGCAGTTCTTCGTCGACGTACCCTCGGGGCCGTTCTACGGCTTCAACCGGCCCGGCGCGAACGTGTCGCAGGGGCTGATCGACAACTGGTGGCGGCAGGGCATGATGGGCGCCGCCAACGCCCACTACGAATGCGTCAAGGCGTTCTCCGAGACCGACTTCACCGAGGACCTCCGGCAGATCGACGTCCCGGTCCTCGTCGCCCACGGAACCGACGACCAGGTCGTCCCGTACGAGGACTCGGCACCGCTGACGGTCGCGCTCCTGAAGAACGGCACGCTCAAGAGTTACGAGGGGTACCCGCACGGGATGCTGTCGACCCACCCGGAGGTACTGAACCCCGACATCCTCGCGTTCATCGAGTCCTGACCGAGTCTCCGTGGTTCCGACGGCGCCCCCTCCGTGGGGTGGAGGGGGCGCCGTCGGTGCTCCTGGTGCTCGCGCCGCTTCCGCCGATGCCGGGCTTCCGCTCGGTCCTCTTGCCCCTCAAGGCCGTTCTCGGCTTTCCTGCGGGCCGGGGAGGATACGGCTGCCCGAGGAACGCAGAGGGAACGCACGAGGAGCGCCTCATCGAGCCACAGGACGACACCACCGAGCACGAACACGCCGACGCGCGGGTTCCGTTGAGGATGCGCCGGCGTCCGCCGCACCCCCGAGCCACCGTCCTCGTACTGCACGGCGGCCAGGAGACGAGCGAACGCCCCGCCCGGCCCTGGCAGTTGGCCGCGCTGCGCATGAACCCCGTCGTGCGCGCGGTGATCGCCGAACTGCCCCACCAGGACGTCCTGGTCGCCCAGGTCCGTTACCGCCTCCGCGGCTGGAACGGCGACCGGGCCGACCCGGTCCGTGACACCCTGCGCGCGCTGGACGCCCTGGCCGAACTCACCGGCCCCGTACCGACCGTGCTGCTCGGCCACTCCATGGGCGGCCGTGCGGCCCTGCGCGCAGCCGGTCACCCGCTGGTGACGGGCGTGGTCGCCCTCGCGCCGTGGTGGCCGCCGGCCGAACCGGTCGAGCAGACGGCGGGCCGCCGCCTCGTCGCCCTGCACGGCGAACGCGACCACGTCACCTCACCCACGGAGACGGCGGACTGCGTGCGCCGGGCCCGGGACGAAGGGGCAACTCGGGCCGGCCTGGCGGTCATCGCCGACGGCGACCACGGGATGCTGCGCCGCCACCGCTTCTGGCACGACACGGCCGCGGCCCTCGTCGCCCACGTACTCGCCCCGACCACCGCCCCCGACCCGCTGCCCGAGGAGTGCTACGGGGCCGGCGCCTCCCCGGTGCTGCTCTGACCGGCGTCGCCCGCGCGGACATCCGCACCCTTCGCGAGCTCCGCCGCGAACTGCGCCCCGCTCAGCAGCGCGAGGTTGGACAGCCACAGCCAGATGAGGAAGACGACGCTGCCGGAGAGCGAGCCGTACAGCCTGCTGTAGGCGCCGAGTGTCGAGGCGTACGTCGAGAAGCCCGCGGAGACGGTCAGCCACAGCGCGGCGGCCAGCGCGCCGCCGGGCAGGGTGTGCCCGCGTCGGCGTGCCCCGATCGGGCCGGTGTGGAAGACGACCACGACCAGGAGGGCGACCAGGCACAGCAGGACCGGCCAGCGCAGCAGGTCCCACGCCCAGGCGGCGGTCTCGTCCACGCCGGCCATCCGGCCCACCGCCTTGGCGAGCGGGCCGGTCAGCAGCAGGGTGAGCGAGCCGACGAGGAGCAGACCGAGCAGCGCGAGCGCGGTCAGCACGATGCGCGGCGCCTTGCGCCAGGGCGAACGCCGGTCGTGGGTGCGGTGCATGCGGTGCAGGGCCCGGCGGAACACGGCGAGATAACTGGTCGCCGACCACAGCGCGCTGACCCCACCGGCCACCAGCAGGGGCCACGCCGTCCGGTCGGTGCGCAGCACATGGGTCAGGGCGGTGTGCAGTTCCGTACCGGAGTCGGCCGGGGCGTACGCGGTGACCTGGGTGACGAACTCCTCGGCCGTCTCCGGGCTGATCATGCCGAACGCGATGACGGTGGCCAGCATCGCCGGCAGCACCGCGAGGATCGCGTAGTACGTCAGCGCCGCCGCGTAGTCCGAGATGTCGTCGTTCCACAGCGACGCCGGTGTGCGTCGCAGCGCCGGCCACCAGGCCGCCGGTGGCCGGACCCCGGCGATGCGGCGGACCCGGCCGACGTACGACTCAGCGGACATGGGGCATGCGGTGCGAGGCGGCGCTCAGCCGGAGCCTGGTGTGCACGGTGTAAGGGGCAGCCGCCGCGTCGGCCTCCGCGGTCACCGCGCGCAGGGCGGGCAGGACGGCGTCCGGGGACGTGTCCGGTGCCAGCCGGACCCGCAGCTCCACCTCCAGCCGCCGCCCGCGCCGGGGCAGCACCCGGGCACGCCCGCGGGCCACCCCGGGAACAGCCGTCGCGCGGGCCGCCAGCGCCTCGGCCAGCACCCGCGGACGCACCGTGCAGCCGGGGGAGGGCAGCGCGAGCCGCCGGGCCGGACCCGGACGCAGTTGCCCGAGAGTCCAGAGCGCCAACAGCACGGTCAGCCCGATCGACGCGGCCATCACCGTGGGCGTCCACCAGCCCTCGCCCCGCAACCGCGCCAGCCGGCCGGGGTCCAGCAGCACGGCACCCGTGCCTGCGGTGGGCCACCAGGACGGCAACCGGTGGGCGAGGGCGCGGTCCGAGGCGGCGAGCCACGATCCGGTGAGGAGGAGCACGAGTCCGGTGGCGCCGAGGACGGTCCGGTCGACGGCGGTGCGAGCGGTGCGCGTCACTGGGCAACTCCCTTGGTCGCTACGGCCGTTGCGGGCACCGGTGCCGGTACCGGCGGCTGCCACAACGGCTCCGGGACGACGACGGCCCGTACCCGGGGCTCGCGGCGCAGTCGGCAGGAGGATACGGCGGCGCGGGCCGCGGCCGTGACCGCGGCGGACGTCTGTGCCCGGTCGCCGAAGGCCAGTCGCGCCCGTACGGTGACCCGTCGGCGGCGTACCCGAACCCGTACCGCCGTGATGCCGGCCACGCCCCCTACCGCGTCGCGGACCAGGCTCTCGACCGCTGAGCGGTCCACCGCCGCGTCGACCCGTTCGGCCGCCGTGTGCACGGTGGATTGGCGACGCCGGCCGGGCGTGACGGCGAGGACGACCATCCAGATGCCGACCAGGGCCGTCAGCGCGCCCGCGATCACGACGCCCGGGTCGCCCGGCCCGTGCCCCGACAGCCAGTGCACGGCCGAGACGCGCCAGGCCGCTGCCGCCCGGTGCGCGGTGTGCACCTGGATCAGGTCGAGGGCGAGCGCACCGCAGCCCAGGGCGGCCACCGAGGTCAGCACGGTGAGCGGGATCCGGCGTCGGGACCACCAACGCGCAGGGGCTCTCGGTGAGTTGGTCCCAGGTGAGTCGGTCTCCGCAGTCGGGGACATCGGAGCGCGGGAGTGCCTCGGCGCCGCGAGCGAGGTGACGCTGACGCGCGCGGTCGGCAGGTCCAGCCCCGTCAACTCCCGGGTGCGCTCCACCACATGGCGCTGGACGTCGTGTACGCCGTCGGCCAGCGGGGCCGGATAGGGGAGCGTCACGCCGAGGGACAGCTCCGCCCTCCTGCCCCGTACGGTCGCCGTCGCCTTGGCCGTGCGGCCGGGCAGCGCCTCGGTGGTCGCCCGCTCGGCGATCCTGCGCACCGCCCGCTCCGAGACGGTGGTGGTGCCGCGCCGCGCGGCGGCCGTCATCGACGGCTCCGCTCGAACGCGTCCCGTACGTCCTGGACGCTGCCGCCGCGCTCGAACCACCGGCCCACCGCCCAGCCCAGGCCGCCGAGAGCGGCCACGAGCAGGAAGGCGCCGAACCCGCCGAACCAGCCCGCGAACGCCAGGGCCATGCCCGCGATCATCCCCACGAACGGTGTGCTCATGCCCGTACACCTCTCACCCGATCCACTCCTGCCCGTGCCCCTGACCGGCCGACCTACTCCACGCGGGCCTCGCCGGTGTGCGCGGGCTCGTCGTCGTCGGGCAGGTGGACGTCGTTGACGGTGACGTTCACCTCGACGACCTCAAGGCCGGTGACGCGCTCCACGGCGGAGACGACGTTCTCGCGCACGTCCTGGGCCACGTCCATCACGGACACCCCGTACTCGACGACCAGGTCCAGGTCGATGGCCGTCTGCCGCTCGCCCACCTCGACCTTCACGCCGCGCCCCACGTTGGGCCGGCCGCCGGGCACGCGGTCGCGCACGGCGCCGATGGTGCGGGAGAGGCCGCCGCCCATGTCGTACACGCCGGGGATCTCCCGGGCGGCGATGCCCGCCACCTTCACGACGACGACATCGGCGATCGACGTACGACCGCGGTCGGCGGCGGGCTGGTCGGCGCCGGTGGCGCCGCCGGAGACGTCGGTGGTGGCCAGGTCCTTGGTGGGCCGGACCTGGGTGGCGACCGGTGCTGTCTGCGTGGTCATGGCATGCCCTCTCTTCGCTGCTTCTGCTGTCTCGTTCGCTGCCTCACGGCCGATGTGCTCTCACTTCTTCAGACACGTGCCCACCGGGTCTGTGACGCGGCGGGCACGGGAAATACTTCGGGGCGTCAGCCGACCGGCGTCAACCGACCGGCATCAGGCGGTCGGCTACGGCACAGGCGGGGGAGCCCGGCGCCGGGACCGCAGCGCGACAATTCCAAGGGCCCGTGCGAAAAGCGCCAGTACCGCGAGAATTCCCAGCTGGAGAAAGGGTTTGTCGTCGGTGCCGAAATGGCGGATCGCCCAGTCCTGCACCGCGGCGAAACCCGCCAGCGCGCCGCTGAGCGCGGCGAGCGGCAGCAGTGCTTTGGTGGGTTTCTTCTCGTTCTCGGTCACGGGGGGAATCCGGCCCCGAAAGCCGCGCGGATTGGTCGGCCGCTCGACCGGATGAATTTCCCTTTCCGGTCGATCCGCGGCCGCTTCGGCTCCGGAAGAAAATCAGGAGGGTGCACTCGCGTCACAGACGCCGCGCGGCCGTGTCCAACCTTCAGAACACCGGACGAGAGGAGCCGCCCAGTGGCGGGGCCCCGCACACAGAGCGCACCACCGGACAGCCGGGCCGACACGGACGACGCCCTGCTGGCGGTCCGGGCCGCGGAGGGGGACGAGGACGCCTTCGCCGTGCTCGTGCAACGGCACGCGCCGGCGCTGATCCGGCTCGCCACCAGTCTGCTCGGCACCGGGACCGAGGCGGAGGACGCCGTCCAGGACGCCTTTCTCAGCGCCTGGCGCAGGCTCCCGGAGTTCCAGGGACGCTCCGCCTTCGGCACCTGGATCTACCGGATCGTCACCAACCGCTGTCTGAACGTGCTGCGTTCCCGCAGACCGGTGGCCTCGCTGGAGGCGGCCGGTGACGTCGCCGCGGCCGAGCACACCACCTCACCGGCCCGGATCACCGAGGGCCGTGACGCGGTACGCGAACTGCGCGAGGCCCTCGACCTGCTGTCGGCCGAACAGCGCGCCTGCTGGGTGCTGCGCGAACTGGACGGCCGTTCCTACGAGTTCATCGCGGACGCGGTCGGCATCAGCCAGGAGGCCGTCCGCGCCCGCGTCTTCCGCGCCCGCCGATCTCTGACCCAAGCACTGGGGGCCTGGCGATGACCGACCGCACCGACCCGCCGAACACCCCGTCCGCCCAGGGCGACGACGAACTCCTGCCGTGCGGACGGCTGTTGTCGCGGACCTGGGACGACTGGGAGCAGCAGACCGACGATCCCCACCTCCGGTCCTGCCCGCACTGCCGGCAGGCCGTGCACGGGCTCGACGATCTGGAGTCCGTGGTGCGCGGCCTGCAGCAGGAGACGGACACCACCGCCGCCGCCTACGACACCGAGCCGCTGACCCGGCGGATCATGGACGTCGTACGCCTCGAACTGCGTCCGGGCCGCCCGCTGCCCCTGGGTGAACCCGCCGAGGACCTCTGGATCATGGAGGCGGTCGCGGCCCGCGCGCTGCGCGCGGCGGCCGAGACGGTCCCGGGCGTCCGGGCCGGTTCCTGCCGTCTCCTCGACGGCGGTGGCGACGGCGGTGACGACGGCACGGTCGAGGTCCGTCTCGACATCCACGCCCCGGCCGACGCCCCGCTGCCCGAGCTCGCCGCCCGGGTGCGCGAACAGGTGTGGGAGGCCGCTGACCGCGAACTGGGCATGGTCATAGCGGCCGTCGACATCCGTGTCACGGACCTCGTGCCCACCTCGATGGCCGACGACCAGGAAGGCGGTTCGGCATGACCGCGCCGTACGAGACCCCCGCGCACGCGACGCTCGCCGCGGAAGTCGCCAGGGTCGTCGAGAGCGTCTCGGGGGTCGCCTTTCTCAGGCCGGGGTTGACCGACCGGCTGCGTTCGGTGGTGTCGCGGCCCGGGGTGGCGCCCGCCGGGGTGCGGATGACCCGTCCGGACGGTGACGGACCCTGGCAGGTCGAGATCCATGTCGTCGTGCTGCGGCGGGCCAGGACCGTGGACGTGGCGCGGGGTGTCCGGGACACCGTCGAACGGCACCTGGACACGCTGGCGCCGGCGCGGTCCGCCCCGCAGGTCACCGTGAAGGTCACGGGGCTCGTCTGACGGGCCCGCCTCGGCTCGGGAAGGTCATCAGGGCGAGGGGGCGGAGGTGGGGTGCGGGGAGCTGCCGGCGGTTCGACGGTGATGCCCATGACCGAGGCCCCCTCGACCGTGCCCCGCAGCAGGACGGCCCGGTCGCTGCGGCCGGGGTTCATCAGGCCTGCCGACCGCACGGTCCCGTCGTCGTCGAACCACAGCTGGTGGACCTTGCCGCCCGGCGGCCGGGCCACCCCGGAGACGACGCACACGGCCCGGTCCCGGTCGTGCGAGACGACGACGGTCCCGGTGGCGCCCCCGGCCAGTGCGGCGGCCCGGGTCCTGGCGTCCGGTGCGGCCAGTACGGCGGCGATCTCGTCCGCCGCCCGCGTGGCGTGACGCGCCTGGTCGCGGGCGCCCTCGGCCCGCTGGTGCTGCCAGACGGCCGTCCCGCCGAGCGCCGCGGCCGCCGCGAGACAGGCGGCGAGAGCCCAGCGGGACAGCGCCGGGGCCCGTAGAGCGGCCCGCGCGGTGAGGGGCTGGTCCCGCCGGCCGGGGGTCTCCTGGCGGACGGTGGTGATCCTGCGCAGCACCTGCTCGCGCAGCACCTGCTCGCGCGGTCCCGCGGGCGGTGTCGAGGTGACGGCGAGGCCAAGGCGGGCGGCGGTCGCGGTCAGCTCGTCGGTCTCCTGCGCGCACGGTTCACAGCGGAAGCGCCAGCGCCTCAGCCACCTCGCGATACGTCAGGCCCCGGTAGAACGCCAACGTCACGGACCGGCGCTGGAGGCGGTCAGCGTGCGCAGGCAGCGCCGTACCGGTTCCCGCTCCAGCCGTGCCTCGACCCGTTCGGCCACCTCGTCGTACTCGGGGAGCCGCGCCAGCAGCGCGGCCTTGTGGGCCCGGGCGGCTTGGATTGGTCCCTCAGTCCTCCGGCTCCGACGCCCGTTGCAGGTCCGCCCGTCCCTCCGCCGCGCGGATGAAGCGGGTCATGCCGAACTGGCTTGTGCCGGGGGCGTCTTGGGGGGTGCCGGTGGCGGACTCGGGGGAGCGGGGTTCGGCCGGCAGGACGTAGGGGTGGCGGAGCACCTCGTCGAGGATGATCACCGTCTCGGTCGCGCGGACCGCGGGAATGGTGGAGAGGCGGTCGGTGACCAGGCGGTGGACGGCGGAGACGTCGGCCACCCGGATCTGGATCATGGCGTCGTGCTGGCCGGTGGTGACGGCGCAGTACTCCACCTCCGGCATCTGGGCGAGCGCGGTGCGGAACTGCTTCCACAGCTCCTGGCGGACCGTGACGAAGATCAGCGCGCAGATCTCCAGACCGACCCGGGTGTGGTCGACACGGGCGCTGAAGCCGTTGATCACGCCGTCGGCGCGGAGGGCTTCGAGGCGGGTGTACGCGTTCGCGCGGGAGACGCCGACGCGGTCCGCGAGGGCGGCGACGGAGATCCGGCCCTGGGTACGCAGGACGTCGAGGATCTTGAAATGCACCGAATCCAGGGCAAGACCGATGCCGATCCGTCCAGAGCGGCGTTCGCCCGGGGTCTCCGGGGTCGACAGATCTTCCATGTTCGCGCCTCTCCGTCGCATTTCGTCTCGCGCTGGTCCCGTCCGCCGAGAGTCCTGGTTATTTTCGGCCCACACTATCGGCGAAACGTCCAGGTCCCCTCCCGGCGTCCGTCCGTACCCGCCCGGCCTTCTTCCGCTCGACCCCTCGCTCGACCCTCGCTCCGCCCTGCTCACGGAGGCACGCATGCCCAGATTCAGTGCCGGGTCGTACCCGGCGGCCCTCTCCCTCGTCGCGGTCGCGGCGCTCGCTCTGAGCGCCTGTTCCGGCGGTACGAGCGCCTCCGGTTCCGCGGCCGGCAAGACCCTGGTCGTCGACACGTCGTTCAACCTGAAGACCGCCGACCCGGGCCGTGAGTTCGAGCCGACCGGGCAGATCGTGGACAAGGCGCTCTACGAGACGCTGCTGACCTTCAAGGGCGGCGACGTCACCAAGCCGGTGCCGGGCCTCGCCTCCTCGTACGAGCAGTCCAAGGACGGCAGGACGCTCACCCTGCACCTGCGGACGGGCGCGAAGTTCGCGGACGGCAGCGCGGTCACCGCCGACGACGTGGTGTTCTCGCTGCAGCGGGTGGTCGCGCTCAAGGGCAACCCGTCGTTCCTGCTCGACGGCGTCACGGTCACCAAGACGGACGCCTCCACCGTCACCCTGGTGTCGAAGAAGGCGAACCCGGCGCTGCCCTTCATCCTCCCCAACCCCGCGCTCGGCATCCTCAGCGCGAAGACGGTCCAGGCCCACGGCGGTACGGCGACCTCGGCGGACGCGGCGGAGAAGTACCTCAACACCAAGTCGGCCGGCTCCGGCCCGTACACACTCACCTCGTTCAACACCAACACCCAGGTCGTCCTGGCGAAGAACCCCAAGTACACGGGCTCGGACAAGCCGACCTACGACAAGATCGTCATCCGCAACGTCCAGGCGCCCACCCAGAAGCTGAACGTGCAGCGCGGCGACAGCCAGATCGCCCTCGACCTCACCTCCGACCAGGTCGGCGGGCTCAGCGGCGGACTCAAGGTGGACAGCGGCGCGTCCTCGGACGTGATCTTCCTGCTGCTCAACCAGAACACCAAGGTCAGCGGTACGACGGCCAACGCGAAGTTCGCGGAGGCGGTGCGCAAGGGCATCGACTACAAGAGCCTGCTGTCGCTCGCCGGCACCGGTTCCGTCCAGTCCGCCGGGATCATCCCGTCGACCTTCCTCGGCGCGCTGCCCGCCTCGCAGGCCACCGCCCGGGACCTCGCCGGCGCGAAGGCGGCCCTGAAGGCGAGCGGGATCGCCAAGCCGTCCGTGACCCTCGGCTACGCCAGTGACCTGACCGTCGACGGACTCTCCCTGCAGACCCTCGCCGAACGGGTCCAGGCCCAGCTGAAGGAGGTCGGCATCACCGTCACGCTCGCCCCCGCGCCGACCACCACGGAACTCGACAACTACCGCAACGCCAAGGAGCAGTTGGGCCTGTGGTACTGGGGCCCGGACTACCCGGACCCCAGCGACTACCTCGCCTTCCTGCCCGGCAACCTGGTCGGCCTGCGCGCCGGTTGGCAGGCCGGCGCCGACCCCGCCCTCACCGCGCTCGGCGACAAGGCCGCCACCACGATCGGCGACGACGCCCGCAAGGCGCTGTACGAGCAGATCCAGACCCGCCTGAACGCCTCCGGCCCCTTCATCCCGCTGATGCAGCCGAGCCGGAACACGGTCTCCGCCGCGTCCGTCACCGGCGTCGCCTACAACCCCGTATGGACGATCGATGTCGCCGCGCTGGGTGCCAAGTAAGGGAGCGGGCGGGAAGAGCACGGGTGTCGAGGGCGCGGGCGGCGGTGACGGCGACCGCCTCCCCGCCCGCCGCCCGACGGGCCGCCGCCTCCCCGGCCGCCGTCTCCTCGCCCGCCACCCCCTCGCCCGTTTCCTCCTCCGCCGTACCGCCACCGCCGTGCTGCTCGCCCTCGGCGTGACCCTGGTGACGTTCATCCTGACCAACCTGGTCCCCGGCGACCCGGCGGCGGCCAACCTGGGTCAGCGGGCGATCGGCGACCCGGCGATCGTCGCCCAGTTCCGCCACCACTACGGCCTCGACAAGCCGTTGCCGGTCCAGTACGTCACCTACCTCGGCAACCTCCTCCACGGTGACCTCGGCGAATCCCAGCAGAGCCACCAGCCGGTCAGCACCGACCTGTCGACGGCCGTCCCCGCCACCCTCGAACTCGCCGGGGCCGCGATCGTGGTCTCCCTGATCGTGGGCGTGGCCTTCGGCGTGGTCGCGGCGCTGCGCCGGGACCGCTTCACCGACCAACTCCTGCGCGTGGTCAGCCTGTTGGGAGTGTCGGTGCCGACCTTCTGGCTGGCGCTGCTCGCCTTCTACGTCTTCTTCTACCGCCTCGGCTGGGCTCCTGGCAGCGGTCGCCTCGACCCCGGCATGACGGCACCCCCGGACGTCACGGGCCTGTACACGGTCGACGCGGCACTGGCCGGTCAGTGGCCGGTGTTCTGGAGCGCGGCGGGCCATCTCGCCCTCCCCGCACTGGTGTTGACCGCGTACACCGTCGGCCTCCTCACCCGCTTCACCCGCTCCGCCGTCCTGGAGGTGCTGAACCAGGACTACGTCCGCGCGGCCCGCGCCAAGGGCCTGCCCGGCCGGACGGTCCTCTTCCAATACGTGCTCCGGGCGGCCCTCGTCCCCGTCATCACGGTCGCCGGACTGGCCTTCGGCGCCCTGCTGTCGGGCACCGTCCTGGTGGAGTCGATCTTCGCCTGGCCGGGCCTCGGCGCCTACGCCTACCGCAGCGCGACCACCCTCGACCTGCCCGCCGTGATGGGCGTCGGACTGGTCGTCGGCCTGGTGTACCTGACCGTCAACCTCGCCGTGGACGTGCTGTACGGCGTGATCGACCCGAGGGTGAGGGTGCAGTGAAACGCAGTCTTGAGGGGGCGGCGAAAGAGAGCCCTGAGGGTGTGGTGAAACGCGGTCTGCTCCGATGGCTGCCGCCCGCCTGGCGCCGGCCGCTCGCCGTCACCGGCGGTCTGGTCGCGGTGTTCTGGCTGGTGATCGTGGTCGCCGCCCCGTTGCTCGCCCCGCACGACCCCCTCGCGCAGAACCTGCCCCGGCTGGCGTCCCCCGGCGCCGGACACTGGTTCGGCACGGACGAGTTGGGCCGGGACGTACTGAGCCGGGTGCTGTACGGCGCCCGCGTCTCCATCCCGCTCGCCCTGCTGCTGGTGGCCATGTCGCTGCTGGTCGGCGGGGTGCTCGGGGCCTGCGCCGGGTTCTTCGGGCGGTGGGTGGACGAGACCGTGATGCGGATCGCGGACCTGGTGTTCGCCTTCCCCACCGTCATCCTCGCGATGGTGGTCGCCGCCGCGCTCGGCGCCAGCCTCCAGAACGCGGTGCTGGCCGTCCTGGTCGTGTCCTGGCCGTCGTACGCACGCGTCACCCGAGGTCTGGTCATGGGCCTGCGGAACCGTGAATTCGTGCTCAGCGGACGGCTGTTGGGCTTCTCCGCCTGGCGGTCCCTGCGCGTCGACATCCTGCCCAACGTGCTCGGGCCGCTGCTCGTCCTGGCCACCCTCGACATCGGCACCGCGACGCTGTTGCTGTCCGGGCTGTCCTTCCTCGGGCTCGGCGCGAAACCGCCGACGGCCGAGTGGGGCGCGATGGTGGCGGACGGCACCCAGCAGTTCGACAAGTGGTGGATCGGGGTCTTCCCGGGCCTGGCCATCCTCACCGTCGTCCTCGCCTTCAACTTCCTCGGCGACACGCTCCGGGACGCCCTCGACCCCGGCACCGCGCGCACGATCGGCGCGGAGAAGGAGCGTGTGGCATGACCGACGGCGACTCCGTGGACGTACTGAGGATCAGCGGTCTCACCCTCGACCTGGGCGGCCGTCGCATCCTCGGCGGCGTCGACCTCGCGCTGCGGCCGGGCCAGGTGCACGGGCTCGCGGGGGAGAGCGGCTCGGGCAAGACCATGACCGGGCTGGCGGCGCTCGGACTGCTGCCGCCGGGCGCGCGCACCGGCGGGCGGATCGAGCTGGAGGGTACGGACCTGCTGACCCTGCCGGCCCGCCAACTGGCCGCGCTGCGCGGGCGGTCGGTGAGCATGGTGTTCCAGGACCCGTCCACCAGCCTGCACCCCATGCTCAGCATCGGACACCAGCTCACCGACCACCTGCGCCACCACCTGAAGCTGGACCGGAAGGCGGCGAAGGAGCGGGCCGCCGAACTGCTGACGCAGGTCCGCATCCCCAACCCCCGTGAGGCGCTGGGGCGTTACCCGCACCAGTTCTCCGGCGGGATGCGCCAGCGCATCGCGATCGCCATCGCGTTGGCCTGCGAGCCGAAGGTGCTGATCGCCGACGAGCCGACCACCGCCCTCGACGTGACCGTGCAGGCCGGTGTGCTGCGGCTGCTGCGCGGCCTCTGCGACGACCTGGGCCTCGCCGTCCTGCTGGTCACCCACGACCTGGGCGTGATGTCCGCGATCGCCGACGAGGTGAGCGTGATGCGCCACGGCCTGGTCGTCGAGACGGGTCCGCGCGGCCGGGTCCTCACCGAGCCGCAGCACGCCTACACCCGTCAGCTCCTGGACGCGCTCCCCGGAAGGAGCACCGTATGACGACCCGTACGACCCCCCACCCGACGGCCCCCCTCCTCTCGGTCGACGACCTCGTCGTCCAGTACCACCGGCCGGGCGCACCGCCCACCCGCGCCGTCGCCGGGGGCAGCCTCCAGGTGCGGGCCGGCGAAGTCGTCGGCCTGGTGGGCGAGTCGGGCTGCGGCAAGTCGACGCTGGCCCGCGCGGTCTGCGGCCTCGTCCCACCGGCGGAAGGACGGATCGTCTACGACGGCACGCCGGTACGCCCGTTGCGGGTGCGGCGGCGCGAACCGGCCCTGACCGGCATCCAGATGGTCTTCCAGGATCCGTACGGGTCCCTCAACCCCCGGCGCCGGGTGGGCGCGCAGATCGCCGACGGCATCCGGACGGTGGCCGGCCGTGGTGAGGCGCCCTCGGACGCCACCCCGGCGGACCTGCTGACCCGGGTCGGCCTGTCGGAGGACGCCGCCGAGGGCTATCCGCAGGAGTTCTCCGGCGGTCAACGCCAGCGCATCGCCATCGCCCGCGCACTCGCCGCCCGCCCCCGGCTGCTCGTCGGCGACGAACCGATCTCCGCGCTCGACGCCTCCGCCCAGCTCCAAGTGGCCACGCTGATGCGGTCGCTGGCCGTCGAGTCGGGCGCCGGGCTGCTGTTCATCAGCCACGACCTGTCCGTCGTACGGCTGATCGCCGACCGGATCGCGGTGATGTACCTCGGCCGGATCGTGGAGACCGGCCCCACCGCCGAGGTCTGGGCCGACCCACGGCACCCCTACACCCGGGCCCTGTTGGCCGCCGTACCGAAGCCGGACGGGGCGGGCGTGCTGCCCGCCGAACTCCCCGGCGACGTACCCGACCCGGCAGACCCGCCGAGCGGCTGCCGCTTCCACCCCCGCTGCCCAAAGGTCTTCGACGGCTGCGACCGCGAGGAACCGCAGCTGATCGCCGGGGGCGTGGCGTGCCGGCTGTACGCGGCCTGACCCGAGCCGGGCCGAACGGTCCGGCCTCACCGACATCTCCCACGATCGCTCACGGAGAACCGATGCCCGACGACGACCACTCCGCCGAACCGCTCGCACCCTTGTACTCGCCCGACCGCCTCCACCGCGCCCGGGAGGCCACGGCCCGAGCCGGTCTGGACGCCCTGCTGATCTCGCCCGGCGCCGACCTGCGCTACCTCACCGGCTACGACGCCCTGCCGCTGGAGCGGCTGACCTGCCTGGTCCTGCCGGCCGACGGCGACCCCTTCCTCCTCGTACCGGCCCTGGAGGAACCCGCCGCGCAGGCATCCCCGGCCGGTGACCTGGGCATCGAGATCACCGGCTGGAACGAGACCGACGACCCCTACGCCCTCGTAGCGGCCCGGCTGTCCGCCCGGACGGCCCGCGTCGGCGTCGACAACCACATGTGGGCGGAGAAGACCATCGCCTTCCGCGCCGTACTGCCGGGTGCCGAACAGGAGTTGGCGGGAGGTGTGCTCAACGAGCTGCGGATGCACAAGACTTCGCAGGAGGCGGCCGCCCTGCGCCGGGCCGGAGCCGCCATCGACCGGGTGCACTCCCGCATGGATGAGTGGCTGCGGGCCGGACGCACCGAACGCGAGGTCGGCCGGGACATCGCTGACGCGATGCTCGCCGAGGGGCACGTCCGGGTCGACTTCGTCATCGTCGGCTCGGGCCCGAACAGCGCCAGCCCGCACCACGAACTCTCCGACCGCGTGATCCGGACCGGCGACCCGGTGGTGGTCGACATCGGCGGTACGACCAGGGACGGTTACTGCTCCGACTCCACCCGGGTGTACGCGGTGGGCGAGCCACCCGAGGACTTCCGCCGGCTCCACGAGGTTCTGCTGCGCGCTCAACAAGCCCAGACCGACGCCGTGCGGCCGGGTATGACGTCCGGCCAACTCGACGCCGTGGGACGGGACATCATCACCGACGCCGGATACGGGCCGCACTTCATCCACCGCACCGGACACGGCATCGGCCTGGACACCCACGAGGAGCCCTACATCGTGGCCGGCAACCCGCTCCCGCTGGCACCGGGCATGGCCTTCTCCGTAGAACCCGGCATCTACCTGGCCGGCCGCTACGGAGCACGGATCGAGGACATCGTGCTGTGCACGGAGGAGGGCGGCGAGCGCCTCAACCGCACCCCTCGGGACCTGGTCGTCCTCCGCTGACCCGAGCCACCCCCGAGCCGCACCCGCGCCCTCCACCCACCGCACTCATCCAGTCGAGGACCCCGCCATGCCCGCTTCACCGTCCCGTTCCGCCGCTTCCGCACCCGGCGGCGGTGCCCGCCCGGGTGGCGCGCCCGTCGATCTGGCCGAGGTGTGGGCGGTGATCACGGGCATGTACGAGGGCTACACCGCGGGCGACCGCGAGCGCATCGACGCCTTCCTCGACCCCGAGGCCACCGTCTGGGACTCGGCGACCCCCGAACTGCTCTGCGGCAAGGGCGAGTTGGACCGGGTCCGGGACGGCCGCCCCACGGCCGACGGCGCCCCTGCCGAGACCGGCCTCACGGCGTACGGCCAAGTCGTCGACGTCTTCGGCGACTTGGCCGTGGCCCGCTACTGGCTGCGGGTCCACTACCGCGCGGCCCCACCGGACCTGGCCCGCAACACCGCGATACTGCGCCGCGCCGACGCTGACGGGCAGTGGCTCGTCGTGCATCTTCACGAGGACATCCAGCCGCACGAGGACATCCAGCCGAGCGAGGACATCCAGAGCGTGCCCTAGTCCCGCTACTTCTTTGTGGCGCCGCACAGTTCCGTGTCGATCAGGGCGTTCTGGGCCAGCTCCGTGGACAGGTCGGGTGCGCCGTCGCCGGTCGCCTCCAGGACGACGGTGTGGCGGCCGTCGGCGGTGACTCCGTCGCGGGTGGTGTAGCCCATGAGGTCGCCGGCGTGGCTGTAGTAGACGCCGCCGCAGGTCAGCGGGATCTCCATCAGGCCCAGGCCGTAGCGGGCGCCGGGCCAGACGGGGTCCAGGGACTCGGCCCGTACGGTCGTCTTCATCTCGGCGAGCTGGGCCGGGCGCAGCAGCTTGCCGCCCAGGAGGGCGGAGAAGAAGCGGGTCAGGTCGCCGGTCGTGCTGATCATGGCGCCGGCCGAACCGGCGGCCGTCGGGTTGAGGTCGGTGACGTCGATGGTCGGGCCGCTGTCGCCGAAGTCCGAGTAGCCGTGCAGGTGTTGGCCGGGGATGCGGGCGGAGGTGTCGGGGGCGGAGGTGTCGTGCAGGCCCAGCGGGCGGATGACGCGCCGGGTGACCTCCTGCTGCCAGGTGTGGCCGGTGGCCTTCTTGATGATCATCCCGGCGAGGATGTAGTTGGTGTTGGAGTACTCCCACTGGGTGCCGGGCGCGAAGTCCGGCTGGTGCCGCATCGCGATCCCCACGAGCTGCTCCGGGGACCACGTGGTGTACCGGTCGGCCTCGAAACCGTCCACCGTGGCGATCGCCGGGAAGTCGGCGGTGTAGTTGAACAGCCCGCTGGTGTGGTTCAGCAACTGCCGTACGGTGATGGCGTCTCCGTCGTTGCCGTTGCCGTCCACCATCCCGGGCAGCCAGTGTTCGACGGTGTCGTCGAGCGATACCCGTCCCTCGCCGACCAGTTGCAGCATCACCGTGGAGACGAAGGTCTTGGTGCTGCTGGCGATCCGGAACCGGTCGGTGGCGCGTGCCGCCCGCCCCGTCGAGGTGTCGGACACCCCGGCGGTGGCGTACCGCCGTCCGTCCGGACCCGTCGACTGGGCCACGACGGCGACGGTTCCCGTCTTCTGGATGGCGTCCACGCTCTTCTGGAGCGTGGAGCGGCGGGACTCCGTGGGAGTGGGACGGGCCTTCGTGGCGCTCGCGACGGGCGTCGCGAGACCGAGGCCTAGGGCGGCCAGCGCGGCTACGGCGGTGAGGTGACGGATCGTCATCATGGGCTGTCTCCTGGGGAGTTGGGGTTCATCCCACCGGGCCTCCGGTGTGCTCACCAACCTAGGAAGAAGCCGCACGGTGATCGATCCAGCCCGCGGGCCGGTCCGCGGTACAGCCTGCTGTACCGCAGTACCGCCGCCGCTGCACGCGGGCCGGCCCCCGCAGGTCCTCCTGACGGCTGGATCAAACCTCGGGCCCGCGTGGTACGCCCGAACGCCGGTCCGATCGAGTGGACTCGAAGGGGCGCGCAGGGCGGGAGAACCTCCCGCAGGACTCCGGATGGTGGCGTGGCCCCCTCAGCCCCGAACCGGAAGAAGCATCCCCACATGCGACGTACTCCGTCCCGACGCCTGTTCGCAGCCGTGCTGCTGGTGGCGTCCGTACTGACCCCGACGATGGCGACGTCCGCCACCGCCGCCACTGACGCCGCCACCCCCGCCACCGCGGTCCACCTCCAGGGCGCCGACCGGCACGACCACGACGACTGCCCGTCGGGCGGCCTCGGCCGCGGTCTGAACGCCCGCCTGGACAAGGCCGTCGCGGACGTCCGCCGGGAGGCAGGTATCCCCGGTGTCGCCGTCGGACTGTGGATGCCGGGGAAGGGGTGCTACGTCCGAGCGACCGGAGTCGCCGACAAGGCCACGCGGCAGCCGATGAGCACCGACTTCTACTCGCGGATCGGCAGCGAGACCAAGACCTTCACGGTCACCGCGCTGCTCAAGCTCGTGGACGACGGGCGGATCCGCCTCGACGACCCGATCTCGCGCTACGTCCACGGTGTGCCGAACGGCCGCCGCATCACCCTGCGCCACCTGGCCGAGATGCGCAGCGGCCTGTTCCCGTACAGCTCCGACCCCGACTTCGTGCACGACCTGCTGAGCGAGCCGACCCGCACGTTCACCCCGCCGGAGCTGCTGGCGTACGGCTTCAAGCACCGCAACACCTCCGCACCGGGCAAGGTGTTCGTGTACAACAACAGCAACCTGGTGCTGCTCGGCCTGGTGATCGAGAAGGTCACCGGCCACCACGTCGCCGACGTCATCGACCGGCGGGTGCTGCGCCCGGCCCACCTCGACCACACGCTGTTCCCCGACGGCCCCAGCGTCCGCGAGTTCCCCGAGCCGCACGCGCGCGGTTACACCAACCAGACGCTGAGCGGCGCGGTCGAGGACTCCACGGACTGGAACCCGAGTTGGGGCTGGTCGGCCGGCGCGATGATCTCGAACATGCACGACCTGCACCGCTGGGCGAAGATCGTCGCCACCGGCACCCTGCTCAGCCCGGAGACCCAGAAGCAGCGCCTGAAGACGCTGCCGACCGGATTCCCCGGCCTCGGCTACGGCCTCGGCATCTTCGAGAGCGGCGGCTGGATCGGGCACAACGGTTCCATCCCGGGCTACGAGTCCGTGACGGTCTACCTCCCCGCGCAGAAGGCGACCCTGGTCGTCCTGCTCAACACCGACATCACCTCCGCCGGCCAGGAGCCGTCCTCCCTGGTCGCCCGGGCGATCACCGAGATCGTCACCCCCGACAACGTCTACGACCGCCCGGTCCCGTTGCGCTAGCGGCCCCGGCATCGAACGCCCGCTGACCGGGACCGATGCGGGGTGGGATCGAGGGGGCGGGACCGCCTACCGCCTCGGTCCCGCGACGGCGTACGCCGCGGTGCCGGTGATCAGGAGGAGCAGGGCCGTCCAGGTGGCCGCCGGGGTGCCGGGCGGCAGCAGCAGCCAGGACGCCACCCGTGTCGACGTACTCGTGGCGGGCGGGGCGAAGAACGAGAGCGAGAGCCAGGCGAACGGCGGCGTCCACGCGTACCGACCGCCCGAGAGCGCCGCGCCCAGAGCGGCAAGTCCCGTCAGACCCGCGCTGTCCCGGACGACGAACCCGGTGGTCGTCATGGGCGGGCCCATCGCCTGGACGGCCAGCAGCACCGCGCCGACGACCGTGCCGGCGAGCAGCACGTGCGCCGCTCGGCGGGGCACCCAGCGGATCGCGGCCGTCCGGTCCAGCGCGAGATCCTGCCCGCCGAACCCGATCGAGACCGCCATCACCCCCGTGGCGAGGACGAGCACGGGCAGCCGCGGATCACCGGGCCCCGGGCCGCCGTCCCGGGCGAGTGCCCACACCGCCACCGTGCCGATCACCACCGCGGCGAGGGAGGCGGGTACCTGACGTGAGCGCGCGTACAGCGTCAGCCATCGCACCGGCACCCGTCTCACCGGCACCCACCTCACAGGCACCCCTGACACCGATGCCCATCTCACCGGGCCGCCTTGCCGGACAGCACGTCGAACGGGTCGCCCTTGCAGGAGAGCGCGGCGGCGCGCATCGCGTTGATCCGCGAGAGCTGCTCGGACCACGGAAGTGCCTTGAGTTCCTTCCACACCGGGCGGGTCTGGGCGACGATCTCGCCGCGCATGCTCGCCGGTGTGCCGGGCAGCGGCTTCAGGTCCCCGAGGACCCAGCCCACCGCGACGGCCTGCGCGTACTCGTCCCCGCCGAAGCCGCTCCACCCGACGGGGGTGCAGCCCGGTACCAGGCCCTTGGCGAGCAGCGCCCAGGTCAGCTGCTCCTCGCCCTTCGCGTCGGCGACGACGGCGTCGTCGAAGCCGAAGAGCACGGTCGTACGGGACCACTTCGGGGTGGAGCCGTCCGCCTGTACGGCGGTGTTCTCCCGGACGGAGACCGGCGCCCGGTCGCCGCCCAGCGCGCCGTGCAGCAGGCTCAGCGCTTTCTTGCCGGGACCGGCCAGTTCGGCGAGCCGGTCCTGGTGCGCTGTCGCCACGCACACGGGGCCGTCGCACACCGACTTGGCGGCGGCCTCGTCGACGACGTACATCCGGCGTGGGTCGGAGGGCAGGACGAGCAGGGCGAGTGCCGCGCCCGCCAGGACGGGTGTCAGGGCGATCAGCCGGGTGCGCGCGGTCGCGGCGACCAGCAGCGCGAAGCCGGTCGCGGCCATGCCGAGGACCCAGATCGTCTGCCCGATGTGCACGGGGGCGGAGAGCGTGACGAGCACGTTGCGCACCTCCTCCACCCCGGGGGAGAGCAGGGAGAGGCGGTTCGGCTCGCTGCTGCCGATGCTCGTCGCCGGGTCGATCGCCGTCGTCCGGCCCAGCGACATGTGCATGAGGGCGGTGAAGACGAAAGCGCCCATGGCCAGCAGGGGAGGGGTGAGCGCGGAGGGCAGGGCCCGCCCGGCGCCCATGCCCAGTACTGCGCCCGCGACGAGGAAGAGCGCCCCCACGAGGGAGATCGGCAGCCAACTGAGGTGCGTGTACTCGGTGTTGGCCGGCACCTGGACTCCGCCCACGGCGACGATGAGCGCGTAGGCCGAGGCCAGCGTGATCGCCGTCGCGCCCGCCGGGACGGCCGCGCGGTGCCGGGCGGGACGCGGCGTGCTCGTCAGCAGCTCGACCATCTTCGAGCGATGGTCGCGCAGCCCCTGCAACGCCCCGAACCCCACGGCGAGCGGCCACAGGTAGAACAGCAGGCTGCGGGTCCACATGGCCAGGGAGGTCCACTGGGCCGTCCACGCCGTGGTGCCGTTCCACCAACTGCCGTGCAGCACGTACAGGAACGCCAGCGCGCTCGTCAGGATCACACCGCCGGCCCAGAGGGCGACGGAGCGTCTCAACTCGATACGCAGAACACGGAAGTTGAAGTCGATGCGCGGGACATGGGCGTTGAAGTCGATGCGCGGGACACGGGCGTTCACCAGGAGCCCCCTGTCCGGTCGGGGGTGAGGAGCAGTGCCGAGTAGCCGCGCTCCAGGGGGCTGTCGCCCACGTGCTCGGGACCGCCGGCGGCGGCGAGTTCGTCCGGGGTGCCCTGGAAGACCAGCCGACCCTCGGCGAAGAGCACCACGTCGGTGCAGGCGGCGGCGACGTCCTCGACCAGGTGGGTCGAGACGACCACACAGGTGTCCGCGCCCAACTCCTGCAACAGCTCGCGGAAACGCAGCCGTTGCGCCGGGTCGAGCCCGGCCGTCGGTTCGTCGAGGAGCAGGACCGCCGGATCGTTGACGATGGCCTGGGCGATGCCGACCCTGCGCACCATGCCGCCGGAGAGGGCCTTCATCCGCTCGTCGGCGCGGTCGGCAAGACCCACCCGCTCCACGGCGCGCTGCACCGCCCCGGGGATGTCCGCCTTCGGCACCTCCTTCAACCAGGCCATGTACTCGACGAATTCACGCACGGTGAACCGCTTGTAGTAACCGAACTCCTGCGGCAGATAACCGATCCGCCGCCGCAACGCCCGATGTTCACCCATCCCGCCCACGGACTCCCCGAGCAGCTCCAGCGTGCCCTCGGCGGGCCGCAGCACGGTGGCCAACGCCCGGATGAGGGTGGTCTTCCCGGCCCCGTTGGGACCGAGGACGCCGTGCACGCCGGTGCCCAACGACAGGTCGAGCCCGTCGACGGCCATCCGCTTCCTGCCGACCCTGACCTTCAGCCCGGTGGCCCGGATCTCCCAGGCGTAGGGCGTCGGCGCGATGTCGGCCGCGCTCACCGCGGGCATCATGTGGTGGTCCTTTCCGAGGGGTTCTGGTTCTGCAGTCGGTGTTCCGGTGGTCACCGATGGGCTCCCAGCACGGAGTACGCGCCCCTGCGGGCGATCACGACACCGACGCCGAGCGTGAGGACCAGCCCCCACACCGGCAGACCGCCCGTCTGCAGGGCGAAGGTCGCACGGTTGGCGGCCAGGGTCGGTGTCACCACCACGGCGGCCCATACGGCCACCACCGCGACGGCGGCACGGGTCACCCCGACGACACCGCCGAGCGCCAGGGTCGTAGAGGTGAAGGCCAGACAGGGCAGCAGCCACTGCGCGGCCGTCACGCCCGGCACCCCCGTCGCCCAGCCGGCCACCAGCAGCGCGGGCACGACCAAGGCGAGCACGGACGCCGTGCGCCGCAGCACCAGATGGAGGCCGGCCCTGGGCACCGACGCCGTCAACTCGTAGGCCGGATCCAGCCCTTGCGACCACGACGCCGCGACGCCGAGCACCGGCAGAACCGGGGCGAACAGCAGCACCAGCGACACACCGCCGGAACCGCTGCTGCCGAAGCCGAAACCGTTGCCGACCAGGTCGAGCAGCAGCGCGAGCAGAGTGACGCTGACGACCATGGCCAGCCACGGCACCATCGTGGGCGTCAGCCAACTCGACAGCCGTACCGACCGATGCCGTCGGCGCGATACGGGTGCGGTGGCGGCGAGCCGGGGTTCGAGGCCGGACCAGACGGTGCCGACGAGCGTCGCCACGGCCGGGGCATGCGTGGTGACGGCGGCCGAGAGCCGGTCCCGGCAGACCCGGCACGCTTCCAAATGGGCCTCCAGGGCCCACACTTGATCGGCGGCGAGGCCGGTGCCGCTGCCGCGCGCGTAGTCGTCGATGACTCGCACAGAAGCGTGTTCCACGCCCCTGCCGGCCTTCCTGTCCGCCTTCATGCCAGCGCCCTCCGCATCGCGATCCGGGCCCGGCGCGCACGGGTCTTGACCGTGCCTTCGGGCAGCCCGAGCAGGACGGAGGTCTCCCGGACGGACAGCCCGTCGAGCACCAAGGCCTGCAACACCTGCCGGAGTTCCGGCGCGAGACACCGCAGCGCGTCACCGACGTCCCCGCCGACGGTGGCCGCGAGCACCTCTTCCTCGGCGCCGGGCGCCGCGTCGGCGGGAGCGGCGGCGGGCGGCGGCTCGGCATGGTGGGCCCGGCGCCGGAACGCGTCGACGAGACGGCGCGCCGCGATCGTCCACAGCCACCCGACGGCCGACCCGCCCACCGAGGCCCCCGCGAACGCGCCCGCCGCGCGCCACACCGCGAGATACGTCTCCTGCATCACCTCGGCGACGATCTGCTCGTCGGCACAGCGACCGCGCAGCCTCACGGCCATCCACGGCGCGGTACGCCGATACAGCTCCTCGAACGCCGCACGGTCACCCTTGGCGACCAGCCGGACGAGACGTTCCTCGTCCAACTCGCCGGGTGCCTTCCTGACTGATCTCACACGAACTAGACGCGGGGAGGGGACGGCGGGTTTTCTTTTTGGCGTGACTCACGTCACACCGGAAGGGTCGAGGCTCAGCGCACCGGAAAGCCGAAGGAGTAACCCTGCTCCTTGAGTTCGGGGAGGATCCGGCGCAGCGCCTCGACGGTCTGGGAGCGATCGCCGCCGGCGTCGTGGAAGAGCAGCGTCGGCCCATTGGGCAGTTCCCGCTCCACGGTGGCGACGATGGCGTCCGTACCCGGCCGCTCGAAGTCCTTGGTGTCCACGTTCCAGCCCAGCGGACGCATACCGCGGGAGGCGGCGAGCGTGCGGCTGTAGGGGGTGAATGCCCCGCCGGGCGCCCGGTAGTACATCGGCCGTACGCCCCCGGACGCCTCGGTGATCATGCGCTCGGCGTCGAGGATCTGCTGCGACTGGTAGGCCTGGGACTTCTTGTCCATGGTGGTGTCGTGCGACACCGAGTGATCGCACAACCGGTGCCCGGCGGCGACCACCTGCTTCACGAGCTCCGGGTGGGCCTGCGCCTGCGTCCCCACCATGCAGAACGTCGCCTTCACCCCGAACTCCCGCAGCACGTCGAGCACTTGGGGGGTCCACTCGGGGTCGGGCCCGTCGTCGATGGTGATATTCACACCACGCGCCCCCTTGTCCGAGGCATGCACGATGCTCACGGCGACGCGCTGCACATCCCCACTCGGCGCGCCCGAAACGGCGGCCTTCGGCGACGACGCACCCACGGCATCGGCCTGCGCACTCCACACCGACCCACCGGCAGCCAACAAGGTCACCCCGAGCGCCGCCCCGAGCACCTTGCCGTACCACCCCTGCCCGCCGCCGTGCCGCGCCATGTCCGCCCCGCTTTCCCGCAGTTCCTCGCCGATGCCCTGGTCAACCCACGACCAACTGGTTGGACGAGGAATCGGGGGTGGAGGATGCGTCCGTTACGGATCAAGGACAAATCCCGGGTGGTTTGTGTACAACGGGGCGCTGTTTAGGGGGATGCACGGCGGGCCTTGGCGCCCTCATCCCGGAGTAGGGGTTTCAGACCGCGGGTACAGGGCGTCATATGGGGGAGTTCGCAAAGGGGTTGGAGTCCGCACGGGTCGCCGAGGTGCTGGTGGGACGGACGGGTTCGCTGCCCGGACGGCGCGGCTCCGGCTACCGGGTGGCAGACGCGTACGTACTGACGGCGGCTCATGTCGTCGCGGGCTCAGCCGCTTCGTTACGGGCGAGGTTCGGCGCCGGCCTGCCGGGAGAGTGGAGTTCGCCCGCCCGCACCGTGTTGCTGGCTGAGCGCGCCGACGTGGCGCTTCTTGAGCTGACCGATGTTCCCGACACCCATCGCCCCGTCCTCCCGGCCCGGTACGCCACTGTCCCCGACATCCCCGTCACGCTCTCCTTCACGGCGGTCGGCTTCCCCCGCTTCAAGCTGCGCAGAGATGCCTCGGCCGCTCTCGACGACGGCTCACCGAGCCAGTACCGCGACACCTGCCATGTCTCCGGCACCGTTTCCGTCCTCTCCAACCGCCGCGAGGGCACCCTCGAACTCGCCGTTCTCGCCCCGTCCGCCGCACCGGAACCGGGCCGCTCCCCCTGGGAGGGCATGTCGGGTGCCGCGGTGTGGTGCGACGGCGCGTTGATCGGGATGGTGAGCGCCCACCATCTGGCGGACGGGCTGGGGCGGCTGGCGGCGGTGCGGGTGGAGCGGTGGTACGCGGCGCTCTCCCCGGCCGAGCTGGCCTTGTTCGCCCGGCACGCGGGGCTGCCGCCCCTGGACGAACTGGGTTCGGCCGACGGCCACATCGGCCCCGGCTCCATCCCCCTGCTGTCCCGCTTGCCTTCCGATGTACCGCTGCGCGACCTGGCGGAACTGGTCGACGCGCTGTCCGAACTGCCCACCCTGCGCAGCCCCGGAGGCATGGCTCTCGTTCTGGAGAGCATCAGCTCGCAGATCGCGGCCAACAGTCCACGTGATCCCCGACTGCGGATGGACATCTTCGGCATCGTCCGCACCTGCCTCCGCTATCCGGGCACTCTCGACCAACTTCTGGAGGCGGTGCTCCTGCTTGAGGGACCGTCGAGCACACGGGAGCGCGTGGACCGTGCGGCGGAGAGACTGGCCGGGGGCCGCTGTTGACCAACGGGCGGTAGGTCTGACTCGATCTCGTGTCACGGCCGACATGCGGGGTTTCCCCCATTGGCCCACTGGGTCATGATGGTTGAAGGACTGAGAGCGCCGACTCGTGGACATGGGAGGGGACTTGGCAGCCGTGGAGGAAACGATGCCTGCCGTCGAGTCCGGTCTCGTCGATCTCTCGGGAGTCTCTCTTGAGGCGTTGCGCTCCATGAATGACACGGCCGTTGCCGAGTCGCTGGACGACCTGCTGCACCACATCGACGGCCCACAGGCCATCACGGTGTCGTACAACCCGTCCCGCTTCGACTGACTCGACCGAGGGGACCGGCAGGGTGTTGTGGAGGACCCGTGGCCGCTGACGCCACGACAGCAAGCAACCGTCTGCCCTTCCATCGGCTTTCGGCTGTCGGAGCCCTGGCACTCGCGCGTGGCGAGGGCGACGCCGCGGCGGTCGGCGAACTGCTCGGCGCGGAGCGCAGCCGCCGTCTCCTGCTGCTGCGTGCGCTGGATGCCGGACTCGCCCGGGGCGATCTCCCGGAAGAGGGCACGACGATGCCCTACGCGGAAGCGTGGGAGCTGCTCGAACGCGTCCAGCGGCAGGCGCCCGAGGTGTTCGAGAGCGTTCTGATGGCTCCGACCACCGGCATGTGGGTGTCCCTCACCTTGCGCCGGATCAGAGGCCGCTCCTACGAGGACGCCCCGCTGTGGGTGGTCGCCGGACATCTGACGGCACTCGCCGCCGCCGCCGGTATTCGGGCCGGCCTGGACTTCGAAATCACCGTTCCTGTACGGCGCGGCCTGGTGCCGTTGCCGACGCTCGGGTGCGCCCGACTCCCGGTGTCGGAGCCTTGGAGCAGGGCGCGGGTCGTGGCCGACGCGGGCCGGGTGCGCATCCAGAGCACGAATGGCGAGGTCGAGATCGATCCCGTACGGGACGGGCGTGGGCCGGCGTGGGTCCCGGTGCGTCGGCTGAGACTCGGAACCGGCCCGTCCGCGAAGGAACTCGTGCTGGACGAACTCGATCCCTACCGAACCTTCCCGCGGCCGAGTGAACCCCGGCTGTTGTCCGCGGCGGAGGCAGTGGAGTGGGAGTCGCTGCTCGCGGGTGCCTGGGAGATATTGCTGCGCGACGAGCCGGTGAGCGCCGAGGCCATGCGGCTGGGGCTGATGGTGGTCGCACCGACCCCGACCAGAGAAAGGTTTCGGCCGTATAGCGGGACGGCCGGAGACGCCTTCGGCGGAGTCACCGCGTCCCGTCCGGACGATCCCGCGCAACTCGCCGCCACTCTGATGCACGAGTTCCAGCACACGAAGCTGGGCGGACTGATGCATTTGGGAACACTGAGCGAACCCGTCACGGAGGGCCGGCTGTTCTACGCGCCCTGGCGTGACGACCCCCGCCCGTTGGGCGGCCTGATGCAGGGCATCTACGCCTTCCACGGCGTGACCCGCTTCTGGCGCACGCACCGCCATGCCGCCGACGCCTTCTACGCCCCGCTGGCCCACTTCGAGTTCGCGCTGTGGCGTACCCAGGTCTGGGCGACGTTGAGCGAGGTGCGTGACTGCGAGGGGCTGACCCCCCTCGGCCGGCGTGTCCTGGAGCACCTGGGCGAGTGCCTGGAGGGATGGCTGGCCGACGAGGTGCCGGCGACCGAGCTGCGGCTGGCCGAGGAAGCCGCCGCGGATCACCGTGCTCGCTGGCGCGCCCATCATCTGCGGCCGCCCGCCCACGCGGTGGAGCAGGCCGCACAGGCCTGGCACCGTGGTGACAACCGTCCTCCGGCCGAACTTCAGGACGCATCGCCCTCTGTCGTCCCCGACACCGAGGTACGGCTCCTGGACGGTGCGGCCGTCCTGGCCAGATACGTCCTCACCGATCCGGACGGCGACTGGCGGCACTTCGCCGGCGCGGGCGGTGTGGAGGGCGCCGACGACGCCGACGTGCTGCTCGCCTGTGGCGATCGCGCCGCGGCCTACGCCGCCTTCACCGCCCGCCTGTCCGCCAAGGGTGCCCCGGTCGCAGCCTGGGTGGGCCTGGGCCGTTCCCTGCCGCCGGACCAGGCTCCCGCTGCCCGGCTCCTGCTCCGTTTCCCGGAGCGGGCCCGCGCTGTCCAGGACGCGGTGCAAGCGATGACGGGCCGCGGAGCCGACCCGGTGCGGCTGGCGGCCTGGCTCGCTGAGGGAGACAGGACGCGGCGCCGCTCAGTGTGACCGGCGGGGTTCTTCGAGCGACGGGACTGTCCCGTGACCCCGAGTGAGCGAGAGCCGGTCGGGGAGTTTCGTGCGTGGCCTCCTCACAGCGGCAGTGGGTCGATGTCGCAGTTGGCCCGCTCACCTGCCCTGAACTGCACGGTGGCCGGGTGCGGCGTGCCCGAGGCGCGCTGCAGACGGGGCTCGTCGAGGACGCGTTCCATACGCGCCAGGGTGTCCTCGCGCAGCATGTGGCCCTGTTCCCCGGCATCGGTCGCGATGAGATCGAGGGCCAGGTTCCCGGCACAGGCCAGCGTGGTGGGGTGGTCCTCGCCGAAGGTGATCCGGCACAGTTCGAGCGTGGCCTCGCCGCCGAGCCGGGCATCCTCGTGCCGGCCGAGCGCGGCCAGGTCGCTGGCCAGGTTGACGGCACAGACCAGCGCCAGCGGATGGCCCTCGCCGAGCCGCTCGGTGAGCGAGACCAGCGCCGCCTCGTCCAGGCGGTGTGCCTCCTCGGCCCTGCCGAGCAGCCGGAGTGTGACGGCGAGGTCGACGTCCGCGGACAGGACGTGCGGGTGGCGGGCGTCGTAGACCTTCCGGTACCTGTCGCGGGCATTGACGCCACGGGTCCGGGCCGCCTCCAGGTCACCGTTCTGACGCAGCGCCACCGAGAGGGTCAGGGCGGCGGCCAGTGAACGGGGGTGCGCCTCGGGGTAGCGGCGCCCGAGCTGTGTGTGGGCGTCGGTTGCCAGTTCGAGCGACCGCACATGGTCGCCCTCTTTGCGGCAGGACTCGCTGAGCTGGCGCACCGCCTCGATCGTGGAGGGATTGTCGAGCCCGAAGGCCTCCCGGTACGCCTCTTGCACGGACTCGTGCAGCTCGCGCGCGCCGACGTAGTCGCCCGTCTCGCGCACATCGACGGCCAGGTTGTACTCGGTGATCAGGATCCGCCGGTCGCCGTCGCTGAACAGACGGCGTTTCAGATCCAGCGTGCGGCGGTCCAGCTCCAGGGCCTCACGGAACTCACCGGTGAGGCGCAGACTCACCCCGACGTTGTGGGCGATGTTGAGCGTGGTCGGGTCGTCCTCACCGAAGGCCCGGCGGGCCCGTTCGTAGGCGAACTGGTCCAGTTCGGCGGCTTCCGCGAACCTGCCCTCGGCGCGGCGTACGGCGGCTTCGAACTGAAGCGCGTCGAGTGCGTCCTCGCGGGTGTCGTCGCCAGCGGCGGGAGCAGTACGTTCGTAGACGCCCTTGAGATGCTCCGCCAGCCGGGCGGCTTCGTCGAACCTGCCCACCGCCCAGTTCACGAAGCCCAGCCACTGCCCCATCAACAGCGCCTGCTGGTCCTCCTCGCCGAAGATGTCGCGCCATACCTCCCAGGCCTGCTTGGAGAACTCGAGCGACAGCTCGTGGTCGCCCCAGTAGTAGAGGTACTCGGCGATGTTTCTTACCAGTTGGCGTACCCAGGCCTGGTCGGACTTGATGGCCTCGGAGGCGATGACATGGCTGTAGAGCTCCGCGTACCGGGGCCAGCTCGTCGGGTCGGCGGGATCTTTCGGGTCGTAGGCGACCATCAAGGTGTGGGCGCCTTGGCGCATGCGGGAGCGCTCCTCTGGGGACATGCGGGTCTGCAGGACGAGCTGCACCAGGCGGTGCATTTCAAGGGAGTTCGTGCGGTGGTCTATGCGTGCGAGCGAGTAACGGTTCACTTCCCTTATCGCGCGCGACAGCCTCATCGGGTCGTTCAGTGCCGCGTCCAGCTCGGGCGAGATCTGGCTGTTGCCCAGGCCGGAGAAGATCGACCGGGAGATGGGGTCCGGGGCGAAGTAGGAGCACATCTGCAGGAGTTGCAGCGCGGCCGGGCTGCGGGTCTCCAGGTGGTCCAGGGACACGTTCCACGCGGCCGCGACGGGCAACTGGTAGTCCGGCGGCGGTGCGACCTCGAGCAGCTCCACCCGCTTGCTCTCGAACAGGCGCAGGTACTCGGAGGCGGACATACCCGTCTCCGCCCGCCAGGCGGCTGCCTGTTCCAGGGCCAACGGGAGGTCGCCCAGTGCCTCGGCGAGGGCGTCGGCCTCGCCGTCCTCCAGCGGCGGACCGGAGCGGCGCAGGAGTTCCTTGCTCTCCTCGCGCGAGAAGACGTCCACTTCGAGCGCGCGGCCGACCTGGCCCCAGCGCCGGTTGCGGGAGGTGACCAGGATGGTGCCGTCCCCGCCCGGCGGAAAGTAGTGGCGGACCTGCTCCGGACTGTCGGCATTGTCGAAGATCAACAGCCAGCGGTCGTACGGCCGCCCCTCGCGCAGCGCCTCCCGGACCGCGGGGATCGCGATGTTGGCCTCGGTCGAGGTGCCCAGCCCGAGCCGCTGGGCCAACTCCACCAGGGCCTGTGCGATCTGGCCGGGCCGCTCGGAGGGAATCCACCAGACGATGTCGTACTCGTTCTGATGGCGGTACGCGTACTCGATCGCCAGCTGGGTCTTTCCGACGCCGCCCATGCCGTGCAGTGCCTCGGGCAGCACGGCCGTCGTGCCCTCTCGCAGACGCTGGTCAAGCAGCTCCAACAGGTCCGCACGGCCGGTGAAGTTGAAGTTGCGCGGCGGCAGATTTCCCCAGATGCGTGGCTGTGCCTGGCGCTGCCCCTCCACGCCCTGGGGTGTCGTCGGCATACGGGACGCTCCTTCTGATGTGGTCGAGGGAGAGGGCGCGGTGCCGCGCCCGATCTCGGTCGGGGGTGTGACGGACGGCGTGCTCGGGGTCCGCTTCTGTGGACTTTCGTCCAGATTGGCGGCACGGCGTCGATCGTGCTCGCTCAGTGCCTCCTCAAGCAGGGCCGCGCGCTGTTTGTACCGGCCCGACAAGGCGTGCAGAGCGGTCAGCTCCACGCGCAGGAAAGCCACGTTGCGGTGGGTGACGCCGGGCCTTTCCTCGCTGTCCAGAGGTGCTGCCGGGGACGGAAGAAGATCGCTGGTGGCGGGGTCCCCTGCAAACAACGCGCGAATCTCGCGCAGGATGCGGGCGGTGTCGCTGCGTCGGCCCAGCGCGAGCAGCTCCTCGCGGATGCCGGAAGCGAAGGTGTAGATCAGGTCCGCCGCACCCTCGCCGTCCGTTCGGGTGAGCCGGACCAGACCGCTCATCAGCAGCTCGGAGACATGCACCGGGCCCGCGTCCGGGGTGGTGGCGACGACCGAGCGGATGGCGGGCAGGCTCAACGGGGCCGCGGCCAGGCGGGTCGCCAGGGTGAACGCGGTGGGGCTGGCGGCGGCGCGGAAGTCGGAGACGCGCGCGGTGGCCGGCATCGTACTGTGCGGGTCGGGCGTGCCCTCGGCCCACGGCAGCGCGCGTGCCGCGTCCGGCCGGCGCTTCCACTCCCGCGCCTGGACCGCGCACAGATCCAGCCACTCGGGTTGTGGTCCCGCGATCAGACGGAGCAGTGCCTTGGCCCAGCGGTCGTTGAAGGCGAGTACCGGTACGAGCACCGGGGCGCCCTCGGACCCGCCGGACTCGTCGGACTCCTCCGAGACGGCCCGGGCGTCACGCTCCAGCCACGTCCAGTCCTTGTTGGGCGCCCATGCGTGGGGAGCGTGGATCCGGACACGGCTGACGTCGAGGCCGGTGCGGTACCACAAATGCTGGGGGAGCAGATGCACCAGGGCGACCGGGCACGATGCGCCCCACTCGCGCAGCAGCGGCTCCAGGGTCCGCAGCCGCCAGCCGGCGGCCAGCCCGTCGGTGAGAACCAGCACCACCTGGCGTGCGTTCAGCGGGACGGCCGAGAGTGGATTCCTCTTCGTCACCCGCGCCGGGTCCGTCTCGTCGGTTCCCCGCAGGGGCACCACACGCACCCGGACGAAATCACCGGCCCGTCGTAATTCCTCCGCCAGATCTTCGACGACCTCGGTCCACACCCTCATGGAGGGATACGAGTCGACGACGAGGACCGCCTCGGCGGGTTCCGAGTCGTCCGGTTGCCCCAGCCGGCTCAGGACATGCGCCGCCTCACGCCGAGCCCGTGCTGCCTGTGCCGGTCGCTGACCGTCGTCATCGTGCATGGGGGCTCTCAATCCGTCGGCGAGACGGCGTGAGGGGAGCGGAGTCGCGCAGACCCCGGGTATGCGTGACATCCACGAGCAAAGCCTTGCAGTCCATCTGGTCGCTGAACAAGCACGGCGAGTTCGCGTACGGGTTCATGCGACGCGCGTGCAAGAGCACCCTAGTGGCGGAAGGATCCGCGTGGAACCGGTTCGGGGCGAGGGGCGCGCACTGGTTCATGTCGACGGCGCGCGGGTTCGTCCCGGGGGCGCGTCGGCACCCTCCGGATGCGCGAGGACTCATCTTTCGTCGCACCCCCTTTCGCCGGTGACCTGCGCGAGCGCCGGGTTTACTGCTGTACCGATGCGTGGTCGGGCCCCGGTGGCCCAGGCCTGCGTTCCGGATCGTCGTACAGGATCGCCAGATGGCGTCCCACGTGGTTGTCCCACCCCTCCGGCCCCTTGGCCAGGGCCGCGCTGCGCCATCTTTCGAACCACTCCTCCAGGCCGCCCAGGGCCCGTTCCTGGAGGATCTCGGAGACCGCTTCCCTGAAGGCGGGGTCGGAACAGTCACCGCGGTGCCAGATCATCGCGGGTATGCCGGCCCGCAGGCCGGCCATGAACTCCTGCCGGCTGCTGGCGGAATCACCGCCCGGGGGTTCGCTGAGCACCAGACAGACCGTGCTCCTGTCCGCCTTCAGCAGCCGCTCCAGATGGAACTGCGAGTCACCCGGGCGGCCTTCGTGCACCTTGCTCTCCGCCGGCTTCTCGTTCAGCTGGTCCCACTTGTGGTGCCAGGGCCGGTGCCAGGCCGCCCTGCGCAGCCGCTCGAAGCTGCGCAGCACCACCTTGTAGTCCATCACCAGCGGCGTGGGGGAGTCGGAGCTGGACTCCTTCTGCCACCACTCGACCGGTTCGTCGAGCAGCTCCCACGGCAGGATGAACTCGAGGACGATCGACTGCCGCAGGTCCGACCAGCGTTCCTCGGTCTGCTCGATGAGGTTCTCGACCTCCCCGGGCAGTTCGGCGCGGCGCAGATGCAGGGTCTCGCCCGGGACGGGATGCCAGCCCTCCGTGTCCGACTGCCACCAGTGCGAGAGGTAGTACGCGCCGGGGTCGACGCCGTCCGGCTCCAGCTGGATCATGAGATACGCGTCCGACACCACCGAGAGCGGCTCCCTGACCTGCCACTCGGCCATCAGGTCTTCCGTCTTCGACATGCGTGCCAGCACGCGGATCCAGCGGCGTACGTGCTCGGCGGCCTCCGGCTTGCCCTCGTCCATGAGCCTGCGTGCGGCCAGGGCCAGGAACGCCAGGCTCACCGGCGGCTCATTGGTCGCCGAGTTGTTGCCCGCCAGATGCAGGAACACGGCCCAGCCGGTGTCGCACCACGGAGGCAGTTTCTGAATGCGCGAACTGCTGGCCTGGCGCGCGAGCCCCGCCATCTCGGACGACGACCGCATCTCCTGCAGGAGGGGTCGTAAGGGATGCATGTCGGCCCACTCGAAGAAGTTCGCGGCTTCCCACTCGTCCACCAGCCGGCCCAGGGCGTTGACCGAGGTGGTCCGCTGCTCCACGTACTGAAGACACCGCAGCAGACAGGGCATGCCGTCCGGGAAGTCGGCGCAGAAGTTGGCGAGTTGGAGCAGCCAAGGGCGGAGTACCTCGCCCCGCGTGAAGTCCACCGGGGAGCCGAGTTCCTGACCGAGCATGGTCACGAGCAGGTCGATGCTGGTCGGATGCCGCATGGTGTCCGACTCCTGCAGCACGGTGACGACGTCGGCCTTCAACTCGTTCATGACCCGCGCTGCGTTGCGCCCCTCCACCCCCGTGACCTCCCGATCCCCGTCTGCTGTCATCGAGCTCGATCTGACGGTGCCGCCCCAGGGTACGGCGCCGTGTACTGCCACGTCAGGATGTTGATGAGCTGGATACCGGTCCATTGGCGCCCCCGTCCTCAGCGCTCGCCCTCCTCTTCGTCCCCCACGATGCGCACTGTCTGCTGACTGCCGTCCGGAGCGATCAGCTTGGGGTGCAGGGTGAGATGGACGCGATGGGTCTGCGAGGTCTCCTGTTGCCCGTCGACCCCGGCTTCGACGACCCAGAACCGAACTTTCCCGCCTGCCCCGCCGCGGCGACCGACGGCGACGGTCGCCTCGATCTCCACGGGGCCGAGTTCGAACCGCACCGGCCCCGGCGCTCCGTCCGCCAGCGCGGCGTTGAGCTCTTGGCGCAACTCCCTTACCAATTCTGCAAGTTCAATCACAGCGCCCTCCCAAGGGGAAACTACCCGGCTCCGAGGACGGCCATCCGTGGCGGAGGCCCGCCGCAGATCACCCAATCCATGAAGTAGGCGCAGGCGCCGACATGCGGGACCGTCCCGCCTATCCCGCCCCCGCCGTAGCCAGCCCCCAGATCCGCCCCGCAGTCTCCTCCGCCGACCCGGTCGGATCCGGGTCGTTCGGCAGTTGAGCCGGCACGGTCGTGTTCTTCCTCTCGCCGGGTCGGTCGGCGAAGAGGGCGACTGTGAGGGCGAGTTGGGGGTCCAGGCCGGTGGACCAGACGGTCCGGCGGGTGATTCCGCCGCCGGCCCCGGCGGTGAAGAAGGCCGGCGGAGTCTGCTGGGCGGCGGAGGTCGAAGGGACCGCTTCCTTGTACGGAGGGACGGTGTACGGAGGGACGGTGTCCGGAAGGACGGTTCCCTTGTAGGAGGGGCCCGCCTCCTCGTACGTCCTGGACACCTGCTCGCCCACGAAGTACGCCTCCTTCTCGTCCAGCGCCTGCCGTGTCTCGGGGCGCGTCGTGTAGACCGTCCGCCCGTCCCGGGTGATCTTCATGACCGTGTACGGGGTCGCGTACACCCCGTTCGCCGCCACGGTCGCGTACGCCGAGGCCAGTTGGAGTGGGGTGGGTGCGGCGGTCTTCGGCAGGTCGGTGAGCGGGGCGCCGAGTCGGACCTTGCCGAAGGGGTCCAGGGCCGTGTCCGCTTCCACCGCGCCGCCGACCGCGTCGTTGAAGGGCTGCCGGGCGTAGTCGGAACCCCCGTACAGCAGCCGCACCGCCCCGTCGCCGGGCTTGATCGCCACGACGGCGGTGTGCAGCGTGCTGCTCTTACTACCCGTGCCGTCCTTACCGCCCTCGCCGCCCTGACTCCCCTTGCTGCCCTTGCTGCCCTTGAGGTCCTTCACCGCCTCGGTGGTCGCGTCCTGGAGCGCCAGGTCGAACGTGGTGTGCACGGTGTAGCCGCCGCGCGCCAACTGGTCCTCGGTGATGCCGAGTCGGTCGGCCGCCTCCTTCGCCGCCACGTCGATCATGTACTGCCGCTGCCCCTCGGTCGTCCCCGGCGGATAGAAGCGGAAGGCCGGGAAGGCGGCCTCGGCGCGCTGCTTCGCCGTGATGCCGCCGCTCGCCGCCATCGCGTCGAGCACCCACTCCCAGCGGGCCTTGAGTGTCGCGGTCACCTTCGGATCGGAGCCCGCCTTCTCGTAATACGAGGGGATGTTGACGATCGATGCCAGCGCGGCGCCCTGGGAGACGGTCAGGTTGTGGGTGTCCACGCCGAAGTAGTTGCGCGAGGCCGCTTGGATGCCGGCCGAACCCCGGCCGAAATAAACGGTGTTGAGATAGCCCGCCAGGATGTCGTCCTTGGAGCGGGTGCGATCCAGCTTGATCGCGATCAGCGCCTCGCGTGCCTTGCGCGTCAGCGACTGTTCCGGGCTCAACAGCGCGTTCTTCACGTACTGCTGGGTGATGGTGGAGCCGCCCTGCCGTTCGCCGCCGGTCAACGAGGCCAGCACCGCGCGGGCGATGGCTCGCGGCGAGACCCCGTCGTCCGTACGGAAGGAGCGGTTCTCGGCCGCGATCACGGCGTCCTGGACGTACCGAGGGACCTGCGACAGCGGCACCTCCTGGCGGTCGACGGGACCACGGCGGCCCAGGTAGGAGCCCTTCTCGTCGACGAAGACCGTGCTCTGCGTGACGGTCTCCGGGTGCGGCTCGGGGATGCCCGTCAGCCGGTACGCGACGACCGCGGCCGTGCACAGCGCGGCGATCAACACCAGGAAGGCGGCGGCCAGCCGACGCAGCAGGCGACCCCGGTTACGGCGGAGCCGCAGACGGAGCGGGACGCGCAGGTGACGCTTCACCGATCGCCCCCGCCCCGCGCGACGACCTTGCCGGCCGCGTCGTACACCGTGACGGTCGGACCGCCCTCGACGAACGTCGACTTCATCTTCGCCATCGACATGGGTGCCCGTGCGTACCAGACGCCCCAGCCCGGACTGCCGGCCAGCGTGAGGACGGTGCCGGTGATCTTGCCTTCGGCGACGCCGACTTCGACGCGTGCCGGGTCGGCGGACAGACCGCGGTACAGGCCCGACAGGAAGTACGAGCTGTGCAGCGGCTCGGGCTGCACGGACACGGCCGACTTCTCGCTCTCGTAGCCGTCGTCGTCGGTCAGGCCGAGGAACTGGTTGGGCCGATCCGGCGTCGACCAGTGCTTGCCGCCGCTGGTCAGCCAGACCTGCACCTCCGGCAGGGCGTCCACCCGTTCGCCGGGCGCGACGATCCGCACCGGACTCTGCGCCACATCGGCCGCCCCGCCGCCCGACCCGTCCGTGGAGTCGCCACCCATGAACCGGCCCGCGACGAACACGCCCGTCGGCACGAGCAGCAGCGCACAGACGGTCACGCCCACGCCTCTACGACGGCGCCGCAGCGCTCGCCCCCGCTGCTCGACGGCATCGAGCGGAACGTCGAACTGGACGGCCCTGGCGGCAGGTTCGACAGCCCCGGCACCCCCCGCGGCCTCGGCGAACAGCCCACGCAGCCGCTCGACATCGCCCCCGCAGACCGCCAGCCCACGCTGGGCACGGCTCCTGACCGCACCGCCCGACCAACCGAGCAACTGGGCGATCTCCGCCTCCCGCAGCCCCTCCCGGTGCAGCATCACGAGCACGGCCCACTGCCGCGCGGACGGAGCCCCCAACACACCGTGAGGCAGGGCCCTTTGATGCCGAGCCCGGCGCAGATACTCCTTGACCAGGGTCCGCCGTACATAGAAGTCCACGTCGTCCCGCGGTATCCGCCGCCACCGCGCGCACACCCGCACCAGCGTTCTCCGCACCAACTCGGTCGCCTCGCGGGGGTCGCCGGTGAGCAGGCGGGCGGTGGTGACCAGCTGGGGCAGACCCGCGTGTGCGTACGCGGCGAAGTCATCGTGGGGGTGCGGCACTTCGGTGGTCCTCCGGTACTGCTGTGGGGGGAGTGGATCCTGAGACGCCTGTTTCTCGTCTTTCCTGTGGGTCGGGTTTCGACGGACGCGGCCTTCGGGACCTGTACGCACCGTGAGGGCGGTCAGGTTGCACGGGAATTCCAAGACTCCGGTGAGGTCATGACCGAGGACGAGTTCGACGCCTTCTACGCGGCCACGTTTCCCCGTCTGACCGGCCAACTCTCGGCGTTCACCGGGGATCGCGAGGAGGCACAGGACGTGGTCCAGGAGGCGTTCGTACGAGCCTGGGACCGGCGCGCGGACTTCCTCGCGGACGAGGCGCCCGAGGCGTGGATACGCACGGTGGCCATGCGGCTGGCGGTCAGCCGCTGGCGCCGGGCCAAACGCTGGCTGGAGTTGGTACGCCGTACTCCACCGCCGGAGTCCGTACCGGGACCGACCCCCGATCACACGGCACTTGTCGCCGCACTGCGCCAACTGCCCAAGGCGCAACGGATGGTGATCGTCCTGCACCATCTGTGTGACGTGACCGTCGAGCAGATAGCCTCCGAAACGGGTACGCCGGTCGGGACGGTCAAGGCCAGGCTCTACCGGGGCCGGGCGGCACTGGCGAAGCATCTGACGGTCGACGAGGTGGGCAGGGCGGACGTGCCGGTTCGGGAGGGGAGCGGCCATGTCTGATGACCTCACCAACGACGAACTCACCAACCCCGAACTCTCCGGCGCTCTGCGCGAGTTCGCCGCGCGACACGAGACCTCCCCGGCCCTCACCGGCGCCGAGGTCCGAGGCCGCGCCGCCGTACGCCGCGCCCGCCGCCGCGTGACAGGCACACTGGTCGCGGCTACGGCAGCCCTCGCGCTGGTGGCCTTCGCCCTGACCCTTGACCTCACGAACTCGACGAACTCCGCGAGCCCCGCGGGGTCGGGGACCCAGCGCCAGATCCCGGCCGCCACGCCCTCCGCCGCCCAGTCGGCCTCCGCCACGGTGTCCCCCGTCCCGCGCACACCCGTCACCGCCGGCAGCGTCGACCTCGGCAAGGGCATCATGATCGTCGGGAAACGGGTCATGCCGCTGACGGACGGCTCACCCAACACCCCAAAGGTCGTGGGACCGTTGACCGTGTACGACAGGCGTCCCGAGGTCAAAACCCTCACCGTCACCACCCCCACCGGCGACGCCCGCTACAACGCGGAGATCTCGTACGTCGTCGAACTGCGCGACGCCGACAACATGCCGGTCTACGTCGGCGCCGCCCTCCGCTTCGACAAGGAGAACGTCGGCAGGTACGCGACCAGCGCCGGCTGGATCGACCTGGACGAGTCCGACGCCAAGTGGTTCTACGCTTCGGTGAAGCCCGGCACGGCCATCGAGGTCACCGGCACCAAGTCCGCGACGGGTCCGGTCGGCTAGTGATCGTCACCCTCGCCGCCCTGCACGACAAACACGTCAGGTGGGCCCGTCGGGGCTCCGGGAGAAGGCGGTGTCGCCGGCCATCGCCACGATCGCGTCCTTGACGAGCAGCACGCGCGGCGGATTGTTCTGCACCTTGTCCCCGGGGTCGTCCAGCGCGGAGGTGCGCCAGACCTCCGCTCCGGTGTGACTGTCCAGTGCCAGCAGACGCCCGAAGCGGTTGGAGAAATAGACCCGCTTGTACGTCGCCGACACCGCGGGCGCGGACAGGCTCTCCATGTCCGTCGTCCGCTGCCAGAGTTGCTTGCCGCTGTCCGCCGACACCGCGGTGACCGACCCGTCGGACCGCACGAAGTAGACGACGCCGTCCACCAGGGTGGCCGCGCCGGTCAGCGGATGTGCCAGCGGTATCCGTCTGACCTGGCCGGTGTCCGGGGATACCCGCAGCAGCGCGTTGTACGGCCGTTCGTACCCGGCTTCGTACACCTCCTTCGCGGTCTGGGGGGCGAGGAACAGGGGCTGCCCGCCGACGGCGCCGAGCGGTTCCGCCTTCTTGGGCAGCGTGGCCGTCGCGGTCAGGCTGCCGGGTCCGAGCCTCATCGGCTCGACCGGGGCCTTGCCGGGCTCGTTGCCCTCCGAGCACAGGGCGTAAGGGACGCCTCCCAGCGCCGACGGAGTGCAGTACTCGTCCAGCGAGGCCGCCCGCCACAGTTCCTTGCCCGACGGCCCGTAAGCCACGAACGACGAGTAGTCGGGAGACAGGGTCAGCAGTCCGCCGTCGTACAGGACCGCGGTCTCGGACTTGCTGATGTCACGTTGCCAACGCCGCTGCCCGGTAGTGGCGTCGAGAGCCACCACACGCCTGATCGTGTCGTCCGGATCCTCGTACACATAGACCAGCCCGTCGCGAACGCCGATCGGCTCCACCCCTTGAGGGCGGGTGCCGGTCCGCCACAGGGTGCGGCCGGAGGCCGCGTCGATCCTGGCGGCCGTGAATCCCGTACCGCCGCAGAACAGGGCGGTTCCCTCCGTCACGCATCCGGTGCTGCCGTAGTCGAGAGGGACGCCCTTCACGTCGTACCGCAGCTTCGTCCGCCACGGCCGCCAGCCGCCGGGCAGAGACGCGGCACGCGCGCCGGCCGTGGCGGTGGGGGTGGAGGTGGCCGTCGCGGTGTCCGAATCGGATCCGAGGACACCCACCCCGATCCACAGCCCCGTGACGGCCAGCACCGCACCGAGGCCGGTGAGCAGCATCCGGGCCCGGCGTCGCCTGCCGGTACGGATGCCGGTCGCGGCGTCCGCGGAGGTGGTGGCCGCGCTCCGTGGAGTGGGGCGGGGCCGGGGCCGCGCGGACTGCCCGATCTCCGGGGAGCAGCCGGTGGCGTCGTCGGACTCCGGCAACGCCTGGAGCATGCGCTGTATGTCCGCCAGTTCCGGCCGTGCGGCCGGGTCCTTGTCCAGGCAGCGCTCGACGATGCCCAGGAGCGCTTCGGGTACGCCGTCGAGGTCCGGGGACCCGAACACCACCTGATAGCCGGTTATGTACGGGCTGTTGGCGTCGAACGGTCCCGTGCCGACGGCCGCGAACACCAGCAGCGACCCCAGCGAGAACACGTCCGAGGCCGGGGTGACGTCCCGGGGATTGGCCAGTTGTTCCGGTGACATGAAGGGCGGGGTGCCGATCATCCGCCCGGTCGTGGTGAAGCTCTGGTGGTCGGAGGCCCGCGATATGCCGAAGTCGATGACGCGCGGCCCGTCCTCGGTCATCAGGACGTTGCCCGGTTTGAGGTCCCGGTGCACCAGGCCCGCCCGTCGGATGTCACGCAGCGCCTCGGTGAGCCCCAGCCCCAGCGCGCGCAGTTCCCGCAGGCTCAGCGGGCCGTCCTTCTGCACGACTTCGGCGAGGTTGAGCCCTGGCACGTAGAGCGTCGCCATCCACGGCTGGTCGGCGTCGGGGTCGGCGTCCACGACAGGCGCGGTGAAGGCGCCGCTCACTCTGCGCGCCGCCTCGATCTCCTGCCGGAAGCGCGTCCGGAACTCCTCTTCCTGGGCGTACGGCCCCCGCACGAGCTTGACCGCGACCTGCCGTCCCGAGGCGGCGACTCCCAGATAGACGACTCCCATGCCGCCCGCCCCGAGCCGACCGAGGAGGGTGTACCCGCCTATGGACTCCGGGTCCCCGGTGCTCAGGGGCGTCATCGCCGATCACCCTTCCCAGCGCCTGCCTGCCTCACGGGGATCAGAGTAGGGCCCTGCCGCCGCCCGCCGCCGGTCCACCCCGACCTGGACCCGACAACAAACAAACCCCGGACCGCCGGTCCGGGGTTCTTCTCTGGAGCGGGTGACGAGAATCGAACTCGCACTCTCAGCTTGGGAAGCGACGGCGTGTACCCAGCCACATGGTGCTGACCTGCGTAGATTCATGGCGCCGACGCCGTTGCGAAGGCCTGATCGCGCCGCCATCGACCGCGGTTGTCTGCCCCTACGGGCACGGATTGGGCATGGCGTCGGGTGGTGCGTGACGCCATCCTGTCCGTGGAGTGGCACCGGGTGCCCGTTGGGTGAAGTGCTGCGGATAGCGTTGCATGCGCAGTCGCTTGCGACGCACCTCCACGGCCCTGCCCTGTGGGGCCTCACCGCGCGTGCACACGCGATGGCGGGTGACGACGTCCCTGTGCCCCTCCCACAGCTTTCGACGGAGCGGTTACGCGGTCCGCAGTATTGTCGGCCAGAAGCTGCCGCACACTGAAACGAGAAGTTGCGGCGCGGACGAAATGGCAGGGCTCCGGGCATGACCGGTCTCGGAATTGGCCTGCCGTCCTTTTGGGAAGCGCACCGTGCGCCGGCTCGACGACTCACGGGCCCAGGTGCACCACGCTGGCAGAGGTGAGCGCGTAGAAGGAGGAAGCGGCGAGGGACTCTTGAAGGGCCGTGTGCAGGGCGCGCGCAGAGTGTTCCGGACGAAGCCGCCCGCCGGAGTCTACGAGCAACTCGTACACGTGAACCGCGATGCGAGTGGCGGCTTCATCCGTGACCTCGCCCAGCATCCCGATCACATGGCGGTAACCGGCGGACTGGAAGGACGCGGCGATGGTCCACCCCCCGCTTTCGAAACCCCGGTCGTCGCCCGCCGTTTCGCATGCCGAGAGATAGGCCAGTGCTCCGTCGGCCACGAGATTCTGCGGAAGATGCCGCCAGTTGAGCCATTCGTCGCCGCCGAGGTGCAGTTGGGGGATGCCCTCGTAGAGGTGCCCGTGCCCGGTGAAGTGGAAGAAGGGGAAATCGGCCAGTCCGGCGGCGACATTCGCGACCGTGGCCTCCGGGCCGCGAAGGAGATGGGCATCGGGAACGAGCCGCAGGATCTGGTCGACCTCCCTCCGCCCGTGCGTCAGCATGTCGTCCGCGAGCACCACGAGCATCCGCTGCTCCGGTGTGTCGGCCGGATACCTCTCACGCTGCCGCGCGGCCATCAGCGCCTGGACACTCGGAGTGTAGGAATGGACCGCGTAGTCCATGGCCGTCCCCCGGGGCTGTCCCGCTACGTGCAGGGGAAGCATCGTGAACGGGCCGGTGGGACACCACCAGATCCGGGGAAGTGTGTCCGCCGGGCCCGAGTTGCTCTTCGGCGGATCAAATGACCCCGGAGCCCTGGTGGGGCCGGGTGGGGCGGAGCTGACCGTGGCGCGACCGATCAGCCCGAGCGCGGAGAGGACGGGAAACACCGTGCTCTCCCACAGCCAGTCGAGTACGTCCCAGGCCTCGCGGTCGTTCGGCGGCCTCGAACCACTCACCCTGGCACCGCGGTACCGGTTCGCCCGGTCCGTCAGATCAGCCAGGGTCAGATACGGCAGCCGCAGCGCCGACACCCCCTGCCGTGTCACGAGAAGCGCGTCGCAGCGCCGGGCGACGGCGCTGAGTACGACGACGGGCCCCTCGCTCGCGGCCAGAACCAGCCGTTGGGTGGCCACGGGGGCGAGGAAGTCCTCGAAGCCCGGAACGGCACGCACCGATTTGACCAGGTGGTCCATCCGGGCCTGCACCAGGTCCCTCCGCTGGAAGACCGGTGTGTTGGCCGGTCCGGCCTCCAAGTGGAGAAACGTCCACAGCCACTGGAGTTCCGCGGCGAGTTCCCGCGCCACCCTACGCAGACGGTCCACCTCGGCATGGGAGTCCTTGGCCCATGCCGACAGCAGGACGCTCCGCTGCTCAAGGAACTCCAGCGCGAGCTCCGGAGCTCCCGCCTCGATGGCGTAGGCAGCGGCTTCCCGGCTTCGTTCCTCCCAGGCCCTGATGAGGGCCTCACGTTCGCCGCCGGGCAGCAGCACAACCGGCGGGAGTTCCCTGGTGACGGCCTGGTAACTATGGATGACCTCCTCATGGAGGTCGAGCCGCATCGCCAGAGTTCCCCAGAGCAGTGCGGCCTGGAGGCGATGCAGCGGCTGTGCGGTCCGTTCCTGGGTGACCAGTCGTGCGGCGTCCGCCGCGCGGCGGATTGATTCGGAGGACGCGTCCGCCATGTGGGAGATCACCCTGGCACTGGCCAGCAGGACGGGTACCAGCACGGTGTCCACAGACTGCGAAGGGGGAGTTTCTTCCCGTAGGGAGTCAAGCCTTGTGAGCGCCCTGTTGAGGTGTAGCGGCGACTCCCCGCGGGTCTTCAGTTCGAGCAGGGCGGATGCGTAGTTGGTGACCAGAGCCACGCGTTGGGAGCGACTCGCCCTCGCCGGCTCCAAGGCGTTGATGATCATGAATAGGGAATCGACGTCTCCGGCCGCCCGGTACTTCAGGAGCAGGCCCTCGCGTTGCTGGACGATCGCCGTGTGCCAGTAAGGGAGGTCGGTATCGGCTCTGGTTCCGGGATGGATCGACCGGGTTGTCTCGATGGCGCGGTCGAGATCTGGCATGGCGCCCGTCTGCGCGAATCTGTCCAGCAGGCACTGGGTCAGCGTGTTGTGCGCCGCCTGCCGCCAAGGCGACGCCTTCGGCAGGGAATCGGCCGCTTGTTCGGCCAGAGCCAGGGCCTCGTCCAGTTCTGCCTTGTTGTGCGACATGGCGAAGGACACGCGCAGCACATCGGCGTGTGCGAGCCGCAGCCGGGATCGTCGTAGGCCGTCCCCCGGAGGGCTGAGGGTGATGGCCGACCGCGAGAACGCCAGGGCGTCGGCGAGTGCTTCCTGCGAGCCGTCCGCCCAGAACCGGGCCAGGTTCACCGCGGCGATGACGGCCGCTCGCTCGGACTGAACAGCTCTGGGCCCCTCGGATGTCGAGCTGTGACGGGCCAGTTCCTCGGCATGGCTGAGCTCGTCGGGGTTTCCTGTCGTCCCGAACCGAGCCAGGACCATCCGTGCCAGCGGCAGCGCGGAGGCCGCCAAGGCGTCATCCGTCCTGAGCGTTTCGTCGGCGAGTGCCAGAGCGCGCCGCAGGATCTCCTCGCGGTGTTCGACCTCGTGGAGAACCGCGTACGTGCGCAGCAGTTCGGAGACAAGCGGCAGGGTGTCGACTCCGCGCCCCGACAGCCTGTCCACCGGTGTGACGAGGGTGTCCACGGACCTACGCAGTTGATCGATGTCCCCCGTGTGGGAGAAGAGTTCGCGGAAGGCGGCGCCGAGAACTGACCAGACGCGTACGGCTATGGCGGGGTCCGGGATCTCGGTCATGTCCTGGCTGATGCTTGCAGCCCGCTCCAGCGATTTCCGGGTGCCGACGCGGAGGCCGTGAAGATAGAACGCCTCCGCGGTCTCGCAGCCGAGTTCGGGGGAGGACCTCCAGTCGTAACGGGCCGCCAGGACCCGCTCCGCCAGCCTGTGCGCATCGCCCAGAGCTCCGAGGTCGTCCTCCCGGCTGAAGCGGCCGAGAAGGGCCCGCATCACCCTGACCAGGTGGGGAGCCAGTTCGGGCAGTGGCACGGATCCGAGCGCGCCGATCAGCAACTCGTACTCGGCATCCTCGGACTGTGACGCGGCCGGCGCGGGCCGGTCGAGCTCGTACACATGCCCCGCCCCCGTGCGGAGGCCGACCTGCCCCCTCCCCACCTCGACGCGGACGACGCCGGACGCGTCGATCTGCACCGTCCGGGTGGCGGAGTGCGTGACGACCTCGACCACGCGCGGGTGGGTGTCGGGGACGAGGATCGCCGACGCGCGTGTCCCCGCTACGTCGCCCAACAGCAGCGCGGTTCCTTCGCGCTGTACGCCGAGCCGGGCCTCTCCCACGGCGGCGGCGATGGACGAGACGGTGGTGAGGGTGAGTTCCGGTGCCGTACCGGGGTCGAGGGACGGGACGTACGGGCGGGCCGCGTTGGCGAGACTCCACGCGGTGGCGGTCGAGCGGGCCTCGACGGGCAGCCTCTTCCAGGCTTCTGCGAACCAGCCCGCCAGGCCCGAGCGGTTCTGCCGTACCAGGGCGTGCAGGGCTTGGTTGAGGTGCTGGTCCGCGGCCTCCGTGGCGCCGGTCAGGCTGTCCCAGGTGACCCGCTCCTCCAGGAGCAGCGCGGGCGAAAGTCCGCTGTGAACATCAGTGACGATGTCGATGACCTCGCGGAGGCGCGGATCGGTCTCCAGTTTCCGCACCAGGCCCGCGCGCAGGTAGGGCAGACATTCCGGGAGCAGCGCGATGGCCTCGGGCGTACGGGCGCCCACCCAGTCGCAGAACCACAGATCGGCTTCGGCGCCGACGTCCAGGTGGGGCAGGAGCCGGAGCCGGACCGCGCGGATCAGTTCGGGTTCGATACGGGTGGCGATGCTCAGGACCGTGGCCAGCTCCAGCGCTCCGGCCGTCGGCGGGGGTGGCATCTCTTCCGGTTCCGGTGGGGCGGTCACCGCAGCCTCGCCTTGATTCGGCCGGCGGTGGTGGTGCGGTCCCAACTGACCAGCGGCAACAGCCTCGTCATCCACTCGGGCCAGCGCTTGGGCGGGTACGGCGAGAGCGCGACGGCGCCGCAACCGGCCCGGGTGACGAGGGCGACGAACTCCTCCCAGCCCGGCCGGGTGCCGCGGTTGGGGTCGTCGGGGCGGCCGCCGAGTCCGAGATCCGAGAGCAGCAGGACGCACCTGCCGGAGTCGGGAGGCGCGTACGTGGTGCGCGTCCAGCGTGCGCCGGGCCCGGTTCCGCGTTGAGGGAGATCGGCGAAGTAGCCGACTTCGACCAGCCCGGAGCCGACCACCGTACGGATCCGGTGGACGAGTTGGTCCTGGTCGCGGCGGAACGGCTGCATACCGGTGCCCCGGTCGACCAGCACCTGGATGCCGTCCCGCAGCGTGGACACGGGCCGACGCGGCAGCCGTACGACAGGGCGGCCGTGCGCGAGCGTGTCGATCAGCGCCGGAATGTCCACGGGGCCCTCGCACACCTGCCGGGAGAGCATGGCCCGGAGAATGGCACTGGTCCAGCCCGGCACGAGAAGGGGCGTGTACGGGAGCGGGACGCGCTCGGGTGTCGGCCTGGCGAGCGGCCGCACCGGCTCACGCGACGGGCTCGTGGTCTCGATGCGTACCGGCTGGAGCAGGGGCAACTCCGCCGTCACGTCCACGGTCTCGTGCCGGTCCTCGGCGTCGTACCTGGGCGGCGGTTCGTCGTCGGGCTCCGCATCGGGCTCCTCGCGGGCGGTCTCGGGCGAGGGCTCCGGCAGGGGAGGGGTCGGGGGTGTGACGACGGGGTCCGTGAGGGGTATGCCACCGGTCAGCCCCAGCAGTTCCAGGACCTGTGCCTGCTCGATCTCGGTCCGCGCCACTTCCAGGGCGCGGACCACGTCACCGATCCAGATCTCCGGACGCATCGCGTCACCGCTCCCACTGCCGGGACTTGGCGAGCGTCAGACTGCGGACGAGGGGCCACCGCGGATGGCCCGGACCGAGGTGCAGCGTGCGGCAGGCGCGCAGGGCGTCCAGGTACTCGGCGGTGCTGGGCTGCCGCTCGCGCCGGACCTCCTCGTCCTTCCGTACGGTCATGAGCTGATCGGCGAGATCACCGGCGAGGTCCAGCGTCGAAGAGTCCAGCTCCACGCCCTCCTCCTCCAGGTGCAGTCGCGCGATCCGCATCAGGCTCTCGCGGGTCGGGCTGGGCAGGGTGAAGGTGATACAGCGGCGCAGGAAGGCCTGCGGGAGTTCGCGCTCGCCGTTGGTGGTGATGATGATCAGAGCGTTGCCGGCGTCGGCCTCGCGACGCACGGGCGTCCCGGTCTCGGCGACGGTGAACTCCTGTGAGCCCAGCGGCACGAGCAGGCTGTTGGGCACGTCAGGGTCGGCCTTGTCGATCTCGTCGATGAGGACGACGGCCCCCTTCGTCCGGTGCTGCCGGTAGAACCGTTCGTGCGGGTCGTGCCGGTGGAGCGGCTTGAGGAGCCCACCGCGGGTGTGGGCCGACTCGGGGGCGAGTGACCACCACAGGACACCGGGGTCGATGTAGTCGCCATCGTTGAGCATGCCGCGGTGCGCCTGCGCGTCCGCCAGCCTGCGCACGCTGTCGAACGTCCACAACAGGTCGGTGGCCTGGGTCCGGGACGTGACCACATGCTCGTAGTACCGCATGTCGTGTTCGCGGGCGAAGTAGGGGGCCAGGGACGACTTGCCCGCTCCCGGGTCGCCGCTCAGCAGCAGGGGCCGGTCGGTGGCCAGCGCGACGTCGATGGCCAGCCGGAGGTCCTCCGACATGTCGTAGACCCGGCCGTCCCTGGCGTCGGGACCGTGCGAGACGAGATCGGCCACGAGGGCTCCTATGAGTACGTACCGGCCAGATGTTCGTGCTTTTTCCTGAGGCGCTTGGTGCGGGCCTTCGCCGTCTGCTCGTCCTCCCAGGTGAGCAGGGGGCGCAGCTGTACCGCGTTCCCGAAGGCCGCCCGGACCTGGTCGTCAGGCTCCTCCGTGCCTGTCGCCACCAGGACGATCAGCCAGGAGAAGGCCTCGTGCAGTCGCTTGACGGCCTGCGCGAACTCGACGTTGGGCGGGCAGAGTTCGTTGATGACGAGGTAGTGGGTCCGCGCGTCGACATCGCGGGGCAGTACCCGGTCCTCTTCGGTGTCGGCTTCGAAGAACTCGCACCACACCGCGTTCTCCCAGTCGCGGAACCGCTCCCCGACCCGGTCCTCGCCGGTGGGCAGAGTCCTGATCGATGTCACCTCGAAGCCGCGGGTGGCGGCGCAGGTCGCCCGCCGTATGTACTGTTCGGCCGTGCCGGCCGTCCGGGCGTTGAGCAGGACCGTCATCTCGTGGGGCCGTTTGTCCGGTGCGGGGAGCACGCCGCGGGCGGCCTCCTCGTCGACCCAGGTGGGGGCCAGCTCCGCGGTCAGCCGGCGGATGACGTAGTCCGGCAGCGAGGGGGCGAGGACGTCGAGAGCCGCCTCCATCCGGTCGGGAGGAGCCATCAGGAACTGGTCTGCGAGGAACAGGCAGCCGCCATGTCGGCCGGTGACATGGGCCAGATACTCGCTCTCGGACTTGAGCGCCCTCGCGGCGTCGACCAACAGGTTGGACCGCTGCTGAGCCTCGGAGAGATACAGGCCCAGCCGCTTGAGCCAGGTACTCATCGGGTCGTCGCCCGTCGCCGCTTCGGGTAGGTCTGCGAACCGCTCCAGAACCTGGGCGGAGAGGCTGTCGGCATCCGGCTGTTCGCCCCGCGCGGTCCGTGCGAACTGGATCGGCCGAAGCTCCTCCAGTCCGGCGATCTTGACGGCCGTGGTCGTGAGGCCGTCCAGCAGGACGGGTATCACGAGCAGGGGTGCGCCGAGCGCCCTGCGCCACATCAGGATGTTGACCTCGCGCCGTACCCAGTGGGACTCCAGCGCCTTCTCGTTGAGCAGAACGACGGCCGCGTCGCAGCGGGCGAGCCAGTGGACGATCTCGGGACGCCACTCGTTGCCGGGAGGGATGTCCGACTGGTCCACCAGCGGGGTGTGGTTCTTCTCCTTGAGGTGCTTCTCGATCCTCGTCAGGACAGCGGTGGCGAACGCGTCGCCCCGGGCGCTATGGCTGATGAACACGTCCCCCACGAGGCTGATTGTGAGCCATCGTCAGCCATCGCGGGGGAAAGTCTCACAAACCCGCCTCGAACTCGGGTTTCGCGACGATGATCCGCCAACGGCGGAGTTCTTCCGTGAGCGTCGACTCGACCCGAATGGCCAATGCCCGGAAGCAGACGGCGAGTTCGAGGCCAGTGGGCTCGGGCTCGGCCCCGGTCTCGGCGAGCAGCTTGCGCAGGGTGTTCTCGTGCCCCAGCAGTTCCTGACGGGTCTCCCGGTACGAGGCGGCCAGCCGCTGTGCGGCGAGCAGATTCTGCACGGCCAACACCGTGTTGCAAAGGGGCGGCAAGCCTGCCGCGAGCAGCGCGATGACCGCGGTGGCCACCGAGGGCTCATCCCCGTCCCGACCCGAGAAGAGGAGGGCGCCGTACGCGAGGGCGACGACGACGGCTGCCAGGATCGCCCCTTTGGCGACCCTGCTGAGGATGCTCTCGGTTCGTTCGCACTTCTCGGCGGCCAGCTCGAAGAACAGGGCCTGGCGCCTGATCCGGTAGTCGAAGTAGGTGCGCATGCGCTCAGTGGTGTCGCTGCGAGTACCCGCACCCGCATTGGGATTGGCATTGGTCGCCCGCCGCCAGACCTCGTCCTGCCAGTGGCTCTCCGCGCCGTCCGTATCCCGGTCGGCGAGGCGGGTGAACCCGTCGAGTTCGGCCGGGCCGGCAGCAGCGAGCAGACTCAGCCGGGCGTCGCGGACCCGCCCGGCCTCCTCATCAGTCCGCCCCAGATAGGGTCCGACGGCCGTGAGGACGAGGAACATCTCACGGCGGAAGAGCTCGGCCCTGACCCGGCTCGTGATCCATGGCCGGGACGGCTCCTGCTCGGTCCACACCGTCCAGACCATAACGACGAGAAGAAGGCACTCGGCGAGGACGAATCCCAGACCCAGGTCACTGCCGTGTTCGAGGAACACGGTCTGGACGGTCAGGAACACCACCGCCAGTGCGGGCAGAACGGCGAGGCGGATGCCGGTCGCCCGGAACCGCCCCTGCTGGTCCACCGAGATCTCGTTCGTCGGACGCGGCACGATGTTCGGGTAGTCGATTGGCCGGCGTACCTCGGGTGCAGGGGCCCAGGCCTCCCGCTGCGGTCGGCCGGCCCGGCGTCGACGACTGTGTGCCCACTCCCGGCCGAGCAGATACCCGCTGTCCAGAAGAACCAGTAGCCAGAGCGCTCCGACCATCGGTAGTGCGACCACCAATGTCGGCACCCTTGTCAGCAGAGCCGCAGCCGTCCAAGCCACCAGGATGGCGGAACTACCAACGACAAGCTGAACCCGCCTGGCAGTTCGCATACTCCCCTACCTCTACGGAGCGGAGGGCGAGAGTATCGAAGATTGCCAGGGCCGGACCGCGGAATCCCCAACGATTCGGTCTGATCGCGGGAAGCGCTTCCGGGCTGTGTACAGGTTGTCTCAACGTGAGCCGTAGAGGACCAGCGCGCTCCCGACGACTCCAGACAACAAACAATCCCCAGGTCGCTGGCCTGGGGATTTTTGGAGCGGGTGACGAGAATCGAACTCGCACTCTCAGCTTGGGAAGCGATGGCGTTTGGGCGGCAGCATGGCTGCTGACCTGCGTGGACGCGTTGTGCTGGCGTCGTTGCGTGTGCCTGGCTGGACCGCTGGTGACCGTGGTTGTCCGCTCTCAAGGGCACGCTCTGGGCACGGTTTTGCGGAAGGAGGGGGTGGCGAGCCTGCGCGCACAGGCTCTGCGCTTGGCTGGGCAGGCGGGGATGTCCAGTCCGGGGCGCCTTTGCGTGTGTACGCGCCTTCTGCTCGGCTCTGGCTCACTTGCCGACGATGGGGCCGTACCACTGGAGTGCCCGGTCGGTGACACCGCCTGGCCCCATCCGACGGCCCACCCGCAGACCCGACAACTCCCTGCCATGCGCCACACGCCAGGGCAAGGGTGTTGCAAGAGGCATGCAAGGAAAGCGTCGTGCGCACAGGGAACCCCCATGCCGTCTGTTGTACGCAGCGACGAGCGATGGGGGATCGCGTGTCTGTCCGAACAACGAAAGCAGCACTGATCGAGCAGGGGCACTGGCTGACAGTGCAGGACTGCAAAAGGGTTCTGGTGGTCATCCACACCGTGACCTTCGCCCAGCGACTGCGCGAGGTCTTCGAACTTCTGGAGACCGACCTGCGCATTCAACTGGTCTTCACGGTCGCACCACATGCCTTCGGGAACGGAGTCACCGACTTCCTGCGGAGTCTGGGCATCGCCACGGTGCCTTGGGAAGAGGCCCTGCAGGCCGAGTTCGACCTCGCGCTCGCGGCGGGCTCCCGCGGAGTGCATGGACTGCGGACTCCGGTCGTACGCATCTCGCACGGGGCAGGGCAGATCAAACTGCTCACCGACGTAACCGCGCTGGCGCCAGGAGAGCGGAGGTCGCCCGGGATGCTGAGCCGCCAGCACCTGCTGCACGAGGGGCGGCTGGTTCCCGCGGCGATCGTCTATGCCCATGAGCGGGATCTCGAGGAACTCGCCCGGTCCTGCCCGGAGGCGCTTGCGGTGGCTCATGTGATGGGAGATCCGTGCGTCGACCGGATCACGGTCGGCAGACTCAGGCGCGATTCCTATCGCCGTGCGCTGGGAATCGAGGACGGACAGCGACTCGTGGTCGTCACCTCCACGTGGGGACCGGCCTCGACGTTCGGGCGGCTCGACTCCCTGCTGCCGCAGCTGTTGAGTCAGTTGCCCGGCGACGGCTACCGGGTCGCGATGCTGGTCCACCCCAATGTGTTCTCGGGGCACGGCAGTCGACAGGTGCACGCCTGGCTGTCCTGTTGCCAGGACCGGGGGATCGCGGTCGTCCCGCCTGAGGCCGACTGGCAGGCGCTGTTGATCGCGGCCGACTGGATCATCGGGGACCACGGATCACTGACCGCCTATGGAACGCTCACGGACGCGACGATGCTGTTGACGGCCGGATACCGGCGTGAGGTGTCGGCCTGTTCTCCGGCGGCTCTGCTGTCTGCCGTCGCGCCGGTAATCGCTCCGGGGTACCCGCTGGCGGAGCAATTGGAGTACGCGGCACAGTCGCACAGCCCGGGACAGTACGACCAGGTCGTTGCCTCGCTGTCGTCGGCGCCGGGGCAGTTTCACCGACGGATGCGTTCAGTGGTCTACCGCATGCTCGGGCTGGGAGAACCGGCGCGTCCGCCGTTCGTCGCGCCGCCCCCGCTGCCGCCGTCCCTGACGCGGTGGGAGATCTCCACGGGCAGCGGGGCGGCGCCGTGAGCGACCGGCCCGCGAACCCCGAGCCGGATGCCGGGTGGGTCACGGTGTGCTTCCGCGCGGCACGGAACGGTCGGGTATCCCGTGGTGACGGCTTCGACGACCGGTCCTCCTTCGTCGTCTGGCGTTCGGATACGGCGCACGGCCCGGCTCTCGTCCGATCCGACCCGCTGCCCTCGTCGGCGGGGGATCGCGCGTATCCGTACCCGTCGGCCTGCCCGCACGCGTTCGGCCCGCTTCCCTGCGATGTCCACCTGTGGGTGGACGCGGACGGCCCGGAACGGACAGAGCTCATGGAACACGCCGATGTGCTCGTGAGCCGTGTGCCCCTGCCGCCGGTGTCGGCTCACCGGCGGGTGCGCGAGTTGCTGGCGGGCCATCCCGGATGCCTTGCTGCCGCCGTACCTGATACAGCCCTGGTGTGTGTGGTCGGGGTACGGGACCGGAGGGATGCCGTGTCGTTCGTACGGCCGGATCGGTGCGGATCCGATGCTCCGGTCCCGCCGCAGGCGGTCGTCTCGGTCGTCCACGCCTGGGTGGTGTCCGGGGGATCGCCCCGCGCGCTGCGTTCCATCCTTCCGATACCGAGTCGCTGAGCGGCGGGACGGCCGGCCGTGGCGGTCACGGCTGCCGCAGCCGGTCGTCCAGACGTTGTGCGTCCTCGGGGCTCAGGCGTCGGAAGAGATCCCGGGCGGCCTCGTAGTAGCGTACCGATTCGGCGTGATCGCCACGTGACTCGGCGGCTTGTCCGAGCCATTCGAGGCAGCGTGCCTCCCAGTGCTCCGACCGGGCGTCGCCCGCCTGGAAGCGCGCGAGCGCCTCCCACAGTCGGCGGACGCCTCCGTCGCGGTCCCCGTCGCGGTCCAGGACATGGCCGAGAAGGGCCAGGACGCGGGTCGCCTCGTACGTCTCTCCCAGCGCATCCAACTCAGCGTGGGCCCGGCGCAGTTGCTCGGTGGCGGTGGTCAGATCGCCGTCGGCCAGGGCGGTTTCGCCGAGGCGCCGCCGGGAGAGGGCGGCCCCACGCCGGTAGCCGATCGACTCCCTCAGCCGCAGGGCGTGCTCGAAGTGGTCGCGTGCCTCGTCGAGCCGGTGGGCCAGGAGACTGACGTGTCCCAATCCGCTTACGGCCTGCGCTTGTTGGCGTACGTCGCGGTCCGCCGTGGCCGTCTCCAGCGCCTGGCGGTACCAGTCGGCCGCCTCCAGGTACCGGCCGGCGTTGCGCAGACCGATCGCGCCGGAGGTGAGCATGCGGCCCTCTCCTTCCCTCGATCCGCTCCGGCGTGCGGCTTCGAGACCGAGTTGGTGTGCCTCGATCCACATCCCGGACGGACGCAACCGGAGAAAGAGGGGCCACATGAGGTCCGTCAGACGCCAACAGGAAAAGTCCCAGCCCGCCCGGTCCGAGTGCCGTACGGCCCCCATCAGTCCGTTGCGGTGCGTGTCCAACCAGGTGAGCGCCTCCTCGGGACCGTCGAGTGGGGTCGGAGGCACGGTTCCCGCGGGGAGGCCGTGCCCCGGCAGCCGGTGGCTGGGGGTGAGGATGCCCTCCGCCGAAGCCGCGGTGGACAGGCACCAATCGACGAAGCGGCGCAGCGCGCGTTCGCGCCCGCCGAGGTCCTCCAGCTCCTTGCCGAGCCGACGGGCGTGCGGTTGGACGAGGTCATGGAATCGACAGGTGCCCGGACCCGTCTCCTCCAGGAGATTCGCCTCCACGAGCGCGTTGACGGCGATATCGGCGGATTGCCCGGTCCCAGGCGATCCCTCCCCGTCGTCCGCGAGGCCGGTCAGGAACGAGAGGTCGAAGCGATCAGCGGGAAGCAGTCCCATCCGGCGGTAGAGCGCGCGGCTCTCGTGCGGGAGGACGTCGTACGACATGTCGAGTGCCGTATGCATCACGGCCTCCCCGTCGACGCGCAGCGCGTCGACGACACCCCGGCCTCCGGACAGGCTGTCGGCCAGGGCGGACACGGAATGGTGGGGGCGCAGGGCGAGTTGGGCGGAGGCCAGGGCCACTGCCAGCGGCAGGCGGCCGCACAGTCTGACCACTTCGCGCGCGGCGGCTGGCTCCCGCGCCACGCGCGTTCCGCCGCCGACGGCGAGGAGTTCGACGGCCGCCCCGGCGGGGAGCCCTTCCAGCCGGTGCACGGCGGCGCCGTCGGCGCGCAGTCCGGTCAGGTTGTTTCTGCTGGTCACCATGGTGAGGCCGGTCGGCGTACCGAGCAGCAGCGGGCGTACCTGAGCCGCCGTGAACGCGCTGTCCAGAAGGACGGCCAGCCGTAGTCCCGCGGTCAACGAACGCCACAGCGCGCTCCGTTGTGCGATCCCGGCAGGCACCGAGGACGCGCCGAGCGCGACCAGGAAGGCTTCCAGGACGACGGCAGGGGAGAGGGGACCGTCGGCGGTCCCTCCGCCCAGGTCGGCGTAGAGCTGGCCGTCGGGAAAGCCGGCGGCGTGCTCGTACAGCCAGTGGGCGGCGAAGGTGGTCTTCCCGATGCCCGCGAGCCCGCTGACCACCAGGATCTGGGGAGCGTGCGCCGGTCGCCGGGCACGCAGGGTGTCGAAGGTCCGCCGGTCGGCCTCCCGGTCGAGGAACCGTGCGGTCACCGGAGGCAGTTGACGGGGCACGGGGAGGCGGGGCGGGGGAGCCGGGGAGGGCGAGTGGAAGTGGATGCCCCCGTGGATGTCCCGGGCCTGCACGCTGGGGCCGTGGAGCACGGAGTCGCCACTGATGACGTTGGCGGTCGCCGAGGGCGCGGAACCGGGTGATGTGCGGGCAGGGCCGTGATGGTGGTGCAACCACTCGGTCAGCGCCTGCTGTGTCGCCGTGTCGCGTGAGGCCAACGCGCGGATCTCCTGGGCCAGTTCCCGCCAGGACGCCACCTCGGTCGGCTGTCCCTGCGCGGTGTACGGGGGCCAGAGACGGGTCACCGACGGGTCCGCGCGGGCCGCCGTGTACACCACTCGGGCCAGATCGCGCCACGCGCGGGACTCTGGGTCGGCGCCGCAGGCGACCATCGCCGAGAGCAACGTCTCCAGTCCGTCTGGGGAGAAATCACGCACGTGGGCAACTCCTTTCGTTTCTTCGGGAGTCACTCCCCGCTCCGGACAAGATGTGAACTAATTAGGCTATTTATCGGTCAACATTAGACTCGTAGCGTTCTCCTGTGGTCGTAGGTGCCAGGGGCATGACACTCTCGAATGCTCGGCAATCGCAGGCCCTACCGGCGGGGAGGACGCTGGTGGAGTTCGAGATCAGGCTTTCGGGATCGGTGGAGCTTCGGGCAGAGGGCCGCCGTAGTGACCTGGGATCGACGAAAACGAGGATCGCGCTCGCCGCCCTCGCCTGGGACGCGGGCCGTACGGTGAGTGTCGACACCCTGATCCACCGCATCTGGGACGAGCATCCGCCCGGCAAGGCGAGGGAAGCGCTCCACACCCACATCTCGCGGATCCGGGGCTCCCTGCGGATCGCGGGGGGCGACGCCCCCGCGATCGTCAGCCGTACGAACTCCTACTCTCTGGAGGTCGACCCGGACCGGGTGGACCTGCGCTGCTACACGAACTGCGTCGAGCGAGCCCGCTCCCTGAGGGACAGCGGGGACGAGGAAGCCGCCCTGCGCTTGCTGGACCGGGCGAACGGGCTCTGGCACGGTGAACCGCTGGCCGGGATCAGCGGATCCTGGGCCGAGCATCTGCGCGCCGCCATCGGTGAGACCGGCCTGGTGGCCGCGGTGACCAGGGCGGAGATCCTGCTCGACGGAGGGAAGTTCACCGACGCCGTTCCCGTGCTCCTGCCGTTGACCGAGGCGCATCCGGTGGACGAGGCCTTGGCCGAACGGCTGGCCGTCGCCCTGTACGGCAGCAACCGGACGGCCGAGGCGACCAGACTGCTTCAGCGAACGCGGCAGCGAGTCGTCCGTGACATCGGTCTCGACGCCGGCCGTGGGCTGCACCGGGTCCACCAGGGAATCCTGGCGGGGATGCCCGCGGCGACCCTGCTGTCCCGCGCCGGAACCGACGGGAAGACGGCTCCGCGGCCGACGCATCGGGTTCCGGACAATCTGCCGCGCGATGTTCCGTGGGCCGGACGGCGCGACGAACTGCGGCGGCTCACGGCGGCCCTCTGCGAGGGACGGGGAGCCTCGGACATCGTCACCGTCGAGGCCATTCATGGAATGGGGGGTGTGGGGAAAAGCGCCCTGGCTGTCCATCTGGCGCATCGATTACGGGACCGGTTCCCGGACGGGCGCATCTTCCTTCACCTGGGCGGGTGTTCCGCCGACCGCACACCGCCGACGCCGGCGCGGGCACTCACCGAACTGCTGCGGCTGCTGGGCCTGGCCGCCAAGGAACTACCTCGCGAACTCGACGAGTTGGTCGCACTGTGGCGTTCGGTGGCGCGCGATCGCCGGATGCTGGTGATCCTCGACGACGCGACCTCCTCCGCCCAGATCCGTCCCCTGCTTCCAGGCGCCTCCCCGACAGCGGTTCTCGTGACCAGCCGCCGACGGCTGCCCGAACTGCCAGGAGTACGGCCGGTCTCCCTCGACGCGCTGCCGCCCGAGGACGCCGCGGCGCTCTTCTCGCAGCGGCTGGGAAGGGGGCGCGAGACCGATCCGTCGGACGTGGCGGAAATCGTCCGGGTTTGCGGGAGTCTCCCGCTGGCTATCGAGATCGCCGCGAGCCGGTTGCTTGCCCGCGCCTCGTGGACCACGTCCGACCTGTTGCGGCAACTGGCCGGCAGCGGTGGCCATCTGGCTCAACTGCACGACATGGACAGGGCGTTGGCGCCCGTCTTCGCAACCTCGTACGACGCTCTGAACGCCGAGCAGCAGCTCGTCTTCCGCCGCGTCGGGCTGCACATGGGGGTGGCGTTCGGGCCACGGGCGATCGCCGCGCTCACAGGATTCTCCCTGGAAACGGCCGAAGGCGTACTAGAGGAACTTCTGGCTCATTACCTTGTGTCCGAGCCAACGCCACACCGTTTCACCATGCATGATCTTCTGCGCGACTACGCGCGATCGCTGATCGAAACTGGCGACATCGATTCCGAGAGTGATGTCCGACAGGCCGAACAACGCCTGGTGGATCACTACGTTCATTCCGCGGACCAGGCCGACCGGCTGGCCTATCCCTTCCGCTCGCGCACGGAACTCGACACCAGAGATCCCGCCACTCCACCATGTCCGGAAATCGTCGACGCGCAGTCGGCAGAACAGTGGCTGATCGCCGAATCGGCCAATCTTCTGGACACTCTGGACTGGCTTGTACACCATGGCACGGAACGTCAACTCGCTATTTCCGTCCATGTGTTGGCGGGATTCCTGGATATGGAGGGACACCTTGCCGCGGCCGAGCCGTTGCTGCGGCGCGCCACAGAACATTGGAGCGCCGCAGGTGACAGCGAGGCCAGAGCGCGAGCTCTGCTCGACCTCTGCGCCGTGTACACCCACGGCTCCCGCTACGACGAGGCGATCTCGGCCGCGCGCGAGGCGCTCGACATCGCGCGTTCCCTGCGTGACCGGGTGCTGGAGAGCGAGTGCATCCACCAACTCTCGATCTCCCTGTGGCAGACGGGTCAGTACACGCTGGCCAGGTCGCTCCAGAAGGACTCTCTGAATTTTCTACTGCAAACTGGAAGTCTCCTCCGGATCGCACGCTGTCGAAACTTGCTGGGGATAACTCACCTCCATCTGTCCGAGAACGAAGAAGCGTTGGCATGCTTTACCTCGGCCCTGGCCGATTTCACGGCAATAGGAGACGAGCGGGGAAGGTATAGCGCGCTGAACAACGCGGCGGAACTCTACAAAAGAACAGAACGTATGGAGGCTGCGGAAGTTGCTTACCGTCAGGCGATGGTCGTGGCGGATCGGATGGGAAATCCGAGAGACAAGGCCACGCTTCAAATGAATGTGGCATCCGTCATGGACGCGCTCGGCCGGACCGATGAGGCCCTCGCGTTGTACGGCACGGTGCTGCCGGTGCTGCAGGCCGTCGGAGACCGGCGCGCGGAGGCGATCGCGCTCACTCGAATCGGCAGGGCACACCGCGCGGCCGGCCGCACGGAGGAGGCCCTGCGGCAGCATGTCACCGCACTTGAGGTGGCACGTGCCATTCACGCGGCGGGTGAGGAGGTCGATGTGCTCTACGACTTGGCCCTGGCCGAACAGGATGCGGGTCGCACGTCTCAGGCCGTGGCCCATTTGGAGGCCAGCGTGGCGCTCAGCCGACGTATGGGCGCTACCGCCGAGGAGGCCCGTGCCGCGGGGGTGTTGGCGGCGCTTCGGGGCGAAGACACTGCGTAGGAAATTCGGGGGTCGGTGGGCCGGCGTGCATGGATACACGCGTAAACCGGCGCGGAGTTCAGCTGTGTTGCCGTGAGTGTGCACACGTGTCCGAGTGAGGCGCTACTGTACTCACGTCCGAGGCACTGGAGCCGTCGCTCCTGGCTGGAGTTCTGGCTCGCCCGCGTTTCAGACGTTGTCCGTCGCTTCTTGAAAGACAGAAAGGTGCAAGGCTTCGTGAGATACCTGATCGCCGCCGTAACACTCACATGCATCGCATACGCAATCAGTAGCGGCTCCGGCCCCACCTACTTGAGCATGTGAACGACCCGGTGTCCGGTATCTGTTGCTCGTGGCTCGGTACCGGACACCGGCCTCCCGGATGTGGCCGACCGCGACCGCTCCAGTGAGCGGGCGGTTCTGAGACGATGGAGTTCCGATCCGTTCGACTCCGCTGGGCCACTGGGGGTACAGGCGTGGATCCGATCTCGGCGAGCCTTCTCGTGGCGGCGGCGACCGGGGCAGGTGGTGAGATGGGCCGGCAGCTCTGGGAAGCACTGCGTGGGTTGGTCCGGAGAAATCCCGTAGAGCAAGCCACGGGATCGCTGGGTCCGGCGACCGGGGAAGTTGAACTGGCCTCTTTGTCCGAGGCTCCCCATGATGTCGACCGAGCACGGGCACTCAGTGACGCCTTGAGTCGCCGAGCGGAACAAGACCCCTTGTTCCGCGCGAACTTGACGCAATGGCAGCAGGAGGCGCAGCTGCTGCGCACCGGAGACGGGGACACGACCAACACCATCAGCGGCGGCAATCAGAACGCGCCGGTCGTGCAGGGACGTGACTTCTCCGGGATCAACTTCAATGTCCCGGGCCAGGGGTAGCGCTCTTGGTACCGGTTGGCCCCTGAGCAGGAGTACGGCTCGTTCGGTGTAGTCGGTGGGCAGGTGACACTGTGGGACCTCGCGTCGGGCGACGCCTTACCTGTACCTGCCCACGCGGTTCAGGTTCTCCCGGCCGGGACGGTGAGCCCGGTGTGTCGATACCGCGTACTTGTCGTTCCTGAGCTTGGTCGTCGATAGCTGGAGGAAAAGGGATCGTTTTCTGGCTGTTGCCGACTTGCGTGAGACGGTCCCACGCCGGGGCGCCCTCTCGTGGACCGGCTCAAAGGATCGGAACTGCATCATCTGAAGGAGCTGCGGCCGAGATCGGGCGGTCGGTCCGAGACCCGGGTCATCGTCGCCTTCGACCCGACGCGTTCGGCCCTCCTGCTTCTCGGAGGCAACAAGGCTGGAAACTGGGAGCGCTGGTACCGCGACAACATTCCTCTGGCTGAACAGCTCTACCGTGACTACACCTGCGACACGGAGGATTGAGGAGTGAGTATGCCCAAGAAGGCCCCGCAGGACTGGGGGACCCTGGAGCAGGAGCTGTACTCGGCCGGCGTGGATCCTGCCGAGGTGGAAGCCGGATCGCGCCGCTTCCTGGCGGAAGCCCGTGGGCACCAACTGGCTGAGGCACGCAAGCAGTACGTGCTGGCGTAGAAGGATGTCGCGGCCCGCATGAGGGTGAGTATTGCCCGCGTGTCCCAGATTGAGCGCGGCGAGGTCGCCACTCTCGATGTCGTCGCGCCCTCCGTCAAGCCCGCGTGCCCTCCGCGTGCCCAATCTTCGGGCGCATAGCAGTGCGAAAAGGGCAAGAGAGGTAACGGCAAAAGCGCAAGCCCCAGGCCGCTGACCTGGGGCTTTCGTAAGAGCGGGTGACGAGAATCGAACTCGCACTCTCAGCTTGGGAAGCTGATGTTCTACCACTAAACTACACCCGCGTAAGACGCCGGTTGAACCGGTGTCGAATGCCCGCTCACTCTACCTCATGCCTGGCCCCCGGCGCTGAAGCCGTGGGGCCAGTTGGCGTTTCGGAGGGTGGACGTGCGTGCGGGGGGCCGGAGTTGGGGCGTACGGTGGAGACGTGGAAGAGGGTCCGGGCGGGACCGGAGTGCCGCCTGGTGAGTCGTCTCTTTGATCCCGTAATGTGGCGTTTTGTCGTCAGGTCAGCAGCAGCCAGACGCGGCTCTTGGGGAAGGGACTCATGGACTTGATGGAGCGCACCGTCGTCCGTTGTGCGGATGGGCACGTGTTCAGTACCGCTTCGTTCCCGATGCAGCAGGCCGAGCGGCTCGGCCCCGGCCGACTCGTACGGTGTCCACGGTGTGCCCGGCTCCGCAGTGTGGTGCCGGTCAGCCTGGAGAAGCAGTAAGCAGTAAGCGGTAGGCGGTAAGCAGCACCAGCAGGCAGCGGTAACGCGTACGAAGAAGCGGGCGCGCGGGTTCGGCACGATTGTGGTCGGTCCGCGCGTCTTGCGTATCCTCGGGGCGTGCTTCTCTCAGACAAGGACATCCGGGCCGAGATCGACGCCGGGCGGGTCCGGATCGATCCCTACGACGAATCCATGGTGCAGCCGTCCAGTGTCGACGTGCGCCTCGACCGCTACTTCCGGGTGTTCGAGAACCACCGCTACCCCCACATCGACCCGTCCGTCGAACAGGCGGACCTGACGCGACTGGTGGAGCCCGAGGGCGACGAGCCGTTCATCCTCCACCCGGGGGAGTTCGTGCTCGCCTCGACGTACGAGGTCGTCAGCCTCCCCGACGACCTCGCCTCGCGCCTGGAGGGAAAGTCCTCCCTCGGCCGGCTCGGACTCGTCACCCACTCCACGGCCGGCTTCATCGACCCGGGATTCTCCGGGCACGTGACGCTGGAGCTCTCCAACCTCGCGACCCTCCCCATCAAGCTGTGGCCGGGCATGAAGATCGGCCAGCTGTGCATGTTCCAGCTCAGCTCGGCGGCCGAGTTCCCCTACGGCAGCGAGCGCTACGGCTCCCGCTACCAGGGCCAGCGCGGACCGACCGCCTCCCGCTCCTTCCTCAACTTCCACCGAACGCAGGTGTGAGCATGAGCGACATACGGGAGAACCTGACCTACGAGGCGTTCGGCGTCGCGGTGCGCGAGCTCGCGCAGACCATCGCCGACGACGGGTACGAGCCCGACGTCGTCCTCAGCATCGCCCGCGGCGGCGTCTTCGTCGCCGGCGGCCTCGCCTACGCCCTCGACTGCAAGAACATCAGCCTCGTGAACGTCGAGTTCTACACGGGCGTCGGCACCACCCTCGAAATGCCCGTCATGCTCGCGCCCGTCCCCAACGTCATCGACTTCTCCGACCAGAAGGTCCTCATCACCGACGACGTCGCCGACACCGGCAAGACGCTCAAGCTCGTACGCGACTTCTGCCTCGACGCCGTCGCGGAGGTGCGCAGCGCCGTCATCTACGAGAAGTCGCAGTCGCTGGTGAAGTGCGAGTACGTGTGGAAGCGGACGGACGACTGGATCAACTTTCCGTGGAGTGTCTTGCCGCCGGTACACAGGTCGGGGGAAGCGGCCAAGCCGAACAGGGAAGCGGTCTGACCTGCGGGTACTACGGACGGGCGGCAGAACCCGCGACGTACACCCTGCCGCCTCAGGAACATGATCGCTTCGAGGGGCTGAACCACAGAAAGGGTCCGCTTCGATCACGTGGCGGCGCGTCTCGGCTCGATTGCCTGACGTCGGTGAGGCCGAGCTTTTCGGCCTGCCAAATGGTGTCCCTGTCCTCAGTGTCCTGGTCATCGCACGTGACGCGTCCGGCCAGGCTTTGCAGGGTCTCTGACGTGCTGCTTCCTGCTGACGGGCAGGAACTCGAAGACACCTACCGGCTGAACTGACGGGCCCTCCGCCTCATGCCCGTGGCTGCCGGCCGGCGAGTCGGAAGATCAGGTACGTGATTCCCAGAATGAGGTCTACGGCCGCCCACAGTCCGATGATCAAGCCCACGCCGATCGTGGTGCCGACGTCGCTCGCGTCGTTGCACAGGCTCAGTCTTGCGCCGGTCCTCCCCTGGCACGACTCAGGTGTGCCGCTTCCGCTCGCGGCTCCTGCGATCACCCAGATCAGGAACAGGATCTGCACGGCCAGGAAGATCCAGAAGAAGACGCGATGTCGCTTGCGGGGGAGGGGCGTTGTTGCCTGACTCTGGTACGGAGACTGGCCAGGTGGAGGGCTTTGCGGCTGTTCCGGCCAGGGATGTGACGGAGATGCTGGCGCCTCGGGATTCCGTGGGCCCCAGGATTGTCCTGGGGAGGTCTTGGGATGCCGAGCGTGATGCAACTTGCTCATGATCCGGCCCTTCTGGGCGTTGCTCATTCCATCGTGCGCCTCGGGCGTCGCTTGTGCTCGCCGGGTGACTGAAGACTGCTCGCGACCATGAGGTCAACGGGTTCTGCCTGGTCCGGGACCAGCCGTAACGCCGACACCGGAACCTGGACGGTGCGGACCGGCAACATGTTGCCCGGGTTCCCCGTGCGCCGAGCTCGCCGTGGCAGAGGATGTCGAGGACAGCATCCCCGCCGCACCCCACCGCACCCCACCGCACCCCGCCCCACTCCACTCCACCCCGACCCACCCCACCAAGGAGCCCCGTCATGGCGATTCAGCGGATGGACAACGTTCTCATCGTCGTCGAGGACATCGACGTCGTCATCGCGTTCTTCGTCGAGCTCGGCATGGAGTTGGAGGGGAAGGGGCCCGTCGAGGGGGCGTGGGTGGAGGGTGTCATCGGGGTCAGTGGGGTGCGGCAGGACGTTGCGATGCTGCGGATCCCGGACGGGCACGGGCGGATCGAGTTGGCGCAGTTCCACGCGCCGAAGGCGATCAGGTCCGAGCCGGAGGACGCGCCGGCGAACACGTTGGGGATTCGGCGCATCATGTTCGCCGTCGACGACATCGACGACGTCATCGCCCGCCTGCGTACGCACGGCGCCGAACTCGTGGGTGACGTGGCGCGGTACGAGGACATCTATCGGCTCTGTTACGTCCGCGGCCCCGAGGGCATCATCGTCGGACTGGCCGAGCAGCTCAGCTGAGCGCTGCAAGGGCGTTCGCCTGGCGTTGCACCCGGCCGGGCGGGTATAGGCGTAGTGTTCCGACCGAATCGAACATTTGATCGAGCTGCGAGGGTCGTATGACGCACCGGAGTGCGGGGCCGTACATCCCGGATGATCCTGAGGACATGTCCGGACCGATTCGGGTGATCGTGCTTCCTCCGTCGCCGACGGGGGGCCGACGGGTGCGCGTGGACGGCGAGATCCTCGGGCTGGCGCACAACGTGGTGGATCTCGCCGAGTTCCTTCGCCGGGCCGGGTTGGAGATCGATCCGGCGGAGGTGGCGCAGGTGTCGTGGATCGACTGGCGTGGGGTGGGGCCGGAGCAGTGGGGGCCGGAGGCGGACGTCTGAAGAGTGACTCGACCCGACCCGACCCGACCGGATCGGATCGGAATCGGAAAGGGGCTCCTGGCGATCAGATCGCCGGGAGCCCCTTCCACGTACCGCCGTACCGCCAAGAATCAGAACGTGCCCAGCTTCACGATCGACAGGATCGCGATCAGCTGGATCGCCGACGCGCCCAGCGCCTTCGGCCACGGGAGGTCGTGGGAGCGGCTGACCATCAACGTCAGGAGGGCGCCCGCGGCTACCCAGGTGGCCCAGCCGAGGAGTTGGACGAAGGTGGCGTCGCCGCCGAGGAACATGGCCACGACCAGGCGGGGGGCGTCCGTGAGGGACATGATCAGCATGGAGAGGCCGACCGTGGGCTGCCAGGCGCCGTCGCCGCCGAGCTGGCGGGCCAGGGTGTGGGTGACCACGCCCAGGACGAAGGACGAGAGCACCATCGCGACGGCCGTGGTCAGGACGATCGGGATGGCGTTCGACAGGGTGGCGTTTATCGCGTCTTTCCGCGCGCCGTCGAAGCCGAAGACCGCCAGCAGGCCGTAGAGGAACGTCACGATCAGGGCCGGGCCCCACATCGCGTAGTCCCGCATGCGCAGGAATGTCTGCTGGGGGGACAGGAAGATGCCCCTCAGCAGGTCCTTCCAGTGCAGGCGCGGGCCGGTCGGGCCTGACGGGGCCGCCGAGCCGGCGTGGTACGTCCCGCCCTGGTTGTACGCGTCGCCCGGGGCGCCCTGGTTGTACGGGGCCTCGCCGACCGAGAACGACTGGGTGTGGCCCGGGTTGTTGGCCGCGTACGGGTCGGGGTTGCCCTGCGGTGCGTACGCGCCGCCGTCGCCGAAGTACTCCGGCTCGCCCTGGTTGCCGTAACCGCCCTGCCCGCCGTAACCGCCGTGCCCGCCCTGTCCGGGGTTCGGCTGCGGCCACTGGCCGCCGCCCCCGTTGCCGTACTGCTGCTGCCCGGGGTGGGGCTGCGGCGCGGCGGGGTAGCCGTACGACGGTCTCTGCGGCGCCTGCTGTCCGTACGGGGGGTTTTGCGGTCGCGTCTGCGGAGCGCCGTTGTTCCTGCCGCCCCGTCCGATCCTGAATCCAGCCACGTTGTCGAACGTACCTGGTTCCGCCGGAACGCGTGTCGGGCCCGGCGTTCCGGGCCGGGCTTTGCTGCCGAGCTGTGACATCCCTTAGGGGGCCCGAGCCGGGTGCCCTAAGGGATGTCGAGATACCGGATACGACGACGGTCAGCTGCCCAGCGTCTTGCCGAACCCCGGGCTGCCCGTCGTCGCCACGTCCGTCGCCGACGGGCCGAAGCTCACCGCGCCCGAGGTCGTCGGGCCGGTGGTCGTGCCCCGCAGGGACCACACCGCGCCGTCGCCCGCGTTCTCGCCCGGCGCCGACACGGTCAGCTCGGCACGCCGGTCGCCGGTGTGGTCCACAAGGGTGGTGCGGCCGCCGAAGCGGTCGGACTTCTCGCCGGCGCCGGGGACGCCCGCCGTGTTCTGGGAGTACGCCTTGGCGCCCGAGGTCTTGAGGCCGGAGGCCGAGCCGTACAGGACGGTCAGCGAGCCCGCCCCGGAGTTCTCGCCGGACGCGCCGATCGCGAGGTCGGCGTACCCGTCGCCGTTGACGTCGCCCAGGGAGACGCCGGAGCCGAAGGCGTCGCCGGTCTCCGAGGTGTCGGGGACGCCCGCGGTGTTCTGCGTGAGGGTGAGCGGCGTGCGGCCGGTGTTCACGCCGTCCGAACGACGGAGACCGCGCCCGCCCCCTTCTTGCCGCCGACGGTGGCGGCGGGCGCGCCGATCGCGAGGTCGGCCTTGCCGTCGCCGTTGAAGTCGTACGGCTTCGCGGGCGTCGCGGCCTGGGCTGCGGGGGCGGTGAGGGCGAGCGGGGTGAGGCCGGCCGCGAGCAGGACGGCCAGGCGGCGGCAGGTCGTTCGGCGGTACGTCACTGGCCGATCACCCAGCCGAAGGACGCGTCGCCCTTGAGGGAGACGTCACGGGCGCTGAGGAACTTGGCACCGCTGGTGGTGAGGCCGGAGGCGGCGCCGCGCAGGACGGTGATCGCGCCGTAGGCGTTCTCGTAGCCGGAGCCGACGACCAGGTCGGCCTTGCCGTTCTTGTCGAGGTCGACCAGGCGGACGGACTGGCCGAAGGAGTCGCCGCTCTCGTCGGCGCCGGGCACGCCCGCGGTGTTCTGCGTGTACACCTTGGCGCCGGAGCCCTTGAGGCCGGTGGCCGAGCCGAACAGGATCGTCACCGAACCCGAGTCCCTGGCCTTGCCGTTGTCCTCGCCGAAGGCGCCCACCGCGACGTCGGCGTACTTGTCGCCGTTGACGTCACCGACGCTCAGCGCCGAGCCGAAGAGGTCCGCGGCCTCGCCGGTGCCGGGCACGCCCGCCGAGTCCTGGTGGATGACCGTCGGCTTCTGTGCCGGGTCGGGGCCGTTCGGGCCGCCGTACCAGACGCTGATCTGGCCGCCCTTGTGGCCCGTCTTCTTGTCGCTGCGCGGGTCCTCGTGGTCGCCGAGGACGAGGTCACCGTAGCCGTCGCCGTTGATGTCGCCGACCGCGCCCTGGTCGCCGTCGGCCAGCGGCAGCTCGGTCCGGGCGTAGTTCGACTCCGGGTGGGAGTCGTAGCCCTCGGGGTCGTAGCCGAAGTAGCCGATGACGCCGCCGAGGTCGCCGTCGGTCGCGTACGGGTACACGCGCTCGGCCGCGCCGTCGGCGTCCAGGTCGCCCGCGATCACGCCGTACGTCGAGCCGACCTCGCCCACGGAGGTCAGGCCGACGGGCTTCCCGGCGCGGGTGAACGGGCCCTTGTACAGACCGGTGCGGCTCTGGCCGGTGACCGTCACGTCCGTCTTGCCGTCGCCGTCGAAGTCGCCGGTCGCGATGCCGGAGGAGTAGCCGCCCCACTCGTTCAGTCCGCCCGGCGAGGGCAGCACCGAACCGCCGGTCAGGCCGGACTTGCCGCCCCAGATGACGGTGGCGGTGCCGATGCCGTCGCGGGAGCCGATGCTCTCGTACTGGGCGCCGACCACGAGGTCCGCGTAGCCGTCGGCGTTCAGGTCGCCGGCGGCGAGGCTGTTGCCGAAGCGGTCGCCCTGCTCGGCGGCGCCGGGGACGCCGGCGGAGTTCTGGGTGATGACCGTCTTCTTCGCGGCCGAGACGCCGGAGGCGGAGCCGTACAGGACGACGACCGCGCCCGCGTACTGGACGGAGCCGACGTCGGCGCTGTCCGCGCCGATGGCGACATCGCGATAGCCGTCGCCGTTGAAGTCACCGGCCAGCCTGGAGGGCGCCGCGGTCGCGGTGCCGGGCAGAGCGGTGAGCAGGCCGGTGGTGAGCCCGACGGCCAGCAGGAGGGTGCGCTTGCGCAAGGAGGCGCTCCAGGGAGGAAAGGTAGGGGACTCCGGGGAGGTGCCGGGTCCGCGCAGGTGGGGCGCGGGCGCCGGCGATCAGGAGACCGGCGCGGAAGGGTAAGGGTTGTACGTGAGTTCGGTTATTTTGGCCACGCGAGTGCGGCCTGCGGTGCGTGTGCCGCCCGAGCCGCTCGATGCGTCAGGGAACGAGGAACGCCGACGTCGAGAAGGTGACGACCGGCCGCGCCGCGACCAGCCCGTCGCCCTTCACCCCGGGATAGACCGCCACGGTGTCCTTCGTCTCGCTGCGATACGTCCGCACCGCCAGGTCGGCGCGTCCGTCGCCGTCGAAGTCGGCGGCCGTGAGGAGGCGGGTGGTGCCGTGGACGGGCGGCTGGACGGTGACCATGCCGGCCGTGGACAGGCCCGTCGTACGGCCCTTGAAGACGCGCAGGCGCGAGCCGCTGGAGACGAGTTCGCTGAGGCCGTCGCCGTCGAAGTCGGCGGCGTCGAGGACGGAGCCGGGGGAGGCGAGGGCGGCGCGAGTGGCCGTCGGCAGGTCGTAGCGCAGGGCCGTCTCCCCCATCGCGCCGACCGCCGCGTCCAGATCCCTGCCCTTGCCGAAGCGGCCGAGGGACACGTCGATGCCCGCCGGCAGGACGACGCCGGTCTCGGCCGGGCCGTCCGGTCCGCCGAGGACGACCGCGGACTTGCCGGTGCCTTGGGCGGTACGGACCACCAGGTCGTCGTATCCGTCGCGGTTCACGTCGGCGGCGGGACCGGTGGGTACCTCGCCCGGCGAGGGGAGCGGAGCGCCGGCCTTCTTGGGGGCGCCCTTGCGCGTGAACGGGCCGCGCAGATAGGTCAGTCGGCCGCCGGAGGCGTGCAGGACCAGGTCCTTGCTGCCGTCCCCGTCGAAGTCGCCGCACACCGGCTGGTCGGCCCAGTCGTTGCCGAAGCGGGCGGCGGGCGGGACCACGAGGTGGACGCCGCGGGTCGCCAGACCTGCGGGGGAGCCGAAGAGAAGCTGCAACGGGACCGGCGGCTGCCCCTGCCCGTCGTAGGGCGGGTCGGTGGAGACGACGAGGTCGGTGAAGCCGTCGCCGTCCAGGTCGCAGCTCTCCTCCGCGTCGAAAACGGCGGGGAGTTGACCCTTGGTCGCCGCCGCCCGCGTCTTCGGACTGAGCAACTGCCGTGCGCCGGGCGTGAGTCCACGCGCGCTGCCGTAGGCGACGCCGATACCGGGGTCGTCCGCGTGCGCCTGGTCCTTCACCAAGTCGTTGAGTACGAGGTCGCGATGGCCGTCACCGTTGAAGTCGTCGGGCGTCTTACTGCCCTTGCCGCGCGGGATCGGGAGCTTGGCGGGGGCGTTGGCGATGGATACGGGGGTGTGGGTGGCGGATCCGGCGCCCGAGTCGGTGCCCGGGCCGCACGCGGCGAGTACCAGGACGAGGCCACCGACCGCCGACGCCGTACCCGCCCAGCTTCTTCGCACGCGCACCGTTCACCTCGTCAGCCCCGTCGACAACGCCCGAGTAATGATGCATGCGTTCGACACGCGGGGACACCCCTGGGCAGGGCGGCACTTTCGGGCCCGGCCCGCGCCACAGTGGACGCATGAGCGGACGTATGAACGCAAACGGAAAGCACACTCTGGCGGGCGCCCGGGTGGCGACCAGGCTGCCGGCCCAGGATCTGGAACGGGCCCGGCGCTTCTACTCCGAGGTGCTCGGGCTCGACCCCGTCGACGAACGGCCCGGTGGGCTGCTGTACCGGAGCGAGGGCGCGGACTTCGTGCTGTTCCGGTCGGCGGGCGCCTCCTCCGGCATCTTCACGCAGATGGCGTTCGAGGTCGACGACATCGAGGCGGTGGTGGCCGAACTGCGCGGCCGGGGCGTGGTGTTCGAGGAGGTCGACCTGCCCGGGTTCCGGACCGAGGGCGGGATCGCCGACATCGAGGGGAACTATCCGAGCAAGGGGGCGCGGGGCGAACGCGGCGCCTGGTTCCGGGACAGCGAGGGAAACCTGCTGGGTGTCGGGCAGTTGGTGTTCTGACCGTGGGTGGGGCCCTGGGTGGGTCGCGGACGCCGGTGCGTCAGGATGGATCCATGAGCGTAGTCAAGATCAACGTACTGACCGTGCCCGCCGAGCAGCGCGAGGTGCTGGAGCAGCGGTTCGCCGCGCGGGGCGGGGCCGTGGCGGACTCCGACGGCTTCGAGTGGTTCGAGCTGCTGCGGCCGGTCGAGGGCACGGACACCTACCTCGTCTACTCGCGGTGGCGGGACGAGGAGTCGTTCCAGGCGTGGCGGGACGGTTCGGCGAAGGCCGCCCACCAGGGCGGCGGCGAGGGCGGCGAGCGGCCGAAGCCCGCGGCCACCGGTTCGGAGCTGTGGTCCTTCGAGGTGGCGCAGCAGGTGGGGCCGAAGGACGCCTGACGGATACGACGACGCCCCATGCCGGCGAAGGCATGGGGCGTCTTGACGACCGTGGAAGCGCGCTCTCGGGGAGGCGCTTCGGGCGCTACTTCACCGGCTCCGGCTCCGGCGCGTCCGCCGTCTCCTCGTCACCCGCCGGGTCGACCGGCGTCCTGACGGAGTCCAGGAGGAGTTGGGCCACGTCGACGACCTGGATGGACTCCTTGGCGGAGCCGTCGTTCTTCTTGCCGTTCACGGAGTCCGTGAGCATGACGAGGCAGAACGGGCAGGCCGTCGAGACGATGTCGGGGTTGAGGGAGAGAGCCTCGTCGACGCGCTCGTTGTTGATGCGCTTGCCGATCCGCTCCTCCATCCACATCCGCGCACCACCGGCGCCGCAGCAGAAGCCGCGTTCCTTGTGGCGGTGCATCTCCTCGTTGCGCAGGCCCGGGACGCTGGCGATGATCTCGCGCGGGGGCGTGTAGATCTTGTTGTGGCGGCCCAGGTAGCAGGGGTCGTGGTAGGTGATGATGCCCTCGACCGGAGTCACCGGGATCAACTTGCCCTCGTCCACCAGGTGTTGGAGCAGCTGGGTATGGTGGATGACCTCGTAGTCGCCGCCGAGCTGCGGGTACTCGTTGCCGATGGTGTTGAGGCAGTGCGGGCAGGTCGCGACGATCTTCTTGGCGGACTTCGGTTTCGCCGACTCGGCGACCACCTTGCCGTCGTCGTCCAGCTCCTCGCCGAACGCCATGTTCAGCGCCATGACGTTCTCCATGCCGAGCTCCTGGAACAGGGGCTCGTTGCCGAGGCGGCGGGCGGAGTCACCGGTGCACTTCTCGTCGCCGCCCATGATCGCGAACTTCACGCCCGCGATGTGGAGGAGTTCCGCGAAGGCCTTCGTCGTCTTCTTGGCGCGGTCTTCCAGCGCACCCGCGCAGCCGACCCAGTACAGGTACTCGACCTCGGTGAGGTCCTCGATGTCCTGGCCGACGACCGGCACCTCGAAGTCGACTTCCTTCGTCCACTCCAGGCGCTGCTTCTTGGCGAGCCCCCAGGGGTTGCCCTTCTTCTCCAGGTTCTTGAGCATCGTGCCCGCCTCGGACGGGAACGCGCTCTCGATCATCACCTGGTAGCGCCGCATGTCGACGATGTGGTCGACGTGCTCGATGTCCACCGGGCACTGCTCGACGCAGGCGCCGCAGGTGGTGCAGGACCACAGGACGTCGGGGTCGATGACGCCGTTCTCTTCGGCCGTGCCGATCAGCGGGCGCTCGGCCTCCGCGAGAGCCGCCGCGGGGACGTCCTTCAACTGCTCCTCGGACGCCTTCTCCTCGCCCTCCATGGACTTGCCGCCACCCGCGAGCAGGTAGGGCGCCTTGGCGTGCGCGTGGTCGCGCAGCGACATGATCAGGAGCTTCGGGGAGAGCGGCTTGCCCGTGTTCCAGGCCGGGCACTGCGACTGGCAGCGACCGCACTCGGTGCACGTGGAGAAGTCCAGCAGGCCCTTCCAGGAGAACTGCTCGACCTGCGATACGCCGAACACGTCGTCGTCGCCCGGGTCGGTGAAGTCGATCGGCTTGCCGCCGGAGGTCATCGGCAGCAGCGCGCCCAGGGACGTCTCACCGGTCGCGTTGCGCTTGAACCAGATGTTCGGGAAGGCCAGGAAGCGGTGCCAGGCGACACCCATGTCGGTCTTCAGGGCGACCGTGATCATCCAGATGAAGGAGGTCGCGATCTTCACGCCGGCGAAGAGGTAGGTGAGGTTCTGGAGCGTGGAGACGTCCAGGTGCTCAAGACCCGACACCACCGGGTACGAGATGAAGAAGGACGCCTCGTACGCGTCGACGTGGTGCTGGGCTCCCTCAAGGGCGTGCAGCATGAAGATGCAGACGCCGACGATGAGGATGACGGCCTCGACGAAGTACGCCTGGCCGAAGTTGGAGCCGGCGAAGCGGGACTTGCGACCGGGCTTGTTCGGCTTGCTCAGCTGGCGGATCACGATCAGGGCGAGGATGCCGAGCACGGTCATCGTGCCGATGAACTCGACGAAGACGTTGTACGGCGCCCACTCGCCGATGACCGGCAGCAGCCAGTCGGCCTGGAAGAGCTGGCCGATGGCGTTGACGATCGTCAGCAGCAGCGAGAAGAAGCCCACCGCCACGAACCAGTGCGCGACACCGACGATGCCCCAGCGGTTCATCCGGGTGTGGCCGAGGAACTCCTTGGCCACGGTGACGGTCCGCTGGACCGGCTCGTCGGTGCGGGTGCCCGCGGGCACGTCCTGGCCGAGTCGCATGAAGGTGTAGATCTGCAGGACGGCGCGGGCGAACAGCGCCACACCGACCACGATCAGAACCAGCGACACGATGATCGCGGCGAGTTGCATTTCAGGGCTCCTCGGGCCTGCGAGGGGGTCTCCGAGCGGGATCGGAGGACATTACTAAGCGGTAACTTATGGAGTCCGTCTGAGACTACCCCCATCATCGGTCGCACTGTAGCCGGGCGTGCGGTGATCTGTATCGCTGAGGGTTGCCTAAAGGGGACCCCAGGCATCCGTGACAATCTGACCGTGTTATTCGTACCAAATTGGTACATTCGCGCCTACTTTAGATCCGTGCTCTACGGGATCGTCGCCGCCACCACCGCCCTGCTCCTCGCCGCCGTCCTTACCGCGCTGCTGCGGACGCCCGCCCTGCGCCTCGGGATCCTCGACCGACGGCGACAGCGCCCGGTGCCACTGTCCGGCGGGCCGGCGCTCGCGCTCACCACCTGTCTGGTGGCCGCCGCGGGGGACTGGACGGGCGCCGCACCCCTCGGCGCAGGCGTCGGCGAACTGCTCGTCGCGGGCGCCGCCGTCGCCGCGCTCGGGCTCGTCGCCGACGTACGGCGGGTCAAGGCGCGCGTGCTGGTCGCCGGTACGGCGGTGGCGGCGGCCTGTGTGGTGCCGTACGCGGAGACCGGAGTGGTCGGCGGGGTGCTGGCGGTGGGCTGGATCGTGTTCGTCGCCGTCGGGTTCTGGGCGCTGGACCACGCCGACGCGCTCGCGGGGACCGTCGGGGTCGTCACCGCCTTCGGGGTCGGCGCGTGTGTCGCGGCCGAGGTGATGGACGGGCTCGCGGTGCTGCTGAGCGTGCTGGCCGCCGCGCTGACCGGGTTCCTGATGCACAACTGGCATCCCGCGCGCGTGGCGCTCGGTGCGAGCGGGTCGCTGTTCACCGGGTTCGTGCTCGCCGCCGCGGCCGTGGTGGCCCGGACCGGGCACGGGCTCGCCTCCAGCGCGGGGGTGCTGTTCGCGCTCACCGCCGTGGCGAGCGCCGACGTCGTCCTCGTACTGATGTCGCGCCGATTTGCCGGACGGCCGTTGCTGCGCGGCGGGCCCGACCATCTCGCGCACCGGCTGCGGCGGCTCGGGCTTACCCCGCAGGGCGCCATCCTGCTGCTCGGGCTCGGTGCGTTCTCCTCGGTGCTCGTCGGAGTCCTCGTGCACCTGGGATGGGTCGCGGAGTCCGGGGTGTTCTGGGTGGGGGCGGTCGCGCTGGTGGCCGTGTTCGCGCTGCTGCGGGTCTCTGTGTACGGTGCCAGGCGGCCCCCGTCCACGCAGGTCGGAGGCCGGTTGCGCGTAAGGAACGGATAAGAGTTGAGCCCCGGTGACTCAGGTCTGTTGACCGAGCGGCCGGCTTCATGCACACTTGAGTCCGTTCCACTCAAGTCAGCTGGAGGAAACCACCATGGCACGTGCGGTCGGCATCGACCTGGGCACGACTAACTCCGTCGTCAGCGTTCTGGAGGGCGGCGAGCCCACCGTCATCACCAACGCCGAGGGTGCCAGGACCACGCCGTCCGTCGTCGCCTTCGCGAAGAACGGCGAGGTGCTGGTCGGCGAGGTCGCCAAGCGTCAGGCGGTCACGAACGTCGACAGGACCATCCGCTCCGTGAAGCGCCACATGGGCACGGACTGGAAGATCGAGCTCGACGGGAAGCAGTTCAACCCGCAGCAGATGAGCGCCTTCATCCTGCAGAAGCTCAAGCGTGACGCCGAGTCCTACCTGGGCGAGAAGGTGACCGACGCGGTCATCACCGTCCCGGCGTACTTCAACGACTCCGAGCGCCAGGCGACGAAGGAAGCCGGCGAGATCGCCGGTCTCAACGTCCTGCGCATCGTCAACGAGCCCACCGCGGCGGCGCTGGCGTACGGCCTCGACAAGGACGACCAGACGATCCTCGTCTTCGACCTCGGCGGCGGCACCTTCGACGTGTCCCTGCTGGAGATCGGCGACGGCGTCGTCGAGGTGAAGGCCACCAACGGCGACAACCACCTCGGTGGTGACGACTGGGACCAGCGCGTCGTCGACTACCTGGTCAAGCAGTTCGCGTCCGGCCACGGTGTGGACCTGGGCAAGGACAAGATGGCCCTGCAGCGTCTGCGTGAGGCTGCCGAGAAGGCCAAGATCGAGCTGTCCAGCTCCACCGAGACCTCGATCAACCTGCCCTACATCACGGCGTCCGCCGAGGGCCCGCTGCACCTGGACGAGAAGCTCACCCGCGCCCAGTTCCAGCAGCTGACGGCCGACCTGCTGGAGCGCTGCAAGACGCCGTTCCACAACGTCATCAAGGACGCCGGCATCTCCATCAACGAGATCGACCACGTCGTCCTCGTCGGTGGCTCCACCCGTATGCCCGCCGTGGCCGAGATCGTCCGCGAGCTCACCGGTGGCAAGGACGCCAACAAGGGCGTCAACCCGGACGAGGTCGTCGCCATCGGCGCCGCCCTGCAGGCCGGTGTCCTCAAGGGTGAGGTCAAGGACGTCCTGCTCCTGGACGTGACCCCGCTGTCCCTCGGCATCGAGACCAAGGGAGGGATCATGACCAAGCTCATCGAGCGCAACACCACGATCCCGACCAAGCGTTCCGAGATCTTCACGACGGCCGAGGACAACCAGCCGTCGGTGCAGATCCAGGTCTACCAGGGCGAGCGCGAGATCGCGGCGTACAACAAGAAGCTCGGGATGTTCGAGCTGACCGGTCTGCCGCCGGCCCCGCGTGGCGTCCCGCAGATCGAGGTCGCCTTCGACATCGACGCCAACGGCATCATGCACGTGACCGCGAAGGACCTGGGCACGGGCAAGGAGCAGAAGATGACCGTCACCGGCGGCTCCTCGCTGCCGAAGGACGAGGTCGACCGGATGCGCCAGGAGGCCGAGAAGTACGCGGAGGAGGACCACGCCCGCCGCGAGGCCGCCGAGACCCGCAACCAGGGCGAGCAGCTCGTCTACCAGACCGAGAAGTTCCTCAAGGACAACGAGGACAAGGTCCCGGGCGACATCAAGACCGAGGTCGAGGCCTCTCTTGAGGAGCTGAAGGCCGCGCTCAAGGGCGAGGACACCGCCGAGATCCGCACCTCCACCGAGAAGGTCGCGGCCGTCTCGCAGAAGCTGGGCCAGGCCATGTACGCCGACGCCCAGGGTGCCCAGGCCACCGGTGGCGCGTCCGACGCCGCCGATGACGCCCCGAAGGCCGACGACGACGTCGTGGACGCGGAGATCGTGGACGACGAGCGCAAGGACGGTGCCGCGTGACGGAGGAGACCCCGGGCTTCGACGAGAAGCCCGACGTCCCCTCCGGCGCCACCCCCGAAGACGCCGAGCCGAAGGCCGCCTCCCCCTCCACGGGGGAGGGGGCGGCCCCGGCCGGGGACGCAAGTCTGCAGATCGCCGGTCTGACGGCCCAGCTGGACCAGGTGCGCAAGGCGCTCGAGGAGCGCACCGCGGACCTCCAGCGGCTGCAGGCCGAATTCCAGAACTACCGCCGCCGCGTGGAGCGGGACCGGATCACGGTCAAGGAGATCGCCGTGGCGAACCTCCTGTCCGAACTCCTGCCCGTGCTCGACGACATCGGCCGCGCGCGGGAACACGGCGAGTTCGTCGGCGGTTTCAAGTCCGTCGGTGAGTCGCTGGAGACCGTCGCGGCGAAGATGGGACTGCAGCAGTTCGGCAAGGAGGGCGAGCCCTTCGACCCGACCATCCACGAGGCCCTGATGCACTCGTACGCGCCGGACGTCACCGAGACGACCTGCGTGGCGATCCTGCAGCCCGGGTATCGCTTCGGCGAGCGCACCATCCGCCCCGCGCGGGTGGCGGTCGCCGAGCCCCAGCCGGGTGCGCAGCCCGTCAAGGCCGAGGACGCCGAGGCCGAGGACGAGAAGGACAACGGCCCTGAGGAGGGCTGACGTAGAGACCGTACGGAAGGAGGGACGTCGAGGATGAGCACCAAGGACTTCATCGAGAAGGACTACTACAAGGTCCTCGGCGTCCCCAAGGACGCCACCGAGGCCGAGATCAAGAAGGCGTACCGGAAGCTCGCCCGCGAGTTCCACCCGGACGCCAACAAGGGCAACGCCAAGGCGGAGGAGCGCTTCAAGGAGATCTCCGAGGCGAACGACATCCTCGGTGATCCCAAGAAGCGCAAGGAGTACGACGAGGCCCGCGCGCTCTTCGGCAACGGCGGCTACCGCCCGGGGCCCGGCGGCGCGGGCGGCGGCAACTTCAACTTCGACCTCGGTGACCTCTTCGGTGGCGGCGGCCCCCAGGGCGGCGGCGGCCAGGGCGCCGGCGGTTTCGGCGGCGGCCTCGGAGACGTCTTCGGGGGCCTGTTCAACCGCGGCGGCGCGGGCACGACCCGTACCCAGCCCCGGCGCGGCCAGGACATCGACACCGAGGTCAGCCTCAGCTTCACCGAGGCGATCGAGGGAGCGACGGTCCCGCTGCGCATGTCCTCGCAGGCCCCCTGCAAGGCCTGTTCGGGCACCGGCGACGCGAACGGCAACCCTCGGGTCTGCCCGACCTGCGTCGGCACCGGCCAGGTCGCCCGGGGTTCGGGCGGCGGCTTCTCGCTCACCGACCCCTGCCCCGACTGCAAGGGCCGCGGCCTGATCGCCGAGACCCCCTGCGAGGTCTGCAAGGGCAGCGGCCGGGCCAAGTCCTCCAGGACCATGCAGGTCCGTATCCCCGCCGGAGTGGCGGACAGCCAGCGGATCCGACTGCGCGGCAAGGGCGCACCGGGCGAGCGCGGCGGTCCGGCCGGCGACCTGTACGTGACCGTGCACGTCGACGCCCACCCGGTCTTCGGCCGCAAGGACGACAACCTCACGGTGACCGTCCCGGTGACGTTCTCCGAGGCGGCACTCGGCGGCGAGGTCAGGGTCCCGACCCTGGGCGGACCGCCGGTCACCCTGAAGCTGCCGCCGGGCACACCCAACGGCCGCACCATGCGGGCCCGCGGCAAGGGCGCGGTCCGCAAGGACGGCACCCGCGGGGACCTGCTGGTCACCGTCGAGGTGAGTGTCCCGAAGGACGTGACGGGGAAGGCTCGTGACGCACTGGAGGCGTACCGAGAGGCGACCGCGGGCGAGGACCCGCGGGCGGAGCTGTTCCAGGCCGCGAAGGGAGCTTGACAGAGATGGACGGCCGTCGACGTAACCCTTATGAACTGACCGAGGAGACCCCGGTCTACGTCATCTCGGTGGCGGCCCAGCTCTCCGGCCTGCACCCGCAGACGCTGCGCCAGTACGACCGCCTCGGCCTGGTCTCCCCGGACCGCACGGCCGGGCGGGGGCGCCGTTACTCGGCCCGTGACATCGAACTGCTGCGTACCGTCCAGCAGTTGTCGCAGGACGAGGGCATCAACCTGGCCGGCATCAAGCGCATCATCGAGCTGGAGAACCAGGTCGCCGCGCTCCAACAGCGCGTCGCCGAGCTCCAGTCGGCGGTCGAGGGCGCGGCGGCGGCGATGCAGCAGCGCGAGGCCGCGGTGCACGCCTCGTACCGCCGCGATCTGGTGCCGTACCAAGAAGTGCAGCAGACCAGTGCGTTGGTGGTGTGGCGGCCCAAGCGGCAGCCCGAGTAGTCGTCGCGACGCGCTTCGCGGACATGGCGGAACGGAAGAGGGGCCCGGAGATTTCTCCGGGCCCCTCTCGCATGCCGGTCGTGTCCCCATCCCGCTCGGATCGTGCTCAGGGCTCCAGGATCGCCCAGTCCGCCCCGGGCGCCGACTCCGTGCCGTCGGCGTACAGCGCGGTCACCCAGTAGTGGTGGGTGGTGCCGCGGGCGGCGGTGGTGTCGTCGTAGGAGCGGTCCGTGGTGGTCGCCAGCTTCTCGTACGCCCCGGTGGCCGGGTTCCAGCGGTAGACCTGGTAGCCCGTCGCCGAGTCGGCCGTGTTCCACTCCAGGCCGACGCCCGAGTCGGTCGCGGTCGCCGTCAGGCCGATCGGCGAGCCCTCCGGGGTCGCCACCGACGGGGTCAGATCCAGCTCGTCGACCGGGACGGCGTACACGGGACCCGACGACCACCTGGTGGAGTTGCCCGTGGTGTCGACCGCGGCCACGAAGTAGCAGCGCTGCTGGCCGTCGGGCAGGGTCACGTCCGTGTAGCGCGAGGTGGACGGGGACAGCCACGCCCACTCCGACATGGAGCAGACCTGTTCGTCGCCCTCCTCGCCGAGCACCAGGCCCCGGTAGACGGTGTACCGGGCCAGGTCGGGCTCGGTGTTGTCGGCCCAGTCCAGCTCGATGCCGTACTCCGTGGCCGTCGCGGTCAGCCCGGTCACCGGGGCCGGCGCCTTGTCCGAGGCGAGCGTGGTGACGGTGACCGTCGCCGAGGGGAGGGAGACGGCGGCCACCTGGTCCTGCGTCGTCACCGCGTAGTGGTACGTGGTGTTCTCGTCCGCCGAGTAGTCGCCGCAGCTGTAGCGCCGTGACCCGTCGGCGCGTTCGGTGTACGTCGTGGTGCAGGTGACTGGCGTGCCGGACGTGTCCACCGGCAGGGTCGTCGAGCGGTACACGTGGAAGGTGTAGACCCAGGCGTCCTCCGGCCTGACCGTCCAGGACAGCAGTGCGGCCCCGATGTCCGCCGTCGCCGTGAGGTCGCGCGGCGCGGCGGGCGGCCGGTGCGCGCTCACGGGGTCGGTGTACGGAGAGAGATGACCGGAGCCGTCCACCGCGGCGACCTTGTAGGCGTACGTGGAGATCCGGTCGAGCGTGTCGTCGCTGAAGTGGTTCCAGTTGACGTCGGTGACCTGGTCGGCGCCGCCCCGGTTCGTGCGCACCACGCGGTACTTCACCGCGCCCGGCACCGCCCGCCAGGACAGCTCGGCCGTGGTGTCCGTGACCGACGAGGCGAGGCCGAACGGCGCGGTCAGCGTGATGCTGGTGACCAACTGGTCGGCGGTACCGGCCGATTCGTTGCCCGCCTTGTCGTACGCGCGCACCTCGTAGTAGTAGACGGCGCCGGTCGCGGGCGGGGTGTCGGTGTACGAGGTCGCGGTCGTGGAGGTGAGCCGCGTCCAACTGGTGCTGCCCCGCAGCCGCCGGTAGACCCGGTAGCCCGCGAGATCCATCTCGACGTTCTTGCCCCAGCTCAGCTTCGCCTTGTTGCCCGCCGTGTCGTACGACACCAGCGTGTCCCTCGGCGTGAGGGGCCTGACCTTGTCGACGGTGGCCGAAGTGCGGGGCGTGTACGTCAACTTGACCTTGGCGGCGCCGGTCCAGTTCACGTAGTCGAGCCGCAGAGTGTGCTTGCCCTTGGGGACGGCCACGTTGACGGTCTTGCTCACGGCCTTGGACGTGTTCTTCCACAGGTCGATCTTGCGGACGCCGTCGACGTACACCCGTATCCCGTCGAGCCCGGAGGCGACGAGGGCGAAGGGCCCGCCCGAACCGAAGTCCCGGGTCACGCTCCAGCGGACGCCGAAGTTGTCCTTGGGGAGGCCGGCGGCGGGGGCGCCGCTCCAGCTCTCGTCGATCGCGCTGTCGCAGTCCGTCTTCTTCGGGGTGCCCTTGAAGGTGGTGTTCGCGAAGAACTGCCGTTTGTAGACCGGGGAGTTGCAGCTGGTGGCGGCCGATGCGGAGGGCGCGGCCACGGTGGTGAGGAGACCGGCCGTGGTGGTCAGCACCACGGCCGTCGCCTGAAGGACTGTCTTCATCGGGGTCACGCTCCGCTCGGCAGGGACACGGCGGAGTCCACGTTGCTGAAGGTCTCCGAGCCGTCGGGGGCGACGACCGAGAGCAGGTAGTAGACGGTCGTGCCGCGGGGCAGGGTCCCGTCGACATAGCTGGTGGCGGTGGGCGCCAGCGGTACGTCGGTCACGCGGACGTAGGTGCCGCTCGCGCGGTCCCAGCGGTACACGTTGATGCCGGCGGCCTCCGTGGCGACCGAGTCGGCGCAGTCGATGTACATGCCGCCCGCGTCGCCACGGGTCGTGTACGCGGTCACGGAGCAGGGCGCGGTGTCCTCGGGGGCGGTCGTCGGCCGGAGGTCCTGCTCGGTGACGGTGACCGAGGCGACGGGGCTGTCCCAGTAGGCGCCGGTGAACTCGGCGTAGTTGCCGTAGATGTCGGCCGGGACGACGACGTAGGTCTTCTCCTCGCCGTCCGCGACCTCCGGGCCGACGACGAACTCCGAGGTGCCGGCGGGTACTTCGCCCAGGAAGTCCGGCGTGCAGCACGACCGGTACTCGTAGACCTCGTAGTGGGCCAGGTCCGTCGCCGGACTGTCGTCCCAGTCCAACCTGACGCCGTACTCCAGGGGCTGCGCGGTCAGGCCGGTCACCGGCGGCGGGGCTTTCTCGTCGCCGGGGCGGGTGACGGTCATGTCGGCGGAGCCGGTGGACCAGCGCCCCGCGGTGTTCTTCCGGGTCATCACGTAGTGGTACGTGGCGCCCTGGTCGCCGTCGTAGTCGACGCAGCTGCGGACCTTGTTGCCGGCCGCGTCCGTGGTGACCTTGCGGCTGCGGCAGTCGGTGAGGTTGTCGTAGGTGGTCGCCACCGGGGAGGTCGTCGAGCGGTAGACCTCGTAGTCGGCGGTGTCGCCGCCCGGCGCCTCGGTCCAGGTGAACACCGCGCCGTAGCCGGGCACGGTCGCCGTCACGTTCTGCGGCGGGAGGATGGACCGGGTGGAGCGGACGACGTTCGAGTCCCGCCCGTTCTTCGCCGCGTCCAGCGCCTTGACCTTGTAGTCGTAGGCGGAGCCGTAGCTCGCGCCGGTGTCGACGTAGCCGGTGCCGGTCGTCTCGGCGATCTGGGTGTACGAGGTCGCGTCGTCGTACTTGCGGTAGACCCGGTAGAGCACGGCGTCGGCGGCGGCCGTCCAGGAGAGGTTGTTGGAGGCCTCCACGGCGGTGGCGGTGAGGACCGGAGCGGCGGGGGCGGTCCGGTCCAGCGTGGTGATCGGCTGGTCGGCGGTGCCGGTCGACTCGTTGCCCGTCCTGTCGTAGGCGCGGGCCTCGTAGTAGTACGACTGTCCGGTGGGCGGCGGGGAGTCCCCGGCCGTGCGCTTGGTGGCCGCGGTCGTGGCCACCTTGGTCCAGGTGCCGGAGCCCTTCGGCCGGCGGTAGACGCGGTAGCCGGCGAGGTCCATCTCCTTGCCCGCGGACCAGGCGAGTTCGGTGTACGCCGACTCCCCGTCGGGGATGTAGTCCGCCGAGAAGCCCGTCGGGGCCAGCGGCTTCACCTTGTCGACGGTCGCCGAAGTGCGGGGCGTGTAGCCGACCTTGACCTTCGCGGCGCCGGTCCAGTTCACGTAGTCGATCCGCAGGGTGTGCTTGCCCTTGGGGATCGTCACGTTCACGGTCTTGGTGCGCGAACCGGTGGTGTTGGACCACAGGTTGATCTTGCGGCTGTTGTCCACGTAGACGCGGATGCCGTCGGTCGCGGTGGCGGTGAGGGCGAAGGGGCCGCCCGAGCCGAAGTCGCGGGTGACGGTCCAGCGGGCGGCGAAGTCGTCCTTGGGGAGGCCGGCGGCGGGGGCGCCGGTCCAGCTCTCGTCGATGACGCTGTCGCAGGCGGTCTTCTTCGGGGTGCCCTTGAAGGTGGTGTTCGTGAACAACTGCCGTTTGTAGACCGGCGAGGCGCAGGTCGTCGCGGCGGAGGCGGGGGCGGCGGACACGGTGAGCAGAGTGGTCGCCGTGGTCAGCGCGACGGCAGCCGCGGCCGCGGCGGTCGTGCGTCTGGCTGGGTTCATTCGGTCCTCTGAGCGAAAGCGGAACGGAGGTTTAGGCGTTCGTGATCACGACTCGCGAGGAATCGGCTTGGTTGTACGGATCTTTGCCCCCTGTTTGTGGAGTTCCGCATGGAGGGCTTGCGGAGTATGTCGGGAGGTGGTTGCACGAGTGCTTCACATGCACAACAGAGCGTGGTGTTGCCCACTCGTTAAGTGGTTCCGCTTGACGGCCGGGGGCGCGCACGCGTTGTCTTTTCAGACAACTGGGTCGCGCAGCTGCGGCCGTGTTCGGAAGGCAGCAGAAGTGAGCTCCCCAATGCGTCCCACGCGTCGAATAGCCATCTCCGTGGCAGCGTCCACGATGACCGTCTCGCTCGCCGCCTGCGGTGTGCTGAACGCGTCGTCGGACAGCAGCTCGGCCACCCCGACCAAGGGTGACGACGTGACCATCGGCCTGCTCCTGCCGGAGACGGCCAACACCCGCTACGAGGACTTCGACTACCCCATCATCAAGGAGAAGGTCGCCACCCTCACGAACAAGCGGGGCAAGGTCGACTACGCCAACGCCGACCAGGACGTGAACAAGCAGGCGACCCAGATGCAGCAGATGATCGACAACAAGGTCGACATCATCCTGCTGGACGCGGTCGACTCGCACGCGATCGCCGGCGAGGTGAAGAAGGCCAAGGAGGCCGGCATCCCGGTCATCGCCTACGACCGGCTCGCCGAGGGGCCCATCGACGCGTACATCTCCTTCGACAACGAACTGGTCGGCGAGGTCCAGGGCCGTTCCCTGCTGGACGCGTTGGGGTCGGACGCCAGCACCGCCGACAAGATCGTCATGATGAACGGCTCGCCCACCGACCCGAACGCCAAGCAGTTCAAGGCGGGCGCGCTGTCCGAGCTCAACGGCAAGGTGACGATCGCCAAGTCCTACGACACCAAGGACTGGAAGCCGGAGAACGCCCAGGCCAACATGGCCGCCGCGATCGAGGAGATCGGCAAGGGCGACATCGCCGCCATCTACTCCGCCAACGACGGCATGGCCGGCGGCATCGTCAAGGCCCTCGACGCCGCCGGGGTGACCAACCCGCCCCCGATCACCGGCCAGGACGCCGAACTCGCCGCCGTGCAGCGGATCGTGGCCGGCGAGCAGTACATGAGCGTCTACAAGTCCTACCCGCAGGAGGCCGAGGCCGCCGCGCAGATGGCCGTGGCCAAGGTGCAGGGCCACGACATCCAGTTCGACGCCCTCACCCAGGACAACGTCGACAGCCCCACGAACAAGGACATCCCGGCCCAGCTCGTCACGGTGACCGCGCTGACGAAGAAGAACATCAAGTCGACGGTCATCGCGGACGGCATCTACAAGACCTCCGACATCTGCACCACGAAGTACACGGCGGACTGCCAGGCGATCGGCCTCAAGTAGGCACGGCGGCCCAGGCGTTCGGGCGAGGCGGGCGGCACCCCGGGGGAGGGGGTGCCGCCCGTTCGTCTCACGCCACCCGCGTGAACTCCACCAGTACGTCCGGCGGGCCGCCCGCCACCCCCCGGTAGATGCCCTTGTGCGGGGTGACGTCGTCGTAGTCGCGGCCTCGGGCCACGACCACGTGGGTCTCGTCGGCGGGGGTGCGGTTGGTGGGGTCGTAGCCGCACCAGTCGCCGGCCCAGTACTCGATCCAGGCGTGGCTCTGGCCGACGACGGGGCGGTGGAGTTCGGCGTCGCGTTCGGGGTGGAGGTAGCCGGAGACGTAGCGGGCCGGGAGGCCGACGCCGCGGAGCATGGCGAGGGTGAGGTGGGTGATGTCCTGGCAGACGCCGGCGCCCTGTTCCCAGGCCTCGGCGGGGGAGGTGTTCACGCTCGTCGCGCCGGGGAGGTAGGAGACCTGGTCGGCGACCAGGGACGAGACCGCGAGGGCCGTCGCGTGCGGGTCGAGGCCGGCCGCCGCCTCCCGCGCCTTGTCCAGGAGCGTTGTCGGGATCGTCGTACGGATGGTCGGGCCCGCGTACTCCAACAGGCGGGAGCCCGCCGTGTGTTCGGCCAGTTCCGGCCAGTCGGGCGGTTCGGGGAGCGGGCTCGGTGGGGACGTCTCCACCAGGCTGGACGCGGTGATCGTGAGGTCCGCGTGCGGGTCCATCAGGTCGAAGCCGGTGACCTGCGTGCCCCAGTAGTCCCAGTACGACCAGGTCGCGGCGGCCGGGCTGACGGTGACCCGGGCGTCCAGGGTGGTCTGTCCTGGGAGCGTCAGCGGGGTCATGCGGACCTCGTTGTGCGAGGACGCGGCAGGCTGGGCGTACGCGACGCGCGTGACGTGCCGGATGCGGAGGCGGCGAGCCATGTCAGGCTCCTTCCTGGGCCCACTCGACGGGCCCCTGGTACGGGAAGAAGCGCTCCGCCACCGCGTCGGCGGACGCCATGCAGGACTGCTGCAGGTCCCGGAGCAGGAGGGGGAGTTGGTCCTCCAGCGCGTTGGTGTCGAGGTATTCGAGGCGGGTGCGCAGCCGGCCGATCGGGCGGCGCGCGGGGTCCTGGCGGGGGCGGCCGAGCGCGCTGAGGCACTCCTCCGCCGTGGTCAGCGCGTGCAGCGCCGAACGCGGGAAGTCCCGGTCCAGGAGCAGGAATTCGGCCACCCGCGGGGTGTCGCCGAAACCGCCGTACACGCGCGCGTACGCCTCGTCGGCACCCGAAGCGCTCAGCAGCGTCGGCCAGTCGGGCGCGTGCGCCGCGTCCAGCACACGTACCGCCAGCAGCCGTACGGTCATGTCGACCCGTTCCAGACTCCGGCCGAGCACCACGAACCGCCAGCTGTCGTCCCGGCTCATGGTGGAGTCGGCGAGGCCGAAGAAGAGGGCCGCGCGGCGGCGGACCAGTTCCAGATAGGCGTAGGGGCCCGTACGGCGGGCCGCGAGACGTTGGTCGGCCAGGGCGTGCCAGGTGGAGTTGAGGCACTCCCACATCTCCGAGGAGACGGCTTCCCGGGCGCTTCTGGCATTGAGCCGGGCGGCGCCGAGCGCGCCCTCGATGGAGCAGGTCGAGCGGGCGTCGAAGGCGAGCTGGTCGAGCACCTTCTGCATGTCCACGCGCGTGCCGCCCGCGTCGACGCCGAGGATCGCGTACAGCGACCGGCAGGCCACGTCCTCGTCGCGCCAGGGGTCCTCCAGCATGCGGTGCAGATACGCGTCGAGGATGCGGCCCGTGGCGTCCGCCCGCTCGACGTACCGGCCGGTCCAGGTCAGGGCCTCGGCTATCCGGGACAGGATCACGTCGTTCACTGCTGCTGCGCCCCTTCCGATACGACGGTGGGGTTGCCGTCGGGTCCGTGCTGACGTGGGGCGACCGCCGGGAGCGTGCCCTCGAAGGCGGGCGCCGGCGGCTCGGCCGGGCCCTCCGCGAGCACCCAGGTGTCCTTGGAGCCGCCGCCCTGGCTGGAGTTGACGATCAGGTTGCCCTCCTGGAGCGCGACGCGGGTCAGGCCGCCGGGCAGCACCCACACGTCGCTGCCGTCGTTCACGGCGAACGGGCGCAGGTCGATGTGGCGCGGTGCCATGCGCTCGCCGGCGAGGGTGGGGGAGGTGGACAGCGCGACGGGCCGCTGCGCGATGAACCCGCGCGGGTCGGCGGCGACGGCTTTGCGGGTGCGTTCGAGGGTGTCCGCGTCGGCCTTCGGCCCGATGACGATGCCCTGGCCGCCGGCGCCGTCGACCGGCTTGATCACCAGCTGGTCGATCTGGTCGAGGACCGCCTCCAACTGCCCTGGTTCGTCTGGTCGGTAGGACTCGACGTTGGGGAGAATCGGTTCCTCTGAGAGGTAGTAGCGGATCAGGTCGGGGACGTAGGTGTAGAGCAGTTTGTCGTCGGCGATCCCGTTGCCGACCGCGTTCGCGAGTGTGACGTTGCCCGCCATGGCCGCGCCCATGATGCCGGGGCAGCCGATCACCGAGTCGGGGCGGCAGTGCAGCGGGTCGAGGAAGTCGTCGTCCAGGCGCCGGTATACGACGTGCACGGGCACCTCGCCGCGGGTGGTGCGCATCCAGACGCGGTTGCCGCGGCAGACCAGGTCGTGGCCCTCCACCAGCTGCACGCCCATCAGCCGGGCGAGCAGGGCGTGTTCGAAGTAGGCGGCGTTGCTGGGCCCCGGGGTGAGCACCACGACCCGCGGGTCCACCACCCCCTCGGGGGCGGCGGCGCGCAGGGCGGCCAACAGGCGCTGGGCGTACCCGTCGACGGGCACGACGTGCTGCTCGGCGAAGAGGGACGGGAAGACCCGGGTCATCGCCCGGCGGTTCTCGATGACGTACGAGACCCCGCTGGGCACCCGCACGTTGTCCTCCAGGACCCGGAAGGCGCCCTCCTCGTCCCGGACGAGGTCGATGCCGGCGACGTGGATGCGCACCCCGCCCGGTGGCTCGACGCCGTGCGCGGCGCGGTGGAAGTGCGGGGAGTGGAGCAGCAGGCGCCAGGGCACCACGCCGTCCTCGAAGGCCCGGCAGGGCCCGTAGGCGTCGGCGAGATAGGCCTCCAGGGCTCTGACCCGTTGGCTCACCCCGCGTTGTATGAGATCCCATTCGAGGGCGTCGAGGATCCTCGGCACCAGATCCAGCGGCCAGGGCCGCTCCTCGCCCGCGAAGGCGTAGGTCACACCCCGGTCGGTGAACGCCCGGGCCATCTGGTCGGCCCGGAAGCGCAATTCACTCGGCTCGATCGGTTGAAGTGCCGCCAGCACCGGCTCGTAGGCGGCCCTGACCTCACCCGGTCGCTCAAACATCTCGTCCCACGCGTCGGCCAACGCGTACGCGTCAAATATGTCCGCCATGAGGGGACGTTAAGGGCGGTACGTAACACAACGATCACTCCGGCATTTCCGGGAGCGCACGCCCGGCGCGGTTCCGGGGGCGCGCACGGCGCCCACCACCCGGCGGAAGCAGACGTTCCGCGCACCCCCAGGTTCCTGCACAGCGCCATCAGCTTGTTGCAACTCGACGGAAGGAGGCCTGTATATACCCGGGCATACCGGCGTTTTTCCTGTGCCTGGGCCGATCGAGCCGTGTTGCGGAGCCCGTGCGGGCCGCGCATAGTTGCGCTGCGATAGACGGCAGAACCGGGGGTTGGGCGATGGCCGGGCACGGGACGGCGGAGCATCCGCACGGTGCCGACCGCTTGTGCGAGGCCGGGGACCGCGTGTACTCCCGGGCCGTACGACGGGGTCGCGTGCCGCGCCCCGACGCGGAGTCGGTGCCGTGCCTGCTGGAGCTGGCCCTGCTGCACCCGGACCCCGACGACATGGACTGGCTGGTGCCGACCTCCCCGCAGGAGGTCATGACCCGGCTGCTGCGCGGGGTCTACGACGAGGTCAGCGGGAGCCAGCGACGGGTGGGCTCCGCGGTGGCCGCCTTCGAGTGGTACGCCGGTCTCGGGCCGCCGGTGCCGACGGGCGCCGGCGAGGGCGCCGCGATCCGGGTCCTGGACGGTCTCTCCCGCATCCAGGCCGCGATGGACGAGGCGACCGAGGCGTGCACCACGGAGGTCCTGACGGTCCAGCCCGGCGGCATCCGGCCCGAGCACGAGCTGACCGAGGGACTGCACCGGGCGCTCGCCCTGCGCGGCCGGGGCGTACGCATGCGCGACCTGTACACGCACGTCGCCCGGCACGGCCAGGGCCTGCTCAACTACCTGGAGCTGATGGGCGACACGGTGGAGGCGCGGACCCTGGACGAGGTGATCGACCGCCTCATCCTCTTCGACCGCACGGTCGCCTTCATCCCCGCCAACGCGGACCGCACCCTCGCCCTTGAGCTGCGCCACCCGGCGCTGGTCGGCTACCTGGGCACGGTCTTCGATCGCCTCTGGCGCCTCGCGATCCCGCTGACCGCGGCCCTCCCCGACACCGGCATCGAGGGCATCTCGCACCGCGAGCAGTCCATCGCGGCGCTGCTCGCCGAGGGCCACCAGGACGCCGTCATCGCCGAGCGGCTCGGCATAAGCGTCCGCACCTGCCGGGCCCACATCGCGCGCCTCTCCGAGACGCTGGGCGCGGCCAGCCGGGCCCAGCTCGGCGTGCGGATAGCGCAGGTGGGGCTCGACAACCCGCGTCAGCCCGCCGACATCGGCTCGCTCACCCTTCCCGGTCAAGAATCCCCGACCGCCCGATGAGATAGCCCAGCTGCGCCCGGCTCTCGCTGCCCAGCGTCGCCGCGAGCTTGGCGATGTGCACGCGCGCGGTACGCACGTTCAGCCCCAGGCGCTCCGCGATGACGGCGTCGGTGTGGCCCTCGACGAGGAGGGCGGCGATGGCGTGCTGGCGGGGAGTTATGCCGTTGAGGGTGGCGGGCGGGACCGTCTCGGGGTACATCGGGGCGGCCATGTGCCACAGGCGGTCGAAGGTGATGGCGAAGTAGTCGATCAGGACCGGGTGGCGCACTTCGAGGGCGAGCGTGCGGTCCGCGTTGGCCGGGATGAAGGCCACCGTGCGGTCGACCACGACGAGGCGCTCGGTGACCTGGTCCAGGGTCCGTGCCTCGGCGTCGCCGTCCAGCTGCTCGTAGCGGGCCGTCACGGCCGGCGAGTGGCGCTGGGTGTGCTGGTAGAGGGTGCGGATACGGCCGCCGCGGTCGAGCAGGGCCTGGTCGCGCCCCAGGCTCCTGGCCAGGCGCGAGGCGGGGTTGCGGCCGTTGTAGGGCTGGATGGCCAGGAGCTCGCGGGAGGCGTCGGCCATGGCCGCGGCGATGGCCTCGTTGATCCGGTCGAGTCCGCCGATGAGGCCGATGGCCGGCGGGTCCGTCGGGGCCGTGCGCTGCCCGTCGATGCGCATGAGCGGCTCGAACGTCTCGGCCAGCCGTTGCTCGCGCCGGCGTTCGTCGGCGATGCGGTCCGCCGAGGCGCTCAGCCTGCGGTGCAGGGCGAGGGCCGGGGCGACGGGCTCCAGACGGTCGGGGTCCGCGGGGGCGGGGCTCAGCAGGCCGAAGTCGACGAGACAGGGGGCCGCCCGCACGTCCGCGCCGCTGACGTGCCCGGCACGCAGCGCTCGGCCGTACAGCTCCAGGCCCTCCTCGCACAGTTCCTCCGGACCGTGCCGGTGTGGCTGTGTCGTCACGTGTGTCCTACTTCTTCCTGCGGTTTCTGCTTCTGCGGGTCAGGGCTCCTGCTTCAGGATCCCCGACTGGGCTATGAGGAACCCGAGCTGCGCGCGACTGCCGCTGCCCAGAGCCGTCGCGAGCTTGGCGATGTGGGCACGGCAGGTGCGGACGTTCATGCCCAGGCGCCGGGCGATCGCCTCGTCGACGTGGCCCTCGATGAGGAGCTTGGCGATCGAGTGCTGGATCTCGGTGATGCCGTCGGGGGCGGTCTCGTAGGGTGCGCCGGCGCTCAGCGGGACCGCGCGGTTCCACATGAACTCGAAGACCTTGATCAGGTAGCGGACGAGCCCCGGATGCCTGAGTTCGAGGGCGATCTCCCCGTCGTCGCGGGTCGGGATGAAGGCCACGGTCTCGTCGCAGATGATCAGCCGCTCGACGAGTTCGTCGATCGTCCGGTACTCGACCTTGCCCTCGGTGAACTGGGCGACGTAGGCCAGTGTCTCGGGGCTGTAGCGGGCCGGGTGCTGGTAGAGGGTGCGGATGCGGCAGCCGCGTTCGATCAGCGGCCGGTCGCGGTTCAGGCCCTGGGCGAGGGTGTGCTCAAGCCGGCGACGGCTCGGCTGCACGGTCAGCATCTCCGTCTGGCACTGGGCGGTGGCCAGATCGAGTGCCGCGTTGATCCGGTCCAGGCCCTCCAGCACCGTGATGGAGTGCGTGGTCGCCGTGGACTGGGCGCTGAGGGTCATGAACGGCTCGAAAGCGTCGGCGAGTTCGATCGACATCCGCCGGCGCTGGGTGATCTCGCTCTCGATCGGGTTGAGCCGCTGGGCGAGGGCAATCGAAGGAGGTACGGGACGCAGCCAGGTCGGGTCGTCAGGATCGGGATGAAGGAGGGCGAACTCCATCAAACAGGGTGCGGGTTCCACATCCGTACGGGCGACGCGTCCCGTCCGGAGAGCGTTCCCGTAGAGGCGACGCCCTTCCGCGCACAGGTCGGTCAGCCCGTGAGGATGTGTCCGCTTAGTCTCATTTATTGTCAAATCTCCACCCCCCAGGGTCCTGAACGTGCAGGAACATGATGCATCGATTGTGTGGCCATGACGTGCCGGAATGGGCCATCGTCGTATTCGGACGGGGGAGAGGTGACCTTCAAATGAGGACGAAGCCGACTATGCATAAGAGAATGCTTCGCTCGGCGCTAGTCGCCGCCTTCTCCGCCGTTGTGGCTTTCGGGGCTCTGAGTGGCTTTGCGGGGACCGACAGTGCTACGGCGGGCGACAGTACCTGGCGCACGACCACTGTGACTGCCGTCGGCGTCGGCGACAGCACCTGGGTCGTCACGGCGTCCGACGCACCGGATGACAGCACCTGGGTCGCTCCGAGCGACAGCACGTGGGTCGCCGAGTCATGACCACTCCACCCGACGACCGCTCCTTCCGTCGCGAAATGGCCACGGCCTACCGCTCCGGCTGGCACTTCATCGATCTGGTCACCGCGATCCCCCACCCCGGGGACTCGCTGATGGTGACCGTCTTCGGAGAGCCGGTCGTCGTGACGCGGGACGAGGACGAGGACGTACGGGCCTATCGGTGTCTGCGGCGGCCTCGGGGGGCGCCGCAGCCTGTTCGATGTGCGATTCGGTACGGAATGATCTTTGTGAACCTTGATCAGCGAGACCATCGGCTGGTGGAACCGGAAGCCCCCAACCTACGGACCATCTCAGCCACCCCCCGCAGTGCCTGACGCGATTCCCCCGTCGTAACAGATCGCGCAGGTGCTTCCCCCCGCAGCGGCGTCACCGTGACCTGAACACGGTGACGCCGCTGCAGTTTTGCCTGGAATCTCCGGGTGTCGGAGCAATCGTCCGGCGATCATCAGTGGCCGGAAATGACCAACGCCCAAGTGCCCCCGTCTGTGCGGGGGCGTTTTTTGTGTCGCGATCGCCTTGAGCGGAATAGACTCAACTTTGTGCACGCTGACTGAGTCAGCATGGGAGACTTCCCGGGACCCCGCACAGACTTCCCAGGACCCCCGCACAGACCTGTCAAGACCGCTGACGCCAGGAGGAGAGCGCGAACGTGGACGCAGAGCTGACCAACCGGAGCCGGGACGCGATCAACGCGGCCAGCAACCGGGCCGTGACCGAGGCGCATTCCGACCTCACCCCTGCCCACCTGCTCCTCGCTCTGCTCCAGGGGCAGGAGAACGAGAACATCACCGACCTGCTCGCCGCCGTCGACGCCGATCAGGCCGCCGTCCGGGCCGGCGCGGAGAAGGTGCTCGGCTCGCTGCCCAGCGTGACCGGTTCCACCGTCGCGCCGCCGCAGCCCAACCGGGAGCTGCTCGCGGTCATCGCGGACGCGGCCGAGCGGGCCAAGGAGCTCGGTGACGAGTACCTGTCAACCGAGCACCTGCTCATCGGGATCGCCGCGAAGGGCGGCGCGGCCGGTGACGTACTGTCCGGGCAGGGGGCCACCGCGAAAAAGCTGCAGGAGGCCTTCCAGAAGGCGAGGGGAGGGCGCCGGGTGACCACGGCTGACCCGGAGGGCCAGTACAAGGCGCTGGAGAAGTTCGGGACGGACTTCACCGCGGCCGCGCGGGAGGGGAAGCTCGACCCCGTCATCGGCCGCGACCAGGAGATCCGACGGGTCGTGCAGGTGCTGTCCCGGCGGACCAAGAACAACCCCGTGCTGATCGGCGAGCCCGGCGTCGGCAAGACCGCCGTCGTCGAGGGCCTCGCCCAGCGGATCGTCAAGGGCGATGTGCCCGAGTCCCTCAAGAACAAGCGGCTGGTCGCCCTCGACCTGGGCGCGATGGTCGCGGGCGCCAAGTACCGCGGCGAGTTCGAGGAGCGGCTCAAGACGGTCCTGGCGGAGATCAAGGACTCCGACGGGCAGATCATCACGTTCATCGACGAACTGCACACCGTCGTGGGCGCCGGCGCGGGCGGGGACTCCGCCATGGACGCCGGCAACATGCTGAAGCCGATGCTCGCGCGCGGAGAGCTGCGCATGGTCGGCGCGACGACGCTGGACGAGTACCGCGAGCGCATCGAGAAGGACCCGGCGCTGGAGCGCCGCTTCCAGCAGGTCCTGGTGGCGGAGCCCTCGGTCGAGGACACGATCGCGATCCTGCGCGGGCTCAAGGGCCGCTACGAGGCCCACCACAAGGTCCAGATCGCGGACAGCGCGCTGGTCGCCGCCGCCACCCTCTCCGACCGCTACATCACCTCCCGCTTCCTGCCCGACAAGGCCATCGACCTGGTCGACGAGGCGGCTTCCCGCCTGCGCATGGAGATCGACTCCTCGCCCGTCGAGATCGACGAACTCCAGCGTGTGGTCGACCGGTTGAAGATGGAGGAGCTGGCGCTGGAGAAGGAGACCGACCCGGCCTCCCGCGAGCGCCTGGAGAAGCTGCGCCGCGACCTCGCCGACAAGGAGGAGGAGCTGCGCGGCCTGACCGCGCGCTGGGAGAAGGAGAAGCAGTCCCTCAACCGCGTCGGTGAACTCAAGGAGAAGCTCGACGAGTTGCGCGGCCAGGCCGAACGGGCCCAGCGCGACGGCGACTTCGACACCGCGTCCAAGCTGCTCTACGGCGAGATCCCCACCCTGGAGCGGGACTTGGAGGCCGCCTCGGAGGCCGAGGTGGAGGCCTCCCGGGACACCATGGTCAAGGACGAGGTCGGCTCCGACGACATCGCGGACGTCGTCGCCGCCTGGACCGGCATCCCGGCCGGACGCCTCATGGAGGGCGAGACGCAGAAGCTGCTGCGCATGGAGGACGAGCTGGGCAAGCGCCTGATCGGCCAGCGGGAGGCCGTGCAGGCGGTGTCCGACGCGGTACGGCGCACCCGGGCCGGCATCGCCGACCCCGACCGCCCCACCGGCTCGTTCCTCTTCCTCGGCCCCACCGGCGTCGGCAAGACCGAACTCGCCAAAGCCCTCGCCGACTTCCTCTTCGACGACGAGCGGGCCATGGTCCGCATCGACATGTCCGAGTACGGCGAGAAGCACAGCGTGGCCCGCCTGGTCGGCGCCCCGCCCGGCTACGTCGGCTACGAGGAGGGCGGCCAGCTCACGGAGGCGGTCCGCAGGCGCCCGTACTCCGTCGTCCTGCTCGACGAGGTCGAGAAGGCGCACCCCGAGGTCTTCGACATCCTCCTCCAGGTGCTGGACGACGGCCGCCTCACCGACGGCCAGGGCCGCACGGTCGACTTCCGCAACGTCATCCTGGTCCTCACCTCGAACCTGGGCAGCCAGTTCCTGGTCGACCCGCTGACCAGTGAGCAGGAGAAGAAGGACCAGGTCATGGACGTGGTCCGGGCCTCCTTCAAGCCGGAGTTCCTCAACCGCCTGGACGACCTGGTCGTCTTCTCGGCCCTCGCCAAGGACGAGCTGGCCCGCATCGCCCGCCTCCAGATCGACCGCCTCGCCAAGCGCCTGGCGGAACGCCGCCTCATCCTGGAGGTCAGCGAGGACGCCCTGACCTGGCTCGCGGAAGAGGGCAACGACCCGGCCTACGGCGCCCGCCCCCTGCGCCGCCTCGTCCAGACCGCCATCGGCGACCGCCTCGCCAAGGAGATCCTCTCCGGCGAGATCAAGGACGGCGACACGGTACGGGTGGACACGTTCGGGGAGGGGCTGATCGTGGGGCGGGCGACCGGTAAGACGCTGTGACTTTCACGCCCTGACCAGGGGGTGGTGAGTTTCCGGCCGTCGGGCTTGCCACCCCCCTCCCCGCATGAGGGAGGATGACGGCATCCATATGAAGGGAAATTCACGGTGACCATCGACCCGTCCTCGATTCCGAACTTCGGGGGCCAGCCCGAGCCGCAGCCCCAAGGGCCGGCGGGCCCCGTTGTCCCGGATCAGGACCTCGTGAAGCAGCTCCTCGAACAGATGGAGCTGAAGTATGTCGTCGACGACGAGGGAGACCTCGCGGCGCCGTGGGAGCAGTTCCGCACGTACTTCATGTTCCGCGGCGAGGACGACCAGGCCGTCTTCTCGGTCCGGACGTTCTACGACCGGCCCCACCAGATCGACGAGAAGCCGCTGCTGCTGGAGTCCATCGACGACTGGAACCGGCGCACCCTGTGGCCCAAGGTGTACACGCACACGCATGACGACGGCACCGTCCGTCTGATCGGCGAGGCGCAGATGCTGATCGGCACCGGCGTCAGCCTGGAGCACTTCGTCTCCTCGACGGTCAGCTGGGTGCGCGCGGCCATCGAGTTCGACAAGTGGCTCGTCGAGCAGCTCGGCCTTGAGCAGGACGTCAATGAGGCGGAGGAGAAGGGCGAGGACGAGGACGGGGAGTAGTCCCCGGTACTCGCTACTCGGTCCTGGTTCCGGCCCCACTTCCGGTCCACGGCACTTACAGCGGCGTGTTCGCGATCACCACGAGATACGCCCCGTAGCCGAAGGAGAGCCCGGCCAGGGCGCCGACCACCACGGTCGCGTGCCAGGGCCGGGCTCTCGCCGTGCGGACCAGTGCCCGCGCGAGCGGCAGCAGGAGCGGGAAGGCGGGGAGCAGGAAGCGGGGCTTCGACTCGAAGAAGCCCGAGCCGCCCAGCGCGATCAGGAGCAGGACGCCCGTGTAGACGAGCAGGGGGAGCGGGGCGCGGTCCGCCAGCAGGAGGGCGTACAGGACGGTTGCCGCCGCGACGATCATCATCGTCATCGGGAAGACGAAGCGGTCGCCGTGCAGGAGCAGGTGTTTGGCGAGGAGGAGCGAGCCCCTGCCGAAGTCGAACCTCGACCCCCACAGGCGCTGTACCTCGAAGTAGCCGCCCAGCAGGTCGCCCTTGCGGTGGCCGACCCACAGGACGTACGCGGCCCAGCCGCTCGGCGCGAGCAGCGCGCCCGTCCACACCCTGTGGACAACTTTTCCGCGCGCCCGACAGATCTCGTACGCCGCCGCCACGAGCACCGCCGCCGCGACCGCGAATCCGTTGGGACGGGCCAGCCCCGCCAGCGCGGCCAGCGTCCCCGCCCACACCCACCGCCCGTCCAGCACGGCGTACAGCGCCCAGGCGGCGAAGGCGGTGAGGACCGGCTCCGTGTACGCCATCGACAGCACGATCGAGTGCGGGAGCAGACCCCAGAGCAGCACGAGCGCCGTGCCCACCGCCCGGCCGTGCAGGCGGGCGCCCAGTGTGTAGAGCCCGCAGGCCGCGACCGCCGCCGCGAGCCAGGACACGAGCAGCCCGGCCGCGCCCCCGCTCAGCGGGCTCAGCGCGGTCACCGCCCGGACCAGGGCCGGGTACAGCGGGAAGAACGCCAGATCGCTGTGGACGACACCGGGCTGGAAGTGCAGGGCCCGGCCGTAGCCGTGCGCCGCGATCCCCAGGTACCACTGGGAGTCCCAGGAGCGGCCCAGGAGCGCCGGCCAGTGCCGGTCGGTCGCCCAGGCCGTCAGGGCCAGCGCGGCGACGCCCAGCAGGCGTGCGGCGGCGAACAGACCGAGGGCGCCGCCCAGGGCCGCCGCCGTCGACAGATGGGTACGGGCTTGGGTACCGGGCTCCGTGACAGGGCGGGGCGCGAGGGTACTGGCGTGGGTCACACCGGCACATTGCCGGGTGAAACGGGCGCAGGCGAGCATTGCGCGGCCGGGCGGGTACGGATTCACCGCGCCCGGCGTGGCGGCGTGACTTTACGCCAGCGACTTCAAGCGGCTCACGGCCTCCTCCAGCACCCCGGTCCGCTTGCAGAACGCGAACCGCACGAAGGGCGCGCCCGCCTCCCGGTGGTCGTAGAAGACCGCGTTCGGGATGGCGACGACGCCGGCCCGTTCCGGCAGCGCGCGGCAGAAGGCGAAGCCGTCGCTCTCGCCGAGGGGGCGGATGTCGGTGGTGATGAAGTAGGTGCCCGCCGGCCGGAACACCTCGAAGCCCGCGTCCGCGAGGCCCGCCGCCAGCAGGTCCCGCTTGGCCAGCATGTCCGCGCGGAAGGCGGCGAAGTACGAGTCCGGGAGCGCCAGTGCCTCGGCGACCGCGTACTGGAAGGGTCCGGACGCCACGTACGTCAGGAACTGCTTCGCCGAGCGGACCGCCGTGACCAGTTCCGGTGCGGCCGTCACCCAGCCCACCTTCCAGCCCGTGAAGGAGAAGGTCTTGCCGGCCGAGCCGATGGTCACCGTGCGCTCCCGCATGCCCGGGAAGGTCGCGAGCGGCACGTGCTCGGCGTCGTCGAAGACCAGGTGCTCGTAGACCTCGTCCGTGACGACGAGCAGGTCGCGCTCGACGGCCAGTTCGGCGATCGCGGTGAGTTCCTCGCGGGTGAGGACCGTGCCGGTGGGGTTGTGCGGGGTGTTGATCAGGAGGAGGCGGGTGCGGTCGGTGACGGCGGCGCGCAGTTCGCCGAGGTCGAGCCGGAAGGCGCCGTCCTGCGGGCGCAGGGTGACCGGCACGCGTGTGCCGCCCGCCATCGCGATGCACGCCGCGTAGGAGTCGTAGTACGGCTCGAAGGCGATCACCTCGTCGCCGGGTTCCAGCAGCGCCAGCAGGGCGGCGGCGATGGCCTCGGTGGCGCCGGCCGTGACCAGGACCTCGGTGTCGGGATCGTGGGCAAGGCCGTAGAGCCGCTGCTGGTGCGCGGCGATCGCGGTGCGCAGTTCGGGGACGCCGGGGCCCGGCGGGTACTGGTTGCCGCGGCCGTCGCGCAGCGCCCGTACGGCCGCCTCCCGGACCTCCTCCGGGCCGTCGGTGTCCGGGAAACCCTGGCCCAGGTTGATCGCGCCCGTCCGCACGGCGAGCGCGGACATCTCGGCGAAGATCGTCGTCCCGAACTCGGCGAGACGGCGGTTGAGGAGCGGGCGGCTGCTGGAGGTCATGCCGGTCATCCTGCGCCGAAGCTCTGGAGTTCCTCAACTCTGCTTTGGCCGACGACGTGCGAGGGCATCCCCCGATCACGCAACGAGCGAGGCGCCCACGGGGGGCTGCTTCAGGCGAATCAGAAGGGCGGTGGCGCCATGGCAATCGGCATCATCGTGGCAGCGGTTGTGATCGCGTTCGTGCTGGTCGTCGTGTCGAAGGCGCGCCGGACCAGGAGCACCATTCTGGCCAACCGCGGCGGCCGGCGCCGCGGCTCCGACAACAGCTGGTGGGCCGGCGGGGCGGCCGGGAGCAGCAGCGGGGCGGTGTCCTGCGGCTCGTCCTCGGGCGGTCACTCCGGCGGTCACTCGGGCGGCCACTCCTGCGGCGGCGGTTCGTCCTGCGGGGGCGGGTCTTCCTGCGGTGGCGGTGGCGGGGGCGGATGCGGGGGAGGCAGCTGACACGGGGCAGCTGAGCTCCACCCGGGAGTACGTCACTTCCCTTGCTCCCAGCACTCCCGTCACTCCAGGAGAGCGCCCGCCGGGTACCACGCCCCGCGGGCGCTTTGGCGCTCCGGCGTGCGCCATGGCCGCCGTGGCGCACGCCGTGGTTGAACAGTTGAGCTGTGGAGCCCTCTGAGGGATGGAAACCCCACGAAGTTGGGTAAAAACGCTGTGGTGGCGCCACCGTTCATGATTCCCTCTAAAACACCAACGCAGCCCCTCGGACGTCCTGCACACACACCTTCCGATGATCCGACTGGGTTGACCGGGCCGATCTCCCGGTACCGACCGGGGTGCGCCGGACCCCACCTCCCCACCTCCCTTTTCTTTGCGTGCTAGCGGAGCCGATCCATGCTCACGACCCTGAACACCTCGTACACAGACACGCGCGCGGCCGACCTCGCCTGGGCCCTGGGGCGGGAGCCGCTCCCCGCCCTCGCCACGCTCGACCTCGAACTGGCCGGGGCGAAGCTGCAGTTGAGACTCCTGGGCGCATCCCACCAGGTGCTCCTTGAGGAGGAGCGGGGCAGTTGTTCGGAGACGGTGGCGTGCATCCCCGGCAGCAGCACCCCGCTGCCGCTGGGCGTCGCCAAGCGGGTCGGCGACTGGGAGTACGAGTTCGCGGCCCGCGTCGAACTGCTCTCGCCGGGCTCCTTCGCGGGCCGCGCACAGGAGTTGCTCGCCCTGGTCGCCGACCATCCCAACGGCCTGGCCGGCGTCTTCCCCGGCAGCCCGCACGCGTTCACGGCCCTGCTGGCCCAGCGCCAGGAGGGCCAGGTGCACTGGCGGACCTGGCACGCCTACCCGCAGGACGGGCAGTTGGTGGCGACCCGGACCCGGGTCGGCGTACGGATTCCGGTGCCTCGGCTCAGTCCGTCCGGCGTTTGAGGCATTTCCGCCTCGTGTCGGGCGTTTAGGGCGTCAGATCCACACGTGTGGGTGACGAAGGGTGACCTCAGTGTGACGTAACGTCGCAGTCGTGATCGAACCGCACGCACCGGCCCCGCCCGGCTCCCCGCCCCCCTGGCCCGGCCCCGCGCCGCTGCCGGTGCGGCCGGGCACCGGACGGTTCCTGGTCCTCGCGTGCGTCTTCGTCTGCGCGGCCTGCGGACTCGTCTACGAGCTCGAACTGGTCGCGCTTGCCTCGTACTTGATCGGCGACTCGGTCACCCAGGCGTCCGTCGTGCTGTCCGTCATGGTCTTCGCCATGGGCATCGGCTCGCTCGCCGCGAAGAAGCTGCGCTGGCACGCGGCGGCCGGCTTCGGCGCGATCGAGGCGACGCTCGCGCTGGTCGGCGGGTGCAGTGCGATGGCTTTGTACGCCGTCTTCGCGTGGACCGGCGGTTGGGGCGGGCTGTGGGCGAGCGGGCCGCGCTGGCTGCTGGTCGCCTTCTCGCTCGCCATAGGCCTGTTGATCGGCGCCGAGGTCCCGCTGCTGATGGAGCTGATCCAGCGCATCCGGCGCCAGGACGCGGGCGGCGCGGTGGCGGACCTGTTCGCCGCGGACTACGTCGGCGCGCTCGTCGGCGGCCTCGCCTTTCCCTTCCTTCTCCTGCCCCTGCTGGGCCAGTTGACCGGCGTACTGATCACCGGCACGGTCAACGCGTTCGCCGGCGGCGCGCTGGTCCTCGGCCTGTTCCGCCGCGATCTCACGCGCCGCGCCCGGTGGTTGCTGCTGATCGCCAACGTCGCCGTGCTCGGTCTGCTCGCCTCCGCCGCCGTCCTGGTCGACGACTTCGAACGGGCCGCGCGGGAGGCGGTGTACGGCAAGGACGTCCGCGTGGCGGTGCAGACCGGCACCCAGGAGGTCGTCCTCACCGGCGGCACCCACGGCCGCCCCCTCGACCTCTTCCTCGACGGACGCCTGCGGGTCAGCGGGCGCGACGAGCGCCGCTACCACGAGGCGCTGGTCCACCCCGCGATGAACGGCTCCCACGCGCGCGTGCTCATCCTCGGCGGCGGCGACGGACTGGCCGCCCGCGAGGTGCTGGAACATTCGGGCGTACGGCGCGTCGACATCGTCGAACTCGACGCCGGAGTCGTCCGGTTGGCCCGCACCGACCCGGCCCTCGCCCGTCTCAACGACCACGTCTACGACGACCTCCGCGTCCACGAGACCACCCAGGACGCCTTCCGCTGGCTGCGAGTTGCTCCGCCGGGGGCCTTCGACGTGGTGATCTGCGATCTGCCCGATCCGGGGATCACCGCGAGCACGAAGCTGTACTCGCAGGAGTTCTACGGCCTCGCCCGCCGTGCGCTTGCCCCCGGCGGACGGCTGGTCGTGCACGCCGGGCCGGTCGCCAGCCGTCCCCGGGTCTTCTGGACGGCCGACGCGACGGTGCGCTCCGCGGGTCTGCGGACGGTTCCTTATCGGGTTGGCGGCCGGGACTCGGGGTTCGCGGCGGGGCCCGATCGGGCGAGCGGTGCGTTTCGGGCGCCGCGGGACTGGGGGTTCATTCTGGCGGGGGTGGGGGTGCAGCGGCTCGGGCTGGATCCCGGGGCGCCGCGTCCTCGGACGTTGACGGCGACGGGGTTGGCGGCGGATGCGCGGGCGGTGGGGCGTACGAGGGTCACGGGGATGCGGGCTTCGACGTTGGTCGATCCCCGGTACGCGGACTGAGGTCGCCTCGGACGGGCCCCTTCAACGCGGGTCCTCATCCTTCGGCCAGGCGGTACTTCTGGACGCCGGTCCGCACATTCCAGCCCGTCCGGCGATTGAGGGCGAGGCCGTCCAGGCCGAAGCGGGGTTCTGGGAGCGGCAGCCCCCGGACGACGGCGACACGAGCGCGGGCAACTTTTCGGGCAACGGGGGTGCACCTTCCGCCCACCCCGGTACCCTCGGCCCACATGGAGCATGAGGTGTTCGTTCCGGTTCCCCCCGCCCACCTGCGGGACGCCCTCGCCGACCCCGCACGCGTGGCCCGCGCGGTTCCCGGACTTCAGCAGGACGCCGGCGCGGCCCCCGTCACCGGCCGGCTGAAGGTGCGCGTCGGCAGCCACTCCGTCACCTACCGCGGGACCGTACGCGTCACCGCGCAGGACGACGGTACGTACACCGCCGAGGGCGACGCCTCCGAGGCGCGCGGCACGGGCTCGGTCAAACTCGCCCTCACCCTCCGGGTGTTGGACGCCGACGGCGGCTCCACCCTCGCCGTCGAGGGCACCGCCTCGGCCGACGGCCGCGTCGTGGAACTGCCCGCCGGCTCGGTCGCCGCGGCCGTGACCCGCCTGCTGGACCGCTTCGCGGAGAACCTGGGTACGACGACGGCGGCCGAGGAAGCGGCCCCCGAACCGTCCGTCGTCGACACCGAGATCCCCCCACCGGCCCTCGCGCCCGCGCCGGAAGATGAAGCCACCGAAAACGTAGCCACCGACGGCGAAGTCACCGACGGCGAAGTCACCGACGAAGACATCGCCCAACTCACCGAAGACGTAGTCACCGAAGACGAAGACGTAGTCACCGAAGACGAGGAAGAGGAACCCACCCCGATCGCCACCCCGGTGACCGAGTCCTTCGTCGACCCCTCCGAACCCCCCGCCGAAGCCGCGCACGCCCGCCGCACGATGATCGGGCGCAGCGCGGAGGAGGTCGACCACGCCCCGCCGCGCGGTCGCTACGCCCCCGTACCGGCCCCGCAGGCCATCTCCCCCGGCTCCTCCCTCCGCTGGGCGGCCCCGGCGGCGGCGCTCGCGCTTGCGTCGGCGATCGTCGTCACCCGTGCCCTGCGGAAGCGGCGTTGAGCCACAGAACACGCTGATCGGGCCGAAAGGCCCGACAGTCCGAGAGGTCTGCACCACTGCCTTCGGTCTCCGCGATCACCCCAGTACTGTCATCCCGTGAGCAACGAAGACATCACGCTGACCGCGGGCGACGCGGAGGTGACCGTGCAGCCGGGCAACGGCGGCCGGGTGGGCGGGCTTCGCGTCGGCGGCGTCGAACTGCTGCGCCAGGGCGAGCGGTTCGGCTGTTTCCCGATGGTTCCCTGGTGCGGCCGCACCAGGGACGGCCGGTTCCGCAACGGCGGCACCGTCCACCAGATGCCCCTCAACTCCCCACCGCACGCCATCCACGGCACCGTCCGCGACGGCGCCTGGCGCGTGGCCCGCACGAGCGCCGACGCGGCGGTGATCACGTACGACCTGGTGGAGCCCTGGCCCTGGCCCGGTCGCGTCACCCACCAGCTGGACCTCACGCCGGACTCCCTCACGCTGACCATGGCCGTGGAGGCGCACGACTCCTCCTTCCCGGCGCAGATCGGCTGGCACCCGTGGTTCAACCGGAACCTCGGCGGCGAGGACGTGCGGGTCGACTTCGCGCCCACCTGGCAGGAGGAGCGCGGCGAGGACCATCTGCCCACCGGCAACCGGATCGAGCCGCGGCCCGGGCCCTGGGACGACTGCTTCGGGATGCCCGACGGCGTCGACGTCACGCTCACCTGGCCGGGTCAGCTGGAGCTGAAGGTGGGCAGCCCGGAGGAGTGGGTCGTCGTGTACGACGAGCAGGAGGCCGCCGTCTGTGTGGAGCCGCAGACCGGGCCGCCCGACGGGCTGAACAGCCGGCCCCGTCTCGTCACACCGCTGGAGCCGCTCGAAGCCACCATGACCTGGGCCTGGCGCCGCCTCTAAGCTGGCCGGTATGACGGACGTACGTGGCGCGCTGCTGCAGCAGATCAAGGACAAGGCCGTGGTGCACGGCAAGGTGACCCTGTCGTCGGGGCTGGAGGCGGACTACTACGTCGACCTGCGCCGCGTCACCCTCGACGGCGAGGCCGCCCCGCTGGTGGGCCAGGTGCTGCTGGACCTGACCGCCGACCTCGAATTCGACGCGGTGGGCGGGCTGACCATGGGCGCCGACCCGGTCGCGGGTGCCGTCCTGCACGCGGCCGCCGCCCGCGGGAAGAAGGTCGACGCCTTCGTCGTACGCAAGGCGGCGAAGGCGCACGGCATGCAGCGGCGGGTCGAGGGGCCTGACATCGCGGGCCGTCGGGTGGTGGTCGTCGAGGACACCTCCACCACCGGCGACTCCCCGCTGACCGCCGTCGAGGCGGTACGTGAGGCGGGCGCCGAGGTCGTCGCGGTGGTGACGATCGTGGACCGCGCGACCGGCGCCGCGGAGAAGATCGAGCAGGGCGCGGGGGTGCCGTACTTGTACGCGTACTCCAAGGACGACCTGGGCCTGGACTGACCGGGCCGGACGTCTGGAAAGATGGGGACGACGATGACGTCACTCCCGAGGTCTAGGGCCTGTCCGGCGGATCAGGTGGCTACGAGGAGCGTCGACAACCGACGACAACGCGGCAGATGTGCGTGCCAGACCCCGCGACGCCGACATGATCCGCCGGACAGGCCCTGGGTCAGGGCCGTAGGACGCACCCAGTACGCCAACCCGCACATACCAAGGAGCGGACAGATGCCCATCGCAACCCCCGAGGTCTACAACGAGATGCTCGACCGGGCGAAGGCAGGCAAGTTCGCCTACCCGGCCATCAACGTCACCTCGACCCAGACCCTGCACGCGGCGCTGCGCGGCTTCGCGGAGGCCGAGAGCGACGGCATCGTCCAGATCTCCACGGGTGGCGCCGAGTTCCTGGGCGGCCAGTACAGCAAGGAGATGGTCCTGGGTTCCGTGGCCCTGGCCGAGTTCGCGCACATCGTCGCCGAGAAGTACCCGGTCACGGTCGCGCTGCACACGGACCACTGCCCCAAGGACAAGCTCGACGGGTACGTCCGTCCGCTGCTCGCCGTCTCCGAGGAGCGCGTGAAGGCCGGCGGCAACCCGCTGTTCCAGTCGCACATGTGGGACGGCTCGGCGGAGACCCTCGCCGACAACCTGTCCATCGCGCAGGAGCTGCTGGCCCGCGCCGCCGCCGCGAAGATCATCCTTGAGGTCGAGATCACCCCGACCGGCGGCGAGGAGGACGGCGTCTCGCACGAGATCAACGACAACCTCTACACCACGGTCGAGGACGCGATCCGTACGGTCGAGGCGCTGGGCCTGGGCGAGAAGGGCCGCTACCTGCTGGCCGCGTCGTTCGGCAACGTGCACGGCGTGTACAAGCCGGGCAACGTCGTCCTGCGCCCCGAGCTGCTCAAGGAGCTGAACGAGGGCGTGGCCGCTAAGTACGGTCAGCCGGCCGGCAGCAAGCCGTTCAACTTCGTCTTCCACGGCGGCTCCGGCTCCACGGCGGAGGAGATCGCCACCGCGCTGGAGAACGGCGTGGTGAAGATGAACCTCGACACGGACACCCAGTACGCGTTCACGCGCCCGGTCGCGGACCACATGTTCCGCAACTACGACGGTGTCCTGAAGGTCGACGGCGAGGTCGGCTCCAAGAAGACCTACGACCCGCGCACCTGGGGCAAGCTCGCCGAGGCGTCGATGGCCAAGCGCGTCACCGAGGCCTGCGGGAACCTGCGTTCCACGGGTACGAAGATCAAGTAACCCGGCGTTTCGCGACGAGCCCGGCGCTGTCTACGGCGCCGGGCTCGCTGTATACCTAGGGCATGTCCGATGTGCGGCTGGCCTCGCCCCAAGGCAAGTGGATCCTGCTCACCACCGTGCTCGGCTCCAGCATGGCCATGGTGGACTCGACCGTCGTCAATGTCGCCCTGCCCCGCATCGGCCGCGATCTGGACGCCGATCTGGCGGCGCTGCAGTGGACGGTCAACGCGTACATGCTCACGCTGGCCGGCCTGATCCTGCTCGGCGGCTCGCTCGGCGACCACTACGGGCGCCGCAAGATCTTCGTGATCGGTGTCGTCTGGTTCGCGACCGCCTCCCTGCTGTGCGGTCTGGCCCCGAACGTCGGCATCCTGGTCGCCGCGCGTGCCCTGCAGGGCATCGGCGGCGCACTCCTCACCCCCGGCTCGCTGGCCCTCATCCAGGCCTCCTTCCACCCCGACGACCGGGCCCGGGCGGTCGGCCTGTGGTCAGGTTTCGGCGGTGTCGGCGCCGCCGTGGGTCCGTTCCTGGGCGGCTGGCTGGTGGACGGGCCCGGCTGGCGCTGGGTGTTCCTGATCAACGTGCCGCTGGCGCTGCTCTGTGCGCCGATCGCGGTCCGCCATGTGCCGGAGTCGATGGACGGCCGCAGCCACGGGCGCTTCGACGTGCTCGGCGCGGCCCTGGGAGCCATCGCCCTGGCGCTGGTGACGTACGCGCTGATCGAGGCCCGCGAGGGGTCGCTCGTCGTGGCCGTCACTGCGGTCGCCGGGGTGGCGGCGGGCGTCGCCTTCGTCCTGGTGGAGAAGCGCAGACCGGATCCGATGATGCCGCTGGACATCTTCGGCTCCCGCCAGTTCACGGCGGTCAACCTGGTCACCCTGTGCGTGTACGCGGGCTTCAGCGGCTTCTTCTTCCTGGCCGCCCTCGAACTCCAGGTCGCGGTCGGCTGGTCGGCCCTGGCCGCCGGTACGGCGCTGCTGCCCACGACCGTCCTGATGCTGCTGCTCTCCGCCCGCTCGGGCGCCCTCGCCGACCGCATCGGCCCCCGCATCCCGCTCACGGTCGGCCCGCTGCTGTGCGGGGCGGGCATGCTGCTGATGCTGCGGGTGGGGCCGGACGCCTCCTACCTCGCCGACGTCCTGCCGGCCCTGCTGGTCCTGGGCCTCGGCATGGTCACCCTGGTCGCCCCGCTGACCGCGACGGTGCTGGCCTCCGTCGACGTCGCGCGGGCGGGCCTGGCCAGCGGCATCAACAACGCGGCGGCCCGCGCGGCCGGCCTGATCTCGGTCGCCGCGCTGCCGCTGCTGGCCGGCATGGGCCCGGAGGCCTACCGCTCGGCGACCGCCTTCGACGACGCCTTCCACCACGCGATGATCCTTTGCACGGCGATCCTGGCGGTCGGCGCGGTGATCGCCTTCACGACCGTCCGCCGCCCACCGCCGGACTGCCGCCGCCCGGAATGCCGTACGCACGGCAATGTGCTGGCTCCGCCGCTGGAGGCGGACCGGAACGCGGGGAGGATTTCCTGACCCGCGGACCGGTGGACCCGCTCGTTCAGCCCAGCAGTTCCGTGAAGGCCTGCGGGTCGCTGTCGCGCAGGAACTGGCGGCAGCGCTCCGACTCCTCCTTCTCGTCGATCGACTCGGCGGCACGGGCGAGGGCGGCGAGGCAGCGCAGGAAGCCCTGGTTGGGGCGGTGGGTCCAGGGGATCGGGCCGTGGCCCTTCCAGCCGCTGCGGCGCAGGGCGTCGAGACCGCGGTGGTAGCCGGTACGGGCGTACGCGTAGGACTCGATCACCCGGCCGCCCGTGAACGCGTCCTCGGCCAGCAGCGCCCAGGCGAGCGAGAAGGTGGGGTGCTGCGCGGCGACCTCGGCGGGGGCGAGGGACTCCTCGTCCAGCAGGCGGTAGGCCGCCTCGTCGGCGGGCAGGAGCGTGGGGTCGGGGCCGCCGAGCAGGTTCGTGTGGGTGGTCATGGGGGAAGTCTGCCACCGCCGCCGGCCGGGGTTGCCGTGACGGGGGGCGATTGTGGAGGATGCGGGTGGGGACCGGGGCCCCCGTGTCGGCATCGGCAGGGGCGGACCGCTACCCGGAGCACAACAGGAGACAGCGATGTCCCACGAGGCTCAGGACACCCAAGAGCCCGAGACTCCGCATCTCGACTTCCAGAACACCACTCCGTACGAGGACTACGTCAAGGCGGACGTGCTCACCCACCTCCAGCACACCCTCTCCGACGATCCCGGTGAGATGGTCTTCCTGGTCACCACCCAGGTGATGGAGCTGTGGTTCACGGTGATCGTCCACGAGTGGGAGACGGCGGCGAAGGCGCTGCGCGAGGACCGGGTGCCGGTCGCCATCGACGCGCTGAAGCGTTCCGTGCGGGAGCTGGAGGCGCTGAACGCCTCCTGGAAGCCGCTCGGCCAGCTGACCCCGGCCCAGTTCAACTCCTACCGCGCCGCCCTCGGCGAGGGCTCCGGCTTCCAGTCGGCGATGTACCGCCGCATGGAGTTCCTGCTCGGCGACAAGTCCGCCTCCATGCTGGTCCCGCACCGGGGCGCTCCGCGGGTCCACGCGGAACTGGAGAAGGCGCTGCACGAGCCGAGCCTGTACGACGAGGTCGTACGGCTGCTCGCGCGGCGCGGGCACGACCTGCCCGCCGCCGTCCTCGAACGTGACGTCTCCCTGCGCTACGAGCCCTCGGACGCCGTCGAGGCCGCCTGGGCCGCCGTCTACTCCGGCGACGCGGGCGACGAGGTGGCCCGCCTCGGCGAGGCGCTGACCGACGTGGGCGAGCTGGTGTGGCGATGGCGCAACGACCACCTGGTCGCCACCCGCCGCGCGATGGGCTCCAAGATGGGCACCGGCGGCTCGGCCGGCGTCGCCTGGCTGGAGAAGCGCGCCCGCAAGAACGTGTTCCCCGAGCTGTGGACGGCGAGGTCCCATGTCTGAGTTCGCGGTGCGGGCGGAGAAGGCCGCGAAGGCCGAGAAGCTGGACGCCGGTGACGAACTCGCGGGCGTGCGCGGCCAGTTCGTCCTCGACGAGGTGGTGTACCTGGACGGGAACTCCCTCGGCGCGCTGCCGTCCGCGGTCCCCGGTCGGGTCGAGGACGTCGTGCGCCGGCAGTGGGGCGAGCTGCGCATCCGGTCCTGGGACGAGAGCGGCTGGTGGACCGCGCCCGAGCGGATCGGCGACCGGATCGCTCCGCTGGTCGGGGCGGCGGCCGGCCAGATCGTCGTGGGCGACTCGACAAGTGTCAATGTTTTCAAGGCGCTTGTGGCGGCCGTCCGGATGGCGGGGGAGGGCCGGGACGAGATCCTGGTCGACGCGACCACCTTCCCGACCGACGGCTACATCGCCGAGTCGGCGGCCCGGATGACGGGTCGCACGCTGCGTCCGGTGACTCCGGCGCAAGTGCCGGACGCGCTGTCCGGCCGTACCGCCGCCGTGCTGCTCAACCACGTCGACTACCGCACCGGGCGACTGCACGACCTGCCCGCGCTGACGGCCGCGGTGCACGCGGCGGGCGCGGTCTCGGTCTGGGACCTGTGCCACAGCGCGGGCGCGCTGCCGGTGGGGCTGGACGAGTACGGGGTCGATCTCGCGGTCGGCTGCACCTACAAGTACCTGAACGGCGGCCCGGGTTCACCCGCGTACCTGTATGTGCGCGGTGACCTCCAGGACCGCTTCGACTCACCGCTGCCCGGCTGGAACTCCCACGTCGAGCCCTTCGGCATGCGCAGCGACTTCACGCCGGCCGACGGCGCCCTTCGCGGTCGGGTCGGCACCCCGGACATCCTCTCCATGCTCGCCCTGGAGGCGGCCCTTGAGGTCTGGGACGGGGTCTCGATCGAGGCGGTGCGGGCCAAGTCCCTTGCCCTGACGGACTTCTTCCTGGAGTGCGTGGCCGCGTACGCGCCGGACGGGCGGGTGGAGTCCTTGACGCCGGTCGCGCACGGGGAGCGCGGAAGTCAGGTGGCGCTGCGGTGCGCGGATGCCGGTGACGTGATGAAGCGGCTGATCGAGCGGGGTGTGGTGGGCGACTTCCGGCATCCCGACGTACTCCGTTTCGGTTTCACGCCGTTGTACGTCGGGTTCGCCGATGTCGAGCGGGCGGCAAGGGTGTTGGGGGAGGTGCTCAGGTAACGGGCGCTCCACCTCTCGGCGACCCGGCGGGGGTCCGGTACAGAACCGTTTATCCCTCACCGAGCGTGACATCCGCGTGTCCACGCACGTCACGGGCCTGATAGCGTCCCCGCCAACGGCCTGTTTCACACCTGGTCCGCCACGTAAACCCCCTTCGTCGCTGAGAGGTTGGAGCATGCCGGACGACGCCGCAGCATCCCGGTCCGCCGCGGAGGAGGAGTCGGCCTTCTCGCATCCGGCGGTCGACCCCGACTCGACCGGGACGTACGGCGACCACCCCGATCAGGTGATCGACTTCTACGCCCCGCGCGCCGAGCAGATCGTCGGCGTACCCGCCCCGCTGGTCGTCGTGCTGCACGGCGGCGCCTGGCGGGCCCCGTACGACCGCCGGCACCTCTCGCCCTTCGCGGACTTCCTGGCCCGCCGGGGCTTCGCGGTGGCGAGTGTCGAGTACCGGCGGGGGAGCGTGCTCCCCGCGCAGGGCGGTGCGGGGCCGGTCGCCGGGCGCTGGCCGGACACCTTCGACGACATCGCCGCCGCGCTGGACGCGCTGCCCGGCCTGGTCCGCGAGGCGCTGCCGCAGGCCGACCCGCGCCGTACCGTGCTGGCCGGCCACTCGGCGGGCGGTCACCTGGCGCTGTGGGCCGCGTCCCGGCACGTCCTGCCGGCCGACGCCCCCTGGCGCACCGGCGCCTCCGCCACGCTGCGCGGAGTCGTCGCCCTCGCCCCGATCGCCGACTTCGAGGTCGCCGAGAAGCTCGACGTCTGCGGCAACGCCTCGCTCCAACTCCTCGGCGGCGCGGAGCACTTCGCGGAACGCCGGCCGTACGCCGACCCGGCTCTCCTGCTCCCCACCGGCATCGCGACCACGCTGGTCCAGGGCCGCAGCGACCTCGTCGTCCCGCAGGCGGTCGCCGAGGCGTACGCCGACGCGGCGGCGAAGGCCGGCGAGGTGGTGGGCATCACGCTCCTGGAGGACGTCGGCCACTTCCCGCTCATCGACCCGGTGGCGGACGCGTGCGCGGTGGTGGCGGAGGAGATCGCGCAGCTGGCGTTCTGAGCCGGCCCGCACACCGGGGGTGGCGTGCGGTACCCGCGTACAGGATGAGCCCGTAGTACCTGAGACGGAGGTCGCAGGACCCTCCTCGCTGGTGACGACCGGGACGCCGGGCACGCTTACGTTTGTTCCCGTGACCGAGACGACCCAGACGCAGACGAAGATGCCGGGCGGGGCGGCGGCGCGCAGCCCCGAGTTCCGGCTGGCCGCGGACGCCCTGCGGGGGCTGCGGCAGGACCTGTTCCACGACGCCTTCATCTTCCGCCCGCTGCCCCGCTCCGCCGCCTACGGCCCGGTGACCCGGCGCCTGAGGGGCCGGGCGCGGGAGTACGCGGCCTGGAGCCCGCACGCCCTGATCATCGCGGCCGGCCTGCTCGCGATGTTCATCGCGACGAACGACGAGGCCCGCCCCGCGGGCAGCAACGTGGTCCTCGGCCTGCTCACCCTGGTGCCGGTGCTGCTGACCATGGTGCGGCCGGTCGGCGCGTTCTGGCTGTCCATGGCCGCGACCCCGGTCGCCACCGCCCTGGCGACCGAGTTCAACGACGACTGGCCGTGGCGGGGCGGCAGCTTCGCCTGCCACCTGTTCGTGCTCACGATCGTGGCGATACGCACCCGTCCGCGCACGGCCGCCTGGATGTGGGCGCTCACAGCCGTCTACGGCATCGGCGCCGGCACCTTGGCAGGCGGCCATGCCTTCGGCTCGAACACCGCGCAGATGCTGTTCCTCTCCGCCGTGGTCCTGCTCGGTGTCGCCGTCTGGCAGATCCGCCGCGAGGCCTGGCAGGAGGTGACCGCGCAGCAGACGGTGACCGCGCACGAGCGCTCCCGGCGCACGCTGCTGGAGGAGCGCACGACGATCGCCCGCGAGCTGCACGACGTGGTCGCGCATCACATGTCGGTGGTCGCCATCCAGGCCGAGGCCGCGCCCTACCGGGTGGAGAACCCGCCGCCGGAACTGGAGCGCGCGTTCATCACGATCAGGGAGAACGCGGTGGCGGCTCTGACCGAACTCCGCCGGGTCCTGGGCGTCGTACGCGCCGAGGACTACGAGGCCCCGGACGCCCCGCAGCCCACCCTCGCCGACCTGGACGGCCTGCTCGCCAACGTGCGCGACGCCGGGCTGTCCGTCGAGAAGGTCGTCACCGGAGCCGTGCGCGAACTCCCGCAGGGCGTCGAGCTGTCGGCGTACCGCATCGTCCAGGAGGCGCTGAGCAACAGCCTCCGACACGCGCCGGGCGCGAGCGCGCGGGTGGAGATCGGATACGTCCTCGGCGGGCTCGGCGTGCGGATCGTCAACGCGGCGCCGCCCGCGCCCTCCCTGGTCAAGCCCTCGCCCGGCGCCGGCCACGGCATCACCGGCATGCGTGAGCGCGTCTCCATGCTGAACGGCGAGATGACGGCGGGCGCGACGGCCGACGGGGGCTACGAGGTGGCGGTGTTCCTGCCGGTGCCGGTCGCCGCGCTGGGCGAGGGCGAGGGGGAGGCATGACCATCCGCGTCCTGATCGCGGACGACCAGATGATGGTGCGCGAGGGCTTCTCGGTCCTGTTGAACGCCATGCCCGACATCGAGGTCGTCGGGGAGGCGGTGAACGGCCGCGAGGCGGTGCAGCGGGTGCGTGAACTCGCCCCGGACGTCGTCCTGATGGACATCCGCATGCCCGAACTGAACGGCATCGAGGCGACGAAGGAGATCGTGGCGGCGGACGCGACCGCGAAGGTCCTCGTCCTGACCACCTTCGACCTCGACGAGTACGTCTACCAGGCGCTGCGCGCGGGTGCCTCCGGCTTCCTCCTCAAGGACGCCTCGGCCCACCAACTCGCCGAGGGCGTAAGGGTGGTGGCCTCCGGCGAGGCCCTCCTCGCCCCCTCGGTCACCCGCCGCCTGATCACCGAGTTCTCCAAACTCTCCGACACCCCGCGCCTGATGCCGTCCGCTCACGCGGCCTACGGCGACCTCACCGACCGCGAGACGGAGGTCCTGGTCCTCATCGCCCAGGGCCTGTCCAACTCCGAGATCGCCGGGCGCCTGGTGGTGGCCGAGTCGACGATCAAGACCCATGTCAGCCGGGTGCTGGTGAAGCTGGGGCTGCGGGACCGGACGCAGGCGGCGGTGTTCGCTTATGAGGCGCGGTTGGTTACGCCGGGGTAGGGACCTCAGGCCGTCGCCAGTTCGCACCACACGTACTTGCCGCGGTTGCCGAACCTGGACAGGGGCTGCCAGCCCCAGAGGTCGGCGCAGGTGCGGACCAGGAGGAGGCCTCGGCCGTTCTCCATCTCGGCGAGGTCCGCGGGCTCTGCCAACTGGCGTGGGGGCGGAGGCGGTTCGGGATCCGCGTCCCATGCGCCGACCTGAAGGACACCGGGCGCCCAGCGCACCCGTAGCGCGGCGGGGCCCTTGGTATGGCGTACGGCATTGGAGACCAACTCGGCTGCGAGCAGCTCCGCTGTGTCGACCAAGGCGATCAGGCCGTGCAGGGTGAGGACCAGACGGACGGTACGGCGGCAGACGGTGACGGCGCGGGTGTCGTTGGGGATGTAGAGGGAGTACTCCCAGGGGTCGGATCCGGGTTCGGTTTCGGACTCGGGCATGGCTGACTCCTGTGGGGGAGGGGGGAGTTGAGAGGGGTGGCCGGTGGCATTGCCGCGCTCGTCATGGCATGACGGTGCGGTGCGCTTCCGGTGCCCCGGGGTTTCGCAGAGTGTGCGTCGCGTCACCGACGGTAGAGCAATAATTATTCCTGTCGCAACTGGTTGGCGTAACCTGACGCCCGAACGAGGCATCGCGGCAGGGTTGTTGAGGAGGGCGAATGGCGCCGAGGAGTCACGCCACGGCTCGGCAGGTGCGGCTGGGCACCGAGCTGCGTCGACTGCGTGAGGCGGCCGGGCTGAAGGCTCGCGAGTTGGCCGAGTTGCTGAGTTCGACCTCTGCCCAGATAAGCCAGGTGGAGCTGGGCTTCGCCGGCGTCAGCGAGGAACGGGTACGGCGTCTCGCGGCTCACTGCGCCTGCACGGACGAGGCGTTGATCGACATCCTCGTGGCGATGGCGACCGACCGTACGCGAGGGTGGTGGGAGGAGTACCGGGGAGTGTTGCCGCCGGTGTTCCTGGACACCGCCGAGGCCGAGCACCATGCGACGTTCCTGCGTGAGGTCGTGATCACGCTCGTTCCCGGGCTGCTACAGACCGCCGACTACGCCCGCGCGGTCTACGCGTACATGCGCCCCGAACTTCCCGAGAGCGAGGTGGAGATCCGTGTGGAGCACCGGCTGAACCGGCGCGTTGTCATCGAAGGTGACAACCCCACCCCGTACGAGACGGTCATCCACGAGTTCGCCCTGCGTGTCCTGGTGGCGGATCGCGGCGTTGCGCTTGCTCAACTCCGCCGCATCCTGGAGCAGGTCGAGGAGGGGCATGCCGTCGTGCGTGTCATCCCCGTCGACCAGGTGGGTTTCGCCGGTGCCGGAGCATCGATGATGTACCTCGGCGGTCCGGTGCCCCGGCTGGACACCGGGTTGCGTGACTCGCCCACCGGCGTCGGTTTCGACCATGCGGAAGCGCAGTTGGAAAAGCTCCGCACCCTGTTCCTTAAGGTGAAGAGCGCGTCGCTGGAACCGGTGGCGTCGCGGGACTTCATTCACCGACTGGCGAAGGAACTCTGATGAACTGGCAGAAGTCGACGTACTCCAGCGGCGGCGACGGTGACACCTGCGTCGAGATAGCCACCCTCCCCGCGCGCACAGCCGTCCGCGACAGCAAGGCCCCGAACCGAGCCACCCTCTCCTTCCCGACCGCCTCCTTCACCGCGCTCGTCGACCATCTCAAGGCCGGTCACTCGTCGAAGTAGGCCTTCGCGACCGCGTACGTGTCCTCGTACAGGTGGTAGCGGGTGATCCGGCCGTCCTGGACCGTGGTGTGGAGGGCGAACGCGGTGTCGATGTCCCGGCCCGTCTTCTTGATCTCGGAGACCATGCGGCCGATGAGGACCACGTCGTCGCCGTCGGTGATGACCTGGCGGAGGTCGAACTCCTTGGCCTGCACGTGGGTCCGGAGCAGGTCGAAGAACGTTCGCATGTCGTCGGCCGAGTCGACCTCAGGGACCCACGGAATGCCCGGCGGGTGCGGGATCGAGAAGGACACGGAGTCGGCGAACAGGGCCGCCGCCTCCGTGCTCTTGCCCTCGGCGAGCAGTGGGAACAGGCGTTGTACGGTCTGGGCCGGTGATTCCGTCGTCATGGAGCAGACGCTACCGTCGGCCCGGCCGTTCCGTCAGAAACCGTTCAACGGCACCGAGAACAGCACCCGTTCCGGAATCGGGTCATCGATCCAGTGCGAGTTGGCGTCCGCCGCCCACTCGGTCTGGGACCACATCTGCTGGGTGCTCCACCACAGGGACGCACCCTCGGCATGCTGGGCCCAGCAGGCCTTTTCCGAGTCGGTGCCGCTGCAACCCCGCCACGTCGTCGTGCTGTTCCTCAGTTGCCACAGGATGCCGTGCTGGCCCCGGCCGCCGCGCGCGTCGTCGGCGTAGAAGACGTTGTCGTGCGCGAGTACCGACTGCAACCCCACCGCCTTGGTCTTGAAGGCCTCCGACACGGTCGCCTTGCCGCCGGAGGTGACCAGCGGCATCTCACCGCCGGGCGCGGCGAGCTTGTAGCGGAAGATCCGGGCGGGCGTGCTGCCGCCGGACGAGAACCACTCGTTGGCCACGATGGTGAACGGGCTGGTGCTGCGATCCAGCGTGATCGAGGCGACGCACGGCAGGTTGTCGGAGGAACTCGAGTCGCAGTCCGCGTCCAGGCTGTAGGAGCCGATCGCGGGCATTATGTACTGGTAGCCGTGCGCCGAGTAGCCGCCGCTGACCTTGCCGATCTCGTGGGCGTTCACCGAAGCCTGGAGGATGTGCGCCATCGAGAAGACGTACAGCGCGTTGTGGCTGCCGTCGGTGTTGTACGCCGTGACGAGGAGCTTGTCGCCGAACCAGACGGCCCCGCCCACGTGCGAGCCGAACTTGGCGAAGTTGTCCCCGCCCTCGGTCGGGATCACCGGCAGCACCCAGCGGTACTTGAACGCGCTGGAGTTGTTCGCGTCGATGAACGCGAACCGCGCCAGGTGCCCGTCCTCTTCCGGCCAGGAGTAGTCGGTGCTGTCGTTGTGCGCCCACGCCGAGATGATCACCTTGTTGGTGCCCCACAGGCCGTCGTCGTCGGCGTCGCCGGACGAGGTCAGGCCCTGGGGCAGGAACTCCCTGGTGGTGTCGTCGCCGGTGTCCCAGCAGTAGGCGTTCGACGCGGCAGGCTGGACGGGCAGCGCGCCGGTCTCCGTGGCCCGGCACGACGACCTGTTCCGCATCGGGTGGTTGGCACTCTTGAGGACCTCGTCCACACCAACGCTGTCAAGGTGAGTGCCGAGCTTGCTGATCGTCGTATCCAGCACCTGGTGCTGGGTCAACGTCAGCTTCGCCAGGTCGCTCGCCGAGGTGATGGTGGTGATCGGCCCGGGATCGTCCCCCGGAGCGGCCTGCGCCGGCGTGCCCGCGGCCAGCATGGCCAAGAGGGCAACTGCCACCGTGCCGACACTTGTTCGCCACTTTCTCAACGGATCCCCCGCATGTCTCTCTGATCAAACGAAGGGCTCATGGTGCCATGTACATGGCGTATTTCGGGTAGTCCGGACACAAAGGTTGGGGCAAGAGGGAGTCAGGCGACGCCACCCCGCACACCTCGACCCCCCTGGTCAGGATGGGTGCCGTCGATCTAATGTCCGCGTATGGCAGCCTTCGATCCCTGGGCCCCGGCGTTCCTCGCCGACCCCTACCCCGCCTACGCCGAACTGCGTTCCCGGGGCCGCGTGCACTACTACGAGCCCACGGACCAGTGGCTGGTGCCCCGGCACGCGGACGTCTCGGCGCTGCTGCGCGACCGGCGCCTCGGGCGGACGTACCAACACCGTTTCACCCACGAGGACTTCGGCCGCACGGCACCCCCGGCGGCGCATGAGCCCTTCCACACCCTCAACGATCACGGCATGCTCGACCTGGAGCCCCCGGACCACACCCGGATCCGGCGCCTGGTGTCGAAGGCGTTCACCCCGCGCACGGTCGAGCAACTCAAGCCGTACGTGAGCCAGTTGGCCGGTGAACTGGTCGATGGGCTCGTGCAACGCGGCGGCGGTGATCTGCTCACCGATGTCGCCGAACCCCTCCCCGTCGCCGTGATCGCCGAGATGCTCGGCATCCCGGAGTCGGACCGCGCGCCCCTGCGCCCCTGGTCGGCCGACATCTGCGGGATGTACGAGCTGAGCCCGTCCGAGGAGACCGCGGCGAAGGCGGTCCGCGCGTCGGTCGAGTTCTCGGACTACCTGCTGGAACTGATCGCCGCCCGCCGCAAGGAACCCGGCGACGACCTCGTCTCCGGCCTCATCGCGGCCCACGACGAGGGCGACCGGCTCACCGAGCAGGAGATGATCTCCACCTGCGTGCTCCTGCTGAACGCGGGGCACGAGGCGACGGTGAACGCCACGGTGAATGGTTGGTGGGCGTTGTTCCGGCACCCGGAGCAGTTGGCCGCTCTCCGCGCCGACCACTCCCTGATCCCGTCCGCCGTCGAGGAGTTGATGCGCTACGACACCCCGCTCCAGCTCTTCGAGCGGTGGGTGCTCGACGACATCGAGATCGACGGCACGACGGTGCCCCGGGGCGCGGAGATCGCGATGCTCTTCGGTTCGGCGAACCACGACCCGGACGTCTTCACGGACCCGGACCGCCTCGACCTGACCCGCAAGGACAACCCGCACATCTCCTTCTCCGCCGGCATCCACTACTGCATCGGCGCACCCCTGGCCCGCATCGAACTGGCGGCTTCGATGGGGGCGTTGCTGGAGAGGGCCCCGACGCTGAGCCTGGCGGCGGAGCCGGTCCGTAAGCCGAACTTCGTGATCCGGGGGTTGGAGGGGCTCAGCGTCGAGGTTCGGTGATCACCCGCTCTCGCGCCCTGCGTCAGGTCGTCATGTCCCGCCGCCGCAACCCCGCCAGCCCTCCGCCCACCAGCACCACGGCAACACCCAGCAGCACCAGCACCGGCCCCCACTCCATCTCCCCACCCGGCAACTTCGGCAGATGCCCGAAGGGGGAGACGTCCAGGACTGCCTGCGGGATGTCCAGTGCCGGGCCCACCCAGCCGATCAGCAGGACCGCTCCGGCGACTCCCCACGCCGCCGGGGCGAGGCGCGGGGTCAGGCCATAGAGCAGGACCGTCAGGCCGCCGATCACCCACACACCCGCCACCTGGACGACGCACGCGCCCAGGATCGGCCCCACCTCCTTGCCGTAGCCCGCCGCGAAGCCCAGGCCCGCCAGCAGCATGATCAGTACGGAGCCGGCGAAGGCCACCGTCAAGTGGCCGGAGGCCCACCGCACGCGGCCCACCGCGTTCGCCAGGAGGGGTTCCGCGCGGCCGGAGGTCTCCTCGCCGTGCAGGCGCAGGACGGAGGCGACGACGTAGAGGGCGGCGACCAGGCCCAGCATGCCGGTCATCGAGGCGAGGAACGCGTCCGTGATGCCGCTCTGGCCACCCATCCGCTCGAAGATCTCGCGGGCCTGCTTGTTGTCGCCGACCAGGTCGGCCGCGCCGTCGGTGAGGCCGCCGTAGATCACCCCGGCCAGGAAGAAGCCGATCGACCAGCCGAGGACGCTGCCGCGTTGCAGGCGCCAGGCCAGGGCGGCCGCCGTGCCGAGAGAGCCGGTCGGCGGGCCCGGGCGGGTGGGCAGGAAGCTCATGCCCACGTCCCTGCGGCCCGCCAACACGTAGGCCACCGTGCCCTGTAGCGCGACCGCCGTCGCGAACAGGCCCAGTACCCACCAGCGTTCGGCCGCAAAGGGGCGCAGGTTCTCCAGCCAGCCGAGTGGGGAGAGCCAGGTGAGGACCGACGAGCCGTCCGTCGACGCCGCGTCGCCCGCCGCGCGCAGTACGAAGGCCCCGCCCAGGACCCCCGCCGTCAGTCCCCGGGTCAGGCGCGCGCTCTCCGTCAGCTGCGCGACGATCGCGGCCATCGTGGCGAAGAGCATGCCCACCGCCGCCAGGCCAAGACCGAAGGCCACCGCACCGGTGGCGCCCTGACCGGCCAGGCCCGCCGCAACCAGCAGTCCCAGTACGGCACTTGCGACCGCCGCCGCCAGCAGTGCCGCCGTCAGCGAGGCCCTGCGCCCCACCGCGCCGGAGGCGATCAGCTCCTGCCGGCCGCTCTCCTCCTCGTCACGGGTGTGGCGTACGACGACCAGGAGGGCGGTGACGGCGCCGAGCGCACCCGCGTAGACGCCGACGCGCCAGGCCGTGAGGGCGCCGAGGGAGTCGTCGAAGACGGGCCCGATCAGCGCGCGGAAGGAGGAGTTGGTGGCGACCTGGTGGACGAGGTCGGTGCGCTCGGCCTCGGTGCCGTACGTGCTCTTCAGGGTGTTGGGGATGGAGAGCACCATGAGGGTGTTCACCGCCACCCACACCGGGATCATCACCCGGTCCCGGCGCAGGGAGAAGCGGAGAAGGACCCCGGTGCCGGTGAACGTCGTCATCGGGCCGCCACCTCACCGGTATCGGCGTCGGCGTCGGCATCCTGGTAGTGCCGCAGGAACAGCTCCTCCAGCGTCGGCGGCGTCGAGGTCAGCGAGCGGACGCCCGATGTGGTCAACGACCGCAGGACGGCGTCCAGTTCGTTGTTGTCGACCTGGAGCCGGACCCGCTTGCCCTGGCTGTTCTGAATTCGCTGGATGGCCAGGTCGTGCACGCCGGGCAGGGACGCCAACCCGTTGGGCTCGCCCGCCAGTTCGGCCGTCACGCTGGTGCGGGTGAGGTGGCGCAGGTCGGCCAGCGAGCCCGTCTCGACCGTGCGGCCGCTGCGGATGATGCTCACCCGGTCGCACAACTCCTCGACCTCGCTGAGGATGTGGGACGAGAGGAGGATCGTGCGGCCTCGGTCCCGCTCCTCCTCCACGCAGCGCTGGAAGACCTCCTCCATCAACGGGTCCAGGCCCGACGTCGGCTCGTCCAGGATCAGCAGGTCCACGTCCGACGCGAACGCGGCGACCAGGGCGACCTTCTGCCGGTTGCCCTTGGAGTAGGTGCGGCCCTTCTTGGTGGGGTCCAGCTCGAAGCGGTCGATCAGTTCGGCGCGGCGCCCGGTGTCGAGTCCGCCGCGCAGACGGCCGTAGAGGTCGATGACCTCGCCGCCGGAGAGGTTGCGCCACAGGGTCACGTCGCCGGGGACGTACGCGATACGGCGGTGGATCTCCACGGCGTCCGCCCACGGGTCGCGGCCGAGGACCTGCGCGGCGCCGGAGTCGGCGTGCAGCAGGCCGAGCAGGACCCGGATGGTGGTGGACTTGCCGGCGCCGTTGGGGCCGAGGAAGCCGTGCACCTCGCCGGTGTCGACGTCCAGGTCGAGGCCGGTGAGGGCGTGCGTCCTGCCGAACGACTTGTGCAGTCCGGAGACGGTGATTGCCTTCGTCATGGTTCAGAACGTACGCTTCTTTCAGAAATTTGTGAAGTTAAGGAAGCGTATGAAGCCCGGATAGGGTGGTGGGTATGACGGATCAGGCAGGGAGGGACCGGGAGGCGGTCTCGAAGTTCGTGGAGGGCTTCGCGGCACAGCTCGTCGAGGCCGGGATGCAGCGGATGCCGGCCCGGGTCTTCGCCGCGCTCCTGGCCTCCGACGACGGCGTGCTGACCTCGGCCGAGCTGGGCGAGCAGCTGCGGATCAGCCCGGCGGCGGTCTCCGGGGCGGTGCGCTACCTGTCCCAGACGCACATGGTCTCGCGCGAGCGGGAACCCGGCTCACGGCGCGAGCGCTACCGCGTGCACAGCGACCAGTGGTACGAGGCGCTGACCAACCGCGAGGCGATTCTCAAGCGGTGGGCGTACGCGCTGCGCGAGGGCGTCGAGAACCTCGGCGCCGACACGCCCGCGGGCCGCCGGCTCGCCGAGACCCAGGCCTTCTTCGAGTTCATCGACGGTGAGATCTCGCTGATGATGGACCGTTGGCGCGTCCACCGCGATCAGGTCTTCGGCGAGGGACGACGCCCCGCCGAAGACCCCTGATCTGCTGACGAGTTGCTGCTTGGAAGTTCCTGCCTACGGCTTCATGCTCGTCGAGTTCCTGCGCCTGGCGAGGACGACCAGCCCGCCGCCGAGCAACAGCGCGCCCGCGCCCCAGGCGGCGGCCACGCGCACGGCGTCGCTGCTGCCGGTGGAGGCGAGGGGGCCGGTGCCGGTGTCGTCGGCGGAGGAGACGGTCTGCGTGCTGGGATTGTTGCCGCCGGTCCCGGTCCCGGACACGGGGGACGCCGAGGCGCTCGGCGACGGGGTGCCGCCGCCCTTGACCTCGACCGTGACCGCCGCGGTGTCGTTGCCGTGATTGTGGTCGAACGCCATGATGCTGCCGTATGCCGTGGTCGCCTTGGCCTCACCGGTGGTGGTCTTGGCGTGCGCGCGGATCCGCAGACCGAACTCGAAGCTGCGGCTGTCCCCGACGGTGAACTCGCTCGGACTCGACTGGCAGATGTACTTCGGTGCGCCCGGCGTCTGTTCGCCGGAGGGGCCGTCGATGTTCCACACGCTGCAGTGCTCGGGGATCTCCACGGCCTTGGCGCCGGTGGGGACGGTGAACATGAGCGCCGGCTGGTCGTCGCTGGCGTTGTAACCGACCCAGCCCGGGCCCTCGTTGGTGAGGGAGACGGTCACGTGCACCAGGTCGCCATGCTCGCCCTTGGCGGTGTCGCCGCCCGCGACCATGTCGGCGGTGCTGTCGGCGTCGATGTGCTGCCGGTCGATCTCGGTGCCGTCGGTGGCGGCGGCTCCGTCGGCGACGAGGGAGAGCACGGGACCGTTCCCCGACCGCGCGGTGGAGCCGGGCCCGGACAGGGGCAGGGCCTCGTGGCTGAAGTACTCGAACAGGGCCTGCTCGGTCACGTCCAGCCCGACCGGCTGGTCAAGGCGGTACTTCTTGCCGGGCTCGACGACCGTGTCGAACGTGCACACCGCCTGCTCGGTCAGGCCGTAGGGGTCCGGACTCTCCTTGGAGTACACGCAGTTGGAGAAGTGCTCCGCGTACGCGAGCCCGATGGTGGTGCGCATCCGCAGCTGGACCCCGTCGGAGGGCAGGGTGCCGACGTTGCTGATCGTGATCGGGGTGTCGATCGTGGATCCGGGCTTGTCGCCCTTGCGGGTGGGCAGCTGATTGACCGTCAGGTCGTTGGTGCCCACGGTCACCTTCGCGGTGACGGGCACCACGGTGCCGTTGGTGGACGTACCGCTGAGGGTGACCGTGCCGGTGGTGCCGAGCGGGGTGCCGGGCTTGGCGCTCAGGCCGATGAGCGAGCCGTCCCCCGGGCCTTCGGAGACGTCACGGGTGGGCCAGGTGTAGATGTGGTCGGCGGGCACGGTCGCGTCCGGGGTGACCCAGTCGATGACGTTGCTCAGGTCCGCACGGATGGTGACGTCCTTCGCGGTGCCCGGACCGTCGTTGTCCAGGCCCCAGTTCACCTGCGGCGGGTCGTACGTGTTCGGCGGCAGAGGCAGTCCCAGGTTGTCGTCCTGGAGATGGATGCGTACGACCGGGCCGTCGGCCTCGGCGGCCTGGGCGGACGTGGCGGGCAGCCATGCGGCGACCGCGGCCGCGAAGACTGCCAGCACGGCCCCTAGTCGGTACCGGCGGTTGGTCATTGGTGGCTCCCCTCGGCGGAGCGACGATCGCTCCCGCCACGCCACTTGAGACACCCGAGGCACACCAATGGTTGTCCGGGAGTTCACCCGCCCGCCGAACCGCACCGGTCACCGGCCCCCACGCCCACCGGTGACCGGCCCCAACGCCTACCGTTCCTTCGTCTCCTCCAGCACCGTCCGCCCCAGCAGCGCGTACCGCTCGGGCGCCCGCCGCTTCAGGTACTGCGCGTAGCCGATGCCCGTCGCCGCGACCAGCGCCACCAGCCACGGCGTCGCCTTCAGCACCAGCGAACCGGACTCCGCGCCCGCCGCGACCCCCATGTTGGAGACCAGCAGCACGACCACCGCGAGCATCGCGATGCCGCCGACGAGCGGGGCGGTGAAGGTCCTGAACCAGTGCCGGCTCTCGGGGTGGTTCTTGCGGAAGTAGGCCAGGACGGCGAACGAGCACACGGCCTGCACCACCAGGATCGCCATCGTGCCGAGGATGGCCAGCAGGACGTAGAGCGCGTTGTACGGGTCCTTGCCCGCGACCCAGAACGCCCCGATCAGTACGGCGGAGACGATCGTCTGCACCAGGCCCGCGATGTGCGGGGAGCCGTGCCGGGCGTGGGTGCGGCCGACGGTGTTCTTCAGGGCGGGGATCACACCCTCGCGGCCGAGCGCGTACATGTAGCGGCTGGCGCAGTTGTGGAAGGCCATGCCGCAGGCGAGCGAGCCGGTGATCATCAGCCACTGCATGACGTCGACCGCCCAGTGGCCGACGTAGCGCTCGGTGGGGTTGAAGAACAGGGCGAGGGGGTTGTCGGTGGCGACCTTCACGGCGTTCGACTCGCCCGTGCCGGAGATGGCCATCCAGGAGACGAGGACGTAGAAGACGCCGACGCCCAGGACGGAGATCATCGTCGCCTTGGGGATGATCTTCTTCGGGTTGCGGGACTCCTCGCCGTACATGGCGGTCGACTCGAAGCCGACCCACGACCAGAAGGCGAAGAAGAGGCCGAGGCCCGCGCTGGTGCCCTTGAACGCGTTGACCGGGTTGACCGGGTCGAAGCTGAAGCCGTTCGGGCCGCCGCCGTGCAGGGCGACCGAGATCGCCATCGCCGCCAGGACCGTCACCTCGGTCGCGAGGAGCACGATCAGCAGCTTCTCGGCGACCGAGACACCGAACCACGTGCCCGTCGCGTTCACGGCCAGCATCACGATCGCGAAGACCCACCAGGGGATGTCAAGTCCCGTCTGGTCATTGAGGGTTCCGGTGGCGAAGGTCGAGAAGATGCCGATGAGGGCCGGCTCGAACACGACGTACGCGAAGGTCGCCAGGAGGCCTGAGGCGAGTCCGACGGTGCGGCCGAGGCCGTAGGAGATGAAGCCGTAGAACGCGCCCGTCGACGTGATGTGCTTCGCCATCGAGGTGAAGCCGACGGAAAAGATTGCCAGGACGACCATTGCGACGAGGTAGCTCGCCGGGGCGCCTATGCCGTTGCCGGACGAGACCATGAAGGGCACGTTGCCCGTCATCGCGGTGATCGGCGCGGCGGTCGCGACGGCCATGAAGACCACGCCCAGCAGGCCGATCGCGTTCGGCTTGAGCCGGTGAACGGCCTCTTCCTCGCCCGTTTTCGCCGCCGGGGCGACTCCCTCGTCCACTGCCATCGGGGTGGCCCCTCTCCTGCTCGTCCGCTGGTGTACCGGAGCGGAACTCTGTCGCCCGAATGAGTCGCCCAAGGGTGTCGGGACGTTAAATGCTTGTCAACCAGACCTTTAGAAATCTGGCCGCAACACGCGGCTCGTACGGTCACCGGCATGAGCGCCTACACCTCCACCCTCGGCGGCGAGCGCCACCGTTTCGACTCGCTCGCCCGCCTCCTCGCCGCCGCGAGCCCCGAGCGCTCCGGCGACCGGCTCGCCGGACTCGCCGCCGGCAGCGCCCGCGAACGGGTCGCCGCCCGCTGGGCGCTGGCCGAGGTGCCGCTCGCGGCCTTCCTGACCGAGCCGTTGATCCCGTACGAGACCGACGACGTCACCCGGCTCATCCTCGACACCCACGACACGGCCGCCTTCGCGCCGGTGGCCGGGCTGACGGTCGGGGAGTTCCGGGAGTGGCTGCTGTCGGAGGCGGCGGACGCGGCGACGCTGGCCGCCGTCTCGCCCGGGCTGACGCCGGAGATGGTCGCGGCGGTGTCGAAGCTGATGGGCAACGCGGACCTGGTCGCGGTCGCGCGCAAGGTGCGGGTGGTGACGGCCTTCCGCTCGACGATCGGTCTGCCGGGGCGGCTCGCCACCCGCCTCCAGCCCAACCACCCCACCGACGACCCGGCGGGCGTGGCCGCGGCCCTGCTCGACGGCCTGCTGCTGGGCTCGGGCGACGCGGTGATCGGCATCAACCCGGCGACGGACAGCCCCAAGGCGGTACGGGACCTGCTGCAACTCCTGGACGGAGTGATCCAGCGCTACGCGATCCCCACCCAGTCCTGCGTCCTGTGCCATGTCACGACGAGCGTGGACCTCATGGAACGCGGCGCCCCCGTCGACCTCGTCTTCCAGTCCATCGCCGGTACGCAGGCGGCGAACGCGTCCTTCGGCGTGACGCTGGGCCTGCTCGACGAGGCGTACGAGGCGGCGCGGGCGCTGGGCCGGGGCACGGTCGGCGACAACGTCATGTACTTCGAGACGGGCCAGGGCAGCGCGCTGTCCGCCGACGCGCACCACGGAGTGGACCAACAGACGGTGGAGGCAAGGGCGTACGCGGTCGCTCGTCGCTATGACCCGCTCCTGGTGAACACGGTGGTGGGCTTCATAGGCCCGGAGTACCTGTACGACGGCCGCCAGATCCTCCGCGCCGCCCTGGAGGACCACTTCTGCGGCAAGCTGCTGGGCCTGCCGATGGGCCTGGACATCTGCTACACCAACCACGCGGACGCCGATGACGACGACATCGCCACGATGCTCACCATGCTGGGCGTGGCCGGCGCGTCCTTCGTGATCTGCACGCCGGGCGGCGACGACATCATGCTGAACTACCAATCGGCCTCGTACCACGACGCGTTGTACCTGCGCGAGGTGCTGGGGCTGCGCCCGGCACCGGAGTTCGAGGCGTGGCTGGGGTCGATCGGGCTGCTGGACGAGCGGGGCGCGATCGCTGCCGCGCCGGGGGCGCACCCACTGACCGCCATCGGACGGGAGCTGGCGGCATGACGGACAGTCAAGTGTCCTTGGGTACGGAGGACTTGGCACTGTGGTCGGCCCTGCGCCGGCACACCCAGGCCCGCATCGGCCTCGGCCGCGCGGGCTCCGCCCTCCCCACCCGGCACCGCCTGGAGTTGCAGACCGCACACGCCGCCGCCCGGGACGCGGTGCACTCGCCGTTCGACCCGGACCTGGTCGCCGCGGGGCTGACCGGGATGCCGACGGTGCGGGTGCGCAGTGCGGCCGGTGACCGGCTGACGTATCTCCAACGCCCCGACCTGGGACGCCGGTTGCACCCCACCGACCGCGCCCATCTGCCCACCGGCGACTGGGACGTGGTGTTCGTGATCGCGGACGGCCTCTCCAGCCGGGCGGTGCACGAGCACGCGGCGGCGATGGTCCGGGAGACGGTGGCGCGGCTGGGGTCGTGGCGGATCGCGCCCGTGGTGTTGGCCGAACAGTCCCGCGTGGCCCTCGGCGACGACATCGCGTCCACGATGCGCGCCACCACGGCGGTCGTCCTGATCGGCGAACGCCCCGGCATGTCCGCGGCGGACTCCCTGGGCGCGTACCTGACGTACCGCCCGACCCCCGGAGTGACGACGGACGCCGACCGGAACTGCCTGAGCAACATCAGGCCGCCGCTGGGGCTGACGTACGAGGTGGCGGCGGGGAAGTTGGCGGGGTTGATGGGAAGGGCACGGGAGTTGGGGGCGACGGGGGTAGGGCTGAAGGACGATGCGGACGTGCCGCTCCTTGAGCACTAGGGTCCGCCAATTCAGCCCCTCCGGCGTTTGAGGAGCGGGGGCCCGGGGGGCAGCCCCCCGGAGACGGGGGTCGAAGGGGGCAGCGCCCCCTGGGGATGGGACGGGTAGGGGCGGCGGGGGCGAGATAACCCCCCGACTCACGCCGGCAACGTAAGCCCCCAAGCCCCCTCCCGAACCACCCACGTCCGAGTCCGCACCGGCCCCCACACCCCCGCATCCGCCCGGTACCGGAAATCCGCCCCCGACACCGTCACCGTCCGCCCCCGCGCCACCAGCGAAGACGCCTCCGCGCCCACCGACACCGGCCGGACCTCCACCTCCGCGAGACCCGAAGCGCACGGGGTCACCGAGATGCCCTCCACCGGCTGGTCGAGGTCCACCAGCGTCACCCCGTCGACCTCGATTCGCAGCCGCGCCGGGCGGGGCCGGGGGAGGACAGCGAGGGGGTCGCGGACCGGGCGGGCCGGTACCAGGGTTCGTACCAGGGACTGGCAGGTGCGCAGCCAGGAGGCGTGCCCGTGGCCGTCGGACGTCGACGGCAGCGGTTCCTCCAGCGGAGCCTCCCGCAGGGAGACCGGCGGGATGCGCAGGGCGCCGAGCACCACCCCGTCGCTGTCGTCCACCAGCAGATCCATCCGCCGTGCGACCCCGTCGAGCACCGCCCGCGCCGCGGCCACCGCCCCGGTGGGCACCCCCAGGGCTCCGGCGAGGGACAGCGCACTGCCCACCGGCACCACCGACAGCACACATCCGGCCAGCTCCCGCTGCCGGTGCAGCAGGGCCACCGTGCGGATCAGCGCCCGGTCGTCGCCGATCACCACCGGCCGCCGCGCTCCCCGGCGCGCCAGTGCCCGGGCGAATTCCTCCGGTCCGTCGGGCAGGCACACCTTCGTGGTGGCACCCGCGCTGAGCACGTCTTTCGCGATGCGTACCGACTCCCCGTCCGTCTGCCGGGCGACCGGATCGATCACCACCAGCAGCTGTTCGGAAGTCGCGGAAGTCGCCACCTCGGTCCTGCCTCGCTTCCTCGGGTAGCATCTTTGTGCAAGAGCCCCTTGCGCTATTGCGCCAGGGGCTTGGTCTATTCCGGGGCATCCGGGTCCGACAGTTCGCGGTCGAAGACGACCGCGGCGCACACGGCGGTGAACCGTACGCGTGCGCCCCTGACCTTGGACATGCCCCGCCCGGAAGGGGTGTACGCGCGTGCCCGCACTTGTGCTGCTCGGTGCTCAGTGGGGTGACGAAGGCAAGGGGAAGGCGACGGACCTGCTCGGCGGATCCGTCGACTACGTGGTCCGCTACCAAGGCGGCAACAACGCCGGCCACACGGTAGTCGTGGGCGATCAGAAGTACGCCCTCCACCTTCTCCCTTCCGGAATCCTGTCGCCCGGATGTACTCCTGTCATCGGCAACGGAGTCGTCGTCGACCCGTCGGTCCTGTTCTCCGAGCTGAACGGACTGAACGACCGCGGCGTCGACACCTCCAAGCTCCTCATCAGCGGAAACGCGCACATCATCACGCCGTACAACGTGACGGTGGACAAGGTGACGGAACGCTTCCTCGGCAAGCGGAAGATCGGTACCACCGGCCGCGGCATCGGCCCGACCTACGCCGACAAGATCAACCGCGTCGGCATCCGGGTCCAGGACCTCTACGACGAGTCGATCCTCACCCAGAAGGTGGAGGCGGCCCTCGACGGCAAGAACCAGCTCCTCACCAAGGTCTTCAACCGCCGCGCCATCGAGGTCGGCCAGGTCGTCGAGGAACTGCTGGGCTACGCGGACCGGCTGAAGCCCTACGTCGCCGACACGGTCCTGGTGCTCAACCAGGCCCTGGAGGAGGACAAGGTCGTCCTGTTCGAGGGCGGCCAGGGCACGCTCCTCGACATCGACCACGGCACGTACCCCTTCGTCACCTCCTCGAACCCGACCGCGGGCGGCGCCTGCACCGGCGCCGGCGTGGGCCCGACGAAGATCAGCCGGGTCATCGGCATCCTCAAGGCGTACACCACCCGCGTCGGCTCGGGCCCGTTCCCGACGGAGCTGTTCGACGAGGACGGCGAGGCGCTGCGCCGCATCGGCGGCGAGCGGGGCGTCACCACCGGCCGCGACCGGCGCTGCGGCTGGTTCGACGCGGTGATCGCACGCTACGCGACCCGGGTCAACGGCCTCACGGACTTCTTCCTGACCAAGCTCGACGTCCTCACCGGCTGGGAGCAGATCCCGGTCTGCGTCGCCTACGAGATCGACGGCAAGCGCGTCGAGGAACTCCCGTACTCCCAGACCGACTTCCACCACGCGAAGCCGATCTACGAGAACCTGCCCGGCTGGAGCGAGGACATCACGAAGGCCAAGACCTTCGCCGACCTCCCCAAGAACGCGCAGGCGTACGTGAAGGCGCTGGAGGAGATGTCCGGGGCGCCGATCTCGGCGATCGGGGTCGGCCCGGGCCGCACCGAGACGATCGAGGTCAACTCGTTCCTGTAGGCGGCACTCGCTGTCGGCGGCACTCCTGTGAGCGGTATCGCGCCCGCCTCTTCGACAACCTGTCGAAGCGGCGGGCGTGACCGCAGACAGGACGCCGATGTCGCTTCCGTATCGCGGACATTTACGCTCACCGGCATGACCCCTCAGCCAAATCCCGAGGTCGGCGCCGCCGTGAAGGCCGCGGACCGCGCGCATGTGTTCCACTCCTGGTCCGCGCAGGAGCTCATCGACCCGCTCGCCGTCGCCGGCGCGGAGGGGTCGTACTTCTGGGACTACGACGGCCGGCGGTATCTGGACCTCACCAGCGGGCTCGTCTACACCAACATCGGCTACCAGCACCCGAAGGTCGTCGCCGCGATCCAGGAACAGGCCGCGACCCTGTCCACCTTCGCGCCCGCCTTCGCGATCGAGGCCCGGTCGGAGGCGGCCCGGCTGATCGCCGAGCGGACGCCGGGGGACCTGGACAAGATCTTCTTCACCAACGGTGGCGCGGACGCGATCGAGCACGCGGTGCGGATGGCGCGGCTGCACACTGAGCGCCCGAAGGTGCTGTCGGCGTACCGCTCGTACCACGGTGGTACCCAGCAGGCGATCAACCTCACCGGTGATCCCCGGCGCTGGGCCTCCGACGGGGCCGCCGCCGGTGTCGTGCACTTCTGGGCGCCCTTCCTGTACCGCTCCCGCTTCTACGCGGAGACCGAGGAGCAGGAGTGCGCGCGGGCCCTTGAGCACCTGGAGACGACGATCGCCTTCGAGGGGCCGGCCACCGTCGCCGCGATCGTCCTGGAGACCATTCCGGGGACCGCCGGGATCATGGTGCCGCCGCCCGGCTATCTCGCCGGGGTCAGGGAGATCTGCGACAAGTACGGGATCGTCCTCGTCCTGGACGAGGTGATGGCCGGGTTCGGGCGCACCGGTGAGTGGTTCGCGGCCGACCTGTTCGACGTCACCCCCGACCTGCTGACCTTCGCCAAGGGCGTGAACAGCGGTTATGTGCCACTGGGCGGGGTCGCCATCTCCGGCGCGATCGCCGAGACCTTCGCTAAGCGGCCCTACCCCGGCGGTCTGACGTACTCCGGGCACCCGCTGGCCTGCGCCGCCGCCGTCGCGACGATCAACGTCATGGCGGAGGAGGGCGTCGTCGAGAACGCCAGGACCTTGGGTACGTCCGTCGTCGAGCCCGCCCTGCGCGAGCTGGCCGAGCGGCACCCGAGCGTCGGCGAGGTGCGGGGCGTCGGCATGTTCTGGGCGCTGGAGCTGGTCAAGGACCGCCGGACGCGCGAGCCGCTGGTGCCGTACAACGCGGCCGGTGAGGCGAACGCGCCGATGACCGCCTTCGGGGCCGCCGCCAAGCAGCACGGCATCTGGCCGTTCATCAACATGAACCGCACCCATGTCGTGCCGCCGTGCAACGTGACCGAGGCCGAGCTGAAGGAAGGCTTCGCGGCGCTGGACGCGGCGCTCGGGGTGGCGGACGAGTACACGAAGTAGTCGCGGCCCACGCATCGGCGGCGACACCGATCGTCCGCTGTTACGCGGGTCAACACGGAGAATCCGAACGCGTAGGGTGGCTTGCTCGTAGAGATGTGTACGAGCACGCCATCCGACGCGACGAGGAGACGTCCGACACATGCCCGGCAGCAGCGGCGCCGTCACCCGCAGCACCCTGCGACAGCAGATCGCCGACGCCCTTCGCGACGAGGTGCTGGCGGGGCGATTGCAGCCGGGACAGGAGTTCACGGTCAAGGAGATCGCCGAGCAGTACGGCGTCTCCGCGACGCCCGTGCGCGAGGCGCTGGTCGACCTGTCCGCGCAGGGGCTCCTGGACGCGGACCAGCACCGCGGCTTCCACGTGCACGAGTACTCCTTCGCCGACTACCGGGGCATCGTCGAGGCCCGCAGCCTGGTCACCGACGGCATGTTCCACGCCCTGCACGCCGGCCACGAGCTGATGCGGCCGGGCGACGATCCGCGCAGGGCCGTCGCCCTCGCCGGGGTGCGCCGGCGCGGCGAGGAGGCGCAGCGGTCCGCGCTCGCCGGTGACGTCACCGTGCTGATCGGCTACGACCTGCGGTTCTGGCGCGAGCTGGGGTTCCTCTTCGGCAATCCGTACCTGACGGACTTCCTGCACCGGCTGCGGGTCCAGTCCTGGGTGTGCGTGGTGCAGCACCTGCGCCGGATGACCGAGTTGCGCGGCCGGCTGTGGTCCGACCACACCGACCTGGTCGACGCCCTGGCGCTGCTGGACATCTCCGCGGCCCACTCGATCGTCGCCGCGTACAACACGCACTCGCTCGCGCTCATCGAGCGCCTGGCCGACGACTGACCCGGCGCTCGTCCGGCGACCGACTCGGTGGGTCCGAGGAGGGGATCCGGCCAGTGGAGAGGGAAGAACAGTCAGGAGGGGACCGGGTGAGCCCGGCACCCATTACCCTTCCCTGACTGACCGATCCACGCTAGGAGCGACCTTTGGCCTGTGACCTGTGGCTGGTCCCACTCGTCGACGTGTTGTGCCACACCCCCGACAATCCGTTCGCCGAGGAACTCGCGCAGTTCAACAAGGCGCTGGCCGACGCCGGGCTCCCGCCGGTCCCGGTGTACCAGTACATGCCCGGCCTGTCCGGCGACGTCGCCCCGGTGGCCGGCTTCGACTACGACGCGCTGCACTTCCTGCGCCGCGTGTACCTGTTGCAGCTGTGCCAGCTCCCCGTGACACCGGTCGACGAACTGGGCGGCGACTACGAGCAGTTGCTGGAGATGTTCGAGACGACGGCCCAGCAGTCGCACCTGGTCTGGCACTACGACCACGCGGGTGCGTACGTCCCCGTGGACTTCCCCCATCCGCTCTCCAACGACGAACTCCTCGCCGGCGGCGGCCCGCTGGGCTCCGCACAGGCCCTGCTGCGCGAGCTGGAATTCGTCGCTCCGTCGATCGGCATCGATCCCGCCAACCCGCCGACGCCCCCCGAACCGCCGCGGGCGCCCACCGGGTTGGAGGAGCCTGCGGTAGCGCCTCCGTACGACCCCAGCCCCTTCGCCCGGGAGCGCCACGTCTGGCTCGGCCTGCACGCGGCGGCGACGCGGAGTCTGGCGCAGGGGTCGATGATCGTCTTCAGCTGACAACTGGCTACTGACAACGGCTAGCGCAGTTGGGAGAGCCCCTTCTGCAGGTCCTCGCCGTTCATCACGGGCGTCAACTCGATCTTGGCGTCCATGTCCAGGAAGAAGGGCTCACCGAGCACGGGCATCTGCGAGCTGTCCTGCATGTCGAAGAACAGATAGGCCGTACGGACACCGCCGTCGACGGTGAAGTAGGCCGCTTCGGGCTTGATGTTGTCCAGGGCTTCCTGCATCAGCTGGGGCATCTTGCCGGTTCGGATGACTTCGTTGGTCTTCTCGGTGTTGAGCGAGGCTTTCAACAACACGCGCATAGCACTCACCTTCTTCTGCCGGCGCTCGCACGCGTACGGTCCCAGCCTATGCCTGAAATGCCGGTCTTGTTCCGCCGATGCCCTGCCGGTACCCCGCGGGTACTCCGCCGGGAGACCCCGGGATGCCTCCCACCGTCCGATGCCCTGGCCCGCCGCCCCGAGCACGCTGAGGGAAAGCGGCGAGCGAGTCGGTGAGCGAAGGAGACGGCGATGATCCTGGTGACCGGAGCGACGGGCCATGTCGGGGGCGAGCTGGTACGGCGGCTGACGGCCGCGGGCGAGCCGGTAGTGGCGATGACGCGCCGACCGGCCGAGGCCCGGCTGCCCGAGGGTGCGACGGCGGTGTACGGCGACGCGGACGACCCGGCGAGCCTGGACACGGCGTTCGCGGGCGTGACCGGGGCCTTCCTGATGTCGGCGCAGGGTGTCGGCGCGGCCGACGGCCCGACCCACGACCGCGCGCTCGCCGAGGCGGCGGCCCGGGCGGGCGTACGGCGGGTGGTGAAGCTGTCGGTACTGGACGGCGGCGCCGGATCCGACGTGATCGCCCGCTGGCACGCGGCGGCGGAGGCGGCGATCACCCAGGGGGACTTCGCCTGGACCCTCCTGCGCCCCGGCCGCTTCATGTCCAACGCCCTCCAGTGGTCGGGCCAAGTCCGCGCCGGCGACGAGGTCGCCACCCCCTTCGCCGACCGCCCCGCGGCGAGCGTCGACCCGGCCGACCTGGCGGAGATCGCGGCGCTCGCCCTGAACACCGACGAACACGCGGGCGCGACCCACGAGTTGAGCGGCCCGCAGACCCTGACCCCCGCCGAGGAACTCCGGATCCTCGGCGAGACCCTGGGCCGCACCCTGCGCCTGCGGGCCCTCCCGGACGACGTGGCCCGCACCGGCATGTCCCGCTACGGCTTTCCGCCCGAGGTCGTCGACGCGATCATGGACCGCACGCTGAACAGCGACCGGGGCGCGGAGGTGCTCCCCACGGTGGAGAAGCTACTGGGGCGCCCGGCACGGACGTTCGCGCAGTGGGCGACGGCGCATGCGGAAGCCTTCACCCCTCGGGGATGAGCCCGGCGGGCTCCACCTCACCTCACCTCATCTCACCTCGGCGGCCAGAACTCCCGCGTCACGGCGTAGGGGTCCTCGACCCCCGGCCTCGTGCACATCACCGTCTCGACCTCCAACTCGAAGAGCACGAACCGGTCGAGCACCGGATAGTCCGCGGCTAACCCCACCGCCGCGCGGGTCCCGGCGTCCTCAACTGCCTTTCCCCGCCCGGCGAAATACACCTGGGCGACGGTGGGTATCGGCGCGTCGACGGGAGCGTGCAGCGCGAACCGGCCGTCTCTGCGCAGGTCGTGGCCCTTGGGGGAGCCGGGCTCCATGAACAGGTAGAGACCGTGGTCCGTGAGGATCGGCGTCACCGGATGCACCCTCGGCGCACCGGCGCGCGAGGTGGTCGCCAAGTAGGCGATGAGCAGGGCCTGCAGACGCTCGCGCGCGACTGCTTCGAGTGCGGGCGCTTCTTTCGCGAAGGTGGACCAGGACGGCACGACGCCTCCAACGGTTCGGGGCAGCCCCTCGGACTGCCGGGTCAAAGAGGCTGCCCCGATGCGCCGTCACTGGAACACCTCGGCTAGAAGACCGCCGTCCCGGCCTGCGTCAGCTTCCAGTTGGTGACCGCGAAGTCGGCCGGGTTCAACGCGCCCTTGCCGACGACGTAGTCGATCATCAGCTGGCGGATCTCGTTGGTGGAGCTGTACGCGATGTCGGCGGCGGCGATGTGCGGGTAGCCGGAGCCGCCGTTGGCGCGGTAGTTGTTGACGGCGACGACGAAGACCTGGTCGTCGGTGACGGCAGTGCCGTTGTAGGCGAGGTTCTTGATCCGGGAGCCCTCCGCCTGCGCGATGTCGATGTCGTACGAGACACCGGCGGCCGTGTCGTACATGTAGTCCCAGAAGCTGTTGGCGTTGGTCAGGGTCGCGGTGTCGACCTTCGTGCCGGCGGCCACCTGGTAGTAGTACTTCGCCGCGTACTCCAGGTAGTCCTTGAGCTGGGCGCCCGTGAGCTTCTTGCCGTACAGGGTGTTGTCGTAGATGTAGAGGCCGGCGATGTCCTTGATGGTGACATTGCCGGCCGGGATGTCGGCCGTGCGGGAGAAGGGCGCGGCGACCGAGATCAGCGGGAGGGCCGCGTCCGCGGTGGACAGGCCCGCCTTCACCGTCTGCATCTGGACCTCGTGGATGAAGTCCATGATCGGGACGTCCTTCCAGCACGAGTCCGCCGCCGAGAGGTCCTCGGTACAGGTGCCGACGGTCGTGTTGACGTACTTCACCACCAGCTCGTGGTCGGCCTCCAGGAGCTTCCTGATCTCCGGGTCCTCGTCCACGGTGTTGGGGTTGAGGGTCTGCGCGGTCTTGCTCGTGACCTTCCAACGGCCGTGCTCCAGCTCGACCTCGAAGTCGAAGACGCTCAGCCGGTAGCCCCAGCAGTACGGCTCGGAGAGCAGGACGTCCTCGCCGGTCTTCTCGTTCTTCACGAGGTACGACGGGACTTCCACGTGGGTGTGGCCGACGAGGATCGCGTCGATGCCGGGGACCTGCTCGGCGACGAGGTTCGATGCGTTCTCGACGTAGGGGAGTTGGTCACCGTACGAGGAGGAGCCGTCGAGGCCGGAGTGGTCGGTGAGGAAGACGACGTCGCAGCCGAGGGCGCGCAGGCGGGGCACGTACTTCTTCGCCTGCTCGACCAGGCCAGGGAAGACCATCTTGCCGCTGACGTTGTCCTTGTCCCAGATCGCGATACCGGGGTTGGTGAGACCGAGGATGCCGACCTTGATGTCGGGGGCGCCGGGCACGCGGATCTTCTTCACGGTGTACGGCGCGAAGGCGGGGCGCAGGGTCTTGGCGTCCAGCGCGTTGGCGCCGAGCAGCGGGAAGCGGCACTGGCTCTCGAACTTGCGCAGCACGTCGATGCCGTAGTTGAACTCGTGGTTGCCGAGGGCGGCGGCGTCGTAGCGCATGTGGTTCATGGCCGTGGCCATCGGGTGCTTCGGGCCCTTCTTGCCGTCCGTCCCGGTGATCGGGTCGACGCGGGCGAAGTAGTAGGCCAGCGAGGTGCCTTGGATGATGTCGCCGGCGTCGACGAGCAGCACGTGCTCCTCGCCCTTCGCCGCGCGCTGCTGCTTGACGAGGGTGGCGACCCGGGCGACGCCGACGGAGTTGCCCTTGGCGTCCGAGTAGGCCTTGTCCAGGTAGTAGTCCCAGTCGAAGACGTGGCTGTGCAGGTCGGTGGTGCCCAGGATCGAGAACGACCAGGTCTTCGGCGCCTTGTGGGGCTTGTGCGGCTTGTGGTCGGCCGCCTCGGCCGGCGCCGCGGCCACGGCTCCGGTGGCCGCGACGGCCGCCCCGGTGACGGCCGACTTCTTCACGAACTCCCGGCGGTTCATGGGACTGACGGGCATGGAAGGGCTCCTGGTGATGGGTGACGGAGTCAACGGGGGCGAAGCATCTACGGGATCTGCCGTGCGGGGGCACTACACGCGTAGATGCTTCTCGGTGGGCCGCGCCCCAGGAACCAGGAACAGGCCATGGCCGGGTCAATTTCCGGACGGGGGGAGGGAAAGGAGTGGTCAATGGGGCGGGGACCCATGTGAGGCCGCTGCGTCGGCACCTCACTTTCCCGACCTCACTTTCCCGACCTCACATTCCGGGGGGCTGTGGAGTCGAACCGGTGAGAGGGGCATACCCGGTCCCGCGAACAGGGAGTTCACAGACGCCATGACCACCCCCATGCCGGCGACATCGTTCACCGACCCCGCGCCCGCGCAGCGCCTGGAGCGGGCGGCCACCGCGCTGACCGCGCACGGTTTCACCGTGGAGATCCTCGACGACGTCCTCGCCGCGCGGAGCCGTATCAAGGATCTGATTCCGGAGGGCGCCCGCGTGTTCACCGGTGCCAGCGAGACCCTCCGGCTGTCCGGCATCGACGAGGACATCAACGGCGGTGGCCGGTACGAGGCCATCAGGCCACGCGTGTTGGCCATGGACCGTGTCACCGGCGCCGACGACATCCGGCGCCTGACCGCCGGTCCCGACGTGATCGTGGGCAGTGTCGCCGCGGTCACCGAGACCGGCTCCCTCGTGGTCGCCTCGGGCAGCGGAAGCCAGTTGCCCGGCTACGCGGGCGGCGCCGCCCGCGCGATCTGGATCGTCGGGGCGCAGAAGGTCGTACCCGACCTGGAGACCGCGCTGCGGCGCGTCGAGGACCACTGCCTCCCGCTGGAGAGCGCCCGCACGAAGGAGGCGTACGGGTGGCCCAGCGCCGTCAACCGCCTGCTCGTCCTCAACGCGGAACACCAACCCGGACGCGGCACCGTCCTGTTGCTCCGCGAAGCCGTCGGATTCTGAACCGCCCGCACCTCGGTGGTACGGAACCGTGGATCGCCCGCTGTTACGGAACCCCGCTGTTACGGAACCGTAGACACCGCTCCCGCCATCTCCCCCCGCGCCCGCACTATTCTCGATCTGTCGCACAGGGGCGTAATGGGGTATTTCGGGGGAGGCGGCGCACGGATGGACGAACTGGGGGCCGGGGATCCACAGCGGATCGGGGCGTACCGGCTGCTCGCCCGGCTGGGGGCCGGCGGGATGGGGCACGTGTATCTCGCGCGCTCGGAGCGCGGCCGTACCGTCGCGGTGAAGCTGGTGCGGGGCGACCTGGCCGAACAGGAGGAGTTCCGGGCGCGGTTCCGGCAGGAGGTGCAGGCCGCGCGGCAGGTCGGCGGGTACTGGACGGCGCCCGTGCTGGACGCCGACACCGAGGCCGCCGTGCCGTGGGTGGCCACCGGGTATGTCGCCGGGCCGAGCCTGGAGCAGGTCGTCGGGCACGACCACGGGGCGCTGCCCGAGCGGTCGGTGCGGATCCTGGCCGCCGGGCTCGCGCACGCGCTCCAGGACATCCACGCCGCCGGGATCATCCACCGGGACCTGAAGCCGTCCAACGTGCTGGTGACCATCGACGGGCCCCGCGTCATCGACTTCGGGATCGCCCGGGCGCTGGAGACCGTGGCCGAGGCGGGGCTCACCCGCACCGGCGCGCTGGTCGGCTCGCCCGGCTTCATGGCGCCCGAGCAGGTGCGCGGCGACCGGATCACGCCCGCGTGCGACGTCTTCTGCCTCGGCTCGGTGCTGGCGTACGCCGCCACCGGGCACCTGCCGTTCGGCAGCGCGGGCAGCGGTGTGCACGCGCTGATGTTCCGCATCGCGCAGGAGGAACCCGACCTCACGGGCGTGCCCGAGGGCATCGCCGACCTCGTACGGGACTGTCTGAAGAAGGACCCGGCCGCCCGCCCGTCGCTGGAGCGGATCCTGGAGCGCACCGGCGCCGAGGACACCGTCTCCGACGGGCGCTCCCGTGACCCGTGGCTGCCGAGCGCACTGGTGGCCCAACTCGGGCGGCACGCCGTGCAGTTGCTGGACGCGGAGAATCCGACGGGGCCGGAGGGTGCCGTCCTGGAGAAGCCGGCTCCCGAGGCCGAGGCCGGTGCGGGTGAGGCCGGTGCGCCCGAGGCCCCGCCCGAGCACGCCTCCGCGGCGGAACCGGGCGGTCCGCCCGAGGGCCCGCCGCCGCCCGGACAGCCGGGGAACGGGCCGTCGCTGAACCATCTGCCCACCATGGCGGTCGGGCAGGGCGAGGGCCGGCCGCCGACACCCGCTCCGGGTGCGGGCCCGCCGGCCGGTGCCTTCGGCGCTCCCGCGGTCCCCGAGTACGGCCGCCCCCAGCCGCACCCGCACACCCCGGCCCAGGGCCACCCCCAACAGCCCGCCGCCTACGGCTTTCCGCAACAGCCCCAGGGCTACGGCTATCCGCCGCCACCTCCGGGCTACGGCTACCCGCAGGGTTCCCTCGGGGCCACCCCGCCCTACGGACCCACTCCGCCCTACGATCCCGCCGCGCCGTACGGCCCCGGCGGGTCGACCCCGCCCTTCGCCCCGCCGCCGTTCCTGCCGGCCGAGCCGTCGCAGCGCCGCAGCGGCCGGTCCACGGCGGCGCTCGTCGCGGTCGCGCTGGTCGTCGCGCTGGGCGCCGGCGCCTCGGTCTACGCCCTCATGAACGGCGACGGCGGCGACCAGGCGGACGACAAGTCCAGCGCCGCTCCGAGCACCGGTGCGCCCGAGGTCCCCGGGTCGACCACGCCGGACCCGTCCCAGGCGAGCAGCTCCCCGACCGCCTCCGCCCCCTCCGACGGTGCCGTCCCGACCGGCTACTTGGGCACCTGGACGACGACGATCACCAACGCCGACGGCGAGAACACCCGCACCCTCACCATCCGGCAGGGCGAGGTCGGCGACTCGGTGCTGTCCCTGGTCGCCGACGGCCCCACCAGCAGCGGCAGCTACCACTGCGTCTTCGAGGCCACCCTGACCCAACAGCCGTCCACCGACGGCCCGTTGGAGATCGGGCCGTCCGAGGTGACCTCCGGCGAGTCGGGCGCGTGCGCGCCGGGCGACCCCACGGAGATCACACTGCTCGCGGACGGCAGCCTGGAGCGCGTCAACACCAGCAACGGGGAGAAGCTCACGTACAGCAGGCAGTGAGGCGTGCGGCCGAGGGCGAGCTGTGGCGCCGGCAGTGAGGTGAAGTGGCGTTTCCCGTGGGGTAGTTGAACGTACGGCGAACTTCGCCACCCGTATACGCACAGTGCGCCCGCCCAGTCGTACGGTGACGCCGGTGGAGTGGCCGAGCGCAGAGAACGTCGTGGCCGTGGGCACCGAGGTGCTCGGCATATTCGCGTCCGGGATCATGGTCTGGTACGAACGCCGGGTCACGCGCCGCTGGGGGCACCTCCCACGCCCTTAAGGCAGTGGGGGAGCATCGGCTACCGCGTCCAGATGGACAACCCGATAGGCGACGACGTCCGCCTGGGCCGGGCCAACGTCCGCCTCGGCCTCTTCGACGAGACCCCCGAGATGTCCGACGCCACCCTCGTGCTGATCCGCGTCGAGAACGACGGCTCGCAGGGCATCGACCGCGACGACTGCACCAGCCCCGAAGTCCACGGCCTGACCGCGGTGTTCACCGACCGCACCATCCGCGGCGTCTCGGTCACCCAGCCCTCCGACACCGACCACCTGATGGACCACTTCACCCCGGCCCGCGGCTTCGGCTACGACGGCAACACCCTGTGCATCCCGCGCGTCCCGCTCAACCACGGCGACCACTTCAAGCTGCTCGTGCTGCTGTCCGGCGGCGACGTGGGCCGCGAGATCCGGCTCTTCGGCGGCATCCGCGAGGGCGAGATGCACCCCAACCGCAGTGCCACACCGGACGAGCAGCCGCCGCTGTTCAGCCGGGCCGCGCGCCTGATCACCATCATGCTCACCGTCAGCGTGCTCACCCTGGCCACGATCATCGTCGTCCGCGACGACGACCCGCCCCCGATCGGCTGCGAGGCCGGCACCCTGCGGATCACCGGCTCGACGGCCTTCGAGCCGGTGGTGGAGGAACTGGCGAAGGCGTACGAGAAGAAGTGCCCGGACTCCGACATCTCCGTGGACGCGCGCGGCAGTTCGGCCGGCGTCAACGCACTCGCCGAGCTCGGCACCACGTCGAAGAACGGCGCGCGCTCGGTGATCGCCTTCTCCGACGGCCCCGCGGTCGGCGTCTCCGACCGGCTGATCGGCCGAAAGGTCGCCCTGTCCGCCTTCACGCTGGTCGTCAACGACGGCGTCAAGCCGGCCAAGGAGCTCACCATCGAGGACATCCGCCGCGTCTACCGCGGCGAGGTGACGCGCTGGAAGCAGCTCGACCCCGCTCTGCCGGACCTCCCCATCGTCCTGGTCAGCCGCAACGCCGACTCCGGGACCCGGCAGATCTTCCAGAGCCGGGTGCTCGGGTCCTGGGAGCGGGTGCCGAGCACGTCCCTGGACTGCCTCCACAAGGACGACACCTCCGCACCCGTCATGCGCTGCGAACTCGACTCCGCGGAGGACGCGTTGGCCAAGGTCGCCGCCATCCCCGGCGCGATCGGCTACAGCGAGGTCACCCTCGCGGCCGGCCGGCACGGCGTGCGGACCGTCTCGCTCGACGGCGCCGCCCCCTCCATCGAGGACATCGAGTTCGGCCGCAGCGCCTACCCGTACCGGGGCGTGGAGTACGCCTACGCCTACGACCGCCCCGGCGACGGCTCGTTGGCCGCCGCCTTCCTCTCCTACATCACCGAGGCCACCGGCGAGAACGCCATCCGCGCCCACGGCCACCTGCCGTGCTCGGCGGCGGCGGTGGTACGGCTGTGCGCGGAGGACCAGCGGGGGAAGTAGGGGTGGACAGCCGTGAGTTGAGGGCGGGACGGCAGGCACCCTTGTCCCTCGCTGGCGTGTCCATGACGATGGCCGGAGGCATTCGCGGCCACAGGAGGACACATGCGTCCCAGCCCCACCAGGAGAACCGTTCTGACGGCCACGGCGGCGAGCGCGGCGGCGACGCTGGGCACGGCCTCCGGCGCCGAGGCCGCGCCCTCGGGCGGTCGCCCGCCGGCCACCGCGCAGCCCCCGACGCGTGAACTCCGCGCCCTGCTGCGGGAGATCGACCCGGCCCGTATCGAGGCGACGGTCCGCAAGCTCGTCTCCTTCGGCACCCGCCACACCCTCTCCGTCCAGGACGACCCCGCCCGGGGCATCGGCGCCGCCCGCGACTGGCTGCTCGCCGAACTCCGCTCCTACACGGCGGTCTCCGGCGGCCGGATGACGGCCGAACTCCAGTCGTACGTCCAGGAACCGGCCTCCCGCATCCCCACCGCCACGAAGATCACGAACGTGCTCGCGACCCTGCGCGGCTCGGTGACGCCCGAGCGTGTCTACGTCGTCTCCGGGCACTACGACTCCCGCGTCACCGACGTCATGGACGCCACCTCCGACGCGCCCGGCGCGGACGACGACGCCTCCGGGGTGGCCGTGGTCCTGGAGCTGGCCCGGGTGATGGCGCGGCGCCGGCCGGCGGCGACGATCGTGTTCGCGGCGGTGGCGGGGGAGGAGCAGGGGCTGTACGGATCGACGTACCTGGCCCAGCAGTTGAAGGCGGCCGGCACCGACGTGCAGGGCATGTTCACGAACGACATCGTGGGCAGTCCGACCGCCGACGACGGTACGAGGGACCCGCACACGATCCGGCTGTTCACCGAGGGCGTGCCCTCCTCGGAGACGCCCGCGCAGGCCGCGCTGCGCCGCTCGGTCGGCGGCGAGAACGACTCGGCGACCCGCCAACTCGCCCGGTTCGTCAGGGACGTCGCCGACAACGACGCCACCGGCATGCACGTCCGCGTCGTCTACCGCCGGGACCGCTACCTCCGGGGCGGCGACCAGATCCCCTTCCTCGAACGCGGCTACCCGGCCTCCCGCTTCACCGAACCGGCCGAGGACTTCGCCCACCAGCACCAGGACGTACGCGTCGACGAGACCGGCAAGCAGTACGGCGACCTGCCCGAGTTCTGCGACTTCGGCTACGTCGGCCGGGTGGCCCGGGTCAACGGCGCGGCCCTGTGGACCCTGGCGCAGGCGCCGGGCACCCCGCGCGGCGCGAAGATCGTCACCAGCGCGCTCACCAACTCCACGACGCTGGTGTGGACTCGGGGCACCGAGCCGGATCTCGCCGGCTACGAGATCGTCTGGCGTGAGACGACGGCCCCGGAGTGGACGCATGTGCTGCACGCCGGTGACGTGACGACGTACGAGGTGGATCTGTCGAAGGACAACGTGTTCTTCGGGGTGCGGGCGGTGAACCGGCAGGGGCTGCGCAGCCCGGTGGCGTTCCCGGACCCACAGTCCTGAGGCTGGGGCGGCGCGGGGTCAGATCCAGCCCTGCTGCCAGGCATGGTGGGCGGCCGCGTGCCGGGTGGGCGCGTTCAACTTCGCCATGGCGGCGGACAGGTAGTTGCGGACCGTGCCCGGGGCGAGGTGCACCACGACGGCGATCTCGGCGACCGACGCCCCGGTGCGGGCCGCCGTCAGCACCTCCAACTCCCGGTCGCTGAGCGGGCAGTCGTCCTCGGTCAGGGCGGACGCGGCGATCTCGGGATCGACGTAACGGCGGCCTGCGGCGACATCCCGGACGATCTCCGCGAGCCGCGCCGCGGAGGTCGTCTTGGGCACGAACCCGCTGACCCCGGCGGCCAGCGCCCGGCGCAGCACGGCGGGCCGGGCATGCCGGGTGACCAGCACGATCCGGGTGGGCAGCGCGGCCCGGATCTCCCCGGCGGCGAACAGCCCGTCGGCGGGCGGCATTTCGAGATCGAGCACGGCGATGTCGGGCCGGTGTTCGAGGGCGAGCCGCACCGCGTCGGTCGTGGTGGCCGCCTCCGCCACCACGACCAGGTCCTCCTCCAGCCCCAGCAGCGCGACCAGCGCACTGCGCAGCAGATCCTCGTCGTCGGCGATGAGCAGCCGGATCACCGCCGTCCCCTCCCCGGCCCACCCTTTTGCCGCTCGTCCCTTTGCAGCGGCAGCGCGGCCGTCACCGTGAAGCGGTCTCCGTCCCGGTCCCACGTCAACTCCCCGTCCACCGCCCGCAGTCGTTCGGCGAGCGTAGTGAGTCCGGTGCCGTCCGAACTGGCAGTGCTCTCCTCGGCCCCGTCGTTGCCGATCCGCAGCCGGGCGGTGCCGTCGGTGACGCGGTAGTCGACCTCGGCGTGCTGGGCGTTGCTGTGCCGCAGGACGTTGGTGGTGGCCTCGCGCATCACCAGACCGAGCAAGTGCCGGGCGGTGGCGGGCAGTTCCTCGGCGCCGGGTGCCTGGTCGGTGCGGGCGTCGATGCCGGCCGCGGCCAGCACCCGCGTGGCGTTGACGATCTCGTCGTCCAGCGTCGTACGCCGGTACCCCTGCACCACGGCCCGCGTATCGCGCAGCGCGTCCGCGCACAGCTGCCGTACCTCCTGCATCTCGGCGGACGCGCGCTCCGGGTCCGAACCGGTGAGCCGGGACGCCAACTCGGCCTTGAGGGCGATCACTTGGAGATGGTGTCCCTGGATGTCGTGCAGGTCCCCGGCGAACCGCAGCCGCTCGTCCTTCACCGCCAGCTCCGCCTCCAGCCGCCGCGCCCGGTCCAGCCGCCCCGCCACGTCCCACGCCCACAACGGCCCGAGCATCATCCACACGGTGAACACGACCAGCCCCGCCGGGAACAGCGCCGCGTACACCGGCTCCCCGTCCCCGGCGGCCAGACTCACCGCCGTGCCGGGCACCAGCGCGCCGGACGTGGCGCCCGCCACGAGCAACCGCCGTGCGGGCACCGGCAGATACGTCGCGCCGATCGCGACCGTCACCGCGGGGGCGATCGCCCACAGTCCGTAGTTGTGCCGGGCCAGCGGAAGGGCGGCCAGGACGAGGGCGGCACAGCCCGCGGCGAGCAGCCAGCCCCGGCGGGGTCGCGCGGGCGGGTCCGGTCGCGCGGTCAGCCGGTCGCCGAGCAGGACGACCGTCGCCGCGGCCTCGACGACGAGCGCGGGGGCGGACGGTGCGCGGGCCCACGGCGGCACGTCGCCGTCCAGGATCCAGGCGCCGTACGTGAGCACCAGCAGCAGGACGGTGGTGCCCGGCACGGCCCACCAGGTGTAGCGACGGAAGCTCGTCAGCCCCGCCCCGCGGTCCCTCGGCCCGTCCTCCACGCGGTCATTGTGACAGCGCCCGGCCCGTCCGGTCAGTGCCGAACGCCCTTGTCCCGTATGACAGATGTCATTCGGGGATGTGCGCATCCGGCACTACTGACGGTTCGACGAGAGGGCCAGGCTGAGGACGTCTATATACCCCTCCCCAGTATGCCGCATCTGATCGGGGTCCGTGCAGGAACGGAGACGTCATGAAGTTCGACCTCGCCCGCCGCTGGCCCACCGCCCTCGCCCTCCTCCTCGCGGCAGGCGTGATCGCGAGCGGCTCCGGAGACGACCTCGGCGACGCCGTGAGCGGTTACGCGGACGCCCTGCCCCTGCTCCCCCTCCTCTACGTGGTCGTCGCCCAGCTCGGCCGCCCCCGGGTGACCTGGCCGGTGCTCGGCGCGGGCGTGGTGCTCCTGTTCGGCCTCGGGGCGCAGGACGCGGTCCCGGCCGGCGGGGTCATGATCGTCGTAGCGCTGGGGGTGTTGCTGTGGGGCATGCTGCGCGGGTCCCCGCACGGTGGGACCGTCCTGGGCGTGCAGGTGGCCGGTGCGGTCGCGTTCGGTGTGCTGGCCGTGGCGGGACTGGTGGTCGACGCGGATCTCGGCCGGTACCTGGTGGCGGCCGGCTGGTTCGGGCACGGGGTGTGGGACCTCGCGCATCTGCGCCTGGCCCGGCTCAAGGGCGTGGTCGCGCCGTCGTTCGCGGAGTGGTGCGCGGTCGTGGACATCGCGGTCGCGGTGGAGCTGCTGTTTCTGCGGTGAGCGACCGCGTTGGTCACCTCGGCTCGGGCGGGCGCTGCCTGGGCATGTTCGGACGGGCGTTGGGGCCAGGGGGCAGCGGGAACCGGCCCTGGGGGGTGCCGGAGTCCGGGCGGGCGGCCGTGGAGAGCGCCGACTGGATGCCCATGGGGGCCGTGCCCGTGCGGAACTCCACCATCCAGTCCGCGGTCTCCGTACGCACCAGCTCGGCCACGTCCTCCGAGAACCGCCGCAGCACTCCCAGGCACCGCTCGGCCGCCTCGCTCGCCGTGCCGTCCGCGGGCCCCAGCATCTCCCGCACACTCTCCGTGGCCCACTCGAACTGGAGCACCTGCAGTCGGCGCTGCACCGCCTGCGCGGTCGCCACGTCCCGCACCCAGCCGGACGTCAGCCCGAAGAACCGGTCCACGGTCACGCAGGCCACCGCGAGCAGCAGCGCGAGATAGCCCCAGGGGGCGGCCCCGGCGAGCGCGCCGGTCAGGTCGAGCAGCGGCAGCGCGGCGGCCGTGACCGCCCCCGTCGCCGCCCCTGTCCGCAGCGCCCGCGCGCCCCGCCGCTTCCACACCCGGTCCGCGAGATACCAGGACGCCGTCTCCAGCGCTCCGCGCTCCACCCACCGGTACAGCTCGTGCAGCCGCTCGGCGGGCTCGCCCCAGTCCCCGAGCGGAAAGGCCCGCCCGGTCAGATCGCCCGGCCGCAGCCCGGCCGCGCCCTCGCCCCGCCCGTCCTGAGGCGGACCCTCGGGCTGCATCTCCGGCTGACCCACCCGGCGCTCCCTAAACTGATCGGTCACCCTGCGTGACGCCTGATGCTGATGTGCCGGACCCTTCCTACCGCCCAATGGGTGGCGAAGGGGGAGCTTTGACGGCTTTTCCGCCCGGAAGAGGCCCTTGATCAGGTATAGGCCTCGCGATCAAACCACTCGAAAGAGTGCCGGGGCGATGCCTGCGCGGAGCACGTAGGCTCGTGCCGAGCGGTAAGACCGCCCGAAGACCGTACGGACCAAGGAGCTGAATCGTGATCCCCGGTGGTGGCCAGCCCAACATGCAGCAGCTGCTGCAGCAGGCGCAGAAGATGCAGCAGGACCTGGCGCGCGCGCAGGAGGAACTCGCCCAGACCGAGGTCGAGGGTCAGGCGGGCGGCGGTCTGGTGAAGGCGACCGTCACCGGCGCCGGTGAGCTGCGGGCCCTGAAGATCGACCCCAAGGCGGTGGACCCGGACGACACCGAGACCCTCGCGGACCTGATCATCGCGGCGGTCCAGGCGGCGAACGAGAACGCGCAGAACCTCCAGCAGCAGAAGCTCGGCCCGCTGGCCCAGGGTCTGGGCGGCGGCGGCAGCGGCATCCCGGGCCTGCCGTTCTGATACCGGGCCTGCCGTTCTGAGACCGAGTCAGCCTTTCTAAGAGGGGCCGCGGCCAACTACCGTACGTACCGTGAAGAACCACCCCCAGGAAGGACGGCAGTCCGTTGTACGAAGGCGTGGTGCAGGACCTCATCGACGAACTGGGGCGGTTGCCCGGCGTCGGTCCCAAGAGCGCCCAGCGGATCGCCTTCCACATCCTGCAGGCGGAACCGACCGACGTACGGCGGCTCGCGCAGTGCCTTATGGAGGTCAAGGCGAAGGTCCGCTTCTGCGCGACCTGCGGCAATGTCGCGCAGGAGGAGCTGTGCAACATCTGCCGCGACACCCGCCGCGACCTCACCGTCATCTGCGTGGTCGAGGAGCCCAAGGACGTGGTCGCGGTCGAGCGGACCCGTGAGTTCCGCGGCCGGTACCACGTGCTCGGTGGCGCGATCAGCCCCATCGAGGGTGTGGGCCCCGACGACCTGCGTATACGAGAACTTCTCGCGAGGTTGGCCGACGGGACGGTTACGGAACTGATCCTTGCCACGGACCCGAATCTGGAAGGCGAGGCCACGGCCACGTACCTCGCCCGCATGATCAAGCCCATGGGCCTCAAGGTCACCCGCCTGGCCAGCGGCCTCCCGGTGGGTGGCGACCTGGAATACGCGGACGAGGTGACCCTCGGCCGCGCCTTCGAGGGGAGACGACTCCTAGATGTCTGACGCCAAGCTGTACGCCACAGCGCAGGACCCGGACGACTTCGCGGTCCAGATCGCGGACCAGGTCGAGAGCTTCCTGGTGGCCACCGCGGAGGTGGCGAAGGGCGACGAGCCGGGTGTGGCCGTGCCCTTCCTCCTCCTGGAGGTCTCCCAGCTGCTCCTGGCCGGCGGCCGCCTCGGCGCGCACGAGGACATCGTCCCCGACGAGCGCTACGAGCCCGACCTGGGCCCGGAGGCGGACGTGGACGAGCTCCGCGAGAACCTCGCGCGCCTGCTGGAGCCGATCGACGTCTACTCCGAGGTCTTCGACCCCTACGAGCCCCGTAAGTCGCGGGTCCCGGCCCGGATCTCCGACGACCTCGCCGACGTCATCGCCGACCTCCGTCACGGCATGGCCCACTACCGCGCCGGCCGGGTGACGGAGGCCCTGTGGTGGTGGCAGTTCTCCTACTTCTCCAACTGGGGCTCCACCGCCTCCGCGACCCTGCGCGCCCTGCACTCCGTCCTCGCCCACATCCGTCTCGACCAGCCCCTGGAGGAGCTGGACGGCCTCGACACGGACCAGGGCATGGGCGACGAGACCCTTGAGTTCGAGGCGGGCCAGGTGATGGTGGAGGAGATCGCGGAGCCGCTGGGGCTGCGGTCGGCGAAGTAGTCCACCGGGATCCGTGGGTCGGTCACAGTCCCCACAGTCCTTTCCCGACGGCGGTCACCCCGCCCGCCAGCGCCAGTGACAACACCAGCTGGCGGGCGCGTCGTTCGGGTATGCGGTCCGACAGGCCCCGGCCGATCGCGCCGCCCACCGCCATCGCCACGGCGACGGAGACCCACTTCGGTGTGCTCAGTGTCGGCACGCCGTTCGCCGCCACCGAGAAGGCGTTGACGATCACGCCGTAGAACTGCGCGTTCGGCACGAACTCCCGTACCGTCCAACCCGCGTTGAGCGCGTACAGGGAGATCGGCGGACCGCCGACGCCGGCCGCGGAATTCATGAAGCCGCCCGCCGCGCCGGCCGCGACCGCGCCCTTCGTGCCGCGCAGGGCCGGTACTCGGGCGCCGCGCATGACCAGCAGCACGGCGACCGTCACCAGGGCGCCCATCACCAACAGCAGGACGGGCGCGGGGAGTTGGCGGGTCAGCCAGGCGCCCGCCGGTACCGTGCACGCCGCCGCCGCGCACAGCGGCACCATCGCGCCCAGTCGCACCCGCCGCCAGCCGCCCGCGAGCCCGACCACGCTGATCACGCCGGCCGCGCAGTTGGCGAGCACGACACCCTCGGCGGGGCCCAGGAGCAGGATCAGGGCGGGTACGGCGACCAGGGCGAAGCCCATGCCGGTCAGCCACTGCACGGAGGATCCGAGCAACACGATCCCCGCCAGCAGTACGTCGCCCGTCCAGCCGCCGATCACCACAACCGGTCATCCTGCCCGAGCGTGCGCGGATCGACACCTTGCGTGAATTGGAGGTGTCCTGGACGTCCCTTGTACGTCGGCTGCACGGGCGCTAACCAGCGGAAAGCGAGTCTGGAGTCATCCCAAGAAGCACCAGTACAACTGGAGTTGAGATGACCCGCCGGTCCATGAGCAAGCGTGCAGCCATCGTCACCGTCACCTCCGTCCTGGCTCTCGGCACCGTCGGCACCGTCGCCGCGACCGCCGGTCCCCAGGGCGACGCCAAGCCCACCAAGAAGCAGATAGCCGCCCTCTTCGACGGCTGGAACGCCGCGCTGCAGACCGGCGATCCGAAGAAGGTCGCGAACAGATACGCGCCGGACGCCGTCCTGCTGCCCACCGTCTCCAACGAGATCCGCACCGACCGCGCCGAGATCGTCGACTACTTCGAGCACTTCCTGCCGAACAAGCCGGTCGCGAAGAAGGTCGAGACGTACATCAACGTCCTCGACGGCAACTCGGCCATCGACGCGGGTGCCTACGACATCACGCTCACCGACCCGAAGACCGGCGTCAAGCGTGTCGTCGAGGCCCGCTACACGTACGAGTACGAGAAGCGCGGCGGCAAGTGGCTGATCGTCAACCACCACTCCTCGGTGATGCCCGAAGGCTGATCACCACGGACAGCCCGCGCCCGGCCCCGCCTCCGGGCGCGTCCCGCAGGGCCACCGTCCCGCCGTCGTCGGTCACCAACTGCCGTACGACGGCGAGGCCCAGGCCCGAACCGGTGCGGCCGGTGAGGCCCTGACCGCGCCAGAAGCGGTCGAAGGCACGGGACTTGTCCGCGTCGGACATGCCGGGGCCCTCGTCCACCACCGACAACTCCACCTCGTCACCCCGTGATTCGGCCCGCACGGTGATCGTCGCCCCGTCCGGCGACACCTCCAGGGCGTTGGAGAGCACGTTGTCCAGGACCTGTTCGAGATGACCGGGACTGGCCAGCACGAGCGGCCGGCCGTCGACGATACTCCCCCCGAGCGCGATGCGGACTCCGCGCTCGTCGGCGGCCGGCCTCCACACCGAGAGGCGTTCGGCGACGATCTCCTTCAGCGGCAGCGGCTCGGCCGCGGTCACCTTGGCCTCGGCCCGCGCGAGCACCAGCAGGCCGTTGACGAGACGGCTCATGCGGACCACCTCGGCCGTCGCCTGCTCCACGTCCTCGCGCACGAACTCGTCGTCCGTCCCGTCCGCGATGTTGTCCAGCGACAGCCTGAGCGCTGTGAGCGGGGTGCGGAGCTGGTGGGAGGCGTCGGCCACGAAGATGCGCTGCGAGGCGATCAGGGTGTCGAGGCGTTCGGCGCCCTGGTTGAGGGTGCGCGCCAGGGTCTGTGTCTCGTGCGGGCCCGTCACGGGGGAGCGGGCCGTCAGGTCGCCGTCGCTGAACTTGCTGGCCATGTCGTTGAGCTGGCGCAGGGGTCGGGTCAGGCGGCGGGCCACGATCGCGCCCAGGCCGGCCGCCACCGCCAGCACGCCGAGTGCGAGGAACGCCCGGAAGCCCCAGATCTGCCACAGGCGCCGGGTCAGGTCGGAGGTCGGGTACGAGATGCGTACGGCGCCGACCGTGCGGCCGTCCCGCTTGGCCGGCTCGGTCACCTCCAACGCCCCGTCGCCCCAGTGCGTCGCGGTCTTCGCCCGTGCGGCGGGCAGCACCTCGGCGGTGCCGGGGGTCTCCTGCGCGTACGCCACCACCATGCGGTCCAGCGCGGCGCGCGAGGCGGCGTCGCCGCTCAGCAGCAGGGCCATCGTCCGGGCCTCGCGCCGCACGGACTGCTCGGTGTCTCCGCGCAGTTGGGCGGTCAGCGTGAAGGCGACGGGCACGGTGAACGCGGTCAGGGCCACGGCCACGAGCAGGACGTAGCTGACGATGAGCTGCCGGATCATGAGGGAGACGTTCCCTCGGCCGTTCCCCCGACGGTCGCGTCGGTGATCTCCAGGCGGAAACCGACGCCCCGTACCGCCTCGATGGTGATCGCGCCCGCCAACTTCCGCCGCAGGGCGGCCACATGGACATCCAGCGTCTTCGTCGGGCCGAACCAGTTCGCGTCCCAGACGGCTTCCATGATCTGCTCGCGCGACATCAGCGCGCCGGGCTCCTCGGTGAGGAAGGCCAGCAGGTCGTACTCCTTGGGGGCGAGGGCGACCTCCGTGCCGTCGAGGCGGACCCGGGCGGCCTTGCGGTCGAGGGTGAGGCGAGGGCCGTACCGGTCGGGACCGGCGGCCTCCGCCCGTGGCTGCACGCGTCGCATCACCGCTCTTATCCGCGCGATGACCTCCCGTACCCCGAACGGCTTGGAGACGTAGTCGTCCGCGCCGATCTCCAGGCCCACCACCCGGTCCGTCTCGTCGCTGCGTGCGCTGATCACGATGATCGGCACGCTCCCGCGCTCGCGCAGCGCCTTGCAGACGTCGAGCCCGTCGGTGTCGGGCAGCCCGAGGTCGAGGAGGACGACGTCGTAGGGGGCGGAGTGGGCCAGGGCGGCGGCTCCCGTGGTGACCCAGTCGACCTCGAAGCCGTAGCGGATCAGTCCGCGTCGCAGGGATTCGGCGACCGGCTCATCGTCTTCCACCAGGAGTACACGCACAGCCGCACCCTAATACTTGAAACTTAATTCACAGCTCTCACTTGTGACGCTCGGCACTTTTCCCGCACCCCGTGAGTGGGCAGGCGCTGACCTGGGCGTCCGAATCTCACGATGCGATACCGCGGAAGCGAAATTCGGGTGCTCGTTAGACTGAGCCGACATATACGGGACTGAGCGAGGAGCGCACGTGGGCCTTGTCGTGCAGAAGTACGGAGGCTCCTCCGTAGCCGATGCCGAGGGCATCAAGCGCGTCGCCAAGCGAATCGTGGAAGCCAAGAAGAACGGCAACCAGGTGGTTGTCGTGGTTTCCGCGATGGGCGACACGACGGACGAGCTGATCGATCTCGCCGAACAGGTATCCCCGATGCCTGCCGGGCGTGAGTTCGACATGCTGCTGACCGCCGGAGAGCGTATCTCCATGGCACTGCTGGCCATGGCGATCAAGAACCTGGGTCACGAGGCCCAGTCGTTCACCGGCAGCCAGGCAGGCGTCATCACCGACTCGGTCCACAACAAAGCCCGGATCATCGACGTCACGCCGGGCCGGATCCGCACCGCGTTGGACGAGGGCAACATCGCCATCGTCGCCGGGTTCCAGGGCGTCAGCCAGGACAAGAAGGACATCACGACGCTGGGGCGCGGTGGGTCGGACACGACCGCCGTCGCCCTTGCCGCCGCCCTCGACGCCGAGGTCTGCGAGATCTACACCGACGTCGACGGCGTGTTCACCGCCGACCCGCGCGTGGTGAAGAAGGCGCAGAAGATCGACTGGATCGCCTTCGAGGACATGCTGGAGCTCGCCGCCTCCGGCTCGAAGGTGCTGCTCCACCGCTGTGTGGAGTACGCCCGCCGCTACGACATCCCGATCCACGTCCGGTCCAGCTTCAGCGGACTGCAGGGCACCTGGGTCAGCAGCGCACCACTCACGAAGCAGCAAGGGGACCAGAAGGTGGAGCAGGCCATCATCTCCGGTGTCGCGCACGACACCTCCGAGGCCAAGGTCACGGTCGTCGGCGTACCGGACAAGCCGGGTGAGGCCGCCGCGATCTTCCGCACGATCGCGGACGCCGAGATCAACATCGACATGGTCGTGCAGAACGTGTCGGCCGCCTCCACCGGGCTGACCGACATCTCCTTCACGCTGCCGAAGACCGAGGGCCGCAAGGCCATCGACGCCCTGGAGCGCAACAAGGGCGGCATCGGCTTCGACTCCCTGCGCTACGACGACCAGATCGGCAAGATCTCCCTGGTCGGCGCCGGCATGAAGACCAACCCGGGCGTCACGGCGTCCTTCTTCGAGGCGCTCAGCGACGCCGGGGTCAACATCGAGCTGATCTCGACCTCTGAGATCCGTATCTCGGTCGTCACCCGCGCCGACGACGTCCCCGAGGCCGTCCGCGCCGTCCACTCAGCCTTCGGGCTCGACTCCGACACCGTCGAAGCCGTCGTCTACGGAGGCACCGGACGCTGATGTCCGGTACTGGACGACCCACGCTCGCGGTCGTGGGCGCGACCGGAGCCGTCGGCACGGTCATGCTCCAGATCCTGTCCCAGCACGCGGACATCTGGGGCGAGATCCGCCTGATCGCCTCACCGCGCTCGGCCGGCCGCAAGCTGGCCGTGCGCGGCGAGCAGGTCGAGGTGGTGGCGCTCACCGAGGAGGCCTTCGACGGGGTCGACGTCGCCATGTTCGACGTACCCGACGAACTGGCCGCCCAGTGGGCGCCCGTCGCCGCCGCCAAGGGCGCGGTGGTGGTGGACAACTCCGGCGCGTTCCGGATGGACCCGGACGTGCCGCTGGTCGTCCCCGAGGTCAATCCGCACGCGGCCCGGCTGCGGCCGCGCGGGATCATCGCCAACCCCAACTGCACGACCCTGTCCATGATCGTCGCCCTGGGCGCGCTGCACGCCGAGTTCGGGCTGCGCGAGCTGGTCGTCTCCTCGTACCAGGCCGTGAGCGGTGCGGGCCGGGAGGGCATCGACACCCTGCGCCGGCAGCTGAAGCTGGTCGCCGGCACGGAGCTGGGGACGCATCCCGGGGACGTGCGGCGGGCCGTCGGTGACGACACCGGGCCGTTCCCGGAGCCGGTCGCGCTGAACGTCGTACCGTGGGCCGGGTCGCTGCGCGAGGACGGCTGGTCCTCGGAGGAGATGAAGGTGCGGGACGAGACCCGCAAGATCCTCGGTCTGGCCAAGCTGCCCGTCGCCGTGACATGCGTAAGGGTCCCGGTCGTGACCACGCACTCCCTGACCGTGCACGCCCGCTTCCAGGCCGAGGTCACCGTCGACGGGGCCCGCGAGATCCTCGCCACGGCCCCCGGGGTCGTCCTCTTCGACAATCCGGCCGCGGGGGAGTTCCCGACCCCCGCCGACGTGGTGGGCACCGACCCCACGTGGGTGGGCCGGGTGCGGCGGGCGCTCGACGACCCCACGGCGCTCGAACTCTTCGTTTGCGGCGACAACCTGCGCAAGGGCGCCGCCCTCAACACCGCACAGATCGCGGAGCTCATCGCGACCGAGTTCGTCTGACCCCTGCCGTGCCGGCCGGGACCGTATCGCTTCGGGCATACCCAAAACGTCCTGGCCAGCACAGGAATCATTTGTAGGATTCACGTGAAGTGTGAGCCGATCGATGGTTCAGACCACTTGAACTGGGCCTCTTCGGCGTCCGAAGATTCTCTCCCCGCTCTTCGCAACCGCGCGAAGGGCGGGGAGCGTCTTTGCGAACGCCCTTCGGGGGGCGCGGGGATGCGGTACGGGGCGTGGGGACGCCCCGATCATTCAGGACACAGGGGAAGAGCGGGTAGGCATGAGGGCGCTTGACGCACGGTCAGCTGTGCTGCCTGACACCAGACGACCGGTGGCATCACGCGAAACAAACGGGATGCCCGGCACGCACAACCCTCAAGGGGGGAAGCGTGTCCAACTGGCGTGGCAGAGGTTCTCGATTTCTTCAGTACGGCACCCGGGGGTACGGCTCTACGGCCGCCCCGCAGGCCCGTCCGACCCCGCATGCCCGGTGTGCCCGGCGGCATGCCGGTGATCGCGCCCATGCCCGCAGCGCGGCCCGCCCGCATCCCGAACCAGCGCGACGACGCCGACGAAGCGGTGGCGGCCGGCACGACCGTCGACCACCTCACCGAGACCTACCGGGCCCACTACCGCTCGCTGCTCGGGCTCGCCGCCCTGCTCCTGGACGACACCGCCTCCTGCGAGGACGTCGTGCAGGAGGCCTTCATCCGGGTGCACTCGGCCCGCAAGCGTGTCCGTGACCCCGAGAAGACGCTCGCCTATCTGCGTCAGACGGTCGTCAATCTCTCCCGCTCCGCCCTGCGCCGCCGCATCCTCGGACTCAAGCTCCTGTCCAAGCCGATGCCCGACATGGCGAGCGCCGAGGAAGGCGCCTACGACCAGCTGGAGCGCGACTCCCTCATCAAGGCGATGAAGGGGCTGCAGCGCCGCCAGCGCGAGGTCCTGGTGCTGCGCTACTTCGCGGACATGACCGAGGCGCAGGTCGCCGACTCGCTGGGCATATCGCTCGGCTCGGTCAAGGCGTACGGCTCGCGCGGCATCGCGGCCCTCCGCATCGCGATGGAGGCGCCGGCATGAGCAAGGACGCCGGCACGAACAGGGACGCCGAAGGGTCGGATTCCCATGAACGTCACGAGCCCTACGCTTGGCACGAGCCGACGGCACCGCACGACCAGAACCACACGCAATCGCACGCTGGGAACGGAACTGTGAACCACGACGGCCCCGAGGACCCGAGCCCGGAAGGGCTGGACTCGGACGAGCTGACGCTGCGCACCCTGCTGCACCAGGCGGTGCAGACGGTCGAGCCGCGCGACGGCACGCTCGACCACCTGCGCAAGGCCGTTCCCGTCCGGCGGGCCCGCAAGCGACAGGCCGTCGTCGGCATGGCCGCCGCCGCCCTCTTCATCGGCACCGCCGTCCCCGCCCTGCTGCACGTCTCCAACTCCACCGGCTCCGGCGTCAACCCGTCCGCCGTGGGCCAGGCCTCACAGGCCCAGGGCGGGGCAGGCTCGGGAAAAGACGCAGACGGAAATGAGAGCACCGCCGGCGGCGCCTCGGGCAGGACCGAGGACAAGGGCCCCGGCGGCGCCAAGGGCGGCGACCAGGGCAAGGGCGCCGGGACGGCCCAGGGCGGCACCTCCGGCACCGGCCCCTCGGCGACCACCGCCGCCGCTCCTGTCTGTACGGCCGTCCAGCTCGGCAACGCCACCGGGACGTCGGCCGCCGCCGACGCCGCGGGCGCGGTCTACGGCACGTTCAGCGTCGTCAACCTCTCCACCGCCGCGTGCACCGTCGGCGGCCCCGGCACCGTGACCGCGCTCGCCCAGGGCGCGGCGGACCAGGGCAAGATCGGCACGGCCCGGCACCTGGCCGGTGACGCGGCGAGCGGCCTGCCCGACCCGTCCACCGAGACCACCGCACTGGTGCTCCAGCCCGGCTCCGCCTACGAGGTGAAGTTCGCCTGGGTGCCCTCGGAGACCTGCCCCACCACGGGGACGAGCGACGGCGGCAACACCGGCGAGCCCTCGCCCGACCCGAGCTCCACCGACTCCACGGGCACCTCCTCCGGCACCACGTCGGGCACCACCGACGGCACGACCTCCCAGCTCCTCACCGACGGCGGCACGGCCGACGGCAGTGTCGAGGTGTCGAACACGGCGGAGTCCGGGTCGCCGACGGTCTCGACGGTCGTGGGCAACGCGTGCGCGGGCACGGTGTTCTACACGGGAGTGCTGGCGCCCGGAGCGTGACAGCGGTTACGTGGCAGCGGCCGGGGGACAGCGGTCATACGGTGACGGGTTGCTCTTCCTCCGCCACCAACCCCATCTCGGCGTCCCGCACGAACTCCACCTCGCGGCGCAGCAGCCGGAACCACATGAACACCACGAACCCCGCGAAGACGAACCACTCCCCGGTGTAGCCCAGGTTCTGGAACGCCTTCAGGTCCAGGCCGGTGTTCTGCGGCGCGGTCGCCGGCACGGCCGTCATCCCCGAGTCGGCCTTGTCCAGCGTGACCCAGGCGTCGTACACCTTGTACGGCACGATGTTGATCAGGGACGCCGAGCTGATCGCCCCGGTCTGCCCGGCCGGCAGCCCGCCCTGGGCGCTCACCCCGTTGTCCCCCGGCGTCTCGGACGCCTGCAGCGCACCGGTGACGGTGACCTCACCGGTGGGCGCGGCGGGCGCCTCGGCCGCGTCGGCCTTCCCCGGCAGCCAGCCCCGCACCACCGGCAGCGCCTGGCCGCCGTCGGTGCGCAGCAGGGTCAGGACGTAGTAGCCGTCCTTGCCGTCCAGTTGGCGGTCCGGGACCAGCAACTGCTTGCCGTAGTGGCCGGTCACGGTGGCCTGCTCGCCGGACGTCGCCTGGTCCACGGGCAGCAGATCCCGCAGCGGGCGGGCCGTCCCGTGCGTGTCCGCCGCCTGCGCGTCCGCGATGCGGTGGCTGTCCACCCGGTCCTCGAAACGGCTCAGCTGCCAGGACCCCATGAAGATGCAGAAGGGGATGGCGAGCAGCACAAAGACGTTGATTCCCCACCAGCGGCGCGTCAGCAGAAACCGGTACACGCCTTCCACGGTACGGGGCTCCCGCGGAGGGCTTGGCTGCGGGGTTGGCGTACCTGTACGGGATGCGTGCCTGTACTGGACGTGTGCCTGTCCGGGGTCCGTACCGCTCAATAGCGCTCGCTGAGGTGTTCGCGGCCGGCCGGGGGCTCGTAGGGCTCGGGCCAGAACTCGGTTATGGACGTGATCCTGCCCTCTCCGGACTCTCCGGCTTCTCCGGTGAAGAACGTGATCGCGTACATCTCCTCCAGTCCCACCGTGAAGTGCGCCCAGGTGACCACCTGTCCGGGCTCGGCGACGATGCGCTCGGTCCGTAGGTGCCAGTCGCCCGGGTACTCCCGGTTGAACTCCACGTACCTCTCCCGCCCCGCGATGCGCTCGCGCGTCTGCGGCAGGGTGTAGACGACGTCCTCGGCGAGGGTCTCGGCGAACGCGGTCCAGTCCCGGGACTCGGCGGCGGCCCAGAACCTCTCGACTGTCTTGCGCAGATCGGTCATGTCGACGAGTCTGCACCCCGCCACTGACAATCGGTCCCGACCTGGGCATACGCCCTTTGCCGGGCGGCGCGGGACGCCGGAAGGGTAAGCGGCGGGTAGAAGTTATCCACAGCCTGCGGACCTGGCCAGTGAATTGTCTGTGAGGGCGGGCAGTATGGGGCCATGACTGAGAGCAACGGGTCCGCCTCGCCGGATCAGCAGGCACAGCGCGAGGTAATGCCGGACTGGGAGAAGCGCTTCCGGGCGCCGAGGGTGTCGCTGCCCGACTGGGCGGAGGACGCCCCGGACCGTTCCCTGTTCGTGTCGAACGCGACGGGGACGTACGAGCTGTACGCCTGGGACCGCGCGAGTGACGAGCAGCGCCAGGTCACCGACCGGCCGAACGGCACGACGGACGGCGTCCTGTCCCCGGACGGCGGCTGGATCTGGTGGTTCGACGACAAGGACGGCGACGAGTTCGGCGTCTGGCGCCGGCAGCCCTTCGGCGGCGGCGCGGACGACTTCGCCGCCCCGGGACTGGAGCCGTCGTACCCGGCGGGCCTGGCGCTGGGCCGGGACGGCCGCACGGCGGTGGTGGGCCGCTCGACCGACGAGGACGGTACGACGATCCATCTCGCGCGCGAGGGCGAGGCCCCCGTGCAGATCTACCTCCACCGTGAGTCGGCGGGCGTCGGCGACCTCTCCCACGACGGCACGCTGATCGCGATCGAGCACACCGAGCACGGCGACGCGATGCACTCCGCGCTGCGCGTCCTGCGCCCCGACGGCACGGCGGTCGCCGATCTCGACGACACCGAGGGGGGCACGAAGGAGCTGGGCCTGGAGGTCCTCGGCTTCGCGCCGGTGGACGGCGACACGCGCCTGCTCATCGGCCACCAGCGCCGGGGCCGTTGGGAGCCGCTGGTGTGGGACGTGGCGACGGGGGAGGAGACCGACCTCGCCCTTGACCTGCCCGGTGACGTGAGCGCCGAGTGGTACCCGGACGGCACGGGCCTGCTCGTCGCGCACAGCTTCGAGGCCCGCAGCGAGCTGTTCCGCTACGACCTGGCGACCCGTGAGCCGGAGCGGATCCCGACCCCGCCCGGCACGGTCTCCGGTGCGACGGCCCGCCCCGACGGCACGGTCGAGTACCTGTGGTCGTCGTCGGCCGAGCCGTCGGCGGTCCGCTCCACCAAGGGCGGGGTGGTCCTGGACCCGCCCGGCCTGAAGTCTCCCGGCTCGGTCCCGGTGGAGGACGTGTGGGTCGAGGGCCCGGGCGGCCGTATCCACGCCCTGGTCCAGAAGCCGGCCGGCACGACGGGCCCGCTCCCGACGGTCTTCGACATCCACGGCGGCCCCACCTGGCACGACAGCGACTCCTTCGCGGCCGGCCCCGCGGCCTGGGTCGACCACGGATACGCGGTGGTCCGGGTCAACTACCGCGGTTCCACGGGTTACGGCCGCGCCTGGACCGACGCCCTCAAGCACCGGGTCGGCCTGATCGAGCTGGAGGACATCGAGGCGGTCCGCGAGTGGGCGGTCACCTCCGGCCTCGCGGACCCCGCCCGCCTCATCCTCACCGGCGGTTCCTGGGGCGGCTACCTCACCCTCCTCGGCATCGGCGCCCAGCCGGACGCCTGGGCCCTGGGCATCGCGGCGGTCCCGGTCGCCGACTACGTCACGGCGTACCACGACGAGATGGAAGCCCTCAAGGCCATGGACCGCACGCTCCTGGGCGGCACCCCGGAGGAGGTCCCGGACCGCTTCGAGGCGTCCTCCCCCCTGACCTACGTCGACGAGGTCAAGGCCCCCGTCTACATCTCGGCAGGCGTCAACGACCCCCGCTGCCCCATCCGCCAGATCGAGAACTACGTGAAGCGCTTGGAGGCCCGAGAGGCCCCCCACGAGGTGTATCGCTATGACGCGGGCCACGGGTCATTGGTGGTGGACGAGCGAATCAAGCAGGTGAGGCTGGAGCTGGAGTTCGCGGAAAGGTACCTCCCCGCTTAACTGCGGGCAGTCGTGCAGGTGGGGCGGCGCCCGTCCCCAAGAGAGCGCCACCCCGCAAACGCGGGCGAGTGCACCCACCCGACCCCGCCCCGGCGCACGGCACCCATCAATCAAGCCCCGGTCCGCTCCCGCCGCCGACGCCCCAACAGCTCCGCCATGCCCCTCCGCGTGGCAGCCAGCACCACCCGATCCGAGTCCCGCAGGACATACGTGTCAGGGAGGTCCCACACCAACCCCGACCGCCGTGCGTCCTCATGCGCCCCACGAGCGGTGTCCAAGGCCAGCACCCGCCACGCCCCGGCGCGGAACGCCTCCGCGACCGTCCGCCCCGCCAACTGAGGATGCGATCCCACCTGCACGGCGGCGAACAGCAACACCCGCCGCTCAACAGGGATCGCCCCCAGAATCTGCCGCCCCATCATCGCCCCGGCAAAGGCGGGCGCGGCCAGATGGGAAACGCTCCGACTCCGAGTGGTCGCCAGAGGATGAGCGGCCCGCAGCGTCCGGTACACGGCCGTCGCGAAGTCGTCGTCGTACAACCGCAGCACCACCCGCAGCTCGGGCCGCACGGACCGGGCGTACAGCGCGGCCTCAAGATTCGTCGTGTCCGCGCTGGTCACCGAGAGCAGCGCGGTCGCGCGGTGGATCTTGGCGGCCTCCAGGACGCCCTCCTGGGTGACGTCGCCGAGCACCACCGGTACCCGCAGCCGGCGCGCGACCGCGAGCCCGCGGGCCTCGGGGTCGGACTCGACGCACACCACCGGGATGTGCAGTTCGCGCAACCGGATCAGCACGCGCGTGCCGATCTTGCCGAGCCCGAGCAGCACCACATGCCCGCCGAGCCCGCGCGGCGGCTTGCGCAGCCCGGACGTGGTGCGGAAGGTACCGAGCGCTTCTAGGACCGCGGCCAGCAGCACCGGCAGCAGCAGCAACCCGACGAGACCGGAGAGGAGTTGGAGGATCTGCCGTCCCAGGGAGGCACCGATCGCCGGATCGTCGATGGCGAAGAGATCGAGGAGCGTCAGATAGAACGCGCTCAGCGGATGCATCTGGGTCACCACCGACAGCGCGACCGCGAGCGCGACCACACACGCCACGAGCCCCGCCAGCGACCACCGCAGCCGCCGGGAGAACAGCGAGGCGAACGGCGGCACGACACTCCCGCGCGCGGGCGGCGACGAGGGCCCCGAGTACGCCACTTGTTCCAGCACGACGGTCCCGCGCCCGGTCGCGGCCCGTACCGTCGCCGCGTCCGGCAGCAGCCGCGGCCCCGAGTCCCCGTCGCGTTCGGAGCCGTCGGCGGGATCGCTGCCTGCCGTGGACAGCAGCGCCAGCGTGGCCAGCCCCGGATCGGCCTCCTGCCCGGGCTCCGGCGCCGGCCGCTCGACCGCGCGCAGCATCAGCCCGTCGGTCTGGACGACCTTGCTGGTGCCGGTCACGGCGGTGGCGGCCAGCGCCGGTGCGGCCGTATCGGCGTCGGACAGCACGGTCGTAGAGGCGTCGAAGCCGGAGCCGGTGCCGTCGGTCGTGCCGTCTCCGGCCGCCAACGCGGCTGCCTGGTCGAGGAGTTCCTCGATGTGCTGGCCCAACCGGCGGTTGTAGAGGCGCAGGACGAGGCGGAGGCGGGGGTTGAGGCGGCGGGCGGTGAGGGCGGCGCGGATGTTGGTCTCGTCGTCGTCGTACACGAGCGCCAGCGCGGCGGCCCGCTCCACGCCCGCCTCGGCGAGCGCGACCTCGGTCGCCTCGGCCGCTTCGACGACCCGTTCACCGCCGTTGACGGCGGTCGCGGCGGTCGCGCTCGAATCGGCGCCGCCCGCCGCCCGGTTGACGGTCGCGTTCACCACCCGGTCGAGCAGCGCCGCGGTCGTCGCCCGCGCCCTGCCGACCACCGGGGTCCGGACACCGCGCTCGGACGGTGGCACGATGAGCGTGACCTGCTCGCCGTACACCCCCCGGAGTTCGGCGGCCAGCCGGTGCGCCAGCCCGTCGTCGCCGCACACGACCATGTGTCCGGACAGGTCGCCTGTCACACCCTGCTGAGGAACGCTCGCCACGAGGGGAAAGACTGCCTTATGGGGAGGGGCGGTTCCAGAGTCAACTGAACGGCTGTTCCCTCTCCATCGTATGGATAGGGACGGAAACCAGCGCTTTCCGCACCACCGGAGGTACCTCGCCCGTGGCCATCACCAAACCAGCCCCCACTGGGGCGGACAGCCATGAGCCGGTACGGGGTGCTCCGGAGCCGGTACCGGGTACACCGGAGCCGGAGGCGCCGCCTGCTGCCCAGCAGTCCCGGTCCTCCCTGATCCTCATCCTCCTGCTGCTCGTCCTGGTGCTGCTGCAGGACCCCATCCGCGGTGCGCTGTCCGCGCCCGTGATGCAGAGCTGGATGACGGTGTTCGTCGCCGTGCTCGTCCAGGCGCTGCCCTTCCTGGTGCTCGGCGTGCTGCTCTCGGCGGCGATCGCGGTGTTCGTACCGCCGACGTTCTTCGCCCGCGCCCTGCCGAGCCGGCCCGCGCTCGCGGTGCCGGTGGCCGGGATGGCGGGCGCGGTGCTGCCGGGGTGCGAGTGCGCGTCCGTGCCGGTGGCGGGGGCGTTGGTGCGCCGGGGCGTCACCCCGGCCGCGGCGATCGCGTTCCTGCTCTCCGCGCCGGCGATCAACCCGATCGTGCTGACCGCGACCGCCGTGGCCTTCCCCCGCAACCCCGAGATGGTCCTCGCCCGCTTCGTCGGCAGCCTCCTCGTGGCCTGCTCGATGGGCTGGCTCTGGCAGCGACTTGGCCGCACGGACTGGCTGCGCATGCCGCACCGTTCGCACTACGAGGGGCAGAGCAAGGGCGCCGCGTTCTGGGGGTCGGTCCGGCACGACGTCATGCACGCGGGCGGCTTCCTGGTCGTCGGCGCGATGGCCGCGGCCACGCTGAAGGCGGTGGCACCGGCGAGCTGGCTGCGCACGGCCGCGGACAACCCGGTGGTCGCGATCCTCGCCCTGTCCCTGCTCGCCGTACTGCTGTCGATCTGCTCGGAGGCGGACGCGTTCGTGGCGGCCTCGCTGACCCAGTTCTCGCTCACCGCCAAGCTGGCGTTCCTGATCGTCGGCCCGATGATCGACCTGAAGCTGTTCGCGATGCAGGCGGGCACGTTCGGCCGGGGCTTCGCCCTGCGCTTCGGGCCCGCCACCTTCGCCGTGGCGATCGTGGGCGCGGTCCTGACCGGGGCGGTGCTGCTGTGAACCGGCAGGCACAGGCGGCGGTCCTCTTCCTCACCGGCGCGGCACTGCTGCACGCCGGGTTCACGGATCTGTATCTGCGGTACGTCAAGGCGGGGCTGCAGCCGCTGTTGCTGCTGGCCGGCGTGGTCCTGATCGCGGCGGCGCTGGCGACGGTCTGGTACGAGTGGCGGGGGCGGAAGCAGGGAGAACCGCAGGGCGCTGAGAAGGCGGACGGGGCCGCGCTTGCGGGGGACGGGCACGGGTCCGCCGACCTCGATGACGACGGTCACGACCACGTTCACCGCGAACCCCGTATCTCCTGGCTCCTGGTCCTCCCCCTCCTCGCCCTGATCCTGGTCGCCCCGCCCGCGCTCGGCTCGTACAGCGCGATGCGCACGGGGACGGCGCTCCAAAAGCCGTACGGCTACGACAACTTGCCCGCCGCCGGGCCGCTGCGCCTCTCCGTGGTCGACTACGCGAGCCGCGCGGTCTACCAGCACGGCCGCACCCTCGACGGCCGCCAGATCAAGGTCACCGGCTTCGTCGCACTGGACCACGCGGGTACGCCGTATCTGGTCCGGATGGCCCTCAACTGCTGTGCCGCGGACGCCCAGCCGGTGAAGATCGGCCTGACCGGCAAGGTCCCCCCGGTCCTGCAGCCCGACAAGTGGCTTGAGGTGACCGGGACTTACACCACCCGCGAGGTCAAGGACCCGGTGAACAACGGCCCCATCCCGTTCCTGCAGGTCAGCTCGGCGACACCGGTGGCGACGCCCGCGGATCCGTACGACGAGACGTGGAACAACTGAGGCGCGGTCTCTCCCCGGGGCGGCCGGCGGGGCCCGGAGTATCGTGAAAGGACCGAGGGTTCCTCGTGTGCCGGCTCTCACGCCCGTGCCGTTCTCGGCGATCGACGAGACCAGGTCGGCTGCGACGGCGCCCGGAACAGGTCCGCCTCATGACAGAGAACGCGCTCCGGCCGGCCTGGGAGTACCCCCGGGCGCGGGCCAGGCCCGGTCGGCAGTGCCCCTCACCCTGGGACGCCGAGCGGCTGCGCCCGCTGTCCCGGTTCCAGGTCATGGACCGGCTGCCGGAACTCGGCGAGATGTACGCCGCCAACTCCGGTGCCGAACCCTGGCAGTGGGACCGGCTGCGCCACACCTTCCTCAGCCGGCTGGCCGACGACATGCGCCGTCCCGGCTTCGCCCTGCTGGTCGCGGAGAACTCGACGATGACGGCGTTCGCCTACGGATTCCCGCTGCGCGCTGGGCTGTTCGCGATCCGCGAGATCGTCGTACGGCCCCAGGTGCGCCGGCAGTCCACGGACCGGGACTGGAATCTGGCCCGGCGGCTGCAGCGGCGCCTGCTCGGCGAGCACTCGGACGCCACCGGCGTCACCCTGGTCGCCCGCTTCGACGTACCGACGCTGGCCGCCCTGCGGGCCTGGGGCTGGCGGGACCTCCCGGCCGGCGAGCGCCGGACCCCGTCGGCCGATCCGCGCCGGGTCCTGCTGCTCGACCCGTGACCGTCACTCGTAGATCTCGGGGGGCTGGGCGTTCTCGGGGGCCGGGATGGTGGACGTGTCGACCGTGCCGTCGACGATCTGCCGGGCGAAGTCCGTCAGCCGCAGGTGATGGGCCCGGGCGTAGGCGCGGAACGCGGCGAAGGCCTCGTCGACCGAGGTGCCCCAGCGCTCGGCCAGCACCCCCTTGACCTGCTCCACCAGGATCCGGCTGGTCAGCGCGGAGTTCAACTGGGTGTTCTCCACATAGGACTTCTCAAGCGTGCGCTGCTGCAGGATCGTGATCGTGGCCACGTCCGCGAGCGCCTGGGCGAGGGCGATCTCGTCGTCGTCGAGCCGGTGCACGGAGGTCTGGAAGAGGTTCAGGGCGCCCACCACCCGGTCCCGCAGCCGCAGCGGGATGGCGTGCGTGGCGACGAACCCGAGCTCGCGCGCCTTCGGGGTGAAGCGGGGCCAGGCGGCGGCCGCCTCGGGGCGCCCTAGGTCGATGTTCGTACGGGCCGACCCGGTGCGGAAGCACTCCACGCAGGGCCCCTGGTCGTGCTGCCGGGCGAGCAGCTCCAGCAGCCGGGTGTGCTCGTCCGAGGCGGCGATGACCTGCAGCTCGCCACGGGGGTCGGCGAGCAGGATGCCGGCCGCCGAGACCTCCAGCAGCTCCACGCAGCGCGCGGAGAGCCGCTGGAGCAGGTCGAGGACGTCGAAGTCGTCGATGAGTGAGTCCGCGATCTCGACGAACACCTCCGCGAGGCGTTGTTCTCGAGTCATGCCGATCATCCCTCTCCACCGACGGGCACACGCGGCCCGCTTCCATCGTCGTCGAATCGCAGTCGTCGGGCCACGACGTCTTCCGCCACGTCGCCGATCAGGCGTTCACTGCCGTAGGCGAAGGCGCGCAGCCGCACCAGGGCCTCGGTCAGGGGGATGGCGAGCTGGACGCTGATCATGCCGGTCGCCTGGTGCACCACGGCCCGGTGCAGCCCGTCGGCCGGCCACGGCAGGCCGTCGTCGTCCTTGCGGTCGGCCGGTCGCCGTCCGTCCAGCAGGGTCACGGTCAGGGCGGCGGCCAGCGTGTTCGCGTCCGCGAGCTGCCGGCCGTCGAGACCGCCCCTGCCGTCGCACAGCAGGGTGAACATGCCCAGCCGGACGGCGCCCAGGCCGAGCGGGAAGCAGCAGACCCCGTCGACCCCGAGTTGCCGGACCGCCGGCAGCAGCACGGGCCAGCGGTCCGGGCGCACCCGGTCGAGATCCGGTTCCAGTACGGCGATTCCTACGCGGGCGGCATCGGGGCCGGGGCCCTCGCCGAGCGTGAACTGCAGTTCCTCGAAGCGCAGGCTCAGCTCGGGGTACCACCAGAGCGGTTCGGGTGCGCGAGTGCCGTTCGTGTCCGCGGACGGCATCGGGAAGACGGACACCGCGACGCCCGCGACGCCAAGCGCCCGTGCGCCGGTCTCCGCGGGATCGGCGCCGCTGCCGGGACGTAGCGACCGCAGCGCCTCGGCCATCCCGTCGCGGGTCACCGGTCTCCGTTCCGCCGGGGGCTCAGTGGCCCCATCGGTTCACCAGCCGAGCGTTTCCTGGTCGGTGGCCGGGGTCCGGGTCTGGGCGGGCTGGGGGGCGTCGTGGCAGACGAAGCCGAGCCGGGTCAGCGCACGGCGCATCTCGCCGGTGGTGAAGTCGCGGCGGTTCTGCCGGGTGATCACTTCGCCGACCTGCAGGACGGGGTAGACCTGCTGGCCGATGGTGACGGAGACACCGGTGACGGTTTCGGGCGTGATGCCGTCCATCGACTGCTCGACCTCGTTCTTGCGCAGGTCGAAGGGGAATCGGGCGATGACACAGCGCATGAATGCCTCCAACAGGAAGGGGAGTTGAACCGAGGGGAAGGCAGGGGAGCAGAGCGGGAGAAGCGATACCGAGGAGCGGTCAGGACGCGCGGGTGGGCGTCCTGACCGCGGGGAGCGAACCCCAGCGTCTTGACTAGCGCGGGTTCCTGGTCGGGGCACGGCGCACGCGGGAGCCACCGGCCCGTCCGCCCCGGCCGCGACCGGGGGCACCGGAACGCTCGCGTCGGTCCGCGGCCGGCGCGAGCGCCGTCACGACGACGGGTACGCCGGAGGGGGTGCGGGCACCGGTGATGCGCTGCAGCTCGGCCTCGCCGGGGCTGACCCGGGTGCTGCTGCTCGGGGTGATCCCGGCGTCCAGCATCAGCCGGTCCATCGAGCGCCGCTGGTGCGGCAGCACCAGGGTGACGACGGTGCCGGACTCGCCGGCGCGGGCGGTACGGCCGCCGCGGTGCAGGTAGTCCTTGTGGTCGCCCGGCGGGTCGACGTTCACGACCAGGTCGAGGTTGTCGACGTGGATTCCGCGCGCGGCGACGTTGGTGGCGACCAGGGCGGTGAGGTGGCCGTCCTTGAACTGGGCGAGCGTCCGGTTGCGCTGCGACTGGGACTTGCCGCCGTGCAGCGCCGAGGCCCGCACACCGACGGACAGCAGGTGCTTGGTCAGCTTGTCCACCGCGTGCTTGGTGTCCAGGAAGAGGATCACGCGCCCGTCGCGGGCGGCGATCTCGGTCGCCGTGGAGTGCTTCTCGGTGTCCCGCACGTGCAGCAGGTGGTGCTCCATGGTGGCGACACCGCCCGCGGTCGGGTCGACCGAGTGCACGACCGGGTCGTGCAGGTAGCGGCGGACCAGCAGGTCGATGTTGCGGTCCAGGGTCGCCGAGAACAGCAGCCGCTGACCGCCGGGTCGGACCTGGTCGAGCAGCGCGGTGACCTGGGGCATGAAGCCCATGTCGGCCATCTGGTCGGCCTCGTCCAGGACCGTGATGCCGACCTGGTCGAGCTTGCAGTCGCCCCGCTCGATGAGGTCCTTGAGGCGGCCGGGGGTGGCTACGACGACTTCGGCGCCGCCGCGCAGGCTGCTGGCCTGGCGGCCGATCGACATGCCGCCCACCACGGTGGTGGTCCGCAGCCGCAGGGCGCGGGCATAGGGGGCGAGCGCGTCGGTGACCTGCTGGGCCAGTTCCCGGGTGGGCACGAGGACAAGGGCGAGCGGCTGCCGGGGCTGAGCCCGCCGGCCGTTCAGCCGGGCCAGCAGGGCCAGCCCGAAGGCGAGCGTCTTGCCCGAACCGGTGCGCCCGCGGCCCAGGACGTCCCGGCCGGCCAGCGCGTTCGGCAGCGTGGCCGCCTGGATCGGGAAGGGCACGGTGACGCCCTCGACGCCGAGTGCGGCCAACAGGCCCTCGGGCATGTCGAGTTCGGCGAACGACTCGACAGCCGGGAGCGGTTCGGTGATCGTGGTGGGGAGCGCGAACTCCTGCTGCGGGCCGGCCGAGCGCGGGCCCTGGCCGCTCTTACCCGCGCCGGTCGGACGCGAGGTCCGACGGGGCTCGTGGGAACGGAAGCGGCTGCCGTATGCGGAGCCCGTTCCGCCCGTGGACTTCCTGTCCGTGCGGACGCGGCCCGAACTGGCGCTGCTGCTGCGACGGTCGCGGTTCATGATGGAACCCTCCTCGATACGGCACGTATCGAGGAATTCCGTCCAGCGGCGAATAGCCGCATGAGGATTCACAAGAATGAGCCGTGAAAATAGCGAAAAGCCGCGCCTTGCGGTTGGTGAACCGGAGTGAACCGGTGGGTGAACCGAGGCGGTCCCTCATGCGGGAATCAGCTTTGGACTGGCTGGAAGCAGCCCGAATCAGCTGAGAGCGGCTGGGAACAAGCGAAAAGTGAACGAGCTGAGGCCCGCACCCCATAGAGTGCGGGCCCCAGCTACTGTCATGCGTCAAGCAATCAGGCGGGAACGATGTTCTCGGCCTGGGGGCCCTTCTGGCCCTGCGTGACGTCGAAAGTAACCTTCTGGCCTTCCTGAAGCTCGCGGAAGCCGGAGGCGGCGATGTTCGAGTAGTGGGCGAAGACGTCAGCGCCGCCGCCGTCCTGCTCGATGAAGCCGAAGCCCTTTTCCGCGTTGAACCACTTCACGGTGCCAGATGCCATATTGAATCTCCCTTGGGGGGCAGTGCCGGGATCTGCACTTTGCCGATCCCGAGTCGCCGCGATGATCACCCCTCCGGAAAGATCCGGAAAGCTCTGCAAAGAAACTGGCTGTGAAACAAGTCTCTGGTAACCAAAACTGCAACTGGTATCACGCTAACACAGGTCGGCCGGAAACCCCATGCTGATCTGGAGTTCGATCACGAATTCTCCTCCCGCCGAACACCCGGTTTCTGTACCCGCCGCACTAGATATTCGCGCCACGCTCGGCCAGCAGCTTGCGCATTTCGTCGTTCAGGCGGAGGGCGTCCTCCAGCTGGTCCTCCAGCGAGACGATGCGGCACGCGGCCTCGATCGGCGTGCCCTGGTCGACGAGTTCGCGGGCCCGGGCGGCGACGCGCAGCTGACGGCGTGAATAGCGGCGGTGACCGCCCTCCGAACGCAGCGGGGTGATCAGCTCGGCCTCGCCGACGGCCCGGAGGAAGGCCGGCGTGATGCCGAGAACGTCGGCGGCCCGACCCATGGTGTAGGCCGGGTAGTCGTCATCGTCGAGGTTGTCGGTGACGGGGTCGATCTCAGCGGGCATGGCACCTTCGTTTCGGGGCGAGGCGAGCGGTCCGGCCGGGTCCGGGACCCGTCCTCCGTGAGGATCCGGCACCGTATTCGCCCTCCTGCGCCAACCCTAACGCCGCCGGGCGCACGGATGTGGCCCGGCCGTGACAGATTTCCCCCCTTCGCCTGGGCAGTATCGCGGACCGCCCTGGAAGGCCCGCAGGTCGGCTCCCTCCGCGATCTTCTGGCGCGGAGTGCTGCGTCACAGGGCCGTGTCACCGTGTTGCGTCACGTTGCCGCGCCCGGATCGCGTCGAAGATCCCCTCGGAGGTCCCGTCGCAGGTGGGGCTCAGCGCGCGGGATCGGTCCGATCGAGGTCCGAGCGCCCCTCGACCACGTCACGGGCCACGTCCCGTACCGATCGCTGATGTGCGCGGGCGTACTTGCGCAGGAGGTCGAAGGCTCCGTCCGGGGTCACCGCCCGGCGGGTGGCGAGGATGCCCTTGGCCTGCTCTATGACCACGCGGCCGGTCAGCGCCTGTTCCAGCTGGGCGGTGAGCGTCCGGCTGCGGTCGGCCTCCCGGGCGCGCTCCAGGATGACGGCGGTGAAGTCCGCGAGCGACCGGCCGAGCCCCAGGGTCGCCGGGGAGAAGGCCCGCTCCGCGCCGGACAGCAGCACGAGCGCACCGCTCGTGCCGGTGTGTTCGCGCAGCGGGAGGGCCACGACCTGGGTGTAGCCCAGCCGCAGGGCCTTCGGCGCGTAGTGCGGCCACCGCTGCCGGACGGGCCCGCTGTCGAGGGCGGCCTGGGCCCAGGGCACTCCCGCGCCGGTCCGGCGGCACTCGTGGCCGGGGCCCTCGCGCCGCCCGGCGGCCTCGTGTTCCAGGTGGAACACCTGCGGATCGGAGCCCACCACCAGCGCCGTGTCGTGGCCCGCGGGCGCGAACTGCACGGCCGCGGCACGGGTACCGAGCAGGACCGGCGCGCGGTGCGCCAGGACGGTGAGGGTTTCGGGCACGTCCAACGGGCCGTCCGCCGTGCTGCCGGCCAGGGCGACGAACGCGTCGGCCAGCCGCTGTTCGGGCGTCATGGGGCCTCTTCCTCAGGTGAGTTTCCGGTCGCCGTCCACGATCTGCCGGGCGACGGTGTCGAGGGAGACCTCCTCGGCGAACGCCCGGGCCTTGATGAGTGCCAGTGCGTCGTCGACCGAGCAGCCGATCCGTACCGAGAGCGCGCCGGCCGCCTGGTGCACGACGGCCCGGACGTCGGTCCCGCCGTACAGGTCCGGGTCGGCCTCGGGGTCGAGCAGCACGATGCCGGTGAGGGCCGCGGCGACCTCGGTGAGCCGGTCGTACCCCGTGGTCCGCGGGTCGAAGACGGTCAGCGATCCGACGCAGCTGTCCCGGGTCCGCAGCGGTACGGCGGCCACCGCGGCGATGCCCAGGGCGGCGAGGGCGGGTCCGTACTCCGGCCAGCGGGTCCCGATGTCCGGGCCGGTCACGTGCACCGGCCGGCGTCCGGTCGCCGCGTCCTGGCCCGGGCCCTCGCCGAGGACATACTCCAACTCCTGGGCGGCGGCGGAGCGTTCGTCGGACACGGCGACCGCGAGCTGGTTCTGTCCGGAGTCGAGCAGGGCCATCGCCGCGCCACCGGTGCCGCAGGCCTCGGCGACCACCGCCATGAACCGCGGCCGGGCCCCCTGCCCCCCGGCCCAGGCCGTCGCACGGAGAGCGAAGCTGTCCTGGAGACGGGCCGAGGCACGGTGACATTCGGCGGTTCTACGGTGAGTTTGCGCGACCTGGGCGTGGAACTCCCGCCCCGGCTGCGCCGCCAGCAGCTCGTGCCGCTCGGCCGCCGCCTCCGCCCGCTCCGCGCGCTCGCGGGCCAGCGCCGCACGACGGCGGGCCATCGCTGCCAGACCGAAGTCCTCCACGCGCCCTTGCGGGTCCATGACGTCGAGGCTACGCCGGGCGGTCAGTCGAAGGTGTCGCTTCGGCTCTCTTCCATCATCAGCACGACACCGCCGTGCGGCCCGCCGAACGGGGAGAAGAACACGTCACAGGTGATGGGCCGGCCGATCCGGCTCAGCGCCTCCACGGGGATCGGACCCGAGCGCTTACGGGTCTCCAGGCACCGCTGGACGACCGGCCGCAGCTCGTCGGTGGGCAGCCCGAAGTCCAGCTCGAAGAAGGCCTCGCCGACCACCTCGTCCGCGCGCAGCCCCCACAGGTCGACCGCGCCCCGGTTCCAGCTCTTGACCTTCAGATCCTTGCCCAGCACCACCACACCCGCCGCGATGCTGGTCAGCACCGCTTCCAGAAACGCCCTGGCCTCGTCCAGTTCGTCCGTGCGGATGCGCATCTCCTCGTTCATCGTCTCCAGTTCCTCGTTGCCGGACTGGAGTTCTTCGTTGGTGGTCTCCAACTCTTCGTTGGTGGACTGCAGTTCCTCGTTCGTCGTCTCCAGTTCCTCGATGCTGGACTGGAGTTCTTCGTTGGTGGTCTCCAACTCTTCGTTGGTGGACTGCAGCTCCTCGTACGCCGTCTCCAGCTCCTCCCTGACGCGCTTCACTTCGGCCTTCAGGTGCGTGGCTACGGTCACGTCGGTGAAGGAGATCCCGGTGGCGATGTGCAGGCCGCCGGGTCCGGCGAGCGGCTGGATGAGGATGTCGAAGTACTGGAGGTCCTCGCCCGCCCGGCGCTCGACCCGGTTGACCCGCAGGGTCCGGCGCTCGTGGGTGGACTGGTCGATCAGGGAACGGAGTTCGACCGGCCGGTAGGAGACCTCCAGGTCCTGGAAGGGGCGGCCGATGTCGCCGGTGGTCAGGCCGAGCTGGATCCGTGCCTGGCTGTTGATCACCACGACGGTCCCGTCGCCGTCGAGCGCGATCGCCGGGGTCGGTCCGGCGTCGAGCACCAGGTCGCGCAACTGGCGGGCGCGGGCCACCGAGTGCATCTCGCCGCCGGTGCCGGTCCTGATCTTCAGGGGGGCCGGATGGTAGGTCAGCCCGTTGCTGCCGGCCCGGCGCCGGAAGACGCGCTGCCGCATGTTCACGACCTCGAACCGCTCGCTGTCGTTCAGCAGCATCTCGGCCTTGCCGAGGAAGAGGAAGCCGGTGGGGCGCAGGGCGAAGTGGAAGCGGTCCACGATCTGCGTCTGGGCCTCGACGTTGAAGTACATCAGCGTGTTGCGGCACACCAGCAGGTCGAGCCGGGAGATCGGGGCGTCCCGGGTGATGTCGTGCCGCCCGAAGATCACCCGCCGCCGCAGGTCGGGGCGGAAGCTGAACTGCGCGCTGTTCTGCTCGAAGTACTTCTCCCGCAGCTCCACGGGCAGCGACTCCAGCGACTTCGGCGTGTACAGCCCCGACCGGGCCTCGCGCAGCGCCTCCTCGTCGACGTCGGTGGCGTAGATCTTGACCCGGCGCAGGCACTCCTCGATGCCGAGGGCCTCGGCGAACATCATGACCAGTGAGTACGCCTCCTCGCCGCTGGAGCAGCCCGCGCTCCACACCCTGATCTCCTGGTCCGGATCGAGCGCCGAGAGCAGGTCGGGCACGACCTCGTGCTGGAGGAGGGTCCAGGCCTCCGGGTCGCGGAAGAAGGAGGTGACGTTGATCAGGATGGTGTTGAAAAGCGTGCCGAACTCGTCCGCGTTGGTTTCCAGCAGATCCTGGTAGTCGATGTACGAGCGGTTGCCGACGTCCGTCATCCGCTTGTGGATGCGCCGGGCCAGCGTGGAGCGCTTGTATCCCGTGAAGTCGAAACCGCGGGCCTCCCGGATGAAGGTGAGCAACTCCTCCAGCGATTGGTTGCCCTCGGCGTCCAGCGGTTCGCCCATCACTGCCTCTTGGCCTCGACAAGTCCCCGCACGGCGGCGGCGATCTCCCCAAGAGGTAGCACGAAGTCCACCGCCCCCGTGTCCACCGCCGACTGCGGCATCCCCGAGAACTCCGCGGTCCGCGGATCCTGGACGATCACGGTCCCGCCCCGTGATTTCACCGTGTCGACCCCCTCGGCCCCGTCCCGGCCGGTCCCGGTGATCACACAGGCGATCGCCTCCGGCCCGTAGGCGCCGGCGACCGATTCGAAGAGGAGGTCGGCGGAGGGGCGTACGAAGTGCACGAGCGCGGTGTCGGACAGGCTCAGCACACCGTCGGAGTCGACGAGGAGGTGCCGGTCGGGCGGGGCGAGATAGACGGTGCCGGGCAGTGCGAGCTCCTGCGCCTCCGCGAGTTTGACCCGCAGCTCGGTCCGGCGGGCGAGCACCTCGGCGAGCACGGTCCGGTGGCGCGGGTCGAGGTGCTGGACCACCAGCACCGGCACCGGCAGATCGGGCCCCAGCGCGCCGAGCAGCGTGCTCAGCCCTTGGATGCCGCCCGCGGACGACGCGACGGCGACGATGCTGTACCGATCCCTGGGTGGCTGCTCGCGCGTCACACCACGAGCCTAGACCGCTCCGCTTGAAAGCACCCTGCGCTCGCTCCATCAAGGGGATCCGAGAAATTACACCCGAAGGATGGAACCCCCTGCCAGACGAACCGTTTCTGTTCGAGGACCCGCCCACTGCCGAGACGCATCGGCCTAAAGTCACCCTTGTCGTCACCCGTGCTCCCGGTGGCTGTGTACATCCCTTGCCGCGAAACCGACGGAGATGGCGCGATGCCCCGGGAGCCAGCTGCTTCAGCCGTAACGGCCGTGACTGTCGTTCCTGCTGTTCCCCCTGCCTCTGACCAGCAGATCCGCGTCTACGAGACGGCGGGACGGACCGTCGTCCAACTGCTCGGCGAGATCGACATAGCCGTGGTCCTGCGCATCACCGCCGCGATGGACGCGGCGACCGGCCGCCCGCATGCCGATGTGGTGATCGACCTCGGCCCGGTCGACTTCCTGGACTGCTCCGGGCTCGGCCTGCTGTGCCGAGCCCGTCGCCGCGTCGAGGAACGAGGCGGACGCCTGACCCTCGCCTGCCCCCACCCCACCATCCGCAGAATGCTCCGGATCGTGGACCTCAGCCGGATCTTCGCCCTGACGGCGACGCTGGACGAGGCGCTCAGAGCTCGTCGTGCGGGTTCGGGTCGCTCCCCTGGTTGAGGGCCGTGAGCAGCAACTTGGCTGCCGCGGCAGCGGTGTTGATGGTGCCGAAGCTGGTCGTGGACGTGCTCGCCGTCGAGTTCGGGTGGTTCACGTGGTCGACGAGGACGTTGCTGATGTTGGACCAGTTGCGGACCAGCTCGGTGCCCGTGTTGGTGACCGTGAAGTCCTGGCCGTTGTTGAGGGCGTTGTAGAGCCCGCCGGAGATCCACGAGTAACGCGACCCCTCCGACACGGCGAAGATCATGCGCAGCAGCGCGCGGGCCACGCCCTGGGTACCGGCCGACTCGGGGTTCCGCAGGTCGTGGACGGCCTGGCAGAGGGAGTGGTGGCCGATCTGCAGGCTGGCCAGGCTGATGTTGCCGAGGTTCGAGAGCCGGTCGTAGTTCTCCGCGCCCATCCACTCGGAGTGCGGCTCGGCGCCGGGGCGGGTGGGGGCGTTCTCCGAGGCCAGCGGCCAGTAGTGCTCCTTCTCGGCCTCGTAGTACCACCCGGTGACGTAGAGGTCGCTCAGCCGGATCAGCAGGTGGACGGTGTTGCCGCCGGAGGTCACGACGATGTCGGCGAAGCTGTTGACCGCCGTGTTGTCGACGATGATCACCTGCCGGCTCGAACTGCCCACCGGGACCTTGACCTTCTTCCCCTTGGTGTAACTGAGCTGAAGGCCGGCGGAGCAGCGGACTCACCGGAGTGGGCTGAAAAGATTTGACTGGGGCACTCGGTTGTCCACGGCACCGACAGATGCCGCTCCCTGAAGGAAAGAGAAACCCGTGTACATAGGTCTCGGTACCGTCGTCCTCATCATTGTCATCATCGCTGTCGTCATGATGCTGCGCCGCCGCTGAACTCTCCGGCGCGCAAACAAGGCCGGAACGCACCCGCATGCAATACGGAAAAGCGGGAAGCGCGGCCTTCTGGAAAGGGGATCGACGTGGGCGTGTTGATTCTTGTGAACGGTGGGCACTCGACCCGCCGAGGGACGCCCACCGGAACAATCGGACGGGCCTCCTTGGAATTCACGCACTACAGGGGAGGTTTTGCATGACGGACAACATGTGGGGTTACCAGGCCGAGGCCGGTCACCAGACGGGGATGGACCTGACCGGGTTCAAGGTCGAGGCGAGCGACGGTTCGATCGGCAAGGTCGACAAGCACTCCGAGGACGTCGGAGCCGCGTACATCGTCGTCGACACCGGAGTGTGGATCTTCGGCAAGCAGGTTCTGCTCCCTGCCGGTGTCATCTCGTCCATCGACGTCGCCGAGCGGACGATCCGCGTCGGCCGTACGAAGGAAGAAATCAAGAACTCTCCCGAGTTCGACAAGGACAAGCACGCCGGTGACGCCGGTTATCACGAGCAGGTCGGTGGCTATTACGGAGACCGCCGAGTCTGACCGTCATTCCGCGGCGAAAAGGGGCGGGCACCGGCGTTCTGCCGGTGCCCGCTTTCCGTGCGACGCGGCCCGGATCAAATGTCCGGAATCATCACCGGCCACGTGGGTACTCGCAGGTGGGTCCGTACGCCGACACCATTGCCCAGTCCTATCCAAGGAGAGTGCCCCCGATGGCCACCGTGTCCCTCACCGGAGCGTCCCAGGAGGATGCCGCCACCGTCTTCGGCGTCCTGCGGACCGCGTTCCCCACCGACCGTCCTTCCGGCGACGTGCCCCAGGAACAGCCGGGCGACCGATCCGCCGTGTGGAGCGCGGAGTTCGAGCCGACGCAGGAGTGGATCCCGACCGATCCGACCCCACTGGAGGGTCAGGTCTCCGTCACCCTGCAGGGCGGCTACGTCGCCGTGGACCAGCTGTTCGAGGCCCTGAACGCCGCGTTCGCCGTAGACCAGTGGGGCACGGCCTCGGGAGACCAGGAGAAGGAGGTCGACCTGCGGCTCACGACGAAGCGGTGACGAGACGGGAGGTCGCACCCCCGAAGCCGACCCACGAGGAGATGAGCGACATGGTGCAGATCGGATACACGATGATGACCGAGCAGACCGGCCCGCGAGAACTCGTCGGCCATGTGGTCGGCGCCGAGCGCGCCGGCTTCGACTTCTCGGTCACGTCCGACCACTACTTCCCCTGGCTGGAGTCCCAAGGCCACGCCTCGTACGCGTGGAGCGTGCTCGGTGCCGCCGCGCAGGCCACCGAACGCATCCCCCTCATGACGTACGTGACCTGCCCCACGACCCGCTACCACCCGGCGGTCGTCGCCCAGAAGGCCGCCACGCTCCAACTCCTGTCCCAGGGACGGTTCCGCCTCGGGCTCGGCTCCGGGGAGAACCTCAACGAGCATGTGGTGGGCGGCGGTTGGCCCGCCGCGCACGTCCGGCTGGAGAAGCTGGAAGAGGCCGTGGAGATCATCCGCGCACTCTTCGCCGGGAAGAACGTCAACCACCACGGCGCCCACTTCGACGTCGAGAACGCCAAGTTGTGGGACCTGCCCGACGCGCCCCCGCCGATCGGCGTCGCCGTCTCGGGCGACCACTCGTGCGAACTCGCGGGCCGACTGGCCGACTTGGTGATCGCCACCGAGCCCAGGCCGGAACTGATCTCCGCGTTCGACCGCCACGGCGGCGCGGGCAAGCCCAAGGTCGGCCAACTGCCCATCTGTTACGACACCGACCGCGACGCGGCGATCGCCCGCGCGCACGACCAGTTCCGCTGGTTCGGCAGCGGCTGGCCGGTCAACTCCGAACTCCCGGGCCCCGCCGCGTTCGAGGGCGCCAACCAGTTCGTACGGCCCGAGGACGTCGCCGGCTCCATCCCCTGCGGCGACGACGTGGAGGCGGTCGTCGAGGCCGTACGCCCGTACGCCGACGCGGGGTTCACCGAGGTCGCGCTCATCCAGATCGGCGGCGACCACCAGGAGCCGTACCTGGAATGGGCCGAACAGAAGCTGCTGCCCGCCCTCCGCGGCCTGTGAGCGTGTGATGACCACGAGACGCGCCGCGATCTTCGACGTGGACGGAACCCTCGTCGACACCAACCATCTGCACGTCGTCACCTGGTGGGAGGCGTTCAGACAGGGCGGTCACCGCGTTCCCATGCGGGACATCCACCGGGCCGTGGGCCTCGGCGGCGGCGACCTGATCGAGTACCTGCTCGGGAAGGACCGCGATCCCGAGGACGACGAGCGGTTCGTCGCGGCCCACCACGCCCTCTACGCCACGTACTTCGACCGGCTGCCGGCGCTGGACGCGGCGGGCGACCTGCTGCGGGCGCTCGCCGGCCGGGGCTGGACGATCGTCCTGGCGACCTCGGCGAGCGGCGCGGAACTGTCCGCGCTGCGCCGTGCCATCGACGCGGACGACGTCATCCTCGGCGCGGCCAGCGCGGACGACGTCACCGTCGGCAAACCCGCCCCCGACCCCGTCCGCCAGGCCAGGGAACTCGCGGACGTCCCGAGCGAACGCGCCGTGTTCGTCGGCGACACCGTCTGGGACATGAAGGCCGCCGTACGGGACGGAGTGCTCCCGGTGGCGGTACTGTCCGGCGGAATCCCGAGCGAGGACCTGAAGACGGCCGGCGCCCAAGGGGTGTACCGGGACCCGGCCGACCTCCTGGCCGGCCTGGACACGAGCGTGTTCGCCGATCGGGAGTGAGTCGGGTGTGGCCTCTTGAACGGGGGAGCGGGGAGCGGAGAGATGGGAACTGGGAGCCGAGCGATGGGAACGGGGAGTCGAGCAACGTGACCGATCTCGATCCGTTCACCGACCTGCTCGACGGTCCGATGTACGTCGTGACCGCCGAGGCCGCCGGTGAGCGAGCCGGCTGTCTCGTCGGGTTCGGCTCACAGTGCTCGATCCGACCCGCCCGTTTCATGGTCTGGCTGTCCAAGGCGAACCGGACGTTCCGGGTGGCCGAACACGCCGAGCGACTCACGGTCCACCTGCTCCGCCGTGACCAGCACGGGTTGGCCCGCCTCTTCGGCGGCGAGACCGGCGACCGCATCGACAAGTTCACCGGTATCCCATGGCACCCGGGGCCGGGCGGATCTCCCGTCCTCGACGAGGCCCCGGCCTGGTTCGTCGGCCGCGTGGAGAACCGGATCGACGGCGGCGACCACGTGGGTTTCCTTCTGGCTCCGGAAGCGGTGGAGAACCTCGCGGGCGATGACGGAACCGCTCCGCTGTCCCTGACCGACGCGCTCGACCTCGACATCACCCCGGGACACCCCGTGAACTGACCGCCGGGAGTCGCGATCTCGCGACGCGGACGGCGGTCCGGCTTTGGCTACCCCGGCGGCAGCGCGACGGAGCCCGGCCCCGGCCCGCGCTGCGAACGGCGTCGACGGTAGGCGGCGGCGTTGGCCCGCCCGCCGCAGGTCAGCTTGTCGCACCAGCGCCGGCTTCCGGACCGGGAGTGATCGACGAACAACCGGGTGCACTGCGAGTCCGCGCACGCCCGAATACGTCGGTGGTCGGGGCCGCCGAGCAGGACGCACGCCTGGTGGGCGACGGTGGCCAGTACCTGGTCGACGGTGCCGCGCCACACCGCGCGGCCCAGCCCCTCCAACACCGGCGTGACCTGCTCGCCGGCCGCCGTCCTGCTGATGAGGCGCAGGTCCCCGGCGCGGGGCCGCTGCTCCAGCAGATCCGCGGACGCCGTGCGATAGACGGCCTCGCGCAACTCCCGCGTCCGCTCGACATCGGCGTCACCTACACGCCCGGCCACGTCCGCCAGGCCCGCCTGCTCGATCCACGCGGACAGGTCTCGCGGACCGGCCAGCAACTCGACCGGGTAACTGCTGCGCCAGGTCAGCGTCGCGGCCAGGTCCAAGGCCGGATGACCACTGACGAAAGTGAACTCCACCCAAGCAGTGTCGCTCGACCGGGCATACATCGACAAGATCGTGGAATCAGACCCTTAACAGATGACGCTCGTGGACATCGGGACCGGCACCGCACCACGTCCCTCACCGCGCCACGGCCCCCTGATGACGGGCAGGACTTCATGGCCACCCCCGCCTCATCCGCCCCCACGCCAAGCCCCCTCACGGGCCCTGTCGTCGTGCCCACGGCCTGCTATCTCGGCGTTGCCGTACCGGCGCGTCTGGCCGACGAGGGAGCGCGCGTCGCACTCGTTCTGCTGGCCCTGGCGCGGGAGCACAGCGCAAGCCTCGGCGGTCTCCTGGTCGCCGCGCTGATGGTGCCCCACGTGGTCGCGGCTCCCGTGGCAGGCGCCCTCGCCGACCGGGTCCGCCACCGCAGGCTCTTCCACGGCCTGGGCCTGGCGGCTTACGGCACCGGCCTGGCCGCGACCGCTTGGGCGTTGGGCCGTCTCCCCACCGCCCTCGTCCTGCTCCTCGTCCTCGGGGCCGGCTGCTGCGCCCCCTTGGTCACCGGGGGACTCACCAGCCTGCTGGCCGAGTTGCTCCCCGAACGGGCCCTCACCCGCGCCTTCAGCATCGACTCCACCACCTACAACCTCGCGGGCATCCTCGGCCCCGCCCTGGCAGCGATGCTGGCGGCCACGATCGGACCGGGCGCGGCGCTCTTCGTCCTCGGCGCGGCCGCACTGGCGGGTGCTTCTGCCGTGGCCCTGCTGCGCCTGCCGGCCCGCCCTCCCACCAAGCACGGAAGGCGCGCGCTGCGACCCGCCGTCCTCGTGGCCGGCGCCCGCGAAATCGTGAGCAACCCGCCCCTGCGGTCGGTGACCTGGGCCAGCAGCGTCGGTCAGATCGGCATCGGAGCCCTGCCCGTCGTCACCGCCTTGCTGGCCACCGAACGCCACGCCGACTGGGCGGCGGGCGGCCTGATGACGGCCTTCGCCGCCGGAGCGATGGCGGGCTCCCTCACCTACGCCGTCAAACCATGGACCCGTACCCGCCCCGAACGAGTAGTGCTCCTGTGCCTGCCCCTCACCGCGCTCCCCCTGGCCCTGGCCGCATGCGTTTCCGGTACGACACTGACCACAGCACTGTTCGCCATGGCGGGCTGGGCAACCGGCCCTCTGTTCAGCGCCCTGCTCACCGCGCGCGAACGGTACGCTCCCCAACCGCTGCGCACCCAGATCTTCACCCTCGGCGCCGGCCTGAAGAGCACGGCCGCAGCGGCGGGAGCAGCCGGTATCGGCGCCCTGGGCGGACTGGGAGCCGCACCTCTACTGTGCATGGCGGCCACCGCGCAGATCGTGGCGGCCGCCCTTGGCGTCGCCCAGCTGACGCACTCGCCGAGGAGCGCCGGGCGAGCGGGTGGAGGATCTGGCGGCGGCGTCCGAGACGCACAAGATCTTCTCCCGGACTCCTCCCAAGAGGTCTCCAGGAACGACTCAGGGGCCTGATCCACTTTCGCGAATCAAGCCCCTGGCTTGGTACTTCACTGTCGGGGTGGCGGGATTTGAACCCACGACCTCTTCGTCCCGAACGAAGCGCGCTGCCAAGCTGCGCTACACCCCGATGTCGCTGCTGTGCTGCTGGTAGCGGCGACGTCGTTTACTTTAGCCCACCGGTGGCCCGAGACGAAATCCGGTTTTGGTGCGGTGGCGGATGAGGTTCGGGCGGGCGTGGTCGAGGGCGATCAGGACGATGGCGACGGCGTAGATGGCGAGGCCGAGGAGGAGGGCGTTGCCCAGGACGCTCTTGTAGCCGTGGAGGTCGACGTCCAGGAACGGGTAGAGGTAGCGCCCCGGCGTGCCCGGGACGATCAGTTCGCCGCGGCCGAGTGAGAAGGCCAGGTATGCCAGGGGGTACAGCAGCCACGCCGCCGCTTGCCGGAGGTGCAGGCGGCCGGGGGAGGTCATCAGCAGCCAGTCCAGGGCCGCGGCGATCGGCGTCACCGTGTGCAGGATCTGGTTGGTGATCGTCTGCCAGCCGGTCAGGGAACCGCTCGTCATCGAGAACGGGGTCGCCGCGTGCGCCAGGAGCAGGTGGTACACGAGGCCGGTGATGGCGACGTAGAGGAGGGTCGCGCCGGTCAGGGCCGAGGGGAGGGGGCGGCGGGCCGACCAGGCTCGGCGGGCCGAGAGGACGAGGACCAGGGCGAGAAGGATGTTGCTCTGGATCGCGAAGTGGCTCAGGACGCGGACCGGGCTGCCGATCAGCAGGTCCACGGTCACCGCCCCCGCCGCGACCAGGGCGACCAGGAGTCGGTAGACGGCGGTGAGCGGGCGGCGTACAGGGGTCACCACCGCGGTGGCGGGGACGGGGGAGGGCAGCAGCGCGGGTACACCCGGGATCGCGGGGAGGTTCGGGATGTCCCTGGGTATCGGGGCGGTCATGCCCTCACGCTAAGCAGGAGGGACGAAAGGGGCGATACGGGCGGGCTGTGTGGGTTACTTCGTCGGTCGGGACCACGGTCGCAGCCGGAGTCGCGTCGCGGTCATCGGCGTATGCATCCCGCCGTCTCCTGCCCCGCTACCTCAACCCCACCTCCACCCCTATCCCCCCACCTCCATCCCCCTACCTCCGCCCCCGCACCCCCCGCCCCTCGTCCCGCCCCACCAACGTCAACAACGTCACCTCAGGCGGGCACGCGAACCGCACCGGCGTGTACCGGTTCGTGCCGCAGCCCGCAGACACGTGGAGATACGACGTGCGGCCCTCCGCGCGGTGGGTCGACAGGCCCTTGACGCGGTCCGCGTCCAGGTCGCAGTTGGTGACGAGGGCGCCGTAGAAGGGGATGCAGATCTGGCCGCCGTGGGTGTGGCCGGCGAGGATCAGGGGGTAGTCGTCGGCGGTGAAGGAGTCCAGTACGCGGAGATACGGCGCGTGCACCACGCCCATCGAGAAGTCCGCAGTACCGGACGGGCCGCCGGCCACCTCGGCGTAGCGGTCGCGCTTGATGTGCGGGTCGTCCAGGCCGGTCAGCTCGACGGACACGCCCTCGATCTTCAACCGCCCGCGGGTGTTGGTCAGGTTCTGCCAGCCGGCCGCGTCGAAGCCGTCCCGCAGGTCCTCCCACTGGATGTGGATCGCGCCGACGACCGGCGGGTTGCCGTTGAGACCGTGCTGGCCGTTGACCTTCTCCAGCAAGTAGCGGGCGGGGTTGCGGGGTTTGGGGCCGTAGTAGTCGTTGGAGCCGAAGACGTACGCGCCCGGGAACTCCATCAGCGGGCCCAGCGCGTCCAGGACCTCGGGGATGCCCTCCGGGTCGGACAGGTTGTCGCCCGTGTTGATCACGAAGTCGGGGCGCAGGCCGGCCAGGGAGCGCAGCCAGCGCTGTTTCTTGCGCTGGCCGCCGACCATGTGGATGTCGGAGACCTGCAGTACGCGCAGCGGGCGCATCCCGGGCGGCAGGACGGGGACCGTCACCCGTCGCAGTCGGTAGGAGCGGGCCTCGAAGCCCGCCGCGTAGGCCACTCCGGCGGCGCCGGCCGCCACGATTCCCAGGGGTACTCCGTAACGTGCGCGCATACCGCCATCGTGTCAGACCGCACGGACACCGCGTGCCCACGGCCCCTCGACCCCGTGACTCCCCGACTCCGCGACCTCGCTCAAGTCGGCGGGCCCTCCCGCCCCTTGAGCCCCCGCACCCCACCGCCCCTCCAAATCAACGGGCGTCCAGCTCCCCGTACCTGCGACAATCGACGACATGACCACGTCGCTCAAGTCGAAGCTGCAGGAAGACCTCACCGCCGCCGTCAAGGAGCGAGACGAGCTGCGCTCCTCGACGCTCCGGCTGACGCTCGCCGCGATCACCAAGGAGGAGGTTGCGGGCAAGACGAAGCGCGAGCTCTCCGACGACGAGGTGCAGAAGGTGATCGCCAAGGAGGCGAAGAAGCGCCGGGAGGCGGCCGACGCCTTCGCGCAGGGTGGTCGGGCCGAGAGCGCCGAGCGGGAGAAGGCGGAGGGTGTGGTGCTCGCCGAGTACCTGCCCAAGCAGCTCGGCGACGAGGAGCTGGAGCAGATCGTCGCCCAGGCCGTCCAGGAGGCGAAGGCGGCCGGCGCCGAGGGGCCGCGGGCGATGGGCGCCGTCATGAAGATCGTGAACCCGAAGGTGGCGGGCCTGGCCGAGGGCGGCCGCGTCGCCGCGGTGGTCAAGAAGCTGCTCGCCGGCTGAGAGGCCCGCACCACCCGTACGACGAACGGCCCCTTTCCTCGGTACGGAGGAAAGGGGCCGTTCGTCGTACGGATCAGGAACGTCGGTGGACCGTGGCACGGCGCCTAACGGCGCCCCCCGTTCCCGTTCCCGTTGTCGCCCCCGTCCTGCCCCTGGATGAAGCCCTCCGGGATGGAGAAGGACGGCGTCGGGGTGGTGGTGTTGCCCCCGTCGGTGCCGCCGTCGGTCTGGCCGCCGTTGTCGTTGCCCTGGTTGTCGCCGTTGTCACCGTCGTCGTTGCCGTTCCCGTCGCCCCGCTCCTTGGGCGGGTCCGGGATGTTGACGAGGTTGAACTGCTCCACCGGCTTGCCCTCCAGTGCGCCGTTCATCATGTCGCGCCAGATCGGACCGGGCACCTCACCGCCGTACACCTTGTCGTGCGGCACGCCGCCGATGGTGATGCTGGTCATCTTGCGCTTGTGGGCCGGGTCGCCGACCCAGACCGCGGCCGCCATGTTCGGGGTGTAGCCGACGAACCAGGCCGCGTAACGGCTGTCCGTCGTACCGGTCTTACCGGCGCTCGGCCGGCTGCTGAGGCCCGCCTGGGTGCCCGTACCGTCCTCGACCACGCCCTTCAGGAGCGTGCTGACGGTGTCCGCGGTGGTCTCCGACATCGCCCGCGAGCAGGTCGACTTGGGCACCTGGAGCGACTTCTTCTGGTCGCCGACGGTCTGCGTGATCGACTCGATGGCTACCGGCGTGCAGTACATGCCGCGTGAGGCGAAGGTCGCGTAGGCGTTCGCCATCGTCAGCGGGGACATCTCCTGGGTGCCGAGCGCGATGGACGGGGCCTGGTCGATCTTGCCGCCGTTCGCCCGGGCGACGCCCATCTTCTTGGCCATGTCGATGACCGGGCAGATGCCGATGTCGCTGATCAGCTGGACGTAGTAGGTGTTGACCGACTTCGCGGTCGCTTCCTTCATCGAGTACGGGCCGTGCTCCGACTCGTCCTCGTTGGTCAGCTTGGCCGGGTTGTTCGGGTCGGTCTTCCAGGTCTTGTCGTTGCAGATCGAGACCGGGCTCGGGTAGTTCATCTCGTACGGCGACGAGTACTGCTGGGTCGCCGGGGTGCCGCCCTCTATGGCGGCGGCGGCCACGATCGGCTTGAACGTCGAACCGGGCTGGTAGCCGGCGCCGCCGCCCATGCTCTGGTTCACCGAGAGGTTGATCGTGGTCTGGTGGTCCTTGGTGTCGATGCCGTACGGCCGTGACTGGCCCATCGCCAGGATCTTGCCGGTGCCGGGCTGGACGATGGTGGCCGCGGTGGCCACGTCGTCCATCCGGTACACGTGCTCCTTGATGGACGCCTGGGCCGCTTGCTGCGACTGCGGGTCCATCGTCGTACGGATCGTCAGACCGCCCTGGTTCCAGATCTTCGCGCGGGCTTCGCTGGTCTTGCCGAAGACCGGGTCGTTGAGGAAGACCTCGCGCACGTAGTCGCAGAAGAAGCCGGCGCCCTTGACGGCGGTGATGCAGCCGTTCTTGGGCTGGCTGACCTTCAGGCCCAGCGGCGCCTTCTTGGCCTTGTCGGCCTCCGCCTTGGAGACGTCGCCGACCTCGGCCATGCGCTGCAGCACGGTGTTGCGGCGCTTGGTGGCCTCCGCCTCGTCGTTCACCGGGTCGTAGCGGGTGGGCGACTGGACGATGCCGGCCAGCAGCGCTGACTCCTGGAGGTTCAGGTCCTTGGCGTGCTTGGAGAAGTAGCGCTGGGCGGCGGCGTCGACGCCGTAGGCCTGCTCGCCGAAGAACGTGATGTTCAGGTAGTTCTCGAGGATCTTCTTCTTGCCCAGTTCCTCTTCGACCTGGATCGCGTACTTCAGTTCCTTGATCTTGCGGCCGAGGGTCTGCTGGGTGGCCTGCGCGACCTTCGTCGGGTCGTCGCCGGCCTCCTCCACGAAGACGTTCTTCACGTACTGCTGGGTGAGCGTGGAGGCGCCCTCGGCGACCCCGCTGCTCTGCACGTTCTTGTTGAGGGCGCGGAGGACGCCCTTCAGGTCGACCGCGCCGTGCTGGTAGAAGCGCGAGTCCTCGATCGCGACGATCGCCTTCTGCATGTACGGCGACACGCTCTTGAGGTCCACCACCGTGCGGTCACGGGAGTAGACGGTCGCGATCTGGCCGCCGTCGGCGTCGAGGATCGTCGTGCGCTGGCTCAGCGGCGGGGTCTTCAGATTGGCCGGGAGCTCGTCGAAGCTCTCCACCGAACCCTTCGCCGCGAGTCCGAGCGCACCGAAGGCAGGCAGCGCGATGCCGGCCAGGACGGCTCCCGCGAGGACACTGACACCGAGGAACTTGGCGGCCTGCTGTGTTGGGGACAGACCACCGCCCGAGCGCTTCTTTGGCATGGGGGCAGCCTACGTTCTCATTCGCCGGACACGCGTATATGCCTTGGCCTAAGCTGCTCTCAACTGTCACAGCAGTAGGTCCACGTATCAATACGTCCGGCGACCCCGAATCGTTCCGGATGTTCCCCAACTTTCTGGTGGGGGCGTGTCCGAATCCGCCTCGTGTGTCACCAGGTGCCCGTTGTGACTCAGCTGAACTGTCCCGGTTTGCCGGGAAGGTCACGCATGTCGCCAGCTCACTCCCCCGGGTGATCTGCCGCTTACGCATAGTCCGTTCGGGCCATTCAAGATTGGGCCCGAAGGGGGTGTTGCGCTGTGCCCACCTTCCGTAACGTCCTCAACTGGCAGCGGTGAATATGCCGCTGCCGCCGTGGGGGAGCCTCGATTCGGGAGAGGACGGCGCCGGTATGGGCTGGGTAACCGACTGGAGTGCGCAGGCCGCCTGCCGCACTACCGATCCGGATGAACTGTTTGTCCAAGGAGCAGCGCAGAACAGGGCCAAGGCGGTGTGCACCGGATGTCCGGTACGCACCGAGTGCCTGGCCGATGCGCTCGACAACCGCGTCGAGTTCGGCGTGTGGGGAGGCATGACGGAGCGGGAACGCCGCGCACTGCTGCGCCGGCGGCCGACCGTCACCTCGTGGCGCAGGCTGCTGGAGACGGCTCGTATCGAGTACGAGCGCGGCGTCGGCATCCTGCCGCTCGACGACGATGAGATCTACGAGAACTACGCGGCGGTGAGCTGAGGCGACCCCTCGGCACCTCGTCGTAAGGGCACCACGCCTCAACAGCCGCTACCGTCGGCTCAGTTGCCGTCGGTCTCGGGCAGCTCCGGCCGGTTGGCCGCGAGCCGGTCACCGATGTCCCGCAGACCCACGAGGTCGTGCACGTCGCCGGGCAGCGCGGCCACCTCCGTCACCGCCACCTCGGGGTGGCGAGCCGTGAAGCGGTCACGTGTGCGCTGCTCGCGGGAGAGCACGTGCATACGATCGGCGTGCAGCCTCAACAGGCCCGCGGTGAGCCGGTCGACGCTCTGGTCCTCCTGATCCGGACCGGGGGAGCCGGGCTCGGACGCGGTGGACCCGTCAGGTGCGCCGTCGGCGGTGTCACGGGCCGTGGATGCGAGAGATTCTGAACTGCCGTACGTGTCGGGAGAGTTACGAAGACCAGCTTTCCCGCCGTGCTGATCGACAATGCGGGGCTCCACAAGATTTTCCGCGGCGCCGAGCGCGCGCTCGGCCGACAGCCGGTCGGCGCCGCTGCCGTGGACCCGGTTGAGCACCAGACCGGCCAGCGGCATGTCCTCGGCCGCCAGCCGCTCCACGAAGTACGCGGCCTCGCGCAGCGCGTCCCGCTCGGGCGCCGCGACCACCAGGAACGCCGTCCCGGGCGCCTGCAGCAACTTGTACGTGGCGTCCGCGCGCGTGCGGAAGCCGCCGAACATCGAGTCCATCGCCGCCACGAACGTCTGCACGTCCTTGAGCAGTTGCCCGCCTAGCAGCTTGCCCAGGGCGCCGGTCATCATCGACATGCCGACGTTGAGGAACTTCATCCCCGCGCGCCCGCCCACCTTGGCGGGCGCGAGCAGCAGACGGATCAACTTGCCGTCCAGGAAGGAGCCGAGCCGCTTGGGGGCGTCCAGGAAGTCGAGCGCCGAGCGGGAGGGCGGGGTGTCGACGACGATCAGGTCCCACTCCTCCTTCGCCCGCAGCTGCCCGAGCTTCTCCATCGCCATGTACTCCTGCGTGCCCGCGAAGCCCGCCGAGAGCGACTGGTAGAAGGGGTTCGACAGGATCGCGGCGGCCCGCTCGGGATCCGCGTGCGCCTCGACGATCTCGTCGAAGGTGCGCTTCATGTCCAGCATCATCGCGTGCAGTTCGCCGCCGCCGCCGGAGTCCTCGAGGCCCTTCACCCGGCGCGGGATGTTGTCCAGCGAGTCGATGCCCATGGACTGGGCGAGGCGGCGTGCCGGGTCGATGGTCAGGACGACGACCTTGCGCCCGCGCTCGGCGGCCCGCAGCCCCAGCGCCGCCGCGGTGGTGGTCTTCCCCACCCCGCCCGAGCCGCAGCACACCATGATCCGCGTCTTCGGGTCGTCGAGCAGCGGGTCGATGTCGAGCACGCGCGCGGGGGAGAGGCGGTGGCGCGCGCTCTCCTGGGCGTTGGCCTTGGCCGCCTCCGGGCTCATGACATCCCCTGCTTCCCCTGGTTCAGCTGCTTCCGACTCGTGCTCCGGCCCACGCACCGACTCCTGCCCTGGCCCGTGTGCCCACTCGTGTTCCGGCTCATGACAGGCCCTGCCGGCGCAGCTCCCTGGCCAGCCCGTACAGCCCGCCGAGGTCCATGCCCTCGGCGAGCAGCGGCAGTTCGTGCAGCGGCAGGCCCAACTCGGCCAGGACCGACCGCTGTTCCTCCTCCAGCGCGTACCGCTCGGCGTACTCCTCCGCCTCCGCGAGCAGCGGGTCCACCAGCTTCTCCGCGTTCCCCCCGCGTCGCGCCCCGCCGAGGCCGGCGGCGGACAGGGACTTCGCGAGGGCGGTACGGGGCGTGCTGCGGACGAGTTCCAGATCTGCCGCGTCCAACACCTCAGGGCGCACCATGTTCACCATGATCCGGCCCACCGGCAGCCGCGCGGCGCGCAGTTCGGAGATTCCGTCGGCGGTCTCCTGGACGGGCATCTCCTCCAGGAGCGTCACCAGGTGCACGGCCGTCTCCTTGGACTTCAGCACCCGCATCACGGCCTGCGCCTGATTGTGTATCGGGCCGATCTTCGCGAGGCCCGCGACCTCGTCGTTGACGTTCAGGAAGCGGGTGATGCGGCCGGTGGGCGGCGCGTCCATGACGACGTAGTCGTACGCGAAGCGCCCGCTCTTGTCCTTGCGCCGCACCGCCTCGCACGCCTTGCCGGTCAGCAGGACGTCCCTGAGACCGGGCGCGATGGTGGTCGCGAAGTCGATCGCGCCGAGCTTCTTCAGGGCCCGTCCGGCGCCCCCGAGTTTGTAGAACATCTGGAGGTAGTCCAGAAGGGCCAGCTCGGGGTCGATGGCGAGCGCGTACACCTCCCCGCCACCCGGAGCGACCGCGATCTTCCGCTCCTCATAGGGCAGCGCATCGGTCTCGAAGAGCTGCGCGATGCCCTGGCGGCCCTCGACCTCGACGAGAAGCGTCCGCTTCCCCTCGGTCGCGAGGGCCAGCGCGAGTGCGGCGGCGACCGTCGTCTTGCCGGTCCCGCCCTTGCCGCTGACGACCTGGAGCCTGCTCACGTCTTCGAGCCTAACCAGTCTGTGCGCAAGCTACGCGGCAGCCTGTGGACAACGTGGCGACGGTCGGCCCCTGAGCCGTCCGGACCAGCGGCTAAAGTCGGCCACATGACCAAGTGGGAATACGCAACCGTGCCGCTGCTCGTCCACGCCACGAAGCAGATCCTGGACACCTGGGGCGAGGACGGCTGGGAGCTCGTCCAGGTCGTGCCCGGGCCCAACAACCCCGAGCAGCTGGTGGCCTACCTGAAGCGGGAGAAGGCATGAGTGCCGTCGAGGCGAAGCTGGCCGAACTCGGTCTGACCCTGCCGGAGGTCGTCCCGCCGCTGGCCGCCTACCAGCCCGCCGTGCTGTCGGGCGTCTACGTCTACACCGCGGGCCAGCTCCCGATGGTGGAGGGCAAGCTGCCCGTCACCGGCAAGGTCGGCGCCGAGGTCACGCCGGAGGAGGCCAAGGACCTGGCCCGCACCTGCGCGCTGAACGCGCTGGCCGCCGTGAAGTCCGTGGCCGGCGACCTGGACCGCATCGCGCGCGTGGTGAAGGTCGTGGGCTTCGTCGCCTCGGCGCCCGACTTCACCGGCCAGCCGGCCGTCGTCAACGGCGCCAGTGAGCTGCTCGCCGCCGCCCTCGGAGACAAGGGCGTGCACGCGCGCAGCGCGGTCGGCGTGGCGGTGCTGCCGCTGGACGCTCCGGTGGAGGTCGAGATCCAGGTGGAGCTCGTTCCGTAGCCGTCGTTCGGTAGCCGTCGTTCGGTCGCCGGGGCCCTGACCTCGGACACCTCTCGAACATTCGCGCACCAAGGGATAGCCTCCGCCCATGGCGAATGGGCAGTGGTTTCCCCAGGACTGGCCGGAACGCATCCGCGCGCTGGCGGACGGCACGCTCACCCCGGTCACCCCGAAGCGCGCGGCCACCGTCATGCTCCTCAAGGACACCGACGGCGGCCCCGCCGTCCACATGCTGCGCAGACGCGCCTCCATGGCCTTCGCCGGGGGCGCGTACGCTTATCCGGGCGGCGGCGTAGATCCCCGTGACGACGAACGCCACATCCGCTGGGCGGGCCCCACGCGCGCGTGGTGGGCGGAGCGGTTCGGCGTCGACGAGACGGAGGCCCAGGCGATCGTCTGCGCGGCCGTCCGGGAGACGTACGAGGAGGCGGGCGTCCTGCTCGCCGGTGAGACCCCCGACTCAGTGGTCGGCGACACCACCGGACCTCAGTGGGAGGCGGACCGGGCGGCCCTGGTCGACCGGGAGCTGTCCTTCGCCGAGTTCCTGGACCGCCGCGGCCTGGTCCTGCGCTCCGACCTGCTGGGCGCCTGGACCCGCTGGATCACCCCGGAGTTCGAGACCCGCCGCTACGACACCTGGTTCTTCGTGGCCGCCCTGCCGCACGGCCAGCGCACCCGCAACGCCTCCACCGAGGCCGACCGCACGGTGTGGATCCGGCCCGAGGAGGCGGCGGTCGCGTACGACAAGGGCGAGCTGTTGATGATGCCGCCCACCATCGCGACCCTGCGCCAGCTGCTGCCGTACGGCACGGCGGCGGAGGCGCTCGCCGCGGCTCCGGACCGGGACCTGACCGCCGTCCTCGCCCGCGCCCGGCTGGCGGACGGCGAGATCGTGCTGTCCTGGCCGGGCCACGACGAGTTCACCAAGCACATCCCGACCGACCTCTCGACCGGTGGAGCCACGGCATGACGGACGCAGCAGCCCTTCCCGGTCAGCCCAGAGGCGGGGTCCTCTCCGGCCCCGCCACCGCACGGGCCGTCAACGTCCTGGCGCCCAACGCCTCGGCGATGACCCTCGACGGCACCAACACCTGGATCCTCGCCGAGCCCGACTCGGAGCTGGCCGTCGTCGTCGACCCGGGCCCCCTGGACGACGGACACCTGCGCAGCGTCGTCGACACCGCCGAGAAGGCCGGCAAGCGGATCGCGCTCACCCTGCTGACCCACGGCCACCCGGACCACGCCGAGGGCGCCGCCCGCTTCGCCGAGCTGACCGGCACGAAGGTGCGGGCGCTGGACCCGGCACTGCGGCTGGGCGACGAGGGGCTGGGCGCCGGGGACGTCGTGCGGGTCGGCGGCCTGGAGTTGCTGGTCGTGCCCACTCCGGGGCACACCTCGGACTCCCTGTGCTTCCATCTCCCGGCCGATCAGGCCGTCCTGACCGGGGACACCGTCCTGGGGCGCGGTACGACGGTCGTGGCGCACCCCGACGGCCGCCTCGGCGACTACCTGGACTCCCTGCGCCGCCTCAGATCCCTCGCGGTCGACGACGGCGTCCACACGGTGCTCCCGGGCCACGGTCCCGTCCTGGACGACGCCCAGGGCGTCGTCGAGTTCTACCTCGCCCACCGCGCCCACCGGCTCGCCCAGGTCGAGACAGCCGTCGAGAACGGCCACCGCACCCCGACCGAGGTCGTCACCCACGTGTACGCGGACGTGGACCGCTCCCTGTGGCCGGCGGCCGAACTGTCGGTACGGGCCCAGCTGGACTACCTCAAGGAACACGGGCTGATCTAGGCGCTCGCCGAGGTCGCACGAGTCGGCCCGGTCACGAAAACGGGGCCCACCTCTTAAAGAAGTGGGCCCCGAAGTCGTACCGCCAAGACCGGCGTCAGCGCGAGCGCTTGGCCAGCCGCTCGACGTCCAGCAGGATCACGGCGCGCGCCTCCAGGCGGAGCCACCCGCGCTGGGCGAAGTCGGCGAGCGCCTTGTTCACGGTCTCGCGGGAGGCGCCGACCAGTTGGGCCAGCTCCTCCTGCGTGAGGTCGTGGACGACGTGGATGCCCTCCTCGGACTGCACGCCGAAGCGGCGGGAGAGGTCCAGCAGGGCGCGGGCGACGCGGCCGGGGACGTCGGAGAAGACGAGGTCGGACATCGCGTCGTTGGTCTTGCGCAGTCGGCGGGCGACGGCGCGCAGCAGGGCGCCGGCCACCTCGGGGCGGGCGCTCAGCCAGGGCTGGAGGTCGCCGTGGCCGAGGCCGAGGAGCTTGACCTCGGTGAGCGCGGTGGCGGTCGCGGTGCGGGGGCCCGGGTCGAACAGCGACAGTTCGCCGATCAACTCGCCGGGGCCCACGACGGCGAGCATGTTCTCGCGGCCGTCGGGGGAGGTGCGGTGCAGCTTGACCTTGCCCTCGGTGACCACGTAGAGCCGGTCTCCGGGGTCGCCCTCGTGGAAGAGCGAGTCTCCGCGCGCGAGGGTCACCTCGCTCATGGAGGCGCGAAGCTCCGTGGCCTGCTCGTCGTCGAGCGCCGCGAAAAGCGGGTTCCGCCGCAGAACGTCGTCCACGAGTTCTCTCCTTGTCGACCTGCTCAGGGGATCTTGCGCCCCCTTGGTACCAGGGGACCGTGCTCCCCATCTTGCCGGACGGTCCAAACAGTGTGATCTGTCACAAGGATGCCGCACTGGTGTCCCGAGGTAAGCGGCAGGGGTCCAATTGGGGGCTGATCTCCTGGGTCCGGGGCGGATGTCAGTGTCGGGCTCTAGGCTGGCCGGGTGTCCAAATCGCCGGTGAGAGCACAGGCCAAGGGGGCTGGGCGGGTGGCTGTACGTCGTGATTCCGCTGTGGGCGAACAGGACCCTGGTGGCGGAAAGAAACCGGCAAAAGTGACAAAGAAGGCTGCGGTGAAGAAGGCGACTCCGGCGAAGAAGACGACGGCCACGACGAAGGTCACGGCCGCGAAGAAGACGGCGCCCGAAAAGAAGGTCACGGCCGCGAAGAAGGCCGCACCTGTGAAGAAGGCGGCCGTCGCCAAGCCGGCCAAGGCCGAGTCGCACACCGCCCTCGTGCGCCGGGCCCGCCGGATCGACCGCGAGCTCGCCGAGGTCTTTCCGTACGCCCACCCCGAGCTGGACTTCGAGAACCCCTTCCAACTGGTGGTGGCCACGGTCCTGTCGGCCCAGACCACCGACCTCAGGGTCAACCAGACGACGCCCGCGCTCTTCGCCAAGTACCCGACCCCCGAGGACCTGGCCGCCGCCAACCCCGAGGAGGTCGAGGAGATCCTCCGCCCGACCGGCTTCTTCCGGGCCAAGACCAAGTCGGTCATAGGGCTGTCCAAGGGGCTGGTGGAGCAGTTCGGCGGCGAGGTCCCCGGCCGTCTCGAAGACCTCGTCAAACTGCCCGGCGTGGGCCGCAAGACCGCCTTCGTGGTGCTGGGGAACGCCTTCGGGCGGCCCGGCATCACCGTGGACACCCACTTCCAGCGGCTGGTGCGGCGCTGGCAGTGGACCGATCAGACCGACCCGGACAAGATCGAGGCCGCCGTGGGAGCGCTCTTCCCCAAGAGCGACTGGACGGACCTCTCGCATCACGTGATCTGGCACGGCCGCCGCATCTGCCACGCCCGCAAGCCCGCCTGCGGCGCCTGCCCCATCGCCCCGCTCTGCCCGGCGTACGGCGAGGGCGAGACGGACCCGGAGAAGGCGAAGAAACTGCTCAAGTACGAGAAGGGCGGCTTCCCCGGCCAGCGCCTCAACCCCCCGCAGGCCTACCTGGACGCGGGCGGCAGGCCGGCGCCGCCGCTGGGGGCGGCCGGATGACGCATCGCCCGCCGGGCTCGCCGAGGACGGCGTACGGCCCGCCGGGGACCCGGACGCCGTCTCAGGGATCTTCTCGGGGGCGATCTCAGGGTCACCGACAGGAACGATCAAAGGAGCGGCGGGCGTTGGAACCAGCAGGACTTCGGGGGTGGCGATGACGCGTGCGAGCAATACACGGGGCGGTCCGGTGACGCTCAGCAAGGAAGGCCTGCCCGACTGGCTGGAGCCGGTGGTGCGGGCGGTGGAGACGGTGCAGCCGCTCCAGCTGAGCCGCTTCCTGCCGCCCGAGGACGGGGCGGGCCGGCAGTCGGCCGTCCTCGTCCTGTTCGGCGAGGGCGAGCGCGGGCCCGAGCTGCTGCTCATGGAGCGGGCCAGTTCGCTGCGCTCGCACGCCGGACAGCCGTCCTTCCCCGGCGGCGCCCTCGACCCCGAGGACGGCGACCCGCACACCGACGGGCCGCTGCGGGCCGCCCTGCGCGAGGCCGAGGAGGAGACCGGGCTCGACCCCTCCGGCGTCCAGCTCTTCGGCGTGCTGCCCCGGCTGTACATCCCGGTCAGCGGCTTCGTCGTGACCCCCGTGCTGGGCTGGTGGCGCGTGCCGACCCCGGTCGGCGTGGTCGACCCGAACGAGACGGCGCGGGTCTTCACGGTCCCCGTGGCGGATCTCACGGACCCGGCCAACCGCGCGACGGCCGTGCACCCCCGCGGCCACCGAGGTCCGGCATTTCTGGTCGAATCGGCCCTGGTGTGGGGTTTCACGGCCGGAATCATCGACCGACTGTTCCACTACGCCGGCTGGGAGCGCCCCTGGGACCGGGAGAAGCAGGTCCCCCTCGACTGGAGGTCATGACAGGGTGTCTGCCGTGAACGTGCTGGACATCCTGTTGCTGGTCGCCGCCGTGTGGTTCGCGATCGTCGGTTATCGCCAGGGCTTCGTCGTCGGCATCCTGTCGGTGATCGGCTTCCTGGGCGGCGGTCTCGTGGCGGTGTACGTGCTGCCCGTCATCTGGGACGCGCTGACCGACAACGCGGAGGTGAGCACGACCGCCGCCGTCGTCGCGGTCGTCGTCGTCATCGTCTGCGCCTCCGTCGGCCAGGCCCTGACCACCCACCTGGGCAACAGGCTGCGCCGGTTCATCACCTGGTCCCCGGCCCGCGCCCTGGACGCGACCGGCGGCGCCCTCGTCAACGTCCTGGCGATGCTCCTGGTCGCCTGGCTGATCGGCTCCGCCCTGGCGCAGACCACGATGCCGACGGTCGGCAAGGAGGTCCGCAGCTCCAAGGTGCTCCTCGGCGTCTCCGAGGTGCTGCCCACCCAGGCCGACACCTGGTTCAAGGACTTCACCTCGGTCCTCGCGCAGAACGGCTTCCCGCAGGTCTTCAGCCCGTTCTCCAACGAGCCGATCAAAGAGGTCCAGCCGCCCGACCCCGCGCTCGCCAACAGCGCGGTCGCCACCGGGGCCAAGCGCTCCATCGTCAAGGTCATGGGCACCGCCCAGAGCTGCGGCAAGGTCCTGGAGGGCTCCGGCTTCGTCTTCGGCGACCGCCGCGTCATGACCAACGCGCACGTGGTCGGCGGCGTCGACGAGCCCACCGTCCAGGTAGGCGGCGAGGGCAGGAAGTACGACGCGACGGTCGTCCTGTACGACTGGAAGCGCGACATCGCCGTGCTCGACGTACCCGATCTGAAGGCGCCCGCGCTGAAGTTCACGGCCACGGACGCGAAGAGCGGTGACGACGCGATCGTCGCGGGCTTCCCGGAGAACGGGTCGTACGACGTCCGGCCCGCACGCTTGCGCGGGCGGCTGCCGGCCAGTGGCCCGGACATCTACCACCGCGGCACCGTCCGCCGTGACGTCTACTCGCTGTACGCGACCGTCCGTCAGGGCAACTCCGGCGGCCCGCTGCTCACGCCGGAAGGCAAGGTGTACGGCGTGGTGTTCGCCAAGTCCCTCGACGACGCCGACACCGGATACGCCCTCACCGCGGACGAGATCCAGGAGGACATCGTCAAGGGGCGTACCGCCAACCAGCAGGTGGACAGCGACAGCTGCGCGCTGTAGACCGCCGTACCGGAAAAAAGAAGGCGCTCAGCCTCGGGGATGGCGCAGGCGCACCGAGACCCAGCGGGCCCGGCGGCGCAGGATGCGCGGAATTCCCACGCGGAGATCCGTGCCCGCCATCTGCGGGGCGCTGCCTCGCTGGTGGGGACTCAGGCCGCCCACCGAGCGGCGACTGCGTGCTGTGTCACTGTAGTCGTGCGTCCAGCCCATACCCCGACGTCTGCCCCTGCCCCAAGGTCGATAACCGCCCCAGGGGCCCCCAATCGGCCTATGCGTCAGGCAAGTGGCTGTTCGTAGGACAGGTGTTCAGATCCGGATACCGGGCGCATCGGATCGGTCACCGATCGGGTTCGGGATCCTTCAGCCAGTTGACCAGTTCTGTGGTGAAAGCGACCGGATCCTCCTCGTGCGGGAAATGCCCGAGGCCGTCGAACAGCCGCCAGCGGTACGGCGCTTCGACGTACTCGCCGGAACCGGCCGCGCTGCGGGTGCGCATCACGGGGTCCAGCGAGCCGTGGAGGTGGAGGGTCGGCACGCGCAGCGGGCGCTTCATGCGCCGGTTGAACTGGATGCCGTCCGGGCGGGCGATCGACCGGACCATCCAGCGGTACGGCTCGATCGCGCAGTGCGCCGTCGAGGGGATGAGCATCGCGCGTCGGTAGGTGTCCACGGCCTTGTCGTCCGGCGCGTTCGGCCCGGACCACTCGCGGATCAGTTCGGCGACCAGCGCGCCGTCGTCGGCGGTCAGCTGCCGCTCCGGCAGCCAGGGGCGCTGGAACCCCCAGATGTAGGAACCGGCGCGGGTCTGCTTCACGTCGGAGAGCATCGCCGAGCGCCAGCGCCGGGGATGCGGCATCGACGAGACCACGAGCCGCCGCACCAGCTTGGGCCGCATCACGGCCGCCGTCCACGCCAGATAGCCGCCGAGGTCATGGCCGACCAGCGCGGCGTCGGGCTCGCCGAGGGAGCGGATCACGCCGGTGATGTCGAGCGCGAGGTTGGCGGGGTCGTAGCCGCGCGGGGTGCGGTCGCTGCCGCCGACGCCCCGCAGGTCCATGGCGACGGCCCGGAAGCCGGCGTCGGCGAGGGCCGTCATCTGGTGGCGCCAGGTCCACCAGAACTGGGGGAAGCCGTGCACCATCATGACCAGCGGCCCGTCGCCGATCTCCGCGATGTGGAAACGTGCGCCGTTTGCGGCGACGTCCCGGTGCGTCCAGGGGCCGTCGACTCGTACGACCGACGTCGGTTGCGCCGAAGGTGTGGCGGGGTCCGTCATGAGGACGAGCGTGCCACAGCCTCGAGGGCCGCGGGCGCACGGTCCTCCAGAGCCGGGGCCTCCGGACGCGTGTGCGGCTTCGCGTTCTGCAGCACGCCGGCCGTCTCCTTCACCGACGCGGCCACCTTCTGCGGGCCCTTGCCCTTGGCGGCCTTCTTCGCGAAGAACACGCCGACCAGCACGAGGACGACCGCGACGAGCACGTTCGCCGCGAAGGACAGCAGGAAGCAGAGCGCCAGGTTCCAGTCGCTCCAGGTGCGGATTCCGTACGCCAGCGCGAAGTTGAGCATCGGCAGGGAGAACACCAGTACTCCGGCGGCCACCGTGAACGCGCCGCCGCTCATCGCACCGCGGATCACGTCCTGCTTGAGCTGCGCCTTGGCCAGCGCGATCTCGTCGTGCACCAGCGCAGACATCTCGGTCGTCGCCGAGGCGAACAACTGGCCGATGCTGCGTTCGGCGCCGACCGGGCTGCCGTCGGGTGCGCTCATCGCCGTCTCCCTCGTAAGTCTTTTGTACCGTCCCGTCAGATCATGCCGGACGGTGGTCCTCGACGCCTGCCCCGCCCGCCACTTCGGCAAGCCCGCGTCGTCCGCGCTGCCTAGGGCCTCGGCCTCCCCGCGCGCCTCGGCCTCCTTCAGGGCGGCGATCCGGCGGTGCTCGGCGGCCTTGCGGTCGAAGATCTCGGCCATCCGCAGGTGGTACGCCGGGTCGTCCTGCTCGTAGATGTCCGGGATCCCGTCGAGGTCCTCGTCGCGCTCCTCGTCCTCGCACATCCTGCGGTACTTGGCGTTGCGGACCTTCAGCAACACGGTCGCGAGGACGGCCGCGATCAGCGAGGCGGTCAGTACGGCCGCTTTCACCTCGTCGGTCAGTACGGCATCGCCGTCGAAGGCCAGTTCGCCGATGAGCAGCGACACGGTGAAGCCGATGCCGGCCAGCGTCGCCACCGCGAACACGTCGGCCCAGGCGAGTTCGTCGCTGAGCGAGGCCCTGGTGAAACGTGCCGTCAGCCACGTACCGCCGAAGATGCCGACCGCCTTGCCGACGACCAGACCCAGGACCACGCCGAGCGTCTCGGGCCGGGTGAACACATCGCCCAGCGCGCCGCCCGACACGGTGACGCCGGCGCTGAAGAGCGCGAACAGGGGGACGGCGAGGCCCGCCGACAGGGGGCGCACGAGGTGCTCGACGCGCTCGCCGGGGGCCCGTGCCTCGCCCTCGTGGCGGTGGCAGCGCAGCATCAGGCCCATGGCGACACCGGCGATGGTGGCGTGGACGCCGCTGTTGTACATCAGCGCCCAGACGACGAGCGCGAGCGGGACGTACACGTACCAGCCGCGTACGCCCCTGCGCAGCAGCAGCCAGAAGACGACGAGGCCCGCGACGGCGCCGCCGAGCGCGGCGAGGTCGATGTCGCTGGTGAAGAAGACCGCGATGATCAGGATCGCGAAGAGGTCGTCGACGACGGCGAGCGTGAGCAGGAAGGCGCGCAGGGCGCTCGGCAGCGAGGTGCCGATGACGGCGAGCACGGCCAGTGCGAAGGCGATGTCGGTGGCGGTGGGCACCGCCCAGCCCTGCAGGGAGCCGCCGCCGGTGAGGTTGGTGAGGGTGTAGACGAGCGCGGGTACGGCCATGCCGCACAGGGCCGCCACGACCGGGAGCGCGGCCGCCTTGGGGTCGCGCAGGTCACCGGCGACCAGCTCGCGCTTGAGCTCGATACCGGCGACGAAGAAGAAGACCGCGAGGAGGCCGTCGGCGGCCCAGTGCGCGACGGACAGGTTCAGGCCCAGGGCCCCGGGGCCGAAGTGGAAGTGGCTGACGCTCTCGTAACTGCCGTGCAGCGCCGGGATGTTGGTCCAGATCAGCGCCGTGACCGCGGCCACGAGCAGCAGCACGCCGCCGACCGTCTCGGCGCGCAGCGCGTCCGTGACGAAGGTCCGCTCGGGCAGCGACAGCCGTCCGAGGACCTTGCGGGCGGGGGTGGTGCGGGGCGCGCTCACGAGAGGCCTCCGGGTGGTGGGCAGGGCTGAACCGTTCGCCGACCAGACTTCCCGGCACACCTTGAGGGTCACACTCTTTTGCTTAGTTTACCTAAGAGGGGTGCCCGGCGCTCTTCGCGCCGGGCACCCCTCTCACGGTCGTACGACTGCTCAGTCCTCGCTGGGCGCCGCCGGCAGCTTGGCCTGGATGAGGTCCATGACCGTCGAGTCCGTCAGCGTCGTCACGTCACCGAGCTGGCGGTTCTCGGCCACGTCGCGCAGCAGGCGGCGCATGATCTTGCCGGAACGGGTCTTCGGCAGCTCCGCCACCGGCAGGACCCGCTTGGGCTTGGCGATCGGGCCGAGGACGCTGCCGACGTGGTTGCGCAGGTCGTTCACCAGGTTCTCGTCCTCGGCGTTCGCCGTGCCGCGCAGGATCACGAAGGCGACGATCGCCTGCCCGGTCGTCTCGTCGGCGGCACCGACGACGGCCGCCTCGGCGACCGAGGGGTGCGAGACGAGCGCCGACTCGACCTCCGTGGTGGAGATGTTGTGGCCGGACACGAGCATCACGTCGTCGACCCGGCCGAGCAGCCAGATGTCGCCGTCGTCGTCCTTCTTCGCACCGTCGCCGGCGAAGTACTTGCCCTCGAAGCGCGACCAGTACGTGTCGAGGAAGCGCTGGTCGTCGCCCCAGATGGTGCGCAGCATCGACGGCCACGGCTCGGTCAGGACCAGGTAGCCACCGCCGCCGTTGGGCACCTCGTTGGCGTCGTCGTCCACGACCGTCGCGGAGATGCCGGGCAGCGGGGTCTGCGCGGAACCGGGCTTGGTCGCCGTGACACCGGGCAGCGGGGAGATCATCATGGCGCCGGTCTCGGTCTGCCACCAGGTGTCGACGATCGGGGCCTTGTCGCCGCCGATGTGCTTGCGGTACCACATCCACGCCTCGGGGTTGATCGGCTCGCCCACCGAGCCCAGCACCCGCAGGCTGCTGAGGTCGAACTTGGCGGGGATGTCGTCGCCCCACTTCATGAACGTACGGATCGCGGTCGGCGCCGTGTACAGGATCGTCACCCCGTACTTCTGCACGATCTCCCAGAAACGGCCCTGGTGCGGGGTGTCCGGGGTGCCCTCGTACATGACCTGGGTGGCGCCGTTGGCCAGCGGCCCGTAGACGATGTACGAGTGGCCGGTGACCCAGCCGACGTCGGCCGTGCACCAGTACACGTCCGTCTCCGGCTTGAGGTCGAAGACGGCGTGGTGGGTGTACGACGCCTGGGTGAGGTAGCCGCCGGAGGTGTGCAGGATGCCCTTGGGCTTACCCGTCGTACCGGACGTGTACAGGATGAAGAGCGGGTGCTCGGCGTCGAAGGCCTCGGGGGTGTGCTCGGCCGACTGCCGCTCGACGATCTCGTGCCACCACACGTCCCGCTCGCCGTCCCAGGCGACCTCCTGGCCGGTACGGCGGACCACGAGCACGTGCTCCACGTTGTCGACCTTGGTGACCGCCTCGTCGACGGCCGGCTTGAGCGCGGACGGCTTGCCGCGCCGGTAGCCGCCGTCGGTGGTGATGACGACCTTGGCGTCGGCGTCCTGGATGCGGGTCGCGAGCGCGTCCGCCGAGAAGCCGCCGAAGACCACCGAGTGGGCGGCGCCGATCCGGGCGCACGCGAGCATCGCGACCGCCGTCTCCGGGATCATCGGCATGTATACGGCGACCCGGTCGCCCTTGCGGACACCCAGCTCCAGCAGGGCGTTGGCCGCCTTGGAGACCTCGTCCTTGAGCTCGGCGTAGGTGATGGCGCGGCTGTCGCCGGGCTCGCCCTCGAAGTGGATGGCGACCCGGTCGCCGAGTCCGGCCTCCACATGGCGGTCCACGCAGTTGTAGGCCACGTTGAGAGTGCCGTCCTTGAACCACTTGGCGAACGGCGGGTTTGACCAGTCCAGCGTCTCGGCCGGTTCCTTGGCCCAGGTCAGCCGGCGGGCCTGCGCGGCCCAGAAGCCGAGCCGGTCAGCCTTGGCCTGTTCATACGCCTCCGCCGTGACATTGGCGTTCGCCGCCAGGTCCGCGGGGGGTGCGAACCTGCGTTCTTCCTTGAGCAGGTTGGCCAGGCTTTCGTTGCTCACGGCATCTGCCTTTCCCAGGGTGTCCGTTGTGTCCCGGGCCAGCTCATCAGACCCGGGGGTCCGATGACAAGGGTCGACCGAAAATTGGTTTAGACCTGTCATCGGACCCTGTGGCCGGGGTCTTTCATAGCCACGGACGCCAGGTGAACGAGGTTCAGGCGCAGGCTCAGGCGGAGAGGTTCACCGCACTCACGTGGTCGAACAGCTCGTCCTCGTTCTCCCCGCTCCTCTCGGTCAGCAGATACGCCTGCGTCTCACCCACATGGAAGTACATCCCGTGCAGCTCCAACGCCCCGTTCCGCAGCGCCCGCGCCACCGAGTCATGCGCCCGCAGATGCTCCAACTGCTGGACCACATTGGTGAGGCAGAGCTGCTCTACGGCGTCGGCGGGCGCCCTTCCGGCAAGCCGCGCCCAGGGTCTGCCGTCGTCGGCCATCCGCTCCAGGCTCGGCAGCCCGTGCCGCAGCCACCGCTTGAGCGGCGTCCGCGCGCCCCCCGGCTCCGAGTTGAGCAGCGCCTGCATGGCCCCGCACCCGGAGTGCCCGCACACCGTGATGGACCGCACCTTCAGCACGTCCACCGCGTACTCGATCGCGGCCGCCACCGAGTCGTCGCCGCCCTCCTCGCCGGGCAACGGGACGAGGTTGCCCACATTGCGCACCACGAACAGGTCACCCGGACCACTGGAGGTGATCATCGAGGTCACCAGCCGCGAGTCGGCACAGGTGAGAAAGAGCTGCGAGGGCCGCTGCCCTTCTCTTGCCAGGCGAGCCAGCTCACCCCGAACGAGGGGTGCGGTGTTGCGCTGGAACGCGCTGATGCCTCGGGCGAGTTGGGCTCCGCCGGATTCGCGGTAAGGGTCGGATTCGGGGTGCGGGTCGGATTCGGCGGCGTGGGCGGAGTCGCGGGGGTGATCGGATTGGGAGTTGGCAGGACCGTTGGATTTGCCAGGGGAAGTGGGGGTGGCGGGAGCGCCAGGGCCGCCGGAAGTGCCGGATCCGCCGGAAGTGTTGGAGGCACCGGAGGTGGCGGGACCGCCGGATTCGTAGAGCGCACCCGGAGCGCCGGTTCCGTCTGGTCCGTCGACGAGACGTCCGGCACGGTACAGACCGCTCGTCCCGCCGGAACCGAGCGGGCCCTCGGCCTCGCCGATCCGGCCGACCCGGTCGACGTGACCCTCGACCGTTCCGGCCGGCGGCAGTTGCTCGCACTGATGGTTGCGCCAAGGCGTCCAGGGGCGGCAGCGGCAGCCGGGGGATGTCGTCGGCTCACCGATCGGGGTTGCTTCGCCCCCGGCGTGACCGGTCCCGCTGATGCGCGTGCCCGTGAGGCGACCGGTCAGCTCGGCGGAGCCGCCCTGTGCGGTGTGCGTGCTCTGCCAGTCGTGCAGGGACTCGTACGCCGCGTGGTCCATGAACGAGCCGTCCAACTCCACGACGGCGTGCGCGCCTTGGGGTACGAGATGCAGGGCTCGGCTGAGCCTCGGCACCGCGAGGAACGTCAACTGGCCGCGGACCTGGACGTGATGGACTCCCTCCTTCTCCTCGTGTGTGATGCGGGTGCGGGCGAGGCGCTGCATGGCGACCCCGACGGCGACGGCGATCCCCAGCGTGACGCCTTCCAGGACGCCGAGGCAGACCACGCCGAGGGTGGTGACGGCGTAGACCAGCACTTCTCGGTGGCGGGTCACCGTGCGGATGTGGTGCAGGGACACCATCTGGATGCCGACGGCCATCACCAGGGCGGCGAGCGAGGCGAGCGGGATGAACTCCAGGATCGGGACCATCAGCAGCGCGGCGATCACTACGAGAACGCCGTGCAGCAGCGTGGAGTTCCGGCTCACGGCACCCGCGTTGACATTCGCCGAACTGCGCACGGCCACCCCGGCGACCGGCAGTCCGCCGAGAGCGCCGGAGACGATGTTGGCGGCGCCCTGCCCGAGTAGCTCGCGGTCCAGTTTGGAGCGGCCGACGCGGACGGTGAGGCCGGGCCGGGAGGCCATCATCTTGTCCACGGCGACCGCGCCGAGCAGCGACTGCACGCTGCACACCAGCGTGGTGGTGAGCACGGCGGCGGCGATGCCGAGCACCGGGCCCTCGGGGAGTCCGGCCAGGGCGTGGCTGCTCCAGGACGGCAGGTCGACCTTGGGCAGGCTGAGGCCGGTGAGGGAGGCGGCCGTGGTGGCGCCGGCGACCGCGACGAGCGCGGCGGGGATCTTGCGCAGCAGGTGTCCGGCCCGGCCCGGGATCCGCGGCCAGAGCAGCAGCAGGGCCAGCGTCAGCACGCTCACCGACACGGCGGCCGGCTGCAGCCGCGCCAACTGGGCGGGCAGGGCGCGGAGGTTGGCGAGGACGGAGCTCTGCGGGGTGCCGCCCAGGACGATGTGCAGCTGGGCGACGGCGATGGTGACGCCGATGCCGGCGAGCATGCCGTGCACGATGGCGGGGCTGACGGCGAGCGCGGTGCGGGCCACGCGCAGGCAGCCGAGGCCCAGTTGGGCGAGACCGGCGAGGACGGTGATGGCACAGGTCGTGCGCCAGCCGTAGCGCTGGATGAGGTCGGCGGTGACCACCGTGAGCCCGGCGGCGGGGCCGCTGACCTGGAGCGGGCAGCCGCCGATCCAGCCGGCGACCAGGCCGCCGACCGCGGCGGCGACGAGGCCCGCCTGGAGCGGGGCGCCGGTGGCGAGGGCGATGCCCAGGGAGAGCGGAAGGGCGATCAGGAAGACCGCGATGGAGGCCGACACATCGGCGCCCGCGAGCCCGAAGCGGCGGGGCGGGGTCGGCGGCGGGCTGTGGGGCCGGTGGGTGCGCTCGGTGCGGGTCGAGTGGGGGTCGGTGGCGCGAGTACGTACGCAGGCTGACATGTTTCCCGTCTCCTCCGGGGCAGCGCGGTCGCGGAACAGGGGTCCCCGTCGGTGGCGGGGTCGGGTCGCGGCCGTGGGTCACGGCGTGCAGCGGCGGGATAAATCAACGTTCGGTAAATGGATCGTAATGCAGAGTAAAGGCTAGGCATGGACTTTCCTGGCAAATAGCCCTATAAGTCACCCGGAAGAGCGAAGCAATTATTTGATCGGCTTGTCGTACTAATTCCTTCTCGGCCCCGTGCAACCTTGGCGGCGCTGTCGGGCCTTCCCGGCACATCGTCAGAAAACGCCCTCAGCGGCGTTGGCCTGAGAGAAGGAAGAAGGTGGGCGGACATGGCCGCCACCCAGAGGATCGCCGCGGGCGCCGTGGTCGCCGCGCTCTGTGCCGCTTCGCTCGCCGGTTGCGGGATCGGCTCCGACGGTGCCAAGACAGGTGCTCCCGGTCCGCAGAAGGCGAAGCCGGCCCAGCCGCCGAAGAGCGTGGTCCGGCTGATCGGCGACGGCTCCACCTCGTACACCGGGGCGCAGCCGCATCTGCCGAGGCCGGAGCGGCTCAAGCCGGGCCAGAAGCCCCCGCAGTTCGTCGTCTTCTCCTGGGACGGCGCCGGCGAGGACAGCCAGCAGCTGTTCTCCCACTTCCGCAAGGTCGCCAAGGCCAATCACGCAACGATGACGTACTTCCTGAGCGGCGTGTACATGCTGCCGGAGGACAAGCGCGACGAGTACAAGCCGCCGCAGCACTCCCCGGGCCGCTCCGACATCGGCTTCAACGACGCGAAGGGCATCGCCGACACCGTCAAGCAGCTGCGCCTGGCGTGGCTGGAGGGCAACGAGATCGGCACCCACTTCAACGGCCACTTCTGCGGCAAGGGCGGTGGCGTCGGCGAGTGGTCGGTCGCGGACTGGAAGGACGAGATCGCCCAGGCGAAGCAGTTCGTCAAGTCCTGGAAGACCAACACCGGCATGAAGAAGGCGGCCGCGCTGCCCTTCGACTACGACAAGGAACTCGTCGGGGCCCGCACGCCGTGTCTCGAAGGCCAGCAGAACTTCATGAAGGCCGCCCGCGAGCTGGGCTTCCGCTACGACACCAGCGGCGTCAACGACCAGCTCTGGCCGAAGAAGAAGGAAGGCCTGTGGGATCTGTCGATGCAGCTCGTGCCCTTCCCCGGGCACTCCTACGAGCAGCTCACCATGGACTACAACTTCATGGTCAACCAGTCCGGTACACAGACCCAGGGTGACCCCGCCAAGTACCAGTACTGGGGCGACCAGATGCGCGACGGCCTGCTCAAGGGCTTCCACCGCGCCTACGACGGCAACCGCGCGCCCCTCGTCATGGGCAACCACTTCGAGTCCTGGAACGGCGGCACCTACATGCGTGCCGTCGACGAGGTCGTCGAGAACGTCTGCAACAAGCCCGACGTGCGCTGTGTGTCCTTGCGGCAGCTGGCCGACTGGCTGGACGCCCAGGACCCGCAGACCCTGGAGAAGCTGCACGGTCTGAACGTCGGCGAGGCCCCGAAGCAGGGCTGGGCATCCTTCCTGTCGGGCCGGCCGGCCCCGGCCCCGAAGGGCGTGCCCGGAGCGCCGGCGGCCAAGCAGTAGCCGTCGTCGGCCGCGATCGGCTGTCGTCGCGCGCGAGCGTCACACGACGGCGGTGATCCCCTCGCCGAGCACGAAACCGGGGTCGACCTGCGCCGCCAGGTCGACCCCGGTGCGCTCGTTGCCCCAAGAAGTGGCGTTCTTCAGATGGAAGTGCACGGTCTGGCGCGTGTAGCGCTCCCAGTCGCGCAGGTCGTACGTCGCGTCGGCGGCGACCTGAAGGGTGCGCAGGGCACGGCGGTTGGCGTCCTCCAGGAGCTCGAACCGGGGCGGGCGGCCCTTCTCCATGGCGCGCACCCAGTCCGAGTGCCCGACGGTCACCAACAGGTCGTCCCCGACCTCGGCGCGGAGGAAGTCGAGGTCGTCCTGACCCTGCACCTTGTTGCCGACGACTTTCAGTACGACGCCGAAGTCACGGGCGTACTCCTTGTACTGGCGATAGACGGAGACCCCCTTCCGGGTCGGCTCGGCGACGAGGAACGTGATGTCGAAGCGGGTGAACATGCCGGAGGCGAAGGAGTCCGAGCCCGCCGTCATGTCCACCACGACGTACTCGCCCTGCCCGTCCACCAGGTGGTTCAGGCACAGCTCCACCGCTCCCGTCTTGGAGTGGTAGCAGGCGACCCCCAGGTCGGCGTCCGTGAAGGGGCCGGTGACCATCAAACGGACGGTGCCGCCGTCGAGTTCCACCGACCGGGCACAGGCCTCGTACACCGGGTTGTCCCCGCCCACGCGCAGCAGCCGGGAGCCCTCGCCGGGCGGGGTCGTCTTGATCATCGTCTCGGCGGAGGCGATACGCGGGTTGGAGCCGCGCAGGTAGTCCTTGATCAGCGACAGCCGCTCGCCCATCGCGGGCAGCCCGGCCGCCTCGGCCTCGTCCAGTCCCAGCGCGGCGCCCAGGTGCTGGTTGATGTCGGCGTCGACCGCGACGACCGGGGCGCCGGCCGCCGCGAGATGGCGGATGAACAGGGAGGACAGGGTCGTCTTGCCGCTGCCGCCCTTCCCGACGAAAGCAATTTTCATGTTCACGAAGGGTAGTCGGGTGATAGCCGTGGGTGTCAGGCGTACGTGAAGAAGACCACTCCTTCGTGGGGTCGATGCCCGGGGTGCGTAGGGTCGTACTCATGAGTACGACAGGCGCGACCGCTGATCCGCTCGCGGCCCTGGGCGCACTGCCCGGCGTGGCCGAGTCCGTGGAGTCCGTGCGCAAGTCCGTGGACCGGGTCTACGGGCACCGGATCATGCGGCGCCGCAGCAACGAGATCACCTCCGAGGCCGCGCTGCGCGGCGCGCGCGGTTCAGCGGCGCTGTCCGGCGCGGACTGGGCGCTCGAAGAGGTGCGCAGGCGTACCGACTTCAGCGGCGACGCGGACGCGCGCGTGGTGGGCGCCGCCCTGCGGCTGACCGCCGAGGCGGGCCAACTGCTGTCCATCTGGCGGCAGTCGCCGCTGCGGGTGCTGGCCCGGCTGCACCTGGTGGCCGCCGCGAGCTCCGACGAGACGGTCGGACGGCCGCGGCAGCAGGGGGAGCCGGCCGACGAGCCGCTCGTCGAACTGCCGCTGCCGGACGCGGCCGAAGTGCACGGGCGGCTGGAGGGCCTCTCCGAGCTGATCATCCAGGGCAGTTCGGCGCCGGCCCTGGTGACGGCCGCGATCGTGCACGGCGAACTGCTCGCGCTGCGCCCCTTCTCCTCGCACAACGGCCTGATCGCGCGCACCGCGGAACGCATCGTCCTGGTGGGCAGCGGCCTCGACCCGAAGTCCGTGTGCCCCGCGGAGGTCGGCCACGCCGAACAGGGCCGCGCGGCCTATCTGGCGGCGCTCGACGGATACGTCTCCGGTACCCCGGAGGGGATGGGCGCCTGGATCGCCCACTGCGGAAGGGCGACGGAACTCGGTGCGCGCGAGTCGACGGCGGTGTGCGAGGCGTTGCAGCGCGGGGCGGCGTAGAAGGCCTGGCGTTTCCCGGAGCCTTCGGGGTCCGCGGAGTTCCCGGACAAGAGTTGCGGCGGTACGAGGATTCGTACCGCCGCTGGCATGTTCACCGGGTTACCAAGCGTCCTCGTAATGTTGCCCATCAGGTCGGGAACTTCGCCCGTCGCCTGGTGCGGCTGGCCCGTAATCGACGGGTCGACGTCGCGTGGGTGCCCTGTGTTCATGCGCGGTCCGTGGGGCCAAATGCGATTAGTGAAGGTGATCCTCTCGGATGTCCTTGGCTTCGCGGGCCGTTAATCCCTTTGTACTCCAGGACCGAAGCAAGCGGAACCCCTGGCCGTACTTCTTTACTTTTAGTCTCAATCAGGTGCAAAAAGGGCGACGTGATCAGGCAGTTGCCGCCCGACGTCGGCTGGCGTACCAGACGAGGCCCGCGGTGGCCGCCGCGGCACCGATCGCCGCGGCGGCGACGAGCGCCGGACGGGGCGGTACGGAGAGCGTCGGAATGCGCTGCTTGAGTCGCACCGGGCGGTGGAAATCGAGGATCGGCCAGCCACGCGCGAGTGCCTCACGCCGCAGCGTCCGGTCCGGGTTGACGGCGTGCGGATGGCCGACCGCCTGCAGCATCGGCAGATCGGTCGCCGAGTCGCTGTAGGCGTAGCAGCGTTCGAGGTCGTATCCCTCGGACGCGGCCAGCTCCTTGATGGCCTCGGCCTTCGTCGGGCCGTACGCGTAGTACGCCACCTCTCCGGTGAAGCAGCCGTCCTCGCCGACGACCATGCGGGTCGCCACCACCCGGTCCGCGCCGAGCAGTTCACCGATGGGCTCGACCACCTCGGCACCCGACGTCGACACGATGACGACATCGCGGCCGGCGGTGTGGTGCTCCTCGATGAGCGAGGCGGCCTCGTCGTAGATGATCGGGTCGATCAGATCGTGCAGCGTCTCGGCGACGATCTCCTTGACCTGTTGGACGTTCCAGCCGCGAACCAGTCCGGACAAGTACTCGCGTGTGCGCTCCATCTGGTCGTGGTCCATACCGCCGACGAGGAAGACGAACTGGGCATAGGCGCTCCGCACGGCGTCCCTGCGGTTGATCAGGCCGCCTTGGTAGAACGACTTGCTGAACGTGAGCGTGCTCGACTTCGCAATGACCGTCTTGTCCAGGTCAAAGAAGGCGGCTGTGCGGGGCAACGAGTGGTTTTCCACGACCCCGAGCATAGGCGCAGCCCATTCGGCGTAAGGTGTGGCGCGTGGGTTTGCCTGAGAGGGCTCTCGGGTACACCATGGAAGTCACGGATCGTTCGCGACCGTGCTAACGCGGTCCGGCTCCTCCCCCCCCGAGTCGGCCGTGAAGGCGACCCCCACTCTCCCCCCCGGTGGGGGTCGTCGCATGTCCGGGTGGGTTTTTCCCTTACTGCAGGCGACCGTTCGGCCGTGTGGAGGCGGCTTCGGTCGCCTCTTTCGTATGCCCACGATCCATCACTGTGCGTAGCCGTCGGGATGCTCTGCGGAGGTTTTCCCGGGCGGTCCGAGGGCGGTAGGGGCCGCGGTACAGGGATTGGTACAGGCCTCACCGGTATGGGTGACGGCGATATTCACAGGCATCAAGTTGTCCACAGTTTTCGACCAAGATCCACAAGATTTTCAGGATCGCTGCACCGTGATTCAAACGCGTCCCGCCAGTACCGAGTTCGTGACCGGAACCGGTTTGTCGGGCGGGTTTGGCCGGTTCCTATCGGCCGTTCATATGGAGGGCCGCTCGCCGGTTCCTCACGCGTTTGGGAATCGCGTGGCCGCAGGGGCTGCGCGAGAGATGTAGCGAAGGGGGACGGAGACCGTGGCCGGAGCCGTCACACACGAACCACCGCCCGCCGCCTCGGGGCGGCAGGCCGGACCGTTGATCGTCACGGAGGACGCGGGTCTGCTCGACGACCTGCTGCGCCTGTGCGCCGCGGCCGGCGCGACACCGGAGGTGCACCACTCGGTGCCGGAGCGCGCCGGCGGCTGGGAGGCCGCACCGCTCGTGCTGGTCGGCGACGACGCCGCGCGGCGGGTGCGCGGGGCCGCGCGCAGACGCGGAGTGGTGCTGGTCGGGCGCGATCAGGACGACTCGGGGGTCTGGCGCCGGGCCGTCGAGATCGGCGCCGACCACGTCCTGATGCTGCCCGACGGGGAGCAGTGGCTGGTCGACCGCATCGCCGACGTGGCCGAGGGCGTCGGGCGGCCCGCCCTCACCGTCGGCGTCATCGGCGGCCGCGGCGGAGCGGGAGCGTCCACGCTCGCGTGCGCCCTCGCCGTCACCTCCGCGCGTGAGGGACTGCGCACCCTCCTCGTGGACGCCGATCCGCTGGGCGGCGGACTCGACGTACTCCTCGGCGGCGAGACCGCGGAAGGGCTGCGCTGGCCCGCCTTCGCCGCCTCGCGCGGGAGGGTAGGCGGCGGCGCCCTGGAGGAGTCGCTCCCCGAACTCCACTCCCTGCGGGTGCTCAGCTGGGACCGCGGCGACTGCGTCGCCATCCCGCCGCAGGCCGTGCGGGCGGTGCTCGCCGCCGCCAGACGCCGGGGCGGCACGGTCGTCGTCGATCTGCCGCGCCGCGTCGACGACGGCGTCGCCGAGGCCCTCGCCCAGCTCGACCTCGGGCTCCTCGTCGTCCCCGGCGAACTGCGTGCCGTCGCGGCGGCCGGCCGAGTGGCATCCGCGGTGGGCATGGTCCTGCGCGATCTGCGGGTCGCGGTACGGGGGCCGTACGCACCCGGGCTCGACGACCGCGAGGTGGCCCGGCTGCTGGGCCTGCCCCTGGCGGGCGAGGTGCCCGTCGAGTCGGGACTGCTGCGCGCGGGCGAGGCCAAGGCGCCGCCGGGTGGGGCCGGACGCGGTCCGCTGGCCCGGTTCTGCAAGGAGTTCTGGGAGCGGGCGTTGATGGAGGTGGGGAGCGCGTGAGGACGTATTCAGGGGCCGGGGCCGGGTTCGGGTCCAGCTCCGATTCCGGACCTGGGGCTGAGCGGGTGGTGGTGGGCGGGTCGGCGGTTGCTTCGGGGCGGGCGTCTTCGGGCGCGCCTGTGGGGGTGCCGGCGCGAGTGCCTTCAGGAGTGCGGGCGGGGGTGCGGTCGTGGGTGTCCTCCAGTGACCTTTTCCAGGGGCCTACGGGGGCAGTTGCAGGGGCGTCTTCGGGGTCGCCGTGGGGATCGGGTGGCGGCGGGTCCGGATCTGGGGTGGCGGCGCCTGAGATGCCTACCGGGCTGCTTGACGGGGTGCGGCAGTGGCTGGTCGAGAGTGGGGCCGAACCGACTCCCGCGCGGGTGGCGCAGGCGTTGCGTGAGCAGGGGCGGGTCCTTGGGGACGCCGAAGTCCTCGGGGCGGCCGAGCAGTTGCGGTCCGAGTTGGTCGGCAGCGGTCCGCTGGAACCGCTGCTCGCCGATCCATCCGTGACCGACGTGCTGGTGTCCGCTCCGGACCGGGTCTGGGTGGACCGGGGCGGCGGACTGGAACTGACCTCCGTGGCCTTTCCGGACGCGGCGGCCGTACGTCGGCTCGCGCAGCGCCTGGCCGCGGTGGCCGGACGCCGACTCGACGACGCACGGCCGTGGGTGGACGCGCGGTTGCCCGACGGGACGCGTCTGCACGCGGTGCTGCCGCCGGTGGCCGTCGGCTGCACCTGCCTGGCCCTGCGGGTCGTACGGCCCCGGGCCTTCACGCTCGACGAACTGGTCGAGGCGGGCACGGTGCCGCCGGGCGGGGACCGGGTGTTGCGGGCGCTGCTTGGGGCACGGCTGTCGTTCCTGATCAGCGGGGGCACTGGCACCGGCAAGACAACCCTGCTGAGCGCGCTTTTGGGGCTGGTCGGACCAGGCGAGCGGATCGTGCTCGCGGAGGACTCGGCGGAGTTGAGGCCGAACCATCCGCACGTCGTCCGTCTGGAGGCCAGACCCGCCAACCAGGAGGGCGCGGGCCTCGTCACCCTCCAGGACCTGGTCCGCCAGGCGCTGCGGATGCGGCCCGACCGGCTGGTCGTGGGTGAGGTGCGCGGATCCGAAGTGGTGGATCTCCTGGCCGCGTTGAACACCGGCCACGAGGGCGGGTGCCTGGTCTAAGCGTACATGCAGAGACAGGGCTCAGCCAGAGACAGCCGAAGCGAGCAACGCCCCAGGTCACAGCCCAAGTTGGCGCACGCGACGAAGCCCCGCCCAGTACGCCGGGGGAGACGCATGGACGAGGCCACTCAACCTCTCTGCCGGGGTGCTGTGCCGACAGCGAGGGACCTAGGCGGACACTGCACGGGTCATGCGGATTGCTCGGCGGTCTGTGGTTCCTTCACCCCGTCCTGGTGACCGAATTCGCGGTGTACCTGCATCGCTGAGAGCGTGGCCACAGTCAACAACGGGTCTTCCGTACGGGCGGCTGCCCTGACTTGTCCGCGAAGCGACGCACACACAATGCATGTCTTGGGGTCAACCGGTCCGCGCCGGGGCTCTCTCAGCCAGTGGTCAACATCCCTCAACGCTGCCTCCCTTTGGCACGGCAGGTGGAACACGGGAACGGGCAGGCGGGAAGCTGAGCGGTAGGCGGGAAGTAGACAACCCCGGAAGCCGAGTCGAGTGCTCCCCCGGGTTCCGTCCACCAGCCGTCAGGAGAGTTTGCGTACGGCCCTGACGGGTCACCTATGAGGCTGACTAGCTCCGGCTCCGGTAAGGCGCTCAGGCGGACGCTGGCGCGTTTCGCGGGGGCAGTCATGCCGGGCACTCGTGGTGTTCGTATCGGTCAGCGGAAGATCCCCCGGACGCTCGTTCGTTGGCCACCCGGCGGCATGTCTCCAGCGACTTGAACGGCTTACGGCACTTCCGGCACTTCTCACCAGGGGGCGCGTAGGTCGTGTACTCATGCTGTCGCGCGTCTGTGGCGTTCGTCTTCGTCGTCTGACTGGCCATGTCCGCTGTCCCCTCGCGTGGTCCGAGGCAACCACGCTAGGAACTCCGACACCCCAACTCACAGCCGATTGCACGAGATTGCACGCCAATCACCCAAGCGAGGCGACAGCCGCCCGGATCAGAGCATGGGCCTTCGCGCCGTACACAGCAACGTCGGCCAATGCGGCGAACGTGTCAGCGTACGTGGCCACTTCTCGCGGCTGAGTGATCGTCAGGTACCCGGAGACCAACTCGACATTCACCTGTGCCGTGTCGAATATCCAGAAGCCCTCTACCGGCATTCGTGCCCGGCCAATCTTCGTGCGCACCACCCCCAAACTGACGTTGGGCAGCGCTGAGACCGTGAGCAAATGCTCTAGTTGCTCAACCTGTGTATCCGGCTCACCGAGTGCGTTCCTTAGAACTGACTCTTCTATCAGGAACGCGAAACGGCGCTGACCCTCAAACAGCACCCGCTGACGCTCCATACGTGCGGACACGGCATCGGCCACATCGTCAACCTCAACACGGCGACGCTGTACGGCGCGCAATACGTCTTCGGTGTAGCCGTACGTCTGGATCAATCCGGGAACAAGGCCCGGCGAGTAGCAGCGGAACCAACGCGTTCGTTCGTACAGCGGCAAACGCGCTTCCTGCGCCTGTCGGAGCCCTGCCCGCTCCATCCGTCGCCACTCCACCCACATGCCCTCTACGGCGCGCAGAGAAGCAATCAGGTCCTCTGTCTGGTCTTCTGCGCCGCAAGCGCGACACCATGCGCGGATGTCCTCAGCGGAAGGCGATGTTTTCGCGGACGAGATCCGAGAGACCTTGGCAGGATGCCACCCGCACGCCTCAGCGAGCCGCTTACCGTCCAACCCGGCGTCCTTGCACATTTCCCGAAGGCGATCGGCAAGGACTTTCCGGGCGGCTTGAACACTTGATGATCCTGATGCGGGCATGGCGCGGGGCCGGTCAAACCGGCTTGTACTCCTCATGAGACGTGGCCCGTTCCCAGACCGTTTCGAATGCTGTACTTACCAGCGCCACCACGGCCGGTTCACTGCACCATTCGCGGTCAACTACCTCCCCGATTCCGGAGAAGTAGGTGAACAGAACTGAGGATTTGTCGAACATCCAAAGGTCTGTTCCGGGCAAGGGGATGTCGGCTGCCTTACGCCGGGGCAACCAGCGGATCAGCTCACCTGCCGCAACGTTTGGAAACGTCACGTCGTACTCGTACTTGATGTAGTCCGTCACTGGTTCCGAGACGATCCGGGCACGCCGCATTACGACTCCGCGCGCTGTTGTCTCGGCAACCACGTCGAGAAACGGACGCCACCACGCCGACCGGTCAGCGGCAGGGTCAAGGCGCTTCCCGTTCTGCCACGCGATGAACTCAGGGTCATTCTGCTGGTATGCGTCGCGCATTTCCAAGTGAATGGCTGAGTGACGCGCCTTCGCCAGACCCTCAAGTATGGGGTTCGTCATTGTTGCTACTCGCTGTCGGGGTGGGGAATGTACTGGAGCATGACTTTGGGAAGCCTGATGATCGTCTCGTGATCCGGTACGTCTGTGGAGTGACCCGGAATTGAGCCGATCTCCTGGCACGCCTTCACCTCTTCCTCTGTCGCCTTGTACGACTGGATCAGTAGGTCCCCCGTCCCTTCATCCAGCCAGATGGTTGGGGAGTCTGTGTCAGGCGAGTTCGGGATGATCCCCAGGAACCGTAGCGGCATGTCGTGTCCTTCCGTCGATGCGATTGCGCCCGATTGCACGACCATCACCCGCCTGACGGATCACGTCAAGAGGGCATGCTTACGGGCCACTTGCTGGCAGCAGAGGCAGCCATCTGACGCTCCGTCAGTTTTCTGAACTGAGAGAAGCCCCGTACCGGCCACCAGTACGGCAGCGGGTACGGGGCCATTGGACGCGGAAAGACTAGGTCACACTGCCTTCTGTAACTCGTTTACGTTTTAGCCTCTTGCTGGTAAATCGGCGCATTGTTCCGTCATCGTCTAGTGACGCGCTGGCGGCTGTACTGAATTGATCGGCGCTTTTGATCAATGTTTGTGCGGCTTCGTATAGATGATCTACCGAAGCGCTGTACTTCTCTAGCTCCTCTTCAAGTGTGTCGTCCTCCTCGTCCATGTAACTAACCCGCTCTTGCAAGTGACGAGTAATCGCCATCAATTCAACAACTCCTAGAGCGTCGTCGCGGAGTCCCGAAGCAGCAGAAATGACGGGTTGAGGACCTAATAGGCTCACGTCAATCCAGCTTTCATGCACTGCCTTGATTAACGCTTCTTCCTCGCTGAAAGTTGTATCCTCGTATCCGTCGTAAGCAACTCGCTCCTTGACAAGGAGGACTTTCTGAATGAAGACCCGATAGGTGTCATGGCGTGGCTGCCGCCTTTCCCTTCGGTGATCAGCTCTTGCGGAGATACGCGCGGTTTCGTGCTGCGCAAAGGCTGCCGCAACGCTGCCCATTGAGGCCGCTATAGCTCCGAGTACCGCCGCCAAACCAGCATCCATGCCCCGAGTGTCCGCATCTCTGGGGCGTATGTCTAGTGTCCATGGCCGCGCAAACGCTGACAGTTGCGGCGCTAGCTTTTTCCCTCCCTGCCGCGCTTCTGTAAGGTCCGGAGGGGGTCACCCCCCACGAGGCAGGATCAGAACGGCGGCTCTTCGCTCTCGGCTTCGCGCTTCTCTGTCCAGTGCTGCCATTCACGCTGAGCCTGTGACTGCCTTCGCCTCTCAGCGACTACACCACCAGCCTGGTTACGGCCGGTCTCACCGTTGTGGCAGCGCACACAAAGGGCTCTCAGGTGCTCATGCGCGTTCGGATCAGTAACGCCGCGCTTAAGTAGATTCTTGCGGCTCACCGGAAAGTGATCAGCAACCTTGGAAGGCTGACCACACAACACGCACCACGCATTCATGTAAAGGAATGACTCACGCTTACGCGGCCAATCCTTGCCGTATGCGCTGGTCCCCTTCTCGGCACGTCGTGCAGTCAGCATGTGCACATGATCGGGGCAGGCCCGTTCCCTACCGCTGATGGAGTTAGGGCAGTTGGGTGCGACAGGGCAGGGACGCCGGGGGCGACTTGGCATGGGAGGGGTCCATTCAGGGAGGCCGGGCACCTACGAAATTTCGGAGGTGGGGGTGTCGGTAATGGCGCTGAATAGCTCCGTGTCGCTGAGCCCGTGGATTGCCGCCACGGCATCTATCTCCTCTTGTACGTCGTCCAGTGGGTCTAGTTCATCTTCCGCCGAACACAGCATGTTCCGAATGGCTTGCACCAGGCGTGCAGCTCCTTCCGGGTCAGCGTTGCCGTCAGCGAGCATGAGCCGCAATTCATCGGCGTAGCCGTGTGCATACCTGAGCGATTGGGCCAGCGCCTCAGCGTGTGAGGGTGCGCAGTCATCAGCGAGCATGGGCGTTCTCCTTCACGCCAGCACACACGCCAGCGAAGTTGCAGCGCATCAAAGGCGCAGGTCAGAAAAGGTGGGTATTTCAGCCGGCTTCGGGTGCTTGGTTGCGGCAGCACACCCCGGGGAGGCACCCCCTTGCCGACACAGGAAGGCGCGGCAGGGAGGGAAAACCCTGGCATGGCTAATTGAAGAGTTTGTGCGGAGCTTCTGTGCTCTTGACCCGCCGCAATGTTCGCCGCGAACATGACGCCATGGATGCAGGATTGGCGGCAGTGCTGGGCGCGTTGGCAGGCTCAGTGGCAACGATCGGCGCGGCGTTTGCCACGGGCTGGGCATAAAGGGAAGGGGCGCGCATCACTGCACGTTCCGAACATCGAAGGCAAAGGCGAGAGCCGCGCTACGCGGCTTATCGCGAATTTATCGCTGCCGGATCAGTGATGCGCGGCCACATTGCCCTCCGTGGTTTAGACGAGGCCACCCTATTGAACGAATTGGGCGAGGAATATAGAAGCCGGGTACTGGAAGATGTCCAGGATCTCAAGGAGAAGGCAATCAATGTGGCCTTGGCTGGACCGACAAAGGTTACCGGTGTTGCCATGAATATTGATCGCCTGAGTTGGGAGCTTGCCGTCATCCTTACGGGTGTCCATGAGCTAAATACCCCAGAAAGGCAAGCCTTGCGACAGCAAGTGGAAAGGCATGCCGCGAGAGTGGCGTCGGACCTGGTGGAGCATCTTGACAAGTTCGTGCTATCGGCCCAAGCGGCCCTAGATGACGACGGTAGCCGCCGCAGATAGAAGCTCGGGTGAGCTGCCTTGTGTCCGGCCCACACAAGGCAGCTATCGTCTCCGCCGCTTCCATGCCCGGTAGCAGGCGAGGCACATTGACTTCCGATACCCAGAGGAATCCGGCCGGGAAACGCCCCGGGCAATGAGCTGAGCACGCGTCAGCGGATGGTAGACAACAATGTCCGTCGCTACACCTAGACCGTCTTCCGTGCACAGCTCACAGAACGGGCTTTCAGCCATAGTGGTCCGTCCACATCTGCCGCAGCACGCCTAGCGGAATGGTCGGGGGCACCAGAGGATTGCCCGTAGCGTCATAGTGCGTGAGATCAACCAGGATGCCCCGCTGACGAACCGTGCCCCGGATTACCAGCGCTGCACCAGGCTGAGGGAAGACCACATCAGCGGCAGTGTGCGTGTCGGCAAAGCACGGGGCTCCATTCGCGTCCCGGGGCCAGATCAGGTAAGCACGCTGGCCGTTGTAGTCCGGCCCCGGGTCAAGTAGGTCATGTGCCATTACTCGACAACCCACTCAGCCTGTAGCTTCTCGGCAAGGTCAGCACCGTGCCGCATGGCAGCCTTGTAAATCGCCTCTTCTAGGCGGTCGGCAATGCGCATGTCTCGCTCAGGAAGTGCCCGTGCGAACGTGTCGTCAGGGTGCTGCCCGTGCAGCCGGTAGTAAGCGCTCTGCGCATGGGACCGAATCGCATTCCGCTTCGCACGCTCCACCCAGAAGTGAGCCACAGCGGCAATTGGGTCAGTGCCCTCATAGATGGCATCAGCGGCAGACTTCGAGCCGACTTCCTGTAGCTCAGCGTCAAGCACCTCCCACTGAGCAAGAAACTCAGCGTCCTTCTCTCGCTGCGCTTCAACGCGCTCAGCGGCCTTCTCAGCCTGCCGGGTAGCTTCAGCTGCCTCAGCCTCAGCCAACTTCGCGGTAGCCGCCTCAGCGGCCTTACGCACCTTCTCAATGTCAATGGCGGTCATGGTGTCAGGTGCCCTTTCAGTTGCTGGTGCCGTAGCCGCGTGCAATGCGCTGCTCAGGGGTTAGGTCAGCGTCACCCGCGCTGGTCTGTCGCTGCGGAGCGTCGCCTAGCTGAGCGGCAGCCTTTCGGGCAACCGTGGCGTAGCCCATGGCCATTCGCGTAGAAGGGTCAATCTCAACTCCGCGCGCCTCAGCGGCCTTTAGGTGCGCAACCATGGCGTCACCCTCAGCGCTGGCCGAAGAGGCAATGGACTCAAGGTGCTTGCGCTTGCGCTCAGGGTCGTTGGTGTCGAGTGCACCCGGGTCAACGGTGCGCATGTACCAAGGGGTTTCAGTCATTGGGAAGTTTCCTTTCAGGGGAGGGTTGGCACTTCCGAAATTTCGGAGGTGGTTAGCGCCGGTACCAGACCCGGTCATGCAAAGCCGGGTTCTTGGGGCGAAGTCCTATGTAGCGCTTGCCGTAACGCCGGTCAGTGCGCTTGTAGCCCGTGGCGCGTAGCAGGCGGTCAAAGGTGCCTATCGGAATGAAGCTGGGGCCGCTGACTTCCTTGCACGCATCGAAAAGGAGTTGTGTGCTTGAGTCCGCATTCGGGCACTCTTCGAGAGCTTCACCCACAATGCGCACGAACTTGTCAACGTACAGCCGGTCAGTGTCAGTTAGATTCGTCATGGTCACCACCCAGTGCAACGATGCGAAGCACGGCAAGGGCGGCGAAAAGCTCAGTACGTGCGTGCTCATCTTTCGGCACGATTGCATGTGTTTCGAGAATGTCTACGGCCTGTGATGCGCCGATGGCGTCCATTGGAATTACTCCGAATTTCGTTGGGGTAAGGGGGTCAGCCGGCTCGGATTTCATGGGATTTCCGAGCACGGCTCAAGAAAAGGGAGGGCAGGGGGCTGCCCCATGGCTATTCCAGCCCCCTGCCCTGGTCTCAGATAGCGCCTGCTCTTTGGGGGCTGTGGCGCTCACCAGAAGTCTCGGCAAGAGCGGCGCATTGTTCGGGGCTGATGTTGCCGAGTGCCGTTTCCCGCACGCGCCACCTGTGGAAGGTGGAAGCCTTCACGGCCTCCCTGAGCTCTTCGTCGTAGCGCTGCTGTCCGGCTTCCGTCAGCGCGTCAGCAACAGCGGCAAGGACCGCCTTACCGTGCTGCCGGAATGCGCGGTCATAGGCACGGTGGTCACGCTTGCAGAGTGGCATGTAATAGGCCGTGCTCTCAGACCATAGGTATCCGTCCCGGTAAACCTCAGCCGGGTCCTGGTGGTTGTACGACCACTCAGCGGCGAAGGTCCCGCAGAACTGACAGGGCTTGTGGCTGGCCGGTCCCTTGACCTCAACAACGCGCTTGTGCGCTGCCTTGTACTCATACTCTGCCGTAGGCATGGTGGAAGTCCTTTGGTGTGGTAGCCCGCGTATCAGCGCGCGGAAACGAGAAAAGCCCCCAGACACGGGGAGTGATCCAAGGGGCTACCACGCGCCTTCGATCTCTCAACCCGTGCCCGGGGGCCGGTTTGATGGCTATGGGTATTCCCCCATAGCTGGGATGCTGCGTCACGGGCCTGGTGTGGTAGCCGCCCGCGCTGGGGGTTAACTCCCCCTTCACCCTGGTACTAGGGAGTGGAGTGCCTACCGTCGGACGGCTAATAGCCCGCTGATCTGCGCTTATGCGGAAACGCTCCAATTTAAATGTGGCGCACGTCACGCAAAAATGTGAAATTGATCGATTCTCGGTGTGTAGAAATGTAGGTTCGGGGTGGGGTTGCCGTATTGCTTAGGAACTCCTAGAGCTAAACCTGAGAGATATGCATTTCTACACTTCTACATTCATGCAGGTCAGATAGGGTGTTCTGACGGAGCGTCAGAAGCCTTTCTACATCAGGGCGATTTTCGCTCCGTTTCCCGCTGTCCCCTTCAAGGCGCTGAGCGGACCCCTGAGCCCCCGTCCGCCCGTGTCGCCGGTAGCGGGGCAGTCCAGAGCCCTGAAAGCCCCTCAGCGAGGCTCACAGGGCAGCAGAAAGCCCCGCCGGGCATTGCTGCCTGACGGGGCCTGGTGGTGCTACGCGGCAAGAGCCTCCGGGAAGCCCATGAGCGCTTGTTGCAGCGCCTCAAGCCGCCCTATCCGTTCCCGCGTTCGAGCGCTGACGTCCCCGGCCCTCACAGCGCCGTACAGAGCTTCCAGGGTGCGGGCAATGCGCTTCCACTCCACTTCACGGTAGAACGCTGCCTCTTCGACTTCCTGCGCCGCTTCCCAGTCTTCGCGTGACATTATGGTGCCTTCCCTTTGAGAGGGAAGCCGGTCAGGTCTCTTCCGCCAAGTCGTGGCCTGACCGGCCCCGTTCGTTTCCGTCAGATCAGACGGCAAATTGGTCGGACAACTCCTCTTCCCTGGCAATGTCGACTAGCGCCGCTTCCGCCGGGTTGAGGTCTTGCCACCAGGAGGGGCCTGAATAGGTCAGCGTCGCTCGCTCCGGGTCGAACCTCTTCGGTGCTCCGGGTGTAGCCGGGCGAATTACCAGCCGTGCCCCTAGGTCAGCGAGCAAGCCGCGCCGCCCCTCTTCGTCCCGCTGTTCCCATTCCGTGGCAATCGTGTTGTCGGTGCTCACCCAGCGACCTTCGGCGTGGTCGGCTTCCGCCGCTAGTTCAGCCTGTCGCTTTTCCAGCGATGTGAGCTGACCGATTACCACCCTTGCCGCAGTTCCGTTCGGGTCCAGTTGGGCAAGGTTCCCGGCAAGGCGCTCGATCTGGCCTGTCACTTCGGAGAGTTGCAGTACTGCGCTACCGTCAGGCTCAGCCCAGCGCATAAGCGCGAAGCTGCCAAACCGCTTGAGGTAATCGGCAGTCACCAACTCCTCAAGATGCCGGGCAATGATGACGTTGGGCTTGTGGATTCCTCGCTTGCCCACGCCGTTACGGCATACGTATGTGCTGTAGTCCTTACCGTTCACGGCACGGCGCTGCCGGTACATCGGACCGTTGCATTCTGAACAGAGCGCTACGTGAAGGAGTAGCGCCTTACCGGTTCGCTCGCTGCCACGCCCCTTCGACTTGCCGTCAATGATCGCGCGGACTGCTGACCAGGTTTCGGCGCTGAGGATCTCCGGTCCGCCCGATACGGGCTTTCCCTCAGCATCTAGCACAGGCTGATTTGTGAGTGCGCCGCGCTTCTCTCCGGGGACGGCCTGAACCTGCCAGCCACGAAGGGCGGGGGTGTAGAGCACATCCCGCAGAGTGGTGGAGTGCCAGCGCTGGTTACGCAACTTCCGCCCGTCCCGCTGACGTGCATGGTCCGCCGGGGGTAGAACTCCGCGCTCATTCAGTTCCCGGGCAAGTCCCGTCAGAGAGCCACCGTGGTTGATGAGCTTGTCAGCGCAGTCACGCAACACGCTGGCCGCTGACTCGTCAATGACCCATCGCTTGTTGTTGATCGGTCCGCTGACTGCATAGCCGTACGGAGCCAGTCCGCCAAGGTGATTCCCCCGCGAACGAAAATGCTTCTTGCTGTCTGTGATGCGGGATTTGATCATGTCCCGCTCGTACTCGGCGAACGCGGCAAGGACGTTGATAATGATGCTGGCGTTCTCTGGGCTAACAACTCCGTCAGCCGTGATGATCGTTGTTTTAGTCGATTTGGCCGCGTCAAGGAGCCGCTGAAACTCCAGCACGCTTCGTGCGTACCGGTCGAGCTTCGCGGCAACGACGAAGTCAACACGTGGAAGCCACGAAAGAACTTCCCGCATCCCCGGGCGGTCTTCGAGCTTGCTTGCTCCGCTGACGTTCGTGTCAGTGGCGACGTGCACCACCTTCCATCCGCGCTGTTCGGCATATGCCTTGCAGGCGGCAATGCGGTGGTCGGGGGCTTCCTCAGCGAAGAGGCGCGACAGTCGGTCGTAGATGACGCAGGTTGGTTGGCTCACGGTCGATCCCTAGGGAGTCGAAGGCCATGCAGTGCTAGGCCAGGCACCCGGGCGGCTGCGGCACCGTCCACGCCAACGCGGCCGCGGACGTGCCGGCTCGGTTGGAGGCACTCGGCGCGGCGGCCGGGCTCGATCGGGCGGCCCTGCACAGCCAGTTGGCGGCTGCGCTGGCGGTGGTCCTGCATCTCGTGCGCGATCGGACCGGGCGGCGGCGGATCGCTGAGGTGCATGTGCTGGAGAGGGATCCGTCCGGGTTGGTGCGGACGGTTCCGGCGCTGCGGTGGGGTGAGGCGGCGTTCGTGTACGAGCGGGGGTGGGAGCGGCTGCGGGGGTTGTTGGAGGGCGGGTTTTTCGATGGGGGGCGGGGTGGATGAGGCGGGGTTCGCGTGTGGGCCGGGGAAGCGGCTGCGGCGGGGCTGTTGGGCGGCGGGTCGTCCGATGAGGGACGGGATGCGTGAGGCGGCGTTTGCGTACGGGCCGGGTGAGAGCGGCTGCGGGGCTGCTGGGCGGCGAGTTCTGGGATGAGGGACGGGATGCAGGAGAGGGCGTTCGGTTGCAGGGGGAGGCGGGAGCGGCTGTGGGGGCTGCTGGACAGCGAGTTCGTCGAAGGAGGACGTGATGGGTGAGACGGCGAGGGCGGCAATGGCGGAGGCGGGGATGGGGGAGATCGGTATGGCGGAGATCGGTATGGCGGAGACGGGGTTGGGCGCGGCCGTGGTGTGTGTCGGTGCGGTGGTGTGGCTGCTGGGCGGGCGGCAGTCCGGGGCGCGGCGGGCGCAGTTGCTGCTCGCGGGTGGCGGGGCGGTGGGGAGTGGGCCGCCGTTCTGGCGAGAGGCGGTGGGGGAGTTGCGGCGGGTTCGGGGGCGGCTGCGTGCGGAGTGGTGGGCGCCGGTTGCCGGGCTGGTGTTGGCCGTGCTGGGTGGTTCGGTGTTGCCGGTCGTCGCGGGGGCGGCCGGGGTGCCGTTGCTGCGCCGGGTGCGGTTGGCGGGCGAGGCTCGGCGGGCCAGGGAGCGCCGGGCGGATGCGGTGATCACGCTGTGCGGGTCGGTCGCCGGGGAGGTGCGGGCGGGGCGGCAGCCGGGCGAGGCGTTGTTGCATGCCGCGCGTGACTCCGGCGGGCTCGGGGAGGGGCAGGCCGCGGTGTTGGCGGCGGCGCGGTTCGGGGGTGACGTCCCCGGGGCGCTCGCGGCGGCGGCCCGGCAACCGGGTGCGGAGGGCCTGCTGGGCCTGGCTGCGTGCTGGCGGGTGGCGGTCGGGCAGGGGGCGGGCCTCGCCGCCGGACTCGACCGGCTCGAAGGGGCGTTGCGCGCGGAACGGGACCAACGTGCCGACCTGCGAGCTCAGTTGGCCGGCGCCCGGTCGACGGCTGTGATGCTCGCCGGCCTGCCGGTCTTGGGCCTCCTACTAGGCACGGCCTTGGGCGCCGACCCACTGCATGTCCTGCTGCACACCGGTGCGGGGTTGGGGTGCCTGGTGGCTGGGGGCGTGTTGGAGGGGGCCGGGATGTGGTGGGCAATGCGGATCGTGCGGGGGGCCGAGGCGGTGTGAGGGCGTGGGTGGGATTGGCCGCGGTGGGCCGGGACGGAGAAGGCGGGTGGCGTGGGGCTTGAGGGCGGGCGTGGGTGTGGGCGGGAGGGGATGTCTGGGCGGGCGTGGTCGTGCGGCAGGGAGTGAGCACGGTCGGGTAGCGGGGTGCGTGCGTGAGTGGGTGCCGTCGGGACGAGGCGCGCGAGTGGGAGGCGATGTACGGGCGGACGGTGGCGTGTGGTCGGAGGTGGGGTGCGTGGTCAGGAGCGGGTGTGACCAGGAGTTGGTGTGACGGCAGAGCGAGGCGTGACCAGGAGTTGGCGTGACGGCGGCGCGGGGCGTGAGCGCGAGGTGGTGAGAGGGCGGGCGTGGGCGTGGTCGGGAGGCGGTGGCGTGATGTCGGGCGTGGATCGGGAGTTCGGAAGGGGTTGGGCGGTGTGAGTGCGGAAGTTGTCCACAGGCTGGGGGTGACCTTGGGGGTGTTGTGCGTCCTGGGGTGGCTGCTGCGGTGGGCCGAGGGGGTTCGGCGTGAGCGGCGGGTTCGGCGGCGGGTGGCGGAGTTGCTGGCCGCTGCGGAACTGACGTCCGGGCGTCCGTGGGGCGAGGTGCGGGCGGGTGCGTGGCGGCAACTGCCCTTGGTGGCGGTGGGGTGCGCCGGGTGGGTGCTGGTCGGGGGCGTTGCCGGTGTCGTCGTGGGGCTGGTTGTCGCGGCCGGGCTGTGGTGGTGGCGTGAGCGGCAGTCGGCGGCGGGTGGTGTCCGGGCGTACGACGAGGGCGAGGCGGCACGTCAACTACCTCTCGCATCCGACCTGTTGGCCGCCTGTATCGCCGCGGGCGCCGGTCCGGTGGTTGCTGCGCAGGCGGTGGGCGAGGCCCTGGGCGGCCCGGTCGGGGAGGCGCTCGCGCGGGGTGCCGCGGAGGCGCGGCTCGGCGGAGAACCGGCCGAGGCCTGGCGGAGGTTGGCCGCGCTGCCGGGCGCCGGGGCTCTGGCTCGGCTACTGGAACGCGCCGATGTGTCCGGGCTCCCCGCTGCGGGGCCGGTGGCCCGGCTGGCAGCGGAGGCCCGCGCCGACTGGACGCGCTCGGCGACGGCACGGGCCAGACGGGCGGCGGTGATGGTCACCGTGCCGGTGGGGCTGTGCTTCCTGCCCGCGTTCATCGCGGTCGGCGTACTGCCCGTGGTGATCGGGCTGGCGGGTGGGGTGTTGGGAGGGGGCGGTGGGTGACGGGGCGGGGCGAGTAGCCGTTGCCGGCGGGCGAGATCGGTAGGTAGGAGAGCCGGCACCAAGAGGTGCGGCAGCGACAAACGCGGCAGCGGGATGTGCGGCGCCGAGAAGCGCGGCATGAGAGACGCGGCACCAAGAGCTGCGGCAGTGAGAAATGCGGCGCCAAGTAGCGCGGCATCGAAAACAGATCGTCAACGGGACTGATTCCTTACGGGGGTTGAGATGTACAAGGTGGTGCGGGCGCGGCTGCGTGCCCTGGTGTGCGGGGTGTGGGCGGCGCGACGGGACTCGGGGATGGTGACCTCGGAGTACGCGATGGGGATCGTGGCCGCGGTCGCCTTCGCGGTGGTCCTCTACAAGGTGGTGACGAGCGGGCAGGTCAGCGCGGAACTGCAGGCCATCGTGAAGCGGGCGCTCGATGCGCGGATGTGAGAGCGGACTCGGGAGCGGCTGCCGCAGGGGCGCGGATCGCGGGTTCGTGACGGCGGAGTCGGCCGTGGTGCTGCCCGTGCTGGTGTTGTTCGCGATGGCGTTGGTCTGGGGGCTGTTGGTGGTGGCCGCGCAGATCCAGTGCGTGGACGCGGCGCGGACGGGAGCGCGGGCGGCTGCCCGTCAGGATCCGGCCGACGCGGTCGTCGAGGTGGCCCGCGGGGCGGCACCGAGCGGCGCGAAGGTCACGGTCAGCCGGGAGGGGGACCGGGTCCGTGTGGTCGTGGTGGCCAAGCCGCCGGCACTGAGCGGTCTGCCCTTCGAGGTGCGGGAGGAGGCCGTGGCCGCCGCGGAGGAGACGGTGGGGGCCGGGGGATGAGAAGCGGAACCGGGAGGTCGGGGATCTCTGTGATCTTGGGCACCTCTGGCACCTCTGGCACCTCGGAGACCTCGGAGACCTCGGAGACCGAGGTGTGTGCGGAGACCAAGTTGCCCGAGGCGGACGCCGATCGTGGTTCCGCCACCATCTGGAGCGTCGGTGCCATCGCCGTGCTGTGCGTGGTGTTCGGGATCGTGCTCGCGATGGGGCACGCCGTCGTGACCCGGCATCGCGCGGCCGGCGGGGCCGATCTCGCGGCGCTCGCGGCGGCGGACAACTGGGCGCAGGGTGCTGCGGCCTGCGCCCGGGCGGACCAGGTGGCCCGCGCTCAGGGCACCCGGCTCGTGCGGTGCGCCATCGTCGGCGACACCTCGGACGTGACGGCGGCGTCGGGACAGGGGCCGTTCGCGGCGGAGGTCAGGGCACGGGCGGGGCCTGCGGGTCCGGATCCGGCGTCGGCTCCTCCGCAGGGACGGGGAGGTCTCGCGGGCCTGGTTCCGGCGCCGCCCCCTCTGGGGGCTGCTCCCCCGGCCATTCCCCAGCCGCAGTCCCGCCTTCCTCCCCACTCTTCTCCTCCGGCGCCCCCCGCAACAGCACCGTAAGCAGCCGCAGAGCCCCCCGCTTGTGCAGCGGATCGTTGCCGTTGCCGCACTTGGGGGACTGGATGCAGGACGGGCAGCCGGCGTCGCACTCGCAGGAGGCGATGGCCTGGCGGGTGGCGGTCAGCCAGGCGCGGGCGGTGTGGAAGGCGCGCTCCGCGAAGCCCGCGCCGCCCGGGTGGCCGTCGTAGACGAAGACCGTGGGCAGCAACGTGTCGGGGTGCAGCGGGACGGACACTCCGCCGATGTCCCAACGGTCGCAGGTCGCGAAGAGGGGGAGCATGCCGATCGAGGCGTGTTCGGCGGCGTGGAGGGCGCCGCCGAGGATCTCGGGGTTGATCCGGGCCTCGTCGAGCTGGTCCTCGGTGACGGTCCACCACACGGCGCGGGTGCGCAACGTACGAGGAGGGAGGTCGAGTTTGGTCTCGCCCAGTACCTCACCGGTGATGAGACGTCGGCGGAGGAAGGAGACGACCTGGTTGGTGACCTCGACGGAGCCGTAACAAAGGCGGCCGTCGCCCCAGGGGATCTCGGTGTCCGTGGACAGGACGGAGATGGAGGTGGTGTCGCGGGCGACCGTCGAGTACGAGGGGTTGGCCTGCTCCACCAGGGCCACCGAGTCCTCCAGGTCCAGGGAGCGCACGAGATACGTGAGCCCCTGGTGGAGGTGGACCGCGCCTTCGTGGACGCTCGTGTGCGCGGAGCCCGCGTCGACCGTGCCCATGAGGCGGCCCGTGCCGGCTTCCACTATCTGGACCGGGCGACCGCCCTCGCCACGGATGTCGGCCAGGTCGGCGGCCCGTTCCCGGCGCGTCCAGTGCCAGGCCTTCGTCCGGCGGCGCAGCAGCTTCGCGGCCTCCAGTTGGGGGAGGAGTTCCTCGCAGGCGGGGCCGAAGAGGGGCAAGTCGTCGTCGGTGAGCGGGAGTTCCGCGGCTGCCGCGCACAGGTGCGGGGCGAGGACGTACGGGTTGTCGGGGTCGAGGACCGTGGATTCGACGGGTTGGTCGAAGAGGGCCTCTGGGTGGTGGACGAGGTAGGTGTCCAGGGGGTCGTCGCGGGCGACCAGGATGGCCAGCGCGCCCTGTCCGGAGCGGCCCGCGCGGCCTGCCTGCTGCCACAGGGAGGCGCGGGTGCCCGGGTAGCCGGCGATCACGACGGCGTCCAACCCCGAGACGTCGATGCCGAGTTCGAGGGCGGTGGTGGCGGCGAGGCCGAGGAGTTCGCCGGAGTGGAGGGCCTGTTCGAGGGCGCGGCGTTCCTCGGGGAGGTAGCCGCCGCGGTAGGCCGCGACACGCCGGGCCAGGGAGCGGTCGATCTCGGCGAGGCGTTCCTGGGCGATCACCGCGATCAGTTCGGCGCCGCGTCGGGAGCGCACGAAGGCGACCGAGCGCACGCCCTGCAGGGTGAGGTCGGTCAGCAGGTCGGCCGTCTCGGCGGTGGCCGTACGGCGGACCGGGGCGCCCCTCTCGCCGTGCAGCTCGGTGAGGGGGGGTTCCCACAGGGCGAACACCAGTTCACCGCGTGGTGAGGCGTCGTCGGCGACCTCGACCACCGGGAGGCCGGTCAGGCGGCCGGCGGCGACCGAGGGCTCGGCGGCGGTCGCGGAGGCCAGCAGGAAGACGGGGGAGGAGCCGTAGCGGGCACACAGGCGGCGCAGCCGGCGCAGTATCTGGGCGACGTGCGAGCCGAAGACGCCGCGATAGGTGTGGCACTCGTCGATGACGACGTACTTCAGCGACTTGAGGAAGGAGGCCCAGCGGGGGTGGGACGGGAGGATGCCGCGGTGGAGCATGTCCGGGTTGGTCAGGACATAGTTCGCGTACTGGCGGATCCACTCGCGTTCCTCGAACGGGGTGTCACCGTCGTACACCGCGGGGCGTACCGCATTTCCCAGAGGTTGTGAAAGTTCCTTCACGGATCGCCGCTGGTCTGCCGCGAGCGCCTTGGTGGGGGCCAGGTAGAGGGAGGTGGCGCCGCGGCCGTTCGGGGCCTCGGAGCCGTCCAGGAGGGTCGAAAGAACCGGGACCAGGTACGCCAGTGACTTGCCGGAAGCAGTCCCTGTGGCGACGATCACGGATTCGCCGTCCAGGGCGTGCTCGGCGGCTCGTGCCTGGTGGGCCCAGGGGTGTTCGATACCGGCCGACTGCACGGCGGCGATGACTTCCGAACGAATCCGGTCAGGCCAGACGGCATGACGGCCCTCACGCGGGGGCAAGTGCTCCGTATGAGTGATGCGCGAAGCCCGGCTCGGCCCGGAGGCGAGTCGGCCCAGGACCGTGCCCGGTGCGAGCCGGGAAACGGGGTCCGTCGGGGATCTGTCGGATCGATGATTCTTGGCCATCGGCACCGAGTGTGTCACTGGCGTGACGGACAATGGGACCAAGGCGTCGTGCACGCCTGCCGGTAAGTGATTGAATGCCATCGCGGCTGGCGATCCGTTCCGGGGGCTCTGCCGAGGTGTCCCGAGGGGCGACCGCTCGATAGCAAGGTGCTGGAGGATCCGTGGACCTGTCCCTGTCGACCCGTACCGTCGGCGATCGTACGGTCGTCGAGGTCGGTGGAGAAATCGACGTATATACCGCGCCCAAGCTGCGCGAGCAGTTGGTCGAGCTTGTGAACGACGGGAGTTTCCACCTCGTCGTCGACATGGAGGGAGTCGACTTCCTCGACTCCACCGGGCTCGGCGTACTGGTCGGCGGCCTGAAGCGGGTGCGTGCCCATGAGGGCTCGCTGCGCCTGGTCTGCAACCAGGAGCGCATTCTCAAGATCTTCCGCATCACCGGCCTCACCAAGGTGTTCCCGATCCACACCTCGGTCGAGGAAGCGGTGGCGGCCACCGACTGACCACCGTCCCACCTGAGCGGGAAAGGACCGCTCCTGGGACGGACGTAGTACCAACAGGGGGTCCGGGCTTTCGGCGGCCCGGTCCCCCGACAGCACGCCCGAAGTTCTTAGGGGGATGCATGGCCACCGTTGAACTCCGCTTCAGCGCGCTGCCCGAGCACGTCAGGACCGCCCGACTGGTGGCGGCAGCGGTGGCGCGCAGGGCCGGAGTGGACGAGGCCGTCCTCGACGAGGTCAGACTCGCGGTCGGCGAGGCCTGTACCCGTGCCGTCGGGCTGCACCAGAGCGGTGGCATCACCGCCCCCGTGAAGGTGCTGCTGATCGAGGAGGAGAAGCAGTTCTCCATCGAGGTCGGCGACGAGGCGCCCCATTCGGCGCCCGGCGGGAGTGCTTCGGGGTCGGCGGGCGACGATGTGGACATCGAGGAGGACGAGATGGGTCTCGCGGTCATCAGCGGGCTCGTCGACGATGTCGAGGTGACCGCAGGAGAGCACGGCGGACTGATCCGCATGACCTGGCCGACTACGCCGCCGGCCGCGGTCCTCTCCTGAGCTCACCCCAGTTCAGCCACTGAACTAACTCTCGTACGATCTTCAAGGGCCCTGCTGAGCAGGGCCCTTGGTGTTTTTCAGTCGCACCCCGGGAATTCGTGAATCAATTCACGATCAATGGCCCGATAATTCGATCAAGCGCTGCTGCAGGCGTGAATGCCCTCGGGGCGTTACTCCATTCGGGTTCCGTGGCGTGTTGTCGATCATTTGCTGTAGGGCATGTGAAGGCTAATTCCGTTTACCGCGCTCTGTTTTGATCAGGTGCGGGTACCTAGAATCCGTCCACATCTTGAGCTCAGCACAGGCGTCAAGGAGGACGAATGGCGGGGCTTTCTACCCCTCAGCAGTTGGACCACCCCACAACCCTCGCAGCCGCGGTACTGACCGACGACAACCGGATCATCGTGATCGTGATCGCGGTGGTCGCCCTGGCCGCGCTCGTGGTCGCGGGCGTCCTGGTACGCCAGGTGCTCGCGGCGGGCGAGGGCACCGACAAGATGAAGGAGATCGCGGCGGCGGTCCAGGAAGGCGCCAACGCCTATCTGGCCCGGCAGATGCGCACACTGGGCGTATTCGCCGTCGTGGTCTTCTTCCTGCTCATGCTGCTGCCCGCGGACGACTGGAATCAGCGCGCCGGACGATCGGTGTTCTTCTTGATCGGCGCGGGGTTCTCGGCGGCCACCGGCTATATCGGCATGTGGCTGGCCGTGCGCAGTAATGTGCGGGTCGCCGCGGCGGCCCGGGAAGCGACCCCGGCGGAGGGGGAACCCGAAAAGGATCTCATCACCGTCTCGCACAAAGCCATGAAGATCGCTTTCCGCACGGGCGGCGTCGTCGGCATGTTCACGGTGGGGCTCGGTCTGCTGGGCGCCTCGTGTGTGGTGCTGGTGTACGCGGCCGACGCGCCGAAGGTGCTCGAAGGCTTCGGCCTCGGGGCCGCCCTCATCGCGATGTTCATGCGTGTCGGCGGCGGCATCTTCACCAAGGCCGCCGACGTCGGCGCCGACCTGGTCGGCAAGGTCGAGAAGGGCATTCCGGAGGACGACCCGCGCAATGCCGCGACCATCGCCGACAACGTGGGCGACAACGTCGGCGACTGCGCGGGCATGGCGGCCGACCTCTTCGAGTCGTACGCCGTGACCCTGGTGGCCGCGCTGATCCTCGGCAAGGCCGCCTTCGGCGACTCCGGACTCGCCTTCCCGCTGATCGTGCCCGCGATCGGCGTCCTCACCGCCATGATCGGCATCTTCGCGGTCGCCCCGCGCAGGTCCGACCGCAGCGGCATGTCCGCGATCAACCGCGGCTTCTTCATCTCCGCGGTGATCTCGCTCGTACTGGTCGCGGTGGCCGTCTTCGTCTATCTGCCCGCGAAGTACTCCGACCTGGACGGCGTCACCGACGCGGCCATCAGGGCCAAGGACGGCGATCCGCGGATCCTCGCGGTCATCGCGGTGGCGATCGGCATCCTGCTGGCGGCCGTCATCCAGCAGCTGACCGGCTACTTCACCGAGACCACCCGCCGCCCGGTGCGCGACATCGGCAAGACCTCGCTCACGGGGCCCGCCACCGTCGTCCTCGCCGGTATCTCGCTGGGCCTGGAATCGGCCGTCTACACCGCCTTGTTGATCGGTCTGGGCGTCTACGGCGCCTTCCTGCTCGGCGGTACGTCGATCATGCTCGCGCTGTTCGCGGTCGCGCTGGCCGGCACCGGCCTGCTCACCACGGTCGGCGTGATCGTCGCCATGGACACCTTCGGGCCGGTCTCCGACAACGCGCAGGGCATCGCGGAGATGTCCGGCGACGTCGAGGGCGCGGGCGCGCAGGTGCTCACCAACCTGGACGCGGTCGGCAACACCACCAAGGCCATCACCAAGGGCATCGCCATCGCCACCGCCGTCCTGGCGGCGTCGGCGCTCTTCGGGTCGTACCGGGACGCGATCACCACGAATGTGGCGGACGTGGGCGAGAAGCTGACCGGTGCGGGTGCGCCGCTGACCCTCTCCATGGACATCTCGCAGCCCAACAACCTCGTCGGCCTCATCGCCGGCGCCGCGGTCGTCTTCCTCTTCTCGGGGCTGGCGATCAGCGCGGTGTCGCGGTCGGCGGGCGCGGTGGTCTACGAGGTGCGGCGGCAGTTCCGCGAGCACCCCGGGATCATGGACTACACCGAGAAGCCGGAGTACGGGCGAGTCGTCGACATCTGTACCAAGGATGCTCTGCGGGAGTTGGCCACTCCGGGTCTGCTCGCCGTGATGGCGCCCATCTTCATCGGGTTCACGCTCGGTGTCGGCGCGCTCGGCTCGTACCTCGCGGGCGCGATCGGGGCGGGCACGCTGATGGCGGTGTTCCTCGCCAACTCCGGTGGCGCGTGGGACAACGCCAAGAAACTCGTCGAGGACGGCAACTACGGCGGCAAGGGCAGTGAGGCCCACGCCGCCACCGTGATCGGCGACACGGTCGGTGACCCCTTCAAGGACACCGCGGGGCCCGCGATCAACCCGCTGCTGAAGGTGATGAACCTGGTGTCGCTGCTCATCGCGCCCGCGGTCATCAAGTTCAGCTACGGCGCCGACAAGAACCTCGGCGTCCGGATCACGATCGCGGTCCTGTCGTTCCTGGTCATCGTCGTGTCCGTCTACATCTCCAAGCGGCGCGGGATCACCATGGGCGACGACGAGGAGGACGGAGAGCAGACGGCCAAGTCGCCGGACCCCGCGGTGGTTTCGTAGGCGGTCCCACGACACGGTTCGACCGGGCTCGGCCCAAGGGGCGGGCGGGAGGCGCGCGTTGGCGCGTCGACCGCCCGTCCTCGTGTGTGTGCGCCCTTTTCGTGAGCCTTCTCTCGCCTGGTGCAAATGGCTTCAAAAGTGTTCCTGTCGGACGTTCGGAATGCGGCTGACGTCTGCGCGGCGTGTATGTTCCGGGGCCGAGAGCCATGGAAGGGACCAATCCGGTGAACAAGAAGCTCACGGCCGCGCTGTCCGGCGGTGCGGTACTGGTACTGGCGCTGTCGGGATGCAGCAGCGACGACAGCAACGAGAAGCTGGATGCCTGGGCCAAGCAGGTCTGCGACGCGGTCCAGCCGCAGGCCAAGAAGATCGAGGCCGCCAACGCCGCGATCCAGCAGCAGACCTCGGACAACAGCACTCCGGCGGACGTCCAGAAGACCGACGCGCAGGCTTTCCAGGACATGTCCGACGCCTACAAGGCGATCGGCGACGCCGTGGAGAAGGCCGGGGCGCCGGATGTCGACGACGGTGCGAAGAAGCAGACGGACGCGGTCAAGGAGCTCGACGGGATCGCCACGTCGTACGCCTCTTTGAAGACGCAGGTCGACAAGCTCGACACCAAGGACCAGGCGAAGTTCGCCGACGGCCTCAAGGACATCGCGACCTCGCTGGACAAGCTGGGGCAGAGCGGGAACGACGCGCTGAAGACCCTGGAGGAGGGCGACGTCGGCAAGGCGATGGCCAAGCAGGCCAGCTGCAAGAGCGCGTCCGCTTCTTCGGCGGCGACGGCGAGCTGACGTGTAGCGGGTGCGGGTAGGAGCGCTCGGCGTGGGGGCTGGGCGTGTCGAGCCGGGCCCGGCGGTGCCGGCTGTGCCCACCCTCCCCCAGTCTCGGCTCCGCTCGACCGGGCCCCATCGCCCTGCGGAACGATTGCCCACAGCGGGAGCGGCGGGTGCCCGCAGCGGTGGTGGCGGGTGCCCATAGGGGTAGTCGGAGGCAAGATCTGGGCGGTGCTGCGCGGGGAGTCGGTGGCGCGGACACAATGGGGGTGTGAGTAACTCAGGCCTGCCCGCCCTGCCCGCTTCCGACCGCCATGACGTCGCCGCCCGGCTGCGGGACGCCCTGCTCGCGGCGTCCTTCACCGCCGACGGGCTGCTCGATCTGCTCGGTGCCCCCGCGTACGCGGCGCTGGCCCGTAGTGAGACCGTGCCCGCGCTCAGGGCGACCAGAGGGGACACCCCGCTCGCGGTGCTCGTACGCCTGTTCCTCTTGCAGCAACCCGTGCCGCACGCACGCGTGGAGGGCGTTCTGCCCGTCGCCGCGTGCCTGGAGGCCGGCTGGCTCGCCGCCGTCGGCGCGGACGAGGTCGCCGCGACCGTGGACGTGCGGCCGTACGGCGGGCCCGGCGGCGAGGACTGGTTCATCGTGTCCGACCTGGGCTGCGCCGTCGGTGGGGCCGGCGGGGTCGGCAGCCGCGAGGAAGGCGTCGTCCTGGGCGTCGGCGGCGCGTCCACCACCCTCGCGGGCATCACCGTGCGTACGCCCGTCCCGGCCGCCCTCGACCTCGGCACCGGCTCCGGCATCCAGGCGCTGCACGCCACCCGGCACGCCACGCGCGTGACGGCGACCGACGTCAATCCGCGCGCGTTGCACATCACCGCCCTCACGCTGGCGCTCTCCGGCGCGCAGGCCGCCGAGCTGCGCGAGGGCTCGCTGTTCGAGCCGGTCAAGGACGGCGAGACGTACGACCTGATCGTGTCGAACCCGCCGTTCGTGATCTCGCCGGGCGCGCGGCTGACGTACCGCGACGGCGGGATGGGCGGGGACGATCTGTGCCGCACGCTCGTTCAGCAGGCGGGGGAGCGGCTCGGCGAGGGCGGGTTCGCGCAGTTCCTCGCCAACTGGCAGCACGTGGAGGGGGAGGACTGGCAGGACCGGCTCCGGTCGTGGGTGCCGCGCGGCTGCGACGCCTGGATCGTGCAGCGCGAGGTGCAGGACGTCACGCAGTACGCCGAACTGTGGCTGCGGGACGCCGGCGACCACCGCGAGGATCCGGCCGAGTACCAGGCGCGGTACGACGCGTGGCTGGACGAGTTCGAGGCGCGCAAGGTGAAGGCCGTGGGCTTCGGCTGGATCACCCTGCGCCGGACGGACGCCGCCGAGCCCTCGATCGTCGCGGAGGAGTGGCCGCACCCGGTCGAACAGCCGCTCGGGGACACCGTACGAGCGCACTTCGACCGCATCGACTACCTGCGGGCGCACGACGACGCGGCCCTGCTCGAAGAGCACTTCAGGCTGGCCGTCGAGGTCATCCAGGAGCAGGTCGGGCTGCCCGGCGCCGAGGACCCCGAGCACGTGGTGCTGCGCCAGCACCGCGGGATGCGCCGGGCCACCAAGGTGGACACGGTCGGCGCGGGGTTCGCGGGCGTGTGCGACGGCTCGCTGAGCGCCGGTCGCATCCTGGACGCGATCGCCCAACTGGTCGGCGAGGACCCGGTCCTGCTGCGCGACCGCACACCTGCCCAGATCCGACTCCTGGTGGAGCAGGGCTTCCTCGAACCGGCCTGATCCCGGCCGGAACCGGGCCTGCACGCGACGGGCGCGCGTCACTGGTGGGGCGCGCCCGCACCCCTGATACCCCTGTGCCCGACCTGATGGGATTGGCCCCGAAAAGGGCTGCTGTCAGTGGCGGGTGCGAAGCTATCTTCGAGAGACAGGCCACACGCGTTCTCGGGGGAGGCGCGCTGTCTCGGGGGAGGCGCGATGGCGGGGGAGACGCCGGATCAGGGCGAAGACAGGATCATCAACGGCCGGTACCGGCTGACGCGGACGCTCGGCGCGGGCGGCATGGGCCGCGTCTGGCTCGCGTACGACGAGGAGTTGGCCTGCGAGGTCGCGATCAAGGAGATCGCGCTCGCGGACGTCCCGATGGACCCGAGCGCGCCGTCACAGCGCATCGCGCGCGCCCGCAGCGAGGCCAGGCACGCGGCCCGCCTGCGCGGCCACCCGCACGTGGCCACGGTGCACGACGTGGTGATGCACGAGGGGCTGCCCTGGATCGTCATGGAGTACGTGCCGGACGCGGTCGACCTCCAGGCGGTCGTACGGCGGACGGGGCCGCTGTCGCCCGTCCAGACGGCCCGGATCGGGCTCGCCGTCCTCGACGCGCTGACCGCCGGGCACCGTATCGGCATCCTCCACAGGGACGTGAAACCGGCCAACATCCTTCTGGCGTCGGACGCTTCGGGCGACCTCTACGCACGCGTGCTGCTCACCGACTACGGCATCGCGCTCCAGCCCGAGTCCCGCGAGCCCCGCCTGACCGCCACCGCCGGCATCCTCGGCACGCCCGGCTATCTCGCCCCGGAACGCGCGCGGGGCGAGCCGCCGACCCCTGCCGCCGACCTGTTCTCCCTGGGCGCCACGCTGTACGCGGCCGTGGAGGGCCGCGGCCCCTTCGACGGCCACGGCGACTACGCCACCCTGACGGCCCTCCTCGGCGAGGAACCGACCTCACCGGTCCGGGCCGGTGAACTGACGCCGGTGCTCCAGGGGTTGCTCGTCAAGGATCCCGTCCGCAGGTCGTCGCCCGAGACGGTCGCGCGGGGGCTGGAGCGGGTGCTTCGCGGGGCGCAGGAAGGGGCTCCGCAAGGGGCGGACGGTGGAGGGTTCGGGCCGCCCATCGGGTACGTCCAGAGTGCGCCGCCTGGGTACGTCGGTGGCTCGGCGCAGGGGTACGTCAGCAGGCCGGAGCCTGGGTACGCCGGCAGTCAGCCGCCGGAGTACGCCGGTGGGTGGAGCGGTGGCCCCATGGCGGGGGCTCCGCAGACGCCGGGTGCGCCCCAGGCGCCGAACTCCCCGCAGACACCGCACACTCCGGCGGGCGGTCCTGACACTCCGGGAGGTCGTGGGGGCGGGGTGGGGCACCCTGCGGGTCCGGCCACGCCTGGTGGGATGCCCGGTGCCGCACCAGGGTCGCCACCTGCGGCTTCTGCCTACGACATGTGGACTCCGCCCACCCAACGGCGCGCGGTGGATCCGGCCAACCCGTATGCGCAGCCCTCGCCCGGGGGCGCGGGTGGGACGCCGTACACCGGGAGCAACACCCCGGTGTCCGCTCCGGGGAGCGGGAGTGGCGGAGGTGCCGTTCCGCCGGCGTACCCGCAGAGCGGCGCGACACCGGCCTACGCCAGCGGTGGCCCCGGCAGTTACTGGAGCGCGGCCGCCCCCACGGCTCACGGGACCGGTGGTCCGATCGGGCCCGGTGTCGGCCAGGCGCCGGTGCCGCCTGGCTCGGCCGGGAAGCGGCGGATGGCGGTTGTCGCGCTCGTCGTGGGGGTCGTTCTCGTGATCGTCGGTGGTGCGTGGGGGGTTGCCTCCCTGGCCGGGGGTGACGGTGACGGGGGGAAGAACAGCGCGGCGACGAAGAAGTCCGCGTCGCCGAGCGTGTCGCAGGGTTCGCCGGTGCCGACCGGGCCGGTACTGCCGTACGGCGATGTGGTGGGGCTCAACCGGCCCCTGGAAACCGGGGATTGTGTGAAGGCGGTCTGGTCGGGGACGCCGTTCGAGTCGGCGCCGAACCTGGGGGTGGTGGACTGCGCAGAGGACTGGCCCGACGGCCAGGTCGTGGCGGTCGACACGGCCACCGACTTCGGCGACGCCCGCGACCAGGGCGCGCGGCGCTGCGAGAGCCAGAGCAGGGCGGTCGTGGACGCGCTGCCCGACGCGGCCGGGTACGCCGTCGTACCGACGAAGGAGGGGTTCGGGGCGGCCGACGGCGGTACGGCGTGTCTCGTACTCGGGCGGCATGCGGCGATCGGCGGCGAAGTGGGCCGTTTCCGGGACGCGGGCTCGAATCTGTGGGTCGGTCAGATGAGCGTCGGTGACTGCTGGGAGTACGTGGAGGTGGAGGAGGGCTACAAGGCGCCGCTCACCGACTGCGCCAAGCCGCACACCGACCAGGTCATAGGCGCTGTGCAGGCCCCCGTGAGCATGAGTTTCAAGAAGGGCAGCGAGAACGCGACCAAGCTCTGCGGCAACAAGTTCGAGTCGACCTGGGCGCCGGGATCGGAGCGGGTCGTGTACGGCTGGGTGGCCGATCAGGACGACTGGGACCGGGGCTTCAGCAAGGTGGTGTGCACGGTGAGCCGGTCGGACAACACGAAGTCGACCGGAAAGATACCCGTGCCCGGATCGGTCTGAGCCGGGTGCGGAGCGGGCGCCCCGGTGAGCCCGCAGGCGTGTCGGCCCCGCGTTCACCTGGGGTTCGTCTGTGCGCCGCCCGCCCGTGTCAGCCTCCACGGGCCGGGCACGCACGGACGGGAGAAAAGGGGCAACGGGAACCATGGAGAGCGGACCTGCGATCTTCGCGGGAGTGGTGTTCGCCCTGTTCGGAAGCGGGCTGCTGGTGTGGACGGTGAGCCGGGCGCGGCAGGGGGAACCGGTCGCGCAGGGTGTGAGTCCGGTCGCATCGGTGACGATCGCGAGTCTCGCGTCGGTGATCGCGCTGGTTCTCGGGGTCTGGTGCCTCACAAGGGTCTGAAAGCGGGCCCGGAGCTGGGACTCCGACAACTGGGAGGTGATCCTCCGGTCAGACGCGAAAGAGCCGGTGGGTACTCCGGGCGGCAGGAATGGCGGTAGTCGGGTTACCGTTCGAGTGGCCGTTGCGGGCTTTTCCCGTTTGACACGGGGGCGGGATGTACCGTCACACTCCGCAGCGTCACCATGACCCGACCCCGGGACGAACGCCTGGGGAGGCCCCAGCGTCGACCGGAGAGAAGAGCGAAGTTGTCCCCGACCAGCGAGACCGCACACGGCGGCCGCCGACTCGTCATTGTCGAGTCGCCCGCCAAGGCGAAGACGATCAAGGGCTACCTTGGCCCCGGATATGTCGTCGAGGCGAGCGTCGGGCACATCCGCGACCTTCCCAACGGCGCCGCGGAGGTGCCCGAGAAGTACACGGGCGAGGTCCGTCGGCTCGGCGTGGACGTCGAGCACGACTTCGAGCCGATCTATGTGGTCAACGCCGACAAGCGGGCCCAGGTCAAGAAGCTCAAGGATCTGCTCAAGGACTCCGACGAACTCTTCCTGGCCACCGATGAGGACCGCGAGGGCGAGGCCATCGCGTGGCACCTTCTCGAGGTCCTGAAGCCCAAGGTCCCGGTCAAGCGCATGGTGTTCCACGAGATCACCAAGGACGCGATCCGGGCCGCCGTGGCCAACCCGCGCGACCTCAACCAGCCCCTGGTCGACGCCCAGGAGACCCGCCGCATCCTCGACCGCCTCTACGGCTACGAGGTCTCGCCGGTCCTGTGGAAGAAGGTCATGCCGCGCCTGTCGGCCGGCCGTGTCCAGTCCGTCGCCACCCGGCTCGTGGTGGAGCGGGAACGCGAGCGCATCGCGTTTCGTTCCGCCGAGTACTGGGACCTGACGGGCACCTTCGGGACCGGCCGCGCCGGTGACGCGAGCGACCCGTCGTCCCTCGTCGCCCGCCTCCAGGCCGTCGACGGCAAGCGGGTCGCACAGGGCCGCGACTTCGACTCCCTGGGCCAGATCAAGGGCGCGAACACCCTCCACCTCGACGAGGCCAACGCCCGCGCCCTGGCCGCCGCCCTGGCGGACACGCGGTTCGCCGTCCGCTCCGTCGAGTCGAAGCCGTACCGCCGCTCGCCGTACGCCCCGTTCCGTACGACGACGCTCCAGCAGGAGGCCAGCCGCAAGCTCGGCTTCGGCGCGAAGGCCACCATGCAGGTCGCGCAGAAGCTGTACGAGAACGGCTACATCACCTACATGCGTACGGACTCCACGACCCTGAGCGAGACGGCGATCACCGCCGCCCGCGCCCAGGTGACGCAGCTGTACGGCGCCGACTACCTGCCGGCCCAGCCGCGGGTGTACGCCGGGAAGGTCAAGAACGCGCAGGAGGCGCACGAGGCGATCCGCCCCTCGGGTGATCGTTTCCGCACGCCCGCCGAGACCGGCCTGACCGGTGACCAGTTCCGGCTCTACGAGCTGATCTGGAAGCGGACCGTCGCCTCCCAGATGAAGGACGCGGTCGGCAACTCCGTCACCGTGAAGATCGCGGGCACCTCGTCCGACGGCCGGGACGTCGAGTTCAGCGCCTCCGGCAAGACGATCACCTTCCACGGCTTCCTCAAGGCCTACGTCGAGGGCGCCGACGACCCGAACGCCGAGCTGGACGACCGCGAGCGGCGGCTGCCCCAGGTCGCCGAGGGCGACGCGCTCAGCGCCGAGGAACTCACGGTCGACGGGCACGCCACCAAGCCCCCGGCCCGCTACACCGAGGCCAGCCTCGTCAAGGAGCTCGAAGAGCGCGAGATCGGCCGCCCGTCGACGTACGCGTCGATCATCGGCACGATCCTCGACCGCGGCTACGTCTTCAAGAAGGGCACGGCCCTGGTGCCGTCCTTCCTGTCCTTCGCCGTGGTCAACCTCCTGGAGAAGCACTTCGGGCGGCTCGTCGACTACAGCTTCACCGCCAAGATGGAGGACGACCTCGACCGCATCGCCAGCGGTGAGGCGCAGGCCGTGCCGTGGCTGCGGCGCTTCTACTTCGGCGAGGGCGAGGCGACGGGCGCCGCCGAGGCCGGCAACGGCGACGGCGACCACCTGGGCGGCCTCAAGGAGCTCGTCACCGACCTGGGCGCCATCGACGCCCGCGAGGTGTCGTCCTTCCCGGTCGGCAACGACATCGTGCTCCGCGTCGGCCGCTACGGCCCGTACGTCGAGCGCGGCGAGAAGGACTCCGAGAACCACCAGCGCGCCGACGTGCAGGAGGACCTGGCGCCGGACGAGCTGACGGTCGAACTCGCGGAGGAGTTGCTCGCCAAGCCGAGCGGTGACTTCGAGCTGGGCGCGGACCCGGAGTCCGGCCACCAGATCATCGCCAGGGACGGCCGCTACGGCCCGTACGTCACCGAGGTGCTCCCCGAGGGCACCCCGAAGACCGGGAAGAACGCCGTCAAGCCGCGTACGGCCTCGCTGTTCAAGTCGATGACCCTCGACACGGTGACGCTGGCCGACGCCCTCAAGCTGATGTCGCTGCCGCGCGTCGTCGGCAAGGACGCGGACGGCGTGGAGATCACCGCGCAGAACGGCCGCTACGGCCCGTACCTGAAGAAGGGCACGGACTCGCGGTCGCTCACGGCCGAGGACCAGCTCTTCACGATCACGCTGGAAGAGGCGCAGGCGATCTACGCCCAGCCCAAGCAGCGGGGCCGCGCGGCCGCCAAGCCGCCGCTGAAGGAACTGGGCGTTGACCCCATCAGCGAGAAGCCGGTCGTGGTGAAGGACGGCCGCTTCGGGCCGTACGTCACCGACGGGGAGACCAACGCGACCCTGCGCTCCGGCGACAGCGTCGAGGAGATCACCCCGGAGCGCGGCTTCGAGCTGCTCGCCGAGAAGCGTGCGAAGTCGCCCGCCAAGAAGACCGCGAAGAAGGCGCCCGCCAAGAAGGCCGCACCGGCCAAGAAGGCGACGGCGGCCAAGAAGACCGCGGCGAAGAAGACGACGACGGCCGCGAAGAAGACGACCACGAAGAAGGCCGCCACGAAGACGGTCGCCAAGAAGGCGGCGGCTTCGAACTCGGCGGACGACTGAGAGACGTTCAGGGCGGGGCCTGTAATGGGTCCCGACCTTCACGTTCCGTTCGCGAAACGAACGCCTCGGCATCAGTTTGGTGTCGGGGCGTGCGCACGTTCGGGTGGGCGCCGCGTGCTGTCAGTCCGTCCCGATAGGCTGAAAGCATGACGCGAGCCGAGCAGCCAACGGCCCACCAACCGGCCCCCGACGACGCGCTTGTCGCGGACTCCCGCGAGCGCGCCGTCCGCGCCCTGTTGCGCCAACCTCAGTTGAAGCGATTGTGGAGCGCACAGTTCGTGGGGTCGGTCGGCGACACCCTCGCCCTGCTGGCGCTGGTGCTCCTGGCCCTGCAGGCGGCGATCGCCGAGGGCTCGTTCGGTGGCGGCTACCGGGGCGTGGCGTTCGCAGTGGCGACCGTTTTCGCGGTGCGCGTCCTCGCGACGCTGCTCTTCGGCGCCGTGCTCCTGGGCCCGCTCACCTCGCTGACCTCGCACGAGGGCCCGCTGGATCGCCGCTGGACCATGGTCGGTGCCGACGGACTGCGCGCTCTGGTGCTCATCGTCGCGCCCTTGTGGATCGACTGGACGCCGGACAACGCACTGGCCGTCCTCCTGGTCACCGCCTTCGTCACCGGCGTCGCCGAGCGCTTCTGGACGGTGTGCCGCGAGAGCGCGGCGCCCGCGCTGCTGCCGGGCCCGCCGCTGGAGGGCGCGACGGTACGACCGCTGCCGGACCACATGGACGCGCTGCGCCGCCTCTCGCTGCGCACGACCTTCGTGGCGATCCCCGCCGCCGCCGTCGTGCTCGTCGTGGCGGGGCTCCTCAACAACCTGCTGGGCACCGGGATCGACTGGTTCGCGCAGCACCAGGCGGCCCTCGCGTCGTACGTCGCGGCCGGACTGTTCGCCGCGTCCCTGTCGGTGGTGACCTTCCTGGAGCTGCCCGACGCGCGTACACCGCGCGCGCGTTCGCCGCTGGAGGGCCTGCGCCGCCCCAAGACGGGCACCGGCGTCGACAAGGGCCGTACGGGTGCCATCCCGCTGCTGGTGCCGGCCACCGCCGCGATCGCCGGCGCGATCGCCGCGGCCGTCTCCGTGTCCGTGCTGCACGCCAAGGACCTGGGCGGCGGCCCGGTGACGTACGGGCTGCTGGTGTTCGGGCTGACCGGCGGTGTCGTCGTCGGCATCCGTACGGCGCCGAGGATCCTGGTGTCGCTGTCGCGGCGCCGGCTGCTCGCGCTGGCGATCGCCTTCACCGGCGTCGCCCTGCTGGCCGCCGGTCTCGTCCCGGACGTCACCACGGTGCTGCTGATCGTCGCGCTGGCCGGCGTCGGCGCGGGCGTGGCCGCCAACACCGGGCACACCCTGCTCGACCAGGAGGCCGAGGACTACCGGCGCGCGCGCACCACCGAGCATCTGCACGCGGTGGTACGGGTCTTCGTGGCGCTCGGCGCGGTGATCGCCCCGCTGGTCGCCGCCGGGATCGGGCCGCACCGGCTGGAGAACGGCAAGTTCGTGTTCGCGCACGGCGGCGCGGCCTTCACCCTGATGCTGGTGGGCGCGCTGCTGCTGCCGCTGGCCGCGATGGTGCTGGCCAAGGCCGATGACCGCGCCGGAGTGCCGCTGCGGCATGACCTGCGCGACGCGCTGCTCGGTGGCGACGACCCGGTGACGGTCCCCGCGTCGAGCGGTTTCTTCATCGCTCTTGAGGGTGGCGACGGCGCCGGGAAGTCCACGCAGGCCGAGGCGCTCGCCGAGTGGATAAGGGCCAAGGGCCACGAGGTCGTGGTGACGCGCGAGCCCGGGGCGACGCCGGTGGGCAAGCGCCTGAGGTCGATCCTGCTGGACGTGTCGAGCGCGGGGCTCTCGCACCGGGCGGAGGCACTGCTGTACGCGGCCGACCGCGCGGAGCACGTGGACACCGTGGTCAGGCCCGCGCTGGAGCGCGGCGCGGTGGTCGTCTCGGACCGCTACATCGACTCCTCGGTGGCCTACCAGGGCGCGGGCCGCGACCTGTCCCCGACGGAGATCGCCCGCATCAACCGCTGGGCGACGGACGGCCTCGTACCGCATCTGACCGTCCTGCTGGACGTGTCCCCGGAGATCGCCCGCGAGCGGTTCACGGAGGCGCCAGACCGGCTGGAGTCGGAGCCGGCCGAGTTCCACGCGCGTGTGCGCTCCGGTTTTCTCACGCTGGCCGCGGCCGACCCGGGGCGCTACCTCGTCGTGGACGCGGGCCAGGAGCCCGAGGCCGTCACGACCGTCGTACGCCACCGGCTCGACCAGATGCTGCCCCTGTCCGAGGCCGAGGTGAAGGCCCAGGAGGAGGCGCGCAAGAAGGCCGAGGAGGACGCCCGGCGCAGGGCGGAGGAAGAGGCCGCGCGCAAGGCGGAGGAAGAGCGGCTGGAGCGCGAGCGCCAGGAGCAGTTGGAGCGGCTGCGCGCCGAAGAGGAGGAGCGCAAGCGGCGCGAGCTGGAGGAGGCGCAGCGGCGCGAGGCCGAGCGGCAGGCGGAGGAGGCCCGGCAGCGCGCCGAGGAGGCCCGCCGTCGCGCCGAGGAGGAGCGCGTCCGGCTCCTCGCGGAGGAGAAGACACGCGCCGAGGAGGAGGCCCGCCGCAAGGTCGAGGAGGACCGACGCCGCAGGCAGGCCGAGGAAGAGGCCCGGTTGCAGGCCGAGGCCGAGGCCCGACGCCTGGAGAAGCAGCGCAAGGCGGAAGAGTCGCTGCTCCGGGCGGAGGAGGCACGGCGGCTGGCGGAGCGGGCTGCGGCCGCTGCGGAGGCGGGGCCCAAGTCGGGGGCGCCGGGTGCCGCGGGTTCGACGGCATCGGGGGCGGCTGGAGCGGCTTCGGGTACGCGGCCGGAGGCGACGACTGTGCCGACGCCGGTTGTGTCGTCGGCCGATGCGCCGAAGGAGTCCGGTGGGGCGAAGGACTCTGGCGGGTCCGCCAAGTCTGGTGGGTCGGTGGAGGATACGGCCGTGCTGCGGCCGGTGCGGGAGGACGCGCGGGGCGATGAGCGTGGCGCCGAGTCCCGTGGCGCGGGCGGTTCTGCCGGCGAGCGAGCCGGCGGGGAGTCCGCGTCCGAGGTGACGGCGCAGTTGCCGCAGCCGCCGGCTCCCGCGGGGGCCGCCGATGAGACGGCGGTGTTGCCGCCTGTGCCGGCGGGTGCGGCTGATGAGACGGCTGTGCTGCCTCCCGTTCGGGACGACGAGCCTGTGGACCGGGTTCCGCCGGGGTACTTCCGGGAGGGCCAGGCGGAGGCGCCTTCCGAGCGGGGCGAGGACCGTACGCGGGAGATGCCCCAGGTCGACGCCGAGGGTGCGCCCAAGCGGCGGCCGCGGTCGGACTGGGCCGAGGAGACGCCGTTGGACGATCTGCCGTCGCTGGCGGACGAGTTGCTCGGTCCGCGGGACGACGACGAGATCGATGAGGGCCGTGGGCGGCGTGGCTGGGGACGGCGGGGCTGAGGACGGTGCCTTCGGCGGCCGGCGGTGAAGCCGGTCGTCCGGTCGGTCCGTAGTCGGGCCGGCGGCCTGACTCGGGCGCCGGCCCAGAGCCCCGTTCGGAGGCGGCGCAGCGTCCCGCTCGGACCCCGTTGTCAGTGGTGGCCCGCACAATGGAAGCCGCATCGCGAAACGTGACGAAAGGGCGGGGTGAAGCATGACCGTCTGGGACGACCTCGTCGGCCAGGAGAAGGTGACCGAGCAGCTCGCCGCCGCTGCCCGGGACGCCGACGCGCTGGTCACGGCGGCCGGCACGAACACCCCGCCGCCCGAGGCGTCGAAGATGACGCACGCGTGGCTCTTCACCGGCCCGCCGGGTGCCGGGCGTACGCAGACGGCACGGGCGTTCGCCGCAGCCCTGCAGTGCGTGTCCCCGGACCGGGCGCTCGGCGGTTCCCCGGGCTGCGGGTTCTGCGACGGCTGTCATACGGCGCTCATCGGCACGCACGCCGACGTCACCACCGTCGCCGCCGTGGGCACGCAGATCCTCGCCGACGACATGCGGGACACCGTCCGCAAGTCGTTCACGTCACCGGCGACCGGCCGCTGGCAGATCATCCTCGTCGCGGACGCCGAGCGACTGAACGAGAAGTCGGCCAACGCCGTCCTCAAGGCCGTCGAGGAGCCCGCCCCCCGCACGGTCTGGCTGCTCTGCGCGCCCTCGCTGGAGGACGTGCTGCCCACCATCCGATCCCGCTGCCGCCACCTCAACCTGCTGACGCCCTCGGTGGACGCCGTGGCCGACATGCTCGTACGGCGGGAAGGGATCGAACCGGCCGTCGCCGCCGCGGCGGCCCGCGCCACCCAGGGGCACGTCGACCGGGCCCGCCGCCTCGCCAGCGACCCGGCCGCCCGGGAGCGGCGAACCACGGTGCTGAAGCTGCCGCTGCGGGTCGAGGAGGTCGGCAGCGCGCTCAAGGCCGCCCAGGAGCTCGTCGACGCGGCTGCCGAGGACGCCAAGCAGCTCGCCGAGGAGGTGGACGGCAAGGAGACCGAGGAGTTGAAGACGGCGATGGGCGGCGGCCAGGGCAGCCGGATGCCGCGTGGCACGGCGGGGGTGATGAAGGATCTGGAGGACATGCAGAAGCGGCGCCGCACGCGCACGCAGCGCGACAGCCTCGACCTCGCCCTCACCGATCTCACGTCCTTCTACCGCGACGTCCTCGCCCTCCAGTTCGGCTCCCGGGTCGCCATCGCCAACGCGGACGCCGGCGACACCCTGGACCGCCTCGCCCGCGCCGGGTCCCCGGAGTCCACTCTTCGCCGCATCGAGGCGATCGCCGCGTGCCGGGATGCCCTCGACCGGAACGTGGCCCCGCTGTTGGCGGTGGAGGCGATGACGATGGCGCTCAGAGCGGGCTGAGAAGGCGCTCCGGAGGGGCCGGCCGAAGGTCTCTGAGGAGCCTCTGGATGGGCTGAGGGACTCCCGTGGGGCGCCGTTCCACTCGACGATCAAGGGAGGTTGACCGGGTAACTCGTACGAGGCTCATCGCATACGGAGAGCATCCGTCGGATCGCGCAGCGTTACGCTCGCTCGATGTACTACAGGCGCAGCTCCCGCCCCGGTCGGTCCCGAACCACCGCCGTTCTCCTCGCCACCGCCGCCCTGCTCGTGTCCGCCTGCTCCGCCTCGGGTTCGGCGAACTCCGTCGACGGTGCCGCGTCGGTGGCACTGGCCGCGCTGCCGCGGGCCACGCCGGCGACGCTCGCGCCGTACTACGCGCAGAAGTTGAGCTGGCGCAGCTGCGGGGTCCCCGGCTTCGAGTGCGCCACGATGAAGGCACCGCTCGACTACGCCGAGCCCGACGCCGGTGACGTGAGGCTGGCCGTCGCGCGGAAGAAGGCCACGGGCAAGGGCAAGCCGCTCGGGTCGCTGCTGGTGAACCCGGGTGGTCCGGGCGGCTCGGCGATCGGCTACCTGCAGCAGTACGCCGGCATCGGCTACCCGGCCGAGGTCCGGGCCCGTTATGACATGGTCGCCGTCGACCCGCGCGGTGTCGCCCGCAGCGAGCCCGTGGAGTGTCTCGACGGGCGGGACATGGACACGTACACGCAGACGGACACCACACCGGACGACAAGAAGGAGACCGGTGAACTCGTCGACGCGTACAAGGAGTTCGCGGAGGGGTGCGGGGAGCGCTCGCCGGAGCTGCTGAGGCACGTCTCCACCGTCGAAGCGGCGCGGGACATGGACATCCTGCGGGCGGCGCTGGGGGACGGGAAGCTGACGTATGTGGGGGCGTCGTACGGGACGTTCCTCGGGGCGACGTACGCCGGGCTCTTTCCGGACCGGGTGGGGCGGCTGGTTCTGGACGGGGCGATGGATCCGTCGCTGCCCGCGCGGCGGTTGAACCTCGACCAGACGGCGGGGTTCGAGACGGCGTTCCAGTCCTTCGCGAAGGACTGCGTGCAGCAGCCGGACTGCCCGCTCGGCCGCAAGGACACCAAGCCCGCTCAGGTCGGCAAGAACCTGAAGGCCTTCTTCCGCAAGCTGGACCAGCACCCGATCCCGGCCGGTGACGCCGACGGCCGCAAGGTCGGCGAGGCGCTCGCCACCACCGGAGTGATCGCGGCGATGTACGACGAGGGCGCGTGGGCGCAGTTGCGCGAGGCGCTGACGTCGGCGATGAAGGAGAAGGACGGGGCGGGGCTGCTGGTGCTGTCCGACAGTTACTACGAGCGTGACGCCAAGGGCGGTTACTCGAACCTGATGTTCGCCAACGCCGCCGTCAACTGCCTTGACCTGCCTGCGGCGTTCTCCACTCCCGACCAGGTGGAGGAGTCGCTCCCCGCCTTCGAGAAGGCCTCGCCGGTCTTCGGCGAGGGCCTCGCCTGGGCCTCCCTCAGCTGCGCGTACTGGCCGGTCAAGCCCACGGGCGAACCCCACCGGATCGTGGCCAAGGGCGCGGCCCCCATCGTCGTGGTCGGCACCACGCGGGACCCGGCGACGCCGTACGGCTGGGCCCGTTCCCTGTCCCGCCAGCTCTCCTCGGCCCGCCTCCTCACCTACGAGGGGGACGGTCACACCGCGTACGGCCGCGGCAGCGACTGCATCGACTCCGCGATCGACACGTATCTGCTCCGCGGGAGGCCTCCGGTGGAGGGAAAGCGCTGCTCGTAGGGGGTGCGGTTGGCTCCGTCCGGCCTCGGGGTACGGTGCTCCGGGGCCGGTACGAAGCACCCCTCGAAACTGTGTAGACTTGCCGACGTTGCTGACCGCACCATGGTGTGGACGGCGCGCCGCCTTAGCTCAGATGGCCAGAGCAACGCACTCGTAATGCGTAGGTCTCGGGTTCGAATCCCGAAGGCGGCTCTGTGGAAGCCTCAGGACTCACTCGCCGTGACCTGGGGCTTTTGCTTTTACCGGATGCGGCGGCGGGCGCGGGAGCGAGCCGCGCGGCGGTCCCCAGTCTCAGTTCTAGTCTCAGTTGCGGGTTCCGGGGCAGGTTCCGGGGCGGGCAGAAACGTGTCGCCCATGCGGCGCATGGCGTCCTTCGAGAGGTGCGAGCGGCCCTTGACGTAGCGCCGGGTCTGACTGATCTGCGTGTGCCGGAGGATCTCCATGATCGTGGGCATGTCGACCCCGAGTTCGTTGAGGATCGTGCCGGCGGTGTGGCGGCTCCCGTCGTAGAGGCGACGGTCTGTGATGCCTGCCTCTTCGAGCAGTTCCTTGAATTCCTCCCAGTCGGCACGGGGGTCGATGGGGCGGCCATCGGGTCGGGTGAACACGGCCTGGTGTTCCTGCCAGAGTTCGCCGGCTGCCTCGCGTAGTTCGTCCTGCTGTGCCTTGTGTGCGATCAGGTAGGGGACGAAGGCGGGCGGGATCGGCACGGGGTTCGTGCTCTTCCTGGTCTTGGGGCGCGTGAAGGCCAGTCCTCCGCCCTTGCGGTCGGGGCAGATGCTCGCGTGCTTGACGCAGGACCTGGTGCACGGCTTTGGGCAGCCTCGCTTGTAGTTCTTGTGCGTGGCGCAGTCGGGCGGGCAGGGCTCGAAGTGGTGCAGCCGCCCCCCGCAGGCGTGCGCGTTACCGCAGCCGTGCCGCCAAGTGAGGCGTTGTAGCTGCCACTTGGGGTGGAACAGTTCGGCTTCGAGGTCGACGTAGGGCCACCGCAGTCCCAGGGTCTCGCCCTGTCGGAATCCCATGCCGACGCCGACGATCCACCGCATGAACGTGGGCCGCTTGGCCGCCGCTTTCAGGAACGCTTTCGCTTCTTCCTGGGTGAACGGGTTCGCCTCGGTCTCGTCGATCGAGGGTGGATCGACCAGGGTGGCGACGTTCTCGCCGATCATCCGGCGGCGGTGGGCAATCTTCAGGGCCCGCGACAGGATCCGGTGCACCTTGACGATGTGGGACGGGGCGTGACCTGCGTCGAGCATGACCCGGTACATCTGTTCAAGGTGCTCGGGGGCGAGCTTGTCGATCCGGTGCTTCCCGACGCCGGGGACGATGTCGTTACGGGTCTTGGACCAGTAGTCGTCCAGGGAACGCGGCTTGAGCTTCAGGCTCGCGATGTCGGTCAGGTAGGTGGTCATCCACTGTTCGACGGTTGGCTTGCGGCCGGCCTTCGGGGCGCGTCCCTTGTCCCTGAGGTTCTCCAACTCGCGGACCTTGCGGCGCACGGCCGGTTCGGTGCGGGCCATGCGGTGGCGGCGGTCGGGGCTTCCGTCGGGCAGCACGCCCATGGTCACGCGGCCGTGCCACCAGCCGTCATCGCCGAAGTAGACGGTCGATTCCAGGTTCGACTTCCGGGGGCTCATGTGTGTGTTCCTCCACGCGGGAGGCGCCCCGAGCGGAGTGCTCGGGGCGCCTCAGGGTGTGCGTTGGTCAGTTGGGTAGCAGGGCGAGGGCGGCGACGAAGGCTTCGAGCTCAGCGCGCCGAATCCGGCGCGCGCGCCCCAACTTGATGTACTTCAGGGCGCCTTCGGCCATCAGCTCGTAGACCGTGGACCGGCCCAGGGCGAGTGCTTCGGCGGCTTCCTCGGGCTTGTACAGGAGCCGGTCGACGGGGGCGGCTATCGCGGTGCTCATCCGGGGTGCCTCCAGGGCGGTTCGGCCTTACCTGGCAGGGACTTGGAGCGCGGATCTGTCCGAGGGGCGGATCTCTGCGTCACCCGCGCCATCAGCGTCACTGATGGGTCTGACCTGCGGTTTTGGGTGACGCGGCGGATCGGCGCTGCGTCACCCGTGCGTCATCGGCTGCGTCATCGGGTGACGCAGGTGACGCAGGATGACGCAGAGTTGGCCGTCTGCGTCACCGCTGTTCGTGCAGGTCAGCGGCCGTTTTCCGGCTGCGGTGACGTGGGTGACGCAGCGTCTTCCTACTTAGGACAAAGAAGGGGCTGCCTGTAGTACTTGGGTGCGCCTTACAGAGCGAAAAAGGAGCCGCTTCGCGGCGCGCCCTTGGGGCGGCTGCGCCGAACAGCAAGAGGAGCACACCGCGGCCGGTGCTCTTCTTGCTGTTCGAGTGAACGTGCAGGTCACGGTCAGAACGCCCGGGCCTGCTCGTGTGGTGCTGGGGGGAGAGCGCGGGTCATTTCGAGGTAGCGGCCCGCTTTGGTGCGGCCGGCGTCGACCAGCACGCCCCGGGCGGCCAGGGTGGGTTGGAGGCGCTTGAGCCGGTCGGAGAGGACTTTGCCGGTGGTCGGCCACCCCTTGGGCAGGGGACGGCAATCGTCGCCGCTGTAGAGGCGGCTGAGGCACGCAAGCCACTCCGTGGACGTCATCTGCTGCGAGGCGCCCGGCTCGATGGTCTCGGCATGCAGGAGAACGGTCTGCGCCAACAAGTCGCCCTCGATCACGTCGTCGTTCAAGTCGTCCAGACTGGCCCGATAGGCGGGCAGCGCTCCGAGTCCGGTCGCGGCGTCGAACTGCGCGCACAGGTGCGCGAAGTCCGCCATCCGCAGGTCGGTCGGCGTCTCCGCCTCCATGGCGCGCACCCTGACCGTCAGGTCCAGGAGCGAGCCGAGAACGACGGGAAGCACTTCCGCGTAGTCTGCCCACAGTTCGGCCTCAGTGCGCCGAACCTTGGGCCGCTCCAACCGCAGCGGCAGGAGCCGGTCCGCCAGGTCGGGGCGGATGACGCCGACGTCGATACCGGTCAGGAGCAGGGGCCGGCGGTAGCCGACGCGGAAGACGTCCCCGTCGGTGAACAGGGCCCGCTTGACGCTCTCCGCACCGGTCACGATGCAGCACATAGCGTCGGACAGATCCGGCGTCACGTGCGAGAGGTTGTCCAGCGCGGTGACCCATCCCGCAGCCACGGCCGCGATCAGACTCTCCTCATCCTTGGGCGCCCTGCGCAGGTCGCCGCTCATCCCCTCGATGATCCTGGTGAGCATCCGCCCCCCGGTGGACTTGCCCGCGCCTTGCGGTCCGGTGAGGAACGGCGCGGGCACCGGCACGGACGGACCGAGGCAGCCGATCAGCCACACGATGGCCAGACATTCGGTCTCCGCGTTCGCGAAGTTGCACAGCCGCATCAACAGGTCGATGCCCTTGCCGTCGGTGTTCTTGGCGGGCAGGGGGAGTTCCCCGGTGAGCTGGGTACGGCGCCAGCACACCTCGCGCGGGTCGGGAACGGTGATGTCCCAGCTTGAGGGGTGGATGCGGACGGACTGTCCGTCATCGCGTCCCAGGTCCAGCCAGGTGGCCCCGTCGAAGCCGGGCGCGACGCGGATGTGTACGGGCTGCACGTTCTCGGTCAGGGCGAGTGCTTCGATCAGGTCCAACGCCTCTTTGATTGCCGACCCGTTGAATGCGCCGCGTCCGTCCCGGTACAGGCCGACCATGAGTTCTTGCCTGTGGCTGCCGGTGGTGCCCTGGGAGCGGATCGGGCGGGCTACGGGGTGGCCGTTCTTCTGGGCGTAGACGGTTCCGTCGGCGGTGCGGAAGTATCGGAAGTGGGATTGCGCGTAGTCCGCGATGACTTCGCGGGCGGGAGTCTTGTCGTCGTCGGACATGTCACAGTCCCAACGTGGTCAGGGCGTTGGTCCACGCGTCGGTGCAGTGCCGGACGCTTTCGCCCTTGGCCTGCGCGGCGGTGAACAGTCGCGCGGTGTGGGCGTCGGTGAGGCAGCCGCACCGGCCGTGCGTGGAGAGCACCGCGAGGAACGTCCGGTAGACGGTGGCGTGCACCGCCTCCCGGGCGCCGGTGATGCGCTGCTCCGCCATGGCGATGCCGCGATCCAGATACGTGGGCGTGCGGTGCGGGCATGGGCCGCTTTGCCCCGTTAGGGGTGCTGTGTGCGTCTCTGGCGCCCTGCGGGGGGTGGACGGCTTTTACTGTCAGGGCGCGTACAGCGTCCGGGAGAGCGGCCGTGGCGCCGATACCCGGACCGAGCCAACGGGCGTATGCCATAAGAGACTTGATGTCGACGCCGGGCCGGACCGCGTTCCAGGACGCCATGGTTCCCCGGTAGATCCAGTGCTCACCGCGCGTGGTGGTCACGGTCCGCGTGGCGGGCAGGCTCACGCGCGCCCACGCGATCGCTTCCGCGCTGTCGAGGTCAACGACAGTGAGGCCTGCACCGCCGGGGTGGTAGGCCACCGCCGCTGCCTTCCGCCACGCCCGCTCCCGCGCCGGCGAGTTGACGACGTCGGGGTCGGTGGTGGCGGCGGCCCACCCGTGGCACGGGTGCTGACAAGCGCACGGGCCGGGGGCCTTCATGTTCGGCCGGCCCCCGCACGCGTTCCCCGCGCAGGCTGGGCAGTTGCCGAACGGCACCTTCCCCGCCCTCAGCGGCAACGGCGGAACCCCGCGTGCTGCGAGGGCGAGCGCGGTGTGCAGCGGGGCTACTCCCCGAATGTCGGTGGGTTGGGTCATGCTGGAGACCTCCAACAGGTCTGTTGAGGGCAGGTTGGGCAAGAGCGGCCCCGAGTTCTTTGGCGAGAGGTGGGGGCCGCTCTTGGCGTAGCTAGAAGGGCGGTTCGTTGCTGTAGCCGCCGGGCGGGGTGCGCCACAGCCGGCGCGGCAGGGGGATCAGGGGCAGGGCCCATGCGGTCCAGCAGGGGCAGAACTCCCAGTCGGTTCCCTCGTATTCACCGGTCTCGGGGTGGCCGTAGTCGCGGGCGATGCCGCCCGCTCCCTGGCAGTCGAGGCAGTTGGGACGGGGTGTGTCGGTCAGGGCGAGTGCCCGGCGGGGGCAGCCGATGACCTGAAGTCGGAGTCGGAGCACGGTTGTTGGCCTCCTTGGGTGGTGTGGTCAGCGCTTGGAACCGAAGACCTTGAGAGAGATCCCGCCGATGCTGATGGGGCCGGTTGCGGCGGCGATGGACACGGCGGTGTGCACGGCGAAGTCGAGCAGCGCCAACAGGGCGGCGATGGTGGTGAAGATGCCGATGGCGCCGGCGCCGGCGACCGCGAGCGGGTACAGGTAGTCGCGCAGGGGCCGGCCGGTGTGGTCGGTGGTGTGGACGACGATGACCACAGGTTGGCCGGTGGCTTCCGCGCGGCGGTAGGCGTCGGCGGGGATGTGCGGGGCGATGATTCCCGGCGGGTCACGGTGGGACATCCGGAATCCCTTCGAAGGCGGGTTCAGGGAGGCAGACATACCCCCTGTCGGGGGCGCTGTGAGGGGGGTTTCAGGGGGCTGACCTGGGGTGCCTCCCTACCTCCCTGATGGACTATTCATGCAGGTCAAGGCCAGGGATGCGGGTCAGGGAGGCGGTCAGGGAGTTCTCCCTGCCTCCCTGACCCGTGCGGGGGTGGCTCCCTGTCATCCGTCGGCGGAAGCGGAACCGTCCGTGTCGCGGTTGGCGAGCGCGCGGAGGACGCGGTCGCGGGCCACGACCATCACGCCGTCGGACTTGTACGGCTCGGCGCCGGCGTCGTCGAGGACGCGCTTGAGGTCGATGAACGACCAGCCGCCGTAGGCATCCGCGTTCAGCGTCGCGAGCCGCGAGAGGACGTCCTTGGTCCGCACGCGGGGTGCATTGCCGACCACCTGCGCGATGTCCGCGAGCGGGTCCCGCTCCTCATCCCGCTCGATCACGGTCAGGGTGGTGACGCCGTCGCGCAGGGCCTTGGCGCGCTCGATGATGGCGACGGCCGCGTCGTCGTCGACGTAGTGCGTGCGCACGGTGATCGAGGACTGGCCCTTGGGGATGTCGATGCCGGACGAGGCGACCACGAGGGTGCCCTGATCCAGCCCCGGACGCAGCAAGTTCGGGGCGGCGCCCCCGTCAACTGCCTTGTCTCCGAGCGCCATGCGGGCCTGCGACTCCGTGCCCAGCGCGAGCGAGGCACGCGTGTGGGCGCCCTCGCGGACCAGCTTGGGAAGGTTCTGGTCGGTGGGGTCCTGGGTGCCCTGCCACATCAGCACGTTTACGGCACGGCCCTGGTTGTGGATCTTCCGCACGGCCATGAAGTACCGGGAGGTGGCTTTGGAGCCGCCGTAGAAGCGTCCGTCCTCGTCCTTGACGGGGCACATGAACGCCACCTGCGCCTCGTCGACCAGCACGATCAGCGCGGGGAACTGCGTTCCGGGCGGGGACATCAGGCGGCGGTTCATCTCGGCGACCGCGCCCTCGACCATCTCGGTCACCTGGATCACGTGCTCATCCGTCGGCCCCTGGATCAGGGTCGTGGCCAGGCCATCGAACATGGCCCAGTCGCCGGCGCCCTTGAGGTCGCCCATGCGGAACTGCACCGACTTGTCCAGCGCCAGCCACAGTGCGAGGGAGCGCAGGGCCACGGTCTTGCCCTGGTTGGACAGGCCCGTGATGAGCAGGTGGCGCTGGTACAGGCTCAGTGCGGCGGCGTCGCCGCGCAGGTCCTGGCCCCAGGGGGCGCGGCCCTTGGCGTAGTCGGCGGTCATGGTCTCGTCGGTGACCAGCGGCGACGGACCGATCGGCTCGTCAAGCGCCCCGGAGTCCGCGATCCACAGGCGGACCGTGCGGGCGGCTTCGGGGATGGTGATGAACACTTCGTGCTCGTGCCGGGTCAGGTTCTCCGCCAGCTTCCGGCGGCGCTGCTGGACCTCGATCGTCGACACCCCGGACGGCAGGGTCACGTCGACTTCGACGCCGCATCCGGCGATCCGGATCGGACCGAGCATGCTCGCGCCCGCGTCCCCCATGTCCTTGATGGCGTTGCGCAGCGCGGATACGCCGAGGTCGCGCAGGGCCTTGACGACGATGGACGGGGTGATCGGCTCGCCCTCGCTGGATCGAAGGTTGTCGGGCATCGACCAGGCCGGCGCGGCCTTCTGGTGGGCGCCGACCGACCACAGGGCGAGCAGGACCAGGAACGGGCCGACGGTGATGGCAGGTCCCCACACCACACGCACGATGGTGATCATCAGGTTGATGAACTTGATGACCGCCATGAGCGGGGTGACGACGTCGGTGGCGTCCTTGGTGGCTACGGCCATGGCGATGCCGAGCAGGACCAGGCCGCCGATGCCCACTCCGGTCCCGACGGCGGCGCCCTTGGCGATGTCGATGGGGGAGGTGAGCAGGTCCATGCGGCGGCGGTGGCGTGCCTCGCGGAAGCGCTGCCCTCGCTCCTCCCACTCGCGTGCCTCTTCCAGGTTCCCCGCGGCCTCGGCGGCGCGCATGAGCCGCTCGTACCGGGCGGGAGTGCGGGCCTCCCAGGTGCGGCGGGCGAGGATCCGTCCGCCGCCGTAGACGTAGAGGGCGTGGCGGGCGGTGGTGCGGGCGGTTGCCTTGGTGACGTCGTGCGTCACGGCCGTACGCACCGCGCGCCCCGAACGGATCCACAGCGGGACCGGACGCGCCGGCGCGGGGTCGGGGACCACGGTGAGCAGGGTCGGGGCGTTGGCGTCGGTGGGCGGGTCGGTGGGCTTGTGGAGGCTGATGACGTTCTCGGACATGCTGAGAGAGCTCCTGACTGCCCCTTCGGGGGCTGGAGTTGAGGGAGACCGGCCGGGGGTGGCGTGGATCCGTGGCAGGGGAAGTGCCACCCCGGGCCGGGACGTGCTGAGTTCAGTGGCAGGCACCGGGGACGAGGTGGTCTGCGAGGTGCTCACACCCGTACGCTTCGGCCTCCTCCTGGCGGAGCAGGCGGTCGTGTTCGCGGGCGTTGCGCCAGGACTGCCGCTCGATCCGCAGCCGGTCGCGGACGTTGCGCACCGCGCGTTCGATCACGCCCTTGCGGCTGAACTGCATGACGTGCGTGAGTTCGTGCACGAGCGTGACCGCGAACTCCCCTTCACCGGGGTGGCGGTCGACGTTCACCACGACCAGCGCACTCCCGTCCGGGCGCGGGATCGCGCAGGCCTGCGCGTCACGGGCGGTGGTCCGGGCGGCCCGTTCGGCGCGACGCAGGACGCTGCGGTCCACGGTGCCGGCGAGCAACACATCGGCGCTCGCCATGAGTTCGGCCATGCCTCGCTCGTTGGTCAGGACCACTTCCAGGTCGGTCATGCGGCCGGGCACCCGTCGGTCGACCAGCTTGACGGCCTGCTCGGTCAGCCGGGTCGCGGTGCGCAGTGTCGCGGAGTAGCCGGAGAGTTTGTGCGTGCGGACGGACGTCTTCACGGTGTCTCGCCTTCACGGGCAGGAGCAGGAGAGGGAGGGAACGCGCACAGGACGCACATGCCGAGCGAGCGCGGCATGCAGTAGCCGTAGACGACCTGGCACTTGGGGCACGTGCGACGGGCCAGCATCGCCAGCGCGAGGGCGCCCCACTTCCGCGAGGTCATCGGCCGCACCGGAAGCGCGAGGTCGATGCGGTAGAGGTAGGCCACCCGCACCGTGCCCGCGCGCCGGTTGACGCGCATGACCTGCGCGGCTATCGGCTGACCCCCCGGACGCAGACCACGGGCCCGTAACTGCCGGCGAGTGGCCAACTCGTCATCGCCGGGGGCGTACTTCCACGGGTAGGTGGGGATGCCGTAGCGGGCGCCGGTGGGGTCGAAGCACTTGCCGAACGCGGCGGACATCAGGCCGCCACCACACGCTTCCAGGCCGCGCGCAGGCGGACCTCGGATGCGGAGTGGCCGGCCGCGCGAAAGCGCACGGCCATCTCCCGATACGACAGAGCGGGCGTTTCGCTGTTGCGGATCTCATCGACCAACGCGTCAAGCTTCGCGTCGGTGAGCGCGGGCGCCAGTGTGAACGCGGACACGGACTGGGTGGGCCCCCAGACGGGCAGTTGCCAGCGGGGTGCGACGTCGGGCGTGACGCGACTCGTCACGCTGGTCAGGGCCCGTCCGGTGTCCTCTCCCTCCCGTGCCGTTTCCAGCGTCGACCAGGCACGGGAGAGGGTCTGTGCGGTTTTGGCCTGGACGCGTGCGACGCGGGCGCCGGCCTGTGTCACGGCCGTCAGCCGGGTCTCCTCCGTGGCGGCTTCCGCCCGGAGCCGGGCACGGGCCACGGCGGCTTCGTCGCGTGCTTCTTGCTGGATCCCGGTGATCGCGCTCAGCGCGTTGGGGGTGAGCGCGGTCCGCTCCCACAACCCGTGGACCAGCCACAGGGCCTTCGCGGCCAGCGGCAGCCACGACACGGCCAGCCACGCGCCCGTGTCCGCCTCCACGGTCAGTGCGTGCGCGACCAAGACTGCGGTGGCGACCAGGCCGAACGACCAGCCGACCACGGTCACCGCAGTGGAGTGGTCGCCCTGCACGGCAAGGCGACGTTCGTAGGCGAGGGTGGCCAGCCAACCCCCGTCGATGCCTAGACCGACCACGAGCGCGACCGGCCACGGCATCGCCGTGCCCAGCCACATCACGACCACGGCCAGGGTAAGAACCAGGGACACCGCCGTCACCGCGACGGCCGGCAGAGCGGTCGGGCGCGCCATCACGCCACACCGCCCGTCGTGCTCGCGTCCGCCCGGTTGAGGAGGGCGACGCGAGCGGCCAGCGCCTTGCGGCGGGCCCGCCGGATACGGCGGTTGTCCAGCTCCGTCGGGATGCGGTCGAGGGTCATGATGTGCGCGTCGAGCAGGTCAACGTCCGCCAGGATGATGGGCATCTCCTGCTCGATGGCGTCCAGTTCCGCGTCCGTGGGCTCCATCCAAGGCTGGAACGCGGTAACAGCGTCTTGAACAGTAACGATGTGGTTCATGGGTCGTGTTCTCCCTGCAAGGTGGCAACGGCCCAAACCGCGCCCCCGGTGTTACAGCACCGGGGGCGCTTGCCGTTGGGGTCGGGATGTCCGGCTCCCCTCAACCCCTGCCGTGCGGACTCCGCGAGTACGAGCCCGAACGGAAGAGGGAGGCAACCGGCGCAGCGTGAGCCGCTGCGAGGGCTGGATGAGCGGGGACCGAGTTACTGCACAGGCGAGGCCGGTCGGTCCATCACGGCGACGCCCAAAGCTGTCGTTGGTGCATCGGGACTCCTCGGTCGAAGGGGTACGGAACATCACTGCAAGGGGGATCAAGTCCCCACACGCCGGCCGTTGCTCGCGGTCGCCGGGCCACCTCGCCAGTACGGGCCGAAACCCTGTTCCACCTGGCCTTTAGCGGGATTGCAGCGTCCCCGCCCTCTGCGTTGGAGCAGCCCCAAGAGGGCCACTTCCGCTCGCTGTCCTAGGACTGCGAGCGGCCTGAGAAGAGAATGCATCGCAGTCCCGGGACTGTCAACAGTCCTGGGACTGTGCTTCACTGGGACCCGTCGAAAGGAGGTCTGCGTGGCACCGAAGTGGCGCGAACTGGCGGACAGGTTCGCGGAGCAGATCAGAAGCGGCCAGATCAAGCCGGGTGCCCAGTTGCCCCAGATCAGAGACCTGGTCGCGGCCGGCGAGGGGTCGAAGGACACCGTTCACAAGGCGTACAAGGAACTGGAAGCCCAGGGGCTGGTGACTTCCTCGCGTGGTCACGGCACCGTGGTGCGCCAGCACCAGCCGCTCAAGCGGCTCGGCATCGCGCGGTACGACAAGGCGAAGTGGCGGGACGGTGATGAGGTCGCGTTCATCGCGGACCGCGTGGCATCCGGTCGCTCGTACCGCCGGAACGAACAGACCCAGACGGTCAGCCGAGTCAAAGCGTCGGCGACCGTGGCCGCAGCCCACGGCTTGCCCGAGGGGGCCGACGTGTATGCGCGGGCACGCGTGGTGAAAGAGGGCACGCAGCCGACTCACACCCTGACCAGCTACTACCGACCCGAACACGTCGAAGGAACCCGCATCGTCGACCCGACGCCGGGCCCTGCTGGACGCGGCGGTGGGTTCCGTGTCCTGTACGACGCTGGATACGAGATCGACCACATGACCGAGGAACTCTTCGCGCGCGTGCCCACGGCGGAAGAGGCTCAGCTACTCCAACTCGCGCCGGGCGAATGGGTGGTGGAACTGCACCGCACCACGTACACGGCGGATGGAACCGTTGTTGAGTTCGCCATCGGGGTACATGCAGCAACGCGGTTCGCATGGTCGTACGACTTCAACGTGCCCGACTCAGTGAAGAAAGAGGGTGAGAGCAAGTGATCCCTGCACAGGCATGGGCGGATGCCCGACTTCTGTGGGACTACCACCGCATGCACCACACTCCGCGGCCCTGCTCCGTGGCTGTCGGGTTGGGCAGTCACGACCTAGGTGTGGCTGACGTGACTGCGGAGCTGTATCACCAGGGCATGGCGCCGGTGATCGTGTTCACAGGGGCTACCAGCCCAACGACCCGAGCGCGCATGCCGCGCGGGGAAGCTGTCCATTACCGAGAGCGGGCGTTGCAGCTCGGGGTGCCGGAGTCCGCCGTACTCCTAGAGCCGCGTGCCACGAACACGGGCGAGAACATCGAGTTCAGCAAGGCGGTGCTGGCAGAGGCCGGCGTCCCGGTCTCGTCTGTCCTGCTCGTGAGCAAGCCATATGAAGAACGGCGCTCGTACGCCATGATGCGGAAGCTCTGGCCCGAGGTCGCAGTGGTGTGCGCGTCCACACGGAGGGGCTTGGCAGAGTACGCCGACTCCATCGGAGACGCTCGCATGGTGATCGACATGATTGTGGGCGCCCTACAGCGGGTGCTCGTCTTCCCGCGGTTGGGTCTGGCCATTGAGCAGGCCGTACCAGATACCGTTGTAGCCGCCTTCGAGCGGTTGTGTGTCGACGGCTTCACCAGCCGTCTCATGCCAGCGGATGTTGCCCCGCGTCCGGCCGGCCGCAGGCTCCCAGACAAAGCCTCAGATCCAGGGTCTGTTGTCTGACTTTGGTGCGACCGCCGGATCGATCCAGCGACGTACCCAACTGCTCATTACCTCGGCTATCACTTCCCGTCGGCAAGCTGTTCGAGGACGAGCGGTTAAGCGTTGCGCGGCTTGCATGTTATTCGACGATCGCGCGATGTACGGGTAATCAAGGCAAAGATGAAGGCGATAACGGCGCCGTGGCAGGTACTGTGTGCGCCGACTAGCGGTTCCCGGCAGGCGAAATTAACCGCGCATAAAGAAGAGGTCGATGTCAGATAGGTCGTGTACTGGGCAAGTATCTAGGTCGAGTGGACGCTGTGGAAGCTCCGATATGAGCTCCCGTGCCTCTTCGCGACTCGCATTAAGTTGTCGGCCGAATGCAATCCCGACAACGCTTGTTGCGCCGGCCTCATGCAAGGCGTAGGCGGCGCTGGCCATACTGCCACCAGACGTGAAAGTGTCATCCAGGAGGAGAACTCGCTTGCCGTTAACACTCTGATCAGCGGTGAAAAGATCGGTGACTATTCGCTGACGTCTCTCAGCGGCGGGCTCGTTGCGATTTTTGACCAGTACCCCTTGCTTCCAATTAATAGGCCACTTCTCTATGCGTGACAGAAGTGCGTCCAGGTGATTTACGCCGTTCCGCTCCTTAGATGAGGGTACAGTGACACCTATATCGAATTTTCCGCCATATGCATTCTCAATGCACTCAAGGTGGTTGTTTAGAAAGGTCCATAGCAGAGAAGCCAGAGGTAACTGAAGCCAACCGTTTAGATCGTCATTCTTGGCCCGCCATATAGCTCCTTCGAGCCCCTCGTTGACTGAGTAGCAGATGGGGACAAAGCCATCGAGGACTGTAGAGTATCTTCCGTTGTTGCATGCAAAGCATCGCGCATAGTGCGTGCCTTGCGGACCTATAGGTGTGGGACCTAGGCACATCGAACAGACTCCAACCTCCGCTGGAGTGACGGAGGGGGTGCAGTTCTGGCTCTTCAGCCACGCTACCCACTGACCTATAGTGCGTGTCGCGCGACTTGGACGCATGAAGCGGCGATATGACACAGATGAACCCCTTGGACCCCGAGATAACTACAGGGAGAGCACTCTGGATCACTCTACGTCGAGGTGCAACTGCTCCGTAAGGGGTTCGCGGCGAGGCGCAACAGGGCCGCGCAGGTGTTCGATTATCTGGGTGCTGCTGTCAACTGCGGTTGCCCGTCCAGACTCCACCATCTTTAGTGCCCAGTCTTGTGTGTCCACTAGTGAACGCAGCAGTAGAACGTGCCGTCCTTGCTCAGCAGCGACTCGTGCTTGCATCTTTGCCCCAGATGTTCGTGAGGCTTCGATAACTACGCTTCCCAAGCTAATGCCAGACGTGACGTGATTCCTCCTGGGGAATGTGTCCCTTCCGGGGGAGCGAGACGGCCAGAACTGAGAGAGTACGGCCCCTGATTGTGCAATTTCCTCTAGCAGCCCGGCATTCTCCTTGGGATAGCATTGGGTGATTCCCGTCCCCAGGACGGCAAGAGTTCGCCGCCCGAAATGAAGAGCCGTCTCATGGGCAGCCGTGTCGATGCCCCGCGCTAGGCCAGATGAGATGATGAAACCTGCCTCGCCCAACTCTCGTGCCACCCTTTTGGCTCGCGCTAGTCCGATATCTGAGGCATCCCGAGTGCCGACTACTGCCACAGAGTTCCTATCGGCCTCGTCATTCAGGTTTCCTCGGAAGAACAAGAACGGTGGCAGGTCTTGGACGTGCCGAAGATTCTCTGGGTATTCATCGTCTAGCACGGTGGTTAGCCGGGCGCCGGATTTCTCTGCCAAGCGAAGCTCATCGTCGATACGCGAGGTGTGATCGCTAAGGGGGGAACGGAGGCCGTGACGCAGGATGGGTAGAGACTTCCTTGCCGATGGGGTCTCCTCGGGGATGATCCCTTCGCAGAGGGAATCGAGGTGCCCCCTGAGGGCGCATCGGGCGATGAGGGACCAGTCGACGCTTTTGCCATCCACTCGAATCGAGCAAAGCGCCAATAGTCGCATCTGGGCTTCGGTGATCACTTGTTGCTCCTTCTACTCAAAGATCACTGTTCGAAGGATCTGTTCCGTTGACACGAAGTACTATCCCAGAGTAAGGGGTTCAGCGATGTCTTCTCCACCGTCTGGAAGGCAAAAGGCGCGAAGGACCTGGTGACCCGTCTGACACATGTCGCACAGCTCGCGGCCAGAGGCTTGCCATGCCGTCCCGCTAGTCATGAGCCTCTGAGTGCAGGCGGCAGACGGTCACTGCGAGCAGGTGTCGAATGCTTTTAACTGTGGGTCATGTGTGGGCCAGGCCACGTATTCGAGAGACCTAGTCTGACGTTCGCGCAGGTCAGAGGCGAGGTGAGGCCGACTTTAGTACCGGTCTTGAAAGCCGTTCCTGCCGATCTGCGACCAAGGAGTAGGCGCCAGGCCGCGGGAGTCAGTAGGTCATCTGCTCATGGAGGCGGCGAGCGGTAGTTGCCAGGAGGCGTCGAAGCTTCTCTCTGTGCTCGCCGTAGGTCTTGAGGGCGTGGCAGTTCGGGCACAGGGCGATCATGTTCCAAGGGACGTCTGGTCCGCCCTTGGCCAGATCTCGAACGTGGTCGACCTGCAAGATGGGCAGGCCGGCTGTCGTTCGCTCGGTGGGATGGCCGGAGCACTCAGGACTCTCGCACTTGCCCTTGCTGCGCTTGAGAACTGCTGCTCTCGCGCTGGGGTCGCGGACGTAGATGTCAGCAAGAGTCGGCTTCTTGAGTTGACCCCGCTTCTTGGCATTCGCCTCCGCTTTCTGGGCCAGGCGCCGGTATGCATCTTCGTCACTCTCCCCAGAGTCGTGTGCCCCGGGTTCGAGGTCGTCCGGCAGGTAGTCGCCCGTGTCATCGTGCAGTTCACCCGTATCGGCGTCCAGCGCCTCCAGAACCTCCAGCGACCACGTGCCACGCTCGGGGGAAGGGACAGGGGCCAGTACCCAGACGAACTCCCGGCGAGGCTGCTTGTCGGCTCCAATGCCCCAACGCAGCCGACGTTGCACGATCACAACCCACGCTTCAAAGCTGAACTGCCCCTGAAATGGCTTGTGCCAGTAGCGCAGTGGACGGCCTGCGACTTGGTGCTCGGCCATGAGTTCGTTGCCATCGGTGAGCTTCTGGTCGCCAGAGAGGCCATCGCCGACGTAGGCGATCCAGTCTGTGTCCGGGATGCGTCCGTCGGCGTAGGGGCCCTTGTCGTCTGAGAAGGCGCTCAGAATGCCGTCGGCGAGGCAGCCGATGCCTGCCATCTTCTGGCCGCCGTAGGTGCGCCAGATGGCGTCTCGGTCTTTGAAGGTCTCACCGAGTAGAGGGCGCAGAGCGTCTGGCCACCTGCCGGCGAGCAAGTTGTGAAGGCCGAAGTCTTCCAACAAGTCCGAGGGCAAGGGGTGGAAGTAGCGAAGGATCAGGCTGGCTGCCACGGAAGCCGCGGCTTCCGGGTGCGAGCGGATCAGGTCGTAGTCGTCCTCACGGAGGCCACCTGATGGGTCGATCGTGTTCAGGGACTCCAAGGTGGGGCGGCGTCCTCGGCTAGTGAGGCTCAGTTCCTGTTCGCGTTCAACGATCCAGAGCTCATCGCGCATCAGAGCCCAGAACGGGTACCGGATGCCGTCCGCTGCGTCTTCGACGTGACTGTACTTCGCCATGAGCGGCGTAACGGCATCACGGGTGGTTGACCACGGCTGCATGCGAGGAGCTCCAGCGATGGCCTGCCCGATTGCCCACAGGAGAAGAATGGGGCGGTGCATCGCTGGGCCCGTCTCACGACGGGCAGGCCGCACGTCTCCTACCCGACGACGGAAGGTCTTGGGGGGCTCAACGATGGTGAAGCCCTCCCGTCTCAACCAAGCCACCGCGTGCTTGAGGCCGCCACTAAACCCTGGGGATGAGGGCTTGAGGGCTACACCGAAGTCGTACAGGTGAGCCACTCCAGCTATGGCCTTCGAGTCGTACAAGTTGCCATCGTGCTCAAGGAAGTAGGCCGCCGCGGCGTGGAAGCCGTACGTAGCCCGGAACGCTTCTGGGCCGAGTCGGTCGTGCTCCGCAATCGCCTGCAAGATGCCTGCACGAGTGATCTCCGAAGGTGCCATGGACGACACCGTAAAGCAGGGCACTGACAGCGGAGATGGCGCTGCCGTGCGCCGCGGGAAGTTGACGAGCGGGAGTTCGCCAGCATTCGCCACCCTTGAACCGGCACGTGCGCCACTGGCGCGCCAGTTACCTTCTTGAGGGTTCGATGCCTCTCTCCTCGATCGCCTGCCTGAACCGGGCGGGCCCCAACTCTGTTGGGATCACTGAGAGATGGGAGATCGGATCAGATGGAGCGATCGACAAAGCGGGCATGGTGCCGCAGGCGCAGCCAGTTACCGGACTGGATTCAGCTTGTGGCCTTGTTCCTGACTGCGGTCACTGCCATCGCGGGGTGCATCGAGCACTTTGCGTGATGCATCAGAGGCGTTCCGGACGGTTGGTTGGGTGGCAGGCGAGCCCGACCGCTGTGTAGTCGGCCGGACCCGCCCGTAACCCGCATGTGAGCCTGGCTCCGGGGAGCTGCCCGGAGCCAGGCGTCCATGCGTCGTAGGTGCCTTTCGGCTCCATGAAGAGGAAACCCCAAGTCATCAACAGCTTCAAGCATCGGAATCACCTTCATGATCCAAAACCGTGGCGAAACCCCATAGTGAAGGGCATGGCGCGAGAGGTGGCGTTCGCTTCAGTACCTGGTCAGAGCCGCGCAGGGGTGGCGAAAGGTGGCGAATCGTGGTGGTCGACAGAACGCGTTGGGGGCCGCGTGATGCGCGTTCCCTCGGGTGTCCCCCAGGGGCGCTCCGCTCCTCTTCATGGCAGGTCAGGTCGGCTGGGAGCGGCCCGCTGCAAATCTGCCGCCTGCGCTTCTGGTCGGAGGGGCGCTGTACGGGTGGAGCCAGTCTCAGTTCTAGTCTCGATTGCTGGTCAATCCAGTGCGGTACGCGTTCGTCCGTGGACGTCCGACATGGTGCCTGACCTGCACCGCGGACCCATCGGCGGACTTCCGTGGACCACTGCGGACCAACATCGGACAGCTCGTAATGCGTAGGTCTCGGGTTCGAATCCCGAAGGCGGCTCTGCCGAAGCCCCAGGATTCTCACTCGCCGTGACCTGGGGCTTTTGCTTTTTCCGGATGGGACGCGTTCGACGACCCGGAGAGGTTCGACCCGGATCGCTGGCTTCCGGGCCGGACGCCTGCCGTGCCGCGTGGCTCGTTCGCCTCGTTCGGCGGCGGTGCCCGTAAGTGCGTAGGCGACAACTTCGCCATGGCTGAGATGGTGATAGCCCTGGCGACGATGGTTCGGAGGTGGCGCTTCGACCGCGTCCCCGGTTCGGACCTCCGGGCGGCGTCCTTGGCGACCATCTACTACCCGCGTCGGCTCCTTCTGAAGATCGGGAGGCGGGCTCCGAAGGCGGCCGGGCGACAGTCCGGGTGACCCGCACCCACCCGCAACAGTCGAGGTATTTACCGTCTGCTCACCCTTGTGTCACGCTCGGATGGCACGGGCCGGGGGGAGTGCGGATGGGCCAGGGGTTTGTGGAGGTCGGTGCGCTCTTTCGGTCGGTGGGGATGGCTGTGGGGTTGCCGTCGACCGTCGTGGGTGCGTATCGGTCGCTGGACGGGCTCGGTGGGGCGTACGAGCAGGTCGTCCGCCCGCTTGTGGTCGAGAGCCTTGCCGAACCGGGCGAGCGGGAGCGGGCCGAGCGGTCGTTGCGGGCGATGAGTGTGAAGTTCGGGCTGGCCATGCTCGGTTATGGCCGGCTGACCGGGCGTGCCTTGCCGTTGGATGTCGCTGTGCTGGCCGGTGCGGTGACCCGGCTCTACGACGACCTCATCGACGGGGAGACCGATCCGTCCGCCGATGCACGGCTCGCCGACTTGATGGGCAACCGGCCGTTCACGGCGGGTACGGACGCCGAGTTGCTTCTCGGGCGGCTGGTGCGCGAGCTGGAGCGCAGGCTCGGATACACCCCCGGCGAGGACGTGTTCGCGGCGATCGCCTCGTTGCACGAGTTCCAGGTTCTGTCGCGACGGCAGCGTGAGGTGGATGTTCCCGTCGATGTGCTGGAGAAGATCACCCGGGGCAAGGGCAGTTCGGCCCATCTGATTCTGTGCAGCATCGTCAAACCCGGACTTGAGCCCGCCGAACGCGAACTCGCCCTGGATCTGGGGGAGGCTCTCCAGTCCCTCGACGACTACATGGACGTCGGCCCCGACCGGGCGCACGGTGTCGCCACCCTCGCCACCCTCGGCGTGGTCAACCTGACGCATATCGCGGAGCGGTTGCGGGGCATGCGACCGCGGTTGGTGGCCTGTTACGGCAGACGGCCCGCCCGGACGTACTGCGGGATGCTCTACTTCCTGCTCCTCAAGGCGTGGGTCGGCCGCCATCTCCCCGTCCTCGGCCCGCTGACGCGCCGCGCCGCCGGGAGGTCCGCCGTGCTGACCGTCTTCGCCCGCAGCGCGGACGCCCTTCCGCCGGCCGTCGGCAGATCGGAGGCCGGGTCGTGAGGACCCGCCGCGTGCTCAGGGTCGCCCTCGCCTCCGTCCTCGGCGCGGTCCTGGTGGCCACCGTCGTCGTCGCCGTACAGGGGCTGAGGAGCGGTGACCTCAAGCCCCTCGACCTCTGGGCCTCCCTCATCCCCGTCGTGCTCGCCGTCGCCGCCATCGTGACGACCGTGCTGTACAGCGGGCTGCGGCCGTCCGGCACCTTGGACGAGGCGGTGGCGGCGCAGGTGCCGGCGTTGGCGCGGAGCGTGGTCAAGGCGTGGGCGGCCGAGAGTCGGAGCCGGGGGCTTTTCGAGGACCGGCGGATGGCGGTGCGGTGGCGGCGGCGGGCCGGGGCGGAGCGGTTCTCGCGGCTGGCAGGCGAGCTGCCTGAGGAGGGCGTGCTGAATCAGTTGACCGGGACCTTTGCGCGGCGCGTTCGTGCGGGCGGGCTGTCCCGGCTGGTGGTGACGGGGAATCCGGGGGCCGGGAAGACGACCGTCTGTGTGTTGACCACTCTCGAACTCGCCGAGCCGGCCGGGCACTTGGTGCCGGTGATCTTCCAGGTCTCGTCCTGGGATCCGGCCCGTCCGCTCATGGAGTGGATGACGGACGAACTCACCGCCATCTACACGGCCAGTACCGACAAGGCACGCAACCGGCTGATCTGCGCCGAGCTCGTCCGGCACCATGTGCTGCCCGTGCTCGACGGACTGGACCAGGCCGCCGACCGGGCCGCCGTACTGCGTGGTGTCGCCGCGGGGTTGGAGGGGCGGTCCTTCGTACTGGCCTGCCGTACCGAGGAGTTCGACGAGCTGGACGCCGACGGCATGCTGCGCGAGACGCTCGTCGTACGGCTGCAGCCGCTGCGTGCGGACGAGGCGCGCGGGGTGCTGGAGACCGCCCGTCCCGGGCCGGTCCTGGAACCGTTGCTCGCCGCCCTGGAGGAACGGCCGGACGGGCCGTTGGCGCGGGTGCTGGAGACGCCGTTCATGCTGTCCCTGGCCGTGTCGTTGGACGGTTCGCTGCCTCGCGAGATCCTCTCGGCCGGCGGACCCGAGCCAGACGCGAGCGCGGAGGCCGAGGCAGAGGAACGGATCGGGCAGCGGCTCCTCGGCGCCTTCATCACCCAGGCCTATCTGCGGCCTCGCGACAAGGCCCCGCACTACAGCGTCGAGGACGCCCGCCGTCATCTGGCCTTCCTGGCCCGCAATGTCGACCCCGGCACCGGGCGGCTGGCCTGGTGGCAACTGCATCGGGCGGTACCGCAGTGGGTGCATCTGACGCTGGCCGTGGTCAACGCGGCGATCGGCTGCTCGATTCCGGCGGTCGCGCTGTTCGCCCTCTTCGGCCGCCCGCTGCTGGGCCTGTGGATCGGGCTGGGCGCCGCGCTGGTGGGCGCGTTGGTGGTGGAGCTGGTGCCCGGGGACGATCCGCGCCGGGCCAAGCCGCGGCTGAGATCCGTACGACCGCCCTCCTCGCACGCGCTGCAACGGGTGCTCGGCTTCGGGGTGGTGGGCGGTGCCGCCTGTGCGGTGATCGTCGCGTTCCTGTACGAGAGACCTCAATACGTGGTGATCGGCGGGGTGTTGAGCGGCATCACGTTCGCCGCCGCCCGCTACTTCAGCGAACCCAGCGACCTCATGGAGGCCATCACCCCCACCACGCTGCTCCGTTCCGACCGCTCCACGGTGCTCTACGCCTGGCTGGCCGGCGGTGTCGCCGGGGCGCTCACCGGTGCCTATCTCGGTGGCTCCATCAAGGCCGGCAGGCGCACCCCGCAGCTCGACGACGTCACCTTGATCGACAAACTGCCCACCGCCGTCGAGGCGTTGATGGGGGCGGCCGGCGGGGCGCTGCTCAGCGCCACCGGGCTGGGGCTGATGGCGCTCGGGTCCAGTTCGTGGGGCCGGTTCGTGGCCACCCGTGGCTGGCTGGCGGTGCGCGGGCACACTCCGCGGCGGCTGATGGCGTTCATGGAGGATGCCCAACGGCGGGAGGTACTACGGCAGATGAACGGGCACTACGAGTTCCGCCACCAGCTGCTCCAGCGTCATCTGGCCGAGCCGGCCCGGGCCGTCGCCTCCACCGCCGACACCAACACCGGTCCGGACAGCACCCAGTAGGCCCGTCGGGCGGGCCTGCGTCCGGTGTCGGGCAGTGCCAGATAGCTGGCGCCGGGGAAGCGGACCCAGGCCTGGGGAGCGCCGGGCCGCACCGGCTGGAAGTCCAACTCGGCCAGTTCCCGGCGGACTTCGGCGAGCACGGCGAGTTCGTCGCGGCCGACGGCGCAGACGAACTGCAGGGTGGCCTGGGAGAAGGTGCCGACGGTTCGCTCCCGTTCCCGCCGTCTGAGCAACTCGCCGACCTGGTTGCCCCTGGTCAGGTCGTAGACCTGGGGCGGGCCCGGCACCTCGTCCGAGCGGACGGCACAGCGCAGGAGGGGGAAGTGGTGCGTACGCAGATCGGCGGTGCGGTCCGCCAGCCAGCGGGGTTCGTAGGCGTGCTGACGTCGCTCGAAGACGACCAGGAGAAGCGAACGGGCCAGGACAGCCGCCCCGAGCACCACCGCACACACCAACGCGGCGGTCCGTACGGACGGCACCAGTAGCCCCACCAGCGCCACGACGAGCGGCACCGCCGCCCAGCCGGCTCCGAGGAGCTGCGCCTCGGCGAACTCCGGCCCGCTGAGCCCGGTGCCGTAACGACGTGCCGCGCCCTTCAGCCCCCGCAACGGCGCCAGCGGAATCGCCGCTTCGGGTCGCAGCAGCTCAGGCCCGGACTCAGGCTCGTAGCTCATCGCCCACTCACCGGCCCGCCCGCCTTCCGCCGACGCCACTTCCGGTCCCCGTATGCCTGCGTCTCTACGTCTCTACCCTGTGTCGACGCTACTACGGGAGCGCACACGCGAAAGTCGCCGTGGCGCCCGTGGGATCCGGACGACCGCCGCCGCTGGGCGGCGGCGGCCGTGGCCGCGAGGATGTGAGGCCCCCCTCTACCGTTTCCTCGCGCGTTGTCCTCCGCGGCGGCGGGGCCGGTGGGAATGCCCCGATCGGTAACTGCCGGGAGAACGAAGGCTGGAGCCGCGCACTCCGGCGATGCGGCTCCGGCCGGCCTCGAATCCGACTCGGGGGCTGGGAGCCTGGAAGGGGAGACAGGGTGGTCTCTGACGTGGTCGGAGTGGTCCCCGACACGGTCACGATCCCGTCTTCCCTGTGAAGAGCGTAGAGCAGATACAGGAGAAGCGGAACAGGGCCTGACGTAGCCGCACTCGTCCCGTGTCGACGCGGTACGGGGGTCACGAGGCCCTTCTTCGGTCGGGGGCGTCGGCCGTCACCTGGGCGTGGAGGCGGGCGCAGGTGCGGGTGATCAGGCGGGAGACGTGCATCTGGGAGATGCCGAGCTGCAGTCCGATGCGGGCCTGCGTCATCTCGCCGAAGAACCGCATGTACAGGATCTGGCGTTCGCACTCGGGCAGCGCCCGCAGCAGGGGGCGTAACGACTCGCGGTCGACGACCCGGTCGAAGCCGGGCTCCAGCGCGCCGAGGGTGTCGGCCAACGGGTGACTGTCCTCGGAGCTCCCGGGCAGGGCGTCCAGGGACTGGGCGATGAAGCTCTCCAACGCCCCCTGGCCCAGCCGTACTTCGGCCTCGGTCAGTCCGGTGTGCGCGGCGATCTCGGCGGCGGAGGGTGTGCGGCCGCCCGCCGAGGAGCTCAGCTCGTGGCCGGCGGAGCGGACCCGGCCGCGCAGTTCCTGTACGCGCCGGGGCACGTGCACGACCCAGAGGTCGTCGCGGAAGTGCCGCTTCACCTCGCCGAGGATCGTCGGGATGGCGAAGCTCGGGAAGGGGGTGCCGAGCGCGGGATCGAAGCGCAACACCGCCTTGACCAGGCCCAGTTGGGCGACCTGCTTGAGGTCCTCGAAGGTCTCCCCGCGATGCCGGAAGCGCCGGGCGAGCCGTGCGGCCATCGGCATCCAGGCGCACACCACCTCCTGGCGCAGCGTGGACCGCTCCGGGCCGTCCGGCAGGGCGGCGATACGGCGGAACGTCGCGTCGGTGTCCGGCGCGTCGTCGTAGGCGTTGGGGGGTGCGCTGCGTGAGCTCTGCGTGCGTGCGGCCGGCTTGGGCACGTGTCTCCCCGATCGGTGGCGTCCCTCACCGTGGGAGCGGGCGGACCGCGACACGCAGGGGAGCAGCGGCGGCTGCTCGCACGGGGGTGCCTCCGGGTCGAAGCACACCGCTCGATTTCCCGAACCGCCCCCGTTCAAACGGGATTTACGCCGTCCGACCGCCGCCGTCCCTGGACGGTTCCGGCGGCCGTCCGCCCCATTCGGCGACCTGCGTCCCAGCGGTCTCAGCGGCCTCCACGTCCCCCGACGGTCCCCGCCGCGGCGCCGATCCGCGGGCTATGCTGCGAAGCAGACGTCCCGGACCCAGGCGCCGCCCGCTCATCGCCCTCTCATCGGCCACGATGGCAGTCCCGCACATCTGCCGGTCTCCTGAACCGAGGCGCCTCATGCGCACCCCGCAGCAACCGTACGATTCCGAACGCCCGGAGCCGGCCGCCCTGGAAACTCCCACCCCGTGGACCTCCGCCCCGGAAACCTCGGCCCCGGACACCTCCCCTCTGGACACGGTGCGGCTGCGCCGGCTGAACCGCTGGCAGGCCGAGGGTCTGCGGGAGGACCTGGCGGACCTGTACGTGGAGTCCTCCGACACCGAGTCCGGCGAGGAGTTCAACGACCGGCAGGAGTTCCTGGTCCGGCTGGCGGACGCCGTCCAACTGCCGGGATTCGACATGCTGGTCGCCGAGGCGCGGTCCCTGACCGGCTGTGTCTTCGGGTTCCCGGTACCGCGTGACGGCTCCTGGTGGGAGGGGTTCGACGGACCGTTGCCGCAGAACCTGGAGCAACTGACCGCGTCCGGGCATGTGTTCGCGATCCTGGAAACCCTCGTCCATCCGCACCGGCACGCCGAAGGGCTCGCCCGCCGGATGCAGGAGCATCTTCTCGGCGACCACCAGGCCTCGCTCGGCGTCACCCTGGTGGATCGCTCCGACCGCGCGATCGGCGCCGTCTTCCAGGGCTGGGGCTGGCGGGAAGTGGGGCGGATCCAGCGCGGGCCCGACGCGACGACCGTACGTGTCATGGTCCTTCCGCTCGGCGAGCGCACGGCGGAGCATCCGGACGGCCTCGCGCACAATGCCCGGACCCAACGGCCCGAATAGCCTCAGCCTCGGGCGCCTCGGGGTTTAGGTCCCATGAGGTGGGCTACCCGGCAAGGGCGTCCGACGGCCGTCCTGGACGAAGGCACCGGGGGGTTGAACCCACAGCACCCGGTGCCGTCCGCCGGGCGGACCCGCCGTCAGTCCCCGGCTCCCCGTCGCCGTCATCCTCGCTCCGCCGCGTGCAGGCGCCGCAGCGCCCGGCGCAGTTCCTGGCGTATCGGCTCCGGGAGCGTCTCGTCGGTCGTCGTGGCGACCAGGGCCGCGGCGACGTCCCGGAGCTTGAGGTTGCAGTGCTGCGAGACGTCCACCAGCACGTCCCAGGCCCGCTCACTGGAACACGGCGCCAGTGCCATCACCATGCCTCGCGCCTGGTCGATCGCCGGCCGGGTCGCCATCGCCCGCTCCAACTCCTCGTTCCTGGCGCGGAGTTCGACGACCTCGGCGAGGAGGGCGGGATCGACCGCCGACGCCGCAGCCGTCAACAGAGGCCGCGCTTCGGGGGCGTTGGTCACGTGCCGCATGACGCGCACCTCGCGGCGGGACGCAGGGGGCGCAGCGGACGTACGAGACTCATGAGAAGTACGACGGACACGGCGGGCCTCCTCGGAGCGGCACGAAGCGACACTGCCGGGGGCCGGGGCCTGTTCGAACAGCGTAGCTCTGCCCGGAGAGCGCTGGTAGCGCCGCATGCAACGGTCTCGTCGGCCGGCCGGATGGCCACTTGCCGTCTGTTCAGGCAGTGCGGCGGAGGTTAGCGTTCGGGGTACACGGCCCGAGCCCCCGGCAGCGTCGATCACTTCTCGCGCACCTTCGGGGGCGCACCTCGCGCATCGGTGCCGGTACCTGCCTCGCGACCAACGGGCCGCTCCCGCACTCGCCGTCGCCACCCGGTCCGGCGAAGCGTCGATGCGCCTCAAGCGGGCCGGCCCGATCTGCGGCCCGCGGCGTCGCACGCATCCATCGCAGGCGGTACGCATGTACGCCCTGATCGTCCCGGCCTCCACCCCCTTCGTCCTGCTCGCCACGGTGATGGCCCTGTCGTGGTGGGAGGACCGCGTCCTGCCGTCGCCACCGCCATTGCCCTCTACGTCGTCGCTGTCGGCCGAGCCGGCCGAGGCCTCCGTCGAGGTTCCGCTCATCACCCGGTGAACCGACAGGAATTGACGTCCATGAAGCAGATCGACGCACGAACCGAGCGTCAGAGAAGGCAGCAGCCATGTTCACCGTCGTAGTCATTGTCGTGATCGTCGTCAGCCTGTCGGTGCTCCTCTACACCGGCCGTGGTCCGTCACGGCGGTGAGCGGTCCGATGCAGCCGTAGCGGAGTCCTGTCGGAGGGCGGCCGAAGGCTCGGGGGGCCCTTCTCCGCGACCGCGGCCGCAAGGCGGTCGGTGGAGGAGGCGGTCAGATGGTCGGAGAGCTCGCACGGACCGCGTCCCGGGGAGGGACCGCCGGATCTGTCATCTCCTCGCCGTCTCGGGCCGAGGAGTAGGCTCAAGTTACCGAGAGTATTTCGCGCACGTAGCAGGCAGAGCCTCCGTAGCGGACAGAGCTTCCACAGCGGCCCGGGACCCCGGTCGATGCCAGCCTATGCCGGCTGTGCCAGTGGCGCCATCGACGTAAGGAATGTGAGAACCATGGGTGTTCTGATCACTGTGCTGGCGGTGTGCGCGGTGGCCGGGGTGATTCTGCTCGCCATGAGCGTGCGCAATGTCCAGCAGTACGAGAAGGGTGTGGTGTTCCGCTTCGGGCGGTTGCTGCCGGACATCCGCGGGCCCGGCCTGCGCGTGATCCGGCCGATCGGGGACCGGATGCAGAAGGTGTCCGTGCAGACGGAGGTGCTCGGCATCCCGCCGCAGGGGTCCATCACCGCCGACAACGTGACGCTCACCGTCGACGCGGTCGTCTACTTCCGGGTGATCGACCCGGTCAAGGCCCTGGTGAACGTCCGCAACTACCCCGGCGCCGTCTCCCAGATCGCCCAGACCTCGCTGCGTGCGGTGATCGGCAGGGCGGACCTGGACACGCTGCTCTCCGACCGCGACCACATCAACGCGGAGCTCAAGAAGGTGATGGACGCCCCCACCGAGGAACCCTGGGGACTGCGCATCGAGCGGGTCGAGATCAAGGACATCGCCCTTCCGGAGTCGATGATGCGCTCCATGTCCAAGCAGGCCGAGGCCGAACGGGAACGCCGGGCCCGGGTCATCGCCGCCGACGGCGAGTTCCAGGCGTCCCAGCGGTTGAGTGACGCGGCGGCGACCATGGCCGACACCCCTGGCGCGCTCCAACTGCGCCTGCTGCAGACCGTGGTGGACGTCTCCGCGGAGAAGAACAGCACGCTGGTCATGCCGTTCCCGGTGGAGCTGCTGCGCTTCTTCGAGCATCAGACGAGGGACACGGGGGACGAGTCCGAGGAGCGGGTCGTACGGCGGAATGGTGCGCGGTCGGCGCTTCCCGAACGTCAGGAACCCTCCGATGTCCCCGAGGTGACCATGCCTGCCCGGCCGCGGTCCGGCGGCCGTGCCGCGGTGGCTCAGGAACGGCGGGACAACTGGCCGGCGCGGACGGACACCGACTCCGACGCGTCGCATGCCAGCGGCTGAGCCCCACCTGCTCCCGGGCAATCGAAGGGTGGGCGCGCAACTCCATGGCGGAGGGTCGTCCACCCTGCTCGCGGCGCGGTTGCGTCGGGCGAACCGTTGGCTGGCGCTGGATCTGGCAGGGGAACTGGCGGATCTGTACATGGACTCGCGTGAGACGCCGCTCCACGAGACGTCACCCCAGGAGGCGTCGTTCCGTGAGGCATACCCGCATCCCAGCCGCCGGCGCTTCCTGAACCGGCTGGCCTCCGACATCCGCCGGCCGGGTTTCGCCATGGTGATCGCGGAGACGGACGGCCTGGTGGGATGCGCCTTCGGATTCCCGCTCCGCAGCGGCGGTGCCTGGTGGCCCGGATGCGACGGAACGCTGCCGAGCAGCATCGAGCAACTCGCCGAGTTCGGCAGCGTCTTCGCGATCACCGACATCCTGGTCCGCTCGCATCCGCGGGATCACGAGATCGTCGCCCGGCTACAGGCACGGTTGCTGACGGACCATCAGGCATCCCTCGGTGTCATCCTGGTGGATCACGCCGATCGTGCCGCTCTCGCCGCGCTCCGTTCCTGGGGGTGGCTGGACGTCGGAGAGATCTGGCGGCCACGCAGCGCCACGGTGTTACGGGTGCTGGTCCTTTCCGCCGGGGGACGAACTGCGGGGCGGCTGGCGGAACTTGTCCATGACGCCCGGATGCGGTGGCCGGGGTGAGGTCTGATGGGTCCGACGGGACCGACGGTATGGACCTGGGTGATGTGGGCGCCGGTGGAGTGGCCGAGGAGCGGTGAACGGGACCCGCTTCTAGATTCGGCAGCCTCGGTACTCATGATCGTGGGGGCCTTGCTGAGCCTGTTGGCGTACGCGAACAGAACGAGCTGCGTCAGGCCGAACACCGTGTCTACGACCTGAAGTTGGCGCCCGACGAGGAGGCGCGGGCGCGGGCGACGAGACCCTGCCGCTGCTCCCTCATGAACAACGCGCCCTCCCTGGCTCACTGCCCGGTGATCACCAAACGAGTGGGCTGACCAAACGAGTCGGCTGACCAAGGGACGTCCACCGCGCCAGAGACTCAGACCTTGATCACGCGAATGCCGGCGCCACACAGGACCAGAAGTTCTTCAGGGTCCGACGTAAGGACAGTCGCAGGGGCCGGTGAAGCCAGGGCCGTGGCGGCGACGATGGCGTCCAAGGCGTACTTGTGGCCGTGCAGTCCCGCTGCGGCGGGGAGTTCGCCGGCGTGGCGGGCGATGGCCTCGGTGGGCGGGACGATGTTCACGCGGGAGACGGCGTAGTCGAAGCGCGCTTGGTCGGTCCTGGGGTCGCGGGCTTCGACGAGGGTGACGGAGCTGGTGACGACGCGGATGTCCTCGGCTTCGGCCGCGGCCAGCCATTCGGTGAGTTCAGGTACGCGTCGTACGAGCTTGGACAGCCCCTCGCAGTCCAGGACGAGCGTGCCACTCACGCGGCATCCACCGAGCCGGCCGCGTCACCCCGGAGCCGCGCCCGCTTGGCCTCGACCGCGGCCTGGTCGACCGGGCCGTGTTGGGTCTCCGCGTCCTCGATGAGTTCACGCAGCCGGTCCCGCTCCAACTGGCGCTGGATGAGGGCTTCGACGTAGGCGGACATCCCTCCTGGGCGATTCCGTCCACGCCGAATCACCCGGCAGGCTTGGATGGTGTTCAACCGATTCACCGATTCGCCGCCTCGCCCGAGCCGGAACCTATCGATCGAGAAGCCTGCGACACCTGAGACGCCAGAGGAACCGGGACATGGCCGAACACAGTGACAGTGCGACGAACAGCGGCTACTCCGGCACCCCGCTGGCCAAGAAGATCGGCGTCAAGCCCGGCCACCGGGTACGGCTGCTGCACGCCCCGGACTCCTTCGACATCCCCGGTCTCCCCGACGACGTAGACCTCACCCCAGCCGCCCCGGCCTCCGCCCCCGACATCACCCTCGCCTTCTACCGCACCCACGCCACCCTCACCGCCGAAGCGACAACCCTCGTCGCCGAACTCACCGACAGCGCCATGCTCTGGATCGCCTGGCCCCGCAAAGCCGCAGGTCACGTCAGTGACATCGCCGAGAACGACCTGCGGGACCTCTTCCTCCCGCTGGGCATCGTCGACGTGAAGGTCGCCGCGCTGGGGGAGGACTGGTCGGGGCTGAAGTTCGTACGGCGCAAGGAAAACCGTGGAGCCGCCACGGCGAATCGGCGGGACACCACGGCGAACCGTCGCGGCACCAACACGAGTCCCCGGGGCACCGGCACGAACCGTCGGGGTACCGAGCGAAATCCGGGGTACTGAAGGAAATCACCGGGGTGCTTAGGAAGTCCTTACCGTGAACGGCTAGCATCGCGCGTCATGCTGCCGGTCGGGATGGGGTGAGGGCATGGATGACCTGGCTGGCCCGGAGTCGTCGTCGAGGATCGCCGTCGCCGTGGTGACCATGGGCAACCGCCCCACCGAGGTCGACGCACTGCTGGAGTCGGTCGCCAAGCAGGACCTCGCCCCCGCGCGGATCGTGATCGTGGGCAACGGCTGCCCGCTCCCCGACTACGCCGCCCGCCTGGCGCTCCCCGGCGAAGTAACCCAACTCGAACTGGACGAGAACCTCGGCTGCCCCGGCGGACGCAACATCGCGCTCCGCAAGCTACGCGAATTCGATGACATCGACTACGTCGTCGAGCTGGACGACGACGGCCTGCTCGTCGAGGTGGACGTACTGCGACGGGTGCGGGCCCTGTTCGAGACCGAACCGCGGCTCGGGATCGTCGGGTTCCGCATCGCCGACGAACACGGCGTGACCCAACAGCGCCACGTGCCCAGGATCGGCAACGCCGATCCGATGCGCGGCGGACACGTCACCAGTTTCCTCGGCGGCGGCCACGCCCTCCGCACGGCCATGCTGGACGAGATCGGCGACTGGCCCGCCGCGTTCTTCTTCGCGCACGAGGAGACCGACCTGGCCTGGCGCGCCGCCGACGCGGGCTGGCGCATCCGCTACGCCCCCGAACTCCTGCTCCGCCACCCGAAGACCTCGCCCGCCCGCCACGCCATCTACTACCGCGTCACCGCCCGCAACCGCGTCTGGCTCGTCCGCCGCCGGCTGCCCCTGCTCCTCATACCCGTTCACCTGGGCATATGGACCCTGCTCACCCTCGTACGAACCCGCTCGGGACCCGGCCTACGGGCCTGGTTCGGCGGTTTCATGGAAGGGATACGGGAGCCGGCGGGCGAACGCCGGCCGATGCGCTGGCGGACGGTCTGGCAGCTCTCACGACTCGGGCGCCCGCCCGTCATCTGAACCAGCCCGTCATCTGATCTCAGACCCGTCGCCCGGGGCGGGGGGAGAAAGGGACGAGGGCCCCAGCCGTTCACCTCTGCCGGCCAGGACCCTCACACGTCCCCGGATCCGGCCGCGGCGGCGTCACTCCCCCGAGCAACGCGTCGTACGCGCGCACCCCCGGGCCAGATCCGATGTAGTGATCACATCAGGCCGCGCCAACAGATCGCTAACATATGGCCAAGGACGTTCCACACCGCCGCTTGAGGGAAACCGACAGGCAGAGGCGAATTTCCGCCAAGGACGAGGACGAGAGCGGGAGTGCTGGAGCACGGGAAGGGCAGTGAACGGCGTGATGCGGCAAGGCCTGCGCTTCGGACTGCTGGGCACGCCGATCCTGTACATCCCCCAGGCTGACGACCTCGACGCCCCCGGCCCCCGAGCCGCCGATGACCTCAACACCCCCGCCATCAAGCCCATCGGCAGCCCCAAAATCCGCGCCCTACTGGCCACCCTGCTGATCGAGAACGGCCGAGTCGTCTCCGCCCAGTCCCTCAAGGACGCCCTGTGGGGCGGCGCACCACCCCCCTCCGCACAGGCCTCACTGCACAACCACGTGGCACGCCTACGACGACTGCTCCACGACCCCGACCGGCTACGAGCCGTCCCGCCCGGCTACGTACTACGCGTCGAACAGGGCGAGTTGGACGTCCACGTCTTCGAACAACACCTCGCCGCGGCCCGTGACGCGCACGCCACCGGCAACTGGGCACGGGCGGTACGCGAATCCGCAGCGGCACTCGCACTCTGGCGCGGCGCCCCGCTCAGCGGCCTCCCCGCCGAGACCGGCGGATACGCCTTCGTCCGACGGCTCCGCGAGGCCCGACTGCTGCTCCTGGAGTGGCGCTACGACGCCGAACTCGCCGTCGGCGGCGCCCGACTCGGCGCCCTCGTACCGGAGTTGGCGGCACTGGCCACCGAGCATCCGCTACGGGAGGCGTACCACCGCCAGTTCATGCTCGCCCTCCACCGCACCGGCCGCCAGGCCGAGGCCCTGGCCGTCCACCGCGACCTACGCACCCACCTCATCGAGGAACTCGGCGTCGAACCGGGCCCGGCGGTGCGCGAGGCCCATGTGGAGGTACTCCGGGGAGTCGCGGCCGGGACGGCGGGAGCCGCGCCCGCCCCCACGACCCCGCCGACCTTCGTGACCACCCGCGCCTCCACCACCTCTGCCTCTACGCGCGAAGACCGCCCCCAACCTGCCCAACTGCCCCCACCCCCGGCCCACTTCACCGGCCGAGCAACCACCCTCGCCGCCCTGCGCAACGCCCTTGAAGAGGCCACCACCCCCGACCTCGGCCCTGCCCCTGCCCCCACCATCACCGTCATCAACGGCATGGCCGGCATAGGCAAAAGCGCCCTCGCCCTCCACCTCGCTCACGCCCTGAAGGAACGTTTCCTCGACGGCCAGCTCTACATCAACCTGCACGGCGCCACCCCCGGCATGACCCCCCTCACCCCCGCCCAAGCCCTCACCACCCTGCTCCACGACCTCGGCACCGACCCCCGCCGCATCCCCGAACACCCGGACGCGGCAGCCGCGTTGCTGCGCTCGCTCCTCGCACCCACCCGCACCCTGCTGGTGCTGGACGACGCGGCGAACGCGGCGCAGGTACGGCCATTACTCCCCGGCGGAGCCGACTGCGCGGTGATCGTCACCAGCCGTTCCCCGCTGACCGCGCTGGACGGCGCCCACCGCTTCCCGCTCGCACCGCTGTCGGACGAGGAGAGCGCCGCACTGCTGCGCGCGGTGAGCGGACGCGACGGTCTCGACGCGGCCCACCCCCTCGTCGCACTCACCGGCCGGCTCCCGCTCGCCCTGCGCGTGGTCGCCGCCCGACTGGCCGCCCGCAGCGCCCTCACCCCGGACGTCCTGGCCGGCCAACTGACCGCCAAGCAAGGCCGGTTGAATCACCTGGAGTACGACGACCTGAGCGTCCGCCGATCCCTGGCCGTAGCCCACGACGCACTCGCCGCCTCGCCCCGCCAGGCCGACCAGGACGCGGCCCTCGTGCTACGCGGCATCGGCACTCTCGACCTCCCCGCCTACGGTGCCCCTCTCCTCGCCCGCCTGGCCGGCACCGATGCCCGCCGAGCCGAGGCCGCCCTCGACCGCCTCGTGGACGTGGCCCTCCTGGAGGAGACGGCATACGGCTGTTACGCCCCCCACGACCTGGTCCGCGACTTCGCCCACGAACTGGCCGACACCCCGCGCGCCGAGACCGCGGACGCCGCCGCATACGACCCCGAACGCGACCCGGAAACCGGACCGTGAACGAGACCGTCGTACCCCGCTCCCCGTCGTTCCCCGTCACTCACGCCGATCACGTCACTCACTTCGCGTCGGCATAGCACTCCACCACCGCCGTCGTGAACGGAAACCGCACCGGCGTCTCCCCGAACGTCAGCCGCCCCGCCAGGTCGGACGCCTCCCGGATCGCCGCCACGATCGTCTCCGCCTCCTCCGCGGGACAGTGCACGATCACCTCGTCGTGCTGGAAGAAGACCAGCTCGGCGGCCATCTCCGCACAGGTCCGCCGGAGCGCGGCGAGCAGCAGCAGGGCCCAGTCGGCGGCGCTGCCCTGGACGACGAAGTTGCGGGCGAAGCGGCCCCGGGCGCGGGCGTCCGTGGAGGCGTAGCCCGGCGTCCACTGGCGGCCCTCGGAGTCGTCGTCCCCGACGGGGATGCCCGCCTCCTCCGCGTCCTCGTCGGCCCCCGCCGCCGGTGGACAGGTCCGCCCGAGCCAGGTCCGCACCAGCCGGCCCTCCTCACCGGCCCGCGCGGCGTCGTCGACGTACGCGACCGCCTTGGGGAAGCGGCGTCTGAGTGCGGCGAGGTTCTTGAGGCCGTCGCCGGAGGTCTGGCCGTAGACCGCGCCGAGCACGGCGAGCTTGGCCTGGGCGCGGTCGCCGGAGAAGGCGCGGTCGGAGACGGACTGGTAGAGGTCGGTCTCCCGGCCGGCCACCTCCATGAGGCCGGGGTCGCGCGAGATGGCCGCCAGCACGCGCGGTTCCATCTGGTCGGCGTCGGCGACGACGAGCCGCCAGCCGGGGTCGGCGACCACCGCGCGCCGGATCACCTTGGGGATCTGCAATGCGCCCCCGCCGTTGGTGACCCACCGGCCGGTGACCGTGCCGCCCGCGTGGAACTCGGGCCGGAACCGGCCGTCGCGCACCCAGTCATGCAGCCAGGACCAGCCGTGGGCGACCCAGATCCGGTACAGCTTCTTGTACTCGACCAGCGGTTTCACGGCCGGGTGGTCGACGGACTCGATCTCCCAGCGGCGGGTGGACTTGACCTTGACGCCGGCCTGGGCGAACGCCTTTATGACGTCGGCGGGCAGGTCCGGCCGCACCCGGCGCCCGAAGGCGGCGGACACCTCGTCCGCGAGTTCGGCGAGGCGCCGGGGCTCGCCGCCGCCCACGTACCGCTCGCCCAGCAGTTCGTGCAGCATCTGCCGGTGCACCTCGGCGCTCCACGGCAGCCCCGAGCGGTTCATCTCGGCGGCCACCAGCATCCCCGCCGACTCGGCCGCCGTCAGCAGCCGCATGCGGTCCGGGTGCGCGGTCGTGGCGTGCCGGCGCTGCTGCTCGGCGTACACCGCGGCGAGGTCGGTCAGCGGCAGGTGGATGGACTGCGGCTCGAAGAGAGGGGACTGGGCGTTGGGTTCGGCCGAGCGCTGGGGTGGGTCGGCGGGGACCGGGCCGCCGCGCAGGCGGGCCAGGGCCGCGGCGGCCGAGCGGGGTTCCCCGTACCGCCCCTCGTGGCCGAGCAGGAGGGTCTCGGCGTCCTCGACGTCGTAACACCGCTCGACCCGTACGCCGGCGGCGAGCAGCCGTGGATACATCTCCGGCGTGGACCGCCACACCCACCGCGTGACCTCCGGCAGCCCCCGCACGATCGCGCCGGGTTCCGCCGCCCGCCGCGCCGGCCCTGCGAGCAGCCCGTCGGGACCGAGGGGCGCGGCCTCCACACCACCACCCTCGGCCGGAGCGAGCGCCCAGCGATCGGTCATGGTTGCGAGTGTCGCAGGCACCTCTGACAACGCCCTCGCGACCGACCGGCCGGCCTCCGCTCAGCCCCCTGACTCTCCCCTCAGCCCCCTTCAGTCCTGCTCGCTCGCGTCGCCCACTCCACCCGGCGCCTTCAGGTAACCCGCCAGCGCCTTGCTGAGCGCGGCCTCCACGGGGGTCTTCTCGATGCCGAGGTCCGCCAGGATGCCCGTGCCGTGCTCGAACTCCAGCAGGGCCAGCAGGATGTGCTCGGTGCCGATGTAGTTGTGGCCGAGCCGGAGGGCCTCGCGGAAGGTGAGTTCCAGGACCTTCTTGGCGTCGGAGGCGTACGGGACGAGTTCCGGGGCCTCCTCGGTGCCCGCCGGCAGCGCCGCGGTCGCGGCCTCGCCGAGCGCTTCGAGGGTGACGTCCTGGGCCACGACCGCCTTGGCCGCCAGGCCGTCCGGTTCGGCGGTGAGGCCGAGGATCAGGTGGGCCGGGAGGACTTCGGAGTTGCCCGCGGTCTTGGCCGCGTTGTGCGAGGCCATCACGACGTTGCGCGCACGCAGGGTGTACCGGCCGAACCCCTGGTTCGGGTCGAGGTCGGTCGACTCCTTGGGCACGAACCGCTTCTGCGCGGCCTGCCGCGTGACCCCCATGCTCCGGCCGATGTCGCTCCAGGACGCGCCCGAACGCCGGGCCTGGTCCACGAAGTGGCCGATCAGGTGGTCGGCCACCTCGCCGAGGTGGTCCGCGGCGATGACCGCGTCCTGGAGCTGGTCGAGGGGTTCGACGTGCACCTTCTTGATCGCGTCGATGATGTCGTCGAGACGTACGGAAGAGGTGATGGTCGGTTTCGTCGTCATGTGTCAACCTTAGGTTGACAGCTGAGGGGTGTCAACCTCGGGTTGACATAAAGGGGTCTTCTCTTTGTCGGCGTACATCGGGGAGGGGGACGAGTCCAAGGAAACGCCGTGTGAGGTCCGGGCCAACGGTGGTTGACTCGGCTGCCATGACCACGCTGACGACGAACGCCGCATCGGCCCCCGCTCCCGTCACCGACGCTCCCGGGATCGTCGACGAGACGGCCCGGCTGCTCACCGAGCACTACGTGTTCCCGGACGTCGCCGAGAAGGTGGCCGCGCTGCTGCGCCGGCGTCTGGCGGAGGGTGCGTACGACGTCGCGAGCGCGGCGGAACTCGGCGCCCTGGTCACCGCCGACCTGCAGTCGGTCAACGGCGATCCGCACCTGAATCTCAAGTACCACCCCGAGCGGGTGCCGCAGGGCCAGGGCGAGGCCGCGCTGGCCGACATGCGCCGCCGGTTCGACGCGTCCCTGGGCGGCGTCCCGCGCGTGGAGCTCCTGGCCGGCAACACCGCCCTCCTCGAACTGGGCCCCTCCCTCTTCCCGTTGTCCTGGGCCGCCGAACCGCTCTCCGCCGCGCTCACCCTGGTCGCCCGGGCCGACGCGCTGATCCTGGACCTGCGGGACAACGTCGGCGGCGACCCGGACACCGTCGCCTTCGTCTGCAGCTACCTCCTTGAGGAGCGCACCCACCTCAACACCATGTACTCGCGCGTGGGCGACCGTTACGACCAGTCCTGGTCCCTCCCGCACGTCCCCGGCACCCGCTTCGGCGCCACCAAGCCGGTCTACGTCCTCACCGGCCCCCGCACCTTCTCCGCCGCCGAGGAACTCGCCTACGACCTCCAGCAACTGGGCCGCGCGGTCGTCGTGGGAGAGGCCACCCGAGGCGGCGCCCACCCCCGCGAGGGCTGGACACTCCACCCCAACCTGGAAGCCACCGTCGCGGTAGCCCGAGCGATCAACCCGATCTCCGGCACCAACTGGGAATCCACCGGAGTCACCCCGGACATCCCCTGCCCGTCCCCGGAGGCCCTGTCCCAGACCCTGACCCTGCTCCACACCTGACCCACCGAACCCCGGCCGGCTTCCGGCCCCGCTCCGCCCCCTCGCCCGTTGCCGATCTGTCAGTGCCTCGTGTCACGATCGAAGCGTGACCAGTACGACGACCAGCACCGTCGAGCGCGCCTTCGAGGCCGCTCTCTACGCCGCCGATGCCGACTCCGCCCTCGACACGGGCGCGTCCGTGCTGGCCGCGGACCCGGCGGCCGACGCCGAACTCGCCCGTCGGGGGCGGGAGTTCGTGGCTGCGGCCTGGCGGCGCGGCTGGCAGCCCGCCGACGTCGTGCGGATCGTGCGCCGGGAGCTGGACGACGTACATGTGCACCTCGTGTCCGCGCTGATCCGTGAGCAGGTTCCGGACGACCGGCCGCGCGGGCCGCGCTGGACCGCGCAGTTGGAGTCGCTGCCTGGCTCCGGCGAGGCACCGCCTCGCACCGACCGCTTCTCGCACGCCACCGCGGTTCTGGAGTTGTACCGGCTGCTGCTGCGGCTGCCGAGCCTCGAACCCCTCGACGACCTGTCCGATCACGGGTCCGGCGGCCGGTCCACGGGCAAGGCCCGGCCCGAGTCCCGCATGCTCACGCGGATCCGGGCGCTGCTGGCCAAGGCCGAGGCGACCGGGTTTCCCGAGGAGGCGGAGGCGCTCACCGCCAAGGCGCAGGAGCTGACGGCCCGGCACAGCATCGACGAGGCGCTGCTCGGCGCGCGGGCGACCGCGAAGGACGCGCCCGGCGCCTGCCGGATCGGGGTCGAGCCGCCGTACGAGCAGGCCAAGGCGGTGCTGCTGGACGCGGTCGCCGACGCCAACCACTGCCGGTCCGTGTGGAACGAACCGCTCGCCTTCTCCACGGTCGTCGGCTTCGAGGCCGATCTGGAGGTGGTCGAGCTGCTCTACGCGTCGCTGCTGGTCCAGGCCCAGACGGCCATGACGAAGGCGGAGGCGGCGCAGCGCGCGGGCGGCCGACGGCGTACCAAGAGCTTCCGGCAGTCGTTCCTCGCGGCCTACGCCCACCGGATAGGCATCCGCCTCGCGGCCGCCGCCGAGACCCAGGTGACCGACGACCTGCTCCCGGTGCTGGCCACCCGCGAGGTCGCGGTCACGGCCGAGGCGGACCGCATGTTCCCCGAGACGACCACGACCCGGCTGCGCGGCGTGACCGATGCGGCGGGCTGGACCGAGGGCGCCGAGGCGGCCGACCGGGCCCAGGTCGGTGCCAGGCCCCGGCTGCCCCGACCGTCGTAACGTCTCAGTCGCCCGCCTGCGTGAACGCCGTCACCGAGGCGTACGGCGTGCCTGCGTCGCCCTTGAGCGCGACCTCGCCGTACGACCACGCGAAACTGTGGTCGGCGGTGGCGCCGAGCAGGCTGAACCTGCCCGTCTTCACCGCGAGACTCTTCGTGCCACCCGCCTCGCCACGCACGTAACTGATGGTGAAGGAGGCCGTCGCCTCCTTGGCCAGCGTCAGCTTCGCCGCCTTGGACGCCTTGTCGACCGGGACCTTGGCGGAGGTGCTGCCGGCGGCCAGGTCGACGCCCGGATAGCCGTTCAGGGTGCACTGCGAGCCGCGGTTGGTGATCGTCACTGTGACATTGCCGCTGTCCCCGGCGGCCGGGGCCGGGCTCGCGTCGACCCGCACCCCGACGGCGTCGAGCGTGCAGCCGCCGCCGGCGGCCTTGCTCGCGCCGCTGCCGCTCCCGCCGTCACCGCCGCCGTCGTCGCAGGCGGTCAGCAGGAGGGCCGCGGCGAAGGCGGCGACGGTGATCCGGGTGGCGCGCATGAGGGTCCTCGGGTGCTTCGGGGGAGTGACGCCGGTGAGAGGCGTGCATGGATCATCACGCACGAATCCGCGGGCCGGTTGCCCGCCCCCGCCTGGACCGCGGCCGACCGCCGGACTGCCGCGCCGACGCCTACTGCCCCAGACTCGCGGTAGGCAGCCCCGACGGCAGCTGCCCGCCCTCCGCCTTGGTGTACGTCTCCTTGCCGAGGCTGCCCGACCAGGTGACCGAGAGGCCGGACTTGTTCACGGAGTCGACCATCCCGGTCGCCCGCTGCTTGCTGCCGTCGGTGCAGGTGAGGTGGATCATCTGCATGCCCGCCTCCTCGCCCGCGGTCCCGCTGCACACGGTCCCGCCGGTCGAGAAGAGCCCCGCCTGCTTGCCGTTGACCACCAGCGCCACGGCCTTGCCGTCGGTGGTGGCGAGCCAACTGCCCTGCAGACCGTCGGACGCGGTCGTCCCGTCGGAGCCACCGGAGGCACTGGAATCGCCGGAGCCGCCGCCCGTGTCCGCGGTCGCCGTGGAGGTCGCGGACGCGCTGGCGCTCGACGAGGCACCGTCGCCGGAACCGCCGTCGTCGCTGCATCCGGTGAGCGCGAGCGCGCCCGCCAGACCGGCGGCCGCCGCCACGATCCGCACCTTCGTAGTCGCCGAAGTCACTGGTAGCTCCCAAGCTCTAGGGCCCGTCATTCGGATCAGGTCGGCGTCACCGGCCCTGGCGCGCACATCCGCCGCACCGGAGCATCGGCCCCGGCGCGCGCAGCAACGGCACCAGACCCCGCTCGGCTCGGCCCGAACGCGCCCCGCGACGCAGCCGGCCAGGCCCGGAGGGGCCCGAAAGCGCAGGCCCCAGCAAGCCGTGGCCGGTTGGCCGCAACGCCCGCAGCAAGCTACCAGCCCCCGCCCTCCCTGCCATGGGGAGCAGCTGTGAGGCTTACCAGGAGGACTTGCGCACCCCCGGCAGATACCCGGCATGCGCCTGCCCACGCAGTGACACCCGGGACAGCCCGAAGGCGCGGAAGTAACCGCGGGGGCGCCCGTCGACCTGGTCGCGGTTGCGTACCCGCGTCGCGCTGGCGTCGCGCGGTTGCCTGCGCAACTCCCGCAGGGCGGCGAGCCGTTCGGCCTCCGTCGAGGACGGCCGGCGGGTGATCTCCTTCAGCTCGGCGCGGCGCCCGGCGTACCGGGCGACGATCTCCTGGCGTCGCTCGTTCTTCGCGATCTTGCTCTTCTTCGCCATCAGACCCGCACCCCCCGCGCCCTGATCCGGGCCACGGCCGCCTCGACGCCGATCACGTCGACGGCCTTGATCCCGCGCGCGCTCAGCCGCAGCCGTACGTGCCGGCTCTCGCCCGGCAGCCAGTAGCGCTTGGTCTGGATGTTGGGGTCGAAGCGGCGGGGGGTGCGCCGGTGGGAGTGGGAGATGCGGTTGCCGAAGCCGGGCCGGGCGCCGGTCAGCATGCAGTGGGCGGACATGGGTGACGTACCTCTCCTCGATCGCTGCCACGATGGGGTTGCGTTAATGGAATTCATTTTCAGTAAGGTAGCACCATGGCACGCAACGAACTCCGCCCGGTCATCAAGCTGCGGTCCACCGCGGGGACCGGCTTCACCTATGTGACCCGCAAGAACCGGCGCAACGACCCCGACCGCATGACCCTGCGCAAGTACGACCCGGTCGCCGGCCGGCACGTCGACTTCCGAGAGGAGCGCTGAACCCCCGCCATGCGCAACGGAATTCACCCTTCATACGGCCCCGTCGTCTTCCGCGACCGAGCCGCCGGCCACGCCTTCCTCACCCGCTCGACGCTGGCCGGCGAGGCGAGGACCGGCGGGAAGACCGTCGAGTGGGAGGACGGCCGCACCTACCCGGTCGTGGACGTCGAGATCTCGAACGTCAGCCACCCCTTCTACACCGGCACCGCGCGCGTGCTGGACACCGCCGGGCGCGTGGAGCGCTTCGAGCGACGGTTCGGGAAGCGGGGTCGGGCGTGAGTCTGTCCGTCGTCATCGTCGGCGGGCTGCACGCCGAGGCCCGCAGGGCGACCGTCGCGCGGCTGCTGGCCGACGTGCCCGGCAGCGTCGTACTCCACCACGACCTCGGAACGGCCGCGGCGGGCACGGTCGTTCGCACACTCAGCGACGCCACCGGCCTGCTCTCCGCGGGCGAGGCGCCCCTGGTCAACGACTGCGCGTGCTGCGCCCTGCGCGAGGACCTCGTCCCCGAGCTGCGCCGCCTCGCGGCCACGGGGCTGACCCGGCTCGCCGTCGTCGAGCTGTGGGACTCCGTCGAACCCAAGGCCATGGTCGAGGTGGTGGCGGCCGGCGGGCTGACCGTCACCGGCGTGATCACCGCCGTGGATCCGGCGCTGCTGCTGCCGTATCTCGGCAACGGCGACGACCTCGCCGAACGCGGCCTCGCCGCGGCCGCCACCGACCGGCGCACGGTCGCCGAGACCTTCGCCCGCCAGCTGGAGTACGCCCCCGTCCTCGCCGTCCTCGACTCCCCGGAGGCCGACGACGGGGACCGCGAACTGCTCGCCCAGCTGCACCCGACAGCCCGTCAAGTCCCCGTCCAGGGGGGCCACTCCGGGGATCTGACGGGCGTTTTCCAGCCATCCGCCGATCTCGCGGTCCGGCCCTCCGGTGCACCTGCACCTGCACCGGAAGGCGCACGCCCCTCTCCGCTCGCCCGTGCCGCCCTGGCCGGCTTCGACGTGGAGGCCGCGGCCGCCGCCCAGCACCCCGCCTGCGCCCTGCTGCCCGCCGAGGCCGACGCGCACGGGGTGTCGACCCTGGTGTGGCACCGGCGCCGCCCCTTCCACCCGGAGCGGCTCTTCGCGGCCCTGGAGGATCTGACCTGCGCGGCCGCCCGCAGCCGGGGCCGGTTCTGGCTGGCCGACAAGCCCGACGTGCTGCTGCACTGGGATGCCGCCGGCGGTGCGCTGTGCGTGGAGAGCGCGGGACCGTGGCTGGCCTCCCTGCCCGACGCGGCCTGGGACCTGGTCCCGCCGGTGCGCCGCGCCGCCGCCGCGCTGGACTGGCACGCCGAACACGGCGACTGCTGCCAGCACTTGGTCTTCACATCCCCCGGCCTCGACCGCGACGGCCTCGAACGGCTGCTGGAGTCCTGCCTGTTGACCGACACCGAGTACGCGGCCGGGCGCATCGCCTGGCAGCGGTTCCCGCCCGTCTTCGACGCCTTCCTGGAGGTCTGATGCCTCGCAACACCGACCGCAGGACCGACCGCAAGAACGCGGGCAGCCGCCCCAATCCGCTGGGCCGGGCCAAGGTCACGTACATCGACTACAAGGACACCGACCTGTTGCGGAAGTTCATCTCCGACCGCGGCAGGATTCGCAGTCGCCGCGTCACCCGGGTCACGGCGCAGCAGCAGCGGCTGCTGGCACGGGCGATCAAGAACGCGCGGGAGATGGCACTATTGCCCTATTCCAGCAGGTAGTTCGAACTTTTCCGGCGTTGTGGACGTGGAGGTTCTTGAGTACGACGTCGGGCGGACGGCGTCCGTCCGCCGGTGGGACGCCTGTCCGTTCCGGCCTGCGCACCGGATCGATTCACGGACCCTGGAACAGGAAGGGCGCCGTCTGCGTCTCTCCTTAGTGCACGAGGGATTCGATCCGATGATCCGCATCGCATGGTCTGGGAACCCCGGGGCACACGCTGGATCAACTCCGGCAAAGGGGTCGTCAAAGCTGTAACCGAGAGAACACCCCGCGTGCACGTGCATCTGCTCATGCATTTGCACGTGAACAGGGTTATGATCCGGATCAGTTGACCACTGCATCAATGGCCCCAGGGGCCACCGCACCACCGGGGAGCGACCTGTGGACCGGGACGTGTACAACGGCATGGCAGCCACGGAGCTGAACGGGGTGGCCTGGCAGAAGAGCATGCACAGCAACTCGCAGGGTTCCTGCGTGGAGTTCGCCCGGCTGCCCGGCGGGGAGGTCGCGGTGCGCAACTCGCGCTTCCCTGACGGGCCCGCCCTCGTCTACACCCGCGCCGAGATCGAGGCCATGCTTGCGGGCGTCAAGGACGGGGAGTTCGACCACCTGGTCGTGGGCTGACGTACGGCCGGCCCCGGGAGAATCCGGGCGATCGGGAACTCCCGACGCCTCGACGCGCGTAGAACCGCGGCGCGAAAAAGCGCCGCGGTGCCTCACTCGGCCGCGGCCGCGGGCGTGACCGGCAGCTGGAACAGCGCCCAGACCACCTTGCCGCCGAGCGTGCCCGCCAGCGGGTGCCAGCCCCAGCTGTCGCTGAAGGAGTCGACGAGGAACAGGCCACGGCCCGACTCGGCCGAGAAGTCGTCCGTCTCACGTGCCACGGGGCTGTCCTGGCTGGGGTCGCGCACCGCGCACACCAGCCGCTCGGTCCAGCGCATCAGATGCAGCCGCACGGGCGCCGCGTGGTCCACCTGGACGCAGGTGGCCGGCAGGGCGTGCCGCAGGGCGTTGGTGACGAGCTCGGAGACCACCAGACAGACGTCGTCGAACCGCTCGCCGGTGTCCCACTGGTCCAGTGTCCGGCGCGTGAAGCGTCTCGCATCGCCCACCGCTTCGTAGCGGGCGGGCAGCGAACACGACGCGGCGTCGGACACGGCCGCGGGATCAAGCGGCGGAAGGCCCTGCCGTAACGGCTCGAGCATGGTCGATCCATTCGTCCCCATGCGAGGCACTCCCGGGAATTCGCGGTCGTTGCGATGCAGCGGTGGCGCGAGACCATGGTTTCGGATGCGTAGGGCAGATGCAAGGGCAGATGCACGTGCACGCGACCGAATTGGACCCTCCCGTACCGCTTGTTGGCCATTTTTTCCGCCATCTTCCGGCGCCCTACTTGCCAACACCTCCCCCTTACCTGTGCAGAATCTTTGACTTATTGCCGTATCTGTAATCGGACGAGTACTGCTCGGAGTGTTTTAGTGGCAGACTGCGGCCCCTGGAGACGGTTGGGGAGGCTGGCGAACGTGAGCGCGGGAGAGCCAGGATCGGTGGTGCGGCGCATGCTGCTCGGCTCGCAACTCAGGCGACTGCGTGAGGCGAAGGGCATCACGCGAGAGCAGGCGGGGTACTCGATCCGCGCCTCGGAGTCGAAGATCAGCCGGATGGAGCTGGGCCGGGTGAGCTTCAAGACACGCGATGTCGAGGACCTGTTGACGCTGTACGGGATCACGGACGAGGCCGAGCGCATCTCGCTGCTCTCCCTGGCCCGCGAGGCCAACGTCGCGGGCTGGTGGCACAGTTACTCGGACGTCCTGCCGAGTTGGTTCCCCACCTATGTGGGCCTGGAGGGCGCCGCGTCGCTGATCCGGGCGTACGAGGTGCAGTTCGTGCACGGTCTGCTGCAGACCGAGGCGTACGCGCGCGCGGTCGTGCGGCGCGGGATGAAGGGCGCGAGCGCGGCCGACATCGAGAAGCGCGTGACGCTGCGCATGGAGCGCCAGAAGTACCTGTTCGCGGAGAACGCCCCCGAGTTCCACATCGTCCTGGACGAGGCCGCCCTGCGCCGCCCGTACGGCGACCGCGAGGTGATGCGCGGCCAGCTCCAGCACCTGATCGAGATCTCCGCGCGGCCCAACGTGCGGTTGCAGATCATGCCGTTCGGCTTCGGCGGGCACTCGGGCGAGAGTGGCGCGTTCACGATCCTGTCGTTCCCCGAGTCCGACCTGTCGGACGTCGTGTACCTGGAGCAGCTCACCAGCGCCCTGTACCTGGACAAGCAGGAGGACGTGGCCCAGTACGAGAAGGCCCTCAAGGAGCTGCAGCAGGACAGCCCCGGGCCGGACGAGAGCCGGGACCTTCTACGAGGTCTCCTCCAGCTCTCCTAGAGTTCTCCCCAGAAGATTGCTCTCCGTCCCCAACTCGCTTAGCGCGCAAGTACGATGACACGTGATCAGACCGTGACGTGGTGCAGGTGTCTGCTAGCGATTGAGGGATCACATGTCGTCCTACTTCACCGACCTGGCTCAGCAGTACATCGACGGTGAGTGGCGCCCGGGTACAGGTTCCTGGGACATCATCGACTTCAACCCGTACGACGGAGAGAAGCTCGCGTCGATCACCATAGCCACGGTCGACGAGGTCGACGAGGCGTACAAGGTGGCGGCCGCGGCCCAGAAGCAGTGGGCACGGACCAACCCCTACGCCCGCCGTGCCGTCTTCGAGCAGGCGCTGCGCGTCATCGAGGAGCGCGAGCAGGAGATCACCGAGGTGATCATCGCCGAGCTCGGCGGCACGTACCTCAAGGCCGGCTTCGAACTGCACCTCGTCAAGGAGTTCCTGCGCGAGTCGGTCCACCTCGCACTGCGCCCCGAGGGCCGGATCCTCCCGTCGCCGATCGACGGCAAGGAGAACCGCGTCTACCGCGAGCCGGTCGGCGTGGTCGGTGTGATCAGCCCCTTCAACTTCCCCTTCCTGCTGTCGATCAAGTCGGTCGCCCCCGCCCTCGCGCTCGGCAACGCCGTGGTCCTCAAGCCGCACCAGAACACCCCGATCGCCGGCGGCACCCTGGTCGGCAAGATCTTCGAGGAAGCGGGCCTGCCCGGCGGCCTGTTGAACGTCGTCGTCACGGACATCGCGGAGATCGGCGACGCCTTCATCGAGAACCCGATCCCGAAGGTCATCTCCTTCACCGGCTCCGACAAGGTCGGCCGCCACGTGGCCACGGTCTGCGCCGCGCAGTTCAAGCGCTCGGTCCTCGAACTCGGCGGCAACAGCGCGATCGTGGTCCTCGACGACGCCGACATCGACTACGCGGTCGACGCGGCGGTCTTCAGCCGGTACGTCCACCAGGGCCAGGTCTGCATGGCCGCGAACCGCGTACTGGTGGACCGCTCGATCGCCGCGGAGTTCACCGAGAAGTTCGTCGCCAAGGTGAAGAACCTCAAGGTCGGCGACCCCCGCGACCCGCAGACCATCATCGGCCCGGTCATCAACTCCTCGCAGGCGGAGGCCATTTCGAGCGTCGTCGAGCAGGCGATCGCCGAGGGCGCGACGGCGCTGGTGCACGGCACGACCACCGACAACCTGGTCGCGCCGTCCGTCCTGGCCGACGTCCCGGCCGACTCGGCGCTGCTGCGCCAGGAGGTCTTCGGCCCGGTCGCCTTCCTCATCACCTTCGACGGCGAGGAGGAGGCGGTCCGCCTCGTCAACGACACCCCGTACGGCCTGAGCGGCGCCGTCCACACCGGTGACATCGAGCGGGGCGTCTCCTTCGCCAAGCAGATCGACACCGGCATGTTCCACGTCAACGACGGCACCGTCCACGACGAGCCCCTCGTCCCCTTCGGCGGCGAGAAGAGCTCGGGCCTCGGCCGCCTGAACGGCGAGACGACCCTGGACGCCTTCACCACCCTGAAGTGGATCTCCGTGCAGCACGGCCGCAGCGGCTTCCCGTTCTAGGGCCTGCGCGTACGCCGAGAATCTTTGAGTACGTCGCCGTAGGCGGGCCATTGAGGACAGAAACTGACCTCAATGGCCCGTAGCTTCGTCGGTGTCGGGCAGGGGGACGGGCTCCCTGGCCAGCGGCGAAAGGCGACGGTCATGGTCACTCACGTAGCGGCAGAGGCGCGGGGCGACGAGCGCGGGGCGCTGCTCGCGTTCATCGAGGAGCAGCGGGGCGGCGTCCGCAGGGCGCTGCTCGGGTTGACCGACGAGCAGGCCGCGAGCAAGCCCAGCGCCGGCGAACTCTCCCTCTCCGGTCTGCTCAAGCACGTCGCCGAGGTCGAGCAGGGCTGGATCGCGCGGGCCAAGCAGGAGCCGCCGGCCGTGCGGCGGGACGAGACCAACTGGCACGAGACGTTCCTGCTGGTCGACGGCGAGACCGTCGAGTCCCAGCTCGCCTACTGGGAGAAGGTCGCCGCCGAGACCGAGGCGTACATCCGCTCGGTGCCGAGCCTGGACGACACCTTCCCGCTCCCGAACGACCCCTGGTTCCCGCCGGAGGGCCGCGTCTCCCTGCGCTGGCTCTGCCTGCACCTGATCCGCGAGACCGCCCGGCACGCCGGCCACGCCGACATCGTCCGCGAGTCCCTCGACGGCAAGACCGCCTTCGAACTGGTCGCACAGGAGCAGGGCGCCTCCTGGGGGTAGAGGGCCCGCGCCCTAGGCTTGGGCGCATGTCAGCGATCCGTCTCCTCGTGCTCGGCGCCGTTCGTCAGCACGGGCGGGCCCACGGCTATCAGGTGCGCAACGACCTGGAGTACTGGGGCGCGCACGAGTGGTCCAACGCCAAGCCCGGCTCGATCTACCACGCCCTGAAGCAGATGGCGAAGCAGGGACTGCTGCACGCGCACGAGATCGCGCCGTCCACGGCCGGCGGCCCGCCGCGCACGGAGTACGAGATCACCGACTGGGGCACCGACGAGTTCTTCCGGCTGCTGCGGGAGTCCCTGGTCTCCTACGACCAGAAGATGGACATCCAGTCGGCGGCCATCGGCTTCCTGGTCGAGCTGACCCGGGACGAGGCGGTGACCCTCCTCAAGGAGCGCATCAGCCGGATCGGGGCCTGGCGGGGCGCCGTCACCGAGCACTACATCCCCGAGGACGGCCCCGAACAGCTCGGCCACATCGGCGAGATCATGAACCTCTGGGTCCACACGGCCGACTCCGACTCGGCCTGGACCCAGGGGCTCATCGACCGCATCGAGGGCGGCGCCTACACCTTCGCCGGCGAGGGCGAGCCCTTCGTCGGCGTCCTCACCGAGGGCCGGGAGAACCCGTACGCGACGGGGGACCGGCACCCGGGGGACGACCGCTAATCAAGTTTGACCAATCGACTCGGTCGCGTTACCTTCGATGAAGTAGTCAAGTTTGATTAGCTGGATTTGATCAGCTGGACGAGTGTGAAGGAGTGCAGTGGCCGACACCGCGATCACGGTTGACGGAGCACGCAAGGCGTACGGCGGTAAACCCGCGCTGGACGGGCTCGACCTCACGGTCGCCCGGGGCGCGGTGCACGGAGTCCTGGGCCCCAACGGCGCGGGCAAGACGACCCTGGTCCGGATCCTGTCCACCCTGCTGCGGCCCGACGCCGGCCGCGTCGAGGTGGCGGGGCACGATGTCGTGACGGAGGCCCGCGCGGTCCGCTCCCGCATCGGCCTGCTCGGCCAGCACGCGGCCCTCGACGAGGAGTTGGGCGGTCAGCAGAACCTGGAGATGTTCGGCCGCCTGCACCACCTGGGCGCCCGCCACGCGCGTGTGCGTGCCGACGAGCTCCTGGAGCGCTTCGGCCTCACCGACACCGGCCGCAAGCAGGTCCGCGCCTACAGCGGCGGCATGCGGCGCCGCCTGGACCTGGCCGCCTCCCTGATCACCGACCCGGAGGTGCTGTTCCTGGACGAGCCGACGACCGGCCTCGACCCGCGCGGCCGGGCCGAGGTGTGGGCGTCGGTCCGCTCCCTGGTCGGCGGCGGTACGACGGTCCTGCTCACCACCCAGTACCTGGAGGAGGCCGATCAGCTCGCCGACCGCATCTGTGTCGTCGACGGCGGCCGGGTGATCGCCGACGGCACGCCGGACGAGCTGAAGGCGGCCACCGGCGGCGACCGCATCGACGTGGTCCTGCGCGACGCCGGTCAACTGGGCGCCGCGGTAGCCCTGTTGCCGATCCCCAAGGGCGACGTCTCCGTCGACCCCGACCGCCGCCTGCTCAGCGCCCGGGTCACCGACCGCATGGCCGCGCTCTCCGGAGTCGTACGCGCCCTGGAGGAGGCCGGCATCGAGGCGGAGGACGTGGCCCTGCGCCGGCCCACCCTGGACGAGGTGTTCCTGCGGCTGACGGCACGGGACGACGACCGTACGGAGTCCGCCGCGAAGACGGAGTCCGTCACGAAGGGGGCCGCCGCATGACCGCGTACGCGCTGACCGACTGCTGGACCATGACCCGCCGTGAACTCGCCCACTGGGCACGGCAGCCCGTGCAGGTGCTGGTCGGCCTGGTCTTCCCCGTGATGCTGCTGCTGATGTTCGGCTACCTGGTCGGCGGAGGACGCGGGATCGAGGGCGACTACCTGGACTTCCTCGTCCCCGGCATGCTCGCGCTCACCATGGCCTTCGGCCTGGAGGGCACCATGCTCAGCGTCACCCAGGACCTCGACCGGGGCGTGATCGACCGCTTCCGCTCGATGCCGGTGGTCAACGGCGCGGTCCTGGTGGGCCGTTCGGCCGCCGACATGCTCCAGTCGGCGCTGGGGCTCGCGATCCTCGTAGGCGTCGGGTTCGCGCTGGGCTGGCGCGTGCACTGCTCCCCGGCCGAATTCCTGGGCGCCATGGGCCTGTTGCTGTTCTTCCGGTTCGCCATGCTCTGGATCGGCATCCAACTGGCCCTGGTCGCGGGCAAACCGGAGATGGTCCAGGCCGTGCAGATCCTGGTCTGGCCGGTCGGCTTCCTGTCCAACGCGTTCGCCGACCCCGCCTCCATGCCCGGCTGGCTCGGCACGGTCGTCGAGTGGAACCCGATGTCCCAGACCGCGACGGCCGTACGGGACCTGCTGGGCGGCCCCGGCGGGGAACCGGGGCACATCTGGGCCGCCGTCGTCTGGCCGCTGGGCCTGCTCGTGGTGTTCTTCCCGCTGGCGGTACGGAGGTTCGCGCGCCTCAGCCGTTAGGCGCAGGGCGCGGCGGACGGGCCGACAGTGCCCGCCGCAGGGCCCGGGTGACGATCGGCGGCAGCAGGTCCACCGCGAGCCGGCGGGAGCGCGACCGGGGGCGGCGGGCCGGGGGAGTGGAGGTCAGGGTGGCGGTCGGCTGCTGCTGAGGTCCGGGCGCCGTGTAGTGCCGGGAGTACGGGAAGGGCGGCGGCTTGATGTCCTTGTGGGCGCGCGTGCGGATCAGCCGGTGGCCCGCGGCCGGCTGGACGCTCAGCCCGCAGTCCGCCCGCTCCCTGAGCATCGCCAGCAGCTCCTCCTGGACCGGCTCCGGATCACCCCAAGTGCCGTACAGCTTCTGGGTGCTGAGGCATATCGGGCGCAGCCCGCGGTTGAGCACCGCCTCCCAGGTGGCGACCGAGACACCCGGGGTGTGCTCGGAGCGGAAGTCGTCCAGGACGACGATCCCGTCGGGCAGCAGGAGGTCGTGCGCCGCGCCGATGTCGTCGCGGACGTGCTCGTACAGGTGCGAGGCGTCGATGTGGACGAAGCGGCAGGTCCCGGGGTCCACCTCCTTCGAGATCACGGAGGAGGGGGCCTCGATCACCCGGGGCAGGCTGTCATGGAAGGAGAGGTAGTTCCGCTCGAAGGCCTGCCGGGTGAGCGAGGAGTACGACTTCCTCGTCTCCGCCCGGTTGGCCCCGTCCGGCGCCTCGCCGCCGAAGAGGTCGCAGACCGTGAACTCCTCGCCGACCCGCCGGTGGTGCCCGAGCAGGATCGCGCTCTTGCCCAGGTAGGCGCCGAGCTCCAGCAGCCCGCCCCGGACGCCCCGCGCCTCCTGCCGCTCCAGGAGCCAGGTGAACAGAACCTGGTCCAACGGCGGAAACCAGCCGGGTACGTCGTCGAGCTCACCCGGATTGCTGTCGCTTGCTTGTGCGGTGGCCATGAGAGGCGTCTGCTCACTGGCGGCCGGACGAACTGTCCACCGCTTGAACGTCCGGTGAACACCCGACGGGCCCCGGTTCGCCGGGCCTAGTGATGGAAACCGGTCGCCGCGGTCCTGTCGCGCGTCAGCGGGTGCGACTGGCGGCGCAGCTCCGGCAGCAGCCGGGTCAGGTCCTCCACGAACATGTCGGCGAGGTCGACCGAGAAGCCGTTGCGGCACACCACCCGCAGCACGGAGAGGTCCTCCCGGTTGGGCGGGAAGGTGTACGCGGGCACCAGCCAGCCGCTCTCGCGCAGCCGCCGGGACACGTCGAAGACGTCGTACGCCGTCACGTCCGGGCCCGTCGTGAAGGCGAAGACGGGCAGCTCGTCGCCCTGGGTGAGCAACCGGAAGTCGCCCAGCGCCGCCACCCGGTCGGCCAGCCCCCGGGCCACGTCCCGGGTGGTCTGCTGCACCGCCCGGAAGCCGTCCCGGCCAAGGCGCAGGAACGTGTAGTACTGCGCGACGACCTGGGCGCCCGGCCGGGAGAAGTTGAGCGCGAAGGTGGGCATGTCGCCGCCCAGATAGTTGACGCGGAAGACCAGCTCCTCGGGGAGCGCCTCCTTGTCGCGCCACAGCGCCCAGCCGACGCCCGGGTAGACCAGCCCGTACTTGTGCCCCGAGGTGTTGATCGACGTCACGCGCGGGAGGCGGAAGTCCCAGACCAGGTCCTCGTCCAGGAAGGGCGCGACCATGCCGCCGGACGCGCCGTCGACGTGCACCGGGATGTCGAGTCCGGTGCGCTCCTGGAGCGCGTCCAGGGCCGCGCACAGCTCCGCGATCGGCTCGTAGGACCCGTCGAAGGTGGAGCCGAGGATGCCGACGACCCCGATGGTGTTCTCGTCGCACAGCTCGGCGGCGGCCTGCGGATCGAGGTGGTAGCGGTCGCCCTCCATGGGCACCTGGCGGGCCTCCACCTCCCAGAAGTTGCAGAACTTCTCCCAGCAGACCTGCACGTTGACACCCATGACCAGGTTGGGGCGGGCGTCCCGGGACGGGTAGCGGTCGGCGTTGCGCTGCGTCCAGCGGCGCTTCAGGGCCAGCCCTGCGAGCATGCACGCCTCGCTGGAACCGGTGGTCGAACAGCCCACGGCGGCGGCCGGATCCGGCGCGTTCCACAGCGCCGCCAGCATCGCCACGCAGCGCTTCTCCAGCTCGGCGGTGCGCGGGTACTCGTCCTTGTCGATCATGTTCTTGTCCCGGCACTCCGCCATCAGGACCCCCGCCTGGGGCTCCATCCAGGTGGTGACGAAGGTGGCCAGATTCAGCCGGGAGTTGCCGTCCAGCATCAGCTCGTCGTGCACGAGCTGGTACGCCGTCGACGGGGACATCGGGGCGTCCGGCAGCCGGTGCTTCGGTGGTGCCTCGGTCATGCCGCCGACCGGATTCGCCTCTCCGAAGAAGGGGTTGACGGACAGCGGGCGCTCGTCGGGCTGCTCGGGACCTTTGTGCAACGGCATGGGCCTGCCTCCTGAGACGATCAACGGATGTCAAACGGCTGTCAGCGCACCGGAGTTCCGTCCTCGCGCAACTGCATCTGCGGGCGCCCGGTCACCAGCAGCCAGGCCGGCAGCGAGGCGATGCACAGCAGGGCGAGCATCGCCGCCGAGGACGCCAGCACGGCGGCCGTGAACAGGCTGATCCAGCCCTGCCGGGTGACGGCCAGGAGCATGCCCAGCACGCCGGCGCAGACGCCGACGGCCGGATGGACACCGGAGACCAGGGCGTGCGCGCACAGCCCGAAGGCGGTGCCGACGAACACGGCCGGGAAGATCCGCCCGCCCCGGAACCCGCTGGACGCGGCGACCAGCAGCGCCGCCAGCTTCACCACCGTCATCACCGCGAACTCGCCCGCCGACCAGCCGTCGGGATCGCGCGCCAGCTCCCCGACCTCGGCCAGCCCCTTGAAGAGCGTCAGATGCCCGCCCAGGGCCGCCAGCAGGCCCAGCACGAGCCCGCCCGCCGGAATGACCAGCATGGGGTGCCCCAGACGCTGGAAGGCGCCGCGGACGTACGGGAAGGCGCGGACCGCGCACATGCCGAGCAGCGCGGCCAGCGAGGCGATCACGAGGGCGGACAGCAGGTCGCCCCAGCCGGGCCGGCCGAGCACGGGCAGATGCAGGTCGAAGGTCGGATGGGCCACCAGGGTGGTCGTCAGGGCGCCGGCCGCCGCCGCGGCCAGGGGCGGGAAGACGTTGTCCCACAGCGGCCCCTTGAGCCGCCGCCCGGCCAGCGCCTCGGAGATCACCAGCGCCGCCGCGACCGGCGTACCGAACAGCGCGCCGATCGTCGCCGCCTCCGCGAGCGCCGGCCACATCGCGCCCGGCATCCGGGGCACGAACCGGCTGCCCAGCCAGAACGCGAGCCCCACGTTGACGGCGATGATCGGGTTCTCGGGACCCAGACTCGGGCCGCCCGCGAGCATCAGCGCGGTCGCCAGCAGCAGCCCCGGCAGGACCACGGGCGGCAGCACGCGCGCGTCGAGGCCGGTGGTCGCCGGGTCGGGGCCCGCGTGGCCGGGCACCTTCCACACCACCAGACCGACCGCAAGGCCGGTCGCGGTGAGCATGACCAGCATCCACAGCACGGAGTACCGGCCCACGCCCAGCGCGTCCGGCAGGTTCCGCCACAGGACGTGCTGGAACTGCTCGGCCAGCGCGCTCACCCCGAGGAACAGCAGGCTCGCGACCACCCCCACGACCAGGGCGGGCAGGATCGACGGCAGCAGCACGCGCGCGGGGGTCGCCGGTCTCGCCTGGTCGGCGGGCGCCTTGAGCGCGGGGTCCTGGGCCACGCGCTCACGATAAGCGGACATATCGGGCGCGACACCCGGAGGGACGGGTACTGCACCCGGAGGGAAACGGGCTTGCACCTCACGCGGCGTGAGGACCCATCGTGGAGTGCGTACCGAGAAGGGAGCGGACGAGGTGAGCTACTCCGTAGGACAGGTGGCGGGCTTCGGCGGCGTCACGGTGCGCACCCTGCACCACTACGACGCCATCGGCCTGCTCGCCCCGAGCGAGCGCAGCCACGCGGGCCACCGGCGCTACAGCGACGCCGACCTCGACCGGCTGCAGCGGATCCTGTTCTACCGGGAGCTCGGCTTCCCGCTCGACGAGGTCGCGGCCCTGCTCGACGACCCGGACGCGGACCCGCGCGCGCACTTGCGCCGGCAGCACGAGCTGCTGACCGCCCGGATCGAGAAGCTGCAGAAGATGGCCGAGGCCGTGGAGCACGCCATGGAGGCACGCAGAATGGGCATCAACCTCACGCCCGAGGAACGGTTCGAGGTCTTCGGGGACAAGGACCCCGACCAGTACGCCGAGGAGGCGGAAGCACGCTGGGGCGGCACCGAGGCCTACGCGGAGTCGCAGCGCCGGGCCGCCCGCTACACCAAGGACGACTGGAAACGCATGCAGGCCGAGGTCGACGCCTGGGGCGAGCGCTACGCCGCCCTGGTGACCGCCGGCGAACCCGCCACCGGTGAGGCCGCCATGGACCTCGCCGAGGAACACCGGCGGCACATCACCACATGGTTCTACGACTGCCCGTACGAGATGCACGTCTCCCTCGCCGGGATGTACGTCTCCGACGAGCGCTTCAAGGCGTTCTACGACTCCATGGGGCCGGGTCTGGCCGAGCACCTCAGGGACGCGATCACGGCGAACGCGGCCCGGCACACCTCCTAGTGACCTGGCCCGGGCGGGCAGCTCCCGGCTACTCCCGGGCCAGGATCACCGCCGTCCCGTACGCGCACACCTCCGTACCGAGGTCCGCCGCCTCGGTCACGTCGAAGCGGAACGCCAGCACTCCGTTGGCGCCACGCGCGCGTGCCTGTTCCATGAGCCGCTCCATGGACTGGTTGCGGGTCTGCACGAGCGTCTTGGTAAGCCCTTTGAGCTCGCCGCCGATCATCGACTTCAGCCCGGCCCCGATCTGGCTGCCGAGATGCCGTGAGCGCACGGTCAGCCCGAAGACCTCGCCGAGGACTTCCTGGACCCGGTAGCCGGGTACGTCGTTCGTCGTCACGACCAGCACGTCGGGCTCGGAGCCCTGACCGCCGCCGTATTCATCGATGCCCATAACCTCACAGCTTTGCCCCAGTGGGCGCACAGTGCATCCTGGAATCACCGGTGGAACCTGGGGCGGACACATTGCGTTGATAGCTTTGGGCGCCCGCAGCAGGACGCCGTATCTCCCTCCACCCCTCAGGAGCACCGGAACCGTGACGACGATCGCCCTCGGCCCGAGCTGGCTCGATCCGAACCAACTGCTCGACACGTTCGGCATCTGGGGCCTGCTCCTGATCGTCTTCGCGGAGTCGGGCCTGCTCATCGGGTTCTTCCTGCCGGGCGACTCGCTGCTCTTCACGGCCGGCCTGCTGATCACGTCGAACCAGCTGGACTTCCCCCTGTGGGCGGCCATCGCCCTGATCTGCGTCGCCGCGATCCTCGGCGACCAGGCGGGCTACATGTTCGGCAAGAAGGTCGGCCCCTCGCTCTTCAGCCGCCCCGACTCCCGTCTCTTCAAGCAGGAGAACGTGGTCAAGGCGCACGAGTTCTTCGAGAAGTACGGCCCCAAGTCGCTGGTCCTGGCCCGCTTCGTGCCCATCGTGCGCACCTTCACGCCGATCATCGCCGGCGTCAGCGGCATGAAGTACCGCTCGTTCGTGACCTTCAACGTGATCGGCGGCGTGCTGTGGGGCGCCGGCGTCACCCTGCTCGGCTCCTGGCTCGGCAAGATCGACGTCGTCAAGAACAACATCGAGGCGATGCTCATCCTGATCGTCCTCATCTCGGTGGTCCCGATCGTCATCGAGTTCATGCGGGCCCGGTCCAAGGCGAGGAAGAACCCCGCGCAGGCCGTCCCGGCGGAGCAGCAGCCCTACGTGCCGGACGACGCGACGACCCAGCTGCGCCGCATCCCCTCGGCCGACCAGCCCTACCAGCAGCCCCAGCCCCAGCAGCAGCCGCACACCCCGCCCCAGGACTACGGCTACGCACCGCAGCACCCGCAGCAGCAGTACCCCCAGCAGACGTATCCGCAGCAGCCCTACCCGCCCCAGCAGCAGTACGGCGGTCGGCCCAACGAGCAGTACCCGTACGGCAATCAGGACCAGGGCCAGGGACAGAACCAGGGCTACTAGGGCCGGACGGGCGAGAGGGGCTAGAAGCCCCTCGTGCGCTTGGCGGCCCGGCGCTTCTCGGGGGACCCGATCCGCAGGAACATCCGGGAGATCTCCGAGCCGAGGTTGACCCCGATGGCGATGGCCATGGCCAGTGACGCGGCCGTGGCCAGGGACACCAGCCCCTTGTCCACGTGGTTCTGGGCGATGGACAGCAGCCCGAAGTAGGTGGCCGAGCCGGGCAGCAGGGGCCCGATCGCCGCCGTCGTGTACGGCAGCGCCGAGGCGAACCGGTAGCGCGCCAGCAGCTGCCCGAACAGGCCCACCAGGCCCGCCGCCACCGCCGTGGACGCGACCGGCGACAGCTCGCCGGGGTAGCGCAGCGCGCCGTACACCGACCACGCGACCCCGCCGTTGAGGGTCACCCACAGCACGGTGGACCGTTCCTGCTGGAGCAGCACCGCGAAGGTCAGCGACAGCAGCATCGACGCGGCGATCTGCCAGTAGGGCCGTTCGGCGATCTCCAGGGCCGCGTCCGGGTTGAGCTTGGCGCCCAGGTTGACGCCGAAGTACAGGACGACCAGCACCCCGGCGACGATCCCCACGAAGAGGTACATCACTTCAAGAAGCCGCGCCGAGGCGGTGATGTAGAAGCCGGTCAGCCCGTCCTGCACGCCCGCCACCAGCGCCCGTCCCGGCAGCAGCGCGAACAGCCCACCGGTGATGACGGCGGACGCCTTCACGTCCACTTGGGCCACCGTCAGCGCGACGCCTATGGCCGCCGGAGGCATCGCGGCGACCGTGAACTGGTAGAACTCCGGCAGCCCGCGCCCCGCGCACAGCCACGCCAGCCGGTCGCCGAGCATCGCGCCCAGCGCCGCCGCCACGAACACGAGCACGTCACCGCCGACCAGCACCGAGGCGGCCCCGGCGAGCAGGCCGCTGGCCGCGGTCAGCGTCCAGGTGGTGTACGGGTGCCGGTTGCGGCGCATCTCCGCCAGGCGCCGGTAGGCGTCCTCCAGGGAGATCTCGGTCTCCGGGTCGCTGAGGTCGTCCACCAGCCGGAACACGGCCGCGAGCCGGGTGTAGTCGGTGACCCGGCGGCGTACCGTGCGCGAGGCCGTCACCGGGTCGTCCACCAGGGACGGCTGGTACGAGATCGACAGCAGCGTGAAGGTGACGTTCGGCTCGCAGCGGTCGAGGCCGTAGGACCGGCAGACCGCGAACATCGCGGCCTCCACGTCCTCGGCGCCCTCACCGCCCGCGAGCAGCAACTCGCCGATACGCAGGGTCAGGTCGAGCACGCGCGGGACGGCCGGGCCGCTGTCGTCCGCCTTCTGGGCCGGCTCCGGCGCGGGCCGCTCGGTCACCGGCAGCCGCAGGATCGTGCGCATGCGGTCCTGCCAGGGCGCGTCCTTGGTCAGGCTGACCACGGGGATGCCGGTGGCCGGGGTGAACGCGGGCGGGGCGTCCTTGGCGCTGTAGGTGCGCGGGTTGTTGAACGCCGAGCCCTCCGCCTCGGGCGCGGGCGCGTGCGTCACGTCGAGCCCGGCCGGTACGGAGAACTCCGACGTGGTCTCCGACTCGCCGTCCGCCACCTCGACACCGGCCGGCGGCGTGAACGCCATCCTGGCCTCGTCCGACTGCGGCTTGCGGTCCTCCGCGTGCGTCACGTGCGTAACACTCCCTGTACGACACCTCCTGTGGCCCTCAGTATGCGCACAGGCACACGAAAGGGCCGCACGCGCACGCGTACGGCCCGATCACGGGACTTGCCGGGGGTCAGTGACCGCCGGAGTCCTTGAAGCGCTTGTAGGACCGCTCGATCTCGATCTCGGCGTCCACGCGGCCCACCCAGTCGGCGCCCTCGACGGACTTGCCGGGCTCCAGGTCCTTGTAGACCTCGAAGAAGTGCTGGATCTCCAGGCGGTCGAACTCGGAGACGTGGTGGATGTCCCGCAGGTGCTCCACGCGCGGGTCCGTCGCCGGTACGCACAGCAGCTTGTCGTCGCCGCCGGCCTCGTCGGTCATCCGGAACATGCCGATCGCGCGGCACTTGATGAGGCAGCCCGGGAAGGTCGGCTCGTCCAGGATGACGAGCGCGTCCAACGGGTCGCCGTCCTCGCCGAGGGTGTTCTCGACGAATCCGTAGTCGGTCGGGTAGGCGGTCGAGGTGAAGAGTCGACGGTCCAGGCGGATCCGACCGGTCTCGTGGTCCACCTCGTACTTGTTCCGCGAACCCTTCGGGATCTCGATCGTGACGTCGAACTCCACCGGTGACTCCTCCATGATCAACACATAGTTCTGGTGGTTAAGTGTCCCTCACGCACGAGTGTGATCGCGAAAGGGGCTGGTGTTCGTGCCTGAGCTGAGGCCGTGGCGGGCCGCGAGACCGCATGTGGTGCGGGCCGCGAACGCCGTACGACCAGGTCTGGCACGGGCCGTGGGCGCCGTACAACCACATCTCCAGCGAGCCGCGGGCGCCGTGCGACCGCAGCTCGCGCGAGCCGTGGCCGCTGCGAAACCGCAGCTCGCGCGGATCACGAGGCCGAAGCCCGGCGGGCTGCGGCGCTACACCGCCGGCGCCGCCGGCGCCGGTGTGGCACTGGCCGTCCTGGTGGTCGTCACCGCAGGTCCCTGGGACTCCACCGGTCAGCGTACGGCCGAGCGGGACCGGGCAGCCGCCCTGAACGGCACGGGTGGCGCAGATCACGGTGGTCATTCCGGTGCATCAGGTACGGCCGGTCAGGCGCCGGAGCCCGCCCCGAGCGCCGAGTCCGTCCTGGCCGGACTCGGCGGCGCCGCGAACACCGTGAAGTCGGACCCGACCGGGAAGGCGCTCGCCGACGTCCTGGGGCCCCTGCTGGACGATCCTGCGCTCGGTGCCCGGCGCACCGCCGCGGTCGTCGACCTGACCGACGGCAAGCGCCTGTACGGGACCGGCGCCGACGACGCCCTCACGCCCGCGTCCACCACCAAGATCGCCACCGCGGTCGCCGCGCTCTCGGCCATGGGCGCCGACCACCGCCTCACCACCCGCACCGCCCTGGAGCCCGACACCGGCGAACTCGTCCTGGTCGGCGGCGGCGACCCCACGCTGACCGCCCACAAGGACGCCGAGGGCTGGGCGAGCCTGCGCACCCTGGCCGACCGGACGGCGACCGCCCTGAAGAAGCGCGGCATCCACGAGGTCACGCTCTCCTACGACACCACCCTGTTCGCCGGTTCCGAACTTCACCCCATCGGGGTCGACGGCAACCTCGCCCTCGTCACCTCCCTGATGGCCGACGAGGCCCGCCCGGACGACTCGACGAGCGGTCCCGTCACCCGGGACACGGACCCGGCGGCGGACGCGGCCCGCACGTTCGGCGCCCTCCTGGCGGACCAGGGCATCAGGACGACATCTCCCGGTCCCTCCAAGGCGACGTCCCGCGCGAAGGCCCTCGCCGCCGTCTCCTCGCCGCCGCTGTCGTCGATCGTCGAGCGGATGCTGACCAACAGCGACAACGACATCGCGGAGGCCCTGGCCCGCCAGACGGCCGTGGCGAGCGGCAAGCGCGCCGACTTCGACGGCGGCGCCGCGGCGATCGCGAGCGTCCTGAAGAAGCTCGGACTCCCGCTCAAGGGCGCCCGGTTCAACGACGGCAGCGGCCTCGACCGCGACGACCGCCTCACCGCCGACCTCCTGACCGCCCTCCTCGTCAAGGCCGGCGACCCCGCCCACCCCGAACTCCGCGCCGTCCTCACCGGCCTCCCCGTGGCCGGCTTCACCGGCACCCTCACCACCCGGTACACCGACGGCGCCGCAGGAGTCGTACGAGCCAAAACAGGCACCCTCACAGGCGTCAACACCCTGGCAGGCACGGTCGTCGACCAGGACGGCCACCTCTTGGCTTTCGCCTTCCTCGCCTCCAACACCACCAGCGCCATTGCGGCCCAATCAGCCCTGGACCGCACGGCAACGGCACTGGCGGCATGCGGTTGCCATTGACGTCGTGATCGCTCTTGCCGCGGCTGTGCCCAGACCGACCTGAAGCTCACCAACCCCCACGGCCTGCCCCAAGTGGGAACGCTCACGTACCGTTGACGCATGACGAGCATCGGTGGTGCAGAGATGGTCGACTGGAATCTCGCGGTGGCGACCGCGACGCGGCTCGCGCGACCGGGCCCAGAGGTGAGCCGCGACGAGGCCCGGGATGTCGTCTCGGAGTTGCGCCGGCACGCGAAGGCCTCCGAGGAACACGTCCGCGGCTTCACCCGGATGGGCACGGAGGACATCCACGACACCCCCATCCTCGTCGTCGACCGCCCGGGCTGGGTCCGGGCGAACGTCGCCGGCTTCCGGGAGATCCTCAAGCCCCTCCTCGACAAGATGCAGGAACGGCGCGGCAACACCCCCGGCGGCGCGGTCCTCGGCGCCGTCGGCGGCAAGGTCACCGGCGTCGAACTGGGCATGCTGCTGTCCTTCATGTCCTCCCGCGTGCTGGGCCAGTACGAGACCTTCGCCCCGGCCACCCGCGAACTCCCGGCCGGCGAGCACGGCGGCGGCCGACTGCTCCTGGTCGCCCCGAACATCGTCCACGTGGAGCGCGAACTCGACGTACAGCCCCACGACTTCCGCCTCTGGGTCTGCCTGCACGAGGAGACGCACCGCACGCAGTTCAGCGCGGTGCCCTGGCTGCGCGACCACCTGGAGGGCGAGATCCAGTCGTTCCTGGGGGAGACCGACGTCGACCCCATGACGGTCCTGGAGCGCATCCGGGAAGCCGCCCAGTCGCTCGCGGGCGGACGCCCCGAGGCCGAGGAGGACGACGGCGGTCGGTCCTTCGTGGAGATCGTGCAGACCCCGGCCCAGCGGGAGATCCTCGCCCGCCTCACCGCCGTGATGTCCCTCCTGGAGGGCCACGCCGACTTCGTGATGGACGGCGTCGGACCGGCCGTTGTGCCGTCGGTCGCCGAGATCCGCGAGAAGTTCCAGCAGCGCCGCGCCAAGGGCGCCTCCCGACTGGACATGGCCCTGCGCAAACTGCTCGGCCTGGACGCCAAGCTCAGGCAGTACCGGGACGGCGAGCGCTTCGTACGGGCCGTCGTCGAGGAGGTCGGCATGGACGGCTTCAACCGCGTGTGGACCTCCCCGAACACCCTGCCGACGAAGACGGAGATCGCCAAACCGGCGGACTGGGTCGCGCGGGTGCACCGCAAGAACGAGTCGTGAACGTCGTAGAAGGGTCGTGAGACCAATCCGGCCGGCGGCAGGCGAACGCCCCTTCAATCACCCGTCCGAGGGACCGTGAGCAGTGGGTAGGCGTGCAATGCTCGGGGAACGGCCCGGTTCTGTCACCATCTACACACTCTGAGTGACCGAACACGGGCTCACTCCCCCGAAAACTTCATGAAGGGAACCGGACATGGGTCCCCATCCTGCGGTCGCGGCGATACGCCTGGCGGTCCGCCGCGCCCTCCACGACATCCTCAACGACCACCAGGCCTCCGGGCCCACCTCGCACGAGCGCCCGCCGTCCCCGCTCGTGCTCGTCGCATGCTCCGGCGGCGCCGACTCCATGGCCCTCGCCTCCGCCCTCGCCTTCGAGGCCCCCAAGCTCGGCATCCGCGCCGGCGGGGTCACCGTCGACCACGGCCTGCAGGACGGATCCGATCTGCGCGCCGACGAAGTCGTCCTGCGCCTGCGCGAACTGGGCCTCGACCCGGCCGAGTCCGTCGCCGTCACCGTCGGACGCGAGGGCGGCCCGGAAGCCGCCGCCCGCGACGCCCGCTACGCCGCCCTGGACGCCTGCGCCGCCCGCCACGGCGCCACCGCCGTCCTCCTCGGCCACACCCGCGACGACCAGGCCGAAACCGTCCTGCTCGGCCTCGCCCGCGGCTCCGGCACCCGCTCCCTGTCCGGAATGGCCGCGGTCTCGGGGGCCGACGGCCGTTACCGGCGCCCCTTCCTCCAGCTCGACCGGCAGACCGCCCGCAAGGCCTGCATGGTCCAGTCCCTGCCCGTCTGGGACGACCCGCACAACGCCGACCCGGCGTACACGAGGTCCCGGCTGCGCCACGAGGGCCTGCCCGCCCTGGAGAAGGCCCTGGGCAAAGGAGTCGTCGAGGCGCTCGCCCGTACGGCCCAGCTCTCCCGCGACGACGCCGACGCCCTCGACGCCTGGGCAAGCCAGGCCGAGAACGTCGTACGCGACGCCACGGGCCTCCTGGAGTGCGCCAAGCTCTACGCCCTGCCGCCCGCCGTACGCCGCCGCATCCTGCGCCGGGCCGCCATCGAGGCCGGCGCGCCCGCCGGTTCGCTGTTCGCCCGTCACATCGAGGAACTCGACCGGCTGATCACCGGCTGGCGCGGCCAGGGAGCCATCAATCTCCCGGGCAAGGTCGTCGCCCAGCGCCAGGGTGGCAGACTGGTGATTCGGCAAGGCTGAATCTCACCTCCCCCGGGGGCTCCCCGAACTCGCAGAGTTCGCCGGGTTCTCCCCGGGGAGGCATCGAGCGGCCGGTAGGACGACCGAAAGTGATGCGGTGGACGCGAACGACATGGGTGCCGACCTCGAGAAGGTACTCATCACCAAAGAAGAGATCGACGCCAAACTGGTCGAACTGGCCGCGAAGATCGACGCGGAGTACGCGGGCAAGGATCTGCTCATCGTCGGCGTCCTCAAGGGCGCGGTGATGGTCATGGCCGATCTCGCCCGGGCGCTGTCCACCCCCGTCACCATGGACTGGATGGCCGTGTCGTCGTACGGCGCGGGCACCCAGTCCTCCGGTGTGGTGCGGATCCTCAAGGACCTCGACACCGACATCAAGGGCAAGCACGTCCTGATCGTCGAGGACATCATCGACTCCGGCCTGACCCTGTCCTGGCTGCTGTCGAACCTCGGCTCGCGCGAGCCGGAGTCCCTCAAGGTGTGCACCCTGCTGCGCAAGCCCGACGCCGCCAAGGTCGCCATCGAGGTCGAATGGGTCGGCTTCGACATCCCGAACGAGTTCGTCGTCGGCTACGGCCTCGACTACGCCGAGAAGTACCGCAATCTCCCGTTCGTCGGTACGCTCGCGCCCCACGTCTACGGCGGCTGACACAGCGCCCGACGCGGCGGCTGAGCCGTACGGGCCAGTCCTGTAGGACGATCGGGAACCCCGGCGGGTTTCGCGCCGTTGGAGCATGCAGACGGGTTCGTCAGACCTCCCGTGCAGTTGCGGGCGGCAATGCTGGGGTACCGTCAGAAGAACTGTCTTATCAAACTCACTATGGCAGGAGGGACGGGGCGACACCGCTCCGTATGGATGGACGTGAAGCGATACTTCCGTGGGCCGGTCATGTGGATCGTGCTGGCCGTCCTTGCCGTGGTCGTGTTGATGCAGGTCGTCGGCTCGTCCGGCGGCTACAAGACGGTGGACACCGGCCAGGTCGTCCAGGCGATCAATGACAACAAGGTCGAACAAGCCAAGCTGACCACCGGCGACGAGCAGATCATCAAGGTCCAGCTCAAGGACGGCGAAAAGGTCGACGGCAGCTCGAAGATCCAGGCGAGCTACATCGGCGACCAGGGCGTGAACCTCGCCAACACACTGCAGACCAAGTACCAGGACAAGCAGATTCCGGACGGCTACACCGTTTCGCCGTCCAAGCAGAACCCCTTCCTCGGGATCCTGCTCTCCCTGCTCCCCTTCGTCCTCATCGTGGTCGTCTTCCTGTTCCTGATGAATCAGATGCAGGGTGGCGGCTCCAGGGTCATGAACTTCGGCAAGTCCAAGGCGAAGCTCATCACCAAGGACACCCCGAAGACGACCTTCTCGGACGTCGCGGGCTGTGACGAGGCCGTCGAGGAGCTCCAGGAGATCAAGGAGTTCCTGCAGGAGCCGGCGAAGTTCCAGGCCGTCGGCGCCAAGATTCCCAAGGGCGTACTCCTCTACGGTCGTCCCGGCACCGGCAAGACGCTGCTCGCGCGTGCCGTCGCCGGCGAGGCCGGAGTGCCCTTCTACTCGATCTCGGGTTCCGACTTCGTCGAGATGTTCGTCGGCGTCGGTGCCTCCCGGGTCCGTGACCTCTTCGAGCAGGCCAAGGCGAACGCTCCGGCGATCGTCTTCGTCGACGAGATCGACGCGGTCGGCCGCCATCGCGGCGCCGGCCTCGGCGGTGGTCACGACGAGCGCGAGCAGACGCTGAACCAGCTGCTCGTGGAGATGGACGGCTTCGACGTCAAGGGCGGTGTGATTCTCATCGCCGCGACGAACCGGCCCGACATCCTCGACCCGGCGCTGCTGCGCCCCGGTCGCTTCGACCGCCAGATCGCGGTCGACCCGCCGGACATGCTGGGCCGTCTGGAGATCCTCAAGGTCCACCAGAAGGGCAAGCCGGTCGCCCCGGACGTCGACCTCTCGGCCGTCGCCCGTCGTACGCCCGGCTTCACCGGCGCGGACCTGAGCAACGTCCTCAACGAGGCCGCGCTGCTCACCGCCCGCGGCGACAAGAAGCTGATCGACAACGGCGCACTGGACGAGGCGATCGACCGTGTGGTGGCGGGCCCGCAGAAGCGGACCCGGATCATGTCGGACAAGGAGAAGAAGATCACCGCGTACCACGAGGGCGGACACGCCCTGGTCGCGGCGGCTTCCCCCAACTCCGACCCGGTCCACAAGATCACGATCCTGTCGCGCGGACGGGCCCTCGGTTACACGATGGTCCTGCCGGACGAGGACAAGTACTCCACGACCCGCAACGAGATGCTGGACCAGCTTGCTTACATGCTGGGCGGCCGTGCGGCCGAGGAGCTCGTCTTCCACGACCCGACCACCGGCGCCGCGAACGACATCGAGAAGGCCACGGCCACCGCCCGCGCGATGGTCACCCAGTACGGCATGACCGAGCGACTGGGTGCCATCAAGTTCGGCGGCGACAACACCGAGCCCTTCCTCGGACGTGAGATGGGTCACCAGCGCGACTACTCGGAAGAGGTCGCCGCCCTGGTGGACGAGGAGGTCAAGAAGCTCATCGAGAACGCGCACAACGAGGCCTGGGAGATCCTGGTCGAGAACCGCGACGTCCTCGACAACCTCGTCCTGCAGCTGCTTGAGCGGGAGACGCTGGGCAAGGAGGAGATCGCAGAGGTCTTCGCCACCATCGTCAAGCGTCCGCCGCGGGCCGCCTGGACGGGCTCCTCCCGCCGTACGCCGTCCACCCGTCCGCCGGTGCTCTCCCCCAAGGAGCTCGCACTGACGAACGGCGCCAACGGCTCGACGCCGGCGATCACCACCGCCAAGGCGACGGCCACGGAGCACGCCCCGGTCACCGAGACGGCCCCGGAGGATCGCCCCGAGAGCTGACCAGGCTCCCGGCGGCCCCACCGGCCCGGAATGGATGCCGTGCCCCCCAGGTTCTAGCCTGGGGGGCACGGCATTTTTCGCATGTCCGTACAGAGGCGCGTAACCCACACGCGTGACCCGCACAGGAACGAGGCACAGGATGACCGACCCCGTGACGCTGGACGGCGAGGGCACGATCGGCGAGTTCGACGAGAAGCGCGCCGCAGACGCCGTCCGCGAACTCCTGATCGCGGTCGGCGAGGACCCGGACCGGGAGGGGCTCAAGGAGACGCCGGGGCGGGTGGCGCGGGCCTACCGGGAGATCTTCGCGGGGCTGTGGCAGCGGCCGGAGGACGTGCTGACGACGACGTTCGACCTGGGGCACGACGAGATGGTCCTGGTGAAGGACATCGAGGTGCTGAGCAGCTGCGAGCACCATCTGGTGCCGTTCGTCGGGGTCGCCCACGTGGGGTACATCCCGTCCGTCGACGGGAAGATCACGGGTCTGTCGAAGCTGGCCCGGCTGGTGGACGTCTTCGCTCGCCGGCCGCAGGTGCAGGAACGACTCACCACGCAGGTCGCCGACTCGCTGATGAAGATCCTGGAACCGCGCGGGGTGATCGTCGTCGTCGAGTGCGAGCACATGTGCATGTCGATGCGGGGGGTCCGCAAGCCCGGGGCCAAGACCATAACGTCGGCGGTGCGCGGGCAGCTGCGTGACCCCGCGACCCGCAACGAGGCCATGAGCCTGATCATGGCGAAGTAGGCGTACGAAGGCACGCGGTGGACGGCAGGCCGTCCGTCAGGCCGTCGACGTGGCCCCGTTGTTGTGTTCGTCGTCCTCCGGGAGCTTGCAGATGCGTTCCAGGAAGATGGCTGCCGCTATGACCGCGATGCCGGCGAGGACCGAGAAGCCGGCGTAGAAGGCCTGGTCGCGGCGGGCGGGGGTGTCGAGGAGCTCCAGCAGGAAGGCGCCCGTGCCGCCGTACATGCCGGAGACCAGGGCGGCCACGAGGGCGCTGGCCTGGCCGAAGACGACCGCGCGGGCCGCCATCAGGGGGTCGACGCCCTTGGCCTCGGGGCGGCGCTCGCGCTGGGCCTTGAGGCGGCCGCGGATCGAGAGCGCCGTCGCCATCAGGACGACGGCGATCAGGGCCAGGACGATGGGGGCGGCCAGGGGGACGCTGGGCAGGGTCCCGATCGAGTTCCAGAGGCGGGCGCCCGCCCAGGACAGGATGCCTGCGACAACGAACACGCCGACCAGCAACCTGATGCGCAGCTCTCTCACTGTGTCCCTTCAGCTCCCCCGGACCGATCCCGGACTGTGGTCGTCTTGACCTTAACGACTACTCGGGCAGGTGAAGTTCCAGGTCCTTGCGGGCAGCTACGCCGTCGAGGGTGACGGCGTCGAGCAGGCCGGCGACCGTGCCGCGGCCGGGCAGCCGGGCGTCGGGGTCGACGTCGTGCCAGGGGGCCAGGACGAAGGCCCGCTCGTGGGCGCGCGGGTGAGGGAGCGTGAGCTGCGGGTCGTCGTCCACGACATCGGCGTAGGCGACGATGTCGACGTCGAGGGTGCGGGCGCCCCAGTGCTCGTCCCGGACGCGGTGGAAGGCCTCCTCGACGGCGTGGGCGCGCTCCAGGAGCGAGGACGGCGGCAGGGTCGTCTTCAGCAGGACGACCGCGTTGAAGTACGAGGGCTGGCTGCCGGGCTCGACGCCCCAGGGCTCCGTCTCGTAGACGGGGGAGACGACCTTGATGCGGACGCCAGGAGTGTCCTCCAGGGCGTCGATGGCGCCCTGGAGGGTCTCCAGGCGGTTGCCGAGGTTGGCGCCGAGGGAGATCACGGCCCGTTTGGGGTTGCTGAGGGTGATGTCGGCGGCGTCCACCTGCTGGACCACGGAGGCGGGCACCGGCTGAACGGTCGGGTCGCTGTGCCCTTGGGTGAACGCGGTCATACTCGGCTCCGGATGATGGTGACGGTCACATCGTCGAAGGGGACCGTGATCGGCGCGTCCGGCTTGTGGACGCAGACTTCGACCTCCTGGACCCCGTCGTGCTTGAGACAGGTCTGGGCGATGCGTTCGGCGAGTGTCTCGACGAGGTTGACGGGCTCGCCCCGGACGTCGGCCACGACCTCCTCCGCCACGATGCCGTAGTGCACGGTCTTCGCCAGGTCGTCGTCGGCCGCGGCCGGTCGGGTGTCCAGGCCGAGGACGAGGTCCACGATGAAGGTCTGGCCCTCCTCGCGCTCCTTGGGGAACACCCCGTGGTGCCCGCGGGCCTTGAGGCCGCGCAGCGCGACACGATCCACGCGAATCACTCCTGCAATCGTCGGTGACGGCCGGTCGGTGCCGTGTGCGGGCGGCACACCGGCCTCGAACGAATCTACCCGCGGGCACTGACAGCGCCGGTCCGCCGGGGTGCGGGCCGGTGCCGGGACCAGGAGGTTTCATCGCTCGTTTCCCCTGGGGAACCCGGCGGCTCACGGGTTGGTAGCCGCCCCTACCCATGGGTTCGTGATTCCAACCACTTGTTGGTCCCTGTGGGGCGCCTACCCACTCAGGAGGGTGTCTCCTCTTCCTCTTCCTCGTCGTTTTCGGTCAGAACCGGAGAGGCGTGGTGGGACCACATCTTCCAGCCCTCATTGGTGCGCCGGAACACGTTCGTGGCGACCACGAGCTGGCCGACGAGCGGGCCGAGTTCCTCGCTGCCCTCGGGGGCGGGGCCGCCGCTGAGGATGTTCTCGGTGCAGGTGACCAGGGCGGTGTCGCCGGTGACGGAGACGTGCACGTCGGTGAGGAAGAACTGGATGTAGTCGGTGTTCGCCATGATCAGCGCGTACGACCGCAGGACCTCGCCGCGGCCGGTGAGCACGGGCCAGCCGGGGTGCACGCAGGCGACCACGCCGACGTCGGCCGGGTCGTGGTAACTCTCGTCGACGCCCAGGTCGGACGGGGTGAGCCAGAGCGCGGACAGGGCCTCGAAGTCGCCGCGCTCCAGGGCCTCGTAGAAGGCGGTGTTGGCGGCTTCCACCTGCTCCACGTCGGTGTGGGGGGCGCTCACAGGGCTCCTTCCACGCCGTTTCGCGCGGCGCGCGCCCCTTCCACGGCGCGTGCCACCCGCACCGCGTCCGCCGTCGCGCGCACCTCGTGCACACGCACCGCCCATGCGCCGGAGTGCGCCGCGATCGCGGAGACGGCGGCCGTGGCGGCGTCGCGCTCGCGCGCGGGTGGCGGCGCTCCCTCAGGCCCGGCCAGGACGCGTCCCAGGAACCGTTTGCGGGAGGCGGCGACCAGTACGGGGTGGCCGAGACCGAGCAGGCGGTCGAGGTGGGCCAGGAGCACGAGGTCGTGTTCGGCGTCCTTGGAGAAGCCGAGACCGGGGTCGACGACGATGCGGTCGGGGGCGACACCGCCGGCCAGAACGGCCTCCACGCGTGCGTGCAGTTCGTCGACGACCTCGGTGACGACGTCGTCGTAGACGCCCTTGACGTTCTCGCCCGCCAGGAAGCCGCGCCAGTGCATGACGACGAAGGGGGCGCCGGCGGCGGCGACCACGGGGATCATCGCGGGGTCGGCGAGGCCGCCGCTGACGTCGTTGACCAGGACGGCGCCGGCGGCGAGGGCCTGCTCGGCGACGGAGGCGCGCATGGTGTCGACGGAGATGGTGACGCCCTCGGAGGCCAGGCCGTGCACGACGGGGATGATGCGCTTGAGTTCCTCGGCCTCGTCGACCCGGGCGGCGTGCGGGCGGGTGGACTCGCCGCCCACGTCGACCAGGTCGGCGCCCTCCGAGACGAGGTCGAGGCCGTGCTTGACGGCGGCCGTGGTGTCGAAGAAGCGGCCGCCGTCGGAGAAGGAGTCGGGGGTCACGTTCACGACTCCCATGACCGCGCAGCGGTCCCATTCCGGTAGGCCCGCGACGCGCCCGCGTCCGCTCTGCTTGCTCATGCGTTCAGCGTAGGCCCAGGACAGGGCACGGAAGACGCCGCGGCCCGAGCGGGAGCCCTCTGGGCCGGAGGGGGGCTTCCGCCCGGGTCTGTCCCGGGGTGTCACGTGGGGTCCTCAGGCCGCTCTGACGTCTCTTTCGGCCACCGCGTGGGCACACACGCGTGCGGGCGTCCGGCGGCGGCGCAGGAAGCGCGGCAGCGGCAGCGCGAGGTTGACGAAGCCCTCCGCCTGCATGGCGGCGAAGCCGATCCGGGGCAGGTCCGAGGAGGTGCGGTAGACGACGAAGCGCGGCTCCCAGCGGGGCCGGAACTTCGCGTTGAACTTGTACAGGGACTCGATCTGGAACCAGCGCGAGAGGAAGACCAGCAGTCCGCGCCAGGCGCGCAGCACCGGGCCGGCGCCGATCTTCTCGCCGCGTGCGAGGGCCGCGCGGAACATCGCGAAGTTGAGCGACACGCGCGTGATGCCGAGTTTCGGTGCCGCCTGCAGGGACGCGACGATGAGGAGTTCGTTCATGCCGGGGTCGGCCGTGCGGTCGCGGCGCATCAGGTCCAGGGAGGCGCCGTCGGTGCCCCAGGGGACGAAGTGCAGGATCGCCTTCAGGTCGCCGTAGGGGCCCGGCTGTTCGTCGGTCTTGTGGGCGGTGGCGATCAGGCAGTCGCCGTCGGAGGGGTCGCCGACACGGCCCAGCGCCATGGAGAAGCCGCGCTCGGTGTCGGTGCCGCGCCAGTCCTCGGCGGCCTGCCGGATCCGCTCCAGCTCGGCCTCGCCGACGTCACGGACACGTCGTACCCGGGTCTCGTAACCGGCGCGCTCGATGCGTTTGACCATCTGGCGCACGTTGCGCATCGCGCGGCCGGCCAGGGAGAAATCCGCGACGTCCACCACCGCCTCGTCGCCCAGTTCGAGGGCGTCCAGGCCGGTCTCGCGGGTCCACACCTCGCCGCCGGTCTCCGAGCAGCCCATCACGGCCGGGGTCCAGGAGTGCGCCCTGGCCTCGTCCATGAAGCGCTCGATGGCGCCGGGCCAGGCCTCGACGTCGCCGATGGGGTCGCCGCTGGCGAGCATCACGCCGGACACCACGCGGTAGGTCACCGCGGCCTTGCCGCTGGGCGAGAAGACGACGGCCTTGTCGCGGCGGAGCGCGAAGTGGCCCAGGGAGTCCCGGCAGCCGTGCTTGTCCAGCAGCGCGCGCAGGTGTGCCTCGTCCGCCTCGGTCAGCCGGGCGGCCGGGTGTTCGGGCCGGAAGGCGAGGTAGATGGTGGTCACCGCGGTGAGCAGGCCGAGCGCGCCCAGCGAGAAGGCGACGGTCCAGGTGGTGCTGCCCTCGTAGTCGACCGGGCCCTCGAAGCCGAACAGGCCGTACAGCACGTGCGTAAGGCGATCGGCCAGGCTCGGGTCGCCGACCATGCGGTTGGGGTGGACGCTGACGATGACCAGTCCGAGGACGAGGGAACCGGCGCCCATGAGGACGAAGTTGGCCAGCGCGCGCCAGCGGCTGCGCGGGTCTGGCAGGGCCGCGAACTGGTCGCGGTGGCGCAGCAGCGGCGCGAGCAGCGCGAGCGAGATGACCATGCCGATGAGGGAGTGGCGGTAGGTGAACTGTGCCACCGCGCCCGCCGGGAGCAGGGCCACCGCGGCCCGCCAGGCCCGGCGCTTGCCGCGCCTGAGGCCGTGCGCGAGCAGCAGCAACAGCACGCCGGTGCTGAGCGAGAGCGCCGCCGCGAACGGTCCGAGCGCCCCCGGCAGCACTTCGGCGAGGGTGTGCATACGGCTGTGCCTGAAGCGTGGGAAGACGCCCGCGGCGATGTCCAGAAGTCCTACGAGAGCACAGGCTCTGGCGACCAGGACGGGGACGGCCTCGGGGCGCGGACCGTTCAGTACGCGCCGCGCGCCGCGTGTTCGGGTCGGAACCCCGCCCGACATTTCCTCATCTGTCCTGACAGACATCGCATCCCGTAGTTCTGCGAGAGCTTGGATCCGGGCCCGATTCGGGCATCCGGCGACATTGCGCCCTCTAGGACGGTGTCTCGGGGAGAGAGGTTCACTCTGCTCCTCAAAGCCGGTTCAAAGGCCCGGGAAAGTCCCGGACAAGCCCTCGCGAATGAGTGGGGGACCAGGGAGAAAGCGCAGGCGGGAAGCGTCCAATGGGACTGACGAGCAATCAGGTGCTGGTATGGGCGATCCTGTTCGCCGTACTGCTGTTCGGTGGCACGGTGTGGCTGTGGCCGCGGCTGGCACGGCGGAACTGGCGGGCCGTCAGCGGGCGCGTCGGGCTGCTCCTCGCCACCCAGCTGGCCCTCTTCGTGTGCGTCGCCCTCGCCGCCAACCAGGCCTTCGGGTTCTACGCCAGCTGGGCGGACCTGATGGGCCGTGAGAAGGGCCAGGGCGTGGTCGTCGACCACACGGCGCTCGGCGGCTCGGGCGGCCCCCTCGAAGTGGTCGACACGGCACGCGTGCGTGGCGCGGGCGGTTCGCGGCCGGAGGTGGCGGGTCAGATTCAGCAGGTCGACATCGTCGGGCGTACGACACATATCGCCACTCCGGCGTACGTGTATCTCCCGCCGGAGTACTTCCAGGCCCGCTATCGCGCGCGTACTTTTCCCGCGGCCGTCGTCCTCACCGGATATCCGGGTACCGCGAAGGCGCTCGTGGACAAGCTGCACTACCCGCGCGCGGCCCAGAAACTCGCGAAGGACGGCCGTATGCAGCCGATGATCCTGGTGATGATGCGGCCGACGGTGGCACCGCCCCGGGACACCGAGTGCGTGGATGTCCCCGGCGGGCCGCAGACCGAGACGTTCTTCGCGAAAGACCTGCCCGAGGCCGTGCTCGCGCACTACCGGGTGGGCGCGAAACCGGGCTCCTGGGGAATCATCGGCGACTCCACGGGCGGCTACTGCGCACTCAAGCTCGCCATGCACCACCCCGGGTCGTACGCGGCGGGGGCGGGTCTGTCGCCGTACTACAAGGCGCCGATCGACCCCACCACGGGCGATCTCTTCCAGGGAGACAAGAGGCTGCGTGACCGCGCCGACCTGTGGTGGTTCCTCAAGCACGCGCCCGCGCCCGACACTTCACTACTTGTCACCAGCAGCCGGATCGGGGAATCCAACTACCGGGACACACTGAAGTTCATAGAGCGCGTACGGAAGACCAAGCTGACCCGGATCTCGTCGATCATCCTCGAAAGCGGCGGGCACAACTTCAACACCTGGCGACGGGAGATTCCGGCGACGCTCCAGTGGATCAGCGGGCGGCTGAGCGACCGCTGACAAGGGGCTGGAGAGGGGCTGGAGAGGGGTTCGAGAGGCGGCTCGGCAAGGGCGTCGGGCATTGTCGATCTTGCCGAATTCGGGCGACCGTAATTCCTGATGCCCTGTGAACGTTTCGGTATGGCTGTGTTTTTACGGGGCGGGGCACCAACGTTCGCCTACGCGCGGTAAGTTTCTGGCCATGCCACGTGGACGTCATCGCCATTCACCGCCCTTGCACAGGCTGCTGCCCCCGTCGGCGATAGCGGGCGTCTCGCTAGTCTGCGCCTTCGGCCCGTGGGTGTTCACACAATCGTCCGTGCTACGCGTCATAGCCGCGTTCGCCGCGGCCACGGCGGTCGTCGGCGCGGCCGTCATGCGGCGCTGGGACGCCCAGGCGGGCAAACAGGTCGCGGACCTCACGCGCGCGCGGGCGAGCGACGACTGGCGGCACGAGGAGCGGATCGCCGAGCTGGAGACCGACCTCGACGAGTCGCGCGAGCTGCGCACCAAGCTGGAGCAGCGGCTCCGGGGCAAGCGCGCGGAACTGGCGGGCCTGCGCAACGAGCACGCGGCTCTGCTGCGCCGGTACGCGACGGCCGAGACCGAGCGCGCGAGCGCCCTGGAGGGCCGCCGCCTGCTGGAGATAGAGGCCGCGGATCCGGCGCCCGAACTGGCGGACGCGGACGACGAGACCGCGGAGAACGCCGGCTCCGAGGCGGAGACCGAGGCTGTGGCTGCCTCGGTGGACGCGGACGAGCTGGAGGACGCGGAGCTCGCCGAGGGTGTCGAGAACACCGAGAACACCGAGAACACCGACGACAGCGACACCGATGACGATGACGACGAGAAGCCGGCGGCCACAGCGGTGTTCTCGCCGGAGGGCTCGCACCTGTTCCTGCGGGCGAAGGCGGCGCTGAAGAAGTTCGACGGGGACGCCGACGGTTCTCCGAAGGACGACGACGCGGCGACGGCCGAGGACGACGAGGACGAGGCCGAAGACGAGCTCGAAGAGGCTGCCGAGGCCGAGGCGGACGCAGAGGTCGTGGAGGCCGAGGACGGCTCCCAGGACGACGCCGCTCCCCAGGGCGACGCGGTGGCCGACGAGGACGACGACGAGTTCCCCGAGGACGACGACTCCCCGAAGGGCGACGGTCCCACGAAGGGGCGGCGCCCCGCGAAGCGCGAGCCGGTGAAGGCGAAGGCCGGTGCCGCCACCGCGGCGGCCGGGCCGGTCGCCGCCGCGCCCGAGGCCGCCGCCGGTTCCGGTACGGAGGCCGCTGCGCAGGAGGACGAGGCGCAGGGGAAGCCCGAGGCGGTCGACGGGCATGAGCGCGCGACCGCCGGCACTTCGGTCAGGCCCGCCCAGTCCGCGCCTGTGCAGCAGCCCTCGGGTCACTTCGTCGCACCGACCGCGGTGGCCGTGGTGCCGGCGACGCCCGTGCGGCGCCCGTCCGTCGAGGGCGGGTTCGACTTCTTCGGTACGAAGAGCGAGATCGCGCACGGCGCCCTGGACGTCGTGCAGAACGAGGACCTCGCCGACGTGGTCGGCCACGAGGCGCTCGCCCTGCACAAGGCCGAGGCGGAGGCGGAGTTCAAGCCGGCCGACGAGCAGTCGCGCGGCATCGGCCAGGTGATCGACCTGACGGCCCACGACGAGACGGAACAGATCGACCTGCAGGGCCTGCGGACCGTACGCAGCGCGGTCTCCTGACGGATTCCGGCAGAGTCTCCGGCACGCGGGCGGTGCCGGGGACGGTCGGCCTACGACACCATCCAGCGGTCCGGCAGGGCGTCGCGGCGTCCCGTGCGTGACCTCTCCGCCTGCCCCCGCAGCAGCTCCGCGGCCTCCTCGGCGTCCCGCAGACGCGCCGTGACGGTCTTGTTGGCCCCCGTGTCCACATGGACGTCGGCGAGGCCCCACAGCCGCTTCCAGGGCCCCTGAGCCAGCCGTACGCTCTGCACCTTGGCGTGCGGAACCAGCGCCAGACTGCGCCTGAGCAGGCCGTGCCGGGTGGCGAACACGGTGTCGGTGACGGCGATTCCGTATCCGCGCCACCACAGCGGCATGCAGCGCCCGGCCCGGCGCGGCGGGCGGGACAGCGACGCGGCCTCCGACACGCGCACGCCGGGCAGCACGCGCGCGATGACCGACTCGGCGATCTCGCGCGGGGCCACCGGCACGAGCACGGAGTTGGACGAGCCGGCCACGTCCAGCTCCACCCGCACCCAGCCGCGCCGCCGCCACAGCAGCGGCTCCACGATCCGCACGGTCTGCACGCGCCCGGGCGGCACGGTCTCGTGCGTACGGTCCAGGAGGCCGTGGTCGATGCGCAGCCCGTCCGGCGACTCGCCCACCGTCCAGTCGTACTCCCCGACGAAGCGCCCCACACTGCTCGCGCCCGCCGCGCCCAGCAGCGGCAGGCCGGTCGCGAGGACCGTCCACACGCTGTGGGTGGCGAACCACAGCAGGGGCGGTACGACGAGGGCGGCGGCGAGGGAGCCCCAGGTGGCGCCCGTCAGCAGGACGGAGATCGCGAGGTCGAGCGGGGGCGTGCGCATCAGCTGGCGCGCCGGCGCCTCGCCGACCTCGTGCGCGGTCTCGGGGGCGAAACCGGCGGCGCGCGCCAGCAGTTCCGCGCGCAGCGCACGCGCCTGGTCCGCTCCCAGGAAGGCCAGCTCGTCCTTCTTGTCGGTCCCTATGACGTCGAGCTTCAGCTTGGCGACGCCCGCCACGCGCGCGAGGAGCGGCTGGGTGATGTCGACGGCCTGGATGCGTTCGAGGCGGATGTGCGCGGTGCGCCGGAACAACAGGCCGGTCCGTATGCGCAGTTCGGAGTCCGTGACCGCGAAGTGCGTGAACCACCAGGTGAGGAAGCCGTACAGGGCGGCGGCCGGGACGAGCACGGCGAGCGCGATCACCAAGGTGGTGGACGTCAGCCTGGTCAACTGGCGCTGCGCCTGGTCCGGGTCGTGCACGGCCCACCCGATCAGCACGGCCACCGGCGCCCACGCCCGCCGCAGCGGCGTCACGGGGTGCAGCCTGTGCTCGGCGAGCGGCGGCTTCTCCCGTACGGCGCCGTCGACGCCCGGCGTCGTCACAGCCCCGCCGATCGGGCCTCGCCGAGCTCGGTGAGCCGGTCGCGCAGCCGTTCCGCCTCGGCCGGGTCGAGCCCCGGGATGGTCGCGTCGGTCGCCGCGGCGGCCGTGTGCAGCTGCACGCTGGCCAGCCCGAAGTGCCGCTCCACGGGCCCGGAGGTCACCTCGACCAGTTGCATCCGCCCGTACGGCACGACCGTCTCCTCGCGCCACAGCACGCCCCGGCTGAGCAGCAGGTCGTCGGCGCGCTCGGCGTACCGCCAGGAGCGCCAGTTGCGGCCAAGGAGCACCCAGCCCCAGGCCATGAGGGCCAGCGGCAGCAGCGCGAACCCGGCCCAGACGGGGCCGGCGAGCAGCCCGAGCAGCAGTCCGATGGCCACGGCGATCAGCCCCAGCCACACCACCAGCAACAGCCGTCGCATCCGCAGCAGTCCCGGCGGCAGTCCGCTCCACACGGGCCCCGCCGTCTCGTCCCCCGCCGTGCCCGCGTCGCGCGCGCTCCCCGTCTCCATACGGCCAGCGTACGTAGGACAGACTGTGTCCATGACTCCTACGACGGGGACGACGGAGACCACGGTCGGTGTCGGCGGTGCCGCGGAGAGCACGGACATGGTGCTCAACATCGGCCCTCAGCACCCGTCCACGCACGGTGTGCTCAGGCTGCGGCTGGTCCTCGACGGCGAGCGCATCATGCGCGCGGAGCCGGTGATCGGCTATATGCACCGGGGCGCCGAGAAGCTCTTCGAGGCGCGCGACTACCGCCAGATCATCATGCTCGCCAACCGGCACGACTGGCTGTCGGCCTTCTCGAACGAGCTCGGTGTGGTCCTCGCCGTGGAGCGCATGCTCGGCATGGAGGTCCCCCCACGCGCGGTGTGGACGCGCACGCTGCTCGCCGAGCTGAACCGGGTGCTCAACCACCTGATGTTCCTCGGCTCGTACCCGCTGGAGCTGGGCGGCATCACCCCGGTCTTCTACGCGTTCCGGGAGCGCGAGGTGCTCCAGAACGTCATGGAGGAGGTCTCCGGCGGGCGCATGCACTACATGTTCAACCGGGTCGGAGGGCTCAAGGAGGACCTGCCGGCGGGCTGGGCGGCACGCGCGCGTGAGGCCGTGGCCGCCGTGCGCTCCCGTATGGACCGGTTCGACGACCTGGTGCTCGGCAACGAGATCTTCCGGGGGCGCACGCGGGGCGTGGGCGTGCTGTCGCCGCGGGCCGTGCACGCGTACGGCGTGAGCGGGCCCGTCGCCCGCGCCTCGGGCGTCGACTTCGACCTGCGCCGCGACGAGCCGTACCTCGCGTACGGCGAGCTGCAGGACACCCTGAAGGTCGTCACGCGTCAGGAGGGCGACTGTCTCGCCCGCTTCGAGGTGCTCCTGGAGCAGACCCACAACGCCCTCGACCTCGCCGACGCCTGCCTCGACCGGCTCGCCGAGCTGGAGCCCGGGCCGATCAACCAGCGGCTCCCGAAGGTCCTGAAGGCGCCCGAGGGGCACACGTACGCGTGGACCGAGAACCCCCTCGGCATCAACGGCTACTACCTCGTCAGCAAGGGCGAGAAGACCCCGTACCGGCTGAAGCTGCGCTCGGCCTCGTACAACAACATCCAGGCCCTCGCGGAACTGCTGCCGGGCACGCTGGTCGCGGACATGGTGGCGATCCTGGGGTCGCTGTTCTTCGTGGTCGGGGACATCGACAAGTAGTCAGGGACGGGTTCGGGGTTTCGAACGTCAGTCGGAGCGTGCGTCCTCGAAGAGCGCGTTGTCGAGGAGGGCGTCCGGGAGGCCGACCGGTTGCAGGAGCCAGCCGAAGTCGCCCAGGCCGCCCGGTGCCGTGAGTTCCGCGGCTTCGCCGGCGCTCGCGAGGGCGCGTACGTAGGCCGCGGGGTGGGTGGACGCCATGGTGAGTGGGGGGCGTGCGCTGGCGATGCCCAGGGCGCGCAGGGCGGCGCGTTGGGTGAGGAGGCGTGCCGGGGGGAGTGCGCGCGCTGTCTCGTGCGCCGCGCAGGCGTCCAGTGCGACATGCGCCGTGATGTCGCACGAGCCGTCCGGCACGGGGGTCGTCGCGCGCCCCTCGCGGAAACCGGTGAGCGTCCCGAACGGGGGGCGCGTGTCCACGGTGTGCGCGTAGTCGACGGCGACCGCGAGACCCCGGTCGAGCGCCGCGACCGCGTCGGCCCACGCCTCGTCCCGGGGCAGGCCTATCTCGGCGCGCACACCCTCCTCGGCCGGCAGCGGCCACCATCGCGAGAGCCAGCGCGCCTCCGCGCCCCACACCGGTTCCCCGAGGCGTTCGGCGCCGTCCCGCCGTACGAGGACCCGGCGGGGGGTGCCGGCGGCGTCCACCTCGGCGACCTCCGCCGGGACGTTGTCCAGCCACTCGTTGGCGAACAGCAGGCCGGTGATCCGGCGCGGCGGCTCGGGCAGCCACTCGATCCGGGTGCCGAGGCCGGCGGGGCGGTCGGCGAGTTCGACGGCGTAGACACGCGTGCGTGCGGCGACATCGGGGGGCAGCGCGGCCAGTACGCCCACGGCCAGCTCACCGCGCCCCGCCGCCATGTCCACGAAGTCCAGCGGGTCGGGCCGCTCCAGTGCCCGGTCGACCCAGCACAGCAGCCGCGCCACGGCCTCCGCGTACAGCGGCGAGGCGTGCACCGACGTACGGAAGTGCTTTCCTGGCCCCTCGGGCCGCCGGTAGAAACCCCCCGGCCCGTAGAGGGCGTCATGCGTCGCCGTACGCCAGCCGTGCCACTCGCCGGTCTCGTCCGCAATGTCTTCCGTCACCGGGTCAGGCTATGGCCTGCCTTTCGGATCAGGTCGGCTATGCCGGAGTGCGCCTCCTGGTGGACGCCGACCCGGTCCCGAAACCCGGGTCCTGCCCGAACGGGAGAGCGGAGCCTCCACCTTGGGGAGTATGCGCGGCGGATACGGATCGGTCCTCCGGTTGACCCCTGCACGCATCGCGCATCCCTACGCTGGGTTACGTGCAGCGCCTCTATGACTTCCTCCGCAGAAACCCGACCGGGGTCGACACCTTCTGGGCCGTCTTCCTGTTCGGGATCTCTGTGGTGAGCGCGACGGCTCGTACGGAGGATTCGGGCACCGACGCGCAGCTCGCGATCGTGCCCATCGCGTTCCTGCTGAGCCTGGTGATCGCGCTGCGCCGGCGGATGCCGGAGAAGATGCTGCTGCTGACCCTGGGGCTGGGCATCGCGCAGCTGGTGCTGGACGTCGCGGTGACACCGGCCGACTTCGCGATGCTGGTGATCGTCTACACGGTGGCCGCCACGGGCGCCCGCTGGGCCTCCCGGCTGGCGCTGGTCGCCAGCCTGGGCGCGGCCACGGTGGCGCACCTGCGCTGGCCCAACGACAACACGAGCGTCCTGGGCAATCTGGCGGTCGTCGTCTTCCAGACGGTGCCGTTCGCGCTCGCCTGGGTGCTGGGCGATTCGATGCGCACGCGGCGTGCCTACTTCGAGCAGCTGGAGGAGCGCAACGCCCGCCTGGAGAAGGAGCGCGAGGCGCAGGCGAAGGTCGCGGTGGCCGCCGAGCGTGCCCGGATCGCGCGCGAGCTGCACGACGTGGTCGCGCACAACGTGTCGGTGATGGTGGTGCAGGCCGACGGCGCCGCCTACGTCCTGGACTCCGCGCCCGACCAGGCCAAGAAGGCCCTGGAGACCATCTCCTCCACCGGCCGCCAGGCCCTCGCCGAGATGCGCCGCCTGCTGGGCGTCCTGCGCACCGGCGAGCACAAGGAGGCCGGCGAGTACGTGCCGCAGCCCGACGTCGAGCAGATCGACGACCTGGTCGCGCAGTGCCGTACCTCCGGCCTGCCCGTCGACTTCAAGGTCGAGGGCACCCCGCGCCCGCTGCCCAGCGGCGTCGAGCTGACCGCGTACCGCATCGTGCAGGAGGCGCTGACCAACACCCGCAAGCACGGCGGACCCAACACGGGCGCCAGCGTGCGGCTGGTCTACTTCGACGACGGCCTGGGGCTGCTCGTCGAGGACGACGGCAAGGGCGCCCCGCACGAGCTGTACGAGGAGGGCGGCGCCGACGGCCAGGGGCATGGGCTGATCGGCATGCGCGAGCGGGTCGGCATGGTGGGCGGCACCCTGGACGCGGGCCCGCGCCCGGGCGGCGGATTCCGGATCAGTGCGCTGCTGCCGCTGAAACCCGCACACTGACGTAGACGTACGCCCCCGCTGACACCTGTAACGATCCTCCCGATGCAACGACCCTGCCGACGCAAACGTGAAGAGAACGAAAGAGGCCCCGATGACGATCCGCGTGATGCTCGTGGACGACCAGGTGCTGCTGCGCACCGGATTCCGGATGGTGCTCGCGGCGCAGCCGGACATGGAGGTCGTCGCCGAGGCGGGGGACGGGGTCGAGGCCCTTGAGGTGCTGCGCGCGACGACCGTCGACGTGGTGCTGATGGACGTCCGGATGCCCAAGCTCGACGGCGTGGAGACCACCCGCCGCATCTGCCAGGACGACAACCCGCCGAAGGTGCTGATCCTGACCACCTTCGACCTCGACGAGTACGCCTTCTCCGGGCTCAAGGCCGGCGCCTCCGGGTTCATGCTCAAGGACGTGCCGCCCGGCGAGCTCCTCGCCGCGATCCGCGCCGTGCACAGCGGCGACGCGGTGGTGGCCCCGTCGACCACCCGCCGGCTGCTCGACCGGTTCGCACCGATGCTGCCGAGCGCCGGCAAACAGCCGCAGCACAAGGAACTGGAGCGGCTCACCGACCGTGAGCGCGAGGTCATGGTGCTGGTCGCGCAGGGCCTCTCGAACGGCGAGATCGCGGCCCACCTGGTCCTCTCCGAGGCCACGGTGAAGACCCACGTCGGCCGCATACTGACCAAGCTGGGGCTCCGGGACCGGGTACAGGTAGTTGTCCTGGCGTACGAGACGGGTCTGGTGCGGGCGGGCGGGCACGGCTGACACCACCCGTGCCGGGCGGTCGGCGCGGGATGCCCTGTGCCGGGCGCTCAGTTGCCGGACGCCCTGTGCCGGATGGTCCGTGCCGGGCACTCAGCGAGGGGCTCCCTGCGCCGCACGGTCACTTCTGGACGACCCGTGCCGGACGACTCAGCGCAGGGCGGTCCGCGCAAGACACCCTTCGTCAGACGGCTCGCCGCAGGACGCCCCGTGCCGGACGGCTCAGCGCAGGACGCCCTCCAGGAAGTCGCTGCCCAGGCGGGCCACCACCGTCACGTCCAGCTGGTGCAGGACGTACCGGCCGCGGCGGCGGGTGGTGATCAGGCCCGCCTTCTTCAGGACGCTCAGGTGGCGGGATATCTCGGGGGCCGTCATGCCGTGCACCTGGGCCAGCTCGCTCGTCGTGTAGGCGCTGCGGGCCAGATGCCGGCAGATGCGCATCCGGACCGGGTGGGACAGCGCGGTCATGCGCAGGGTCAACTGCTCCACGGAGGCGGGGGAGGTCAGCTCGGGGGTGGCGACCGGGTAGTGCACGACCGGCTGCCAGCCCGGGCGGTACAGGACCGAGAGGTGGGGCCAGCCAAGGCTCGTCGGTACGAGGATGAGGCCGCCGTCCTCCGTGGCCGTGCGGCCCACGCTCAGCTTGTCGACCGTGATCTGTCCGGCGCCCTCGTCGAGCGTGACCACCGGTGAGACGGCGGTCAGCATCTCGGCCAGGCCCTTGTGGCGCAGCAGGTCCGTCTTGAGCCGGGCGTCGGCGGCGAGCTGGTGGCGCAGCCGGGCCCAGGTGTCCGCGAAGAACGCCTCGTCGCAGTCCGCCAGGAACTGCCGCAGCCACGCCCGGATCCGGGGCGGGTCGCTCAGCAGCCGCTCACTGAAGCGCACCTGCTGGGGTCCGCGCGAGGCGGCCAGCTCCAGGGCCCGGCGGCGCAGCCCGGCATCGACGAGGGGGCTGGGGCCCGTGCCGTAGGGCATCGCGCAGGTGAACTCCAGGGCCGCGTCCACGAACTGCTCGTCCGTCAGCTTGTCGAGCTGGTCCAGCTCCTCGGCGAGCGTCGCCCCGGGGAGCGTGGTCCGGCCGGGGATGCCGGCGCAGGGCATGAAGAGGTCCGAGAACGTCGTCCGCCACAGGAAGTCGGCCTCGCACATCCGGTCGGCCAGCTGCGGGTCCATCCGGGCGGTCACGCCGGTCACCCAGCCCTGCAGGCCGGGATGGTGCCCCGGCTCGGACAGCGCGTGCAGCGCCATGCCGAGCTCGGCCAGGGGCGAGGGGACGACGGCGACCCTCTCCGGCCGCAGCCCCGCGATGTCGATGCGCACGCTCATGACCTCATGGTGCACCCCGCCACTGACAACGCCCCGCCCGATTGACGGCGGCCGTCAATCGGCGCGACGCGACCGACGTACCGGCGCAATCTGGAAGCACCGGGGCAGCCGCGGAGCCCACGGACCTCTGTCCGCACGTCCTCCACCGTCTCCACGTCCCGAGAAGGCGATCCGCCATGAGCATCACGCAGCAGTACCTCCTCGACACCTACCGTGCCCGCCGGCTCGGCGAGCCGGCGCCGCCCGCGCCCGGCGCCAACGACTGGCAGGTCGTCCGGGAACTGCGCGACCACTGGCAGTTCCGCGCCGTCGTCGCCGGGCGCCCGGCCCGCGGGCGGATACGGCAGACCCTGGGCCGGTGGCTGCGGCCGCGTTCTACGGGCTGACGGCGCCCGCTGTTCCCGTGCTGCCGGTCTCCTCCGTCACGCGGGACACGAACTCCGCGGCCGCCGCCTTCACGTCCGCCGCCGTCCACTCCAGGGCGGCGGCCCGGACGTAGACCTCGGTCATGGCCAGGCCCGGGCCCTTCTCGTCCCAGTAGTTGGCGAACAGGGAGACCCCCGTCTCCTCGGCCTGCCGGACCGCGGCCTCGGAGAGCGCGTCGACGTCGTACGGCAGCCAGACCTGGAAGTCGAAGGTGTGCGGTACCTCGGGGTGGACCCGTGCCCACGGCACCCCGGCCGCCGCGAAGCCCTCGCGCAGGGCGGTGGCGACCACGCGTGCGTGGGTCACGTACTCGGGCAGCCGGGGCAGGTCCCGCTCCAGGCCCGCGAGGGCCGACAGGACGGTCGGGAACTGCTGGAAGACCGCGCCCCCGTAGCGGTGCCGCCAGGCCTTCGCTTCCTCGATCAGGGTCTTCGGGCCGGCGAGCGCGGCGCCGCCGAAGGCTTCGAAGGACTTGTAGAACGACACGTAGACGCTGTCCGCGAGGTCCGCGATCTCGTCCAGGGGGCGGCCGAAGTGGACGGTGGTCTCCCACAGGCGCGCGCCGTCGAAGTGCACCACGGCGTCGCGCTCGTGCGCGGCGTCCACGACCGCGGTCAGCTCCTCCCAGGTGGGCAGCACGAAACCGGCGTCCCTGAGGGGCAGTTCGAGCGTCAGGGCGCCGAAGGGCTCCTCGAAGTCGCGGACCTCGTCGGCGCTCGGGAGTCGCGGCTCGCTCGTCAGCCGGACCGGGCGCAATCCGCTGACCTGGCTGAACGCGTTCCGTTCGTGCACCTCGGGGTGCGCGAGGGCGTGCAGGGCGACCGTCGGGTTGCCGGTGCGGCCCGCCCAGCAGCGCAGCGCGACCTGCTGGGCCATCGTGCCCGTGGGGAAGAACGCGGCGGCCTCCTTGCCGAGCAGTCCCGCGACCTTCTTCTCCAGGGCCTCGACGATCCCGTTGCCGTAGATGTCCGCCGTCTCGTCCAGGTCGTACAGCTCGTGCGCGTCGTCCAGCAGCGCCAGGCGCTCGCGCAACGGGTTCAGGAAACCCATGCGGGCCAGTACGCGCTCCGCGTTCCGGTTCGCGTCGACGCGCCGCTGACGGCGCTGCTTGAGCCGCTCTCCCTCGGAGGCCGTCTCGTCCTTCTGCTCGTCCTGTTCCGCCGCTTCACTCATGGTCCGGATCATGCCGGGCGCCCTCCCGTGCGGGCATCCGGTTTTCCACAGGCTTTCCGGTGTGTGGACGGCGTGCCGTCGCCCACAGCCTGTGGACAACCGGACGCCCCTCGAACCAATCGCGTTAACATGACGAGAAATCGTCCGGTACCCAGAGCGGACTGGAACGGGAAGGCCTCGGTCGCGTGAGCACAGTCCAACAGCCAGACCCCAGGGACCGCCCCGCGCGGCTCACCGTAGGCGTCGTCGGCGCCGGTCGGGTGGGCCCCGCGCTGGCCGCGTCGCTCCAGCTCGCCGGGCACCGCCCGGTGGCCGTCTCGGGAGTCTCCGACGCCTCCAGGCGGCGCGCCGCGCTGCTGCTGCCGGACGTGCCCGTCGTGCCGCCCGCGGAGGTGCTGGCGCGCGCCGAGCTGGTGCTGCTGACCGTCCCGGACGACACCCTGCCCGGGCTGGTCGAGGGCCTCGCGGAGACCGGGGCCGTGCGGCCGGGACAGCTGCTCGTGCACACCTCCGGGCGGTACGGCTCCAAGGTCCTGGACCCGGCTCTGCGGGTGGGCGGGCTGCCGCTGGCCCTGCACCCGGCGATGACCTTCACCGGCACCCCCGTGGACGTCCAGCGCCTGGCCGGCTGCTCGTTCGGCGTCACCGCGCCGCACGAACTGCGGCTGGCCGCCGAGGCCCTGGTGATCGAGATGGGCGGCGAGCCCGAGTGGATCGCCGAGGAGCGCCGCCCGCTCTACCACGCGGCCCTCGCGCTGGGCGCCAACCACCTGGTCACCCTGGTCGCCCAGTCCATGGAGCTGCTGCGCGAGGCCGGCGTCGAGGCCCCCGACCGGATGCTCGGCCCGCTGCTTGGCGCCGCGCTCGACAACGCGCTGCGCTCCGGCGACGCGGCCCTGACCGGCCCGGTCGCGCGCGGAGACGCGGGCACCGTCGCCGCGCACGTCGCGGAGCTGCGCAAACACGCCCCGCAGACCGTCGCCGGCTATCTGGCGATGGCCCGCGCGACCGCCGACCGCGCGCTCGCCCACGGCCTGCTGAAGCCGGAGCTCGCCGAGGATCTGCTCGGAGTGCTCGCGAACGGGACGACCGGGACGACGGGCACCGACGGGACCGACGGCGCCGAGGGAGATGCCCGATGACCACCACCCTGCTGCGCACCGCCCAGGAACTGCACGCACGCACGCGTACCGGCCGCCGCGCCGTCGTGATGACCATGGGCGCCCTGCACGAGGGCCACGCCACCCTGATCCGCACCGCGCGCGAGGTCGCCGGACCGGACGGCGAGGTCGTCGTCACCGTCTTCGTGAACCCCTTGCAGTTCGGCCAGGGCGAGGACCTCGACCGCTACCCGCGCACCCTCGACGCCGACCTCAAGCTCGCGGAACTGTCAGGCGCCGACGCCGTCTTCGCGCCCTCCGTGGACGAGGTCTACCCGGGCGGCCGGCCCCAGGTCCGCATCACCGCGGGCCCGATGGGGGAGCGCCTGGAGGGTGCCTCGCGCCCCGGGCACTTCGACGGCGTGCTCACCGTCGTCGCCAAGCTGCTCCACCTCACGCGCCCCGACGCGGCCCTGTTCGGCCAGAAGGACGCCCAGCAGCTCGCCGTCATCCGCCGCATGGTGCGGGACCTGAACTTCGGCATCGAGATCGTCGGCGTACCCACCGTCCGCGAGGACGACGGCCTCGCCCTCTCCAGCCGTAACCGCTTCCTCTCGCCCGAGGAGCGGCGCACGGCCCTCGCGCTCTCGCGCGCGCTGTTCGCCGGCCGCGACCGGCACGCGGCGCAGGAGGCGCTGCGGGCCCGGGCGCGTGAGGTGCCCGCCACGCACGCGCGTGCCGAGGCGCTCAGCGCCATCGGGGAGTCCCGCGCCGCCGCCGACACGCACGCCGTCGCCAAGGCGCTCCCGGGCGCCCCCTCCGCCGTCCGCGCCGCCGCCCGCCTGGCCCTCGACGAGGGCGCGCGCCTGTCGCCGCCGCTCGAACTGGACTACCTGGCCCTCGTCGACCCGTCCGACTTCACCGAGATCGAGGACGGATTCACCGGCGAGGCCGTCCTCGCCGTCGCCGCCCGGGTCGGGACGACCCGGCTGATCGACAACCTCCCCCTGACCTTCGGAGCCGCCTCGTGACCAGCACAGGCATACGACTGCACGCGCCCACCCCCGGGTGGTCCATCGCCGCGGACGTGGTGGTCGTCGGCTCCGGAGTGGCCGGACTGACCACGGCCCTGCGCTGCGAGGCCGCGGGCCTGCGCACGGTCGTCGTCACCAAGGCCCACCTCGACGACGGCTCCACGCGCTGGGCGCAGGGCGGCATCGCCGCGGCCCTCGGCGAGGGCGACACCCCCGAACAGCACCTCGACGACACGCTCGTCGCGGGCGCGGGCCTGTGCGACGAGGAGGCCGTACGGATCCTGGTCACCGAAGGACCCGACGCCGTACGCCGGCTCATCGACACCGGCGCACACTTCGACGAGTCCTCCGAGGGGCTCCTCGAACTCGCCAGGGAGGGCGGCCACCACCGCCGCCGTATCGCGCACGCGGGCGGCGACGCGACCGGTGCGGAGATCTCCCGGGCGCTCGTCGAGGCGGTACGCGCGCGTGGGCTGCGCACGATCGAGAACGCGCTCGTGCTCGACCTGCTGACCGACGCCGACGGGCGCACCGCCGGCGTCTCCCTGCACGTCATGGGCGAGGGCCAGCACGACGGCGTGGGCGCCGTGCACGCGCCCGCGGTCGTCCTCGCGACCGGCGGCATGGGCCAGGTCTTCTCGGCGACCACCAACCCGTCGGTGTCGACGGGCGACGGCGTGGCGCTCGCGCTGCGCGCCGGGGCCGAGGTGAGCGACCTGGAGTTCGTGCAGTTCCACCCCACCGTGCTCTTCCTGGGCGCCGACGCGGAGGGCCAGCAGCCGCTGGTCTCCGAGGCCGTGCGCGGCGAGGGCGCCCACCTGGTCGACGCCGACGGCGTGCGCTTCATGGTGGGACAGCACGAACTGGCCGAACTCGCGCCCCGGGACATCGTCGCCAAGGGCATCATGCGGCGCATGCAGGAGCAGGACGCCGAGCACATGTTCCTGGACGCCCGGCACTTCGGCGCCGACATGTGGGAGCACCGTTTCCCGACGATCCTCGCCGCCTGCCGTGCGCACGGCATCGACCCGGTCACCGACCCCATCCCGATCGCGCCGGCCGCCCACTACGCCTCCGGCGGCGTGCGCACCGACTCCCGGGGCCGCACGACCGTCCCGGGCCTGTACGCGTGCGGGGAGGTCGCCTGCACCGGTGTGCACGGCGCCAACCGGCTCGCCTCCAACTCCCTCCTGGAGGGTCTCGTCTACGCCGAGCGCATCGCCGCCGACATCGGGGCGACGGGCGCGCAGGACGGCCTCCACGCGCGCGTGCCCGAGCCCGTCGAGCACCCGCGGACGCCCGCGCACCCGCTGCTCGCCCCCGAGGCCCGGTTCGCGATCCAGCGGATCATGACCGACGGCGCGGGCGTCCTGCGCTCCGCCGACTCCCTCGCCCAGGCCGCCGACCAGCTCCAGCGACTGCACACCGAGGCCCGCGACGCCCTCGCCGAGAACGGCAAGACGTCCGAGCCCGGCGTCGACACCTGGGAGGCCACCAACCTCCTGTACGTGGCCCGCGTCCTGGTCGCCGCCGCCCTGCTGCGCGAGGAGACCCGGGGCTGCCACTGGCGCGAGGACCACGCCGAGCGCGACGAGACGACGTGGCGGCGCCACATCGTCGTACGGCTGAATCCGGACCGCACACTCGCCGTACACACCACCGATACCGCAGACTTCCCCCCGACCCGGCAGCCCCATCAGGAGCAGTGACAGACGTGAGCACCCCCGACCTCCCCCTCGCCCCGTCCGGAGGCTGCGGCGACGGCTGCGCCTGCGGTGCCGAGGGCGATCCCCATGATGTGGCGGAGTACCTGGAGTGCGGGCTCGATCCCGCGCTCGCGCAGCTCCTGACCGACGCCGGGCTCGACCCCCTGGAGGTCGAGGACATCGCCAACGTGGCCATCCAGGAGGACCTCGACCACGGCGTGGACGTGACCACGGTCGCGACCATTCCCGAGGACGCGGTCGCCACCGCCGACTTCACCGCGCGCGAGGCGGGCGTCGTGGCGGGCCTCAGGGTCGCCGAGGCGGTGATCTCCGTGGTGTGCACGGACGAGTTCGAGGTCGAGCGGCACGTCGAGGACGGCGACCGGGTGGAGGCCGGGCAGCGGCTGCTCTCGGTCACCACGCGCACGCGTGACCTGCTCACCGCCGAGCGCAGCGCGCTGAACCTGCTGTGCCGCATGTCGGGCGTCGCGACCCACACGCGCGCGTGGGCGGACGCGCTGGAGGGCACGAAGGCGCGGGTGCGCGACACCCGCAAGACGACGCCGGGGCTGCGGGCCCTGGAGAAGTACGCGGTCCGCTGCGGCGGAGGCGTCAACCACCGGATGTCGCTGTCCGACGCGGCGCTCGTCAAGGACAACCACGTGGTCGCCGCGGGCGGGGTCGCGCAGGCCTTCGAGGCGGTGCGCGAGGCGTTCCCCGAGGTGCCGATCGAGGTCGAGGTCGACACGCTGCACCAGTTGCGCGAGGTCGTCGACGCGGGCGCGGACCTGATCCTGCTGGACAACTTCACGCCCGGCGAGTGCGAGGAAGCGGTGGGCATCGTGGCCGGCCGCGCCGCCCTGGAGGCCTCGGGCCGGCTCACCCTGGAGAACGCGAAGGCGTACGCGGACACCGGCGTGGACTACCTCGCCGTGGGGGCCCTGACCCACTCCTCGCCGATCCTGGACATCGGCCTGGACCTGCGAGCGGCGGAGTAGGAACCGGCCATGCTGCTGACCATCGACGTAGGGAACACGCACACGGTCCTCGGCCTGTTCGACGGTGACGACATCGTCGAGCACTGGCGGATCTCCACGGACGCACGCCGCACGGCCGACGAACTGGCGGTCCTCCTCCAGGGCCTGATGGGCATGCACCCGCTGCTCGGCGACGAGCTCGGCGACGGTATCGACGGCATCGCCATCTGCGCGACCGTCCCCTCCGTCCTGCACGAGCTGCGCGAGGTGACCCGGCGCTACTACGGCGACGTGCCCGCGGTGCTCGTCGAGCCGGGCGTGAAGACGGGCGTCCCGATCCTCACCGACAACCCCAAGGAGGTCGGCGCGGACCGGATCATCAACTCGGTCGCCGCGGTCGAGCTCTACGGCGGCCCGGCGATCGTCGTCGACTTCGGCACGGCGACGACGTTCGACGCGGTCAGCGCGCGCGGGGAGTACGTCGGCGGCGTCATCGCCCCCGGCATCGAGATCTCCGTGGAGGCGCTGGGCGTGCGCGGCGCCCAACTCCGCAAGATCGAGGTGGCCCGCCCGCGCAGCGTGATCGGCAAGAACACCGTCGAGGCGATGCAGTCCGGCATCATCTACGGCTTCGCCGGCCAGGTCGACGGCGTCGTCACCCGCATGGCCCGCGAACTCGCCGAGGACCCCGACGACGTCACAGTGATCGCCACCGGCGGCCTGGCCCCGATGGTCCTGGGCGAGGCCTCGGTGATCGACGAACACGAGCCGTGGCTGACGCTGGTGGGACTGCGGTTGGTCTACGAGCGGAACGTCTCCCGGATGTGACGCCGACGGCGGCGCCTCACGCGCGCGGGGCGTCTCGTGCACGCGGTTCCGAGCAGGCGGATCAACCGGGTGGCTCCCTCGCGCCACACCGTCCCCCTATGTCGAGTTTGTCTGATTAGCGCGTACCTTCGGCGCATGCCCACGCCATACGGATCCCGCGGCGGCATGGCGTTCGGTGTGGAGGAGCTGCGTGTGCTCCGACGCGCTCTCGCTCTCGCCCTTCGCCCCAGCCCCGCTTCGGCCGAGGACGTCAAGGACTGCCTCCGCCTAGCCGAGTCCCTCGACGAGGCATTGCGCGAGGGGGCTCGGCTGCGCGCCTTCCTGGTGGCCGACCTGGCCCGCTATCGCGCCGCGCTCCCCGGTACCGTCGCCGGATATCTCGCGCTTCTGGAGGAGGCGCTGGGATCCGGGTACCGCCCGGAGCCCGACGACCTCGCGGCACTGCGTGCCCTGCGCGGCAATCCGGTCGCCGCCGCGCTCCTGGACCGCTGCCAGAGGCTCGCGGAACAGGACGTACGCGCGCGTCTGGCGCGCCGTACGGCCCGTGCGGTCGCTCCGGTCGTCCCCGTCTCCCGAACGCGCCTCACGGCCCTGCCCGGCGGTCTCTCGGGCGCGGGTGCCGTCAGTGAGGCGGCGGACGGGGATCCCGCGAGGCGGCCCGAGAAGCGGCCCGCGGAGAAGCCGGCCGCTCCCAAGCCGGCGCCCGCCCCGGCGGCCCCGAAGCCGAACCGGCCCATCCCCACCCCGGGCGAGGTCTTCCCGCGCCGCAAACCGACCCCGCCGACCACGGCGACACCGCCCCGGGAACTCGCGGCGGGCTGAGCCCACCCCCCGCCCGGCCTCCGCACGCCCCGTGGCTACCCTGGAGGCATGGACTACGTCTCCGCGCTCGTGCCCCCGGTCGTCATGGCCGTGTTCTTCATCGGCGTGATCAGGGTGATCGTGAAGACCCAGGGCGGGGCCAACAAGGCCAAGGAGGACGCGGCCGTGGACGCCGTCCTCGCGCGCGTGGAGGGGGCCCAGCAGGCCTCCGCCAAGGGCGACGGCTGAGCGGTTCCCCCAAGGGCGCCCTCATCGGCGTACGACTCGCTTGTTTTCGGAGTCGTACGCCCTTTTTGTTGCCGTTTGCCGGTGAAGTGCACGTCCGGCACGCCAATGCGGTGATCTCCCACTATTGTGCGAGCTGTGCCTCGCCCATTGGGAGAACTCGAAGACTCGGTCATGACGCGGGTGTGGAAGTGGAACCGCCCGGTGACCGTTCGAGAAGTCCTGGAAGACCTTCAGCAGGAACGGTCCATCGCGTACACCACGGTGATGACCGTTTTGGACAATCTCCATCAGAAGGGTTGGGTGCGCCGTGAGGCCGAAGGCCGGGCCTATCGATATGAGGCGGTCTCCACACGTGCCGCGTACGCCGCTGCCCTGATGAACGACGCGTGGGCGCAGAGTGACAACCCCGCCGCCGCTCTCGTCGCGTTCTTCGGCATGATGAGCGACGAACAGCGACATGCTCTGCGGGACGCCGTACGCATGGTCCAGGGACCGGAAACCCGGGAACAGGAAGATGCGAACCCCGGCGCGGCGCCGGGTGACGGCGGGCGATAGCGTCCGCTCATGTCAGCAGTGAGCCCCGAAGGCCCCGAAGTCAGCGCTAAAGCCATCACCGTCCGGCGGGCCCGTACCAGCGATGTCCCGGCCGTGCGCCGTCTCCTTGACGCGTACGTCCGTGACCGCATCCTGCTCGACAAAGCGACGGTGACGCTTTACGAGGACATCCAGGAGTTCTGGGTCGCCGAACGTGATGACAACGCCGAGGTGGTCGGCTGCGGGGCACTGCACGTGATGTGGGAAGACCTCGCGGAAGTTCGCACTCTCGCGGTGAAGGGCGGCCTGAAGGGTGCCGGTGTCGGGCATCAGTTGCTGGAGAAGTTGCTGGAGACCGCGCGCTGGCTCGGCGTTCGTCGCGTTTTCTGCCTGACCTTCGAAGTGGACTTCTTCGGCAAGCACGGCTTCGTCGAGATCGGTGAGACGCCGGTCGACGCCGATGTCTACGCGGAGCTGATGCGTTCCTATGACGAGGGTGTCGCCGAGTTCCTCGGACTCGAACGAGTGAAACCGAACACCTTGGGCAACAGTCGGATGCTTCTGCATCTGTGAGGATCTGTGATCGCCGATCACCAGGCTGTATTCCGCGCGACCCCTGCCCAGGTTCCCTATGTCCGAAACGCGCATGTTTCCGGACCGGGCCGGGTCGGTCGGTCTCTCCCGGGGGTTTGTGTTTTTCCAGCAAAAGCGGTTTGCTTTCCGACGTACTGCAGTACTGCATATAACAAGGGACGGCGAAACGGCGGACGCCGCAGACCCCAGGCCCTCAAGTTATGGATGAAAGGAAATCCGGTGGCACAGAAGGTTCAGGTCCTTCTTGTCGACGACCTCGACGGTGGCGAGGCGGACGAGACCGTCACGTTCGCGCTGGACGGCAAGACGTACGAGATCGATCTCACGACTGCCAATGCGGACAAGCTTCGCGGCCTTCTCGACCCTTACGTGAAGGGCGGTCGGCGTACCGGAGGCCGCGCTTCGGGCGGGCGTGGAAAGGCGCGTGCCGCAACGGGCGGCAGCCAGGACACCGCACAGATCCGCGCGTGGGCGAAGGAGAACGGCTTCGAGGTCAACGATCGTGGCCGCGTTCCCGCGTCCATCCGTGAGGCCTACGAGAAGGCCAACGCCTGATCACAGGCATTACCGTCCCGAAAGCCCGCACGCGGGCCTAGGGAAAGGACGGCGGCCGTGCGCACGCGCGCCCCAGCCGCAGACGGTGACATTGCGTTGCCACCGTGTCCACCAGTCGTACGAGATCGGGGGCGCCCCCAAGGCTCCCCATGGCCGACAGTGTCGGCAGCGAGGCCTCGACCTCGCACCCCGGCTCGGGGGGCCGCAACCACACGGCGGCCCCCTGCAGGGCGTCCGCGCGGACCGGAACCCGCTCGGGCAGCAGCGGCGCGTCCATCCGACCGCCCTCGCCGATCACGGTCAGATCGAGCGCCAGCGCGCGCCACTCCAGCCAGTCCAGCAGCCCCGGCAGCTCCTCCGCGCCGCCCGCGGCCACCAGCAGCCGCATCCGATCGCCCTGGAGGGCCACCGGAGAACCCGGCACGAGATGCCGCAGCGCCGCCCGGCCCGCCTCGGCCGGCACGTCCAGGACGTCGAAACGCTCGCCCACGCGCAGTCGTAGCGGAGAGTCCGGGCGGGCGGGGCGTCCGGGATCCATGGGGTCGGCGAGGGGCATGGGGTCGGTGGGCTCCGGGGGCACCGTCGCCCAGCCCAGCTCGTCCTCGTACCATCGGCGGAGCCGGTCGCCTGGATTGCGTGGATCGTCGGGATTGACCTGATCCAGTGGGCGGCGCGGGGGCGGGACCGTCGTGCGGGCCGCGGTGAGCGAGGGGTCGCTGCCAACCATGACAAGCGCAACCGCCGGAAGAGGCCGCGAGTTACGCTGGGTGTTCCGATAAATGCGCAGAGTGTCGAAAAAGGGGGCGTGCGGGGGTGCGGCGAGGTGCAAGGTTGTTCGCCCATAGCGGAGGGAACCGGTGCGCGCGGCATGGAGTGTCCGTCCGCACGGGTAAGACATCCCTAGTGAGAGGGGGCGACACGCAGGACGGGGCGTCTCACGTTCGCCATCGGCGTACTGATGGTGGGGGTAACTGCCTGGCCTGCGGGAACATCGTCTCGCACCATCGGGTTGGAGCAGATGTCGGCGTTCGGGGTCAGGAGGCAGTGCTGGTTCTCGGTCCGGTGTCGGCAGTTGGAATGAGCGGTCCCCGCTTGCGGGACTAAGCTGCGGAAGGACAGGGAGGGGAAGTTCCCCCCACTGCCTGACCGCTCTGAGGAGCGATTAACGATGTTCGAGAGGTTCACCGACCGCGCGCGGCGGGTTGTCGTCCTGGCTCAGGAAGAAGCCCGGATGCTCAACCACAACTACATCGGCACCGAGCACATCCTCCTGGGCCTGATCCACGAGGGTGAGGGTGTCGCCGCCAAGGCCCTTGAGAGCCTCGGGATTTCGCTCGAGGCGGTCCGCCAGCAGGTGGAGGAGATCATCGGTCAGGGCCAGCAGGCCCCGTCCGGGCACATCCCCTTCACCCCCCGTGCCAAGAAGGTCCTGGAGCTGTCGCTCCGCGAGGCCCTTCAGCTGGGACACAACTACATCGGCACGGAGCACATCCTGCTCGGCCTGATCCGTGAGGGCGAGGGCGTAGCCGCCCAGGTCCTGGTCAAGCTGGGCGCCGACCTCAACCGGGTGCGGCAGCAGGTCATCCAGCTGCTCTCCGGCTACCAGGGCAAGGAGACCGCCGGCGCAAGCGGCGGGCCTGCCGAGGGCACCCCCTCGACGTCCCTGGTCCTCGACCAGTTCGGCCGGAACCTCACCCAGGCCGCTCGTGAGTCCAAGCTCGACCCGGTCATCGGGCGCGAGAAGGAGATCGAGCGGGTCATGCAGGTGCTGTCCCGCCGTACGAAGAACAACCCGGTCCTGATCGGTGAGCCCGGCGTCGGCAAGACCGCCGTCGTCGAGGGGCTCGCCCAGGCCATCGTCAAGGGCGAGGTGCCCGAGACCCTCAAGGACAAGCACCTCTACACCCTCGACCTCGGCGCGCTGGTCGCCGGCTCCCGCTACCGCGGTGACTTCGAGGAGCGCCTGAAGAAGGTGCTCAAGGAGATCCGCACCCGCGGCGACATCATCCTGTTCATCGACGAGCTGCACACGCTGGTCGGTGCGGGTGCCGCCGAGGGCGCCATCGACGCGGCTTCGATCCTGAAGCCGATGCTGGCCCGCGGTGAGCTGCAGACCATCGGCGCCACCACGCTGGACGAGTACCGCAAGCACCTGGAGAAGGACGCCGCTCTTGAGCGCCGCTTCCAGCCCATCCAGGTCGCCGAGCCCTCGCTGCCGCACACGATCGAGATCCTCAAGGGTCTGCGTGACCGGTACGAGGCTCACCACCGCGTCTCCATCACGGACGAGGCGCTGGTCCAGGCCGCCACCCTGGCCGACCGGTACATCTCGGACCGCTTCCTGCCGGACAAGGCGATCGACCTGATCGACGAGGCCGGCTCCCGGATGCGCATCCGCCGGATGACCGCGCCGCCGGACCTGCGCGAGTTCGACGAGAAGATCGCGGGCGTGCGCCGCGACAAGGAGTCCGCGATCGACTCGCAGGACTTCGAGAAGGCCGCCTCCCTCCGCGACAAGGAGAAGCAGCTCCTGGCCGCCAAGGCCAAGCGGGAGAAGGAGTGGAAGGCCGGCGACATGGACGTCGTCGCCGAGGTCGACGGCGAGCTGATCGCCGAGGTCCTCGCGACCGCCACCGGCATTCCGGTCTTCAAGCTGACCGAGGAGGAGTCCTCGCGTCTGCTGCGCATGGAGGACGAGCTCCACAAGCGGGTCATCGGCCAGAAGGACGCCGTCAAGGCGCTCTCGAAGGCGATCCGTCGTACGCGTGCCGGTCTGAAGGACCCGAAGCGTCCCGGTGGTTCGTTCATCTTCGCCGGCCCGTCCGGTGTCGGTAAGACCGAGCTGTCCAAGGCGCTGGCGGAGTTCCTCTTCGGTGACGAGGACGCGCTGATCTCCCTCGACATGTCGGAGTTCAGCGAGAAGCACACGGTGTCGCGGCTCTTCGGTTCGCCCCCCGGTTACGTGGGCTACGAAGAGGGCGGCCAGCTGACGGAGAAGGTGCGGCGCAAGCCGTTCTCGGTGGTTCTCTTCGACGAGGTCGAGAAGGCCCACCCGGACATCTTCAACTCGCTGCTGCAGATCCTGGAGGACGGTCGTCTGACCGACTCCCAGGGCCGGGTCGTGGACTTCAAGAACACGGTCATCATCATGACGACCAACCTCGGCACCCGGGACATCTCCAAGGGCTTCAACCTGGGCTTCGCGGCCACGGGTGACACGAAGTCCAACTACGAGCGCATGAAGAACAAGGTCTCGGACGAGCTCAAGCAGCACTTCCGTCCCGAGTTCCTCAACCGCGTCGACGACGTCGTCGTCTTCCCGCAGCTGACCCAGGCCGACATCCTCGCGATCGTCGACCTGATGGTGGCCAAGGTGGACGAGCGCCTCAAGGACCGGGACATGGGCATCGAGCTCTCCCAGTCCGCCAAGGAACTGCTGTCGACCAAGGGTTACGACCAGGTGCTGGGTGCGCGTCCGCTGCGTCGCACCATCCAGCGCGAGATCGAGGACACGCTCTCCGAGAAGATCCTCTTCGGCGAGCTGCGCCCCGGTCACATCGTGGTCGTGGACACCGAGGGCGAGGGAGAGGCCAAGATCTTCACCTTCCGCGGTGAGGAGAAGTCGGCACTGCCGGACGTTCCGCCGATCGAGCAGGCGGCCGGTGGGGCTGGGCCGAATCTGAGCAAGGAGGCGTAACCCTTCGGGGATTCGCCGAGTGAGGGGCCGGTGCCTTTGGGCGCCGGCCCCTTCTTGCCTGCCGGGGCCCGCTCGGGCTCGCTAGGGCGAGGAACGGCTCCCTGGCACCACGGACCGCTCGACGGCCGAACGCAGCTTCACGGCGTCGTGGGCGCACCACGGCCGAACGCTTCGACGCTGCCCTCCGTCTCGTTGCGGACCTTCAAGGGCGCGCCCGTTCGGGAGTCCCGAGCCTTCAGAGTGAAAGACACCTTGTGCGTACGGGTGTTGGCGCGCATGGTGTCCGCGCCCGCGTCGACGACCCAGGCCAGCACCTTCGCGTGGGCCTTGTTCTCCTTGCGGAACTCGACGGTGAACTCCATCTGGATGTCGCCCACTTCGAAGACGACGTCCTGCCCCGTCGAGCGCCGCGCCGCGGTGAGCAGCTCGTCCCGGATGGTCTGCACGGCGTCCGCGAGTTCGACGCGCGGCGGGTCTGTGGCGCTCATGGAATCCCCCTCGGCCCGGTCGATGCGGTGGGGCCGGTACCCGAAAGTACCGGCCCCACCGGGGACGTGCCCGTCGATCAGCCCAACTCGGGGTCCGGGGTGTAAGTCAGGACAACTGGCCGTCGTAGTCCGGGAGTTTGTACGTCTTCTCGGCGTGGCCGCCCGAGAGGTCGGTGGCGCTGTTGCCGACGTTCGCGATGATCGTGTAGCCCTTGTTCTCGATGTCGACGCGCTGGGCGGTCTTGTAGGCGGCGACTTCCTTGAAGAGGTCGAGGAGACCGCGGACATAGAGGCCGGAGACCTCGTAGCCGTCGTGTTCGAGGTTGTACTCGGTGGGCAGGTAGATGAGGCCCGGGCGGGCCGTGACGAAGAACAGCGAGACGCCGTGCTCCTGGGCGTACTCCGCGACGTCCAGGACGGGCTTGTTGGCCGGCTGCGGCCAGCTGAAGCCGAAGTCGGTCTCCAGAGTGGTGTTGTCGATGTCGAAGACGATCGCCTGCTTCTCACCCGGCTTCGCGGCGGCGATGCGCTGCTTCAGGTAGGGCAGGGCCTGGTCCATGACCGCCTGGCAGTCCGTCTGCCAGGTCGCGTAGCCGACGTCCTCGGCGGCGGCTGCGGTGCTCGTGGTGGTCGTCGCCGCGTTCGCGGGGGCCGCCAGCGCCACGAGGGCCGAGGCGGAGACGGCGGTGACGGCCAGGCGGCGCGTCCAGGGGCGTCCTTGTGTCATGGGGGTCCTCTTCACGTCCGTATGCCGTTGTCTGGTGCATGGTGAGGGGCGCGGGTGGCGTGAGGGGAACCGTAGGGTTACTGGACGGTAGTTTGCTAGGGGCGTGCGTCACACAACGCTGTACAGCTTGGTGACCGTCGGGCTGACGGGGAACTGGGCGAGGACGTTCGCGGGCACTTCGAAGGTGTCCGGGGCGAGGACGATCAACATGGCCCGGAGGTTGGGGAACAGGGTCGGGATGCTCGACACGTCCTCGGTGCCGGTGAAGTTGTTGAAGCGCAGGCCGGTGATGCCGGGCAGCGGAGGGCCGCTCCAACCGAACACCTGCCAGTTGAAGCGCAGTTTCCGCAGGGCGGGCAGGCGGGTGATCTCCTCGCGGTCCTCGGGGGAGAGCTGCGTGGTGAGGTCCGTCGCCAGGCTCAGTTCGGTCAGCGAGCGGAAGCGGTGGAGGCCGCGTAGGCCGGTGTGCACGAGCGCGTTTCTGCCGAAGCGCAGGTAGGACAGGGGCGCGTCCGGGCGGAGGGCTTCGTCGAGAGAGTCCGCCAACAGGGCCTGTCCGATGTCGAGTTCGGTCAGTGTGGTCGAGCGGGAGATCGCGGACAGGGCACCCGGCCGCTCCAGGCCGGGCATGAGGTCCAGTGACAGCTTGGACAGGGGGAGGCGGGCCAGCGGAGTGAGGTCGTCCACCTCCGGACACCTGCTGATGTCCAGAGAAGTGAGCCGGTGCAGGGGCGCGAGGCGGTTCAGGTCTCGCAACCCTGTGCTCTCACGGATGGCGAGCCCGGTCACCTTGTCGGGATCGAGCGCGGACGGGTCGATGTCACCGACCAGTTGCAGACGCGCCCTGCCGCCCATCTCACCCAGGATGCGCAGGTGTTCCTCCGAGTGCGCGGTGAAGAAGAGACCGTCCTCGCGCAGCTGGGACACGACCTGCTCGGCGTAGCGCCGGGCCGGGAACCGGTGCCAGGTCCACGTGAGCTGGGCGCGCACTTCCCGTGCTGGGTGCGAGCGGTACCGGGCCAGCACCGGCAGCGCCGCTTCCGTTCCCATGAGTGACGCGGTGACGACGACCGCCCGGGCCTCCGCGTCGGTCAGGCCTTCCGGACCCGGCAGGAGTTCCAGGGCGAGTGGGCCGGCCAGGCAGAGGGTGCGGGCCTCCTCCGTGGTCCGGGGCGGGATGAGGATGGCCGCGCTCCGTTCGACGGTGGCCCGGACGGCCGGGTCGAGCTGGGTGGCGTGTTCCAGGGAGGCAAGGGCGAGAAGGCGTACGCGGGTGCCCGCGGGGCCGTCGAGATGCCGGGCGGAGTCGATCAAGTCCCGTAACAGTGCTGCTCGTTCGCGTGGCCGTGCATGTGCCACCGCCATCCGGATCACATCCGCCCACTGCTCGTCGGCGGCGTTGCGGACGAGGAGGCCGAAGTCGCCGTCCTCGACCGCCGCCTTCGCGCCGAGATAGTCCTGGAACGTGCGGTGGACGAACTCGACGGTGCCGACGGAGGGTTCGCGGAGCAGGCCGCTGCGGACGAGGAGATGGCGCAGGAGGTCGGCGGCGTCGCCCTGGGGTGCGGCGGCCGGGAGGGAGGGCAGGACGTCGGCGACGATGCGCTCGGCGCGGTCTCGGTCCAGCTCGGACTGGTTGTTGCGGATCAACCAGTAGGCCAGGCGCTGGAGGAGCTGGATCTGGGGCAGTTCGGTGAGGTGGATACCGGTGGAGCGGTCGGCCTGCGGGACCATGTCGCGTTCCGCGTCCCGCCGCGCCAGCAGCATGGACAGAGCCGCCTCGTACAACTCCTGCCTGCCGTGCGGGAGATAGCCGCGGCGGTCGCGGTGCAGGGCGCAGATCAGGCCGCACATCAGAGGGTTGGTGGCGAGACGGCCGAGGTCGGGCTTGGTCTGGACGGCGTCGAGGAGTGAGCGTTCGTAGCCGTCGAGGCGGTCCGGGTCGGAGTCGGGGGACTGGGCGCGGGCCGCGTTGTGCCAGCGTGCGACGAAGGCGGTGATGTCGTCGCGGCTCATGGGGGTGAGCTCGAGTTCGGTGAAGCCGTCGGGGGCGAGCCACTCCTCCCGTACGGCGGAGGGCCGTGAGGTGACCAGCCACTGGTTGCCGGGATAGACCTCAAGCAGCTCACGCAGCCAGCGGCGGGTGCGGGCGCGTTCGGATTCCGGGATCTCGTCTATGCCGTCGACCAGCAGCAGCCCGCGGCGAGCGGCCAGGACGCGGTCCGCCCAGCCGGGCGGCTGCGTGATGTGGAAGGGGACGCGTGCGGCGTCCAGGAAGGCCCCGGGGTCCGGCAGGCCGTCGGGGCGGCGGACGAGGGTGCGCAGCGGGAGCACGAAGGGGACGCGGTCGCCGCGCTCGCCCCTGGCAGCCGTCACCGCGAGCCACTGCACGAGGGTCGTCTTGCCGGAGCCCGCCACCCCGCGGAGCAGGACCAGGGCGTGGTCGGCCAGGGCCTGGTCGGCGGGAACGGGGGTGGCCGCGGCGGCGATGTGCAGGCCGTCCGCCTCGGTCGCGCCGTCGTCCTCAGCGGGGGCGAGGGCCTGGAGGCTGAGATAGGCGGCGTCCAGGGGCCAGCGGTCGGGGGAGTCGACCAGGTCGATGCCGTAGATGGTGAGGTGGCTGTGCCGGGTCGCGACGTAGGCGAGGTAGCGGTGCTCGAAGGCGGAGTCGGTGTCTCCGGGCCGTGGGGTGCGGGCGATCAACTCGTCGACCTTCGCGATGAGTTCGCTCTGCCGGCGGGTCTGTTCGACGAGCGTGCGGGCCACGAACGACGAGCGCTGCGTGAAGAATTGGAGGGTGTGCAGGCAGGCCGTGTGGAGGAGCCGCACGTAGAACAGGCTCGCGTCCAGCGACAGGTCCCGGTCCGGATTCCCGGCGGCCGTACGGAGGTTGGCGGCGAGGAACTCATGCCCCAGCTCGACCGCCTGGACATCCGTCATGGTGATGTCGCCCAGGGCGTGCAGGGTGTCGGTCAGGGCGTGGACGACGGCCTGCTCTTCGTCGGGGGCGATGGGGGGTTCGTCGGTCCTCAGGGCCTGGTGGACCAGGGCGGCGGAGAGCTTGCGCAGGGACGCTTCGTCGAGCGTGCGCTGCTCGCCCTTGAAGGAGACCAGGCCGGATATGCGCAGGGGTCTGTCGACGAGCGCGGCGCCGGGGGGCTGGGGGGCGAAGAGTTTCTTGATGAGGGGGACGACCGCGGAGGAGGCGAGTTTGACGCCGATGGTCACCGGTTCCATGGGCTCTCACGGCTCGGGGTTGAGTTGGATGGAGTTCGGGAGGCGGTCGGCGTTGAGGAGGCGGCAGTCGGGGGGAGTGGTTACGCGGCGGAGGTGCTGGTGAGCTGCCAGGGGGGTCAGGTCGAGTTGGGTGCCGGAGAGCACCCGCAAGGACACCATCCGAGGGAATGCCGTTACCACTGACCGGAGTTGCGCGGGCGATGCGTCGCCTGTCAGGGAGACGTGGCGGAGGTTCTCCAGGCGGATCCCGGTGGACGCGAGGCCGGTGACTTCCGCCGGGCCGAGCCTCAGCGTGCTGAGTAGGTTCAGCTCGTACAGCACGTCCAGGTCCTGGATGCCTGGCAGGTTCATCAGCCCCAGTGATTCCAGGGGCAGTTGCTTCAGCGGGGCGAGAGATATCAGGTTCGCGCAACTCTGCAGGTAGAGCAGCCTCAGTTCCTGATAGGGGGTCAGGAACGTGAGGTCGCTGATCGAGTTGTCGGCTAACGACAGGGTTTCGAGCCGCGTCTCGTCGAAGCATTCCCTGATCAGGTCCCGGCCGAAGTCCCCCACCAGATCGACCCGGTTGTAACCTCCCATGCGCCGCAGCGCTGCCAGCTGTTCGGGGGTACGGAGGTAGAGGGTGGCGGTCGGCGAGCTCAGCAGGTGCCGAACGATCTCGTCCCCGTAGGTCTCGGTGTCGAACTTGTCCCAGTGGAAGCTGAGATATTCCTGGACGATCGTGGCCCTGTGGTTCCGGTATCGCGTCAGGTAGAGCAGGGCGGCGTCGCCACCGATCAGGCCCGCTGTATGGACGACCCCGGCCGCGGCCTCGTCATCGTCCACGTTCTCCGGACCGGGAAGCAGTTCCAGCGCGAGAGGGCCGATGTCGACGAGTTTCTGCACAACGTCCGGATGACGCGGCGGAATCAACTCCCCTGCCCGCCGCTCCACTTCCTCCCGCACTCCGGGCTCCAACTTCGCCGCATGCTCCAGACAGGCCATCGCCAGCAGATGCAACCGGGCCCGGTACTGCTCCTCCAGGTCGCCCCGCTCCATCAACCCGGTGAGCAACCGCGCCCGTTCGTCCGGCCGGGCATGGGCGACCGCCATGCGCAGCACGTCCTCCCACTGGTCCAGATGCGCGTGGGCGATCAGGGCGTCGAAGTCGCGTTCCTCGACGGCCGCGCGGGCGCCCAGGTAGTCCTGGAAGGTGCGGTGCACGAAGTCCACGGCGTCGACGGCCGGTTCGCGCAGCAGGCCGGAGCGGACCAGGAGGTGGCGGAGGATCTCCTCGGCCGAGCCCTGCGCGGCGACGTACGGCATGGACGGCAGGAGCCGGTCCAGTTGGTGCACCGCGTCCGAACGGGACATCTCCGCGCGGCCGTTGCGGATGAGCCAGTACGCCAGTCGTTGCAGGAGCTCGATCTGGGACTCCTCGTCCAGCTCGACGGCGAGGTCGCGTTCGCGGTCCCGGCGTTCGAGGAGCATGGAGAGGGCGGCGTCGTAGAGGGCCTTGCGGCCGCGCGGGAGGAAGCCCCGGCGTTCGCGGTGCAGGGCGCAGATCAGGGCGCACATCAGGGGGTTGGTGGCGAGGCGGCCCAGGTCCTGTTTGGTGCGTACGGCGTTCAGCAGGGCCTCGGCCAGGGACGGCTCCGCCTCCGCCGCCTCGTGCCAGCGGCGTACGAAGACCGTGACGTTCTCGCGGCTCATGGGGGAGAGCGTCAGCTCGGTGAAGCCGTCGCCGGCCAGCCAGTCGTCGCGGACGGCGGACGGGCGAGAGGTGACCAGCCAGAGGTTGCCCGGGAAGGCGGCGAGCAGGTCGGCCAGCCAGCGGCGGGTGCGGGCGCGTTCCTGTTCCGGGACCTCGTCGATGCCGTCGATCAGGAGCAGGCCGCGGCCTGCGGTGAGCACACGGTCCGCCCAACCCGGTGGCTGGGAGCCGGCCAGCGGGCAGCTCACCGCCTTCAGGAAGTCACCGGGGACGGGCAGGTGGGCACCGGCACGGGTCAGGGTCCGCAGGGGGAGTACGAACGGTATGCGGCCCATCAAGTGCGCCAGTTGACCGGTGAGTTCCTCCTGGCGGGCCGTCGTGACCGCGAGCCACTGCACGAGCGTCGTCTTGCCGGAACCGGCGACCCCGCGCAGCAGCACGCGTTCGTGGCCGGCCAGCGCCCGCTCGACCGGCTGCGGCGCGGCCGGCAGGCGGCGTTCCGGGCCCGCCGGGTCGAGCGGGTCGCCCGCAGCCGCGAAGGGCTCCGCCTCCCGCGTCGCCACCAGGCTCAGGTACGCGGTGTCCAGCGGCCACTCCCGGCACTCGTCGAGATCGATGCCGTAGATGGTGAGGTGGCTGTGTCGCGTGGCGATGTAGCGGGCGTACTGCTGCTCGAAGACCGCGTCCTGCGCGGTGCGCGAGGTCAGGCGCTCGACCAGGACGTCGGTGAGCCGGATCAGCTCGTCCAGGCGGCGGCTCTGCTCGACGAGGGTGCGGGCGACGAAGGCGGAGCGCTGGGTGAAGAAGTGCAGGATGTGCAGGCAGGCGCTGTTGAGGAGGTGGAAGTAGAGGAAGGTCGAGTCGTAGCTGAGCAGGCGCAGCAGGTCGTCGCCGCCCGCCTCGGCGAACAGGCGGTCGGCCAGTGCCTCGTAGCCCAGGCGTACGGCCTGCATGTCGTCGAGGTCCAGGTCGCCGAGGGCGAGGAGGGTGCGGCGCAGGGCGTCCGCCACCGCCGCCAGTTCCGCCGCGTCCAGCGGCGCCTCCCGGGTCTCGCGCGCCGCGCGGTCCACCAGCTCCCGGACCAGCTTGCGCAGCTCCCGCTCGCCGAGGGAGCGGCGCTCACCCCGGAAGGACACCAGCGCCGACAGGCGTACGGGCTTGTCGACCAGGTCGGCGCCCGGTCCCTCTCTTGCGAAGAGCTTCTTCACCAGCGGGCCGATCAGGCTGGACGCGAGCCTGGTGCCGATGACCGTCGGATCCACTCGGCCTCCCCCTGAGCCTCGTCGATGGGACAGAAGCGTAGTCCCCGTCACATTCCGAAGGGCCCTGATCCTGCGGGCCGGTGACATGCCGCACAGGGGATTTGTCCGTTACTGCCTTGGGTAGTAGATGGCCCGATGTGGGCAAAAAGGACTTTTATCCTGGAACCCCAAGGCGAGTTCGTCCGTCGTGGGTGGATTCATTCCCGATGGGGGTTGTGTCAAGGAGGGGGAAGTTTTGGGGTGAAGTACTAGCTTCCGTCGTAGATCTTGGGTTTTGGGGTCCGCGGGGGTCGGGGTTACCAAGGGATGGTCCATCCGGCGGCTGTCCGTGTGCCGGGTGGTTTTTCTGTCCCCGTCCCCATGAGGTCTCGATGTCTTCGCGCGTCTCGTCCCGCTCTGCCCGTACGTCCAAGCTCCGCACCCGCGCGGCCGTACTGACCGCCGGTTTCGGTGTGTCGGTCGTGCTGGGGGCCGGGGTCGCGGTCGCCGCCGATGCCACCTCCGCGGTGAGCACCACGGCCGCCGCGAGCGGTGTCCAGGCCCAGGCCGCCGCGCAGGCGAAGGCCGCGAAGGCCGCCGCGAGCGCCAAGGCGACCGCCGCGAAGAAGGCGGCCGCCAAGAAGGCCGCGGTGAAGAAGGCCGCCGCCAAGAAGGCCGTCTCCTGGGTCTCGCCGGTGAAGAGCTACACGCTCTCCGCGACCTTCGCGCAGGCCGGCGGCATGTGGCAGTCCACGCACAGCGGCCAGGACTTCGCCGTCTCCAGCGGCACCGACGTCCGCGCCGCGCACGGCGGCACGGTCGTCAAGGCCGGTTCGAACGGTGCCGGCGACGGACCCGCGTACGGCAACGCCGTCGTCGTCAAGCACGCCAACGGGACGTACTCGCAGTACGCCCACCTGTCCCGGATCGACGTCAAGGTCGGCCAGGTCGTCGCCACCGGCCAGCACATCGCCCGGTCCGGCAACACCGGTAACTCCAGTGGCCCGCACCTGCACTTCGAGATCCGTACGACCGCGAACTACGGCTCGGCGATCGACCCCGTCGCGTTCCTGCGCGCCAAGGGTCTGACCGTCTAGGACGGTGCTCAGGTGGCCTTCGTGCGCTGATGGGCCTGGGTCACCATGTCCGTCGCGACCTCCAGGACGGCCTTGCGCTTCTCCTCGGGGGTGGCGTCCAGGTCCTGGATGAAGAACATCCCGGCGTGCAGGGTGAAGATCGCGCTGACGCTGCGGATCTGGTCGACCAGGGCCGCGTCCGGGTCCACGATGATCTCGCGCAGGCCCTGCATACGGTCCTTGAAGGTCTCGCCGACGCGCAGTTCGCGGACGGCCGCCTGGTTCTCCTGCATGAAGCGGAACAGCGGTGCCGCGCCTGCCAGGATCTCGCTGTAACGCCGTACGATCTCCTGCTTCGTCTCCAGCGTGTGCGGCTGCTGCTTGCCCCACTCGGTCAGGTCGAGGATCGGCTGCGTCAGATCGTCGAAGATGCTGACGAGGATCTCTTCCTTGGTCTTGAAGTGGTAGTACAGGGCCGCCTTGGTGACGTCGAGACTCTCGGCGATCTCGCGGAGCGAGGTCTTCTCGTACCCCTGCTGCGCGAAAAGGTCGAGCGCGACGTCCTGGATGCGCTGGCGGGTGTTGCCGCGGCGCTGCTGCTTGGTGCCGTCCATGGTGCCAACCATCCTCGCGCTCATCGGGGTTCCCTGAAAACTTACTTGCCGACCGACTAGAAAACTTACTTGACGCCCGGCTAGTTACGGGTCTACCTTCCCCAGTGTAGTCAACTAGCCGGGCGGCAAGTAAGTAGCCGGCCGGGGGGATGTACAGGGAAGTACAGGGGAGTGACGACAATGGCGGACACACAGACGGTGGACGTGGACACGGGCAAACAGCCGCGGAGCGTACGGGTCGTTCTGCTGGCGCTCATGATCACCATGATGCTGGCCATGCTCGACAACATGATCGTCGGCACCGCGATGCCGACCATCGTGGGCGAGCTCGGCGGTCTGGAGCATCTGTCCTGGGTGGTGACGGCGTACACGCTCGCGACCGCCGCCTCGACCCCGGTCTGGGGCAAGCTCGGCGACATGTACGGCCGCAAGGCCACCTTCATGACCTCGATCGTGATCTTCCTGATCGGCTCCGCGCTCAGCGGAATGGCCCAGAACATGGGCGAGCTGATCGGCTTCCGGGCGATCCAGGGCCTGGGCGCGGGCGGTCTGATGGTCGGCGTCATGGCGATCATCGGCGACCTGATCCCGCCGCGGGAGCGCGGCAAGTACCAGGGCATGATGGCCGGCGTCATGGCGCTCGCGATGATCGGCGGCCCGCTGGTCGGCGGCACCATCACCGACAACTGGGGCTGGCGCTGGTCCTTCTACATCAACCTGCCGCTCGGCGTGTTCGCGCTCGGCCTGATCAGCGTCGTGCTGCACCTGCCGAAGAAGCGGTCCAAGGCGGGCATCGACTACCTCGGTGTCATCCTGCTGACCGTCGGCATCACCTCCACCGTCCTCGTCACCACCTGGGGCGGCTCCGAGTACGCCTGGTCCTCCGCGCGGATCATGGAGCTCATCGGGATCGGCGTGGTCTCGCTGGTCGGGTTCGTGTACTGGCAGACCAAGGCCGCCGAGCCGGTCGTGCCGCTGCACATCTTCCGCAACCGCAACTTCACCCTGATGTCGATCATCGGCTTCATCACCGGCTTCGTGATGTTCGGCGCGACGCTCTTCCTGCCGCTGTACCAGCAGTCCGTGCAGGGCGCGTCCGCGACCAACTCCGGGCTGCTGCTCCTGCCGATGCTCGGCGCGATGCTGGTCACCTCGATGGTGGCGGGGCGCGTGACCACGAACACCGGCAAGTACAAGGTGTTCCCGGTCGCCGGCAGCATCCTGATGGTGATCGGGCTGTACCTGCTGTCCACGATGGACACCGACACCACGCGCTTCACGTCCGGTGTGTTCATGGCCGTCGTCGGTCTCGGCATGGGCTGCCTGATGCAGATCACCATGCTGGTCGCGCAGAACAGCGTCGAGATGAAGGACATGGGTGTCGCGTCCTCCTCGACCACCCTGTTCCGTACGCTCGGCTCCTCCTTCGGTGTCGCGATCATGGGCGCCCTGTTCAACAACCGGGTCCAGGACGTCATGTCCGAGCGGGCCGGCGCGCTGGGCTCCAAGGTCACCGAGCAGTCGGCGCAGCTGGACGCGGCGAGCCTGGCGAAGCTGCCGGCGGCCGCGCGGGAGGCCTACCAGCACGCGGTCTCCTCGGGCGTCCACTCGGCGTTCCTGCTGGGTGCGATCGTGGCCGTGGCCGCGCTGGTGGCGGCGGTGTTCGTCAAGGAGGTCGCGCTCCGCGGAGCGGGGCCGGCTGCGCCTAAGCCCGGCGAGGAAGGGGCGGCCACCGCGCCGCTCGTCGAGGCCGTCTGACAGTCACAGTGAGCCGAAGGTCCCCCGGTTGGTGTCCGCCCCGGGGGGCCTTCTTCGTGTTCGGGTGCGGCTCCGTTGCCGGGGGCTGCGCCCGCGGGCTCCCCTTCGGTCTGAAGGGCCTCGTCGTCAAACGCCGGACGGGCTGAATCGAGCGAGGCCTGTTTGTCAGTGCTGCGTGCCACCATCGCCGTATGGACAAAATGCGGCAGCTGCGGCTGGCCAAGGACGCGATGGACCGAGACTGGGCCGACGCGGAGTTGGACCTGGTCGCGGTGGCCGCGCATGCCGGGTATTCGCGGTACCACTTCATCCGCGCCTTCAAGGAGGCGTACGGGGAGACGCCGGGGCAGTACCTCACGCACCGCCGTATCGAGCGGGCCGAGGATCTGCTGCGGACCGCCAACCTGTCGGTGACCGAGATCTGCAACGTCGTCGGCTTCAGCAGCCTGGGCACCTTCTCGACCCGGTTCAAGGCGTGGACCGGGCTGACCCCCACCGATTACCGCGCCAAGCACGTGGGCCGTGGGGCCGCGCTCATACCGGGGTGCTACGCCATGCTCTGGGCCGGCGGCTTCCGAAGCGGCCCCGGCGGCGAGCGGCGCAATTCTGGAGAAGCGGACTGACGTCGCCGCTGCCTACGGTGACGGAGCAGGAGACAGCCACCGTCGGCAGGAGCACACCGTGATCAAGGGACTCAAGATCTCGACCGTCTGGGTTCTCGACCAGGACCGGGCCAAGGAGTTCTACACCCAGAAGCTGGGCCTTGAGGTCCGGTCGGACATCACGATGGGCGAGGGCGGCATCCGCTGGCTCACCGTCGGTGCCGAGAACCAGCCGGACGTCGACCTCACGCTGATGGTGCCGGGCCCGCCCGCGATGGACCCCGAGTCCGCCGAGATGGTCCGCAAGCTCGTGGCCAAGGGGGTCCTCGGCGCGGGCGCGCTGACGACGGACGACATCCACGGGGACTACAAGAAGCTCAAGGACCGGGGCGTGGAGTTCCTCCAGGAGCCGCAGGAGCGTCCGTACGGCATCGAGGCGGTGTTCCGCGACGACTCCGGCAACTGGTTCTCCTTCACCCAGGCCCGCGAAGGTGACCTCGACCTCTCGAAGGACTGGGCGTGCTGAGCGACTCCGCCGAGCAGGGACGCGCGGGCGCCGACCACACGGCTGAGCGGACCGCCCTGTGGCGGGCCCTGCACGTCCGCGCCGACGCGCCGCCGCATGTGCTGGACGACGAGATCGGACTGCGCCTCGCGGATCCCGGCGACGACTGGCGGGACCGTCCCGACATGGACGAGCGGGCCACCCGCCGGGTGCGGGCGTCGATCGTGGCGCGGGCCCGGTTCGTCGAGGACCTGGTCGTGGAGCGGGCGGGGGAGGGCGTGGACCAGTACGTCGTCCTCGGGGCGGGGCTGGACACGTTCGCGCAGCGCCGGCCCGAAGTCGCCGCCCGGCTGCGGGTGTTCGAGGTCGACCGGCCCGGACCGCAGACCTTCAAGCGGCGGCGGCTGGAGGCGCTCGGCCTCGGCGTGCCGGACGGGCTGCGGCTCGTGCCGGTGGACTTCGAGGGCGACTGGTGGGGGCAGGTGCTCGCGGCCGGGCTCGATCCCGACCGGCCCGCGGTGGTGGCCTCCGCCGGCGTCACGATGTACCTCACCCCGGAGGCCGTCGAGACGACCTTCCGCCTCGTCGCCGGCCTCGCCCCGGGATCGACCCTGGTCTCGACCTTCCTGCGGCCCATCGAGGACGTGGAGCCGGAGGAGCAGCCGCAGCTCAGGGTCGCGATGGAGGGCGCGCGGGCCGCCGGTACGCCCTTCCAGACCTTCTTCCGGCCGCCGCAGATTCTTGCCCTGGCCCGCGAGGCCGGCTTCCGGACGGCCCGGCATGTGTCGGCGGAGGAGCTGGCCGAGCGGTACTTCGCGGGGCGGACGGACGGGGTGCGGCCTTCGCGGGGGGAGGAGTTGGTGGTGGCGGGGGTGTGAGGGGGGCGGGGAGCCGCGGGAGGGCGGGGCGAGCGCTGTCGCACGGTGTCCGCCTGCCCGGTCCGGCCTCGCGGGGCAGGGCGTGGGGTGTGCGCTGTGGCACGGGCAGGGTCCTGCGGAGTCCGGGCGGGGTGAGGGCTGTCGAAGGCGTCCGGTCCTGGGGCGCGGGCCGTGGAAGGGGCAGGGTTGTCGAAGGCTGTTCGTCCGTCGGGTCCAGCCCCTGGAGGGGTCGGCGGCGTCGCCTGGTGGCCCCCCTCCCAACCTCCCCGCCGAACCCCCGGAGGGCTACGGCAGCATCGGATAGCTGCCCGTGTTCGTCGGTGCGTGTTCCGGGAGCCACAACACCGCCACCGCGCCCTCCGACGGGACGTGGTCCGGGGCGCCGGCCGGGCGGATGTTGCGGAAGGTGAGGCGGGCGCCCATGACGCGGGCTTGGCCGGCGGCAATGGTCAGGCCGAGGCCGTGGCCGTGGCCCGCGCGGTCCGTGCTGCCGGTGCGGAAGCGGCTGGGGCCGTCGGCGAGGAGGTCCGCCGGGAAGCCGGGACCGTGGTCGCGGACGCGGATGACGCGGCCCTCGACGGTGACCTGGATGGGCGGCTTGCCGTGCCGCGCGGCGTTGGCCAGCAGGTTGAACAGGACGCGCTCCAGACGGCGCGGATCGGTGGTGACCAGCGACTCGTGCACCACCCGCACCTCGATGTCCCGGTCCTTCGCCGCCACCCGCCGGGCCACGAACTCGCCCAGCACGATGTCCTGCAACTCGGCCCGCTCGGAGGCCCCGTCCAACCGGGCCACCTCCAGGACGTCCTCGACCAGCGTGCGCATCGCCTTCGCGCGGTCCAGGACCAGCTCCGTGGGGCGGCCCGGAGGCAGCAGTTCCGCCGCCGTGAGCAGTCCCGTCACCGGCGTACGCAACTCGTGCGCGATGTCCGCCGTCACCCGGCGCTCCGCCTCCAGCCGCTGCTGGAGCGTGTCCGCCATGGCGTCCACCGCGCGCGCGAGGTCGTCGGTCTCGTCCCGCACCACCCCGCCGATGGCGTTCCGCACCCGTACGTCCGTCTCGCCCCTGGCCACCTGGTTCGCCGCGGCGGCCGCCTTGCGCAGCCGGCGCGACAACTGCCCCCCGATCAGCACGCCGAGGGCGCTGCCGCCGAGGACCGCCGCGATGGAGCCGATGACGAGGGCCTGGTCGAGGTCCTTGAGGATGTCGGTGCTGCGGTCGGTGAATCCGGTGTGCAGGGACAGCACATGCCCGTCGTTGACCGGCACCGCGGCCCAGATGTCCGGGACGCCGTTCGCCAGGTCCGTCACATAGGTCGCCCGCCGGCCCTCCGCGACCTTCTCCCGCAGCGCCGACGGCAGATCCGGGTCGTCGATGCGGACGTTGGGGAAGTTCAGCCGGTTGGACAGCTCGTAGCTGCGCTGCGCGATCCGCACCCGCTCGGCGGCGAGGTCGCGCGCGTTGTCCAGCATCGACACCCGGGCCGCGTTGTGCACGACCAGGCTCAGCGCGATCGCCACCAGCGCGCCGACCAGCGCGATGGCCGCGCTGAGTTTCCAGCGCAGCCCCGTACGAATGCCCGTGACGGCGCCCGTGTCGTCGCCCGTCCCTGGGTTCCCGAAGATCCCCCGCATGTCCCTGACGTCCCCGCTCAGGCCTTCAACTTGTAGCCGAAGCCGCGGACCGTCTCGATCCGGTCCTGGCCGATCTTCGTACGCAGCCGCTGCACATGGACGTCGACCACGCGCGTGTCCCCGCCCCAGCCGTAGTCCCACACCCGCTCCAGCAGCTTGTCGCGCGAGAGCACCGTGCCCGGCGCCGAGGAGAACTCCAGCAGCAGCCGCATCTCGGTCGGCGTCAGCGCCACCGGTTGCCCGGCCCGGCGCACCTCCATGCCCTCGGTGTCGATCTCCAGCTCGCCGAAGGTCAGCATCCCGCCGGCCACCTCGGGCGGCGCCTCGTCGGCCTTGTCGCCGCCGCTCGCGTGTCCGAACCTGCGCAGCACCGCCCGGATCCGCGCGACCAGCACGGCACCGTCGAACGGCTTGGTCACGTAGTCGTCCGCGCCCGCCTCCAGGCCCAGCACCACGTCGATCGAGTCCGCCCGCGCCGACAGCATGATCACCGGCACGGTCGACTCGTCGCGGATCCGGCGGCACAGGCTCACGCCGTCCAGGCCCGGCACCATGACGTCCAGCAGCGCGATGTCGGGGCGGTTGGCCCGGAACGCCTCAAGACCCGACAGCCCGTCGGGCATCGCGGTGACCTCGAAGCCGTCCCGCTCCAGGGCGAGCTGGGTGGCCTCACGGATGACGTCGTCGTCCTCCACGAACAGGACGTGGGTCTGGTCTGCCATCCTGCGTTCTCAGCTCTCGTTTCGTCTGTGGGGGAGTACGTGGTCTTCGCGGGTAGTACGTGGTCGGCGTGCGCTTTCGTCAACTGATCGGTTCGAGGAGCCCGAACGGTTCACGGTGCCGGTGACGGCGACGCGTCGCCTCCGACCGCGTTGCTGTAGTCGTTGCGCGTGCGGAACTCCTCGGTGAAGCGGCCCGAGCCCCAGCGGTACGTGATCACGTTCTCGCCGGACGGACTCGACACCGGATCGCCCTTCTCGTACACCTGCTTGGTCACCACCAGGTCGCCGCGGTCGATCTCCGCGTAGACCGGAGGCTCCTCGACCTTGAACACATTCTCGTACCGTCCGCTCACCTCGCGATAGACGTACGAGCCGATCCCGACCGCGTCGCCGCAGGTCAGTACGTTCACCACGACGTCGTCCGCGCGGCCGCCGGTGAGGTCGCCGTACGACACGTCGACCGGGTACTCGTCGGCCACGCACGGCTTCAGCTCGCGCTTGACCTCCGTCGCGACCGCGGGGTCGTCCTGGACCAGCTTGACCGCGTCCACGCGCGCGCTCGTCGAGGACGGGCTGGGGGACGGGGAGACCGCCGCGCCTGCCACGGAGTCCGAGGCGCCCTCGTGCGCCGGGCCCTCGTCACGGGCGCCGGTGCCGCCGGTCGCGCAGGCGGAGACGAAAAGGGCGAGGGCGGCGAGCACGACCACCGCCGTGAACGCCGCCTGCAAAGTCCCTCGGCCCGGTGTGGGCCGTCGGCCCGGACTGGGCCCCGCGCCGGTCAGACCGCGCACCGCTCCCGCTCCTCACGCTCCAGCGCGCGTGCGTCCAGATCGCGGCTCTCCAGCTCCTCTCGGAGCCTTGCGAGCGCCCGGTGCAGCGTGCTCTTGACCGTTCCCGCCGACATACCGAGGGCGGCGGCCGTCTCCTCCGTGGACATCTGCTCCCAGTGTCGCAGGACGACCACACTGCGCTGCTTCGGTGCGAGAACTTTCATGATGTCCATGAGGAGGGCGCGGTCCGCGTGCTGCTCGGTGGAGTCGTCGACGCTCGCGTCCGGCAGCTGCTCGGTGGGCACCTCTTCGAGCTTGCGGGCCCGCCACCACTCGGTACGCGTGTTGATCATGACCCGGCGCAGGTAGGCGTCCGCGAGCCGCTTGTCCTCGATGGTCTCCCAGCGGCCGTACGTCCGTACCAGCGCCGTCTGGAGCAGGTCCTGGGCGTCCACCGGGTCCGGGACCAGCCGGCGGGCACTGCGCAGCAGCGCGTCCTGCCGGGTGCGGACGTACTCCTCGAACTCGAGCACCTCGCCCTGCGCCATGTCGAACCGCCTTCCGATCCCCGTTTCCGCCGACGTTCGCCGGCGGTTCGTCCGTAGTCGCCCCGGGCCTGCCGGGTACGTAGATGAAGCTACGGAGGGGTTGTCACGGGCCTGTCCGAAGCAGCGCGCGGCTAGCAATCGGCTGTCCGTCGGTTGTGTAACAGCCGTAGGGGTGGGGTAAGCGGGTGGGGTTGTTGGTGCCGTTGTGAGGGGATTTGGTGGTGGGGCGGGGAGTTACGTCCGCTGTTGCGGTCGTCGTTACGCCAACGGGAGTCGGTACAGACCACCTGGGAGGGGCTCCACCAGACCGTCCGCGACCAGGCCGTCGAGTGCCCTCGCTCGCTGTACCGGCTCGTGCCACATCCGGTCCAGTGCCGACTGCGGCACGGGCGCGTGCGCCTCGCGCAGGACGGCCAGCAGTCGGCCGCGTACCTGGCGGTCCGTGCCCGCGTACGTCTGTCCGCGGCGCGGTGGGCCCTCGTGGTCGGGCTTGCCCGCGAGCCGCCACGCGCACTGGGCGGCGATCGGGCAGCGCTGGCAGGTCTCGTTCTTCGCGGTGCAGATCAGCGCGCCCAGTTCCATGGACGCCGCCGCCCAGCGCGAGGCCGTGTGTTCGTCGTCCGGCAACAGGGCGCGGGCCAGCCTGCGTTCGGCCGCCGTGGTGGCGTTGGGCGGGTACTGGACGCCGGTGACCGCGCGCGCGAAGACCCTGCGCACGTTGGTGTCCAGCACCGCGTGCCGCTGGCCGTAGGCGAAGGACGCGACCGCCGCGGCCGTGTACTCGCCGATGCCGGGCAGGGCGAGGAGCTGGGCGTGGTCCGTCGGTACGTCGCCGTCGTGCCGTTCCGTTATCGCGACCGCGGCGCCGTGCAGGCGTAGGGCGCGGCGGGGATAGCCGAGGCGGCCCCAGGCGCGGACCGCTTCGCCGGGGGCGTCGGCGGCCAGGTCTGCGGGGCGGGGCCAGCGGGCCAGCCACTGTTCGTAGACGGGCAGGACGCGGTTGACGGGCGTCTGCTGGAGCATGAACTCGCTGACCATCACGCCCCAGGGGCCGGCTTCGGGGCGGCGCCACGGGAGGTCTCGGGCGTGCTCTTCGAACCAGTCGATCACGGGGGCGTGGAGGTCGCCGGCGGTCTCTCCGAGGGGGGAGACGGAGGGGGAGTTGGCGGGGCCGTTGTGTGGGGGTTTCGTGGGCGCAGTCATGGCGCTTCCGATCCTGCCATGGTGTGCGCGCGTTGGGCCGCCGTTGCGCTGTGTGCCGGTGGGTGGGTCGGGGCCGTGGCGGTGCGTCGGCGGCCTCGCGTGCGGGTCCCTCCGGGATGATGATCCGGAAAAGTTGAGGTACTGGCGGCGGGTGGGGCTAGGGAACCTTCCGATCTCTCGTACAGTTTGCGCCGTGGGATCTCTGCGCAATCCGGTCGGGCCGCTTCCCTCCACCATCTACTGGCGTCGGAGGGCCGTACTGCTGTCTGTGCTCGCCCTGTTGGCGTTGCTGGTCACGTGGATCGTGACCTCCGGCGGCGGGGGTGGGAAGAAGGACGACGACGGGGCCAACGGGAAGAGTCCCGCGCCCACGATCACCGCGGGGCCGTCCGGTTCTGGGCCCGCGATCAGTCAAGCCCCGGGCGGGCGCGATGAGTCGAGCGGTGGGGGCTCCGGGGGGAGTTCCGGGGGCAGCCCTGGGGCCGGCTCCGGTGGGGGTGCCAACGGTGGTGATTCCGGCGCTGGTTCGGGTGCGGCTGGTGGGGCGGGGGGCTCTTCCGGGTCGAACGGGGCCGGGGGTGGGGGTGTCGGTACGGGGGACACCGTGCCCGTCGACTCCACCTTGCCCAACTGCACTGCCAGTAACGTGACTTTGAGTCTGCGGAGCCTTCACAACAACTACGGGCCCGATGACACGCCCTCTTTGCTGCTCACCGCGAAGAGCTCTGCCGACAGTGACTGCAAGGTCGATCTCGGGCCCAAGAGGGCGGTGGTGACCATTCTCAAGGGTGGGAGCGCCTATTGGTCGTCCGCCGACTGCCCCAGGACCGCGGGGAGTTTGATGTACCGGGTGCCGGCCGGGAGCAGCGTTACCTACACGGTGAAGTGGGATCGCAAGCCGAGCGCGCCTGAGTGCGCCACGCCTCCGGCCGGGTCCGCGGGGGCCGGGACCTACCTGGTGGAGGTTCAGGCGGCGGGGTACGCCAAGCTGCAGACCTCGTTCGTGCTCGACAACGACTGACGTTCGTCCTCGACGGCGGCTGACGGTGGGTGGGGGCCTGCGGGGGCCGTCAGACGTAGCGTTCCAGGATTGAGGATTCCGCCAGGCGGGAGAGGCCCTCTCGGACGCTGCGGGCTCGGGCCTCGCCTACGCCGTCGACCGTTTGGAGGTCGTCGACGCTTGCCGCCAGGAGTTTCTGCAGGCCGCCGAAGTGTTCCACCAGGCGGTCGATGATGGCGCCGGGGAGTCTCGGGACCTTGGCCAGGAGGCGGAAGCCCCGGGGGGAGACCGCCGAGTCGAGGGTCTCGGGGGAGCCTGTGTAGCCCAACGCCCGGGCCACTGTGGGCAGTTCCAGCAGTTCCGCGTGGGCGAGGGCGTCCAGTTCTGAGAGGGCCTCGTCCACCGTGCGGGAGCGCTTGGCGGTGGGTTCGGGGACGTAGTCGCGGACCACCAGCTCGCGCTCGGGCTCCACGCCTGCGATCAGTTCGTCCAGCTGGAGGGCCAGCAGGCGGCCGTCGGTGCCGAGTTCGACCACGTACTCGGCGATCTCGGTGGCGATGCGGCGGACCATTTCCAGGCGCTGGGCGACGGCGGAGACGTCGCGGACCGTCACCAGGTCCTCGATCTCCAGCGCGGAGAGCGTGCCCGCGACCTCGTCGAGGCGGAGCTTGTAGCGCTCCAGGGTCGCCAGGGCCTGGTTGGCCCGGGAGAGGATCGCCGCGGAGTCCTCCAGGACGCGGCGCTGGCCGTCGACGTAGAGGGCGATCAGGCGCATGGACTGGGAGACGGAGACCACGGGGAATCCGACCTGTTTGGAGACGCGGTCCGCCGTGCGGTGCCGGGTGCCTGTCTCCTCGGTCGGGATCGTCGCGTCGGGGACGAACTGCACGCCCGCGCGCAGGATCTTCGACAGGTCCGAGGAGATCGCGATGCCGCCGTCGAGCTTGCACAGCTCGCGCAGACGGGTGGCCGTGAACTCGACGTCCAGGACGAAACCGCCCGAGCACATCGACTCCACCGTCTTGTCGAAGCCCAGCACGATGAGACCACCGGTGTTGCCGCGGAGCACCCGCTCCAGGCCGTCACGCATCGGCGTGCCTGGTGCCACGGCGCTCAGGGAGGCGCGCATCAGGCCATCGGCACCGGAACTCCCACCGGACTTTCCGGGAGCTGCTGCCCGGTCGTTGGCTGCCACTGCACTCCTCCGGTCGCAGGTTGCTGGGACACCCCCGTTCGCACTTCACGTTCGTACGGACGGGCGAGACCAGGGCAAAGTCTACCGGCGGTCCTCCGCGTCCCGTGGGGCCTCTCTCCTACGGGAGCTCGGAAGGACCCTCAGAGCGTCCCCTATGTCCGCGACTTCCAGCACCTTCATGCCGTTCGGGATCTTGCCCGGGTCGCCCGGCACGAGGGCGTGGGTGAAGCCCAGACGGTGTGCTTCGGAGAGCCTGCGCTGGACGCCCGTGACCCGTCTGACCTCGCCCGCGAGGCCCACTTCGCCGATCGCGACCAGGTTCTTGGGGAGCGGGGTGTCGCTCGCGGCGGAGGCCAGGGCGAGGGCGATCGCCAGGTCTGCGGCCGGTTCCGAGAGTTTTACTCCGCCGACCGTCGCGGAGTAGATGTCCCGCTTGCCCAGGGCGCTGATCCGGCCGCGCTGCTCCAGAACCGCGAGCATCATCGAGACGCGGGAGGTCTCCAGGCCCGAGGTGGTGCGCCTGGGGGAGGGGATCTGCGAGTCGACCGTGAGTGCTTGGACTTCGGCCACCAGGGGGCGGCGGCCCTCCAGGGTGACGGTCAGACAGGTGCCGGGGACCGGCTCCGCGCGGCGGGTCAGGAACAGGCCGCTCGGGTCGGCCAGGCCCGTGATGCCCTCGTCGTGCAGCTCGAAGCAGCCGACCTCGTCCGTCGTGCCGTAGCGGTTCTTGACGCCCCGTACGAGGCGGAGGCGCGCGTGGCGGTCGCCTTCGAAGGAGAGGACCACGTCCACGAGGTGTTCCAGGAGGCGGGGGCCGGCGATCGCGCCGTCCTTGGTGACGTGTCCCACGAGGAGGGTGGACATGCCGCGCTCCTTGGAGGCGCGGATCAGGGCGCCGGCCACCTCGCGGACCTGGGCCATGCCGCCGGGGGCGCCGTCGATCTCCGGGGAGGCCACCGTCTGCACCGAGTCGAGGATCAGGAGCGAGGGCTTCACCGCGTCCAAGTGGCCGAGGATCGTGGCCAGATCGGTCTCGGCGGCGAGATACAGGTGGTCGTCGATCGCCTTGATCCGGTCGGCGCGCAGCCGGACCTGGCTCGCCGACTCCTCGCCGGTGACATAGAGGGTGCGGTGCTCGTCGCTCGCCGCCTTGGCCGCCACGTCGAGCAGGAGGGTCGACTTTCCTACGCCGGGTTCGCCCGCGACGAGGACGACCGCGCCGGGGACCAGGCCGCCGCCGAGCACCCGGTCCAGCTCGGGCACGCCGGTCGAGCGGGCGGTGGCCTGGCGGCCGTCGACCTGGCCGATGGGCACCGCGGAGGTGGTGACGCGGCCCGGTGCCGTCGTGCGGACGGCGGGCGCGCCGTACTCCTCGACCGTCCCCCACGCCTGGCACTCGGAGCAGCGACCGAGCCACTTGGCCGTCTGCCAGCCGCACTCGGTGCAGCGGTAGGACGGACGGTCCTTGGTGGTCTTCGTACGGGCAGCCATGAACGGAACCGTAGTCGAGGCCACTGACATCGCCGTCGGACGCCGGGCCCGACAACCCGACAGCCCGGCCGCCGACCGGTCCGGGCGGGCCGGCGCGCGGTGCGCGCCCCCGAGATCCGGCCACCTCCTGTCAGGAACAGGCCACGGAATTCGGGGTTCCTGTACCCGATTGAGGGATCGTTTCACCCGTACGGATTAAAAGTGCTCAAGGTGCCGGAAGGGGCCGTCGTGGGCCGCCTACGGTCCACGGATGATGAGCAGCAGTCCGGAGACCTCGCCCCGCACCACCGGCGCGCACCGGGCGCGTCGGGAGGCGCGTGACCGTGCCGCGGCGCGCACGCTGGCGCAGCGGCCGCCCGCGCGCTACGAGCCGTATCTGGACGGGCTGTTCACCTACTGTCTGTCCGTCCTGTGCGACCACGACTCGGCCACCGAGGCGCTCGGTGACGTCCTCGCGCTCGCCGAGCGGCGCCGCGGTCCGGAAGCGGACGGCGATCGCCGGGCCTGGCTGTACGCGCTGGCCCGCTGGGCGTGTCTGCGCAAGCTGGCCGAGGCCAAGCAGAAACGTCAGGGCACCCACGCGGCGGGCCGTCACGAGGGTCACCAGCCCACCGCCGCGCCCGTCGCCGTCGAGGTCCAGGAGGAGCGGCGGCGTGAACTCGCCCTGCTCGCCTGGCCGGAGGCGGCCGGCACCACCCCGGAGCAGCGCGAGGCGCTCGAACTCGCCGTGCGCCACCACCTCGCCGCCCACGAGGTCGCGGCCGTCCTCGGCCTGGACCTGGCCGCCGCCCGCGAACTGCTGGCCTCCGCCGCCTGCGAGGTCGAGCGCACGCGCGCGGCCCTCGCCGTCGTGGAGACCGGCAACTGCCCGAGCGTCGCCCGGCTCACCGGCGATCATCAGCTGGTGCTCAGCACGGCCCTGCGCAAGGAACTCGTCCGGCACGTAGACGACTGTCCGCACTGCCGCCGCAGCGCCGAGCGCGCGATCCCCGGCCCCTGGCCCGGCGCGACGCTCGCCCCCGCCGAACTCGCCGTCCTGGAGGCGCCCCGCGCGGCCCTGCACACCGCGCTGGCGCATCACCCACGCGCGCGTGGCGCCGCCGCACCTCGCTTCGACCGGCGCGGCTTCCCGATGGACCCCAAGGACCGCGCCGCCCGCCGCGACCGCCTGCGCGCGCGTGCCGTCACCACGACCGTCGTCGCCACCGTCGTGGCCGCCCCCGTGCTGGCCCTGTGGGCCGCCTACCGCGGCGAGCCGGTCGGCGAGGGACCGGATGGGCGCAGTGCCACCGCCAGCGAGGCACACGGCCCCGGCCTGCTCGACGGCGAGGCGGCCGGCACCGGCTACGAGAACGCCGGAAACGCCAGCACCAGGCCGGGCCCGCGCTTCGGCAAGGGCGACAAACCGGATGTCTCCGTGGAGGTCATCAGCGTCATCGGCGCCGGCCGCAAGGGCGCCGGACACCTGGACGTCTCGGCCGGCAACAGCGGCGACACCACCCTCGTCACCCTCACCGCGACCGGCTCGGCCCCGGTGCGCTGGTCCGCCACCACGGGCGCCTCCTGGCTCTACCTCAGCCAGTCCTCGGGAACGCTCGCACCGGGCGAATCGTTGACGATCAAGGTGTACGTCGACCATCTGCGCGAGCCGTCCGGCCACTGGAGCGCACGGGTGGCGATCTCACCGGCCGGCGCCGTCGTCTCCATCGACGGCTACGGCACCGCGCCCAGTCCGTCCGACCCCGGTTCCGATCCCGGCGACCCGCCGCCCTCGTCGTCCGATCCCGACCCGACCCCGACGACCTCGGCGCCCTCGGACCCCACCCCGAGCGACCCGCCGCCCTCGTCGTCCGACCCGGATCCGACGCCCACCGACACGGCCCCGTCCGACCCGGGCGGCTCGCCGCCGCCCGGCGACGGCGGCGACCCGAGCCCCTCCACCTCGTAGCGCGTCAGTCCACCGGGTCCGCGGGGTGCGGGGCCAGCAACGGCAGCTGCGAGGCCAGCCGCTCCTCGCACAGCTCGACCAGGCGGTCGTAGCCGGCCTTGCCCATCAGCTCGGTCAGCTCGGGCCGGTAGGACACGTACACCGGGTCGCCCGCGCCGTGCGCCGAGGTCGCCGACGTGCACCACCAGTGCAGGTCGTGGCCGCCCGGACCCCAGCCCCGGCGGTCGTACTCACCGATGGAGACCTGGAGCACGCGCGTGTCGTCGGGCCGGTCGATCCAGTCGTAGGTCCGCCGCACCGGCAGCTGCCAGCACACGTCCGGCTTGGTCTCCAGCGGTTCGAGGCCCTCCTTGACGGCCAGGATGTGCAGCGAGCAGCCCGCGCCGCCGGCGAACCCGGGCCGGTTCTGGAAGATGCAGGAGCCCTGGAAGGGACGGGTCTGGCGGTCGCCGTCCTCGTCCTCCGAGACCCAGCCGCTCTCGCGGCCCTCGTCGTGGTGCTGCCAGATGTCCGGGGTGAGCCGCTCCACGAAGCCGGCGACGCGTTTCTCATCGTCCTCGTCGGAGAAGTGGGCGCCCAGCGTGCAGCACCCGTCGTCCGCGCGGCCCGCCTGGATGCCCTGGCAGCCACTGCCGAAGATGCAGTTCCAGCGCGAGGTCAGCCAGGTCAGATCGCACCGGAAGATCTGCTCGTCGTCCGCCGGGTCGGGGAACTCCACCCACGCGCGCGCGAAATCGAGCCCCTTCTCGTCGGCTGCCCTGGCCTTCTTCGCCGCCTTCGACGTTTTACCCGTCGACTTGTCGGCCTTTGCCTTTTTCGTCTTTGGCACGAGACCAGGGTAAGGCGCCAAGGGCGGCATCGAGGACGGAGGACCGTTCAGCTGGCAGTAGCGTTCTGTACATGAGACTCGGTGTCCTCGACGTGGGATCGAACACGGTGCATCTGCTGGTCGTGGATGCGCACCCGGGCGCGCGCCCGCTGCCCGCGCACTCGCACAAGGCGGAGCTTCGCCTTGCCCAACTCCTCGACGAGGACGGGGCCATCGACCCCGAAGGCGTGGACAAACTGATCTCGGTCGTCCGCGAGGCCGTACAGGCCGCGGAGGACAAGGGCGTCGAGGAAATGCTGCCCTTCGCGACCTCCGCCGTGCGCGAGGCCAGCAACGCCGACGACGTCCTCGCGCGCGTGCAGGCCGAGACCGGCGTCGAGCTCCAGGTCCTCAGCGGCGCCGAGGAGGCCCGGCTCACCTTCCTCGCGGCCCGCCGCTGGTTCGGCTGGTCCGCGGGCAAGCTGCTCGTCCTCGACATCGGCGGCGGCTCCCTGGAGATCGCCTACGGCATCGACGAGGCGCCCGACGCGGCCGTCTCCCTCCCGCTCGGCGCCGGCCGCCTCACCGCCGGCTGGCTCCCCGGGGACCCGCCCGACCCCGAATCGATAAGGGCGCTGCGCCGCCACGTACGGGCCCAGATCGCCCGCACGGTCGGCGAGTTCACCCGCTTCGGCGCCCCCGACCACGTCGTCGCCACCTCCAAGACCTTCCGCCAGCTGGCCCGCATCGCCGGCGCCGCCCGCTCCACCGAAGGCCTCTACGTCCAACGCGAACTCAAGCGCGAGTCCCTCGAAGCCTGGGTCCCGCAGCTCACCGGCATGACCACCCACCAGCGCTCCGAACTCCCCGGAGTCTCCGAGGGCCGAGCCGGCCAACTCCTCGCCGGCGCCCTGGTCGCCGAGGGCGCGATGGATCTGTTCGGTGTCGAGACGGTGGAAATCTGCCCCTGGGCGCTGAGGGAGGGCGTAATTCTGCGGCGACTTGACCGTATGCGTCCCGTATAGCGCGCCCCGAAAGGGGCGCGGGGAACGGCGCGAGCAACCACGAACGAACCCGCACCCGCCCGTGGCGAACCCCACAACGGCCAATAGGCGCCCCGCCCCACCCAACCGCACCCCGTAATCTGTCCCCCATGGCGGAGCCAGTCGTGAGGATCCCGGATGCGAAGGTCGCCCTGTCAACGGCCTCGGTGTACCCGGAGTCGACAGCGACCGCCTTCGAGATCGCCGCGCGCCTCGGCTACGACGGCGTAGAGGTCATGGTGTGGACGGACCCGGTCAGCCAGGACATCGAGGCACTGCGCAGACTCAGCGACTACCACCAGGTCCCGATCCTCGCGGTCCACGCCCCGTGCCTGCTCATCACCCAGCGGGTGTGGTCGACCGACCCGTGGATCAAGCTCCAGCGAGCCCGCGCGGCAGCGGAGAAACTGGGCGCGAGCACAGTGGTCGTACACCCCCCGTTCCGCTGGCAGCGCCAATACGCGCGGGATTTCGTGAGCGGGATGTGGCGCATGGCGGACGAGACGGATGTGCGGTTCGCCGTCGAGAACATGTACCCGTGGCGCTATCGCGACCGCGAGATGCTGGCGTACGCCCCCGACTGGGACGTCACCAAGGACGACTACCGGCACTTCACGATCGACCTCAGCCACAGCGCGACCTCCCGCGTCGACGCGATGCACATGGTCGACCGCATGGGCGACCGGCTCGGCCACGTCCACCTCGCGGACGGCCGGGGCTCGGCCAAGGACGAGCACCTCGTCCCGGGCCGCGGCACCCAACCCTGCGCCGAACTGCTGGAACGTCTCGCCCTGACCGGCTTCGACGGCCACGTCGTCATCGAGGTCAACACCCGGCGCGCGATGTCCAGCGCCGAACGCGAGGCCGATCTGGCCGAGGCGCTCGCCTTCACGCGTCTGCACCTCGCCTCCGCGCTGAAGGTGCCCCGACGGTGACCGAGGCCACCTCCCGGCGCCGCGGCCGGCGTCCGAACACGGAGTCCGCCGACACCCGCGACCGCATCCTGACCGTGGCCCGCGAGGAGTTCTCCGAACGCGGGTACGAGAAGACGTCCGTACGGGCCATCGCCAAGGCGGCCGGCGTGGACTCCGCGCTGGTGCACCACTACTTCGGCACCAAGGAGCAGGTCTTCGAGGCGGCCATCGCGGTCGCCCTCGCACCCGCGCAGAACGCGCCGGCGGCGGTGGCCGACGGCCCCCTGGACTCCGTCGGCGAGCGTCTGACCCGCTTCATCTTCGGCGTCTGGGAGAACCCCACCACCCGTACGCCCCTGCTGGCGATCGTCCGCTCGGCGGTCAACAACGAGGCCGCGGCCGCTGTCTTCCGTCGGCTGGTCGTCTCCCAGGTGCTGGGCCGGGTCGCGGTCCAGCTGGACGTGCCGGACGCGGAGCTGCGGGCCGAACTGGCGGGGGCGCAGCTGGTGGGGTGCGCGATGCTGCGGTACGTGATCAAGGTCGAGCCGCTGGCGTCGGCGGACGTGGAGCAGGTCATCGCGCGGGTGGCGCCGGTGGTGCAGGGGCATCTGACGGGGCCCTGACCGGCCCGAGCCCCCGTCGACGCCCTCGGTCACCGAGACACCCGTCCCGCATTCCGGACACCGCGTCCCGACCCCTGGATGACGGGCGTACGCTCGAATGCAGTCAGAAGTCTCCTACGACCGTCTCCGAAGTCTCTGACGACCCTCTCTGAAGGAGCGAGCGACGATGCCCGAGCTGAGGTCCCGCACAGTCACCCACGGCCGCAACATGGCGGGCGCCCGCGCCCTAATGCGCGCCTCCGGTGTACCCGGCGCGGACATCGGACGCAAGCCGATCATCGCGGTCGCCAACTCGTTCACGGAGTTCGTCCCCGGGCACACGCACCTGCAGCCGGTCGGGCGGATCGTCAGCGAGGCGATCACCGAGGCCGGTGGCATCCCGCGCGAGTTCAACACCATCGCCGTCGACGACGGCATCGCGATGGGCCATGGCGGCATGCTGTACTCCCTGCCCTCCCGCGACCTGATCGCGGACAGCGTGGAGTACATGGTCGAGGCGCACTGCGCCGACGCCCTGATCTGCATCTCCAACTGCGACAAGATCACCCCCGGCATGCTCATGGCGGCACTGCGCCTGAACATCCCGACGGTCTTCGTCTCCGGCGGTCCGATGGAGGCCGGCCGCGCCACGCTGGTCGACGGCACGGTCCGTACGCTCGACCTGATCGACGCGATGGTCGATGCCGCCAACGACAAGATCTCGGACGCGGACGTCCTCCGGATCGAGGAGAACGCCTGTCCGACCTGCGGCTCCTGCTCCGGCATGTTCACGGCCAACTCGATGAACTGCCTGACCGAGGCGATCGGCCTGTCCCTCCCGGGCAACGGCTCGGTCCTCGCCACGCACACGGCCCGCAAGGGCCTGTACCAGGACGCGGCCCGCACGGTGATGGACGTCACCCGCCGCTACTACGAGCAGGACGACGAGACGGTCCTGCCGCGCAACGTCGCCACCTTCGCGGCCTTCCAGAACGCGATGGCGCTCGACATCGCGATGGGCGGCTCCACCAACACGATCCTGCACCTCCTCGCCGCGGCGCAGGAGGCGGGCGTCGCCTTCGGCCTGGAGGAGATCAACGAGGTCTCGCGCCGGGTCCCGTGTCTCGCCAAGGTCGCCCCGAACGTCGCGAAGAACCGCACGTACTACATGGAGGACGTGCACCGCGCCGGCGGCATCCCCGCCCTGCTGGGCGAGCTGCACCGCGCGGGCCTGCTGAACGAGGACGTCCACTCGGTCCACAGCCCCTCCCTCGCGGACTGGCTGAAGACGTGGGACGTCCGCGGCGGCTCGCCCTCCCCGGAGGCGCTGGAACTGTGGCACGCGGCCCCGGGCTGCGTCCGTTCCGCCGAGGCCTTCTCCCAGTCGGAGCGCTGGGAGGAACTGGACGAGGACGCGGCGGAGGGCTGCATCCGCAGCGCCGAGCACGCGTACTCCAAGGACGGCGGCCTCGCGGTCCTCAAGGGCAACCTCGCCGTCGACGGCTGCGTGGTGAAGACGGCCGGCGTCGACGAGTCCATCTGGACCTTCGAGGGTCCCGCGGTCGTCTGCGAGTCGCAGGAGGAGGCCGTCGAGAAGATCCTGAACAAACAGGTCACGGACGGCGACGTGGTGGTCATCCGCTACGAGGGTCCCAAGGGCGGCCCCGGTATGCAGGAGATGCTCTACCCGACCTCCTTCCTCAAGGGCCGCGGCCTCGGCAAGACCTGCGCCCTGATCACCGACGGCCGCTTCTCCGGCGGCACTTCGGGTCTGTCGATCGGCCACGCGTCCCCCGAGGCGGCCTCCGGCGGCACGATCGCGCTCGTCGAGGACGGCGACCGCATCCGCATCGACATCCCGAACCGCACGATCGAGCTCCTCGTCGACGACAGCGAACTCGCCCGGCGCGAGCAGGAGTTGGGCGGCGTGTACGCCCCGAAGAACCGCGAGCGCAAGGTCTCGGCGGCCCTGCGGGCCTACGCGGCGATGGCGACCAGCGCGGACCGCGGCGCGGTGCGGGACGTGTCGAAGCTGGGCTGAGTGGCGTAGCTGGGCGAGTGTTGAAGTCGGGCTGAGGTTTCCGCCTGCTTCTCAGGGGCTGTCCCTTCGGGGGCGGCCCCTTTCGCCTGCCCTGCCCTCTGCTTGCCCTCGGGGGCTACCAGTCCGCCGGCTTACGGGAGTTCACCGCAAAGACGGTGCCGTCAGGGGCGGTCGCGTAGACGTGGCTGCCGGCGAGAACCGGCCGCGGAACCGTCCCGGCGACCTGGCCCGAGTTCGCGCCCGGTCGCGCCGGAGTCTGCCCGACGAGCCGTCCCGTGCCGGCGTCGACCGCGAGCAACCGCCCGTCGCCCGCCGCGAGATACACGTGGTCGTCGTCGGCGACCGGCTCCGAGCCCCGGCTCACCGAGGTCTCCAGGTGCCAGAGCCGTTTGCCCGCCTCCATGCCGACCGCGTCCAACGCGCCGTCGGCGGCCAGGAGATAGACGACGTTCCCGTGCACGGTCGCCCGGGCGTCGGGGCGGGCGACGGGGAGGGCCACCCGGCGCGAGGACTTGTCCGCCGGGGTGTACCGGACGACGGCGTCCGTGTCGCCGTAGACCGGGTCGGTGGACAGGAGGAAGACGGAGCCGTCGTGGACACCGACGGGCGTCAGGTTCCCGTCCAGGCTCGCGTCCCAGCGCACCGCTCCGGTGGTCGGGTCGACGGCGGTGACCCGGGTGCTCGACCCGTCGGCGGACTGGCCGGAGGTGTACGCCAGCGCGTCACCCGCGAACGAGATGAAGTACGGCCGACTCTGGCCCGGTATCCGGCGCTCCCACTTCGTCTCGCCCGTCGCGGCGTCCACGCCGGTGACCGTGCCGTCGGAGTGGGTGAGCAGCAGCATCCCGCCGACGGCGCGGAACGAGGTGTGCGCGGGCATCTTCCGCTGCCAACTCACCTTGCCCGAGGCGGGATCGAGCGCTTCGAGCCGTGGGCCCTGGTCCACCAGCGGCTGCACGAGACCGCCCGCGAGGACGGGCGGCCCGCTCCGTTGCGCCGCGGCCACCGAGTGCCGCCACAGCAGACTGCCGTCGGAGGGGTCGAGGGCGAAGACCGAGCCGGACCGCGCACAGATCAACTGCCCGGTCCCGTACGAGCATTGCGGCGTGCCCGACTTCCCGGCCGCCGCGTCCGAGGTCCAGGGGCGGAACCCGGACGGCGCCGCCGCCGACGTCGTGGGGGCGCTCTCTTCCGCAGTGGCACCGCTGTCGCCGACCAGTTGAACGCCGGCCAGCGCACCGCACGCGACGAGGGCGAGGCTGAGCAGACCGGCCGCGAGGGCCACCTTTCTTCGCCGGCGTCCTCCGGGAGACCGCTCCGGCTCCGGCTCCGGCGCGGGTGCGACCTCGCGGTTCGTCCGCTGGGCCGGTATGAAGGCCTGCGTGTCGTAGGAGGCCGCCACCGACCGCAGTTCCCGCATCAACTCGTCGGGCGTGGGCCGGTCTTCGGGCTCCTTGGCCAGACACCGCAGCACGAGCGGCGCGAGATTCTCCGGTACGCCGCTCAGATCCGGCTCGTCGTGCACGACCTGGTAGGCGACGACGTAAGGGCTGTCGGAGTCGAACGGCCCCCGCCCGGTCGCCGCGTGCACCAGCACCGACCCGAGCGCGAAGACGTCGGCGGCGGGGCCGACTTCACGCGGACGCCGGAACTGCTCGGGCGCCATGAACGGCGGGGTGCCGATCAACTTCCCGGTCTCGGTGCGCAGTTCGCTGTCCTTTGGCCGAGAAATGCCGAAGTCGATGACCTTGGGCCCGTCGTCGGCAAGCAGCACGTTGCTCGGCTTCAGGTCCCGGTGGACCACCCCGACCCGGTGGATGTCACGTAGCGCCTCGGCCAGTCCGGCCATCAGCCGGCGCAACTCGGCAGGGGCCATCGGCCCGTTCCGCTTCACCTGCTCGGCGAGGGTCGGACCGGGGATGAACAGCGTTGCCATCCACGGCCGTTCGGCCTCGGGATCGGCGTCCACGACGGACGCGGTGAACGCCCCGCTCACCCGCCGCGCGGCGGCGACCTCCTGCCGGAAACGGCCCCTGAACTCGGGGTCCTTGGCGAAGTCGGCGTGCACGACCTTCACCGCGAGCTTCATCCCGGAAGTGCTCTGTGCCAGATGCACGACCCCCATGCCGCCCGAGCCGAGGCATGACTCCAGGCGGTAGTGACCGGCGTACTCGGGAAGTTCCGCTTCCGCGCCCGCTCCGGTGTTGCCCTGTGGCGCCATGGGACCACTCCCGTGCTGTTCGTCCGCGCGCGACGCTCGGAGCCTAGTCGATGAGGCGTTCGGGACAGAGGCGGCTTGCTGGCGTTCGTGTGCGAGTTGCGTACATGTGTTTCATGGCGTGTTTTAGGGGAATCAATGGGGCCCCATGGCAGTCATGGGGACCAACGGGGGAGGTTTTTCATGTCCATTGACCGCACGGAGGAGGCCGGGAGCGCCGAGAGCGCCCAGGCCCTGACGGCCGCCGCGACCGTCCGCCACTACTCGGTCGCGCCGGGTGTCCGCCTCAACGTCCGCAGTGGTCCCGGCACGAGCTACGGCATCGTGCGGGTCCTGGCCGCGGGCGCCAAGGTGCCGATCTACTGCCAGACGCCGGGTACGCGGGTGACGGGCCCGTACGGCACGAGCAACATCTGGGACAACATCAGCAACGGCGAGTACGTCTCCGACTCCTACGTCCTCACCGGCAGCGACGGCTACGTCGCCGACCGCTGCGGCTGATCCCGGCAGGGAGCCCGCCCCGCCTCGGCGCCATAATCGTCCCGTGAGCGACGAAAACGGCACCCAGGACACGGCGGGCTCCCCCTCAGGGCCCCGCCCCGAACCCCTCCGCTTCTTCGGCACCACCTGGGTGAGCCACGACAACGGCTACGCGCTGCGCCGCATCGGCGTCGCCGTCGGCTCCCTCGCCGCCGGGGTCGCCTCCTGCCTCGTCCTCCGCTTCGCCTACCAGGGCCTCCAGCTCGCCGACACCGGCTCCTTCGTCACCGTCCTGGTCGTCGCGATGTTCGCGATCTGCAGCGCGCTCGCCTTCCGGCACACCTGGGAGGCGTTCGGCAAGCGCCCCGACCCCGACCGCCAGGCCTCCCTCCGCGGCCTCCTGGCCATCGGCTTCGTCGGCTCCCTCGCCGCGTACTTCTTCCGCTCCCTCACCGAGGCCCCCGGCGAGAAGCTCCACCGCGAGGAGTACGAGACGGCCCGCGAGGAGTACGAGAAGCGCAGCACCCGCCGCACGGGCAACCCGTCCAAGAAGCGCCGCCGGAAGTAGCACCGCCGCAAGCAGCGGGGCCGCGGCTTCCGCTTCCCCCGCGAAAAACTCACGCTCCCCTTTACCCGACGGGTCCACCATGGCCGTATGACCGCCTCCTTCCACGCCACCCGCGCCCACTCCTTCAACGCCGCCGCGGCCCAGTACGCCGCGAACCGTCCCTCCTATCCGCCCGCCCTCTTCGACGCGGTCGAGGACCTCGCCGGCCGCTCCCTCGAAGGCGCCCGGGTGGTGGACGTCGGTGCCGGGACGGGGATCGCGACCGCGCTGCTGCACGGGCGCGGCGCCGAGGTGGTCGCGGTGGAACCCGGGGAGGGCATGGCGGCGCAGTTCCGGCACACCAACCCCGGTATCCCGATCGTGCGGGGCAACGGCAACCAACTGCCCCTCGCCGACGCCTGCGCCGACTTCGTCACCTACGCCCAGGCCTGGCACTGGACCGAGCCCGTCCACGCGGTCCCGGAGGCGCTGCGGGTACTGCGGCCGGGCGGCGCGCTGACGCTGTGGTGGAACACGAGCGCCCTCGACGTCCCGTGGATCGACGCGCAGACCGAACGCATCCGGCGCCACTTCGGCGCCGACGGCGTCGTCGACCGCAACGGCAGCGGCATGCACTCCGCGCTCGCCGACCCCACCGGCCGGCTCCACTTCGCGCACCGCCGCGTCCGCTGGAGCCGGGACGTCCCCGTGGACACCCACCTCGCCAACATCAGCAGCCACTCGATCTTCCTGGTGCAGGACGAGGAGAGCACGGAGGCCTTCCTCGCCGAGGAGCGCGACCAGCTGCTCACGGTCTTCCCGGGTGGGATCGTCGAGGAGATCTACGTCGTCGAACTGCTCGTCGCCACCGGTTCCTGACCCCGTGCGGCGGCCCACCCCTCCAGGGCCGCCGCACAGGCATGGTCCAGGTGCCGCAACCCGCCCAGCTCCAGCCGCACCTCCCGGTCGACCGGCAGCGCTTCGAGCGCGTCCAGCAGCTTCGGCAGCCGCAGGAACGTGGCGTGGCCCAGGACCCGTACGACGATCCCGGCCGCCCCGCGGTCCTCCGTCTCGACGTGCACATGGCTGACGTCCCAGGCCGTCTTGGCCACCGCCAGCGTCAGCCCCACCAACACTCCCTCGAACAGGTTCCCGACGACGATCGCCCCCGCCGTCACCACCAGCACGACCACCTCCCCGCGGTGCCCGCGCCACAGCCCCCGCACCTCCCGCACCGGCACGAGCTTGCACCCGGCGTGCACGAGCAGCCCGGCCAGCGCCGCCACCGGAATCACCCCGAGCACCCCCGGCACGACGACCGCGAAGAGAAGCAGCCACACCCCGTGCAGCAACCGGGACGCCTTGGTCCGCGCCCCCGCGTGAACGTTCGCGGTGCTTCGCACGATCACCGCAGTCATCGGCAGCGCCCCCAGCAGCCCGCACACCGCGTTCCCCGCACCCTGCGCCAGCAACTCGCGGTCGTAGTCCGTACGCGGCCCCCGGTGCAGCCGGTCCATGGCCGCCGCGCTGAACAACGACTCCGCCGACGCGATCAACGCGAACGCCACGACGGTCCCGATCACCCCCACTTCCGTCAGCCGCCCGAAGTCCGCCACCTCGGGCACTCGTACGGCATCGAGCAGCCCCCGCACCTCGACCCGCCGCACGCCCAGGCCGAACACCCCGGTCACCGCCGACACCACCGCCACCGCCACCAACGGCGCAGGCACCACCCGTGCCCCCCTGCGCCAACGCGGCCACAGCAGCAATACCGCAATGGTGGCACCCCCCACTGACAACGCCACCGGATCCACCTGCCCGGGCAGCGACACCAGCCCGGCGAGCTTGCCGAGTCCGCCGGCAGGCGCCGCCATGTCGCCCAGCGCGTAGACCTGACCGGCGATCAGCACCAGCCCGATGCCGGCGAGCATCCCCTGCACCACGGCCATGGACACGGCCCGGAACCAGCGCCCGAGCCGCAGCGCCCCGAGCCCCAGCTGCACAAGCCCGGCCCCGAACACCAGCACGCCGAGCGCCTGGACGCCGTAGCGGTGGACGGCCTCGTACACGAGCACGGTCAGTCCCGCCGCCGGCCCGCTCACCTGGAGGCTGCTGCCGGGCAGCGCCCCGGCGACCAGTCCGCCGACGATCCCGGTGACCAGACCCAGTTCGGCGGGGACTCCGGAGGCTATGGCCACGCCCACGCAGAGCGGCAGCGCGACGAGGAACACGACTAGGGAAGCGAGCAGATCGGCCTTCTGTACGACGCCACAGCGCTTGCGCATGACGGGAGCACCTCCGGTGATCAAACGGGAGATGCGTGGGCGCCGAGCCGGGGGAGGGCACGGCAGACCTACGTGCGCGGCATATGACCTCGCACTGAAATCCATTGTCGGGAAAGGGAGTTGGCCGCGCACTCGATTCGTGTTGCCGACCCGTGAACGCGGAAGCGCAGATACCGGACCGACCCATTCCGATCACGCCGGCACGCGCCTGCGCCGTCGGATGCACCCGCTTGACGGCATCGCCGCGCGAGAGCATTATTCATCGCATGATGAATTACGTTGCCGACCCACCCGGCACGGGACGTGAACCCGCCGTCCACGCCGAGAACCTCACCGTCGTCCGCGGCCCCCGCACCGTCCTGCACAGCCTCGACTTCACCGTCCCGCGCGGCCAGATCACCGGCCTGCTCGGCCCCTCCGGCTGCGGCAAGTCGACCCTCATGCGCTCGATCGTCGGCACCCAGGCGAAGGTCACCGGCACCCTGGACGTCCTCGGCCGCCCCGCCGGCCACCCCACCCTGCGCACCCGCATCGGCTACGTCACCCAAGCCCCCTCCGTCTACGACGACCTGACCATCCGCCAGAACCTGGACTACTTCGCCGCGATCCTCGACCCCGGCCGCTCCGGCACCGACCGCCGCCAGGACGTCGAACGCGTCCTCACCGACGTCGACCTCACCAGCCACGCCGACTCCCTCGCGGGCAACCTCTCCGGCGGTCAGCGCAGCCGCGTCTCCCTCGCGGTCGCCCTCCTCGGCACCCCCGAACTCCTCGTCCTCGACGAACCCACCGTCGGCCTCGACCCCGTCCTGCGCCGCGACCTGTGGACCCTCTTCCACGCCATCGCCGCCGATCGCGGCGCCACCCTCCTCATCTCCTCCCACGTCATGGACGAGGCCGAGCGCTGCCACCGCCTCCTGCTCATGCGCGCGGGCGAGATCCTCGCCGACGACACCCCCGAGGCCCTGCGCACCCGCACCGCCACCGAGACCGTCGAAGCGGCCTTCCTCCACCTGGTCGACGAGGCGAGCGCAGCCGCCCGCGATGACTCCCGCGAGAACTCCCGTGATGACTCCGGCGACGGCTCCCGTGAGAACTCCCGCGCGAAGGAGAACACCCGATGAGTACGACGACCACGGCCCCCACCGGCACAGCGGCACCGAAGCCCGCCCCCACCGGCGCCCTCAACGCCGCCCGCACCCTCGCCACCGCGACCCGCGTCCTGCGCCAGCTCCGCCACGACCCGCGCACCATCGCGATGCTGATCCTGATCCCCTGCGTGATGCTGTTCCTGCTGCGCTACGTCTTCGACGGCAGCCCGCGCACCTTCGACAACATCGGCGCCTCGCTCCTCGGCATCTTCCCCCTGATCACGATGTTCCTGGTCACCTCGATCGCCACCCTGCGCGAACGCACCTCCGGCACCCTCGAACGCCTCCTCGCCATGCCGCTCGGCAAGGCCGACCTCATCGCCGGCTACGCCCTCGCCTTCGGCGCCCTCGCCATCGTCCAGTCCGCCCTGGCCACCGGCCTCGCCGTGTGGTTCCTGGGCCTCGACGTCACCGGCAGCCCCTGGCTGCTACTCCTGGTCGCGCTCCTCGACGCCCTCCTCGGCACCGCACTCGGCCTGTTCGTCTCGGCCTTCGCGTCCTCGGAGTTCCAGGCCGTCCAGTTCATGCCGGCCGTGATCTTCCCCCAACTCCTCCTCTGCGGCCTGTTCACCCCCCGCTCCAACATGCACCCCGCCCTGGAGGCCGTCTCCGACGTCCTGCCCATGTCCTATGCCGTCGACGGCATGAACGAAGTCCTCAAACACACCGACATGACCGCCACCTTCGTCCGCGACGCCCTCATCGTGGCCGGCTGCGCCCTGCTGGTCCTGTGCCTGGGCGCGGCAACCCTGCGGAGGCGCACGGCATGACGGCGTTCCGCCAGCCGGACAGCCACCTCCCCCCACGCACCGCCGGTGCGAGGATGAACCCATGACCCAGAAAGTCGCAGTCCTCGGCACCGGCAAGATCGGCGAAGCCCTGCTCAGCGGAATGATCCGCGGCGGCTGGACCCCCGCCGACCTCCTGGTCACCGCACGCCGCCCGGAGCGCGCCGAGGAACTGCGCGCCCGTCACGGTGTCACCGCGGTCACCAACCAGGAAGCCGCCAAGGCCGCCGACACCCTGATCCTCACGGTCAAGCCGCAGGACATGGGCAACCTCCTCGACGAACTCGCCCCGCACGTCCCCGCCGACCGCCTGATCATCAGCGGCGCGGCGGGCATCCCCACCTCCTTCTTCGAGGAGCGCCTGGCCGCGGGCACCCCCGTCGTCCGCGTCATGACGAACACGCCCGCCCTCGTCGACGAGGCCATGTCCGTCATCTCCGCCGGCAGCCACGCCACCGAGGCCCACCTCGCCCACGCCGAGGAGATCTTCGGCGCCGTCGGCAAGACCCTGCGCGTCCCCGAGTCCCAGCAGGACGCCTGCACCGCCCTCTCCGGCTCCGGCCCGGCCTACTTCTTCTACCTGGTCGAAGCCATGACCGACGCCGGAATCCTGCTCGGCCTGCCCCGCGACAAGGCCCACGACCTCATCGTCCAGTCCGCGATCGGCGCCGCCGTCATGCTCCGCGACAGCGGCGAACACCCGGTCAAGCTCCGCGAGAACGTCACCTCCCCGGCCGGCACCACCATCAACGCCATCCGCGAACTCGAGAACCACGGCGTACGAGCCGCCCTCATCGCCGCCCTCGAAGCCGCCCGCGACCGCAGCCGCGAACTGGCCTCAGGCAAGAAGGACTGACCCCCACTCGACCGACTGGCCCGACCGACGTCCACCAGGCGGCGCCCCCTCACACCGCCGCCGAGTCCACCACCTCCTTCGTGGTGACCACGCGCGCGAAGCCACCCCCGTGCAGCGACACCGCCGCCGCCTGCCCGACTTCGTCCGCGGTCCGCCGCCAGCCGAACGGCCCCTCCAGGTCGAAGGTGTACGTCGCGTCGTACGGCACCACCACGTCGTACCCGAGATTCCCGCCCATCCGGGCCGTCGTCTCCACGCACATGTTCGTCTGGATCCCGGCCAGCACGACCTGCGAGATCCCCGCCTCCGTCAGCCAGGCCCCGAGATCCGGCGTCCCCAGAAACGCCGAGTTCACGGTCTTCGTCACAAACAACTCGGGCCCGCTCCCCTTCCCCCTCCTCTCCGCTACGTACTGCTTCAGCTCGTTCCCCTCGTACCCGGGCCGCAACGGCGACTCGGGCTTCGACGAGTCGTGCCGCACGAACACGACCGGCCGCCCCGACGACTGCCATACGTCGATCAACTGCGCGATGTTGTCATCGGCCCCCGGGTTGTTCCGAGGCCCCCAGAAGTCGGCCTCCTCGAAGCCCTTCTGCACGTCCACGACCACCAGTGCTGCGTTCTCCGCTATCTCCATGACCACCATCCTGGCGCCGTGGGCACGCCCGCCCCAGAGCGCCAAAAGCCAGCGGCCGATGGTTTACTGCCACCCATGGCCCAAGCCAGCACCGACACCCCGGCCAGTCCCTACCGCGTCGCCCTCGTCGCCTTCCCCGGCATCCGCGCCTTCGACGTCTCCGTCATCACCGAGGTGTGGGGCACCGACCGCACCGACCGAGGCGCCCCCGCCTTCGACCTGCGCCGGGTCGCCACCGACACCACCCCCGTCCCGATGCGCGGCGGCCTCACCCTCCTCCCCGACCGCACCCTCACCTGGCTCCCCCGCGCCGACCTGATCGTCGTCCCCGGCCTCGACGACCACGTCACCCCCGCACCCACCCCCGTCCTCGACGCCCTGCGGCGCGCCCACGCCCGCGGCACCACCATCGCCGCCCTCTGCGGTGGCGCCTTCACCCTCGCCCAGGCCGGTCTCCTCGACGGACGCCGCGCCATCACCCACTGGAACCTCGTCGCCCTCCTGCGTGCCCACCACCCCCGTGTCACCGTCGTCCCCGACGCCCTCTTCATCGAGGACGACAACCTCTGGACCGCGGCCGGCACCGCAGCCGGCATCGACCTCTGCCTCCACCTCGTCCGCCGGTCACACGGCGCCGAGGCAGCGGCCACCATCGCCCGGTCGATGGTCACCGCCCCCTTCCGCACCGGAACCCAGGCACAGTTCATCGAGCACCCCACCCCGCGCACGGACCGAGACGCCGACACCCTCGCCGCCGTACGCGAGCACGCCCTGCGCCACCTCGACGAACCGCTCACGGTCGCCGACCTGGCCACCCACGCGGGCATGTCGCCGCGCAGCTTCGCCCGTCACTTCACCGCGGAGACCGGCACGACCCCGCTGCGCTGGCTCCTCGACCAGCGCATCGCCGCAGCCCAGAAACTCCTCGAACGCACCGACCTCCCCATGCCCGAGGTCGCCCGCCGCGCCGGCTTCGGCAGCGAGGTCACGATGCGCCAGCACTTCGCATCGCGCCTCGCCACCAGCCCACGCGCCTACCGCGCCGCGTTCAGCACCGGCTCCGTCACGGGTTCCGTCACCGGCTCCGACACGGGCTCCAGCAGCCCGATCGCCCGGTAAGCCGTATCCACCGTCGGCCGCGCCATGGCCCGAGCCTTCTCCGCACCATCCCGCAGCACCCCCTCCACATAGCCAGGATCCGCGCACAACTCCTTGTGCCTCGCCTGTACGGGCTTGAGGATCTCGACCACGGCCTCGGCGGTGTCCTTCTTCAAGGACCCATACGACTCATATACACCGCTCAAGGCCTCGGGGTTCCCACCCGTGCAGGCCGCGAGGATCTCCAGCAGATTGGCGATCCCCGGCCGACCCTCCCGGTCGTAGACGACCTCCTGCCCGCTGTCGGTCACGGCCCGCATGACCTTCTTGCGCACCACGTCCGGCTCGTCGAGCAGGTAGACGATCCCCGACCCGGAGTCCTCCGACTTCCCCATCTTCGAAGCCGGCTCCTGGAGGTTCATCACCCGTGCCGCGACCTGCGGAGTGGTCGCCTTCGGCACCACGAACGTGTGCCCGTACCGCTGGTTGAACCGCAACGCCAGATCCCGCGTCAGCTCCACATGCTGCGTCTGGTCGTCCCCCACCGGCACCTCGTCGGCCGAGTACGCCAGGATGTCCGCCGCCATCAGCACGGGATAGGTGAGAAGGGACAGCCGCACACTCCCACCGCGCTCGCGCTCCTGCGCGGCCTTCTCCTTGTACTGGATCATCCGACGCATCTCGCCGTCAGTGGCCACGCACTCCAGCACATACGAGAGCCGGGCGTGCTCGTCCACATGACTCTGTACGAAGACGGTGCACAGCTGTGGATCAAGTCCCGCCGCCAGCAACAACGTCGCGGCCTGCCGACTCAGCCTGCGTACTCTCGCTGGATCGTGGTCCACGGTCAGCGCGTGCAGGTCGACGACGCAGAACAACGCGTCCGACCGGTGCTGGTCCACATCGACCCACCGCCGCATGGCTCCCAGGTAGTTCCCCAGGGTCAGGTGTCCGGTCGGCTTGATCCCGCTGAAGACCCGAGTCATTTCCACTCCACCTCCTGATCGAGACCGCCGCCCCGGCGGCCGACCCTCAGGAGCTCTGGAGGGAGAAACGAGAACGGCCGCCGAGGCGGCGGCCGTTGAGTGCATACGTGCGCACGGCCGCCGTCAGGCGGCCCACCAGAGCTGGGTGCACGTACGCGTAGTCATGGCCCCAGAGTACGCCTCGGGGCCCCCGTCCGACCGCGAGTTGACACACCCAGATCCGGTACGTACTGTTCTCCGAGTTGTCCGACGTGAGCGCCGACTCCGGTCGGTCCCCGGACAGCCATTCCGCAAGTACCAACCACTAGTCGACTAACAGTCGGTCTGACTGTCGTCGTGTTATTGGCGTGCGTATTCGCGAAATGAGGAATCCGCGTTCGAAAGAGCGCAGCACCCGATTAGCGTCGGGGGCGGGAGTCCGCTAAAGTCTCACTCGTCGGAACGGCCCAACAGCCGGAAAG
>NZ_JARXVH010000002.1:412500-937253 GCF_029892565.1 Streptomyces pseudovenezuelae | reverse complement strand
GCCCTCGTGGCTTGCTTGAGCCGGATGCGGGGAAAGCTCGCACGTCCGGTTCTGAGGGGGCCGGGGATCAGCAATGGTCTCCGGCTACCCGACCACAAGGGGCATCGTTCGAGGCCATAAAGAACGAGCTCAGTAGCCGCCGTCGGCGATGACCGGGCCGACGAGACAGGCACCGCCGACACCGGACTGCGCGAACACCCGACAGCCCCTGCGACTGCCGGGCGGACTGACCGGCCACAGCAGTCGCCACCGACGGCCTCGTCGGTCGGGCGACCGAAAGGCTTTGAAGACGTCGGTCAGTTCTCGGGTTTGATCTTCGAGGACAGGAAGAACAGCCCTGCCGTCGCCGCGATGAAACCTCCGGCCAATTCCTCGTAGCCCTGGAAGTAGGCGACGAGGATGGCGATGGCGGACGCTGTCCCGACCAGGTCGATGACGCGCCCGATGAACCGCCGGAGTCTGCTCGGCGGCGGAGGGTGATGGGGGTTCGGCGGGTTTCCCCAGTAGGGAAAGGGACCCGGTCTGGGTTTCCAGCCCTCCTCCAGCAGTCGCAGGAACTCCGGGTGGTGGCGGGCGTAGCCCATGCGGTGGGGTGCCAGGCGCCGCCACGGCAGCCGACCATGTCTGATGGCGAGCCAGGTGAGTCCCGGCAGGCAGGCAACGGCCGCCCAGATCGCTGCGAGCGTCCGTTCTGCGGCCGAGGTCGGCAGAATGCCGAGGAGATGGTCCAGCTGGCCGCTGGCGGCGTAGGCGATCAGCGAAGCTATGGAGAGCACCGCCGCGGTCTGTTCGATCTGATGTCCGGTGTGGCAGCGGGCACAGCGTGGTACTTGCACGACTTCCCGGCGCCACGTGGTGCGCAGGACAACGATCCATGGCGTCATGGCCGTTTCGGCGCCTTGGTGCAGCCCCATGACGCGGTCGTGCCACGACGCCGGTGTGGTCTTCCCGCAAAACCAGCACTCCCGCACCACGAGCTTCCTCTCCCCCTACGACCAGTCCCGTTGGTTCCGTCCGGCGGGTTGCGCTTGCCGCGCCGCCCCCTGCCGCCCGGCGTCGCTGCCATGGGTCGTTGCGTGGTTCTGGGCGGCATCCTAGAGGTCGTCCCCCGGCTCGGTGGAGAGGGTGCCGACCTCACCCTGCGTGATCATTCCGTGGAACTGAGGCTAAAGAACAAGCCGACCCGGCTCAACCATCGACCCTGAACTCGGCATCTCCTTCCCCGCTCTCGACCTGCCGGTCATGGGCCCGAGCGACGAGACGGCCGCAGGCCTTGCAGCCACTGGCGTCGGCGGCGTTCCGCCGGATTCCTGCGGGCCTGCCTGGTACGGCGGGGCAATCGACGATGCGCGGCACAGTGCCTGTCATGCCAACGCCTGGCATGACGTCACTGTTGCCACTAGATTTGACGTCATGACTGCCATCACCCTGCGGATCCCCGACGCCATGGACAAGCAGCTGCGCGACGCCGCAGCCGGCGCCGCCTCACTCAACGACTACATCCTGCGCGCCGTGCGCCGGCAGATGACACTCGACGCCGCCCGCAAACTCGCCGCCCTCGCCCCCCTCGACCTCGCAGGCGAAGGCGACGCCCTGTGACCATCCGCAAGGGCGACGTCTGGGACGTCGACACCGGCAAAGGCACCCGCACCGTTCTCGTCGTCAGCCTCGACGGCCTCGCCGAGGCCTACAACGCGGTCGTCACCCTGGTGCTCCACGCCCCGGCACAGCACCCCGACACCGCGATGAGCGTGCACCTGGCCACCCCGCTGGACGCCTCCCTCGTCGCCGTCAACCTCCTCCAGCTGTCCGCCATCCGCTTCGAAACCGGCACACTGCACGGCAACGTCGGCCCCGAACAGCAAGAACTCGTCGACAACGCACTCCGCGCCGTCCTCGACCTGTAAACAGCCCACCGCCAACCGCATCCACCACCAACCCCGCGCACACCACCGACGCCCACGACTACACCGCCGCCGGCGAAAATGCGCTGGTAGGTGCATGACGGGTGGTGCGGATCCCGGGGACCATGCTGCGCGGAGTCGGTGGGGGCCCGGGCCGGCAGGAGCGGGCCCGCTTGTATCTGATTGGACAGTCCTGGTCCCGATCAGGGCGATCGCCTGCAACCGTGTGCCGGTGCCGACTCAGGGAAGCCAGGCGACGATGCCCCACCTCGTCGGGCACGCCCGCGGCCGTGCGTCGCTGGACGTCGTACGCCCATTCCTCCGGCAGGAACAGCTCCCATTCCAAAGGACAGGAAGCGGTGGCGGTGGCGGCATGCACGCTGACCGCGACCTGGCAGTTGGCCCGTTTGCCCAACGTGCCGCAGCACTGCCTGGCCACCCCGGCCGATGCGCGCCCGCGCTTGGGAAAGGGCACATCGTCGATGACCCACACCTCGGGCCTGACCGTCTGGACCAGTCGCTCGGTGATTCGCCGTCGCACCGGTGTCCACTGCCAGGGCAACTGGCTGACGAACTGCTGCAAGGCCTGCATGTTCCCGTCCGGGAGCCGCTGGGCCATCGGCCGGATCGACTTGCACCGGCCGTCCACCATCAGCTCCCGCAGATAGCACTCGCCCCTGGCCCGCTGATCCTTACGCGGCACCGAGGCGAGTACATCCTCCACGAACAACCCCAACGCGGCCCGTAATCGGTTCACTTCATGCGTCTCCACACTTTCAACATGCTCTTGATCAGCGTTAACGCAACGAAGCACTACTAGGTCCAGGCGACCAGGCTCGTCTGACCGGGATGGGGAGGGGGGCTCCCCTCCCCTCCCGACGAGCTCGTCCCACGTGGCGCAGGACACGTTCATGACAGGATTGTGTTGGTGAAGGTTCAGGGAAGTCATAGGGGCGGCCATGATTGCCGTGAAGGGATGACCCGTGATGTCCACTGCGCCTTCCCGCATACCCCGAGCCGCAGGATCGTTTCCGTTTATTGGCCACGCTCTGAAGATGCGCGACAACCTCGGCTTCATCGACTCGCTGCGTGACACACGGGAACCACTCGTCGAGATCATCCTGCAACCCGGGACGCGCACCATCGTGGTCCAGGACCCGGCCCTGATCCACCAGATGCTCAAGGCCCTGGGGCCCAGTCTCGACAAGGGCCGGCTCTACGACAAGCTGGGCCAGCTGCTGGGCGACAGTGTCGTCACTGCCGTCGGCCGGAACCACGTACGCAAACGCCGCCAGCTGCAACCGGCGTTCGCCCACACCGAGATCAGCCGCTACGTCGACATGATGCGCGCCGAGGTGACAGCCACGGTCGCCGGCTGGGAACGTGGGCGAACCCTCGACGTACGCGAGGCGATGGTCGGGCTCAGCCTCGACATGCTGGCCAAGACGGTGTTCGCCGGCAGCCTCGACGACGCCGTCTTCCGCCGGTTGCGCAGCGACCTGTCGGTGGTGTTGAACGACGTCGGTGTGCGCATCATGGTGCCCGACTGGGCCGAGCGCCTGCCGCTGCCCTTCAATCGTCGCTTCGACCGGGCCCGGGACGGCGTACGCGCCACCATCACCGCCGCCGTCGACGAACTGCAGGCTTCCGGGCACGACACCGGGGACATGCTCTCCATGCTGCTGCGCGCCATCGACGAGGAGACCGGTGAGCCGCTGACCGGGCATCAGATCTGCTCCGAGATCCTCACCCTAGCCGTGGCGGGTACCGAGACCACCGCGTCGGTGCTGTCCTGGACCCTGTACGAACTCGCCCGCCACCCCGACATCGAGGCCCGGATCCTGGCCGAGCTGGACGAGGTCGTCGGCGAACGGCCGGTCACCTTCGACGACGTGACCCGGCTGCCCTACCTGAACCGGGTGATCACCGAGACCCTGCGGCTCCACCACCCCGGCTGGCTGGTCACCCGCCGCACCACCGAGGAGACGCGGCTCGGCGGGTGGACGCTGGCCGCCGGCACCGAACTGGCCTACTGCCAGCACGCCCTGCACCGCGACCCCGAGCGCTTTCCTGACCCGGACACCTTCGACCCGGACCGGTGGACCGACCCCGCGCAGCAGCAGCCTCCGCCGGGCGCGTTCCTGCCCTTCGGGGACGGCAAGCACAAGTGCATGGGGGACCGTCTCGCCCTCACCGAGATGGTCACGGCGCTCGCGACGATGCTGCGTTCGGTACGGCTGGAACTCTCCGAGGGCCAGGTCATCCGCCAGGTCGCCCGGCTCACCGTAAGGCCGCGCACCCTGCAGATGACCGTCCGCCCCCGCAACCGTCCCCGAGCCGGGGCCGGCCTCTAGGTGATCAATTCCAAGGGATGCCTGCGGAGGGTGTGGGGTGGGCGGCGGCCGAAGCCACCGCGAGACGGTCGGGCGGCGGCCTGCGGGCCCTGATTGTCGAGGTGGTAGCGGGCGGTCAGGCGTCAGGGTCGACTTCGGGGTGCGTGAACCGCACGGGCTTGCCCAGCGACCGGGCGTAGGCGATTTCGGCTCGGGTGCTGTCTCCGATGTAATCGCCGACTACGAGCACCTCATCAGCGAGCCGGATCTTCGCCCGGTGCAGATCGCCGAGTCGAACCTTCAGCGCCTCGGCCTCCTCAGGATCGGAGAAAAGTTCGTGCGGTGACTTCATGTCACCGCCCGGTTTGACGACGATCTTTCCGGCTTTGGTCTCCCGCAGATCGGCCTCGGTCATCTCGGTCATGAAGCGGGTGGAGCCGCAGATCACGACGATACGCGGGAGGCTCAACAGCTTCTTCGCGTCGGCGAGCTTCTCCGCGGGGGTGAGCAGTTGCGGGTATGACACTGGTTCCTCCTGGTGGTGTGGTCCAAGGGGTGCCTGCGGAGACGAGACCGAGGATGTCCAAGATCGTTTTGTGACGAACGATGTGGACACCCTCGCGACAGCACTCTATTGCGACGACCGACGACATGCTGAAGGAGCATCCCGACCTGGCGCCGTGGCGCCCGCCGGTCGGCATTACGCCCCGCCTGAGCGATGCCGAACGGGTCACCCTCGCCACGATGCAAGCCCTACTCGGCTACACCTCCGAGGCAAATGGCTCCGCCATGCCCGTGCCCACCTGCGCCACCTCTTCCCCTACCTGCCCCAGCAGCCCGGCTACAGCAAGCGGCTGCGCAAGGCCGCCGGTCTGATGCGAAGCGTCAACGGATCCTGGCCACCATCACCTCGGTGTGGAGCGACGACGTATGGGTCGTGGACTCCACCCCGGTGGAATGCGGCCGCTCCCGCGAGACCGTCAAACGCTCCGACCTGGCAGGTCGGGCCGAATACGGCTACTGCGCGAGCCACAGCCGCTTCTTCTGGGGCCTGCGCCTGCACCTGGTCTGCACCCTTCAGGGCCTGCCCATCGGCTTCGCCCTGACCGGGGCCAAGGCCGACGAACGCGAGACCCTCCTTGACCTCCTGGCAGCCGAATGCGAGCTTCTGCGAGAGCGCCCCCGACAGACTCTCATCGGCGACAAGAACTACTTCGGCCGTGATCTCGAACGCGAACTGTCCGAGCATGGAGTCCAGTTGCTGCGGCCTGCCCGTAAAGGTGAACGGGAGCGGCCTGGCACAGCCCTGTTCAAGCCGCTGCGACGGTCATCGAATCGATCAACGAGACCTTCAAGGGACAGCTTGACCTCGAACGGCACCGAGGGCGCGCACCCGGAGGTGTCATAGCCCGCGTCATGCAATGCATGCTCGCGCTGACCGCCGCGATCTGCGCTCTGGAATCTGAGGGACCCCACCCCCCACCAAGGTCAGGAGGATCCTGAACGGCCTCGGCTATGTCGACGAACGTATCCACGACCTCAAGCAGTCCGGAGCGACCACACAGTTCTTCCTCGATCTGCGCCACAAGGGCGGACGGCTCTGCTTGCAGGGCTCAACTGCCGGCGAGGAGACCGTCATCGACAAATGCGTAGCCCCCGCGACCGGGCCGTTCACGCCTGGAGGGCAGAAGGGGTGAGTCAGCCGGACGGGAACGAGGCCCGGTGCCGCAGCCCCTCGAAGACAGTCCGCCGACCAACTCTCAGTGAGAACGCTCAACCTTCGCTGCGACGGAACAGGCAGCGCCATTTGGGGGCTCGTCGTCTCATCCGTTCTGGTCGCCCCAGGTCACAACCGCGGCTTCGGACCAGATCACTTGGGACGGGACAGCGGTCACGCGGAGTTGTGGCGGAGAGTTAGTGCCGCAGGGTCAGGGAGACCGACGAAACCCACTGGTCTGTGGTGACTCGTCTCTCCGGCTCGGCACTTGCCGTGACGCCATAGATCGTTTCCCGTGGTTGTCGCTCACGAGTACCCCTCCACGATCAGCGGGCGACCCAGATCAGCAAGCGCACTTCGCGGGAAGCCGTCGCGCAGCAACGGCAAGAGCCGGTCGAAGTCCTGGAGCAGCCCTCCGCAGTCAACGGGCGACAGCCGGGAGTCGGCGATCGGAATGCCGACGTAGGCCCGGCCGGGTGCGTCGTCTCCAGCACTCGTGGTGTCACTCTTCCAGTCCCGCCGGGCCGCTGAGGGGTGCTCAACTGATCACGGCCGCAAGCTTCCCTCCGAAATCCTGGACCGGCGGTCGTGGCGGTCATGGCGGCCTGGAGAGCTGACGCTGCTCGTCATGCCGGCAGGATCATCTTCCGCAGGAGTACGGATTCGGCCCGGCCGTAGAGACCGCCCCGGCACCCCGACGTGCCGGTGTGGGCGGCAGGACTTCCCGGTAGCGTCAAACCGCTGCGTCGCGCCGCCCGGCACGACAGTTTCGTCCCGATCAACCCGCACCACCCCGACCAGCTCGCCGCCATCACCGGTCTCCGCCGGTGCAAGACCACGCGATACGACAACCCATCCAGCGGCCTGCGCCAAGGCGGGCGCCACCTGGTGGCCGACACAGTGCACGCGGAGACCCGTCTCGCTGGAGCAGGCGCGAGACCTCCTTCACGAGGGCCCGGTCGAAATCGATGTCGAGAGGATCCGGTGACAGTCATGTCCGACCTGTTTGACTACGACGCGGAACTACACCTGCACAACGAACTCTTCCGCGCCGCCGCCCGCGTCGGCTCCCGCGACCGTGTCCTCGACATCGGCTGCGGCACAGGCCAGACCACACGCGAAGCCGCCCACGCGGCCGTCGACGGAAGCGTGGTGGGCATCGATCTCTCCGCGCCCATGCTCGAACGGGCTCGTCGGCTCAGTGCCGACCAGAAGCTGGCCAACGTCACCTACCAGCAGGCGGACGCCCAGGATCACCGCTTCCCACCACCGCGTTTCGACCTCTGTATCAGCAGGTTCGGAACGATGTTCTTCGCCGACCCGGTCGCCGCGTTCACCAACATCGGCCGCGCCCTGCGCCCCGCGGCGCGCCTGGTGCTGCTGGTCTGGCAGGAGCGCGACCGCAACGAGTGGGCCACCGCGATCCGCCGGTCCCTCACCGCCGTACCAGCCGCACCCCGCGGTCCCGACCCGTTCTCACTCGCCGACCCGAGCGTCACGGAAGGCATCCTGGCGGCGGCCGGCTTCGAGGAGGTCAGCTTCACCGACGTCCGGGAGCCCGTCTACTACGGCCCGGACAGCGCCACCGCCTTCGATGCCGTGCTCGGACTCTGGGAATTCAAAGATCTCCTTGCCCACCTCGACGCCGCGACGGCCGAGCATGCCCGCACCCGGCTGCGCACCACCCTCGACGCCCACCACACCGACGGCGGCGTCTACTTCGACTCGCGTGCCTGGATCGTCACAGCCCGCCGCCGTCACTGACCACCGCCAGCACCGCACGTAGGTGACCAGCGCAACCCGTCATAGAGGATCATGGCGATGCGTACCGCATCGTCCTCCCAGCCGTTGGCACGCATCCCGCAGATGCCACCGAGGGCGCGCAGGACAATGCGTCCGCTGATACCGCTGCGGACGACGCCGGCCGCAACGCCTGCGGCGAGCAGCTCATCCAGGGCATGGGCCATCTCGTTGCGCGCGTCGTCGAAGACCGGCGAGTCGGTGGCCATGATGCTCTCCAGCACTTCACCCATCTCCCTGCCGACTGCCGCGTGCTTCACGAGAAGCAGCAGGAAGGTGCGCAGGGCTTCGTCCGGAGCGTGTTGGGCGAGCAGCCGAGTGGGTGCTTCACAGAGCTCGGCGACCTCTTGGCGGTAGACCTCCGCGACGAGCGCTTCGCGCGTTTCGAAGTGGCGGTAGAGCGTCCCGACAGCCACACCGGCTCGACGGGCGATCTCCTCCACATGGGCGTCGTCGGCGGCGAGGAACGCTTCACGCGCTGCGGCCAGGAGGTTTTCGCGGTTGCGCCGGGCATCGGCGCGCAGCGGACGTGATGACGACAACAGTCCTCCATAAGGTGAGTCCGATTCCGTTTATGTGTACAGTTTCCGGAGTCAGGTTCACTTTACTGAAGGAGTACGGCCGTGACGGTCGAGGACGAGGGGCTTGACGGCCTGCGAGTGCTGGTGACCGGCGGCAGTCGAGGACTTGGGGAGGCGACTGCCCGCCGCTTCGCCGCTTCCGGCGCCACCGTGCTGACGGCCTCGCGCACCGCGCCCCCGGAAGACCTGCCTGCCACCTTCATCCCCGCCGACCTGCGGTCCGAGGAGGGGGTGCAGGAACTTGGGCGGTGCGTGCTGGACGGCGTCCGGGGCATCGACGTCCTGGTGAACAACGCGGGAGCCGCAACCGGACCGATGCCGACCCTGGAGCGGTCCGACGCGTCCTGGCTCGCCGACCTGGAGATGAACCTGCTCTCCGCGGTCCGCCTCGACCGCGCTCTGGTGCCGGGGATGGTCGAGCGCGGGTCCGGCGTCGTGGTGCACGTCTCCTCCATCGCCAGCCACCTCCCCCAGCCTGCCGAGGCGTCCTACGCGGCATCGAAGGCGGCGCTCAACGCCTACAGCCGCGAGTTGGCGACGGCGATGGGAGAGCACGGCGTACGGGTGGTGTGCGTTCTGCCGGGCTTCGTCGTCACCGAGGGAGCGGCCGAGCATCTCCAGCAGATGGCCGACAGTCAGGGCGTCGGCATCGACGACGTCAAGCAGCAGATCGTGGACCACCTGAAGCCGCCGATGGGGCGCCCCGGCGAACCCGAGGACGTCGCCGAGATGATCGCGTTCCTCGCCTCTGGCCGCGCCAAATGGCTCACCGGCGCCCAGTTCCGGGTCGACGGCGGCATCATCCCCACGGTCTGAGCCGCGCCCCCCGCACGAACACGAAACGGAGAATCACCATGAACTTCAGCCTGACGTCACTGATCGTGGACGCCGCGGACCTGGAGAGCGAGAGTTCGTTCTGGCACCGGCTGCTCGGCGGCTCCATCACGAGGACGGCAACACACCACTTTCTGCAGGTCGAGGACCTCCCCGTGATCGTGATCCAGCACGCTCCGGGGCATGCACCGCCGGAGTGGCCCGACGGCGCTCCCCAGCAGATGCACTTCGACCTCGCCACGGACGACGTGGCGGCCGCGGACAAGCGGGTACTTGACGGCGGCGGTCGACGGACGATGTCATCGCCTCCGCCCAGCAGGGCTCCCGAACGTACGCCACCCCGGCCGGACATCCCTTCTGTCTCCGCTCAGCCTGACCCGAAACCGAGCACGAACAACCGCGCCGACCCTGTTTCGACAAACGGCACGACGGGTCTGGTGCGCCGGCCGTCAGTCCTCGACGGTCTCCGGGTCGCGGACGGAGTGCAGGCCCTGGCCGGTGCCGCTGGCCCTGACGCTGGACAGGTAGCGAATCAGGAAGTTGATATGCCCGTCATCATCGTCATCCAGACCTCCGCCGAAGGACATAAAGACCGGCGGCCGCCCGGTCCGGCTCGGCCAGGTCAACGACCTTGACGCCGCCGACATCACCGCCAGGCTCACCGATGCCGGCCCCGCCCTGGCCGATCCGCCCGGAGTCCTTGGCCTGTATGTCTTCGAGCCCCCAGTCATGTCCACGCCGAACCCGACGACGAGTAACGCCACTCCCCGCACCACCGAACCCGCCGGCTGAACGCCCGACAGGGCCCTCCAGCGCACGCGCTCCGGCCGTTGGCCGTCCGAGAATCTACGAACCCGCGCGCCTCCAACCGCAACAAGAGCGACCAGGACCCGGCCACCTGGCAGCCGCCCGCGGCCGCTACCGCTGCGCCTACGCCACCGACTGGGTGGCCGTCAAAACCCGCTGGGGGCCTGCGATCGACCAGCGCGAGCAAGCGGAGCTCGGCGACATCCTCGGCTCAACCGGATCGGGACGGGCTCGGTGTTCTGCTCCCCGTCCTACTTCGCCGCGTCCTGCGCCGGCGCATCCCTGAGCATCGTCAAGGACTGCATCGGCCACCAGAAGCGCCCAGCCTGACCATCACCACGCGGGCGCAGAGATCTCCGGCGCTGCGCGCCTCCGGGCCCAGGATCGCATTCCCGCCCGGCCTGAAAGCCCGGATTCCCGGCGAAGATCAAGGGTTGGTCCAGGGCACGCGCTGCGGGTGACACGAGACGTCGCGAAGAAGAGATCGGTCAGGCTAGTGGATCACACCGTCCAACTCTCCGGTAGCGTCAGGGTATGAGCCATCCGCATCCAGAATTGACTGCCGCCCCGCCGCTGCCCGAGGGAGGGCTGAGGGTCATCGCCCTAGGCGGCCTGGGCGAGATCGGTCGCAACATGACCGTCTTCGAATACGCCGGCAAGCTGCTCATCGTCGACTGCGGTGTGCTGTTCCCCGAGGAGAACCAGCCCGGCGTCGACGTGATCCTGCCGGACTTCACCTCGATCCGGGACCGGCTGGACGACATCGTGGCCGTGGTGCTCACTCACGGGCACGAGGATCACATCGGGGGCGTGCCGTACCTGCTGCGCGAGCGGTCCGACATTCCCGTCGTCGGCTCGAAACTGACGCTGGCGTTCCTGGAGGCCAAGCTCAAGGAGCACGGCATCCGCCCCCGTACGGTGCGGGTGCGGGAGGGCGACCGCCGCGGGTTCGGGCCCTTCGACTGCGAGTTCGTGGCGGTCAACCACTCGATCCCGGACGGTCTTGCGGTCGCGATCCGCACCGGGGCCGGCATGGTGCTGCACACCGGTGACTTCAAGATGGACCAGTTTCCGCTGGACGACCGCATCACCGACCTGCGTGCCTTCGCCCGTCTCGGTGAGGAGGGCGTCGATCTGTTCCTCACCGACTCCACCAACGCCGAGGTGCCCGGATTCACCACGTCCGAGCGCGAGTTGAATCCCGCGATCGAGCAGGTTCTTCGCACCGCTCCGCGGCGGGTCATCGTCTCCAGCTTCGCCAGCCATGTGCACCGCATCCAGCAAGTGCTGGACGCCGCGCACCAGCACGGCCGCAAGGTGGCCTTCGTGGGCCGGTCGATGGTCCGCAACATGGGGATCGCCCGCGACCTGGGGTACCTGAAGGTTCCGTCCGGCCTGGTCGTCAGCATGAAGGAACTGGAGAAGCTCCCCGACCACAAGATCACGCTGGTGTGCACGGGATCCCAGGGCGAGCCGATGGCCGCACTGTCGCGGATGGCCACCCGCGACCACGTGATCCGCGTCGGCAAGGGTGACACCGTCCTGCTCGCCAGCTCGCTCATCCCCGGCAACGAGAACGCCATCTACCGGGTGATCAACGGGCTGACCCGATGGGGTGCGAACGTCGTCCACAAGGGAAACGCCAAGGTGCACGTCTCCGGGCATGCCAGCGCCGGCGAACTCGTCTACTGCTACAACATCGTCAAACCCCGGCATGTCATGCCGGTACACGGTGAATGGCGCCATCTGCGGGCCAACGGCGACCTCGCCATCCGCACCGGCGTCGACCCCGACCGGGTCGTCATCGCCGAGGACGGCGTCGTCGTCGACCTCGTCGACGGCCGCGCCTCCATCACCGGCAAGGTGCCCGCGGGCAACGTCTACGTGGACGGCATGGAGGTCGGCGGCGTCACCGAAGCCTCGCTCAAGGACCGCCTCACCCTTGCCGAGGAAGGCGTCGTCACGGTCGTGGCCATCGTCGACGCCGACACCGGTGCCCTGGCCGAGGCCCCCGACTTCCTGGCACGGGGTTTCGTCCATGACGACACCACCTTCGAGTCCGTCATCCCCGTCATCGAGAAGACTCTGGCCACCGCGGCCGAAGAAGGAGTCGGAGACGCGCACCAGCTCGAAAAGCTCGTCGCCCGCGCTGTGGGAAACTGGGCTTTCCGCACCCACCGCCGCAAACCTCTCATCATTCCCGTCATCATCGACGCCTGAATCCCGGGACGACGGCCCGCGCGAGACCCGGCATCGCAAAGCAAGCCGGACTACCGGCCACTGTCTGAACCGTGGCCACAGACAACCTCCAAACGTGGAGGCCGGAAAGGTGTACGGATGAGCGCGCGCTTCGAAGAGATCGACTGGCGCCCGACACCACTGGGCGACATCAGCCTGCGGCGCAGGCGGGATCCGGCATCGGGCGCCGATGTGTATGAGGTGAAGCTCGGTGACGAGTTCCTGATGTCCAGCCTCTTCACGGCGGGTGAGATCGCCCTGACGCGACTCGGACTGGCCGGCCTGGCCCATACCGATCTCGACGTCGCGGTGGGCGGACTCGGCCTCGGGTACACCGCCCAGGCGGCCCTGGACGACTCACGAGTCCGCTCCCTGATCGTGGTCGAGGCCCTCGGTGAGGTGATCGAGTGGCACCAGCGGCACCTGGTACCGCTGGGCGCACTGCTGGCCTCGGACCCACGTTGCCGACTGGTGCAAGGCGACTTCTTCGAGGCGATCGGCGATCGTGTCGGGCTGGATCCGCAAACACCGGGTCGCCGTTTCGACGCCATCCTGCTGGACATCGACCATTCGCCGCGCCACGTGCTGCATCCCCGCCATGCCTCGCTCTACCAGCCTCCGGGACTTCGTGCCGTCGCCGATCGCCTGCATCCCGACGGTGTCTTCGCCCTGTGGTCCAACGACCCGCCGGACGAGGACTTCGTCTCCGCGCTCAAGGGCGTCTTCGCCGCACCAGAAGTCCATGTTGTCGACTTCGGCAATCCGCTCCAGGACCGCACAGCGACCAACACCGTCTACGTGGCGCACAGGAGGTAGGTGCGAAGCCGGCTCACAGACTTGGGACTGCGCCGACCGCCGAGGCGTACGGGCATCACCGGAGCTCACTGCGTCAACGGCTGTGCTGCCCACGGCTCGGCCCTGATTGAACCGATCCGTCTCGTGTGAGAGCCGGTCAGGGGTGGGTGCAGGCTCCTTGAGCCTCACTCGTTGGGGCGCCTACGAGCCCTCACCTGGAGAAGGCACTCACCGCCCCAGCGTGAGTCGGAGTCGATCGAGGTGCTGGAGAAGCGAGTTCATCGAATCCTGCGGTCCGTCTCCGGCGGTGTCGACGGTGACGTGTTCGCGGTCCCACGCCTCGTATTCGCCGTTGAGAACCTGTTGCCAGTCCGGCAGGGGCAGATCGGGGATGTCGATCGATCGGGAAGTCACGCGGTGTCGATGCTCCGCTGGATCCGAGCAGGTCAGTTCCACTTCGATGGCGGCAACGCCTGCCCTGACCCCCACGTCCCGCCAGCTGTCGCGAGTGACGGCCAACGGATTGACCGATTCCGCGATCACGGTGAGCCCCTGCCGGAGATGTTCTTCGGCCAAGGCGTACCCGACGGCATAGCCGGCCGGCCCCACAGGGTGCTGTGCCAGACCGGAGCGGACGAGCGCCTGCTCGATGGTATCGACTCGCAGGTGCACCGCCCCGAGCCGTGCGGCCAGGAGTCTGGAGAGCGTGGTCTTACCGGTGCCGGGGAGTCCGCCGATGATGATGAGCATGCCCTGATGCTGCCATTGAGGGCGGTCGCGCCGGTGCTTCCGCAGAGCACGATGAGTTCGGCGCGGCCTGCGAACGAGGAGTCTCGGACCACCGAGTGTCTGACCGACGAGACGACGACCGGGCGGACGCCCCGGCGAGGCACGGGCTGTCCGTCACACCACGCTCACCGGGTGCCGTACCACCGCGCCGAACAGGTAGCCCTGCGTGTTGGGCACGGCGATGTCCGGCTGCGTATGGCCGGCCGTGTCCGTGGCGCGGGCCAGCAGATGGGTGGCGCCGGGCGCGTCGGGCCGCCAGTTCAGGGACCAGCGGCTCCAGCTACCGACGCGGGGCCGGTCGTGCAGGTGGGCGGGCCGCCAGTTCGCCCCGCCGTCGGTGCTGACGTCGATGCGGGTGACGGCGCCCGCGCCCGACCACGACCGTCCGTGCAGTACGTGCCTGCGGCCCGCCGTGAACGTGGCCCCGCTCGCCAGCTCGAAGGCGCTCTTCGTGGTCTGCCGGGTGAGCGGCGGGCTGCCGCCCTCGGGGTAGGCGGAGCCGAACAGCCGGTAGAAGGTGGTGTTCCAGGGCGAGTACAGCGGCTGCGCGGACACCTCGATGTCGCCGACCCACTTGATCGACGCGATCCCCACCCAGGAGGGCACCAGCACCCGCACCGGATACCCGTGGTCGTACGGCAGCGGCTCGCCGTTCATCTCGTAAGCGAGCAGTACGTCGTCCAGCGCCTTGGCCAGCGGCAGCGGACGGCGCACCCGGCCCAGGTTCTCGCCGCCGCTGACGTACTCGGCGTCCAGGCCGCGCGGCTGCACGTCGACGGCGTTCCTGGTCAGGCCGGCTCTGCGCAGTACGTCGGCCAGGCGCACCCCGCGCCAGCGTGCGACGCCGATCGCCCCCAGGGTCCACGCGGTGCCGGCGACGGGCTCGCCCTGCTGGGTCGTGTAGTAGGAGCGGCCGTTTCCGGCGCACTCGACGAAGGCGGTACGGGTGACAGAGGGCAGGGCGCGCAGATCGTCGTAACCGAACTCCACCGGCCGGTCCTCGCCGGGGGTGCCGCGCAGTCCGCTCCCCCACAACCGAAGCCGCCAGTCGTCGGCTTCCAGCACGGGGGTGGCGGTGTGGTTGCGCACGAAGAACAGTTCGTTGGGGGTGTGGTGGCCGGTTCCGCGCAGCGCGTCCCAGCGGGTCTCGGCGTTGGTACCGCGCTCGATGAACCACTCGGGCGGAAGCGGCTTGACGATGCCGTCGACGGCGCGTGCGGACCGCGTGCCGCCGAGTGCGGTCCCTGCGGTAGTGGCGGCGAGCAGGGTGAGCAGCCGGCGGCGGGTGACCCCGTCGGCCCTGGCCTCACCGGCCAGCCACTGGCGCAACCGGCGGTGGTCGTAGTCCGTTTCATGGTGGTGACCGGGAGGGGTGGCGGGTGCAGCCATGGCGTGTCCTCGTCATATCTGGGCGAAAAGTGCGGGGCGGCACGGGAGTTCGCGGGGACGGACGGTCGCGAGAAGCGCCGACGCGTGCACAACCGGCTTGTGTGGCACGGCTGTTGGCAGAGGGGCGAGGAGGTGCGTGATCAGCCGGTCGGTCGACACAGCGCGGCGGCCACGCGGACGAGGTCCACGGCGCGGCGGCGGGTCAGCGGCTGTGACAACGGCATGGCGGGATGCAAACACGTGGAACGGAGGGTGTCAACGAGGCCTTCGCCTCTGCCCGGCACGGCATCACAGCGGGCGAACGTGCCCCGGAGGCCGGGACGTTGCTCCCTCCCGGCTCCGAGGCGCACCTGTCCTGCCGTTGACGTGCGTGAGTCACCCATGTTTGCATCGCCGCATGCCGCGCCAGTCGCTGACCTGCCGCCGCTGCGTCGATCTGGTACGAGTCGCAGCCGCACTCTGTCGCGCCGCCGCCCGCTGAGCACTCCTCGGTCCTGGCGCTGAACGTCCCACGCCTCAGGCTGAGTTCCTCACCTCACCCCCACCGGTGCGTGCCGCCGAACATGTCCGCACCCGGCAGTCGTCGACGACCACAGAAGGACACGTCATGCGCGCGATCGGATTCGACGAGAACGGCGGGCCCGAGGTCCTGCGTACCGTGGAGGTGCCGATCCCGCGGGCCGGGCCCGGAGAGGTCCTGGTCCGGGTGGCCTACGCGGGAGTGAACTACGCCGAAGTGCAGCACCGCCTGGGCGACTTCGGACCGCCGAGCGCACTCGACATCCCCGGTATGGAGGCCTCCGGTCAGGTCGCCGCGCTCGGCGAGGACGTGAGCGGGCTCGCCGTCGGGGACCCGGTCGCCGTGTACCTGCCCGACGGCGGCGGCTACGCCGAGTACGTGGTCGCGCCGGCCCGCTTCACCTTCCCGCTGCGCACCCTGTCGGGCGAGATCGATCTACGGACCGCCGGCGGGTCCGCACTCGTCCTGCCAACGGCCTACGGCGTCCTCGTCGGAGCGACCCGGCTGCTCCCCGGCGACAGTGTGCTGATCCATGCGGCGGCCGGCGGCGTGGGCTCTGTCGCCGCCCAGATCGCCCGCGCACGCGGCGCGGACACCGTGTACGGCACCGTCGGCAGCGCCGACAAAGCCGAGTACGCCAAGCGTTTCGGATACGACGCGGTCTTCCCGCGGGAGGACTTCCCCGACGCGGTGCGCGACGCGACCGGCGGGCGAGGCGTGGACGTAGTCCTCGACCCCGTGGGCGGCCCCACCCGCCTCGCCAGTCTGGACGTACTGGCCCCCTTCGGCCGTGTCGCCTTCTACGGCGAAGCCGCCCGCCACCCCGACCTCAACCTGCCGCTCCTTCCTCTCTGGAAGAACAACCGTGCGCTGACCGGCTACAACATCGGTGACATCTCCCGGCGTGCTCCCGACCTCCTGCGAGCCCACGCTCTGACAGCCCTGGAACTGGTCGCCTCAGGAAGCGTCCACGTCGACGTCACCGATGTCCTTCCACTGGCCGCCGCCGCCCGGGCGCACGAGCGCATGCAGTCGGGGCTCAACGTGGGGAAGACCCTGCTGGCCGTACGAGGGGAGGAGTGATCGGCCGCGGACGCTACAGACGCCCGGCCAGGAACGGCAGCACCACCTCGGCCACCTCGTCCGGCACCTCTTCGGCGAGGTCGTGGCCGGCGCTGAAGACATGACCGGTGACGTCGTGGGCGAAGTGCCGCATCTGGGCTTCGTTCCGGTCACCGATGAACGCGTCGCCGCCGAGCGCCAGGACCGGGATGTCCAGCTTCTTGCCCGCTGCCTGCCGGTTCTGTTCGGCGTCGACGAGCATCGCGCGGTAGATCGACAGCATCGCGCGGATGCCGCCGGGCATCGAGTAGCAGCGAACGTACTCGTCGACGGCCTCGGGGGTGGCGGTGTCGGGGTGGCTGCGTTCGAACTTCAGCATGTAGGTGATGAGTTCACGTTCGTGCCCGGCGATCAGCATCTCGGGTACGTCCGGCTGGAAGTAGAAACCCAGATGCCACAGGTGCATTCCGCCGGAGACGTTCTCCGGTGTGAGAGCCGTGTGGTCCTCGAAGCCGAATCCCGGGAACAACGCCTCGGCGAACACAAGGGCGTTGACGTGATCGCGGTGCCGGGCGGCGAGTTGGTAGCCGATCACGGCACCCCAGTCCTCGCCCATCACGCTGTAGGACTCATGCCCGAGGCGGTTCATCAGCGCGGCGATGTCGTCGCTCATCGTCGCGGAGTCGTATCCGTCCGCTGGGCGGGCGGAGTCGCCGAGGCCACGGAGGTCGGGCACGACGACCGTGTACCGCGCCGTCAGCCTGGGCACGAGGTGACGCCAGTGGTAGCCGGTCTTGGGTACGCCGTGCAGCAGGACCACTGCCGGGCCGGAGCCGGCGGTGCGGTAGTGCAGGCTCGTGCCGTTGACGGTGGCACGCCCTGTACGGACAGGGTTTCCGTGGTGGTCGAGCATCAGTTCCTCGCGGGGTCGGTGGCGGGCAGGTCGATGACGATGAGGCCCGGTCGGTCGCTGTCGGCGGTTGCCGGACCGGCGTACCGGCCGGTGTGGCGCAGGGCGACGTTCTCCGGGTAGAGGCGACCGAGCAGTGCCAGCGCCACCAGGTCGTCCTGAGCGGTGGCGTCCACGGTGACGTCGCCGGTCTCCGTCCATACCAGTCCGGGTGCGCGCAGTACGTCCCACAGGTCGGCGGTCCGGGCGTCGTAGGCCTTTTCTGCCTCTGGGGTGGGGGCTTGTCGGGCGAAGCGGTGACCGCGCAGGGCCTGGCCGAGGTCGGCGCGAGCGGCGGTGCCGTCGTGGGTCACTTCGATGTGGGCGGTGCGCGTCCCGTCGACGGCCGGCCCGGTGACGATGCGGCCCGTGGCCGGCCGCGGTGTTGCGGTGGCTGGCGGCAGGTCCTCGACGAGCGTGCGGGGTGCGGCGTAGTAGTCCTTCACTTCGGCGACATAGGTGGTGGTCCCATCGGCCGCCTCGGTACCGGAAGCGGGGCGCCAGGTCAGCAGGTACCTGGGGGCGGTGAGGGGCGATCCGTCGATCACGGCGGGCAGGACGGTGCCGCCGCCGTGGTCGAACCCGTAGCCGCCCGGACCCGAGGTGCCGGTGACGACGTGTCGGGCGAAGTCCACGATGCCGGTGTGTCGGATCCGGCGGACCAGGAGTTCGGTGAGGAAGGCGTCGCGGGCCGGCTCGGTGTGCCGTAGCCCGGTCGGGGTGACCAGGAGCGGGACGTCCTGCCAGTTGGTGAAGGGCAGCAGGGCGTCGCGCAGCAGGACCATCTGGTGCAGCCACTCGTTGTAGAGCTGCATCGTGACGGGCCCGCCGCGGCGGCCCATGAGCAGGTCGGTCGCGGGGTGGGTGAGGAGGTGGCCGTAGCAGTGGCTGCGGACGACCAGTGGGCCGGCGGGCAGCGGTATCCGGTGGGTGAGCAGCCGGTCCAGAGCCGCGGTCGCCCATGCGGCGATCTCCCGGCCCACCGCCTCGGCCTGCGGGGCGAGTTCGCGGATCGCCGGGGTGGGGTCCGCGCCACGGGGCAGGGGCAAGGAGGTCTCGCGGGTGCCGAGGCCTAGCGTCGCGTGGATCTGGGCCTGCAGTACCTCGCTGTCGACGCTCTGCAGGGCGTCAACGACCCCTTGCAGCAACGGCTCGGTGCCGGTGAAGAACTGACGGGCGGTCATGACGCCGGACTCCGGGAAAGTGTTCCATCGGGTGCCGCCGAGAGCGGGTGCGGTCGGGGTCTGTGAGGGAGGCATGGAATCTCCGATGTGGTCGAGAACAGCGGCTTTTCTGGATCGTTCGATACGGATTGCGGGCAGGAAAAAATCAGCTGCGGGCATGAGAGATCAGTCGAGGACCGCCAAAGCGACGTCCACGAGGGGTTCGAGGGCGCGGACGTCCTGCGTGATCTTCGCGGAGACCAGCAGCCCGTTGAGGAAGGTGACAAGGAAGGCGGCCAGGGTCCCCGGGTCGCGACCGGTCGAGATCTCGCCCCGTTCCGCCGCCTCGCGCAGCACCTCTGCGAGCGCGTCCTGGCTGGCCTCCTGCATGTCGCGCACCGTGCGCCGGGTCGCCGGGTCCTCCGGCAGGCGTTCACAGGCGGCGTTGACCGCCAGGCAGCCCCGGCCGCCGTGCTCGACCGCGATGCGGACCCGTTCGACGAGCATCGTGCGGATCGCGGAGCGGGCGTCCACCCCCTCGTCGAGGCTCCGCAGGGCGTCCGCCGCGAGAGTGGTGCGGTAGTGCTCCAACGCGGCCCGGTACAGGCCGTCCTTGTCGCCGAACGCCGCGTACAGGGACCCCTGTCCGATCCCGAGGTGCCCGGTCAGGTCGCGCACCGAGGTGGCCTCGTAGCCGCGCGTCCAGAACAGTTCCATCGCGCGGCTCACCGCTGCCTCGGTGTCGAATTCCCGGGTCCTCGCCATGTGCCGACCCTAACCTATCTGGATCGCACGCTCAAGAAAGCGTCGCGGGCCGGACCCCCGATCCGCTCCCGGTTCAGGACCGGACGGTCGGGACGTCGCGAGCGGGCAGTTCGAGGCCGAGGTTCTCGCGCAGCGTGAGGCCGGTGTAGTCGGCGGCGACGATCTTCCGCTTGCGCAGCTCGTACAGGAGACCGTTGACGACGAAGTCGTGCTGTCGCGGGTCGGCGAGACCGCTCAGGGAGATCACGTCCAGCACGCCCGCCCTGAACCGTTCCTCGACCGCGTCGGCGAGTTGCTCGGGGGTGCCCGCTGCGGCCCAGTGCCCGGTGTCCTGGGCCGCGACGATGAGTTCCCGCAGGGTGTAGCCCTGGCGGGCGTAGCCGGTGAAGATGTCCACCCGGCCGCGGCGGCGGTTCACCGACGTGACGTCGGGCAGCAGACTCTCCGGCAGCGTCGAGTCGAGCGGGACCTCGGAGAGGTCGACTCCGCCGCCGAGCATGTCGGCCACCCGGGCCCGGCCGCCTTCGAAGTCGATCGACTCCCGCCTCTCGCGGACGAGTCGCTGTGCCTCCTCCTCGGTGGCGCCGTAGGTGGCGTGGAACGAGCTGAAGATCAGCGGCAGCCCGTCGGCCCTTCCCCCCTGCTCGGCCTGGCCGCGGATCCTCCGGGTGAAGTCCAACGCGTGGTCGAGGGTCGGGAGCGAGGTGAAGACGATCTCGGCATAGCGGGCACCCAGTGCCGTACCCGCTTCGGACTGCCCGGCCTGGATCTGCACCGGGCGCCGCTGCGGCAGCGGCGGAATGTTCAGCGGGCCGGCCACGTCGAAGAACTTCCCGGAGTGGTGGATCGGGTGCACCCGGTCTCGGTGCAGCACCGCCCTGCCGTCCGCACCGACGGTCAACGCACCGGGCTCCCAGCTGTCCCACAACGCGTTGACCACCTCCAACGTCTCGGCGGCGCGCGCGTAGCGCTCCTCGGGGCTGGGCAGGTCGCCGGGGCCGAAGTTCTCCTCGCCGATCGAGGAGGTCACCAGGTTCCAGGCCGCCCGCCCGTTGCTGACATGGTCGAGGGTGCCGAACAGCCGGGCCAGGTTGAACGGGTGGTGGAAGGTCGTGGAGACCGTGGCGATCAGGCCGATCCGCGAGGTCACCTGGCTCAGGGCGGACACGAAGACCAGGGGCTCCTGCGAGCCGATCGCGCCCTGGGCGTCGAAGCTGAGCAGATCGGCGGTGAACAGTGCGTCGATCTTGGCAGCCTCGGCGAGCTGCGCGACCCGGACAGCGGTGTCCAACGTGGACCGGGTCGGATCGACCGCCAGGTCGTAGGTCTCCGACGTACCGCCGGCTCCGGTGACGGTTTTCAACGTCCGGGGCTGCTTGACGCTCATGAGTCGTCCATTCTCGTCTCACCGATGCCGGTGTCGTCGCGGCCGGTGGCGTTGTGGGGTGACGGAGTTCCCCGGGTGCGGGCCAACGCCCGGACGCGCGAGGTCGGAACCGGTCAGGCACGCGTGAGACCCGGGCCTGCCGGGAGAGAGCCGGAGTGACCGGTCAGCGACAGAGCGCGGTGTGGGTCCGGCACAGGTCGACGTGGCGACGCTTCGTGTGGACCGGAAGCAGAACCGCGCTGGAGGCCGGGAGCAGAGCCGCGGTCCGGGCGGGCCTGAGGGGCGATGTCCTCACCGCGGCTCCCCTCGGTCCTGACGTCGGCACCGGACGGTGCCGCGGCGTGCTGGCTGCAGGCGCTCCGGGATCGCGTCCGGCGCCTGTCGGGCATGCGCATGATCTCCCGGCGCCGCACGGGGCTGCAAGCCCGTCCGTGTGCGGACCGTCGGCGACCGCGGTGTCACGAACGGGTCCGGGCACCGCTCATGGGGACGTCGAGGCCGATGAGTTCGGCGACCAGGACACCGAAACGAAGGTCGAGCCGGTCGGCAAGGCGGTCGCGCAGCTCCGTCAACCCGCGGATGCGGGCGTCGAGTTCGGCCAGTCGACGAATGGCCACCTGGGGGACGACGCACGTGTCCGAGTCGGGCCCCGTGCGCACCGGTGGCGCCTTCGGCCGGTCGGGCAGCGCGTCGAGGATGTCGATGAGGCGACGCACATCGCCGATGGTGAGGCCGGAGTCCAACAGCTCGCGGACGGCGTGGAGTCGGCGGACGTCCTCCTCGCCGTACTCCCGCTGCCCCGACGCCGTACGCCGTGCGGTGACCAGGCCACGCTGCTCGTAGTAGCGCAGGGTGCGAGTGGTGACACCCACGGCCGCAGCCGCATCGCCGATGCGCATTCCGTCCTCCAGGGCTCGGGTGGCCGGCGGCTACAACTCCACGACCACCGTGCCGATGTGGTGTCCTTCGAGCAGTTCCATGAGGGCACGGGGTGCCTGGTCGATACCGGACAGGCGAGCGTGCGGGACGGTGACCGAGCCCTCGCGCAGCCAACGGCCGAACGTCTCCTGGTATTCCGCGAGCGCGTCCCGGTGGCGCGCGCCGCTGACGCCGCGGAGCTGGATCCCCCGCAAGATGAGCGAGAACACGTCGATCTCGACGGGCGCCGTGTTCTCGCCCGACACCTGTGCGGAGAGCGCGCCGATCAGCCCCACCCGCGCACCGGGACGGGCCAGGGCCAGCGCGGCCTGCAACTGCTCCCCGCCGACGGTGTCCACGACCGCGTCGATGCCTTCGGGCGCCGCTTTGCGCAACTGGTCCTCGATCGGGCCGGCTCCGCGCAGCACGACCGCGTCGTACCCCAGTGTCTCGATCAGGTAGTCGGCCTTGCGCTGTGAGCTCGTGCTGCCGATGACCCGGCCGGCCCCGCGCAGCCGGGCGAACTGGCCGGCCAGGGTGCCGAGTCCGCCCGCCGCGCCGGATACGAACACCGTGTCTCCCTCGCGTACTTCGGCTCCCCGGACCACGCCGATCCACGCGGACGGCCCCTGCGAAAGGTACGCCACCGGGTCCGGCAGAACCGTCAGGTCGACGGGTTGCACCGCGTCGGCCTCCATTACGGCGTACTCACGGAACCCCGCCCAGTGCGACACCAGATCACCAGGGCGCAGCGTCCCGCCCTCGGGGGCCGTCACGACCTCGCCGACTGCCGGAGCCGACAACGGCCGGCCGACCTCGAACGACGGCATCGGCATCCCCGCGTCTCCCCTCATCAGGGTGCGCAGTGAGGCGGCGACGCTCATCAGGCGGTTGCGTACCAGCACCTGCCCGGGCCCCGGTTGCGGGAGGGGAACCTCCGCCACGACGAAGTGGTCCGAGTCGAGGGCGCGTTCGGGGCGGGAGGCGAGACGGACCTCGCGATGTGTGGCGGGGACGTTCGAGGGAGACATCTACGGGCTCCTGAAGGGTTGTTGACCGCCGCACACCCCGTGCGGCTCCCCCGACGTTAAAAGTTGACGCGCACGTCAAGGTCAAGCCGGGGCGGACCGTCCGGTCGATGCCGCTCGCCTGCCCGCACCTGCCATTGACGTATGACGATGTCGCTCCGTACGATCGCGATCGGCATCGAGTGTCAGCGTCAAGCCCTGGCTTGCTGACCGGCAACCCTCCGACGCGGTGGGGTGCTCCAGGTGAAAGCCCGGCAGGGTCAGCGACGATCTCTGCAAGCGCGAGGCCCCCTGGCCGGGGCCGGAGATATGGAGGACGGTCATGCGACACAGCAGTGACCCGAGTGTCTCCGTCGTCTCCCTGACGGCCGCGACGGTGTTCTCCCGGTTCTCCCGCCGCCACATCGACCTGCAGCGCTTCACCAGCTGTCTGTGTCGCGCCTGACTGCCTGGACCACGTCCGCCTGACGTCCGTCGCGGCCGGTAGGCATGTCCCGCAGCCTCTCGCGGTCCTGTCCATGTCCACAGACATGTGCCGCGGCCGCCGCACCCTCTCCCGTCTGACTCCCCCAACTGCACTGCCCGTCATCGGCGTCGCGCCGACCGGAGCGGCGCGCCCACGCGCGCAGCCGTGATCCGTGGGGCACCACATGCGCAGTGACACGAGTAGGAGCATCCTCCGTGACAGCACATCCGGACATCCGACCCACCCGATGGGCGGCCCTGGCCGCCCTCCTGACCACCAGCGTCCTGCTCACCGCATGCGGATCGGGAGCCGGCGGCTCCGACGGCGGCAGTGGCCGGGCCGCGTCCGGTGGCACCCTGACCTTCGCGGTGGGTTCCGACGCCGGCTGCGTGGATCCGCAGCAGGTGGGCAGCAACGACACCATCTACTCGGTACGACAGGTCGTGGACTCCCTCACCGACCAGGACCCCAAGACCGGCAAGATCGTGCCGTGGCTGGCGAAGAGCTGGGAGGTCAGCTCCGACGCGACCACGTTCACCTTCCACCTCAGATCGGGTGTCACCTTCAGCGACGGGTCCGAGCTGACCGCGCGGGTGGTCAAGGACAACTTCGACGCGGTGCCGAAGCTCGGCGCGCTGGGGACTCTCGCCGAGGGCTATCTGAGCGGCGTCAAGAGCACCACCGTGGTCGACCCGCTCACCGTCAAGGTGACTTTCCAGCAGCCCAACGCCCAGTTCCTGCAGGCCACTTCGACCCACTCGCTGGGCATCGAGTCCTCCGCGAGCGCGAAGAGGACCCCGCAGCAGAAGTGCAGCCAGGGAGTGGTCGGCTCCGGGCCCTTCACGCTGAAGAGCTACGTGCAGAACCAGACGATCACCCTCGCCAGGCGCACGGGTTACGACTGGGGTTCCTCGCTGTGGAGCAAGAAGGGCGAGGCCTATCTGGACAAGCTGGTGTTCAAGGTCGTGCCGGAGGCAGGTGTGCGGGCCGGCAGCCTCCAGTCCGGCCAGGTGAACGCGATCAGCAGTGTCGGCAAGGCCAACGAGGCTGCACTGAAGGGCGGCCAGGTGACCCTGGCGCGACGGGCCAATCCGGGAGCGGTGTTCAACCTGGCGCTGAACAACTCCCGGCCGGTCCTGAAGGACGTCAAGGTGCGGCAGGCGATCCAGTACGCCGTCAACCGGCAGGAGATCGCCGACGCCGTCTTCCCGACCGGCACCCGTCCGGCAACCAGCATCCTGGCGCGCACCACACCGGACTACGAGAACCTGGGCACCGACCTGGCGTTCGACGCGGTCAAGGCCAAGTCCCTGCTGGACGCGGCCGGTTGGAAAACGGGCAGCGACGGCATCCGCGAGAAGGATGGCACCAAGCTGAGCCTGACCGTCAAGTGGTTCGCGAACTCGGCCACGAACCAGCCGGCACTGGAACTGATCCAGCAACAGCTCAAGGCAGTCGGCATCGACATCGTGCTCAAGGAGTTGCAGATCTCCCAGATCGCGTCGGTGCAGCAGAGCGGTGACTTCGACGGACTGTGGGGCAACCTCACCCGGGCCGACCCTGACATCCTGCGCACCCTGTACTCCACCAAGCTGGCCAACGCCTACCGCCTCCCGACGAGCCCGCTGGACACGGCGCTGACCCGGCAGGCGGCCACGACCGACACGGCCAAGCGGAAGGAACTCGCAGGACAGGCACAGCACTTGATCGTGCGGAACGCGTACGTCATACCCGTCGTGGAGCTGCAGACCCAGCTGGGCGTGTCGAAGAAGGTGCACAACCTGGACTTTGACGCCTCCAGCCGGATCCAGCTGCACGACACCTGGGTCGGCTAGCGCATGCGCGGCTATGTGATCAAACGTGTCGCGCAGGCGATCGGCGTGTTGTGGGCGGCGTACACGGTGTCGTTCCTGGTGCTGGACTTCCTGCCGGGTGACCCGGTCTCGGCGATGGCCGGGGCCGGGGCGGACACCGGGCAGGTCGATCCGGCCCAACTCGCCGCGCTGCGCCACCAGTACGGCTTCGACAAGCCCATCCTGGTGCAGTACGCCGACTACCTCGGCAAGGCGGTCCGCGGGGACTTCGGCGACGCGGTCTCCACCGGCCGGCCGGTGACCTCGACGCTGGCCGATGCGCTGCCGCAGACACTGCAGTTGACCGGTGCCGCGCTGCTGCTCGCGGTGCTGCTCGGCGGCGGTCTGGCGGTGCTGGCGACGTACACCTCGCAGCGCTGGCTGCGCCAACTGCTGCTGTCGTTGCCGCCGTTGGGGGTGTCGGTCCCGACGTTCTGGACCGGCCTGCTGCTCGTCGAGACGTTCTCCTTCCGGTTGCACTGGTTCCCGGCCTTCGGCAACGACGGGATACGGGGGCTGGTCCTGCCCGCCGTGACCCTGGCGATCCCGACCGGCGCGCAGGTCGCCCAGGTACTGGCCAAGAGCCTCCTCACGGCACTGGATCAGGCCTATGTGGAGACCGCCCGCGCCAAGGGCGCCGGCCGATGGCGGGTCCATCTGCGACACGCCCTGCGCAACGCGTCGCTGCCCGCTTTGACGGTGGTGGGCCTGCTGGTCGGGCAGTTGATCGCCGGTTCGGTGGTCGTCGAGACGGTGTTCTCGCGCGACGGCCTCGGCCGGGTGACGGCTGCCGCGGTCACGGCCCAGGACATCCCGCTGGTCCAGGGGGTGGTGGTGTTCGGGGCGCTGATCTTCGTGGTGACGAACCTGGTCGTCGACCTCGTGTATCCGCTGCTCGATCCGCGGATCGTGGTGGCCTCGGGCCGGAAGGCGGGATTGGCATGAGCCAGGATCTGATCGACGACGCCACCGGTGCCGCGCTCGGTCTCCCGGCCCGGCCGGTCGAACCGGGGTCCGCCCACGAACCGGGGCGCCACGTCGACCTGCGGCGGGTCCGCCGGTTCCTGGTGCGCCGCCCGGGCCTGCTGCTGTCGGCCCTGATCGTCGTCCTGGTGGTGCTGGCCTCGTTCTGGCCGGAGCTGTTCACCTCGAAGGATCCGCTGAAGGGGGTGCCGTCGGAGAACTTCCGCGGCCCCAGCGGTGCGCACTGGTTCGGCACCGACGAACTGGGACGCGATGTGTTCTCCCGGGTGGTCCACGGCGCCCAGCTCTCCCTGAAGGCAACGCTGATCGCGGTCGCGGTCGCCTTCGTGGTGGGCAGTCTGATCGGTCTGGTCGCCGGGTTCGTCGGACGCTGGGTCGACGACGTGCTGATGCGCTTCGTCGACGTCCTGCTGTCGATCCCGGCGCTGTTCCTGTCCCTGGCCCTGGTCACCGCGCTGGGCTACGGCACGGTGAAGGTGGCGGTCGCGGTCGGGATCGCCAGCGTCGCGAGCTTCGCGCGGGTGACGCGGTCGGAGGTGCTGCGGGTGCGGCAGTCGGTCTTCGTCGAGGCCTCACTCTCGTGCGGGGCCCGCTGGTACTCGGTACTGGGCCGGCACGTCCTGCCCAACGCGGCGGGCCCGGTGATCGTCCTGGCCACTCTCGACTTCGGCTCCTCGATCCTCGCCGTGTCGGCCCTGAGCTTCCTCGGCTACGGCGCCCCGCCCCCGGCGCCGGAGTGGGGCACGCTGATCTCCGACGGCCGCAACTACCTCGCCAACGCCTGGTGGTTGACCGCACTGCCCGGTCTGGCGATCGCCGCGACCGTGCTGGCCACCAACCGCATCGCACGGGCGCTGGACGGCGAATGGTCGCGGCAGCGATGACCGACCGCGTGACGAACGACCCCGGAACGGGTGAGAACTTGACGACAACACCGAGCACCGATGTGAACGGTCAGGGAGCGCTGGAGATACGCGGCCTGTCGGTGTCGTACCGCACCCGCGGCGCCACCGTACGCGCGGTGCGGGACGTCGACCTCGAGGTGCGGCCGGGTGAAGTGACCGCGGTGGTGGGCGAGTCGGGGTCCGGCAAGAGCACCACCGCGCACGCGATCACCCGGCTCCTGGCACCGAACGCCAGTATCGACGGCGGCGCGATCCGCTTCGGGCGGCACGACCTCAGCGCCCTGTCCGAGGCGGAGCTGCGCGCCGTGCGCGGCGCCCAGATCGGCCTGGTCCCCCAGGACCCGTCGGTGTCCCTCAACCCGGTCAAGCGCATCGGCGAACAGGTCGCCGAGGTCCTGCGCATCCACGGTCTCGCGACCCGCCGCTCCGCGCCGTCGGAGGCGATCGGCGTCCTGGACCGGGCGGGCCTGCCCGACGCGGCCACCCGCGCACGGCAGTACCCGCACGAACTCTCCGGCGGCATGCGGCAGCGCGCCCTGATCGCCATCGCCATCGCCGGGAACCCGAAACTGATCATCGCCGACGAGCCGACCAGTGCGCTCGACGTCACCGTGCAGCGCGTCATCCTCGACCATCTCCAGGGCCTCACCGAGGAGTTGGGAACGTCGATCCTGCTGGTGACCCACGACCTCGGCGTCGCCGCCGACCGGGCACAGCGACTGGTCGTCATGTCGCAGGGGCGGGTCGTGGAGGCCGGGCCGACCCGTGACGTCCTCGCCGACCCCCAACACGAGTACACCCAAAGGCTGTTGGCGAGCGCGCCGCGCCTGGCCACCGCCCGGCCGCGTACCCCGGTCGCCGCATCCTCGGCCACCGGGACGACACCGCTGGTCGAAGTCCGCAACGTGGTCAAGGAGTTCCGGCTCCCCCGTGCGGGCGGCGAGTCCCGGACCCTGCGCGCGGTGGACGACGTCAGTTTCACCCTGCACCGCGGCCGGACCCTGGCCCTGGTCGGCGAGTCCGGTTCGGGGAAGTCCACCACGGCCCGGCTGGTGCTGCGCCTGACCGACGCGACCGACGGACACATCCTCTTCGACGGGGAAGACGTCACGACCGCGCGGGGCGCGCAGGCCCGCCAACTGCGTCGCCGGGCCCAGCTCGTCTACCAGAACCCGTACGCCTCCCTCGACCCCCGCTTCTCCATCGGCGAGGTGATCACCGAGCCACTGCGCGCGTTCAAGGTCGGCGACCGCGCCTCCCGCCTCGCCCGCGCCCGCGACCTGCTCGACCGGGTCGCGCTGCCCGCCTCGACGCTGGAGCGCCGTCCGACGGAACTGTCGGGCGGGCAGCGCCAGCGCGTGGCGATCGCCCGTGCCCTCGCGCTCTCCCCGGATCTGGTCGTCTGCGACGAGCCGGTGTCCGCGCTCGACGTCTCCGTCCAGGCCCAAGTCCTGGACCTGCTGGCCGAGTTGCAGGCCGACACGGAAGTGGCGTATCTGTTCATCTCGCACGACCTGGCCGTCGTACGCCAGATCGCGCACCAGGTGGCGGTCATGCGGGCGGGCCGCATCGTGGAAGTGGGCGCGCCCGAAACCCTCTTCTCGCACCCAGGGCACGAGTACACCCGTGAACTGCTCGCGGCGATCCCCGGCCGCCGGGACGACCACGACCTGAGGACGCAGACGGCATGACCCTCACCTCCCTCGCCTTCCTCACCCCGGGCAACTTCGCCGACGACGACCCCTACACCGGCCTGGAGGAGACCCTCCAACTCTTCGAGTACGGCGAGCGGTTGGGCTACGACGGCGCCTGGATCCGGCAACGCCACCTCGAACACGGCGTCGGTTCGGCCGCGGTGTTCCTCGCCGCGGCCGGACAGCGCACCGAGCGCGTCGAGCTGGGGACCGCGGTCATCCCGATCGGCTACGAGAGCCCGTTCCGCCTGGCCGAGGACCTGGCACTGGCCGACGTACTGTCGCGTGGTCGGCTCCAGATCGGCTTCAGCACCGGCATGCCGCACGCCGAAATCCTCGGCGACCTCGTGTACGACGGCGACTGGCGCGCCTTCGACCTGTCCTACGGCAGGGTCGCCCGCGTCGTCGACAACCTGCGCGGCGACTATCTCGGCGGCCCGGACACGGTGATCCAGTCGCCGGGGAACAGTCAGCGGCCTCGCCTGCAACCGCACAACCCCGGTCTGGTGGAGCGTATTTGGTACGGCGGCGGAAGCCTGCGCTCGGCCCGCTGGGCCGGCGAGAACGGCCTCAACCTGCTGTCCGGCAACATCGTCACCGGCGAGGGCACCGATGACTTCACGACGGCCCAGTCGAACCTCCTCACCGCCTACCGACGTCTCCAGTCCGCCGCCCGCGTCGCGGTGGGCCGCGTGATCGTGCCGTTCGACAGCGCCGACCGGGCCACCCGAACCCGCTACCGGGAGTACGCCGCGAGCCGCCACGCCCGCACCCTGGCACCCCAGGGCCCGAAACGGACCCTGTTCGCACCCGACGTGGTCGGCACCGCCGAGCAGATCCTGGACCAACTCGCGGCGGACCCGGTGGTGTCGGCGGTGTCGGAGCTGCGTCTTGAGCTGCCGTACGAGTTCCGGCGGGAGGAGTACGAGCAGATCCTGCACGACGTGCGGCACCTGGTCGCACCCGAACTGGGCTGGCGCCCGACGCAGTTGGAGGCCGCGCGATGAGTTCCGTACGACTGGACGTCCGCACCCGGGAGCCGTTCGCCGACGGGCATCGCTTCGCCGGGGGCGGGGCGTACGAGGTGATCACCGCCACGGCACACTATTCCGTGGACCCCGAGGCATCCGCCCACCGCTCGATCGCCGACCTGGACCTCGCACCGCGCGACAGCGACGGCGCGGTGCGGTTCAGCGGGGACGTCGAGATTCTGCGGCCGGTCGGCGGCGGACGCCGACGGTTGTTCTTCGACTGGGGCAACCGGGGCAACAAGCGGGCCGTGCAGTACTTCTGCGACGCCCCGCACACCAACCGTCCTCAGACGCTCGCCGACGCCGGCAACGGCTATCTGCTGCGGCGCGGGTACACGGTCGTCTTCGGCGCCTGGCAGGGTGATCTGCTGCCCGGCGACGGACGGTTGCTGCTCGACCTGCCCGTGGCGACACGGGGCACGGAGCCCGTGCGCGCCCTGACGACGGCCGAGTTCATCGTGGACGAGCTCACCCGGTCACTCCCGCTCTCCCGCTGGACGAGCACCCGGTCCTCCCCCGTCAGCGAGCGCGGAGTACGTACCGCGCGGCTCACCCGGCGGCGGTACCCGCACAGCGAGCCGGAGGAACTGCCCCAAGAAACCTGGCAGTTCGCCCGGCTCCAGGGCGGCGGGAGCGATCTGCGGGGGAGCTCCGTCGCCGTCGTACCGAGCCGGCACGACCTCCTCATCGACGACGGGTTCCGGCCCGGCTGGATTCACGAACTCACCTACGAGGCCGAGGAACCGCTCGTCCTCGGGCTGGGCCTCGCCGCGGTCCGCGACCTGGTCAGCCATCTGCGCCACGACCCGGCACAGCCGGTCGGCGAGATCAACTACGCCTACGGCTGGGGGCGTTCGCAGACCGGCCGGGCCATCCGTGACTTCATCCACCTCGGCTTCAACGAGGACACCGAAGGACGACCGGTGTTCGACGGACTGCTGCCGCACGTCTCCGGCGCCGGCCGGCTGGTCGCCGAGCGGTTCACCAACCTGACGGTTCCGGGCGGACAGCAGTACGAGGACCACCTCGCCGCGGCCGACGCCTTTCCCTTCGCCTACGCCGAGAGCGTGGACCATCTCACCGGCAGGCGTGACGCGATCATGAAGCGCGCAAGCGATCCCAAGGTGCTGCACACACAGACCTCGACGGAGTACTGGCAGCGCCGGGGCTCCCTGACGCACACCACGACGGACGGCCGGGACCTGGGATTCCCGCCCAACGTGCGCGGCTATCTGTGGTCGTCAAGCCAGCATGTGGCCGATCCGGCAGCGGGGGCGCCCACGAAGGGGATCTGCAACCACCTGGGGAACGTGGTCGCCACCTCCGCGCTGTTCCGCGCCGTCCTGGAAGCGCTCGACGCATGGGTGAGCGAGGGCGTGGAGCCACCGCCGAGCGCGGTGCCCACCGTCGCCGACGGCACTCTGGTGACGATGGAAGAGTGGTCTCGGCAGTTCCCGGCGGTGCCGTCGGCGCTGCGGCCGTACGGGCCCAACGAGCTGTACGCCGTGGACCGTTCGGCCGTGCCGCCGGTCGCCGACACCTCGGGCCGGTACACGGTGCTGGTCCCGGCCGTCGACATCGACGGCAACGAGACGGCGGGCGTACGGGCCCCGATGGTGTCCGTACCGCTCGGCACCTACACCGGCTGGAACACGCGCGCGCCCGGTCAAGGCCACGGCGCACTGCACGAGTTCAGCGGTTCCACGTTCCCGTTCGCCGCCACCGAGGACGAACGCCTGTTCACCGGCGATCCGCGCCCGAGCGTGGCCAGTCGCTACGGTGACGCGGCCGGCTACGTCGCCCGGATCAGGGCCGCGGCCGAGGATCTCGCGACGCGACGGCTGCTGCTCGACGAAGACGTCGAACGCGCGGCACGCGAGGCCACGGACTGGTCCGCGCCCCGCCACGACGTCGAGTTGCCCTGACGACACGTCAGGGCAACTCCGAGACGGGCCTACAACATGGCGGCGGCCCGCCGTGACCTGACCCAGGCGCTCGAGCAGGGTGAGCGGCAGGAGAGTCCCGTCGGCGGTTTCGTGTCGGGCGATCGTTGTCGTGCGGGCGCCGTCCGGTGTCACTGGGTGCACGTCGACCCCGAGGTGACCGAGCGCGTCATCCGCCACATCACCACCGACCACCCGGTGATCATGTAGCCCGGTTTCCGCCACGAACCCGGGGAACACCTTGAGCAGCACATCGGTACTTGTGGCCAGGCGGCCGGTACCGGCACGGCATGAGCATGCAGCGACCTGGTTGCCGGCGCGGGAGGACCTCGGTCGTGCGCCGCGGACCTTGGACGCGTACGCACGGGGTCTGGTGGAGTATGTGGCCTTGTGCGAGCGGGAGGGCGTCGATCCGCTGGTTCGCCGGCCGGGCGCACCTGGGGGCCGGCCGTCGTCGTGCTCAGTGTGCCGCGCGCACCGCCGAGACCAGTCCGCCGGCGCCCTCGTCCTGCTGCGGCGGAGTGAGCACCGGACGCCCGTAGGCCGCGGCGCGCTCACGCAGGGTGAAGGTCTCCGCCTCCCAGCCGAGGCCGTCCAGCCAGCCGACCGGGTCCTCCGGCATCTCCGAGACCCACATCGACGCCGGCGATCCCGCAGCGGCGTCCCCACGGAAGCGTTCGACCACACCGCGCGAGCCCAGTGTCAGGCCCATCCTGCTGCCTGCGGCGGACAGCGCACCGACCCGTTCCAGCAGCGACTGCACCGCGTCCTGGGGCAGATAGATCAGCAGTCCCTCGGCGATCCACACCGTCGGCTGCGCCGGATCGTGCCCGGCCGCGGCCAGGGCGCCGGGCCAGTCCTCGCGCAGGTCGACCGGGACGGTGATCCGCTCGCAGCGCGGAACGGCCCGCTCCTGACGCAGCACCGAGGCCTTGAAGCCCAGCGGTTCGGCCGTGTCGACCTCGAACAGCCGGGTCCCCGCAGGCCAGTCCATCCGGAAGGCCCTGCTGTCCATCCCGGCTCCGAGCAGCACGACCTGCCGGACGCCGGACGCGACCGCCCCCTCCAGCAGGTCGTCCAGGAACTTAGTCCGGATGACGATCGAGAAGGCCACACCCAGCCAGCGGCGCCGCGCCGCCTCGTCCGCACGCGGTGGCGGCGGCGCCCCGGGGCCGATCCCCCCGGCCGTGGCGAAGGCCAGCGCCAGCGGGTCCCGGAACAGCGGCTGCTCGCGTGCCGTCTCCATCGCCCTCACCCGGGCCACGCCCACAGCTGTGGCCCACACCCCGGACGGCTCGACCCGTCCCGCCGCATCAGTCATGTGTTCAGCCTAGGCCGCGGGGCGTGGGGTGTTGACGTGCAGGTCCCCGGTTGTGGATGGTTTGTGTTCCGCGCCAGCTCGGGGTGGATTCGGCGGTGATTCTGCGGGTCATGAGGTTGATCATTGCGAGGTGGATCATGGCCCCGGAACGGTGTGGGCGTGCTTCGTAGTCGCGGGCCAGGCGGTGGTGGCCCATCAGCCGCGGACTCACCCGCGAATCCACCCCCAACTGGCGCGACACCTGAACCTCGGCATGGCCCGTCCCATCCCATGAAGCCTGTCTCGTTCCAAGGGAGTTGGTATCGGCGATTGCTCCCGCCACCCTGTACGGGAACCTGACACGTGAGGGACGCAAGTGCCCATCTGTGACGAATGAAGCGAAGTAAACTAGCTGAAAACGACCTCAACTTCTTTGTGACGACTGCGAACCCGGACCGTCCGAGGACCGGACGCGGGGTTCTGCCTCATCAGTGTGCCTTCGGTACGGTCGAGGTCCGGGCCGGCGCCGACCCCGGCCCGGACCTCTCCGGTGTCGGGCAGTACACCGCGGCGGGGTCCAGGCCGCGTGTGCGCTGCCGACCCGCCCGCGGCTGTTTGGGGGGCGCCGACGGGCGGTGACCGGCCCGAAGGGGCGGAGATGGGCCGGCCGATGTCCGCGCGGCGGACCGAAGAGGCGGACGCGCGAACACCACGAATCTAAGGCGTGGTAGCCGCCGAGCACGATCCACTGAGCGCGACTGTTGTCCGCACAGCGCGGGGCGATGGTGTGGGCCGCGGTCACCTGGAACGAAGAGTCTGCGAGGGCAACTCGCCGAAGCGCGCTCGGTAGCGGGACGCGAAGCGGCCCAGGTGGTCGAAGCTCCAACGATGGGCGACCTCGCTCACGTTCACTTCGCCCGGTGTGCCGCGGCGCAGCTCGTCGTGGGCGCGGGTGAGGCGGACGTCGGTGAGGTAGGCCAGCGGAGTCATGCCGACGTACTGCTGGAAGGCTTCTTGGAGTCGCCGCACGCTCACCCCGGCGAGCACGGCCAACTCTCCTACCGTGAACGGGTGTTGCGGCATGCTGTGCATGGCCTCGACAGCACGCTTGACGGGGCCCGGGCGCAGGGCGGGTTTGGGTCGGTCGAGCTCGTCGCGGTAGCGGTGGCCGGCGGCGAGGAGGAGCCCGGTCAGCAGGGCCTCCTGGAGCGGGCGGGCGACCATCGGACGGCTGAGCAGCCCGCCGGCCCGCATCTCGTCGAACACCGCGCGGATCATCCGTACCCAGCTCAGGCCCGCGCCGTGCGCGACGTCGAGTTCGGGCGTGAGGACGACGGGGGTGCGCAGCGGTCGGCCGAGAAGACGTTCGAGTTGATCGTTGAGGGCCTTGGGGTCGATCTTCACGGCCAGCATGGAGCAGTCGGTGCTCACTCGATCCAGGGCCGTGTCGCCGTGCGGCTGGAAGACGGCGGCGTTCGCGGTGGTCGCCACCGCATTGGTGTGCGTTCCTTGACGCCAGGCCAGGTGGCCGCCCAGGGGGATGTCCACGTGGTAAGAGCCGAGTTCCCCGAACTGTATGCGCACCTCCGTGCCGAAAGAGAGTCGTCCGAGTGTGAGCGGACCGAGTGCGGCGATGTCGTACCGGGCCATGAACTCAGCGCTGCCGTCGGGCACGTCGATGAAGTTGGCGTAGAAGCGTTCTTGGATGACCTGCCGGGCCTCGTCCACATCCGTCGTCCGGAACTTCAGCAAATCCTGGCCCTGGTTGGGCGAGTGGTGCATACCGCAAACTCCTACACCTTCGGGCCGTACGAGGGACGGTGCAAATTATCGTCATCCGTTGCCTGCTGCCGTGGTCCCTATTTTTCCGTCTCACGGCGGATGTGGCCGGAACGAGACGTCGCCTCAGCCTGACCTTGTCGGAGATCCTGGAGGCCTGAAGATCAGTTGCTGACGGCCCGCCAGGACTTCAGGCGAGGGATCGGTTCAGAAAGTTCTGGAACGCGGTCGGTGGCCGGGCCGGAGGTACTCCGCCGACCGAAGACAGACCGCTGAAGCGCTCGCTGTTCACGGCGATGCCTGTGACCACATGCTGAAGGCGGGCCTTCGGCTATCCCCGGACCCGGATCCGCTTCGGGACCTCGATCATCTGTGGCGCGTCGCCACACTGGCCCGGGGTCACCAGGAGGCAAGCGGGCGGCAGCCTCCCTTACCGGCAAGGTGGATTTTGCAGGTTAGAGGTGGACGAAGGACGTCACGGTGCTCGAGTCAGCGGCGCTCGTACAGGACTTCGTCGACCAGGCGCTCGCCGCCGCCTGGCCGGATGCCATGGCGCCGACCGGGCGTGCGGGAGTGGAGATACTGGCCGCGCCTCCCGGACGGCGAACTGTCGGCACGCTGATCGCCCGTCCGCTCATGCCCCCAGACACAGTGGGCGGGCGGCCCCAAGACTGCTCGCCTCGCTCGTCCGTTGGGAAGCGCGCCAGCCTACGGTCGGATACTGGGCGCTGCGAACGTGCCGTGCAGATCTTGATATGGGCGACCGGCTCGCGTGAGGCGATTTCCCGGCGAAGCGGGGTAGCCGCCAGACACCCGGCGGTTGGACGCCCACTCTTCAAGGAGAACGATGTTCGCACTCACATCCCGTCGTCTGCGCGGGATCGCCCGTCGGGTCTTCGGCTGGCAGCAGTTGCGTCCGGCCCAACTCAGTGCGATGAAGGCCGTGATGAGGGGGCGTGACGTACTCGCCGTCATGCCGACGGGCGCGGGCAAGTCCGCCGTGTACCAAGTGCCCGCCGTCCTGCTCGGTGGTCCGGTCGTGGTCGTCTCGCCGCTGATCGCGCTTCAGCGGGACCAGATGCAAAGCCTGCTCGGATCCGGCGCGCTGCGCACCGCCGCCATCAACTCCGCGCAGCGCCGAAGCGACAACGAGACGGCATGGGCCCGCATCAGTGCCTCCTCGGTCGACGTCGTCTTCCTCGCTCCTGAGCAGCTCGCCAAGCCGGACGTCACGGACCGGCTCGCCGCCGTCCGGCCCCGGCTGCTGGTGGTGGACGAGGCACACTGCGTGTCGTCCTGGGGGCACGACTTCCGGCCGGACTACCTGCGGCTGCGCCACGCGCGCGAGCGGCTCGGCAACCCGCCGGTGCTCGCCCTGACCGCGAACGCGGCGGCTCCGGTCCGGCGGGACATCGCCGAACGTCTAGGCATGGACGACCCGGTGGAGATAGTCGCCGGCTTCGACCGTCCCAACATCCACCTGGACGTGTCGACCTTTCAGGACGGAGCCGCCAAGGAACGGTTCGTCGTGGAGCGGGCGGCCGCCGAGGAGAAGCCGGGAATCCTGTACGCGGGGACGCGGCGGGCAGCGGACAGCTACTCCGAGCAGTTGAGCGACCTCGGACTGTCCGCCGCGAGCTACCACGCGGGCCGGTCCGCCGCCGAACGCGGCCGAGCCCAGGACCGGTTCAGCTCCGGTGACCTCGACGTGGTCGTGGCGACCTCGGCGTTCGGGATGGGCATCGACAAGGCGAACGTGCGGTTCGTGCTGCACGCGTCCGTCCCCGGCTCACTCGACGCCTACTACCAGGAGATCGGCCGGGCCGGCCGCGACGGGGCACCGGCCAGGGCGATCCTCGCCTACCGCCCGCAGGATCTGGGCCTGCAACGCTTCTTCGCCGCCGGCGCCCCCGACGCCGACGCGCTGCGCCGTGTCGCCGAGCGACTGCGCGGTGAGAAGCGCGCCGTGGGCGCGACCCAGCTCCGGGCCGACTGCGAACTCAGCGCGACGGCACTGTCGGCCGTGCTGAACCTGCTGGAGGAGGCCGGGGCCGTCAGTACCGGACGGGACGGCAGCCGCTTCACCGGCGCGGTCGGCGCCGACGGCGTCTCTGCGGATGACGACGTCGACAAGGCTGTGCAGAGTGCTCTCGCCGTCCACGCCACGCACCGCAAGCTCGAACAGTCCCGGGTCGACATGATGCGCGGGTACTCCGAGACGACCGACTGTCGGCGGCAGTTCCTCCTTGGATACTTCGGCGACTCCGCCCCCGTCCCGTGCGGGGCGTGCGACAACTGCGCGAGCCCGCCGGCCAAGCCTGCGAGCGGGCTGAGGCGCGGGCGGTCCGGGGACACCGGACGGTCGCACAAGGCGGCCGCACGCCAGCGCCGGTGGAGCCGGGCCGGTGCGCGCGCAGGCGCCTCCGCGGGCGCCGTCCGGGCGGCGGAGACGGTCGCACGCCCCGGGGCGGACGAGCACGCCTACCTGCCGGGCGTCCGCGTGCGCCATGACCAGTGGGGCCAGGGCGAGGTCATGAGCGAGGGCGACGGCAAGCTCACCATCCTGTTCGAGTCGGTCGGCTACCGCACCCTGTCGCTGGCCGTGGTGACGGACAAACAGTTGCTCATGGCGTTGCCCGACTCACCGCGCTGACGCTGTCGCCCGAGGGGAGCTCGTACTCCCCCGTGCATGACGTCCCGGGCGCGCTCGCCGCGTGCCCGGGACGTCCCGCCGCGGCGGCCGCTTCATTACACCGCGGCGATGCCCTCCATGCCGGATGCGGCGAAGGAGGGCAGTCCTGTGACCGTCGTGATCTTGGCGAGGGCGCCGGTGTGCCCGGCACGGAAACCGTCGACGGTGCGGGAGGTCGTGTTCTGGACGTGAGCGAACGTGTGGGCGGCGACGGCGAGGCCGTTGGCACCCTGGGACATTGCGAACGGTATGGCGGCGATGTGTGCGGCTCCTCCGGCCTGGGGGGCGTGGGACCACAGTTGCCGCTGAGCGGCGAGGTGCGCAGGCCTTCGGAGGCCGCGTCAGAGTTTCGTAAGGTACGAGCGCTGAGCCGGTGATCCACGAGGGGGCGCCGATCGGGAATCCCCGCTGTCCGGGATGCAGGCGTTCCTTGCGGCCGATCAGCCGCATCTCCGACCGAGGCCGGGCGGGTCGCTCCACGCACGGACAGTCACGCCTCCGACATTCCCTGCTCGTCGGACCGCACGTTGTTGCCACTGTACTGCTGACGCTCCGCGCGCTGCTGGACGAGTTCCTCGACGGCACTGGGCAAGGTCGTCTCGAAGTCGATCAGCTTCGCCCACGTCGGCGTCATCACGATGCGGACCATGCCGTCGTACAGCGAGCGGACCTCGGCCTCCCACACGACCCGCTGCTCGGCCGTCATCCCGTAGGAGCCGTTCATCTCGAGGTACTCCTCGGGAATGCCCTCGACCTCGTCGAGTTCGACAGTGCCGCGGACGAGCAGGATCTTGGGCGGGTGCACTTCCGTGTCGATCGTGATGGCGACGGCCGGGTTGTTGCGGAGCGAAGCCAGCTTCGGGGCGTTCTTCGATGTGCACATCACGGCCTCCCTGCCGTTCCAGGCGAAGGCGATCGGGATGTTCCGCGGTGTCCCGTCCTTGGCCACGTAGGCCAGGCGGCACAGGTCACGGGCCAGCAGCTCCTGGCTCAGCGGGCGCGCGAGGATCTCGGTGATCTGGTCGTTCGTCATGACGGTCCTCCAGAGAGCCGTGCGACCACGGTGGTCGCCTCTGCCCCTGGGACGCAGCCGTCACGCCGTTCTCGACATCCGTGCCGAACCTTTCCTCGCACCCAGACGGACACAGGTCTGCGTAGGGTCGCGTGAACAGTGCCGTCCCTAGTGGATACGTGGCTGCGGCAGGACGTGGAGAGTGTCACCGACAGGTCGCTCACCGGTGGCGTCCGAAGGGGCGTTGACGAGCTTGCCGTTCACCGCCATCGCCGTCGAGCCGCCGCCGTCCAGGTTGAGGGCCTGGACGGCGCCGAGCGAGCGCATGAACTCGGCGCCCTCCTGCAAGGTGAATCCCTCGCTGCCGCCGGTGAGACGGCCGTCGACGGTGACCAGGAGGAGACGGCCGACCGCGTCGATGCCGGCCATGGTGCGCGGTTGGCGGGTGTTGGACCAGGCGTAGCCGAACGAGAGGTCCTGCGGGTCGAGCGTGCCTTCGGCCGCGGCGTCGATGCTGAGGCGGCCGTTCTTGACCAGGGTGGGTGCGGCGCTGACGATGCTGTCACCCCGCCCGAGCCGGACACGACGGCCCTTGGTGTCCCGTACGACCTCGGTGACCAGGACGCGCTGTCCGAGCGTGGCGTGCGAGGTCAGCCAGTCCGCTGCGGTGCCGATTCCCTGCAGGACCGTGTCACCGGCCGGGACACGGCCGCCCCGGGCGCCGGTGGACACGACCCGGCCTGTCGCGTCGAGCACCACCTGGGTGCCGGCGCCACTGGGCAGGGTCGCACCGAAGGCGGAGGTGAACCGGACCAGGTCGTCGCCGGTGTGGCAGGTGACGTCCTGCCAGGGCAGCGAACTCGGCGTCAGGCCGGGACGTCCGCAGTCCCGTACGGTGCCGGGGACCCGGTTGATGCCCTGCACGGCATAACGCGACGCGCCCGAGTGGGCGGTGACGGTCGACGTCAGGTCCGCCACCCGAATGTGCCGCCCTCCGTCTTCGACGATCAGGGCTGCGCGGGACCCCACGGCCATCGACTCCAACTGCCCGTCGTAGGCGGCGATGCCGGACTGGGTGCCCTGGACGCCGTCGGAGTCGGAGGTGACGAAGAAGCCTGCGTTGACGCCGACGAGCGAGCCGAGCTTCCCGGCCACCGACGACGTGGTCTCGCGCTGGGCCACGTTGCCGTCGTGGGTGCCCTCGACGGTGCCCGAGAACTTCCGCGGATCGATGACCGCGACATGGATGTTCTCCAGGTCCGCGGGCTGTCCGGCGTCGTATCCGGTCCACTCGGCGACGGCGTGGACACCGGCCGCGTTGACGGAGGTTGCGGCAGCCTGCGCTGCGGCCCGGCCGGTGTAGGAGCCCACGCGTACGCGCAGGCCCATCGTGCCGTGCGGGGTGTCGGCATACCTCGGCCATCGAACGGTCTCGGTACGCGGCTGGAATCCGGCGGCCCGCAACCGCACGGCGGTTTCGTCGGCCCAGGACCGGGGGCCCACCGCGGCCCAGGCCGCGGCACCGGTGAGACGGCTGGTCGTCGGAGCCTGCACGGTGACGGTCCACGTGGGCACGGCAGCGGCATTGCGGATCGTGCCCGTGCGCACCTGGACACCGGGGGCAACGGTCTGCGTCGTCCACTGAGCGCTCACCGACCCCTGGGAATCGGTCTGCGCCGACGCCGGGCCGGAGAGCGCGAACGGCGCGACGGCGGCCAGCACCACGGTCGTGATTCCCACGGCCCGGGCGCGTACGGCCCGTTGGCGCAGGCGTCCCGGAGCCATGCCCGGCCTGGAAGGAACGATGAGCCTGGTCTCGTTCTCGTTCATGGATCCTCACGGCTGCTGCAAGGGAGGCGACTGGCTGAACGCTTACATCGATCAGAACCCATACGGGAAACGTGCCCCCACCCCCTAGGCGAAGACCACACGAAAGATTCCCCAATAGCGGGCCACGGTCCTCACTCCCACGCCCCCGCCAGGCGTCGCGCGACGAGTGTGCTGAGGATGCGGACGCCTCGGGTGGAGGCGGGGTCGATGCCGGTGAGCCGCAGTACGCGGTTCAGGCGGTAGTCGAGGGTGCGCGGGTGGACGTTGAGGGTGGCTGCTGCCCGCCGGCGGTTCATGTCGCTGCGGTAGTAGGCGTCGAGTGTCGTGATCAGGTCGGGGCCCGGTTCCAGCTGCCGGGCCATGGTGCGCAGCCATGTGTCGATGGGCGGAGCGTCGGCGACGGCGAGTTCGACGAATGTGTCTTCCATGGTGTGCGGTCGCAATTGGACGGGCTGTCGCAGGGGTGTGGCCCGGCCGATGCGCCGGGCGCGGTCGTGGGCGTCGGCGAGTTCGGCGACCGGACCGAAGGCGGTGCCTGCGGCGCACGGCCGTGCCGCCGCGTGTGCGAAGTCCTGCACGACGTCCAGGGCGCGGGCGGCGGTCTGGGGCGCCGGTAGCTCGCTGTCGCTGGGGAGGAGGATGCTCAGCGTGCCGCCCTCCGGGGCGGTTTGCCAAAGGACGGGTATCCGGTGGGCCGTGATGAGCGATCCGCTCGCCCTGGGCGAGGTCGCCGTCGTCGTCGGCCAGGCGGACGACGGTCACGGCGTAGTACGCGGGCAGTTCCTCCCCCAGCAGGACGGCCAGTTCTTTGGCGGCGGGGTCCTGGTTGAGCAACGCCTGGGCCAGCAGGGCGACTTGGCCTTCGTAGGGCAGCCGTTGTCGGAGCACGCCGATGAATCCCCGGCGGTAGGCGCTGATGCCGCGTTCGCCCTGCAGGGCGAACCATGCCATGGCCGTCATGAGTTCTTCCACGTCGCCGTCGCGTCCGGCCGCGGTCGCCTCGTTGATCTCGCGCAGCATCAGCGAGGTGTGCACGTGCAGGACGCGCTGGCGGGACTCGGACGACAGGCCCGCTCTCGCGCGTAACTCGCCCATGCTCGCGATGTACTGGAGATCGGAGTCGCTGAGCGCGCCGTCGCCGGGGGCCAGGTCGACGGTGCGGTGCCGGAACCAGACGGCGTACTCGAGCGCTTCGGCTCTGGCCGTCGGTTTCGAGTCCAGGAACCGGAATTCCGGTATTTCCCGTACGTATGTCTCCACCTCGCGGTGCCCGAAGGCGGGTGCCCGGCGGGCGAGTTCGGTGAAGAGCTGTCCCATGGTGACGCCTCCGGCCGGTGCGGTGGGTTCGGTGGAGCGTTGGGTGGGCGGTTGTGAGCATGGCATTTGCCGATGGACGTCAACAGCCCTGATTCGGACCGGCGGTCGGCGGATTGTCATGGTGCGTGAAGGCGTGTCGGCGCGCCCCGGCGTTTCTTGTCACGGTGCGCAAAGTCCCCGACCCCGGGCGCCCTGCCCCACCGGCAGCCCTTGTGGGGCGAAAGGGACGTGGGCTCAATGAGCCGGGAACGACAGCGCAACCGAGACGAGGCCACCGACTCAAGAGGAGCCGCGGGCCTCGGGCCGGAAACCCCATTCCGGCCCACCGCGATAGCGAATCCACGCAACCGCCGCATACGGCACGCACGAAAGGAACACGCCATGTCCCGATTCCTACGCGGCCGGCTGGCCGCCCTGCTGGTGGGCACGTTCGCGCTCGTCGGTCTGGCCGCGCTTCCCGCGCAGGCCGGCACCTCGGGGGCATCCGGCGTCAACCGGTACCTCAGCGACGTCAACCTCAACGGCTACTGCCGCAACACGTTCACTCCCGCGGGCGGACCCGAGGCCACATCGGTCCAGTCCTCGGGCAGCGCGTCCGGCTGGTCCTGCTACGCGAACGGCACATACACGCCCCTGTCGATCACCGACGCCTGCCGCTATCAGTTCGCCGAACTGGTCTCCCGCGGCTTCCTCGTCACCGAGGACCCGAACAACACCAGCGTCACGGACCGCAGTTGCTTCGGCGTCATCAACACGCGTCTGGAGCGCGGCGGCATGGACCTCGCCGGCTACTGCAAGTCCCTGCAGGGCGGGTACACCGGGGCCTACAACTCGGGTGGCAACGTGGATAGTTGGTACTGCGACGGTCCCGCCGACGCCCGGCTCGACCTCAACTCCGCCTGCAAGTGGCAGAACCAGTCCTACGTCGCCAGCGGTTACGTCCTCGCCGCGGCCTACGCCAACTACGGCGCGTGGAACCGCATAGGTTGCATCGCGATGGCCTGATCGCGCACCACCCGGTATCGGACCACCCGATACGGGTATCGCAGCGCACGATCACCCACGATCGTGCTGGAGGTCCGGACTCCGACCCGGACCTCCAGCGCGATCGCGAGCAGCTTCTTCGCGGCATCGAGGTACTGGTCGCCCCCACCCCGCGGTCCGCGCAGCTTCGTGCACCGCGACCAGGCGGCCGAGCCTGTCCAGGGCGGGTTGCAGCGTGCAAGGCCTGGAGGGGGTTCTGCTCCTACCAGTCGAGCGCGAACGGCAGGAAGGGCGTGTCGTCCGGTGCGGCTTTGCGGGCGGCGAGTACACGCCGGCCGGGCTCACCTGCGGGCACCCGCAGAGGCGGCTCGGGATCTTCGATGGTGTCGGCGACGACGGCTGCGACCTCCTCGGGGGTGACGGACTCACCTCGCAGGGAGCCGAGTTGCGGGTACAGCAAGCTGTAGGGGTCACCCTCGGTGATGAAGGACTTGGCGCGAGCGGCGCCGTTGGTGGACACGGCACCAGGTTGGATGAGGGACACCTTGATGCCGAAGGGCCGGGTCTCGATGGCCAGCGTCTCAGCGAGCGCTTCCAGCGCCCATTTGCTTGCTCCGTAGGGGCCGATGATCGGCAGGGTGAGCCGGCCCTGGATACTGGACATGAAGACGAGGCGGCCTGATCCTCGCTCCCGCATGGCGGGCAGCAGACCCTGCGCCAGCCGCAGGGGACCGAGAGTGTTGAGCTGGAAGAGGGCCTCGACCTCGGATATGGGAATGGCCTCCAGTGGACCCCGGATCGTCGCGCCGGCGTTGCTGACGAGCACGTCGACCTCTCCGGCGGCACGCAGCGCCTCGTCGATGCTGTTCTGGTCGGTGACGTCGAGGCGCAGCAGCTGGTCGACGGGGAGATCGTCGAGGTCCTCGGGGCGGCGGGCGGTGGCGATGACCCTGTGGCCGCGGGATGCGAGCTCGATTGCGGTTGCCCTGCCGATGCCCTGGGAAGCACCGGTGATCAGTACGGATGCCATGCCTGCCTCCTTGCGCGCCCGCTGAATTATGTCGCTCGGTATACTTACAAACGAAACACGATCAAGGAGAAACGGCAAGCCGAGGGACACCCCTGGGGGTACCAACGCGGTCAGAGGGTCAGGCCCTCGGCGGGGAGGGCCTGCGCCTACAAGGACGTCTCGACGCCCTCAGTGAGATCCCGGGCGCGGTCGGCCAGTACCGTCTGGACCGCGTCGAACGGCTCCGGACTGCGCAGCGCGCGCGAGGTGACCAAGGCCCCCTCGACCGCCGCGATCACTGCGTGCGCGAGCTCCCGGGCGGCAGCGTTGCCCACGCCCAGCACGATCAGCTGGAAGGCCATGCCGTCGATCATCGCCGCGAACGCCCGGCGGCTGACCGCGTCGAGCTCCTCGGACTCCTCGCCCGCCTCGATCACCAGCGGAGCCACAGCGCAGCCGCGCTGATAGCCGCTGCCGACCATGCCCTCCCGGGCCCGGTCGAAATAGGTGCGGACCAGGGCCTCCGCGGACGACGAGGAGCCGGCCAGCCGGTTGATCTCCTCCACCTGTTCGCGGGCGTGACTGTCGGCAGCCTCCGCCGCCATCTGCACCTTGCCTTCAGGGAAGTGGTAATAGACCGATCCGCGTGGCGCCGCACTCCGCTTCACCACGTCCGACAGCGCCGTGCCGTGGTATCCCCGCTCGCGGATGAGCTGCCGAGCAGCCGCGACCATGCGCTGCCTGCTGTCCGTACGCCTAGTCATGCATCCACTGTAGTGCGAACTTGCCATTGATATATATGCCGAGCATCATAATCCGTGTGCGTCAGCCGACGGTCGCTTCTCGTCACTGCGACCCCGCGGCCACCAGCGCCGCGGTGATGGGTTCGAGCTCGGCGACCAGCTCGTCGAACTCGGCGGGAGACAGGGCGTCGTACGGCGGAGCGGCGAGCTCGTCCGTGAGGGCTTCGATGCGTTGCTTGGTCTCCCGGCCTGCGTCGGTGAACCGGCCGTCGCTGTCGACGAGCCCGCGCTCGCGCAAGCCGTCCATGACCGCGGCCAGCCGCTCCCTCGGCAGGTGATGGATGCGACCGAACGACTCCGGCGGGTGGATGCCCATGTCCAGCGCGCTGAGCACGTGGGCCTCCGTGCCGCCGATGCGCGCGCCGACGAGAGCGGCGATGTGCCCGTCACAGCGGTGCTCGCGCAGCATGGTCGCGGAATGCCACAGCCGGGCGACCGGGTCGCTCGGCACCGGAAGAGTACGCATCCCGGCGTACATCACCCGGCCTTCTGTGGGCGCGCTCGTCGCGGCTTTGGTGGTCAGGTCTGCGGCGCGCACCAGACCCGGGGAGTCGGCCAGTTCGTCGCCGAGGATCCGCCGTACGGAGGCCGCGCTGCCCCGCTGCCGCGCGGCGACGGACGCCTTGGGCGGGATCGTCTCCCACGCGCTCGGGATGTGCCGCGCGACCTCCCCGTCGGCGAAGCTGTAGAAGGCCGCGTGCACGACCTGCGCCGGCACCCGCCCCAGCGGCGCGGCGCGGCTGGCGAAGTAACCGTCCCAGTAGGTGCGGTGGCCGAGCGCGGCAAGCTCCTCGTTGCACTCGTCGGCGACGAAGGCGACCAGGCAGATCGGCTCCAGGAGCTCGAACATGCGACGGGCGATGTCAGTCATGTCCCACATCATGCCTGCGGTCATGACCCGTTGAGCGGTACGGACCGCTGGAGAGGCTCCGGGGTGCGGCAGTCGAACATCCGACTCTCCGGTAGCTCGACCTGATCTTGACCGACCGGCGAAGCCCGATTACGGCCGCTCAAAGAGGCCGTCCCCCGAGCGCATCGGACCGTCGTCAATCGCGTCGTCCACGCCACAGGCCCGCCCCGCAACGGCGTACCCCCGCATCGACGTTGGCGAGCGACCAGACGCGCCCACCGAGAGTCCGTGTGGCGACCGGGGTGGTGCTTTTCGCGCCAGATTGGGCAGTGGCGGTTTTCGGCCGGACCTGACACGGACTCAACTCCCTTTCGGCCGGGCCGGGTTCGCAGACACGGCCGGCCACGGGTGACGGGGCCCGCCTTGGCCAGGATGCCAGGGCCCAGGACGCCGAACGGGCGGCCGCTGGTCGATGTCCGTCCGGGCGAGGGCGGTCCGTGGATTGGTGTGTTATCCGCCCTTCTTCGCTCGGCCAATCGCCCTTGCGCTCCCCCGACGGGGCGCCGAAGACGGCGGATTGACTCCGGTGCGGCTCGCACGTGCGTACGCGTCGTGTTCCGCCGAACCGGATGAGGGCACCCGACCCGTTGGCGCGGGGACGAGTGGAGCCGGCTGCCGGAACGGGACAGCCGCTGACAAGGGGTCGGGGAGATGCTTCGTACTGTCGTGGTGCACGACGAGAAACTGCTGTGCTCGGCGCTGGTGCAGCTGCTCAGATCGGACGACACACTGGACGTCACGTCCCTGTCGCCCGACGCCGACGGTCCGGATCGCGAAGCCGCGCCGGCCAACGTGTGCGTCGTGGACGGTGAGTGCCTGACGGGCCCGGACAAGGGGTGCGGTGAGCGCCTGCGGACCCGGTACGGGGGCAGGCTCGTCGTCCTGACGACGGCCAAGCGGCCGGGAGTGCTACGCCGGGCGTTCGACGCGGGTGCCCTCGGGCTGGTCGACAAGAACGCCCCCGTGCAGCGGCTGATCACGGCGGTGCACACGGTCGCCAGGGGTGAGCGCTTCCTGGACGAGTCGCTCACCGTGGCCCTGCTGAAGGGCTCGGAGATGCCGCTGACCACCCGGGAACTGGGCGTGCTGGCCCTGGCGTCCCAGGGGGCACCGATCGCCGAGATCGCGGCAGGCCTGCACCTGTCCCGGGGAACGGTCCGCAACTACATGGCCACGGCGATCCGGAAGGTGGGCGCCCGTAACCGGGTCGACGCGATACGCATCGTCCAGAGCGCCGGCTGGACGTGACGCGATCGTAGCCGCCGCCTCGGCACCGCACGGTGCGGCCGCGGTCACACCCGTTGCGGCGGGCCCGCCTGCCAGTGGCCCGTCAGGTCGCGGTAGAGACGCGAACAGCCCAGCAGTTCCTCGTGCGTCCCGCACACCGCCCGTACTCCGTCCAGCACCAGGATCCGGTCGGCACGGACCGCCGAGGACAGCCGGTGCGCCACCACGAGCAGCGTTCCGGGCCGTGCCGTGAGGGCCTCCTCCGCGCGGGCCTCGGACGCCGGGTCGAGGTGGCAGGTGGCCTCATCGAGGAGCAGCAAGGGGGCGGGCGACAGGTACGCGCGGGCCAACGCGATCAACTGCCGCTCCCCCGGCGACAGTTCGGCGGGCCGCACCGGGCCGGCGAGCCCGCCCAGGCGCCCGACCAGCAACTCCAGACCGAGTACCCGGACAGCGGCGTCGAGTTCCCCCCGGCGCACGTCCGTGCGCAGATACGCGAGGTTGTCGCCCACGGTGCCGGAGAACACGTAGGCCTCCTGCGGGACGAGCACCCGCAGTGCGGAGAGTTCGGCGGCGGCTCGTCCCGTCACCAGGTGTCCGGCCACGCGCACTTCGCCGCGGCTCGGCGCGAGCGTCCCGGCGACGAGGCGGGTGAGGGTCGACTTGCCGATGCCGCTCGGCCCGACCACGGCGAGGTGTTCCCCCGGGGCGACGCGCAGGTCGAGCGCGTCGAGTACGGGCTCCGCGCGGACGCCGTACGACAGGGTGACGGACCGCAGATCCACCGCCGGAGCCGCGGGTCCGGGCACCGGTCGCACCACGTCGGCGGATGCCCGTGCACCGGTGCCACAACCGCGGCCGTGGCATGCCGTCGAAACGGCCTGCGACGGGCCCGTGGCTCTCGGCGCCGCGTCCGGCACCGGGCCGAGCACCCGGTCGAGGACGACCAGCAGCCGGGCCCCGGCCGCGCCCAGTGCGGTCATCAGCGTGTGCAGGGCGGGCAGCAAGGACTGGACAAGGTAGGTGAACGCCCCCAGCAGAGCGCCCGCGCTCACTCCTCGCGCGCGCAGCCAGGGCACCGCCACCAGCAGCGCGAGCACGGGCAGTTGGCCCGAGACACCGAGGGCCGCCGTGCGCACTGTCGCCCAGCCGGCCAGGGTCCGGGCCTGTGCTGCGGCATCCGCGACCAGGTCCGCGCCGCGCCGCTCGGCTCGGGGCCCGGTCCCGCACGCGGTGAGGTCTCGCAGCGCCGCACGGGATCGCGCCGCGTGGTCGCCCAGTGCCTCGTCGGTCGCCAGGGCGCGTCGTTGGGCCGCCGCCATGGGCCGCAGCGTGCACAGGAACAGCGCGAGACCACCCGTCAGGGGCGGCAGGACCACCACGAGCAGCGCGGGGTTCAGTGAGAGCAGTCCGAGCAGGGCGCCCGCGGCGGTGAAGACGAAGGAACGCAGGGTGAGGACGAGACCGGCGAAACTGTCCCTGGCGATCTCGACCTGGTTCGTCAGCCGTGAGACGGCCGCCCGGTCCGTCCCGCCGGGTCCGCCCCGGGCCGCCCGGTCCAGGGAACGGTCGACCGCTCGCCGCACCAGCCCGTCGCGCAGCGGCTCCGTCAGCCCGGCGAGCTGTGCGAACACCCCCCGGACGACCGGGGCGCCGGACAGCACGGCGACCAGGGCGACCGCGAGCCATAGCAGTCCCCGGCGCGGGTCACCGGCGAGGAACCCCTCGTCGACGGAGCGGGCGACCCCGTAGCCCACCAGGAACGCCTGCCCCGACTCGGCCAGCGACCAGAGCGCGAGTCGCGCCAGTACGCCTTTGCGGCGGGCGAGGAAGCGACGCGCCGGCGGCGCGAGGCGGCTCAGCGCGCCGGTCCCGTCGTCCCGGGGCCCGTCGGCGTCCAGGGCCCGCGCGGCCCCGTACCCGGCGGACGTCATGGCCGCACCTCCTCGGGCTCATGACGGCGTACGGGCTCGTCGCCCGGCGTCACGTCTTCGGCACCGGTCCCGCCGGTATCGGTGCCGAAGACCGCCCGGTAGCCGGCCCTGTGCCACAGTTCGCGATGCGTCCCGACGGCTCTCACCTCCCCCGCCTCCAGCCAGAGCACCAGGTCCGCCCGGTCGGCGACCGACGGGCGGTGGGCGACCACGAGCCTGGTGCCGCGCCGCACCGAGCGGCGCAGTGCCAGATTCACCTCGTGCTCCGTGGCGGTGTCCAGACTGGACGTGGCGTCGTCCATGACCAGCAACCGTCCGGCGTGCGCGAACGCCCGCGCCAGTCCGAGACGCTGGTGTTCCCCGCCCGAGAGCGGCGCCTCCGCCAGTGGGGTGTCGTATCCGTGCGGCAACCGCTGTACGAAGCTGTCGGCGCCCGCCGCGAGGGCCGCGTGCCGTACCTGCTCGGGGGCCGGCTGCCGCGACCCGGTGGCGACCGCTTCGGCGATCGTGCCCTCGCCCAGGACCGGGCGTTCGAAGGCGTAGGCCACCTCGGTGCGCAGTGCCTCGCGCGTCAGCCGGTCGAGCGGGACACCGTCCAGCAGTACGTGCCCCTCGTCCGGGTCGATCAGCCGTCCCGCCACGGCCGCCAGGACGGACTTCCCCGCCCCGCTGCGGCCGACCACCGCGACGGTGCTGCCGCCCGGTACCCGCAGGTGGTCGGCGCGCAGCACCTGCCTGCCGTCGCGCACCACGCGCACTCCGCGCAGTTCGAGCTCGCCGGGGCCGTCCTGAGGCAGCCGCCGCGATCCGTACTTCAACGGGGGCATCCACTCCAGCTCCTGGGTCCGGCGCCGAGCCTCGCGCGCGCGTACGAGCGCGCCGAGCAGGGTCGCGGCACCGCCGATGCCGGCCGCGAGCTGCGCGTACCGGCAGGCGGCGAGCAGGTCGCCCACGCTCAGGTGGCCGGCCGCCAGTCGCAGGCCGCCGACGGCGGTGGCGGCCAGTGTCAGCAGCGGGACGAGGACGTTGCTCCTGCCGAGCGCCCGTCCGTGCAGCGCCCACATGTGCCGGCCCTGGGCCGCCAGTTCGGCCAACGGCGCCAGGATGCGGGCGCGTTCGCGGTCGCCGGTCCCCGCGGCGCCGATCGTGGCTGCGCCGTCCAGGGCTTCCAACAGCCGTGATGCGATCAGGGACTGTGTCCGCTGGTAGGCGGCGACCGAGGCGCCTGTGTCACGGGCGAAGGTCCGCAGCACCAGCGCCAGGGCGGGCAGACCGGTCAGCACGCAGGCGGCCACCCACACGTCGACGAAGGCCAGTGCCACGAGTGCGCCCAGCGGGGTGATCAGTGAGGCACCGAGCGCCGCCCGGGCCGCCGGGGCGCCGCCCGCGTCCGCGGCGTTGAGGGTCAGGCGGGTCCCGACGTCCCCCGGCGGGTGGGGGCGCGCGCTGTCGGGTACGGCGCGCAGCAGTCCGCGCAGGGCCCGGGAGCGTATGGACGCCGTCCATACGGCGTTGCAGCGTCCGGTGAACAGCGAGGTCAGACTGTCCAGCAGCAGTTCGCCCAGGAGCAGCCCGGCGCTCAGCGGGAGCCACCGGCCCGCGTCGCCGTCACGCAGCAATAGGTCCAGTGTGCGGCCGAGGACGAGGGGCTGGGCCACCGCCACCGCGGCCGCTCCGACCGAGCACAGCAGCACCAGTGCCTCCGGCGCGCGCCCGGGTGCCGAGCCGTCGGCCCCCTCCCGCGTCCTGGGCGTCTGCCGCCCCCAGGGCCTGCTCGTCCACATCAGCGCATACCTCCGTCCGTCCTCTGGAGACACCGGTCGCGGACCCGGCGGACCCGACGGATTCGGCAGCCCGCCCGACCGTGGTGACCGGGCGGGCAGGCGTCGGCGCCCCGGGAGTTCACCCGGGGCGCTGTGCCCGGCGACCTGGCTCACCAGGTCGCCGTGGCCGGCAACTCCGGCGTCAGTTACAGGTCGTGACGCTCAGGCTGCTGTCGCCGCAGAGCAGGAGGCTCGCGCGGCTACCGCTCTCGACGTCCCCCATGGCCTCTTCCTTGGGGGTCTCCATCGACTGCAGGTCGAACAGGTTCATGACATCTTCCTCTCGTACGGCAGCGGGTGTGCTTCTTCACGACCCCTGGTGGGGCCGAGTCGGGGGCCGCTGCTCCGGCGCAGCGGCGGCAGGAACGGCAGCCCGGCGGGCGAGTCGCCGAGGACGGAGGCGACAGCCAGCAGGCATCCGGCCGTTCCGGTGGAGAGGTCCATGGACAGGCGCATCATCTGCTCACCGGGAAAGGCGAGCCGGTCGCCGTAGGACATCGCGTGCCAGGACAGCGCGTCGAGTTGGCGTCGGACGGCCTCCGGGCCCGTGCCGGGCGTAGTGGCCGTGGTGCGGCCGAGGTACAGCACCATGCCGGCCACGCCCCGGTAGAGACCCGGCTGGGCGTAGAACATCGCCTGGGCCGCCGCCACGATCTCGTTCCGGGCCCCGGCGAACTCCGCGTCCTCCCGGTGCGCCAGGTAGTCGTCCAGCACCATGCCGATGCCCACGCTGCCGGCGCCCAGGTAGGGCATGGTGCGCCACCCCTCGTCGACCTGCAGCGCGCCGCCCGCACCGCGGACACAGCGGGCGAGGTCCTGGCGCAGCGCGTCGCGGGCGAGGTCGAGGAGGGCGCGGTCACCGGTGCGTTCGAACAGTCGCAGGAAGAGCAGTGCGCGTCCGGCGGCGCCGTGCAGCAGCCCCGCGCGGGGGCGGCCGGGAGCACCGCGTCCGGCCGGCATGCCGGCGGCGGCGAGTTCGGCGCAGCGCAGAGCCGCGGAGTGCAGCGCGGCCTCTCCCGTGGTGACGGCCAGCGAGTCCAGGGCCAGGCCCAGTCCCGCGGTGCCGCTGTGCAGGTCCGGGGCCAGCTGGTCGAAGGGCTGGTCGAGAAGCAGCTCGGTGAGGTCGAGAGCACGGTCGCGGTGGCCGAGCCGGTCGAGGGTCCAGGCGATTCCGGCGAGTCCGTCGTGGAAACCGAGCGGCATCCCCGAGGGCGGTTGCTTGGTCCGCTCCAGCAGCCACTGCTCGCCGTCCTCGTCCCGTCCCGCCCCGCTCTCGGCCAGGGCGTACAGCACCCCCGCCGCGCCGTGGGCGAAGGCCAGCCCGCCACCGGCCGTGGCGAACTGCGCGATGTCACCGGGGAAGAGACGGTCCGTACGGGACGGCGTCGCGGAGGCACGGACGGCCTCGGCCATGGAGTCTCTGCTGCGCGGCCAGTCGCCTGGCCGGACCGGAACCACCGGCCCGGCCGGCCCTCGCGCCGAGGGGGCGCCGTCGACGCGTGTGATCTCGTCGACCGCCGCGTCCAGAAAGGCCCGGTCCACAGGAAACTGATCCGCCACCACGTCGGCGAGGTGAGCCGCCTTGCGCCGGTCGACGGCCAGCAGACTCGTGAGCGGGAGGAACAGCGCGAGCCGCAGACACGCCAGCGCGTACCGGTCCACCCCAACGCCCCGCCGGTCGGAGGGCGCCACGAACCCCGGGTTGGCCACGGTCTGCCGGCCCGGTTCGTCGACGTGGTGGGCCGCCTCGAAGTCCAGCAGGGCGACGCTGTCGTCGTCCCGGATCATGATGTTGAACAGGTGCAGGTCGTTGAAGACCACGCCCCGGGCGTGGACGTCCTCGACGGCGCGCTCCACCCGCGCGTGGACGTCGAGGGCCCAGGCGGTGTACTCGGCCAGTCTCCGCTCACCCGGGTCGGCCTCGATGAGCGGGTGACGGCGGGCGAAGAAGGTGTTGAGCGGCTTGCCGTCGATGTACTCCAGGACGAGGAAGTGGTGTTCCCCGACCGTGAGGTGGTCGAGCACCTCGGGCGTGCAGTCGAGGCCCGACAGCCGCTCCAGCGCCCGGCGTTCACGGTGCAGCCGGGTCACGGCATCGGCGCCGTCGGCCGCGAGTCCGGCGTGCGGGCGGGCCTCCTTGAGGACGACCCGCTCGCCGGTGCGGTTGTCACGGGCGAGGTAGACGCCACCGCCGTTGGAGAAGTGCAACGCCGACTCGATGGTGTAGGGCAGGCCGGCCACGGTCACCGCGGAACGGGCGTCGAGGTGCGGGCGCAGGAAGGAGGGCGGGCTCACCCAGTCCGGCACGCGGAAGACCGGGCCGCGCAGATCGGGCACCAGCACGCCGTCGGGACCGGTCACGGCCGGTTGCAACTCCCCGTCCGCGTCGTAGCAGTTGCGGCGGGTGAAGCCGCCGTAGCGGACGTGGACGGGGCCGTCGCCGATTCTCAGGTCGCTCAGGATGTGCGGTCCGGGCTCACCGGCCAGCAGGTCGGACAGCTCCCCCACGAGCCGCTCGAACTCCGCCTCGTCCGCCGGGTACACGGTGATGAACTTGCCGCTGCCGGCGCGGTCCGCGTACTTGGCGTTGCGCTGGTGCAGCAGGTAGCGGCTGGGCACGAACTTGAAGGCCGTGCCGCCGGCGACGCAGTGCCGCCACACGCGGTCGAGCACGGACTCCGCGTTGTCGAGGCAGGCGGAGACGTGGATCTTCCAGCCCTGAGCCGGCAGGTCGGAGTCGACGGGGCGCAGAGCGAGCCAGTCTCCGCTCTCGTTGCGCTGCCATCCCTCCGGTACGGGTGAGGAGGCCGCGGCGTACCGGGAGCGCCCGGCCCCGGTCCGGGAAACCGTGCGGTGCGGAGCGTCGTAGAAGTACGGGTCCGCGTCGCAGTACACGGCATAGCCCTTGTTCACGTCTGCTCCCTCCACCGGTCGGTGACGAGTACGACGCTGTCACGCGGCGTACCGCCCTGCACAGTTGCCGCTGTCATCACTCCGATGTGCGGAATGCACAGGTGACTTCACGCCACGGAGAGCACCGGGCGACTGATCGGGCACTCGACGGCTTCAGCACGGAGTACGTGCCTTCGACTCCTGAACCTGCGACACGAGCGACGCGGACGGCATCACGGTCAACCGGCGCGACGACGGAGGCACCGCCCCGGCGTCACCATCACAGAGCCGCAGCTCAGCGGCCCATGACCGAGCACATGAGGTCACGGTGGACACGTTCACGATGCTTCCGAAGTCTGGTTCGGACCTTTTCCGAAGCTCCACATAGCGTCGCCAGGTCCCACCACCTTTCGCCCGTCACGTTGAAGTCATTGACGCGTGGAAGACCGCGCCGGACACTCCTGCATTGGGACAGCGCCTGAGAGCGCTCTCATCACTGTCCGTCAATGCCGGACGCCACACGATCAGCCAGGAGTAACGAAACGTCCAACTCGGCCCCTTGAACGGGAGGAACCACAGCAATGGAAACCAGCTCAGTGCACACAAGTGCGCCGACAGACGGGCGGAGAACGATCCTCCTTGTCTTCGGCAGCACTCTGCTGTTGCTCATCGGCACGCTCGCAGGTCTGGTCGGAACCGGTGGCAGCGCGTCGGCGGCCGCACCGAGTCCTCCGGCAGGCTGGACCACCCTGTTCTCGGACGACTTCAACGGCGCGTCCGGCAGCGGTCTGAACCGGGCCAACTGGCTGTACGACCTTGGCACCAGCTACGCCGGAGGGGCCCCCAACTGGGGGACGGGTGAAATCGAAACGGCCACCGACTCCACGAACAACGTGTACCAGGACGGGCAGGGCCACCTGGTCATCCGCGCGATCCGGGACGGTTCGGGTCACTGGACCTCCGGACGCATCGAGACCCAGCGCACCGACTTCGCCGCCCCTGCCGGCGGACAGCTCCAGATGAGTGCGTCCATCCTCCAGCCCAACCCGCAGAATGGACTGGGTTATTGGCCGGCGTTCTGGGCGATGGGCGGCGCCGCCCGCCCAGTTGGCGCGACGAACTGGCCGAGTATCGGCGAGTTCGACATCATGGAGGACGTCAACGCGCTGAGTAAGCACTCCACCACCTTCCACTGCGGGGTGTGGGCGGGCGAGTGCCACGATCCCGACGGCATCACCAGCGATCTTCAGCCGTGCGCGGGGTGCCAGACCAGCTACCACACGTACTCCGCGATCATCGACCGCACCAACACCTCCGCGGAGCAGCTGCGCTTCTACCTCGACGGCAATCTGACCTTCACCGTCAACGAGAACCAGGTTTCGGTCGGCACCTGGCAAGCCGCAGTCGACCACGGGTTCATGGCCATCTTCGACCTCGCGATCGCCGGTTCATACCCCGACAAGGTCTGCGGCTGCAGCTCGGCCGCCCAGGCGGGCAGCATCACATCAGGTGCCGCCATGAGCGTCGACTGGTTCGCGGTCTACCAGCAAAGCGCTGGTGGCAGCACAACTGGCGGCACTACCACGGGCGGTACGACGACCGGCGGTACGACGACCGGAGGCACCACCGGCGGGAACACGACCGGCGGCACCACCGGCGGGAGCAACACGACGCCGGACTACACCGCCGGCGTGACCCGGGTGAGCGACAGCCAGGCGCAGATCACGTTCCGTCCGACGACACCCGCGGCGTACGTGGATGTGCACTACCTCGTCAACGGTTCCAACCAGCAGAACTTCCGGATGACCAACAGCAACGGCACCTGGACGCAGAACGTGTCCCTCAGCACCGGTGCCACCCTGACGTACTGGTTCACCTACGAGAAGAACGGCCCCCAGTACGACAGCCCGCACTACACGTACGTCCAGTGAGCCCCTCCCGGGCCGGCCCTGTGGGACCGGCCCGGGAACCAACCCGAAGGCCTTGCTCCGGCAGGCACCACGGCAGACGGGGCGACGGGCCAAGGACCCTGTGGCGCCACTTAGTTCAGGTCTTGATTTAACTCATGAGTTCCGGCTCCCGGCAAGCCTTCGGACGATGAAATCCTTCCGCGTCCAGTTCTGCCGGATCCCTTGACACCTTGCTGGCATGCCCTCAACACTCCTCGGCGGGAGAGCGCTCTCCCATTGTCTCCCGGCGTCCCCTCACACCGGCTCGCCTGACGTCAGGTCAGGGGGACGCCGGGCGACGACCTCTGACACCCCCACCGTTCAGGAGGAGGTCTCCATGTCACGGAGATCGAAAGGCCTGTCAGCCACGCTGATCACCGGCGCGCTCCTGCTGACCTCGCTCGGCCTCGGCGGCGTCGCCATCAGCGCCGGGCCGCCCGCACCGCACAGCTCCGCCGCGCAGTCGTTCGCGGCCACCCACTCCGGACATGTCATGGCCGCGTCCACGGCCAACTCCCCGGAGGATCCGGATGGCGACGGCTACATCCCCGCGAACCCGCCGGTCACCGGCGTGACGCCGTCCACCCAGGACCCGCCGCACCGCTACTTCCACGAGTTCCAGGCCAACTGCTCGGTCACGCACACCCGGCCGGACGACCCCATCGTCTACCCGCAGCAGCCGGGCAAGTCCCACGACCACACCTTCATGGGCAACACGACGACCGACGCCAACAGCACGACCGCCTCGCTGGAGGCCGGCGGCACCACGTGCAGGGCCCCCGGCGACCTGTCCGGCTACTGGATGCCCACGCTCTATAACGGCGACCGGCAGATCCTTCCCGTCGGCCCGCAGGTCATCTACTACAAGACCGGTGTCACCGACTACACCAGCGTCCGCCCCTTCCCCAAGGGCCTGCGCTTCGTCGTTGGCAGCCCCACGCAGAGCGCCGACGAGTTCCGCCACCATCCCGGCTTCGTCGAGGGCTGGGAGTGCGGTGACAGCTTCTTCAACACCGAGTTCCCCGCGACCTGCCCGAGCCGCCCGGACGTCCAGCTCAACATCCGCTTCCAGGCGCCCAGTTGCTGGGACGGCAGGTACCTCGACACTCCCGACCACAAGAGCCACATGGCCTACCCCGTGGTCAAGCCCGGCACGAACGACAACATGTGCCCGGCCGACCACCCGGTGGCGCTGCCGATGATCGAGTTCAAGATGGCCTTCCCCGTCAACGGCGACATGTCGCAGGTGCGGCTGGCCAGCGGAACGGGCCACAGCTTCCACTACGACTTCTTCAACGCCTGGGACTCCCCCACGCTCAAGGCGCTGGTCGATCACTGCGTCGTCGGCGGACTGCAGTGCGACGCGCGCGGCTACGACGAGACCCACCCGGAGGCGGGCGCCGCGCTCGACGAGCACTACCGACTGCCGTGAGGAGCCCGCGCATGACCCCACGACTCCGCACCCGCCGTATCGCGGCCCCCCTCACCGCCGGCGTGCTGGCGGCCGGCCTCTTCGCCGCCCTGCCCGCCGCCCAGGCCCACGCCGCGGGCAGCGTCGTCAAGGTCACCGGCGGCCAGGGCGCCTGGCAGCTGACGGTGGACGGGCAGCCGTACCAGGTCAAGGGCCTGACCTGGGGCCCGAGTGTCGCGGACGCCGAGAAGTACCTGCCGGACCTCCAGTCCATGGGCGTCAACACGATCCGCACCTGGGGCACCGACGCCGGCAGCAAGCCGCTGTTCGACTCCGCGGCCGCCCATGGAATCAAGGTCGTCGCGGGCTTCTGGCTCCAGCCGGGCGGCGGACCCGGCAGCGGTGGCTGCGTCAACTACCTGACCGACACCGCCTACAAGAACCAGATGCTCGACGAGTTCCCCAAGTGGGTGCAGACCTACAAGGACAACCCCGGCGTGCTCATGTGGGACGTCGGCAACGAGTCGGTCCTCGGGCTGCAGAACTGTTACAGCGGCGATGAGTTGGAAAGACAGCGCGACGCCTACACCACCCTCGTCAACGACATCACCAAGAAGATCCACGCCGTCGACCCCAACCACCCGGTCACGTCCACCGACGCCTGGGTCGGCGCCTGGCCTTACTACAAGAGGAACGCGCCGGATCTCGACCTGTACGCCGTGAACTCCTACAACGCGGTCTGCGACATCAAGTCCGCCTGGCAGCAAGGGGGTTACACCAAGCCCTACATCGTCACCGAGACCGGTCCCGCCGGCGAGTGGGAGGTCCCCGACGACGCCAACGGCGTTCCGCTGGAGCCCTCCGACCAGGCCAAGGCCGACGGTTACACCCGCGCCTGGAACTGCGTCACCGGGCACACGGGGGTCGCGCTCGGCGCCACGATGTTCCACTACGGCACCGAGTACGACTTCGGCGGCATCTGGTTCAACCTGCTGCCCGCCGGCCAAAAACGCCTGTCGTACTACGCGGTGAAGAGGGCCTACGGCGGCGACACCAGCCATGACAACACCCCGCCCGTCATCTCCGACCTGGCCGTGGAGGGCGGCGCGGGCCAGGTGCAGGCCGGACGCGACCTCGTCCTGTCCGTGCGGGCCACCGACCCCGACGGTGACGGGATCTCCTACGAGGTCCTCGACAACAGCAACTACATCGACCAGAGCAAGAACCTGGCTCCGCTGCCCTCCACCGACCTCGGCGGCGGTCGCCTCAAGGTCACCGCACCCGACCGCCCGGGCGTCTGGAAGGTCTACGTCAAGGCGACGGACGGCCGGGGCAACGTCGGCGTCGAGACCCGCTCCATCCGGGTCGTCCCGCCGGTGCCGTCCGGCACCAATGTGGCACGGGGTAAACCGGCCAACGCCTCGTCCTACCAGGCGAGTTACGGTGACTGCCCGTGCCCGGCCGCCAACGCGGTGGACGGCGACCAGGCCACCCGCTGGGCCAGTGACTGGAGCGACCCCCAGTGGCTCCAGGTCGACCTCGGTACCCGCACCACCTTCCGGCACGTCCAGCTGTCCTGGGAGGCCTCGTACGCCAAGGCCTACACCGTCCAGACCTCCGACGACGGCCAGAACTGGCAGACCGTGCGCACCGTGACCGACGGCAACGGCGGGATCGACGACTTCGACGTCACCGGGACCGGCCGCTACGTCCGCGTCAACGGCACGGCGCGGGGCACCGGTTGGGGGTACTCGCTGTACGAGTTCGGCGTGTACGCCTGACACACGGACCTCTCCCGGAGCGTACGGCCCGCTCCGGGAGAGCGCTCTATTGCCTGATCACGCAGGTCCGTTAGGGTGCCTGCATGAGCAGACGGACCCCGACGCTGGAGGATGTCGCCCGGGAGGCCGGTGTCTCCCGGGCGACCGTGTCCCGGGTCGTCAACGGCATCCGCAACGTGGATCCGGAGATACAGGAAGTGGTCCGCCGGGCCATCGAGCGGACGGGTTACGCGCCCAACAGGGCCGCCCGCTCACTGGTGACCCGGCGGGCCGAGACCGTCGCCCTGGTGGTGTCCGGCGCCGGGGACATCACGGACGCCGGCCAGAACGCCTTCGCCACACGGGTGTTCGCGGACCCCTTCTTCGGACGGGTCGTCGGCGGAATCGTCGGCTTCCTGCGCCCCCGCTCGATGCACCCCGTCCTGATGTTCGCCGAGTCGACCGAGGCGCGGGAGGAGGTGCTGACCTACCTGCGCCAGGGCCGCGCCGACGGCGCCCTCGTGGTCTCCACGCACGCGGACGACCCGTTGCCCGCACTCCTCGCCGAGGCCCGCCTTCCCGCGGTGCTCTTCGCCCGTCCCTCCCGTTCGGTCCCGCTCAGCTACGTGGACCTGGCGCACCGGGACGGCGGGCGCCTCGCCGCGGAGCATCTCCTCGCACGCGGCTGCCGCCGACCCGCCACGGTCTGCGGCCCCCTGGACGTGGCAGCGAGCCAGGAGCGGCTCGCCGGGTTCCGGGACACGCTCGCCCACCACGGTCACCCCCAAGTCCCGGTCGCCGAGGGCGGGTTCACCCTGGACAGCGGTCTCGCGGCCATGTCGGACCTGCTGGCCCGCCACCCCGACACGGACGGCGTGTTCGCCGCCAACGACCTCATGGCGCAGGGCGCCTGCCAGGCCGCGCGGGAGCGCGGACGCCGGGTGCCCGAGGACGTCGCTGTCATCGGCTTCGACGACTCCAGCATCGCGGTGACCTGCCGGCCCCGGCTGACCACGATCCGCCAGCCGGTCGAGGAGATGGCGACGGAGATGGCCCGCCTGCTCGACGAGCACATCCACGGCGTACGCACCGAGGCGACGTCGGTCGTCTTCGACCCGGAACTCGTCGTGCGCGACTCGGCCTAACGCGGCGGGCAGGTCCACAACGAAAGCACAAGGTCGAGCTGTGTTTCACACCGGCCTAAGCCTCCTGGACCAACCCCACCGAGGCGCACTTCCACCCGCTACAGCAGTTCACCCTGGCCAACTCCTCCCACCACAGCAACGCCGCGCACCGCTACCTTCGCTGACGCAATCAAAAGCCTCGGAACACGCCGTCGTCGTCGACGGCATCGGCGAACTCCTCGAAGTCCATGTTCGCGCCCGAGAGATTGTTCTCGATGCTCCACAGCTCGGCTGCCACGACGCGGACACAACGCCCTTGCTCACCCCGCAGGTCCAGCACGAGGAGCGGGCATTCGGGCGAGGCGAAAGTTGCCGAGTCCGCCAGGACAAGAAGAGGGTGGCGGTACTCCGTGTGGATCAGGTAAGTGGCTTCGCTGGGCGCCAGACTTGGCGGTTCCGGGGCCTCTGGTGAGGGATGCGGCTGCCCGGACTCGTTGCGCCAGTGTGCGAGGTCGTGTCAGTGGGATGAGAACAACTGCCCTTCCTCGATCGACGTCAGTTCTCCAGCCGGCCCCGGGTACCGGCAAGTCAGACTTCCGCGTTCGCTCAGTCGGCGTGAGGGACGCGAAAACGATCAGGTGCCGCCGGATCGCGGTCAACGACTTGGACCGGCGCCGAGGTCCATTGCCACACGCTGATGCCTGCCGTGCGGGAGAACCGGATCTGTCCGCGGGTGCCTTCGACTGTGACGCGCGGCCAGGATCCGGCGATGCGCGTCCGGTCCGCGCCGTGCGAACGCAGCGACTCGGCGAGGACGGCGATCGTGTCGTAGCCCTCGAAGGCGACGAAGGAGGGCGCTTGGCCCAGCCGCTCGCCCAGGACCTTCTCGACTCGTGCGCCGAGAGGGCTGAGCGACTCGGGCAGGTAGCGCAAGAACGGGACCGCGGCGCCGTCGTCGCCCAACAGCCTGGCCCACTCGGAGAACTCCGGTTGTCCGGCCGGAGCACCGATCATGACTTTGGCGAGGCGCTGGTCGAGGCGGACCGCCTTGACGATCGACACGGCCGGCTCCGGGTGGCCGGTCAGAAGAAGGAGGGCGGTCGCGCCCTTGTCGACGAGTTGGTCGCCGACCGCCGCCGGGGTGAGGACACTCATGTCGAGTTCTACGACGGTGCCGCCGCGTGGAGCGAGGTGGTTGCGCAGAATGCGGATGCCGGACGCCCAGTAGACGCTCGGTTGGGCTGCCACGGCGATGCGGTTGTGGCCCGCGCCGAGGAGGAAGTCCGCGTAGACCTGCCAGCCGCGGGACTGTGGCGGGGCCAGGCGCGCGACCCATTCCGTGGGCTGTTCGGTGAGGGTGTCGAGGACCGCGGACGAGCACAGGAACGGCAGGCGGAGGGCGTCGGCCCGTGCGGCGGCGGCGCGAGCGACGACGCTGTGATACTCCCCGCCAGGGCCGCCACGCCCAGGCGAGCCAGTTCGTCCACGGCCGCCGTCGCCCGCTGCGGATCCGCCGCGGTGTCCCGCACCACCAGTTCGAGCGGCCTTCCGGCGATCCCGCCGGCGTCATTGACCTCGCCGACGGCCAGTTCGAGACCGGCGAGCAGATGCCGGCCCGCCTCGGCCCAGCCGGGCCGAGTGAGCGGAACGAGAGCGCCGATCCGGACGGACCGCCCCTCGGTCTGATCCGTTGCGGATGCCGATTCCGAAGGTGGCGTACTCATGCGGTGACAACTCCCCCGTGACGACTCGGTCGCAGGTTACCTGGATCGTCCAGTGACAGGGCCCGCCGGCCTCAGCGGGGTCAGGCCTGATCTCTCAGACCCGGACAGGTGTGGGGAGTTGGGGAGTCAGGGTGATCTGGCCCTTGAGCATGCGGCAGCCGTCTCCGGTCAGGCGGAGGTAGTAGTCCGCGGAGCAGGAGGTGCCGTCCTCGTCGAGGGCGTAGATGCCCGACCCGGCGGGCACGTCGGCCGCGGTTTCGGCGGTATTCGCGATCTGGTTGGCCTCGTTGAACTCGTCGAACATGGAGATGTAGATGCCCTGGGCGCCGAGGCCGACCATGTTGTAGAGCTGCCGCCACATGAAGTCGCCGTGGGCGCGCTGGCGTTCTTGCAGGTCGCCGGTGAGGACACAGGGCTGGTAGTCGATGCCGTGGGCGGCGCAGTCGGCGAGGTCGGGCTGGTTGACGTTCTGGCGGAAGGAGTCGGAGTCCGCGGCGGTGCCGATGCGACCGACCATCCAGGGGGACAGCATGTGGAAGGCGTGGCAGACGTCGGCGAAGCCGGACCGTGAGTCCTCCGTGCCGGTGCGCCAGCGGGTGGGGACGCCTCCGAGGACGTAACAGCCCTGCTGCTTGAACCAGTTGACGACATCGAGGCACTCGGCGGCGCCGAACGGGCGGGCGTCGTCGCTGAAGCCGAAGCCCCAGACGCGCTGCGGCGCGTCCCCTCTAACGGTACGGAGAGCGCGGACAGGCCGCCGCGGCCCATCGGGTCAGCTGTTCTGCTCCGGCTTCGGCGCGGCGTCGCCCGTAGGGGCGGTGCGGAGCATGGCCTTGTAGAGGTCGTCGTGCGCGGGCGACGCGGGGAGAGGGGCCCGAGCCGGGGTCTCAAAGGACTGGATCATTAGAGCGACTACGCGTCGCCAGGCGTCGGGAGCGGCGTCGCCGCAGGCGTGGACGACGCCGAGGTTGGCCATGTGCAGCAGCACCAGATCGGAGGGGTCGAAGTCCTCGCGCAGCCGGCCCGCGGCTTTGGCGCGGCCGATGAGCTCCACCATCCCCTCGTACGCCTCGTTCCGGCGCTTCTCCATGGCCTTGGCGGTGAGGAAAGTCATGGTCAGGACGTCGGCGAAGCCGTTGTCGGCGGCCTGCATCCCGCAGGCTGCCTCGATGTAGCCGGTGAACCCGTGCTTGCGGCCTGGTCGAAGACCCATCTCCCGGAGCCAAATGGGTCGACCGGCCGCTGACGCCGCACGTCCGAGGACAACGGCGATGACCAGGAGCCACTCGGCGTGCGGCCCTCTGGGCGCCTCGCCCTCCGATTCCACAGGGAGAGAATGGCCGCTCACCTCGGATGCCCATGGACCTCGATCGGCACATGAAGATCAACTACGTCACGAACAACATGGGATCCGGCATCCTGGGCTCCCCACGAGCCGCGACCTACATCAGCTGCTGGATGACCTCGACGGATCCAAGGCGTCCGAGACGATCGTGTTCGGTCTCGACGGCAAGACGTACGAGATCGACTTGAACGAGAAGAACGCGGCAAAACTCCGTAGCGCGTTGGCTTCCCTGATTCGCGCAGGGCCAAGGAGAACGGCTACGAGGTGAACGACCGCGGCCGTGTCCCGGCGGAGATCAAGGAGGCGAACGCAAAGGCAAAGGGCCTAGCTCTTCCTTCAAGAAGGATGAACGCCCCCGCTGTGGATGCGGGCGCCTTCTTATTTCTTGACTCAAGTCCTATTAGACGTCGTCACAGTTGGAGGTATGGCGAGAGTGGATGACGCCGACGATGTCCCGGGAGCACGACCGGTCACGGGAAACGACGGTGAGCGCTGGACATACCGAGTCAGGTGCGTAGCCGCGCGAGTTCGTCTGCGCGACGGTGGTCCTTCGGGCGGCCGAGGGCCCGCCGCATGCGGATCAGATCGTCGAGTGCGGCGTAGCGGATGGTGAATCCCGCGGGGTCACGGGTGGTCTCGGCCGAGGCCAGGCAGGGGGTGACATCCATGGCGCCCCAGGGCAGGGCGGGAGTGCACAGGTCTCCACTGGCACCGGTGACCCGGTACCCCACCTGTGAGCGGTCGAGGTCGGGCAGTTCGGTGCACTCGCATGAGGCCAGGGCGTCGCGCAGGGCGTGCGCCTCGTCAGGGGTGCCGTCCCAGAGCAGGTCGAGGTCCCCGGTCAGTTCGGTGGAGCCGTGCATGATGCCTGCGACCTGACCGATGACTACCGCGCGCGAGCCGGCTTCATGGATCGCTTGGAGGAAGGGGAAAGGGTCGAAGCCCAGCGCCCCGTCGGTGGCGAAGGTGCCCAGCAGATCGTCGGCCTCCTCTGGGCGGCGCCCGATGGGGATACGTTCTCGCGTTGCGTCTTCGGTCCGGGCGATGGCCTGCCGCAAGCGCAGGGCAGCTGTCTGGCTCATGGGCCCATCCAACACGGCCAGCCCCTGCCACTGATCAGAAGTGGTCCGGCCTGGTCATCCCGGCCAACTGGGCGGCCGTTCTCATTACCACGAGGCTACGCCTACCGGGTCGGCTCAATGATGGTGCGGCGACAGCAGATGAGGGTGCTGGCGATACCGACGAAGGCGAGGAAGTGTTCAGCCTTGCGCTCGTAGCGGCGGTGCAGGCGGCGGCAGCCGTTCAGCCAGGACATCGTCCGCTCGACCACCAGGTGGTGCCGTCCCAAGCGGCCGGACGGCTCGATGCCGCGGCGGGCAATGCGCGGCACGATCTGCCGACGGCGCAGCCAGCCTCGCAGGTGGTCGAAGTCGTAGCCCTGGTCCGCGTGCAGCTTGGCCGGGCGACGGCCCCTTGGTCCGTAACGGGAGCGGATCGGCGGGATGCCGCGCATCAGCGGGATCAGGGCCTGACTCTGTCGTGCAGGTTGGCATCAAGACACCGTCTTACTTCGAGCACGCCATACCGTGGCATTCCGCGACTGTCCCGACAGTGGTTTGCCGCGACCCGATTGCGGCTAGGGTGCTGACGGCTCCCGCAGGGGCGTACAGGCCAGGGGCGGGTGTCCGCGGGGCGCTCATGGTCGCTGGAGGGTGAATCGGACACGACGGGGGGCTCGCGTTGGATCACTTGGCAGGAGAGGGCCTGGAAGTCGACCCCGTCCAGTTCGCGCTTGACGGATTCGTCATCCTGCTCGGTCCAACCACCGCGGTTCGAGCGGACGCGGTGAACGTGTGACCGGCCGACCGACGCCCGTAGTGCTGCCCCCGTCGCTGCACCCGCGGCTCGGGCTGATAGCTGCCCTCGCCGCGCTGGTGGTCGTCGCTCTCGGGGTCCTGTACGCCGGCCACAGCGAGCCCGGCGAGGTTGACAGGTGGATCATCCAGCCGACGGCGGACACTCTGCGGCCGCCGTGGCGGTACGTCGCTCTGGCCCTGGACTTCTTGGGAGAGCCCGTGGGAGCGGCGACGCTGGTCGTAGCCGCCGTGACGGGCTGCCTGGTGCTTCGGCGTCCTCGTGCGGCGGTGCTCATCGTTGCCGGCGTCGGCATGACCGTGGGGACGGGGACGCTGATCAAGCACCTGGTGGGACGCACCATTCACGGCGACGACAACCTGTCCTACCCGAGCGGGCACACCGCCTTCCTCACCGCGCTGGCCCTCATGGTGGCGCTGCTCGCGACCGGCGGGCTCGGCCTCGGAAGAACGGCCGGCACGTCACTCGTGCTCGCCGCGGCGCTTGTTGCCGGCGCCGCCATGGGCTGGGCGCAGGTCGCCCTGGGCGCGCACTACCCGACCGACGTCCTCGGCGGTTGGTGTACCGCACTGGCGGTGGTCCCGGTGACGGCGTGGCTGGTCGACCGGACCGCCGACTCCGTTCGTCGGGAGCCTCACTGACGTCACGTCGCGTCACGACAAGCGGCGGAACACGGGCTTCACCGGCCGCCCGGCCAGCCAGGGGGTGGGGTCGGCGGCGTCCAGTGCCTTCCGGTACACCGCGCATGCCTGGGCCACCACATCGACGGTGCGGTCGATGTCCGCCTCCTCAAGGGCGCTGCTCACCACGAAGGACGGGGCCAGTACTCCGCCCGCGAGGAGCCGGCGCAGGAACAGGGTGCGGTACTGCTGCGACGGCTGCAGGTTCTCGTCGAGGGTGGCGAAGACCAGGTTGCTTGCCCGGCCTCGGACGACGATGTGGTCGCCGACACCCATGCCGGCCGCGGCGTCGCGGACACCGGCGGCCAACCGCTCGCCGAGGGTGTGCAGTTGGGTGGTGACGCCCTCTTCGACGTAGGTGGTCTGCACGGCCATCGCGGCTGCCAGGGAATGCGTTTCCGCGCCGTGCGTGGTGGACAGCAGGAACACCCGCTCGCCGGAGTGACGCAGCCCGCCCCACTCCATCAGCTCACGGCGCCCGGCCAGCGCGGAGACGGCGAATCCGTTGCCCAGCGCCTTGCCGAACGTGGAGAGGTCGGGGACGACGCCGTACAGACCCTGGGCGCCCGCCTCGGACCAGCGGAAGCCGGTGATCATCTCGTCGAAGATCAGTACGCAGCCGTACCGGTCGGCCAGCTCGCGCAGGCCGGTGAGGTACCCGGGCGGTGGCTCGGTGTGGGTGGCGGGTTCGAGGATCAGGCAGGCGACCTCGTCCTGGTACCGGGTGAGCAACTCCTCCGTGGCGGCCAGGTCCCCGTAAGGGAACGCCACGGTGAGTTCGTTGGTCGCCGCCGGAACACCGGCGGACATCGGCGTGGTGCCGATGAACCAGTCGTCCACGGAGAAGAACGGGTGGTCCCCGCAGATGGCCACCCGCGGACGCCCGGTGACGGCGCGGGCCAGTCGTACCGCGGCGGTGGTGGCGTCGGAGCCGTTCTTCGCGAACTTCACCATCTCGGCCGTCGGCACAGTGGCCAGGAAGCGTTCGGCGGCCTCGACCTCCACGATGGACGGCCGGACGAAGTTGCTGCCGCGGTCGAGTTCCCGCCGCACCGCCTCGATCACGCGTGGGTGGGCGTGGCCGAGGCTGACCGACCGCAAGCCGGAGCCGTACTCGATGTAGCGGTTGCCGTCGACGTCCCACACATGGGCGCCGCGGCCGTGGCTGATGACCGGGGCCAGGTTCTCGGGGTACTGGTCGTCGCCCTTGGCATAGGTGTGCGCGCCCCCGGGGATCATGGCGTGCAGCCGCTCGTTCGCCTTCCGCGAGCGGGGCAGGTGGAGTTCTTGGGAGTCTTCGGTGGGCACGCCGGCCTCAACTTTCTTTGTGCTGCAGGACCTTGGCGAGGCTCGGCGCCTCGCGGTCCCGTTGGGACATCGATGTGACCGGCAGCGGCCAGGGGATGGCGAGCTCCGGGTCGTCGAAGGCGATCGTCACGTCCTCGGCCGGATCGTGCGGTCGGTCGATCCGGTACGAGGTGTCGGCGGTGTCGGTCAGCGCCTGGAAGCCGTGTGCGCACCCCGCCGGGATGTACAGGGTCGTCTGCGTGTCACCGGACAGCTCGAAGAAGGCCCGGTTGCGGTAGGTCGGCGAGTCCGTCCGCAGGTCCACGACGACGTCGAAGATCCTCCCGTACGAGCACCGCACCAGCTTGGCCTCGCCGGCGCCGGAGCGCAGGTGCAGGCCGCGCAGCACGCCCCGGACCGAGCGGGACAGGCTGTCCTGGACGAACGCGTCCGGGTCCAGGCCCACCGAGCGGACCACGTCGGCGTCGAAGGTGCGGCAGAAGAAGCCGCGCTCGTCGGCGTAGGGCGTCGGTTCGAAGAGGTACGCGCCGGTGATCTCCGGGACTTCGATCGCTTTCATGGAGTCTCCTGCGGAACATGCGCGCGCGGGTGGTCGGACGCCGGGAACAGGACCGCGGTCAACTCGGTGAACTGGTGCTCCAGTTGCCGGGCGGCGTCCTGGTTCCGCTCGACGAGCGTCTGCCGCAGCTCGGCCGATCGCTTCTCCAGTGCCCGGAACTGCTCCAGCAGCCGGTCGGCGTCGACCTCGCGCGCCGGGTGGCAGTACGCGCCGAGCCCCATCCGGTCCATGAGCGCGTCGCTCTTGGCCGCATAGCTGAGGGCGAGCACCGGCGTGCCTGTCTTCAGCGCGCAGATCAGGTTGTGGTAACGGATCGCCACCACGGTGTCGGCGGCCGCCATCTCCTTCATCAGGTCGGCCAGCGAGGCCGGCTCGGCAGCAGTGACCAGCGGTGAGTCCACCGCGTCGAGGATCGCGGCGACCACCGTCGCGTCGCACGCGTCGCCGGTGAGCAGCCGGACCGGCCTGCCCTCCTCGACCAGCGTGCGGACGAACCGGATCGTCCCCTCGAGGTAGCGCCGGTATATCTCCTCGGCCCGGGCTCGGTCGTCGTTGCCGCCGTGGAAGTCCATCACGCCGACGCAGACCGCGCCCGGCGGGCCCGAGGGCGTGCTCGCCCGCGGCGCCGGCAGGGCGAACGCGAGGTCCGGGTAGACCTCGTCGTGCGCGGTGTCCACGCCCATCGCCCGCATCGCGTCACGGGACTGGGCGTCCCGGTAGGACCGGTACGCGGCCAGCCGCGCCGACCAGCGCACCAGGGCCCGGGTGGGCCGGTCGCGAATCTGGGCGGCGCCGACGCTGACCAGCGCGACCCGGGTGCGCAGCAGTCGGCCGCTCGCGCAGAGCAGGAACAGCGAGTAGGGAAAGCCCCACGGCCGCAGCGGCAGTGTGGCCTCCAGGACGCCCATGCCCGGCACGATCACCACGTCGTGCTTCCGCACCCAGGCGGCAGTGCGGAAGACGTCGACGAGTTTGCCCAGCCCCTTCGCCGCTATCGCGCCCACGCGTGACGCGGTCCGGTACTCCGCGCGGTTCCAGTGCAGCCGCGTGGCGGGGATCCCGAACCGGGCCGTCACGGCCTCGGGCCCGCCGCACAGCGCGTCCACGGCCGCCTCCGGGTGGTCGGCGCGGAGGTATCCGAGGACGGCTTCAAGCGACCCGTCGTTGCCGAGGTTGCCGGAGCCGAGGAGGCCGAACACCCCGACGCGCACCGGAGTCTGGTCCGCGGCCGTCATGTCCGCCTCCCCTCCCGGCCGGCGACGAGGGCGTCGACGGAGACCGTGAGCTGGGCCGGGTCGACCGGGGCGCGGTCCTCGACCCGCTCGCCCGCGCCCGGCCTGACCCGACTGGTCATCCAGGCGGCCAGGTGGCGGTAGCAGGCGCGCCGGTCGGCCGGGGACAGCGGCGCCCGCCGGATCGCCGACGCAAAGCCCCAGACGTACTCGGCGAGCAGCCGGGGTGTCGGGTGCAGCGGGCCTGCCCGGCGCGGGTCCAGGTTGACGCACCGGGAGCGCTTGGAAGGGTTCGCCCGCTCGGCGCGGTTGGGGTGGTCGCGGCGGAAGTACAGCAGCTCCGGCACCTGGTGGAAGGGCCCGTGCAGGGTGATCTCGGCGACGTACGTGCGGTCCGCGTGGTGGTAGCTGTCCATCGGTTTCACCCGGCGCAGCATGTCGGCCCGCATCACTCCGTAGAAGTCGTCGCCACCCGGCTCGAACAGCAGACTGCGGAAGCGCTCCGGTGCGTGCGGGGAGTCGGTGGCGAGCGTGTACTCGTAGGGGACCGTCACCTGGCCGTCGCCGTCGATGACCGCCTGGCCGCTGTGCGCGAGGATCATCTCCGGCCGCTCGTCCAGTGCTTCGACGCAGCGTCGCAGCAGGTCGCGGCCGTAGAGGTCGTCGTGCGAGGCCCACTTGAACAGTTCGCCGCGGGACTCGGCGAACACATGGTTGTGGTTCGGGGTGGCGCCGATGTTCCGGGGCAGCCGGAGGTACCGGATCCGCGAGTCCTGCGCGGCGTACTTGCGGCAGATGTCCTGGGTCCCGTCGGTGGAGGCGTTGTCGGAGACGACGAGTTCGAAGTCCTCGTAGGTCTGGCCGAGCAGGGCGTCGAGCGACTCGGCGAGGTACTCCTCGCCGTTGTACACGGGCAGGCCGATGCTCAGCCTGGGTCGAGCGGTCATGAGGTCCTCCCTTCGGAGATGCGATTACGGTGGCGCTCGCGCAGGGCGGAGCGCAGTTGCAGCCACCACACGGCCGAGCCGCTGACGGTCGCGGCGGCGACGCCCCAGGCCGAGCCGACCGTGCCGGCGGCGGCCGCCCCGCCGAGCCCGCCGCTGACATAGCAGGCGGAGGCGAAGAGCTGGGAGCGCAGGCTGCGCCGGGCCGCGCCGAGCGCACGGAGCCCGGCCGCCGCGCCGGTGCCGAGGCCCGCGCCGGCGACGCCGAGAGTGATCGGCACGATGAGCTGCGAGGCGGAGTGCCAGACGTCGCCGAGCACCAGTTCGCCGAGCCTTCCGGGCATCAGCAGCAGCGCCGTGCCCCAGAGCAGCGCGCCTGCGGCCTGCCCCCCGCCCAGCAGGAGGCAGAACCTGCCGAGCTGGTGCGGTGCCTGCCGCAGCACCCGTGCCGCCTCCGGGACGGTGACCAGCGAGAGCCCCATCAGCACGGCGAGGAACGGGCCGAGCAGGAGTTCGGCGCCCCGCACCGCGCCCACCGCGCCGACCCCGACGATCACGCCGAGCCCGTACGCCCGCAGTTGGCTGGCGCCGCTGAGGCTGACGTTTTCGACCAGGTACCGGTAGCCGAGATCGCGCTGTTCGCGAAGCCAGCCGCGCGCCTGGCTCATCCGGGGGCGGATGCCGGACTGGAGGTATCCGTACCCCGCCGCCACGGTGGCGGAGGCGCCCCAGGCGAGCACGAAAGCGGCCACGCCGCCCCCGTGGGCCGCCAGCACCATGGCCGGGACGAGCGCGACACCCCAGACGACGTCGTTGAGGAACGCCTTCCGCCCGGCGCCGGCGGCGAAGAACGAGAACCGCCAGGCGTCCTGGAGCAGCAGCCCCGGCAACATGACGCCGAGGGCGGCGAACGCGGGCCCCACACGGCCGCCGAGGGCGAGCCCGGCCAGCAGACACACCGCGCCGAGGGCGATGCCGACGTCGAGTGCGGTGCCCGTCGAGCGGCCCACCGCCCGGCGCCAGGATGTGCCCGGCACTCCGCTGAAGCGCACCACGAGCGGATCGGTGGCCAGCCCGCGGGAGACGTTGAGCACCACGCCGTACGTCACCCAGGCGAGGCTGAACACGCCGAACGCGGTCACGCCAAGCGAGCGGGCCACGTAGATGCCCACCGCGAAGTTGCTCACGCTGGAGGCCGCCTGGTCGGCCAGTCCCCAGGACAGCCGGCCGACCATGGCCCGCTTGGCGGTCGTGTGCCGGGCGGGTCCGGGCGGGGCCGCCGATGCCGTCGTCTTCTCCCCCTCGGTGGTCATCGGCGTCATGCCTTGATCAGTTCGGCGCCGCACAGGGCGTCGGCTGCGGCGGCCACGGCGCTGAACGGCAGCCCGGACCGCTCGGCGACGTCCAGCAGACTGTGCTCGCCGTCGGAGAGGTTGAGCACCCAGAGCATGGCCATCTGGGCCTGCTTGGTGTCGCTGCGGCCGCCGAGCGCGTCGTACAACCCGCGCCGGCCCAGCTGTGGTTCGCCGTAGGGGCTGAGGTTGAGGTACCGCCGGTTGCGGTCGAGGACGGCGAATGCCTCGCGGCAGACTGCGAGGGTGTCCGCCATCGCCTCCGGGGAGACGAAGTCCAGGTTGTCCGCCGAGGTGTGGTACTCGGGGTAGCCGGCGTACGGGGTGCGGGTGAGCGAGCCGACGCCGAGGTTGAAGCCGGGCGAGCAGTACTGCCGCTCGTCGTAGCCGTACGGGGTGAACTCGTTGACGTGGTGCGGGCGTTCGGACGCGGTCAGCACGTGCCGCATCACCCGGTCGATCTCCGCGTCGCCGCGCCTGCTCTGCTTGTACGTCACCTGGCCCGGGTCCCCGGCGCAGGCCAGCACGAGGCCGTGCTTGACCCGTTCCACCCGCTCCGCGTTGCGGGCCAGCCAGGTGATCGCCCCGATGGTGCCGGGCGCGTAGATGAACCGGTAGGTGTAGTACGGCGTTTCCTGTGCCAGTGCCCGGGCGAGGAACGTCGCCACCGCGATGCCGGCCAGGTTGTCGTTGGCCAGCGACGGGTGGCAGACGTGGCAGGAGACGATCACCTCGTCGGGGACCTGTCCGGGGACCACGTGCTCGGCGTAGGTGAGGTGGCCGTCCGCGAGTGTGGAGTCGACGCGTACCTCGTACTCGCCGTCCGGCAGCGCGTCCAGAGTCTCCTGAGCCAGGCAGAACCCCCATTCCGGCTTGTAGTAACTCGTGCGGTACGGGACCCAGGACGGGTGGTCCGGCAGGGTGTGCAGGTGTGCGCGCAGCTCGGCCAGCGGCATGGTCGCAGACACCGGCACGCTGTAACCGAGCACGTGCAGGCTGGACGCGGCGAAGTTGACGACCCGGTGGCCGGCGGTGTCGGCGATGTACGCGTCCCGGATGTTCCACTCCTGCGGCACCGTCCAGTCGAGGACCTGCGTCCCGGTCGGCACCTCGTGCACCTGCAAGGGGATGTACTCCCCGACGATGTCCAGGGTGGCGCGCACCCCGTCGCCGGTGATGCTCCGGCACAGCGGGTACATCCGCTCCACCAGCGTGTACATCTCTTCGGCGGTGTCGGTCATCGGCGCCACCGCAGGGTGTCGTCGACGGCGCCGGCTTCGGACGCCGCGCGCAGTACGGCAAGGCGGGTGAAGCGTCGTTCGAAGTCCTCCCGGGTCAGGTCGAACTTCCGGTAGGCGTCGGCGAGTTCGAGCGCGCCCTGCTTCACCGTCCACTCGCAGTCGAAGCCGGGGATCGCGGCGCGGAACCGGGAGAAGTCCACCCGGTAGGACCGCGGATCGGCACCGTTCTCCCCGGTGATCACCACCTTCGCGCCGGACACCGCCTCGGCGACCTGCTCGGCGATCTCGGCGACGGTGACGTTGTTGATCTCACTGCCGATGTTGAACGCCCGGTCGTGCACCGCTTCGCGCGGCGCGGTCAGCGCGGCCGTGAAGGCGCGTGCGATGTCGGCGGCGTGCACCAGTGGGCGCCAGGGGGTGCCGTCGGAGAGCACCAGCACCTCGCCGGACAGGAGCGCGTGGCCCACCAGGTTGTTCAGCACGATGTCGGCGCGCAGCCGGGGCGAGTAGCCGAAGGCGGTGGCGTTGCGCATGAACACCGGGGTGAAGTCGCCGTCGGCCAGCGCGTGCAGGTCGTCCTCCACCCGCACCTTCGACTCCGCGTACGGCGTCACCGGGCGCAGCGGAGCGTCCTCGGCCACCAGGCCGTCGCCGCCGGACGCGCCGTAGACCGAGCAGGTGGACGCGTACAGGAAGCGCCGCACTCCGGCGTCGCGGGCCAGCCGCGCGAGGCGGACGGACGCGTGGTGGTTGATGTCGTAGGTGAGTTCCGGCGCCAGCGATCCCAGCGGGTCGTTGGACAGGGCGGCCAGGTGGATCACGGCGTCCACCCCTGCCACGTGTTCGGGCGTGACGTCGCGCAGGTCGATCCGCTCCCCCGGCGGGTCCGCGGGCGCCGGGCCGAGGACGCAGTCGGCGAACAGGCCGGCGTCCAGGCCGACGACTTCGTGCCCGGCGGCCGCGAGGACCGGGGCCATCACGGTGCCCAGATAGCCCTGGTGTCCGGTCAGCAGTACGCGCAAGGTTCAGTCCCCCAGGTTGAGCGTGAGTTTGGTGACGGCGAACGCCTCGGCGTAGCGCGCGTGGCATTCGATGCCGCGGATCCGGGCAAGGCCGAGGAAGGCCTCCCGGTCGTACCAGGGCCGGTGTCGCTGCGAGGGGTAGTGCTCCTGCAGCAGGTGCACCTTCCGTTCGGCGATCTCGGGCGACAGTGGCTGGTAGGCCGCCGGCCGACCGAGGTCGCCGTCCCACTTGGCGATCTCGTAGCCGAGCACGAGGTGGTCGCGGAACGCGGTGGGTATCAGCTTCGCCAGGCCGCGGTGGTCCTGGTGCGCGTCATCGGTGCGCGGCGCGAGGACCAGCTCCGGTTCGGTCTGCAGGCGCAGCTCCTCGACCGCGGCCTTGGCCTCCTCCCAGTGCGCGGGCAACCGTCCGTCCGGCAGCTTGTGCACGGTCAGCCGCAGGTCGGCGCCCGGGCAGAAGGCGGCGAGTGCGGCCTGCTCCTCCTGCTCCCGCTCGCTGCCGCCGCCGGAGAGCACCAGCGCGTCGACGCGGATGCCCGGCCGCGCACGGCACAGCGTCAGCAGCGTGCCGCCGGCGCCGATGGCGATGTCGTCGCAGTGCGCGCCCACTGCGACGATCCGGTCCAGGCGGCCGGCGCCGAGCTGGATCACGCGGTCCTCACCGCGGTGTTCGCCTCCGCGCCGTCCCGTTCCCACACGGCCCACGGGCGGTCGCCCCGGGTGTAGGCGTCGTCGAGCGCGGCCCGCTCCTTCACGGTGTCGGTCGGCTTCCAGAAGCCGCGGTGCTGATGCGCCACCAGCCGCCCGCGCTTGGCCAGTTCGGCACATCCGTCGGCGACCAGGTCCCCGTTCTCCGGTATGTGGTCGAAGACCTCCTGGCGGAGCACGAAGTAGCCGCCGTTCTCCCACAACGGCAGTTCGCTCACCGCGGTAATGCCCCCCACCAGGCCGTCCTCGCCCAACTCCACGCAGTGGAACGACGATTGAGGCGGCACCACCATCATCGACGCACCGGCGTCACGCAGGGCGAACCGGTCGATCATCTCCGGCAGCGGGGCGTCGGTGAGCACGTCGGCGTAGTTGGCGAGGAACATGTCGTCGCCGTCCAGGTGGTGGCGCACCCTGCGCAGCCGCTCCCCGATCGGTGACTCGATGCCGGTCTGCGCGAACGTGATCGTCCAGTCGGCTATGTCGGTGGACAGCAGCTCGGTCCGCCCGTGGCGCAGCACGAAGTCGTTGGACGTCGTCTCCTCGTAGTTGAGGAAGAAGTCCTTGATGTGGTGGGCCCCGTACCCGAGGCACAGGATGAACTCCGTGTGCCCGAAGTGGGCGTAGTAGCGCATGACGTGCCAGATCAGCGGTCGTGGGCCGACCATCGCCATCGGCTTGGGCACGTCGTCGGCGGTTCCGTTGCGCATGCGCATCCCGTAACCGCCGCAGAACAGAACGACCTTCACGACTTGACCTCGACAATGCTCAGTTCCGGGATCGGGAAGACCAGCCGGCCGCCCCACTCGTGCACGAACGACAGCTGCTCGACCAGCTCGGCCCGCAGGTTCCACGGGAGGACGAGGACGTAGTCCGGCTTGTCGGCGGCTATCTGCTCGGGCGGCAGGATCGGGATGCGGGTGCCCGGGGTGAACCTGCCGTGCTTGTACGGATTGCGGTCGACCGTGTACGCGAGCAGGTCGGGCCGGATGCCGCAGTGGTTGAGCAGGGTGTTGCCCTTGCCCGGGGCGCCGTAGCCGACGACCGTCTCGCCGCGCTCGGCCGCCTCGATGAGGAACTTGAGGAGGTCCCGGCGCACCTTGGCCACCCGGGCGGAGAACTCGGCGTACCCGGCCAGCTCCTGCAACCCGGCCGCCTTCTCCCGGGCCAGCACGTCGGCCACTCGCCGGGTCGGCTCGCCGGCCACCTCGGCAGGCCGGGCCCACAGCCGGACGGAGCCGCCGTGCGTGGGCAGCAACTCGACGTCCACGAGCGCGAGTCCGCCGCTCGCGAGGGCTCGGATCGCAGAGGCGACCGTGTAGTACTGGAAGTGCTCGTGGTAGATCGTGTCGTACTGGTTCTCCTCGATCAGGGTCAGCAGGTGCTGCACCTCGATGGAGACCCAGCCGTCGTCGGCAACCAGGGCGCGCAGCCCCTGGGTGAACCCGACGACGTCGGGGATGTGCGCGTACACGTTGTTGGCCACGACCAGGTCCGCCGGGCCGTGTTCGGCGCGGACGGCGTCGCCGGTGGCCGGGTCCAGGAACTCCGTGAGCGTGGGCACCCCCGCATCGCGTGCCGCGGCGCCGACGTTCACCGACGGCTCGACGCCGAGACAGCGGATCCCTCGGTCCACCACATGCCGCAGCAGGTACCCGTCGTTGCTCGCGACCTCGACCACGAAGGCGTCGGGCCCAAGACCCACCCGCCGCACGGCATCCGCGACGAACGCGCGCGCGTGCTCCACCCAGGAGGTCGAGTACGAGGAGAAGTAGGCGTACTCCTTGAACGTCTCCTCCGGCGTGATCAGCGGCGGGATCTGCGCGAGCCAGCAGTCGGTGCAGACCCGCAGGTGCAGCGGGTACGCGGGCTCCGGCTGGTCCAGTTGGTCCGCGGCGAGAAAGCTCTCACACGGCGGCGTCGCCCCAAGATCGACGACGCTCGCCATCGCTTCCGAGCCGCAGAGTCGGCATCGTGTCATCTGCTGTCCCCATCCCCCCTGCTCGCGCGTGTGTCCCCGCCGCGAGCCAGTGCTGACCGACCCGCGATCGCGGTGCGGTACTCCTCCACCAGGCGCTCCAGGCCGACGGCCGGGCTGAATCCCTGCTCGTAGCGGCGCCGGGCGGCCTGGCCCATCTCCCGGTTGCGGGCCGGTTCGGCCGCGATCCGGCGTATGCAGGACGCGAGCGAGGCGGGCTCCCCCGGCCGGTGCAGCAGCCCCGTGACGCCCTCCTCGACGAGTTCGACGAAGGCGCCGTGACCGGCGGCGACGGTCGGCACCCCGGCCGCCATCGCCTCCACGACCACCAGGCCGAACGCCTCCAGCCATGTCGAGGGAGCCACCACGGCGACCGACCGCGCGATGACCTGTCGGCACTGCTCCGGGTCGTACAGGCCGACGTAGCGCACGTCGTCCCGGCCCGCGGCCCAGGCGGTCACCTCTGGCTCCAGCGGCCCGGTGCCGGCGATCACGAGCGGTACGCCCATACCGCCGCCCGCCGCGATCTCGTCCCACGCGGTCATGAGCAGCCGCACGCCCTTGGCCTCCGCGAGCCGGCCGAGATAGAGCACGTGCTCGCCGTCGCCCGTTCGGCAAGTGCCCGGCTCCGGCACGAAGTTGTGCTTCACCGCCAGCCGCTCGGCGGGCATGCCGGAGCGCACCAGGACGTCGCGCTGCGCCGCGGAGATGCAGAAGAACCGCTCCACGCCTGACCACCACCGCCGCCGGTTGACCGACAGGCTGACCGCGAGCGGCACCGTCGCAAGGCGGGAGTTGCGGTAGCAGCCGTGCCGGACGGCGGGCAGCGGTGTCGATCCGACGCACTCGGTGCACGGTCGGCCCTCCCGCTGGAGCGTGCCGGGCGGGCAGACCTGGGTGTAGTTGTGCAGCGTGGCGACGGCGGGCACACCGGCGTCGGCGCAGGCGGCGAGCACCGCGGGCGACAGGAGCGGGAAGACGTTGTGGACGTGCACCACGTCCGGCCGCTCGGCGCGCAGCCGTGCGGCGAGTTCCGTGCGCACCGCCGGGTTCCACGGCACCAGGAGCGGCACCGCGACCTTGCCGAGGAGGGAGCGGGCGCCGATGTCGTCGCTGCGCCGCTCGAACACCCCGACCCGGTGGCCGGCCGTGCGCAGCAGCTCCACCTCCTGGTCGACGACCTTGTTCTCCCCGCTCGGCTGCGCCGAGGCGTAGCGGTTGTGCACCACGAGAACGTGCATGCTCAGATCACCTCCGATCTACGGGCCCAGCGCGGGATGTGCCGTCGGGTGACCTCGGGCATCAAGAGGGGAGCGGCCTGGGCCGGGGCCGCCAACAGCGAGGCGGCCAGGGCCAGATGCAGCAGATACGGCGAAGCGTCGCCGAGACCGGCCTCGGTGTACGACGCGATCGCGCAGTAGCTGATCAGGAAGATCGCGCAGGCCCTCTCCAGCGACGGCGGCCGCAGCAGCGCGACGCCGCCCAGCACGACGATGATCGTCGCGACGAGGGTGATGCCGATCAGACCCTGCTCGTTGTAGACGGCCAGCCAGCTGTTGTCGATCGGCAGACCGCCGAACGACTTGTCGCCCAGGCCCACGCCGAACACCTGCTCCGCGGTCGACCGGGGCGCGGCCAGCAGGGCGTTCCAGACCTTGGCCCGACCGGTGAGACTGGAGAAGTTCTCCTGGCTCTGTCCGCGCAGGAACCACGACTGCAGCGCGGAGGCGAAACCCACTGCGGCCACCACGGCGCACAGCACCGCCCAGGTGAAGAACCGGCGGGCTGCCGCGCTGGTCAGGATGAGCGAGCAGATCGCCAACGCCAGCCCGATGAACAGGCCGAGCGTGGCCGTCCGGGTGTGGGTCAGCGCGAGCAGCACGAAGGACGGCACGATGACCACCACCGCGCTGGTCCTGTCGATCCGGCGACCCACGACGAGCAGCACGCAGAGCCCGATGATCACCGCCGCGTACTGCCCGATCTGCGGCGGGGTGAGCGGCCACAACGCGCCGACGAGGCGTCCGCCGTAGAGGCCGGGCAGGGCCGCGCCCGGCGAGACGACCAGGCCGGCGGCCACCGATCCGAGCACCGCGAAGTACATCCGGATGTGGTGGCGGACGAACGTCAGGCCGCCGTCCCACCAGCGGGTGAGCAGCCATAGTGTGCCGATGAAGAGGGCCAGTCGGCCGCAGCGGAACAGCGCGCCGAGCCCGGACTCCAGACTCGCGCTGGCGATCACGCTCGACACCAGCAGCAGGGTGAGCAGGAGCACGTAGGCGCTGGGCCGGATGCGCAGCCGTTGATTGACCAGGAGTGCCAGCGCGAACGCGGCGATCAGCGAGCCCATCGTGACCATCTGGATGAGGGAGCGGGGCAGCGGGACGATGGTCTTCGACCCGGCGGAGCCGAGCGTGTTGAGGATCAGCAGCCCCCAGACGATCCCGACGATCTTCGGTGTGCCGGCCGGGCGCGGTTCGGCGCCCGGCTGCGTGCCGACCGTGTCCGGTCCGCCCGGGAGTCCACCGCGCGTCGGCTTCTCAGCCATCTCAACCACCGGCCCGCAGGTCGAGGGTGCTGCCCTTGTCCTGTTGGTACGGCGTCGCCTGCCACTGCCCGAAGTCGAGCACCCGGCTCTGGTCCTGGGCGACGAACTTCCACGGCCCGACGTAGACGTTGTCGTGCCAGCGGTTGTGCTGCTTCTCGGTGATGGCGTCGGCCACCCGCTCGCCCTGGTACGGCGACCAGTCCGGATAGGTGCCGTAGTTGGACAGCACCCCCATGCGGTCGCACATCTCCGTGCACTTGACGACGGACTCGTCGAGCACGAAGCGGTTGTCGTGGATGTCCACCCGCTGGGTCTTCCACCGGCAGTCGGAGTAGAGGGGTGCCTTGGCGATGGCCGGCTTCGCGCAGCTGGCGGTCTTCTTCACCAGCAGCGTGCAGTCACCGGACGAGGTGTTGGCCGGGCTGTTGCAGAACCGGTCGGCGTTCTCCCACAGGGTGATCCCGGACCAGTTGTTCTCCAGCACGTTCCGGTAGATGTCGATCTTGTCGGTGCGGGCTTTGATCCGTGGTTCGCCGCCGGACTCGGACAGGTAGACGGTGGCGTACGGGAAGTTGTCGCCGCTGCCGGCCGCCTTGCGGCCCTCGACCCAGTTGTTCCGCCGGATCGTGTTGTCCCGGATGACCGCGTTGTAGCTGGTCTCGTAGATCAGTGCGGCACCGTCGTTGGCCTCGATCACGTTGTTCTCGATGCGGAAGTCGTTGTTGTTGGTGTCCGCCCACAACCCGGCTCCGCGGTTGTCGTGCACCCAGTTGCCGCGTACGTCGGCGCCGTTGACGGCCCAGAACTTGATGCCTCCGGTGCAGCCGCAGCCCTCTCGCCGCCGCTCCCAGTCACCGGTGTTGTTGCCCGCGATCTCGTTGCCCTCGACCACCAGACCGGTGATGCGGCCGTTGCCCTTGTAGGCGTTCATGCCGTACTGGCCGTTGTCGCGCAGGCAGTTGGCGCGGACCTGCTGGCGGGCACCTGCCATCAGCCCGGCACCGGAGTTGTCCTGGATCGTCGCGTGTTCGATCACCCATCCGTCGGCCGAGTCGTGGTTGACCACGCCCTCGTCCTGCGGCGCGACGAATCCCTGCACGGTCAGATAGCGGATGGTGACATCGCCTGCGGTACCTGCGAAGGCGTACTGGTTGACCTTCCGGCCGTCGAGCACCGCGCCCGGTGCGCCGAGGTAGCGGTCCCCTTTCTTGGGGATGACCTGGGCGTAGCGGTCCCGCTCAAGTCTGTGTGTGCCCGGCCGGAGCCAGAACGTGGTGTTCGGGGGGCTGCTCTTGGTCTTCGCCGCCAGGTCGCCGACCACCGCGGGGTCCACGGTCACCGCGCCCGCCGGTGCCTTCGCCGGTCCGGCAGCGGGGTTGGCGCACACCCGGGCCACGGACCGGGCGGCGGACGTGGACGTGGACGGCGCGGCGGTCGGCTTCGCGGCCGGGGCACCCGACGTGCTCTCGCAGCCGGTCGCCGCCAGCAGGGCCAGCGCCAGCGGTGCCGCCGCAAGCGCCCAGTGCCGTCTCTTGATCCTCACTCGCCCCCCAAGCCGCGGAACCTGAGCACGGTGGTGAACCCGTTCGTGCCCTCGGTGAAGCCGGTGCCGACCAGCGTGGTGGTGGGTTCCTTGCGCCCGAATCCGGCGGAGTACCAGCCCAGCGGTGGGTCGGTCTCGCCGCGATGCGCCCGCCAGGACAACTGTCCGGGCAGTTCGAGCACCGCGGAACGCCTTTCACCGTCCCGGATCCAGGTGAGCACTGCCCGGTTCCCCACCAGGTCCGCGGCGATCGCGGGGCCGAGGTGGAACGTCAGGTGCACGGCCCGGCGCGGGCCGTGTTGGCCGCGGACCTCGTCGACCACCCGCAGCTCCTGGCTCGCGGCCGTCAGTTCCACCCGGCGGCGGTGCACGGAGCCCTGGTAGCCGTCGTGCTCGGCACACCAGCGGGCCACTCCCTCGCCGGACGTGTCCGCCGTCAGGACGCGGCTGCGGGCGTGCCGGGTCCACAGGAACGGGCCGCCGGAGACGGACTGGTCGCCGCCGTCCAGTTGCAGGGTGTTGTGGCCGAGGGTCGAGCGGAAGTACTGCCGCCACTCGGGTTGCCCGTGGTAGCAGTACGTCCCCGGGTCGGCGAGCACGTCGACTCCGTCGTGCCGGACCTCCACGGACAGTGCGTCGGCGTGGGCATGCGCGGCGATGGACAGGAAGCCGTGCGGGCCGCCGTCGCAGCGGCACCAGATCTCCTCCGGACCGCGCAGGACGGTGAGCCCCGCGTCGGCGAAGTGGGCCGGTCGAGTTGCCGGTCGGGTCACGGCCGGTGCGGTTCCGTTTTCCGCGTACGGCCGGATGAGTGCGGCCAGCAGCGGGGTGCGCACATCGGCGCCGGTCACCGTCGGCCACCAGGCGAGCCGGCCGAACACGGCGTCCCCGGTGGCAAGGAGCGAGGCCCAGCGGTCGGTGCCCGCGCCGTCCACGACCAGACCGTGCCCGTCGTCCGCGTCCCCCTGGCGCGGCGGCCGCAGCCGGTTGTCCACGACGGCCGCGAGCGCGTCGGTCATCCGCAGCAGCACCAGCCGGATCGACGCGGGGACCGGCACGTCGGCCGCATCCGCCTCGGCCACCGCGGCCAGACCGAGTTCCAGCACGAGTCCGTGATATTCGGTGGCCAGCTCGCGGTTGAGGCCGGAGTCGAAGGTGTTGCCGCGCAGATGCCGCTCCAGCGACCGCAGCGCGTCGGCCCGCCAACGCGGCGAGGAGGGGAACCACCCGAACGCGCAGGCCGCGGCGAACTGCCCGGCGGTCTCGGCGATGACGTGGTTGTTCGCCGAAGACCCCCGGCTGGGGAAGGCGGCCAGCCAGCGCTGGTGGTGCCAGATCTGGTTCAGCGCCACCGGGTTGCCCTCGAACAGGTCGGCCGCGCCCGGCCAGCCGTCGAGCAGCCGGCGGATCCACACCCAGGACAGCAGCCGGATGCCCAGCTCGATGCCGCTGATCCAGTGCACGCCGCGCAGCGGTGGGTTGGCCTTCCACCATGACCGCAGGTGCTCGGCCACGCGCTCGGCGTACCGCTCGTTCCCGGTGACCGCGTAGGCGGCGGCGAGCACGGTGAGGTACTGGTGCCGGGACAGCTCCCAGATCTGCTTGATGTCCCCGACCGCGTCCTCGTCGCGGTACGGCAGGTCGAAGGCGTAGCCCCAGGGAGCCCGGCGCCCGGTCTTCGGGTCGCACCACCAGTCCGGGTCGTCCAGGTCGTCGCGGACCACCCCGAAGTACTCGGCGTGCCCGTACATCAGCCGGTCCGCCTCGGCGATGAGACGTTTCGCGGCGTCCGGTGGCACCGAGGCGATCGCTCCCGCGGGCAGGACCGCGATGAACCGGGCACCGGTCACGCTCGGGCAGTCCGGCCGCGCCGACCGCCACCGCCGCCTGCGCACGGCGTCGCCCGCCCGGCCCGCGACCTCCCGCGGTCCCATCCGGGACAGCCGCCGCAGGTACCAGCCCGGACTCCCCGAGTTCACAGTCATCGCGCCCTCGCCAGCGTCACCGGCGCGCCGCCCGCCAGGCCGGCCTGCACGGCGAGGGTGGCCGCCGTGGTGGCGACCAGCGACTCCAGCGGCACCGGCATCGGTCCGCCGGTCCGAACCGCCTTGATGAACGCGGCCAGTTCGGCGTTCTGGCCCTTGTCCCGGGCCTTGGGCAGCCGCGAACTGACCCACTTCTTACGGCCGTAGACCGAGGCCTTGACGAAGTCGTCGAGCCGCAGCACCTTGCCGTCCGCGACCAGGTCCAGCGTCTCCTTGGGGAAGCCGGGCGCGCCGGTGGTGACGTAGCTGATGGTGGCGGTGGACCCGTCCGGGTAGCCCAGCACGATCTGCAGGTCCTCGTTGCCGGACGTGGCGACCGAGTACACCGAGACCGGGTCGGCCTCCAGCAGCCAGCTCGCCGTGTCGATGAAGTGTCCGCCCTCGCCGGCGAACCGCGAGCCCTCGGTGCCCTGTTGGAGATACCAGCTGCCGTGCTGGAGCCGACCGGCGTTGACCAGGTAGCGCAGGCTCGCCGGACCGGTCCGGACGCCGAACCGCTTCCTGGCCTCCTGCAGCAGCGGCGCGAACCGGCGGTTGAAGCCCACCTGCAGCCGGTCGTTGCCGGACTCCTCCACCGCCGCGAGTACGCCGGCCAGCTCGTCCTCGGTGAGGGCCAGGGGCTTCTCCACGAACACCGTCTTGCCGGCCAGCAGTGCCTGCCGGGTCAGTTCGGCGTGCGAGCTGTGCCGGGTGACCACGAACACCGCGTCGATGGACTTGTCGCCGAGCACGGCATCGAGATCGGTGGTCGCCTCGGCGAAGCCGAACTTCCGCTGCGCGTTGGCCGCGGACAGCGCCGTCGTGGTGACGACGGTCGACAACTCGACGCCGTCGCGCTGGGCCAGGTGCGGCAGCAGCATCGACGTCGCGTAGTTTCCCGCGCCGACGAACGCGAGGCGTACCGGCGCCGTGGCGGACCGGGTCGGGGTGGGCGCTTTGCCGCTGCGTCGCACGGCGGGCACGGTCACCGCCGGGGACTCCGCCTCCCCCGATACTCCGGCGTCCTGCTTCTGCTCGGGGTACCGGAACAGCACGGCCACGGCCTTCAGTTCGCCGTCCTTCAGGCGCTGGTACGTCTCGACGGCGTCGTCGAAGTCGGCGATGTGGGAGACCAGCGGCTCCACGTCGACCCTGCCGCGGGCGAGGAGATCGAGGAAGCACGCCAGGTTGCGGCGCTCGGTCCAGCGCACGTAGCCGATCGGGTAGTCGCGTCCCTCCAGCTCGTACGACGGGTCGTAGCGCCCGGGGCCGTAGGAGCGCGAGAAGCGGACGTCGAGTTCCTTCTCGTAGTACGCGTTCCACGGCAGGTCCAGGCGGCACTTGCCGATGTCGACGACCCGGCCGCGGTCCCGGCAGAGCCGGGCGGCCAGCTCGACGGGCTGGTTGCTGCCGCCGCCGGCGGCCAGGAACACCTGGTCCACGCCGTGACCGCCGGTGAGTTCGGCGACGGCGGCCTCCACGGCCGCGGACGCGGGATCGCCGCAGGCCACGGCGCCCAGACTCTGGGCGAGTTCGCAGCGCACCGGGTCGGGGTCGGCTCCGACCACGCGGACGCCCGCGGCGGTGAGCAGCTGCACCACCAGCTGCCCGATCAGCCCGAGACCGATGACCAACGCCACCTCGCCGAGCTGCGGCTCGCCCTGGCGGACGCCCTGCATCGCGATCGACCCGACGGTGCCGAAGGCCGCGTGCCGCGGCGCGAGACCGTCGGGGACCGGGGCGTAGAGGTTCTTGGGCACCCAGTTCAGCTCGGCGTGCAGCGCGTGCTCGTTGCCGGCGCAGGCCACGAGGTCGCCGACCTTCACGTCGTCGATCCCGGCGCCGACCTGCTCGACCACCCCGCACAGCGAGTAGCCCAGCGGCGTGTAGGAGTCCAGCTTGCCCATCACCTTGCGGTAGGTGGCGGGCACCCCGTTGGTGGCCACGCTCTGCATGACCTTGGCCACCTGGTCCGGCCGTGAGCGGGCCTTGCCCAGCATCGACATGCCGGCCTCGGAGACCTTCATGAGCTCGGTCCCGGTGGAGATCAGCGAGAAGGCGCTGCGCACCAGCACCCCGCCCGGCTTGCACCCCGGTACCGGCACGTCGAGCACCGCCAGCTCGCCGCTCTTGTAGTTCTGTACGACCTGCTTCACCCGAACTCCTGATTCCTAAGCCGTCAACCGAGTGCTCTGGCCGGACCCGGAGGTCGCGTCGCGATACCAGTACTCGAGGGTCAGTACGTGCCACAGATGCTTGGAGAAGTCCCGCTGCCCCGCGGCGTCCTCGGCGACCATGCGCGCCAGCGCGTCGCGGCGCAGGAGCCCGGAGTTGACGAGCAAGCCGTCGTTGACCACCTCGCGCACCAGCGGTGCCAGGTCCCGGCTCATCCATGCGCGCAGCGGGGCGCTGAACAGACCCTTGGGCCGGTACACGATCTCCCGGGGCAGGACCGAGGTGGCCGCCTCCTTGAGGACGGCCTTGCCCTGCCGTCCGACGATCTTGCGGTCCCCGGGCACGGCGAATGCCGCCTTGACCACCTCGACGTCCACATACGGCACCCGTACCTCGGTCGACGCGGCCATGCTCGACCGGTCCGTGTAGGCGAGGTTCAGGCCCGGCAGGAACATCCGGGCGTCGGTCAGGCACATGCGGTTGACGAAGTCGTCGAGGTCGTTGTCCTGGTAGACGTCCGCGTGTTCGGTCAGCACGTCGTCGACCGTCCCGGCCAGGTCCGGATCGACAAGGGCGAGCAGCTCGTCCTGGTCGTACATGGTGTAGCTGCGCCGGAACGCGGTCTCCTCCGGCAGATCGGCGAAGGAGAGGAACCGCTTCGCGAAACGCACCGACCGGTACCCCCGCCGGGCCGTGGCGACCGGCAGCCGATCCACCACCCCGGACACTCCGCGCCGCATTGGCCGCGGGACGCGCTGGTAGCGCACCGCGAGCAGGTTGGCCAGGTGCTTGCGGTACCCCGCGAACAGCTCGTCGGCACCCATCCCCGAGAGCATCACCTTGACCCCGGCCTCCCGGGCGGCCGAACAGATCAGGTACGTGTTGATCGCGGCGGGGTCGCCGATCGGCTCGTCCAGGCTGTACGTCATCTGCGGCAGCAGGTCGAGCACGTTCGGGGCGATCTCGATCTCGTGCAGGTCGACGCCGAACTGCTCGGCCACCTGCCGGGCGTAGCGCAGGTCGTCCGGCATCGCCTCGAACTTGGCGTCCTCGGCGCGGAAGCCGATCGTGTACGCGGAGATCCCGGGCTGGTGGCGGGCCGCCAGCGCGGTCAGATAGCTGGAGTCGAGGCCGCCGGAGAGGAAGGTCGCCACGGGTACGTCGGAGAGCAGGTGGTGCCGGGTCGACTCCTCGACGATGGCGGCGAGGTCCGGCTGCTCGCCGGCCAGGGCACGCTCCCGGCCCTCGGCGGCGATGTCCTTCAGGTTCCAGAACCGGCCGCGCTCCACCCGGCCGTCGGACCGGCACCTCAGCCAGCTCCCCGGCGGCAGCTTCTCCGCCTCGCGGAACGCGCAGCGCGAGTCCGGCACCCAGTAGTACAGCAGTGAGGCCACCAGCGCCGCGTGGTCCACCTGCAGCGAACCGCCGGTCGCGGCGGCGAGCGCCTTGAGCTCGGAGGCGAACATCAGGCCCGCACCACGCCGGAGCAGGAACAGCGGCTTGATGCCCAACTGGTCGCGGGCGAGCACCAGGTCACCGGTCCGCTCGTCGAAGACGCCGAACGCGAACATGCCGCGCAGCCGGGGCAGGCAGTCCGTGCCCCAGCGACGCCAGGCCTCCAGGAGTACCTCGGTGTCGGAGGTACCGCGGAAGCGCACCCCGGTGGCCGCCAGCTCGGCACGCAGCTCGGGCGCGTTGTACAGCTCGCCGTTGTACGTCAGGGCGAGGCCGTCCGAGACCATCGGCTGGGCGCCGGTCTCGGACAGGTCGATGATGGACAACCGGCGGTGCCCGAGCTGCACTTCGCCGTCACCGAGGGGGTGGCCGTAGCGGCCCGCGCCGTCCGGGCCGCGGTGGGCGAGGGTGTCGGTGAGCCGGTCGGTCACGACCTTTCCGTCCGGCCACCGGTACGTGCCTGCGATGCCACACATGTCCTACCTCACCTCCTGGTCGTCGTCCGGGACCCGTGCGGCCCGCATCGGCTGCAGCTCCGTGCGCCGCCGGCCCGTCCCGTTCGGCCGGGCCGGCCGCTCGCTCCGGCCGCGCAGCGCGGTGTGCAGCCCGTCCCACAGGGTGCCGTCGGTCCGGTCACGCGGATCGGGGTCGATCAGCACCACACCGATCACCGGAATGCGCTGGTCCGCGAGCTGGCGCGCCACTGTGTGCAGCCATGCGGCGCTGCCGTGCCCGGCACGCACGACGAGCACGGTCTGGGTGCCGAGGTACTGGAGGTCGGTCCACGCCGTGCCGGGCGCCACCGAGCCGACGCCGATCCGGTGCTCCTGAGGCGACACGGCCGCGGCACGTTCGCCGCTGACCACCGTGGGGTCTCCTGGTTTGGAGCGGCGGCGTGCGAGCTGCGGACCAGGGAGACCGTCGACGACGACCACCGGCCCGTCCTCCGCCAGTGCCCGGGCCAGGCCCAGGGCGATCACGCTCGTGCTGCGCGCACAGCCCAGTTCGAGCAGCAACAGCGGTTCCGCCGAGCCTCGCACGGTGCGGGCCAGCGTCGTGGTGAGCCGTTCGCGTGCCACCCGGGTCCGTCGGCGCCGCCACGGCCTGCCCGAACGGCGGGGCAGCTCCGCGATGACCGAGGCGCCGAGGTTCGCCGAGATGTCCCGGCGCAGCACGGGGCGGTCCGCCACCACCACGCCGACCGCGGCCAGCAGGAGCCCGAGGACGAGCCCGAGGACCAGTCCGATCACGCCGTTGGTGACGACGGCCTTGGGCAGGGAGTGCCGCACCGCGCGCGGGGCGTCCACGATCTGTGTGCCGACGATGAGCTGGGGCGTGCCGATGCGCGCCTCCTCGGCGCGCTGGCCGAAGTCGTCGATCTGTGAAGTGAGCGCGGCCCGGCGGGCGAAGAGCGATTCGAGGTTCGCCGACGCTTGCGGGTCGATGTCCGACGTTCGGCCGCCGATCGCCTTGTTGACGTCGGCGAGCTCCGCCTGCAAACGGTCACGCTGGTCGAGCAGGCCCTTGGCATCGGCGTCCGCGATGTCCCGTATCCGCTTCACATGATCCGTGACGAACGCGTCGGCCAGTGCCTTGGCCCGGGCCACCGCTTCCGCGTCGGTGTCACCTGTCACATCGATCTGGAGCACGTTGTTGGTCAGTCCGGTGCCCCGGTAGTCCCGCATGAAGTCCTCGGGTTTTTCCGGGGACTTGAGGATCCGCAGAGCCCGGTCGGCGATCTGCGTGGTCCCCAGCAGCTGGACGTCGGTGCGGATCAGCGTTCCCGTGTCGTTCGGCTGGTCCTCCGCATGCGCGACCAGCACCTTGGTCATCGCGGCCGGTGACGGCGGCAGCAGGACCGCCATCGCCGCGCCGATCAACAGCCCGAGCAGCGCCATGGCGCTCCACAGACGGCGGCGTCTACGGACCGCGACCACCAGCGCCTGGATGTCGAGGAGCGGGGTGGCGGCCGACGACTCCGAAGTCGTGCTCGTCGTCATGCTGAACCTCCCGTCGCGTGGCCGTGCACCGCGAGTGCCGGAGTGGCCTCGTCCGAAGGACGGCCGGCGGACCGCGTCGGGCGGGTGCGGACCGTGCCGGCGACGACGACGCCGACGACCTCGTGCCCGCCGTCCGCACACGCCTCGGCGATACCGGCGAGCTCCTCCGCGGTCCATCTGCCCGCGCTGAGGACGACCAGCGCACCGGACTCCGTGTCGCGGTCCGGCACGATCGGCCGGTCCACCGAAACCTCCACCATCCGCAGCAGCGGATCGCGTTGGGCCTCCGCGACGAACTGCCCGGCGGCCCGGCGGGCGACCTCGTCGCCCTCCGGTACGACAACCAGCAGGCACCGGGGGGCCGGCAACCGGTCCCGGAGGCGAGCGCACACTCGCCGGTAGCGGATCCGCCTGGCGGTCTCATCACCCGACCTCTGCGGGGTCTGTACGTCCCACCGGGTGTCGACGCCGAGAAGTCGGCGGATCCGGGCCCGTGGGCCACGGTTTTCCGATGGGTGCGCGCGCCGTTCACCAGGCACGTCGACGGTGCCGAGGAACGCCGAGCCCAGCGCCGCGGCGATCTCCGGTTCGGTGCGCAGCCGGCGACTCACCCGTGCGGCGGCGAGATGGCCGACGACCGCGAGCAGGAAGAACAGCAGCGCCCCGCCGACGACGAGCTGCACCCTCGTCGGCGCTGCCGCGCCGGTCGGCCGCGGCGCCGGCCCCATGACGACCATGCTCGCCTTGTTGGTCGCCGGGCCTGCCTCGTCCAGTTTCTTCATGGCATCCTGCAGCGCGGTGCGCAGACTCTCGAGCTCGGTGCGGGCCTGCACGCTCTCCACGGTCTGCCCCGGACCGGCCGCATCGGCCAGGTCGGTGATGCGGCGATTGGTCTCGACCACCTGCTTCCGCAGCGCCTCGGTCCCCGTGGCCGCTCCGGGGTCGGTACTGCCGCCTGCGACGCGCGCGGCGAAGGTGACGAACTGCTGGGCCACCTGGTCGGAGAGCCGCTGCGCGCGCGCCGGGCTGGAGGCCGTACCCGAGATCTTGATGATGTTCCCGTCGTCGGCCTTGGCGCTCACCTGATCCCGCAGGTCGGCGCCGCTGACGCCCTTCCATCCGAGCGTGGCGGCCGCGCGGTCGGCCACCTCGGAACTGGTCGCGATGTCCACCTGGGTCAGCAGTTCGCGCTCGTCCCACTGGCCCGGCAGCAGCACCGAGGCCGCCGCCGTGTACCGCGGCGGCAACAGCAGCACCGAGGTGCCGTAGCCGACAAGCGCGCCCGCTACGGCGAGTACGGCCAGGAGCCGCCACCGCCGACGGAGAATCCGTCCGATCGTGACCAGGCGGATCGTGTCATCACTCAATGGCGCGGCCTCTTCCCCGTACGGACCGGCCCACCTGCCGACACCGGGGCATGGTCCCGGCAGGCAGCGGCGTAGGCGGCGAGCAGCGACGCTTGCGAGTTGCGCCAGGAGAGCGGGCCGCTGATCCGCTCCTGGCCGATCCTGCCCATCCGGGCCCGCTTCTCCGGATCGTCGAGGAGCAGCGCGATGAGCTTGGCGAACTGGGCCTCGTCGTCGTCGGGCGCGTAGACGGCGGCGTCACCGGCGGAGACGCGCGCTTCTCGGAGGTCGAACGAGACGATCGGCCGTCCCATCGCCATGTACTCCAGGACCTTGTTCATGGTCGACACGTCGTTGAGCGGATTGCACGGGTCGGGGGAAAGGCACACGTCCGCGGTGCACAGGTAGCGCACCAGGTCGGCGTCCGGGATGCGCCCGGTGAACTGCACCTGCTCGGAGAGTCCGAGCCGCCGGGACAGCTCCACCATCGCCTCGAAGGCGTCGCCGGCGCCGACGAAGACCGCATGCCAGTCGGTCCGCCCGAGTTCGTCGCGCAGCTTCGCAAGGGCCCGCAAGGCGTAGTCGACGCCGTCCTGAGGGCCCATGACGCCGAGGTAGCACAGCAGATGAGACTTGCCGCGCTTCAACTCCGGCTCCGGCGGCACCGGTTGGAACCGGTCGATCGCGGGCGCACTGCGCACCACGAAGACGTCCTCCGCCCGCCGACCGCCACGGCGCAGCGCGACGTCCCGGTAGCTCTCGTTCGTGGCGAGCACGATGTCCGCGGCCCGGTAGGTCCGCCTCTCCAGCGCGCACACGGCGCGGTAGAGCAGGTCCTCGCCGCGGTCGAACCGGGAGAGGTACAGCTCGGGTACCAGGTCGTGCTGGTCGAAGACGAACCGCGCGCCGCGCCGCTTCAGCCACAGTGCCGGCAGGAACAGCAGGTCGGGCGGGTTGCACGCGTGGACCACGTCGACCGGACCGACCTTGCGGGCCAGCCGGACCGTGTGCCACAACGCCGATCCGTACTCCCGCAGGTAGCCGGCCGGCCCTCCGGTGGCCGCGCGCAACGGGTAGCGGTGGATCCGCACCCCGTCGATCACCGCCTCCGGCTCCGTGTCCCGTTTCTCCCCCCGGGGACAGATGACGTGCACCTCCCAGCCCGCGTCGCGCAGTGTCGTGCACTCCTGCCACACCCGCCGGTCGAACGGCACCGACAGGTTCTCCACCAGGATCAGCGCGCGCCGGCCCGGCCCGTCGCCGCTGATCGCGCTACCAGGCAAGGCCCACATATCCCGGCTCGGCCCGGCGCGCGTCGGCGTCGGGAAGGTGGATGAGGTCGACGATCACCGGGCGGCCCGCGTGAGGCAGTGCCGACAGCACAGCCGGATCCCTGGTCCCGACCAGGCACACCTCGGCGTGCTCGAGCACCTCGTCGACGGAGTCCGCGAGCAGCTGCGCGAGATGCGGCAGCCGGCTCTCGATGTACTCGCGGTTCGCGCCGAGCAGCCGGGAGAGGCTCACATTGGCGTCGTAGATCTTGAGGTCGTACCCCTTGCCGAAGAGCCTCTCCGCCAGCTCGACGAGCGGGCTCTCGCGGAGGTCGTCGGTGCCGGGTTTGAAGGACAGCCCGAACAGGCCCACCCGGCGCTTGCCGGTGCGCTCGACCAGGTCCACCGCGCGCTGCAGATGGTCGGAGTTGGAGGCCAGCACGTGGGAGAGGATGGGCACCGAGACGTCGGCCCGCTGCGCCGCGTGGACCAGACTGCGCAGGTCCTTGGGCAGGCAGGAACCACCGAAGGCGAAGCCGGGCCGCAGGTAGGCGGGGCTGATGTTCAGCTTGCGGTCGGCCAGGAACACGTCCATCACCTGGTGCGAGTCCACCCCGAGCGCCTGGCACACCGAACCCAGCTCGTTCGCGAAGCCGATCTTGAGGCCGTGGAACGCGTTGTCCGCGTACTTGATCGCCTCGGCGGTCGGAACCGGCACCCGGAACACCTCGCCGGGCAGGCCGTCGTACAGCGCCGCCAACGCGTCGCCGCTGGCCGGGTCGAGCTCGCCGATGACGGTCTTGGGCGGGTCGAAGAAGTCCTGCACGCTCGTGCCCTCGCGCAGGAACTCCGGGTTGACCGCGACCCCGAAGTCCACTCCGGCCGTGCCGCCGACGTTCTTCTCCAGGATCGGCACCAGCAGGTTCAGGCAGGTGCCCGGGAGCATGGTGCTGCGGAACACGACGGTCTGCCGTCCGCCCCGCTCGGCGAGCGCGGCGCCGATCTGCTCGGTGACCCGCTCCAAGTATGTGGTGCACAGGCTGCCGTTGGGCTCCGACGGCGTGCCCACGCAGACCAGCGACACCTCACTGTCCATGATCGCCTCGCGGACGTCGCCGGTGGCGCGTAGCGCTCCGGTCCGCACGACCTCGGCGATGAGCTCGCCGATCCGCTCCTCGACCACCGGGGCCTTGCCGTCGTTGACCAGGTCGACCTTCACCTGGTTCACGTCCACCCCGATGACCTCGTGCCCCATGCTGGCCAGACACGCGGCCGATACGCAGCCCACGTAGCCGAGCCCGAAAACGCTGACTCTCATGACCCGTTCCTCCCCCCAGGCAGGCCTTTGCGGCCTGCGGTCCGTGTGCTGGCCGAACGACGACTCCCGCGCATCAGTAGGCCCCCTGCCCGTAGAGCACCGCCCGCAGCGTCTTCCACAAGATCACTGTGTCCAGAGCGAGCGACCAGTCCTCCACGTACCGCAGGTCCAGCCGGACCGCCTCCTCCCACGACAGATCGCTGCGTCCGCTGATCTGCCACAGGCCGGTGAGTCCGGGTTTGACCAGCAGCCGCCGCCGGATGTCCGGGCCGTACGCGGCGGACTCCTCCGGCAACGGAGGCCGCGGACCGACGAGCGACATCGATCCGGTGAGCACGTTGAAGAGCTGCGGGAGCTCGTCGAGCGAGTACCGGCGCAGCACCGCTCCCACCCGGGTCACCCGCGGATCCCGGCGGAGTTTGAACAGCAGGCCCGCGCCCTCGTCCAGGTCGGCGAGCTCCGCACGTGCCCTGTGAGCCCCGGAGACCATGGTGCGGAACTTGACAATGGTGAACTCGCGTCCGTCCTTGCCGACCCTGCGCTGGCGGTAGAGCGTCCCGCCCCGGCTGTCCACCAGTACGACCAGCCCGACGAGCACCAGTAGCGGAGCGAACAGGACCAGCAGGACCGCCGCGCCCACCCGGTCGACGACCTCTTTGATCGCCCGGCGGCCCCCGGTGAAGGTCGGCATGCTGACCCGCAGCAGCGGGATCCCGAGCACCGCGTCGACGTGCAACCGCGGGCCGGCCACCTCCATCAGCACGGGGGCCACGATCATCTCGGCATCGCTGCCTTCGAGGTTCCAGGCCAGCCGCTGCAGCCGGTCCGGTGACCAGTGCGGGTCCGGTGTGACCGCGACGACGCGGTACCCGTCGTGGCGGACGTGCTTGGCGACGTCCTCCAGTAGGCCGATGACCGGCACTCCGTCCAACTGGTCACCGTCGAGCCCGCCTTGGTCGCCGTCGAGCCCGCGACCGTCCGTCGTGCACACCGCCTCCACCCGCCAGCCGAGGTGCGGGAACTTACGGGTTCGGGTGATCAGGTCGCGCACGGTGGCCGGGCTGCCGGCAGCGAGCACCGGCCTCAGGCACTGTCCTTCCTTGCGCTGCTTGTGCAGCCAGAGGCGAAGCACATACCGCGCGGTCATGGTGACAAGCGCGATCGCGGGGATCGCGACGAAGATCCAGAGCTTGATGTTGCGCGAGGTCAGGGCGATCCCGCCGAGCGCCAAGACGACGGTCGCCGTGAACAGCGAGCGTCCGAGCCGGCGGAATTCCTCGGCACCCTGGCCGAGGACGGCCGGAGCCCACGACCGGCTCACCGCAAGGGCTCCCAACACCAGCAGTTCGGTGCCGAAGGCGAGAATCCCCCACTTCTCATGCCAGTTGGCCGCGTCCCGGGCCCCGAAGAATTCCCCGATCCCCGCCACCACCAAGGCGGTGGCCACGGTGTCGCTGATGATCACAGTACGGCGGTACCGCTGCTCCCAATCGATTGCTGGCTGGCTGATCGCCCCGTTCGTCAGACGCTCGCGCGCCGGCGGAAAAGGGCCGACTATTCCCCCCTGTTGCACAGAACCCCCCAAGGTCCCCAGTGGTTCGACGTATTCGCCTAACACTGTTTCGCCCACTGCGGGAGGCCCCCGCCCCCCGACTGTTCCCCCTCAGGAGGCCCCCGCCTCCCGCGCATGACGTGCCGGCTAATTCAGAGTTACGTGAACAACTCACCCTGGCGGCAGCAGACTCGCAGGCCCTGCCAAACTCTTGAGGCGCGCGAGAACCCATCGAAACCTCGGATGCTCCCCGCACCCAAAGGCCTCTCAGGCTCCGAAAATTGGTCACCCCCACGTCTGGCGGCAGAGACGCGACTCCTGGCCGTCTGTATCGCCGGACCCATAGATCATCATTTGTCGCCTGCTGTCCCAGCATGCGAAGCACGGTCAATCTAGACCATTGGGGCCCGTCTGAAGAGAGGGCTGTGGAGAATTTGTGGGCAAGATTTGAAGCCGGATGCACGGATCGGTGACCAGCTGCGAGCGCTCGGCGACCGAAGACGTACCTCGTGACCTGTGACGGCGGGAGTTCTCCGGGCCGCCGACACCGGCGATCCCGAGGCGTCCCGGCACTGAGCGACCGCACCTGGGAACGGAGCCCCACCGCTCTGTTCGCGTAGGCAGACGCCGATCGGCTACCCCCGCACGACGCCGGACTCGGCCCTGACCGACAGGGCGTACTCCTCGCGAGCCGTCCGAACTCACCTCAGCAGGCACCGCATTCGTGCAGCGGTGCCGCAAGCAGCCGATCAGATCGCCACACGCAAACGCCCTGGCGGATCTGGAGGCCGACCGCCGGCCTTGGCCGGTACGAGAGCGCACCAAGACCATGCCGAACACCGCGCTCCAAGCCGTCCCCACACTCAGGAACCCCCTCCGGGGACAGCCGGGCGAGGGTTCCTCACCTCTCACTTGCTGTCACACCCGTCCCACCAGACCGTCGACACACTCGGTTCACAAGTCGCCCCTTTGCGCAAACTGCGTTTGCCCTGGCCTGGACCACGTGGACGTCAAGGGTCATTTACGACAATCTGCGCCACGGAGTGCAGCGCCCCCTCGGCACCCACACCAAAACCAGGACCAGACGGGAAACAACTCGGTTTCACAGTGGGCAATTCTCGCCATTTCCTCATGCCGGAAGCGAATCGTCAGGAAACAGCGACACCACCACGGAAGCGGCGAGTGATTTCGCCATACACGTGCCCTACTCGAACCGGAGGGTCCCCGCAGAGACTGGCCTCCCGCGTTCCGCGCGAGGCCAGGCATCCAGTTGCCGAGCACGTTCCAGCATCGAATCCTGGCCACCGTTCTTCGAAGCAGCCACATCGCCCATGCAGCCATCACCCGCGCACTTCGGCGGCCGGTCAACCAACAATTCGGCCGACAACAGGAGCGCGACCGGAGGAAACCCGCCACTTAGGACAGGCTTCCGTTACGCCGTCCGGACGGCCTTCCTGTCCGGGATTGGACTCTCCTCGGCGGCCAATATCGCAGCCGCCTGCGGGGCCCACCAGCGGCTGTCCCCGGTGCCACGATTGCGGCGCCCACCTGCCCGCAGATCCGCCGCGTCACTCGTCGTTCACCCAGCGCATCAGCCGTTGCAGCGGATAGAAGCCGTCGTGGGACAGGCCCGGTGGCATCCCGCCCGCCTTGCCGAGGGACACCACGCGCTGCACGCCGGCGCAGGCGAGGGCATCGCGCAGGTCCGCCTTGCGGGTGTCCGGATATACACCGACCGTCTGCGTGGCGACTCCGGCGTGCGCGACCGCTTCCGTCAACTCGGCCACGGGGACGACGTCGACGATCTTTCCGTCGGGGTGGAAGTCCACCGGTTCTGGAGAGCGGATGACCAGGCCCCGGCCGTCGTAACCGCCCCACACCCGGTATTCAGGCGTCAGGGACCGCAGGACGTCGATCTCCTCCCGCAGTGCCGCGGTGACCCGCGGGCCGGCGGCCGAACTGAACTCCCTTGCCACGCCCAGTCGTTCACAGAGCAGGGCGGCGTAGCGGTCGGCGTCCTCCCAGGATCCCTCGACGAACTGGAAGCGACTGGCCACACAGGCCTGTTGGTTGAAGAAGGTGGCGTCGGCGGCGCCCGCGTCGGCAGCTCGGGCAAGGGACTCGGGGGATTCGAAGGCTTCTCGGCCGATCAGCGAGATGGAGGTCTTGGGGTCGAATGAGACGAGCTCGAATCCCGGACCGACGTACCGCAGCGCCCCACGGATCGTGGCCTCGCCGCCCCAGGCGACCAGCTTGTCGAAGAACTGCGGGCGGAAGAGCACGCTCTCCACCGCCTCGTCACCGCCGCGCCAGTACACCGCGGAGAACGAGCGCACCACTGGGTGGCCGGGGGCCACCGCCGCCATCGTGCGCAGGATCGCGGTCGCGGTGAACAGGTCGTTCGAGGGCAGCTTCAGCAGGTTGACACCCTTGGTGAGGGCGCCGCGTACGACGGACATCGCAGCGACACCGGGTGCGTTGCCCGCGATGATGTGGACGAGACGCGGCGGGAACGCGCGGGTGGCCGCAGTCCGGTTCTCGGGCAGCCGCACCTCGCGCCAACCGTCGAGGGCATCGGCTCCGCCGAGTTCGTGGTCGATCTGGGCGTACAGGCCCGGCCGTTGGAAGCTGCGCCACAGCAGGGCGTAGGCGCGCTCGAGGACTTCTGCGGGCAATGGGCTGACCCGGGCCATACGGTCGAGGGCCTCGGCGAGGAGGCCTTCGCGGTCCGCCTTGAGGGCCTCGCCGGTCTCCACGAGCAGATCGACGATCTCCGCGACGGGCACGTGGAAGGCGGGGCCGGGTTCGGTGCGGGGCCATACGAGGCGGTCCAGGTCGAGTGCCGGTGCGGTGAAGGCCGAACCGGCCCTGCCGTGGTCGATCGGCGAGCCGTGGTCGACCTCGCCGCGCACCACGTGCACGACCTCCGTCTCCGCAGCAGGCGCGCCATGCAACGTCGTAGTGCTCATCGGTGTCCTTACGTTGTAGGTGGGTTGGATTCGGTCACTCGTGGGATCGGGAAACCCAGAGGTGGTGGATGTGACTCCATGCGCAGGCGGCGGAGTTGTCGCGCACGTTCGGGTGTGTGCGGAAGGTCTACAACCTGGCGCTCGCCGCCCGCAGCGGGGCGTGGCAGGAACGGGTCACCTACAACCAGACTTCGACCATGCTGACCGGATGGAAGAAGACCGAGGAACTCGCCTTCCTGGGCGAGGTGTCGTCGGTTCCGTTTCAGCAGACACTGCGGCATTTGCAGACGGCGTTCACCCAATTCTTCGCCAAGCGGGCCAAGGACCCGCGTTTCAAGTCGCGGAAGGAGTCCCAGAAGTCCGCCGAATACACCCGCAGCGGTTTTCGTTTCCGGGACGGCCGGTTGACGTTGGCGAAGATGGCCGAGCCGTTGGACATCGTCTGGTCGAGACCGTTGCCCGAGGGCGCCCAGCTGGCCGCCGGGCTGGCGGCGTCTGTCTGTGGAGCCGGTGTAAGACCTCAACGGAGTTCTCCGGGCGGGCAGTCGGCGACGAAGCAGAAAAACCCCACGGCGCGAGCCGTAGGACTCCCCCTCGACCACGAGGGAGAGGAAGTCAACCGTGGATCATCCCTCGCACGTAGGAGTCGAGTGTCGCGGCGCAGGTGATCTTGTCCTCGCCTCCGAGGTCGCCGTAGCGCCTGATGTCCGGCAGGACGGTCGGTCCCGCCCGGCCGCAGTCGCAGGGCGAGAAGTCGACGAAGACCCGGTCTCCGCTGATCAGCCCGCCCCACCGGCCCTCCAGCGAGACGTCCAGGAAGGCGAACCGCCCCTCCACCACGCCGTGTTCGGTGTTCAGCAGCTTCTCGCCCGGCTCGTCCAGGACCAGCGGGATCACCCACGGCGGCACGTGGTAGTTGCCCTGCTCGCAGGCGAGGCAGGAGCCCTGGAGTTCCGTCATGCCGTAGCTGCGCACCCGCCGCACACCGTCGTAGAAGGCGGCGAACTGCTGCTGGTAGTCGTCGGGCAGGGCCCCGCCCTTGTTACCGCCGCCACTGAGGACCAGCGTGTCCGGGTGGAGGCTCCCGTCAGGTACACCCCGGGCCCGAAGGGCTTGGATCAAGGTGAACTGCTGATTGTTCATCCCGGCGATCAGCAACGGCTCGGTCCGGTGTGCGGCGATGTCGTCGACGATCTGCGCGACGGCCGCGCCCAGTTCCTCCTCGCGGGCTCCGGACGCGCTCTCGAAGGAGCTGATCTCCTGTGGGGTCGCGGTGCCCTCCGCCATCCGGCGGCGCAGCAGGGCGCTGCTCATCAGCTCGGAGACCCGGATCGGCTCATCCGTGAGCAACTGTGTCTCTCCGGGCCGTACGAAAACGTCCGCGTGCCAGCGGTAGCCGTCGATGGAGCGCATCGGACCGCTCGCCGGCGCGAGGAGGTAGCCGCGGCGGGTCGGCTCGGTCGGCAGCGGGTCGGGCCAGCAGGTGAGGTTCTCCAGGATGTCGTGCAGGAAGCCCAGGTCGCTCGTGTCGCAGTTGAGGAAGGAGACCTTCCCCGAGGTCCCGCTCGTGATGTACGGGCGGTGGCCCGCTGCGGTGACACGGTCGGCCCACTCGTCGATGTCGTTCACGCCCTCGACGTCGACGTCTCCCGGCTCGACCACCGACACCGTCGTGTACCAGCGCAGGAGCCGGTCCCATCGGCCGCCGGTGATGAAGGAGAGGGGGTACGACTTGTAGCTGGTGTGGGAGAACAGCAGGGGCACGAGGTCGTCGGGACTCTCGATCCCGTGTACGCCGCTCTCGTCCGCCCGGGTGCGCAGCAGCGGGATGCGCTCGCGGTGGGCAGCGAAGGCCTCCCGCGCCGCTTCGAGCTGCAACTCCCTTGTCTCTCGGGCGGGTTGGTCGAACGTCCTACCGGACCGGACCAGGGCCCGGATCTGCTCACGTGCGCTGGGCACGGCAACCACCTCCATCAGTCATGGCGTCGGGTTCTTCGCGAGATAGGAGGACTCGATGGCGTCGAGTTCTCCGCGCAGTTCCTTCGGGGTGCCGGTCATGACGACGCGGCCGCGGCGCAGTACGTAGACGCGGTCGGCGATGTCGAGCACCTTGCGTACGTGCTGTTCGACCAGCAGTGCGGCCAGACCCTGGTCGGCTGCCTCGCGGACGGCGCGCAGGAGGCGGTCGACGACGAGCGGGGCGAGGCCGAGGGACAGTTCGTCGGCCAGCAGCAGCCGGGGGGACCGGCACAGGGCCCGCGCCAGCGACAGCATCTGCTGCTCGCCGCCGGAGAGCATGCCGGCGCCGGTCTTCAGGCGTTTTTCGAGTTCGGGGAAGAGCTCGACGGCGCGCTCCGGCGGTACGTGTCCGACCCGTAGGTTGTCGGTGGTGTCGAGGCGGGTGAAGACCGCGCGTTCACCGACGTAGGCGAGGCCTTCGCGGGCGCGGCGGTGCAGGGGTGTGTGGCAGGGGGTGCCCAGCCAGCGGACTTCGCCGCTGATCGGGGTCAGGTCGCCGGACAGCGCCCTGAGGGTGGTGGTCTTGCCGGCGCCGTTGGGGCCGAGCAGGGCGACGACCTCGCCCGGCCGGACCTCCAGGTCGAGGTCGCTCACGACGGGTCGGGTGCCGTATCCGGCGGACAGGGCGCGGGTCGCTATCAGGGGCACATCGGTGTCGTGCACGGGGTCTCTCCTCAACCGGAGTCGGCCGGGCCGCAGCGGACTCAGCCGGCCGATGCGGCCGTCAGCACCTTCCGGACGTCGACGAAGCTCGACCCGGACTTCGCCCACTCGATCTTCCCGTCGCGGATGGTCAGTTCGGTGGCGGTCGTGTTGTGGATGCGGCCCAGCCCCTTCATCGGCAGGGCCGTCGGCGCCTTCCAGTTCAGCGGCGGGGTCAGGCCTCCGGTGTCGATGCCGGAGGTGGTGTTCAGCTCTTGCACCAACGCCTTGGCCGAGATCGTCGGCAGCTGTTTGGCGGCCTCGGTGAAGACCTTGAAGGCCACCCAGGTCGTGGCGTTGGCACCGTTGGTGGTGTCGATGTCCTGACCCTTGGCCGCCGCGACGAAGTCCTTCCACACGGCGTCGGAGGTCGGCGGGTAGTAGCCGGTGATCGCGGCACCCTCCAGCGGGCTGCCGCTTCCGCCGGTGCTCGCGGCCAGTTGCGGGGTGAGGTTGCCGACGACGCTGGCGAGCTTGGTCTTGTCTCCGGACTGCACGTACGACTTGACGAACAGGTCCGAGGCGGTGCCCAGGATGACGCTCACGCAGTCGCTGCCCTTGGTCGCGGCGACCTGCGGAGCGAGGTCGGTGGCGGTGAGCGGCACCTTGAGGTCCTTGGGCGCCGCTCCTCCGGCGGAGGTCACACCCAGGGTGAGGAACTGCGAGACGACGGCCGCGGCGGCCACGTCGTACCGTACGCCGGTGATCTTCTTGCAGCCCTGCTGCACCAGTTGGCGGCCGTGGGCGGCGAAGACCACCGGGGTGCCGCCGTTGACCGGGAAGGACAGCGGGTTGGAGAACTCCGCCGCGGAGACGCCGGTCCCGCCGATGTAGGGGATGCCGGCCTTCTGCAGGACGGGCATGTAGCGGTCACCGGCGAGGCTGTAGGAGCCGACGACCGCGGACACCTTGTCGGCGACGGCCTCCTGGGCGCACTTCTCGGCCTCGTCGGGGTCGCTCTTCTCGTTGCAGAAGGTCACTTTCAGCGGGCCGCCCTTGATCCCGCCGTTGGCGTTGATCCACTTCTGGTATGCCTGGGCGGTGAGCCGGATCCCGGGCTGGGCGCTGCCCTGGGTGTTCTCCGGCGCCCAGACCATCACCTTGACCGGGGTGCCCTTCAGCGACGAGGTCTCGGCCGAGCTGTCGGCCGACGCTCCTCCCCCGCATCCTGCGGCGAGCAGGGCTCCGGTCACCGCGAGGGCGCTCGCTGCGGCAGTTCTGCGTGGGCGTGGGTCGTTCATGGTCCCTCCCGCGGGGCTCGCGCCCGAAATGGGCGACGTCGAGATGCCGACAGCATGGAGGTCATCCATTGGTTAGTGAAGTACTCTCGGCACAATTATTTAAATAAATACGCTGTCTGTCTTGCCGAGCCGCCCACCGTTCGCTACTCCTGGAGACCGAAGAGGTAGGCCCTGGGAGGTTCCTCGGATGGATGACATCCTTCGATTCGCACTGCTCGGCCTGGGGCTCGGCGCCCTCTACGCGCTCACCGCGCACGGCATCGTGCTGGTCTACCGGGGCTCCGGCGTCCTGAACTTCGCGCATGGCGCGATCGGGATGGCCGGCGCCTACGTCCAGTGGGAGCTCGCCGTCAACCACGGTGTGCCGTACTGGCCCGCCACCGTGTGCGGCGTGCTCACCTCGGCGGCACTGGGCGTGCTCACCCACCTGTTGGTGATCCGTCCGCTGCGCAGGGCGTCCACCCTGGCCCGGCTGGTCGGCACCCTCGCAGTGTTCATCGTGCTCACCGCGATCGCCGTGAAGCGCTACGGCGACAGCCTGCAACTGGTGCCGGGCAAGCTGCCCACCCGGCTGCTGACGATCGCCGGCGCGACGGTCTCCGAGGACCGCGTCTGGCTGCTAGGCATCGCGATCGCCGTGACCGCGGTCCTCCATCTCCTGTACCGGCGCACCCTGTTCGGCCTGGGCACCACGGCGGTCGCCGAGAACGAGGGCGCCGCCGCCGCGCTCGGCTGGTCCCCGGACCTGATCGCCGCCGGCAACTGGGCACTGGGCTCCGCGCTCGCCGGGCTCACGGCCATCCTGATCGTGCCGGTGATCGGTCTGTCGGTGACCGGGCTGACCACGCTGCTGCTGAGCGCGCTGGCCGCCGCCCTGGTCGGCAGGTTCTCGTCGTTCCCCGTCACCCTGGCGGGCGGTCTGGTCATCGGGGTCGCGCAGTCCGAACTGACGCGTTTCGGCTCCGGCGTCACCGGCCTCGCCTCGTCGGTGCCGTTCCTCTTCATCGCGCTGGTGCTGGTCGCACGCGGCCGGGCGCTGCCGCTGCGCGGCACGTTCCTCGACCGCCTCCCGGCGCTGGGCACCGGCAGGGTGCGTCCTGTCCCCCTCGCACTGGCCGTCGTGATCGGGCTGGTCCTGGTGAGCCTGTCCACCCCGCTGTGGGCCGACGCGATCACCAGCACCCTCGTGCTCTCTCTCATCATCCTGTCGATCATCGTGGTCACCGGCTACGCGGGACAGGTGTCCCTCGCGGCGTACGCCCTCGCCGGGACCGGCGCCTTCATCGCCGGGCACGCCGCGGCGGACTGGGGATGGCCGTTCGAACTCGCGCTGCTGGCGGGCGTGTTGGGCACCGTACCGATCGGCCTGCTGTTCGCGCTGCCGGCCGTGCGCACCCGCGGGGTCAACCTCGCGATCATCACGCTCGGGCTCGGCACCACCCTGGAGGCGATGGTCTTCCAGAACACCGACCTGTCGACGACTCCCGGCAGCGACGGCATCGCGGTGGGCAAGCAGACGCTCTTCGGCATCAGCATCTCCGGGGTCGACCATCCGCAGCGGTACGCCGCCGTGGTCCTGGTCCTGTTCGCCGCCGCCACGATCGTGGTCGCCAACGTCAGGCGCAGTCGCACCGGCCGCCGGCTCATCGCCGTACGGGCCAATGAACGGGCCGCCGCCGCCCTGGGTATCGACGTCCGCGCGACGAAGCTCTACGCCTTCGGCCTGTCCGCGGCCATCGCCGCGCTCGCCGGAGTACTGACCGGCTTCCGCTCGACGTCGGTGGTGTTCTCCGACTTCGCGAGTTTCGACTCGGTCACCGCGCTCGGGCTCGCCGTCATCGGCGGTGTCGGCTTCCTCGTCGGCCCGCTGTTCGGCGCCACGTTCGCCGCCGGTACGGTCGGCGCCCGGTTCGGGGACCTGGTGGTGCCCGGGCTGAGCGAGTGGATGCCGCTGATCGGCGGGATCATCCTGGTGCTGACCCTGGTAGGCAACCAGGACGGCATCGGGAAGGAACTCGGAAAGCAGGCAGCGGGCCTCCGGCGCAGGCTGTCCCCGAAGCCCGACACGACCGCGCCCGAGGAGAATTCGGCACCCCTCCCGGACGTGCCACGCGCCGCGCCGCTCCCCCTGCACGTGCGGGATCTGACCGTCCGCTACGGCGGTGTCGTCGCCGTCGACGGGCTCTCGCTGGACGTCGAACCGGGCCAGGTCGTTGGTCTCATCGGCCCCAACGGCGCCGGCAAGACCTCCGCCATCGACGCCGTCACCGGCTTCACCCGAGCCGCGTCCGGCAGCGTCCGCCTCGGCGAGCGGGACGTGACCCGGGTCCCGGTGCCCCGGCGCGCCGGGGCGGGACTGAGCCGGTCCTTCCAGTCCCTTGAGCTGTTCGAGGACATGACGGTGCTGGACAACCTCTACGCCGCCTGCGATCGGCCCGGGCCGTGGGCCTGGCTCACCGACCTGATCCGTCCCGGCAGTCGCCCACTGCCCGCCCAAGTACTCGTCGCCGTACGGGAGTTCGGACTGCAAGACAGTCTGGACCGGCCGGTGGGCGACCTGTCGTACGGCGAGCGACGGCTGCTGGCGATCGCGCGCGCGGTGGCGACCTCGCCGTCCGTGCTGCTCCTGGACGAACCGGCGGCGGGGCTGTCCGACGACGAGACACGAGAGTTGGCCCACCTGGTGCGACGGCTCGCCGAGGACTGGGGCATGGGTGTGCTGCTCGTCGAGCACGACGTCGACATGGTGATGAGCGTCTGCGACCAGGTCGTCGTCCTCGACTTCGGCCGCCGGATCTGCGCCGGCACCCCGGACGAGGTGCGCCGCGATCCGGCGGTCCGGGCGGCCTACCTGGGCGATCTGGAACCGGAGACGCTGTCCTGAAGCCGACGGACCGTCGCCGCAGACGTGCTCCGGAGTCCGGGCGTCTGCGGCGACCGCGTCACGCGTCCCGCAGATCGGCGACGTACGGCTGGTGGGCCAGCAGTCCGCCGTCCACGCGCAGAGTGTGCCCGGTGATGAAGGCGGACTCGTCGGAGGCGAGGAAGACGACCGCCGAGGCGACGTCCTCGGGACGGCCGAGGCGCGGGGTGAGGTGATGCCGCAGCATCTCCTCCCGGATCGTCCCGTGCGCCGAACCGGCGCTCGCCGGTGTGACGATGAACCCCGGGGCGATGGCGTTGCAGCGCACGCCCTGCTTGCCGTACTGGGTGGCGACGTACTGCGTGAGGTTGATGAGGGCGGCCTTCGAGGCGCCGTACGCGGGATTGCGCAGGTCGCCCGCGAGACCGGCTCCGGACGAGGTGTTGATGATCGAGCCGGCGCCGCGGGCGATCATGTGCGGGACGGCGGCCTGGATGGCGACCATGGTCCCGCGCAGGTTGATCCGCATCGTGTCGTCCCAGACCGCCGGGTCGGCCTCCAGGACGGCGAGGTCCTGGCGGGCGGCCAGATGGGTGGCCGCCGCGTTGTTGTGCAGGACATCGAGGCCGCCGTAGGTGTCAACTGCCGCGGCCACCATGGCCCGTACGGAGTCGATGTCGCCCAGGTCGACCGGGACCGCCGTGGCGGACCCTCCGGCCGCCCGGATCTCCTCCGTGATCCCCTTGGCGCCGTCGAGGTTCAGATCGGCTACGACCGTGTGGGCGCCCTCGGCCGCCAGGCGGCGGGCGGTGGCGGCGCCGATGCCGGACGCGGCTCCGGTCACGATCGCAATCTTGTCGTCGAGTCGTCCCATGACCCAACCACCTTTCTCAGTCGGTGAGTTCGCTGCCGACGACGGAGACGAAGGAGACGCACTCGCCGGGGCCGCCGCCGAGGTTGTGGGTCAGGGCGAGCGAGCGGCCCTCCGCCACGGACCCGACCGTCCGATCGGGCGGTGCCTCGCCGCGCAGTTGGAGCCAGGCCTCGAACATCATGCGCAGGCCGGAGGCGCCGATGGGGTGGCCGAAGGCCTTCAGGCCTCCGTCCGGGTTGACCGGCAGCGAGCCGTCGAGGTCGAAGGCGCCGCTGGTGACGTCCTTCCAGGCCTGTCCTCGCTCGGAGAAGCCCAGGTCCTCCATGAGCACCAACTCCGTTGGAGTGAAGCAGTCGTGGACCTCGGCGAGCGCGAGTTCGGCGCGGGGGTCGGTGATGCCCGCCTGCCGGTAGGCCTCCTGGGCCGAGACGACGACCTCGGGGAAGGTGGTGAAGTCGTACTCCGGGTCGAGGAGACCGTCCGCGGGGCCGGCGACGAAGGACAGCGCCTTCACGAAGATCGGCTTGTCGGTGTACTTGTAGGCGTCCTCGGCGCGTACGACAATCGCCGCCGCCGAACCGTCGGAGACCCCCGAGCAGTCGAACACGCCGAGCATGCCCGCGATGATCGGCGCCGACCGGATGCGCTCCAGCGGCACCTCCTTACGGAACTGGGCGCGGGGGTTGCGGGCACCGTTCATGTGGTTCTTCCAGGCGATGCGGGTGATGACGTCCTTCAACTCCTCTTCCGCCAGGCCGTACTTGGCGGCGTAGGCCGGGGCGAGCAGGGAGAAGTTCGCCGGGGCCGTGATCTCGCCCCGGCTGTCATCGCCCGCGCCCGGCATCGTGGTGCCCGAGAGCCCGGACATGCCGGAGTCCTTGAGCTTCTCCACGCCGACCGCCATCACCACGTCGTAAGCGCCGGAGGCGACCGCGTAACAGGCGTTGCGCAGCGCCTCGGAGCCGGTCGCGCACATGTTCTCCAGGCGGGTGACCGGCTTGTACGGCAGGTGCAGCGGGCGGCTGAGGGTCAGTCCGGAGACTCCGGACGCCTGGGTGCCGAGCCAGAACGCGTCGATGTCGTCGAGCGTGATGCCGGCCGAGGTGACCGCCTCGCCGACGGCGTCGACCAGCAGGTCGTCCGCCGAGCGGGTCCAGTGCTCGCCGAAGGGCGTGCAGCCCATGCCGACGATCGCGACCCGGTCCCGGATTCCGTGCGAGCTCATCCGTGTGTCCCCTCGGTCTCGCCCGTGCGCACCGGCCGGGCCTTCCAGAAGTAGTTGTGGACGCCGGCGGCGGTGACCGTGCGCCGGAAGGTCATCTCGACCCGGGCGCCGATGGCGGCGTCCGCCTCGGTCGCGTCGGTCAGCTGGCATCGGAACCTGCCGCCGCCGTCGTAGTCGACGACCACGACGAGCATCGGCGGGCTCGGTGTGTGGGCCAGCCGGTCCACGGTGAAGGTGGCGACCGTGCCGGGTACGTGCTCCATCGGCTCGTCGGTCATGGCGTCGACGCTCCGGCAGGACACGCAGACCCGGTCCGGCGGCAGATGCCGGGTCCCGCACTTCTCGCAACGGGAGGCGACGAAGCCGTACTTCCAGCTGTTGCGGCGGTGCGCGGGCGGCGCGTAGGGCGGCTCCGGGTCGGGCCGGCGGGGCGGTTCACGGTCGAGGAGGCCGCGCCAGGAGAGATAGGCGGCGTACGGGATGGGGGCGCTCCCCGCGGCGATCTGTGCGGCGACGGGGCGGGCGCCGCGGTGCGCGGGAAGGGCGTCGGTGGTGCGCAGCAGCAGGACTCCGGCGCCGTCGCCGAGCACGACGAGCGCGATGATCCGGCCGGGTGCGGCGCGGTCGAGGACGTCGGCGAGGAGCAAGCCTGGCTGAGCCGTGCCGGCGTTGCCGATCTCCGCGGTGAGGTCCGCGGTCGCCGCCTCGGGCCGTACACCTGCGGTACGACGCACCGACGCGCACGCGCGCGCGTGCAGGCCGGAGACGATGAAGTGGTCGATGGCGCCACGGTCCAGGCCCGCCTGGTCGAGGGCGGCGCTCAGCGCCTTGTCCGCGAGGGACACGTAGATCTCCTCGGCGAAACGCTCCTCCCAGACGCGGGAAGCGGGCGCGCCGGGCAGCCGCCAGCGGTCGAGGATCTCGTCGCTGACCGTGTCGTGGGCGAGCAGCTCCGCGATCACGGGAGCCCCGTTGCGGTGGCCACCGAACGCGAACGCCGCCGCGCCGTCGCCGCCCGCCGTCTCGTCGCTGCCGCCCGGCAGGCCGGTGCGCAGGTCGGACAGGACCGCGAGGGTCGGCACCGGGGAGCGGGCGGCGGTGACCAGCGCGCCGAGGCCGGAGCGGACGGAGCCCGCCATGTCGGCGGCGAGGACGTGCGGGTCGAGGCCGAGCGCGGCGTGGACGGCGGTCGCGTTGGTCTTGTCGAGGTAGGCGGGTGCGGCGGTGGCGAGGAAGAGCTGGCCGATGCGGGCGCGCAGTCCGTCCCGGGCCAGGGCACCCCGGGCCGCCTCGACGGCCATCGAAGTGGTGTCCTCGTCATAGCCCGCCACCGCGCGCGTGCCCCGGGACGCGGCCGTCCCGAGGGTGGCGGCGATGGCGGCCCGGGCGAGGCGGTGGTACGGCACGTAGGCGCCGTATGCGATCAGTCCGGCCATCAGCGTCCTCCATTGGCGTCGATTGCGTGCGTCCGTTCGAAGACGGCGGCCAGGCCCTGGCCGCCGCCGAGGCACATGGTCTCCAGGCCGAACCGGGCCTGGCGGCGGTCGAGTTCGCGCAGCAGGGTGGCGAGGATGCGGCCGCCGGTGGCACCGACGGGGTGACCCAGCGAGATACCGGAGCCGTTGACGTTGAACCGCTCGAAATCGGCCTCGGTCAGGGCCCATTCGCGGGTGCAGGCAAGGACCTGGGCGGCGAAGGCCTCGTTGAGTTCGATCAGGTCGATATCGGCGAGCTTCAGTCCCGCCCGTTCCAGGGCGCGGGCGGTCGCGGGCACGGGGCCGATGCCCATCGTCTCCGGCGGCACGCCCACGACGGCCCAGGAGACCAGGCGGCCCAGTGGGCGCAGGCCGAGTGAGGCGGCGCGCTCGGGGTGGGTGACGACGCAGAGGGCGGCGCCGTCGTTCTGTCCGCTGGCGTTGCCCGCGGTGACGGTCGCCTGCGGGTCCTGCCGGCCGAGCACGGGTCGCAGACTCGCGAGTTTCTCCAACGTCGAGTCGGGGCGCGGGTGTTCGTCGGCATCGACGACCGTCTCGCCCTTCCTCGTCCGTACGGTGACGGGCACGATCTCGTCGGTGAACCGGCCCTCCCGCTGGGCGGCGACCGCCTTCTCGTGGGAGCGCAGGGCCAGTCGGTCCTGTTCCTCGCGGGGGATGTCGTACTCGCGCCGCAGGTTCTCGGCGGTCTCCAACATGCCGCCGGGGACCGGGTGGTTGACGCCCCCGGACGTGACCCGGCCGCGGGCCAGCCGGTCGTGCAGGCTGGTGCCCGCGCCGCGCACGCCGAAGCGGACGCCGGTGGTGTAGAACTCGGCCTGGCTCATGGACTCGACGCCGCCGGCCAGCACGAGGTCGCTCGCGCCGGTCTGCACCTGCATCGCCGCCGTGATGATCGCCTGCAGTCCGGAGCCGCAGCGGCGGTCGATCTGCAGTCCGGGCACCTCCACCGGCAGACCGGCGTCCAGGGCGGCGACGCGGCCGATGGCCGGTGCCTCGCCGTTGGGGTAGCACTGGCCCAGCAGGACGTCGTCGACAGCGCCGGGCGGGATGCCGGTGCGGTCCAGTACGGCGCGGACGACCGCTGCGGCGAGTTCGGTCGCGGGCACGTCGCGGAAGACGCCTCCGTAGCCGCCGACGGGGGTACGCACGGGTTCGCAGATCACCGCGTCACGCAGGAGGGCGGGCATCAGCCATGCCTTTCATCAGGGGTCACATGTACCGGCCGCCGGTCACCTCGAGGACGGCTCCGGTGACGTAGCTCGCCATGTCGGAGGCGAGGAAGAGAACGGCCTGGGCGACCTCGGCGGGCTCGCCCGCGCGGCCCAGCGGGATCTCGGCGAGCTTGGCGTCCCAGGCGGCCGGCGGCATCGCCTCGGTCATGGCGGTGCGGATCAGACCGGGCTGTACGGCGTTGACGCGGATGCCCGCCTTGGCGAGTTCCTTGGCGGAGGCCTTGGTGAGGCCGACGAGTCCGGCCTTGGCGGCGCTGTAGTTCGTCTGACCGAAGTTGCCGACCTTGCCGGCGATGGAGGAGATGTTGACGATGCTGCCGCCGTGTCCGTGCGCGCGCATCGCCTCGGCGGCATGCCGGGTGCCGTTCCAGGCGCCGGTCAGGTGGACGTCGATGACCGCGCGGAAGTCGGACACGGCCATCTTGCGCAGGGTCGCGTCCCGGGTGATCCCGGCGTTGTTGACCATGACGCCGACCGGGCCGAAGGTGTCGGCGCAGTGGGCGACCAGCGTTGCGACCTCGTCCTCGTCGGTGACGTCGCAACGCAGCGAGGCAGCGGCCACGCCGTTCTTGGCGAGGCGCTCGGCGGCTTCCGCCGCGGCGTCCTCGTTGATGTCGCCGAGGACGACGGACGCGCCCGCGGCGCCGAGCACTCCGGCGATCTCGAAGCCGATACCCTGCGCGCCGCCGGTGATCACCGCGTTGCGGCCGTCCAGCAGTCCCATGTCAGCCCGCCCTGGCTCGACGCTATTCCTCTCAAATAGATAACCTATTATGCTGAAACAATCAATACAGCGATCGGCTGGGCGAGCGAGGCCGGGCGAGGAGAGCACACCGGTGGACATCAGCTATCCCGCGGAGACCGAGACGTTCCGCACCGAGGTCAAAGGGTTTCTCGCCGAGGCGCTGCCGCCGGACTGGAAGGGCATCGGCGCCCTCGACGAGGAGGCCGCCTGGGCCTTCGCCCGGGACTGGCGGCGCCTGCTCGCCGAGCACCGCTACCTCTCCCTCACCTGGCCCGAGCAGTACGGCGGGCGGGGCCTGTCCAAGCTCCACCAGGTGGTCCTGATGGAGGAACTGGCCCTGGCCGGTGTGCCGTTCGGGCTGCCGCAGGACACCTTCGGCGTGAAGATGCTGGCGAACACGCTGCTGCGCTGGGGTACGGACGAGCAGCGCAGCCACTTCCTGCCGCGCATCCTCAGCGGCGAGGACACCTGGTGCCAGGGCTACTCGGAGCCCGACGCGGGCTCGGACCTGGCCGCGTTGACGACGCGTGCCGTCCGCGAGGGCGAGGAGTGGGTGATCGACGGCCAGAAAGTGTGGACGTCCGGCGCCCATCACAGCGACTGGATCTTCGTCCTGGCCCGCACGAACCGCGACGCCTCCAAGCACCGCGGCATCTCCTTCCTCCTCGTCCCGCTGGACCAACCCGGCGTCGAGGTCCGCCCGTTCCGCATGATGAGCGGCCAACTCCATTTCAACGAGGTCTTCTTCAACGGCGCCCGCACCCGCGCCGACCTCGTCGTGGGCGGCGTCGACAACGGCTGGACCGTCGCCCAGAGCCTGCTGGGCGTGGAGCGCGGGGAGGAGGCGGCCACCAACCCGATCCTCTTCCGGGCCGAGGTGGAACGCCTGGTGGAGCTCGCCCGCCTGTACGGCAGGGACCAGGATCCGGTCATTCGCCAGCGGATCGCTTGGTGCTGGTCCAAGGTCGAGATCATGCGCTATCTCGGCTACCGGATCCTCACCGGCTGGCTCAAGGGTGCGGAGCCGGGTCCCGAGTCGTCGATCGCCAAGCTGTTCTGGAGCGAGTACCACACGAAGGTCACCGATCTGGCGATGGACATCATGGGCCTGCACGGCCAAGTGCCGGTTGGCCGGCCGCCGTTGCGCACCTACCGCACCGACGACCCCGGCGCCGCGAACTCCTCGGCGTCCTGGTCGACGACGTATCTGATCGCCCGCTCCGGGACGATCTACGCGGGCACCTCGCAGGTGCAGCGGAACATCCTCGCGGAGAAGGTGCTGGGGCTGCCGCGCGAGCCGAGGCTCACGAACCCGTAGGCCGCTCGAAGGCGTCGAGTCCGGGAACCGGGCGGGGGCCGGTCCCGGGGCGCCAGCCCGCGTCGAGCTTGCGCAGGCCCACACCGTCCGGCGCCCAGATGTGACAGCTGTTCAGCACCCCGGCCGTGGCGCGTGGTCCGTTCGCGGGCTCACCCGCGTCACGGCGGCGCGCGTTGGCCGACATGGCCGCCTGCACCACGGCCGGGCCGAGCACCCGGGCCAGTTCGTAGAGGTGGGAGCAGCCCAGGACACCGCGGAACCGCTCCTGGATCGCCCGGTTGTACCCGGCGGTGACGCCGAGACCGATCAGGCTGTCGAAGACCGGGGTGATGAACGGGCACTCGGCATGCGGAAAGGTCAGCATGTCGGCATCGGCGGCCACGATGGTCATGTCCGCGAGGCGGACCCGCACCGCCAGCACCATCCGGTGGATGTCGGCGACCGCCGGCTCGGCCCACGGCCGCTCGTCCCGCAGCTCCGCCTCGACCGAGATCTCCTCGCCGCCGGGCTCCTGGTGGGCGGTGACGGTGATGGTGCGGCGGTGCAGCGGGAGTTCGGCGCGGCTCACGACGAGGCCTCCGCCGGCTCCGCCACGTTCTCTCCCAGCCCGGCGAACTCCGGCTGTCGGCGTTCGATGAAGCTGCGCACGCCCTCGCGGTAGTCGGGGGCGCGTTTCGCCGTGGCCAGCAGCGCGGCGGCGGTGTCGCGGCTCTCGGTGAAGCTGCTCGACTGGTCGACGGCGAGCTGCCGTTTGATGAGGGACATCGCGTACGGGCTGGCCGAGCGGGCCAGTTCCGTGGCGTACGCGAGCGCCGCCGGGAGCAGTTCCTCCGGCTCGACCAGCCGGTTGACCAGGCCCATCGTCCGCGCCTCCGCTCCGGTGATCCGGCGTGAGGACAGCAGCAGGTCGCTCGCGTTCCCGTAGCCGACGATCCGGGGCAGGAGCCACGAGACACCGTCCTCGGCCACCAGGCCACGCGCGCTGAACGCGGCGGCGAACTTGGCGCCCGGCACGGCGAACCGTACATCGCACATCAGCGCCTGATTGAAGCCGATGCCGGCGCAGGCGCCGTTGACGGCCGCCACCAGGGGCTTGGGGAACGACATGGGCCGGGTGCGCGGCGGCAACTGGTCGGTCGGCCAGGGGCGCGCACCCGAGGACGCCCCGTCCAGCACGCTCATGTCCATGCCCGGGCAGAAGCTGCGTCCCGCGCCGGTGAGGATGACGGCCCGTACCGCCGGATCCGCCTCTGCGCGGTCGAACAGCTCGTTGTAGAGCAGTTCCATCTCCAGGGTCCAGGCGTTGTGCCGCTCGGGCCGGTTCAGGGTGAGCAGCATGACCCCGTCGTCGGTGAGGTCGGTGAGGATCACCGGAGGCGCATGCTCGGTCATCGAGGTCACTCCCAGAGCCCGTTGGCTTTATAGCTATATGAATCATCTATATACCCAACTACAGCCCGGACGCCAGATCAGGTCCTCCCGAGGGAAGATCATCCAACCCTTGACCTGGTACCCTCGGTGCACTAAGACGATTCATTTTGCTATATGACGGAGGAGCCCGCCGTGGCCGAGGCAGCCCGCGCAGAAACGCCAACCGTGCCCGTCCCCGCGCGTGGCCGCGTCGGACGTCAGGTGCGTGTCCCGAAGACCGCCGAGCTGGTCGCCGCGGAGCTGCGCCGCCAGATCGTGCGGGGCGAGCTGAAGCCCGGCGACGCCCTGCCGCCGGAGTCGGGGCTGATGGAGCAGTTCGGCATCTCCCGGCCGACGCTGCGCGAGGCGTTCCGCGTCCTGGAGTCGGAGTCGCTGATCACGGTGCGGCGCGGCGCGCACGGCGGCGCCCGGGTGAGCGCGCCGGACTCCGATGTCGCGGCCCGCTTCGCCGGCCTGATCCTCGAATACCGCGGTGCCACCCTGGGCGACGTCTACCGCGCCGCGGCCGTCATCGAGCCGCCGTGCGTGCGCCAACTGGCCGCCAAGCACACGGCGGACGACATCAAGCGGCTGCGGGACGCGGTGGCGGCCGAGAAGGCCGTGCTGGACGACCCGCTGGGCCTGGTCGAAGCCCAGGACACCTTCCACGCCCTGCTGGTCGAGCTGACCGGCAACCAGACGCTGATCCTCCTGTGCGGCATGCTGCGCAACATCATCGACCGGGCCAACGCCTCCTACACTGCGGCCGCCACCGACGCGGCGACCCAGAAGGCGCAGGCCCTGAAGGGGCACCGGGCCCATGTGCGCCTGGTCGGGCTGATCGAGTCCGGCAAGGCCGACGAGGCGGAGAAGCTGTGGCAGCGCCACATCAGCGGCGCCGACGACGTGGTGAACGGGGCCGGCCCCAAGACGGTGCTCGAACTCATCGACTGACCGGGCGGATCGAGCATCGTCGAGCCGTTCTCACCCTCACCCCTTGCGCCTCCGAAACAGTTAGATAATTATAGGAGGCGTACTGAATAGATCTGGGGTCCGGAGGCGACGGCCATGGCCGAACAGCGCAAGCGCATCTTCGACTGCGACCAGCACATGTACGAGGAACGGGACTCCTTCACCCGCTACCTCCCGAAGGAGTTCCTCGGCCAGGCAGTGGCCCCGGTGACACTCCCGGACGGCCGCGAGGTCATCCTCGCCGGGGACCGGATCGTGGTCTGCCTGGAGCCGGAGTTCGGGCAGGTGTACCGGCCCGGCTCACTCAAGGAGATGCTCAAGGCGATGGCCTCGGGCAACCCCGACGAGACGTACCAGTTCGAGCCGATGCACGAGTCGTACCAGAACCGCGAGGCCCGGCTGCGCGTCATGGACGAGCAGGGCCTGGACCAGACGATTATCTACCCGGGCGGCTGGGCACTGGTCGCCGAGGAGTACGTGCAGGGCGTCGAGCCGCTCTACGCCAACTACCACTCGTTCAACCGCTATATGAACGAGGTGTGGGGCTTCAACCACCAGGACCGCATCTACTCCCCCGCACTGTTGTCCCTGCGCGACCTGGACAGCGCGGTCAGGGAACTGGAGTACGTCCTGGAGCGGGGCGCCCGGTTCATCATGCTGCCGACCGGGCCGCAGTACGGGCGCTCGCCGGGCGACCCGTACTTCGACCCGTTCTGGAAACTGGTGAACGAGGCCAAGGCCAGCGTCTGTTACCACATCAGCGAGTTCTACTACAACTCGAACGTCGCCCCGGCCTGGGGCCACGACGCGAGCCCGATCCACTTCCGGATGTCCGCGTGGCAGTGGATGAACACCTACGGCCAGCGCCCCATCGAGGAGACGCTCTCCGCGCTGATCTTCGACAACCTCTTCGAGCGCTTCCCCGACATCAACGTCCTGGTCTCCGAGTTCGGCGCCGAGTGGGTGCCCCATTTCGTCCGGCACATGGACAAGAGCCGCGGCATGGGCCGCAACGGCCCCTGGATCGGCGGCCAGTTGGCGGAGCGCCCCAGCCAGGTGTTCCGCAAGCACATCCGTGTGGTGCCCTACCCGGAGGACGACATCCCGAGCCTGGTCAAGCGCCTCGGCTACCACGAGTCGATCGTGATGGGCTCGGACTTCCCGCACGCGGAGGGCATCGCCAATCCGGCCGACTACCGCAAGCTCCTCACGGAGCTCGACGAGTCGGTGCAGGACGACATCATGTACAACAACGCTCAGCAGCTGATCAGCCGCTGAGCGTCGAACACCTCCGCCTGGCGGCGGACCCGGTCATCGGACCAGGTCCGCCGCCAGATTCGCGATGTTGGTGAGCAGCGCAGTGCCGCGCCGGGAGTGGTCGTAGCCGGCGAGCGGATAGCCGTTGCTCAGGCAGGCGAAGGACAGGCCCGACTCCGGGTCCATGAAGCCGAGTTGATACGCGGCTCCCGCGCTGCCGAAGAGCGACGAAGAGCCGGTGGAGGGCAGCCCGCTGCCCGCGTCCGGCCCCGCCACGGTGACGAACAGGCCCATGCTGGTCCGCCGGTTGCCGCCGCCCCCGTAGATCTGCTCCCCGTGCGGGAGCTGGGTCAACCGGATCCGGGTGCCGTCCGCCACCGCTTCCGGCTTCCACAGACCCGAGTGCTCCAGTGCCTGGAAGTACAGGGCGACATCGGCGGCGGTGGCGACCAGGGCGTGGCTGGGCTCGCCGGCCGCCAGGACGCGGGGGTCGGAGAGGTACCACGGTCCCCAGGGGTCGGGTTCCTGGGTGTCGTCGGTGCGGTCGGTTGCGGTCATCGGGGCGAGGGTGCCGGGTTGCCGCTCGACCGGTACGCCGAGTTCGATCGAGGAGAGACCCAGCGGGCGGGCGATCCGCTCATGGAGGTAGTCGGCGAACGGCAGTCCCGTACGCCGCTCGACGAACTCGGCGATCAGCCAGGCCGCGGCGGTGAGGTGGAACTGGAAGCGGCTGCCCGGCGGGGTGTCGAGCCGCCAGCGCCCGAAAGCGGCGAGCCGCTGCTCGCGGTCCAGCATCTTCGGATACCCGAGCGGCGCGAAGGGGAAGCCGGCGGTGTGCGTGAGCACCTGCTCGACGGTCACCGTCTCCTTCCCGTTCGGCGCGAACTCCGGGATGATCGAGGCGACTTGCTCGTCCAGGTGCAGAAGTCCCTCGCCGAGCAGCTTCCACACGACGCCAGCGACGATCGACCGGCCGACGGACTGCAGGACGTATCGGGTGTGCGGGCCGGCGTCCCCCCAGGTCTCGAACGCCACCAGGCGACCGCCGCGGGCGACGGCGACCTGCGCGGACGGCAGGGGTCCGTGCTCGACCTCCAGGCGGATGCGGCGCAGCAGGACGTCCAGCCGGTGCGGGTCCACGCCCACTCTCTCCGGGTCGACGACGGAGTGGTCAGTCATGGGCTTCTCCTTGGCCGGGCTCGCGCAGCCGACGCCGTACGACCTTGCCGTTGGCGTTGCGCGGCAGGTCGGCCACGAACCACCAGCGGACGGGGACCTTGAATCCGGACAGCCGGGCGCGGACGTGCGACCTGAGTGACGCCGGTTCCGGTGGCGCGTCGGGGTCGGCCGGTACGACGAAGGCGACGACGGTCTGGCCGAGCCGTTCGTCGGGTGCGCCCGTCACCGCCACGTCCGCGACGCCGGGGTGCGCGGCCAGGACGGTCTCGACCTCCAGCGGGTGGACGTTCTCGCCGCCCCGGATGATCATGTCGGTGCCGCGGCCGTAGAGATAGAGGTAGCCGTCCGGCGCCACTCGGCCCAAGTCACCGCTGTGCAGCCAGCCTTCGGCGTCGATCCGGAAGAAGTGGTCGGCGCGGGCGTGGATCTCGCCGATGCCGTCCGCTCCGGCCTCCCCCACCCGCAACTCGACCCCGGGGGCGGGCCGTCCCACGGACCGCAGCAGTTCGGTGCGTCCGGCGACCGCCTCCCGGTGGTCGTCGGGGGTGAGCACGCTGATGGGTGAGCCCTCGGTCTGGCCGAACATGTTGAGCATGCGGACGCCGGGCATCGCCTCGTATGTCCGCCGCAGGGTGCCGGGGCGGACGGGCGCGCCGCCGTACTGGAGGGTGCGCAGCGTTTCGTGGTGTGCCTGGCCGGCCGCGAGCAGGGTCTCCAGCATCGCCGGGACCATGCTGGTGTGGGTGGTGCCGAGTTCGCGCAGCAGGGCCCAGCCCTCGACGGTGAAGCGGGGCAGCCCGGTGATCAGTGCCCCGGCGGCGAGGGCGACGGCGATGTTGCCGAGGCCTGCGATGTGGTGGAAGGGGGCGCTGCCACCGTAGAAACTGTCCGGATCGAGTGCGCAGAGGCGGCCGTTGACGCGTGCGCGGGCGGCCAGGCGGCGCTGGGTCATGCGGACGGGTTTGGGGAGGCCTGTTGTGCCCGAGGTGTGCAGGACAGCGGCGAGGTCGTCCGGCTCGGCGGTCAACGTCCTTACGCTCGGGCGCAGTTCGGGGACGACGACGGCGCGGCGGCCGGACAGTTGGGCGACCTGTTCACCCAGCTCGGCGAACTCGGGTTGCGCGACAAGCAGTTGGGCCCCGGACGTCTCGACCACGGCTGCGATCTCGTACGGCGTCATGCGGACGCCGAGCGGGGCGAGCGGGTGGCCGGACCCGGCGCCGCCGATCACCAGCGCGAGGGCGTCGGCCGAGGTGGCGGCCAGGGCGGGTACCGGGGCGTCGGGGTCGAGGCCGAGGGTGTCCAGCCAGTCGGCGGCGCCGGCCGCCCGGTCGAGGAGTTCGCGTCCGGTCCAGGTGAGGTCCCCGAACCGGACGGCGGGACGGGAGTTGTCGTAGGCGGCGGCCACCGTCGCCGTCCAGGTGAACTCCTGCTCGCCGCCCACCTGTTCAGGGCTCCAGGCGGGCCGTCGCGGTGCCGGTGACCACCTCGGCGCCGTCCTGGGTGACGGTACGCAGGGAGAGGTGGGCCACCGGACCGGCCTGCGTGTCCTCGACCGACTCGACGGTCGCCGTGGCGGTCAGGGTGTCACCGGGCCACACCTGGGCCTTGAAGCGCACACCGAAGGTCAGCAGCGACTCGATGCCGACCCAGTCGGTCAGGACCCGTCCCGTCATGCCCATCGTGAGCATCCCGTGGGCGAAGACGCCGGGGTAGCCCGCGACCTCGGTGGCGAACCTCTCGTCGGTGTGCAGCGGGTTGAAGTCGCCGGACGCGCCCGCGTATTGGACGATCCGCGTGCGCTTGAGGTCGTCGATCAGCACGCTCTCGCGGGTCTCGCCGACCTTCACGTCGTCGACGCTCAGGGTCATCGGGCGTCCTTCCGGGTTGCGGGGCCTTCGGGCACGACGGCCACGGTGCGGGCGCTGACGACCGGTTCGCCGTCGGCGTCCCGGTACTCGGTGATGCGCTCGCTGAACAGCAGCCGGCCGGTGCGGCCCTGCTTCTCCCAGTTGTGTCCGGCGACGGTGGTGGCGTACAGGGTTTCCCCGGCGCTCACCGGCCGGTGGTACTCGAAGTGCTGCTCGGCGTGCAGGCCGCCACCGCCCTCGGGCATCGCACCGGGCCCTGCGCCGGACCCGAACCAGTCCTCGCCCGGCTTGGGCCGCAGCCGGTAGTCCGGGTCGTGGTGGGCGCTCGCCATGGTGAAGGTGGGCGGCGCGAGCGCGCTCTCGCCGAGATACGCCGGGTTCTCGTCTCCGATGGCCCGGGCGAACATCAGGATGTGCCCGGCCTCGACGGGGAACGGCTGCCCTGTCATCTTCCTTCTCCTCGGTCAGTACGGCAGGAACGCGTCGCGGGTGGCCTCGTCCGGGTCGAAGTCCGGGGGCAGTGCCTCGAACTTGGGCTCCCGTTTCTCCACGAAGCTGGCGACCCCTTCGCGGAAGTCCGGCGAGCCCGCGAAGAACTCCATGGCGGAGTAGGAGCGGGCGAGCGCGTCGGTGAAGGGCCGGTCGAGGTCGCCGTACACCTGGTGGCGTACGACGGCCATGGCGCGCGGTGAACAGTTGCGGGCGATGTCGCGGGCGTAGGCGCGGGCCGCGCCGAGCAGGTCTTCCGGCTCCACGACACGACTGACGAGGCCGAGTTCCTTCGCCTCGTCGGCGTCGAAGACCCGGCCGGACAGGAGGAGGTCGAGGGCGTTCTCCAGTCCGACGACGCGCGGCAGCACGTAGGGGAGGTTGTACTCGCCGGCGAGCCCGCGGCGGGTGAAGGCGGTGGTGAAGCGTGCGCCACGGGCGGCGAAGCGTACGTCGCAGATCAGCGCCTGGACCAGTCCGATGCCCGCGCAGGCGCCGTTGACGGCCGCGATGAGCGGCTTGGGCATGTTCCGCCTGCTGTACATGGGCACGCGGGCCTGGAGGTTGAGGGACTGGCCCGGCTGCGCGTTCTGCTCCAGCCGCTGGACGTCCATGCCCGGGCAGAACGCCCGGCCGGCGCCGGTGACGATCACGACGCGGACGGCGGGGTCGGCGGCGGCCTCGTCCAGGAGGGCGAAGAAGCGGCGCTCCATGGGGATGCTCCACGCGTTCTTGCGCTCGGGCCGGTTGAGGCTGACGGTGGCGACGCCGTCCTCGTCGACCTCGTACAGCACCAGGTCCCGGTCGGGTTCGTCCGGCATCGCGTCACTCCTCGGTCAGCGGTTCGATGGGGTCGCTGGATCGGATGGGTTCGCCGACGCCCGGGCGCTCCCCCGAGATGGTCACCACGACCTGCCCCCGGGCGCAGACGACCCCGTCGGTCATCACGTCGACGTCGGCGAAGTGCAGCCTGCGGCCCCGTCGGACGCAGCGCGCGTAGGCGACGGCCTCCTGGCCCCGGGCGGGTGCGAGGTACTGCACCGACATCGAGACGGTGCTGAGCCGGCTGCCCTTCTGGAAGTCGTGCCCGGCGATCACAGCACCCGCGCCCGCGGTGTCGATGAGCGCGGAGAGCACTCCACCGTGGAAGACGCCTTCGTGGGCGGTGAGCTGCTCGGCGTAGGGAAGGACGACCTCGACGCCGTCGGGGTCCCAGCGGACCATGCGCAGACGACAGAGGCGGTTGAACGCGACGCCGCGCTCCCAGCGGACCCGGAACCACTCGCGGCGTTCACGCTGTTCCTGGTCGGTGAGGGTTCTCGCCGCGACGGTCATCCGCACGCCCTCCGGTCTCGGCCGGTCAGCCGATCCATATAGTTACATGAATTGGATAGTTGAGCAATCACACAGGGAACAGTCGGGGCGCCAGATGTATTATTTATATAACTCATTCGCTGTCTGTGAACAGAGGGAGACCTCGATGCCGTCGACCGCCCTGGCCGGGATCCGCGTCCTCGACCTGTCCCGCATACTCGCGGCACCTCTGGCCACCCAGATGCTGGGCGACCTCGGCGCCGAGGTCATCAAGGTCGAGCGGCCCGGCACCGGCGACGACTCACGGACCTACGGCCCGCCCTTCGCCCCCGGGACGGACGCCGCCGCCTTCTACCTCTCCTGCAACCGCAACAAGCGGTCCGTCACCGTCAACCACGCGACCACCGAGGGACAGGAGCTGATCCGCGCCCTCGCGGCCCGCTCGGACGTCCTGGTCGAGAACTTCCGCGCCGGAACGCTGGCGAAGTACGGCCTCGACCACACGAGCCTGCTGGCGCTCAACCCGCGCCTGGTCTACCTGTCGGTCACCGGCTTCGGCCAGACCGGTCCGTACGCCCGGCGCCCCGGTTACGACGGCATCTTCCAGGCCATGTCCGGCATGATGAGCGTCTCCGGCCACCCCGACGAGCCGATGAAGGTCGGCGTCAGCATGGTCGACATCCTCACCGGCCTGTACGCCGCCACGGCCGTCCTGGCGGCGCTGCGGCACCGGGACGCCACCGGCGAGGGCCAGTTCGTCGACCTCTCCCTGCTGGACTGCGGACTGGCCTCGCTGTCGCACTTCGCGATGAACTACCTGGTCTCCGGCGAGGTTCCGCGGCGGCGCGGCAACGGCGGCTACGGCGGAATCCCCTCCCAGGCCTTCCAGTGCGCGGACAAACCGCTCTTCCTCGTCGCCGGGAACGACAAGCAGTTCGCCGCGTTCTGCGCGGCGGCCGACCGCACCGACCTGCTCCAGGATCCGCGGTTCGCCACGACCTCCGCCCGGATCACCCACCGAGAGGAGATCCTGCCGGTGCTCGAAGACATCATGCGGACCCGGACCCGTGACGAGTGGCTGGCCCTGCTCGACCAACACGACGTACCGGCAGGCCCGTTCAACGAGATGCCCGAAGTCTTCGCCGACCCCCAGATCCGGCACCGGGAGATGCTGGCCGAGACCGAGGACCCGGAGTCGGGCCGCCTGCCGCTACTCGCCAACCCCATCCGGCTCTCGGCCACCCCGGTCGGGAGTTACGCCCCGCCGCCCGCGCTGGGCGAGCACACGGCCGAAGTCCTGGGCAGGCTGGCCGGAGTGACGGAGGATCAGCTCGACGGACTGCGCGCGCGGGGCGTCGTGTAGCGACGTCACCCGATCAGGGTCCGGCCGCCCTCCAACATGAGCGTCGCGCCCGTCAGATAGGCCATGTCGTCGCTCACCAGCGCGGCCACCGCCCGGCCGATGTCCGCCTCCGGGGCGCCGAGCCGGCCGAGCGGGATCTCCCGCGCCAGTTCCTCCGCCTTGCGCGGATGCGCGGCCAGATAGTCCTCCGCCGCCGGGCTGAGCGCTGCCGGACAGACGACGTTCACACGGATCCCGTACGGCCCCCACTCCCGTGCGGCGACCCGGCTCAGGCCGCGGATCGCCTCCTTGGCCATGGCGTACGCCGCGAAGGTCGCCTCACCCTGCACCGCGGCCGAGGAGCCGAGGTTGACGACACTGCCGCGGCTCTCCCTCAGGTGGGGCAGGGCGGCCTGCATCGCGTGGAAGACGGCCAACGGCCCGCTGCGGTAGGTGAGTTCGACATCGTCGTACGACGTCTTCTCCAGCCGTCGCTGCACCGACGACTGGGCGTTGTTGACGAGCACGTCGAGGCCGCCGAACCGCCGCACCGTCTCGGCCACCATCCGGTCGACGTCGTCCCGCTCCCCCACGTCCCCGACCACAAGGTGTACCCGACCGCCGCGCTCGGAGATCACCCCTGCCGTGTGCTTCAGTTTGTCCTCGGTCCGACCGGTGACGACCACGGCGGCGCCTTCGGCGGCCAACGCGAGCGCGATGCCGCGTCCAACGCCCTGGCCCCCGCCGGTTACCAGCCCGACCTTCCCGACCAGCCGTGCGCGTTGTTCCATTGCCTCTCCTGACAAGGGGACCATCAGCTGCAGCCGATGGGGGGAATCGCTTCCCTGGCCTGTGGTGCTTTTCCCTCGTTCCGCAAGGGATCGGTTCGGGCTGGACCACAACCCTCGGGTTGGAAGCCCTCCTCCTTCAGGTGGGGGAGCGGAGTCACCACGTCTCCTTCCAGAAGGATGACCAGGAGGGGAAGGCGTCAGGCAGCAGTGGCTGACCGGCGCCCTCCCAGCCGTTGAATCCGACCGCCTGAGGGCGGTCGGTCACGTCGGCCGCGTACCAGTGCTGTTCGCGGCGCCGGGAGAAGTACCAGCCGCCGTCCACGCGCGCGTAGTCGTCGAAGTAGCAGATCGCCATCACGATCCACCGGTCCCCCACCTCGTGCTCGGCGCGGCAGTAGACCGCGCCGGTCGCGGTGTCGCGGCCGGTGAACTCGACGCGGTGGCCGCAGATCTGGTGCACCGACCGGTGGAAGCCGCGCACGAGGGGCTCGATGTGCTGCCGCAGGACCTGCCGTCCCCGGCCGTGCCGCCCCATGTCCACGTCGGGGCGGAAGCAGCCGACCCAGGCGTCGAGATCGCGGGAATCCACGGCCAGGGCGTAGCGGATGGGCAGTTGCTGGATGGCCTGATGCGACTCGATGCGGTCGAGGCGGTCCTCGATCGAGGTCACGGCCGCGGCTCCTTGGGCAGACCGAGGATCTGCTCCCCGATGATGTTGCGCTGGATCTCGCTCGAACCGCCGTAGATCGTCTCCGCGAGGGAGAGCAGGAACGAGCGCTGGCGGGTGTCCAGGTCGTAGCCCTCCCCGACGATCTGTCCGGCGGGTCCGGCCAACTCCATGGCCAGGTGGCCGAGTTGCTGGTGTCGTGTCGAGGCGTACAGCTTCGCCGTGGTGGCCTGGGCGCCCGGTGTGCGGCCCGCGGTCAGTTCGGCGATGGTCCGCAGGTTGGTGGTGCGCATGATGCGTACGGAGATCCAGGCGTCCACGATCCGGCGGCGCAGCATGGGGTCGTCGAGGGCGCCGCGCGTGCGGGCCAGGTCGATCAGCGCCCCGGCCTCCCGCTCGAAGGTGAGCTGCTGAGGCAGCAGGGTGGTCCCGCGTTCGATGCCGAGTGTGGCCATCGCGGTGCGCCAGCCCTGACCGACCTCGCCGACGGCCAGGTCGGCGCCGGTGCGCGCGTCGGAGAGGAAGACCTCGGCGAACTCGTCCTGGCCGGCGAGGTTGCGGATGGGCCGGATCTCCACGCCCGGCTGGTCGGTCGGGACGAGGAGCAGCGTCAGGCCTTGGTGGCGCCGGGAGTCGGGGTCGGTGCGGGTGAGGACGTAGAGCCAGTCGGCGTGGATGCCGAACGAGGTCCACACCTTCTGCCCGTTGACCACCCACACGTCGCCGTCGCGCTCGGCCCGGGTGCGGACGGATGCCAGGTCGGAGCCCGCGCCAGGCTCGCTGAAGCCCTGTCCCCACAGTTCCTCGACAGCGAGGACCGGCGGCAGGAAGCGCTTCTTCTGGGCCTCGTCGCCCATCGCGAGGAGCATCGGGCCGAGCAGGTCGAGGGCGTTGACGGTGGCGCGGTAGGGAGCGTCGGCGCGGGCGTACTCGTACTCGAAGACGATCTCCTCGATCAGTCCGAGTCCGCGTCCGCCGTACTCCTTCGGCCAGCCCACACCCAGCCAGTTCCCGGCCGACAGCTCCCGGTCCCAGGCGAGGCGTACGTCCCAGGCCGCGCCGTCGGTGGGGCCGCCCACGCCCCGGTGCTCGGCGAACTCCCCCACGAGGTGGTCCGCGAACCAGTCCCGCAGTTCGTCGCGGAAGTCGCGTACGGCGGGCCCGAAGTCGAGCTCCATGCCAGCTCCTTTGCCGATGTGCCGTTGGTCAGATGCCGAGCCGGGCGGCGAGCAGCTCCCGGTGGTACGCCGGTGTGCCGAGCAGCACCTCGGAGCTCTTGGCCCGCTTGAGGTAGAGGTGCGCGGGGTGCTCCCAGGTGAAGCCGATGCCGCCGTGGACCTGGATGGTGTCGCCGGCGACCTTGGTGAAGGCCTCCGAGCAGAAGGCCTGGGCGAGGGCGGCCGCCACGGCGATGGCCGTCTCGTCGCCGGCGTCCAGGGCCCACAGCCCGCCGTACGCGGCCGAGCGGGCGGACTCGATCTCGACGAGCATGTCGGCGCACTTGTGCTTGATTCCCTGGAACGAGCCGATGGGGCGGCCGTACTGCTCGCGGATCTTGGCGTACGCGACCGACGCGTCCAGGGCGGCAGCGGCTCCCCCGACCTGTTCGGCGGCCAGGAGGACGGAGGCCGTGGCGAGGGTGCGTGCGAGTGCGGGCCAGGCCGTGCCGTCGGTGCCCAGCAGGCGGGCAGGCGTGTCCGTGAAGACGATGCGCGACTGTTTGCGGGTCTGGTCGAGGGTCGGGAGGGGCGTGCGGGTGAGACCCGGGGCGTCGGCGGCCGCGACCGCGAAGAGGCTGATGCCGGCCGGGGTGCGGGCGGCGACCAGAAGCAGGTCGGCGAGGTGTCCGTCGGGGACATAGGTCTTCACGCCCGCGAGCCGCCAACCGCCCGCTCTTTTGCGGGCGGTGAGCCGGATGCCCGGTTCGTCCCAGCGGCCGCTGTCCTCGGTGAGCGCGAGCGTGGCCACCGTCTCGCCGGATGCGACGCCCGGGAGCAGATCGGCACGGGCGGCCTCGTCGTCGCAGCGCAGCAGCGCTTCGGCGGCCAGGGCGACGGTGGCGAAATACGGGGCGCACAGCAGGGCGCGGCCAGCCTCCTCGAAGACGACACCGAGGTCGACGTAGCCGAAGCCGGAGCCGCCGTACTCCTCCGGTACGGCGAGTCCTTGCAGTCCGATTTCCGCGGCCATCCGTCGCCACACCCCCGGGTCGTGCCCGCGGGGGTCGGCGGCCAGGCGGCGCACGTCGGCCTCGGTGGAGTGCCGGGTGAGGAACGACCGTACGACCTTGCGCAGTTCGTCCTGTTCCTCGCTGAAGGTGAGATCCATGCCGAGCTTCCCGTCCTCGGTGCGGCGCGTGTACCGGCCGCTTGCCGCCCGCCCTTCGATACAGTTAGATAATTATAGTATCCGCACTGAATACACCAGGAGCGCGACGTGACCGATCCCTACGCCCCGTTCACGAGCCTGACCGTCGAACGGCCCGCGCCCGGCGTGCTCCGCATCGTGCTCGACGCACCGAACCTCAACGCCGTGGATCCGCGGATGCACGGTGAGCTGGCCGACGTCTGGCCGGTCGTCGACCGGGACGAGCAGACCCGCGCGGTGCTGGTCCAGGGGGCCGGCAAGGCCTTCTCGGCCGGCGGGACCTTCGACTCCATCGAGGCCATGACCGAGGACTACGCCGTGCGCGCCCGGGTGATGCGGGAGGCGCGGGACATGGTCTACGGGGTGATCAACTGCTCGAAGCCCGTGGTCTCCGCGATCCACGGTCCGGCGGTCGGTGCGGGGCTGGTCATCGGCATGCTGGCGGACATCTCGATCGCCGGACGCAGGGCGAAGATCGTCGACGGGCACACCCGGCTCGGGGTGGCGGCCGGTGACCACGCGGCCATCTGCTGGCCGCTGCTGTGCGGTATGGCCAAGGCCAAGTACTACCTGCTGACCTGCGAGGCGCTCACCGGCGAGGAGGCCGAGCGGATCGGCCTGGTGTCGAAGTGCGTGGACGACGAGGAGGTTCACGCCGAGGGTCTGCGGGTCGCGACCCTGCTGGCCGCCGGGCCCGCCAGCGCCCTCAGCTGGACCAAACGGTCCCTCAACCACTGGTACCGCACGGCCCAGCCGATCTTCGAGGCCTCGCTCGGTCTGGAGTTCCTGGGTTTCGGCGGCCACGAGGTCGTCGAGGGACTCGCCGCCCACCGCGAGAAGCGTGCCCCGGACTTCGAGGGCGTGGGCGGCAAGCACCCGATCGAACTGTGAACCGCGTACGCATGAGGAGCCCGCGATGACGGCAGAGCACACCAGCGCCGAAATCCCCCCGCTGGTACGGGGGTTGACCTACGAGGACATGCCGGTCGGGCAGGTCTTCCGCACCGCCCGCCGCACCGTCACCGAGACCGATCTGGTCAACTTCGTCACCTGGGGCGGCTTCAACGAGCCGCTCTTCTGGGACGCCTCGCACGCGGCCGACGGCGGCTACACCGGCCGGCTGGTCCCGGGCGCACTGACGTACTGCATCGCCGAAGGACTCGTCCTGCAGACGAACGTGCTGCACGGCACGGGCCTGGCCTTCCTGCACATGGAACTGACCGTGCAGGGACCGGTCTACGTCGGCAACACACTGTACGCCGTCGTGGAGACCACCGGCTGCCGGCCGTCCAGCAAGCCCGGCCGGGGCGTGGTGACCAGCCGCATCACCGTCCGCAACCAGCGGGACGAGGACGTGCTCGTCTACACTCCGGTGCGGCTGATCCGGGGCAGGGACTACGGGGCTCAGACCCGCTGACCCGGAGGACCGTTCGGCACCAGGGTCAGCCCGGCCGCGGGACCCGGTGCCGCGGTCCCTGCGAACGCTCCTGCCTGCAGCCAGTCCGAGGGCATCGGTGGGCGCGGTGGGGGCTCGTGGTCGGGGACGGCCATCGCGTAGAGGCGGGTGTAGCGGAACTTCGCCTCCAGGTTGTCGAGCACCGACCAGTACTCGTAGCCGCAGACGTCCACGCCGCGCTCGATCACCCGGCCCAGCCAGGACAGTCTGGCGCGCAGCAGGGACCGGCGTCGGTCGTCGTCGCTGTGGCCGGTCTCGTCGACGAGGTCCAGGTCGCCCATGCCGTTGTCGACGACGGACAGCGGCGGCAGCAGGTCCCCGTAGAGGTCGTGGAGGTCGGCGACGGCGTCGGCCAGGCCCTCGGGGAGGATCGGCCAGCCGTACGCCGTCGTCTCCACCTCGTCGAAGGGGACGATCGCGAAGCCCAGGCCGACGAGGAGGCGGTTGACCTCGTTGAGCCTGCTCTGGCACTTGTCGGCCGGCAGTGCGCGGGCGAGGTTCTCCGGTGCGGTGACGCGGAAAGGGGTGTGCCAGGACAGGCCGAGCAGGTCCTGCGGGGTGGCGATGACGTCCAGGTCACCGGGGCGCACACAGCCGGTGTCCTCGATCGGTGAGACGTCGTCCTCGGTCACCATGTGCTCGCCGAGCAGCAGAGGGTCGAGGAAGAGGCGGTTGGTCCAGCTCAGCAGGCGGTCCAGGGCGAGCCGGTCGAAGGGGTCCTCGGTGGCCGCGTAACCGCCGACGAGGGTGACCGTGGTCCCGATCCGGCCGCCGGCGCCCGCGGCCCGCAGAGCACGGGTCGCGAGTCCGTTGGCGAGCAGGATGTGGTGGACGGCGGGCAGGCCGGCGCGGCCGATGCCCCGGCCCGGCGTGTACATCCCGGCCACGTGGTCGGCGAGGGTGGGCCCTGCCAGGTCGGTGGAGGTGATCCAGCGGGTCACGCGGTCGCCGTAGCGGCGGCCCAGCTCGGCGGCGTAGGCGGCGAAGTGCTCGGCGGTGTCGCGCTCGAGCCAGCCCCCGCGGCCCTCCAGCCAGGGCGGCAGCGACCGGTCGAACAGGGTGAGACAGGGGCGCAGGCCGAGTTCGAGCAGGGAGTCGAGTTCGCGGTCGCAGCGGTCCAGGGCAGTGCGGTCCCAGCTGTCGGGGCCGTCGGGCTGGAGGAGTGGCCATCCGGCGACCGTCCGGTGCGTGTCGGGTGTGACGCCGACCAGTTGCCGGATGTCGTCGGTCCACTGCCGGAAGTGCCCCGCGCGTTCCGGCGGCGGCGGCGGTGGGGCCGCGATGGCGTCCGCGGTGGCGACTCCCCAGTCGACACCGTGGAAAGACTCATGCAGGAAACCATCGCTCATGGTCACCGTCCCGGGCGGAATAGCTAACGCATTCAACTGAATGCCCGCCGTCCGGACGCTAACACTTCAGGGAAACGACGACAATGTTTCGGACAGATCTCATGGGTCCGTCAAAGTGTCGCGCTGCGGTCAGGCCTTGTCCAGGACGAGGTCGGCGGCCCGCCAGGCCATGGCCATGATCGGCCCGTTGAGGTTGCCGGAGACCATGGTCGGCAGGACCGAGCAGTCGACTATCCGCAGGCCGGCGATGCCACGCACGCGCAGTCGGGCGTCCACTACGTCGTCCTCGGCCGGGCCCATCGCGCAGGTCCCGACGGCGTGGTAGCCGCAGCGTCCGTGGTCGAGGCCCGCGTCGATGATCTCCTGGTCGTCACGGACCGCTGGGCCTGGCAACGTTTCGGCCATGATCCGGTCGGCGATCGGCTCGGCCCCGAAGAGCTCGCGCATGCGGCGGAAGAGGGTGGTGCCGACGCGGCGGTCGTGCTCGGAACCGTAGTAGTTCGGCGTGATCGCGAGGGGTGCTTCCGGGTCGGCAGAGGTGATGTGGAGACCGCCCTCGGCAGTGGGGCGCAGGACATAGCCGAGACCCATCACACCGGGCTCGCGCTCCACACCGGTCTCCTTGCCGGGGACATCCGGCAGGAGGGAGACCGGAGCGATGAGCAACTGCGCGTCCCGGCGGGCGAGTTCGGGGCGGGTCTTGAGGAAGGCGATGACGTCGAAGGCGGGAGCGGCAAGCGGTCCGCGGCGGGTTGCCAGATATCTGGCCCCCGACAAGGCCTGTCGCAGCGGGGTGCTCAACGCCTTGTTGTAGCCGAGGTTGTCCCTGAGCCGGTACTGGACGACGAAGCAGCGGTGTTCGCGCAGCCTGCCGCCGACGTGCGGGCTGTCGACCAGGACGTCGACGCCGGCCGCCCTGAGCGTCTCGGCCGGGCCGACGCCGGAGAGCTGGAGGATCTTGGGCGTCGCAACGCTGCCGGCGGAGAGGATCACCTCGCGCCGGGCGTGGAAGTCGGCCTCCCGGCCCTTGCTGCGGGCGTGTACGCCGACCGCTCTGCCGTTCTTCGTCAGGACTCTCGTCACGAGGGTGTCCACCGACACGGTCAGGTTCGGCCGCCGCTCGGCCGGGTGCAGGAAGGCGCGGGCGGCGCTGAACCGCGTGCCGTTCTTGAGAGTGGCCATGGCGTAGCCGATGCGTTCGTCGTCGCTCGCGTTGAGGTCGTCCACACGGTGCCAGCCGAGTCCGGCGCCGGCGGCGATGGCCTGTTCGCAGAGCGGCTCCGCCCTCGGCGCGGTCGAGATGTGCAACGGCCCGCCGCTGCCCCGGAGTTCGGAGGCGCCGAGCGCGTTGTCCTCGATCCGCCGGAAGGCCGGCAGCATGGTGTCCCAGCCCCAGCCGGGGTTGCCGAGCCGCTCCAGCTCGTCGTAGTCGGCGCGGTCACCGCGGTTGTAGACCATTCCGTTGACCGAGCTGGAGCCGCCGAGCGTCCGGCCCCGGACCCAGTGTTCGACCCGGCCGCTCGGCCCCACCGGTTCGACCGGGTAGTGCCAGGCGAATCGAGGATCACCCAGCAGTTTGCCGAAGCCCTTGGGCATCCTGATCAGCGGTGTGCTGTCCCTGCCGCCCGCCTCGATCAGCAGCACGGACGTCCCGGCATCGGCGGAGAGGCGGTCGGCGAGGACACATCCCGCCGAACCGGCGCCCACCACGATGTAGTCGAACGTTGCCATCGGTTCCCCCTGTTCCAGTGACCTCTACTCCCCGAAGGGCCGGAACTCCTCCTCCTGCCACCAGGGGTAGAGGGCCGGCATGTCCTTGCTGACCCGGCCCGGGAACTCGGGCGGCCGCTTGGCCAGGAACGACTCGACACCCTCCACGGGGTCCGGGCCGCCGCCGATCTGGCTCATGATCCGCGAGTCGAGCCGGTGGGCGGTCATCGGGTGGGGCTCGCCGAGCATCCGCCACATCATCTGGCGGGAGAGGGCGACCGAGATCGCCGAGGTGTTCTCCGCAATCTCCCGGGCGAGTTCGTACGCCGCCGGCAGCAGCTCCTCCGGCGGGTGGACGGAGCGCACCAGCCCGGCGGACAGTGCCTCGTCGGGGCCGAAGACGCGGCCGGTCGCCACCCATTCCATGGCCCGTTGCATACCCACGGCCCGCGGCAGGAACCAGCTCGCCGCGGACTCCGGCACGATGCCTCGACGCGCGAACACGAAGCCGAACTTCGCCGAGGTCGAGGCCAGCCGGATGTCCATGGGCAGCGTCATGCCGGCCCCGACACCGGCCGCGGGGCCGTTGACCGCCGCGATGACCGGCTTGGCGCTGGAGAAGATCCGCAGCGCGACCCGGCCGCCGGTGTCCCGGTGCCCGGCGCCTGCCCTTCGGTGGTCGAAGGACGACCCGCCGGAGCTGACGTCGGCGCCCGCGCAGAAACCGCGCCCGGCTCCGGTCACCACGATCACCCGTACGTCGTCGTCGGCGTCGGCCGCGTCCAGGACGTCGAGGAGGTCGCCCATCATCTGGGGGTTGAAGGCGTTCAGCTTCTCGGGGCGGTTGAGGGTGACGGTGAGGATCCTCTCCACCACCTCGGCCCGCACGGTCTCGTACTCCTGCTCCGGCATGCGCGTCCTCCGTCGGGCTCGTCACTCCGCGACCTGGTTCTCATAAAGCTCAATTAGTTATAGCATTCAACTCTACTGACCTGTTCGTGGATGGTGGCGGTGGAGATGACGGATCTGGTGGTGACGGCGCTCGGGCCGGTCCGGCTGATCGAGCTGAACCGGCCGGACCAGCTCAACGCGATGAGCGAGGAACTGCACTCCGGCCTCGCGTCGGTCTGGGACACGGTCGCCGACGACCCGGAGGCACGGGTGGTGGTGCTCACCGGGCGGGGAAGGGCGTTCAGCGCGGGCGGCAACTTCGACATCATGACCCGGGTCCAGCGCGACCCCGCCTTCCGGCAACAGAACGTCGACGAGGCCCGGCGGATCATCACCGGCCTGGTCCGCTGCCCGCTGCCGGTGATCGCTGCGGTCAACGGGCCCGCCGTGGGCCTCGGTTGCAGCCTGGCCCTGCTGAGCGACCTGGTACTGATCGCGGACGACGCCTACGTGGCCGACCCGCATGTCCAGGTCGGCCTCGTCGCGGGCGACGGCGGCGCTCTGGTCCTGCCCCTCCTCGTCGGCCTGACCCGGGCGAAGGAACTGCTCTTCCTGGGCGACCGGATGAGCGCCGAGGAGGCGGTCCGGCTCGGCGTCGCCAACCGTGTCGTACCGAAGGACAAGCTCCTGGACGAGGCCATGGACCTGGCCGGACGGCTGGCCGCCCTGCCCACGCAGGCGCTGCGCGGCACCAAGCGGGCGGTGAACCTGCATCTGGAGCAGGCCATGGCCGCCGTACTGGAGCCTGCGCTGCTCGCCGAACGGGACAGCATGCACGACCCGGACCACATCGCCGCGGTGGAGAAGATCATCACCTCGCGCGGTCGTCGTCGAGCCGGCGCGGAGGGCTGAACGGCATGGACTTCGCGTTCAGTAACGAGCAGGAGGAACTGCGGCGCACCGTACGGGCGTTCCTCGCGGCCACCTCGCCCGAGACCGAGACGCGGCGATTGATGGAGACGCCGGAGGGCTTCGACCGGGCGCTGTGGCGCCGGATGGGGACGGAACTCGGCCTTCAGGGACTGGCCGTCCCCGAGGAGTACGGCGGTGCCGGGTGCGGGCCGGTCGAAGTGGGTGCGGTCATGGAGGAGATGGGCCGGGCGCTGCTGTGCGCACCCTTCCTCTCCTCGGCCGTGCTGGCGACGACCACGCTGCTGCGCTGCGACGACGAGGACGCCCGCAAGTCCCTGCTGCCCGGACTCGCCTCGGGCGAACTGGTCGGGACGCTGGCCCTGACCGAGGACTCCGCCCGCTGGGACGCGACGGGGATCCAACTCAACGCCCGTGCATCAGACGGGCGTTGGCTGCTGACCGGACACAAGATGTTCGTCCTGGACGGTGCCACCGCCGACGTCGTCCTCACCGTCGCCCGCACCGACGACGGCATCGGCGTCTTCTGGGTGGACGGCGACGCGGCCGGACTGACCCGCACTCCCCTCCCCACGATGGACCCGACCCGCCGGCAGGCCCGCCTCGACTACGACGACGTATCGGCAACCAGGCTGCGTACGCACGCAGACGGCTGGGATCTCGTCTCGCAGGTGCTCGACCGGGCCCTGGTGACGCTCGCCGCCGAGCAGGTGGGAGTGGCCTCCCGCGCGCTGGACATGGCAGTGGAGTACGCCAAGGTCCGGCACCAGTTCGGGCGGCCCATCGGCTCCTTCCAGGCCGTGAAGCACCTTCTCGCCGATGTCCTCCTCGAAGTGGAGTCGGCACGCGCCGCCGCGCACTTCGCGCTGCTCGCCGCCGAGGGCGACGATCCGAAGCTGCCCACGGTGGCGAGTCTGGCCAAGGCGTTCTGCTCGGACGCCTGTCTGCAGGCGACGGAACAGAACATTCAGGTCCACGGAGGCATCGGCTTCACGTGGGAGCACCCGGCCCACCTGTTTCTGAAGCGGGCCAAGACGTCACAACTCCTGTTCGGGGACCCGGCGTACCACCGCGAACTGCTCGCGCGGCACATCGGACTGGACGCGGTCACAGCGGAGGGAACGGCATGAAGGTCGACGGCAAGCTCAGCGTATGGGGCACTACGGAGGTCGTGGAGGAGGCTCGCCACCACGAGAAGGCGGGCTATGACGGCCTGTGGGCCTCGGAGTCCAAGCACGACCCGTTCCTGCCGCTGCTGCTCGCGGCCGAGCACACCGACCGGCTGGAGGTCGGTACGGCGATCGCGGTCGCGTTCGCCCGCTCCCCCATGCAACTCGCCTACACCGCACACGACTTGCAGGCCTACGCCGGCGGACGCTTCTCGCTCGGCCTCGGCAGCCAGATCAAACCGCACATCGAGCGGCGCTTCGCCATGCCGTGGAGCCGCCCCGCCGCCCGTATGCGGGAGTACGTGAGCGCGCTGCGCGCCATCTGGGCCGCCTGGAACGAGGGCGAGACGCTCGACTTCCGCGGCGACTTCTACACGCACACGCTCATGCCCCCCTTCTTCTCTCCCCCGCCCGCTCCCGGCGGCGCCCCGAAGGTCTTCGTGGCCGCGGTCGGGGAGGCGATGACCCGGGTGGCGGGCGAGGTCGCCGACGGACTCCTGGCGCATGGCTTCACCACCGAGCGGTACCTGCGGGAGGTGACCCTGCCCACCGTCGAGGCGGGCCTGGAGCGGTCCGGGCGCACGCGCGGCGACTTCTCCGTCTCCCATCTGCTGCTCACCGCGACCGGCCGCACCGAGGAGGAGCTGGCCCGCGCGATCGACGGCACCCGCCGCCAGATCGCCTTCTACGGCAGCACACCCGCCTATCGCGGTGTCCTGGAACTGCACGGCTGGGGCGAACTCGGCGACGAGCTGAACGCGCTGTCGAAGTCGTCCCGCGAGGACAGGTGGGAGGCGATGGGCGGGCTCGTCGACGACGAGGTCCTGCACACCTTCGCGGTCGTCGCGGAGCCGCAGCGGGTGGCGGGCGAGATCAGCCGCCGGTACGGAGCTCTGGTCGACCGGGTGTCCTTCTACACCGCGTACGAGATCGACGCCGAGGTGTGGGAGCCGATCGTGCAGGAACTGCACGGCAGTTGACGGTGCGTCAGGCGAGCAGGTCCAGGACCGTCGTCATGGACCTGCTCTGCAGCAGGTAGTCCTCGGCCTCCTGGAGGTGGAGGCGCCACAACTCCTCCGCGGCCTCGGTGCGGCGCCCAGCCACCAGATCGACGAGGGCGCCGTGGGCCCGGAAGCCCCGGCGGTTTGCCCGGATGTTCTCGGGGCTGCCGGCGTCGAGGTCGACATGCGACCAGTTCGCCTGGTCGATGATGTGCCGGACCATGCCGTTGAGGACGCTCAGCGTCTCGTTGCCGGCGAGTTCGACGACGAGGGCGTGGAACTCCATGTGGGCGCGGATGAAGGCCGAGGGGTCGTCCATGAGTCCCTCGGCCTCGGCGACGGAGGCCCGCAGCCGCTCCAGGTCCTGGTCCGTGCGGCGCTGGGCCAGCAGACCGGCGCACGGCGCCTCGATGACCGTACGGGCGTCGTAGACGTCCTTGAGGGTCGTACCGCGGTACTCGAGGACCACCCCTGCGTAGCGGGCGGCGACCGTGCCCTCCGGGACCTGCACCCGCGCCCCGCCCCGGGCGCCCCGGCGCACGCTGATCAGCGACTCCGACTCCAGTACCCGGAACGCCTCGCGCAGCGTCGGCCGGGAGACGGCGAACTCCGCCATCAGGGCCGTCTCGGCAGGCAGCGCGTCCCCCTCGGCCAGTTCCCCGCGCACGATCTTGCGGCGCAGCTGTGCCGCCACCAGCTCGGCCATCTTGGGGACCCGTACCGGCGTGTTCGTCACGGCATCCATCTCCTTCAGTCACAGGGGACCGGTACGAAGTACGGCAGGGTGATCTCGTCGGTGAGAGGTCGGAAGTCCACGCGCACCCGCATCCCGATGACCACGCTGTCCGGGTCGCCCGCATCGACGTGGGACAGCAGTGTGCCGCCCTCGTCCAGGTCGATCGCAGCCAGCGCGAAGGGTGTGCCGAAGCCGGGGCCGGGTGCGCGGTGCACCACGGTCACCGAGTAGACGGTGCCCCGGCCGGCGCTGGGCACGTACTGCCAGTCCGCCGACATGCAGCCGGGGCAGGCGGGTTCGGGCACGAAGAAGCGCAGCCCGCAGCCCGGGCAGTGCGGGACGACCAGGTCACCGCGCCTGGCCGCGTCCCAGAACGGCCGGGACAGCGCGGTGGGCACGGGTACGGGGCGGCTCATCGCCTCCTCCCCAGCACGCTCATCTCGTAGTGCTGCGCGCCGGAGCCGGCGTTGCCGACGACCGCCAGCTCCGCGCCCTCGACCTGGTGGACGGCCGTGCCGCGCAACTGCCGTACGGCCTCGACGACTTTGAGTGTCATCTGCTGGGTTCCGTTCCACGCGTACGCCAGGCAGCCGCCGTCGGGATTGACGGGATGCTTGCCGCCGACGGCGATGGCACCGCTGGCCGCCAAAGGTCCGCCCTCGCCCTCGCCGCACAGCCCGAGCGCCTCCAACTGCCGGATGATCTCGAAGGAGTTGGGGTCGTAGAGGGAGAAGACGTCCACATCGTGGGGGCCCACACCGGCCATGGCGTAGGCGCGGCCGGCCGCATCCCGGCCGAGTTGCCCGACCTCCCGGTACAGCGCGGGGTTGGCGTACGCAGCCTGGTGGTACTCCATGCCGCCGCCGAGTACGGCGACGGGCGGGTGGGGCAGGTCCCGGGCCCGTTCGGCGGTGGTCACCACGAGGGCGGCGCCGCCCTCGCCGACGATGCAGCAGTCCAGCAGGTGGAACGGTGCGGCCACCATGCGGGAGCCGAGCACGTCGTCGGCGGTGTACGGCCCTCGGCCGTACATCATCGCCTCCGGGTTGGTGGTGCCGTTGTTGCGGATGGTGGCGGCGACCTCCGCGAGCTGACGGGAGGTCGTCCCGTACTGGTGCATGTGCCGCGCCGCCACCAGCGCGAACTGGGCGACGACGTAGCTGCCCCAGACGTCGGCGAACTCCAGCGGGACCCCTGCGCCGACGGGACCGGCACCGCGCGAGACCAGTTTGCAGCCGCCGACCACCACGGTGTCGGCGAACCCCGCCCGTACGGCTGAGGCCGCCTTCAGCAGGCCCCGCGAGCCGGCGTTGTCGAGCATCGAGTCACTGGTCCAGCGCAGGTCCCGGCCTAGCATCCGGGCCCAGGAGCTGCCCTCGCCGGGAACGCCACCCGGGCCGGGCCAGTCGACCTGGGCGCCGTCGACGTCCGCCGGGGTCAGCCCGGCGTCCTCGATCGCGCCGCGCACCGCTTCGAGAGCGAGGCCCATCGCGTCGCGGTGCGGGAGAGACAGGGCCTGCTCGGTGGCGTGCACGCCGACGACGACGGGTTGACGTTCGTTCACGAGGTCACCGCCCCGCGCCGAGCGTGTCTCCGCCGGGGTAGCCGCCACCGCCGAAGCGCTCGTCGAGCGCCTCGTAGTCCTTGCCGAAGTCCTTGGTGCGCGGCAGCGCCTCGACGAACTCCACCGTCTTGGGCTTCTTGTACGAGGCGATCCGCGCCCGGCAGTGCTCGATGACGTCCGCCGCCGTGAGCGCCTCGGCGTCCTGGTGCAGCACGACGACCGCTTTGACGTCCTGCGCCCAGCGCTCGTTGGGCACGCCGATCACGGCGGCCTCCTTGACGGCCGGGTGCGACTCGATGCAGTTCTCCACCTCGGCCGGGAAGATGTTCTCGGCCGCCGACTTGAGCATGCGGGTCGTGGTGCCGAGGAAGCTGATCGTGCCGTCGGGCTCGCGCCGGCCGAGGTCGGTGGTGTGCCACCAGCCGAAACGGAAGCGTTCCTCGTTGATCTCGGGCCGGTTCCAGTAGCCGAGGTGCACGAGGTCGCCGCGGACACAGATCTCGCCCGCCTCGCCGACCGCCCGCTCCTCGCCTGTGCCGTCGAGGATGCGTACGGCGGTGAAGGGACCGGGCCGTCCCGCGTTGCCGGTGCCCGTACCTCCGTAGGCGCCCGTCACGGCGAAGCCGGTCACCTCGGTCTGGCCGTAGCCGCGGCCCTCGCCGCCGCCGTTGCGGGTGAAGCGGCTCCGGTCGGTGGGGACCGTACCCTGCCACAGCGGGGCGGCGACACTGGCCCGCAGGTGGGAGAGGTCGTGGCCCGCCTCCCTGTTGAGGACGACGAGTTGGGCGATCGTCGGCGGCATCAGGTACGCGTGCGTGCACCGCTCCTCCGCCAGCAGCGGGAGCAGTTCCTCGGCGACGACCCGGCGGACGACGACGTTCTTGCCACCGTGCACGAAGGCCGGGACGCCCCAGAACTGGTAGTTGCCGATATGGAACATCGGTCCGGCGCCGAGGAAGGCCGTCTCGGTGCCGATGTCCCCCATCCAGGCGGCGCTCGCGCCCATGGCGAGGAGATTGCGGTGCGAGAGCATCGAGCCGGACTGACGTCCGGAGATCGCCGCGGTGTAGATGACCAGCAGCGGGGAGTCCGGGTCGACGTCGACGGCCGGGTCCTCGGCCGCGCCAGAGGCCAGGAAGGACTCATAGGAGCCGGGGCCCTCCGTGTCGTGCCGCAGCCACAACGCCCGGTGGTCGCTGCCCAGTTCGGCCCGCGCCTTGCCCACCGTGTCGCCGATCTCCTCGTCCTGCCAGATCACCACCCGGGGGTCGAAGTCCTCGACCGCGAACGCCATTTCGGGGGCGGCCCAGCGCCAGTAGCCGGGACACACCATGGCGCCGATCTTCGCGGCGGCGCCGAGCAGTTCCCAGATACGGAAGGAGTTCTGCCCCAGCCACAGGATCCGGTCGCCGGGACCGACCCCGGCGACCGTGAGGGCCTGGGCCAGGCGGTTGGTGCGCTCGTCCAACTGCGGCCAGGTCAGCCGGACTTCGGCGTCGACGAGGGCGACGCCGTCGGGGAAGGACCTTCGGTGCTCACGGATGATGTCGCCGAACGTCAGGCGGCGGACGGAATGCATGCTCTTGGCTCCAAAGGCTTTCGGAAGGTGGGAGTCAGACGCGGCTGATGCCGACACCTTTGACACTGACGAACTCGTCCAGACCGGCCTTGCCGCCCTCCCGGCCGAACCCGCTCATCCCGACGCCGCCGAACGGCGTGGCGGGCGAAGTGATCGGATTCGGACCGGGGTTGACGTAGACCGTCCCGGCTTTCAGACGTGGCACCAGACGGTTGACGCGTCCGATGTCACGGGACTGGATGTAGGCGGACAGGCCGTACTGGGTGTCGTTGGCGAGAGCGACGGCCTCGTCCTCGGTGTCGAAGGGGGTGATGGCCAGGACCGGGCCGAAGACCTCCTGCTGGGCGAGGTCGCTGCGGTTGTCGACGTCGGCGAAGACGGTCGGGGAGACGAAGTAGCCTTCGGCGTCGATGCGTTCGCCGCCGAACACGAGTCGTCCCGCACCACCTTCGACCGCCTTGTCGATCAGGCCTTGGACACGATCGCGTGCGGCTTCGTTGATGAGCGGCCCGATGTACGTCGTGGGGTCGAGCGGATCTCCGACGGCGAGGTGGGCCACGACACCGCAGACCCGCGCGACGACCTCGTCGTAGATCGGCCGCTCGACCAGCAGCCGGGTGGGCAGTGCGCAGCCCTGGCCGGTGTTGCTCATGGCGAAGGCCGCGCAGTACGGCACCACGGTGTCGAGGTCGGTGTCGGCGAAGAGCAGGTTGGCGGACTTGCCGCCGAGCTCGAACACGACGGGTTTGAGGCTCGGCGCGGCGTCGGCCATGATGCGGCGCGCGGTGGCGGGGCCGCCGGTGAAGGAGATCTTGTCGACGCCGGGGTGCGTGACGAGGGCCGATCCCGCGTCGCCGAGTCCGGTGACGACGTTGACGACCCCCTCGGGGATGCCCGCCTCGCGGGCCAGGTCGGCGAAGAGCAGCGCGGAGAACGGCGTGGACTCGGCCGGTTTGATGACCACGGTGTTGCCGGCGGCCAGCGAGGGCGGGACTTTCATCGCCAGGGACAGGGCGGGCGAGTTCCAGGTGATGATGTGGCCGATGACGCCGTAGGGCTCGGCGATGGTGTACTCGACGTTCTCGTGCGGGCTGTAGGCCGCACCGACCATGCCCTCGATCTTGTCGGCCCAGCCGGCGTAGTACTCGGTCCATTCGGCGACATGCGGTCCGACACTCTCCGCCCAGCCGCCGATGCAGACGCCGTTCTCCAGTGGGCAGATCGCCGCGAAGTCGGGGATGTGGTCGCGGAGGAGTTGCGCGAAACGGGTGAGCAGTCGGCGGCGCTCCGCGGGGCGCATGGTGCCCCACACCTCGAAGGCCTGGCGGGCGGCGGCCACAGCCCGGTCCACCTCGGTCGGGCCCGCGAGCGGGACGCGCGCCTGGACGAGGCCGGTCGCCGGGTTGCGGTGCTCGTAGAAACCGCCACTCGTGTCGGTGACGTCCTTGCCGCCGATGACCAGTCGGGGCCGCGGCAGGTCGCGCTCCGCCCTGTCCTGGTGCAGCTTCACATCGACCGTGACCACGGATGCCTCCCTGAACCCGTCCGGTGCCGTGCACCCATCCAGGTTAAATAGCTAACCTATTTATCCAAGGTAGTCAATGAGTGGAACCCACCCTCAGAGCCCCAGCGACCGCCCGATGATCTCCTGCATGATCTCCGAGGTTCCGCCGAACACCCGCTGCACCCGGCTGTCGCGCCAGATCCGGGCGATCTCGTACTCGTTGACGTAGCCGTAGCCGCCGAACAGCTGCATACAGCGGTCGATGACCTGCCAGCCGGTCTCCGAGGTCCAGTACTTGGCCGCCGCGGCCTCCTCGGCCGTCAACTCGCCCTGGAACAGGGCCATGATGCAGCCGTCCACATAGACCCGGGCAGCGCCCAGCTTTGCCTTGATGTCGGCGAGGGCGAACCGGTTCGCCTGGAACTCTCCGATCGGCTGCCCGAACGCCGTACGGGTCTTGGCGTAGTCCAGCGCCAGCTCGTACGCCCGCTCGGCGGCCGCCAGCGAGGAGACGGCGATGGCGAGGCGCTCGGTCGGGAGGTTGCCCATCATGTGGTAGAAACCGCGGTTCTCCTGTCCGATGAGGTTCTCGGCGGGGACGCGGACCTCGTGGAAGAAGAGCTCGGCGGTGTCCTGCGCCTTCATCCCGACCTTGTCGAGCTTGCGCCCGCGCTCGAAGCCCTCCGCACCGCGCTCGACGACGATCAGGCTGATGCCCTTGTGCCCGGCGTCCGGGTCGGTCTTGCAGGCGACGATGACCAGGTCGGCCAGGATGCCGTTGGTGATGAACGTCTTGGACCCGTCGACGACCCACTCGTCGCCGTCCCGACGGGCGGTGGTGCGGATGGCCTTGAGGTCGGACCCGGCGGCCGGCTCGGACAGCGCGAGCGCGCAGATCGTCTCGCCGCTGGTGACTCCGGGCAGCCAACGGGCCTTCTGCTCAGGGGTGGTGAGGTGGGTCAAGTAGGGCGGGATGACGTCGTTCTGCAGCCCGAGCCCGATGCCGACCGAGCTGGTGGCCGCCATCTCCTCCGCCATGATGGCGTTGTAGCGGAAGTCCCAGATCCCCTGGCCGCCGTACTCCTCCGGGAACTGCCAGCCGATGAGACCGGCCTTGCCCGCGGCCGTCCATGCGGCCCGGCTCACCTGCCCGTCCCGCTCCCACTGCTCGGCGTACGGGGCGCATTCCCGCAGGTAGTAGGAGCGGGCGGTGTCCCGGAACAGGTCGTGCTCCTCGGTGAAGATCGTACGGCGCATGCTCGACTCCGCTCAGGCATCTCGCTTATTTAGCTGAAGTAGTTATACGATAGCGCTGTATCGGAAGCCGGGCGAGGGAGGGCGCGTGATCGTACGGGACAAGGTGGCGCTCGTCACCGGAGCGGGCCGCGGCATCGGCGAGGCGATCGCGGACCGCCTCGCCGCCCACGGAGCCACGGTCGCCGTCTGCGACCTGGACGCGGAGGCGGCCGGCAAGGTCGCGGGCCTGCTCGCGGATCGGTATGGCGTGCGGACCACGGGAGTCGGCGCGGACATCTCCGACAGCGCGGCCGTACGTGCCGCCGTGGAGCGCGTGACCGCCGAACTCGGCCCGGTCGACGTCCTGGTCAACAACGCGGCCGTCGATGTGATCGGCCGTTTCGTGGACAGCACCGAGGAATCCTGGGACCGCATCATCGCCGTCAATCTGCGGGGCACCATCACCATGACCCGGGCCGTCCTCGACTCGATGATCGAGCACGGCGGCGGCCGGGTCGTCCTCATCGCCTCGGACGCCGGCCGGGTCGGCTCGTCCGGCGAGGTCGTGTACTCCGCGACGAAGGGCGGTGTCATCGCCTTCGGCAAGGCCCTGGCCCGCGAGATGGCGCGGCACGGCATCACCGTGAACAGCGTCTGCCCGGGGCCGACCGACACCGCACTGCTCGGGCAGGTCGCCGAGTACAGCCAGAAGATGTACGACGCGACCGTGCGGGCGATACCGCTGCGCCGCGTCGCCCAGCCCGCCGACATCGCCGGTGTGGTGGCCTTCCTCGCGTCCGACGACGCCGCCTACATGACCGGGCAGACGCTCTCGGTCAGCGGCGGACTCACGATGGTCTGAGGTGAGCACCGTGCTGCGTGTCGAACTCCGGGACCGGATCGCCGTGTTGACCCTCGACCGGCCGAGGCAGCTCAACGCGATCGGCTCCGGGACCGTGGACCGGCTCACCCGGGCGCTGAACGACCTGCGCGACAACGACGACATACGCGCCCTGGTCGTGACCGGGGCAGGCCGGGCCTTCTCGGCCGGGGCCGACATCGGTGAGATCGAGTCGTTCACGGCACCTGGGCAGTTCCGCTCCTTCGTGGGGAGGCTGACCGACGCCTACGCGCTGCTCGAGGACTTCCCCAAGCCCTCGGTCGCGGCCGTCCACGGGTTCGCCTTCGGCGGCGGTCTTGAACTTGCGCTCGCCTGTGACCTGCGGGTGGCGGAGCGCGGTGCCCGGCTGGGCCTGCCCGAGATGAAGCTCGGCGTGCTGCCGGGCGCGGGCGGCACACAGCGGCTGCCGCGCCTGGTCCCCGCCGCGATCGCCAAACAGATGATCCTCACCGGCGAACCGATCGACGCCGAGCGGGCGCACTCGCTCGGGCTGGTCAATCAACTGGCCGAGCCCGGTGAGGCGTTGCCCGTTGCCGAGGCGCTCGCCGCCACGCTGACGGCCGGGGCCCCGCTGGCACTCGCGGCGGGCAAGCGGCTGGTCGACCACGGCCTCGGGATGGACCTGGAAACGGCGATCTCGTACGAGCGGGAGACCGTCTCGGTGCTGTTCTCCACCGAGGACCGGGCCGAGGGGCTCAAGGCCTTCCGGGAGCGCCGCCCCGGCGACTTCCGTGGCAAGTAGCGCGCGTACCGACACAGGGAGGTGGGCCGTGCGGCCACTGGAGGGCATTTCGGTCGTCGAGCTGGGCATGTGGGTGGCGGCACCGGCCGCGGCCACCATGCTCGCGGACTGGGGCGCGGACGTGGTGAAGGTGGAGGCGCCGACCGGTGACCCCAACCGCTACACGCTCCGGCACGTCGGCCAGGACATCGACAGCGCGCCCCCGTTCGAGACCGACAACCGCGGCAAGCGCGGGATCGTCCTCGACCTGCGCTCGGAGGAGGGCAAGGGCGTACTGGAACGGCTGCTGGAGCGCGCCGACGTCTTCGTCACCAACCTCCGCCCCGGCGCGCTGGAGCGGCTGGGTCTGGCCCCGGACGAGCTGCGTGCCCGCCATCCCCGCCTGGTCGTCGGCACGTTGACCGGGTACGGCTGGACGGGAGCGGAGCGCGACCGTGCCGGCTACGACGTCTCCGCCTTCTGGGCGCGGCCCGGCATCGCCGCCATGCTCAACCCGGCGGGTGAGCCGCCGCCCGGCATCCGGCCAGGCCTCGGAGACCGTACGGCTGCGGCGAACCTGGTGGCGGGCGTACTCGCCGCGCTGCTGCGCCGCGAACGCACCGGCGAGGGCGGGGTGGTGGACGTCTCGCTGCTGCGGTCCGGCACCTACGCCAACGGAAACGACCTCGCCCTGCAGAACTTCTTCGGCAGGCGCGGCCGTACCCGTCACCGGACCGAACACGAGTCCCCGCTCTACAACAGCTACCGGGCCGCCGACGACCGCTGGTTCTGGCTGGTCGGCCTGGAAGGCAACCGGCACTGGCCCGGGGTCGTCAAGGCGCTCGGTCGCGAGGACCTGGAGACGGACGAGCGGTTCGCGACCGGCAAGGAGCGGCGTGCACACGTACGCGAGTTGATCGCCGTGTTCGACGAGGAGTTCGCGAGTCGGCCGCTGGACGAGTGGGCGGAGCGGTTCGACGCCGAGGGCGTGTGGTGGGCGCCGGTGCAGACCCTGGCCGAGGTGTCGGCCGATCCGCAGGCCGAGGCGGTCGGGGCGTTCGTCGAACAGCCCGGCATGGGCGAGGCACCGCCGCTGCGCACGGTGGCCACGCCGGTCGCCTTCTGGGGTGTCGACGACAAACCGCGCGGCGGCGCGCCGACGCTCGGCGAACACACCGACGAAGTACTCCGCGAACTCGACATATCCGGGAGGTAGAAGGTGGGCATCCTCGACGACAAGGTCGCCATCGTGACCGGCGGAGGCCGGGGGCTGGGCCGGGCGCACTGCCTGGCGCTCGCCGAGGCCGGCGCGACCGTGGTGGTGAACGATCTCGGCTCCGGCGTGCACGGGGAGAACACCGGCGACTCCCCCGCCGACGAGGTCGTCGCCGAGATCACCAAGCTCGGCGGGCAGGCGGTCGCCAACCATGCATCGGTGACCGACTGGACGGCGACCGAGACCATGGTCGCGGACACGGCCGCCGAGTTCGGGCGCCTCGACATCGTCGTGAACAACGCGGGGATCGTGCGCGACCGCATGCTGTTCTCGATGACCGAGGCCGAGTTCGACGCCGTGATCGCGGTCCACCTCAAGGGCACCTTCGCACTCACCCGGCATGCGTGCGCGTACTGGCGCGAGGCGTCGAAGCGGGGCGAGCGCGTCACCGGCCGCGTCATCAACACGACGTCCGGGACCGGCCTGTTCGGCAACCAGGGGCAGTCCAACTACGGTGCCGCGAAGGCCGGAATCGCCGGGCTCACCGTCCTCACCGCCCTGGAGATGCGCAAGTACGGCGTCACCGCGAACGCCATCTCGCCGATCGCGGCCACGCGGATGACGGATGGCCTGTCCGTCGGTGAATCACTGCGCGCCATCGACGGCTTCGACCCGCGCGACCCCGCCAACGCCTCGGGCGTCGTCGTCTACCTGGCCTCCGACAGCGCGGCCTGGCTGACCGGCCAGGTCCTGCGCATCGAGGGCAACCGGCTGAACCGGCTCCAGGGCTGGACCGTCGCCGGCGTCCACCCCAGCGAGTCGGGACAGGCCCTCACCTACGACGAACTCGTGGACGCCGTACCGCAGTTGTACGGTGTCGCCCCCGCGGGACGGGCCACCGGAGTCGGCCAGTGAGGGCACGGGGCCATGACATCGCCGCGCTCGCCCTGCGGGCGACGCTCGGCCCGATGCTCTTCGCGCACGGCTGGAACAAGGTCGCCGGGCCGGGCGGGCTCAAGGGCACGACGGGCTGGTTCGAGGCGCTCGGACTGCGGCCCGCGGAGGTGCACGCGCGCATGGCGGCCGGGACCGAGATGGCGGCAGGCGTGGGCATCGCGCTGGGCGCGGCCAACCCCCTCCCGGCGGCGGCAGCCGTCGGTCTGATGACCGTGGCGGCCCGGACCGACCATCGGGGCAAGGGCTTCTTCGTCTTCAAGGGTGGCTGGGAGTACGTCGGTGTCGTGGGCGGCGCGGCCGTCGCCCTGGCGGCACTGGGCCCCGGCAGGTACTCGCTGGACGGGGTGCTGCGCCGCCAACGCACGGGCGCGGGGCCCGCGTTGCTGGCCCTGGGGGTCGGAACGGCGAGCGCCGCCGCGCTGCTGGCCGTGTGCTACCGGCCCGAGCGGAAGCCGAAGCCGGACGAGGCAGAAACAGCTGACTAGGGCCAATTGGGGCAACAAGGGAGTCGACATGGACGCGGCTGACTTCAGCGCGGTGCTGTCCGAGGTCCGGCGCTTCGTGCGCGAGCGCGTCGTACCGCTGGAGGCGGAGATCGACGAGAAGGACGAGATGCCCGCGGAGATCCGCGAGGCGGCCAAGAAGATGGGCCTGTTCGGCTTCGCGCTGCCCGAGGAGTACGGCGGGCTGGGGCTGTCGATGTACGAGGAGGCCCAGTTGATGTTCGAGCTGGGGTACACCACTCCGTCCCTGCGCTCGATGTTCGGGACGAACAACGGCATCGCCGGGCACGTCCTGATGGTCGGCGGCACCGAGGAGCAGAAGGCGGACTGGCTGCCGAGGATCGCCTCGGGCGACGTCCTGGCGTCGTTCGCGCTCACCGAGGCGGACGCGGGTTCCGATCCCTCGACCCTGACCACGAGGGCGCACCTCGACGGCGACGACTGGGTGATCAACGGTGCCAAGCGGTACATCACCAACGCCCCGCTCGCCGACGTCTTCATGGTCTTCGCCCGCACGGACCCCGACGCCCCGCGCACCCGCGGTATCTCCACCTTCCTGGTCCCGGCGGGCACCCCGGGCCTGACCGTGGCTCCCAAGGACCACAAGATGGGCCAGTTCGGCGCCTGGACCGCGGACGTGTACTTCGACGACGTCCGCGTACCGGCGTCCGCCCTCGTCGGCGGCGACGCCGGTCTCAACCGGGGCTTCGCCACGGCGATGGGCTGCATCGCGCACGGCCGGGTGCACATCTCGTCCCTGTGCGTGGGCATGGCCGAGCGCCTGGTCGACGAGTCGGTCGAGTACGCCCGCACCCGCCGCCAGTCGGGCAAGCTCATCGGCTCCTTCCAGCTCGTGCAGGGCCTGATCGCCGACTCCATGACCGACTACTACGCCGGCCGCGCCACGGTCCTGGAGGCCGCCCGGGCGTTCGACGCCGGTACGGACACGAAGATCGGCCCGTCCTGCACGAAGTACTTCGCCAGCGAGATGGTGTGGCGGGTCGCGGACCGCGCGGTCCAGGTCCACGGCGGGGCGGGCTATATGCGCGGAGTCGCCGTCGAACGCTTCTACCGCGACGCCCGCCTGTTCCGCATCTACGAGGGCACCAGTCAGATCCAGCAGGTCATCATCGCGAAAGCGCTGCTGGGCGAGGCGGCCCGCGGCTGACCGGCACCGACGACGAAGGCCCCGGGGCGCCCCGGGGCCTTCGTCGTCGTGGTCTCCTCAGATCCCGAGCCGGTCCAGCAGTCGCTCCTGGTACACCGCAGGCCCGCCGAACAGCAGCTGCGAGGACTTGGCGCGCCGGAAGTACAGATGCGCCGGGTGCTCCCAGGTGAAGCCGATGCCGCCGTGGACCTGGATGTTCTCCATGGCCGCGAACATGTACGCCCGTGAGCAGCACGCGTGCGCCACGGCCGCGGCGACGGGGAACTCCGCGGAGCCCTCGTCGGCCAGTCGCGCCGCCTCCCGGGACGCGGCCTCGGCCAGTTCCACCTGGACGAGCATGTCCGCACACTTGTGCTTGACCGCCTGGAAGGAGCCGATCGGCCGGCCGAACTGGTGCCGGGTGCGGGCGTACTCGGCACTCGTCTCCAGGCATCTGCGCGCCCCGCCCGACTGTTCGGCGGCGAGCCCGACCGACGCGACGTCCACAACCTTGGCCATGGTCCGCCCGCCCGCCCCGTCCGCGCCGACGAGCATCGCGGACACCGCGTCGAACGTCAGCCGGGCCATCGCCCGGGTGGCGTCGAGTGTCTCCATGGGTTCGGCCGCCAGGCCCGTGGCGTCCCGGTTCACTGCGAAGAGCGAGGGGCCGGCGACGGTGCGGGCGACGACAAGGAGCAGATCGGCGGTCGTGCCGTCGATGACGAAGCACTTGCGGCCGCTCAGCCGCCAGGCGCCGTCCCCGTCCGGCACGGCGCGCGCGGAGATCAGGGCGGGATCCCAGGACCCGCTGTCCTCGGCCACGGCGAGGGCGGCCGTGGTCCCGCCGGCCGCGATGCCGGGGAGGTGACGTGCGCAGGCCTCCCGGTCGCCGGAGGCCAACAGTGCCTGGGCGGCGAGCACGACCGTCGCGAAGAAGGGTGCGCACAGCAGGGCACGGCCCATCTCCTCCAGCACGACGCCGAGTTCGACCAGACCGAAGCCGTCGCCGCCGTACTCCTCCGGGATCGCCAGGCTGGGCAGCCGCAGTTGCTCGGCCGCCTGTGCCCACACCGCCGGGTCGAAGCGGGGCTCACTCTCCATGAGCTTGCGCACGGCTTCCTCGGGCGACTTGACCTCCAGGAACTCCCGTACGGATGACCGCAGTTCCCGCAGTCCGGTCTCGTCGGCGGTCATGACCGCACCTCCTTGGGCAGTCCGAGGACGCGTTCCGCGAGGATGTTCTTCATGATCTCCTCGGTGCCGCCGAGGATGCGCAACGCCGGGGTGGCGAGGAGCAGTTCGGACCAGGCGTAGGTGCCCCACTGCCCGGTGTCGGCGATGATCCGGGGTCCGAGGACGTCGGACACGAAGTGCGCGGCGTGGGTGAGGTTCTGGCCGTACATCAGCTTCGAGACGGACATCTCGGGGCCCGGTGTGCCCCCGGCGCGGAGCGTGCGCAGGGCGCGGGTGTTGAGGTGCCGGGTGGCGAGGGCCTCCACGAGGAGTTCCGCGAGCCGGGCGCGCAGGGCGCGGTCGTCCCAGGTCCAGGTGGCGCGCATCAGGGCCGAGAGGTGGTCCGGGGACAGCGCGGCGGCCACCGGTCCCGCGCCTTCGCTGCCGACGGTCGCGCGCTCGTTCATCAGGGTGGTCAGGGCGACGGTCCAGCCGCCGTCAACGTCGCCGAGCCGGTGGTCGTCGGGGATGCGGACGTCGGTGAGGAAGACCTCGTTGAAGTCCGCGCCGCCGGTCATCTGCCGCAGCGGTCTGACCTCGACGCCGGGGGCGTCCATCGGGACCAGGAAGGCCGTGATCCCTCGGTGCTTGGGCGCGTCCGGGTTCGTGCGGGTGAGCGCGAGCCCGATCTGGCTGTGCTGGGCGACCGAGGTCCACACCTTCTGGCCGTTCAGCACCCACTCGTCGCCCTCCCGGACCGCCCGGGTGGCCACGCTCGCCAGGTCGGATCCCGCGCCGGGTTCGCTGAACAGCTGGCAGGCGACGGCGTCCCCGCGGTACATCGCGGGCAACCACCGCTCCTTGACGGTCGGTTGGGCGTGGGCGAGGATCGTCGGTCCGATCATGCCGAGGCCGATCACGCTGAGCACGCCGGTGTCGGCGACGTCGTACTCGGACTCGACGGCGTCGTAGACCAGGTCGTGGACGGGGGTCAGGCCCCGGCCGCCGTACTCCGTCGGGCCGGTGATCCAGCCGAAGCCGTTCTCGTGGCGGATGCGCTGCCAGTCTCGCGCCCGCTGCACATGCTCCCGTTCCGCCTCGGGCGGGAGGCTGCTGAAGTACGCCATCGAGTCGTCGCCCTCGCCCCAGGTCACGGCGGTGGGGTCGGGGGCCTTGGCCGCGTGGGCGTCGAGGAAGGCGCGTGCCTCGGCCGCGAAGTCCTGTATGTCGTCTGCCATGTCCGCTCTGCCCTCAGGTGCTCAGGATGGTGACCGCCGACACGCCGGGCGCGCCGTACAGGTGGGTGTAGCCGACGCGTGGCGTGCCGGGGATCTGCCGGTCTTTCGCCGTGCCGCGCAGTTGGAGGACGATCTCGTGGATCTGGCGCAGTCCGGACGCGCCGATCGGTTCGCCGTTGCCGAGCAGTCCGCCGTCGGTGTTGACCGGGAGCCTGCCGCCGATCTCGGTGGCGCCCTCGGCGATGAGGCGTTCCTGCTCGCCGTCCTTGCAGAGGCCGTTCTCGGCCATGTGGATGACCTCCGACCCGGCGTCGGTGTCCTGGAGTTGGGCGACGTCGACGTCCTCGGGTCCGATGCCCGCGCGTTCGTACGCCTCCCGCGAGGCGTCCACGGTCGGGCTCGCCACGATCTCCCCGACCGGGAAGGACGGGCTCTGCACCTCGAAGGCGCCGAGCCGGCGGCTTCGCAGGGCGGTGGACCGGATCCGTACGGGCTTCCCGGTGTACTTGTGGGCCTGGTCGGCCCGGCACAGCACGAGGGCCGCGGCGCCCTCGTCCGGGCCGCAGTACATGTACTGGCGGAGGGGGTGGTTGAGAACCGGCGAGGCGAGGATCTCCGCCACGGACAGCGGAGTACGGCGCCAGGCCTTCTCGTTCCGGGCCGCGTTGCCGAAGTTCTTGGCCGCCACCCGCGCCAGGGTCTCGTGCGAGATGCCGTGGTCGTGCATGTAGCGGTTGATCTTCATGCCGAAGAAGTGCGTGGTGAGGAAGAGGCCGGTCTGCCCGTACCAGGAGGGGATGCCCGCGACGGACGGGTCGGCTGCGAAGGCTCCGCGCGGATGCTTGTCCAGGCCGATCGCGATGGCCAGATCGTGCTCGCCGGTCTCGATGGAACGGGCGGCCAGCGCCACCGCCGTACCGGCCGTGGCACAGCCGTTGAACACCCCGCGCAGGGGTACGCCGGTCAGGCCGAGCCGGGCGACGATGGCGTCGGGGTTGGCGACCTCGTAGCTGCCGATGTAACCGCCCTGGATCTGCGGCCAGTTGACGCCCGCGTCGGCAAGCGCGAGGCGTACCGCGTCCGCGCCCATGTCCAGTGCCGGCTTCCCGGGGAACCGGCCGAAGGGGTGAAGCCCCACGCCGATGATGACGGCCTCGGTCACGGTGTCTCCTCCTCGGCCGGGGCGAACGCGAACGTCACGACCTCGGTGCCGTCGTCCTGCACGGTGTAGGGCACGAGCGTCAGCCGCATTTCCTGCCCGATCCTGAGCTTCTCCGGATCCTGTTCGGTGAGGCGGGCTTCCACCAGCAGCTCGCCGGGGAGTTCGATGTATCCGACGGCGTACGGCTCGAAGGCCTCGGGACCGTCGTACGGCGGGGACGGCGGCCGGAAGTTCTGGGTGGTGTACGTCCAGAGCGTCCCGCGCTCCGCCAGCAGCCGTTCCTTTGATTCCGCGCTCGCGCACCGGACGCAGTCCTGGGCGGCGGGGAAGCTCACCAGGGCGCAGGCCACGCATTCGGAGCCGATGAGCCGGAGAGGCGCGCTCCCGTCGGGCGGCCAGGTGAACAGGCCTTCTGCGACGGGTTTTTGAGTAGTCGTCATCTCACGCCCCGTTCCGGTTGCCGAGTGCGTCGGCGTTCGGCGCCGCCTTGGCGACCAGGTTCGGGACGACCGAGGTCAGCTCCTCCGGTGTCCAACGCGACTCCGCGCTCGCGCCGGGGCCGTTGACCCAGCCCTCCAGGACCGTGATGCGGTTGCCGACGACGCCGAAGACCCGGCCGGTGACCTCGCGCGAGGCGGCCGAGCCGAGCCACACCACGAGCGGCGAGATGGCTTCGGGGGTGAGGTCCTGGGCCTCGGCGGCCCGTTTCATCATCTCGATGTCCTCGGTCAGCCGGGTGAGCGCGGTGGGGGCGATGGCGTTCACCGTCACGCCGTAGCGGGCGAGTTCGGCAGCGGCGATCACGGTGAGGCTCGCGATGCCGGCCTTGGCCGAGCCGTAGTTCGACTGGCCGGGGTTGCCGAAGATGCCGGACGGGGAGGTCGTGTTGATCACCCGGGCGTCGTTGCCGTGACCGGACTTGGCACGCTCGCGCCAGTACGCGGCGGCGTGGTGCAGGGTGGCGAAGCTGCCCTTGAGGTGGACGGCGATCACACCGTCCCAGTCCCGCTCGGTCATCGACACGATCATCCGGTCCCGCAGAATGCCTGCGTTGTTGACCAGGACGTCCAGGCCGCCGTAGGTGTCCACGGCCTGTCGGACGAGCCGGCCGGCGCCGTCCCAGGCGGAGATGTCGTCCGTGTTGGCCACCGCCTCTCCGCCGGCCGCGACGATCTCGTCGACCACGGTCTGGGCGGGCCCGGCCGAGGCGCCCGCTCCGTCACGCGCTCCGCCCAGGTCGTTGACCACGACCTTCGCCCCGTGCGCGGCGAACGCCAGGGCGTGCGCCCGGCCGATCCCGTTGCCGGCGCCGGTGACGACCACGACCCGGCCGTCTGCCACTCCTTCGGACATCCTCAACTCCTCGATGACGTTGACTGGTCGGCCTCGGCGAACAGGACCCGCGGGTCCTCGCTGCCACAGGCGCAGCGGCCGGTGATCACCCGCCCGGCGATGCCGAGCGGGGTCTCGGGAAGCAGCGAGGTACGCCCCTCCCCCGCCGCCACGGACAGCTGCCCCTCCCGCACGCCGACCCGCCACTCGGCGGCGTTGACGTGCGCGCCACCTCGCTCGGGGCACTCAAGTGCGAGGGCCGGTCCGACGGCCGTGATCAGGGCGGCGGACACGCCCACCCCACGCAGTACCGGTACGGCGGCGGGCCGGGCCAGCACGACGGGTGTCGACCGGAACATCTCAGCGATGTCGGCCGCGCCGGCCAGCCCCTCCAGGGTCTCCGCCGACAGGCCGATGACCGCGTGCGGGTCGAGTTCGCGGTGGAAGACCGCGGTCCGGCGATGGTCCCAGCCCATCGCCTCGGCGATGCCGTACGTCACCTTCAGCGTGCGCAGGGCGCCGATCACCGCGTGGCCCCAGAAGCCCTCGAAGCCGGAGGTGGTCAGCAGGGCCCGCTGCCCGGCGGCCAGGCCGTGGTCCCGCAGCCGGGCGGTGACCCAGTCGGTGTCGCGGGCGAGCTCCGCCCAGGTCAGTTCCATGTCCCGGATGCCGTCGGAGGTGGGGAAGCGTACGAGGTAGGCGAGTTCGGGCCGGTCGAGGGTCCGGGCCCGGGCCAGGGTGTCGGCGCGGGACATCAACTCTTCACCACCCGGGGGAACTTGGCGACGCTGGTCATGGTTTTCAACAGGTCCTCCTCGGTGCGCATGTCGAGCACCGGCTTGACGCCGGTCCGCTCGCGCACGGCCTCGCCCAGGCGTCCGGCCAGGGCGTCGACGTCGTCGGTGAGACGGGGGTCGTAGCCGACGCGCAGCCGCAGTTCGTCGACCTCGCGCCCGTTCCGGACGATCTGGAAGACGCCCGCCACGGTCTCGGGCTGGTCCTCGACCGCCTGCCAGATGTCCCGCAGGACCACGGAGCGCCCCTGGACCAGGGTTTCGTCGCCGCGCCTGCCGGCCACCCACATCCGGGCGTGGGTGCGCCCGCAACCGCAGCGGTCCCGGGACAGGCGGACGAGATCCTCGCTGCGGTAACGGATCAGCGGTGCGGCCCGGTTGTCGAGGTCGGTGGCGACGAGTTCGCCGAGGTCGCCCTTTGCCGCGTCGCGCCAGCCGTGCTGGTCGACCTCGACGCACTCCGCGAAGACGGTGTCCTCCCAGAGGTGGAAGCCGTCGTGTTCGCGGCACTCCCAGGCGGTGCCGGTGTCGGCGGCGCTGGTGTACTCGTAGACGTCGATGCCCCAGTCCTCGCGGATCCGCTCGCGCATCTTCCGGCTGAGGGGCTGCCCGGCGCAGGAGGCGCCCTTGAGGGAGGAGAACGCCTCCTTGAGATCCGTCTTGCCGGCCAGGTGCTCCAGCTCCACCATCTGCGGATACATCATCTGCAGGTAGGCCGGGCGGTAGGTGCGCAGGGCCTCGACGACCTCGTCCATCTTCCCGAGCCAGGTGTCCACCTCGATGACGACCGCGCCGAGCGCCTGGTAGCCGGGGTCCATGAGGTTGCGGAAGGTGCCGGGCGGGCTCAGCACCCGGTCCCCGGGCCTGAGGCCGAGTTCCCACAGGTCACGCACCTGCGCGGTGACCAGGGGCGGCGCGCCCTCCCAGATCTCGGCGAAGAACTCCGGATCGCCGGTGGTGCCCGAACTGGAGGAGACGGAGGTCAGCTCCTCGGTCGGGACGCAGAGCAGCCCGCCGAAGGGATCGCCGGTGCGGGCCCGGTGGGCGCGCACCATGTCCTTGGTGATGAACGGGATACGTGCCCGGAAGTCGTCCAGGGAGCGGATGTCGCGCGGGTGCACCCCGTGCTCGTCCCAGAGCGCGCGGTAGAAGGCGGAGTTGCCGTAGGCGTACTCGACGAGTTCGACCACCCGCTCTTCCTGCCGTGCCCGCAGCAGGTCGCGGGACATGGTCTCCACCTGTGGCTCGAAGTACCTGTCCCCGGTGTCCCTGTCACCGACCATGGCGCCTCCTCGCGGCTCAGCTGCCCAGATCTTCCAGCTATCAGCGCAATCAGTCAACCAATTCGACGGATTCCCGATGACCTCTCGCGCTCGCTCGATCAATATAGTTAACTATTAGCACTCATTAGACCCTCGGGAGGGCGATGTGAAGATCGTTGTCTGCGTGAAGCACGTGCCCGACGCCACGGCGGACCGCACCTTCACCGAGGACGGCACCAACGACCGCGGGTCGGTCGACTCGCTGCTGTCCGAACTCGACGAGTACGCCGTCGAACAGGCCCTGCGGATCGTCGAGTCGGGCGTCGAGGCCGAGATCACCTACCTCACCGTCGGCCCCGACGACGCGAAGGACGCCCTGCGCAAGGCGCTCGCGATGGGCGGCGACTCGGCGATCCACGTGAGCGACCAGGACATCGAGGGCAGCGACGCGTTCGGCACCTCACTCGTCCTGGCCGGGGCGATCGAGCGGCACGGCTTCGACCTCGTCCTGTGCGGGATGGCCTCCACGGACGGCACCATGAGCGTCGTACCGGCGCTGCTGGCCGAACGGCTCGGGGTCCCCGCCGTCACCCACCTCGAAGAACTGACGGTCGAGGACGGCACGGTGACCGGCCGCCGAGAGAGCGATTCCGCGACCGTGCGGGTCCAGGGCGCGCTGCCGGCCGTGGTGTCGGTGACCGACCGTTCCGGTGACGCCCGTTACCCCTCCTTCAAGGGGATCATGGCCGCGAAGAAGAAGCCGCTGGAGACCCTCGACCTCGCCGATCTCGGCATCGACACCGAGCGGGTCGGCCGGACCGGTGCGCGATCCGCCGTCGACACCGCGGCCAGGCGTCCGCCGCGCACCAAGGGAGAGATCGTCGCCGCCGACGGCACGGGCGACGCCGGCCTGGCCGCGTTCCTCACCGCCAAGAAGTTCGTCTGACCGACCCAAGGAGCGCAGCACCGTGGCCGAGATCCTCGTACTCGTCGATCACCTGGACGGCACCGTCCGCAAGCCGACCCTCGAACTGCTCACCCTGGCCCGCCGCTTGGGCGAGCCGTCGGCCGTCTTCCTCGGGCCGGGCGCGGGCGCCGCGGCCGAGACCCTCGGCCGGTACGGCGCACACAAGGTGTACGTCGTGGACGCACCCGAGGTCGAGGACTTCCTCGTCACTCCGGCCGTCGACGCCCTCGCCCAGATCGCCGAGAGCGCCGGCCCGGCGGCGATCCTGCTGCCGTCCGGCCCGGACGGCAAGGAGACCGCCGCACGGGTCGCGCTCCGCCTGGAGTCCGGGCTGATCACGGACGCCGTCGACATCACGGCGGGCGAGGACGGCCGCCCGGTCACCGAGCAGTCCGTGTTCGCGGCGACGTACCAGGTCACGGCACACATCACCCAGGGCATACCGGTGATCACGGTGAAGCCGAACGCAACCGCCCCGGAACCGGCCCCCGTCACACCCGAGGTCGAGAAGTGGGACGTCGCCTTCGGCCCGGCCGCCACCACCGTGAAGGTCCTGTCCCGCACACCCCGTGAGCGCGGCGACCGCCCCGAGCTGACCGAGGCCGACATCGTCGTCTCCGGCGGCCGCGGTGTGAACGGCGCCGAGAACTTCGCCGTGATCGAGCGCGTCGCCGACGTCCTGGGCGCGGCTGTCGGGGCGTCCCGCGCCGCGGTCGACGCGGGCTGGTACCCGCACAGCCACCAGGTCGGCCAGACCGGCACCCAGGTCTCCCCGCAGCTCTACCTCGCCGCCGGGATCTCCGGGGCGATCCAACACCGCGCGGGCATGCAGACCGCCAAGACCATCGTCGCCGTCAACAAGGACAAGGACGCCCCCATCTTCGAACTCGCCGATTACGGCGTCGTAGGAGATCTCTTCCAGGTGCTCCCGCAGCTGGTGGAGGAGATCGAGCGGCGTCGAAGCTGATCTCCACCCCCTCCCGGCCTTCCACCCGGCGACCGATACCACTAAAATCGCTAACTGATTGCATCCATTGACCCGAAGGAGCGCCATGACGAAGATCTGGGTCAACTCGGGGGACTCCCACGTGATGGAACCCGACGACCTGTGGACACAGGCGCTGCCGCCACGCCTCGCCGACCGGGCACCCCGCAGTGAGCGCGGCGACAAGTACGAGGTGCTGTACATCGACGGCGAGCGCATCGACCGCCAGCTCAACGACTTCATGGACGCCATGCGGCCGCCGGGGGCCCGGGACCTCCACGTCCGGCTAAAAGACCTGGACCAGGAGGGCGTCTGGGGCCAGCTGGCCTTCCCCTCCATGGGGTTCTGGCTGGTGTCGATCACCGACCGGGAGCTCGCCCGGGAGACCGTTCGGGCCTGGAACGACTGGGCGCACTCCGAGGTCCTCGGGAAGCAGAAGCGCATCATCACTCCCGCCTGCGTGTCGACCGCCGACGTCGAGGACGCGGTCGCCGAGGTCGAGCGTGTGGCGGAGATGGGATTCCAGTCGGTCTTCCTGCCGTGCCAGACACGGCCGGGCGAGGAGTACGCCCTCGACCGCTGGGAGCCGCTCTGGACGGCGGCCGAGCGGGCCGGACTGACGCTGGGCTTCCACATCGGCACGGGCGGCGAGAACGTCGTCTTCCGCGGGCCCGGCGGCGCGGTCGTCAACTACATGGAGACGACCTACCCCGGCATGCGCGTCGTGTCCCACATGGTCGCGGGCGGTGCCCTGGACCGGCACCCCGACCTGAAGATCCTCATCGCGGAGGGCGGCGCGGGATGGGTGCCGGCCATCGGCGACCGGATGGACGAGGCCTACCGACAGCACGGCATGTTCGTCCGGCCCAAGCTCAGCCGCCTGCCCAGCGAGATCATCAGGCAGCAGGTGTACGCCTCCTTCCAGCACGACAAGAGCTCGGTGGAGATCGTCGAGTCGACCGGCTACCGCAACGTCATGTGGGGCGACGACTACCCCCACCTGGAGGGCACGTACGGCCACACCCAGTCCACGCTGCACGAGCTGTTCGACGGCGTGCCCGCGGACATCCGCGAGCGCGTCACCCGCGGCACCTTCGACGAACTGTTCCGTCTGCCCGAGCAGACTCCCCAGGAGGCGGCCGTCTGAGCGGCGCCGACGACGCGAGGATGTCGGGCGGGACACCTGTGACCACTCCCCCCTACCCCGAGGACCTGGAACAGCCCGGACTCGTCAGGACCGGGCGGTCGACCTTCGTCCGGCCCGTCCGGCCGGAGGACGCCGACCGCCTGGTCGCGTTCGTCGGCGGCCTGTCCCGGGCGACCCTGGCCTATCGCTCGCTCGGCCCGGTGGTCCGCGCCCGCGACGACGTCATCCGGCGCGGCGCCCACGTGGACTACCTCAACGAACTGGCGCTCGTCGCCCTGGCCGGCGACGAGATCGCGGGCCTGGTGCGCTACGTCCGCGATCCCGAGGAACCGGAGCACGCGGAGGTCACCTTCACCATCCGCGACGACCACCAGAGCGAGGGGTTCGGCAGGCTGCTCCTGGAGCACATCGCCGCTGCCGCCCGCGCCCGGGGCATCCGGGTCCTGGAGGCCGACGTCCTCGCCGACAACGCCCGCATGATCAACGTGTTCCTCGGCTCCGGCTACCGGGTGGAGTCCGGGCCGCCCGGCCAGATCGTCCACTTCGAGATCGCCGTCGACCCGCAGGCCCAGGCCGTCGCCCGGGCCGAGCGCCGTGAGCACACGGCCGTACGACGTTCCCTGCGACCGCTGCTCGAACCTCGCTCGGTAGCGGTGATCGGCGCGAATCGGAGCCCGCTGACGATCGGCCACGAGATCGTGGCCAACCTGCTGCGGGGCGGTTTCCGCGGCAGCGTGTTCCCGGTCAATCCGCGGGCCGAGCGGATCGCCGGGACCCGGGCGTATCCGAGCGTGCGAGAGCTTCCCGAGGTGCCGGATCTGGCACTGGTCGCGGTGCGGGCCGAGGCGGTGCCCGACGTCGTACGGGAATGTGCCGAGGCCGGGGTCAAAGCGGTGGTCGTCGTCTCCACCGGCTTCGGGGAGACCGGGGCGGCCGGTCGGGCGACCGAGCTGGAGCTGGCCCGCTTCGCCCGGGCCTCCGGGATGCGGCTGGTGGGCCCGAACTGCATGGGCGTGGTCAACACGACGCCTGCTGCCCGGCTGGCCGCGACCTTCTCCCCCGCGCTGCCGACGCCGGGCCGGGTGGCGATGTCCAGTCAGTCCGGGCCGCTCGGGCTCGCGGTGCTCGACTTCGCCCGGCGGCTGCGGCTCGGCTTCTCCGGCTTCGTGTCGGTGGGCCACGCCGTGGACGTCTCCACCAACGACCTGCTCCAGTGGTGGGAGGAGGACCCCGAGACCTCGGTGGTCCTGCTGCACGTCGAGACCTTCGGCAATCCGCGCAGGTTCGCCCGCATCGCGCGCCGGGTCGCACCGCGCAAGCCGATCGTAGCGGTGCACCCGGGGCATGCGGACTCGGCGGTCGGTTCGCTCTTCGCCCAATCCGGCGTCATCCGTACCCGCAGCCTCCAGGAACTCTTCGACGTCGCGCTCCTGCTCGCGCATCAGCCGTCCCCACCGGGCAACCGGGTCGCGGTGATCACCAACGCGGGCGGGCCCGCCGCGCTGACCGTCGGAGCGTGCGAGGCGAGCGGACTGCGGGTGCCCGTACTCGGTGAGCACATACAGCACACCCTCGGTACGGTCCTCTCGCCCCGCGCGGACGTCACCAACCCGATCGACCTCACGCCCACGGCCACCGCCGCGCACTACCGGCAGGCGCTGGACGCCGTACTGGCCGAGGACGGCATCGACGCCGCCGTGGTCCTCTTCATGCCCCCGCTGGCGGACAAGCCCGACGAGGTGGCGGCGGCGATCCTCGACGCGGCCGAGGCCGCGCCCGAGAAGCCGGTGGTGGCGAGTTTCCTGGGCGGTGCGGGCGTCGCCGATCTCCTGCACCGGGGCGAACTCGTGGTACCGACCTACGCGTTCCCCGAGTCCGCGGCCGTCTCGCTCGGTCACGCGGCCGCGTACCAGGCGTGGCGCAGCACCCCCGCGGGTGTCATACCGGACCTCCCGGGGATCGACGCGGACCGAGCCCGCTCGCTGGTCGCCGGGTGCGCTCCCGCAACCGTGCCGGCGCAGACCGCTGCCGAGTTGCTGCACTCGTACGGCATCTCCGTACGCGACACGGGCTCCCAGGGCCCGGACGCGTTCCTCTCCGTCCGCGCGGACCCGGTCTTCGGCCCGGTGATCGCGTTCGGTCTCACCGGGGACTACGCCGACCTCATGGCCGACGTCGCCCACCGGATCACCCCGCTCAGCGACCGCGACGCCCGGGAGATGATCCGCTCACTGCGGGCGGCTCCACTGCTGGACGGTCGGGTGGGCGGCCGGGGTGTGGATCTGACGGCCCTTGAGGAGACGGTCCTGCGGATCTCCGCGATGGTCGAGGACCTGCCCGAGATCGAGTCCATGGATCTGCGTCCGGTACGGCTGCTACCGCCGGGGAGCGGGGTGGCCGTCGCCCGCGCGACGATCCAACTGGCCAACGACACAAGGAGAGGTGGCCCCTCATGAAGGTCGGCATCTACTTCGACATGCGCAATCCCCCGCCCTGGCAAAAGAGTTGGTCCCGCGTCTACGGATTCGCCCTGGAGATGTGCGAGGAGGCGGACCGGCTCGGCCTCGACTCGGTCTGGTTCTCCGAACACCACGGCTTCGAGGACGGATACCTCCCGCAGCCGCTCACCATGGCCGCCGCGGCCGCGGCCCGCACCCGCCGGGTCCGCCTTGGCACCGCGGTCATCCCCGCACCCCTGCACGCGGCCCCCGAGATCGCCGAACAGGCCGCGATCGTCGACATCATCAGCGACGGCCGCCTGGATCTCGGGCTCGGCACCGGCTACCGCGTGCCCGAGTACCGGCTGTACGGCGCCGATCTCGCCAAGCGCTACTCCACGACGGACCAGCGGGTGCGGGAAATCCGCGGTCTGTGGTCCGAATCCCTGGTCACCCCCGGCCCGGTCCAGGACCCGCTGCCGATCTGGCTCGGCTACCAGGGCCCGCAGGGTGCACGCCGGGCCGGACGGCTGGGCACGGGGCTGCTGTCCCTCAACCCGGCGCTGCTGACGCCGTACCGGGACGGGCTGGCCGAGAGCGGCTACGACATGTCGGCGGCCCGGATGCAGGGCTCGTTCACCACGTTCGTCACCGAGGACCCCGACGGCGACTGGCCGATGGTGCGCAAACACCTGACATACCAGTGGGACAGCTATCGCCGGTACATGGTCGAGGGAACCGACCAGCCCGCCCCCCGCCCCATCGATCCCGAGAAGTGGCGGAAGACGGGGCTGCAGGCGACAGGTGTCGGTCAGTTCCTCTACGGCACCCCGCAGGACACCGCCGAGGCCATCAAGGCGTACGTGGCGGGGTTGCCGGTCGAAGGGGTGTTCCTGTGGGCCTCACTGGCCGGGATGCCCGAGGAGATGGTCGCCCGTCAGATACAGCTGATCGCCGGGAAGCTGCGCCCGCTGCTTGCCGATGTCTGACCTGAGGAGAAGCAGCGTGACGAGAACGACTGGTGGGGCCACGACGTCGGCGGGGCACTGGGCGGGCGCGGACTTCCAGGAGCCGCCCCGCACCCCCGGCGGCGTGGCGCTGTGCGGCGCGTGCCGCGTCGCAGGTTCGTGCCGTCTGGGTGTCGAGGGCGAACGGCTCGACGAGGACGGCGTAGCGGTGTTCGAACTCGCCTGCCCTCGCGACCAGGAGGGCGGGCCCAATGTCGCGCACGGCGGCTGGACGGCGGCCGTGCTGGACGACTGCCTCGGTCATCTCCCGCTGCTGCACCGGGTGTTGAGTGTCACGGCGGAACTCAGCGTCAGCTTCGTGAAACCGGTACCGGTGGAACGGCCACTGGAGGTCCGGGCCTGGGTCGAGCGGCGGGAGGGCCGGCGCTGGTACATCGCGGGCGAGATGGTCCTGCTGCCGACACGTGCCGTACTGGCCCGAGTCTCCGGGATCTGGGTGACCCGCGACCAGAGCCACTTCGCACGGCACGAGGCATGGCTGGCCGACCAGGAGACCAAGGGCGAAGGCGAGAGTCAGTAGGACCGCAGCCCCATGCTGCGGGCGATCCCGTTGCGTTGGATCTGGCTGGTTCCCCCGGAGATCGTGGCCACGATCGACTCCCGGTAGCGGAAGCTCATCACGCTCTCGGTCGAGAAACCGTGCCCGGCACACACCTGCATCCCCAGCCGGGCGGCCGCCACATACGTCTCCGACCCCTTCAGCTTGGCCATCGAGCCCTCCCGGGTGCACGGCTTGCCCTGGGCCAGCAGCCAGGCCGCGCGGTACGCGAGCAGCCGAGCGGAGTCGATCTCGGTCTGCAGGTCGGCCATGGCGTGGGCGAGGGCCTGGAAGTTCCCGACCGGACGGCCGAAGGCGTGCCGGGTGCGGGAGTACTCCAGCATCTCGTCCAGCGTGGCCTGCGCGGCGCCCAGATATCCGCCGGTGATGATCACCTTCTCCAGTTCGATGTTGGAGAGCATGACCTTCCAGCCCTCGTCGCGCGGGCCGACGAGATTCTCCTTCGGGACCAGGGCGTCGTTGAAGAAGACCTCGTTGGTGCCGAGGATGTGCCGGGCCAGCGTCGGCGTCCGCCGCACCTCGACGCCGTCCGTCGCCGGGTCGACGAGCAGCAGGCTGATGCCGCCGTGCTTGGGCTCGCGGGGTCCGGTCCGCACATAGGTCGCGATGGTCGTGTCGGGCAGACCGCCGCCGGTGCACCACGCCTTCTGGCCGCGCACGAGGAACCCGTCGCCGTGGTCCTCGGCGGTGGTGCGCAGGGCGGCGGCGTCGGACCCGCTGTCCGGTTCGCTGAGGCCGACGGCGAGGCGGTGGCGCCCCGTCATCACCTGCTCACGGATGAAGGCACGCTGCGCCTCGTTGCCCCACCGGAACACAGTGATCCCCGGGATGAGCACGCCGATGTAGCACATGGCGACGTCGAAGCTGGCCCGCCCCAACTCCTCCGCGATCAGGATGAGTTCGAGCGGGCTGCCGCCGTCGCCACCCTCCTCCTCACTGAACGGGAGGGAGAACCACCCCAGATCGGCCATGCCCCGGAACAGCTCGGGCGGCACTACGCCCTCCTCGTCCCACTGCTTGGCCTTCTCGGCCGGGCACACGTCAGCGACGAACTGCCGTGCCGTCGCGCGCAACAGGTCCTGCTCGTCGGTCAGCCCGAAGTCCACGGCCACTCCTCGACAGCACTAGGCTATTCATCTATCTAATTGTTCTATGTTAGCGGATACAGTGGTCCGGCCGGAATACACCTCCCGCCACCGACACCTCACATCCCGACACGACGGTGTTGACGGCACCGACCGCCTCGGCCTGTGGAGTGAGTTCGTCAAGACACCCGATACCGATGCGGTCGAGATCGATCAGACGGTAGAGGTAGCGCAGGCCGTGCCGATCTGCCTCCCGTTCGTGGAGCATGGGGCTGAACGAGGTGCCTGTGCCGGAGCCGATCAGGCCGATGAGGTACGAGTCCTGGGTCATCGCCGCGCGCGCCGCTCACAGCCCCAGGTAGATCTGGCGGACCCGGGTGTCCTGGCTGAGTTCCTCGGAGGTTCCCGTCATGGCGACGGTCCCGTTCTCCATGACGAGGCAGTGACTGGTCGCGCCGAAGGTGAGCTTGGCGTTCTGCTCGACCAGGAGCAGGCTCAGGCCTTCCTCCCGCAGTCGTTGCAGGGTGTCGAGGATGAAGCCGACGAGTTTGGGTGACAGTCCCATCGACGGTTCGTCGAGGAGGAGAAGGCGCGGTCTGGCCATCAGGGCGCGGCCGATCGCGAGCATCTGCTGCTGTCCTCCGGAGAGGGCTCCGGCCAGTCGTCCGCTCATCTCCCGCAGCATCGGGAAGAGTTGGTGCACTTCTTCCAGTGTGGCCCGGGTCTCGTCGTCCCAGCGGCGCGCGTAGGCGCCGAGCAGCAGGTTCTTCTCCACGGACAGGCCGGGGAAGACGTGCCGGCCCTCCGGTACGTAGCCGATGCCGTGCCGCACCATGTCGCGGGCCCTGACCCGGGTCAGGTCTCGCTCGCCGAGCGTGACGCGTCCGCCGCTGCGCGGGACCAGGCCCATCAGTACCTTGAGTGTGGAGGTCTTGCCCGCGCCGTTGGCGCCGATGATGCCGACCGAGGCGCCCGGCTCCACGCTGAAACCGATCGAGCGGACCGCGCACACTCCGCCGTAGTGCACGGACAGGTCCTCGACGGTGAGCGTGGCGGCTGTTTCGGTACGGGGAGCGGGGATCTTCCTCACCGGGTTGCCTCCTTCGAAGCGGGCGCCGAAGTTGGATCAGGGTCGGAGCCCGGGTTCGGGCCGGGGTCCGGGTTCGGGCCGGGGCCCGGAAGTGGGACGTCCGCCATTGCGGAATCACCCAGATACGCCTCGATCACCGCGGGTGCCGCGACCACTTCGGCCGGCGTGCCCTCCGCGATGACTCCGCCGCTGGAGAGCACCGTGACGCGCTCGCACAGCGACATGACCAGGCCCATGTTGTGCTCGATCAGAACGACGGTGGTGCCCCTGTCGCGGATGGAGCGCACGATGTCGGCGAGTTGCTGCACCTCTTCGCCGTTCAGTCCGGCCGCCGGTTCGTCGAGCAGCAACAGCCGCGGCTGCGTGGCCATGGCTCGGGCGATCTCGATGCGGCGCTGGATGCCGTACGGGAGTGAGCCGGGCGCGGCGTCCGCGAAGTCGGTGAGCCCGAAGCGTTCCAGGAGTTTCTGGGCCTGCCGGCGTAGCCGTCGCTCACGGCGTATCACGCCGGGCTGCCACAGCGCGTACTGCCAGACCGTGTGCGTACGGGTTCGGTCCAGGGCGACCAGGATGTTCTCACGCACCGTCAGCTGTCGGAACAGGCGCAGGTTCTGGAACGTACGGGCCAGGCCCAGCAGGGAGAGGGTGTACGGGCGGGTGGTGGTCGTGTCACGGCCGGCGAACCGCACCTTCCCCGAACTCGCCCTGTAGAAGCCGCTGATGACGTTGAACAGGGTGGTCTTGCCCGAACCGTTCGGGCCGACGATGCCGCGGATCTCGCCCGCGGCGACCGTGAGGGAGACATCGTCCAGGGCGCGCAGGCCACGGAAGTCCTTGGTGACGGATCGGATTTCGAGCAGCGGCTCGTCCAAGGACGAGGATTCGAGCGCGGTGACCGGCTCGTACGGCTGGAAGGGGCGCAATTCCGCCCGGTTGACAGCGCGACCGCCCCTCCGGCGTACGAACTCCAGTGCCCGGGACGGGATTCCGGCGAGTCCGGTGGGCGCGAAGACGACCATCAGGACGACCACCACGCCGTATCCCAGCTGTGCGTACGTCGAGAAGTCGGACAGCCACTCGCGGATGAGGGTCAGCCCGACCGCGCCGACCACACAGCCCACCAGGGAGCGCCGGCCGCCGATGATCACCATGGCGAGCAGGATGAACATGTTGGCGATGGAGAATGTCTCAGGGGCGACGTAGCGGATGAGGCCCGCGTAGAGGACGCCGGCCAGGCCTCCGTACAGGCCGGCGAGGACGAAGGCGGTCATGCGCAGGAGCGGGATCTCGGCGCCCATCGCGCCGGCCGCCAGGGAGTCGTCGCGCATCGCGCGCAGGCGTCGGCCCAGTGACGTGCGGACGACGAACAGGCCGAAGCCGAGGCCGAGGGCGCAGACCACCAACTCCAGGTAGTAGTAGAGGTATTCGCTGGAGAGGTCGATGCCCGGGAGGGTCGGCAGCGGGATGCCGGAGATGCCGTCGGCGCCTCCGGAGATCGAGGCGTTGGTGATCCAGTTGATGAAGCCGAGTGCCAGGCCTAGGGTGACGATGCCCAGGTAGTGGGACTGCATGCGCAGAGCGGGAATGCCGACGAGCAGGCCCGTGGCCGTCGTCGCGAGCAGCGCGAGTACGGCCGCCGCCCAGAATCCGTATCCGGAGTGGGTGGTGAGGATCGCGAGGGTGTACGCGCCGACGCCGAAGAAGGCGACCTGGGCGAGGTTGATCTGGCCCGAGACGCCCATCGCGAGACCCATGCCGATGGCCAACAGGGCGTAGATGACGGCGATGTTGACGACATGGATGGAGTAACTGCCCAGGCCGTACGGCAGGATCCAGAGGGCCACGGCCAGGGCGCCGAGCGAGCCGATTCGCAACTTCACGCGCGGCTCACCGTCCTCTCGCCGAAGACGCCCGTCGGCCGGATCATGATGGCGACGGTGAAGACCAGGAAGGTCACGAGCACGGAGTAGCCCTGGAAGTGGCCCGCCGCGTAGGAGTCGAGGACGCCGATCGCGAGGCCGCCGACGACGGCTCCGGGGATGGACCCGAAGCCCCCGAGCATCGCGGCGGCGAAGCCCTTGATGCCGAGGGCGCCACCGAGTGAGGCGTCGACGTACAGCATCGGGCCGACGAGGCCGCCGGCCAGGGCTGCGAGGCCCGCGCCGATGGAGAAGGCGAGGGCGTTGCTGCGGCCGACGTCGATGCCGACGGCGGTGGCCGCCTCGTGGTCCATGGCGACGGCCTGCATGGCCGCGCCGCGCTTGGTGCGTGCCAGGAACCAGGCGAGACCGATCACGGCCAGCGCGGCGACGCCCATGACCAAGAGGTCGTACGTCCGCACGCGCACCCCGAACAGGTCGAGTGGGGCGGCCCGGACCGGCGAGGGGACTGCCCGTCCGGTGGTGCCCCAGATCAGGATGGCGACGGCCTGGAGGACGATGCCGAAGCCGATGGTGCCGATGAGCATCAGGTCGAAGTCCTTGTTCTCCAGCGGGCGCAGGACCCGCTCGATGACCAGACCGATGGCGCCGGTGACGACGATCGCCACGAGCATGGCGACGGCGAAGGGCAGTTTGGACGTCAGATAGAAGGTGGAGGCCGCGTAGGCGCCGATCATGGCGATGTCGGCGTGCGCGAAGTTGACCAGGCCCATGGTGCGGTAGACCAGGGAGAACCCCATGGCGACCAGGGCGTAGACCGCCCCCAGGCTCAAGCCCCCGACGAGCGTCTGCAGTGTCTCTTGCACGGCGTACTCCCGTTGCCAGTTGCCAGTTGCCGGATGCCCGATGACTACTGCTGCGCGACGAGCTTGCCGTCGCTGATGACACCGATGGTGGTCTTGGTGATGCCGACACCTGTGTCGTCGTAGGCGAAGTCGCCGAGCAGGCCCTTGTACGCGGTGGCGCGGATGGCGTCGGCGAGGTCCTGACCGGTGGCGGCCTTGCTGGTCTTGAGCGCGGTCAGGAGAATGTTCGCCCCGTCGTAGGCCTTGGCTCCGTGCAGTTCGGCGTCCTTGCCGTACGCGGCCTTGTACGCGGCGGCGAACTTCTTCGAAGCGTCACTCGCGTCGTTGCTCAGATAGGGCGAGCTGACGATGGTGCCCTCGACGGCGGCCTTGCCCGCGGTGTCGATGAAGACGGGTGTGCCCTGCGGCGCGGCGCCCGCGAAGGGGGCCGTGATGCCAAGGTCCCGGGCCTGTTTGACGATCAGACCGGCCTCGACCTCCTCCGAGCCGATGAAGACGACCTGGGGCTTCTTGGAGCGGATCTTCGTGAGCGCGGCGCTGAAGTCCTTCTGGTCGGTGGTGACCACCTGATCGGTCGACGGCGAAACGCCGAGCCCCTTGGCGGCCTTGAGGAAGGCGTCGTGCTCGCCCGTCCCGAAGGATCCGTTGTTCGTGATCATCGCGATCTTCTTGTAGCCCTTGTCCTTGATCAGGTACTGGGCGAGCGTCGAGTCGTAGGTGGTACTGGTCGGCCCGTTGAGGAAGAGGTACGGGCTCTTCAGCGCGACCAGGCCGTCGGACTGACCGGAGGTGATGTTGGGGATCTTCGCCTGCTGGAGCACCGGCGCCATGGCGATGGTCACCGCGCTCTCCGCCGTACCGAGCATGGCGACGTACTTCTCACTGGCCAGCTTGCGGGCGATGTTGGTGCCGGCCGTCGGGTCGCCCTGGTCGTCGAAGAGCTTCAGCTGGATCTTGCGGCCGTCGATGCCGCCCTTCTTGTTCCACTCGTCGACGGCGAGCTTGGCCCCCTTGTACTCCCAGTCGCCGAGCGAACTGAGCTGCCCGCTCTGCGCGTCGACGACGGCGATCTTGATGGGGCCCGAGGATGCCTTGCTGTCACTGCTGGAGTCGCCGGGCGCGCTGCACGCGGCGAGGGCCACGGTCAGTACGACCGCGGTGCAGACGGTGGCGCGAGTCGTGGTGGGTGGTCGTGGGATGCGGCTCATGGAGGTCACCTCGTCCTGGGAGAAGGGCAGTTCAGTCGGTGAAGGACCCGCGGTAGATGTCCTTGATGTTCCAGTGACCCGGCGTCGGCACGGGTTCGTTGACCATCGGCACGTCGATGACGGCGGGCCGGCGCCGCGCGATCGCGTCGGCGAGCGCCTTGGAGAGATCGGCGGGGGCGGCGACGGGGTATCCGTCGGCGCCGCAGGACCGGCCGAGTGCCGCGAAGTCCGGGCTGTAGGGCTGACCTTCGGCGTCTGTGAACTCACAGCCGTAGGACCGTCCGAACGACGCGGTCTGCAGGTCGGCGATGGTGCCGTGGGCCCGGTTGTTCATCACCACGAAGACGACGGGCAGCCCCTGTTCGACGGCCATCGGCACGGCGGGCAGCTGCGCGCTCATGCCGCCGTCGCCGATCAGCGCGACCACCACACGGTCCGGCTGGGCGATCTGCACCCCGACCGCGGCGGCCGGTCCGAAGCCCATGGTCGAGGCTCCGCCCGGGGTGATGAACCGTCCTCCTTCGGGGAGTTCGTAGCACTGGGCGACGCCGTTCTTGTTCCAGCCGACATCGGTGACGAGCACCGCGTCGTCGGGAAGCGCGTCGCGCAGGTCGGCGAGGATGCGTTGCGGACGCAGCGGGAAGTCGTCGCTGCGTCCGTCCTCGCGTGCGGTGTCGAAGACGGTCCGGCGGGCGGTGGCGATGGTCGCGCGCAGACCCTGCCTCGACAGACGCTCGGGCCTGGCTGCCTGTACAGCGTCCCCGATGGCCCGTACCGCGTCACCCACGTCGGCGACGGCGCCGATCTCGACGGGGTAGTTGCGTCCGATCTCGGCGGGGTCGATGTCGATCTGGAGGAGGCGACTGGGCGGACTGTGCTTGTCACCGAAGGTCCACGTGTACGCCGGATCCCAGGAGCTGGCGTCGGTCTCCGCGAACCGGGTCGCCAGGGCGAGGACCACATCGGCGCCCTTGGTGTATGCGTGCGTCGTCTCCAGGCCCCAGAAGCCGGGCATGCCGAGCAGCAGCGGATGACTGTCGGGCAGGACGCCCTTGCCCATCAGGGAGTGGGCGAGCGGGATGTCGAGGTGCTCGGCGAGGTCCGACAGGGCCTGGCGGGCGGCGGGTTCGCGCAGTCCGCCGCCGAAGTAGATCAGGGGGCGTTCGGCGTTCAGCAGCGTCCTTGCGATGCGCTCGGCGGTGGCACGGTCGAGAGCGGGGAGCGCGGAGCTCTTGGGCAGGGGGTACTCCCCCGCGTACTGCTCGACCTGCCGACTCCACAGGTCCATCGGTACGTTGATGAGCACGGCACCCGGTCGCCCCGAGGTCGCGGTCCACAACGCCCGTTCCGTGGTGCGGGCCAGGTCCTGGACCCGGTGCACGTGCCAGGCGCGCTTGGTGAACGGACGGTAGATCGCGGTCTGGTCGGCGTCCGCGTGGAGGTTGACCTCCTGGTGCGGGTGACGGCCGTGGTAGTAGGAGGGGATGTCGCCGGAGATGACGACCAGCGGGATCGAGTCGAGGGCGGCGGTGGCGACGCCGGTGACCGCGTTCATCATGCCGGGGCCGACATGGGTGAGCAGTACGCCGGGTTTCCCGGAGGCACGGGCGTAGCCGTCGGCGGCGTGGGCGGCGGCCTGTTCGTGGCGAGCGATCACGAACTCGATCGAGCTGGGGCCTAGCGCGTCGAGCAGGGCGATGTTGGTGTGGCCGCAGGTGCCGAAGACGAACTCGACTCCGTACGACTCCAGTTGGCCGACCAGGGCTTCGGCGGCGGTGACAGTCATGCGCCGGTCCCTTCGTCCACGGTGGTCGCGTCGCCCCAGACGGACAGACCGCGGAGCATGAGGGTCTTGACGACCGTGTAGTCGTCGATCATCGACCGGGGGGTCTCCCGTCCGAAGCCGGAGTCCTTGACCCCGCCGAAGGGGACATGGTCGAGGCGGTAGTTGGAGCTGCCGCCCGCGATCAGCGCGCCGGTCTGCAACTCGCGCCAGGCAGTGATGATGCGGCCCATGTCGCGGGTGAACAGGCCCGCCTGAAGGCCGTACCGGCTGGCGTTGCAGGCGTCGATGACCGCGTCGAAGTCGTCGTACGGCAGCACCGCGACCAGCGCTCCGAAGACCTCGTGGACGACGACCGAGGCGGATTCGGGGGGTCCGGCGACGATGGTGGGCGCGGCGGTGGCGCCGTTGCGGGTGCCGCCGCGCAGCACGCGGGCGCCGGCGGCGGCGGCCTCGGCGGACCAGCTCACCACGCGTTCGGCGGCATTCTCGTCGACCATCGAGCCCACATCAGTGGCCGGGTCCAGCGGGTCGCCGACCTTGAGGGTGTCGACGGCGGCGGTGAAAGCATCGAGGAAGGTCTCGTAGCGAGAGCGGTGGACGTAGACGCGCTGGACGGAGATGCAGCTCTGGCCGGAGTTGCTGTATCCGGTGCGGGCACACTCCTTGGCGGCCTGCGCGATGTCGGCGTCCTCGCAGACGATCGTGGCGGCGTTCCCACCGAGTTCGAGCACCAGGCGCTTGGCCCCGGCGGCACGCGCCACGGCCCGGCCGGTCTCCGGGCTGCCGGTGAAGCTGATGACGGCGACCTCGTCGGCCGCGCACAACAACGCGCCGACCTCGGCGCCGCCGTGCAGCAACTGCACTCCCTGCGGCGGCAGTCCGGAATCCAGGAGCAGTGCCACGATCGCGGCGGTGGCGGCCGGGGCCTGGGGCGGCGCCTTGACGATGGTGGTGTTGCCCGCGGCGAATGAGGCGCCGAGCTTGTGGGCGAGCAAGTTGGCGGGGGCATTGAACGGCGTGATCGCCAGAGCCACTCCGGCGGGTGCACGGTAGGTGAGGGCGGTGTTGCCAATACCCCGTGCCCAGCCCGCGACGGGCAGGTTCTCGCCGCCGATGTGCCGGGCCTCGGACGCACACACCGCGAAGGTGTCCGCCACTCGGTCGATCTCCCCGCGCCCGTCCTTGACCGGCTTTCCCAGCTCCAGGGCGAGCAGCCGGGCCAACTCCTCACGGTGGGCCGAGGCGGCGCGCGAGGCCCGGTCGAGGATGTCGGCGCGGATGGCGGGGGCGAGCCGGGCCACGGAACGAGCCGAGGAGCGGGCGTAGGCGAGGGCGCGGGACACCTCCTCCCCGGTCGCGTGGGTCGTACGACTGACAACTCGGCGCAGATACGGGCCCGTTCGGGTGGCGGCGGGACCGTCGCCGCCCCACTGGCCCGCGATGTACGGGGGCGCCTCGACCACCGTCGCGTCCGCGCCGGCCTTGAGGAGTGAATCCAGCATGAGACCTCCGAGAAAACCGCTCAGTGGTACCGGTGGACTGCTCTGTGGGTCGGCGTGTAACGTACGGGCGCCAACTCGCGGTGGCAAGAGGACAGTTCGGGGAAGTTTCCGGGGGCGGTCCGTGGGGGCGGCCCGGCACGGAGGGAGAAGTCGCGTGGACGGGACCGAACAGGAGCAGGCGGCCGAGGCGACCGGGGTGCGCAGTGTGCGCAGGGCCCTGGACATCCTGGGGCTGCTCACCGAGGATCGGCCGACGGTCACGCTGAGGGAGATCGTCGACGCCACCGGCCTGGCGAAGACCACGGCGGTCCGCCTGGTGCAGACCCTCGAACAGTGCGGTCTGCTCTGGGACACCCCGGCCGGCTACACCGCGGGCCCCGGCCTGTGGCGCTGGGCCCACCTGGCCCACACCAGTTGGGAACTGCCCCGCGAGACCCGCAAGTTGATGCGGGAGCTGGCCGAGGAACAGCAGGAGACGGTCAACCTCTTCATGCTGCGCGGTCTGGCTCGTGTCTGCGTCGCGCAGCAGGAGAGCCCCCAGCCGCTGCGCCATGTGGTGCGGGTCGGCGACGAACTCCCGCTGTGGGCGGGCGCCTCGTCGAAGATCCTGCTGCGTACGGCGCCGGACAGCCTGCTGCAGCGCATCGCCCTGGACTCACCGCACGGCGAGGGGCACGCCCGGCAGTTGCGGGTGTGGGCGGACATGGCGGCGGAGCGCGGCTTCGCTGTCAGCCGCGGTGAGCGCGACGAGGGGCTGACGGCCGTGGCCGTGCCGGTCGTCGGTCGCACCGGGGCCGTGGTCGCCGCGCTGTCGCTCAGCGGCCCCAGCCACCGTTTCCCCGAGGCCGTCGTGCAGCGGTTCGCCGACGCGCTCGCCGCCGTCTCCCGGCAGATGTCGGAGCAGGGGTTCGACCATCCGCTCAGTCCGACGAAATAGACCCCAAGTGAATCCATCGCAGAAACCTCAGAAGGAGCCGGTGCATGGCCGAACGACCGCTCTCAGGAATCCGCGTACTCGATCTCACCAACGTGCTCGCAGGACCGTACTGCAGTTACCACCTCATGCTGCTCGGCGCCGAGGTCGTCAAGGTCGAACAGCCGGGCAAGGGCGATCTGGCCCGCAGCCTCGGCCCCGACCCGGAACTCAACCGGGCCGGTATCGGCGCCTCCTTCCTCGCCCAGAACGCCGGCAAGAAATCCCTCGCCCTGGATCTCAAGGACCCTGCCGACCGGGCCGACTTCGAGGACCTGGTGCGTGGCGCCGATGTCCTCCTGGACAACTTCCGGGCCGGGGTGCTGGCCCGGATGGGGTACGGCGCCACCCGGCTCGGTGACCTCAACCCACGTCTGGTGAGCTGTGCGATCACCGGCTTCGGACAGTCCGGGCCGATGAGCACCGCCCCTGCCTACGACCAGATCATCCAGGGCCTGTCCGGGATGATGAGCATCACCGGTACCACGGACACCGCGCCCCTCCGGGTGGGCTTCCCGGTCTGCGACTCGCTCGGCGGACTCGGCGCAGCCCTCGCGATCAGCGCGGCGCTGCTCGGTCGGGAGAGGACCGGGCGGGGGGTACGACTGGACGTCTCCATGCTGGAGGTCTCCCTCTCCGCGATGGGCTGGGCCGTCTCCAACTACCTTGTCAGCGGGGTGGATCCGGAGCCGATGGGCGACCAGAACGCCACCGCCGCGCCTTCGGGAACCTTCGAGACCGCGGACGGTGGCCTGAACATCGCGGCCAACCGGCAGGAGCAGTTCGTCACGCTCTGCCGACTCGCCGGACTGCCGGCACTGGTCGACGATCCGCGGTTCGCCGAGCGAGAGGCACGCAAGCGACACCGCGCCGAGCTCAACACCGAACTCAACACGGCACTGCGCCAAAAGACCGCCCTGGAGTGGGAGGAGATCCTGTCCTCGGCCGGTGTCCCGGCGGCCCGGGTGCTGACGGTTCCCGAGGCCGTGGAGCTCAAGCAGCTCGCCCGCCGCGGCTTCTTCACCGACCTGCCCTACCCGGACGGTTCGGGCCGCACCCTGCGGGTCAGCGGCAACGGCGTCCTCATGGACGGCGAGCCCCTCCCTCCGACCTCCCCACCTCCGCTGCTCGACCAGCACGGCGAGGAACGCACCACGCTCATCACCCGCTGGCGGGCACACGGCCGTGCGGCCGCCGAAGCCCCCGCCTCATGACCCCCGGGCCGCAGGACGGCCTGGTCGCCCAGTGGTGGGCCACCGCCGTCAGCCGGATCGAACCCGGCATCATCGAACTGCGCGAGCATCCCGTCCAGGACCTGATCGGCACCACGACCTTCGTCGAGACCATCTGGCTGCTGCTCCGCGGTGAACTCCCTCGCCCCGAACAGGCAAAGCTGCTGGAAGCGGCCCTGGTGGCAGGCGTCGACCACGGTCCACAGGCGCCCTCGATCGCCGCCGCCCGGATGGCCGCCACCTGCGGGGTCGGCCTCAACAGCGCGGTGGCCACCGGCGTAAACATGCTCGGCGACGTGCACGGTGGTGCCGGGCAGCAGTGCGTGGAGCTGCTCGATGAGATCGCCCGACAGCACGACCAGGGAGGCGAGTTCGAGCTGGCCGTGGCCAAGGTCATCGGCGAGTGGCAGGCTCGGTCGCGCTATCTGCCCGGTTTCGGCCACCGCTTCCACCCCCGCGACCCGCGCCGCGACCCCCTGCTCACCCTCGTGGACCGTGCCGTGACGGACGGGCTCGTCACGGGCGCCCATCTACGGGCGGCCCGCGCCGTCGAGACACACCTCAATCTCGGGCGCGAGGGAAAGAAGCCCGTACCCATGAACATCGACGGTGCCACCGCCGTCATCTACGCCGAGCTGGGCTTCGCCGCACCCCTGGCCCGAGGCCTCTTCGTGCTCAGCCGCAGCGTCGGCATCCTCGCGCACGCCTGGGAGGAGACCGGGCAGGGTCGGCGCAACAAGAGCCCCATGCCGCCCTCCATGATCCCGGTCCACCTGGTGGTACCAACTCCACGCGCCTAGCCACTGGTTGACTCTCGCTCCACGAAAACCTCCTGCCGCATGTCTTGTCACGCACGCCCGCCGTCCCTAACGTGACGCTCCATCCCGCGAACCCATTCTGCGGATCAAACGAACCATCTAGTGGACCTTGATCGAATCGAGGGAACTCAACGATGGAAAGACGCTCCTTTCTCCTGACGGCCGCGGCGGGCAGCGCGGCCACGGTCTCCGCCCTGACCTCCACGGCCGAGGCCTCCCCCGACTCCCCCCGACTGGCACTCCCCGTACCACCGCAGTCCGCCGCGCTCGGCACCACGGGCATCAACTGGCCCAAGGTGGGCGGCAATTACGGCAACCAGAACCACTCCACGCTCCGCGACCTCACCCCGAAGAACGTCAAGAAGCTCGGCGGTGCCTGGCACGTCAACCTGGAGGGCGGCTCGACCTCCGCCTACCAGCAGTGCACGATCGTCGTCCAGGACGGCGTGCTGTACGTCGAGACCACCCAGCAGAACGTCTTCGCCGTCAACGGCCGTACGGGCGAGGTCATTTGGAAGACGAACCTCGGCACCGAGACCACCAACATGCGCGGCGTCGCCGTGGCCGAGGGCAAGGTCTTCACCATCTCGGGCGCCAACATCGTCTACGCCCTCGACCGGAGGACCGGCGCGATCGTCTGGCAGAAGCCACTCATCGTGGAGGACAACGGCGGCGACGACGGCTGCAGCAACGACAGCGGCCAGTGCGGCGGCAACAGCGGCGGACTCGCGGGCGCGGTCGTCCACTTCGACGGCCTGATCTACGTCGGCACCGAGGGCTCGACGGCCGGCGCACGCGGCCGGGGCTACGCGCTCGACGCGAAGACCGGTGACGTCGTATGGACCTTCTGGGGCCCGCCCGGGCCCGGCGAGTTCGGACACGACACCTGGGCGGGCGACTCCTGGAAGACCGGCGGCGCGGTCCCCTGGATCCACCCGGCCGTGGATCCCGAACTCGGCCTCGTGTACTGGACGTTCGGCAATCCGTATCCCCGTACGGACGGCTCCTCGCGCGGCGGCGACAACCTCTTCGCCAACTCGATCGTCGCGATCGACGCCAAGACCGGCAAGCGGCGCTGGCACTTCCAGTCCGTCCACCACGACATCTGGGACGCCGACAACGTCATGGCACCGGTCCTCGCCGACCTCCTCATCGACGGCAAGCGGCGCAAGGTCGTCGTCTACGGCTCCAAGACCTGCTGGTTCTACATCCTCGACCGCCGCACCGGCGAGGCCGTCCATGGCATGGAGGAGCGCGCGGTCCCCCAGCAGGCCGAGCACAAGACCTCGCCCACGCAGCCGTTCCCCGGCGGCGAGCCGTTCACGGACCCGTTCCCGCGCCTCGACAAGACGACCCGCCCGGTGCCGTTCTACCCGGTCGGCGGCCTCTACTCGGTCTTCTGGGACCGGGCCACGATCATCTTCCCGGGCGCGGGCGGCGGCGGGGACTGGGGATTCCCGTCCTTCAGCCCGCGGACCGGATACGTCTACATCGGCTACGGCCTGGTCAATTCCTCCTACTCCAACACGCACGGCGGCCGGGTCAACACCGCACGCCCGCTGGGTGAGTTGTTCGGCGGCGGCCTGGTCGCCATGGATCCGCGCACCAACACGGTCGCCTGGCGCAAGGAAGGCGACTGGTCCCTCGCCCACGGCAACGGCATCCTCACCACCGCGGGCAGGCTCCTCTTCCAGGGCCGCCCGGACGGCGTCCTCGAAGCGATGGACGACACCAGCGGCGAGACGCTGTGGACCTGGCAGTGCGGCGCCGGGGTGAACACCATCCCCGTCTCGTACGAGATCGACGGCGAGCAGTACGTTGCCGTGCTCGCCGGGGGCAACGGGCTGCCCTTCCCCGACATCCCCAAGGGCGACCATCTGTGGGCGTTCAAGCTCGGCGGCAAGGTCGCGCCGGCCCCCGCCCCCACCCCGCCCTCTCGCCGCAACCAGATCCGCACCGCCGCCGTGACCGGCGCGACGGCACACAACACTGTCACGCTCGGCCGCATCTGGAACGCCGGCACCAACTCCCCCGGCGCCAGCGAGAACACGGTCGCCCAGAACGCCATGGCGCCTCAGTACCTCACCGTCCCCGTCGGTGCCGAGGTCACCTTCACCAACCCCGCCGACAACAAACAGGCACACGGAGCGGCGGCGTTCTTCGACGCCGAGTTCGACACCGGCCTGCTGATGCCGGGCCAGTCGTACGCCTACACCTTCGCCAAGGCCGGCGAGTACTTCTACAACGACCCGGCCTACCCGCAGTCCACCGGCAAGGTCGTCGTCCAGCGAGAGGGCGGAGTGTCATGACGGCAAGAACCCGCACCCCGCTGTCCATTGCACTGGCGATCGTTCTCGTCGCCCTGGCCGCCTTCTTCGGCGGCCGATACCAGGCCTCCGCCCAGTCACGGCCCACCAGCGCTCAGGAACTCGGCGACCCCGACTACGGCGTCTGCCGCGGCACCAGCCCCAAGTGCTATCACGACTGGGGCAACTTCTCCCCGGCCACCGACGGCTACAAGGTGTTGCTCTACACCCGCACCGCCGGCCCCCGGCACGCCAACCTCGGCCCCGCGCTCGGCACCGGTCCGGACCCGGCGCTCACCGCCGCCAACGTCGTACAGAACGCGGTCGTCAAGCTGGGCCAGGACAACGGCTTCACCGTCGACTGGACCGAGGACGTCACCCAACTCGCCAGCTCAGCACAGCTGTTCAGGTACAACGCGGTCATCTTCTACTCCACCAGCCGCGATACCCTCGACGACGCCGCACAGACGTCACTACGCCAGTACATCCGAGGCGGCGGAGGCTTCGTCGGCATCCACAACGCGTTCGGTACGGAATACAACTGGCCCTGGTACGAAGGCCTGTTGGGCGGCGCCAACTACTACGACCACGGCCCCGAACAAGCCGGCACCGTCGTCACCCAGGACCGCCACGACTCCTCCACCGCGGATCTCCCGGCCCGCTGGGACTTCACCGACGAGTGGTACAACCTCGTCCCCGCCCCGTCCAAGGTCCGCCTCCTCGCCACCGTCGACGAGTCCACCCTCGCCAAAGGGGTCACCGGCAGCATGGGCCACCCCGGACACGGCAAGGTCCACCCGGTGGCCTGGTGCCAGTACTACGACGGCGGCCGAGCCTGGCTCACCACCCTCGGCCACGACGCCAAGGACTTCACCACCGACGGCTCCTTCCCCGGCGCCGAGCAGTACCAGAAGCTCATCCTCGGCGGCATCGAGTCAGCCATGGGCAGGACACCTTTTTGCCGAGGCCGTTGAACCGGACATCGAGGGCCGTCGAACCAGCGCCGAACACGAGACATGATTGTGTCCGCTCGGGACATCGCCAGCAGATCAGCCCTGGCATCTCGGCGTTCAGCACTCCTTGACCTGCGCGTATGCCACCCGGGGCCCTGGCCCGCATGCGCGGCGAGTGGGGGGCCGTGTCGCAGCCAGGAACACCGCTCCCCGGCACAGCCCGGCCTGTCACCCACCAGGCGAAACCCCTAGCTTGGCATTGGGCCCAGCGGCCACGCGTGACGCCTCGGACCGAGGGCACCGGGCACTTCGCCTGTGCTCGCTCGGTCTCGTCAACATCACTGTCCGACCCCACCGAGGACTGCCCAGGGCTGGGTGAGGGCACGGCCGCAACATGAAGAGAATGCGATGAACCACGGACGAATCCCCCTGCAGAAACAGTTCCGACTCGTGGCAGCCGTTGTCGCGACGTCAGCCGTCCTCGTCTCGGCGCCGTACGCGTCCGCCGCGTCGGGACAGGCACAGCCGAAGCCGGTCGTCACCCATGTGAAGACCGTCGCCTCGTTCGACTTCGCCGTCGGCGACGCGCCGGAGAACGTCACCCTCAACCCGGACGGCTCGCTGACCGTCTCGATGCTGGGCGGTTCGGCGGGCAGGCGTCCGGCGCTCGTGCGGGTCGACGTGTCCGGGCACCGTGCGGTGCTCGTCGCCGGGCAGCCGGGTGACATGATCACCGGCAACACGCGCGGCCTCGACGGCAGCGTCTACCACAACGTGTCCTCCACCGACGCTGCCCGGTCCGGCGTGTGGAAACTGCCTCTGGGCGGAAGCCCCCGGCGTATCGCCGCCCTGCCCGCCGGTGAACTCCCCAACGGCCTGGCCATCGACCAGGCCGGACGCACGCTGTACGTCGCCGAGAGCTTCAAGGGCGCTGTCTGGACCGTTCCGGTCTCGGGTGGAACGGCGGCTCGCTGGCTGACCCACGCCTCACTCGCGCCGGCGGAATCCCCACTGCCGCTGGGCGCGAACAGGCTCCGTTCCCACAACGGCGCTGTGTGGGTCTCCAATCTCAGCAAGGGGACCCTGCTGCGGGTGCCGGTCACCGCCGCCGGTTCGGCCGGCCCCGTCCATGTCGTGACCAGCGACGTCGTGGGCATCGACGACTTCACCTTCCTGAGCGGCCGGTCCGACGTGGTGTTCGCCGCGCTGAACAGCCCCAACGAGATCACCGTCGTCTATCCGAACGGCGCCAAGAAGACCGTGCTGACCAGCGCCGACGGGCTCGCCTCGCCGACCGCCACCGTGGTGCGAGGACATCGGCTGTACATCACCGATGGTGGGTTCGCCAAGTCCCGCGACGCGAAACTGCAGCAGGGGAAGATCAACTTCTCCGCCCTGTTTGCCGAAGCGGCGTCCTGACCGGACCACCACATCTCCTGCAGCAGTCGGGAAGATCGTCAGGCCTGGATCGGACGCAGCTCGAGCGCGACGCCGAGCGGTGCGTCGGCAGCGAGCAGGTGACCGGCCCGTCGGCCACGCCCAGGACATCCGACCACCCGAGAACACGGAATGAAGGAGCCTGAGACATGAGCAAAGAAAACAGGGCCCCCAAGGAAATCGTCGTCGTCATCGGCCCCGGCAGCATCGGCCTGGCCATCGCCCGCCGGGTCGGCACCGGCCGCACCCTGCTGCTGGCCGCCCACGACGAAAAGGCCTCGGAGGCCGCCGCCGACCAGCTGCGCGGCGAGGGCTACGAGGTGGCCGTCCAGACCACCGACATCTCCGATCCGGCCCAGGTCGAGGCGCTGGCCGCCACGGCCGCCGAGATGGGCGCGGTCACCCAGGTGATCCAGGCCGCCGGCGTCTCCCCCACCCAGGCGACCGTCGAACGGCTGCTGCACGTCGATCTGCTCGGCACGGCGTATGTCCTGGACGCCTTCGCCCGTGTGATCGCGCCCGGCGGGGCCGGCATCGTGGTCGCCAGCATGGCCGGACACCGGGAGAGCCCCTACGCGCCCGAGATCGAGCACGCGCTCGCGACCACCGAGACCTCACAGCTGCTCGCGCTGCCGTTCCTGCAGCCCGACCAGCTCGGCTCGTCCGTCCACGCCTACGCCATGTCCAAGCGGGCCAACTCACTGCGTGTGCAGACCGCCGCCGCCGCGTGGGGCAAGCGCGGAGCCCGCGTCAACGCCGTCAGCCCCGGCGTGATCATCACCCCGTTGGCCCTCGACGAGCTCTCCGGCCCACGCCGCGAGTGGTTCGACAAGGTACGCGAGGTTTCGGCCGCCAAGCGGTTCGGCGCCTCCGAGGAGGTCGCCGCTGCCGCCGCCTTCCTACTCGGCCGCGAGGCCGGCTTCATCACCGGAGCCGACCTCCTGATGGACGGCGGCGTGACCGCGGCACTGCGCGCCGGCGAGCTGTCGACGCCGTAACGAGCCGAGGCCGCAGATCCGCCCGGATCCTGGCTCACCGTCCGGGAGCCGGGCGAACGGCTGGTCCGCACCCTGACACCCCAGGCGGTGCACAATTGCCGCGCCGCAGCGGCACACCGCTTTGTCTGCCGTCCTACGTGCTGCCCGGCTTCACCGCTGTGACCTGCCTGCGCATCTGCCGCGTCGCGGCCAGGATGACCCGCCCCGGACCACCAAGTGCCCCGCAGACGCCGGCCACCTGGGATCCGCGCCCGATCAGCGAAGAGGGCCGCTCTCAGGCCGACGGGGACGCCGCCGCGTCCGTCCCGGCGTGGGGCGGCGTCGTAGCGGTGACAGGCTCGTGAGCGAGCATGTCCAGCAGGGCGACGGCATCGTGCTCCGGAGTGGCGGGTTCGGCGTAGTACGCGACGAGCCGGTGGCCGGGGGTGCCCTCCAGAACGAGGGATTGGTAGCCGAGGGTGAGGTCGCCCACCTCAGGGTGGCAGAACGTCTTGCGGCCCTGCGTACGGCTTTTCACGTCGTACCGCTCCCACATGCGAGCGAAGTCCGGGCTCTTGAGCAGGAGTTCACCCACCAGCTGCGCAAGGTCGGGGGCGTCGGGATCGGTGCCGGCCAGGGCACGCAACCGGGCGACACAACCTCGTACCGCGATGTTCCAGTCGACGAACAGGTCACGGGCAGCGGGGTGCAGGAAGACGTAGCGTGCGATGTTGCGCTGCTTGGCGGGCCATTCCTCGATCCCGGCCAGCAGCCGAAGGCCCGAGGGGTTGGCGGCCAGGATGTCGCTGCTGCGGCCGACCACATATGCCGGGTAGGGACGCAGGTTCTCCAACAGGAGCTTCGCTCCGGGCCGCACCGTGCGGCTGGGCGCGGTCTGGGGGCCTCCCCCAGGGGAAGGTTGCGGCGCGGACCGCGCGGCCAGGGCGACGAGGCTGCGCAGGTGCTCGTGTTCCTCCTCCCCCAGTTGCATGGCACGGGCCAGCGCGTCCACGACGGACGGGCTCGGACGGGTCTCCCTCCCCCGCTCCAGGCGGGTGTAGTAGTCGATGCTGATACCGGACAGAGTGGCCAGCTCCTCACGGCGCAGCCCAGGCGTACGCCGCACTCCGGTCCCACCCACCAGCCCGACGTCCTCAGGCGTCACCCGGGCCCGGCGGGCACGCAGAAAGCGTCCCAACTCGGTGCCGCTGTGCTGCTCACTCGTCATACCGTCCAGTCTGCGTGGCCCGTGACCTGCGCGGGAGGCAGGTGGGGGGCCCTGTCACACCCGGGAACACCGCTCCCCGGCACAACACGGCCTGCCACCGGCCGCCCGGAACCCCCACCCTGGAAGAAGCTGAAGATCAATTTCTCGCGCCTGCGATCTCCGGCCCCGGCGAGACGAACCCGGCGGGCACCCGACACACGGAGCACCCGATGAAGCACATCAAGCTCGGCAGCGAACTGGACGTCAGACAGATCGGTATGGACGCCATGCCCGTCAACGCGCTCCACACGAGCACCACCCATGGCGGTGGAGTCGACTCCCGCCCGGAAGCTGCTCGGCGACTGCGCGCCGAAATTCGGCGAACTGACCGACGACGTCCTGCTCCCCGGGCGGGTGGGAGCGCTCGGGCCCGTCCCCGCGCGACCACGACCTGATCACGGTCACCCCACCGACCGCTACGTACCGCGCCGACCGGCTCGGCTTCCATCCGCGCGCGGCACCGCGCGACGGCTTGAGCAAGGACGAGCCGGTCGAAACCATCACCCATCTCACGCTCTACGCCGGATGGCCCAACGTCATGAGCGCGATCGCCCAGCTCAAGGACATCGTCGAAGCCCAGGCTCCCGGATCTGACCGACCGACCCCAGCAAGGAACGGCAACGTGGAAATCCTCAAAAAGCAGCCCACCACCAAGGCACCCGGCGACTGGTTCACCGGAGACGTCTGGTTCGACGTCGTGTACGCCGGTCAGGAGCCGTCCCGGGCCCGTCTCAACCTGGTCCGTTTCTCGCCCTGCGCCCGCACCGACTGGCACTCCCACGCCCTCGGCCAGACACTCCACATAGTCTCCGGCATCGCCCTGATCGGCGGCCGCGACGGCACGGTCATCGAGGCCCACCCGGGCGACACCGTCCACACCCCGCCGGGCGAGGAGCACTGGCACGGTGCCACGCCCGACGCCTTCATGGAGCACCTCGCCCTGTGGGAGGGCCGCGGCGACGGCAGCCCCGAGACGACGTGGCTGGAGAAGGTCGACGACGCCGAGTACACACAGCCGCGCAGCAGCACCCGCTGAACACCGAACCGAAGGAGGACACATGCGCACCACGGCTCTCGGCAGCAAAGGCCCCGAGGTCGGTGTCGTCGGCCTGGGCTGCATGGGCATGTCGTACGGCTACGACATGAGCACCCAGCGGGACGAGGACGCGTCCGTCGCGGTGATCCACCAGGCACTCGACCTAGGGATGACGTTCCTCGACACCGCTGACGTGTACGGGCCGTACACGAACGAGCAGCTCATCGGCCGGGCGCTCCGGGGTCACCGTGACCGGGCGGTGCTGGCCACCAAGGTCGGCATGGTCCACCACGGCTCGGACGCTTCCCCGCGCCCGATGCCGAACGGCAGTCCCGACCACATCCGCCGCTCGGTCGACGAAAGCCTGCGCCGCCTCGACACCGACCACGTCGACCTCTACTACCTGCACCGCGTCGATCCCGAGGTGCCGATCGAGGAAAGCGTCGGCGCGCTGGCTGAGGCGGTGTCGGCGGGCAAGGCGCGGCACATCGGCCTGTCCGAGGTGACCGTCGAGCAGATCGAGCGGGCCCAGTCCGTCCACCCGATCACGGCGGTCCAGTCGGAGCTGTCCCTCTGGACACGGGACTGGACGCGGGAGGTGCTCCCCCACTGCCAGGAACAGGGCATCGCCTTCGTCCCTTACTCGCCCCTCGGCAAGGGCTTCCTCACCGGCCGGTTCACCTCCTTCGACGAACTGCCCCAGGACGACTTCCGCCGGGGCCTGGCCCGTTTCCAGCAGGACGCGCTGCGACAGAACCTCGCCCTCGCCGACAAGGTCAAGCAGATTGCCGGGCGGATCGGCGCGACCCCGGCGCAGGTCGCGCTGGCCTGGGTGCTGGCCCAAGGTGAGCACGTCATCCCCATTCCCGGCACCAAGACCCCCAAGTACCTGCACGACAACGCCGGGGCGGCGGACGTCGAGCTGACCTCGGCCGACCTCGCCGAGCTGGACGCGTTGCCCGTCCCGACCGGCGGCCGCTATTTCTGAACCCAATTCCTGACGCACCGTCAACTCACCATCGGAAGAGGAAGATCTCATGCGCGCAGCACTCATGTACGGCGCCGGCGACGTCCGTGTGGAGAACGTCCCCGACCCCAAGATCCAGAACGCCGGCGACGCCGTCGTACGCGTCGTCCGCTCCTGCGTCTGCGGCAGCGACCTCTGGCCCTACGGCTCGATGCCGGTCTCCGCGCAGGGCCGGCGCATGGGCCACGAGTTCCTCGGCGTGGTCGAGGACCTAGGTTCGGAGGTGTCCGGGCTGAACTCCGGTGACCTGGTAGTCGCGCCCTTCGTCTGGGCGGACAACACCTGCGACTTCTGCGCAGAGGGGTTGCAGACCTCTTGTCGTCACGGCGGCCAGTGGGGCGCGAACGGTGTGGACGGCGGCCAGGGCGAGGCCGTCCGTGTGCCCCAGGCGCAGGGCACTCTGGTGAAACTGCCGGTGGCGGAGGACTCCGCTCTGCTGCCGTCCCTGCTGACCCTGTCCGACGTGTACTGCACCGGCCACCACGGCGTGGTGACGTCCAAGGTCGCACCTGGCAAGTCGGTGACGGTGATCGGTGACGGCGCGGTGGGTCTGTGCGCGGTGCTCGCGGCCAGGCGTCTCGGCGCCGAGCAGATCATCCTCATGGGCCGACACACGGACCGTACCGACCTGGGCCGGGACTTCGGCGCCACGGACGTCGTCGCCGAGCGCGGTGAGGCGGGCATCGAGAGGGTCCGGGAACTGACGGGTGGCGACGGCACGCACGCGGTGGTGGAGGCCGTCGGCGCCGCACAGGCCATGGACACGGCACTGAGCATCGTCCGCGACGGCGGTGTGATCAGCCGACTCGGTGTCGCCCAGTACACCGAGATCCCGCTCGGGTTCGAGTCGATGATGGGCAACATCACCGTCACCGGCGGCGCCGCCCCGGCCCGCGCCTACATCGAGGAACTTCTCCCCGACATCCTCGACGGCACGGTCCAGCCCGGCCGGGTCTTCGACCAGACCGTCGGCTTCGACGGTGTACCCGACGGCTATCGCGCCATGGCAGACCGGACCGCACTGAAGGTCCTCATCCAGCCCTGACCGCTCCCACCCACACGCCCGCCCAAGGACATCACCCATGCCCGGAGCCGCACCGCTGAAGCTGTCCGGCTCGACTCCTTCTCCAAAGCACCGGCACACGGAGGAACTCACCCATGACCACCTGGACGAACGACGAGCTCGACCGTGTCGGGGGCGCCGAAGAGCTGCGTATCGCGTCTCTCCGTAAGAGCGGCACGCTCGGCGGCTGGCGCACGATCTGGGTCGTCCGCGACGGCGCCGACATCTACGTGCGTTCCGTCAACGGTCCCGGCTCCGACTGGTACCGCGGCACACGCGCCCGGCAGGAGGGCAGGATCCGAGCCGGTGGCGTGGAGAAGAACGTCAGCTTCGTCGACGTCGACCCGTCCCTCAACGACCGGGTCGACGCCGCCTACCGCGGCAAGTACGGCAGTTACGCCGACCACATCATCAAGGCCATCACCAGCCCCGAGGCGAACTCCACCACGATGCGGCTCGAACCGCTCGCGTAGCGGACCCAGATACCGACGACACAGAAAGCTCGGCCCATGACCTCACCCGCACCGCTGCTGAAGCTGAACAACGGCGTGGAGATGCCCACCCTCGGCCTCGGCGTCTTCCAGAGCCCCCCGGAGGAGACCGTCCCGGCGGTCGAGACCGCCCTCAAGGACGGCTACCGCCTGATCGACACGGCCGCCGCCTACGGCAACGAGAAGGAGGTCGGCGAGGGCATCCGCCGCTCCGGCGTCGACCGCGACGACATCTTCGTCACCACCAAGCTCTGGCTGACCGACTACGGCTACGACTCCGCCCTGCGTGCCTTCGACACCAGCCTCGCCAAACTCGGCCTGGACCACCTCGACCTATACCTGCTGCACCAGCCTGTCCCGCTGGAGCCGGAGCCGTGGGTGGCCGCGTACAAGGCAGCCGAGCGGCTGCTGGCCGACGGCCGGGTGGGGGCGATCGGCGTCTGCAACCACACTCCCGGCCTGCTGCGCACCCTGCTGGACCGCACCGACGTCGTCCCGGCGGTCAACCAGGTGGAGCTGCACCCGTATTTCATCCAGCGTGAACTGCGGGAACTGCACGGCGAACTCGGCGTCATCACCCAGTCCTGGTCCCCGCTCGGCGGGATCAACCGCTACCGGACGCAGGCCCCGAACGGCGGCCGTAGTGTCCTGGAGGAACCAGTTGTCACCATGCTCGCCGACCAGTACGGGAAGACGGCCGCGCAGGTCGTCCTGCGCTGGCACATCGAGCACAGCCTGTGCGCCATCCCCAAGTCGGTGAAAGCGCACCGCATCGAGGAGAACTTCGACGTCTTCGACTTCTCGCTGACGCCGGAGGAGGTCGCCGCCATCGACGCTCTCGACACCAGCCTGCGCAGCGGGCCCGACCCGGAGATCATCCGGCTGGACACGTTCAACCGCTGAACGGACTCCTCACCGAGATGTCCTTGGGGCTCGTCATATCGAGGAGGACCAGCTTGTCATGGTCGGGGGTGCCGGGTTCGGCGTAGTAGGCGATGAACCGCTGGCCCACGGTGCCCTCGATCTGCATCGACTGGTAGCCGGGGGTGACGTCACCGACCTCGGGGTGCCGGAAGGTCTTGCTGCCATGGGTGTGCCAGCGCACGTCGTAGCGATCCCAGAGGTCGGTGAACTCCGGGCTCTTGGAGTGGAGTTCACTGACGAGTTCCGCGAGATCGGGGGCGTCCGGCTCGGTACCGGCCAGGGCGCGCAGGCGCCCCACGCATGCCCGGATCTGCTCGTCCCAGTCGTCGAAGAGAGTGCGGGCCTGCGGGTGGAGGAAGACGTAGCGCACCACGTTGCGCTTGTCGGCGGGCCAGTCACCCATGCCTGCGAACAGCCTCAGCCCGCTCGGGTTGCAGGCGATGATGTCCATCGTGCGGCTGACCACATAGGCGGGGCAGGGGCGCAGGTTGTCCAGCAGCAGCTCCACCCCGGGGCGCACGGAGCGGCCGAGCTCGCCCACCGGCTCCGCCACTGCCCTGCGCACCCCGCAGGCGACGAGGTCACGGAGGTGACCATGCTCCGCCGTGTCCAGCTTGAGGACTCGGGCGAGGGCGTCGACGACGGACGCGCTGGGGTTGGTCTCCTTGCCACGTTCAAGACGCGTGTAGTAGTCGATGCTGACCCCGGCCAGGGTGGCCAGCTCCTCGCGGCGCAGTCCCGGGGTGCGGCGCAGACCAGGCCTGAGCGGCAGACCAGCCTCCTCCGGTGTCACCCGGGTGCGGTGGGCGCGCAGGAAGCGCCCCAGTTCCGTGCCGCCGCTGACGCCCCGCTGCTCACGTGCCATGACCTCAGTCTGCCAGGTCATCTGTGACAAGTCTGTGATCAGTAGGGACAGAACGTGAGGGGCCCTGTCACACCCCTGAAGGCGCTCTACATCGACGGCCGGGACATCGAGGCCGACCCCATCGGCGTGAAGGGCCTCGGTGAGGTCGTCCTGGTCGGTGTGGCGCCCGCCATCGCCAACGCCGTCTTTCACGCCACAGGACGACGGGTGCGTGACCTGCCCATCACCGCCGAGTCCCTGCTGCAAGCCGAGCCCTGGGCAGCGTTGCACCGCATCGCTGCCCAGGCTGTCCCCTCGGGAGATCCCGCCCATGCTGAACCTCGCGGACACGCTGCACACCTGGTGCCGCGCGGACCGCCCCCTCGCCCTCGCCACGGTCGTCCAGGTCAGCGGCAGCGCACCGCTGCCCATCGGCACCGCCCTCGCCGTGGACGCCGACGGCAACGTGGTCGGCAGTGTGTCCGGAGGCTGCGTGGAGGGCGCTGTCTACGAACTGTGCCGACAGGTACTCAAGTCGGACGAGCCCCCGACCCGGGCGCGCTTCGGATACTCCGACGACGGTGCCTTCGCCGTCGGCCTGACCTGCGGCGGTGAACTCGACGTCCGGGTGCAGCGGATCGACCCCACCGACCAGCCCCACCTCAGCGCGGCCTTCGACGAGATGGCGTCCGGCAGGCCCGTAGCCGTGGCCCAGGTCATGGACGGCCCCGAGGAACTCCTCGGCCGCACTCTCAGCGTCACCGACGGCAGCGCGTACGACGGGGCGGCGGCCCGCGAGGACTGGAAAGGCGTGGTGACAGCACAGGCCCGCGCCCTGCTGCGTGCGGGCCGTACGACCCGGGTCGAGGTCGGCGAAGACGCGACCACCTGCCCGGAGAGGCTGTCCGTCCTCGTCCTATCCCGGGACGGGTGGTCAGTGAGCACCGCGCCTGCGGCCCCAACCGTATTCTCCCGCCCCATTGTGTTGAGCCCTGTGCCCCTTTAATGTTCGACTTTGCCTGAGTCTGTTCGATGCTGATCGCCCAGGCACTATGGAGGCCGCAGTGCGGAGTCATGGGATCGGATCGGAACCTGCGAGACCTGGTCGCCGGTGGTGGAGGGCAGTCCTTGCCGCGGCCGCGGCCGCGGCCATCGCCCTGGCCATGGGTATGACCGCGGGCATGACCGCGCCCGCCGCCGCCAGGGACGTCGGCGAACAGCAACCCACCGCCGCACCAGCCGCCGGTGCGCGGGCGCACACGGTGACTCTCGACGGCTACTCGTTCCTCGTCGACGGCAAGCGCACCTATCTGTGGTCCGGCGAGTTCCACTACTTCCGGCTCCCGAGTCAGGATCTGTGGCGCGACATCTTCCAGAAGATGAAGGCCGCCGGGTTCAACTCCACCTCGCTGTACTTCGATTGGGGATACCACTCGCCCAAGCCGGGGGTGTACGACTTCAGCGGGGTGCGTGACGTCGACAAGCTGCTCGACATGGCCCAGGAGGCCGGCCTCTACGTCATCGCGCGCCCGGCGCCGTACATCAACGCGGAGGTCGACAGCGGCGGCCTGCCCGGCTGGCTGACCACCAAGGCGGAAGACAACCGCAGCGACGACCCGCGGTTCCTGAAGTACGCCGACGAGTGGCTGACGCAGATCGACCGGATCATCGCCCGCCACCAACTGACCAACGGCACCGGCTCGGTCATCGCCTACCAGGTCGAGAACGAGTACTACAACGGCTCGGCCGCGGGCCGCTCCTACATGCAGCACCTGGAGGACAAGGCGCGCGCCGACGGCATCACGGTGCCGCTGACCGGCAACAACAACGGCACCTTCAACTCCGGTACGGGCGCCCTGGACGTCGACGGCCCGGACTCCTACCCACAGGGCTTCGACTGCTCCAACCCCTCGAAGTGGAACGGCGTCCCCGACATCAGCTACGACCACCCGGCCGGCAAGCCGCTGTACTCACCGGAGTTCCAGGGCGGCGCCTTCGACCCCTGGGGCGGACCGGGCTACGACAAGTGCGCCCAGCTGATCAACGACCAGTTCGCCAACGTGTTCTACAAGCAGAACATCGCCGTCGGCGCGACCGCACAGAGCTTCTACATGACCTACGGCGGCACCAACTGGGGCTGGCTGGGCATGCCGCAGAACTACACGTCGTACGACTACGGGGCCGCGATCCGCGAGACGCGGCAATTGGATCCGAAGTACGACGAGGACAAACTCATCGGGTACTTCACGCAGTCCCTCACCCCGCTGACCAAGACCGAGGCGATCAGAACCACCCCGCCGGACAACTCCGCGGTCATCGACACCGCCCGGATGAACCCCGACACCAAGACGCAGTTCCACGTTCTGCGGCACGGGAACTCCACGTCCACGGCCGTCGACAAGACCCACATCTCGCTGGACTTCAACGCCCAGCCGTCCGCGGACACCACCTACACCTGGGACGACCCCGACTCCGCGCTGCAGTACACCGGTTCGTGGTCGCACGTGGCCGACCAGAGCTACACCGCCGGCGACTACAAGCACACCGAGTCGTTCTCCAACACGGCCGGCGACTCGCTCACCGTCCCCTTCGACGGCACCGCGATCCGCTGGATCGGCTCGAAGACGAACAACCACGGCTACGCCGACGTCTACCTCGACGGCACCAAGACGGCGACGGTCGACGACTCCGGCAGCGAGAGCCAGGCGGTGATCTTCCAGAAAACCGGTCTGGCACCCGGCGCGCACACGCTGAAGATCGTCGTCAACGGGAACCACAACTCGGGGTCCACGGACAACTACGTGGCCATCGACGCCATCGACGTGCCGACGGCCTCCGCCGCGGAGCCGACCTACCCGGTCGTGCCGCAGCAACCTGGCACCGCGATCACGCTCGACGGACGCGACTCGCACGTGATCGTGGCGAACTACCGGCTCGGGGACGCGCAGTTGCAGTACTCGACCTCGGAGATCATGACCGGCGCGACGATCGGCAACCGGGACCTCGCCGTGCTCTACGGCGACCCGGGCAGCGACGGCGAGACCGTCCTTCGCTACGCCGCCAAGCCCACCGTGACCGCCACCGGCGGCACGGTCACGACCACCTGGGACGCGGCCACCGGCGACCTGCGGCTCAACTACACGCACAAGGGCCTCGTCCGCATCAGCATCAGCGGCGGCGGAAAGCGCCCGTTGCTGCTGCTCGTGGGCGACAAGGCCACGGCGAAGACCTTCTGGCGTCAGGACACCGCGTCCGGCCCGGTACTCGTGCGCGGCACCCATCTGCTGCGGACGGCGACCGACAAGGACGGCGGCCACACCGTGGCACTCACCGGCGACAACGCGGACGACCAGAACATCGAGGTGTTCTCCTCGGCGGCCCATGTCACCTGGAACGGCGGGACGTTGGCCACCCACGCGACCGACCCGGGGAGCCTCACCGCGAAGATCCCGGTGGCGGCCCCGGTCCACCTGCCGACGCTGACGAACTGGAAGCACGCCGAGGAGTCTCCCGAAGCAGCCCCCGGTTTCGACGACACCACCTGGCAGGTCGCCGACAAGACGACTACCAACAGCGTCTCCGGTGTCAACTCGCTGCCGGTGCTCTACGCGGACGACTACGGCTTCCACACCGGCAACACCTGGTACCGCGGCCGCTTCCGCACCACCGGCAAGGAGACCGGCATCCACCTGGTCTCGGACTCCGGCGGCAATGCGCAGGCTTTCTCCGCCTGGCTCAACGGCACCTTCCTGGGCAGCTCCACCACAGGCGGCGGCGACTTCGCCTTCCCGGCCGGTGCGGTGAAGCCCAAGGGCGACAACGTCATTTCCGTGCTCACCGTGAACATGGGGCACGAGGAGGACTACAACTCGACCAACGGCAACAAGACCGCGCGCGGCCTGACCAGCGCCTCCCTCGTCGGGGCGCCGCTGACCTCCGTCACCTGGCGGCTGCAGGGCGTGCGAGGCGGCGAGGACCTGCAGGACACCGTGCGCGGCCCGCTCTCGACTGGCGGCCTGTACGGCGAGCGGGCCGGCTGGTCCCTGCCCGGCTACCCGGACGGCAACTGGAACCGGGTGTCCCTGCCGACGACCGACACCCGTCCCGGGGTCTCCTGGTACCGCACCGACGCCGAACTGGCCCTGCCACACGGCCAGGACACCTCGCTCGGGCTGACGTTCACCGACGACCCGTCACGCAAGTACCGTGCCACGATCTTCGTGAACGGCTGGCAGGTCGGCAACTACGTCAACTACCTCGGCCCGCAGCACACCTTCCCGGTCCCCAACGGCATCCTGAACCCGAACGGGCACAACAGCATCGCCATCGCCGTCTGGAACCTCGACGGCAGCACGGGCGGACTCGGCAAGGTCTCGCTCACCGACTACGGCAGCTACGCCTCCTCCCTGCGCGTCGCGCAGAACGACAGCCCCCGCTACGACCCTCGGACGTACGCGATGCCGAAGCGTCCAGGAGCGGATGTCACCCTGGACGTGCCGGACACCGCCCAGCCGGAACAGGCGTTCACGGCCCGCACGACGGTGGAGGTTCCGAAGAACCGGCCGTCCGTCACCCGGCTGACGGCCTCACTCTCCGCGCCGGACGGCTGGAGCGTGAGTGCCACGAGCCCCACGTCGGTCAAGCGCGTGCAACCCGGCACAACCGCCACCTTCACATGGAAGGTCCAGCCACCATCCGGGACACTGCCGTCCGCATCGCCACTCACCACCACGGTGCACTACCGGCAGAACGGACGGCAGGCCACCGGCGGCGACGAACGCATCGTCGGCGGAATCCCACCGGCTCCGCCGGCAGGGGAAAACGCCGTGAGCGACCTGACGTTCCTCTCCTCCACCAACGGGTGGGGCCCGGTGGAGCGTGACAGCAGCGTCGGCGAACAGGCGGCCGGGGACGGCCGCCCGATCACCATCGCCGGTGTCGGCCACGCCAAGGGCCTGGGCACCAACTCGCTCAGCGACGTCGAGCTCTATCTCGCCGGAAAATGCTCAAGGTTGACGGCGGACGTCGGGGTCGACGACGAGACGAGTGGTGCGGGAACGGTGACGTTCTCCGTGATCGCCGACGGCAAGACCTTGGTGACCACTCCGACGATCCGCGGCAAACAGGCGGCCGTGCCGATCGACGTCGACGTCAGCGGCGCCCAGGTGGTCGACCTCAAGGTCGGTGACGCCGGCGACGGGAACGGCAACGACCACGGAGACTGGGCGACACCGACACTGACCTGCGACTGAGACCCGCCACGTCGATGTCAGTGGCCCTTGTTATAACCGAGGTGTGGGCGCCCAGTTGGGGGTGTCCCACACCGGCACGGCAGGGTTGCAGTGGGCCGTCCGGGCGGCCGGGCGGGGGTTCGAGTAACGACCTGGGCGTTCAGGAGTTCGCGGCGACGTAGGTCCTCCACAGTTCCTCAGCTACGTCGCACGATGTGGTGTCGAACGCGCAGTTCGGGCAGTCCCTGGAGTGGTCGATGTACGCCCGGTACGCGCGCTGCACTCGCGTGAACTGGGCGTTGCTGGGTACGCGTTGGAGATGCCCGGGACCGCTGCCCGCGTTGACGAACGCCCACCCCGGGCGGCTCACGATTGCCTCCGCTGGTGCGGATCGGTGTGCGCGCGGATCTCGACGTTGCAGTCCGAGACCTGCGAGAGATCCCCAGCCGCAGCCGCCGTGGCCCGTTGCCGGACCAGCGACGCACACACGTCGCAGCCCGCAGGGGGTTGAGGTTCGTGCAGCGGGAGCCCGAGAGCCGGGGCCGGTTCCATGTCCGTTCTCATCCGAAGGCCTCCGCAGGGCGCCTGTACCCGCCGGGGCCGAACGCGGCGGCGAGCCCGGCGGGATCGGTAAGCAGGCCGGAACCGTCGGGGCGGTTGAGCCAGAAGCGGCCGTTGACGTACGAGTTCATGGCCGGGCACAGCAGGGACCAGCCCGCAGGATGCACCTTGAGTTCTCGTACGTCGGCCAGTTCCTCAGCGGCCTCCAACGGCACCAGCCACCACGCCCGGTCCAGATCCCCATCGGCCAGGACTGGCCCGCGCTGGTCGGCATAGATGCGCTGTAAGGCCGGCATCCCCGTGACGAGGCGGGATTCGGCGACAAGCCATACGTCGCCGGAGGGGATGGGGGCGAGGGCGTCAGCGTCCCAGAGGCCGCGGGTGAGTTCCGGGTGCGCGGAGCTGTCGGCGAGCCACGCGTTCCCGGCCTCGTACGTCGCGGTGAGCCGCGTCGGTAGAGCCATGAGCAGGACCGTAGGGCGACGGATTGCGTGGGGACGTGACGATTGCGCAGGATTGCGCACACAGTCACCACGGTTGCCGCGGATTGCTCACGAGAGGGTGTGAGACGCCCGTGCGCGGGCGATCAGCCCGTGCGCCTGGTGATCATAGACCGCGGACTCCCGCATCAGCTCCCAGATGTTGCGGTAGACCGCGACGTCGTCCTGCGAGTCGAGGGACAGCTCCGCGTTCCACGTGTCGGCGACGACCAACCGCTCGTCGATGATCCAGAACCCGTGCTTCGGGGAGAACGGCGTGCGGGCCCCGAGCGGGATGATGCCGAGGGTGACGGTGTCGAGGCCGATGAACCCGCCGAGCTTGCTGAGCTGTGCGGCCATGGCTTCCGGGGCGCACCGTACGACGTGCAGGGCTGCCTCCCAGATCAGCACGTTGAAGTGGTGCCCGGGCTCGTACACGGCTGCCTGCCGCTTCATGCGGGCCCGTACGCCCTCCTCGATGTCGCGGGACGTGCCGAGGCGGTTGGACACGTCGGTGAGGACGCCGCGCGCGTAGTCGGCGGTCTGGAAGATGCCCGGGATGATGCCGACCTCAAAGATGTGGACGGTCTGCGCCTGCTGCTCCTGGACGAGATGGCCCTCCTGCACCACGCGGTGGCCGGCGGACAGCTGCCGTCGCCAACTCCGGTGCGCTGTCTCAAGGCTGCGCAGGCGGCGCCTCAACTCATCGGCCTCGTCCGGCTGCTCGGCGGCGTCAACCCACGCTTCGACGTCTGTGTCGCTCGCGGTCTGCTTTCCGTTCTCCAGCCTGCTGACCTTAGAGCGCTGCCAGCCGATCCGTTCGGCGAACTCCTTGCCGTTCAGGCCTGCCTCGGTGCGCAGCTCACGCAGCCGCGCACCGAGTGCTTCACGGGCCTGCTGGTAGTCGGTGCTCACACACTCGAAGCTACCTGCGCCGCGAAGTCTCTGCGCCGGATCGCATGCGGCCAAGCGGCATCGCGGAGCTGGCCCAGCTCCGCGATACGCGTGGGCTCTTCGACGAGCTCGGCGCCGAGGTATTCGTCAGCTTCGTCGAAGTGGAGCACCAGGGCGCGATGGTCGTCGAAGAGCCAGAAGTCGAGCGCCGGCAGTCCGAGGTGTTCGGCATCCGCGCGCCACATGTTGCGCATGTCCTCGCCCACAGCCTCGTTGCTCGGGGCCCGTGCGAGGAGGAACAGCTGTCCCTCGGTCGGAGGGTCGTCGACGAGGCGGATGCGCTCGATCTTCTTCCCCGCTGCCGTCTGGCGCTGGATGTTCTCCCGCCACGCACTGGTCGGGTCTCGGCTGACGTCCTCGCCGGCCTTCCAGCGTGCCCAGTGCACGCTCTGGCGGTCGGAGGCATACCCGCGGCGGGTCTCCAGACGCCATGCCGTGCGCTCGAAGGTCTCGAAGTACGTGCCGAAGGTGCTGTCGTCGATGAACTCCGGCACGCGATCTACTCCTTGGGGGCGAAGCGGGTGAGCAGTTCGCGCGGGACGCGTACGAATGACTCGCCGTCGAGGACATTCTGCAGCTGGGCAACGTCCTCCCCGTCGGTGACGGTGTAGCCCTGCACGACGATGTCCCCGGTGGCAACGTCCTCGTACAAGGTGGGGCACTTGCCCTTGTCGCTTGTCGTGCCAAGCAGGCGGAGCTGTAGGGCCATGGCCGGTCTCCCTCTCGTGCAAGTGGTTGAGCGCCCAGAATGGGACCGATGGGCGAGCCCTCGCAGGGAGATTGCGGAGAATTGCGCGGGCACATCCGACTGACCAGGACGTTGCGCGCAATCAGTTCGCCGCCGACGCACCAGGTCAGCACTCTGGCTACAGGTCGCCGAGGACTTCCTTGCGAGCTGCCTCGGCCTTGCGGTTGAGGGCGTTCGTCATGCGCACCGCGGTGATGCTGCAGAGAATTCCGCCGACGAAGAACAGCACCTCGGTGATGACGCCGAGGACCTCTATGTCCTTGGTGCCGTTGGCGATGATCAGCATGATCATGCCGCCAGACACCCACGCGAACCAGATGCGGAACTTCTCCACGCGTACGGCTTTCCGCACATCGCCGCACCTCGACACGCGGTGGGCGGCGCCGAGAAGTGCTCCGTGCAGACGCCCTGCGATCCCGCGCCTTCATGACCTTGTGGAAGGGGGCGGTGAGGCGCGGCGCAATCCACTACTACGCCTGACGGGCAGGTGGCCTCGTCGGAGCGGGAGTTGGCGGGCGGGGCGGCGCCAGAGTCGGCAGGCTCAGCGACGCCTCGACGTCGCTGAAGGCTCAGATCAGAGTCCGACGCTTGCCAGCTCCCGCGCCCCCGGCAGCCTGGGGGTCAGCGGCTCTTGCGCACCCGGGCCGCCGCGCGGGCTTCCGCGGTCTTGCGGGCCTCGGCGGCTTTGCGGGACTCCTTGGCGGGCCTGCCCGGACGGGTGCCCATACCGCGGAAGGGGGCGTTGCCCCCGCTGGTCTTCGTCCCGGTCGGCGGACGTTTGGCTCCCGTGATGGCGGTCAGCTTCTCCTCACCGGAGCGGACCTGTGTGACGGTCGGCCGGATACCGGCGTCGGACATCATCCGGTTCACGTCGCGCCGCTGGTTGGGGGCGACCAGCGTGACCACCTTGCCGGACTCCCCGGCTCGCGCCGTACGCCCTGCTCGGTGCAGGTATTCCTTGCCGTCGGCCGGCGGGTCGACATTGACCACGAGGTCGAGGGCGTCGATGTGGATGCCCCGCGCGGCGACGTTGGTGGCCACCAGCACGGTGACCTCACCGTCCTTGAACTGGCCGAGCGTGTGCGTGCGTTGGGGCTGCGACTTCCCGCTGTGCAGGGCGGATGCCCGTACGCCGCTGGCTCGCAGGTGACGGGTGAACTGGTCCACGCCGGCCTTGGTGTCCAGGAACATCAGTACCCGGCCGTCCCGCGCGGCGATCTCGGTCGCCGTCGCGTACTTGTCGGCGGCGTGGATGTTCAGGACATGGTGTTCCATCGTCGTGACCGAGCCCGCCACCCGGTCGACCGACGCCACAACAGGGTCGTGAAGGTAGTCCTGGACCAGCCGGTCGACGTCGCGGTCGAGGGTGGCCGAGAACAGCAGCCGCTGCCCGTCGGAGGGGACCTGGTCCAGGAGTTCCGAGACCTGCGGCAGGAACCCCAGGTCGCACATCTGGTCCGCCTCGTCCAGCACCGTGATCCGCACGTGGTTCAGGTGGCAGTCCCGGCGCGACACCAGATCGGTCAGCCGCCCCGGCGTCGCGATGACCACCTCGGCGCCGGTGCGCAGCAACGCCTGCTGCCGGTTGATCGACAGCCCGCCGACCACCGTCGCCAGCCGCACACCCATCGTCTGGGCATATGGTGCCAGCGCGTCGCTGACCTGCTGTGCGAGCTCCCGGGTCGGCACCAGGACCAGGGCGAGCGGCCGCTTCGACTCCGCCCGTAGACCCGCGGTCCGCACGAGCAGCGCGAGCCCGAACGCCAGCGTCTTGCCGGAACCGGTCCGCGCCCGGCCGAGCACGTCCCGGCCGGCGAGCGCGTCGGGGAGAGTCGCCGCCTGGATCGGGAAAGGCTCCGTCACTCCGAGGCCGGTCATCTTCTCGACCAGTTCGAGCGGCAGCCCGAGTGTGGCGAAGGAAGCGACGGGCGGCTGCGCGTTCATGGAGAACCTTCCTCGGTCTGATGCCCTACAACGCGCCGGGGCCCGTACCCCTTGGTACGGGCCCCGGCCGCGTCGAAGCTTTCACCCATTTTACCAGCGGACACTCGGGACACCCGCCGCTCGGACCGACGAACAGGACGCACCGGGCAGTGCGCGTCGCAATGTCAAGATCGTGTCCGCAGTGATCCCGTCTCTTCTCAGGGATGTCTCAGGAGTGTCATCTGCTGAGGAATCGCCCCAGGGGGCCCGTGATGGAGGAGGAACGACCGCGGGCCAGCCGCGGATCGGCTATCACGGGGAGAAAGATCCATGAAGTTCAAGCGATTCGGGACCATCGCCGCGACCGCGATCACCGGCACTCTGCTCCTGACCGCCTGCAATGGCGAGGACGGTGCGGCCAACGCCAACGTCTCGCATCAGGCGGCGGGGGCGACGCAGCACGGGGGCGCCACGCAGGCGGCGGGTGCCATCGGCCGGTACTCCGAGAACGCGCCGGGGGCGACGTACTTCACCTCGATCCTCACCGGTGACAACGAGGTGCCCGTCAAGGGCAAGCCGGCGGTGGGTGACAAGGACGGCAGCGCGGTGGCCCTCATGCGTATCCAGGGCGACGAGGTGTCCTTCGCGTTCGCGTGGACCGGTACCGGGACCCCGACCATGGCCCACCTCCACCAGGGTGCGCGGGGCACCAACGGTGACGTGAAGATCCCGTTCTTCATGGAGAAGCTCAAGGGCGGCACGCCGTTCGTGTTCGGCAGCGTCAAGGTCACGGATGCCGACCTGCTGCACAGCATCAAGGCCCACCCCGACCAGTTCTACTTCAACCTGCACACCGGCGAATTCCCCGGCGGCGCGGTCCGCGGACAGGCCACCGCACTGCCGGGCGCCGTCTCACTGCCCGACGCCATCCGGCACTCGGCCCTGGCCGGCGTGGTCAAGGGGGCCCAGATCTACGCCTGCACCAAGCAGGACGACGGCTCCTACGCCTTCACCCAGGACAACGTCGACGCCACCCTCCAGGGCGACATCCAGCACAGCTTCGCCAAGCACGGCCCCGCCGGCCCCCCGCAGTGGATCGCACCGGACGGCTCCTCGGTGACCGGCACCGTCGTCAACAAGTTCGACAACGGCGCGGGCAACATCCCAGCACTCCTGCTTCGCGCGCAGCAGACCGGCAAGAGTGAGGGACTCCTGTCCAAGACCACGTCGGTCCTGCGACTCAACACCGTCGGCGGCGTCGCCCCGGCCGGCACCTGCAACCCGGCCACACACCCCACCGCCCGCGTCCCCTACACCGCCGACTACCTCTTCCTCGCCACGAAGTAGCGCCACCCGACCCATCCGCCCCCACACAACCAGGCGATGCGAGTCCGCTCGGACCCGCATCGCCGCGTCGTTGTCACTCCTGAGACGTGGTTCGGCCGGCGCCTGGATCGGCCATGACGCGTCGCCCCGAGGAGTCGGACGAGCGGGTGCCCGCCGAGACGTGCGGCGCACTCCAACTGGCGAGAAGAGCCAGGGTCTGGGCGGAGGAGGAGCCGGATTCGGCGGTGTAGAGGCAGATGGTCTGGTCCGGGTCGGTCGCGAGATTCAGCGCCTCGTGATGCAGGGTCAGGTCGCCGACCACGGCATGGTGGAACCGCTGGGCTCCGTAGCTGCAGTCGCCAAGGTGGTGACCCGCCCACCAGCCGTTGAACTCCGTCACCTTGACGCAGGCTTCGCCGATGAGTTCGTTGAGGCGGGTGTCGTCGGGATGGCGCCCCGAGGACCGGCGGAGGTTGGCCACGATGATCGGCGTGATCGCCTCCCGGTCGCCGTACAGCTCCTTCGCGGCGGGAGAGAAGAGTACGAAGCGCGCGAAGTTGCGCTCCCGGGTCGCCAGCGCGTCGAAATCCGTGATGAGGGCCCGGGCGAGGTGGTTCGAGATCAGCACGTCCAGCCGGTGCTTGACGATGAAGGCCAGTGAGACGCTCCCCAGTACCTCCAGCGTCTGATGCACTTCCGGCCGTACCCGCTCGGGTCGCGGGCGATCCCGCGAAGGGTGTGTGGCACGAGGGCGCGCGAGGTCAAAGTGGTGGTCACGCTCGGCCGGGCCCAAGCGCAGCGCGCGGGCCACGCCGTCCAGCACGCTCTCGGAGACACGGGGATGCCGCCCCTGTTCCAGGCGGGTGTAGTAGTCGGTGCTCACGTCGGCCAGACGGGCGACCTCTTCGCGGCGCAGACCCGGCACCCGACGGGCCCGGCCGCTCGTCGAAAGACTGCCGGTCGTGAACCGCCCGCGCACTCCGACTGCTACTGCTGCTCCCACTGTTCCTTGGTGATCTCGTACCGCACACCCCCGTGCTCGGAGCCCTCGACGATCTCCATGTCGGGGGGTGTGGGGATGGTGTCCGCGAGTGTCATGGCGAGCTTCTCCATGATGTTGCGCGAACCGTGGTTCACGGTCATCGTCTCGGCCCAGACCATGCGTACACCGAGCCCTGTGAACGCCTTGGCCAGCAAAGCTCGCGAGCCTTCGGTGGCATAACCCTTGCCCCAAGCCGCCTGCCGCAGTCGGTAGCCGAGTTCGGCCTCGTCCAGCGGGCCCTGCGGCTCGGGACGCAGGCAGAACCAGCCGATGAACGCGCCGCCGTCCTTCTCGTGCGCGGCGAACAGCCCAAGATCGCCGCGCCACCTCTCGTAGCCGGCGATGATGTTCGGCAGGTGGCGCTCGCGGACAATCTCCGGGGCGGTCGGCTGGCCCCCGCTCAGATAGCGCATCACCGCGGCGTCGCTGTCCAGTTCGATCAGCAAGTCCGCGTCGTCGGCAGTGAAGCGACGCAGGGTCAGGCGCTCGGTCTCCAGGTAGGTATCCACGGAGTGGATCATGCCTAAAGCAGGACGGGCAGTTCAACGGCTTTACTCGGACACTGTCGGCCGACCCCGAGATGCTGTCGACGCTGGGCCGTCTTCCCCGCCGTCGGGGCCCGGCAGCAGAGGGCGGGAGACCGTCTCGCTGCCCCCCGCCCTCTGTCATTGCCTCTCACCGCTCGCGACACGTGTCCGATGCGCTCCGGCGCAGCTCATTCACAGCTGGCCAGATGCGGGTCGCGTCGTTCGTGGCGTGCCGCTCAGTTCGGCCGCTGCATGCGTCGGCGCCACCACGCCAGGCCCAGGCCGATCAGCAGGATCCCCGCCGCGCCGGAGGCCGCCGATGCGGCGATCAGGCCGGTGTTGCGCGTGCCGTCGGCGGAGCCGGCCGATTGGAGGGTGTCGCCCAGCTGGTTGCGGACATCATTGCCACCGGTCGTGCCCTTCGCGAGCGGGCCTCGTGAACCGGCGACGGGCTCGGCCAGGTAGGGGAAGGAGTCGCCGAGCTTCTGGTCGTCGACGTCGACCGCGTCGCCCAAGTCGTTCTTGGCACCGACCAGTTCACCCTCGACGACCTGGAGCGAGATGTCCACGACGTCGTCGGTGAGGCGGCGGCCGTTCGGGAAGCCCGCGTTGTCGCCGTCGAGTACGCCGAGTCGTTTCGGGTCGGCGGCCGGCTTGATCGAGGTGTTCAGGCGCAGCATCTCCGCGGGTCGCACGTTCGGCGGCTGGTTGAGGCCCTTGACGCCCTTGAGGAAGACGTCGACGAGGTCGTTGCGCGGTTGTGCGGGCGCCTTGATCTTGTAGATGGCCTCCATGAGCTTCGGGAGTTCGGGATTGGTCACGTTCTTCAGGAACTGGCCGTCGTTCCACGGCGAGTCCGCGTTGAACTTGTCCTTGTCCTTCAGTGGGTTGACGACCTCGTTGACCAGCGGGTTGCCCAGCCGTGAGACCTGCTCGTAGGAGCCTTGGGCGTTCTTTCGCTGGGTGGTCGACCAGATGCCGACGACCGGCTGCTGCTTCGACTCGGTGATCATGTCGGTGGGCAGTTGCAGCGCGACCGAGTTGACGTTGTAGCCCTTGAGGGTGTTGTTGCCGACCTCGGAGAGGTTGCCGCCGTACAGCAGGTCGAAGACGCGCAGGTCCAGGAAGAACGGGTCGTCCGCCTGGCCTGCGAACGTCCGGGCGCCGTCGGACAGTTGACGGACGGCCTGCGAGCGCAGCGTGCCGTAGTCCGGCATCGAGGCCTTGCCGACGTTCGAGGGAGCCACCGGTATGTCGTCGGCGAGCTTCGTCTTCGACACGACGTTCTGGTTGTGCAGCTTGAGCAGCTCGATGTCGTAGGTCTGCGTGACGTTCAGGTCCGGGTCGTCCAGGCTGGTGACCGGGCCCGTGTTGTACAGGAACGTCTTCTTGTTCTTCGTGTGCGTCTTGAAGGTGTAGCGCAGCAGCAGTTCGCCCTGCGCGTCACCGTTGTTGTCGATGTGGATGTCGTACTGGGCGTCGTCCGCGAACGTGTAGAAGTTCGGGCCGCCCGCTGGATCCTCGAACGGGATCCAGTTCGCGATGATCGTCGTCGTCTTCGGACTGTCCGGACTCACGAAGGCGTACACGTCCGTGTTGTCGTACCGGGGTTGTCCCGAGATCAGCGGGGCCTCCCGGTGACTGGAGGCGGAGGCCGCCCCCGGTTCCAGCGTGGCCACACCGGCGGCTGCGAGTCCCCCGGCGGCCAGCGCACCCGCCATGAGGGTCGCGAGGCCCCTGCGCCCCGCACCGCTCCTTGAGATAGGTGTCATACCGTCCGTCCTCCATGCCAACTTCCCTGACGCTGGAGGATTCGGAACGGTCGCCCCGATGGATTGGTGAATATTGACCGATCTGACGGATCTATCGGTTGATCTATCGATTGATCTGGCTCCCCAGCCGTCGCGCCCGGGAACCGGTCGAAGACGAAGAGGCCCTCCACGAGGCTGACGAGCCCGGGTTACCTGGTTAGCCTTACCTTACTTACACTGCTGGAACGTACAGGCATCACGTACGCACGCGTCACCCCACCTCGCTTCGCCCTGTGCCCACCACCACACGCCGGAGAGGCCCAACCCCGTGACCACACGCATACGTTCCACCGCCGACGGCCCCTCGCCGGGGCGGCGCGGTTTTCTGTTGGGCGCGGTGGGTGCCACTCCGGTGCTCAGTGGCTGCTCGTCAGGTGATGACGGCACGGGCGGTGGTGTCGAGAAGAGCGGTGACCCCGACACGACGGCGCAGGCCGCGGCCGGCGGCTTCCCCGCCACCGTGAGCGGCAAGGAGGGCGCTGCCAAGGTCACTTCGCCGCCCAAGCGTTTCGCCGCCTGCGGCTACCTTCGAGACACCGACCTCGCTCTCGCGCTGCCGTTCGAGACCATCGCCGCCGCCAGGCCCGACCTCATCCTCGCCAGCGACGACTACCAACTCCACGACCACTACCCGAAGTTCCAGCGCCTCGCGCCCACCCTCAGCTACCGCAAGGGCGTCGGACAGGACGGCTGGGACGAGATGGCGCAGCCTACGGGCGACGTTCTCGGGAAGCGGGAGAAGGCCGACTCCCTGGTCGCGGACGTGCGTAAGAAGATCGCCGACGTTCGCGAGCAGCACCCCGAACTCCGCGGCAAGACCTTCACGTTCGGGCCGGTGGTCGGCGGCGACGTGTTCACCATCAAGAGCGCCGACGACGCCGGCGCACAGTTCTTCAGTCAGTTGGGCATGAAGCTCTCCCCGAAGGTCACCTCGCTACCGGACAGCGCCATCGCCGGCCGCGCCGCGATCGCGAGGGAACGGCTCGATCTCCTCGACGCCGACGTGGTCATTCTCGCCTTCGACACCCCCCAGGGGCGCGAGGAGTTCGAGGCACAGCCGCTCTTCAAGGAGCTGAAGGCCGTTCGGCGCAAGTCCTACATCGGTCTCGACATGCCCACCGCGATCGCCCTCGGCTTCCCGTCGGTGCTGAGCCTCCCGTACGGCCTCGACGCGGTCGTACCCAAGCTTGCCGAGGCGGCGGAGCGCAATGCCTGAACCACGTACCGGAAAAGACGAAGACGCCCGCGATCTCGCCGAGTTGCAGGCCCCGGTCGCCGGCCGGGTCACTGTCGCCGCCGCTCTGCAGGCGCTCGCCGCGGCGCTGTCCGTCGCGCCCATGGTCGCCGTCGTGGATATCGGCCGGCGCCTCCTCGACGGCCACGACGACCACCTGTGGGCCATCGCCTGGACCGCCGTGGCCCTGCTCGCCGTACGGCTGCTGCTCTATCTGTTCGCCGGGACCCTCAGCCATCTCGCCGAGGCCGACCTCGCCCTCAGCCTGCGCCAACGACTCGCCGCCCACCTCGCGGTACTGCCGCTGGGCTGGTTCGCCGGTGGCGTCTCGGCGAAGGTGAAGACGACCGTCCAGGACGACGTCGGCTCGCTGCACCACGCCGTCGCGCACGCCCGAGGTGACCTCGCCGCCGCCGTGGCCGGGCCCGCCGTCATCGGCGTCTACCTGCTGTGGGCCGACTGGCGCCTCGCCCTGCTCACCTTCGCGGTGATCGCGGGGGCGCAGAGCGTACGGATGAGAATGGCCGCCCGCTCCGCCGAGCCGGTGCAGCGCATCGCCGCCGCACAGCTCGAACTCACCGCCGCCTCCATCGAGTTGGTGCGCGGGATCAGCGTCGCCAAGGCGTTCGGCGGCGGCGAGACGCCACGCCGCTTCAGCGAGGCCGCAGCCGCCTACGCGGACGTCAACGACGAGGCACAGCGCCTGTTCATACGCCAGCGCAGCCTCACCCGGGCCACCGTCGCCCCGGCGACCATCCTGCTGCTCATCACCGGCTGCGGGGTGGGGCTGGTCGCGCTCGGCTGGACGGATCCGGTCGACATCCTGGCCTTCACACTGCTCGGCCTGGGTCTGTTCGAGCAGATCACCCCCATCTACTCGGCGCGCGGCCTGCGCCGTACCGCACGGGCCGCCGCACACCGCATCACCGGCCTGCTGCACGAACCCGCCCAGGAGGTCACACTCCACCCCGCCGCCCTGCCACCCCGCACGCAGGGCACTCCCCCGGTCCTGGAGTTGGACGGCGTCCGCTTCGGCTACCCCGCCGCCGGCCGCGACCGCGAGGTGCTCCACGGACTGGACGCCGCCTTCGCCCCCGGCACGGTCACCGCCCTGGTCGGGCCGTCCGGCGCGGGCAAGTCCACGCTCGGCATGCTCCTCGCACGTTTCTACGACGTCACCGGCGGCGCGATCCGCCTCGACGGCACCGACATACGGGAGTTGGACCGGGACGAGCTGTACCGCAACATCGGCTTCCTCTTCCAGGACGTCGTCCTGCTGCGCCGCTCCGTCCGCGACAACATCGCGCTCTCCCAGCCCGACGCGAGCGACGAGACCGTACACGCGGCGGCGAAAGCCGCCGCCGTCCACGACCGGATCACCGCACTCCCCCGCGGCTACGACTCGGTCGTCGGCGAGGACGCGCGACTGTCCGGCGGCGAGGCCCAGCGCGTCAGCATCGCGCGCACCCTGCTCGCCGGCACGCCGATCGTGGTCCTCGACGAGGCGACCGCGTTCGCGGACCCCGAGTCCGAGGCCGCCGTGCAGGACGCCCTCGCCGAACTCGCAGGCGGGCGCACCCTGTTGGTCATCGCGCACCGGTTGCGGACCATCGCAGCGGCCGATCAGATCCTGGTCCTGGACGACGGCCGGATCGCCGAGCGCGGGCGGCACGAGGACCTGCTCGCCGCCGACGGACAGTACGCGCGCATGTGGCGCGCCCAACACGGAAGCAGCACCGCATGATCACTGCGCTTCTGCGGATCGTAGGCGGCGCCGGGCGCCCGCTGCTGATCCGCTTCCTGCTGGCCACCGCCCTCTACGCGATCAGCGAGGGCGCCGCCTTCGGTCTGCTCGTACCGCTGCTGACCGCTCTGCTCACCGGCCGCACCGGCGACGCCGGTTGGTGGCTGCTGCCGCTCGCGGGCGCCGTCGCCGTCGGCTGGTACGCCCACTACGACAAGGAACTGCGCGCCCTGCAGCTCTCCTCCGCCTGGCGCCGCGCCCTGTACGAGCGGATCGGCGCCCACGTCGTCCGGCTGCCGCTGGGCTGGTTCGACGCGACCCGCACCGCCCAGCTGGAACGCCTGCTCGGCCAGGGCGTCAACACCGTCACCGGCGTCGTCCACCTCGCCCAGACTCTGCTCGGCGCCGTCCTCACACCCGCCACCATCGCCGTCTTCCTGCTCTGCTACGACTGGCGCATCGCCGTCGCCGTGCTGGTCACCGTCCCTGTCGTGCTGCTGGTGTTCGCCCTGGCCAGGCGCCTCACCGACCGCACCGAGGCCGAGCACGACAAGGCCGCCGCCGAAGCCAGCGCCCAGCTCGTGGAGTTCGCCGGCGCCCAGCCCGTGCTGCGCGCCAACGGCCGTGCCACCAGCGGCCATCGGCAGCTCGACGAGGCCCTCCAGAGCCAGCACCGGGCGGCCCGCCGCGAGGTGATGGGCGCCCTGCCGGGCCTGCACCTGGGGCAGCTCGCCATCCAACTCGCCTTCACCGCCGTCCTCGTGGTCGGCCTGCTGCTGGCCACCGGCAACGAGATCACCCCCGCACGCATCACCGCCCTGCTGGTGCTCGGCGTGCACTTCCTGCAGCCCCTCGCCGTGATCGCCTCGGCCGCGTCCGCCCTGCGCGCCACCCGCGCGGCCGTCAACCGCATCGACATCCTGCTCAGCACCCCGCCCCTGCCCGAACCCACCCACCCGCACCCCACCGTCGGCCTCGAAGCGTCCATCGAACTCGACAGTGTGCGCTTCCGCTACGACGGCTCCGACACCCCCGTCCTCGACGGCCTCGACCTGACCGTCCCCGCCGGATCCACCACCGCCCTCGTCGGACCCTCGGGCGCGGGCAAGACCACCGTCACCAAACTCATCGCCCGCTTCGCCGACACCGACGCGGGCGCTGCGCGGATCGGCGGTGTGGATGTGCGCGAGCTGGCCGGGAACGACCTGATGAACATGGTGTCCCTGGTCTTCCAGGACGTGCACCTGCTCGACGCCACCATCGAGGAGAACATCCGCCTGGGACGCCCCGACGCCACCGGCGCCGAGGTCCGCGACGCGGCCCGCCGGGCCCGGGTCGACATCATCGCCGACCGGCTGCCCGACGGCCTCGCCAGCCGCGTCGGCGAGGGCGGCTCGCTGCTCTCCGGTGGCGAGCGTCAACGGGTCGCCATCGCCCGCACCCTGCTGAAGGACACCCCGATCGTGCTGCTCGACGAGGCGACCTCGGCTCTGGACGCCGAGAACGAGAACGCGGTCCACGAAGCCCTGCGTGAACTGGGCGCCGGGAGAACGCTGTTGGTGATCGCTCACCGCCTGTCCACCATCGCCACGGCCGACCACATCGCCGTCCTCGACACCGGCCAGATCATCGAGCAGGGCCGGCACACCGACCTTCTCGCCGCCGACGGACGTTACGCCTCCCTGTGGCACGACTACCAACGCGCTCAGGGGTGGCGCCTGACCAACCGTCAGTGACTCTACGGTCGGGGCAACTCCCGTTTCCCGACGGCTCGTTGACGCGCCTGTCCGCCAGGAGCCCGACGACGACACCGAGGAGGACCAAGGCAGCTCCGGCGATCTGGCTCATGGCGGCACCGCCCGCTCCGGTCACGAAGAGAGCCAGCAGGGAAGCAAAGGGGATGAGGCCGTTGAACAGGCCCGCCCGGCCGGCACCGAGCCGTTCGACAGCGCCATACCAGAGCAGGAAGACGACAGCGGTCACGCCGAGGGCGAGGAAGGCCAAGGCCCACGACTCCACAGCCGTGGGAGCGCGAAGTACGGGGGACCCCGTGGCCGTCTTCCCTATCCAGGCGACGACGAACAGCATCACCGACGCAAGTCCGCACGCATACGTCGTCACGGTCAGCGCTCCCAGCTGCCCAACGGGCGAAGCGCCGAGCAACGTGACCGAGGCGACTCCGACAACGGCGAGGCACGACCACCCGAATCCCCGCACGTCCCACTCCACCCCGGAACCGGCCGACACCTGAGCGACGGCACAGCCCACCCCCACGCACAGCGCCCCGCCCATCAGCCCTCGCGACGGGCGTGACCGCGACAGCAGCGACCGGACCAGGACGATGAACAGCGGCGCGGCGCCGACGGCGACGCCCACGTTGCCCGGTGCCGTCAACGACGTGGCGTACACGAGGACGACGCCGTACCCCGCCATTCCCATGACAGCCAGAAGAACGATCCACACCATCTGGGTCGGGCTCGGGCGGGCGAAGGTGTGCTTGCGGATGCGCGCCCAGACGAGCAGGAGGACCGTCGCCAACCCGTAGCGCACGGCCTGACCGCCGATCAGCGGGAAGTCGTGCAGCCGACCGGCCGCGGCGACCGAGCCGCCGACCAGACACACCGCACCGAGAGCCAGAGCGGCCCCGGAGCGCTCTCGCGCACTCAACATCATTCAGCCAGGCTGACAGCCTCAGGCCGTAAGCAGAAGTAGGGTACTGCTAACCCCGACGTAAGGTGGGCTGATGATCGAGGCGCAGCGGCTGGCCGTGTTCCGCGAGGTCGCCCACCGGGGAAGCTTCGCGCAGGCGGCCCAGGCCCTGCGTCTGACGCCCTCGGCGGTCTCGCAGCAGATGGCGGCCCTCGAACGTGCCGCTCAGGCCGGTCTCTTCGAGCGCAGCACCCGGGGCGTCACGCTCACCGCGGCCGGGCAAGCCCTGCTCCGTACAGCGGACACCATCCACGGCGAACTCCACCGCGCCGAACGCGCACTCGCCCGGCTGCGGGAGCAGGGACCGCCGTCACTGACCGTCGCCACCTTCGCCAGTGCGGGCATGCTCCTGCTCGCACCCGCACTGGCCGCGCTCAACGACCGCGAGGACCGGCATGTCGACACGACCGTGATCGAGTCCGAACCGCAGCAGGCACTGGCCGCGCTCGACGACGGCAGCGCCGACATGGCCCTCGTCTACCACTTCCACACCGAACAACCGCCCCCGAGCTGGGCCGACATCGCACACCGGTACGCGTACCACCCGCTCCTGCGGGACGAGTTGCGCCTCGTCGTGCCCGTCGGCCATGCCCTCGCCCGGCGCTCGACCGCACGGCTCGACGACGTCGCCGACGAGCCGTGGATCCAGATGTGGGACCTTCCTGGCAACGCACTCGACGCGCTCGCCTCGGCGCACGGACTGCGGCCCAAAGTGGCGTGCCGGGCCGGTGACTTCCCCTTCATGCAGGCACTCGTCGCGGCAGGCGTCGGCATCGCGTTCATCCCCACCCTCGCCGTCGTGGACCGCCCCGACACCCGCGCACTGGTCCTGACGCCCACGGCGAAGCGATACATCGGCGCCTACACCGCGCCCGGCGTACCGTCCAACCACGCATCGCGTGCCTTGCTCGACGCGCTCAAGGCACGTGCTACGACGGTCCCCATGAGCTGATCGGGACAGCCGCACACCACGCCGGCCGCCCTGTTGGTGTCGCCCTGTTGGAGGGGTCAGGGAGCGAGTCGGCGTTCTGCTGAGACGGAGTAGGCGTGGCGACGGAAGGCCAACATGGCGTCGTCGGACGGTTCCACGCCCGGGGCGAGACGGGTGGGGTCGAACACCTGCCGCTGCCAGTGGTCTTCCCGTGGCGAGCGGGCCGTCACGTGCAGATGTCCGGCCGGAATCAGCGGCCGGTGCTCGGGCCATGCCTGCGAGGGATCGTGGGTGGGATCGCCCGGTTCCGCGAACTGGTACACGAGGGTGAAGGTGACGGGTCCGGTTTCGAGTCGGGAGTCGAGGTCGCCGATGAGGAAGTTCGGGGCGAGTGTCTCGGCGTACGCGGGATCGATTTCGACTTCGCCCAGTTGGGGCACGAGGCGGTAGCGGAAGGGCCGGCGCTCGCCCGACTCGTCCACCAGGACGAAGGCGTGCAGGCCGTCGTAGCGGGTGGTGGCGAAGCTGGCCGGTGCCTGCTGGCCGGCGAAGGACTTCAACGCCCCGCGGCTCTCCGGGTGTTGGGCCAGGACGGTGGCGAACTTGCCGGCCGCGGCCAGTTTGCCCTTGGCGCGGTCGGCGAATCCGCCCTCTGCTCCCGCCTTGCCCAGCGCTTCGACGAGGTCGATGAATCCTTCGGGGTTGTGGCTGGGGAAGACCCGGAAGTTCGCGGCCACCAGGTCCATGACGCTCTTGTCGGCATCGAGGAACTTCACGGCCATGCCGCGTACGCCGCGTGCGCGGTCGTCGGCGTCGAAGCGGCCCGAGCCGTTGGAGAACCGGATGACCGCCTCGGACTCGGCGGTCAGACAGGCGGCTGTCGTCCACTTCGTGATCTGTCCGCTGGGCACGAAGCGTGCGTCGTAGACGGCTCCGCGGGCGTGCAGACGGCGATCATGCGGACGCGGGTGCGCCGCGGCTTCGATCCGGTCGACGGCCTGCGCGGCGGTCATGCCGTCCGCGGTGACTGAGGAGTCCTGCGGTGTCTGTGCCATGGGCGCATCATCGCATTCGTGATCGTCGCAGGCGCGGCCGATCGAGGCAGTGCACCCACTCCCGCCCGAACGGGCAATCTCGCCGATTGCCTGCCGTGCGGTGGACGGACGAAGGCGTGCTCGGACTGCCCTACGACCGTGGGACAACCCGACTGGGCTCCTGCCGGGTGGCGGCGAGGATGCGGGTCCGGTCGGAGCGCGAGTTGCGGCGGAGCTGTTCGCGGACGGCAGCCATGGTCAGGGCGTCAAGCCGTCGTCAGCCGAGGTCCGGCAGCGGGCAGCGGGCGACGTCGCGGGCATCGTCCGGCGGCAGGCCCAGCATGCGCAGCAGCAGTTCGGCCAGGTTCGAGGCCGCCTCGTCACCGTCGAGATCCGGGCGGGCGAACCGCAGTTCCAGCAGCGCCAGCAGGGAGCCGCCGAGGACGGTCACCGCGGCCGTCGGGTCGGTGATGGTGAAACGGCCGGAGGCGATGCCGACCTCCAGATCACGCAGGGCGCGTGGGGCCAGGCCCGAGCCGGCGTGGACGTGGCCCAGGCCGCGGTGGCGCAGGATCTGCATCATCTCGGGTCGGGAGTCGGCCAGGCGGGCGCTGAGACGGAAGCCCGCCGCGACGAGCTCCGCCGGGTCGTCGATGCCCTGCAGATGCTCGTCGAAGGTCTGGCCGAGTTCTTCGAGGGCGTCGCTCACCGCCGCGTCGAACAGTTCCGTTTTCGACTCGAAGTGGTTGTAGAAGGAGCCGAAGCCGACGTCCGCGCGCTCCGCGATCACCTGGATGCTCGCACTGGTGTCCCCCGTCTCGGCCAGGATCTGCCGGGCCGCGCGAACGAGGGCCTGACGGGTCTCGGCACGACGCCGTTCGAATCGGTTGCGGGGTGCGGCTGACGTCGGCATACGCGCGAGTTTAGCAACGGTCCGCGCATCGTCACAGTTCTGATGAACTGGTCAGTTCACCGGTCGGCTCACTGGCCGGCGCATCTCTGATGATTTCATCACCTTGCCCCGTCCGGCTATTGACGAACCAAGTGTCAAAGTTGATGATTTCCTCATTACAGCGATGTTGCTTGGAGGACACCATGTCCGAAACCCGCGTCAACGCGGTCGGCACCAGCGATCTCAGGACGGCCCACCAGGACCTCCACAGCGAACAGGGGGCGCTGCGCGGCGAGCACCCCGGGCGATCCCGGAGCCCCGTGATCAAGGTGGCCGACCTCGCCTGGCTGGAGTTCCAGAAGCCCGACCTGGACCGGGCCGAGGTCTTCGCCCGCGATTTCGGCTTCGGGATCGCCGCCCGCACGGCTGGCGAGCTGTGGCTGCGCGGCACCTTCGCCGGCTCACCGTGCATCGTGATCCGCAAGGGGCGCACCAGCAGCTTCATCGGCCCGGCGTTCCGCGCGGCCGAGCGGCCCGACCTGGACCGGCTGGCCCGCGCCACGGGGACGGACGTACGCGACGCCGACGTCCCGGGCGGCGGCAGGGCCGTGAACCTCCTGGACCCCTCGGGCTTCCCCGTGCGCGTGGTGCACTGCCGCGAGGAGCTGCCGGCACTGCCCGAGCAGCAGCCGCTGCCGCTCAACTTCGGCACGGACCACCGCCGCAGGAACACCGCGCAGCGCCCGCCCCGGGAGCCGTCCCGTATCCAGCGCCTGGGCCATGTGGTGCTGGAGACACGGGTGTTCGGCCGCGCCCTGGACTGGTACCTGGACACACTCGGCATGATCGTGTCCGACTTCCTGTTCCTCGACGGGCAGCGCGACCGCGGTCCGACGATGGCGTTCCTCCGCTGCGACCGAGGCGGCCTGGCCGTCGACCACCACACCCTCGCGATGCACCTCGGCCCCGGCAACGGCTATGTCCACTCCGCCTACCAGGTGACCGACCTGGACTCGATCGCCGCCGGCGGCGAGTACCTCAACGAACGCGGCTACAAGCGCAGTTGGGGCATCGGCCGGCACATCCTGGGCAGCCAGCTCTTCGACTACTGGCGCGATCCCGACCGCCTCTTGCTGGAGCACTTCGCCGACGGCGACCTCTTCTCCCGCGACCTGGAACCCGGCTGGGCGTCCATGTCCACCAGCGGGCTCGCCCAGTGGGGCCCGCCGGCCACCCGCGACTTCCTCGGCGCGAGCCCCTCCCCCGCGCGGGTCCGCGACGTGATCCAGGCCCTGCGCGGCGACAACGAGATGGACCCGGCACGCCTCCTGGGCCTCCTCAAGGCCGCCAACTCCTGACCCCCGACTCCTCGACAAAGGCACCGACATGAGCACCAACGTCCTGCGTACCGCCGACGGCTGGTGGGTGGTGCGCGACGCGCGCGCCGTCCGCATCGACACCAAGGCCCTCACCACCGCCGAGCTGCTGGCCGACCGCGCCGCCGTCCGGGAAGCCGCCGACAGCGACGAGGCGGGCACCCCGGTGGCCGACATGGTGGCCCTCTCCCCCATCACCACTCCCTGCCGCGTGGTCGCCCAGATGGTCAACTACCGCAGCCACGCCCGCGATTCGGGCTTCACCGGCGACATCCCGCCCGCCTTCTTCCGCAAGGCGTCCAGCTCGGTCAGCGGCCCGCACGACGCCGTCGTCCGGCCCTCCCACGTGAAGTTCCTCGACTACGAGGTCGAACTCGGCCTGGTCATGGGCGCACCGCTGCCCATCGGCACCGTCGTCGAGGAGCGGGACCTGCCGTCGTACGTCGCTGGGCTCGTCGTCACCAACGACGTCAGCGCCCGTGACGTGCAGCTGACCAAGACGCAGTTCTACGAGAGCAAGTCGTACCCCACGTTCACGCCCGCCGGGCCCTACCTCTCCCTGCTGGAGTCGGAGGACTTCGCCCATCTCCTGGATCTGCGGCTGAAGTTGAGCGTGAACGGCGACCTCCGCCAGGACCGCACCCTCAGCGACATGATCGTGCGACCGGCACAGGCCCTCACACTGCTGGCCCGGTTCCAGACCCTCGACCCCGGCGACCTGCTGCTGACCGGCACCCCCGGTGGCACGGCCCTCAAGGCCCCGCCCAAGGCGGTCGAGAAGATCGGCGCACTGCTGCCGCCCGCCGTGAAGTGGAAGGCGTTCTTCAAGACCCAGGCCCGCAACCCGCACTACCTGCATCACGGAGACCTGATCACCGCGACCATCGCCACCCCGGACGGACGCATCGACCTCGGAGAACAGCGCACCGAGGTGACCGACGCGAACTGACCGACGCCCACCCAGACACGAAGTGAGCCGCACATGACTGTCGACCAAGCCGCCGAGCCACCGGACAGCGCACCCGGGCCCGGACACCTGCCCGTGGTGATCGTCGGGGCGGGGCCCGTGGGCGTGACCGCCGCCCTCCTGCTCGCCCGACGCGGCATCCGTACCGTCGTCCTCGAACGCCACCGGGAGGTCTATCCCCTGCCACGCGCCGTCGCCATCGACGACGAGGTGATCAGGATCCTCCAAGCAGCCGGGGTCCAGGAGGAGTTCACCGCGATCGCCCGCCCCGCACGGGGACTGCGGCTGCTGGACGCCCGGCACCGGGTGATGGCCGAGTTCCCGCGCGCCGCCCAGGGAGAGCACGGCTTCCCGCAGACCAGCATGTTCGACCAGCCCGCACTGGAGCGCGTACTGCGCGACGCCCTGACCGACACCCCCGAGGCCGAACTGCGCGACGGGGTGGAAGTCCTCGGCATCGCCCAGGACGGCGACGGTCCGGTCCGCGTGAGTTACCGCGACGACGAGGGCGAACACCTGCTACGGGCGGACACCGTCCTGGGCTGCGACGGCGCCAACAGCATCACCCGCGACGCCATCGGCTCCACCTGGGAGAACCTCCACTTCGAGGAACGCTGGACGGTCGTCGACGTACGCACCAGCCTCCCGGTCCGCTGCTGGGAAGGCGTCGAACAGATCTGTGACCCGCAGCAGCCGGCGACGTTCATGCGCATCGGCGAGGACCGTTACCGCTGGGAGTTCCGGCTGCGCGACGGCTCGGAACCGGATCACGAGCGGCTGCGGGAGCTGCTCGCCCCATGGGTGGACCTCGCGGACGGCGCCGACTTCGAGGTGGTGCGGCAGGCCCAGTACACCTTCCGGGCCCGTATCGCCGACCGCTGGCGCCACGGGCGCGTCTTCCTCCTCGGTGACGCGGCCCACCTCACCCCGCCGTTCGTCGGACAGGGACTGTGCGCAGGCCTGCGCGACGCCTACAACCTGACCTGGAAGCTGGCCCGGGTCCTGCAACAGGGCGCCGATGAACGGCTGTTGGACACCTACGAGAGTGAACGCAAACCGCACGCCCGCCACCTGATCCGGCTCGCGGTCGCGATGGGCTGGGCCATGACCGGAGGCCAGGACCGTGCCGCCGCCCTCCGCCGCGGCGTCCTGGGCGCGGCTGTGCGCATCCCCGGCCTGACCTCGGCCGCCGCCCGCGACTTCAGCCCGGCACTGACCGCCGGGCCACTCGTACGACGCCGCGTCCGCCTCGGCCGGCACGGTCTCGTGGGCGGCTTCTGCCCGCAGCCGCTCGTGAACATCGACGGACGGCACGCCCGCCTCGACGAACTCCTCGGTGACTCCTTCGCCGTGCTGACCGCCCTGCCGCTCCCGCCCTCGCTGCTGGCGGTCACAGACGGTCTCGGCGCCCGGACCGTTCCCGTGGCCGGCCTCGGCGACGACAACCGTCTCGCCGCCTGGCTGCGTGAGGGACGGGCGAGCGCCGTGCTGTTGCGGCCGGACCGCGTCGTGATGGACGTCGTCCCGGCCGGCGGCGACACCTTCACGGACACCGCGGGCTGGGCGTCCCTGCTGCACACCACCCGAAGCACCCCGCCTTCCCAACGGTCCACCGAGACACGCCTCTTGAGGAGCACCACTCGATGAACACGCCGTACCCGGACCCCTTCTTCACTCCCACCCCGGAGGCCGCCGCGGGCAGCCGCATCGTGGACTTCGCCCGCTGGGCCGCCCGGCACCGGGGTGTGGCGGCCGGTGCCGACTACGCCGCCCTGCACCACTGGTCGGTCACCGACCTGGAAGGCTTCTGGAGTGCGGTGTGGGAGTACTTCGACATCGACGCGGACACGCCGTACGAGCAGGTGCTGGCGGAGGAACGGATGCCGGGCGCCCGCTGGTTCACCGGCGCCACCCTCAACTACGCCCACCACACCCTGCGCAACCTCACGGACGCCGACACGGCGATCCTCGCCCTCGACGAGACCGGCGTCGGCTACGAGGTGACCGGGAAGCACCTGCGCGGCCAGGTCGCCTCCGTCGCCGCCACCCTGCGCGACCTGGGCGTCGGAGAGGGCGACCGGGTCGTCGGCTATCTGCCCAACACCCCGCACGCGATCGTCGCGTTCCTCGCCGCCGCCTCGCTCGGGGCCGTGTGGTCGGTGTGCGGGCAGGACTACGCACCCCAGGCCGCCGCCGACCGCTTCGCGCAGCTCGAACCCACCGTCCTGATCGCCGCGGACGGCTACCTCTTCAACGGAACCGCCCATGACCGCCGCGACGCCGTCCTCGAACTCGCCACCGCACTGCCGACGTTGAAGGCCACCCTGCTGGTCGACCACGTGGGCCTGCCGTGGCCCGTGCGCGACTACCCGTCGCTGGTCGTCCCGTGGGAGGACGCCGCCACTCGCACGGAGCAACTCGCCTGCACGCCGGTGCCGTTCGACCACCCCCTGTGGGTGGTCTTCTCCTCCGGCACCACCGGCCTGCCCAAGGGCATCGTCCACGGCCACGGCGGAGTCCTGCTCGAACACCTCAAGACCCTCGGCCTGCACTCCGACCTCGACCCCGGCGACCGCCTCCTGTGGTACACCACCACCCACTGGATGATGTGGAACCTCGTCGCCTCCACCCTCCTGACCGGCGCCACGACCTGCACCTACGACGGCAGCCCCGCCCCGCTCACCCGCCCCGACACCCTCTGGGCACTGGCGGCCCGGCACCGCGTCACCGTCTTCGGCACGAGTCCTCAATACCTGCTGGGGATGGCCAAGTTCGGCATCGACCCGTCCGTGCACGACCTGTCGGCGATCCGCGTGGTCGGCTGTACCGGTTCCGCCCTGCCCGCCTCCGCCTACCCCTGGGTCCGCGACCACGTCGGCACTCACGCCCTGCTCGCCTCCATCAGCGGCGGCACCGACATCGTCTCCGGCTTCGCCGGCAGCGCACCCACGACCCCCGTCTGGGCGGGGGAGCTCTCGGCCCCGCATCTGGGTGTGGCACTGGCCGCGTACGACTCCGAGGGCAGCCCGGTCGTCGACCAGGTCGGCGAGTTGGTCGTCACCCGCCCCATGCCGTCGATGCCACTGTCCTTCTGGAACGACCCCGACGGCGAGCGCTATCACGACGCGTACTTCTCGGCGTATCCCGGCGTGTGGCGGCACGGTGACTGGATCACCGTCACGGGTCACGGCTCCGTGATCGTGCACGGCCGCTCCGACTCCACCCTCAACCGCAACGGCGTCCGCCTCGGCAGCGCCGACACCCACGACGTCGTCGAGCGACTCCCCGAGATCACCGAGGCCCTGGTCATCGGCGCCGAGGAACCCGACGGCGGCTACTGGATGCCCCTGTTCGTCGTCCCCGCGGCCGGGGTGTCCCTGGACGACGCCCTCCGCGCGAAGATCAAGGAAGCGATCCGGGCCGGTGCCTCGCCCCGTCACGTTCCCGACGAGATCCTCGAAGTCCCCGCCGTCCCGCACACCCGGACCGGCAAGAAGCTCGAAGTACCCGTCAAGCGCCTCCTCCAGGGCGCCCCCGCCGAGGACGTCGTCAATCCCGCCGCGATCGACGACCCCGGCCTCATCGACTACTACGCCCGTCTGGGAGCCGACCGCCGCAGTCGCAGAAACACCGAGGCTTGAGAACGGCGCAGATCATCCCGAACGAGAGCCTCTCCCACTGGAACGGCGTCCACGTGTGGCGCGGGGTCGAACCGTATGCCCGCATCCTCGACGAACGGTCGATCGTGGCGGCCGGCGGTCTCCCCCGCCGGCTACGCCGACTCGCGCAGCCGCAACTCCGCCCCCACCGCCAGCTCGTCACTGCTCAGCGGCTCACTCCGGGTCAGCAGCCGCGCCGCCTGTTCGACGGCCAGCGCGCCGAGCCCCCGCGTGTCCAGGGCGACGGTCGTGAGCGGCGGTTCGACGAGTGAGCCGAGGCGGAGGCCGTCGAAACCGATCACGGCGAGGTCCCGGGGGACTTCCCGGCCTAGGCGGCGAGCGGCGCGCAGGGCGCCGATGGCGATGATGTCGTTGAAGGTGAACACGGCGGTCACGTCGGGATGGGCGGCGAGGAGTTCCCTCAGGGCGGCTTCCCCGCCCTCGACGCTCTGGTCCGCGCGGCTCACCGCTCCGGCGTCCAGTCCGCAGGCAGACATGGCGGCGTCGAACCAGTGGTGGCGGATGCTCGGCTTGGACCGCTCCGCGTGATCGAGCATGCCGATGCGTCGGTGGCCGGCCTCGACGAGATGCCTGATCGCGGCGTGGACGCCTTCCTCGCCTTCGATCCGGATCGAGCTGAACCGTTCGGTGCGGTGTTCCCGGTCGATGAGCACGACGGGGAGCCCGCGGGTCAGCTTGTCGATCTCGTCCTCCGGCAGGCTCAGGTAGCCGACCACGGCATCCACCTGCGAGGCGATCACTTCGAGGGTGCCGCGCTCCTCCTCGACGCGGTCGCCGGTGTCGTAGACGACGACGTGCCACTCGCGCGCCCGCGCCGCGTCCAGCGCGGCGGCGGCGACCTCGGTGAAGAACGGGTTGAGCAGGTCGGGGATCACCAGTCCGACGCTGATCGTGTCCTGGCGGACGAGGCCCCGGGCGAAGCGGCTCGGTCGGTATCCCAGCGCGAGGGCGGCATCCAGGACGCGCTGTTTGGTGGAGACGCCGATCTCGTCCTTGTCGTTGAGCGCCCGTGACACGGTCTGCCGGGAGACTCCGGCGCTCCGGGCCACATCGTCGATCGTGACCCTGCGGGGTCCGCTCCCCGACGACGCCATCACTCACCTCCACTTATTGCCGATGCGCGCGCCTCGGCAAGGGCACCGAGTATGCCCCGGGCCGAAGTTGTGGTGCGACCGTGTGTACGGACGCCCATGTCACTCGAGAGTCTTGACACTCGGTGGCACCGAAGCGCACACTCCCAATCACTTCAGAACAACTGCATCGTTACCGCTCCCGTTACCGCTCCCGTGAGCGCTCACGTTACCGCTCACGGTCCCTGATTCCAACAGGATTCCAACCAGAAGGCATCCGCCTGAGGTGTCAACGTCGACCCGCCTAGCACCGTCGCTAGTCGTTCTCTGGAACGGAAGATATGAGCACCACAATCACGCGCACCCGCCTCGCCGTAGTCGCCGCGGCCGCAAGCATCGCCCTTCTCGCCGGCTGCTCGTCGTCCGACGACTCGTCCGACAAGACGTCCGCGGCCCCCTGTGAGCCCGCGAAGGGCAAGGTCACCCTCCAGTACTGGAACACCGTTCCGGGCATGGACAAGGTCGTCGACCTGTGGAACAAGAAGAACCCGAACATCCAGGTCGAGACGAAGAACATCTCCAACGACCAGTACGGCACCCTCGGCAACGCCCTCAAGGCCGGCAAGGCCCCTGACCTCTCGCAGGTCGGCTACGACGAGTTGCCCAACCTGCGCACGCAGAACGCCTTCGTGGACGCCTCGGCCTGCAAGGAGGCCACCGCGGCCAAGTCGAAGTTCGTGCCGTGGACCTGGTCGCAGGCCAGCTTCGGCGGCACCGGTGTGTTCGCCATGCCGCAGGACACCGGACCGATGGCCCTGTTCGTGCGCAGCGACATCTTCAAGAAGTACGACGTCGCGGTCCCCAAGACCTGGGACGAGTACGAGGCCGCCGCGGCGAAGCTGCACAAGGCGGACTCCAGCCTGACGATGACGTTCTTCGACCCGAACAACGCCGAGTGGTTCAACGGTCTGCTCTGGCAGAACAAGGCCGAGATGTACAGCTACGCCGACAACAAGTGGCAGGTCAACGTCGAGTCGGACCAGAGCAAGCAGGTCGCGGAGTACTGGCAGAAGCTGATCTCCGACAAGCTCGTGCGCACCGACCTCGCCAACGGGTCGACGCAGATGTACGCGGCGTACCAGAAGGACCAGATCGCCAGTTACGTCGGCGCCGCCTGGGGCTACAGCATGTTCCGCGACAACCTGCCCAAGCAGGCCGGCAAGTGGTCGATCGTGCCGATGCCGACGTGGGGCACCGATGGCGCGTCCGGTGACTGGGGCGGTTCGACCGTCGCGTTCATGAAGGGCAGCAAGCACCTGTACGAGTCGGTCAAGTTCAACACCTGGCTCAACAGCGACCCGGAGGCCCTGGCCCTGGAGAACAAGCTGGGCGGTCTCTACCCGGCGGCCAACGCCGGCCTGAAGCTTCCCGCGCTGTCCCAGGGTGTGCCGTACTACAACAACGAGAAGATCTTCGACGTCTTCGCCGACTCGTCCAACAAGATCGACACGAGCTTCGCCTGGGGTCCCACGCAGAAGACGGTGAACCTGGCGCTGCAGGACGCGATGGCCAAGGCGGCGGCCGGTGACGGCACTCTGACCGACGCGCTCGCGAAGGCCCAGGCCACCGCGCTGAAGTCGATGAAGGACCAGGCGATCCCGGCTACGGCGGGCAAGTGACCTCAGCATGACCGACACCGCAACCCGCGCCACTCGCGCGGTGACGCCCCCCGGGGACCGCCGCCGTCGTCTCAACGGCGGCGGCCCCCGCGCCGGTACCGTCATCGCGTTCGTGACCCCCTTCTTCCTCCCGTTCCTGCTCTTCTACCTGGTCCCCGTCGGCTACGCGCTGTGGCAGAGCTTCCGCGTCGTGCGCCGCAGCGGTGGCCAGTACGGGACCTCGTACACGACCTTCGGCGGTTTCGAGCAGTACGGGCAGGTGTTCCAGAACACCGAGTTCTGGTCGAGCATCGGCCGTATCGCGCTGTTCGGCATCGTGCAGGTGCCCGTCATGCTGTTCGTGGCGCTGACGATGGCCCTGCTGCTGGACACTCCCCTGCTGAAGCTCAAGGCGTTCTTCCGGATCACCGCGTTCATGCCGTACGCGGTGCCCGGTGTGATCGCCGCGATCATGTGGTCGTATCTGTACTCGCCGCAGCTCAGCCCCATCGTCGACCTGCTCGGCGACATCGGTCTGAAGCCCGACTTCCTCGGCCCGGGTGCCATTCTGTGGTCGACGGCGAACATCTCCACGTGGCTGTGGACCGGCTACAACATGCTGATCATGTTCTCGGCACTGCAGTCGATCCCGCAGGAGCTCTACGAGGCCGCGAAGCTCGACGGTGCCAGCAACTGGGCGATCGCATGGCGGATCAAGGTACCGATCATCGCCCCGTCGATCGTCCTGACCACCGTGTTCTCCATCATCGGCACGCTCCAGCTGTACGCCGAGCCGGCCGTGCTGCGCCAGATCTCCTCGAACATCTCCAGCACGTTCACCCCGAACATGCTCGCGTACGCGGTGGCGTCCGGGAACAACTACCAGCAGGCCGCGGCCATTTCGGTGGTCATCGCCGTCATCACCTTCGTCTTGAGCTTCGGGTTCATGCGACTGACCTCGAAGAAGGCGGGGCTGTGAGCAATCCATCGACGATCCGCGAGAGCCGTGTCAGCCGTACGGCCGTCATGGCCCTGATGTTCCTGCTGGCCATCTACTTCCTGCTGCCGATCTACTTCCTCATCGTCGCGGCGACCAAGCCGCAGGGCGAACTCGCCTCCACCAACGGCCTGGCGTTCTCGCACTTCAACCTGTTCGACAACCTGCGCGTCCTGTTCACCCGCAGCGACGGCGTCTTCGGCCGGTGGGTCTTCAACACCGTCATCTACGCGGTGCTGGGCGCCGCCGTGGGCACGCTGATCTCGGCACTGTGCGGGTACGCGCTGGCCAAGTTCCAGTTCCGCGGCCGGGAGTTCCTGTTCTCCGTCATCCTCGGCGGCGTCCTGGTGCCCACCACCGCGCTGGCCCTGCCGCTGTTCCTGCTGTTCTCGGCGACCGGCATCGTCAACACCTACCTCGCGGTGTTCCTGCCGAGCATCGTCAGCCCCTTCGGTGTCTATCTCGCGCGTATCTTCGCGAACGCCGCCGTGCCGCAGGAGTTGATCGAGTCGGCGCGGCTGGACGGCGCGGGCGAGTTCCGCACGTTCTTCTCGGTGGCCTTCAAGATGATGACACCGGCGCTGGTGACGATCTTCCTGTTCCAGTTCGTGGCCATCTGGAACAACTTCTTCCTGCCGATGGTGATGCTCCAGAAGGAGTCCCTCTTCCCGATCACGCTCGGTCTGTACGAGTGGAACGGGCAGACCGCACGCGCCCCGCTCCTCCAGGAGTCCGTGATCACCGGTTCGTTGGTGTCGATCGTGCCCGTCATCATCGTGTTCATCCTTCTTCAGAGGTTCTGGCGCACCGGTCTCGCCGCCGGCTCGCTCAGGTGACCCACCCGTCCCAACTCCCCCCACCAGTACGGAAGGTCCGTCACGCCATGCCCAACTCCGCCGTATTCGTGCCCCACTTCCACTGGGACCGGGAATGGTACGAGCCCTTCCAGGTCTTCCGGCACCGGCTCGTCTCCGCGCTCGACACCGTGCTGGAGACAGCCGAGTCGAACCCTGATTTCCGGTTCACCGTCGACGGGCAGATGGCCGCGGTCGAGGACTACCTGGAGATGCGGCCGGAGAACCGCGACCGGGTCGCGGCCCTGGTCGGCGAGGGCCGGCTCGCCATCGGGCCGTGGCTGATCCTGCTCGACGAGTTCCTCTGCTCGGGCGAGACCATCGTGCGCAATCTTCAGATGGGCTGGGCGGCGGCGGAGCGCCTCGGTGGTGCGATGCCCATCGGCTATCTGCCGGACATGTTCGGCCATGTCGCGCAGATGCCGCAGATCCTGGCGCGTGCCGGGATCGAGCACGCCGCACTCTGGCGCGGTGTGCCCGGCACCGTCGACGGTCATGCCTTCCGCTGGCGCGCCCCCGACGGCTCCGAGGTGCGCACCGAGTTCCTCTTCGACGGCTACGACAACGGCCTCGACGTCCTGCTGGTGCCCGACCAGATCGGACGCGCGCTCGGCGAGTACGCCGAGATGACCGCCGACCGCTGGGGCGCCGACCCGGTGTTGGCCATGGCCGGCACCGACCACAACGCGCCCGACCCGCGGTTGGCGTCGTGGCTGCGGATCGCGTCCGACGAGGGGCTGCCCATCACGGTCGCGACGCTCGACGAATACATCCGCAAGCACGTGCGCGACGAGGTGACCGCCCCCGTCACCGGTGAACTGCGCAGCCATGTGCGGGGCAACATCCTCCCCGGCGTGCTGTCCGTGCGGCTCGGACTGAAGCAGCGGATGGCCGCCGCCGAGCGCACCATCGACCACGCCGAGCGCATGAACGCCCTGTGGTCCGGGCGCGACGACTCGCCGTTCCTCTCGCTCGCCTGGCACAAGATCATCGAGTCGACCGCCCATGACTCGGTGGTCGGCTCCGGCACCGACGAGACCTGCGACCAGGTCGCGGCACGGCTCGCCGAAGCCGCGCAGACGGCCCGCGCCGTTAGGGACGCGGCCCTCGCCGAGCCCGCCGCCCTGGTGCCGAACGACGGCTACCTGGTCGCCAATCCGCTGCCGTTCGCGCGTTCGGCGCTGGTCGAGGTGGATGTCGTGGCCCCGCCGGAGGGCACCGCGCTGATCGCGACCGGCGCCGACGGATCGACGTATCCCGTGCAGTTGGTCTTCGAGGCCCCGACCGTCCTCAGCGACGAGCGCATGGACGCCTCGCAGCTCGAACGCGTACTGCGCCGGATCCACCGCCGCGAGCTGTTCGGCCGGCTGATCGACCACTACGAACTCACCCCGAACTCACTCGTCTTCCACCTCGCCGAGGTACCGACCAGCGGACCGTTCGACCTGCTGATCCTGCGCCGCGAGGTCGCCGCTGCGGCCGCCGAACATCCGGGTGAGTGGCGGGTGTTGACGCTGGAGGAGGCGCGGGCCACCGCGCTCGTCCCGGTGGGCGTCCCCGCCTCCGGCCTGACCGGCTTCCGGGTCGCGCCGAGCACCGACGCCTCCGGCGCACTGCTGCCGTACGCGCCTGCCACGGCGACCGACCTGAAGCTCGCGAACGGACTGGTCGAGGTCACGGTCGCCGCCGACGGCACCCTCGACCTGGCCGGGTCCGACGGCACCGTGCTGCGCGGCGTCGGCCGTCTCGTCGACGGCGGGGACCGCGGCGACAGCTACAGCTACGCTCCCCCGGCGCACGACGTCCTCGTCGCCGAGCCGAAGGAGGTCACCGTCGACCTCCTCGAAACCGGCCCCCTGCGTTCGCGGCTGCGCGTGACCCGCGTCTACGACTGGCCCGCCGCCCTCTCCTGCGACCGCGATCTGCGCGACGAGCGGACCGTGCCCACACCGGTGGAGACTGACGTGGAAGTACGCGCGGGCGAGCCGTTCGTGCGGCTCTCCACGTCCTTCCTCAACCAGTCCGCCGACCACCGGCTGCGCTTCCATGTGCCGCTGCCCGAACCGGTGAACTCGTCCGCGTCCGCAGGGCAGTTCGCCGTCACCGAGCGCGGGCTGACCGCCGAGGGCGGATGGGGCGAGTATCCGCTCCCGACCTTCCCGGCCAGTTCGTTCGTGTCGGCCGGGCCGGCCAACGTCCTGCTCGACCACTCCAGCGAGTACGAACTCGTCGACGACGGCGCCGAACTCGCCGTCACCCTGCTGCGCGCGATCGGCTCGATCAGCGTCAACATCCACCCCCTCCGCGACGAACCGGCGGCGAGCGAGATCCCCGCACCCGGTGCGCAGGACCTCGGCATGCGCACCGAGAACCGTTTCGCCGTCGTCCCCTCGGCGACCGGCTGGCAGGGCGCGAACGCGGTCGCTCTCGCCGAGGAGTTCCGCAACGACGTCCTCGTCACCCGCGGAACCGGAACCGCCGGAGGCCAACTGCCCCCCGACGAGACCGGCGTACGGGTCGACGGCAAAGACGTCCTCGTCTCCAGCATCCGGCGCGTCACCGACGACGAGCACGGGTCCGGTACGGAGGTGCGGTTGACCGCGATGACCGACACCGCGTCGACCGTCCGCGTGTCGGGCGCCTTCACCGAGGTCAGCACCGTCGATCTGCTCGGCCGACCGATCTCCCACACACGGGCCACGGACGAGCTCGAACTCGCCCTCGGTCCATGGGAGATCCGCACCATCGTGCTCCGGTAGACCGCCATGGCCGCACGCGATGCCCTCGCTTCAGCCAGCAACGTCCGGTCCCCTTTTGCTACGAAGAAAGAGTCGTGACCTCTTGCTCCCCGAGCTCTCCCCCCATGTTTCGGACACCGCACCGGCGCGTGGCGCACTGCGCCCGGCGCGCTCGTGGCTGCACTCCGACGCCCCCTCGCTTTCACTCAACGGGCCCTGGCGCTTCCGTCTGTCCCCCACGGCGACGGCGGCCGAGGACTTCGCGGCCGACGACTTCGCCGACCACGGCTGGGACCACCTCCCCGTGCCCTCCCACTGGGTACTTGAGAGCGACGGTGCCTACGGCCGTCCTATCTATACGAACATCCAGTTCCCGTTCCCGATCGACCCGCCCCACGTCCCGGACGAGAACCCCACCGGCGACTACCGCCGCCATTTCGACGTCCCCGCCGGCTGGTCGGACGCCGAGCGGGTCGTGCTGCGGTTCGACGGGGTCGAGTCGCTGTTCAGGGTGTGGGTGAACGGCGTAGAGATCGGCAGCGCCAGTGGCAGCCGACTGGCCCACGAATTCGACGTGACGAGCGCCGTGCGCCCGGGCGACAACGTCGTCGCCGTGCGCGTGCACCAGTGGTCGGCGGCCAGTTATGTCGAGGACCAGGACCAGTGGTGGCTGCCGGGCATCTTCCGCGATGTCACCCTGCTCGCCCGGCCGGCCGGGGGCATAGAGGACGTCTGGCTGCGGACCGGCTTCGACAACGGGCGCGGACGGGTCGATGCGGAGGTCATCGCCGACGCGTCGGCGTTCCCGGTCACGCTGCGCATCCCCGAGCTCGGCGTCGAGCAGGTCTGGGCGACGCCGGCCGACGTGACCCCCGTCGACATCGCCGACGTGGAACCGTGGTCGGCCGAGGAGCCCCGCCTGTACGACGCGACCGTGTCCACGGCGGCGGAGAGCATCGCCCTGCGGGTGGGTTTCCGCACGGTGGAGATCCGCGGGGACCAGTTCCTGGTCAACGGTCGCCGGGTCGTGTTCCACGGGGTCAACCGCCACGAGGCCCATCCCGAACGCGGCCGTGTCTTCGACGAGGAGCACGCCCGCGAGGACCTGGCCCGGATGAAGCGGTTCAACGTGAACGCCGTCCGCACCAGCCACTACCCGCCGCACCCACGCCTGCTCGACCTCGCCGACGAACTCGGCTTCTGGGTCGTCCTCGAATGCGACCTGGAGACACACGGCTTCGAGAAGGGCGGCTGGGTCGGCAACCCGAGCGACGACCCGACCTGGCGCGGGGCCTACCTCGAACGCATCGAGCGCACCGTCGAGCGCGACAAGAACCATCCCAGCATCGTGATCTGGTCGCTCGGCAACGAGGCCGGCACCGGCGGCAACCTCGCCGCGATGTCGGCCTGGGTCCACGCCCGCGACGCCGAACGCCCCGTGCACTACGAAGGCGACTACACCGGCGAGTACACCGACATCTACTCCCGCATGTACGCGACCGTGACGGAGACCGAGCAGATCGGCACCGACGGTTCAGGCACCCCGCTGCTCGGCTGCACCCCCTCACAGGGAGCCCGGCAGCGCACCAAGCCGTTCCTGCTGTGCGAGTACGCGCACGCGATGGGCAACGGGCCCGGTGCGTTCGACCAGTACGAGGCACTCGTACACCAATACCCGCGGCTGCACGGCGGCTTCGTCTGGGAGTGGCGCGACCACGGCATCCTGACAACGACCCCCGACGGAACGCCGTACTACGCCTACGGCGGTGACTTCGGCGAGGTCGTCCACGACGGCAACTTCGTGATGGACGGCATGCTGCTCAGCAACGACGTCCCCACGCCGAGCCTCCACGAATACAAGGCGGTCGTACAGCCGGTCCGCTTCACCTTCGACGGCGACACGGTCGCGGTCACGAACCTTCGCCACTCGGCCGATACGTCGGACCTGCACTTCCGTTGGCGCGTCGAGCACGACGGAACACCTGTGGAATCAGGCGAGTTGGAGGTGCCTGTCGTCACGGCGGGCGAGGCGGGACGGTTTGCGATGCCACGGATCGCTGTGTCCCCGGACGCGGAAACATGGCTCACGATCGACGCGGTGCTGGCCGCGGACACTGCTTGGGCGCCGGCGGGCCATGTGGTCGCGACTGCCCAACTGGACTGCTCGATACGACGTCCCGTCCCTGCCGTCCGGCCACGGACGGACTGGCAGCCGGGCAGTGGAACGCTTTCGCTCGGAATCGCCGAGTTCATCGACGGGTCCCTCGCGCGCCTCGCCGGTCGTGCCGTGACCGGCCCGCGGTTGGAGCTGTTCCGTGCGCCGACCGACAACGACGAGAGCCCGTCCGACGGGGTCGAGGGCAGCGACGCCAGCATCGCCGGGGTGTCCAACGCCGATCTGTGGCGCGCCGACGGCCTCGACCGGCTGACCACGCGGCGTGTTTCCGCGGAGCACACCGCGGACGCGCTGCGCACCGTCGACAAGGTCTCCGCCGCGAACTCCGCCCTGTCGGTGACGGTGGAGACCAACTGGTCGCTCGAAGCAGGCGAGTTGGAACTGCGCGTGGAGGTCCAGCCGTCGAGCGGCTGGAGTACGGTGTGGCCCCGGATCGGGGTTCGCTTCGAGCTGCCCGATGGGACGGCTGCGGTCGACGGTGCCACATGGTTCGGCCTGGGTCCGCTGGAGTCCTACCCGGACAGTCTCCGCGCGGCACGTACGGGTCGCTTCTCCTCCAGCGTCCGCGACCTCTCGGTCGACTACGCCCGACCACAGGAGACCGGGCACCGCTCCGAGTTGCGCGGGCTGACGCTGGCGAGTGGCGAGAGCGAGGTGCTACGCTTCTCTGCGATCCCCGACACGCATGGGCGGCGCCCCGGCTTCACACTCAGTCGTCACACGCCGCAGGAAATCGCGCAGGCCCAACACCCCTTCGAGCGGCCCGAGTCGACGACCAGTCACCTGATCATCGACGCGGCCCAGCACGGGCTTGGCTCGCGAGCCTGCGGCCCGGATGTGTGGCCCGAGTTCGCACTGCGCCCTGAGTCGCGCACGATCAGGCTTCGTATAGCGGCGGGATGAGGATCTCGGGTGTGGTTGGCGGCGGGGTGGCGGGCCTTTAGCAGTCGTTTCTGAGTGCTCCCGACCGGCGCCACCGCCACCCCGGGTGCCTACGGTTCCGCCGTAAACCGTCCTGAGGCAATCTGGAGATCACGTCAGAAGTATCGGGTTGGTGAGAGCCGCCATACGGCCATGCGGATGGCGTACCTCGATCCGAACGAAGGCCGAGTCTTCCGGGGTCGTATGCCACTCACTGGTGCCCACGCCAGTGTCTGGCAGCGATTCGCGGTGGACTCTGCCCCGGTCGGTGTGGAAACTGACGGTCGCCGATGGGACACCACGTATGTGCGCGCGCACCATCACGGGTTCCCCGTGGGTTGCCAGTTGTTCGCCAATCCCCGCGTTGTGCCCAGCGGCTATGGCCGTGAATGACAGATCGACGGCAGTCGACTCGGCGATCCAACTGCGGCCCGCTCGAATTGCGGCAAGGATTGCCGGCTTGCTCAGCCCTTCGGCGAACACCACCGTGTGCGGGCTGCCTATCTGACCCTCAAGGTGGGTGTCGCTGTTGCCCATGGCCGGCCGCCAGTGCCCCGCGTGCACCCCCTCCGCCAGGCTTCGGCCCCACTCGGCGAGGGCGGCCTCGTTGTCGGCGTTCCACGGCCGGTCCGACGCCCACAGCCCGTTCCATACCTCGACCACATCGAGGCCCTGGTAGGAGTACATGAAGCTGCCTGAGGGATAGGGCGCGTGCGGGTGCGCGACCACGCACAGTCCACCGGATGCGCGGACCTGGTCCAGGTATCGGCCTATGAGCTCGTCCCCCACTCGATAGTCCCAGTCGATCACCTGACCCGGGTCGATGCCGAGAGCGAGCCAGTGCCCGGTCTTGGTGGTCACCTCCTCACCCAGGAGGATCAAGAAGTCACCTGCCGCATGGCGCCCCCAGGCACTGTGCCCATCCGCAGAGTTGTGCTCCGTGGTGGCGATGAAGTCGAGACCCACTGTCCGAGCGTCGGCTGCCAACTGCGCAGGAGTGAGCTCACCGTCCGAGTACACGGAGTGGATGTGGCAGTCGCCGCGATACCAGCTGGCACCTCGACCACGCGCTTCTGCCGGCGGGAATCCCGAGTCCGGCATCGCTCTCCTCTCCGCCGCCTGTACGTCCGCTGGAAGATCCGCGCCGACATCCTGGGGCGGCTCGCGCCGCCACGCCTACTGCTCCCACGCACCTACCAGATCTCGAAGGCGTTCTCGCTGACTTGCGATCCAGCCATCCGGCAAAGCGATGGGCACCCGCACCGTGACCATGGAGATCATGTCGTCCTCCACGATCACGTCCGGACAGTCCCGCTTCCCTGAGAGCTGGATGGTCAGAGAGGGCCCTCTCTGTACTTTCAACCATGCGATGTCCTCGCCGACTTCGAGACGGTCCAGCGCATGACCCCACTCCTCCAGTCGCGACCGCCACAGGGACAAGTCGACACTCCCGCTGACGAAGGGTGTGTCGATGACAATCGCAGCTGCCAGACCGTCCGGCACGTCCGGGTGCTGGCCAAGGACCTTGACTATGACGCTGTTCCCCTCATCGTCAGCCAGCACGACAAGATCCATCTGATTGACCTCGGCCACAGCAACCCCCTCAGAGTCTCTGGGCGGAACCTCGCACCTACATCTACGACAGTCGCGTTCAGCAACGGCAACTGGGACAACTGACGCCACAGACCGGAGACGACAACCTCTACGGGACCTGCACGTTCCACAGACGGATCACCCCGTCCTGTCCACCGCTGGCCAAGGTTCGGCCGCCGCGCCCGCGGTGGACGGCATCACCTTGACGGCCACATCGCGTCGCAGCACCGAGGCGTCACACCCCAGCCAGACCTCGCCCATGCCGCCGCGGCCGAGCAGTTCCTTCAACTGGTAACGGCCCGCCAGTGTGAGACCGGACAGCTCCATTCGTACCCCCGTCGACGCGCTGACACCGGCGTCGCAGCAGTCGCTCATTGCCGTGGCTCACGCTACAACTTCCCTACCGGATATCGATGTTCCTCATGCTGATCCCGGCCCGCGACTGGAAGGTGGCGGCGCGGTCGTTCACCCCTGAGTCCGTGTCGGGGACGTCCCTGGGCTTACCCCGAGATCGTGCTCGCGGCCTGTCGCTGGTGCTGTCGGGATGCCAGCCTCGGTGGACGATCATCCAGCCGTCGAGTGCAGATGGGGTATCGAGTGAGGGAGATGTCGCGCCGCTCGGTGCTCGCTGCTGCTGGGGCGGCGGGACTTCTGCTCACCAACGCGGGGGTGGTCCAGGCGAACGGCCGTATGCCCGGAGCCGGTTCAGCAAGCAGGACCGGGGCGACGGCTGTGGGGGCTCGGAGGGGACGGGTGCGGCTCACTTTGCCGGTTCCGACCGGTCCCCGGCGGCTCGGTACCATCTCGCTGCATCTCATCGACCATGCGCGTCGGGACCCGTGGACTTCGCCGTCTGTGCCACGCGAACTGATGATCAGCATGTGGTACCCGACGTCGCACACCCGCGGCTACCGGCACGCACCCTGGCTCCCGCCGATGGCGACGGAACTGTACAGGCAACAGGTCGGCCGAGAACTTCGGACGCCGCTGGACGACGTCGACTTCCCTGTGACTCATGCCCGGCAGGGTGCCCCCATGGAGGCACGCCCGCACGGCCATCCTGTGGTGCTCTTCTCTCCGGGGTACGGCGCGCTGCGCGAGACGTGTACCGCGCTGGTCGAGGATCTGGCCAGTCACGGATATGTGGTCGTCACCATCGACCACACCTACGAAGCCACGATCGTGGAGTTCCCCGGCGGCCGACTGGAGTTGAGCCGCCAACCGGCCGAGCCGACCGATGACGACATCGGGACGGCGTTGCGCGTCCGGCAGGACGACACCAGGTTCGTCTTGAACGAACTGGCGCTGTTGAACGCCGGGCGAAACCCCGACAGCGAGCACCGCCGGTTGCCCCACAGCCTACGAGGCTCCCTCGATCTGTCCAGGGTCGGCATGTTCGGGCACTCGCTCGGCGGTGACACGGCCGCGGAGACGATGGCGCAGGATCGGCGCATCCTCGCCGGTGTCGACCTGGACGGCAGCATCAACGGGACCGTCGCGGCCACCGGTCTGGACCGTCCCTTCCTGCTGATGAGCAATGCCACCCACGGACGCCACAACGACCCGTCCTGGGCGGAGTTCTGGTCGCACCTGCGTGGCTGGCGTCTCGGCCTGCGACTACGCCGCTCCGGACACCAGACCTACACGGACCTGTCCCCGCTGGCCCAACGGCTGGAAAAGGCGCTCCCGTTGCCGCCGGAAGTGGTCGCCGCCTTGACCACCGCCATCGGAACGATCAACGCCGACCGGGCTGTCGCCGCCGAACGCGCCTACCTGAGGGCCTTCTTCGACCTCCACCTGCGCGACCGGGACGATCACCTGTTGTCCGGGGCGTCCCCGCGATACCCCGAGATCGAGTTCGTGCGCTGAGGGGGAGCACGACAGCTACTGGCGGTGTGCGAGGCCGTCGATCATCAGGGCGAGGGTGAAGTCGAAGCGGTCGTGGCCTTCGCCGGCGGTGAGTTCGGCGGCGTGGCTCGTGGTGTGGGGGAAGGTCTCGGCAGGCAGGGCGGTGAGCCGGCGCAGGAGTTCGTCGCGGTCGACGACCCAGGCGACGTCGTCATCTGCTGATCGCTGGCGCGCGATCGATGTCTCCAGGCAGTAGGCGGCCACGTACAGCAAGAGGGCGTCGATGGCCCAGGCGGCGGCCTGCGGGGCGACGCCGGCGGCGAGCAGGATCGCCAGCATTCCCTCGCTGACGCGCAGGATCTCGAGGTTGGTGGGCGCCATGGCGAACGCGGCGCGGGAGATCCCGGGGTACTTCAGGTACTGGTCGCGCATCTGTGTGCACACGCTGCGGATCTGCTCCCGCCAAGCTGCGGGGGCGCTCTCGGCATCGGGCCTGGGCAGTACGAGCGCGGCACACAGCCGGCCGATGAGCAGCTCGTCGAGGTCGGCCTTGTTGACCACGTGGGCGTAGAGCGAGGCGGGTCCGGTGTCGAGGGCGCCGGCCAGTCGGCGCATGGTCAGCGCCTCGTAGCCCTCTGCGGCGATGACGGCCAGCGCGGTGTCGACGACCTGTTCCACGGTGATCGGGGCCTTGCGGCGCCGCGGCCGGGGGGCGGTCTCGGCCTCGGGGTTCGGCGGCTGGTGGCGTGCCGCGCGTCGCTCTCTCGGATTCACCCGACCACTATAACTTGACACGAACAGTGTTCGTAACTAGAACAGTGTTCGTGAACATGAACATGGATATGAACCAGGACATGGACGTGACCGTGGTCGGCGCCGGGCCGGTGGGCCTCGTGCTCGCCGTCGAGCTGGCGCTCTCCGGGGCGACGGTGCAGGTACTCGAGCGACTCGCCGAGCCGAGCGAGGCGATGAAGGCGGGATCGATCAACGTGCCGACGGCCGAGGCACTCGACCGCCGCGGCCTGCTGCCCGCCGCCGAAGAGGTGCAGCGGGAGCTGCTTGAGCGGGTTGGGGCGTTCGCCCGCATGGCCCACAAGCGGAAACCCGGTGAGGGACATACGCCTGGTGAGGGCCGGCGAGCACCCGACTCGCGGTTCACCGGGCACTTCGCGGGGATCGTCCTCGACGCCGACCTCGTGGACTGGTCGGATCCCGATCTCGCCGCGCACACCGCGGCCGACGGAGCGCGGATGGTGCCGCAGCGTGAGCTGGAGGCTCTGCTGACCGAGCACCTCGCGCGACTCGGCGTAAGCGTGCGTCGCGGGGTGGAGGTCACCGCGCTCGAAGACACCGGTGACGGCGTGCTCGTCGGCACCACCGCCGGCGCGGTGCGCACCGGGTGGCTGGTCGGGTGCGACGGTGGGCGCAGCACCGTACGCCGTCTCGCGGGCATCGACTTTCCCGGCACCGACCCCGAACTCGCCGGGCACCTGGCGCTCGTCGACATCGCCGATCCCGACAAACTCGCGAGCGGATGGGCGTGGTCGACCCGGGGGGCGTATCGCTGCGGGCCGCAGCCCGGGCGAGTGGTCACCGTGGAGTTCGGCGGCGCTCCCGCCGATCGCTCGGCGCCGGTGACCCTTGAGGAACTGCAGTCCACTCTGCGTCGGGTCTCGGGCACCGACGTCACGCTGACCGCGCTGCGTGGCACCGCGACCCGTTGGACCGACAACGCCCGCCAGGCCGCCACCTATTGGTCGGGGAGGGTGCTGCTGGCCGGTGACTCCGCGCACGTGCACTCGCCGTTCGGCGGCCAGGGGCTCAATCTCGGGTTCGGTGACGCGATGAACCTCGGTTGGAAGCTCGGTGCCGTGGTCGCCGGGTGGGCGCCCGAAGGGCTGCTCGACACCTACGACGCCGAACGTCGTCCTCTCGGTGCGTGGGTGCTGGACTGGACGCGGGCCCAGATCGGCGTGCTGCGCGGGGACGCCAAGTCGGCCGCTCTCCGGGAGGTCGTCGCCGAGCTGCTGGGCACTCGGGACGGCACGACGTACGCGGTCAAGAAGATCGCCGGAGTCGACCAGCGCATCGACCTGCCCGGCGACCATCCACTGGTCGGGCGGTTCGTCCCCGACCTGTGGCTGACGGACGGGTCCCGTCTGGTCGACCACGGTCACGGCGGCGGGTTCCTGCTGCTCGACCGCAGTCAGGACGGCGCGTTCGCCCGCCTCGCCGGAGCCTGGGCCGGTCGGGTGCGCAGCGTGATCGACGAACACGCGGCGCCGACCGGGGTGTTGGTACGCCCGGACGGGGTTGTCGCCTGGGCCTCCGACACCACCGACACCGCCGCCGCTGTCACCGGCCTCGAAGCCGCCCTGCATCGATGGGCCGGCGTGCCGTCGTCCTCACCCGAGCCCGAGCCGGTGGGGTGATCGCTGAGGGAAGCCATTCGTGGACCTCCCCGGCTGTGCTCCTCCCTGCCCTGCCCGAGTGGCTGGGCAGCAACGCCGGCACGCAGCCGCGGTGGCTGCGGCGATCCGCCGTCGGGCCTCCCCCCGGGGCTAGTGTCTGCCAGGTGAGCACAGACGATGCGAACCGGCGGTGGACACGGTCCATGCCCGAGGCCTACGAACGCCACCTGGTACCGGTCTTCTTCCAGCCCTTCGCCGCCGACCTGGCCGCCAGGGCGGCAGCGCTGCGGCCCCGCACGGTCCTGGAGCTCGCCGCCGGAACCGGGGCGTTGACCTCGGCCGTGCTCACCGCGGTGCCCACGGCCTCGGTGGTGGCGACCGACCTCAACGAAGCGATGGTCACCGCAGGATCGGCCCGGGAACCGCGCGCGGACTGGCGGCAGGCGGATGCCCAGGAGTTGCCCTTCGAGGACGGCAGCTTCGACCTCGTTGTGTGCCAGTTCGGGGTGATGTTCTTCCCCGACAGGCCCGCCGCCTACGCCGAGGTGCGCCGGGTCCTGGCACCGCAGGGGCGGTTCTTGTTCAACAGTTGGGGTCCGCTGGCCTCGCACGGGTTCGGGGCCGCCTTCCAGACCGCCCTGGAACAGTCCATGCCCGACGCGGTGCCCCCGTTCCTGAGGGATGTGCCCCATGGCTACTCCGATCCGGCCGTGGTCGCCGCGGACCTCGCGGCCGCCGGACTGACCCTGGCCGCCGCCGAGGAGGTCACGCTGGAAGGCGTCGCGGATTCGGCAGCCTCCGTTGCCACCGGGTTCCTCACCGGCACGCCGGTGAGCGCCGCCGTGCAAGACCGCGAAGATGCGCAGGCCCTCCAGGCCGCCGTCACGCAGAAGATGACGGACCGCCTCGGCAGCGGCCCGGTGACGGCGCCGATGACCGCGACCGTCTACACAGCGCACCAGTAGCCATGGCACATGCCGAAGGGCCCCGTCGAAAAACATTCGACGGGGCCCTTCGCTCGAATGTTGTTTACCAGCGGTACCAACGGCCCTTGCGGCCGCCGTGCCCGGCGGGTCGGACCACGAAACCCAACAACCAGACCACCAAGACGACGATGGCTATCCACCACAAAGCCTTGAGAGCGAAACCAGCACCGAAAAGAATTAGCGCGAGAAGCAGAACGAGAAGTACGGGAACCATAGTTATCAACCTCCGCACACTCATGTGCCCTGCACTCCCCCCTTCACGCCTCGGAATCCGCAGCGAGGGGGCAGTGAATACTTGTGAGATAGCGGGGAATTCAGCGCGCCCACGATGAGCGAACGGCAATGCGCTGCGGGCCACGGACGACCGGTTGCCACCCCCGTTCCGCGGCTGCGAACCCCTGAGTCGGCGCGGCGAGCACGGCCCCCTCGTCGCGGTCGCAGAAGTGGTGGGGTCCGCATGGACATGCTTGCGGCCACAGCGGGCAAGAGACGCCTACCCTGCTTTCCAGCTAAGGCGGCACAGTGACCTCCTCCGTGAACGCCCGCGAAGCAACCGCCTGCACGACGGGAACGTCCGAAGCCTCGGACGAGTTGCCCTGGATCGAGGACGGCGGCAAGGTCGCCCCCAAGGACGCACGCGCACTGTCCCGGCTGTTCCTGGACCGGTTGCAGGTCCTGGAGGAGGGCACCCGCGAGTATCAGTACGCGCGCAACACCCTGATCGAGATGAACCTGTCCCTGGTGGCCTTCGCGGCCCGCCGTTTCCGCAACCGGGGCAGCGGTGATATGGAGGACGTCATCCAGGTCGGGACGATCGGTCTGATCAAGGCCATCGACCGGTTCGACCTGTCGCGTGAGGTCGAGTTCACGTCGTTCGCGATTCCTTACATCGTCGGCGAGATCAAGCGGTTCTTCCGCGACACCACCTGGGCCGTCCACGTCCCGCGGCGTCTGCAGGAATTGCGCGTCAACCTCGCCAAGAGCCAGGAGACTCTCGCCACCGCTCTGAACCGCCCGCCGACGGTGAAGGAACTCGCAGATCACCTCGAACTCACCGAGGACGAGGTGATCGAGGGCCTCCTCGCCGCCAACGGCTACGTCGCCGGCTCCATCGACACCCCGGGCGGCGACGAGGAAGGCGGCGAGGGACCGAAGTACGCGGACACCATCGGCGACGTCGACCCGGCGATGGACCTGTTCGAGGACCTGCACACGCTCGCCCCGCTGCTCCAGAAGCTCGACGACCGCGAGCGGACCATCATCGAGATGCGCTTCGGCCAGGAGATGACCCAGGCGGACATCGGCCGCGAGCTGCACCTGTCCCAGATGCACATCTCCCGCCTACTGACCCGCACCCTCACCAAACTCCGCACCGGCCTCCTGGACACGTGAGTTCCCCGTAGCCGCACCCGGGCCCACCCGCACAGCCTCAGAAGGACGACCGGACATGAGCACAGAGCACGACGCCCTCCACCAGCCGTCCGCGCCGGTCGTGACCGAGCCCGTCCCGGATCTCCAACTGCAGATGCTGATACGGCTGATCGGCCAGGACGCCCAGGCGACTCTGCCGCTGACGCTGGTCGTCGGAGGCGGCTTCCTCTACGGCGATCTGATCTCCCACGAGGCGTGGACGGCCGAGTGGGCCCGCAGTCTGCGCGGCCTCGACGGCCCGGGCGCTGAGGTGCTGGAACACTTTCCGCAACAGGTGGACCAGGCCGTCGTCGACAAGCAGGGCCACGACACCCCGCAACGGCTGCCTCAGTGGATCCATCTGCGCGATGCCACCGGCGTCACCGGGAGCGATCCGGTAGTCATGCCCCTGTGGCGCGGCCGGCTGACGGACGTATCGGGCTGGTCTCTGGGCAAGCCCTCCTGACCGCCGCCGCTATCGAATGGGGCGGCGACCGGAGCGCCGGGACCAGCGAACTGCGGTCAGGACGAGCGCGGCCACAAGAACCGCGACGCCGATCACCAGCAGGTAGCCCAACCCATCCGCGGCGACCCCGACGATTCCCAGCACGACGGCGATCAGGACGAGCAGCAGGAAAACAACCATGGCAGAACACCACCTTCGGACTGAGTGGTCGGACCGGGTATCGGACTGAGCAGGAGTCAGCGGCGCGCGAGTTGCCGCTCGCCGTCCGCGCCGGTCCGGTAGGTCATGTCGTAGTGGTGGAAGATCGCTTCCTCTGCTTCGGCGGGCAGGATGTCGTCCATGCCGACCGAGGGCGCCTTCTTCACCAACGCCTTGGCATAAGGGACCTTTACGTAGTCGGGCCCGAGAATCGCCTCGTCGACCGGAACGAAGGCCAACCGCTGACGAGTGGGGAGCCCGATACGGACCGTGGCCATGGCCGACTCGTCGGTGGCGGTGTCCACGTAGATCGATTCGAGCACACCGATCTTGTGCCCTTTGAGGTCGACGACATTGTGGTTGCGCCACTCGCGGATATCGGCCGCATGGATCATTTTCACGCTCCGCCTCCTGAAACGCTCATACGTGCCGAGTTCCCCCGCTTTCGCACTTGACACCGCGACGGGCGCTTATTGGTTTGCCTGCGGCCGATCCGGTCGGATAGGAAGCGTGCATGCTGAAGGGCGAAAAAGTCGGGCTCAGGGCTCGGCACGAGGACGACATCCCGATCCTGCAGGCCGAGCTCCACGACGACGTGGTCACCTCCTCGCGGTCCCAGAGCCGGCCGTGGCGGCCGATCACGCCCGGCTCGAAGGACTCGCAGTTCGTGGTCGATGACACGGAGGAACGGCACGTCCAGTTCTCCGTGATCGAACTGGACGGCGGCACTCTGGTCGGCACCGCGTCACTGTGGGGCATCGACAACCACAACCGGTCCGCGCACATCGGGCTCGGCCTGCTGCCCTCCTCCCGCGGCAAGGGCTACGGCACCGACGTGGTCGCGGCGCTGTGCCACTACGGCTTCGTCGTACGCGGCCTGCAGCGACTGCAGATCGAGACGCTCTCGGACAACGCCGCGATGCTGCGCGCCGCCGAACACCACGGCTTCGTCCGCGAGGGTGTACTGCGCTCCGCGGCCTGGGTGATGGGCGAATTCCTGGACGAGGTACTCCTCGGGCTCCTCATCCAGGAGTGGAAACCGGACTCCAAGCACTAGGCAGTCGTCGATCCGCGAAGAGCACTGCCAGTGCCAGCAGGAGTGCCGCTGTTGCCGCGATCGGTGCCACCAAGAACGCTCCGGCGCTTCCATGGCTGTCGGCGAGGAACCCGGCCAGCGCCTGCCCTGCCGCAGTACCGAGAGGTCCTCCCCCGCACACGATCGTCATCGTGACATTCGCCCGGTCAGGCGGCGCGAGTCGTTCGGTGAGGGCATAGAGACTGATCATGTAGGGCGCCACGGTGACGCCGGCGATGGCCACGGCGGCCGGAACGGCGTGCAGCCTGTCCCCGACGACAAGGGTCAGCCCGCCCAGCAGCAGGGTGGCCGCGAAGGTCATGTACCGGTGGCGCAGTGTGAATCGCGGAGGGAGCCAGGCGCAGGCAGCGCCTGCCAGAGCGCTGCCGATGCCGAAGGTCGCGTAGAGGAGCCCGGCGGTGCCGGGTCGCCCACTACCGTCGGCAAAGGCAGTGACGCCGGTCTGGACTGCGCCGAACACGGCACCCATCGCCGCCATGGCAAGGAACATGGCGGCAAGTGGGCGTCGTGGCAAGGGAGTTCTCGACGTCTTCGGTGTCGGCTGCCGCATGCCGGCCCGTTGGCTGAGGGACAGCGCGAAAGGCAGGGTGGCCACAGCCAGCAGGACCATCGCTGCCACAGTCGGCGCCGTCGGTCCGATCGGGGTGAGCAACCCGACGATCGCAGGTCCGACGATGAAACTTGTCTCGTCGGCGGTCGCCTCGTACGACAGCGCGGTGGGCATGAGTACCTGCTGGTCGCGCGCGTGCAGCAGGCGTGACCAGTGCACTCGCACCATGGGTCCGACCTGTGGTTGGGTGAGACCGGCCAGGGCCGCTGCTACGAGCATGCTCGCGCGGTCGGTGTGGCTTGCCACGACGAGGCCGGTCAGGGCAACGATGTTGGCGACTGCCATGACCGCCCCGATGGACCGGTGACCGTGGCGGTCGGACAGCGCCCCGACGACCGGACCGCCGACCGCGATGGCGATGCCCTGGGTCGCCGCGGCAAGGCCGGCGAAGGCGTAACTGCCGGAGGCGGCCCGGACAAGGATGAGTGTTGCGAGGGACGAGGTCGCGTAGGGAAGCCGGGCCAGGAATCCCAACGGGAAGAATCCCGCATCAGGGACACGCAGAAGGGACCGATACGCCATTGGTGTCTCCAATGAGCACGTCTGAAAGACGCGCTACCCAGCCACCGGCGCGTTGACGATCCCGATTCTGCGCGGCAGCCTAGCGAGCGAACCCGCATGCCACCACAGTGCCTCGAAGGACGGCGGCTACGGGACGAGCCTCCACTCCTGTGAGCCGTCCGTCGCCGCGTTCTGCAAGGTCAGTGGCGACCCGTCGGACGCGCCCGTCAGGTACAGGCTCGTGTTCTTGACCGACTGCAACTTGTAGAACCCGTGGCCGGTCTTGACCAGGTTCCAGCTGCCGGTGGCACTGTTGTCGACCCACTGGCCGATCCACTGGCCGACCGTGGCGTTGCCCGTCCAGATCGCCGCCGCACGGCCGCCCGACTTGTTCAACAGCGTTACGCCGCCGTTCGGTTCGTTCACCGTGTGCCAGTACTGGGTGTCCGGGTTCGCAGCGGAGCCGCGGTCCTCCAGGACGACGTCAGGAACGTCCCCGTTGCCGATGTTCGCGTCGTTCGTCTTGCCGCCGGTGCCGATCACCTGGCCGGTCTGCCGGTTCACCAACCGGTAGTAGGCGCCTTCCGATCGGCCGAGGTCGACCTCGGCGTAAGCGATCGTCGAGGTGCCCTGGTTGTTGAGGATCGCGATGCGGCCGGTGCCGTCGACGTACTGCAGGTTGCGGCTGTAGCCGGCCCGCGAGGTCGTCTGGTTCTCCTTCCAGACTCCGTCGCTGCGGCCGCTCTTGTTGACCCAGACGTTGCCGCTGCCCGCCGCGTTGTAGACCAGGCTTCCGCCGGGCAGCCTGATGACGACCGGACTGCCGCCCGTCGCGAGCGCATGGGAGCCGGTGTCGACCGGCAGCGACGTGATGGCACCCCCTGTCGCCGAACCCCGGTAGAACTCGAGCGGGTTGTCGGCGAGCACGTACCGGGTGTTGGTTCCGCCGCCCCAATACTCGTACGTCAGGAGCCACTTGCCGTCCGTGGTCCGCACCACGTTCGTCATGCCCGGGCGTCCGCCGCCGATCTCGGTCTTGCCGCCGCCCATGTTCTGGGTCAGTCCCGCGACGTCGACGACGGGTCCGCTCCAGCGCGTACTGCGGCCGTCCCAGGTCTTGTGGGCGAGGATCTGGCCGTGCGAGTCGGTGGCGGTGTCGTTCGCGGGGTCCAGGGTCGGGACGCCGGTGGTCGCGTTGAAGCCTGTGTAGTCGTTCTCGTCGGAGTAGTAGCAGACCAACTTGCCCTTGTGGACCATCAGGTAGGGCTCCCAGAGGGGATCCACCTGTCTGTCGGTGTTGGCCGTGGCGACGTTCTGGCCGATCGCGCCCGCGCTGCCGCCCTGCCAGCCGCCGGTCGCGATGACGTTGACGACCTTCCACGACCTGCCCTTGTCGGTGCTGGAGTACAGGGCGATGGCGAGGTCGCTGCGGTCGCCGTCGTTGGAGGGCGTCCAGTTGGGGTCGGCCGCCTTGTGCTCCTGGTAGTACTGGTCGTCGCCCGACACGACACTGGCGAGGAGCAGGGTGCCCCGCTTCAGTCTTCCGACGTCCTGCGGAAGCGTGTAGAGGTAGGGGTTGGTCCAATTGCTCGTGTACTTCGCGTACTTGGGATCGCTGGACAGGTAGGCAGGAGCCTTGACCTCCGACAGCGGCTGCCAGCTCGTCCCGTGGTCGTCGCTCTTGTACACCGGGAGCGTCTGTCCGTCGGCGCTGCCGGTCGCCGGTACGACGGTGGACCTCTCGAACGACGCGACCAGGCGTCCGCCGGGCAGTTGCGCGGACTTCGGGTAGACGGCGCAGTTACCCCGGCCCTTCAGACACGGTTCACTGCCGAGTTGGTAGAGGATTCCGCCTGTCGGGTTGTACGCCTGCGCACTGGTGGCCATCGGTATCGCCAGCATCGCGGCTGCCCCGGCGAACGTACCCAGCACCTTCACCGCTCTGCATCTCTGCACAGCCACTCCTTGCACCGCTACTCCTTCGAGTCCGTCGGAGAAACGAGTACGCGTACGTCCCACGGGCCGAGCTCCAGCACCGAACCCGTGGGGAGGGACGTGCCGTTCAGCGCGTCGACGAGATCGACCGGCGCCGCCGAACGGGCGGGCTCCCAGCTCCAGTTGTGGACGATGTGCACCCGGCGGCCGTCGGGCGAGGTGCCGGTCGTCACCGTGACCGACGTCGGCGGATTCCCCCATCCGCTGCGGGCCACGGGCGCCAGCCACTCGGCCAGGGCACGAGCGAGGTCGCGGCCAGGGACGGTGCCGACGTACGTGACCCGGCCCTCCCCATGACGGCGAGTGGTCACGGCGGGCCAACGGCCGAAGTGCGGGTGCTCGTACGCCGCGAGGACCTCGGCGTCGGTGACGGTCAGGCCGTCCGCCCAGTGCGTCGCCGTCGCGGTCTCCGGCAGGGGGAGGGGGCTGTCGGGGACGGGTCGGACGGGGACGGCGTGGGTGAGGTTGCTGAATTCGTCGTACGACACTCCCGCGGCGCCGGTGAGACGGGCGGGAGCCGATTCGTGCCGGGCTCGTGCCTCGTGGTCGGCGTAGCCGGTGCGCGGACCGAGGACCAGGTGGCCGCCGGCGTGAGCGTAGGCGGCGAACCAGTCGAGCGTGGTGTCGTCGGCGAGGTACAGGGCGGGGACGACGAGGACGGGGTGGCGGTGTGCCGCCTCCTCGGGGGTCAGGCCAGCCCGTTCGCCGCGCGGGTCGTGCAGTTGGCGGGCGTGGACGACGCGGACCTGGCGTCCGGCGTCGAAGGCGCCGCGGTAGAAGGGATCGAGGATGCGGTGGTAGGCGGCGGGGTCCGGTTCGCCGTCCGGGGTCGCGAGGGGCGGGTGTTTCTGCATCAGCCACTTGCTCGGGGTGGAGTAGACGATCGTGATGTCGGCGTCCGGCTCAAGGCCCGCGACGAGTGGGCCCGCGGTCTCGAACTCCTCCCCCAGCCGGGCCAGTTCGGCGTAGGTGCGGCCCGGTCGGCCGCTGTGCGGGAGGACTCCGCCCCAGTAGGTCTCCGCGCCGAAGCGCAGGGTCTGCCACTGCCAGTACTCGATCATGCGGGCACCGCGGCCGACGAGAGCCCAGGCGGCCTGGCGCCACTGGCCGTCGTAGGCGGGGCGGTTGTCCCAGGCCATGCCGATGGAGTTGGCGTTGGTCTCGGTGACCAGGAACGGCTCCTGTCGGGAGGAGAACATCCAGTCGGCGGTCTGGTGGAGCGACCAGACGCCGGTGGTCTTCCACTTCTGTTCGTGGGTGTCCGGGGTGGGGTCGGGCAGGAGCAGGCCGTCCTGCATGTCGTAGTACGGGTTGCCGGTGGCGATGTCGAGTCGGTCGGTGAGCTCGTCGTCCTCGACCGCCGGCCGCTTGTAGGAGATGCAGGTGGTGACGAAGTGCTCGGGGCGGGCGTACTCGCGGACGATGTCGGCCTGCCAGCCGATGAACTCGGTGCACTGGCGGGACTGGAACTCCCGCCAGGCGACGTCGTATTGGGGCTGTGCGTTGCCGTCGGGGGTCCACAGGTCGGCCCATGTGGAGAGGCGGTGGGACCAATAGACCAGGCCCCACTCGCGGTTGAGGGTCTCGACGTCCCCGTACTTGGCGCGTAGGTGGTCGGTGAAGCGTTGGAAGACGCCTCGGTTGTGGAACAGCTCCAGGCCCGGTTCGTTGTCGACCTGGAAACCGATGACCGCCGGGTGGTCGGCGTACCGGGCGACGATCTTCCGGATGATCCGCTCGGCGTGGAAGCGGAACGCGGGGTGGGTGAAGTCGACTTCCTGCCGGGCGCCCCAGCCGATGCGCTCGCCGGTGCGCCGTTCTCCGGTGATCTCCGGGTAGTGGCGGGCCAGCCACGGCGGTACCGCGTAGGTGGGGGTGCCGAGGATGACGGAGATGCCGCGTTCGTGGGCGCCGTCCAACACCGGTTGCAGCCAGTCGAGTTCGAAGCGGCCGTTCTCGGGTTCCCAGGTCGACCAGACCGACTCGCCGACCCGGATGACGGTGAAGTGCGCCTCTGCCATCAGGTCGAGGTCGGTCTTGAGCTGCTCGTCGGGCCGTACGTCCGGGCCGTAGGCGGGCTGGTACTCGTGGTAGTAGGCAGCGCCGAACAGAACGCGGGCGGGCAGATCCGCCATGGACAAACCTCCGGAGTGCAGGGGGTGTTGGGGGGTACCGGGAGGGAGCTGCCGGCTACTGCTTGACGCCGCCGGTGGCCAGGCCGCTCTGCCAGTACCGCTGGAGCAGCAGGAAGGCCAGGACGAGCGGGACGATCGAGATCAGGGAGCCGGTCACGACGAGGGCGAGCATGTCGCTGCTGGCTCCGGCGCCGCCGTTCTGCGCCTGGGCGGCCCAGGAGGAGAGCCCGACCGTGATCGGGTACAGATCCGGGTCGTTGAGCATGATCAGCGGCAGGAAGTAGTTGTTCCAGGTGGCGACGAGCGTGAAGAGGATGACCGTCACCAGGCCGGGGGCGAGCAGCCGTAGCCCGATCGTGCAGAAGATCCGGAACTCTCCGGCGCCGTCCATGCGGGCGGCCTCGATGAGGCTGTCGGGGACGGCGTCCTCGGCATAGATGCGCATGAGGTAGAGGCCGAACGGACTGATGAGGGACGGCAGGATCACCGCCCAAGGGGTGTTGACCAGGCCTGCCTTGGCGAACAGCAGATAGGTGGGGATCGCCAGGGCGGTGGTCGGGATCATGATGGCGCCGAGCACCAGGTTGAAGGCCGCGCCATGGCCGCGGAAGCGGTACTTGGCGAAGCCGTAGCCGGCCGCCGCCGCGAGCAACGCCGCGCCGAGTGCGCTCACCCCGGCGTACAGGACCGTGTTGAGCAGCCAGCGGCCGAACACGCCGTCGTCCTGGGTGAAGGTGGCCTTGATGTTCGACAGCAGTTGCGGCGCGTGCGAGAACCACAGGCCGAAGCTGTTGAACAGGTCCTGGGTGCTCTTGGTGGAGGCGATCAGCAGCCAGCACAGCGGGAGCAGGAAGTACGCCAGGACGGCCAGCATGGCGATCGTGAGCGGGGTGCTGCGGCGGTGGGTCGACGACGGGCGTCGGCGTGTCCGGGCCTCGGCGGGGAGTCCCCGCGTCTTCGAGGCGGTCGGGACCGCGGGGGTCACGGTGGTCATGCGGTCCTCCTGCGGTTCGCCGTGAGCAGGAAGGCGTACGACACGATCACGATGACCAGCCCGAGGATGAAGGACACCGTGGCCGCGTAGTTGGTCTGCTGGCTGATGAAGGCGACGGAGTAGGCGTAGAGGTTGGCGGTGTAGGAGCTGTCGATGACGTCCGGGGCGACCTTCATCAACAGGTTGGGTTCGTTGAAGAGTTGGAAGCTGCCGATCACCGAGAAGAGCAGGGTGAGGGTCAACGCCGGGCGCAGTGCGGGGAGTTTGATGGACCAGGCGATGCGCCAGGCGCCGGCGCCGTCCATGGCGGCCGCCTCGTACAGCTCGGCGGGGATGGTGCGCAGGGCGGCGTACAGGATGATCATGTTGTAGCCGACGAACTCCCAGGTGACGATGTTCGCGAGGCTGCCGAGCATCCAGCTGTCGGAGAGGAAGTGCGGGGCCGGCAGGTGGAGGTCGTGGCTGATCTGGGCGAAGGGGCCGAAGTCGGGGCCGTAGAGGTAGCCCCACATGAGGGTGGCGATCACGCTGGGGACGGCGTACGGGACGAAGATGCCTAGGCGGATCACCCCGGCCAGCCGCAGCAGGCCGCTGTCCAGTGCGAGCGCGAACGCCAGGGCCAGCAGCAGCATCACGGGGACCTGGATGACGAAGAACAGGGCTACGCGGCCTATGCCCTTGAGGAGGAGTGGGTCCTTGAGGGCGGTGACGTAGTTGTCCAGGCCCACGAACGTCGAGCCTCCGATGAGGCGTTCCTGGAAGAGGCTCAGGTAGGCGGCGTAGCCGAGCGGGGCTAGGAAGAGGAGCAGGAACAGCGCCATGAACGGGGCGATGAACAGGACTCCTGCCCTGCCGTGGCGTCGGCGGGGTGGGGACTTCGTACGGGAGGGCGCTGTGCGGGCGGCCGTTGTGGTGGCGGCCATGGTCAGGCTCCCTTGACCGTGAAGCCCTGGCTCTTCGCGAATGTGGTGATGCGCGACTGCCAGGAGCCCAGCGCGCGGACTGTGTCCGTCTTGTCGGCAAGGGACTTGCCGACGGTCTCGGTCCAGTCCGTGGCGACCCGGTCGAGGAACGGCGGCCACTGGAAGGCGGGGTCGACCTGGGCGCTGATGTCGGCGAAGACCTGGTTGACCTTCTGGCCGCCGTAGAAGGCGGGCGCGTCACCGAGGAAACTCGCCTCGCCGAGCAGGGTCTTGGTCGCCGGGAAGAAGAACTGCTCGGTGGCGAACATCTTGGCGCTGGTGGGGTCGCTGTTGAGGAACTGGGCGAACACCGCTGCCTGGATGGGGTTCTTGGTGGAGCGGATGACCGCGGTGGTCGAGCCGCCCCAGTTGCCCGAGCTGGGCTTGGCCGCGTCCCACTGCGGGAGCGGGGCCGCGCGCCACTTGCCGGAGGTGGCCTTCGCCGAACCGGAGAGGAAGGCCGGGCCCCAGGCTCCGGTGAGCCAGGTCGCGTACTTGCCCTTGTTGAGCGCCGCGTACCAGGCGTCGGTGAAGTCCGGCTCCACGCCGATCACGCCGTCCTTGGCGAGGGTGCCCCAGTACTCGCCGAGCTTCTTGGAGACCGCGTCGTCGACGCTGACGGTGATGTCGCTCTTGCCGGAGGTGACGTACGGCTTGGCGCCCGCCTGCCACAACAGGCCGTGCCAGGCTGCGACTTGGTTGGCGGCGAGGTTGGTGAGGTAGACGTCCGGGTCGGCCTTGTGCAGCTTGCGGGCGGCGGCTGCGAACTCGTCCCAGGTGGTGGGGACTTGGATTCCGTGCTGGTCGAAGATGTCCTTGCGGTACAGCATGCCCATCGGGCCGGTGTCCTGCGGTATCGCCCAGACCTCGCCGCCGCTGCCGCTGACCTGGCCCCACGTCCAGTCCACGAAGGTCGACTTGAGCGCGGAGGCGCCGTAGGGACGGAGGTCGAGCAGGCTGTCGGTGATGGTGAACGTCGGAATCGCCTGGAACTCCATCTGCACCATGTCCGGGGCACCGCTGTTCGCCTTCAGCGCGGTCCGCAGCTTGGTGTACTGGGGCGTGCCCTGACCGGCGTTGACGACCTTCACCTTGACGGCCGGGTACTTCTTCTCGAAGAGGGCGACCTCCTTGTCGATGTTCGGCACCCAGGTCCAGAACGTCAGTTGGGTCGGGGTCTTCATGGCCTTGTCGATGTCGGCCTGGCTGACCGGCTTGCTCGACGAGCCGCTCGTACCGTCGCCGTCGCCGCCGCAGGCGGTCAGTGTGGCGGCCAGCGACACCGCGCCGGTGGCGGCGAGGAAGCCCCGACGACTCAGGGACGAGGAGGAGTTGGAGAAGGGTCCGGACATGGTGAACTCCCGCGGATGGGTGTGAGGGACCGGCACACCGGGCGACGGCGTGCTGAAAGGGCGAGACCGGAAAGTTCCGGTGAGTTAGGCGCCCATTAGGGGCGCGGGGAACTGCGCGACCAGCCCCCACCGGCCCGCGGACGAAGAACCGCAGACCCAGCGGAGCAACTAGCGGAGCGGCGGCGCCGACGACGCGCGGACGACGAGTTCGACCGGTGGGTCGGTCATCGGCAGCGGGTCCGCCTGCGGGCTCTCGATGGCGTGCACGAGGAGTTTCAGGCCGTCCTGCGCCATCGCGTCGAACGGTTGACGCACCGTGGTCAACGGCGGAGTCACGTACGCGGCGACGGGGGTGTCGTCGAAGCCGACCACGCTGACGTCCTCCGGCACGCGTCGGCCGGCTTCCGCCAGCGCACGCATCAGGCCGATGGCCATGTCGTCGTTGGCGGCGAACACTGCGGTCACGCCGGGGTCTGCGGCCAGTTCGCGGCCGGCCGCGTAGCCGGAGGCGGCCGACCAGTCGCCCTGCACGACCGGCGGCTCTGCCCGGTCGTGTGCGGCGAGCGCCGCGCGCCAGCCTTCGAGGCGGTCCCGGGCCGAGTACCAACGCTGGGGGCCTGCCAGGTGGTGGACGGTGGTGTGGCCCAGTTCCAGCAGGTGCTCGGTGGCCGCTCGCGCCATCTGATCGGAGACGATGCCGGCCGTCACGACGTGGGGTGCGGCGAAGGGCGGGGGTGCGCCCAGGACGAGGATCGGTACGTCGAGCCGGGCGGAGAGAACCGCGCCGCCCGGCTCGTCGATCGGCTCGGAGATGACGATGCCGTCCACGCCCTGGTCCAGGAGCGAGCCCACGGCCCCGGCGATGCCTGCCGTCTCCCCCTCCATGGTGTTGACCACGCGGAGGGCGTAGCCGGTGTCCCGCACCGCACGCTCGACTCCCATGAGCAGCGAGGCCGGACCGTACAGGGCGGTGCCGAGCGTCACGACTCCGATTGAGCGGGTGCGTCCGGAGGCCAGGGCGCGGGCCGCGTTGTTCGAGCGGTAGCCGAGTTCATCGGCCGCCGCCAGGACCCGACGGCGTACGTCCTCCGAGACGTACGGCTCGTCGTTCATCACCCGGGACACCGTCTTCTGCGACACGCCCGCCAGGCGCGCCACATCCACACTGCGCGGCGCGGCTCCCGCGCCGCGCCCTGCCCCTGGTGCCATGGCGTCTCCCGATTTCCGGCAGTCGAATCCTAGTCCCAGTCCGATGCATGACTGCGCTGTCATGACTGCGCAGTCATATCTACGCAACGCGGCGGGACGCGTCAAGACTTCGCGCAACATCTCCGTAACCCGATCGCGCCCGCACGACATTCGGCGGCGCTGCTCGACCTTCGGACGCACCGCTGTTACCTGGGTACGTGGGGGTTATCGGTGACAGAGGTCGGCCGTTGGATGGATGGCCTGGAGGAGCAGGCGGCCAGGGTTCCGCCTGCCGAGATGCGTCTGACGGGAACGGCGTCACAGGCCGGCGTCGAGCGCGATCCGCTATGGAGGCCTCCGCACGCCAACACATGGGCGCCGTACACAGTTTGAGCGACGAACAGCGCCTCCACGCGGAGCGCTACTTGCCCCGGCGCCCGCGTTCCGACTTGGGGGCGGGCAAGGCACGCAGACGCTCGGTGTGGCGGGTCTGGATGGTCGTAGTCGTGCGCAGGAAGTCCATGACCAACTGCAACTGCTCGACGCCGTACTTCGCGCTGACCTCCTTCACGCCGTCCTCGATGTGCGGGGCGATGAGCTCGTAGCAGCGCCGGGCGCCCTCGGGGGTCACTCGCACCACGGTCTTGCGGCGGTCCACCGGGTGCGGGGTGCGGTTGAGCAGGTCGAGGTTCTCCAGGCGGTCGAGCATGGCGGTCACGCTGCCGGTGGTCAGACCCAGGCGGGTGCTGAGTTCACGCGGAGAGAGCTCGCCGGCGGCGAGCAGTAGCTCCAGGCAGCGCAGATCGGTTTCGTTCACGCCGAGGAGGCGGGCGGTCTCGCGGTCGTAGTCGTCGACCGCGGACTGGTAGTCCTGGATGACTTTGCCCAGGTCAGCGAGTACGCGTTCCATTTCGTTTGACAATCGAGACGTCTCCCTCCAGGCTATAGATAGCTCGATAGTCGAGATACACGAGCTTCAAGTTACATTATGGTCAAGCGATCAGGGGATCACCAATGTCGCACAGTACAGTCCGGGCGGCCTCCGCCCCCGCCGCCGGTGAACGGCCTGATCCGAAGCGGTGGGCGGCGGCGATCGTCATGATCCTCGCGGCATTGCTGGACATGATCGACGGCTCGATCGTCAACACTGCGCTGCCGTCCATCGGGCGCGGCCTGCACGCCGATCCAGCGCAGCTGGAGTGGACGGTGTCGGCCTATCTCCTGGGCTTCGCCGCGACCCTGATCATCTCCGGGCACCTGGGCGACCGGTACGGGCGCAAGGTGCTGTTCCTGACCGGCGTCGCGGGCTTCGCCGTGGCGAGTCTGGCCAGTGCGGTGGCCACCGATCCGGGTCAACTCATCGCGGCGCGCGCGGTGCAGGGGGTGGCGGCGGCGGTCATCATGCCGCAGGTTCTCGGATCACTGCGGACGATGTTCACCGGGGCCGAGCGCGGCAAGGTGTTCGCGATCTACGGGGCGATCGCCGGGATCGCGGTGGCGACCGGCGTACTGCTGGGCGGCGTACTGACGGACTGGAACCTCTTCGGCTGGGGCTGGCGCACCATCTTCGCGGTCAACCTCCCTCTCGCGGCCCTCGTGCTGGTGCTCGGCGCGCTGTGGATACCCGGCTCCCGCGAGCGCGCGCCGGGACGGATCAATGTGGTGGGCAACCTGGTGCTGGCCGCGTCGCTCGTGGCCGTCGTGCTCCCGCTGGTCGAGGGCCGCACCAACGGCTGGCCGCTGTGGGGCTGGTTCTGCCTGGCCGGCGGAGTGGCGGGACTGGTGCTGCTGAGCGTCGTGCAGTCGGTACGGCGTACGCCCGGTCCGGTGCTGCCGACGAGCCTGTTCCGAAACCGGGCGTTCAGCGCGGGTCTGCTGATCCAGATGCTGTTCTACGGCGCGATGTCGGGCTTCATGCTGACCTTCACCATCTGGCTGCAGTCCGGGCAGGGCTACTCCCCCGCCCAGGCAGGGGTGTTGATGGTCGCGTTCAGCGGCGGCACCTTCATCACCGCACCGATGGCGGACGGCCTGGTGGTGAAGTTCGGGCGAGTCGTGCTGCTGGTGGGTGGGCTGGTCCTGGCGGGCGGGTTCTTCTGGGTCCAGTACGCCATTGAGCAGGCCGCCTCCGCTCACACCGGCGCCTGGCCGCTGGTGCCCGGCCTGTTGGTCGCCGGCGCGGGCCTTGGGTTCCTGGTCGTCCCACTTGCGAACGTCGTGCTGTCCGCCGTGCCCGAGCGGATCGCCGGCGGCGCCTCGGGGGTCTTCTCCACCGCCCAGCAGTTCGGCGGCGCGCTGGGAGTCGCGGTCATCGGCAACGTCTTCTTCTCGAACATCTCCACCGACCTGACCGACGGGATCAGCCACGCCGGTCCGTGGGCCGTCGGCGCCCTGTTGGTCTGCGCGTTGCTGTGCCTGGCCCTGCCCCGCACGGCCGTCGGCGCCCACCTTGAGGATCCGGGCGCGACCTGACTCTCGGGGACCCCCAACAACCCTCACCCCTTCACATCCCACCCGTCACCCCGGAAGGCACGCACCCCAACGCCGCCCAGAGCGACATGATCGCCAAGATCACCGCCGCCCTGCAGAAGCGCTGACCGTCCCTCGCCGATCGCCCACGCCAAGTGCCCGCGCCCCTCGGGTACTTGGCGTTCGGCGTATCCGGACCTCTCGACCATCCGGCTTCAAGTGCTGAACTCCCTTGACGTATAAGGGGGTTTCCCGGTGCCACCTCTTGACGTGTCTGGTTCAGACCTTTAGGTTCACGGCCCAGCGACCTCTACAGACACATCCAGCTCTCATATATGTGAACCCCTTCGTTCACGCCCTGATGCCGCCGAGCGGCGGCACACCCCCCGCCTCCGGGCCGTTCATGAAGGGAACATCGGATGCAACAGGTGAGATCCGGCACCGCACGCGTCGCACTGTGGCTGGCATTCCTGCTCACGGCGTTCACGAGCGTGATGGCACAGCCGCCCGCGCAGGCCGCACCGGCGGCGGAGCCGTTCCGTGTACTCGCGCTCTACAACGGGACTTGGGACGCCGCCCACATCAGCTTCGTCCACGAGGCCAACACCTGGTTCCCCCAGCAGGCGGCCGTGAACGGCTTCACCTACACGTCCAGCAACAACTGGGACCTCCTCGCCAACGGCGGCGTCAACAGCTACCAGGTCGTCCTGTTCCTCGACGACCTGCCACAGACGGCCGCCCAGCGCACCGGCTTCGAGAACTACATGCGCAACGGCGGCGCGTGGATGGGCTTCCACGTGTCGGCCTTCACCACCAACGCGGCGGGTTGGCCGTGGTACCACAACACGTTCCTTGGCAGCGGCAACTTCCGCTCCAACACCTGGGGGCCGACCACGGCCGTTCTGAAGGTGGAGAACCGTACGCACCCCTCGACGGTGAACCTGCCCGCGACCTTCACCTCGTCCGTCAGCGAGTGGTACAGCTGGTCCAACGACCTGCGCCAGAACCCCGCCATCAAGATCCTGGCCTCCATCGACCCGAGCAGTTTCCCGCTTGGCACCGACCCCAACCAGACCTGGTACAGCGGGTATTACCCGATCCTGTGGACGAACACGAACTACAAGATGCTGTACGCCAACTTCGGCCACAACGCGATGAACTACGACACCAACACCACGCTGTCGTCGACGTTCGCCAGCGCGACGCAGAACAAGTTCCTCCTGGACGGGCTGAAGTGGCTGGGCGGATCGACGCCCACCCAGCCGCCCGGGGACGGCATACCCTCGACCTCCTGGTACAGCGTGCGCAACGGCGGTAACAGCACCTGTGTCGACGCCCGCGCCGCCGCCACGGCCAACGGGACCGCCATCCAGCAGTACGCCTGCAACGCCACCGCGGCCCAGCAGTTCCAGTTCGTGGCCACCGACGGTGGATACGTGCGTATCAACTCCCGCAGCAATCCGCAGCAGGTCATCGATGTCGCCGAGCGCTCCACAGCCGACAACGCGCCCCTGCAGCTGTGGTCCTACTCCAGCGGCACCAACCAGCAGTGGCAGCCGGTGAAGGAGGCCAGTGGCAACTACCACTTCGCCGCGCGCCACAGCGGAAAGTGCCTGACCGCCTCCACTGCCGCCACCAACAGCGTCCAGCTCACCCAGCGGACGTGCGACGGCTCCACCGCACAGAGCTTCCAACTGACCGCCCAGCCCTGATCATTGGGCGGAATGCATTCGTCCCGACACCCGGTCCTGTGGCCGCCGTCCCGTCGGCGGCCACAGGACCGGGTCGGTGATCAGCAGTGTCAGTGCACGCTCTCCTTGCCGCTTCGTGCGCGAGCGGGCGTTCGGTTCGAGGCCTTGGTGCCGCCGCCTGCCGCGGCGCGGGCCGGGGCGTCCCGGAGGGTGAACGCGAAGGCCGATGTCACCGCGGCGATCGCCGCCAGGACCAGATAGGCGTGTTGGTAGGCGGCGACGGGCGGGGTCGCGGCCGCCGCCGCGGGGGTGCTGAGGACCAGGGCCGTGGTCACGACCGCCGGCGCGAGGGCTCCGCCGGTCTGGCGTACGACGGTGTTGAGCATCGAGGCCTGGGCCAGATCCTGCCGGGCGATGGTCGCGAGCGAGGCCACCGTGGTCGGCATGAAGACCCCGCCCATGGCGATGCCGAGCAGGAACATGTAGACGCGGAACGTCCACAGACCGGTGTCCTGGTCGCAGGTGGCGAAGAGCAGCAGGACCCCGCTCACGCCGGCCAGGCCGCAGCCCACGATGATCCGGGGGCCGACCCGCGTGTAGAGGACACCCGCCACCTGGACGGTCAGCAGGACGCCGAAGGCCTCGGGGAAGGTGCTCGTGCCGGACTCCAGGGCGCTGCGGCCCTGCGCCTGCTGGAGGAAGAGCGGGCCCAGGTACATCGCTCCGAGGATCGGCACCAGGCCCACGAGGTTGATCAGGTTGGTGTCCCGGAAGAGCCGGTCCGCGAAGAGGCGCAGCTTCAGGAGCGGTTCGGTCGTGCGCAGTTCGAACGCGACGGCGGCGGCGAGCAGGGCGGCGCCCAGGACGAGGGTCGTCAGCACGGCGGCGGAGGACCAGCCGCGGTTGGGGCCCTCGCAGATGCCGAACATCAGGGATCCGAGGGCGGCGGCGCTCAGCAGCAGGCCGGTCAGGTCGAAACGGCCGGCCCTGTGGCCCTGGTGGCGGGCCAGGAACAGCACGCCGAAGAGTACGGCCGGCAGGCCGACGGGCAGGTTGACGTAGAAGACCCAGCGCCAGGAGAGGTTGTCCACCAGCAGGCCGCCGAGGATCGGCGCGGCGGCCGGGGCGATCTGCTGGGGGACGATCATGTAGCGGGAGATCCGCACCTGTTCGCCGGAGTCGAAGGTCGCGAAGAGCAGGGCGGCTGAGGCCGGGAACAGCACTCCGGCGGACAGTCCCTGGGCCGCGCGGAAGGCGACGAGTTGGGTGAGGTCGGCGGCCGCACCGCACAGCAAAGACGAGCCGAGGAAGGCGACCAGGGCGGTGAGCAGGACCCGCTTGGCGCCGCATCGCTCGACCAGCCAGGCGGAGGCGGGAATGGCCATGGCCAGGCAGACCGGGTAGACGACGACCACCCCGTCCAGCGCGGCCGTCGTCAAGTGGAACTGACGGGCGATCGAGGGAAGCGCCACCGTGGTGATCGCTCCGTCGGCGATCGCGATGAACGTCACGCTGACGCACATGATCGGCACGACGAGGCGTTGACCGGGGCGGAAGGAGAAGAAGGACAGTCGGGGACGTCGGTACAGCAGCACATGCTGAGCATACTCACTATGTGGATGCTCATAGAATTGGTTTTTCGGCGAACGGGGAGCGACATGGCAGTGCACGGCAGTAGCGACGTCCTGGTGGACGAGCTCTACGAGACGACCCACCAGCTGCGCCAGTTCGTGGAGTCCCGACTGCGGATCGGTGGCGCCTCGGTCGCCCGCCTGCGCGCCATGCGCATGCTCGCCCGGGCCGAACATCCTCTGCGGATGCGGGACTTGAGCGAGATGACCGGCGTCGCGGCCCGCACCGCCACCGCCATCGTCGACAGCCTGGAACGCGACGGCCTGGTGGAACGAGAACGCCACCCGACCGACCGCCGCGCCTTCCTGCTGCGCCTCACCGACAAGGGTGAGCAGTGCCACAGGGAGGCGGAAGAGGTGGACCGACTGGCCCTCGCGGAGGCGATGTCCGCACTTGGCCCGGAGGATCGCGATCAACTGAGGACTCTGCTCTCGCGCATCCGTACCGCAACGTCCTGACCGGCGAGACGGGAGAGTACGGGCGGATCTCGTGTGATCACGCCCGCCCCACACCCATTGCGGCAACCAGTTCCAGGCGCAGGCGGCCGTCGGCTGGCTGGTGGGCGACCTCAACGGCCGCACCTGGCACCAAGTCACCACGCTGGCCGTGGCGTTGGCCGTGCTGCTGCCGGTCACGGTGGGCATGGGGCGTTGGATGCGCACGCTGCAGCTCGGCGACGACGTGGCGGCCGGACTCGGCACCCCGGTCCAGAAGGTGCGGCTCACCCGGCTGCTGGCCGGAGTTGGGCTCGTCGCCTTCGGTACGGCAGCGGCCGGACCGGTCGCCTTCGTGGCGCTGGCCGCGCCCCAGATCGCCCAGCGGCTCGCAGGGACCGCGTCGCCGCCGCTCCTGGTCTCCGGTCTCACCGGCGCGTTCGCCGTCCTGGGCGCCGATCTCCTCGCCCGCGAGGCGATCCCCGGGACCGAACTGCCGGTCGGAATCGTCACCGGCGCCCTCGGCGCACCCGTCCTGCTCTGGTTGCTCATCCGCGTCAACCGTGCGGGCTCAGGAGGCTGATCGCATGGCATCCACCCACTCCCGCGCCCCGGCACCCGACCAGGGTGCCGCCTCCGAGGACGACGGTACCTCCGTATCCGGCCAGGGCCCCGGCTCCGCCGACGGTACCGCCGCACCCGGTCCCGAACTGCGGGCCAGGGAGCTGCACTTGGCGTACGACGGCCGGATCGTCGTCGAGGATCTGCACCTGACCGTGCCGACCGGGCGGGTCACGGCCATCGTCGGGGCCAACGCCTGCGGCAAGTCGACCTTGTTGCGTGCCCTCGCGGGTCTACTCGCGCCCCACAGGGACGTGGTGGAACTCGACGGCGTCGCGCTGCGCTCGATCCCGACCCGTGAGCTGGCCCGCAAGGTGGGCATCCTGCCCCAAACCCCGGTGGCACCCGAGGGGTTGACCGTCATGGACCTGGTCAGCCGGGGCCGTTCACCGCACCAGACGTGGTGGCGCCAATGGTCCGAAGCCGACCAGCGGGCTGTGCACGGGGCGCTCGCGGCGACCGCTCTGACCAACCTCGCGGACCGGCCGGTCGACGAGCTCTCCGGCGGCCAGCGCCAACGGGCGTGGATCGCGATGGCCGTGGCCCAGGGCACGCCGGTACTGCTGCTCGACGAACCGACCACCTATCTGGACCTGGCCCACCAGATCGACATACTCGACCTGATCACGGACCTCAACCGGCGCGAGGGCCGCACCGTGGTGATGGTCCTGCACGACCTCAACCAGGCCTGCCGCTACGCCGATCACGTCATCGCCATGAAGGCGGGCCGGATCGTCGCCGAGGGCACGCCGGAGGAGGTGGTGACCGAGAAGAACGTCGAGCACGTCTTCGCGTTGCGCAGCCGGGTCATCACGGATCCGGTCAGCGGGACGCCCCTGGTCATTCCGCTGGGCCGGCACCACGACGACGCTCCGGCCTCGGAAGCGGCGGCCCAGGCCTGACGGCGATGACGCCACGTCATGTCACCCGCGCCCGCCGCGTTCACGACCAGGCGATCTCACCGGTCCGATCCACGAAGCGCCCAGAACCGGCGCCCGGCTTCTCCGTCGCCAGGCCGACGATCGCGTCCGTGCCCTCGGTGACGGTCTGGGGGCCGCTGTGGCCGTTGAGGTCGGTCGCCGTGTAGCCGGGGTCGGCGGCGTTGACGCGGATGTCCGGGAGGGCTTTCGCGTACTGGGTCGTCAGCATCGTCAGGGCCGCCTTCGAGGCGGTGTAGAGGGGCGCGACGACAGCGGACTCGGCGCGTGCGGGGTCGTGGGTGTAGGCGAGCGAGCCCATTCCGCTGCTGACGTTGATGATGGCCGGGTCCGACGACCGGCGCAGCAGCGGCAGGAACGCGGTGGTCGTCCGGACCACACCGGCGACGTTGACGTCGAGGACGCCGAGCGCGTCGGCGCCGGTGAGGGTGGTGGGATCGCCGGCGGGGCCGTGGATGCCGGCGTTGTTGATCAGGACGTCGATCGAGCCCTCGTGCGCCGCGACATTCGCGGCCGCGGCGGTCACGGACGCGTCGTCGGTCACGTCGATGGGGACGTGGCGTGCGCCGAGTGCGGCGGCGGCCTCCGTGCCCTGTTCGGGGTCGCGGGCTCCGAGAACCACGGTGTGGCCGAGGTCGACGAGACGGCGGGCGGTCTCGCGGCCGAGCCCCTTGTTCGCTCCGGTGATGAAGATGATCGTCATGAGTTCGATTGTTCGCCTGCCCACGTCGCCGGGCCAGGGACGCCTCATCGGTAGGAGCGGCAGTACCACCCTCGCCGGCTCGCCGGACGGGCGCGGTGCGGGAGGATGGGTGTCATGGTGACGACTCCCGGGGCCGGGCTAGGGTCGATGATCCGTACATGGCGGGACCGGCTGCCCCCGTCGGCCGCCGCGCTGCCGGTGGGACGGTCGCGCCGCGCGGCCGGGCTGCGTCGCGAGGAGCTCGCCGAGCTGGCCGGGGTGTCGGTCGACTACGTCGTACGCCTGGAGCAGGGGCGGGCCACCACGCCCTCGGCGTCGGTGGTGGAGTCCTTGGCGCGCGCTCTGCAGTTGTCCGTCGCCGAGCGGGATCATCTGTACCGGCTGGCCCGTCTCGCCCCGCCGGCGGACGGCGCGATCCGCGACCACATCACTCCCGGTGTCCACCGTGTGCTCAGCCGGCTCGGCGACGTCGCGGTCGCCGTGTTCGCGGCCGACTGGCAGCTGATCTGGTGGAACCGCAGCTGGGCCGCGCTGCTGGGCGACCCGGCGTCCTCGCCGCGGCAGGGGCGCAACTTCGCCCGCGACCGCTTCCCGGTGGACGCGGGTCCCGCTCGCCTCGCGCTCTGGCCGGTGACCGAGACCGACAGCGCCGCCACCGACGCCGCCGTCGTGTCCGACCTGCGCCGCGCCACCGGCCGCTTCCCGCGGGACGCCCGGCTGGCAGAGCTGGTCCGCGCCCTGAGCGCGGGCAACCGACGGTTCGCCGACCTGTGGGCGACCGGGTCGGTGGCACCCCACCGCGAGGACCACAAGACCATCCACCACCCCTCGGTGGGCCCTGTCACCGTGGACTGCGACGTCCTGTCGGACGACGACTCCGACCTCAAGATCGTGATCATGACGGCCGCCCCCGGCAGCCCCGACGAGACCAAGCTGCGCCTCGCCGCGATCGCCGGTTCGCCCCACACCGCGCACGATTCGCCGCACTAGGCGATGGGCACGCTCAGGGCATCGTCCCCGATCGCGAGTGACTCGCCGGCCGCACCTCACACGACCCACCAGGCCCCTGCGTAACAGCCCCACCATGTACAACATCCGAGGTCAGAGCGCCGAAGCGTCCCCATCAGGGAGTTCAGCGGAATCCCTGTCGCACTGACGTACGCCCGCATAGCGTGCGAAGACCGAACCGCTCCCCCCGTATCTCGCGGTCCGCCTTCCTCGGGCCATGCTCGCTAGGAGATTCCGAGATGTCCTACGACAGCACGGACTTACCCCGCGTCCGGCAACGGCACGGACGGATTCCCTCCCACACCTCGGCCCCGCGGATCCCCGGCTGGGCGGCCGACAGGCAGTTACCCCCGGGCGCCGCCCGCCCTCGCTCGTACACCGGACCGCACCGCAATCTGCGCCTCCTGCGCCGCGCCTGCCGCTGGCAGCGACGCGTCGCCGCCTTCGCCGCCCTCGGCTACTTCGCCCTCTTCCTGGCCCTCACCGTCGAAGTCCCCGAGCTGATGACCCGCCCCGCACCGGGCGGCCTGCCCACAGGACTCGTCCTCGCGCTGCTCCAACTCCCCGTCACCTGGCTGGCGGTGGTCCTCTACGAGTTCACCGCGCGGCGCTACGTCGATCCGCTGGCCCGCCGGGTGCGACGCCACGCACACTCCTCGGACGCGCGCCAGGAGCCGCAGCCGTGACCGTCTTCAGCGGCGCCGCGCAGTCCTGGTCCCTGGTGGCGTTCTGCAGCGTGGTGACCCTCACGCTCCTGTGCTGCGTGCTGACCGGTCCCGGCGGTGAGGACGACCTGGCCGAGTACTACACCGGATACCGGTCTCTCTCGCCGTTGCGCAACGGCCTTGCCATCGCGGGTGATTACATCTCCGCCGCCACCGTCCTCACCATCGGCGGGGTCATCGCGTTATGCGGATACGACGGTGTCGTACTGGCCACCAGTGCCCTGCTGTCGTTGGTGCTGCTGATGTTCCTGCTGGCCGAACCCCTGCACAACACGGGCCGGTTCACCATGGGTGACGTGCTGGTCCGCCGGCTGCCGGGGCGGTCGGTGCGCATGGCCGCGTGTCTGGTCACGATCGTCGCGCTGGCGCCGATGATGGTCGTCCAACTCGCGGGTGTGGGACAGCTGTTGGCGTACGTCCTCGGATTCTCCGACAGCGGTATGAAGACCGGCTGTGTCATCGGGGCCGGCACGCTGATGATCAGTTACGCGGCGCTCGGCGGGATGCGAGGCACCGCGCTCATCCAGATCCTCAAGACGGTGATGCTGCTCGGCTCCGGGCTCGTGGTCGCGGTGTTGATCCTCTACACGTTCGGCTGGAACCCGCAGGCGCTGTTCCAGGCGGCGGCGCGGGGCAGCGGTACCGGACCGCACTATCTGCGCTGGGGCATGCAGTTCGCGGGCGGACCCCATCCCGCCCTGGACATGGTCAGTACGCAGGTCGCCATCGTGCTGGGCGGCGCCTGTCTGCCGCACGTCACCATGCGGATGTACACCGCCGGCAGCACCCGTCAGGTGCGGCGGGCGATGTCCTGGGCGGTCTCGTCCGTCGCGCTGTTCGTCCTGGTGCTCACCGTCGTCGCCGTCGGAGCGATGGCCCTCATCGGCAAGGCGGGCGTCGTCGCGGGGGACCCGCGGGGCAACACCGCCTATCTCCTCGGCGCGCGGGCCGCCTTCGGCGAACACCTCTCGCGAACGGAGGCTCTGGTCTTCGCCACCGTCACCACGGCGATCTTCCTCACCCTGCTCGCGTCCGTCGCCAGCATGACGCTCGCCTGCGCCAACTCACTGGCCCACGACGTCATCGCCGCCAAGCGCCCCACCATGACACCGCGGCGCGAGATGGCCCTGGCCCGGTGGTCCGCCCTGGTCGTCGGGGTCCCGGTGATCCTGCTGGCGGCGCTGGCCCAGCACCGCAGTCTGCAGCCGCTGGCCATCCTGTCGTTCTGTCTGGGCGCCTCGGCGATCGCCCCCGCGCTCACCTACAGCCTTTTCTGGCGCCGCTTCACCCGCGCCGGCCTGCTGTGCACGCTCATCGGCGGCACCCTCAGCGTCCTGGTCCTGATGACCGGCACCAACCTGGTCTCGGGGTCCCCGCTCGCGGCCTTCCCGAACGCCGACTTCAACTGGTTCCCCTTGACCACCACGGCACTTGTCTCGGTCCCCGTCGGCTTCCTGTCCGGCTGGCTGGGCACCATGCTCTCCGGGCGCAAGGCCATCCGACGCGAACGCGGACGCTACGAGAGCATGGAGCACCTGCTGCTCGCCGGGCCCCCCGGACGAGGGACCGGATGAGCCTGCCCGCACAGATACGGTCCGCCGGGATCGACGGACCGGCTCAACGACCGCGCAGCGCCGCGCTGATCATTCTCGCCGTCTGCTCGGCGACACCGACAAGCCGCTCCAGGCTGTGTGCCGGATCGGTCACGACGCTCAAGGACGCCAGGTGCACACCACTCGGGCCGTGCAGCGGCACGGCCAGGCAGCAGACTCCGGCCATCAACTCCTCGCGGTCGAACGCGACTCCGCGGGTCCGGATCTCCTCGCACTCCTGTCGCCAGGAGGCGGGCACCGGACCCGGCGGAAGCCGAGGATGGGCGGCGGCGACCAGCACCTTGCCCGCAGCCGTGAACCACGGCCAGGCCACCCTGTCGAGCAATGGACCCAGCGCCGCCGGTGTTTCGCCGACCGTCCAGTCCAGGACCAGGGTCTGGCCCTCCCGCAGGACGTTGATCCCCACCGTCGCGCCCGTGATGCGCGCCAGCCGGCGGGCCGGCGCCCGTGCGGCGGTCCGCAGCCCGGGATGCGGTTGCCACCCCTGCCCGAGCCGGAAGAGCCGCGGACCCACGCGATAGCCCCTGCGGCTCCGCTCAACCGCCCCCAGTTCGACCATCTGTTCAAGGAGGCGGTACGCGGTCGTCTTGGGCAGCCCGCACTCCGCCGCGAGCCTGGTCAGTCCGGCCTCTCCGGCCCGCTCCACCGCGCCCAACAACCCGAAGGCGCCCTCCAGTACACTCCGCCCACCGCCGTCCGACACGGACAGCGGAGGCGGCGCATGCTGCGCGACCCGCGCGGCCTCCGGCTCGTACGGGCGGACCGGCAGCCGAGCCGGTGCTTGTGCCGTCCGCGTCCCCGTCGCTCCCCGATGTTCGTTCAAATCGCTCTCCCCCAGATACCGCCTGACCGGCTCCCCACGACGCCGCTCCCGCCCCCGGTGCGCCGCCGTGCGTGGAGACTCTCCGCCCCATCAGACTGAAGTTCGAGTGTGGCTCGGAACGTTGTCGATAGGTTGTCGCCCAGCGTGAGAGTGTGCGCGCGGAGTGAAGAAAATATGCGCGGGGAGCGTGGACATCGTGGTGGAGCTGCGCCTTCTCGGTCCCGTGGAACTCTCGGTGGACGGCCGGACCGTGGAGGTCGGGCCACCGCAACGCAGGGCCGTACTGGCGGCGTTGGCGGTGGACGCCGGCCGGCCCGTCGCGACCGACGTCCTGATCAAACGGGTCTGGGGCGCCGAGCCACCGGACGGGGCTCGGCGCGCGCTGCACGCACACATCGCCCGGATCCGCCGACTGTGCGAGGAGACCGGCGACTCGGGACATACGCGGTTACGTCTGGTGCGCCGCTCCGGCGGCTACCTCCTGGAGGCCCGCCCTGACCAGGTGGACATCCACCTTTTCCGGCAGTCCGTCGGCCGGGCCCGGGAAACGGGACGGACGGACGAGGCGCGTACGACGCTGCTGCGCGAGGCGCTGGGACTGTGGCACGGGGAGCCGCTGGCCGGGCTCGGCGGACAGTGGGCGGCGCAGGTCCGCGAGGCATGGCGACGGCAGCGCGTGGACGCCGTCGTCGGGTGGGCGCACATGGAGTCGCGCGTCGGCGACCCCGTCGCCGTAATCGGCCCGCTGACCGAACTCCTGGGCGAGTACCCGCTGGTGGAGCCCCTGACCGAAGCCCTGATGCGAGCACTGCACGCCGCCGGACGCGGCGCGGAGGCACTGGACTGCTACGCCGTCGTCCGACAGCGGCTCGCCGAGGAACTGGGCGCCGACCCGGGTACGGAACTACAGAAGACACACCAGGAGATCCTTCGGGGAGGCCTGTCCGAGCCCACCGCATGGCCGGCCCCCCGAACCCCACTCCGGACTGCTCTCCCCACCTCTGCCCCGGTGCGGCCGTCACCGGCGACAACTCCTCGGCCGGGCGAGGTGCCCGTACAACTGCCCATGGGAGTACGGGGATTCAGCGGACGCGACGAGGAACTCGCCAGACTGGAGGAGATCCTCACCTCGGTGACCGAGCAACCGTCGGCGGTGGTGATCTCGGCGGTGTCGGGCACCGCAGGCGTGGGCAAGACCGCACTCGCCGTGCACTGGGCACGCCGGGCCCAACAGGCCTTTCCCGACGGCCAGTTGTATGTGAACCTGCACGGATTCGCCCCCGGCGGCTCGGTGATGAGCCCGGCGGAGGCGGTACGCGGCTTCTTGGACGCCCTGGGGGTGCCGCCGGCCCGGATCCCGATCGGTCTGGAGGCGCAGGCCGGGCTGTACCGCAGCCTTCTGGCCGGCCGGCGGATGCTGGTGGTGCTGGACAACGCCCGCGATGCCGAACAGGTGCGTCCGCTGCTGCCCGGGTCGCCCGGCTGTCTGGCGCTGATCACCAGCCGGAAGTCGCTGACCGGACTGGCCGCGGCCGAGGGCGCCCATCTGCTGACCATCGGCCTGCTCGCTCCCGGTGAGGCCCGGGAGTTGCTGATCCGCAGACTGGGCGCGGACCGGGTGTCCGCCGATCCCGACGCTGTACGGGAGATCGTCGGCCGGTGCGCGGGCCTGCCGCTCGCGCTCGCGATCGTCGCCGCCCGCGCCGCCGCACAGCCCGAACTCCCGCTCGCGGCACTCGCCGAGGAACTGCGCCGGGCCGACGGACGCCTGGACGCGCTGGACGGCGGGGAGGCGACCAGCCAGGTGCGGGCGGTGTTCTCCTGGTCCTACCACGCGCTCAGCCCCGAGGCCGGCCGGCTCTTCCGATTACTGGGACTGCACCTCGGACCCGACGCCGCGCTCCCGGCCATCGCCGCCCTGGCCGGCGTAGCGGCACCCCGCGCCCGTGTCCTGCTGGCCGAACTGGTCCGCGGTCACCTCCTCACCGAACACCCCCTCGGCCGGTACGGCTTCCACGACCTGCTGCGCGCCTACGCGGCCGAGCTGGTCGCCGCGCACGACAGCGACGACACCCGGCGTGCCGCGTCGCACCGCATGTTCGACCACTACCTGCACACGGCCCATCGGGCCGACGCCCTGCTGACTCCCCGGCCCAACCCGACCCCGCTGCCACCGGCCGAACCGGGCGCCGCACCCGAGGAGTTGGCCGACCACCGGCAGGCGCAGGCCTGGTTCAGCGCCGAGGCGCCGGTGCTCGTCGCCGCTGTGGAACAGGCGCCCGCCGCCGGCTTCCCCGTCCACACCTGGCGGCTCGCCTCAGCGCTCACGACCTATCTCGACCGGCACGGGTACTGGCGGGCGCTGACCGTCGTCCACACCAAGGCCCTGGACACCGCCCGCCACCAGGGCGACCAGGCCGGACAGGCCGAGGCCCACCGCGGCCTGGGACTCGCCCAGGACCGGCTGGAACGCCCCGCCGAAGCCCGCGCCCACTACCTGCGCGCGCTGGACCTGTTCGGCGAGGTCGGCAGCCACGCCGGGCAGGCCCGCATCCACCAACACCTGTCCCGGATGTACGACGCCCAGAGCCGCCACCAGCAGGCGCTGGGCCACGCGCACGACAGCCTCGCGCACCACCGGGCCGCCGACGACCGGGCCGGGCAGTCCGCCGCGCTGAACCACATCGGCTGGATCCTCGCCCAACTCGGCGACCACCACCAAGCCCTCACCCACTGCCGCCAGGCCCTCGCCCTGGCCGAGGAGACCGGCGACCTCAACGGGCAGGCCCACATCCAGGACAGCCTCGGCTACATCCACCACCACCTCGGCCAGCACACCGAGGCCGTCGACCGCTACCGGCAGGCCCTCGACCTCTTCCACCAGACCGGCGCCCGCCACAGCGAGGCCGCCGGTCTCGTCTGCCTGGGCGACATCCTCCACACCATCGCCCGCCCGCACGCCGCCCGCACCGCATGGACCCAGGCCCTGACCATCACCACCGAACTCGGCCTCCCGGACACGGATCCACTCCGTGCCCGCCTCCTGCGACAACCCGGCCTCGCCCCCACCGACGTCACCACTCGACCACCCGTTTCCGAACCGGCCCGGAGCCCGCAGCAGCCGCGCCCGGCACCGGCGTGAAGCCTCCCGGATCTAGAAACCGGTGACCCTGCCGCCTCCGTTCGGGCTGTAGTCCGCGTTGACCTGCCGGATCTGCACCCGTCCGGCCGCGAAGGCCTGCCGGATGGCCGCTTCGAGGACGGGATCCCCGACGTCGAAACGGCCCGGGGCGATGGCGGCGCGGACCTCGGCTCCCCACGTGGTGGGAATGGCGGTGGCGGGGGTCGGGAAGCGGCCCGTCGTGGAGAGCTTGGTGTCGCTGACGTAGATGGTGATCTGACCCGAGGAGTCGATTTCGGCGGTGATGAAGTCGGGGCCGGAGACGTTCGCGCCCAGCGGGGCCTGAATTCCGATCTCGCCGCGGTCCAACGCCTGTCGCCAGGTGGCCACTTCGGCCTCGTCCGCACGCGGGCCTGTGATCACCGAGCGGGCTGTCTGTGCCGACGCGGACTGCTGGCCGAGCACCTCACCGGAGAACGGATCGACCACCTGCCGGGCGGGATTGACGGGGAACGCGCCCCGCGAGATCACCCGTGTCGGCGTCACCTGACGCTGAGGCTGCTCGGCGGGCGCCCGCGTCGGGGGCGGGGCCGCCGAGGCGACGTCGGGTCGCTCGCTCCCGGACTGCGTGATCGACGTCGGTGTCTCTTCCAGGCGCAGCGCGGGTACCGGCTCGGCGAGGCCGATCAGCGCGCCTGCCACATACGGTCGCAGCAGTCGGCCGGGGGCGCCCAGGCCGCGTCGTACGGACTGCCCGGCGCGGAAGGCCCGTTGCTCGGCACTCCCGCTGATACCGCTGGAGCGGCCGGTTGTCAGAGCGCTGACCGCCAGGCCGGTGCCGGCTGCCGTCAGTGACTGGGCCAGGTCGCCGGTCTGCAGGTAGGTCGCCCCGCCGTCGACGAGGCTGGGCAGTCCGACACCCACGCCGAACCGCACGGTGGCAGAGGGCAGGCCCTGCGCATAGGTCCCCGCGACACCGCCGAGCGCGCCCAGGCCGAAGCCGGTCAGGCCGGCCCGGAGGGCCGCGTCCCCGCGGCCGGTGCCTTCGGGCGGGTTGAGCAGGGCGCCGGTCACCCCTCCGAGGGCGTTCCCACCGCCCTGTGCGAGCGCGGCGCGCCCGAACGATCCGAGCCGGGACACTCCCCGGGCGCCGACGCCGAGCGCACGGGCCAGGCCGGGGCTCACGCCACCGCCCACGCCGATCGACACGCCCTGCGCGCCGACGCGGAGTCCTTCGTCCACGCCGGTGTCGAGGGCCGCTCGTACACCGTGTCCGGCGGCCAGTTCACCGCCGGCGCCTCCGGTGAAGCCAAGGAGCAGTCCCTCGCCACCGACGACGGTTCCGGTGCCGACGGCCGTGAGTGCGGTCGCGGTGAGCCCGGTCGCGCCCAGTCCGGCTACTCCGGCCGCGACCACCGGGGCGGCGAGGATCGCGCCCACGGACAGGGCGATGGTGAAGGCCAGATTGCGGGTGATCTCCAGACCGTGCACGATCGAGCCGGCCGCCGCCACGGCGCGGTCGATGCCGTCGAGCACGATCTCCTGGGCCTTGTCCGCGGATTCGACTGCACTGAGGACGGCGTCCGCCATGTCGACGAGGGAGCCCCGTCGCGCCGCCGCCCGATAGCGGGCCAGCGCCATGTTGGACTCTGCCAGCGGGCCCAGCATCCGCGTCTGCACCTCGACGGGCTCCTCCCGGCTGACCACACTGACCAGAAAGCCGACCACCGGCTGCTCCTGATAGTTCAGGCGCAGGTGCTCGTTCATGCGGAACTCGGTGGAGTCGACGATCCCTTGAGCCCGTCGGGCGGCATCCGTCAGCGAGCCCAGCACCTGGGCTCGCACGCGCTGCGCGGTCTCCAGAGGGAAGACGAGCAGTTCGCCGTCGTGGATGACGTACGCCGAACCCGGTGCGTCGGCGTAGGGCCTGATCGACTCCACGATCCGCAGGTTGGCGAGGACGCCGGCCCGGTCCTGAGTGCCGGTCGGCGCCAACGCCCGGGCTAGGCGGGCCTGTTGGCGTTCCACGCCCGCGCGGTCGAGGTCAGCGGCAACGGCCGGGGCGAGCAGGGCCAGTTCCTGGCGGAGGGTGGCGCGGTCGGCGCGGCTGACGTCCGGCCGCAGCAGCCAGGCCGCGATGCGGTCGGCCTCGGCGCGGACCTCGGCCGGGTCGGTCAGCGGCATACTGACGCGGTCGCGCAGCACGTGCGGTATCTCGGTCTCCGGGAGGACTTCCGGGGCACGCGCGGGGGTCGAGCGGCGTCCGGTGCGGGGGGCCGCGGGGCGGGTTCGGGGGCCGGTCGGGGTCAACGCCGGGGCGCGGCGGGCGAGTTCGGCCTGTATGGCGGCCTCGGCCTCCTTTATTCGGTCGAATTCGGGGGTCGTCGCGATCTGCCGGCGCAGCCATTCGTCGACGGCCCGTGCTTCGTCAAGGAGGTCGGAGAGGCCGTAGCGGCGGACGTCCGGTGTGGTGGTCAGCCAGTCCTCCGGGGCCCATGCGACGTAGGGGGCCGCCGTGCCGGCCAAGGCTCCCGTCGAGGCGCCGCCGTGGCCGACCGTGACGGCCTGCCGTTCCGCCTCGTCGGCGCCCGCGGTGCCGCCGGCGCTCTGCTGGGCCGCGTGCACGGCCTCGTGGATGAGCAGTTGTTGCGGGATCTCCTGGCCCGGACCGGTCGCGACGCCGATGTCGCGGCCGAAGGTGAATCCGGCGGCGCCCGCGGCCCGGGCGGCCGTCCGGATCCGTGGTCCGGTGTGCACCCGGACGTCGCCGGGATCGTGGCCGACGGCCCGCTCGGCAGCGGCCTTTGGGCCGGCGCCGAGCGGTGTTCCAGGCCCGTCCAGGGCGCGTACGGCCTCTGTTTCCGCGACCGGGTGCGGCGCGCCCGTGCCGCTGCCGGCCGCCAGCGCGCTGTTGCCGATCGCGCGCCGCAGCATGTCGCCGGAGGGATGGGCCGGGGCCGGAGGCCGACGGGTGGGGGCGCCCACCCGGTCGTGCGCGGGCGTGTGTGCTGTCTGCTGCTCGAACACCGTCGGCCTCCGTCCCTGGTCGTGCCCTGTGAGTGGTCAGTCGTTGAAGCCCTGCAACCGCCGTCGGACGTCGATCGTCGGCAGCACGACCCTGGCGGCCTCGACCACGAGCGACGGTGACTGACGGTTCGTGTAGAGGATCACGCGCCGGTAGGTGCCGTCGGTCTGCACCGGCGCCGGCTGGTTCTGCAGGACGTGCTGGAAGGTGCCTTCGCGCAGCGCCCAGATGACCGAGTCGTCCTTGCCGGGGCCGAGATCCTCGCCGCGGGCGTCCTGCGGGGTGATCACCACCAGCGCCGCGAGCAGGCCGCTCGGGTCGTTGTGCAGCCGGGTCACCTTGATCGTGGTGGCCTTCCGGTCGACCTTGATCCCGGCGAAGGTGGAGGTGTTCAACTCCCGGGTGAACGCGTTGCCGTTGACGTCCTGCCCGGCCACGGACAGGTGCCAGCTGTAGGTGCCCTCCTTGAAGACCTTGGCGAAGGTGTTGGTGTAGTTGCCGTTGCCGTCCGGGTCGAAGAGCTCTTCGGTGCCGTCCACGAACAGGCCGCCGGTCGGCTTGGTGCGCGGCAGGTGGTGCCACTTCTTGCGGGACAGCAGGGTGCCGATGCGTCCTTCCATCCAGGTCGGCTCGTCGTGCTCGTCCTGAGCGGGGTCCGTGGGCGCGGCGCCGAGGGCGGTGAGCTGCTCGCCGAGACCGACGGCGGGTGCGTCGAGTACGGCCTTGACCCGCGCGCCGATGATCGGCCGGTCGTCCTGCCGGATCCGCACGGTCAGGTTCATCCTGTCCCCGGTGAGGTACCTGTCCTGGTCGAGCTGAATGTCGGCCAGCAGGTGCAGGTCCACGTAGGCGAGGACCTGGCCGAGGGCGAGGGGTTCGGCGTCCGTGGGTCCGGTGCCGTGGATGACCCGCCAGTGGATGGGCGCTCCGTGGGCGAGGGGGGGGAGCTTGGCCACCGATGTCGCCCGGTCCGAGGAGGTGGCCCGGATGGGAGCGGTCTCGGGGCGGTACGACGTGCCGTCCCAGCGGGCCAGTTGGATGGTGCCGGTGAAGACGGTGTCGCCGGCCTTCGGGGTCACGGCGAGGACCAGTCGGTCGGCGTCCGGCTCGGTGGACAGGTAGACGGCGGGCAGCGGGTGGTCGGGGTCCGAGTCGGGATCCGGGACGCCGGTCGTCGGAGCGTCCTGCTTGGTCGGCAGGTTGACGGTCTGCGCGTTGGCCAGCATCCCGCCGAAGGAGTCGGCGAGATCGCTCGGGTCGTTGACGAGAGCGAAGTTGCCCGCGCCGAAGATCGCGAGCTGGCTCAGCACACTCTGGTTGGCGGTTGGGCCGAGCGCGATGGTGGACAGCCGGCAGCGGGCGGTGTCGAGCACATCCCGTCGCTCCTGCCGGGAGTTGACGGCGTCCCGGAAGGAGATCGCCCCGTTCACCGCGGAGGAGGGCACCAGTGCCGTGATTCCGGAGTTCTCCTCGCCGTCGCTGACCAGGATGAAGTTGAAACGCTGGTCGACGATCGGTCCAGCCGCCGCCACGAGGTCGATGGCGGCGATGAGACCGTCGCCGATCGGGGTGTTGGTGCCGGGGACGCCGAAGTCGAACTTCGGGTCGTCGATGGCATCGACCGCCTCGGACAACGGCGTCAGTGGGAGCAGGGTTTCGATGCGGCTGGAGGGAGCCCCGCCCCGGAAGCCGGCGATCTCGTCCTCGAAGGCGATGATGGCCACCCGGTCCACGCGTTCTGGGGTGCTGAGGCCTTCACGCAGCCCGTTGAAGAGGTGTACCAGCACCCGGCACGCGGTCTTGGCGTTCTCGAAGCGGTTCTCCAGGGCCATGCTGCCGGAGCGGTCGAGGACGAGCACCATGTCCTGCACCCGCTGGTGGACGGTCATCGTCGCGGGGGCGCTCTTGTTGTGCAGGAAGCCCGCGTACAGGCCCGCCGCGTCGTTGAGCTTGGTGGTGACGGTGAAGGCCAGCGGGACGGGCTCATAGACACCCGGGGTGTCGACTCGCAGAATCGGGCCCGGGGTCGTGGTGTCGGTGGTGATGTCCAGGATCGGGGCGGCGCCGGTGTACGCCCAGTCGTACTGAGGGGTGAAGGCCAGTGCGTCCGGGACGGTTCCGGCGAAGGTGTTGCCGCTCACAGCGCCGTGCGCGTTGAGTTCGACCTCCTTCAGCTCCAGCGCTTCGGCCGGGACGGTCAGTTCGGCCACCGGGCAGACGGCCAGCCAGTTCACTTCCATGTCGTCGGTGGCCATGCTGATGATCCAGTTCGCCGGGCCGTCCGCCGAAGCCCGCAGTTCCCAGCGTTCCTCGGGCCCGGATCCGTGCCCCGCGTCTGTGACGATCACGGAGTAGGTGACGACACCGTCCCTGACGTCGGGTTCGGAGGTGGTGACGGAGTAGTGGGAGACATTTCCGCCGACCGGGAGCGGCACGGGTGCGCTGCGTCCGCTCGCGGGAGCGGAGTCGATGTGGATCAGAGAAACGGACAGCCCGGTCAGGCCGACCGGGTGGCTCAGTGTGAGGACGCTTTCCGTCTCCCGTGCGTTGATGCGCGCCTGGAAGACGGTGACGAACGCCGAGGAGTCGGTGACGTTGTAGATCGGCCGACGCGCCTCGACCGGCTTGACGGTGGGTGATGACATGCGGGATTCCCCCTAGATGGCGGTGATGATCTGCTTGGCGTAGACGTCCGAGTCCAGGCCCAGGGTTTTGACCCAGAGCAGCCACAAGCCCAGGTCGGGCACGAGGACGGGATGCGGACTGAAGTTGAGTTGGGCCTGGGTGGAGGCGACGAGCCGTTGGGCGGCGATCCAGTTGCCGCCGATCACGTCCCGGCGGCGCAGCAGCAGTTCCGAGCCGCCGGCCGCCGGCCGGTTGCTGACCAGGTACACCGTGCCGTCCGCGTCCCGTACCGCGGCGGGCTGGGCGTCATCGGTGTCGGAGTCGGGCACCCGGGTGGAGGTCCACGTCCCGTTGTTGCCGGAGACGACGATCAGCCCGGTGTCGTCCTCGTAGAAGACGAGGACCTCGTTGCCGCTGAGCGCCAGGACGAACACGTTCCGCTGGCCCGGGGCAGGGAAGTCCATCCGGAGGTCGATGACGGGCGGGCCCTGCGGGTTGGTGCCAGCCGGGACGGGATTGAAGCGCAGGATCTGGATTTTGGTCCCGTCGGGGTAGGCCACCCACACCTTGCCGTCGGCCGAGGCCGCGTGCAGGTCCCGCTGGGTCAGTCCGGTCTCCGACAGCGCCACCGGTGCGGGGTCCAGGAAGACGTTGTCGGTGTGCCGGTAGCGCCGGTAGTACCACTGCTTGAGAGTGGTGCTGCTCTGGTGGGTGAAGAACACCACCTGGTCCCCGGCGAGCACGGCCCGCACCCTCTGGTCCGCCACCTGGTTCCCGGTGGCGGCCACGTTCTGCGGGGTCGCGGCGCCGAGGGTGGCCAGCGGACCGCGTTTCATGAGTACGTCTGTGTTGGGCCCGTCCAGCGACCCGTTCTGATACGCCACCAAAAGGTCACCGCCGGGCAGCGCCACCGCCGCGGGCTCGATGTTCTGGCCACCCGTGGTGAGGGCGGGCGCGAGGGCGAAACCGAGGTCGGGGCGGGCGGGGTCCAGCCGGGCGGCGAGGATCTGCTTGCTGCCGGAGCGCTCGGCCTGCCATACGGCGACCAGTCCGCCGGCCGCGTCGACCACGCTGGCCCTGTTCAGCACATCCAACTTGTCCGACGGGGACACCGATATCTCCGGACTGGGCGGGAGTTGGCCGGCCAGCAGCGCGTTGATGGCGTCGCGCAGGCTCGCCCGGGGGCGCCGCTGTCCCTTGCGATAGGCGGCGGAGATCGAGGAGTCGCCGCCGACGCTGCCCAGCACATCGTCGACCAGGGTGCTCGGCGGCACCTGGAGGTTGCGCGGGCGCAGGTCGATCAGCGCCGGCGGCCGGATGGAGGCGACGCCTGACTGCCTGCCGATCCGGGCCAGTTGAAGGTAGGAGTGCCCACTGACGTAGTCGGTGTCGTTGGGCACCGGCGGCTGGGTGGCGCCCGGCCGCACCCGTACCGCCCACTCCCGCCGTACCCGTACGCAGGTCTCGACGCCGACCAGGGGGTCGAGCAGGGTGTCGTCCTCGGCCGAGGTGACCTCGCGGTCCCACACGTCGAGGTAGACCAGGTCCGAGCGGGTGCCCGACGTGGGGGCGGCGAGTTCCTGGACGACGGGCACACCCCAGGCCGCGGCCAACGCGGTGTTGGCGTACAGCGGTTGGGAGCTGTAGGCGAGCCGGCCCTCGTGGACGGCGTCGCGGCCGTCGGCGAGGCAGCGCCCCGCGCCTTCCGGGGTGCCGTCGCCACCGGCGACGAAGAAGTCGTTGCCCGTGCCGGCCGAGGCGACCACACGGTTCGCGGCGGCGTTGATCACCGCGGCCACCTCGGCGGCGGTGGCGGCGCCGAGGTCGGCGAAGCCGCTCGCCGTGAACGTCACGGTCTGGGGCGGCGCCCCGTTCGCCGAGACCACCAGGGTCATCCCGGCGGTGAGTGCGAACGGTTGGACGGCGTCTCCGGTCAGCCGCGCGGGGGCCAGGCCGCGGGCCGCCTGTCGGTTGACCTGGGTGAAGCCCAGTGCCGTGGCGACCGTCGAGGCGGTCACGTCCACGCTCACCGAGGAGCCGACCGTGCCGGTCGCCGCCGGGGTGAGCCGGATCGTGCCGACTCCGCCGCCCGCGGCGGCCACGATCCGGAAGCCGTCGTTGCCGGCCGGTACGCCGTCGCCGACAAACCACTTGAGGAAGGCCTCGACCTCGAACCGCCGGATGTCCTCCAGTTCGTTCCAGTCGGCGTCCACCAGGGGTACGCCCTGTTGGAGCCGTATGCCCACGTAGTGCTTGACTCGGTCGAAGGTGCTGCGGGAAAAGTCACCCATGGTGACCCCCTCCCCGGGACGTGCGGCTGGGGCCGCTGGGCGGTGGCGTGATGAAGACCGGGCGTGTGGTCACCGGCATGAAGTCCGCGAGCGCGCCCGCGAGTCGGGTGACCACGGCGTCGATCCGTGCGGGATCGGTGGTGTCCGGGGCGAGGAACAGGCCGACCGTGTCCCGGGAGATCCGGTCGGCGTCGGTGCGCTTGCCGCGGGACCCGGTGTCGTACGTATAGGTCTGGAAGTCCTCGAAGGTTCCCCGTGCCATCCGTTTCGCGGTGTCCCGGGTGTCCGCCGTGGTGGTTCCCGCGTACCGGTTGTCGAGGGTGCTGGTGGCGCCGAACTCCTCGCTCGCGTACGCGATGCCCTCGTTGGAGCGGTACGCGAGCAGGGTGCCTTGGCCGGTGTGCACGGCGAGCGGACCGCGGCGCGCGTACGGGGCGCCGACCACCTGCTCGGGTGCCTCCCACGCGAGGTTGCTGGGCGTCAGGCCGGCGCGGAAGATCGACCACCCGCCGTCCCGAGTCGTCGACCAGAACACCTCGACGGTGCCGTCCGGCGCGACCAGGGGTGCGGGCTGCCGGTCGTGGAAGTCCTCGGTCGTCCTGGGCAGCGGCCGGACCTGCGACCAGTCCGCCGCGGCCGGGTTGAGCCCCTGCTTGATCCGGTAGAAGACGCTCCAGCGGCTCTGGCCCGCCGGACCGGCCGGTTCGTGCCGTGCCCAGAACAGCCAGAGCCGTTGGGCGGTTTCGGTGGGGTGGAAGACCACGCACAGGTCGTCCTCGACCCGGGGATCCTGCCCGCCGGCCAGTGGGAAGGCGGCGGGGGTGGTCAGTTGCCAGTCGGTGCCGTCGTGCCGGTTGTAGCGCAACTGCCAGACCCCGGACACCCGTTCCAGCCAGAACAGCCACACACCGCCGGTGTCGTCGGCCACCGCGGCCGGCATCCGTCGCTCGATCGACGGGTCGCCGAACACGGCAGGCACGGTCCACTTCGGGCCGTCGGCGGTGGGGGTGCGGACGGTGAAGGTGATCCGCCAGTGCCGGTCCCGCGGTGCCTGCGCGGGATCGTAGGTCTGCCAGAACAGCCACAGTTTGTCGCCCTGGCGGGCCGCGGCCGGGTTCTTGTCGGTGGCGGGCCCGTCGGTGACCGGTCGGCTCGGCTCCCAGGCCCCGTCGGCGAACCGCTTGGACCAGATGTCCCAGCCGTGCTGACGGCGTGTGTGGTAGAGGAACAGCGTCGAGCCGTCGGCCTCCTCGACCGCGGCCGGCCGGCCGTCGTGGGCGAAGTCGACCGACGCGAGGGCCGGTGTGCTCCAGTCTCCCGCCGGGTCCCGCAGCGTGGACCACAGGTTGAGCCGTTCCGGCCGGTTGCTGCGCGCGACGTTGTGGACGAACTCCTTGGTGCGGTTGGGCCAGCGGGTGACCCTGGCCACCGTCGCGTCCAGCGCGGGGACGCTGCCCGTGCCCCGGTACAGCCGGGGCGCGTAGCGGATCTCGTTGCGCTGCGAGTCGACCGGCAGACTGTGGTCGGTGCGCCAGCCGATCCACTGGGCCAGCAGCGGCAGCAGCCCGCCGTCGACCCGCTCCAGGTCGGCCAGCGACAGCGCGGCGCGGCCCAGGCTGTAGAGCCGGTCCAGTTCGGCGCCGGGCAGGTCCAGGAACCCGCGCAGTTGGCCGGGGGCGGTGTCGAGAGGCGGCCCATCGCCTCTGCGTGCCGGGGGCCGGTCGGCGTCGTAGCGCCGGTAGAGGGCCGGCAGCATGCCGTACAGCCGGTCGGCGAAACCGTAGGGCGTGGTGGCCGTCGCGGTGGCCACGTTGTGCGGGTCGGAGTCGTAGATCGGTGGGTCCCCGGTGAAGGGGAACAGCGCGTAGTAATAGACGTGTTCGCCGCGCAGGCCTGTGTCGGTCGCGGTGACCAGACCGGCCCCCTGCGCGATGGTGATGCCGTCGTCGGGATCCGCCGGGTGGGTGCCTTCGCGGCGCACCACGCGGATGTTGGGAGGGGTCACGTTCTTCGGGTAGGCCCAGGTCAGGTCGATGCGGTTGCCGTCGGAGTGGCCGGTGGCGGTGATGGCGAGCAGTCGCATGCTCAGCTCCCCGCCTGGCCGATGAGGACGACCTTCAGGCCGGACACGTAGTCGGCGTCGGTGGGCACGACCGGTACCTCGTTGGGACCGAGGGTGATCGTGCCGTGCGGTTCTACGTCGGGGGTCGGCCGGTCACCGCGCCGGAACTCGGTGATGTTGACGAAGACCACGCCGGGCACGCTCTGGCTGTCCTCGTAGAAGCGGCTCAGGTACACGCTCTGGTTGAAGTCGACCCGGTCGAAGGCGAGCAGGTCGGCCGCCGCCCGGCGCACCGCGGCGACGACGTCGGCGGGTACGTAGAAGCTCTGCACGGCGATCTCGGCCGTGACGAAGATGGGGACGTAGTCCACGTCGGCGATCTCGACGATCTGGCTGAGCATCCGTTTGTCCTCGAAGTAGGCGGTGAGGCCTGCCGCCAGGACGTCGCTGACCTTGCCGCCGCCCTCGGGGGCGACGTAGAGGGTCACCTCGTTCCAGCCGGTGGCGGCGGCACGTACCTTCCCAACTCCCTTGTGGCTGAGGGCCAGTGCCTCGAAGTCGGGGGCCGTCACCGCGCGTCGCAGGGAGCGGAAGACCGCCGGTGCCTGCCGTACGGCGTGGGTGATGTCCTCGCGTTCCGCGCCGCCGGTGGCCGGCAGCGGGTTGGTGATCTGGGCGCCGAGCAGGGCGAGTTGGGGGGCGTCGGCGATGGTGGTCACCGCTCCGGCGGGCACGTTGCCGGCCGAGCCGCCGCCGACGCGGTAGGTCGCGGTGATCTGCGCACCCTGGCTGGGCACCGAGCCGAAGGTGGCGTCGCCGAAGACGACGGTGGCCCGGTCGTTCTCGTCGACCTCGATGACGTAGTCGTGCTGACCGGACTGGCTGAACGCGAGGCTCTCGCGCCGGGTCCAGGCGTCCACGGTCCCGGACAGTGTCGTCAGCAACAGGACGTCCTGGCCTGTGGGTTGCGAGGCGGCGAGCCGGTCGAGCAGGACGTTGGGGTGAGCCAGGGGGAACCGTTGGTTGTGGGTTCCGTCGGAGGTGCCGATCACCTCGTCCTCGATCAGCCGGCCCTCCTGCACGGGCAGGCCGGTGAAGGTTTTGCGGCCGGTCGTCGCGTCGGCCGTGAGCGCGCCGAAGTCGATGGTCAGGGGTGAGTCGCCGGCGTACTCGAACCGCGTGCTGGGCCGGTCCTTCTGGCTCCTGGTGGCGAACGCGTCGCCCTTGGCGATCGTGACGACCTCACTGACCGAGCCCGGCACGGACACCGCCAGGGAGGCGGCGGCGGGTGCCGCGGCGCCCAACTCGTAGCCGATCAGCCGCAGATGGTCGATGACGCTGCGGCGGGTCTGCGCGGTGCCCAGGAAGCTCTCGTTGGCCACCCGGTCCTGGTAGTAGCTGAGAATGTCGCCGATGTGCGCGAACAGTTGCAGCAGCACGTTCCCGAAGTCGGCCTCGTTGGTGAAGTCCGTCCACTGGGAGAGCTTGCGCGGGATCTCGTCGCGCATGGCCTGAAGCAGGCTCTCGTAGTCGCGGGCCATGTAGTCGATGACCGGCTGGCCGTTCACCTGCGCTATTTCCACCATCACGTCGCCTTTACCTGAAGTGGACGCGGAGTGCCTGGGGAGCCAGGTCCTTGCGTCGTACGTAGGCCACTTCCACGGTCAGTGCCTCGTCGTCGGAGCGGACGTCCACTCCGCCGACCACCAGGAGGTCCCCCAGCCAGCGGGTGAGCGCCGAGCTGACGGAGAACTCCACGGCGGCGGCCATGATCGTGTTCGTGGGATCGAAGACGAGGTTGAACAGCCCACAGCCGAACTCGGGTTGGTTCACCCGCTCCCCCGGTGCGGTGAACAGCACCTGGACCACCTTGCCGCGCAGTTCGGCGTCGTCCCCTTCGGGGCGGATCGCCCCCGAGACGTCGACGCCGAACGGGAATCCGAATCCCGTCGCCATGTGCTTCCTCCCTCACCCGGAACACGTCACGAAGTCCTGGCCGTGCGCGGTGACCGTCGAGTCGGCCGCCTTGCCGAGGCCGCTGCAGGTGTCGATGGCGTCGCCGTCCAGCAGCACCCGGACCCCGCCGACCGTGAGCAGGGCGTTGCCCGCCGCGCTGTTCGGGACGCCGGTGCCCAGGGGCTTGTCTGTGATCTGCAGGGTGTCGTCCACGGTCGGGATGAGGGCGACGGTGCCCGGGCCGGCCACGAAGTTGCCGCCCGCCGAGCCGACGTGTCCGCCGCCCGGCGCGTCCTCGCCGGGATCGAGCCCGCTGTGGCTGGTCACCAGGGCCACGGGCGTACCGGCGATCGTGACGAACGTGCTGAGTGCTTCGGTGACCGAGCCCTTGTAGGCGTAGTCGCCGATGCCTACATACGTGGCGGTGGGAGGCGGCGCGGCCGGGTTGGGCCCCGTGCCCTTGACGTTGTGCTGGTCCGTGCCCTGTACCGGATCGCCCTTGACGACGAGGAGTTGTCCCATGGCTCAGCCCTTCTTGAAGTCGACGGTGTCGCAGACGATCTGCACGGGCTGGCCCGGGGCGTCGATCGTGAACGGCACAGCGGCGTGGAGTGTCATCGCGCTGTCCGTCATCTCGATCGCGTTGCCGGTGGCGTCGGTGATCCTGATGCCGTCCTGGGTCAGGGTGATCAGGTGGCCCTTGACGCCCTCCCGGACGAGGACGGACTCCGCTCCGTCGCGGTCCTCGAACTGGAGGGTGTGCCCCTTGCGCGTCTTGATGATCTTCCGGGTGGGCGGGTTCTGGACCTCGGACTGCTCCGTGCCGTCGTTCTCCTGCGGCTTGGGCAGCTGGCTGACCGCGTCCGGTGCCGTCCAGTAGGCGCCGACCCAGATCGGGAACTCCAGGTCGCCCTCCTCGAACTCCACCCACACCCCGGCGGTGAGCTCGGGGACGAAGAGGAATCCCTGGTCGGCCGCGCCGCCGAAGGGAACGCACGGGGTGGCCCAGCCGGTGACGACGTCCGGGCCCAGCACACTGGGCACGCTGACCTTGAGCCGGCCGAGCCGGGACGGGTCCTCGTTGTCGCGCACGATGCCCCGGTACTTGCCGTAGAAGCGGCACTCGACCTTGTCCGCGAGGTCGGCGACGACCCGTTCCAGTTCCAGCGTCATCGCACACCCCCCGGCAGGCCCACGCCGGCGCGGGCCGCCGTCAGGGCGTTGCGCTTCACCCGGAAGTGCTGGTTGTAGCTGTTCTCCCGGAAGCGGTGGGTGACATGGGTGACGTAGTAGGTGCCGCTGTGGGTCGCTCCGACGCCGTTGACGACGACCGTGCGCCGCGGCAGGAGCACGGCGCCGTACTGGTTGGCCGCCACCTCGCCCTCACCGCTGACGAACCACTCGCCCCGGTCGTGCAGGGCCTGGCAGATCGACTCCATCTCGTGGCCGCCGGTGGCCACGGCCCGGGCGACCCGTACCTGACCCGGCCTCATGCCTCCGGGCAGCGCGTCCGCCGGGCGGCGGGCGCCGAGGGCCGGTTCGTGACCAGGGCGCGATACGGCTTCCAGCGGGCCGCCGGTGGCGTGGTCGAGCGCGCTCATGGTCACGTCCGCCGGGGCGAGCGCGTTGACCTCCAGGCTGAACTTGTTGACGTTCGTCCGGGCGCCGGCGTGGATGTTGAGCGGGGCCTGTACGGTCCCGCCGAGGTCGGGCGGCCGGAAGTAGCCGGTGCCGCCGTCCACGAAGCACTCGTATCCGTTGCGCAGGGCCAGCCGTTTGAGGAACCGGATGTCGGTCTCGCGCTGGACGATCGTGGAGATCTCCTCGTTGTGCACGACCGTCGTGTCGGCGACCTGGGGGGTGAGTTTCGCCTTCTGGAAGACCAGGGCCGCGATGTCGCTGTCCTTCATGTTCGGCCAGGCCTTCAGCACGTCCGTCCGGTCCATCAGCACGCTGCCGTCCATCCCCCACACCTCCAGCCGGCACTGCTCCATGCCGGGGCCGAACTCCGGTCGTACGTGCGTGATGTAGGCGGTCAGCAGCTTCCGGGCGTCGTCCTTGAGCCCGGCGGTCACGGCGACCTTCCGCCACAGGGCGAAGCGTCCGTCGTCCAGGTGGGTCCACGAGCCGTCGGCCCGCAGCCGCAGCGCCAGGGTCATCCGGAACATGCCGGCCAGTTCCTCGTCGAGTTCGATGTCGAGGCCGATCAGGTCGCACTTGAGGTCGGAGGCCTCGGCGCCGTCGATCTCGATCAGCAGGTGGTCGTTCTGCATGGCCCGCCCCCTCAACTCACCTGCGGAGGAACGACGACCGGCCGGCCGAGCCGCCCCTGCTCCACCGGGAGCCCGACGGTGAATCCGGTCGACCTGATCACCTCGGACAACGTCTGGGCATCGACACCGGCCCGCGCGTACGTCACCAGGACCGCCCGGTCGACCTGCTCCACCACTCCGCCACCCGGCTGCGGTACGGCGGTCACGTCGTCGACCACGGTCACCTCGTCCACGCCCACCGTCGTGGACAGTTCGCGGATCAGGGCGGCCCAGGGCGGTGTGCCCTGGCGTACGCCGAGGGGGAAGCGGTGGGTCGCCAACGGTCCGCCGTCCAGCAGGTCGAGGGGCGACAGGAACGCCGGGTTGGCGTCGCAGATGTGCCAGTACTGGAGCGGCTGTCGGTAGTAGGCGAAGGCCAGTTGGTCCAGCCGGTCGCCGCTGTCGACGGTGTGGGTGAAGGTGCCGGTCACCTCGGGCAACGGCCGGACGTCCTTGGCTGCCACGACCCTGCCGCGGGCGTCGACCACCGCGATGTCCGGCACCTGGAGATACCGGGAGAGCTTGTCGAACATGCCGCCTCACCCCGGGACCACGACGTTGGCGGCGTCGGCGCTGTTGGCGACGTTGAGCGCCGACATCGCCTCGACCATGGCCTTGGAGTACAGATACGGCACGCTGTTGCCCTCGATGACGGTCAGGTTCACCGACACCGTGGCCCGCACCGGGTTGAGATCGGCGCTGAACTCCGTCTCGGTGATGTTCATCGCGTTGATGTTCACCGGGAGCACCCGCTTGCGGCCGAAGATGAAGAGGATCATCGGCGGGTTGGGACTCCTGGCGAAGCTGAAGCCCGCTGACTTCCCCAACAGGGCGTCCCCGGCCCGGCCGAGCAGGCTCTCCTCCTTCGGGTACACCATCAGTTCGAGCGTCGAGATCTGCGGGCCTATGCCGAACTGCTCGGTCACGGAGTCGCGGTCGTCGAGCCTGTCGGTGGCGTCCAGCCGCAGATCGAACGCGATGGTCTGGTCCTGCACGTTCACCAGTTGCTGCCGCTGCAGTTCCAGCAGGTCGGAGAACTCGCCCCGGCACTGCCGCAGGGTGCGCTGGGGTGCGGCGGCCTGCGCGTCACCGGCCGGGGTCGGGCCGGGCACTCCGGGGAACGAGAAGGTCAGCGCGTGGTTGCGGGTCAGCTGTACGGGGTTGAACTGGAACACCACCGTCAGTGGTGGCACGCTCAGCCCGAACTCCACGAAGGCGCCCCGCAGGATCCTGGGCTTGTTCGGAAAACCGTCGGTCATGACTCCCCCGCCTCGACCGGTGCGGCCGGTCCGCCGCACCGTGTGTTGTCCGGCATCAGCCCGTCTCCGCCCAGAGCTTGCCGATCTTCTCGAACTCCCTGCGGGTCCCCCGCAGGATGTGCGGCCGCCCGATGTCCGTCCCGTCGGCCGCGGCCAGGAACGCCGCCTGGAGCACGATGTTCTTGATGTTCGCGCCGGTCACGGCGAACTCCCGGGCCAGCCGGGCCAGATCGACGTCCGCCGACAGCGGTGCCCCGGGCGGGAACAGCGTCTGCCAGATCCGACGCCGGTCGTCCGCCTCGGGAAAGGGGAACTCCACGACGAAGCGGATCCGTCGGGTGAAGGCCTCGTCGATGTTCTGCCGCAGGTTCGTGGCGAGGACGACGACGCCCTCGTACTCCTCGATCCGCTGGAGCAGATAGCTCGTCTCGATGTTGGCGTACCGGTCGTGTGCGTCCGAGACCTCGGTGCGCTTGCCGAACAGCGCGTCGGCCTCGTCGAAGAAGAGGATGGCGTTGCCGGAGCTCGCCTCGGCGAAGATCCGCGCGAGGTTCTTCTCCGTCTCACCGATGTACTTGCTGACCACCCCGGACAGGTCGATCTTGTACAGGTCGACGTCGAGTTCATGCGCGAGCACCTCGGCGGCCATCGTCTTGCCCGTGCCGGGCGGCCCGCTGAACAACACGCTCAGCCCCGTTCCGTGGCCGAGGCGGGCGCCGAACCCCCAGGTGTGGAGCACCAGTTGGCGATGGCGCACCTGGTCGCAGATCTCCCGGAGCTGCGTGACACGGTCGGCCGGCAGCACCAGGTCGTCCCAGCCGCAGCGGGTGCGTACCTTGGTGGCCGCCAAGCCGAGCGTGTGCTGCGACTCGCTGCGGCAGGCCGCGGTCAGGTCGGCCAGGCTCAACTGCCGGGGCACGGGCTCCATCAGCCGCCGGTTGTCGGCCAGCCGGACGGCGGCACGGATCCGCGCGGCCGGCAGCCGGTACCGCCCGGCCAACTCGGCCGCCCAGTCAGCGCCTTGCTCGGTGTGGGTGCCCAGGATGTCGCGCCAGAGCGCGGTGCTGCGGGGCAGGTCCGGCAGGGGTACGTCGATGGAGTGCACGGGCAGTTCCGTCGTCCCCGCCGTCCAGGGCGAGGAACCGGTGAGGAAGACCGGCAGCCCGAAGTCGGCGACGGTGTCGGAGAGAGCCGCGAGCAACGTCCTGTTCTCCTCGCCCAACAGGACGTCCACGTGGCCGAGATGGACACCCGCACCCCGCAACAGGCCCTCACGGAAGGTCAGTCGCAGGAGGGCCGCGCCGTCGGGGCCGACCAGTGTCCTGGCATCGGCGCTGACCAACGGGAGGCCCAGGCGGCCGCTCGTGAACCGGAGCAGGTCGAGTTGGCCGTCGTCGTCCGGGCCGTACAGGTGGCAGACCAGGGGCGGCCGACCGGGGCCCAGGTGGTGTGCGGTCAACCGCAGCAGTCGGTCGGCGAGTTCGGGGTCGGCCTCGTGCTCGATCGGATCGGAAGGTTCGTGCACGCCGAGGTGACCGACCAGCCGGGTGTCGGGCTCGCCGGAACCCAGCAGGTACTGGCGGATCCGCGGATCCAGCACCAGGAACCGGGCCAGCCCGGACGAGCCGGAAGGACTCTGCGGGTCGTCGACAGTCCGCAGAATCCCGTAGCGCATCAGGGGCGCGTCGGCCAGGAAGACGCTGCTCGCGATCCAGCGCTCCCGCTCGCTCGTGCACAGCAGTTCCAGGACCAGGTCGACGCTGGGCCTGCGGCGCGTGATGTCGTCCTGGAGGTAGGCGTACAACCGGTCGTACTTGCGGCGCAGTTCGGGCGCGAGGCAGACGAGCACGGCACCCAGCTCCGTCGGCGACAGTCCGAAGAGCCGGCCGAGGGCGACCAGGGGTGGCTCGACACCGCCGCGTGCGCTGTCCTGGACCCGGTCCTCGATCTCGGCGGAGAGCAGCTTCAGCGCGACCAGGTTGGCCGCCGTGCCGGAGTTGATGCCGGTGTCGAAACCGTCGGCGAGCAGCCGGTCGACCTCCTGCCGGGTGATGTACACGGTCCGGTCCACCTGGGAGTGCGGAAACGCCTCGTTCTGCAGGGCGGCCGTCTCCAGCCGCAGCGCGATCAGCAGGTCGAGGCGGCGAAGTTCGTCCCTGAGGTGCTCGAAGGTGTCCTGGTAGGCCGTCATGGGGTCACCTCGAAGAGGAAGGTGCGCCGGTGGAGGCTGGCGACGTCCACCCGCACCTCGTAGAGACCGGGCAGCAGATCGTCCGGAACTGCGGCGGTGAAGGTGTCGCCGGTCAACTGCTGTCCCGGCAGCACCGATCGGTCGCCTATCTGCACCCGGCCCCGCCAGCGGGCGAGGTGGACGCCGGTGAAGGTGAGCGTGGTGCCGGCGGGCCCCGCGACCGGGGTCATGGCGGTGACCGCGGGCGGGTCGAGCGGCGCCCCGACGTCGACGCCCACCTGCCGCACCCGCTTGGCCAGCGGCTGCCGGGCGGCCGGCAACCGGTCGAGCTGCACGGTGGACACCTGGTAGAGCACGGACAGGCGGAACGGCTGCGAGAACGTGCTCCAGATCCGGCTCAGCTCCTCCGGATCGAGGGTGTTGCCGGCGATCTGCAGCCGCTCGCGGGCATCGGCGAGCCCCGGGTCCAGATAGACCGGTGGGACGACGGCGTTCTCGTAGAACACCCGCATCGCCTCGCCCAGCAGCTGGTGCGCTGCGGCGTTGCCTTCCTGCGGGTCGTTAGGCGCATAAGGGGTCAGCAGGTACGACATCGTGAGCGACAGAGGCGCCGGCACGAGCTGGTTGGGGCTGCCCGGCTGGACGGTGAAGTCCTGGTTCTTCAGGAACGGGTTCTCGGCCAGCTTGTAGAGGAACAGGTTGATCCGGCGCGTGCTGCTCTGCTCGTCCGGCGCGAGGATCGTCACGTCGGGCGCGGGACTGAGGCGCATCTCGCCGACCAGGAGGTTCCGCAACGACGCGCTGACCATGCCGAGCGCGGTGGAGGCACTCATCGCACGACCCCGTTCAGGAGCCGACCGAGATGCCGACGCTCCCAGAAGGCGGCCTCGCCCGGAGACGCGGCGGGGGCGCGGACGACGACCACTTGCGGCTGGGCGGGGATCCTGGCGGGGGCTGGGGCCGGGTCGTGAGGCGTGATCGGTGTGGGGGTGAGGTCGGCGGACTGGCGCTGGGGGGGTGTGGGGGCAGCGGAGGGTAGCGGTGCGGTCCTGCGGTAGGGCGGGGTGGTGTGTCGGCGAGGGGAGCTGGGCGAGGAGGCGATCGGATCCAACTCGGGTGAGGCGTCGGTCGGTTCAGAGCGGAGAACCGGGCGGCGGGTGGGCAACTGGCGGGACGGAACGGGGGCTGCGGGAGTGGGCTGGGGCACGGGTCGGGTTGCGGTCGACGGCTCGTTGCGAAGATCGCGCGTCGCCTCGCTCCGCAGTTCCCTCGACGGGGCGATCCGGACCAGGTCCGGCGCTGGCACGGGGACTTCAGTAGCCGACTGAGTTGTAGAGCTCGGCGTCATCGCGGCGCGGTCCGGCATCCGCACTACCGTCCGATGGGGCCTGGCCGGCGCGGCAGGTGGCGTTACCGCCACCACTTCCGGAGGAACCCCGGCCGTCGTCGCGTGCCTCTCCGGTACCGGCGCTGGCGCCGACTCGTTATGCCGAGTCTCGGATGCCACCACCCGAGACCGCACATCGGAAGTACCCGACCGCCGTCGGCCGTCGGGGACGACCATCTCGGTGACGACCGGCGGACTGGGTATGGCCGTCCCGGTCGGTTCCGGCACGCGGGGCTGAGCCGCCCCAGCCGTTCCAGCGGATGCTTTCCGAGCGGACCCATGGCCCGTGGACCACTCCACGACATCGGCTTCCGCTGACGCCTTGACTCCTAGCGCTGGGTCGATCACCGCATCGACCGAACTCACCCACGGGCTGGGGGCGTTGAGCGTGGTCCCGGTCTGCGCCAGGACCTCGTCCCAGCCCGTCGGGGCCGCCGAATCGCCCTGCTGCTCATGGACGTAGCCAAAGGACCGACCAGGCACGGCCGTCGCGAACCGCACCCGTACGCCCGTCTCCTCGGCCACGCCAAGCAGGGCACGCACACCGGCGCGGTGGAGGTAGGGCTGAGCGCCATCGGCCAGCACCGCATGGCCATAGCCGTCGGGTACTGGTCCGGACTCAGCCTCGACCGAACTCTCCGGAACGAAAAAGGACTTGGCCCCATTCGAGCCCTCGGTTACCGATGCACCGGCGACCGGCCGGTGAGGAGGCACCCCGCGGGACGCGGTATGCGGTGCGTCCCCTTCAACACCATGCAGTGCACCCACTTCAGCGCCATGCAATGCGCGCGCTTCAGTGACCAGTTGACCCGCCCGGTCAGTCGCCGGGCCCCGCCACCCCTGCTCCCCGCTGCCCGCCTGCGCCAGCACCTCGTCCCACCCCGAGGGGGCTGCCGTATCGCCCTGATACTCATGGACGTAGCGGAAGAAGCGCCTCGTCGCAGCCCGCGCGAAGCTCACCCGTACGCCCGTCTCCTCGGCCACGCCGAGCAGCGCGCGGACGCCGGCGCGGTGGAGGTAGGGGCGGGCACCGTCGGCCAGTACCGCGTACGCGTAACCGTCACGTGCCACTGTTGAGCACCTCGATCGCGTCGGCGAGCACGTCGATGTACGTGTGCCGTCTGTCGCGGGTCATGGCCATGATCTCGGTCTCGCTCCAGTGGTAGTGATAGGCCAGGTAGTGGACTTCCTGGTACAGCGCGGTGGCGTCGGTGCGCAGTTCGCCGAAGAAGAAGCGGTGGACGTCGAAGGGGGCGAGGAAGGTCCGGCCGCATTCGGCGCACTCGGCCTCCAGGGTCTGTTCGACCGAGGGGGCCCGTTGCCGCATGCCTTCCTCGATCTCGGCCCTGGTGGCCGCCGGGAGCACGGCCACCGCCTCCCGGTCCGGTGGGTCGTCGTGCGGAGCGATCCGCAGGACGCAGCGGGCCAGCAGCCCGGTGAGCGTCTCCGCCTCGTTGACCACCAGGTGGTCCGAGAGTTCCTCCTGGTCGGCGCCCGTGGGCAGTCGGAAGGTGACCTCGGTGCCGTCGGAGGTGGTCATCGAGTGCGTCGGGGCCCGGTCCCGGGCCTCCTCGACCGGCACGCTGTCGACGGAGAACTCGATCGAGACCCGCTGACCGCACTCCGGCCAGGGGCAGATCAGGCTCGCCCCGACCCGGTCGCCGAAGGTGGCCCTGCGCAGTTGCAGGAGGAGGAACTGGCGGTCCGCGACCAACAGTTGGCGGGTCACCTCCGGCGGTACGGGGCTGATGTCGCCGAGGCGGGCCAGACAGCGGCTGAGCACCTCGGTGACGAACGCCGCCGTGTGCGGTGAGCGGGCGCCGGCCAGCAGCTCCTCCTCGCGACCGGTCAGGGTCGCCAGTTCGAACTCTCGGTGCAGTCGTCCGGCGGAATCCCAGTAGCCGCCCGGAAGCACGCCCATCGGGAACCTCTCACGTCTCCTTGAGCTCGGACACCGAGGTGTCGCGGGCCCAGCCTTCGTTCTCGAGCTTGATCGTGCTGATCATCACCGCGTTGCCACCCGCGTCCAGCTCGGGCAGCGCCTGGTACTCGGAGACCCAGCAGCGGTAGACGTTGTAGGCGAGGACCTTCTGGCCCCCGAGGTTGTAGACCTCGATCGCGATGTCCTTGCGGAAGGTGGCCAGGGACATCGCGGCGTCGCCCTGGAAGTTGTTCACCTTGTTCGCCCAGTCCTCGAAGGTGGTGTCGTGGGTGACACCGGCCTCCAGCGTGATCTCGGCGTGCTGGGTCTTCCCCGGTATCCGGTGGGGCCCGCTCGCGTCGCCGCCCTCGTACCAGGAGGTGACCTCCGTGGTCCGCTTCAGGGGGCTGCACTTGTTGAGGCCGGCCACGTACTGGCCGTCGATCTTGATCTTGAACCTGAATCCCAGGTAGGGGTCGAACCGGGTGCTGTTGACAGTGAACTTGGGCATCGGCCCTGCTCCTTTTGTAGTTCGTCCGCCGTTACCCGGACGCCAGGCCCGCCTGCTGGCTGATCTTCACGACGACGAACTCGGCCGGCTTCAGGGGTGCGAAGCCCACGAGGACGTTGACCACCCCGGCGTCGATGTCTGCCTGTGTGGTCGTCTCCGCGTCGCACTTGACGAAGAAGGCCTGCGAGGGCGTGGCGCCCTGGAACGCCCCCTGCCGGAACAGGGTCGTCATGAAGGAGCCGATGGACAGCCTCAGTTGCGACCACAACGGCTCGTCGTTGGGTTCGAACACGGCCCACTGGATGCCGTTGTAGATGCTGACCCGCAGCATGATCGCGGTCCGGCGCACCGGCACGTATCGCCATTGCGGGTCCGCGGCGATGGTGCGGGCGCCGAAGGCCACCACGCCGACTCCCGGGAAGCGCCGGATGACGTCGACGCCCCTGGGGTTGAGGTTGCCGTGATCGACGTCGCTCAGCTCCGCGCCCAGGCCGACGACCCCGTTCAGCCCGGCCTCGGTACCGGCCGGCGCCTTCCACACACCACGCGAGGCGTCGATGCGGGCGTAGAGACCGGCGACAGCGCCGGAGGGGGGCAGGAGGACCGGATCCGCCGAACCGCCCGCGGGATTGAGGGACTTGACCCACGGGAAGTACAGCGCCCCGTAGGAGTTCGACGTGGTCAGCTTGTTGCGGAACGTCGTCGCGTCGGCGACGGTGTCGTCGTCCCGGCCGGTCTCGGCGATGTAGAAGACGTCCTGAAGCGGCCGGTTGGCACAGTAGGCCATCCCCAGGTCCGCCATCGCGGGGCTGCTCTCCCCCGGTACGGCCAGCAGGCTGAAGTCGGTGACGTGGTCCAGCCGGGGGAAGGCGTCGCTGAACGACGTCTCGGTGATGTCCGCGTCGCCGTCGGATCCCCGGGTGACCTCCGTGACGGGCGCGGCGATCCCCGAGTCGCCGATCTGCAACAACTGGACGGCGGCCGGGCGTCGTAGCGCGATGCCGTCCTCGGACCGTCCGCCCGCGGCGGCCCCGATCTTGAGCAGCGCGGTGGCGTCGTGCGCCGCCGCGGGCTGGATACGCACGGAGGAAGTAGCCGCGTTCGTACCGGACTTCAGCACTAGCCGGGACTTCGACCCCACCGTCTCCGTGGTGCAGGAGAAGCCGGTGAATACCGCGGGGTCGGTGGACGCCTTCCTCTTCTTCAGAGGGTGGACCGCGTTCTCTATCGCGGTGGCGATGTCGCTGAGCGCGGTGGCCGTGCTCGCTCCCGCGGCCAGCGTGACAGGCTGGAAGCCGTCGCCGTCCAGGGAGATCTGGAAGGCGAGGTCGGTGTCCAGCGGCAAGGTCGGGCCCAAACCGCCCCGGTGGAGGCCCTGTTGGGTGCCGTTGTTGTCCTGCCGCACCTCGACGTCGATCAGCCCGGAGGCCTGCCCGACGACGTCGACGACATAGGCGGGCGAGGCGGAGTCGATGCTGAGGTTGTCGAAGACTTCGAGCGCGGGCAGGTCCTGCGGGCTGTCCGGCACAAAGGTGGGATCGGTCTGCCGGCGGACCGTCAGCTTGAACAGGTTGCCGGGGTCCAGGGTGCCGTCCTCGATCTGGAGGAGCAGCGTGTTGCCCCACTCGCCCTTGTTCTTCGCCGAGAAGGTGAGTCCCGCCGCCGGCACACCCGCCCGGTTGTGGACGGTGACACGGGCGACCGTGGCGTCGGGGCGGGTGACCCGCACGACGTAGCACTGGCGGCCACCGTTGCTGAAGTACTGGAACACGCCGTGGGCGAGGTAACTGTCCGTGATGAACGAGCCGTAGACGCGCTGGAAGTCGGTCCAGTTGGTGACCAGTCCCGCGCCGGTGTCCGGACCCATCTCGCTCAGTCCGACGAACGCGGCGGTCGACGTGCTGGCCGTGTCCAGCGGCCTCACTCCGCCGGACACCTCCTGGACATAGACACCCGGATAACTCAGGGTCGGCATGATCGTCTCCTCTACGAATCGAAGCCTGGGGTGCGCGCGGTCATCCGGCGGAGTCGGTACGTTTCCGGGCGCGCGGGCCCTTCGCGGCGCCGGTGTCCTCCTGCGCGGCGGGGGCCTCTTGGGCGGCCGAGGCCTCGGGCTCCTCGCCGCTCTGCTCCAGCTCGATGTCGCCGCGCCGGCTCAGCCTGTCCACCTTGGCGTTGTCCGCCAGCTCGGCGTCGCGCAGCTCCGCCGACCACCGCCCGGGCGACAGCCGGACGGTGCGTCCGCTGTTCAGCGAGACCATGATCGGGCCCGACGTGAGCAGGCTCCTGATCCGTACGGTCATGTGCTCCTCCTCCCGGGGCCACCGTCGAACAGCGCCCCTCAGTCCTCTCGCGCCGCGTCCGCCGCCGAGCGGATCGCGTCCAGCAGGTACTCCGACCACGGAGCCCCCGCCCCTCGCACCTGTTCGGCGAGTCGGCAGACCCGGACCAGACCGAGTGGGTCCGCCGGGTCCACGACCACGACGGCGAGGCGCGGGTGGGCCCACATCAACGCCAGGCAGGCGCCCAGCGATCCGGTGCCGGACGCGGACGTCACCAGGACGTCGGCCCCGCGGGCGTCGAGTGCGGTGGCGGCCTCGGCCGCACCGCGGGCGCTGCCCACGATCGTCATGTCCTGCGGTTGTGCGGCGATGCGCGCCACGATGTCGCGGTCAAGAGCGACCATGTCCGCGACGAGAACTCGAATCGGGTCCATCGGTGTGCACCGCTTCCGGTAAGGACAACTCTGGTGAAGTGCGCGGCCGGTGGCATGAATCCCCCGGGTCCACAAAGGGACTGACACGGGATCCGGATCCTTTGCGGAGGTGTCCGGTCCTTTGCGGAGGTGTCCGGTCCTTTGCCGGCGGTGTCCGGGCCTTCGCCGACATTCCGGTCCTTCACCGGTTCACCGGGGTACGGCGAACAGTTCGGGGTGCAGTTGCCGCGCCTTCGCCTCGTCCGTCGTGGGAGGCTTGTAGCGCTCCTGGCCGGGCAGGTTGCGCGCGACACTGTCCAGGACGGCCTGGTCGTCGACGACCTTTATGGCCTGGAAGAAGGCGGCCAGACGCGCGGTGAACTCGGCCGGGCGGGCGGCGGCGGGCAGGGAGTTGATCGCCGCGCCCTGCTCCAGGAAGAACCGGGTGCCGAGCTGGTTGGACACGATGTCCTCGTAACTCCAGGCGGACTTGGCGCTGTCGGTCCAGAACTTCGAGCGCTGCACCGGGTCGAGCTGGTCGAAGAGTTCGGACTGGGCACCGGTGAGGGTCTGCCACGCCAGGAGGTTGGCGCCGAGCTGGGTGGCGGTTCCGGCGGCGGCGCGTGGCAGGACGAAGAGCCCTGTGTTCGGGCCGCGGACCTGCATCAGCCGGGTCACGCCCGTGGCCGGCGGCTCACCGAGCAGGACCTTGTCCTTCACTCCCTGCTGGCTGCGTTCGATCTGCGCGCCCTGCGCGGTCGCCCGGTCCAGGCCGCCCTGCCGGCTGCCCGCGGCCCTGACCTGGCCCTCGGCGAAGTCGATGAAGGCGAAGAAGTGCTGCCCGTCGATCCAGCCGTAGTCGCGGGAGTAGAGGTAGCGCGGGTGGGCGCTCTCCACACCTGGCCACTGCTCGGCCTCTGTGAAGTGCCGCAGGAAGACCGAGGTCCACACCCGGCGGGCGAGCACACCGCAGGTCACGTCGGGTTCGAAGTTCGACGAGACCCGCGACCACATGCGCAGCGTCGGCTCGGCGGCCTCCTCGTTCCGGGCCTGCCCGAGGACCCGGTCGGCCTCCCGCAGCATCTGGGTCGAGGTCGCCCGACGGGGATACGTCGGTTCGCGCAACAGCACATGGCCGGTGCCGAGCATGCCCGGCACCGCCGACGCTCCGGCTGTCGTGACCCGGTCCGCGTCCCGTTCCAGAGCCTCGGTCTCGGCGCCTGCCCCGCCCGGCCGGCGTTGCTGCAAGGTGTGGGCGATCTCGTGCAGCATCCGGAACCGCCCGGCGGACGTGCCGGTCTCCAACTTGCCCGCGCCGAAGAAGACATGGTCGCCCACCGTGAACGCGTTGGCCCGCACTCCCGCCGCCGCGTCATGCGCGAAGGCGTCGTCGTGCAGCCGTACATGACCGAGGGACAGACCGAAGTGCGCACTCGCCCGGGACGCGATCTCGCCGGGCAGCGGGCTGCCACCGGCACGGGCCGCGCGAACTGCGGCCGCAGCCGCCGCGGGCCCCTGCCGGTGAAAAGCCGCGGCCACTTGGTGCGCCGGTGCCACGGTGGACGCGAACGGGTCCTCGCCTTCCGCGAGGGCCCTGTTCCCGAGGCTGCGCAGGATGTGCCCGGGCGGGGAGGTCGCCGGCGTCCGCGACGCAGGAGCCGGAGTCCTGCCCTGCGGGGACCGGTCCTGTCCCTGTGCGCCTTTCGCGGAACGCTCGAGCACCTGGCACCTCCACGCAGAGGGGGCATCAGGGCGATTGTGCGGGCACCCTTTCGCGAGCGAATGAACCCACGGGATCCGGATAGGGACCGGTGCGGGATCCGGTCCCTGCGACCACGGCCGGTGCGGGCAAGGACATCCGGAACCCGCGCACCGCCGCGGCGACTTCGCTCCTGCTGCCCACGCCCAGCTTCTCCAGGACGTTGTGCACGTGGTTCTTCACGGTGGTCAGCTGGATGTGCAGCAGCCGCGCGATCTCCTTGTTGGCGTACCCGGACTCGATCAGCGCCACGATCTGCAGTTCGCGGGAGGTGAGCTTGGGCGCCCGCACCCCCCGGTGGACCCTGGCCAGCGCGGCCAACCGCCCGACGAGTCCCGCGGCGATACCGGCCTGACAGCTGAACTCGCCCCGGGTCGCGGACCGCAGCGTGTCGACCAGATCCGTGAAGCAGCTCTCGTTGGTGACGTATCCGGCGATGCCCGCCTCCGCGTACGCCACCACATCGGCGGCCCGGTCGGAGATGCCGAGCACCACACACGGCACCGCGCTGATCTCCCCCAGCCGGTACAGCGCGTCGAGGCCCGCCTCGCCGGCCATGTCCCCCGTCGTGTCGAGCAGGACGACGTCGACTTCGGCCCCGGCCAGCAGCGACTGCGCGGGCCCCACCCCGGGCGCCGTCCCCACCAGCTGTAATCCGTCCTCGGTGGCCAACAGGTGGGCCAGGCCCTGGAGATAGATCCGGACCGGTGAGATCACCACCACCCGGATCCCCTGTCCCCCGGGCGCCCCTCCGTGCACTGCGACGTCCACACCATCCATACGGTCCATACGGCTGCATCCCCCGATGTGTACCGGCGTTCGCCCGGCGTGCAGACCTGCGTTCGCCCGGTGCGCGCCCTGTTGGCCCATCAGGCTGCTCCGCGCGAAGGCGGCTGTCACGGCTCGTTCCGGTGACCGGAACGGGCCGGGGGAATATGCCGTCAGACCTTCCAGGAACGCAGTTGGTCCGCGACCGCGGGGACGCGAACCCGTGTGTCGCGGATCTTCCGCACCAGTTCGGACAGGGCACCGTAGGGCGGGTCGATGCCTTCGCCGGACTGAGCCATGTACTGGGCCGCGACGAACGCGGCGTACAGGCTGTTGCGATGCGGGAGCGGCTCCAGGCGCACGATCGTGTGCATGAGGGCGGCGGCGCGCCAGGCGGCGTCCGGGTCGGCGGCTTCGAGGGTGGGGAGCTTGGTCCGGTGCCGGGCGATGGCCGCCACCAGCGCGGAGTAGTCCGTGACGGACATGTCCTCGTGACCGAGGGCGGACTCCTGGACGTCGAGGAGCCAGGAGACGTCGATGTTCAGGAGCATCAGGCGGCAGCGGCTCCGTCGGCGCGCTCGGTGGGCGGCACCTCGTCCGGGAAGGCGTCGTCGAACTCCTCACGCAGCCGGTCGGCCCACACGCCGGCGCCCGCGACGAACTGCCTGCGCTGCATCTCGCGGACGCCGAGGTCGTGGAGGTACTGCTTGAGGCTCTTGCCTTCGGCCGCCGCGGCCGCGCGCACGCCTTCGAGTTCCTCGTCGGTGAAGGACACGTTCAGTGAGGGCATGACTCGATGGTACCTACTTGGTGCCTGGCGTGCGAGCGCCTGGGCGGAAGGCATCGCCGGACGCGCTGTGGGACCAGCTGGCCACGGGGACCGGACGACCTGCGTGCCCGCCTAGCTCCGGCTCACGGTCACTCCCCGTGCCTCCAGTTCGACCATGACGGGGTCGGGGTTGCCGTAGTACTCGTCCATGCGCATGCGGGACGTCATCGTGACCCGCTCCAGGGACGGTATGTCGAGCAGGGGACGGGCGTCCTTGAGGTGGTGGCTGGGGCCGAAGCGGACCTCGGTGAGGTCGGGCAGGCCGGACAGGGCGCTGATGTCCACCAGCTCGGGCATGCTCCGGATGTCCAGGACGCGGAGCGGCTTGTGGCCGGCCAGGTGGGACAGGTCCGTCCAGTCCACGCCCTGCACGGAGAGCGTGCCGAGCGAACCGACGGGGATGTCGTCGACGAGCGGACAGCCGACGACGTCCAGCTCCCGCAGTACGGGGCACGCCTCCAGGGCGCGCAGCGAGGTCAGGCCGGCCACGCGGTAGAAGCCGACCTTGTCGAGACCGGCGGCACCGGCCAGGCCGCTGACGTCCGTGAGCGCGGGACAGTCCAGCACCGACAGTCTGGTGAGTGAGGGCAGGTCGCCGAGATGATCGAGGTCGGCGAGGGAGTGGCAGCCCGAGACCTCCAGCTTGCGCAGTGCCGGCAGTCCGTCGAGGTGCCCGATGGTGCGCAGGTTGGGGCAGGACCGGATCGCCCAGTCGGTCAACTGGGGGTGAACGCCGAGGCCGGTGAGGTCGAGCAGACCGTCGCACTCCATGACGGTTAGGTCCCGCAGCCCGGACAGCGCCGCGAAGGGCGAGAGGTCACGGAGCAGCTGGGCGCCGCGGACGCTGAGGCGGGCCAGGGACGGAAGGCGCGTGAGTTCGGAGAAGTCCGCCAGGGCCGGGCAGGCGGCGACGAAGACGAACTCCAGGTACCGCAGGGGTCCAACACCCGTCAGTGACGTGAGCTTTCCGTTGTCGGTCACGATCAGTCGGCTCAGGTTCGTCAGCGCGGACACCCCGCGCAGGTCGCACAGGGCGGGGCTGCCGGTGACCTTGAACGTCGTCAGGTGGGGGTGCGCGCCGAGCCCGTCGACGGTCTCCAGACGGGGGCAGTCCGCAAGGGTCAGCTCGGTGAGGTTCTGCACGGAGTCGATGCCGGTCAGGCTGCGCAGCTGTCCGCAACTGCGCAGGTCCAGCTCGGTGAGCGCGGGAACACCGCGCAGGCCCCTCAGATCACGGATACCGGTCCACCCGAGGTCGAGGCCGGTGAGCCGGGCCAGTCCGGACAACTGGCCCGCGTCCTTGAAGGCCCGGCAGCCGCGCAGCGTCAGGCGCTCCAGCCGGGGAAAGGCCGCGCCGAATCCGGCGGTGGAGTAGACCTTGGTCATGCTCAGGTCCAGCTCACGCAGCCGCCCCAGCGTCAGCAGGGCGGTGGTGTCCGCGACGGCCCGGCACCGGTGCAGGTTGAGCCGGGTCAGCTCGGCCAGACCGCCGAGCGGGGTGAGGTCCTCGACGCCGGCGCAGCCGTTCAGGTCGAGGTCGGTCAGGCCGGTGAGCGCGCCCACCTCCGTGAGGTCGGTGATCTCCTTGCACTTGTCGATGTGGAGCTTGCGGAGCATGGTCAGGTGGCGTAAGCCCGGCAGCGAGGACACGCGCCGCAGCCGCAGTTCGCTGCGGCCCTCGCGGGTGAGGGCCGGCGCCAGCAGGGCCGCGCAGAAGCCGTCGGGGTCGGCGGCCTGGGGCCACAGGCGCAGCAACAGCTCCGACGGGAATCCCGCGATCCGGCCGAACCGGGCGGCCAGTTCCAATGCCGCGCCGTCGTCGGGGATCACCACCAGCTCCCGGATTGCCTTGCGGGCCCGGTCGGGCGAGGCGGTGTCCAACAGCCCACGCAGTTCGTGGAGTTGGACGGCGACAGCATCGTTGTTCGAAGTCATGCCACGGAACTCTAGGGGTCCGGTCTGACACCGCCCCGGTCCGAGCGACGTCTGCCCGCCGCCCGCCAGGCCGACCATCGGCGGGTCAGGAGGCAGCGCCCTCCGGCTTGGGGACGGTCGGCCCGACGGACGCGTCGAAGGCGTGGGTCACTTCGGGACTGGTGCCGGGCAGGAGCAGGGCGCGGGCGCGGTCCTCGAAGCGGCGGTCGGTGGCGGTGAGGCGGCTGTGGTGCTGGGCCAGGTGCTCGCCCCAGGAGCCGACGAGGTAGTTCTCGATGAAGCGGCCGGGTTCGTTGCCGTCCTGGAACAGGCCCCAGGTGAGGGCGCCGGTCCGGCGCCGGGAGCGGGCGACGTCGTCCATGGCGTCGAGGAACGCGCCGCGGTCGTCCGGCGCGACGCGGTAGACGACGGAGACCAGCACCGGCCCGTCCGACGGACCGGGCACGAAGACCAGGGGCGGGGTGGGCCAGTGGTCGGAGAGCGTGGGGTCGATGCCCTCCATGCCGTACAGCTTCCAGCGCAGCAGGGTGAGTGCGCTCAGCAGCATCACCCCGGTGCCGGTGAGTCACGGTGCTCCTCCCGGGACGAAGTGGGCGGCGGCGAAGGGGCGTACGGCCCCGAAGTGATCGCCGGATCACCATGGTGCCGTACGCCCGGGCGCCGGGCGCGGCCGGGACGAAGGCAACCACGGGTCACCACCCGCGACGGGCCCGGACGCTCAGTCGGCTCAGGCGTACAGGCGGGTGCCGTTGACGGCGACGCGTCGGCCGTGGCGGGTGTGCGGGAAGTAGTCCCACACCGCGTGGTGCTGCACGCTGCGGTTGTCCCAGCACACCAGCGTGCGCGGCTGCCAGTGGACCCGGCAGTGCAGCAGCGGCGTACCGGCGATGTGCGCGTACAACATGCCGAGCAGCGCGTCGCTCTCGGCGCGGGACAGTTGCGTGATGTGCGAGGTGTAGGGGGCGTTGACGAACAGCAGCTTCCGGTCGGTCTCCGGATGCCGCACCACGACCGGGTGTTCGGTGCGCGGCACGTCGTACTCGGGCGGCGGTGTCAGTCCGGCGGCGACCCAGGGCAGGGCCCCGTCGTGGAGCGCGGTCAGCCCGTCCAGGAACTCCCTCATCGACGGCGAGAGCAACTCGTAGGCGAGATGCATGTTGGCGAACAAGGTGTCACCGCCCCCGCCTCCGGGGACCGTGGTCAGGTAGAGCATCGACCCGAGGGACGGCTCGACGTCGGCGGTGCCGTCGGCGTGCCAGCCGTTGCCGGCGACGTCCTTCGATTCCTTGGTCGCCTTGATCTCCAGGATGTACGGGTCGGATCCCTCGACCGGGAGCGCGACGGGATGCAGTTCACCGAAGACGCTCGCGAACTTCTTGTGCTGCTCAGGGTCGATGTCCTGGTCGCGGAAGACCAGGACATGGTGGGTCTGGAACGCGTGCTTGAGTTCCTTCTCCTGTTGCGGTGTCAGCTCCTGCGACAGGTCGAGTCCCGAGACCTCCGCACCCAGGAGCGGGGAGACGGGAGCGACGGAGAGGGTGTCGTACGGCTCGGCCGGCCTGGTGGTCAACCGCTCGACGGCCTGCAGTGCGTAGTCCTCCATGAGGGTCCTCCGTGGATCGGCGGGGCGGGGTTGGACTGGGCGGGAGTGCGCGGCTTACGCGTTACGCGGAGTGGGGCGAGGGGACGCGTCGCCGGACGGAGTCGTGTGTGTGCGGCGGGGTGTCGGCGAGGTCGTCCGTGAGGGCGGCGGCGATCTCATGGACATGCGGCGGGGCTACGAGTTCGTAGTGCGTCGCGTCGACGCGGTGAACGCGCACCGGGCTGGGCAGATGGGCGTCCCACGCCTCGGGCGGGGTCGGCTCCGGGGCCAGGGGCGTCACGTCATCGACCGGGCGCTCGGCGAGCCAGACGGTGGTGGACGTCCTGGTGAGCCGCGGCAATCGGTGCTCGGCCATGGCCGCGAGGTTGGTACGACAGCAGCGCGCGAGGCGTTCGGCGTAGGCGCGACCCGACTCGGTCAGGCGGTCGGCACCGTTGCCGCCGTTGCCGCTCAGTTCGCGGGCGAAGACGGCGTCCACCTGCTGCTCGTCGTAGGCGGCGAGCCGTTCCCCGGCACCGGGTGGCGGCGGGTCGAGGAGGTACAGGGCGTGGACGGGCCGGCCGGCCGTCTCCGCGAGGGCCGCCATCGACAGGGCCGTCCACGCCCCGAACGACCAACCCGCCAGACGGAGTTGGAGGTCAGAGGCCGGGAACGCGGTTCGTACGGCTGCCAGGTAGTGCGCGGCGCGGTCGGTGATCGACCGGGCGGGGAGGTGTGGGTCGCGCAGGGCCGGGTCGGCGATGAGGCAGACGGTCAGTTCGTGCGGGAGGGCCGACACCAGAGGGCGATAGGCCTGGATGTCGCCGCCGACCGGATGGACGAGGCAGAGCACGTCCCGGCCTGTGCCGCGCTGCCAGACCTCGACGTCCACCTCGGCGCCCAGTGCTGTGCCCAGCGAGGTCTCTGCGGAAGAGGTCGAGCGGGTGGCGGCGTCGAGGTGGTCGAGGATCTCGGCGAGGCTGACGCGGTGACTGAGCCGGGACAGCTCGATGTCGGCGCCGTAGCGGCGTTTGGCCTCCTCGATGACTTCCAGCAGGGTCAGCGAGTCGGCGCCGAGGTCGTACAACGGTGCGGCGGGGTCGATGGCGTCCACGCCGAGCAGGTCGCGCAGTACCTCGGCGAGGGCGGTGGCGGCGCCGCCGGGTGGGGTGGCGGTGGCGAGGTCGCTGTGGGGCGGGGACAGATTCGGGTGCTGCGGGGCGGATGCCTGTACCGACACCGGTCCGGGTGCCTGTACCTGTTCCGGTGTCTGTGCCGGTTCGTAGAAGAAACGGGCTTCAGGCAGGGGCGTGGTGTTGACCATCAGGTGGGGCAGTTGCAGGTGCAGCGCCTGTTCGAAGATCGCCGCGCCGTCCTCGGGGGTGAGTGCGACCGCCAGATGCTGCTGGTGGCGGGCGTCGGCGCCCAGCGCGTGTTGTGCCATGCCGACCTCCCGCCAGGCGTCCCAGCCGATGCTCATCCGGACGGTCGCGTCCGCGTCGCCCACGCCGGAAGGTGAGTACTGGGCGAACGCATCCAGACAGGCGTTGGCCGCCGCGTAGTCGAACTGGCCGACACCGCCGTACACGGACGCCATCGACGAGCAGTACGCCGCGTACTGGGGGTGGTGCTCGGCGATCAGCCGCTCGACGAGGAGGGCGCCGCGCAGTTTGGCCGCCGTGGCGCGGCGGGCGGTGGTGGGGTCGCGTCGGGCCAGGAGTCCGCCGGCTGCTGTTCCCGCGGCGTGCACTATGCCGGTGAGGTCGTCGAGGTGCGGGGCGAGGCGCGCGGCAAGCGTGTGGGAGTTCTCAGTTGTGAGGTCAGCAGGGACGACGGTGACGCGGTCCGCGTGTACCCGCAGAGTTGGCGGTGTGCTGTCTCCGCGGGCGAGCAGGACCACTCGGGTGCCGGGGTGTTGGAGGAGGCGTACGGCCAAGGTGGTGCCGATGCCGCCGGTTCCGCCGAGGATGAGGTGGGTTCCGGGGGCGACGGGCGAGGTTGTGGGCTCGGGTTCTGATGCAGGTGCGGGGACCGGGTGGAGGGTGCGGTGCCACCAGAAGCCGGCGCGCAGGGCGACCGTCGGTCCGGTGAGGGTGTCGTCGAGGAGCAGGTCGGGCAGGTGGTCCGCCCAGTCGGCCGGATCGGGTCCGGGGAGGTCCAACCAGCGCATGGTTACGCCGAGTTCCTGGCGCGGGGTCTCGGTCGCTGCGGCGAACAGTCCCGCTTCGGGCCTTCGGACGGCGCCGGTGACCGGCTGTGCCTGGTGGGACAGAAGCCATACGCGTGGCCGTTGCGCGTCCGGCAGGTCCGGCAGGGTCCTGCTGAGGGCGGCGACCGTGTCGAGGCACGCCCACTGAGCGGTCTCCAGTGAGCGTTCATCGACGCTGCCGTCCAGGGCCAACGGCAGCGCGTGCAGCCAGTCGACGCCGGGTTCGCCTCGTTCGGTTACGCGGGCCAACAGCGCTGCGAGGTGTGCGGAGTTGGTGGGATCGGCCTCGTAGTGGTCGTCGTCGAGGCGGGTGAGGGTGCTGGGGGCGCTGGTGGCCCGTACCCGGACTCGGACCACGCGGGCGTAGTGCCGCTCCAGGAACCGCCACGTGTCGGGGGCCGTGTCCGGTGCGGTGACCAACACGGCGGTGCGGCGCGGTTCTTGGGAACGGGCGTGGGTGCGGTTGCGGGCTCGACGCAGGCGCGTCCACTGGGGCTGGTGCAACCACTCGGTGGAGGGCAGCCGTTGCGGCGACGCGGGCGTGACCGCACGGGCGGCGCGGGGGAAGTCGTACTCAGCCGTCTCGAAAGCGGGTGGCGGGAAGTCCCACGGCGGGCCGGCGGGGCCCTCGGACCAGACGAGGGTGTGTCCGGCCGTCCAGGCCTCGGCGAGCGCCTGCGGGTCATCTCCCGCTTCTGTCAGTCGAGTTGACGAGGACGGCGGCGCTGTCGAGGTGAGCGAGCGCAGCCAGGCCACGGCCGACGCGGCGTCGGGGCAGACCGCCGCCGCCCGGTGGGCGAGTGCGGGGCGTCCGGCCTGGAGGTGGCGCAGTACCTGCGGATAGGCCTCGGGGTGTGCGCTCAGGTAGTCGGCGATACGACGGCCATCCGCGCGTACGGCGGCCTCGGAACCGCCGGACAGGAGCAGGCACGGCACGGGCGCGGTGAGCGCGGTCGAGTCGGTCGGCTTGGTGTGTCCGGTCGGCGTGGTGCGGGCGGTCTGCGCGGTGGGGCCGGTCGACCCAGTGTCCGGCTGCTCAAGCAGCAGATGGGCGTTGGTCCCACCGATGCCAAAACTGCTGACGGCAGCCACTCGCGGCACCCCCTGCGGCCAGGGTTCAGCGGCCACCGGTACCCGGAACGGCCCGTCCTCGATCTCCGGGTTCAAACGGTCGAAGTCCGCCGTGGGTGGCACGATCCCGTGGTGCACGGCGAGCACGGCCCGCACCATGCCGACGACACCTGCGGCGGCGCCGAGATGCCCGATCTGGCTCTTCACGGAAGACAGCGCCACGCGCGCATCGTCGGCCAAGCCGTACGCCTGCCGCAGAGCGGCCGTCTCCACCGGATCCCCGAGACGGGTGCCGGTGCCGTGCGCCTCCACATAGCCGAGGTCGGCGCCGGTACGGCCGCTGCGGTGCAGGGCGGTGCGGATCGCGGCGCGTTGCCCGGCCAGGGCGGGCGCGCTGTAACTGAGCTTGTCCGAGCCGTCGTTGTTGATGCCGGAGCCGGTGATGACGGCATAGACGGTGTCCCCGTCCCGGCGGGCGGCGGCGAGGGGCTTGAGGACGACCACGCCGGTGCCACTGGCTCCGACGGTGCCGGCGGCGTCCGCGCTGAAGGGCCGGCAGTGGCCGTCCGGCGAGAAGATGTGCTGCGGTCGGTAGGTGTAGCCGTCGGTCAGGTCGGGGTCGACCAGGACGCCGCCGACGAGTATCACGTCCGCGTCGCCCTGACGGAGCATCCCGGCGGCGATGTGCACACCGAGGAGCGAACTGGAGCACGCCGACTGCACGGTGAAGGCGGGGCCGGTCAGACCGAGGTGGTAGGCGGCCTTGGTGGCCAGGAAGTCCTTCTCGTGGTGCAGCGCCAGCCGGAAGGTGTCGGGCAGTTCGGCCGGGTCGGCCTCGCGCAGCATGCGTTGGAAGTAGGTGTTCTCCCCGCACGCGGCCACGAGTCCGACCCGGTGGGCGGCCGGAGCGCCGATACCGGCGTGGGCGAGTGCCTCGACACAGTTCATGAGGAGCTGACGCTGCTGGGGGTCCATCAGCCGGGCCTCGTGCGGGCTGATCGTGAAGCGGCCCGGGTCGAAGTCGAGCAGCCCCGCGAGCTGGCTGCGGGCACCGACCCGGCCGTCGGTCGTCGGGAAGTGCTCGATGCCTCGGCGGCCGGAGACCACCAGGTCCCAGAAGGCGGCCAGGTCGTGGGCTCCCGGGAGCCGTACGGCCATCCCGATGACGGCGATGAGTTCCTCGGCCCGATCCCCCGCCGGGTGCGACGGCTCCTTCGGTGCGGCGCGGTCCGTTGCGGGTACGGCGACTGGGCCGGTCCCCGCCGACACCGAGGTGCTCGCGCCCCGTCGGTCCAGGAGGCGCGCCAAGGCGCGGAGGCTGACGTGCTCGAACAACTCCGGCACAGTGAAGGCTAGATCGTCCTCGCCCGCGCACCGGAGCTGGAAGCGCATCAGATCCAGACTCGTCGCGCCGCCGTCGAAGAACCGCTGCTCCACGGTGATGGCCTTGCCGGTCACCGTCTCGAACAGCTCGGCCAGCCGTCCCTCGAGCGGCGACAGGGCCGATGCGGTGGCACCGGCCGGGCGCAGCTCGCGGCCAGGAGCGGTGAGCGCCGCCTGCCGATCCAGCTTGCCGCTCGGAGTGCGCGACAGTTCTGCCAGGCGACGGAAGCGGCCGACGCGCACGTAGGTCGGCAGCAGCCCGGCCAGATGGTCGGCGAGATCCGCGATGTCGGGGTCGTCGCCGCGACACTGCAGGCACGCCACCAGCCGACCGTCCGCCACGACCGCGACCGCGTTGCTCACACCGGGGTACTGGAGCAGCGCGGCCTCGACCTGTTCCAACTCCAGCCGGTGTCCGCCTAGTTTGACCTGGGCGTCGTCGCGGCCCGCGTAGTGCAGCAGGCCGTGTGCGTCGAAGCGGGCCAGGTCGCCGGTGCGGTAGAAGAGCCCCAGGTCGGGGTCGTCGCTGAAGCGGTCGGGGTGCGGGGCGTCCGCGCCGAGGTAGCAGCGGTTGGCCATGACGCCGCCGATGAGCAACTTGCCGGTGACGCCCGGCGGGACGGGGTGGCCGCCTTCGTCGACGACGCGCAGGACAGCGTTCGCCACCGGGCGTCCGATCGCCGGGCGCAGCGGCCAGGCGGCGGGGTCGCCGTCGAGGCACAGGCCGCTGGCGACGTGGGTCTCGGTGGGACCGTAGTGGTTGAACAGGCGGGCGTTTGGCAGCCCGGCGAACCAGCGGCGGATCGTGTCCGTGCACACCAACTGCTCGCCCGCCGTGATGACTTCGCGCAGGCGGGACGGGAACCGCCCGGTGCGCACCCCGTGTTCGGCGAGCAGCTGCAGGGCGACGTACGGCAGAAAGATCCGCTCCGCTCCCCCGGTCTCCAACTCTCGCAGCAGGGACGGGACATCGTGTCGCCAGGCGGGGCGCACCAAGCGCAGCAGGCCACCGGAGCACAGGGTGGTGAAGACCTCCTGGAAGGAGACGTCGAAGGACAGCATGGAGAACTGCTGCGTGACGGCGGGCCCGCGCAGGCCGCCGTCGGTGTGCTGCCAGGTCAGCAGGTTGCACAGGGTCCGGTCGGGGACCTGGACCCCCTTGGGGGTGCCGGTCGAGCCGGACGTGAACAGGATGTAGAGCGGGCGCAGGCCCTGGTGGGCGGGCAGTTCGGGCGGTGCGGCCGTGGGGGCAGCGGCGAGGACGACGGTGTGCCGTGGCAGGGACGGGGGCGCGATCGCGGCGAGGACCTCTTCGTCCTCGGGTGACACGAGCACACACAGGGGGTCGGCCTGGTCGAGCACATGCCGCAGGAGGGACGGCGGGTAGGCGGGGTCGAGGGGGACGACGGTGAGGTTGAGGCGGGCGGCCGCCAGGAGCGCCACGATGTGCTCGACGGAGGGCTGGAGATAGAGCGCCACGGCCGCCGGGGCGGTGGGATCGGCCGGGAGGCGGAGTCGGGTACGCAGGGTGGCGGCCAACTCGGCTGCCTGGGCGTCGAGTTCGGCGTAGGTGAGGGTCGACTCACTGTTGGTGACGGCCGGGGCGTGCGGGGTGCTCGCCACCTGCCGGGCGAAGCCGTCGGCGACGGTGGTGAAGTCCGGTGCCCGCGTGGGACCTTGGCCGTGGTCGGGCAGAGTACGGCGGTAGTCGGCGACCAGTTCGTGCAGGGTGATGTCGGTGTCACCGGTCAGGTGGTCCAGGGTCTGGCGGAAGAGGCGGGCCGCGGCACGGGCGCGTTCGGGGCCGATGTCGTCGCGGTACTCCCACAGACAGTCGAACCCGCCCTCGCGCTCCACCACCGACAGCGTGAGGGCGCACTTGGCACCCAGCGGCTCAGGCCACAGAGGCCGCACCTCGCAGCCGTCCAGGCGCAGCGCCGAGAAGTCGGTGTTCTCCAGGACGAACAGGAAGTCGAACAAGGGGGTTCGCTCGCGGAAGGCGCGGTCCGCCAGGACGTCGGCGAGGGCGACCTCTTGGTCCTGCAGCACGGCGCGAACGGCATCGGAGTGAGCCGAAAGCTGAGCGTCCAGCGATCGCTGCGGCTCCATCGGCAGGTCCAGGAGCACGGTGTTGGCGAACATGCCGACCGTTTCCGCGAATTCGGGGCGGGGCCGGTTCGCCACCGGCGTGGCCACCAGCGGACGGCTCTGCCCGGTCACCCCGTACACGCTCGCGGCGAACGCGGACACCAGTAACTGGAACCTCGTCAGGCCCAGTTGGGCGGCACGACGGTCCAGCGCACTGCGGCGGACCAGGTCGAGGGAGGTGCGCAGCAACCGGGCCTGCGGCACGCCCGCCGCGTCGGGGGCCGGCAGGGCGGGTGACGGTTCGCCGTCATGGCCGTAGTGCGAGCGCAGCCGCGCGCGACGGTCCTCGTAGGCGGCGCTCGTGTGCCAGGTGCGCTGCCAGCGGGCGAAGTCCAAGGGCGTGGGGGCGGAGGACCGTTGGGCGCCACCGGCGATGTAGGCGTCCGTGAGGTCGCGGAGGAGGAGGTTGAGTGACCAGCCGTCCACGGAGACGTGGTGCAAATGCAGCAGGAGCAGTCCGCCGTCGGCCCCTTCCACCCAGGCGGCCCGCAACATCCGGGCGTCCGCGAGGTCGAAGCGGTGGGCGAAGAACCGGTCGGCGGTGTCCTGCCAGTCCGCCTCGGGGCGGGCTTCGAGGCGTTCCCACGGGTCGTAGAGATCGGCGGTCTGCTGGATCAGACCGTGCGGAGTGGGGACCAGCCGGGTGCGCAGGGCCACGTGCCGTTCCACCAGGGTGCGCACCGCGCGGTGCAGGGCCACGGTGTCGACGCGACCCTGGACGCGGAAGGCGAGCGGTACGTCGTAGGAACGGTCTTCCGGCTCCCGCTGGTGCAGGAGCCAGAGGCGTTCCTGTTCACTGGTGGCCGGTGCGCTCGGTTCGCCGGCGGGGACGGGGACGGGTGGGTGTTCTCCCGCAGCTGTGTCCGGTGCGTGGACGGCGTCCGCGAGGGCGGCGAAGTCGGCCGTCAGGACCAGATCTTGAGGCAGGTCGACGGCGAAACGGGTGAGGATCTCGAAGCGGAAGCGCAACGCCTTCAGCGAGTCGCCGCCACTGGCCGCCCAACGGTCGCCGGGACGCAGGCCGTTGACGGCGAGGATGTCCTCGGCGATCTCCAACACCCGCCGCTGCTCGGCGCTGACAGGTGCGTCACCCTCCTGCGTGCCGCGCCACGGGGCCCCGGTGCCGCGCAGGAGGGCGGTTTGGTCGACCTTGCCGTTGGCGTTCAACGGTAGTTCCGCGACGAGGTAGGTGTGGTGAGGGCGCATGTACGCCGGCAGGGTGGCGGCGAGGTGGCGGTCGTAGGCCTCGTAGGAGAGGTCAACGCCCAGGGCATCGTCACCCGGGACCAGGAAGGCGAGCAGTTCACCCCTGCCCGCCTCGTCGCGGCGGGTGCACACGTAGGCCTGGCGGACGGCGGGCTGCCCCAGGATCTGCCGCTCCACCTCGCCCGGTTCGATACGGAAGCCGCGCACCTTGACCTGGCGATCCGCCCGACCGACGTAGGCCACGCGGCCTTCGGCGTCCTGGCGTACGAGGTCGCCGGTCCGATACCAACGCCCTTCCCCATCCCCCGCGTTCGGCAGTAGGACGAAGCTGCGGGCGGTCAACTCCGGGAGGTTGCGGTAGCCGCGAGCCAACGCTGGTCCGGAAAGCAGCAGTTCGGCGACCTCTTCGGGCTCTGCGGTGCGGCCGTCCTCGGTGCGCAGCAGCAGGCCGGTGCCGGGCAGCGCGGTGCCGATGGGGATCGTGTCGCCGTTGAAGTCCCGTGGGATCGGGTGGCAGAGGGCGAAGGTGGTCGCTTCCGTCGGCCCGTACACGTTGTGGAGGACAGTGCGGGAGGTGGGATTGGCCGCGTACCAGCGGCGGATGATCCGTGCGTTGAGTTGTTCACCGCCGACGAGTACCTGTTCGGTGGTGGCGAAGCAGTCCGGCACCTGCTCGACGACCGCGTTGAACAGGGCCACCGTGATGAACAGGGTGTCGACGCGCCGCTCGCTGAGCACTCCGGCCAGTTGGTGCGGGCTGTGTACCTGGGCGTCGTCGAGTACGACGCAGACGCCGCCGGTGAGGAGCGGTACCCATACCTCGAAACTGAGCGCGTCGAAGGCGGGGTTGGACAGGCAGGCGTAGCGGGCGCCGGGCCGTATCTCGATGTAGCCGGGTCGGGCCAGCCGCAGTACTCCTTCGTCGGTGACCTCGACGCCCTTGGGGCGTCCTGTGCTGCCCGAGGTGTAGAAGACGAAGCCCGTGGCGGGGTCGCCGGGACGCTCTGACGGCACTGCGGACAGACCGGGCGCGTCGGCCGGCTCGTCGACGCTCAGGAGCAGGCGGGCGTCCAACGCGACGACATGCGGGCCCAGTTGCGGCTCGTACCCGCCGTCGTGGACGACGGCGACGGCTCCCGAGTCGTCGAGGATGTGCCGCTGTCGGTCGGGCGGGCTGAGTCGGTCGAGGGGTACGACGGAGGCTCCGGCACGGCGGATGCCTAGCATGACGCAGACCAGTTGCCACGAGCGGGGCAGGCGCACGGCGACCGCGTGTCCGGGACGCACTCCGCCCGCGCGCAGCCGCGCTGCCACTCGGCCGCTGGCCTCTTCGAGTTCCGTGTAGTCGAGGATCCGGTTGCCGTCCTCGACGGCTACGGAGGAGGGGGTGCGGCGGGCCTGGTCGAGTACCGCGTCGGCGAGGGAGGTGGATCTCGCGGCGGCCGGGGTGCCGGTTCGGCGCCCCGACGGCGAGTCGCCGCCGGCGGGTCGGAGGCCCATCACGCCTCCCGTATCGGCAGCGCCAACTGAGCGGCGTGGTAGGCCAGTTCGGCACTGAGCAGCGCACCGACCTGGGCCGCGCCGACGCCCTCCAAGATCTCCCAGTGGTCGCACTCCATCGTCTCGACTCGGTAGTCGCCTTCCGCGCGGCGCCGCCAGAACTCGCGGACCTCTGCGTGGAAGGGGGTGTCGGCGCCGTCCGGCACGCCCTGGGCGAGGACCAGGCGCGTCGGGGAAGTCGCCGGGAGGTGTTCGCGGGCGGTGAGCCGGTTGTGGTTGTAGAGGTGGAAGTAGCGGTCGACCTGGGCGTCGTCGATGCCGGGATACATCCCGTTGAACCGCACGAGTTTGTCGCGGAACTCGGCCTCGTCGACGGCGTCGATCTCCTCGCGGGCGGACGGGTCGTCGGTGGCCTGGGTGTCGAGGAGGACGACGCTGACGGCACGGTGTCCGGCGCGGGCAAGGATGCGTCCCATCTCGTGGGCGACGAGACCGCCGTAGGACAGGCCGGTCAGAACCAGTGGCTCCTCGTCCAGCGGTCCCCCGCCCGGGAGTTCGAGCATCCTGAGATAGGCCTCGGCCATGGCCTCCACGCTCGGCAGGAGGTCCTCGTCGGGGTTCACTCCGGGCGACTGGATGCCGTACAGCCCGACCTGTTCGGGCAGCAGCGCGGCCAGGGGCAGGTAGCAGAAGGCGGTGCCTCCGGCGGGGTGGACGCAGACCACGCGCGGGCCCGTGCCGGCACGGAACTCGATGAGGCTGCCCGGGGATCGGGAGGCACCGTCCTCGCGCAGCAGCTCGGCCAGCGCTTCGATGGTGGGCCGCGTCATCACCTCGGCCACGGGGAGCCGGCTGCCGAACGTCTCGGTGACGGCGTGGGCCATTTTGATGGCCGACAGCGAAGTGCCGCCGATCTCGAAGAAGTTGTCGCTGACGCCGATGTCGGGGTGGAGAAGGATCCGCTGCCAGATCCGGTACAGGCCGTGTTCGACATGGTCGCGCGGACTGGCCGTGTTGACCTGGTTGGAGGTCGACTCCTGTGCCAGGCGCAGTAGTTCAGGGCGGTCGAGCTTGCCGCTGCGGTTGAGCGGGAGAGCTTCGAGGTCGAGGATGACGGCGGGGATCATGTAGTCGGGCAGTCGGCGGGCGAGGGCCGTGCGCCAGTCGTGGGCGGTGCGGGCCGGTGCCGTGCCGCGCCCGATGCCGGCGACCAGACGGGGTTGGCCCGCAGCGTCGCGGTCGACGACGACCGCGGCTTCGCGGACGCCGGGCAGGGCCATGAGCGCGGCTTCAACCTCCGCGGGTTCGATCCGGAATCCTCGGAGTTTGACCTGGTCGTCGCCGCGCCCCAGGTAGTGGGCCTCGCCGTCCGGCAGCCGTCGGGCGAGGTCTCCGGTGCGGTAGATCCGTTCGCCGGGCACGAACGGATCGGGCAGGAAGCGTTCCTTGGTGAGGTCGGGGCGGCCCAGATATCCGCGGGCCAGGGACGCGCCGCCGAGGTAGACCTCCCCCACCACTCCGGGCGGGACGGGCTCCATACGACTGTCGAGCACGTACATACGGGTGCCGGGCAGCGGGCGGCCGATGGGGCAGGGGCGCTCCAGCGGGCGGGGATCGTAGTAGGCGGTGCTGTACAGGGTCGCTTCGGTGGGTCCGTAGCCGAAGCAGACCCGCAGGCCGGGGAGTTGCTGTGTCATGCGGTGCAGTGCGGCTTCGGTGAGCGACTCGACTCCCGTCAGCAGCTTGCGCAGTTGCAGCCCGCGCAGTCGCATGGCGGGGTCCTCGTCGATCCACTTGACGTAGGCGGGCGGCAGGAACGCCTGGGTCACCGCGTGCTCGCGCATCCACGCCAACAGGGCTTCGGGGTCGCCACGCAGCTCCTCGGGGACGATGTGCAGCGCGCCGCCGGTCGTCAGGGGCAGCAGCAGCTCGTGGATCGAAGCGTCGAATCCGATGCTGGACCAGGCGGAGCCGACCTCGCCGGGGGCCGTGCCCATGCGGGCGTGCCAGGTGGCGAAGAGGTTGAGGACACTGCGGTGCTCCACCGCCACGCCCTTGGGCCGTCCCGTGGATCCGGAGGTGAAGATCACGTAGGCCACTCGGTCGGGCGCGTGGCCGACGCCCGTCGGCGGGCCCAACTGGCTTACGCCCTCGGCTTCTACGGCACTCAGGTCGAGCCATTCCCCGCCGCGCTCCGCGCTGTCGTGGTCGCTGAGCACGAGGGGGCAGGCGGCGTCCTCGATCATGCCCGCGAGGCGTTCCAGGGGCTGGCCCGGGTCGAGCGGGAGATAGGCGGCACCCGCCTTGAGGATGCCCAGGATGCCGACGGCCAGGTCGCAGGAGCGCTTCGCGTGGAGGCCCACGACGTCGCCGGGGCGGACGGACCGGGCGACCAGGGCGTGCGCGAGGTGGTTGGCGCGCCGGTCGAGGGCGGCGTAGTCCAGCGAGCGGTCCCGGTCGACGACCGCGGTGTGCGCGGGGCGCTCGCGGGCCTGGGTCTCGAAGAGTTCGACGAGTCCGGACGCCGCGCGCAGGGCGGCCTCCGTCGGATCGGGCCGGAGAGTGACGCCGCCCGGGTCGGACCGGACGTCGGCGTCGGCGGGCTGGGTGGCGTCACCGTCGAGCAGTACCCGTCGGCGTTCCTGAGGTTCCATCAACTCCAGGGCTCGGATGTCCCGTTCGGGGTTGCGGGCCATGTCGGTGAGCAGGTGCCGCAGATGGCCGGCCCACCGCTCGGCGGTGCTGTGGTCGAGGAGGGCCGTCGCGTAGTCCAGGTACCCGGTGATACGGCCGTCGGACTCGGTCGCCGAGACGGCGAGGTCGAACTTGGCCGGGGCGTGGGCGATCGGCAGCGGCTGGGCCTCGACTCCGGGCAGGTGCAGAATGTCCCGCCGTTCGGGCACCCAGGCCAGCATGTTCTGGAACAGCGGTGTGCGGGAGGCGCTGCGCGGCGGGTTGACCAGTTCGACGATGCGCTCGAAGGGCAGGTCCTGGTGAGCGAGTGCCCCGCGCACGACGGCGCGGGTACGGGCGAGGGCCTCGGACACGGTGAGGGAACCGGACAGATCGATGCGCAACGGGAGGGAGTTGACGAGGAAGCCGATGACACCGGCGGCTCCCGACCCGCGCCGGTTCGCGAACGGGCTGCCGACAACGATGTCGTCCTGGCCGGACAGGCGCGACAGCAGAATGGCCCAGCCGGTCAGTACGGCTACGAAGGGGGTGGCGCCGTGCCGTCTGGCCAGGCCCCGGAGCCCGGCGGTGACCTCGGCGTCCAGGCCGAACTCGGCCCGCCCGCCCTCGTATTGCTGTTCCGCCGGTCGTGGATGGTCGGTGGGCAGTTCCAGGACGGGCGGTGCGTCCTGCAGCGCGCGCCGCCAGTAGTCCTCCTGGGCGCCGAGCCCGCCGTCGAGGACGGCTCGGAGCTGGATGCCCGCGTGATCGGCGAACTGCACCGCGGGCGCCGGCAGCGGGTCCGGGGCGTCGACGGAGAACGCCCGGTAGAACTCCCCGAGTTCGTCCATCATCACGTTCATCGAGACACCGTCGTAGATGCTGTGATGGAACGTCAGCAGGAGTACGTGGCGCTCGGGCCCCACGGTGAGAAGGCGGCCTCGCCCGAGTGGACCGGCCTCCAGGTCGAACGGCCGTTGCTCCTCTTCGAGTTGGAAGGCGGCCACATGCAGGTCGGGGTCCGTGGTGTCGGTGAGGTCCTCGAAGGTCAGGGCGAACCTCGCACCCGGTGGGTCGATGTGCTGACGTACCTCCCCTTCCCCGGCCACCAGCCGCGTCCGCAGCACTTCGTGACGGACCGTCAGTGCGTCGAAGGCACGCGACAGCAGGTCATGGTCGAGCGGGCCGGTCAGGGAGAAGTCGACCGTCTCGTTGTAGGCGGCGTTCGCGCCGGGCAGTTGAGCCAGGAACCACAGTCGCTGCTGGGCGAAGGAGGCGGGCCGGACACGGGTCGCCCGCTCGGTACCGTCCGCGGCCGTGTCGGCGGACGCGCGTGGAGTAGGAACAGCGGGGACAGGGTGGGGGGTGTTCTGCACCGGCAGTACCTGGTCTTCCCGTGGGTGTGGGACTGGGTGACATCGGCCGCGACAAAGGGGGATCACCGGTCTGGCGACGGTCTGGAAAGGGGCCGCCCACCGGTGGGCGCGTAGGGGCGGAGCGCGGGGCCGGCGGCCTGGACGGGTATGCGCCTTCGCCGCGAGGCGAGTCCATGGGGCAAGGCGGCGGTAAGCGGCCGGTGATTCGATAATTCGATTCCCGAAACCTCCGGCCAATTATCTGGTCACACCATTTTCTTGCTCACTCAGAATTCGTTCCAACCCCCGCGAGACAGTCAAAATCATCGATCATGAGCTCTGGGCATGTCAACACTTGACATTCCGGAACACCCCACGGAAGCGCTCCGCCAAAAGAGAGTTCCACGAAACGGGCATTTAGGACGGCACGGGCAAAGAAGCCCTGTCAGCCCGCGGCGGTGTTGTAGTTGACGACTCGCTCCACCATGAGGGCGACCGCACCGGCCAGCGGGCTGTCCGCCCCTTTGCTCACCACGTCGGGCAACCGGTGCGCCTCCTCCTCGGTGACCGCCACCATGCCCCAGAACGCGTTGAAGCCCGACGGATCCGCAGGCTTGTCGGCGGCCGCCGAGACTCTCGCGACGCCGTCCTCCTCGACCACGGCCAGCGCGCCCATCTGCCGCAGCGTGTCGGGATCCCGCTCTTCGGCGGCCACAACGCTCCAACCCGACACCCCCACATCGCGCACCGCGGCGAGAAGGCTGCCGGCGCTCCCCGCGCCGGAGACAACGATGTCGGGCAGGACAAGCGCCACCGGCCCCTGAGTCATCGGCAGGGCAATTCGGATCGCACCGTCGAGATCCGGTTCAAACGACTGATCTTGGTAGACAAAGACCATTTGAAAGATCTCGGCATAGCGCACGAGATAACTCACCGTGTCCAGTTTATGCGTCCCGAATACGACGACCAGGCGCACGTTGAGTCCGCTTTTGGCCAGTTCGACTACGGCTTCCAGACTGCGGTCCAGCACCGTGACCCCAGGAGCCAGACAGTGCAGTTCCTTCGAGTAGGGCGCCCTGAAGCGTGTTCCGAAACCGGCGCAGGGCAAGATGATCGAAACATCAGGGATGGGCACGGACGAACTCTGCATGGAGTGGCCCTCAGCTTGTGTCGACGATCGATAACCAGCGCTCACCGTAGCCACCGAGGACGGCTCCACGCGAGAGGGCCTCGATCGGTGCCGGCAGCCTCCAACTCCGGTCCGACGGAGCCGACTTGTGCATCCACGCCCAGAACCACGCCACGTATGCTGCTGCCGCGCACCCGCCACGGCCGCCGCGTCGCCGTCGATGAGGACCACTCGAAGCCTGGGCGGGCACGGACCAAAACGTTTGTGAAGACAGAACGAAAGAGGACTCCGAATGCGGGTGCTGCTATCCACGTACGGGACGCGTGGCGATGTCGAACCGCTGGTGGCACTGGCGGTGCGACTTCAGGAGCTCGGCGTCGAGGTGCGGATGTGCGCCCCGCCGGACGAGGAGTTCGCGCAGCGGCTGGCAGGTCTCGGCATGCAACTGGTGCCGGTCGGGCCTCCGGTGCGGGAGCTGATGCGCGGGGCGACTCTGCCGTCGGCGGCGGAACTGTCGCGGTACCGGACCGAGATGGTCGACACGCAGTTCGACGTCTTCCCCGGGGCGGCCGACGGATGTGACGCGCTGGTGGCGGCCGGCCTGGCGCAGATCGCCGCGCGGTCGGTGGCCGAGGCCGCGGGCATCCACTACGTGTACGCGAGCTATTCGGCGGTCAACCTCCCGTCGCCGTACCACGCGCCGCCGCCGCGGCCGGGTTGGCCGGAGCCGGACGCGACGGACAACCTGACGCTGTGGGACCTGGACGCCGAGAACGTGAACGCGCAGTTCGCCGAGCCGCTCAACGGTCACCGGGCAGCGATCGGTCTGCGGCCGGTGGACAACGTCCGCGACCACGTCTACACCGACCAGCCGTGGCTGGCGGCGGACCCGGTCCTGGGAGCGTGGCGGGAGACCCCGGGCCTCGACGTGATCCAGACGGGTGCATGGGGTCTGCCGGACGAACGCCCGCTCCCGGCCGAGTTGTTGACGTTCCTCGACGCGGGCACGCCGCCGGTCTACGTGGGCTTCGGCAGCATGCGCCCGGCACCGGACATCGCCCGCAGGGCCGTCGAGGCGATCCGCGCACAGGGTCACCGCGTACTCGTCTCCCGCGGCTGGGCGGACCTGGACCTGGTCGACGGCCGGGACGACTGCTTCGCCATCGGCGAGGTCAACCACCAGCGGCTGTTCGGCAGGGTGGCCGCCGTGGTGCACCACGGCGGCGCGGGCACCACACTGACGGCCGCCCGCGCGGGAGCGCCGCAAGTGGTCGTACCTCTCCAGCTGGCGGACAACCCGTACTGGGCCGGCCGGGTGGCGGACCTGGACATCGGTGCGGCACTCGATGCTCCGACTCTGACCACCGAATCCCTGAACGTCGCGTTCAAAACCGCCCTTTCACCTGAGACCCGGGCACGGGCAAAGGCTCTGGGCGCCAAGCTCCGCACCGACGGAGCGGCGGTGGCCGCGAACCGGCTGCTCGATGACCTGGTTCGAAAGCGCTGATCACGCTGCGACCGACACGGTGGCCGACTGCTAGCGTTCCGGCGCATGGATGACGGCGTGTACGTGGGCAATGCGGGTAAGGACGCCGCGCTGGACCAGGGTTGGCTGCTCGGGCATTTCAAGGAGCACGGCGATCCTCGTCACAGCCAGGCGGTGGAGGTCAAATGGGGCGTCCACCCACGTGGTGACCAGCGAGCGCAGTGGGTGAAGGGCGAGGTGCGTACCGCTCTCCTGGTTCTCGTCACAGGTCGCTTCCGGATGGAGTTCCCCGGTCGTAGCGTGCTGCTGGAAGAACAGGGTGACTATGTCGTCTGGGGCCGGGGAGTGGATCACTCCTGGGTCGCGGAGGAGGAGTCAGTGGTACTCACCGTGCGCTGGCCCTCTGTACCTGGATACGCCGTGCCGCACGAGGAAGAGCGTGCGAGTTCGTAGAGTCGAGTACGGCCTCGCCCGTCACCGAGCCTCGTCCCAACCTCACTTCCGCCGGCCGCGGTTCGTCAGCATCAGCGTGGGACCGTCGATGCTCGGTCTCTCGTCCGGTGGCGTCGGTCTGCGCATGTACAGGGTGTCGAAGGCCCCCGCACCGTGGTAGGTGAGCGTGACCGTCGGACTCTCGTCTCCGCTGTGACTCGCCCACGCCACTCTCGGGTCCCGGAAGGATCGATGACGAGACGTCACCTGCTGGGGCACCGAGGGCAGTTGGGCGATGTAAGGGGTGTGGGCCGGGTACGGCGGTATCCCCACGTCGTATGCGTCCAACGGGTCTGTGGCATGTTCCCCGCTGCCGCTGGTCACCACGACCGTGACACCGACGATGATCAGCAGAAGTCCTGGCACGGTCGCGGGGTTGATGTTCTGGCCCATGAACCACCATGCGGCGAGTGCGGCGACGGGTGTCTCCAGCAGGAGGAGGACGCTCATCGTCGTCGCTGAGGCCCTGCCGAGGACGAAGTTCAGCGAGCCCAGCCCCAGGATCTGCGGGAGGATCAGCAACCCGAGCAGGGACAGGTGGGTCGCCCTGTCGAAGCCGGTCAGCGAGATGTCGGCGAACCAGCAGACGAGGAGGAGTTCCAGACCGCAGACCAGCGAGGTGAACGTCGAGTACAGCGGTGTACTCACATCCGCGCGCGACCGTTCACTGAGGGCGGTGTACCCGGCCTGGGCAAGGGCCCCCGCCAGGGCGAGCAGGTCACCCACCAGTGCGGTACCGCCGGATCGGATGTCGAGACCGGCCGCCGCGGCCGCTCCGACCACTGCGAGCGTGAGCCCCGTCCACGTCCTGCGGGAGGCCCGGACGCCCTGACCGGCGGCGATGAGCGCCTGCCAGACGGGCTGGGTGGCGACCAGCGCGGTGGACATGGCGACCGAGGTCAGTCGGGTGCTCGTCATGAAGGCCGCGAAGTGCAGGGCCAGCGCGGTGGCCGCGAGGAAGCCGAAGACGAGCGGCCGCCACTGCTCGCGGCGCAGAACGCCTCGTTCGCCGCGCACGACGCGGACCACCTCGCGGCGGCGCAGGAGCAGCAGGAACGGTCCCAGTACGGCGAAGCCGAGGCAGTTGCGCCAGAAGGCCATGGCGAGCGGTGAGGCGGTGGCCGCGGCGGTCAGGGGCGCGGTGGCCGAGATCGAGACGACGGTGACCGCCATCGCCGCCACGGTCAGCGGATCAAGTCTGGATTTCACGCGTTCGTACCGCCGCCCGAGGTCGATCGGGCCCCGGCTGACGCCGGTGCGCCGAGGCCGTCGGCTGCCTGTCCAGTGCTGGTCATTTGGTACGCGGTTTCTGTGCCATGGGAGTGGGCAAGTGGCCCCCGGGTGAGGGGAGTTGCGGCAGGGCTGGTGGCCCGGTCTGTCACTGCGCTCGTGGAGTGCGGCCAGGAATTCGCGCCCTGATGCGCCGGGCACGGCACGCGAACATGAGGGGCGACTGTCTCGCCCTCCGTCACACCGCGCAGACCACACTTGATCGTGCGTACCGGAATCGGGCAACCCGCTTCCGCCCGAATCGCCCCGCAGGACAGGGATCATGCCCGTCAGGCATAGGCAGTTGCCCCGACGGGAGGGATACCGGCAACTCCGCGGGCAAGGACCCGGGCGTGAGGTGACTGCGGAACGATTCAGCCGAGCAGGGCCAGGAGCGGTGCCGCAGGCAACGGGTGACGCGTGTGGCCGTCCGGGCCCGTGGTCGTGGTGGCCATCAGCAGCGAGTTGAGCACTGCCTCCTCCACCGCGTCGAGTACGGCGGTGAAGAGCGGGTCGAGCCTGTCGTCGGGCACCACGGCGGGCCCTGCGGGCGTGCCCAGGGGCCGGGTTCCCAGAGCGAGTCCGTAGTCGCCGCTGCCGTGGCCGTACCCGGCGCCGACCCTGGCCAGTCCGTAAACCGCGCGGCGCGCGAGTCGGGTCAACTGCCGTGCGTCCAGCGGCGCGTCGGTCGCGACCACGACCATGCACGACCCCAACTCCGGACCGGCCTCCCCCGCCGGGACACCGACATCGGCGGGAGTGACCGTACGGCCCCGTACCCTCAACGTGCCGCCGAAGTTGGCCTGCACCACAACCCCGAGCATCACGTCCAGGCCCGCCAACAGCGCGCGCCGCGACGACGTACCGATGCCGGCCTTGAACCCGAGGGCCGTCAGTCCGGTGCCCCCACCGACACACCCCTCGGCCACCGGACCGCCCGACGCGGACTCGAGCGCGGCACGGACATGCTCCTCACGGACCGGACGCGACCTGATGTCGGACAACAACCCGTCGTTGCACTCCCCCACCACCGGATTCACACTCCGTACGCCCGCACCCTCGGGCCGCTCCAGAATCCAGCCCACCAGAGCGTCCGCCACCCGGAACGCGGACAAGGTCGAGGTGAGCAGCACCGGCGTCTCCAGCGCGCCTAGCTCGGCGATCTGCGTGGCACCGATCAGCTTCCCGTAGCCGTTGCCCGCGAACACCCCGGCCGGCAACGGACGGCCCGGCCCCACTCCGTCCGGCACGATCGCGGTCACGCCGCTGTGTACCCGGGACGGACGGATCAGCGTGGTGTGCCCGACGCGGATCCCGGGAACGTCCGTGAGGGCGTTGTGCTCGCCAGTGGGTCCATCCCCAACCACTAGGCCTAGGTCTCGGGCTCTGCGCAGGGCAGGGAGTGGGGGCTGAGGGGGATCCGGGACGGGCGCGCGCATGGCCGCACACTATCGATGCCATCGGCCCAACACCGCGTGACGTCCAGTCCGGCCCCGGGCCTGACAGTGTGCCGAGCCCTCGTCTATGTACGCCCCCCGCACACGGACCACACCTCCTCAAGAAGCGTGGGGTAGTCCTCTCCATAGGCGGCGACCGCCGCGAAGACGGCGTCGAGGGCGGCCTGGAGCAGATCCGCTTCGGCGGCGCCGGTCACGGCGGGGAGCGCCATGTGGGGTTGCGACATCCGCGCCGCAGGGTCTGGAGGACCGAGGGTGATCTGTACGGCATACGCTGCGGGTCCCGTCGGCTTGGCCTGAGCCACGTGCGCTCTGGCCGCGAGAGGTCCCGTCACCCTGTCACGCCGGGGCGCCCGTTGTGGTTGTGGTGCGGGCACAACTCCGGGGGTGTCCGGCGGGCGGAAAGCCGGCCGCTGAGGTGGGACGGCCGTCGCGACCGTCCGGCGCGGGACACGCGGATCGTTGGCCAATATCTGCCACATGCGGGCCGAGTCGTCCAAGGGCGGCGGTAGCGGGTCCTGCCGGGCCACCGCGGTCAGGGCCGACGCGACCCAGTCGAGGTCGGCGAGGCCGGCGACCTCACACGCGCGCCGGGCGGCCAACTGGGCGATCGCGCGCTGGGTTTCGGGTCCTGCGGCGTCGATGGCGCCGGAAACGAACGTCTTCGCCGACATACAGGGGGCCCGCACCGCCCTCAGCGCGGCCAGCGGCGACGGCAAGTCGGACGACGAGGTGAACGTCGAGGACCGCTCGATTCCGGTGGACGGGCACACCCTGGGGCTGCGGCTCTACACCCCCGCGACCACGAGCGCCGCTCCCCTGCCGGTGGCGGTCTGGATCCACGGAGGCGGGTTCGTGATCGGCGGCCCCAACGCCGAGGACGCCACGTGCCGACGGCTGACCGCGGAGCTGGGTATCGCCATCGTCGCCCCGGACTACCGGCTCGCCCCGGAGAATCCGTACCCCGCCGCGTTCGACGACTGCTACGCCGCCCTGCGCTGGGTGGTCGACGAGGCGGAGGACCTCGGTTTCGACACATCACGCGTGGCACTTGGCGGGCACTCCGCCCGGTGCCGCCCTCGCGGCGGCTGTGGCTCTCGCCGCCCGTGCCCGAAAGGGGCCGCAGATCAGGTACCTGTACCTCGGATACCCGGTCCTCGACGACCGCCTGGAGACCGATTCGGCCCGAGCCGTCACCGACCCCAAGCTCTTCAACCGCCAGGGCGCGGCGGCCGGTTGGGAGCTCTACCTCCAGGAGAACGATCCGGAAGCCGGTTATGCCGTACCGGCCCGCGCGAAGGACCTGCGGGATCTGCCGCCGACTTACATCATGGTCAGCGCCGTCGATCCGGCCCGGGACGAAGCCCTGGAGTTCGCCTCCCGGCTGAGCGCGGCCGGAAACTCCGTCGAACTCCACCTCGTGCCCGGCGTACCGCACATGTTCGACGTCCTCGCCCCACGATGCGGGCGAGACGCCGGGCCGTGGAAGCCTGGACGACGGCGTTCGCCCACGGCATCGGGGCCTCAGGGGACCAGGTGTAGGGACGGCGGACGACGGACGTGATCGACGCTCCCGTCCGTTGTGAACCCGGGTGCAAATCGCCGGCAGCCTGACTCAGCACGACTCCAACGCGGTCCCGTCCCTGACGTACCCCTTCTCCTTGTCCACCACGTTCCGCAACGGCCGCCCCTCCACCCTGCGCCCGAGGTTCTCCAGGAACAGGTCCGCCAAGTCGGCGCGCCAGCCGGTCACTTCGCCCGCCGTGTGCGGGGAGACGATCACGCCGGGCATGTCCCACAGCGGTGACGCGGCGGGCAGCGGTTCCTGAGCGAAGACGTCCAGGGCCGCTCCGGCCAGGCGGCCGTCCGCGAGGTGCTTGACGAGCGGCTCTTCGTCTACGAGGCCACCCCGGCCGACGTTGACCAGCCGGGCTCCGGGTTTCATCGCGGCGAGGATGGAGGCGTCGACCATGCAGCGGGTGGCCGGGGTGAGCGGGGCCGCGAGGATCACGTAGTCCGCGTCGGCCAGCGCAGGCCGGAGGCTCGCGCCCTCGTGCACCGTCCCGAAGTCCGGGTCGTCGGCGCGTGCGGTGCGCCCGGCGCCGCACACCCGCATGCCGACGGCGCGCAGCATGCGTGCGACGGCGCGGCCGATGGGCCCCGTTCCCCACACCAGTGCCGTGCGGCCGCCGATGCGTTCGCTGTCGCGGGGCCGCCACTCACGGCGCCGCTGGTGCTCCCAGGTGCCGGGGAAGTCCTTGGCCAGGGCGAGGATCAGGCCGAGTACGTATTCGGCGATGGCCTGGTCGTAGACGCCCCGCGAGTTGGTCAGCACCACGTCGGCGTTGTCGACCAGCGCCGGGAAGAGCAGCGAGTCCACTCCGGCGGCGGCCACGTGGACCCAGGCGGGGGCCAGGGTCGGGTCCTCGGGCCAACTCTCCGCGACCGCCGGGGTGATGGAGTGCCAGCACAGGAGGATGTCCGCGCCCGGCAGGAGGAGCGGCAGTTCCTCCTCGGTGGCGTACACCGTGTCCGCGAGAGCTTCGATGTGCTCGGCGTTCGGCGGCAGGATGCCCTGGTGCAGGACGACAAGCCGGTCAGCCACGGCCGTCCGCCACGGGGACCACGGGAATGGCGAGGTACTTGTACTCCAGGAACTCGTCGATGCCGACCCGTCCGCCCTCGCGGCCAAGCCCCGACTGCTTGACGCCGCCGAAGGGCGCGGCGGGGTTGGAGACCAGACCGGTGTTGATGCCGACCATGCCGGTCTCCAGCCCCTCCCCCACGCGCAGGGCGCGGTCGATGTCTCGGGTGAACAGGTAGCCGACCAGGCCCCATTCGGTGTCGTTGGCGGCGCGTACGACCTCGTCCTCGGTGTCGAAGGTGAGGATCGCGGCGACCGGGCCGAAGATCTCCGCCCGCATCAGTTCCGAGCCGGGGCGGACCTCGGTGACGACCGTCGGCGGGTAGAAGTGGCCCGGCCCGTCCGGGACTTCGCCGCCGGTCAGTACTTTGGCGCCGCGCGTCACCGCGTCCTGGACGAGGCCGTCGGCCTTGGCGCGTCCGGCGGCGTCGATCAACGGGCCCACCTGCGAGCCGGGTTGGGTGCCCGGACCGACGGTGAGCGCGGTCATGCGCTCGGCGAGCCGCGCGGCGAACGCGTCCGCGACCTCGCGATGCACGAAGAAGCGGTTGGCGGCGGTGCACGCCTCGCCCATGTTCCGCATCTTCGCGACCATGGCGCCCTCGACGGCCCGATCGAGGTCGGCGTCCTCGAAGACGATGAAGGGCGCGTTGCCGCCCAGCTCCATGGAGGTGCGTACGACGGTGTCGGCGCACTGGGCAAGGAGCAGCCGTCCGACCTGAGTTGAACCGGTGAAGGACAGCTTGCGCACGCCCCCGCCGCGCAGCAGGGGCTCGATCACCCCGGCGGCGTCCGTCGTGGTCACGACGTTGAGCACGCCCTCCGGCAGTCCCGCCTCGGTGAGGATCCCGGCGAGGGCCAGGCTGGACAGCGGGGTCTGCGGGGCGGGCTTGAGGACCATGGTGCAGCCCGCCGCTATCGCGGGTCCGATCTTGCGGGTGCCCATCGCGAGCGGGAAGTTCCACGGGGTGATCAGGAGGCAGGGGCCCACCGGCTGACGCATGACCAGGACGCGGTTGGCTCCGTCCGGGGTCCGCGTGAACCCACCCTCGATCCGTACCGCCTCCTCGGAGAACCAGCGGAAGAACTCCGCCGCGTAACCGACCTCCCCGCGCGCCTCCGCGAGGGGCTTGCCCATCTCCAGGGTCATCAACAGGGCGAGTTCCTCGCGCCGTTCGAGGATGATCTCGTAAGCGCGGCGCAGGATTTCACTGCGGGCGCGGGGTGCGGTCGCCGCCCACGTCTCCTGCGCCGCCTCCGCCGCATCGAGGGCGCGTCGCCCGTCGGCCGGTGAGGCATCGGCGACCTCGCACAGCCGCTCGCCGCTCGCCGGGTCGTCCACGGCGAAGTGGCCGCCGTCGGCCGCGTCCTGCCAACTCCCACCGATGAACAGCTGCTTGGGAACGGTCTCGACGACAGACGTGGACGTGGTGGTGGTCATCAGCGGGTACCTCCGGACGGGTTCGGGTCGAGCAGTTGGGCCAGGTGCCGGACCTGCGGGCCGTCGGGGCCGGTCAGATGGGCCGCCTGAGTGCGGCAACTGAAGCCGTCTGCAAGGACAGTGGCGGTCGTGTCGAGTGCGGCGAGCTTCGGGGCCAGGGAGAGGGCACCGACAGCCATCGAGGTGTCGTAGTGCTCCGCCTCGAAGCCGAAGTTGCCGGCCAGGCCGCAGCAGCCGTTCGCCTCGTCGACCTGTCCGACGCCGAGGCGGCGCAGCAGCGTGCTCTGTGTGGTCTCGCCGAAGACGGCGTACTCGTGGCAGTGCGTCTGGAGCGTCACGCGGTCGGGGACGGCCACGGGTTTCCAGTCGGGGTCGGCGAGTTCGGTCAGCGCGCCGGAGAAGGTGCGGATGCGGGCGGCGACCCGGCGGGCGGTGTCCGTGCCGAGGAGGGCGGGTGCGTCGTGGCGGAGGGCGGCTGCGCAGCTCGGTTCGGGCACGACGATGGGCAACTCGCCCTCGGCGTCGAGCCGTTCGACGGTACGGGTCATCACGCGCCGGGCGATGCCGAGTTGGCCGGTGCTGACCCAGGTGAGCCCGCAGCACAGCCCCTCGCGCGCGGTCACGGGGACACCGGCGTCGGCCAGGACGCGGGCGGCGGCTCCGGCGACGTCGGGGCGGAAGGCTCGAGTGAAGGAGTCGACGAGCAGGACGGCGGCCGGGGTTTCCGGCGGCGGGGGCAGGTGCGCGCGCAGGGCTCGGCGCGGGGCGAAGCTCGGCAGGGCGCGCTCGGTGGTCACTCCGCCGAGCCGTGCGACCAGCCGGCCCAGCGGTCCGCCGAGCAGAGCATTCGCGGGACGCGCGAACCAGCGGGCCAGCACCGCCCACCAGGGCAGCCAGCCCAGGCTGTAGTGACTGAGCGGGCGCAGCCGACGCCGGTAATGCCGGTGCAGGAACTCCGACTTGTACGTCGCCATGTCGACTCCCACCGGGCAGTCGGCGGCACAGGCCTTGCAGGAAAGGCACAGGTCGAGGGCATCCCGTACCTCCGTCGAGCGGCTGCCGCCGGTGATGACGGTGCCGGGGCCGTCGCGCAGCATCTCCTGCAACAGCCGGGCGCGGCCCCGCGTGGAGTCGCGCTCGTCGTGGGTGGCGCGGTAGCTCGGGCACATGGCTCCGCCCGAGTCGCTGCGGCAACGCCCCACGCCGATGCAGCGGCTCGCCGCTTCGGCGAGGCCGCCCGGGTCGTCGGGGAAGGTGAAACCACCCTCCGGCGCACGGGAGTTGATTGCATACAGCGCGAGGCCGGCGTCGACGCCCGCCGGATCGACGATCACTCCCGGATTGAGGACGCCGTCGGGGTCGTACAACCGCTTGTAGGAGGCGAACGCGGCTCGCATGCGCGGGCTGTACATGGTGGCGAGGAGTTCGCTGCGGGCGCGGCCGTCACCGTGTTCGCCGGACAGGGTGCCGCCGTGCGAGACGACCAGCGCGGCGGCTTCCTCCAAGAAGGCGCGCATGGCCGCTGCCCCCTCCGGCGTCGCGGGGGCGAAGTCGATGCGGACGTGGACGCAGCCCGCGCCGAAGTGTCCGTACAGCACGCCGGTGAAGTCGTGCTTGGCGAGGAGGGTACGGAAGTCCCGCAGGTAGTCGGCGAGTTGGTGCGGATCGACGGCCGCGTCCTCCCAGCCCGGCCAGGACGTGCCGCCGTCGACGAGGCGGGCGGCGAGTCCGGCGCCGTCCTCGCGTACGCGCCACAGGGAACGGCGTTCGGCGGGGTCGTCGATGACGCGGCCCGCCACCATCCGCTCCCCGGCGCGGAGTTCGGTGAGGACGTCTGCGGCTCGTGCGTCAGCGTTGGTCTGGTCGGTGCCGTCGAGTTCGACGTACAGCCAGGCGGCGCCCTCGGGCAGACCGGTGACGGCCCCCGGGCCGCGTCGGTGGCGCAGGGTCGCGACGATGGCCTCGTCCATGCCCTCGACCGCGGTGGGCCGGTGGCGCAGGATCGCCGGGACGTCCAGGGCGGCGTCCACGACGTCCCGATAGCCGAGCGCGAGCAGCGTGGTGGCCGCCGGCTTGGGGTGCAGTCGTACGGTCGCGCGGGTGACGACCGCGCAGGTGCCCTCGGTGCCGACCAGGGCGCGGGCGGTGTGTCGGCCGTGCTCCGGGAGGAGGTGGTGGAGCTGATAGCCGGAGACCTGGCGGGGGATGCGACCGAGTTCGGTACGGAGGGCGGCGAGGTTGTCGTCGACGAGCCGGGTCAACTCGGCGTCCAAGGTGGCGATTTCGGCCGCGTTCTCGCTCTCGACGGCGCGCAGTCCCCCGACACCGGCCACCGCACGCACCCCCGTGGCCGTCACGATCTCCAGCTCCTCGACATGCTCGACCGTCCGCCCGTAGCGCACCGAATGGTTGCCGCACGCGTCGTTCCCGATCATGCCGCCGAGGGTGCAGCGGCTGTGGGACGACGGGTCGGGGCCGAAGAACAGGCCATGCGGTGCGGCCGCGCGCTGGAGGTCGTCGAGGACCACGCCGGGTTCGACGACGGCGGTGCGGGTGTCGGGGTCGACAGCGATGACTTTGTTGAGGTGGCGGGAGAAGTCGAGGACCACGCCGGGGCCGATCGCGTTGCCGGCCATGCTGGTGCCCGCCCCGCGCGCGGTGAGCGGGATGCTCAGGTCACGGCAGGCCCGTACGAGCGCTGCCACATCCTCGACGGAGCGTGGGAAGGCGACGGCGAGGGGCGGCACCCGGTAGTTGGACGCGTCGTACGCGTACTGCGCGCGCCGCCCCTCCCCCGTGTCGACCTCCAGGCCCGGAGCGGTCCGGGCCAGCAGGTCGACCAGGGAACGGGCGTCGGTCATCCGGCCGTGCCCGCCGCGACCGCGGCCGACCAGGCGCGCAGGCCCTCGTCGATCGCGCCCGCGTCGACGATCAGCGGCGGGATCATGCGGACGACGTTGCCCCACGGGCCACAGGGCAGCAGGAGCAGCCCCTCCTCAACGGCCGCCCCCATCACCCGAGTTGCCGCCCCGGGGTCGGGCTCGCCCGTCTCCGTCACGAACTCGCTCGCCAGCATCAGACCGAGACCGCGTACGTCGCCGATCGCGGGGTTCTTCGCGGCGACCTCGTCGAGGCCCGCGCGCAGTCGGGCGCCCATCGCGGCGGCGTTGTCGACCAGGTTCTCCTCCTCGACGACGTCGAGCGTGGCGACGGCCGCCGCGCAGGCGACCGCGTTCCCGCCGTACGTGCCACCCTGTGAGCCGGGCCGTGCCTTCCGCATCAGCTCTTCGGAGGCGGCGATGCCGGACAGCGGGAAGCCGCTGGCCAGGCCCTTGGCCGTGATGAGGATGTCGGGGCGGACGTCGAAGTGGTCGTGACCCCAGAAGCGGCCGGTGCGGCCGACGCCGGTCTGGATCTCGTCGAGGACGAGCAGGATGCCGTGGCGGTCGGCGCGTTCCCGAAGGCCTTGCAGGAAGGCGGAGTTGGCGGGGACGTAGCCGCCTTCGCCGAGGACCGGCTCGATGAAGATCGCGGCGGTGTCGTCCGGGTCGGAGACGGTCTGGAGAAGTTGGTCGAACTCGCGCAGCGCGAACCGGGTCGCCGTCTCCTCGTCCCACCCGTAGTGGAACGCGTGCGGGAACGGCGTGATGACGACCCCGCCCATCAGCGGGCCGAACCCGGTGCGCACCTTCGTACCGGATGTCGTCATCGACGCGGCGGCGACCGTACGGCCGTGGAAACCGCCCTGGCAGACGACGACATTGGGGCGGCCGGTGGCCTGGCGGGCGAGCCGCAGCGCTGCTTCGACGGCCTCGCTGCCGGAGTTGGCGAAGAAGAGGCTGTCGAGGCCCTCGGGCAGGACCTGGCCGAGTCGCTCGACGAGACGCTGCAACGGCCGGTGCATGACCGTCGTGTACTGGCCGTGGATCAGTGTGGCCACCTGCTCCTGCGCGGCGGCGACCACCTTGGGGTGGCAGTGGCCGGTGCTGGTGACGCCGATGCCCGCGGTGAAATCCAGATAGCGGCGGCCGTCGGTGCCGAAGAGGTGGACTCCCTCGCCGCGTTCGGCGACGACCGGTGTGGCCTGGCGCAGGTGCTCTGACAGGTGGCTCATACGGCGGTTCTCCCACGGCGTGAGAAGGTGCGGGGGACACCTGTCACTCTGTGGGCGGTGCGGCGGGAAGGTCAACGGCCAACGTGTTCCCCCCGCGCGCCCGGTGTGGACGGTCTGTCAACCGGAACCCGGTCGCGGAACAGACTGTCCACCCAGCGGTGGCGAAGCGGACACGGTGTTCATTGACGGTGGTTGTGCGCTGAACCAGGGTGTTGGCCAACCCCGGACCGCCTCACCGCCTCGCTCCCCCCTCGGTGACCTGTCGGTCTCTCCGGCGTACAGCGGCGTACGCATTCGAATGCTTGACGCACGATCTCCTCCGCCCCGCGTCCCCAGGAGCCTCAAGCATGTCCGTGACCTCGTCCTCCACCGCCAAAAGTGGCTCGTCGCTCGACGACGCGCCCGTCAGTTCCTTCCACCGCCGGATCATGGCGGTCGCCATGGGCGGCCCGTTCTGCGACGGCTATCTGCTCGGAGTGATGGGCGTCGCCCTCGGCCTCATCACCCCGGCACTCGCCCTCGACACCCTGTGGACCGGCCTGGTCGCCGCGTCCGTCCTGATCGGCGTGTTCATCGGCGGTGTCGTCTTCGGCCCGATCACCGACCGGGTCGGCCGACATCTGATGTACGTCCTCAACCTGGCCGCGTTTGTCGTCTTCTCGGCGCTGCAGTTCTTCGTCACCGAGGCCTGGCAGCTCGTGGTGCTGCGGCTGCTCATCGGCGTCGCGATCGGTGCCGACTACCCCATCGCCTCCGCCCTCACCACTGAGCTGGTCCCCCGCCGACTACGCGGCCCGGCCCTGTCCGGCCTCGTGCTGGCCTGGTGGATCGGATACGGCATGAGCTACTGGGTGGGCTGGGCGCTGACCGGTCTCGGCGACGACGCCTGGCGCTGGATGCTGGTCTCCGGCGCGGTTCCGGCGCTCGTCTTCCTCGTCTTCCGGGCCGGCATTCCCGAGTCCCCGCGCTGGCTCGCCTCGCGCGGCCGGATCGACGAGGCGCGGGCCGTCGTAAGCAAACACCTCGGCCCCGGCATCGACGCCGACGAACTCCTCACCGAACCCCGTCGCGAACAGCGCGGCGGATCCGGTCTCGGCAACCTCGTCGAGATCTTCAAACGCGGCTACACGGTCCCGGTCGTCTTCTGTTCCGTCTTCTGGATCTGTCAGGTCGCGCCCGCGTTCGCGGTCCGGTCCTTCCAGCCGCAGATGCTGTCGGCCTTCGGCGTGGAGAGCACGTACGGCGCCAGTGCGCTCATCACCACCCTCGCCGTAGCCGGTATCGCCCTCGGCCTCCTGGTCGTCAACCGGATCGGCCGCCGCCCGCTGCTGATCAGCACCTTCGCCTGCATCACCGTCTCGCTGCTCGCGCTGGCGGTGCTGCCGTTGCACTGGGCGTTCCTGGTGGTGACCCTGTTCGCCGCGTTTCAGTTCTTCGAAGCGGCGGGCAGCGGGCTGCAGTTCGTCTACCCGAGCGAGCTGTTCCCGACCGATCTGCGGGCCACGGGAGTCGGCATCGCGACCGCGATGAGCCGGGTCGGGTCGGCCACTTCCACGTTCCTGCTCCCCATCGCCGCCGACGACCTGGGCGTGCGCGGCACGCTCGGCATCGCGGTCGTGATCACTCTGGCGGGGCTCGTCGTGTCGTACTTCCTCGCCCCCGAGACAAAGGACCTGAGCCTCAAGGACCTGGGCGTGGCCGAGGCCGGCAGCCGCTCCTGAAGTCGCCAAGTCGTTGAACGCCCCTCCGCCATAAAGGAGTTCACCCCATGCGCAAGGTCGTCAGCTTCGACTGCTACCGCACCCTCATCAACTTCGACACCCGCACCGCCACGCACGAGATCGTCAAGGACCGGCTCGCCGAACTCGGCGTCGACGCCGACCAGTTCCACCACGACGCGTACGTGATGCGCTTCCAGGGCGTCGTCGACGCGTACCGCCCCTACCGCGAGATCGTCCGCAGCACTCTGCGCAACGTCATGCTGCTGCACGGCCTGGAGTACCGGGACGAGGACGGCGAGGCGCTGATCGAGGCCATCAAGAAGTTCAAGCCGTTCCGTGAAGTCCCGGACGCGCTGCGCCGGTTGAAGAGCGAGTACGACATCGCCATCCTCTCCAACAGCGAGGACGACCTCATCTCGTACGCCGTCGACGAGTTGGGCGTCGAGTGGGACTACGTGCTGACCGCCGAGCAGGCCGGGGCGTACAAGCCGCTGCCGCAGGCCTTCGAGTACCTGATGAAGGCGACCGGGCGCGGCCCGGCGGACATCATCCACACCGCCCAGGGCTGGGAGTACGACATCATGCCGACCAAGCGGTACCCGGGCATGCGGCGGATCTGGGTGAACCGGTACGGCTTCCCCGGCTCGACCGCGTTCCAGCCGTACGAGGAGATCAAGGACCTGTCCGAGCTGCCCGGCCTGCTCGGCGTCTGACCCTCACGGCACCCGCACACGCCCGCCGCTTCGAAAGGAACAATCCCGTGAGCGCGACCACGCTCGGCCGGCCCGGCCCGGTCAACGGCCGGATCTCCCACTGGTTCACCGAACTCCCCACCCCTCGCCCGGCGTTGCCAGGCGACCGCGATGCCGATGTGTGCATCGTGGGAGCTGGCCTCACCGGTCTGTGGACCGCGTACTACCTGAAACTCGCGGACCCGACGCTGCGGATCACCGTCCTGGAGGCCGAGTTCGCCGGTTTCGGCGCGTCCGGGCGCAACGGCGGCTGGGCGTCGGGACTGGTGCCCGGGGCGCGTTACCGGCTGGCCAAGCAGTACGGCCGGGACGCGGTGCTCGACTACCAGCGCGCGATGAACGAGGCCGTCGACGAGATCATCACGGTCGCGGAACGGGAGGGCATCGACGCCGACATCGTCAAGGGCGGCACCCTGCGCGTGGCCCGGACCCCGGCCCAGGCCACCCGGCTGCGGCACAAGACCGAGGCCGACCACGAGTGGGGCGTCACGGACGCGGTGATGCTGACGCCGGAGGAGGCCGCGGAACGTATCCGCATCGAGGGGATGACGGCGGCGGCCTGGACGCCGCACTGCGCCCGGCTGCAGCCGGCGGCCCTGGTGCGTGGGCTCGCCGAGACGGTCGTACGGCTCGGTGTGACTCTGTACGAGAAGTCCCCCGTCACCGTCGTCGAACCGGGGCGGGCCGTCACCGCGCACGGCACTGTGTCCGCGCCGGTCGTCCTGCGGGCCACGGAGGGGTTCACCGCGTCGCTGAAGGGGCTGCGGCGGGCCTGGCTGCCGATGAACAGCTCGATGATCGTGACCGAGCCGCTGGCCGGGGGTGTCTGGGAGGAGATCGGCTGGGCCGGGCGCGAGACCCTCGGCGACACCGCGCACGGCCATCTGTACGCCCAGCGCACGCCGGACGATCGGATCGCGATCGGGGGGCGGGGGGTGCCGTATCGGTTCGGTTCGCGGACCGACTCCGACGGGCGGGTGGCCGACCGGACGATCGGTGAGCTGGCGGAAACACTGTACAAGCTGCTGCCGCAGACCGGCGGGGCTCGCGTCGACCATGCCTGGTGTGGGGTGCTTGCGGTGCCGCGTGACTGGTCGGCGACGGTCGGGTTGGACCGTGCGACCGGGCTTGGCTGGGCCGGGGGTTATGTGGGGCATGGGGTGACCTCGACAAACCTTGCCGCTCGTACGCTCACGGATCTCGTGTTGGGGCGTGAATCTCGGCTGACCCGGCTGCCGTGGACCGGGCATCGGCCCGGTACCTGGGAGCCGGAGCCACTGCGCTGGCTTGGCGTGCGAGGCCTCTACGTTGCCTATCGGCTGGCGGACAGCCATGAGGCGGGCGGACGCACGCGAACGTCCCCGATAGCCACGGTCGCGGATCGCATCGCACGTCGGCCCTGACCCTGCAGGGGTGCGGGACTGTGTCAGTAAGCGGCTCCGCCGCGCGGGCGCGATCAACCACAACGAACCCGCACCCGCCAACGCAACAGGCCCCCCGGCGAACAGGCGCACACCCCTCTGAGGAACTTGCACAGCCCTCGCCCCACCCCCCAGAGTGGTCCGGAACCACACTGCCACGCCTCCGGAGGAACCCGCGCCCATGCCGTTCCTCACGGTCGCTGACGTACTGCGACTCCCCGTCATCGCGGCGGGTCTGCCTCGGGTGGCGGCCGGCGAGGGCCAGTTGGGGCGCACGGTCCGGTGGGTCCACGTCACCGAACTCCTCGATCCCGCCTCGTTCCTGGAAGGCGGGGAACTGGTCCTCACCACGGGCATGCCGCACCCGTCGGATCCGACACAACTGCGAGGTTACGTCGACCAGTTGGCGGACGTCGGGGTCGCGGGGCTGGTCGTGGAACTGGGACGCCGATATCAGCAGGCGCCCCCGGACCTCGTCGCCGCGTGTCGGGAACGCGATCTACCGCTGATCATGTTGGCGCGCGGGGTGCGGTTCATCGAGGTGACCCAGACCGTGCACGCCCTGATCCTGGACGCGCAGGGCGAGCTGCTGCGGCGCGCCCAGCACGTGCATGAGCTGTTCACGTCGCTCACCCTGCGCGGCGCTGAACCGGAGGAGTTCGTGCAGACCGCGGCGGACCTCACGGGGTGCCCGGTCGTGCTGGAGAACCTGATCCATCACGCCGTGGTCTGGGCCGTGGCCGGGCGCGCGGACGGGCAGGTCCTGGACGCCTGGTCGCGTCGTTCCCGTACCGCCGAGACGCCCGGCCGAGCGGCGGTCAGCGGGCCCGAGGGGTGGCTCGTGGCCCCCGTCGAGGAACGGAGCAGCCGTTGGGGACGGCTGATCATGCTGCCCCTCGCGGCCGGGCCGCCCTTCGGTCCGGAGCACACGATGATCCTGGAGCAGGCCGCAACCGCCCTCACCCTGGCCCGGCTCACCGGCTCCCCGGAATGGGACCGGCGTGCGCACAGCTCCGTCCTGCTCGATCTGTTGCACTGGCGCTATCGCAGCCGCACCGAGGCCCGGCTGCGGGCCGAAGCGCTCGGCCTCCCCACGACCGGCCACCGTCTCCTCCCGGTCGTCGTCGACCACGCGGAGGCACAGGTCGAGGACACGACAGTGGCCGACCACCTCGCCAAGGAACTGCACACCTCCGGCGTCAAAGCCCTCGTGGGAGACCTCTCCGGGCGACGCACCGGACTGCTCATGGCGTTGGCCCGCGCGAGTGCGTGGCAGCCCGTCGTGGAACGCATCGCCCGCGATCTGCGGGCCACGTTCGGGGAGGACGCCGTCATCGCCGTCGGCCCCGGTGTCACCGAACTCAGCCAGGTCACGCGGTCGTTCCGCGAGGCCGAGGAGGTCGCCGACGCGATCGGCCCCGCCTCCCGCAGCCGCCCCTTCCACGTCGCCTCCGACGTGGGCCTGCCCGAACTCCTCTACTCCCTGCGCGACGACGTCCGGGTCCAGAAGTACGTCGAGCAACGGCTCGGGCGCCTCGTCCAGCACGACGCACGGCACGGCAGCGACCTCCTCACCGCCCTGCGCGAATACCTCGACGCCGCCGGCAACAAGTCGATCGCGGCCAAACGCGTGGGACTCTCCAGGCAGGCCTTCTACCAGCGCCTGCACACCATCGAACGGCTCCTGGGCGCCGACCTTGAAGCCGGCGCCGAACGCACCCAGTTGCATGTGGCGGTGACGGCACTGGAGGTGCTGCACGGGGTGGAAACGAACTGATCGCAGGCACCGGGCCCGTCGACCGTCAGCGGTCGGCCGGCGCCTTGATCTCCGCCGACCATCAGCGGTCAGCCAACGCCCTGATCTCCGCGGCGATCAGCTTCGGGTCCTCCTCCGCCATGAAGTGCCCGCAGGAAACGGTGCGGTGGTGCAGGTCCGGTGCCCAGGCTCGCCACAGTCCCTCCGCGTCGTATCCCAGGGCGGCGCCCCAGTCCTGCTGAAGGACGGTGACGGGCATGGTGAGTTGGTTGCCGGCCGCTCGATCGGCGGTGTCGTGGTCCACGTCGATGCCCGCGGAGGCACGGTAGTCGGCGACGATCGACGGTACGGCCGCTGCGCACGCGTCGAGGTAGTGGCGGCGGACGTCGGCGGGCACCGCGGTCGGGTCGTTGGCCCAGGTGTCGAGGAAGTGGCCGAAGAAGGCGTCGGCTGAGACCTGGATCAGCTGCTCGGGCAGGCCGGGGGCCTGGGCCATCAGATAGAGGTGGAAACCGACGGCGGCGGAGGCGCCGTGCAGGGCGTCCCACATGTCCAGCGTCGGCAGGACGTCCAGGAGGATCGCGCGGGACACGGCCTGCGGGTGGTCCAGGGCGGCGCGGAACGCGACGAGAGCGCCGCGATCATGGCCCGCCAGGACGAACCGGTCGTGCCCGAGCCGCGCCGCCAGCCGTACGACGTCCCGGGCCATCGTGCGCTTGGAGTAGACGTCGGGTCCGGTCTCGGCGGGCTTGTCGCTGGCGCCGTATCCGCGCAGGTCCGGGCAGATGACCGTGTGGTCGGCGGCCAGGTCGGCGGCGACGTGCCGCCACATGAGGTGGGTCTGCGGAAAGCCGTGCAGCAGCACGACCGGACTGCCGGTGCCGCCGACCGCGGCGTGCAGGGCGATGCCGTCGTCGACCGGGACGCGGTGGACGTCGAAACCGGGGATGCTCAGGGGTGTCACAGCAGCTCCTGGCGCTCGTGGCAGGGTGGTCGTGGCGGGCCGGCGGTCCGGCACGACCGGGGACGCGGTCCAGAGTGCGGGCCCCGGATCAGTGATCGATGAGTGGACGAGCGGCACGCCGAAACGGGCGCGGACTGCAGGAGGGCGTGCGGTGGGTGTGCGGTTCGGACTGCTGGGGCCGGTGGCCGCCTGGGACGCGGACGGCGTTCCGGTCGCGCTCGGTGCGCCACGGCACCGGGAGGTGCTGGGCAGGCTGCTGATCGCGCGCAACCGTGTCGTACCGGTCGGCCGGCTGGTGGCGGACCTGTGGGAAGACGGAGACGCTCCGGCCGGAGCCGTCGGTGCGGTGCGTACCTTCGTCGCCGCACTCCGCCGCGCCCTGGAGCCGGAACGCGCTCCGCGGCAGGCGTCCCGTCTGCTGGTGACTGACGGTCCCGGCTATGTGCTGCACGCCGGCCGGGACGTGGTGGACGCGTGGCGGTTCGAGGACACGGTGGCCCGGGCCGCCGCCGCGGCGCCGCGCGCGGCGGTGGCGTTGTGGGACGAGGCGCTCGCGCTGTGGCGGGGCCCGGTGCTGGCCGACTTCCCCGGCGTCGGGTGGGCAGCCGCCGAGCAGGCCCGGCTGGAGGCACTGCGGCTGCACGCGGTCGAGCGGCGCGCTGACGCCTTGCTGGCGACCGGCGCCGCCCGCGAAGCGGTCGTAGATCTGGAGGCCCACGTGGTCGCGCACCCCTGGCGGGAGGACGGCTGGGTGCTGCTGGCCACCGCCCTGGAGCGCTCCGGGCGGCGCGGCGACGCGTTGGAGGCAGTGCGGCGCGCCCGGCACACCCTTGCCGAGAGACTCGGCATCGATCCCGGTCCCGCACTGACGCGGGCCGAGGCCCGGCTCCTCAAGGGCAGCTCGGGGTCGGCGGAGGCTTCCGGCGCCGTCGACGGGGTCTGGGGGCGGGCGGCGGCCGCGTGGGAGCGGGCTGTACCGGCCAGGTCGCGGGCGCGGTTGCACGCCACGGCCGCGCTGCTGCGCGACCTCGCGGTGACCGGCGCCGACGGTCTGGAGGAGGCGCGCGAGCACCGGCGGGACGTGGTCGCGGCGGCCGAGGCGACCGGCGATGCCGAGTTGGCGGCCCGGATCATCGGCTCCTACGACGTGCCGGCCGTGTGGACGCGCGCCGACGATTCCGACGACGCGGGTGAGCTGTCCCGGGCCGCCGCCCGCGCCGCCGCCGCGCTCGCTCCCGGCGAGTCCCCCGCGCTGCGGGCCCGGCTGCTGTCGGTCGTCGCGGTCGAGTCGCGCGGGGACGCCGCCGCCGACGGGCCGATCCCGCGAGCGTCCGAGCCGTCTGCCGTCGAGCCTCCCTCAGTCGAGCCGTGGCGGCTGCGAGCCGAGCGCGCCGCCGAGGAAGCCGTCCGCCTGGCCCGCCGGCTGGGCGACCCCGCACTGCTCGCGTTCGCTCTCAACGGCGCCTTCATGCAGTCCTTCGGCCACTGCGGCGGGGCAACCGGCCGCGAGGCGCTCGGCCGTGAGATGACCGACCTGGCCGTCGACCACGGCCTGCCCAGCCACGAGGTCCTCGGGCGCCTCGTACGCCTCCAGGCGCTCGCGGCACTGGGAGAACTCACCGCGGCGGACGCGGAGGCCGAGGCGATCGACCGACTGGCGCACCGTCACGAACGGCCGCTGGCAGTGGTGTTCACCTCCTGGTTCCGCGCCCTGCGTACCTGCGAGACCGACGGCTGGCCGACGGCCCGCCCCCTGTACACGCACGTTCTGGCAGCGACCGCGGACAGTGGCATGCCCGGTCTCGTCCACGGAGCCGCGGCCCTGGTCGCCCTCGTCCCGTTCATGCGCGAAAACGGCCTGCCCCGCCCCGGCGACCTCCCCGAACTCGACGCCGGCCCCTACCAACCCTGGCTCCGCCCCCTCCTGTTGGCCGGCGCCGGCGCCACCGAACAGGCACGCCAGGCACTGGACGAGGCTCCCCGGCCACCGCACGACCTGCTCCAGGAGGCGATGTGGTGCGTCCTCGCCCGGGCCGCCTGCGCGGTCGGACACGAGCGGATCCTGCGCAGGGCGAGAGACGAACTCACCCCAGCCGCAACGGAGTCGGCCGGGGCCGGCAGCGGCCTCATCTCCTACGGCCCGGTCGAACACCACCTGCACGCCATCGACTCGGCCCTCGGCGACGGCTACGACCGGAACGCGTAACCGTCGCGAAGGGAACTCGCAGCCGTCTACCGTTGCTGCGTGTGTCCGGCCACCGCCGACGGGCGGGGGTCGTTGTGCTGACGAACTGCTGAAGCGCGGATGCCGGCCGTCACTTCACGGTGTGATCATCGCGTCCTGTTCGGTCAAGGGCGTGCCGTCGTGCCAGGGCACCGCCTTGCCGAAGCGGACCAACTCGCCGTAGAGGGCGGGATCGACGCCGTCGGCGAAGACCAGGTCGAGTACGGCGCGGGCGGCCTTGGCCGGGGACTGGGCGCCGCTGAAGTCGCTGAACCAGGGGCGTGAGGTGGCGGTGTCGACCATGCCGGGGCACACGGAGGCGATCAACGTGCCGGTGGCGAGGTCGTGTTCGCGGCGTTCGGCGGCGACCGCGCGGACGGCGGCGACCTGGGCCACCTTGGAGGGCACGTTCAACCAGCGCGGCCAGCCCGCCTCTTCGGCGGTCTTGTGGTGGATGGCGCTGCGCCAGGACTCGACGGCGTACTCGACCTGTTCGAGGTTCGCTCCGTCGAAGAGGTGGTGCAGGCGCGGGTCGAGGTGGCCAAGGGTGCCCAGGCTGCTGGCGACCACGAGGAGGCGGCCGGCCGGGCGCAGGATCGGCCCGAAGGAGCGCAGGATCGCGTGGGTGGCGGTGTTGGAGACGTCGATGACCTCGTCGGCCCGCGCGGACTGCGAGTCCTCGGGCAGCAGTCGGGCCACGGCGTTGGAGATCACGATGTCGACCCCGCCGTGCCGGGCGCGGAGTTCGTCGGCGAAGTGGGCGATTGCCTCGGGGTCGGCGACGTCGAGGACCCTGCCCTCGACGCGGCTGCGGGTGTCGGGCAGTTGAGCCACCTCCCGGGCGGCGTCCAGGACGCGCTCGGGGCTGCGGCCGGTGAGCAGGACGAGGTCGTCCGGGCCCATACGGGCCGCCAGTCCGTCGACGAGGGCACGGCCGAGTCCTTGGTTGGCGCCTGTGACGAGGGCGATGCGCGAAGTGGTCATACGGCCACGCTAGAAACGCGACGGCCATGAGTCCAACGAGAGTTGCGCAAGCCTGGTATGCGTAATCGTCATGGACTTCACGGATGTGTCACTGACCGCGCTGCGCGTCTTCCGCGCCGTCGCCGAACAGGGAACCTTCACCGCGGCCGCCGCGTCGCTGGGCTACACGCAGTCGGCCGTGTCCCGGCAGATCGCCGCGATCGAACGGGTGGCGGGGGCGGAGCTGCTGGAACGGCGGCGCGACGGAGTACGGCTGACCGCGGCCGGTCGCGTGGTCATGCGCCGCGCGACGGTCGTGCTCGACGAGATCGACGCTACGGCGCGCGAGCTGTCCGGCCTGCCCGGTGAGGCCGGGACGGTCCGGCTGGGCTGGTTCCCCAGCGCGGGCGCCGTCCTGCTGCCCGCCGCGCTGGCGTCCCTGCGCCGTACGGACCCCGGCCTGCACGTCGTCAGCCGCGAGGGCACCACCCCTGCACTGGTACGCGCCCTGCGGGCCGGCAGCCTGGACCTGGCCCTCCTGGCCTCGGTCCCGCCCTTCCGCCCACCGGACGCCGAGTCGCCCCCACTCGCCCTCCAGACACTCACCGAACGCGCGCTCCACCTAGCAGTCCCCGCCACCCACCCGCTCGCCCGCGGCGACTTCATCGACGTGGCCGACCTGCGCGGACAGCGCTGGATCACCAGCACCTCCTCCGGCGAGGACCGCCTGATGGGCGTCTGGCCCGGTCTGGACGAGCGCCCCGAGATCGCCCACACCGCCCGCGACTGGCTCGCCAAGCTCCACCTCGTAGCCGCCGGCTGCGGACTGACCACGGTCCCCGCAGTCCTCGCAGCCGCCGCACCACCGGGGGTACGCGTCCTCCCCGTCCACGGCGGCCCCCAGGAACAACGCCGCCTCCTCCTGGCCCGCCTCCCCCGTCCACCGTCCGAGGCGGTCAACCGCGTGGCCGCCGCCCTCCGCGCCGCGTCCCTCGACATCGAGACACCTGGTGTGTCCGCGCCGCCTACGTGACGACGTAGCCGAGCAGCTGCACCGGCAGCTGCACCGGCACCGGTTCGTCCGTCACCGGCTCCGCGCGTCCGCGGCGCCGGGTTCGTTGAGAAACCGCGCGAACTCGTCCACCAGCCGACGCGGCGCGCAGACCGGCATCTGCGGCTCGCTCCAGGACGATTCCTGTCCGTCTCCGACCTGCGATCGTAGGGTCACCATCAGAGGGCGCCGTGCTTTGTCAGGAAGTCTTCACTCCGGTCACAGCTGCCTCGTAGACACGGGGAACAGGATCTTCGCGTCGTCATAACGCGAGGAGTTCAACAATGAACGACTACGACCCGACAGACGCGTCCGCGAGCGAATCGACGCCGGCAGCCACGCCCCTGCGAGCACGCCGGTCGCATGCCAAGTGGTTTCTGTCGAAGAAGAAGGGCATGGCGATCGCCGCCGGGGTGGCATTGGCGGTGATCGGATTCGCCGGTACGTCCGTCGCGTCGGCTCTGCCGACCGCAGCCACTCCGAGCGCCACGCCCACCGACGGTCCCGCGGCAGGGCCGGCCGCGGGTGGTACGACCGGCATCGTCGCGACCACGTCCACGTCGGGCTTCACGCTGACGACCGCGACCGGTGTGAAGGTGACCGTCAACGAGACCTCCACGACCAAGTACGAGAAGGGGACCAAGCACGCCACGGAAAAGGCCGTGAAGGTGGACGAGAGCGTCCTCGTGCTGGGCACGGTCGACAGCGCGACCATCGAGGCGACGCAGGTCACCGTGCAGCCCCACGGCGACGGCGGAGCGGCGGCCGCCGAGGCGGCCGGGGTGATTCCGTTCCAGCAGGGCACGCCGTCGCCGGACAAGTCGGTCGGTCGCATCCCTGACTACACCGAGGGTGAGGGGACGATCATCAGCGGAACGGCGGCCGACAAGGCGGTGAAGGCCGCGCAGGCCGTCGTCCCCGGCGGCGTCAACGACCGCGTGGTGGAGCTGAACGACGGCGAGTACGAGGTCCACAACATCAGTGTCAACTGGCCGCACCACGTCTTCGTGAACAAGGACTTCAAGGTCGTCGGCTGGAACTGACCACCGCGTGTCCAGCGGACCGGGCCGCGCACCCTGGCGTCGCCCGCCTGGATCAGGTGGGACGCGAACCGGCAGGCTGGGCGGACAGCGAGGTCGGGTGGGAGACGGTGGTCCGGCGTCGGAAGTCGGCCGCGTGGTCGGCGTAGGCGTCCGGATGACGCAGCGTCAGGTCCTCGTAGCGTGCTGCTGCGCTCGCGCGCCAATACTCCGCTTCCCGGTGCCGGCCAGCGGCGCTGAGGGCACAGGCGAGACTGGCCGCGTAAGCGGGGTCGTCGCTGACGGACGCCAGCGGACGGAGGCGGTCGATGGCGGCCCGGTGGTCGCCCAGGGCCGCGTCGATCTCGGCGAGATGGCCCAGCGCGGGTGCGTAGGCGGGCACCCGGCGCCGGCCGGCGTCGAACCAGATGCGGGCCGCCGTCAGGTTGCCTGCGCGGAACCACATCAGGCCGCGCCGATAGTCGAGGGAGGCGAGGGGGAAGGGTGAGGTGCCTCGGTATCGGCGGCGCGCCTCGGTGAACAGGCGCTCCGCTTCGGCCACTTCGCCGCGCTCGGCGTGAAGGACGGCCAGCCCGCCCAGCGTTGAGAAGTCGGGCCGGCCCTTCGCCGCCGCGCAATGGAGTTGCTCGGCCTGTGCGTGGCATCCGAGCGCCTGGAGGATCACCGCCCGCTCCGCCGCCAACACGGCGCGGTCCAGGCCACTCCGCTCCGCGTCGTCGAGGTCGGCCAGCGCCTCGGCGAAGCGGTGGAAGGTCGCTCGCGTCCTGGCCCGGGCGAGCAGGGCCGTACCTTCGTCCGGCGTGGTGTTGTTGTGCGGGGCGTTGCCCTGCGGGGAGTTGTCTTGTGTGGCGCTGCCACGCATGGCATTGCTCTGCGGGGCGTTGTCCTGTCTGCCGATGTCCCGCGTGCCGCGCACAAGCTGCTCGGCCAGGTCCGCAGCGCGTTCGTAATCGGCGATGCGGCCCAGGACATGGCCGCGCAGGGTGAGCAGGTCGATGAGGGTGGACCGTTCCGCCGTAGCCGCCCCTGGCGCCGTCCCCGGGACTCGTACCGCCAGACCCTCGATCTGCGCGTGCAGATTCACCACGGCGATGGTCCCGCTGGTGGTGGACGGTTCTCGGTCCTCGTCCATACGCCGGATCATGACGCGGTCCGGTCCGCCGGGACCGGCGGCTGCGCGGACGGCGGTGTCAGATACGGCGGAGTCGGGTTCGGGCCGGCCAGGTAGGGGAAGCTGCGGCCGGCCGGTCGGGTCGCGTGGTCCACGCCGTCGCTGATACGCGGCCCGTCGGCCCCGCCGACCATGAGCGTGAAGAACTTGTCCACGATGTCGTCGTTCGGCGGCCGGCCGCCGCAGGTCGTGTGGGCCCGGCCGGCGAGCAGGGCGCGCTCGATCTCGAGGTAGCTGTCCTCGGCGAACGGATTCGAGATGTCGACCACTTGGAAGTCGGCCAGCAGGAGTTCGGTCAGCGGGTGTTCGCCCTGATCGTTCGGGGGCCAGGCGGTCTTGCCGTCCAGGGCGTCGCAGAAGGCCAGGTTGGCGTTGAGCCGGGACCGGTACGCGTCCAGGTAGTACGGGGCGAGGCTGAACACGTCTTCCGAGTTGTAGAGATCCCGTATTTCGATGTCACGGTTGACGGTGTCGTGCTGCTTGTCCGACATGACGAAGTTCTTTGTGCGGGATATGTCCGCAGTCGGGGATGACCACCCGCTTGGCGCGGGGAATGTCCTTCGCGGCCGCGGCGGACAGCGCCACGAAGTCACCGAGGCGTGCGGCATCGGCCGGCTTCGCGTACTGGCCGAGCGGGACGGTGTGGTCGTCGGCTCCCACGACCAGCAGCGTCGGAGGTGCGATCTGGTGGTATTCGTGGCGGACCGGCTGCTGGTAGATCATCTGGAAGGTGAGTGCCGCGGCACGGGCCCACCGCGGGTAGTCCGCGCTCAGGGTCACCCGCACCAGGACGTCCGCCAGCGGCTCCCACACCTTGGGGTCCGGTTGGACGAAGTAGCCCTCGACATAGCCGCGGATGGTGGCCAGGTCGGTCCAGTTCAGTTCGTGCCGGTACAGCGTCTCCTCGGACTGCGGCGGGATGCCGGTCCGGTAGTCGGCCAGGCCGAGCGGATCCTCCAGGACCAGGTGCGTGACCCGATCGGGGTTCATCCGCGTGAACCGCACCACGGTCATCCCGCCGGTCGAATGGCCCAGGACCGCGACCTTCCCGATGCCCAGGTGGTCCAGCAGAGCGGCGGTGTTGGCGGCCAGCAGCTGGAAGCTGTAGTGGATATCGGGCTTGGGCGACTTGCCCCAGCCGATCTGGTCGGGCGCGACCACCCGGTACCCGGCCGCGGTCAGCTCCTCGATGACATTGCGGAAGTAGTAACTGCCGAACGCCTTGCCGTGAAACAGCACGACCGTGTTCCCGTTCGGCTGCCCGCTCGGGGGGATATCCATGTACGCCATCGAGACCTGCTGCAGATCATTGCTGAGCTGCAGGAACCGGACGGGGTAGGGATACTCGTATTCCTCGAAGCAAATACCCAGAGCCTGCAACGGTGTCGACGTGCTGTCGCTCATGGCGGCGTACCTCCAGAAATCATCACTGTGCTTCAGTAATGATTTCTAACGCCGATGGTTCGCAGGCACCAAGAGTTGTCCGCTATCGCACTATTGACGGCGCCAATAGTGCTCACGGCTCGGCCGGTCAGCGGCAGATCCCGTCGCAGTCCCAGATCCAGAACTCGCCGCACCCGCCGTCGGTGATCGTGCAGCCGCCTCCGATGCAGTCACTGAAGATGCACGCGTCCGAGAAGGTGCTGCATCCGCAGTCCTCGGCCAGGGTCTCCGACGGTCCGAGTGTGGCCAGCAGTTGGGCGGCGCCCTCCGGGCCGAAGGCCGCGCTCGCGGACTCGATCAGGTCGCTCTGCCGGGGGCGTGCGGCCGCGGGGCGTTGGAAGGTGGCCGTGTCCGAGGCGGCTTTGCGGGCCCGTTCGAGGATCGTGCTCTGGCGAGAGGTCAGGTGGGCCTGCGCGGCCCGGAAGCGGTCGATGTGTTCGACCCAGAGGCGGCTGCGGGCGGCCGGCGGCAGTGCCGCGTGTACGGCACGGCGGTGGGCCAGCGGCAGGGCGGTCACGTCGGCGTAGGCGGTGGGCAGGCGTCCGGCGTGGGCCGCCACCCACGCATCGGCGGCCTCGGCGTCCTTGCCGGCCGCGAAGGCGGGCGTACCGCCCTTGAACAGGATGGTCGTGGCCACCGCGAGCCCGCCGGTGACCCGCAGGAACTGCGCGCGACTGGAGCCCGTACCGGTCGCTGCGCGGTTCTCCTCGCGCGCGTCGCCCAGCGCCTGCAGGACGCGGACCGCGGCCCGGGGGCCCAGCCGGCGCATCAACTGAAGCGTCATCGACGGGCCTGTCCAGGCCCGGACGGACTCACCGTCGACGGCGGTGTCGCCGCCCGTGCCGGAGACCTTCAGCAGGGTCGGCGCCAAGGGAGCGTCGGGTCCCAGCGCCGTCGCACACCAGGCGCGCACGTCGCTACGACCGAGCGCGACCACCTCAAGGCGTCCGTCGCAGGCGTTGAACACGATCGAGGACACGGCACGGCACGCCGGGCACGACGCGTCGAAGGCCAGCATCCACCGGACATCTGAACCGGCCCCGGACCCGGACTCGGGCAAGCCGTTCCCCTCAGCGGTGTGCATCTGTGAAGCTCCGTCCTCGTCAGGTGTGGTCCCCGCTCCCCCGCGGCGGGGTCCCCGGTCGGCCTGTTGATCCACTGCCGCTGATCCCCTGCCGCCCTCGCTTGCCATGCTGGCCTGGAGATCGTGTGCCGGGGTAGAGGTGGAACCGAGGAGAAGATCAATGGTTCGATAACGTTGTCTCCATGGCCCCTGGGGGAAGGCGCCGAGTGATGCGAGAACCGAGCGTTCACCAGTTGCGGCTGCTCCTTGCCGTGGCGGAGGAACTGCACTTCGGGCGGGCGGCGGCGCGGGTGTTCATCTCCCAGCCCGCGCTCAGTCAGCAGATTCGCGCGCTGGAGGAGCGCCTCGGGGTTCCCCTGGTCGAGCGCGGCAGCGGGACCGTCCGACTGACTCCCGCCGGGCAGGCAATCGCCGTGGAGGCCAAGGCAGTTGTCGAGGCGGTGGCACGGCTGGTGCAGGTGTCGGACGCGCACGCCCGTGCGGTCAGGGGGACTCTCCGCGTCGGTTCACTCGGTGCCGAGGCCGCGATGCCGTACGCCGCGGCGGTCCTCTCGCGCCTGCGGGAGCAGCACCCGCATCTCGAAGTCGAGGTGCACAACCTCAACTTCATCCAGCAGTTCGACGCGTTGGCCAACGGCGAGGTCGACGCGGCCTTCCTGCGCGGGCCGCTGCCATCGGGGTTCCAGTCCCACCAACTGGCCGTCGAACCAAGGGTGGTGTGTCTGCCGGCGGACGATCCCCTGGCAGGCGAGGAGAAGTTGACCCTCGCCCAGCTCGCCGACCGTGCGGTGGTCGACATGCCCCGCGAGGTACCACGGCAGTGGTGGGACCACCTCACGATCAATCCGCGCCCGGACGGTACGCCGGTGCGCTTCGGACCGGTCGTCCGCGACACCGAGGCCATGGTGCTCGCGGTGCTGCAGGCCCGTGCCATCACCTTCCTGCCGGCAGCGGCACGACGCCTCTACCCACGTCCGGGCCTCGTCTACGTGGACGTTCCCGAACTGGGCAACTCGGTGTCGTTCCTCGCCTGGCTCCCGGCCAACCGCGACCTGCCCGCGGTACGCGCCCTGCGCGAAGCGACCCGCACCGCTGAGCAAAACCCTCGGGTTCTCAGCGAGTGAGCGCCTTCCGCAACCCAGGCTTCGACGCGACCGCCCAAGCCTCCGGCAGTTCCCGTTCACGCGCCGCACCCACGGCCTGCTCCTGGCCGTACAACAGCCCCCAGGTGAACCCGGGTTCAGCCGCCGCGTGTGCCGCCACGGCCAACTGCCGCAGCGCCTCCCGCGCCACGACACTGTCCTGATGGTCACCGAGCACCTTCTGTACGACCTTCACACGCTTACCCAGCCGCTTGGCGTGCTTGCCGAGCGAGGCCCGCGCCGGTTCCGTCGCGTACCGCGTCTTCTTGGCCGCCTTGCGGGCCTGATGCAGGGCGGTGTCCCGCTCCGCGCCGGGCGACAGCTCCAGCGCGTGCGCCACCTCGTCGGACAGCCGCTCGTACTCCTTGAGAATCCCCTTCCCCATCACCCTCTCCGGCTTGCGGCCGGCCTTGCCGCGCAGCGGAGGCTTCCGGGTGAGCGCGGCCAGCGAGTCCAGCAGCGCCAAGTAGCGCGGCGAGCGCAGGGCTTCGAGGGTGCGTTCACGCGCCGCCGCGGTGTTCGCTACGTTCCATGCCCGCAGCCGGGCCTCCACGGGACCCAGGACCAACTCCGCAGGCAGGGCGTCGACGCGCGAGCCGAGCCGCTCCATGAGGACCTCCTGGTCGCGCTCGGCACCCAATTCACCGGCCAGCCACTTGAGTTCCTCACGGATCGGGTCGGTGACCTTGCGATCCAGCACCGACCGGTAGGAGCGCAGGACGCTGCGGAGACGCCGGCAGGTGACCCGCATCTTGTGCACCGAGTCGGGAACGTCACGGCGTACCGAGGGATCGAGCCTCACCAAGGTGCGCACCTGTTCCTCGACATACGTGAGGATCTGTTCGCCGGCGCGCCCGGGAGCGACGGTCTCGGCACGCGCGTCCGCCAGGCGGGGCGCGTCGATCTCCGTCTCCTCCAGGGCCCTCGCCAGCTTGGACGGGTTGTCGGCGGGCACTATTCCCGCCTTGCGCAGTGTCTTGTCGACGACGTCCAGCAGCGAGGGGTCGGTGTCCTCGGCGAGTTCGACCTCCATCTCGGTCCAGGCGACCTGTGTGGCCGTGGACTTGGCGAGCAGCGACTCAGCGCGGACCTTGTCGACGCTCAGCTCCGCCAGGACCATACCGTCGGAATCGGCGAGGTGCCGATTGATGCGTGTGGAGCGGATGCGCACGACCGGCGTCGGTTCCGCCCCTCGGGTACGGGAGAGGAACAGGTCGCGCAGGGCGTCGGGAACCGTGTCGGACAGTGGAGCACCGATCTCCTCCCGGCTGTCCCCGGACAGGGGCAGTTTGAGGTGCCAGCCGGCGTCCGAGCCGCCCGTCCTGCGCCGCAGCGTGGCCGACGCGTCGACCAGGCGCAGGTCCACGGTGTCGTAGTACACGGCGTCCAGTTCGTCGGTGCCCTCCTCGCTCACCGACGCGATGCCGCCCACACCGCTCAGCGCCGTCAGCCACGAGGTGTCACCGGTCGGCGGGGCCAGGTACTTTCGTTCGGTCTCTGTGTGTGAGTGGGCCATACTCTGCGCGTACACGTCTCAGCCGGACTCAAACACGGCAGAGCCACAGTGTTCTCTACGTCACCGGCGCGACGCGACCGGCCCCGCACCGGTGGCTTCGGTGCGGGGCCGGTGTCGGCGCGGGGGTCCAGTGGTGCATTACTGCCCGGCCAGGGACCGCTCGGCCACCACGGGTGTCCAGCGGATCTGCGTGCTGCACAGGGCCACCACGACGGAGGCGGCGGCGACGACCGCCAGGCCCCCGACCAGGCTGCTGGCGTTCGCCACGAAGCCGATGAACGGCGGTCCGGCGAGCAGGCCCGTGGTGCCCATGGCGGCGACGAGGGCCAGTGCCTCCGAGCCCTGTTTCGCGGCGGCCACGTAGATGCACGGGGTCACGGCCGCGACGCCCAGGCCGACGCAGGCGAAGCCGATGAGGGCGGGCACCACTCCCCCGCTCACCAGGGCGAAGGCGAGGCCGGCGGCGGCCAGCGCGCTGCCGAGCAGGACGATCCGGCCGTCGCCCCAGCGGCTGCGCCAGCCGTCCGCGAAGAGGCGGGCGAGGACCATCATGCCGGAGACCACGGCGATGCCCAGGGGCGCCAACTCCGCGGACGCCTTGGCCACTTCCTTCAGGTAGAGGGCGGACCAGTCGTTCATGGCGCCCTCGGTGACGGTGCCGAACGCCATGGCGACGCACATCCACACCACCATCCCGGACGGCAGAGTCCACTTGCTGCGGCTCTTCTTCCCCTTCTCCTCGGCCGCCGGCGCGTCGTCGGTGAGCAGGCCGGGGCGAGCGGCGGCGGCGAGCAGGACGAGGAGCACGGCCGCGACGCCGAAGTGCAGGCCGACCGACGAGGTGACGGCGTTCATGACGGAGGCGAGCAGCGCCGCGAGCAGGGAGCCGCCGCTGAACGTCGCGTGCAGTCGGGCCATGGTGTTGCGTTCGTGCCGTGCCTCCAGGGCGGCGCCCTGCGCGTTCATGGCGACGTTCAGGCATCCCACGAAGACGCCGTCGACGCCCATGACCAGCAGGGCGACCGGGTAGTTGGGCGCCGCGGCCAGGCCCAGGAGTACGACGGTCAGGCAGACGGTCGACAGCAGCGCCAACTGCGCCGAACCCAGCCGCTTCATGAGCACCGGGACCAGCGGGAAGGACGCCACCGCGCCGACTCCGGCCGCCATCAGCAGCACGCCCACCTCGGCCGGGGTCAGTCCGAGATCCGCCTTGATGGCGGGGATCCGCGAGGCCCAGGTGGCGTACTGGAAGCCGAGGGAGCAGAACAGTGCGGCGATGGCCAACTGGCTGCGCACGAAGGGGTCATGGACACGGAACACGCGCATCAGCTCGCTTCGTCGGGGCGAACGGACCGCGCGGCGGGACGTCGGCCGGCTCGGGCGTTGCGGCGCGGTCGGCCGGCACCGCCTTGGACATGTAGACGGCCCCGGTGCCGTAACCGCTGGGACGGACACGGGGGTGCGCGGTGAATCCGCGCGCCGACCAGAACTTCCGGCTGCAGCCGACGGCGACCAGCGAGATCCGCTCGTAGCCTCGCGAGCGGACCGTCGAGGCGAGGTGATGCAGGAGGCGCTGCGCCAGTCCCCTGCCCCGTAGGCCCTCGGTGATAACGATGTCGTGCAGGTGGACGTTGTCCGGCGATGAGGCCGCCGGGGCCGTCGTCGGTTCGGTGTGGTCCAGGTCGGGATAGTGGAAGGCCGGGTAGGGCAGCGCCAGCAGGTAACCGGCCGGACGGGCGCCGACGTCCAGCACGAAGCACAGGTCGGGTGAGGCGTCGGCTCGGGAGCGCAGCACCTCGGGCCCTTCCGTCAGGCCGAGTTCGTCGTAGGCGCGGGCCTCCATCTCCACGATGGCGTCCCAGTCGGTGTCTGCGATGGGGCGTATGCGTACGAGGTCGCTCATGGGCGCCTCTCGTTCGTCACGGTGTACGGCAGCGGGTCGAACCCGTTGAAGCCCTGGGTCATGTAACTGATGGCGTAGGCACCGCTGGACAGCACCCAGACCGGGTCCCCCGACGCCAGGTCCTTGGGTACGCGGACGAGTCCTTGGTCGCTCGGGTAGGCGTCGTCGCTGTCGCAGGTGGGGCCCGCGACGACGGCGGGCACGTGGGTGGGGTCGGGGTGCGTGGGGAAGTGCAGCCGGTACTGCACGGCGTCCATCTCGTACAGGCCGTTGAACTTCCCGCAGCTGAGGTAGAGCCAGTACTGGGGTTCGCCGTCCGGTCCGCGCCGCTCGGCGAGCCGGGTCACCCGGGCCCGGATGGCTCCGTGGTCGGCGACGAGATGGCGGCCCGGCTCCATGACGAAGCGGAGGTGCGCGCCGTGGACTTCCTTGAGGTGGCGCATTCCCTCGCGGATCACGGCGAAGATCTTGTCGATCGGCGGGTCCAGTGGTGTGCCGTACCGGTCGAGGTAGCCGAGCGCCGGGAGGCCGCCGCCGAGGTTGACGTGGTCCAGGGTGATCCCGCGTCGGCCCAGGACGGCGAGGAGGTCGGCCAGGTCTTCGAGGGCGCTGTGCCAGGCGTCCGCCGTCATCTGCTGCGAGCCCACGTGGACGGACAGGCCCGCCGGCGTCAGGCCCGACTCGCGCGCCGTCTCCAGCACGCGCACCGCGTCGGCGGGCGAGCAGCCGAACTTGCCGGTCAGGCCCCACAACGCGCCTTCACCGGTGGTCGCGAGACGGCAGAACACCCTTGCCCCGGGGGCGTGTTCGGCGATCGCCGCCACGTCCTCGACGCTGTCGGTCGCGAAGGTGTCGACGCCGAGGCGGTGGGCTTCGGCGATGTCCCGGTCGGACTTGACGGTGTTGCCGTAGTGCACGCGGTCGACCGGCACGCCCGCCCGCAGCGCCTGTTCCAGTTCGCGCGGGCTGGCCCCGTCGGCTCCGGCGCCCAGGTGGGCCAGGCACGCGATCACCTCGTCGACCGGGCAGGCCTTGAGGGCGAACCGGACGAGCACATCGGGCAGTTCGCGGCGGAGTGTCTCGTAGCGTTCCTCGATTCCGCCGAGGTCGAAGACGATCCGGTCCTCGGGGGCCGCCGCCAGCGCGGCCCGCAATGCGGCGGACTCGGGTATCGGGGTCGCGCTCACGCCGGCCACTCCGTCGGCGTCTGTACCGGGGTGTCGCGGGCAGCCTGTACGAGCGCTTCCCATGACTCGGTCAGGAGGGCGAAGTCCTCGATGTCACCGCGCGCCTCGTCGAGGAGGCGTTCGCGGCGTGCCGCGAGGAGATCGGCGAACTCCGCGTATCTGCCGCCGAGTTTGCGGTAGGCGACGTCGAGGGCGTCCAGGCGCTGGACGTTCTCGGCGCGGTCGCGCAGTGCGCTCTCCCTGGCCAGTCGGGCGACCGGGGCCGCGCGTACCTGCCCCTGCTCGTCGACCAACTCCGGGCCCGCCTGGGCCATTCGGTCGTAGATGACGTTGAAGTAGAGCATCGACAGCAGGAATTTGACAAAGCGCAGCTGGTACGCAGTGAAGCCAGCGTCGGTCCGGCGTTCGCCCGTGTAGAAGTTGACGATGTGCCGGTTGTGCAGCACACCGGGCAGGGCGGCGTCGTGGACCAGGTGGATGAGGAAGTAGTCGCTGCCGATCGTGTCGGTCGCCGGTGGCAGCGGCACCCTTTCGTGCACTCCGTGGAAGCTGATGTTGCACATGTCGACGCGCATCGGGTCGACCAGGGCGAGTGTCGAGTGGTCGCGGACGAACGGGTCGGTGCCGGCGCCCCGGAAGGACTCCTCGACCAGCTGCTTCTTCTGTTCGCCGGACCAGTCCATGGGCGCCCACAGGCTGACCATGTCGTGATAGACGTCGGGGTCGATGTCGAGGATCTCGCCGATGTCGACGGAGAGTTCACCGACGAAGGAACTGCCCACCATCGACACCGTCTTGTCGGCGTGCCGCTCGCCCAGCATGTTCTCGGTGACGTCGGGGGCGGTGTCGGCCGCCCGTCGGCCGAGCGAGGTGAGTTCGTGATGGACGGGGAAGAGGGTCTCGCCGTTCAGGGTCTGGTACCGGCTGTCGGAGTCCCTGCGGTGCACGGACTCGCAGCCGAGCGCGGCGGCGATCAGGAACGCCCGGTTGGTGCAGGCGCCGTAGGACAGTTTCTCGGGGAGCATCAGCTCCAGCAGGAGGTCGGGCTTGGTGGCCGCGGTCCGGCCGATCGTCTGCTGGAGGAAGGCGCGTTGGCGTGTCTCGTCGAGGTGGTGGACGACGATCCGCGGATCGTGCGGGAGGCGGCGCACCGTCTCGGCGTGTTCCGCGTGGGCGGGCGCGTCGCAGGAGTCCAGGATCAGCAGGTGCACTTCGGTGTCGAAGTGCTCGACGGCGTACGCGGCTTCGTCAGCGATGGCCTCGATCGTCGCCGAGCAGAGCCGGTTGGTGGGCAGGGTCAGACATATTCGGCGCATGCGGCTTCTCCGACCGAGTCGTCCAGATCCACGCCGCTCCAGGACGCGAGGCCCAGCAGCTTGGCGCCCAGATCGTCGAGGGTGGCCCTGCCGTACCGCAGCGACTCGTGCTGCCTGGCGTCGCCCAGCAGCGTCCCGTTCCACTCCGGGGTGCTGAGCGTGCGCCAGGAGTCGACGCGGGAACGCCGCAGCGTCTGGTGGGTCTCAAGGGCCGGCATCATCGACAGGTACTGGGCCGCCCGTACGCCGTTCTTCGAGGTGTTGGGGGCCACTCCGTGGGCCAGCATGCCGTTGAAGATCAGCAGGTCGCCGGCCTCCAACTCGGGCCGCACCACCGGGTACTCGGCGCGGTCGATCCGCGGGCGGATCGGGTCGCGGCCATCGGGCTGGAGTGCCTTCCAGCGGTCGAAGCGGTGGAACAGCTCGGGGCAGCACTGGAAGCCGCCGAGTTCCGCGGTGGTGTCGTTCAGGGCGATGATCCCCTGGACCCGCTGCGGCGGGACACCGAGCGTGGTGTCGACGTCCCAGTGGAGCTCGATGTCGAAGCCCTCGTCGGTGCTCGGAATCAGGGCCCGGGAGCGGTTCTTGACGTTGGGCGGGTTCAGGTTGAGGCGGTCCAGGGTGACCCAGAGCTCCTCGCAGTCCCACACGTCCACGAACGCGTCGTAGACCCGCTGGGTCATGCGGCTGTCCCAGACGAGCTGGTGGTGGTACGCCTCGACGAACCCGTAGATGTGCAGGTCACGGTCGAGGTCCGAGCGGTACTCGCGCTCCTCGTACCAGGTGTCCGGGCGTTCGGGGTCGAGCCCCTGGAAGTCCCAGGCGAAGTCGACGAGTTGACGGGCGGCGGACGCGGGTATCGCCTGCTTCACGACGACGTAGCCGTAGTTCTGCCAGGAGGCGAAGTCCGCCTCGGACAGCACGCGCAGGGGAACGGTCTTCTTCAGGTCGCGCAAGGGAGTCTGCGCGAGGTAGATCTCGCCGTCCGGACTGAAGTAGGGGACGGGCGAAGCGGCACGGTGGAGATAACGGTCAGGCGTGGGCATGCAGTGTTCCAGACCTCGATCTCTTACCGGTGGCCACCGGCCGGAGGCCACCGCTTGTGCGAGGCGTCGGCCGCGGCACAGGAATGCGGGCGTATGGCGGTCTGCACACCTCGCATCCGGACGCGCACCGGTGCCGAGCGACGGCGCCTGGCGAACAGCGCTGCCGCACGGACCGAAGGAGGGCGGGCGGCCTACAGGGTTGCTGCACCACGCGCCGCACCAGCCACACTTCGAACTCGCGTGCCCCTAATTTGGACTAGACCAACTCGCCGTGTCAAACATGGCCGTTGTCCGCGTGTCGTCATCAAACCACCGGCATCAGCGTCCACTTGACGGTGAAATGAGGCGGTCGCCGCCCGCATGGAACGCAGCGGCGCAACACCTGGCGCGCGGCGCAACTTGCCTCTTGACGAGCGGTTCGGCTGAACGGAGACTCATTGGTCTGTACCAAGTCGGTTCTGTCGTGCCGCCCCTCACCTGTCGGCAGGGGGATGGAGCGGCGCGAACCCCGGCCGGAAGGCGAGCACCCTCGATGATCTCCAGCAAGCACAGTACGGAGTTGCGACGGCTGGCGCTGTCCGTCCTGCAACCGGGGTTCGTGGGTACCGAGGCTCCGGACTGGGTGCTGCGCGAGATCAGGGACGGGCTGGCGTCCGTCGTGCTCTTCTCCCGCAACATCGTCTCGCTGGACCAGGTCGCCCGGCTGACCGGGCAACTACGCGCGGAGAACCCCGAGTTGATCATCGCGATCGACGAGGAGGCCGGAGACGTCACCCGGATCGAGTCCGCCACCGGGTCCACCCGTCCCGGCAACCTCGCACTGGGCACCGTCGACGACACCGAGCTGACCGCGTCCGTCGCCGCCGACCTGGGCCGCCAACTGCGCGCCGTCGGCGTGAGTCTCGACTACGCGCCCAGCGCGGACGTCAACTCCAACCCGGACAACCCGATCATCGGGGTCAGGTCCTTCGGGGCCGACCCCAAGGTCGTCTCCCGGCACACCGCCGCCTGGATCCGGGGCCTCCAGTCGGGCGGAGTCGCCGCCTGCGCCAAGCACTTCCCGGGTCACGGCGACGTGGCCATCGACTCCCACCACGGCCTGCCCGTCTACGGCGCCGACCGCGACGAGATCGCCGCCCAGGCCCTGCCGCCGTTCCGGGCCGCCCTGGACGCGGGCGTACGCGCGGTGATGAGCGGTCACCTCCTCGTCCCCGCGTACGACGCCGACCTGCCCGCCACGCTCAGCCCGCGCATACTGGACGGCCTGCTCCGCGACGAGCTCGGTTTCGACGGCCTGATCGTCACCGACGCCATCGAAATGGGCGCCGTCGCCGACCAGTTCGGGATCGAAGGCGCGACGGTACGCGCGGTCGCCGCCGGTGCCGACGCCGTCTGTGTCGGTGGCGAGAATGCCGAGGAGTCCATGGTCGGCCGGCTCGCCGGCGCCCTCGTCGACGCCGTGGACGGCGGGGAGCTCACCCGGGAGCGACTGGAGCAAGCCGCCGCGCGGGTCCGGGAGTTCGCCGCCTGGTCGGCCGGTCTGGCCCACGCCGACAGCGGCAGCACGACCGGCGGGGACATCGGCTTCGCAGCGGCCCGCCGCGCCATCCGGCTGACCGGAGCGATCAACGGAGCCCTGCCGCTCTCCGCCGCCCCGCACGTCGTGGAACTCGCCCCCACCACGAACCTGGCCATCGGCAAGGAAACCCCGTGGGGCGTGGCCGTCCCCCTGAGCGAGCGGCTGCCCGGCACGACCACCGTCCGCGTGCAGCGTCAGGAACTGCGGCCGGCCACCCTTCGGACGTGCGCGCTGGAGCCCGCCACGGGCCGTCCCCTCGTCGTCGTGGTGCGGGACGTCGCCCGGCACACCTGGATGGCCGACGCCCTAGCCGACCTCATCGCGGCGCGCCCCGACGCGATCGTCGTGGAGATGGGCCTGCCGGGTACGGCCCTCAGCGGAGCGGTACAGATCTTCACCCATGGAGCCACGGCTGCCTCCGGGGTGGCGGCGGCGGAGGTGCTGACGGGGGCGCGGTAGGGGGCCGGTGAGGTCGATGCGCTGAGGGCGCCCGTCCGGGAGGCGGGCATCGAGGGCGCCTGTCTGGGAGGCGGGCGCCGAGACGACGGGCCTCGATGGCGCTATAAATGAACCTGAATTCACATTTATAGCCGTTCTCCAGAATGTCGGAGGGCCGATGCCCGCACCCGTGACGTCCAAGGGCGAGCGCTCCGCGGCCGAGCTCAAGGCCGCCGCCCTGCGGGTGATAGCGCGCCAGGGCTATCTGTCGACGAAGATCGCCGACATCACCGCGGAGGCGGGAAAGTCGGCCGGGGTCTTCTACCGGTACTTCACCGACAAGGACGACCTGCTGCGCTCGGTCGTCGACGACTTCGCCGTCGCCCTGCGCGAGCGAGTGACCGAGCAGGCCGGAGGGCCGCACGCGCTCGACGGGGTCGAGGACGTTCGCGGGCACGTGCGCGCCTACTGGGACACCTACTGCGCCCACCGGGCGGAGATGACCGGCATCTACGAGGCGTCGCTGGTCAGCGCGGAGTTCGCCGCGCACTGGGAGGGGATGCGGGCGCGGCACGTCGACATCTGGACCGCGCACGTGGCCGAGGCACGCGATCTCGCCGCCCCGGATCGGGACACGCGGCTGACCGCACTCGCGGTGGTGGCCATGATCGAGCGCTTCTGCCAACTCGCGGCGCCCGCCGAGAGCGAGGAGGAGGGCGACGCGGCGGTCGAGGCGATGACGCGGCTGCTGGCACACGGCCTGCTCCGGCCCGAGCAGCCCAACTGACCGCGAACCGCCCGATGAAAGCTCACCCACAAACACACCGGCACCACGAAACACCCAGGAAACGGCCCATTCCTAGACTCCGGGGCGTGCGCCTGAAAGTACTCGACTCCCCCACCGAGTGGAGCCGGTTCACCGAGGGGTCCATCGAGCGCCGCATGCTGCTCGCCCTCGGCGACGGGCTCGGTTTCGTGCTGCGTCCGAAACCGCTCATGCTCCCCGACGGCAGCCGCGTCGAGGTGGAGGGGATCGATGCGACGGGCCGCGTACTCGTCCAACTGGTCTGCAACCAGGGCGCGTACAAACCCGCCTATCGCAACAAGGTCATGGCGGACATGTTCAAGCTGCTCTGGCTGCGGGACTCCGTACCGAGCGCCGAGCGCACGGTGCTCCTGGTCACCGACTTGATCGTGCAAGCGCTCGGCGGCTGGGTGGCGCGGGCCGCGGCGGACCTCGGGATCGAGATCTACGTGTTCGACGGCACCTCGGTCGCCCCGCTGCGGCCTCCTTCGAAGCCAGACGTAAAACGCCCGTAACAGTCAACTGCGGTATCCCGAAACACAATCTTCCTACGGTCGGGGGCACCTAAGCGGATTTCCGCGTGGCAGTCAGTCGCACTCGCTACGCACGCTCTCCGACTTCCAGGATCGGGCACTTGTGCCCGCGACATGGATGGGAGCGTGAAGGTGACTGGTACGCCAGCACTCGAACTGCGGTCGGTGCGACGGGTCTACGGTTTCGGGTCGGCCTCGACCACGGCCCTCGACAACGTTCATCTGACGGTGCCGTCCGGCCGTTTCGTCAGCCTCATCGGCCCCAGCGGCTGCGGTAAGTCGACGCTGTTGCGTCTCGTCTCCGGGCTTGAACAGCCGGACCGCGGTGAGGTGTCGGTGCACGGTGTGTCACCGGCGGAGGCGTGCGCGGCCAAGATGATCGGACTCGTGCCGCAGAGCCCCGCGTTGCTGCCGTGGCTGTCCGTCCTGCGGAACGTCACGCTGCCGCAGAAGATCAACCGGGGCGCCGGGAAGCGGCGTGAACGCATCGCGGACTTCGCCGAGCGCCGGACGGCGGCCGTTCCCGACATGAAGGAACTTCTCGTCAAGGCCGGTCTCGGTGACGCCCTGCACAAGCTCCCGGCCCAGCTGTCCGGCGGCATGCGCCAACGCGCCGCGATCGTAAGGGCGTTCGGCCTGCAACCCGACGTGCTCGTCATGGACGAACCCTTCTCGGCGCTCGACGAGTTCACCCGCGAGAGCCTTCAAGACCAACTCCTCGACCTGTGGGAGGAGTTGCGGACGACGGTCCTGTTCGTCACCCACTCCGTGTCCGAGGCCGTACGGCTCTCCGACACCGTCGTCGTGATGGCGCCGAACCCCGGCCGCATCGTCGAGAGCATCGACGTCGACCTGCCCCGGCCGCGCGGTGAACGGCTCTTCGGGGAACGGCGGTTCCACGAGTACGAGGACCTGGTGAGAGAGCGGCTGCGGCGCGCCTGGCACAGCGAAGCCGCGTGAGTGGGGGCGTGAGGGACATGACCGTAGCCGACGAACGCACCACCGCCCCGGCGGTCGAGACACCGCCGCCCGCCGAACCGTCCCGCTTCAGCCTCAAGCACCCCAGGTCCCGCGTCGCGTGGATCCGTCCGGCCGTATGGCTGCCCCTCGTCGTGATGCTGGCGATCCTCGCCGGGCTCTGGCGGTGGGGCGCCGAGAAGCTGCCGTATCTGCTGCCGCCGCTGTCCGACGTCGGCAGCTCGCTCTCCGACGACCTCGACTACTACGTCCACAACGCGCTCGTCACTCTCGGTGAGGCGACGGCAGGACTGGGGATAGGGTTCGTCGCCGCGTTCGTCCTTGCGGTGCTGACCAGTGAACTGCCGCTCGTGCGGCGCGCGGTGATGCCGATCGCGGTCGTCCTCAACGTCACCCCGCTGGTGGCGATCGCACCGGCTCTGGTCGTGGCGTTCGGCTTCGGGCCCATGCCCAAACTGATCATCACCGGGCTGATCTGTTTCTTCCCGATCCTCATCAATACCGCGACGGGGCTGCGGTCCGTGCCGCAGCAGGTGTTGCAGGTCTATCGGACGATGGATGCCAGTCGCGTCGAGTTGTTGTGGCACGTGCGCGTGCCGAACGCGCTGCCGTTTCTCTTCGCCGCGCTGCGGATCGTCTTTCCACTGTCGATCATCGGTGCGGTGGTGGCGGAGATGTCCGCCTCTGGGTCTACGAGCGGTCTTGGTACCGCCATCAGCGTGGCCTCGTCGATGAATCAACTGCCGGTTGTCTACGCCTCGATCTTCGTCCTCGCGCTGATGGGCGTGTTGCTTCTGCTCGTCGTGACCGTCATCGAGCGCCGCGTATTGCATTGGCACGACAGCACCCAATAGCTGCGCCGGCAGGCCGTTGTCAATCTGCGGGCCCGGTGGGGGCTGGTCGCGCAGTTCCCCGAGCCCCTTTCGGGGCGCGAACCGCACCGGCATTCACCGGTCCCACATCTCACATCCCACAACTCCCCGGCATCAACGCCAGTTTGGAGTCACCCATGCGCCACCATCGCCTCACCAGATCAGCCGTCGTCGCCGCAGTATTGGCGCTCGGAGCCGCCGGATGTGGCTCGTCCTCCGGTTCCGACGACAGCGCCTCCGCCGGCTCGGCCGGTTCCGCCATTTCCGCCAAGCGCTGCGCCGAGAACAAGGCCGCAGGGAAGATCACGTATCTGTCCGGGTACCAGTTCCAGTCGTCCGCCTCGATTCTCGAATATGTCGCCGCTGCCAAGCTCGGCTATTTCAAGGACCTCTGCCTCACCGTCGACCTCAAGCCCGGTACCGGGGACACCGCGCAGAACACCAAGTTGCTGGCCAGCGGGCAGGCGACCGTGTCCGCCATCTCCGAGCAGGACCTGATCCAGGCGCAGGCCAACGGGATCGACATCAAGGGCATCTCGTCCTACTCGAACGCCGGGCTCGACATCCTGATGACCAACAAGGACATCACCGACCTGACCCAGCTCGACGGCAAGGTCGTCGGGCACAAGGGCTACGTGCCCGCCACCGTCGAGGCGATGATGGTCAAGGCCGGGGTCAAGTGGGACTCGCTCAAGCTGGTCAAGGAGGGCTACGACCCCTCCGTACTGCCCCGCAAGCAGGGCGGTCTCGAAGCGCTCACCGGGTTCATCTCCAACGAGCCCAACCAGCTCAAGGCGGCCGGCAAGGACGTCACCGTGTGGAAGCCGGTGGACTACGACATCCCGAGCTCGATCGGCGCGATGGCGGTGAACCCGGCGTTCGCCAAGGCGCATCCGCACGCCGTCGAGGACGTGTTGCGGGCCGCCCTGCACGCGTACGAGTACTGCTCCGCCGACGAGGCGCACATCAGTGAATGCGTCGGCTACGCGGCCAAGTTGTCCGGCCCGACCTACGACAAGAAGCTCAACGCGACCATCTGGAAGACCGAGACGCAGGTCGTCAAGGACAACCCGACGCCCGGACAGCCGCTGGGCGGCATCGACACCGACAACGTGGCCCAACTCGTCGACATGCTGCATCAGTTCAAGATCGTGCCGAGCAGCGTGACCGGCGCCAAGGCCAAGGGGTGGTTCGACACCTCCTTCGTCAAGGACATCTACGCCGACGACAAGCTCGTCTGGCCCGCGCCGTAGAGCCGTAGAGCCATGGCCGTAGAGCCGTGGAAAAGACCCTGAAAGAGCCGTGGAAAGGCCCCAACGTGCCCGCGAAAGAGTACGGAATCTTCCTTCCCATCGGGAACGGCGGCTGGATGCTGTCCACCACCGCGCCGCATCCCGAGGCGACCTACGCGTACAACAAGCGTGCCGCCCTGCACGCGGAGAGCATCGGGCTCGACTTCGTGATGTCGATGGCCAAGTGGCGTGGTTTCGGCGGGAGTACGGACCACTGGGGCCGCTCGCTGGAGTCGATGACGATGATGTCGGCGCTCGCCGAGGCGACCAGTCGGGTCAAGATCTGGGCGACCCTGCACGCCAACATCCACAATCCCGCCGTCGCGGCGAAGATGCTCACCACCCTCCAGGACATTTCCGGCGGTCGTGCCGGGATGAACATCGTGAACGGCTCTTACGCGGGTGAATTCGAGCAATTCGGGGACTGGGACCCGGAGTTGAGCCACGAGGACCGCTATCGGATGACGGAGCTGTGGACGGAGGCGGTCACGCGGCTGTGGACCGAGGACTCGGTCACGCTGCGCACCCCGTACTTCGACCTCGTCGACTGCGAGTCCCGTCCGCATCCGGCGACCCGGCCGACCGTCATCAGCGCGGGGCGGTCCGAGGACGCGCGCCGGTTCCAGGCCCGGTACGCCGACGGCGCCTTCCTCGCCGCCGACAGCCTCGACGACATGCGGTCGCTGTCCGCGGACGTCCATGCGCGCGCCAGGGCCAACGGGCGTGTGTGCAAGACGTATTCGATGCTCACCGTCGTCCAGGACGACACCGACGAGCTGGCCGTCAAGAAGGTGAAGGAGTGGGGCGTGGGCGTCGACCGCGAGGCGCTCGCCCATATGCGGCACACCTGGGGCGTGCCCGAGGACCAGGCCCGCGCGTGGGCCGACGGCGCCGACGGGGAGGCGGCCTTCCAGACGCCGTACGTGGCGGGTTCGGCCCGTACGGTCACCGAGCACATCGAGTACATCGTGCGGGAGGCCGACCTGGACGGACTCATGCTGATCTTCCCGGAGTACGACGAGGACATGCTGCTGTTCGGCGACACCGTGCTGCCCGCACTGCGGGCCCGCGACGAGGTGGCGGCCTGATGTCCGATCTGCGGGACAGACAACTCGCCCGGCTCGCGCGGCCCGGGAGCAGGCCGGCGCTCGTCGTGGTCGACGTACAGCGGGACTTCGCCGATCCGGAGCGGTTGGGAGCGTACGGTCTCACCGATGCCACGCTGGCGAATCTCGATCGCACGGTCACCCGTATCGGCGACCTCGTCGATGCCGCACGGACGGCTGAAGTGCCGGTCGTCTGGGTCGAGTTGGGCAGCGATCCGGCGCGGCCGTGGCGGTCCAGCAACTGGCTGCGCGAGGGTGACTTCGACGCGCCCATGAGCCCGGACGAGCCGTGCCGCATCGGGACGCCCGGCGCCGAGTGGTACCAAATGCAGCCCATCAAGGGCGAGTTGCGTGTCGTCAAGCGCGGGTACAGCGGCTTCCTCGGCACCGATCTCGACGCGCAGCTGCGCGCGGCCGGCTTCGACTGGCTCACCGTCGTGGGCCTGACGAGCGAGTGCTGCGTGTACGCGACCGCGCAGGACGCGGCCCAACTGGACTGGCCCGTCGTCGTACCGCAGGACACGACGGCCGCCTACGACCACCACGTCAACGCCGCCGCGCTGTTCCAGCTGGGACTCAACGTGGCCGTGCTCAGCGACGCCGACGAGGTCGTCGAACTGTGGAAGAAGGCCGCGCGATGACCGGCATGCACATCGGCTACGACCTCTCCTTCACCCACACCGAGGGTGCGTGGGCCCGGCCGGGGTCATGGGTCGGACTGGATTTCCCGGACGTACGCATGTACATGGAGCTGGCCCGCACGGCCGAACGCGCCGGTGTCGACCTGCTGTTCTTCGGCGACGGCAGCGGGATACCCAGTACCTGGCGCGGCAGTATCGAACCGGCCGTGGAGTGGGGCATCCAGTGGCCGCGGCACGACATGGCGCCCGTCATCGCCGCGATGTCCACCGTGACCGAGCGGATCGGCTTCGGGCTGACGTACTCCTCGACCTTCATGCACCCGTTCTACGTCGCCCGAATGTTGAACTCGCTCGACCATGTGTCGGGCGGGCGCATCGCCTTCAACGTGGTCGCCTCGACGCGTGGCGCGGACGCGGCGAACTACGGTTTCGGTGAGCTGATGGACCATGACCTGCGCTACGAGCGGATGGAGGAGTTCATCGCGGTGTGCCGTGCGCTGTGGGACTCCGTGGCGCCCGACGCCATCGTGCGCGATCGGGCCACGGGCCGCTTCGCCGATCCCGCGAAGGTGCACCCGATCGATCACGAGGGGCGCTTCTTCACCGTGCGGGGCCCGCTCGCCTCGGTGCCCAGTCCGCAGCACCATCCGCTCATCGTCCAGGCGGGCAACTCGCCGCGCGGCATTGCCGCTTCGGCCCGGTTCGCCGATCTCATCTTCGGCTTCGGGGGCAATCTCACCTCCCAGCAGCGCCACCGCAAGCTGCTCGACGAGGCGCTGCTGGCGGAGGGACGCGATCCGGCGCGTGTGGGCATCCTGTGGGCTACCCAGGTCGTCGTCGGCCGTACGGCGGCCGAGGCGCGGGCGCGCCGTGACGCGGTGCACGAGTTCTGGCACGAGGAGGCCGTCGCCACCTATCTGTCGCACAACATGGGATACGACCTGTCGACGCTGCCGAGTTCGTTCCGACTGGCCGAGTTGCGGGACGAGTTGGTGGCGGCCAACGCGAGCCCCGCGGGTCTCGTCGGTTCGCTGATCGCGGAGTTCGGGGACGATCACACCATGAGCCGGGACGAGTTCTTCGCGCACGGCCGCAGTCGTGCGACGGGCCTCGACCACAGTCTGGTCGGTGACGCCTCCTCCGTCGCCGACGCGTTGGAGGAGAACTTCGCCGCGACCGGATCGCTCGGCGGGTACATGTTCTCCTGCCCGTCGGCCATGCCCTCCGGCCTCGCCGAGATCAGCGAACTGCTGCTGCCCGAGCTGCGCCGGCGCGGCGCGCTCGCGCCTCTCTACCCCGGTGCCACGCTGCGCGAGAACCTGGTGAGGTGAGATGAGCGCGGGAAGCGAGCGCCGCCACTGGCTCGCCCTCACCAGCCTGTGCGCGGGGTTCTTCATGCTGCTGCTGGACAGCACCGTCACCTCGGTCGCCCTGCCCGCGCTGGTCACCGGCCTGCACACCAGCGAGACCCTCGCCCTCTGGGTCAACAGCGGTTACCTCATCGCCTACGCCGTCCCCCTGATCATCGCGGGCCGGCTCGGGGACCGCTACGGTCACCGACGCGTCCACCTGATCGGGCTCGCGACCTTCACGCTCGGGTCGCTGCTGTGCGCACTGGCCACCACCGTCGAGGCGCTCATCGGCTGGCGCCTGGCGCAGGGCCTCGGTGCCGCGCTGATGACACCGCAGTGCCTGACCATCATCAAGGCCCTGTTCCGGCCACCGCGGCTCGCCGTCGCGCTCGGCGTCTGGGGTGCGGCCGGCGGCGCCGCGGTGGCCGCCGGACCACTGCTCGGCGGGCTGCTCGTCGGCATCGGCGGCTGGCCCGCGGTGTTCTGGGTCAACGTCCCGGTCGGTGTCGCCGTGATGATCGCCGTGGCCGTCTTCGTACCCGTCCTCCCCCGCCAACGGGCGGCCATCCCGATCTGGGCGATCTGCGCGAACGCGACCGGCCTCGGCGCGCTCGTCCTCGGCGTGCAGGGCACGGACGCCACGAGCGCCGACGTGTGGGGCGTCCCCCGCTGGCTGCTGGCCGTCGGCGGCGCGCTGCTCGTCGCCGCCGTCGTGCGGTGGCAGCGCGGCCACGGGACGCGGGCGCTCGTGCCGATCGACCTGCTGCGCAGCCGCGGGTTCGTCACCGCGGCCTGGGGCGGAGCCGCCGCGGCCTTCTGCTCCGGCTCGGCGATGATCCCGCTGATGCTCTACCTCCAGCGGGAACGCGGACTCGCTCCCGGCGCAGCGGCGCTCACCCTCGTACCGATGGGTGTGGTGTGCGTGCTCGGCGCCCCGGTCTCGGCCCGGCTGAACAACGGAGCCGGTGCGCGTGCCGTCGCCGTCGTCGGGTCGTCCGCACTCGTGCTGTCCATCGGGGCGTCGGCGGTGCTCGTCGCCACGGACGCGCCGATCGCCGCGCTGACCGCCGCCTTCGCCGTGTACGGAGTGGCCAACTCGTTCGTCTGGTCGCCCCTGTCGATCGCGGCGGTGACCTCGGTCGCGCCGGACCTGGTCGGGGCGGCGTCGGGAACCTTCAATGCCGTGAAGCAACTCGGCGCGGTGCTGGGCAGTGCGGTCTGTGCCGTGCTGCTGAGCGGATTCGGCTATACCGCAGCCCTCGGCGGACTGGCCGCCGTCGGGCTGGTCTGCTTCCTCGCCTCCCTGCTCCTCCGAGTCGACCACCCCGGGGCCACCTCCCGCGCGGCAGCCGCCGCCGGCCCCCGGCTACCCACAGGAGTCGCCTGATGAAGGCTGTCGCCGTCGTCGGAAATCCGAAGGCCGCCTCGCGCACCCGCGATGCCGCCGAACGCCTCGCCGAGGCCCTCGGACTGGACTGCGAGGTCCTCGAAGTCGGCTCGCTCGGGGCCGGCCTGCTCGGCTGGGGCGATCCGGGCGTCGCCGCGGCCGTCGAGCGGGTGCGGTCCGCGGACGTCGTGATCGCGGCCTCACCCACGTACAAGGGCACCTACACCGGTCTGCTCAAGGTCTTCCTCGACCAGTTCCCCACGGCGACGGGACTCGCCGGACAGGTGGCGCTGCCCCTCATGCTCGGTGCGGGGCCCGCGCACGCGCTCGCCCCCGAGCTCACCCTCAAACCGGTGCTCGTCGAACTCGGTGCGATCTGCCCCGCACAGGGCCTCTACCAGCTCGACTCCACGTACACGACGGACGACTCGCTGGCCCGCTGGCTGGAGCGGTGGGGCCGGACGGTGCTCGACATCGCGCGGACGAGGGGGACGCGATGACTCCGCTGGAGGGATTCACTTCCGATCCCGACGAGGTCACCAGCGCGTTCTCCGGTTTTCCGGCGGGAGTCGCCGCCCTGGCGGCCCGCGTTCACGACCAACCGACCGTCATGATCGTCTCGTCCTTCGCCGTCGGCGTCTCCCACCGGCCGCCCATGGTCTCGTTCGCCATCCAGCGCAGCTCGACGACCTGGCCGGAGCTGTCCGGCGCCGAGGCGATCGGAGTCTCCGTCCTCGGCGAGGAACACAGCGACAAGGCCCGACAGCTCGCCTCCCGCAGCAAGGAGGGCCGCTTCGTCGGCCTCGGCACGACGGAGGCCGCATCCGGCGCCATCTTCCTGGAGGGCGCGCCGATCCTGCTGGAGTGCGCGATCGAGCACACCTATCCGGCGGGCGATCACGACATCATCGTGTTGCGCGTCCTGGCCATGATGACCGACGACGAGCGCAATCCGGTGGTGTGGCACCGGCGGAGGCTGAAGCTGCTGGCCGGGTGAGACGGTGAACACCCCGGGTCGGACAGGATCCCGAGGGCGCAGTCGAACTCGTCCTGGATCCTGAGCCATTCGGCGAGCGGGTGGTGCCGGCTTTCGCTTTCTGTCTGCGCGAGCGCGCCCGGCGCAAGACAATGTCGGCTGTGCTGGCCGGAATGGGGCGGCGCGGGGGTAGCGTGCCGGTGGCAGAGGAGGCGCGGGCTCACCAGGACGGTGTGTTCGAGCGGGCGGGAAGGGGACGGGCCGGAGTGAGTGTCGACGTCGTCGATTCCCTGTACCCGAGCTGGTATCGCGTACCCGAGGCCAAGGCCCTCCCGGTGCCCGCGAGGCGACGCGCGGCCACGGAGGACGCGGCGCCGCAGGCCCGCACCCCGTACCACCGGCGCACGAGCGATGGCGGGAAGCCGCCGGTGGAACGCTGGAGCCGGCCCCCACGCACCACCGGGGTCCCCGAGCCGCCGCGCCTCCACACCCCCGGGGTACCGTTCGGCCTGGGCCGACACGATGGGGTGGCGCCGGTGCCGGACGTGTTGATCACGATCCGGATCAAGGACGTCTCGCACCGACGGGAGATGGGCATGACGCCGTCGAGCGTGCAGACTCGTCCGGCGGAGGCCGGACACAGGGTGGAGCCGCCGCGCCGCGAGTTATGTCAGCTCGGAGTCGTGGAGGACGAGGAGGGAGGGGATCGTGGCTGATACGCCTGCCGAGGTGCGTGCCGTCCACGGCACGGCACGGCACGAGGAACCCGCCACATACACGTCGGTTCCCGACCCGGACCCGATGCCCGCGACCTTCTCGTCGGATCCCGACCCGGATCCGCGCCTGCCGATGGATACCTCGCCCGCACGCGCAGAGCCGTTGACCCCGGACGAGGCGGCCCTCGCCCAGGTCGCCCTCACCCCCGAGGGCGCGGTCGCGGATGTACTCGCTCCGCTGGCCGGCGTCGATGCGTCCATGGCACCTCTCCAGCAGCCCCTGCCCCGCCAGTCGGACTCCGCGGCTCCCCGTCGTATCGACGAGCGGCTGCGCTTCGTGGGCTCGGCGACCAGGCGGATCGCCCGCGGCCTGGATCTGGAGGAGATCGTGACGGGGCTGGTCCGGGCCACCGTGCCGGCCTTCTGCGACTCGGTCCTGGTCTACCTGCGCGACCCGATGCCCGTCGGCGACGAACGCCCGCCCGACAACCTGGTGCTACGGCTGCACCGCGCCGAGAGCGCCACCCAGGAGAAGGTCGAGGCGGTGGTGCCCACCTCCGTGTCCGTGCCGGCGCCCTCCGCTCCCCTGCTGCGCGGTACCCACCGCGGCCCGGTGGCGCCCGGCGGTCCGCTCGCCGAGGTGCTGCGCGCGGTGCGCCCCGTGTTCACCGACACACCCGCGGCCCACGCCGCCCTGCCCGAACTCCTCGGCGAGGGCGACGAGTTCCCCGTACCCGCCGGGCAGCGCGCGATCCTGGCGCCGCTGCGCGGCCGACGCCGGGTGACCGGCGCCGCGCTCTTCGTGCGCCGCGCCGACCAGCCCTCGTACGAACACGAGGACCTCCTGGTCGCCGCCCAGCTCGCCACCCACACCGCGCTCGCCATCGACAAGGCCGTGCTCTACGGTCGCGAGGCGTTCATCGCCGACGAGTTGCAGCGCACGATGCTGCCGCAGACCCTGCCGACCAGCGCCGGTGTCCGCCTCGCCTTCCGCTATCTCCCCGCGGCCGAGACCGCACGGGTCGGCGGCGACTGGTACGACGCCATCCCGCTGCCCGGCAGCCGCATCGCCCTGGTGATCGGTGACGTCATGGGCCACTCCATGACCTCGGCCGCGGTGATGGGCCAACTGCGCACCACCGTCCAGACCTTGGCCGGCCTCGACCTGCCCCCGCAGGAGATCCTGCATCACCTCAACGAACAGACCCAACGAATGGGCACCGACCGCATGGCCACCTGCCTCTACGCGGTCTACGACCCCATCTCGCACCGCCTCACCATCGCCAACGCGGGCCACCCGCCGCCCCTGCTGCTCCACCCCGACGGCCACACCGAGGTACTGCAGGTCCCGCCGGGCGCCCCGATCGGCGTCGGCGGCGTCGACTTCGAGACCGTAGAAATTGAGGCGCCCGCCGGAGCGACCCTGCTCTTCTACACCGACGGCCTTGTCGAGTCCCGGCTGCGGGACGTGGTCACCGGCATCGAGCAACTGCGGGAGAAACTGACCGCGGCCGCGCAGGCGACCGGCCCGGGCAATCCGCCGTCCCTCGAAGCCCTGTGCGACGAGGCGCTCACCATGCCCGGTGCCGGCGACCGGGACGACGACATCGCGATGCTCGCCGCCCGCTTCGACGGCATCGCCGCCAACGACGTGGCCTACTGGCTCCTCGAACCCGAGGACACGGCTCCGGCCCGCGCCCGACGGCTCACCCGCCGCACCCTCGCCCGTTGGGGCATGGAGGAGCTCAGCGACTCCGTCGAACTGCTGGTCAGCGAGGTCGTCACGAACGCCGTCCGGTACACCACCCGCCCCATCACCCTGCGGCTGCTGCGCACCGACGTGCTGCGCTGCGAGGTCGGCGACGACGTGCCGCAGCTGCCGAGGCTCAGGCAGGCCGGGACCACCGACGAGAACGGACGCGGTCTGTATCTGGTGAACCGGCTCGCCAGGCGATGGGGCGCGACCCGCCTGAACACCGGCAAGATCGTCTGGTTCGAGTTCCCGCGCATCCAGCCCGCGTCCGCCGTCCCGTCAGGAGGGGCAACGGGCGACGACAGCTGAGGTGATCAGCTGTCGTCGGTGTGCGCCTGCCCGGACGCTCTTCCAGCCGGAGCGAAGCGGGCACCCCGTCCCGTCCGATCATCCGCTCAGGACGCCAGCCAGTCCCGGTAGTGGGTGGGGGCGATGCGGGCGTCGCTCGGCGCGGTCAGGACGTCGCCCTTGACGGCGCCGAACATGCCGGCGGTCTCGTCGACGACGACCTTGCGGTTGTCCCCCTTGGCCGCAAGAGCGATGCGGCCCACCTCGTCCAGGGTGAAGACATCGGGGCCACCGACGTTCACGACGCCGCCCACGGGCGCGCCCGCGGCGACGTCGGCGACCGTGGCCGCGACGTCGGCGGCGGCGATGGGCTGGATGGGGGTGCTGGGCAGCCGGACGGTGTCGTCGTCCGAGGTCCAGGACATGACCGCGCCCATGAACTCCATGAACTGGGTGGCCCGCACGATGGAGTACGGCACGCGGCCGGCCCTGAGCAGGTCCTCCTGGAGGACCTTCGCCCGGTAGTAGTCCAGCTCGGGCACCTCGTCGACGCCCACGATGGACAGGATCACCGCATGTCCGACGCCTGCCTTGCGGCTCGCCTCCAGCAGGTTGTCCATCGACGTCTGGAAGAACGCCGGGGAGGCCTCGTCGAAGGTCGGCGAGTTCGTGAGGTTGACGACCACCTCCGCGCCGGCGAGCGCTTCGTCGAGCCCCGCGCCCGTGATGACGTCCACACCCGTCGACAGGGCGTGCGGCGTCGCCTCATGGCCCTGCTCGTTCAGCCGGCTGACCACCTGTGAGCCAATCAGGCCCGTACCACCGACAACCGCGATCTTCATGACCGTTCCTTTCGTCACTTGTGCACCACCATGTCCAGACCGTAGGTCGGCTCGGATCACCTTGCAGCCGCAATACTCGGACATTTCCTATCCGGAACTATACTCGGACAGTAAGTGTCCGAGTCAAGCACCTGGGTAAGGTGATCAGCGTGAAAATGTCGGGTGGGGTCGAGTGGGCGCTGCACTGCTGTGTCGTGCTGACATCGGTGCGCGAGCCCGTGCCCGCCGCCCGCCTGGCCGAGCTGCACGACGTCTCCCCCACCTACCTCGCCAAGCAGCTCCAGGCCCTCTCCCGGGCCGGACTCGTCCACTCGACCCAGGGCAAGTCGGGGGGCTACGCACTCACCCGCTCCCCGGAACTGATCACCGTCCTCGAGGTGGTCGACGCCGTGGACGGTCCGAGCGCCGCCTTCGTCTGTACGGAGATCCGCCAGCGCGGCCCGATGGCCACCCCGGCCGAGGCCTGCACCACGCCCTGCGCGATCTCACGCGCCATGGCCACCGCCGAGGCCGCGCGCCGCGAGGCCCTCAGGACGATCACCATCGCCGACCTGGCGAACGACGTGGAGTCCGACTACGGCGCGGGCGCCCTGAACGGCATCGGCGCCTGGCTGCGCACGACGGGCGCCTGACCGTCGGTCGAGCACACGCACACTGCTCAGGTGCGGCCGGCCTCGTCGTGTACCAGGCCCGCGATGTGCGCGGTGACCGTGTCCAGGATGTCGGCCCAGGCCGATTCGTCGCCGAGGACAAGGTAGTTGAGGGTCAGGCCGTCGGTCATCGCGGCCAGATAGCGGGCCAACACGGAGACGGGGACCGCCAGTTGGAGGTCCATGCCGCTGCGCAGCTGGTCGATGAGTTCGGCGTAGGCGGCGCCGTACAGCTCGTACTGCCGGCGGGCCAGATGCTCGAACCCCGGCTCGCGCAGGGCGTATTGGGTGAGTTCGTAGGTGAGCATGTGCTCGTCGGGGTGGGCGCGGACGTGGTCCCAGTACGCCTGGAAGCCGGCGCGGACGGTTTCCACGAGCGTGGCCCTGGGGCGCAGGGCCTGCTTCACCACCCTCACCGAGTCGTCGGTGAGGGTGGTGATGACGGACTCGATCAGGGCCTGCTTGGAGTCGAAGCAGTAGTGGAAGACGCTCAGGGACACGCCCGCCTCGGCGGCGATGGACCGGGTCGTCGTCTTTCCGACGCCGTCCCGAGCCATCGCCCTGATCGCCGCTTCCGTCAGCTGTCTGCGTCGCTCGGCCGACGGCATGCGTGCCATGTGTGTCCTCGGTTGGGGTGACGTGGCTCAGGCGCTGTGGACGCCCACTTCGTAGAGCGAGTATCCCCAGTCGGTGCCGCGGTCGAGGCCGTGGACCCGCACGTAGCGGGCCGGGGTGCCGGTGAAGCGGGCGGTGTCCAGGCCGCCGTCTCCCGAGGTGGTGGACCAGGCGGTCTGCCAGGTGGTGCCATCGGTGGAGAGTTCGATGCGGTACGACTTCCCGTACGCGCGTTCCCAGTCCAGCGTGACCCGGCTGACCAGGTGGGTGGAGCCCAGGTCGACCTGCCACGACTGGTCGTCGCTCCAGTCGCTGGCCCAGCGCGAGTCGTCGTCACCGTCGACGGCCCGGCCCGGCTGGTAGCTGGTGAAGGGGTTGGACTCGGACGAACTGGCCGTGGCCGAGGCGCCGTTGGCCAGATTGACCGAAGCCTGGTGCTGTTCGGTCGCACCCCAGGTGCCGAGGTAGGTCTCGGCGCCGCGGAACAGGTCGTTCACCACGTCCTGGCCGCCGACGAGTCGGATATCCTCGATCCAGTCGGGGATCAGGCCGACATGGGCCGCGCCGTCGGTGTTGAGGTCGAAGGTGCGTGAGCCGGTGGTCTGCTTGTCGATGACGGAGCCGCCGTCGACGCTTCTGAAGGGGTACGTCACCTTGTTCGTGGCGTCGGCGCCGCGCGGGGCGGGGTGGTCGCCGATGCCGTTGAAGTCGGTGCCGAAGCCGTAGCCCACGTCGTACTTGTCGCGCAGCGCGTCCGTCCGCGCCGCCTCCGCGGCGAACCCTTCCGAGCCGTGCATGTACTGGGCGACGAACCCGCCGAGCGAGTAGACGCGCTCGGTCCAGTTCAGGTCCATCCAGCTGTGCGAGGAGATGACGCCGGGGTAGGAGGCGGCCTCGAAGATGTCCAGCGCCTGGCCGACGGCCTTGACGCTCATGTGGTCGATCTCCAGCATCATCTTGCGTTTCATCATGCCCTGCACGGCGTACTCGCCGAGGCTGGTGAGCCCTCTGGTGTTGCACTGGGCGTCGTCGGCGTACGAGGGGACGGCCACGCCGGCCGGCAGGTCGTCCTCCGCCGCGGAGGCGGCGGTGCCGATGGGGTTGTCGTGCTGCGGGCCCTTGCACGTCTCCGTCTGCCAGAAGGTGCCGGTCGACAGGAACTGCCCGACGTTGATGGCCGTTCCGAGGCCGCCCTCGTCGAAGCGGACGCCGCACAGCGCGTTGTCGAACTTGTGGCACAGGAACATCGAGCGCACACCGAGCGCGTACAGCTCGTCCAGTCCCTTGTCGATGTCGGCCTTGCTGCACTGCCCGATGTCGAGGATCTGCTTGCAGCCGAACGGCTCGGAGGTCTCGACGCCCAGGATCACCGCCAACTTGCCCTGCTCGATGACCTGTCGGGCCTGCGCGCTGTCGGTGACGATCCGGAACCAGCCCTTGCCGGTGCCGCCGTACTGCGCGTCGATGTAGGCCTGCAGCTGGTAAGTCAGCTTCGCCTGCAGCCGGATCGACGTCATCTCGTCGCAACTGCGGTCCTTGAAGGGGTAGACCGAGCAGATCATGCCGTTGGTGACGAGGTCGTTTACCAGCACCCGCTGCCCGCCGCGCCAGGCCCGCTCGACCCAGGCGTAGTAGTTGGCCTGATGGGTCATCGAGTCGTACGCCGGCCAGTCCTTGAACGTGGGCCAGCCGACCGGGTCGTGCTTGCCGTCGCCGCCGTGGGTGATGTAGTCGAAGATCGCGAGCGTGCCGTCGGGGTAGTGCTCGGGGCAGTCCTTGAGCGCGTCGGCGACTCCGGCCTCGGAGAACACCTTGCCGCAGATCAGCCGCCCGCCGAAGGCCTCGTTGCCGAACAGGTGGTTGTGCGCGTCGACGAACCCCTGTACGTCACCTGCCGAGTTGGTGCCGGTGAAGGGTTCGCCGGTGACGTTGATCTGGGCGTCCGGGGTGGGCGGTGAGGTCGGGATCCACCAGTCGTTGCCGGCCGCCGAACTCGGCGTGGGGCCAAGGGCCATGGCCAGGAAGAGGAGCAGCAGCGACACCACGGTGACGTGCTTGCGTCTGCGGTGCGAACGGGCGATCAGCGTCACGGCCACGTCCCTCGGTCGGTGGGATGGCGAGGTTGACCAACCCATGAGGTTGTCATGACCTGCGCAAGATATGGCTTGAGGATCGGGGCGGGCGCCTTCCGAGTCAAGAGTCCGGGACGCTTGACCTGATAACTGTGTGATGCCTTGCGGCAGTTGGAAGATTGCGACTGTGACGCTCAGCCGCTGCCGTCGAGGTCGTAACCCGGCGGAACCGCGTCCTCGGGCTCGGGCTCGGGCTCGGGCTCGGGCTCGGCAGGTTCCAGCGCCGGGCGAGCCCGGCCGGTGAGCGCACGGACCACTGCGCGCACACCACGGAGGATGCCGAGGAGCACGAGCTCCACGACGATGAGGACGATCCAGCCGATGGCCAGGAGAACGACCGCGAACACGAGCATCTTGTCGGAGTCCGACATCCCCTCACCCCCTCGCACAGACAGATTCTCCCCCAGGAATTGCCCCGTGGAGTCGAGCAGTAAAGTGATCGTCATCGAACCTGCCCCGCCCCCCGGCGCGATGGAGTTGCCATGACGACCGACCCCCAGCCGCCCCCGTCGATCGACACCAGCAAGGCGCATCCCGCGCGGGTCTACGACTGGTTGCTGGGCGGCAAGGACAACTACCCGGTGGACGAGGCCGTGGGCGAGAAGCTGCCGCCCGAGGCGAAGGACGCGGCCCGACAGAACCGGCAGTTCATGCACCGGGCGGCGGCCTGGCTGGCCGCGCAGGACGTCGACCAGTTCCTGGACATCGGCACGGGGATCCCCACCGAGCCCAATCTCCACCAGGTCGTCCAGGACATCGTGCCGACGGCGAAGGTCGTCTACGCCGACAACGACCCGATCGTCCTGCGGCACGCCGAGGCCCTGCTGGTCAGCCGTACCGAGGGGGAAACCGACTACATCGAGGCCGATGTGCGCCGGCCGGAGCTGATCGTCGAACACGCCCGGCGCATACTGGACTTCGACCGCCCCATCGCCCTGTCGCTGATTGCGCTGATGCACTTCGTCCCCGACGAGCAGGACGCCCACGGCCTGGTCCGCAACCTGGTCGCCACGCTGCCTGTCGGCAGCTATCTGGTGCTGTCGCACGCCGCGTCCGACCTGTATCCGGAACTCGCCGCGCAGGTCACCGCCGAGTACGCCAAGGGCGGCATCAAGCTCGGCTTCCGCACCCGGCCGGAGGTGGAGCGCTTCTTCGACGGCCTCGCCCTCGTCCCTCCGGGGCTGGTGACGGCGACGGAGTGGGACCCGTCGGCCTCCTCGACGTCGGAGCCGGAAGGCAGCGGGATCTACGCGGGAGTGGCCCGCGTCATCGGCTGACGGCGACCCAGCCGACACCGAGCACAAGGACACACGACGGCGAAGAGCGAGCCGCCGACCACCCGAACGAGCGCGAAAGCGCCGGGTGATCGGCGGCTCGCTGCCGTGTGATCAGCGGCTCGTTGCCGGGCGGCCGCGTCGCGTATCGGAGCTGAGACGCCAACTCCGTTTCACCCCTTGACGCGTATGGTTCAGACCTTTAACTTCTCCTGCATGCGTTGTTCACGAATGAACTTTGTGTTCAGCTACGTGAACAAGCGCCGCTCGGCTCGCCTTCTTCCCCCACCTCGTCGAAAGGCACGCCCATGATCCGTCCCAAAGTCCGGGCCGGCATGACCCTCACGGCCGTCATCGGCACCCTCGTCGTCCTGAGCACCGGCACGGCCGGCGCCGCCGACCCCACCAAAGCCCCCGGCGGCAACTTCGACCTCGGGATATGGCAGCTCCAGGAGCCCGTCGGCTCCCCGGGCTCGCCGACCACCATCTCCTCGGCCCGCCTCCAGGGCGCGAGCGGGTTCCAGGACTCGTACTTCTACACCGACACGCGTGACGGAGCGATGACCTTCTGGGCGCCCGAGAAGGGCGTCACGACCCCCAACTCCAACTACGCGCGCTCCGAACTGCGGGAGATGAACCGCAGCGGCAGCGCCGCCAACTGGTCGCTGAGCGGAAGCCACAAGCTGAGCGCCACGCTGCGCGTCGTGTCGGTGACGTCCAACGTGTGCGTCGGCCAGATCCACCTCGGCACCGGCGGCACCTCCACCAAGCCCCTCGTGGAGCTGTACTACCACTCCAACGGCGACATCGTCCTCGGCACGGAGAACTCCCCCTCCGGCGGCCAGACCGCGCACACCGTCGGCCATGTCGCCATCGGCAAGACCTGGACGTACTCCATCGCCGTCTCCGGCGGGAACACCGTCGACCTCACGGTCAACGGCTCCACCACGCACTACTCGATCCCGTCGTCCTTCTTCCCCTACAAGCAGTACTTCAAGGCCGGTTCCTACAACCAGTCGTCCTCCGACAGCACCACCAAGGGCGCGCGCGTCGCCTTCTACGGGCTGACGGTCGCCCACAGCTGACACTTCCGACGAAGTGTCACCAAGCGATGGCCAAGGGGTTACCGTTTACCCCAACTCATCTCCCGGCAGGCCCAGTTGACCTCCCATGGCGCTACGGTCGGCCATCGGTCCCGAGGGGAGGGACCGTTGGCCGAATGCGCTGGGGGTAAGCGTGAGAGGACGTGGACCCGTCCTGTCCGCGGCAGCGGTGACTCTGCTGTTGGCCGGATGCACGAACGGACAGGCGGACGAGGACGCGACGCGAGAGAGCGATACGAGCGCGGCCGGGGGGAGCAGTGCGAGCCCTTCGCCGTCGGCGACGACGCTCAACGAGCCGTACACGCTCGCCGAGGCCGACGCGCCGAAGACCCGCACCGAGGCGACGGCCTTCGTCCGTGGACTGACCGTGCGGCCGGACTACTTCGGTTCCGGATACCGCAAACGTGACCCGTACGAGGCCGGCCCCTTCACCTGGGCGGTGCTGGGCGACGACTGTCTGTGGCGGCGCGAGGCGATCCCGAACACCGTCCTCGCGAGCCTCACGCGGTCCTTCATACGACCGGGCACGGGCGGCGAGGGCGCGGTGTACGTGTCCCTCACCGTGACCGTGCACACCTCCACGCGCGAAGCCCGCCGGGACATGGCGATGTCCCTGGAGGAGCCGTTGCGCTGCCCGCAGCAGCGGCTGAACGCGACGGACGTGGTGCAGGACATGACCTCACGGGGTGACCCGTTCGGCGAGCAGCGGACGGGCACCTCGGACGACGACCTCTCCGAGTACGGCCAGTACGTCGTGGACGGCGCCGGGAAGGCACGGCGCTTCGACTGGTACAAGCACCGGCTCGGCCCGGTGACGGTGGCCGCGACCGTGCGGCATCCCGCCGGCGCGAAGGAGACGGAACAGACGACGGTGACCGAGGCGGCGTTGGGGGGCGTCGACTTCGTGACGGCCGACGTTGACCGTATCGGCAAGAGCGAGGACGGGACCGACGCCGACGCGTCCGGCGAGGCGAAGGGATCGGGCGATGAGTGAGGCGCTGCGTCCGTCCGACCCGTCCTCGGTCGGGGGTTTCAGGTTGCTGCGCCGACTCGGTGCCGGCGGCATGGGGATGGTCTACCTGGGCCGTTCCGAGGCGGGTGCGTTGGCCGCCGTGAAGGTGATCCGCGCGGAGAGCGCGGCCGACGACGGCTTCCGCGCCCGGTTCGCGCGGGAGGCGGAGCTCGCGGGCCGCGTCGACAGCCCCTGGGTGGTTCCGGTGCTCGGCGCGGACGCCACCGCCCACGATCCATGGCTGGCGACCGGTTTCGTGGCCGGACCCTCGCTCGCGGAAGCGGTCGGCGAGCACGGACCGCTGCCCGAGTCCGCCGTACGCGTGCTGGGTTCGCTCCTCGGTGAGGCGCTGGCCGCCGTGCACGCGGCGGGCCTGGTGCACCGCGATGTGAAGCCGGGCAACGTCCTGCTGGCCGTGAACGGCCCCCGCCTTATCGACTTCGGCATCGCGCGGGCCGCCGACGACACGGCCCTGACCGCCTCGGGCATGGTGGTCGGCACCCCGGGCTTCCTCGCGCCCGAACAGGCGCGCGGCGAGGACGCCTCGCCCGCGAGCGACGTCTTCGCGCTGGGCTGCGTACTGGCCTACGCCGCCACCGGGCGCCCCCCGTTCGGCACGGGCACCCCGGACGCGCTGCTGTACCGCACCGTCCACGACGACCCCGATCTCGGCGGCGTCACCGGTGAGTTGCGCGAAACACTGGACGCCTGCCTGGCCAGTGAGCCCGAACTCCGGCCGAGCCCCGAGGAGTTACGGCTGCGGCTCGCCGCGGACGTCCCCGAGTCCCCTTCCGCCTGGCTGCCCGACCCGGTCGCCCGTACCGTCGCGACCCGCTCGGCGGAGAGCCTCGCCCTGCCGGACATCGAGCCCACGGTGGTGGACGACCCCGAACAGCCACAGCCATCGCACACGTCCCGCCGGCGCCTGCTGGTGGTCGGGGGCGCGCTGCTGCTGGCGGGCGGCGGCACCGGGGCGGCGGTGTGGGCGTCGGGGAGGGACGACGACGGCAAGCAGAACAAGGCGGCCACCCGGCCCTCGTACGTGCTCGGAGTACAGGTCAGCCGCACCGGCGACAGGACCGCGGTGAGCCGGGCCTGCGAGCGGGCCGCGCGGCTCGCCGTCGCCGAGCACAACGCCACCGCCGGCCGCGCCTTCGACCTGCGGGTGCGGGTGCTCGACGACCGCGGCGAGCTCGACCGGGCCACCGAGGTCGCCCACCAACTCGCCGCAGACAAGGACGTGGTGGCGGTGCTGGGACCGGTCACCGAGCTGACGATGCGCTCCGCCTCGCGCGTCTACGCGGCGGCGAAGCTGACCAACGTCTCCAGCGCGACCGGGCAGAACGACTACTACATCTGGTCCCCGACCGTCACCTTCCAGACCGGTGCGGCCGAGCCGGCGCAGGGCACCGGGATCGCGCTGCAGGCGCTCTTCGCCGGGAAGACGGGCCGCCGGCTCGGCGTCGTCATCGACAGGTCCGGCGGGTCCGTCATGCACGACCAGGGCAGCATCCTCGTCGTCCAGTGGCGGAGCGCCCTCAAAGGTCAGGTGGTGCCGCGCATCGTCGCCGAGGACACCGACGACGCACCGGGCGCGGTGAGTTACGTACTCTCGCAGGGCGTCGACGACTTCGCGTACCTCGGACCGCTGGACGCGACGGTCCGTGCGGCACGGCAGGTGTCCGCGACCGGCTTCACGGGTTCACGGTGGATGTCGCACCTCCTGTACGGGACCGACTTCCCGAAGCTGGCGGGGGCGGCGAGCGAGGGCTGGCTCCTCGTGACGTCCGTCGTCGACCCCACTGCGCTCAAGACCAAGGAGGCCGAACGCTTCACCGCCGCCTGGCGCAAGCGCTTCGGCGACGCCCCGGATCCGTACGGCACGGAAGCCTACGACAGCGTCCGCATGGTGCTGCGGGAGTTCGCTCGTACCGTGCCCTCCGGGGGCGGGCGTCCCAACCGGGTCTCGCTCGCCACGCGGCTGCACAAAGCCACGTACCACGGCATCTCGCACACGTACTCCTTCAGCGACTACAACCAGTTCGCGACCACCAGCCAGAACATGGGAGCGGAGACCTACGTCCACCAGGTCCATGACGGGCGATTCCAGCAGGTGGGTCCGGTCATGCCGAAGCAGGAGACGGAGTAGGGGTTTTGGAGCGGCTCCTGCCCTCCGACCCGGCCTCCGTCGGCGGGCACCGGCTCGTGGGGCGGCTCGGGGCCGGCGGTATGGGCGTGGTCTATCTGGCGCGCTCGCCGCACGGTGCCTGGGTCGCGCTGAAGGTGATCCGCGAGGAGTACGCCGAGGACCCCGGCTTCCTGGCGCGGTTCCGCCGTGAGACGGAGCTGGCGTCCCGGCTGTCGAGCCGGTGGACCGTGCCCGTCCTCACGGCCGACGCGGACGCCCGCTCGCCCTGGCTGGCCACCGCCTACGTGCCGGGCCTGCCCCTCTCCGAGGCTCTCGGGCTCCGCGGGCCATGGCCGTCGGCCCAGGTCCGCGCGCTCGGCGCCGCACTCGCCGCCGCGCTGGACGACGTACACCGGGCCGGGCTCGTCCACCGTGACGTGAAGCCGGCGAACGTGCTGCTCGCCGCCGACGGGCCCCGCCTGATCGACTTCGGCATCGCCCGGGCCGTGGGCGCGACGGCCCTCACCACGGACGGCTCGGTCATCGGCTCCCCCGGCTACCTCTCCCCCGAACAGGCACGCGGTACGCCGGTCGGAGCACCCAGTGACGTCTTCTCCCTGGGCTGCGTACTGGCCCACACCGCCACCGGGCGGCCCCCGTTCGGCACCGGGGGCGCCGCGACCGTGCTGTACCGGACCGTGAACGAAGAGCCGGACCTGACCGGACTACCCCACGAACTCGACGTGACGCTGCGGGCCTGTCTCGCGAAGGAGTCGTCCGCGCGGCCTACCGTGGCCCAACTGCGGGCGTCCTTCGGCGAGTTCAGCACGCACTCATGGCTGCCGGAGGGACTGCCCGCACTGGTCGCGGACCGCGCCGCGACCGTCCTCGACCTGCCGGTACCCGAGCCCACGGCCCTGTCCTTCGCCGACTCCCCTCCCACGGACGCCCCGCCCTCGCCGTCCCGCCGGCGGCTGCTCGTCGCGTCGGCCGCGGTCGGCGTCAGTGCGATCGGCGGCGGCACGGCCTGGTGGCGCTGGGGGCGGTCCGGTACGCCGCCCGGCGCCGGGAAGCCCACCCTTCCGCGCCGCGTGATCGGCCTGCTGGGCGATCTGTCGACCGCCGAGGTCCGGTCTCAGCAACTCGGGGCACAGCTCGCGGTGGCCCAGCACAACGCGCGCGCCGACCGGGCCTTCGACCTGGCGCTGCGTGCCGTCGACGACGGAGGTACGGCGGCCGGTTCCGCCGCCGGCGCCGCCAGGTTCGTCGCCGACACCGACGTGCACGCGGTGATCGGCGCGGGCGGCAACGCGGCCGTGCCCGCCGCGGTACCGGTGTGCACCGAGGCCGGGCTGACCCTGCTGGTGACCCGCGCCGACACCGAAGACCTCACCGCCGTCAACGCGACCAGCGCCCTTGTCCTGCGCTCCACCCGCACCTCCGGTCCCGGCTCCGTGCTGCGCTATCTCAACCGGGTCATCAAGCCCACCCGCAGCGTCGTCGTCCACGACCTCACCGACGACGAGGAGACCCTCCCCATCGTCCGCATGGTCACCGTGTACGGCAAACTCGACGGCACGGTGGACCAGTTGGACGTGGCCGCCGCCGACGACTTCACCGCCGTCGCCCAGAACGTCGCCTCCCACTCGTACGACGCCATGATCTTCGCCGGCGCCACCCCGGCCCGCGCCGCCGCCTGTGCCCGGGCTCTGAACGACGCGGGGTACCGAGGCGTACGGGGAGCCGACGAGCACATCCTGTCCACGCCCTTCCTCAAAGCGGGCGACGGCTGGTGGATCAGCACGGGCTACTGCGCCGCGGCCACGGACCCCCGCACCCGGTCCTTCGCCACCGCCTACCGCGCGCGCCACCGCACCGCACCACCGCCATGGGCCGCCGAGGCGTACGACGCCGTCCGCTACGCCGCCCATGGCCTCGCCGCCCAGGAAGGCACCGGGCGCGAATCGCTGCGCGCCGAACTCCTGCGCGCGCCCTGGCAGGGCATCACCCGCCGGTTCAGCTACGAGAGCCAGTCCCAGTATCTGCAGACCGACAAGGACGGCGGCTGGTTCCTGTACCAAGTCGCGGACGGCAGACTGCGGTTCGCCGCACGCCACGACGACATCCGCAAGGGCGTGTGACACCACCGAACCCCTGGCGCCCGCCGCTCAGTCCATTCCCGTCATCAGTTCGGCGAAGGACCGGGCGGCGGCCGGAGAGGTGAAGAGACGGTCGAGCCGAGCACGGGCCAGATTGCGCTCGAAGGGTCCGCAGCGGCTGTCGTCCCCGGCGTCATGGACGGTCCGGGTCAGCCAGTGGGAGAACTCCTGGTCGTTCCAGACCCGGCGCAGACACCGCTCCGAGTAGCCGCGCAGGGCGCTTTCGTCGCCGTCCCGAACGAAGTCCGCCACCGCTCGCGCGAAGACATCGGCGTCGTAAAGAGCGAGGTTCATACCCTTGCCGCCCATCGGGGAGACGATGTGCGCCGCGTCGCCGACGAGGAAGAGACGGCCGTACTGCATCGGGTCGTGGACCAGGCTGCGGAGCCGGAAGATCTCCCGGTCGGTGATCGGCCCGGAGCCGAGGACGGGGTCGCCGAGCCGGGTACGCAGGGCGTCCCAGACACGCTCGTCGGACCAGGCCTCGGGATCGTCGTCGGGCGGGCACTGAAGGTAGTAGCGACTGGTGTACGGGCCTCGGGGGAAGTGCGCGGCGAAGCCCTGCTCGCTGATGGCCAGCAGCGGATACGTCGGTGGCGGCGCGTCGGCGAGAACGGTGAGCCAGCCGATGTCGTGGTCGAAGGCGTGCGCGGTGAGGACGCCGTCGGGTACGGCGGTACGGCTGATGCCGTGATCCCCGTCGCAACCGGCGACGAAGGCGCAACTGATGCTCCGGAGGCCGCCGTCGGCGGTGCGGTACCGGACGGTCGGGCGCTCGCCGGTCAGGTCGTTGAGGGAGATGTCGGCGGCCTCGAAGCGCAGGTCGCCACCGTCAGCGAGGAACGTGTCCGTGAGCTTCTGGACCAGGACCTGTTGCGGGCAGATGCGAGCGCCAAGGCCTTCGGACCCGTCACCGTCGGAGACGAGGTGGCTCTCGCCGTCCACCCGGAATTCCAGGATCCCTTCGGACGGGACGCCGCCGAGGACCCGGTCGGCCAGCCCCCAGGCGTCGAACATCCGCACCGCACGGGTCTCGACGATCCCGGCACGCTGGCGTTGCGCCACGTGATCGCGGGTCTGACGCTCCAGGACGACACAGTCGACACCGCTGCGCCGCAACAGGTTGCCGACCGTCAGCCCGGCCGGTCCCGCGCCGATCACCACGACGGTCGTGGACTCCGACGCCTCACCCAACTCCCCTGCCGTTTCGGCCACTTGACCACCCCCTGTGGCAGGGTAGCGGCATTCCACGCGGAGCAGGGTGAAGGCCATCTGTGCGGGCGGCGGCGAGTCCCGGAACGCCCCGTCAGTGACTGCGTCGGGTGTTGAGCCGGGCGGCCTGGCGCGTCAGGTGGGCGCGTTCGGCGAGGTTGGGTGCCTTGTGGGCCGCCTCGGCGTACAGCCGCGCCGCCAACTCCAGGTCGCCGTCGCGTTCATGGAGGTGGGCCGCCACCGCGGTGTGGCGGGGCAGTGAGTCGTCCAGTGCCGTGAGGGCTGCCAGGCCGGCGCGCGGGCCGTCGGCCTCGCCGACGGCGACCGCGCGGTTGAGCCGGACGACCGGGTTGTCGGTCAGGCCCGCGAGTTCGTCGTACCACTCGACGATCTGCACCCAGTCGGTCTCCTCGGCGGTGGGCGCGTCGGCGTGGAGTGCCGCGATCGCGGCCTGCGCCTGGAACTCGCCCAACCGGTCGCGGGCGAGGGCGACTTGGAGGATCGCGACGCCCTCGGCGATCGCCGAGGTGTCCCACCGGCCGCGGTCCTGCTCGGCGAGCGGTACGAGGCTGCCGTCCGGCGCGGTACGAGCCGTACGCCGGGCGTGATGGAGCAGCATGAGGGCGAGCAGTCCCGCCACCTCGGGGTGGTCGATCGAGGCGGCGAGTTGCCGGGTGAGCCGGATGGCCTCGGCGGCGAGGTCGACGTCGCCGGAGTAGCCCTCGTTGAAGACCAGGTAGAGGACGCGCAGCACGGTCGCGACGTCGCCGGGCTGGTCGAAGCGCACGAGGGAGACGGTGCGTTTGGCCCGGCTGATGCGCTGGGCCATCGTCGCCTCCGGCACCAGGTAGGCCTGGGCGATCTGCCGGGTGGTGAGCCCGCCGACGGCGCGCAGCGTGAGCGCGACCGCCGACGACGGGGTCAGCGACGGGTGAGCGCACAGGAAGTACAGCTGGAGCGTGTCGTCCGTCGCCGGTGCGGGCCCGGGCTCCGGTTCCTCCTCGACGAGGCCCTCACGCCGGCGGCGGGCGGTGTCCGCCCGGGTCGCGTCGAGGAACTTGCGCCAGGCGACGGTGACCAGCCAGCCCTTCGCATCGCGCGGCGGGTCGGCGGGCCACACGCGGACCGCCTCGATGAGCGCGTCCTGCACGGCGTCCTCGGCCGCGACGAAGTCGGCTCCGCGGCGGACGAGGACGCCGAGCACACCCGGCGTGAGGCTCCGCAGCAGGCTCTCGTTCACTTCCAGGGGCAATCCGTGAGCGTGGGCTGCGCGTCGTAGAGCGGACGCAGCTCCAACCACTCGTGGATCGGCCGGCCACCCGCGCCGGGGGCGGCCGACAGTTCCCCCGCCAGCTCGACGGCACGCTCGTAGCTGTCCACGTCGATGATCATCCAGCCGGCGATGAGGTCCTTGGTCTCCGCGAACGGCCCGTCGGTGACCGGCGGACGCCCCTCGCCGCCGTACTGGACGAACGTGCCCTCCGGAGCCAGCGCCTGGCTGTCGACCAACTCGCCGCCCTTCTCCAGCCGGGCCGCGAAGTCGCTCATGTACTGCACGTGCGCCGAGATCTCCTCGGGCGTCCACTGGTCCATGGGCACGTCGTTGACCGATGCCGGGGCACCTCGGTAGTGCTTCAGCAGCAGGTACTTGGCCATCGTGGTTCTCCTCCGTACTGGTGCCACCCATTGTGGACGCGTTCACTGCGGGGACGGAGCCGGGCAGGGGTTCTCGACATCGCCGTCCAAGTTTTCTGTCTCCCTGTGATCACCGGAGTACCCGTGCCGGCGGTCGTCAGCAGTGGATCACCGAGCGAGCGGAGAAGTTCCCGCGGCGCCGGCCGGTCTCAGCGGAACGCTGCGATATTGCGGGCGGCCCAGTCGGCGAACGGGCGAGGGGCGCGGCCGAGTACCCGCTCGACGTCCGGGCTGATGCGCAGCTCGGCCGGGCTCGGGGAACCGAGGATGGTCAGGGTGTCCTCGGCGAGTTCCGCCGGCATGCTCTGGGACATGGCGGCCTTGGCCTCGTCGCGGGTGAGGTCGTGGAACCGTACCGGCGAGCCCAGCGCGGCGGCGATGGCCTCCGCCTGCCCGCGTGGCGTGATCACCTCCGGACCGGTCAACTCGTACACGGAGCCGGTGTGTTGGCCGTCCAGCAGACAGGCCGCCGCGACCTCGGCGATGTCCGCCGGGTCGATGATCGGCACCCCGATGTCACCGAAGGGTGCGGCTACGATCCCTCGCTCGCGGATGGATTCGGCCCACCACAGGGCGTTGGAGGCGAAGCCGCCCGGCCGCAGGACGGCCCACTCCAGGCCGGACTCCCGCAGCACGTCCTCCAGCGCGCGCATCGCGATCCGCGTCTCGCCGAAGGGCCTGGTCGCCACGCCTTGTGTGGAGAGCAGGACGACCCGGCGGACCCCTGCGGCGTCGGCCGCGCCGATGATGTCGGCCGGGCTGGCTCCGGCGGCGTGCAGGTCGCCGGAGAGCAGCAGGAACAGCGCTTTCGCTCCGGCCAGCGCGGGCTCAAGGCCGGCCGGCTCCGCCAGGTCGGCAACCAGGTGGCGGACGCCGTCCGGCACCGCCGCCGTGTGCCGTGACACCGCCGTCACCTGCCGGCCCGCCTCGGCCAAGGCGAGCGTCAACGGCCTGCCGATATTCCCGGTAGCTCCGGTCACCACGATCATGTTCAGCTCCTTGTCGCCTGTTTGCTGTGGCCTGCACGCTAGGAGTAGGGCTAACTTTCAGTAAGGGCATACCTCGGAGTAAGCTCCTCACGTGACGGAAGGCGTGCAGCACAGACGGGCCGAGACGGCCGAGCGGTATGAGGTGTTTCACACGGACTGCCTCGCACGCGATGTGGTCGACCACGTGACCAGCAGGTGGGGCATCTGGGTGTTGATCTCCTTGCGGAGCAACAGCCTCAGGTTCTACGAGCTGCGCGAGAGCATCCAGGGCATCAGCGAGAAGATGCTCGCCCAGACCCTGCGCGCACTGGTCCAGGACGGCCTGATCTGGCGGGAGGTCGAGCCGACGACGCCGCCCCAAGTCACCTACGGGCTGACCGAGTTCGGCCGGGACGTCGGCGAGCCGCTGAAGGAACTGTTCGACCGGATCACACGGCGACTGCCGCCGCGCGACGCGGAATGACGTGGCGAGCCCGGTCGATCCGATCTCCTACGTACGCAGGTCACGCAGCCAACCATCGACGGCCGCCAAGTCCGTGTCGGTGAGGCCGACGGTGGAATCGACGCGGTGGAGGAGGGCGTGCCCCCGATGGTGCGTCGACACCCACGCCCGGTCGAGATCGGTGATCTCGTCGTCGACCCAGACGAACGGGCGTCCTGCCGCGGCTCGGAACAAGGGCTCGCGTCTTCCAGTGCGGAACGCCGGCCTCGTTCTCCTCAGGCGCCTTTGGCAGACCGGCCACCGGAAGCTCCGGCAGCCCGAGCAGCGGACCGATCACTTCATTGGCGTCGTCCATCCATGCGGTGGCCCATGTCAGTACGCAGGGCAACGCCAGCAGACGCGGACCGTGGGCAAGGTCGATCTTGACCAGGTGAGGATTCGACGTGCGCTGCCAGGCCTGCCATCCCTCGGGGGTCGACGGAAGTCGTACTCCGTCATAGGGCAGGAGCGTTCCGTCGACGTCCAGGAAGAGCAGCGGGCGCTCCGCGCGGTCGGTCATGGCCACACGGTAGCGACTCCTCACCCCGGCGGCTTGCGCACCATGAACACGTCCACCGGGTCCTCGGTCTCGACGGTGAACCCGTGGCGCTCGTACAACCGCCGTGCCGGACTGCCCTGCAGGACGTTCAGTCGGACCAGGACACCGTCGCGGTCGCACCGCTCCAGCAGGACGCTCAGCACTCCCGAACCGATGCCGCTGCCCTGGAGATGCAGGGCCAGGTAGAAGTGCTCCAGCCAGTGGGCGTCCTCGGCCGGTCGCAGGGCCACGCAGCCGGCGAAGGCGCCGGCCACCTCGATCGTCCAGGTGTGTGTCGGGTCGAAGCCGTCTCGGAGTCGCTGCCGTACCCGCTGCTCGTCGTAGCGTCCGAGCCGTTCCAGATCCGCCCGCATCACGACGGCACGCAGCTCGGCCACTTCCTCGACGTCCGACGCCTGCGCCGGCCGAATACTCCAGTCCGCCATGATCGGCACGCTACCGCCCCGGGTTTCCGGCCGGACCCCTTCCACTGAGATCCGAATCCACGGCGGCGCGGTAGAAGTCCAGGTGACCGCGACGCACACGTGGATCAACACAAGCCCGCATGGCGATCTTTACTCCTGCTTGACGGCTGCCATACCTCGTACTTAACCGGTCTCAATAGTGTCCTGGGGTTGGCATGTGCACAGAGTGAAGTACCGGGGGTGGGGCGACATGTCGGACCTGAAGAAGCAGGCGACGTCCATGCACAAGGCGGCGTCCGGGCTGCGGGCGGTGGGGCATCACACCGCGAAGCCGTTGCAGGAGTTCAAGGCGCAGTCCGATGACCTGTCGGCGCTGGGCGCGCTCGGCTCGCTGCTCAGCGCGACGGACGAGATACGCGAAGGGATGACCACCCTGGCCAAGCTGGCCAAGGACCTGGACCAGGAGTGGCAGGCGGAGGCCGAACTGATCGTCGAGGTCTCCGACGCCTTCGACCTGCTGGACGTGCTGATCGCGGCCGAGGCACAGGCCAAGAAGGGCTGAGGCGCGGGGCATGGTCGACCTCAACCCGTTCCACTACATCAACAAGTTCAACCACATGTTCGGCGACTCCGTCGCCAGCGGTCTGGAGTTCCTCGGCATCACCGACCCGGCGGTGGACCCGGACGGCGTACGCGAGATCGCGAAGAAGTGGCGGCGCCTGGCCACCGGTCTGGACGACGCGGCGGAGGCATCGCGCAAGGCGCTGGCGGACGTGGAGTGGGAGGGCAAGGCGGCCAAGGCCTACAACAAGCGGGCCAAGGCCGCTCGCAAGCAGGCCACGGAGATGGCGCACTCGCTGCGGGAGGGTGCGAAGGCGCTGGACGACTTCGCGGACAAGGCACATGAGTTGCTGTCCGAGATCGGCGTGATGCTGGCGGAGATCGTCGAGTTCGAGATCGCCGGACTTGCGCTGTCCATCCTCACCGCCGGCGCCTCCGAGGTGGCCTCGACGCTGATAGCGGGCGAGCGCGCGCTGAAGGTCGTCGCGCTGATCGGCCGGATCGAGGAGGAGGGCACCGCGCTGGGCTCCGTGGTCCGCGGGATCATGGAGGTCATCCGGGGGGTGGAACGGGCGCTGAAGGCGCTCAAGGAGATCCGCGGGGTCGCCGAGGTGGCCAGGATGGCCAAGGGCGGCATGGAGTTCACCGCGTTCCAGACGCTGCTGGAGGACCCGGGCGCGTTCAAGGACCCGGAGAAGCTGGCGGGCCTGCTCACCGAGGGCGCGTTGATGGGTGTCGGTTTCGGCATGCTGGGCAAGGCACTCGGCAAAGGCCTCAAGGCGTTGGGGCCGGCGGCTCTGGCCAGGCTCAGCAAGAGCATGGGCCTGGACTGCGCCGCCTTCGAACGCCTCAGGCTCAACCCGGGTTTCGACAAACTGCCCGCCTCGATCCGCAACGTGGTCAAGACGTTTGTGCGGGACCCGATAGACGTGGCCACCGGCGACATGGCCCTGCCGCGGGTCGATGTCGAGTTGCCCGGCGTGCTGCCACTGATCCTGGAGCGCACCCACGTCTCGTCCTACCGCTTCGGCGGCTGGTTCGGCCCCAGTTGGGCCTCCACGCTCGACCAGCGCGTCCAGGCCGACGACGAGGGCTTCGTCTACGCCACCGCGGACGGCGCCCGCCTCTGCTTCCCGCCACTGGACCCGCAGGCCACTACATCGGTCCGTCCGCTGACCCCGGGCTCATGCCTGGCCCTGTCATGGGACGACGAGGTCGACGGCGCGGTCCGAGTCACCGACCCCGACACCGGCCTGGTCCACGTCTTCCACAGCCCGGTCACCGCGGCCGGTGACACGGCCGTCGACCTGCCCCTGCAGTACATCCAGGACCGCAACGGAAACCGCGTCACCATCGAGTACGCACAGGGCGACATCCCCGGCGCCGTGGCGCACTCCGGCGGCTACCGCATCGCGATCGATCACGACCGGTCCCGTTCCCGCGTCACCGGCCTGCGCCTTCTCGACCCCGCCCGCCCCGACCGGCCCGGCACCACCCTGCTCACCTTCGCCTACGACGAGCAGGGCCACCTCACGGAGGAACGCAACTCCTCCGGCCTGCCGACGCGTTACACCTACGACGCCGCGGGCCGCATCACCTCCTGGACCGACCGCAACGACACCACCTACTGGTACACGTACGACGAACGCGGTCGCGTGGTGGCCACCGGCGGTACCGGCGACGCGCTGGCCTCAACTCTCACCTACGACGACTCCACCCGCACCACCCGAGTGACCGACTCCCTCGGTCAGACCCGTGTCTACGACCACAACGAGGCGCTGCGCCTCACACGCGAGACAGATCCACTCGGCAACGTCACCGAGTACCAGTGGGACACGGAGCACCGCCTCACAGCGTCCACGGACGCGCTCGGCCACACCACCCGCTACTCCTACGACGAGGCCGGGAACGTCACGTCCGTCGTCCTTCCCGACGGATCGACCGGCACCTCGGAGTACAACGACCTGCGCCTCCCGGTCCGTGTCACCGAACCCAACGGGGCCGCATGGGTCCACGAGTACGACCGCCACGGCCGTCCGCTGGCGACCCGGGACCCGATGGGCGGCGAGACCCGCTACCGGTACAACGAGTCGGGCCACCTGGTCGAGATCACCGACGCGCTCGGGAACTCCCGACGCATCACCAACGACAAAGCCGGCCTCCCTCTCCGCATCACCGACGCTCTCGGCCACACCACCCGGATCGTCAGAGACACGTTCGGCCGAGTCGTCGAGGCCGTCGCCCCCCTCGAACGCAGCGTGCGTCTGGCATGGACGACCGAAGGCCGGCCCACTCTGCGCGAGCAGGCCGACGGCACCCGCGAAACCTGGTCATGGGACGCGGAGGGAAATCTCCTGTCGCACACGGACGGGAACGGCACCGCGACCTCCTACTCCCGCACGCACTTCGGCCTGGCCGGCACCCGAACCGATCCCGGCGGTGCCACGTACACCTTCGCCTACGACACCGAACTCCGCCTGACCGAGGTCACCAACCCCGCCGGACTAGCGTGGCGTTACACCTACGACGCCGCCGGCCGACTGGTCACAGAGACGGACTTCAACGGCCGCACCCTGACCTACGACCACGACAGAGCCGGCCAACTCGTCACGCGAACGAACGGGCTGGGCGAGGCGATTCACTACACGCGTGACCCAAGAGGCCACGTCACGCAGCAGCGCAGCACAGACGACGTCACCACCTTCGCCTACGACCCGAGCGGTCATCTCGTGCGAACGGCCAACGCGGACGCCGAGATCACCTTCGAACGCGACCCGATGGGCCGCACGGTCTCGGAAGACGTGAGCGGCGACGTGACCCGCTACTCCTACGACGAACTCGGCCGCTGCGTACGTCGTGTCACCCCGGTCGGCCACACGTCGGTCTGGTCGTACAACGCGCAGGGCCTGCCCACCGCACTCGCCACCGACGCGGGCGACCTGGCCTTCGCCTACGACGCCGCAGGGCGCGAAACCTCACGAAGCCTGGGCGAGGGACTCACCCTCACCCAGGCCTGGGACGCCACCGACCGCCTGACCGCCCAGAACGTCACACAACTCGCCGCTGGCACCGAGCACCTGGTCCACAGCCGCACCTATGCCTACCGCCCGGACGGCTATGTGACGGAGATCAACGACCTCCTCTCCGGAACACGGCGCTTCGAACTGGACCCGGCAGGCCGGGTCACCAGCGCCCACGCCGACAACTGGCGCGAGCACTACACCTACGACAGCACCGGACGCCTCACTCAGGCAGTGCTGCCCGACGACCCCGCTCCCCAGGGGCACGAGTACAGCGGGAACCAACTGCGCACATCCGGGCGCACCACCCTGCACTACGACGCCGAGGGCCGCGTCGTCCGCATGTCCCGCAAGCTGCTCGACGGCCGGCGCCGGATCTGGACCTACGAGTGGAACCCCGAGAACCGGCTGACCCACGCCACCACACCGCAAGGCCAGACCTGGCGGTACCGGTACGACCCCCTGGGCCGGCGGACCGCGAAGCAACGGCTGTCGGAGGACGGATCGGTCGTCGAGGAGACGCGGTTCAGCTGGGACGGCTCCCGTGTCGCCGAACAGACCGGTCCGGACGGCGGTGTCACCACGTGGGACTACGCTCCCGACTCGCACCGGCCGCTGGCCCAGAGCGACCGCACGACCTCACAGGCGGAACCCTCCGCGCGAGGCGGCTCACCCCGCTTCCACGCTGTGCTCACCGACCCCGTGGGCACGCCCACGGAGCTCATCGGCCCGGACGGAAACATCGCCTGGTCGGGGCGCGCCACGCTGTGGGGGACCTCCGTGGTGACGTCGGCGGTGCCCCCGCGGTCCGCCGACTGCCCACTTCGTTTCCCCGGCCAGTACCACGACGCCGAAACCGGTCTCAACTACAACTGTCAGCGCTACTACGCCCCCGACGCGGGCCGCTACATCAGCCCGGATCCTCTCGGACTGGAGGCGGGTCCGGACAACTACGGGTACGTGCCCAACCCGCTGGCCTTCCTGGATCCCCTGGGGCTGCAATGCACGGAGGGCGGCCCCGTCGAGGTCACCGTCCAGTGGCTTGAGGGGATGCCCAAACAGCAATTCAGGATGAAGGCCGACGCGCTTCTGAAGCTGAGCGATGCGGGAGTTCTGTTCAAAGCGCCCAACCCCGTGGCCCGTGATACATCGATCACCAACAACTACAAGCGAGACCTGATACGCCGCGTTTACGATCAGTTCGGAAAGACCAACCGCGAGTTCGCGGACACGCTGCGCAGTAGAATCCTCCAGAGGATGAACCCCGATCACGTGTGGGAACTGCAGTTGGGAGGACCCGATGCCGCGACCAACCTGCACATCCTTGACGCGTTCACCAACCAGCGGATCGGGAACCAGATCTGGAATCAAATCAGAAAACTTCCCGACCACACTCCCCTGAAGATTAGAATCGAGGGCCCCGAATGATCTCCCGGGAACTGGAAGAACTCCTGGCGACGGCACGTTCCCTGCTCGTCGACGATTTCGAACTGGGCATGATGAACAGCGTCTCCGCCGGGTACTCCGGGCGCCCCCTCCCCTCTGACGTCCCCGCCGACTACGTGGACTTCCTGGGCAAGGCGGACGGGGGGATCTTCGGCTCCCTGGTGCTCTTCGAGGCGAAGGTCGTGGTCGACTCGCAGTTCTACGCAGACCCCAGGGAAGGCACTCCGGTACAGCTGAACCGGGAAGAATGGTTCTGCATCGGCAAAATCAACGAGGACCCCGTCTTTCTCCACCGCCCGACCGGCGAAGTCTGGGGCTTCCCCGACACCGGTGTGATCTGGTGGCAGAGCGAGGTCTTCGAAAAGCTCGCCGACGACCTCAACCGCTTTCTCCTCGACAAGGCCTTCGGCAGCGGATATCAGGAGATCACCGGAGAGGACCCCGACGATTCGTGGCCAACGGTTCTGCGGCAGCTGGATCGCATTTCTTAGCCGGGCCGAAATATCCCTTTGCCGGCGGGCGCGGACCCTACGGTGCTCGGCCGACGCCACGCCCGTGGCCCTGCCCGGTCCTTGGAGAAGACTGGCTGGCCTGGATCTTGTCGGGCTGAATTACGCGTGCGTAGCGTGTGTTGTGGCCTGGTGCCAGAGTGGTGTGGCCACGGCGACGTCGGCGAAGGGGCTGACCAGCCAGGCCAGGGGAAGAGTGCGGACGGTGTGCGCTCTGATCGCCGGGGGTTGTCGTGGTGACGTTCAGACTTCTCGGGCCCGTCGAGGTGGTGGGCCGCGGCCCGGTCGACGTGGATCCTCCGCAGCGGCGGAGCGTGATGGCGGTGCTCGCGGTGGACGCCGGCCGTCGTGATCCTGGTTGATCACCACGCTGCCCGAGCAGCTACGGCGCTCGCTGACCTGGGCCCGACCCCGGCATCCGGGGCGGAGCCTCTGCGCGTTGGAACGGGTATCCGCTGCGCACGGTTCGCGACTCTTTCCTGAGCTGGCACAACCAGCTCTGGCTCCTGGCGGGGCGATCCGGCTGGCCTCCCGACAGGCGGTCTTCTCAGCGGCTCGGCCGACGTGCTGTCATCCAGGGATGGAAGCGGTCCTCACAAGCGCCGTAGCCATCGTCGGGACCCTGCTCGGCGTGGGCTTCAGCTACCTCGTACAGCACCGGATGACCACCCGTAACGAGCGGTTCTCCCGCTGGCGGTTCCTGCAGGAGGAACGCATGGCCGCCTACAGCGCGTACGCGGCCTCACTGGCGCAGTGTCGCCGCAGCGAACTTGACCGCTGGCACCGGGCCCAGGAAAACCCCGGCAGTGCGGAGGCCACGGACGCGCGTCTTGAGTCCTACCGGCTACGCGGAGTGGCGCGTCAGGAACTCTTCCGGATCCGCCTGGTCGCCCAGGCGCCCGACCTCGTCCGGCTGGCCGAGGAGGCGCTGCACCAGGTGAGCGCGATCCACGAGGCTCATGACGAGCAGGCGTGCCATCGCAGCGGTCACGACGCCCGCCGGGCCGTCGAGGACTTCGCACACGCCGCCGGACAGCAGATCACCTCCTGAAATGCCGCCTCTCCGAAGGTGGTTGCTAGTCGCAGTGGCGCAGCTCGTTGCGGATGTGGTCGGCTACGTCGTCCGGACAACCGGGCAGGGCGAGCAATCCCGCGGCCCGTCCCTCGCGCCGCCTGCCGTCGATGTCCAGGACCGCGTCGGCGATCGCGTACTTGATGCCGGGCGCGAGGTCCGTACGCGCGAAGAGCCAGTCCAGCCAGTCCAGCCCCTCGGAGTCACGGCGGCCGACCCCCGTGAGCAGGGTCGCGGCCCATGTCCGCGTAGAGCGCCTCGGCGCCGGCCACCGCGAGACGATGGCGGCCAGGGGCGAAGAAGGCAGTGCCCCAGCGGCCCACCAGCGGGCACAGGGCGGCTGAAGGGTGGGTCCACCTCTGCGCAAGCGGCTGGATGAAGGTGACGTGCCGCGTCAGGCCGCTTCGCCGACGAGGAGACCCGGCAGGATGATGTCGAGCGCCCCCGTGAGTCGCTCGTGGAGGTCGAAAGGGGCTGGCTCTTCTCGGATCCAGCGCAGGATTGTCGTGAAGTAGCAGGCGGCCAGCAGTTGTCCGGCCTGGTCGCAGCCGACGTCCGCCCTGATCTCCCTGCGCTGCTGACCCTGTTCGACGATCCTGGCGAGTTCGATCTCCAGAGACGGATCCTGAAGGAGGCTGCCATACCGCGCGGAGGCATCCATCAGGACGGTGGTCTCGGCGCGGGAGGCGACGTTGAGGTCGGCCATCTCCTTCAGGTAACGGCGCAGCCGGTCTCCGACCGGCAGGTCCTCGGCGCGCTGGGAGCCGAGGATCTCGTTGACGCGGACGCGGCGGCGGGCTCCCCATTCCTCGAGGAACCCGACCTTCTGTGAGAAGTAGTTGAAGACGGTGGCCCGGGCGACGTCGGCGGTTTCGGCGATCTGGTCCATGGTCGTCGCCTCGTACCCCTGGGTGACGAACAAGTGCAGCGCCGCGGCGTAGAGCTGGTCGCGCACCTGCTGTCGCTTGCGTTCCCGGCGTCCGACGGGTGGCGCTGCGGGCACGACTTCGACTCCCGCCTCCGGGATCTTCATGGCCTCCAGTACAGCACAGGGCTGCACGGGTATTGACGCCGCCATACCACCTTCTTAGATTGTCCTCCATTGATGGACTCCAGTCCAAAAATACACTGAGGTCTCGCTCTCTGATGCGGGACGAGACAGGAGGCAACGTGGCTTCCGTGGCATCCCGAACAGGCTGTGTCGAACTCGGACACGGCTGTTACGCCTGGATCGCGGGCGATGCCGGATGGGGCATGAGCAACGCCGGGCTGATCACCGGCCGGGGCGAGTCACTGCTCGTCGACACCCTCTACGACCTGCGGCTGACCAGGACCATGCTCGACGCGCTGACGCCGCTGACCGCCACCGCGCCGATCGCCACCGTGGTCAACACCCATGGCAACGGCGACCACTGGTTCGGCAACCAGCTCGTGACCCACGCCGAGATCATCGCGGCCCGCGGGTCCGTGGCGGACATGCGCCAGGTGGGTCCGGCCGAGATGCTGGCGCTGACCAACATGGACAGTCCCGCCGGACACTTCGCGCGACGGATCTTCGGCCGCTTCGACTACGCCGGCATCGAACCCGCACTGCCGAACCGGATCTTCGACGGCGAGACGGTTCTGGACATCGGCGGCACCGAGGTCCGCCTCATCGACGTGGGCCCCGCGCACAGCGCCGGGGACACGATCGTGCACGTGCCGCAGGCCCGGACGGTCTACACCGGCGACATCGCCTTCGCCGGGGCGGCGCCGGTCGTCTGGCACGGCCCCTTCACCCGCTGGCTCGCCGCCTGCGACCTGTTGCTCGGCCTCGACGCGGACATCGTCGTACCCGGCCACGGCCCTGTCACCACCAAACAGACGGTCCGTGAGATCCGCGACTATCTCGAATACGTCCATGAGCAGGCCGCCGCGCGGTTCACCACCGGCATGCCGGTCATGGACGCGGCACGCGACATCCGCCTCGGCCGCTTCGCCGACCTTGACGAGAGTGAACGCCTCGCCGTCAACGTGCACACCGTCTACCGGGAGCTCGACCCCGCGCTGCCCCCACTCGACGGCCCCGGGCTGTTCGGCTGCATGGCCGAGCTCTGCCCCCGCGTCTGACGACGCTCCCCCGCTCGCCCTGCCGAGGCCCCGCCCTCCGCAACCGGCGCACCGCCCCCTCCGGTGCGCCCAACTCCCCGCATTCCCCCTTCGGGCCGTACGTCCCGCCAACCCTGCCAAGGAGGAGACATGGTCTCCGTCCCCGCCTACGACCCATCCGCCGCCCCGTCGTCGTCCGACACCCCACCGGCCGCCACGGCACGCCACACCCGCACGATCATCGCCGGTTGTCTGGCCGTCTGCCTGGCCCAGATCGGACTGGTCCTGCCCGCCGCGATCAACGGCGTCATGCAGCGAACCCTCCATGCGTCCGGCGGAGAACTGACCTGGATCAGTGACGCCTTCCTGGTGCCCGCCGCCGTCCTCGCGCTGACCTTCGGCGTCGTGGGCGACCTGTACGGCCGTAAGAAACTGGTGGTGGGCGCGGCACTGGTGTCCGCCGTCGGCTACCTGGTGTCCGCCACCTCGGACTCGGCAGCCCAGCTGATCACCGGGCAGGCGATCTCCGGCATCGGAGCCGCCGCGCTCTTCCCCGCCTCCTTGTCCATGATCACCGCGGTCACGACCACCCCGGCCGCACGGGCCAAGGGGCTGGCCTCCTGGACCACGGCCCTGTCGCTCGGCGCCTTCCTCGCCCCGCTGATGTCCGGCGGGATCGTCGAACACGCCTCCTTCCAGTGGGCGTTCGGCGTGACCGGCGTGCTCGCCGTGATCACCGCGTTGGGTGCCTGGCTGCTGGCCACCGAGTCCAGCGCCCCCGAGGGCCGCTCGCTCGACTGGCCGGGCCAGATCGCCATCGCCGTGGCCATGCTCGCCCTGCTGTACGGCATCATCCAGGGCCCCTCCGACGGCTGGAGTTCGACTCCCGTCGTCGCGTCCTTCGTCGCCTTCGCCGTGTTCATCGTCGCGTTCGTGCTGGTGGAGAGCCGCAGCACGGCCCCGATGCTGCGCCTGGAGCTGTTCCGTATCCCGGCCTTCGCCGCGTCGGCCGCGATGGCGGTGATCGGCATGTTCGGCTTCCTCGGCGGCGCGTACGACCTGAGCATCCGCCTCGGCGTCATCCAGCACCAGGGCCCCTTCCAGGCCGCAGTGCCCTTCCTGATCGTCCAGGGCGTCACCCCGCTCATCTGGCCGCTGCTGGTCCGGATGCTGCACCGGGTGGGCCCCGGCCCCATGCTCGTCACCGGGTTCGTCTCACTGGCCGGCGCCCAACTGTGGCTGCGGGCGGTGCCGATCCACGAAAGCGGCCTGATCCCCCTGCTCGGGCCGCTGGTGCTCAACGGTGTCGGCTTCGGTCTGGTCGTCGCCGCCCTCACCGCCGCCGCCGTGAACGTCGTACCGCCCAAGCTGACCGGCATGGCGGGCGCCACCACCAGCCTGGTCCGCGACCTCGGCCAGACCCTCGGCCCCGCCATCGTCGGCGCCGTCGCCCTCGGCATGGCCGCACGTCAAATCACCGGCAGCCTCGCCGACGCGGGCCTGACCCCCAAGGAGCACGGCATCGCCTCCGCCGTCCTGCACGAGGGCGGCCCGCTCGCGCTGCACACCGCCGACCTCGGTCCGCTCAGCGCCAAGCTCGCCCCGTACACCACGGAGGCACTTGCCCGCGGCTACAACAACGGACTGATCCTCACCGCCGTCGCCTGTCTGGCCGCCGCTGTGATCGCCGCCGTCTTCGTCGGCTTCGGGCCCAGCGGCACGCGGCCGGCCGAGTCGGAGGGGAGCGCGGCATGAGGTTCGCGACCTTCGTCCACGACGGGAAACGGCAGCCGGGAGTTGTCGCCGACGACCAGGTCCACCCGTTCGAGTACCCCGTCGAACTGCTGGATCTGATCGTGGAGGGCGAGCAGTCCCTGCGCGGGGCGGGCGAACGCGCCCTGACCGGCTCCCTGCCGCTGCCCCTGGCCGACGTACGGCTGCTGCCACCGCTGCGACCGCCGACCGTACGTGACTACATGACCTTCGAGAGCCATGTCGCGGGCATCGCCCAGGGATACGGCGACACCGTGCCCGACGAGTGGTACGAAGCCCCCGCGTTCTACTTCACCAACCCGTACTCGGTGATCGGCGCCCACGACGACGTGCCGGTGCCGCCGGGTTGCGCACGCTTCGACTTCGAACTCGAAGTGGCCGCCGTCATCGGCAAGCCCGGCCGGGACCTGACCCCCGACCAGGCGCGCGAGCACATCCTCGGCTACACGATCCTCAACGACTGGTCCGCCCGCGACCTGCAAGGCCGCGAGATGAGGGTCAAACTCGGCCCGGCCAAGGCCAAGGACACGGCAACCACCCTCGGCCCCTGGCTCGTCACCGCCGACGAACTCGAACCCCACCGCAACCCGGAAGGCTTCCTCGACCTCGCCCTGACCGTCCAGGTCAACGGCGAGACCGTCGGCCATGACCGACTGGCCAACATGGCCTGGACGTTCGAGGAGATGGCGGCGTACGCCTCCCGCGGCACCTGGATCCGCCCCGGCGACGTCCTGGGCTCCGGCACCTGCGGCAACGGCGGCTGCCTGGCCGAACTCTGGGGCCACAGCGGCACCTTCGAACCCCCGCCGCTCGTCCCCGGCGACATCGTCACCATGACGGTCGAGGGCATCGGCACCATCAGCAACACCGTCATCGAGGGCGTCGCCCCGGTGCCCGTACCATCCGCCCGCCGCAGGCAGTGACCCCGTACCGGCTGGAATCGACCCGGAGCGAGGGCTCTCCCGAGCCCGAAGGCTCCGCTCCCTGAACAACCTGCCTCTGGCAGACCCCGGTGCCCGATACAGCGTCCGGCACCGGGAGAAAGGCATGAACAACGTGGACAAGGTCATGGCCTCGGCTGCCGATGCGGTCGCCGACATACCGGAAGGGGCCTCGCTGGCGGTGGGCGGCTTCGGGCTGTGCGGTATCCCCACCGTGCTCGTCGGCGCCCTGCTCGCGCAGGGCGCCGACGGCCTGCGCGTGGTCTCCAACAACTGCGGCGTGGACGGCCAGGGGCTCGGCATCCTGCTGGCGGCCGGCCGCATCGCCCGGGTGACCGGCTCCTACGTGGGCGAGAACAAGGAGTTCGCCCGCCAGTACCTCGCCGGTGAACTGGAAGTGGAGCTCACCCCACAGGGCACCCTCGCCGAACGGCTGCGCGCCGGTGGTGCCGGCATCCCCGCCTTCTACACCCCGGCCGGGGTCGGCACCCAGGTCGCCGATGGCGGACTGCCCTGGCGCTACGGCCCCGACGGCAGCGTCTCCGTGGCCTCCCCGCCGAAGGAGACGCGGGAGTTCCGCGGCCGGACGTACCTCCTGGAAGAAGCCGTCACCACCGACTTCTCCCTCGTACGGGCCGCCCGCGGCGACCGACACGGCAACCTCGTCTTCCACCGCAGCGCCGCCAACTTCAACCCCCTGGCGGCCATGGCGGGCCGGATCACCATCGCCGAGGTCGAGAAGCTCGTCGAACCCGGCACCATCGACCCCGACGCCGTCCACCTGCCCGGCATCTACGTCGACCGGGTCCTGGGCCCGGTCCCAGCTGACGACAAGGGCATCGAGAAGCGCACCGTCCGCACGCGTGAGGAGCGGCACTGATGGCCTGGACCCGCGACCAGATGGCCGCACGCGCCGCACGCGAACTGCCCGACGGCTCCTACGCCAACCTGGGCATCGGACTGCCGACCCTCATCCCGGGCCACCTCCCGCCCGGCGTGCACGTGGTGCTGCACTCGGAGAACGGCATCCTGGGCACCGGCCCCTACCCGTACGACGACGAGATCGACCCCGACCTGATCAACGCGGGCAAGGAGACCGTCACCGTGCTGCCCGGCGCCGCGTTCTTCGACTCCGCGCAGTCCTTCGGGATGATCCGCGGCGGCCGCATCGACGTCGCCGTGCTGGGCGGCATGCAGGTTTCCGCAGCGGGTGACCTTGCCAACTGGACCGTACCCGGAAAGATGATCAAGGGTATGGGCGGCGCCATGGACCTGGTGCACGGCGCCCGCAAGGTCGTCGTCCTCATGGAGCACACCGCCAAGGACGGCTCGCCGAAGATCGTCGACAGGTGCACCCTCCCGCTGACCGGGCAGGCATGCGTCCACCGCATCATCACCGACCTGGCCGTCCTCGACATCACGGCCGACGGCCTGTCCCTGGTGGAACTCGCCCCCGGAGTGACCCTCGCGGACGTCCGCGAGCGTACGGGCCCACCGATCCTGATACCTGCCTGGCCCTGACCCCCTCGACCGCGCAAGCGGAGGCCGACCCCCGCCCCGTCAGGGGTCGGCTCCCAGGCAGCTGCGGGCGCCTCCCCATACGGCACCGGAAACCGCAGGTCGAAATGAAGGCTGCCGTGGGGATCGTTCCGCGCGTCCACAGCTGCGGGGGCAACCACGAGACCCGAGGTCAGGCGACGCCCTGGTCGCCTGCAGTCACACCGCACCGCCTGCACCAGAAAGCACTTCCGCAGCGCCGACAGGACAGCCCAACGCAGCCACTTCCAATTCCCTGCGTCCTGCGAGCGTCCCGAATTCGGTGCCCAGCCATGCGCACACGCCACCCTTGGCTGCCTCACCACCTTCAACCGAACGCATACCTGCAGGTCAGCGACGTTCTAACTACCATCGAGGGCAACACCACAGAACTCGCGAGCAACGGATTCAGTCCGTTCAGGAAAAGTTGACGGTCCGACACCCAAAAAGGAACGTTTCCGCAGGTCAGAAGCCTGCGCAAGTGGGGCCGGTGGGACTCGAACCCACGGCCGACGGATTATGAGTCCCTTGAGGATCTTGGCGACCCATGTCGATCAATGGCAATCTTGGCCGTTTCCCCAGCTCAGACGCGGTATGGCGCCTCAGCGCTTCTCGGCCCTTGTCAGTCTTTTCCGATCCTTGTGTCCAACCTGCGTCCAGAACGCGTCCCGGATGGGCACGCTCACCCCTCGTCGAAGAGCGGCAGGGTCGGTTCCATTGGTCTCTCGGGTCGGAAGCGGACGGGGTGAGCCGTGCACTGGGCACTGACAGGTGTGGCTCAGCCACTCGTGGGGAAGCTCGCGGTGCTCATCGGGCACTGGGGCGGTCGCGTCGCGGCAGCCGCTGGGCGACCAGGTCGTAGGAATCTTCGACCGCGTCGGTGACCAGCCGCTCGGTGATGCCGGGGCCAGTCCCGAGCGAGATCCAGTGGCGTTTGTCGAGGTAGCGGCCCGGTGAGATCGAGGGGTAGCCGCTTACATGCGCGCGGGCGTGTTCGGGTTCGCACTTGACCGTGATGATCTGTTCGTCCGGGTCTTCGGTGACGATCAGGAACACTTCCCCCGCGACCTTGTACACGTCGAGTCCCGGGGTGAAGGGGTAGCCGTGGCTGACGCCGGGGAGGGCCAGGGCCGCCCGGCGGGCGGTGCCCTGGAGCCGCTCACCCGCCGCGCTCACCGGACCCCCCGCGTGCCGGTGCCGTAGGTGTGCGGGTCGACAGGCCGCTCGGCCTTGGGCAGGTGGGCGACGACGAGCCGGTAGGAGTCGGTGACGAGCTCCCTGACGAGTTCCTCGTCGACGCCTTCTCCGCTCTCCAGGGTGATCCAGTGCTTCTTGTTCATGTGGTAGCCGGGAGTGATGTGGCTGTACTGCTCCCGCAGGGCGTGGGCCTCTCCGGGGTCCGCCTTGAGGATCACGACGGGCCGCCCGGGGACGTCGGTCATCAGCATGAACACCTTGCCGCGCACCTTGTAGACCTCCCAGTCGGGGCCGAAGGGGTGCTCCAGCTGTGCTCCGGGGAGTTCCTCCGCGCAGTCGGCGGCGGTCTTGTGCAGGGTCGATGCGTTCATGGGCTGTGGGCCCTCTCAGGTGGTGACGGGCTGCGGCATCGCAGGAGGTGGAGGGCGCGCCGCGCGGGCGCGGTGGCACGTTCCATCCTTCCGTCGAAACCGACCGGAAGGGCGGTAGGCTGCGGACACGTGATGGTCGACAAGCGACACCCACACCCGAGCGAAACCGCGGCCGGTCTGGCTGCGGTTCGGCTGTACGGTTTCCAGCCCCCGGTCGGTACGCCGTACGGCCTTGAGGTGAGTACCGTCGAGGATTTCTTCGCCCAGCACGACGACTGGCCGTGGAACCCTCCACGTCCGGGCCGTGCCACCTTCCACTACCTCATCGCGGTCACCGAGGGTGAGCTGCTGCATGACGTCGATCACGTCACGCGGACGGTCGCCGCCGGCCAGTGGCTGTGGGTGCGTCCCGGGCACGCGCAGTGCTGGCATCCGCCCGGCGCGGCCCGCGGCCCGTTCATCCTGTTCGAACCGGACGTACTGCGGCCCGACCTCGCCCGTCTCCTGGCCCCGCTCACTGCGCACGAGGCCCCTGCCGTGCTCAGCCCGCATCCCGACGACACCGCCTGGCTCCAGCAGACGGCACTCCAGCTCCTGGACGAACACCGCGCACTGGGGCGCCGCCCCCTCGACATCCACCACGCCCTGCGGCGCAGCCTGCTCGAATCACTGCTGCTGCGCCTGGCCGACTCCCCGGGCATCGCCCCCATCGGCACGGCCACGGCCCACGCGGGCCGCGCCGACCGGTACCGGCGCTTCCTGGACGCCTTGGAGCTGCACTTCCGCGAACTCCACCAAGCCGCAGACTACGCCGAGTTGCTCGGCTGCTCCGTCCGCACCCTCAGCCGCGCCGCCCAAGACGCCACCGGCAAGGGAGTACGTGAACTCATCGACGAGCGGCGCCTCCTCGAAGCCCGGCGCCTGCTGAGAGGCGCCCAATGGGATGCCCGGACCGTGGCCGTGCACCTCGGCTTCACCGATCCCGCGAACTTCGGCCGCTACTTCCGCGACCGCACCGGCCTCACCCCGGCCGCCTTCGCGGCCGGCGAATCCCCGATTCTCCCCCCTCGCTCCCTTGGTTGACGAGATCTCGGTGGTTTCCGGCTGGGTCTCAGTCGATGGCCTCGATGGCGACGTCGACCGCGCCGTCGTACTTCTTGAGGGCATCGGCCCCCAAGTGGTCGATTTTCCCGAGGATCACGATGCCGGGGTCGGGGATGGACTCGCCGTCGTTGTCATAGAAGACGGCGATGTCGGGACCAGGTGACCAGTAGGCGATGTCGCCGATCTCGTAGCTGAACCGCGGCTCGCCTCCCACGGCGAGAGACCGGGACAGGTGACCGTACTTCTCGCGCTTGAACAGGTCATCCATCCGCAGAGTCAGCGGAAGCAGCGAGGCGAAGTCGCGTGCCGTCGCGTTGTCGTCGAGGGTTGCGTTGAGGACGGTCGCTCCGGCGGTCAGTCGGATTCTCATAGGGGTTCCGCTCTTCGGGGTGTAGTTGCAGTGATCGTCAGGCCGACTCGGACGCCGCGTTCATCGGGTACGAGCTTCACTTCGGCACGGACCGCGTGAAGGCAACTTCGACGTCACCGCGATGGCAAGTCGGTTGACTTATCATTCTCGGCCGCCGGGCCGGTTGACGATGATGACCCGCACGTCACCTGTGCGGCGTCACCGGCTGCTGTCGACCGGCGCGTGCGGGCCGCGTGGAGGGGCGGTTCAGTCGGTGGTGAAGCTGGACAGCATCGCGGCCGGGAGGCGGCTGCCTGCCGAGCCGTGGGGAAGGATCTCAGTGATGCGGGCCAGATCAGCGACGGAGAGCTGGACGTCGGTGGCGCCAGCGTTCTCCTTGAGGCGCTTGGTGCTGCGAGTGCCGGGAATGGGCGCGACGTCCTCGCCCTGGGCGAGCAGCCAGGCCAGCGCGAGCTGGGCGACGGTGATACCCGCGGTGTCGGCCAGGTCCTTGAGCTGCTCGGTGGCGTGCAGGTTGTACGTGTAGTTCTCGCCCTGCCAACGCTCGTCCCAGCTGCGCATGTCGTCCGCGGGGTATTCGCCGGCGGGCTTGACCTGGCCGGTGAGGAAGCCGCGACCGAGCGGGGAGTAGGGCACCAGGCCGACGCCGAGTTCCCGCAGAACGGGAAGGATCTTCTCCTCGACCTCCCGCTCGAAGAGCGAGTACTCGTACTGGAGCACGGAGACCGGGGTGACGGCGTGGGCGCGGCGGATGTACTGGGGGCCGACGTTGCTCAGGCCGAAGTACTTCACCTTGCCTTCGGTGATCAGTTCGCCGACCACGCCGGCGACCTCCTCGACCGGAACGTCCGGGTCGGAGATGTGCTGGTAGAAGAGGTCGATGCGGTCGCTCTGCAGGTAGCGCAGGCTGTTCTCGGCGACCTTGCGGATGTTTTCCGGGCGGCTGTTGAAGCCGGGGCTGAGCGCCGGGGCGGTCATGTCGAAGCCGAACTTGGTCGCGAGGACCACCTCGTCGCGGAAGTCTTTGACCGCCTTGCCCAGGAGGATCTCGTTGCTGCCGGTACCGGCGCCGTACAGCTCGGCGGTGTCGAAGAAGTCGATCCCGAGTTCGTGGGCGCGGCGAATGGTCGCGAGGCCCTCGTCGTCGTTCGAGGCGCCGTAGGCCATGGACATGCCCATGGTCCCCAGACCGAGCGCCGAGACGCGCAGGCCCTGAGAGCCCAGATTGCGGTGCTGCATGAGTTCACTCCCTCAGTGGTTCGCCGGCTTCACCCGCAGAGGCCAAACCGAACTGTTCCGTTTGACCCTACGCGCCGATCAGCCGGATGCCAAACCAAACGGTTCGGTGCTCTATCCTGGGCCCATGTCCCAGTCCCGCGACTCCGGCCAGACCGCAGCTCCCGCCGCCGCCGACACCACGCGCGAGCGCATCCTTGCCGCTGCCATGGAGGAGTTCGCCCGCCACGGCATCGCCGGCGCCCGCGTGGACCGCATCGCCAAGCTCGCCAAGACCAGCAAAGAACGCGTCTACGCCTACTTCCGCAGCAAAGACGCGCTCTATGCCGCTGTCGCTGCACGGGAGTATGACGTCATCGCCGAGGCCACCCAGATAGACCCGACCGACCTCCCTGGCTACGCGGGCCGCCTGTTCGACTACTTCGTCGCCCGTCCAGACCACCACCGCCTGATCACCTGGGGCCGCCTCGAGCTGCCGGGCACCGCTACCGGTGCCGACGATCCCACCCAGGCAGCGATCACCCGCAAAATCGACCTGCTCCGCCAGGTGCAGCAGGCCGGACAGCTCGACCCCGCCTGGGACCCGGCCGACGTCCTCGCCCTGGTCAACCAGATCGCCACGACCTGGGCGTCACAACCCGAACTCAGCGAGGCCGCCGCCGCACACGCCGTGGACCCCACCACCGCCGCCCGCCGCGCCGCGGTGGTGACCGCTGTCGAGCGGCTTTTCCCTCGAGCACGCTGAGGTCGCCCGGACCGGCGGCAGCCTGCTCGAACATTACCGAAACGGTGCCGGCCGCCGTTACCGCTGCCCATGGGCGCATCCTGCTGACGAATCAGAGCTCCTGGCCAGGGGAACAGGCGCCTGGTGGGGCAGGCACGGGCGCCCCTTGCGCCTCACGCGGTGTCAGGATTTCGTGCTCACCGGCGCTTACGTTGTCGGCCCTCGCGCATCGGGAGTGGTTGGTTGTCGCTTCTCGGTTGCCCGGGTCTCAGTCGTCCAGGACGACGACGTGCTTGCCCGGCGTGGTGCCGGACTCGACGTCGGCCTGGGCGTCACGGACCTGTTCCAGGCCGTGGTAGACCTTCGCGACCGGGACGTTGAGGCGTCCTGCGGCGATGGCCTGGAGCTGGTGGGCGAAGACGTCGGCCGGGAGGTCGGCTGCCTGACCGCCATAGGACGTCAGCCGCACCCCGCCCGGGATCATGAACGGGCTGAAATCGGGGATCGTCCACTGGCCCGCCAGGGCTCCGGTGAAGCAGACAGTGCCGTGCCGGCGAACGGTGCGGAGGGTGTCGGCGAGGACCGAGCAGCCCACCAGCTCCAGTACGGCGTCGACACCCTCCGGCATCAGCTCGCGCACCTGGTCGGCGATCGTGCCGCTGTCGACGAGGGGATGGTCGACGCCTGCGGCCCGCAATTCCCCGGCCCGACCGGGGCTGCGGGTGGTGGACAGCACGGTGGCTCCGAGGTCCTTCGCGATGGTGGCCGCGCTCAGCCCGACCGTGGAGGTGCCGCCGCGGATCAGCAGCGTCTGCCCGGCCTTGAGGTCCAGGCCGGTGGTCAGCGATCCGTAGGCGGTCTGGAACATCTCCGGCAGCGCACCGACGACCTCCCACGGCAGACCGGACTCGAACGGGATGACCTGCCCGGCTGGGACGCTCACGTACTGGGCGTACGTGCCGTCGTAGGAGCGGCCCATGCCGCCCATCATCGTGGCCACCCGCTGTCCCGGCCGCAGCCCGCTGTCCTCATCGGCCTCATCGACCACGCCGACGCCCTCGATGCCGGGCACACGCGGGTAGCTGACCTCCGCATCCGACTCGCCCTTGCGGGTGGTGACCTCGGACTCGTTGACGCCGAACGCCTTCACCCTGATCCGCACCCAGCCGGGCTTGCGTGCGGGCACCGGCACATCCTGGATCTCCAGCGCGTCGAGGCCGCCGGGCCTGGTGACGACGACGGCCCGCATCGTCGCCCGTGCGGCGTCGCCGGCTGCTGTCGGTTGGCTCATGTCGGGTTCCTTACTCTGTTCGCCCCCGTGGTGCGCGGTTGGGTATCGCCCGATGACCGTCAGGGGCGGTCGATGCCCTCCCACAGGTCGAGGGCCTGCTGGTAGTGGGTGGTGGCCTCGAAGGGAGGGTTGCCGACGCTTTCCGAGGTGGGCCGGTTCGTGACGGCGGGCCACAGCCGGGGCTGCTCGCCTGTGGCGAAGTCGAGCACGATGTCGCGGATACGCTTGTCACGCTCGGCCTGTTCCGCGCTGCGGCCCGGCCGCTCCTGGCCGACCAGCGCGTACATCTCGGTGCCGTGCACGGCGGGCGCGCCCTCGGCGGGCCCGATCAGAAGGAGACGGGCGTTGCCGCCCGCCGCGGTGTGCGCCAGGGCGCCGCGGGCTGCGGGGAGCCCGAAGATGTAGTCCGACAGGAGTGCGGCGCGGACTTCGGCAGGGGTGCGGCCGCCCTGGTCGTAGGCGTCGACGATCTTCTTGGCGCGGGAGCGGGGAATGCGCCACCCGGCGACCTCGTCGACGATGCGGTCGACGGTGTGCGGGGCGAACCGGTCGAGGTCGTTCGCCACCCACCAGCCCATGTCGTCACTGGCCATGCTCAGCAGCACGTCGACATCACGGTGTGCGCCCGAGGCGAGTTCGTCCATGGGGTGGGCGTGCAGCACCGCGCCGGGCTGTCCGGCGTCCAGGACGACGCCGAGGCTCTTGCTGTCCATCCCGCCACGGACTCCGAGGTCCGTCGGGGTGACCTTGTGCAGGGCAGCCACCAGGGAGGCCGTATCAAGGTCGAGCAGCTTCTCCGGGTTGTCCGCGACGCCGAGCTCGGTGACGAACCGGTGGGCGAGTTCCTCGGCCCACCAGGCCGGCTGGAGACGCGAGGGCCCGGCGGAGAAGCCGGCCAATCGCCGGTACAGGCCGCCTGCGGAGGCGGCGCCGAGCAGCCCGAAGGTGGCATAGGCGCCGCCGCTGTGGCCGTAGACGCTGACGTTGTCGGGGTCGCCACCGAAGTGGGCGATGTTCCGCTTGATCCAGGTCAGTGCGGCGATGACATCCTGTAGGCAGAGGTTACTGGCCTCGGCGAGCCGCCCGCCGTACTGCGACAGCGAGAGCGCACCCAGCGCGCCGAGCCGGTAGTTGACCGACACACCCACCACGCGCCCCGACGCGGCGAGGCCGGAGGCGTTCGAGGTGATCTGCGTGTTCGCGCCGTACTCGAATCCGCCGCCGTGGATGTACACGGCCACCGGAAGCGCCGTCCCGGCCGGCTGCTCGGGAGCCCACACGTTCAGGTTCAGACAGTCCTCGCCCATCCCGCTGTCCGCTTCGAGCCAGTCGCCGCTGTCGGGCTGGACGGAGACGACGCCCTTGCGGTCATAGGGTCGGTCTGGATCGAAGTCCGCGACCACGGGGCGGCGGTACCGCTCGGCGGTGGCGTATGGGATTCCCCACCAGGACCGCACCCCTGGTGCAGTCGGAGCCTTGGGAGCGGTAGCGGTCATGTCATGTCCTTCCAGCGCGGTTCGGGCGTTCGCGCGGTGCTTCGGCGGCTGGTTGCTCGCGGTGACGTCTCTCATCGTTTCCCGGGATCCGACAAACCGCCCGGCGGGTGGCGGTCACCCGGTGGTCATCAGGTGACACTTGGGCAACAAGATCTCGGTGCAGGCCATGAGCTTCTCCTACATGGCCGACGGCCGGATCGTTGGCCAACGGGCCAGCCTGACCTCCCGCAAGAGGTCGGTCTCTTCTTCTTGATCCGGCGTCTTCGCGCGAACAGCGCCCGCTGCGGTGAGAGCTGTACTCCCTGCCACCGAGACCCGTAGGGGTGCGGTGTTGCGGCTGCTGAGGCGGTCGAGGGAGATGCGCAGGAGGAGGCGGCGCTCCTGGCCCGGATGGCTGTCGCCGGTCGTCAGGGCGGCCTGGCTCAGGGACCTGCTGAACAGAACCAGACCTCGGCGGTGAGATCGGGGCACAGCAGGCCGTCGTTCGTCACGAGCCTCGCCCGGCTCGCGATCGCGGTCGGCCGACGTCCTCCTGTCCAAATCCCGCGGTCTCCAGACCCTGGCAGAGACGGCCGCCGAGCTCGGCCGGCGAGCCCGCGCCGCGACACCCGAGGAGGCGGCCCGCGCCGGTGACCGGGTCGTGGTGAGTATCCCGCCGGCTCCCTACCGGGAGCTTTCCCGCCGCCGCGCTGTCGGGCAAAGTCGTGCTCGACATCGGAGCGTCCGTGACGCGCCGTACGACGAACCCGAGGACGGCCGCGTCGGCCTCGTCGAGCCACGCCACGTCGTCGGCGATCAGCAGCAGCACGCGCTCGGCGGCCCCGGGCAGCGGACCACGTCCCGCCTGAGCGATAGCCGTCGCTGCCCCGGGAGGAACGGGATGAGCAGGAAGACCGGCGGCTGTATGTGCGGGAGCCGCCCAGCCCGGCCGCTCCCGCCCCGCCTGTCGGTCCTCTCTGGGCCGTTTCCAGTACGGGCTGCTTTCGCGTCCCAACTCGGACCGCACGCCATTCGGGCTGCGTCCGTGCCCCGCCGGCCCGGCAGGCCGCCCACTCGAAGGTCCCTGGGCAGCACTTCCGGATCCTCGTGTCCAGCCAGCGTCCAGAATTCGACGTCCAGACGCTCGCACAGCCCGCCCACGACGCCATCCTCCAGCCGTGGGCTGATACGTCTGCGCAGGTCAAAGCGACCTCAACCAATGCTGATGGCAACGGAGTCGAACTCACGAGCAGCGGATTGAGCCCCGTGGGCCAACGCCCTGAATCCGCACCCCAGATGAGACGTTTCCGCAGGTCACAGGGGTGCATAGTGGGGCGGGTGGGACTCGAACCCACGGCCGACGGATTATGAGTCCTTGAGGATCTTGGCGGCCCTTGTCGATCAATGCTCATCTTGGCCGTTTTCCCAGGTCAGACGCGGTTAGGTACCTCAGTCCTTCTCGGCCCGTGTCAGTCTTTTCCTATCCCTGTGTCCAACCTGCGTCCAGAACGCGTCCTGGAAGGGCAGGCTCAACCAGCTTCCGAGACGATCGCCCCAACTCAGGAGTGCGCCTCGAACTCGCCCGCAGCAGATTTCCCTTCCACCGTGCAGAGGCTCCGCCCCGAGTTCCGGGGCGGAGCCTCTGTGGCCGTTTTCGCAGGCCAGACATTGTCTCGTCAGCCCATCCGGCTCAGTCGCCTTCTTCCAGGGTGAGCTGAAGGGATCGGGCGGGCTGCGGTTTCGGGCGCGCGCGGATCGTGTACGCCATCGACGTGCGGGCCGCAGCCGAGGGGGTCAGCATGTGCTTCGCCTCCGGCGACACCCCGGGCCTCACCGTCACCGACTCCGACCCGTACGCGGTGGTGGTCGGTGGCACCACCCTGGGCATCGGGGCCGCGAAGAACCGCGTGTTCGAGACCGGCTGGTCCGACGACCTCGGTTCGCTGAGCAGCGGCAAGCGGACCGACCTCGGCGTCAGCGGAGGCGGCGGGGGCGGGGGCGGGGGCGTCAGCGACGTATACCGGCAGCCGTCGTACCAGAAGGGCGTCGTCCCGGCGTCGATGGCTCGGGGCAAGGTGGCCCACAAGACGGTGCTCGGCCGGGCCGTGCCCGACATCGCCGCCGACCCCGACACCGGCATACTGACCGGCTACACCGACACGGACAGCCACGGGAACCCAGGGCGCTACCGCACCGTGTCGAGTGCCGGCACCAGCCTGGCCACCCCGCTGGTCGCGGGCCTCGTCGCCGACGCCCAGCAAGGACGGAAGTCGCCCTACGGCTTCATCAACCCGCTGCTCTACCGCCTGGCCCGCACCCATGCGTTCCACGACGCCCTACCGATTAGCACGTCCACGCCGCAGCGCGACCGGGCCGCGTACATCGCGCCCGACGACACCTCCACCAGCGCGAACGTCGACGTCTTCGACGCCCAGAAACGCCCCGACACCCAGCAGGTGACCGCCAAGGGCTACGACACCATGACCGGCATCGGCACCCCCAACGGCGCCGCCTTCATCGCCGCCCTGCGCCGCGGCCACTGGACCCATTCCGGCGGCTGAGGCCACTGGGTTGGATGCTCTCCGTCCGTGAAACTGGCTCCTACAAAGCCTCCACCAGACTCGCTTTGTCGGGGTTGGCCAGTCGGCCCGGATCTTCTGAGCGCACCCGCATCACATCTCCGCTCGAGGCACGACCACCACACGCGCGAGCAACAACAATGCCCCCAACTCGCCGTCGCGAACATGCAGTCTATGAATCGTCGCAGTTCAGAGCCGGTATCTGAGCTCCTGCGGTCGGTAAAGTCGAAAAAGTAATTGAGATGGCAACCTTTCCGCTCTGAGTGGCCACTAAGGGGTGTACCGACGAGGGCGAGCCGTGGTCAGCGGCGCTATGCCCTCTGTGTCAACATCCGATCGGAGCCCCACGTGTCATCAGACGACCCGAGATCCGCCGAGCAGCCGATGCCTCGGGGTCGCACGCCCCGCCGCCGTAGCCGGATGCTCCGGCATTGTGTCGTGGGGGCGGTGGCGGTGCTCGCCGCCTCGGCCGGTGTCGGCGCCCTGGCGCCCAGCGCGGGCGCCGCGTCGACGGTCGGCATCCGTGTGGATGCCGGTACCTCCTTGGGCACGGTGCCCAGCAGCGGCGCCGGCCTCAACACGGGCGTCGGCGACGAGAACATGGGCACCGCCAAGGTGACATCGCTGATGAAAGCCGCGGGAGTTCGGCAACTGCGCTTTCCCGGCGGCTCCGGCGCGGACGCCTACCACTGGAAGACCCACACCATGGACGACGGCGGCTGGATCGCGCCCAACACCGACTTCGACCACTTCATGGCCACTGCGAAGAAGGTCAGCGCCCAGCCGATCCTGACCGCGAACTACGGTTCCGGCACCCCCCAGGAGGCCGCCGACTGGGTCAAGTACGCCAACGTCGACAAAGGCTACGGCGTGAAGTACTGGGAGATCGGCAACGAGGTCTACGGCAACGGGCACTACGGCAACGGCAAGGGCTGGGAACTTGACAAGCACGCCGACAAAAGCCCGACGGCGTACGCGAAGAACCTGGTCGCCTACGCGAAGGCGATGAAGGCCGTGGACCCGAAGGTGAAGATCGGAGCGGTGCTCACCACCCCCGGCGGCTGGCCGGATACGGAGAAGGCTCCCGGTGACAGCGCCGACTGGAACCACACGGTGCTCTCCATCGCGGGACGCTCGATCGACTTCGTCATCGTCCACTGGTATCCGGGCGGCACCACCACTGCCGACCTGCTGAACACCCCCTCCCGGATCGCCGGTGTCAGGTCCACGCTGCGCTCGCTGATCGCCCAGTACGCGGGCTCGCGTGCCGCTTCGGTGGAGATCGCGGTCACCGAGAACGGTGCGGTCGGCTCGCCCGCCCAGACCAGCCAGGCCGCGGCCTTGTTCGCGCCGGACACCTACATGACCTGGTTCGAGCAAGGTGCCACCCACGTGGACTGGTGGAACCTGCACAACGGCACGGACCAAGCACCCACCACCGTCAACGGCCAGACCGACTACCAGGACGGGGGCGTGCTCTCCGCCGGCACCTGCGCCGGGGGGAAGTGCGAACCGCCGCGCGATACGCCCTTTCCCACCTACTGGGGCATCCGCTCGCTGACCGCACTGGCGCAGCCCGGCGACACCATGGTCAAGTCGTCCTCGGGCAACGCGTCGGTTGCTGTGCACGCGGTACGGAGCAGCAACGGCGGTCTGAACGTCATGCTGATCAACAAGAGCCCGCAGAAAGCGGCGCAGGTGTCGCTCTCGTACGCCGGATTCACCCCGGCCGCAGGCGCGGTCACGACCGTTTCGTACGCCCAGGGCGGCACCGCCCTGACCACGGCGAAGCGGGGCACGGCGGCCGCACAGACGCTGCCGCCGTACTCGATCACGACTCTCCAGATGAAGTCCGCGTCGGGGACCGCCGGCGTCGCCAAGCCGACACCCGCCCCCACGCCGACCGCCGCCGCGCCGGTCGTCTCCGGCACGACCGGCACCCGCGCGCAGGGGGAGATCGGCGCACCCGTCGACGGGACGACCCCGAGCAGCACGTCCGGCGGCCTGGCTTCCACCGGGGTGAGCACCACTGTCACGTACAGCGCCCTCGGTGGCCTGCTGGTCATCGCTGCCGGCGGCATGCTGGCGCTTCGCGGACGCCGCCGCAGGGCTTCGCACAGGAAGTGAGACCGCGTGAGTGACCGACGGCCCGGCAGCAACGCCACCCACCCGTGGCGTGCGCGCCGGGCCGTCGGCCCCCGCGCCGGCGTCGGCGTCGGCGTCGGCGGTCAGGAAACAAACAAGGCCCGGGTCGTTGACCTGGACCTGGCCTCGGCACCGGTCCCGACCCGTGGGGCGGCCCATGGGCCGCGTTCCGGGCCACCGTGGAACTGCCGCGCGAGGACTTCGCGACGAACCACAACCAGGTCGTCCAGGCCGGCATGGCCGCCATCGGCACCACGCTCCGCGTCGGGATCGACCTCCAGGCCGTCCAGGGCGAACAGCTTCCGCCGCTCGCCTGACGGGGAGACGGCTCGGCCCTCTGCCTCACTCGGGAAGCAGGGGCCGAGCCGTCTGTGGCCTGTACCTCCTGGTGGCTGAGCAGGATGTCGACACCGTCCTGGCTGCCGTGCAGCGTGATACCGGGAAGAGTCCGGCGGCTGCGGTGGGCCGGTCGACGTCAAGCCGCGCGGCATCGCCTCCCGCGGTACCGGCGGCCGCGCCGACCCTCGGAAGTTGCCGCCAGGGCGCGGTCCAGCCCGGAACCCGCCGTCCAGGCGAAGGCAGCGTGACGTGAACCGGCCCGGCCACACCGCGTCGCTACCCCGATATCCGGGGCACGCAGGGCCTGGATGAACCAGTCGAGTACCGGTGCCAGGCTTTCCGGGGGCGACCAGCCGTTGATCACTGCGAGCAGCTGAAGGTACCGCTCCCAGTCAGCGTTGTTCGCGGACCCTCGCCGCCGGTCTCACCGACCGGCGGCAAGGGCCACAGCGTCGACCTGCGCGAGCCCACCCGGCGGTTCGCCGGGCCGACAGTCGCGGGGTCTGCGTTCCCGCACGTCACCTGACGGAGTCCTACCCGCTCGACTTACCTCACGAGCCTGGGCCTGGCCACACTCCCGGCCTGGCCTGCGCCCAACGACGCCGCAGCCGAGGTCGTCGTCTACCGCCGCTGTGGCACGGGCTTCAGCCGGTGCCGGAGATGACGGTGCTCAGGGGCAGGGCGAAGGCGAGGGCCGCGCAACCGGCGAGGCCGATGACGGGGTACGAGGCGGTTGGGTCGTCTGTCTTGTGGGGTGAGGGTCCAGGAGGGGTTTCCCCAGGTTCAGGGCCGCAGTGCGCTCCACTGAACTTCCCGTGCCCCGGATCAGGAGCCGTTCTCGTCGTCCGTTGTCCAGCCCAGCAGTTTGACGTGGCCGACGGTGACGACGTGATGGTGCATGGCACGGGCGGCGGCTTCGGCGTCGCCCGCGCGTATCGCATCGGCGATGAGCCGGTGCTGTGCGAGGGACTGCGTCGGACGGCCGGGCTGACGCAGCGACTCTGTCCGGCTTTCCGCGATGGACAGTGAGATCTCCGCCATGAAGTCGCCGAGCAGTGCGCTGTGGCCAGCCGCGGTCACGGCCGCATGGAAGCGCTGGTCCTCGGGAGCTCCCAGTTCGCCGCGCTCAACTGCCTTGCTCATCGCGGTGAGCGCCGCATCGATCTCCGCCAGGTCCTCGTCCGTACGGCGCATGGCCGCGAGCGCCGCGAGTTTGGTCTCCAGCGCGTCCCGGGCGTCCAGGACATCCGGCAGCCGACGCCGCCGGTCGATCATCGTCTCCAGCGGTTCCGCGTCGAGCCGGTCGCGCAACAGATAGGTGCCGCCGCCGTGCCGGGTGTCCACGAGGCCCTGGACCTCGAGGGCCACGATCGCCTGCCGTACGGAGGTGCGGCTCACGCCGAGCCACTCGGCGAGGTCGCGTTCGGGAGGCAGCCGGTCGCCCGCGTGCAGCCCTTCGCTCTGTACGTACTCCCGCAGCCGCTCCACCACTTGCTCATACAGACGGGGCCGTGGCAGCGGGCGCATCGCATCGGGCACAGGCGCAAATTCCCTTCCCCGTAAAGCTGTTGGGGTTCAACGCGACCCCTTGACAGCGATTGGTGCGGGTCTGACACTCTAGCCCATCGGTCCAGTGGTCCAGTGGTCCATCCAATTTCTCGATCAGGCAACACCTGCTCCAGAAAGGCCCATCCAGGTATGAATTCGACCGAATCGCCCGACGGAGCCCTCACTGGGATCCGCGTCCTGGACCTGTCCCGCATCCTCTCCGGCCCGCTCGCCACGATGGTCCTGGCCGATCTGGGCGCCGACGTCATCAAGGTCGAGGACACCAAGGGCGGCGACGACACCCGCCATTGGGGCCCGCCGTTCCAAGGCACCGAGGCCTCCTACTTCCTGGCCGCGAACCGCAACAAGCGCGGTGTCAGCGTCGACCTCAAGACGGCTCAGGGACGCGAGTTCGTACTGCGCCTCGCCGACCGCGCAGACGTCCTGGTCGAGAACTTCCGCCCCGGCAGCGCCGATCGTCTGGGCCTGGGCTACCCGGAACTCTCCTTACGCAACCCGGGTCTGGTGTACGCCTCCATCTCCGGTTACGGCCAGACCGGACCCTGGGCTTCCAGGCCCGGCTACGACGCCATCGCCCAGGCCCAGAGCGGCATGATGAGCATCACCGGCGAAGCAGGAGGCCCACCCATGCGCCCCGGCATCGCCACCGCCGACATCGGTGCCGGCATGTGGGCGACGATCGGCATCCTGACCGCCCTGTACGCACGCCGGTCCAGCGGTCGCGGCCAGCACATCGACATCTCGCTGCTCGACGGGCAGTTGGCCTGGCTCACCTACGTGGCCGGCGGATACTTCACCACCGGTGTCGCACCGGGACCGCACGGCACGGCGCATCCGACGATCGTCCCGTACGAGGCACTGGCCGCGGCCGACGGGCACGTGATGATCGCCGCCGGAAACGACCGGCTGTGGCGCAGGCTCACTGAGACCGTCGGCCTTCCGGACCTCGCCCACGACCCTCGATTCGCAACCAACCCCGACCGGGTACGCCACCGCACGGAACTCATCCCGCTCCTGGAGTCCGCGCTCGCCCGTCGCGACTGCGCCCAGTGGGCCGAAGCACTCAACTCCGCGGGGGTGCCCTGCGCGCCCATCAGTACCGTCGAGGAGGCGCTGACCAGCGAGCAGGCCGTGGCCCGCGCGATGGTCCAGGAACTGCACCACCCCACGGCCGGCCAACTACGCACAGTCGCCTCCCCGTTGAAGCTGAGCGGCACGCCCGCGTCCATCCGCACCGCGCCCCCACTGCTCGGACAACACACCGACGAGGTGCTCGCCGAGTCCGGCTACAGCGCGGCCGAGATCGCGGAGTTGCACACCGCGGGGGCCGTACGGTGAGCGGCTCGGCGGCGATCGGCGTCCGCCGTGACGGCGTCCTCGCCACCGTGCGTGTGGGCACCGGACGCCGGGCCAACGCTCTGGGCACCCACGACTGGAAGGCACTGGCCGGTCTCTTCGAAGACCTGGCGAAGGACCGTACGCTCCGGACCGTCGTCATCTCCGGTTCCGGCAGCGGCTCCTTCAGCTCAGGATCCGACATGCGCGAATGGCTCTCGGTGGCGCCCGGCGAGATCGATGCGAGCTTCGCAGCCATGGAGAGCGCGCTGACGGCCATCGAGCGCCTGCCGGTCCCCGTCGTCGCGTCCGTCCGCGGTACCGCCGCGGGCGCGGGCTGTCAACTCGCCTGCGCCTGCGACCTGCGCATCGTCTCCGAGGACGCACAGCTCGGGATGCCCGTCGCGCGCTGGGGAATCCTGGTGCCGCCCGCCTTCGCCGCCCGTCTCTCCCTGCTCACCGGGCCCGCGACGGCCCGCGACCTGCTCTTCACCGGACGGCTGGTCGACGGCCACGAAGCCCTGCAGCTCGGCCTTGCCACCGCCTGCGTCCCCGCGTCCGAACTCGACGACGCCGTGGCCGCCCTCACCAGCTCGATCACCGCCCAGCCCGCGGCGGCGATCCGCGCCGCGAAACGCTCCGTCGACGCACTCCTGGCCCCCGTAAGAGACCGCCTGCGCACCTCCCCGACCGGTCCTGCCGCCGACTACGACTCCATGCAGGCCGGCCTCAGCATGTTTCTCGCACGCGTCTCCCACACCGGCTGAACCGCACTTCTCGTCACCTTTCGAGCCGAATCGAGGTCCCCGTGACGATCAACGAGCAACCCGCGACGAGCACCACGCACCCACTCCCCGGAACCGACCGTCTCACCAAGGCCCAACGTCACGCGTTCTGGGGCTCGTTCGGCGGCTGGGCCATGGACGGATTCAACTGGACCATTTTCGGTCTTGTCCTCGCCCCCACCATGGCCGACCTGCTGCCCCGGGCCGGCATCGCGGACACCCCCGACAACGTCGGCTGGTACGGCCAGATCAGCGCCGCCCTGTTCCTCCTCGGCTGGGGCTGCTCCTTCATCTGGGGTCCCGTCGCCGACCGATTCGGACGCAAGCCGGCCATGATGGTCTCGATCCTGACGTACGCGGTGTTCACCGCCCTGGCCGGCGTCTCCACCAACCTCTGGGAGTGGAACGCCTTCCGCTTCCTGGCCGCCATCGGCGTCGGCGGCGAATGGGCCATGGCCGGCACCCTGTTGGCCGAGGTCATGCCGGAGCGCGTACGGATACGCTTCGGCGGCCTGATGCACTCGGCCGCGTACTTCGGCGTCCTGCTCGTCGCCGCCGTGTACCTCCTCTTCGGCACCGCACTCGGCTGGCGCGGCATGTTCTTCCTCGGCGGCATCCCCGCCTTCGCCATCTTCCTCATCCGCCGCACCACGCCCGAGCCCGAACGCTGGAAGGAGCAGGCCGCCGAACGCGCGCAACGGTCCTTCTGGCAGCCGGTCAAGGAGGTGCTGAGCGGGCAGTACCGGGCCCGGACCATCGGCAACCTGATCCTGCTTGTGGTGTGCGTCATCGGCCTGTGGGCCGGGTCCACCTACGTCCCCACCGCCATGAACAACCTCTCCAAGCGCGCCGGTTACAGCCACCTCACCACCGTGCGCCTGGCCGGCCTCTCCACCATGACGGTCGCCGCCTTCACCATCCTGGGCTGCTTCTGCGTGCCCCGCCTCGCCGGCCGGCTCGGCCGCCGCAAGGCACTGGCCGCACTCTTCGCGCTGATGACCGTGGGCACGGTGGGCACGTACGGCGTGGCCTATCCGCTGCACTCCATCGCCCTGACCTTCGCCTTCCTGCCGGTACTCGGGCTCGGCGGGGCGAGTTTCGCGGTGTTCACCATCTGGCTGCCCGAGCAGTACCCGACCCGGATGCGCGCCACCGCCTTCGCATTCACCACCACGTTCTCCCGCTGGTTCGCCGCCGCAGGCACCTTCCTCATCGGGTACGGCATCCACGCCTCCGGCTCCCTGGCGCTTCCGCTCAGCCTCACCGCGGTGGTCTTCGTCATCGGAATGGTCCTGGTGCCACTGGCACCCGAGACCCGTGGCGAAATCCTGCCCGACTGATCCCGACACCTGACCCCCGGCCGTCCCACGTCAGAGAGGCAGCACCCGCATGCGCTCGTTCCGCAGACCCGCAACGTGTCGTACGGCCGCCGTTGCACTGGCACTTGCTCTCGCCGCGGCCGGGACCGCAGGCTCCACCTCGGTCTCGGCCGCCGAACACCAGGGCGGGAGACCGTGGTTCACCTCCTGGGCGCAATCCCAGCAGGACCTCGCCCATCGCATCACGTAGCCTGAATCTGGCTGCATAGGTCGTAGATATCTACGTAGCGGGGCAAAGCCCAACCTCACCCTCACCCGCACCGACACCAGCGGATCCATCACCCTCTACAACGACAGCACCGGCACCACCGACCTCGTCATCGACTCCAGCGGTTACTACACCTCACTGATACCCCCTCGTGAGCACTGAGGTCGGGCACGCAGCGCGTGCCCGACCCCGGCCAACTCCCTGCAAGGCAGCTAAGGGCAAGGCCGCCATGCGGCGCGGGGGCCAATCGACGCTCGGGCAGGCTGGCTCACCATCGCCCGCCGTCACGTTCCTGCGGGAGAGGTCGGGGCCACTCAGAGGCCGCTACGCCTGCGTTCCGGGCCGTTTCCTGTTGGGGCAGTTTCCTTGGACCCTCGCCAGACGTACTGCCAGCAGCCCACAGGCCCCACCCGCCACACGGAACGCCCTGAGCAACCGGCAGACGAGTCGCCGGACAACACATCCGGCCCAGTTCGCGGATACCTCCGGCCTCAGGACGGCCTCAACGCACGCCCAGTCACAGAAAGCCGGGCAGAACATCTCTCGGTTGATGCACATCCACGCAGGTCAGAAGGACATCAACCTATGCAGAGCAACGAGGTACGAACTCACGAGCAGCGGATTCAGTCCGTTCAGGCAAAGTTGACGATCCGACAGGACAAAATGAACGTTTCCGCAGGTCAGAAGCCTGCACAGGTGGGGCGGGTGGGACTCGAACCCACGGCCGACGGATTATGAGTCCCTTGGGGGGCTTGGCGGCCCTTGCCGATCAACGCTCATCTTTGTCATTTTCCCAGGTCAGACGTGCCGATCAATGTCAGTCCTGTGTGGTGCTTGTCGATCTGTTCCTGTCCTTGTGGCCCCTCAATGGCCCCTGGGAGCCGATGAGTTGGGCGCCTGCCACAGCAGCCGCCGTGCCCGCCCAGTTCAGCCAAGGGGACAGAACCCTCGCACAGTGGAGTCCCTTACCGGGGGAGCTGGCCACCGCCCTCCTCGCCCGAGGTGGAGCCGCACAGCGTTTTCGCAGGTGAGCCGCCTGATCGCAGACTAGCGCGTCGTTAAGCCCGTTCGGAAAATCTCGTCCAGCACTCCAGCGCCTGGTCTGCGACGAGTTCAGCGGGGCAGCGCCCGGCGTGCACTGGTCGCGCCCCCGCTCGCCGGGTGCTGTCGATGACCGCGTCCGCGATGCCCCCTCGGCGCCGCGAACACGGCCGCTTCGTGATGTCGGCACCTGCCTGACAGGCGTCTGGCGGCAGGTCAGCGGAGCCGGGCGGTCAGGTGATATCGGCCCGAGGGCAACCTGTACGAGGCCACACCGTCCTTGTGGCCGAGGAGACGCACCCCGTCCACTCGGGCCAGCGGAGTCCGTCCTTCGCGGACGGCATCGGCGGAGATGGCTGAAAGGCGCAGCGTCGCCTCGCTGTTGGCGGGCACGAGCGCGTCGTACACAAGGCTCCCGCCTCCGTCCTCCATCTTCCACTCGCTCCTGATCTCGCCGTACGGCGACTCGTGCGAGCCCGACACCTGCGTGATCCTGGCGGTGGGATCGATGTGGGGTTGCAGGACGAAGTGCTTGAAGCCGGGGCTGTCCGGGTCGCGGGCGATGCCGGCCATGTAGGCGTACATCCACTCCATGATCGCGCCGTAGGCGTAGTGGTTGAAGGAGTTCATGCTTACCGGCCCGAACCCGTCCTCCTTGGAGTAGGAGTTCCATCGCTCCCAGACGGTGGTGGCGCCGTTCTTCACGGAGAACAGCCAGGACGGCAAGGCGTCCTGGTGGAGCAGCTTGTACGCCAGGTCCGCGCGCCCCTCATCGGTGAGGATGGGGGCGAGGACGTTGACGCCGAGGAAGCCGACGGACAGCGTGTTCTCGGCGTACCTGACCCGGCTGCTGTTCGGGTGCGCCGCCTTGTAGGCTTCGTCGTTGCCGATGTTGTCGGCGAGATGCCCGACGAGTGTGCGGCGTTGGGCCTCCGTCTCGTAGAAACCGAGCTTGAGGACCCAGAGCAGCGCCGTCTGGCTGTTGTCCTCCGTCTTCTGGTTGGGGTCGGAGCCCGGTTCGATCGGGGAGGCGTCGCCGAGGCTGGACTTGACCGTGACCGCGCCGCCCTCGGTGCTCAGGTACTTGGTGATGAACGCCTGCCTGATGCGTCCGAAGAGCCGGTCGTACACCTCTCCCTCCGCCGTCCCGCCGATCGCGCGGGCCATCTGTGCCATCAGCCGGGTGCTGTAGCCGTAGTAGACGTCGCTCATCAGCTGGGCGCTGGTCTTCTGGGGCCCCAGCCAGTCGCCGGTGAGGGAGCCCTGTCCGGCATAGGTGTCGCCGGTCTGCTCCTGGATCCAGTCCAGGTAGCGGGTCATCGCCGGCCAGTTGTCCTTGACGATGGTCGCGTCCCCGGTCATCTGCCACACGGCCCAGGGCACGATGACACCGGCGTCCGCCCAACCGCTGCCGCCGCCAGGGAAGTTGAAACGTGCGGTGGGGGCGACCCCGGTGAACTGGGCTTTGTCCGTACCGTAGATGGCCTGGGAGTCGACGACCGTGTCCTGGAAGTGACTGAGGAAGACCCCGGCGTCCACGTTGTACAGACCCGTCGTGGAGAAGACCTGGGCGTCGCCGGTCCAGCCGAGGCGTTCGTCGCGCTGCGGGCAGTCGGTGGGCACCCAGAGGTAGTTGCCGCGCTGACCCCAACGGATGTTGCTCGCAAGCTGGTTGATGTCGGGATCGTTGGTGGTGAAGGTACCGATCTCGCGGATCGCGGAGGTGGCGACCTTTCCGGTTAGGCCGGCGATCGTGACGGTGTCCGTCGTGGTGACGGACACATAACGGAAGCCATAGAAGGTCAGGCAGTCCTGGTGGGTCTCGCCGTGCCGGTCGCCCTTGAGGATGTAGGTGCTAGTGGCCTTGGCGCTTCGGAGACTGGCCCGGTAGAGGGAGCCCTCGGGGCCGTCCGCGCCGGTGCTGTCGTCATTGAGCATCTCGCCGAACCTGAACTCGACCTTGGCTCCGGCGGGGCCGCGCAGGCTGTAGCGGGCCACACCGACCATGTTCTGACCGAGGTCGAAGACGGCCGTCTCGCCACTGCCGATCGTGGCCGAGGCGGAGGCCGCCTTCACGGTGTCGGTCACCGTCCGGGCGGGGTCCACGACGATGCGGCCCCTGCCGTTGGGGCTGCCGTCCTGCCCGGTCACCCCCGTGGCGACGGTGATCGACCGCGGTCGCCGATCCCAACGGTCCATGAAGCGCGCGGTCTCGCCCGGGTAGACGAGGAGCTGCGCGTCCGGGAACTTGTCCTCGAAGGCGACTCGCTCCACGTCCGACCAGGCGGAGTCGTCGAACCCGTGCGCTGTCCAGCCCGGCAGCTCCATCCGGGCGTCGTAGGTCTGGCCGTCGTAGATGTCGTCGGCGCGGTAGGGGCCGGTGTCGGTGGCCTTCCAGCCGCCGTCCGGCCCGGTGACGACCGTCTGCGACGTCCCGTCGGCGTACCGGATCAGTAGCTTGGCCTTGACGGCCAAGGCGTTGCCGTCCGCCGAGTAGTACGTACTGCCGTCGGATATACGGCCGTTGTACCAGCCGTTACCCAGGACGAACCCGAGGGTGACGTCCGCGCGCTCTCGCGTCACGAGGTCCGTGACGTCATACGTCATGTAGTTGACGCGCGCGTCGTAGTTCGTCGAGCCCGGGGGGAGCAGTTCGATCGCGGTGCCGTCGTCCTGCGGGACGGTCACGTGGCGTCCGTTGACATAGGCCTCGTACACGCCGAGGGCCGAGACGTACAGCCGCGCCTCGCGGATCCCCTTCTTCAGAACCACTTGCCTCCGAAGCATCGGCGCCCCAGCCGAGTTGGGGACCTTCCCCTTCATCCCGATCCACTGCGAGCCCTCCCATCCGCCGACGCCGTCGGTGCTCATGAGGCCGGTCTCGAAGAAGGCGGGGGGCGCCGTACCGACCGGACGGCCTTCGGCGTCCCAGACGGTGACGGTCCAGTGGTAGCGGGTCGAGGTGTTCAGCGCCCTGCCCGCGTAGCGGACAGCCACAGAATCGGCGGAGCGTACGCGGCCGCTGTCCCAGACGTCCGCGCGACTGGCCGTCAGCCTGTCCCGTGAGCTCGCCACCAGGATCTGGTAGGCCCCCTGGCTCCGCCCGCGCGACGCGGACCGCATGCGCCAGCCGAAGCGCGGCCGCTCGGCGTCCACGCCCAGGGGGTCGGTGCGGTGTTCCACGGTCAGTCCGGTCACCGCGGCGTCCGGACGGCGGGACGGTGCCGCCTGCGCGGTGGCCGAGCCGCCCACGGCGCCGGCCACTACCGGCACCGCGCCGGCCGTCGCCACGAGCGTGGTTCTACGGCGGATTCCCGCGTTGCCTCCGCCGGGGGCATCGCTCTTGTCGAGGTCACGGTCCGTGCCGTCCGCATGGTGGGGTGCATTGCTCACACCGTCATCCCTTCGGGTGTTGGGGGGGGGTGGTCAGGAGCCGGACTTGTAGTCGGTGTCCATCTCGGCGAGGAGCTTTTCGGGCGTGGACTGGCCGCTGAAGATCTCCTGAAGGCCGCTGAGCATGGTCTGCTGGACCTTGGCGTTGGGCCACAGCTGGTCCATGAACGGCACGGTGCGGTCCGACGTGATGAACTTGGACAGTTCGGCCAGGGACGGATCCGCCACGTACCCCGTGTCCGGCAGGGAGGGCAGACCGCCCTGCTTCTTGACGAACAGGTTCATGCCCTCGTGCGACATCACGAAGTTCACGAACTTCAGGGCGAGTTCCTTGTTCTTCGCCTTGGCGTTGACGCCGTAGCCGGCGCCCGCAGCCGCCGGGATGAGGGTCTGGGACGGGTCATCGGTGGCGGGGAGCGCCTTGAGCGTGAACGTGCCCTTCGGGTTCTTGCCCTTCAGGAGGGCGATCACCCAGTTGCCCTGGATGATGCCTAGGGTCTTTCCGGAGGCGGCGAGGGCTTGGCTGGCTTCGTAGTTGGTGCCCAGCGGGTTCTTCTGGAAGCAGCCGGTCTTCTCCATCGTGACGTACTTGTCCAGGGCGGTGGCCCACTGCGACTGGGCGAAGGTGGCCTGGCCCGCCTGCATCTGCTGGTCGAAGTCGCGGTCCGGGCCGTAGACGGTGGTGGCGACCAGTGCGTACAGGACGAGTTGGGTCACCCAGTTGTCCTGGTTGCCGAGGGCGAAGGCAGGGGTTCCCTTGGCCTTCGCGGCCTTGCAGAAGGCCAGCAGGTCGGTCCAGGTGTCCGGCGCGGTGAGCCCGGCCTTCTGCATGGCCTGCTCGTTGTAGACGGCGCCGATGCCGTTCTGGCCGAAGATCGCGTTGTACGTCTTGCCCTCGTACTGCGCGACGGTCTTGATGGCGTCCGGCATCTTGGCGGCCCAGGACTGGTCCGAAAGGTCGCGCAGATAGCCGGGCTTGGCCAGGACGACCGTGGCGCCCGGGTTGCCGTTGCCGGGCCAGACCGACATCACGTCGGGTGCGGTGCCCGAGGACAGCTGGGTGCGGATCTGCTGCTGGTACTGGTCGGCGCCGCTGGTGGTGTAGCGGACCTTGACGCCGGGGTTGGCCTTCTCGAAGGCCTTGACGACGTCCTCGACGGAGCCCTGGTCGACCGAGGCGAGCGTCAGGGTCTTCGATCCCCCGCCGGAGTCTCCTGCCCTGGTACCGCCGCTGCAGGCGGCCAACACCGCCACGGATGTCACCGCGGCGATCAGGGCCGGGAGTGTGCGTGTCTTCATGAAGTCCCCCTCGAGGAAGAGCCACCGAACATGAGGGACGGGTGGGCGGCGTGTGTCATCCGCGCAGCCCACCCGCGAAGCCGTTGATGATGCTGCGCTGGAGCAGGAAGTAGACGAGCAGGACGGGCAGGATGCTGATCACCAGTGCGGCGAAGATGAGGTTCCAGTCGGTGACGTACTGGCCGACGAAACCAGCGATGGAGACCGGCATGGTCTGCTGCGCGCTGCCGCTGAGGTACAGCAACGGGGTGAAGAAGTCGTTCCAGATGGCGACCGTGTTGAGCACCAGAGCGGTCACCGTGATCGGTTTGAGCATCGGCAGGACGACGTACCGGAAGCCCTGCAGCGAGGTGCAGCCGTCGATCAGTGCCGCGTCCTCGAAGTCCCGGGGCAAGGCGCGCAGAAAGCCGACGTACAGGAAGACGGTGAAGGGCACCTGCAGACCGGAGTAGAAGAGGACCAACGCCCAGGGGGTGCCGAGGAGCCCCATGTCCCGCATGGTCTGGTAGAGCGGCAGGGCCGCCAGTTGGAACGGCAGGACCAGGCCCAGGAGGAAGGTCAGATACGTTCCCCGGGACCAGCGGGCCGCCACCCGGGCCAGGGGGTACGCCGCGAGCGACGAGACGGCCAGCACGATGACGACACTGCACACCGTCACCAGCACGCTGTTGACCAACGCCCCGCCCAGCGCGCCCTGCTGCCAGGCCTGGGTGAAGTTGGCGAGGGTGGGTGAGGTAGTCGGGCTGATCGGTGAGGAGGTGTCCGACGCCGGGCGTACGGCCAGGTTGACCAGGACGTACACCGGGAAGCCCACGACCAGGGCCGCGGCGATCATCGCCAGTTCCAGCGCGAGGGTGCGGCGGCGGTAGCGGATCATGAGACGGCCCTCTCGTTGCGGGACAGCACCAGGTACTGACCGGTCGAGACGACTGCCACGATGATCGTGAGGACGACCGCGAGCGCGATGCTGTAGCCGAACTCGCCGAGCGTGAAGGCGTCCTTGTAGATCAGGGTGGAGAGGGTGTCGGTGGCGTGGCCGGGGCCGCCGCCGGTCAACGCGTAGACCTGGTCGAAGAGTTTGATGCCGCCGATGATCGACAGCATCAGGTTGATGGTGAGGGCCGGGGCCAGCAGCGGGCGCGTGACCGACCAGAAGCGGCGCACGGGGCCCGCCCCGTCGATGGCGGCCGCCTCGTGGATCTCCTTGGGCACGGACTGGAGTCCGGCCAGGAAGATGACCATCGAGTAGCCGGCGTACTGCCAGACGATCACTCCGATCACCGACCACAGAGCGACCTGCGGACTGCCCAGCCAGTCCTGCTGCCAGCCGTCCAGCCCCGCGGCGCCGAGCAGGCTGTTGACCGCGCCGTCCGGGCCGAGCAGGTTGCGCCAGAGGTAGGCGGTGACGATCGGGGTGATCACGGCCGGGGCGAACAGGAACACCCGGAGCGCGTTGCGGGACTTGATCGCCGAGTTGACGCCGAGGGCCAGCAGCAGACCCACGGCGTTCTGGACGACCGTGATCGACACGGCGATCAGCAGGGTGTGCCAGATGGCCTGCATTGCGTCGGGGTCGTCGAGTATGTCGGAGAAGTTGTCCAGGCCGATGAACGAGAAGTCGGGGTCGAGACCGTCCCAGTCGGTGAAGGCGTAGTAGACACCGCGGACACTCGGCACCAGAACCACGAAGGCGAACAGCAGCAGCGCGGGCAGCGCGAACCACCAGGGCGGGGTGGTGCGCGCCCGCCGGACCTTCGGCGCCCGCTTCGCATCGGGAGGCCGGTCATGGTCCGGCAGCTGCTCGTGCGGGGCGAGGGTCATCGACGCACCTCCTCTCATGAAACGTTTCAAACAGAGTGTTGAATCGGGGCTCCAGCACTGCGGACTGCGTGTGGGGGCGCCGACCGGTTGTCGTGGTGGGTGATGCGGTCCAGGTGTCGGATGGTCCGGTGGTCGGATGCGGGGTCGGATGGCCCGGGGTCCGATGGGTAACGTTTCCCATAGGTGTTGCCAGACCCTAGAGAGCGTCCTGCGTGACGTCAAGATGCTGCGCAAGCTGCGCAATTGTTACGACGGCGACGCGGCTCAGGGTCTGCGGCGGCTCCACCGAACCACGCATTCCGTCCTACACTCGCCGACAACGTTTCCCGAAGGGACAGGAACCGGATGGAGCCGCAGGCCCGGCCTCGACGCGTCACCATCGTCGACGTCGCCCGTCACGCAGAGGTGTCCACGACCGCCGTTTCCAAGGTGCTGCGCAACGCGTACGGTGCCAGCCCCGAGATGCGCGCCAAGGTGCGCCGCGCGATCGACGAACTGGGCTACCGGCCGAACGCCGGCGCCAGGGGCCTGCGCGGACAGACGTACACCATCGGTGTCACGCTGCCCGACATCCGCAACCCCTTCTTCCCCGAGATCCTCGACGGCATCACCACCTCGCTCGCGGACACCGAGTACCAGGTGCTCCTCGGCCCGGGCTGCAACGGGGAGAAGGAAGAGGCCCGCGTCACCGAGGCAATGATCGACCGCGGCATGGACGGCATCATCCTGGTTGCACCGATCTCTTCACGCGCCCATATGGAGCGGGTCGGCAGCGCGGTGCCGACCGTCGTCATCGGCCGCCACGGCTCGTCTCCTGCGTACGACACGGTGGCCGACGACGACGTCGAGGGCGCCGCGCTGGTCGTCGGCCACCTGGCCGGCCTCGGGCATCGCCGGATCGCCCACATCGAGCATCACGAGACCGATCCGACGCGCCTCACGGAGATGCCCAACGCCCGCCGCGCCGACGGTTATCGCCAGGCCATGCGGCAGCACGGCCTGGAGGAGTGGACCGACGTCGTCTCCACCAGCTACACCCAGGACGGCGGTTACCGGGGCACGAAGGAGCTGCTGGCCCGGCCCGTCCGGCCCACGGCCGTCTTCGCCGGAGCGGACATCGTCGCCATGGGCGTGCTCGAAGCAGTCGCCGAGGCCGGGCTGTCCGTGCCCGGCGACCTCTCGGTGGCCGGCTACGACAACACCACGTTCGCCGCGTTCGGCCCGATCTCCCTCACCAGCGTCGACCAGGGCGGTCGCGAGATGGGCCAGAACGCCGTACGCCTCCTCCTGGAGCGGATCGCCGACCGTGGCCGCCGATCGGCCCAGGTCACCCTCTCCCCCACGCTCGTACCGCGCCGGTCCACTGCGCGGCTGACGGAGTAGGGCGTCAGCTCCGAGTTGTGCAGCGGGCGTTCAATCGTTCGATTGAAAGTTGAATTTGGTCTTTGGGAAACGTTGCCCATCCGGGTGGGGTGAGGCAAGGATGAAGGGCGCCCGACGACCATGGCCGTGCCCAGGCGCCGGGGCTTCACCACTCCACCCCCCATGAGAGAGGCCTCTTCAGCGTGCCCACCTTCAGCAGACGACATGTCCTGGCCACCAGTGCCGCCCTCGGCGTCGGAGCCCTCGGCGCCACCGCGACTCCGGCCACGGGCGCCCCGGCGGGTTACCGCGGTGCGGGCGGGCGCGAGGAGACGCGGACGCTCGACGAGCTCTACCAGGCCGCGCTCGTGGAGGGCGGCAAGCTCGTCGTCTACGCCGGCGGCGACACCCCCACCCAGCAGGACGCCACCAAGGCGGCCTTCAAGGACCGCTTCCCGGAGATAGACCTCACGCTGATCGTCGACTACAGCAAGTACCACGACGTCCGCGTCGACAACCAGTTCGCCACCGACACCCTCGTCACGGACGTCGTCCAGTTCCAGACCCTCCAGGACTTCGACCGCTGGAAGCAGCAGGGCCGCCTCCTGCACTACAAGCCCGCCGGGTTCTCCAAGGTCTACGACAAGTTCAAGGACCCGCAGGGCGCATGGGTGGCCACCGGGGCGCTCGCCTTCAGCTTCATGTACGACACGGCGACAGTCGGCGGGACGACGCCGCTCACCCCGCGCGACCTGGTCGACCCGAAGTGGAAGGGGAAGATCGCCTCCGCCTACCCGCACGACGACGACGCGGTCCTCTACCTCTTCTCGCTGTACGCCCAGAAGTACGGCTGGGACTGGGTGGCCAAGTTCGCCGAGCAGGACGTGCGGTTCGGGCGGGGCAGCAACTCCCCGGGCGACGCCGTCTTCGGCGGGCAGAAGGCGATCGGTGTCGGCACTGCCGGATCTGCGGTCAGCACTTCTCCCGTAACGTTCGCCATCGGCGCCGGGCACCCGTTCATGGCCTGGGGCCAGCGCGCCGCGATCCTCAAGCAGGCCAGGAACTCCACGGCCGCCAAACTCTTCCTCAACTGGCAGCTGTCGGCCGAGATGCAGAACGGGTCGTTCAACGGCTGGTCCGTCCGCACCGACGTCACTCCCCCGGCGGGACTGAAGCCGATCTGGGAGTACCCGAACGCCCACGTGGACGGTTTCCCCCGCTTCATGGCCGACCGTGCCGCGGTCGAACGCTGGAAGCAGACCTTCGCCCTCTACTTCGGCGAGGTCAAGGGCGACCCAACACCCGGCTGGTTGGGACTGCACCCAGGGGTATAGACGTGGGGCGGGTGCGTCGGCCGGCGCACCGCACCCGCACCCGCACCCGCACCCGCACCCGCACCCGCACCCGCACCCGCACCCGCCAGACCTGACACTCTGCCGCCCCGGACTCGCAGCGCGAGGAAATGGGCGGTCTTGGCCCGCCGCGCCCACTGCGCCAGCTGCCTGCGCTCAGCCTCGTCCAGGACAGGACGAACTCACAATGCTGCAGCTCGCCCCACTCTTCTGGGCGCTCCATTGGCCGCGCTGTGGATGGCTGCCCCAGCAGCGCCACCACCAAATGGGACAACGGATCGCCCCCGAGACACCGTCGGCCTGGACACGGCTACGCCCTCCCGGCCCCCTGTACGGCCCCTGGGTCTTGGCATTGGCCCTCAAGTCAGTCGCCCGGACCGCGAGCCAGGACCTCGATCATCCACTCAGCTGCAGGTCAGACGGTTTGCAGCTCCCCAGGCCGTCTCCGGACTCCAAACTCACGAGCAGCGGATTCAGTCCGTCCAGGCGAAGTTGACGATCCGACAGGCCAAAATGAACGTTTCCGCAGTTCAGAGGCCTGCACAGGTGGGGCGGGTGGGACTCGAACCCACGGCCGGCGGATTATGAGTCCTTTGAGGATCTTGGCGACCCTTGTCGATCCATGCTCGTCCTGGTCGTTTTCCCAGGTCAGATGCGGTTTGGCACCTCAGCACTTCTCGGCCCTTGTCAGTCTTTCCCGATCCTTGTGTCCAACCTGCGTCCAGAACGCGTCCTGGAGGCGCCCCGGATGGACGGGCTTGGCTGACGCAGAGCCGGTTGTGCCAGCTCAGGAAAGGGCCTCGAACTCGCGCGCAGCGGATTCCCCTTCCAATGCGCAGAGGCTCGGCCCCGGATGTCGGGGCGGAGCCTCTGTGGCCGTATTCACAGGCCAGACGTCGCCTCGTCAGGTTATCCGGCTCGCTCTCCTTCTTCCAGAGCGGGCGATGGACGACGAACCGCCGGCACACATCTCCCCGGCGCGCTGTATGAGCGTCAACTACCACACCACGATCAAGGTCGAGGTTGACACCGAGCTTGCCCCCTCCAGCTACGGCCGCTGCGCTCCCGCCGTGGGAAGCCCTGAGCGCCACGGGCCAGGGTCGATGCGCTCTGTGCGTGCAAGGGCGGGTCAGAGTCGAGGAGTTGCTGCCATCGTGGTGGTGAACACGGACATTCAGCGCGGTTGGGGGCGGCATGGGACGGAACGCCAGATGGGCGGTGGCGGGGCTGATGACGGCCGCGGCCTTCGCCGTGCCAGCATGGCTGTGCGGGGCCATCGTGCTGCCGCCTCTGCTGAAGGATCCCGCGATCCGCTGGTCGTTGGCCGCTGCGCTCGGCGCGGTGCTGGGCTCGCTGGCCGTGCTGTGGGGCCAGGGCTTCGCTACCCGGGCCCCGTCGACCGGAACCTCCGGCCACTCGGTGGTGGCCACAGCCGAGCGCGCCGTCGCCATCGGCGGGGACAACCGGGCCCCCGTCTCCACCGGCGACGCCACCACAACCTCCCAGCCTCCTGCCGGACCGCACCCCGCCTCTCCGCCAGCCCCGGATACGGTGTCCGCGTCCGGGAACCGTGGGATCGCCATCGGCGGAACCAACTCCGGCCCGCTGTCCACCGGCGACCAGCGTGGCGGTGCCCACCCGTGAAGTGGCCGTTCCAGCGCACCGGTACGCAACCGGAACCACCCGCCACCAGCTCACGGGTGGAGGCAAGCGCCGAGCGGTCCGCCGCCATCGAGGGTGACAACAACGCCCCAGTGCTGACCGGAGATGGTGCCAGGGTGGTGTACCTGCCACCCGGGGCGGTTCGGCCACCCGCCGAGGTGGAGGCTCCGGCCGGACTGGACAACCTGCCGGTGCGGCCAAGGCTGTTCGTCGGGCGCACGACCGAACTGGACCGGTTGGATGCCGCGCTGGCAGCTCCGGGCGGGGTGGTGGTGCAGGCGGTGCACGGGCTGGGCGGGATCGGCAAGAGCACCCTGGCCGCTCACTGGGCTGCCACCCGCACCCACGGCTGTGTCCCGGTCCGATGGATCAACGCCTACAGTGCCACCAGCGTCCAGGAGGGCTTGGTCGAACTGGCCACCGCTCTGGAATCGGGCCTGCCCGATGCGCTCTCGCCGGAGGCATTGGCCGAGCGTGCCCTGCAGTGGCTGGCCAGCCACACCGGCTGGCTGCTGATCCTGGACAACGTCAACGACCCCGCCGACATCGCCCCTCTGCTCGCGCGGCCCACCAGCGGCCGCTTCCTGATCACCAGCAGGCTCGCCACCGCCTGGCACAACGTCAACACGGTCGTGCGCCTGGACGTTCTGGATGAAGCCGAGTCCCTGGACCTGCTCACCCGCATTGCCAGCCACGCCGGCCCCCGGGACCTGGACGGCGCCGCCGAACTGTGCGCCGAACTGGGCCACCTCCCCCTGGCCATCGAACAGGCAGCCGCCTACCTCACGCAGAATCCGCTCATCACCCCCCGCGCTTACCTCGCGCTGCTCGATGAGTACCCGGTGGAGATGTACGGCGATGGCGGCGTCGTCACCCCGCACGAGCGCACCATCGCCAAGATCTGGAACGTCACCCTGAACCAGATCACCACTCTCCGGCCTCAAGCCGCCGACCTGCTGCGCCTGTTGGCCTGGTACGCGCCCGACCAGATTCCCGCCACCCTCCTGGACGGCCTCACCAACCCGCCCGCACTGAACAAAGCGATCGGCCTCCTGACCGCCTACAGCATGATCACCCCCGACCCCGCCACCAACACCCTGGCCGTCCACCGCCTCGTCCAGGCCCTCGCCCGCACCCCCGACCCCGACGACCCTCACCGCACCCCCCACCTCATCAATCAAGCCCGTACCCACGCCACCACCCAGCTGAACGACGCCCTGCCTGACACCTGGGACACCCCCGGCGAGTGGCCCAACTGGCGCGCCCTGCTCCCTCACATCGACGCCCTGGCCGACCACGCACCCGCCGACACCGACACCGAAACCACCGCATACATCCTCACCCTCACCGGGCAATTTCTCGACAGTCAGGGCCAGCTCACCCGCGCGATTAGCCACCTCCAACGCGCTCTGGCCGGTTCCGCGCGGGTGCTGGGCGCTGACCACCCCGATACCCTGGTCTCCCGCGGCACCCTCGCGAGCTCCTACTGGTCGGCGGGGGACCTCGGACGGGCGGTGCCGCTGTACGAGCAGACCCTGGCAGACTTGGTGCGGGTGCTGGGCGCCGACCACCCAAACACCCTGGCCTCTCGCCACAACCTCGCCTACGCCTACCAGTCGGCGGGGGACCTCGGACGGGCGGTGCCGCTGCTCGAGCAGACCCTGGCCGACTTCGTGCGGGTGCTGGGCGCCGACCACCCCGACACCCTGGCCTCTCGCCACAACCTCGCCTACGCCTACCGGTCGGCGGGGGACCTGGGACGGGCCATCGCGCTGTTCGAGCAGACCCTGACCGACCGGGTGCGGGTGCAGGGCGCCGACCACCCAAGCACCCTGGAATCCCGCAACAATCTCGCCTACACCTACCAGTTGGCGGGGGACCTGGGACGGGCGGTCCCGCTGTTCGAGCAGACCCTGGCCGACCGGGTGCGGGTGCTGGGCGCCGACCACCCAAGCACCCTGACCTCCCGCGGCAACCTCGCGAGCGCCTACGAGTCGGCGGGGGACCCGGGGCGGGCGGTGCCACTGCTTGAGCAGACCCTGGCCGACGAGGTGCGGGTGCTGGGCGCCGACCACCCAAGTACCCTGACCTCCCGCAACGCTCTCGCGAGCGCCTACCGGTCGGCGGGGGACCTGGGACGGGCCATCGCGCTGCTCGAGCAGACCCTGACCGATAGCGTGCGGGTGCTGGGCACCGACCACCCCGACACCCTGGCCTCCCGCAGCAACCTCGCCTTGGCCTACCGGTTGGCCGGGGACCTGGGACGGGCCTTCCCACTGTTCGAGCAGACCCTGACCGACAAGGTGCGGGTGCTGGGCACCGACCACCCCGACACCCTGATCACCCGCAGCAACCTCGCGAGCGCCTACCGGTCGGCGGGGGACCTGGGACGGGCCATCGCGCTGTTCGAGCAGACCCTGACCGACCGGGTGCGGGTGCAGGGCGCCGACCACCCCGACACCCTGATCACCCGCAGCAACCTCGCCTACACCTACCTGTTGGCGGGGGACCTGAAACGGGCGGCCCCGCTGATCGAATAGATCCCGGCCGACCGGGTGCGGGTGCTGGGCGGCGACCATTCGTGGACGGGGTCGCTCCGAAGCAACCTCGCGGCCGCTATCTCCGAGGGCAACAGGCGTGGTTTGGGCTGACCTTCGCGGTGCTGTCGCAGAAGCATTGTTGAGACACAGATGGCGTATCAGGTGGCGCGACCGGGTGTCCGCAGGTCAGCGTGTCTCAGAAGCTGGTGCCAGGACCCTGTGCCAGAAGTCCATCTCGACACCAGGCAGCGAGACTTTCGCTCTCCCCAGGGCCCAAGGTCGCCGTTCAAGGAATCTGCTGGTTCGCGCCCCATGCCCCCGCTGTCCCTCGGTAGGTCGAATCAAGTCGAGCCCGTCAAGGGCCCCCGAGCACCGGATGGAGAGATCCAGGGGAGCCTCATCATCGTTATTCATGGCGCTCCAGAGGGAGCGCGGCACGGGCCGCGCTCCCTGGTCGGTCGTACGTGGTCAGGTGGAGCTGGTCTTCGGGCGGCGCTTGGGGGTGCGGCCGCGGGGACGCCGTTTTGCGCTGGGGCTGGTCTCGGCTGCCGGTTGGGCGTCCGCTTCGCCGCTGATCTCGCCGGAGGGTCCCGGCTCCGAGGCGGGGTCCGTTTCGGGCCCGGACCTCGGGGGCTGCGTGACTTCGGGGTCGGGTTCTTCGGCGGGTGACGGGCCTTCCTCCTGGACCTCGTCAGATGTGGGGTTGTCGGCCTGCTGGTCACCGTCGTGCGCTGGGGTTGGATCGGGCTCGATCGCCGGGTCGTTGTCGGCGACAGGGTCAGATTCGGTGTCTGCCGTGGGCTCGGAGTCTTCGCCGACGCCGGGCGGCGTCATGTGGGCTTCGGGGCCGCAGTCGCGCAGCGAGGTGCCCGTGGCCGGCGGGGCTTCATCCATCACTTGTGAGAGTGCGCTGTCGAAGAGGTCTATCCAGGGCCGGTGGCCGGCGTAGCGGGGCTTGTAGTCGAAGGCGGGAAGGAGGTCGTCTTGGAGGGTGCGCAGGATGATGAGTTCCGGATCTTCGTCAGCTTCGGTGACGAGGGTGGTCGCCTTGTTGTAGCGGTGCCCTTCGGCCAGGCGTGCCGTGAGTTGCGCTTCGCGTAGGGCATGGTCGGCCAGGGTGGCGTCGTCGGGGAGCGGGAGTACGGCGCCGCCGGTGATCCAGAGTTGGACGGTTGTTCCGCCGAAGATGGGGCGGAAGCTGATGCCTCGTCCGTCGCTGTAGACGAGGTGGGCTGCGCCGTCGGCGGGCGCTGCGGTGTCGATCGCCCAGTCGCCGCCGAGGCTTTGGGCGAGGTTGGCCGCGGCTTCTCGGACTGCGGCGTCGGTGATGAGCATCTGTGGTTCTCCAAGAGGTCTGCGGGGGAAGCAGGGGCCCGCCCCCGACCGGGGCGGGCCCGGTGGCGCTACGCGGGGCGTACTTCGTCGCCGTCGTCGAGGAGCATCGAGAGGGTGGAGCCGCTGTCCCAGTCCACGGAGAGCATGGAGAGGCTCGCGTCGAACTGATGGACGGTGCCTTCGTCGTCGGGCTTGAGCCCGGTGTGCGAGTCGGTGGTGTGTACGAGGGCGATGCGGTCGCCCTTCTTGTAGGTCATCTGCGCTCCAGTCGTAATGGGTTGTGAGGGTCACGGTTGGGCCGCCGGTGGCCCCGCCGATTGACGGAGCCACCGTTGGCCGCCTGCTAGGCGTCGTGTTCGCATGCCTGGGTGGGGCAGGCTCCGCAGTCGAAGCAGTGGTCGCAGGCGCAGGCCTCGCAGCCCGGTTCCTGGCACCGGACGTCGTGGCTGCGGCAGTACGGGAATGTGAACGGCGGCTCTTCCATGACTCCCCCTCCCTGCTGGTTCTATTCTATATGCATTCAGGGGGGAGTTCAAGATCACAGAAGACAGTTTCCGCAGGTCAGGCCGCTATATCGCGTACCAGAGCTTCGACCTTCTGGATCGCCGCGAGGAAGACCGCCTGCGAGTGCAGTCGATCGCGCCGCTCCAGGGACTCCAGTGCCTCCCGGGCAGCCCTGGCGTACACGTTGCCTTCGTGCAGGGTGTCGCCACACCCGATGAGTACGTGCGGGCCGAGGTCCCAGAGGATCGCATTGACGGCGGCGCCCGCCGCCGCGAGGGGGTCGATGTCCGTCAGCGACCATCCGAACTGGTGCGGGTCGACGCCGCGTTCACGCATGACCTGTACGGCGGCGCGGTACATGCCACCAGTCCCGCCCGTGGGCTCGTCGAACTTCATGCCAGGCTCAAGCGTCATGTCGTCGAACAGCATCCTGGCCATCAGGTATGCGACTTCTGGCGGCGTGTGGACCTCCGCGAGTGCATCGTGAGCGCCTTCGGAGCGCATGACGGCAAGGAGGGTTCCGATCACGTCGGTGGTTGAACGGAGATCGGGGTCATCGCTTGCGGTCAGGTGCAGGAGTCCGTTGGTGAGCGCGGCCTCGACGACGGCACGTACGGCAGCGGCTCGCCGAGCGTCGGGCTTCTCGTCGTCGACCCACTTGTGCAAGGGCGTGGCCCGGTCGATGAGGTCGGGTCGCATGATCCACATGCGGGCCCAGCACTCGCGGAAGGCGGCCAGCAGCTCGGAGTCATCGAGACTGAGCCACAAGTCGGCGGCGAGGTATGCGTCCGGGCCGCGCAGGGGCCAGAGGGCGAGCGCGGCGACCGTACCGATGGGGATTTCGATGCTGCTCCCCCCGTGCGCGTGGTGCCAGGCGTAGCTGACGGCTTCCGCGATCTGGAAGGCGTGCGCGTGCGGGTTGCTCTGCGCCGGGCGGTAGTGACCCAGCTTGCGCTTGACGACCGCGAGCGAGGGGCCAGGCGTGGCGGCGGGCATGGTCACGGGCGCGGGGGCCGGCGGCAGATCGGTGAGATACCTGCGGGTCGGGGCGGCAAGGGTGGGCGGCGCGGGTGGCTCGTCAGGCTCGTCGGGGTCGGCGAACAGATCGAGTTGGCTCATGCGGTCTCCTGGATTCGGTCCGATCGAGGCATCCCGTGGCGGCCCGCAGGCCGCCACGGGGGGGGGAAGGTCAGCGCACTGCGCGCTGCATGCGCCGGAGCGCGGCGGCGGCCTCTTCCGTGCGACCCGCCTCCGAGTGCGCGGCGTGCCGCAACAGCTCGGTCAGTTCCTCGGTGGTGACCTGGGCGAGCAGATCGGTGAGGCTGAGGTGCCATTGATCAGCCAAGCGGTAGGGGTATCCAAGCGCCAGGGTGAGCACGACACCGGAGACGAGCTGGTCCGTGCATTCATCGCAGAGACCCAGCTGACGACCGATCCGGTGGATAGCGTCGGCGTCGGTGAGGAGAGCCGTCTTCGGTATGGCCTCGTGGGCAAGCCTGGCCGCTTCCTGCTCCCGCTGAACGAACGCCTCCCAGTTCAGGCGGGCGTCGGCTTCTCGGCCCTCGGCCTTGAGGGCGGCACTCGCGAGGGTGGCCTCGAAGCGGGGGGTCGAGAGGGACCGCAGGACGTACTGATCGGGCGTGAGTCCGATGTAGGCCACCGCGGGGTTGCGGGATTCACCGCTGAAGTGGTGAAGGGTGACCAGTAGCGCGGCCTCGACTGTGGTGGGGCGGAGGCTCAAGCGGTGCACGACGCTCGCGCACAGGTCCTTCAGCATGTCGGGGTTCATGTCATTCTCCAATGGGGTTAGTTGGGCCGCTGGTTGGCGGCGAGGTAGGCCTCTGCGGCGGCGTGGCGCGCCGGGTTGGTGATGAGTTCCTCGGCCCAGATCCGGCCGGCGATCTCTGCGGCGGCGTCCTGGTCGGGCGCAGCGACGACATAGGCGAGCTGGCCGGATGCCTCCAGTTCGGCGCACCGTTTGTCGTGGGCGGTGTCGTCCTCGGGAAGGGCTTCGACGGCAACGATGTCCATCTGTGCGGGGTTCGGCTCCCGGTAGATGACCCACCACTGCCGTGCGGGTGGACTGGTCATAGGTCTCCTTTGGTGCTTAGGGGCGGGCGTCAGACTTGGGGGTCCGGCGCGGAGTAGTGGGTGAGGAGTTCCGCGATCTCTCGGCCGATGTGGTCCATGAGCGTGCGGATGTGCTTCCGGTCGCCGCGCAGGTAGAGAGCCAGGTCGAGGACTTCGGGAGCGGCGGCATAGGCGAGCAGATCCCGGTACTGCTCGACGGTGAGGGGTTCGAGGTCGTCGGGACGCAGCGCCCAGGAGGCGACGGCTGCGCTCTCGGCGAGGCGCGTGGCGGCGCGGAGCGTGGCGGTGTCGGGCGCGCGGGCGAGAAGGACGAGGAACATCGCAGCGACGTGGTGGTCCGGCGTGTTGATGACCGGTATCGAGGGGCGAGGTGGCACGGATGCCTCCGGTTGAGGATGAACGGGCCCCGGATGCTTCTTTTCTATATGCATTCAGGGGATGTTGCGGCCCTGCCGTGAGCGAGCACGGAGGGGGTCAGTCCTGACTGATGTCACCCACGGGCAGCGCCCCGCTGATGGGGCGGTCACCCTCGCCGACGGCTACCACCGAAGGTGGCCGATCTCGCGCGGAGGGAGGCCGCGGGGGTTGGCAGGGAGAGGGACGGCGATATCGCGCTCGTCGACCAAGGGGTGGACGAAGTAGTAGCCGGGCGGATGCGTGCGCAGGTCCGCGATCCCAGCAAGGAAGCACAGATCGGCAGTGAGCTTGCCCCAAATCGGGTCCGGCTGCTTTCGCAGGTCGAACCGGAGAAGGAGTCGCCCGTCGTCGCCATGCAGACTCAACAGGGCATATCCGGGGTCGTCGCGGGTGGCGACGAGAGTCCTGATGCGCGGCTCGATCGCTACCGCCGTCACAGCCATGCGTCTCAGCACGGCGCGAGCGAGGTTGCGGGTGGCCTCACACACCCGCCGGTCCGCGAGCGAGCAGGGGTCTTGCGCTTGCATGTGCCTCCTTGACGTAGGGTCGCCCGGCGGCCGGGATGTGATGATCACCAGCCGCCGGGCGAAATCGTTGGGCTAGTTGGCTCCGCCCATGGCCCAGTGGACGCCCTGCCTCTCGTCTGCCTCCTGGCGGCGGTTCAGCGCGAGGCGCGCGTCGCGCTCCTCGTCGCCCTCCTGCCACATGCCGATGTCGGCGATGTCCACGTGCCCGTACTGATCGGCGACGATCGCGGCGGCGGCCTCCGCACCGAGGGCTTCCTCGCCGTCGTTCAGGAAGGTCCCCGACCCTCCCGCGTGACGGCCGGGAAGCATGGTCCAGTAGCACTGGGGGTTGCAGGTGCAGCGATAGGTGTAGCTGATCTTCCAACGGCGGCTGTTCAGTTGCTCGTCACGGTTCACAGAAGCCCTCCCCCCTCAGCCGACGGGGATGGCGGAGTGCTGCAAGTCCAGGAAGATGCAGGCGACCGCGGCGGCGGGCAGGTGGTCGGCCACGATCCGACCGTCCTCGTCCCAAGTGAGGAGTTGGATCACGACGTCGAGCAGCGGCTCGGGGAGCATCTGCCGCCAGTCGTCGTAGTCGGTACCGGGGAACCACTCCTTACAGGTCCGCCGGAGGGCGCCCGCGATGGCCTCGGCCAGCCGGTCCGCCTGGGCGGGGCTGATCTGCTCGGCACTCAGGCGCTGGCGGATGCCCTCGGGACTGAAGGGGTCTGTCGCGTTCATCTCCTGACGGTTCAACACGGTTGTCTCCTGACGGTTCAAGAAGGGGGCCGCTCCCCCTTCTTTCTAGTTCTATTCTATATGCATTCGGGAGGGAGGCAAGATTTCCGGCGAATTTTCTTGATCACCGGAGAGCTTTATTTCCGCAGGTCAGTAGCTATGTCTGCGAAGGTGAGGTCGCGTATGTGGAGGACGAGCCGCGCTCCCTCGACCATGTGCCCCATGCGCATGTCCGGGCCGACGACGCGCGTGTGGTCGTCGTCGGCCAGGACGCCTTGGTCCACCAGCCCGTCGACACAAGCCTTGAAGCTGGGGTACCAGTTGGCGGGGTCTCTCCTCTGTCTGTCCTCGGGATGCAGGACGCCGATGATGTGGACCCGTTCCAGGGGTGGCACTGTGCGCGAGGCGGCCCAGGCCGCGCGCCGCAACACTCTGGTGATCTCCGCGCGCTTGTGGTGGTGGAGCCGCTGGTTGGCGTTCAGGAGCGTCAGCCGGGGTGGCAGCGCGACCCTGAACTGGCGGCCGGGCATCCCCTCGAACCAGTCCGGTTCCTCCTCGCCCGGAACTCCGACCGGGGGAACTACTTTGGGCGTTGCCAACTCCGTTGCGTCGGGGGCGTATCCGCTCCGACGCGGCACGCCGGCGTTGGTGAAGGCCGACGCGTGCAAGGCCGAGACCAGCATGAGGCGACGCCTCTGGCCGGTCACGGCGTCCACGACCAGGGCGCGCATGTCCCCCGGCTTGTACTGCTCGATCCGTATGCGGATGTCGTCCCGCGGGTCGCAGGCCGCGAAGATCCGTCCCGGCTTGATGTGGGTCACCTGCGGCCCCGGTCGACGAGATCCAACAGTGCCTTCGCCGCCACCGCCGCCGGCCACGCGACGATGACCACCGCGAGGTACAAGGCGACCGCACCCGGCCGCAGTTGGTACACCAGTCGCAGGATCGGGTCGTGGGCGAGCAGCCTCCGGAAGGCGTCCGTCAGGATCACGGCTCCCGCTGCCCACGCGAGGAGGACAAGCAGGACGAGCATGCTGGTCACGACTCCGCCTTTCTGGGATCGACGTGAACCCAGACAGTGCGGAGGACACGGGCTCGGGCCAGGCGCAGAGCGAGCGAAGCGGCACGGCCGTTCCGGTGCGCGGCGAAGCCCGCGCAGATGGCGGGGGCATCGGTGCCGAGCGTGGCGTGGCAGACGATGTGCCCTTCCTCAGCGATGGCGTTGGCGATCATCTCTGCCACGCGCCCCTCTTCCAGGCGCATCAGGTTCCCCGGCCGGAAGATGCACGTGCCGCACCGCCCCGCGCAGATCCGGACACTCCATGTCGCCGGGTCGGCAACGTCGTGGCGCAGTCCGTCGGGCGAGTAGGTGGCAGAGCCGGTCATCGATCGGCCCCCGGAGTGGCGGCGCGAACTGCTTCACCGGTCGCCGCCAGCAGCATCTCCAGGCAGCGGGAGAACAGTTCAGGGTCAGGCGCGGTGAAAGCGGCCCCGTAGAGGGCAAGCGTCATCGCGGTGTCCCCGTTGGCGAACGCGGTGATGAACCGAGCTGCGAAGAGGTGCGGCTGCGGGACGATGTCCTCGGGACGACTGCCGTCGGAAGTCAGAATGATCCAGAACGCCGTGTCGGCATCGAGTCCCTGCATCTTCGCCAAGGCTGCCTTCGCCATAACTGCGAGCCCCGTCGCGACGCCGTACATCAGCGAGGGCGTCCCGTTCCGCGCCAGGTCCGCCAGGATCTCCTGGGCCTCGTCGTGGCGCCCTTCCGTCCAGTGGGTGACCGCCTCGACGAGGCGGTCACTGACCATCGGGTGCGCCACTGGGGCACCCCCGTTCGTCGGCATGACTGGCACGGACCAGGTTCCGGGTTGGCCCGGGACCTCTCTCCAGCCGCTCACCACGTCCGGGGTTCGGGCGTCGGGTCGGATCATGTAGCCGTGCTCGATCAGCCGGTGACCGGCGCTGGCCGGGCGGAAGCTGTCCCAGTCGAAGAAGAGGTGCACCAAGTAGACGCCGTGGTCCTCGTCCAGAACTCGAATCCGGTAGCCGTCCGGCGTACCGGTGCATATTGCGGTCAGGTGCTTCACTGCGGTTCCTCTCGGTTGGTCAGGGAGCGTCGGGGAGTTGGAGCTGCTGCGCGGCCTGCTCCTCCGCGTCCAGCGGGTTCGGTCCGGGGCGGTAGTGGGGCAGGCACCGGGGGCACTGCTGCTCCACGGCCCGGCGGTGAGCGCGTGATCCGGCCGCCGTGCCGCACGACTTGCGGATGACCGGGACTGGCAACTCACTGGAGTCGGCCTCCGGCAGCTCGTGGATGATCGCGCCGTTGAGCCAGATCCGGCCGCCGCAGATGCCGGTGAACAGGCTTTTGGCGGGAACGACTTGCCGGATGCAGGCGGCCCGGTAGGGGCAGCCGCCGCAGACGTAGAGGACGGGTTCGCAGATGGCGACCAGCTCGGTGCCGTTCTTCCATCTGTCGTCGGCAATGGCGAAGTCCTCGTCGCCGAAGCACGGGGCGTGGTCGGTGACGTGGGTGCCGATCAGGGTTCGTGATCCGGTCACAGGACGAGCTCCAATCGCTGGCCTATCCACCGGGCGACGTTGACCGAGACCGCGTTGCCTGCCTGCGCGGTCTGCTCGGCCTGGTTGCCGTAGACGACGTACTTCTTGGGGAACCGCTGCCCTTCGAGCTGTTCGCGGGGCTTGAGCATCCGGAAGTAGCAGTCGTTGATGTCCGGGGCGTTTTGCACCAGGGCGGCCGAGTCGCGGGTGGTGAGGGTGTGGACGGGTTCGGCGGCCGTCTTCACCGCGGCCTTGCGGTACGGCACGACGAGGGTGTTCCGCACGTGGTCGGGCACAGTGCCGGCGTGCGTGACAAGGCCGTGGTGGTTGCCCTGGGCGGTGACGACGCTGAGCGGGTCGCTCGCGGGGCTGGCGGTGGCGTGGTTGCGGTACTCGATGATGAACGGGTCCATCGTCAGCAGGGCTTCGCTCTCGCGGGTGGTGCGAGTACGCATCGGCACGTCGACGGGGACGGCGTCGGTGTTCCACGAGCCGCCGGTCGGTACCAGAAGCGCGTCGCCCTGCTTCACCGTCCGGACGGGCATCGGCCGGTCCTCGACGGCGTACGCCCTGTCCCCACCGTCCTTGCCGTGGGTGAGCGAGATCGAATAGGGGCGCCAGGGGAACTTGAGGCGGCCCGCACGGATGCGGTCCATGGTGGTATCCGCGAGGGGCTTCTTGCGGTCGCCGATCCGCTTCCCGAGGTCGCTGAAGTCGATGATGTCGCTGGCCGGACGTACGTACGGCTCGACCATGGCGTGGCGGCAACGGGTGTTGGGGCAGCGGTAGATGTAGTCGCGCCGGTACTTCCCGATGCGCAGGCCATCGGTCTTGGTCCACGACTGGACGGCGTGTACGTCCTCACCGCAGTCGACGCAGGGTGCGAGCGGCCTGGGCTCCAGGTCGGGCTTGCGCATGGTCTTGAGGGTGAAGACCACGTACATCCGGTCACGCCACTGCGGGGCGCGCAGGTTGACCTCGTCGCCGACGTGGGCGCTGCTGACGGACACGATCTGGTACTGGTATCCGAGCAGTTCCATGGCTTGGAGCCAGGTCGCGAACAGGATCCAGTCCAGGCCGAATTCGACGACGTTCTCGACGACGATGGCCTTGAACCGCTTGGCTTCAGCGGCTCGCACCACGCACCAGGCGGTGACCCGGGTCGCCTCGAAGGCGTCCTTGGTGAGGGACTCCCAGTCGTCGCGTTCCTCTTCGAGCAGGTCGAGGAGATCGAGTTGGTTGGTCTCTCGGGCCTTGCCGCCCGCGGGGCTGATCTCGGTGCAAATGACGGATGCCCACAGGGCGTCGGCCTTGGGCAGCATGCGCATGGGGAAGCCGTCGCTGAGCGTCATGACGACGTGCTCACAGTTGGGATGGTTGGCGGCGTGCGTTTCGATCGCGAGCCGCCAGTGGTTGATGCCGAGCAACAGCTCGTGCCCGGCTTCGACAAGTCCAGTGCTGCTGCCGCCCGCGCCACACAAAAGGTCAATCCAGGTGGCCATGTGGGTAGTTGTTCTCCAAGAGGTCCTGCGCGCCCGGCCCCGCATCGCGGGGCCGGGCAACGGCCGAGATCAGTGAGTGCGGAGGCCGCCGTGGGCCTGCGCCTGGCGCAGGAAGGCGATCCATATCCCCCACCTCGGGTCACCCACGGGCATCTCTGCGATGGCCACGCCTGGGTGGGCGTCATAGGTGGCGAGGGCGGCGGTGATCTCGGCGACCGTCACGAGGAAGCCGTCGTTCGAGTCGATCTTGTACCTGGGTATGCCGGTCGGCACTGTCTCGGAGGCGTCCTTGACGGCCTGATAGGCGGTCCGGAATTCGGCGACGCGGTTCGCCGTGCTCTCGTCGTACTTGGTGCCGGGCCGGAGGTCCACGCCCGCCAGCCCGTAGGTGGACAGCTCCGGGTATGACGGGACGGGCAGCTGGACGAGCATCCCGAAGTTCTTCATCGCGTCGAGGGTGCGCGGCAGTGCGGTGTAGGCGAACCGGAAGTAGTTCCCGCCCCCTTCGGCTCTCTTGCCGTCAGAGGTCTGGATATAGACGTCGTTTCCCACGGGGTGTTCTCCAAGAGGTCTGCGGCTGCCCGGCCCGGAGTCGGGCCGGGCAGCGCGATCAGCGGTGGGCGGCGTGGCGGCGGTGGACTTCGCCGTATGTCGTGCGGCGCGGGACCCGGCTGCGGGCCTCCCAGCGGAGCTGTTCGATGACGATCACGGTGAGGCCGGCACCGACACCGAGGGCGAGCACGAGCAGCGCGTACAGCACGTGCAGCACGGTCACCACGCCACCACCTCGTAGCGAGCCGGGCAGGGCTGAAGGAGCTGCATGCACGCGACGAACACACCGTGGGCGTCGTTGGTCGCGAGTCCGTTGTCCAACGCGGCCTGGGCTCGGGCCTGTTCGTCTTCGCTCTGCGGGTGGGCGATGACGCAGGTGCAGCGGCGCTTGCCGGTCTCGTCCGCCGGATTCGGCGGGGCTGCTTCGGTGCCCGCCATCAGACGATCACCTGCCCGGTGGACGCGAGGTAGACAATGCCGACCTCGTCGTTCAGCTCCCACACGGTGAGCGGCCAGTCCGTACCGCCTTGCGCGTGGACGCACGTCCAGCCCTTCTCCGCCATGGCGCGCACGACGTTGCCGTACTCCCTGATGGCCGCGTCGTTGTCGGCGAGGGGGCCGTGGAGCAGCTTGGACACCGGCTGACGCTGCGCCGTCACGCCCCGAAGCCGGACGGAGACCAGGTCGATGACGCGCGGCGCGAGGCTCCGCTCGGTGACGAAGGCCGTGATGGCTTGGACGAGCGGGACGACGTTGTTGCCGTGCTCCGACTGCTCTCCGCTGTCGGTGGAGTCGTAGAACACCTCGTCGATGTTCGGGTTGTCGTCGTGGAGGCGCTTGACCTGGAAGCCCTCCAGCGCGGCCGGGTCCATGGGCAGGTCCTCGACCGAGGAGATCCACAGATACGAGCCGTCGGTGAGCTCGGCGGTGATGGCGAACATGTTCCCGGACTCGACGTTGGTCACGAGCGGGATGCGGCGCAGCGCGGTGATGACCGGCTCGTACGCGCTCCACAGGGCCAGCCAGAGCGAGTCTTCGGTGTTGTTGTGCACGGGCATCGGGGCCAGGGGCGCCAATTCGTTGCTCACAGTTCCTTCTCCAAGAGGTCGCGTGCCATCCAACAGTACAGAGTTGGGATCTATCTCAGGCCAAAATTGATGCGCGCGGACGCTCTCACCAAGGGCGGGTGACGAACACCAGGCGGGGCGCCGCACGCCGCCCCTCTCGCACCTGCCGCGCCCGCGCAGTCAGGGCCTCCAGCTCGTCGACGCGATGACCGGCGACGTCGGCGATGTCCTGCGCCTGGTGGGCAAGATCGCGGGCCTGCATGAGCGCCCTGTGATTATCGCGGTGGTCGAGGTGGATCTCGGCGCCGCCGATCTCGTCGAGGAGTTCGCCGACGATCTCGTCCCGCACCGGCTTGGCGCGCCCGAGCCCGCCGAGGTGGCGCTCACAGTCGACCAGGTCCTTCAGGTCGGCGATCTGGATGAGCATGTCGCCGACGCCCTCGGGGTCTTGGCGGTAGAGGTCGGCGAGGCTGTGGATCTGCTCGCGGGCGGCAGCGCCGCTGTCGAGCACGATCGCGCCCTTGTGGCAGTGGCGAAGAATGGGCAGGTAGTCCATGTCGTCCTTCCGGTCAAGAGGGGGCTCCTCCCCCTCTTTCTGGTTCTATTCTATATGCATCGCCAGGGATGTCTATATTCCTGGTGAAATTTTCTTTCGGGTGCCTAAGTTTTTCGCTGGCTGCCGCCCTTCCGTGCTCGTACGGCCTCGCGCGCAGCTCTGCGTGCCTCTTCGGTCGCGTCCGGGTTCTCCTCGACCCGTTGGCGGCGCCTGGCTGCGCCCTCGTGCCACTCGTCCCAGAAGCGCCCGTGCTCCCGGTGTTCCTCGTTCTTGGCCTCCTCCTGCTCCCTCCGGCGTCCTGCGCGCGGGTTGGTGCCGCACCCACGGCAGGAGGCAGCGGGGTGCCCCCGGTGCTTGGTGCAGCCCCTAGGCAGCTCCCCGCGCTCCGGGGCAAGGTCGCCTGGCGGAGCGGACACGGGCTCCCCTGCGGCGTCAGCCGTGGGGGTAGGGGGGGAAGGAAGGGCAGAGGAAGAACCAGGAAAGGAAGGGGTTCCATCGGTGGAACCCAGTGGGTTCCCCCCGTGAAACTCACCGGGTTCCACCGGTGGAACCCGGCTGTCCTGCCCGTCAGGGTTCCCCCCGTGGAACCCTGCCTCCTCGCCTGGGTTCCCCGCGTGGAACCCAGCTTCGACCTGCGGTGATTCGGCCTTCTCTCGGCGGGCGGCCTCGCGGTCTTCGACGTCCTGATAGGTCATCGCAGGCTTTGCGGGGGCCGAACGTGTGACTCCGGAGCGGGCCTTGTTGGCGTTCTTCGGTGCCGCCTTGCGGGCCTCCAGGCGCTCTTTGAGCTCCTGCGTGGTCGGTGTGGGCGGTATGCCGAGGGGGAAGACCCGGTAAACCGCCGAGCGTCCCGCCTTGCCGGTCTCCACGCGCTCGACAAGCCCTTTGGCTATCAGCTCCGTGACGATGGTGATGGCGCGCTTGTCGGTCACGCCGACCCAGGCCGCGAGGCGGGTAAGGCCGGGGCGCGCGAGTCGCGTCTCGTCGTCGGCGCTGTCCGCGATCTTCATGAGCGCGAGTTTCTGGCTCTGGTTGAGCACGTCGGGCGGCAAGTACGCCGCAGCGATCATCAGTTGGATGGACACGGTTCCCCTTGGGCGGTGCAGGCACAGCGGCAGGACGGGGTGCCCCGCCCGGTCGCTTCCGGGCGGGGCTGGGGCTCATGGGGTCCGGGTCAGGCCGGCGCGATGCTGATGACCGCGGGTGTCTTCTTACCGGTCTTCCGCCGGGGAATCGGCAGTCCTGCGTCCTTGAGGTTCTTGACCATGCGGTTGACGTCCGGCGTCATCGGGACCGGAATTCCGGCGACCTCGTGCAGGTCGACCATCGCCTCCACGTCGTCCTTCTCCTCGTCGTTGCCTCCGCCCCAGGACAGCTTGTTGGGGCCGTAGATCCCCTCCGGGGATCGGTCGAGCTTCTTGCGTGCGAATTTCTTGATCCGGTCGCCCTCGCTGTAGAGCTTGTGTCCGTTCACGTAGTCGATGAGCGCCTGTTCGCGGTCGGCGTCGTTGCGGATGAGCGCCGTCTGCTCGGGCACGCCCGGAGCCGTCCCAGGCCAGCACAGGGAGCGGAACGGGCAGTAGTCGCAGATGGCGTCCAGACCGGGGCCGTTGAAGTCGCGGGGCATCTCCTCTGGGTCTCCGGTCTCGCGCACACGTTCCACCCACCACTGGGCCTCTGCCGCCCGCTGAGGGTCGAAGTCGATCTCCTGGACGTGCTCCGCGCCGGAGTCCCGGTTGATGAAACGGAAGCGGATACGACCGATGTTCAGTGGCCCCAGGCGGGACAGGTACCGCTGGCCGGGCACGTCCTCGAACCCGACCTCGAACAGCGCGCCCGCGTACAGCAGGACCTGCCGCAGTTCGGCGGCCGTGGCCCCGTAGCGAAGAACGCGGTCCCACAGATACGTGGACTTGGTCTTCACGTCCTCCACGGTGAGGACGTCGGCGGGTATCGCTGGTCTGTGACGAGCGGGCAGGCGAGCGGCGGTCGCCGCGTCGAGCTGGACGACGTCGACGTGCCCCCGGATCAGGGAGTCCTGGACGCTGCGTTCCACCAGCCATCCGTACTCCGTGCGTGCCGACTCCAGCAGCCCGTGATGGATGAACGTTCCGAGGATCGCCGCTCGCTTGTCGGGGTGATCGGTCGGCGTGACGCCGTGCAGGATGTAGGCGGCGCGTCGGCCGCATACGGTGTCGGACGCGCCGAGTTGGGTCTGACGAGAGCGGGGGCGGCGGGCGTCCACGTCGTGCGCGGCATCCCAGATGGAAGGTGCGATGCCGTCGACGGTGGCTACGGACATAGGGGAGTTCTCCAAGAGGTCAGCGTGGGCGGTCACTGCTCGGCGTCCGCGTCCTGCTCGTCGGCCTTGCGCTGGGCGGCGGCACGGAGCTTGTCGGCGTCGGACAGTGGGCCCTCCCCCATCTCCCGCCGGGGGTTGTCGAGTTCCGCGGCGCGCTGCTCGGCGGCGCTCCGGATGGTGAGGATTTCGTCGTGGCTCAGGCGGTTCACCGGATCTGGGACAGCCCGCCACAGCGCCTCAAGGAGCTTCTTGTCCGTCAGGCCGGCGATGCGGGCGAGCCAGGGCTGCACGAGATCGCCGACGAGCGCGGGCATGATGCGCGGCTGGGACTCAAGGGAGCAGCCCAGCTTGTTGAAGACCAGGTCCTCGATGCTGAAGTCCCGGAGCGGCAGCGGCTTGTTCCGCTCGACGCGCATCCGCAGCGATCGGACCTTGATGACCTGCGGGTCGGCGTTGCGCTTCATGCGCACCCAGCACGACGAGTCGAAGCCCAAGTCCTTCTGGGCCGAGACCTTCCACTCGCTCTTGTTCTGGATCGGCTGGCCGTTGTCGTCCGTGGCGCTGACCTGCTTGCCGCGTGCCAGCACGATGGCGATGCCGGGCAGTGTGCGCAGCAGGTAGATGATCCTGTTCCACCGCTCCGTGGCGTCGTTCCACAGGTTCCGGCCGATGTCGAACGCGGCGTCCGGGTCCTCCTGGAGCAGCGCACGGTTCTTGCGCGTCCGGCGACCGCGTTCGTAGGTCCAGTTGGTGAGCATCCGCCACAGCGCGGATCCCGAGTCGATGGTCAGGACCACAGGGGGCTCTCCGGCCGCCGCCGCGCGCCTGGCCTCGGCGTGCACGGCCTCAACCTGTTCGAGAATGTCTCGGTAGGTGCCGTCGTGCTCGATGATCAGGTAGTTGGCGCCCTCGATGGCCGCGTACTCGTCGGCCGATCCCTCGTCGAGGTCGATCCAGTACATCTGGCCGATGCGGTCGCTGCTGGAGAACTGTGCGGCCGAGTAGGTCTTGCCAGCGCCCTCCTCGCCCTCGATGAGGAGGAGGGGCCAGGGGACGATCCCCGTCGGCTTGCGTGTTTTCAGTTGGACTGCGGGCGGCTTTGCGGTGCCCGCCGGTGCGTTCACGATCTGGCTCCAAGAGGTCGTGGTCAGTCCGTGCGCAGGGCCCGGACTTCGAAGAGGGCTGCCCACTCCGGGTGTTCGGCCAGCAGGAGCCGTACGTACCGGGAGCGGTAGTCGTTGTTCAGCGCGAACTCGTCGCCTCGGGTCGCCGCGCCGTACTGGTAGCGCAGGAGCTCGAAGAGCATCCCGATGCCGATGCGGCCGAACCCCTTCTCCGCGCAGTCGGCGGTCATCCGGATCAGCGCCCTGAGAACCCAGGGATTGAGCGCGTGGAACGCCTCGAATCGCTGCTGGATGGTCAGGCTGCCGACGTCGGCGGGGTGGCGAACGGGCTGGATGGTGCCGAACAACGGCGGCTGTTCGATCAGCAAGGCTCCCCCCTCAGAGATAGACCTAACACACTGGAGTGTTGGAATCTATCTCCGGACAGAGGGATTGTCGATCGACAACACCGCCAAGTCCCCCTCGGCGGCCCCCTGGGTCGGCACATGATTCCCCCTGGATGAATGAGGCGCACCCCCTCGAGTGCGCTTCTATTCTATATGCAAACAGGGGTTGAATCAAGAATCGCAAGCCTCTGACCTGCGATTATTCAGCGACCTTGTTCGCCGCCTTGCCGCGCGGCACGATCCTGGATCCGGGCCCGTTGTATGTGCGGTCACGCAGGGCAGCCAAGACCTTGCCGTCGATCGCCCAGTCCACCGCCCGCGCTCCCGCCTGTAGCGCGGGTGCATCTGCAACGACCGGCTCCAAGAGCCAGATCGGCGATCCGGACAGGTTGTAGTCGGCGGGTCGGAACCGGCCTGTGCTGATCGCCCTGCGCAAGAGCTCGCCGGACGGCAGCTGGAACAGGGCCACCAACTCGGCCTGGCCCACCAGCGGGGGGAGTTGCTCAACCTCCCTCACCCAGTAGCCCGGGTCCTGCTCCTTGGTCAGCCGCTCAAGCTCCGTCTGATTGAGGTGCTTCGGGCGCGGGGTCGTCTCTCCGAAACCCTTCACGAACTGGAGCAGCCAGTACGGCGACCCGCTGATGATCTTGGCGTAGCGGTAATCGAGGGTGTGATCCCGGCTGATCCACTGGCTTACCTGGAGCGGCCTCACGTCGTACAGCGCGGCGAACTCGACCCTGCCGGCCAGGTACGGCTTCCTTCCCGCCGGCGCTTTGCCCTCTGCCACTCCATCGCCTCCAGCTCACGTGACGTCTGCATATAGATTGTAACCACCGTAGAAGCAGAGTCCGACCCCGCCAAAGAGACGATAGGCTGGAGTCTCCAAGAGGTCGAAGACCCCCGTCGCAAGGCGGGGGTCTTCTTCCATGCTGGGCTCTCGGACTGCTCGACGTCACCTCACCGTGGGTCAGGTACGCGGCAGGGTGAGCGTCGTGTTCTCGTACTTCGGGGGACGGGCATATCCGAGCAGCCAGCCGAACTGTGGCGACAGATGCTCCTCCGCGAGCCGGAAGACGCCGTAGTAGGAGAAGGTGGCGACCGGGGTCAGGACTCCCGTGACGGCCGTGGCGTCGAGATCGACTCCGTGCCGAAGGGCGACCGCGACGAGCCAGCCGACCGCGGCAGGGACTCCCGTACGCAGCAGCGAGGCGTAGAGGTTCATGGGGATGTGCTCCTTGAGCTGTTGAGGAGGATCAGGCGAAGAGACGGCGCCAGGTCTCCGGGCCGGGGTAGCCGTCGGCGTCGGAGCCGCTCCACTTCTGGGCGTGCTGGAAGTCGATGACGTTGAGGCGGTCCGCCTCACCCCAGTCGCGGGACGGGCCGACGCGGTAGTGCTTGCCGTAGCCCTTGCGCACGAGCTGCTGGCCCAGCAGGAGGATCGAAGCGTTCGACTTGCCCGGTCCGAAGGCGCTTCGGCCAGGGAACGCCGGCGGGCCCGGCTTGGGCGTCGTCGACGTCGCGGTCGGCCACGTCGGCATCGGGCCCGGGTCCGTGTGCGTGTTCTCGGGCGTCTGGCCGTGGCCGTAGTGCCCGCCCTCCGTCTCCCAGACGTGCTCGCTTCGGTTCGACTTCCAGGTCGGTGTGCCCATCGGCCAGACGTCCGGCACTCCCCAACTCCGCGCCCAGGTAAGGATCTTGTCGAGTCCCTTGGCCGGAGTGTCCCGGACGGTCGCGTACGCCTTCCCGTTCACGCGGCAGTACGGGAAGAACAGCGTCTCGACTTGGAGACACACCCGTCCGGTGCGGTTGGTCCTGGTGCCGCCGGTGGTGTCGACGACCGACTTGGACCGGCTGTTCGCCGGGTAGAACTGAGCGGTTCTGCCCGTGAAGGGATCCCAGAGCAGATGCGGCGCGACGCCCTTGCCGCCGCCGGTGAAGTACTGCACGAGCTTGTCGAACACCACGAGATCGGCGGGCTTGGCCGCCGTGGCGTTCTTGTCCCACGTGATGTGCCAGATGACGCGTGGGTCGTACTGCGTGTCGGTGGGTGCGGTGTCGCTGAGCGGGTGCCGCTCAGCTCCAGGCAGCCAGAGATCAGGCATGGCGCGTTCCTTGTTCTCCCCCGCGCCTGCTGTTCTGAGCCTACAGTCCGAGCTTGCCGGTCACGATCGCGACGATCACTCCCACCACAACCGGCGCCACCAGGGCGGTCAGAGCCAACCGCCTTACGCCACGGGCCTCTTGACGTTCCGTCTCGCGCTCGCGCCGCATCTGGGCGATGTCGTCCTCGACGGCTTTGATCCGCACCTCGTCGGTCCGCCGGTCGGCGTCGTACTGGATCTTCGTCACCATCTCCGCGAGCCGCGCACTAAAGGCAGCGAAGTCGGCCCGCAGGTCATCGCGCATCTGCTGCATGGCCCGCAGCAGTTCCCACGGCGTAGGGTCCTGTCCCGGCGGCGCGGTCACGGCGCTCCCTTCGGCAGCCCCGCGCCGCTGAAGATCAGTCTATGAGACTCAGCGCAAGCCCGGACCGGCCGCACTGTTTCGGGGGACAGCCCTCAAGCCCTTCCCGAGCCTCGACCCAAGTGCGCCCCCGGCAGTAGGACTTGGCCCTTTCAGGGCCCGCGTGTTCACCGGTCGATCGCACAGTGGAACGCCGTCATGCCGACCAGCGACTACCGCAGCACGACCTCTGCGTAAACGCTCAGCCGCCTCCGATGCGTTCCAGGTCAACATCCTCCTGGGAGATGCGGGACCGGCGTCCCCCTTCAGGTAGCAGCACCGTGGCGCTCCAGCCGTGATGCCGACGCTCGTAGGCGGTCGGACTGTGCTCAGCCAGGATGACCTGGAAAGTCCACGTCGCCGACTCGAACAGCTCCAGCACATGCCGTTGCGCTATGGGGTGCAGGAAATTGAAGGGTTCATCCAACACAAGGATTGTTGGCTCCGCCCGCGCTTGCAGTTCCGCAAAGACGGCTAGCGCGTAGAACCACACGACTACCTCTCCAAGCTTTTCCTCTCCGAACGCCTCCTCTCGATATGAAACCTTGACATCATCCCCGTAGAAGCGAACCCTAGACACCACATCAGGCAACAGGACGGGCATGTTGGCGATTACGGTTCGCGCGGTCCAGAAATCAACTCCGAGAAATTCGGCAATTCCTGGGACCGAAGACGCCCTCAGACCTTTGTAAGTTCCGGGACCGAACGATAGAACCCTGTACGGGCGAGGAGGCAGAGCCACCCGTCGGTCATCGACCCGGTACTCCAGCCACTGACCTCGGACATCCACGATCGCCTTCCGGAGTTCCGGATCGAACCAAGTGATGGCGCACGAAAGATCCGCCGGAAACTCCATCAGTAAATGCGGTGAACTGAGCGATCGAAGAAGGTGCAAAAGTTTCGTCTTGCCCGAATCATTCATCCCGAAGAGGAGGTTCAGCTTAGAAAGCCGCAACACACCGGGCATCAGGATGTAGTGGCTGACAATCTCCAGGCTTTGGACCCATCCGAAAGGCTGAGCTTGCCCGCCCTGCTCCAGACGAGTTCGATGTTCATGAAGATCCTTCCAGCTCCGGAGTAGTGGTCCCGAATATTCGACACCTGAATTTGCATCAACTAGGCGACCGCAGCTCGCACATAGCCAAATCCCATTCGAGATATGGGATCGCTCTGCGTCCGACAGACCACCAGTCCCCCGCGGCCCTCGTTCCGCAGCGGAAAAGATGTGAGCAGCTGTGCCTGTATCGGTGAAATCCTCCGAACCGATACCCGGCCCGATTGTGAGCGCCCTGCACCTCGGGTTCGAGCAGCGAAACGCCGCACGCCGGGCTAGGAGCAGTCGGGTCTTATCGTTGAAGTCGGCCTGACCACGACCGCTGCCGCTTCCCATCGCTGGCACCGAACACTCCCACTCGTCTACAGCTCCTGCCGCCCTCAAGTACAGCACGCACTTCGACGTTGCAGGCGAATGATGGGGTACCTCCTGGACGACCTGAATGCGCTGTGCGAGGCCGCGAGGGCCCTGGAATCCATCACGCGGTGATTGAGAGAGGTCACGCTGTACGGAGGCGCCCGGCGCGGCAGCAGCGCCTGGGCGAAGGATCGTGAGGTGACTGGAGCCGGATGGCTTGCGCTGGCGTCTATGCCCCCAGAAGCTACGTCTGGGGGACAGATGTCAGAGGGGCCACAGAGGCACGTACGGCTACGGCTGGCCAGGCGGCGCACCGCGCCCGCCCAAGTGCGGGCCCGGGTCCGTGAAGACCCCCCGGCTCCGGCGCCGGAGCCGGAGCCGACGCCGGAGCCAGACGCAGAATTGTCCCGGGCACGGAGAATTTGGACCCGTGTCCGGCGCGCCAGATGGTCGCACATGATTACCGTGACGGCTACCGCTCTTGCTGCCCTCGCTGCAATCGGCGGGCTGTGGGCCCAGGCCGTCACCACTTATTGGAGCCAGCAGACCGCGAAGGACCAGCTCCAGCAATCCCAAGAGGAGAGCAGGAGAGAAGCAAGCGCCCAGGCAAAAACGGTCTCCGCCTGGGTCGAAGACCGCGTCGAAGACGGAAGTAACTGGAAAGTGCACATCTTGAATCGATCTCCAGATCCGGTGCCATTTGCGCGCGTAGCACTAAAGGGCGTACTGTACTTCAAAAATCCCAATGAAGGCATCGGCGCCTACATTTATTTGAGTACATCGCGGCTAGCGCCCTGCACGGAACTCGTCTTCTCGCGGAAAAGCGTAACGTCTTGGGCTCCAGCACGAGGGGACTATGGGGGAACCGAAGGAACGGCATGGGTAAATGAGCTTTACGGCTTTACTTTCCAGGACCGTGATGGAATGCAATGGTGGCGTTCAAGTAACGGGCATCTCGCTCAACAGATTGATGAACTTGAGTTTCCGGGTAAAGACGGACAGTCGTTCTTCGGTGTTGATGGTGTACCCGAAGTAAAGAAAGCCGCGTCATGCGGCAACGGTGACTGAGGCTTTTTCAGTCTGGTCACTGATCGGGTGACAACTTAGGCGTCTGCAACGGACAAGGCTCCCAGACCGTAGAGCGAGGTGTTCGATGTCCCAGCTCGCCAGCGCAGGAGCTCGGTTCAGTTCCCATCTTGCTTCACACGACCTGCCCACGCCCTGGTCAAGCAAGTCACCCCGCCCATGACGCCTTATAGGTATCCATTGTTGGTCAGGTAACGGCCTGGCCGGTGTAGTCGTCGGCGGAGCCGCAGTCCTCCACCAGGAGATAGGCGACGTTGCTGCTGCTGGCGGCGAGCGTCCACGTCTGTGCGACTCCGCCCTGAACTCCGGTCCAGCACAGTGCAGTTGTGACGTCGCTGCCGGTGGTGTTGGTCAGGATGGTCTGGACGGAAACGGCTGCGTTCGCTGTGGAGGCTTGCAGGTTGTTGACTCGTATCTGGTCCTTGTAAATCGTCCCGGACACGGTGTTCTTGCGGATTCGGTATAGTGCGTAGCTGTCGCTGGCCGCGTTGTGCAGCGCCCAGAGGGAGACACGGTAGGCGCGGCCGGTCTTGAACGTGATGCTGCTGGTGGTGATGAGGGCCGTCTCCGTGCTGGAGAAGGTGACGTTCGCGGTGAGAGTCTTCTGTGCGACGAATCCGCGCCCTTGGGATTTTCCGTAGACGCTGAGGTCTCGGTCGATCGCGAATCCGCTGGATGTGAGCTTGGCAGTGGCTTGGGCCGATGCGGACGGAGCGTCGCGGACGTGCAGCTCGATGGACGATCCGGCGGCCGATGTATCAGCGCCGTACCCGTTGATGTAGGCAACTCCGTTGCCGCTCAGCTCGTTTGCGTAGAGGTTGAACACTCCTCCCGAATAGCCCGGCACGTGGCTTTGCAGGAAAACCCCTGTTTCCTGGCTCGAACCCGTCACCTTGGGCGCACTGAGTGAAACGCTCGGAACTTCGTAGGTACCGGAGGAGTCTGAGGCGTAGCCGATGGCGGTGTTGAGTTCTGCCGGTGCTGACTCATCGGCGCTTCCGGAATAGAACTCGATCGAGCCGGTTTCCGGATTGGTGTTTCCGGGGCTGATGACAACGCGCTGTCCACTCGCGGCAGTTTGGAGGGTGCTGCCAGTGAGGACTGCTCCGTTGATCGTCTTGCCGTTGATGGCGTCCGCGTCGAGTTTGTCCGCCGTGATTGCCCCGGCTTTGATGTGGGTCGCTTCGATCGCGCCCGCCGAGATCTTCGTTGCCGTCACAGCGTTGGCCGCGATCTTGTCCGTGGTGACAGACAGGGCGTTCAGCTTGTCCGTGGTGATGGACAGTCCGGCGATCTTCTCGGCCGTGATGGCCAGGGCCGCGATCTTCTCTGCGGTCACCGCTCCGGCGAGGATCTTGGGTGCGGTGACTGCGCCGTCGGCGATCTGCACGCCCGGTATCACCGGGCGGACGACTGCGTTGTCCCACAGGACGGCTCCGGCGGTCGACTGGTACGTCTCCACCCAGACCGTGGCCGCGGTGGTGTTCGCCGGCGCAGTGACCGTGGCGGCAAGCCGCTGCCACGAGCCGCGGGCCGGTACGTCCACCTGGGCGACGCCGAAGCCGACGGTGACGCCTGTGCCGTCCAACCACCGGGCGTAGAACTTGAGCGCGCCTCCCGCCCAGTCGGCGGACGCGTTGGCGTCGATGGCGAGGTAGAGCTGCTCTCCGCTCAGGATCGGCATTGCCGTGAGGTTCAGGGACCGTGTCGTGGCGGCCGTCGCCGTGGCATCGACGCGCAGTGCCTTCGCGGAGCCGTTGCCGCCGGAGACGACGGACCATACGGTCGTGGCGATCGCCGCGGTGTAGGCGCCCTCGAACGAAGGGTCCCCGAGCACGTTCGTACCGCCCGCGACCACCAGCTTGTCCGTGGAGATCGAGGCCGCCGCGATCTCGGTAGCCGTGACCGAGTTCGCGGCGATCTCGCGGCCCGTGATGGCGTCGGCCGCGACCTTCCCGGCGATCACCGAGTCGGCCGCGAGTGCAGCGGCGGTCACCGAACCGCTCACGAGGTTGGTTGCGTCGACGACCCCGGTCTTCAGCGCCTCTACGGCAACGGCGTCGACCTGCATGACGGCCGGGGAGCCGGGGACGCCCAGCGAGGCGTAGTTGAGCCACAAGTAGGGGGTGATGTAACGGACGGCGTCGTGCACGGTGCCGGGCGTGCGCGGGTCGTTGTTGGGACCGGCGGAACCCGCGGCCGCGCGGTCCTTGAGGTAGCCGACGACCGTGACCCAGCCGTCCGTGGTCGGCAGTGAGCGGTACGACGCCGCGATGTAGTAGTGGCTGTTCGGGGTGTTCGCTCCGGTCCGGTTGACCAGGGTGGTCTGGTCCGCGCCCACGCCGAGCACGCCGACGTAGAACGCGTCCGGGCCGGTGGCGAGTTGGGCCGTGGCCCGGATGCGGGCGCTGATCCGGTACAGGACACCGGGCTCGTAGGGGACGAGGGTCGTGCCACGGAGCCGGATGAAGCCGCGGGCCTCGCCGACGTTCTGGCCGGTGGGAGCGTCCGGTACTCCGGTGAGGTGCGCCCATGTGGCGTCGCTGCCCTGGTCGGTGGTCTGCCAGGCGGCGGCGTCGCCCATGGTGTCGACGAGGCGCTGGTTGGTGGCGTCCGCGAGCGCGCCGCCGAGCGAGCTGAGGGTGATCGCGCCGCTCGCGACCTTGCCCAGCGTCACGGAGTTGGCGGCTAGCTTCTCGGCGAGCACCGCGCCGTCCGCGAGCGCGGTGGAGTTGACGGCTCCGCGGGCGAGTGCCGCGTCGGTGACCGCGCCGCGTGCGAGCTTGGTTTCGTCGATGATCGCGTTGACGAGGTCGTCGGGGACGGCCTTGCGGGCCTGGCCCTGTACAGCGGTCGAGGGCCCTCCGGCCGTTCCGGAGGTGTTGACCGCGATCAGGCGCACCCACATCGGGGTGTAGGTGTCGGTGGCGAGGGTGATGCTTCCGCCGGCGGCCGTGTGGAAGGCGGCCACGGGGCTGGTGGTATCCGGTTCGGCGTCGGCGGTCGTCGACAGGTGGACCTGGACTTCGGCCAGGTCGAGCGGAGCGGTCTCGGCGTCCGTCCACGTTCCGGGCCAGGTCACGGTGAGTCCGGCCAGCGCGGACTCGACCACGGGCGGCGTGGGGGTGGGTGGCGGGGGTCCGTTGTGGGCGACGAAACCGACGGTGCCGTCGTCCTGGAGGCCCATGCTGCCGCGCAGGGTGCCGTCCTGGTCGTAGACCTCGATCGCGCCGTCCTCGACGGACGAGTACGCCATGCGGGCGGTGCGGGTGGTGTGGGCCAACTGCCGTTCCAGGACGGCGACTCGGGCGGCCAGGCGGGCGATGTCGCTGCTCACGCGGTGCCTCCCCCGTAGGTGAAGCGGTCTGCGCGCTGGAGTTGGATGACGGCCTGTTCGGGGGTGTCGCCGGAGGCGGGCTGGATCTGCCAGCCGACGATGCGGGACCAGGCGTCGAAGTCGGTCCACTGGTCGTGGACCCGGGCCCGTACGTCGTCGCCGATCTGCCAGGAACCGAAGCGGGCCGCGGGGTGGTCTCGGAGGGTGATCTCGGTGACTTCGCCGATGACTTGGCGGGAGATGCGCTCCGTACGGGCGCGAGCGGCCAGCCGGTCGTTCGCCTTCTCCTCCGGTACCTCGAGGAGGTGCTCCAGGCGCAGCCGACCGTCCCGTACCGCGTCGACGGCGCGGCGCCGGTTGCGGCCCTCGCCGGCGCCGAGCGCGATGACGACCTGGGCGACATTGTCGGCGTCGTACTCGACGGGGACCGCCTTGACGACGTTCACGCCGGACTCGAAGTGGATGTCCGTGCGGCGGCGGCCGAGGCGGGGCCAGCCGATGCGGACGCGGCCCTGCGGCGTGCCGTTGTGCCAGGTGGCTTCCTCGGTCCACTCGGGGCCGCCTTCGACGGCGACCATGTCCGAGACGACGTCGCCGAGCGAGGGGGTGTCCCACCAGTCGATCCGGTAGGGGTCCTCCGGAGTCCCGACGGTGACCTTCGAGGTGGTGTCGTCGACCTGGATACCGAGCTGGCCGTCCGGCGTCTCCTGGCAGTACGCCCACACGTCGCGGATGACCTTGCACGGGTCCGCGTAGGTGTAGGGGCCGCGCGCGTTGAGCTGGCCGTGGAGGTCGTAGCGCCGGTAGGGGTAGGAGCCCCAGCCGGATGCCTCGATGTTGAGCTGCTGGCCCTGGGGGTCGGCTCGCCAGATCAGGCCGCCCCACAGCAGCCGCCCGTCACGCTCGGCGTAGATCTTGGTGTTGCCGGGGTCGAGCTGGGAGCGGACGAGGTGGGCCAGGCGGGGTTCGACCGCGCCGGTGAGGCTGCCGGTCGCGGACAGTGCGGGCCCGAACTCGACGCCGGTCAGGGGCAGGTCCCAGGCGAGGACCTTGTTGGTGAGTGCGTCGGTGGTGAGGTAGCGGTACGACGGCGACGCCATCAGGCGCGTTCCTGCTTCTCCCCCGCGCCGTGGTGTGGTGGTGCCGGTGTCGTGTCAGACGACGCCTTCGGTGAACTCCACGTCGGCGATCAGGGACGTCGCGGCGTCGACGCCGAGGTTGCCCCACTCGGATTTGGACGGCTGGGTGCGCACGAAGAGGTCCTGGGTGGTGCCGCGCAGAGCCGCCGCGACGGTGATGGTGTCGGCGAGGACGACGGTGTTGCGGCGGATGTTGGCGCCCTGGTCGTCGTCGATGGCGGTGGTCTGCCCCGTGTCGGTGCCCAAGGAAGTCTGCATGTTGGCGAACACGTCGGACTCCGAAAGACGCAGGCCCGCGAGCGTCACCAGCAGCTTGGCGCTCGTCGCCCAGCTCGGGATCGGGACCTTCCAGCGGGCGGCGGCGGGCCAGTTGTACCACTGGCCGTTCTGCGCGACCAGCCGGTTCAGCGCGCTGGGGTAGGCGGTGTACAGCGTCCGTTCGCGTCGCGGGTTCGCGATCAGCCGCAGGTCCGTGACCATGGCGTTGGTGATGGTGGCCGTGTTCGCCGGGATGTCGAGGCGGGCCAGCGGGATCGCCGTCATCCCGGCCGGGACTGCCTTCGCGGTGGCGGAGACGCCGGACACGACGTGGAAGTAGCCGATCTCGTCGGCCGCCGGATCGCGGTTGCCCTCGTACTCCGGGTCCTCAACTCGCAGGCACACGAGGTCGGATCGGGCTGACGAACCGGTGGGGGCGATCGGCACGATGGCGTCGCCCACGTTGTACTGGGTGTAGGAACCCTGGCCCCACGCAGCTCCCGACACGACCGCCGAGCCGTCGCCGACGCGGACGCCGGCGCCAGGGGTAGACCACTCTCTGACCTTCAAGTCGTTGCCTTCGGTCACGCCCTGGTTCCCGGACGCGAGGTCTCGCACCATCATCCGGAAGGCGCGTGCGGGGTGGGTGCCGCCGTGGGTCAGCATGGGCGGCTGGATCAGTGCCATCTGTGAGTGCTCTCCTTACAGGGCGGTGTGGGCGTCGCGCCACGACACCGCGAGGCGGGTGGAGTTGGTGTAGTCCGCGCCGGTCCACCGAATTTCGCTCGTTCCGGGCGGGATCTGAAACAGGTCCAGGCGGGACGCAGCGGACAGGGCGGTCGCGACGTTGCCGCCGTTGCGCAGGACCCAGCGCGTTCCGGGGCGCGTGTCGATCTGGAGGGTGTCGCTCTCGCCGAGGGTCAGCGCAAGGTCGAGGACGCGGCCTGTCTCCGTGATCCAGATGCGGGGGTTCACGACCGGGCCCTTGATTTTCAGGGAGGGCCAGGCGGGCAAGTCGCCTGCGTTGGTCGCCCATCCGGGGCGCTCCACGGGATTGGATACGCCGGTCGTGATCGGCGCGGTCACCGGAGCGGTGAACCCTCCGTCGTCGTCGCCGCGAGCGAGGGGAAGGGTGACCTGCTGCTCGGGTTCCCCCTGCCATACCGGGTCGGTGACTTCGAACACCAGGTTCAGCGGGATCCAGCCGAAGACGGCCTGTGCCATGGACACCGGCTCGACGTCGCGAATCCTTCCCAGGACGCGCTTGGGCCCGTCACGGCCCGGCCAGAACACGCGAAGCGTCTGCAAGGCCCCTGCGGTCTTGCGCGTGGTGGGGTCCGACGCGGCACGCTTCAGCTCAGCCAGGGCATCGACAGCGGCGGCCGGATCACCCGGAGTCCGGATGCCGGCCTCGACCGTCACCGTCTGCGTGCCGTAGTAGTCCACACCGGGGAACGCACCGTCCTCGGTCGGCAACTCGACGTCCTGGGAGCGGACTTTGGGCGTGCCGAAGCCGGTGATGTCGCCGACGGGGTATGGCGTTCCGGGGCCCAGGAGGACACCGGCGAAGTCGACTTGCCACTCTTGGGTGATCGTCGCCATCAGAGACGGCCTCCTCGCTGGGCGTTCCGAAGGCGCCGCATGATCTCTGTGCCGACACGGTCGGCCGTTTTGGTGTCGGCGCCGCCGTTGACGGTCACGGGCATGGACCCAACGAGCGCGGCGGGCCGCTCTTCCCGGACGACGACGACTTGGACCGGGGCGGGCCGGGCGTCGACCAGTCGTACGAGGCCGCTGTCGCCTGCGGGGGCGAGCTGGTAGCCGAACCTGTTCGCCACGTCCGCCAGGACGGCCGTCGCCGATCGCCGCTTGTTCACGCCGAGCGGCACGTACGCCTCTCCCCCGGTGGACGGTTCGGCGAAGCGGATGATCCCGTTGCTGGTGCCGTACAGGCCGGTACGGATGCCGCCGTCCTCGTACGCGAGTTGCTTGTTGGCCTTGTCCAGGTCGGACAGGAAGCGCGTGGCCTTCTTCCCCAGCGCGTCCTTGATGCGGGTCCGGCCGAGCGTGGCGATCTCGATGATTCGGTCCTCATCGAGTTCTGTCTTCTCGGCGACATTGTGGATACCGGTCGTGCTGGAGGTGATCGCGGAGATGATCGCCACGAGATCCGGAAGGTCGTCGTCCGGGATGGCCTTCGAGGCGGCCTTGGCCTGGCTGTTGGCCTTCTTGGCTTTGCTCGGGGACTTGGCGGCTTCGGCGGCCAGGTCCTCCGCGTCCTTGTCTCCCTGCTCGGCGAGCATCGTCGCCAGGTCGCTGTAGCCCAGGGCTGCGAGCTTGGAGAGGTTCTTCTCGAACGCGGCCTGGTCCTTGACGGCCTGCTTGAGCTGAGCGGTGTAGTCGGACAGCGTGGCTCGCGCGACCACGCCCAGCTTCTCCAGGTCCTTGGTCATCTCCGTGACGTACTTGGAGCTGCCCGTGGCCATCTTGTGGGTGAGCTCCACGCCGTCCTCGCCCATGTCCTTCAGGGCATCGGCGACATCCTGGCCAGCGCGCCGGGCGACGGTGGCGAGGTCCTTGCGCCACCGCTGGGCGCTCTTGACCGCCTTGTCGAGGTTCTTCTCGAAGAGCTTCAGGTCGAAGACCTCGGTCTCCTTGCCGCCCTTCTTCACCGTCCGCATGGAGTCCGCGCGGACCGACGAGATCGAGACCAGCTCTGTCGAGCCCGAGGAGCTGTAGGACCAGCCGGTCAGTCCTCCGTCTGCGTACCAGTCGACGTTCTTGCCGCCGAGGCGCCGGACGACCTCCTCGGTGATGGCGCGTGACCGGGTGCGCTTGTTGTGGGCGAGCGGTATGTACGCCTCGGGGCCTGCGGCCTCTTCGGCCCATACTCGCCATGTTCCCTGCCGCGCGATCTGTGCGACGTGTCTCTCGCGCTCACGGACACCTCCGCCAGCGTAGAACTCCAGCACGGAGCCGTTGGCTTGCTTGCTTGGCGCCTGGATGGAGTCGGGGACGCCGTTGCCGTCGCGGTCCCAGGAAGTGGGCTGCCGTTTGAGCACGAGGGGGATGACCACGGGCGGCGGTTGGTTCGTGGACACGCTGACGGTGACCGACTTGGTGCCGGGGATGTTCTGGACCGACAGCCCGATGGCGTCGAGCTGCGCCTTGACTGCGGCCATGTCGCCGGAGAGCAGGGCGGACGTCAACGCCGCGGCGGCGTCGGTGCCCTTGGTGTCCGCGACTTGCCGGATGAGGTCCAGGGCCCCGGACCATTCGGCGTTCGCGTCCTTTCCTGCCTTGGAGAACGCGGCCACGACCTTCGACAGGTCGGGGGCGTCGATCGGTACGTCCGCTCCCCAGATGCTCTTCAGGGTGTCCATGGCTCGTTCGGTGTCGCCTGACAGAAGGGCGTCTTGGAAGGCTCCGGCTGCGTCCTTCCCCTTCCTCTTGGCGACCTCTGCGAGGAGGTCCATGCCACGGTCGAACTCGCTGCGCGCGTCGCCGACGGACTTCTTCACGGCCTTGCGCAGATCGATCAGGGCCATCTGCTCGGTGACCTTCTGGAAGGCGGCCGGGTCGTTGCGCTCCGATGCCTTGGCCCAGGCGCGGCCGATCTCCTTGCCGTACTTCTCAGTGATCTCGGCGGTCTTCTGAAGGCCGAGCCGGTACGCCTCCGTCGACCGTTCCGCGTCCTCGGTCACGATGTCGCGCAGTTCGTCGGCGACCTTCGTCTTGCCTTTCTTCAGCTGTCCGACGAGTTCGTTGAGCATCGGTGCGGCGTCCACGCCGAGTTCCGCGAAGTGGTCGGCCAGGTCGTCGTAGCCGAACACCGCGAGTTCGGACAGGTTGCCCTGGAAGTCGCGTTGCGCCTGGAGCTGCTTGTGCAGCTCCTTCATGTAGTCGGACAGCTTGACCTTGGCGTTGTCGGCGTCCTTCCCGGCTTTGCGCATCGCCTCGGCCGCAGCGGTCTGCGCATCCCTGAAGGCTCGGGACGGGTCGACGGCATCGCCGACGGCCTCGGCGAGTGCCTTCATCTCGTCGGTGATCTCGGGCGCACCGGTACGGTCGATGTCCGCGAGGGAGAACAGGTCGAAGATGCCGCCGCTGGTCTTTGCCTGCTGCTTGATCTTCGCCTCGACGATCGCCTTCTGCTGGGCGATCTCGGCTTCCTTCTTGACCGCCTCGGACCACATCTTGTGGCGGTCTTCGAGGGTCTTCTCCGCTTTGGAGTACTGGGTGATGCTCTCGTAGTCGCCGGGTGCATCACCGGACTTCGCCTTACGCGAGTACTCGTAGGAGTCCTGCTGAAGGCGGCTCTGGAGGATGGCGAGCTTGGCCCCGCCGGAGGTGATCGCGTCGATCGCTTCGGTGGTACCGATGCCGACCTTCTCAAGGTCCTTCAGCGCGCCGTCGGCGGTGAGCTGGTCGTACAGCTTGTTGATGCTGGCGCCGGTCGTCGCCTCTTCGCGCTCCTGCTGCAAGGCCTGGACCAGTTCGTTGGTCGCGTCCTTCGCCTTCTGCTTGGAGGCGGTGTAGGCGGCGTATCCGGCGATGCCGAGGGTGAGGACAGCGGCCAGGCCGGTGACCGCGAGGCTGGTACCCGCCAGCACTGCGGGCATCACGGCCCCGCCCGCCTGAGCGGCGGCCAGGGCGGTACGGAACGCGGCGATCTGTACGGTGACCTTCGTGTAGGCGGACCGGAGCAGCAGCAGTCCCACGATGGACGCGGTCACCATCGTGAGGACGGACTTCATCGGTCCTGGGAGGTCCTCGATGCTGCCGACGACGGTGTGGACGACGGACCCAACGGCCTTGAGTGCCGGCAGCAGGGCTCGGCCGACGTCGATGGCGAGCGCACGGGCCTGGTTGGAGGCCAGCTGCCACTGGCCGGTGACGGTGTCGGTCTGGAGGGCGTACGCCTTCTGCGTGGCTTCGGCGCGTGACACTTCGTTCGCGATGCCCGCGTAGGTGTTGGCGTAGTTCTCTCCCCCGGCGGAGGCCAGGGCAAGGGCGGCACGTGTGGCGCGGATGTCCTTCCACATGTTCGAGATGCCCTCGGCGGTGTTGCCCGCCGCCCCGTTGAGCTTGTTCACGACCACGTACAGGCCGTCCTGTTCGACGGCGGAGGCGGCCGACTCGTAGCCCAGGTCCTTGATGGCCTGCTTGAGGTCCTGCGTCGGCTTCATGACGCGGGTGAGGAGCATGTTCAGGGCCGTCACGGCCTCGGCCGCGGGGATGCCGGTCAGCGTGATCGCGGCGAGCGCGGCGCTCATGTCGTCGAACTCGACGCCGGCCGCCGCCGCCATCGGTACGACGTCGCCGAGCTGTTGCGCGAGTTCCTCGAAGGAGATGACACCGTAGTTGACGGTCTGGAACATCACGTCCATGACGTCGCTGGCGTCGGACGCCGACATGCCGTACGCGTTCAGCACCCCGAGAACAGCGCGGGCAGAAGTCTCCGTCGTAGTCAGGCCCGCCGACGCGCCCCGAGCCGCGATCTGGAGGATCTCCATGGCCTCCGCGCCGTCGAAGCCGGACGAGACGATCTGATAGAGGCCGTCGGCGAGCTGGTCGGCGGTCTGTGGCAGCTCGGTGGACAGCTCGACGATCTGATCGGTGAAGGCTCCGACGTTCTCGGAGGTGATCTGCTGGGAGATCGTCAGCACGTTGGCCATCGCCCGCTCCAGCGAGATCGCCTGAGCCACGCCGACACCGAGAGCGGCACCGATGAGCAGGCCGTTCTTCGCGGTCCGCGCAGCCTGGGCGCTCCGCGCGGCGGCCAACTGGGCTTCGGCCCGCGCGACTTGCTGTGCTTGGCGCTGCGCGTTGCGCGCGGCGGTGGTCTGTACCTCGTCCCGCATCCGGACTGCGGACAGGGCACGGGCGTCGGCCGAGGCTGCGAGGCCAGTGGCGCGCGTCGCCGTGGCCTGGGCCGCAGCCGCGCGCCGTTGGGCTTCGGCGTGTTCCTGGGCGGCGCGGGCGGCGGCTGTGTCAGCCGCCGCGGCGGTGCGTGCGGCGGCTGCGGCCCCGGCGCCCGCCGTGGCCTGGGCGCGGGCGTTCATCGTCTGTGCCAGGGCCTGCGCCCGTGCGGCTCGTTCTCCCGTCGCGGCGGCCGCAGCCTGTTCCGCTGCTGTACGGCGGGCCGCTGTCGCCGCCACCGCCTGTGCGCGGCTGGCGCGTTCCTGGAGCACGGTGGTCCGCTGCACGGCCTGAGCCACCTGCGCCTGGGAGCGAACCATCTGTGCGGACGCGGCCACTTGGGCGCGGGCCAGATTGTCACCGGCCACGCGTACCTGGTTTAGCCGGGCGGCCGTTCCGTCCAACTGCCCATCAAATGCTCGGAGTTGGGTGGCTCCCTGCCGCAGACCGGTGGACAGACCACCGGTGGACGCGAGCAGGTTGACGTACAGGGTGTAGGCACCAGCCACGTCAGGATGCCTCTCTGGGCCTCAGCCCGATCTTGAGCCCCCGCGCATCTGGTCCATCAGGAATGTGTTCGCGCTCCATCTCGATGACCTCGCAGCCCACACAGCGGTAGGGCTCGGCCACGTAGGCGAAGCGGTCGCCGCCCTGGCTCTCGTCCCACTCCGCCGCCCGGGTCCCGCAGGTCTCGCAGACGCTGCGCTGGTACGCGAGGTAGGCCATCGCCTTCGCCCGGTCCAAAGCCGTCCACCGGCCGTCCCCCGCACCCGTGAACTGCGAGTGCGGGAGTCCGTAGGCGTGGCACAGCTCCATCTCGGACCTGAACTGGGCGTCGGCGATCAGCCTTTTCCCAGGTCGGCCCTCATGGTCTGGTTGACCAGCAGCGCGGCCGTGAACAGGGCCTTGGCGTCCGCGTCGCTCCAGTTGTCGAGGAGTTCCTGCGCCTCCGCCTCGCTCATGCCGTCCACCGAGGAGGCCGAGACGAGAGCGGCGGGGAAGGTCTCGACGTTGTACTCGTGGCCGAGATCCGCCTGTTCCTCCGTGGGGGCGTGCTCGCGAAGCAGTTGCTCCCAGGCGGGTCGCGGCAGAGCCCGGAAGGTGAGTGTGAGGGTCCCGGCTGCCAGGGCTCGCCGGGCCTCGTCCAGCGCGGCTTGGGCGGCCAGCACTTCCGGCTGTGCGAGCGCCCACTTCTCACGCTCGTCGGCTGGTACCTCCATCTCGGAGGCTCGGCCAACGGCGCTGGTGCGGGCCTTGGCCATGTCGAGCGCCGCATCGGTCACGCGCTGCTTCAGGTCCTGGTCGTCGAGGAAGGACACGGCGCGCTCAGGAAGTCGACGAGCCCGCAGACGGGCCATCTTGGCCGCCCAGTGCGGATCGCGGGCGACGGCATCGGCCGGCGGTTCAACGAAGGTCGTAGTCATGCGGCACCCCCGCCGATCAGGCCGCGGCCGGGACGGCTACGTCCTGGACGGGCTTGCCGGTCACGTTGAAGCTGACCTTGAACTTCGCTGGCTCGGAGGCGGTCGTGTACGTGCTCGACCGGGAGCCGACGCGTACCGGGAAGATGTCCATGGACTGCGACGCCGGGATGTCGCCCTTGCGGAGGATGACCACGTAGCCCTCGGTCCCCTTGGCGAGGAGCGTCTCCAGGGCGTTGTCGACCTTGTCCTCGTAGAAGGTGAGGCTGCTGTTGTCGGCCTTGTCCTCACCGGGGATGTTGCCGGTGAACTCGGTGGCCAAGTCCGGGGTGTCGATGGGGGTGTTCTCGACGGCGAAGCCCTCGATGTCGCTGATGGCCGGGGACAGGTCGGTCCCGTTGGTGCCGCCGAGCTCCGGACGGATCGGGATCAGTTCCTTCGAGACGATGTCCTTCAGGAAGAAGAACTTCGTGGTGCCGCGACGGGTGAACCGCTGCTGTGACACTGATTCTCGCTCTCCGGGAACCGGTGTTCCGGAGCGCGCACACGCCGGGCCGGTCCCCATGAAGGGGGAATCGGCCCGTGCCGGGTGGCCGGGCGTCCGCGAGATGCCTCCGCGGTGAGGTAGCTGGAAACGTCAGGACCCGAGAGTGGTCACAGTGAGGACGTACCGCTGCACATAACTGTATACGCCACCGCTGACAGACATCCCTTCCTCCTTGTCCAGCTCGCGGTCGATCACGATGTAGCCGGTGATGGTGATGGTGTTGACGTAGGTCCCGCTCAAGCGTGCGAGGAGCGCGGTGCGGACCTTGTCGGCCATCCACTCGACCTGTTCGGCGGTTGAGGCGACCGAGGTGACCTGGACGAGCACGCGTGCGTCAGCGTCGCCGTCACCGTACGGCGGGCCGCTCGTAGTCACGCCCAGCGGGTAGAGGACGCTGTAGGGGATCGTGGCGCCGGTGGGCGTACTTGATGCCGTGGGGGCGGTCCCGTACCCGCAGCTTCGGGCGGTTGCTGTGGCCAGTGTCTTCTGGATCGCGAGGGACACTTCTCTGCCGGAGACGGGCACTACTCCTCCTCTCCTTCTCCGGGGGTGGTGGTCTGTCGCCGGGCGGCGTGGCGGTCGCTCACGAGTCGTCGTCGATCGTGTCGCCGAGCGCGGCGATGAACAGCGGCCGGATTTCCTCGACAGCTGGCCCGACGTGCGGGTAAGGGGGCTGGTTGTAGATGCGCCCCAGGCTGTCTGCGCCGACGAAGCCGTACTCCAGGCGTCGGGCCTGGGGCTTGTTCGTGCCGACGACGGCCGTGACGGAGAGCCCGTCCGTGGACACCTCGTGCGTCCAGGAGCGCCGGTAGTCGCCCGTGGGCGCGTTGGGGCCCGGCCTGCCGCTGGCCTTGGCCTTGATCCTGGTCTCCAGCAGCATCGCGTAGTGCTGGACGGTGGCCGTGACCTCGGGCAGAGTGCGCGCCGCCCTGGCGTCGAGCTGCGCGGCGATCTGGAACGCGTTGGAGTAGGCGCCCGCAAGTGGGTGGGCGTTGGGGTGCGGGTTCGGCGAGGAAGCCACTGGCTCACTGCCCGTCTTCCGGTTCCGGCTCGCCCCACTGACCAAGGGCCCATTCCCGCATCAAGGCGAGCATGGCGCGGGTCAGCTCGTGTGGGCGGCCGTCCATGAGGTCGTGACGGTCGAGCGCCGCCTTCTCCAGTTCGGCGGGACTGATCGCGGACAGGAACGCGGCGGCTGCCGGGCCAGGGTCCGGCGGGTCACCGATGACGACGTGCGCCAGGCCCTCGAACACACCGGTCGCCGTAGATCTCGGGGAGAGTTCGATGACCATCTGCGGTATGTCGCCCGCGCGGTGGGCCAGTGAGTAGGCAGCGAGGTCCCGGGAGACGTCGTGACCGCCGATCTCCACGACGGCGGTACGCCCCTGCCCGGTGACGCGCACCGACAGGGGCTCACCCTCGGGAGAGATAGGTTCCTTACTCTGATGTGTTGGCACCTATCTGAGGTTACGGGTATCCGCTGACAGTCCAGCTCGCCCGGCGTCTACGGAGGGGTGATCTCGTCGAGACGGGTCACCCGAACGATCTCCACTGTGGACGCCTCCGACGGATCGAGGACCTGCCACACCCGGTTCGCTGTCGCCGCGTGCTCACCCGCTGCGGCGACAACTTCCACACGGTCGTACCGCACGGGAACGGGCGCCGAGATCGGCGTGAGGAGCCGATACCAGCTGACCGTGTCGTCCAGCCATTCCCGCCCGAGAACATGCTGCGCGGTGACCTGACCATGGCCGGACAGGACAGCTCCCGGCCCCTCGTAGACCGACTCCGCCGGCACAGACCCCAGGAGGCCGGTCGAGAGGTCGAGTTGGGGAGTTCCCGTTGGGCGCGTGATCCGCACCGTGTCCACCAACAGCGTCGATTCCAGCTTCTCCCGCTCAGCCTCGGTATCGATCGGCGTGCTCACGATGTGCTGCCCGACGTGCTCGACTGGGTGTTCTGGTCCAGGAACGTCGTGCGGACTACGGCCAGAGTGGAGGTCTGCCCGACATCGAGGACCCGCCACGTGCGGCCGATCGCTGCCGGGTCGGCGGCGTTGACGACGCTCACCGTGTCCTCGCGCGAAGCCACCGGGGCATCCAGAGGCGTGATCAACTTGTACTTCGACGTGGAGTCGTCGACGTACGCCTGGCCTTCCAGGTGCAGCACGATCCCCGGATCGCCGTTCGGAAAGACCCCGCCGTGCCCTTCGTAGATAATGACGGGCGGGCCGGGCTCGTACTGACCTGTGTCCGGGTTGAAGACCGGCTCGCCGGCTCTGCTGATACGAACGATGTCGGTGAGGATCTTGCGTTCGACCAGGGCGCTGACGGCCCCGAGGGTCAATCCTTCAGTGGGGGTGCTCATATGTTCGAGCGTAGCCGCGTCGACCGACAGTCCGGGTTCTCCGCTGGCTGCGTCTGATCCCGTGTCAGCGGAGCTTGACCACGTGCCATCGAGCCCTGACCACCCGCGATCTGGGTCAAGGGCCGCCTGATGTGTTGGGCGCACCCTCGATGACCATCGCGCACTACAGGTAGAAGATTACGATCCCCGCAATGCGGTCCGTCAGGGACGACGGGAGGCTTCTCCCAGCCTCGGCCTCCCGGACATACGAAGGGAGTTCGGAACGCAGTCCGCGCAGGACGTGCGGGAAGTACGGTACCGGGAAGTGTCCGCGATCTGCGGGGAGATTTTCGAAAATCTTCGAGTGCCCGATGTCGGTCTCTTCGGAAACAGCCAAGCTATAGCTCCGCGTTCGGAGCTGTGACATCTGTTTCCAAATAATCGAGGCAACCTGGGGTGCCCCATATTCGGGGGCCACTAGTAGACGGCGCAGTTCAGGGCCGCAGTTTGGGAAGTTCAGGTCCCAGAAACGAGTCCTCGGGAGCTCAGGGTCAGCGAGGTCTTCGAGGGGCGAGGCGAGGTGGAAAGCGTCGACGGCAACGGATTCCGGGCCCGTGCTCAGCAGCTCGTGTGCAGCCAGGGCGCTGAGGACCGATACGCCAGCTCGCGTACAGCGGGTGCAGGTCGGTTCGGTGTGGTCGTCGCCGCAGGTCAGACCCGCCCGGTAAGAGGTGTCACCGCAGTACAGGACATAGACCGGAGGCACCTCGAAATGGTCGGCCGTCCGGAGTAAGTCGGGCAATTGCGATCCGCTCCTGTTCGCATGCCCGAATCCGATGGACCATGCGTTCCTCTCACGGTTGAGGTTCTTTGCCTGGACCAGCATGCCGAAGCAGACGCCCGATGGATCCACCCACCACCACAGCCAGTCAGCTCCCACGATTCCCTCATGCGTCCTATTGAAGGTGATGGGTTTCACGTACGGCGCTGCGTTCTGGCAGAGAATCACCGTCGCGGGTTCTTCGTCCCAACGACCATTCACCATCACCCAGAAAGCCATCGATTGGTCGACGGCCACCCTTGCCTTGGTGAGCGCGGCCAGCAGCTCGACGTCCCCCACCGAGAGCCCCTCCTCGTGTCGACCAACCGGCACTACAGCTGGGCGTGCTGACGGCCACGTCACGCCAACGGTCTTCGTGCACTGTCCCACCGCATCCAGGGCCGCCATAGACCGCGGGTCGGATCGAGGTTGGTCGAGGTTCGATGGCGCGCCCTCATCCTTCCCTGGCATGGGACTTCGGTCCCACCGCCACCTACCCGCCGGCTCCTGACCTTATACAGATGGCTGGCAAGGGGAGGTGCCTGCGGGGATCCAATCGGCTTCAGCAATCGAGCGCACATCTCAGCAATAGGCGAGCACTCGACGATCCACCAACGTTGACATCCTCTGAATCGGCCCAGTGAGGTCGCCGACGCTTTCCGCAGCCTCACCCCGGAATCACTCGTGCTGAATTAGGAATGCCTCATAGATGTCCATGATCAAGTCTGAGGGGTCTTCGCCTCGATCTTTCATGTCCAGCATCTCACTGAGATCGGCCTTGGTGATGAAGAGGATGACTTTCTTGTCATCACTGAAGATTGAATTTCGGCGAATATGCGCCGATTTCCCCGGCTCGACATTCGTGCAAAGCAGGGCAAGGCGCCCCCAGGCCCGGCGCAGATAATTGGCAGTCTGATCGACTTCCTCCCGTCCGATCCCTGTCTTGTCGTAGTTCTTGAACTCCACTGCGATCATGCGAGCGTCAAGATCCTGTCGGAAGATTCCCCAGTTACTCGACAGATCGAGGTGTCGGTTGGGGAAGACGGCATCCCTGCGTTCCACATTGGAGTAGGTGTGGGCCTGGGGGGTGGGCGGCCTGAGCGGCGGGACGAAAAGGTAGCTGAGTGTATCGAGCGCGATTTCCTCAAACCTCTTCCACCCGGATGCCCCTGCCGGGCACGAGTCAAGGTCAGCACGCAGTTGGGCAGCTGTCAGCGCGGCTCGGGTGGTCACCGCCCTCACCGGCCTCGTTCGTAGTGCGATCGCCCGTACTTGCGCACCAGGTCAGGATGTTTGAGTAGGAGATACCTGACTTGGGCGCCGTCCAAAACGCGAATCTCAGGGGACTCCGGAAGCGAGGCAAGGTCCGCAAGCGCGCTCTTTGCCACTGAAGTGAGCTGACCATTCGTCACGATCATGCCGACTCGGCCACCTCCCGCGCTGGCGACCTTCTGTGCGATTTCATGCACGCTTGCCACTGACACCCGGGAGTGTCGATACGCCTTGGCTTCTACGACGTATTCGATCGGCGGCGTGTTGTCGGTTCCGGGCAAGCTCGCTACGAAATCGTATCCACGGTCTCCCGCTCCACTGAAGGCGATGACGTCGAATCCCTCGCTGCGAAGAAGATCCTCTACCAAGTTCTCGAAATCCACCGGCCGGAGATCCAGGAGGTCAAGCGCCCTCCCGTTCTCGATTCTCTGGCTGAGTTCCTCGATCGATGCTTCGCCGTGCGTCATGGTCACCCCGGCGCGTCCCCTTAGTGGTTCAGGCACTGGCCCTTGCCCAAGAATGGCTGGGACGACGTCAACACCACGCTGGTCCATGCTGCTGTCGAGACTGCGCAGTTGCTCATCATTCGGAGGCACGGCCGGAGAGATCAGAAGGAGTAGTGAGTCAGCACCTTTGAGACTCGAAAGGAGCCCCATCTGCTTGCTCTCTCCTAGATCCATCGTTTGCTCCCCCGGCCCTACGTACTGCTCCATTCTCCGTACAGCGAAGCCGTGTCGGGCCAGACCGGAAACGATCTCCTTGGCCCAAGGCCGGTCAGTCGACGAGTGCCACATCAATACGGAGTGTGACCCGCTCTCGTGTGCCAAGGCGTCCTCCATTCCCGGTTCGTGCTGACGCTCACTCCCCTTCGAGTGGCGTCCCTTGGTGGGCCCTTCACTGTAGAACTCCGCACGGTGGCCAGGGCGATAGATCGTCATCGGGCGGTAGGTGGCCGCAGCGACGTCATGATGGTGGCACCGGCCGCCGTGCAGCGGGGCAGGCCCGGTAAGACTGGCTGCGGAGTTGCGGGCAGAGCCATCCTCAGGGAGCTTCAGGCCGACCGACCAGTAGGGACGGAATCCGGGAGCCTGGCGCCCAGGCACCATCAGTCTGAGTCGCTGCTCAAATACCGGCGCCGCAGGGCTGCCTAATTGTGCCCAACTACTGCAATATCCAAGTCAGACTGCTCAAATACTCCGGACTCGTGCAGTGCCTTCGAGCCCGACGTCCAGGATATGGAGGCTGTTCAGGCACGGCGGGCCTGAATGAGCTGGTCGACGACCGGGTCGTCCTCGTGTCGATGGAGAACGTCGATCGCCTCGACGGTGAAGTCGTGGTCGGTGAGCACGTCCTCCCACAACTGGGGAGTGAGAACCCACAGATGGACGTCCTGCGGCTCAAGACCCTTGAGTTGCACCTTCAGCTGTCGTGGTTCGAGTCGGCTGGAAGGCGGTCTGCGGTGGAGGTCGGTGTGCAGGACGGAGAAGACGAGCCGTCCGCCTGGCCGCAGCCCGCGGTACAGGGCGGGCAGGCTGCGGTGGGGGTGGAGGTAGCCGAGGCCGTGGACCGAGTAGACCAGGTCGTACGGCTCGCATCGGTCCAGGTGGTCGATGGCGTCCCCGAGCAGAAAGCGGACCCCAGGGACGTCGGCGTACTGGAGTAGGGCCCGCTGGTGCTGAGTGGGCGCGACGTCGATGGCGTCGACGACAGCGCGGTGGTCGCGGGCAAGGTGGGCAGCGTAGTGGCCGCCACCGGAGCCGAGGTCGAGCAGCCTCTTGCCGGCGATGGCGCCGAGCACACCGGTGCCCGGTCCCGCATCACCGGGTGCGCCCCAGTGGATCTGAACGGGATCTGGAGTCCGGAATCCCCGGTCGAGCTGGAATCGTCCGTAGACCGTCCACGCCTGACGATTCATGGACTCCAAGGAATTGCGTCCGGTGCGTGATCCCGGATCGTCCGAGCTGGGGAGCTGCGACATCAATCCACTTCCCGGGGTTGGAACAGGGCCCTTGGAGTCGTGCTGGTCATCGAGGAGTTGAGCACCGTCTCACTGCGGTCCAGCGCGGTGGAGAGGTCTCGAAACGCTTCTTCTGGCAACGTCCTCGCGCCGAGCGCACAGGCCCGAACCAAGTCCTTGCAGTCTCGTGCCTGGCTATCGGTGGCGAACGCGAGGAACAGAGGGTGTGCCAGGACCTCGCGGGCCGCATACCCGTTGCGGGCTTGCGTAGTTCGTCGGACCAGATCCTCGACGAGAAGGCCGGCCGCAGGTTGATCGGCAGAGTCGATCACATCGAGGACAGTGAGGCCGAGATGGATGTCGAAGATGGTCAGCCCTCGCTTGGCATCGTGCCCTAGGTACATGTTCACGAGACCAGCGAGGCGGACGTTCACATCCTGCCCTGCGGCCCGGCAGCACATCGCGGTCAGGCAGTCGGTGACGGCCTGCTCCCACGGGTCACCCGGCGATGTCGTGGTGAGCAGGCCCATAGCCCGTCTTGTGTCACCGACGGTAAGGGCCGCGACGACGGCGACTTGGCGTCCGTCCAGCATGCGTGCGCCGACGCCCCGATGCTCCTCGATGTGAGCCAGGGCCTCACGCCAGCGGCCCGTGGTCGTGAGGGTGCGCGTGCCGTCGGCGAGCAGGACGCGCCACAGCCACGCTCGGACGTCGTGCCGGTCCTGGTTGGTGCGGGTGAGGTCGGCAGGCACGGTGATGCCTTCGAAGGTGACCTCGTCTCCGGTGCCGACGGCTTCGTACAGGTCCAGGAGCCGACGGCGGCCGTCGTCGGTGTTGCCGGCGCGGATCTGCAAGCGGGCGAGGTTGACCAGGGGTTCCAGGCCCCGGATGGTGCTCGTCGCGGACAGCGGGCATGCCCGCAGGTAGGCGTTGGCGTGGCGGTGGCACATCGACCGGGCGAGGTCGGGAAGGCCGAGGTCGGAGGCCAGGAGCGCGGACTGGTTGAAGACCGTGGAGGCCAGTCCTTGTTCGCCCTGCTGTAGCGCCCGGTCGGCCAGGTCAGCCAGTGCCTGTACCCGGTCGGGCAGCGGGAGGCAGGCGGGCCGGAATCGGGCAACGAGTGGGAAGCGCCTTGCTATCGGGCCGTGCGGGTCCATGGGGCCCCCTGGGAGTGACGGTATGGGTAGGGACTGGTGGAGCCTGTCGGCAACGCCCACGGGCTCCACCCCCTTTCACGTCCGGGCTGGCATCAACGCCAGTCGACGACGATGCGATTCAGCGGCGTGTCGAGAGAGAAGAGGCCGGGCTGCTCCTCGATCGCAGGTGCGTCGAGAGGCTGGATGGCGAAGGAGGCTTCGCGTCCCCGGTAGTCGCGGTCCCAGGTGCGGATCGCCTCGGCGACCTTCGCGGCCAGTTCGTCGCTGCCGGGACCGTGGCCGATGACGCCGAACTCCCAGAGCTTGCCGCCTTCGGGGGTCTTCTGCTGCGAGAGGCGGCGGGCGAGGTAGGTGACGGCGCCCTTGTCGACGGCCGCGGTGGAGGAGGGGTAGGGGTCCTCGGTGAGCAGCGTGCCCTTGGCGTCCTGTGGGAACAGCATGCGGATCAGGCCGCTGGGCAGGGAGCAGGAGACGAACAGCTCCATCCACTCCGGGGACTCCATGGCGCGGACCGTCATGCCGGTCCACTCCTCGGTGCGGGGCTGCTCCAGTACTCCGGTCAGGGCGTCGGCGTCGATGGGCTGCCCGGCGGGGGCCTGGATCCGTACGGTGCCGTCCTTGCTGAGGGGGATGACGCGGCGGTCGTCGTCGGCGATGCCGCGGCGCAGCGGCATGAAGGTGTTCATCCTGCTGCCGATGCTGGTCCAGCGGCCGTCGCGCTGCTCGTAGGCGATGGAGCGGGACACGCTGCCTTTGAGTCGCTGGGGAACGACGAGCCGTCCGCCGGGGGCGAGTTGGTCGAGCCAGGCGTGGGGGACGCCGTGCGCGCCGACGGTGGCGATGATCCGGTCGTACGGGGCGCCCTCCGCGTGGCCGACGGCGCCGTCCCGGGTCAGCGCCTCGACGTTGGTGAACCCTGCCGCGTCGAGGTGGGCGCGGGCGCCTTCCACGAGGTCGTCGTCGACGTCGATCGTGGTCACGTGACCGCGCTCGCCGACCAGGTGGGCGAGGAGGGCGGCGTTGTAGCCGGTGCCGGCGCCGAGTTCGAGGATGCGTTCGCCGGGCTGGGCCTCCAGCTGGTCGAGCATGAGGGCGACGATTGCGGGCTGGGAGGCGCAGGAGATCGACGTGCCGTCGGTGTCGTACTTGATGTTGACCGGCGCGTTGGCGTACGCGTCTGCGAGCGGGGCGTCGGGCACGAACAGGTGGCGGGGCACGGTGCGCAGAGCGGTCTCGACGGCGGGTGTGCGGGCGTCTCCGGCTTCGCGGATCTGGTCGACCAGGGCGTTGCGGAGTCGTTCGGCCTCGGCCCCGTGGGTGGCGATCGTGTCGGTGTTCACCGTCCTGACGCTAGTGGTGTCCGACGTGCCCTCGGCGGGCGACGCGGTGTTGTCACTCGATCCCATGACTGCCTCTCGTGCGGTGTTGAACAGGGCGCTTTGGTCGTCCGGGCGGAGACCGGCGCGGTTGGCGTGGAAGATCACGTGGTGGGCGATGACGGCTCGCAGTCCGCGCGAGAGTCCGCCCCCGGCGGCGAGGTGGGCGAGCGTGGCACCGGCTTGCTCGAAGGCGGCCACCCACTCGGCGTGCCCGTCGAGCGGGCCGTCCGTTCGGCAGAGACTGCGCGCGTCGACGGTCATCAGCGTGCGCATGGCCGGTATCAGGGCGGCGGTCCGCTCCGGGGCGAGAACCTCGGCTGCCGGTCGCAGCAGGGCGGCTTTCGCCCACACGTCGCCTTGCTCGAACCAGTCGAGCTTGGCGGCCCGCATCAGCGAGCTGAAGAGGAGGACGGCGGTCTCCCGGCGCCCCAGTTGGTCGGGGCCGGGTTGATAGGTGAGCAGGTACCGACTGTCCTGGTGGAAGAGGCCGTGGGCAGCTTCCATGGCCGCCGTGCCGCCGAAGGCAGTGGTTTCCGACTCGTAGATGCCGTACGTCCACGACCGGACTGTGCCGTCGTCGGCCAGCTCGCTCAGCAGCGACTCGACCAGCGGGGATGGTGTTGCGGCACGGTATCGCAGGGGCCAGGGCTGCTTATTCATGAACCACCAGCCGGTGAGCTGGCCCTCTTCCTGGGCTGCGAGCAGGGTGGGGCCGAGGCGTTCGGCGATGGCGCGCTGCGCGGTCGCGCGGTCGGCGAAGGTGATGTTGTGCTGGTGCCAGCGGTCCGGGGGCATGGCGGTGGTCCTTCGATCAGGGGGTCAGGCGAGGAGGAGGCAGGAATCCCAGGCGGACAGGGGCGGTGTGGTGGTGGCGGGGGCGAGGAGCGCGAGGGCTATGCCGGCGGCGCCGTTGAGGAATCCGGGCCCGGCTTCCTCGTCCCGCACCAGGGCCGCGGCTGCGTTTGCCGGGTCGGTGCCCGGTGGGCACACTGCGGCCAGGAGTGCCGGGATCGTCGACTGGAGCTGACCGGCGGTCGTGGGGTACGCGTCCGTGCTGGTGCGGGCGGCGATGTGGGCGAGACCGGCGAAGCCGTGGCACAGGCCGTTGTCGGTGGTGGCCGCGAGCTGTGTGCGCTCGGTGAGGGCTGCCACGAGCGCGCGCTCCGCCTCGACTTGGCGGGTGGAGTCACCGAGGACCAAGGCAGCGAGCTGCTGGGCGCGGGCGAGGCCGGCGGTGCCGTAGCACCATGACGGGCGGCGCGGCACCGACGGGATGAGGTGCCCGTCCGCGAGTTCGGCGCGCGTGACCCAGTACGGCCAGGCGACGCCGAGGTCGGTCTTCTCCTGCCAGCGGTCCAGCCACGCCAGGATGGTGCGCATGGCGTGGTGGTGTCCGGCGGGCGCGGCACCGTATCGGACGGCGAGCGCCAGCAGCGCGAGCACCCCGCTGATTCCGTGCGCGAGACCGCTGTTGGCGTGCCCGCCGGGAAACCGCTCGTCCAGTCGGCCGGATGGCCCGCTGGCCGTCCACCAGCCCGGCAGAGACTCGCCGCCGGAGCTGAGCGGTTCGGTGAGACGTACGCAGTAGCCGAGCACCGCGTGCAGGTCGGCGCTGGACGGGTCCCGGCGCAGCAGGTAGGCCCCGTAGCCGGTGAGTCCACGGATCGCGTCGAACTCCGCCAGGTGCGGCAGGCGGCCGGCGTCGATGCGGCGGTGCGCGGCGTCAAGGCGTGTGCGGATGTCGCTGGCGATCTGCGCGTCGAGGGTGTCCAGTGCGCGCTGGTAGGTACCGGGGAGGTGGTCGGCCGCGCAGGCCACGGTGTGGGCGAGGGCGGGGGCGCCGTAGAACGGGTGGCTGTCCGGGCCGCTGGTGAACGGTTGCCGAGTAGCGGCGGTGAGCCAGTCGTGGGCGCGTTGCCACGGTCCGATGCCCCGCGCGGCCCGTTCAATGTGCAACAGCGCGATTCCCAGCGGCCCGTAAGCGAGTTGCTGCCGTTCGGCCGTGGTCGTGCGGAGACTCAATGGGGCTGTGGCGGGGGCGGCCAGGAGGTCGGCGACGGCGTCCGCCATCTTCAGCGCGGGAGGGTGGGTCACCGTGTCCTCCGAGAGATCCAGGCCAGGGCAGCGGCGCGGGCGAGATACAGGCAGATCGCTTCCTCGGGGAAGTCGACCGCCAGGTGCCGCACGAAGTGGACGTGCAGGAGAGAGGAGAGAACGTCGTCCAGGCGGATGCCTTGAGTCCCCGGGCCTAGGAGGTGGGGGTGGTAGGCGGCAAGCGCCACGTCCCGTTCGGCCCACGCCTCCACGATGGCCTGTCCACCGGGAACGTCGCGCAGTGCCGCCCAGTCGCCGGACGGGTCGGCCAGCCGTACTGTCTCGGTGAACTGTGGACGCGCCACCGGCGCGGGCGCGTTGGGCGGAATGTGGTCGATCAGCCAGCGCATCCCGGCCTCGTGGCTACCGAGGAACGCGGTGGCGATGGAGATGGTGTGCGCCGCGACCAGCGCACGCGGATGCGGCCGGAGGGATTGGGAGAGCTGAGTGACGACGGCTCGCGAGTCAGCGCGGAACACATTCTCGGCGGCGTCCCAGGCAGTGCCGGAGCCCCAACGGCCCATCTCGCGGTAGGAGGTGGGGAAGCGCACGTCCGACAGCAGCCCGGCGGTGCGCAGTTCGTTGGCCCAGGTGCCGACGGCGTAGGCGGTCGCGGCGAAGGCTCCGGGATCAGGCAGGGCGATGCGTACCCGGAGGTGATGGCCGGGGTCGCGGAAGCGGATGAACCACCATGGTGGGCTGCCGAGTTGGTCCAGCAAGCCGGGGATGTGCTGGGCGAGGAGCGTGTCTTGACGGCGCCGGTCGCCGTACAGGGTGGCCAGCAGCAGGGCCGAGACGCCGGGAGTCTGGATCTGCGCTGGAGAGAACGTGCGGGCCGGTGCGGGGGTCGGCAGGAGCGGCCATGCCGGGGGCCGTGTGGCCCTGAGGGGGACGACGACCTCGTGCGCGCGGCCCTCGCACCAGCTGTAGGCGTCGGCGTCCGGGCCCTCGACGAGGACGGCGAGGCGGGTGCGGTCGAGGTGCTGGCGCAGCAGGGTGCGGTGGGCGGCCTGGTCGAGGTCGAGGAGCAGACGACGGTCCTCCTCGGCCAGGGCGACCCGCTGAGGCATCCGCCGCCGGGTCCGCCACTCCTCAAGAGCGGTGTCCCACAGGGCCTGGGGACGGTCGCGGCCGGGGAGTTCGGAGGCTTCCAGGCGCCACTGTGCGGCGGCGAGGATCGTACGGCCGTAGCGCAGCCGGGGCAGGAACGGCATCGCGGTCGCGGCGCCCCAGTTGAACTGGGTGACCTGGGCGCACTGGGCGCGCGGGAGTTCGGTGAGGAAGCGGACCAGCGGCGGGGTGTGGTCCTTGAGATTCAGGGCGTGCATCCCCACGGGCTCGATCCGCTGCCCGCGCTCGGGGGCGGCCAGATACATGCGGCGGCCGTCGCAGGCCACCGCCAGGTCGTCGGGCGTGAGGACGTCGCTGCTGGTGGAACGGTGCTCCTGCACGCTGATCACGGTGGACAGGACCTGCGGAGCGCGGGCGACGTGGGCGCTCGTGGGCAGTAGTGGCGGGAACGACAGCTGGGCGGGGACGGTGTTGTCGTCCGCGGTCGGGAGGTCGGCCAGTTCCGCCGACAGGCGACTGCGGTTCTCGGGGGCCAGCACGGCGAGGAACCGGCCGGTGGTGACCCCGATGCCGCGGGACACGCTCGCGACCTCCAGCCGGAAGTGCCCGCGCTGCAGTTCTTCGATGCCGGCTGCGTGCACCCGGACCCCGACCTCCAGGTGCGGCGGCACCCTGGGGTTCTCGGGTCCCAGATCCATCGCCGCGATCAGTTCATCGGTGAGAACCACTTCGTCGCGGCCGTCGAGGACGGCGGCCTGCGCCAGCCGCACCAGGGTGTCGTCGCGTGCAGAAAGGCGGGAGCGGAGTCCGTCGGAGTGGGCACCGGGATACCCGTCGGGGAAACCCGTGCCGCTGTCGGCGACGACTTCGGTGAGCGGCACCATCGTGCCGATGCCGTACCGCTCGTAGAAGCGTCGCTGGTACGCCTTCCACGCCGCGGTCCCGTACGGCAGTGCGCCGACCCGGGCCAGGACGCCCACTGCCCGCTCGACCTCGCGCGCAACCTCGTGCGGCAGCTCTACCTCGGCGTCCAGACGCAGGTCGAGAGCGAGGGGGTGACGGCGCAGGGCAGGAACCAGAGCCCGCATCCGCGCGGCGGCGCGGCCCCTACCGCCGCGAGAGCCGCAGCCACGCAAGTCGGTCTGGACAGCCCGGAGTTCGCGAATCGTATCGACGACCTGGGTGACGGTGTCGGCCTCCACGGCGTTGAGCTGCGCCAACAGGTAGTCCAGGGCGTCGGTCTCGGTACTTGGTGCGTGCAGGCTGGTGATCAGGACCTCGTTCCGGATCAGCCTCTCCACGAGCCGTGGTGCCCTTCCCGGGCCTGCTCCGGGGAAGTCCGCAACCAGCTTGTCCGCAAGATCTCCGGCGCAAATGGACTCGCGGGCCGCCTCCAGAACCGCCCGCACCGGTTCGGTCAGCGCCACGGATGCCTCAACCGCACGCCGCCGGTCACTTTGCGCGTCGGCCTGGTACGGCACGATGAGGCGGTCACCGCGTCGCGTCGCGGTGTTGTTGACGATCACCGGAAGGCGCTCCAGGAGTTCGGGGCACGACTCCAGCCGTTCGACAACGGCCCTCAGCCACTCCGCGCTCGCCCGGCCGATGACAACATGGTCCGAGCCCCACTTCGCGCGCGCCTGCGGACCGATCATGGCCGAGGCCACACCGGCGAACAGGCCGAACGGCGTGGCCCGTTGTTCGGCACGCAACACGTAGCGCGCCACGGAGGAGACAGCGCGCCGCACGTCACGCGCGGCGGGAGTGCTGGAGGAACACAGGGCAAGCACCCGGGAGGCGAGGACAGGGCTGGCGTGCTCCAGTGCCTCGGCTACGTCTTCGTCGGACCACACCTCCCGCAACCATGCGAGCCGGGCTGCCTCGCCATCGGGGGAAAGGTCGTCGAGGTCGGGACACGGAGAGACAGGAAGCTCCGGCCGAGCGACCGCACGGACGAGCGCGGTCGTACCAGCACGGAACGCGGTGCTCGAAGCCATCACAATCTCCTGGTCCAGACGGGCGGCCGGTGCCTTCGCACTGCGGGTCACAAAGACACCGGCCTGGGTACCGTGTGCCTTAGGTCAGGCCACGTTGGTGGTGCAGGCGCCGCAGGTCTCGCCGCACCCGTCGTCCGTCAGGTTGACCAGACCGGCGGAGTCGCCGACCTCGACCAGCCTCACGTCGAGGTCGAAACCGTCCGAGGCGGTCACCGGGATCGCCGTGGTGGTGTGGTTGATGTTGGGGTTCATGCCAACTCCTGTTCGTCGAATGCGAGTTGTGAACGGTGGTACGACCGGGTGCCTGCGTGCGGAGCGTATTGAGGCAGCTACGCCACGGAGGCAGTTCCCGGCCACCGGCCTGAGGCGCTATGGACCGCTAACCTCGGGCCGGCGTGCCGCCCCAATGAGCCTGGCTCGAAGCAGCCAGCTCACCAGAGCGGACGTCAACTAGGCGGCAAACTTCGCGACTTGCTGGTTGAGAACGTCCGAGAAGCAGTCGCCATCGAGCGTGACGCGGAAGATGTGGTGGTGAGTCGTCTTCGGACCACCAGCGCCGGTCGACCGGCACTACAGGGGGTGGCCGGCGAGCACTTCCACATCGCCGCCGGACAGCGCCCGCAGCGCCGCGTGCGTACGCGCCGCTGTGAACGGAGTCAGGTGCTCATCCAGCTCGTCCGGGAGCATCCACTGCGCGCCCTGGATACTGCCGCCGAACACGAACGGCGTGTCCTCGTCGATGACCCCGCAGTCGAAGAGGAAGTTGATTCCTTCCTTCGACAGGTGCGTCTTGTGCTGCTGGTCGTACATGTGGTGCACGGCCAGTAAGCGGCCCGGCTTCACCGTGATGCCGAGCTTCGCGCTGATGGTGCGTACCAGGCCGTCGAGGATCGGCTCGTTCTCCTCCACGCAGCCGCCCGGGTGGAACCAGGGTTTGCGCTCCACGCCCCTGAGGGCGTCCTGCCCCTTCTCGGTCATCAGTACTGCACCGGCGGAGGTGCGGATGATGCCCAGCGCCCCGAGGCGGCGCGGGGGCGGATCGGTGAAGTGGTCTCGCGCGGTCATGGTTCTCCTCCTTGGTCGAGGTGGATCTTCGAATCCCGGCTGGAGCACGTGCGTTGCCCAACGGGCTTCACGCGGTGTGGTGGCCCGCCGGTGGTGCTTCCGGCCTTTTGCCGCAGAGACTCACACTCGGCGGCAGGGCCGGAGTTGATGGCCCGTTCGGCATCCCAGTCACCAGTGCGCATCCGGTTGCAGAGGCGGCCAGACCTCGCACGCGGCACGAAGGCGGAGGTCATTGGATGCTCACCGGGTCTGGACGGTCCGTCGGCCTCGGCGTGTCACCGTCGGGCGTGACGGGCGGGGGCTGTTCATCTGCACGAGCCGACTTCGCCGCCTTCTTCAGCCGGTTCTCGGCCCACGAGACGACCAGGCTGAAGAGGAGACCCAGGGCGGGCCGGTACCAGAAGGGGAGCCCCTGCATGAGCATGAGGCCGCCGCCGACGAGGTCGAAGGTGAAGTGGGCGGCCATGAAGGGGAGAAGGCGTCCGTACTGCCGGTACAGCCAGACACGGCCGGCGGCGAACACGAGCATGCCGATGGCGGGGAGCCCGAGGTAGGCGTGCAGGAGTACTTCGGGTACGCAGACCAGGGTGTAGATCTGCCACGCGGGCCGGCGTACCGCGGTCAGCAGGGCGGTCGTGGTGGCGACGATCACCACGTCCTCCAGCGCCACCGTCGACACCAGTCCGATGGCGAGGGTCCCGAAGTTGTCGACGCCGAGGGTGGCCATCTGGCCGCCCTTCATGACCGGCACGCCGGCCCCGGTCCAGCGGATGAGGTGGACCAGGAGGAAGGAGAGAACGCCGCCGCCGACGCATACGTAGAGGACCGTGATCGTGATCTGCCAGTCACGCAACCGCTCAACTGCCGTACGGGGCAGGGTGGTTCGCAAGGAGACCCGGTGCGTCCGGCACACTTCGAGGGCCAGCCACGCCAGGACGCAGTCGAACACGTCGTGACCGACGACCTGTGCGAGCGCGATGGAGAACGGCGCGGCTGAATACATGCCCGCCGCTCCGGCCAGGACGGCGGCGCCGCGCTGGAGGAGGCGCTGTCGGGGGGTGACCCGGCTGAGCAGGGTCCGGGTGAAGACCAGCCAGCACAGCCACCAGAACACGATGGTCGCGACAGTGAACTGGCCGTAGATCACCGCGTATCTGGTCTGTGTCGTCAACGACAGCGACAGGCCATACAGGTGGCCGGAGGTCACTGCCGTGACGGCCAGGGGGAAATAGCAGCCAAGGAGCAGCAGCCCGATCACGTGCCGCACCACACGGCGGGCGGGCGCGTCGGTCTGCTCAGAGGGCTCGGGGGCGGGGCGGTCTGTCAAGTCGAGCAGTGCGACGTGGAGAGACTTCATGCAGGCCCTCCAGTGGTGAAGGGCGCGAAGTCATCGACGTCGTAGGCAGCCAGTGACGCCCACGGCTGCGGGCAGGAGCCGAAGCGGGCGGATTGCTGGGCCAGGTCGAACAGCAGGTCCAGGACGACGCCAGTGATGCGCTCCATGCGGACTACGTCGTCGAGACGCGCTGGGCGAGACAGGAGATCACGCACGGGGCAGCCCCCGCTCGATGCGGTAGATCCAGGACATGGGATCGGTGATCTCCGCCTCGGTGGGGAGGTAGGTCACGTCTTTCAGGACCTGGTTGACCAGGTCGGTGCCGCCTTCGGTGACGGCCTGTCCGATGAGGCGGGAGCCCTGTTCGTACTCAGCACGGCTGGGGCCGAGGCGGCGGATACCGGGGAGCGCGTTGTACAGGCGGTAGCGCAGCGACTTCGGCGCTTGCCGGTGATCGGCCGGTGCGCCAAGGAGACGGGCGGTGACCTGCTGATCGGCCCAGGCCGCGTGTCCTTCAAGAACGGTCGAGACGCCCGGTGTTGCGATCCCCCGTTTCTGAGGGAAGAACGTCGCCCACACGGCGCCGCCGCGGGCACCGGTTTGCATCTGGTGGACGAGTTCATGGATGAGGAGCTGGTGGAGAGCGGCTTCATCGACCAACAGGCCGCCGTGGTGCAGGGCCCTGGGCGCGATGAGCGTCTCGTCGTGCCCGTCCTCGGCCTCCTGGGTACTGGCGAGCACCAGGGGCCAGACCAGCACCGGGACGAATCCCATGGCCTTCAGCCCGCCCCGGATGCCGCCGATCTCCTGCGGGGTCAGCTCCAGATCGGCGATGTCGCGGGCAAGGATGCGGTGCTGGCCCTGGCGGGCCTCCTCCCGCCACGCCTTCGGTGTCACCAGGCGGAAGCGGACAGCCGGCGGGAGCGGGAGGCCGGTTATCTCGTTCACCGTCGGTGCCACCTGGCGAAGGATCAGAGAGATCCATTTGACCAGGTCGGGATGGCGCTGGGTCTCGTCCAGCACGGTGAAGCGGGTGTCGGTCACAAATGGTCCTGTCGAGAAGTGATCGGTCTGGTCGGTTGCGTGGGGCCCTTCGTCCCCCGGGCCACCGTCTGGTCCCGGGGAACGAAGGGGGTCCGCCTCTCCGTCACCGACAGCACAGCCGGGGCTGTGTGCTCGGCGGCGAAGTGCGGTCCCGCGCGCGGCAGTTGGCGACGACGGGGTCTGCCGCGCGCGGGGGTCGGGGGCGCTCAGGCCGTGCCCAGTCCCAGACGCCAGTCAAGGTCGGTCACGGTCGTGCGGTAGAGGTCGAGTTGGTGTCGGGCCGCGGTCGTGTAGTGCGCGGCCACCTCCGGGGTGAGGAGGTCTTTCGCGGGCAGCGGGCAGTCCCGGAGAGCGGCGAGCGCCTCCTCCAGCGAGCCGTGCACCGGCAGTGCCTTGACGTCCTGGAAGGCGCTGCCGATGTACGGCTTGGGCGGGTCGAGCTTGTGGTCGAGGCCGGCCAGCACGGCGGCGATGACGGCCGCGATCGCGAGGTAGGGGTTGGTGTCGGCGCCGGGGAGGCGGTTTTCCAGATGGAGGTCGTCGCCGTGGCCGACGGCTCGGATGGCGCAGGTGCGGTTGTCGCGGCCCCACGTGAACGTCGTCGGGGCGAACGTTCCGGGCACAAAACGCCTGTAGGAGTTGGGAGTTGGGGCATACAGCAGGGCCAGGTGCGGCAGCACATCGAGCAGCCCGCCGATGGCGTGGAGGGCCTTGTCCGGCACGCGCCCGTCGGTTTCGGCGAACAGCGGTACGCCGTCACGGTCCAGGAGGGAGAAGTGGATGTGGCAGCCGCTGCCGGTGCCGGTCTGGGGAGCGGCCATGAAGTTCGCCACGAGACCGGCCTGTTCGGCGAGCGTGCGGGCCGCGTGCTTGAACAGGAGGTGGACGTCGGCCGCGCGCAGCGGATCGCCGTAGGGGAAGGTGACCTCCACCTGCCCCAAGGCGCCTTCCGTCTTGATCGCCTCGACCGGCCAGCCCATCCCGGCGAGAGATTCCTGCAAATCGTCGAAGTAGCGGGTGAGTACCGGCGGGTGGTCGAGCGCGTAGTCGAGATTGCGCTTCGCCACCGGCTGCGCCCCGCGCCGCCCGGTCTCCCCCGTGTCGGCGTAGCTCAGCACGAACTCGGTCTCCAGACCGACCTGGGCGGTGATGCCGCGGGCGGCGAGCCGTTCGAGCTGGTGCATCAGGATTCGCCGGGGCGCCACGCTGACGGGCTGTCCGTCGTTGGCCAGGGCATCGGCGAAGACCAGGGCTGTGCGTTTCATCCAGGCCAGCTGGTAGACGGCGTCCGGGTCGGGGAGCACGCTCATGTCGCCCCAGCCGGTGTCGGCGGAAGCCAGGGCGAAGCCGTCGAGCGGGCGCATCTCGGCGTCGGTGGCCAGGATGTAGGCGCACATGTCGCTGCCCTTGGGCACGACGTGATCGATGAAGTGGTCGGCGTCGAACCGCTTGCCCGTCAGCCGCCCCTGCATGTCGGGCACGGCCAGCAACACGGTTTTCACCGTGTCGTGCTTCACCAGGTGGCGCAAGGTCTCGAAGTCGGAAGCCTCGGGGGCCTCATGCTGGGCGAGGCCGTCTGCTGCGGTGTCGCAGGCGATGTCGGTCATACGACGTCCTCCGCCATCTGCGCGCGCTCGCCTTGGGTGCCGTACTCGGGGATGCCGTAGCTGCGTCGCCCGCGGGTCATCCACCCGATGGCGGCCAGGACCAGCACCGCCGCGAGCGCGACGGGGGCGTAGTTGAAGGAGTCCTTGGTGACTGGGGAGACCTGCGGAAGCAAGAACATCACGGTGATGAAGGCGACCCAGATGACGGCGGTCCAGCCGATGGGTTTGCTCCAGCGGCCCAGGTGCCAGGGGCCCGGGGTGAAGCGGTCTCCGGCGCGCAGGCGCAGGTAGACGGGGATGGCGTAGGCGGGGGTGATACCGATGACGTTGATCGCGGTGACCGCGTAGTACGCGGTCAGGGAGTACAGCGACGGCAGGGCCAGGACGAAGGGGACGACTACCGACAGCCACACGGCCGGGACCGGGGTCTTGGTGCGGGGGCTCAGCCGCTGCCAGGTCTTGGAGAAGGGCAGGGCGCCGTCGCGGGAGAACGCGAACACCATCCGTGAGGCGGAGGCGAGGCCCGCGTTCGCGCAGAACAGCTGGGCGACGATCACGACCAGCAGGAGGATCTTGGCGCCGGTCAGGCCGAGGGCGTCGAGGAAGATCTGCGCGGGCGGCACCCCGGTCGCACTGCCGACAGTGCCGGCGTAGTCCTGGATCGCGAACAGCATCCCGGCGAGCAGGACGAAGCCCACGATCCAGGAGTAGAAGATGGAGTTCACGATGCCCTTGGCAGCCGATATCTGGGCATGGACGGTCTCCTCCGAGAGGTGAGCGGAGGCGTCGTAGCCGCAGAAGGTGTACTGCGCGAGCAACAGCCCCAGCGCGATCACGTAGAGATGGTTGCCCCACCCGGTGGTGTTGGCGAAGTGGGTGAACACGAAGCTCGCCGACTGATGGCGGGAGGGGATAAGGGCCAGGGCGCCGACGATCGCCACGACGCCGCCGATGTGCCACCACACGCTGATCGAGTTCAGCACCGACACCAGCCGCACCCCGAACAGGTTGAGCACCGCGAGCAGTAACAGGATGGCGCCGCAGATGGCCATCGTCCGCCCGGGGGTGGGCGTGAAGCCCCACTGGAGGTTGAGCCAGGCGCCGACGAACAGCGACATGCCGTAACTGCCGCCGGCCATACCGCCGAGCAGGCCCAACAGGTTCAAATACCCGGTATAGAAGCCCCACTTGGGGCCGCCGAGCCTGCCGGCCATGTAGAAGAGGGCACCAGCGACGGGGTAGGCGGAGGTGACCTCGGCGAGTGCGGCACCCAAGCACAGCACCGTCAGACCGACGAAGGCCCAGCCCCACAGCATGACGGCCGGACCGCCGGTGACGAGCCCGAACCCGAACAAGGTCATGCACCCGGACAGCACCGAGATGATCGAGAAGCTGAGCGCGAAATTGCCGAACGGGCCCATGCGGCGGGCCAGTTGGGGCTTGTAGCCCATCTGCCGCAACGTGTCCTCATCGCTCGGGCCGCGGCGATGGGTGGTTCTTGGGGAAGACAACGGGAGTACCTCCGGAAACGGGGGTGGGGACGGTGGAACGACCAGGGGCCGGCGATGGCCTGCGAGACGAGGGAGCGCCAGGACGGCGGGGCCCGGCAGCTTTGGTGGCCGGTCACCGGCGTCGAGCCGCGTATCGCGTGTCGCCCGTCGCAGCTGCAAGGCATTTGTCGCGAGCCCGTTCGAACTGCTCCAGCCACAGGTCCGGCGCCTCGGCGATGTACTTCCACGGCTCCGGAGTGACGAACGGTCCGATCACCTCGAAGACCGGAGCGGCCTCCGCATACAGGCCTGTGGAGAACAGCGCCTGCGCAAGGTGGCCCAGGTCCTGTGCCGACCACGAGGTCCGGTCCGCGCACCAGAACCACCCCTCCAACGCCCGCCACGCGGAGTGGGAGATCAGGTCGGTGGTCCAGTACAACGGGGTCAGCGCACCACGGGCCCGCTCCTTCGCGTAGTGCTCGGCTTGCAGATAGAGCGGCAGCAGCAGCAGCGGCGACCCATCCGGCGCCCACGAGCAGATCCACCGGGCAACGTCGCGGACATTCACCCCGTACGCCCGCAACGCCTGGATCATGCGGTGCCACGCCTCGCGACTGCCCGGATCACGCTTGTCGGCCTCGTGCAACAGAACCCACGGCCCGAACGGCAGCATGCCCTCGGGGGGCTGCGCCCGATGCTCGGGACGCCGCCGCCCCTCCTCGGGCCAGTCCAGCTGCGCCAGCGCCACCAGACACACCCACGGCACCGGATCAGCAGGCCCGTAGCGCGCGGCCTCAAAGCACGCCGCCCGGGCACGATCCGCGAGCAACCCCACCCCGCGCTTCCCCGCGCGGTGCGCCCCCAGCGCCTGCTGCACCCTCACCCGCGCCCGCATCATCAACGCGTCGGCACTCGGCTCCTCCTGCAACCACGCCTCGACCGCGTCCCCCTGAGCCGCAACCACCGCCGCCGCCAGGACCTGGCTGCGCGAAGTGCGCACCCCCCATGTGCGGCAGTTCCTCAACAGCTCGCTCGTCGACCGCCACCGGCCAGCCCGTACGTCGTCCAGCGCCGTACGTAACGCACCGTCGAAACCGGCCGGATGAAACCGGGGATGAACAGCACCGTTCATCGGCATATCCCGTACCTGCACGAGTACTTCGAAGTTGCTCCTGCTAGAGCGGCTCGGCCGATGGCGAGCGCGAGTAACGGTTTGGGGCAGGGCACGAGCGCCCGTAATGGGGACATCGAGACCTCAAGGGGAGTCGGTCAGGGGAGAGTTGGCCGCCGGAATGCGGGCCTCGACGGGGGAGGCAAGGCGCACGGCTTCCCGACGGCCAGTCAGGGGACGGCGTTCGGCAGAGGTCAGACGGGCAGTGCGCAGGGCTTGATCAGGGCCTGGACGATCTTTCCCTCGGCCGTCGGGGCGTAGGAGATCTCCGCTCCGAGCCGGCGGGCGGTCCACAGCCCGCGAGGTTGCTCGCCCTCGGCCGGTTCCCAGCTCACGGCCTTGTCGAAGTCCGGGAATTCGGTACGGCCGTCGTGCACCTGGAAAACGAGTTCCCCGCTCTGGAGCAGCGCCCACTCCATGGTGATCACGGCGTACTCGGGCACGCAGGTGTGCGCGAAGGCGTTGGCCATCAACACACGCCCGATCATGGCCAGATCCTCGATGTCCCCGAAGCCGTCGTCCGGGGACAGGTGCGCGTGCAGGTAAACGCGGGTAAAGCGGTAGGCGTTGCCGACGATGTGGCGGTTCGCCGGGAACTGATCCTTCTGGATCCACCTGGTCGCTGCGCACCCGAAGTCGGGGATCACAGCGACACCACCGTGTTCCATGTCGTCGTTCCTTCTCACAAGGGGGAGGGAGCACCAGGTCGTTTTGCCGTCCGTGCTGAAGCCCCACTGGTCGGAGATGGCGCGGACAAGGAAGAGGCCGCGGCCGTTCTCGTCGTCGGGAGCCGCCTTGCGCAGTACGGGGAGTTCGTGGGAGCCGTCCCGCACTTCGATCAGGAGGTGCGTGTCGGTGAGATACACACGGAGCCCGACATCACCGGCCCCATGTTCAAGCGCGTTCGTGACCAGCTCGCTGACGAGTACATCGGCAGACTCGATCAGCCCCGGCCAGCCCCAATACCGCAACCCGGCCCGGACTATGACCCGCGCGCGACGCGGCACGGCTCGATCTGGATCGGCGATAACACCATCCGTGGTGCCCTCGTCTCGCTTGAAGGACATGTTGAATCCGCGGTACTCGCGGACAGGGGGGAGGATTCTTGGGCGCGTTCGGGCGATGGTCGCAGTCGGTGTCATGCCGTTTTCTCCATGCGTCCTCACTTGGCGATCAGCGTCCAGGAATCAGTGGCCGGGGACTGCTCTGCCCGGGGTGCTGGTGGGGGACCCCTACGTTTTCAATCAGGGCAGTTGGCGTCACGGGCACGCGTGACCAACTTTTTTGGACACGCACCGGCGCGCCGACCAGGAGCAAACGCCTTCTTTGGACGGCCAGTTGGGCTGCATATCCCCGATCTCCCGGTTCACGCCCACCCGATCGATCGATGACGCAGCTACCTTGAGTCCACGACACCGCAAAGGGAGCACGCCCATGAACGCCCCCTCGAAACCCGGTTCCAAGGCAGATCGGGATGCTCTCCGCCACGACATGGCTGCCGCCGGATGCGCGCTCGCCGATATCGCTATCGAGATGCGCACCCGCTTCAAGATGCGTCCCAGAGAAGCGTGCCGGCACGCCCACGGCTGGACCCTTCAAGAGGCAGCCGATCGCATCACCCAAGGAAGCACCAGACGCCTCGGCGAGTCCGTCGCCGCCGACGCATCGCTCGTTGGCAAGTGGGAGAAATGGCCGGGCCCTTCCTCACGTCGGCCGAGCCTCTCAGTCCTGTTTGCCATGGCGGAGGCCTACTCATGCCGCGTAGAGGACTTGCTGGACCTGGAAGACCGGCGCGTCCTCCCCGAGGCAGACCTGCACCTGCTCACCCATCGCTTGTCAACCACCGAACCGTCGGGCACGCCGGCCGCGGCATCGTCCATCGTTGCCCCGTCTGAACCGACCGGGTCTCATCTCGTGCGTCTTGCCGCCGACGAGTCCGCGACGTGGGCGCAATGGGCGGAGGCCTCAAACGTCGGCGATATCGCCCTCGAGCAACTCATGGCCGAGACTCGGTCGCTCGCCTCGGACTACCTCACTTCAGATCCCGTCGCGCTCTTCGTCCGCACCCGAGCACTACGTGACCGCGTCTTCGCTCTCCTCGAAGGCCACCAGTACCCTCGCCAGTCGACCGACCTATACGTCGCGGCCGGTTACCTGTGCGGGCTCCTGGCATGGATGTCCTCCGACTTGGGACAGTTGCGCGACGCAGATACCCAGGGTCGGACGGCGTGGCTGTGCGCCGAGCTGGCTGGGCACAACAACCTGCGTGCCTGGGTGCTTTCAACTCGCTCCAAGGTGGCGTTTTGGGATGGCCGTCTCCGGGAGGCGATCAACTTCGCCCGGCGTGGTGCCACCTACCGCACGACGGGCACTGTGGCAGTGCTTCTCGCCTGCCAAGAGGCCGATGCCTGGTCGGAACTGGGTGCCCAAGACGAGGCATTGGCGGCGCTCGCCCATGCTGAAGACGTACGCGCCGCTATGAGTAGCCAAGACGAGATCGGGGGCATCTTCGCCTGTCAGCCCGCACGGCAGGAGAACTACGCCGCAGCCGTTCAACTGCGTGTTGGTCGCCACACCGACGCCTTGAGATCCGCAGACAACGCTATTGCCCTCCTGGCCGTACAGCCGGTCAGGGCTTACGGCACTGAGGCACAGATCCACATCAGTCAGGCCGCAGCCCATCTCGCCAGCGGGGAAGCGGAGGGCGCTCTCGAAGCCCTCACGCCTGTCCTCGCCCTCCCGCCGGACCATCGCATGGAGCCCGTGACCCGCCGCCTCAGCGAACTGTTCACAAGCATCGGTCGGCCTCGCGCCAGCGGCACCGCGACCGTCGGCCTGCGACAAGCCGTCGAAGAGTTCTGCGTGCACTCCGCTCCGCGACATTTTGCACTCTCGCCAGGAGAGGGCTCTCCCTGATTTGATCCCAAGCTATGAAGACTCAACCCGAGACCATGCGGAACCACTGGTGGTGGCGGCCCGGCTGGAGTGTAGGCCGCCGCTTCTACACCTGGCACCTGACGTTCGAGCGCCAGGACGACGTGCACCGGCTCGCTGCCGAGTACCGTTCCGCGCTCGCACCCCTCGGAGAGATACTCACCCCAATCCCCGACCAATGGCTGCACCTGACCATGCAGGGCATCGGCTTCGTGGGCGAGACCAAAGAGCAGGACGTCCACAGCATCGTGGATACAGCCCAAACGCGCTTGGCCGCTATCTCGGCCTTCGACGTCCGGATCGGACCGGAGGTGTTGGACCCCGAGGCCGTGCTCCTGCATGTCCACCCCGACGGCCCTGTCCGGGCCGTTAGAGACGCCATTCGGGAGGCCATTGGAGAGGTTCTCGGCGAGGTCCCAGAGAAGGCTGCGGGCTTCACTCCGCACGTCTCCGTGGCCTACAGCGCGGAAGACGGTCCCGCTGAGCCCATCACGGAGGCCCTCGCCAATCTCAACCTCCCGCCAGCGCATGCTCGCATCTCCACTGCGGAACTCATCGTCATCCACCGGGACAACCAGATGTACGAGTGGGAGACCTTCGCGAAAGTGCCGCTCGGCTGACAGCCTTCTGCCAAGCGGGGTCTTGCCGCCTGTGCCAGGGGAGGCAAGACCCCCGCGCCCCACATTGCGGTGCTCGCCCTCGGCATGATCGAGGAAGGCACGATCCGCGAGCACATCTACAAAGGGTGGGCAGTGGGGTTCCGCGCGGACGGTGCGGGCCGCCGTGATCGTGGCACTCCTCCTGGGCGCGAACGCCGTACAACCGGGCACCGTGGCGGCTCTGAGGCTCGCCGGGACACGGATATCGGGACGACCTGCTCCTCAACCCCTGTCCGGGCGCTTGCCGTCCCGGTGTTCGGCGTTTAGAAGCTGGCCAGCCCAGCGAGTTCGTACGGACCATCGCGGAGCCCAGGCTCAGCTATCCGTGTCGTCACACTGCTCAACAGCGTGGGCCGATGGCATGCCCTTTACGCCACCCTGCACCCCAGGAAGGGGTTTCAGAGCGGGCGCCCCTTGAGTCAGCCGCCCATCGTGGCGTACCCAGGTCAATCCGTCTCGATCTGTGAATTGCAAGCCACCGCTTTCCAAGATGGGAAGCTCACCTTCTACCGAGCGCCATCCCTCAGCATTCGGCAGCCCCCACAAGTAGGGCGAGGCGAAGCTGTGAAGGCTCTCTAGGGTGGGGCTCAGCTTTTCGCTGTACACGAGCTGGTCTTGGCTGATCGTCAAGTCAGTGCAGGGAGGCACACTAGTCAACGAGAGCGAATAGCCCACCCAAATCGCCGGCGAATGGCCAGCTGCCGCCTTCGTGCGCGTGCCTACCACCACGAAGGTCAGTGCCACGTTGGTGACGGGGTCGGGGCTCCGATTCGTAAGGTGCAGGGACCACTTGCCGTGCGCATCCTGAATTGCCCAGGTGGATACCCGGGATGCCTGAGCGCGTTCCGACTTGGTCTCCGCCTCTTGCGACTGATGGAGTTGGTCTTGAGCGACAAGCACTGCCCACACGGTCCCCGGAACGGCGAGCAGGACGGTCACTAGCCCCCCTACCACTGTGAGGTCGCGCCACTGGCGGGGCCTCCTCGCGCCCTCCGGCCCGTCAGTTCTTTGCCGCTGCCTCACCCGGCCCGGCCTCTGGCGACTCAACCGCAGCGTCACTCGTTGCTCCCGGCCCACGCGGCGCATGCACTCCTCCCCTGTTCACTGCTGCCAGAGGCGCCCAACTGTCCCATCTGGATCCGTAGTTCACTCGTCGATCCTTCAACAACAAGCGGAGTTCTATGATCGGTGTGACTTACCGCCCGAGCGGGTGAGACGGCGGCGGATCGCCTGACGGTACGGATGCCATCCCGCTACGAAGATCATGACCGTTAGTGATCTTCGAGAGGGAGTCCCCGTCGTGCGCTTCACCCTCGCCGCCCGTACGGCTGCCGCCACGCTGTCCGCGCTCGCCGTCCTGCTCTCCCCCGCCACCGCCCACGCCGTCACATCCGAGCGCGCGATCGCTCCCGGCGACACCCTGACGCTGCCCGTCCGCGACGCCCTGGCGGCGCTCCCCGTCCAGGACGAGAGTAGGGCCGGCTACGAACGCAGCAAGTTCCGTCACTGGATCGACGCCGATCGCGACGGCTGCAACACCCGCCAGGAGGTCCTCAAATCCGAGGCGCTCCTCGCCCCGCAGCAGGGACCGAACTGCACGCTGACCGGCGGCCAGTGGTACTCCCCGTACGACGACAAGTACTTCAACGACGCACGCGCCCTCGACATCGACCACCTCGTCCCCCTCGCCGAGGCCTGGGACTCCGGCGCCTCCGGCTGGACAGCCCAGGAACGCCAGGCGTACGCCAACGATCTGGACGACGCGCGCGCCTTGATCGCGGTCTCCGCCGCTTCGAACCGCAGCAAGTCTGACCAGGACCCGAGCACTTGGCAGCCGCCCGCCCTCGGCTACCGCTGCCAGTACGTGACCGACTGGGTCGCCGACAAATCCAGGTGGGGTCTGACCGTCGACCCCGCCGAACACGCCGCACTGTCCGAGGCGTTGAGCAGCTGTCCCGATCAGCCCATCTCCGTCGTCTTCGCCCGCTGAAACTGGTCCGGCCCGCCGCTACGGGGGAAAGCGACGGGCCAGATGACTGCCACGGTCCCATACCTGCCGTCTCCGGCACACCGCATCTGGCCGAATTCGCCTCTGTCGTACGACAGTTGCCTGCCCCGCTGTCCGGCGCCGGCCGAGGCGCCGCATGCGGTCGGCCATAGCAGACGCCAATTGGGTCTCCCGAGTCCTTTTATCCTTGGCATCGTTCCTGGCAACACAGGAACGCCCCGCCATCGGGATCCGGGAGGACACGACGGCCGCGCTTGAACAAAGGACATCGCGTGTCCCTCACGCCCGTTGTGACCCTCGCCCTTGTCATCACGTCCGTGGTGCTCGCGTACCGGGACGAGAAGCTCGGCGCCGCCCTGATGACAGGCTGCGCCGTGCTCGCCGCGCTCTACGCGCTCCTGGGGGCGCCGGCCGCGGGAGCTGCCCCGCAGGCCCCTGCGCCTACGTCGGTGACCGAGTCGCCGGTTCAGCCAGGGTAGGCAGTTCCCTTGCCCATCACTCGCCGATCCTTACCAGACAGCCCCCGACAGACGTGGCCTTCACCGTAGGCGGAGACGAGAAGCGGCCACCCGGTCCAAGTCGGAGCACCCGCCTGTCAGGTCTGGTAGAGTCTCGCGTCGTGTAGGAGTTGGGCGTAGGCCCCATCGGTTCACGACCGAGAACTTCGCAGAGTCGCGGTGATCCGGCTTCAAAACCCGGCGGCCATTTATGGCTGTAGCTCAATTGGTAGAGCCCGCCTTTCTTTGGCTGATGCCCGTTCCGTCAGGAACGGGCATCAGCGTTTTTGCGGTCGATCAGCTGGCTCGCGTGATGGCGTCCGCGATCTCAGTTTCAGTCAGGGAAAGCGGCAAGTAGTGGAAGCGCGCAAAGCCCTTGATCCTCTTCTGCCGCTGCGGAGCCGGCTCTTTCAGCACCCCGGGGAGCTCCCCGGCGGCGTCTTCGACAACTAGATCTGCCCAGGCATCGCGGGTGAGAGCCGACTGAAGCAGCACGTTGGCTTCGCGAGCCAGGGCCTTGGTGCACGCCAAGGCAGCCACGATCTCGCCGTGTCCGAACTCGACCTTGTCCCCCAACTGCACGGTCCGCGGTGATCGACCAGCCCGGGCGATCCACCCCGCTTCCGATGCGGCGTCCCAGACGGCCAAGTGATCGGCGAGGTCGCGGTCGACCAACCCACCAGCGTGGATCGAACAGTTGCGCATCAGCCGCAGCGTGTGAAATTGCTGGAGTTCAACAGCTGAGAAGTTGCCGCCAGCAACCCTCTCGATTTCCTCGTGCTGCGTCCAGGCCTTGATGTACTTGATGTCCTGCTTTGACAAGGTGTAGCCAGCTTGCTGGAGCATCCCGAGGCAGGTCTTTATGAAGTCTTCGTGGATGCCGAGGACGTATGGAACTGTCATCGCACCGAGGTGCACATCACCTGAGGAGAGGATCGCTCTGGCAGAGACGGACTTCATGTCAAGTCTCTTGATGTGGGGGACGTTGGGGAAAATTTCCGACAACAGCCGATCGGAGCCCTCGGTCAGCTGCAGCAGGTGCGAGGCCATGCCCGCGCCAGCCAGCAAGCCCATCACGGCGTTATTGGCCCTGGTGCGTATCTGCTCGTACTGTCGATACTCAGGGAAGCGCACTGTCTTCACCGGCGTCACACTACGCCACCTGCGTGTAGCCCGATTCAGAGTTATTCATTCTGCTTTTCTCCGGTTTCGGGGATCTCTGTCAGCCCGATAAGGAACGGAATGCTGTCCGCGCATGGCTGCGACCCCGAGCCATCCGGACAGCGCGAGGTCTCTGTGCGCTGGTGGAGTCAGGCTGTCTCGGATCACCCGGCATTGGCCCCGCAGGGTCCCCTCGTCTGCGCCCCACCAGCCCGGGTCCGGAACTCGCACCACGTGTCACGTGCTCAACAGGCACCCTTCCTGACACTTGAACTCGCCCAAGCATCAAGGAAGTTGTGACGGTGACGCGGTTGCGGTTGCGGTTGCGGTTGCGGTTGCGGTTGCGGTTGCGGTTGCGGTGAGCTATCCACAGGCATTCGCGGTTATCCACAGGCCGTCACGCGCTTCGACGCTTCGCCGTACGTTGCTGCCTCAGCGATCACGAGTACGGGGGTGCGCGATGACGTACAGGGTCGATCTAGCGTTTCGGGTGGAGGATGCGCTGGCCAACCTCCCGGACAAAGGCCAGCAGGAGATCTTTGAGACGATCGCGGCGGCCCTGGTCCGGCCGGCCATTTGGCCGCCGCCCGGCGGTCGGCACGGCGCACTCTGCTGGGGGCCGCTGTCGTGGGTCGCCTTCGCCGCGTACATCGACGGCATCGAGGTGTACGACGTGGGTTGGGCAGGCTGAACGAGCCCCCGCCGCACCACGGCGGCGGGGCTCTCGCTACCTCAGGTGCGGTTCAAAGTGATGCACTGGCACGGCTTGCGGTTCGCCGGCACCTCGCCGGGCGCAAAGCGACGGATCGGGGCGTGCTGGTATCCCCGGCGGAAGAGGGTGCAGTTCGTGCTCGCGTGGTAGGCGTCGCTGGTGTCGGTGGTGACGACCTCGGTGAGCGGGTCGAACTTCCGCGTGCCGGGCTGCATGTACAGGCCGACCTGTGTACGAAGACCGTTCTCGATCCAGGAACTCTTAGCCGCACGGCTGGTGTTGACGCCGCACGCCTCTGCGAACTCGTGGACGTCGAACTGCGGATCGGCGTGGCCAAGCACCTGCGCAGCAACCCACATGACGTTGGTGCGTACCCGGTCAGTCTCTTCTTCGGTGAGGACCTGCTCGGTACGGCGGGAGGGGGAGTCGCTGGTGCGGCTGTGGCCCGCTCGGTCCATCCGCCAGGGGGCGTCCGACCAGTCATGCTGGGCGATCTCGGCGGCGAATTCTTGGGCAAGACGGCTCAAGGCCATGGCGTCCTCCGAATGGACATGGTTGAAACCGTCCGCCGACCGGACGGCCATTTGGAGGCTACACCCGTGCTCGGGATTGCCGATCGTGTCGCTGTCGGGCCGCGCCCTGGACGAAGGACGCTGCCCAGCCAGCCCCCAGCCCGACACCTAGGGCCGTCGCTCCCCGGCTCTCCGCAGAGCCGGAAAGCGTCAGGAAGATCGTGATCCCGACGATGCTGTACGTGATCAAAGTGACCGCGACCGGTGGTATGCCGTACCACCATGGCGTGCCTTGTCGAACGTCCACCCGTTCTCCCTCGCCGAACGTGCGTGATGCGCGACACAGTAGTCACGCGTCTCATGCGTACCGTCGCCGCCCCAGCCCCGGCAGGCGATCACTCAGCTCTCACAGTGACCTCGGCGACGTGGGTCATGAGCCGTCCGCAGGCCACGCCGCCACGTCGGAGGTGCGGAGACCGAGGCGAGCAGGGACCGCCCGCTCGCTCACTGTCCGGGCCGAGCTTGCCCATCATGGGCGCCTGCGGCGTCGCTCACGCGATGATGTCGTTGACACTCCCCCCGCTGGCCTTCGGCAGGGAGGTCAAGAGGCCGACCGGTAGGTGGCGGCCGGGCCGATCGCGCCGGGCCCGAACTTCTCGCGGATCCGGTCGACCGCGATCTCGGCAACGAGCCGCGTCTGCCGGGCAGCGTCGAGACTGAGCTGTTCGGCGACCCGGTCGCCGTCGACCAGGTCCTCGCCGCGCAGCGCGAGACCGGTCAGCCGACCTCGCTGGAGACCTGCGGCATCCATGAGCTGGTAGGTGAGCTGCCGCAGGTCGTCCTCGTGCCCGGACGGCTCGGCCAGGCGACGGGTCTTCTCCCACGCCGGCCCTCCGGCAAAGGTCAGCGTGAGCGTGAGAGCCCGCGCGGCCTGCCCGCGGCGGCGCAGCTCGGCACCGAGCTGCACGACGAGGCCCAGCAGGGCCGAGCGCGCCACGGCGCCGTCGAGGACGTCGTGGGGGAACCGGTGACGGACGCTGACGGAGGCTGGCAAGCGGCGTGGGGTGACGGTCCGGGGGTCTATACCGCGGGCCCGATCGACGGCCGCACGGCCCGCTCGCCCCAGCAGGCGCTGCACGGTCTCGGCCGGCAGTGCGGCGAGCAGGCCGACGCGGTCGACGCCGTAGTGCCGAAGGGTGGCGGCCTGGCGGGGGCCGATGCCGTGGAGTTCCTCCACCAGGAGTAGGGCGAGCCAGTCTGCGACGTCAGCGGCCTCGATGGCCAAGACGCCGCCCGGATGTCGGACCTGCGCGGAGGCGGTCGCAGCGACGGTGATGGTCGGGCCAATCCCGACGCGGACGTCGACGCCGTAGCGGGAGACCGTCCGTAGCCGCAGGATCTCCCCCAGGTGGGATGCGGTCGCGCCGTGGTAGCGCAGCGCGCCGCGCAGGTCGACCAGGGCCGCCGTGGGCGGCAGGGCCTGCACCACTGGCGACAACTCCGCCAGCTGTTCCAGGACTTGTCGGTAGGTCTCCTCCGGTAGCCGGTCCGGGCAGCGCACATGCATCACCACACCCGGCCGACGCTCCGTCGACGTAGCACTCATCCGGCACTCACCTCCCCCGCCACGCTATCGAACATTCGATCGAATGCGCGAGCGTGAAGGTCAGCGTCGCGCGTCTAGAGTGGAAAATGCGTTCGATAACTCGCGGGATCTTCCGGACGACCTAGAGCGGCTCCAGACGCTGCGGACCTGGAATGCCATGTGGCTGGCCCGCATCGACCGCAAGATCGCCGCACTGGAACAGCGTCAGGCCGAAGAGGAGCACCGCCGGACGCACCGCCCGCCAGTACCTGACTGGATCCTCGAACTCAACCGCGCCACAGGGCACCCGCAGTCCGTGCACGTCGGCGACTGTGGCATGGCCGGCCGCCGAAGACGGCAGGTCGACCAGGATGGCGCCCGCCGCCTCCTCACCGTCGATGGGGTGCCTGCCTGCCCGATCTGCCGCCCAGACACCGCACTGCACATCACCGACTAGCCAGCACTTCCTTTGTGGCACTCGTCCGCAGGTCGGCGCGGCCCTCCTCGCCCCCGTTGTGGGGCGCGCAGTGGGCCCCGTACCGGCATCGGGTACGGGGCCCACTCTCGCGTGTGACCGAGGATTCTCGGGTCGGACAGCCCTCACGCGCGCATGACTGCGGCTGAAACGACCGCGCCTGCCACCCACGCAAGCGCGGCAGCCTCCCATTCCTGTAGTCCGTTCTGGAGCGCCCATCTCTTAGCGATCGCGTGAGCGCAGGATCCTACGATCGCCGCAGTGATCTTCTTGGGCACGATATTGCCTTTCTGCATGTGTGTTGGCTTCGCCCCGAGAGGGGGCCTGCGTTCTCAGCAGAGCAGGACGAACATGCAGGTAGCAAGGGGGTAGGGCCGGTTTGCAAGTTATCGGGGCATCCCGTGGGAGTACTCGGCGCGAAGGAGTTAGCAGGCACTCTGCTGGGAGTACTTGCAGGGCTACGCTCTCCCTATGAATGTCGACCCCGCAGGTATCGAGAGCGACGATCTGCTCCAGGCCGCAGCCACAGCCGGACACCTCGTAAGCGAGCGGATGCTGGAGGAGTTCCGTTCCCGTGCACAAGGCCTGCTCCCAACCCCTAAGCGCGGGCCGAATCGAGGTCGCAAGCCCGTGTGGCTGTACCCGCCCGGCACGGAGCGGCAGTTGGTGAGTCTCATGCGCTGGCGCGAGCACACGAAGGACCGCAACGTGCTGCGGGTGCTGCTGTGGCTGGACGGCTTTCCTATCGGGACCAGCGCCGTGCGTGAATCAGTGAGTACCAGCCTGACCACGATGGCCCAGACGCTGGAACGCGAACTCGAGGCGGAGGCCTCGCGCCGGGGCCTGGATCCGGCATCGGAACGCGAGGCCGCGCTGAACTCCATCGCTTCGACTCTGGCTGCACGGCGGGGACCGAACGCCCTGCCGCGGCCGGTACGGGTGACGGCTTCAGAGCGCACCAACGCGGTCGAGTTGATGCTGCGGCTGTTCGCGTTCGGGGAGACGCTCGACACTACCGAGGAGGAAGCCGCGACCGTCGAAAGGGTTCTCGGTGTCTCGCCGGGACGTCGGCAGCGCGTGGACGGTGGCGGGCCATGGCTGGTCGGTCCGGCGCAGGATCTGTTCGATGCGGCGCAGGTCATCTCACTGCCGAGGATGGCGGAGACCCTCGTGGACGCAACGGATGCGGAGCTGGAGTCGGCTCGGCAGCTCGTAGCGATGCTGTTCCGGTTCCTGCCGCTCGTTGCCAGGATGATCGGCGCCGTGTTCGGCAACGACAACTACGCCGGCATGGAAAGGGTCGGGCACCTCGACGACCATCCGGAGTTCGTGATGCTGCTCGTGCCGATGGTCGTCGCGATGATCCGTGCCGGATGGCAGGAGAACTTGGACACCATGGCGACCGCCTTGGAACCTTTTCCCGCGCTGACGGCCGAGATCCGGCGTGTCCTCGATATGCCGTCGAACGAGGTCGAGAGCAATCTCGAAGGTCAGCCTGCTGCGGTGCAGCGCCTGGCGCATCGACTGATCGGCGCCGCCTTGGACGGAAAGTTGGATCAGGTGCCTCACCGGCGACCCTGACCTCTGGATACGTCAGGCCGCCGTCAGATCTGGCCGTGGACCGAACCCACGCCGGCAGCGCGGATGGGAGATCGGCCATTCCGCGGCGTCCTCGACGGTTCGCACTGTGCGGTTGGCCTTGTCGGTGTCCTGATGGGTGGTCCAGCCGCAGTCGAGGCCGTCGAAGACCTCGACCATGGTGACGCCTGCCTGGCGGGTGCGGTTGAGGGTGCCGGCGTTGTAGGCGACGGCCGACTTGGCGAGGGTGGCGGCCTCGGCCCAGGCGCGGACCGGGACGCGAGCGCCGTTCCGGTAGACGACGTGAGTCAGCTTGTGCTCAGCGGCGAGTCTGTCCGCCAGATTCTTCGCGGCCTGCTTCGCCGTCACGTTGCCCGCCGCAAGCAGCGGGACCTCTCGGCGGGCCGCCTCTCGCATCGCCCGATAGAACTGGCTGGCCATTCGCTCGGCCTCCTGGGAGCGGCGCAGGAAGTCGGCATAGGAGTCGGCTGCGAGGGACTGTAGGGCGTCGCGGTGGAAGGTGGTCCAGGTGAAGGTCACGTTGAGGGCTTCGGCAGCGGCTTGAGCGCCAGCGGCGTACAGGTGCGGTAGTTGCCGTTGGACGAACTGCCGGGCCTCCTGGTCGACGCGTTGGCGGAAGGCGCTTATCGCCTGTTTGAACTCCTCCAGTGTCGCCACGGTGTGCGGCGCCCTCGCGTTGTCGGCGAACTGCGTGAGGACGGCGCGCTGTTGAGCGGCGAGTCGCTGCCAGGCATCTTCGAGTACGGCCGCGACGCGGCGCGCGATCTCGTCCGGGTCTCCGGGCACCAGTGGTGGCCACTCATACGGCATGCCGATCTACCGTCCCCGGCGAGCACGCAGCAGCGGCGCGGTCACGAGGTCGGTGCTTTCCTCACCCTCAGCCAGCTCATCCGGTGCGACCAGGTCCACGAGCGCGGTGATCTGGCGTTCGAGCCCCGCGAGGTTGTTGCTCTGGTCGATGGTGACCACACCGTCCACGGTCATACGGAGCGGGTCGGAAAGGAGCTTCGCGCGCCGCTCGGCCAGGATCTCGTTTGCGACAGCGCGAGCGGAGGATAGGCGCGCGTAGCGTGCGTCCAAGTCGGCGGTGTCCGTGGTGGGGCCGAGCTGAGCCAGCAGCCAGGACCGTACAGCGATGTCCATCAAATGCTCCTGTCGTACGAGGTGAGGCTCGACACCGTGACGGTGCCGAGCCTCACTGGTGATGGGCCGCTACCTACGCACCCGCACCGGCCGCCTTGGCGGTGCGTCGCCTCGGAGCCTTGGTGGGCTCCGGCTCCGGCTCCGGCTCCGGCTCCGGCTCCGGCTCCGGCTCCGGCTCCGGCTCCGGCTCCGGCTCCGGCTCCGGCTCCGGCTCCGGCTCCGAGGCAGGATCCGCCACGCTCGGCAGCTCTTCCATATCGCCATCCGCGCCGACCGGGCTCGGGTTGGCCTCATCCGGTGAGGGCGCCTCCCCCGACCACGCGGCCGGGTTCGGGATGAGCGGGGCGAGCCGCTCGGGTACCTCCTCCCCCGCTTCCAGCCGGATCGGGCCCTGCTCGGGGTCTCGCAGGAATACCGTGCGCGCCAACTTCGCCATGACCAGCTCCCGTTAGAAGACCGTCGCGGCGATGTGGATGTCCGGCACGTACAGCACGGGCATCGCAGCAGCGGCGGAGATCGTGGACAACTGGACGGGGGTACGCGTCTGCACGTGGGTGGTGATCACGATGCCGGGGGCCTCCTCGGCCGTGATGACTCCCTTACCTCGCAGCTCGATCGCCTCGGCGGTCAGACCGTACTGGGTCTCGCCCCACTGTTCGCGACGCGGAGGGATCATCGCCCACAGCGACTCCGGGGTCGTGCGCACCAGGGTGTCGCTGCTGTCGTACGCCTGCACGTCGTAGGCGGTCACGGGCGGCAGGTTGTACTTGGCGCGGACCCGGTTGACCTCCTCCGGAGCGAGCATCCCCGTCGGAATCTGCTCGGTGGACGGCGAGTTGTGGAACGCGGCCCGGTATTCCGCCGTGGCCCCGAGCAGCGACAGCGCCTTCTCCGAGGAGATGACCTGCTCGGGGCGCGGTGCGCCGATGCTCTTCAGGTACTGGATCCACGCCAGTTCGTCGGTGATCGGGGTGGCTGCATCCGACTGGGACCACGGCACCGCGACCGTCGGCCGGTTGGCGGCCGGCACCTTCCAGTCGACATCGAGGGCGACTCCGGGCAGGGACACCACACCGGTGGACAGCATCTGTCCGGCGGCGATCTCCATGGCGGCCTTCGTGGCCTCCACGTGCTGTTCCAGGTCGTCGTAGAGCAGGTCGAGGAACTCGCTGGTGTCCTGGCCGCGGTCGACGGCCGCCAGGATGATCTGGAGCTCGGAGAAGGGCAATTCCTGGCCGACCCAGGGCAGCATGCCTTCGTTGATGACCTGCTCCGCGCGCCGCCTGGCTAGCGACGGGGCGGCTTCCCACGCGCGGAACTTCGCCGCGTTCACGCGCCGCTTGCTGCTCTTCGTACGGAACTTGACGTTGTCGATGTTCCGTTCGGCGAACACCTCGCGGGTGAGGAGGTAGTCCTCCGGCGTGGTGATCGCTCGGATGAACGCCTGGATGTCCTCGGGGACGATCGCCTCAAGAAGCTTCTCAAGTGCCATGGGGCTGCCTCCTTACCGGTAGTGGATGAACGCGGTCGTGTTCGCGGCGGCCGGCGGCGCGAAGGCGACGGGCAGCTTCGACGCCTGCACCTCGCCACGCCACAGCAGTGCACCCGCGGTCTTCGTCGAGCCGGGAGTGAACGCGGTCTCGGCAACGAGGAATCCGGCGAGGACCTGAGTGCCGTCACTGGCCGCGGCGTTGTAGGGCGCGTACAGGCCGGATGCAGTGATCTTGCCGAGCGGGATGCCGGACTTGATGATGTGGCGGGGCTGGTTCTGCGTGCCCGGCGTGTAGTGGGTGCCTGCCGTCAGCTTGCTGGTGTCGACGGTGATCGTCTGGGCTTCGTGGACGCCGTCCAGTGAAGCGAGCCAAGTCCGGTCGTCGGTGACCGTCGTGGCAGTGGTGAGGACCTGGTAGTCGCTCACGATGTCTCCCTCATGGGTGCGGATCGGGTTGCCCCCGCACCCGGCGCGAGCGGCGCGGGGCGGTGTCCACGAGATGACGGCGGCCGAAGCGCGCCAGGGCGTGGTCCCTGATCAGCCCGACCGGCTTCCGGAAGAGCGTCCACGATTGGAGGGGCGTGGTCCCACGGCCATGTCTCGTCGACGTGGTCAGTCGCTGATGAGCCCTCGCCGCCGGGCCATTTCGAGACCCGCCGCCCCGCGCCGGGGCGGAATGCCTCCGCGCTTCGGCGGGCCGCTGGCGGGAGACCCGCCCGGAGCTGGCGGCACGGTTTCCCGGGTAGCGCCGAACAACTCGGGGCGTCGTTCCTTGAGTTGGTCAGCGGCAGCAGCCACAGCCGCCTCGCCAGCGTCAGGCTGGTCGTGCAGGGCGCGGTCGATCAGGAGGACCGCGTCATCAAGGTCGTCCCCCGTCGCGCCGAGTCCTCCCAGGGCAGCACGCAGGATGGCGGCGCGCTCCCGGTCCCGGGCCTGCGCCTCGCGTGTCTCCGCTGACCTCAGCAGCTCCTCGGCGGCCTGCTCACGGCGCTCGATCTCAGTAAGCGCGGCCTGGTCGGCGTCGCGCTTCGTGGTAATGAAGTCGGTCAGTGCCTCCGAGCTGTCGAACCCGAGGTCGCCGAGCAGTTTCTTCACGGCCGCCCGGCCGCCCTGGGTCTTCTCGCGGGCCAGCAGCCGCGAGAGGTCTTCCTGCGTGACGCCGCTGTTCGGGGCGCCGTCCTCGTCACCTGACTGGTTGGAGTCGTCGTCGGACGAGGCCCCGAGAATCGGATAGATCGGCCGCCCGTCACTGCGATGCCCGACCGGTTCGAGCGGATTGGGGAACGAGGCGCGCGTCATACGTGAACCATCCACAGGTCTCCAGCGCCCCCGCGCCGGTGATCAGTGTAGCTGGAGGACTCCGATCAAGGCACCGTCCAGCGGGCGCATCCGAAACCAGAAGAACCCATCCATTCACCCAGATGGCGGCATCCGCGAGCTGGACCCTCAACGGCCCGGGAGACTGACTGCGAGCGGGCGCATCACCAGAGAGACTGCGCAGTATGAGCCTTGGAGCAGCCTTATGAAACTCTCCGATCTGACATCGGTCAAGAACACCCCTGTCAGGACAAGAGACGGTGAACGAATCGGCCGAGTGATCGCGATCCACGTTGCCAGGACCCGCGCCAAGCCTATATTTGTGCAAGTCCTCGTGAAGAGGCAGAAGAAAGTGGTACCTCTCGCAGGGGCCAAGATCGAGCAGGGGGCTCTAACCCTCCCATATAGTGCAAACAAGATCTCGAATGGCCCCACATCCAGTAAAACCACACTCTCCACATCGGAGGAAATGGTAGCTCTCGATTATTATGGCCTAGGCCATAAAATGGTGCGCCAAAAGAAGCACCCGAACGCCAGCAAGGCTAGATACAGGAGAAGGTTTCAAAAGACGATCCAGAAACCCATTTACTCCGAGCCTAAAGTATTTGCAATACTTGGGCATCTCATTCCCGATTGGGATGATCCTGAACCGATTGAACCATCCGCCACAGATGACCCGGAACCGCCCGAGCCCTCCATGATAGGGGACTAAGGTCATGTCACAACAGCCCTCTGAGACGCCACCTTCGGCACCAGCAGCACCCAGAACCTCTCCCGCGAGGCCAGAAGCAACCGAAACCACTCCCATGTCAGCAGCCCCCGAAGGTTCTCCCGCGGCGCCAAACCTCGACGTTTCCGCCCTAACAAAGGCGAATGACAGCATTCGTATTGCGGCAAAGTGGCTGATCGGTAGCTCGGCAGCGGTCGGTGCGGCGCTACTCGCGGGAAGCCAGCTTTCAAACATCGGAAAGCTCGATTGGGGCTGGCGGCTGTGGGTAGCTATTGGAGGCGCCACAGTAGGACTCATCGCCGTTATCTGGGCAATCTGGCTCGCCACCCTCCTACTGATGCCTGTAACTGTAACTATCGATCGACTACAGGAACAGTGGAAAAAACCAACGAAAGAACTAAAGGCCGCGGTGGAGTTTCTGAAGAGGGAGCCGCGACAACTTGGCGAGTGGAAGTCACCAAAAGGATTGAAGAAGGCAGAGAAGGAAGCAAAGCAAGAGCTTCAAGATGCACAGGAACGTGGTGACGAGAAAGCGAAAGAAGTTTCCATAAGGACATTGACCAAGTTGAGAAGCTACCGAAGGTCAATCCAACAGGTAGCCCAACATAAAGCCCTGGAGGCCAGGTTCCACGATTCCTTGAGGTGGCTCGTCCTTGCCACCGGAATGGCTGCCTTGGGGATCGTATCGTTCGCTTGGGCATCGAACCCTCCAGCGCCCAAGACGCCGTCGGCGGACCTAGAAAACGCCAAGCTCGTCGGCGTCGATCTACGCGATGCGGAACTCAATGGCGCCAATTTGGACCACACCGACCTCACTAACGCGCTACTCACCGGGGCAGATCTCACCGACGCCTCCCTTACGGATGTAACTTGGAAGAACACCACGTGTCCGGACGGCGTGAATAGCAATAAGGCGGGAAATACCTGCGCCGGCCACCTCGGACCAAAGAGCTAAGGAGGTGATACAGATCGAACCCCGCCTAATCGGTAGGCGGAGAAAAATAGGGCAGGGAGGGAAGGCAGCTGGGAGATCCGTCGGGCCGTCGGGTTGTCAGGTGAGCAACATAGATGGGACCTCCGGGTCCGCGTCAGGCAGGCCGAGGTATTTTCGTACGGCCACGTTGTCCCCGGTGGCGTCCGCGAGGCGGGCTGCGGCTTCGAAGGCACGGGCCTGGATTCGCTCGATCTCCTCTTGGGCGTCGTCGATGGGATATCCGGCGTCGATCAGCATCCGCACGCCGGTCTCGACGGACAAGACCCCAGCACCGACGCCCTTGACCACCTCGTCGAGAACAGCGGCACGGTCGGTCGGTGTGTGTGGGCCCCACACTAGGCGCGCGGGCAACGACTCCCCCGCAGGCCAGCCCTCGGCCTGCCCGGCCAGGTGAAGGCGCTGCGCCATACGCAGCAGAACGACGTACTTGTGGGTGCGGGCCAGGCGCATGGCGGCGACTAGCGAGTCAAGCGGGCCCAGTGCGAGCTGTAGCGCGTACCCGGACGGCAGGGCGGTCGGGTCGAGGGTGCCGAGGCCGGCGGCGGTGAGACGGCTGTTCGCTGCGATACGGTCGAGGATGTGGTCGACGCGAGCACGGAGTTCGGCGAGTTGAGCCGACGTGTCGAGGACGTCCATGCGCCCGTTGTCGTTGAGCTGCCACACCGTCCCCGCCCGGACCTTTACCGGCAGCGGCTGTCCGGTGGCGCGGTCGATGGGCAACCGGGCTCCGGCCAGGCCAATGATCGGCGAGCCGGTGGTGGCCGACGCACCGGAGCCGTCGGTGTCCGTCGCGGACAGCTCGTCCAGGGCCTGGAGGACGGTGGCCACGGTCGGTTTCCCCCAGTGCTCTCCACTGGCCGGGATGCTGTTCGTGATGTGGACGACCGGTATGAAGTCCACCATCAGGTCGAGCTTGTCGAGGACTTCACCGTCCGAGCGGACTCGGTAGCGGGCCTTGTGCATAGGCAGGTCGTACAGCAGGTCGGCGTGCGTGAGGTCGTCCAGGTCCCATTCCGCGTCGGTGAGGAAGCACGTCCACGGTGAGGGCCGGTTGGGCGCCCACGGGTAGATGCGGGTGATGACGCCCGTGTCGGCGTTGCGTACGTGGCCCTTCACCAGGATCGGGTCGCCACTATCGGTGTAGAGGTACTCGCGTGCCGGGCTGCCGTCCTCCGACGCGCCGCGCCGACTGGCTGGACCGATCGGGCCGAGTTCGTAGGTGACGCGCCGCAGCCTCGTCTTGAGCCCGCGCCGTTTGTCTTCGGGCAGCTCCCACGCCAGGTGTACACGTGGCGGGAACTCGGCTCCGTCCTGCTCGCCATCCTCTGGCCACTCCGGGAAGTACAGGCCCGGATCCCAGGTGCGCAGCAGCGCACGGCCCTTCGCGGGATCCCAGGCCAGGGTGTAGACGGCGTCGCCCAGCAGGATCGCGGTTCGCTCGGCCTGCTGAAGGCGCAGCGGTAGCAGTTCCTTCTCCGCCCAGGACCTCAGCTTGTCCTGCACAGCCAACGCGGCAGCCGCTTCGGCGGTCGGCTCGTCGTTGGTGTGCTCCGCGCCCGCGACGCTGATGACCTGCTGGGAGCCGAGGAGGTAGCCGAGCGCGGTGTCGACCAGCTTGGAGGCGTCGCCGAGTTCCCTCCGCTCGATGCCTGCTTCGTCGTCGCCAGTCACGGCAGCGAACTGGCCGGCCTGGTTGGAGTCGTACGCGGCCAGGAGCCGGTAGGCGGCCAGGCGTCGCAGGTCCTCGTCTGGCACCCAGGATCGGGTAAGTTCCGCCCAGGTGTTACGGCCCGGTCGGCGCGGGTCGGCCATAGCTGGCTTGTAATCCAACCAGCTCCAGACGTCGGTGATCAGCTCGCGCAGGCCCACAGTGCCCCTCCAGGCAGTCGGCCCCGCGCCGCAAGATCAGCCTACGGCGTGAAGGCAGTCCTCCGAGCAGCCAACGCTTTGTTCGATGCGATCTACGCCGCGACACGCGCGGTCGACCGGCGAAGCACAGCCGAACTACGGGACCAAGTCGTCCAGGCGCTGACCGCGCGACGATTTCCTGCACTCCTCTGCAGGGCCCGGTCTTCGTCTCGCAGGGCCACGACATGCGGATCTGGCTCTCCCTCAACCTAAACAGCGTTCCGGACGCAGAACAGAAGGGACTGGCAGAGCGTGTTGTCACAGTGATGACTCGCACCGGAATGCGACTGACGTCCTCTACGTTCCCGGAGGCCGAGGACATCACTGAACGCATGGTCGCTGGCGAGCCTGTGCGTGTGGAGAGGAACGTCCTGTAGATCGGCAAGCCTCCAGCGAGGCCACCGGTGAAACTCAAGTCGCCCCATCACAAATCAACTGGACGGGAGTCCCAATTTGTCGAAGAACGCCCGGTTCCGCTCGGTGGCTGCGTTGACAAGACGGTCGAAGCTCATCACTTCGATGTAGGCCTTGTACGACTCGTTGAAGCCGAAGTAGCCCATCCCGTCGTGGGTGGGACGCAAGCCCGCGTACTTGCATCTGTTCTCCATCGTCGCCGTGAGATCGGCGATGACGTAGCAGAAAGCGGGTGGCTCCGGCGTCGAGGGGATCGGCCGCCCCGATGACGTCTTCACGCCGCCGGCGCGCACACGATTCACATACTCAAGGCATTGCTGGATCGGGTCTTTGCCCTCCGACGCGTCGTTACGCATCGGCCGTTTGATCTCGATCACGACGATGGACGGCAGCGGGAGCTTCTCGCCCTCCGCGGCCAGCACCGGAGTGTCGACGAGGCGAGTCGCGAACAGGTCGGGCTCCGTCGTCGATTCGGATCCGGTAGTGGGCATGCTCTTCAGCGTCTTGTCGGAGGCGAGGTAGTCGTGGAACGCAAGCCGCTCGTCGATGATCCAGAGATTTGAGGCGTCGGGGCCGAGCTCGTTGGAGTCGGTCCGCATAGGCATGAGCAGTGAGTGGATGGCGTCCTCCCTGCTGTACCTGCCCTGGTCGTCGGACCTGATCAGTTTGGCGAGGACGTCGAGCATCACTCGCCGGCGTGAGACGTACGCAGCCAGATCGGACTGATTTATGTCCTTCACCATGTCGGCGTACTGCTCAAGCCGTTCCGCGTAGTTCTCCGGCCGCACGGAGCCGACCTCGTTGAAGACGGCGTGGCCCTCGGCGAGCACGGCTGCTTCGAGCTTCTGCAGGTTGCCGTGCAACAACAGCTCAAGCTCCTGGTCCTTGATGGACGGATCCACGGTCACGCCGAGTGACTCGAGCCGGGACAGAACGGGCCGGTATCTTGGCGCACGTTTACTGACGAACTCGTTGACCCGATCCTTGCCCTCCTCGCGTGCCGCGCTGAGCGGGACGGCAAGGATCGTCTCGACTTCCTTCAGTACTCGGTCGCGGATGTCGTTCAGCGACACGTCTTCGGTCAGCGTCGCGCCGGGCACGCTCTCGGGGATGTCGAAGGCCGTGCGGTCGGCGCGGACGTGCTCGTCCAGGAATCTGGAAGACAGGTAACAAACATAGGTGAACTGGGCCGACGTCTCGTCTTTGAGTCTCCCGTAGAGTCCTGGCACCTTGCTCGTGAGGTTCTCCACCACCGCCACGCGGTTCGCGGCGCACCAGTACAGCCGTGGCGTGTGATTTCGCGTCGAGGACTTGAGGCACAGGTTGACCATGTCGAACTGCTCGCCCTTGACCTCGATTCTGGACGTCGGCATCGCGGAGTACACAAAGTCGTTCATGAGGTCGTCGAGGGAGACGGTTGTTTCACCATCGGTCACCGTAATCGCAGGAGCACTTCCTGGGCGGAGGAAGTACCAAATGCAATGCTCGAACATCTCTCGAGCGATAGCGTCGACGCCCTTCGGCGCGGTCTGCTGGAAGGGTTTTTTGAACCCGTCCAGACTCACGGTCGTGCCGACGATGTCGAGGCCGTCCTCCTCCACGCCCGGCTCGACTTCCCTCTGGACGGAGAAGCGGAACTGTCGTCCACGGATGTGTCCGGCGCCGTCGTCATAGGCGCTGCGGATGGTGACTCTGTCGAATGCCTTGAGCCAGAGCAGTCGTCCCACGCCACGGCAACCCATGTCGACCTTGTGGTCGCTGTCCAGCGTCTCGAACGACTTCATGTTCTCCGGGGTGAAGCCCACCCCGTTGTCTTCAACGCTGAAGCCAACGATGGGCTTGAGTGCCATGCGACCAGGACTGGCGGGGACGAGTTCGAGTTGCTCGTGCGGGCTGCGCTTGATTCTGACGGTCAAACGGCCACGCTCGACCTCGTTGCCGAATCGGGCATCGATCGCCTGAATGGCGTTCACGACGGCCTCAAGGAGCGGCAAGAGCGCATGGCTCTTCGGCAGGCTCGTGTTCCGGACCCGTCCAGCCAGCGACGTAGTCAGCGCCATGGTTTTCCTCCTCGCTCCGACGCCGCCGACCCTATCGGTGAGGAAGGTGGGGAGCATGCTCGGCGACGAAGATCCTCACGGAGTGACCTCCTCTTCGTCCTCGGCATCCGCAGCCGGATGATGACCCGGCGCGAGCCCACCGGCCGTTCGTCCAGGAAACTACGGACAGAGCCCATTTCAACCAGCCTCATCACCGGCGGCCATACCGTCATGGGCCGTTTCCTCTTGGGGCCGTTTCCGCTCGTACGTCTGCCCACGCCAGTTCAGCGGCGGCCGTCGAAGCGATCGTCATCGGTGTCGGTGGGCAAGGTGTCGAGCTGGTCTGGGTCGGCCAGTTCCGTCAGTCCGTGGACAGCGGCGTCCATGCGGTCCGGGCTGTCCATTCCCTCAACCCAGGTGACCATTTGCCCTTCCAGCTCGGGGTATTCGCCGACGTGGTGTACGAGCTGCTGTTCGTACAGCTGGGCCACGGGGGCGGCCCGCAGGCGTTTGCCGACCTTGGCGGTTACCTCCAGGATCATGGGCATCAGGAGCCCCTTGGTGACACCTTCGCGGCGCAGCTGCTCCCATGCCTGGGTGACGATCTGCCGCGCCATGTCGCCGCCGTAGTTCTTCTCGACCACGATCGCGTCGGCCTTGAGTTCGAGGGCGAGACGGCATGCGGCCAGGCCCCAGTCGTTGGCGCCCATCGATCCGGATCGGTCGGCCAGGACGTACAGCTGTCGGTCGAAGTCGCGGCCGACGCCGATGACGCCCGTCTCGTCGCCGACTGTGGACTCTCCGCCGGCGGGGTCGACGGCGACGATGATGCGCGCCATGTCGAGGCCGGAGAACTGGACGGCGTTGATGCGGGCGGTTTCGATCCACTCCCGCTTCCAGACGCCTCCCTCCGGCGGTCGGGGCTTCTGCAAGTAGAGGGCGGCCCAGACGCGTTCGCCGACTCGCTTGCGGGTCTTGGCGTGGTGGGTGACGTCGAAGCGTTCGGGCCACAGCGCATCGCCAGGAGCGCGGCCGAGCGGGTCGTCGGGACTGTCGGCGATGGCGGGCAGGTCAATGACCCGCCAGGCGTCGCGCTCGGTGGCGAGGATGCGTCCGGCGAGGTCGTCTTCGTGCCACCGGGTCTGGATGAGGCAGATGGCGCCGACGGGTTCGAGTCGGGTCTGCAGTACCGAAGTCCACCAGTCCCAGGCGCGCTTGCGCATGGTGGGGCTGTCGGCGTCGGCCATGTCCTTGACCGGGTCGTCGACGATGGCGATGTGTGCGCCGCGTCCGGTGAGGCCGCCGCCGATACCGGCCGCGAGGAGGCCGCCTTCACCGCCGACGATGTCGAAGCGGTTGGCGGCCTGGCTGCCTGCCTTGAGCTGGATGCCGAGGTCGTCGCTCCAGGTGTTAATGGCGTCCCTGATCCACCGGCCGTGGTCGTCGGCCAGGTCGGCGGAGTAGCTGGCGATCATCATGCGGTGGCCGGGGTTGCGCCGCAGGTACCAGAGGGGCGCCCAGCGGGAGGCGCGTCGGCTCTTGCCGTGCCGCGGGGGCATGGTCAACATCACCCGGTCGCAGCGGCCTGCGGCCATGTCGATGAATGCCTGGTCGATGAGATCCAGGTGCGGGGCCTGCATCTCGCGCCCGCCGGTAAGGACGGCGGCGAGCGCGCCTGGCGAGTGGTCCATGACGAGTTGGCGTTCGACGCGCACCAACTCAGTGCGCAGCGTGGGAGATGCGGCCCGTGCGATAGTGCGGCGCTGCGCCGGCGGAAGGGTCTTGTAGTGGGCTATGACGCTTTCGTGGTCGCGCGGGGTCATTCGCCGTCCGGATCGGTGAGCGCGATCAGGGCGTCGAGTTCGTCGACGGTCACGTTCTCGACCTGGACCGGTCCGCCGTCCGGGCCGGACAGTTCCGCACGAACGGGCATGTCGAGGCCAAGCAGCCGTGCGCGGCGCTCCATGATCCGCAGGGTGCGGTCGATGGCGCTGAGGTCCTGGTCCCGGACGGCCTTCTTGTAGGCGACGAAGAAGAGCCGGTCGAGTCGGTCGGCTTCCAGCGCGCGCAACTCGTCCACGTCGTCGTTGAGTTCGGCGCGGCGGTCGGCGAGCGCGGTGCGAACGTCCCGGCAAGCAGCGTGAATCAGGGCCTCGTTGGTGGGCGGGTCCTGGTTCTTGCGGTACCGCTCGACTCCGTAGCCCTGTGGGTAGGCGATCCCGTCAGAGTTGACGGTCGGGTCGGCGGCAAGCTTGCGGGCGATCGTCAACCAGTCCACACCGGCGAGGCGTAGATCGATGGCGTCCGAGCGGCGGCGCGCGATGGCCGCACGCGCGGCTTTGTCGGGGCGTCCCACGGCGGGGGTCCTTCACAGCTCGGGTGCGCCCCCGCGCCCGAGTCCATGATCCCACTTCGTTACGGCTGCCCTGGTTCCATGGCGTCCAGCGGGGTGGTTCGCCTTGCCCGATGGGTAGTCTGGTTGACCAGTCGACTTGCCCAATCCTGATAGGTGGCGCTCATGGCGTACGAAGTGGATGCGCCCAAATACGTACGCCTCGCGCAGACGGTCCAACGCCGCATCGAGGCTGGCAAGTATCCGCCCGGCACGAGGGTGCCTAGCGAGAATCAGCTGGTCCAGGAATTCGGCATGTCCCGCCCAACGGTCGTGCGAGCACTTGAACTACTCAAACGCGATGGCTGGCTGGAGTCCCGTCAGGGATACGGAACCATCGTGCGAGGGCGGCCGACCGCCATCGAGGGACGTGGCCGTCGGGGGCAGGAAACCCTGGCGCGCAACGAGTCACAGGCCGCGGGGCGACTGGTTGCCGTTGACCGGGTACGGGCTCCAGCACGCGTTGCCTTGGCACTGGAACTGCCGGAGCAGACTGACGTGTTGCTGCGGCGTTTCCTGGTTGAGGAGGGCGGGGAAGCCGCTGAGCTGGTCTCGTCGTACTTCCCGACCAGACTCGCCGACGGAACGGACTTGGTGAACGCCGAGCCAATGCATAGGGGGCTTCGTGAGTACCTTGAGGCCCGTCTGAAGGTGCGCCTCGACCATGTGATTGAGCGGATCTCGACTCGGTTGCCCGATACCAGTGAGGCCGAGCTTCTCGGCCTGTCTGTCACCACGCCCGCCCTCAACGTTCTGGTCATTGCCCAGGATGCATCGGGGCAAGCGTTGCAGGTATCTGATCTGCTTTTTCCTGCCCATAGGCAGGAGCTTGAGCAAACTTATCAGCTGGACTGAGCCACGCAAGCGCGGCTCGGCAACGCCGTTCCGCCGTCCCGCTGGTTCCAACTGTCCAGCCAAGCAACAGAGTTGTGCACTCAGGGCTGCGGAGTCAGCCGCTGCTGACAGCCACCCATGAGGCCCTTTGAGCCGGACGGCGGTTCTCCGAGTCCTCCACCGTCGCGCGTGCACTTGCGCGACCAACGGCCGATGAGCCCACCTCGATGATCGTTTCATGGCCTCCGTCCATCACATTCAACTCGCCACAATCAAGGTCGTACCGGCTCCAGGCGTGACACCCTGAACGAACACAGGGGAGGCGAACTGCCAGTGGGCGCATGGGTCGCGATGTCGTGGGGCCTTCTCGGGTCAGCCCTGCTGGAGATATGGCAGCTTTGGCTGGCGATCAAACGGTTGAAAGGACTCCCTTGGCGGATGGAGGGGGAACCGGAAGCCGACGCGTACGCCGTGTCAGTGATCTTGAGGCTGGTGCTAGGTGCCGGTGTCGCGTTAGCTCTCGGTGCGGCCGGACAGGTGGCCGGTCCCCTCGCTGGTGTCATCGTCGGAGCAGGAGCCCCGAAGATTCTTGAGCAGTTGGCGAGTCGGGCGAGTTTGGATCTTCCACAGAAAGATGATTCACCGATCTCAACCGAGAGGAGCGAATCAAGCCCATGACGTCCTCTGAGAGCTTCCCGAAGCAGCTAGCTTCAGCGATAGCCCGTAATACGCCAGCCTTTCGGACGAGCAATTCAATCCTTCTGGATCGCGTCCGTCAGATGTTTGCGCCCCGAATTCATCAACAGGGATTCATGCCAGTCGGTGCCCTTACCGCGCACACGACTGGAATGCCTCGCCTACTGAAGAGGCTAGGGGCCTCCATCTTCCTTGTACTGATGATCCCCGCTCTGCTGATCTTTCCATTTCTACCCGAAAGCGCCGAAAGAGCAATGCTGCGCGCCCTGAGGGACTATTTGAATACTCTCGAATCACTCAAAACCGAAAGGACTACACAGTCCCCTCCTGAACAATCCGAAGCATAATGAACCCCTAGATTTGGCATGTTCGATAGCCTGCTGGCATGGGAATCGTTGAGCGGCCGGTGCCGGATGAACCGTGGGAGCCCTTCCAGCGCCCGTGGTCCCGGAAGCGCCAACACGAGTCACCAAACAAGACACGACACCCGCTGCGGCCCCTACTTCAAGCCCCAGCGCCTTCATGCTGACAAGGCGTACGACCGGGCCGACCTACGGAAATGGCTGAGTGGCAGGCGGATCGGAGGGCGTATCGCTGGCAGCTGTCCGGCTACCGCAGACTCAACCCCCGCCACGAGCGCCATCCTCGCAACTACCTGGCACTTCTCGGACTTGCTGCCGCCCTCTGCCGCTATAAGTGCCTCGTCCACCTCTCCACGTAGGCACGTTCTAACAAGCGACACTGGGGTTGCACTTGAGTCCATGACCCCACTCCGCAACGTTCTAGTTGCGTGGCAGTGGAGTCGACGATTCCCACCCCCGACGCGCACCCGTCAGCTACCGTGGTCTTGGAAGTGGGGCCCGACGGGCAGTTACGTACTGACCGTCGTCGTGCCCAAGCTGGCGATCCAACGAGCGGATCCGGTGACCTGCTCGGTCCATCGACAGCCGTATTGCCTTGGCAGGCTTCACTTCTCCACACGCACTCGAAACCCTGGCGGAACTGCAAGACCTGAGTTTCAATCGCCGGCACGAAACTCAGTTCAGCCATTGACCATGGCCGAACTGAGTGTGCCCGCGCACAGTTCGGCCCGTTGAAAGGGAAGTCGAACGGTGGACTCAACCCTCACCCTGTGGATCTTGGCCTGGGCCGGAGTGCTCTCCGTCGTCATCTTCGTAGCCAAAGGGCTCCTCGACCAGCTACCGCCTCTCGTCGATTCATGGCGGGCGCTGGTTCGTACCGTGCGCGGCGAGGAGACGACCGGGGCGGCGGATGAGGCCAGGCGAGACCAGGAGACGGCAGTGGGGCCAGACGGTGTTCGCCCGACCCCACCAGCATCACATCAGTGACATCTGCTCGCCCTCGCCGGGCCGCTTGGGCGGCATGTACTCGGGTGGCGCGTCGGGGGCGTTTCGCTCAGTGCGCAGCCACCAGGCGAACTGGTAGTTGCGGCAGGTCCGGTAGCGGACCGACTTCCGGCGCGGCTCGCTCTCGGGGATGTTGTGCTCGCCCCATCCGGTGATGGGGCGAGCGTTCTCCAGGTGCACATACAGGCCCGGCACCAGGGCGGGCCCCTCCCACTGCTCTCCAGGTGCGCCCTCGAAGGCAAGGTGCGCATTGTCGCTCCACTTCCACGGGTTGGGCAGCGCGCACAGATACCAGGCCAAGGGCGGGTTGCGCTCGGGGAGTTCGATCGTCTGGTGCCGGCGGCTGACGTCGAACCGGGGACGGTCGGGCTGGCCGAAGCTGCGCAGGCAGTGTTGGTCGAGGGCTACATGCCGCACTCCTGCCAGCCACATGATGTGGTACCGAGTTCGCGATTCAATTTGGACCTGTATTCGCTGCGACATCCGTTCCCCATTTGCCCGATTCAATTGGCAAGAGATTCATTTCTCCCTACTACCAATTTTATCAAATTTCCCACCAATTCCAGATGCCTGTCATGCCGGAATCCATTCGGGTAAGGCATATTGAATTCCTCTTCGAATGCCCTCTCGTATTCCTCCTTGGGGAGCACGATGGGGCGGCGACAGGTGGCCTTGATGTTCGAGCCGCTGAGGTCGGTGACCTTCACGTCCTCGAAGTAGCGGCGGAGCAGCGGCTCCAGGGTCTCGGGGGTATGGAAACGCAGCTTCTGCCACTTCCCCTTGACGAAGTTCATCTCGACGTTGTCCTCGTCGAGGAAGCTCATCTTGGTGGTGGCGGTCCGGGAGGTGACCCGCTTGGCCTGCTCGTCCCGGAGTTCACGGGCCAGGTTGCGCGTGCCGAGGCACACGACCCCGTCCGCCGAGCAGAGGGCGTTGACGGTGGTCATCACCCAGTGCTGGTAGTCGAGGGTGGTGGTGGCGTTGATGACGGAGTCTAGGACCACCACGTCGTACAGGCCGTTGGTCTGGATGTCCTTGTCGATGTCGCGGATCATGCCGACGACGGCGCGGATGTCGACGGCGTACGAGCCGTCCCGGCAGCGGTAAGGCTCGTAGTCGTGGATGTTGAAGCCCTTGGCGCGCAGGTGCTTGGCGTAGTCGCCGTACCCAGCGCCGAAGTCCACGACCCGGTGGGTGGGCTTGAGCCAGGGCGTGACCAACTGGTCCCAGGTCTCGGAGCCGTAGGCGAGCTTTCCGGCCTTGGCCTTGGAGGAGAACTTGCGGAGCCTCTTGGGCTGCACGATGTGCTGGTTCCACACCGGGGCCTTGCTCTCGATGGCGGTCCAGTCGTAGACGCCGTACTCGCCGGTGAGGTCGGCGTGGAGCTGGGCGGCGTCGGCCGACGTGACGGTCCAGGCGAGGAGGTCGAAGCGGTTGATGGAGGCGACGACGGCGTATTCGGCGTTGAGGACGATGCGGCCCTGGTCGTCGATGACGACGCTCCCCCACGGGCCGTGGCCGGCGGTCATGTGCCCGATGGCGTTGACGAAGGACAGGTTTTTTCGTTCCGCGACCCGGATGGACTGCCATGGAATCCACGACCAGGCGCCGATGACGCCGGGCTCGGCGTATACGACACTGGCCTCCGTCTCGACTCGGTTGTGCAGCAGGTTGAACTGGATCTCGTCCTGCAACCTGACCTTCGTGCCCAGCATGACCGCGGGCGTGTGCGTCAGGCCGATGGCCTGGAGGCCCTTGGTTCTCTGGTGGCCCGCGACCAGCGTGCCGTCGGCGTTGAGGATGACGGGCTTCACAACACCGTGGCGGCGCAGCGACGCCTGAAGCCTGACGAACGCCTCCTCGCTGAGGCGGCGCGGGTTGTAGTCGGCGGGGCGAAGCCGGTCGAGCGGGTACGCCTCATAGAACGTCGTGGTGGGCGCGCTGCTCATGCCACCTCGCCCTCCTCGTGGGCCTGCTGCAAGACGTGCCAGCCGAAGCCGAGGTCGCTGTTGGTGTCGTCCACGAACTTCGTGTAGATGGCGTTGAGGGCTTCGACCTCTTCGGAGGTGATCCGGACCCGCTTGGACTCCCACTGGAGGTAGCCCCACTGGAGGTAGTCGACGGTGGCTGCGGCACCGGTGCCCGCACCGTCGGAGGTGAGTTCCAGCGTCTCGGGCAGGGAGGTGTCGTCGAGGAGCCGGTCTACGCTCTCGCGGTCGTAGCCGGTACCGGCCAGGTCCGGGATCTCGGAAAGGATCTCGGCCAGGAGCACGCTGTCGTATCCGGCGAGGTCGTTGGTCCGGTTGTCGACGATGACGATGCGGGCCGCCGCGTCGTCGTCGACGTCGACCCAGGTGACGGCGATCCGCTCCCAGCCGAGCTGCTGGGCAGCCGCGTGCGTGTGGTTGCCTGCCAGGATCTCGTTGTGGCGGCCCGTGTGGGTGCCCTTGTTGACGACGATCGCGCGGTACTGGCCGTTGACGGTCAGCGATTCGGCGATCGAGGGGAGGTCACCGTTGCGGGGGTTCCGGTAGTACGGAACGAGGTCCTCTGTGGGGACGGCGAGCGGCAGGAGCAGTTCGGGGATGTTGGCGGGCGTCGAGGTCACTGGGCGTCCCTTGTGTAGGCCGTTCCCCGCGCCCTACAGCTAGTTCAGACTAGACGATCACGCCGAGCCGGGGCGGGGGTTCAGTCGGTCCGTTAGTCGCCGACCGCCCACGCATCGCTGAACGTGGTGGATGGCGGCGGCCACCAGCCCGCAGGCGGGGAAGGCCAAGAGGCTGGCGAGAAGGACTCCGCCGCCGCCGAGCTGCACCCAAAACGCCCCTGCGACGACCCAGGCGGCAACGGCGATGGCCGCCATGAGAGGACGGCCATCGCGTCGGCGAGAAGGCGCAGAAGGGTGTGCATTACCGGTTGTTGCAGCCACAGATGCCGGTAGGCAGGCACCAGGAGTCACAGGATCGGCACCACACCGCACCGGGTACGGGAGGTGTCCGGCGCTCCGACTCTGCGGGCGGTGCCTGCTTGGCGGTCATGCTCCATGTCGCCTTCGTCATCGGGGAGATGCGGCTGCTTCGAGTTCCGTGAGGTGCCGGGTCGTGTCTGGATCGGGGTCTGCTGGTACTTCGAGGCCCGGGTCACGTTCAGCGAGGGCCCTGATCGGTGTCCCGTCCCGCTCGACGAGGAGACGTTCGTACAGCTCGCGTTCTTCTGGGTGCCCAGCGAAGTCCTCTGTGTTCATGGCGCTCCTGAGTGCACGGGGACCCGCCCCCGGCGTGAGGCGAGGGCGGGTCCGGTCGTGATTGTGGATCTTGGCGGCGCTCCGGTGGCTCCGCTCAGGTGCGGGGCCGGTGCCTGGCGGGTAGGGCGCGGGGGATTGGCCACCCGCCAGGCACCGAAGGGGAGTGCCGCATGCCACGGCACGCTGGTGAGCCGGTTTCTCGACTGAGGCCGCCCCTACCAACGAGATAGAACGTATCACGCATCAGTGTTGGGATCTATTTTCAGGCGTGGCGCAGCTCCGCACTCGAACCCGTCGAGCGGCGCCGTGCCGTGAACCGTCGGCGAGTCGGTGAACAACAGCTCCTACTGGGCCACTGCGGGTCTTGGGGTGAAGTCCTCGGGCCTAGGCGCCTGGGGGTTGAACAGAGAGGGCGGTGCAGGCTCTCGGACCGGGATGACGGCAACCACCGTGGACACGCCGCCCGGGAACGCGTCGTCGGGCAGTTCCGTGATCGCCCCTCGCGCCTCCCGGACTCGTGCCCGGAAGTCCTTGGCCTTGCGGTCGCTCCGGTACGGGAGGCTGCCGTACATGACGGCCACGACCAGGCCGCCCGGCTGCACGAAGCGCAACGCCCGCTGGACGTGCCGGATGTCCTGCCGGTCAGCGAACGGCGGGTTCATGATGACCCGTTGGTAGCGGCGCTGCATCTTCACGCTGAAGAAATCGGCGGCCGTGACCTCACGGGCGTATCCGCCGGCGCGGATGTGCTCGGCGCGAGCGGTGTCGAGTTCGATGCAGTCGACCACGGCGCCGCGGGCAGCTGCGGCCTTGGCGATGTCGCCGCGTCCGGCCGACGGCTCCAACACCTCGCAACCGGCGGTGAGTTCGGCCAGGTCCAGGAGCTGTTCGACAAGGGGCTTCGGCGTGGGGAAGTACCCGCGGTCGACGTCGGTGATCACCTCGCCCGTGGCGAGCAGCCCCGCGATGGCATCGGCAGCGGCGAAGGGGAAGAGGTGGGCGCGCTGGTAGCGGTTCCAGGTGCCGCCGACCGCCTGAAGGGCCAGGTTGACCCGGTCGTACAGTTTCCGGTCGAGCGTGCCGTTGAGACGGAGCGTCAGGCCGTCGACCGTGGCGGAGCGGATGACCTTGAGAACGTCGGTATCTATCTTCACGGTCGTTTCCTCACTCGCTGGCAGTCTTGGCCTCGGCGGCGAGCAGCGCCGCTTCGAGCTCGACCAGGCGGGTCGTGACCATGACGTGAGTGCGCACGTACACCGAACTACCGGCACCCTTCATGAGGTCGGAGGCGGCGATCAGGGTGAGGTTGTAGGCCTCGTTCAGGGCGGCTCCGTCCTTGTCACGGCGCGCCTTGAACAGGTGCGCCGCAGCCTCACGGACGAGCTGGGCCACGTCGGAGTCGTACTCCTCAAGGGCGTTGGCGGAGGCCGGCACGTCGAACAGGTTGCGGTTGATGTTGCGCATGGACTGGATGTCGTTCATCACTGTGGGGCTCCAGACAGAAGGGGGCGGCCCGCTGGGGGCCGCCCCGGGATGGACGGGTCAGGCTGCGACGGCGACCGGCTGGGTCGCCGCCTCGACCTCGGCGTCGTCCTCCTCCGGCTCTGCCGGGCTCTCGGGCTCCACGTCGGCGGCCGGGGTGACCTCGGTCTCCGCGTCGACGTCGGCGGCCGGGGCGGCCTCCGGCTCCGTGGCGGGCTCGGCCTGTGTCTCCGCGTCGGCGTCGCCCGCAGCCGGGTCCACCTGAGCGAGTACGGCGTCGGCCTCGGCCACCAGGTCGGGCGCTGCGGCGGCGGGGTTGACCATGATCTCGCTGGCGTCGGCGTGCGCCTTCGCCTGACGGAGTTGGAACCGGGCCTTCTGTACGACGTCCGCCACCCGGTCCATCTGCTCAAGCCGCTTGCCGACCTCCCCCGCCAGGGCGCGGGCCAGCTCCATGGGGTCCGCCTTGCCGATGCTGTCCAGCAGCGCCCACATCCCCTCGATGGCGTCGAGGTCGCTCTTGGTCTTGGCCTGCGCGCGACTCCGTTCGGCCTTCTCCTCGGGGGTCATCTCGTCGATGTCGACCATGGAGTCCTGCTGGGCCGCCTTCTCCTGCTTGCGTATGGCGTAGGCGATGTGGACGAGCTGGTTGTCGTTCTTGTCGCCCTTCTTCCAGTCCTGGAAGACCGCCTTCTGGTTGTCCTTCGAGAGTGCGGCGATCTGGACAGCGGCCTGGGTACCGATGTGCCCAAGGTCGACGGCCGTTTGAATCTCCGGGCGCAGGGCGAGCAGGGCCAGGCGCTGGTTGACGAACGGGACCGACTTGGAGAACGTCTTCGCGACGCTGGCGGGCGTGGCTCCCTCCTTGTCATCCAGGACCTTCTTGAACCCGCGCGCTTCCTCCAGCGGGAGCATGTCCTCGCGGTTCAGGTTCTCGGCCATGGCCTTCTCGAAGGAATCCATGTCGCTGATCTCGGACTCACCGTCGGGCAGCAGGATCTTCGCCTCGATGGTGATTTTGTCCGCGAGTTCGCTGGCGCGGAAGCGGCGCTCGCCGACCACGAGCTCGTAGCCCTCCGCCACCTTCCGAACGACGATGGGCTGAAGGAGGCCGTGCTGCTTGATCGACGCGGCCAGCTCGTTCAGCGCGTCCTCGTCGAAGGACTTGCGGGGCTGGTTCGGGTTGCGGTGGATCTGACGCATCTTCAGGGTGGCGAACTTGTGCGACATTTCGATCTCCAAGAGGTCGGCGGGGGCTTCTCTCTTCCCCCTTCCTTGTGGTTCTATTCTATATGCATTCAGCGGAGGGGTCCACAATTTTCGATAAGTTTTTGCAGGTCAAACGTATGGAAGCGGACCCCCATTCGGGGCCCGCTTCCGGCTACTCGCGTAGATCAACTTGCAGCCGCGCCCGTCACGAACTCCACGTCACAGTCGACCCTCTTCAGGTCGACAATCGCCAGAGCACCTAACACGGCGAGTGCGGCCTCGTCGTCCAGGACAACGTTTTCCACTCCGCCCGACCCCTCCAGCCGGGCCAGCACTCGATCTAACTCGATCCCCACCCGTAGCCTCCCGGCATTACAGCGTTCCGCCCCCACGATGAGCCGCAGCAAACTTAGATCCCAACACAGGCGAGCTAGCGGCACACATCGAGACCCAATTGAGCGCCCGTCGCGATCTCGCACTCAAGGAGGTGATAGAGGGGTGGCAGCCCCGCATGCCGAGCACGCGCTTACTGCGCCCGAGATTATAGATCTTGCTGGGAGCGTTACCCATTGTCAACCAACATAGACATTGTGCTGTCTCACTGTGCACATACGCCCCACAGCGATACTGGGTGCGCACCACATCCGCCGCCCACCACCAGGTCGGGCTTGCCGCGTCACAAGGAGTAGCCAGCACCATGCCGCTCGGCCCGGACACCCCTCTCTCCAGCAAACTCGCCGTCCTGATCGGTAGAAAGCTGAGGGCGGACGGGAAGACCCTGAGCACGCGCGACATCGCTACCTGCACAGCCGAGCCCCCCGGCGGCAAGCCCGCGATGACCCACCAGGTCGTGAACGACCTCCTGAACGGAGTCAAAGCTAATCCGACGGTCTCTCAACTGATCGGCCTCGCAAGGGCGTTGGGCTCTCCGGTAGCTTACCTACTCCCCAGTTATAACGGACTGACATCTCTGTCGGTCTACGAGGATTACCCAGACGCGCGCGAGGCTCTTCGGCTCATCCACGACCTGGGCGACGGCGGAGCTGCGGAACTTCTCGAGGCTGCACGTGCAATCCGTCTACGACATGGACGCAGTGATCTCACGGTCCCGGAGGTGCCCGAACCTCTTCTACCTTTCCCGCAGCCTCCGCGGCCAGGCAGGCGGAGGCGTCTGAGCTTCACCGAAGCGGCTGAGCGCGCCGTCTCTGACCCAGAAGGGACCTGAACCAGGCGGGACGTTCAATCTTCGCCCTGTGCGCTGTGATCGGCCCGGTGGACACCGTTCTCTCCACTTAGGAACCTTGTGTCAGCGTGACCGAAGCGACCACCGCGTAGCCCGATTTACCCGCGCCGGGGCTATCGGCATCCGCACAGTGGGCATGGTCCTCGCCGGCCCGGCGGTAGCGGACGTGATCCAGTCTGCGACCGACATGAACAACGCCGCCGTCCTCAGCTGATGCTCGTCGACTGCACCTATAGCCATGAGGTGTTGAAGGCAGGCCGCTGCCGCTGTTTGTCAACATCACCGACGAGAGCACGGAGTTCACGACCGACTATGTCGTCGTGCTAGGTGTCACCGTCTACCTCTTGGTCTACCTGGGCCTGGGCTCCCTCTGGCCATTGCGGCACGAGGAAATCATCGCCCCGGTCCTGGCCGGCTCGCCGTACTCACTGATCACGGGACTGATGACCATGTCGATGGTGAGCAGATGGCTCACATCACGGGTGGCGGACTCAGCCACCTGACGTGTCTGACAGTTTTCGCCAGTGAAGTACGACTCGTCCCGGCTCGACTGTCCGGACACCTCGGGCGCTCGCGGCGAACACCTCGATCTTCTCCAAGAGGAGCAGCGTGATGGCTCGCTTCGACGCGGTGGGTGCAGTGTTCCACCACTTCACCAGGTCCTTGGCATGGCCGAGGGAGAAGTTCACCATCTGCTCGGCGTACCGAAGGCGCGGCCGGATGTCCTTGAGGTTGGCCGCGATCTCACGCTCCCCGGCTACCAGTGCCTCGCTGCTGATCTCACGGTTTCCATAGAGCCTGCCGAGTTCAGCCTGGCGTTCCTCAAGATCCTTGATCTCCCGCTTCAGGCTGTCAGCCTTCTTGCGCACGGCGTCTTGGGCCTTGACGATCTGGGAGCGGATGCGAGGCTTGAGGAGTTCTGCGGCGACGTACTCTCCGACGTAATCCTCCAACAGTTCGGCATCGATCCGGACCTCTCCGCAGCCGCCGATCCCCTTCTTGTCCTTCGGGCGACAGCGGTACCCAGGCGTGCCCACATTGGTACGGGCACCCCCGAGGTCGTGATTGCAAATGCCGCAGGTACTGCCTCCACCGGTCAGGAGATAGTCGTACGCTGGCTCTGCATCCTTCGTGCGGCGAGCCTGCTCCCGCGCCAGAAGGGCCTCGAACTCTTCGCGCGTGATGGCGCCAGGGTGGCCCGCGTCGACGAGTTCCCCGTCATCGTCGTAACGCAGTCCGGCAATCGCCGGATTGCGGAACAGGCGTCCAACCGACGCGTCCTTCCACTCTCCGCCGAGAGTCCCCCGGTAGCCCTCACCATTCGCCCATACGGCAACATCCTGGTTGGACTGACCGCTCAGCGCCCGGCTCACCATCTGGCGGGTCGCGTCCACTTCGTCATCACGTAGCCGACGACGTGAGGCGTCATCGAAACCGTAGAGCCGTGGCATGCGGTGGTCCGTTCTCGTCTCGTGCGCCCGTAGCCGCCTGATCCTAGGCCACGGCACATGTCCGAGCTATGGCCCAGCGAGACCGACAGACTCAGGGCTACGCGATCACTGCACCAGTGGCGTCACCCCGAGCACTTGCCACAGTGCAGCAGTGGGGACTCTCACCGTGCCACCCAGAGGGAGCGTCTGCACGGGGAAAGACCCCTCCTTGATCAAGTTATAAGCCTTGTGTGTGCCAATCCCCAGCGCCCGCGCAGCCGTCACAACGTTCACAGTCGGTGGCAGCGCGAGTAGTTCCTCCAGGGTCATCGAACTGATCCCGGCGTCCGTAGCTACAGATGCGTCCTTCGTTGTCATTCCCGTTGTCGCGTTCTCCCCCACGCCAACATGCCGTAAGGATACTCCAACACTGGAGTGTTGGGGCAAGATAGAGACTCGGTCGACATAGACCGGCACAGAAGTTCCACAAGTGAAGGCCACGAAGGGGGTATCCGTGTTCGACCCCAGCTACATGCGGCGTTGCGCCTGCCAGGAGCCCGTCATAGACGAGGACGGCAGACCGCAGAAGGATGCCAACGGCAAGCTGAAGATGCGCAAGATCGGCGCGAGCTGCCCGAAGCTCGAAGAGAAGGACCACGGTACCTGGCACCTGTATTTCGAGCTGGAGCCCGGCGAGGGCGGCAAGCGTCAGCGCGTCCGGCGCGGCGGGTTCGCCAAGAAGACGGACGCACAGCGGAAGGCGAAGGAACTGTACGACGCCGCCACCGCCGGCACCGACGTACTGTCCGACGAGACGTGCGGCGCCTTCTTCCTTCGCTGGATCAAGGCTAAGAAGTCCCTCGCACGCACCACTCGCCACGGCTATCAGGAGCACCTCGACAACTACCTCGTCCCACACCTGGGACACATCAAGCGACGCGACCTCAAGGTCCGCCACCTCGACCTCATGTACAACGCGATCGAGAGGGAGAACGCGGAGCGCATCCTCCACCGGCTCCGCGTGACGGAACTCCAGGAGGCTCGGGATGAGGCCCACCGGGCCTGGGTGAAGACCGCTGGCTACGCCAAGAGGGAAGAACGCCGCCCCTACCGGCAAGCCTTCCTGGAGGCCAACATGGCTCTACGCGAGGGCCGCAGGGGCCTGCGAAAGGTCACCTCACCCGCAACCATGCACCGCGTCAACGACACCCTCAGCTCGGCGCTCACCTGGGGGATCAAGCGCGAGCAGGCATTCGCCAAGAACTGGTCGCAGCTCGTCGAGCTTCCGTCGGTCACACGGCCGAAGCCCATCGTCTGGACGCCAGAGCGCGTCGAACACTGGAAGCGCACCGGAGAGAAGCCCGGCCCGGTCATGGTCTGGACACCCAAGCTGACTGGGGAGTTCCTCGACTTCGTCAAGGACGACTGGCTCTACGAGCTGTGGCACTCGTTCATCTTCCTCGGCCCCCGGCGCGGCGAGATGGCCGCGGTGCCGTGGAGGGAGGTCAGCATCGACGCCCTCTGGCTCCGGATCTCCCAGCAGATCGTGGAAGTCGCCTACCAGCTATACGGCGAGACACCGAAGGCGGAGAGCGTCCGCACCGTGTCGCTGAGCCTGGAGTCCGCCGACAACCTGGTGAGCTTCCGCACGAAGCAGGAGCAGAAGCGCCAGGAGTGGGGAGCTGCCTACGTCGAGACCGGTCGCGTGTGGACGCACGAGAACGGTGAGGCGCTGCACCCTGACTGGATCTCCAGACGCTTCACCCGTCTCGTGGAGCTGTCCGGCCTGCCGCCGGTCCGTCTCCACGACCTTCGCCACCTGGCGGCCACGCTCTCCCTACTCGCGGGGAACGACATCAAGGTGGTCCAGGAGAAATTGGGACACTCCTCACGCCAGATCACCTCCGACACCTACACCAGCGTCCTGCCCGAGATGATGAGGGCCGAGGCCGAGTCGGTCATCTCCGTCGTCCCCCGCGAAGTCCCCTACAAGGTGCACACGCCGCTAGAGATCCCCGAGACGACCTGGCAGGGCGACCTCGCTGTCTTCTTCGCCCACGGCGCGCGCCAGGCGGGCGAGGACTGGTCCGTAGGCGCTCAGATCGGGCCCGACTCCGATCTGCTCGGCCTGGTCAGCCTCGCCGGCCGAGGCCAGGACGACGCCGCCAATGCCGCCGTGAAGTGGATGCGCGACCACTGCACGAGCAACGAACTAGAGCTGGTCCGGATCGAGAACTTCAACGACCAGTACCAGGGTGATCAGCGCCAGGAGTTCGCCCTCCTCCGCTTCACTATCGCCCGAACGGAGACTCCGAGCATCGCGGGGTGGGACACCTCGCACCCCGCTCCTCTCCGCCGCAACAACAGGCAGAGAAGGGCCCGTTCACGCGCCGCGTGACCCGCGTCCAGAATTTGTCCAGACGATCATGAAATCATGATCACGACGGGGTCGCCAGGACCCTCACACCCTCGCCCCGACCGGGAAAATGCCTGGTCAGAAGGTTTCTTCTCGCGTAGCGAGTGGTGGGGCGGGTGGGACTCGAACCCACGGCCGGCGGATTATGAGTCCGCTGCCGGAAACCTCGCTCGGTGTGCCGCAACGACCATGACGACGACGGAGATCAGGACGATGCCGGCACCGACGTAGAGCGGCGCGGTGTAGCCGAGGCCCGCGCTGATGGCCACGCCTCCGAGCCAGGCGCCGAGGGCGTTGCCGACGTTGGACGCGGACACGTTGGCGCTGGCTGCCAGCGCTGCCCCGTGGGCGTAGTCGGTGACGCGCGTGATCATCCCGGGGACGCCGGCGAAACCGAACACCCCCATCAGGAACACCAGGATGACCGAGGCGGAGGCGTTGGCGGCCAGCAGGCCGAACAGGGCCAAGGTGATCGTGAGGCCGAGCAGGGCCATGATCAGGGCGCGGTCACGGTCGTGGTCGGCCGCTCGTCCGCCGATCAGGTTGCCGACGACCAGGCCGACGCCGTACACCATCAGCAACCAGGCGACGTCCGACGGCGAGAAGCCGCCGACCTCGGTGAACGTGTAGGCGATGTAGCTGAACGCGCCGAACATCCCGCCATAGCCGAGCGCGGTGGCCGTCAGGGTCAGCCAGGCCTGCCAGGAGCGGAACGCGCGGAACTGATCCCGCAGGCCTATGGGCGGTACGGGAGCTGAGTGGACCTGCGCTGTCGGCGGCCGTCGTGTCTCTCCCGCGCTGTCCGGGACGAGCGCCGCGATGCCCCCCAGCGCGAGTACGCCGATTCCGGTGACCGCCCAGAAGGCGGCCCGCCAGCCCCAGCGCTCGCCGACCAGCGCACCGAAGGGCACGCCCAGCACGTTGGCGACCGTCAGCCCGGCGAACATGACCGCCACCGCGCGGGACTTCTTCTCCGGGGCGACCAGGCCGCGGGCGACCAGCGAGCCGATGCCGAAGAACGAACCGTGGCACAGCGCCGCGACGATCCGCCCGAGCAGCATCACCTGATAGCTCGGCGCGACGGCGGAGAGCAGGTTGCCGATGACGAACAGGGCCACCAGGCCGATCAGCACGCCTTTGCGGGGCAGTCGTGCCGTCGCCGCGGTCAGCGCGATCGCGCCGATGGCGACGCTCAACGCGTATCCGGAGATCAGCCAGCCCGCCGCCGCCTCGGACACCGCGAGACTCGACGCCACCTGCGGCAGCAGCCCGGCGATCAGGAACTCGGTCAGTCCGATGCCGAAGCCGCCAAGTGCCAGCGCGACCAGTCCACTCGGCGTCCGTTGCCGCGCAGGGTGCCCGCGTAGCGGTAACTCCGTGTCCCTGAGCCCGAATTCGGTCATGGGGCCACCCTCACCCGTACCGATGGGCCGGTCCATGGACAAAGATCGACGGCGTTTGGACGAAAGTGAACCGGCTCCTGGCACACGGTCGCGTTGTGCTCGACGGGCGGCTGTTGAACACTCGGCGGGGTGGATACGGAGCGCAACAAGACGGTCGTTCGCGAGTTCGACGAGCTGGGCAACGGCGGCGGCGATCTCGGTCGTCTGGATGCGCTGTGCACGCCCGACATGGTCAACCACGCATTGGCACCCGGCATGCCGACCGGGATCGAGGGCACGCGGCGGTTCCTGCTGCGGGCCCGCCGTGATCAACACCCGGCCCGTTGGGTGGAGTCGCACACGGTCGCGGAGGGCGACCTGGTCGTCCAGTTCGGCGTTCGAGAGCACGAGTGGCCCGGCGGAACGTTCCGCGGGTTCGACGTACCGAGCGGGACCTTCCGCAGAGACGTCGCCTTCGCCTACCGGCTGGTCGACGGACGGATCGCCGAACGCTGGGCGGTACGCGACGACTTGGCGATGCTGCAACAGCTCGGCGCGCTGGAGCCTCCGCCGAACTGAGCGCCGGTCACCGAGAGGTGGTGTCGTCACCGGCCGCTGCGGGCCGGTGACGACAACGTGCTCAGGGCTTTTACTGGTCGACGGTCCCGGAGGCGGCGACCACGACCTTGCCCGCAGGCGAGCCCGAGCGGGAGCCGAGGGACTCGATCTTCTTGACCAGGTCCGAACCCTCGACGACCTCGCCGAAGACGACGTGCTTGCCGTCCAGCCAGGGCGTGACGACGGTGGTGACGAAGAACTGCGAGCCGTTGGTGCCGGGGCCCGCGTTCGCCATCGACAACAGGAACGGGCGGTCGTGGCGGAGCTTGAAGTTCTCGTCGGCGAACTCGCCGCCCCAGATGCTCTTGCCACCGGTGCCGTTGCCGTTGGTGAAGTCGCCGCCCTGCAGCATGAAGTCGGGGATGACCCGGTGGAAGGGCGAGCCCGCGTAGCCGTAGCCGTGCTGGCCGGTGGCCAGCTCACGGAAGTTCTGGGCGGTCTTCGGGACTACGTCGTCGAAGAGCCGGAACACGATGCGGCCCGCGGCCTCGCCGTTGATGGTGATGTCGAAGTAGACGTTACTCATGCGGCCCATCCTGTCATCCCCCGGTCACACCGGCAGCGCCGCCCACGCCCACCAGCCACTACTCCCCCGCCGACGTCCCCGCGGCCAGCCCCTCCAGCGGGTTGGCCAGGGTCCGTTCCGCCCAGTCCTCGGCGACCAGCTCCGCCGCCGCGCACCGCGGCTTCCGCCCGGCCTGGTCCCGGAAGAGACGGACGAAGGACGCGGCGAACCCCAGGCGGGGGTACGCCGTGACGAGCGCCTCGGCGAAGGCGGGCTCGAACGCGTCCAGCCCCGTCCCGGAGACATCGGCGCTGGTCCCCACCTGCAGCAGACGGCTCTCCGGGTCCCGCTCCGGATCCACGTCGTCCCGCATGTGCAGCACGATGAGTTCGCCCGCCCGGTCCCGCCGCTCGACCGGCCAGCCCAGGCCCGCCGCGAAGACCCGAGCCAGATGACCGCCCGCGTCCTCGAAGGGGAGCGTGTGGCTGTCGAAGGGCGCGGTGAGCGCGAGGTCGTGCAACATCGCCGAGACGAACACCAGCTCACGGTCGAAGTCGAGGCCACGGTCCTGCGCCCAGGCCGCTCCGAAGAAGTACGACCGCAGGGAGTGGTGGTAGAGCGCCGGGTCGGCGTACTCCGCGCACACCTCAAGCGCCGCCTCCGCTGCCCGCCCCGAGGGGGCCCGCACACCCGCAACTTCGATCACCATCGCCCGCCTCCCGTTGCTTCCGATCGGGACCGATGGCGATCGTAGTTGTTGGTTACGTGCCCGGCTCGGGTCAGAGTGACGGGCCGTGGGTCCAGGCACCGGCGAGCATCGTGGCGTGCACCGGCATCTCCCGCAGTGTCCGGGCGTCCGCGGTCAGCGGGTCGGCGTCGGTCACCACGAGGTCCGCACGGTCGCCGACCCGGATCAGCCGTCGTCCCTGGGACGAACCGGCGAGGGCGTCCGCCACCGGTATCCGCTGTTCCGGATGCCATGGCGGGCGCTCGTCGGCGGTCCAGGTCACGGCGGAGGCGATGGTGAGCCAGGGGTCGAGTGCCGCGACGGGGGCGTCGGAGCCCAGCTCCAGGACGGCGTCGGCGGCGAGCAGGTCGGCGAAGGCGTAGGCCCGGTGGGTGCGGCCCGGCCAGTGCCGGTCGGCGACATCCCGGTCGTCGACCGCGTGGGTGGGCTGGATGCTCACGGTGACGCCCAGTTCGGCGAAGCGCGGGATGTCCTCGGGGGCGAGCAGCTGGCCGTGCTCGATCCGGCCGTGGCAGCGCACCGCTTCGAAGGCGTCGAGGGCCATCCCGTTGGCGCGGTCCCCGACCGCGTGCACGGCGGGTGTGATCCCGTGGGAGGAAGCCTGGCGCAGCAGGGACACCAGCTCCGACGGGGACAGCCGCTCCAGCCCGTGGGAGCCGGGGTCACCGGGGAGCGCGCCCGGGTAGGCCTCATGGCAGAGCGCGGTACGGGTGTTGAGAGAGCCGTCCGTCAGCAGCTTGAACGGCCCGACCTCCAGCAGTCCGCCAGGTGTGTCCAGGGTCTGGCCGGTGCGGAACCCGCCGCTGATCGCCGCCTCCAGGTGCGGTGGCCAGATGGAGGCCGCCACCCGGAGCGGCACCGCGGCGCCGTTCATGCGGCGGGTCCAGTCCGCGATGTTGTCGGCGTACTCGAAGTCGACGATGCCGGTGATCCCGCGCGCCGCGGCGGCGACGCAGGCTTCCTGCACCCATTGGTCCGTCAACTCCACCGAGGCGGTGGGGAGTTTGGCCATGGCCTGGATGCACTCGTCCTCCCGCAGCAGGCCGGTGGGGTGGTCACCGCGCTCCACCAGGGCGAGTCCGGCCGAGTTGAGCCAGGCGGAGTGCAGGTCCATGCTGATCAACAGGGCGGGGCGGTCGGGGACTTGGGCGTCCAGCAGGTCCTTGTGGGGTACGTCCGGCCACAGTCCGTCGCGGAAGCCGTGACCGATCATCGGCTCACCGGGCGCCAGGGCGGCGGCTCGCCGGCCGGCCGCGTCGGCGGCCTCCCGCGCCGAACCGGCCCCGGATACGTCGAGCCGGCGGCGCAGGCCCGCCCACTGGACCATGTGCACGTGCGAGTCCCACAGGCCCGGCAGCAGAGTGCGGCCGTCGAGGTCGTGGCTCCGCCCGTCGGTGTGCGGTGACTCGCCCGCCGGGTGGACGGCCGAGACGAGACCGGCCTCGATACGGACATCGCTCAGCGGGCCGCCCGCGCCGAGGTGGACACGGCGCAAGGTGAGGGGCCCGGCCGTGGCCGAAGGGGTGCCGGGCGTTGCGGGGGTCGGGGTGATTGCGGCGGTCACGGCTTCCTCCGGATGTCGCGCATGGCGCGGGCGAGTTCGGGACTGGCGTACGGGCCGCCGGATTCGAGGGCTTCGGCGAGACGGAGGACGACCTCCTCGCGCTCGTCCTGGCTGAGCTTCGCCTTCGCCGTCACCCTCGATGCGGGCAACCGGAATCCGGTGACGGCGGCGGCGATCCGGTGGGCATAGCTCTCCACCCGGGCCAGCCGCCAGGGCTCAGGAAGTCGGTCCTCGAAGTGATCGACGGTGGCGGACAGCACGTCGTAGGTGTCCGACGGGTCCAGGAGTTCGGGGCGGCCGTGGACGTGCAGGACCGTGAAGTTCCAGGTGGGAACATGGGGTGTCTCCCCGTACCAACTCGGCGAGATGTAGCCGTGCGGCCCCTGGAGCATGACCACGACCTCGTGGGAGCCGAGTTCGTGCTTCGCCGCGTCGGTGCGGGCGAGGTGGCCGCGGAGTACGAGATCCGAATCCCCTTCGCACTCCTGCGAGTTGTCCACCAGGACCGGCAGGTGGGAGACGATCAGGCCACGGTCGGGAGTGTGACTGATCAGGGTCGCCCAGGGATGGGCTCTCGCGAGATCACGGATCCACCCGGGGTCGTCGACCCGGAAGACCTCCTGCTGGAGCATGTGCTGAGTTCCGTCCTGTCAGTTCTCGGGGAAGTGGCAGGACACCTGCCGTCGTCCGACGCTCAACGGTTCGCTCGGCAAGGGCCGTTGGTCCGCGCAGATCTCCTGACTCTTCCAGCAGCGCGTGTGGAACGCGCAGCCCGCAGGCGGCCGGGACGGGCTGGGCGGGTCGCCCTGCAGCACGATGCGGCCGGTGGCGCCCCGACGGTGCGGGTCCGGATCGGGGACGGCCGAGAGCAGCGCCCGCGTATAGGGATGCGCGGGGCGGGAGTAGACGGTGTCGCGGTCGCCGTGTTCGACGATCCGCCCCAGGTACATGACGGCGACCTCGTCGGCGACGTGCCGCACCACCGCCAGGTCGTGCGCGATGAAGACGTACGACAGCCCGAACTCCCGCTGCAACTCCTTGAGGAGATTGATCACCTGGGCCTGCACGGACACGTCGAGCGCCGAGACCGGCTCGTCGCAGACCAGGATCTTCGGGCGGAGGGCGAGGGCCCGGGCGATGCCGAGGCGCTGGCGTTGCCCGCCGGAGAACTGGTGGGGGTGGCGGTGTGCGTGCCCCGGGTCGAGTCCGACCATCTCCAGCAACTCGCGGGCGCGGGTTGCCCGTTCGCGTTTCGGCATCAGGTCGCGGTGGATGTCGAGCGGTTCGCGGACGATCTCCAGCGCCGTCATCCGGGGGTCGAGCGAGGTGTACGGGTCCTGCATGACCAGTTGGATGTCACGCCTGCGGCGGCGCAGTTCGGCCGACGGCAGAGCGAGCAGGTTCCGGCCCTCGACCAGCACGGTGCCGGAGGTCGGGCGGTCCAGGGCCATCAGGAGCCGGGCGAGGGTCGACTTGCCGCATCCGGACTCCCCCACCAGGCCGAGGGTCGAGCCCCGGCTCAGGGTGAGGTCGACGCCGTCGACGGCCTTGACGGGGTCCCGGCGCCGGCCACCCATCGGCAGGCCGCCGGCTTTGAAGTGCTTGACCAGGCCGCGGACTTCGAGCAGCAGGGGGTCATCAGGCACCGGAGACCTCCAGCGGATAGTGGCAGGCGACGAGCCGTGCGGGCGGGTTGGGAAGGACCGGCAGCAGCATGGGCGGCTGTGTCGCGCAGCGGTCGCGGGAGTCCGTGCAGCGGGGGTGGAAGGGGCAACCGGAGGGCAACGCGCCGGGGCCGGGCGGGCTGCCCGGGATGGGGGTGAGGTCGTCGAGGTCGCCGTCGAGTCGGGGTACGGCGGCCAGCAGCCCTCGGGTGTAGGGGTGCGCGGGCCGGTCGTACAGCTCCTCGAACGGTGCCTGCTCCAGAATGCGTCCGGCGTACATGATGGCGATCCGGTCGGCGGTGCCCGCGGCGAGTCCCAGGTCGTGGGTGATGAGGAGCAGGGCGGAGCCGGTCTCCTCGCGGAGTTCGGCGAGGAGTTCCATGATCTGCGCCTGCACGGTGACGTCCAGGGCGGTGGTGGGTTCGTCGGCGATGAGGACGTCGGGGCGGAGCGCCACCGCCATGGCGATCATGATGCGTTGGCGCATGCCGCCGGAGAACTGGTGCGGGTAGTCGCGGTAGCGGCTGGCCGGGTCGGGGATGCGGACCCGGGCCATCAGGTCGACGGCCCGGGCGCGTGCCTCGCGGCGGCCGACCTTCTCGTGGGCCCGGATGGTCTCGGCGATCTGGAAGCCCACGGAGAAGGTGGGGTTGAGGGCGGACAGGGCGTCCTGGAAGATCATCGCGATGCGCTTTCCGCGCCGGGCACGGAGTTGGTCGGGGGGCAGCGTCAGCAGGTCCGTGCCCTGGTGGCGGGCGCTGCCGCCGACGCGGGCGGTGGTCGCCGGGAGCAGTCCCATGACGGCCATCGCAGAGATGCTCTTGCCGGACCCGGACTCGCCGATGAGCGCGACGGTCTCCTCCTTGTGGAGGGTGAACGAGACGCCGTGGACGACGCGGTGGACGGACCCCCCGTCGCCGCCCCGGGACAGCAGGTCGACGGTCAGGTCCTTGACGTCCAGGAGCGGTACGGGATCCAACTGCTCTGCCGGATCCGGGGTGTTCGCGTGCATGACGGTCACCGGCCTCTCGGATCCAGGGCGTCGCGGACGATGTCGCCGAAGGTGATGAGGACGAAGACGGTGAAACACAGGAACAGCCCGGGGAAGATCAGCAGGTGCGGGTGGGTCTGGAAGGAGTTCTGGGCCCCGGCCAGCTGAAGTCCCCAGGAAATGGACGGGGGTTGCAGCCCGACCCCGAGGAAGGTCAGCGCGGACTCGGCGACGATCACACCGCCGACGGTGATGGAGGCGAGGACGAGAACCGGCGTGAGGGCGTTGGGCAGAACGTGCCGCACGACGATGTGCCACTGACTCGCGCCGAGACTGCGGGACATCACCACGTAGTCGGCCTCACGCACCGAGCGGACCGACGCCCGCACCACCCGGGTCATGGTGGGCCATCCGAACAGTGCCAGGACGCCGGCCACGGTCGGCACGTCACGGGTGGTGACGCTGTTGAGGACGACGATCGCGCCGAGCAGGAACGGGAAGCCGAGGAAGACGTCGGTGATCCGGGCGATCACACTGTCCACCACGCGTCCGGCCATCCCGGCCAGACAGCCCAGGACCAGCGCGACGGCCAGGCCGCAACCGGTGGCGAGCAGGCCGACGCCGAGCGAGGCACCGGCTCCGTGGATGACGTTGGCGTACAGGTCGCAGCCCTGGACGTCGTATCCGAAGGGGTGGCCCGGGGCCGGTCCCTCGGCGCTGTGTCCGAGGTCGCAGACGGTCGGGTTCCCGTGGCCGAACCAGCCCGCGAAGAGCCCCGGCGCGGCGGCGACCAGGAGCAGCAGCAGGACACAACCGCCGGTGAGGAGGAAGAGGGGCCTGCGGCGAAGTGTGCGCCATCTCGCGCCCGACGCGGCATCGAGGGCCGGTCCCGAGGTGGAGGCGGGTGCGGTGCCGTCCGGCGGCGCGATCGCGGTGTCAGTCATGGCGGATCCTCGGGTCCAGGAGGCTGTTGAGGAGGTCGACCAGGACGCTCGCGGCCAGGAAGATCAGGATCAGGGCGGTCGACACCCCCACCACCGTCGGCCCGGCGTGGGCGCGGATGGCCTGGAAGAGCAGTTGGCCGATACCGGGGAGGTTGAAGACGCCCTCGATGATCACGGTGCCGCCGAGCAGGTAGCCGAGGTCGATGGCGAGGTAGGTGACCGCCGGGACGAGGGAGTTGCGCAGTACGTGGATCCCGACCACCCGGCGTTGGCTGAGTCCCTTGGCCACGGCGGTACGGGCGTAGTCGGCCCGCAGGTTCTCGATCACCTCGGCCCTGACCAGCCGGGAGACCGACGCGAGCCCGAAGGCCGCGACGCACAGTGCCGGCAGCAGATAGCTGGTCGGCCAGCCGTCTGCGTTCCCGGCGACCGGGAACAGCCCCAGCTTCACGCCGAGAACGACCTGGGCGGTGTACGCCAGCACGAACACCGGCACCGAGGTGGCCCCGATGGTGAAGGCGAGGACCGTGCGGTCCGTCCAGGTGCCTCGGCGCAGCCCCGCGAGAACTCCGAGCCCGATGCCGACGACGGCCTCGATCCCCCAGGCGGTGAGAGCCAGCTTCAGGGTGACCGGCCAGCGATCGGCCATCTGCTCAGCCACGGAACGCCCGTTGAAGTCGGTGCCGAGGTCGCCGTGCAGCAGCCCGGCCAGGTAGTGGCCGTACTGGGACAGCAACGGCTCGTCCAGGTGGTGCTGTTCGCGCAGCGCCCGCACCACGCTGGGCGCCAGGGGTCGGTCGCCGGCGAGTGCGGCCACGGGGTCTCCGGGCAGCACGTATGTCATCGCGTAGATGACCAGGCTGATACCGAAGAAGACGACCAGAGCCTCCAGGAGACGGCGTATCAGGTATCTCATCCAGGGTCCCCGGTGCTCTGCTCAGAGCCGCCGGCTCGGGCGTGGTCGGCGGCGGCCAGCAGGGCGGCGTACTGGATGCCGGCCAGGGTGGAGATCGGGATGGGGTCGCCGGTGGCGGGGTCGGCCGCGCGCTCCCATGTCTCGTAGGTCTTCAGCAACTCCCGGTGGCGGCGGCGTACTTCGGGGGTGGCCGTGCCGGCGACCACCTCGGCGTGCAGGGCGCGCAGCAGCATGCCGCCGAAGCGGATGCGGAAGCTGTGCACGCTGGCGGCGCAGTCGTAGCGCTCGGAGACCGTGGCCGGCCGGTCGGGCAGGTCGTCGGCACGGGTCGACTCCATCGTGGCCAGTTCGGCGAGCGACGGGACGAAGTCGCGGACCGCGCGCAGGAAGGGGGACGGGATGTTCAGGTGCGGGTTCGCCGCGTCGAGGATGCCCCCGAGGAACGACCCGGTCTCGGCCAGGGCCCGTGCCCGGCGCCGGACCACGTCGGCGTACCGCTCCTCGGTGGGTGTGTCGTCGTCCGCGTCCGGGTGGCTCCAGTGCGGGACCTCGGTGACGAAGTAGAACGTGCCATAGCGCTCGGTGTACGCGGCGCTCGACGAGCCCGAGATCCTGGTGGCGGCGTCTACGCCGAGCCCTTCGAGGTAGTCGTAGGCGTCCTTCATGTCGATGCAGCCGTAGACGGCCGGGGCGTACAGCGGGACGTGGGCCGCTTCCGGCTCTCCGGTCGCCAGCGGGATGCCGAGCGAGGCGGGGATGTCGGCCAGGACGCCGTACAGCTCGGGGGCCGGGCGGTTCATGTAGTAATAGACGCCGCCCGCCTCGCAGTTGTGCAGGGTGGTCAGGAAGCGTGGGCGGGTGGCGTCCAACAGCCGCATCAGCGCGAGGGTTTCGGGCAGGACGCGGTCGAACCATGCCTTCTTGTAGGCGAACGGGAAGGTCCACTCGACCTGTTGGTCGCCGGCCGGGCGGTAGAAGTAGCGTCCGTAGTTCTGCTTGTCGGTGGGGGTGGCGAACCAGCCCTCGTTGAGCCGGGCTCCGTCCGGGTCGATGCAGGGCACGATGTGCCACGCTCCGGCGAAGTGCGCCCGTAGTTCCGGGTCCTCGCACAGTGCGGTGGCGAGGTGCAGGGTGGTGACCGCGCCGACTGGCTCGTTGGGGTGCACCCCGCCGACGACGACGTATCCCCCCTCGTCCTCGGCGGCGAGGCCGTCGCTCACGGTGAAGGAGTACAGGGGTTCACCGAGGGTGGAGGTGCCGATCCGGCGCTCGGTCACGAGGCCGGGGTGGGCATCGGCCAACTCCCTGAAGAGGGACAGGAGTTCATCCACCGCGGGATAGGCGTGGGTCTCGGGAACGGTCCCCGCGTGCTGCACCCAGGTGGCTGGTTCGACCGGGGTGGAGAAGGCGGGCTGCTCGGACGTCGCGGCTGTCATACGGGTGCGGGTCTCCGGGGTGCGTGGACTGAGGGGTACGGGCATGCGGGTGCGAGAGGGCTGTCAGCCGGCGGCTGCTATCTGGGTCAGTTCGACGTCGGCCGGGCCCACGGTCACCCCGCTCACCCGGTCGGTGGCGGCGTAGATGTAGCTGCCGTAGAAGAGCGGGATCACCGGGAAGTCCTGGAGGATTCGCTTCTGGACGTCGTTGTAGAGGCGTTGGGCCGCGGCGGCGTCGGTCTCGCTGTCGGCCTGGCGGAGCAGGGTGTCGACGGCGGCGGCGCTGTAGTTGCTGCACACACAGCCGCCCGCCTTGGTGAAGATGCCGCGCAGGGTGTTCTGCATGCTCGGGTACAGGGCGCCCCAGTGGGCGTGCGACAGCCCGGTGACCTTCTTGCCGATCACCTTCTCGCTGAACTCCGCCCAGTCGGCGGTGGGTTGGGCCGTGACCTTGTCGATGCCCAGGTTCTGCCTGATCTGGTTGGCGACCGCCTTGTACAGCTCGTCGAGGCCAAGTCCTCCGGGATAGGTGATCGTCAGCTCGCCGGACCAGCCACCCGCCTCGGCGAGCAGCTTCTTCGCCTCGGTCGGGTCGTACGTACAGGCGTCACAGAGGTCGGTCTCCGCGCCCACCTCCGAGGGCGGGGTGAGTGAGGTGGCCGGGGTGTAAAGGCCGCCGTAGATCGCCTTGTTGACGGCGGAGCGGTCGATCGCCATGGACAGCGCCTTGCGCAGCCGCACGTCCTGGAACCGCTTGTCGAACAGGGGCAGGCCCATGAACTCCAGTGACGGAGCCTCGTAGGTGAACACCCGGTCCCCGAAGTCGGCCTTGACCTGGCCGTACTTGCTGACCGGCACGCCGATGACGTCGGTGTTGCCCGCGAGCGCGTCGGTGTAGGCGGTGTTGAGGTCGGTGTAGCTCTTGAAGGTGATGGCGGAGGACTTCGGCTTGGTGCCCTTGTACGCCGCGTAGTCGGAGACGGTCGTGCCCTTGTCGGCCGTCCAGGCGGAGGTCATCTTGAAGGGGCCGTTGCCGATCGGCTTCTTGTCGTAGGCCGCGGGGTTTGTGAAGGCGGCCTTCGGCATCGGGTAGAAACCGGTCTGGTTCGGGGTGAGTTGGAGCGGGAACTGGCTGTCCGGGCTGGTGAGGGTGACCTTCAGGGTCGTGGCGTCGACGACCTGCACGCCGGAGAGGGTCTTGGTCTTCGGGGTGCCCTTGGCCGGGTTGAGCGCGGCGTAGCCCTCGATGCCGGCGAGCTGGCCGTTGGCGGCCCAGCCGTTGGGGCCGTAGGCGGTCGCGTTCCAGGCGTCGGCGTAGCTCTGGGCGGTCACCGCTTCGCCGTTGTGGAACGTCCAGCCCGAACGGAGCTTGATCGTCCAGTGCTTGGCGTCGGCAGAGGTCACCGACCGCGCCTGGACATAGCTGACCTTGCCCTGCTGATCGACCTTGACCAGGGGAGCGAAGAGGACGCGCAGTTGGTCCCAGCCGACGGTGCTGCGGCCCGGGGTGAGATGGTCGGGCTCGCCGACGGCGACCGAGAATCCGCCGTCCTTGGCCGAGCCGCTGCCGCCCTGGGTGCCGCCGGAGCAGCCCGCGAGGGCGAGTACGAGGGCCAGCGATAGGCTCGCCGACGCCGTGAACATGGGTGATCTGGGCAAGACGACTCCATGGGAGAGCAGGTCGCGCCACCGTCCGGCCCTGTTGGAGGGGGCTGGGCGGTCAGGTGCTCACCGGGGGCGCGTACCGGGATACTGGTCGTCGGTGAGATGTCATGTCAATGCAAAGCTACGAAACTTTTAGCATGAGATGAATGTTTACACGGAGGAATCAATGGCCGGCGACACTCCAGCCAGCACCGCGCGCGACACACACGACGGTACGCACGGCACGGTCGGCGCCGCCGAGCCTCGCGGGAGTGCGGGCGGGTGGAGCCGGGAGTCGTTCGTGGAGGAGATCGGGCTGGTCTGGGAGGGGGCCGGCAGCAGCCGGATGGACGGCCGCGTCATCGCCTACCTGCTCATCACGGACGTCCCGTACGTCTCCTCGGCGGAGCTGGCCCGCGCCCTGCAGGTCAGTGCGGGTTCCGTCTCGCTGTCGACGCGCCGCCTGGTCGAGGCGGGGTTCATCAGGCGGCACGCCGTACCGGGCGAGCGCAGCCACTACTTCCGCGTCGACGACGACGTGTGGGGCAGCTTCCTGGCCGGTGAACGCCGACATCTGGACCGGCAGGAGCAACTCGCCACACAGGCCATCTCACTGCTCGGGCCCGAGGAGCAGGCGCCTCGCCGCCGTCTCACCAACATGCGCGACTACATGCAGTGGGTCCGCAACAGCCACCACGACCTGCTGACGCAGTGGCAGAAGTTCCGCTCCCAGGGGCCGGAGGAGCAGGACGACACGGCGGCCGTCGAACCGAAGGCCGCGACGCCCGCCGCCGACGAGGAGATGCACGGCCGCCTCTCCGCCACGCTGAACCCGGCCCTGGCCCGGCGTCTCGTACCGGACGCGCTGTGGGCCACCGTCGAACCCCTCCTCCCCGCCGGCTCCGCGAACCAACGCGCGGCCTTCGCCGCCGTCGTCTACGTCCTCACCTCCGGCTGCGGCTGGCAGCAGCTCCCCGCCCAGTTCGGGATCTCGCACTCCACCGCGCACCGGCGCTTCACGGCCTGGAGCAAGGCGGACCTCTGGCAGCGCTGGCTCGACGCGGTGACCGAGGCGGACGGCGATGCCGCGGACCTCGCGTGGTGCGCGGTCGTCGTCGAGACGGCGGCGAGCCGTCAGCCCGGCAGCGGAGGCTGAACGCTCGCCCACATCACGTCACCTCAAGGATGGAATCGCCACCGGCCCTCGGACACGACATCCACC
>NZ_JARXVH010000002.1:0-407500 GCF_029892565.1 Streptomyces pseudovenezuelae | reverse complement strand
GTCCGCCTGCCCGCTACTCGCCCCGGGCGAAAGTGCGCCGGTACTCGCTCGGCGTCGTGCCGAGGATGCGCTGGAAGTGCAGCCGCAGATTCGCGCCGGTGCCGAGGCCCACATCCGCTGCGATCTGCTCCACGCTCCGCTGCGAACGCTCCAGGAGTTCACGCGCCCGGTCGATGCGGGCCCGCATGACCCACTGCATCGGCGTGTAGCCGGTGTCCTCGGCGAACCGCCTGGAGAACGTGCGCTCCGAAACGCCCGCGTGCCCGGCCAGCGTCTCCAGGGTGAGCGGGTCATCGAGCCGGTGCAGGGCCCACTCCCGGGTGGCGGCGAACCGCTCGCCCAGCGGTTCGGGCACGCTGCGCGGCACGTACTGCGCCTGACCGCCGCTGCGGTAGGGGGCCGCGACCAGGCGCCGGGCCGCGTGGTTCGAGGCGGCCACGCCCAGGTCGCCGCGCAGGATGTGCAGGCACAGGTCGATGCCGGAGGCGGCGCCGGCCGAGGTCAGAACGGTGCCCTCGTCGACGAAGAGCACGTTCTCGTCGACCCGGATCTCCGGGTGTTTCGCGGTGAGCGCCCGCGTGTAGTGCCAGTGGGTCGTGGCGCGCTTGCCGTCGAGCAGACCGGTGGCCGCGAGCGCGAAGGCGCCCGTCGAGATGGCGGCGAGCCGCGCGCCCCGGTCGTGCGCGGCGATCAGCGCGTCGACGACGGGCCGGGGCGGGTCCTCACGGTCCGGGAAACGGTAGCCGGGGATGAAGACGATATCGGCCCACGCCAGCGCGTCCAGACCATGGGCCACGTGGTACGACAGCCCGTCGCCGCCGGTCACCAGTCCGGGCGCGGCCCCGCACAGCCGTACCTCGTACGGCATGCTCCCCCTCGTCGAGAACACCTGCGCCGGAATCCCGACGTCCAGGGGCTTCGCGCCTTCGAGGACGAGCACGGCGACATGGCGGAGGCGAGAGGCTGACACGCCGAACAGGTTACGCAGGCCCGACCTGCGGAGCAGGACGGGTGCGGGCCACCCGGCGCCCGGCCCGACCGTCCCCGCACGTCCGGCGCGTGCGCGAGTCAGGTCGTCTGCGGCGGGGGCAGGTAAAGGTGGCTGAGGTCGTCCGGCACGGGGTTCGCGGGTCGGAACAGCGGTTCCGACTCGCCGTCGGCGGCGGTCGCGGGGGCGTCGGTGAGGCGCATGCGCTCGCGCAGTCGGCCGTAGAAGTCGGCGGGTGCCAGCCGGACCAGCCGCAGGGGCCGTGGTGCCGCGATCACGCCGATCCAGTCGCCCGGTTCGAGGACGCCGCGCGGCTGTCCGTCGACGCTGACGGCGGCCCGGCCCGAGTGCGGCAGGACGCGCAGCGCGATCGGCTCGTCCGCGTTCGCGATCACCGTGCGGTCGAAGGTCATGTGCGGGGCAACCGGGGTGAACACCACCGCCCGCATCCGGGGTGAGAGCACCGGTCCGCCGGCGGCGAAGCTGTAGGCGGTCGAGCCGGTCGGGGTCGCGACGATCGCGCCGTCCGCCGAGTACGACGCCAGCAGCCGCCCGGAGATGTACACGCCGAGGCTCACCTGGCGGTCCCGTGCCAGCTTCTCCACCACGATGTCGTTCAGCGCGGTGACGTCCAGGGCGACGCCCCAGCCGTCCTCCGCCAGGTCCGCCTGTGGCGGGGGCGGAAGTGCCGGTCCGCGCCCGTAGCAGAGGATCTCCTCCATGTCGGAGGGCATCTCCAGCGGCTTCGACGCCCGCATGGTGAGCGTCATGCGTTCCTCGCACGTGGATCTGCCCGCGTGCACGGCCTCCAGCGCCTCTTCGACGTCGCCGACGGCCGTCTCGGTGAGGAAGCCGACCTTGCCGAGGTCTACGCCCAGGACCTGGATGTCCTTCTTGGCCGCGATACGCGCCCCGCGCAGGAAGGTGCCGTCCCCGCCGAGGGTCACGATGAGGTCGGGCATCCCGGCGGCCCGCATCTCCTCACGGCCGCTGCGCCGGCTCCCCTGTCCCTGCCACACATCGATGTCGGCACAGCCGATTCCGTGCCCGGCGCACCACTCCCGCACGGTGTCCGCACCGGTCACCGCCTCGGGACGACCTCCGTGCACGACGAGTCCCACCCGGCCGATCGGCATGTCGTCTCCCGAACTGTCGACGGATCAACGGGCCATACGCCAGCCATGGTCACAGTTCGGGGCGCGCTCCGCCACGGGATCTCTGCGAGTGGGAGGGGTTACGGGAGTGGCGCTATGTCGATCCGGCTTGTCTCCGGGCCGGGGGCACCGGAGGCGGTGCGGTGAACGTCGACGACCATGAACGGCAGCGCCGGTCACGGCCCCGCGGACCGGTTCCCCCGGCGCCTGGGCGGTGCCTGGCGCGGGTCCAGCAACTGGGCGGCGATGCCCATGAGGACCAGGCCCGTGGCGATGAGGAGTCCGTCGGGCACCACGACCCCGGCGATCAGCACGGCCGCGCCGACGGCGAGGCCGTACCAGAGGCCGGTGCGCCGGTACTCGCGTGGCCGTGCCGGGCGCCCGGCACGCAGGGCGTGGGTGAATCGGGGATCGTCCTGTTCGAGTCGCGCTTCAAGATCGGCCAGGCGTTCGGCGTCGTTCCGATGCACGGCTGCTCCTTCCCAGAACCGGCGGGGCCCTCGACAGGGCCTTCCTTCAGCATTTCCTCCTCCCGACCTCACTCACCATCAGGCTCGACTCCGGACTCCCCAAGTGGCCGACCCCGCGCCCCCGTTAGCGCTCTGCCTCGGCACCGACCGCCGACGAGCCGGCCGTGGCAACCGACGCTGCCGGAACCTCCTCCCGCTCCGCTGACGCCGGTGGCACCTCGGTGCGGTCGCCCCCGCTCGGCAACGCGTCACGCGCAGCTCGGAGTACACGCGCAAGCAGCTCCGCCCGCCCCGCCAGCACGGGTCCGAGGACCGCGAGCACGAGCACGTATCCGGCGATGAATGGCGCGAGCCGCCCGTCCAGCCCCGCGCTCGTCGCCATCGCCGCCAGGATCAGCGCGAACTCCCCGCGCGCCACAAGGGTGGTGGCGATGTCCGCGGCCGTGTCGAGGCCGTAGCCGTACAGGCGGGCGACGAGGAGGCCCGCGACGATGTTCACCGCGACGGTCAGTGCGGCCGCGGCGGCGACCGGTCCGGCGACGGAAGCCAGGTCGCCCGGGTCGATGGCCAGGCCGAAGGCGAAGAAGAAGATGGCCGCGAAGGCGTCACGGAGGGGGTGCACCAGTTCGCGTATGCGGGGCGCGGAGGGCGTACCCGCCAGGATCAGACCGACCATGAACGCGCCGATCGCGTCGGCGACGCCGAGGACCTCGGAGACCCCGGCGACCAGGACGGCGGCGCCGAGGAAGCTGATGACGAGCAGTTCGTTGTCGCGGGTCGCGATGAGGCGGCCGACGAGGCGGGTGCCGTAGCGCGCGGCGGCGGCCAGCACCAGCAGGAACCCGAACGCCTTCCCGCTCTGCAGAACCATCTCGGCGATGCCCTCCGCACCACCGATGACCGGCTGGAGCGCGGCGAGATACAGCGCGAGGAAGATGTCCTCCACGACGATGACGCCGAGGATCAGCCGCGTCTCGGGGCGGCCGATGCGCCCGAGGTCGATGAGGATCTTGGTGACGATCGCGGACGAGGAGATCCCCAGGACACCGGCGAGCACGAGCGCCTCGCGTACACCCCAGCCGAGCGCGAAGCCGAATCCGAGGCCCGCGCCCACGTTCAGCAGCAGATAGATGCCACCGGCGGAGAGCAGCCTCCGCCCGCCGCTGCGCAGGTCGTCGAGGTGGAACTCCAGGCCCAGGTAGAACAGCAGGAGCACCAGACCGAGTGCGGAGAGCATCTCGAAGTCGTGCGCGTCCTCCACCAGGACCAGGCCCGGGGTGTGCGGGCCGAGCAGGATCCCGGCGAGCATGAAAAGGGGGATCGTCGGCAGCCCGATCCGGCCGCCGAGCCGCGCGAGCAACGCGGCCGCCAGGAACGCGCCGCCCATGGCCAGCAGGGTGTCAGCGTGTCCCACGGGTCACCTCCTGCCGGAGGGCGCGGGTATGGGATGTCCGGATGTCGCGGGCACGGGGTGTCTTCGACTCACGGGGATGGATAAGGAGTTCTCCTTCGTCGGAGGTGCGATGGCACTCCGACGATCACACGCACAGGGGTCCGGTCACCATCCGTGACGGCCCCCAAATCGCACCGTGTGCGACACCCCGTTTCCGAACTGCCCGCGCGCTAGCTCCGCTTGCGGCCGACGCCCGCGTACACCCAGTACTCCGTGGGGTTCTCCGGGATCTCGTCCTGCGGGTCCGGACGCCACAGGGGTACGTGGACCAGGCCCGGTTCGACGAGGTCGAAACCGTCGAAGAGGTGCTGGATCTCGTCGCGGGAACGGGCGGTCACCGGGGAGGTGGCCTTGGCCCGGTACAGCTGCCCGACGGCGGCGGCGGTGTCGGGGCGGTCCTCGTTGGTGGCGTGCGTGAGCGCCAGCCAGCCCTCGTCGGGCAGCGTGTCCCGGAAGTCGGCGACGATCCCGGCCGGGTTCTCCTCCGGCGAGATGAAGTGCAGGATCGTGATCATCAGTACGGCGACGGGCTGGTCGAGGTCGATGAGCTTGCGCACCTGCGGGGCCGCCAGGATGTCGGCGGGCCGGCGGATGTCGCCGTCGAGGATGTCCGCGCCCGGGTTGTCGGCCAGCAGGGCGGCGCTGTGCGCGACGGCCACGGGGTCGTTGTCGACGTAGACCACCCGGCTGTCCGGGTCGGCGGCCTGCGCCACCTCGTGGACGTTGCCCTGGGTGGGGATGCCCGAGCCGAGGTCGATGAACTGCCGTACCCCGGAGGCGATCAGGAAGCGCACGGCGCGGCCGAGGAAGGCGCGGTTCGCCCTGGCCAGGGTGCGGACCTGGGGGTCGATGGCGGTGAACGCCGCGAGCGCCTCCCGGTCTATGGCGAAGTTGTGCTCGCCGCCCAGCATGGCGTCGTACATGCGGGCAACACTCGCCTTGTTCGGCGTCGCGTTCTCCGGGAGACCCTGCTGCACCACAACTCCCATGTTTCTCGGGCGGCTTGACGTCCCATCATATAGTTCTCCCCGTTGCGGCGAGGCGCCCACGCCTGGCACGCGGCCGACCCCGGCCCCACCCGGAAAGGCAAGACCCTGCGCAACGAAGCCCGCCACCTACCGGACGGTGCGCTCTCCCCCGTGTCACAGCGCCGTCGTCTGTTCTTCTCCCCCGCGGCCGATGTCATCGGCTCCGAGCTGGATCTGCACATGACGGGAAGCCACGTCGTGCACGCGCTGTCGCCGGCGTTCTGCGACGCGGCGTCGGTCTATCTGCTGGAGCGGTGGCTCCTTGAGGAGAACGCCTACGCGGGCTCGGACCCGCCCCAGGTCGAGGCGCGCCGGCTCGCGCTGCGGGTGGGGGCGGAGGCGGCCGAGGACTGGGAGCCGCTGCTGCCCGTCGACCAGGTGATCGTCTTTCCGCGGGAGACGCCGTACGCCCGCGCTCTGGCCGACAAGCGCTCGCAGTTGCTCGACGCGGTCGACCCGCACACGAGTGAACGCCTGAGCGCGTCGGGACCCGACGACGAGGGCATCCGCAGTCTCCTCGACAGCACGTCGTTCCTGGTCGTGCCGCTGCATCTGCGGGATGTCGCGGTCGGCTTCATCGCCTGCACCCGCGGCCCCGATCAGCCGCCCTTCGAGCGCGGGGACGCCGTGGCGGTGGAGCGGCTGGCCGCGCGGGCCTGTGTCGCGCTGGACAACGCGCGCCGCTACGAGCGGGAGCGGCGCACCGCGCTGGCCATCCGCAACAGCCTGCTGCCCACGGCGGACCACGACTTCCCCGGGTGCCGCATCGCCCACGGCTACCTCCCGGCGGGCGACGGGAACATCATCGGCGGCGACTGGTTCGACGCGCTGCCCCGGCCCGGGGGCCGGGTGGGCCTGATCGTCGGGGACGCGATGGGGCACGGTCCCGAATCGGCCGTCGCCATGATCCAGTTGAGCACGGCTGTCCGTACCCTGGCGGGGCTCGACCTCTCGCCCGCCGAGCTGATGGACCGCCTCGACGCGCTCGCCGCCGCCATCCCCGGGGCCTCCTTCGCCACCTGCATGTACGCCGAGTGGGATCGGCGGCAGCGCACCTGCACACTGGTGGGCGCCGGCCACCCTCCCCCACTGCTCCGGCCCGGCGACGGACCGGCCGCCCCGGTCGTACTCGCCAACGCGGGCCTGCCCCTGGGCCTCGGCGCGGGGCGCTACGAGACCACCGTCCTGACCGTGACCGAGCCGACCCTGCTCGTCCTCTACAGCGACGGGCTCGTCGAATCCCGCCAATGCGACATCGAAGAGGGCATCACCCGCCTCGCTCATGCCCTCGACACCGCGGTCACGCGGGCGCCCGGTGGCGACGACCTGCGGTCGCTGTGCGAGGAACTGCTGGACGATGCCGCCGCCGCGCCGGGCGCGGACGACCGGACGGTGTTGCTCGCCGAGCTGACACCCTCGTAGCACCGCGCCCACCGCCCGCCCCTCAGACGCAGGCGCCGCGCAGTGTCGCCCAGACAACGTTGCCCTTCGTACGGGTCGAGCGCTCGGCCCCCCAGGTGTCGGCGACCTCCTGCACGATCAGCAGCCCGCGGCCGGTCTCGCAGTCGACGGTCGGCCGGCCCCGGGTCGGGCTGAGCGCGGCGTTGTCGTAGTCGTGGACCTCGACCCGCAGGCGCTCCTCGCCGATGAGCGCGACGCCGCACAGAACCCGCGAACTGAGCGTGTGGACGACCGCGTTGGTGACCAGCTCGGACACCAGCAGGACGGCGTCGGCGCACACCTCGGCCGGTACCCGCCACGAGCGGAGGCAGGCGCTCACGCCGTGGCGGGCGGCTCTGACGCTCTCCCGTCTGGCGGGGAGTTCGAGCCAGTGGGAGCGGTCGGGGCCGCCGGTGTCTAACAAGGAGGAGAGGGAAGTCGTGTGGGGGGACACGGTGTTCGCCTTCCGTGGGAGGACGGGCGCAGCGGGGCGAGCAAGGAGACGTACGACAGAGAACGGCCGCCCCCGGCAGGGGTGTTCGAGGCACGGCCGGACAGTCCGAACGCCTGACCACGCCAACTCCACGGAGTAGGCGGCATGTTGACTGACGCGTGGGCGCGCTCGGGTTGATCGCTCACTCAACCAATCATGCTCGTAGTTCACTTCATGCTGCAACCGACTCCCTGATAATTTCACCGGGAGGTTATCCGTATGGTGGCATCATCAAGTCGCTGTCAGACTGCTGCTGATGACTGTCCTTCAGGAGGTAGGGCGTGAACGAGGCTCGCTCGGGCAGTGGCGCCAGTGCGCCCACGGTTCTCCGTATGATCCTCGGCAGGCGGCTGCAGGAGCGGCGGCAGAGCGCGGGCGCCTCGCTGGAGGACGCGGCCACGGCGCTGCGGGTGAAGACGCTGACGATCCGCCGGCTGGAGAAGGCGGAGGTCGCCCTCAAGCCGCTGTACGTGGAGAAGCTGCTCGAGACCTACGGGGCCGACCGGCAGGAGATCGACGAGTTCGTCGCCCTCGCCGAGCAGGCCAACGAGCCGGGCTGGTGGCACGCCTACCGTGATGTCCTGCCGACCTGGTTCTCCGCCTACGTGAGTCTGGAGACCGGCGCCAAGACCCTGCGCACCTACGAGCCCCACTACGTCACGGGCCTGCTGCAGACGTGGGGGTACGCGCGTGGCGTACTGCGCGGCGGCTTCCCGAACGAGAGCGAAGAGGACCTGCGCAGACGCGTCGACCTGCGGTTGAAGCGTCAGAGTCTGCTGACCAGACCGGACGCGCCCACACTGTGGGTCGTGATGGAAGAGGCCGTGCTGCACCGCGTGGTCGGCGGCCCCGAGGTGATGCGGGAGCAGATAGACCGGCTCCTGGAGGTCTCGGAGCTGGAGCACGTGAGCCTCGACATCGTTCCGTTCACCGCGGGCGCCCATGTCGGCGCGTGCGCCCCCTTCACCTACTTCCGGTTCGAGGAGCCCGAGCTGCCGGACGTCGTCTACAGCGAGATCCTGTCCGCCTCCATGTACCTGGACCAGCGTTCCGACGTCTCCGCCCATCTGGAGGCGCACAACCGGATGTCGCTGCTCACCTCGTCGGCGGACAGCAGGGCGCTCCTGACCCGTATGCGCAAGGAGTACTCATGACCACCACCGGCAGCGTCTACAACGGGATGCCCGCCTCCGACCTGGGCGAGCAGGGCTGGGAATGCCCCTGGAGCGGCCCCAACGGGGGCCAGTGCGTGGAGACCAAGCGACTCGCCGACGGCCGGGTCGCGTTGCGGCAGTCGACGGATCCGGCGGGGCCCGCCCTGATCTACACGCCGCAGGAGATCAGCGCGTTCGTCGAAGGGGTCAAGAAGGGCCTCGCCGATCACCTGACGGTCGGTCGCGCCGGCCGGCACGTCAGCGCACACCAGTTGAAAGGGACAGCATGACCACCCCCCACGCAGCGCGGGACATCGACACCAGCAGGCCGCACTCGGCCCGGATGTACGACTACTACCTGGGCGGCAAGGACCACTTCGAGATCGACAAGAAGGCGGCCGAGGCGGTCGCCGAGGTCTACCCCGGCATCTTCGTCTGCGCCCGTGAGAACCGTGCCTTCATGCACCGGGCCACCCGGGTCCTCGCGCGGGAGCACGGCATCCGCCAGTGGCTGGACATCGGCACCGGGATCCCCACCGAGCCGAACCTGCACCAGGTCGCCCAGTCCGTCGTGCCCGACGCCCGTGTCGTGTACGCCGACAACGACCCGCTGGTCCTCAAGTACGCCGAGCGTCTGATGCGCAGCACGCCCCAGGGCCGCACCACGTACATCGAGGCGGACGTCAACGACCCGGGCGCCCTTCTCGACTCGCCGGCGCTGTCCGACGTCCTGGACCTCGACCAGCCGATCGCGCTGTCCCTGAACGCGCTGATGCACTTCGTCACCGACGCGCAGGACCCGTACGGGATCGTGAGCCGTCTGCTGGACTTCCTGCCCTCCGGCAGCGCGCTCGCGCTCAGCCACTGCACGCCCGACTTCGACCCGGACACCTGGCAGAAGGTGACCGACATCTACACCAATGCCGGTACGCCCGTGCAGTTCCGCTCGCAGGCCGCCGTGGCCCGCTTCTTCGACGGCCTCGACCTCCTGGAGCCCGGCGTCTCGGTCGGCTACCGCTGGCGCCCGGACGCGGCCACGGCCACGGAGGACGGCGCGGAGCCGCTGACCGACGCCGTGGTCAGCCTCTGGACCGGCGTGGGCATCAAGCCCTGACCGGCCCGGCGGACACGACGACGACAGAGACCCGAGGGGCGTGACGGTCAGGCCTCGTACTCGTCCGGCAGCCGCATCGCCGGACCCCCGACGTGCAGGCCGAGCGGTGTCGCGCGCCCCTTGGGTTCCTCCCAGGCCTCCTGGCGGCCGAGGGCGGTGAGGTCGAGGTAGTTGTCCCCGTTGTGGAACTCCTCGATGCCCCGGCCGAAGGCGGAGTAGGTGTGGAACACCTCGTCGCCGACGCGGAGGAAAGCGCTGATGCCGGGCCAGTCACCGCGCTGACCGGCGTGCCACGGCTTGCCGGCGTCGGCGAGTTCGGACTCGGTGCGGAAGTCGAGCAGTACCGGGGCGACCCGCTCGTCGAGGGTGGCGTGGAAGTCGAAGTTGAAGTCGCCGAGGGCCGAGGAGTACCAGGGGAACGTCCACCCCATCCACTCCCGGAACGCGGCCAGCTTGGCGTACGGTGCCCGGGTCACGGCGGCCAACGTGGTGTTGCGGACGTGCAGTTGCCTCAGTCGGGAAGGGATCTGGTCCGCCGCCGAGGAACAGCTTGAGCAGCCGTGGTCGCGGGGGCGCTCCGTGCCGTCGGCGTCGATGTCGTACATCCACATGAAGTGGTGCACGACCAGTTGTGGCCGCCCCTCGAACAGGTCGAGCAGGCTCAGCGTCCCGTCCGGCCCCCCGAAGGCGTACGGCTTGTCGACGCGGACCATCGGCAGTCGCCGCCGGTGGGCGTTGACCCGGTCCCGCGCCCGTGTGAGCTCCTTCTCCTCCGCCAGCAACGCCTTGCGGGCGGCCAGCCACGCCTCGCGCGACACCACCTCGGGCAGCTCACCCATCCTCATCACCTCGCTCCTCCCAGCCTGCCACCGCCGACGGCCGTGTCCCCGGCGGCGGATCGGTTGGTTCAGCGTTCACAGGGCGATCACCCGTGCGAGGGCACCCGTTCGGGCCAGGCAGGAAGGGTCCTGGCGGCCTGTCAAACGATCTCAGGACGGATCTTCGTGATCGAATCACGCGTTCGCCGGTGGCGCCGCACCTTCCGCTTCCTCCTTGTCGGGATCGTCGGCCCGACGCTGGCCGTCGGCGCCCTCACGGCGTCCCCGGCCCATGCGGCGGCGGCCGACGACATCCGCATCAACGAGGTGGTGACCACCGGGGACGTCCACGACTCGGTGGAGCTGTACAACAAGGGCACCGCCACCGTCGACCTCTCGGGGTGGATCCTCAAGGACGACAACAAAAACTCCAAGTACGCGATAGGCAGCGGGACCACGCTCGCTCCCGGAGCGTTCCGTGCCTTCGACGTTCATGACGCGTTCGGGCTCGGCTCCGACGACCAGGCCCGTCTCTATCTCCCGGACGGCAGCACGCTGGTCGACAGCTTCAGCTGGTCCGAGCACTCCGACCCGTCGTGGTCACGCTGCCCCGACGGCACGGGCGCCTTCGGCTCCGCCGACCTCACCCTCGGCGGCCCCAACGACTGTGGCAGCGGCGGCGTTTCACCGACGGCCTGGCCGGGTGGCAGTTCGGTCGCGACCGCCGACGCCTCCAACGTGTTCGGCTCGGATCTGAGCGGCCTCTACCAGGAGGGGAGCGTGATCTGGGCGGCGCAGAACAGCGGAAAGCTCTGGCGTCTGGTGCCGAACGGCTCCACCGCCTGGAAGCCGGACACCACCGGCGGCTGGACCTCCGGCAAGTCCCTGCGCTTCCCCGGCGGATCCGGCACGCCCGACAGCGAGGGCGTCACGCTGACCGACGCCGGTGCCACGGGCGGCGCGTACGTCGCGAGCGAGCGCAACGGCGACTCGTCCGGCACCAGCCGCCTGTCCGTCCTGCGCTACGACGTCGGCTCCACGAGCACCACGCTCACCGCCACCAAGGAGTGGAACCTGACGTCCGACCTGCCGTCGGTCGGCTCCAACCTCGGTCTTGAGGGCATCACTTGGATCCCCGACGCCACCCTCACCGCCGCCGGCTTCAAGGACTCCTCGACCGGCTCGGCCTACGACCCCGGCCGCTACGGCGCCCACACCGCGGGGGTGTTCTTCGTCGGCGTCGAGGGCACCGGCACGATCTACGGCTACGTCCTCCAGGACTCGGGCGCCTCCACCCGCGTCGCGTCCATCAGCAGCGGCATGGCCGGCGTCATGGAGCTGCAGTGGGAGTCGCAGGCCTCCCGGCTGTGGGCCGTCTGCGACGACACCTGCGACGGCCAGCACCGCACACTGCGGATCGACTCCTCCGGCACCTTCGCCACCACGGCGATCTACAACCGCCCCTCCGGCATGGCCGACCTCAACAACGAGGGCTTCGCCGTGGCCGGCGCCGACGCCTGCACCGGCGGCACCAAGCCCGTCTACTGGTCCGACGACGGCAACACCAGCGGCCACGCACTGCGCAGGGGCACGATCACCTGCTGAGCCCGAGCCGTCATCTTCCTTGCACGCGGGGCGAGTTCATCGCCCCGCGTGCCTGTGCACCGCCGGCCTCAGCGACCGTCGCAGCAGCCGTCCCTGCGCATCAGCCGGCCCACCGTGAGCCAGTCGTCCGCGGCGGCCGTGGTACGCCGGGCCGACGGCTCGAACGCGGCGACCAACTCGTCGGTGGCGTACGGCACTCCGCCGCGCAGGACGGAGACCGTCCGCACGAGGGTGGCGAAATCCGTGAACGGGTCGCCGTCGACGACGGTCAGGTCGGCGAGCCTGCCCTCCTCGACCGTGCCGAGGTCGCGGTCGAGGCCGAAGAGGCGGGCGGGCAGGACGGTCGCGGTGCGCAGGGCCTGGGCCGGGGACAGGCCCCCGCGGTGCAGGGCGCACAGGCCCAGGTGGAGGGAGAGGCCGACCGGGACGAGCGGCTGGTCCGTGCCGAGGGCGACGAGACCGCCGGCGGCCAGGACCCGGCGGTAGATGTCGGTCTCCCTGTGGAGGGTGGCGAGTTGGGCCGCCGTGGGCGGGATGCCGGCCGCCTGGGTCACGGCCGCCGAGTCCCACGGTGGCATCACCACCGTCACACGAGGGTCGTCGGCGAGCGCGGGCTCCGCACCGAGGAGCGGCGCGGCGGTGAACGGGGTCGCGATGAGCGAGAATCCGACGCCGCGTGCACTGTAGATCTCCACGACGTCCTGGTAGGCACGGCCCGTCGCGGTGACGGCATGGCCGAACTCGGCGCGCTGGGTGGCCTGCAGATGGGTCGTCACATCCTGGCCGAGCTGGACGCCCGGCGAGAGCAGGTGACTGCCGGCGCGCACCCCGAGCCGGTCGTGGGCGAAGCGTGCGGCCTCCTCCATCACCCAACCCGGCGCCCGTACATAGGTCTTGACGAAATCCCAGTCCAGCGCCTCCCCCCGCTCCAGGGACCGGCGCAGGCCCTGTCGGGTGCGGTGGGCGCGACCCATGCTGTACGCGACCCGAGCCCCGTCGAGGAGTTCGCCGGTGGTCAGCAGCCGGGGTCCGGCGAGGTCTCCGCCGGCCACCGCCTCGCGGATGCGGGCCTGTTCGTACGCGAAGCCACCGAGGGAGACGGCGGTGGTGATGCCGTAGGTGAGCTGGCCGACGGTCTGGCGTCCGCCGTAGGTGCTCTGCCAGGGGTGGGTGTGGGTGTCCCACAGCCCCGGGATGACGGTTGCGGTCGAGGCGTCGACCCGACGGAGGACGGCGGGGCGGCCGGACCGGTGGGGTTCCACCGCCGTGATGCGCCCGCCGCGCACCAGGATGTCGACGTCGTCCCGGGTCCCTTCACCCGTGCCGTCCCACAGGCGTCCGGCGTGCACGACGACGTCGGCGGGGGTGGGTCTGGTGGTGTCGAGCGGGATGCGGACCGTACGGGCGGGGCCGCCGGTGACATCCAGCAGTCGCAGTCGGCTGCCGGAGAGATAGAGGAGGGTGGCGGAGTCGCCGGACCAGGAGGGGTGGTCGGCCGGTTCGGTGGTGAGGGTGCGAAGGTCGCCGTTCGGGGTGCCGTCGGGGTCGACGGGCAGCAGGCACAGCGCCGACTCGACGATCACCGCCATCCAGCGGCCGTCCGGCGACCAGACGGGCCCGGAGTCGTACCGGTCGGCGATCGACGTATGGGGCGCCACCGTGTGGAGGCGGTCGGCGCCGGTCGCGGTGTCGACGACCCGGATGACGTTGTAGCCCTCCCGGAAGCGGGAGTTGAGGCGGTTGCGGTCGCACAGGGCGAGATACCGGCCGTCGGGCGACCAACTGGGCCGGCCGGGCTGCCCACCCGCCCCGAGCGCCGTGACCAGGACACGCTCCTCGCCCGACGCCAGGTCGCGGACGATCAGCCCTCCTGTCAGATCGACACAGGCGAGCCGCTGCCCGTCGGGCGAGAGGGCCGGGAACGTCCGGCCACCGGTCGCGAGCGCGGTCTCCGCTCCGGTGGCGAGATCGTGCCGGTACACACCGAGGAGCCCGTCGCGGTCGTCGGCGTAGACGAGGGACTGCCCGTCGGGCGCCCACGTGGGCCCGAGCAGATAGCGGGTCGAGGACGCCGCGTGCAGTCGACGGGGCGGCAGCCCGCCCGAACTCCTCCCCAACCACAGTGAGTTGAGGGCCGCGAAGGCGATCTGACGGCCGTCGGGCGACAGCGCGGGGAGATGGAGGGCGCGCACGGGGCGAGTGCGGGCCTCCCCCAGGTCGTACGCCTTGGTCTTGTACCCCGGCCGCCGCACGGGGAGTTCACCGTCGAAGGGGATGGTCTCGGAGTGTGCGGGGCTGTCCGGGCGTACGAGGGTGAAGGTGCCGTCGACGGTCAGGAGCAGCTCTCCGGTCGGCGTCCAGCGCGGGGGTACCGGGGCGATGTCACCGGTGATCGGGACGGGACTACCGTCGACCACGAGGATGCAGGAGGCGGCGGGAGCGGCCGTGGTGCGCAAGTAGGCGAGGCGGCCGTCGGGGGCGAGGGCAGGGGTCATGACCTGCGCGACCGCGGTCTCCGCGTGGTGTACGGCGACCGGTCCAGTGCCGTCGGCGGGGACGGCGGCGATCGTACGGGCCTCCAGGGCCGCGCCCAGCGGGGTGGTGACGACCTTGGCGCGGACAAACAGGATGCGGGCGCCGTCCGGTGACCAGGTGGGGTCGAAGTCCTCCCACGCGCCGTCCTGGAGCGGGCCCTGCTGGCCGGACAGGCCGGTGACCCGCGTGATTCCGCCGGTGTGCAGGTCGAGGACGTGGATGCGGTACGGGCTGCCCTCGACGGGGTCGCCGCCGCGTTCGGAGGCGAAGGCGAGGCGGGTGCCGTCGGGTGACCAGGCCGGGCCGCGGTCGTCCCAGGGGCCGTCGGTGCGCCGGCGCAGATCGGAGCCGTCGGGGCGCACGGTCCAGAGGTGGAATCCGCCGCCCCGATAGGCGCAGAAGGCGACGAGCGCGCCGTCCGGGGCATGGGTGGGGCGGTTGGGTTCCAGATCGGCGGGGGTCAGCGGGTGGGCCGTACCGCCCGCGCGGGGCAGCGACCACAGGACGCCCTGTACCTCGGCGACCAGGCGGTCGCCGGCGGGCGCGAGGGTCGCCGAGCCGTTGGTGGCTCTGGTGAAGGAGAGGGACGGGGTGCCGGTGGCGGGTCTTGCCGCCACCGCGGTCGCGCCCACGAGGGGCACAGCGCCTGCGGCGGCGAGGAGTTGACGGCGGGTCGGACGGAAGGAGGTGCTCCAGTCGCGGTCCATGGCAACACCCTGACGTACCGGCCGTCCCTGCCTCAACGCTGTTCACGGCCATCGCCACTTCTTCACCCGGGAGAACGAAGCGGTCGGGGCGGCAGAGCACTCGGGGCTCGGTGGGCCCGCCCCGCACATCTAGGAGTATCCCAACTGGCGCCTCATGTAAGGGGTCATGAGGGTCTTCGCCTTGGCGAGGGTGGTGGTGCGGCCGCCCAGGACCGCGGTCTCGCCGCCCGGCACGGGCAGCACCGTCACTCCGGCGGCCGGGCCGAACGGCACGATGAACGGGGTGCGGTGGATCGGCCGGTACAGGCGGGGGCCCTTGCGGTGCTTGCCGGGGTTGTTCAGATAGGCGCGGATGTTCCAGGCGGCGAGGTCCGCCTGGGCGAGCGCGGCCGGGGTGATCTTGAGCTCGGTGGCGTCGTTGACGTCGCCGACGGCGAACACGTCCGGATGGCCCGCGACCCGCAGCGTCCGGTCGACCCGCACGTGTCCGTCCGGGTTCAGCCAGTCGCCGTGACCGGCCAGGCGCAGCCAGAGCGTGTTGGGGGTGGTGCCCGTGGCCCAGAAGGAGAGGTCCGCCGTCATGACGTTGCCGTGCGCGTCGCGGTAGCTGCCGAACTCGTTGCCGGGCGACATGAAGGCGTCGAGCCGCACCTCCACGTTGTGGTCCTCCAGCCAGGTGCGGGCCTTGTTTCCCGCCCGGGCGCCGATGGTGGAGTGCAGCAGCGCCGGACCGGAGTGGGCGAGCGTGACCCGGGCGTCCGGCCGGGCGAGCCGGATCTCGGCGCTGAGTTCGACGCCGGAGGGTCCGCCGCCCACGACGAGGACGTGGTCGGCGAGGGAGATGCTCCGCTGGTGCTCCCCGAAGGCCTTGCTCGCCTCCTCGGTGGTGGAGCCGGTGAAGCGGGCCGGTTCCGGGTAGTCGGCGCCGGTGGCGATCACGACCACGTCGTACGGCAGCCGCTCCCCCGTGCCGAGCACCACCTGCCGCTCGGCGGTGTCCACGCGGACCGCCTTGCCGACGGCCAGCCGGCCGTTGCGCAGCAGTCGGTCGTAGGGGATGAAGGGGGTGGCCGTCCACTCGGGGCGCACGCCCGCCCGCAGGGAAGCGATGCGGTGGAAGAACATCTCCTTGCGGTCCACCAGCGTGACCCGTGCCGCTCCGTCCAGCCGTCTGGCCAGCCGGACGCCCGCATAGCCGCCGCCTATCACTACTACGTCGCCGTGATGCACACCGAGTCTCCTGCGCCTGGAGGTGGGGGGAAACGAGTGCCCGTGGCGGAGGGGCCGCCGTTGGCCACTCGATGACGGTGAGCGTAGCGCTTGAACTCTAAAGCGCGGCACGGGAGTTGTGTGCGTCTCGTGAATCGGGGGGTTTCGTTCCGCTATGGGACGGCAGTCCCGCGTTCGGCCAGGATGTGTCAGTCTCGCGTTCGTTCAGGGGATGGCCGTCTTGCGTTCCGCCTCGCGCAGCGGGGGCCCGGGGGGTGGCGGCGCCCCGTCTCCACGGCACGGTCGGCGACTCCCCGGGGCTACTCGGTGGGCAGTGTCTCCCGCATCGCCGTCGCCGTCGCGGTCGGGTCGTAGCCCTCGGGGACGCCCGGGACCAGGACGATGTCGCTCGGGATGTGCCGCGCCCGCAGGGGTGCGATCTCCTGGTACTCCGGCGAGTCCCACCAGGCCCGCGCCTCGGCCATCCCGGGGAAGGCGATCACGACGACGTGCCCGGGCCAACTGCCCTCCACCACTTCGTGCTTGGCCACGTGCACGAGGAAGCGTCCGCCGTAGGGCTCGAAGGTGGCGGGGATGCGCTCGACGTACTCGGCGATCTCCGGGTGCGGGGCGGCCTCCTGCAGGTGGGCTATGACGTAGGCGGTCATGTCGTCCTCCGTGTCGGCCGGGCTGCGTATGCCGCCAATCGTGACATGCCCAGCCGACGCGATCGATTACCTCGGAGGTAAGGGGCCGGGCAAGGCGTACGCGGCTCCTGGATTCACGGCAACCTTTCCGGACCCGGCGGCGACCTGTGGTCGGAATCTCCTGTCAGGGGTGGCCCGTTCGGGCCCGCCGGCCTCCCGCACCACGTAAGGATGCAGTCGTGACACTCTCCTCGCACCGCCGTCCCGGCGGCAGTCGGCGCGCGGTTCTCGTCTCGGCCGTCGCCGTGGCGGCCGTCGCGCTGGTCGCGTCCCTGGTCATGGCCTTCCACGGCGACCGGGAGCCGGACTCCGGGCAGGTCGCGGCGGCGCCCGCCGCGAGCCACCGGACGACGACCTCGCCGACGGCGTCCGACAGGCCGAAGCCGTCCTCGTCCTCGGCGTCCCCGAGCACGACGGCCGCCTCCTCTCCCGCGTCGTCCCCGCCCGCGACCACCAAGGCCCCGCGGAAACCGTCGGCCACCCGCACCGCGCAGGCGGCCGCGGCGCCGGCGGCGGGGCGGATCCGGCCCGGTGTCACCTACCAGGGGGTCGCCACCTCCTACGACATCGGCAACGGGGATGGCGCCTGCTCGTACGGCCCGAGCGGCGACACCATGACCGCGGCGATGAACCACACCGACTACGAGACGGCCAAGGCCTGCGGGGCGTACGTGCGGGTCCAGGCGGGGGGCGTCTCCGTGACGGTACGGATCACCAACGAATGCCCCGAGTGCACACCGGGCCAGATCGACCTCAGCCGGCAGGCGTTCGCCAAGCTCGCCGCCCTCTCCAAGGGCCGGATGTCGATCAGTTGGAGCCTGCTGAGTCCCGCCACGAGCGACACGGTCTCCGTCCGGTACAAGACCGGATCCAGCCAGTACTGGTGCGCCGTCCAGCCCATCGGTCACCGAAACCCCGTGGCACGCCTGGAGGTCCGGGCCGGCGGCACCTGGCGTCAGCTGGCCCGCACCGACTACAACTACTTCCTCTCCGAGAACGGCAGCGGCTGCGGCGGCGCCTTGCGGATCACCGACATCTACGGCGAGCAGCTGATCGTCGACGGCATCGCGGTGCGACCGAATGTCGTCCAGGCCACCGGGGTCCAGTTCGCCCGGCACTGACCCGGTCTGCCTGCTCCACGCCCAAACAGGCCCTCGGACCGATCGGTAGAGTGTGCTGTCCATGCCATAGCGACAGCAGTCCGAACGGATCCGTCCAGGCCAGACCCGGTGAAGGAGACACGGTGACCCTGCGCGAGGACGATCCTCGGTCGGTCGGCGGATACCAGCTCGAAGCACGGATCGGGACCGGCGGCATGGGCGTCGTGTATCTGGGCCGCTCGACGTCGGGGCGGGCCGTCGCCGTCAAGGTCGTGCACGCGAAGTACGCGGACGACCCCGAGTTCCGGGCCAGGTTCCGGCAGGAGATCGTGGCGGCGCGACGGGTCAGCGGCGCGTTCACCGCGCCGGTCGTGGACGCCGACCCGGACGCGGGCCGGCCCTGGATGGCCACCGCGTTCGTCCCGGGCCGCACGCTCTCCGACCGCGTCACCGAGTCGGGCCCACTGGACTGGCCCTCGCTGCGCCGCCTGGGCACCGAACTCGCCGAGGCGCTGCGGGAGATCCACCGCGCGGGGGTCGTGCACCGGGACCTCAAGCCCAGCAACGTGCTGCTCCTGGAGGGCGAGGGCGACGACGGAGCGGTCCGTGTCATCGACTTCGGCATCTCGCGCGCGGCCACCAGCGACGTCCGTACCCAGACCGGCATCGTGATGGGCTCGCCGCCGTTCATGGCACCGGAGCAGTTCAGCCGGCCGCGCGAGGTCGGACCCGCCGTGGACGTCTTCTCGCTGGGCGCGGTCCTCGTCTACGCGGCCACGGGGCGCAGTCCCTTCGAGGCGGACAACGCCTATCTCGCCGCGTACAACACCGTGCACAGCGATCCCGAGCTGGGCGAACTGCCGGGCCCGCTGCGCGCGTTGGTGTCCCTGTGCCTGACGAAGGACCCGGCGGGGCGGCCCACTTCGGGCGAGGTGCTGGAGACACTGGCCGAGGTGCCGGAGGAGCAGCCCGCCGAGGAGCCGGGCGGAGTGCCGGCCCGGCTGCCGGTGACCGACGCGACCGACACGGCGCTGCTCCCGCCCGCGAAGAACACGAACAAGCGGCACCGCGGGAGGCTGTGGACCGCCCTCGCCGGCGCGGCGCTTGTCGGCGTCGTGGGCACGGCGCTGGTGACCCTCATGCCGGCCGGGGCGAGCGACGAACCCGGCACAAAGGACGTGAAGGCGACCGCCGCCTCCTCGATCCCGGCGGGCTGGAAGCCGTGGCACAACGCCCTGGAGCCCGACAAGGACGACCCGATGGGCATGAAACCGGCCTGCACACCGGACGCCCTCGGGGTCTTCTGCTCCTCGCCGCAGGTCGCGTTGATGCGGCTGAACTCCGCGACGGGCCGGACGGACTGGTCGAAGCCGATGAGCAAGAAGCAGGTCAGCAGCTTCTCCATGAGCTCGCCAGACGTGCACGACGGAGTGGTGTTCGTCAACAGTGCGGACCGCTCCGAGGGCCTGGACGCCTTCGACGGCCGGACCGGCAAGCGGCTGTGGCATCTGGACGGTCCCCTCGGCCAGCACCAGCCCCTGAGCGACGTACTGCTCGTGCGCCTGGACCCGCTCGGGCCCGCCGAGACCGCGCGCTATGCCGCGTACGAACCGCGCACGGGCGAGAAGTTGTGGGAGCGCAAGCTCAAGTCGACCTCGCCCAGCCCCTTCTACACGGGCCCCAAGGGCATGCTCTACGCCGATCTGCGCGGCGGCCCCGGCGGCATCGCCCGTCTCGACGCGCGCACGGGCCGGACGTTGGGCACCGTCGACGCGCCCAAGGGCGACCTGTGGCTGGCCACGGTCCACGACGCGAAGGCGTACTACGCCCGCTGGGAGAACGACACCGGCGTCTCCGCCGCCTTCTTCATCCAGGACCTCGACAACGGCAAGACCCGTCGGATCGACTTCCCCTGGAGCGTCGAACCCGAAGCGCCGCCGCTGGTGGACGGCGACACGATGTACATCTTCGACTACGGCAACGAGACGCTGCTCGCCCTCGACCTGACCCACGGCAAACCGCTGTGGACCAGCTCGCGCGAGCTGCGCGTCTTCAGCGAACCGGCCGTCCACGACGGGCGGTTGTACGTCACCATGCCGGACACCAGCGTCCTCGCCCTCGACCCGCGCACCGGCAGGGAGATCGGCCGCACCGACCCGTCCTTCGACACGTCGGGCCGCTCCTTCGAGGAGCTCTCACCCAGCGAGACACCGCCGTTCCTGGTGCGTGGGGTGCTGTACGGGGTCACCGGACCGGGGGTCTTCTCGGTCGCCGACGTCTCCTGAACGGACGCGGAGAAGTATCGATTCAGCCAACAGACATCTCAATGTGGCGAAAAAGTGAAGGAGTTGTGTTTGAGTCACGATTGACTCGTGCCACCTCGAGAGGGGCCCCTTAGTGACCGCCACCGTCTCCAACTTCCACTACGGTGCCGTGACTCTGGTCGCGGCCTACCTCATGGCCTGCCTCGGAGCAGCGCTGGGACTCCGGTGCACAACGCGCTCGTTGCGGCGCCCCCACCGAAGAGCCGGCTGGCTGGCGCTGGGCGCCGTGTCCATCGGCTGCGGCATCTGGACCATGCACTTCATCGCCATGATCGGCTTCAGCATCGACGGCTCCCTGGTCGACTACGACGCCGGACTGACCCTCCTCAGCCTGATCGTCGCGATCGCCGTGGTCGCCGTCGGCGTCTTTCTCGTCGGCTACCGGGGCGATTCCCCACTGAATCTGGGCGTGGCCGGAACCATCACCGGACTCGGCGTGGCTGCCATGCACTACCTCGGCATGGCAGCCGTCCACACCAACGGCACCGTCCACTACGACACGACGGCTGTGGCGCTGTCCGTCGTCATCGCCGTCGTCGCCGCGACGGCGGCGCTGTGGGCGGCGGTCTCCATCCAACGGCTGTGGTCCAGCCTCGGCGCGAGCCTGGTCATGGGAGTTGCCGTCACCGGCATGCACTACACCGGCATGGCCGCGGTCTCCGTGACGCTCGACGGCACGGCCGGCACCGGGCAGTCCTCCACCAGCCTGCTCGCGTTCCTGCTGCTGATGCTGGCCGGGCCGCTCGCCGTGCTGCTGGTCGCCGCGGTGATCGTGATGTTCGACCCGGACATGATGGTCGCGGGCACGGATCCGGACCGGGTGGAGCCGGCGGAGTCCGACGCGGACGACATGTTCGCGCCGCAGCAGCCGGGCCGGCACTCGGGACCGTACGCCTCCCGGTGACTCAACCGCCCGCTCCTGCGCGACACCTACCGGGCCGTCGGCCCGCTCAGCCCTGGCCGGCGTGCAGGTGGCTGTGCGAGACCTCGGGCGGGCAGGGGCGCTTGGCGGCTCGGCGGTCGCGGCGCCAGTCGTCGATCGAGAGGGCCAGCGCGCACAGGACGGGCAGGACGCCCAAGCCGACGGCGGTCGCCACGGCGGAGGGGTAGTCGCGGTGGCCGGTGCCGAGGACGACGTAGAAGAGACCGGGCAGGGCGGCTGTGCCGATGGCTCCGCCCAGGCGCTGGCCGGTCTGGAGGGCTCCGCCGGCCGCTCCGGCCATCCGGACCGGGACGTCCCGCAGGGTCATGGTGACGTTGGGAGAGATGACGCAGCCGCTGCCGAGGCCGCCGATGAAGAGCGCGGGGGCGGCGAGCCAGCCCGCGCTGTCGGCGGGGGCGAGCCGCAGGATCAGCGCGGTCGCGCCAAGGCCGAGTGCGACGCCGGCCAGTCCGCAGACCGTCAGCAGCCTGCCGAACCGGTCCACCGACCGGCCCGCGAGCGCGGCGGCCGCGGCGGAGCCGATGGCGAACGGCGTGACCGTGAGCCCGGAGCGCAGCGGTGAGTAGCCGAGCCCGTCCTGGAAGAACAGGGCGAACACCAGCCACACACCGCTGAAGCCCACGAAGTACAGGGTGGCGATAGCGGCGCCGACGGCGTAGCCGCGGGTGGCGGTCACCAGCCGCGGATCCAGCAGCGGTTGACCCTCCCGGGCCACCACCCGACGCTCCCATTGAACGAACCCCGCCAGGCAGACCGCGCCCACGACGAACAGCCACCACAGCCGTCGTACGCCACCCGACTCGGCCAGCACCAGGGGCAGCATCAGCGCCAGGACTCCGCAGCCGAGGAGCGCGACGCCGACGAGGTCGAGGCGTTCGCGGCGGCCGGGGGCGGTGACGGGGATCAGCCGCATGCCGAGCACCAGAGCGAGCACGCCGACCGGCACATTGACGTAGAAGATCCAGCGCCAGCCGTCGGGGCCGTCGGCCAGGGTGAGGATGAGGCCGCCGACGACCGGTCCCACCGCGCTGGAGATGCCCACGGTCGCGCCGAACATGCCGAAGGCGCGCCCGCGTTCGGCGCCGCGGAACATCTGCTGGATCAGGGCGGAGTTCTGCGGGGCGAGGCAGCCGGCGGCCACCCCCTGGGCGATCCGCGCCACGATGAGAAGCGTGATGCTGGGTGCCGCGCCCGCGGCGGCGCTGCACAGGACGAAGGCGGCGAGCGCCAGCAGGAAGATACGGCGTCTGCCGATCGCGTCGCCGATCCGTCCGGCGGTCACCAGGACCAGGGCGAAGGCGAGGGCGTAGCCGGACACCACCCACTGGATGGCCGGTGCCGTGGTGTGCAGGTCCCGCTGCATGGAGGGCAGCGCGACCGCGACGATCGTCACGTCCAGGAGGCTCATGAACCCGGCCACCAGGGTGACCCACAGCGCTTTCCAGCGCCGGGGGTCGGGGGTGTCGTCCGCCTGCGTCGGCACTGCTCCTCCTGCGTCCGTCCGTCACCGGTCCGTCAGGCAAGCATGGCCCGGCGGGGCGGGAAACGGGTTCATTGACCGGGCGTCAGAACTTCGGCGCCGGTGCCCGGCTCTCCACCATCCGGGCGGCCTCCTCGGGTGTCGCCACGGAGGGCGGCGAGCCCGCGAGCGGACGGCGTGCCGTCTCCCGCATGCAGGCCACGGCGATCACTCCGACCAGGGCGGCGGCCATGGCGTAGTAGGCGGGCATCAGCTTGTCGCCGGTGAGGGAGATCAGCGCCGTGATGACGAACGGGGTGGTGCCGCCGAAGAGGGACGCGGAGAGGTTGTAGCCGATGGAGAGGGAGCCGTAGCGGACCGGGGTCGGGAACAGCGCGGGCAGGGTCGCGGACATGGTGCCGAGCAGGCACACGAGCGACAGGCCCAGCATCAGCATCGCGACCGTCACGGCGACCAGGCTGCCCTGCCTGACCAGCAGGAACGCGGGCAGCGACAGGACGAGGAAGCCGAGCATCCCGGCCATCAGCAGCGGCTTGCGGCCCAGCCGGTCGCAGAGCCTGCCCACCTGGTTGACGACCAGCATCAGCACCACCATGGTGCCGATCAGGATCAGCAGGCCGTGTGTCTCGGAGGAGCCCATCTCGTCCGAGAGGTAGGTCGGCATGTACGACAGGAGCATGTAGTCGGCGATGTTGTACGCGCCGACCAGACAGATGCACAGGATCAGGGTCGGCCAGTAGTCGCGGAAGATCCTGGAGACGTCTCCCGCGGCGGTCGTCTCGACCGCGGACGCGGCGTCGGTGGCGCGGTGCTTGGACTCGTCCTCCAGCCGCTGGAAGGCGGGCGTCTCGTCCAGCTTGAGCCGGAGGTAGAGGCCGATCAGCCCGATGGGTCCGGCCACCAGGAACGGCACCCGCCAGCCCCAGGCCTCCATGCCGCCACTGTCCAGGGCGGTGGTCAGAGCCGTCACCAGGCCGGCGGCGCCGACGTATCCGGCGAGGGTGCCCAGTTCGAGGAAGCTGCCGTAGTAGCCGCGGCGCGCGTCGGGCGCGTACTCGGCGATGAAGGTGGAGGCGCCGCCGTACTCACCGCCCGTCGAGAAGCCCTGCACGAGCCGGAAGAGGATCAGCAGGACCGGGGCCCAGAAGCCGATGGCCGCGTAGGACGGGATCAGGCCGATGGCGAAGGTACCGATCGACATCATGATCATCGTGAGGGCGAGGACCTTCTTGCGGCCGACGCGGTCGCCCATCGGTCCGAAGACCATGCCTCCGATCGGGCGGACCAGGAAGGACACCGCGAAGGTCGCGAAGGACGCAAGGAGCTGGACGGTGCCGTTCCCGGACGGGAAGAAGACATGGCCGATGGTGACCGCGAGATAGCTGTAGATCCCGAAGTCGAACCACTCCATGGCATTGCCGAGCGAGGCCGCCTTGACCGCTCTCCTGACGGCCGCCTCGTCGGTGACGGTGATGTCGGTCCGCCGCAGCGGCGGGCTCCTGCGCCGCCTGACCGCCCTGAACAGGGTCCGGTGACGCTTGACCGCCCCGGGGTCGCCGTCGACTTCGAGGAGATCGGACTCGCTGACCGCCATGAGGTGTCCCTTCTCCCGGCACGGCTGTCCACGAGTTCGGCTGCTCGCCCGTAGCTCTCGCAAACTCGGACGAACGATCCGTGGCCGTGATCACATCCGGACCGGGTACCCAGGCGGCGGCTCGCTCACGAGTACCGCACCCCGTAGCGGAGACGATGCGACGGTTGAGACGCTCCGGGACTCATGAATTCATCGCTGCGCACATACTCGTTAGGCGAGTGATCTGCCGACAGGAGGTGTCCGGGCGTATGCGCGTACCTGGCCGTGTCCTCACCTGGTTGCGGGACCACGATCCGGGGCTGGCGGCGACCCGCCGGGCCGGGCGCACCGCGCTGGTCATGCCGGGCCTGTTCGCGCTGTGCAGTCAGGTGCTGGACTCGCCGACGATCGCCACCTTCGCGGCGTTCGGCTCCTTCTCCATGCTGCTGCTCGTGGAGTTCACCGGGCCGATGTCGCAGCGGCTGCGGGCGCATCTGGGTCTGGCGGTGGCCTGGGCGACGCTGATCTGCGTGGGCACGCTGGTGGCCCGGCAGACCTGGCTCGCGGTCGTCGTCACGGTCGTGGTCGGCTTTCTGGTGCTGTTCTCGGGCGTGGTCAGCTCGGTCCTGGCGGGCGCGTCGACGGCGCTGCTGCTGGCCTTCGTCCTGCCGGTGGCCTCGCCCGCACCGCTCTCCGAGCTGCCAGACCGGCTCGCCGGGGCGGCTCTCGCGGCAGCGGCGGCCATGCTCGCGATCTCCCTGCTGTGGCCCCGGCCCGCCGCGGACCCGCTCAGCGCACCGGCCGCCCGCGTCTGTCGCGCCGCCGCGGCCCAGCTGCGGGCCGACGCGTCCCGCCTCGCCGGGGAGCCCGACGCGCCGAGCGCCAAGCAGTGCCGGGTCACCGCGGACGATGCCGCCGCCGCGGCGGCCGACCTGCGCACCGCCTTCGACGCCACCCCCTACCGGCCGACCGGGCTGTCCACCGGCTCGCGCGCCGTCGTCCGGCTGGTCGACGAGCTGACCTGGCTCAGCACCATCGTGGCCGACAGTGCGCCCCCGCCCGACGACACCGCGGCGGGCGACTGCGACCGGGACGCCCATGCCGTACGACGGGCCGCCGCCACGGTCCTGGAACGGGCCGCCGATCTCCTCGACACCCCGCGCACCGCACCCGACGCACTGCACGCCGCCTCCGCCGAGCTGCGCGCCGTCATCGACGGCATGGAGCACGGCGCCACCACCAGGCTGCCCGTGCACCGGCCAGGCCCCGGTACGGAGACGGAGATCCGCGCCTTCATCGGCGCCCTGGACCTGTCCTTCCGCGCCCAGGAACTGGGGTTCGCCACCCTCCAGATCGCGGACAACGTGGACCTCGCCGCGGCGGCCGAGCACCGCAGCTGGCCCGAGCGGCTCCTCGGCCACGAGCCCGGTTCCGTGACCCAGCCGCTGGCCTCGGCGCGGGAGCGGGCCGCCGCCCATCTCCAGACCGAGTCGGTCTGGCTGCACAACAGCCTCCGGGGCGCGCTCGGCCTCGGCATCGCGGTCGCCCTCGCCGACCTGACGAGCGTCCAGCACTCCTTCTGGGTGCTGCTGGGGACCCTGTCGGTGCTGCGCTCCAACGCCCTCAACACCGGGCAGAACGCCGTCCGCGCCCTGGCCGGCACCCTCGCCGGGTCGGTCATCGGGGCCGGGCTGCTGCAGCTCATCGGCGAGCACGACACCGTGCTGTGGTTCCTGCTCCCCGTCGCCGTGCTCGTGGCGGGCATCGCGCCCGCGGCCATCTCCTTCGCCGCCGGTCAGGCGGCCTTCACCGTCACCCTCGTCATCCTGTTCAACATCGGCCGGCATCCCGACTGGCACATCGTGCTGTTCCGGATCGAGGACATCGCCCTGGGCTGCGGGGTAAGCGTGCTCGTGGGCCTGTTCTTCTGGCCGCGCGGTGCCACGGCCGCCGTGGACCGGGCGCTGGCGGCGGCGTACACGGACAGCGCGCGCTATCTGGCCGGAGCGGTGCGCTACGCGGTCGGGCGCTGCGCCGGCGGTCTCCCGCCCGTCGCCCCGCCCGACGAGGAGAACCGGCAGGCGGCCGCCGCGGCACGTCGGCTGGACGACGCGTTCCGCAGCTACCTCGCCGAGCGCGGCGCCAAGCCCGTGCCCCTGGCCGACATGACCACCCTGGTCACGGGCGTCGTCGGACTGCGCCTCGCCGCCGACGCCGTACTGGGTCTGTGGCAGCGCTCCGACGAACAGCCCGACGGCACGGACCGGGTGGACGCCCGCCTCGTCCTGCTCGGCACCGCCGACGGCGTGTCCGGCTGGTACCGGAACCTGGCCGCCGGCCTGGACGACGGCGCCCCGGTGCCGGATCCGATGCCGCCGGACACCGCCGCCGAGGCCCGCCTGGTGGCTTCCTTGCGGCATGACCTGCGGGACGAGAACGGCCGGGCGACGGACACGGCCGTCCGCATCATCTGGACCGCCGACCACCTCGACGTCGCCCGCCGCCTCCAGCCCTCACTCGCCGCGGCGGCGCAGCCCGAGGCATCAACCTGACGTGGCGCCCAGGCGGTTGATGTCCCGGCTGTCGAGGATGTGCCGCTCCTCCGCGCCCGGGTCGACCGCCACCGCGATCATGGCGCGGCCCAGCGCCTCGGTGGTCGTGGTGTGACCCGGCGCGATGCGGTGCAGGACGGGGTACAGCCACGAGGTCAGGCCGTAGATCACGCGGTAGGCAGACGTCTTGGAGACCGCTCCCCTGCGGGGCCGGATGTAGCCGGGCCGGAACATGTAGGCGTTCACCGGCAGGGCCAACAGGGCGTTCTCCGTCCGCCCCTTCACGCGGGCCCACATCGTGCGACCGCTCTCGGTGCTGTCGGTGCCCTCGCCTGAGACATAGGCGAAGGTGATCCCGGGGCTGCTTTCGACGACCACGTGGGCGGCGGCCAGCGTGTAGTCGTACGTGATGCGCGTGTACTCGGCCTCGTTGCGACCGGCGCTGGAGACGCCCAGGCAGTAGAAACAGGCGTCCAGGCCCGTCAGTTGATCGGCGAGGGCGGTCAGGTCGGTGAAGTCGTCGTGGACGATCTCCTGCAGCTTGGGGTGGGTGACGCCGAGCGGGCTGCGCACCACCACGACGACTCGGGTGATCGCCGCGTCCTCCAGGCAGGCGTGCAGCACTCCGTGGCCGACCATGCCGGACGCACCGAAGATGACGACGTTCACGAGCGGCTCCGTGGTGGGGAGTTGGGGGTCAGGTCGTGCGGGCGAGTTCGGTGTCGATGAAGCGGTTGAGGTGGCGTCGGGCGTCCTGCGTGCTCAACGGGGGTGCCTGGCGCAGGCGTTGCAGGGCGAGGCCGTCGGCGAGGGCGGCGAAACGGACGGTGAAGCCGTCGAGGTCGTCGCCGGTGAACTCCCCGTCGGCGACGCCCCGTTGGGCCAGGGCCCGGATCTGCTGGTGCCAGGCCTCGTAGCGCTGGGCCTGGCCGCGGGTGAAGGTCTCGTCCGTGGCCTGGTCGCCTGCGTTCCAGTAGTCGAACCACATCCGCCAGTGCCGGTCGGTGTCCTCCGTGAACAGCGCGTCGACCAGCAGCCGCAGCGCCTCGGCGCCCGTGTCCGCCTGCTCCGCGGTCTCGCTCAGCTCGGCGTAGTACCGCTCGATGTGCAGCACCATGGCCTCGGAGAGGATCTCCTGGACGCTGCCGAAGTGGTAGGTGACCGTGCCGACGGACACCCCGGCCGCGGCGGCCACGTCCCGAACGCCCACGGCGGCGTAGCCGCGTTCGGCGATCAGCGGGACGGCGGCCTCGACGATGAGGCGCCGGCGGACCTCGGTGGGCTGGCGGGTGCGGTCGGCGGCGGCGACGGCGCGGCGCGGGGTCCTGGCGGCCTTCATCCGGACGTCCTCCCGACGGTGCGGTGCCATGCGCGCTTGGCCACTGTCTCTCCGTTCGCCCGTGCCTCGATGCGACTGTCCATGATGAAGTCAGCGGCCGTGGCGCGCAGCTCCGTGGACGCCATGATCTCAGCGTCGTAGTCCTCCCCGCGCCGCAACCGGACGCGCCACTCCGAGACGGCCCGGGCGGACAGCGGGTCGTCGGTGCGGATCCGGTACGTCTCCCGCGCACTCTCCTCGTAGCGCAGCCCGTCGGGATACGTCCGCGAGCCGCCGTAGTTGGGGTCGACCTCCAGCGTCCACTCCCCCGCCGCCACATCGTGCGTGACCAGCCGTTCCGGACGCGGTGCCGATGGCGGGTCGTACGTCACCGGCAGCGGCGGGGCCTGTTCGGGCTCCTCGAAGCGGATCGGCGGCTCCTCGCCGGGCCGGCGCACGGGCAGGAGTACGGCGCTGTCGGCCGGTACGACGCTCAGCTCGCCGGGTTCGCCGTGCGGCCACACCCATGGCCAGTAGGCGTCGGAGACGACGACGCGGACGCGGTGACCGGGCGGGAAGGCGTAGCCGATGCCGTTGAGTTCGAGCTCGACGTCCTCGTACGTCCCCGGGCTCCACTCCACGGCCTTGTCCCGGCCCTGCCTGCTCAGCAGGTTGAGCACGCCGCGGGTGACGAGCGTGGACGAGCCGTCGGGGGCGACGTCGCACAGCCGGGCGATCACGTGTGCGCGCGGGGTGGCGCTGTCGAGGCGCAGCCGGACGCGTGGTCGGCCGAGGATCTCGACGCGCTCGGTGAGCGGCCCGGAGTCGTAGAGGACCGAGCGGCCGTCCTCCTCGCGCTGGTCGGGCGGCAGGTCGCTCGCGTTGCCGAAGGGGAAGAACCGCCCGGCGTCGAGGCCCGTGTGCTGCGGCGAGCGCACGAGGACGGGTGCCGTGCCCGCACCCAGCGGCCGGGTGTCCCAAGTGACCTGCGGTGACGGCCAGTCGGTCTCGCCCACCCAACGGCCCGGCAGCACGTCGTACGAGGTGGCGGGCGGGACGGAATCGGTGATCCAGGCCCGCAGCAGCGGCTCCTCCATGGCTCCGGTGTCGATGCCCTTGAGGTGCTGGTCCCACCAGCGCAGGGTCTCCTGGAGGAAGCCGATCGCGGGGCCGGGCGGCAGGCCTCGGTCGGGGTACTGGTGCGACCACGGGCCGATCAGGCCGCGGACGCGGTCCGCCGGGAGGTGTTCGACGAGGCGGAGCACCGCGTCGCGGTAGGGGTCGTTCCAGCCGCCGACGGCGAGGACGGCCGCGTCGATCGCGGTGTAGTCCTCGCAGACGCTGCCGTGCTTCCAGTAGGCGTCGCGCTGCTGGTGTTCCAGCCAGGTGTGCAGGAAGGGTTCGAGGGCGTCGAGGCGTTCGCGCCACATCGGCACCCAGCGGTCGGCGCCGACGTTCGCCGGGTCCGGTGGGCGGGCGGCGAAGGCGAGCATGGTGCCGGCCCAGGCGAGCATGTCGATGCCGAGGACGGCGCCGCCGGTGTAGTGGACGTCGTTGTCGTAGCGGTCGTCGGTGGAGCAGACGGTGACGACCGCCTTCAGGGGTTCGGGGGCGAGGGCCGCGATCTGGAGCGAGTTGAAGCCGCCCCAGGAGATGCCGAACATGCCCACCTTGCCGGTGCACCAGGCCTGTGCGGCAAGCCAGTTGACGACGTCGACGCCGTCGGCGAGTTCCTGCTCGTCGTACTCGTCGCCGGGTGTGCCCTCGCTGTCGCCGTGGCCGCGGATGTCGACGCGTACGGAGGCGTAGCCGTGGCCCGCGTACCAGGGATGGCGCTGGGCGTCGCGCGGGGCGGTCCAGTCGCTCTTGCGGTACGGGAGGTATTCGAGCAGCGCCGGTACCGGGTCGGACTCGGCGTCGGCGGGCCGCCACACGCGCGCGTGCAGCAGGGTCCGGCCGTCCCGGGTGGGGATCCAGACGTCCTCGCGGACGACCTGGCGCTCGAACTGTTCGCGGTACTTCACGAAACTCCTTCCGCGACCGGGGCGTTGAGGGAGCGCCAGCGTCGGACGCGGTGGCCGCCGTCGCCCGGATCGGTCCAGATGTCGTCCCCGTCCGCCGCGTCGGCCCAGTCGACGGTGTCGTCGACGTAGGGCTGTGCGTCGGGGTCGGGTTCCAGGGCGGCCGCCATGAGCTGGCGCGTGTAGGGGTGGCCGGGTGCGGCGAAGACGGCCTCCGTCGGGCCCTCCTCTACGACGACGCCGTGGCGCAGGACGACGACGCGGTCGGCGATGCCGCGTACGACGGCGAGGTCGTGGCTGATGAAGAGGCAGGCCAGGTCGCGTTCGCGCCGCAGGTCGTCGAGCAGGCGCAGCACGTCGGCCTGCACGGAGACGTCCAGCGCGGTGGTGATCTCGTCGGCGATCAGGACGTCCGGTTCGCCCGCCAACGCCCGCGCGATGCCGATGCGTTGGCGCTGGCCGCCGGAGAGCTGGGCGGGCAGGCGTTCGGCGAGAGCCGGGTCGAGGCGTACGTCGGTGATGAGCCGGCGGGCCTGCTCGGTCGCCTCGGTGCGGCCGGTCGCTGTGCCGAAGAAGCGCAGGGGGTGGCGGACCGCGTCGCCGACGGAGCGGCGGGGGTTGAGGGAGGTGTCGGCGTTCTGGAAGACGAGCTGGATGCGGCGGCGCAGGGCGAGCGGGCGTCGGTGCGCGGGGCGGGCGAGGTCGCCGGTCTCGTGGGTCATCGTGCCGCCGGACGGGGTGCGCAGGCCCGCCAGGGTCCAGGCCAGCGTGGACTTGCCGCTGCCGGACTCGCCGACGAGGGCGACCACTTCACCGCGCCGGACGTCGAAGGAGACGCCGTCCACGGCCCGTGAGCTGCCGTAGTCGACGGTGACGTCGTGCGCGGACACGGCGACCGGTGAGCCCTCGGGCACGGGCACCTTCGGGCGTACCTCCCGCTCACCCGACTCGGCGACGACCGCGAGCCCGGTGTCGTCCAGGCGCGGCACGCTCGCCAACAGCCGCTTCGTGTACGGGTCCTGGGGGTCGGCGAACAGCTGCCGGGTTGCTGCCGTCTCCACGACGCGGCCCGACTTCAGCACGCACACCTCGTCGGCCATGTGCGCGACGACGCCGAGGTCGTGGCTCACCAGGACGGCGGCCAGGCCGAGTTCGTCGCGCAGGGCGGCGATCAGGTCGAGGACGCCGCGCTGGGTGACGACGTCCAGGCCCGTCGTCGGCTCGTCGAGGACCAGCACCTTGGGGCGGGCGGCGATGGCCATGGCGATGGCGACGCGCTGCTGCTGACCGCCGGAGAGTTCGTGCGGGTAGCGGCGGGCCAGTTCGGCGGGGCGCGGCAGCCGGACCTGTTCGAGCAGGTCGGCGACGGGTACGGTGCCGCCCGCCTCCTCGATCTGCCGGCCGATCCGCATGGTGGGCGTCAGCGCCTGCCCGGCGTTCTGGCCGACCATGGCGACGGTCCCGCCGCGCAGCCGCCGCAACTCCCGTGCGGGCAGCGCGAAGACGTCGTGGCCGTCGACGCGGACCGAGCCGCCGGTGATGCGGGAGCCGTGGCGCAGGTGCCCGAGGAGCGTGGCGGCGACGGTCGACTTGCCGCTGCCCGATTCGCCGACGAGCGCGAGCGTGCGTCCCTTCGCCACGTCCAACGACACCTCGTGCACGACCGGCACGTCCCGGCCGCCCGAACGGTAGGCCACGGAGAGGGAGTTGACGGAGACGATCGGGGGCGGTGAGTCGCCGGGGGCAATCGGGTGCATCGGGGACCCTTCCGGGGTCGAGGTCGTCACAGGCCCTCCCTGATCCGGTCCACGCCCCAGGCCTTGGACAGGCCGTCGGCCGCGAGGTTGAGCCCGACCACCAGCGTGGCCAGGGCGATGATCGGCGCGAGGCTCGCCATGGGTACGACGGTGATGGCGGTGCGGTTCTCGGCGACCATCAACCCCCAGTCGGGGGTGGGCGGGTCGGCGCCGAAGCCGAGGAAGGACAGCGAGGAGATCAGCAGCACGACCCAGGAGGCGCGCATCGCGAACTCCACGCAGACGACGTCCGTGATGTTCGGCAGAACTTCCCGGCGCAGGATCGACCAGGTGCTCTCGCCGCGGGCGCGGGCCGCGGTGACGTAGTCCATGGGGACCACCGCGAGGGCGGCGCCGCGCACGACGCGGGCGACCTGCGGGACGTAACTGACGGCGATGGCAAGGACGATGACGGCCGGGCCGGTGCCGAGGGCGGTCACCACGACGAGCAGGGCGAGGATCGACGGGATGGACAGGACGGCGTCCAGGATCCGGCCGAGCACGTCGTCGAACCAGCCGCCGCGCAGGGCCGCGGCGCAGCCGACGACCGTGCCGAGGGCGACGGTCACCAGGGTGGCGGTGACGGAGACGCCGAGCGCGTAGCGGCCGCCGTACAGCACGCGCGCGAGGACGTCGCGGCCGTACTGGTCGGTGCCGGCCCAGTGGTCGGCGCTGGGGCCGAGCAGGGCGTGGGAGGCGTCGTTGGCGATGGGGTCGTAGGAGGTCAGGAGCGGGGCGAGGAGGGCGATCAGGACGTGGACGGCGACGATCGCGAGGCCGACGGTCGCCGTACGGGAGGAGCGCAGGGTGCGCCAGGCGCGGGTGGCGGCCCGCGGACCCGGCGCAACTGCGGCCGGGGTGGTGTCGAGGGTGGTCATCGGGTCCTCCCGCGGGTGCGGAGCCTGGGGTTGAGGGCCATGGCGCCGAGGTCGGCGGCGAGGTTGCAGCAGACGTAGACGACGGCGCTGACGAGGGCGATGGCCTGGATGATGGGCAGGTCGCGGTTCTGCACGGAGGAGAGCATCAGCTTGCCGATGCCCGGGTAGTTGAAGACGTTCTCGACGACGGCGACTCCGCCGATGAGCCAGGCGACGTTCAGCGCGATGACGTGCAGGGTGGGGAGCAGGGCGCTGGGCAGGGCGTGCCGGGTGACGACCCGCCAGGTCGACAGGCCCTTCAGGCGTGCGGTGGTGACGTACTCGCCGGCCATCACGTCGATCACCGAGGTGCGGGCCATGCGCACGATGTAGGCGGCCATGACGACGGCCAGGGCGAGGGCGGGAAGCCAGACGGCGGGCAGGAGTTGGCCGACGCTCGCGTCGGGGCCGTACAGGACGACCGCGGGGAACCAGGGCAGCGCGACCGAGAAGCACAGCACCAGCACGGTCGCCACCACGAACTCGGGGACGCTCATGCCGATCAGGCTGACGGTGGAGATGAGGTGGTCGGGCCAGCGGTCGCGGTACAGGCCCGCGAGGATGCCCAGCACCAGGGAGCCGGTCACCGCGAACAGGACGGTGACCAGGGCGATGAGGGCGGAGTTGCCGAGGTACATGGCGACTTCGCCGCCGACGCCCTTGCCGGAGACGAGGGAGGTGCCGAAGTCGCCGTGCAGGGCGCCCTTGATCCAGTCGAAGTACCGCTCCCAGGCGGGCCGGTCGAGGCCGAGCTGGTCGCGCAGGGCGGCGACGGCGTCCGGGGTGGCGTCCTTGCCGAGGATCTGGGTGGCGACGTCGCCGGGCAGGGCCTGGACGGCGAGGAAGACGAGGACGGAGGAGAGGAACAGCGTGCCGACGGCTGAGGCCAGGCGGCGGAGAACGAAGGAGAGCATGGTCAGGCCCCCTTCAGGCCGATGCCGAGGTAGTCGAACTCGAAGCCGTGCTCGGCGTATCCACGCACCTTGCGGGAGAGGCCGACGAGCCGGTCGGCGAACATCGGGGTCATCGCCCCGCCCTTCTCGATCACCAACGTCTGTGCCTCGCCGTAGAGTTCGCGCCGCTTCGTGTCGTCGGTCTCGGCACGGGCCCGGTCCAGGACGGAGTCGAACTCCTTGTCCGACCAGGCCGTCTCGTTGTAGGAGGAGCCGCTGCGGAAGATCTGCGTGAGCAGCTGGTCGACGGGCCGGCCGGTGAACCAGTAGGTCGCCATCAGCGGCTTCTTCATCCAGATCTGCGTGTAGTACGAGTCCGCCGAGGCCGTCTTGACGCGGACGCGGATCCCGGCGCGCCTGGCCGAGTCCTGGTAGGCGAGCGCCATCGGCGTGAACAGCGGGTCGTAGGCGGAGGTGTAGAGGTCGACGGCGAGGCCCTCGTGGCCGGCCTGCTTCAGCAGGAACTTCGCCTTCTCCGGGTCGTGCTTGGGGTGTCCGGCGATGTGGGCCGGGTCGCTCGGCGGCACGGGGTTGTCCCAGCCGGCGGTGCCCGCGCCCTGCAGGGCGACCTTCACCACGTGCTCGGGGTCGTAGGCGAGCTTCATCGCCTGCCGGACGCGTACGTCGGTGAAGGGCTTGTCGGTGGTGAGCATCGGCAGGACGTACCACTGGGCGTCCTTCACACGCGCGATGGTGGCCCGGTCGGAGGCGGCGACCACGCGTGCGGTCGCGAAGTCGAGGTTGGTCTGCGAGAGGAGGTCGACCTGCCCTGCCAGCAAGGCGTTCGAGCGGGCTGACATGTCGGCGACCGAGTAGAAGTCGATCGCGTCCAGCACCGGGCGGCCGGCCCAGTGGTCCCGGTAGGCGGTGACGCGGCCGGGGCCCGCCGGGGCGAACGACTCCAGCTTGAAGGGGCCGGTGCCGATTCCGGTGCGGCCGATCGACTTCGCGCTGCCGTTCGGGACGACGTAGCAGTTGTAGTGCGTGAGCAGGCTCGGGAACTCGGCGTTCGGAGTCTTGAGGGGGACGACGAGGGTCTGGGCGTCGGGCGTGCGCAGGGTGCTCGGGTCGATGAGCGGGGCGAGGACGGCGGCCTGCGGGGACGCGGTCGCCTTGTCGAGGATGTGGCGGAGGGTGTAGGCGGCGTCGGCGGAGGTGAAGGCGCGGCCGTCGTGGAAGGCGACGCCCTTGCGCAGCCGGAAGGTCCAGGTGCGGGCCTTGCTGTCGCTCTCCCACGACTCGGCGAGATCGGGGGCGAGTCGGCCGTCGGCGCCGATCCGGACGAGCCTGTTGTAGAGGGCGCCCAGGTACTCGTACGCGGACAGGGAGCTCGCCGGGTCGAGGGTCTCGGCGTCGGAGGCGGGCGGCCGGGCGATGCGCAGGGTGCCGCCGCTGTCGGGGGCGCCCTGCCGCGCGGCGACGGGCAGCACCGGTGTGGCGGCGGCCCCCGTACAGCCGGACAGCAGCCAGGACGCGCCCAGCGAGGCCACGGAGGTCGCGCCCGCGGCGAGCACCGACCGCCGGCGCGGGGGGTGGATGTCGGACATGGACCGACCGTCTCTCTCGCTATTCGTTCAGTGGAACGATTGAGTGAAGTGCGTGAACGATAACGAGACGACGCTTTCCCGCCAACCCTCCGGGCATGGAAATTAACCTCGCGAAACCCACCGGTAACGGGAGGCGGGGTGAGCGCGAGGTGAGCGGGGCGATGACGGGGCGCGCGCGGTCCGGCCGGGCCGGCTCAGACGTCGGAGTCGATGCCCGTGATGACCACGGGGCCGAGCGGCGCGGAGCTCTCGTCCAGACCGGCCTCGCGCAGGGCGGAGTCCGCGAGGTGGCGGGCATCCTGTTCGGCGTCCGCGCGGTTGTCCGCCTCGACCCTCATGTGCAGGGTGAACGTGTTGTCCTCGTTGACCGCGAGAACGTCGAGGTCCTCGGTGTTCCCCAACTGGGTGGCGTGCGGATCGGCCGGACGCAGGGCCCGGGTCAGCTCCGCCTTCGCCCCGGCCTCGATCCCGTCGGTGAAGGTGCCGGGCACGGTGACCACGTAGGTCGTCATGGTGATCCTTCCGTCGGGGGTGAACCACCGTCTACCCAGCTTCGCGCCGCCGACCCTTCCTTGTCGCCCCGGGTCGACGTGATCGCGTCCCGCCTGCGAGAGTCCCCTCGGTCATACGACCTCACCGGCCGGACGAGCGAGGGAACCGCATGGCGCGCATCACCGGCAGAACGATTCTGATCGTCGGCGCCTCGTCGGGGATCGGGGCCAAGGTGGCCCGCCTGCTGGCGTCCGGCGGCAACCGGCTGGTCCTCACGGCCCGGCGCGCCCCCGAGCTGGCGTCCGTGGCCGAGGAGGTCCGGGCCGCCGGGAGCGCCTGTCTCGACCTCGCCGCCGACGCCGTGGATCCGCTAGCGGCGGCCGGGGTGGTCACGGCGGCGGTCGCGGAGTACGGGTCGATCGACATCGCGCTGCTCAACGCCGGTCAGGGACCGGACCTGCGGATGGACCAGGTCGGCGTCGAGGACGTCGCGCGGATCATGGCGCTCAACTACGACGTCGTGGTCAACTACCTGGTCCCGCTGATCAAGCAGCTGGGCAACCAGCCGGCCGGCGGGCTCATCGCGCACACCAACTCGCTGGCCGGACTCATGGGCCTCCCCCGCCAAGGACCGTACTCGGCGGCGAAGGCGGCCGCCCGTACGCTCATCGACGCCGCGCGCGTCGAACTGGCGCCCAGGGGAATCCGGTTCACCAGCATCCACCCGGGGTTCGTGGCGACCGACCGGATCAGCGGGGACGGTCTGCCCAAGCCCTTCGAGATCAGCCAGGAGCGCGCGGCACGACATGTCGTCCGCGCGCTGGAAAGGGAACCGGCGCAGGCGTACTTCCCGTGGGCCACGACGACGCTGGTGCGTACGTTGCGGGCCCTGCCCACGCCGGTCTCCTCCCGGGTACTGCGCCGCCTGGCCGCCGGATAACCGACGACCGGGCGGCCTACGGCGTCAGGAGCGACGCGTGCGACGGCCCATGTACAGCGCACCGGCGCCGAGGGCGACGACCGCCGCCGCACCGCCGGCGATCGCGCCGACCGGCGCGTTGGAGCCGGTCTCGGCCAGCGGCGGGCCGCTCGGGCTCGACGCGGGCTTCGGCGCGTTGGGCGGCGTCGTCATGGGCGGGACGTCCGGGGTGGTGGGCGGCGTGGTGGACGGCGCCGGGGTGGGCGGCGGGGTCGTCTCCGCGGGCGGGGTGCTGCCGGCGGGGGTCGAGGGCGACGCGGGGCTGCTGGGCGTCGTCTCCGACGGCGTCGGCGACTCGGGCGTGCCCGGGGTGCACTCCTTGTCGCCGCCGTTCCAGGCCGCTATGAGGTGGTACGGCGTGTTGACGTTGCCCGGCTGGTACGGCAGCGGACCGTGGCCCGTGCCCGTCTTGCCGTCGTAGGAGATGTCGTCGCCGTACAGGTCGATCTGGCCGTAGCAGTCGGGGGACTTGACCGACAGCTTCTGCCAGGTCCGGCCCTTGTCGTCGGAGCCGGCGAGGTCGTCGGCGGTGAGGTAGACCGTGGCCTTGTCGACCATGGCCTGGTGGCCCGAGGTGTACCAGTTCGGGCCCTCGGTGGTGTATTCGGCGAGGGAGACGGGGTAGGTGCAGCCGTCGGCCACGGTCTGGCCCGGCGCGAGCCTGACCTGGACGGTGCCGGGGATGGTCTCCCACTGAAGGAAGCCGCCCTCCGACGTCCAGTCGGCTCCGACAACGTTTCCATCGGCACCGACGATGCGGTACTGGACCGTGGCGGCGTTGCATTCCGCGCCCGTGGTGGCGCTGGCCGTGCCCGCGCCGACCACGGGCACGAGGGCGGCGGCGAAGACGGTTGCGGCGAGGACGGCAAGGGTTCTGGGTTCTTGCGAACGCGACAAGATGAGCCTCTGTGGAAAAGAAGGTGTGGGAGGTGGCAAAAAACGCGGGAGGTACGCGGCCGGCAGCGACAACGGCATGCGTGACCGAGCCACTCGCGTCACTTCGCTCAGTTCAGTCACAGCGAAGGTGTGGGCTGAATTCTTGTCACCTTCCACAACTCCCGTCAATCCTTCACCAGTTGCCCACGACCTGAAGGTCATCATCCGTCCCCGTGTATGACCAAATCGTGATCTGAGCATGGGGCATTCGAAAGATTTCGAAGTGAAAAGCGAATGCTGCGAGAAGGATTGACGCAGACCACAGGACGCGTCACTCATGTGTCATGAGCGGTTCAAGAAATTCGGTCCGGACCGCTCGCATCCGCACTCACCCGTACGAGGAGACACATGAGCGCACCGAGGAGAGTGAGCCGACGCCGAGCCTCCGCGTTAGGCCTGCTGGCCGCCGCCGCACTGGTGGCGACCGGCACCGCGACCGCTGCCCCGACCTCCACGACCACCTCCGCACCCACCGCGATCCAGGCCACCACGCTGGGGGCCCAAGCCGCCCAGTCCGGGCGTTACTTCGGGGCCGCCGTGGCCGCCGGCAAGCTCGGTGACGGCACGTACGCGACCATCCTGGACCGCGAGTTCTCCATGGTCACGCCGGAGAACGAGATGAAGTGGGACACGACGGAACGCACGCGAGGCTCGTTCAACTTCACACCCGCCGACCAGATCGTGAGCCATGCGACCGCGCACGGTCAGCGCATGCGCGGCCACACGCTGGTCTGGCACTCCCAACTGCCCAGCTGGGTCAGCTCCATCACGGACGCCAACACGCTGCGCAGTGTGATGAACAATCACATCACCACGCAGATGGCCCACTTCAAGGGCAGGATCTATGCCTGGGACGTGGTGAACGAGGCGTTCGCCGACGGCAGCAGCGGCACCCACCGCAGCTCGGTCTTCCAGAACCTGCTGGGCGACGGCTTCATCGAGCAGGCCTTCCGCACCGCACGGACCGCCGATCCCGCGGCCAAGCTCTGCTACAACGACTACAACATCGAGGACTGGAGCGCGGCCAAGACGCAGGGCGTCTACCGCATGGTCCGCGACTTCAAGTCCCGTGGTGTGCCCCTCGACTGCGTCGGCTTCCAGGCGCACTTCGGCACCAGCGGCCCGCCGGCGAGTTTCCAGACGACGTTGTCGAACTTCGCCGCGCTCGGGGTCGACGTACAGATCACCGAGCTGGACATCGCGCAGGCGCCGACGGCCGCGTACGCGAACACGGTGAAGGCCTGCCTGAACGTCTCGCGCTGCACCGGCATCACCGTGTGGGGCATCCGGGACAGCGACTCCTGGCGCAGCGGGGTGTTTCCGCTGCTCTTCGACAGCGGCGGGAACAAGAAGCCGGCGTACAACGCCGTGCTCACCGCGATGGGCGGCACGGCGACGCAGAGCACGGCCGGCACGCACACCGCAGCGACGGAGGCCGATTCACCCAGGTCCGCCAACGCCCTTCCAGGGAGTTTCAGTTGGAGCTCCAGCGGCGTGCTCGTCTCCCCCAAGTCGGACGCCACGCACACCATCGCCGGGATCAAGAACCCGTCGGTCGTCCAGTACAACGGCAAGTACCACGTGTTCGCCAGCACGGCGAGCGCCTCGGGCTACAACCTGGTGTACCTGAGCTTCAGCGACTGGTCACAGGCGGGCTCGGCCACGCACTACTACCTGGACCGCAGCGCCATCGGCACCGGATACCGGGCCGCGCCGCAGGTGTTCTACTACGCGCCGCAGAAGCTGTGGTACCTCGTGTACCAGAACGGCAACGCCGCGTACTCCACGAACACCGACATCTCCAACCCCAACGGCTGGAGCGCACCCCGCACCTTCTACGCGTCGATGCCGGACATCATCAGGCAGAACATCGGCAGCGGCTACTGGGTGGACATGTGGGTGATCTGCGACAGCGCGAACTGCTACCTGTTCTCCAGCGACGACAACGGGCATCTGTACCGTTCGCAGACGACGGTGTCCCAGTTCCCCAGCGGGTTCACCAACACCGTGATCGCGGCTCAGGACTCCAACAAGTACGCCCTGTTCGAGGCGAGCAACGTCTACAAGGTGCAGGGCAGCAGCCAGTATCTGCTGCTCGTCGAGGCGATCGGGTCGGACGGGCGACGCTACTTCCGGTCCTGGACGGCTTCCGGTCTCGCCGGGTCGTGGACGGCGCTGGCCGCGAGCGAGGGCAATCCGTTCGCGCGGGCGAGCAACGTCGCTTTCCCCGGCGGCACTTGGACCAAGGACATCAGCCACGGCGAGATGATCCGCGTCGGCTACGACCAGACGCTGACGATCCCGGCGTGCAAGCTCCAGTACCTGTACCAGGGCCTGGACCCGGGTGCGAGCGGCGACTACAACACGCTGCCGTGGCGGCTCGGGCTGCTCACGCAGACCAACTCGGCCTGCTGACCGGCCTCTTGCGGGCCCGGGGCATCCCACCCCGGGCCCGCGTCCGCCTCACTCGGCCGTCTTGCGGGCCAGCGCGTTGTTGCCTATCGAGTTGTGCACGCTGAAGCTCACGGCGTCCGAGCGGTAGCGGTCGTCCGACCACTCCACCGGGCGGCCCTCCCGGGTCGTGGTCACGCGGCGCACGCGCAGCAGGGGGTTCGTACGGCGGATGTCGAGCAGCTCGGCATCCTGTGCACTGGCGGCGACGGCGTCGATCACGTGCTCGCCGTAGGCGAAGACCAACCCCGTGCCCTCGAAGAGCAGTTGGGTGACCGACGGGGCGTCCGGGTCGATGCCCTCGACGGCGGGCGAGATCCAGTCGGCGTACACGGTCCGCTCCACCAGGACCGGCTCGCCGTCCAGTCCGCGCACCCGCAGGACGTGCAACACCGGTACACCCGGACGCAGTTGGAGCCGGGCGGCGTCCTGCGCGCTGGCCGGCAGATACTCCTGGGCCACGACCCGGCCGGTCGCCTCCCGGCCCATCGCACGGGCCCACTGGGCGAAGCTGCGCAGCTCGGCGAAGCTCTGGCTGCGGCGGCTGGCCAGCACGACCCGGCGGGCGCCCTGGCGCGAGCCGATGAGGCCCTCGGACGTCAGCGCCGCGACCGCCTGCCGGACCGTGCCGCGCGAAACGCCGTACCGGGCGGCCAGCTCGGTCTCGGCGGGCAGCCTGCCGCCGACCGCGTACTCCTCGCGGTCGATCGCCTGGCGCAGTTCGTCTGCGATCTCCTCGTGTCGCGTCGACACTGTTCCCCTCCGAGTCGGCCGCTGTGCACAGAGTGATCAGCCTAATCGAGCACCATGTGTGAACGCGCTTGCCTGTGAATGTGCAGGGAATCGCGGGTCACGATTTCGCCAATGTTTACGGGCAGGACACCATCGACCGCATTACTGGGGCCAACTTGTTCAGACAAGTTCTCAGCTCTGTGCGTCCCCTGCGCCCCCCTTCTGGAGTCCCCGTGTCCCAGTCGAGAACAGCCGTCCTGACCGGCTCCCTCGCCGTCCTCGCCGCACTCGCCCTGAGTGCCTGCGGCGCCGCTCCCGACAACGAGTCGACCACCGCGGACGGCAAGAACGCCGCCACCGCCACCTCCGCAGCCGACTTCGGCGGCATGGACGCCCTGGTGAAGGCGGCCAAGAAGGAGGGCACGCTGCACGCCATCGCCCTCCCCCGCGACTGGGCCAACTACGGAGCCCTCATCGACGGCTTCACGAAGAAGTACGGCATCAAGATCACGGACGAGAACCCGGACGGGTCAAGCCAGGACGAGATCAACGCCGTGACCTCCCGCAAGGGCCAGGACCGTGCGCCCGACGTCCTCGACCTCGGCAGCTCCTTCGCGCTGAGCGCCGCACAGCAGGGCCTGCTCGCGCCGTACAAGGTCGCCTCCTTCGACGAGATCCCCGAGGGCCAGAAGGACCCGAAGGGGCAGTGGTTCAACGACTACGGCGGCTACATCTCCATCGGCTGCGACGCCAAGCGGGTCAAGGCCTGTCCGACCACGTTCGCGGACCTGCTGAAGCCGCAGTACAAGGGCCAGGTCGCGCTCAACGGCAACCCGACCAAGTCGGGTTCGGCGTTCGGTGGCGTGTATGCGGCGGCGCTCGCCGGCAAGGGCTCCTTCGACGACATCCAGCCCGGTCTGGACTTCTTCGCCGAGCTGAAGAAGAACGGCAACTACACGCCCGTCGAGTCGACCCCGGCCACCGTCGAGAAGGGCGAGACGCCCATCTCCATCGACTGGGACTACCTGAACGCCGGTTACGCCGACGAGTTCAAGTCCAAGGGCGTCGACTGGAAGGTCTCCATCCCGAGCGACGGTCAGTTCGCGCAGTACTACTCGCAGGCCATCAACAAGGACGCCCCGCATCCGGCGGCCGCCCGCCTGTGGCAGGAGTACCTGTACAGCACCGAGGGCCAGAACCTGTGGCTCAAGGGGTACGCGCGTCCGGCGCTGATGACCTCCATGGAGTCGGCCGGCACGCTCGACAAGACCGCCGCCGCCAAGCTCCCGCAGGTCAGCGGCACGCCGTCCTTCCCGACCGAGGCCCAGCAGAGCAAGGCCAAGACGGTCATCGCGCAGGGCTGGGCGAAGGCCGTCTCCGGATGACGGCCACGCTCACGCGGGCCGACGTGGTTGCCGCCGCTTCCTCGAAGCGGCGGCGCCGCGTTCCCGGCTGGATCGCCGTGGTCCCGCTGCTCGTCTTCGTCGCGGTCGCCTTCGGGGTGCCCGCCATCGCGATGCTGAACGGCGCCTTCACCGTCAAGGACCAGACGACGGGCGCCACTTCGTACAGCACCGTCAACCTGACCGACTCGCTGCAGGGCGCCTACCTCACCGCGCTGGTGGGCAGCGTCAAGCTGTCCGCACTCGCGGGCGCCCTGGGCACCCTGCTCGGTCTGCCGCTGGCGCAGGTCGTCGTCACCTCCCGCTTCCGCGCGCTGCGCGAGGCCGTGCTCACCGCCTCCGGAGTGCTCGCGAACTTCGGCGGTGTCCCGCTGGCCTTCGCGTTCGTCGCCACGCTCGGCAACGCCGGTGTGCTGACGACCCACCTGGGCCTGAAGGACAAGGGCTGGGACCTCTACAGCTTCTGGGGTCTGGTCCTCGTCTACCTGTACTTCCTCATCCCCCTGATGGTCCTCACCATCACCCCGGCCCTGGAGGGCCTGCGCACCCAGTGGCGCGAGGCAGCGCAGAACAACGGCGCCACCGGCGTGCAGTACTGGCGGCACGTGGCCCTGCCGGTGCTGCTGCCCTCGCTGCTCGGCGGGTTCGTCCTCCTCTTCGGCAGCGCGTTCGCCGCCTACGCCACCGCCGCGGCCATGGTGGGCAGTTCGGTCCCGCTGGTCACCCTGCAGATCGCCGACGCCATCTCCGGCAACGTGCTGGTCGGCCAGGAGAACGTGGCCCTCGCCCTCAGCCTCGACATGGTCCTGGTCGCGGGCCTGGTCATGGCCGTGTACCTGCCCCTGCAACGACGGAGCGCGCGATGGCTGGACGCCTGAACCTCTGGCGGTGGGTCGTCCTCGCCCTCGCCGCCCTGTACTTCCTGGTGCCGCTCGCCGCGTCCGTGATCTTCACGGTCGACGTGCCCGGGCAGGGCGTCACCTTCGACGCCTACACCGAGATCGTCTCCGCCGACGGCTTCACCACCAGCCTGGTCCTCTCGCTGGAACTCGCCGCCGCCACCATCGCCGTGGTCCTGCTGCTGATGGTGCCCGCCATGGTCGCTCTGCGGCTCGGCGCGCCCCGCCTGCGGCCCGTCGTCGAGGTGATCTGCTCGCTGCCGCTGGTGGTGCCGCCGATCGCGTTCGTCGCCGGCATCGCGACCGTCCTCAAGTGGGGGCCCGACCACCTCTCGCGCACCCCGCTGTTCCAGACCTTCGTCGCAATCCAGAACCCGGACTTCCCCTTCATCCTCGTTCTCGCGTACGTGGTGATGGCGCTGCCGTTCGTGTACCGGGCGCTCGACTCCGGGCTGCGGGCCATCGACGTGAAGACCCTCGTCGAGGCCGCCCGCAGCTGCGGCGCGAACTGGCCGCAGGCGCTGGTACGGACCGTACTGCCCAATCTGCGCGGGGCGTTGCTCAACGCCTCCTTCCTCACGCTGGCGCTGGTGCTCGGCGAGTTCACCGTGGCCCAGCTGCTGGGCTTCCAGCCCTTCGCCGTCTGGATCTACAGCGTCGGCGGGTCCAACGCCCAACTCTCCGTCGCCGTCTCCGTGCTCAGCCTGGTCGTCACCTGGGCACTGCTCCTCACGCTCGCCGGTGTCGGCGGACGTGACCGAACCGCTTCGTCCCGGGGATGAACCATGACCGCCACCACGCTTGAGAAGACCACCACGGAGAATGCGGCCACCGTCGAATTCCGGGGCCTGCGCCGCGAGTTCGGCCCCACGGTCGCTCTTGACGGACTCGACCTGACCGTCCGCCCGGGCGAGTTCCTGGCTCTGCTCGGCCCGTCCGGCTGCGGCAAGACCACCGCCCTGCGCATGCTCGCCGGGTTCGAACACCCCACCTCCGGCGAAGTGTTGGTCGACGGCAAGGACGTCACCGACGTGCCCGCGCATCGCCGCGACGCCGGGATGGTCTTCCAGTCCTACAGCCTCTTCCCGCATCTCAACGCCCTCGACAACGTCGCCTTCGGACTGCGCATGCGCAAGGTGAACAAGGCCGAACGGCGGTTCCGCGCGAACGAGTTGCTCCACCTTGTCGGGCTCGGCGACAAGGGCGAGAGCTTCCCGCACCAGCTCTCCGGCGGCCAGCAGCAGCGCGTCGCCCTGGCCCGCGCGCTCGCCCTGCGTCCGCGCGTCCTGCTCCTGGACGAGCCACTGTCGGCGCTCGACGCCAAGGTGCGCCTCAACCTGCGCGAGGAGATACGCCGGCTCCAGCAGGAACTGGGCATCACCACCCTCTTCGTGACACACGATCAGGAAGAGGCGCTGTCCATAGCCGACCGGGTCGCCGTAATGCGCGCCGGGAAGCTCGAACAGTGCGCCGCGCCCGCAGAGTTGTACGGCCGGCCCGCGACCGCGTTCGTCGCCGAGTTCGTCGGCACGATGAGCCGGCTCCCGGGGCGGCTCACGGACGGCACGGTCGAGGTGCTCGGCCAGCGTCTGCCGGTCGACGGCGAGGCACCGGCCGGTCCCGACGTGGACGTGCTCGTACGGCCCGAGGCGATCCACGTGCACGCCGACGAGACCGGGGACGCGCGTGTCCTCGGCACCGCCTTCCTCGGCGCGGTCGTCCGCGTCGGCGTACGGCTCGGCGACGGCACCGAGGTCAAGGCCGACCTGCCCACGCACGAGGCCACCACGCTGGGCGCCGGAGTCGCCGTGCGGGTGTCGCTGCCGCAGCGGCCGGTACTCGTGGCAGAACGCGTCAACCCGTAGGGCCAAGGCGCCCGTACCGAAAGAGAGAAACGTGACCCCCCACACCCAACTCCCGCTCCAGGCCGTCCTGTTCGACATGGACGGAACGCTCGTGGACACCGAGCGACTGTGGTGGGAGGCGGTGGAGCAGGTCGCGGGCAGGACCCTGACGGACGTGGACCAGCCGGAGGTGCTCGGCCGTCCGGTCGAGCACACCGCCGGCTGGCTCGCCCGGGCCACGGGCGCACCGGCGGCGGACCTCGCGGCCGCACTGCACCGGGAGTTCGCCGCCCGCGTCCGCACCGGCATCGTGCCCCGCCCCGGCGCGCTCGACCTGCTCGACGCCCTGGCCCACGACGGCGTCCCCACGGCGCTCGTCACCGCGTCCCCCCGCGCGGTCGCCGACACCGTCCTGGACGCCCTCGGCGCGAGCCGCTTCGCCGTCTCCGTCACCGCCGAGGACACCCCGCACACCAAGCCCGCCCCCGACCCCTACCTCGCCGCCTGCCGCGCCCTCGGCGTGGACCCGGCCCACTGCGTCGCCGTCGAGGACACCCCGACCGGCGTCAGCTCCGCCGAGGCAGCCGGCTGCGCGGTCCTCGCGGTGCCGTCGCTCGCCCCCATCGACCCGGCCCCCGGCCGCACGGTCGTGACCAGCCTCGAAGAGGTCACCCCGGACCGGCTGCGCGGCCTGGTCGCCCCGCGCCTGCGGGTGCTCAGCTGGAATCTCTGGCTCGGCGGCAGCCCGATCGACGACCACCGCGCCAAGCAGCTCAAGGTCATCCTGGACACCGAGGCCGACGTCGTGGGCCTCCAGGAGACGGCCGGCACGGCGGCCCGGGAACTCGCCGACGCGCTGGGCTGGCACCACCACGAGGCCGGCGAGAACCTCGGCATCATCAGCCGACACCCGATCACGGCCCGCCTCGGCGACCCGGACGTCGGCTTCTACGGAGCGGCCGGCGCCCGCATCCGCGTCGGGCACGCGCGCGAGGTGGACGTATGGACGGCTCACCTGCACTACACGCCGTACGGCCCCTACGAAGCCGCCTTCGACGGGCTGCCAGCGGACGAGCTGATCGCCCATGAGGACGTGCGGCTCGCGCAGATGCGTGAGGCGCTGCGGCAGATCGAGGAAGCAGCGGAGCCGGACGTACCCGTGGTCATGACCGGGGACTTCAACTGCCCCTCGCACCTGGACCGTTCGGACGTGGCGTGGCCGGTGACGCGGGCGGCCGAGGCTGCCGGACTGCGCGACTCCTACCGCGAGGCGCACCCCGATCCGGTCCGCGTCCCCGGCCACACCTGGTCACCGATCCACCCGGTGAACGAGGACGACCCCGCCCTCGCCGAGCCGCAGGACCGGATCGACTACGTCCTGCACAACGGCCGTGGCCTCGAAGTCGTCGACTCCCGCACGGTCGTCACCGGTGTCCCGCGCGCGTGGCCCGACGTGGCCGGAAACGACTGGCCGTCGGACCACGCGGCGGTTCTCACCACGTTCACGCTGGGCCTGCCGGAAGGGCCCAGCGCCGGGTGAGACCTATCAGGGAGCCAGGTACCACTTCTCGATGTAGCCCACGTCGATCGACGCACGGTCCTGGACGCGCAGCTTCCAGGTGCCGGCGACGGGCTCGGCGGAGGCGTTCACCGTGAAGGTCTGGTCCACGTTGTCGGCCGAGCCCCCGCTGCGGTTAAGCAGCGAGTAGACCGTGCCGTCGGGGGCCACCAGGTCGACCGTCAGGTCACCGCGGTAGGTGTGGACGATCTTGACGTAGACCTCGGTGGTCGCCGAGGCGTTGCCCTCCCGCTCGGGGACCGTCACCGCGGACTCGACCGCGGCTCCCGCGTCGGGGATGTCGACCCTGGTGGAGTTGGAGAACAGGTTCGCCACCCGCCAGGACAGCGACTTCGTCGCGGTGGAGCCGGTCTCGTCCGTGACCGTCACCGTCACGTCACTGGTACCCACCGTGGTCGGCGAGCCGGTGACCAGACCGGTGTCGCTGATCGACAGGCCGTCCGGCAGGCCGGTCGCCGAATAGGTCAGCGCGGAGCCGGAGTTGGTGGTGTAGGCGTCGACCTGGAGGGAGACCTGCTCGCCGACCCCGGTCGTCTGGTTGGCCAGCGGGCTGATGTTCACGCCCGGCGCGACCCGGCTGCCCACGTTGATCGCGGCCCACGCGTCGGCCACGGCCAGGTAGGTGGGGCTGTACGCGCCGAACAGGTCGGTCGCGGCCTGGAGGGTCGCGGTGCGCGCGGCGGCGTAGTTGGTGGAGGAGGTCATGTACGTGGTGAGCACCCGGTACCAGATCTGCTGGGCGTTCTCGATGCCTATGCCGGTGACCGGAAGGCCGTCGGAGGTGGGGCTGTCGTAGGCGACCCCGTTGACGGTCTTGGCGCCGCTGCCCTCCGACAGGAGGTAGAAGAAGTGGTTGGCCGGGCCCGAGGAGTAGTGGACGTCGATGCCGCCGAGCGAGGCGTCCCAGTTGTCGCGGGACGCGCCGTCCTTGGAGGGCTTGTCCATGTAGCGCAGCGGGGTGCCGTCGCCGTTGATGTCGATCTTCTCGCCGACCATGTAGTCGGGGACGTCGGCGGGCAGGTCGGAGTGGAACTCCACCGCGGCGGCGAAGATGTCGGAGGTCGCCTCGTTCAGGCCACCGGACTCGCCGGAGTAGGTGAGACCCGCGGTGGCGCTGGTGACGCCGTGGCTCATCTCGTGCGCGGCGACGTCGAGGGCGGTCAGCGGGTGCGTGTTGCCGGAGCCGTCGCCGTAGGTCATGCAGAAGCAGGCGTCCTGCCAGAAGGCGTTGACGTAGTTGTTGCCGTAGTGGGCCCGGCTGTAGGCGGCGACGCCGTCGTTGCGGATGCCGTTGCGGCCGAAGACGTCCTTGTAGTAGTCCCACGTCGCCGCGGCACCGAAGGCGACGTCCACACCGGCCGTCTGACGGTTGGTCGGGGTGCCGTCGCCCCAGACATCGTTGTCATCTGTAAAGAGGGTGCCCGTACCGGAAGTGCCCTGGTTGAGGTCGTAGGTGCGGTGCCCCGCGCGGTCGCCGTCGACGAGCTGGTACGTCGAGCCGGAGAGCGTGGTGCCCAGCGGGACCGTTCCGTTGAACTGCCCGGTGCCGGAGCCGGTCTCCACACCCTGGTAGCGGAACAGTTCCTTGCCCGTCTTCGCGTCCGTGACGACGTGCAGCTCACTGGGGGTGCCGTCGTCCTGGAAGCCACCGACCACCGACTCCCAGGCCAGGGCGGGCTTGCCGTCGGCGGCCCAGACGACCAGGCGGGGCGCGTTGTTGACCTTGGGCGACTTGGCCTTGGCCTTCTCGGCGGCGGCGAGGGCCTTGCCCTTGGCCGCGGCCGAGGTGACCATCGGCGTGGTGGTCGACAGGTCGAGCTTCGCGTTGGTCGCCTTCGACGCCGTCGTACGGCCGGCCTTGTTGTGGACCACGAGGTCGCCACCGAGGACGGGAAGGCCGGCGTACGTCCGCTCGTAGCGGGTGTGCGTGGTGCCGTCGGCGTCCCGGATCACGTCCTTGACGACGAGCTTCTCCCTGGAGCCCAGGGCGAGGCCCTTGGCCGTGTCGCCGGCCGCCGCGGTGGCCTGCTTGAGAAGCGCCGTGTGCTGCGCGGGACTGAGGGCCGCCGGGGCCGCGCCCGAGCGGGGGGTGGCGTGGATCTTCGCGGGGCCGGGGTCGGCGGGGGCCGCGCCGGCGATGCCGGTCTGGACGCCGGTGGCCAGCATCGTGCTCGCGGCCGTGAGGGCCAGCGCGACGGTGTATCTGGAACGGTGCGAGAAAAGGTGTTGCCTGAACAAGGCGTTCTCCCTCTGCAGCGGTCGGCCTCGGGTCAAGGCCGGAGCGAGCGGTCGGCCGGGTGTGGCCGTCCGGCGGCGCGCGGGTGCGCACGCACGGCACGAGCGACGCCCGGATGGCGCCGGGACTCGGCCGCGCGCGAGAAGGGGTGGGGGGATGGGAAGAGGTGGGGGGTGGGGGGTGGAGATGGGGGGTGCGGGAAATGTGGGGGGTGTGAAGCACAGGTGAACCTGCGGACAGCAGAGTGACATCCCACGCACAGAGTTGTCATGAAGGTGACAAGACATCGGCTTGAATTGACGGTTGTCCACTGGGAGTTCGGCTGGACACCCACATCGTTTCGGCCGCGCGCGCATTCATTGCTTGCCTGCTCGGACGTCGTCCCGCGACCGCCCCACGCCTACGCTCCCGGCCGGGGAACGGCACGGGTTGCTCACGCCTCGGCACGACGAAGGGGTACGGAGATGACCGACCGGCAGGCACTGCGCGACGAACTGGCCACGGCCACGCGGATCCTCGCGCGCCACGGTCTGATCGGCATGTTCGGCCACGTCAGCCTGCTGACGGACGATCCGGAGCGCTATCTGATCTGCCCCGGCGCCGGACGCCGCAAGGACAGGTGCCGACCCGAGGACGTCCACGAACTCTCCCTTGACGACGAGTTCACGCCCGGGCTGCCGCTGGAGCTGTACATGCACGCGGCGATGCACCGCGCCCGCCCCGACCTCCGCTCACTCGTGCACGTCCACTCACCGCACCTGACCGCCCTCGCCGCGATGGCCGAGCCGCCGGCGGAACTGCTGATGCCGCACGCGAGCTTCTGGCCGGATCGCATACCCCTGTGGGAGCGGGCCGAGCTGGTGACGGACCATGCGGCGGGCGACGCGCTCGTGCGGGTGATCGGCGACAGCGCGCTGGCGCTGCTCCGGTGGCACGGTGCCGTGGTCGTGGGCCGGACCCTGCGCGAGGCGGTCTTCCGAACGGTCCTCGCCGAGCGGCACGCCGGGCTCCTGCTCGCCTCGCTCGCGCACGGACGACCGCTCGCGCCGGTCACCATCGACCGCGATGCCCTGTATGCCGGGGTGCTGCCCTCGACGACGCACGATCTGAACTGGCGGTTCGAAAGCTCGTACGTCCGTCTCGACGAGATGTGACAGGCGGAACGCCCCGCCTCCCTCAGCCGTCATTACTCCGTCCGAGTGGTGCGCACCGCATGCCGGTCGTAGCGTCGGTACAGGCACAGCAGAGTTGGCACGGACAGCTCGAACAGCCGGACGGCACGGACAGGTCGGTCCGGAGACGGCAGCGGGGAGCGGACATGCGCGCAATCGCGATTCGTACGGCGGTCACGCTCTGCCTGGCCGCGGCGCTCGCCGCCGCTGCGGGGGCCCCGTCCTCCGCCGGGCCGGCGACGCCTGCCTCACCGGTCGCGCAGCGGCAGGCGGTGCCCGTGCTCGTCGACTGTCTCTGGCACACGGACGTGCGCCCCGCCGACTTCACGCTCGCCTGCGGTGACGGCAACAGCCGGCTGACCTCGTTGAAGTGGTCGCAGTGGGGCACGGAGACGGCGACGGCCGAGGGCGTCAACATGGTCAACGACTGCAAGCCCTACTGCGCGGCCGGCGCCTTCCACTCGTATCCGGTGACCGTGCGGCTCTCCGATCCGAAGCCGTGGAAGAAGCACCCGCAGACGGAGCGCTACAGCCGGATCACCCTGGTCTACCCGGGCAGCAGGCCCGACATCTACGGCCCGACGGTCACGTATCCCCTGTGGGACTGACCGGGCGCTTCTTCTCCGGGACCGGGAGTTCACCGGGCTTGCCCCGGTCGCCCTCGACGCGCGGCGGTCCTGGTGGCGGCTCCCCCGCCGTGAGGTGTGCGAGGACCTCGACGAGTTCCTGGCAGGCCCGTTCCACCGACCGTCTGGTGTTGAGCTGCTCGGTGATCATGGCGGACAGGAGCAGGGCGGTCAGTGCCATCGAGCCGTTGAAAGCCTGGAGCTTGATCATGACCTCGACGCTGGACAGGTGGTTGAACGGCCCGCTCCGGTCCGTCGCGGCGACGGTGGCCGAGACCGAGGCGAACAGGGCGCACAGGGAGCTGCCGGCGAGCTGGAAGCGCAGCGCGGCCCAGATCAGCAGCGGGTAGACCAGGAAGAGCACGCTCATGGGGCTGTGCGTGGACACGGGTATCAGAACGCCCGCGATGAGGGCCAGGCCCAGGATCTCCTTCCACCGGCGCAGGTTCAGGGCCCGGCGGGTCCCTTGCAGGATCAGCAGCAGGAGCGGGGTGACGATCAGTACGCCCATCGCGTCGCCCACCCACCAGGCCAGCCAGACCAGCCAGAAGCTGTGCGCGTCGAGCTTGCCGGTGATCACCAGGAGGCAGGCGCCCACGGTCGCGCTCACCAGCATGGCGGTGAGGGCGCCCAGGAACACCAGGGCGATGCCGTCGCGCAGCCGGGCCAGGCTGGTGCGGAAGCCGACCTTGCGCAGCATGAGGTACGCGCAGACGGGGGCCAGGGTGTTGCCCAGCAGGGTGCCGATCACGGCGGGCTGGAGCGAGGTGATGGACATGACCACCAGCAGCGCGCCGAGGGCGATGCCGGGCCAGGCGCGCATGCCGTAGAGGAGCAGACAGGCGACGGCTACGCCCGTGGGGGGCCAGATGGGGGTGACCACGGCGTCCTCGACGACGAGCTGCCGCAGCAGGCCCAGCCGTCCGGCCGCGAAATAGCAGGCGGCGACGGTCAGTGTCTGCAGAACCAGGCCGGCCGCCGGGCGGAGATCACGGGTACCCACCACAGCTGCCATCAGACACCGAGCAGGCCGGGACGGCGAGGCGAGCGGGTCGGCTGCGCCGGGCTGGGGCGGTTCGGGTGAAGGGGGCGGGGTGTCAGGGGGCCTGGGTGCCAGGGGCCGGGGTGCCAGGGGGTCAGGGCGGTCTGAGCCGGCGGAGGCGGTGGAGGGGGTGGACGCGGTGGAGCAGCCAAGGCTGGTGGAGTGGGCAAAGGTGGTGAGGCTGGTGGGAGCGTCGAGGGCGTCGAAGCTTCCCGGGTCCGACGGGCGGGAGGCCCGTCAGGCCTGTCCGGGCCATCAGAGCCGTCAGGCCCACCTGGCTCTGCGGCCCTCGGAGGCGCCAGGGTCGTCGGAGACCGCCGAAGTGACGCGGAGTTACGAATGGACAGGCGTCGTCAGCCCGGCGGCCTCTACAGCCGACCCACAGCCCCGTCGTGCCCCACCACCAAGACCGCCGCGTCGTCCTCGTGCCCCACCGTCCCCGCCATCTTGATCACGGCAGCGGCCAGCGCCCCGGCCTCCAGGCCCGCGACGGCTGCCACGCCCGCGAGGCGGACGACCTTGTCGAGGCCCTCGTCGAGGCTCAGGGACGGGCCCTCGACCACGCCGTCGGTGACGAGGACGAAGACCCCGCCGGTGGTGAGGCGGTGCCGCATCACCGGGTACTCCATGCCCTGCTCGACGCCGAGCGGCGGCCCGCCCTCGTCGCCGCTGACGCCGGACCTGCCGTCCGCCGTGGCCCAGATGTGCGGGATGTGCCCGGCCCGCGCACTCTCCAGCACGCCGGTGGCGGGGTCGAGCCGCATGAAGGTGCAGGTGGCGAAGAGGTCGGTGCCGAGGGAGAGGATCAGGTCGTTGGTGCGGGCGAGGAGCTCGCCGGGCTCGCTGGTGACGGAGGCGAGCGCGCGCAGGCCGACCCGGACCTGGCCCATGAAGGCCGCCGCCTCGATGTTGTGGCCCTGGACGTCGCCTATGGACAGGCCTATGCGGCCGTCGGGCATGGTGAAGGCGTCGTACCAGTCGCCGCCCACGTTCAGGCCCTGGTAAGCGGGCGCGTAGCGGACGGCGAGCTGGAGGCCGGGGGCCTCGGGCAGGTCCCTCGGCAGCATGCCCCGCTGGAGGGCAACGGCCAGCTCGACCCGGGAGCGCTGCAGCTGGGCGAGCTCGCGCGCCTGGGCGGTCAGCGATCCGAGTCTGGCCAGCAGCTCGTCGCCGTCGTCCGTTGGACCCTTGCGGGACATTGATCACTCCGGCGGTGACGGGGGCCTCCTCAGGGTAGAACATCTGATTTTCACCCAAAGGTGGACAAAGCGAGACGCTTCTCACACCCGCCCGGTCATCGCCGCCACCGTCACCGCCGTCTCCGTCGCGTCAGCCGCCCAGCGCGGTGTCGACCACCGCCCGGGCCTCCTCCTGGACCTGGCGCAGATGGTCGGGGCCGCGGAAGGACTCGGCGTAGATCTTGTACACGTCCTCGGTGCCGGAGGGCCGTGCCGCGAACCAGGCGTTCTCGGTGGTCACCTTGATGCCGCCGATGGCCGCACCGTTGCCCGGGGCTTCAGTGAGCACCCCGGTGACGGGCTCCCCGGCCAGGGTGTCCGCGGTGACCTGCGCCGGGGACAGCTTGGCGAGCAGCGCCTTCTCCTCGCGGTTCGCGGGGGCGTCGATGCGCGCGTACGCGGGCTCGCCGAACCGGGCCGTCATCGCCGCGTAGTGCTCCGACGGCGTCTTCTCGGTGACCGCGAGGATCTCGGAGGCGAGCAGCGCCAGGATGATGCCGTCCTTGTCCGTGGTCCACACCGAGCCGTCCCGGCGCAGGAAGGACGCGCCGGCCGACTCCTCGCCGCCGAACCCGATCGATCCGTCGACCAGTCCGTCCACGAACCACTTGAACCCGACCGGCACTTCGACCAGACGGCGCCCCAGGTCGGCTGCGACCCGGTCGATCATCGTGGACGACACCAGCGTCTTGCCGATGCCGGTGTCGGCGGGCCACTGCTCCCGGTGACCGTAGAGGTAGGCGATCGCGGCGGCCAGGTAGTGGTTGGGGTTCATGAGCCCCGCGTCCGGCGTGACGATGCCGTGCCGGTCGGCGTCCGCGTCGTTGCCCGTGGCGATCTGGAAGCGGTCGCGCTGGGCGATCAGGGAGGCCATCGCGTACGGCGACGAGCAGTCCATACGGATCTTGCCGTCCCAGTCGAGCGTCATGAACCGCCAGGTGGGATCCGTGAGCGGGTTGACCACGGTGAGGTCGAGGCGGTGCTCTTCGGCGATCCGGCCCCAGTACGCGACCGACGCCCCGCCCAGCGGGTCGGCGCCGATGCGCACGCCGGCGGCGCGGACCGCGTCCAGGTCCAGGACGCTCGGCAGGTCGGCGACGTAGGTCCCCATGAAGTCGTAGCGGCCGGTGCCGGGGGCGGCGAGGGCACGCGTGTAGGGGATACGGCGTACGTCCTTGAGGCCGGCGGTGATGATGTCGTTGGCCCGGTCCTGGATCCAGGACGTGGCGTCGGAGCCGGCCGGTCCGCCGCTCGGCGGGTTGTACTTGAAGCCGCCGTCGGCGGGCGGGTTGTGCGAGGGGGTGACGACGACACCGTCGGCGAGACCGGACGTACGGCCTCGGTTGTACGTGAGGATCGCGTGCGAGACGGCGGGGGTGGGCGTGTAGCCGTCCGCCTCGTCGATGAGGACCGTCACGTCGTTGGCCGCGAAAACCTCGAGTGCGGTGACGCGGGCCGGCTCGGAGAGCGCGTGGGTGTCGGCGCCCAGGAAGAGGGGGCCGTCGGTGCCCTGGAGGGCGCGGTACTCGCAGATCGCCTGGCTGGTCGCGGCGATGTGGTCGTCGTTGAACGCGGTCGCCAGCGCCGAACCCCGGTGTCCCGACGTACCGAACGCCACCCGCTGGCCCGGGTCGGCCGGGTCCGGGTGCAGCGCGTAGTACGCGGTGACCAGCCGGGCGACGTCGACGAGATCCTCGGGTCCGGCCTGCCGGCCCGCTCGCTCGTGAGGCATGTGCCCGCTCCTCCACATCGGTTGACCAATATCGTCTGCCCGTCCATCCTCCCCCGTCACGGCGGCGGACCGCGAGTGGCCCACCCCCGCGAGAACCCGACGGGCACGGGCTCCGCACGGACGGATCGTGTCGCGATACCGGCATCGAGGCCAGGGGCAGGACGGCCCCGGCCCTGACACTTGTCAGGGACCGTTCGCGGCCTTCTGTTCCTAGCGTGTGCGGTGCACCGGAGCGATCACGTACCGCGCTCCTCCGGTGGACCCGACTCCCCACACGGACAGGACTGTCGATGCATCGCTCCGCGACGCGCAAGACCCTCACGCTCGCCCTCACCGCCTCCGCCGCCGCGGCCCTGGTCGCCCTGCCGACCAGCTCGGCGCAGGCCGCCTCCAACTGCTGGGCGACCGGCATCGACGCCTGGGGCCACCACGCGTTCACCTGCAACAACGTCCAGGGCGCGAACGTCTACGAACTGGTCGACGGCGGCACCCACATCATCGACCACCTGCGTACGAACCCCTCGTGGTTCGCCTGTCGCGCGGACTTCACCGACCGCCCCAACGGCTCCAGCGTCCATCCCTACCGCTGGCTGTGGACGCAGGGCGACGACAACGGCACCTGGGGCTGGGTGTCCGACGGCGACGTGGCCAGCGAGACGAACACGGTCGAGCCCTGCTGACGGGTCGTCGGCGCACGCCAACCTCCGTCTCCCGCAGGCCCTTTGACGCCCCGATGATGTCCCGACGAAAGGAAGAGACGGCCTTCATGCGTCTGCTCCGTTCCACCTTGGCCTCGGCGGCGGCCCTCACCGCGCTGCTGCTCGCCTTCTGCATGGCGGCACCGGCCTCCGCACGGCCCGCCGAAGCCCCCTCCGTCACCGTGCCCTCCGGAGTCACGGCAGGGGTCGCCGTCTTCGACCGCAGCACCGGCACGTTCACCGAACAGCTCAACTCTTCGACGCAGTTCAGGTCGGCGTCCGTCGTCAAGATCCTGCTGGCCCTGGACTTCCTCTGGGACCGCGGCCCTGACTACACGATCCCGGCGGCCGACCGCGCCCTGCTGGAGCCGATGCTCCGCAGCAGCAACGACGACGCGGCCAGCCACTACTGGACGGCGGACGGCGGCTCCGCGATCATCACCCGCATGGTGAGCCGGCTCGGCCTCACCGACACCCAGCCGCCGCCGGCCGGATACGAGGGCTTCTGGGGCTACACCGCGCTCTCGGCGCGTGACACCGTCACGATCTACCGCTACCTGCTGGACAAGGCACCCGCCCCGGTACGGGACTTCGTGATGGGCAACCTGCGCCAGTCCACCCGCTGCGCGTCGGACCGCTTCGACCAGCACTTCGGCATCCCCGGGGCGTTCGAGAAGCCGTGGGCCGTGAAGCAGGGGTGGTCGGGCGACTACGAGGACGGCACGTGCGGTTCGCAGGCGGCTGCTGCCGCGGGCGGGGCGAAGACGACCTCGGCAGCCAAGGCGAACACGAAGGCCGCCGCGGCCGGAGTGGACCTGTCCCGCCCGGCCCTGCACACCACCGGCACGGTGGGCGCCGGCGACCGTGCCATCGTCGCCGTGTTCACCCTGCATCCGGTGGGGACGTCGTACGGCAAGGCCTACACGGACATCGGGCGGCTGACGCGCTCGCTGAACGTGCCGGGCGCGGTGCGGCCGGCCGGCACCTGGTTCGGGACCTGGAGCGACCACGTGAACGTCCGCCCGGCCCCGTCCACGGCAGGCGCGCCGCTCACTCAACTCCCGGCCGGGGTCGAGGTGTTGGTGGGCTGCCAGGTCAAGGGCCAGGTGGTGACCGTGCCGCCTTACACCAACGAGTGGTGGGCCTATCTGCCCCAGTACGGCGGCTACGTGTCCAACATCTACATGAACTCGCCGGACAACCAGCTGCCCAACGTGCCGGTGTGCAACGGCACTCAGAGCGCGCGCACTCCTTAGCCCTCGCTCAGCCCTCGTACTCCGCGAGGTAACGCAGCACCTTCTTCACGTGCGGCCGCACGGCTTCGGGGACACCACCCTCCTCGATGACGCTGCGGTCGCTCGTGCGGTAGCCGGCCGCGATCAGCGCGGGCAGGTCCTTGGCGGACATGCCCTCTTGTTTGAAGCGCTGGTCGAGCCAGCACGTGTACAGGCTCATGGTCGAGATCGCGTCGGGCGGTGACATGTAGTCCTTGTCGCCGTCCTTGTCGCCGTCCTTGTCGCCGTCCACGGCCCAGGCCCGGAAGACCGCGGGCGTCCACATGGCGATGCCGTACTCCTCGGAGGCCGGTCGGGCCGCTTTCGTGTCGAAGCCGCTCTCCGCCTTGATCATGGCGGCCAGCAGCGCGGGGGTGATCTCCGCGTCGGTGCAGCGGCGGGCGGCGCTCTCGATGACCGGGCGCAGTTCGTCGGGGACGTCGGAGTCGGCGGGGATCGCTCCGGCCGTGGGTGTGGTGTGCACGTCGGTCACCACGGCCGGGGTGCCGCCGCCCTTGTTCCCGGCGCTGTCGTCGTCCTGGAGGAGCGCCGCCCCGCCGGCGGCCGTGGCGGCGAGAACTGCCAGTGCGGCGACCGCAGTTGGCAGCAGACGGCGTCTTCGGCGCGGGACCCCGCTGTCCGTCAGTCGCTCGATCCTGGTCGCGAGCGTGTCAGCGGTGTGCCGTATGCGGGTGGCGTGGTCGGGAGCGAGGCAGTCGGCGATCAGGCGCCGCCAGCCCTCCGGCAGGCCCGCGTCGAGGCGAAGTGGTGCGGTGCCGCGGGCGTATGTCTGGGCGGCGAGGGACCGGGCGCGGGCGGTGGCGCCGGGGAACGGGTGGAGTCCGCCGGTGAGGACCTGGTGGGCGAGGACGCCGAAGGCCCAGATGTCGGCGGTCGGGCGGACGACCGCGCCCTCGATGCCGGTGCGCTGCGACCACCATTCGGGCGGCAGATGGTCGAGGGTGCCCACTGGCGGCAAGTGGGCGTGGGTGCCGTCGAGTTCGGCGGTGAGGCCGAAGTCGGCCAGCCAGACGGCGCCGGCCGGGCCCAGCAGGACGTTGGCGGGTTTGAGGTCGCCGTGCACTCGGCGTGCGGTGTGCATGTGGGCGAGGCCCGCGACGACTCCGCGCAGCACCCGGTCGGCGTGCTCGATCGGGCGGCCGGTGTCGGCGGCGTCGAGCACGTCCTGCAGGCCGGTCTCGGCATGGTCCATGACCAGGGCGATCGCCCCGTCCCACGTGTCGAGGCCGGGCGCCTCGACGGTGTGGACGGCGCGTGTGCGGACCAGGTTGGGGTGGTCCGCCTCGGTGCTGAACCGGACCTCGCTGGCGACGAGTTCGCCGAGCGCGGCCCGCTGTCCGGGGGCGAGGGCGCCGGTCGGCAGGAGCTTCACCGCGACGAGTGCGTCGTCACCGACGGCGTGCGCCTCGTACACGGTGCCCCAGCCGCCGGAGCCGATGACCGCGCCCAACTCCCAGTCGGCGATGCGGAATCCGACAGGCAGCGGCCGCACCTCGAACGGCTCGCGGACGTCTTCGGTACCGGTCATACCCGCACCCCCTGCACGGCGGCCCGGACGACTCCGCGGGGCGGCAGCAGCCCCAGGTGTTCCTCGCGGACGAGTCCGAAACGCAGGGCGACGGAGGCGAGTCGGGCGCGTTTGGCGCCGGTGCGGCCGTCGTCGGGGCCGGTCTCCTCGCCCAGGTCCAGGCGGAGTTTGGCGAGGGCGAGGTAGTCGACGTGGTAGTTGACCGCCGAGCGCGTCAGACCGTGGCAGGACGCCAGCGGGCGCAGGCGCTCCACGATCTCTCCGACGCCGGGCAGGGTGGCGTCCGAGCCGTCGCGCAGCCGTGGTTCGCAGAGCGCGACCAGGACGAGGAAGTACTTCGCCGTCACGTCCAACGCGAAGGGCAGCACGGTCTGTTCACCGCCTCCGGGCACCGACCTCTCGTCGAGGTACGCGTGCTGCGGGGCGAACACCTTGAAGGTGGCGGTGCCGGTCAGGGCGGGCAGCACCACCCGCGAGAACTCGAACGGCACCGGCGCCCCGAGGCGGCCCGGAGCGACGGTGATGTACTCGCCGGCGCCCTCCAGGTTTTCCACGACATAGGAGGCGCCACGGCTGTAGTTCGACAGCCGCCAGTAGTCCTCGGCCGCCTCCAACCGCCCTGCCCGGCGCGAGACTCCGGGGTCGGCGAGCAGGATGCGCACTCCCCCGCGCTCCGGCACTCCCCCGCCCTCCGGCAGGCCCCGGCCGAAGTCGGCCGCGTCACCGGGACCCAGATGCAACAGCGCGGTGCCGCGCCCGGCTTCAGTCTCCGGCCCCGACGGGTCCGGCAACTGGACGATGATCGTTTCCATTGGTGATCTCCCCCGAGACGGTCGGGGGAATTCTACGGGCGGTCTTCCCTTCGTACGGGCGATCTTCCGGCCAGATACGCGACGATCGCGTTCACGCCACGCCCGCCGCCGGGTGGCGAGGGGACACACCGTCAGATTCGTCCGGTCACCGAGGCGGACCCCGACCGAGCCGTGCCCCGCAACGGGGCGTACGTGCGGGACGTACTGGAACCGGTGATCAGGTGACCTCCTCCCCGTTCGAAGGATGCGCATGACCGACCTGCCCATCGCGGTGAACACCTTCGTGTGGCACTCACCGCTGACCGACGAACTGCTGACCGCCACCCTGCCCAGGATCGCCGGCTGGGGGTTCGACGCCGTGGAGCTGCCCCTGGAGAACGTCGGTGACTGGGACCCCTCCCGGACCTCGGCGCTGCTGTCGGAGCTGGGGCTGCGCTGCGTGGTGGGCGTGGTGTTCGGGCCCGGCCGCGAACTGGCGGCGGCCGACCCGGCCACGATCCACGCGACCAGGCGTTATGTCCGCGCCGCGGTCGACGCGGCGGCGGCAGTCGGCGCGGCGATGGTCATCGCCCCGATGTACACATCGGTGGGCCGCACGTGGCGGATGTCCCCGCCGGAGCGCACCGCGACCCTGCGGGAGCTGCGCGACAGCCTCGCCGAGTGCGCCGAGTACGCGGGGCGGCACGGGATCGCGCTGGCCGTGGAACCCCTCAACCGCTACGGGACGAGCCTGCTCAACACGGCGACACAAGTGCGGGAACTGATCGAGGATCTGCCCGGCAACGTCGGCCTCAACCTGGACACTTACCACATGAACATCGAGGAGCGGGACCTGCCCGCGGCGTTCCGCGCGGCCGGCGACCGGCTGCTGCACCTACAGGTCTGCGGCAACGACCGGGGCGCGCCGGGCCACGATCTGCAGAACTGGCCGCTGATCCGGGACTGCCTCACCGAGATCGCCTACCAGGGCATGCTCGGCATCGAGTCGTTCACCGCGGACAACGCGTCGATCGCCACCGCCGCCTCCATCTGGCGCCCGCTGGCGGAATCCCAGGACGCGCTCGCCGTGGAGGGCCTGCTGTTCCTGCCTGAGTGGCGGGAGGGCCGGCCATGACCGCGCATGTCCTCGGGATCGACTTCGGCACCCTGTCCGCACGGGTGCTCGTGGTGAGCGCCGCCGACGGCGCCGAACTCGCCTGTGTGGAGCACCCGTACCGGAACGGCGTGATCGACCGCGCCCTGCCCGGGTCACGTGCCGAACTGCCACCCCTGTGGGCGTTGCAGGACCCGCGGGACTGGCTGTCGGTCCTGCGCGAGGCAGTGCCCGAGGCGGTCGCGCGGGCCGGGATCGACCCGGCGACCGTGGCCGGGGTGGGCACCGACTTCACCGCCAGCACCCCGCTGCCCGTGCTCGCCGACGGAACGCCCCTGTGCGTCCTGGACGGATTCGCCGAACGCCCGCACGCCTGGCCGAAGTTGTGGAAGCACCACGCGGCCCAGGCACAGGCCGACCGGATCACCGGACTCGCGCAGGCGTCGGAGCAGCCGTGGCTGTCCAGGTACGGCGGCAGGATCTCCGCCGAGTGGCAGCTCGCGAAAGCGCTGCAGATCCTCGAGGAGGACCCCGAGGTGTGGGAGGCCACCGCACGGTGGATCGAGGCGGCGGACTGGATCGTATGGCAGCTGACCGGCCGGGAGACCCGGAATCCGTGCACCGCCGGATACAAGGGCCTCTACCAGGACGGGCGTTACCCGGACGAGGACTATCTCGCCGCGCTGCATCCGCGGTTCGCCGACGTGTACCGCACCCGCGTCGCCCATCCGCTCACCGCACTCGGCAGCAGCGCCGGCGGACTGAGCGCGCGGGCCGCCGCATGGACCGGGCTGCCCGAGGGCACACCTGTCGCGGTGGGCAACGTGGACGCACACGTCACCGCGGCCGCGGCCCAGACCTACGGGAACGGTCAACTGCTGGCCATCATGGGCACGTCGACCTGCCACATGATGAACTCCGACGTGCTGCGCGAGGTCCCCGGTGCCTGCGGGGTGGTCGAGGGCGGCATCGTCGCCGGGTCCTTCGGCTACGAGGCCGGGCAGAGCGGCGTCGGCGACATCTTCGCCTGGTGGGTGGACAACGCCGTCCCCGAGCGTTACCACGAACCGGGGCGCGGCGTGCACGAGGTGCTCGGCGAGCTCGCCGCACGACAGCGGGTGGGCGAGCACGGGCTGCTGGCCCTGGACTGGATGGGTGGCAACCGGTCCGTGCTTGTCGATCACGAACTGTCCGGGGCACTGCTCGGTATGACGCTGTCGACCACGGTGGTGGACATCTACCGGGCGCTGCTGGAGTCGACCGCGTTCGGCACCCGCGTGATCGTGGACACCTTCGAGAACGCGGGCCTGCCCGTGACGGAGTTCGTCGCCGCCGGGGGCCTGGTCAGGAACCCGCTGCTGATGCAGATCTACGCGGACGTGACCGGGCTGCCGATGAGCGTGGTGGACTCCGCGCAGGCGCCCGCGCTCGGTTCGGCCGTCCACGCAGCGGTGGCCGCCGGGATCCATCCCGAGGTGCGCACCGCGTCCGCCGCCATGGGCCGCCGTCATCATGCCGCCTACCTGCCGATCCCCGAGCATCAGCGGGTCTACCAGCAGCTGTACCAGGAGTACGTGCGGCTGCACGACCACTTCGGTCGCGGGGGCAACGACGTCCTGCACCGCCTGCACGCGCTGAAGACGAGGAGTCCCTGATGCTCGATGCCATCGCCGAAGTGCGCGCGGAACTGCACGCCTTGCACCGGTCCCTCGTGGATCACGGGCTCGTCGCCTGGACTTCCGGCAACGTGTCGGCCCGGGTCGCGCCGGACCTGATGCTCATCAAGCCGAGCGGCGTCCCCTACGACGAGTTGCGGCCGGAGGACCTGGTGCTGTACGACCTGTCCGGCGTCGCCGTGACGGGCACGCTGCGTCCGTCCAGCGACGCCGCCTCGCACGGCTACGTCTACCGCACCCTGCCCGAGGTGCACGGAGTCGTCCACACCCACTCCACCTACGCGACCGCGTGGGCGGCCCGCGGTGAACCCGTCCCGTGCGTACTCACCGCCATGGCGGACGAGTTCGGCGGCGAGATCCCGGTCGGTCCCCTGGCCCCGATCGGCGACGACGCCGTCGGCGACAGCCCGCGTGCCGCGGTGAAGGCCGCCGTCATGTGCGAGGACGTGGCACGCACCGTGCATCTGTCCCGGCAGCTCGGGGAGTCCGCGGCCGCATGGCACAGACGGTGGACGCCCTCCACGACCGCTACCGGAACCACTACGGCCAGGAGGGCACCTGACAAAGCCACCTACGCGCCGCGAAGAGCGCAGACGAAGTTCTCCTCGATCGCCCGCAGCCGCTTCAACTGCTCGGGCGCCTGCGCCTCGTTGATCTGCGAGGTGACGGAGAAGGTCAGGGACCGGCGCCCGTCCGGTGTGGCTGCGATCAACTGCGTGTAGCCGGGGAAGTTGCCGGTGTGCCCCAGCACCACACCGCACCGGGTCGCGTAGCGGAAGATGCCCAGGCCGGCCATGTTGGCGCCGGGCCCTGCCGGTTCGGAGGCGCCGCCGATCCAACTCCGCTGCTCCCGCAGCAGACTTGACCGCCCGTAGAGCGCCCCTCCGGCGTAACCGCGAACGAACCGGGTCATGTCGGCCGGCGTGGAGACGATGCCACCTGACGCCCACACACCGGACGCACTGAGGACCTCGCTGACGTCCTCCACCGGCGAGGGCGGCGCCATGTCGTAACCGTGCAGGTACGGCTCGGGCATCCGATAGCCCTGCGGCAGGCTGGTGTCCCGCAGCCCCAACGGCCGGTAGACCAGCGTGCGCAGCAGCTTCTCGTACGGTGTTCCCGTCACCGCCTCCGCCATCAGGGCAACGGCGATGTTGTCCGAGTTGCAGTACACGTACCGGCTGCCGGGCTTGAACCGCAGCGGTTCGCCGGCCACGTAGTCGAGCAGTCGGCGGGAGTCGAAGTGGTGGCGCGGGTCGGCGGTGACGATCTTCAGGAACTCCGCGTTCCGCGTGAAGTCCGGCAGGCCGCTGGTGTGGTTCAGCAGTTGTCGCAGGGTGACCCGGTGCCAAGTCTTGGGCAGCCGAGGAAGTCGTTGGCCCAGAGTGTCGTCGAGGTGCAGTGCGTGCCGGTCGACGAGGCTGAGGGCGACCGCCGCGCTGAAGGCCTTCGCGGTGCTGGCGATGCGCATGTGGTCGTCGGGGTCGGGCCGGCGGTTGGTGGCAAGGTCGGCGACGCCCGCCCGCACGACGCGGGTCTTCCCCTCCACCTGGAGGACGGCGATGAGGCCGGGCGGTCCACCTGGGGACTGCACGAACTGGTCGGCCTGACGCTGGAGGTCGTCGCCGTGTGTCGTGGCGGTACTGGTGGTGGCGGGGCCGAGGGCCGTCACACACGCGACGACGACACAGGCGAGCAGGCGGAGGGGCATGACATCTCCCGGGGACGGGGCGGCGGGGCAGGCCCAGCCTTTCCCCACCTCGGCGGGGAGGCCTCTCGTGCTGCTGCATACGGCGGAACGGTGCCCGTGGCAGCGGTCATCCGTCGGCGGGATACAGCTTCACGACCCTGCCCTGGGAGTCGGCCTGTAGATATCCACTCACGCTGTAGTCGCCGCTGAGATAGATCCCGAGATAGGCGGGGGTGTTGAAGACGTTACTCGGTGGGCTCAGGAGCAGATAGGCGGACAGCGGCTTGTCGACGTTCAACACTTTCTCCCCGTAGGCAAGGAGACTGGGCACCGCGTCCCAGTTGTAGTCCTTGAGACTCACCGGCTCTTTGCCGCCGAACAGGCTGCCTTTGATGATGCCCTTCTTGACTCCCGTCGCCGGGCGGTAGTCGTACGTGTCGTACTTGGTCCGACTACCGGGGACCATCGCCTTCACCGACACGTAATCCTGGTAGACGGAGAGATCGCCGAAGGTGTCCCGTCCCGTCTTCTCCTCGATCGCCTTGAGCGCGGTTCGGATGCCCTTGGGCGTGAGCATGCCCTTGGCCAGCTTCGACGAGGCTTTCGGGATCGGCGTTCCCTTGTCGGAAGAGGGCGATGCCGGAGTGGACACGGAGCCGGAACCGAGAGACCCGGGCGTGGAGACCGACTCGGTTTTCCCCGTCGGCCCCGACCCCGCCGAACCCGACGCATCATCGCGATCGCCCCCGAACTGCGTCACCCAGGTCAGTCCACCGACCAACACAACACCCGCCACAGCGGAGGCGACCACCGCACGGCGGGTCCCCGCGGAGCGGCGCGGCACGACCGTGTCGGCGGGCGGCGGAGGCGGGACGGGTATCGCGTCCTGTGGAGGTGCCAGGGGGTATGAGGTGACGGGTTCCGGGACGGCCTCCGCGGCAGTGGCCAGCATCCGGTCGACGGCCTCCGCGTCGGGCCGCGCCGCAGGATCACGCACCAATACGGCGGTCAGTACGGGCGTCAGGGATCCGGCCTGCTTCGGTGGCGGTACGTCCTCGTGGAGTACCGCGGCCAGCGTGGCCAGCGTCGTGCCGCGGCGCAGCGGGTGGTGGCCCTCGACGGCGACGTAGAGCATCATCGCCAGCGACCAGAGGTCGGCCGCGGGGCCGCCGGCGTCGCCGGTGACACGCTCCGGGGCCATGTAGTCGGGGGTGCCGATGATCGAACCGGTGGCGGTGAGCGCGGTGGACTCCCGGATCGCGGCGATGCCGAAGTCGGTGAGGACGGGCCGGCCGTCGGTGCGCAGAAGGACGTTGGCTGGCTTCACGTCGCGGTGCTGAACGCCGGCGGCGTGCGCGGCGCGCAGGGCGTCGAGTACGCCGCGGCCGAGGCGGGCTGCGTCGGCCGGGGCCATCGGTCCACGGGCGAGGCGGTCGGCGAGGGAGCCGCCCTCGACCAGTTCCATGACGAGCCACGGGTAGGTGCCCTCGCCGCCGTCGACGATGTGGTGGATGGTCACGACGTTCGGATGCTGGACCCGGGCCAGGGCCCGCGCCTCGCGCAGCACCCGCTCCCGCAGCATCCGCGCCGACGGCGGGTCGTACTCGGCGAGATCCGGGTCCGCGGGCCGGACCTCCTTGACGGCGACGCTCCGGTGCAACAGCAGGTCGCGGGCGCGCCACACCGTGCCCATGCCGCCGCCACCGAGCCTCGACTCCAGCTCGAAACGCCCGTCGACGACCCGTCTGCCGGTGTCCCCCTCGTTCATGGCGAGGAGCATAAGGGACACCGGTTCCGGCAGCCGACGGCCCCCTTCCTCCTCAGCCCATGAGCCCCGCCGCGAGCGTGGCGCCCAGTTCCCAGCAGGCCTCGACATCGGACTTGTCCGGCGTCCCCGTCACGGTCACGGGCTGGGCCGCGCGCCGCCAGCCGAGGCCGGTCGTGATCCCGTCGACCGCGCGCACCGCCCCCGTGACGTCGCTCCCGCCGTGCACGTAGTAGCTGAAGGGGCGGCCCTGTGTGGCGTCCAGGCACGGGTAGTAGATCTGGTCGAAGAAGTGCTTGAGGGCACCGGACATGTAGCCGATGTTCGCCGGGGTGCCCAGCAGATACGCGTCGGCCGCCAGGACGTCGGAGGCGGTGGCCGACAGAGCGGGCCGCCGTACTACGTCGACGCCCTCGATCTCGGGCGCGGTCGCCCCGGAGACGACGGCCTCCAGCAGGGCCTGGCAGGTGGGCGACGGCGTGTGATGCACGATCAGCAAGGTGGGCACACCTCGCACCCTAGTCAGGCCCGGGTCGGTAGGGGCACCGCCCATTAAGAAACGACACCGCTGAATCCAATGAAAAGGAGTTGTTGGACTTCAGAATCGTGCGCGAGCACAGTGAACCTCATGAACCACCTCGCGAATCCCGAGCGATACGACGGCACGATGCGCTATCGGCGGACCGGCCGCTCAGGCCTCGACCTCCCGCTGCTCTCCCTCGGTTACTGGCACAACTTCGGGGACGACCGGCCCTTCGAGAGACAGCGCGAGATCGCCCTGCGCGCGTTCGACCTCGGGATCACCCACCACGACCTCGCGAACAACTACGGCCCGCCCTACGGCTCCGCCGAGATCAACTTCGGCCGCCTGATGAAGCAGGACCTAGCGCCGTACCGGGACGAGCTGGTGATCTCCACCAAGGCCGGCTGGGACATGTGGCCCGGCCCCTACGGCCAGGGCGGCGGCTCCCGCAAGTACGTGCTGGCCTCCCTGGACCAGTCGCTGCAGCGCATGGGCCTGGACTACGTCGACATCTTCTACTCGCACCGTCTCGACGCCACGACTCCGCTGGAGGAGACGATGGGCGCGCTGGACACGGCGGTGCGTCAGGGCAAGGCCCTCTACGTCGGCATCTCCTCCTACGACGCCGAGCGCACCCGCGAGGCCGCCGCGATCCTCAAGGACCTCGGCACACCGCTCCTGATCCACCAGCCCTCGTACAACATGCTCAACCGCTGGATCGAGACGGACGGCCTGCTGGACGTGGCCCAGGAGGAGGGGTTCGGGGTCATCGGCTTCACCGCGCTCGCCCAGGGCCTGCTGACCGGCCGCTACCTCGACGGCGTACCCGAGGACTCGCGGGCCGCGGCGGGCACGTCGTTCGACACGTCCTGGCTGTCGGAGGACAACCTCCACCGGCTGCGCGCGCTCAACGACATCGCCGCCCGTCGCGGCCAGACCCTGGCCCAGATGGCGCTCGCGTGGGCGCTGCGCGACGAGCGGGTCACCTCGCTGGTGATCGGCGCCTCGCGCCCCGAGCAACTGGAGCAGAACGTCGCCGCGTTGGAGAACCTGGACTTCAGCGCCGACGAGCTGGCCGAGATCGACAAGTACGCCACCGACGGCGGCGTCGACCTGTGGCGCGACGCCCGCACCGGCAGCCTCGGCTGACCACGCCGGACAGCACGCTCAGCACAGCACGCGCAGGGCTCCCGGCAGGACCCTGACGGTGACGGGGAGGACGGCCTCGACCTCCCCGTCCGCGCCGTAGGGCACCTCGCGGTCGGCCTCGATGCGGATCTCCCGGCCGCGCAGGATCGTCACCTCGGGCCGTCGGACGTGGGCGCCCGTCCTGAGTTCGTTCATCAGGGCGAAGAAGAGCCGCCGGGGTGCCTCGCGGATCATGACGACGTCCAGCAGGCCGTCGTCCACGCGAGCGTCGGGGGCGATGAGTCGCCCGGAGCCGTAGTAGCCGGAGTTGGCGGCGACCACCGTGTAGCCGGTGTGCGGGTGTTCCTTGCCGTCGACGGTGACCCGGTAGTGAGCCGGGCGCCAGGTGGTGACGGCGCGGAGCCCGCCGGCGTAGTAGGAGGCGGCCCCGCGCAGGAGCTTCGCGTGGTTCGCGTGACGGTTGGCGAGCGCGTCGACGCCGGCGTACACGCTGCCGAGCACGACGGTGCGGTCGTGGAAGGCCGACTCGACCTCGATGGTGTCCACCGGGCGCGGCTCGCCCTGGAGCAGCACCTGGGCCAACTCGCCTGGTTCCGTGGGGAGTTCGAGCGCCCTGGCGAAGTCATTGCCGCGGCCCGCCGGGACGAGGCCGAGCACCGCGCCCGTACCGCTGAGCGCGCCCCCGATGCCTCCGGCGATGCCGTCGCCGCCGACGGCGAGCACCACCCGGCCCCGCCCGCCGGCATCCAGGGCGAGTTCCTTGGCGTGCTCCAGACTGCGGCTGTACTCGGTCTCCAACTCGGCCCCCGCCTCGCGGAGCAGCCGGGCCACGCCGAGCAGTGCGGCGGCCGAGGCGGAGCCGCCCGCGGTGGGGTTGACGACGGCGGTGAACTGTCGCATCGGTGCGCCTCCGGGGCGGACGGGCGGTGAGGTTGACGGGGGTCGCTTCAACAGGGGCGCTGACTCAGTCGAGGGGCAGCAGGACGCCAGGATTGAGCACCCCGGCCGGGTCCACGCACCGTTTCACGGCACCCAGCGCCTCGACGGCCAACGCGCCCGCCTCCCTGACGTACCAGTCGCGGTGGTCGGTGCCCACGCCGTGGTGGTGGGTGATGGTGCCGCCGGCGGCGAGGATCGCCTCGTTGGCCGCGTGCTTGGCCCGCGCCCAGATCGACAGGGGGTCCTCACCCTGCGCCGAGACCACGGTGAAGTACAGCGAGGCGCCGTTCTCGTAGACGTGGGAGATGTGGCACATGACCAGGGGCGGGGTGCCCGCCTCGGTGAGCTTGGTGGTGAGCGCGTCGCGAACGGCCGCGTACAGGCCGGGGATACGGGACCAGAAGGCCGCCGTCTCCAGCGTCTCGGCGAAGGCGCCGGCGTCGAGGAGGGCGTCGCGCAGGTACGGGGCCGAGTAGCGGCCGTGCGCCCAGCGTTCCCCGGGTTCCGTGCCGAGGGGGGTTCCGCCGCTCTCGCGCAGGACGGCCGCCGCGTGCTCCCGGCGGTACGAGGTGTCCTCCGGTGTGCCCTCGTAGCCGGCGATCGCCACGCAGCCGCCGGCCGGTGGCGTCTCGGCGGAGCCGATCGCTTCGGGCTGGGCGAGTCCGATCAGTGTCTCGGTCTCGTCGGAGAGCCGCAGCACCGTGGGGCGCGGGCCGTCCTGGGCGAGCCGGCGCAGGGCCGCGCCGCCCTCCTCGAAGGAGTCGAAGTGCCAGCCCTCGTAGACACGGGTCCGCGGGACAGGGCGGATCCGGACCGTGACGGAGGTGATGACGCCGAGCGCGCCCTCCGAGCCGAGGAACAGTTGGCGCAGGTCGGGTCCGGCGGCCGAGCGCGGGGCGCGGCCGGTGTCGACGGTGCCTTCGGGGGTGGCGAGGGTGAGGCCCAGGACCATCTCGTCGAAGCGGCCGTAGCCGGCGGAGGCCTGTCCGCTGGAGCGGGTGGCGGCGAATCCGCCGATCGTGGCCCACTCGTAGGACTGTGGGAAGTGGCCGAGGGTGAAGCCGTGTTCGGCGAGCAGCGCCTCGGCCCGCGGTGCACGCAGGCCCGGTTGCAGGGTGGCGGTGCGGGAGACCGGGTCGAGGGCGAGCAGGCCGTCCATCCGGCGCAGGTCGAGGGCGACGAAGGGGCCCCGGCGGCCCGGGGCGAGGCCGCCGACGACGGACGTACCGCCGCCGAACGGCACGACCGCCAGACCGAGTTGGGTGCACGCCCGCAGCACGGCGAGCACCTCGTCGTGGTCCGACGGGAGCACCGCGGCGGCCGGGATGTCGTCGACCTCGCCCTCCCGTATCCGCAGCAGGTCGGGCGTGGACTTGCCGCGTGTGTGCCGGATCCGGGTCTCCGCGTCGGTGCGGACGTGTTCCTCGCCGCCGACCGCGGCACTCAGGGCGTCGAGGGCGGCGGGCGTCAACTCCGGCTCGGGGACGGCGATTTCAGTCAGGTCGACCGGCGCCGTGTCGCTCGGCTTCACGCCGAGCAGATCGCGCAGCAGCCCGATCACCGTGTCGGGCAACGGAGTTGCCCGGTCCGGGTCGCCCCAGCCGCTCCACAGCATGTCCATCGCTGCCGTCCTCACCGGTCGATGTCGAGCGCTCGCGCTCCGGTTCCGTTCCCCGACGACCGCACGGGGTCCCGAGGCGTTACACTGTGACACATGACGCCTATTCGTAACAACCAGTCGGACGGCGACGCGGTGCTCGACGCGGTCCGCGACTGCGTCCTGGCCGTCGGAGTCCGCCGCACCACGCTCACCGACGTGGCCCGCCGCGCGGGCGTCTCCCGCATGACGCTGTACCGGCGCTGGCCCGATGTGCGCTCCCTGGTGGGCGACCTGATGACCCGCGAGTGGGTCGACGTGGCCGCCGGGGCCATCCCCGAGCACCGCCCGGACACGACCGCGCGCGAGCGGCTCGTGGAAGGCCTCGTCGCCGGAGTCGGGTCGTTCCGCGCGCACCCGCTCTTCCGCAAGATCGTCGACGTCGATCCCGAACTGCTGCTGACCTACGTACTGGACCGTCGCGGAGCCAGCCAGAACGCTCTGCTGGAACTGCTCGCCGACGGCCTCAAGGAAGGTCACGCCGACGGTTCGGTACGTACCGGACACCTTGAACGGCAGGCCCGGTCGCTGCTGTTGATCGTGCAGTCCTTCACCTTGTCCCTGCGGACCATGACCGACGAGGACGACGCCGACCTGTCCTCCGCCGCCTTCCTCACGGAGCTGCGGGACATCCTGGAGAGGACCCTCACGCCATGACGCACGGCCCCGCCGCAGGTTCGTCCCTGTCCTCCGCCCGGCGCTCTCGCGACCTGGCCGACACGGTGGGCGGTCCCGTCGTCGACGTCCTCGTCGTGGGCCTCGGCGCGACCGGCGCCGGGGTCGCCCTGGACGCGGCGGCCCGTGGACTGACGGTCGCCGCGATCGACGCGCACGACCTGGCCTTCGGCACCTCCCGCTGGAGCAGCAAGCTCATCCACGGCGGGCTGCGCTACCTCGCCTCCGGCCAGCTCGACGTGGCCCACGAGAGCGCGGTCGAGCGCGGGGTGCTGATGGAGCGCACCGCGCCCCACCTGGTCCGCGCCCAGCCGTTCGTGCTGCCGTTGACTCCCCTGGTCTCCCGCGGCCAGGCCGCCCTGGCCTGGGCAGGCTTCCGGGCCGGCGACACCCTGCGCCTCGCCGCCCGCACCTCCCGGGCCACCCTGCCCGCCCCCCGCCGTCTCTCCGCGCTGGAGACCCGCCACCTCGCGCCCGCCCTGCGCGCCGACACGGTCCGCGGCGGCCTGCTGTCCTGGGACGGCCGGCTCACCGACGACGCCCGCCTGGTCACCGCCCTCGCCCGGACCGCCGCCGCACACGGCGCCCGGATCCTCACCCGCGTCCGGGCCCTGGAGCTGACCGGCTCCGGCGCCCGCGTCCGCGACGAACTCACGGGCGAGGAAGGCGAGATCAGGGCCCGCGCGGTCGTCAACGCGGCCGGCGTGTGGTCCGGCGGCCTGGTGGACGGCATCCGCATCCGCCCCTCCCGCGGCACCCACCTCGTCCTGCGCGCCGACCGCCTCGGCCCGCTGCCGGCCGGGCTGCACATCCCCGTCCCCGGCGAGACCAACCGCTTCGTCCTCGTCCTGCCCCAGGGCGACGGCCGGGTCTACGTCGGCCTCACCGACGAACCCGTCGACGGCGACATCCCGGACGTGCCGGAGGTCCCCGAGACGGACATCGGGTTCCTGCTCGACGTCCTCGGCTCGGTCCTCGACGCCCCCGTCCACCGCGACGACGTCGTGGGCGCCTTCGCCGGACTGCGCCCCCTGCTGGACACCACGCCCGACGCACACTCCGGTACGGCGGCCAGGACCTCCGACATCTCCCGCCGGCACGCGGTGCTCACCTCGCCGCAGGGCGTCGTCACCGTGGTCGGCGGCAAGCTCACCACCTACCGGCGGATGGCGCAGGACGCCGTGGACGCCGCCGTCCGCAGCCGCGGCCTCACGGCAGGCCCCTCCCCCACTGCCTCACTCCCCCTGGTCGGTGCCGCCTCGCCACGCACGCTGGACGCGCTTCCGGTGCCTCGCCGGCTGGTCCGTCGGTACGGCACCGAAGCCCCGGCCGTCCAGGCCCTCGCCGAGCGCGATCCCCGGCTCGGCGAGCCCGTGCTGCCGTGGCATGCCGTCACCGCCGCCGAACTCCTGTGGGCCGTACGCCACGAAGGGGCACTCGACGAGGCCGATCTGCTGGACCGCCGTACCCGCATCGGTCTGGTGCCCGCCGACCGGGCCGCGGCTCTGGACGCGGTGCGCGAACTGCTGGGCGAGGCCGTGACCCGGAGCGCCTGAATGCCGGTCCGGACAGTCGTGTCCATCGCACTAAGGGATGTATCGGTCTTTATCGTCTGATCCCGTGACACATACCTACGACGAACTCGTGGAGAAGCAGCGCGCCGCCGACCAGGCGCACGACCGGGTCGAGGAGCTGCGGGACTCCTACGGGCCGCCGACCCTGCCGGACGGCTGGAGCGCGACGCAGACCGACACCTACGAGACGGCCTGGCGGGCCTGGCGCGATCTCGCGCGCGAGGTGCAGGCCGCCGTCACCGAGTACGCGAAGGACGAGGGGCTGGCGCGCAACGACGTCGAGGCGGACGTCAAGACGGCGTCGCGGCACCCGCAGCCGGAGGAATGACGGCGGACAAGAGCGCTCGGACCGTACGTCGTACGTACGGTCCGAGCGCTCTTGTGTGGATGAGCGTGTGTCAGCTGGCCGGGTAGCGGCGCCTGGTGCGGGTGAGCAGGACCAAGCCTCCGATCAGGAGGACCGTGCCGGCCGCTGCGGGCCACAGGGTCGTGCCCGTCTCGGCGAGGTCACCGCCCTGGACCGCCTGCGACTGGCTCCCGCCTTCCGCAACCGGGTCGTTGCCGCCCGCGTTCTGGGAAGGCTGCGTGGAGCTGTCCTGGCCCACCGGAGCCGCCTCGGCACTCTTCGAGGAGGAGGCGAGGACCTGGGGCTCCTTGGTGCTGGAGACGGTGGGCTCGTCGTTGTTCTGGTCGTCGGAGCCGTTGCCGTTCTCATTGCCGTTGTCGTTGTTGTTCCCGTTGCCGTTCCCGGAGTTCGACCCGTTGTCGTCACCGGCGGTCTCGCGGGGAGACTCCGACGGGTTGTCGGCCGGGTCGTCGGTCGGCTGGGCCGGCGGCTCCTCGGTCGGCTGGTCGGTCGGCTCCTCGGTGGGCTTCTGCGTGGGCTGCTCGGTCGGGTCCTCGGACGCCGGGTCCGTGGGCTGCTCGCTGGGCTGCTCGGTCGCCGGCGGGGTCGCACCGTCGTCCGAACCCGGGTCCTCGCCGGTGCCGGCACCGCACTGGCGGCCGCCGTTGATGCAGTCGACGGCCTCGCCCATCAGCTTGTCGGAGAAGACGTTGATGAAGTCGCCGTGGTCGGTGACCGGCTTGTGCAGCTGCTCGGGGAAGGAGTCCACCGCGAACAGTGGTGTCGTCTTCCCGCCGTCCTGGAGGCTCGGCGCGTCGACGTCGTAGACGATCCGCTGCACCAGCTGCGGGATGGCCTTGAAGTCGTTCGGGCAGTTGCCGGAGGCGTCCGCGAACGCCACGTGGGTGCGGTGGTTGGCGCTGTCGATGTTGCGGCCGTCCCAGCAGCTCTGGAAGCGGAAGGTGCGGACCACGTCACTGCCCTGGGGGCAGAGCGGGTACTTGTCCTTCAGCTGCCGGTCCTCGAAGCCGGTGCAGCTCCAGGAGGCGTTGGCGTTGGCCGTGCCGTTGACGAACGCCTTCGCGTCGCCGGTGATGATGCGCAGCAGGCGGGGCATCGCCGTGACCTCGCTGCCCGCGTTGCCGATGAACGTCAGCGTGACCTGCTTGGGCGTGACGATCTGGCCCGCGTTGCCCTCGGTGCCACCGCCGGGCGCGCCCGCGTCCTTCTCCTGCGTGCCGTTCTGCAGGCGGATCACCGGCCAGTAGTACGTGGACTTGTCGCCCGGGTTCTCGCAGGTGGTGTCGGCGTTGGCGAGGTCGTCGTCGCTCGCGAAGGCGGTGTTGGACTGGTTGCCGATGTAGTCGTGGAAGTGGTGGGCGCCGTTGGAGACACCCGGGGCCACGATCACGTTGTCGGAGTTGCGCAGTCCGTTCTCGTTCACACCACAGCTGGTGGTGAAGGTGCCCTTGGAGACGAACGAGTTGAGGTCCGGCGCGGGCGAGTTGGGCTGCACGGAGTTGATGTCCGCGTAGTCCCCGACGACCGGTCCGTTGCCGGCCGGCTGGTCGCCCTGGTCCGAGCCGTCGCCCTGGTCCTGACCTTCCTGGCCCTGTTCCTGCCCTTGGTCCTGGGCCTGGTCCTGTCCGCTCTGGTCGTCGGACTGACGCCATGTGCACTCGGCGAGGTCGTCCAGGCCCTGCGGCCGCTCCCCCGCGTCGTCCATCGTGTTGGAGATGTCCTCGATCGTCGCCGACCGCTTCTCCTTCAGCGAGGCGAGGACGTCGTCGGAGCCTCCGCCCTGCATCCGCTGGTAGGCCTCGGCTATCTGCCCGTCCAGCGCGGCGAGGTCCTGGTCGACCTTCGGCTGCGCCTCGTCGGGCACGTCGGTCAACTGGTCACCGACGTCGGGGCAGTCCACCGTGACGCCGCCCTGGGCGCTGTCCGTGTGCTGCGACGAGTCCCCGCCGCTCTCGGTGGCCGACGCGTACACGTTGGCCGCGACGAGGCCTCCTCCTCCCAACATCAGCGCCACTGCTGCGAAGCTGGCGCGGCGCGCGCCTGTTGGTCGTCTGCGCGTGTTGCGTCCCACGGAAGTTCTCCTGCGCCTCGGGTCCGGTCGGGCATAGCTTCCCCCGGTCCCATACGCACAAGACGACAGGTGTGTTCAACCGCATCGGAAATTCATCGGAATCTCTTAGGAAGCGTTCGAGTCCACAGACACACGGGCCGCAGGAGAATCGAAAACGATACTGGTCGGGCGCCTGATCACGGGGCGCCGACCGCTAAACCTCCAGCCAGAAACCCGTTCGGGTCAGCCACAGGTCCAAGAGGTCCGTGTCGCCGCGCACTTCGACGGCGGGCGCGGGGCGTCGGTAGAGGAGCAGGAGCAGGTCGGTCACGGGGCCGCGCAGGCTCACGGCGGCCTCGCCGTACCCGATGCGCCAGGTGGGCCGGTCGCCGTCGAGGTCGACGAACCACTGCCCCGCGCCGATGGCGTGGAAGCGCAGCGAGCGGCCGGCGCCTAGCAGTTCGGAGGTGCCGGGCTGCGGCTCGTACGCCTCGGAGACGGTCGAGAACTCCAACCACTCCTCGATCCCGTCGGCCGCGAGGTCGTCGTCCAGCCGGAACTCCGCCCCGGTCGCCAATGCCGCGTCGGCCCGGTGCACGACGGTCTCGTGGGCCATGCGCCGGGCCCAGAACGCGGTCGTGAACCGGTCCTCGGCCGGCGTCCACACCTGCGCTCTCGGCCCCGCGGCACGCAGGCCCGCGGCGAGTGCGGCGGCTCCGTCGGAGAGCCACGCGCCCAGTGCGGCGGCGTCGATGTCGGCATACACGGACGGGTCGTTGACCCCTTCGTCGGGGACGGGTCCGTCGGCTCGCGTACGGACCACCTCGTCCGCCCACCGGTGGTCACCGCCCACGTGCCGCAGCAGTCGGTCGAGGTCCCAGCCGGGGCAGGAGGCGACCGGAGCGGTCCCGTCCGCGCCTTTCACATGCCCGGCGAGCAGATCGGTCTGGTAGCCGATCTCATGGCAATAGCGGTCGAACGTCAGCGAACTCACCGGGCCATCATGGGTCATTCGGGGCCGTCGCCGCACCTCGGATACTGTGTCCCGGCCGAATCGAAGAGGAGAGGTCGAAAATGCTGGTGGGGGCGGGGAACACACGACGCGGGCTGGCCTGTACGGCTTTGCTGGCAGGGGTGTTGACGGGGTGCGCGGAGGCGTCCGACGAGGCGCCGAGAGCGAGTGCGACGACGGCGGACGCGGCCGGCGGGAGCGGCAAGGTCGCAAAGAGCGGCGGCACGATCGGCAGGTCGGGCTCGGCCTGCGAACTCCCGGTCACCTTCGACATCGCCGCGGACTGGAAGGCGGAGGCCATCGACGCCGAGACGACCGGGGACGGGAGCGACCTCGCCGAGGAACTCGCCGACGCGCTCCTGCACCAGGGCCCGGTCACCGGCACCTGCGAGGTGGACGCCAAGCCGGCGGGCCACATCGGCTTCCTCCGCGTCTGGACCGGGAAGCCGGGCAAGGACGACGCACGTACCGTGCTGAAGGCTTTCGTGGCGGCCGAGGACAACACGAGCAAGCCGAAGTACACGACGTTCAAGAGCGGCGGCCTCGACGGCGTCGAGGTGGAGTACCTGTTCACCAGCAAGCTCCTGGACGAGACGAAGAAGGAACGCGCGCTCGCCGTCACCACCGCGAGCGGACCGGTCGTCCTGCACCTCGGCGGCCTGGACTCCGAGGAGTACGAGGACATGCTCCCGGCGTTCGAGCTGGCGAAGCAGACCCTGCGCACCGCCTGACCCCGGCCGCGTGCCCTTCCCTACGATGATCCGGTGACGAGTGACACCCCGACGCGGGAACAGGTCGGCCAACAGGACCTGACGGATGGCGAGCCGAGTGCCTGGGCGCGGCGGTTGCGCCGGTTCGGGTACTCGGCGCCCCGCCCCGTCGACACGCGCGAGCGACTGGTCCCGCCCTTCCCGGAACCGGGCACCGGCCGCTGGGACTCGGTCGGGCTGAGCCCGCGGCTGGCCGGCCTCGCCGCCCGGTCCGTGGGCTGGGTGGGCCCGGTGCTCGTCGCCGTCGTCGCCGGGATCCTCCGGTTCTGGCGGCTGGGCTCACCGCACGACCTGATCTTCGACGAGACGTACTACGCCAAGGACTCGTGGTCGATGCTCCGGCTCGGCTACGAGGGCACCTGGCCCGACCGCAAGGTCGCCGACCCGCAGATCCTGGCGCAGCACCAGGTCATCCCGCTCTCCGACGCCGGCAGCTTCGTCGCGCACCCGCCGATGGGGAAGTGGGTGATCGGCCTCGGGGAGTGGATGTTCGGCCTGGACCCGTTCGGCTGGCGCTTCATGACGGCCGTCCTGGGCACGCTGTCGGTGCTCATGCTGTGCCGAATAGGGCGCCGCCTGTTCCGCTCGACGGCGCTGGGCTGTCTGGCCGGAGCGCTGATGACGGTGGACGGCCTGCACCTGGTGATGAGCCGCACCGCCCTGCTGGACCTGGTCGTCATGTTCTTCGCGCTGGCGGCGTTCGGCTGTCTGCTCGTCGACCGCGACAAGGCAAGGGCCCGGCTCGCGGCCGCCCTCCCGGTGGGCGAGGACGGCTTCGCGCGGCCGGACCTGCACACCGGCGAACACGTGGGCACGGGCCTGCGGCCGTGGCGACTGGCAGCCGCCTTCTTCCTTGGCCTGGCCGCCGCGAGCAAGTGGAACGGCCTGTACTTCCTGGTCTTCTTCGTCGCCCTGGCCGTGCTCTGGGACGTCGGCTCCCGCCGCGTCGCCGGAGCGCGCCACCCCTACCGCGCGATGCTGCGCAAGGACTTCGGCTGGTCGACGCTGTCCCTCGTGCCGGTCGCCGTCCTGACGTATCTGGCGACCTGGACCGGCTGGTTCCTGTCCGACAAGGGGTACGACCGGCACTGGGCGGACGGCCGCGGCGGCCTGTGGTCGTGGATCCCGGCACCGCTGCGCAGCCTGTGGCACTACGAGCACGCCGTCTACGAGTTCAACATCGACCTGCACGCCTGGCACCGCTACAAGTCGAACCCGTGGAGCTGGCTGGTCCAGGGCCGGCCCGTGTCGTTCTACTACGAGGCCCCGAAGGCCCAGGACGGCTGCCACGCCACCGCCGGCTGCTCGCAGGAGATCCTCGCCCTGGGCACACCGCTGCTGTGGTGGGCGGGCTGCTGCGCGATCCTCTACCTGCTCTTCCGCTGGGCCTGGCGCCGCGACTGGCGCGCGGGCGCAGTGCTGTGCGGGGTGGCCGCCGGTTACCTGCCGTGGTTCAACTACCAGGACCGTACGATCTTCTCCTTCTACTCCGTGGTGTTCGTGCCGTTCCTGTGTCTGGCCGTCGCGATGATGGTGGGCGCGATGCCGGGTCCGCCCGGCGCGGATCAGCGGCGGCGGAGGGTGGGCGCGGTGGGCGCGGGTGTACTGGTGCTGTTGATCGTCTGGAACTTCATCTACTTCTTCCCGATCTATACGGGCATGACGATCCCGTACCCCGACTGGCAGGCACGGATGTGGCTGGACACCTGGATCTGAGGCCCGGTCGGCGGAGTCGGCCCGACGCTCAGGCCAACTCCCCTGTCGTACGCCCGAGATAGGTGACGGTGCCGGGGTCCGGCACCGGGATCTCGTGGAAGCCGAGGCGATCGTAGAAGGCCCTGGCCGGGGTGTTGGCGGTGACCATGCAGAGGTGGAGGGCCGGGACGCCCCGGTCCGCCAGGGCGCGCAGCAAGGTGCGCATCAGCGCTCGGCCGTGGCCCTGCCCCTGCCAGTCGGGGAGCAAGTCGATGTGCAAGTGGGCCGGGTAGGCGGCGACTTCGGGGACGATCATCCGCTCGGGGTCGTACAGCAGCGGGATCATCGCCGCGTCGGCGGTGGTCGGCGGGCCGGGGTTCCGCGGGTAGCGGTCGGAGACCAGGGGCAGCCACTTCGCGCGGAACTCCGCGACGAACCGGGGGGTGTCGGCGGTGCCGACGATGTAGCCGACCGCGTGCCCCTCGCCGTCGTCCAGGACGAAGGCCAGGTCCGGCTCCAGATGGACGTACGGAGCGGCGAAGATGACCGGGAAGATGCCGGGGTCCGCGTAGAAGGGTCGGCTGTCCTGGCCGAGGTGCGCGGTGCGCACGCAGATGTCGTCGAGGGCCTCGCGGTCCTCGGGCCGGTACGGGCGGATGGTGCCGCGGCTGTCTGAAGACGGGGTCACCGCAGCATCCTGCCGCCTTGGGAGCGCTCCCACAAGACTGCGGACCCGCGAAGAGGGCCCGGACAGATGCGCCCCGGGCCCTCGGTCGTCCGTCAGACGTGCGGGCGGCGGCCCCGCTCCTGGTGCGGGAACCTCTGGTCCGCGCCGGGCAGCGTCGGCTTCGGCAGCGTGGCCACCTCCTCCTGCGCCTTCTCCAGCTGCTCCGCCGTGTCGTGGGGCAGCCGGGGCGAGCGCGGGCGGGCGTCGCGGAAGCGGAAGGCGGTGGTGAAGTCGCCGAAGGTCTCGCGCCGCCAGTCGGTGACGTTCGGCTCCTCGACGCCGGTGAACCGCTCCAGGAACTGCAGCGCCGAGGTGTGGTCGAAGGCCTCCGAGGCGACCCAACCACCCACGGTCCAGGGCGAGATGATGATGGCGGGCACGCGGAAGCCGCCACCGATCGGCAGCCCCTGGATGAACTCGTCCTTGGTGCCCGCGGGCGGGGTCGGCGGGGCGACGTGGTCGAACAGACCGTCGTTCTCGTCGTAGTTGAGGATGAAGGCCGTCTTGCGCCACACCTTCGGGTTGGACGCGATCGCCTCGATCTTCGACGCCACGTAGTCGGCGCCCGCTGCCGGGAGGTAGTCGGGGTGCTCCGACTGGTAGCTCGTGGGGCAGATCCACGAGACCGTCGGCAGCCGGTCGTTGCGGGCGTCGTCCTCGAAGGTGCCGTGCGGCTGCGGGCGTACGCCCCGCTCGTACAGGTCGGAGCCGGGCTGCGCGTTCTTGAACGACGCGAACTGCTCCAGCATGTTGGTGCCGTAGTCGTCCTCCTCCTGGTACACCTTCCAGCTGACGCCGGCGTTCTGGAGGCGCTCCGCGTAGGTGGTCCAGCGGTACGGCGTCGGCGCCACGTTGCTGATGATCGGGCCGCCCTGCGTGCCGCCCGGATCGATCGAACCGGTCATCCACATCAGGCGGTTGGGCCAGGTCGGCCCGAACACCGAGCAGAAGTAGTTGTCGCAGATGGTGAAGGTCTCAGCGAGCGCGAACTGGAACGGGATGTCCTCGCGCGTGTAATAGCCCATGACGTAGGGGCCGTTGACGCCGTCGGCCGCGCGGTGGGCGGGCAGCCACTGGTCCATCTTGCCGTTGTTCCAGGCCTGGTGCTGGACCGACCAGGCGTGGCTGGTGGAGGGGATGGCCTGGGCGCTGGAGGTGTGGGTGTCGAGGTGGAAGGGCAGCAGGTAGCCCTTCGGGTTCACGGTGTCCGGCTGGTAGAAGACGTTGCGCCCGTTGTCGAGTTTCAGGGCACGCGGGTCGGCGAAGCCGCGGACACCGGACAGGGTGCCGAAATAGTGGTCGAAGGACCGGTTCTCCTGCATCAGCATGACGACGTGCTCGATGTCGCGCAGCGAGCCGTTCTTGGGCGGCTCGGCCGCGACGGCCTTCTGGACGCTCGGCGGGAGGAGGTTGAAGGCCGCGGCGCCGCCCAGCGCGCCCGCGGCGGAACCCAGAAGTCTACGGCGTGTCAACTCGGCCATGATCGCCCCTTCTTGAGCGGGATCGGCTCTGCGGAGTGAGGGCTTGAGCCCGCCCTGGAAGCGGACCGCCGATCACTCTCCGCCCGGCTCGGTGGGGTGCATCAGGGGTGGGTGGTGAACTTGTGGACAACGTGCGGGAAGGGGTTGGCCAAGCCATGACCCGGGATATCGGCTGGTTGCACGGCCGTTGCCGCCCGTTGGGAAAACAATGGCGGCTACATGGATCGACGGCTCCGCCAAGTCCCTTCGGAGGAAGGGCAGTCGGACGCTGTCGGCGGCATCACTTTCCGGCCGCGGTCGCGCATTGCCTCCCGGACCGGGTCACGTCGGCCGGGGCCGCACTCCCGTGGAGCGCCGTGCCGCCGGACTCCCGGTACACTCCGCGCATCCCGCCACAACCGTGCGTCACTCCCGCCGCGAGCACCGAATCCGTACCGCCCAGGTGCGCCGCGCCCCCGTCGTGGCGCATTCTTGCTGTGTCGCCCGCTCGGCGGGCGCGGACGAGGCAGGGCTGATGACTGGGAGCGCGGAGGACATACGGACGCCCGGGCAGCTGGCCGCGCTGCTGATCGACGCCTCGACGGAGGCGATCGGCGCGGCCGGCGGGCACTCGGGCGGCGTCTATCTGCGCTCCGGCACGCCCGGCCTGCTGCGCCTGGCCGTGCTCTCGGGGCTGCCCGGCCCGCTGTTCCGCGCCTGGTGGCGGATGCACGTGGACCGGGCCTTCCCCGTGGCCGACGCCTACCGGCTGGGCGTCCAGGTGGTCCTCCCGAACGCCACGGAGACGATGCGCCGCTACCCCCAGTTCGCGGCCAGCCTGCCCTTCCAGTTCGGCTCGCTGTACGTGCCCATCGCGGCGGGCGCGACCACCTTCGGCGTACTGACCGTGCTACGGCCCTCCGCCGCCGACGCCACCGAGCTGCTGCGCCACCGCGACCGCATGGTGGGCCTGGCCGAGGAGCTGGGCGAGGATCTGCGGGGTCTCGACGACGAGGGCGGCCCGGCGGTCGCCTGGGACGGCGAGCCGGTCTGCATACGTCCGCCGGGCGCGCAGCGGCCGGCCGGGCGGGCCGGTGCCTTCGCCTGGGACCCGGCGACGGACGTGGTGACCGTGGACGAACGGCTGCCGGGCCTGCTGGGCGGGCCGAAGGGCGAGATCTCGGCCTCCGCGGCGGCGCTCGCGGACGCGGTGGCCCCGGACGAGGCCGAGCGGATCCTGACCGCTCTCCGGGACACGGCCGCCGGCAGGCCTCCTGCCCTCCCCTTGTACACGCAGCCCAAGACCGGCCCGCTCCGGCTGGTCGAGCTGTGGAACCCGTACGCCACCGCCCCCGGCACCCCGTCGAACCCCCGTCCCGTGCGGGGTCTAGTCGTCGAACCCGGGCCCGGCCCGGCTGCCGACGCCGCCGCCGACCTGCTGCCCGAGGGCGTGCTCGGCCTGGACCGGCTCGGCCTTGTCCACTACGCCAATCCACGCGCCGGACAGCTGCTGCACCGCTCACAGGGCGAACTGCTGGGCCGGCCGCTGTGGGAGGCCGTGCCCTGGCTGAACCAGCCCGCCTGCGAGGACCATCTGCGCAGCGCCCTGCTCTCTCCCGACCCGGTCCGCTTCCACGTCGAGCGCCCGGCCGACGACGCCGACGACGCCGACACGGACGGCGGCGCCGCCTCGTACGAGAGTGCCTGGCTCGACGTCTCCGTCCATGCCGGCGCATCCGTCCTTACCTGTACCTTCCGCCCGGCGAACCGGATGGCGAGCACCGCGGCCGACACGGACGTACCGGCCGATGCGTCCCAGTCCGGCATGCCCTCGCTGGCCCCGCTGTACCGGCCCATCGTGCTGGCCATCGCGCTCACCGAGGCGGTCACGGCACGGCAGGTGTCGGCCGTGGTCATGCGGGAGCTGCTGCCCGCGTTCGGCGGCCGACGGCTCGCCCTCTACCTCCTGCAGGACCGGCACCTGTACCTGGCCTGGGAGGCCGGCTTCCCCAAGGGGTTCCTCGCCCCCTTCGAGGGGGTCGGTCTCGACGCCCGGCTGCCCGGCGTCGAGACGCTGACCAGCGGTAGGCCGCTCTTCTTCGACTCGATGCAGCAGCTGACGGCCGCCTACCCGGGTATCCCCCTGGACGCGGCCGAGGGCGCCCGCGCCTTCCTGCCCCTGATCGCCTCCGGGCGCCCGGTCGGCTCCTGCATCCTCGGCTTCGACCGCCCGCGCAGCTTCAGCACCGAGGAACGCACGGTCCTCACCGCGCTCGCCGGGCTGATCGCCCACGCCATGGAGAAGGCCCAGCGCTACGAGAGCGAGGCCGCCCTCGCGCGCGGCCTGCAGCAGGCCCTGCTGCCGCGCAAGCTGTCGGTCCACCCGGACGTGGAGACCAGCGGACGCTATCTGCCCGGCACCCAGGGCATGGAGGTGGGCGGGGACTGGTACGACGTCGTCGAGGCCGGGGACGGGCTGGCGCTGGTCATCGGCGACGTACAGGGGCACGGTGTGCAGGCGGCGGCCACGATGGGTCAACTACGCACCGCGGTAAGGGCGTTCGCACTCGGCGACCGGCCACCCGACGAGGTGCTGAGCGGCACGAACCACCTGCTCATCGACCTCGATCCCGGCCAGTTCGCGAGTTGCTGCTACATCCGGCTCGACCCGGCCTCCGGTCTTGCGCGGGCGGCCCGGGCGGGACATCCGCCGCCGCTGCTGCGCCGGCCGGACGGTCACACCGAGGTGGTGGACCTGCCTGGCGGGGTCGTCCTCGGGGTCGACCCACAGGCCCACTACCCGGTGGCGGAGCTGGAGGTCGAGCCCGGCGCGATCCTCGCGCTGTACACCGACGGGCTGGTCGAGCGGCCGGGCGTCGACATCGACGACGGCATCACGGCCCTGCGGGTGGCCCTGGCCAAGGCCGGCACCTCGGCCGCCCGCCCCGGCGGCCGCTCCCTGGCCGGCGTCGCCGAACGCCTCACCGCGGCGGCCCGGCACACCGCCGACCGCCCCGACGACATCGCCCTCCTGCTCGCGACCCGCCGCGCCACCCAGGAAGACCGGCGTTGAGCGGGAGCCGGCCCTCCGGAGAGACCGGCATGCACGGAGGCGCCGTACGAAATCCCGCTACCGGAGCCGACTGCCGAATCCACCGCGCCACCCCATCCCGCACAGCCCGCACACAGGAACCACGACGCGCCCTGTCACCCTCTGTGACGCCTCTCGCCTCGTGCGGCCCGGCAGTGTAGACATGAGCACATGGTCCGACTTCTGGGTCGTTCCCAGGCCCGGTCGACCCACCGGGCTGACCCCACGCGCGCCCGGCACACCCCTGCCCGACGAGTGGGGCACGCGGATCGGGCCGCGCGCGAGCGGTTCTGGGGACTGCGGTCGGCGCTGAGCGGACGCAGCGTCGCCGGACAGGTGTTCGTCCTCCAGGTCGCGATCGTGCTGCTGCTGGTGGTCGCCGCCGTGGTCGCGCTGGTGCTGCAGGTGCGGCACGACAGCACCCAGGAAGCCCGTAACCGCTCGGTCGCCGTCGCCGAGGCCTTCGCCAACGCGCCCGGCACCCGCGAGGCGCTCAGCAGTCGCGACCCCTCGGCCATCCTGCAGCCGCGCGCGGAGGCGGCCCGCGAGGCGACCGGCGTGGACTTCATCGTCGTCATGAACACCGACGGCATCCGCTACACGCACCCGAAGCCGGACCGCATCGGCAAGAAGTTCGTCGGGACGCTGGCGCCCGCGCTGGCCGGGCGCACCGTGACCGAGGAGATCAACGGGACGATCGGCCGCCTCGTCCAGGCGGTGGTCCCGATCGAGGCGCCCGGCGGCAAGGTCGTCGGCCTGGTGTCGGCCGGCATCACCACCGAGAACGTGGGCGGCGCCGCCGACCGCCAACTGCCCCTCGTCCTGCTCGCCGCCGCCGCGGCGCTCGCCCTGGCCACGGGCGGCACCGCGCTGGTGAGCAGACGGCTGCTGCGCCAGACGCACGGGCTGGGTCCGCACGAGATGACCCGGATGTACGAGCATCACGACGCGGTCCTGCACTCCGTGCGGGAGGGCGTGATCATCTTCAGCGGCGAGGGCCGGCTGCTGCTCGCCAACGACGAGGCGCACCGGCTGCTCGACCTGCCCGCGGACGCCGACGGCCGGCCCGCCCGCGACCTCGGCCTGCCTCCCGACACCGCCGACCTGCTGGCCTCGGGCCGGATGGCCACGGACGAGGTGCACCTGGTCAAGGACCGCCTGCTCGCCGTGAACCAGCGGCCCACGGACGTCAAGGGCGGCCCGCCCGGCTGGGTCGCCACGCTGCGCGACTCGACGGAGCTGCGCGCCCTGTCCGGCCGGGCGGAGGCGGCACGCGAGCGCCTCAACATGCTCTACGACGCCGGCGTGGGCATCGGGACGAGCCTGGACGTCACCCGTACCGCCCAGGAGTTGGCGGAGCTCGCCGTCCCCCGGTTCGCGGACTTCGCGACGGTCGACCTCTTCGACGCCGTGCTCAGCGGCGGCCAGCCGGAGGCGGTGACCCCGGTGCGCCGGACCGCGCTCAGCGGGATCCGCAAGGACGCGCCGCTGTATCCCCTCCAGCAGCAGATCCGGTACGTCGCCACCGCGCCGCAGTCCCGCAGCCTGCGCTCCGGCCAGGCCGTGCTGGAACCGGACCTGGCGCGGGCGGCGGGTTGGCGCGAGCAGGACCTGGAGCGGACCACGCAGGTGGTGGAGTACGGCATCCACTCGCTGATCACCGTGCCGCTGCGGGCCGGGGCGATGGTCCTGGGCGTGGTGAGTTTCTGGCGCTCGCAGAAGCCCGAGCCGTTCGACGTGGACGAACTGGCCCTCGCCGAGGAGCTGGTGACCCGTGCGGCCGTCTCCATCGACAACGCCCGCCGCTACACCCGCGAGCACAGCATGGCCGTCACCCTCCAGCGCAGCCTGCTCCCGCGCACCCTGCCCGAGCAGACGGCCCTGGAGATCGCGTACCGCTATCTGCCGGCCCAGGCGGGCGTCGGCGGCGACTGGTTCGACGTACTGCCGCTGTCGGGCGCCCGGGTCGCCCTCGTGGTGGGCGATGTCGTCGGGCACGGACTGCACGCCGCGGCCACGATGGGGCGGCTGCGTACGGCGGTGCACAACTTCTCCGCCCTTGACCTGCCGCCCGACGAACTGCTCGCCCTGCTCGACGAGATGGTGGGCCGCATAGACCAGGACGAGACGCCCGAGGACGGCAGCGCGCCGGTCATCGGGGCGACCTGTCTGTACGCGATCTACGACCCGGTGTCCCGCAACTGCACGGTCGCCCGCGCCGGGCATCCCCCGCCCGCGCTGATCCGGCCCGACGGCAGCGTCGAGTTCCTTGAGGTGCCCGCCGGTCCGCCGCTGGGCCTCGGCGGGCTGCCGTTCGAGACGGCCGATCTCCAACTGCCGGAGGGCAGCCGTCTCGTGCTGTACACGGACGGGCTCGTCGAGGACCGCGAGCACGACATCGACGAGGGCCTGGACATGCTGCGCGAGGCGCTGGAGCAGGCCGGTCCCTCGCCGGAGGACACCTGCCGGGTCGTGCTCGACGCACGGCTGCCGTCCAAGCCGGGCGACGACATCGCCCTGCTCGTCGCCCGCACCCGCGCGCTGCCCGCCGACCGGATCGCCGAGTGGGAGGTGCCGTCCGACCCGGCGGCGGTCGCGGAGGTACGCGCACGCGTCACCCGCCGACTGACCGAATGGGGCCTGGACGAGCTAGCGTTCACCACGGAGCTCATCCTGAGCGAACTGGTCACCAACGCCATCCGCTACGGCGGAGAACCCATCCGGGTCCGGATGCTGTTCGACCGCACGCTGGTCTGCGAGGTCTGCGACAGCAGCAACACCTCGCCCCATCTGCGGTACGCGGCGATGACGGACGAGGGCGGGCGCGGCCTGTTCCTGGTGGCGCAGCTCTCCGAGCGATGGGGCACCCGCTACACCCCGGCGGGCAAGGTCATCTGGACCGAGCAGCCCCTGCCCTGACCGAACGGGTTTTCGTTCTTCCGTACGAACTTTTCACGCGACGGGTGTCACGCGCCCGCTTCTTCTGATAGGAAACCTTCCTATCAGTGTGACGCACGGCCAACTCCCCACCCCCCACTCCCCTTTGGAGCTTCCGTGAGGCACCCCTCCGTCGACGCGACCGATCCCAGCCACACCTCGCGCCGCACCCTCCTCACCCTGCTCGGCGCGTCGCTCGTCGCGGCACCGCTGCTCAGGCCCTCGCGCGCGTCCGCCTCCGCATCCGCGGCGGCGGCCTGCACACCGCTCGACGACCCGGCGAAGAAGGAGATCGCCATGAAGCTCGTCTCCAGCGCCGAGAACTCCTCGCTCGACTGGAAGGCGCAGTACAAGTACATCGAGGACATCGGCGACGGCCGCGGCTACACGGCCGGCATCATCGGCTTCTGCTCGGGCACCGGCGACATGCTCGACCTCGTCGAGCTGTACGCCGCACGCAAGCCGGGCAACGTGCTCGCCAAGTACCTGCCGGCGCTGCGCCAGGTCGACGGCACCGACTCGCACTCCGGTCTGGACCCGAACTTCCCCAGGGACTGGCGGACGGCGGCCGGGGACAGCGCCTTCCAGCAGGCCCAGAACGACGAGCGCGACCGGGTGTACTTCAACCCGTCCGTCCAGCAGGGCAAGACGGACGGGCTGGGCACGCTCGGGCAGTTCGCGTACTACGACGCCATCGTCATGCACGGTGACGGCAGCGACTCCACCAGCTTCCGGAACATACGCAAGCGTGCCCTCAACAGCGCCAAGCCGCCGGCCCAGGGCGGCAACGAGGTGACCTACCTCAACGCCTTCCTGAACGCGCGGGTGTGGGCCATGAAGCAGGAGGAGGCACACAGCGACACCACCCGGGTCGACACCGAGCAGCGGGTCTTCCTGCGCAACAACAACCTGTGTCTGAACACGCCCCTGGACTGGAAGGTCTACGGGGACAGCTTCCACATCGGCTGACCGTGCTCCCGGCCGCCGTACCGACCCCGCGTGGTACGGCGGCCGGGACGCCCAACGCCCCTGCCGCCCTAGGGGAGTTGACCGATCCGGTCGACGACGCCCTTCTCCTCCAGACCGCGCGCCTCGCGATACCAGTCGGAGTCCTCGAACTTTCCGTCGCTCCAGTCCCCGCTGCTCCCCTTGAGGCTCATGCCCAGGTAGGCGTAGGTCTCCGGGTCGAAGATGAAAGCGAAGTAGATCTTCGGGTACGAGACCGCGACGCCACGGCGGCCGAGGGCGTCCACCGCCTGGCGGTCGATCCGGATGCCGGGAATCCTCGCGACGGCCTCGAACGTGGCGGCCTCCAGACCGGGCGGCATGACCCGCGGCACTACGAAGAACTGGCACGCGTTCACGAACGCCTCCATATCGGCCTTCGCATTGCCCATCCGGAGCCACTTGAGGAGCGTGTCCGGGTCCGTCGGCCACTTCGCCAACTCCGTGTACACGGTGGGCGGCCACATCACCTCGTGCCTGCCCACCGGGGGATCGTTGTGGATCTTGCCGTACTCCTCACGCCTGGAGGGCCTGGAGCCGTCCACCGAGGTCCAGCTCTCGTCCGTCCAGGTCTTGGTCCTCCCGTCCTTCGCGTAGGTCCGGGTGATGTAGGTCTTGGTGTACACGTACTGGTCGTTGCGCGGAATCGGCATCCTGGTGCCGTCGGCCCGGGACTTGTCCGCGGCCTTGTGCAGCAGTTGGGCGGCGCTCAGCGTGGTCATCCGCGGGGCGTCCGTGTCCTGGTCGCGCCGGGTGGCGACGACGGCGCCTCCCGCGACCGCCGCCGCGGCTGTCCCGGCGACGGCGACCCTGAGCATCAACCGGCGGGGCAGCGCGCCCGGGAGGCTCTCCTGGACGATGGCACGCCGGAGGCGGGCGCGGGCGGCCGAACGGGCCTCGTCGGTCAACTCGGGTACGTCGGCGTGCAGTTCACGCACTGCGGTGAGGTCATCCACGATCGCTCTCCCTGTTCCTCTCGGTCGCCTCGGTCGCTTCGGTCTCCTCGTGCAGGGCTGTGGGATCCGTCCCGCCCAGCGCCCGGCGCAGCTTGGTCCGGGCCCGGTGCAGTCGTGAGCGCACGGTCCCGACGGGCACGTCCAGGGCCTCGGCGGCCTCCGCGTAGTCGAGATCGCCCCAGGCGATCAGCAGCAGCACGTCCCGGTGGCGGGCGGGCAACTCCGCGAGCGCGCCCGCGAGTTCGGCGCGGGAGCTCTCGGCGCTGACCCTGGCGGCAACCCGGTCGGCGAGCGGCTCGCTCTCCGCAGGCGCGGCGGCGGCGACCCGGGAGAGGGCCTTGAGGCGACGCGCTTCGGCGCGCCGGTGCTGGCCGACGAGGTTGGTGACGATCCCGTACAGCCAGGGGCGAGCGTGCGGGCGCGAGAGGTCGTAGCGGCGTCTCTGCTGGAAGGCGATCACGAAGGTCTCGGCCATGAGGTCGTCGGCGGCCTCGGTACCCAGCCGTCTGGCCGCGTACCGGTGGATGTCGTCGGCGTAGCGGTTGAAGAGCTCCGCGAACGCGTCCGGCTCGTCCCACGACCGCTCGATGACCGAGGCGTCGGAGCAAGCGCCGGCGGAGGCATCGGAGACTTCGGACACAGAGTCGTCGTGCGGGCCGAGGGCAGGCAGGGCTCCGATACTCGGCAAGGCGGTCACTGATCGCCCTTCAGGTTCATGGGCTTCCCTTGAGGTCGCGGGCACGGTCGACTGCTGTTGGCCGATACCCGCGTTCGAGTTCCCGTTCCCGGCTCATAAATTTGATTTATGAGTCCATAGACCGGACCCGCGTACCGACTTAGGTTTGCCTTAGTTTAGGCTTCCGTCGAGTCGATCTACCTCCACTCGAAGGGAACCTGATCATGCCGCGCCCCCTGCGGGTAGCCATCGTCGGAGCCGGCCCCGCCGGGATCTACGCCGCCGACGCCCTGCTCAAGTCCGAGGTGGCCGCCGAGCCCGGTGTGTCCATCGACCTCTTCGAGCGGATGCCCGCCCCGTTCGGCCTGATCCGTTACGGCGTCGCCCCCGACCACCCCCGCATCAAGGGCATCATCACGGCCCTGCACCAGGTGCTGGACAAGCCGCAGATCCGGCTCTTCGGCAACGTCGACTACCCGACCGACATCTGCCTGGACGACCTGCGCGCGTTCTACGACGCCGTGATCTTCTCCACGGGCGCGACGGCCGACCGCGAGCTGTCGATACCGGGTGTCGAGCTGGACGGTTCCTACGGCGCCGCCGACTTCGTCTCCTGGTACGACGGTCACCCGGACGTGCCGCGCACCTGGCCGCTGGAGGCCGACAAGGTCGCCGTGCTGGGCGTCGGCAACGTCGCGCTCGACGTGGCCCGCATCCTGGCCAAGACCGCGGACGAGCTGCTGCCGACCGAGATCCCGCCGAACGTCCACGACGGCCTCAGGGCGAACAAGGCGCTGGAGGTCCACGTGTTCGGCCGCCGCGGCCCGGCGCAGGCGAAGTTCTCCCCACTGGAGCTGCGGGAGCTGGACCACTCCCCCAACATCGAGGTCATCGTCGACCCCGAGGACATCGACTACGACGAGGGCTCGATCGAGACCCGGCGCGGCAACAAGCAGGCCGACATGGTCGCCAAGACCCTGGAGAACTGGGCAATCCGCGATGTCGGCGACCGCCCGCACAAGCTGTTCCTGCACTTCTTCGAGTCGCCCACCGAGATCCTCGGCGAGGACGGCAAGGTCGTCGGCCTGCGCACCGAGCGCACGGCCCTGGACGGCACCGGCAACGTCAAGGGCACCGGCGAGTTCAAGGACTGGGACACCACCGCGATCTACCGCGCGGTCGGCTACCTCTCCGACAAACTCCCCAAGCTGCCTTGGGACATCGACTCCGGCACGGTGCCGGACGAGGGCGGCCGGGTCATCCAGGAGAGCGGCGAGCACCTCCAGTCGACGTACGTCACCGGGTGGATCCGACGCGGTCCGGTGGGTCTGATCGGTCACACCAAGGGCGACGCCAACGAGACGGTGTCCAACCTGCTGGCCGACTACGCCGGCGGCCGCCTGCACGAGCCTGCCACGCCCGCACCCGAGGCCGTGGACACGTTCCTCGCCGAGCGCAACGTCCGCTACACCACGTGGGACGGCTGGTACCGGCTGGACGCGGCGGAGAAGGCACTGGGCGAGCCGCAGGGCCGCGAGCGCGTGAAGCTCGTCGAGCGCGAGGACATGCTCAGGGCGAGCGGGTCGTAGACGCTGCCGCGCGGTGGGTCGGGAGAACTCCCTCAGGGGGTGAACTCCCTGGCCCACCGCAGCCGTTCGTCAGGCCGGCCGCCCGGACCGGTCAGTGCCTGACGAGGTCTCGGCGCGCGACCGCTCCAAGTACCACCACCAGCAGGGTGAGCCCGGCGACCTGCCCCAAGGCACCGCCCAAGTACACGGCGGGCAGCGGGAGGCCGAGCCACGGGTACAAAGCCGCGACCCGGACCGCCAGAAGCAGCAGGCCGAGTGCGGCGAGGGCGACGGCGCCTCCGGCGGGACCTCGGTCCGCGCTGCGGCTGCGCAGCACCAGCCAGCCGACGGCACCGACGAGGAAACAGGTGGCAGGCGCCCAGGCCGTGTCCGGAGCGCCGGGCAGCAGGACGATGGACGCGCCCGTCACCACGGCGAACGCCGCGAAGACGAGGCCGGGAGAGCCGACCGGCAGCGCGGCGGCGGGAGCGTCCCGGTGGTAGGCCGCGCAGAGCGCGAGCGCCGACAGCCAGGCGAACAGGGCGGTGACGACGGCGAACCACAGATCCGACGGCACCACGCTGTCGCTGACCAGCGGGCCGACGAAGGGCCAGAGCGTGGGCAGCGCGGCCAGCAGCACGGACGTACGGGCGAGGCGCCGGCGGTCGTGCACGAGGGCGAAGAAGCCGACCGTCCAGAGCAGGGGCAGCGCCCACTCGGCGACCTCGACGACGCCGAAGAGTGGCCCCTGGTCGGTGAACGCCGAGACGAACATGTCCCACTGGCTCGAACCGTGGGTCGACGCCCAGGTCAGTCCGAGGACCCGGTCGACGAGCGCGGCGGTCGCCTGCAGCAGGACGGCGAACAGCGCGAAGTGCCGGGCGGTCGAGCCGAGCAGCGCGTAGCGCCGGGGTGCTCCGGAGGCGGCGAGGCGGCTGCGCAGGGCGAGTGCGGCGACGCTCGCCGTCTCGCCGAGGGTGGGCCGGCTCTGGTCCTGGGTGTCGCGGTCGAGGTCCCACAGGTACGTCTCGACCATCTCCTCCTCCCGGGCCTGCCGGTAGTAGGCGGGGAGCAGGCGCAGTACGGCGCGGTAGCGCGTTTCGAGCAGCGTCGTCATGCGAGGCCTCCGGCCAGTCCGGGTCCGGTCGTGGGGTTCGCGGCGGCTCCGGGGGCCTTGCGCCCCTCGGCGATCCGCTGCTTGGCGGCGCTGGCGCCGGCCGCCATCCGCTCCGCCTCCGCGTCGAGGGCCTGGGCCCCTTCGTCGGTGAGGCGGTAGTAGCGCCGGAGCCGGCCGTCGTGCACCTCCTCCCGGTCCAGGACGATCATTCCGTCCGCGGTGAGCCGGTCCAGTACGCCGTACAGGGTGCCGACACGCAGTTGCACCGCGCCGTCGGAGAGTTCCTCGACCTCCCGCAGAATCCCGTAGCCGTGCCGGGGCTGGTCGGCCAGTGCGGTCAGGACGAAGAAGGCGGCTGTGGTCATGCCCTTCGATGCCATGCGGCCAGGATATATCGGCAACCGATATATATCGAGTCGATGCGGCTCGGCGGAGTGTCGCGGCGACCCGGGAGGCACGAAGGCGGCCCACGAAATACGACGGCAGCCTGTGAGGTGCGAACAGGACCCGCCCCAAGCGGATGGTGGGCGGGTCCTGTTCGCGGAGGACATTGTCGCGGCCGGGACACCGCGGGGGCAGGAGTGAATCACCGCGAACTGGAGTGCGCCGTACGCACCCCGAGTGTGCGTGTTCGGGTCCCGTGTGCGCGACCCCGGATGATCCCGCGCGACCGGCGCGGACGATACTGGTAGGCGCACCTGCCCCCGCCCAGACAAGGACTCATGTCCAGCTCCGCCACAGACCGGCCCACAGTTCCCACCACCCTCTGGCTCGCCCGCGGCCGTCGTACCGGCCCCGAAGCGGAACCCGTCGTCCGGCAGACCCTGCTGCGCCGCAAGAACGACGGGCTCATCGACGACCGTCTGGAGCCGCCCGAGGCCCGGACGGAGGCTGAACACGTCTTCGAGGCCCGCTGGAAGGTCGCCGGGAAGGTGACCGTACGGGCCCGGCTGAGTCTCTCCCGCGCCTCCGAGCAGGGGCAGGAGTGGGTGCTCCTCGCCGAAGCGGAACGCCCCTGGGACCTGGAGTGGCCCTCCCCCGCCACCATGTTCTGGCCCGAGGAGCCGGACGCCGACTGGGACCGTGAGCCCGCCAGAGGGCTGCGCTTCCGCGAGGTCAACCGCCTCCCGGAGGAGGACAAGGAGATACGGCGGCTGCTGCGCGACTGCGTGGACGGCGGCTGGGCACTCAACGTCGTCGTCCACGAGGCCATGACGCCCGACGAGCACGGCCGGCTGCCGCTGAGCCGGCTGCTGCCGCCGAGCCTGCGGCACCGCGTGGTGGAGCACCGTGCCGCGCCGGAGCAACTGCGGGTCGTGAACCGGGCGTTGCGGGAGTTCGGCGTCGAGGTTCCGCGCGGCGGGGCCGTCCTGCTGCACGGAGCGCTGCCTGGCAGGGCCGCGGATGACTTCGCCGTACGCAGCGTCTTCCTCGACGGCTCCCGACCGACCGAGCTGATCGACGCGCTGGCCCGCTTCACGGCGCTGCCTCCCTCGCTGCCGGACGGCGCCGAAAAGCCCCTCACCGCACTGAGGGAGGACTGGCACCTGATGACGCTGGAGGAGGAACTCGCCCGCGAGCGCAGGCTGGTGGCGATGTACACCGAGGCGCTGGAGGCCATGACCCAGTCCCGGGACCTGTACCGCGAGGCCGCCGACCGCGCCCACGAAGCGCTGACCGCGTACCGCGAGTCCGGCGCCGGGATCGCCACCCCGGCCCCCCAGCCACCCGAACCGCCCACCGCTTCCCCGTTCCAGCAACTGACCCGCGGCCTGGAACGCCTCCGAACCACAGCCAAGTCCCGCCGCCCCAAGCCCACCCCGGAAAGCGGAGCGGGCGAGGAGAACACGGCGACGGACGGGGACGAGAAGGCCAACGGGCCGGATCCATCGGCAGGTTGAGGGCCCCGGCTCATGACGGCCGGTGTTGATGGGCCGACGGGCCCTACCCGCCCTCGCTGCCCGACGCAGACCGGGACCGCCGGACCGTGGTCGCCGTCCTGAGCGAGCCACGGTCGGCGGTCCCCGCCAGTCGGCGCGAGACAGGGACCGTCAATCCGCCGGATGGCTCGCCGTGGCCATCGGCCGGCTCTCCACCACGATCGGCGGCGGTTGCCAGGCCAGGCGGACGACCAGGGCCGTGAGGGCGACCAGGGCCGCGCACACGGCGGCCAGGCCGGCCGCCCAACTCGGGGCCAGAGTGAGGTCCAGGGCCTGGGACAGCCGCGCCGAGTGGAAGCGGCCCCCGTACAGCTGGGCCCCGGCGAGGACCGCCGGTACCACCACCGCGAGCGCCAGGAGGACCATGGCCGGGCGGAGGGTCAGCAGGACGGCCAGGACCGCGCACAGCGCCGACACGCCCAGCGCGAAACCGTAGGCACGCAGGGACGCGCCGTCGCGGTGGAGCGGGAACCACAGCATCGCGCACAGCAGGAGCGCCGCGGCGGAGACCAGCCCCGGCCAGGCCAGGTGCGTGGCGCGCCGGGCCGACCCGCGCGCGACACGGCGTGGCGCGCGACCGTCCGCCATGGCGGGCGGGACGTCGGGGGCGGGCGGCACCGCGAAGCCCTCCGGAGCCATGTACGGGCCGTCGGATGCTCCCGGCGCTGCGATGTACGGGCCGGGGACGGGCTGTGCGTCGCGTTCCTCGCTGAGCCGGCCGATCAGCTCCACCAGTTCCTCGACGGGCCGCGCGGTGGCGGCGGCGCGGGCCGCCTCCTGACCGACGTGCGGTTCCAACGGGGACTGGTGCAGCAGCGCCATCAGCCGGGTCACGTCCTCCACGGGACGTGATTCGGCCGCGGCGCGGATCGCCTCGTCGGCGCTGTCGGCGTCGCGGGGTGGTTGGGTGAGCAGGGCCACCAGACGGGTGACGTCCTCCACGGACCGGTCCACGCCGACCGCGCGCAGCGCGTCGACAGTGGCCCGCGCGTACTGGGGCGACTGCTCAAGCAGGGTGATCAGGCGGACGACCTCCTCAAGAGGGCGGTCGGCCACGGCCGCGTGCACCAGGGCACCGACCGGGTCGCCGGGCGCCTCGGATATGGAGTGTTCGTTCGGTTGGGGTGATGAAGAGCCGCTGCTCATGCTCGTCTCCATGGGAGGGTGTGGCGCCTCTCGCGCCTCGGACGCCTGGGAAGCGTCGTTACGGTGACCATTACTAGGTCCCGCCGCCGCCCCGTGCCACTCGGGTGAGCCACCGGTATGAACCACCCCGCTCCCGGCGGATCCGATCCACCGTCAAGTACGTACGAACGCCGGATGGGGGCATCTGGGAGAAGAGCGCGCCGAGCGGCCCGCCGACGAGGAGGACCAGTGAAATCGACCACAACGGTGATCGTCGTCGCCGTGGTGCTCGCGGCGGTCGTGCTCACCATGGCCGTCGTCCTGCTGGTGCGACTGGTGCGGACCCGACGGGACCTGCGGCGCGCCGGGCTGCCGACCGGTCCTCGCTGGGTCTTCTGGGGAGCCGTCCTGTATTTCGTCCTACCGACCGATCTCTTGCCCGACCCCGTGTATTTGGACGATATCGGCGTCCTTCTGCTCGCCCTGCGCACCCTGCGCACCTCTCCCGGCAGGCCGAATGGTCACGAAACGTCCCTCTGATTACTCAGAGTAAGGAAACCAATCACTCGTTCGATTCGTATAAGTGACTGGAAGGGCAAGGCAGTCGGCGGACCGAGCGGTGCCGTGGGGATGGAAACCGCTGGGTCGGCGCAGACCGACGAGGGAGAGACCATGCAACCGTTCGCGCTCAACTACGCACGTCCGGCGGTGGACTTGGAGGCCACAGCTCCATATGTCTACGACACCGGGCTGCAGTTGAACGTGCTCTTCGACGGACGGGTCGCGGCCCGCGACTTCGCGCTCCTGAGAGAACTCGCGACGACCACCTCCACCGCGGGCTCCAAGACGCACTTCGACGACTGAACACGGAACCGCCGACGATGACCGTGCTGATCCTGACCTCTGAAGAGGATGTGACGGCCGACATGGTGGTCGTGCACCTCAACGCCTCAGGGGTCCCAGTGATCCGACTCGACCCCGCCGATCTCACCGGCGGTGTCTCGCTGTCCGGTGAGTATGTGCACGGGGCGTTCCGCGGCCACCTCCAGGCCGCGGACCGCCTCGTGAGCATCAGCGGGCTGCGGTCGATCTGGGTACGCAGGCCGGGTACCGCCGCCACCCGGGCGGCCCAGCCGTCCAGTTGGCTGACCGAGGAGTCCGCACAGGCCCTGTACGGCATGCTGCGCGGCTCGGACGCGCGCTGGATGAACCACCCGGACGCGGCCCGCCGCGCCCGGCACAAGCCCTGGCAGCTCCGGCTCGCACAGCGCTGCGGGCTGCCGGTGCCGGCCACGCTGATCACGACATTTCCGCAAGCCGCCCGGGAGTTCGCGGACCGCTACCCGGACCTGGTCGTCAAGCCGGTCTCCGGGGCGCACCCGCAGGACCCGCCCCGGGCGGTGCCGACCAGCCGGGTGGCGCCGGACACCGACTTCACCGCCGTCGCCTACGGGCCCACGCTGCTGCAGCGGCGGGTCCCCAAGCGGGCCGACATCCGGCTGACCGCGGTCGACGATCGGCTGCTCGCGGCCCGCAAGGCGACCTTGGCGGACGCCGACCCCGACGAGGTGGACGTCCGGTTCGCCTCCTCCGACCTGCCGTGGCAGCCCGCCGACGTCCCGCCGCGCATCGCGGAGGCCGTGCTCTCGTATCTGCGGGAGGCCGGACTGTCCTACGGCGCCTTCGACTTCGCGGAGGACGCCGACGGGACCTGGTGGTTCCTGGAGTGCAATCAGTCGGGGCAGTTCGGGTTCGTGGAGGTGGAGACGGGTCAGCCGATCGCGCGGACGATAGCGGAGTGGCTGTCCCGTCCCGGGCCCGAGCCGCACTCCCGGGTCAACGGCTCGACCACGAGGGTGTGTTGAGTGCGGTCACTGCGGCCGCGAGCCGGGCAGCAGTGCCGTCCGCTGCCAGCCCGCGCCCGGGGAGGCGGGTCGCTCGGCGGGCGGTGTGGCGCCGAAGGACTGCAGCGGTCGCATGACGTACTCCAGTTCCCGGCTCACGCGCTCGGCCTCGCGACGGGTCTGAGTGGGGACGTCGCCGCGCTCGGCGACGAGTCGGTCGTAGATGGGGGAATCCTGGAACACCCGGCAACGCGCCTTTCCTGTGGTGGCCCACGCACATGGGCCCGGTCGCCGAGTGTATGCGGACCGGCACTCCGAGGTGTGAATCCCCCCGGGGACTTGACGTCCGCACATGCGGTGTGTGTCCCCGGTGGCAGACCGTGACGTGCGGTCAGGCGCCCGTGGTCGAGCCCGGCCGCACGATCATCAGGACGGTGACGGTCGCCCACAGCAGGTTGAAGATGCCGGTGAACATGGCGAGTTGCGCCGTGCTCGACCGCTCCACCGGCTGCTCGGCGTCGAGTTGTCCGAGGAGCTCGTCCTGGCGGGGCAGGACGAAGGCGATCAGGACGCCGGCGGCCACCGTGGTCATGGTGATGGAGGCGATGAGCCAGGCGTTGCCGAGGACCCCCATCGCGGCGGCGGTGGCGAAGCCGAAGAGGGGCACGGCGAGGCCGAGGCCCGAGTAGACACGGCAGATGCGGTGCAGCAGCCGGACGGCGCCCACCCCGGCCACGTCGGCGCCGGCCCGGCGGACGGCCGGCGGGAACATGCTGGCCGCGACGGTGACGGGGCCGATGGCGACGATGGCCGCCAGGACGTGCAGGGACAACAGGAACTTGGTCATCGGGGCGCCTTACTCCATGGACGTTCAGCCGTGCGCGGCTCAGGCTATGGATCGTCGAAGCGCTCCCACAGAGGCTGAAATGACAAGATCCAACGGATTCTCGCCAACACCGTCACCAGGGGTTCCGGCGGTATCACGCGTCACATCTTCCCTACTCCGACCCGGATTTGACGCAAATCCGCCTCTCCACCCGATTCCTCGCCCGTCCTGAGGCGTTGAACAGGCGCAACCAATCCTGCACGAACGGTGAACGCTCATGAGTCGCTCCGGCCGCCTCCTCTGCGCCCTGTATCTCGCCACCAGCGGCGGACTCGTCTGGACCATGGTCCTCGAATTCCGCTACGGCCCCCTGTGGATCGCCTTCCTGTTCGCCGCCGCGAGCGTGGTCCTGGTCATCGCCGTCGTACGCGAGACCTTGGTCCACGACCTGCGCACGGCCTCGGCCTGGCCGCGCCGCCCGGCCCGCTCGGCCGCCGACGAGATCGTCCGCGAGGAGTTGGACGCCGCCTGCTGCGAACGCTGGTGGACCAGTCTCGGCACCGACCACGACGCGGTCTGTCCGCACCTGTTCCCCCGGAGCAGCGCCGCCTGACGACACCGCACCGGGCAGCCGCGTCAGGCGACCTGTCCGCCGTGCAGGGCGGTGTACGCCCCGCCGCCGCGCAGGAGTTCCTCGTGCGTGCCGACCTCCAGGATCGCGCCGTCCCCCATCACCACGATCCGGTCGGCGCCCCGCACGGTGGACAGCCGGTGCGCCACCACGAAGGTGGTACGACCGCGCAGCAACCGGGCCAGCGCCTCCTGGACCAGGGCTTCCGAGCGGGTGTCCAGCGCCGACGTCGCCTCGTCCAGGACCAGCACCTTGGGGTCCCGGATCAGGGCGCGGGCGATGGCCAGCCGCTGGCGCTGTCCGCCGGACAGCCGGGCCCCACGGTCCCCCACCAGCGTGTCGAGCCCCCGCGGCAACCGGTCGACGAACTCCAGGGCGTTGGCGTCCCGCAGAGCCGCCCGCACGCTCTCCTCGTCGGCCTCGTCCATCCCGTAGGCGACGTTCTCCCGGATCGTGCCGTCGAAGAGGATCGACTCCTGCGGTACCACCGAGACGAACCGCCGGTAGGTGCGCAGGTCGAGGGTGCTCATGTCGGCGCCGTCGAGCAGCAGTCGGCCCGAGGTCGGCCGGACGAAGCCGATGACGAGATTGAGCACCGTGGACTTGCCCGCGCCCGAGGCGCCGACCAGTGCGACGGTCTCGCCCGGCACGACCGACAGGGTGAAGTCGCGTACGGCGGGCCGGTCGCCGGCCTCGTAGACGTGCCCGACGCCCTGGAAGGTGATCGCCCCGCGCAGCGAAGTCACCTCGTCCTTGCCCTCGTTGTCCTCCAGCTCGGGCGCCTGGAGGACCTCGCCGACCGAACGCACCGACTCCAGGCCCTTGGTGATGACCGGCGCCAGCGCGGCCAGTGTGGTCGTCGAGTTGGTGAGGGTGGTCAGGAACGCGCTGAGCATGACGACGTCGCCGGCGGTGACGCCCCAGACGCCGTAGTACGAGACCAGCGCCGCGCTTGCCAGGACCAGGACGCCGACCACGTTGAGGACGACCCAGGCCAGCGAGCCGAACCGGCCGTTGACGAGGTCGAGGCGCATGCCGGAGGTGAGCAGCCGGCTCAGGGTGCCGTCCATGCGGCGCAGCGCCTTGCCCTCCAGGCCGTGGGCGCGGGTGACCGGGATCAGCCGGGTCATCTCCGTCACCTGCGTCGACAGGGTCTCGACCTCGTGCCGGAAGTGCTCGTTGTGGGTGCGCAGTCGGGATCGCAGCCGGGCCACGACCAGGGCGGCGGCGGGCACGACGACCAGGAAGACGGGCACGAACTCCGGTGTGCGGACGGCGATGATGACCAGTCCGCCGGTGAGCACGGTGATCGCCCCGAGCCCGGTCTCCGCGGTCTGCTGCACCATCTGCTCGACCGTCTCGACGTCCCGCACGACCTTGGCCTGCAGGACGCCGGCGCTGACGCGCGAGTGGTAGCCGATGGACAGTTGCTGCATCCGCGTGCACAGCGCCGACCGCAGGCTGGTGCCCATGCGGCGCACGCTGCCGTACAGGAGGCGCACGTACAGCACGTGCAGCGGGTAGTTGATCAGCAGGATGAACAGGATGATCCCGGTGCTCCACCACAGCTGACCGACCGGCTGGTGCTGTACGACGGTGTCGATGATGGACGCGCTGATCAACGGCAGCAGCCAGACGGGGCTGTGCTTGACCGTGAAGACGCCGACCGCCGCGGCGAGGCGGCGACGGTCGGCGTGGAACAGATAGGCGAGTGTGCGGATCGGGTGTTCGCCCCGGTAGCGGTGGTCGAGCGGTTTCTCCGACGACGACGCCATGTGCGGTGTCCTCCCCCAGTGGCCGGGTGTCGAGCAAGCGCTTTCTCCCCACGCATGCGGGGAATACACCGGCCGGCGCCGGGAGAGTGCTGTCAGACGGCGTCCAGTTCCGCGACTTCGTCGGCGCTCAGGTCGAGGTCCGTCGCGGCCAGGGAGTCGAGGATGGTCTCGGGGCGGCTGGCACCGGGAATCGGCACGACCGCCGGCGACTTGGCGAGCATCCAGGCCAGGCAGACGCGCTGCGGGCTCACTCCGCGGTCCTCGGCGATCCGGGCGAACGGCCCGTAGGTGGAGCCCAGTTCGCTCGCCCGGGTGATGCCGCCGAGCGGGCTCCAGGGCAGGAAGGCGATGCCGAGCTCGGCGCACAGCTCCAACTCCGGCTCGCTGGAGCGGAATGCGGGTGAGAACTGGTTCTGCACGGAGACCAGTCGGCCGCCGAGGATCTCGTTCGCCTGCCGGATCTGGTCGGGGTTCGCGTTCGAGACGCCCGCCATCCGGATCTTGCCCTCGTCCAGGAGGTCCCGTATCGCGCCGACCGATTCGGCGTACGGCACCTTCGGGTCGGGGCGGTGGAACTGGTAGAGCCCGATGGCCTCCACGCCGAGCCGGCGCAGGGACGCCTCGCAGGCCTCCCTGAGGTAACGGGGGTTGCCGTCGAGGGTCCAACTGCCGTCGCCGGGACGCAGATGGCCGCCCTTGGTGGCGACCAGGACATCGCCGCCCCGGTCGTGGGAGGCGAGGGCCTTGGCGATCAGGGTCTCGTTGTGGCCGACCTCGTGGGCGTCCCGGTGGTAGGCGTCCGCGGTGTCGATCAGGGTGACACCGGCGTCGAGCGCGGCGTGCAGGGTGGCGAGGGAGCGCGCCTCGTCCGGGCGGCCCTCGATGGACATGGGCATTCCGCCCAGTCCGATCGCACTGACTTCGACATCACCGATGCGGCGGGTCTGCATGGATTCGTGACCTCTTTCGGCTGTCGCGCGTAAGCGGTGGCGTCCGGCGCACCGGTCAGGGTGACGGCGTGCCGGACCGCCTTCCAGCCTGACCCCGCGGGTGGCCGGAGGTCCAATAGAGGAATGAGAACGCATTCAGCAGCCACGCCACTGAATCGGCGGCGGGTGAGGCATGATCGGTAAGTGGGTTGCGCGCCCGGCCGGGAGGTGTGCGACGCTCGCTCTCGAACAGGCGTCGTAACGTGCGGCGGAGTGGAGAGGCGGCGGCATGCGCATCGGACTGCTCGGTACCGGCCCGTGGGCGGGGATGACTCACGCTCCCGCCCTCCAGGAACACCCCGACCTGGACTTCGTCGGGGTGTGGGGCCGCCGGCCGGACGCCGCCAAGGAACTGGCCGACCAGCACGGCACCCACGCCTACGACGACGTCGACGCACTGTTCGCCGACGTGGACGCGGTGGCCGTGGCGCTGCCGCCGGCCGTACAGGCGGACCTGGCGGCACGTGCCGCGCGGGCGGGGCTGCACCTGCTGCTGGACAAGCCGTTGGCCACGACGGTGGACCAGGGCCGGGCCGTGGTCGAGGCCGTCCAGGAGACCGGCGTCGCCTCCGTCGTCTTCTTCACGAGCCGCTTCGTCCCCGAGACGGACGCGTGGATCGCCGAACAGGCAGGCACCGGCGGCTGGTTCACGGCACGGGCCCAGTGGCTCGGCGCGGTCTTCTCCGGCGACAGCCCGTTCGCGACGCCGTGGCGCCGGGAGAAGGGCGCCCTGTGGGACGTGGGCCCGCACGCCCTGTCCGTACTGCTGCCGATCCTGGGCGACACCCGACGCGTGGCCGCCGCGGCACCCGGCCCCGGGGACACCGTCCAACTGATCCTCGACCACGCGAGCGGCGCCTCAAGCACCCTCACCCTGAGCCTGACCGCACCGCCCGCCGCCTCGGGCGCCGACGTCGAACTCCGCGGCGAGTCCGGCGTGATCCACCTCCCGGACAGCGCCGTCGGCCCGGTCCCGGCCCTCATCCGCGCAGCCGACGCCCTGATCGCCTCCGCCGCAGGCGGCCAACCGCACCCGTGCGACGCCGCGTTCGGCCTCCGGGTCACAGAGATCCTGGCCGAGGCGGAGAGTCTGTTGAACGCGAACGCCGGCTGACGTCTCACCGCCGACCGGACGACCGGCCGCCCACCGCCTGTTGCGCCGCGACGGTCGCGAGCACCGCGTCGGCGACCGCCTCGACGGACTGTCCGGCACCGACGTCGAGGCGGTCCAGGCCCCGCTGGTCGAGAGCCTCGATCATGAGGCTCTGGTAGCGGTCCGTGCGGGCCAGGAACTTGTCCATCAAGGCCTGTTCCCGGGCCGTCGAGGCCTCGTACCGGCCGTCGGCGTGCACACGGTCGCGCAGCACGGCAGGGTCGGCGGTGAGCCAGACGGCGGCGGTGCGCGGGACGGTCAGCTCAGCGACCCGGACGGGCCAGAGCGCGGAGCCTTCCAGGACCAGGCCGGAGCCGCCGCCGTCCCCGGCCGCGTGGTCCGTGATCAGCCGCTCGATGCGCGGCCGGAGTCGTTCGTAGTGGTCGAGCACGGAGACGATCAGTTCCTCGACAGTGAGGGACGCGTAGTGCTCGGCGACATGCGCGGGCACCTCCCACTCGGGTGTGCGCCACGGCCGCCCGGGGTGCCGGGCCAGCCCGTCCGTCGACAGACACCCGAACCCGAGCCGCTGCGCCACCTCTTGGGCGACGGTCGACTTGCCGACGTTCGAGGTGCCCCCGATCAGCACCACCCGCACCTCTCGCATGCCGGTGACCTTACTGCGACAGCCGAGACGGCAGCGGTGACGGGGGCGGGGGCGGGGGCGGGGCCGGCCCATGTGTGCGCCGTCCCCGCCCCCGTCTCCTCCAACTACCCCCGCGTCACCTCGAAGTTGATGCGCTCCCGTACGACCGGATACCCGGCCTTCGCGAAGTTCGCCGCCATCGGGAAGTTCCCGCGGTCCGTCGCCGCCGAGACGAACTCCGCGCCCTGGTCGACCAGGAAGTGGGTGCACTCGGCCAGCAGGTCGTAGGCGTAGCCGTTGCCGCGCTGGTCCGGCAGTACGCCGATGAAGCCGACGCACGGGCCGGACGGGTTGTGGGCCGGGATGTGGATGCCGGCCAGGTCGCCCTGCTCGGTGTGTGCCAGTTGCCACCAATCCCGGGGCGACGGGCACCAGTTGAAGAAGTCGAGTTCCGACTGGGCGGCCTGGTCGAGGCCGCCTTCCTCGATGTCCCGGAGGGCGTGCGCGTCGAGGGTGGCGGAGTGGATGCGGCGTACCGCGTCGAAGAACACGGAGTCGTCCGGTTCGGCACGGAAGGTCAGCCGTCCGGGGCGCTCGGGGAGACCGTCCTGCGGGGTCCAGCGGTACAGGTAACGCTCGACGAGGAGTTCGTAGCCGGCCGCTCGTGCGGCGGTGAAGCGGGCCTCGGCGGCGGCGTGTTGCGTCGGGTCCTCGCGCCAGGTGGCGGGCAGGGTCAGTTCGAGTCCGACCTGCCAGGGAGCCGTGCGGAGCAGTTCGGCGCCGGCCTCCTCCTCACCCTCGGCCACGTCGAACCAGTTGACGTTGAGGGGCTCGGCGTCGTCGGGACCGCCCCACCAGGCGGCGCGCGCGACGACGACGCCGTCCCGCAGGGCGACCCGCTTCCAGTCGGGGCGGTGCGTGGTCCGCCGGTGGGCCGCACGGTTGTCCAGCGGGTCGGGCAGGGTGTCGAAGAGTGGGGCGTCGCGCTCGTCGAGCGCGCGGATGACCAGATCGGTCATGGATTCCTCCCGGATACGTACTGCGTGGAGCGCTCCCGGGTCGGACTCAGCCGAAGCACGCCGGGGCAACGGGAAGGGAGCGCTGGATGGTGGTGATCTGCACGGCACTCGCCTCCTTCCGTCGATCTCCTGGCGTGGTGGTCACACGCTAAGGAACCGATCGCGGACATGTCCACCTCTTTTCAGAGGTTCTCCATTCGCAGATCCACTTTTCACAGGTTCTCTTTTCGCGGGTCGGCGTGCGGCAGACGCCCCGCAGTAGGAGCGTGGGGGTGTGGGAAAGGTGCGTGCGCGGCCACGCTGGTGAACGGCCATGCCCTCGACATCGGCTTCCCGCTCGGCGCGATCCCCCCGCCGGCCGTCCTGTCGTACGGTCCGCTCGCGACGGCGGTGCTCGGTCTCGTGGTGGTCGCCGTCCTCACCGTCCCGGCCTTCCACTTCGACCACCCCGGCGAGACCGACCTGCTGACCATCTGTTTCGTCTCCGCGCTGAGCGTCTTCGTGTCGTACGTACGCAGTCGCCGCGACGCCCGGCCGGACCTCGAACGCACGGTCGCCGAGGCAGCGCAGCGCGCCGTCGTGCCGCCGGTGCCGGAGCGGGTCGGCCGCGTCCGCTGCACGGGCCCGTACCGGGCCGCGGAACGCGGCACCCTGGTGGGCGGCGACTTCTTCGACGTACGCGAAGGGCCGCACGGCGTACGGGCGGTCATGGGCGACGTACGCGGGCACGGTCTGTCGGCGATCTCGACCGTCGCCTCCCTGCTGGGGGCCTTCCGGGAGGCGGCCCTTGACCGGCCGGACCTGGAGTCGGTCGCCGCCCGGCTGGACCGGCGGCTGGTGGTGGACTCGGCGTCGGCCCAGTACTCCGAGCTGTTCGCGACCGCCGTACTGCTGGAGTTCTCGCCCGACGCGTGCGAGGTGCGCATCGTGTCCTGCGGGCATCCGGCGCCCGTGCTGCTGCACGGCCGCAAGGCCACCGAGATCGACCTCGCGCCGTGGACGCCGCTCGGTCTCGGTCTGTCCGACGGCACTCCGTCGGACGGGATCACCCTCAGCCTGGACCCCGGCGACAGCCTCATCCTGGCCTCCGACGGCGTCAGCGAGACCAGGGACACCTCCGGCGCCTTCTATCCCCTGGCCGCCCGCCTCGCCGCCCTCGCCGACGAGGACCCGACCGCGCTGGCCGACCGGGTGCGGACGGATCTCGTACGGTACGCACCGGCCGTGCTCGACGACGTGACGATTCTGGTGCTCACGCCCGGGTCACCGGACGGTCGCTGACCTGCGGCTCGGCGCTCTGCTCGTGATCGCCCTCGGCGTCGATGTGCGGCAGCATCCGGTCCAGCCACCGGGGTGTCCACCAGGCGTGCCGGCCCAGCAGGGTCATCACGGCCGGGACCATGAGCAGCCGGACGACCGTGGCGTCGATGAGCACGCTGACGGCCAGGCCAAGACCGAGCATCTTGACGACGATGTTGTCGCTGACGATGAACGCGGCGAACACGCTCACCATGATCAGTGCCGCGCAGGTGATGACCCGCGCGGTGATCTCCAGCGCGTGCGCGACGGAGGCCTTGGCGTCTCCGGTGCGCAGCCATGACTCGTGGACGCGGGAGAGCAGGAAGATCTCGTAGTCCATGCTCAGTCCGAAGATGATCGCGAACATCATCATCGGGACGTAGCTCTCGATGGGCACCTTGCCCGAGACGCCGAGCGCGGGGCCGCCCCAGCCCCACTGGAAGACGGCCACGACGACGCCGTACGAGGCGGCGATGGACAGCACGTTGAGGACGGCCGCCTTGAGCGCGACGAGCAGGCCGCGGAAGACGGCGAGGATGATCAGGAACGCCAGGGCGACCACCACGCCGATGATCAGCGGCAGCCGGCTCGCGACGATGTCGCGGAAGTCGACCTGGGCCGCCGTCGTGCCGGTGACGTATCCCTTGGCGTCCGTGCCGGAGACCGCGTCGGGGAGGGTGTTGTCGACCAGACGGTTCGTCAGGTCCGTGGTGGAGGCGCTCTGCGGGGACTGTTTCGAATAGACCGTGCCGATCAGGACTTCCCCGTCCTTGGTGGCGGTGAGCGGGGTGACCGTGGCGGCGCCGGGCACGCCGTTCAGGGTCTTCTGCGCCTGGGAGGAGAGGTCCGAGCGCTGGGACGACGGTACAGAGGTCTGGTCGATGACGACGGTGAGGGGGCCGTTGGAGCCGGGGCCGAACGCGTCGGTCATCAGGTCGTACGCCCGCCGGTCCGTGAAGGAGGTGGGGTCAGCGCCGTCGCCGATGTGGCCGAGCTGGATCGAGAACACCGGGATGGCGAGGACGACCACGGCGGCGACGCCTGCGGCCAGGAACTGCCAGGGCCGCCGCTCCACGCGCTGCGCGTACCGGTGCCAGGTGCCCTGCGGTTCGGTCCCGGCCGCGGCGTCGGTCTCGGCGACCGGGCGGCGTATCCGGTAGCGGTCGATGCGCTTGCCGATCAGGCCCAGCAGGGCCGGGACCAGGGTCAGCGCGCCGATGACCGCCGAGACGACCGTGACGGCCGCCGCGAGGCCGAGTTTCCCGATGAAGCTGACTCCGGACGCGGACAGCCCCGCGAGGGCGATGATCACCGTGCAGCCGGAGACGAGCACGGCACGTCCGCTGGTGGCGGTGGCGTGGCCGGCCGAGCGCACCGGGTCGGCGCCGTCGATGAGACTCTGCCGGTGACGGGTGATCAGGAAGAGGGCGTAGTCGATGCCGACGCCCAGTCCGATCATCGTGGCCAGGGTCGGCGAGACGGTGGCGAAGGTGAACGCGGCGGCCAGCAGACCGAGACAGGCGAGCCCGCCGATCGCGCTGATCAGCGCCGTCAGCAGCGGGATGCCGGCGGCGATCACGCTGCCGAAGCCGACCAGCAGGACGACGATCGCGACGGCGAAGCCGATCAGCTCGCTGACCCGGTCGTCGGCGACCGGCCGCGCCAGCTCGCCGAGCGGCCCGCCGTACTCGACCTGCGCCCCCGCCGCCCGCAACGGCTGTACGGCGTGGTCGACCCCGTGCAGATAGTCGTCGCCCAGGGTGGAGGGCTGTACGTCGAAGCGGACGGTGACGTAGGCGGTCCTGCCGTCGGTGGAGACCGGTCCGACCTTCGAGGACTGGGCGGAGAGCGGATTCTGGACGGACAGGACGTGCGGGAGTTTCTGCAGGTCGCCGAGCGTGGTGGACAGCTGGGAGTTCAGCGCGGTCAGGGACTGCTTGCCGTCGTGCAGGACGATCTGGCTGCTGTAGCCGCCGGCCGCGGGGTCGTGCTTCTTCAGAACGTCCAGACCGTCTTGGGACTGCACTCCGGACAGGGAGAAGTTGTCGGAGTAGTCCCCGCCGAAGGAGCGGTTCACGAACTGCAGCGCCACCAGGGCGACCAGCCAGGCCACGATGACGATCACGAAGTGGCGGGCGCACCATTCGCCCAGCCGTCGCAGTACCCCTCCGGTGGCGTGTCCCCCTCCCGCTTCGGTGTCCGCGGTGGGTGTCATGGCCTCGGTCTTCCCTGTCGGCCGATCCGCTCGTCATCATCAATTAGACGCCCGCCCGGTCGCGGCGGCATCCCGGGCCGGGTGCCTCTCCCGGGGCTCGGGATGCAGGGCGCGCCATGGCGTTGAATGGTGAGAGCGGACCCGATGGGACAGCACCGGGGCCGAAGCCGCGATCCGGATCGCCGAGGAGCACACACCATGTCGACGTCACAGCCCGACCCGTCCGAGTCGTCCGAGGACCGCGTCACCCCGGACGACCAGTTGCACACCCGCACCGGCACCGAGGTGTCGCCGGAGGACCTCGTTCTCGCCGCCGGCAAGGACCTCACCCCGCACACCCTCGAATGGGCCCGGCAGAAGCTGGCGGCTGAGGGCCCGTCGGCCCTGGAGAAGCTACTGCCGTGAGGCGTACGCCGGTTGTCCGGCCGGGTCGGTCCCGTCGCCCTCCAGACACAGCACCGGTACGCGCTGGACGAGGTTGACGGCGAAGCCGCCGCGGTTCCAGGGCTGGTCCAGCGGCTGGGTGTGGCCTTCGGAGTCGGTCGCCCGCGCGCTCAGCACATGCTCGCCGGGGCTCGCGTCCCAGGTGAGGTGCCAGCGCCGCCAGGCCCAGCGCCGCCCGTCGGCGGGCTCCAACTCGGCCCGCCGCCAGGTGTGTCCGGCGTCCGTGCTGACCTCGACGCCGGTCACCGGTGCCCGCCCCGACCAGGCGCGGCCCTCCAACGGCACCTGCCCCGGACGCACCACCCGGGCCCGCGACATGAAGTCCGGGAACCCCGGCGGGACCAACAGCGCGCGGGGGTCGATCCGGGTGACCGGCTCGCCCTCGTCGCCGGCATCTTGGCGCAGCCGGTAGGCGACCGTCTGCTGGAATCCGGTGAACGGCACGTCGGTGACGGCGACTTCGCGCAGCCACTTCACATGGGCCATGCCGTACCAGCCGGGCACGATCAGCCGCAGCGGGTGACCGTGCTGCGGGGGCAGCGGTCCGCCGTTCATCGCGTACGCGACCAGCACCTCAGGCTCGGTGCCGGTGGCGACGTCGACCGGCAGGGACCGCTGGTAGTCCTGTTCGACCCCGCGCTCCACGCCGTGGTCCGCGCCGGTGAACACGACGTCGACGGCGTCGGGTTCCACGCCGGCCTCGGCCAGCAGCAGCCTGAGCGGCACGCCCGTCCACTCGGCGGTGCCGACCGCCTCGACGAGCCAGGGCTGGCTGACCGGGCGGGGCGTCAGCAGGGCCCGGCCGTTGCCCGCGCACTCCAGTGTCACGCGCGTGGTGACCTCGGGGAAGGCACGCAGAGCGGCCAGGTCCAGCTCCAGCGGACGGCGGACGCGGCCCCCGACGATCAGGTGCCAGGGCTGGTCCTCGGCGACGTAGGGGATGTCGTAGTGGGTCAGTACGTAGTGCAGGCCCGGCGGGGTGACGTCGTAGCGCAGCGCCTCCAGCGGCAGACCGTGGTTGCGGGTGGCGAGCGCCAGTTCGTCCCGGCCGATGCCCTCGTCGGGGGCGGCCAGCCGGGCGGGTGCGCTCGCGTCGACGAGTCGATGGCCCATGTCCGCATTATCACCCCTTGTCGCCCTGTGGAGCCGGTCGTGGACGAAGGAACGGTCATGGGGCTGTCGTGGGGCTGTCGTGGGGCTGTCGTGGGCGGGAACCTCTCGTCGCTTTCGGGGACTTCGGACGGTCTCCGGACCGGGCCACTGTCCGTCCACCCTTTCGAAGAGGGCCTTCGGACTGACAGACTCGGGTAGGTGCGCGACTTCGACATGCTCGTCATCGGATCAGGACCGGGTGGCCAGAAGGCCGCCATCGCCGCGGCCAAGCTCGGCCGCCGGGTCGCCGTCATCGATCGCCCCGACATGGTCGGCGGGGTCTCCATCCACACCGGCACGATTCCCTCCAAGACCCTGCGCGAGGCGGTGCTGTACCTGACCGGTCTCACCCAGCGCGACCTCTACGGGCAGAACTACCGGCTCAAGGAGGACATCACCATCGCCGACCTCACCACGCGCACCCAGCACGTGGTCAGCCGCGAGGTCGAGGTCATCCGCAACCAGCTCTCCCGCAACCACGTGGCGCTCTACGCCGGCACCGGCCACTTCGTCGACCCCCACACCGTCGCCCTGAGCGAAATCAACGGCCAGGAACGGCTGTTGAGCGCGGACAACATCGTGATCGCCACCGGCACCCGGCCGGCCCGCCCGGACAGCGTCGAGTTCGACGGGCGCACCATCATGGACTCCGACAACGTCCTGGCCGTGGAACGCGTCCCGCGCTCCATGGTCATCGTCGGTGCCGGTGTGATCGGCATGGAGTACGCCTCGATGTTCGCGGCGCTCGGCAGCAAGGTGACGGTGGTCGAGAAGCGCGCCGGGATGCTCGACATGTGCGACGTCGAGGTCATCGAGTCGCTCAAGTACCACCTGCGGGACCTCGCCGTGACCTTCCGGTTCGGCGAGACCGTCGCCGCCGTGGAGCGGCATGCGCGGGGCACGCTGACCGTCCTGGAGAGCGGCAAGAGGATCCCGGCCGACACGGTGATGTACTCGGCGGGCCGGCAGGGTCTCACCGACGACCTCGACCTGGTCAAGGCGGGCCTGTCCGCGGACAAGCGCGGCCGGATCACCGTCGACGAGCACTACCGCACCGAGGTGCCGCACATCTACGCCGTCGGCGACGTCATCGGCTTCCCCGCGCTGGCCGCCACGTCGATGGAACAGGGCCGGGCGGCGGCCTACCACGCCTGCTCGGAACCGGTCGGGCAGATGCAGAACCTCCAGCCGATCGGCATCTACACCATCCCCGAGATCAGCTTCGTGGGCCGTACCGAAGACCAACTCACCGACGAGTGCGTGCCGTTCGAGGTCGGCATCTCCCGCTACCGCGAACTGGCCCGCGGCCAGATCATCGGCGACTCGCACGGCATGCTGAAGCTGCTCGTCTCCCCCGTGGACCGCACCCTGCTCGGGGTGCACTGCTTCGGCACCGGCGCCACCGAGCTGATCCACATCGGCCAGGCCGTGATGGGCTGCGGCGGCACGGTCGACTACCTGGTCGACGCGGTCTTCAACTACCCGACGCTGGCGGAGTCCTACAAGGTCGCGGCCCTCGACGCGACGAACAAACTCCGGCAGATCGATCACATCGGCGACTGACGCGCCCGGGGGCAGGCCGTCTTCGGTCCGCCCCCGCGCATCTACCCGCGTTGCTTTTCCGCGCTGCGCCCGGTTACCGCTCGGTCGATCCTGAACGCCCGACGCGTAGGGCTATCATCGCTCGCACACACGGTGTGACCACCCTGCGACGCAACCGCCGAGCGGTATCCGCCACCCCACTTCACCGCCCCTGCCCCGAGGCCAACCCTCGCCGGTACGGGGCGGTTTCACCCCCCACCTCCGCTACGCCGTCGGGGCCGGTCGACCTCGCGTCGTGCAAGACGGAAAGCAGCGCAACGATGAACAACAACAGGGGCAGAGGGCTTCAGCCCAATGCCCTCGGTACGTTCGACACCGTGGTGATGGCCATCGCGGGCAGCGCTCCGGCGTACTCCGTCGCCGCGACCACCGCGGTTCTCGTCGGCGCGGTCGGTCTGGCCAGTCCGGCCGCGCTGCTGTACTGCGCCTTACCGATGATGGGCATCGCCCTGGCGTTCAGCTATCTCAGCCGTATCGACGTGAACGCGGGGGCCAGTTACTCCTGGGTGGGACGCACGCTGCACCCCTTTCTCGGTTTCATCAGCGGCTGGGCGCTGGTCGTCTCGGCGACCATCTTCATGGTGGCCGGTTCACTGCCCGCCGGTTCGATGACGCTCGCCCTGTTCGACCAGGGGCTCGCCGACGACACCGCGCTGTCCACGGTGGTCGGGGCGGCCTGGTTCGTCGCCATGCTGCTGGTGGTGCTGGGCGGCGCCCGCCTCACCGTCCGCGCGCAGTTGGCCATGTCCGGTGTCGAACTCGCCGTACTGGCGCTGTTCGCCGTACTCGCCCTCTTCCACACCGGCAACGCCCGCGCCTTCGACTGGTCCTGGCTCGGGTTCGGCCACTTCGACGGAATGGCCGGCTTCGCCTCGGGCGCGCTGGTCGCCGCCTTCTACTACTGGGGCTGGGACGTCACCAGCAACCTCAGCGAGGAGACCCGTAACAGCCGTCGTACGACGGGACTCGCGGGGCTGATCGGGCTGGGCATCGTCTTCCTGCTGTTCGAGGTGTTCACCATCGCGGTGAACGTCATCCTGTCCTCGAAGCAGATCGACGACAACGACGCGAACGTGCTGGGCGTGCTCGGCCAGGAGGTCTGGCCGGGCGTCGGCGGCAAGCTGCTCGTCGTGGCCGTGATGCTGTCGACCATCGCCACGCTGGAGACGACGCTCATCCAGGTCACGCGCTCGCTGTTCGCGATGGGCCGCGACCGCACGATGCCGTCCGCCCTGGGCCGGGTGCACCCCCGGTGGAACACCCCGTGGGTGGCCATCGCCGTGGTCGGTGGGGTGGCGCTCGCGATGTTCATCGCCGCCAACGCCCTCGGCTCGGTGGGTGACATCCTCTCCGACGCGATCTCGGCGATCGGTCTGCAGATCGCCGTCTACTACGGTCTCGCCGGGCTCGCGGCGGTCGTCGCCTACCGCAAGACGCTGCTGAGATCGGCGGGCGACTTCGTACTCGGCGGGGTGTGGCCGCTGTTCGGCGCCCTGTTCATGTTCTGGATCTTCTTCGAGTCGCTGGGCGAGCTGGACACCGCGGCCGTCGCGATCGGCATCGGCGGCCTGGCCGTCGGCCTGGTTCCGATGCTCTGGTACTGGAGACAGGGCAGCGACTACTACCGGCCCGCCCGGCTCGACGCCACACACACCATCGAGGCCGAGTACGTGCCCGTCGGCACCGCCCCGTTGGGCACCCGTGTCCACGAGGGTCTCTCCACGGACTTCTGAGGAGAACCCCGATGGCGCGAAACCGATTCGCCCCCGACTTCGATCCCGACTGCGGGGACACGTCCCTCAGTTCCGCCCGCCACGACATCGTCATCGGCCGCTGGCAGGGCGTGCGGGACCTGATGCGCGTCACCGGCGCGGACTGGCTCGCCCGGGGCCACCGGGTGCGGACGCTCGCGCAGGCCTGCACGGGCAGTTCGACGGCGGAGTCCTGGCTGGCCGCCGAACCGTACAGCGCGGACGCCCTGTTGCTGCGGGCCGCGACGGAGACCGCCCGGGCGTTCAACCTGGCCATCACCGCCGGGCGGGGCGTGCCGATCGACCAGGACCGCGTCGACGCGGCGGTGACGGCGTGTCTCCAGGCGGCCGAGGCGTACCTGGACGATCCGACGCCGTGGATCTCCCTCATCTCCGTGTCCCGGCTCTACTCGGCGGGGGTCCGCCGGCAGGAACTGGCGCGCTGGTGGGACGAGTTGCACCAGCGCGACCCGTACAGCGTCGAGGGCCACCTGCAGATACTCCACTACTACTCGGCCCGCTGGCACGGCACGCACGGCCTCATGTACGACTTCGCCCGCGACGCGGCCGGAGTGGCACCGCCGGGCTGCGGTCTGCCGGTGCTGGTGCAGTACGCGCGCGTGGAGGAGTACCGCTACGCCCTCGACACGGCCCAGGGCAACCGGGCCTCGGTGGGCCTGGGGCAGCACTGGGACAACGACGGCGCGGTGAACGACGTACGCCGCACCTGGCAGCGCTGGATCATGGGCCGCCAGGAGGACGAGGACATCGAGCCCGGCGAGCTGCGCGACCTCAACTACCTGGCACACGGCGCCTGCAACGCCGGCATCGAGGACATCGCCGTCGCGCTGCTGCGCATGGGGGGGCCGCGGGCGACCCGAACTCCCTGGTCCTACACGGGAGATCCGGAGCACCAGCTCGTCAAGTGGCGCAAGGAGCTGCGACTGCGCTCGTGAGCCGGGGTAGCCGAAGGTCTCGCTACTCGGCGGACTGCTCCGCGGGCCTGGCCAGACCCGCGGACCACTTCTCCTCGATGCGGCCGAACTTCCACACCAGCAGGGCGAGGACCCAGGTGGCGAAGAACAGGCCGACGATCACGAAGCCGATGATGTTCAGGTCGAGGCCGGCGACCCAGTCCCAGAAGAAGCCGTGCAGATCGAGCTTCTCGGCGAGCAGGCCGAGGAGTTCGACGGTACCGATGACGAGGGCTACGGCGACCGAGAGGCCGGTGATGGTGAGGTTGTAGTAGACCTTGCGGACCGGTTTGGAGAAGGCCCAGTCGTAGGCGAAGTTCATGAACGAGCCGTCGATGGTGTCGAGCAGCGACATGCCGGCCGCGAACAGCACCGGCAGGCACAGGATCGCGTACCAGGGCAGTCCGGAGGCGGCGCCCGAGCCGGCCAGCACGAGCAGGGCGATCTCGGTGGCGGTGTCGAAGCCGAGGCCGAACAGCAGGCCCAGCGGGTACATCTGCCACGGCTTGGTGATCGACTTCATCACGCGGCCGAGCAGCCGGTTCATGAACCCGCGGTTGTTCAGCTGCTCTTCGAGGGCGGCCTCGTCGAAGTGGCCCGAGCGCATCCGGCGGAAGACCTTCCAGATGCCGGCCAGGATGACGAGGTTGATGGCGGCGATGACGTAGAGGAAGACACCGGAGACGGTCGTGCCGATCAGGCCGGTGACGTCGTGGAGTTGCGAGTTGTCGTCGCGGACCGGGCCGGCTACGGCCTTCACGCCCAGGGAGAGCAGGAAGGCCAGCGCGAAGACCACGCTCGAGTGGCCGAGCGAGAACCAGAAGCCCACCGACAGCGGCCGTTGGCCCTCGCCCATCAGCTTGCGGGTCGTGTTGTCGATCGCGGCGATGTGGTCGGCGTCGAAGGCGTGCCGCATGCCGAGCGTGTACGCGGTCACGCCGATCCCGATGCCGAAGGACTTGGTGCCGATGCTGTAGTGCTCGGGGGCGACGATCGCGATCAGCGTGAACCAGCCGATGACGTGCAGCGCCAGCACGAAGGCGGCCATCCCGCCGACCCTGATCCACTCCTGCCGCGTCATGGAGCCACGGACGCGGTGCCAGGCCGAGCGCTTGGCCTCGGCCGGGGCGGGGAGGGGCGGAGCGGAACCAGGGGCGGCCGTCATCGGGAGGGTCTTTCCGTCGGTGGAACACGAACGGCCGCACAAGGCAGCCTTGTGCCATGCTCCCGTACTTGCAACTCATGTGCAGTAAAGGCCGAGGCAGGCCTTTCCCATGCGCGGGAAAAGTGGGGGCTGCTCAGGCCACCGCGTTCGGTCCGTCCGGGCGGCTGCGCCGCTGGTCGACCATCTCGCGGCTGAGCTGCTCCGTCTCCGTCTCGGGCAGCCGCTCGAAGCCGCCCTCGGTGATCACCGACACCAGCGGGAAGATCCGCCGGTTGATGTCCGGGCCGCCGGTCGCGGAGTCGTCGTCCGCGGCGTCGTACAGCGCCTGGAGCGCGGCCAGGGCCGCCTCGCGCCGGGACATCTGCGGGTGGAACAGCTTCTTCAGCGCCCCCCTGGCGTACGGCGAGCCGGAGCCCTCGGCGTGGAAGTCGGACTTCTCGTAGGGGCCGCCGGTGACGTCGAAGCTGAAGATGCGGCCCCGCCCGCCCGCGGCCGCCGAGCCGTCGTAGCCGACCAGGAGCGGTACGACGGCGAGGCCCTGCATGGCCTGGCCGAGGTTCTGCCGGATCATGCCGGCGAGCCGGGTCGCCTTCGCGTTGAGGGTCATGGGGATGCCCTCGATCTTCTCGAAGTGCGTGAGTTCGACCTGGTAGAGCTTGATCATGTCGAGGGCGAGTCCGACGGTCCCGGCGAAGGCGACGGCCGTGTGGTCGTCGGCGGGGTGCACCTTCTCCAGGTCGCGCTGCGCGATGAGGTTGCCCATCGTGGCCCTGCGGTCGCCGGCGATCATCACGCCGTCGCGGTAGGCGAGGGCCAGCACCGTGGTGCCGTGCGGGAACCGGCCGGGCGCGGCCCGCACGCCGGGCGGCAGCTGCGGGCTCATGGGCAGCAGCTGGGGGCGGTGCGTGGCCAGGAACTCGGCGAAGGACGAGGTCCCGGGGATGAAGAACTCCTCCCCTAAACGGCCTTCGGACTCGCTGCCTGTCATCCAACTCCCCCTCCGCGCCGGGCCGATGACGAATTCCTACCTGAAGCAGGCCGACGCAAAACGCGGACCCGCTCACAGCGCCTTGCGACGGACGAGAACCCCGAGCACCGCGAGTCCCGGCAGCAGCGGCAGCCACACGGTCAGCAGCCGGTAGCCGAGCACGACGGAGGCCGCCGCGGCGACCGGCGCCCCGGTCGTCGTGAGCGCGAAGGCCAGGGCCGCGTCGAGCGAGCCGAGCCCGCCGGGGGTGGGCAGCAGCGCCGCCGCACTGCTGGCGGCGAGATAGAGCAGCGCCACCCGGGCCGGGGCCAGGGGCAGTTCCACGGCCTGTGTGACCGCGATCAGGACCAGGGAGTGCAGCGCGGCGAAGGCCAGCGAACCGCCCCACAGGGCCGCGGCCCGGTGCGGCTGCGCGTGCACGGCCCGGATGTCCGCGATCACCGCCGTAAGGGCCTTGCGGCAGCGCGGCCACAGCGGGCAGCCGACCAGGACGACCACCGCCGCGGCCAGGGCGGGGACGACGGCCACGAGCCAGCCGGGGACGGGCGGCAGCCGCAGGACTCCGGGGCAGGCCAGGGCGAGTACGGCGATCAGGGCGCAGCGGACGGCGGCGGACGCGGACGTCTTGACGGCCAGGGCGGTGGCGGAGCGGCCGGCGGGCAGGCCGCAGCGCATGAGGAAGCGCAGGTTCACCGCGCCGGCGCCGAGTCCCGCGGGCAGCAGGTGGTTGGCGGCGGTGGCGGCGAACTGCGCGGCCACCAGCCGGCCTCCAGGCAGCCGCTCCCGCACCGCGCCCTGCTGGGCGAGGGCCGCACACCCCCAGGTCGCCGCGGCGGCGCCGGCCCCGACCAGCAGCCACCCCTCGTCGGCGACGGCCAGCCGACCCGCTCCGGTGACGACGGCGCGCCAGTGCGGCAGGGCCAGACAGGTGGCGCACACCAGCAGCGCGAGGGCGAGAACCGACTGCCAGTACACGCGTCGGCGGGTGGGTGCGGCGAGCGCCGGCGGCGATGTCATGCGGTGCTTCCCCTCCCCCTCGTGGCCGGTGCGCCGGCAGGGCGGGCGGACGCCGAGCCGGTGTTCGTCGGCCGCCGCACGGACTCCGGCGACTACGAAAAACAGGGACAAATTACCCCGCTCCCGGCGAGGCCGCCGAGCGCGGTACCGCCGGGCGGATGACCTCCCTACGCGCTGTAACGTTGCCCCCATGGCTGGCAGCGCGCCTCAGGGGCGAACGGAACGGCGCGGCTCCGGCGAGCTGGAGAGCGAGATCCTCGCCGCGCTCTGGGCGACCGAGCGGGCGTTGACGCCCGCGGACATCCAGGCCGAGATCGGCGGCGGGCTCGCCTACAACACCGTGCACACCATCCTCAAACGCCTCTACGACAAGGGACTCGTGCTCCGGGACGCCGACGGGCGGCGCGGCGCCTACCGGCCGTTGAAGAACGCGGCGGAGCTGACCGCCGAGGCCATGCACAAGGCCCTCGACCGCGGCCCGGACCCGATCGCGACACTGCGACAGTTCGTGACCCGGCTCGACGCCGAACAGGAGAAGGCCCTGCGCGCACTCCTCGACGATCGAGCGGCATGAAGGCCGGTCAGTCGTGCGGGAACGAGTGGTGCTCGTGGGCGACCACCCAGCGGCCGTCGTCCTTGCGCAGGCCCAGGGTGAGCCGCAGCCGCATCGTGGGGTGGTGCGCGAGTTCGTCGGGGGTGCCGCAGCGCAGCAGGGCATGGGCGTAGGCGACGTCGGTGTCCGCGGTGACGTCGAGGGTGTCGATCTCGAAGCAGGCACCCTGCGCCTGCCAGGCGAAGAACGGCGGCCAGGCCGCGCTGTAGGCGGCGAGCCCGCGCAGCCCTTCGTACGGCGGTGGCACGTCGTACATGACGAGGTCCTCCGCGTGATCGGCCAGTACGCCGGCCAGGTCGCCGCGGTGGACCGCGTCGGCCCACCGGATGACCAGGGCACGGATCCGCGCCACGTCGTCGGGCATGGCGGGCGCTCCTTTCCTCTACGGGGGCGACTCCCCTGGCGGGGGCTCGTCACTCCCCGAGCTCTTCGATCTCTTCGAGTGTCACACTCGGCCCTGTGCCGCTGACTTTCGACGACCTCCTCATCCGCGCCCGCGCCCTGCTCCCAGGCAACCGACCCCGCGCGCTCCTCGGCATCGCGGGCAGTCCGGGTTCCGGCAAGACGACGCTGGCCGAGCGTCTGGTACGAGAGCTGAACGGCGCCGGCGAGCCCTGGGCCGCGCACGTCCCGATGGACGGCTTCCATCTCGCGGACGTCGAGCTGGACCGGCTCGGCCGCCGGGGCCGCAAGGGTGCCCCCGACACCTTCGACGCGGCGGGGTACGCGGCGCTGCTGCGGCGACTGCGCGAGGAGACGGACGAGATCGTGTACGCGCCCGGCTTCGAGCGGGTGCTGGAGCAGCCGATCGCGGGGGCGATCCCGGTGCCGCCGGGCATCCGGCTGGTCGTGACGGAGGGCAACTACCTGCTGCTGGGCACCGGTTCATGGGCGCGGGTGCGTGCGGCACTGGACGAGGTGTGGTTCTGCGAGATCGACGAGCAGGAGCGGATCCGTCGACTGGTCGCCCGGCACGAGGAGTTCGGCAAGGACCACGCGACGGCGGTGGCCTGGGTGTCGGGCACGGACCAGCGCAACGCCGACCTGGTGGCGACGACCCGGGACCGGGCGGACTTGGTCGTGCCGGTCGGTGCACTGCCCGCGCCGGAGGAGAACTCGGCGGCGCGGGCAGGCGGTTGAGGACGCTCAGGCCCGCAGGGTGAGCTGCGGCTCGGCGTCGGCGTCGCCCGCCGGGTCGCCGATCACCGCGGTGAAGGCCTCGGTGCGGACGGTCAGGCCGTTGTCGCCGAGCTCGAAGGCGGGCGCGAACGGGCCGTCGGCGCCGTAGCGCACCGCGAACACGTGCAGCCCCGACGGCGCTTCGGGAGCCGGTTCCGCTTCCAGCGCGGTGGAGGACACCAGGTGCCGCCACCCCTCGTCCGGGTTCCCGTAGCCGCGCGGGTCCTCGGCCAGTGCGAAGGCCGCCTGCTCCTGGGTCCGCTCCGCGCGGGAGTCGAAGTGGTCGACGCCCTCCGACTCCGGGTGGGTCAGGCGCAGTTCGCCGGCCGACGTCACCTGCGCGTCCACGGTCCTGCGCACCCGGTCGCCGTCGTCCGTGGCGTACGGCAGGCCGGCCAGCAGGTACGGGGTACCGGGCAGGCGTTCCACGGCGACCGTCGTCCACAGGGTCGTGCCGTCGGTGACGTACAGGGAGCGGACGTGGCGCAGGACGTGGTCGCGGCCGACGACCGGCTTGGTGACCAGCTTGGCCGTCAGACCGTCCCCCTTGATGTCACGCACGCGGACCTCGCCCATGGGACGGCACAGCAGGAAGCCGTCGAGGACCGGGCCGAAGCCGTGCTGGCGGTTCACGGCGGCGGGCAGGTAGTACGTGCCGGCCGCCTCGACCAGTGACGGGGTCATTTTGGTGTCGAAGGCCACCGAGACGGTTCCCGCCCGGAGTTGATGCCGGGCGGCCGACGTGGACGGGGCGCGGTGCCAGCACGTGCTGTCCTGGATCTGCCAGACCAGCATCCAGGCGAAGTGCCCGTCGACCCCGCCGTCCGGCTTGACCGCGTGCCTCCCCCAGCGGGTGTCGCCCCGGTAGCGGCCGATGTCCGAGCCGATACGGCTGCCGAAGTAACGCAGGCCGAGCACCGATTCGAAGCCGGAGTGCTGCTCGCTGTAGCGCGGGCCGCCGTTGTCGAAGCCGCCGTTGGTGAGGCGTGCGTCGATGTAGCGGGCGAGCGCGTCGCCGTCCTGCGCGAACATCTCCTCGCCGCTCACCCGGTGGGCCTGGGCGAGGAAGGAGAGGGAGATCGGGCCGTAGTTGTTGTCGTACGCACCGCCGTGCTCGGGCGGCAGCAGGGCGCCCCGGTCGCGTACACGGTGGGCGCGGATCTCGTCCTCGTACACACGCAGTGCCCGGGCGCGCACCGACTCGCCCTCGGTGGGCGGGAGTTGGCGGGCCAGCATCAAGCCGCCGACCACGCAGCCGATGGCCTGGTTGCCGGCCTCCTGCGGGTTGAAGAAGGTCGCCTCGGTCAGCCAGCGCCAGTAGCCCTGGGCCACCGCCAGCAGTTCCGCCCGCTGCTCGTCCTCGATCAGGCCCTCCGCCAGGTCGAGGAGGTTGACGGCCTGGAGCAGCGCCCACACCGTGCTCGGCCAGTCGCCGATGGGGTGCGCGCCGGACTCCAGGACGTAACGGGCGTACGGGAAGCCGGAGTTGCGGACCGTCAGGTTCGGATAGCCGGGGTTGTCCTCCGTGTACACGCGCTCGCGCAGATGGAAGGCGAGGCTGCTGCGCACCGCCTCCGGCAGGCGTGGGTCCTTGCCGCGCTGCCAGGCCAGCGCGAGCAGGGAGGTGATGCCGAGCGAGGTGTCGCCGATGTCGTCGAGCGCGTCGGGGTGTTCGAGGTTGCCCTCCGACGTCAGGCGGGCCAGGGCCTGCTCGGTGACGTCGGCGAGGACGGCGTCGTACGCCTCGGGGGTGTCGGCGAGGTGGTGCAACGGGCCGCGCTGGTGGAGGAGGTGCACGGGTGGATCAGCCCTTCATACCGAAGGTGGCCATGGCGTGGGTCGTCGGGGTCAAGAGGCAGGGGCGGGGCGGCGGGCGCGCAGTGCGACGCTCAGTGTCCGGGGGCCCTGTCCACCGATGTAGACGCGGTTCCCGGTCGTCGCGTCGGTGCCGCCCGCCACGGTGTAGTCCTGACCCGGGTCGTACCGCAGTACGTCGATCCGGTCCGGCCCGGCGAGCGGTTCGCCCGCCTCGACGTCCACCTCGACCCGGATCTCGTCGTCACCGACCCGGTAGGTCATCGGGCCGGTCGTCAGGCACCAGCGTCCGTCGCCGATCGGTACGGCGCCCTCTGGCACGCCCCCCGGCCGGAAGGTCAGTTCGAGGGCCCACGGCACCCGTGGTCCGCTGATGTCGATCCGCAGATCGGCACCGTCGTCCCGCAGATCCACCTCGACGCGGGTCGTCCGGGAGACCTCGTCCCGAGGCCGGTCAGGGAAGGCCAGCGCGGCCGAGAAGCGTCCCTCGTCCGCCATGCGGTAGGCGCCGTCGTCCCGTCGCCGGTCCGGCGGGAGCGGCTGGTAGTAGGCGGCCGAGAGGGTTTCGCTGAGCCGGTACCGGTTGTCGGCGAGCTGCTCCATGTCGGCGGCGCGGAACGGGCCCAGGTCGAAGAATCCCTGCGAGAGGCGGACCGCGTCGAGGACGGCGTCGCCGGCGAACAGGCGCAGGAAGGTGGGATTGCAGGCGAGGCCCGAGCGGATGCGCCGGTGCTCGGGCACGTCCGAGCCGCCGTACAGGACGCTGTGCGCGGTGGCGGAGGCGCGTGAGGCGAGGCGTGCCGTGGTGATGTACCGGTCGCGGGGAAGCGGTTCCGGCTCCGGTGTCGGCAGCTCGCGGCACAGGTCGGGGGTGAGGATGGTCTCGGCGAGCAGGTCGGGGTCGTCGATGCCGCCGACTGCCGCCAAGCGCGCCGCTCGGCTGAAGTCGCCCCGGCCGGTGCGGATCGCGAGCAGCCGGTAGTGCGGCAGGTAGTGCGCCAGCGGGAACGGGTGTTTCTGGTCCTGGCGCCGCGAGTGGACGGTCTCCACCGTGCCGTCCGGTCTGATGAGGTCCAGGGTCGCGGTGAGGTTGCGTTCGACGGCGTCCCGCAGGCCGGGGCGGTCGAGGACGTCGGCCAGCAGGAGGAGCGAGGGGTTGGACACGTGGGAGGCGTAGACGGCGCTCCGCTCCGAGTACAGGCCCTCCGCGTCGATGTCGACGCCTTCGGCGAGCCACTCCTCGATGCGGTCGAGCAGCCGGTCGTCAGGGAACGAGCGGTGCAGCCGGGCCAGCGCCGCGGACAGTTCCCAGCGGTGGTTCGGGGTGTGCACCCCACCGGTCAGGAGACTGCCGACGGCGGCGCCGGCGATGTCGGCGAGCGCGGCCGTGACCTCGCGCAGTTCCGGCCCCGCGCCCGCGGCCAGGACGTGCGCGTCGCACACGTCGTTGACGGTGAACCCGGAGTCCGGCGGTGACTGCACATTGTCGCCGCCGGCGAAGAGGCCGGTGGCGGTCTGCGCGGCCCGCAGGGCGCCGAGGTGGGTCGTCGCGGCGGCGACGGCCTGCCCGCTGCCGTACAGGGTCGAGTCCGGGGAACGGTACGCCGCGATCAGGGTCTTCACCCGGCGTGCCAGAGCGCGGTGGGTCACACCGGCGGGTTCCTCGTCAGGGCCGGCCGCCAGCGGGGCGGCCGACCGGTCGGCGGCGCCGGCCACCGCGCGGACGAACTCATGGTCGAACTCGTGGTCGAGCGGGGTGGGCACGGTCAGTCCTTCAGTCCGGCATTGATGTCGGCGCTCATGACGTAACGCTGGAACACCAGGAAGATGAGGATCAGCGGGATCATGGAGATGACCGAACCGCCGAGCAGCACCGACCAGTTGATGTTCTGCGCGCCGACGAGACTCTGGATGCCGATCTGCACGGTGAACTTGTTGGGGTCGTTCAGCATCAGCAGCGGCCAGATGTAGTCGTTCCACCGCCACTGGAAGGACAGGATGGCGAGGGTCAGCATGATGGGCCGGGAGATCGGCACCATGATCCTCATGAAGATCGACAGTTCGCGGGCGCCGTCGATGCGTGCGGCTTCCACGAGTTCGTCGGGGACCGTCAGGAAGAACTGGCGGAACATGAAGCATCCGGTCGCGGTGAGCACGGCCGGGAGGATGATGCCGCCGAACGAGTTGTAGAGGCCGAGGTCGCGGACCACCAGGAACTCCGGGGCGAGCATGACCTCGGACGGCAGCATCGTGGTGGCCAGGATGCAGATGAAGAAGAACTTGAGCCACCTGTTGTTGTACTTGGCCAGCGCATACCCGGTGCAGCAGCTGACCCCCACCGTGAGGATCGTCGTGATCACGCACACGATGGCCGTGTTGATGAAGTACTGGGAGAAATTGGCGCTGTCCCACGCCGCCTTGTAACCCGACAGGGTGGGGTCGTGCGGAAGCACCGTCAGCGGAAGGGAGAACAGGTCTCCCGCCGGCTTGAAGGAGCTGAGGACGAACCACAGCACCGGCAGCCCGTAGAGGGCCGCCAGGATCCACAGCAGTGTCGTCGCGGGTACCGCGCGCCGGAGCTCACCGCTGTTCCCCTTGCGAGGCCGCTTCTTGGAGACGGTCCGCGCGGAATCGGCGTCGACCGGACGCGGCGTGTCTGTGGTTGTCATCGGTTCTCCACCCGCCGGTTGACGATCAGCTGGATGATCGCGACGGCCATCAGGATGAGCATGAGCACGAACGACGCGGCGCTCGCGTAGCCGATCTGGCCCCGGTTGAAGCCGGTCTGATAGATGTACTGGACAAGCAGGTTGTTCGACGTACCCGGCCCGCCGTTGTTGAGGGAGACGAAGAGCGGGTATTCCTTCATCGCGTTGATCGTGTTGAGCAGGATGACGATGAACGAGGTGGGCGCGATGCTCGGCAGCGTGATGCTGACGAACTGGCGCCAGGGGCCCGCACCGTCGAGCGAGGCCGCCTCGTAGTACGAGGTGGGCACGTTCTTGATCGCCGCGATGAACAGCAGCATCGAGAAGGCCGTTCCCCACCAGGCGCCCGCCATCACGACCACGCCGAGCGACAGGTCCGCGTTCGACTGCCACGGAACGGCGGCCCCGCCGAGCTTCTCGATGACGTAGTTGATCAGTCCGAAGTTCTCACCGAACAGCCACCGCCACAGGACACCCACGACGATGGGCGAGATGAGCCACGGGACGAAGAAGACGACACGGGCGACCGACGCGCCCTTGGCCTGCTTGCTCACCACCAGGTTGGCGATGAACAGCGAGAGCACGAAGTTCAGCGGAACGACGAGCACGGTGTACAGCAGCGTCCGGAACAGCGCGTCGTAGAAGGTGGAGTCCCCGAACAGGTTCTGGTAGTTGTCCAGTCCGATGAACTGGAACGCCCCCACACCCGTGTAGTTCGTGAACGAGTAGACGAGCCCGATCACCGCCGGCCACACGAAGAACAACGCGAAGAGCACGACATTGGCCGCGATGAGGACGAGCGGCGCGAGGGTGTAGGTGCTGCGTCGTCTCCTGGGCGGCCTCACGGACACGTCCGCGGCGCTTTTTGTCATCTTCCTGACTTCCGTGCTGGTGGAATGGATTGCTGTGGGCTCAGGCCGTGAGCCCGGCATCACGTGGGCGCCCGGGCCGGGCGGCGGTGTCTCGACCCACCGCCCAGCCCCCGGGGCCACGATCAGCCGCCGACCGCCTGGTTGTAGCCGTCCACGATGTTCTGCAGGGCCTTGTCGACCGACTGCTGGCCGTTGATCGCCTTGCCGAGCTCCGTCTTGGTCGGGTCCTCGGTCAGGCTCTTGCCCTTCAGCACCCAGTTCGTCTGCGCGCCGTTGAAGTAGCCCGAGATCGGGGCGTAGAGCGGGATCTCCTCGTTGTACAACTTGAACGCCGCCTGCGCCGCGGCGGACTTGAAGGGGTACTTCGGGTTCAGGCCGCCCTCGACCGGGAGGAACCCGGAGGTCTCGACGAGCTCGGTGTAGTTCTTCGGCTCGTACACCCAGGACATGAACTTCTGCGCGGCGGTGGCCGCGGCGCCGTTGTTGTTGAAGCCCACCATCATGCCGCCGCTGTTGACGTCACTGGCCTGCACCGGCTGGGCGGGAGTCGGGACGCTCGCCCAGTCGAACTTCTTGATGCTGTCCGCGAAGGCGGGGACCTGCCACACGCCGGACCAGTAGGCGACCACGTCACCGCTCTGGAACATGGCCGACGGGTCGGCGCCGCTGGTCCACACCGACTTCGGCATGGTCTTGTCGTCGTTCAGCCCGACGAAGTACTTCACGGCCTTCTTGGTCGCGGCGTCCACCGAGAACTTGCCGGAGGAGTCCGCGTGGACGTACTTCCCGCCCATCTCGTACACCATGGCGCGGAGCCGGGACGGCGACTGGTCGAAGGTCAGGGAGTACTTGGCGCCGGTCTTCTCCCGGACCTTGTCCGCCGCCGCGATGAAGTCGGTCCAGGTCCAGGTCTTGTCGGGCGAGGCCGGGACGTCGACGCCGGCCTTCTTGAACAGCGTCTTGTTGATGAACAGGCCGGACGCGGTGACGTCCGAGGGGATGGCCAGCACCTTGCCGGACGAGTCCTTGGCGAGGAAGTTGGCGTTGATGTTGTAGCTCTTGTTGTTGGCGATGGAGCTGAGGTCGATCAGCTTGCTCGACCAGATCGGGTCCAGCGCGGGCACGTCCGCCACGTCGGGCAGGGAGTTCGCCTGCGCGGCGTTGTGCAGCTTGGTCGGGTACCCGTCGTAGGGGATGTTGACGAGCTTGACGGTGACGCCGGCTTCCTTCTTGTACTGCGCCACCAGCTTCTTCCAGCCCGCGTCCTGCCCCGGAACCGTGGAGATCCAGAACGTCAGGGACTTCGCGTTCCCGCCCGAGCCGGACCCCGACCCGCAGGCGGAGAGCAGCAGGGCACCTGCCGTGGCGACGGCAGCGAGGGGAACCAGGCGGCGCATGCCGCCGCGGCCGAGTCGGCGAGAGCGCCGCACACCCACAGTGGTCATCTTCGATCCCATTTCGTCATCGGGGACGGAGCACGGCGCCGACTGAGGCGGCACAGGTGCATTTTGCAAGAAAGTTCGCATTCCGGGGGCGCGGCCTCGCCCGGCCGCATCATCCGCACGGGGCGAGATCCCCGGCCGTCCTGGCCGTCACCGCACGGGCACGCCCTCGTGCGGTTGCCGTACGTCGTCGTGTACGGGCTGGGAGGCTCACCCCAAGTCGGCGTCCCGGCCGACTTAGAAAGCGCTTGTCCGGACATTGGCAGACCGAGTCCGAGGCCGTCAATCCTTCACCCACGCGGCTTCGGTCACGGTTTGGACTCCTCTGGCCACCGCGAGCCGGGCCGCGCCGACCACCGTGCCGCGGTCCCCGACCGTGCTGCTGACCACCTCGGTGGGCCAGCTCAGCCGCCCCAGCTCGGCCCGCACACCGGGCAGGAGCTGCGGGTACGCGCCGGTGCTGCCGCCCAGCACGATCAGTCCCGGATCCAGTACGGCGGCCACGGCGGCGGCGAGCCGGCCCACGTCGGCTGCGTGCCGGGCGACGAGCGCGCCGGCCGTCTCGCGGCCCTCGGCGGCGAGGGCGAAGAGCTGGTCGGCGCTGTCCGGGCACGGGCCGTCGGCGTCCCGCCAGGCCGCCGCGGCCCGGCGCAGCAGGGAGTGCGCGCCGACGTACTCCTCCAGGGCCTCCTGGCGCGGCTCACGGTCGTCGTCCCACGGGTAGGGCAGCCGCGCGAGCTCACCGGCCGCGCCGTTGGCCCCGCGCAGCACCTGGCCGCCGATGACGATGCCGAGGCCGATGCCCACGCCGATGCGCAGATAGCCGAAGGTGCGTCTGCCGAGGGCAGCGCCCTCGTGCAGCTCGGCGAGGGCTGCGCAGTTGACGTTGTTCTCCAGGTGGACCGGCACCCCGGGCGGCAGCGCGACGGACACGGCGTCGAAGACGGGACCGGCCTTGGCGGTCGCGGGCCGCATGCCGCCGCCGGCGCCGTCCGGCGCGGTGACGTCGCCGACCGCGACGACGATGGTGCGCAGGGGGGCGCCGACGGGCAGCGCGTCCAGCGCCTCGCGCACGGCCTCGACGGCTTCCTCCCGGGTGCCGGTCGCCTCGGCCAGCAAAGTGCCGTCCAGCGCGCAGCCGCGCACCAGGGTCCGGGCGGGACCGAGGTCGACGGCGAGCACGGCGCCGGAGGCGGGCCCCAGGCCGTATACGGCGGCGGAGCGGCCGGTGCCGCCGGAGGCGGTGCCGGAGTGGGTGGCCAGCCGGGCGGCCTCCAGTTCGGCGACGGCGGAGGACACCGTCGGCTTGGACAGGCCCGCCAGGCTCGCGAGCTGGGGCCGGGTCGCGCTGCCGGCCTGAGCCAGCACCGCGAAGACAGCGCTCGCGCTCTCGGTCAGGCGGGGGGTCTCCGCCACGACGTGTTCCACAGTTCCCCCATGGGTCAGGGGCCGCGCTCCCCGGGTGTCGCGGGAGGCGGCGTTGAGATGCCCTTGCGTCGCACGTCCCCGCCACGCAGCGGCCCGGAAGGTCGTTCCAGTGATCGAGTTCGCGATGACTCTTGACGCACTGTACTTCGTTAGTTAACTTCCTAACGAAGTACACGGTACTCGCCTGCCGTGATCCGCACGAGGCCCGTCCCGGGGCTTCCCTACTCCTTCAAGTCCTCTTCGGCCAGGCACGGTTCGCCCACCGTTCGCGGTTCAGCGGAACGATGAAAGAGGAGTCCGTGCAGGACGCACCCCCCTCGAACCTTCTTGTGGTCGGTATCGACGTGGGCGGCACCAAGACGCACCTCCGCGCCTTCGCGGGGGACGCCGAGGTCGCCGATCACGTCCGGACGAGCAGCGGCTGGCGGCCGCACGACCCGTTGGCCGCCGCCGGCTGGCTCGCGGCCCTGGTCGCGGACGCCCTGCCCACCGGCGCGCGTCCGTCCGCCCTGGCCCTCGGCGGGCACGCCTGCGAGACCCCGCGCCAGTGCGCGCAGATCCGTACCGCCCTGCAACTCCACTTCGACGCGCCCGCGCTGGTCGTGGGCGACGCCGAACTCCTCGTGCCCGCCGCGGGCCTGGACAAGGGCGTCGGCCTGGTCGCCGGCACCGGTTCCGTGGCCGTGGGCCGACTGCCCGACGGCAGCCCCGTTCAGGTCGGTGGCTGGGGCGCGGTGCTCGGCGACGAGGGCGGCGCGGCCGGTCTCGTCCGGGACGCCGCGCGCGCCGTGTGGGCGGCGCACGACCGGGGCGAGGCACCCGACGCGCTCGCCCTCGGCCTCGTCGAGGCGTTCGGTGTCGCCGAAGTCCCGGCGCTGGGCGATGCGTTGGAGAGCGCCAAGGACGTCTCCGCCGAGTGGGGCCGACGCGCACCCTTCGTGTTCGCCGCCGCCGACGCGGGCTCCACGATCGCCCGTACCGTGATCGCCGAGGCCGGCCGCTCGCTGGCCGCGCTCGTCGAGCGGCTCGCCGCGCGCGGGGTCCCGGTGGACGACGTGGTGGTCGCGGGCAGCACGGTCCTCGCCCAACCCTCGCTGTACGAGGCGTTCGCCGTCTCGCTCGCCGCGTCCGTGCCCGGGGCGCGCCCGCAGCCGTTGCGGGTGTCCCCGGTCGAGGGCGCCGTGAGGCTGGCGCGTTCGATCCTGTGAACCGGTCGGTCCACGTTCACGCAGCCGCCTTGTCGCGGTCGCCGGGCCGGCCCTGACGGGACAGGGCCCGGCCGTAGATCTTCGCTCAGGCACCAACGGGACGCGCCGGATCCGTACCTCCCACGCGTCCCGCGCACCACACCTCCACGCACGAACTCCCCCCGGCCGCAGGGCCGAAGAACTCAAGAGAGGCACACGAATGCCGTCACCAGCCGGGCACCGCTCTCCCTCGTCCGCCGGCCGACTCGCCGTCAACCGGCGGGGGTTCCTCAAGAGCTCGCTGGGCGCCTCGGCCGGTGTGCTGGCCGCGCCCACCCTCGTCACCTGGCTGGCCGCCGCCGACGCCAAGGCCGCGGCCGCGGCGCTCCCGTTCGTCGACGACTACAAGAGCAACGTCATCACGAACCTGACGCCCGAGACCAACGCGGTCGTGCGGATCCTCGGCGGCTTCGCGAAGGTGTGGAAGACCGGCGGCGCCTGGAACACCGGCACACCGCTCCGGCCCGAGGTGCTGCGCGCCAACATGCGCTACTGCGCGAAGATCACCCGCTCGCGCACGGACGCCCAGGCCAAGGAAGCCTTCATCCACGACCGCCAGCACCAGAGCTACGCGATGATCGCGGCCCTGGGTCCGCTGGCCGACCTCTACAAGTCCGGTGCCCTGGCGGTCACTTCGATCACCAGCGCCCCCGACGGCACGCCCGCGACCACGATCAACGACGCGGTGCCCGCCGACGCCCCCGCGGGTGCCGCGCTCGGCGCCGGTTCGCACGACTCGGCGCTCGGCAAGGTCGCCGAGCTGGTCGACACCGTGCGCGGCAACTACGCGTCGGGCAACCCCGGCAAGTACGCCTACCAGTACCCGCGTCCGTGGCGCATGAACGAGGACAGCGAGGTCGTCGACACGGGCAAGGTCGACGCGCTCGGCTTCCCCGTCTACGACTCCAAGGTGATCGTGGCGCCTCAACTCCTGCGCCAGCGCAGCACCTCCCCCGTCGACGACGGCGGCTTCCCCAGCGGCCACACCAACGCCTTCCACCTGGCGGGCCTGGCCTACGCGTACGCCGTGCCTGAGCGGTTCCAGGAGCTGGTGACCCGGACCCTGGAACTGAGCCACACCAGGATCGTGGCCGGCATGCACAACACCGTCGACGTCATCGGCGGCCGCATCATGGCCACCGCCCTCGCCGCCGCCACCCTCGCCGACCCGGCGAACGCCGACCTCAAAGCCGCCGCCCGCGCCCAGGCCCTCGCCTACTTCGAGGCGCGGACGGGCACCACGGCCGACACCCTGTACGCCTACGCCCACTCCGCTGGCACCGGCACCGACCGGTACGCCGACCGCGAGGCCAACGCCCGTGTCGTGGAGCCCAAGTTCACGTACGTGCTGACCCGCAGGGGCCACAGCACGCCCCTGACCGTGCCGAAGGGCGCGGAGGTGCTCCTGGAGACGCGGCTGCCGTACCTGGACGCGGCCCAGCGGCGCGAGGTGCTGCGCACGACGGCACTGCCCTCGGGCTACGTGATGCTGGACGGCTTCGAGCAGTGGGGTCGGCTCAACCTGTTCGCGGCGGCGGACGGGTACGGCACCTTCGACCGCGACGTCACCGTCACGCTGGACGCGGCAGCCGGCGGCTTCGGCGCGGCCGACAGCTGGCGCAACGACATCGACGGCGACGGCGGCCTGACCAAGCGCGGCACCGGCACGCTGACGCTGGAGGGCCACAACAAGTACACGGGCGGCACCGTGGTGACCGCCGGCGTACTGGCCACCGCCTCCTCCCACGCCCTGGGCCACGGCGACGTACGCGTGACGGGCGGCACCCTGCGCCTGGGCGAGCCCGTCCAGGTGCACGGCCTGTACACGCAGGAGTCGGCCACCCTGGAGCTGCCCCTGCGCTCGGGCCACTCACCCGCCCTGGAGATCACCCGGCGCGCGACCCTCGGCCGGGGCAGCGTCCTGTCGCTGCGGCTCGACGCCCACAAGCCGCCGCCCGCGGGCAGCACGGTACGCGTCCTGTCCGCGTCCACGCTGCGCGGACAATTCGACCGCGTCGAGCTGAACTCCGACCGGCTGCGGGCCGTACCCGTCTACACGACGGACGGTCTGTCGGTACGACTCCTGAAGCGGTAACGCCCTCGGTGGCGGGAGCTGATGCGAAGGTAGGGCCCATGAGAAGGGTCCGGATCACTCCCGCCGCCTCGCGGTCGGTGTCACCGCGGGGCGGATGATGGCGCAGGAACAGCACTCGGTGCTCGAACCCGGGACTCTCGACGACGTGGACAGCCCGCCGGAGCCGAAGGCCGCGACGCCCGCACGGCGCCCGGCCAAGCGGTGGCTGGTGCCGCTGCTCGTGGTCCTGCTGCTCGGCCAGCTGGCCGCCGCGATGGCGACCACCGCGGTCCAGCAGACGCCGACCATCGACGAGCCGGTGTACGTCGGCACGGCCGCCGACTACCTCCACGAGCACCGCATCCGCTTCAACCCCGAACACCCGCCGCTCGGCAAGCTGGTGATCGCGGTCGGGATGGCGGTCGCCGACCCGCACGTCGACACCTCTTACGCGGGCGACCAGGGGGAGTTCGGGCGGCACCTGCTGTACGAGTCCGGCAACGACCCCTGGCGGTTGATGTTCTGGGCCCGCCTGCCGGTGATGGTCCTGACGCTGCTGTTCGGGCTCGTCGTGTTCGCGTTCGCCCGTGAACTGGCGGGCGCCACCGCCGGGTTGGCCGCCCTCGCCCTGTACGCCTTCTCCCCCGACATCGTCGCCCACGGCTCCCTGGCCACGCTCGACGTGCCGACGGCCGGGTTCATGCTGACGTCCGCCTGGCTGCTGTGGCGCGCACGCCAACGGCCGCGCCTGTACGTGCCGTTGGCCGGGATCGCGCTCGGGGCGGGCCTGGCCACGAAGATGAGCGTGCTGCCCGTCGTGCCGGTACTCCTTGCGCTGGCCGCATGGTCGCTGTGGCAGGCCGGTTCGGAGGACCGGCGCAAGACAGTCCTGCGGGCGCTCACGGCAGCGGCCGTCGTGGCGGGGACCGCCGTGGCCGTCGTATGGGCGTCCTATCTGGTGGTGGACCCACGGTTGCGCTCGTCGTCCATGGACCCGATCCCAGCCGTCCACGGACTGAAAGAGCTGGCGGTGGATCTGTTGCCGCTCCCCCGGTCCTACAAGGACGGCATGCGCCTCCAGTTCGGCATGGAGGCGTATCCGTGGCAGGGCTTCCTGTTCGGGCACGTGTACACCGGCTCGCTCTGGTACTACCTGCCGGTCGCGCTGCTGGTGAAGACGCCGCTGGGCATGATCGCGCTGTGGTGCGGCGGGGCGGTCGTGCTGGTGGCGGTGCGCCGGCTGCGGCCCGCGGCGCCGTACGTGCTCGTGCCCGCCGCGGTGCTGCTGGGTGCGGCCATGACGGGGTCGCGGGACTTCGGGACGCGGTACGCCGTGTTCGTGCCGATGTTCCTGGCGGTGGCGGCCGGTTGCGTGCCGGCGGTGCGGTGGCGGTGGGCGCCGCTGGTGACGGGGGTGCTGGTGGCGTTCGTCGCGGTCAGTTCGGTGCGGACGTATCCCTACTATCTGCCGTACTCCAACGAGGCGTTCGGCGGGCCGGCGAAGACCCATCTGCGGCTGCACGACTCCAACGTGGACTGGGGCCAGGACCTGGGACGGCTCGCCGACCGGCTGCGCGAGCGGTATGCGGGCGAGCGGATCTGGCTGGTCTACAAGGGCAGCGGCGTGCCGTCCTACTACGGCATCGAGGCGTCCGACCCGCGTGAGGTGCCGGAATCCGAGGCGCACGGGGTGCTGGTGGTGTCGGACTCGTCGGTGGCCAAGGCGCGCGGGCGGCTGGCCGAACTGATCGACGGCAGTCGCGCGGTCGACGAGGTCGGTCATTCGATCACGATCTACCGGCGGTGACACCACGTCCGGGGGCGCGACCTGAGCATCCGTACGCAGTACGGCATATGCCTTCCCACAAGCTCTGGTGATGACAGCGTGTGAGCTATGTTGAGGCACTGTGGGAGACAAAGGAGGCGCACCGGTGCCATCGCCGCAGCAGGCACGCGCACAGGCATCCGCCATCACCTCGGGCAAGACCGCGCCGGAGGTCGAGGCCGCCCCGGCCTCCCAGCTCAGGACCCTCTTCGACCGGCCCCGGCTCTCCCCGGGCCAGCGACGCATCGCCCAGTACCTGATCGAGCACATCACCGAGGCCGCGTTCCTCTCCATCACCGATCTCGCCGAGCGCGTCGGCGTGAGCCAGCCCTCCGTGACGCGCTTCGCCGCGGCCGTGGGCTTCAGCGGCTACCCGGCGCTGCGGGAGAAGCTCCAGTCGATCGCCCTCGGCACGCTGGCCGGCGGCCCCGCGGCGACCGAGGAGAACGGCAGCAACGAACTGCAGTCGGCGGTCGACGCCGAGATCGAGAACCTGGAGAACCTGCGGCGCGACTTCGCCGACCCCGACCAACTCATCGAGATGGGCCGCAAACTGTCGGAGTCGACCCCGCTGACCATCCTCGGTCTGCGTATCTCGGCCTCGCTCGCCGAGTACTTCGCCTACGCCGCGCGCCGTATCCACCCGGACGTGCGGCTGGTGACGCGGGGCGGCAGCGTCGCGTACGACGCGCTGCTGCAGTCGCGCGAGGCGGGCGGCACCTGGGTGCTGGCGTTCTCGATGCCCCGGCACGCGCACGAGACCCTCACGGCGGTCCGGGTCGCGCGCAGCGCCGGGCTGCTGGTCGCCCTCGTCACGGACCTGGCGCTCGGGCCGGTGGCCGACGAGGCCGACGTCACCTTCGCCACCGCGACCGGCTCCCGCTTGGTCTTCGACTCCTACGCCGCGCCCGGTGTGATGGCCGCCGCGCTGCTGCAGGCCATGACCGACGCGGACCCCGAGCGCACCCAGGGGCGGCTCGAGGAGTACGAGCAGATCTCCGACCAGCACCAGTTCTTCCTCAGGGACTGAACTCCGGCCACCACCGTCGCCCGGCGGCGCGACCTGCGGCTTTCCCGGCAGTATGTCGGCCACTTCGGTCATTTCGTAGCACAGACAGATCATCCGCCATATATCACGCATGAATGTTTTCATGCGCCTTGCAAAGCGGACGGCATATATAAATACTGCTCACGGATCGCGCTCCGGCTCACTCCGGAACACATCCGCGCCCCCGTCCCCACCGCCCCATCCGCCCGCAGAAAGCCGACGGTCCGCCCATGCGCACGCCGCACCTCTCGCCGCGCCGGCACCGCCTGCCCTCTCGGGCCCCTGTGCGAGCACTCGGGGCCGCCGTCTCCTACCCGCGTCGGCGCCCAGGGTGCTCGGTAGGGCCTCGCCCGTGCGAGGGCCCGTGGCGGCCCCGGTCATCCCCTAGACCGGGGCCGCCCGACTCCGTCGGACCACCCTCCACGACGCCGCACATCCTGGAGCGATGACCATGACCATGCCCATGACGACCACCCGCGTCAGCCCGGACTGGCCGTGCCAGGTCAAATCGCCCGGCAGCTACGACTGGGAGCGCTCGGCGACCAAGTGGCTGCGCGAGCTGGTGCCGGCGCGCTACGCGAGCTACCCGGCCCTGATCCGCCACCCCGTCCTGCTCGCCCGTCACGCGCAGATCCAGGTCCAGCACGAGATCCGGGTCGCGCGCACCGCCCTGCAGACCGCCCGCGCCGACCTGCCCGCCCTGGGCCTGCCCGAGTCGGTCATCGAGCACACGATCAAGCTCTACGCGGCGGAGGTGCTGCAACTCCAGCACATCGCGCGCAGCGTACGGGCGATCACTCAGGCCCTGGTCGAATCGGCGCGCTGACCTCGGGCGCACTTGCCTTTGGGGCGCCGACTTCTGGGGAGGCGCCGACCGTAGTCGCTCACTCGTCGCCCCGGTGCCGCCAGTACCAGCACAGGCCCACGACGAGGGCCAGCAGGAAAACCGCGGGCAGGACCAGGCCCGGGATGCGGGTGCCGTTCATGGGTGGTGCCTTCGGCTCGGGACGGCCGAGGCGTCTCACACGCCGGCCCTGAGCCCATGGTGACGGGCTGCGGGGCCCTGTCCACCCGCACTTTCCCCACCCGTTGCCCGGCGTTCGACACCGGGCGGGACACCCCGGCCAGGTCAGCCGGTCCCGGTCGCCGTCCGCGATTCGAGTGCCTGGCGGGTGTCGTTGCCGTAGACGCCGGTCTCGTCGCCCCGGATGCCGTACCAGAGCTGGAAGCGGGCCACCGCATCGGTGAGGGTGGTGTCGTAACTGCCGCTGGTGGAGCCGTCCTTGTAAACGTCCGGGATGCGCAACAGGCGCTCCTGGAGGTCGGTCACCGCAGGGCCGCTGTCGCCCTCGCGGAGGGTGCCCGGGCCGTCGGGGTCGCCCGTGCCGGAGGAGGCGGTCGGGGTCGGGTCGGCCGAGGCGGTCGCCGATGGCGACGCCGCCGCGGCGTCGGTGCGGCCGGGGAGCAGGAGGGCGCAGCCGAAGCCGACGACGGCTGCCGCGCCGACCGCGATCACCGCGGCGGCACGGCGATGTCCCGGGCCGAACCCGAGGCGGCCGGCGGTACGCGGCGGGCGAGGGGGGCTGCCGACGGGCTTGGTGGCGGGCCTGGCCGTGAACTCGTCGACGACGGGCGGGAGTTCCTGCGTCTCCTCGCCGGTCCAGGCATGCGGGTCCCGCACGGCCACGGCCTTGCGGTCGCGGTAGTCCTTGTCCTGGCGTATGTCCCTGAGCAGTTGCGCCAGGGCGTCGGTGCGGCGCGGGCGCAGTACGCGAACGGGCTCCAGTGGTGGGCGGTCGTCCGGTGACCCGGATCCGGGCGGTGTCGGCACAACACTCTCCTTCCGTCCCTGACAGGGACCTCCGCCGTCCCTCGGAGAGTGATACGCACCGGCCGCCCCGGGAGTTCAGCGGTCGAGGAACCCGCGAAGGGACTCCTTGAAGGCCGCCACGAAGGCATCCCTGCCCGCCTCGTCGAGGACGTCCAGGGACAGGTACGGATTGAGGTCCTCCAACTCGACCAGCAGCAGCTCACCGCCCGGGGCACGGCAGGCGTCGACCCGTTGGATGCCGTGCTCGACGGTGTTCCAGTCGATGAAGCCTCGGGCGAACTCCAGGTCCCCGTCGGTGGGTTCGTACGGTTCCAGGTCCCAGCGCCGGTCGGTGTACGGCGCGTGGAGGGCGTACTGGAAGTCGTGGTCGACGAAGTAGAAGGAGACCTCGTAGGCGAAGTCGATGCGCGGCTGGACCAGGACGGTGCCGTCCGTCAGAGCGGGCAGGCGGTCGGCGGTGACCATGGTCAGACCGACCGAGTCGGCACCGAACTTGGGCTTGACCACGTACTCGGCCGTCTCGGGCAGCCGGTGCAGGTCCGCCAAGCGGTCGACGGTGGGGATGACCGGGTGGCCGGCGGCGCTCAGGTCGAGCAGGTACTGCTTGCCCGCCATGTCGGCCCGGCCCGTGAGCTGGTTGTAGACCCGCGCCCCGCTCGCGGTGGCCTTCGCGCGGAAGGCGTCGTACTCCGCCTGGTAGCCGAGGACCGGACCGCTGTTGCGGACGACGACGGCGTCGAAGGTGTCCATCAGCGCGGCGGTGTCCCGCGGGTGGCACAGGGCGAGGTGGAAGTCCTCGCGAAGGCGCGAGGTCAGGAATATGTCCTCGTCGCAGTAGCGGCGGTCGCGCGCCTGGTACGCCAGGTCGCTGACGTACAGGAGGCGGGGTCTGGGGGAAGGCATGCAGGGAGGTTATGTCAGGGATGCGCGGTGGCACGGTATGGGGTGAAGCACTCAGTTCCCCGAAAGGGGCGCACTGAGTGCCATGCGTACCGCCCGAGTGTTACGTTCCCGTCCATGAGCTCCAGCAGTGCGGCGAGGGGACGCGGCGAGAAGGCGCGGCCGGGAGTGCGACCGCCCATGCGGGACGCCCTGGTCGCGGCGGCCTTCCAACTGTTCCTGGAGCGCGGGTACGAGCAGACGACCGTCGACGACATCGTGGCGCTCGCGGGCGTCGGGCGACGCTCGTTCTTCCGCTACTTCCCCTCCAAGGAGGACGTGGTCTTCCCCGACCACGAGCGGTGCCTGGCGGACATGACGACGTATCTCGCCGCCAGCGCCGACGAGGACGAGCCGGTGCGGCGGGTGTGCGACGCGGCCCGGCTGGTGCTGCGGATGTACGCCGAGAACCCGACCTTCTCCGTGCAGCGCTACCGCCTCACCAAGAAGGTCCCGGGCCTGCGGGCCTACGAGCTGTCCGTGGTCTGGCGTTACGAGCGTGCCCTCGCCGAGTACCTGCGCGTGCGCTTCGCCGGCCGGCCCGACGGAACGCTGCAGGCCGACGTGATCGCGGCCGCCGTGGTGGCGGCGCACAACAACGCCCTTCGTTCCTGGCTGCGTTCGGACGGACAGGGCGATGCCAGTGCCACGGTGGATCACGCGTTGGGGTATGTCCAGTCGGCCTTCGGTGTCGGCGTTCCGGCCGGCCGGCCCGTCGGGGAGCAGCCGGAGGACGTCGTGGTCGTCGTCTCCCGGCGCGGGGCTCCGCTGTGGCGGGTCGTGCGGGAGATCGAGACGGCGCTCGACCGGGACTGACCGGCTCCCGCCCGAAATTATTGAGGGAACCGAGTGCCTTTACCGCTGACACTCAGTGCCATACGCTGAACCCGTGCACGGTCGCACAGCGAACCGCGCACGTCGGATTCCGGCCGAGCGCAGGGGGTTGACCAGCGTGTACCACCACTCAGCGAGCGTCGTTCGTCAGGCAGCCGGCTCCTCGGCGGGCCTACTCGATCCCACGGCGGCGCCGACCTCGGACGCCGTCCTCTTCCAGCGCTGCACCTGGTGCGCGACCGCCATGTACCACCGGCTGTTGTGCCCGGTCTGCCAGGGCAGCGACCTCAGGACCGAGCGCAGCGAGGGCACCGGCACGGTCCGCCACTCCACGATCGTGCACCGCAACACCCCGGCCGCGCGCAATGTGTCGCTGGTGGAGATGGCCGAGGGGTTCGTGGTGCGCGGCCGGGTCATGGGCCCGCCGATCGGCATCCACAGCGGGGACCGGGTACGGCTGTCCACGGCCAAGGACCCGGTCCGCGGCGAACCGGTCTTCCAGCTCGTCGACGAGCCCTACCGCGCCTGGACCTGATACCTCTCACCGCTCCCACACCCCTGGCACCAACTCCCGTACCGCCACCGGCCGTCCCGTCTCGAAGCACCGGTTCGCCGCGAGCCCGACGGCCAGCGCGAGGGCGCCGTCGCGTTCGGTGGCCGTCGGATGAGCGACCCTGTCGGCCCGCGCCGGACGACCCGTGTCCAGGGGACCGAACAGCGCGTCGAGCATCCGTGGGTCTCCCCCGCCGTGCGCCTCATGGGAAGCGTCGAGCGGGATGTCGACCGGCGCCTCCCACAGCGGACGCAGGGTGAGACGCGCGCCGCCCGCGTGCTCGGCCGCCATGTCACCGTGCAGAGCCCCGCTGTCGGACGCGACCCGGGTCCGGGGCGGCGTCCAGTTGCTCTCCTCGACCTCCAACTCCAGCCGTCCCGCACTGCCGTTGAACATGACCCGGTAGCCCTCCCACGGGGAGTAGGCCGTGAGGTGGTACGTCATCGTCGCGCCCCGCGTGTAGCGGACCAGGAGCGCCATGTCGTCCTCGATGGTGACGGGGCCGCCGAAGACGTTGCGGTCGCGGATGTATCCGTCGTCGCCCTCGGCATCGAGGTAGAGGGCGCGGAGGGTGTCGTTGTCGGCGAGGTCCAGCGCGAAGGGGTCGTCGGCGGCGGGGGCGGCGCCGTGGACGCGGTCGTAGTCCCGGCGCAGTCCGTGGCGGGCGCCCGCTTCGGGGCCGTAGAAGCCGAGGCGTCCGTAGCCGAAGACGTCCGAAGGCTCGTCGGCCAGCCACCAGTTGACCAGGTCGAAGTGGTGGCTCGACTTGTGCACCGTCAGTCCGCCGCTGTGCCGCTTCTCGCGGTGCCAGCGGCGGAAGTAGTCGGCGCCGTGGCGCACGTCGAGGAGCCACTCGAAGTGGACGGACAGGATCTCGCCGATCGCTCCGTCGGCGAGCAGCGCCCGCACCCGCTCGTGGACCGGGTTGAAGCGGTAGTTGAAGGCGACGGTGAGGGAGTTGCCGGTGGCTCGTACGGTGTCGAGGATGCGGGCGCAGCGGTCGGCGTCGACCGTCATCGGCTTCTCGGTCACCACGCGGCAGCCGGCCCGTAGTGCCGGGACGATGTAGAGGTCGTGGGCCGCGTCGACGGTGGTGACGACGACCTCGTCGATGTCCTCCCTGGCCAGCAGGTCGGCGAAGCGGTCGGGGTCCCACTCGGTGGCGGCGGGTTCGCCGGCGTCGGTCAGCATACGGTTGTGAAAGGCCATCCGGGTCGGGCTCGGGTCGCACAGGGCGGCGACGCGGTGGCCGGGACGGGCGGCGAGGCCGCGGGTGAAGGTCTGGGCTCGGTGGCCGGTGCCGACGACGGCGGCACGCAACGGGGTTCGGCTCATTCGGTGTGCCCTTCCCGGACTGCGGGCACCCATGCCCGTCGGCCAATTCCTCGATCACAGGCAACCCACAGGCGGCCCCGGCCGTCCTCCGGTACGCGAGAGGCCTCCGCTGACCAACGGGGCGCCTGAGCTGAGAACTTGAGGAGGGCAACCTTGATCCGTGCCCGGCGAATATGGGTGACCGCCGCGACGGTGCTCGCGGTGGCGGGGGGATCGCCAGGCTTGGCGCAGGCGGCTTTGCCGTCGGACGCCAGACCGCTCACGGTGACGGCCGACAGCGACGGCGGTCTGCCGCCGGGCTGGCGGATCGCCGGCGGGGGCGATCAACGGCAGCTGGTGTGGCGTTCGACCGCACCGGTGCCGATGGGGGACGCCCGCGTCGACTTCTATGCCGGGGACCGGCTGCTCGGCCACCCCGCACCCGGGAAGGACGGACGCACGTTCCGTCTCGACCTCGAACAGGCCGCCACGAAGGCGGAATTGACGGACCTTCAGGTGCGGTCCGGTGGACGGGAGTTGAACGCCGCAGGACGCGTCGAGACCCCGGGCGCCAAGCGGTCCGCGGCGGCCACACCGCCCGCCCGGCCACCGGCGAACTCCGTCGACCCGGGCAAGCCGGGTTCGTACCGCACGAGCACCGGCGAGTACGACCTCGACCCGGTCAAGCTCCCCGGCTTCGCCGAACCGGTCGAGATGCAGGCCGTGGTGGTCGCACCGAAGGGTGCCACGGGCAGCCGCCCGCTCGCCCTGTTCCTGCACGGCCGTCACCCCACCTGCTACGCCGGTGACGACATCGAGGGCGACTGGCCCTGCCCGCAGGGCACGAAGCCGATCCCGAGCTACCGGGGTTACCTGCGCGACCAGCAACTCCTCGCCTCCCAGGGCTATGTGACGGTGTCGATCTCCGCGAACGGCATCAACGGCCAGGACTGGCAGGCCGAGGACGGCGGCGCCCAGGCCCGCTCCTCGCTGGTGCGCCAGCACCTGGCCCGCTGGGCCGACTGGGCCGCCCATCCGAACTCGGCACCCACCGTCGTACGCAACGCTCCCAAGGCCGACCTCTCGCGCGTGCTGCTCGTGGGCCACTCGCGCGGCGGCGAGGGCGTCAACCGCGCGGCGATGGACAGCCTCTACCCGCCGCCCGCCGCGCAGGACGGCTACCACGGCCGGGTGCGCTGGCACATCCGCGGCACCGTCCTCATCGGACCGACGATCTTCGGCCAGAACCCGGTCGCGGACGTGCCTTCGGCGACCATCCTGCCGGGCTGCGACGGCGACGTCTCCGACCTCCAGGGCGAGGTCTACGTCGACGGCACCCGGGGCGTCAGCCGCGGCGCGGCCCTGCACAGCGCGGTGTACGTGGTCGGCGCCGACCACAACTTCTTCAACTCGGAGTGGACGCCCGGGCAGGCGGAGGCGCCCGCCTGGGACGACTTCTCCGAGGACCCGGACCAGCGGGACGCGGTGTGCTCGCCGGGCACCGCGACCCGACTGACCGCCGACCAGCAGCACAAGGCCGGCAGCACCTACATCGCGGCGGCGGCCCGGCTGTTCGTCGCCGGTGACGACCGGGTACGGCCGCTGCTCGACGGCTCGGGCAAGCGGGCCCCGTCGGCCGACCCCGCGCGAGTGCTCACCCACGCGGTCGGTGCCAAGCGGAACGGCGGCTTCCTGCCGGACGGCAAGCTCTCGGTGACCGGCGCCAAGCTGTGCGCGGTCGTGGACCCGGACCCCGCCAAGGCGTGCCTGGGCCCGGACACCAACGGGAGTTCGCCGCACTTCGCCCAGTGGGACACGACCCATGAGGTCGGCCGCCGCGCGGTCGCGCTGAAGTGGTCCGCGGCCGGATCGGCCGTGCGGGTGCGCCCCGGCTCCCCGGTGTCGCTCGGCGGGGCCAAGGACCTGTCGCTGCGTGTGATCGTGCCGCCCAACTCGACCGGCACCCGCCTGGACGTCTCCCTCACCGACACCCACGGCAAGCACGCCACCCTCGGTGGGGTCAAGGTCGACGGACTGCCGGGCACCGAGCGGACCAGCTCCTACTGGGCCCGCGAGGTACGCGTCCCGCTGACCGCCGCCACCCGGGCCGGTCTCGACCTCAAGCACATCAAGTCCCTTGACCTGACGCCGCGTTCACGCACGGGACAGGCCTGGCTGATGGACGCCTGGGGCTGGCGCACCGGCACTCCCGCGGTCACGGCGCCCGCGCTGCCCCGCGTCGACATCGGCCGCCTCACCGTCAAGGAGGGCGACTCGGGCGTACGGACCTACAAGGTGCCGGTGCAGGTGTCCGGACGCGGCTCCGGCCAGGTGCGTCTCTACGTCCTCGACCCGGTCACCGGCGGCGAGCAGGAACGCGTGGTGACGGTGCATCCGGGCGGCAACGCCATCGACGTGTCGGTGAAGGTGGAGGGCAACACGCGCTTCTCCTACGGCACTCAGGACGACGTGGTCGTCAAGGCCGTACGGGGTGCGGTCGTCGGCTCCCACCGCGGCGGCGTCCTGGTCGAGGACGACGATCCGATGCCGACGGTCACCGTGACGCCGGTGGCGGACCGGGTGACCGAGGGACAGCCGCTGCGCTGGAAGGTGACCCTGTCCGAGCCGGCGGACGCGGACCTCGGGGTGTGGTTCGGCATCCTGCCGGTCACCGACGGCACCGAGCTGTCGACGAAGGACGTGGATCCGCAGTGGCTCGCGGAGAACACGGGCGAGGAGCCCGATCCCGAGCGTCCCCTGTCCTCGCTGGAGTACTTCTCCCTGTTCGGTTACGTGCCCGCGGGTGAGCTGAGCGCGGAGATGACCCTGCCCACGATCACGGACCAGGTGACGGAGCCGACCGAGTCCGTCCGGTTCCAGCAGCTGAACGACAACGGGGAACCGCAGGAGGGCGGAGCGGCCCTCAACGGCACGGTGCTCGACGCGTCGTAGCCGATCCTCCCGTCGGCCACGGGCCGCGCGGCACTCCCCCGGAGACCGGGAACCGGAGTGCCGCGCGGTTCGTCATTCGGCGGCGGCGCCGGGCTGCGGCCCGTCGAAGCGCACGCGGATGCCGACGGTCCCGTCGAGGCCGCGCCGCAGCCTGCTGCCGAGGAGCGTGAGCCGGCCCATGATGCCGTACTTGCGGGTGAGGAGCTTGCGGTAGTGGGCGACGGTGGCCGCATCGGTGATCTCGGCGGTGGCCGGGACCGAGTCGCCGGTCGGATTGCCCCGCACGTCGCAGGGGCCGACGAGGACGTCGCCGCGCGCCCGGATCCGCTTGACCTTCCATGAGTCGGCCACCGTCCACACGCCGAGCGTGTCTCCGTCACGCACCACCCACACCGGGGTGGCGACCGTGGTGCCGTTCTTGCGATAGCTGGTGACCAGCAGGTACTTGCCCGAGGCGAGCCGGTCCAGCGTGGTGTCGTCCATGGCGCGCAGTCTATGCACCGGAAGCGGAACGGAGGAGTTCCAGGTAGCGGCGGGCGAAGAGGTACGCGTCGCCGGGCCAGCGGGCCGACAGATAGGCCCCGTCCTGCACGACGAAGGCGTGCGTGTCGTCGCTGGCCGTGCCGCGCCGCGTCAGCTCCCGGCGACCGCGCTCGAACTGCGCCTCCGGGTCGCCGAGCGCGGCCCGCACCTCGTCCTCGACGTACGCCGGGTAGGTGCGGTAGTAGCGGCCCAGACGCCAGGCGGTGGTCAAGTAGGCGACGCGTTCCATGTACTTGGGCAGGCAGGTCGTACGACGGTCCGTCAGGACGCCGCGTCCCGTGGCCGGGTCCTGGGTGCGTGCCAGCACCAGGACGCCGTGGCAGATCGCGCCGACGGGCCGGCCCAGCGCCCAGAACCGCGCGACCTGGCGTCGCAGTTCGGCCGACCCGAGGTACTGCCGCATGCCGGGCGCGTGTCCGCCCGGCAGCAACAGCCCGTCGTACGCCGTCACATCGACGTCGGCCCAGGCCGCCGTGTCGCTGAACTCCGGTGCCTCGGTGAGCTGTTCGTAGAACCGCTTGGGTTCGTCCGCCGCACCGAGCTGCCCGAAGAGCACGCCGGTCAGCAGGCGCGGGTCCGCGGCGGGCCGGGTGCCGGCGCGCTCGGTGACGAAGATGACCTCGTGCCCCGCGTCGGTCAGCACCCGCCAGGGCACGGCCACTTCAGTGACGTCGAAGTCGTGGTCGGGAAGCGGCATCAGCACGCGCATGGGCTCATCATCGCAGCCGTCGTCACGTGGGCATGGCACCCGGGCGACGGCTCAGCCGAGCGCCGCCGCCATCCGCCGTACGCCCTCCTCGACCACCTCCGGCGAGGTCGCCAGGTTCAGGCGTACGTGCCCGCGGCCGCCGGTGCCGAAGCGGGACCCGGCGCTCAGTGCCACCCTCCCCCGCTCCAGGAAGACGTCGGCCGGGTCGTCGCCGAGGCCGAGGCCACGGCAGTCGAGCCAGGCGAGGTAAGTCGCCTCACCCGGACGGCAGTTGACGGAAGGGAGATGCGCGGCGAGCAGGTCGGTGAGCAGCCGCCGGTTCTCGTCGAGCCCGGCGCGCAGCGCGTCCAGCCAGGCCGTGCCGTCCCGCAGGGCCGCGGTGTGGGCGATGATGCCGAGGTGGCTGGGCCCGTGGCTGACCTCCTCCGGCAGCCGGGCGAGGTCGGCCGCGGCCGCCGTACCCGCCACGGCGAGGGCGGCCTTCAGCCCGGCCAGGTTCCAGCCCTTGGAGGCGGACATGAGCGACAGGCCGCTCTCGGCGCCGGGCACACTCAGGTACGGCACGAAGTCCACGCCCGAGGCGGTCAGCGGGGCGTGGATCTCGTCGACGACCACGCGCACCCCGTACCGGTCGGCGAGGGCGGCGACCGCGGCCAGTTCGGCGGCGGTGTGCACCGTGCCGGTCGGGTTCTGCGGGCTGCACAGCAGGTAGGCGGCCCGGCCACCGCCCGCGACGGCCTGCCGGAAGGCCTCCTCCAGGGTGTCGAAGTCGATGCGCAGGTCGGGGCCGAGCGACGCCTCGACCACGCGTCGGTCCAGGTGCTCGATGAACTGGAAGAACGGCGGATACACGGGCGGATTGACCACCACCGGGTCCCCGTTCCCGGTGACCAGTCGCAGCATCTCGACGATGCCCATCATCACGTCGGGCACGATCGCGGTGCGCTCCACCGCGCACCCGTCCCACCCCCAGCGCTTCTCGGCGAACTCGGCCAGCGCCTCGGCGTAGGCCGTGCCGGCCGGGTATCCGGTGTCGCCGAGCGCGAGCGCATCGGTGAGCGCGCGCAGCACGGGTTCGGCGAGCGGCACGTCCATCTCGGCCACCCACAGGGGCAGTACGTCCGGCGGGTAGGTGCGCCACTTCATGCTCGTACGACATCGGAGTCGGTCGAGGGTGAGGGCGCACAAAGGGTTTGCCTCACCTGTGGTGTCGTGCGCGATCCTGGTCATGCGCTCAAGATAGGGGGCTCTGGTGTGACCTGGAACGATGCGTACGGGGCGCGGGCGGTGGAGGTCGCCTGCGACGAGTCGGGGTCGGACGGCGAGAACCTCACTGGCGGGAACACGGACGTGTTCGCGCACGCCGGTGTGCGACTGCCGATGGATTCCGCCGCCGCGTACGTGCAGGAGATCCGGGACCGGATCCGCTCGCCCGCCGAGGAGTACAAGGCCAATCACCTGCTGCGGGAGAAACACCGGGCGGTGCTGGAATGGCTGCTGGCGCCCGCGGGGCCGATCCACGGACACGCCAAGGTGCATCTCACCGAGAAGACCTTCTTCGTCGTCGATCAGGTCGCCGACCTGCTGCTCGGCGGCGGCTCCGAGGGCCTCGCCCTGTTCCGCGAGGGACCGAGGGTCCTCAGCGAGGAGCAGTGGCGGGAATTCCTTCAGGCGGCCAACCAACTGCTGCGGATCAGGAACGACGGGGAACCGGGAGATCCCGTCGCCGTCTTCTTCCGGACGGTGGAGGCGCTGCGGCGCGCCCATCCCGGTACGGACCTCGCGCAGATCCTGGAGCGGCTCGCGTCGGCCCGCCCGCGCGCCGAGGCCTATCGGGCGCAGGTCCTTTCCGGGCCGGTTCTGGTTCCGGTCCTCAATCCCTTACTGCCGGCGATCGTGGGGACAGCCGCGTTCTGGAGCGCGGGCGGTCGCACCGTGCATCTGACGCACGACCGGCAGAACATGCTGACGCCGGAACGGATCGCCTGGATCCAGCAGACCGCCCGACGGTCCGGAGTCGCACTCGGTGAGGTGCGGCTCGTGCACTCCCGCCTCGACGCGCGCGTGCAACTCGCCGACTTCCTGGCCGGGATCGCCCGCAAGATCGCCTCGGATGTGCTGAACCGGCGGGCGGACCCGGAACTGACCGCCCTGCTGCGCCCGTACGTGGATCCGGCGTCGCTGTGGGGGGACGCACGCAGTTGGGCACTGCTGGCGGGTGACAGCACGGGCGACGCCGACGGCGGGGCCGCAGGAGAAGTTGCCGGTAAAACTACCCGTGCGATTCCCTCGGCAGACATCAACTCAGCCGTCTAGATTGCCACTTGACACATCCGCACCCCCCACCAGGCACTCCAGGAGCTGACCCCGTGACGGAGCACATCCCAGCCACGGACGATCCCGCCGCGGCACTGCGCAGACGCATCGACACACTGCGCCCGCACGCGGCCCGGATCTGGAACTACTGGCTCGGTGGCGGCGACTACTACGAGGTCGACCGGGAGGCCGGCGACCGGATCCGTGAACTCCATCCGGCCATCGGCGAGTACGCCCGCGCGGACCGGCAGTTCCTGGAACGCGCCGTGCGTCACCTCGTCACCGAGGCCGGGATCCGCCAGTTCCTCGACATAGGCACCGGGCTGCCCACGGCCGACAACACCCACGAGATCGCCCAGCGGCACGCCCCGGAGTGCAGGATCGTCTACGTCGACAACGACCCGCTCGTCATGGCCCACGCCCGCGCGCTGCTCACGAGTTCCGCGGAGGGCCGCACCGACCACCTCGACGCGGACCTGCGCGACGTGGACACGGTCCTGGAACGGGCGGCCAGGACACTGGACTTCACCCAACCGGTGGCTCTCATGCTGCTGGGGGTGGTCATCTTCCTGCCGGACGAGGAGGATCCGTACGCCGTCGTCCGCCGGTACCTGGACGCGCTCCCGGCCGGCAGCCACCTCGTCCTCTCCCACACCATCACCAGCCCGGCGATGCCGGACGTGGACGAGGCGGTCAGGTTCTGGAACGAGCACGGCATCCCGCCCCTCACCCAGCGCAGCCCGCAGGCCGTGACCCGCTTCTTCGACGGGCTGGAGTTGCTGGAGCCTGGGGTGGTGTCGTGCTCGCGCTGGCGGCCGGAGGGGGCGCACGGGGCGGCCGTGCCTCAGGAGGTGGCGATGTACGGCGGAGTGGCCCTCAAGAAGTGAGCCGGGACGGTCCGCGAAACAGTGAGAAGATCACGCGCGCTCTGAACGCCTCCGCCTCCGCACCCGTTAAGGAGGGAGGGCACTCAACGACCGGAGCGCCCCGCGGTGTTGAGGCCGCGCGTTCGGGGTTCGGGAGCCATTGATGAGGCACGCACGACGACGGATCGTCCGGCGGGTTACGCGGCTGGCGGCCGTCGGCGGACTCCTCCTGGGAGGAGCGATGGTGACGCAGGCCGCCATGGCGAGTGAACCCTCCGGCACGTCCGCCGTCCCGTTCAGCGCCACGGACACCACGGACAAGGGCGCCCAACTCGCGTCCCGGCTCGGTACCTCCCGTACGGCGGGCAACTGGATCGGCGCCGACGGGCGGCCGGTCGTCGCGGTGACCGACGAGAGGACGGCCGCCGAGGTGGAGCGGGCCGGGGTCGTGGCGAAGGTCGTCAGCCACAGCATGAACGAGCTCAAGTCGGCCGCCTCGACGCTGCGTTCGGCGCCCCGGGTGCCCGGCACGGCCTGGGTGATGGACTACCGGACCAACCAGGTGGTGGTGCAGGGCGACAGCACCGTCTCCTCCTCCGACTGGTCCCGGATGACCCAGGTCGCGGGCAACATCGGCACCTTCGTGCGGATGGAGCGCACCCAGGGCACCTTCACCACCCGGATCAACGGCGCGCAGCCGATCCTGTCGACCGGCGGGCGCTGCTCGGCCGGCTTCAACGTGACGAACGGGCAGAGCGACTTCATTCTCACCGCCGGGCACTGCGGGCCGACCGGCTCGATCTGGTTCGCCGACAACCAGGGCAACCAGCAGGTGGGCAAGACGGTCCAGCAGAACTTCCCCGGCAGTGACTTCTCGCTGGTCCAGTACGCGAGCGGCACGGCGGGCGCCGGGGCCGACGTGGTCTCCATCGGCAACGGCAACGGCGTGCGGATCACGGGAGTGGGCGATCCGTCGGTAGGCGAGCGGGTGTTCCGCAGCGGCAGCACGAGCGGTCTGCGCGACGGGCAGGTGACGGGGCTGAACGCGACGGTGAACTACCCCGAGGGCACGGTGACCGGCCTGATCGAGACCAATGTGTGCGCCGAGCCCGGGGACAGCGGCGGCCCGATGTTCTCCGATGGCATCGCGCTGGGCGTCACCTCGGGCGGCAGCGGCGACTGCACCGCGGGGGGTACGACGTTCTTCCAGCCGGTGACCAAGGCGATGACCGCGCTCAACGTCCAGATGATCGTGTCCAAGCAGGGGGCGGCCGGGCAGAACGCCTCGCAGGCGCCGACGCCGGCCGCCTCCGCGACGCACAGCGCGATCGCCCCCGGTTCCACGTCCCCCGGGTCCTCGGCTCCCTCGTCGGGCATCGGGGCCGGCGCGACGCTCCTGTCCCGGATCACGGACCCCCAGAACGTCGGTCCGGGCCTGCTGGTGATCGCGGGCAGCATGGTCGCGCTGGTGGCCACCCGCTTCATCCGCGCCGAGCAGGACCGCAAGGCGTACCAGCGCCAGTACCGGGCGATGTGGGGATGACGCCAAGGGAAAGGGCACCCGTCCGGTCGGATCGGGTGCCCTCGTAGGTCTTTCGGAAGGCCGTCGAGGTCGAGGCTCGGGGGCTCTGGCCGGCGTGCGGGTCAGGCCGCGTGCGCCGGCTGCGGGGCCGCGGCGGCCCACTCCAGCACGAGCCGCTGGTACTCCTCGCGCTGCTCGACGCTCAGTGTCCCGCCCGACCGGTGCCACAGGGCCCGGATCTCCTCGTTGACCTCGTCTGCCGAGCGATCGGCGGCGGGTTCAACAGTGGTGGACATGGTGTGAAGCATACGGCCCGACGGGTGAAGGCGTTGTGAGTAATGGGGGGATAAACCGGCAATTCGGACCGTGTTACTGATCACGTCCATCTGCCGCATCAGGCCCGGAATTCACGTCTGCGCAGGTCCCAGCACCAGGACCTGGATGGCCAGCGCGGCCGCGCCCCGGGCCCAGTCGTGGAAGTCGGAGACCTTCGTCTCCAGGGCGACCCGGGGGGACAGCGGGTGCCGGTGGGTGCGGACCGTCTCCTCGACCGTGTGCCCGGCCACCTCCATCAGACCGACGCCCTCGCCGGCCAGCAGGATCTTCTGCGGCATCGCGAAGTTGGCGATGTGGGCGACCAGGATGCCGAGCGCGCGGGCCGCCTCGCCGATCACGCGGGCCGGGCCGGGGGTGCCGGCGGCGGCCAGGGCGAGGATCTCCTCGTAGCTGTGGTCACGGCCGGTGGCCGCGTTGATCTGGTAGCGGATGTTGCCGATCGTCAGCAGGGAGACGGCGCTGCCGCGCTCCCCGTCGGGGGTGAGCGGCCCGTCGGGGGCGAGGATCCAGTGACGGCCGAAGCCGCGGTCCTCCTCGGCGTTCGGCACCCGCTTGCCGCCCTGGACCAGCCCGTAGCCGATCCCCGCGCCGATGGTCAGGACGACGAAGCGGTCCAGGCCGCGGCCTGCGCCGAACCAGGTCTCGGCCTCGACGAGCGCGGCGACGTCGTTCTCGACGACCACGGGCAACCCCGTGCGCGCCCGCACCAGTTCGGCCAGCGGGACGTCCCGCCACAGCAGGAACGGCGACTCCCGCACCACGGCACGGTCCTCGACCAGGCCGCCCACACCGATGCCTATGCCGGCCAGACCCCGGTGCGCGTGAGTGAGCTCCTTGGTCATCTCCGCGAGCACATCGGCTACTTGGGCCGGATCGAGGGAGTCCAGCGGGCGGTCGAGGCGGGCGACGATGTCGCTCCTGAGGGTGGTGACGACGCCGTAGACCATGTCTGCGGTGATCTTGAAGCCGATGAAGGAGCGGGACTCGGCGACCACGTCCAGCGGCTGGGAGGGACGGCCCTGGCGCACCTCCGCCGGGGTGCCGGCCTCGGGGACCTCGACCAGCAGGCCCGACTCGATCAGCGGCTTGGTCAGCCGGGTGAGGCTGCCCGCGGAGAGGTCGAGCCGGCGGGCGAGTTCGGTGCGCGAGAGCGGCCCGTGGACGAGCACCTCGATCGCCACCGAGCGCTCACCCGCACTCAGCGGGAGCCAGCTGGCGGCATGAGTGGTCATGGACGTCGTTCTCCCCATGAATTAGTTTCACCGTAGAAGCAACAGGCACACCCTAGGGCCGCGGGATGCGCAAGCAAAGATGTCAGCACATTCCCGCAGACATCTTGACGAGACGATTCTTTCGCAACAAAAGTAAGTGGCGCGAGGATTCTCGACCAGCGAAGGACACGCCTTACATGACGTTCTCGATCGGCATCGTCGGCGCCGGGCAGTTCTCCGGCCAGTTCGCCACCCTGTTCCATGCCCACCCCGGTGTCGGCGACGTCTACGTCACCGACCTGCTGCCGGAGCGGGCCGAACAGCTCGTCGCCACCCAGCAGCTGGCCGGCACCTTCCCGTCGTACGAGGCGATGCTGGAGTCGAAGGCCGTGGACGCGGTCGCGATCTTCACGCAGCGCTGGACGCACGGCCCGCTCGTGCTGCAGGGCCTGAACGCCGGCAAGCACGTGTACTCCGCGGTCCCCATGGCGATCACCACCGACGAGATCGCCGCGATCATCGACACGGTCCGCACCACCGGACTGACGTACATGATGGGCGAGACCAGCCAGTACAACCCGGCGACCGTGCACGCGCGCAAGCAGATCGCCGAGGGCGCGTTCGGGCGGATCTTCTACGCCGAGGGCGACTACGTCCACGACATGGACCTGGGGTTCTACGAGGCGTACCAGTACAGCGGCGGCGAGAACTGGAAGGCGACCGCCAGCTATCCCCCGCTGCTGTACCCGACGCACTCGGTGGGCGGGGTGCTCGGTGCCTGGCAGACCCACGCGGTGAGCGTGTCGGCGATCGGAGTGGTCGACGACCGCGGGGACGGGGTCTTCGACAAGGACGTCAGCCAGTTCGGCAACGACTTCTCCAACGCGACCGCGCTGTTCGAGGTGGCCGGCGGCGGTTCGTTCCGTACGAACGAGTTCCGGCGGGTGGGCTACCCCTCGCAGATCCGGGAGTCACGTTTCCGGTTCTTCGGGACGGACGCCAGCATGGAGCAGCTCGCGACGGTGGCCTTCTGGCAGGACAAGAAGGGGGTGCAGGACATCAGCGAACTGCTGGAGCCCAAGCCCACCATGTCCCCCGACGACCCCTCGCTCCAGCACATCGCGCCCGACCTGCGGGCCGCGTTCACCTCGGGCTCGGCCCCCGTGCACGACCGCGCGCGGCTGCCGCGGGAGTTCGACCACCTGCACAACGGCCACGAGGGCAGCCACCACTTCCTGGCGGACGACTTCGTGACCGCGGTCAACACCGGGACGCTGCCCTCCGTGAACGCCTGGGTCGCCGCCCGCTACACCCTGCCGGGGATCATCGCGCACGACTCCGCGCGGCAGGGCGGGGCAAGGCTGGACATCCCGGACTTCGGGGACGCGCCCGAGGCGTGACGTCGTCCCGTGCGCCGGGTGCCCGATCCGATCAGGTGCCCGGCTTGCGGCCGTAGACGAAGACGTCGTCGCCCTTCTTCAGCAGCGACCAGTACTTCTTGGCGGTGGTCTTGGTCATGTTGACGCAGCCGTGCGAGCCCGGCGGGTTCCACATGCTGAGGTTGACCGAGTGGAAGGCCTGGCCGCCGTCGAAGAACTGGCTGTAGGGCATCGGCACGTCGTAGATGCTGGAGACGTGGTCGATGTCGCGCCAGTAGATCTTCTTCAGACCGGTGCGGGTCTCGTAGCCGTTGCGGCCCGTGCGGACCGGGACCGGGCCGTAGACGAGCCTGCTGCCGTCCTGGATCCAGCTGAGCTGGAGGGTGAGGTTGACGCAGGCGATGCGGCCCTTGTTGGTCGGGCACTTGCGGTCCTTGTTCGGGTTGTTCCCGACGGCCTTCTGCTTGTTCATCAGGTCCATCACGCCCCACGTGACGGATCCGGCGTAGCCGATGTTCGGCGTGATGCCGTGCTTGGTCTGGAAGGCCTTGATGGCCTTGCAGTCGGCGGTGGACTGCTTGCCGTCGACCGGCCGGCCGAGGAACTTCTCGACCTTCTTCTGGTAGGGCCCGGCCTGCGTGGTGCAGTTCGTGGCCGCCTGCGCGGGCGCGGTGCCGAGCGCGAGTGCGAGCGGTGCGACGAGTCCGGTGATCCCGAGTGCGACGGCTCCCCGTCTGCGTATGTCCCCCATGGTGGGCCCATTTCCCTTCTTGCGGTCGTATGACCGGGTACGTTCCTGCGATCTCTTCCACCTAGACCGGTGCCCGGTCCTCTTCGTTGTACGGCTGGGCGCGCTGCGACGAAACGGTGACAATCGGCCGTCGCCCGATGTCGTGGTCAGGGTCGGAGTCTGGCGGTGAATCCGGGGCTCGCGGCGGTGATGCCACCGTCGACCACGAGTGAGGTGCCGGTGATCCAGGACGCGTCGCGGGAGGCGAGGAAGGCGACGGCGGAGGCGATGTCGTCGGGCTCGCCGATCCGGCCCAGGGGGTAGAGGGGGCGGATCGCCTCAAGCTCGTCGTCCCGTCCCTCCCAGGCCGAGGTACGGATCGTCCCCGGGATCACGAGGTTGACGCGCACCCCTCGGGGAGCCGCGTGCCCGGCGAGGGTGCGGGTCAGGGAGCCGAGGCCCGCCTTTCCGGCGCTGTAGGCCTGGTTACCGAAGTCCACGATGCCGTTCACCGAGCCGATCGAGACGACGGCGCCGCGGCCCGATGCGGCCAGGTGCGGGAGAGCGGCCCGGCAGCAGCGGTAGGTGCCGGTCAGGGTGATGTCGAGGTCGCGGGCCCACGCGTCGTCCGTGCCGTCCTCGAAGAGCGGGGTGTCGGGCGTACAGTGGGCCGCGCAGTTGACCAGGACGTCCAGCGAGCCGAAGGCCTCGACGGCGTGCGCGACGGCCGCCTCCACCGACGCGCGGTCGGCCACGTCGCACTCCAACGCCTCGACGGCGAGCCCCTGTTCGCGCAGCACGCCCGCGGTCTTCTCCGCCTCGGGCCCGTCGACGTCGGCCATCAGGACCCGCGCCCCCTCCCCCGCGAGCCGCCGGGAGATCGCGGCACCGATACCACGGGCCGCGCCGGTGACCAGAACTCCGTATCCCTCGAAGCGCTTCGTGTCAGCCATGGGCCGAACCTACTCCCGAAACGATCAACTGGGCAGATACCGTGCGCCCATGTCAGCGTTCACGCAGCAACTGCCCGCGCTCATAGGTGTGGTGATCGGCGCGCTCGGTTCCTATCTGGCCGTGGTACAGGGTGATCAGGCCCGGTACCGCCGGGAGCGGGCGGCCCGTTGGGAGGAGCGGCGGCTCGCCGTGTACAGCGACTACGCGCGCGTGCTGAAGAAGACGGTCACGCTCACCTATCGGGTGGCCTCCCACCTGGGCAACGACCCGCATCCGCACCCCCTGTCGCCCGAGGAGGCGGCCCCGCTGATCGCCGAGGCCGGGCTCGCCCGCGACCCGGCCGGGGAGACGCTGCTCCTGCTGGGCAGTCCGGAGGTGGTGGGGAAGGCCCGGGTCTGGGTCGGCACGGTGCTGGCGATGGAGCGGTTCCTGCGCGAGGGCACGCGGGATCCCGACGCGTGGCAGGTCCTGCTGGAGCGGCAGCGGGCCGGACGCCAGGGCTACTACGCGGCCGTACGCGACGAGTTGGGCCTCGGGCCGGGGCACTCGGCGCGCTGGCCGCTGCCGCAGGTGCCGTCCGTCTGAGCTCAGCGGTAGCCGGTCACGTCCGCCGGTTTGCCCGTGTCCTGCACCTCGACGAGGTAGCGCCAGGCGTCGGGGCGGCTGCCGTCGAGGTCGGTGAAGCCGTAGTCCTGGGCGAGGCCGCCGCTGGAGAGGGACTGGCCGTTGCGGCGGGCCACCTCGGGGTCGGTGGCGAGCGCGGTGACGGCGCGGCCGACGTAGCGCGGGGTCTCGGAGATCGCGAAGTGCGGGACGGCTTCGAGGGCGTCGCGCCAGTTGTCCTCGCGCACGCCGAAGTGGCCGAGCATGATCTCCGAGCGCAGCCAGCCCGGAGTCAGCGCGACGGCGGTGGCACCGCGCGGGCCGAGTTCGTGGCCGAGGGCGAAGGCCATGCGCAGCACGGAGGACTTGGCGAGGTCGTAGAAGAAGGAGACCCGGTAGGTGTCGCGGTTGTAGTCCGCGGTGCCGTCGGTCATCTCGACGACGAGTCCGCCGGGGTGGCGCAGGAGGAGGGGCAGGGCGTGGTGGCTGGTGATCGCGTGTGTCTCGACCGCGAGCCGGAGCAGCCTCAGACCCTTGTCGAGGTCGTGCTCCCAGACGGGGGTGTCCCATTCGAAGAGGTTCTCGGCGCCCCAGATGTCGTTGACGAGGACGTCGAGCCGGCCCTGCTCGTCCGCGATGCGGTCGACGAGGGTGCGGACCTGGGCCGGGTCGAGATGGTCGGTGGGTACGGCGATGCCCTGGCCGCCGGCTTCGGTGACGAGGTCGGCGGTGTCCTCGATGGTCTCGGGGCGGTCGTACTCGGAGCGGCGCTCGCGGGTGGTGCGGCCGGTGACGTAGACCGTGGCGCCGGCCGCGCCCAGTTCCACCGCGACCCCGCGCCCCGCGCCCCGTGTCGCCCCGGCGACCAGCGCGACCTTGCCCTTCAGCGGTGCGGACATGTCCGACCTCCCGTTTCCCGTTGCGTGCGTGCCTCTGCGTCGAGGATCTCGGGAAAGCCGGACACCTTCTGTCGCCTATTCGAGGAGGTTCATCCAGTCGGGCGCAGCCTCGCGTCGAGCGCGTCGTGGTCGGCGAGGAACCACACGTGTCCGCCCTGGTTGGTCTCGTGCACGAAGTCGCGCAGGGCCGTGCTCTCGGAGACGTGCCGGGACACGTCTCCGACGATCACCAGGCGCTGGCGGTAGTTCACGAACTTCTGCATGACCGCGCCCGCCACCCCGGACCGCAGCCGGAAGAACTCGTCCGCGACCCGCTCGACGGGCACCGCCACGAGTTCGGCGTCCTGCCCCATCGCGTCGCCGATCAGGTCGAGCGCGGCCTGTTCACCGTCGAGCGGCGGGCCTTCGGGGTCGATGCGCAGGACGCGTACGCCGTGCAGGGTGACGAGCGTGTTGGTGGTCATGCCTGGTGATCGTATAGTCCGCCCGCTCAGTGCCCGCGCGCGATCCACTCCTCCAGGTGCGAGGCCTCGGCTCCGATGGTGGTGCCGTCGCCGTGGCCGGTGAGGACCTTGGTGTCGGGCGGGAGGGTGAGCAGGCGGTCGCGGATGGAGTCGATGATCGTCGGGAAGTGGGAGTAGGAGCGGCCGGTCGCGCCGGGGCCGCCCTGGAAGAGGGTGTCGCCGGTGAAGACCGTGCCCAGTCCGGGGTCGTAGAGGCAGATCGCGCCCGGTGCGTGCCCGGGGGTGTGGATCACGGTCAGGTCGGCGCCGGCGGCCTCGATGACCTGTCCGTCGGCCAGGTGCGCGTCGGGGTCGCGGTCGGGGTGGGTCTGCTTCCACAGGGGCAGGTCGTCGGGGTGCAGCCAGATGCGGGCGCCGGTGCGGTCGGCCAGGGCGGGCGCGGCGTCGATGTGGTCGTTGTGGGCGTGGGTGCACACGATGGCCACGAGCCGCCGGTCGCCGACGGCTTCGAGGATGGCGTCGGCGTCGTGCGCGGCGTCGATGACGATCGCCTCGTGGTCGTCGCCGACGATCCACACGTTGTTGTCGACGTCCCAGGTGCCGCCGTCGAGCGTGAACTGCCCTGAGGTGACGAGGTGTTCGATGCGCGCGGCCATCACAGCATCACCACCGAACGCAGGACGTCGCCCTGGTGCATCCGCTCGAAGGCCTTCTCCACGTCGGTCAGTTCGATCGTCTCGGTCACGAACGCGCCCAGATCCAGTCGGCCTTGGAGATGGAGGTCGATGAGCATGGGGAAGTCGCGGGAGGGCAGGCAGTCGCCGTACCAGGAGGACTTGAGCGAGCCGCCGTGTCCGAAGACGTCCAGGAGCGGGAGTTCGAGCTTCATCTCCGGGGTGGGCACGCCGACCAGCACCACGGTCCCGGCGAGATCGCGGGCGTAGAAGGCCTGCTTGTACGTCTCCGGGCGGCCGACCGCCTCGATGACGACGTCGGCGCCGAACCCGCCGGTCAGCTCGCGGATCGCCTCGATCGGGTCCGTGTCCTTGGAGTTGACGGTGTGGGTGGCGCCCATGGTGCGGGCGGTCTCCAGTTTGCGGTCGTCGATGTCCACGGCGATGATCCGCGCGGCCCCGGCCAGGTTCGACCCGGCGATCGCCGCGTCGCCCACGCCGCCGCAGCCGATGACGGCGACCGTGTCGCCCCGGCCGACGTTCCCGGTGTTGATCGCGGCGCCGATGCCGGCCATCACCCCGCAGCCGAGCAGTCCGGCGACCTGCGGGGCGACGGACGGGTCGACCTTGGTGCACTGGCCCGCCGCGACGAGCGTCTTGTCGGCGAAGGCGCCGATGCCCAGGGCCGGGGAGAGTTCGGTGCCGTCGGTGAGGGTCATCTTCTGCTTCGCGTTGTGCGTGTTGAAGCAGTACCAGGGGCGTCCGCGCAGACAGGCCCGGCAGTTCCCGCACACCGCACGCCAGTTGAGGATCACGAAGTCGCCGGGCGCGACGTCGGTGACGCCCTCGCCGACCGACTCCACGACGCCGGACGCCTCGTGGCCGAGCAGGAACGGGAAGTCGTCGTTGATTCCGCCCTGTTTGTAGTGCAGGTCGGTGTGACAGACCCCGCAGGCCTGGATCTGCACGACCGCTTCACCCGGGCCCGGGTCGGGTACGACGATCGTCTCCACCCGTACCGGCTCGTCCTTGCCCGGTGCGATCACGCCACGTACTTCCTGCGCCATGGTGGGGACCCCTTTCGTCGACCGACATCCGTCCCTCCGACCCTACGGGCAACTGATCGGTAACGGCACGGCCGGGCACCCTCGCGCCCTGGTCGGGTCACCGCGGGAAGTCCCGCACGGGCGGACACGTGCACGAACGCGACCGGGTTTCAGAACGGTGGCAAGAATTGGTTAAGAGCTGTGTCGGCACTTTCTTGTATTGCTCTCAATTCCCCACGCAGGGGACTCCGAAGCCGTGCGCTTTAATCTCTGAGAATAGGTCGACGCACGACTTTCCCGTAACAAGCGACCGAAAGGGCAGCCGACATGGCCGACACCAGGACTCCTCCTGGCGCAGGTCCTTACCGCACGGCCGCGCCGGTTGCCGAGCGGCACGCGGAGCGCGGTCTTCTCCAGGACCGCGTCTTCACCGAAATTTTCGCAAGCCGAATAGCGAACCCCGCATTCGACTTCCACACGCTGGGAAGTGCGGCATGACAGGCACGTCCGGACTCATTCCCACAACGGTCACCCGGGAGGCGGACCTGCTCCGCGCGTCCGCCGATTTCGGCCACATCGTCGAATCCCGCCCCCGTGGCGTCCTCGCGGCGCGGTCCGCCGACGCCGTCCGCGAGCTCATCGCCTTCGCCGGGCCGCAAGGGCTCGCGGTGTCCGCGCGCGGCGGCGGCCAGGCCCTGTACGGCGAGGGCCAGGCCGACGACGGTTACGTGGTCGACATGGCGGCGCTCGACGAGGTGCGCTGTGTGCCCGGCGAGCGGACGCTGGTCGCCGGTGCGGGCGCCCTGTGGCGGGACGTCGTACGGGCCGCGCTGGCCGAGGGTCTCGCGCCGCCGGTGCTGCCGGACCACCTGGGCAGCAGCGTCGGCGGGGTGTTGAGCACCGGCGGTTTCGGCGGCTCCAGCCACCGCTTCGGTCTGGTCGCCGACTGGGTAAGGGAGTTGGAGGTTGTCACCGGCACCGGCGAGTGCGTGACGTGCTCGCCCGAGGTCGAACCGGAGCTGTTCCACGCCGTCCTGGCGGGACTCGGCCAGTGTGCGCTGATCGTCCGCGCCACGCTCCGGCTGGTCCCCGCGCCGACCCTGGTCCGCCGCTACCGCCTCTACCACCCCGCCCCCGGCACGTTCTTCGCCGACCAGCGGCGGCTGGCCCGGGATGCCCGCTTCGGCCATGTGGTGGGCCAGGCCCGACCCGCGCTCGGCGGCGACTGGCAGTACGTGATCGACGCGGTGGCCCCGCACACCGGTCAAGTCCCCACCGACGATGGGTTGTTCGTCGGCGACCTGGACCATGAACAGGACACCGCGGAGATCGAGGATCTCTCCTACGAGGAGTACCTGTATCGCCTCGACCGCGACGAACGGCTGTTGCGGGCCTCCGGCGAGTGGCAGCGCCCGCACCCCTGGCTGACGCTGCTGCTCCCCGAGGAGGCCGCCGCCTCCTTCGTCCCGTCCGTGCTCGCCGAGGGCGCGCAGGAGGGGCTGCGCGGCTGCGGAGTCGTCCAGCTGCGGCCCCTCACGGGCAGCGCCCTGCACGCCCCGCTGCTGCGCCGACCGCCCGGCGAACTCCTCTGCCTGCTCTCGTTGATGCGCACGGCACCGCCCGAACGCCCCGACGTGGTCGGCCAGTTGGTCGCCGCGAACCGGGCCGTCTACGAGCGGGCCAGGGCCGTCGGCGGGGTCCTGTACCCGGTCAGCGCGCTGCCGATGACGCCCGAGGACTGGCGGGCCCACTACGGACCCGCCTGGGACGACCTCGTCCGCGCCAAGGCCCTGTACGACACGAATCGCATCCTGACCAGGGGGTACGGCCTGTGGCCGTGACTGCCGTGACGTCTTCTGCGGGGCGTCGCCCCAACAGGTCGACATGGCACCCCAACTGGGCCCGGGCCAAGTGCTGGTGGACATGCCGGCGGAACGCCTGCCCGACACCTTCACGCTGTCGACGGCCCGGGACTGGCATCGGCTCGGGGCGGTCGCCGACGTAGCCTGAATGCTCACCCGCCTGTTGAAGGAGCGCAGTGAGCATCGCAGAGACCCTGCCCGACCCGCCCGCCTGGCGGCTGCTCCTCGCCTATGTCCGGCCGCACCGGTGGACGCTGCTGGCAGGCGCCCTGCTCTCGCTGCTCACCGGTGCCACCGGGCTGCTGCTCCCGCTGGTGGCCAAGGGGTTGATCGACGACCTGTCGCACGACCGGACCATCACCGGCGCCCTGCTGGCCATGTCAGCGCTCGTGGTGACCAACGCGGCGCTGGGCGCGCTGGGTTCGTACGTGCTGCGGCGCACCGCCGAGTCGGTGGTGCTCGGCGCGCGGCGCGCCCTGTCGTCGTATCTGCTGCGGCTGCGGATCACGGCCGTCGACCGCAGCGAGCCGGGCGATCTGATGGCCCGGATCACCTCCGACACCACGCTCCTGCGCGAGGTCACCACCGACTCGCTCGTGGGCCTGGGCACGGGCGGGCTGACGCTCGTCGCGACCATCGTGATGATGGGCCTGGTCGATCCGGTCCTGCTCGGGGTCACCCTGGCCGTGGTCGTCTGCGCGGGGACGGTGCTGGGCCTGATCGTCCCGCGCATCAACCGGGCGAGCCGGCAGGCGCAGGACGCGGTCGGCGTGATGGGCGCCTCGCTGGAGCGGATCCTGGGCGCGCTGCGCACGATCAAGGCGTCCGGCGCCGAGCACCGCGAGGAGCGCACCCTGCACGAGGCCGCCGAGGAGTCGTGGCGGCAGAGCGTGCGGGCCGCCAAGTGGACGGCGGCGGCGGGCAACACGGCGGGCCTGGCGATGCAGATCGCCTTCATCACGGTGCTCGCGGTGGGCGGGGCACGGGTCGCGACGGGGGCCATCGACGTCGGCACACTGGTCGCGTTCCTGCTCTACGTCTTCTATCTGATGCAGCCGATCCAGCAGGTGGTCGGCGCGATCACCCAGTACCAGACGGGTGCCGCGGCCCTCGCCCGTATCCAGGAGGCACTGAGCCTGCCCGCCGAACCGGCGGCCGAGCCCGCCCCGTTGCCCTCCACCGACGCCGAACCGGCCGCGCTCGCCTTCACCGACGTCCGCTTCCGGTACGCCGACGACCTGCCCTACGTCCACCACGGGGTGACGTTCGCCGTGCCGGCCCAGGGAATGACGGCGTTCGTGGGCCCGTCCGGCGCGGGCAAGACGACGGTGTTCTCCCTCATCGAGCGGTTCTACGACCCCGAGTCGGGCGCGATCACCCTCGACGGACGCGCCCTTGAGGACTGGGAGTTGCCCAAGCTCCGGTCCGCGATCGGGTACGTCGAGCAGGACGCGCCCGTCCTGTCCGGCTCCCTGCGGGACAACTTGCTGCTGGGCAACCCGGAGGCCGACGGCGACGCGCTCACCCGCGTGCTCAGGACGACCCGCCTGGACGGCCTGATCTCCCGGCTGCCCAAGGGCGTTGACACTCTGGTCGGCCACCGGGGTACCAAGCTCTCGGGCGGCGAACGGCAGCGTGTGGCCATCGCCCGCGCGCTGCTGCGCCGCCCCCGCCTCCTGCTGCTCGACGAGGCCACCTCGCAGCTGGACGCGGTGAACGAGGCCGCGTTGCGTGACACGGTCGCCGATGTCGCCCGTACGACGACGGTGTTGGTCGTCGCCCACCGGTTGTCGACGGTGACGACGGCGGACCGGATCGTGGTGATGGACGCGGGCCGGGTACGGGCCGTGGGCACCCACCGCGAACTGGTGGCCGGCGACCCGCTGTACGCGGAGCTGGCGGCCACGCAGTTCCTGGCAACGGCGGGGTGATTCTTGGGCGTTGAGCCTAGAAGGGGTAGTGCGCCTGCTGGGTGGCGATGGTCACCCAGCGGGTGTTGGAGAACGCCTCGATGCCCCAGCGACCGCCGAAGCGCCCGTACCCGGAGGCCTTCACCCCGCCGAAGGGGGCCTGTGGTTCGTCGGCCACCGACTGGTCGTTGATGTGCACGATGCCGGTGCGGATCCGGCGCGCGACGGCCAGCCCGTGGGTGGCGTTCTCGGTGATGATGCCGCAGGTCAGTCCGTTGTCGGTGTCGTTGGCGACGGCCACCGCGGTGGCGTCGTCTGCGAAGGTGTCGAGCACGCAGACCGGTCCGAACGCCTCCGCGTAGTACAGCTCGGCGTCCTTCGGCACATCGCTCAGTACGGTCGCCGGGTGCACGGCCTCTTCGGGCTCGCCCGCGCCGACGACGACCTTCGCGCCCTTGGCCACGGCGTCCCCGACCAGCGCGGCCACCCGCCGCGCCGACGACGCGCTCACCAGCGGGCCCACCACGGTGTGCGGGTCCGACGGGTCACCGGCCTGCAGCGAGGCCACCTTCGCGGCGAACTTGGCGGTGAACTCCTCGGCCAGCGACTCGTGTACGAGGATCCGGTCGCCGGACATGCAGATCTGGCCGGCGTTCATGAACACGCTGAAGGTGACGGCGTCGACCGCGTAGTCCACGTCGGCGTCGTCGAGGACGATCACCGCGTTCTTGCCGCCCAACTCCAGTACGGCGGGCTTGAGATGGCGGGCCGCGTGCTCGCCGATGATGCGGCCGACGCCGGTGGAGCCGGTGAAGTTGACGGCCCGTACCCGCTCGTCGGCGATGAGCGCCTCGGCGATCTCGGCGGCGTCCTCAGGGGCGTTGGTGACCACGTTGAGCACGCCGTCGGGCAGCCCGGCCTCGCGCAGTACATCGGCGACGAGCAGTCCGCAGGCGAGCGGCGCGTCCTCGCTGGGCTTGACGACGACCGTGTTGCCGGCCGCGAGCGGCGCCGCGACGGCGCGTACCCCGAGGATCACCGGGGCGTTCCACGGCGCGAACGCGGCGACCACGCCCAGCGGTTCACGCACGGCCAGTCCGAACGCGCCCTGCTCCTGGGTGCTGAGCACCTCGCCGCGCGGTGCGGTGATCGCGGCGGCGGCCTCGCGCAGGATGTTCGCGGCCAGGGCCACGTTGAAGTACGCCCAGGGCCGGGTGCCGCCCGCCTCCCGGGCCATCAGCTCGGCGACCTGCTCGCCCCGGGCGTCCAGCAGATCGGCCGCCTTGAGGAAGATCGCCCGCCGGGCGAAGGGCGCCAGTGCCGCCCACTCCTCGAAGGCGGCGTCGGCCGCGTCCACGGCCCGCCGTACGTCCTCCGGGCTCGCGGCGGCCACGGTCGCGTACACCTCCCCGGTGTACGGATTCAGATCCTCGGCGGTCCGGCCGGAGGCGGCGGGCACGTCCTTGCCGCCGATGAACAGGTCACGGGTGATGGGCATCGTACGCACCTTTGCGTTCGCCAGGTGAAGCTTGATTCACGTTCTATGGCGATGCTGCGATCCGACTCAGGCAATGTCAAGGGCCGCCCGGTGTTCCGGGCGGCCCTTGGCTGGGACGTGCGACGTTCGGCCGACTACTCCATGCCCTCGAGCAGCCCGGTCACGGGGGCGGCGAGGTCGGTGACCTGGTGCAGCTGGTTGAGGTCGTTGAGCTTGTTCAGCTGCTGCAGCTGGCCGGAAGGCCGCGGGATCGCCGACTTGTGCTGCTCGGGGATGTCGCTCACGGTGAGCGAGTCGAGCGTGGCGATCGGGTTGATTTTCCCGGCGTCCGGTGCGGCCGCCTCGGCCGCGCCCGCCATCGGCGCGGCCAGACCGGTGATACCGACGGCAAGACCAACGGCGGCGACGATACGTCGTGTTGAGATCATGCTTTCAGCAACGCCACGCGACACTCGACGGTCACGGCCACCGGACCCCCCTCACCCATCAGGCCCAGCGCACGGTTGCGCTTGCCGAGCCCGCCGAGGCGGAGGAGGCTCGGAGGTGAGGCCCTCCGCCGCCCGTTCCCCTCTCGGGCCGCGGCCCTCCAGGGAGGTCACCATGGGCACGGCGGCACGCCCGGCGTTCGACACCGACACACTGCGCCGGGGCATCGAAGGACACACTCCGGAGACGCTTCTGTCTCTCTACGCGGACGACGCGGAACTGCGCGTCGTCAACCGCAACAGCCAGCCCAGCCACCCCACGGTCCTGCACGGCCGCGACGCGATCGGCCAGATGCTCGGCGACGTCTACAGCCGCGACATGACGCACAAGCTGGAGAAGTGCGTGATCCAGGGCGACAGCGCGGCCTACAGCGAGTCCTGCCAGTACCCGGACGGGGTCCGCGTCCTGTCCGAGTCGATGATCACGCTGCGCGACGGCAGGATCTCCGAGCAGATCATGATCGAGGCATGGGACGAGTAGGAGGCAGAACCGCGAGGGTCCGGATCACTTCCCGACTGACCTGGACCTTCTCGGCGCGGGCCGCGCCGGGGCGCACGCGGCGGCGGCCACGACCGGTCGCCGCTGCGGGCCGGCAGGTGTCCGCCGCGCTGCTCCGGTCGGTCCTGAGAGCGGCACGCCCCCGCCCGCTCACTCCGGGAGCACGGCCCGCCCGAAGGCTGCGCCTCCCCCACCGCTGAGCCGCGCCTCACCCTCAGCGCATCCACGCGCTGTAGTCCTCGACCGCACCCGCCTTCACCCCGTACTCGGGCATGGCCTTGGTGTAGACGGTCTCCAGGCCCAGGACGGCTCCGGTGGACGGGTCCATGATCAGCATCCGTCGGTAGCCGGGAGCGTCGTACACGTACGCCTGGCCGCGCCGGCCCAGGCGGTCGGTCACCTGGCCGGCCGGGCGCAGTCCCTCCGCGTCGGCCAGCAGTTCGGCGAGCGCCGCGGTCTCCGGGGCGCCGAGGGTCCAGTTGTCGAGCAACACCCCGACCGCGTAGAGGAGTTCGGGGGTGTCCATCGAGTCGTGGGTGTTCGTGGCCTCGGCGAGGTAGGCCCGGAGTTTCGCGGGGTCGTGCGGCGGGGGTGACTCGGGTGGGGCGTCGCTCCAACTGGGCGGGTAGGTCTGGCGGTTGATGACGTGGCGGTCCTCGACGAGGTGCGGGTCGCCGTTCGCGTCGCTGAGAACGGGGCGGCCGGGGTGGAGCGGGTCGGTGGCGACCACGAGTTCCGTATGGCTGCCGTCGGCCTTCCAGCGCACGACGCGCTCCTGCGGGAGGGTGATCGGGGGCTTGTCGTCGCTCATGCCCAGGCTCCAGGACTGGGCGTGGGTGCCCTTGCGCAGCCGGGGCGAGGCGTCGGTCGCGACCGCCTCGGCCCGCTCGGCCAGTTGTCGCAGGGAGACGGGGGTGGAGTCGGCCTGGACGATCAGCGGGCGGGGGGCGGCGACCGCGGGGGCGGTGCTCGGGCCGCTGAGCAGCAGGGTCAGCGCGGTCGTGGCGACCACGGCCCCGGTCGCGAGGCTCCAGAGAAGTCGAGTGCGGCGGCGTCCGGCGGGGCGTTCGTGCAGCAGCCGGTTGAGGTGGCGTTCGGCGTGGTGGTCGAGGGGGCCGTCGCCGTAGTGGGGGCCGTCGGCCGGCAGCGGGTTGGCGAGGCGCAGGAGGTCGAGGTCGTCAGCCATGGCCGTGTTCCTTGGTCAGGGTGGCGTCGGGGCGGATGCGGTCGATCTCGGCTCTGAGCCGACGCCGGGCCCGGTGCAGCCGCATCGCGGCGGCCCGGCTGCCGCAGCCGAGGGCGACGGCGACCTCGTCGATGCCCAGTTCCTCCCACGCCGTCAGGCGCAGCACCTCCCGGTCGGCCTCGGAGAGCCGGGTCAGCGCCTCGTGCACCCAGGCGCCCGGCGCCTCGGCGTCGGGGCTTTCCACGACCTGCCGACCGTGCGCGCTCTCGTCGTTGCCCAGCCGGTCGACCAACCGGCGCCGGCGTCCGTAACCGCGTACCGCGTTCGCCAGGCAGTTCCGTGCCACCCCGTACAGCCAGGGCAGTGGGGATCCCGGCAGGTCGGCCCGGCGTCGCCAGGCGACCGTGAACACCTCCGCCACCACTTCCTCCACCTCGCTGGTACGCCCGTCCAGTCGCCGCGCGACATAGCGGCTGACCGCCCAGTAGTGCTCGCGATAGGCAGCGGCGAAGATCTCGTCGTTGCTCATGTCCCTTTCGTGTCCGGCATCGGCCGGAACGTCACACCCCGATTCCGTGATTCAGATCGCGTTCCCCGAGTGTGACCGGTGAGGAGTGAGCGGACACAGGCGGGGCGTGAAGAACCTCAATCGCCAGAGCATCAAGTGGCTGACCACCACGGACCACAAGACCATCGGAACGCTGTATCTCGTCACGTCGTTCGCGTTCTTCCTGATCGGCGGCGTGATGGCGCTGCTGATGCGCGCCGAGCTCGCCCGGCCCGGTCTGCAGATCATGTCGAACGAGCAGTTCAACCAGGCGTTCACGATGCACGGCACGATCATGCTGCTGATGTTCGCGACGCCGCTGTTCGCCGGCTTCACGAACTGGATCATGCCGCTCCAGATCGGCGCCCCCGACGTCGCCTTCCCGCGGCTGAACATGTTCGCCTACTGGCTCTACCTGTTCGGCTCCACCATCGCCGTGGGCGGCTTCCTCACCCCGCAGGGCGCGGCCGACTTCGGCTGGTTCGCCTACTCCCCGCTCTCGGACGCGGTGCGTTCGCCGGGCATCGGCGCCGACCTGTGGATCATGGGTCTGGCGTTCTCCGGCTTCGGCACCATCCTGGGCGCGGTCAACTTCATCACCACCATCATCTGCATGCGCGCGCCGGGCATGACCATGTTCCGCATGCCGATCTTCGTGTGGAACGTGCTGCTGACCGCCGTCCTGGTCCTGCTGGCCTTCCCGGTTCTCGCCGCCGCGCTGTTCGCGCTGGAGGCGGATCGGAAGTTCGGGGCACATGTCTTCGACGCGGCCAACGGCGGGGCGTTGCTGTGGCAACACCTCTTCTGGTTCTTCGGCCATCCAGAGGTGTACATCATCGCGCTGCCGTTCTTCGGCATCATCTCCGAGGTCATCCCGGTCTTCTCCCGCAAGCCGATGTTCGGCTACATGGGCCTGATCGGCGCCACCATCGCCATCGCCGGCCTGTCGGTGACGGTGTGGGCCCACCACATGTACGTCACCGGCGGCGTGCTGCTGCCGTTCTTCTCCTTCATGACGTTCCTCATCGCCGTGCCGACCGGCGTGAAGTTCTTCAACTGGATCGGCACCATGTGGAAGGGATCGTTGTCCTTCGAGACACCGATGCTCTGGGTCATGGGCTTTCTCGTGACGTTCGTGTTCGGCGGCCTGACCGGCGTGATGCTCGCCTCCCCGCCCATCGACTTCCACGTCTCCGACAGCTACTTCGTGGTCGCCCACTTCCACTACGTGGTGTTCGGCACCGTGGTGTTCGCGATGTTCGCCGGCTTCCACTTCTGGTGGCCGAAGATGACCGGCAAGATGCTCGACGAACGCCTCGGCAAGATCACGTTCTGGACGCTGTTCATCGGCTTCCACGGCACCTTCCTCGTCCAGCACTGGCTGGGCGCCGAGGGCATGCAGCGCAGGATTCCCGACTATCTCGCGGTGGAGGGCTTCGCCACCCTCAACACCATCTCGACGATCTCCTCCTTCCTCCTCGGCTCGTCTCTCCTCCCCTTCTTCTACAACGTCTGGAAGACCGCCAAGTACGGGAAGAGGGTCGAGACCGACGACCCCTGGGGTTACGGCCGTTCACTGGAGTGGGCCACCTCCTGCCCACCCCCGCGCCACAACTTCGTCTCCCTCCCCCGCATCCGCAGCGAATCGCCGGCGTTCGACCTGCACCACCCCGAACAGCAGGTAGCTGAGCGGGAGTTGACGGCGCCGTGACGGCCATGGACGAGCATCCCGTGGACACGAGGGCGTTCCTCAACGAGATCGAGGGCCATCTGCTCCTCTCCTCCGAGCGCGAACAGGGGCACGCTGCCGCGGTGCGTTTCGCCGCGTCGCTGGACTGGCTGACAGAGCATCAACGAGCCGAGGCGGAGCGGCGGTTCGAGACCGAGTACCTCGCACTCGCCCGCACCTCCTGGCAGCACACCGCGAAGCGTGCCCGGGAGGTGCGGGGCGAGTACGAGGAGGCGTACCGCGATCTGCGGCGCCGTCTGCTGGCCGGCTGGCTGCTGACGTGCGCCGCGGTCACGGTCGTGCTGCTGCTCGTGTGCGCCTAGCGCGGCCCTACGACAGCGTCCACTTCTGGTTGGTACCGCTGTTGCAGGTCCACAGCACGAGTTGGCTGCCGTTGGCCGTGCCGCCGTTGTAGGCGTCCAGGCACAGGCCCGCGTTGACGTTGGTGATCGTGCCGTCGGAGTTGACGTTCCACTTCTGGTTGTTCTGGCCGTTGCAGTCCCAGATCACGACCTTGGTGCCGTTGGTCGTGCCCTGGTTGTAGGCGTCCAGGCACTTGTTGCCGTACACCACGAGTTCCTTGCGGGAGGTGTACGTCCAGGACTGGTTCTGGCCGCCGTTGCAGTCCCAGAGTTCGGACTGGGTGCCGTTGGTGATCGTGTTGTTGTAGATGTCGAGGCAGCGGCCGGACTGGGTGCCGATGACCTGGGTGCCGTTCGCTCCTGGCAACGGGCGGACCGTGATGTCGGCCAGGGTCGGCGCGCCGGTGAAGGTCAGCGTGTTCGCGGAGCCCTTCGCCAGGCCGACCTGGACGGAGATCGCGCCCTGGGTGGAGCCGGTGGGCGGGAAGGAGACCGCCGTCGTGCCCTGCCCGTTGACCTTGAGGGTCGCCGTGCGGGCGGTGGACGTGTTGTTGGTGTAGGCCACGTCCACGGTCTTCACGCCCGTGTTGCCGGCGACCACGCCCGAGAAGCTGGACGTGCCCGTGTAGGTGCTGCCGGACGCCTCGGTGCCGCCGGTGACGGTGAGCATCACCGAGCCGCCCGCCGGGACGCTGGTGGTGTAACTCGTGCCGTACGTACCGACGTTGGCGCGCGCCCACAGGTCACGGACGGTCGCGTTGGCGTTGGTCAGACCGAGGTCGGACCAGCGGACGGTGATGTTCTGGGCGGAGGAGGTGCGGTTGAGAAGGACGACGGCACGGTTGCCGCTGCCGGCCAGGACCTTGCCGTAGGTCTGCAGTCCCGTCGTGTCCTCGGCGACCTTGACGCCCTGGAGTCCGCGCGCGTCCTGGTCGACGGCGACGACCTCGGGGTTCTTGAGGATCCCGGCGGTCTCGGAGGTCATGGTGGCCAGGTCGTTGCCAGCCAGGAGGGGTGCGCCGGAGATCGCCCAGAGGTTCATGTGGGTGCGGTTCTGGGCGGCGGTGAAGCCGTTCATGCCGACCATCAGCATGTCCGGGTCGTTGTAGTAGCCGGTGTGCTGGGCGGTCGGGTGCAGGGTCTGGTCGAAGTTGGACAGCAGGTTCGTCATCGACGGCGAGTTGCCGTAGTAGATGATGTCGGTGCTGGTCCGCCACATGGGGGCCAGACCCGGCGACCAGTTCCAGGGGTTCTGGTAGCCCCAGTTGCAGACGGAGAGGGTGAGCGGCCGGCCCGTGCCGGCCGTCGCCTTCGTCACCGCGGAGCTGATCGACGTGTACGCCGTCGCCGGGTCGAGGCCTTCCGCGTCACCGCCGCACCAGTCGACCTTCACGAAGTCGAAGCCCCACTGCGAGAACTGCAGCATGTCCTGGTCGTAGTGGCCCTCGCTGCCGCTGCCCGGCGCGGCGGGGCGACCCGTCGGGTAGTAGTAGCCGCAGCCGTCCTTGCCGGCGTCGGTGTAGATGCCGGCCTTGAGGCCCTTGCTGTGGATGTAGTCGGCGATGGCGCTCATGCCGCCGGGCCACTCGCTGGTGTCGACGGTGATGTTGCCGCCGCTGTCGCGGGTGCCCTGCCACCAGCCTTCGTCGATGTTGATGTACTTGTACCCGGCCGCGGGCAGACCGGCGGCGACGAACGCGTCGACCTGCTGCTTGATGACGTTGTAGTCGATCTTCGCGGCGAAACTGTTCCAGGAGGCCCAGCCCATGGGGGCGGTGGGCACGGCTATCTGGCGGCTCGTCGCGGCCTGGGCCGGGGCGGGTCCGGCGAACAGCAGCGCGGCGGTCGTGGTCAGGGCGAGGACGAGGAGTCGGACGGCGGCGGCTCTGCAGCGTCGGACGAGACCTCTGTGGGTGGTGAGCGTCGGGGGGTTCATGCGGCTCCTTCGGCGGGGTCCCGAAGACGGTCGAGGATGGTCAAGGGCGGTCGAGACGATCGGCATGGCCGATATCTCGAACATGGATCGGTGATCCGAACACTTTGCGCGCCGAAAGTAGAGCCACGGGGAGAGGGAAGTCAACGGATGTGACAGGCGTGAAGTGGCCGTTGTTCTCGGGGTGTTGTCGCCGTACGGCGGGTCGCGGGACCATACTGGCCGTCGTGCGGGTAGCGATCATGACGGCGGGATCCCGGGGCGACGTGGCCCCCTACACCGGGCTCGGGTACGGGCTGTCCCGGGCCGGGCACGAGGTCACCCTGGTCACGCATGCCCGGTTCGAACCGCTGGTGGCGGGGTCGGGGGTCCGTTTCCATCCCCTGCCGGTGGACCCGCGGGCGGAGTTGGAGTCCTCGCGCGGTCGAGGACTGCACGACAGCGCCAGCGGCCTGGGAAAGCTGGTGCGCCTGGTCTCGATGGCGCGTGACGTGGTCGGCCGGATGGCCGACGACCTCGTGACGGCCGCTCGGGCGAGCGACCTGCTGCTCCTGGCCCCCTCGGTGGGCCCGCTCGGGCACACGATCGCCGAGGGCCTGTCCCTGTCGAGCCTGGACGTCGCCCTCCAACCCCTCACCCCCACACGCGAGTTCGCGCCCCCGATGCTCAGCGCCCGGTCCCTGGGAGCCGCCGGGAACCGGATCGCCGGTCATGGCGTGACGCTGGCCGTGCAGCAGGTGTTCGCCGGGACCCTGCCGGCCGTACGGGACCGCCTGGGACTGCCACGCGTGCGCGCCGTCGCGGCCTGGCGGGCCCGCGAGCGACAGGCGCCACCGGTGCTGTACGGCTTCAGCCCGCTGGTGGTGCCGCGACCGTCCGACTGGCGGGCGGGACTCGACATCGCGGGCTACTGGTGGCCCTACGACGTCGAGACCCAACTCCCTTCCGTGCTACGGGACTTCCTCGACACGGGTCCACCGCCGGTGTACGTCGGGCTGGGCAGCGCGACCGTGCCCGACCCCGAGCGGCTCAGCGCCGACGTCGTGCGCGCCCTGCGTCGGGCCGGGCTGCGCGGGGTCATCCAGCGGGGCTGGAGCGGTCTGGAGGCGTCCGGCGACGACATGCTGACCGTCGACGAGGTCCCGCACTCCGCCCTGTTCCCGCGCATGGCCGCCGTGGTCCATCACGCGGGCGCGGGCACGACCGGCGCGGGCCTGCGGGCCGGGGTCCCCGCGGTACCGGTACCGATCCAGTTCGACGAGGCCTTCTGGGCGGCTCGCCTGGTCCGCCTCGGAGTCGCCCCGTGTGCCGTGCCCCTGCGTCGCCTCACCACCGACACGCTGGCCGCGGCGCTCGAACGGGCCACCGGAGACGCGGAGTTGGGGTGGCGGGCGAAGGAGTTGGGCGCGCGGATCCGTGCGGAGGATGGAGTGGCGGTGGTGGTGAAGGCTGTGGAGAGGCTGGGCGGCTGATGTCCTCAACTCACGCCCCCTCGGGCGCTCCTCGCGTCCTCCCTGCTCAATCGCCCTCGGGGGACCAGCCCTCCGGCCGTAGAATTCCCAGCAGTTGCCGGACCAGTTCGTCCACCACATCGTCCAGGGTCGCGTCCAGCCATCCGGCGCTCCAGTCGTGGAGCAGACCGTTCACGCTGCCGATGAAGGCGGTCGCGGCGATGCGGTAGTCGCGGCGGGCCGCCTGGCCCCGGGCCGCGGACGCGTCGCACTCGGCACAGATCAGGTCCACCCAGCGGGAGCGACGGGCGAGACGCTGTTCCTCCAGGCGTGGGCTGACGCCGATGATCTCGACGAAGGTGATGCGGATCCGGCGCGGATCGCCGCTGACGTTCGCGGCGTAGGCCCGGAACATCGCGGTGACGCGCTCGGCGAGCGGGAGATCGCGGGCCTCGGCGAACGCGGCCAGGACGGCCTCCTCGGCCCAGGCGTTGACCTGGAGGTGGAGCGCGGCGAGCACGTCTTCGAGGGTGTGGAACTCCTCGTAGAACTGGCGCGTGGAGAGTCCCGCGGCCTCGCTCAGTGCCGCGACCGTGGTGGCGCGGTAACCGGGTGCGTCGCCGAACAGGTCGAAGGCGGCGTCCAGGAATCTCCTGCGCCGTTCGGCCTGCCGTTCCGTGGCCGACTTGCCGCCGTAGCGTCCGGTCGGGGCCTTGAGCCTGCCCGCCACTGATTCCTCCCTCGCCGCCTGATACGACAGTTTGTCGCGTCATCGGCCTCGGCGAGAAGGGCACCCCTTCCTCAGCGCTCCGAAAGGGCGCTCGGCGCCGCGGGGAGTTCCACCGTGATGCGGAGGCCGCCGGCGGAACGCGGGGTGAGGGTGAGGGTGCCGTCGTGTGCGTGGGTGATGGTTTGGACGATGGCCAGGCCGAGGCCGACGCCCGCGTGGTCGGTGAGTATGCGCTCGGTGCCGCGCTGAAATGGTTCGGTCAGTGTCGAGACCAGCTGGGGGGTGAGCTTCACGCCGGTGTTCTCGACGGTGAGCACCACAGCCCTGGGGCGGACGCTGGTGTTGACCCACACGGTGCCCTGTTCAGGCAGATTGTGGACGATCGCGTTGTGCACGAGGTTCGCGGTCAGCTGCAGCAGGAGCGTCGGCGAACCGCTCGTGGGGGCGATGTCGCCGCCTGTCTCGATGGTGACGCCGTGCTTTTCCGCGAGGGGGAGAAGTGTTTCGGTGGCCTCTTCCGCCAGGAGGGACAGGTCGACGGGTTCTCGGCTGAAGGACTGCTCGTCGGCGCGGCTGAGCAGGAGCAGCGCCTCGGTGAGGTCGATGGCTCGGGTGTTGACGGTGTGGAGGCGGTCGATGAGTTCGCCGGTGTCGTGGTTCGCATCGGCGCGGGCCACGTCGAGAAGTGTCTTCGAGATCGCGAGCGGGGTGCGCAGCTCGTGAGAGGCGTTGGCCGCGAACCTCCGCTGACTGGCCACGTGGGCTTCGAGCCGTGCGAGCATCGTGTCGAGGGCGTCCGCGAGTTCGCGCAGTTCGTCATTGCGGCCCGGCAGCCGGATCCGGTGAGAGAGCGACCCGGTCGTGGCCATCCGCGTGGCGGCCGTGATGCGAGTCAGGGGGGCGAGCATGCGACCCGCGAGAATCCATCCCCCGATGAGTCCGAAGACCAGCAGGAACGCCATGACCGCGACGGCCGTCGGGGCGAAGGCACGCACCATGGCGGCGGACTGAGGCGACCTCACCACCCCCGTGTGGGCAGGTCCCAGGCTCCCGTAGCTCAGGATGAACACGCCCGTGGCGGCGAGCAGCAGGCCACCCGCGACCACGAGGAATCCGGCGTAGCTGAGGGTGAGCTTGAGGCGAACGCTCATCCCGGGCGCCCTGCCCACGGTCTCCTGCCTTACGCTCATGCCCTCCATGCTAGGAGTCGGCGCATATCGTCGCCGTACCGAAAACCGCATACGCACCGGCAACACCGCGCCGCCTTGGCTGGAGGCATGTCCTACAGCGAAGCAGTACGAACAGCCGCGGGCGCGAGCCTGACCGTCAGGCCGATCAGTGCCGCCGACCACTTGGCGTTCGTGCGGGCACAGCGGTCGGTCAGCTTTCTGCAGACTCCGGCGTGGGCCCGCGTCAAGACCGAGTGGCGCAGCGAGTCCCTCGGCTGGCACGACCGCGGACGGCTGGTCGGTGCCGGGCTCGTCCTGCACCGCCCGGTGCCGCGGCTCGACCGCTACACCCTGGCCTATCTGCCCGAGGGCCCGGTCATCGACTGGACCGGCGAGATCGACGCGTGGCTCGACCCACTGGCGGCGTATCTCAAGGCACACGGCGCGTTCGCGGTCCGACTCGGCCCGCCGGTGCGCACGCACACCTGGAGCGCCGCCCAGGTCAAGGAGGGCATCACCGACCCGGGCATCAGGCGGCTCACCGACATGTCCGGCCAGTGGGCCGACCCGGTCGGCGCCCGCGTGGCCGGCCGGCTCAGGGACGCCGGCTGGCTGCCGCAGAGCCCGGAGGACGGCTTCGGGGTCGGGCATCCGCAGTTCAAGTACGAGATTCCGCTGGCCGGCAAGACCGAGGACGACCTGCTCAAGGGCATGAACCAGCTCTGGCGCCGCAACATCAAGAAGGCGGCCAAGGAGGGAGTCGAGGTCACGGTCGGGAGCACGGTCGAGGACATGCTCGGCCGGGACCTGAAGGCGTTCCACGACCTCTACGTCCACACCGCCGAGCGCGACCGCTTCACGCCCCGCCCACTGGGCTACTTCGAGACCATGGTCGCGGCATTGAGCGCCGAGGATCCCGAGCGGATCAGGCTCTACCTGGCCCATCACCAGGGCGACCTGGTCGCCGCCACCGTCCTGGTACGCGTCGGCGCCCACGCCTGGTACTCCTACGGCGCCTCCTCCACCGGGAAGCGCGAGGTGCGCGGTTCCAACGCCTGCCAGTGGGCGATGATCCGCGACTCGCTGGCGGCCGGCTGCGACGTCTACGACCTGCGCGGCATCACCCCCACCCTCGACGCCGACGACCCGCACGTCGGCCTGATCCAGTTCAAGGTCGGCACGGGCGGTCAGGCGGTGCGGTACGTGGGCGAGTGGGACCTGCCTCTGCGGCCGATGGTCTATCGGGCCTTCGACCTGTACATGAGGCGGCGCGGGCGCTGAGCCCGAGCCTGCGCTCCTATCGGACCGGCGCACGGGTCGTGCCTGAGAGGTTCACCTCGATGCGGCACCGCGGCTCGATGCTGCATCACGGCAACCTCGTCCGAGACCGTGACCACGTCGTCGAACTACCCGAGCGCGGCGGCGACTTCATCAAGGCACGCCCCGCGCGAGGCCTTGACGAGCACCACGTCGCCGGCCGCGAGGTGGCCGCGCAGCCAGTCGACGGCCGCGTCGTTGTCGGCCAGCGACACCGCCCGCTCCCCCGCGCCCTCGGCGATCGACCGGGCGCCCTCGCCGACCACGGCCACCACGTCGGCCCGGGCCGCGGCGTACTCCCCGACAGCGCGGTGCTCGGCCTCACTCGCGGCACCGAGTTCGAGCATCTCGCCGAGGACGGCGATGCGGCGCCCGCGCTCGATCGCCGCCAGCGCGTTCAGGGCGGCGCGGGTCGAGTCGGGGTTGGCGTTGTAGGAGTCGTTGAGCAGCGTCGCGCCGCAGGCGAGGTCGCGCAGCTCCATGCGCCACCTCGACAGCGAGACCGTGGCCAGCGCCGCCGCGGCCAGGTCGAGGGGTACGCCGGCCGCCAGTGCCGCAGCTGCGGCGGCCGACGCGTTGAGCGCCTGGTGGGCGCCCACGAGCGGCAGCGCGACGGGAGACGAGGCGTCCGCGGTCCGCAGTGTGAAGGACGGTCGGCCGAGCCGGTCCAGCGTCAGGTCGAGCACCCGCACGTCGGCGTGCCGCGCCCGGCCGAAGGTCAGCACCGGACCGTCGGTGAGCGAGCGCATCGCGGCCACCCGGGGATCGTCGGCGTTGAGGACGGCGGTGCCGCCGGGCGCCAGCCCCCGCACCAACTCGCCCTTGGTCCTGGCGATGGCCGCGCGCGACCCGAACTCGCCGAGGTGGGCCTGGCCCACATTGAGGACTACGGCGATGTCGGGCGCGACCAGACCGGTGAGCGCGGCGATGTCGCCGACGTGGCGGGCTCCCATCTCAAGGACGAGGAACCGGGTGGCCGCGTCGGCGCGCAGCATGGTGAGCGGCACGCCGAGCTCGTTGTTGAGCGAGCCGATGGTGGCGATCGTCGGCCCGGCACTCGACAGCACGGCCGCCAGCAGGTCCTTGGTGCCGGTCTTGCCCTGGGAGCCGGTCACTCCGACAACGGTCGGCCCGTCCCGCAGCCGGGCCACGACGTGGGCGGCGAGCGCCTGCAGTGCGGCCCGAGCGTCGTCGACCGCGACGGTGGGCAGCGGCGTGGGCCGGGAGCCGAGCACGGCCACCGCGCCGGCCCGTCCGGCCTGCCCCACGTAGTCGTGGCCGTCGACGTGCTCGCCGGCGAAGGCGACGAAGAGACCGCCCGGCTCGACCTGCCGACCGTCGAGCACGGCCGGCGCGGTCACCGTCACGGCACCGTCGCCCTCGACCGTCCCGCCGACGACCGCGGCGATCTCGCCGAGGCTGAGCGGGATCATGACCGGGTTCCGATGAAGGCTGTTTCCTGGAAAGGCATGGCCCCAGTCAAGGCAGTGTGGTGTATCGCAGGCATATCGAAAACCACATACGTTCGGGCAACACCACACCTCCTTGACTGGAGGCATGACCGACAGCGACAGCGAACCGCCCCGGGTCACCATTTATGGGTGCGGCCCAGATGAAGCCGTCTTGTTCCAGGAGCTGGCGCCACGCTTCGGCGTAACGCCGACCATCACCGACGCACCGGTATCCGCGGCCACTATTGAAATGGCGTCCGGAAGCCGATGTATCAGCGTCGGCCACAAGACCCGCATCAGCAACGCCACTCTTCTTGCGCTTGGCCAAGCCGGCGTGACGTACATCTCCACAAGGAGCATCGGGTACAACCACGTCGATGTGGAATACGCGGGCAGTGTCGGCATCACCGTTGAAAACGTCTGCTACTCGCCGGACAGCGTTGCCGACTACACCTTGATGCTGATGTTGATGGCGGTGCGAGATGCGAAATCCATCGTCCGTCGCACAGACATGCACGACTACCGATTGAGTGAACTGCGCGGGAAAGAGCTGCGCGATCTGACCGTCGGAGTGATCGGCACAGGCCGCATCGGCACAGCGGTCATGGACAGGCTTCAGGGCTTCGGCTGCCGCATCCTGGCCCATGACAACCGTCCAAAAACCGCCGCCGACTACGTGCCACTGGATGAATTGCTGAAGCTGAGCGACATGGTCACGCTCCATGCGCCGCTCAACGCGGACACGCGCCATTTGCTGGATCAGCGGCGCATGGAGCAGATGAAGCCCGGCGCGCTGATTGTCAACACCGGACGTGGCGCGCTCATCGACACCGAGGCCCTTGTCCAGGCATTGGAGAGCGGCAGGCTGGGCGGCGCGGCGTTGGATGTCCTCGAAGGAGAGGAAGGAATCTTCTACGCCGACCGCAGGGACGAACCCATCGACAGCAAACCGCTGTTGCGGCTGCAGAGTCTGCCGAATGTACTGATCAGCCCGCACACCGCCTATTACACGGATCACGCCCTGAGCGACATGGTCGAGAACTCCCTCTCCAACTGTCTGAAATTCGAAAGCAGGAGTCAGCATGGCTAGGTTGAAGGTCGGCATCATATTCGGCGGCTGCTCCGAAGAGCATCCCGTCTCCGTCAAGTCCGCGCAGGAGGTCGCCCGAAACCTCGACCTCGACAAGTACGAGCCGTTCTATATCGGGATCACGAAGAACGGCGCCTGGAAACTCTGTGACGGGCCTGACGCGGACTGGGAGGCCGGCAGGTGCCGTCCGGCCCTGCTGTCGCCCGACCGGAGCGCCGGCGGCCTGCTCGTCCTGGAGCAGGGACGATACGAAGCGATCGGTCTGGACCTCGTGCTGCCCGTCCTGCACGGCAAACTCGGCGAGGACGGCGCGATGCAGGGTCTGCTGGAGCTCTCCGGCATCCCCTACGTCGGCTGCGATGTACAGAGTTCTGCCCTGTGCATGGACAAGTCTCTCGCCTACCTCGTCGCCAGAAGCGCGGGAATCGCCACGCCGAATTTCTGGACCGTCATGGCGCACGAAAACGTCGATCCCGACCTGCTCACCTATCCCGTCTTCGTGAAGCCGGCCCGTTCGGGGTCGTCCTTCGGCGTCAGCAAGGTGTCCGGGAAAGAGGAACTGCTGAGCGCTGTGGAGACCGCACGGCGGTACGACTCGAAGGTGCTGATCGAAGAGGCTGTCGTCGGCAGCGAGACCGGATGCGCCATCCTCGGGAACGAGCTGGATCTGTTCGCGGGCGAGGTGGATCACATCTCCCTCACTCACGGATTCTTCCGAATCCACCAGGAGGACGAGCCTGAAAGCGGTTCCGAAAACTCCACGCCGATCGTCCCGGCCGACATTCCGGAAGAGTCGCGTTCACTCGTCCAGGAGACAGCGAAGGCCGTGTACCGCGCGCTGGGATGTACGGGACTCTCGCGGGTGGACATGTTCCTCAGGGACGATGGAGAAGTCGTCCTCAACGAGGTCAACACCCTGCCCGGTCTGACCTCGTACAGCCGTTATCCGAGGATGATGGCGGCCGCGGGGTTGCCGCTTTCCGAGGTGATCGACCGGCTGGCGTCATTGGCGCTGACGGAGAAAAGCCGATGAAGGAAGATTTCGTCTTCGTGGACGAGGTGGTTCCTGGAATACGTTGGGATGCCAAGTACGCCACCTGGGACAACTTCACCGGCAAACCGGTTGACGGCTATCTGGCCAATCGAATCGTCGGCACGCGGCGCCTGTGCGCGGCTCTGGAAAAGGCGCAGGAAAAAGCCGAGTCCCTCGGCTTCGGACTGCTTCTGTGGGACGGCTATCGCCCGCAGCGAGCCGTGGACTGCTTTCTTCGGTGGTCGCAACAGCCGGAGGACGGCCGCACGAAACCCCGGCACTATCCGAACATCGAGAGATCCGGGATGTTCGACCTGGGATACGTGGCCGCCAGGTCGGGCCACAGTCGCGGGAGCACCGTGGACCTGACGCTGTACGTCCTGGCTACCGGCGAATTGGCCCCCATGGGCGGTGACCACGACCTCATGGATTCGATCTCGCATCATGGAGCAAAGGGGATCACGGAAGTCGAGGCGGCGAACCGTCAGCATCTGTGTTCCATCATGGAAGCCTGCGGTTTTCGTTCCTACGCCTGCGAGTGGTGGCATTACACACTCAAAGCCGAACCTTTTCCGCACACCTATTTCGATTTCCCCATCACCTAGTACCGCAACGGCAGTTGAACGGTCCGGGGGTCCAACGCGCGCCCGCGACCCGGACCAGCTCGTGCAACGGCGTGGCGGCGGGTGCGGCACAGCGGTAGAACAGGGGAGGGGATCCCGCATTGCCTGGATCGCTATGCCGCAACGGGAGGACATGCGAATGGCTCATGCCGGCGACGACGAAGGCAGTCACGCGGACTCTGATGCTGTGTCACCGCGTACGTCGGCCGCGCGGCGCGTGAGCTCGGTGCCGGTCGCCCGAACTCAGAATCTTCGCGTGCTCGAGGGCCGCTTCGTCCTTGAGCGGGTGTCCGACGTCCGCAAGGTCGCCCTCGAATCCAGCCTGCTCGCGCTCGTGCTCGGTCCTGACGGAGGCGCCGCGATGCGGCGCGACGACACGGCTAAGGACGGCTGGGCGGCGCTGTGGAACGGCGATGACGCGCACGACCCGGAAACGACGGGGATGCTCAGCGCTGTCGTCGCGCCGCTCGCCGCCGGCGAGCTCCCGGTCTGGACAGCCGCGAGCTACGACGGAGACCTTGTGCTCGTCCCAGCAGCCCGGCTTGCGGAAGCCGTCGGTGTGCTTCGCCGGGCCGGCCACCAGGTGACCGTATGACTGAGTCGGGACAGGGGTGGCGATGAAGCCTTCGCGCAGTGGTCACCTGCCGATCAACGGTGTGAGCCTGTATCACGAGGTGTATGGAGAGCTCGGCGCGTCGGAAACGGCTCCGTTGCTGCTCATCCCGGGCGCGTACATGGCCGCCGCCTCGATGGAGCCATGGGTGTCGGCTTTCGCGGGCACGCGCACCGTGATCGTCTTCGATCAGCAGGGGCACGGCCGCACGCCGGACACGTCACGCGAGCTGTCCTACCCCCAGTTCGCCGACGATGCCGCGGCGTTGCTGCGCGCGTTGTCGGTCGAGCGCGCGGACGTGATGGGCTACTCACAAGGCGGCGGGGTCGCACTGCAGCTCGCGCTCCGGCACCCGGCACTCGTCAAGAAGCTGGTCACGCTGTCGGCCGCCTACCGCAGGGACGGCTGGTATCCGTGGGTGGTGGAGGGCACCGAGGATTCCGGAGGCACCTCACCGTGGGCCGGTACGTCCGTCGAGAAGGCGTTCATGGCACACACGCCGGACGCCACGGCGTTCGAGGCCTACCTCAGAAAGATGAGAGTCTTCGGCGGCGAAGAACAGAACATCAGCGACGCGGAGATGCGGTCGATCTCTGTCAAGACGATGGTCATCGCCGGTGATGCGGATGATGTGAAGCCGGAGCACACGCTGGCGTTTTTCAAGATGCGAGGCGGCGACGATGCGGACGCGGCAACGTCATGGGGCGCGGTTCCGGCCGCGCGCTTGGTGATCCTGCCGACGACGCACGTCGGCATCTTCTGGGAGTCGGCGGTACTGGTGCCGATGGTGAGCGCGTTTCTCGATGACGTGACGCCGACAACTCCCGATCTCTTTTAGGCTGATGTGCGCTCTCGTCGTTTCGGCGACCGCCCGGTCGTCGTCGCCAGGCGCACCGAACTCGGCGAACACCTCGTCACAGAGATCCGGGCCGCCGGCGGTGAAGCACTGTTCGTCACCGATCGGCGCAAGCGGCGGCGGGTCCATCGTCACCAATGCGTCGACAGCGGGCTTGGCTGCCGTGCCGGGTCTTGGTCCCTACACCGCCGCCGAGCGCACGGCCTCCGGGCTGATCAACTGCCGTTGCAGTACTGGGGAAAGCCGGCCGACCCCCGCCGGAGTCGACCGGTCGAGGGCCTGGCCGGACCCGTGTCCTTGGTCAGAACTTCGTCGCCGCCCAAGCCGCCAGCTCGGACTTCGCCGCGCTCAGCAGGGAAGCGGACGGTGAGGTCGCTCCGTTGGTCACCAGCGCGTAGTGCAGGACGCCGGAGTCGGAGTCCGTCAGCAGCAGCCGGCGGCTGCCGGTGCCGCCCGGCTCCGGGGCCACGCCGACGGGGGTCGACGAGGTGTAGGCGGGCGGCGCGTACGCCGTGCCCAGGTCGGAGACGACCGTGGTCGTCGAGGTGGGGAAGGACGCCGGGAGGTGAAGTTCGGTGGGTGCCGTGGCACTGCCCGAGCGCCACACCAGCAGGCTGTACTGACCGGTGCCCACCAGCGAGGACACATTCGGGAGCGAACTCGGCACCGGGTTCCAGGTCAGGGTCGTCGAACCGTCCCGGGAGCGGTCCTCATAGGTGAACGCGGCCGTGGAGCCCGAGGTCGCGCTCGGGTAGATCCGGTCCAGCAGGCGGGCGTCCTGGCGAAGGGTCACCGTGCCGGAGTCGTTCATGTTGACGGCGGAGAGGTCCTCGTCGTTCCAGGCGTCGCCGGAGGTGAGCACCTTGTCGGGGTTGTCGTTCATCAGCTCGTGGTGGCGGCCGTTGTAGATGTCCCACTGCCACTGGGAGCCGGACAGGACTGGGCCGGAGTTCGCCGGGTTGGTCCACCAACTCGCCCCGGGGACACGGGAGTCCAGGGCCTGGTACATCGCCTTGAGGACCGTGGGCGCCTTGCCCGCGACCGTTCCGGACAGGGGGTGCCCGAACTCACTGACGATGGCGGTGGTGCCGGCGGCCGAGGCGCGGTCGCGGATCGTGCCGAAGTCGGTCGCGTACTGGCCGTCGGCCGCGTTGCCCCACATGAGGATGCCGGAGATGGCCTTCTGGTCGTAGAAGTGGGTGTTGAAGACGTAGCGCGAGCCGAGCGTGCCCGCGTCGAGCAGGCCGCCCTCCTGCTTCTGGGAGTCGATGTTGGAGTTCCAGAAGAGGTTCGGCTCGACGAAGGCGGGCTTGGTCTGCCAGCCGGCCGCGTCCATCCGGGCCCGGAACTTCTGGTAGAAGGGCCACAGCAGGTTCGCCTCCCAGGTGCGGGAGGCCTGGCCGGAGTCGTAGGTGCCGGCGAACGGCTCGTTGTAGGGGTCGAAGCCGACGACACCCGCGAACTCGGCGGCGGTGAGGTGCTGCACGAGGTAGGTCATCGTGGACTGCGCCGTGGTCAGGAAGGCGTCCTGCAGACCGTAGTTGTTGTGCCAGAAGTCGTACTGACCCTTGGTCACGGCCGCGTTCTGGGTGATGTTCTGACCCCAGAAGAGGCAGATGCCGCAGGACTCGGCGGGGTAACTCCCCAGATCCACCGCCCACTTGGGGGCACCGTCGCCGGTGTACCAACTGCCCTCGTTGAACAGGTAGCGGGAGTAGAGGTCCTGGTGGAAGTCGGGGTAGACGCGGATGCCGGCGTCGAGGAAGGCCTGCATCTGCGCGGTCGCGGCGGCCAGGTAGGCCGTGTCGACCTGGCCGCGCACGGGCTCGGCGTAGGCCCAGGACAGCAGGAAGCGGACCGCGTTGGCGCCGCCGAGGGCGCGCACCGCGGTCGCCGACTTCTTAGCGTCGGCCACCGAGGCGAAGGGCAGGCCGCTGTGCTCGTCCAGCTTGGTCTCGCCGGAGACGTTGTAGCCGCGCAGCACCACCTCGCGGCCGGTGGCGTCGACGAAGCGGCCGTTCGACACGGTGAGGGCCGTGCCGTCGAACGAGAGGGAGTCGGGGACGGTGGCGGCGGTGGCGGGCGAGGCACCCGCCACCGTCAGGAATCCGCAGAGGACAACCAGAACCACGAGCAGACGAGCCCGGATATTCGGCATGTCCACTACAGTCCGGGGATTTCCTGACACCGTCAATACTTCTGACTCTTGAGTAAGTTTCAGGATTTTCGCACCCGTTCCGCCTCCGTCGCCTCAACTCCCCACTCGTCGCATCACGTTCAACAGGTACTCCTTGCGGTGGAGCGGGTTGTGGTCGGTGCGCGGGCGGGCCGGGGCCGTGCCGTGGGTGACGGGGGCGTAGTGGTCGAAGGCGCTCTCCAACTCGCCCTCGCCGCGCGTGAGTCCGGGGATGCGCCGGCCCAGTTCGTGCACCCGCCCGGCCGGTACCGCGCCCGTCAGCACACAGACGCTGCCCCGCGTCTCGGTGCTCTCCGGCACGGCCCGCAGCGCGGTCAGCACCGGCAGCAGCGCGCCCAGGGTGTCCGCCGGGGCCTCGACGCGGAACCCGTGCATCGGCTCGTACACCCGCGTCCCCGCCCGCCGCAGCGCCTCGACCAGGACGAGCGGGGTCAGGCCCCGGAAGTCGTGACCGGTGCTGGACATGCTCTTGTCGAAGCCCTGGTGGGCGTGGCTCTGCCGGGGTGAGTAGCCGCAGTGGGTCATCGTCACCGTGCAGTCCGGGACCCGCCAGCCGCACAGGCCCTGTCCGAGGGTCTCGCGGACGCTGTCCTCGACGGCCTTGAAGAAGGCGTACGGCATGGAGCCCAGCTCCACCTCCAGTCGGAAGTCGACGCCGGCCCCGGTCGGGGCGGGGTCGACGCGCAGGCCGACGGTCGCCAGGAAGGGGTTGTCGTCCTTCTTGTTGTACTCGACCGCCGTGCCGGAGCCGACCGGTCGCTCGACGCAGATGGTGGTGGTCTCCCGGAAGGTGACGTCGAGTCCGTATTCGTCGGCGAGCGTCGCCTGGATGACCTCCTTCTGCACCTCGCCGTAGAGCGACACGGAGAGCTCGCGGCGCAGTTCGTCGTGGCGCAGGTCGATCAGCGGGTCCTGTTCGGCGAGTTGACCGAGGGCGAGGTGGAGCTTCCCGCGGTCCGTGCCCGGACCCGGGACGACCACCGTCTCCAGGGTCGGCGGGGCGAAGAAGTGCCCCTGGGTGTCGCGGGGTTCGCCGATCGTGTCGCCGATCCGTACGTCGGCCAGGCCCCACAGCCGGGCGATGCGGCCCGCGGGCACCGCGTCGTCCCGAGCGTCGGTGCCGTGGTCGAAGACGGTGATCGCGGTGACCCTGCCCTCCTGGCGGGCCGCACCGAAGGGGATGCGGTCACGGATGCGCAGGGTGCCGTCGAAGATCCGGGCGTACGCCACCTTCTCCCCCGCCGGGCCGCGCTCCACCTTGAACACCGTGCCGGAGACCGGCCCTTCGGAGTCCCCGGCGGCCGGGGGCAGCAACTCCCCGATCCCGGCGACCAGTTCGCGCACGCCCGCGCCGGTGATGGCGGAGCCGAAGTAGACGGGGTGGACGAGGGCCCGTCGAGTGCGGGACACGAGCGCCGCGCGGAGGCGGTCGTGGGAGAGGGTGCCGTCGACGTACGCGGACAGCACGTCGTCGTCCTGGGACGCGAGGACGTCGAGCGCGCTCGGGGCGAGACCCGGGGTGAAGGAGGCGTCGGGCGTGCCGAGCCCCTCGGTCGTGCCCATGGGCACGATCGCCGGGGTGAGCCGGTCGGCGATCTCGCGCAGCACACCGTCCTGGCGGGCCCCGCGGCGGTCGATCTTGTTCACGAACAGCAGGGTCGGGATACGCAGTCGCCGCAGCGTCCGCATCAGGACCCGCGTCTGCGCCTGGACGCCCTCGACGGCCGAGACGACGAGGACGGCGCCGTCGAGCACGCCGAGCACGCGCTCCACCTCGGCGATGAAGTCCGGGTGGCCGGGGGTGTCGATGAGGTTGACCGTCACGTCGTCGACCTGGAAGGAGACGACGGCGGACTTGATGGTGATGCCGCGCCGGCGCTCCAGCGCGAGGGTGTCGGTACGGGTGTTCCCGTCGTCGACGCTGCCGATCTCGTCGATCACACCGACCGAGTGCAACAGCCGCTCGGTCAGGCTGGTCTTACCTGCGTCGACGTGGGCGAGGATGCCGAGGTTGAGCAAGTGCACGAAGCGTCATGTCCTTTGGATCGGGGGGTGTTCCTTCCTGGGTGGACATGAACGGTGCGCGCATCTCAGCTCCTCGGATCTTCCGCTTCGGGTTCCTGAGAAGTGCACCAGAGGAGCACGTGCGATGCCAACGGATTAACTGGGAGCGTGGTGATACGGAGACGTCCGCGGCCCGGATGCGACGCTGGTCCCGAACGTCGGCGCACCGGCTGACCTGGGCCTGTCGGAGGGAGCGGAGCGTGCGTGACATCCTTCCGCGGCTGAGCGAGTGGTACGACGCCCGAGTGCCGTTCGGGCTCGCGACCGTCGTCGCCATCAGCCGCAGCGCGCCGCGCGATCCCGGCGCGGCCATGGCGGTCGGACCCGGCGACGAGGTCGTGGGGAGCGTGTCCGGCGGCTGCGTCGAAGGAGCCGTCTTCGAGCTCGCCCAGGAGGTGGTGGCGGGCGGCGAGGCACGCCTTGAGACCTTCGGGTACAGCGACGAGGACGCGTTCGCGGTCGGGCTCACCTGCGGCGGCGAGATCACCCTGCTGGTCCGGCCCGTCACCCCGGAGACCGATCCGACGTTCCCGGCGGTCGCGGAGGCCGTCGCCGCGGGCCGTCCGGTGACCGTCGCGACGGTGATCGACGGGCCCGCGCCGCGCGGGGCCACCCTCGCCGTCCGCCCCGACGAGGTCTCGGGCACGCTGGGCTCGGCAGGCCTGGACTTCGCCGTCACCGCCGACGCCCGGGGCGAACTCGCCCTCGGCGCCACGGGGTTGCGGCACTACGGCCCGCACGGGGAGCGCCGCGAGGACACGGTCACCGTCTTCCTGCACTCCTTCGCACCGCCGCCTCGCATGCTGGTCTTCGGTGCGATCGACTACGCGGCCGCGGTCGCCCGCATCGGCGGTTTCCTCGGCTACCGCGTCACCGTGTGCGACGCCCGCCCGGTCTTCGCCACGCCGAAGCGCTTCCCTGCGGGCGTCGAGGTGGTCGTCGACTGGCCGCACCGCTACCTCCGGGGCACCGGCACCGACGAGCGCACGGTGATCTGCGTGCTGACCCACGACCCCAAGTTCGACGTACCCCTGCTCACGGAGGCGCTGCGCCGCCCGGCCGCCTACATCGGGGCGATGGGCAGCCGCCGTACCCACGACGACCGCATGCGGCACCTGGTCGACGCCGGCCTCACCGACCCCGAACTGTCCCGACTGCGCTCCCCCGTCGGACTCGACCTCGGGGCACGTACGCCCGAGGAGGTCGCGGTGTCCGTCGCCGCCGAGATCGTCGCCCTGCGCTGGGGCGGCAGCGGCATGCCCCTCACGGCTACGGCAGGGGCGGTCCATCCGTCGCCGTAGCCGTGGCGCTGCTCCTCCCGACTGCCCAAGGGTGGCGGGGGGCCGGACATCCTGACCTGGTCGGACGCCGTCAAGTTCCGTCAGGCGCCGGTCTCCCGGTAGTCCGCCAGGATCCGCTCCAGGTGGTTCAGCGACGCCTGGATCCGGGCCGGGTGGTCCCGGAAGAACGGGTCGTCCGGTACCGGGAGCGAGCCCGCGAGGGCCCAGCCGCGGCCCCGGGCCCAGGTGGCGTCGTCCGCGCCGACCGCCTCGCGGAAGACGTCCCGTACCCGGGCGGGCAGGAACTTCCAGGCGGGCTGCAGATCCACCGCGGGGTCGGCCACGGCAAGCGTGCCGAAGTCGATGACGGCACTGAGCCGGCCGTCCCTGGCCAGGAGGTTGCCCGTGTCGAGGTCGCCGTGGATCCACACCGGGGGCCGGTCCCAGGCGGGTGCGGCGAGGGCCGCCTCCCACACCTCCGTCACGGCGTCGGTGTCGACCAGGCCGGTCGTCTTCAGCGTCTCGATCCTGGACCGGACCAGCGCCTCCCCGGCGATGGAGTCGCGCGGGTCGCCCATCGGGACACCGCGGAAGGCGTTGCTGTCCTCGGGGCCGGGTCCGCCGGTGGGGTCGGCGCCTTGCAGTGCGCGCAGGAATCCGGCCAGGTCGTGGGCCGTACGGACGGGGTCGGCGAGGTTCGCGGTGGTCGCGGTCTCGCCCTCCAGCCAGCGGTACACGGACCACGGGTAGGGGTAGCCCTCGCCGGGTTCCCCCCTCGCGACCGGCTCGGAGACGGTCAGGGGCAACTGCGGGGCCAGGCGGGGCAGCCAGCGGTGCTCGCGCTCGACCTGGCCGACCCAGCGGGCGTAGCGGGGCAGGCGTACGGACAGGTCGTCGCCGAGCCGGAAGGTCGCGTTGTCCATGCCGGACAGCGGAACCGGGGCGACGGGCAGGTCCGCCCAGTGCGGGAACTGGGCGGCGAGCAGACGGCGTACGAGCGGGGCGTCGATCAGCACGGTGTCCATCTCAGCGGGACGGTGGCCGGAGATCCAGCGAATTACGGGCCCCCGCGTCGTGAGACCGGCGGGGCTGCCTCGGGGGCAGGCGGTGAAGTTCCAGGTCGGTGAGTTGCCCGTCGGCGACCGTGGCGGTCATGTACGTGCAGTGCGGCTGGCGGCGGCGGTCGGTCGGGGAGCCGGGGTTGAGCAGGCGCAGACCGGTTGCGGCGGTGGTGTCCCAGGGGATGTGGCTGTGCCCGAAGACCAGCACGTCGAGGTCCGGGAACCGTGCGGCGCAGCGTGCCTCCCGGCCCGTGGCGGCGCCCGTCTCGTGCACGACGCCGAAGCGCAGGCCGCCGAGTTCGGCGCACGCCACCTCGGGCAGCCGGGCGCGCAGAGGCGGCCCGTCGTTGTTGCCGTACACACCGACGAGCCAGTGGGAGCGGTTCTCCAGCAGGTCGAGGGTGGCGGTGTCGACCCAGTCCCCGGCGTGCAACACGACGTCCGCGCGCGGGAGTTCGGCGAGCAGCGGCGCGGGCAGTTCCTTGGCGCGCTTGGGGAGGTGGGTGTCGGACATCAGGAGGAGGCGCACGGGGTCAGCCTAGGGAGGGTGCCGGGGGTCCGCGCGGCCGGTTCGAGGCCTCTGCGCAGAGCCCTTTCGGGGCCGCTCGGAGAACTACGGGTGAACCGGAGATCTACAGCTGAAACTGTTCAGTCTGGACTGGACAGTTTCGGGATGACGGTTTTACGGTGGGCCCATGGACGCTTCGGTCACCGACCCGCCCGAGGGCATCTCCGACTCCGCCGCCCGGGCCGCGCGCGACCTGCGGGTGGTGTTCAGTCGGCTGCGCCGCCGGATCAGGGTGGTCGCGGAGAACGAGGAGCTCACACCGCCCCAGGTCTCCGCCCTCACCCTGGTCGCCAAGCAGGGCGCCGCCACGGCCAGTGCGCTGGCCACGGCTGAGGGGGTACGTCCGCAGTCGATGGCCACCACGCTCGCCGCCCTCGACCGGCAGGGGATGATCCGGCGCACCCAGGATCCCGACGACGGCCGCCGCCAGCTCGTCACCCTGACCGATGCCGGGCGCCGACGCGTCGACGGCGACCAGCAGGCGCGCGAGGAGTGGCTGGCCCGGGCCCTCCAGGACCGGTACAGCGAGGACGAGCGGAGCAAGCTCCTGGAGGGGCTGGCTCTGCTGGAACGGCTGACGCAGGAGTGAGAGGCCACGCCCTCCGTCGTCCGGCACGGTCCCAGGACCGCACACCGTCCACCCCCTCCCCCAGCACCACCGCACCCTCCCGAAAGGCACGACCATGACCGTCACCGCACTCGACCCCCGCACCGCCCTCGTCGTGATCGACCTCCAGGCCGGCATAGTCGGCGCGCCCACCCAGCCGTACTCCGGCCCGGAGGTCGTGGCCCGCACGGCCCGGCTCGCCGACGCCTTCCGTGACCGGGGTCTGCCCGTGATCCTGGTCCGGGTCTCGTTCGCCGCCGACGGGGCGGACGCGCTCTCCGGTCGCACCGAGGCCGCCGGACGCACCGGGACCCCGCCCGAGGGCTGGGACCGGATCGTCGGTGAACTGGCGGGCCACGCCGGGGACATCACCGTCACCAAGCGCAACTGGGGCGCCTTCCACGGCACCGGCCTCGACGTCCAGCTGCGCCGTCGCGGTGTCACGCAGATCGTGCTGACCGGCATCGCCACCAGCATCGGCGTCGAGTCCACCGCCCGCGCCGCCTACGAGCACGGCTACCACGTCACCCTGGCCACGGACGCGATGAGCGACCTGAGCACCGAGGCGCACGACAACAGCGTCGAGCGGATCTTCCCGCGCCTGGGTGAGCGCGGCAGCACGGCGGAGATCCTCGAACTCCTCGCCAAGACACATGACTGACGCCTCATAGTCATCCGCTCTACAGGGAGGAGCGAGTGGGGCAACGCCCCCTCCCGGGTTAGCATCTGGCCACCCGCACCACCCATACGGCGAACGACCCGAGGGGGCTCGGAAGCCCGATGCCGGTCAAGGTCAGCGTCATCGTCCCCGTCCACAACCCGGGGGCCCGCATCGGCGATTGCATCGCCTCCCTGCTCAAGCAGTCCCTGCCCCCCGACGCATACGAAGTGATCTTCGTCGACGACGGCTCCACCGACGCCACCCCGGCTCGGCTCGACGCACTCGCCGCCGAGGACCCCCGGGTCCGGGTCGTCCACCAGGACAACTCCGGCTGGTCCGGCAAGCCCCGCAATGTCGGCCTCGCCGCCGCCCGCGGCGCGTACGTGATGTTCGTCGACCACGACGACGTCCTGGGCGACGAGGCCCTGGAGCGCATGTACGGATACGGGGTGGCCAACGGCGCGGACGTGGTCGTCGGCAAGATGGCCGCGCGGGGCCGGCCGGTGCCGGTGGAGCTGTTCCGCCGCAACCGTCCGCGCGCCACGGTCGCGGACGCCCCGCTCATCGACAGCCTCACCCCGCACAAGATGTACCGGAAGACGTTCCTCGACGACATCGGCCTACGGTTCCCGGAGGGCCGGCGCCGCCTGGAGGACCACGTCTTCGTGACCGAGGCGTATCTGCGCGCGGCCAACGTCTCCGTCATCGGCGACTACGTCTGCTACTACCACGGCCAGCGCGACGACCACTCCAAGGCGGGCATCCAGCCTTTCGACCCGGCCGGTTACTACAAGAACCTCCGGGAGGCGCTGGACGTCGTCGAGCGGTACACCGAACCGGGGCCGGTGCGGGACAAGTTGTACCGGCGCTGGCTGCGGGTGGAGATGGTGGACCGGCTGCGCGGCCGGCGTCTGCTCGCCCTGCCGGAGGACCATCGCAGGAAGCTCTTCGAGGAGATCCGCCAGGTCGTCGTGGAGCGCTTCGAGCCCGGTGTCGCCGCGGGGTTGCAGCCGACGCAGCAGGTCGTCGCCGCGCTGGTCGCCGCGGACCGGCTCGACGACGTGACGGCCTTCGCGGAGTGGGAGGCCGGTGTCGAGCTGGCGGCGGCACCCGAACGCGTCGAGTGGCGGGACGGCCTGCTGCGGTTCGGCTTCGCCGCCGAACTGACCACGGACGGTACGCCGTTGACGTTCCCCGGCGGCAGTGTGCGCACCCGCCCCGACGAGCCTCCCCGCGATGTCGAGGACGCGATCGCCAGGGTGGGGGCGGGGGCGGTGACCCGGTTCGGCAGGGCGACCGCGGACCTGCTGCTGCGCGAACGGGCCACCGGCGCCCAGTACTTCCAGCCCATCGAGGTCACCCGGGAGATCGTGCCGGTCGAGGACAGCGGGCGGGTCCGGCTGGTGCTGCGCGGGGTGGTCACGGTCGACGCGGCCACCGCGGCGGGCGGCGCCCCGCTGCACGGCGGGCTGTGGGACACCTACGCCCGTATCAGGCTGGGCGGTTGGACCAAGGAGAGCCGGGTGGGTCCGGGCCCGCGCAAGGCCCGGGCCGCGACGTCGGCCGGGGTGGTGGCCGGCCGGGTGGTGCTGCCGTACTGGACGGACCGGCACGGCACCCTCTCGCTCGACGTCGACCGGGCGGTCAAGCGGCTCGGCCTGAACCGGCTGGATGCGGACGACACCGACACCTCAACCGGCCGGCTGCGCGCGCCTTTGCCGCTGTACGCGCCCGCCAGGACATCCGTCCTGCTGCGGCTCACATCCCCGGACGCCTCGGTGGAGACACCGGGCACGCTCTCCCCGGCCGACGACGCGGTCGGACTGGAAGCCGCCCTGCCGGTCGCCCAACTCGACGGCGCCACCTGGCGTTCCGCGCTCTGCCTGGCCCCCGACGCCGACGAGCCGCGCTTCCTGCCGCTGCCACTCGCCCTGCGCGGCACCGCCGGTTCGGTCGAGGTGGTGCGGCCGCCCCGGCCCGGCGTCGCACGTCAACTCGCCCGCCGCGTACGGCGCTTGCTCGCCGCGGCCCTCGGCCGCGAGGCTTTCGAGGGTGCGGGCCGAAGGACATGACCGCGCCCCGCGCAGGCCGACCGCTCTTCCGAAGGGGCGTCCTGCGCGGGGCGAGGGGGTTCAGTGGCCGCCGGTGACCTTTTCCAGGGCGGAGTGCAGCGGCTTCCAGCCCCGGGAGCGGCCCAGGCCGAGGTTGCGGGCCCGTACCAGCGGGCGCCAGAAGTCCGCGCCCGTCAGTGCATCGGGCTGGACCGCCTGGACGCGCTCCAGGATCGCCTCGGGCACCTTCTGCGGGTCCGGCACCTCGAACTCGGCGATGATCTCGTCGTACTTGTCCGAGAGCACGGTGTTGGTGTGGTCGGCGCCGAAGACGACCAGCTGGCCGGTGGGCTGGGTGTCGACGAGGACGGTCACCAGGTCGGGGCGGTAGCGGTTGAGGATCTCGACGACCTTGTAGACGTCACCGGTCCAGTACTTGGTGTGCCGGTCCCGGGCCGCCTCGTCGACGCTGCGCGGCAGCATGTCGTCGAAGACGATGACGCTGGCCCAGTCGGAGTGCTTCTCGACGTTGATGAAGTCCCGCAGCGCGTACTCGAAAAGGTGCATGCCGTCGATGAACGACAGGTCGAGGGTGGTGCGACGCCAGTAGCCGAACGGTTTACGGCCCCGGCGCAGGTTGCGCAGGGGGTGGCGGCCGCTGCGCAGGTGCGCCAGCGGGTTGTTGCGCTTGAAGAAGTCGTCACTGGTGGCCTTCACCAGGTGGACGTCGTTCCGCACCTCCGTGACCACCTTGAACGCGGGGTCGATCGCGATGCTCGGGACACGTGACAGCGCGAGGCTGCGCCCGTCGTTGACCCCGATCTCCAGGTAGTTGCGGTTGGCGGTGGCCTTGTGCAGTTCCCGGAGGAACTCATGGCGATTCACGAAGGGACTCCTAGCAGATGTGTGGCATTGCTCCGTGCATGGTGGCGGCGCGGCCGTCGGCGACAACGGTCATGAATGGATCTGCACCTTGCTGTGGTCGCCGAGGACGAACCGGTGGGCGCTGGGCACGCTGGGGGCGGGAGTGACCTCCACGTGCCGGCCGATCAGGGAGTTCTCGATCCGGCCCACGCCGCGGATCGAGGAGTCGCGCAGCACGATGGAGAACTCGAGCTCGCTGTCGGTGACGCTGCAGTTCTCGGCGAGCGAGGTGAACGGGCCGACGTAGGAGTCCTCGACCACCGTGCCGGCGCCGATCAGGACGGGGCCGACGATCCGGGAGCGCACGATCCGCGCACCCTCCTCGACGACCACCCGTCCGATCAGTTCGGACTCCTCGTCGACCTCACCGTCGCTGCGGGGTTCGAGGGTCTCCAGGACGGTCCGGTTGACCTCCAGCATGTCGGTGACATTGCCGGTGTCCTTCCAGTAGCCCTGGATGACCGTGCTGCGTACGTCGGCGTGCGTGTCGATCAGGTGCTGGAGAGCGTGGGTGATCTCCAACTCCCCTCGCCAGGACGGGCGGATGGCGCGCACCGCGTCGTGGATGACCGGGGTGAACAGATAGACGCCGACCAGGGCGAAGTCGCTCTTGGGGTGCTCGGGCTTCTCCTCCAGGCCGACGACCTGGCCCGTGGCGTCGAGTTCGGCGACGCCGAAGGCGCGGGCGTCCGCGACCTGGGTGAGCAGGATCTGGGCATCGGGGCGGTTGCGCCGGAACTCGTCGACGAGGGCGCTGATGCCGCCGACGATGAAGTTGTCGCCCAGATACATCACGAAGTCGTCGTCGCCGAGCCAGTCCCGCGCGATCAGCACCGCGTGGGCCAGCCCGAGCGGGCGTTCCTGCGGGATGTAGGTGATCCGCAGCCCGAACTTGGAGCCGTCGCCGACGGCTTCCTCGATCTCGGCGGCGGTGTCCCCGACGATGACGCCGACCTCGGTGATGCCGGCCGCGGCGATCGATTCCAGTCCGTAGAAGAGCACGGCCTTGTTGGCCACGGGCACGAGCTGCTTCGCCGAAGTGTGCGTGATCGGCCGCAGGCGTGTACCGGCTCCGCCGGACAGCACAAGAGCCTTCATCTGCTTCACCTTAGCCTCGATCGTCCCGGGGCGGCGCTCGACGGTGTCGCTCGATGGTCACGAATCAGGCATGGCTGCCCGGTGGACTCCAGGTGACGCTCAGTCCTCGCCGCGGACGATGTTCCACTCGGCACCGCAGTGCGCCGAGTTCGGTTCGATCCGCTCCTCGACGGCCGGAAGGCAGGTACGTACGACGCCGCGCGGGCGTCGGGCCTTCGACCAGCCGGTCTCGGGCCGGCGGCCGACGGGTTTGTCACTGGTGGGCGAGGTCACCGCATCTCATCTTCTCTCTGCGTCCGTTGACTGCTGCGGGACGGGTCCCCGGCGGCGCCGGGGACAAACGCCCCTTCGGTCAGACGGTGCCCAAAGCGGTACGCAGTGTGGCGACGGCCTGCGCGATGGCCGCCCCGGCGGCGTGGGTCTCGCGCAGGGCGTTGAGCATCACGAAGTCGTGGATGATGCCCTGGTAGCGGACCGCGACGACCGGCACGCCCGCCTCGCGGAGCTTGGCGGCGTAGGCCTCGCCCTCGTCCCGCAGGACGTCGGCCTCGCCCGTGATGACCAGGGCCGGGGGCAGGCCGGTGAGCTGGTCGGTGGTGGCGCGCAGCGGCGAGGCGGTGATCTGCGCCCGCTCGCTCTCGTCGGTCGTGTACTGGTCCCAGAACCACTGCATGCCGTCGCGGCGCAGGAAGTAACCGGTGGCGAACTGGTGGTAGGAGGCGGTGTCGAAGCTCGCGTCGGTGACCGGGTAGAAGAGCACCTGCTGGACGAGCGGGACGTCGCCGCGCTCCTTGGCCATCAGGGTCAGCGCGGCGGCCATGTTCCCGCCGACCGAGTCGCCGGCGACGGCCAGCCGGGAGGCGTCCAGGCCCTTGCCCGCGCCCTGCTCGACGATCCAGCGGGCCACGGCGTAGTTCTGCTCTATCGCCACCGGGTAGCGGGCCTCGGGCGAAAGGTCGTACTCGGGGAAGACGACCGCCGCGCCGGCACCGACGGCGAGTTCGCGCACCAGCCGGTCGTGGGTGTGGGCGTTGCCGAAGACCCAGCCGGCGCCGTGGATGTAGAGGATCACCGGAAGAGTGCCGGTGGCGCCCGCCGGCTTGACGAGGCGTGCGCGGACCTGGCCGGTGGGGCCGCCCTCGACGGTGATCCACTCCTCGTCGACGTCCGGCTTGGCGATGTCGCCGGACTGGACCTCGTCGACCGCCTTGCGGCCCTCGGCCGGCGCCAGGTCGAACAGGTACGGCGGGTTCGCCGTGGCCTCGACGAAGGCCTGGGCGGCGGGTTCGAGGACGGGGCGGGGTGCGGTGCTGTCGGTCATGACTGCCTCCTCGGTTCGGGTGCCGCGACGGCTTCGGCGGAGGTGCGGGAGTCGGTGCTGCGGCACGCCATGGACAGTAGCCCTCGATTAAGTCGTGCGCAACTCATTAGGGCACGATAGAATCGGGCAGACCTGACCGTTAGGGTGGTGACCGTCGTGAACAGGACAGCAACCGGGAGCCGTGCCGTGAGCCAAGCCGCAGGGGAGCCGAGCGAGGGATGGCAGCTCCTGGACGACCAGCTCTGCTTCGCCTTGTACGCCGCCTCCCGCGCCGTCACCGCGCGCTACCGCCCGCTCCTGGACGAGCTCGGCCTGACCTACCCCCAGTACCTGGTCATGCTCGTGCTCTGGGAGCAGGACTCGATCTCCGTACGGGACCTGGGGACCTCGCTCCAACTGGAGTCCAGCACCCTGTCGCCGCTGCTCAAGCGGCTGGAGGCGGGCGGGCTGGTGCGCCGGGAGCGCCGGGCGGAGGACGAGCGCTCGGTCGCCATCCGGCTCACCGAGGCGGGCGCCTCTCTGCGGGAGCGGGCGGCGAGGGTCCCGCTCGCCATCGGAGACGCCATGGGCCTCACCTCCGAACAGGACGCCATGGCCAAGCAGTTGCTGAGGCTGATCACGGCCAACGTCACGAACGGCTGACCGCGAGTTCGGCCCACACCTGCTTGCCCCCGCTGACCGGCACGGTCCCCCAGGTTCCCGACATGGCCTCGACGAGGAGGATGCCGCGGCCACCGGTGGCCTCCCAGCCGATACTGGTCGGCTTGACCGGGGTGCGGGGCGAGGAGTCGGCGACCGCGACGCGCAGCCGGTCACCGAGAAGGGTGAGGTCCAGGCGGACCCGTCCGTCGGTGTGCACGAGGGCGTTGGTGACCAGCTCCGAGACGACCAGCAGGGCGGCGTCCATGTCGTCCCGCGGCACGCCCCAGCCGCGCAGGGCGCGCCGGGTGAAGCGGCGGGCGTGTCCGACGGCCTCGGGCACCCGCCACACCGTCCAGCTCTCGCGCAGCGGGCGCAGTGTCATGCCGTCGTAGCGCAGCAGGAGCAGGGCCACGTCGTCGCTGCGGCGGGCGCCCACGAGCAGGGCGTCGGCGACGAGGTCGAGGTGGGCGGGGTCGGCGGCGGAGAGTTCGCGGGCCAGCCGGTCGAGGCCCTCGTCGATGTCGGCGTCGGCGGACTCGACGAGGCCGTCCGTGGTCAGCGCGATCACGGTGCCGGGCTGGAGCCGGAGCGGGCTCATCGGGAAGTCGGCCTGCGCGACGACGCCGAGCGGCGGCCCGCCCTCCGTGTCGGGCATCTCGATACCGCCGTCCGGGTGACGCAGCACCGGCGGGAGGTGTCCGGCGCGGACGTACCAGGCGAAGCCCTCCTCCATGTCGACGTCGACGTAGCAGCAGGTGGCGAAGAGGTCCGTCTCCAGGTCCATCAGGAGGCGGTTGGCGTGGGAGACCACGACGTCCGGCGGGTGTCCCTCGACCGCGTAGGCGCGCAGGGCGGTGCGCATCTGGCTCATCAGGGTGGCGGCGCCCGCGTTGTGCCCCTGGACGTCGCCGATGACGAGGGCGACGTGGTTGTCGGGCAGCGGGATCACGTCGTACCAGTCGCCGCCGACCTCCAGGCCGGCCGTGGTGGGCAGGTAGCGGGCGACGGCGACCGCGCCGGGCAGCGTGGGCAGGCGGCGCGGGAGCAGTTGGCGCTGGAGCATGCCGACGAGTTCGTGCTCGGCGTCGAAGGCGTGGGCGCGCAGCAGTGCCTGGCCCGCGAGGCCCGCTGAGGCGGTGAGCAGGGCGCGTTCGTCGGTGCCGAAGTCGTGCGGGGCGTCCCAGCCGATGAGGCAGGCGCCGGCCATGCGGCCCCCGGCGGGCAGCGGCAGGACGGCCAGGCCGCCGGGGCCGACCTCGGCGAGCGCGGGTTCCAGGTCGCTGCCGGCCGGCCAGATCCGGGCGCGGCCCTCGCGCAGGGCGGCGGCCAGGGTGGGCATGGTCCGCACGGGCGCGTCCGGCCACTCCGAGCGCCATTCCAGGCGCCACAGCTCGGGCCAGGACTCCGGCTCGGGCGGGTCCAGGACGATGACGACGAGCCGCTCGTTCTCCAGCTCGGCGAGCGCGATCCGGTCGGCGTGCAGCGGCTTGCGCAGCGCGGAGACCACGGCCTGGCTGACGTCCCGCACGGTGCCCGCGGTGGCGAGGGCGGCGGCCAGACGCTGGACGCGGGCCACGTCGGTGACATCCGAGCGCAGTTTGGAGGCGTCTGCGACGGTCCCCACGAGCCGGGCCGGCCGCCCCTCGCCGCCGGGCACCAGCCGCCCGCTCAGTCTGAGCCATTTGGGTGGTCCGGAGGGCTGGAGCACCCGGAACTCCAGCTCGCGGTCGCCGATGGACATGTGGTCGGCCTCCACCACCGACATCAGCGAGGGCAGGTCCTCCGGGACCGCAAGACCGAGCAGCGTCTCGACCTTGCCGTCGAAGTCGTCGCGGGTGAGGCCGAACAGGTCGAGGATCTCGTCGCCGATCTCGACGCGTCCGGTGTCCATGGCGAGGCCGAACGCGTTGGCCGGCAGCTCACCGCCCTCCGCGGCCCGGTCCGAGGCGGGCCAGGTCACGGCGTCGGCGATCAGCTCCAGGCACTTGCGGTCCTCGGTGTCGAACCCTTCGGGGCGTTCACTCACCGCCACCAGACAGCCGCCGCCGGCGTCCCCCCGTGCGGGCAGCACCGCCAGGAAGAAGTCCCGCGCCGACGTCCGCCGCGACTCCGCGCTCCCCGACAGCTCCTTGGGCCCCAGCCACACCGCGTTCCCGGTGCGGTGGGCGTCGGCCACCGGGGAGCCGCCCGCGAGGGGATAGCCGTCGCGCAGTCCGAACAGCGTCCGCGGTACCCCCGCCGACTCGACCAGGCACAGCACGTCGCCGTCCTGCGCGGGTGTGTACACGGCGGCGAGCGAGGCGCCCGCGAAGACGAGCGCCTGTTCCAGTACGCGGCGCAGCCGATCGGGCGATGTCGGATCGGACGTGAGCGCTTTCAGGGCACTTTCGGCACGCAACGTTCTCCTTCCGCGTCCCGCAGCGCCCTCACTGACCACGTCCGTCATTACAGCGCGTATGCGGCGCCTGCGCAGCCCCTGTGGGCGTTCTGTGGAGGCCGAAGAGCCGGTCCGCCCGATACGTACCGACCTGTCTTGGTTCTCCGCGCCGCTCTCCTGGCCGTTCTCCTCGCCGTGCGCGTCCGGCCCCGGGGAGGCAGATTTGTCCCTGGGACCCGTCGCGCGGCCGTGCGAGGAGGTGGTCGGCGTGTCCGACGGGCACACGTCCGCACAACCGCCGGCGACCGCGAGGACCCGGGTGGGCAGGCCGCTGCTGTCCCTGGCGCTGGCCTCGATGATGGACGAGGTCCACGCGCACTCCGGCGCGGTGTATCTGCTGGCCGCCGACGAGCCCGTACTGGAGATGTCGGTGATGGCGGGGCTGCCCCGGGCGTTCGCGGCGCCGTGGGAGCGGGTCGGGCTGAGTGCGCCGATCCCGGTCGCGCAGGCGGTGCGGGAGCGGCGGCTGGTCTGGGTGGGCGGCGAGGAGGACATGGCGCGCAGCTATCCGCGCATCGCCGTGGTGCTGCCGTACCCCTTCGCGCTGGCCGCGCTGCCGGTGGCGACGCCGTCGACGGCCTACGGGGCGGTGTTCGTGACCTGGCCCGGTTCCCATCCGCCGGAGCTGTCCGACCGGGAACGGGACCATCTGACCGCGGCCTGCGACCGGCTGGCTGTGCGGCTGGAGCGGGCCGTCGAGGAGAACCGTCCGGTGCTTGCGGAGCACGATCTGCTCGCCACTCCCCCGCCGGCGGGCGCGGCGGGCACGCTCGGCACGTTGGAGGCGGCACGGATGGTGGCCCGGCTGCCGTACGGGCTGTGCTCGCTGGATCTGCACGGCCGGATCAGCTTCGCCAACGCGGCCGCCGCCGAACTGATCGGCGTCCCGGTCGGCACGCTGCTGGGCACCCAGCTGTGGGCGTCGGTGTCCTGGCTCAACGACCCGGTGTACGAGGACCGTTACCGGGCCGCGCTGCTCAGCCAGCACACCACCTCGTTCATGGCGCTGCGCCCGCCCGGCGAGTGGATGTCGTTCCGTCTCTATCCGAGTACGACCGGGCTGAGCGTGCGGGTCACCAGGGCGCGGCCCGTGGCGGAGACGACCCGGACCGGGGCACGGCCCGGCGACGCCCCGCCGCGGCTGGTCACCATCTCCCAGGTGCTCTCCGTGGCGGGCGCGCTCACCGAGGCGGTGGGCGTGCAGGACGTGGTGCAGCTGGTCGCGGACGAGATCGCGCCGGCCGTGGGCAGCCAGGCCCTGGTGGTGCTCGGTTCGCGGGCGGGACGGCTGCATGTGCTGGGGCACCGCGGCTATCCGGACGCGCACGTCGTGGAGCGGTTCGACGGGCTGCCGCTGGCCGAGCGGACACCGGGCACGCATGCGCTGACCACCGGTGTGCCGGCGTTCTTCGACTCACGAGGGCAACTGGAGCGCCTCTATCCGGGGCGGAACGACACACCCGACGGCTTCGCGGCCTGGGCGTACCTTCCGCTGATCGCCTCCGGCCGGCCGGTGGGCACCTGCGTGCTCGCGTACACCGAACAGCATCCGTTCCCCGCGGACGAGCGGGCCGTGCTGACGAGTCTGGGCGGGCTCATCGCCCAGGCCCTGGAACGCGCCCAGCTCTACGACGCCAAGCACCAGCTCGCGCACGGGCTCCAGGAGGCGCTGCTGCCCAACACCCTGCCGCCGCTGCCCGGAATCGAGGCCGCCGCACGCTATCTGCCCGCGACGCAGGGCATGGAGATCGGCGGCGACTTCTACGACCTGGTGCCCTCGCACGGAGTGGCGGCGGCCGTGATCGGGGACGTGCAGGGGCACAACGTGACCGCGGCGGGCCTCATGGGTCAGATCCGTACCGCCGTCCGGGCGTACACCACGGTCGGCCAGGCACCCGCGGACGTCATGCGCAGCACCAACCGGCTGCTGATCGACCTGGGGACGGACCTCTTCGCCAGCTGCCTCTATCTGCGCCTTGATCCGGCGCGGGGGCGTGCGGTGATGGCACGCGCGGGCCATCCGCCGCCGCTGCTGCGCCGACCGGACGGGCGGGTACGGGTGTTGGACCTGGCCGGTGGTCCACTGCTCGGTATCGACGAGGCGGCGACCTACCCGACGACGGAGGTCGACCTCGCTCCCGGCTCCGTGCTCGCCCTCTACACCGACGGCCTGATCGAGTCCCCGGGCGTCGACATCGAGGACGCGCTGGCCGACCTCGGCGAACTGCTCACCTCGTCCGGCGACCTGCCGCTGGAGCAGCTGGCCGACCACCTGGTGCGGCACAGCGCGGCGGCCCAGGAGCGGGTGGACGACGTGGCCTTGCTGTTGCTACGGGCGACGTAGACGCGGACATGAATGCGGTCCGGCCCTCCCGCCGGAGGGCCGGACCGTCCACCGCCGGCCGGGACGATGAGCCGACCGACAGTGGGTCCGTGTGGGGGGAACCCGCCGAGGACCAACCGGGGTGGGGCCCGATGGGTGGTCCTCGGTCAGGGGCGCCTAGTGGGAGCCGGTGAGGGAGGAGCCGTCGTCGACACCGCTCCCGCTCTGGTCCTCACCCGTCCCGTTCAGGTCGTCGCCGGCGCCGTTCGCGTCGTCACCGGTGCCCTCCTCGTCGCCGGCCGTCGCGGACGGGTCGACCGCGCCGCCCGTCTCCTCGCCGCCGATCTGGTCGCCACCGGCACCCTCGTCACCGGCACTCGCGCTCGGGTCGACGGCGCCTTCGTCACCGGCGCCCGCGTCACCCGCACCCGCGTCACCCGCACCGGCGTCGCCGGCACCCGCGTCGCCGAGCGTCGCGCCCGTCGCCTCGAGGGCGGCGGTCACCGGCTGGAAGAAGGTCTCGCCGCCGGCGGTGCAGTCGCCGCTGCCACCGGAGGTGAGGCCGACCGCGCCGCCGTCCTGCGTGAACAGGGAGCCGCCGCTGTCGCCGGCCTCGGCGCAGACGTCGGTCTGGATGAGCCCGGTGACGGTGTCGACGCCGTTGGGGTCCGTCTCGCTCTGGAAGTTGACCGTGGCGTCCAGACCGGTGACCGTGCCGTCGTGCAGACCGGTGGTGCTGCCCATCCGGAAGACCTGCGTGCCGACCGTGGCCTCCTCGGCCTGGACGATCTGGACGGTCTGGCCGCCGCCCACGTTGACCTCGCTCGGCGCCACGGTGGCCGGGTCGTCGTACTTCACCAGGGAGAAGTCGCCCTCGCCGGGGAAGGTGGCCTGGTCGACGGTGGCGATCGGGTCGCCGGTCTCGGAGTCGGACCACTGCTTCGCGGCCACACCGCAGTGACCGGCCGTCAGGAAGGCCGGGGCGCCGTCGCTGGCGGTGACGTTGAAGCCGAGGGAGCAGCGGACGGTGCCGCCCTCCACCTGGCTGAAGATGGCGTCGCCGCCCGAGACGAAGGGCTTGAAGGTGCCGGACGACTTCTTCAGGGTCGCCATGCCGTCGCCGAGGCCCTGGACCGTGGACTCCAGCTGGTTCCACTTGGTGCCGGTGACCGTGCTGTCGGCGGTGACCACGATCTTGTTGGTGCGCGCGTCGAGGGCCCAGGCGGTGCCGGGGATGGTCGCGTCGGTCTTGAGGGTCTGGGCCCCGGTCTTGAGCTCGGCGAGGCTGTTGTCGACCTCGCGGACCTTCGCGCCCGCCTTCTCGGCCTGGACTACGACGTTGTTGTTGTCGCCGGGTATGACGTTGACGACCAGCTGCTGGCTGCCGGAGTCGTAGTACGAACCGGCGAAGGCCTGACCGAGCAGATCCTGGAGCTGCGAGGCGAGATCCGAGGCGTCGGTCGCCTTCAGGGTCTTGGGGGCCGCGTCGGTGGACGAACCGTCCTGCGACGCGTTGGCGTTCGGCAGCAGTATTGCGGCCGCGCCGAGCGCCACGACGCTGCCTGCCGCGATCGCGACCTTGCGCTTCGGAATTCGCTTGTGACTCAAACTACTCGACCTCCTGGGGGACCGGAGTGTGGGTGCCGCCGTCCGGCAGCTGTTCTGTTCGGGGCGCCTGGTTGGCTGTTGGTACGCACGTGCCACCGAGTGCGTTCAATTCCGTTTGCCAACTCGCTTTGCCCTACGACGAATCGGCCATGACCCGCGCCTGACGAACCGGCACGGGGAGCAATCCCCCAAAAGCCATCAGAGCCGAGCGCACTCCACCGGGCGGAGCCCGCAGACCGGGTGATGACGGGCCGGCGGTCCACGGCGTATCCACGTCATTTCCACGCGCGGAGACCGATGCGGATGTCCTGATCGAAGCGGTGCCCAATCGAAGCGGCGCTCACTGACACGATCCGCAACCGGTCGACAACAGTCCGTTCCGATCAGAGAGCGGAATCATGGCTTCAGCGAATCTGCACATCGAATACCCAACCAAGTCACCGCGGGCGAAGGTTCTCCACACAGGAGCGAGCGGCGCCACGTCATTGGTGCGGGAGTGTCGCATTCGCCGCAAGGGCGGCAAGCTCTCGCAGGCCCTCGTGTGAACCGATGCCGTGACGCATGTGAAGAACTCGCCCGCGAGGCGTGCGCACACCTGCACGGAATGGTGCCCCTGGGGCTCAAGTGCCCTGGTGAGACGTTTGGTTGATTGGAAGCCCGTACCCGGGGCGTGCTTTGATCCATCGCACCGCAGGGTCCGCCAACGGCTCCCGGAAACGGGTGCCCGGCGTCCGCGGTCGCGGCGTCCATCTGTCCCCAGAGGGGCCGCTCCCCCTTGCTGAATATCCATACGAAGGGAAGTTCCATCATGAACTCCACCCCCCAGGTTCAGACCGTCGAGATCTCCGACGCCGAGCTCGACAACGTCTCCGGCGGCCTTTCCGTGAACGCGCTCGGCACCGTCACCGGCCTGGTGGACGGCATCGTCCCCGTTTCCGGCCTGGTCGACACCGTCATCGGCACCGTCGAGGGCACGACCGGTCTGAACACCTCCCCGGTCACCAACCTGGTCGCCGGTCTCTGATCGCACCTTCTGTGCCGTTGAGCCCCGGAGCCGATTCCCGGCTTCGGGGCTCTCGGATGCCCTGAAACAAGGGAAGCTCCCGTGCAGTTCCGCCAACAGGCCCTCACCAAGCTCCAGTCACCGGAGGAGCTCGACCTCCCGGTGCGTTTCGCCCGCCCACAGGGCTGGCTCGTGCTGTCCGTGACGGTGGTCGCGATGGCCGCCGCCTCCGTCTGGGCGGTGACCGGCTCGGTGGCCTCCACGGTCGGCGCGCCCGCCGTCCTCACGCACGGGGAGGGCAGTTACATCCTGCAGAGCCCTGTCGCCGGCCAGGTCACGGCGGTGCTCGCGAAGGAGGGCGTGCGGCTGCCGGCCGACTCCCCCGTCCTCAAGGTCCGTACGAGCGAGGGCGACACGGTCGTCCGCACGGTCGCCGCGGGCCGGATCACCGCGCTCGCCGCCACCATCGGCCAGATCATCCAGACCGGCGCCAATGTGGCCGCCGTCGAGAAGGTCGCCCACGCCGGCGACCCGCTCTACGCCACGGTGTACGTGCCCGCCGAGAACGCGGCCTCGATTCCCGCCGACGCCGCAGTCGACCTGACCCTCTCGTCGGTGCCGACCCAGGAGTACGGCGTCCTGCGCGGCCATGTGGAGTCCGTGGACCGCTCCGCCCAATCGGCCCAGCAGATCGGCGCGTTCCTCGGGGACAGCCAGCTGGGCGAGCAGTTCACCAAGAAGGGCAGGCCGGTGGCCGTGCTGGTCCGGCTGGACAAGTCGTCCGGCACGAAGAGCGGTTACAAGTGGTCGTCCAAGGACGGACCGCCGTTCGCCCTCACCTCGATGACCATGGCCTCGGGTTCCATCCGGCTGGCCGATCAGCGTCCCGTCGATTGGCTGCTGCCGTGAGCACCGCACAGGAGACGCGGAGCAGACGCCGCGCCACTCCGCCCAAACGCCCTGTGCCCAAGGGCAGGGCGAAGACCGTCCGCACGCCGACCGTGCTCCAGATGGAGGCGGTCGAGTGCGGTGCCGCCTCCCTCGCGATGGTCCTCGGCCACTTCGGCAGGCACATCCCGCTGGAGGAGCTCCGCATCGCCTGCGGTGTCTCCCGGGACGGCTCCCGCGCGAGCAACCTGCTGAAGGCGGCCCGCAGTTACGGCCTGACGGCCAAGGGCATGCAGATGGACACGGCCGCCCTCGCCGAGGTGAAGACACCGGCCGTCCTGTTCTGGGAGTTCAACCACTACGTCGTCTACGACGGCATGGGCCGCCGCTTCGGCCGCCGCGGCGTCTTCATCAACGACCCGGGCAAGGGCCGCCGTTTCGTCCCCATGGAGGACTTCGACGGCAGCTTCACCGGTGTGGTGCTGGTCATGGAGCCCGGCGACGACTTCACCAAGGGCGGCCGCAAGCAGGGTGTCCTGGGCGCGATGCCGGCCCGGTTGCGCGGCACGGCGGGCACGATGCCGGCCGCGGTGCTGGCGAGCCTGCTGCTCGTGCTGGTCGGCGCGGCGGTGCCGGCGCTGAGCCGGACCTACATCGACATGTTCCTGATCGGGGGTCAGACCTCGCTGCTGGGCGTGCTGTTCGCGTCGATGGGCGCGAGCGTCCTGCTCACGATCGTGCTGACCTGGCTGCAGCAGGCGAACCTGCTGCGCGGCCGCATCATCTCCTCCACCCTCTCCAGCGCCCGCTTCCTGCGCCATCTGCTGCGGCTGCCGGTGACCTTCTTCTCCCAGCGCAGCCCGGCCGACCTGGTCCAGCGCCTGCAGTCCAACGACCAGGTGGCCGAGACCCTGGCCCGCGATCTCGCCGCGGCGGGCGTGGACGCGGTGGTCGTCGTCCTGTATGCCGTGCTCCTCTACACGTACGACCCGCAGTTGACGTATCTCGGGATCGGGGTCGCGGTCCTGAACATCGTCGCGATGCGGGTGGTCATCCGGCTGCGCGCCACCCGGACGGCGAAGTTGCGGGCCGACAGCGCACGGCTGACCAACACCGCTTACACCGGGCTGCAGTTGATCGAGACGATGAAGGCGACCGGCGGTGAGGACGGGTACTTCCGCAAGTGGGCCGGGCAGCACGCCACCACGCTGGAGGAGCAGCAACGGCTCGGTGTGCCGAGCGCCTGGCTCGGGGTGGTCGCGCCGACGCTGGCCTCGCTGAACAGCGCGCTGATCCTGTGGATCGGCGGCATGCGGGCCGTGGAGGGCGGTATCTCGGTCGGCCTGCTGGTCGCCTTCCAGTCCCTGGTCACCCGCTTCACCGCGCCGATCACGCGCCTGAACGGCGTCGCGGGCCGCATCCAGGACTTCGCCGCCGACGTGGCCCGCCTCAAGGACGTCGAGAACTTCCAGGCCGACCCGCTCTACGACCGCCCCGGCGCCGGCGATTCCACGCGCCGCCTCCAGGGCCATGTCGAGCTGCAGAACATCACCTTCGGCTACAACCCGCTCGACAAGCCCCTGCTCACCGGCTTCGACCTGACCGTCGGCCCCGGCCAGCAGGTCGCCCTCGTCGGCGGCTCGGGCAGCGGCAAGTCCACGGTCTCCCGGCTGATCTCGGGCCTTTACACGCCGTGGGAGGGCGTGATCCGCATCGACGACCAGCGCCTGGACGACATCCCGCGCGGGGCGCTCGCGGCCTCCGTCTCCTTCGTCGACCAGGAGGTCTTCCTGTTCGAGGGCTCGGTGCGCGACAACGTGGCGCTGTGGGACCCGTCGATCCCGGACGACGCGGTGGTGGACGCGCTGCGGGACGCGGCGCTCCTGGACGTGGTGACGCGTAGGCCCGGCGGCATCCACAGCAGGGTCGAGCAGGACGGGCGCAACTTCTCCGGCGGGCAGCGCCAACGCCTGGAGATCGCCCGGGCGTTGGTGCGCCGGCCCAGCATCCTGGTCCTTGACGAGGTGACGAGCGCGCTGGACGCGGAGACCGAGCAGGCCGTGATGGACAACCTGCGCAGGCGCGGCTGTGCCTGCGTGGTGATCGCGCACCGGCTGAGCACCGTGCGCGACAGCGACGAGATCGTCGTGCTCCAGCACGGCACGATCGTGGAACGCGGGCGCCACGAGGACCTGGTGGCGCACGGCGGCGCCTACGCGGCGCTGGTCAGGGAGCGATGAGATGACGACGGCACACGAGGGCGACCTCGTTCTCGGCGCGCTCGGCAACATGGGCACCCTGGTCGACTCCTCGGGCCTGACCCGGCTCGACCTGGAGGGCCCGCAGGTGCTGTGGCTGATCGCCGCGGGCAGCCTGGACCTGTTCGCCGTGGACGCCGTCCAGCAGGGCCACTGGCACCACCTCGGCCGCCTGGGGGCGGGCTCGCTGCTCCTGGGACCGGTGGCCGGGCCCCAACACACCCTGGTCGCCCGCCCGTTGCGCGACTGCGTCGTGCACCGCATCGGCCTGCGCGAGCTGTACCAGGCGGCCGACACCCAGACCTGGTCCTACGACGAGTACGGCAACGCCCAGTACGTCCCGCCGACGACGAGCCCGCTGGAGTACGCCCTCGCTCTCGGTGTGGGCCGCAGCCTGTCCGTCCTCTTCCAGGCGCCGATGGCCACCGAACGCGCCGCCGAGCTGACCGACGACGACGTCTTCTGGATGCAGGTGCCGCCGGGCAGCGTGCAATACGGCTCGCTGTACGGCGCGGAGGCTGCTGCCGACCTGTTGATGGACCCCGGGGTCTGGCAGAGCATGGTCGACCAGCAGTACCGGCTGCTGACCACGCTCGACCGCTGGATCGAGCAGCTGGAGCGCACCCACGAGACCCGAACGGCCGCCGGAATCAAGGCCGGTGAGGCCGTTCGCGCCCAGGCCGACCGGACGCTGCTTGCGTCGATCGGCAAGCCCTCGGCCAAGCGCACGACGGCCGCCGACGCCGACGCCTCGTACGCGGCCTGCAAGGTGGTCGCCCAGGCCGCCGGGATCACCCTGTCCGAGCCCGCGCAGAGCGGTACGGAGAGCGACCGGCTCGACCCGGTGGAGCAGGTGGCCATCGCCTCCCGGGTGCGGACCAGGGCCGTACGCCTGGACGGCCGTTGGTGGCGTGACAACGTCGGGCCGCTGGTGGGACACCGGGCCCTGTCCGGTGCGCCGGTCGCGCTGCTGTGGCGGCGCGGCGGCTATGTGGCCGTCCATCCGTCGACGGGCCGCGAGACGCCGATCGAGAGGGCGAACGCGGAGGAGTTCGAGCCGCGCGCGGTGATGTTCTACCGCCCGCTGCCCGATCGCGGCCTCAGTCCCCTGCGGCTGCTGCGGTTCAGCATGAGGGGTACCGGCAACGACATCACGAGCCTGCTCCTCGGCGGTCTGGTGACCGTCGCGATCGGCGCGCTGGTGCCGATCGCGACCGGCAAGGTGCTGGGCGAGTTCGTGCCGAAGGCGCAGACGCATCTGATCGTGCAGGTCTGTCTGGCCGTGATGATGACCAGCGTGGTGGCGGCGGCCTTCATGCTCCTGGAGAACCTCACCATCCTCCGCCTGGAGGGCCGGATCGAGGCCACGCTTCAACCGGCCGTCTGGGACCGCCTGTTGCGGCTGCCCACGAAGTTCTTCACGGAGCGCTCGACCGGCGAACTGGCGAGCGCGGCGATGGGCATCAGCGCGATCCGACGCATGATGGCGGGCATCGGGCCCGTGGTCGCCCAGTCGCTGACCATCGGCGCGATGAACCTGGGACTGCTGTTCTGGTACAGCACGTCGATGGCGCTGGCGGCGATCGGCATGCTCGTCGTCATCGCGGCGGTGTTCCTCGGCCTCGGCCTGTGGCAGGTGCGCTGGCAGCGCCGGTTGGTCGTCCTCAACAACAAGCTGAACAACCAGGCCTTCCAGACCCTGCGCGGCCTGCCGAAGCTGCGGGTGGCCGCCGCCGAGAACTACGCGTACGCGGCCTGGGCCTCGGAGTTCGCCCGCAGCCGGGAACTGCAGCAGCGGGTCGGCCGCATCAAGAACCTCACGACGGTGATGGGGGCGGTCTATCTCCCCGTGTGCACCCTGCTGATGTTCATGCTCCTGGCCGGCCCGGCGCGCGGGTCGATGTCGGCGGCGGCGTTCCTCACCTTCAACACCTCGGTGACGATGCTGCTGACCTCGGTCACCCAACTCACCGGCGCCTTCGTCTCGGTGGTGTCCGCGCTGCCGCTGTTCGAGGAGATCAAGCCGGTGCTGGACGCGACCCCGGAGGTGCGCACGGCGAGCACCCGGCCGGGCCCGCTGACGGGCGCGATCGAGACACGCGGCCTCTCCTTCCGGTACGCGGACGACGCACCGCTGGTGCTGGACGACGTGTCCTTCGCGATCCGCCCGGGCGAGTTCGTGGCGATCGTCGGCCCCAGCGGCTGCGGCAAGTCCACGCTGCTGCGCCTGCTGATCGGCTTCGACAGACCGGTCTCGGGCAATGTGCTCTACGACGGCCAGGACCTGGCGGCGCTGGACCAGTCGGCCGTGCGCCGACAGTGCGGTGTGGTGCTCCAGCACGCGCAGCCGTTCACCGGCTCCATCCTGGACGTCATCTGCGGCACCGAGCCGTACACACCGGAGGAAGCCATGGCGGCGGCCGAGATGGCGGGGCTCGCCGAGGACATCAAGCGGATGCCGATGGGCCTGCACACGATCGTCTCGGGCAGCGGCTCGGTCTCCGGCGGCCAGCGTCAACGCCTCATGATCGCCCAGGCGTTGATCCGCCGGCCCCGGATCCTCTTCTTCGACGAGGCGACCAGCGCCCTCGACAACGAGACCCAGCGGACGGTCATCGAGTCCACCAAGGCCCTCAACGCCACCCGCGTCGTCATCGCCCACCGCCTGTCGACCGTCCTCGACGCCGACCGCGTCATCGTGATGGAGGACGGCAAGGTCGCCCAGCAGGGCACGCCCGCCCAGTTGCTCGCGGACACGGGCGGCCGGCTGCACGAGCTGGTGCGCCGGCAGCTGGCCTGAGGGCTCAGTCGAGGCCGGGGACGGAGGCTCCGGAGGGCACGCCTGCCTCGACGTATCCCGCGTAGAACTCCTTCCAGGACGCGCTCGTCCCGGCGTGCGGCCCCGCGGACCGCTCGCCGCGCGCCGTCGCGTCGAGGGCGGCCAGGCAGACCTCCCAGCCGGCGCCGTTGCGGGACGCGGTGTCGGCTGCCTCCAGGACGTTGGTCAGGGTGAAGCGGGTGCGCTTCTCGTCCAGCTCCTCCAGGTCGAAGTGGAGTTCGTCGCCACCCCACTCGAAGGACAGGTGCCGGGGCGCGTCGACGGCGAGCACCCGGCCGGTGGACTCCGGCATGTTGGGGTCGCCGCTGAAGGTGATGGTGCCGCCGGGACGCAGCTCGATCTCGGCGCGGGAGGGGAACCAGCGGACGAGCTCGTCGGCGTCGGTCACCAGCTGCCAGACGCGTTCGACGGGATGGTCGTAGATACGGCTGAATCGGACGGCGGAGCGGCCGTCGTCCAGGGTCAGATAGGTGCCGGTGAGGTCTGCGGCCATGTGGATCAGTCCTTCGGGGCGGTTTCCTCGGTGACGTCCGACGGGTCGCCGGGCGGGTCCTGCGACGTCTCGTCCAGGCGGCGGCCGAGCGCGTCCAGGCTGGCGTTCCAGAGTTTCCGGTACGGCGCGAGCCACGCGTCGAGCTCGGCGATCGGGGCCGGGTCGAGGGCGTAGACGCGGCGCTGTGCGTCCTGCCTGACCCGCACGAGGCCGGCCGCGCGCAGCACCTTCAGGTGCTTGGAGGTGCTCGGCTGGCTCAGGCCGCTCTCGGCCACGATCTCGCCGACGGATCGCGGCCCCTCCAGGAGCAGCGCGACGATGGCCCGCCGGTGCGGATCGGCGAGGGCGGCCCAGAGCGAGGCGTTGGACATGGGACCCAATATGCCTCGCTGGCTATATTCCAGTCAAGGAATATCCCCTGCCCACAAGGGTTCAGACCCCTGCGAGCGCGACCACCCAAACGAAACGTTGCCGTTTCGCAAGAAGTGTTCTAACCTCGACGTGTACGAAACTGTTTCGTTTACATCCTCTTTGCCGATCTCTCCGTCCGAACCTCCGAACGACTTCCCTGGAGTGGTTCTCCATGTCCCAGAAGACTCTCGCCGAGGGCTCCCCCACGGGTGCCGAGGCGACCGAGACCGCCGCGCCGGCCAACAGGCGCTGGTGGATCCTCGCGGTCGTCGCCCTCGCACAGCTCATGGTGGTCCTTGACACCACCATCGTGAACATCGCCCTGCCGTCCGCCCAGGCCGACCTCGGCTTCAGTGACGGCAACCGGCAGTGGATCGTCACCGCGTACGCCCTGGCGTTCGCCTCCCTGCTGTTGCTGGGCGGACGTATCGCCGACCTCTTCGGTCGCAAGACCGCCTTCCTGATCGGCATCGTCGGCTTCGCCGTGGCCTCCGCCCTGGGCGGCGCCGCTCAGGGCTTCGGCATGCTGGTCACCGCGCGCGCCCTCCAGGGCGCCTTCGGCGCGCTGCTCGCGCCGGCCGCTCTGTCGATCCTCAACACGACGTTCACCGACGCGCGGGAGCGCGCCAGGGCGTTCAGCGTCTACGGTGCCATCGCCGGCGCCGGTGGCGCGGTGGGCCTGCTCCTCGGCGGTCTGCTGACCGATGCGCTCGACTGGCGCTGGACGCTGTACGTGAACGTGGGGATCGCCTTCGTCGCCTTCGCGGCCGGCTGGATGCTGCTGAGCAACCACCGCGACGCCGCGAGCTCCAAGCTCGACGTACCGGGCACGGTCCTGGTCGCCGGCGGTCTCTTCTCGCTGGTCTACGGCTTCTCCAACGCCGAGACGCACGACTGGGGTTCGCCGCTCACCTGGGGCTTCCTGATCGCCGGCGGTGTACTCCTGGCGGCCTTCGCCTGGTGGCAGACCCGTGCCGAACACCCGCTGCTGCCGCTGCGCATCCTGCTCGACCGCGACCGCGGGGCCTCGTTCCTGGCCCTGCTGATCTCCGGCGGCGGCATGTTCGGTGTCTTCCTGTTCCTCACCTACTACCTCCAGCTCAACCTCGGGTTCAGCCCGACGAAGACCGGTGTGGCGTTCCTGCCGATGGTCGCGGCGCTGATGGTGGCGGCCCAGGTCGGCACCACGGTCCTGGTGCCGCGGATCGGTCCGAAGGTGATCGTCCCGCTGGGCTTCGCGGTCGCCGCGGTCGGCATGGCCTGGCTGGCCGGGATCGACAACGGGTCGAGCTACGTCAGCGCGGTGCTGCCGCAGCTCATCATCACCGGCATCGGCCTCGGCCTGGTCATGCCGCCGGCCATGCAACTGGCCACCGGCGGGGTGGCGGCCGAGGACGCGGGTGTCGCCTCCGCCTCGGTCAACGCGATGCAGCAGGTGGGTGGTTCGGTCGGTACGGCGCTGCTGAACACGCTCGCCGCGAGCGCCGCGAGCGCCTTCCTGGTCGGCAAGGACGCGACCAGCAAGCTGGTCCAGGCCGAGGCGACGATCGAGAGCTACACCACCGCGTTCTGGTGGTCGTCGGGGATGTTCGCGGCGGGTGCCGTGATCACCTTCCTGCTCTTCCGCCGCGGGGTGCCGCAGCAGGACGAGAACGCCGCACCGGTCGTCCACATGTGATCACCGGCACCTGAGCCGCCCGAGACCGAGGGGCCACCCGTCCGCAGGGAGACGAGTGGCCCCTCTTCGCTGCCATCAGCCAACTGTCAAGCAATTTCGCCGCAATTCACCGGGTCGAGTGAACCAGATCTTGCGGACCGTTCCACAGGGATGGTCCGCGTCCTGCCGGGGTAGCTACCGAGATCGAATGCGCCTGCCAGGTGGAGCGGACATGACGTCGGATGCATACGACCGCGTCCCCGAACCCTCCGAGGGCACGACCGCGGACCTCGTCGGTTCCGGACCGCCCGCGGCGAACGCGCACGCCCGGACCCGGACGGAAGGTCCCTTCACCGTGGTCGAGGCTCTCGGCGAGATCGACCTGGCGACCGCGGAGCCCCTCGGCGAGCACCTGGACGCGGCGACCTCCGGGGCACGGCCGGACGTACTGGTGGACCTGCGCGCGGTGGAGTTCTTCGACTGCTCGGGCCTGCGCGTCCTGTGCCGGGCCGAGGCGCGGGCCCGGGAGCGCGGCGGCCGGCTGCGGGTCGTCCTTGATGCTCCGCGCCTGCGTCGGCTGCTGGTCGGCGCCGGACTGCTGCGCCGTTTCCCACCGCTCCCCGACCTGCCCGGTCTGCCCGGTCTGCCCGGTCTGCCCGAGGAGCGCACATGATGCCAGGGGCCGACGGGCAGCCCCACACCGCCCGCCGACCCCTGGTGCGAGATCGCCGGGGTCCCCGCGTCCGGAGCTCGCACTCCCCATCCGCGAGCCGCGTCACGTGGACGCGGGGACCACGCGACCCCGGTCTTTAGAAGCTGAAGACGCTGGTCCCGTAGGAGGTCTTCACGCAGTCGTTGGCGAAGGCGCGCTCGTAGGAGACGCGCTTGCCCTGCCAGACGCCGTCGACCGTGACGACGACGGGGTCGTACTCCCTGGTGCACAGCACGTCGTCTCTCGCCGCCAGCGCGTCGAGGTCCCCGCCGACACCGCGCAGTTCGGCGCAGGCCGGCACGGCGGCCGGGTGGGTGCCGGAGGCCGTCGGGGCGCAGGTCAGGGTGACCGCGCGCTGCGGCGCGGCGGTGGCGGAGCTGTCGCCGTGGGCGATGGTCAGCACCAGGGCCGAGGGGGCGTAGAGCGAGGCGGGGGCTGTGGTGGCCGGGGCCGCGAGGGCGGCTCCGGTGAGGGGGCCGCAGACGGCGGTGGCCGTGAGAGCGATGGTCGTTGCCCAGCGCGCGGTGTTCCGCATTGTGTGCATCCTTCCGCTGGTTTCGAGGGTGAGCCGGACCTGCTCGGGTTGGTGCCGGACCGGCGAGCGCGAGTCTGCCGAGTCCACCGCGGAAACACACCTCGACCCCATGCGTTTCAGTAACCTTGCGTATTGAATCAGTGGCGCGAAGTTACGGTGCTCGAACGTACGAACCCCGGAACTGGGCGGTTCTTGATCGCCTGAAGCAGCCAACTGGCCGGTTCACCCCGCCTCGTTAATAGGCCTGAAACATTCCGATTGAGCTGTCGGCTGACTCCTCCGCGACCCCTTGCGTTCACGGATCGGGCGAGTAATGGTCATTACATGATTACGACAGAGCAGCACGAGAAAGTGCGCGGCTGGTTCGCCGGCCGCATCCCCGACGACCTCTTCGAGGGACCGGTCGAGCTCACGGTCGACCGCGAGGAGATCACCGTCATCGGCCGCGTCCCCGAACCCGCACTCGCCGAGGACGCCTCGGCGGCGGAGCGGGAGGCGGCGATCCAGGGCCGCGTCCAGGAATTCCGCGAGCGCACGCGCGAGGCGCGCATCGAGGTGGCCCGCGAGGCCGAGCACCGGTTCCGCCGGAAGGTCTCCTGGGGCGTGGAGGTGGGCGGCGAGCGCGCCCTGTTCACCCACATCGCCGCGCCCGTCATGACCCGGCTGCGCCAGCCCGAGCGCCAGGTCCTCGACACCCTGATCGCGGGCGGGGTCGCCCGCAGCCGCAGCGAGGCCCTCGCCTGGTGCGTACGCCTGGTCGAGCGCCACACCGACGACTGGCTCGCCGAACTGCGCGACTCCCTCGAACACGTCCAGCGGGTCCGGGCCCAGGGCCCCGACGTCGAGGAGGTGACGGATTCGTCCACCAAGGACCCCGAAGATGGATGAAACGTCCACTGGTACGGGCGGCTTCCCGGGACTTAACGTCGGCAGACGCCCGCAGGACGCCACCCGTTCCCTCGCCCACCCCCAGCGAGTCGCCACGGCCGTCCGCACCGCCCACCGCGCCGACCCCCGCGCTCCACGCCCGTAGCCCCGCCGGAGCCTGCCTTGTCGTCCCTGCCCTCGAACTCCCCCGCCGCGCCGCCCCCGTCCCTGACCGAGGTGGAGACCCACGGCGTCGAGCGCATCCCCGACGCGGACCGTACCGCGACCCCGCTCGACCTGTTCCGGCTCGCCTTCGGCGGCGCCAACACCTTCTCCACCTGCGTGCTGGGCGCCTTCCCGATCCTGTTCGGCCTCTCTTTCTGGCAGGGGCTCGCGGCCACCCTCCTCGGCGTCGTCGCGGGCGCGCTGATCCTGTGCCCGATGGCGGTGTTCGGCCCGGTCAACGGCACCAACAACGCCGTCTCCTCGTCCGCGCACCTCGGTGTGCACGGGCGCGTGGTCGGCTCCTTCCTCTCCCTCCTGACGGCGATCGCCTTCTTCTCGATCTCGGTGTGGAGCTCGGGCGACGCCCTGGTCGGCGGCGCGCACCGGCTCTTCGGCCTGGCGCGCAGCGACCTCTCCTACGTCGTCGCCTACGCGCTGTTCGCCGTACTGGTCCTCGCGGTGTGCGTGTACGGCTTCCGGTTCATGCTGTTCGTCAACAAGGTCGCGGTGACCTCGGCGACGGTGCTGTTCCTGGTCGGCGCGTTCGCGTTCGCCGGCGACTTCGACCCGTCGTACGCCGGTGCCTTCACGGACTCGGCGGACGCGGCGACCCAGTCGCTGTTCTGGCCGTCGTTCATCGGCGCGGCCCTGATCGTGCTGTCGAACCCGGTGTCGTTCGGCGCGTTCCTCGGTGACTGGTCGCGCTACATCCCGGCGAGCACCCCGCGCCGCCGGGTGGTCGGCGCCGCGTTCCTGTCGCAGATCGCGACCCTGGTGCCGTTCCTCTTCGGCCTGACGACCGCGAGCATCATCGCGGCGAAGGCCCCCGAGTACGTCGACCCGGCGGCCCCCGACTTCGTCGGCGGACTGCTCGCGATCTCGCCGACCTGGTACTTCCTGCCGGTGTGCCTGCTGGCGCTGATCGGCGGCATGTCGACGGGGACGACCGCGCTGTACGGGACCGGCCTCGACTTCTCGTCGGTGTTCCCACGTCTCTCGCGCGTGCAGGCGACCGTGCTGGTCGGCGTGCTGTCGATCGCGTTCATCTTCATCGGCCGGTTCGGCCTCAACCTGGTCCAGTCGATCTCGACCTTCGCCACGATGATCATCACCTGCACCACGCCGTGGATGGTCGTGATGATGCTGGGCTTCTTCACCCGGCGCGGCTGGTACGACCCGGACGCCCTGCAGGTCTTCAACCGCCGTCAGCGCGGTGGCCGTTACTGGTTCGCGCACGGCTGGAACTGGCGGGGCATGACCGCCTGGTGGGTGTCCGCGGTGATCGGCGTGCTCTTCACCAACATCCCGGGCCAATTCGTCGGACCGCTCGGCGATCTGGCCAATGGCGTCGACATCAGCCTGCCGCTGTCCCTGGTGGTGGCCGCGGTGCTGTTCCTGTCGCTGCTGCGGCTCTTCCCCGAGCCCCGGGCGGTGTACGGGCCCGAGGGCGCGCGACTGGTCCGGACCGTGGAGGTGCCGGTGCCGCCGATCACGGGTCCGGGCGCGGAAGCCGACGAGGGGCCGGTGTCAGACCCCTCCGCTACGTTGCGGACATGACTCATTTCGTGTTGGTGGCAGGCACCTGGCTGGGTGCGTGGGCGTGGGACGAGGTCGCGGACGGGCTGCGCGCGGCCGGGGACGAAGCCCATCCCCTGACCCTGACGGGACTGGCCGAGAAGCGGGGGATCCCGGCCGGGCAGCACACGCACGTCCAGGACATCGTCGCCGAGGTCGAGCGCCTCGACCTGCGCGATGTGGTCCTGGTCGGACACAGCTACGCCGGTGTGCCCGTCGGTCAGGCGGCCGAGCTGATCGGGGACCGGCTGCGCGGAGTCGTGTACGTGGACGCGAACATCCCCGTCGACGGAGAGTCCTTCCTGGACGGCTGGCCCAGCGAGCAGGTCCGCAAGTCGATCGACGAGCACGACGGCTTCTGGCCGCCGCTCGACGCGGACGAGTACGCGGGCCAGGGGCTCACGGACGAGCAGATCGCCCGGTTCGCCACCGACGGCACTCCGCACCCCGGCGCGACGCTCACCGAACCGGCGGTGCTCAGCGGCTCCCTGGGTGACCTGCCCTCGACATACGTGAAGTGCCTCCTGGACGGGGAGGAACCGCCGCCTTCCGTGGCCGAGTTGCTGCGGGGCGAGCGGTGGGAGCTGGTGAACCTGGACACCGGCCACTGGCCGATGTTCTCCCGGCCGGCCGAACTGGCCCGGATCCTGCACGAGTCGGGCACCGCGCGCTGACGCCCACCACACGCTGACTCCCATCGCGGGTCCGCCCCGGGGCTCGGACCTGCGCCTACCCGCCAGTATCGTTCGGGTGCAGCGCGTTCTCAGCGTCGAGAGGCGGGATGTACCCATGGGCAGGCACTGGGCGGACTTCCAGTACGAGATCTATCTCAACGGGATGTCGGGGGCCGTGCCGCGGCTGCCCACCGACCTCACGCGGCTTGAGGAGGTCACCGAGCAGCGGCTCGGCCCGGGTCCGGTCGGCTATGTGGCGGGCAGCGCCGGTGACGGCAGCACGGCGCGCGCGAACCGGGCCGCCCTGGAGCGGCGCCGGATCGTGCCGCGCATGCTGCGGGACGTGCACGAGCGGGATCTGTCGGTCGAGGTGCTCGGCCGCCCCCTGCCCGCACCGCTGGCTCTGGCGCCGGTCGGCGTGCTGTCGATCATGCACCCCGACGCCGAGTCGGCGGCGGCCCGGGCCGCCGCCGCGCAGGGGGTGCCGTTCATCCTGTCCTCCGCGTCCAGCACTCCCATGGAACAGGTCGCCGAGGCGATGGGGGACGCCGAGCGCTGGTTCCAGCTGTACTGGCCGAAAGACCCGGAGGTGGCGCGGAGTTTCCTGAGCCGGGCGAAGGCGGCCGGGTTCACCGCGCTGGTCGTCACGCTGGACACGCCGTTGCTGGCCTGGCGTCCGCGCGATCTCGACCAGGCCTATCTGCCGTTCCTGCACGGCGTGGGGACCGCCAACTACTTCTCCGACCCGGCCTTCCAGGCGGGCCTCGCCAAGCCGGTCGCCGAGGACCCGAACGCGGCGGTGATGCACTTCGTCGGCGTGTTCTCGGACCCCGGAAAGACCTGGCCGGACCTGGCGTTCCTGCGCGAGAACTGGGACGGCCCGATCGTCCTCAAGGGCATCCTGCACCCCGACGACGCCCGGCTCGCCGCCGACGCCGGGATGGACGGCGTGGTCGTCTCCAACCACGGGGGCCGGCAGGTGGCCGGGTCCGTGGCGGCGGCCGACGCGCTGCCCCGGGTGGTCGAGGCGGTCGGCGACCGGCTGACCGTCCTGTTCGACAGCGGCGTCCGCACCGGCGACGACGTCTTCAAGGCCCTCGCGCTCGGGGCGCGGGCGGTGCTCGTGGGGCGGCCGTACGTCTACGGGCTCGGCCTCGACGGACAGGCGGGCGTCGAGCACGTGATCCGCTGCCTGCTGGCCGAGTTGGACCTCACTCTCGCCCTCACCGGACATTCCACGCCCGCCACGATCGGCGCCGCCGACCTCGTCGAGGGATCCGCGTGACCACCTCCCCGTAGAACCCGTAGAACGTCCTCGCGGTCGTCGCCCCGCACATCGGCGGGGCGACCCGCGAGGCGTCACATCACCCGCGCCGGGCCTGCCCCCGCCGTCGGCACCGCCCCAAGTCGCCTACGCCGTCCGGCCGTTCAGATCCACCGGCTGCTGTGCGGGCGGTTCCTCGGTCTTCGTGACCGCGAGCGAGCCGGGGCTCGCCGTGGTCGTCGCGTCGGTCACCCAGCGCTGCCCGGTGGAGCGGTCCCGCACCTTGAGGACGATGTCGGCACCGGGGTCGTCGGTGGTGGCGGCGAGGGCGAGCTGGTCGTCCCAGCGGGGCAGCACCTCCCCCTGCACGGTGAAGTCGTAGCGGACGTCGTCGCCGCGCTTGGCCTTCTCCTCGGCGCAGGTGCCGAGGACGACGACACCGGCGTCCACGTGCGAGTCCAGGCACAGATCGGGGTCGGCCGCGCTGCGCAACAGCCCGTCGTCGCCGTACGACCACTGCTGGGTCCGGACGTCGGAACAGGCCGCCAGTTCGGCGCCGGCGCCGGCCCGTACCGTGCCCTTGATGTCGAGGCACAGGTCGGCCGCCGCGTTGCGCAGCCTGGAGCGGCCACCGGCGGTGGGAAGTTGGGCGGTGCCCGGCGACGACTGGGTCCCCGCGCTCGGTGACGTGCCGCCGCTCGCGCTGGTGGAGGCGGCCGGGTCGACACCGTCGTCGTGGGACCACATTCCGGCGGCGACCAGCGTCACGATCACCCCGAGCGAGACGACGCCCACGCCCGTCAGCAGCGTCCGCGAGGCTCTCGGTGATCCCGGCGGGCGGCGCAGGGGCAGGGTGATGCGGGGCAGGACACGGTGGCGTCCGCCGCCGTGCCGGCCGACGCTGCGCGCGCCGCGGGACTCCCCCGGCGTACGCCCGGGGCGGGAGTCCAGGTAGCGGCGGGCACCCCAGCCCAGTACCGCCTCGGCCAGGAGCACCCCCAACCCGCCCTCGAAATGGCCCAGTTGTTCGGCGGCGAAACGGCAGTAGCGGCACACCGACAGATGTTGCTGGACATCCGGCAGCAGAGTGCCGCCCCGGCGCAGCGAAACGTCCAGGAGGCGGCTGTAGTAGCCGCATTCCTTGGACGGAGCGAGTTCCCGATGGGCATGTACACAACCCTCGCGGAGTTTTTCCCGCGCCTGTTCGAGTGCCGCCGACGCGGTGTCGGTATCCATGCCGAGCAGTCCGGCGGGAACGGAAATCGACTCCGCCTCGACCTCGGTGTGCCACAGCAGACACCGGGCGAGTCCGGGAAGAGCCTGAAATGAACGCTCGGCCAGCTTGCGGTTATCGGGCGTCATCGACTTGGCGTCGCGCATACCGCGCCCGCCGGCGGGTTTCTGCAACTGCGGCAGAACCGCGGATATTCGGGGCTCGGCGGACCACACCCGGGCCGTGTCCCGCACGGCCACCAGGATCCGGGGGCGCAGCGCGACACCGGGCTCGCCAAGAGCCAGCCGGTCCAGGACCTGGTGGAAGGCGGCCGAGGTCACCATGGAGACGACGTCGCCCGAGGAGGCGAGGCAGATGGACCCGTAGTCGTGGGCCGACGGCCAGTGCCGCGCCATGAGCAGCGCGACGGAATGGGTGACCTCACCGTCGGGACGGCCGCCGAGCATGGCGGCGAGGTTCTCGTCGGATTCTCCGGGAACCCCGCCGGGCGGCGGGTAAGGGGGCTGAGGGGGGTGGGGGGTGGACACGGAGCGGATTCCTTCCCACACATGGGGCACGTGAGCGGTGACCGCCGAAAGGCCCCCTGTGGTGCATACCTTCTGGACGGCGAACACGAGGAGCGTGAAATTCAGCTACGTCCGTCCGACCCGGATCCCCATAGGTCGAACGAGGCCCGGCCATTACCCCCCGCACAGGTGGTTCACCCTTGCACAACACACTCATCACCAACAAGGCACTTGGGCAACATCGACCTCATTGAACGGAAGTCTGATACGGCGGCAACTCGGTTCGTGTTCGCCACCATTCGGCATTCCCTGCGCCCCGTGTGAAACACATGCACGCGCCGGAGCGCCACGCGCGCTCCCCACGTGGTGCGCCCGCGTAGTCAGATGGGACCGGCCCTTCTCGGAGGCCCGGCGCGGAACGGCGGCTCTCCCGCGCCCATCCGGGCCGCCGACCTTGTTCCTCCCGCCCTCGGTCGGCGGCCCCGGGACCGGCACACCTCTCCCCCGGGCCCGAAAGCCTCGGATCTCCGCGTCTCAGATCTGCCAGGAACGCAGCCGGTCGGCCGCTCCGTAGACGTCGGTCTTGCCGGACATCAGATCCCGGGCGAGATCGACGAGAGCGCCGTAGGGCGGGTCGATGCCGACGTCGCTGACGAACATGTAGGCCACGGCCGTCGCGCAGGCGAAGCGGGCGTTGGCCGACGGCAGGGGCTTGAGCAGGGCCAGGGTGTGCAGCAGCGCGGCGGCCCGCCAGGCGGGGTCGGAGTCCGTGCCGAGGCGCGGCGGATCGACACGGTGGCGGGCGACGGCGGCGACCAGGGCGGAGAAGTCGTTGATCGTGGGCTGCTCGGGCAGAACTTCTTCGTGCCGCTGGAGCAGCCAGGGCACGTCGATGTGCAGGACAGGTGCCATCGGTCAGGCGACCCGCCCCTCGCCGGCCGCGGGTGGTTCGTCGTCGGGGAAGGCTGCGGCGAACTCGTCGGCATGGGTGGCGAAGAACCGCCGGAACGCCTCCGCGCCCTCCTGCAGAGCGCGGTGCCTGGCGATGTCGGCCGCGGCCGCCTCGCGCACGAGCGCCTTCATCGACGTACCGCGTTCCTTGGCGATCTGCCTCAGATCCTCTAGTTCACGATCGCTGAACTCCACATTCAGAGCTGGCATGCGCTTACGGTACCGCCGGGGTACTCGATCGTAAATACTCCCTGCTCACAGCGGATGCGACAAGGTACCGTCAAGAGTCGCACCGGCGTGAGGACCATGTCCGAATCCCGCCGGTTCCGGGCCGCTCGGCGCAGCAGACTGGAGCCATGGAAACGACGTACACGACCATCGACAGCCCGCTCGGGGAACTGCTGCTCGTGGGCGAGGGCTCGCGGCTCATCTCGCTGTCCATGCCGGGGCAGCGGAACGCGCCCGCCGTCCGTGCGGAGTGGCGCCGGGACGACGCCGCGTTCGCTGAGGCAGCCCGGCAGCTCTCCGACTACTTCGCCGGCCGCCGCACCGACTTCGAGCTCGAACTCGCCCCTGCGGGCACGGAGTTCCAGCAGCGGGTGTGGCAGGCGCTGGACGACATCCCGTACGGCTCCACGACGACGTACGGGCAGCTCGCCGAGCGACTCGGTGTGCCGCGCGCCGAAGTCCGGGCCGTGGGTGCCGCGGTGGGCGCCAACCCGCTTCTGCTCGTCCGCCCCTGTCACCGGGTGATCGGCGCCGACGGCTCGATGCGCGGCTACGCGGGCGGTGTCGAGCGCAAGGTGCGGCTGCTCACGCACGAGGGTGCGCTTCAGCCGACCCTGCTGTGACGGGCGGAGACACCATGTCCCTCACCCCGACTCAGGCCCGCAGGCGCGCGGCCGACACCGACTGGGCGGCGCTCGCCGCCGAGCTGGACGCGTATGGCAGCGCGCCGACCGGGCCGCTGCTGACGCCCGCCGAGTGCGGCGATCTGGCCGCGCTGTACGAGAAGCCGGAGCTGTTCCGGACCACCGTCGACATGGCACGGCACCGGTTCGGGTCCGGCGAGTACCGCTACTTCACCCACGATCTGCCCGCTCCGGTGGCCGCCCTGCGCGCGGCTCTCTACCCGCGGTTGCTGCCGGTCGCCCGTGACTGGGCGGCCCGGCTCGGTCGTCCGGCACCCTGGCCGGACGACCTGGAGGAGTGGCTGGAGATGTGCCACGCGGCCGGTCAGGACCGGTCGGCGCAGATCCTGCTGCACTACACAGAGGGCGACTGGAACGCCCTGCACCGGGACGTGTTCGGCGACCTGGTCTTCCCGCTCCAGGTGGTCGTCGGTCTCGACGCGTACGGCGCCGACTACACCGGCGGCGAGTTCCTGATGGTGGAGCAGCGGCCGCGGGCCCAGTCCCGGGGCACCGCGACCGTGCTGCCGCAGGGCCACGGGTTGGTGTTCACTACCCGGGACCGGCCGGTGCGGGGCAGCCGTGGCTGGTCGGCCGGGGCTATGCGGCACGGGGTGAGTGCGGTTCGCTCCGGCCGGAGGCGCGCTCTGGGCATGGTCTTTCACGATGCGGCCTGAACACTCTGGCGGAAGTGCCATGCCGTCGGTCGTCTGCCGCGTCATTGTGGCTGGTCGCGCGGTTCCCCACGCCCCTTACGGGGCGTGATGGAACCGCACGTGCCTTCGTTCGGCCTGCTCAGTGATCGCCCCACAGGCCCTTCCTGCGGTAACCGCCCTCCCAGAACAAGCGGTTGAGGACTCGGACCGGGGGTGGCATGGCGTTCAGGAAAGCGGCTCGGTCGGTCTCCGGGGCGCCGTCGACGACCCAGGGCACGAACACCGCGGCGCCGCGCAGGCCCTGGGTCTCTCGGATGCGGCCGGTGAAGGCGGCCCGGTCGGCGGGGGTCAGCACGTCCTGCATCAGCGGGAGCGCGCTGTCCTCCTCGTGCTTGAGGTGGTCGTCGAGCGTGGCCGTCAACGCCCGTACCAGGTCCGGGAGTTCGGGTGCCTGGTCCTGCAGTGCGGTGTCCACGGCGGCGAGCAGCGGGTCGATGCGGGAGTGCTCGGCCTCCATGTCGTCGAGCAGGGCCAGATCGCGGGGGCGCCCGGCTACGCGGTCCCGCACGCGCGGCCACAGACCGCTGTCCTCGGCGGTGTGGTGGATGTGCAGTTGGTGCGTGAAGTTGTCCCAGCCGGCGCGCACCCCGGGTGTGCCCGCCCGGCCGTCGGCGACGGCCTTCCCCAGGCGCTCCAGGTCACGCCGGAAGGCGTCGTGGGAGGCGTACATGGCGGTGAAGTCGATCTTTTTCGTACGGGTGTCGGTCATCAGGCGGCCTCTTCCAGCTCGGACATGGGCAGGGCGTGCGGGTTGGCGGACGGGCCGCGGTATCGGCGGACGGCGAGACAAGCGAGCGCTCCGGCCAGCAGGACGGCGGCGGACACATACACGGCCAGGCCCATCGCGTCGACGAAGCCGTGGCCGAAGACCTGGCCGCCGAGGGCACGCATGCGCTCGGCGACGTCCTGCGGTACCCCGCGCGGGGTACCGGCCTGCTGCTGGGCGCTGACGTCCGCCTCGGCCCGGGAGAAGGCGCCGACGAAGGAGTCCCGGTAGGCGGCGGGCAGCCCGCCCGCGCTCTCGCGGGCCCGGTCGGTCAGCGCCGAGGACAACTGCGCCTGGAGTACGGCGCCCACGACGGCGCCCGCGAGCACCGAGCCGACCTGCCGCAGCGCGTTGGTGACCCCGGACGCGGCTCCGGCCAGGCCGGCCGGGACGCCGCGCATGACCTCGGCGGTCATGGGGGCGAAGGTGCAGCCGACGCCGAGGCCGGTGAGCAGGAGCGGGAAGGCGATGCTCGGCCAGTTCGAGCCGACGTCCGCGACGGACACCACCCACAGCAGGCCTCCGGCCCAGGCGAGCAGCCCGCCCATCAGGATGAACTTGCCGCCGACCTTGTCGGCGAACGCCCCGGCAGGACCCGCCGTCACGAACGAGCCGAGGGCGACGGGCAGCAGGACCAGTCCGGACTTCAGGGCGCTGTAGCCGAGGACGGACTGGAGGTAGATCGTCAGCGGCAGGAACATGCCGACCACGCCGAACGACACCGTGACGCCGACGAAGTTGATCAGGGTGAAGTTGCGGTCGCGGAAGAGCGAGAACGGGACCAGGGGTTCCTTGGTCTGCTGGCCGCGCTCGTGCAGCAGGAACGCGGCGAAGAACACGCCGGCCAGCACGAACAGGCCCCAGATCCAGCGGTTCCAGTCGTAGCGCTGGCCTTCCGTCAGCCCGAAGGCCAGGCAGAACAGGGCCGTCGAGGCGAGTGCCACGCCGAGGGTGTCGAGGCGGTGGCGGACCGTGCGCCGGCCGCTCGGGATGATCGTGGCGGTCAGCACCAGGACGAGGGCTCCCAGCGGCAGGTTGACGAAGAAGATCCACCGCCAGCCGAGGTGGGTGATCAGGGCGCCGCCGAGGATGGGCCCGAGGGCGCCGGACACCCCGGCGACCGTGCCCCAGATACCCATCGCCACACCGCGCCGCTCGGCCGGGAACACCTCGGCGATGATCGACAGGGTCTGGGGCATCAACAGCGCCGCGCCCAGGCCCTGTACTGCCCGGAACGCGACCAGCTGGGTCGGGTCCTGGGCCAGGCCGCAGGCGAGGCTCGCCAGGGTGAACACGGCGACGCCGGTGGCGAACAGGTTGCGTTTGCCGCGCAGGTCGCCGAGGCGCCCGCCGGTGATCAACAGGACGGCCAGCGCCAGGGTGTAGGCGTTGACGACCCAGAGGATCTGGTCGAGGGACGCGTCCAGATCCGCGCCCAGGTCGGGGATCGCGATGTTCACGATCGTCAGGTCGAGGAGGGTCATGAAGAACCCCAGGGAGAGGGTGATCAAGATCGCCCAGGGGTTGCCGTGCCACTTCTTGAACACGATGTCGACTCCTTACATCAGTCTCGCGTTCAAGAGGGCGGGCCGACCGCCGAGTGTGACGCGACGCCCTTTCTGTGAGGCATAGGTCACATTCGGGCCGTCCGCTGTCACATTCCGACCCCCTGCGCCCCTCGCAGTAGTGAACGCGTCAGCGGGGAGGCCCACCTATGTCCGAAACCCATGTCACCGACGAGGCGACCGATGCCTTCATGGACCATCGGGAGCTGCTGTTCGGCCTCGTCTACAACATGCTCGGCAGCGTCACGGACACCGAGGACGTGCTGCAGGAGACCTGGCTGTCGTGGTCGGGCCGGGGCGCCGACGGGATCACCAACCCGCGCGCCTATCTGGTCCGCATCGCCGTCAACCACGCGCTGCGGCGCCGGACCACGATCACCCGCCGCCGGGAGACCTACGTCGGCCCGTGGCTGCCGGAGCCGCTGGTCGGTGACGACGCGGGCGCCGACGACCCGGCCCTGCGCACCGAGTCCGTGTCGCTGGCGATGCTGGTGGTCCTGGAGTCGCTGACCCCGCTGGAACGCGCGGTGTTCGTGCTCAACGAGGTGTTCGGGTACCCGCACACCGAGATCGCGGACATCATCGACCGATCCCCCGCGGCCGTACGGCAGTTGGCGCACCGCGCGCGGGCTCATGTGCACGCCCGGCGGCCGCTGTACCGGGCGCATCCGCGGGTGCGGCGGGAGGCGACGGAGCGGTTCGTGCGGGCCGCGCTGGGCGGGAACATCGGGGCGCTGCTGGAGATCCTCGCGCCGGACGTCACGGTGTGGACGGACGGCGGCGGCAACCGCAAGCCGGCGGGGCTGCGGCCGGTGCACGGCCGGGACAAGGCGGCCCGCCTCATCACCTCGTTCGGCGCCCGGCGCGATCCGCGGGGCCTGGACCTGCGCTACCGCCGCGTCAACGGCGACGACGCCGTCGTGCTGTTCGAGGGCGACGCCCCGTACGCGGTGATGGTCATGGATCTCACGGCCGAGGGCGACCAGGTCAACGGCGTCTACATCGTCACCAATCCCGACAAGCTCACGCACGTGATCAGGAACGAGAACGACGGGGAGGAAGCGTGACCACGACTCAGGAGGCGTCGAAGGGCGAGCGGGTCGCCGACTGGCTGGACGGCCGGCTCGGCATCCACACCCTGGGCCGGAAGTACCTGCGCAAGGTGTTCCCGGACCACTGGTCGTTCCTGCTCGGCGAGATCTGCCTGTACAGCTTCGTCGTGCTGATCCTGACCGGCGTCTACCTCACCCTCTTCTTCCATCCGTCGATGAACGAGGTGACCTACCACGGCAGTTACGTCCCGCTCAACGGCGTCCGCATGTCCGAGGCGTACGCCTCCACGCTCGACATCAGCTTCGACGTGCGCGGCGGCCTGCTGATCCGGCAGCTGCACCACTGGGCGGCGCTGATCTTCGTCGCGGCGATGCTGACGCACATGATGCGGCACTTCTTCACCGGCTCGTTCCGCAAGCCGCGCGAACTCAACTGGCTGTTCGGCTGGACCCTGTTGTTCCTCGGCCTGTTCGAGGGCCTGATGGGCTACTCACTGCCGGACGACCTGCTGTCGGGCACGGGCCTGAGGTTCGTCAACGGCGCACTGCTGTCGGTCCCGATCGTCGGGACGTATCTCTCGATGTTCCTGTTCGGCGGCGAGTTCCCCGGCCACGACATCGTGCCCCGCTTCTACTCGCTGCACGTCCTGCTGATCCCCGGCGTCATGGCGGCCCTGGTGGTGCTGCACCTCCTGCTGGTCGTCCACCACAAGCACACCCAGTTCGCGGGCCCGGGCAGGACCGAACGCAACGTCGTGGGCACGCCGTTCATGCCGGTCTACCTGGCCAAGGCTGGCGGCTTCTTCTTCCTGGTCTTCGGCGCCCTGACGCTGGTCGCGGGCGTGGCGGCGATCAATCCGGTCTGGGTGTACGGCCCCTTCCGCCCCGACCAGGTCTCCACGGGCGCCCAGCCCGACTGGTATCTGGGCTTCGCGGAGGGCCTGGTGCGCGTGATGCCGGGCTGGGAGATCACCCTGTGGGGGCACACCCTGGTGCTCGGCGTGCTGATCCCGGTCGTCGTCTTCCCTCTTCTGCTGGTCTTCATCGGCGTCTATCCGTTCCTGGAATCCCGGCTCACCGGTGACAAGCGGGAGCACCACCTCCTGGACCGCCCGCGCAACCGCCCCACCCGCACGGCGATCGGCGCGGCCTGGATCAGCCTCTATCTGATCCTGCTGGCGGGCGGCGGCAACGACATCGTCGCCACCCGCCTCCATCTGTCGATCAACACGGTCACCTGGACGGTGCGCGTCGCGGTGTTCGTGCTGCCGGCCGTCGTCTTCGTCGCCACCCGCCGGATCTGTCTGGGGCTCCAACTCCGTGACCGCGAGCTGGTGTTGCACGGCCGGGAGACCGGCCTGATCAAGCGGCTGCCGCACGGTGAGTACGTCGAGGTGCATCAGCCGCTCGACCCGGCCCGCCGCCACACTCTCACCGCCCATGAGCGCCCGGGGGAGCTCATGGGCGGTGAGGCCGACCCGGATCGGGTCAGCCTTGATCGGCGACGAAAGACGCCATCCGGGCAAGGGCCGCGTTCCAGTTGATCGCGGTCTCATTGGTGGACCAGGACTGGATGTCGTCGATGTAGCAGAACTGGCCGACGCAGCCCTGGAGTTTGCTCTGTGCGTAGGGGTCCTGGATGGAGGAGTTAGGCCCGCCGGCGAGGGTGCCCCGCGGCGGGTTCGGGAGGTTCGGGTCCAGCTCGTGGGCGTACCAACGGCTGTGCTGGTTATGGGAGTTGGCTTCGCCGTAGCCGGTGACGTACGACATGTTCAGCGCGTTGCGGCCGAGGATGTAGTCCATGCTCTGCACCGCGCCGTCGCGGAACTCCGAGGCGCCGGTCAGATCGTAGGCGGTGCCGAGCACGACCGCGTTGTTGAGGATCTGGTGGCTGGAGCCCCAGTCGTAGACGTTGTCGGGCGGGGCGTACGGCATGCCGTACGCCTGCGACGTGAGCGTGGACAGATAGCCGTCGGCCCCCTTGACGACGGAGGCGCGCACCTTGTCCCGGCCGGGCAGTCGGCTCGGCACGGTCGCCAGGTCGAGGCGTCCGGCGGCGGCCGTGCGGCCCCAGTCGAAGCCGAGGCTGCCGAAGATGTCTGCCGTGTGGACCGGGGAGTTGAGGACGTAGTCCCTGAACTCCCTGTCCCCCGTGGTGAGATACAGCTCCGCCGCCGCCCAGTAGAACTCGTCGGTCGCGTTCGGGTCGGAATAGGTGCCGCCACCGATGCCGTCACTGTCGGAGGCGTACAGCGCGGGATGGGCGAGGGCCGCGGACCAGGCCTTGCGGGCGGCCGTGAGAGCCTTCGCCGCGAAGGCGCGGTCGTAGGGGCCGTACAGCCGGGCCGCCTGGGCCGCGGTCGCCGCCAGGTTCAGCGTCGCCTGGGTGGACGGCGGGTGCAGCTCGCGCTTCTGCGGGTCGTCACTCGGCAGCAGCGGCAGGCCTGTCCACTGCTCGTCATGGATCTTGTGATGGGCCATACCGGCCAGCGGCTGTCCGTCCGGCACCTGCATCTTCAGCAGGAACTCCAGCTCCCAGCGCGCCTCGTCGAGCACGTCCGGCACCTTGTTGCCGCTCTCCGGGAGCGCGAGGGTGCCGTCGCCGAGCCGGCCGGGGTGCCCGGTGCGGGCCAGCAGGGAGCGTTCGTACGCGCTCAGCAACTCCCAGGTGGCGATACCGCCGTTGACGACGTACTTGCCGTGGTCCCCCGCGTCGTACCAGCCGCCGGTGACGTCGAGCGTGTAGTCGCAGACGCCGGGCTGGCAGGGAACGTTGTAATCGCCTTGATTCGGAGCCGAGTTGAGATGCCCGGCGGCGCGGCCGTACCCCGGGCGCAGGCCGTCGCGGATCGCGGTGCCGCTGCGCTGCGTGTAGTAGTACTTCACCGCGTCGAGCCGCAACTGCTCGTACGCGCTCGTGCCGATGTCGAACGGGCGGCTCGTCTCCCCGTCGGCGACCAGCGTGAAGCCCTTGCCCGGCCTGCGGTAGGCGCCGAAGTCGATCGAGTGGACGTTCTGCCCGGAGGAGACGTCGACGCCGCGCGGCACACTCCAGCCGTGGGCGACCGTGATTCCACCGGCGTTCTTGAGCTGCCACGGCAGCTTCGCGGTCGCGTCGGTCACCAGCGTGGCGTTCTTCGGGCCCGAGGGCAGATAGGCGACCTGGTTGACGCGCACCCGCGGCCCGGTGTCCGGCTCGTACACCTCGGGCGGCACCCCGCCGAGCAGCGACACGTCGTCCATGCAGAACCGCCAGGCGTCGGCACTGCCACCGGCCTGGAAGGCGACCTGCCCCTGGGTGGTGTCGACGGGCGAGGTGAAGGTGTACGCGTAGGTGTCACCGGAGACGCTCAGCTCCGGACTCACCTCGAAGTACGTGTCGTACGGCGCTGCTTGGAGCCCGACGATCGCCCGCACCACGTGTTCCTCGGGCGAACCGCTCGCCGTGAAGGCGAACTTGTACGACTCGCCCTTCACGAGGGTGAGGTCGTTCTGGCCGACGGCGGCGTCCCAGCGGTTGGTGGTGCCGCCCGGCACGTCCGCGCAGAGCTGTCCGCCGGACAGGCCCGCGGTGACGTTGCTCGTCGTCCACCAGGGCTCGGTGGTGGTGTCGAAAGTGCCGTTCTTGAGCTGCTCGACCTCGTCGGCCGCGGCCGGACCGGCCGGCAGCGCGGTGAGCACCGCTCCCAGCAGGGCCGTCAGGGTCAGCAGGGCGGTTCTGCGTCGTTTCACGTCTGGGCTCCTCGGGCGGGAGGGGCGGGTGACGCTCCCTGTCGGTGGGAGCGCTCCCAGATGCGGACGCGACTCATGCTTGTTCGAGCCATGACACTCCGTCAACGGTCCGGACAGAACTGGTTCCCATCCGGACCGTCGCGCCCGCTCAGCCCGCCGGCACCTCCACCTTGCTGATCCGCACCGCACCGGCCGCCTCACCCGGGCGGCTGCTGGTCAGCGTGAGCCGCAGCCGTGAGCCGCGCACGGCGTCGAAGGTGACGACGGTCGGCGTGTCCGAGGCGGTGGCCCAGCCGACGTCCGCTCCTGCGACCGGCGCGTACCGACGGCCGTCCCACACCTCCACCGCCACGGACCCGGGCAGGCTGTGGGTCGCGTCCACGGTGAACGAGACCTCCACCCGGCCGAAGGTCCGGGTCCGTCCGAAGTCGACGGAGACCCAGTCCTCGGGGCGGGCGCCGCTGAAGGCGGGCAGCAGGGCCGTGGCCGACTTCGCGAAGCCGTTGGACCAGCCGGTGGCCGCGTCGCCGTCGAGCATCGCGGCGGGCAGGGTGTCCGGGCGGCCGGAGTAACTGGCGTCCGCGTGCGGGTAGTTCACGGCGGCCGACGCTTCGGGCTCGAACTTCGCCGGCGTGGTGAGGGCGGCCGACCCCGCATGCGCTGTGCGCACGGTCGTCGTGCCCGTCCGCAGGCCCTCCGCGCGTGCGGTCACCTTCAGGCTGCCCGGCCTGGTGCCGGATCGGACGATGGCAAGCGCCTTGCCGTGGAAGGCGGTTCGGGTCGTCGCCTGGTAGCGCTCGGCGCTCTCCTCGCGGCCGTTGTCGAGCCCGGCGAGCGAGCCTCCCTTCACGTCGAAGGTGATCAGGTGCTCGGCGTCGGGCACCACCACTCCGTGCGCGTCGACGACGTCCGCGGTCACGAACACCAGCGAACGCCCGTCCGCGGCAAGCGACTTGCGGTCGGTGGTGAGCCGTACGGCATGCGGCTCACCCGCCGTGCGCAGCACATCGGTGGCCACCACCTTGCCTCCGCTGCGCGCCACCGCCTTCAACTCCCCCGGCATGTAGGGCACTTTCCAGATCAGGTGGAGCTTGCCCGCGCTGCCGTTGGGGCTCGTGTAGCTGCCCGGATAGGGGCCGTCGGTGAAGGTCTTGTCGTCGCCGGTGGCCTCGGTGGTCTCCAGGTAGGCGCGGCCGTCGGTGGTCTTCTTCGTGTCGAAGGTCCGCGTGCCGAGGGACTTTCCGTTCAGGAACAGCTCGACCGTGGCGACGTTGGAGTAGGCCCAGACCTCGACCGTGTCGCCCTTCTCGTGGTTCCAGCTCATGGGCAGCAGATGGACCATCGGCTCGGCGATCCACTGGCTCTGGAAGAGGTAGTACATGTCCTTGGGGAAGCCGGCCGTGTCGACGGCGCCGAAGAAGGACGCCTTCACCGGGAAGACGTTGTACGGCGTCGGCTCGCCGATGTAGTCGATGCCGGACCACAGGAACTGCCCCGCGAACCACTTCCGGTCCCGGTCCTTCTTGTGGCCGTACTCGCCGCTCATGGTCCAGGAGGAGAGGTTGTTGTCGTACGAGGAGGTCGCCCGCTTGCCCGGCGTGTAGTTCTCGCCGGTGTTGAGGTGCTCCGGCTCCTGGTAGGTCGCGCGGGTGGAGGTCTCCGAGGAGGACTCGGACTCGAAGAGGAACAGGTCGGGGTAGGCGGCGTGCAGGCCGTCGACGGACTTGGCGGTGTTGTAGTTGAGGCCCAGGCCGTCCAGCTTGGCGAGCATCAGGTCCGAGGCCGAGCCCTTCCTCGGCACGCTGCGGTACTTGTCGGAGCCGATGACCAGCGGGCGCGTGTCGTCGGCGGCCCTGATGGCGCCGATGATCCGGTCGGCCATGGCGAGACCGGCGGTGGAGGTGGAGTCGGGGACCTCGTTGCCGATCGACCACAGCACCACGGCGGGCGAGTTGCGGGCCGCGAGGACCATCTCGGTGGCGTCCTTCTCGCACCACTGGTCGAAGAAGCGCCCGTAGTCGTACGTCGTCTTGCCGGTCCGCCAGCAGTCGAAGGCCTCCACCATCATCACGATGCCCAACTCGTCGCACACCTCGACGATCTGCGGCGAGGGCGGGTTGTGCGAGGTGCGGAAGGCGTTGACGCCCATCGACTTCATGATGGTCAGCTGTCTGCGGACGGCGTCGACGCTGATGGCCGCGCCGAGGGCGCCCTGGTCGTGGTGCAGGTCGACGCCCTTGATCTTGGCGTGGGTGCCGTTGAGGAAGAAGCCCTCGGCCGGGTCGAAGCGGTAGGTGCGGATGCCGAAGGCGGTGCGGTAGGTGTCGACCACCTCGCCGCCGACGCGCAGTTCGGTCTCCAAGGAGTAGCGGTGCGGGGCCGTGAAGTCCCACAACTTCGGTTCGGCGACGGCGAGTTCGTGGGTCTCGGTGGCCCGGTCGGCGACGGCGACCGTGCTCGTCGCGCGAGCCACCGTCCGGCCGCGCGGGTCCGTCACCTTCGACCTGATCTCGACCTGGCTCGCGGCCCCGGTCTCGTTCAGCACGGCGGTGGCGACCCGCACGACGGCCCGCTCCGCGGTGATGTCCGGCGTCGTGACGTACGTACCCCAGCGCTCCACGTGCACCGGTTCGGTGACGACCAGGCGGGCCTCGCGGTAGATGCCGCTGCCCGAGTACCAGCGGCTGCTGGGGAGCTGGTTCTGCACCTTGACGGCGATCACGTTCTCGGTGGTGCCGTCGGTGTGCAGCAAGTCGGTGAGGTCGAAGGCGAAGCCGGTGTAGCCGTAAGGGTGCCGGCCGACCTCGGTGCCGTTGCAGTAGACGTAGGAGTCCATGTAGACGCCGTCGAACTCGACCGAGATCCGGCGGCCGGCGAAGGCGGGCGGCAGCGTGAAGGCGAGCCGGTACCAACCGAGGCCGCCCGGGAAGAAGCCGGTGCCGCTGGTCGTGCCGTGCTCGGTGGTGGGCGTCTGCTCGATGCTCCAGTCGTGCGGGACCGCGACCTCGCGCCACGTCGAGTCGTCGTAGGCGGGGTCGGCGGCCTGTGCGTATGCGCCGGTCGGATCGGTGATGCCACCCGGATTGACCAGCGCGAAGCGCCAGCCGTCGCGCAGGGCGACCGTCCGGCGGCCGGATCCGCCCCCGGCGGCGGCCTCGGCGGCCCGGGCGACCGGGGTGGAGAGAAGTGCTCCGGCCGCGGGCGCGGCGGCGGAGGCGAGCAAAACCGATCTGCGAGTGACCGTCATGGCGGCTCTCCCTCATCAGGGCCCAGAAGTACTCACAACTGATCGCGCAACTGATCGCGAACAAACAGATTCTGACGACCTGCCACACCGCCCCGTCAAGGGTGCGGAAAGCGCCTTCTGCCTCAGCGGCCACGTTGGACGGCCGGGCCGCCCGGTCCCGGCCGCGGCCCGACCGCCATCGGGCCCGGCATATGCCTGGTCACCCGCCCTGTCGTCGCCCTCACCGCGGGGTCGGTGTTTGTCGTTCACGCGGGAGCGGGACGCACTAGGGTGGAACACGAGTTACGCACCTGTTCACTGTGCGTAGGCGCGATGGAGTGGCGACGATGAGCCCGGTGGATCCGTTCGACGATGCCTCGACCGCGCGGGCCGTCATCGACGACCATGGCGCTGTCGTCCGGTGGAGCGCCGGCGCCCGGCGGCTGCTCGGGTACACGGAGACCGACGTGCTGGGCCGCCCCGCCGCCGCCCTCCTGGCCGACCCCGCCAAGGCTCCGCCCGGCGCGCCGGCCGACCGCCGGTGGAACGGCCCCCTCGCCCTGCGTCACCGGGACGGGCACACCGTCTCCGTCCGGTTGCTCGCCCTGCGCGCCTCGGCACCGGGCGCCCCGGACACCTGGCACGCCGTCGTCCCGCCCGACACCGCGGACCTCGACCCGCCGCACGAGACGCTGACCTCCGCCGCCCTTTCCCAGTCCCCGTGCCCCATGCTGGTCTGCGACCGGAAGCTGCGCCTGCGCTGGCTCAACGACCGCATGATGGAGATCATCGACCTGCCCCCGGGCCAGGTGATCGGCCTCCGGGTCTCTGACATCGGCTTCCGCTCGGAGAACACGGAACTCGAACAGTATTTGACCGACGTGCTCACCACGGGCCTGCCCCGGGACATCCCCAGCTACCTCCGCCCCAGCGGCTTCAGCAAGGCCACCGCCCAGCTGACCCGGCTCGCCCCGCTCATCGACGCGGCGGGACGGGTCCAGGGCGTCTGTCTGACCGGCCACGACTTCACCGAGCACTATCTGGCCCGCGAGCGGCTCCAGCTGGTCAACGAGGCGAGCGTGCGGATCGGCAGCACCCTCGACGTCACCCGCACGGCACAGGAGCTGGCGGACGTCTGCGTGCCCGCGCTCGCCGACTTCGTGAGCGTCGATCTGCTGGACCCGCAGGAGCACGGTGAGCCGCCGCTGCGGCTCACCGCCCCGATCGGTCTGCGCCGCGCCGCGCACGGGTCGGTCAACCCCGGCAGCCCCGAGGCCGTGATCAAGTCCGGTCAGCTGGAGATCTACCCCACCGGCTCGCCCCAGGCCGACTCCCTCATCGCGGGCCGCTCCGTGGTCGCCTCGGTGACGGCGGGCGACCTCGACGAATGGCTCGCCCACAACGAACCGCGCAGCGACCGGGCCAGGGAGTACGGCGTCCACTCGTCCATGTCCGTGCCGATCCAGGCCCGCGGCACGACTCTGGGGGTCGCGGTCTTCCGCCGCTACCGCAGACCGGACCCGTTCACGGCCGACGACGTGCTGCTGGCCGAGGAGATCACCGCCCGGGCCGGCGTCTGCATCGACAACGCCCGCCGCTACTCCCGCGAACGCGACACCGCCCTCGCGCTGCAGCGCAGTCTGCTGCCCCGCACCCTGCCGCGCACGGCCGCCGTGGAGGCGGCCTCGCGCTATCTGCCCGCGGCACGGGCCGGGGTGGGCGGCGACTGGTTCGACGTGATCCCACTGTCCGGGATGCGGGTCGCCATGGTCGTCGGGGACGTCGTCGGACACGGCATCCAGGCCTCGGCCACCATGGGCCGGCTGCGCACCGCCGTCCGCACCCTCGCCGACATCGACCTGGCCCCCGACGAACTGCTCACCCACCTCGACGACCTGGTGGTACGGCTGTCCGCGGAGGCCGGCGGCGAGGGCAGCCCCGGCGAGGTCGGCGCGACCTGTCTGTACGCGGTCTACGACCCGGTGTCCCGGCGCTGCACCCTGGCGCGGGCCGGTCATCCACCCCCGGTCGTCGTCCCGCCCCGCGGTACGGCGCGGCAGATCGACCTGCCGGCCGGACCGCCGCTGGGTCTGGGCGGGCTGCCGTTCGAGTCCGCCGAGCTGGATGTGCGCGAGGGCAGCGTCCTCGCTTTCTACACGGACGGGCTGATCGCGTCCCGCGAGCGGGACGTCGACGCCGGCCACCGGCTGCTGCGCGAGGCGCTGGCGACGTACTCCGACTCGCTCGACGAGACCTGCGACCGGGTCCTGAACACGCTGCTGCCGGCGGGCGGTGTCGCCGACGACGTGGCCCTGCTGCTGGCCCGCACCCGGGGGCTGCCCGCCTCCCAGGTCTCGACCTGGGACATCCCGGCCGACCCGTCGCTCGTCTCGCCCATCCGCAAGCAGGTCGTCGAGCAGCTCGACGTCTGGGGGCTCCAGGAGGCCGCGTTCACCGCCGAGCTGGTGGTGAGCGAGCTCGTCACCAACGCCATCCGGTACGGCGCCCACCCCATCCGGCTGCGGCTGATCCACGACGCGACGACGTTGATCTGCGAGGTGTCCGACACCAACCACACCGCTCCGCACCTGCGCCGCGCCAAGACCTGGGACGAGGGGGGCCGCGGTCTGCTCCTGGTCGCCCAGCTCACCGAGCGCTGGGGCAGCCGGCACACGGCGGACGGCAAGACGATCTGGGCGGAGATCACGCTCCTCCCGGAGGACTGAGCCCTCCCGAAGACGTGCGTTCTCTTGGCGGAACTTTTACTGCGCGATGCCGAGCCAGGGCCTGATCTGCCTGCGCGCCTCGTGCAGCCGGGACTTGAAGGTGCCGAGCGGGATGCCGACCCGCTCGGCGGCCTCCGCGTAGTCGAGCTGGCAGAGGTCCCGGTACACCAACGGCTCGACCAGGCGCGGGTGTTCGCGCTCCAGCCGGTCAAGCGCCTCCAGCAGGTCGATCCGGGAGCCGACGATGACGCTCGTCGTGCGCGGGTCGGCGTGCACGTCGTACTCGACCGAGGTGGGCGACTCGGCGGCCCGGCGCTTGAGCTCGCGGTACTTCTGCCGGCAGCAGTTGGCCACCACGGTGTACAGCCAGGTGCTGAAGCGGCTGCGCCCCTCGAAGGTGCCGATCTTCCGGGAGACTTGCAGCAGGACGTCCTGCGCGGCCTCCTCGGCGTCCTCGCGGCAGGGCAGGAACCGCCCGCAGCGCCGGACGACTTCGGGCCACATCTGGGTGAGCAGGGAGTCCAGCGCCGCCGGGTCACCCGCGGCCGCGGCGCGGGCGAGGTCTTCGGTCGGCGGTACCAGGTGCTGTGCTCGGGGTCGGTCCACGACCAGGCATGATAGTCGCATGCATTCCGTCGAGCGGATCGGCCGCTACCGCCTTGAGCGGCGCCTGGGCACGGGCGCCTTCGGCACCGTCTGGCTCGCCCAGGACGACGAGCTCGAAGCGCCGGTCGCGGTCAAGGTCCTCGCCGACAACTGGAGCCACCGGCTCGACGTCCGGGAGCGGTTCCTGGCCGAGGCCCGAATGCTGCGCCGGGCCGGTTCCGACCGGGTGGTGCAGGTCTACGACATCGGTGAACTGCCGGACGGCAGGCCGTACTTCGTCATGGAGTACGCCGACGGCGGCACCCTCGACGACCTGCTCACCGGCGGCCCGCTCCCGGTGTCCGAGGCGCTGCGGCTGACGGCGCTGGCCGCCCGGGGCGCTGCGGCGCTGCACGAGGCGGGGATCGTGCACCGGGACATCAAGCCGAGCAACGTACTGCTGCGCTCCTCCCCCGGCGGCAGCCCGCGGGTGCTGCTGGCCGACCTCGGCCTTGCCAAGAGCCTGGCGCAGGCGTCCGGGCTCACGCTGGCGGCCGGGTCGGCGGGTTACCGGCCGCCCGAGCAGGCCCAGCCCGGCATGGGCATCGACACCCGGGCCGACGTGTACAGCCTGGGTGCGGTCGGCTACCACCTGATCACCGGCGCGGTGCCGGGCGAGCCCGGGTACGTCGTCCGTCCCGACCGGCTGCGCCCGGATCTGGACCCGGACGTCCAGCGGGCTCTGCTGCGCGCCCTGGAGCCGGACCGGGAGCGGCGCTGGCCGGAGGCGCTGGCCTTCGCGGAGGAGCTGGAGCGGCTCGCCTCGCCCGTCCGCCGGCCCCGCCCGCGTCGTAGGACGGTCCTGACGCTCGTCCTGGCCGTCGCCGTGCTCGCGGCCACGGGCACCGCCCTGGCGCTGGTCGACCGGCACGACGGGTCCTCGGACTCCGAGGACGTCCAGGTCACGGACACGACCGGCCGGGTCACGGCGGAGGTCCCTCGCTCCTGGGACCGTCAGCTGCGCGACTCCGGGTGGGATCCGAAGGCGCTCGGGCTGCCCACCGGTCACGAGCCGGGCTTCTCGGTCGCCGACGACCTGACGGACTGGCCGGACCTCAAGACCGGGGTGAACGGCGTGTTCGTCGGCCTGAGCGAGCACGGCGACCTTCCGGCGGCGGTGGCCGCGCTCACCCACACGGGCTGTTCCTACGACGGCTCCCGGGCCTACACGGGCGCGCGCTGGCACGGCACCGTCCGTACCTGGAGCGGCTGCCCGGGCAGTCAGGGCTCCCTCACCGAGGCCGCGCTCTCTCCGGCCTCCGGCACGGCCCGACCCCAGGTCTATGTGCAGATCCGGCGGAAGAGCGCGGCCCCGTCGGTCGAGCGCCTCCTGGCGTCCGTACGTATCGGGGACTGACACGCTCGCCTGTCGGGGACGTCCACGGTCGCCTGTCGGGGACGTCCACGGATTTCTCCGAAACTCGTCCGAACTTTTTCGTCCGGTCCCGCATCGGACATACATGACGGGGCACACAGCGCCGTACGCACACGCCTGGTCGTGTGCGAGGAGATACCAGGAGTGTTGAGAACGATGGCGAAGAACTCTCCCGCCCGCCGCCGGGCCGCACTGCTCGCGAGCGCGGTCGCCGTACTGGGCCTGCTGACCGCGTGCGGCAACGACGACGGTTCCGCGAGCTCGCCGAGCACCCTGTCGGGCACGGCGGGACCGGCCACCGACGGCTCCGACTCCCCCGCCGAGTCGCCGAACGCCACGCCGTCCGGTTCCTCCTCGGACACCAACCCCTCCTCCGGTACCGGCACCACCCCCTCCGAGGGGGTGTCGGCGTCCGGCAGCGTCAGCACCCGTTGCCACACCTCGCAGTTGCGCGCGACCGTCGGACACAACGACCCCGGGGCCGGTCAGGAGAACTTCCCGATCGTGCTGACCAACACCGCCTCCCACACCTGCACGGTCCGCGGCTACCCGGGTGCCGCGTTCGCCGACTCCGCGGGCAAGCAGCTGGGGCCGGACCCGAAGCGCTCCTCGGGCGCGCCGGAGACGGTCACGCTGGCGCCGGGCCAGAGCGCGTGGGCGGGGCTGACGTTCTCCAACCCAGAGGTCAGCGGTGCCAAGTCGGCGACCCCGGCGACGCTGGTCGTGACGCCGCCGGACGAGAAGGACCCGCTCAAGGTGAAGTGGACCGGCGGCCAGGTGCCCGTGTCCGGGAACTCCTCCTCGGTCCGCCTGACGGTGTTCAGCCCGGGTTCCGGCGCGTGAGCCGCGGGGGGTGGCGCGCGGATTTCTTACTTCCGGCTGATTTCATGGTCGTTCCCGCTCCACTCCACCGCTAGGACCCGCTCTGAACGCCCCGCTCGCCGAATCCCTGTCCGTCGTGCTGCTCGTCGCCGTCCTCGCTTTCGCGGTGTTGCGGCCCAAAGGCCTGCCCGAGGCCGTGATGGCGGTCCCCGCGGCGGGGCTGGTGATCGTCGCCGGGGCGATCTCGCCGGCGCACGCCCTGGACGAGATCCAGCGGCTCGGGCCGGTGGTGGGCTTTCTCGCGGCGGTGCTGGTGCTGGCCCATCTGTGCGATGTCGAGGGGCTCTTCCAGGCGTGCGGGGCGTGGATGGCCCGCCGGGCCGCCGGCTCGCCGGGTCGGCTGCTGGGCGCGGTGTTCCTGCTGGCCTCGGTGATCACGGCCGTGCTGAGCCTGGACGCCACCGTGGTGCTGCTGACTCCGGTGGTGTTCGCCACCGCGGCCCGGGCCGGTGTCCGCGCCAAGCCGCACCTCTACGCGTGCGCCCACCTGTCGAACACGGCCTCTCTGCTGCTGCCGGTGTCCAACCTCACCAACCTGCTGGCGTTCGAGACCAGCGGGCTGAGCTTCACCCGGTTCGCGGCGCTGATGACGCTGCCGTGGGTGGTCGCGATCGGCGCCGAGTACCTGATCTTCCGGCGCTTCTTCGCCGACGAGCTGAGCGTGTCCGAGCGCGCCCCCGAGCCGGGCGAGGAGCCCGAGCTGCCGCTGTTCGCGCTGATCACCGTGGGCTGCACGCTCGCCGGGTTCGTCGTGACCTCCGCGGCCGGCATCGAGCCCGCGTGGGCGGCGTTCGCGGGCGCGCTGGTGCTGGCCGTCCGCGCGCTGGTACGACGGCGGGAGACGCCGCTGGCCGTGGTGCGGGCCTCGGCCCCGGCCTTCCTGGCCTTCGTGCTCGCCCTCGGTGTCGTGGTGCGCGCGGTGGTCGACAACGGCCTGGCCGATGCCCTCGACCATGTGCTTCCCAAGGGGTCCGGCCTGTTGGCACTGCTCGGTATCGCCGTGCTGGCCGCCGTGCTGGCGAACCTCATCAACAACCTGCCCGCGGTCCTGGTCCTGCTGCCACTGACCGCCGCTGCCGGGCCCGGCGCCGTGCTGGCGGTGCTGCTCGGGGTCAACATCGGCCCGAACCTGACGTACGCGGGATCGCTGGCGACACTGTTGTGGCGGCGCATCGTGCACCGCCACGACGAGGACGTGGACCTCGGGGAGTTCACCCGGCTCGGTCTGCTCGCCGTGCCCGCCTCACTCCTGTCGGCCGTGGCGGCTCTGTGGCTGTCGCTCCAGGTGGTCGGGAGCTGAACGCCGCCCCGATCAGTGGTGGCCACCGCCACCGTGACCGTCGCCACCGCCGTATCCGCCACCGTTTCCACCGCCGTAGCAGGCGTACGGGTTGTAGTAGCAGTACTGGTCCGCGGGGTACGTGACGGTCGGCGTCGGCTGGGCGGTCGACGGGGTCGCGGACGGTGTCGGCGTCGGGGTGGACGACGGCTTCTTGGCCGCCTTGTGGGTGGGCGAGGCCGTGGGCGTCGGCGTGCGCTCGCTCTGGGCGTCCCAGTTGACCACCTCCATCTGGAGGTCGGCCTTCGAGGTGTCGAACACCCAGCGCTGGGTGGTGCTGTCGTCGCGGGTCTTGAGGACCAGGGCGCCGGATCCGTCGGTGGCGGCGGCGGTCAGCGCCAGGTCCTGGTCCCAGCGCGGCACCAGGGTGCCCTGCAGGGTGAAGTCGTAGCGGATGTCCTTGGCGTCCTTCGCGCTCACGCCCGTGCAGGGCGCGAGCTGGACCGAGTAGCCGAGCCGGGAGTCCAGGCACAGGCCGGGGTCGTCACCGCTGCGCAGCCGTCCGTCGGTCTCGTAGGACCACTGCTGGACCGTCGCCGTGGAGCAGGCCGCGAGTTCGGCCTCCGCGCCCTTGACCGCCTTCTTGCCGACGACGGTGACGCACAGCCCGGAGTCGACGTTGTGCAGCCGTCCCTGCATCGCGCCCTCGGCGGACGCCCCGGTCCCGACCCAGGACGGGTCGCCCTCGGTGCTCTTGCCGGAGCCGGGCGTCTCGGCGGTCTGGCCCGCCTCGGAGGTGGTGTGTCCGTCGTTCGAGTCGAGCGAGGACCACACGACCAGCGGGAGGACGATCAGCCCGCTCACCGTCAGGACGCCGGCGGCCAGGTTGCGTCTGCGGGCGGCGGCCCGGCGGGCGGCCTTGTGGGCGGAGCGGCGCGAGGCCCTGCGGGTGCCGGTGCGCATCCCGGCGCCGGTCGCGGTCGGGACGGTGACGAAGGGCTCGCCGGCCATCGCCGGGCGCTCGCCCTCCGCCTCGGCGGCCGTGCCGTCGTCGTGGATGAACCGCGACTCCACATAGGCGCGGGCCCCCCAGCCGAGCACCGCCTCGGCGAGCGCGAGGCCGAGGCCCTGGTTGAACTGGGCCAGCTGGTCGGCGGTGTGGCTGCAGTGCTTGCACCCGGCGAGGTGGGCGGCGAGGTCGGGGTCGACGTCGATCCCGCCGCGCCGGTAGGTCACGTCGAGCATCCGCTGGTAGCGGCGGCACTCCTGCTCGGGGGCGAGTTCGCGGTGGACCTGGAGGCACTCCTCGCGCAGCCGCTCGCGGGCCCGGCGCAGTTCGACGCGGGCGTCCTCCTCCTCGAGGCCCAGCAGCGCGGCGGGTATCGCCGCCGGTTCCGACTCGACGTCCGCGTGCCACAGCAGACAGCGGGCCGACTGGGGCAGCCGCTGGAACGCGCCCGACAGCAGCCGCCGGTTCGCGGGCGGCAGCAGCCGGGACGCCACCCGGTTGCCCTCGCCGGGCCGGGAGCGCAGGTCGGGGTGGAGGAGTTCGCGACTGCGGTCGGTGTCCCATTCCGCCGCGATTCGCCGGACGGTGACCAGCAGTTGAGGCCGCCATGCCGCGGACGGTCCGGTCTGGCGCAGGGTCTCGCCGAACAATCGGGTGAATGCCGCGGTGGTGAGCATTCCCGCCGCCCGGCTGCCGTCGGTGCACAGCCTGGCGTAGGCGAACGCCGCCTCCCAGTGCCGGTCGAGCAGTTCCCCGACGGGTTGCAGCGCTGGTGTCGCCCCGGTCCACTTCTTCAGTTCGGCACTCAGTTGCTCGTCCGTGACCTCGAACTGGCTGACCGATGTGGGGGAATTCGACAGACCGGCGTCATTCACGGCTGCATTCCTCTCGAGGCATGCGACTTCAGGTCCATACCGGGTGGTATGGGGATTCGTCGACAAAGCGACGAGATCCAGTCGTACGGGATTCGGTACCCCCAACACCCCCGGGAACAGCCCTTTTGAAGCCTGGGAGTGAACGGGAGAGACCTCGTACGCACAGCGGAATGCTTATGGTCCGTGCGCCGACAGGGCACACCTTTGCACAGGTCAGCGAACCGGAACAAGGGATCCCGCGGTTTTCTGCTTTAGGTGCCTGGAGTTGGGATTTGACGAATCGTCAATCAGGGCCCCTGAGAGTTGACCGCCGAATCCAAGCGCTAATTGGCAATGGTATTCACTTGGCCCCGTACCGAACCCGCCGCGAACCATTGACCAGGGGTTCCACCACACGCCCCTCGGCTCCCACCGGGCGACACCCTTCACTCGCCAACCATTGAACCGCCCGCCCGGTAGGCGCCCGGCGGTAGTCCAAATCGTGCGCGGAACACCCGATTGAAGTGGAACGCGCTGACGAACCCCGACGCGGCCGCCACCCGCTCCACCGACAAGTCCGTGCTTTCCAACAACCGGGCGGCATGCCTCAGCCGCGCCTCGCGCAGCGCCCGCATCGGGGACCGGCCCGCCTGACGGGTGAACAGGTGGGCGAATCGGGAGGGCGAAAGGGAAACACTCTCGGCGAGCGAACGGACGGTGTGCGGGGCGCCCGGATCGGCGTCGATCAGCTCCTGCGCCCGGCGCACCCGGAGGTCGACACCCGACGCGGGCGCCGTCGGCCGGGCGGTGGCGGCCGTGAGCAGGACGACCTCCTCCAGGGAGGTCAGGGCGAGTTCCCGGGCGGCGGTCGCATGGGCAACGGTGACCCTTTCGTCCCCCGACACGCCGACGGGCGGCGGCTCGCTCCCCGTCCAGCGGGCGTCGGCGTGCATCCGGCGGAACGCGGCCTCGACACGGCCGTGCAGCGCCGGCGGTGTGGGGGTGACGACGTACAGGCCGTCGCCGGTGTCGTACGGGCGCAGCCAGGGTGACCAGGACGGCCGCGCCACGCAGTGGGCCCACCAGAACTCCCAGTACTGAGCGCCCGGTTCGACGGCGTACTGGTGCGGGACACCCGGGGCGAGTACCACCAGGTCCCCCACGCCGGCCCGTGCTTCGGTCCCGCCCTGACGCAGCCGGCCGCCGCCGCCCGTGGTCCAGGTGAACAGCCAACTGTCGGCGCCGCGGGGCCGGTTCACGCCGTAGCCCTGGAGCTGGTGGTAGCGGCCGACCACGACCAGGCCGGGTGGCGGAGCGGGGTCGCCGGGGGCAGCAGTGCCGGGCAATCGGTCAGCATTCACGGGCATCCCTCTCAGCTGTGCGGCGGCCTAGCGTGACATGCGTAGGACACCTCAGCGAGGAGTGGACGCATGACAGTCACAGGCAACAGCTCCGTCGGCACTCCCATCCTGACCCAGGCCGGGCTGGAGGGGTTTCGCGAGGACGGGTTCACGATCGTCCGGGGGCTCTTCGGGTACGACGAGATCGACCGGCTGTGCGCCGAGTTCAGGGCGCTGCACGCGGCCGGGCCGGTACCGGGGTATTTCGCGCCGCGCCCCGGCCCCGACCCCCTGCACACCCACCCGCGCGTGATGCAGCCGCACGAGATCAACGGGCTCGCGCTGCGCGTCCTGCTCGACGCACGGCTGGGGTCGGTGCTGGAGACGCTGCTCGGCGAGGAGGTGCTGGCCGCGCAGAGCATGTTCTACTTCAAGCCGCCGGGGGCCCGGGGGCAGGCGCTGCACCAGGACAACTTCTATCTGCGGGTCGAGCCGGGCACGTGCGTGGCCGCGTGGGTGGCCTGCGATGTGATCGACCGGGACAACGGCGGGCTCGAAGTCGTCCCCGGTACGCACCGGATGGACCTGTTCTGCCCGGAGGAGGCGGACGAGGGGGTGTCGTTCGCGCGGGAGTACGTTCCGCCGCCGCCGGGACTCGCGGCCGTGCCCGTCGACCTGCTGCCGGGAGACGTCCTGTTCTTCAACGGCAGCCTGGTGCACGGCTCGCAGCCCAACGGCACGGCCGATCGGTTCCGCCGCTCGTTCATCGGCCACTACGTGGGGCGGTCGGCCGAGCGGATCGGCGCGTACTACCGGACGGTGTCGATGAGTGGCGACCGGGTGGTGCTGGCGGAGAGCGAGGGCGCGGGGCCGTGCGGCACGGAGTTCGCACCGCACGGGCCCCATTGAGCGCCGGTGTGCGACTAGCTCAGTGACCGATGATCGGGTGCGGAGCGTAGGGCTGCTCCAGCTCCTCCAACTCCTTGTCGCTGAGCTCCAGTTCGACGGCGGCCACCGCGTCCTCGATGTGCTGTGGCTTGGCCGCGCCGACGATCGGGGCCGCCACGGTGTTCTGGCGCAGCAGCCAGGCGAGGGCGACCTGGGCGCGCGGAACGCCGCGGTCGCCGGCGATGCGGGTGACGGCCTCGACCACACCGCGGTCGCCCTCGGCGTAGAGGCGGCTGCCGAAGTCGTCGCTGGCGCTGCGCTCGGTGACGGTGCCCCAGTCCCGGGTGAGCCGGCCGCGGGCGAGCGGGCTCCAGGGCAGGGCGCCGACGCCCTGGTCGGCGCAGAGCGGCAGCATCTCGCGCTCCTCCTCGCGGTAGAGGAGGTTGTAGTGGTTCTGCATCGACACGAACTTCGTCCAGCCGTGCCGCTCGGCGGTGTACTGCATCTTCGAGAACTGCCAGGCGTACATCGAACTCGCCCCGATATAGCGCGCCTTGCCCGCCTTCACCACGTCGTGCAGCGCTTCCATCGTCTCCTCGATCGGGGTGTGCGGGTCGAAGCGGTGGATCTGGTAGAGGTCGACGTAGTCGGTGCCGAGCCGGCTCAGGCTGTGGTCGATCTCGGTCAGGATCGCCTTGCGGGACAGCCCACCGCCGTTGGGTCCCGGCCGCGTCCGCCCGTGCACCTTCGTCGCGAGCACGACCTCGTCGCGGTCGGCGAAGTCGCGGAGCGCCTTTCCGACGATCTCCTCGCTGGTGCCGTCGGAGTAGACGTTCGCCGTGTCCAGGAAGTTGATCCCGGCCTCCAGCGCCTGCCGGATCAGCGGACGCGAGGCCTCCTCGTCGAGGGTCCACTCGTGCACGCCCCGGTCGGGCAGGCCGTAGGTCATGCAGCCCAGACAGATCCGCGACACGTCCAGACCCGTCGAACCGAGCTTCACGTACTGCATCTTTGCTGCTCCCGCCTTCGAGATGAGGTACTGATTCGGAGCGTACGTCGTCCCCGCCGGGAGTCACGGTCCGACGAAGCTCACGGCCTCGACCGCTCCAGAAGGTCCAGTGCCCGCTCCCACCCGAACTCAGGCCGTGCGCCGTCCTGCCCCACCTCACCGGAGTAGGGCTCGCCGAACCGGACGCCCATCCCGCGCAGCCGTATCAGGCTGTCCTCGTAGGCGGGGTGGGCGGCCAACGCGTCGGCCACGCACGGCAGTACGGCGACCGGTACGCCGAGGCCGTACGCCTCGCAGAGGGTGGCGACGGCGAGGGTGTCGGCCAGTCCCGCGGCCCATTTGTTGATCGTGTTGAAGGTCGCCGGCGCCACCACGACCGCGTCCGGCGGCGGGAAGGGGCGTGGATCGCCGGGTGCCCGCCAGGCGGAGCGGACGGGCCGGCCGGTCTGCGCCTCCACGGCGGCCGGATCGAAGAAGCCGCCCGCCGCCACGGGCGTGGCGATGACGCCCACCTCCCAGTCCCGCTCCTGCGCGGCCGTGATCAGTTTGCTGACGTCGGCGGCGATCCCGGCGGCGCAGACGACGACGTAGAGGAAGGGTTTCGGGTCCGGTTCGGTCATCCCGGGAACCCTACTCAAGCGGGAAGGTCGCCCCGCGTTCGGCCTCGGGGCGCGGGCCGTGGATGCGACGCTGCTTCTCCTCGATGGGCACGTCGTTGATGCTGGCCTCGCGCCGGGTCATCAGGCCGTGCTCGTCGAACTCCCACAGCTCGTTGCCGTAACTGCGCCACCACTGGCCGTCGGCGTCGCGGCACTCGTACTGGAACCGGACCGCGATGCGGTTGCCGTCGTAGGCCCACAGGTCCTTGCGCAGGGCGTACTCGCGCTCGCGCGCCCACTTGGCGGTGAGGAGCTCGACGATCTCGGCGCGGCCGGTGACGAAGGTGTCGCGGTTGCGCCAGACCGAGTCCTCGGAATAGGCGAGCGAGACCTTGTGCGGATCGCGGGTGTTCCAGGCGTCCTCGGCGGCCTGGACCTTCTGCGCGGCGGTCTCGCGGGTGAACGGGGGCAGGGGCGGACGGTCGGCCATGGAGTGCTCCTCGACGGGCGAACTGGTGCGGACAGGCCAGGAGAACGTGCGTTCTCCGACTGGCTGCTACCGTAGGAGAACGCTCGTTCTCGCGTCAAGGAAGGGTCGTACGGAGATGGCCGTCACGGACAGCGCAGCCGCCCGGGAGCAGGCGCTGGACGCCGCCGAGGAGCTGTTCTACGGGCGGGGCATCCAGTCCGTCGGCATGGACGACGTGCGCGGCGCCTCGGGCCTCTCGCTCAAGCGGCTCTACCGGCTGTTCCCGGCGAAGGAGCAGCTGGTGGAGGCGTATCTGGAGAGGCGGGACGTGCGCTGGCGCGGGCGGCTCGCCGCGTTCGTGGCGGACCGGGAGGATCCCGAGGAGCGGATCCTGGCCGTCTTCGACTGGCTGGAGGGGTGGTTCGGCGAGGAGGGGTTCCGCGGGTGCGCGTGGATCAACTCCTACGGTGAACTGGGCGCCACCTCCGCCCGGGTGACGGCCCAAGTACGGGCGCACAAGCGGGAGTTCAGGGATTACCTGACCGGGCTCGTGGCGGCTGCCGGGCTGCCCGACGCCCTGGCCGGGCAGTTGTTCCTGCTGGCCGAGGGGGCGATGGTCAGCGCCGGCATCACGCGGAGCACGGAGCCCGCGCGGGAGGCGCGCGAAGCGGCGCGACTCCTGCTGCGGGCCCGCTGAACCTCAGTCGTCCGACACGGCGATCGCACTCACCGGGCAGGCCCGGGCGGCCTCCCGCACCATCGGGTCTGCGCCGCCGTCCTCGCGGCCCGGCAGCAGCGCGCTGAATCCGTCGTCGTCCTGGGTGAAGACCTTCGGGGCGGCCAGGGCGCACTGGCCGGCGCCGATACAGACGTCCTTGTCGATGTCGATGTGCATGGCCGTCAGCCTCTTACCAGGTCACGGGGAGTTCCAGCATCCCCTGGATCGTGTCGCCGGGCTTGAAGGGGATCTCCTCCGCCGGGACGGCCAGGCGCAGGGTGGGCAGCCGCTCGAAGAGGGTGCGCAGGGCGATCTCGAGTTCGGCGCGGGCCAGGTTCTGGCCGAGGCACTGGTGGATGCCGAAGCCGAAGGCGACATGGTGGCGGTTCGGCCGGTGCCAGTCGAAGGTGTCGGGGTCCTCGTAGACGTCGGCGTCGCGGTTGATGACCGAGGTCGAGAAGAGCACCGGGTCGCCGGCCCTGATGGTCGTGCCGCCCGCCTCGATGTCCTCGGTGGCCCGGCGCAGCAGTCCGTCGGCGATCGACAGCATGCGCATCAGCTCCTCGACCGCGTCGGGCAGCAGCTCGGGCCGCGCACGCAATTCGGCGAGGCGCTCGGGGTGTTGGAGCAGCGCGAAGGTGCCGAGCGAGATCATGTTGGCCGTCGTCTCGTGCCCCGCGATCAGCAGGATGGTCGCGAACGACATGACCTCACGGCGGTCCAGCTCGCCCTCGCGCAGTTTCTCGTGGACGAGTTCGTCCAGCACGCCGTCACCGGGCTCCGACTGCTTCAGCTTCGTGTCGATCAACTGCGCGAAGTACGCGTCCAGTTGATCGCGGGCGTCCTGTACGTCGGAGACCTTCGGGCCGCGCAGCAGCCGGCGCGACTGCCCCTCGAAGAACTCGTGGTCGGCGTAGGGGACGCCGAGCAGCGCGCAGATCACCATCGACGGCACGGGCAGCGCGAAGGCGCTCACCAGCTCGCCGGGCGGTCCCTGCGCGATCATCGCGTCGAGGCGTTCGTCCACGATCCGCTGGATCTCCGGGCGCAGTGCGGCGGCCCGCCGGAGGGTGAAACTGGGGACCATCATCCGCCGCTGCGTGCGGTGCTCGGGGTCGTCGAAGCCGAGCAGCGCGACCTTCCGGTTCTTGGCCGCGGTGAAGCGAATGTTGGGCGCCGGGAAGTCGGGGTGGGAACGGTCGCTGGACAGACGCTGGTCGGCGAGCAGGCTCCGGGCAAGCGTGTGTCCCGTGACCAGCCAGGCCTTTCGGCCGTCGTAGAGGGTGATCCGGGTCAGCGGGCGGTCGGTGCGCAGCGGGTCGTACGCCGTGGGCGGGTGGTAGGGACAGGTCCGGTCCTGGGGGAAGGCGACGGGTTCCGTTTCCGTCATGGGGAGACCTCGCAGACGAAGGGTGCGTCGTGCAGATCTTCATTAGATGCCCCAGGCATCTATGGGACGACGACAAGTTCGGCCAGATCGGTGACGGAGGTTTTCTGGCCGGGGATGATCGCTCAGGAATCGAAAACCGGTCACGGCATCGGCCGTACGGGTGCCGCCGATGCAGTGCGGGGGAAGCGGCATGCGGTAGGGATGATTACCGCACGCGACGCTGTTGAAGCGGAGCGGAAGAAACCCGTAGACACGACGATGGGACGGATGCCATGCCTCTTGAGGGCGAGTACGAACCCAGCCCGGCGCAGTGGGTGCGTGACCAGGTGGAGCTGTTCGAGAGCTCCGGCGGCGCCAAGGGGAACACCCTGCGGGACACCGGCCTGCCGGTGATCGTGCTCACGACCCGCGGCGCCAAGAGCGGCAAGATCCGCAAGACGCCGCTGATGCGCGTCGAGCACGACGGTCGGTACGCCGTGGTGGCCTCTCAGGGCGGGGCGCCCAAGCACCCGGTCTGGTACCACAACATCAAGGGCGACCCGCACGTGGAGCTCCAGGACGGGCCGGAGCCGGTGGACATGACGGCCCGCGAGGTCACCGGTGCGGAGAAGGCCGAGTGGTGGGAGCGCGCCGTCGCGGCCTATCCGCCGTACGCCGACTACCAGAAGAAGACGGACCGGCAGATTCCCGTCTTCGTTCTCGAACCGGGCGCCGGGAACGCGTGATCCGAGTTCGGACGCACACCCCCTGACCAGGTTCCGAAAAAAAATTTCGGACAGGGGTGCATGACCCGGGTGTCCCCGGGCACGCGTGCGTCAGGCCCCGCCGCGTTCCCCCGTCGCGGCGGGGCTCTCCTCTGCCTCCCGGGCCTGCCGGTCGGTGATGTCCAGGAAGATCTGGTCCGCCTCGGACACGGCGTCAGAGATGGTCTGCTTGATCCGGACGGCGACCTCCTCGACCACCTCGCTGTCCAGGCCGCCCACCAGATCCACCCGGGCCGCCACCAGCGCGCTGTCGAGGCCCGTCTTCATCGTGAACAGGGCCTCCACGCTGTCGATCTCGGGCTGCTCCTCCAGCAGTTCCCGGATCCGGTCCGCCGCCTCCGGGTCCGCGGCCTCGCCGATCAGTTGGTCACGGGCGTCGCTGCCCAGGCGGTAGGCGACGAAGACGAGCAGCGCACCGATCGCCATCGAGGCCGACGCCTCCCACGCCACCTGCCCGGTGACCATGTGCAGCGCCATCCCGGCGGCGGCCAGCGTCACACCGAGCACCGCCGTCCCGTCCTCGGCGATGACCGTGCGCAGCGCCGGGTCGCGCAGTCCGCTCCGGCCGCCCTGCCGGTGCGCCTGGTGCAGCGCCCTGACCAGCGAGAGGCCCTCGGCGACGAAGGCGACACCCAGGACGATCAGGCCCATCACATAGCCGCTGTGCTTCTCCTCGGCGCCGTTCCTCAGGGCCTCGAAGCCCTGGAAGAAGGAGAAGCAGCCGCCCATCACGAAGATCCCGACGGCGGCGAGGAGCGACCAGAAGAAGCGTTCCTTGCCGTAGCCGAAGGGGTGGCGCCGGTCGGCGGGGCGGCGGCTGCGGCGCAGCGCGGCCAGCAGGAAGACCTCGTTCAGGCTGTCGGCCACGGAGTGGGCGGCCTCCGACAGCAGGGCCGGCGAACCGGCGAGCAGTCCGCCGACCGCCTTGGCCACGGCGATCACCAGGTTGGCGGCGAGCGCCACCAGGACGGTGACGCGGGTCCTGCGGTCGGAGTTCTTCGCGGGCGTTTCCTCGGGTGTTTCCTCGGGTGCCTTATCGGATGTTTTTTCGGGTTGCTGTGCAGACGCTGTCCCAGTCACCCTCGCCGACTGCCCCTGAGCGCGCGGCTCACACGCGCCGGGATCCCGGGAGACGGGTGTGCCCACAGCCTCTTCCGGACACTCGGCTTCGGTGACACCGTCGGCATCGACCACTCGAAGGAGAGACACGTGGCCAAGACGATGAAGCAGAAGAAGCTGAAACTCCCCCTCGGTTACAAGCCACTCGGCTTCGCGCTGGGCTGGGTGAGCGGGACGCTGGCCGGCCTCGCCTTCCAGAAGACGTGGAAGGCGATCCGGCAGGAGGACAACGCACCCGACGCGCTGGACCGGGACCGTGGCTGGACGGAGGTCCTGGTGGCCGCCGCGATCCAGGGCGCCCTGTTCGCCGTGGCCCGCAGCGCGGCGGACCGCGCGGGCGCGACGGCCGTCGAGCGCCGAACCGGCGTCTGGCCGGGCGACGCCAAGGGCGGCAGGGACTGACCGGCCGGAGGAGCGGTCCTCCGGAGGCGGTATCAGTCGGCGACCAGCCACTTCCCGGCCCGCATCAGCTCACGCCCGTCCAGTTCGTCCGCCTCCCGCCAGGCCTGCACGCGCTGCGGGAACACCCTGAAGTACAGGTAGGAGGTGGTGAGTCGGCGTGGATCGAAGCCGCACTTCGCCGCGAACAGGTCGCCCTCCCGCTCGGACAGGTCCGCGGGGGCCAGCGTCTCGACCGTGCCCTCGATCATGACCACGTCCCGGGTCGGGCCGACACCGAGGCGCGTGACGCCGGTCGCCTTGAGGTTGCGGCCGGTGGGGCTGGTGGCCGGGGTGGCGAGCAGCAGCGTCGAACCGTCCCAGCGGAAGGAGAGCGGGACGAGGTACGGCGTGCCGCCGTCGGGCGCCGCGGTGGCGACCCAGACGTCCTCGTCGTGTTCGAGTCGGTGGAGCGTGTCCTGCTTGCGCTGTTCGGGATCGCGCGCGGGTGGCCGATTCATTGTCGTACGTCCTTCTCTGACCGATGGACCGATGGCTTGATCACGGACAACCTGCTGTCACGGGGATGACGCTCGGGCGCCCCGCGATGTGACCGTCACCCCTCCTCCCCCGCCCGGATCTCCGCGAGCCGTGCCGCCGCCGCGCTCAACAGGAGGTCCAGGGCGGCCGGGTACGAGCTGCGTGGCATGTCGGCGACCAGGTGGCGGGCGGTGGCGGCGATGTGCGGGTGGGTGGCGGCGGGCAGCCTGGCGTACGTCGCCCGCCATACGTCCGCGTCCGCCGCGCGGGCCGTCTTCGGCATCGCGATGCTCGCCGAGTCGAGGGCGCCGAAGGCGAGGCACTGGTCGACGAAGGCGTGGTAGATCCGCACGGCCTCGGGGTCGGGGAAGCCGGCGCCGCGCACCACGCCGAGGATGGCCTCCACGGCCTGGATCTCGTGCACCCGCCCGGTCACCCGGTACGAGCTGAGCACGGCGGCCCTGGGCTGGGCGAGGGCGCCCGCGTGCATCCGCAGACCGAGGTCGCGCAGGTCGGCACGCCAGTCGCCGGTGGGGCACCAGGTGCGCAGGGTACGGCCGATGAGCTCGTCGGCGACGGCGAGCAGCAGGTCGTCGGTGTGGCGGAAGTAGCGGTACAGCGAGCTGGGGTCGGCGCCGAGGGCACGGCCGAGACGGCGCACGGACAGGGCGTCGGCGCCGTGCTCCTCGATCAGCCTCAGGGCCGTCTCGACGATCAGCTCCTCGGACAGGACGACGCCCGCCTTGGTGGGGCGCCTGCGCCGCCGGTCGGCGGCCGGGACGACGCGCTCGCTCATGGACTGCCTCCCTGGGGCCGGTGCCCGCACCTTATGACAACATCGTTGACCTGTTAAGTGCGCGGGCAGTTTCATGTGCGGTCACCGGGGCCTGTCAGGCCCCCCAGGTGCGAGCGGAGACCCGGCCATGACCGAGAAGCCCTACGGAGCCGACCCACCCGCGCGGCCGGAATCCGAGCTGCGCAGGTCCCTCGGTCTCCTGGACGGCGTCGCCGTCGCCGCCTCCAGCACGGCCGCGACCACCACCATCGGCATCGGCCTGGGCATCACGGCCGGAGTGGTGGGGCTGCATCTGCCGGCGATCATGCTGCTGGCGTTCCTGCCGATCGCGGGCATCGCGGGCGCATTCTCGCGGCTGAACCGGGTGGAGCCGAACGCGGGCAACGGCTATGTCTGGGTGGGCCGTTCACTCAGTCCGTGGCTCGGATTCATGGTCGGCTGGGTCAACATCGTGGCGACGGTGGCGTTCCTCGCGTACACGACCGCGGTCACCGGCTCGGCCCTGATCCAGCTGGCCGGCGAGGCCGAGGCACCGGGTGGGCGGGCTCACCCTGGACGCGGGCTCGACCGCGCAGACCACCGCCATCGGCGTCGTGGTCCTGCTCGCGGTCACGCTCACCGCGGTCACCGGCATCCGCACCGCCGCGCGCCTGCAGAGCGGGCTGCTGGTCTTCGAGTACGTCGTCCTGCTGGGGTTCTGCGGATACGGCATCGTCACCGGCCCGCACGCCTTCAGCCTGAGCTGGTTCGACCCGTTCGCCATTCCCTCGGCCACCGCCCTCGCGCAGGGGCTGCTGCTCTCGGTGTTCTGCTACTGGGGTTTCGAGGCCGCGTTCAGCGTCAACGAGGAGGTGCGCGACCCGCGGGACGCCTCCCGGGCCGGCTTCATCACCCTGTTCACCATGCTGGCGCTGTTCCTGCTCGGCTCGGTCGCCTTCCAACGGGTGCTGTCCGAACCGGAGTTGGTCGGGCACGGCGCCGAGGGACTGGCGTTCTTCGGCGACCGGCTGGCCGACCAGCCGCTGGCCGCACTGCCGCTGGTGGCGCTGATGTTCTCGGCGGTCGCCTCGCTGCAGGCAGGAGTGATCCCGACGGCCCGCGCGATGTTCGCGATGAGCCGGGACCGTACGCTCGGGCCGGTGTGGTCCAAGGTCAGCCCGCGGTACGGGACTCCGGCCGCCGGCACCCTGCTGATCGGCGCGCTGGCGGCGGCGGTCGCGGCGCTCGCCCTGGTCATCCCCCGGCTCGCGGACCTGATCATGGCGACGGTGAGCGCGGTGGGGATCGTGGTCGCCCTGTCGTACGCGCTGACCGCGCTGGCGGCTGCCGTGCGCTTCCGCTCGCTGCTGCGCGAGGACCTCAAGGAAGGCGTACGGGCGGTGGTGCTGCCGGCGTTGAGCGCCGCCGCGCTGCTCGGCCTGGGCGGCTACCTCGGCTGGTCCTTCTACACCTCCACCGACCATTGGTCCTTCTACACCTCCACCGACCATCTCGAACTCAGCGCGGACAACGGCTGGTTCCTGCTGCTCACCCCGCTGGTGATGATCGCGTCGGGCTTCGTGGCCGCCGCGTGGTCCAAGTGGGTGCGCAGATCTCCGTACTTCCGCACCGGCGAGGGCACCGACGCCGACGCCCCGCACCTGCTCCCGGCACCCCACTAGGAAACGGACCATGCACGCAGACCTTCTCTTCACCGGCGGCCCCGTCCTCACCCCGGAGGGCCGCACCGCGACCGCCGTGGCCGTCAGCGGCGACCGCATCGTCGCCGTAGGGCGCGACGAGGTCCTGGATCTCGCCGGGCCGCGCACCGAAGTCGTCGACCTGGCCGGGCGGTTGCTGTTGCCCGGCTTCCAGGACGCGCACGTCCACCCCCTGCCGGCCGGCCTCGAACTCACCCGGTGCGACCTGACCGGGACCCGGACGGCCGCCGAGACCGTGGCCGCGGTGCGCGCGTACGCCGACGCCCACCCGGAGCTGGAGTGGATCACCGGCGGCGGCTGGTCGATGGAGGCCTTCGAGGGCGGTGTGCCGACGAAGGAGCTCCTGGACGCGGTCGTACCCGACCGGCCCGTCTACCTGCCCAACCGCGACCATCACGGCGCCTGGGCCAACAGCCGTGCCCTGGAGCTGGCGGGCATCACCCGCGACACCGCGGACCCGGCCGACGGGCGCATCGAGCGGGACGCGGCCGGTGAGCCGAGCGGCACGCTGCAGGAAGGTGCGATGCAGCTCGTCGGGCGGCTCACCCCGCCGGCCACACCGGCCGACCGGCTGGCGGCCCTGCTGCACGCGCAGCGCCATCTGCACGCGCTCGGCATCACGGCCTGGCAGGACGCGCTCGTCGGGGACTTCCTCGGTATGGACGACCCGTCCGAGGCGTACCTCGCGGCGGCCCGGGACGGCTTGCTCACCGCGCGGGTCGTCGGGGCGCTGTGGTGGGACCGCGAGCGCGGGGCCGAGCAGATTCCCGAACTCGTCGAGAAGCGGCAGGAGTTGAGCCACGGGCGGTTCCGCGCGTCCAGCGTCAAGCTGATGCTGGACGGGGTCGCCGAGACCGGGACCGCCGCGCTGCTCGACCCCTATCTGGACAAGTGCGGCTGCGCCACCGCCAACCGGGGCACCAGCTTTCTCGACGCCGATCAACTCCCCGCATATGTCACCGAGTTGGACGCCTTCGGCTTCCAGTGCCACTTCCACGCCCTCGGCGACCGTGCCGTACGCGACGCACTGGACGCGATCGAGGCGGCGCGGGCCGCGAACGGACCGAGCGACACGCGGCCCCACCTGGCGCATCTTCAGGTCGTCCACCCCGACGACGTGCCGCGTTTCGCCCGGCTCGGCGCCATCGCCAACATCCAGCCGCTCTGGGCGGCCCACGAGCCGCAGATGGACGAGCTGACCATTCCCTTCCTCGGGCCCGAACGGGCCGCGTGGCAGTACCCGTTCGGGGCGCTGCTGCGCTCCGGCGCCCGGCTCGCGGCGGGCAGCGACTGGCCCGTGAGCAGCCCCGATCCGTTCCAGGGAATCCATGTCGCGGTCAACCGCGTGGCGCCCGACGGTGGCGACACGCCGGTGTTCCTGTCCGCCGAACGCATCGGACTCGCCGAGGCGTTGACGGCGTACACGGCGGGCTCGGCGTATGTGAACCACCTCGACGACACCGGGCAGGTGCGGGTGGGAGCCCTCGCGGATCTCGTGATGCTGGACCGCGATCCGTTCGACGGGCCGACGGAGGCGATCGCGGAGGCGCGGGTCGCGCGGACATACGTGGGGGGCGCGCGAGTATACGCAGCTCAGGAGGCATGAGCAGTAACACAGATCACGGACAGGTCACGTGTTGATCATTTAGGTTCTGGGAAGCCTCGTACCGGTTTGAGGTTCAACTTTCGGCCATAGAAGCTGAGTTCGAATGCACGGGTGGCCGTCTCGGCCACCCGCTCGCAGGGCGGGGGGCTCTGTATCGCCGTTTCCCGGAAGGAAGCGCATGCCTCAGGACGTCACGTTCGACCTCCCCTTCGACATGCCCGTCAGCAGACATCTGGAGTCCGCCCAGGAGCGCCAGCCGTGCCGGGGCCGCGAGTGCTTCCTGATCGACACAGCTGAGGCGGCGATGCGGGTGCTCGTCCTGCAACAGGAGTGATGCGACAAGGGCCGCCGTTCATGGAAGGCCGCCGGTGTCGAGGATGAATCCGCCGTGGACGAGCGGCTCGCCGCGTTCGAGAACCTAGCGGGTTCGGGGCGGTTCGTCCTCGAAAGGGCAAGCGGGCGGATCCGCTCCGCTTCCTCGGCCGTCACCGCGGCAGTCGTGCCCCTCGCGGTCGTTCGCGGCACAAGCGCGGGGCCTGTCGCGCGAGTCCGGCTGTTCGGCGAGGCCGTCGCAGAAGTCACAGAAAACCCTCGGACCCGACCGGCCGACAACCACGGTCGATCGATTCCGTTGTCATGACCACAGCTTGATCGGAGACCGGTGTGAAATCTCGAGTCGTAGGTGCTCTTCCGAAGGGGTCCGCCGACAGCTCGCTCCCGGCGCAGCCAAGCGCCCAGCTCCAGCCCACGGAGGCGGGGAACACCCTGACCCGCCTCCTGGCGAAACGCATCAACGAGAGCACGGAGCAGTACCGAAGCTCCCAGAACGCCGCTCAACAGCGGCTGGCCGCACTCGGATCCCCGCACTACAGCACCACGCTGCAAGTGGAGGGAGCCCTCCATCTGGCGCGACCCGCGTTCCTCCCGCCCGACGAGGAGGGCTACGCCAGGTTGAGGCACCTCGACACCAGCCTGCGCGTGATAGAAGCAGCCTTCCCCCAAGTCAGCACCGATACTGAGGTCTGCCGGCTGACCTGCATGATGCTGGAAGGGGCCTGGAGGAGCCGGGCACTCACCCCACCGAGCGAGGAGGAGCAGTCAGCCGTCTGCACCTGCCCTCTGTGCCTTCGGCTGCCCACGCCCCCCGCACGCACACTGGACGACTACCGTTGGCGGCAGAGCGCCGGGCGTCCCCTCACCGTCAAGACCTGGCCGAACCGCCGGGAACTCGACAGCGTCCTGACCGGCGGATGGTCCTGGACCCGGCAGCTCAACGACCTTGAACGAGACCTCGGCCACCGCCACCGCTTCGAAGACGACATCCTCGTCTTCCACGAATACAAACGCGTGATCGACACCATCGACACAACGCGCCTCACCCAACACGTCGAAGACCGCCTGGCCGAGAATTTCAGCACCAACAGCGCACGGGCCCTGGTCTCCGGACTCTTCGCAGCCCACAAGCGATCCGTCGACGAGTACTGGCTCCAACAGCACCACGCGGGCAGCGTCACGCTCCCCCAGACCAACCCGCTCAGCCAGAGCACCTACTCGATCCTGCAGATGCTGGACTGCCTGTTCTGGCACGTCGCCCCCGACACCGAACTCTGGCAGGAAGAAAACCTCGCCTCCCTGCTGCTGTGCCGCGTCATCGACGACATGGCCGACGTAAGAGCGGACGCCCTCACCGGCGAGATCAGCAACTTCTGGCTCGCCGAGATGCCCACCCACAGCAAGGCCCTCTACGCAGCCTGCGCCATAGCCATCGTCAAGTACGGCTGCATGCCCGAGGCGCACGACCCGATGTGGAACACCTGGCTGATGACCACCACCATCGTCTGGATGGGGCTCACGGGCCGCCACGCCCTGTGGTTCGACGGCATCACCGCGGGCCTCCCCCCGGCCGAGGCGTGCCCGCTCTGCGACCTGCAGCCCAACCCGTGCACCGGCATCTTCACCCGCGGCACCACTCTCACCATCGCCCCGCGGCCCACCGCACCGGTACTGAGCGCTCGGGCCGCCGAGCTGTCCGCACGCTGCCAAGCCCAGTACCCCGAGACTTGGCCCCTCTTCGACGCCGAGCTCCATGCCTTCGAAGCGCTGCACGGCCCCTGGCACGGCGACACCGACAACGCATGGGAGATCTTGCGCCGCACCTACATCGCGGCCGTGGAGGCATCCAGCGCCGCGCCGTCGACGGCCCGCGCCCGTCAGGTCCAACAAGACGCCGGCGTCATCGGATCCGAAAGGTTTCACGCCCTGCACGACCCTCGGACCGGGCGGGAGGACACCACACTGCTCGCCTACATGTTCGGCTCCGCCCACCCGCATTTCCTCTGGAACGCCACGGGATACCGCCCCACGGACGTCGCAGGCGACTGGCTCGACGGCTGACGCCTCGATCCTGTTCCAGGTGTGCGCAGACAGCACTGCCCGGCCGGGGTCCGGCCGGGCAGCGGTGGTGTCAGACGGAGAACTCGACCGGGAGGTTGTCGAGCCGGGAGTCCCAGGTGGTGGCGGTCGAGGAGAGCTCCTCCGACGGCACGGCCAGGCGGAGGCCCTGCAGCCGGTGCAGCAGGACGTCCACGCCGATCTCGATGATGGACTGGCCGATGTTCTGCCCCGGGCACTCGTGCGGTCCGGCGCTGAACGCCAGGTGCGCCTGGTTGCCCTGCAGAGCGACGGCCGAGTCGGGCCGTACCTCCGGGTCGAGGTTGCCGGCGGCCAGGCCCAGGACGAGCAGTTCGCCCTCCTGGATGTGATGGCCGCCGAGCTCCAGGTCGGCGGCCGCGAACCGGCCCGGCAGCACGGACAGCGGCGGGGTGTCCCACATGACCTCCTCCACTACGGAGGAGATGTTCAGCTGCCCGCTGACCAGCCCGGACAGCCGCGCGGCGTCGGTGAGGACCAGGTGCAGGACCCGCGCCAGCAGGTTGCTGGTGGTGGTGTGTCCGGCGATCAGCACCAGGCGCAGATGGCTGACGACCTCGTCGTGGTCGAGGCCGGCCGGGTGCTCCAGCAGGGCCGTGGCGAAGTCGGAGCCCGGCTCGGCCCGCTTGCGATCGGTGAGGTCCGAGAGGATCTGCATGATCCGGCCGTTGTGCTCAAGGGCGCCCTCGCCGCCCTTGAAGACCTGGGCGCACGACTCGACCAGGCGTAGCCCGTCCGCCGCTGGAAGGCCCAGGATCCGGGTGAGCACGAGCATCGGCAGGTGTTCGGCGTAGTCGGCCACCAGATCGGCGCGCCCGGCGTCGGCGAACGCGTCGATCTGCTTGTTCGCGTAGTACGTGGTGTGTCGCCGCACGCCCCGGCTGGACGCCGCGAGCAGCCCGTCGGTGACCGCGCCGCGCAGCCGGCGGTGCGGTTCGCCGTCCTGGGACACGCAGTCGGGCCGCCAGCCGACCATCGGGATCAACGGTGACGTCTCGTCGACACGCCCCTCCCGCCAGTCCCGCCAGATCCGCGCGTCCCGGCTGAACTGGCGCGGATTGTCCAGCACCCGCCGGTTGTCCCGGTAGCCGAGCACCAGCCAGGCCGGAACGTCACCCTCGAGGAGCACAGGTGCGACAGACCCGTGCTCCTTGCGCAGCCGCTCGTAGATGCCGAGCGGGTCGGTCGACGCCTCCGGCCCGAACAACCGGGTGACGTCGGCCGAACCGTGGGCGACGGGGCAGCCCCGCGGGGCGTCGGGACCACTTAAGGGCTGGTCGTTCATCGGGACTCCAGGGCGACGGCCGAGCGGTCCTTGAGGTGCTGTATCAGGGCGACGAGCACATCGCGGCTGGAGTCGCGGTCGCGGGCGTCGCAGGCCACGACCGGGGTGTGCGGGGAGATGTCGAGGGCGTCCCTTATCTCGTCGACCGGGTGGTTCTTGGAGTCGGGGAAGACGTTCAGCGCGATGACGAAGGGGACGTTCTGCCGCTCCATCTCCTCGATCGCCCGGAAGCTGGAGGCGAGCCGGCGGGTGTCCACCAGGACGACCGCGCCGAGCGCGCCCTTGAACAGGCCGTTCCACAGGAACCAGAACCGCTCCTGGCCGGGGGTGCCGAACAGGTACAGCATCAGGCTCTCGTTGAGGCTGATCTTGCCGAAGTCCAGGCTGACGGTGGTCTCCGTCTTGTCGGCGACACCGATGAGGTGGTCGACGTCGGCGCTCGCCTGGGTGAGCGTCTCCTCGGTGGTCAGCGGCTTGATGTCGCTGACGGAGCGGACCATGGTGGTCTTTCCGGTGCCGAAGCCGCCGGCGATCATCACCTTCACCGAGCGGGTTCCCCCGCCGGCCGGCCGGCCGGGATGGTCAAAGCCTTTGAAGTCCACTGAGTACCTCCTCAAGGAGCGCGAGGTCGGGCCCGCGACCGGCGTCGTGCGCCGGGATCGGATCACGGGCGTCGACGCGGCCTGCCTCGAGCAGATCGGCGAGCAGCACCGCGAGAATGTTGAAGGGGAGTCCGAGGTGGGCGCCGAGTTCGGCCACCGACAGCGGATCGCGGCAACGCCGGACGATCTCCTCGTGCTCGTGCTGCATGCCCGGTACGGGGGCGGTCAGGGAGACGATGAGGGTCGCCACGTCGAGACTCGACGCCGAACCGCCCGGTCCGCTGCGTCCTCCGGTGAGGACGTAGTAGCGCTCAAGACCGGACGGGTCCGTGGGCGGACGGGGAGCACTCATCCAGAGTGCTCCTCCAGGCGCGGAGTGGTGCCGAGGAGTTCACCCATCCTGCGGGCGAGATCCCTCATCTGATGGCCGAGCAGGCCCTGGTCGAGGCCTTCCCGGGCCAGCACGCCGAGATACGTCTCCACACCGGCGCGGACGACGAAGAGGTGGCCGCCATCGACCTCGATCATCGCCAGCCGCAGCTGCCCCGCGTACTTGGGGAACTGCTCGGCGACGGGCTGGGCGAGGGCCTGCAGTCCGGCCACGACGGCCGCGAACCGGTCGACGTCGTCGGGGTCTTCGGCACCGAAGCTGGTGATGGCCTTACCGTCACTGGAGGCCACGAGGGCGAAACGGATCTCCGGGATGGACTCCACCAGATCGCGGAGCGCCCAGCTCACGTCGGTTCCCTGTTGCGTCATGTGGACTAGTCGCTCTCTTCAGTGCGGTGCTCGGTGGACTCACGGCCGGCCGGCGCCGCGTCCTCCTCGGTGATCTCCCGGCCGGCGGTCGCGAAAGCGGCCAGGCCGGCGAAGGACTCGTCCGGCGGGACGGCGAAGACCGTCGACTCCTCGGTCCGCTCCACGGCCCTCGGCTGTGGCTCCTCGTTCCGCTTGCTGCGGCGCCGGGGCAGTCCTCCGGGTGTGGTGTCCGCGGCCTCGCCGAACTCGGCCTCCGCCTCGGGTACTTCGTCCACCGCCGCCGTGCGGCCCGGGACGGCCGTGGCGGGCTGTGCGGCCTGGACCGGCTGGGCCGTGGAGGTCGCGGGCAGCGGGCTGAAGTACTTGTGCGGGACCACGAGAACCACCGAGGTGCCGAGCCACGGCGAGTCCGCGAAGGTGACGCGGATGCCGTAGCGACGGGCGAGGGCGCCGACGACGCGCAGACCGATGTTGGCGTCCTCCGAGATACCGCCGAGACCCGCGCCCACCCCGGTGCCGGCCAGGGCGTCATCGGCCTCGCGCTTCTTCTCCTCGCTCAGGCCCTTGCCGGAGTCCTGGATCTCGATGCCGACGCCGTTGGGGACCTCCTTGCCGGAGACGACCACCGGCTCGGTGGGCGGCGAGTAGCGGGCCGCGTTGTCCAGCAGGTGGGCGAAGATCAGCGTGAGGTGGTCCACCAGGCCGCCGTCCACGCCGAGTTCGGGCAGATGGCGCACCTCGACGCGGTGGAAGTCCTTGATCCGGCCGATGCCGCCGCGCATCACGCTGAGCAGACGCTGCGGCTCCTGCCACTGGCGTCCGGGCCGGTCCGAGCCGCCGAGCACGCCGATGCTGGCGGCGAGCGAGTCGGCGGGGCCTAGCTCCTGGTCGAGCTCCATCAGACCGCGGGCGACGGCCGGCAGCCGGCCGTGCTCGCCCTGCATCTCGTGCAGCCGACCGCGCAGCTTGCTGGTCAGGACGTGGATGCGGTTGCCGATGCTGATGACGGCCTGCTCGGCCGAGGTGGAGCGGTTGAACTCCTCCTCCACGCCGATGAGGGCGGTCCTGAGCACCTTGCGCAGGTCGGCCTGGAAGTCGGCGCCGACCTTGGCGCACTGGCTCGGCTCGGGCAGAAGGTCGTCGACGGCATCACCGGCGCGCAGTTGTACCAGCGCGTTCGGCAGCTGCTCGTCGCCGAGCTGGGCGAGCGCGGTCTGCTGGTGGGCGACCTGCTCCTGCCAGACCTCGGCCTGATCGACGAGCTGGGCCTCGTAGGACTTGGCCTGCTCGGTCAGCCGGAGCTCGAACGCGGCGGTCTGCTCGGCGAGCTGGGCCGCCAACGCGGCTGTCTGCTCGGCGAGTTGTGCCTCGTAGGCACCGGACTGGTCGGCGAGCTGGGACTCCAGGGAGCCGCGCTCGGCGGTGAACTTCCGCTCCAGGCCAGCGACATGCTGCTGCCACTGCTGGGACTGCTCGACCTGCGAGCTGCGGAAGGAGCCCTCGACCCGACGCAGTTGCGTCCGGGTGCGAATCAACAGCCGTACGCAGACGGCGCTCGCGGCCGTGGCCACGGCACCGGCGACGGCGGCCGTTATTCGCTCGGAGCTCATGAACGTGGCGGCTACTGTTCCGCCGCCTAAGGCCAGCGGCATCAACCACCAGCTGTACCAGGCGACAGGGGCCCGCGCCGCCGGCGGCGGAGTGGCGAGTTCCATCTGCATCCTTCGAAGCAACCCGATCGAACAAGGGGAATGTGCTGGGGGACCGCACTCATGACCACGCGACACGAGATGACCGAACGCGATCGGGTCAACTCGCAGCGTCGGGAGGGAGCTTATCGGGTTCCGACCCTAAAAGATCAACCTAGATCGTTTGGCGGAAGTGGGGATTCCGTCATTGTTGGCCAATGGTCCGTTCGTCGACAAACCGCTTTCCCGACCCGGGTGTTGGGCCCTCGGCGTTGGACCCGCACGTCAGAGGGATTGGCGCAATGTGAGCGTCATGGCGCCGAAGCCGTTGCGCTCGTAGAACCGGATGGCGTCGGCGTTCGCCGAGTACGCGGTCACCTCGGCGTGCTCGGCCCCCTCCCGTCGGGCCCAGTCCAGGAACTCCCCCACGAGCCGGGCCCCGGCCCGCGCACGCCGGTGTTCCGGGCGGACGTACAGACTGATCAGGGTCGCGGAAATGACCAGCCGTTTGTCCGTGGGCCCGCTGACGGATCCCATCAGGTGGCCGACGACCTGTCCGTCGCACTCCGCCGCGAGGACGAGCCGCGCCGGGTCCTCCAGGGCGGCGGCGAACGACGCGGCTCCGTGCTCGCGCGGCCAGTCGACGTTCATGCTCGCGTCGCGGGTGCCGCCGTCCTCCGCGAACAGCCGCGTACTGGAGGCGACGAGCCCCCGTATGTCCTCGGCGCGGGCGGTTCGAACGATCAGCTCTCCACCAGTCATGGGCCCGAGGCTAGCGACCGACACTGACATCGTCCGGTGAGATTTCCTGGACAGATGTCCAGCTATGATGGACACCTGTCCACGAAATGGAGTTCAGCATGGAGACGGTCGCGAACGTGCTCGTCGGTCTGGTGGCCGCCCTGCACGCCTACATCCTGGTGTTGGAGATGTTCCTGTGGGAGAAGAAGCCCGGGCGCGGGCTGCACGGCTTCGACCCGGAAATGGCGAAGGCGACCGCCCCGCTGGCCGCCAACCAGGGGCTCTACAACGGCTTTCTGGCCGCCGGACTGGTCTGGGGCCTCATCGCGGCCGACCCGACCGGCTTCCGCGTCCAGGTCTTCTTCCTGTCCTGCGTCGTGATCGCGGGCGTGTACGGCACGGTGACCGCCAACCGCCGCATCCTGTTCGCGCAGGCACTGCCCGGCGCGATCGCCCTGGCCGCCGTCCTGATCGCGCAGTGACACGCCCCGCGCCGGAGGACCCACGGGCCGCGCGGACCCGGGCGCGGCTGCGCGAGGCCCTGCTCGCCGAGTGCGCCGAACACCCGCTGGCGGAGGTCGGCGTGGCCGCCCTGGTGCGCCGGGCCGGGGTGGGCAGGGCCACCTTCTACGTCCACTACGCCGACCTGGAGGCCCTGGCCGTCGACGCCTGCGCGGACGTCGTACGGGAGGCGGTGGACGCGCTGCACTCCTGGCAGGGGCGGCCCGATCCGGTGCACGCGCCGCCCGCGCTGGCCGAGTTCTTCGCCTCGCTCGCCCCCCACGCGGGCCTGTACCGCGCGCTGCTCGCCCCGGGCGGCGGCGGCCCGCTCGGCCGGGTGCTGCACCGGGATCTGCGGGCCTACAGCCTGCGCGAGCGTGAACGGGCGGGCGCGGCGGACGCCCCGCTGGTCGCCTCCGCGGTCGCCGCGACCTTCGCCGGCGTCCTGGCCGACTGGCTGCACGGACTCCTGGACGCCGACGCGCCCCAAGTCGCCGACCAGGTCTGGCAGTTGCTGGTCGCACTGCACGCGAGCAGGTGACGGTCCCTCAGTCGCAGAGCCGGCCCGGACGAACCTGCGGCCAGGCCTCGACGCCGTCGGCCGTACGGACGTACGCCCTGGACGAGTCGTCGTCCGTCAGCCACAAGTGCCAGCCGCCGCGACGGTATCCGGTGTCGTGGGCGTCGGCGGGCATCCGGACATCTCCGTCGTACGCCGAGGTCAGCATGGAGTCGGCGAGCACGCCGTCGGGATCGCGGGCGTAGAGCCTGCCCTGCATGTCCCCCTCGCCCTCCCCCAGCGACAGGAAGTGTGCCTTCTCCCAGTCGCAGTGCTCCGCACCGACGGAACTGTGCACCTTGGCGATCGGCACCCGTTTGCCCCGCGCGTCGGTCCAGATCTCGTACCACTGCCCGTCGGTGTAGCTCGCCGGGAGTTCGGCCGGATCGCAGGAGGCGCTGGTGTCCGGGCCCCAACCGGGCCTGTTCTTCTGGTCCTTGGCGACGACGACGGCGACCTTGGTCCGCCCGGCGACGTCGAAGGAGTACAGGACGCGGTCCGCTTCTCTCCGCTCGACGCGGTAGCCGTGGTCCGGGTAGGCGGGCTGCTCCATGTCGAAGAAGGCCCGCAGTCCCTCCTCTGGCGTCGAGGCGCCGTCGCCCTTGCTCCACGGGTCGCTGCCCCCGCCGGAGTAGATCTCCCCGTCGCACTCCAGGGCCCGGCCCGCCGCGCCCGACTCGATCCGGGTGGCGCGGGCGCTGTCCTCGTCGAGGTTCTTCGTGGGCACGTGCAGGGGCCCGCTATAGGGCACGGCCGGAGCGGTCCCGGCGACGACCATGTCCTGGCCCTTCTCGCTGCCGCATGCCACGGCCGCCGACGCGACCACCACCGTCGCCACCACAAGACGTCCGCGCATCACTGCCGCCCCCGTTCCACCTGCCTGCGTTATCCAGTCCTCCGACGTGGCAGTGCCGCGGAACGTTCACGATCAGTGCGCGGCGGCCTGGAAGGTACGCCGGTACGCCTGTGGTGAGACGCCGATCGCCGCGTGCAGGTGCTGGCGCAGCGAGGCGCCGGTGGCGAAGCCGACCTGGCCGGCGATCTGGTCCACGGACAGGTCGCTGGACTCCAGCAGGTGCCGGGCGTGGGCGACCCGGTGCTGGATGAGCCAGCGGCCGGGGCTGACGCCGACCTCGTCGTTGAAGCGGCGGGCGAAGGTGCGCATGCTCATCCCGGCGTGCCGGGCGAGGTCGGCGAGGGTCAGTGGTTCGTCGAGGTGGACCAGGGCCCACGCGCGCGTGGCGGCCGTGCTCGCCGCGCCCGGCTCGGGCATGGGCTGTTCGATGTACTGCGCCTGACCGCCGTCGCGGAACGGCGGGACCACCAGGCTGCGGGCGACGGTGTTGGCGAGCTCGCTGCCGTGGTCCTCGCGCACGATGTGCAGGCAGATGTCGACGCCGGAGGCGGCACCGGCCGAGGTCAGGATCCGTCCGTCGGCGACGAAGAGGACGTCCGGGTCGAGGTCGATGTGCGGGTACATGCGCCGGAACGGCTCGACGAGCTGCCAGTGCGTGGTGGCCTTGCGGCCGTCGAGCAGACCTGCGGCGGCGAGCACGAAGGCGCCGGTGCAGATGGAGACGATGCGCGCGTCGGGCCGGATGAGGGCGAGCGCGGCACGGAGCTCGTCCGACAGGTCGGCGGTCACCCGGGACGAGGCGACGGCCGCGACCACCACCGTGTCGGCCGTGGCCAGGATCTCGGGCCCGTGCGGGACGCCGACGGTGAAGTCGGCGTTGGTGCGCACAGGACGGCCGTCGACGGAGCAGGTCAGCACCTCGTACCGGCCGTCGGCCGCTTCGAAGATCCGGTTGGGGATGCCCAGCTCGAAGGGGTGCACGCCGTCCAGGGCCAGCACCACGACCCGTTCCACTCGACTGTTTCCTCGCATGGCACGATCCTATCGAAGGTTGGCCATCGTGCCATTTCCCTGTCGGGCGGCCCCGGGCAGGCTGGTTCACCATGAGCACTGTGAACACGATGCGAGCCATCAGCCAGGACACCCTCGGCGGACCCGAGGTCCTCAAGATCGTGGAGCTGGAACGCCCGGAGCCGCGCACCAACGAGGTGCTGGTCCGCGTCCACGCCGCCGGCCTCAACCCGACCGACTGGAAGCACCGAAAGACCGGCGGCTTCCTGGGGCAGCCGCCCTTCACCCTGGGCTGGGACGTCTCCGGAGTGGTCGAGGCGGTCGGCGTCGGCGTCGCCCGCTTCCAGCCCGGCGACGAGGTCTTCGGCATGCTGTCCTACCCGTACGGGCACGGCTCGCACGCCGAGTACGTCACCGCCCCGGCGCGCACCTTCGCGCACAAGCCGGCCTCGATCGACCACACCCAGGCGGGCGCGCTGCCGCTGGTCTCGCTGACCGCCTGGCAGGGACTGGTCGAGTACGCGGACGTCCAGCCCGGACAGCGGGTGTTGATCCACGCGGCGGCCGGCGGGGTCGGGCACGTGGCCGTGCAGATCGCCAAGGCGCGCGGCGCGTACGTGATCGGCACCGCGAGCGCGGGCAAGCACGACTTCCTGCGCTCGATCGGCGTCGACGAACCGATCGACTACCGGGAGACCGACTTCACCGAGGTGGTGAAGGACGTCGACATCGTCCTGGACACCCTCGGCGGCGACACCGCCCTGCGCTCCATGCGCGTCCTGCGCCCGGGCGGGCAGCTGGTCTCGATCGTGCCGATCGGTTCGAACGACTTCTACGAGGAGGCCGAGCGGCTCGGTGTACGGGCGCTGCGCATGCTGGTCGACGCCTCCCACAGCGACATGGCGGCGATCGCGGAGCTGGTGGAGGCGGGCAGGCTGCGCGCCACCATCGCCGGGACCTTCCCGCTGGCCGACGCCGCCGAGGCACACACGCTCGGCGCCACCGGCCGCACCGCGGGCAAGCTGGTCCTGCTGATGGACTGACGCGTCCGTCTCAAAGGCGGACGCCGGTCAGAACGTCAGCACCGGTTTGATGGCCTTGCCCGCGCCCATGTCCCGTACCGCCTGATCGATCTCCGCGAACGGATAGGTGCTGATCAGGCGGTGCAGCGGGAGCCGTCCGTCCTTCACCAGCCGGACCAGGGCCGGGATGAAGGACTGCGTCTCGGCGTCGCCGAGGGTGAGCCCGACGATCCGCTTGCCGCCGAGCAACCCGTTGACGTCCAGGGCGACTTCGGTGCCGAACGGCGGGGCTCCTACGACGACCAGGGTGCCGCGGGCGGCGAGCGCGTCGACGCCCTGGCGCAGCACACCGACGTTGCCGGTGGTCTCGACGACGCCGTCGGCGCCCTGGCCGTCGGTGATCTCCGCCAGCGCCTCGGCGAGGTCGGCCGTGCCGGCGTCGACGGTGTGGGTGGCGCCCAAATCCCTTGCCAGCGAGAGCCGTTCGCCGATCCGGTCGACGGCGACGATGCGGGTCGCGGAGGTGAGGGCGGCGGCCATGACGGCGGACAGGCCGACGGCTCCGGCGCCAAGGACGACGAGGGTGCTGCCGGTGGTGGGCTTCAGTACGTTCCAGACGGCGCCCACGCCGGTCTGTACACCGCAGCCCAGCGGGGCGACGGACGTCAGCGGCACCTCCGGGTCGACCTTGACGAGACTGCGCTCGTCCACCAACGCCCACTCGGCGAACGACGATTGACCGAAGAAGTGCCCGCCCAGCGGAGTGCCGTCCCGGTTGATGGTGCTCGTCCCGTCGGCGCGACGACCGCCGATGAGGTTCAGCGGGAGCCAGGTCGCGCAGTACGCGGGGTGGCCGCCGTGGCAGTTGCGGCACTCGCCGCACGAGGTGAAGGAGAGCACGACGTGGTCGCCCGGGGCGACGCCGGTGACGGCCGGGCCCACGGCTTCAACGACCCCGGCGCCTTCGTGACCGAGCACGCCGGGCAGTGGGAAGGGCAGGCCGCCGCTCGCGACGCCGAGGTCGGTGTGGCACAGGCCGGTCGCCACCATGCGGACCACGGCCTCGTGCGGTCCGGGCTCGTCGAGTTGGACGTCGGCGAGGGTGAAGGGCGCTCCGCCGGACTCGACGACCGCGGCGCGGGTGGTGATGGACATCGTACGAACTCCCTTTGCCTTCAGGCGTGTTCAGTCGAGCGAGACGACGACGGACTTGACCCTGGTGTACGCGCCGAGCGCCTCGGGGCCGTACTCGCGGCCGAAGCCGGAGTCCTTGACGCCGCCGAAGGGGACCGCGGGGTCGAGCATGGCCCAGTCGTTGATCCAGACGATGCCCGCCTGCAGCCGGTCGGCGATGCGGTGGGCGCGGGCGAGGTTGCCGGTCTGGATGCCCGAAGCCAGGCCGTACGGCGTGGAGTTGGCGAGCGTGACGGCCTCGTCCTCGGTGTCGAAGGGCTGCACGGTCAGGACCGGGCCGAAGACCTCCTCCTGGACGACCCGGGAGTCGTTCGACAGGTCGGCGATCACCGTGGGCTTGTAGTAGTAGCCGCCGTCCAGGTCGAGCCGCTCGCCGCCGCAGACGATGCGGGCGCCCTCCTTGCGGGCCAGGTCGACGTACTCCTCGACCTTCTTGAGGTGCTTCTCCCCCGCCATCGGTCCGACGACGGTCTCGGGCAGCCTCGGGTCGCCGACCGGTACGCCCGGGACGGCCTCGGCGAGGATGCCGAGCAGGGTGCTGTAGACCGAACGGGCCACCAGCAGTCGGGGGCCGCCCATGCAGAACTGCCCGGTGTTGAAGACGAAGGCCTTGATGACCGCGCCGACCGCCTTCTCCAGGTCGGCGTCCTCGAAGACGAGGTGGGCCGCGTTGCCGCCGAGTTCCATCGTGACCGGCTTGAGCGCCTCGCCTGCGGTGCTCGCCACATGGCGGCCGACGGCGGTGGAGCCGGTGAAGGCGACCTTGTCGACCCCGCGGTGACGCAGCAGTGCCTCTCCGGCCACCGGGCCGGTTCCGGTGACGACGTTGACCACGCCGTCCGGGACACCGGCCTCCTGGAACAGCCGGGCCATGTAAAGCGCGCTGAGCGGGGTCTCGTCGGCCGGCTTGTGCACCACCGTGTTGCCGGCCGCGAGCGCGGGGCCGATCTTCGAACCGGCAAGGATCAGTGGGAAGTTGAAGGGGGTGATCGCGGCGACGACGCCGAGCGGCTCGCGCTTGGTGTACGCGAGGGCGTTCATGGGTGTGTCGCGGACGGCGCCGTCCAGGGAGTAGGCGAGGGCGGCGAAGTACTCGTAGTCGTTGGCCGTGTTGGTCACGTCCACGGCGCGGCACAGCGTGATGGGCTTGCCGACGTCCAGACTCTCCAACTCGGCGACCTCGTCCGCCCGTTCGCGGATCAGCTCGGCGACCCGGTGCAGCACCCGGCCCCGCTCGCGGCCGCTCAGCCCGGACCACCCGCCGCCGTCGAATGCCTCCCGCGCCGCCCGTACGGCCGCGTCCACATCGGCAGCGCCCGCCTCCGCGACGGTGGTGACGACCGCGCCCCGGGAGGGGTCGACCACCTCGATGCGGGCTCCGTCCGCGGCCTCGCACCACTGTCCCGCGACGAACAGCCGTCCGGGTTCGATCTCGAAGGCGGTCATCACCACTCCTCAGCCTCATCGCCAAGATTGCTAAGTCTTCAACCAACAGGATTCCTGTTGGTTGACCGTCTGGTCCGCAGTCTGATTACAGACAGGTTTCCTGTCAATGTTCTAGGCTGAACCCATGGTCGGCAACCAGGCAACGAAGGCACCCCCGTCCCTGCTCTACATGGTCAAGCAGGTGGAACTCGCCGCGCGCTCCCGCCTCGACGACCTGGTCAGGTCGTCCGGGATCACGGCGCTGCAGTACACCGCGCTGACCGTCCTGGAGCGGCACGACGGGCTGTCGGCGGCCCAGCTGGCCCGCGACTCATTCGTCACCGCCCAGTCCATCGCCGATCTCGTACGGTCTCTGGAGGGCCGCGGGCTGATCCGCCGCGAGCGCAATCCGCGCAACCGCCGCGAGCTGCTGATCCTGCTGACCGAGGAGGGGCGCGACCTGCTCGGGCGCTGCGCCGGGCCGGTGCGGGAGCTGGAGGAGCGGATGGTGAGCGACCTCACCCCGCACCAGACGGAGCAGCTCCGCCAGGCACTCTCCAAGGCCTGGCACGCACTCTCGTAGACTCGTCGCTCCAATTCGAAGACATATGTCAATCGAACATGCTCAAATTCACTCGATCGAGGGTAACTTGCAGAGCGGGGAACGGATTTGCGCTCGCTCGGGAGCCCGGGGCAGGGCTGCACTCGTACGCTCGCTGCACGATGTCACCCCAGACCCCGGTGGCCTGCGGTCCCCGCCGCAGTCGGAGCAGGTTGGAGGCGATGTCGTCGTGCCGCAGGAACCTGCGCCGCCCACCCCCCATCTGCGCGTGCACGAGGACCGCGGACACACGGTCGTGGAGTTGCACGGCGAGATCGACATCGCCGCCGCCGTGGAGATCGGTCCGCATCTGGACCGGGTGACGGCGCGCCCCGACGTCCGGCTGGTGATCGACCTCCGGGACGTCGAGTTCTTCGACTGCTCCGGACTGCGGCTGCTGTACCGGGCCCGCGCCCGGATCCTGGACCACGACGGCGAGCTGCGTCTGGTCTGCACGCACGCCCTGACCCTGCGTGTCATGCGGGTCACCGGGCTCACCCGGCTGCTGCCGCCGCACGCCACCCTGGACGCGGCCCTGGGCCAGCCCGAGGCCACGTCCGGTTCCGTGTGAGCGCCGCTACTTGAGGATCTTGGTGACCTGACCGGCGCCGACCGTCCGGCCGCCCTCGCGGATGGCGAACTTCAGGCCCTCCTCCATGGCGATCGGCTGGATCAGCTGCACGTTCATGGTCGTGTTGTCGCCCGGCATGACCATCTCGGTGCCCTTGGGCAGCGTCACCACACCCGTCACGTCGGTCGTGCGGAAGTAGAACTGCGGACGGTAGTTGTCGAAGAAGGGCGTGTGCCGGCCGCCCTCGTCCTTGGACAGGATGTAGGCGCGCGCCTCGAAGTCCTTGTGCGGCGTGACCGATCCGGGCTGGATGACGACCTGCCCGCGCTCCACGTCCTCGCGCCTGACCCCACGCAGCAGCAGTCCGACGTTCTCGCCGGCCCGGCCCTCGTCGAGCAGTTTGCGGAACATCTCGATGCCTGTGACGGTGGTCTTCGTCTTGTCCTCGTGGAAGCCGATGATCTCGACCTCGCGGTTGACGTGCAGGGTGCCGCGCTCGATCCGGCCGGTGACGACGGTGCCGCGACCGGTGATGGTGAACACGTCCTCGATCGGCATCAGGAACGGCTGATCCACGTCCCGCACCGGCTCGGGCACGAACTCGTCGACCGCGGTGAGGAGTTCGAGCACCGAGGCGGTCCACTCCGGGTCGCCCTCCAGGGCCTTGAGTGCGGAGACCCGCACCACCGGGAGGTCGTCGCCGGGGAACTCGTACTCGCTCAGCAGCTCCCGGACCTCCAGCTCGACGAGCTCCAGGATCTCCTCGTCGTCCACCATGTCCGTCTTGTTGAGGGCGACGACGATGTACGGCACACCCACCTGCCGGGCCAGCAGCACATGCTCTTTGGTCTGCGGCATCGGTCCGTCGGTGGCCGCGACGACCAGGATCGCGCCGTCCATCTGCGCGGCCCCGGTGATCATGTTCTTGATGTAGTCCGCGTGCCCCGGGCAGTCGACGTGCGCGTAATGCCGGCGCTCGGTCTGGTACTCCACATGGGCGATGGAGATCGTGATGCCGCGCTGCCGCTCCTCGGGCGCCTTGTCGATCTGGTCGAACGGCGTGTACGGGTTCAGATCAGGGAACCGGTCGTGCAGGACCTTCGTGATGGCCGCCGTGAGCGTCGTCTTGCCGTGGTCGATGTGACCGATGGTGCCGATGTTCACATGCGGCTTCGTGCGCTCGAACTTCGCCTTGGCCACTGCAACCCCTCCTGAGCATCCGTGTGCCGCCGAGCGTCGCTCCGCTCCCTCATGTCTATTCGTTCGGCGGCGCGTCGAACAGGGCGCTGACCGACTCGCCGTTGTGAATGCGGCGTACGGCCTCGGCGAGTGCCGGGCCGATGGACAGGACCCGCAGCTTCTCCGTGCGCTCCTCCTCGGGCACCGGCACGGTGTTGGTGCAGACGATCTCCAGTACGTCGGGCTGCTCGCCGATCCGCTTGAGCGCCCCGTCCGCGAACAGACCGTGCGTACAGGCGACCCGGATCGAGCGCGGCCCCAACTCCCGCAGCCGCTGGAGGAGTTCCAGCACCGTGCTGCCCTTGGCGATCTCGTCGTCCAGCACGATGACGTCCCGGTCGGCCACGTCGCCGATGACGGAGCTGATCGACACCCGGTCGTCCTCGAACCGCTGTTTGGCGCCGGCCGCCACCTGGGCGCCGATCAACCGCGCGAACGCGGCGGCCTCCTTGGCGTTGCCGAGGTCCGGGGAGACCACGGTGGTCCGGGACAGGTCGTACTGCCGGAAGTGCACGGCCAGTTCACGCAGGGCGTGCAGATGGTCGACCGGGACCGAGAAGAAGCCGTGCACCTGCGGCGCGTGCAGGGTCATGGCCAGCACCCGGCTGGCGCCCGCCGCCACCAGCAGGTCGGCGACCAGGCGTCCGCCGAGCGAGATGCGGGGCGCGTCCTTCTTGTCGGAGCGCGCGTAGGAGTAGTGCGGCATGACGACGCTGATCCGCCCCGCCGACGCCCCGCGCGCCGCGTCGCACATCAGCAGCAGCTCGACCAGGTGCTCCTGGACCGGCTTGACCAGCGGCTGGATCAGAAAGACGTCCCGTTCCCGGCAGTTGGCCTGGAGCTGCACCTCCAGGCAGTCGTTGGCGAACCGGCTGACCCGGGTCGGACTGAGCGGCACACCGAGATGCGCGCAGACCTCCGCCGCCAGATCGGGGTGGGCACTGCCGCTGAACACGGAGATGTCTCGCACGGTCCGCTCCTCGCATGATCAATCCGGGGGTCGGCCTCATGCTACTGACCACGGAGAACGGGCCGCCGCACGCCGCCGACGCGCAGGTAGGGAGGGGTGCGTCCGCCGGTGCGCCCCCACGTGCCCCAGGCGCGTGTCCCGATACGGCAACAGGGCGGTCTGACAAGGCTTTTGGGGGGCATCCGGTCACTAGGAAGGAGGGCCGTCACCATGACGACTCCCATCAGGCGCGTGTCCCGGCGGATGCCGGGCTGGGTCAAAGCGGTGTGCGCCGTAGTACTGGTGCTCGCGGTGTTCTTCATCGGGGTCACGCTGAGTGTGATCCCCGGTCTGAAGGACCTGTTCGGTACGGAGACGACCGACCGCTCGGGACCCACCCTGCTGCAGTCCATTCAGGACATGAGCCGCTACGACGCCGCGTCCGGCAACTTCCAGGTCGTCGTGGACCTGGAGAAGGACACCAAGTACCTGCCCGACGCGATCCGCGGCTCCCGCGTCCTGTACGTGGGCGCGGGCACCGTCGAGGCCTATGTCGACCTCGGCAAGGTCGGCAAGGACGACGTGACGGTCAACAAGGACCGCACGTCCGCCACGCTCAACCTGCCGCACGCGGCCCTGGGCAAGCCCGCCCTGAACCCGGACCGCTCCTACGCCGTGTCCAAGCAGCGCGGGCTCCTGGACCGACTCGGCGATTTCTTCTCGGACAACCCCAACAGTGAACAGGCCGTGCAGAAACTCGCGGTCAAGCACATCGGCGACGCGGCCAAGGACAGCGGCCTGACCAAGCGCGCCGAGACCAACACCACCGACATGCTCGAGGGTCTGCTGCACTCCCTCGGCTTCAAGGTGGTGCACGTCACCTTCGCATCCTGATCCTCTCCGGATCGGGGCGGGCGCACGGCATCCTCGGAGGGTTCGCGGGTAACCGCCCTTCCACATCAGAGTGTTGAAGACCGGAGGACTGAATGGCCCGGACAGTCGTACGACCGCGCGCCGGCTGGCGTCTGCGTTCCGCCAAGACTGAGGGCGAGGAGCAGCCGGCCACCGTCGAACGGCATGTCGTGCCCTTCCCGATCCGCCTCCTGGCGATGCTGTGCGCCTTCGGGTTCATGGTGGCGTTCGCCGTGGTGCTGGCCCGGCTGACACTGGAGCCGTCGCCCGCGTCGACGGCTCTCGTGCACACCAACCTCCATCCGGGCCGCTCGCTGAAGGCCTATCTCGACCAACCCGCCCTGCGGGACGCCGTCAAGCAGATCGGCGGCAACGTCGTGCTCGGCATCCCGTTCGGCGTCCTCATCCCCGTCCTGGCCCCGAAGGCCCGCGGGCTACTGCGCGTGCTCCTGCTGACGGCCGTCGTCATGCTGCTGGTGGAGTTCGCCCAGGGCGCGCTCATCACCGGCCGCGCCTTCGACATCGACGACGTCATCCTCAACACCAGTGGCGCGCTGATCGGTTACCTCCTGCTGGGCCGGCGGATGGGCCGGGTCGTGCACGCGCGCAGGCGCCAGCCGCGCAAGGTGAGGTCGGCCCAGCGGAGGGCGGAGAAGGAGAAGTCGGCGAAGGAGTCGAAGGGGGCCTAGCCCTCCGACGTGCGGGGGAACGGAATCCGGCCGTCCGGGTTCTTGATTGTCAACAATTGGTCCGTACCAAAGTATTGACTCCCCCTTATCTCACTCCTTAAATCAACAGGCGAAGCCTTCACCCCCCCACTCGGTCGGCTCACCTCTGTGCTCGGCCGCCGTACGGAAGGACAGAGACGTGGCCTCCCCACGCCTGCTCCGCAGATGCCTGTTCGCCGCCTTGTCCGCCGTGCTGGTCGCGTCCGCCGCGACCGGCGCGGCGCACGCGGATCCATCGGATGTCTCCGCCTCAGCCTCGGACGTCTCCGCCGCCGCGACGGTGTTCTCCGACACCTTCGACGGTGCCGCCGGCAGCGCCGTCAACTCCTCCAGGTGGTCGCTGGAGACCGGCGACAACGTCAACAACCACGAGCGCCAGTACTACACGTCCGGCGCCAACAACGCGGCCCTGGACGGCCAGGGCCACCTGGTGATCACGGCCAAGAAGGAGAACCCGGCCAACTACCAGTGTTGGTACGGGACTTGTCAGTACACCTCGGCCCGGATGAACACCTCCGGGAAGTTCAGCGCGCAGTACGGGCATGTCGAGTCCCGGATGAAGATCCCGCGCGGGCAGGGCATGTGGCCCGCGTTCTGGATGCTCGGCACCGACATCGGCTCGGTCGGCTGGCCCAACTCGGGTGAGATCGACGTCATGGAGAACGTCGGCTTCGAGCCCTCCACGGTCCACGGCACCATCCACGGCCCCGGCTACTCCGGCTCGGCCGGCATAGGCGCCGGCTACACCCTGTCGAACGGCCAGGCCTTCGCGGACGCCTTCCACACCTTCGCCGTGGACTGGGCGCCCAACTCGATCAAGTGGTCGGTCGACGGCGTCGTCTACCAGACGCGCACGCCCGCCGACGTGGGCGGCAACACCTGGGCGTTCAACAAGCCGTTCTTCCTGATCCTCAACCTCGCGGTCGGCGGCTACTGGCCCGGCGACCCCAACAGCTCCACGGCCTTCCCGGCCCAGCTGGTGGTGGACTCGGTCTCGGTGACCACGAGTGACACGCCCTCCGGCGGCGGGGCGATCAGGGGCCTGGCCGGCAAGTGCGCGGACGTCGCCGGGGCGAGCTCCGCCAACGGCACCGCCGTACAGCTCTACGACTGCAACGGATCCGCCGCCCAGCAGTGGACGGTGGGCTCCGACGGCACGATCCGCGCGCTCGGCAAGTGCCTGGACGTGACCGGCGGCGCCACCGCCGACGGCACCACGACCCAGCTCTACGACTGCAACGGCTCCGCCGCCCAGAAGTGGGCCGTCAGCTCGGCCAACGACATCGTCAATCCACAGGCCAACAAGTGCCTGGACGTGACCGGCAACAACTCCGCCAACGGCACCCGGCTGCAGATCTGGACCTGCTCGGGCGCCGCAAACCAGAAGTGGACGGTCGGCTGACCCGAAGCCGACGACCCAGGGCCTGATCCGGCGGTCAGGCCCTGGCTAGCGCAGCCGCCAGGTGAACTTGTCGCCGCCGACCCACCGCACCACCTCCGGATCGTCCATGTCATGGACCGTGATGCCGAAGACGGCGGCGACCTCCAGCACGTCGGTGACGGCTTTCGCCTCGCCGACCACCAGACCGTCGATCTCCACGATCCGGAACGGCGGTGTGCCCGGCTGCACCCCGAGAACCAGGATCCGCGGGTGGGAGATGTGCGGGCTCGCGATTTCGGTCATGAAATAGAGCGTAGATAGCTCATTCCGGAGTCGCGAATCTGCCGATTCATCCCCCTAGGAGGCCGCCGTGGATCCCCTGGACGCACTGGACCGGATCTCTTTCCTGCTGGAGCGGTCCCTGGCGCCGACGTACCGCGTCCGCGCCTTCCGCGGCGCCGCCCGGGTGCTGGCGGACCTGCCCGAGGACGAGATCCGCGAGCGGGCGGCCGCCGGGACGCTGGAGTCCCTCAAGGGCATCGGCCCCAAGACGGCCCAGGTGGTGCGCGAAGCGCTCGCCGGGCAGGTGCCGGAGTACCTGGCGAAGCTGGAGCAGGCCGAGCCCGAACCCCGTCCCCGTGGCGGGGAGCGGCTGCGAGAGCTGCTGCGCGGGGACTGTCATCTGCACTCCGACTGGTCCGACGGCGGCAGCCCGATCGAGGAGATGGGCCGCACGGCGGCCCGCCTCGGGCACGACTGGGCGGTGCTCACCGACCACTCCCCCCGGCTGACCGTGGCCAACGGCCTGTCGCCCGAGCGGCTGCGCGAGCAGTTGGACGTGGTGGCGGAGCTCAACGTCTCCTGGGCGCCCTTCCGGCTGCTCACCGGGATCGAGTGCGACATCCTCGACGACGGCTCCCTGGACCAGGAACCTGAGCTGCTGGAGCGCCTCGACGTAGTCGTGGTCTCGGTGCACTCCAAGCTGCGCATGGACGCCCGCTCGATGACCCGCCGCATGGTGGCCGCCGTACGCAATCCGCACGCGGACATCCTCGGGCACTGCACGGGGCGGTTGCTCATCGGGCGGAACGGGGGTTCCGCCCGTCCGGAGTCGGAGTTCGACGCGGACGAGGTGTTCGCCGCGTGTGCCGAGTCGGGTACGGCCGTGGAGATCAACAGCCGTCCGGAGCGGCTGGATCCGCCGCGGCGACTGCTGCGGCAGGCCGTCGACGCCGGAGTGCTCTTCTCGGTCGACACCGACGCCCACGCGCCCGGCCAGCTGGACTGGCAGATCCTCGGCTGCGCACGGGCGGAGGAGTGCGCGGTGGCCGCCGAACGGGTGGTGAACACGTGGTCGGCCGAGGCGCTGCTGACCTGGAGCCGAGAGCGGTGACACACGTCACCCCGAATCCGGACGCGGCCAGGAACACCACGGGGAGGTTGCCCGTTGAACAACACGTGGGTGCGGATGGGACAGTGTCCCCGGGCCTCACCTTTTGCCCACAGGGACGATCGTTCGGCTGAAGCCCTGTGGAGCCTTTCGCCGAGAGGCGACCGCCATCCGTGCCCACCCTTTGGCCGCCCCGACCGTGATTCCCCCGTCCGGTCGGGGCTTCCCCATGTCCGGGGGGCGGTCGCGCCGGTTCCGCTTGACTTCGAGAGCACTCCAATCCGTAGCGTTTCGGACATGACCACTGCACAGCACAGGATCGGATCCGGTTTCGGCGCCACCAGCACCGCCGACGAGGTCCTCAAGGGCATCGACCTGACCGGAAAGCTCGCGATCGTCACCGGCGGCTACTCGGGCCTCGGCCTGGAGACCACCCGCGCGCTCACCGACGCGGGCGCCCATGTCGTCGTCCCCGCGCGCCGCCGGGCGACCGCCGAGGAGGCGCTGGCGGGCCTCGACGGCGTCGAGGTGGACGAGCTGGACCTCGGGGACCAGGAGAGCGTGCGGGGCTTCGCCGAGCGCTTCCTGGCCTCCGGCCGCACGATCGACATCCTCATCGGCAGCGCCGGGATCATGGCCTGCCCCCAGACGCGCGTCGGACCGGGCTGGGAGGCCCAGTTCGCGACGAACCACCTCGGCCACTACGCCCTCGTCAACCGGCTGTGGCCGGCGATAGAGCCGGGCGGCGCCCGCGTCGTCTCCGTCTCCTCCCGTGGCCACCACGCCGCCGGCATGCGCTGGGACGACGTGCAGTGGACGCACGGCTACGACAAGTGGGAGGCCTACGGCCAGGCCAAGACCGCCAACGTCCTGTTCGCCGTCCACCTCGACCGCCTCGGCCGTGACGCCGGGGTCCGCGCCTTCTCGCTCCACCCGGGCGGCATCCTCACGCCTCTCCAGCGGCACCTGGCCAAGGAGGAGATGGTGGAGCGCGGCTGGATCGACGCCGACGGCAACCCGCTCAAGCCGGAGGGCTTCAAGTCCCCGGAGCAGGGCGCGGCCACCCAGGTGTGGGCGGCCACCTCGCCCCAGCTGGACGACCTCGGCGGCGTCTATCTGGAGGACTGCGACGTCGCCGAGCCCGCCCCGGCGGACGACGAGCGGGTCGGCGTCAAGGCCTGGGCGACGGACCCCGAGCAGGCGGCCCGCCTGTGGGATCTGTCGGCGGAACTGACCGGCGTGAACGCCTTCGCCGTCTGACGACGTTCATGTTCTGACGACAGGGATCGATGCCCTCCGCCGTCATGCGCCGCGTCGGCTCAGGCGGAGGACTCGTCCGGTGTCGGGTGTTCGGGATGGACCGTCGCGGGGCGCGCGGCGCCCTGCCGGCCCGTGCCCGCCTCGTCGGTGTCGGGGACGTCCTCGGCGGCGCCGTCCCAGGCGTCCGCGCCGGGGGCCGCCTCCCAGGGGTCCTCGCCCTCGCGCGCCTGCTGGTCGGGCAGATCCCGGGGTACGGGCCCGCCGTCCGGACCCTTGTGGTGTTCGTCGGCCACGGTGCACTCCTTCGGTCGTCGAGGGACGCGGGTACCTGCCCGGCGGCCGGCCGAAACCTCAGTGCGGAGCGCGTTCCTCAAGTGCCGTGCGCCAGGCGGGCGCCGGACCCTCGGGCTCCGGCTCGACGCGTCGGCCGCCGCGGGCGAAGAAGTCCGCGAGCGGCAGGATCGCGGCACCGACGGTGACCGCGTCCGGGCCCAGCAGGCCGAGCTCGACGGTCACCTTCTCCGCCGGATAACGCAGCGCGTACGACATCGCGTGCCGGCGTACGGCGGGCAGGAAGCGGGAGCCCAGCTGGAGACCCGCCCAGCCGCCGATCAGGATGCGCTCGGGCTGGAAGAGGTTGATCAGGTCGGACAGGCCCGCGCCCAGGTACTCGGCGGTCTCCTCCAGGACGGCGAGCGCCACCGGGTCGGCCTCCGTGCCCTCGGCCGGGTAGGCGGCGGCGAGCATCGCGGTCATCGCGGTCTCCTCGTCGGTGCCCTCGGGGGGCCGGCCGCCCTCGTCGCGCCACCGGTCGAGCAGGGACTCCGCGCCCGCGTAGGCCTCCAGGCAGCCGAGGGCGCCGCACCGGCACCGGCGTCCCCTGACCCGTACCGTCAGATGCCCCCACTCGACCGCGCGGCCGTGCTCCACCTCGGGGGTGACCAGGCAGGCGCCGACGCCGGAGCCGAACAGGACCACGATCGCGTTGCGCGCGCCGCGTCCGCCGCCGAACCACATCTCGGCCTGGCCGAGGGTCTTGGCGCCGTTGTCGATGAAGTACGGGACGGCGTCCGGGAGTTGGGAGGTCGAGCGCAGCAGGCTCTCCAGCGGGACCGCGTCCCAGCCGATGGTCTGCCCGTGCACGACGGCCCCGCGCTCCGGGGTGCGTTCCACGATGCCGGGGACGCCGATACCGACGCCGAGGAGCTGCTCGGGGTCGATGCCGGCGGCGGCGAGCACCTCGTCGACGCCGTCGCGGATGTGGCCGACGATCACTTCGACCTCGTAGCGCTGCTTCGCCAACGGGCGTTCGGCACGGGCGAGTTCGGTGAGGGTGAGGTCGAACAGCTCGATGCGCACCCGGGTTTCGCCGACGTCGACGCCGATCATGTGGCCGCTGCCGGGGGCGACCCGCAGCAGCGTGCGGGGGCGGCCGCCGTCGGAGTCGACGCTGCCGGCCTCCTCGACCAGTCCGTCGGCGATCAGGTCCGCGACCACATTGCTGACCGAGCCGGAGCTGAGTCCGGTCGCCGGGCCGAGTTCGAAGCGGCTGAGGGGTCCGTCGAAGTAGAGCCGCTGGAGCACGGCCGTGCGGTTGGCTCGCCTGAGGTCCCGCACCGTTCGCCCGTTGCGCCCCGCCATGTGGCTCCCTTCTAACCCGGTTCGACCTGCAACATACCCCTCGGAGCAGGCCCGGCGCGACTTTCGACCAACCCTTAGTTCACGTAGTGAGGTAAGACAAGGGGGAAGTCAGGACGTAGTGCGGAGCTCTTCGATATGGTCCAGCGCCGCGATGAGTTCTGGGGCGACCGCATCCTGGACCCAGCTGTCGGGTCCGGTGTCCCCGCCGCGCGGGACCACTTCGGTGAGCATGATCAGGTAGAGGTAGGCGCGGTAGAGCGCGAGCCGCAGCAGTGCCGGGACGTCGAACTCGGCCCGGCCGCCCGCCTCCCGGTAGCCCGCGAGGAACGCCTCGTCCTTCCTGATGTCACCCAGCAGCGCCAGGGAGACGAAGTCGGCGAGCGGGTCGCCCCACAACATGCGCTCCCCGTCGATCAGCCCGCCGATGCTCGCGCGGGGCGTCGAGCGGTCCACCAGGATGTTGCCCGGCCACAGGTCGAAGTGGACGAGGCTCGGGGCGGTGACCTCGTCGAGCGCGTCGTACGCGGTCCGCAGCGTGCGGGCGATCTCGTCGACGGGGCGCGGCAGTCGGGGCCGGTAGCGGCGTGCGTCGTCGAGGACGGCGTCGAGCATGCCGGTGAAGGCCGCTCGCCAGTCGGGGGCGAGCGGGCCGAGGGCGCCGGACGGATAGCCGAAGCCCGGTCCGGTGACACGGTGCAGACGGGCCACCAGGCGGCCCAACTCCGTGCGCAGGTCCACCTGTTCGTCCGCGTGGAGAAAGTCGCCCCAGGGCCGGCCGGGGCAGACGGTCATGAGCAGCCACGGTCCGCCGGCCGCCACGACGCGCGGGGCCGGTACGTCCGCGTGCGCCGCCCCCTCGTAGAACTCCGCCTCCGAGACGAGGAGTCGGCGTTCGTGGTGCAGGCCCTCGGTGTCCGGGGCGACCTTCAGGATGTAACGGGCGCCGTCGGTGAGGCGGAGGTCCTCGACGGAGTTGTAGGTGCCGCCGGTCAGGGGGGTGAGGCGGGCGAGCCGTTCGGGTGGGATACCGGCCGCCTCCAGTACGCGTCGGGCCCGTTCCCAGGTGTCCGTCACTGTGCGCCCACCTCTCCCCGTTCGGTTCAGCCGGCGGCGTACACGTCCTCGACGTAACGTCCGTCCGTGATCAGTCCGTTGATCCAGTTGTCGGCCGCCGTCCCGTCCGCGCCGGGCGTGCGGTTGCGGTACAGGGTACGGAACGCGTCCCGCACACCCGGTGCCATGCGTGATCCGTCACCGCAGACAAGGACGCGGGCCCCGGCGCCGAGCAGGTCCCAGACCTCGTCGGACTCGGCGGCGATGCGGTGCTGTACGAAGGTCACGCCGCCCGCCGGGACGGTGCTGAAGGCCGGCCGGAGGGAGACGGCTCCGGCGGTCTCGGCGGCGCGCAGTTCCTCGGCGTGCAGGAAGTCCGCGTCGGGCGCGTTGCAGCCGAAGTAGCAGAGCGCCGGGGCGAGTTCGGTGCCGGTGGCACGGGCGGCGGTGCGGTAGGCGACGGCACCGCGGAAGGGCGCGAGGCCCGTGCCCGCAGCCACCATGATCAGCGGGGTCGAGGTGTCGCCGGGGTCGATACGGAAGGCCTCGCGGCAGGGCTGGATCCGGGCGTACAGGGTGTCGCCGGGCTCGATGTCGGCGAGATAGCCCGACCCCGTACCCCGGTAGACGCCGTTGCCGGAGCGGGCGGGGGCCTCCAGCAGGGAGACCATCAGGTCCACGTGGCCGGGGTCGACGGCGGGCGAGGAAGAGACGGAGTAGTGGCGGGGGCGCAGCGGGGTGAGGATCTCCAGGAGTTGCGGCCAGGTCAGGGTGGAGCGCAGCGCGGGGTGGTCCTCGATCACCTCGACGAGGGTGCGCGGGTCGTCGGCGGTGAGCGCGGCGAGGGTGGCCCTCTCGGGCGGGCAGGGGTTGGCGGCGGCGAGCGCGGCCAGCTGGGCCGGGGTCGGCCTCTCCTGCAACTCGGCGTGGCGCGCGAGCAGTCGACGTACCGTCAAAGGCCGGTCGACCGCGAGTCCGTCGCGGCGCGGGCGGGTCGCGCGGATGTCCAGGACGGCTTCCGGGTCGACGCCGAGTGCGGTGACGGCGCGGGCGACGAGGGCCGGGGCGTTGACGGGCAGGACGGTGAGGTGGTCGGCCGTGCGGTAGGCGGTGCCGTCCGGGAGGGCAACGCGGACCAGGCGCTTGCGGCGCGGGTGTCCGGGGGCGGTGAGGTCGCGGGCCTCGGTGACTGTCATGGGGACGAGTCCGTGCCGTTCGGCGAGGGCGTCCAGGGGGCCGCCGGTCAGCGTGCGGACCTCGTAGGCGACCGTGGGTTCGTCGTCGGCCGGGGCGGCGGCGTCCGGGTCGCCGTACTCCTCCAGCAGGGCCGTGCGCAGTCGGGTCGTGAACTCCCTTACGGAGCCGGTGAGATCGCCGGAGGCGTCGGCGGCGACGCGGTCGACGAGGCGGGCGGCGCCCAGTTCGGCGAGGCGCTCGTCGATCCGGGTCGGGAAATACTGGTAGGTGGCCGCCCAGTTGCGGTCACCGACGCCGAGGAGGGCGTAGGTGACGTCGGTCAGCTCGTGCGTCTCCTCCAGCCAGGCGTCGAAGGCGGTGGCGTCGTCGGTGGGGCGGCCGTTGTAGGAGGCGGCGGTGATGACGACGGGCCGGTCGGTGGGCAGGCCGCCGCTGAAGGCGTCGAGGGACGCGACCTCGGTCTCGCAGCCGATCTCGGCCGCCTCGTCGGCGAGTTGGGCGGCGAACTCGCGACAGGTGCCGTAGTTGCTGCCGTGCAGGAAGAGGGCGCGGGTGCCGGGGCGGACGCGGGCGGGGAGGGTGTCCGGGGCGGACACGGCCTCCGATGTCGCGGGCATCACGCCCGGGAGCGGGCCGTGTTCCCGGTCGGCGGCCGTACGCGGGGTCAGGGTCAGGGTGAAGCCCTCGGGCTTGAGGGTGAGGGTCTCCTTCACCTGCAGCGCGTAGTCGGCGTGGTCGTGCAGCCGGTAGCGGTGGACCAGCATGGCCAGCATGGCCAGCATGGCCAGCATGGCCAGCAGCATGGTCGCCTCGTGCAGCGCGAACTGCCGCCCGATACAGGCGCGTTCACCGGTACCGAAGGGCTTGAAGGCGTGCACCGAGCGCGCCTCCTCGGCCTCCGGGGTGAACCGCGAGGGGTCGAACAGCTCGGGGTTGTCGCCCCAGACGGGCTGCCGGTGCAGCATCGGCGCCAGCACGGTGACGGCCTGCCCGGCACGCAGCGGGATCCGCCCGCCGAGCAGCGTGTCCGCCAGCGCGTGCCGGCTGAAGGCGGCGGCCGTCGGCCACAGCCGCAGCGCCTCGTTGAGCACCTGGCGGGTGTGCGTCAGCCTGCCGACCTCCTCGTACGTCGGCTCGGGGTCGGCCCGGTCGCCCCACAGCGCGTCGGCCTCACGCTGGACGAGCCGCAGCGCGGTGGGGTCCTTGGCGAGGTGGTACAGCGCGAAGGACATCGCGCCGGAGGTCGTCTCGTGCCCCGCGATCAGGAAGGTGATGACCTGGTTGCGGATGTTGGCGGTGTCGAGCCTGCTGCCGTCGACGGGGTGGCGGGCGGTGAGCATCAGCCCGAGCAGGTCCTCGGCATCGCCCTCGGCGCCGGCTCCTGTTCCGGTGCGGGAGGCGATGACGTCGTCGACGACCTGGGCGAGGTAGGCCGAGTCGTCCCGGAAGGCCGCGTCGGCGGCGGAGTGGTCCTCACCCGGGGTGCGGGCGAGCCGGTTCATGCTCCACTCCAGGCAGCGGACCATCGCCTCGACGAACGGGTGGGGCTCGTCCCGCCCGAACGACCCGAAGTCATAACCGAACCCGGCCAGCCCGATGGTGTCGAGAGTCATCCGGGTCATGTCGTCGGGCACGTTCACCGGTTGCCCGGTGCCGGCGGACCGGTCCCAGGAGGCGATGAGCCGACGGGCCACCTCCAGCATCACGGGGTGGTAGGTACGCATCGAGCCCAGCGCGAAGGCGGGCATCAGGATGTCGTGCGCCCTGGCCCAGTTGGGCTCGTCGTTGTACGCCGTGAACAGCCCGTCGGCCGCGAACTCCCGCACGTTCTCCAGAGCCGGCCCGACATGCTTGGCGAACCGCTTCTCGTCGGCGAGGTCGGCCACCAGGTCGAGATCGCCGACGAAGAGCGTCTCCCGCCCGTGCAGCCGCCGCACGAGCACCGGCCCGTGCTCCCGCATAAGGGCCATGACCTGCTGGATCGGCGTGCGGCCGGGTCCGGTGGCGGTGACGTCGACGACGGGAACCCCGGAGGGCGTGTGAGGGGCGTCGGAAGTGTGGGGGTGCAGTGCGGTGGGGGGCATGGCGCGACAACTGCCTTTCGCGGTACGGGAGTACTGCGATCCAGGTTGGTCGACCGGGGGCGGCGGCCTGTGCCGGTGCACTACATGATTGTGCAGTCGAAAGCGTCCAACAGGGCTTGCGTGAGTCCGTAGGACCACTCAACGTCCAGGTCAGAGGCTCCAAGTCCGCCAACTCGCACACAGTCCGTGAGACACGTGTGAGACGGCGGCGGCCCCGAACGGTGAGCCCACCACCACCCCGGGGCCTTGATCCGGATCCTTACTGATCAAGGCCAGACCCGTGGAAAACGTACCCGTCAGCCGCTGTGTGCTCGACGAGGCCGCTCGCCACCACGTAGCCGTCGCGCGCCAGCTGCTCGTCGAGACGGACGGCCTTAACTACGAGGATCTCAACGAGAAGGATCTGTGCCGTCTCATCGGCCGGTATGAGGTCGCCATCGCCCTGCTGACCCTCGCAGTGGAGGGTGACGCACGATGAGCCAGACCCGTGAGCCGCTGACCATCGACGCGCGCCGGATCAAGGTGCGCCAGATGATCCGGCGTACTCGGAGCCTGAGCGCCAGGGCCATCACTGATCAGCTCGGCGTCAGTGCCGGTCACCGCAGCGCCTCGATGGCCTTCACGATCAGCGCTCGGGCTTCCGCCCCGTAGACCGCCATACCGCGCAGTTGCTCGAACGCCCTCACGTACAGCGCCACCTCGGAAGGCTGCGTGACCCTGACGCGGGCGGACATCAGCTCGACCGAGACGAGCTGGTCGTCGTACACATGGAACAACTCCTGCGGCCACACCGTCCGTTGCACGGCGTGCGGGATGACGCCCAGCGACACAGAGGGCAGCGCGCCGACGGTCAGGAGGTAGCCGAGCTGGGCGGCCATCGTGTCGGCGTCGCCGAGCTGGTGGTACAGCACGCTCTCCTCGATCACCATGACGAACCGGTGTCCGGGCTCGTGCACGATCTTCGACCGCTCCATGCGGGCGGCGGCGGCCTCGTCGGAGTCGTCGGGCGCCTCGTAGAGGGCGGCGACGCCGGACAGGATGGCGCGCGCGTAGCCCTCGATCTGAAGCAGACCGGGCACCAGCGTGGGCGAGTAGATCCGGAACAGTGCGGTGCCGCGGTAGAGGCTGATGTAGCTGTCCTGCAGACGCTTGAGTCCGGCGCGTACCTGCCGCCGCCACTCCATGTACGCCGTCTCCGCATCGCGGGACTGGGCGACGATGTCGGCGGCCTGGTCGTCGGCGCCGCATGCCTGGCACCAGCGGCGGATGTCGTCGGGGGTGGGCGGTGTACGGCCGTTCTCCAGGCGGGACGTCTTGGGGTGGGTCCAGCCGCAGCGCTCGGCCAGCTCTGTCCCGGTCAGCCCTGCGTCCGCTCGCAGGTCACGCAGGCGCCGCGCGACGCGTTGGCGCGCAGCCTGCGCCGAGGAGGACGGGGAGGTTGCCATGTGGTGCGGCCGGACCCTTCGTTCGCGTCAGCTGATCTTGTACTCGTCGTGCGGGATAGCCCGAGCCCACACGGCTTCGAAAGCGTCGGCGCACAGCCGTGCCGCCGCCGGGTCTTCGCTGATCTCGCCGGGAGCGCTGCCACCGTCGCCGGTGAAATGGTTCCAGCGGATCAGCTGGCTGTCGATCAGCCAGAAGTCGTTGCCGGGCAGAGCGATGGTGCTGGCGTGCCGACGCGGAAGCCAGCGGACCTGCTCGCCCGCCGCGATGTTCACGACGGTGCCGGCGTGCTCGTAGCGGATGTAGTCGGAGACCGGCTCGGAAACGATCCGGGCACGGCGTACCGGCACGCCCCGGGCGACCGTCCGGCGGACCAGCTCGGTCCACGGTGTCCAGTACGGGGAGTCGGGGTCGGTGTCCACCTCCCCTGTGCGGCGCCACCGTTCGAGGGCGTCGGCTTCGGTGGCCACCCCGTAGCTGTCCCGCATCTCCAGGTGGACGGCGGACTCGGTGGCGCTGTCAATCAGGTCAGCAAAGCTCGGCACGCTCTGCGGCATCACACGCCTCCCTGATGATGGGCACCATTCGGGCCGGGATCCGCACGACCTGCTCGTTGTCCGGGATCCCCACCGCGTGGCCGGGGACCGTGAAGGCGGCGCATTCCGCCTGCGTCGTCGTGTCGGGCTTCCACCCCTGGATGACGAGTTCGCTCTTGCTGTCGTCGACCCAGACAGTAGGGCTCTCGCCCTGCCCGGTGTTCGGGTCGATTCCGATGAACCGTAGTGACATGGCCGCCTCCGGCAGCGTCGGTGTACACGGATGTACACACGTTCACGTCGTTGGGCGTACTCGTCAAGAGGGCCTTGGGGCAAACGACCTGCCGAGAATGATTTTTGTGAACATCTGTGAACATTGCTGGAGGTGGCGCAGATCGCGCTCCTAGCGTCCGGAGTGACGAACGATCCCCGAAGAGGCGGTCGCCTCCACGGGGAGTGACCGGACGCCTTGAGGAGCGCCGACATGCCGCAAGGTACGAACGTATATAGCTCTCTGACGCCCACCGCCTACGGCTACTGCTCCTGGCACAAGAGGATGAGCGAGGGCGTCCGGCTGATTCAGGTGACGGAGGCGGGATCAGGTCCCAGCGGAGCCGGGAACCTCTTCGCCTGCGGCCCGTGCCGCGACACCTACCACCTGGTGCCGTTCGCCGACCGGCCATGAGTACCGAGAGCACCCCGGAGTGTCACCTCAAGGCATGCAGTCTGTGTCCCGGGACGAAGATGATCCGCCGACAGGGCGCGCCCTCCTGGGAGGCACCCATCCAGACCCTGCGGTGCGGCTGTGTGTGCCACGGCCGCCGTGATACTGCGAAGACCGGAGACGCCAGGTGAGAAGGACGAAGCTTCCCGGCGGACTCCACGGTCACGGCTACTGCTGGGCCGAGCACCCGCGTACGAGCGTCCGCTGTACCGAGCCCGCCGGCCATCCGCCGCGGGGTGGCAACGGCGGGCACTGGCACTCATACAGCAAGACGAGTTGGTAGACCGATCTTCGTGAACGATCAACGAGGCAGCGAAATGACGGACGCCGCCGCCTGCGGTGGCATGACCCTCGCGGTCCTGCGGAAGCTGTCGGGGCTCTGGCAGTTGTAGGTCGCCCCGCCCTGCTGGTGATGCTGCGCGTCCTCGGCGAGCGTGAGCCGAGCGCGGAGTCATCGGCGCGGGGCACTCCGGTCACGCCGATGGAGGGCAGGATCCTTGCGCTGCTCGCCGGTGGCGCGACCACCGCCAAGGCTGCCCGCGAGACCGGGCTCACCACGGACGGCGTCACGTATCACCTGCGGCGGCTGTCAGCCCGGTGGGGCGCGACGAACCGGACGGAACTGGTGGCGCGGGCCTATGCGAAAGGGGTGCTTGTGGCGGGGGTGTAGCCGCCGGTACCGGTGGGTGGGGCGGACGCGGACGCGGGCGCCGGCTAGCGCGGGCTCGCGGTCTCCTGCGGCGGGCTCCCAGCCCCTCGCGGAGTGCTCGCCACCGACTCCGACCGGCCCTCCGCGGGCCCTGCCGAAACTCCCGCCCCGTTCGCCGTTCCCGCGCCCTCCGGCGCGCCGAATCGAGCCAGCGTGTGCCAGACCTTCTTCAGGTCCTGCAATTCGTAGAGGCCGGTGCGGGCGGCATCGCCGATGATCCGTGGGTCCACGCGGCCGCCTTCGGCGATCCGGGCGCCGAGGTCGACGTACTCCTGGCCCCGATAGTCGGCATGCCGGCGCAGCTCCGGCACGGACAGGACGTACCCCGGGTGCCACTCGACGGCGCACGGGAGGTGCTCCGCCGCGGCCTCGACCGGTGTCCCCCGGTAGCTCGCGTCCAGGACCAGGGCCTCCACGTCCCCGACCAGCCCGACGCCACCGTGCACCTGTGCCTCGATGTAGTCGTCGAGGGCGTCCTGCTCGTCGGCCTCGGCCTGGGCGATGAGGGACATGCCGGCGGCGACGCCGAAGTCGGTCGGCTCGGCCGCGCTGTCGGGGTAGCAGAAGGTGGCGCGGGCGAGGGCGGCCGGGGCGAGCCGGAAGTGCGAGGAGCCGAACCGCGGGGCGGCGCCCACCACTTGGTGCCGGAAGTTCAGGGCGCCGTACACGGGTCGGTCGTGCGCGACGGCATCGTCGTAGGAACCGCCGAAGATCCGGCTCTCCCAGCGCCAGCGGTCGCCGCCGGGGTGCGCGGTGAGGCCGCCGTTGCTGGTGCCCGTCACGAACTGCGAGTGGTAGGCGCCGTCTTGGGCCAGCCGCAGGAGGACGGGGAGGTCGCCCGCGAGGCGGTCGGGATGGAAGTTCAGGGTGATCCGGAGGTGCGGGGCGACGGTCGGCCCCGCCGAGCGTGTCGCGACATGACCCAGCGCCCGACGCGCCCGCGACGACCCGACGTGCCCGAAATCCATTGGCTTCCCCTCACTGAAGCTATATACCATTGCCCATAACCTAGGAGCCCTAGGTTTTCGCCCTCGATCGCAGGAGCCCCACCCATGAGATCACTCACCGCGCCCGACATCCGCAACTCATTTGTCAACTGCTCGAAGGGAGAGGCCAAACGCCTCGCGGTCCCCCGTGACCTCGACCAACACCCCTGGGACGACCTGGACTTCCTCGGTTGGCGCGATCCCGGGGCGCCCGACCGGAGCTATCTGGTCATGGAGCGTGAGGCGGGGCTCGTGGGCGTGACTCTGCGCTTCCCGCCCGCACAGCACGGCTACATGCACCGCAGCATGTGCTCACTGTGCCTGACGACCCACCCACGCGGCGGCGTCTCGCTCATGACCGCACGCAAGGCCGGCCAGGCGGGCCGTGACGGGAACTCCGTGGGCCTGTACATGTGCGCCGACCTCGCGTGTTCCCTCTACGTACGCGGCAAGAAGATCTCCCGGAGCGGCGCGCGTTTCGAGGAGAGCCTGACCCTGGCCGAGCAGGTCGCCCGGACGACGGGCAACCTGTCGAACTTCCTGGACAAGCTGTACGTCTGACGCCGACAGGGCCGTACGTCCGACGACCGCCCCTCAGAGATCCGCCACCGCCAGCACGATCTTCCCCCGGTTGTCCCGGCTCGCCAGCCGCTCGTGCGCGGCCCGTGCCTCTTCGAGGGGTACGACGGTCTCCACCGGCACGCGATAGGCCCCGGCGGCGACCCGTTCGGCCAGTTCACGCAGGTCCGCGCGGGGGTCATAGCCGTGGATCTGGAGGTTGGTGAGCTGGAAGCCGAGGATCGCCGCGTTCTTCGGATAGAAGTCGCGGGTGTCGACGGTGCTGGGCTCCAGCGCGACGTTGGCGAGCGCGACGACCCGGCCGCCGTGCCCCACCTCACGCAGGCTCCGCCCGAACGCCGGGCCGCCGACGGTGTCCAGGACGACGTCGGCGCCGCGGCCGTCGGTCAGTCGCAGGATCTCCTCGACCTCCGCGTCGTCGGGAAACGCGGAGGTGTCAAGGACGTCCTGGGCCCCGAACTCCCCTGCCCACGCGGCCCTTTCGGCCGAGCCCGCGAGTGCGATCACCCGGGCCCCGGTCTCGGCGGCGATCTGTACGGCCGCGGTTCCGACGCCGCTGGCGGCGGCCTTCACCACCACCGTGTCCTCCTTGGTGACCCGGGCGAGGCTCCGCAGGCAGTACCAGGCGGAGAGCCAGGCGACAGGCAGCGTGGCCGCCTCGGTCAGGCCGAGACCGTCCGGCAGGACGGTCACCCGCTCGGCCGGAACCACCGCCAACTCGGCATAGAACCCAGGGGCGCTGATCCCGTCGAGCGCCATCACCCGCTGCCCTACGGCGAGTTCGCTCACCCCCTCCCCCACGGCCGCGACGATCCCCGCCGCCTCGACCCCGGGGATCAGCGGCGGGCGCCCGGCCCGGTGGTAGAGCCCGGCCCTGATCAGCGCGTCCGCGCGGTTCACGCCCGCCGCCGCGATCCGCACCAGCACCTGTCCGGGCCCCGCCACGGGGTCGGGCATCTCGACCGGCACCAGCACCTCGGGCCCGCCGAACTCGTCGATCCGTACCGCACGCATACCGCACCTGTTTTCCTGCCGCAGCCACCGAGACGACTGACACCGGTTGAAGTGGTGTCACCATCCGACACCACTTCAACCAGTGTCAAGGGCTGGCGCCCAGATACAGACATCCGGATACGACACCGCATGAACCGGTGTACCCTCACCCCCATGAGCAGCGCCCCCGTACCCGCCGACCCGGCACTCGCCTTCCCCTTCATCGGTGGCCGCCCCTGCCTGGACTTCGTGGCGACGCTGGGCCGGCGGCATGCCACCCCGCTGGAGCGGATCCCGGACACGGCCGCGCTGTCCCGCTGGATCACGGAGGCGGAGCTCGCCGCGAGCGACGAACCGGTGCGGGTCGCCTCCCGGGACCTCGTCGACGCCCGGGTCCTGCGCGAGGCGATCCACCGCGTCCTGCGAGCCGCCATGGACGGGCGCCGACCGGACGCGGCCGACGTGCAGCGGGTCAACGACCTGGCCGCCCGGCCGGACCTCGCCCCCCAGCTGGGCCCCGTGCGCTGGACCTCACGCCACCCGGCCCGCGCGGCGCTGGCCACGGTCGCCCGGGACGCCGTACTCCTGGTGGGCGGCCCCCTGTTGGAGCGGGTCAAGAAGTGCGAGAACCCTGGCTGTTCACTGCTGTTCCTCGACGACTCCCAGGCCCGGCGCCGACGTTGGTGCTCCATGGAGCGCTGCGGCAACCTGGCCAAGGTCGCCGGCTACCGGTCCCGCAGCCGGGCCGCCGACACCCGGTGAAGGTGGATCAGGACGTCGTGGGTGCGGGCGAGGGCGATGTCGTACGGGCCGTCCGGGTAGTCGGTGCCGATGGTGCGGGTGGACCGGGCTCCCGCCAGCCACTCGCGGGCCGGTGAACCGACGGAGCGCAGGTCGACGACGTAGTCCCGGGCCCTGACCCGGTCGAGGGTCTCCTCGTTGCTGCCCGCGGGCGCCGGGCCCAACGTCCAGCGGTGGATGGCCCCGTCGGGTCCGGTGGCGTTGAACGAGCCCCGGTCGAAGGTCAGGCCGACGCTCATGTACTTCGTGCCGAGGCGGTCGCGCAGGAACGCACCCTGCATCTTGGGGTAGCGGGCGGGCTCGCTCGTCACATAGCCGATGTGCGCGTCGTGCGCGGACAGCAGCACCTTCGTGCCGGTGTGCTCCTGCCACCAGACGGTGTTCGCGGCCATGGCCTCGTCGCGGTAGCGCATCGACTCGGCGAGCTGGGCCGGGTCCTCGAAGTCGAAGGCGTACTGCCGGGCCGTCCGGTCGATCGCCGTGGCCTGCTGCACGGCCCACTCGTAGGCCTTCCGGTCCGTGCCCGGCGCCTGCCGTCGCAGCAGGTCAAGCGCCTCGCCGGTGCGCCGCGCCATGTCCATGCGCTCGGCGTACGGCTTGTTCAGGTACCTCTCGATGTACGTCCCCGTCGACACGTCGGGCCGCAGGCCGCGGTACAGCTCGTCGAGGCGTGCGCTCGACTCGGGGTGCGTGGCGGCCACGTAGTCCGTGACCTCGTCGTACACCTCGCGGCCCGTCCAGGCGAGGTCGTCGCCCATGAAGCGGACGGGGTCGTCGGGGTGGTGGGTGTTGTACGACCGCATCCACTCGACGAGTTGGAGGTATTCCGCGTTGTTCCACCACAGGTAGTCGCGCTGGAACTCCTCCCGCATGATGCGCCGGGGGTCCCCCTTGCCGTGCACCACGTAGTCGTCGAGGCGCAGTCCGGTGCTCCAACTGGCCTCCAGGGCGAAGGTGCGGAAGCCCTTCTTCTCCACCAGGTGGCGGAAGACGCGGTCCTTGAGGGCGAAGAAGTCGTGCGAGCTGTGGGTGGCCTCGCCCAGGCCGACGACCCGTGCGCCGCCGATCATCCGGTCGAGGGGGCTCAAGTCCCGGGTGTCGCCGCCCGGTTCGACGGTCCGTAAGTGGTGGGCGGCGTGGTCGAGCGCGTCGACGACGGACGGAGATGACCGAGGGGGCGGCGCGGCGACGGCCGGGGTGACGGTCGCGGTGGCTCCGAGGCCGAGGAGCAGAGTCAGGACGATCGCGGTCCGATGCCTTGTCATGATCCAAGGCTCCCGGGACGGCCCGGCGTCGACCATCCGGCAGTCCTCCGTCGTGAGGTGCGGACAACCACGGGGTCGCGTCGGGGGTTTTCCTCCGCTCACGATCTTCGATGTCCGGCCTCGGTGACGGGTTCGATGCGAAGGTAGAAGGGGAAGGGCCCGAGGATGCGTGATGTACGTGAGTGGAGGTCGTCCCTCGTGCGCTTCGTGAAGCGACGTAGGGACCCTGTGGTCGTGCAGACGCTGCGATCGGCGGTCGCGGCGACGGTGGCCTACGTCGTCGCCCTGCGTCTGAGCCCCGAGCCGGCGCCGCTCACCGCTCCCCTGACGGCCCTGCTGGTCGTCCAGGTCACCCTGTACGCCACGCTCACCAATGGCATCCGGCGTGTGAACGCCGTGGTGGCCGGTGTGCTGGTGGCCATCGCCTTCAGCCTCCTGGTGGGCCTGACCTGGTGGAGTCTCGCGCTGCTGATCCTGGCCTCACTGGTCGTGGGACGGCTGGTGCGGGTCAACGAGTACGTGCCCGAGGTGGCGATCAGCGCGATGCTGGTGCTCGGGGTGACGACCGTCGGGGACACGGCTTGGGCGCGGGTGGTGGAGACGCTGATCGGCGCGGTCGTAGGGCTCGGCTGCAATCTGCTCCTCGCACCACCGGTGTGGGTGGAGGAGGCGGGCGAGTCGATCGAGGGGCTGGCCCGGCGGGTGCGGCGGCTGATGCTGCGGATGGGCGAGGAGGCCGCGGGGCGTACGCCGGTGGAACACGCGACCCAGCGGCTGCACGAGGCGCGCCGGCTCGACCACGACATCATCGACGTGGACGCGGCGCTGCGGCAGGCCGAGGACAGCCTGCGGCTCAATCCACGCGTGCGTGAGGGGCTGCTGCACCGGGTGGTGCTGCGGACGGGGCTGGACACGCTGGAGATCTGCACGGTGGTGCTGCGCGTGCTGGCGCGCACCTTCACCGACCTGGCGAAGGAGCGCGACCCCGAGCCGCTGTTCCCGGCCGAGACGGGGAGCGTGGTGGAGCGGCTGCTGTCGGAGGTCGCCGACGCCGTGGTCAGCTTCGCCGTCCTTGTCACCGCCGACGTCAGCATGAGCGCGGAGTCGGCGGAGGCCCGGCTCGCCGCCGAGCTGCGCCAGGCCGCGGCCACCCGAGACAAGCTGGCCCTGCTGCTCCTGGAGGAGGTCCAGCGCGACGCCCGCACCTGGCAGCTGTACGGGGCCGTGCTGACCGAGGTCAACCGCACCCTCGACGAGCTGGACACCGAGCACCGCTCGCGCCGGCTCCTGGAGGAGCTGGACCGCGTCTCCCAGGAGCAGCGCGAGCGCATGCCGCGGCTGACCCGGCTGCAGGAAGCCCTTCACGATTCCGACCTGCCGCGGGTCCCGGACGCCCTGCGCCGGAACCGTGGCGACACCCCCCGTCGTTCTAGGTGACGAAGTCACCGGGGGCGACGTACGTTTCCGGCACCGGCTACGAGGGGGCGGGCGGATGACCGACAGCACCGTGCGGATCGACGGGAACACACTGCGGCTGCCAGGCGGAGTGGCTGTGCGGTTCATCCGTACCCTGCGGCTGCCCGAGACGGGCACTCACCCGCTGCCGCCGGGGCTCGGCGAGTTCCCGGTCCGACGGGTCGCCGACTTCCCCGACACGGTGCCCGAGGAGTGGCGTGCGCGCGGCGGTGTGATGCTGCCGGTGTATCTGCGTGAGGCGATGTGGCTGAGCTTCGGCGGGACGACGGAGCCGGCCGCCCTGCAGGTCGGGGTGGGCAAGGTGTGCGCGGTCTCCGGGAAGCCGTGGAGCGACCGGCTGGCCCGGAAGCCGCAGAACTACGTGGTGCTGCCCCGCCAGCCCTGGCTGGACGGCATCAACTCGGGCAAGGGCACGGTCCGCCAGTTCGTGGCGGTGCCGCTGGGCCTGGGCGCGACCGTCGAGGGCCAGGTCACCGGCGAGGAGGTCTGGGGCGGCGTACAGCTGCAGTCCTTCCCGCTCAGGGAACGGGAGCTGGCCGAGTGGCGGGCGGAAGAGCGGCGCCGGGCGGAGCGGGCGCGGGCGATGCCCATGGCGGCCGGGGGCTACGGCGCGGCGATGCCCATGGCGGCCGGGGGTTACGGCGCGGCGATGCCCATGTCGGCCCCGCCCGCACCGAGTGGCGGGCCGGTCCCGGTGGCGGCACGGCGGCAGGCCACCGCGGCGATGGGCCTGGGCGTCGGCGGCTCGATGCGGCAGGAGGTCTACACGGACGACCGGCCGCTCACGGACTGGACCGAGGAGCCCGCCGGGCGCGTCTTCGTCCATCTGGTGACGCCGCCGGAGTGGCGCCGCATCACCGGCGAGGCGCCCCCGCCGTCACCGGTGGACCGGGCGGCGTACACGCGCGCGGGGCTGCCTTGGTACGACTACTACGACCAGGACGCGCACGATCTCGCCCCCACGGACACCCTGGAGGGCGTACAGCCGGTCGGCGAGTGGCTCGGCGACGACCACGAGCCCTGGGCGCCGCCCACCCCGCACCAGGTCAAGCCACTGGGTGACGCATCGGGCAAGCCGGTCGAGGACGGCGACTGGTAGGGCACGGCGTTTCACAGGACACGGCTCTTCCGCAAGGCACGGCGTTTCGCAAGGCACGGCCGGGCGTTGCACTCCGCGCAACGCCCGGTGCCGTTCTTGCGTCCGCCGGGTGGTCCACGTCAAGGTGGCTGTCACGACCGGGGCGACCGATCACCTGAGGTGCGGACATGAGCAGTGGGACAGGAGCGACGGGCAGCGGCTGGAACAGGCGCCGCTTCATGAGCGCGCTCGCGGGCACGGCCGCCGTGACGGCGCTGCCCGCGCCGGCCCCGCCCAGATCCACGCCTACGTCCTCCACGACGGCTCCCGACCAGGCGGTGGCCCCGAAGGAGCACCCCGCCACCGGTCAGCGGCCCACGCGGGAACCCGTGGGCCCCCGACCTCTCTACCTCGGCACCTACACCTCAGTCGACGGAGGCGGCAAGGGCATCGGCCTCGCCACCTACGACTCCGCGACCGGAAAGATCACCGGCACGGGCACGATCACCGGCGTCGGCGACCCGTCGTATCTCGCGGTGCACCCCGACGGCAGCACCCTCTACGCGGTGAACGAGCGCGAGGACGGCGCCGTGACCGCCGTGCGCCTCGCCGACCGCAAGGTCCTGGGCAGCCGCAGCACCGGCGGGGCGGGCCCCTGCCACCTCTCCGTGCACCCGAGCGGCAAATGGCTACTGAGCGCGAACTACACCTCCGGCAGCGTGGCCGTGCACCCGATCGACGCCTCGGGCGCGCTCGGCGAGCGCACCGACCTGGTCACGCACTCCAGCCCAGCGCCCGGACCGGGCCAACAGGGCCCGCACGCCCACCAGTTCGCCACCAGCCCGGACGGCGGACATGTGCTCGCCGTCGACCTGGGCACCGACACCGTCTACACCTACCGACTGGACGAGGGCGCCGGCCGCCTCACCGAGACGTCCCGCGCGCAGACCCGCCCGGGCGCCGGTCCGCGCCATCTGGCCTTCCACCCCGGCGGGCGGTACGCCTACTTGGCGAACGAGGTCGACGACACGATCGCGGTCTGTGCCTACACCCCGTCGACCGGCCGCCTGACGATCGGTGAACCGCAGTCCACCGGCTCGGGTTCGGGCACCAACTACCCGGCCCAGATCCTGGTCACGCCGAACGGCGCCTACGCCTACCTGGCCAACCGCGGCCACAACAGCCTGGCGCGCTACGCCGTGGAGGCCGACGGCGCGCGGCTGAGGCTGCTCGACACGGTCCCGGTGTCCGGCGACTTCCCGCGGCAGATCGCCTTCTCCCCCGACGGGACGCTGCTGTTCACCGCGAACCAGAAGTCCGGCACCGTCAGCGTCTTCCAGGTGGCCGAGGACAGCGGTGAACTCCGGCTCACGGGCGAGCCGTTCGCCTCACCCGTCGCCGTCTGTGCGCTGCCGCTGTAGCGGGCGCTGGCAGGACGCGCTGCTGGCCTGCGTGAGCAGCACGTGCATGCGCTCGGTGAGCTGCCCGACGTCGTCGGCGGGCTTGTGGAACGGCAGTCGTACGTCGCCATGGGTGCGGTTGCGCTCGATGCGCAGCGTCAGTCCCTGCCGGTCCACCGCGAGGGGCTGGACGCGGACCGCGCCGTGCAGGCTGTCGTGGTCGACGAGCCGGGTGAGCCGCTCGACGGCGTCGGCGTGGCAGTCGGCGAGGTGCGTCAGGAGCCGGGCCTCGGCGGTGGCGAGCGGGTCGGGCGCGGCGGCGGCGAACTCGTCGAGGGCGACGACGACCGCGCCGGACGGCGGGCGCAGCACCACGCGCGTTGCCTGGAAGGCGAGTTGGCCGTCCTCGGGGACGAAGTACCCGGCGAGCCAGAGCCTGGCCCGGATACGGTTGCGGACCGGGACGGGCGCGACGTCGGCGAACTCCAGGACGGCGGACGGCTCTCCGCGGGGTGCGCAGATCGCCGCGGCGTTGAGCGCGCTGTCCTCGGGCACCTGCACCAGCACCCGGCCGTTGTCGGTCACGGTGTGCGCGCCGACGAACTCCTCACGGCCGCCCTCTCCGGTCACCGCGCAGGACCACGCGGCAGCGAGCACCGAGCGGGCGCGTTCCGCGGCGGGGGGCGCGGCCGTCCAGGCCTGGCTGTCACCCATTCCGAACCTCCTTAGGTAAGCCTTGCCTAACTTACCGAAGATCCAGGCACACGCCAACCATGGGGGCGCACTCGGCGCGTCCCCCAGGGCGATTCCTTTCAGGCGATTCCTTTCAGGCGATGACTCCCAGCAAGGCCCGGGCACACAGGTCCCGCACCTGCTCCCGCGTCAACTCCCCGCCACGCAGCCACTCCAGGCACACGGCGGTCGTGAAGGCCAGCCAGCCACGGACCGCGAGACGGACGTCAGGGCGCTCCTCGAAGAGCGGACCGAACTCCGGATCCGCGGCGAGCGCCAGCAGGATCTGACGCTCCTGAACTCCCAACGCCCGCTGGTAGACGCGCCGCACGGCCTGGTCACCTGCCGCGTCGGCACGGTGGAAAGCACGGAAGCCGTGGGCGTGCGCCTCCACGTACGTCAGATACGTGTCGAGCCCGGCGGTGAGCTGCTCGCGCACCGGGGCCCCGGGGACGGCCGCCGTCATGTGCAGCATGCGCTCGCTCTCGCGCTCGACGACCGCCGCGAAGAAGTCCCGTTTCGTCGGGAAGTAGTGGTACAGCAGCCCGCGCGACACCCCGGCGATCTCGGCGACCTGCTCGATCCACACCTCGTCGTACGGACTCTCCGAGAACAGCCGCGCACCGACCGACAGCAGCTGCTCCCGGCGCGCCTCGGTGCTGAGCCGGCGGCGCGTGCGCTCGCCCTGGTTCGCAGCCATCCCCGCACTTTACTTGACGCGAGTTCAACAAGGGGATCAAACTGAATCACGCTATTGAACCCACGTACAACATGCTCAACCTGCCGCTGGATCAAGGGAGATCACGTCATGGCGGAGACGGACACGGAGACGAGGCCGACGGGCGGGAACGGACTCCCGAGGGGTTTCCGCAGCGCCGAACAGGGCTGGCCGGAGCTGCAGCGCATCCCGCATCCCCCGCACCGGGTCCCCTTCCTCGGCGACGTGATCGGCGCCAGTCGGCGCACTCCGCTGCAGGACACCCTGCGCTACGGCGCCCAGTTGGGCCCGGTGTTCCGGCGCAAGGCGTTCGGCAAGGAGTTCGTGTTCGTGTGGGGCGCGGAGCCCGCGGCCGACATGGCGGACGAGTCACGCTTCGCCAAGCATGTCGGTCTGGGGGTCGCCAATCTGCGGCCGGTGGCCGGCGACGGGCTGTTCACGGCGTACAACCACGAGCCGAACTGGCAGTTGGCGCACGACGTCCTGGCGCCGGGTTTCAGCCGGGAGGCCATGGAGGCCTACCACCCGATGATGCTGGCGGTGGCCGGGCGGCTCACCGACCACTGGGACCGCGAGCGGACGGCGGGGCGGGCGGTGGACGTGCCCGGCGACATGACGAAGCTGACGCTGGAGACCATCGCGCGCACCGGGTTCGGGCACGACTTCGGGTCCTTCGAGCGCTCTCGACCGCACCCCTTCGTCTCCGCGATGGTGGGCACGCTCACCTACGCGCAACGGCTCAACACCGTGCCCTCGCCGCTGGCTCCGTACCTGCTGCGGGGCGCCTCGCGGCGCAACGCGGCCGACATCTCGTATCTCAACCGCACGGTCGACGAGTTGGTCCGGGCCCGGCGTGCGTCGAGCGCCGACGGTGGCGGTGACCTGCTCGACCGGATGCTGGAGACGGCCCATTCGGAGACCGGCGAGCGGCTGTCCGCGGAAAACGTCCGCCGGCAGGTCATCACGTTCCTGGTGGCCGGGCACGAGACGACCTCGGGCGCGCTCTCCTTCGCCCTGCACTATCTCTCCCTGCACCCCGAGGTGGCGGCCCGGGCACGGGCCGAGGTGGACGGTGTCTGGGGCGATGCCGAGGTGCCGGGGTACGACCAGGTGGCCAAGTTGCGTTATGTGCGGCGGGTGTTGGACGAGGCGTTGCGGCTGTGGCCGACGGCGCCGGCCTACGCCCGGGAGGCCCGCGAGGACACGGTGCTGGCGGGCGGCCATCCGATGCGGCGCGGCGCGTGGGCGCTGGTCCTCACGGCGATGCTGCACCGCGATCCGGAGGTGTGGGGCGCGGACGCCGAGCGTTTCGACCCCGACCGCTTCGATCCGAAGTCCGTACGCTCCCGGGCGCCGCACACCTTCAAACCGTTCGGGACGGGCGCGCGGGCGTGCATCGGGCGGCAGTTCGCGCTGCACGAGGCCACGCTGGTCCTCGGCCTGCTGCTGCGCCGCTACGAGCTGCGGCCCGACCCGGAATACCGGCTGCGCGTGACCGAGCGTCTGACGCTGATGCCGGACGGGCTGCGGCTGCGCCTGGAGCGACGGACGGCGAGCGCGTCGGCCGCACCGACCCCGGACAACTCCCCGTCGCAGGACCTACGTTGCCCAGTGCACGGGACGGGTGACTGAGTCCGGCAGCCGGGTGCCCGCGCTCCCCCGGGCCGCGTTGACCTGGGGCTGGGTGAGGAAGAAGGCGCCGGTCAGGTCCGCGTCGGTGAGGTCGGCGTCGCGCAGGTCGGCACCGATCATGTCCGCCTGGCGCAGATCGGCACCGGTCAGGTCGGCGGCGATGAGGTAGGCGCCGCGAAGGTTCGCGCCGCGCAGATCGGTGCCCTTGAGCCGGGCGCCCATCAGGTCCGCGCCCCGCCGCTCCTTCTTTCGGCCGCGGATGCCCGCCCGCACCAGCTGGCTGGTCTTCAGCAGGAGGACGTTGACCTCCTGCCGGTGCGCGCCCACGTCCAGTGCGGCGAGCTCCTCCGGCGTACGGCGGGTGTGCTCCTCGGTCCGCGCCAGCAGCAGCCGCAGATCGGCGTGGATCGGGCGCGCGGCGGGGAGGGTCTGCGCCTCGGTGAGGTACCAGAGCAGTTCGTGCAGCTGCCGGACGACCGGAAAGACGTCGAACATGCGCCGGGCGTCCTCCCGCGAACCTTCACGCCAGTCCCGCCCGCCGAAGGTGACCTGGGAGACCTTCTGCCCGGCGCCGAAACAGTCGTAGACCGTGCAGCCGTTGAACCCCTCCTGCCGCAGCCGGGCGTGGATGCCGCACCGGTGGTCCTCCCGCAGGTTCGGGCACGGGCTGCCGGCCTCCTTGTCGATCGCGAAGTCCGTGGAGGCGGTGAAGGGGAGCGCGACACAGCACAGCCCGAAGCACCGCCCGCAGTCGGCGCGCAGTTCGGTCGGTTCCACTGTCTGATCTGGCACGACGCCCAGTTTATCGAGGTACGCCCATTCCCTGGACCACCATCGAACCGATCGGTACCATCTACCGCATGCCCGTACCGAAAGGCACGACCCTCGATCCGGAGCGCACCCGCGCGGCGCTCCTCGCCTCGGCGACCGCGATCTTCTACGAGCGCGGCCTCGACGGCGTCGGCGTGGCCGAGCTGTGCCGCGCGGTGGGCGCCTCCAAGGAGACTCTCTACCGGCACTTCGGCTCCAAGGACGGCCTCGTGGAGGCGGTCCTCACGGCGCGCAGCGACCGGGTCGTGCAGTGGCTCACGGCAACGGTCGAGGAGGCGGGGGCCGATCCGCGCGCTCAACTGGCGGCACTCTTCGACGCGTTGGGCGACTGGTACCGGCAACCCGGCTTCCGCGGCTGTGCGATCGTCAACGCCGCGACCCAGCACCACGCGCCACCCGCCGGCCCGGTCGCCGACCGCCACCTGGGCCGCTACCGGGACCTCCTGACGGGCATCGCCGAGCGCACCGGAGTACCCGAACCGGAGCGCCTGGGACGGCAGTTGCTGATCCTGTTGGAGGGCGCCACGGTCGTCGCGGATCATCACGACCCGGACGGGCTGGCGGCGCAGGACGCCAAGCGGGCGGCTCTCACCCTGCTCGCGGCCGAGGGGGCGTGACGCGATGACGACCGAAGCCTTCACCGCGCCTGGCGGCGTCGAGGGATGGACGGCACCCGGATTCGAGTCCGTGACCGAGGCCTTCGCCGGGAACTTCGAGCGGTGCGGCGAGGCGGGCGCCGCCTTCGCCGCCTACCGGGACGGCGAACTCGTCGTCGACCTCTGGGGCGGCACCGCCGATCCGGCGACGGGCCGCCCCTGGCGTGCCGACACGCTCCAGCTCGTGTTCTCGGGCGCCAAGGGGCTGACGGCCGCCTGCGTCCTGCTGCTGGTCGAGCGTGGGCTGCTGGACCTGGAATCGGCTGCCGCCCGCTACTGGCCGGAGTTCGCCGCCGCCGGCAAGGACCGGATCACGGTCGGCGAGATCCTCTCCCACCAGGCCCGGCTGCCGGGTGTGCAACAGCCCTTCAGTACCGCGGAGTTGCTGGATCCCGAGCACATGGCGAGGCTGCTGGCCGCGCAGACGCCGTCGGACGATCCGCGGGCCGGGTTCGTCTATCACGCGCTGACGTGGGGCTGGTTGACGGGCGAGCTGGTGCGCCGGGTCGACGGGCGGACGGTGGGGGCCTTCTTCGCCGAGAAGTTCGCCGGGCCGCTCGGTCTGGATGTGTGGCTCGGCCTGCCGGACGAGGAGCACGGCCGTGCCGCAACATCGCTCGCGGGCCCGGGTGTTCTGCTGCCGCAGGACGATGACGACGACCCGCTGCGCGTCCTGGTCCGCAACCCCCTCACCACCCCCGACGCACCGGACCTCTGGAACAGTGCCGCCTTCCGCCGGGCCCAACTCCCGGCCGTCGGCGCGCATGTGACGGCCCGTTCGATAGCCCGCTTCTACGCCTGCCTGGCGAGGGGCGGTGAACTGGACGGCGTCCGCGTGCTCAAGGAGGCGACCGTCGAACTCGGCCGCCGGGAGCTGCGGCGCGGCACCTCACCGCTGTGGGGCAGCCCGATGGCGTACGGCGCGGGCTACGAACTCCGCACCGAACCGGCCCTGTTCGGGCCTCCGCGGGACACCTTCGGGCACGCGGGCTTCGGCGGCTCCCGGCACGGTGCCTGGCCGGGTGAGCGCGTCGGATTCTCGTACGCGATGAATCTGGTGCGTGCGGAATTCCCCGATCGCCGGCCGCTGGATCTGTTGGACGCGCTCCACGACGCGGTGCGGCGCCGTCCAACGCTCAGTCCAGCGCGCTGAGGTCGAGGTCGGCGAGGCGGTCCGGGTCGGCCAGGATGTGCATCGCGACGATCCTGCCGTCGACGACGGTGACGCCCATGACGGCTTGCGCCTGACCCTCGACGACGTTGACCAGCCCGACCGAGCCGTTGACCAGCACCACCTTGGCCTGCGGTGCGAACTGCCGGAACGTCATCGCCTGTTCGGCCACGCTCTTCGCGCCGCGCACCAGCTTGGAGGCGGCCGCGCCGCCCACCAGGGCGCCGGAGTCGACGCGCAGCACGATGTCCGGGTCGAGAACCGCGACCAGCGCCTCGAAGTCACCGGCACGGGCCGCCGCCATGAAGGCGTCGACGACCTGTCGCTGCCGGCCGAGGTCGGGTTCCGCCGACGGCGTGGCGCCCCGCACCCGGCGCCGGGCCCGGCTGGCGAGCTGCCGGGTGGCAGCCGAACTCCGTTCCACGATCGGCGCGATGTCGTCGAACGGCACGGCGAACATGTCGTGCAGTACGAACGCCAGCCGCTCGGCCGGCTCCAGGGTCTCCAGGACCACCAGGAGGGCCAGCCCCACCGAGTCCGCCTGGAGCACCTCCTGCTCCGGGTCGGTGATCTGCGACAGCGGCCTGATCACCGGGTCCGGGACGAACGTGTCGTCGATCGGCTCCTCGCGCCGCAGGTTCCGCGAGCGCAGCAGGTCGAGGCAGACCCGGCCGACCACCGTGGTCAGCCATCCGCCGAGGTTGCGGATGTCGTCCGCCTCGGTGCGGCTCAGCTTCACCCACGTCTCCTGGACGGCGTCCTCCGCCTCGGCCGTAGAGCCGAGCATGCGGTAGGCGACCGCCCGCAGCCGACCGCGGTGCTCCTCGAAGCGGTCGGCCAGCAGTTCCGTCTCGTTCATTCCGCCCCCGTCGCGGTCTGGATCGTACGGACGATGTGATCATCCAATCACGGCGCGCGCGCCGCGGAACAGCGTCCGGCCCCGTCCCAAGCCCCCGGTCTCAGTACCGCTGCGCCTTGACCAGCTTCGGCGTCAGCACCGGCTCGGGCGGCTTGCGGCTGATGGCGAGGGGCTGGGCCCGCTCCCCCGGGGCGAGGTCCTCCGCACCGACGTAGCGGGTCTCGACCGTCTTGCCGGCGGAGTCGAGGAAGTCGACCTGGACCGCGTACGAGGCCTTGTGGTCGGTCCTGTTGGTGATGGAGACGATGACAGCGAGCAGGCCGTCGGTGTTGGCGCGCGCTTTGCCGGTCATGGCGACGTCGGACAGCGCGTTGCCCTGCCCCTTCACGTCCTTGAGCTCGTTCTGGGCCGCCTTGTTGGCGCGCTCGACAGCGGCCGAGACGGAGGCCTCGAAGGAGGACGCGGCGGCCGAGGCGGACGCCGCCCGGGCCGAGGCGGAAGCGCGGGCCGACGCGACGGCCGACGCGGCCTTCGACTCCAGGGCGGAGGGTGTGTTGCCCGAGAAGGACGCCGTGTCGGGTGCCGTCGGCCGCTCCGTGGAGGCGGAGGACGAGTTGTCGTCGCCGTCGCTGCCGCAGGACACCAGGGCGACGCTCGACACGGCGGCGGCCACGGCCAGGGCGACCGCCCGTGACCGGGGACGTCCCGCTCGGCGTGCCGGGTGGGCTGACCTCGTACTCATCGAGTGGTGTCCTCTCGCGCGACAGGGACCGACAGGCCGACAAAACGAACCTTATGTCCGGTTCGATGGTCGGGCATGTCGTCCCTGTGACCGTCACACCTCGTCGCGAGTCAGGGCGAGCAACCGGTCCAGTACCCGCGTCCCGCCCGCCCGGACGCCGTCGTGTTCGAACTCGTCGGTGACCCAGGTGCGCAGGCCGCGGATCGAGCGGGCGGTCTCCAGGGAGTGGGTCGCGTCGACGTACATGTCGTCGTGGTAGACGGCCGCGGCGACCGGAACCTCGTTGGCGGCGAGGCGGGCGGGGTCGTAGAGGGGCTTCCAGTCGGTGCGGGCGGCGAGGAGTTCGGCGGTCTCGCGGAGCGGGCGCAGGGCGGGGTCGCTGTCGAACATCCAGGGATGGATCGTTTCTCCGGTGAACAGCAGCGGGCCGTCGCCTGCGAGTGCCTTGGCCGCGTCGAACTGCGGGTACTCCCCGCGGACACGCTCGGCCGACCAGGCGGTGGGGCGCTCGTCCTGGCCGTAGACCGACTCGTGGACGAGGGCGTACAGGGGGTGTCCGGCGTACGAGAGCTGGCCCTGGACCTCGTCCTGGAAGGCGTCCGAGAGGGCCGTGCCCTGCGGGGTGCGGACGAAGGCGTTCTCCAGGAGGTAGTGCAGTCGGTGGCTGCCCTCGCTGCCGCCGAGGACGATGCCGAGCGACTGGAAGGCCTCGGCGGTGAAGCGGTAGCCGTTCGGCAGCGTCACGTCGTGCGCGAGGAGGTGGTCGGCGATGCGGCGGGCGCGGTCGACGTCCTGCGGGTAACGCGCGTAGTGCGCGGCGACTTTGCGCTCGATGCGCGGGTAGGCCGCCCGGTAGACGTCGTCGGCGTGCGCGTCCAGCGAGGGCAGGCCGCCGGCGATCACGACCGCGGTCAGGCCCTCGGGGGCGCTGGAGAGGTAGTGCACCGCGCAGAAACCGCCGAAGCTCTGGCCGAGGACGGTCCAGGGCGCGCCGCCGGTGACCTCGCCGCGGATCGCCTCGCAGTCGCGGACGATCGAGTCGGCGCGGAAGTGCGTGAGGTAGTCGGCCTGCTCGGCGGGGCCGCCGCGCAGCGGGAGGGTCTGGCGGGTGGCGGGCGTGGAGTGGCCGGTGCCGCGCTGGTCCAGGAGCAGGACCCGGAACTCCGTGAGGGCCCGGTCGAGCCAGGCCTGCCTGCCGACGAAACGGTTCGCCCCGAAGCCTGGGCCGCCCTGGAGGTAGACCAGCCACGGCAGGTTCTGGTGCGCCTTGTCGCTGCCGACGACCTCACGGGCGTAGAGCTCGATCGTCTCCCCCGCCGGGTCGTCGTGGTCGAGGGGCACGGTGAAGCGGCGGTCGGTGAGGACGACGCCGGGCTGGCGGTACGTGGCGGTCAACGGGGCTCCTGGGACGTACGGGTTACGGACCGCGTCCCAGTTCAGCACATGATCCTGCGGCCGCCACCCCCCGGGATCATGAAATCGTACTGAACGCGCGATCAGCGGCTGGACAGACTGGACCTGCGCACGACCAGTTCGGGCTGGAGGACGACCCGCCGGTGTTCGTGGTGCACCGTGCCGTTCTCCGCCTCCGTCTCCTCCAGGAGGAGCTCGGCGGCGAGGGCGCCCAGGGTGACGGCGGGCTGGCGGACCGAGGTGAGCGGGACGGCCGCGGCGGCGGCGAACTCGATGTCGTCGTAGCCGACGATCGCGAGGTCGTCGGGGACTCCGATGCCGGCCGCGTACATGGCCTGCAGGACGCCGAGGGCGAGCAGGTCGTTGGCGCAGAAGACGGCGGTGGGGCGGTCGGCGAGGCCGAGCAGCCGTGCCCCTGCGTCCCGTCCCGCGGCCACGTCGAGGCGTTCGGTGGGCAGCTCGCGCAGGCACTCGGGGCCCAGGCCCGCCTCGGCGAGCGCGTGCAGGGCGCCGGTGCGGCGGTCGCGGACCTGGTTGAGGCCGGGCGGGCCGCTGACGTAGGCGATGGAGCGGTGTCCGGCGTCGACCAGATGACGTACGGCCAGCGCGCCGCCCGCCACGTCGTCCACCGAGACCGAGCACTCGGTGGTGCCCTCGGCGACGCGGTCGACCAGCACGAAGGGGATGTTGTGCCGCCGGAACGTCTCGATGTTGCGGCCGGTCGCGTCGGCGGGGGTGAACAGGACGCCCCGCACCCGCTGCTCGGCGAAGAGCGACAGGTAGTCGGCCTCCTCGCTCGCGCTCTGGGCGCTGTTGCAGACCATCACGCCGAGTCCGGCCTCGCGGGCGGCGCGCTCGGCGCCGCGTGCCACGTCGACGAAGAACGGGTTGCCCATGTCCAGGACGAGCAGCCCCATGATGCGGCTGCGGCCCGCCCGCAGCTGACGCGCGGACTCGCTGCGGACGTAACCGAGCCGGTCGATCGCGGACAGCACGCGCGCCCGGGTCTCGGTCGCGACCGTGTCCGGGCGGTTGATGACGTTCGAGACCGTACCGACCGAGACTCCGGCGGCGCGGGCGACGTCCTTGATACCCACCGACTGGGCCATCAGGCAGGGACCTCCAGGGGAACGCGGGAGGGCGGAAAGAAGACCTTCACATTACCGTCATCAAACCGCACATCAGGCCCGGTCACGCGGGCAGTGCGAAGTCGATGACGTTGAGCGCCGAAGGCGTCGTACCGCTCGACTTCTCCTGGTACATGAACGACAGGACGTCGTCCGCCCGCACCCGCGTCTCGTCGATGACGACCTCGCCGAAGGCGTTCAGGTCGGCGCCGTCGTACAGCGGCGTCCAGTCGGTGTACCCGGAGGCCTTCGAGGCACCGGCGATCCGACCGTGGGGGAAGACCGCGTAGGCGTTGTCGTACCGGTCCAGGACCAGCTTGGTGCGCTGGCTGGAGGCGAGGGCGACCGGGATCTCGGTCTTCTGCCAGGTGCCGGCGGAGTTCTTGCGGACGTGGAAGGCGCGGCCGTGCGCGGTGCGGTCGGCGACGTAGTTGGTGGTGCACTGCCCGAAACGGCCGGGCACGTAGCTGATGATCGCGTGCGGGAGGCCGGCCGAGTCGGTGGCCTGGCTCTCCTGGTTCATCAGGGAGTGGTCGGGGTCGAGGGAGTCGACGACCAGTCCGCCGCCCGTGACCGCCACGGTGTCGGAGCTGCCTGTCTTTCCTACGACGGCTCCCGCGTCGTTGCGCCAGGTGCGGCCGCGGTCGGTCGAGTGGACGTAACCCGTGTCGTGGTTGGTGATGCCGCCGCTGTCGCACATCACGGAGGCGGACTGCTCGCGCCAGGTGAAAAAGGCGTGCAGGCGGCCATTGAGGTCGTAGTCGATGCCGTGAAGGTACATGTTGCGGGCCAAGGACGAGCCGTGCGCGCTGGCGTACGTGCCCGTCGAACTGGTCCACTCCCCCAGCGCCGTCCACCTCGAACCGTCGTACTCCGCAAGGGCGTTGCGGCCGTTGCCGGAGACGCCGGCCCGGTAGCTGAGCTGGAGCCTGCCCTCGGGGGTGGCGATGAACTGCGGGTACGTGAACTGCGAGGTGAGCGCGAGTCCGTCGAGCGAGGTCTGTACGGGGCCGAGGACGGCTGAAGTCCAGGCGGTGGAGGTCGGGTTGTCGAGGAGGCCCGCGATCGACTTGACGTAGAAGAAGCCGTCGCTGTGGGAGTCGAGGTTGAGGTGGAGGCGGCCGTCGAGCTTGGAGACGCCCATCGAGATGACGTTGTGGGAGTCGTCGCTCTTGAGGGTGTGGGACAGGGCGAAGGTGGACCAACTGGCGCCGCCCAGAGGGCGTCTGGCGATGACGGCGTGGCGGGTGGCCGTGTACCAGGCCGCGTACTGGTGGCCTCGGTACGTGAACAGCCCGTTCTTCTGGAACGAGTTGTTGTTGACCAGTCCGTCGTAGGAGACGAAGTACAGGGCGGCGGCGTCCAGTCGGGTGCGGTTCAGCAGGGTGAGCGCGGGTGCTGCCAGCCCGCTTCCGGCGGCGGTCATGAGAGGTGGAACACCTCCGTGAGGGGCTTCATCGCCTCGTCGGGCCGGGCGCCGTCCAGCGACTCGAAGAACGGCGCCATCTCGGCCTGCCAGCGGGCGTTGACGTCGGTGGCCTCCATACCGGCCTGGGCGGCGGCGAGGTCCTCGGTCTCCAAGTAGCCGACCAGCAGGCCGTCTTCGCGCAGGAAGAGCGAGTAGTTGTGCCAGCCGGTGGCCGAGAGTGCGTCGAGCATCTCGGGCCACACGGCTGCGTGCCGCTCGCGGTACTCGTCGAGGCGGTCCGCCCTGACCTTCAGCAGGAAGCACACGCGCTGCATCAGAAGTTGAACTGGTCGATGTTCTTGGCGTTGAAGACGGTCGGCTTGCCGAGGTTGATCACGCCGTCCTTGCCGATGGTGTACGAGGTGTCGCCGGCCTTGAAGGTCTCGCCCTCCTTGCCGGTGATCTGGCCGGAGGCCAGCGCCACGGCGGTGCGGGCGGCGAGGTCGCCGAGCTTGGCCGGGTCCCACAGCTCGAAGGCCTCGACGGTGCCGTTCTTGACGTACTTGCGCATGTCGTTCGGGGTGCCGAGGCCGGTCAGCTTGACCTTGCCCTTGTACTTGGAGCCGGACAGGTACTGGGCGGCGGCCTTGATGCCGACGGTGGTCGGGGAGATGATCCCCTTCAGGTTCGGGTACTCCTGGAGCAGACCCTGGGTCTGCTGGAAGGACTGCTGGGCGTCGTCGTTGCCGTACGCGACCTTGACCAGTTTGACGTTCTTGTACTTGGGGTCCTTGAGTTCGTCCTTCATGAAGTCGATCCAGGTGTTCTGGTTCGTCGCGGTCTGCGCGGCGGACAGGATCGCGATCTCGCCCTTGTAGCCGATCTGTTCGGCGAGCAGCTGCACCTCGGTGCGGCCCAGGTCCTCGGCGCTGGCCTGCGAGACGAAGGCGCTGCGGCAGTCGGGCTTGGTGTCGGAGTCGTAGGTGACGACCTTGATGCCGTTCTTCATGGCCTGCTTGAGCGCGGTGCACAGGGCGCCCGGGTCCTGCGCGGAGACGGCCATCGCGTCCACCTGCTGCTGGGTGAGCGTGTTGACGTAGGAGACCTGGCCGGAGGTGTCGGTGGCGCTGGCCGTGCCGACCTCCTTGTACTTGGAGCCCAGTTCGGTGAGCGCCTTCTCGCCGCCCTTGTCGGCGGAGGTGAAGTAGGGGTTGTTGACCGACTTGGGCAGGAAGCCGACGGTGAGGCCCTTCTTGAGGGCGGCGTTCGGGTCCGCCTTGCCGGCGGTGGCGGCGGCGCCCCCGTCGTCCTTGACGTCGTTCTTGGTGGTGCCGCCACAGGCGGTCAGGGCGAGCGCGAGGGAGGTGGCGGCGGCGAGGGCCGCGCAGGAACGGCGGACGGATGACTTGCGCATGAGGGAGGTCCTTTACAAGGGTGAGCGGAGGTTACGAGGTCGGGGCCGAGGCGGCTCTGCGGCCCGCCCTCGCCACGGAGATCTGTCGAGCGACTCGCGGGCCGAGCACGGAAACGACGAGCAGGACGCCGGTGACGACGATCTGCGACTGCGCGGAGACATTGAGGAGGCTCATGACGTTCTGCAGCGCACCGAGCAGAAAGACACCCGCGATCGCGCCGCCCAACGTGCCCTTGCCGCCGTCGAAGTCGATGCCGCCGAGCAACACCGCCGCGACGACGGAGAGTTCGAGGCCGGTGGCGTTGTCGTAGCGGGCGCTGGCGTAGTGCAGGGCCCAGAAGATGCCGGTGAGCGAGGCCATCAGACCGGTCATCGTGAACAGGATCAGCTTGTGCCACCGGACCCGGATCCCGGCGAACCGCGCGGCTTCCTCACTCGCGCCGATCGCGAACAGCGACCGCCCGAACGGGGTGGCGTGCAGGACGACCACGGCGATGGCGAGCAGTACGAGGAAGGGCAGGAAGGCCTGCGGGACGAAGCTGTTGCCGATGCGTCCGGCCGCGAAGTCCAGGTACTGGGTGGGGAAGTCGGTGACCGCGTTCGAGCCGAGCACGATCTGCGCGATGCCCCGGTAGGCGGCGAGGGTGCCGATGGTGACGGCGAGGGAGGGCAGTCCGAGCCGGGTGACGAGCAGGCCGTTGACGAGCCCGCACACCACGCCGAGGAGCAGACACAGCGGGATGATCGTCTCGATCGCCATGCCGTCGTTCCACAGCTTGCCCATCACCGCGCCCGACAGACCGGCCGTGGAGGCGACGGACAGGTCGATCTCGCCGGCCACCACCAGGAGCGTCATCGGCAGGGCGATCAGCGCGATCGGCAGGGTGTTGCCGAGCAGGAAGGACAGGTTGAGGGCGTTGCCGAAGCCGTCGACCGTACCGAACGACAGCAGCAGCAGGACGACCAGGAGCGCGCCGACGACCGTGTCCCAACGGACCGCGCGCGTCAGGGAGTCAGGCATGGCGGGCGTTCCTCTTCTTCAGGGCGGAGGCCACCCGCAGCGCCACGATCCGGTCGACCGCGATGGCGAGGAGCAGCAGGATGCCGTTGATGGCGAGCACCCACACGGAGCTGACGCCGAGGGCCGGCAGCACGCTGTTGATGGAGGTCAGCAGCAGGGCGCCGAGGGCCGCGCCGTAGACGCTGCCGGACCCGCCGGTGAAGACGACGCCGCCGACCACGACCGCGCTGACGACGGTGAGTTCGTAGCCGTTGCCGGTGCCGGAGTCGACGTTGCCGAACCGCGCCAGGTACATCGCGCCGGCGAGTCCGGCGAGTGCGCCGCAGAAGGTGTACGCGGCCAGGATCCGCTTGCGCACCGGGATGCCGGCCAGGCGTGCGGCCTCCGGGTTGGAGCCGAGCGCGTACAACTCGCGTCCGCTGCCGAAGTGCTTGAGGTAGTACGCGGTCGCCACCAGCACCGCGAGCGCGATGAGCGCCAGCCACGGCACCGCCGAGATGCCGCCGGAGCCGAAGTCCACGAAGCCGCCCGGGAGATCGGCCGCGGTGATCTGGCGGGAGCCGACCCAGATGGAGTCGACGCCTCGGATGATGTAGAGCGTGCCCAGGGTGACGACGAGCGCCGGGACCTGGCCGAGGCTGACGAGGAGCCCGTTGAGCAGTCCGCAGCCGATGCCGAGCAGCACGGCCAGGACGATGGCCACGAGTCCGTTGCCGCCGCCCTGAAGATAGTCGCCGGCGGCGAAGGCGGTGATGCCGAGGGTGGAGCCGACGGACAGGTCGACGTTGCGGGTGATGACGACCAGGGACTGGCCGGTGGCGACCAGGACCAGGATGGTCGCGTTCAGGAGCAGGTCCTTGATGCCCTGCTCGGAAAGGAACTCGCTGTTGCCCATCTGGGTGATGGCGATCATCACCAGGAAGACGGCCAGGATGGCGAGTTCACGCATCTTGAAGACACGGTCGACCAGCCGGGTGCCACTGGACTTGGGCACCTCGGCGGCGGGGGCGGGATTGGGTGCGGTCACCGTCATACGGCGGCCCTCCATACGGCAGTCGTCATGCGGCGGTTCCGCGCCGAACAGGCAGGTGCCGTACGGCAGTTCTCCGTGCCGCGGGCCCGCCCGCGAGGTGTCGTCGTCATGCGGCGGCCCTCCCGGTCGCGGCGGCCATCACGGTCTCCTCGGTGGCCTCGGCGCGCGGGATCTCGGCGGCGAGTCGGCCCTCGTGCATCACCAGCACGCGGTCGGCCATGCCGAGCACCTCGGGCAGGTCGGAGGAGATCATCAGGACGGCCACCCCCTCGGCGGCCAACTCGCCGAGCAGTCGGTGCACTTCGGCCTTGGTGCCGACGTCGATGCCCCGGGTCGGCTCGTCGACGATCAGTACCTTGGGGCCGGTGGCGAGCCACTTGGCGAGGACGACCTTCTGCTGGTTGCCGCCGGACAGCGTGGAGACGGTGTCGGCGATCCGGGCGTACTTGACGTGGAGCTTGACGGCCCAGTCCAGCGACCGGCTGCGCTCGGCATCGCGGTCCATCAGCCCGGCCTTGACGGTCGTACGCAGTCCGGTGAGGCCGATGTTGCGCTCGATGGACATCTCCATCACCAGGCCCTGCGCGCGCCGGTCCTCGGGGACCAGGGCGAGCCCGGCGGCCATGGCCGTGGAGGGGGCGCCGTTGGTCAGCCCCTTCCCGTCCACCTCCACCGTGCCGGCGTCCCACCGGTCGATGCCGAAGACGGCGCGCGCCACCTCGGTGCGACCGGCGCCGACGAGCCCGGCGAGACACACGATCTCGCCGCGCCGCACGTCGAAGGAGACGTCGGTGAAGACGCCCTCCCGGGTCAACCGCCGTACGCTCAGGGCGACTTCGCCGGGCTCGACGTCCTGCTTGGGGTACAGCTCGTCGAGGTCGCGGCCGACCATGCGCCGTACGAGATCGTCCTCGGTCATGCCGTCGAGCGGCTCGCTGGCGATCAACGCCCCGTCCCGCAACGTTGTCACCCGCCGGCAGATCTCGAAGATCTCCTCCAGCCGGTGCGAGATGAACAGCACGGCGGAACCCTGGTCGCGCAGGGTGCGCACGACCCCGAAGAGCCGGGCCACCTCGCTGCCGGTGAGCGCGGCCGTCGGCTCGTCCATGATCAGCACCCGCGCCTCGAAGGAGAGGGCCTTGGCGATCTCGACGATCTGCTGGTCGGCGATGGACAGGCCGCGGGCGGGGCGCTCGGGGTCGAGGTCGACGCCGAGGCGCTTCATCAGGGCGGCGGTCGCCGTGTGGGTGGCCTTGTGGTCGATCCGGCCGAGCGCCCGCCGGGGCTGGCGGCCCATGAAGATGTTCTCGGCGATCGAAAGGTCGGGGAAGAGCGTGGGCTCCTGGTAGATCACGGCGATGCCGGCGTCCCGGGCGTCGCCGGGTCCGTGGAAGACGACGGGCGCACCGTCGAGCAGCACCCGGCCGGCGTCCGGCCGGTGCACCCCGGCGAGCGTCTTGATGAGGGTCGACTTGCCCGCGCCGTTCTCTCCGGCGAGCGCGTGCACCTCGCCGGGGAACAGTTCCAGGGACACGTCCCGCAGGGCACGCACGGCGCCGAAGGACTTCGAGATGTCCTCCAGTGCCAGCACCGGGGCCGGTCCCGTGTCGGACGGGTGGGTCATGAGGGGCTCCTCGACGACGCCCGGGGCGGGCCCTCACAGCGTCGTGAAAGGTTTCAACTTGGTTGCCGGGACGTTAGGCGCGTGGGCCATGTCACGTCAATGGGTCCACCTCGAAAAAGTTTCGACAGTCCTTCGAGAGCCAAAGGTCACGGTCAGGCCACGGGCAGATCATGGGCAACAGGGTCTGCCAAAACGCTTGACACCCCTTCGGGAGCCTCTTAGCTTCCGATCCTGAATCGATTCATACAGAAGCTGTTCTGTACCGACGTCACAGGAGCCCTGAAGTGACCGAGCTCGCCGCGGTGAAGGCCGCGCTGAAGACCCAGGCAGTCGAGACGCCGTCGTGGGCGTACGGGAACTCGGGGACCCGTTTCAAGGTGTTCGCGCAGCAGGGCGTACCGCGCGATCCCTACGAGAAGCTCGCGGACGCGGCGCAGGTGCACGAGTTCACCGGCGTGGCCCCGACCGTCGCGCTGCACATCCCGTGGGACAAGGTCGAGGACTACGGGGCGCTGGCGAAGTACGCCGAGGAGCGCGGCCTGAAGCTGGGGACGATCAACTCCAACACCTTCCAGGACGACGCCTTCAAGCTCGGCAGCATCTGCCACGCGGATCCGGCGGTGCGGCGCAAGGCGCTCGACCATCTGCTGGAGTGCGTCGACATCATGGACGCGACCGGGTCAAGGGACCTGAAGCTGTGGTTCGCCGACGGCACCAACTACCCCGGACAGGACGACATCCGCGAACGCCAGGACCGGCTCGCGGAGGGCCTGGCAGAGGTGTACGACCGCCTCGGCGACGACCAGCGGATGCTCCTGGAGTACAAGCTCTTCGAGCCCGCCTTCTACACCACCGACGTCCCCGACTGGGGCACCGCCTACGCCCACTGCCTCAAGCTCGGCGAAAAGGCGCAGGTCGTTGTCGACACCGGCCACCACGCCCCCGGCACCAACATCGAGTTCATCGTCGCCACCCTGCTGCGCGAACGGAAGCTCGGCGGCTTCGACTTCAACTCCCGCTTCTACGCCGACGACGACCTCATGGTCGGCGCCGCCGATCCCTTCCAGCTCTTCCGCATCCTCTACGAGGTCTCCCGCGGCGGCGGCTTCACCGCCGGCGTCGCCTTCATGCTCGACCAGTGCCACAACATCGAGGCCAAGATCCCGGCGATCATCCGCTCCGTGATGAACGTCCAGGAGGCGACGGCGAAGGCGCTCCTTGTGGACCGGGAGGCGCTGGCCGTGGCCCAGCGGGAGGGTGACGTGCTGGGCGCCAACGCCGTGTTGATGGACGCGTACAACACGGATGTGCGGCCACTGCTGGGTGAGGTGCGGGAGGAGTTGGGGCTGGATCCGGATCCGATGGGTGCGTATCGGCGGTCCGGGTGGGCGGAGAAGATCGTGGAGGAGCGGGTTGGGGGGACGCAGGCGGGGTGGGGGGCTTAGGGGTGGTGGGGCGCTACTCCTTGGAGTGGCCGGTGCGAGTGGTGACCGGCGCGGCGGGGTGCGGTGGCTGCGGGGGGGGGCGGTGACCGGGGCCGGTAACCAGGGCAGGGGTTCGGTGACGGCGGCAGGGGTTCGGCGGGCGCTCGCTCGGCCTGGTCGGTTGGGCCAGGGGGCGGTGACGGCGAGGGGTCGGTGACCGCGGCGCGGGTTCGGTGCCGGCCGCAGGTGTATTGGCGGACGCTCGCCCGGCGTGGACGGTGGTGGCGAGGAATCGGTGGCCCCGGCGGGGATTCGGTGCCGGCCACAGGCATTCGACGGGCGCTCGGCCACGCCCGTGACGGCCGGGGCTCGTGATCGCGAGAGGCCGGTGACCGCCGCGGGAGTTCGGCGAGCCGCACGTGTTCGGTGCCGCGTCGCAGGCACAGATGGTGAGGGTTCGGACGCGCGGCACGGTCAGTGGTATTCGGTGAGCCCCATTAGGCTCCCTGCTCAGAGCACATCCGTGACCCGGTCGGGAAGGGCCGTGGCCGAGCAGGGCGGTGAGGGACAGGGTGACGCAGGGCGCGGCCGGGGAACGCGGGGCGCGGGACCAGGCCATGTACCGGAAGGTCGCGGCGGACCTGGGCCGGGAGATCGGCGAGGGCAGATACGGCTCCGGCGGGCGGCTGCCCACCGAGGGCGAGCTCGCCGAACGGTACGGCGTCTCCCGGGGTACGGTCCGCCAGGCGATGGCCATGCTGCGGACCGAGGGGCTCATCGCCTCGCGGCGCGGTACCCGGCGGGTCGTGATCGGGGTGCCCCGGCCGCAAAGCTTCGGCGAACTGCTCAGCTTCACCCGCTGGGCCCGTTCGACGGGCGAGGAACCCGGCGGCCTGATCGTCGCCACGGACACCCGGCCCGCCGACCCGACCGAACGTGCCCAACTGCGCCTGCCGGAGGGAGCCGAGGTCTACCAAGTACGACGGCTGCGTACGTTGTCGGGCCGCCCGGTGATGCTGGAGCGCACCGTCTACCCGCCTGCCGTTGGTGAGTTGCTCGACGCGCTGCCGTCGGACACGGTCTCCTACACCGTGGCGCTTGAGGAGTGGGGGTGCTGTTCGCAGATGCCCAGCACGCCATCGACCTGTGCCGGGCCGACGCGGAGGACGCCCGCCTGCTCGGCTGCCGGCCCGGCGACCCGCTGTTGCGCGAGCGGCGGGTCAGCACGGATCCGACCGGCACGCCGATCGAATGGTCCGAGGACCGGTATCTGCCGGAGACCGTCGCCTTCACCGTGCACAGTTCAGCGGCCTCCGGCTCGCTGGCCCGCCGCCCGGCCGGCGACGCCTGACCGGACGCCGGCGGGGAGGGACGGCCGCCTGCCCGGACGCCGACTCCAACACCTGACCAGACGCCGACACGGCAGGACGGACGCCCGTCCGGAGGCCTGATCAAGCGGTCCGCAGCAGCGCCGCGAGCAACGGCCGGAAGTGCGCGAAATCCGGGGCCGACACCTCGGGGTCCTTGCCCTCGTCGTCCCAGCGACGCACCGCGACCCCGTCCGCCGCGTAGGGGTTCGCCTCGTACCCGTCGACCTCGGACGGAGACATCGGACCGCCCTGCACCTCAAGCGTGTACACCGAAGCCTCGGAGAGCCGGTCGAAGTATTCGGGCTCGACCGCGCACAGGTAGCGCTTGGCCGCCACGTGCAGCCGGATCGGCTCCGTGACCTCAGGGCCGAACCAGTCGGCCAACCGATCCGCCCCGGTGTGGCTGTGCAGGTTGTCGGTACCGGCCATCAACTCCTCGCCACTGACCGGGCCTTGGAAGTGCCCGATGTCGTGCAGCAGCGCGGCCGCCACCAACGGGCCCGGCGCACCCGCTTCTTCGGCCTGCGCCGCGGCCTGCAACATGTGCTGTGCCATCGTCACCGCCTCGCCCAGGTATGCGCCCGCCCCCTCGCCCGTGAAGAGTTGGGCGAGTCCGTCCAGGAACTCCTCACCCGCCACGACCCGTTGGCGCAGCAGCACGGCCAAGGTCCCGGCGAGCGCGTCGATGTCGGCGTAGGCACCCTGGAGGTGGCGGGCGCCGCTCTCCTCGAAGGCGGTACGGGCGTGCAGCAGCCGGACGTTGTCGAAGATCAGGCAGTCACCGGGCGAGAGCCGGAAGTCCAGCTGGAGTTCGGGTCGCAGGGTGATCTCGGCGAAGATCCGGTACGCCCGGTAGAAGGCGTCCAGTTCGTCGGCGGGCAGCCGCAGCGTGGAGATCGAGCGGTTGTTGAACCGCACCTCGCGGATCCGACCACGACCGTCCACGTCGATCAACGGCCGGTCGGCCGCCAGCTCGGTACGCGCGTCGCTGAAGCGGAACGGCACGGGGATGCGCGTCAGCACCGCGAACGCCTCCGGGTCCTCGGCACGCAGCAGCGCGGCGGCCTTGAACCCGTCCACAAGGCCGGAGTCGCCGCCGACCGCCGCGTTGGACAGACAGTGCAACAACTGGAGCGTGGGCACCGGGTCGCGGTACGGGTTGTCGGTGTGCGGGGCGATCCGTGCACCGGTGAAGGCGAGGTTGTTGGGGTCCGGTTCCACGCGCACGTCGAAGAGCCGACCGTAGTTGGTCTCGCGGACGTAGCCGAAGGTCTCCGCCACTGCCAGCACCTGACCCTCGCGGCACGGCACGTCGCGCAGCAGGGCGAACCCGAGCCCGAGGACCGACTCCAGCACCCGCGCCTTGGTCACCGGGTCGCGCAGGTACTCCGCCCAGTCCGCCTCGGGGAGCCCGTCAGCCAAGTCGGCGGCAACCCACAGCGTCTTCCCGGTCTCGTCGCGCCGATCCCCGGAGCCGTCGCCGGCGTCAGGCCGGTTGGCGGTCAACCACCGCGCGGAGTACGCGGAACGGTGGCCGTCGGGTGCCCAGTCGACCTCCACACCGTCGGCGGTCTGCCGGACCGCACCGAGCGCGAGATCGACGGGCAACTCGGTGATCTGGAACAGCTTCTGCCCGTTGCGCGGATCCCGGCAGCGGAGGCAGGGGCAGTTGTCGCGCAGCCATGCGAGGGGCAGTTCCTCTACTGACAGTGACATTCTCATCACTCCCTCCAGCCGTGCCTTCATCAGCGACAACATGGCCGGGGTGTCCCCGCAGATAGCGCAGGCAGTCGCCGACGCGGCCGCCGGGCAGGTCCTGCCGTACGGCAACGATCCCTTCACCGACAGCGCGCGCCGCAGGCTCGGCGAGATCTTCGAGTGGGACGTCGATGTCTTCCCGGTCTCCACCGGGTCCGCCGCCAACGGCCTGAGCCTGGCCGCCCTCACCCCGCCGTGGGGCAGCGTGCTCTCGCACCCCGACAGCCACATCAACACCGACGAGTGCGGGGCTCCGGAGTTCTTCACCAACGGCGCCAAGCTCGTGGGCGTGCCGGGCCCCGACAGCAAGATCGACCCCGGTGCACTCCAAACCGCGGTGCGGCGCCGGGCCGGTGACGTGCACAGCGTGCAGCCGTCCGTGGTGAGCATCAGTCAGGCCACCGAGAGCGGCAGTGTCTATACCCTGGAGGAGATCCGCCGCCTGTCCGCCATCGCCAAGGACGCGGGCCTGCGCGTCCACATGGACGGCGCGCGCTTCGCCAACGCCCTGGCCCATCTCGGCGCCACCCCGGCCGAGATGACCTGGAAGGCGGGCATCGACGTCCTGTCCTTCGGCGCCACCAAGAACGGCGCGATGACCGCCGACGCCATCGTCTCCTTCGACCCCACGCTCGCCTCCGAACTCGCCTTCCGTGCCAAGCGCGCCGGCCAACTCGCTTCCAAGATGCGCTTCCAGACGGCCCAGATCGACGCGTACCTCGCCGACGACCTGTGGCTGCGCAACGCCCGCCAGGCCAACGAGATGGCCACCCGCCTCGGCGACGGCCTCAAGTCCCTCCCCGGCGCAGGCCTGTTGGCCACCCCCCAGGCCAACATCCTCTTCTGCCGCCTGCCCCAGCAGGTCGCCGAAGGGCTCCTCTCCGAGGGCTACGCCTTCTACCACGACCGCTGGGAACCGGGCATCGTCCGCTTCGTCACCGCCTTCTCCCACAGCGCCGACGACATCGACCAACTCCTCGACGCGGTCCGCCGCCACACCAACTGACGGACGGTCACGGCCCCGGGCGCAGGTCGGTGAAAAGGCCGCCGCGCGCTCCGTCGTGCGCGAGGTGGTCGGCGGCTGAGAGCTCGTCTTGTCCGGCCCGGAGAGGGGTATGCAAGCATGCCGATCGACCACCAGGTTTGCAGGCTTCGCTTCGGGGTGTGCATGGTCGCGGGTGCGCGTCCTCGGGTGTGGGACGGATGCCAGTAGGAAGGAATGCCGGCCATGGTCCTCCCGAAGGTCAGGGACCCTCGCTTCGTGACGATCCGCCGCGGTGGGACCCTCACCGATTCGGATCACCATCTCCTCGCCCTTTGGGCGGCGGCTTGCGCGGAGCACGTCCTTGGCCACTTCGAGTCGGCTCAACCTGAGGACCCTCGGCCGCGCCAGGCGATCGAGCATGCCCGCGCCTGGGTGCGTGGTGAGGTCAAGATGATGCAGGCCCGCGCGGCGGGCGGCCATGCGATGGGCGCGGCTCGAGAGCTACGTGGTGCAGCACGGCATGCCGCGTATGCGGCCGGCCAGGCCGGAGCCGTCGCACACGTCGCCGCGCACGAACTCGGCGCGGCCGCCTACGCGATCAAGGCCGCACGCGCTGCCGCGCCAACGGGCGGGAGCGAGGCCGCAGGGCGACTCGAGTGCCAGTGGCAGCGCGGCCAGCTCCCGGAAGCGATTCGCGAGCTCGTACTCGACGACCAGCGATTGCGGAACGACATCTGCTGGTCGGCGTTTGACTGCTGAGCGCTGAGCTTCCGGCACTGGCTGAGCGGGTCGGTGAGCACGGCACGGTGATCGGCGTCGATCGTGACCCGGTCATGCTCGCCCAAGCGCGTGATCCGACGAGTGGCCTGCGCGGAGTGGAGGTCCGGGGGCGACGTACATGCGCTTCCCATCGATCCGGGATCGGTACAGGGTCCGCCCAGCCAATCACTGGGCACACTGGCCCACATGCCTGTCTCACTGCATCACATCGTCATCGACGCCCACGATCTGCCCGCGCTGGCCCGGTTCTGGGCCGAGGTGTTGGGCTGGCGGATCCTTTCCGAACGGGAGCGGGAGGTCGTGATCGGGCCGGACGAGACCGCGCCTGTGGGCATCTGCTTCATGCCGGTGACGGACCGCAAGGCCGTCAAGAACCGTCTGCACCTCGATCTGACGTCCGCCGCGGAGGACCGGGAGGCCGAGATCGAGCGCATCCTCGCGCTCGGCGCCCGCAGGGCGGACGTCGGTCAGAGCGGCGACGAGTCGTGGACGGTGCTGGCCGATCCGGAGGGGAATGAGTTCTGCGTGGTCCGCCCGAAGAAGACCCTCATCGGTTAGGAACTCACTTCAGACTCACAAGCCGACCAGGCAGGTTGACTCAGCAGGGGGCGGAAGCGAGTGAAGAGCGCGAGGAGTTCGGGTCCCCACCTCTCGCGAAACACAGGATCGATGCGGGCGATGTCGAGTTCATTGGCAGCGGACAACTCGGCGAAGTCGCAGCGCAGTTGAAGCTCCGGTCTGAGGCCGCGACCGGTGAAACGGTCGCGGAAAGGCCCGTCGGCGTCTGTGACCGTCGGGTAAGTGGCCTTCCGGTCGCACGAGGCATAGCAGTACACGATCGCTTCGGCCTCGGCGCCGATCACCAGGACGAGTTCGGCACGGCGGTCCACCGGCAGCAGAGCGGTTGGGAAGCCGTCGGTTCCATAGAACGCGTGGCACAGGCCCGCGAGTTGGAGGGCGGGGCGGGCGCCCCAGTCGGCGAGTTGTGCCTGGACCCGCTGGAGGTGCGCGAGGAGGGTGCCGCCCGGGTGGGCAATATCTGCGGCACCGAATTTGCGCAGCAGCGCGACGGCTCGGTCGGCAGGCGCAGAGCCCGAGGCAAAGGCAGATTCAGGGCAAGCAGCCACAGGGCACTCTCCTTCCCACACTGAGGTCGGCACCCGTCCGCGCCTTCGCCTGTGGTCCGGACCCCGCGAAAGCGTCGGACGGGTTGCCGCCTGGGCCCTGCATCGATCGTCCTGGAATTCACGCACCCCAGTCAATCCTCCGGATTTCTGCCAACACCCCAGCTGTAGCTTGGAGTTATGACTCTGGACGACCTGCGCGTCTTCGTGGCCGTATGCCGGGCGGGAAACCTCAGTGCCGTCGCCCGGGAGCTGGGCTGCACGCAATCCGCCGTGAGCCAGCATGTGAAGCGGCTGGAACGGGAGACCGGCGTCAGCCTCCTGGAGCGCCAACCGCGAGGTGTAGTGCCCACACCCGCGGGACGTGTCCTGTGCGAAGCCGCCGCCGGCAGCATCGCCGGTCTGGAACTGGCCCTGCGACACATCGACGACCTCGCCAACGGTGAGACCGGCTCCGTGCGTGTCACCACGGGCGGGACGACGGTGCGGCACTTCATGTCGGAAGCCATCGTCGACTTCCGGCGGCGCTACCCGAAGGTGAGCCTGGAGTTCCGGACGGAGACCTCCAGCCGCAGTTGCTTCGACGCACTCACCGCCGGCAACCTCGACCTCGCCTGGGTCACCATCGACGGCCCGGTACGAGGCATCGAGCAGCGCCCTGTCGTCCATCTGCCCTGGGTACTTGCCGTCCGTACCGACGATCCCCTCGCAGACCGACCCTGCGCCACGACAGCCGAACTCACCGACATCCTCGCCGAGATCCGTCTCATCCGACTCCCCCAGAACTCCACGTCAGGTGCCCGACTCGACGCCGCCTTCGCCGAGTTGGGCGTACGGAGCAGCTCCGACACCGGCGTCGCCGACTGGGACACCGCCCTCCTGCTGGCAGAACTCGGCCTCGGACACGCCGTAGTCCCTGCCCTGCCAGGCCGACTGGTTCCCGGTGACAGTCCTCTCCGTCTCATCCCCCTCCCGGACCTGCCCCCGCTCCCGGTCGGCTGGGCCGTTCGCCGCTGGGACGCCCTCGCCCCGCTGGCCCGGGTCTTCGCTGACACCGTCGCCCACTGTTGTACGGACGCGGCGGGCGGTGTCGAGCGCGGTGACGGCATCTGGGAAGCCGAAGGGCGTAGATGAGGCCATGGCCACCTCCGCGCTCCTCCTCCGCCCTGCCTCCCTACCTGTCCGCCCGCCTTCCCGGCCCAGAACACTCCTGCCGGCACCGCCGACCCGTTCCCCCTACGCGACCACCGAAGTCGCAGCCCGCACCAACGCCGCCGTCGCCACAGAACAGGACTTCTGAGGCCACGCGATCGACAGCGTGGCAGGCGCGACATCCACAACCGGACGGTAGACGACACCCGGCCGCGGATAGCGAACCGTCACCGACTCCGGCAACAGCGTGACGAGATCGCCCAGTTCGACGTGGGCGAGCAGTTGGGCGAGGTCGATGAAGCCGTGTTGCTCGACGGTCGAGTCGAGGTACTGGCCGAGGCCGGCGAGGTTGCCCGGTTCGACTCCGGGGAGGGCGAGGTCGGCGAGGGTGAGGCGATCCCGCGCGGCGAGGGGGTGGGCGGCGGGGAGGACCGCCTGGCGCGGTTCGACGAAGATCGGCTCCGTGTCGAGGTCGGTGCTGTCGAACGGGTCGTAGACCAGAGCGGCGTCCGCCTCGCCCTGGCGCAGCAGATGGACCTGTTCGCCCCAGCCGGAGAGGCGGATCGTCACGGGCCGGGCGGCCGGGTCGGCCGCGAAGCGGGCCAGGATGGTGTCCAGCAGGCCCCCGTAGCCGTCGGCCTTGACGGCCAGGACCAGCTTCGCGTCCGGGCCGGACGCGCGTTGGGCCCGTCGTCCGGCCGCGTGCAGGGCCTCCAGGGCGCCCCGGGCCTCCGACAGGAGGACGCTGCCGGCCGCCGTCAGTGCGACGCTGTGCGTGCTGCGCTCCAAGAGGGTGACGCCCAGGTCCGCTTCGAGCTTGCGGATCGCGCGGGACAGGGGTGGGGCCGAGATGCCCAGGCGCTCGGCGGCACGGGCGAAGTTGAGCTCTTCGGCGACGGCGACGAAGTAGCGCAGGGGCCGGGATTCCATGGCCTGACACCTCCGATTCGGTGTTACCTCCAGGGTAACAAGTGGGACCTCTTCGATCCTTCCGTTCCGCCGGGGCCGGTCGGAGGATCGAACTACGAAGCGCGGCGCACAAAGTGCGACGCACGAAGCACTCGGCGAGATGCACTCGCCGCGAAGCACCCACAACCATGCGCCCAGAACTTTCGGAGTCCCCCTTGATCGTCATCACCACTCCCACCGGCTCGATCGGCCGACAGGTCCTCGACACCCTCCTCGAAGGCGATGAGCCGATCCGCGTGATCGCACGCGACCCGTCCCGGCTCCCCGAGCGGGTGCGCGAACGCGCGGACGTCATCGCCGGGTCCCACACCGACCGCGATGTCGCCATGAAGGCCTTCGAGGGCGCGGACCGCGTCTTCTGGGTGGTGCCCCCGGACCACAGCACGACCGACGTCGAGGCCTACTACCTGGACAGCACCCGCCCTGCCTGCGAGGCGATCGAGGCCCACGGCGTCCGGCAGGTGGTGGCCGTCTCCACCATGGGCGTCGGTATCGAGAAGAACGCCGGACACCTGTCCGCCGCGCGGGCCACCGACGAACTGATCGCCGACACGGGCGTCGCCTACCGGGCGCTGCGCCCGCCGACGTTCATGGAGAACCTGCTCCGCCAGATCGACCCGATCAGGAACCAGGGCATGTTCTTCCTGCCGCAGCCGGCGGACCGCGTACTCGCGCTCGTCGCCACCCGCGACATCGCCGCCAAGGCCGCCGAACTGCTCCACGACCACTCGTGGACCGGCTACGAGGGCGTCCCGGTGATCAGCCCCGACGCGATCACCCCCGACGACATGGCCACGATCATGTCCGAGGTACTGGAGCGGCCGGTCCGTCTCCAGTCGATCCTCCCCGAGGCGCACCGGCAGAACATGCTCGGGCGCGGCGCGTCCGAGGCGTCGGCGCAGGGCCTGGCGGACATGGCCACGGCCCAGAACAACGGCGCCTACGACGAGGAGCAGCGCACTGCACGGCCCGGCCCCACCGGCTTCCGCCAGTGGTGCGAGGAGGTGCTCAAGCCGGCCGTCCTGGGCTGAGCCCCATGAATCGATTCATGGAGCGAGCGTGCCGACCCACCTCTCACGGGCAACTCCCGTGACGGCCACGCCGACATCTTGACGCCGTCACAGCCCTGCGACTAGTTTCCCTGAAACGATTCAAGCGTCAATTCACGCAGCGCTTCACACAGGGTTTCTTCTCGAAGGACTGAATGGACATGGCACCCCACCCCGAAGCCGCGCACCCCGAGGCCGCCGCCCTGCTCGCGCGCTCCCATCGCCTCGGCGCCGACCCCCGCAACACCAACTACGCCGGTGGCAACACCTCGGCGAAGGGCATCGACATCGACCCCGTGACCGGCGGTGACGTCGAGTTGATGTGGGTGAAGGGATCCGGTGGCGACCTCGGGACGCTCACCGAGGCCGGGCTCGCCGCGTTGCGGATCGACCGGCTGCGCGGGCTGAAGGACGTGTATCCCGGTGTGGAGCGCGAGGACGAGATGGTCGCCGCGTTCGACTACTGCCTGCACGGGAAGGGCGGGGCGGCGCCGTCCATCGACACGGCGATGCACGGCCTGGTCGAGGCCGCGCACGTCGATCATCTGCACCCCGACTCCGGGATCGCGCTGGCGTGCGCGGCGGACGGCGAGAAGCTGACCGCCGAGTGTTTCGGTGACACCGTGGTGTGGGTGCCGTGGCGGCGGCCCGGGTTCCAACTGGGCGTGGACATCGCGGCGATGAAGGAGGCCAACCCGCAGGCCATCGGGTGCGTGCTGGGCGGGCACGGGATCACGGCGTGGGGTGACACGTCCGAGGAGTGCGAGCGCAACTCGCTGCACATCATCCGCACTGCGGAGGCCTTCCTGGCGGAGAAGGGGCGGCCCGAGCCCTTCGGTCCCGTCATCGAGGGGTACGACGGTCTGCCGGACGTCGACCGCAGGGCTCGGGCCGCCGCGCTCGCGCCGTACGTGCGCGCCCTCGCCTCCCAGGACAGGCCGCAGGTCGGTCACTTCACCGACGCGGACGTCGTGCTGGACTTCGTCTCCCGCGCCGAGCATCCGCGGCTCGCGGCCCTCGGCACCTCCTGCCCGGACCACTTCCTGCGCACCAAGGTCCGGCCGCTCGTCCTCGACCTGCCGCCGGCCGCCCCGCTGGAGGAGGCGATCGCCCGGCTGAAGGAGCTGCACGCCGAGTACCGCGAGGAGTACGCCGCCTACTACGCGCGGCACGCCCTGCCCGGCTCCCCCGCGATGCGCGGCGCCGACCCGGCGATCGTGCTGGTCCCCGGCGTCGGCATGTTCTCCTTCGGCAAGGACAAGCAGACGGCGCGGGTGGCCGGCGAGTTCTACGTCAACGCCGTCAATGTGATGCGGGGCGCCGAGGCCGTCTCGACGTACGCGCCGATCGAGGAGTCGGAGAAGTTCCGTATCGAGTACTGGGCGTTGGAGGAGGCCAAGCTCCAACGCATGCCGAAGCCCAAGCCGTTGGCGACCCGGGTGGCGCTGGTGACCGGTGCGGGGAGCGGGATCGGGAAGGCCATCGCGCGGCGGCTGGCCGCCGAGGGCGCGTGTGTCGTGGTCGCCGACCTCGACGCGGACAACGCCGTTGCCGTGGCAGAGGAGTTGGGCGGGGCGGACAAGGCCGTCGCGGTGACGGTCGACGTGACTTCGGAGGAGCAGATCGCTGAGGCGTTCCGGGCTGCCGTGCTCGCCTTCGGCGGGGTCGATCTGGTGGTCAACAACGCCGGTATCTCCATCTCCAAGCCCCTGCTGGAGACTTCGGCCAGGGACTGGGACCTTCAGCACGACATCATGGCCCGGGGTTCCTTCCTCGTCTCACGCGAGGCCGCGCGGGTGATGATCGCGCAGGAGCTGGGCGGCGACATCGTCTACATCGCCTCGAAGAACGCCGTCTTCGCCGGTCCGAACAACATCGCCTACTCCGCCACCAAGGCCGACCAGGCCCATCAAGTACGTTTGCTGGCCGCCGAGTTGGGCGAGCACGGCATCCGCGTCAACGGCGTCAACCCGGACGGTGTCGTGCGCGGCTCCGGCATCTTCGCGGGCGGCTGGGGCGCGCAGCGGGCGGCCGTGTACGGCGTGCCCGAGGAGAAGCTTGGCGAGTTCTACGCGCAGCGGACGATCCTCAAGCGCGAGGTGCTGCCGGAGCATGTGGCGAACGCCGTGTTCGCGCTGACCGGCGGGGAGTTGACGCACACCACCGGTCTGCACGTCCCGGTCGACGCCGGTGTCGCGGCCGCCTTCCTGCGATGACGGCGGTGAGAGCCGTGCACGCGTACGCCGCGGTCGACCTCGGCGCGTCCAGCGGGCGCGTCATGGTCGGCCGCGTCGGGCCCGACAGCCTGGAGCTGACCGAGGCCCACCGCTTCCCCAACCGGCCCATGCGCGTGCCCGAGGGGCTGCGCTGGGACATTCTGGCGCTGTACGCGGGCGTGCTGGACGGACTGCGGGCCGCGGGTGCCCACTGCGATGGACGGCTCGACTCCGTCGGCATCGACAGCTGGGCCGTGGACTACGGCCTGCTGGACGCCGACGGCGCGCTGCTCGGCAATCCCGTCCACTACCGGGACTCCCGCACCGAGGGCATCGCGGAGAAGGTGTGGGCGACCCTGCCCGCCGAGGAGCTGTACGCGGCGACGGGCCTGCAGTACGCGCCCTTCAACACCCTCTACCAGCTGGTGGCCGCCCGCTCCACGGACCAACTCGCACACGCCCGACGGCTGTTGCTCGTTCCCGACCTGCTCTCCTACTGGCTCACCGGCGAGCAGGGCACCGAGCTCACCAACGCCTCGACCACCCAGCTCATCGATCCCCGCACCCGCGACTGGTCCCACGAGGTCGCCTCCCGACTGGGCATCGACCTCGGCCTGTTCGCGCCCCTGCGACAGCCCGGGGACCCGGCCGGTGTGCTGCGCGCGGACGTGCTGGAGGAGACCGGCCTCAAAGGTCCGGTGCCGGTGACGGCGGTCGGGTCGCACGACACGGCGTCCGCCGTGGCCGCCGTACCCGCCGGCGGCAGCCAGCGCTTCGCGTACATCTCCACCGGCACCTGGTCACTGGCCGGCCTCGAACTGGCCGCGCCCGTGCTGACCGAGGAGAGCCGGGCCGCCAACTTCACCAACGAGCTGGGGCTGGACGGCACGGTCCGTTATCTGCGGAACATCATGGGGCTCTGGCTGCTCCAGGAGTGTGTACGGGCCTGGGGCGAACCGGAGTTGGGCGCCTTGCTGCTGGACGCGGCCGAGGTGCCGGCGCTGCGGTCGGTCGTGGACGCGGGCGACGAGGCGTTCCTGGCACCGGGCCGGATGCCGGAGCGGATCGCCGAGGCGTGCCGCGCCTCCGGGCAGCCGGTGCCCGCCTCGCCCGCGGAGATCACGCGCTGCATCCTCGACTCGCTCGCCCTGGCCCACCGTCGGGCCGTGGAGGACGCACAACGGCTCGCCGACCAGCCCGTCGACGTCGTGCACATCGTCGGCGGCGGCACCCGCAACGCACTGCTGTGCCAGCTCACCGCCGACGCCTGCGGCCTGCCGGTGGTGGCGGGCCCGACCGAGGCGGCGGCCCTCGGAAACGTCCTCGTGCAGGCCCGGGCGCACGGCCTGGTCGGCGACCTCCCGGCCATGCGGCGCCTGCTCATCCGTACCCAACCGCTCACCCGCTACGAGCCGCGGGGCGACACGGCGCGGTGGCACGAGGCACAGGTCCGGCTCACCGGAAGGTGACAGGGGCTCCCCCGGGCCGTGTCGTCGCATTACGCTGCACTCATCCGATGATCGATCCCAAGGAGCCGCGATGCGTGTCGCCCTGTTCCTGACCTGTGTCAACGACACGCTCTATCCGGACACCGGCCGTGCCGTGGTGAAACTGCTGACCAGGCTGGGCGTCGAGGTCGACTTCCCGATGGCCCAGACGTGTTGCGGGCAGGCGCACTACAACACCGGGTACCGGCATGAGGCGGAGCCGCTCGCTCGGCATTTCTCCGATGTATTCGGGGAGTACGAGGCGATTGTGACGCCGTCCGGGTCGTGCGGGGCGATGGTGCGGGAGCTGTACCCGCGCATGGGCGAGCGGGCGCGGGCGGAAGGGCGCGGGGACAGCCTCGCGACCACGCTGGCGCCGGTGGTGCCCAAGACGTACGAGCTGACGGAGTTCCTCGTGGACGTACTCGGGGTGACGGACGTCGGCGCGTACTACCCGCACACGGTCACCTATCACCCGACCTGCCACGGGCTGCGCAGCCTGGGGCTCGGCGACCGCCCTCGCAAGCTGCTCCAGTCCGTCAAGGGGCTGGAGCTGGTCGAGCTGCCGGGTGCCGACGAGTGCTGCGGGTTCGGCGGCACCTTCGCGCTGAAGAACCCCGATGTCTCGGCGGCGATGGGCACGGACAAGGTGCGCAACGCCGAGTCGACCGGCGCGGAGGTGCTGTGCGCCGCCGACAACTCCTGTCTGATGCACATCGGCGGCACGATGACGCGGCTCGGCACCGGTATCCGGCCGGTGCACATCGCGGAGATCCTGGCGAGCACGGAGGAGGAGCCGGCGGCATGAGCGGGACATTCGTAGGAATGCCGGCCTTCCCGGTGGCCGCGCACGACGCGGTGCGCAACGAGACCCTGCGCGGCAATCTGCGCCATGCCACGCACACCATCCGCGCCAAGCGCGCGAAGGCCGTGGCCGAGGTGTCCGACTGGGCGGAGCTGCGCGAGGCGGGCAAGCGGATCAAGGACCACACCCTCTTTCATCTCGACCGCTATCTCGTGCAGTTGGAGGAGGCGGTCACCGCGGCCGGCGGCACGGTCCACTGGGCGGCGGACGCCGACGAGGCGAACCGGATCGTGGTCCAACTGGTCAAGGAGACCGGTGAGTCGGAGGTCGTCAAGGTCAAGTCGATGGCCACGCAGGAGATCGGGCTCAACGAGGCGCTGGAGGAGGAGGGGATCCGCGCCTACGAGACCGATCTCGCCGAGCTGATCGTGCAGTTGGGCAAGGACCGGCCCTCGCACATCCTGGTTCCGGCGATCCACCGCAACCGCGGCGAGATCCGGGAGATCTTCACCCGCGAGATGAGCGAGTGGGGGCGCCCGGCCCCCGAAGGCCTCACCGACACCCCCGCCGAACTCGCCGAGGCCGCGCGCCTGCACCTGCGCGAGAAGTTCCTGCGCGCCAAAGTCGGCGTCTCCGGCGCCAACTTCATGATCGCCGAGACCGGCACGCTCGTGGTCGTCGAGTCCGAGGGCAACGGCCGGATGTGCCTGACCCTGCCCGAGACGCTGATCTCGGTCGTCGGCATCGAGAAGATCCTGCCGACCTGGCGGGACCTGGAGGTCTTCCTGCAGACCCTCCCCCGCTCCTCCACCGCCGAGCGCATGAACCCGTACACGTCGATGTGGACGGGCACGACGGACGAGGACGGGCCGCAGAACTTCCACCTGGTCCTGCTCGACAACGGCCGCACCGACACCCTCGCCGACGAGGTCGGCCGCCAGGCCCTACGCTGTATCCGCTGCTCGGCCTGCCTCAACGTCTGCCCGGTCTACGAGCGGGCGGGCGGCCACGCCTACGGCTCGGTCTACCCGGGCCCGATCGGCGCCATCCTCAGCCCTCAACTCCGGGGCACGGCAAGCGAGATCGACGCCTCACTGCCGTACGCCTCGTCGCTGTGCGGCGCCTGCTACGAGGTGTGCCCGGTCGCGATCGACATCCCCGAGGTGCTGGTGCACCTGCGCGAGCGGATCGTGGAGGGCGGGCAGGTGACCCGTGAGGGCAACAAGGTGATCCTCAAGCCCGCCAAGGGGCATGCCGCCGAGCGGGCGGCCATGCGGGCGGCCCGCTGGGCGTTCGGCCGCCCCGGTGCGCTGCGCACCGGGCAACGGCTCGCGTCCCGCACCCGCCGTTTCCATCCGCGGACGCTGCCGGGCCCCGGCCGGGCGTGGAGCGAGAGCCGCGATCTGCCGACGCTGCCGGCCGAGCCGTTCCGTGACTGGTGGCAGCGCACGCAGGGCGGGAACACCGACAAGGGGGCCGCCAAGTGAGCAGCAGGGAACGGATCTTGGGCCGGGTGCGGCGCGCGCTGGCCGACGTACCGCAGGACGACACGTCGTACGAGCAGGCGGTTCCGCGTGAGTATCTGCGGGAGCACGGCGACCGGAGCGTCGAGCAGACGGTGGATCTGCTGGCGGAGAACCTCGCGGACTACCGGGCGCTCGTGCACCGCACGGACGCGGAGGAGCTGCCGAACCTCATCATGCGGCTGCTCGCCCAGCGGGGATCCCAGTCTGTGCTGGTACCCCCGGAGCTGCCGCCGGAGTGGATGTCGGCCGCCGGTCCGACCCGCGTCCACGACCGCGCCGCGAGCACTCCGCACGAGCTGGACAAGGTCGAGAGCGTGATCACGGGCTGCGCGATCGCGATCGCCGAGACCGGCACCATCGTCCTGGACGGCAGCCCCGACCAGGGCCGCCGCCGGATCACCCTCGTGCCCGACCACCACATCTGTGTCGTACGGGTCCCGGACCAGGTCGTCTCCTCCGTCCCCCAGGCCCTCGAACGCCTCGACCCGACCCGCCCGTTGACGTGGATCTCCGGCCCGTCGGCGACCAGTGACATCGAGCTGGACCGGGTCGAGGGAGTGCACGGTCCGCGCACCCTGGAGGTGGTGCTGGTGAGCGGTCGGGCGAGCGCGGAGGAGAACGCGTAGCGGCCCGTTCACCAGCGGCTTCAGCCATTCGCCGGGCCCCGGGCCGTGCCGGGGCGCGGGGTGTGAGAGGCGCGGCTAGCGTGAGGGCATGATCCGGTTCGAACAGGTCACCAAGCGGTATCCGGACGGTACGACGGCGGTGGACGGCCTGAGTTTCGAGGTGTCCGAGGGCGAGCTCGTCACGCTCGTCGGCCCGTCCGGCTGCGGCAAGACGACGACCATGATGATGGTCAACCGGCTCATCGAGCCGACCTCGGGACGGATCCTGATGGACGGCGAGGACATCGCCGCCGTCGATCCGGTGCGGCTGCGGCGGCGCATCGGGTACGTCATCCAGCAGGTGGGGCTCTTCCCGCACCGGACGATCCTCGACAACACGGCGACCGTGCCGGCGCTGATCGGCTGGAAGCGGGCGAAGGCCCGGGCGCGGGCGGCCGAGTTGCTCGATCTGGTGGGCCTGGATCCCAAGCTGTACGGGCCGCGCTATCCCGACCAGCTCTCCGGCGGTCAACGCCAGCGGGTCGGCGTGGCGCGGGCGCTGGCCGCCGATCCGCCGGTACTGCTGATGGACGAGCCGTTCGGGGCCGTCGACCCGGTGGTGCGGGAGCAGTTGCAGGACGAGTTCCTGCGGATGCAGGCCGCGGTGCGCAAGACGGTGCTGCTGGTCACGCACGACATCGAGGAGGCGGTGCGGCTCGGCGACCGTATCGCCGTCTACGGGCAGGGGCGCATCGAGCAGTTCGACACCCCCGGGGCGGTGCTGGGCACGCCCGCGACGCCGTACGTCGCCGAGTTCGTCGGCGCCGACCGCGGGCTGAAGCGGCTGTCGGTCACCGCGATCGAGGCCGAGGACCTGGAACAGCCGCCGGTGGCCCGCCTCGACGAGCCCGCCGGACAGGCGGCGGACCGCCTGCGGGCGGACGGCGCGCGCTGGGCCGTCGTCCTCGACACGTACGGCGACCTGCACGGCTGGGTCGGCATCGAGGATCTCGACTCGGACGGCACGGTCGGCGACCGCGCACGGCGCATGAACGCCTGGGTCCCCGTCGGCGCACCCCTGAAGCAGGCGTTCGGCGTGATGCTCCAGCACGACGCCGGCTGGGTCGCCGTGCTGGACGAGGCCCGCTTCCTCGGCGTCCTCACCCCGGCGAAACTCCACGAGGCGCTGCGCCGGTCGGTGGACGCGGACGCGCTGGGCGTGCCGCGGGATCAGGTGTCGTTCGACTCGGTGGCGGACGCCTGACGGCTGGCACCCCTGCGGGACCGGTTGCCGGACCAGTTGCCAGGCCGGTCGACGATCCGGCCGATGTCAGTCCACCAGGCCCTTGTCCTTGAGATAGCTCCGTGCCACGTCCTCGGCCAACCGCCGCCAGCTGTCGACCTGTTCGTTCATGGCGGCGAGGTCGGCCGTCGTGAGGACGTCGTTCAGTTTGCCCAGCGCCTTGGTGACTCCTGCGCCGCCCGCTCGGGAGCGGTTGACGACCGGGACGACGTAGTCGGCGTTCTGGAGGTGCTTGTCGTCGGCGAGGAGGACGAGGCCGAACTCGGAGAGGGTGGCGTCGGTGGTGGTGGTGAGGACCATCTGGTCCTGGCCGCTCTGCACGGCCCGTTTGGCCTGGGTGGTGCCGACGCCCTTGGGGTCGACGGCGGTGATGTCGATGCCGTAGGTCTTCTTCAACCCCGGTTCGCAGTAAGGCCGTTGGACGCACTCGTCACCTGCGGCGAGCCGCACCTTAAGTCCCGACGCGCCCAGGTCGCTCAGGGTCTTCAGGTCATGCTTCCGGGCGTAGGACGTGCTCACCGCGAAGGCGTTCTGGTCGACCGCCCGGCCCGGGGCGAGGACCGTGAGACCGCGAGGCGTGGCCAGTCGGCGCAGGCCCTTCATCGTGGCGTCGAGGTCGGGCGAGCCGACCGGTGGCGCGTCGGCTCCGTTGGTCTTGGCGTTGAGCCAGTCGGCGAAGGTGGCCGCGTACTCGGGGACGACGTCGATCTGCCCTGATTCCAGGGCGGGTTCGTACAGTTCGCGGTTGGCGACGGTCAGCAGGGACGTCTTGTATCCGGCCTGCTTCAGGAGCAGGGAGTACATCTGGGCGAGCAGGTCGCTCTCGGTGAATCCGGCGGAGCCGATGGTCAGGTGGTGGCTGTCGCCGGGCGGCGCGGTGACCGCGCCCTGGTTCTCCAGGGACGGACCCGTGGAGCAGCCCGCCAGCAGCAGTACGGCCGCCAGGGCCAGGGGCCGCCTCACCGCTCGCCCCTGGCCCAGCGCGGCGACAGTCGTTCCGCCGTCTCGAAGATCCCCTCGACGACCAGCGCGAACACGGCGACGAGCACGGCCCCGGCCACCACCTGCGCCGTATCGGCCAGGTTGAACCCGGCCGTGATGATCCGCCCCAGGCCGCCTCCGCCGGCCAGCGCGGCGATCGTCGCGGTGGCGACCAACTGGACGGCGGCGATGCGCACCCCGTTCATGATCATCGGGAGCGACAGGGGCAGTTCGACCTGAAACAGCATCTGCCGCCCGGTCATCCCCATACCGCGAGCGGCCTGGACGACGCTGCGGTCGACCTCGCGCATCCCGACGTAGGCGTTGGTGAGCAACGGCGGTACGGCGAACAGCACCAGGGCGACGACCGTGGGACCCTCGCCCCACTTCCCGATCGGGGTCAGCAGGAGGAGGACGAGGACGGCGAAGGTCGGGACGGCCCGGCCGATGTTGGAGATGTTCACCGCGAGCGCGCCGCCCTTGCCGAGGTGGCCCAGGACGAGCGCGACGGGCAGGGCGATCAGGCAGCTGATGACCAGGCAGACGACGGTGAGGACTAGGTGTTGGGCGAGCCGGTGCCAGATGCCGTCGTCGCCGGACCAGTGGGCGGAGTCGGTGAGCCAGTCCCAGGCGTCGGTCAGTGTCTTCATCCGCGGGCCGCCCTGGTCCAGGGGGTGAGCAGGCGTTGCACGGCGAGCAGGAGCAGGTCGGCGACGATCGCGATGACCACGCACAGCACGGAGGCGGTGAGCACTTGCGCCTTGAAGTAGGTGTTCATTCCGGCGTAGATGAGGTTGCCCAGCCCCCCGAAGCCGACGATCGCGCCGACCGTGACCAGGGAGACCGCCGAGACCGTGGCGATGCGCAGTCCGGCCATCGCGGCGGGCAGGGCGAGGGGCAGTTCGACGGTGAGCAGGAGGCGGATGGGGCCGTAGCCCAGGCCGCGCGCGGCCTGTCGGGTCTCCGCGGGGACGGCGCGCAGGCCCGCCAGGATGTTCCGCACGAGCAGGGTCAGCGAGTAGAGCACGAGTCCGGCGACGACGAGACTCTTCGAGAGGCCGTAGACGGGCAGGAGCAGCGAGAACATCGCCAGGGACGGGATCGTGTAGAGGATCGTCGTGACGGCGAGGACCGGCCCGGCCGCCCAGCCCCAGCGGCGCGCCACGACGGCCAGCGGGAGGGCGAGAGCGAGGCCGATCAGCACCGAGATCGCGGTCAGCTGGAGATGCTGGAGGACCGCGTCGAGGAGGATGTGGCGGCGGGTGGTCAGATACTCACCGCAGATCCACTCGTTGCGCGCGAGGCAGTCGTCCGGGGGCGCGGTCACGGGTCCATTGGATCCGGCGGGGCGGGTGGCGGCTCGTTGTGGTGACCCGTACGGGCGTCGGTCAGGGGTTCCAGTACGTGGAGAGCGAGGCGATGAAGGCCGCCGCCGAGGTGAGGACCACGAGTTGCGCGCCCGCGGTGATCCAGAGGCGGCAGGCGATCGCCAGGCCGACACTCACGGCCTCGACCCGGTAGAGGAACAGCACGCAGTCGTGCTGGTAGGAGAAGGCCGTGGAGTCCATCATCCCGGGGTAGGGCATCCAGTCCTCGGTGAAGACGCCCTCGGTGCCGAGCAGGAGGATCCCCGCGACGAGGAGGGCGTCGACGGCGACGAACAGCGCGCAGGTGATGCCGTCGGCCCGGCGGTGTTCGGGCGAGCGACGCAGGATGCGCTGCGGGAAGCGGTCGGAGGCGGTGTTCTGGTCCGTCATCGCGTGCCTCCGTCATCGGCGGTGGTGGTGCGCCACGGGCCGACGCCGAGTTTCCCGGTGGTGCCGAGGTCGAGGCCGCCGTCCGGTGCCACCAGGCCCGGGAACCCGCCGGGCTTCGCCTCGACCGTCAGGTACGGCACGTACGCCGCGCCGTCGAAGCCGGTGGTGGTGTTGCGCCACACCAGGCCGGCGGAGGCGGTCTCGCCCGGCGCCAGCGTCACGGTCTTCGGCGGCTCGTCGAATCCGGTCACCGTGGCGATGCCGCCACTGCCGTGGATCACCGAGATGCCGGTCACCGTCTGCTGGTCCCGGTCGAGCAGCCGGAGGCCCGGGTAACCCTTGACCCGGTAGGTGCGGGTGCCGCAGTTCTCCAGGACGAGGTTCATGGCGCGCAGGCCCAGGGCCGCGTCCACCGGGCCGGGGGTGACCCGGACGCCGTCCCGCGGGCAGGCCACGGCCGTCGGCTCGGGCGCCTCGGGGGGATCGCCGTACGCCGCCGTCGTCACGTTCCAGATGACCGCGCCGACGACGAGGCCCGCCCCGGCGCACAGCACGCCGTCCCGCACGCTTCTCCGCATCCGCAGAGTCGATCAAGACAAGCCCCGGAGGGCTGTGATGGAGGCCATACCTCCGGTCACAGGCCTGTCACAGCCTCACTCGACGGGCACCAGGCCACCGGGAGGGTGTCGCTGAGTACACCCCGCGATACGGGTTCTGCGCCCCATGTGGTCCGACCTCGCTCTCCGTAGGTTCTTTGGCAGGGCACAGGGCGTGCCGGACGGGGAGTGATGACGATGTTTCGTACGGGATCGCGACGCAACCACGACAAGGGACCCGCCGCCGAGGCACTGCGGCTGGTGAAGGTGAGCAAGACCTACGGCAGTGACGACGGTGCCGTGGCCGCCCTCGACGGCGTGACGCTCGGGCTGGCCCGGGGCACCTTCACCGCGGTGATGGGGCCGTCGGGCTCGGGCAAGTCGACGCTGCTGCAGTGCGCGGCCGGGCTCGACCAGCCGGACAGCGGGATCGTGCAGGTGGACGGCACGGAGCTGACGGGCGGCGGCGAGGCCGAGTTGACGAAGTTCCGGCGCGGCCGGATCGGGTTCGTGTTCCAGCAGTACAACCTGCTGGAGACGCTGACGGTGGCGCAGAACACGGTACTGCCGCTCAAGCTCGCCGGCCGGCGCGTCGACCGGCGGCGGGCCCGGGAGGTCCTCGAACAGGTCGGCCTCGGCGACCGGCTCAGTCACCGCCCCGCCCAGCTCTCCGGCGGTCAGCGCCAACGGGTCGCGATCGCACGGGCGTTGGTCACCGAGCCGCGGGTGATCTTCGCGGACGAGCCGACGGGCGCGCTGGACACCCGTAGCGCGCGGGATGTGCTGCGGCTGCTGCGGGAGGCGGTCCAGGTGCACGGCCGGACCGTGGTGATGGTGACGCACGACCCGGTCGCCGCCTCCTACGCCGACTCCGTGCTGTTCCTCGCGGACGGCCGGCTGGTCGGACAGTTGGACGCACCGACCGCGGACGCGGTGGCCGAGCGCCTCGCGCACCTGGGCGACGACGTGACGGTGGGGGTGTGAGCGATGTTCGTACTGGCTATGCGATCCATACGACAGCGGCCCGGGCGGTTCCTCGCCACGCTGCTGTCGGCGTTCCTGGGCGCGACGATCATCATGACGTTCAACTCCCTGCACGACACGGCGGCGGGGCACGGTGTCGACGCGGTGAGCCGGGAGACGCTGACCACCAGTGCGAGCGTCGTCGGCGGTTACGGCACGCTGCTGGTGTTCTTCGCGGTCGCCTCCACGCTCACGGTCAACGTGCGCCAGCGGGCCGCCGAGTTGGAGCTGTTGCGCAGTTCGGGGGCGACTCCGGCGCAGCTCAAGCGGATGGTCGTGGGTGAGGCGGTGGCCGTGGCCCTGGTGGGCGCGGTGCTGGCGATCGGTCCGGCGATGCTGGGCGGGCGGTGGCTGCTGGACATGTTCCAGGACAGCGGTCAGGTTTCGGGGTCGGTCGAGTACTCCTTCGGCACGGTCGCGTTGATGTCGGGCGTCGACATCACGCTGATCGCGGCGGCGGGCGCCGCGTTCCTGGCCGTACGGCGAGCCACTCTGAGGCGTGAACCGCGGGGCCGGGCACGGACGTTCCTCGCCTGGGCGGCGCTGGCCGTCGGTGCCGTGTCGGTGACGTCGACGTTCGCGTTTTCGGCGACGGATCCGGCACTGATGGCGGCTCCGGCGTACGGGGCGATCCTGCTGTCGGTGGGGTTCGCGCTGCTGTCGCCGCGGCTGCTGAAGGTGGTGCTGGACCGGCTGCCGCTGTCCGGGGCGGCCGGCTGGCTGGCCGCGCGGAATCTGCGCGAACGGGCGGGTCAACTCGCCGGGATCCTCACGTCGTTGGTCCTGTTCACGGCGGTGGCCTCGGCGACCCTCACGATGCAGGCGGTGGAGAGCGACGCGGTGTCGGCCTCGGGGCTGAGGAAGTCGGTCGCCGACAAGAACCTGGAGACGCTGAACCTCACGGTCGTCGGCATCATCGTGGTCTTCGTGTGCGTGATGCTGGTCAACTCGCTGTACGCGGCGACGACTTACCGCACCCGGGAGTTCGGGCAGCAGCGCCTGGCGGGCGCGACTCCCGGGCAGGTGCTGGGAGTTGTGGGTGCCGAAGGGCTGCTGCTGACGGTCGTCGGCGTCGTCTTCGGCACGGTGGCGGCGCTGGCGGGGGTCGTCCCGTTCACGGTCGTGCGGACCGACGGGGTGCTGCCGGACCAGTGGCTCGGCATCTGGCTCGCGGTCGTCGCGGTCGCGGCGGCGGTGACGCTGGGGACGAGCCTGGCGACGGCGCGGCGGGTGCTGCGCGCTCCCGCGGTGGGGGCGGTGGCGGTGGCCGCGTGACGGCGATTCGTCCCGGGGGCCGGCGGCTTCGGCGGCCCGCTTCCGGGACCGGTCGCTTCCGCCACCTCGCGCAAGGGGCGGCTGCTTCGGCGGCCGCCCCTTCGCGTGTGCCCGCGCAGCCGCTCCGCTACTTCACGCCCGCCGCGTCCAGCAGCGCCGCCACGGTCACCGTGGTCAGTCCCTCCAGCGTCTCTATCCGGGCGCCGGCCCGGGCGCTGGCGCCGTCGAAGACCAGCATCAACTGGCGGGCCAGGAACTCCGGGTCCTCCACGCCACCGAGCTCCGCCTGCTCCCGGAACGCATCCTGCAGTCGTTGCTTGGCCGCGCGGGCGACAACGCTCGCCGGGTGCTCGGGATCCTTCAGCTCGACCAGCGCGGCCAGGAAGGGGCAGCCCAGGTAGGCGGGGTCCGTCGAGAGCCTCTCCGACTGCTCAAAGATGTAGAGGATGCGCTCCCGTGGCGTACCGGCCTCCTCCGCACCGCCGGTGAGCTGCTCCGCGTACCCGGGAGCGCGCCGCTCCAGGCTCGCCGCGAGGACCTCGTCCTTGCTGGCGAAGAGCTGGTACATCGACCGCTTCGAGACACCGGCCTCCCGGCACAGCGCCTCGACGCCGATGGAGACACCGTCGCGGTAGAAGAGCTCGGACGCCGCGTCGAGCAGCCGGTCCTTCGTCGACGCCTTGTCTGTCGTGGTCATACTGCGAGGTTACCTCCGCGGGAGCCGGTATGAAAACCGATCGGTCTCCCCCTGGGGCGGCCCAGGAGACCCGTGACAGACTGGGTGAACAAGCGCTTGGATAGTGGCTCCGCGCCGCGCCGACCGGGAGGCCCCGTTGCTGTTCACATCCGTCGACGACGTCTCGGCGCGTCTGGCCGAGACCGGCTATCTCGCCTCGCCCGCGGTGGCCACGACCGTCTTCCTGGCCGACCGCCTCGGCAAGCCACTGTTGGTGGAGGGGCCCGCCGGGGTCGGCAAGACCGAGCTCGCCAAGGCCGTGGCCGAGGTGGCGGACGCACGGCTGGTCCGGCTGCAGTGCTACGAGGGCGTCGACGAGTCCCGGGCGCTGTACGAGTGGAACCACGCCAAGCAGCTCCTGCGTATCAGCGCCGGCCGGGACGAGACCTGGGACGAGGCGCGCACGGACATCTTCAGCGAGGAGTTCCTCCTCCCCCGCCCGCTGCTGACCGCCATCCGCGGGGACGATCCCAAGGTGCTGCTGATCGACGAGACCGACAAGGCGGACGTCGAGGTCGAGGGCCTGCTCCTCGAAGTGCTCAGCGACTTCCAGATCACGGTCCCCGAACTCGGCACCGTCACCGCGACCCGCCGCCCCTTCGTCGTCCTGACCTCGAACGCGAGCCGCGAGCTGTCCGAGGCACTGCGCCGCCGCTGCCTCTTCCTCCACATCGGCTTCCCCGAGGAGGAGTTGGAGCGGCGGATCGTCCGGCTGAAGGTGCCCGCCCTGGACGAGACGCTGGCCGCCTCGGTGGTCCGGGTGGTCGGCGCGCTGCGCGCCATGGACCTGCGCAAGGTCCCCTCGGTCGCCGAGACCATCGACTGGGCGCGCACCCTGCTCGCACTCGGCGCCGACACCCTCGACGAGAGCGTCGTACGGGACACCCTGGGCGTCCTCCTCAAGCACCAGGACGACGTCCTCAAGGCCGCCGCCAAGCTCGACTTGGACGCCGTGTGACCGCCCCCGGGGTCGCCGAGCGGCTGACCTCGCTGGTCGGGGCGCTGCGCGCGCACGGCATGCGCATCGGCACCGGCGAGACCGTCGACGCGGCACAGGCGATGGCCGTACTGGGCCTCGCCGACCGCGAGTTGCTGCGCGAGGCGCTGGCCGCGACGCTGCTGCACGGTCCGGCGCAGCGCCAGGTGTTCGACCCCGTCTTCGACCTGTACTTCCCGCGAGGCGTCGGCGCACCGGAGGCGGAGCACGCCGGCCGGGATGACCTGCGGGACCGGCTCGCGGCGGCGCTGGCCGCCCAAGACCTCGCCCTGATGGGGCAGTTGGCGGCGGAGGCGGTCGACGGCTTCGGCGGATACGGCACTTCACCGGAGTCGGACGGCTGGTCCTCGTACCAGACGCTCGAACGGATCCGTCCGCAGACGCTGTTCGCCCGGGTGCGCGACAACGTCCGTGCGCGGGACGGTGGTTCGGGGTTCGCGGACCGGCTGCTCGACGACGAGATCCGGCGGCGCATCGAGACGTTCCGGCGGCTGGTGGCGGCGGAGGCGCGGCGGCGGGTCGCCGAGCGGCGCGACCGGGACGAGCTGGCCCGGCGCGCGGTGGCGCCGACGGCGGACCGGGTGGACTTCCTGTACGCCGGCAAGGACCGGCTCGCCGAACTGCGCCGAACGGTCCAGCCGTTGGCCCGCAAGCTCGCCACCCGGCTCGCGGCGCGGCGGCGCCGGGCCGCGCGGGGCAGCATCGATCTTCGGCGCACCCTGCGCGGCTCGCTGTCGACGGGCGGGGTGCCGATGAAGCCGGTGCTGCGCAGGCGCCGTCCGATGCGGCCCGAACTCGTGCTGCTGTGCGACGTGTCGGGCTCGGTGTCCGGCTTCTCGGACTTCACGATGCTGCTGGTGCAGGCGCTGCACGACCAGTTCAGCAAGGTGCGGACGTTCGCCTTCGTCAACCGGATCGACGAGGTGACCGGCTTCCTGGCGCACGGCACGGCCGACCCCGAAGGGCTCGGCGCCCACATCAGGTCACAGGCCACGCTCACCGGCTGGCACGAGAGCAGCGACTACGGCGTCGCCCTGGGCGAGTTCGCGGAGCGCTACGGCGACGCGGTCGGCCCGCGCACGACGGTGTTCGTGCTCGGTGACGCCCGGACGAACATGAGCGACCCGAACCTGGCGGCCGTCCGGCAGGTGGCCGAACGGGCCCGCCGCGTCTACTGGTTGAACCCCGAGACGCGCGCCCAGTGGGGCACGGGCGACTCCGCGGCACTCGACTACGCCGGTCTGGTGGAGATGCACGAGTGCCGCAACGCCCGGCAGCTCGGCGCGCTGGTGGCGCGCCTGCTGCCGGTGTGAGCGCCCCCGCGCGCCACTACGCCTGGGCGACGAGCTGCGGGTAGAGCACCGAGGGGTCGGCGGCCAGGCCCGCCTTGACCTGGCGGGTGAGGTCGTCGGCGAGCACTTCGTAGGCGCCGGTCTCGATGCCGTCGAGGGCCTGGGCGGCGACGCTCTCCGGCGTGGACTTGGGCGCGTCGACGTGGGCGGCCATGTCGGTGTCGACGTATCCGACGTGCAGTCCTGTGACCTCGATGCCGCGCGGCTTCAGGTCCAGGCGCAGGGAGTTGGTCTGGGACCACAGGGCGGCCTTGGAGGCGCTGTAGGAGCCGAGGAGGCCGACCCACGACAGCACGGAGTGGACGTTCAGGATGTGGCCGCCGCCGTTGCGTTCGATGACGGGGACGAAGGCGCGGGTGACGAGGAGCGGTCCGTAGAAGTTGGTCTCGAACTCGCGGCGAACGTCCTCGACGGGCGAGTCAAGGAAGTTCGCGTTGACGGACGCGCCCGCGTTGTTGATGAGCAGGTTCACGTCCTGGGCCTGTGCCGCGGCCGCCGTGACGGACGCGGGATCGCTCACCTCCAGGGCCAGCGGCACGGCGTCCGGGTGCGTGACGGTACGCGGGTCGCGGGCGGTGGCGTACACCTTCTTGGCGCCCCGCTCGTAGAGGGCCTGCACCAGCGCCTTGCCGATGCCGCGGCTGCCGCCGGTGACCAGGGCGACGGAACCTTCGATGGTGGTCATGGGGGTTCTCCCAACTATGCGACTGGAAACCGATCGGTTTCCATGTCTCGAACACAGTAGACCGATCGGTTTCCGAAGGGCAAGTGGGAGGGCGAGCGCGAGGGCGCGTCATCCCGCAGAAGTAGGGCTCGTCCCGGATATCCGGGGCAGCGGATTTTCCCTACTCTCCCGAGTGATGGAGGGGGATCCCATGAAGGCAGTCGTTCAGGACCGGTACGGCTCGGCGGACACATTGGAGTTCAAGGAGGTCGACCAGCCCGTGCCCGGCGAGGGCGAGGTACTCGTGCGGGTGCTCGCGGCTTCGGTCAACGCGTACGACTGGCACTTCATGCGGGGCGATCCGAAGATCGCCCGGTTAAGCATGGGGTTCGGCGGGCCGAAGGCGCGGATCAGGGGCCGGGACTTCGCCGGGCGCGTGGAGGCGGTCGGCGGCGCGGTCAAGGGGCTGCGGCCCGGTGACGAGGTGTACGGCGAGGCCGACGGCGCGTTCGCGGAGTTCGTCTGCGCCGCCGACCACTCGGTGGACGTGAAGCCTGCGGGGTTCACCTTCGAGCAGGCGGCCGCGGTGCCGCTCGCGGCGAACACCGCGCTGATCGGGCTGCGGGACACCGCCCATGTCGAGGCGGGTCAGTCGGTCCTGGTGAACGGCGCGTCGGGCGGTGTGGGCACGTTCGCCGTGCAGATCGCCAAGTCCTACGGCGCCGAGGTGACCGGCGTGTGCAGCACCCGGAACGTGGACCTGGTCCGCTCACTCGGCGCGGACCACGTCGTCGACTACCAGCAGGAGGACTTCACGCGGGCCGGGCGCCGCTACGACGTCGTCCTGGACCTGGTGGGCAACCGCTCGTTGACCGAGTTCCGGCGCGCCCTGACGCCCACCGGAACGCTCGTCCTGTCCGGCGGCGGCTTCTACGAGGGAGGCAGCCTGGTCGGTCCGATGGCGCTCTTCATCAAGGGGCGCCTGACCGCGCCCTTCGTCCGTCAACGGCTGCGCGAGCTCCCCGCGAAACAGAGCAAGGCGAACCTGGCCGAGCTGCGCCGGCTCGCCGAGTCCGGGAAACTCTCGCCGGTCGTCGAGCGCACATATCCGCTGAGCGAGGTGCCGCAGGCGATGCGGCACATGGAGGTGGAGCACGCGCGCGCGAAGATCGTCATCACGATGTGAGGGAGCCCTGCTCCTGCCCTTCCCGGCGGAACGCGGTTCCTAGTCCTTCGCCTTCGCGTACTCCTGCGCCATTCCACCGGCGAAGTCGTACACGACGACCTGTTCGTCGCCGATCACCCAGGCGTCGTGCCCGGCCGGAGCCACGAAGACGTCGCCCGGTCCGACCTCGCTCTCACCACCATCGTCCATGCGGACGCCCATGCGCCCCTGGACGACGTATCCGTTGTGATGGACCTGGCAGCTCTCCGTACCGGCGATGGGCGCCACGGACTCGGACCAGCGCCAGCCGGGTTCGAAGGTGCCCACCGCGAAGTCGAGCCCGGTGAGATGGACCGCTTCCAGGTGCCCGCGCGGGAAATCACGCCGTTCGTCGGGCTTGTCCACCGACTTGACCTCGATCATGACGGCTCCTTCCGTTCGAACCCGCCCCACCACTCCATCGTCGGCCTGTCAAACCGATGGCGCCATTCGAGGTACGACACCCTCGTGCCGCCGATCAGCGGCCGCACAGCTCCGCGAAGCGATCGGCGGCGATGTTCCCGCCGGAGACGATCACGCCGACCCTGCGCGGCAGCGCGCCCGCCCGCCCGCTCAGCAGCGCGGCCAGCGGAGTCGCCCCGCTCGGCTCCACGACGATCTTCAGCCGCTCGAACGCGAACCGCATCGCGTCCCGGATCTCGTCGTCGGACACCAGGGCGATCTCGTCGACGAGCCGCTGGTTCACCGAGAACGTCAGCTCGCCGGGGATGTCCGCGGCCTGGCCGTCGGCGATGGTGCGCGGCACCGGGATGCTGACGCGCCGGCCCGCCTCAAGGGACCGCTTGGTGTCGTCCCCGGCCTCCGGCTCGACGCCGATCACCCGGATCCCGGCGTACAGCCCCTTGGCCGCCGTAGCACTCCCGGCGATCAGCCCACCGCCACCGACGGGCACGACCAGCGCGTCCAACTCCCCCGTCTCCTCAAGGAGTTCGAGCGCCGCGGTGCCCTGCCCGGCCATCACGTGCGGATGCTCGTACGGCGGGATGAGGGCGAGGCCGCGCTCGGCGGCCAGGGCCTCGCCGACGGCGACGCGGTCCTCGGTGTAGCGGTCGTAGGTGACGATCTCGGCGCCGTACTCGGCGGTGGCGTCCCGCTTGGAGCGGGGGGTGTCCTCGGGCATGACGATGACGGCGGTGCTGCCGAGTTCCCGGGCCGCGAGGGCGACCGCCTGGGCGTGGTTGCCGGAGGAGTAGGCGGCGATGCCGCGGGCCAGTTCCTCCGGGGTGAGCCGGGAGGCCGCGTTGTAGGCGCCGCGGAACTTGAAGGCGCCGATCCGCTGGAAGTTCTCGCACTTGATGTGGACCTCGGCGCCGACCAGCGCGTCGAGGGTGCGGGAGCGGAGTACGGGGGTGCGGTGGGCGATGCCCTTGAGCTGTGCGGCGGCGTCACGGACGGCGTCGAGGGTGATCGGCGGGGTGGTGGTCGTCACGCGGGTCCTCCATCGGGATCGGGCGTCGGGGCCGCGGCGGCGCGGGCCTGGGAGAGGTAGCTGTAGGCGGAGGCGCGGGAGATGCCGAGGCGGGCGCCGACCTGTTCGACGGCGCGGCGCACCGCGAACACGCCGTGCTCGTCGAGGCCGCGGAACAGGTCGAGCCGTCCGGCGCGGTCCAACCCGGCCCAGCTCCGGCGCTGTCCGGTCAGGTGGGTGTCGAGGATGGCGTCCACGACGGAGTCGACGTCGTTACCGAAAGTGGTGACCGGCGCCTCGGTGACGGCCCTGCCAAGGCCGGCCAGTGCGCCGAGCAGCGCGTGGGCCTCGCCTACGGCGGTGACGTCCACGTTGACGCACAGGGCGCCGAACACCGCGCCCGTGGAGTCCCGCAGCACCATCGTGGACGACTTGACGAGTCCGCCGGCCGGGGTGCGGGTGACGTAGTTGAGGTCGTCGGCCGCCGCGTCACCGCGGGCGACGATCCGCAGGCCGATCTCGCTCATCGCCCCGCCCACGGTCCGTCCGGTGACCGAGCCGGCGAGGGCGACGACGGACTTCTCCGGCTGCCGGTAGTCGTGCAGGACCACCTCGCACATCGGCCCGAACGTCGCCGCGATGCCGTCGACGACGGGTCCGAGCGCGTCGATGATCGCGTCGCGCTCGGCGGTGAGTGCGGGTGAGGGTGTGGGTGCCTCGTCGGCGACCATGCCGTGTCCCCCGTTCTCCCGTTCCGCTCGTGCCCGATGCGGGCCTCGCCCTAGACTACAAGTCCAATGCTTGGACTTAAAGTCCAGACGGTAAGGAGGCGGCGAGACGGGGCCCGCGAGACCTAGGAAACGCTGTCGTGTGTCGCCGCGTGGACCAGCGCCTCCCTCGCCGCGTGCCGGTCGCCGACCGTCTCCCACCAGTCGTGGGTGTGCATCTCCTCGGCCAGCCGGCGGCACCGCTCGCGCGCGTCCGACAGCCGCTCGCGCTGCTCGCCGGTGATCTCGGCCTGCCCCGCCGCCACATCGGCGCCGCTGGGCAGGTGCGAGGCGATGTCCTGGCAGTGGGCCAGCGCCCTGGTGAAAGTGCGCCGGGCGGCGACCAGGTCGCCGGGTATGACGAACTCGCCCACGGTGAAGGGCCGGGAGAACTCCCAGGACGGCGGTTCCGTGTGCCACAGCGAGGCGTCGAGGGGCCGTTCGTCGTCACGCGCCCGCGCGAGTTCGGCCCGGATGCCCGCCTCGGTGTCGTCCCTGCTCCCTTGGTCGGGCGCCCGGCGTACGAGATCCGTCCCCGCGCCCCGGCGTTGCGTCGGCACCCCCGGCAGGGGTTCCGGGCGGCCTTCGAGGAACTCCTCCTTGTCCGCCGGGGTGACCCACATGTGCCAGCCGCGGCGGCCTGCCGGGTGGGGCAGGTAGAGCGAGACGAGTTCGCCGGTGGCCGTACGGCGGATGACGTCGTCGTAGTAGAGACCGCGCACGGGTTCCCACAGCCCGTGCCGGCCGCCACACCGGCTGGTGCCCTGGCGTGGGCAGGGGACCGGGTTGGTCCAGTCGCAGCGGGACATGTGCAGTTGCTTGATGCCGCCGCGCACCGGCAGGGCCGCGCGGTCGCCCACGTCACGCCAGCTCTGTACGTTGAGCCGGGCCCAGGGGGCGCGGTCGATGGGGATCGCGTTCTCGTTGTTGACGAGCCACAGCGGGGTGAGCCCGGCCTCGCGGGCGCCGCGGGTGCGCTCGTCCACGGATCCGCCCGCTATCGCCGAGAGTTGGATCTCGTATCCGAACCGCCTGCTGTCGGCGCCCTCCACGGTCACGTCGGTGCGCCGCTTCCCGCGCCGGCCGCCGTCCGGGCGCGTGACCCGGAATCCCTCTCCCCCGGCGACCACGGTGGTGTATTCCTCAAGTGCCTTGTGGAGATCGCTCTCGGCCTTCGTCTCGGGGCGCTCGCCCTTGGCCACATGCATCCCGTGCGGACGGCCGTCGACCTTGCGGATCGCCATGAAGCCGGGGCAGATGAAGCCCTCGTCCTCATGGGCTTCCAGGCAGTACAGAAGATCCGGCTGGTAATTGCCGTAGATCTCGTCGAGCAGCCCCGGGTATTCCGGGTGCCCGAGATCGGCCTCGGTGAGGTCGAGCGTGATTCCGAGGCCCCTGTGCCAGACGCTGTAGGTCATGCTTCGAGCGTAGGACGCGCCACTGACAACGGGGTTCGGGCGGCGGGGCGGGAAGGGGCGGGAAGGGGCCGTGGAATTGCGTTCGTTGATATAACGGGAATCACGGGGCGAGAGCAGGGCGGCTCGCGTCCCGTATGTCCCGAGCGAACGAGGACGTAATGCTCCGTATTCATTTCACCCCCCACGACCTGCAGAGCATCCGGATCCTGCGGCGCCCGGACCCGCTGTGGGAGATCGTCTGCAGTATGTGTCGGCTGAAGACCGGACAGGGGCCGCTGGAATTCGGTCAGTGGCGTCGTTCGGCGCGTTCCAGAATCGCGGGCGAACCGGCCTTGAGGGACGCCCTGCAGCCGCTGCGGTCACTGATCCCGAGCGTGGGCTACATCCCTGATTTCCTCACTCCCCCAGGCTCCGCGGCGGAGTTGACCGCCGGCCTCGACGAGGTGCGCGCCACCCCGCGCAGGCGCCTGACGCGCGAGCTGACGCGGCTGAGCGGGACCCGTGCGCTGCCCGCCTGGACCACCGGACTCGGCCGCCCCGGCGACGGCGGACTGACCGCCCTCACGCGCGCGTTGCGGGTCTACTTCCGCACCCTGGTCGAGCCGCACTGGTCCCAGGTGCGCGCGATGGTCGGCGACGATCTCGACCGGCGCACCGAGGCGCTCCTGGACGGCGGCAGCGTCGCCCTGCTGAACGGCCTGCATCCGCATGCCCGTTGGCAGTCGCCGGTCCTCGAAGTGGACTATCCGGTGGACCGTGACCTGCATCTCGAAGGGCGCGGACTGCTGCTGGTCCCCTCGTACTTCTGCTGGGGCCGGCCGACCGCGCTGGCCGACCCGGAGCTGACGCCCGTCCTGGTCTACCCGGTGTCGAAGACCCCGCTGGACGTCTCCCGCAGGACCGGGGAGGCGCTCGTACGCCTGCTGGGACGCACGCGTGCCGCGGTCCTGGCCGACGTGGCCGAGCGGGAGGGCCGGACCACGTCCGAGGTCGCCGAGGCGGTGGGCCTCTCGCTGCCGAGCGTCAGTCACCAGCTCGGCGTTTTGCGGGAGGGCGGCCTGGTCGACAGCCAGCGCGCCGGCAAGTACGTCCTGCACTCCGCGACTCCGCTGGGGCTGCGGCTGCTCGACGCGGGGTGAACGCCTCGCCCACGCACGCGTGGTGAACGCGCCGCCCACGCGCGCGTGCTGATCGCGCCCGCCCGGTCAGCCGACGCTCGTCCAGCGGGAGGAGTCCGCCGCACTGCGCTCGACCGCCCGCATCACGTACTGGACCTGGAGGCCGTCGGCGAACGACGGGCGCGGCTCGCTCCCGTCCTCCGCCACCGCTGTCAGGAAGTCGTGGACCTGGTGGACGAACGCGTGCTCGTAGCCCAGGCCGTGACCGGGCGGCCACCAGGCGCCCAGGTAGGGGTGTTCGGGCTCGGTGACCAGGATCCGGCGGAATCCCGCCTCCGTCTCCGGGTCGTCGGCGTCGTACAGCAGCAGCTCGTTCATGGACTCGAAGTCGAAGGCGACCGACCCGCGTGAGCCGTTCACCTCGATCCGCATCGCGTTCTTGCGTCCCGTGGCGAAGCGGGTCGCCTCGACCACGACGAGTGCGCCCCCTTCCAGCCGGCCGGTGAACGCGGTCGCGTCGTCGACGGTCACCTGCCCGCGCTGTTCCCCGGCCCGCGCCGAGAGCCCGCTGGATTCCGTCGGCAGGGGGCGCTCGGTGACGAAGGTGGCCTGCGTCGCCGACACCCCGGTGAGGCGTTCGCCGGTCAGGTGTTGGAGCAGGTCGATCACGTGCGATCCGAGGTCCCCCAGCGCGCCGGAACCGGCCCGTTCCTTGCGCAGCCGCCACACCAGCGGAAACTCGGGGTCTACGATCCAGTCCTGGAGGTACTGGGCCCTGACGTGCCGCACCTCACCGATCCGCCCCTCGGCGATCAGGCGGGCGGCGTGCGCCAACGCAGGAACGCGCCGGTTGTTGAAGCCGACCATCGAGCGGACGCCTGCCTCGGCGGCGACCTGCGCGGCGGCGGCCATCCGCTCGGCCTCCTCGACCGTGTTGGCGAGGGGCTTCTCGCACAGCACGTGTTTGCCGGCCGCCAGAGCGGCGGTCGCGATGTCGGCGTGGGAGTCGCCGGGTGTGCAGATGTCGACGACGTCCACGTCGTCGCGGCGTACGACTTGCTGCCAGTCGGCCGCCCAGTCGCCCCACCCCAGTCGCTCGGCCGCCCGAGCCGTGCCCTTCGGGTCACGGCCGCAGACGACGGTCATGTCGACGTCGAAGGGCAGGTCGAACACCCGGGGCGCGGTGCGCCAGGCCTGGGAGTGCACGGCTCCCATGAACGAGTGGCCGATCATCGCCACCCCGAGGCGGGGGCGGCCGGACACAGGGTCGGGCGAAGGGCGGGGCACGGGGTCTCCCTATCGGTAGGGCGTCAGGCGGAAGCGGCGGGGGGCGGTGCCTGGTGCGGGGCGAGGGCGCCGCGGACCGACGGCCAGCCGGCGAGGGCGGCGCGTACGTCGGGGCGGGTCTCGTCCCGTAGGGCCACCGCGTACGCCTGGTCGAGAACGTCGTCCACGAGTACGAGCTGCCCGGTCCGGGCCGACTCCACCGCGGCCTCGACCATCGCCAGGCTCATGGTGTTCTCGTGCACCTCACCCATGGGCGAGGTGCCGGTCCGCAGCGACTCGACGAAGACCCGCAGCGCTCCGCCGATGTCGGAGTACGGGGAGCGGGCCCGCTCGGCGGGTTGTACGTCGGCGACGAGTACGGGCTCGGTGTCGCCGTCCCACAGCGCCGAGCCCTTCTCGCCGCTCGCCCGCCACGTGCCGTTCCATGAGGTCTCGGCGCCCGGACTGCACCAACTGCCGTTGTACGCATAGCGCGCACCGCCTTCCATCTCGAATACGGCGCTCGCGGCGGCGTCGCCTTCGTACCAGCTCCACGGCGGGTTGTACGCCTGGCAGTAGGCGGAGACCGGGTCCGCGCCGAGCAGGAAGCGGGCCGAGTCGAAGGCGTGGATCGCCATGTCGATCAGCAGCGGGTACGCCATCTCCTCGCGGAAACCGCCCATGTGCGGAGCCTTGAAGAACTCGGTCGTCAGCGTGCCGATCGCGCCGAGTTCCCCCAACATCCCGCGCAGGGCGAAGAGTTGGGGGTTCCAGCGCCGTGACTGGCTGACCATGAACAGCTCGCCGCTCACCTCGGCCGCGGCGGCCAGCGACAGGGCCTGGGCCAGGGTGTCGGCGATCGGCTTCTCGCCGAGGACGGGCAGGCCGGCGAACAACGCGGCGGTGGTGACGGGGTGATGAGCCACCGGAATCGTCACGTTGACGATAGCCTGGGCGCCGGTGTCGGCCGCGAGCGCGACCGCGTCGGAGCCGACCGGGAGGTCCGGCCGGCCCAGGTCGGCGGCGGATCGCCGGGCCGCGTCCAGGTCGAGGTCGACGATGCCGGCGAGTTCGGTCTCGGGTGCGGCGGTGACGGTGGTCAGCCACTGCTGTCCCATGGAGCCGGCGCCGACCACCAGCACGCGCAGGGGGTTGTCGGGTCCGCAGGGGATGGTCCGGTGGGTCATCGGAGCGGCCCCGAGTAGTCCACGCCGTTGAAGAAGTCGTCGGTGTCGTACCGCAACAGCACCGGGTGGCTGCGCTCGGGCCGGTCCGTACGCGCCCACCGCACGCCGTTGGCGATCACCCGGCGGATGTCCTTGTTGTGGTAGACGGGGTAGTCCTGGTCGCCGGGGCTGAAGTAGAAGATCCTTCCGTGGCCGCGGCGGAACGTGCAGCCGCTGCGGATCACCTCGCCGCCGGTGAACGAGCTGACGAAGACCAGCTCTTCAGGGGCGGGGATGTCGAAGAACTCCCCGTACATCTCGTCCTCGTCGACAATGAGCGGATGCGGGACTCCCTGGGCGATGGGGTGCGTGGGATTCACCGTCCACACCAGCTCGCGGTCGTGCTCGTTGCGCCAGCGCAGGGTGCAACTGGTGCCCATGAGCTTGACGAAGATCTTCGACCAGTGGCCGGAGTGCAGTACTACGAGGCCCATGCCGGACAGCACGTGCCGGTGTACCCGTTCCACGACCTCGTCGGACACCTCGGCGTGGGCGGCGTGTCCCCACCAGGTGAGGACGTCGGTCGAGGCCAACACCTCCTCGGTCAGACCGTGTTCGGGATCGTCCAGCGTGGCGGTGCGTACGGCGCAGGCGTCGCCGAGGTTCTCCTTGATGCCCTCGGCGATCGTGGTGTGCATGCCCTGCGGGTAGATCTTGGCCACGTGCTCCTCGATCTTCTCGTGGCGGTTCTCCCCCCACACGGTCACATTGATCGGGGCCGGGGGCGGTGCGGAAGACGTGGTCACAGGAGTGTTCTGCCTTTCTCCGAAGTCGCCCTGGGGGCGGGTCATTTGACGGCTCCGCCGGTCACGCCGGTGGCGATGTAGCGCTGTGCCACCAGCAGCAGTACGAGAGCCGGGACCGAGGCGAGGGTCGCGGTGGCCATCACCGCGTTCCAGTCGCTGACGTGGGAGCCGAGGTACTGGTAGAGGCCGAGGGTGACGGGGCGGACGTCCTCGGTCGTCGTCAGGGTCAGCGCGAAGAGGAAGTCGCTCCAGGTGAACAAAAACGTGAACAGCCCTGCCGTGATGAGGGCGTTCCTGCTCATCGGCAGGACGATCGAGACGAACGCCCGCGCCCTGCCCGCCCCGTCCACCCGGGCCGCCTCGATCACCGACAACGGGATGTTGCCCATGAAGGCCCGCAGGATCAGCTGTTCGAGCCACAGCCGCTCAGGGTGAGCGGCGCCAGGAGCGCGAAGGTCACCGTCAGTGTCGTTCTGCTGAGGATCGCTCGTCGTTGAGCCATGTTCGTTCTCTCCTCGGTCGGCGCTGTCTCGGGCGGACCGCGCGGGGGTGTCGATGCGTATCGACAGCAATGACGCGTCATCTCCCTTGACACGGACAGTGGGGATCAGCGGGCAGGAAGGCTGGTCTGACGCAGGGTCAGACGTGGGGTCACGAGTTCGACGGTCGAAGCGGTGGGCACGCTCTCGTGGTTGAGCAGCCGGAACAGGATTCTCATCGCGCGGCGCGAGACGTCCCTGGGTTCCAGCGAGAGGTTGGTGACGGGGGGTGTGGAGGTCTCGGCCGTGCGGTCCGTGCACAGTCCGATCACGGACAGGTCGCGACCGGGAACCAGACCGCGGTCCAGCAGGCTCTGCAACGTCGGCTGGATCAACTGGGGATCGGGGACGACGAGCCCCAGCCTGCCGCCGCCGGGCCCCTGTTCCGTGAGCGCCTCGTCCAGCGCGGCCTCGGCCCCGGCGCGGCTGGTGTCAGGCGGGCTCACCTCGACGTAGGCGATGCCGTGTGCGGCGGCCGACTCCTCGGCTCCCCGCAGGAAGCGGCGGACGAAGTTGACGTCGCGCGCCATCACGTCACGCGGGTAGCCGAGCAGGACGACACGGTCGTGCGCGGAGGAGGCCAGCTCGTCCACCGCCATGCGGCCGGCCAGGGTGTAGTCCAGGTCGACGCAGTACAGGCCGGCGGGGTCGTCCGGCACGCCGATCAGGATGACGGGGACGCTCAGCCCGGCCGCCACGGGGATGCGCGGGTCCTTGGACCCGACCTCCATCAGCACGATCGCGTCGCACAGGGACTGGTCGCTGAGCCGGGTGAGGCCCTCGGCGCCCTCGTCCTCGGTGGCCAGGATGACGTTGTGGTCCTCTTCCCGGGCGCACTTGGTGATCGTCTCGATGAAGGGCAGCACCCCCGTCATGTCGGCCCCCGGCGCGAACGGCACGACCAGGCCGATGACTTGGCTGCGCTGACTCGCCAACGCCCGCGCGCCCGCGTTGGGCTGGAACCCCAACGTCTCGATCGCCTCCTCGACCCGACGCCGGGTCTCGGGGGATATCGAGCGGCGTCCGCTCATGACATAGGAGACGGTGCTCTGGGAGACGCCCGCCAACCGGGCCACGTCCCGGCTTGTCACCATGCGAGCACCTCCCTCGGTTCCTCGGTGTCGATACGTATCGACTGACTGGGACGAGACTGTAGGGAGGGGCCGCGAACGACGGCAAGGTGCGTGCAGGAAAAGATTCCGTGGGGGCGGTCAGCCGCCTACGGCGGCCAGGTCAACCGCACCGTCCCGGAGGCGGGACGTCGAAAAGGCCCAACTCTTCGGCGTCGGGGGCCTGGAAGAGCTTCGCGTACTCCTCCAGCAATGCGCGGCCGATCAGGACGGCCCCTGGCCCGCCCGTCCGGCTACGGGCTTCGAGGCGCCGGCACAACTCGTCGACCGACGCGGCCAGGTAGTGCAGTTCGACGGGAACGCCGAGCGCACGCGCCGCCGAACGCTTCTCGTCCCGCTCGGCGCGCTCCCAGAAACCGAACTCCAGGATCACGGCCTGCCCGAGCCGCAGCAGGTCCTGGGCATGCTCCCAGAACCGCCTCTCCAGCCGGGCGCGCATGCGCTCGTCGAACAGGTCGACACCGAGATCCGCCAGCCATTCGTCCGGACACAGTCGCACCGCCGGAATCTCTGCCGCCAGGCGCTTGGCGAGCGTCGTCTTCCCGGAGCCGGGAAGGCCGCACAGCAGGATCAGCCTGGGCTTCGGGCTCGTATCCACCGGGGGTTCCTCGTTGGCTTGCGGCGAGCGCCCGCCGCTTAATCGTTTGCCGCCGGCCGACACGCTCGGATAGGAAGCTCGCATGCTAACGGGCAGCAAGGTCGGGCTCAGGGCCCGGCACGAGGACGACACTCCCATCCTGCAGGCCGAACTCCACGACGACGTGGTCAACTACTCGCGGTCCGACGACCAGCCGTGGCGGCCGATCACGCCCAAGTCGAAGGACGCGCAGGTCGTGGCCGATGACAAGGACGACCGGCAGGTCAGGTTCTCCGTGGTCGAACTGGACGGCGGCACGCTGCTCGGCGGCGCGACGCTGTGGGGCATCGACAACCACAACCGGTCCGCGCACATCGGGCTGGGGCTGCGGCCGTCCTCCCGCGGCAAGGGCTACGGCACCGACGTGGTCGCGGTGCTCTGCCACTACGGCTTCGTCGTACGCGGTCTGCAACGGCTGCAGATCGAGACGCTGTCGGACAACGCCGCGATGCTGCGCGCCGCCGAGCACAACGGCTTCGTCCGCGAGGGCGTGCTGCGTTCCTCGGCCTGGGTGATGGGTGAGTTCCTGGACGAAGTGCTGCTCGGGCTCCTCGTCCAGGAGTGGAAGCGGGACTCGGAGAGCTAGGACGGGGAAGTCCCTGGCCTCGCCCACGTCACCTCGACACAGCCCTCTCCCACTCCACGAGACCCGGTTCGGCTCGGCGCGGGCCGTTGACGGTGGTGACGGTGCCGTGAACGCGCGATCCGGTTGTTTCGTCGCGTGGAGACGGCATCGTGCCGAAGTGTGAGATCTCCAGCAGCACTCGCTGGAGCGTGCGGCGAAGTTCCGTCATGGTTCGCCGGGACTGTGGTGTGTCGGCGTAGATCGAGTTCATGTGGAGGCCGGCGGTGTCCCGCTGGAACCAGGAGGAGGTTCCGTTGGAGCGTGACGCCCAAACGTGCGTGGTGGGCCGCCAGTTGTGGTGGTTCTCCGCTCCCGGGCACTTCCTCATGTCGGCGTAGGAGAAGAAGTTCACCGGGAACGGCCAGGTGCGCTTGGCGAAGTCGTCCGGCGCCAGCAGTTCCCACACCCTCACGAACGGCACGTCGATGCTGCGCAGCATCTCCGCGAAGCCCGTCCGCACATTGGCCACCACCTCGGCGAAGCTCTCTTCCTCCGCCACGGAGAACTCGATGGGCATGGTGTTGACGAACCATCCCATCGAGCCCAACCAGTCACCCTTGCCGCGTTCACTGACCGGCATCAGCCCGCGGTAGACGCTGGGGCCGCCCGTCTCCCGAAGGGAGATCGCGACCGCGGCCAGTACCCCCATGAACGCCTTCCCGCCGACCGCGAGGCAACGACTCTCCAACTCGGCGGTCTGGCGGGCATCGAGGAGCGGAAACGCTTCGTTCACCGTGGGGTAGGTCCGCTCCGGCTCGATACCGAGATCGAGCGGGAATCTCGGGAAGAACTCACCGTTGCGCGCCATGAAGGACTTCCAGTAGTCCAGCCGGCCGTCGAACTCGCTGATCGCCAGATAACGCCGGCGCTGTTCCTGCGCGAAGTCCAAATAGCTTCCGACAGTGGGGAGTACGACATCGGAGCCGGCCGCATACGCGGCGTACGCGGTCTGGATGTCGCTGACGACGTTCGGCATCGACATGCCGTCGCACACGATGTGATCGAAGGCCAGGTACACCGTCGAGGAGTCGTCGCGGACCACCGCTCCCATCAGGAACAACGGCCAGGAGAGCGTGTCGATCCGCTCCTTGAAACTGTCGGACAGGAAAGTCCGGAGTTCGTCCGTGGAGTCGAACTCGCCCACGTCGACCGCTGCCAGGCCGATGTCCTGCGGGCCGAGCGGCTCGCACGCCAACTCGCCCGCCAGCCGCCGGAACTCGCACCGCAGCACCTCGTGACGCTGCGCGAAGTACAACAGGGCGGATTCCAGTGCGTGCCGGTCGAGAGGCCCCGACACCTCGAACGCGATGGCGAGCCAGGAGGAGAACAGATCGTCCGCCTTACGTCCTTCCTCGGCCACGCTGAAATGCTTGTCCTGGTTGAACGAGGCCCTTCTGACCGGCCCGTCAACGCCGCTGCCGGCCTGCTCCCCCATCCGTTGAAGCCGCCACTCCACCAGGCGCCCGGGCGCCAAGTCGAGTGCCTCCAAGGGAAACTGCCTCATGCTGGCTCTCCCGCCACGTAAGAACGACTCTCTGGACGGGTAACGACCATGGGCTGAACAGGTGGCGTTGGCATGGCAGCATTTGCCGGACCTACGCATAATTGGCGGCCGGGCTCGTGCCGGTTGCGTCACGCGGCCAGGTTCCCGCCCGCGCTCTCGCGACCGTCCGGGCCGGTAAGGGACTCGCGGGAACACCAATCCACCGCATAGGCAGGTAAGCCGGGGGTAACCGCATCGCGAATGTCAGGTTCGCATGAATGGAGACCCCTGGTGCTGATGGCTCACCCCGCGGTGTTGAAGGACCTGGTCGATCAGTACGAGACCCTGTGCGCGCTGCATGCCGAGAACGGCAGCCCCGCCGCACGACGCCGGATGGACGACGTCGCCTACACGCTGTGTGTATCCACCGGCACCCGCGACGTCGACTCCGCCCTCATCGCCGCCCGCCGCCGACTGGCCGACGCCCGTACCCAGGGCGACTCCGTACTCACCGCCGGCTGACCTCGTACCTCCGCGGCCTTCGGTCGTCCCCGTCTGCGAAGACGCCGGAGTCCAGGTGTCCGCGGAGGTCGGCGGGGTCCCGGTACACCGCCTGGGCACCGGCGCTCTCCAGATCCACGCGCGGCGGGCGCTCTCGCCCTCTCACGGTTCTCGGAGGGCGGGCAGCAGTCTCTGTTCGGCCCATGCCAGGTACGGCTCCTGGTGGTCGCCGCCGCTCCGGATGAGCGCGTGGGTCGGCTACGCGGGTTGTGGCCCCCGCCTCATCGCTGCTTCGTGCCGAGTCGCAGGTCGGCCTCCTTCTCCTGGTCGCCCGACGCCGTGCCCCGCTCCTGTACGGCGAAGGCGACGCCCAGAGCTTCGCGAAGCCGGTCCACGGCGACGTAACTGCCCTGCAGCGTGGCGGAGACCAAGCCCTCCAGGGGGATCGGACCGGTCGGGATCCACTCCTGCGTCGGCTCGAACTCCGCGGTCCAGACGGCTGACTGGTCGCCCGGCTGTTCCTGGGGAACGTCGTCGGAAGGACGGTCGGTGGGGAACGCCGTCCGCAGGACGCCGAACACGGTGGCGGCGTCCTCCTTGGACGCTCCGGTGAGAGACACGGTGGCCATCAGGCTTCCTTCCAGCTCGCGCGGGTGGGCATCAGGCGCAGTTACCCCGACGGCCGACGATGATGCCGGCCTCCATGTCGGTGGGCGTCGCACAAGGCCGTAGTGGCCGCCTTCCGGCCCTCGTGCCAGGCGTCGGTGAAGTCCAGGAACGCCAGGTCGGCACGGTCGGTCCGCATGAGACGGGTCAAGCGGGTTACTCGTGGCTCGTGCTGAGAACCGGAATGGTCGCGGTGGTCGTGGGCGCCGCCCTCGCAGTGGGCGGTGTGGCAGTGGTGGCGTCGCCCTGGTGGTGGATGGCCGCTGTGCCGCTGGCCGCGCTCGGTGTGATCGGCGTGTGGGACCTGGCCCAGCGGCGGCACTCGGTGCTGCGCAACTATCCGGTGATCGGACACGCCCGCTTCCTGTTGGAGCGCATCCGTCCCGAGTTGCAGCAGTACTTCGTCGAGCGGAGCTTCGACGGGCGGCCCTTCGACCGGGACATCCGCAGCATCGTCTACGAGCGGGCCAAGGGCACCGCCGCCGAGGAGCCGTTCGGGACCGAACGCGACGTGTACCAGGCGGGATACGAGTACCTGGTGCCCTCGATGGCTCCGTGCCCGGTGCCCGAGCACCCGCCGCGCGTGCGGATCGGAGGCCCGGACTGCACCCGGCCGTACGACATGGCACTGCTGAACGTCTCCGCGATGAGCTTCGGCTCGCTCTCCGCGAACGCCGTACTGGCGCTCAACCAGGGGGCCGCGGCAGGCGGTTTCGCGCACGACACCGGCGAGGGCGGGCTGTCGGAGTATCACCTGCGCCCGGGCGGTGACCTGGTCTGGGAGATCGGTACCGGCTACTTCGGCTGCCGGACCCGGGACGGGGACTTCGATGCCGGGGAGTTCGCCGAGAAGGCGTCGGGCGAGAGCGTCCGGTGTGTGTCGCTCAAGCTGTCGCAGGGTGCCAAACCCGGTATCGGGGGTGTACTGCCCGGAGCCAAGGTCAACGCGGAGATCGCCCGCGTACGGGACGTGCCCGAGGGACGAACGGTCGTCTCACCGCCGTACCACCGGGTGTTCTCCACACCTCGCGAACTCGTCCGTTTCATAGCGCGGATGCGGGAGCTGTCCGGCGGCAAGCCGGCCGGTTTCAAGCTGTGCCTCGGTTCACGGCGCCAGTTCCTCGCCGTGTGCAAGGCGATGATCGAGGAGGGCACCGCACCCGACTTCATCATCGTCGACGGCGCGGAGGGCGGCACGGGTGCCGCACCTCTGGAATTCGCCGACCACATCGGCACACCGCTCACCGAAGGCCTGATGACCGTGCACAACGCGCTGGTCGGCGCGGGCCTGCGGGACCGCATCCGGATCGGCGCCAGCGGCAAGATCGCCACTGGGGCCGACCTCGTCAAACGCCTGATCCAGGGCGCCGACTACGGCAACGCGGCCCGCGCCATGATGTTCGCGGTCGGGTGCATCCAGGCCCAGCGCTGCCACACCAACACCTGCCCTGTCGGCGTCACCACCCAGGACCCGCGACGGGCCCGCGCGCTGGACGTCGGCGACAAGGCCGCGCGGGTACGGCGCCTCCAGGAGGCCACCGTCGGCAGCGCCCTCCAGATCATGGCCTCCATGGGAGTCACCGACCCCGCACAGCTCCACCCGCACATGCTGCGACGGCGCGTCGACCCACAGACCGTGCGCTCCTACGACGCGCTGTACGAGTGGCTGTCCCCCGGACAACTGCTGGTCGAGCCGCCCGCCGACTGGGCCGTCGACTGGAAGGCCGCCGACCCCGACCACTTCACCGTCTGACCTGGAACCGACCCGGAACCGACCTGGAGGAATCCGTGGCACGAACCGTCGCCCGCGTCATCGTGGACGCCCTGAGCGAACTCGGCGTCCGCCAGGTGTTCGGCGTCGTGGGAGACGCGCTCAACCCCCTCACCGACGCCATCCGCACCACCGATGACGTGGAGTGGGTCGGCTGCCGTCACGAGGAGGCGGCCGCCTTCGCCGCGAGTGCCCAGTCCCAGCTCACGGACCGTCTGGGGGTGTGCATGGGCACGGTCGGCCCCGGTTCGGTCCACCTCCTCAACGGCCTCTACGACGCGGCCAAGAGCCGTACGCCCGTACTGGCCATCGCCGGCCAGGTCCCGCTGTCCGAGCTGGGCAGCGACTCCTTCCAGGAAATCGACAACGACCTGCTCTTCCGTGACGTGGCGGTCTTCCGCGCCACCATCACGGATCCCGACCAACTGCCGCAGCTCCTTGAGACGGCGGTGCGCAACGCCCTGGGCCGCAAGGGCGTCGCGGTCCTCACCGTGCCGGGCGACATCGGCGACCGGGAACTGCACGCCGACCGTCCGGCCCGCTTCTCCCTCACCACGCCCACCACGCGCCCCGAGGCATCCGCCGTGCGCCGGGCCGCCGATCTCCTCGACCATGCGGACCGGATCACCCTGCTGGTCGGACAGGGCGCCCGCGCCGCCCGCGGAGACGTCCTCGCGCTGGCGGACCGCCTCGCGGCCCCGATGGTGCTGACGCTGAAGGCCAAGGAGGGCTTCGAGGGCGACAACCACTTCCAGGTCGGCCAGACCGGTCTGATCGGGAACCCGGCGGCGGCCGGGGCCATGCAGACCGCGGACACCCTGCTCCTGCTGGGCACCGACTTCCCCTACCGCGACTGGTATCCCGAGGGCCGTACGGTCATCCAGGTCGACACCGAGCCGGCGCACATCGGACGCCGCGTCCCGGTGGACATCGGCCTCGTCGGCGATGTGGGTGCCACCGCGCGCGACCTGCTCGACCATCTGGCCGCCGAGCCGGGCGAGTTGGGCGACCTGGGCGGCGCGCGCGACCGCGGGCACCTGGAGGAGGCACGGGAACGCTTCCTGGGCTGGCGGAAGGACCAGGCACGCCTCGCCGACCCCACACACGACAGGGGTCTGGTCGGCAAGGTCCGCTCCGCGCTGGACAACCGCGAGCACGGCATCCGGCCGGAGGCGCTGGCCGCCGCCGTGGACCGCAGCGCCACCGACGACGCGATCTTCACCTCGGACACCGGAATGGCCACCGTCTGGCTCTCGCGGTTCGTGGAGATGCGTGGGGCGCGTCGGCTGCTCGGCTCCTACAACCTGGGCTCCATGGCCAACGCCATGCCGCAGGCACTCGGCGCGCAGTACCTGGACCGGGACCGCCAGGTCGTCGCGTTCTGCGGCGACGGCGGCCTGAGCATGCTCCTCGGCGACCTCATGACCCTCAGGACCTACCGACTGCCGGTCAAGCTCGTCGTCTTCGACAACCGCCGCCTCGGCATGGTCAAGCTGGAACAGGAACAGGCCGGTCTCCCCGAGTTCGGGACGGTCCTGGACAACCCCGACTTCGCCGCAGTCGCCACCGCCATCGGTATCACCGGCATCCGCGTCACCGACCCCGGCGACCTCGACGACGCCGTACGCCGCGCGTTCGCCACGCCCGGCCCCGTCCTTCTCGACGTGCTCACCAATCCGGACGAGATCGCCGTCCCCGCCAAACCCACCGTCGAACAGGGCTGGGGCTTCGCCGTCGCCAAGGTGAAGGAACTACTGCGCAGCCACGGCGACGAAACCCACCACTGAGCGGTGAGGCGTCGTTGTCCGGGTACCCGGACACACGATCAGACGGTGGCAGGAGACGGCCGGTCGGCCGAACGACACAGGGCCTGCCGAGAACGCCGACGAAGGACAGGTGAGCACCCATGACAGCAGAAGGCTCCCCCCGCACCGGCAGCGGAGCACAGGAACCGGTCGGCGACCTGGTCCAACGTGCCTCGCAGCAGTTGTCGGAGTTGGTCCGCGACGAAATGCGCCTGGCTCAGGCGGAGATGGTCCAGAAGGGCAAGCGCTTCGGCAAGGGCGGCGGGCTGTTCGGCGGCGCCGGTCTGGTGGGTGTTCTCACCCTCCAGGCACTGGTGGCCACCGTGATCGCCGCGCTCTCGCTCGTCATGGATGTGTGGGCGGCGGCGCTGATCGTCACCGCCGTCCTGGCCGCCGTCACCGCGCTGATGGCGGCTCTCGGCAAGCAGCAGATCAGCAAGGCAGCCCCGCCTGCGCCGCAACAGACCATCGACAGCGTCAAGGCCGACGTGGCCGAGATCAAGGAGAAGGCACACCGATGACCCAGGACAAGCCGCACACGGGCGATGAGGCAGCACCCTCCACGGAGGAACTGCGCGAACAGGTCGAGGCGACACGCGAGGAACTCGGTGAGACCGTCGAGGCGCTCGCGGCCAAGGCCGATGTCAAGGCCCGCGCCCAGGAGAAGACGGACGCCGTCAGGCAGCAGGTCGAGGAGAAGACGACCCAGGCCAAGGCCCAACTGCGGGACAAGGCGTCACACGCGGTCCATGTGGTGCAGGACAGGACACCGGAGGCGGTGCGGGTCAAGGCCACCGCGGCTACGGAGCAGGTCCGCGACAAGGCGGTTCACGCCGGGCAGCTCGCCCGGGAGAAGACCCCGGAGCCGGTACGCGAGAAGGCAGGCAAGGGCCTGCAGGCGGCACGGGCCAACCGTGGCCCGCTGCTCGCCGCGGCCGGCGCATTCATCGCGCTGCTGCTCATCCGCCGCTCCAGGAAGCACCGATGAAAGCGGCCTAGATCGCATAGAGACCCCTCGGTATGACAGCCGACCTTCCGGAGGGAAGACGCCCTCCCCCTCGTCCACCGAGCGTTCGCCGGCGCCGCGTTGGTTCGGTGTACGGGGGTAGGCGGTGTGCCATGTTTTTGGTGCCCAGGACGTGGTCGGCCCCGTCACTCGCAGCCCCTTCACCCGCTCGACGGGACGTCGTCGGGGCGGGCGATGGGTGAGTCGCTCGCCCTGTTGTCCGCCTTGTGCTTCGGCATCACGCACTTCGTCAACGGTCTGCTGTCCCGGCGGGACCAAGGAATGACCGTCGCCCTGCATGCCCAGGTGGGCGGCACCGCGCTCGCACTGGTCCTGGCGCCGAGTCTGTCCGGCGGCTCGGCCGCGCTCGCGGACTACGGGTGGGGAGTGCTGTCGGGGGTCGGCACGGGCGTGGGGGTCGCGTTCCTCTACCGGGCGATGTCGCAGGGAGCGATGAGCGTCGTCGTCCCCGTGAGCGATGTCGGTGCGGTGGCCCTGCCCGTCCTGGTCGGCGTGATTCTCCTCGGGGAGCACCTTTCCGCGCCTGTGTGGGTGGGGATGGCCGCCGTACCGCCGGCGCTCTGGCTGGTCTCCCAGAACACTCCGGGTGCGGGCCGGGAGCGCCACGGAACGCTGTCCGAGGGCGTGCCGAGCGCGCTGGTGGCCGGCGGGGGATTCGGTCTGCAGTTCCTGGCCATGGCACAGGTGGACGGCGACAGCGGTCTGTGGCCGGTGGCGCTGAGCCGGGTGGTGTCCGTCGTGGTCATCGCCGCCGTGCTGACGCCCTACGGCGGCGGGCGCTGGACCATGCCGACCGGTGCATGGGCGACGGCGGTGGCGGCGGGCATGGTCGGGACGGCCGCGATCGTGCTGTACCTGGAAGCCACCGCGCACCAGCTCATGGCTGTGGCCACCGTGCTCTCGTCCCTCTACCCCGCCGTCCCTGTCGTTCTCGCCCTGCTTCTTCTGGGGGAGCGCCTGAACCGTCGTCAGGTCCTCGGCCTGGTCTGCGCCTCACTGGCCATCGGCCTGATCGCTCTGCGCTGAGTCGTGTGCCGTGAGCGCGCCGGAGTCGCCCGCGCCCACAATGCGAGCGGAGCAGGTGGGCGCTCAGCGGCTCAGCGCACCCTGCCTCGCGGCTTCAACGCCACCGGCGGCAGTTCGGGCGCCGGCATCGGGTCGCCGTCGTACCCCTTCACCTCGCCGAAGCGCGACCCTGTCATCCAGTCCTCACGAGCCTGCACGATCTCTTCCTGGGACCGCCCGATCCAGTTCCAGAACATGATCAGTTCCTCCTCGAACGGCTCACCTCCCAGGAGCATCAGACCGGCGTCCGACTCGGCCCGCACCGGCAGTTCGTCGCGGCCGCAGCCGAGGTAGAGCATCGAGCCCGGCAGCAGCGGCACACCGTCGACGCGGGTCTCGCCGGACATCGCGAGGACGGCGTACTCGAAGTCCCGCTCCAGCGGGATGCGTACGTCCGCCCCGCCGGCGAGCGTCAGGTCGGCGCCGACGATCGGGGTGTACGCCGTGCCGGGCGAGGTCGCGCCGTCGAGGTCGCCGAGGATCAGGGTGGCCTTGAGGCCCGGTGCCGTGACGACCGGCAGTTCGGCGTGGTGCTCGAAGCGCGGGTCGGTGTGGCGGTGGCCGTCCGGGAGGGCGACCCACAGCTGCGCGCCGTGCAGGAGCCGGGCGTGCTGACTCGGGCTCTCCTCGGAGTGGCTGATCGCGCGGCCGGAGGTCATCAGGCCGAGTTCGCGCGGGCGGATCGTCTGCAGGCTGCCGGTGGAGTCCCGGTGCAGCACCTCGCCCTCGTGCAGCCAACTCACCGTCTGCAGGCCCATGTGCGGGTGCGGCGGGACCTGCATGCCGGGTTCGTCGGCGATGTCGTCGGGGCCGTAATGATCGACGAAGCACCAGGCACCGACCATCCGGCGACCCAGGTTGGGCAGCAGACGGCGGACTTCCGTGGACGCGCCGAGCTGTACCCGACGAGGGCTGAGAAGTTCACGCACGGGCTCCGCCACCACGAAGCCACGACCACCGCACAGGGCGGGAACCGCCTCGCGATCAAGATTGCTCATGTCCCACAACCTAGACCCGTCAGAGCCGTTCCGTCAGTCCGGGCCGTCCGGGCGATACCGAACGGGGTTTGCCGGTCCGTCGGGTCCGTCCGAAACATAGTAGCCATGGACATAGTAGCCATGTACTGTATCCGTCATGAGCAAGGGTTCCAGCGCAGGTTCGGAGAAGGCGACGCCCGGTGCACTGGTGTGGCGTCTGTCGATGAAGTGGCGGGTCGCGGTCGACCGGGCGGTGGCCCCGCTGGGGCTGACCCACGCGCAGTACGTGCTGGTGGCCTCGCTGTACGGACTGCGGCGGGCCGACGAGCGCCCCAGCCAGCGGCGCCTCGCCGACATCACGGGCCTGGAGCCGCTCTACGTGTCCAAGCTGGCGCGCGCGCTGGAGGCGGCCGGCCTGGTCGAGCGGGCCCGGGACCCACGGGACCCCCGCGCCGTACAACTGGCGCTCACCGAGCAGGGCCGCGAGGTCACCGGGCGCGCGATCAAGGTCGTACAGGGGCTGTTGCAGCAGTTGCTGGAGCCGCTCGGCGGTCTCGACAGCCCGCGCGCCAAGGAGTTCTCGCGCGATCTGGCGACCCTGCTCGACGCACCCCTGGACCCCTTCACGTTCGCCGCGCACGACGACAACGAGCACGACGACAACGAGACGGAGCAGTCATGACCACCACCACACCCACCACCAACGGCCGCGTCATCGGCCTGGCCCACTACGCGGGGCGCGCCGTCCTGGAGAGCGTCCTGGCCGACCACGACGCCACCTTCGAGCAGCAGATCACCCTGGGCCGCGTCACCGGGGCACCGGTCGAGCGTGACGCGCTGGCCGAGGAGATCGCCGACGCGCTCAAGGTCGGCACGGCCGAGACGCAGGGCGTCCTCGACGAGCTGATCGCGAAGGGGCTGCTGGCGGCCGAGGCCTCGCAGGTCCGGCTCACGGACGCCGGGCAGACGTACTACGCCGAGGTGTCGGCCGAGGTCGGGGAGATATCCGCCCGGATCTACGCCGGTATCCCGGCCGAGGACCTGGCGGCGGCCGGCCGTGTGCTGGCCCAGGTGACCGCGCGGGCGAACGCGGAGCTGGCCGCGCGCCGCTCCTGAGGCACACCCGTCCGACGCCCACAAGGTAGTGGAATATTCAATCACCTCCCCCGGTTGTGCAGCCCGAAGGAGGCAACGAGTGGACACCACGTACTACGACCACGGAACACCGGCGGAGCGCAGGGAGCGCGCGCAGCTGTTCTTCGACGCCAAGGACTTCACGGCCGCCGCGCGGGTGCTGGACGGGCTGGTCGAGGAGGTGCCGGAGCAGACCGGACCCCGGCTGCTGCTGGCGCGGGCCTACTACCACTCGGCCCAACTGAAGCGCGCGGAGAGCGAGTTGCGCGTCATCGTCGAGCGCGATCCGGTGGAGCACTACGCCCGGCTGCTGCTCGGCCGCACGCTGCAGCGGCAGAGCCGGGACGACGAGGCCGACTCGCACCTGCGCATCGCTTCGGCGCTCGCGGGCGACTTCGAGCAGGTCTGAGCCACACCGCACGACCGACCCCCGGGTCACCTCCGTACCGAGGTGGCACGGGGGTCGTCTGTCATCGAGACGCCCCTGTCCCCCGCCGGTGGGCGATCTCGCCCAGCAGGATGTCGGCCGCGATGAAGGCGGCCAGGGGAATGCCGAGCAGCGGCACGAAGTAGCCGAGGACGGCGATGACGGCGACGCACGGGACGAGGATCTGCGGGGGCACGTTCTGCCAGGCGCCCCGCGGGATGGGCCGGCCGAAGGAGGAACCCCGGCCGCGCTGCCACCACATGCGGTAGCCCCAGACGATCAGCAGGATCAGGGAGCCCGCGAGCAGCATCAGGGCGATCTGGTTGACCAGTCCGAACAGGACGCCGGTGTGCAGGTCGATGCCCCAGCGGGTCAGCTTGGCGAGCAACGGGTGGTCGGCGAACCGGAGTTCGTCGGTGACCTCGCCGCTGGTCGGGTCCACGGCGACGGAGTCCTGCTTCTCTGGCCAGCTGCGCTGGACCTGGCGGACGACGTACGCGGAGTTCTCGTCGGCGGGCGGGACGATCTCGACGGGGTCGGTGAGACCCTTGGCGCGGGCCGCCGCGAGCACCGTGTCGAGGCCCACCCCGTGTTCGGCGTCGCCGGTGGCGGTGGCCGCCCCGTGTCCGGCGTGCTCGCCGCCGGCCGTCGCCGAGACCGACGGGGTGGACTGGCCGAGCGAGGTGCGGAGTTCGTCGATGTTCGCGCCGGCGTACGTCGACCAGGTCAGGCCGGTCGCCGAGAGGAAGATGAACCCGGCCGCCGCCCAGACGCCGACGGTGCCGTGCAGACCGAGTGTGCGCCGACGGCCGCTGGTGCCGCGCACCTTGCGCAGTGCCCGGCGGCGGGAGAACCACAGCACCAGGCCGCCGCCCGCGATGACCCACAGCCAGCTCGCGGCGAACTCGCTGTAGAGCCGGCCGGTGTCGCCGAGGTGCAGATCCCGGTGGAACTCGTCGATCCAGGTGCGCAGGGGCAACGCGCCGGTCGAGCCGTACTGTTCGAGCGCGCCGCGCACCTCGCCGGTGTAGGGGTCGACGAAGACGGCGAGCGAGTGGTCCGGGTCGATGCCCGCGACGCCCGACAGCAGCACCCGGGTGGTGGCGTCGGACTCCGGCGAGGGGCGTACGGCGGACACGGTGCCGTCGGGGTGGGCCTTGCGGGCGGCGGTCACCTGCTCGGATATGGGCAGCTTGGTGTCGCCGACCTTCGAGACGGTCATCTCGTGGGCGTACACGAGCTTCTCGGCCTGGAACGCGCCGGCGTAGAGGAAGCCGGTGACGGCGGCGACGAGCAGGAACGGTGCGACGAACACTCCGGCGTAGAAGTGCAGGCGCAGCACCAGGGGGCGCAGCGGGGCCCATCTGGAGGGGGTCGGCGCGGGGACGGCGGCGGCCGGTTTCGGGGCCTCGTCCGTGGTGGTCGAGGGAGCGGTGGACATCGGCGGGATCTCCGGGGGGGACAGGGACGGTGTGTGGCTGTAGCGGTCCAGTAGTCGGGGGCGGAGGGCGTCGAGTTCCCGGCGACACAAGTGGCCTGCGTCACACGGCGCAACGGTCGTGGCGGAACGTCATGGCATCCTGGCTCGATGGCAACTCCCCGTGACCCCGCACCCCTTGCCGACCTGGTCGAGGAACTCCTCGCCACCGACGGCCCGTTGCCGATCGTGGCCGCCGGTGACCCGGTACTGCGCAAGGGCACCGAGCGCTTCGACGGTCAGCTGGACCCCGCGCTGCTGGCCCGTTTCGTCGAGGCCCTGCGGGTCACCATGCACGCGGCGCCGGGCGTGGGCCTGGCCGCGCCGCAGGTCGGTGTACCGCTGCGGATCGCGGTGATCGAGGACCCGGCGCCGGTGCCGGACGAGGTGCGGATCGCCCGGGGCCGGGTGCCGCAGCCGTTCCGGGTGCTGGTCAATCCGTCGTACGAGCCCGTCGGCACCGCGCGGGCCGCGTTCTTCGAGGGCTGCCTGAGCGTGCCGGGGTGGCAGGCGGTGGTGGCACGCCATGCTGAGGTGCGGCTGACGGGCGAGGACGAGCACGGGCGCGCGGTGGACGAGGTGTTCACCGGCTGGCCGGCGCGGATCGTGCAGCACGAGACGGACCATCTCGACGGCACGATCTATCTGGACCGCGCCGAGCTGCGTTCACTGTCCTCCAACGAGGCGATGGCGGAGCGGTGGGCCCGGCCGACGCCGGAGGAGGCCGCGCGGGAACTCGGCTTCCAACTGCCGTAGGGACAGGGCGCGGGGACCACCTGGAGTCGGTGGTCCCCGCGTGAACTTCCCTGTGGTGGACGTCAGTTGTCGCGGTACGCCTCCAGCAGACGCAGCCACACCTCGCTGAGCGTCGGGTAGGACGGCACCGCATGCCAGAGGCGGCTGACCGGCACCTCGCCGGCGACCGCGACGGTCGCCGAGTGGATCAGTTCGCCGACGCCGGGGCCGACGAAGGTGACGCCGAGCAGGATCTCGCGTTCGAGGTCGACGACCAGGCGGGCCTTGCCCCGGTAGTCGTCCCCGTACAGGCCCGCGCCGGCCACCGAGGAGAACTCGACGTCGACGGCCCGCACCCGGCGTCCGGCCTGTTCGGCCTCCGCGAGCGAGAGGCCGACGGCTGCCGCCTCCGGGTCGGTGAAGACGACCTGCGGCACGGCGCTGTGGTCGGCGGTGGCCGCGTGCGCGCCCCACGGGTCGGTCTCCAGGAGCGGTACGCCGGAGGCGCGGGCGGCGATGGCGGCGCCCGCGATCCGGGCCTGGTACTTGCCCTGGTGGGTGAGCAGGGCGCGGTGGTTGACGTCGCCGACCGCGTAGAGCCACTGGCTGCCGGTGACGCGGAGGCTGTCGTCGACGGTGAGCCAGGAGCCGGGTGCCAGGCCGACCGTGTCCAGGCCGATGTCCTCGGTCCGCGGGACGCGGCCGGTGGCGAAGAGGATCTCGTCGGCCTCGATGCGGTCTCCCTGGCCGGTGACGACCACGACCGTGCCGTTCTCGCGGGTCACGGACTCGACCGAGGTGCCGGTGCGCACGTCGACGCCGGCCGCCGTGAGCGCCTCGGCGATCAGTTCGCCGGCGAAGGGCTCCATGCGGTTGAGCAGGCCCTTGCCGCGGACGAGGAGGGTGACGCGCGAGCCGAGGGCCTGCCAGGCCGTGGCCATCTCGGTGGCGACCACACCGCCGCCGACCACGACCAGCCGGCCCGGCGCCGCCTCGGCGCTGGTGGCCTCGCGGCTGGTCCAGGGGCGGACCTCCGCGAGTCCGGGCAGGTCGGGCAGTGCGGCACCGGTGCCCGTGGCGACGGCGACCGCGTGCCGGGCGGTCAGCGTCCGCACGGTCCCGTCGGGGCCGGTCACCGTGACCGTGCGGGGTCCGGCGAGGCGGCCGTGGCCGCGGTAGAGGTCGGCGCCGATGCCGTCGAGCCAGCCGACCTGGCCGTCGTCTTTCCAGTGGGAGGTGAAGTAGTCCCGCCTGGCGAGAACCGCGGCCGCGTCGAGCGGGCCCTGTACGGCCTGACTGAGGCCCGGCAGCCGGCGGGCGTCCGCCTGGGCGATCACCGGGCGCAGCAGAGCCTTGCTGGGCATGCACGCCCAGTACGAGCATTCGCCTCCGACGAGTTCGCTCTCCACGATCGCGGTGGAGAGTCCGGCCGCACGGGTGCGGTCCGCGACGTTCTCCCCCACGGGCCCGGCCCCGAGCACCACTACGTCGTACGCGATGGATTCCGTTTCCGTCATGGGCTCAGTCTGGTGGGTGGTGTGGCCGGAGGCCACACGGGTAGGGGCGCGGAATACGTGACCGGTCGGCCGCGTTGTGCCGACGGCTTCGCCCCGACACCGAGGAAGTAGGGATACACGTCATGAGCAGCACCGTGGAGCTCACCAAGGAGAACTTCGACCAGACGGTCACGGACAACGAATTCGTCCTGCTCGACTTCTGGGCAGCCTGGTGCGGGCCGTGCCGTATGTTCGCCCCGATCTACGACAAGGCCGCCGAGGAGAACCCGGACCTGGTGTTCGGCAAGATCGACACCGAGGCGCAGCCGGAGCTCGCCGCCGCCTTCGGCATCCAGTCGATCCCGACGCTGATGATCGTGCGTGACCAGGTCGCCGTGTACGCCCAGGCGGGCGCCCTGCCGGAGGCCGCCCTGACCGACGTCATCGGCCAGGCCCGCAAGCTCGACATGGACGAGGTCCGCAAGGCCGTCGCCGAGCAGCAGGCGCAGGCCGAGCAGAACGGCGAGTAGGACTCAACCCTGGAGTGGAAGTCCCGTGTAGTTGGCGGCCAGTTCGGCGGCCGCGTGCCGGGACGCGGTGATTCGGCGCAGACGCGCGAGCTGTATCCGGTTCTCGAACGCGTCCCCGTCCGGCTGAGCATGCAGCATCCTTGTCATGTCGTACGAGAAGCGCGTGGCCTGCCACACGCGCGCGAGGCATGCCTCGGAGTAGGTGTCCAGGAGTCGCTCGGAGCCCGTGCGGTGCAGTTCGGTGAACGCGCGGGCCAGGACGCGGACGTCGGAGACGGCGAGGTTGAGTCCCTTGGCGCCGGTCGGCGGCACGATGTGCGCGGCGTCGCCCGCCAGCAGCAGCCGCCCCAGGCGCATCGGTTCGTGGACGTAACTCCGCATCGGCGTCACGGACTTGGCGGTGATCGGACCGCGCTTGAGGGTCCAGTCGGCGTCGACGGCGAAGCGGGCGGCGAGTTCGTCCCAGATGCGCTCGTCGGGCCAGTCGTCGGGGTCGGTGTCGTTGGGGACCTGCAGATACAGGCGTGAGACGTGCGCGGAGCGCATGCTGTGCAGGGCGAAACCGCCCTCCCCTCGCGCGTAGATCAACTCGTCGCAGGACGGCGCCACATCGGCCAGGACACCGAGCCAGGAGTACGGGTAGTCGTGCGCGTACGAGCGTGACACCTCGGCCGGGAAGGTGCCGCGCGCGATGCCGTGGAAGCCGTCGCAGCCGATCACCCAGTCGCAGCTCAGTGTCTGCTCGCGGCCCTCGTGCACGAACCGGACGACCGGTGCCTCGCTCTCCGGCTTCTCGACCGCGAGGGCCTCCGCCTCGAACAACAGCGGTGGCCCCTCGACCAGTTGGAGGGCGACCAGGTCCTTCACGATCTCGGTCTGGGCGTAGATGGTGACCGTGCGGCCGCCGGTGAGGGCCGGGAAGTCGATGTGGTGGCGTTCGCGGTCGAAGCGCAGCTCGATGCCCTGGTGGACCAGGCCCTCGGCGCCGAGGCGGTCGGCGGCGCCGGCCTCGCGCAGGGCGTCCACCGTGCCCTGCTCCAGCATTCCGGCGCGCTGGCGCTGCTCGACGTACTCCCGCGTCCGGGCCTCCAGGACGACGCAGTCGAGGCCCGCGCGGTGCAGCAGCCGGGCGAGGAGCAGCCCGGCGGGGCCGCCGCCGATGATGCCGACCGTCGTGCGCATGGGCGCCTCCTGTGGGTTCAGCTGGAGTCGCGGTGGACCACCGTGGCGCCCAGCACCTCGTGCGTCTCGGGCGCGGCACCCGGGTCGCGCACCGCGCGGTCCACCAGTTCGGCGAGGTCGCGGCCGGACGGGAGCTCGATGTGCACCGTGCTCAGCCGGGGCCGCAGCAGCCGGCCGAGCACGAGGTCGTCGGCGCCGATCACGGCCGTTTCCTCCGGGATGCGGACGCCCTCGTCCTGCAGGGCGCGCATCAGCAGCATCGCGTACTCGTCGTTGTACGCGAACACGGCGTCGAGGTCGAGGGCGCGCCAGCGGGCGGCGAGGCGCGCGGCGGCCTGCTCGTCGTAGGCGAGGAGCAGGTCGGTGACCGCCGCGTCGGTGCCGTCGAAGGCCCGGCGCACGCCCTTCAGGCGGGGCAGCGAGAAGGGCTCCAGGCCGCCCTCCTCGGGGACAAGGACGCCGACGCGGCGCCGGCCGCGGTCGTACAGGTGGCGGCCGGCACAGAAGCCGACGGCCTCGTGGTCCATGAGCAGGGCGTGGGCGCCCTCGACGGACTCGGGGCCGAGGGTGACGACGGCCCGGGCACCGGAGCGCTTGAGCACCGTCACGCCCTGCGGGCCGAGTCCCGCGCCGGGCACCAGGACGGCGACGGGCCGCAGTTCGGCCCAGGCGCGGGCGGCCTCGTCGCCCTGCAGGCCGACGGTGCCGTACTGGACGACCGTGTAGTCGAGGCGGCCGAGCGCCCACTGGAGTTCGTTGATGAACTGGCTGTAGAGCGGGCCGACCGGGATGGTCGGGGCGGGCATCAGGACCAGGCGGCTGTGTCCGGCGCGCAGGCTGCGGGCGGCCGCATGGGGCACGTACCCGAGTTCCTTCGCGGCCTCGTGGACACGGCGGCGCGTGGGCTCGCTGATCCGTACGGCGCTGGTGTTGTTGAGGACGTAGGAGACGGTCGCGCGCGAGACTCCGGCCAGGCGGGCCACATCGGCGCTCGTGGGCACGGGGCGCGCGGCGGGGGACGCGAGCGCGGGCGTGTTCGGTATCTGCACCATGACGTACGGCATCTTTGCAGAACCTGTGTCGGAGGCCACACTCGGCCTACAACGAATATGTTCGTCACGAACTTGTTCTCAACGAACATGTTCGTTACCGTGGAGGCATGACAGACCGCCCCGACATCCCCCGCAGCCGCCGCGAGCGTCCGGCCAAGCCCGCCCTGTCCAGGGAGGGCATCGTGGCCGCCGCGGTCGCCGTGCTGCGTGCCGAGGGCCTGCCGAAGGTGACCATGCGGCGCCTGGCGCAGGAGCTCGACACCGGCCCGGCCTCGCTGTACGTCTACGTGCGCAACACCGCGGAGCTGCACGCGGCCGTCCTGGACGAGCTGCTGGGCACCATCGGTCCCGTCCCGGCCGAGGGCACGTGGCGCGAGCGGCTGGAGCGGGTCCTCACCGCGTACACCGCGATGCTCTTCGAGCACCCGAGCCTGGCCCGCTCCGCGCTCACCGCCCGGCCGAGCGGGCCGCACTACCTGACCCTGATCGAGACGCTGCTGACCCTGCTCGACGAGGGCGGCGTCCCGCCGGCGCAGGCCGCGTGGGGTGTCGACATGCTGCTCCAGCAGGCCACCGCGACGGCAGCCGAGCACTCCGCGGACGAGGCCACCCAGGAGGACTGGGACACCCTGACCCGCGCCCTGCACGAGGTGTCCGACCAGACACACCCGCACCTCGCCGCACTCGCCGACACCCTGCTCTCGGGAGCACCCCCGGTACGCCAGTCGTGGGGATTCCAGGCACTGATCACCGGTATCGAGCGGACCGCCGTACCCGACTGACGTCGCTCCGCCCCCCATGCCACCCCTTCAAGTCCCGCCCCTTTCAAGGAGGTTCACCATGACCACCCCTCACCACCCCATCGCCGTCATCGGAGGCGGACTCGGCGGGCTCACGCTCGCCCGGGTCCTGCACGTGAACGGCATCGAGGCCGCCGTCCTCGACCTCGACGACTCCCCCGCCGCACGCACTCAGGGCGGCATGCTCGACATCCACGACGACTCGGGCCAGCCGGCGCTGCGCGCGGCAGGTCTGCACGAGAGGTTCCTGACGCTGGTCAACCCGGGCGGCGAGGCCACCCGCGTCCTCGACCGCGACGGCACGGTCCTCGTGGACACGCCCGACGACGGCAACGGCGGGCGCCCCGAGGTCGACCGCGGTCAGTTGCGCGACCTGCTGCTCGACTCACTGCCCGAGGGCACCGTCCGCTGGGGAGCCAAGGTCACCGGCGCCCGCCCGCTCGACGGCGGCCGGCACGAGGTGACGCTGGCCGACGCCACTTCCTTCACGACCGATCTGCTGATCGGCGCGGACGGCGCCTGGTCCAAGGTGCGGCCGCTGCTCTCGGACGCGCGGCCCGAGTACACCGGCATCTCGTTCGTCGAGGCGGACCTCCCCGACGCCCGCCTGCGGCATCCCGTGAGCGCCGAGGTCGTCGGCGACGGCATGCTGATGGCGCTCGGCGCGGGCAAGGGCTTCCTGGGCCACCGCGAGACCGACGACAGTCTGCACATCTACGTGGCGATCAGCGTCCCCGAGGACGAGTTCGACGGCGTCGACTTCACGGACACCGAGGCGGCGAAGGCGTACACGCTGGGGCACTTCGACGACTGGGACAAGAGCCTGCGGGCGCTGATCGGCGACGCCGACGGACCGCTGGTGCCACGGCACATCCACGCCCTGCCGATCGGACACCGCTGGGACCGGGTGCCCGGGGTCACGCTGCTGGGCGACGCGGCCCATCTGATGTCACCGTTCGCGGGCGTGGGCGCCAACCTGGCCATGTTCGACGGGGCCGAACTGGGCCAGGCGCTGGCCGCACACCCCGGCGACACCGAAGCCGCACTGGCCGCCTATGAGGCGAAGCTGTTCCCGCGCAGCGAAGAGGCGGCGGCGGACTCCGCCGCGAACGGGGTCCTGATGTTCCGCGACGACGCCCCGCAGGGCTTGGTCGACTTCTTCAGCTCGCACCACGGCTGAGCCGGACTCAGCGGGACTGCGGTGTACAGGTCACGCGCGCGACGAGGTCGACCCAGCCGGCCTCCAGCCGGTCCATGGGCATCCCGCACTGCTTGGTGAGGTGGTGGATCAGGGCGGGGTCGAGGTAACCCATCAGCATCCGCGCCAGCAGTTCGCAGTCGGCGTCCGGCACGAGCTGCCGCAGCAGAACGGTGACGTGCATCGTGAGCGCCCGGGTCGGCGGCAGGCCGAACCTGCGGGTCGGCTCCGGCTGGGCGGCCAGTTGCAGATCCAACTGCTCGTGCGTGCGGTACAGCACCGCCACACCGAACGCCCGCAGCCGCTCCAGAGGCGGGGCCCCGGGTCCCAGCGGGGCCGGGCCGCCGAGGAAGTCCGCCTGGAGCTTCTTCGCCGAGTGGTCCAGCAGGGCCATCAGCAGTCCGGTCCGGTCGCCGAAGCGACGGAAGACGGTCCCCTTGCCCACTTTGGCCGCGGCGGCCACCGCCTCCATCGTGACCCCGGCCGCGCCGTGCTCGGCGATCAGCCGGGTGGCCGCCTCCAGCAGCGCGGCCCGGTTGCGCGCGGCGTCGGCCCGCAGGCAGGGCTCGTCCTCAGCGGCGCTGAGCTGCAACAACTCCGGCTCGCCGACGGGCTCCTGAGGCGCCGGGATGGGCGGCAGGGTGGCGGACATGAAGACAGCGTAAAGCATGGGAACAAAACTGGACCGCAGTCCGCTTAGGGTGCTAGAAATTAAACGGACCTCGGTCCGGATCGTAACGGCAATGTTTCAGCACCCCCCTCTGGAGTCCCCCATGTCTGTTCGCATCCTCGCGCTCGTCGGCAGCCTTCGTGCCGGTTCGCACAACCGCCAGCTCGCCGAGGCCGCTGTGAAGCTGGCCCCGGAGGGCGCGGACGTCGAACTGTTCGAGGGCCTGGCCGAGATCCCCTTCTACAACGAGGACATCGACGTAGAGGGCGACGTGCCGCCCGCCGCCGCCAAGCTGCGTGCCGCCGCCCAGGCCGCCGACGCCTTCCTGCTCTTCTCCCCCGAGTACAACGGCACCATTCCGGCCGTCCTGAAGAACGCCATCGACTGGCTGTCGCGCCCCTACGGTGCCAGCGGCTTCGGCGGCAAGCCCGTCGCCGTGGTCGGTACCGCCTACGGCCAGTTCGGCGGCGTGTGGGCGCAGGATGAGGCGCGCAAGGCCGTGGGCATCGCCGGCGGCAAGGTGATCGAGGACCTCAAGCTCTCCATCCCCGGTTCCGTGGTCCGCTTCGCCGAGACCCACCCGGCCGACGACGCCGAGGTCGCCGCGCAGGTGACCGAGGTGATCGCCCGTCTGCACGGGCACGCGGGCGAGACGGTTGCCGCCTGATCTGCAAGCGAATATCCCGGAAGGGGCCGGAGCCACGGGCTCCGGCCCCTTCCGGCCGTTCGGCCCACCTCGTCCCTCAGGCCACCGCCGTCGGCGCGAGCTCGCGCAGTTCCCGTAGCGCGGCGGCGACCGCGGGGCGGTCCCGGCCGCCGGTGCGGGTGCAGGTGAGCAGCTTGCGGTGCGGGTTGCCCGTGCAGCGGACGCGGGTGATCGGCAGATGCGGGGTGAGCTGGGCGAGCCTCGGGATCAGGGCCACGCCGAGCCGGTGGGCGACCAGGTGGGCGGTGACGTTCCAGTCCAGCGCGTGATGCACGACGCCGGGGCTGAAGCCGGCCTCGCCACACGCCGACAGCACGTGCGGGCGGCAGGGACTGTCCGGCACCGGGGCGATCCAGTCCTCGTGCGCCGCGTCGGCCAGGTCGACGCGCTCGCGCCCCGCCAGCGGGTGGTCCTCGGGTACGACGAGGTCGAACGGGTCGTCCAGCAAGGGCTGTTGATCGAAGCGGGCGTCGCTGAGCGGCGGGTTGTGCGGGGTGGCCTCCACGACCGCCAGATCGGCCTCGCCCTCGAAGAGCTGGTCGAAGCTCTCCGGCACACCCGCCTCCTGGATGCGGACCGACAGCCGTGGATGCCGCTCGTGCAGCCGCACCGCCATCGGGGCCAGCAGCACCGACACGGCCACCGGGAAGCCGCTCACCCGCAACGGGCCGCCGGGAGAGCCGTGATCGGCACGCAGGTCCAGCTCGGCCTGTTCCCAGCGGGTCTGGATGGCGTCGGCGTGCGCGAGCAGGCTCTCGGCGGCCGGGGTGAGCCGTACCCCGCGGCCCTGCGGTTCGAGCAGGTCGACGTCCAGGTCGCGGGCGAGCTGGCGGATCTGCTGGGAGGCGGCGGACGGGGTGAAGTGCAGGGCGCGGGCGGCCGCGGTGACCGTGCCGTAGTGCGCGACCGCGCGCAGGACGTGGAGCCGGCGCAGATCAATCATGAAGCCCACGCTTCAAGGTCGGGTCCGCAAAGTCAACCTGGACGTGTACGGAGGTCGGGCCGCACTCTGGCTGTGTCGCGACGGTCAACCAGCCACGAGGTACGAGGAGTTGCCATGACCAGCCCGACCGGCACCGGCTGCCCGCACTGCGGATGGCCGGACGGCGCCGAACCGTTCCAGGTGCTGTCCCGGCACGTCACAGCGGCGGGGCTCACCCTGTGGACGCGCTGCGGCTGCGGTTCGCTCCAGGTCAGGAACGTCGACGACCGCGGTGTGCGGATCGTCTCGCGCAGCCGCCCCGCCACCGCTCAGTCGAGCCCGGCCAGCCGCTGAACGGCCGGCGCCACGAAGCTCTCGATCCAGCCGGAGGTCTCACCGAGGCGCGGCGAGAGGATGACCGTGTCGATGCCGAGCCCGGTGTAGCCCGCGATGTCCCGCGTGAAGGCGTCGAGATCGCCCTCGTTGACCGCCTCTCCGCTGTACGCGACGGTCTTGCGGATCGCGTCGTAGTCGCGGCCCTCCGTGTCGCAGTGGCCGCGCAGCACGTCGAGCTTGTGCCGCACCTCGTCCGGCGAGGTCGCGAAGAGGTTGCACGCGTCGCCGTAGCGGGCGACCAGGCGCAGCGTCTTCTTCTCGCCGCCACCGCCGATCATGATCTCGGGGCGAGGGGCGCTGACCGGCGCCGGTACGCACAGGGTCTCGGCCAGCCGGTAGTGCTTGCCCTCGAACGGGCCGTTGTTCGCCGGGTCCCACATCTGCAGACAGATGCGCAGGGCCTCCTCCAGGTGCTCGAAGCGCTCGGCGAGCGGCGGGAAGGGCACGCCGAGGCCCTCGTGCTCGCGGCCGTACCAGGCCGCGCCGATGCCGAGGGTGGCACGGCCGCCGGACAGCACGTCGAGCGAGGTGGCGATCTTGGCGAGCAGGCCGGGGTGGCGGTACGTCACGCCGGTGACCAGCCCGCCGAGCTGCACCGTGGAGGTCTGCCCCGCGAGGTAGCCGAGGGTCGTGTAGGCCTCCAGCATGGGGGCCTCGGCGCCGCCGTTGAACTCCATCTGGAAGTAGTGGTCCATGACCGACAGCCAGCTGACCCCGGCCGCCTCGGCCGCCCGACCGGCCGACGCGAGTTCCGTCCCGACCGCGGGGCCTCCCCCACTGTGGTCGAACCGGTTGATGTGCACACCCACACGCATGTCCGTCTCCGTTCACCCACGCCTGGACCGTCACCCGTGACGCTAGATCTTCGAGCGCTCTCGAAGTCAAGGACGGGCCGCCTCCCGCTCCTCCTGCTTCTTCGACGCCCGCAGGCTGGTGATCGTCGTGACCGCGAGGACCAGGACGATGAAGCCGAGGGAGAAGGGGATGGAGATCTCCGGGACGTGCACGCCGGATTCGTGGAGGGCGTGCAGCACCAGCTTGACGCCGATGAAGCCGAGGATGATCGACAGGCCGTAGCTGAGGTGGACCAGTTTCTTGAGCAGGCCGCCGATGAGGAAGTACAGCTGGCGCAGACCCATCAGGGCGAAGGCGTTGGCGGTGAACACGATGTACGGGTCCTGGGTGAGCCCGTAGATGGCCGGGATCGAGTCGAGCGCGAACAGGACGTCCGTGGAGCCGATCGCGAGCATCACGACCAGCATCGGGGTCATGACCCGCTTGCCGTTCTGCTCGACCCACAGCTTGGTGCCGTGGTACCGGTCGGCCACGCCGAACCGCTTCTCCACCGCCTTCAGCAGCTTGTTCTCCTGGTAGTCCTCCTCGTGCCCATCCTTGCGCGCGTCCTGGATGAGCTTCCAGGCGGTCCAGATCAGGAAGGCGCCGAAGAGGTAGAACACCCAGGAGAAGGTGGAGATGATCGCCGCACCGGCCGCGATGAAGCCGGCCCGCAGCACCAGGGCCACCAGTACGCCGACCATCAGCACCCGCTGCTGGTACTGCGAGGGCACCGCGAACTTCGCCATGATCAGGACGAAGACGAAGAGGTTGTCGACGCTCAGCGACTTCTCGGTGACGTACCCCGCGAAGAACTCGCCCGCGGGCCCCGCGCCGCCGAAGACGAGCAGCCCCACCCCGAAGAGACAGGCCAGGACCACCCAGACGACCGTCCACACCCCGGCTTCCTTGACCGACACGTCATGAGGTTTGCGGCCGATGAAGAAGTCGACGGCGACGAGCACGCACAGGGCCACTACGGTCAGCAGCCAGACGGTGAGGGAGACGTTCACGGGTGGTACTCCTGGAGCGTTGAGAGGTCTGGTCAGCGTTGTCGCGACGTGTGATCTCTTCCACCACGTACAGGTGAACAACGGGCAACGAGGCGGTTTCGCGCCGTCCGCCCGCCATTCGGCGGGCACCTTCCGCCGGACGGCGGCGGGCCGGACGGCAGCGGCACGCCGACCATGGCACGTGAGAGCCGCCGCGCCCCGCGTGAGGAGACGTCATGACCCTGGTTCCGCCCCCGTTCGACCCCGAGCTCGCCGCCGCCCTGGAGCTGATCAAGGACGTGATCTCGCCCGGTCTCACCATGGACGACATCACCGCGATGCGCGAGGGGATGGGGATCCAGATGCTGGCCGAGCTCGACCTGACCGTCGGCGGGTTCTTCGAGCTCGACGAACGTACGGTGCCCGGCCCCCAGGACGCGCCGGACATCTCACTGTTCATCGCTCGCCCCACCGCCGAGGCCGTGGGCACCCGGCCGGTCTTCTACCACGTCCACGGCGGCGGCATGGTCATCGGGGACAACAAGACCGGCGTGACCGCGGCGCTGGACTGGGCGAAGGAACTGGACGCGATCGTCGTCTCCGTGGAGTACCGGCTGGCACCGGAACATCCCCATCCGGCGCCGATCGAGGACGTGTACGCCGGGCTGGTCTGGACGGCGGAGCACGCCGCAGAGCTGGGCGGCGACGCGGAGCGGATCGTGATCGCGGGCGCCAGCGCCGGCGGCGGGCTGACCGCGGCACTCGGCCTGCTGACCCGGGACCGCAAGGGCCCGCGCCCGATCGGCCAGGTACTGATGTGCCCGATGCTCGACGACCGCAACGACACCCCGTCCGCCCATCAGATGGCCGGCCTCGGCGTCTGGGACCGCACAGCCAACGACACCGGCTGGACGGCGCTGCTCGGCGAACTGCGCGGCGGCCCGGACGTCTCCCCCTACGCCTCCCCCGCCCGCGCCGACGACCTCGCCGACCTGCCGCCCACCTTCGTCGACGTCGGCTCCGCGGAGACCTTCCGCGACGAGGCGGTCGCCTACGCCTCCCGGATCTGGCAGGCCGGCGGGGTGGCCGAACTGCACGTATGGCCGGGCGGCTTCCACGGCTACGACGGCTTCGCCCCGCAGGCGGCGATGTCCCAGTCGACCGGGGCGGCACGGCTGAACTGGCTGCGGCGACTCATCGGCGAGTGAGGGGCGCCCCGGCGGGCGGAGGAACGGGCTGACGGGGCATCCTGATCCACGGCTTCCCTCGCCCCTCAGCCTCCGTCCACGTCCTCCCACGTCCTCTCCCACCCCTGAACCGCCGCTCGCCCTTCCCCCGGGGCGGCCGAAGAGCCGGCATCGCGCGCCTAGCGGGACTCCCCCACGTCGGCGTCATGGAGGACCATGAACGTATGAAAGAGCTGGCCGGACGACTGACCGCGCTGGACCCGGACGCCGGAGCCGCGGTGCAGGTCATCTCCTACTTCGATCACCTGGCCGAGGCCAGGGCCGGTCTGGAGACCCTGGTGCGGGGTGCCGCCGTGCTGGCCGGCTGCCCGGCGCGGCTCGTCGACGGCGGTCGGCGCGTGCGGGTCCGGGTCGAGCCCGACGGCACCCGCAAGGACGTCGACGGCGTGCCGGACTCGGCCTGGCCGTCCGCCGCGCTGGAGCCGGGCGGTGTCCCGGCCCTGTGGCTGGAGCGCCCGGAAGGGGAACCCAGTGTCGTCGACGCGGTGATCCTGGAGCGGGCCGCGGGTGCCGTCCGGCTCGTCCTGGACCGCACCCGGGGCCGCGCACCGGCCTCGCTCGCCGACGACCCGGCACTGGTCGAGACGCTGCTGGACGCGACGGTTCCGCAGGACGCCCGGCTGCACGCGGCCCGTCTCCTCGGCGTCGACCCCACCGACCCGGCCGTCCGCGTACGCGCCCTCGCCCCGTCCGACGGCAGACCCCGCCTGCTGACCGCCGGCGCGGAGCTCCCCCTCGGCCGCGTCGGCGTGGGCCCCGCCGTCCCCGTGCTCGACCTGCCGCGCTCGTGGGCCGAGGCCCACACGGCCCTGCGGTTCACGGCCGACGGCACCGCGCAGGACCCCGGCCCGCGGGTGATCTACGCCGATGAGCTGGGCGGCATCGCCCTCCTCGCCGGGCTGATCGCACCGGGCGACGATCCACCGGCCGACGTGCACGCGATCGAGGCGGCCGCCGCCGCCCTGCCCTGGCTGCTGGCCACCCTCAACGCCGTGGCCGCGACGGCGAGTCAGCGGGGGGCCGCTGCCGAGATCAACGTCCACCACTCCACGCTCCAGGATCGGTTGACCCAGGCGGAGCACCTGCTGGGCTGGCCGGTACGCACACCGCAGGGCCGGCTCAGGCTCCAACTGGCGCTGACGATGCGGCACTTGGCTCGCCCGTAGAGGTCACCGCAACTCGCGCACGACTTGACTGACGCCGACGTCGAGGGGTGGTCAGCGAGCCGTTCCGTCCAACTGCCCGGTTACGCCCGGCTGTCCGAGGGGGAACGACGCCTGCAACCGCCACTCCGTACCGCTGAACACCACCAGGTCGACCGACGCCACGTGAACCGTGACGGGGAGGCTCGGACCGATGCCCGCCTCCGCCTCGTCCAGGGCGGCCTCGTCCTTGACCTGGCCGACGGTCAGATGGGGCACCGGCTCGTACTTGCCGCCGTACGGCGGGGCTTCCGGCCAGCGTTCGACGACCGCATCGGTGAGCCGGCGGAACGGTGTGTCCGGGGTCGGAGCGAGGTACAGGACGCCGGGGAAGCGGCCGCAGCGCTCGAAGCGGACGTCGAAGGCCGGGTGCCGGGCGGCCAGTTCACCGAGGGCGGCACGCGTGCCGTCGTCGATGAGATCCGCGTGCAGGAACGGGAAGACGACGGTGACATGGGCCGGGACGCCCGCGCGGGCGGCGGGATCGAGGCGCTCACGCCACGTCCGGACCACCGGCTCGGCCTCGGGAATCAGCACCACGAGGCCCGTCTGTCCTGCCTGGAATCCACTGGAGTCGTCCGTCACCGTACGTGTATATCAGCCGCACCGGCGGACACCGGACCCGCACCGACCGCCACTCATTGCATGCGCGCGCTACATGCTTCCGCTGGTAATTTCACCGATCCCCTATCCTGGATCCCAGTCATCACGCGACGGAGGACCCAGGCCATGACCGCGACGGACCCGGCGCTCACCGCGCTCGCCCAGGGCTGGTGCGCCCTCTCGCTGCTGCACGGCAGGATCGAGGCGCACATCGAGCGCGCCCTGCAGGCGGCGCACGACCTGAGCGTGCGCGAGTACTCACTGCTGGACGTCCTGAGCCGGCAGCACGACGGCGACGGCGGGCATCTGCAGATGAAGCAGGTCGCCGACGCGGTCGTACTCAGCCAGAGCGCCACGACCCGGCTGGTCACCCGCCTGGAGGACCGCGGACTGCTGACCCGCTACCTGTGCCCCACCGACCGGCGCGGGATCTATACGAACGTCACCGAGGCCGGCTTCAAGCTGCTGGAGGAGGCCCGTCCGACCAGCGAGGCCGCCCTGCGCGAGGCCCTCGACGCGGCCGCGTCGAATCCCGAGCTCGCCCCGCTGGTCAAGGCGGTCGAGACGCTCCGCGTGGCTGCCTGACCCCCGGGTTTCGGCCCCAGATCCAGACGTCGAGCCCTCGCGGCACTTTCGCCACGAGGGCTCCCGTATGCCCTCACGCCCGCATGTCCTCACACCCGCCCGCCCACATGCTTGCAAACGCGCGCTACCCGCCCTCGACCTTACCTGCATTTGCATTTATACCGCGTCTGCAATTATTGTTGACGCTCGTAAGCGACACACGCAATCGCCTGGAAGGTTCATCCCATGCCTCTCGCCCTCCTGGCCCTGGCCATCGGGGCCTTCGGGATCGGCACCACGGAATTCGTGATCATGGGCGTGCTGCCCGAGGTCGCGGGTGACTTCGGGGTCTCCATCCCGACCGCCGGCTGGCTGGTCTCCGGCTATGCCCTCGGTGTGGTCCTCGGCGCACCCCTGCTGACCATCCTGGGCACCAAGGTCTCCCGCAAGAAGATGCTCATGTTCCTCATGGGGCTCTTCGTGGTCGGCAACGCGCTGTCCGCCTTCGCCCCCAGCTTCGGCGTGATGCTCATCGGCCGCGTGATCGCCTCCCTGGCGCACGGCGCGTTCTTCGGCATCGGCTCCGTGGTCGCCGCCGACCTGGTCGCCCCGGAGAAGAAGGCCTCCGCGATCTCCCTGATGTTCATGGGACTGACGGTCGCCAACGTCGTCGGCGTCCCGCTGGGCACCTACATCGGCCAGGCCGCCGGCTGGCGCGTCACGTTCGTCCTCGTCGCCTCGCTCGGCATCGTCGGGCTGCTCGGTCTGGCGAAGCTCGTCCCCGAGGCGGGCCGGCCCAAGTCCCCTGACGTACGGGCCGAGTTCGCCGCCTTCCGCAATGTCCAGGTCTGGCTCGCGCTGGCGATGACCGTCCTCGGTTACGGCGGTGTCTTCGCGGCGATCACCTACATCACCCCGATGATGACCGAGGTGGCCGGCTACTCGGCCGGCGCGGTGACGTGGCTGCTGGTCCTGTTCGGGGTCGGGATGTTCCTGGGCAACCTGCTGGGCGGCCGGTTCGCCGACCGCGCGCTGATGCCGATGCTGTTCACCGCGCTCGCCGCCCTGTCCGCGACGCTGCTGCTGTTCACGGTGACCGCGCACAACAAGGCCCTGGCCGCGATCACGCTGACTCTGATCGGCGCCCTCGGCTTCGCCACCGTTCCCCCGCTGCAGAAGTGGGTACTCGACCAGGCCTCGGCCGCCCCGACCCTGGCCTCCGCCGTCAACATCGGCGCCTTCAACCTCGGCAACGCGCTGGCCGCCTGGCTGGGCGGTGTCGTCATCTCCGCCGGGCTCGGTTACACGTCGCCGAACTGGATAGGCGCCCTACTGTCCGGCTCCGCGCTGCTGCTGGCCTTCCTGGCCGCGGCCCTGGACCGCCGTACCCGCGGCACCACCGGCCACGTCGTGGCCGCGTCCGCGCCGGCCGACGATGTGCCCGTCGCCGCACGGCACTGAACCGACCGGACCTACCGCGACACTGAACCGACAACACCGCGAAGGAACAGCGCACATGACCCCCACCGTCACCCTCAACAACGGCGTCGAGATCCCCCAGCTCGGCTTCGGCGTCTTCCAGGTCCCCGACCGCGAGACCACCGCCGCCGTGACCAACGCCCTGGAGTCGGGCTACCGCAGCATCGACACCGCCGCGATCTACGGCAACGAGGCCGGCGTCGGCGCCGCCCTCGCCGCCTCGGACCTCGCCCGGTCCGACCTCTTCGTGACCACCAAGCTGTGGAACGCGGACCAGGGCCACGACGCCACGCTCCGCGCGTTCGACGCGAGCCTCGCCAAGCTGGGCCTGGACTACGTCGACCTGTACCTGATCCACTGGCCGACCCCGGCCCGGGACCTCTACCTCGACTCGTGGAGCGCCATCGAGAAGCTGGCCGCCGACGGACGCATCCGCGCGGCCGGTGTCTCCAACTTCCAGCCCGCGCACCTGCGTCGGCTGCTGGACAACAGCTCGCTGGTGCCGGCGGTCAACCAGATCGAGCTGCACCCCGGTCTTCAGCAGAGCGAACTGCGGGCGCTGCACGCCGAGTTCGGGATCGCCACCGAGGCGTGGAGCCCGCTGGCCCAGGGTGCGGTGCTGGACGATCCCGCGCTGACGGCGATCGCCGAGCGGCACGGCAAGTCGCCGGCCCAGGTGGTACTGCGCTGGCACCTCCAGCTCGGCAACGTGGTGATCCCGAAGTCGGTCACGCCCGCCCGTATCCGCGAGAACATCGACGTCTTCGACTTCGTGCTCGCCGACGAGGAGCTGGCCGCGATCGCGGAACTGGACCGCGGTCTGCGCACGGGCCCGGACCCCGACACCCTCAACTGACCGTCGAACGGCCCTTCACGTCTTCGCCTCCCGCGACTGAAGGCAGCGGGGGGCGATGACGTGGGGGGCGGTCGCCGTCGTCGTATGCCCGAGAGCGGTACGGGTGTCAGCGTGCCCACTTCGGTGTCCAGAGGTCGCCGCCCGAGCGTGCGGTTCCGAGGTGGGTGCGGAGCAGGGCGAGCGTCGGGTGCGGGTTGTCGGCGCGCCACAGGAGCGAGTGCGGGTACGCCGGTGTCGGGCCGTGCATCGGGATGCGCCGCAGGTCGTGGTCGGCGGGCCAGACCATGCGCGTTCCTTCGCCGACAAGAGTCGCCAATTGCGGTGAGTCGGCGATCGTGTCGAGAAGCGGCTCGGTGCCGAAGTCGGGGCCGGTCACCTCGATGGTGAGACCGAAGGCGGCGGCCAGGTCGTCGTAGAAGGCGGCCCATTCGGTGCCGGCGACATTGCCGGGCATCCAGATCCGGTGCCCGGCCAGCCGCGCCGGGGTGACCTCGCGGGCGGCGGCGAGTGCGTGGCGCGGTCCGGTGAGCAGCTGGAGCGGCTCGTGGTGGACGCGGGCTGCCGCGATGCCGTCGGGCAGTTGTCGTTCGGGTCGGGTGAGGGCACGGAAGGACGCGTCGACGGTGCCGGAGCGGACCGCGGCGATCGCCGCCTCCGCGTCGAAGAGGGTCACGACGTCGAGGGCGGCCTCGGGGTGGGCCCGATGGAAGTCCCGCAGGAGGTCCGCCGGGGCGAGCCGGCGTCCGATCACGTCGACGCGCAGCGCGCGCCGGCCGGGCTGCACCGAGGCTGCGGCCCGCTCCTCGGCCCGCAGCAGGTCGCGGGCGTGCGGCAGGAAGACCTGCCCGTCCACGGTGAGCACGGCTCCGCGCGCCGTGCGGGTGAACAGCCGCACGGCGAGTTCCCGCTCAAGCGCGGCGACCCGCTTGGAGACCGCCTGCTGGGTGATCGACAGGGACAGGGCGGCTTCCCGGAACTGTCCGGCGTCGGCGACGGCCACGAAGGTGCGTACGGCATCGAGATCCACGGGTCAGTTCTACCGCCGCCTCCGGGGCTCGCCTGCCACTTCCGGGGCGGTTCCACGTGACAACCTCTGGTTGTCACGTGCCGGGCAGGATGGTTGTTTGATCCGTTCCCGGTTGCCCGCTTTGATGTGCGGGTCGGCAACGGGTGCGGGAGGGGTTGTTCGTGGTCATGGGGGACAGACGGTCGCTGGGGCGACGGTTCGGGTGGTTGTGGGCGGCGTACGCCGTCAGCTCGCTCGGCACCTGGCTCGCCTTCGACGCGTTCGCCTTGATCGCGGTGCTGGTCCTGCATGCCGGGCCGATGGAGGTGTCGATCCTGGCGGCGGCGGGGCTGGCGGTCGGGGCGGTGGTGGCGGTGCCGCTCGGGCCCTGGATGGAGTTCCGGCGCAAGCGGCCGGTGATGATCGCGATGGACCTCGTCCGGTGCGGGGCGCTGCTCACGGTCCCCGCCGCCTATCTGTTCGGCGGGCTCACCTTCGTACAACTGCTGGTTGTGTCGTTCCTCACCGCGGCGGCCGACATCAGCTTCACCGCGGCCAGTGGGGCCTACCTCAAGGCCCTGGTTCCGCCGGAGGACCTGCTCGTCGCCAACAGCCGCTTCGAGGCGACGATGTGGACCACCACCGTGCTCGGTCCGCCGCTCGGCGGGGCCGCGATCGGGTTGTTCGGCCCGGTGCTGACGGTGCTGACGAACGCGGTCAGCTTTCTGTTGTCGGCACTGGGGATCCGCGCGATCGACGGCAAGGAGCAGCCGTCCGCATCGGTCGGCCGGGCGCCTACGGGCGGTCTGCTCGACGGGTGGCGCTACATCCTGCGCCACCCCGATCTGCGCCCGCTGTTCTTCAACACGGTCCTCAACAACGGCCTGATCATGGCGGTCTCGCCGCTGCTCGCGGTCCTGATGGTCGGCGATCTCGGGTTCCCGCCCTGGCAGTACGGGCTGGCCTTCGCCGTGCCCTGTCTGGGCGGACTCCTCGGCTCGCGGATGGCCCGTGGGCTGGTCGCCCGCTACGGCCGGCGGCGCGTCCTGCTCACCTCGGGGACACTGCGCGCCTGCTGGCCGGTCGGGCTGGCCTTCATCGGGCCCGGCGTGTCCGGGCTGGTGCTCGTCATGGCCGTCGAGTTCGGATTGATCCTCTGCTCGGCGGTGTTCAACCCGGTGTATTCCACCTTCCGCCTCGAACGGACGGCGAACGACCGGGTCGCCCGCACCCTCTCCGCCTGGTCGGTCACGAGCAAGGCGACGATCGCGGCGATGACCGCACTGTGGGGGCTCCTGGCCGGCGCCATCGGCATCCGCCCCGCGATCGCACTGGCCGGCGTACTACTGCTGGCGACACCGCTGTTGCTGCCGCGCGTCGACCGGGAACCGGCGGCGCACCAGCCGGAGGCGACGCCTGCTTCTCCGTGACGGGAGGAGAACGGTGATCGGAGACGAGGTGTTCGGAGACGAAGGCGTAGATGCGTCGCTGGGCGGCTCCACCAAGTCCCTTGCGCTGGAGCTCGGTCCGGCGGGCATCACCGTGAACACCCATTCCGCCCGGCTTCGTCGACAGGTGATCGGCGTCAACGGCGGGCGCAGCACCTGACGTTCAGCGCAGCTGGGTCGACCCGAACGCGTCCAGGAACTCCAGCGTGGCCGAGGCCGCCCGCGCCGGGCACGACACGACCGTCCAGGTGACCCCGGCCTTCTCCAACTCGGCGAACGCCTCCCGGTGCCGGTCGGTCCCGACAGCCGGCTCGACATCGCCATAGGAGTACGCGACGTCGATCCGATCGGGGCGCCCGGCCGCCGCCTCCCGCAACTCAGCGATCTGCACGGCGAGTTCGGGCACCGACCCGAGCACCGGCGTCCGTGCGGTGGCGCTGAGCTGCGCTCCCCCGGGCATCGGCATCCAGCCCTGCACCCGCTCGGCGACCCGGCGTCGGCTCAGCTTCGAGTTGCCGCCTATCCAGACCGGGATCGGGCGCTGTACGGGCCGCGGGCGAGCGATCACGTTCCGTGCGCTGAAATGCCGTCCTTGATAGCTGAATCGCTCCCCGCTCCAGTGCAGCGGGAGCACGTCCAGGACCTCGTCGAACAGGGCGTTGCGCTCGTCCATGTCGACACCCAAGGCATGGAACTCGCTCTTCTGGTAGCCCGCGCCGAGCCCGAGGATCAGGCGTCCACGGGAGAGCTTGTCGAGGGTGGCGGCGGCCTTGGCGAGGAGGAACGGGTTGCGGTACGGGGCGACCGCCAAGTACGTGAGCAGGCGCAGGCGTTCGGTCGTGGCGGCGGCGTAGGCAAGGGCGACGAAGGGGTCGAGTGTCTGGTGGCCGCCGTTGGCCAGCCAGCGGACGCCCGGCACCGGGTGTTCGCTGAACGACAGCCCGTCGAAACCGGCCCGCTCGGCCGCGGCGGCGACCTGGTGCAGGGGGCCCGCGTCGAGCACGTCACCGTCGGGTCCGGTCGTCTCCGGGTAGTGGAAGATGAAGCGCATCGGTCACCTCCGTGGCCGCTCGGAGGGTACGAGCGACGCCTCGTGGAACACGTCGGCGGCAACGCGAAGGTGGGCTGTGTCGGCGAGTCTGCCGTCGCGACCGATCACGCCCACGCCCTCCGCCTCGAATCTGCGATCGGCGTCCATGTTCTCGCGAGCCGCCCGGAGTTCGTCCGTCGCGGGGGCGAACTATTCGTTCGCGAGGGGGACTTGGCCGGGATGGATGGCCTCTATCTCGTCGAAGGAGGGCAGGCGCCCCGGACCGTGGAGTTCCGCGAGGCATTGCCGCTGACCGCCCCGGGCAAAGAGTCGAAGGACCCATTGCGATGAGGGCCGAGGACGGACGGGAGCGGAACGCCGCTCTCGCGGGACAACGGAGATCCATCATGACGACGACGAACCACGAGGCCGGCCTGACGGCACACTTGCCACTCGCCGGCATCGAGCGCCTGGACGACGAGATCATCGCTCTCCTGGCCCGCCGCCGCGCGATGGCCCAGGAACTTCCGCCCCCGGCCCACTCCCGCGCCGCCGACCCGGACTTCGCGCAGACCGTACGCGGCATCACGGACCGCTACCGCCAGGAGTTGGGCGGCGCGGGCGAACTGGTCGCCCGTGCGGTGATGGTGCTGTGCGATCCCAGCCGGGAGTCCTGACACGACGGTTTCTCACGTTGTTCGCGGCACCGGACGCCCTCGTCCACTCGACGGGCTCCGGTGCCGCATTGATGTGTACAAAGACGTCTCAGCGTTGACAGCCTCGCGCATTTGGCCGTACAAATCTGCGCAGAGGACCTGGCGCCCGCCGCCGAGATGCTGCGCCGGCACTTCCCGTACCAGGCCAGGAGGCATGACCGTGCAGCAGCTCCCCCTGTCCGGCATCACGGTGGTCAGCCTGGAACAGGCGGTGGCCGCCCCCTACACCACCCGCCAACTGGCCGACCTGGGCGCCCGCGTGATCAAGATCGAGCGGCCGGGTGAGGGCGACTTCGCGCGGCGCTACGACACCACCGTGCACGGCCATTCCAGTTACTTCGTCTGGCTCAACCGCTCCAAGGAGTCCCTGACCCTGAACGTCAAGGACCCGCGCGGCCAGGAGATCCTGCACCAACTCCTCGGCGGCGCGGACGTGTTCGTGCAGAACCTCGCACCGGGTGCCGCCGATCGCCTCGGGCTCGGCGTCGACGCCCTCACCGAGCGGTACCCGCGGCTGATCCCGTGCACGATCTCCGGCTACGGCACGAGCGGGCCGTGGGCCGACCGCAAGTCGTACGACCTGCTGGTGCAGTGCCAGACCGGCCTGGTCTCGCTGACCGGCACCCCCGACGAGAGCGCCCGGGTCGGGATCTCCGTCGCCGACATCGCCGCCGGGATGTACGCCTACACCGGCGTCCTCACCGCCCTCTACACCCGGGCCACCACCGGCCGGGTGCATCCTGTCGAGGTGTCCCTGTTCGAGGCGCTGGCGGAGTGGGTGAGCCAACCCGCCTACTACACCCGCTACGGCGGTACCCAGCCCGCCCGCTTCGGCACCCAGCACGCCACGATCGCCCCGTACGGCGCCTTCCCGACCGCCGACGGCAAGCAGGTACTGTTCTCCATCCAGAACGAACGCGAGTGGACGATCCTGTGCGAACGGTTCCTGCAGCGGCCGGAGTTGACGCACAACCCGCGCTTCGCCACCGGTCCCGACCGCGTAGCGCACCGCGCGGAGCTCAACGCGATCGTCGCCGAACGGTTCGCCCGCTCCGACGCCGAGGAACTCCTCAAGGACCTTGAGGCGATCGGCATCGCCGCTTCCGGGGTCAACGACATCGCCGCGTTCCTGGACCATCCGGTGCTGTCGGGCCGCGCGCGCTGGCGGGAGGTGGGGGTGCCCGGCGCCACGGTGCAGGCGCTGCTGCCGCCAGCCGACCTCGCCGGGGTGCCCGCGCGCATGGATCCCGTCCCGGACATCGGCGAGCACACCGAAGCGATCCTCACCGACCTCGGCCGCACCCACGACGACATCGAGGCGCTACGCGCCGACGGCGTCGTCTGACCACCGCCGCACTGGAGGGCCACCCGATGAGCGTTCTGGACATCCTGTCCGACGACGAGCGGCTGGTCGTGCGGACCGTGCGCGAGTTCGTCGACAGGGAAGTCAAGCCCGTCGTGCGGGAGTTGGAGCACGCTGGCACCTATCCGGAGCGTCTCGTCGAGCGGATGAAGGAACTCGGCGTCTACGGTCTGGCGATTCCGGAGGAGTTCGGCGGCAACCCCGTCTCGACACCCTGCTTCGTCCTTGTCACCGAGGAACTCGCGCGCGGCTGGATGAGCCTCGCGGGCGCGATGGGCGGACACACCGTCGTCTCCAAACTCCTTCTCCTGTACGGCACCGAGGAGCAGAAGCGGCGCTACCTGCCGCGGCTAGCCACCGGTGAGGTCCGCGCGACCATGGCGCTCACCGAGCCGAGCGGCGGCTCCGATCTGCAGGCGATGACGACCGTCGCGCGCCGCGAGGGCGATGAGTACGTCGTCAACGGGGCGAAGACCTGGATCACCAACTCCCGCCGCGCCGGCCTGATCGCGCTGCTGTGCAAGACCGACCCGGCCGCCGAACCACGCCACAAGGGCATCTCCGTCCTGCTGGCCGAGCACGGCCCCGGACTGATCGTCTCCCGCGACCTGCCCAAGCTCGGCTACAAGGGTGTCGAGAGCTGCGAGCTGTCCTTCGAGGACTACCACGCCCCCGTGGACGCCCTGTTGGGCGGCGTCGAGGGCCAGGGCTTCGGCCAGATGATGAAGGGTCTGGAGACCGGACGGCTCCAAGTCGCCGCCCGTGCGCTGGGCGTGGGCCGCGCGGCCCTGGAGGACTCGCTGCGCTACGCCCAGGAGCGGGAGTCGTTCGGCAAGCCGATCTGGCGGCACCAGTCGATCGGCAACTACCTCGCCGACATGGCGACCAAGCTCACGGCCGCCCGCCAACTGACGCTGCACGCGGCCCGGGAGGCCGACGCCGGGCGGCGGGTGGACATGGAGGCGGGCATGGCCAAGCTGTTCGCCTCGGAGACGGCGATGGAGATCGCGCTCAACGCCGTGCGGATCCACGGGGGTTACGGCTACTCCACCGAGTTCGACGTCGAACGGTACTTCCGGGACGCGCCGCTGATGATCGTCGGCGAGGGCACCAACGAGATCCAACGGAACGTGATCGCGGCCCAGTTGGTGGCGCGGGGCGGGCTCGATGGCTGAGCGGCCGCAGCGGGAGAGCACGTATCTCAGACTCGCGCGCGAGCTGCGGACGGCGATCCTGCGCCACGACTTCCCCGACGGGGTCCGGCTGCCCACGGAGGCCGAACTGGCCGAGCGGTACGAGGTGAGCCGGCAGACCGTGCGCCGGGCCTTTCAGGACCTGGTCGCCGAGGGGCTGGTCCACCGGGTGCCGGGGCGCGGGACGTTCGCGATGCCCCGCGAGGAGCAGTATCTGCGCCAGTTCGGCTCGGTGGACGACCTGATGGGGCTGTCCATCGACACCCGCATGGACGTCGTCGCTCCCCTGCACGCGCGGGTCGACGTCGACGCGGCGGGCCGACTCGGCCTGAACACCGACCGGGTGCACAAGCTGTCCTTCCTGCGGCTCCACGACGACGTGGCGTTCTGCCACACCTCCGTCTGGCTGCCGCCCGCCGTCGGCCGTTTGCTGGATTCGGTGCCGGAACTGACCTCGCCCGGTTCGCCGAACGCCTTCACGGTCATCGGACTGCTCGACCAGCGACTGCCCGAGCCGATCGCCGAGGCCGAGCAGAGCATCACGGTCGCCGGGGCCACGCCGGAGGTCGCCGGACACCTGGGCTGCGAACCGGGCCGACCGCTCCTGCGCATCGACCGCGTCTACCAGTCAGCCGCCGGGCAGGCCGTCGAACTGGCCATCAGCCACTTCCTGCCCGAGCACTACTCGTACCGGGTGCGACTGCGGCGCAACGGCGCCTGAAGGAACGACGCCATACCAGAGATGAGCCGGTCCACGTCCTCCGCATTGTTGTAGGGCGCGAGGCCCACCCGGAGCGAGGGGTTCTCCAACTTCAGAGCGGCGAAAGGCTCGTACGCGTAGAACGACCCCGCCGGAGCCACGACCTTGAGGGCCGCCAGATGCTCCTGCGCATCGCGCGCGTCACGGCCTTCCAGACCCATCAAGAGAGTCGGGGTGCGGTCGGCCGCCTTTGAGTGCACGGTGACGGCCGCCCCCAGGGACCGCAGCCCGTCCTCGATCCGGGCGCGCAGCCCGGCCTCGTGCTCGTGGAGGGAGCGCAGCGACGCCGTCAGCCGCTCCTTCCGCGACACCCCCGCGCCGGGGGCGATGCCGGCGAGGAAGTCCACCGCGGCGGTGGCACCGGCCAGCATCTCGTAGGGCAGCGTGCCGAATTCGAAGCGCTCCGGCACCGTGTTCGTGGACGGCAGCAGCTTGTCCGGTTCGATGGTCTCCAGCAGTTCGGGGGCCGCCGCGAGCACCCCGCAGTGCGGGCCGAGGAACTTGTACGGCGAGCACACGAACAGGTCCGCCCCCAGCGCGGGCACGTCGACCTGGCTGTGCGCCGCGTAGTGCACCCCGTCCACGTACACCAGCGCGCCGACGCCGTGCGCCAGGTCGGCGATCGTGCGCAGCGGCGGCTTGGTGCCCAGGACGTTGGAGGCCGCCGTGACCGCGACGAGTCTGGTCCGCTCCGAGAGCACCCGCTCGAAGGAGCCGAGGTCGAGTTCCGTGGTCTCGGGGTCGATGTCGATCCAGCGGACCGTCACCCCGGTGTGGTCGGCCGCCTGGATCCAGGGCCGGACGTTGGCGTCGTGGTCGAGGCGGCTGACGACGATCTCGTCGCCGACCCGCCAGTCCTTGGCCAGATGCCGGGAGAAGTCGTACGTGAGCTGGGTGGCGCTGCGCCCGTGGACGACGCCGTTCGCCGGTACGCCCAGCAGGTCGGCGTAGGCGGCCCGGAACTCCGTGACCGCCCGCTCGGCGTTCCGCTCGGACGAACTCACGGCGCCCCGGTTGGAGAGGGGCCCGGTGAGGGTCTCCGCGACGGCGGCGGCGACCGGGCGGGGCGTCTGGGTGCCGCCCGGTCCGTCGAAGAAGGCGAGGCCGTGGTCGAGGGACGGGAAGTGGTCCCGCAGGGCGGCGATGTCCACGGCCATGACCTCGGCTTTCTGCGCTGCTACGGGCGGCCGGTGCCCACCCGTCGGAACCCGACCGTAGTCGACCGGAACCGATTACGGTCGAACAGATCCGACTGTTGTTTCGGCCAGGGCACTCACCAGGGGAGCGAGCCCTTGGCGTCGAAGTAGCCGCCGGTCGGACCGTCCGGACCCACCTGGGCCATGCGCACGATGATCTCGGCGCCCTGCTCGACCGTCTGTGTCCCCGTGTTGCCGTTGAGGTCGGTCTTCGTGAAACCGGGCTCCACGGCGTTGATCCGGATCTCCGGGAACGCCTTCGCGTACTGCACGGTGATCATGTTGACCGCGGCCTTGGACGACGGGTAGGCGACGCCCAGGTAGAAGGCCGCGGGCGACTCCGGGTCGGCGAGTGTCGAGATGGAGGCCAGACCGCTGCTCAGGTTGACCACGACGGGCGCGGCCGAGCGGCGCAGCAGCGGCAGGAACGCGCGCGTGACGCGTACGAGGCCGAAGACGTTCGTCTCGAACAGCGTCCGCATCTGGTCGGCGGTGACGTCGGCCGGACCGATGATCGTGTTGTTCTCGCCGCGCCCCTCGATGCCGGCGTTGTTGATCAGGACGTCGAGCCCGCCGTCCGCCTCGACGGCCTTGGCGGCTGCCTCGACGGAGTCGTCGTCCGTGACGTCGAGCTGGACGAACCGCGCGCCCGCCTGCTCGGCGGCCCGGCGCCCCCGCGCAGCGTCCCGGCTGCCGATGTACACGGTGTGACCCGCGGCGATCAGTTGGCGGGCGGCCTCGAAGCCGAGGCCCTTGTTCGCTCCGGTGATGAGTGTTGTCGTCATGTCCTCCAGCGTGCGACGTGGCGGCGCGGTCAGCCAGACGTACCTGCTTCCTGGGACTGCGGGTACCAGGCACAGGCCCGGCGGACGGTGTTCACTGGACGGCATGACGGCGACGGAACTGGGGCAGGCACTACGCCGCTGGCGCGACCGGGTCTCCCCCGAGTCCGCCGGGCTGCCCGCCGGCGGACACCGGCGCGCGGCCGGGCTCCGGCGCGAGGAGCTGGCCCTGCTGGCGGGCATCTCGGCCGACTACATCACGCGCCTGGAACAGGGCCGGTCGACCAACCCGTCGGCGCAGGTCGTCGAGGCGTTCGCCCGCGCACTACGGCTGTCGGCGGACGAGCGCGCGTTCCTGTTCCGGCTGGCCGGCCTCGTGCCGCCTGGCCCGGAGACGGTCCCCGCGTACATCACCCCGAGCGTCCAGCGCCTGCTGGACCGGCTGGTCAACACCCCGGTCGGCGTCTACGACGCGGCCTGGACGCTGATGCTCGCCAACCCCATGTACGCGGCGCTGATGGGCGACCCGTCGGGTTGGCGCGGCTTCGAACGCAACGGCGTGTGGCGCAACTTCCTCGGCCCCGGCTCCCGGGTCCGGCACACCACGAAGGAACGGGCGGACTTCCGGACCGCCATCGTCTCCGAACTGCGCGCGGCGGCCGTCCGCTATCCCGCCGATCCCCAACTACGGCGCCTGATCACGGAGTTGCGCACCAACAGCGCCCGCTTCGCCGAGCTGTGGGAGTCGGGCGCCGTCGCCCGCAACGAGGGCTCCCGCAAGATCGTCGACCATCCTCAGGTGGGCGCCCTCATCCTCGACTGCGACATCCTCAACGTCTCGGGCAACGACCTGCACCTGATGATCTACACAGCGGAACCCGGCACCGAGGACGCGGAGAAGCTCACTCTGCTCGGCGTCCTCGGCACCCAGAGCCTGGTCGGCTAGTCAACTCGGCCGCCGAGCCGCCCAGTCAAAAATCTCATTCTCCCAGCGCGGAACCATCGGTCTCCTCCACAGTCCTGGCCGTATCCATCCTGGACGCAGGGCGCTGTCAAGGGATTTCAGTACTGTTCTCCCCATGACGCAGAAGGCAAGCCGCCCGTGAGCATCCCCAGCGAGGAACCGGCCTGGAAGCAGCGCGCGGTCGAGCGTTCCACCCAGGCGGCGAAACGCCGGGCCGAGCAGAGGGTCGAGCGGTTCCTCGACGCGGCGCAGGAGATCACGGCGGAGAAGGGCACGACGGACTTCACCGTGCAGGAGGTCGTCGACCGGTCGCGCCAGTCGTTGCGGAGCTTCTATCAGCACTTCGACGGCAAACACGAGTTGCTGCTCGCGCTGTTCGAGGACGCGATGGGCAAGTCCGCGGACCGTCTTCGCGCGATCGCCGCCGAGGAGTCAAGCCCGCTGGACCGGCTCAGGGTCGTCGTCCAGGAGCTGTTCGAGAGTTCGCGTCCCGACACCTCCGGCAAGCAGCGTCCACTGTTCACCGACTTCGCACTGCGCCTGCTGGTCTCGCACCCGGCGGAGATGCGGGTCGCGAACGCACCGCTGCTCGCGCTGTTCACCGAACTGCTGACGGACCTCGAAGAGGCCGACCTGCTGCGCTCGGGCTTCGAGGCCCGCCGGGTGGCCGCGCTGACCATGCAGACCGTCATGTTCAACGCCCGGTCCAGCGGCCAGGAAGAGTCCCACCCGCTCACCGCGGAGGAGATCTGGGACTTCTGCGCCAATGGGTTCACGCTCAGCTGATGTCGGCCGAAGGCACTGGGCCGACATCAGGGTGCGAGAACAACATTCTCAGTCAGTCGGCCGGCAGCGACTTCGCCGCACGCTGGTCCAGCTTCCGCAGCACGGATTCCCCCCACTGGAGGTTGCCCTGCTCCAGGCCGATGCCACCGAGCAAGGTGAGGTAGGGGCCGACGCGCTCCGCGGTGGTCAGGTACTCATCCTCGCTACGCCCGTCGAGCAGACGTTCCCGTAGACGCTCGTAGCGGGCGAGCTTGGCGGTGGCGCGTTCCATGCGCGCGACGATGCCGGACCGTACGGCCTCGGCGTCGCCGATGTCGACGCACTGGACCTTGACCATCAGCTCGTCCCTGATGGCCATGGGCTTGGCGGGGGTCTCGGCGACGTACTCGCGGAGGACGTCGAGGCCGGCCTCGGTGAGGGAGAAGAGGCGCTTGTTCGGGCGGCGCTCCTGCTGGACGACCCGTGCGGAGACGAGACCGTCGTTCTCCATGCGCTCCAGCTCCCGGTAGAGCTGTTGGGGGGTGGCCATCCAGAAGTTGGCGACCGAGGCCTCGAAGCCCTTCGCGAGGTCGTACCCGGACGCCTCGCCCTCCAGAAGAGCGGCCATCACCGCGTTGCGCAGAGCCATTCCCCCAAATTAACACCGTGTTGATTAGTCAAGGGGATGGCTATTGCGCCTCCGTGGGCCCCCTCAGGCGTCCGGCTGCCAGCGGGCCGGCCGGGAGCAACTCGGGGCGCTTGGCCTCGCGGCCGTCCCCGGAGGACCGGCCCCGGATGCGGCGGGCGAGCCAGGGGCCCAGGAAGGAGCCGACCCAGCACAGCTCGGCGCCGACGGTGCGCAGTCGGGAGGGGGCGTGAGAGGTGGCGGGCAGAGGGTGCGTCCAGCTGTCGTCGCTGCCCGGTAGGCGGATCGCGTCGGCGACCGCCGCGGCGATTCGGGCGTGGCCGAGCGGGCTGGCGTGCAGGCGGTCGGGACTCCACAGGCGGGGGTCGGTCAGCACCGGGTGGAGGCCGGTCTCGGCGACCGCCACGCCGTGGCGGCGGGCCGCCTGCCGGATGCGGTCGTTGAGGGCGGTGATCCGGGGTGCGAGCGGGCGGGCCAGCGGCGTGATGCGGGCGATGTCGGGAAACGTGACCGTCGCGACGCGAGCGCCCTGTTCGGTGAGAGCGGCGAACATCGCCTCCAGGTGGCCGGCCACCTCGTCGGCGTCGAAGCCGGGCCGCAGCAGGTCGTTGACGCCGGCGACGACGGTGGCCAGGTCGGGTTTCATCGCGAGGGCGGGCGCGAGCTGCTGGGCGTGCACCTGCCCGGCGAGGCTTCCGCGCACGGCGAGATTGGCGTACCGCACCTCCGGGTTGTCCACCACGAGCAGCTCCGCGAACCGGTCGGCACAGCCGCGCAGGCCGTGGACGTCGTCGCCGTCGCCGAGCCCCTCGGTCTGGCTGTCGCCCAGCGCCACGTATCGCAGATATCCGCCTGCCACCGGCACGAGGTCCCCCTTCCGCCGCCGTCGGAGCGCATCGCGACGACCGGATAGCCAATTCACCACCTATTCGCATTGTTGACTATAGAGGACGTTCCCCGGCAGAAAACCACGTGCGCCTGTTCGAACGGCTCTGGGAGAGTGCGGGGATGCCCCACCTTCTGGAACCGCTGGTCATCCGGCATTCCCACCGACTCCCCCTGCCCACCGGCCCGGCCGGTCAAGGGGACGTCGCCGCGCGGCAGTTCGACGCCGTACTGATGTCCGTGGGCTTCAAGCTCTCGGCCGACCTGCTGGAACTCCTGTCGGGGCTGTCCGAAGGCACGGTCGTCGACACCGCGGTGCGCACGCTGGGCACGGTCCGCGACATGGTCGGCGACCACGTCCGGCACAACGTCTACTTCATCGACTTCCCGGCCAACGTGCCCGACACCTTCGACTTCTGGACGCGCTGCATCACCGAGGCCCTTGCCGACGACGCGTCCCGCGACCGTACGCTCGCCCAGTTGGAGAGCGGTGTGGTGAACCTGCTCACCCTCCCCTCCTACGGCACCTACCAGCACACATACGCCGAAATGCTCGGCCACCACGACGAGTTGATCGCCGCGGCCGGTGACCGTCTGACCGTCCTGCACCTGGGTAGCACGACGGACGACGAGGTCACCGCCCTCTACCTCGCGCTGGCGGGCAGCAGCACTCCGTTGAACGACGACGACCTGAGCGACCTCAAGGTGCTCGCCGCGCGCTGTGTGGACGGCCCGCAGCCGGAGGCGATTCCGGTCCGGGAGAACCGTGCCGTGGTCAACGAGGCCCGGCTGACGGCGGGTTCGGAGCTGCTTCTGGACACCGTCACCGACGTGCTGCGGCTGGCCTGCGCGCTGTCCGGCGGTGACGTGACCCTCCAAGAGCCCACCAGGTTCCGGACGTTGCCGCGTCCGGTGCGCCGCGCGCTGCTCGCCGGACTGGACTCCGTCATAGCCACTGCCCCCGCCAAGCTCGCCGACGTACACGCCCATCGCGAGCCGTGGAAGCGGCTCGGCGAGCGGCTGCACCCGCACGAGTACCCGCGGTGGCCGCACGCCGCCCAGGTGTTCGCCGTGGCGCGGGGCGAGCTGGAGGCGCGCTCCTTCGACAGCCGCGTCGAGGAACTGCTCGGTATGCAGGACGTCCTCGGGGCGACTCAGCTGCTCAAGTCCGCGCCGGGCAAGCTGTTCCGCTCGCTGGACCGGCTGCTGCGCACGGCGATCGACGAGGAGGAGCGGGAGGCCGTGGTGGCCGCCGCCGAGTCGGTCGTCACCGAGGTGTCCGGCCGGGTCGTGCTGGCGGTGCGCGAGCACCTTCACAACCGGGCCGGGGACACCGGCGAACGCCGTGTCTTCGTCAACCGGCTCGGCCGCGCCTGGGTCGCCGAGGACCAGCGGCCGCCCGTGCTGCCGACCGAGCGCAAGCGCCTGATCACCGCCCTCGACGCGGAGATCGGCCGCCGACTCCCCGCTCCAGAACGCCTGTTGGTCGATCCGGACGTCCTCGACGTGGCGCTCCCGCTGTCCGGCCGGGCGACCGCGGCGGGCCTCGGCGTGCTGCCGCGCGGCTCGGTCACGCCGGTCGCCGGTGAGCTGTTGCGGTTCTTCGTCTACTGGAAGCAGGCCGAGGAGCGGACGGATTTCGACCTGTCGGCGGTGATGCTGGACGCCAAGTACCGGACCGTGGCCTGGCTGGCGTACACGTCCCTCACCCAGGTCGAGGGCGAGCACTCCGGCGACATCACCGAAGCGCCCGACGGGGCCTCGGAGTTCATCAACCTGCGGCTCGGCGCCGTGCGCAGCACGTTCATCGTGCCGCAGGTCAACATCTTCGCGGGCGAGGGCTTCGAGGAGGTCGAGGAGTCCTTCTTCGGGTTCATGCTCCGCGAGGGCGAGCAGCAGGGGCAGCCGTTCGAGGCGCGGACGGTGCGGATGAAGTCGGAGCTGCGCGGGCCCGGCCGGGTCGCGCTGCCGCTGGCGTTCCGGCGTGCGCGGGACGGCACTTGGACCGCCAAGTGGATGCACCTGTATCTGAAGGGCCTGCATTCGGGCAACCGGGTCGAGGGCAACCGGGTGACGATCGCGACGCTCCTGCGCGGCATCGTCGAGCGCGAGCACATCGACGTCCGGTACGTCGCCGATCTGATGGCCGGTGGTGGGACGACGGTGACGGTGTGGGACGGCGAGACGATCCCGTCGGAGCCCGTCACCTACATCGGCCTGGAGCGCCCCGACGGGCTGCATCCGGACTCCCGGATCATCACCCCGGAAAATCTGCGCGACTTGGTCCCGGCCTGACTGTTAGGGTCGACCACAGGCGAGGCCATGAACGGACTTCCTTCTCAACTCCTTCTGAAACTAGTCCGTTCGCTTTCCTCGCCGCCGACATCACGCCAAGGGGCGCCGCACGGTTCAACTGTGCGGCGCCCCTTGGTCGTTGTCACCCGGGCGTCCCTCGGCAGGTCGTTGTCACCCAGCGAGAGCCGCCCGCGCCACCGCCAGTGCCTGCTCGGCGTACCCCCGCCCGAACAGCACCGCATGCACGAGCAGCGGAAAGAGCTGGTGCAGACCGACCCGCTCCCGCCACCCCTCGGCGAGCGGCGCCGCCTCCTGGTAGCCGTCGAGCACCCGGTCGGGGTGCGGGCAGCCGAAGAGGTCGAGCATCGCCAGGTCGGTCTCCCGGTGTCCGCCGTGTGCGGCCGGGTCGATCAGCCAGACGTGTCCGTCGGCGCCCCACAGGACGTTGCCGTTCCACAGGTCGCCGTGCAGACGTGCCGGTGGCTCGGCCGGTCCGGCGAGTTCGGGCAGCCGGTCGCAGACGCGCTCGATCAGGGCCGCCTCGGTGGAGGTGACGGTGCCCGCGTCCAACGCGTCGCGCAGATACGGGAGTACGCGGTGCTCGGCGTACCAGCGGGGCCAGTCGGTGCCGGGTTCGTTGCGCATGGGAGCGAGGCCGATGTACGCGGCCACGGGACCGCCGGGCGGTGGGGCGCCGAACGCGGGGGCGCCCGAGGCGTGCAGGGCTGCCAGTTCGCGCCCGAACCCCAGCGCCGCCTCGGTCGTGGGCCGGCCCTGCGGAACCCGGTCCGTCACCAGCCACCGCGAGTCGTCCCCGTACACGCGCGGGACCCGGACCGTGCCGGCGTCGGCCAGCCAGCGCAGTCCTGCGGCCTCGGCCCTCACCTCGCCGGGCCCGTCACCGCGCTTGACAACCACCGACTGCCCACCGTCCAGGGCGACTTCGGTGAGCGCCCCGGTCATCCGACGCGCGTCGCTCACGACGAGTCCGGTGAGGCGTGCGGCCACGTCCGCGGGGCCCGCGGCGTCACTCACCGTTCCAGTCCTTCTCGCCGCTCCACACTCCGTCACCGTTCCGTTCCCCATCACCGATCCACTGCGCGCACCGAACCATGCGCACCCGGTCCTCGCTGAACCAGCCCTGCCACGGCGCGTCCAGCGGCAGCCAGGCCGCAGGCTGACCGTCCTCGGGAGTCAGACTCGTCCCACGATCCACGACCGTCAGGTACGACACGCCCAGGACGGCATGCCAGCCCGGGTGGTACGAGCGCACGGTGACGGCCGCGGGGGTCGGAAGCAGTTCGGCCCGGATCCCGGTCTCCTCGAACAGCTCCCGGCGGGCCGCCTCCCGGGGCGTCTCCCCGGGGTCCACCTTGCCGCCGGGCGGCACCCAACCCCGCCACTGGTGCCGTACCAGCAACACGTGGGTCAGGGCCGGGTCGAAGACCCACGCCTCGGCGCCCCACGGCCCCTTCAGCGCCGCTTCGGGCCGGAGCAGCCAGTCCAGGGCGTCGTCGTACACGGTCAGGGCCTGGCGGACGTCGGAGAGCGCGGCGTCCAGGATGCGTCGATCGAGGCGGGGAGTCATCTGGCGGAGGGTACGGCGCAGCACTGACAGTCGGTGCGGCACAAGGCCCGGGGCCACGGAGGCCACAAGGGAACTAGCGCGCCGAGTCCTTGGCGACCTCGTCCCGCGTCCCCACACCCTCAGTCGACTCGGTGGCGCGCTCACCCGACTGGTCGTCCGACTGCCCCTTTCCGGCACCCCGACGTCCAGGCAGCACCGCGAGGACGATCAGCGTCCCGGCGGCCATGATGATCCCGCCGACGAGGCTGGTCTGGGCGACGCCGTGGGCGAAGGACTCGTGGACGGCGTCGAGCAGGGCCTGCGCCTGCTGGGGCCCGCCGGCCGAGGGGTTCTTCGCGACCTGCTCGGCGACCGCGAGGCCGCCGCCGACCGAGTCCTTGGCGGTGTCCAGCGCGGCGGCCGGGAGACGGCTGCCGACCAGGTCGCCCAGCTTGTCCCGGTAGGCCGTGCCCAGCAGGGAGCCGAGGACCGCGATGCCGAGGGAGCCGCCCAGTTCCAGCGCGGTGTCGTTGGCGCCGCCGCCGACGCCCAGCTCGCTCTCGGGGAAGGAGCCCATGATCGTGTCGGTGGCCGGGGAGACGCTCAGGCCGACCGCGAAGCCCAGCATCATCACGGGGGCCAGGAAGTCGGTGTACGTCGAGCCCGTGTCGATCCGCGTCAGCAGGAGGACAGCGGCGGTGCCGATCGCCATGCCGGCCACCACCATCGGCTTCATGCCCAGCTTCGGGGTCAGCCGGCCGGTGAGCGCGGCGCCGACGAACACGGCGCCGGCCAGCGGCAGCAGTCGTACGCCGGTCTCCAGCGGGTCGTAGTTCAGGACGAACTGCAGGAACTGCGTGGAGTAGTAGATCGCGCCGAAGGTGCCGAAGAAGAAGAACAGCACCGCGAGCATCGAGCCGCTGAAGGGACGCAGCCGGAACATGCGCACGTTCAGCATGGGGTGCGGGTGGCTCAGCTCCCACAGCACGAAGGCGAGCAGACCGACGCCGGCGACCACGGCCGCGGCGATCGGGCCGGCGCCCCAGCCGAAGTGCGGGCCCTCGATGGTCGCGTAGACCAGGGAGCCCACCGACACGATCGACAGCAGGCCGCCGACGTAGTCGATCCGGCCCATCTGCGCGGCCTTCGACGGCGGGACCAGGACCAGCGCGCCGACGACGGCGATGAGCGCGATGGGGACGTTGATCAGGAAGGTCGAGCCCCAAGGGTGGTCCCGCAGCAGCCAACCGGCCACCAGCGGGCCGACCGCGATGGCCAGGCCGGAGGTCGCGGTCCAGCCCGTGATGGCCCGGGCCCGCTCCCTCTTCGGGAACATCGCGACCAGCAGGGACAACGTGGCCGGCATGACCACGGCGGCGCCGATACCCATGATCGCGCGGGCGGTGATCACCAGTTCGGTCCGGTCGACCAGGCTGCCCATCACCGAGCCGGCGGCGAACACCAGCAGACCCGTGACGAGCGCGCCGCGACGGCTGTATTTGTCGCCGATCGAGCCCAGGACGAGCATCAGCGCGGCATACGGAACGGTGTAGCCGTCGATGACCCACTGCAGGTCGCTGCTGCTCAGGCCCAGCTCCGTGCTCATGTCCGGCGCCGCCACGATCAGTGACGTGTTCGCCATGACCACGATCAGCAGGCTGAGACAGAGGACGAGCAGGGCCCACCAGCGGCGGGGGTAGGGCGCGGACATCTTCTCGACGGGGGTGACGGTGAGGAGGGGCATTGGAGGGGCTCCTAGGGGACGAGTTAATTGCCCATCGACGAGCAGGCTAGTTTATTGCCCATCGATGTGCAAATACGGCGACCACCCCGCAGGCCGCCCGCCCGCCTCAGACACCCCCCTTCGGGCTCCCACCCATTTCGAATGTCCCCCACCTCGGACGCTCTCGCCAAAGGAAGGCCCATGCGGACCAGCTCCCGACCGTTCCTCATCTCCCTCGCCGCCCTGCTCGCGCTCGTCCTCGTCCCCGTGGCGGCCGACCGGTTCGCGGCGGCGCGTATCGAGTCCCGTACGGCCAAGGCCTTCCAGGAGGGCATGGGCACGCCCCTGCCGCCGCAGGTCCATGTGCGCGGTGTCCCCGTGCTGACCCAGCTGGCCTCCGGAACCCTGCGGCACGTCGACATCACGGCGCACGACATCCCCGCCGACGGGTCCGCGCGCCCGCTGCCGGTGACCGAACTCGCCCTCAGCCTCGACGGGGTGCGCAAGTCGGACGACGACAAGGAGGCGCGGGCGCGCAAGGCCGAGGCGACCGCCCACCTCTCCTACCCGGACGTCTCGAACGCCCTCGGCATAGAGATCGATCAGGCCGCGCAGCCCGGCCGGATCAGCGCGACGGTTCTGCTGCCCCTGGACTCCGAGGTCAAGGTCACCACGGCCGTCTCCGCGGCTTCCGGCAACCGCATCTCGCTCCACGAATTCCAGGTCACGGGCGGCGAGCTCCCCGCCATCGGCCGCACCCTGCTCGACCGGGTCTTCGCGGAGCCGATCCAACTGCGCAACATCCCGGAGGGCCTGCACCTGCGCACGGTCAGCACGACGGCCACGGGCCTCACCGCCCGCTTCTCGGGCGAGTCGGTCACCTTCCGCCCGGAGGAGGGATCGGAGGAGGGGTCCGGGGAAGGATCCGCGGGCCGGGCCGCCTGAGGACGACCACAGGGCCGGACATCAGCCGATCCCATCAGCCGGTCAGCCGGTCTCATCAGCCGATACGAGGACGAATTCGCCGCGTGTTCAGTCCGCCGCCGGCGGCATGCTCGCCGCGACCTCCCCGACCACGGCAGCCGCCCGCTCCTCGGGAACTCCCGCCGCGATGAGCGCCGCGGTCGCCGTCCGGGTCCCGTCGTCCTCAAACGCCCCGGAGTTGACCGCCTCCAGCAGCGCCACCGTCAGCGCCTCCAGCCCGGCGCTCAGTGCGGCGGCCGGCAGCCGGGTGTGGAACACGCCCTCGCGCTGCCCGCGCTCCAGGACGGCTGTGGCCTCGGCCCGGGCGGGCGCGAGGACCTCGGTCACGCGGTCGGGGCCCAGGTCGCGCCGGGTCAGGCCGAACAGCATCCGGTAGCGGTCGCCGACCGGCCAGAGCGAGAACATGAAATACGCGAACGCCCGCTCAGCCGGTTCCGCGGGCCGCGCCCCACGCTCCAGAGCCTCCCGCAGCGCCTCGGACCCCTCCTCGATGAGCGCCTCCAGCAAGGCCGCGCGACCCGGGAAGTGACCGAACAGCGTGCGCCGTACGACACCGGAGGCGCGCGCCAGTTCCTCCAGGGTGACGTCCGGATTCCGCCCGAGCTCCTGGCGGGCCGTGGCCAGGATGCGCGCCCGGTTGGACCGCGAGTTGCGGCGCTGCGGCTCACGGGGGGCGGGCTTGGTCACGGGGAACCTCGGTGGGTCGGTGCGGGGCACGGCGGCGGGACCTGCGACAGGGGAGCTGCGGGACCCGCACATTTTGACATGGCTGACGGGTTCGCCCGCGGACGCGCGGCGCGCGGTGGTGCCCCTCCGGCTTGACTGATCACGCCGTTGGCGATGAGGTGGCGACAGGCCAACTGCAGGAGTTCTCATGCCACTTGACACCGCGCTCTTCAACAACGGCGTCCCGCACTCCGCCCGGATCTGGAACTACTGGCTGGGCGGCAAGGACTGCTACGAGATCGACCGCCAGGTCGGGGACCAGATCGTCGAGGCGAACCCGCAGATCCTCGACATCGCCCGGGCCCAACGGGCGTTCCTCGTACGCACGGTGGAGTACCTCGTACGCGAGGCCGGCATCCGCCAGTTCCTCGATGTCGGCACGGGCCTGCCCACCGCGAACAACACGCACGAGGTGGCGCAGCGGATCGCTCCCGAGACACGGATCGTCTACGTCGACAACGACCCGATCGTGCTGGCCCACGCAGAGGCGCTGCTCACCAGCTCGTCCGAGGGCGGGACGGACTACATAGACGCCGATCTGCACGATCCGGAGACCATCCTGCAGGGTGCGGCGAAGACCCTGGACTTCACTCGTCCCATCGCCCTCGTGCTGCTGGGGATCACGGCCCACGTCGTCGACGACAGCGCGTACGACCTGGTCGGGCGCCTGGTCGAGGCGCTGCCGGCCGGGAGTTTCCTGGTGCTGTGCGACGACACCGAGGTCCTCGACCCCGAAGGCATGCGCACCATGATCGAGCAGTGGAACGAGGCGGGCGACAACCCTCGCGTCAACCGCAGCCCGCAGCAGCTCGCCCGCTTCTTCGACGGCCTGGAACTGCTCGACCCCGGCCTGGTCTCGGTCTCCCGCTGGCGCCCGACAACCCCCGACGCGGAGGTCCTGGAGGTCGACGACTTCGGAGGCGTCGGCCGAAAGCTGTAACGGCGTCCGAAGGCATGCCGACGTGCTCCTGCGCGGTGCGGGCCCGCGCGGGACAATGGGCGCGTGGGTGCCGAGATCGTGGACGAGGCGGTTCGGGCGGCTCCGTCGCCGGCGCTGCGCGGGCTGGTCGGCTGGTATGCGGGCTACCGCCAGCGCGGGGTCCCGCCGACCCGGCACCGCGGGCTGCCCTCGCCCTGGCTGACATTGATCCTCACCCTCGACGACCCGCTGAGCATGGCCGCCCACCCCGACCCCGCCGCCGCTCCGGGCGACTTCGCCGCGCTGCTGGGCGGCCTGCATCTGACGCCCGCGCTCATCGACATCCCGGGACGTCAGTCCGGCATCCAGATCGGGATCAGCCCCCTGGGCGCCCGCGTCCTGCTGGGACTGCCCGCCGGGGAACTCACCGGAATCGACCTGCACGCCGACGACGTCCTGGGCGCGGATGTCCGCGAGGCCCACGACCGGCTGCGCGAGGCCACGGACTGGCCCGCCCGCTTCCGCGTCGTGGACGGCTGGCTGCTGCGCCGGATGTTCCACCACGAGAGCGGGCCACCGGCCTGCACCTCGGTGGTGGCAGACGCCTGGGGACTGCTCCTGGCCACCGGCGGCCGGCTGCGCATCGACAAACTCGCCGCCGAGACCGGCTACGGCGAACGCCACCTGCGCAACCGCTTCCGCGCCGAGATCGGCCTCACCCCCAAGGCGGCCGCCCGGGTCATCCGCTTCGACCGGACCCGACGCCGACTTGCTGACAGCCCCGCCCGCACCGACCTCGCGGGGCTGGCCGCCGACTGCGGTTACGCGGACCAGTCGCACCTCGACCGCGAGTTCGCGGCACTGGCCGCCTGCACGCCGAGCGCCTGGCTGGCGCAGGAGTTCCGAAACATCCAATCCGGGCACCATCCGCCCGCGTGAAGCTGGAGGTGTTCGACGGACCCACGCCCACCGGCACGACAGGAAAGGCGGCCCATCATGTCCAGCACGCCGGACACCTCCACCACACCCGACACCACCAGCACCCCTGACGCACCGGACGGCTCCGATACGTCCACCACTCCCGACTCGGTCAAGCAGCCGCCCGCCCCGCAGGTCTGGCCGAGCCTGCGTGCCCAGGACGCCCGCGCACTGATCCGGTTCCTCGTCGAGGCCTTCGGCTTCGAGGAGACCGTGGTCCACGGCGACGGCGACCTGGTCGAGCACGCCGAACTCGCCTGGCCCGAGGGCGGCGGCGTCATGCTGGGCTCGGTCCGTAAGGGCCAGGACCCCACCAACTGCCCTACCCCGCCTGGCGCGTTCAGTGCCTACGTCGTCACCGCCGACCCGGACGGCGTCCACGCCCGCGCGAAGGCGGCCGGCGCCGAGATCACCACCGAACTACAGGTCACCGACTACGGCTCCCGCGACTTCGCCGCCCGTGATCCCGAGGGCAACCGCTGGTACTTCGGCACGTACCGCGGCGAGCCGCGCTGACCGAGACCGAGGGCCGCGGCCCTGGTCACACCCGCGCCGCCCGTACGACGGCCGTACCCGCCCGCAGCGCCGCGACCGGGTCGGCCGCCTCGTCCAGCTCGATGAGGACCGTGCCGGCGCCCGGGGTGCGGGACATCGCGTCGGCCCAGCCCGGCCAGTCGACGATGCCGGTTCCGAGTTCGGTCATGTAGGGCTGCTGTTGGGAGAAGACCGTTTCGTCGATGGTGAGTTCCACGTCGATCGGCCTGACCGCGTCCTTCCAGTGCGCGAGCGCGATGCGCTGGGAGTGGCGGCGCGCGACGGCGACGGGGTCGCCGCCGCCGAGGGCGATATGGCAGGAGTCTGGGCACAGCCAGACGTAGCGCGGGTCGGTCAGTGCCATGAAGAGGTCGATGTCCCGCTCGTACCAGAGCGTGCTGTTGGACTCGGTGTGGAAGGCGAGCTTCACTCCGAGGTGCGAGACGGCCTCCCCGACGGTGTGTGCGATGTCGGCCATGCGGGTCATGTACGCGGCGTCGACGAAGAAGGGCGGGCGCGTCCCCGCCGTGGCGCGCATGGGCAGCCCGGCGACGAGGAGTTCCGCGCCCACCTCGGCGAGGAACGCGGCACGGCGTTCGGCGTCGGCGACGATCGCGGGGAGGTTGTCGCCGTGCCGCCAGTCGGGGGCCTCGCTGCCGGCGACGAAGGCGCTCACGACGGACAGACCGCGGGCGGCGAGTGCGCGCCGGAACCCGGCCGCGTCGCCGTAGGCACGCAGGGCGGAGTCGATGTCGCCCGGCGGGAAGGTCAGTTCGATGCCGGTGACGCCGGCTTCGACGAGCGCGTCCATGACCCGCTCCCAGAAGCCCCGGGGCTCGGCCAGGGCGACGGCACGCACCTCGTCGGCGGTCTTCAGGCCCCAGAACTCGGGGTGGTAGAAGGTGATGACGTCGGTGGCGAAGCGCGGGGTCACGAAGTACCGCCACGGGCGTTGTAGACGACGACGCCGTCGGCGGAGTCGACGGCCCGCCGGTAGGCGCGGAACACCGCGAGCGCCTCGTCGCGCAGCACGTCGTGCACGACCTTGATGCCGCGCGCCTCGAACTGCTCGGCCCAGTCCGCGCCTAGGGGGCCCTCGTCGAAGGTGGTGATCTCCTCCAGCTCCGGCCCCTCCCCCGCGACCACCAGGCCGCGCACCCCGGACCACATCGTGGCGCCGTAACACTGGACGCACGGCCGCCAGTTGACGACGAGTTCGTGGGCGGGCAGCCCCTCGGCGCCCAAGTCCCAGCCACCGGTGGCGGTTTGGGCGAGCCCGAGCGCGACGACCTCGGCGTGGGCGCTGGAGACACCGGAGGTGAGAACCACGTTCACGCCGACCGAGACGATACGTCCGGTGTCCTGCTCGGCGACGAGCGCCGCGAACGGACCACCGTTGCCCTCACGCCAGTTGCGGTCGGCGAGACGGTGCACGAGACGCATCCGGTCGGCGCGGTCGGGGACGACGGCGGGCACGTCGGCCAGTTCGTCGTCGATCCACGCCGGCAGGGCGACGCGGTACTCCTTGGCGATGTCGATCACGGTCGGGTTCCTCTCAGTGGGCGGCGAGTGCGGAGTGCCGTACGGCGACGGCCCGGGCGGCCCGCACCGCGGTCACCGCGCCGGTCAGGGTGACGTTGGCGGCCATCGGGGTGGGGATCACGCCATTGCCCGCGAGGTACAGGTTGCCGAGTCCCCACACCCGCCCATTCGGATCACACACGCTGGTGCCGTCGTCGGTGGCGCCTGCCCGGACAGTGCCGGTCACATGCAGCGAGGAGCCCGGCGGCAGCAGCGCGCTCTCGGTATCGGGGTCGAACGGGCCGAACTGCTCGGCTATCGACCGGACTTCGTCGAACGCCCGCCGGATCAGCGCCCGGTCGGCGTCCGAGTGGCCGAACTCGACACCGATGCGCGGCAGCCCGGCGAGATCGGCCTCGGTGCCCGAGAAGACGAGCCGGTTCTCGGGGCGGGACTGGACGGGCACGTACAGGGACAGGCCGACGGAGTGCGCGAGCGGGCGACCGTCGCCGTCCACGTAGGTGCGGTTCATGATCTGGCCGTGGAAGGGCTGTGTCGGCCCGTTCTGCGGCAGCCACAGCGAGTCCGTGCTGAACTCGCCCGGGCGCGGAAGGGGAAGGGCGGTCACGTCGATACCGAACCGCTCGGTGTCGAGCAGCACGCGCGCGGTGACGAACGCGTGCTCGTTGAGGTGGCGGCCCAGCGCCTGGGGTCGGATGCCGGAGGCGAACAGCAGTTGCGGGGTGCGCAGCGCGTCGGCGCACAACACCACGGTGTCCGCCCGGAGTTCGGACGCGGCGCCGTCGGCGACACCGCGCAGCCGGGCGCCGGTGACCCGGTCGCCGGAGACGGTGAGCGAGGTCGCGAGCGTGCCGGTGCGGAGCGTGAAGGCGGGGTCCTCGCCGGTGGCGATCGGAGGGAAGATCGTGCCGGGTGCGGTGCGCGGCATGGGTCCGGTCGCCGTGGCCTCGACGGCCATGGGCATCGGCTGCGGCCGTCGGTCGTCCGGCCCGACACCGTCGTAGCGCCGTCGCAGTGCGTCGAGGACGAGTCGGCCGATCGCGGTCGGGCCGATGGGTGACGGGGTGACGCCGAGGAGGCGGTGGGCGGTGTCGAGGTCGGCGGCCCAGCGGTCGGGGGCGCCGAAGTCGAAGACCTCGTCGCCGGCGGGCCACGGGGTCGCGGCGGTCCAGTGGACGCCCATGCCGCCGGCGTTCCAGGCGAGCGCCGCCTGGGGCATCGCCGTGGCGTCCTCGCCGAAGGCGAGTGCGTGGACCATGCCGGGCGGGAGGGCGTCGAGGCTGCCGGCGGGCTCGCGTACCGCCGCGGCGCCGGTGTACATGCCCTGGATGCCGGTGGCGACCTGTTCGTTGTAGCGGGCCCACAGGACCGGGTCGTCGAGGTCGTGCAGGTGCAGGCCGGGGGTCCGGCCGATCGGGGTGCCGCCGTCGACCATGGTGATGTGCAGCGCGGGGTCGGTGTCGCGCAGCAGTCGGGCGACGAGGGATCCCATGATGCCGCTGCCCACGACGAGGACGTCGGTGCGGGGGGTGTGGGTCAATTCAGGCTCCGTGGGGGCGGATCAGGGGCTGGAGAGCAGCGGGCCGAACAGTTCGGTGTCCATGCGGTCGAGCGCGAGTTTGACGGCGCCGATGAGCGGCGCGTCGTGGCCGAGGCGGGTGGCGCGCAGTTCGACCGCCGGGGTGTGGGCGCGGCGCATCGCCGCGCGAACCCGGGGCAGCAGCACGTCGGCCGCGTCCTCCATTCCGCCGCCGAGCACGATGAGCGAGGGGGCGACCGTCCAGGACAGGGTGGTGAGGATCGACGCGATGTTCGCCACGAGTTCGTCGACCTCGGCCAGCGCGCCGGTGTCGCCGGCCCGGGCCGCGTCGAACCGGGCGAGCGCGACGGCCCGGCGGGCCGGTTCCGGCGAGGTCAGCCAGGCCGCGGGGAGGTTCTCGACCGAGTCGACCGGCAGCGAGACCGCCTCGATGATCTCGCCCGCGGCTCCGTCGAGACCGCGGTGCACGGCGCCCCGGATGAGGATGCCGAGGCCGGTCCGGTTGCCGAGCATCGCCCATACGACGTTGTCGTGGTCGCCGGCCGCGCCCCGCCAACGCTCCGCGAGCGCACCGAGGTTGGTGTCGTTGTCGGCGAAGCAGGGCACCCGGAGCCGGCGCGTGAGTTCCTCGGGCAGGTGCACGCCCTTCCAGCGGGTGGTGTGCACCAGGTGCCGTACGACTCCCTCGTCGTCGATCGCGCCACCGCTGGCGACCGCGCCGGCCCGCAGCCGGTCCGGGGATCCGCCCGCGTCGGCGAGGGCCTCCTGGACCAGTTCGGCCGCGTCGTCGAGGGTGGCCTGCGGGTCCTGGTAGGCGCGCAGGGGGCGGTGGGCGCGGCCGAGGATGTGGCCGCGGACGTCGGCGACGACGGCGGACACGTCCAGGGTGGTGATGCGTATGGCCGCCAACAGGGCGTGTTCGGCGCGCAGTTCGTAGCGGCGGGCGGGGCGGCCGGCCGAGCCGCTGACCGGGACTCGCTCGAGTTCGGTCACCCAGCCCGCCGCGAGGAGGGAGTCGAGGATGAGTTCGATGGTGCGCCGGGACAGACCGCTGCCGTCGGCGAGGGCGGTCAGTGTCGTCGGTCCGGCCGAGACCGCCAGGGCGCGCAGGACGACGGAGGTGTTGACGCGGCGCACGGCGCTCTGGTTCATGCCGGGCATCAGCGCCCCTTTCGCCGTCACCGCATGCCCGATCCGGCGATGCCCTGCACGAAGTAGCGCTGCAGGAACAGGAAGAGCACCAGCACCGGCAGCATGACGACGATCGCGCCGGCCAGCATCAGGCCGTAGTCGGTGACGTGCCCGGCCGCCTGGCTGGTGGCGGCGAGGCCCACCGGCAGGGTGTAGGTGGACATGCTCTGGGCGACGATCAGCGGCCAGATGAAGTTGTTCCACGAGTTGAGGAACGACATGATCGTGATCGTGGCCACGGCGGGTCCGGCCAGCGGCAGGAAGATCCGGAAGAAGATGCGGAACTCGCCGGCGCCGTCGATGCGGGCCGCTTCGAGGAGTTCGTCGGGGATCGACAGGGCGTACTGCCGCATGATGAAGACCGACAGGGGCAACGCCAGGGCGGGCAGGGCGATTCCGGTGAGGGTGTCGGCGAGGCCCAGGTCGACGGTGATCACGAACTGGGTGACGAACACCGCCGAGAACGGCACCATCAGCGCCGCCATGACCGCGCCGAACGCCAGCCGCTTGCCCGCGAATTCGAGCTTGGCGAGCGCGTAGCCGGCCGCTGAGGCCGCCACGATGTTGCCGACCACCACGAGGGCCGCGACGACGACGCTGTTGACCAGGAACCGTCCGAAGCCCTGAGTGCCGAAGAGTCGGACGAAGTTGTCGAGGGTGACGCGGTGCGGGAGCCACGCTCCGGGGTCGGCGCGGATCTCGTCGAGGCTGCGCAGCGAGCCACTGGCCACCCAGACGAAGGGCAGCAGGGTGAGCAGTGCGCACAGGACGAGGGCGGCGTACAACAGCGGCCGGGCCAGGGCCCGTTGGCGGGTGATCAACGGTTCGGCGGTCATGTGCGGGACCTCAGCATCCTGAACTGGACGAGGCTCACCAGGGCCACCAGCACGAGCATCACGAAGGACGCGGCCGAGGAGGTGCCGAACTCACCGGCCCCGAACTGGCGGTAGGTGTACAGCGCCATGGACTCGGTGGAGCCGAGCGGGCCGCCGCCGGTGAGCAGGTAGGGCTCGTCGAAGACCTGGAGATAGAAGACGCTCAGCAGCACCGACACCATGAGCGTGGTGGGCAGCAGCAGCGGCAGCGTGATGTGCCGCAACTGCCGCCATCTGCCCGCCCCGTCGAGGGCCGCCGCCTCGTACACGTCCTGCGGGATCGCCTGCAGTCCGGCGAGGAACAGCACCATCGCGGTGCCGAAGTTGCGCCAGACGCCGAGCAGGATGACCACGGGCATGGCCAGGTTCGGGTCGTCGAGCCAGTTGGGTCCGGCGAGGCCGATGGCGCCGAGCACCTTGTTGACCGTGCCGTCGGCGTTGAAGGCGTACCTCCAGATCAGGGCGACCGCCACGACGTTGGTGACGACCGGCGCGAAGAAGACCGTACGGAACACTCCGCGCAGTCGGCGGATGCCGGAGTGCAGCGCGAGCGCCAGGGCGAATCCGACGCCCATGGTCAGCGGGACGCCGACGGCCACGAAGACGGCGGTGTTGCCGATGTCCTGGCGGAAACTGCGGTCCTGGAACAGGCGAACGTAGTTCTCGACTCCGGTGAAGTCGACGGCGAACGGTGTCCGCAGGTCGGCGCCCCGCAGGTCGGTGAGGCTGAAGCCGAGCGCGGCGACGGTGGGGATCGCCGTGAAGAGCAGGAAGACGAGGGCGAAGGGGGCGAGGAAGAGCCAGGCCACGGCCGTACGGCGGGCAGCGGACCGTCGGGACCGGCCCGCCGGACGGGCCTTCGCCCCGCTGAGCCGCCTCTCCCGGGTCTCGGGGAGCAGAGTCGTGGTCATCGGCGGATCACTTCGCCCCGGTGCCGAGGCTCTCGGCGTACGCCTGGACGTTCGCGGCGGCCTTCGCCGCGCTCTCCGTGCCCTTGGCGACGGCCTCCATCTCCTTGCCGAGCCGGGTCGCGACCTGCTGCCAGGTGGCGACCTGCGGGAAGGCCCGGGTGTTCTTCAGCTGGGTGAAGAAGGCGTCCAGGAGCGGCTGCCCGGCGATGGCGTCGTCCTTCCAGGCCGGGATGACGGCCGGCAACGAGCCGTACGCCTTGTACTGCGCGACCTGGGTGCTCGGCTTGGCGAGATGACGGATCAGCTTCCATGACGCGTCCGCGTTCCCGCTGTCGGCGAGCACGCCCCAAGTGCCGCCGGCGGAGAAGGAGACGCTGCCCGACGAACCGGCCGGCAGCGGGGCGGTGGCGACATGGGACGCCGTCCAGCCGTCCTTCTTCGCGGCGGCGTCGAGCTGGCCGATGACCCACGGGCCGGTGATCATGGACGCCGTCTTCCCGGACACGAAGTACGGCTGCGCGTCGAGGAACGTGGGGGTGCTGGTGTCGGCCGCGCCCGAGGTGAAGAAGGACGCGTTGTACGTCAGCGCGTCGATCAACTCCGGTGTGTCCAGAGTCCACTTCCCACCGGAGGAGAACAGCGACCCGCCTGCCTGCCAGGCGTACATCGCGACGTCCTGGCCGTTGAAGATGTCCCAGCCGATGTCGGCCCCGAGTCCGCGCACGGCACCGGCGCCTCGCAGCGCCTTCAGGAACGACCCCATGGCGTCCCAGGTGGTCGGCGCCTTGACGCCGGCCTTCGCGGCGAGGTCGGAGCGGTAGACGAGGGCGTATGTGTACGCGTACCAAGGCACCGTGTAGGCCACGTCCTTGACCACTCCCGCGTCCCAGAGGCTCGTGAAGAAGCTGCTCGGGTCGACGAGACCGTCCGGCACGGGGCGCAGGGTCGCCGGGTCGAGGAACTGCGCCTGCGACTCGGGGAAGAACTGGGCGACGTCGGGTCCCTTGCCCGCCGCGATCGCCGCCTGGAGCTTGGTGTAGTACTCGGCGTTCGGGATCAGCGTGAACGTCACCTTGGCGTCGGGGTTCGCCGCCTTGAAAGGCTTGATCACCTTGTCGAGCACATCGGCGTCGCCCTGCGCGGCCCACACGCTGATGGCGCCGGTGGCCGGGGAGGCGTCGACGTGCCGGGCGGTGCCGGTGGTGGCGGTGTCGTCGCTGCGCCCGCAGCCCGCCAGGGGAAGGGCGCAGCCGAGCGCCATGCCGGCGGTCAGCCGCAGGGCGCCGCGTCGGGAGAGGTCGGGCACGGGGGGCTCCTGTCGTGAAGGCGCTGATTCGCCGAGACAGGGAAGGGATTTCGGCGAAAGTAGCGAATTCGGTGCCGCGGACCCCGGGAGCTGGAAGGGTCTCTGCGGCTGACAGTGAGGCTAGGAAGGGTGTGTTTCGGCCACGTGCCGGTGCCCGCCCGGATTAATTTCGGAACTTGTAGCGAAATCGGCCGGTCACGCTCCGCTGCCGCCCTCCGGTACCGGTACCGGGAACAGCAGGCAACTGCTGGTCGCGTGAGTTTCCTGAGTCAACCTCTATGCCGCCAAGGGCTCTTCAGCGGCTGTGCTGACCTTGTTGTTGGCTTGGTGGATGGAGGGGTCGTAGCAGGC
>NZ_JARXVH010000001.1 GCF_029892565.1 Streptomyces pseudovenezuelae | reverse complement strand
CCGGGGGGGGGGGGGGGCGGCGCGCCGACCGGCTCCGAGCCTGGTGGGGGGGGGGGGGGGGGCCGGCCGGGCCGCCGCCGGCCCCCGCTTCTCGTGAGTCTCGTCTCAGGCCTGCGAACGCGCCAGCGCCAGCTCCAGCACGACGAGCAGGGCGTCGCGGACCGAGCCGCGCTCACGGGCGTCGAAGACCACCACCGGGACGGGCCCGGCGACGTCGAGCGCCCAGCGCACCTCCTCCAGCGTGTGCTCGATCTTCCCGTCGAAGGCGTTGACGGCGACCGCGAACGGGATCTGGCGGTGCTCGAAGTAGTCGACGGCCGCGTAGCAGTCGTCCAGGCGGCGGGTGTCGACGATGACGAGTCCGCCGACCGCGCCCTCCACGATGTCGTCCCACATGAACCCGAACCGCTCCTGCCCGGGCGTGCCGAACAGGTACAGCTTCAGGGTCGGGTCGATGGTGAGGCAGCCGAAGTCCATGGCCACGGTGGTGGTGGTCTTGCGCGGGGTGTGGCTGAGGTCGTCCACACCCGCGGCGACCTCGGTGATGGCGGCCTCGGTGGTCAGCGGCTCGATCTCGGAGATCGCGCCGACGGCGGTGGTCTTGCCCACGCCGAAGCCGCCGGCGATCACCATCTTCACCGGGAGCGGCGGGCGTACGGCGGCCACCGGAGCGGCCGTGCCGCGCGTGGCCGGTTCAGTCGGTGTCACGGACTGCCCCTCGGGAGTCGGGTATGGCGCGCAGGGCGTCGATGACCCTGCGCAGGACGGTTGCGTCATGGGTGACGCCGGAGTCGGGAACGTGCACCGCCAGATGCCCGGCGGCACGCAGGTCCTCGGCGAGGACCCGGACGACGTTGAGGTGCAGCCGCAGCCGGGCCGCCAGCTCCGCGATGGACTGCGGCACCCGGCAGGCGGCGACGATGTCGTGCTGTTCGAAGGAGAGCGAGTCGAGCACCGCGAGCCCCTCGGCGGTGGCCACCACCTGGGTCTCGACGGGCACCGGACGGCCGACCGCCGCGGTGGGCGCCACCCGCCCGGCGGTGACCAGGAACGGCCGTACGGCGGAGGCGGGGCCGACCGGGGCCTGGCCCGGGCGCTGCGTACCGTCCTCGCCGGCCGGTGCACGGCCGTCCGTCATCAGCTGTCGTCCTCCTCTTCGGACCGGTCGGTGACCGGGTCAGCGCTTCGACGGGACGCCGACGGTGTTCTTCAGTTCGAGCACGAGCTGGGGGCTGAGCGCGGCCCCGGCCCGGTTGGCGAACAGCGTCATCTCGTAGGCGATGTTGCCGAGCTTGGCCTCCTTGTCGGCGACCACGCCGAGCACGGCGCCGCTGCCGATCGCGGAGACGATGACGTGACCGCCCTCCAGGTCGATGATGACCTTGTTCAGACCACCGAGGCCGTAGTTGCCGGAGGCTCCGGCGGCCAGGCTGGTGATGCCCGAGACGATGGCCGCCAGCCGCTCGGAGTGCGCCCGCTCGCGCAGCTCCGACACGGCGATCAGCAGCCCGTCGGAGGAGACCGCGATGGCGTCCACGACGCCCGCGGTCTCGGTGGCGAATCGGTTGAGCAGCCAGTTGAAGTCTGCTGCGGCGGCCTGCAGATCGGTCGGCGTGGTGCTTCCCGTCGGAGTGTCACCTGTCGACGTACTCACTGCTCCGCTCCTTCCGGGAGATGGTTCTGGTCTTGCGGATCGGGGGTCGTGCGCACGGCGGGTCCGGTGCCCGTGCTGTCGCGGTTGGCGCGCTCCACCGCGGCCTCGAACTCGTCGAGGGAGTCACGGACGGCGTCCGCGTCGGCGGGCCGGGGGGCCTGCCGGGCCGACTGCTGGGCGTCGGCGGTCGTGTGCAGCGTCGCCCCGCGGACGCGGCGGCGCAGCGGGCGGGTCGCGCCGTCCTCGGCGGACACCGTTGTCGGCGCCGGGGATGTCTCGGTACGGGCTATGGGAATGAACGGCGGGTCGGGCTCCGTCGCTTCCCGCTTGGGGACGCGACGGGGAAGCGGGTCCGGCCGGCCGTCGTGCGGTACATGATCCGACAATCCGGGGCCCTCCTCGACACCGGGGTGCGGCCGGGGGCCGGCGGGCGGGTCCTCCTGAACGGCCCAGCTGGGGGTGTTCGCCGGGCCCGGCGCGGTCCCGTTGCGGGCGGCCGAGGAGTCACCCGGTTCGGTTGCGCCGGCACCGGCCGAGTCCCGCGCGATGCCACTGCCGGGACCGACCGCGTCCCACGCGGCCCGCACGGGAGCGCTCGCCGAGCCTCGCTCGGGCAAGCCGGCGGCGGTCGCCGAGTCCCGCGCGTCACCGTCGCCGGCACCTGCCGAGTCCCGCTCGACACCGCTGACAGAACCCGCCGAGTCCCATGTGGCCCCGCCGGTGATGGCCGCAGGGCCTCGCTCGGTCCTGCTGTCGGCACCTGCCGAGTCCCGCTCGGGCCGGCCGGAGGCGGTCGCCGGGTCCCACCCGGTGCTGCCGCCGGCACCTGCCGATTCGCTACCGACCCAGGTGTCCTGCGCGGCCCCGCGGCCGACCGGCGTCGAGCCGATTCCCGTCGAACCGCCGGAGGTCATCGCTCCGACGGGGCTCATCGTCAGCAGCAGGGACGAGGGGACCCTCACCTCGGCCGTGACACCGCCGCCCGGGGTGCGGGAGAGGGTGACGTCGACCTCCCAGCGGCGGGCCAGGGTGCCGACCACGAACAGGCCCAGCACCTTCGTCGGTACGAGGTCCAGGCGCTCGCGGCGGATCAGCCGGGCGTTCTCCTCGGCGATCCGCTCGCTGCTCATGCCCAGACCGTGGTCCGCGATGACGATCGAGGCACCCGAGCCGTCCTCGACGGAGGCGTCCCGTACGGCGACCTCGACCGGACTGCCGGCCGGCGAGAACGACACCGCGTTCTCCAGGAGCTCGGCCACCATCAGCGTGAGGTCGCCGATGATGTCGGGCTCCACCATGATCTCGGTGCGGGCCTGCAGCCGTACCCGCTGGAAGCCCTCGATCTGGCCGAGCGCGGCGCGTACGACGTTGGTGAGCTCGGTCGGCCCGGAGTCCAGGACCGTCTCGCGGATGCCGGCCAGCAGCATCAGGGAGTCGGCGTTGCGGCGCAGGCGTACGGCGATGTGGTCGATGGAGTAGAGGCGTTCGAGGAGCTCCGGATCCGTCTCGCCGCGCTCCACCGCGTCGATCAGGGCCAGCTGGCGGGCGGTGAGGTTGCTGACCCGGCGGCCGACGTTGCCGAACATCTCGGCGACGTTGCGGCGGCTGAGCACCTGCCGCTCCAGGAGCGCGATCGAGGTGGTCTGCACCCGGTTGAACACCTCGGCCAGCGTGCCGATCTCGTCGTTCGCCGTCACCGGCATCTCGCGCAGCATCGGCGGACCGGAGTCCTCGACGTCGTCGTCGGCCACCCGGGCCAGCTCGCGCCCGGCCACCTCGGCGACCTCCTGCGCGGCGCCGGTCAGCGCCATCACCGGACGGACCACCGAGCGGCGTACCACTACGGAGAAGGCGATCCACAGGACGAAGCCGAGCAGACCGATGCCGAGCAGCAGCGCGGCGCGCAGCGAGGCGTCCCCGGAGGCGTCGTCGGCCCGGTCGGCGATGTCGCCGATGAGCGAGGCGGTGATCTTCAGCCGGGTCGCGGACTGGTCGCGGTACTCGGGGTAGTCGGCCAGCGCGTCCGAGAGCGCCTTGCCGATCTGGGCCGGTGACTGTGCCGACAGTCCGCTCGGGTCGATCTGCAGCTCGGCGTAGTGCTGGGTGATCGTCGCCTGCGCGGTGTTGTGCTCGATGCCGCCCAGCCGGTCGGTCTGCTCCTCGGTGGCGAACCGGGCGAAGCGCTCCGACTGGTGGCCGTAGAGCTCGTAGGCGCCGACCGCGTTGATGAACTCGATCAGCGCGTTGGTGTCGCCGGTGCGCGCGGAGAACACGCTGGTCTCGAAGGAGCTGTGGGCGGCGTCCGCGCGCAGCAGCGAGTCCAGCAGGTTGCCGGTGAAGGTGGCGGCGAGGGACGCGTTGCGGTCCAGGCCGAGACCGTCGATCAGACCCTTGGAGGCGTTGGTGTACGCCGGGTCGATGTTGTCGGCGGGCAGATAGCCCTGCTCGATCGTCTCGCGCAGGCTGGTCAGACCCTCGACCTCGCGCAGTGCCTGTGCCTCGGTGCTCGGCAGCTGGTCGCCGAAGGCGTCGCGCACCCTCTCGACCTGCTGGCTCACCGCCTGCTGCGCCGTCCGGTAGCCGGCCAGCGAGGGCTTGGCGCCACCGCCGACGGCCTCGAACCGCACGGAGAGCAGGATGGCCTGCTGGTGCTCGGCCTCCACCCGGTCCACCAGCGTGGCGACCTGGGCGCTGTTGCGCACCAGTCGCGCCGCGTCGGACGCGGAGGTCGACTGACCCACCTGGTCGACGACGAGATAGGCGAGCAGGACGGCCACCACGGCGAGCGGAATGCCGACCAGGAGGTTGAGTTTGCGCCTGAACGGCCACCGGTCGGCGAAGCCTCGAATGCCGCCACTCGACGGCGGAGGGGCCTGCCGGGCGGGCGCGTCCACCTCGGTCGTGGACACCGGTCCTCCTTCGTGCATGTTCTCGTCGGACGCGGCGATGCGCGTGACCGATTCTGATCGATGGGCCGGACCCCGGAAATGGTGCCGAAGACACCGAAGCGGCCCCCGCACACCGCTGTGACCGACGCCAACTGCCGTGAGACTACCGTCTCTTTGAACGATCAAGCGCGTCGCCCTACGTCAAGAATCCGTTACAAAGAGCCTCCCGTTCCCCACCCGTCTGTTCGCGTTTCCTTCACAAGCGATCACGCATTGAGTCCAATCGGTGACCAGGCTGCTCTTGACTGGGTGAGAACAGGCTGGATTGGATCAGTTGCAGCGCTCACTTCACACCAATCCCCAAAGTCCGGAACGGGAATCGTGACTTCCAACGCCCCACGCAGCAGGTCCTTCAGGATTCATCCCGCGGCCGCCGTAGCGCTCGCCGCCACCACGGCCCTGCTGGCGGGATGTTCCTCTTCGTCCGACGACAATTCCGACCCCCTGGCCGGGGACAAGTCCGACGGCAAGACCGTCGTCGTCGGATCCAACAACTTCGCCGAGAGCATCCTGATCGCCGACATCTACGGCGAGGCGCTCAAGGCGAAGGGCGTCAAGGTCACTTACAAGCCGAACATCGGCAGCCGTGAGACCACCTACGGCCTGCTCAAGAACGGCTCCATCACCGTGCTGCCCGAGTACAACGGCGCGCTGCTGGCCTACCTCGACCCGAAGGCCACCCCGAAGACGGTGGAGGCCACCACGGCCGCCATCGACGCCAAGCTGGACACCAAGCTGACGCTGCTCGACCCGGCCTCGGCGCAGGACAAGGACTCGGTCACGGTCAACGCGGAGACCGCGAAGAAGTACAACCTGACCACCGAGTCCAGCATCGCGGACCTCAAGGACATCGCGAAGGACCTGTCCATCGGTGCCTCGCCGGAGTTCCAGACCCGCCAGCAGGGCCTGGTCGGCCTGAAGTCGGTGTACGGCCTGGAGTTCAAGTCCTTCAAGGCGCTGGACGCGGGCGGCCCGCTGACCCAGGCGGCGCTGAAGAAGAACACCGTGCAGGCGGCGGACCTCTTCACCACGGACCCGACCATCGTCCAGGAGAAGCACGTCGTCCTCCAGGACCCGGAGAACCTCTTCGGCTTCGAGAACGTGCAGCCGCTGGTCTACAAGAGCGGCCTGTCCGCGGACGGCGTCGCCGCGCTCAACGCGGTCTCGGCCAAGCTCGACACCAAGGCCCTGCTCGACCTGGACTCGCAGGTCCAGCTCGACAACAAGGACCCGCTGGACGTCGCGAAGGCCTGGCTGAAGACGGTCGGCCTGGACTGACCCACCGGACCTCCGGGGCGGGCGTTCCTCCCAGGGCCCTTCCGAGCCCTTGTGGGAGGGACGCCCGCCCGCGTCCGCCCCGCGCGCTCAGTACCCGACGTAGAAGGTCGCGTCCTGCTGCTCGGCCGACGTGGAGACCGGGTCGATGCGCAGGACGTAGTTGGAGTGGCGGATGTAGCGGGTCGGGTTGTTGTACGAGCGGAACGACGCCCAGCCCGCATTGGCGAGGCCCGCCGTGCGGTAGAAGGTCGCGTCACCCGCGAACGTCGACGTGCCGTCGTTGACGTCGAGTTGGAGCGCGTAGTCGTAGTGCCGCAGATACCGGGTCGGGTAGTTCACCGACTGGAAGGACACCCCCGAGCTGTCGGCGAGACCGGGCACCAGCTTCCACTGGGAGTCGGTGTACGGATCGAAGGCGTACTCGTCGATCCGGCCGATGAAGTTGCTGTGGCGGACGTACCGGGCCGGGTAGTTGTAGGACTTCAGCCGGTTCCAGGCGGGCGTGCCCCACTTGGCGACCAGGTTGGTGTACTGGGCCGTGGTGATCGGCTGGATGCCGCAGTGCTTGGAGTTGAGCGGCTGGGTGTAGGTCTTCTGGTCGAGCGCGGTCCAGGTGCCGGCCGCCAGGCTGCCGGTCTGCCAGGCGTAGAAGACGCCGTTGGGTGACCAGGTGTCTCCCCAGAGGTACCAAGTGCTGCTCGACGTAAGGGACTTGACCAGCGTCGGGGCCTCGGTGCCGTTGTGCGAGACGGCCGTGCTGAACTCGGTGAAGCTGCCCGGGTTCAGCGACGTGGAGCGGGCGCCGACCAGGGTCGAGTTCTTCTTGAAGTACAGGTAGTTGTAGCCGCCCACGCCGACGGCCATGTCCCCGTCGATGACGTCGTAGCCGGGGTCGAAGAAGACCTGCGGGGAGCCGGCGGTCGTGAAGTCGGTGGTGTAGTTCACCATGATCACGTTGTGGCCACTGGAGTTGACCGCCGAGTAGATGACCGCGTACTGGCCGCGCCCGGCGTCCCAGAACGCCTCCGGCGCCCAGCTGTGGGTGTCCATGTCGTGCAGCTTCATCCGCCGGTAGCCGGTGAAGGTGCGCAGATCGGCGGAGTCCCAGACGTGGATGTACTGGCTGACGTACGTCCAGTCGGTGCCGTTGAGGTCGGTCGCGAGTACCACGAACGTGCCGTCCTGCTTGCGCAGGATGAAGGGGTCGCGCAGGCCGAGGGAGCCGGCGGTCGGGGTGGCCACAGGGGCGTTCTGGTTGAGCGGGGTCCACTGCAGACCGTCGGTGCTGACGGCGAGATGCAGGCCGTAGTTGGCGGCGAGCATGTCGGGGGACTCGGTGAAGTAGGCCATCACATACGCCGAGTCGGCTGCGTGGGCGGTGCCGGCACCGAGCGTCAGGGCGCCGGTGGCGGCGAGCGGCACGGTCGCGGCCATGCCGAGGAACAAGCGGCGGGACGGGTGTGGTCTGGCGTTCATCTGCTCTCCAGGGGGCGTGCGGGGGTGCCCGAATGTCGGTATATCGAACAAGGTTCGGTAAACCGATCAGAAGGTAGGGATGTGGTGCGTGAGCGTCAATCACTCGGTCACGCTTGGCTGGATCCGATCGTTGATCCACAAGCACGCCACAGGTGGGACATGGGTGCGCCACGGGGGCGGGCGGGGCCTACGCCCGCGCCCGCTCCTCCGTCGCCCCGACCGCACCCAGCTCCGCCCACGCCCGAGCCGCCGCCCCGACCGCCACCGCGTCCCCGCCGAGAGCCGCGGGCAGCACGCGCAGGGGATGGCCGCTGACGGGCGGCTCGGCGGTCAGCGTCCGGCGTACGGTGGGCTCCAGCAGTGCCCACGACCGGCTGACGCCCCCGCCGATCACGCAGGTCGTGACGTCCAGCAGCCCCGCCGTGATCAGCAGCGCCCGGGCCACGCCGGCGCCCGCCGCCTCGTGGACGGCGAGTGCGTCCGCCTCGCCCCGGGCCGCCGCGTCGGCGACCTCGTGGGCGGTCAGGTCACGGCCGGTGCGCTCGCGGTACCGGGCGGCGATCGAGCGGCCCGACGCCAGCGTCTCCAGGTGGCCGCGCCCGCCGCAGGTGCACGGCAGGTCGCCGAAGCCGGGCACGTGCCCGATCTCGCCGGCCGCCCCGTGCGGGCCTTCGTACAGGGCGCCATCCAGCCACAGCGCCCCGCCGACCCCGGTGCCCAACGTCATGCCCAGCACATACGGTTCGCCCGCGACCGCACCGGCCGTCGCCTCGCCGCGCAGGAACGCGTTGACGTCGTTGTCGAGGAACGCCGGTACCCCCAGGGCCCGTTCGACCGTCGCCGTCACCTCGAACCCGGCCCAGTCCCGGAAGGAGTCGCTGGCCACCAGGATCCGCCCGGCCCGCACGTCCACCAGCCCGGCCGCCCCGACCCCGACTCCGAGCAGCCGCCCGGGAGTTCGGTCGAGCAGCTGTCGTACGGCGTCCAGTGCGGCGCCGACCATCGCCGTCCCGCCCCGGTCCGCGGGAGTGGGTACCTCCAGGCGGTCGCCGATGCCGAAGTCCTCGGCGCACAGCACCACTTGGGTGGTCGTGCCGCCGATGTCGACGCCCGCGACCACCTCGGGAGAGCGCGTCACGCGGTGACCCCCGTACGCAGGGCTTCCCGGCGGCGGCGCTGCATCACCGGGTCCGGTACGGGCACGGCCGCGATGAGCCGGCGTGTGTACTCCGTCTCCGGGCGCAGCAGCGTGGTCATGGTCGGCCCCTGTTCCTCGACCTGCCCGGCCCGCATGACGACGACCCGCTGCGCGAACTGCTGGACCACCGCGAGGTCGTGCGACACGAAGAGACACGCGAACCCGAGTTCGCCCTGCAACTCCGCGATCACCTCCAGCACGGTCCGCTGCACACTCACGTCCAGCGCACTCGTCGGCTCGTCCGCGACCAGCAGCCGCGGTTCCAGGACGAGCGCCCGCGCGAGACTGACCCGCTGCCGCTGACCGCCGGACAGTTCACGGGGCCCGCGCCCCGCCAACTCCCTCGGCAGCCGCACCCGTTCCAGCACCTCCGCGACCCGCGCCCGCCGCTCGGCCGCCGACAGGCCCCGACGGTGCATCCGCAGCGGCTCGGCCACGCACTCCCCGACACTCATCCGGGCGTCCAGCGAGGCCACCGGATCCTGGAGCACCACGCCGACCCCGGACAGCAGGGCCCTGCGCGCACGCCCCCGGGTCCGGCCGAGCTCCCGACCGAACAAGGACACGGTCCCGCCGGCCGGCGCGACCAGCCCCAACGCCACCCTCGCGGCCGTCGACTTGCCGGACCCGGACTCGCCCACCAGCCCGACCGTCTCCCCGGGCCGGACCGTGAGCGACACCTCCTGAAGCGCCTGCACGGCACCCGGACCACGGCCGAACCGCACGGAGACGCCCCGGAGTTCGACGACGGCTTCCCCCTCCGGGGTCGCGGGTTCGGCCTTCTCCACCACCGGCTCGCCGGCCACTTCCCGGGGCACGCTCTCGACCACAGGCGCCTCCACCTCCAGCCGAGGAACGGCCTCCAACAGCCGCTGCGTGTACTCGTGTTCCGGGTGCAACAGCACCTGCTCCACCGACCCGCTCTCCACGACCTCACCGTTCAGCATCACCGCGACCCGGTCGGCGAAGTCGGCGACCACGCCCATGTTGTGCGTCACCAGCAGCACGCCGGTGCCGGAGTCGGCCGCCAACGCCCTGAGCAGATCCAGGATCTCGGCCTGCACGGTGACGTCGAGGGCGGTCGTCGGCTCGTCCGCGATCAGCAGACCCGGCGAGTTGGCGATCGCCATCGCGATGACGACCCGCTGCCGCTGCCCGCCCGACAGCTGGAACGGAAACGCCGACGCCCGCCGCTCCGGCTCGGGAATGCCGACCCTGCGCAGGAGTTCGACGGCCTCGCGGGCGGCCTCGGCACGGGAGACGGACCGGTGATTGCGTACGACCTCGGCGATCTGCGCGCCCACCCGCGTCAGCGGATCGAGCGCGGTGGCCGGTTCCTGGAACACCATCGACGCGGTACGGCCGCGCAGCCGGGCCAGTTCGGCCTCGCCGGCCCCGACGACCTGCGTGCCGTCGACCGAAACCCGCCCCGACGCACGGGCGTTGGACGGCAGCAGCCCCATCGCCGCGAGCGCCACCGTCGACTTCCCGGACCCTGACTCGCCGACCAGCGCCAGCGTCTCGCCGGGCCGGACGTGCAACGACACCTCGCGCACGGCGGGCACGTCGCCGGTGTCAGTGCCGAAGGTGACCCCGAGATCCTCGACCTCCAGGATGTTCGCCACCTTCAACTCCTCTGTTTCCTTCACCCTCGGCCCCTCACGTCGAAGGCATCGCGCAGCCCGTCGCCGATCGCGTTGAACGCGCACACGACGAGGATGATCGCGAGACCCGGCGGAACGATCAGCCACCAGCGCCCGGAGTACGCCGCCGTCAGACCGGCGGACAGCATGCCGCCCCAGTCGGTCTTCGGCGGCTGGACACCCAGGCCGAGATACGAGACGTACGCGACGAGCAGGATCGCGTCGGCGACCTGGAAGGTGGCCGCGACGACGATCGTCGACACCGAGTTCGGCAGGATGTGCCGCCGGATGGCCCGCCCGTGCGTACCGCCGGTCGCGCGCAACGTCAGCACGTAGTCCCGGCTCTTCAGCGTCAGTGTCTCGGCGCGAACGAGCCGGGACGGCACCAGCCAGGACACCAGCCCGAGCACGATGATCAGGCCCAGCGTGTCCGGGGTCGTGATCGCGGAGACGACCAGCAGGATGAACAGCGCGGGGATGGCGATTCCGGCGTCCACGATCCGCATCATCACCGCGTCCAGCCAACCGCCGGCGTACCCCGCCGTGGCGCCCCACAGCGTGCCGATGACGGTGGCCAGGACCCCGGCCGCCAGCCCGACGAGCATCGAGACCTTGCCGCCGTACATCAACCGCCCGAGCTCGTCGTGCCCCACGGCGTCGGTACCGAGCCAATGGGAGCCGCCCGGACCGAGGTTGACCTGCGTGAGGTCCGTGTGGGTCTGGTCGGTGGAGTACAGGAGAGGGCCCACGAAACAGAACAGGAGGAAGAGGACGACCACGGCGAGTCCGGCCACGGCCAGCTTGTTGCGCGTGAACCGCCTCAGCGACAGGCGGTAGTTGGCCACCGGCTCCGCCGTGGGCGTGGTCTGCAGTACGGCCGTCATGCCTGGCCCGCCTTCACTCGGGGATCGACGATCCGTTGGACGACGTCCGCGAGCAGCGTGCCGACGACCGTCGCCACGGAGATGACCAGCACGCACCCCAGCAGCACCGGATAGTCGGAGGACTGCGCCGCACTCCAGAACAGCAGTCCCATCCCCGGGTAGTTGAAGAGCTGCTCCACCACCAGCGCACCGCCGAACAGCACCGGCACGTAGTACCCGAGCATCGCGATCACCGGCGTCAGCGAGTTGCGGAACACGTGCCGGAAGAGAATCGCCCCCTGCCGGGCACCGCCGGCCCGCGCGGTGCGGACGTAGTCCTCGGAGAGGTTCTCCAGCGTCGAGGCCCGCATGTAGCGGCTGAACACGGCGATCATGGACGCGGCGCCCGTGACGACCGGCAGGACGAGCCCCACCGGGTCCGCGAACACCTGAGCCAGCGTGTCGCCTTGGGGTGCCTGGGAGGGGAACCAGTGCAGGGTCTGCGTGAAGACCAGCACCAGGATCAGACCCAGGAAGTACACCGGCGTCGAGTAGGCGACGAAGCTCAGCGTGGTGATCACGTAGTCGGTCGGCTTATTGCGCCGCACCGCCTGCCACATGCCGAGCGGAATCGCGAGCAGCAGCCCGACCAGGGCCGACAGCACGGTCAACACCAGTGTCTTCGGCAGCCGTTGCTCGATGAGCTTGGAGACCGCCTCGTTGAGCGTGTACGAGGTGCCGAGGTCACCGTGCAGCAGGGTGCCCAGGTAGTAGACGTACTGGACCGGGAGCGGGCGGTCGAGGCCCTGTTCGTGGTTGAACGAGGCGATCTGCTGGGCCGTCGCCTGCGGCCCGAGGATCCCGCGTGCGGGACCCCCGGGCAGCGCGTGCAGCAGGCAGAAGACCACGACCGTGACGATGAGGATCACCACGAGGGACTGGAGCACCCGCCGGGCCAGGTAGACGAGAGTCTCCATGCCTCAGCTGGTCCACTTCCACTGTGCCGGGTGGAAGTTGGCGAGCGAGTCCTGCGAGAAGCCGCCCAGGCCCTTCTTCACCACCGAGATCTGGTAGTCGGGCTCCGGCAGCCAGATCACCGGCAGATCCTTGGCGAGGGCCGCGCTGTACTCCTGGACCGCCTGGTTCGAACTCGACGTCGTGGACGCGGAGATGAGCTGGTCGACCGCCGTGTCGGAGTAGTTGCCGAAGTTCGAGCCGCCCTTGGACTGGAAGAGCGAGTCACCGGTCGGGAAGGCGTTGAAGTACCAACTGCCCATCGTGCCGAAGAAGGACAGCTGCCACTTGCAGATCGACTGGCTCGTGGTGCACTGCGGGGTCTGCGACAGCACCGAGTTGACGGGCGCGGTCTTGATGGAGAACTTGATGCCGGTCTTCGCGAGCGAGGACTGGATCGCGCTCATCATGTTGTCGGTCACCGTCGAGCCCGACTGCGACAGCACCTGCATCTGGAACTTCGTTCCCTTGGCCACGCCCTCACCGCACTGCGAGGCGCCCGTGCCCGGGCTGGTGCAGGTCATGACGCCGCCCTGCTCGGTCCAACCGTGCCCGGTCAACAGGGACTTGGCGGCCGAGGTCGAGAACGGGTACGGGTTGGCCTTCTGCGTCGGCGACACGAAGTTGGACGTCTGGGCCTGCGGGATGGGCCCGTAGCCGGGGACCGCCGTGCCGTTGAAGACGACTTTCGCCAACGTCGTCTGGTCGATCGACCGCTGGACGGCCTGACGGGCGTAGAGCTGCTTGAACACCGCGCCCATCGAGGGGTTGTTGAAGTTGTAGGGCATGTACGTGATCGCCCAGCCGGACCACGGCTTCACCTCGTAGCCCTGCGCGGTGAAGCTGTCCTTCTGGTCGAGGTCGGTCGCCTCGATGTAGCCGTAGTCCACGGTCCCCGACCGCAGCGCGTTCTTCTCGGCGTCCGCCGTGGTGAAGGGGAGGAGGTTCACCGTGGGGATGCCGGGCTTCTCGCCGCCGTCGTACTTCTTGTTGGCGGCGAGGACGACCTTGCCGGCCGTCGAGAAGGACTTCACGTCGTAGGGGCCGCTGGTCGTCTTCCAGAGGGCGTTGGTCGCGTAACCGCCGATGTTCTTCGCCGCGTCGTTCAGGTACGTCCAGTCCTTCTTGGCGTCCCCGGGCTTGTCCCAGGCGTGCTGGGGGAGCGGGTTGATCTGGCTCAGCTCGTTGGCCAGCATCCACTGCGGGTTGTAGGCCTTGTCGAAGGTGATCGTGAAGTGGCGGGCGTCCACGGTCTTGAAGGACGTCCAGTTGTCCGGCGCCTTGCCCGGGCTGTAGCCCGCCCACTCGGCTTTGTTCGCCTTGACGAGGTCGAACCAGAACTTCACGTCGGCGGAGGTGATCGGCTTGCCGTCGCTCCAGTGCCGGTCGCCCAGCGTGATCGTGACGCTCTTGCTGTCGGCGGCGAAGTCGGCGGCCGTGGCCACCGACCCCTTCTTGTTCCAGCCGATGGTGCCGGTGGAGCCGTCGTAGGCGACGAGCGGCTCCCACAGCGCGTTCGAGATGGATTTGTTGTTGGTGTTGAGGTGCGCGGCCGTGCCGATCGGCAGGATCCAGTTCGGCGTGAAGTTGGCCGGCAGCGCGTAGTTGATCGAGTCGTGTGACCCGGAGGACGACGTACCGCTCGACCCGGAACAGCCCGCGAGCAGCAGCGTGCCCGCGCTGAGGGCGGCTCCGGTGAGGAGTCTTGTGCGAGCAGGGGACATGGCTCTCCTCGAAGGCAAAAGGTCTGAGGGGCGGAGTGAGCCCAGTGAACGACTCGTGGTGGCGAAGAAACAGGCGTGCCGCTGTAAAAAGCCTGTTACTGCTGTTCTGAAAAAACCCTTGAGGGTGCCCGTGAGGCTTACTCTCGACGCCCCGGCCGTCGAGATCGGAAGTTACTTCGCCCATGGTCGAAAAAAGCCATCCGCCCCGGCGCCACGCAGCGGGCTTCTCCTCACTGGCCGAGCGCGTCCTGGAACTCCTCGCCTCCGGACAGGCGGCTACCCGCACGGAACTGGCCGGTCTGCTCGGTGCCGCACCCTCGACGATCTCGTTCACGGTGGGCCAGCTGCTCGACCACGGGCTGGTCGCCGAGGAGGGCACGGTGGCCTCCGCCGGCGGACGGCCCCGCAAGGTGCTGCGGCTCGGCGGCAGTGACGGGTTCGCGGTGGCGGCCGAACTCGGGGGCCGGCACGCGCACGTGGGTGTGGTGCTGCCGGGCGGCGGGCTCACCGACGTCTCCACCGTGCCGTTCCCGACGGCGGACGGGCCGGAGGCGGCGCTGCCGGGCCTCGCCGAGACGCTGGAGGCGCTCGCCGACAAGCACGGCCGGTCGCTGCTGCGGGGCGTCGGCCTCTCCCTGCCGGGCCCGGTCGACGTCGAGCAGGGTGTCGTCACCCTCCCGTCCCGGATGCCGGGCTGGAACCGCTTCCCCGTCCGCGCCTGGCTGGACGACCGCTTCGGCGTGCCCGCGGCCATCGAGAACGACGCCAACTGCATGGCCGTGGGCGAGCACACCGTCCAGCCCGTCGGGCGCCGCCAGTCGATCATGGTCAAGACCGGCACCGCGATCGGCGCCGGCGTCATCGCCGACGGCCGCCTCTACCGGGGCGGCACGGGCGCCGCAGGCGAGATCACCCACGTCCGGGTCGAGGCCGCCCACGACATCCCCTGCTCCTGCGGGAACACGGGCTGCCTGGAGACGGTCGCCTCGGGTGCGGCGCTGGTCCGCATCCTGCGCGAGCGGGGCCTGCCGGTCACCTCCACCGAGGACGTCGTACGCCTCGCCTCCGACGCCGACCCCGAGGCGACCCGCGCGGTCCGCCAGGCCGGCCGCTACCTCGGCCAGGTGCTCGCCGCCAACGTCAACTTCTTCAACCCCGACGCCGTGTACCTCGGCGGCATCCTCTCCACCCTGGAGCCGTTCGTCGCCGCCGTCCGAAGCCAGCTCTACGAGGGCTGTCATCCGTTGGTGACCGAGCACCTGGTGATCGAGCGGGCCAGCCTCGGCGCGGACGCCGGCCTGGTCGGCGCGGGCCAGTTCGCGCTCCAACGCGCCCTGGCGCAGGCCCTACAGAGGGTCACCGGCCACCACCAACCTTGACCGCACGCAGCCCATCACGCAGCCCGGAGAAGCCATGTCGCAGCCCCGCAGCTCCGTCCCCCGCCCCGTGATCGCGATCGCCGGACTCGGCATCGAGTCGTCGACCTTCTCGCCCGCCCGCACCGAGGCCCCCGCCTTCCACCCGCAGCGCGGCCAGGACGTCCTCGCCCGCTACCCCTTCCTGGACCCGGGCACCCCGCTGCGCACCGCCGCCGAGTGGCGCGGCGCCCTGGTCGGCAAGGCACTTCCCGGCGGCACGGTGACGGCGTCCGCGTACGCCGACCTCACCGCCGAACTCCTGGACCGGTTGCGGGAGTTGGGGCCGATCGACGGCCTCTGGTACGACACCCACGGCGCGATGACCGTCGAGGGCGTGGACGACGCCGAGGCCGAACTCCTCGCTCGCATAAGGGAGTTGATCGGCCCGGACGTCATCGTCTCCACCTCCATGGACCTGCACGGCAACGTCTCCCGCGAACTCGTCCACGGCAGCGACCTGATCACCTGCTATCGCATGGCCCCGCACGAGGACGCCATGGACACCAAGGAACGCGCCGCCCGCAACCTCGTGGACCTCCTGGCCAGCGGCGGGCCCCGACCGGTCAAGGCCTGGGTGCCGGTACCGGTGTTGCTGGCCGGTGAGCAGACCTCGACCCGGATCGAGCCCGCGAAGAGCGTGTACGCGGCGGTCGAGGAGGTGGAGGCGGCCGACGGCGTGACGGACGCGGCGATCTGGGTCGGCTACGCCTGGGCCGACGAGCCGCGCAACCGGGCCGCGGTCGTGGTCACCGGGCCGGCCGAGGCGGCCGTCGCGGCGGGCGCCGAACGCCTGGCCCGCGGCTTCTGGGAGGCACGGCACGACTTCGCGTTCGTCGCCCCCACCGGCACCCTGGACGAGTGTCTGGACGCGGCCCTCGCCTCTGCCGCCCGCCCCTACTTCGTCAGTGACACGGGCGACAACCCGACCGCGGGCGGCGCGGGAGACGTGGCCTGGGGTCTCCAACACCTGCTGTCCCGCCCGGAGTTCAAGGACGGCACCGGCCCGGTGGCGATCTACGCCTCCCTGCCGGGCCCCGCCGCCGTCGACGCGGCCGAGCGGGCCGGCCTCGGGGCGACCGTCACCGTCACCGCGGGTGCGGAGGTCGACGACCGCCACGCCGGACCCCTCACCCTCACCGGTGTGGTGCACGCGATCCGGCACGGCGACCGGGACGCCGGGACGGAGGTCGTCCTGAAGGTCGGCAGCGTGCATGTGATCCTGACCCGGCTGCGTAAGCCGTACCACCACGAACACGACTTCACCGACCTGGATCTGAGCCCCCGTCAGGCGGATCTCGTCGTCGTCAAGATCGGCTACCTGGAGCCCGAGCTGTTCGCGATGGCCGCCGACTGGAAGATGGCCCTCACCCCGGGCGGCGTCGACCAGGACCTGACCCGCCTGGGCCACCACCGCATCCGCCGCCCGATGTTCCCGTTCGACCCGGAGATGGCCGAGCCCGACCTCACGGCACGGCTCGTCGCCCCGTCCGACCAGCCCCTCACGGGCCCTGACGAGTGAGCCTGCCGTTCCCGTCGGACCCCGACGCGGTGGCGATCAACTGGTCGATCAGCGCGATCAACACGTCCCGGCAGGAACCGCGTTCACGCGCGTCGCACAGCAGGACCTTCACATGGTCCGGCAGGGCCAGGGAGTCGCGGATCTCCTCGGCCGGGTAGGGGTGGCTGCCGTGGAAGCCGTTGACGCCGACGACGAAGGGAATGCCCCGGCGTTCGAAGAAGTCGATGGCGGCGAAGCTGGACTCGGGGCGGCGGACGTCGATCAGGACGACCGCGCCGAGGGCGCCGATGGCCAGGTCGTTCCACATGAACCAGAAGCGCTGCTGGCCCGGGGTGCCGAACAGGTACAGGACCAGTTCCTGGCTGATGGTGATGCGGCCGAAGTCCAGGGCCACGGTGGTGGCCGTCTTCTCCTCGATGCCGTCGAGGTCGTCGACGTGCATGCCCGCCGAGGTCAGCGGCTCCTCGGTGCGCAGCGGGACGATCTCGCTGACCGCGCCGACCATGGTGGTCTTGCCGACGCCGAACCCCCCGGCGATCAGGATCTTGACCGTGTCGGGTGCCGTCCGGGTGGTGACGTCAGAGCCGGCCAAGGCCGTCCCTCACTTTCTGCAGCAGGTCCATGTCCGGGGTGCGGGAGACGGGGTGCGGCGGGCGGGCGGTGATCCAGCCCTCCTCCAGCAGGTCGCAGAGCATGATGACGACCACGCTCACCGGCAGGTCGAGCAGGGCCGCGAGCTCCGCGACGGCGATCGGCTGGGCGCACCGGCGCAGGATGCGCTGGTGCTCGGGCTGTGACCGGGTGGCCCAGGTCGGCGGCGGGTCCACCGCGGTCACGGTCGTGATGAGGGTGAAGTCGGCGCGGCTGGGCGAGGTCCGCCCGCCGGTCAGCGTGAACGGCCGTACCAGCCGGCCCGCCGTGTCGCCTCCGCTCACCTCACGCGCCGGAGTCGGCGGTAGGCCCGATGCCCGCCCGCGGTGCCGCGCTCAGGTGCTCGCCGATCTTCTTCACCAGCATGTTCATCTGGTACGCCACCACACCGACGTCCGCGCCCTGGGTGGTGAGCACGACCAGGTGGGCGCCAGGCCCGGCCGTGGTCAGGATCAGATAGCTGTGCGCCATCTCGATCAGCGCCTGCCGCACCGGGCCGCCGCGGAAGTCCATGGAGACGCCCTTGCTCAGGCTCATCAGACCCGACGCGGTCGCCGCCAGCCGTTCGGCGTCGTCCCGCAGGAACCCGGTCGACTTGCTGACCACCAGCCCGTCCTCGGACAGGACGACGGCGTGGTTCACCTCGGCGACCCGGTCCACAAGACCGGTCAGCAGCTGGTCCAGTTGAGTGTGCGTGGCGGGTATCGGGCGTGTCATGGCGGTGTCCTTCGTCAGCTGTCGGCGGCGGGCGGAGTCGAGGTGACAGAGGTGCCGTTGGCGGGAACGTGGGCATCCGGTGCCGGCGGTGGGGACGGTTCCTCCCGGTCGTACCGCTCCTCGGTGTCGTCGTCACGTGCCTGGAGCGTGCCGCGCTGGAAACCGGCGAGCGAGGACGCGGCGCGATCGGCGGTGAACTCGTCGCCGTCGACGTCCTCCTCGGCGGGCGCGGCCTCCTCGCGCAGCTCGGCGGCCAGACTGGTCTGCGGGACCCGGCGGGGGAGCGGCGTCAGCCCCTCGGGGCGGGCGGCGGAGGCCGGCGGCGCGCTGCGCGCCGGAGCGGAACGTGGCTCCCGTACGGCCTCCGAGGGGCTCTCCTCGGCATGGCTGTGGCTCTCCTCCCGGGCGTCCTCCTGCTCGGGTGCCTGCCGCGGGGCGGGCACGCCCGATGGGTCGGACGCCCCGGGCGCAGCCGAACTCTCCGGTGCTTCCTGTACGACGATGTCGTGCGGGAGCAGCACGATCGCCGTCGTGCCGCCGTACGGCGAGGGGCGCAGGGTGACCGCGATGCCGTGCTGGGTGGCAAGGCGGGCGATGACGAACATGCCCAGCCGCAGGTCGTCGGCGAGCGCCACCACGTCGAACTGCGGCGGCTGCGCCAACTGGGCGTTGAGCGAGCCGTACTCCTCCTCCGACATGCCGAGACCGCGGTCCTCGACCTCGATGGCCAGGCCCCTGGCGACCAGGGCGGCCCGCACGCCGACCGGGGCCGGTGCGGGCGAGTACACGGTCGCGTTGTCGATCAGCTCGGCCAGCAGGTGGATCACGTCGGCCACCGCGGGCGGCGCGAGGTACACGTCCTCTTCGGTGTGCACCTCCACCCGCTGGTACTCGGCGACCTCGCCGACGGCGCTGCGCAGGATGTCGATCAGCGCGACCGGCTCCCGCCAGCTGCGCCGGGGCTGCTCACCGCTGATGATGACCAGGTTCTCCTCGTACCGGCGCAACTGGCTGGCCGTGGAGTCCAGTTCGTACAGGCCCTTGAGGACGTCCGGGTCGTTGTGCCGGCGCTCCAGCAGGTCCAACTTGGTGAGCTGCAGGTTGACCAGGTTCTGGCTCTGCCGGGCGATGCCCAGGATGACCTTCTGGAAACCGCGCCGGGTGTCGGCGAGTTCGACGGCCGTGTGCACCGCTGTGCGCTGTGCCTTGTTGAACGCCCGTGCCACCTGGCCGAGTTCGTCGTCGCCGTAGTCCAGCGGCGGGGTCGCGAGGTCGGCGTCGACGGTCTCGCCCCGGTCCAACCGGGCGACCACGTCCGGCAGTCGCTCCTCGGCGAGGCTGAGGGTGGCCTCCCGCAGGCCGCGCAGGCGGCGGGAGAGCGAGCGGGTGATCCGCCAGGACATGCCCACGCACAGCAGCAGCGCGACCAGCCCGCCCAGGCTCAGCGAGGCGGCGGTGATCAGCAGGCTGTCCGCCTTGTCGGAGCTGCGGTCCAGCAGGCCGGTCGTCTGGCGCTGGATCAACTTCCCGTACTCGTCGCCGACCTCCACCAGCGCGGCCCGCCACTGCTTCGCCTCGTTCGGCAGCGCGACCTTCCCGTCGGCGCCCGTGGGCCGGGCCGCGAGCACCCGGTCCTCGATGCTCTGCAGGGTCCGCCACGCGGGGCTCTGCAGGATCTTCTCGGTCTCCGTCTTCGCGCTGCCGCGCAGCGAGGGGACGATCTGGTCCGAGACCAGCCACCGGCGGGTGTCGACGACCCGGGTGAACGCGGTCCAGGACTTGGCGTCGAAGTGCCCGGTCGGGAAGGCCAGGGTGAGCTGCGCGTCCTCCTGGGAGACCAGCTCCGCCGCGTGCTCCAGCGCGACCAGCGGGCCGGCCTGCGAGGTGAGGTCGCCGTCGTCGACCTGGGACAGCTCCTGGAAGGCGTGGATCTGGTCGTCGATGATCGAGCTGTACTGGTCGAGGGACTGCGCCGCGGTGATGTCCGTCGGCCGGTCGACCTGACCGCGGTAGTACTCCAGGCTGCCCACCGAGCCGAGGACCGAGTAGAGCCGGTCCGAGATGCGCGCGGGCGCGCTCTGGATCGCGTCGGACTGGCGGACCAGCTTGGCGACCGCCCGGTCGGTCTCCGTGCGCTGCTTTTCGAGCGCCTCCCGGGAGCCCGTCGGCGCACCGGCCAGCCAGACGGCCGACAGACTGCGCTCCCGCTGCAGCGCGAGGGTCGCGTCGGTGCCCATGGCGCCGGTGGAGCGGCTCAGGTCCGTCTGTCCGCGCAGCCGCAACCCCTCGGCGAACATCTGGGTCGTCGTCACGCCCCACACGGCGGCGAGCGTGACGCTCGGCACCAGGGCCAGAAGGATCAGGGAGAGACGTATGGAGCCGAGACGGCGCCGGGCACCTGTCCGTGGAGACATCGTCGTCCTAGGCGATCAGCGGGGCGGGAACGGGAAGGGGACAAGGGGTGTTCAGGATGCTATCCGTACAAGTGACCGCACGTGGCGCAGGTCACCGAATCGGAGCCGACAACCGGAACGGAAGTGTCCGTCAGCGGGTGCCGTCTGCCGCGAACCTCGCCACCGAGGCCACGTTGGTCTTGGTCACGAACGCCGGGCCGGTCAGTACGGGGGACACCCCGCCGCCGCTGACGTTGCCGTTGGACTTGTACAGCCACAGCGCGTCCACCGCCAGATAGCCCTGCAGATACGGTTGTTGATCCACCGCGAACTGTACGTCGCCGCTCTGCACGGCCTTGACCAGGTCGTCGTTGAGATCGAAGGTCGCGACATGGGCCCTGCTGCTCGCCGACTTCACCGACTTGACTGCGGTGAGCGCGAACTGCGCGCCGTTGGCGATGACTTCGTCGATCGTCGGGTCCTGGCGCAGCCTGGCCGTGATCATGGCCTCGGTCGCGTCGAAGTCGGTGCCCTCGACGTAGAGCATGTCGGTCTGGCCGTCGAAGGTCTTCTTCACGCCCGCGCAGCGCGCCTCCAGGGCCACGTTGCCGCGCTCGTGGATGACGCACAGGGCGTGCTTGGCCTTGAGGTCGTCCAGCTTGTCGCCGACGGCCCGGCCGGCCACGCTCTCGTCCTGGCCGAAGTACTCCAGCAGCCCCACGGACTGCCAGGCGTCGATACCGGAGTTGAGGCCGACCACGGGGATGCCCGCAGCCTTCGCCTGGGCCACCGGGCCCGTCATGGCCTGCGGCTTGGCGAGGGTCAGCGCGATGCCGTCGACCTTGTCGCGGACCGCGTCCCGCACCAGTTCGGCCTGGCCCGTCGGGTCGGGGTCGCTGGCGTACGTCAGTTGGACGCCGTCCTTCGCGGCGGCGGCCTCCGCCCCCTTCCGTACGCGGTCCCAGAAGGCGTCGCCCTTGCCGCCGTGCGTGACCAGAGTGATCTTGAGCCCGGTGCCCGCCTTGCCGGCGGAGTCCGTGCCGGAGTCCGACCCGCCGCCGGAGGAGCAGCCGGCCACGAGCAGCCCGACCACGGCCGCAAGGGCGGCGGCGCGGGGGAGTCTGTGGGACGCGGGGGGTGGGGGAGTGTTCATGAGGGTGCGGCACCTCGCTGTGCGCAGAGCTGGAGGAACGGCGAGAAGGAGCCTTCCGGGCGGCGTTCGCTGCGTAGTACGCCGACCGGGTGACTCTCGCTCGCCGGAGCCAATCGTGTGTGACCACCGGTAGTCAAGTGAGCAGCCACTTGGAGTGAGTTGTCGACGCCCCATCGTGATGATGTTCCGGCCAGTGGGACGTGGTGGATTCCGGCTGGCGGGACGTGGTGGTTCCGGCTGGCGGGAGCATCACGGCTTGCGCGCCACGGCCCCGTACATCGCGATGTCCTCGTCGCGGATCTTGCCGGAGTCCGTGCCGTCGGGGTGCCAAGTGTGGACCTGGACGACGCCCGGATCGACGAGTTCGAGCCCCGTGAAGAACTCGTTCGCCTCGGCCAGGGTGCGCAGCCGCATCGGCATGTCGCGGGCCGCGTACTCGCGCGCGACCCGGCCGACCTCGTCGGGCGCGAACTCGGCCGTGCCGATGGACATCGCCAGGTAACTGCCGGACGGGAGCGGCTCCATGAGGCGGCGGACGATGCCGACGGCGTCGTGCTCGTCGAGGAGGAAGTGGACGATGGCGACGACGGTCAGGGCGACCGGCTCGGTGAGGTCGAGGGTGTCGCGGAAGGCGGGCGCGTCCAGGACGGCCGCCGGGTCGCGCATGTCCGCCTCGATGTACGCCGTCCGGCCCTCGGGGGTGCTGCTGAGCAGGTCCCGGGAGAGTTCGAGGACCAGCGGGTCGTTGTCGACGTAGACGACCCGGGAGGACGGGGCCGCCGCCTGGGCGATCTCGTGGATGTTCGGCGAGGTGGGGAGACCGGTGCCGATGTCGAGGAACTGGCGCACGCCCGCCTCTTGGGCAAGCCAACGCACCGCGCGGTTCAGCCAGTCGCGGTTGGCGCGCATGTGGATCGGCAGGGCGGGCCACTCCCGGCACATCGCGTCGGCCGCCTCCCGGTCCGGCGGGTAGTGGTCCTTGCCGCCGAGGATGTAGTCGTAGATCCGCGCGGCGTGCGCGGTCCCGGTGTCGATGCGGCCGGGCGGCGGGGCACTGTCGTCGGGCACGTTGGTCGCTCCTCTCGTCGGGCGGTCGGGTCTCTCGGGTACCTCGTCAACTCCCGGACACCGCAAACCACTTGAGCCTCACCGGACACGGGCCGGTCCTGCTGGACAGGCACACCGAAGGGGCCCTCGGTGGAGAGGGACTGCGCGATCGCGCGACCGGCGGACCCACGGACGTGGACCCGCAGTCGGGGGAGCGGCCGAGGGGGTTACAGCTGGACCGCCTCCGCCGCCCGTGCCTCTTTCCTGCGGCGCCGGCGGCTGACGCGGGGCTCCTGCTCCGGGAGCCAGCCGAAGATCATGCTGCTGCCGATCAACCCGAGGAGCAGCCCGATGAAGAAGCCGCCCAGGTTCGAGGTGACCCAACTGGCCAGGGCGGCCAGGACGCCGACGATCGAGTAGAAGAGGCGCTGGGCGGGACTGAAGAGCGTCAGCAGACCGCACAGCACCATCAGGGCGGGCAGCAGATAGCCGGTCAGGCCCTGCATGCCGATGTGCATGGCGACCTTCAGCGAGACCTTCTCGGTGACCAGGATCTCGGCCCCGCCCAGGGTGAGCAGCAGCCCGCCCCAGAACGGGCGGGCGGCCCGCCAACCGCGGAAGGCGGACCGCACGTCGTGCATCGAACGGCCCTTCATCAGCAACCCGTGTCGCTGAAGCTGAGCTTCAGGCCCGGCAGCTTGAACACCCCGGCCGTGGTCGCGTAGTTGGTCTGCCGCAGGTTGGCGATGTGCACGGTGTCGGCCTGCTGGCTGAAGACGCCCTTCTTGCCCTTCACCCCGGCCTTGGTCAGCGTGCTGGCGTCGTTGCCGATCTCGATGTTGTTGAAGGCGGCGTCGCCCGACAGCTCGGTCGAGTCGGTGGTGAGGTCGCTCGCGGTGACCTTCGTCGCGCCCGAACCCGCCTTGATGAGCAGGTTGATGCCGCCGAGGTCGACGCTCTGGCAGAGGCTGTCGAGCGTCGCGTTCTTGATCGCGGACGTGATGATCAGCACCTGACCGCCGGTGTCGCCCGCGTTGGGGCTGTTCTCGATCATGTTGTCGAGGTCGCCGAACTGCTCGAAGCCGGTGCCGTCCAGCGACTTGGCGGTGACCGTGAAGGGCATGCCGGAGATCGAGAACTGCACGCCCAGGGCGCCTTCGGCGGTGAGGATCGCGAGGCCGGCGGTGACCGCGACGGCGGGAACCGCCATCACGGCGGCGCGGCGCATCCGGACCCGGCCGCGTCTGGCGGGTTCGGTCGAGGAACCGCTTTCGGGGTTCTCGGGGGTGTTGTCGGCGGACGAGGCCATTTCTGCTCCCATGTGCATAGTTAGTGCGGGTTGGGCATCACGGCACGTTGTCCTGGCGCGGACAGCGGCTGCGGCGCACGCTCCTCACTGCTCCCGGTGGGCGCAAGGGCTTACTCGTACTCCGCAGTAGCCGCCGAGGAAGTTACCGGGGGTTACATTTGGTGGTCAAGGGAGTTGTGCAAAAAGAGTGTTGGTTATGTGTCATCTGTGCGTCACGGGCACGATGCGTCCCCCGCCGGGTTTTTGAACGAACGTCAACTCCCTTGCGAGCTATTGACGTTGACTGACTCTCAGGTCTAGAACTGCCCCTGGCTTCCCTTGGATCCGTGGCGCCGGATCCCGCCACGCGGCACTGCCCGCGTCTCCCGGAACCCTCCTGTCCAGCACGGGCACTTCCCCCTGGGTCCGTGTCGGACGCCCTCCCCGCCCGGCCCCGCCGACGGCCCTCCCCACGGATCTTCGGCGGGACACCGGCCGGTCGTCGTCGCCGGTCCGTTGCGTACGGAGAAGGCGTAACGGGCCGGCGACGACGGGCGCCCCTTGGTGTCCCCCATCCACGGCGGACACCCGTCGGCGCCCTCCATCCCCCCAATCCCCGAGGGAGTTCCCTCGGTCCCCCCAACCCTCAAGCCCCACTCCTGGAAAGAGGCACGCCCGCATGCGCACTCGCACCCTCATCACCCTCGTCGGAGCCGTCGCCGCCCTCTCGATCCCGGCGGCCGTCGTGCCCGCCTCGGCGGCCGACACCGCCGTGCTGACCACCGGCTCCCTCGGCGGTACCGCCGTCGCCGTCGGCGATGTGCTGACCGCACCGCTCGCCGGCGGCACCACCGCCACGCTCTACTCCAGCGCGACCGGCACCAGCGGCATCAAGTGCACGGCGTCGCAGCTCACCGCCACCGTCACCGACAACCCGGCGGCGCCCGGCACGGCCACCGAGACGGCCACCGCCCAGACCTTCGACTCCAGCAGCTGCACCAGCAACGTCCTCGGCGTGCTCGGCGTCAGCAGCATCACGGTCGACAACCTGCCGTACAACACCACCGTGGCCTCGGACGGCACCCTCACCGTCACCCCGGCCGGCGGCTCCACCATCCAGACCACGGTCAAGCTGACCACCCTGCTGGGCAGCATCACCTGCGTCTACCAGGCCCCGAGCCTGAGCGGCACCACGAGCAACACCGACACCAGCATCGCCTTCGCCAACCAGGCGTTCACCAAGACGTCGGGCTCGTCGCTCTGCTTCAGCGCCGGCTACTTCACCGCCAAGTACTCCCCGGTCACCGACAACGGCGCGCCGGTCTACGTCAACTGACGATCTGTCAACAGTGCTGCGCCGGCGCCGACTTCAGCGTCGGCGCAGCCGCAGCGCCAGGGCGACGCCGCCGGTGAGCACGAGCACCGCGGCGGCGCCGCCCGCCATCATGGGCGCGGACGGGCTCGAGTCGGCGGTGGGCGTGGAGGCGACCGGAGTGCTGTCGGGCGTCGACGCGGCCGGCGAATCCGCGGTCGCCGGCGTGGGACTCGCCTTCGCGGGGCTCTGCTTGGCCGTCGGCGAAGGGGACTTGCTCGCGGGCTTCCTCATGCTCTGCCCGCTTCCCCCGCTCGACGAGGAGGCCGTCGTCCCCGTACCGCCGGACTTCGCCGTCGGGAACACCACGTCGGAGCAGGAGTAGTAGGTGTCCGACGTGCTGGTGTTCTGCCAGATCGTGTACAGGACGTGGTGTCCCGTGCGGTCCGCCGGGGGCTTCGCGGTGATGCGGTAGGCGCCGTTCGTCAGGGCCGGGTCGGTGACCGCGGCGAAGGGCTGGTCCGGGATCTCGGACCAGGTGAGCGGCTTGGCCGGGTCGTAACCGGGCTTGGTGAGATAGAGCTTGAAGGTGCCGGTGTGCGGGATGGTCGAGGCGTACTTCATCGTCATCGTCGCGCCGGGCTTGAGCTGGGTCGACGGCCAGTCGGAGCGGGTCAGGTCCAGGCCCTTGTAGGCGGGCAGATTGCCGCTGCACAGCTTGCCGTCCGGAATCGTCTGCCGGTCCCGGCCGTTGACGTCCGCCACCCGAAGGTTGTCCCACAGCGTGAAGGGCGCGCCGTTCGCGGCGATCGCCGCCCGGCAGGCCGAGGTGCCCGCCGAACCTCCGTCCGGGGAGCAGGCGTACACCCGGCTGACCGGATCCGTCGGGGCGCCGTGCGCCTGCGCTGGACCGGCCGCCCACAGGGGCAGCAGGAACGGGGTCACGAGGACTGCCGCCAGGGCGGTGCGGTGTGCGGTCATCCGGGACATCCGGAACGTCTCCTCGGCCGGCGCGGGAACGGGGTACTCCCGAGGAGTACGGGAAAAGGGGGCGGCGCGTTCATCGTGTGACACCGGGCGTGAAGACGGGTAATACCGGTCAACGGGGCGAGGGTTACGGGCCAGTCCACGCCGCATTGAAAACCAACCGGTCGCCTCGTACTCTTGGCGGTCAACGGCACGGGAACCTGTCCGTCCGGTTTGTCGGCGCGAGTACCACGGTGACACGTGTCGTCGAAACCCGTCGGATGAGCCTCCCGGTCGGGCCGGCGATCTCAAGGTGCGCAGGTCGGAGCCGTCGTACGGTGAGCTATCGTCTACGGGGAGTGAAGAACAAACGGCATGACCCGTTCTTTCCAGTCCCAGGAGTGTTCAGTCGATGCCGAGGCAGTTACGCGCCGAGCAGACCCGCGCGACGATCATCGCAGCCGCCGCCGACCTGTTCGACCGGCACGGCTATGAATCGACCAGCCTCAGCGACATCGTCGAACACGCCCAAGTCACCAAAGGCGCCCTGTACTTCCACTTCGCCGCGAAGGAAGATCTCGCGCACGCCATCATGGAGCTCCAGTCCAGGGTCTCGCGCGAGGTGGCGAGCGAGCTGGAGGGCCGGGGCTACTCCTCCCTCGAATCCCTGATCCGCTTCACGTTCGGCGTCGCGCGCCTGTCCGTGGAGGACCCCGTCCCGCGCGCCGGACTCCGGCTCGCCACCGGGGTCGTCGCGATGCCGCCGCCCCTCACGCACCCGTTCACCGAGTGGCGGGACCTGGCCGCCCGCAAGCTGCACGGCGCGGTCAAGGAGTCCGACGTCCACCCGGACATCGACGTCGAGGCCGTCGCCCACGCCCTCGTCAGCTGGTTCGTCGGCACCCGCGTGGTCGGCCGCTCCCTCGAACCCGTCGCCCGCCAGCCCCGCCGGGTCGCCGAGATGTGGCACGTCATGATCCGCGGCCTGGTCCCGGTCACCCGCCGCGCCCGCTATCTGAGCCTCGCCTCGCGCCTGGAGCGGGAGATCCGCCCCGCCTGACCCGCGCGATACGGTGAGGCGCATGCCCGCCACCCCGTCCGCGCCCGTGCTTCTGGCCGACGAACCCGGATCGTTCCCGCACAGCGTGCTCGCCGAGCGCCACCCCGCGATCATCCGGCAGGTACGGGAGGCCTTCCCGTACGGCCCCGCACAGCACCGAGCGCTCGACGCGCTCCTCGCGAACTGCACCAAGGGCGTCATCGAACCCCTCCCCACCGACGCGCCCGACCAGGACCGCTGGACGGCCTGGGGCCTGCCCGAGTACACCGGCCGGTCCTGGTTCGACGTACCGTGGCTGTGGTCGGAGAGCTGGTTCTACCGTCAACTCCTCGACGCCGTCGGCTACTTCACCCCCGGACCCTGGCAGGGCATCGACCCCTTCCGCCCCTTCAAACTGGCCGAGCTGGACGGCCCGGAGACGGACGAGGAACTCGCCGCCCTCGACGACCTCGCGAACAAACCGGCCGACGAGCGCGGGCGGGCCCTGCTTCACGGCTCCCTCTGGGGCAACCGCGCCGACCTCGGCTTCCGCCTCTCCGACGCGAGCGCGGCCGACGCGGAGGTCGCCCCCGCACTGGTCGCCGACGACAGCGAGGCCTTCTGGTCGCTGCTCCCGCCCGCCGGCGCGGGCACGCTGCACCTGATCGCCGACAACGCGGGCCGTGAACTCATCCCCGACCTCCTGCTCATCGCCCACCTCCTCGATGAGGGTCACGTCCGGCGAGCCGTCCTGCACCTCAAGCCGTATCCGTACTACGTCTCCGACGCCACGACCGCCGACTTCGTCGACGCCCTGCGGAAGTTGACCGGGGCGAGCGGCGCCGCCGCCGGTTACGGCCGCACCCTGTGGTCCGCGACGGCCGACGGCACTCTCACGGTCCGCGCCCATCCCTTCGCCGCCGCGCCCCTGCCCTTCTCGGAAATGCCCGACGACCTGCGCGCCGAACTCGCCACCGCCGAGCTGACGGTGGTCAAGGGCGACCTCAACTACCGCCGTCTGGTGGGCGATCGCCGCTGGCCGCCGACCACTCCCTTCCAGGACGTCACCGCGTACTTCCCCGGCCCGGCCGCCGCCCTGCGCACCCTCAAGTCCGATGTCATCACCGGCCTCGACGCCGACACGGAGACCGCGCTGGTGGCGGCCGAGGGACAGCGCTGGCGGACCGGCGGCACCCACGCACTGCTCCAGGTACGCGTCTGACAGCACGTCAACTTCGTCTGGGGAACGTGCATACGGCCGGAGATGACGTGGTGCGCGGGCCTATGTCTGACAGTCCGCACAGGCGCAGACGTAGCCTTTAGCGTGGTCGGTCAAGGAACCAGCACCGCCGGACGAGGGAGTACCGAACCGCATGCTGCGTATCGGAGTGGCACCGCACTGTCTGTGGCCCGCGCGGGACGAGGAGGTCGACGGGGTCCTGGCAATCGCCGGCACGGCCGAGGAGTTGGGCTTCGACCACGTCTTCGCGAGCGGCCACGCCCTGGCGGGCGACTCCGGCGTGACCCCGGACCCGCTGGTGACGCTGGCCGCCGTGGCCGGGGCCACCGAGCGCATCGGCCTTGTCACCAGCATCCTCGTCCTGCCGCTCTACAACACGATCGTCCTCGCCCACCAGGCCGCCACCCTCGACCGGCTCTCCGGCGGCCGGTTCACCCTGGGCGTCGGCACCGGCTGGGACGCGTCCGAGTTCGCGGCCGTCAGCGTCCCGTTCGCCGGCCGGGGCCGCCGGATGGACGAACAGCTGGGCACCGTACGGAAGTTGTGGCGTGGTGAGGGCGAGCCGCGGCTCGGGGTGCTGCCGCGCACCGAGGGCGGCCCGCGGGTGTGGGTCGGCGGCGGAAGCGACGCGGCGCTGCGCAGGGCGCTGCGGTACGGCGACGCCTGGCACGGGGCCGGGCTCGACGCCGCCGGACTGACCGCCGTACGGGAGCGGTTGGACGGCCTCGCCGAGGGAACCGGGCGCGACCCGGGGACGCTCGCGCTGACGACGGGCGCCTTCCTGGTGCCGCCGGGCTTCGCGCCGGCCGTTCCGGTACCCGGACGGCCACTCGGTGGCGCGGACGCGAGCATCGAGAGCGTGCGCGACGAACTCGGCGCGCTGGCCGAGGCCGGGCTCGCCGCCTGCTCGCTGTGGCTGCCGGTCGCCACCGAAGAGCTGCCGGAGGCGCTCGGCTGGGTCGCCGACGAGATCCTTCCGCACTTCGCCAAGGACTGACGTCCCTCCGTCATGGACTGACGCCACTGACGAGTCGGACTGCCCCGCGCGGGGGTGAACGTCACAAGAGGCCCTCACAGCTCCCGACTTCGCCCCTGATTCACGCGATGGTGTGATCATGTGTCGCCGCGCGGATGCCCCCGGAGGGTCGCGGGTAGGGCCCGGCCATGACGCAGCAGCCCTTTGAACTCCCGCACTTCTACATGCCGTATCCCGCGCGGCTCAACCCGCATGTCGACGAGGCGCGCGCCCACTCGACCGTGTGGGCGCGCGAGATGGGCATGCTGGAGGGATCCGGGGTCTGGGAGCAGTCCGACCTCGACGCGCACGACTACGGCCTGCTGTGCGCCTACACCCATCCCGAGTGCGACGGCCCCGCCCTCTCCCTGATCACCGACTGGTACGTGTGGGTCTTCTTCTTCGACGACCACTTCCTGGAGATCTTCAAGCGCACCCAGGACCGCGCCGGCGGCAAGGCCTACCTGGACCGGCTCCCGCTGTTCATGCCGATGGATCTCTCGACGCCGATGCCCGAGCCGCAGAACCCGGTCGAGGCCGGCCTCGCCGACCTGTGGATGCGTACGGTGCCGGCGATGTCCGAGGAGTGGCGGCGCCGTTTCTCGATCGCCACCGAGCACCTCCTCAACGAGTCGCTGTGGGAGCTGTCCAACATCAACGAGGGCCGGATCGCCAACCCGGTCGAGTACATCGAGATGCGCCGCAAGGTGGGCGGGGCGCCCTGGTCGGCCGGGCTCGTGGAGTACGCGTGCGCGGAGGTCCCCGCCGCAGTCGCCGGGGCGAGGCCGCTGCGGGTGCTGATGGAGACGTTCTCGGACGCCGTGCACCTGCGTAACGACCTGTTCTCCTACCAGCGCGAGGTCGAGGACGAGGGCGAGTTGAGCAACGGCGTGCTCGTCCTGGAGACCTTCTTCGGCTGCACCACCCAGGAGGCCGCCGAGATCGTCAACGACGTACTGACCTCACGCCTGCACCAGTTCGAGCACACGGCGCTCACCGAGGTGCCCGCGGTGGCCCTGGAGAAAGGTCTCACCCCGGCCGAGGTGGCCGCGGTCGCCAAGTACACGCAGGGACTGCAGGACTGGCAGTCCGGCGGCCACGAATGGCACATGCGCTCCAGCCGCTACATGAACGCACGCGCGCGTGCCACCACCCCCTGGCAGGGCCCGACCGGCCCCGGCACCTCCGCCGCCGACATCGGCGCACTGCTCGCGTCGGCCGGCGCCGAGCGGCTGCGCGCGTACACGCACATGCCGTACCAGAAGGTCGGCCCGTCCCTGCTGCCCGACTTCCACATGCCCTTCGAGGTCGAGCTGAACCCGCACCTGGACGCCGCCCGGCCCCGGCTCACCACCTGGATGCACGCCATGGGCATGCTGGAGGAGGGCGTGTGGGACGAGGACCGGCTCGCGGCGGCCGACCTGCCGCTGTGCGCGGCGGGCCTCGACCCGGACGCCACGGCCGACTCCCTGGACCTCAGCTCGTGCTGGCTCGCCTGGGGGACCTACGGCGACGACTACTACCCGCTCTTCTTCGGCCACCGCCGCGACCTGGCCGCCGCCCGGCTGACCACCCTGCGTCTGTCGGACTGCATGCCCGTCGACGGGGAGGCGGTCCCGGTCCCGGCGAACGCCATGGAGCGCGGGCTGATCGACCTGTGGGCGCGCACCACGGCGGAGATGTCCTCCGAGCAGCGAGGCACCCTCAAGGTCGCGGTGAACAAGATGACCGAGAGCTGGGTGTGGGAGCTGTCCAACCAGATCCAGAACCGCATCCCCGACCCGGTCGACTACCTGGAGATGCGCCGCTCCACCTTCGGCTCCGACCTCACCGCGGGCCTGTGCCGCATGGGCCACGGCCCCGCCGTCCCGCCCGAGGTCTACCTCAGCGGCCCCGTCCGCTCCCTGGAGAACGCGGCCTTCGACTACGCGTGCCTGATCAACGATGTCTTCTCGTACCAGAAGGAGATCGAGTACGAGGGCGAGATCCACAACGCGATCCTCGTCGTGCAGAACTTCTTCGGCATCGACTACCCGACCGCGCTGTCCGTCGTCCACGACCTCATGACCCAGCGCATGGACCAGTTCCAGCACGTCGCAAAGCACGAACTGCCGGTCATGTACGACGACTTCAACCTCTCCGAGGAGGCGCGCGAGGTAATGCAGGGCTATGTCGCGGACCTGCAGAACTGGCTGGCCGGGATCCTCAACTGGCACCAGAAGGTGGACCGATACAAGGCGGAGTACCTGGCCGGCCGCACACACACCTTCCTGCCGGACCAGGCGCCGGCGCCGGTGCGGATGGGGGCCTTGACGGGGATGCCGACGGGGGTGTCGGTGCCTGTCGGCTGAGGTCCGAGGCCTGTTTCACCACGGCTCGCGTCGGCGCCCGGACACCGGGTGCGGGCGCGAGCCGCCGTGCGTCGGGGCGGCGGAAGGGTCCCTCTTCCCGCCTTTGACCGCATGTCAGTCTCACTCTTTCGTGGCACGTCGGGCGCCGGTGCCCCGGGTAGATCCCTCCCGGAGGCCGAACCACGGAGGCGATCCATGGCACAGACCGCGTTGCGTCCCAAGCCCATGCCCGGCCAGGAGCCCGGCGGCGGCGCCCCGACCGACCCCGCCCGGCGCCCGCACGCCGCGCGTCGGCGCGGGCGCCGGCTCAGGGCCCTGCTGTTCGGCCTGTTCGTCGGCACGGTCCTGGTGCTCTCCGGGGTCGGCCTCGGCACCGTCGGCGCCACCGTGATCGGCATGAGCAAACTCGCCGACATGCAGCGCCAAGCGGCCGGGCAGGCGCCGAGGTCCCAGGCCGGCGCGCTCCCCAAGCCCCCGGCATCGACGGCGACACCGGGCTCGTCGGTGACGCCGGACTCGTCGTCGACCCCGTCATCGGCCACCCCGGCCGCCACCCTCGGCGTCGAGGCCGTGGACGCCGAGAAGACCGGCGCCCTAGTCGTCGGCGTCCACGTGCCCGGCCCCGGCTATACGGCGGGCCTGGTGCGCGGCGACGTACTCCTCAACCTCGACAAGACCCGCATCGACTCGGCCGCCGATCTCGCCCGAGCCGTCGCCCACGCCCGCCCCGGCCAGGAGGTCACTCTGACGGTTCGTCACCAGAGCGGCGGCTACCAGCAGTTGACCGCCGTACCCGGCATCGTGACCTGACCGCCCGGCGGCGGAGGGTGAGCCGCCGCGTCCGGGCGACCGGGAAATCCGGTGGCCCGGCTCCCCGGCACGGGCCACGATGAGCGCCATGCTGAGCACCCTCCTCGCCTTCCTCGGCGCCTGCACGCTCATCGCGGCCTCGCCGGGCCCCAGCACCGTGCTGATCATCAAGCAGTCCCTGCGCAGCCGACGCTCCGGCTTCCTCACCGTGCTCGGGAACGAGACCGGTGTCTTCGTCTGGGGCGTCGTCGCCGCGTTCGGCCTGAGCGCCCTGCTCGCGGCCTCCCAGATGGCCTACGACGTGATGCGGATCGTCGGCGCGGTCGTCCTGGTCGGCTTCGGCGTGCAGGCGCTGCGCCAGGCGAGCCGTACGAAGGGGGCGGCGGAGGGGGTGGCGGACGGTGAGTCCGGGGACGCGCCGGGGGAGAGTGGCTGGGCGGCCTATCGGCGCGGGCTGCTGCTCAACCTCGCCAACCCCAAGGCGGCCGTCTTCGCCCTCTCCTTCCTGCCGCAGTTCGTGCCCCAGGGCGCCCCGCACCTGCTCACCACGGTGGGCCTGGCCGCGCTCTGGGCGGTCTACGAGGTCGGCTACTACGGCCTGTACGTGTGGTTCGTGGGCCGACTGCGGACCGTCCTGTCGCGCGCGGGAGTGCGTCGGCGCCTGGAGCAGGTCTCCGGCGGTGTGCTGCTGCTCCTCGGCGTCCGCCTCGCCCTGGAGGGCTGACGGCATGCCCGTCGGGCGCCCGCGAGACCCGCGAACCGGCTCGCGCGACCCCCTGGGTCCGGGCAGGATGCTCCCCGTAGGCCCCAGTGGTTCCCTCACCCGTCCCGGGAGGCCCGGATGACCGGCAGCACGCCCGCGCCCTTCACCGCCGACGACTACCGGGCCCGCATGGAGCGCGCCGCCCGGTCCGCCGCCGAGGCCGGCCTCGCCGGGCTCCTGGTGGCCCCGGGGCCCGACCTCGTGTGGCTCACCGGCTACGCGCCCACGGCGATCACGGAACGCCTCACCCTGCTGGTCCTCGCCCCGGGCCGGGCCCCCGTCCTCGTCGTCCCCACCCTGGAGGCCCCGGACGCCGCGAAGGCCGCGGGCGCGCCCGCGCTGAACCTGCGCGACTGGACCGACGGCAAGGACCCCTACGCCGCCACCGCCGCGCTGCTCGACAGCACCGGCCGCTTCGGCGTCAGCGACAACGCCTGGGCGATGCACCTGCTCGGCCTCCAGCGGACCCTGCCCGGCACCACGTACGCGGCCCTCACCGAGGCCCTGCCGATGCTGCGGGCCGTCAAGGACGCGGCGGAACTGGAACTGATGGCAGCCGCGGGCGCGGCTGCGGACGCAACGTTCGAGGAGATCCGGAAGGTTCCCTTCGGCGGCCGGAAGGAGTCCGAGGTCGGCGCGGACCTCGCCGGCCTGCTGCGCCGATTCGGCCATTCCCAGGTCGACTTCACCATCGTCGCCTCGGGTCCCAACGGCGCCGACCCGCACCACGAGGTCGGCGAGCGGGTCATCGAGCAGGGCGACATGGTCGTCCTCGACTTCGGCGGCCTCAAGGACGGCTACGGCTCCGACACTTCCCGCACGGTCCACGTCGGCGAGCCCACCGACGAGGAGCGCCGGGTGCACGACCTGGTGCGCGCGGCCCAGGAGGCGGGCTTCCGGGCGGTGCGGCCCGGCGTCGCCTGTCAGGAGGTCGACCGGGCCGCCCGCGCGGTCATCGTGGACGCCGGGTACGGGGAGTACTTCATCCACCGCACCGGGCACGGCATCGGCGTCACCACGCACGAGCCGCCGTACATGATCGAGGGCGAACAGCAGTCCCTCGTACCCGGGATGTGCTTCTCCGTGGAGCCCGGCGTCTATCTGCCGGGCCGGTTCGGCGTGCGCATCGAGGACATCGTCACGGTCACCGAGGACGGCGGCCGGCGCCTCAACAACACCGATCGCGAACTGGTCGTGGTGGACTGACCGGCCGCGTGGACAACCCCAGCACACCCCCGAGCGACAACGGCGCGACCATGACCCAGGCATCGACACCCACCGCGGACACCGTCCGCCGACTGGTCCGTTCCCTGCTCAAGGACGGCACCGACAGCGGCACGGGCCCCGAGGTGCGGCCCGTCGCCGAGAGCGGCGAGCACTCCACCTGGTGGGTCGGCTCCCGCCATGTGCTGCGCCTCGCCCCCGACCGCGAGGCCACCGTCCGGCAGCGCCGCGAACTGCGTCTGCGCGACCTGGTACGCCCGCACCTGCCGGTCGCGGTGCCGACCAGCGTGGCGCACGGCGAGTGGTCGCCCGGGCTGACGTACACGCTCGACACCCTGGTGCCCGGCGGCACGGCGCGCGAGCACGACGTGTCCGCCGTCGGCGAGGCCGACCTCGCGGGGCTGCTGACGGGGCTGCGCGAGGTGCCCACGCGACAGGCCGAGGTGTTCGGGGTACCGCGCGTCCCGCCGCGCTCCCTGGAGGCGCTGCGACGGATGGCGGTGCAGGACGCCGAACGCCTGGGCGCCGCCGACGAGTTCGACCCGGCACGGCTGCACCAGCTGCCGCCGCAGGCCGCCGTCCAGTTGGCGGCGGCCCAGCACGGCGGCGCGGTCCTCGTCCACCACGCCCTCAAGGGCGAGCACCTCGTGGTGAGCGCCGACGGCCGGGTGCGCGGTGTCCTCGACTGGACCGACGCGGCTCTCGGCGACCCCGCCGAGGACATCGCCGGACTCGCCGTCGCCGTCGGCTCACCCGCCGCCGTCCGCGCCGCCACCCTCGCCGGCTACGGTGCCCGTCCCTGTCTGCGCGGCCTGTGGCTCGCCCGCTGCGACACGGTGATCCGCCTGGCCGCCGCCCTGAACGGCCACGGCACCGACCCCCTGCCCCTGCTCGCGCTCCAACTCCGGCACGCCTGGGAGGCGATCCTGCTGGAACGGGTCACGGAACTGCGGGAGGACGGCCCGGACGGGGAGCCCTGACGGGCCGGCTCGGACGAGGGACTCTGAGGAACTCCGAGGCGCCCGTCGCCCGGCCTTGGTTCCTTCCCCCGGCCCCGGCGCCTACCCCTGCAACAGCACCACAGCCGACTCCCCGGGCACGTTCAGCACCCCGTCCGCCCCCGGTGCCTCGACCGGCTCCCACGCGGCGAGCACGCGCGCCTGACGCGGCCCCAGCGGGATCGCCGCCGGCTCCTTCGCCAGGTTCACGGCGACGCGGACGTCGCCGCGCCGGAAGGCGAGCCAGCGCTCGCCCTCGTCGTACGCGACCTTGGTGTCGGCGAGGTCGGGGTCGGTGAGGTCGGGCTGTTCCTGACGCAGGGCGAGGAGGCGGCGGTACCAGGCCAGTACGCGCGCGTGGGGCTCGTCGTCGAGTTCGCTCCAGTCGAGGCAGGAGCGGTCGCGGGTCGCCGGGTCCTGCGGGTCGGGCACGTCCTCCTCGGCCCACCCGTGCGGCGCGAACTCCCGCCGCCTGCCCCGCCGTACGGCATCCGCGAGCTCGGGATCGGTGTGGTCGGTGAAGAACTGCCAGGGCGTGCCGGCCGCCCACTCCTCGCCCATGAACAGCATCGGTGTGAAGGGCGCCGTCAGCATGAGGGTGGCCGCGCAGGCGAGCAGGCCGGGGGAGAGGATGGCGGAGAGGCGGTCGCCCTGGGCGCGGTTGCCGACCTGGTCGTGCGTCTGGGTGTAGCCCAGCAGGCGGTGCGCCGCCACACGCACCCGGTCCAGCGGGCGCCCGTGGTGGCGGCCGCGGAAGCTGGAGTAGGTGTTGTCGTGGAAGTAGCCGCCGGTGAGCGTCTTGGCGACCGCGGCCAGCGGGGCGCGCGCGAAGTCGGCGTAGTAGCCCTGCGACTCGCCGGTCAGCGCGGTGTGCAGGGAGTGGTGGAAGTCGTCGTTCCACTGCGCGTGCAGCCCGAGTCCGCCCCCCGCGCGCGGGGTGATCAGCCGCGGGTCGTTGAGGTCGGTCTCGGCGATCAGGAACAGCGGCCGGCCCAGGTCGGCGGAGAGAGCGTCGACAGCGCTCGACAGCTCCTCCAGGAAATGCAGCGCGCGCGTGTCCGCCAGCGCGTGCACCGCGTCCAGGCGCAGCCCGTCGAGCCGGTAGTCGCGCAGCCAGGACAGCGCGCTGCCCAGCAGGTAGGGCCGCACCTCGTCGGAGCCCGGCGCGTCCAGGTTCACGGCCGAACCCCACGGCGTGTGGTGCGTGTCCGTGAAGTACGGCCCGAACGCGGGCAGATAGTTGCCGGAGGGACCCAGGTGGTTGTGTACGACGTCCAGGACGACGCCCAGGCCCAGTTCGTGCGCCCGGTCGACGAACCGTTTCAGCGCCTCCGGCCCGCCGTACGGCTCGTGCACCGCCCACAGCGAGACGCCCTCGTAGCCCCAGCCGTGCCGGCCGGGGAAGGGGCACAGCGGCATCAACTCGACGTGCGTGATGCCCAGTTCGACGAGATGCTCAAGCCGCTCGGCAGCCGCGTCCAGGGTGCCCTCGGGCGTGTACGTGCCCACGTGCAGCTCGTACAGGACCGCGCCCGGCAGCGGCCGTCCGGCCCACTCGGCGCGCCACTCGTAGCGCCCCTGGTCGAAGACCGCGCTCAGCCCGTCGGGGCCGTCCGGCTGCCGGCGCGAGCGCGGGTCCGGCAGCACCGGGCCGTCGTCCAGCGCGTATCCGTAGCGCGTGCCGTCCCGCGCCGTCGCCTCGCCCCGCCACCAACCCTCCCGCTGCGGATCGCGCTCCAACGCGCGCGTGGCGCCGTCGCAATGGAGCGTCACACGGTCTGCCTGCGGTGCCCACACCTCGAACTGCACGGACGGTTCCCCTTCGTCTGCTCACCGTGATGTAGCCCGTCCATGGTGCTTCAAACGAGATCAATCCGCTTTTGGATCCGCCCTTTTGTGGCGGGTGTCGTCAGGTACGCACGTGTGGTGACCGTTTTCTCGTTTTCTGGACACCCGGAGTTCGCTGCCCGACAATCACGAACGTGACGTCGTCATTCGAGTTCAACACGTACCCCGCGCGGCTGTCCGACGCGGAGCGCGACAAGGCGCTGAAGGTGTTGCGTGACGGCGTCGCCATGGGACGGCTGTCGCACGACACGTTCATCCGCCGGATGGAGGTGGCGCTGGCCGCCCGCCGGTCCGACGAACTGGCCGCGCTCACCGCCGACCTGCCCACCGAGAGCCGCGTCTCGCGCCTGGTGTTCGGCACGGTGGAGGCCGTCTCCGGCTTCACCGTACGGCTGCGCAGGGCCTGGCAGGCCGAGCGCCTGCCCAAGCTGCTGCTGCCGCACCCCGCGAGCGGCTACCCGCTGCGCATCGGCCGCGACCCGGCGAACGGGCTGCGCCTGACCCATGAGACGGTCTCCCGGGTGCACGCCGAACTCAGCCGGCAGGGCGGCATGTGGGTCCTGCGGGACCTCGGCTCGACCAACGGCACGACCGTGAACGGACGCCGTGTCATCGGTGCCGCCGTCGTCCGCGAGGGCGACCAGATCGGCTTCGGGCGGATGACGTTCCGGCTCGCCATCACCTGAAGCCTTTCCGCGACGCTTTCAGTGCCCCCTCCCGCCGACTTTCGACTGCTTGCTTTCGGCCAGCCTTGGCCCGAGCATGACAGGCTGTTGATCTCTTGTGGTGGCCCGAATCCCTTTCCTGGCAGCGCTGTTGACGTACCTCCCCAGCCGTGACTGACTGTGCGTACACCATGCACATCCGGTGAATCGACGGCACCACTATGTGGAGGTGTGCCCTGGTACCCCTCCTCCGCTACCCGACCGTCGACGAACTCGGCGCGCGGGCGGCGGATCTCGTCGCCCGGCGCCCCGAGGACGCCCGGCTGCGCAGGGTAGGCACCTCACGCGCGGGCACCCCCCTGTGGCTGCTTTCCGTCGGACACGGCGTCAGACAGGCCCTCGTCGTCGCCGGACCCCATGCCAACGAACCGGTCGGCGGCGCCACCGTCCTGCGCCTGGCCGAACGCGCCCTCGCCGACCCCCGGCTCACCGAGGGCGCCGACGCCACCTGGAACCTGCTGCTCTGCCTCGACCCCGACGGACTGCGCCGCAACGAGGGCTGGCTGCCTGGCCCGTACACACTCGGCCGGTACTTCCGGAACTTCTTCCGGCCCGGCTTCATGGAACAGCCCGAATGGCTGCCCGACGGCGCGGCGGGCGCCGCACTGCCGGAGACCCGCACCCTCCTCGACCTCCAGGACGAACTGCGGCCCTTTCTGCAGTGCTCCCTGCACGGCGTCGACGTCGGCGGCGGCTTCGTCGAGCTCACCCACGACCTGCCCGGCCTCGCCCGCCGCGTCGCGCACACCGCCGCGCGCCTCGGCGTACCGCGCGAACTGGGCCCGTACGACACCCTGTACTGGCCGAACCTGGGGCCCGCCGTCTACCGCATCCCGCCGCCGCAGCGCGGCGACCTGGCCGCGGCCATCACCGAGGCCGCCGTCGAGTCGACCTGGTTCCACCCCTACCGGCACGGGACCGTGACGGCGGTCGTCGAGGCGCCCATGTGGGCCGTCGACTCCGTGGCCGACGGTTCGCCGCCCGCCGACGGGGCCGCCGTCCTGCGCACGGTCAGCCACACCCTGCGCCACGACGCCCGGCGCCTGGCGGACCTCCTCGCACGCATCCGCCCGCACCTCGTGGGCGTGCCGGACGCGGCGCGCCTGCTCGCCCCGGTGGACGACTATTTACTGGTCTGCCCCGGCCTCGCCGACACCTGGGACCCCGACATCGCCGCCGGCGCGCGCCCGCTGCCACCGCTCAGCACCGCCCACCTGGCCGCCCTGCGCATCGCGGGACGGCGCCTGGCGCTGCGCACCGCCGGACTGCTGCACCAGCTCGTCACGCGCGCGGGCCGCGACCTGGCCCGTGTACGGCAGGACCTCGACCGCCTGATCGACGAGTGGTGCGCCGACTACCGGGACGGCTGCGGGGCGCGGTGGATCCCGGTCGCGCGCCAGGTCGAGTACCAGGCGCGGGTCGTGCTCGCCGCGTTCGAACTCGCCGGGCGGTACGCGCCCGGGCGCTCCCGTTCGGGTGAGCCGGGGTGGGGATCCGAGGCCGCCGTGCCGATGCCTCTGGAATGACTGCATCTGCTTCGACCGCGACCCGGGGCGGGCTGTTGTCGGCCGCCCTCCTGCTCCTCGCCAGCGCGGCCCCCGCGGTGGCGGCGCCCGCGGACTCCTTCCCCGGCAACCACCTCTACCTCACCGTCACCAAGGGCGACGCCCGCTCCAGCGACACCCGCGGCACGCTGCTGCTGTGCGACCCGCCCCAGGGCCACCGGCACGCGGCCGAGGCCTGCGCGGAACTCGCGGCGGTGGACGGCGACATCACCGCGATCCCGGCCAAGGACGTCTTCTGCTCGATGATCTACGCGCCGGTCACCACGCACGCGCGCGGGGAGTGGCACGGGCGCCCCGTCGAGTACACCGAGACCTTCTCCAACGGGTGTGTGATGGCGGCACGGACGGGATCGGTGTTCGCACTGGACAGCTGACGGCAGGGAGCGACGGTACGGCGATGAGCTGTACGCGTGCGTGACTCACGCCGCCCGTTCGCGCGCGTACAGCGCCGCCGCCACGACCGTGCGGGACTGGTGCTCGACCTGGTGCTCCAGCGGGACCCAGCGGGCGCGGAAGCGTTCCGCGAAGGCGTCGCTCCAAACCGCCACGAGACGGTCCAGGCGTGGTGCCGCGAGGTCGTCGGTCTCCCGCAGGACCCGCAGCAGCATGGCGGCGGCCCGCAGCGGCAGCCGCCGGGCGAAGGCGTCCACACTGCCGACGTACGCCATCGTGTTGTCGGCGGGCGGCGTGTGCATCCAGTCCGCGGCCAGACCCGGCACCAGCTCCAGCGCCCACCTGGCGGCCCGCAGCAGCGGCCCGTCGACACCCTCCAGCCGCGGCAGCGCCTCGGCGAGCACGCGGTCGACCTCCGTGCCGTCCCGCAGCAGTCGGCGCGCCAGCCGGCGGATCGCCGCGGCGGGCGCGGGATGCTGCGCCGCGTCGTCCACCAGGTCGCTCGCCCACATCGGCACCTCGACCACCGCGGTCAGGCCGCCGTAGCGGTGGGCGTGGTACCAGGTGCTGTGCCGTGCGTCGTCCGGCATGCTCGGGTACGCGGCGCCCGCGCCGGGCGAGGGCATCACATGCACGCCGGGACCGGACGCCGACCAGCCGGCCGCGTCCGAGGCGCCCGTCTCCACCGGGATGTGCAGCTCCGCCGCGGACTTGGCGAACGGCTCGGCGAGCCCCGGCAGGTCCTTGGTCAACTGGACCCAGCTGCCGCCCAGATCGGTCCCGTGCAGGGTCACCTGGAGGTAGGGGCGCAGCTCGTCGATGACCCCGGTCAACGCCTGGGTCTCCGGCGGCAGTCGGTCCGGCGGCAGCACCGACGGCGCCCACTCCGGCTGTTCCTCGGCGGCCGGCCGGAAGAAACCGAGGTGGTACTCGTACAGGCTGCGCGGTGCGGGCGTGACGTGCAGGCTCGCTCCGTCGGGGTCGGCGCAGAGCAGGAAGTGCCAGGACGTGTCGGAGCGTAACTCCCGTTCCCCCAGCACGCGTTCGGCGAGCGCGAGGAGCGTGGCGCCGCCGGTCGGCTCGTTGGCGTGGGCCCCGGCGACGACGAGCACGGCGCGTCGGGCATGGCCCACGGACAGCAGGTGGATGGGCCTGCCCGCGCGGGAGACGCCCACTTGTCGCAGCGCGCAGAGGGCCGGCCGACGTAAGGCCAATGCCCGTGCGAATGCCACGAGTTGGGCCACGGTGGGGTAGCGCAGCTGCGGCAGGAGACTCACCCCCGTCACGTCCGCCCGGCTTCGCAGTTCGCAGTACCCCACGGCCGCTCGGGGGCTGTCAAGGACGGAACGGGGGAGGCTCCAGGGGGCGCCCAGAGGCATTTACCGCCAGCGGGAAGGGCCGTTGCTGCCAGCGGGGGCGTGGTGCTCGCGAGCCCGGGGGCGTGGGCACCGGCGTGCGGGCGTCGGGGCCCACCGGGTGCATGCCGAACGCCCGGTCGCCGGCCGCTTCTTCGTGAACGGCGGGTGGGTCGGCCCGATTCTGCCGCCGCCCGGTACCGGTACGGCCGTGGGGAGCCCGGGCGCGCACCGGGCGTCGGCGCTCGGCACCGCGCGCCGGCCGTCCGGCTCCGGCCCCGGGAGCGTGCGCCGACATGAGCCGGTGGCCGGCCCGATGTACCGGCGCGCCAGGAGGTTCCGCACGCCGGGCGCCGGACCCCCGGGGCCCCTCAGGCGTCCTCGACCCGCTCCAGCAACACCACCGGCAGGCGCTCGAAAAGCTCCTCCACGCGTGCGTGCCCGGTGAACTCCCGTTCCGGAGCCAGTACGTCGGCCCAGCGGCCCGGCGGCAGCGTGAGGTGGGTGTCGCGCCAGCCGCCCGCCTCCGCGAGGCGCAGCGACAGGCGGGTCACGGCCGTGACGGTCTCTCCGGAGCGCGTGAACGCCACGCAGTGGGCCGCAGCCGGGCCCTCGGCCTCCAGCGCCGTGCAGGTCGCCGTGTCGCCGAAGACGCCCGGCCTGCGGGCGCGCAGTCGCAGCGCCGCCTCGGTCACCGCGTCCTTCTCTCCGGGATCGGCCGCCGGGAACGGCACCGGGCGCCGGTTGTCCGGGTCCACCAGGGCCCGGTACTCGCTCTCCGTCCCCTGGTAGAGGTCCGGCACCCCCGGCATCGTCAGGTGGACCAGGGCCGTGCCCAGCACGTTCGCCCGGATGTGCGGCGCCAGCTCGTGGCGCAGGGCGGTGACCTGCTCGCCGGGCTGCCCGCACGGCCCCGCCGCGACGAACGCCGCCACCGCGTCCTCGTACGCGGGCTCCTGCTCGGTCCAGCTCGTGTACAGCCCCGCCTCGCGCACGTGCTTGAGCAGGGCCTGCCCGACGCGTTCCACGTCCGTCTCGCCGAGCCCGAACACCGTCTGCCAGGCCACCCACGCGAGCTGCGGATCCGGCACGCCCTCGCCCGCGAGCGTCACCTCGGCCAGCAGGTCCGCCCAGCGCTGCGGGCTCTCGGTGAGCACGGCCAGCGCGGCCCGCACATCGGCGCTGCGCTTGGCGTCGTGCGTCGACAGGGCGGTCCCGGTCAGCGGCCAGTCGCGCTGCACACGCGCGCAGTACGCGTGGAAGTCCGCCACGGACACCGCGGGACTGCCCGGGTCGCCGCCCACCTCGGTCGCCGACAGCAGCGGCACGTAGCGGTAGAACGCCGTGTCCTCAACGGACTTGGCGCGCAGCGCGGACGAGGTCTGCGCGAACCGGACCTGGAACTCGGTGAGCGCGGGCTCCTCCCCGGCCCGTCCCAGCACCAGGTCGCGCACCACGTCGACCGCGCCCGCCTCCTCCGGCACGACGAAGGCGAGCTTGGCCTCGGCGGCGGCCTCCTCGGTGACGACGGCCGCCGCGTCACCGGAGGTGTAGGGCCGGTAGACCTCCATGCGGACCAGCAGCTCCTGCAACGCCGTGCGCAGCGCCCAGGGGGCCCGGTCGCGCAGCGCGGGATCCGGCGAGGTCGCGCACAGCCGGGCGGTCACCCGGGTCAGCCGGTCGACCTCGGCGGCCAGCTCGTGCGTGAGCACCCGGTACCCGGCCCGCCGCACCGTCGCCGCCCAGTCGCCGCCCCGGTCCGCCTGCGGGGCCGCGAACCGGCGGTACTGGCCGAGGAGTTCACCGAACCCGGCCGGGTCCGTGAAGATGCCGTCGACGTGCCGCAGGGCGTCGTAGCCGGTGGTGCCCGCGACCGGCCAGGAGGCCGGCAGGGTTTCCCCGTCCGCCAGGATCTTCTCCACCACCGTCCAGCGCCCGTCCGTCGCCTCGTGCAGCCGGCTCAGATACGCGTCCGGGTCGGCGAGCCCGTCGGGATGGTCGACGCGCAGCCCGTCGATCACGCCCTCGCGCAGCAGCTGGAGGGTCTTGGCGTGCGTGGCCTCGAACACCTCCGGGTCCTCGACCCGCACCCCGATGAGCTCCGAGATGCTGAAGAAACGCCGGTAGTTGAGCTCGGTACGGGCCAGCCGCCACCACACCGGCCGGTACCACTGCGCGTCCAGCAGCTGCGGCAGCGGCAGCTCCTCGGTCCCCTCGCGGAGCGGGAACGCCTGGTCGTAGTAGCGCAGTACGTCCCCGTCGACCCGCAGGTCCCCGAGGACCGCCCCGAGCGGCTGCCCGAGCACCGGCAGCAGCATCTGGCCGCCCTGCGCCTCCCAGTCGATGTCGAACCAGCGCGCGTACGGCGACTTGGGCCCCTCCCGCAGCACCTCCCACAGGGCGTGGTTGTGGCGGGGGACGGCCGCCATGTGGTTGGGCACGATGTCCACCACCAGGCCGACACCGTGCTCCCGCGCGGTGCGGGCCAGCGCGCGCAACCCCTCCTCGCCGCCCAGTTCCTCGCGTACGCGCGCGTGGTCCACGACGTCGTAGCCGTGCGCCGAGCCCGGCACGGACTCAAGCACGGGCGACAGATGCAGGTGCGAGACGCCGAGCGAGGCCAGGTACGGCACGGCCGCCGCGGCGGCCGCGAACGGGAACTCGGGCTGCAGCTGTAGTCGGTAGGTGGCCGTGGGCACCACGGGGTCGGGTCGCTCAGGTGTCATGCAGCCTACGTACCCGCCCCGCCGCCTTTCGTGTCATCGCAGCCGCCATGCGTGTGCCCGCGTGGCCTAGACCGGCCGTTGCAGCACCGTCATGCTCCGGTCCACCAGCGTCAGCCGGTCCCCGGCCTGGACCTTCGGCCCGTCGGCTGGCGGCACCCCGTCCGAGCGGGCGGTGTCGACCACCACCTGCCACTGCCGGCCGTGATTGACCGGGACCACGAACTCCAGCGTCTTCGGTGAGGCGTTGAACATCATCAGGAACGAGTCGTCGCCGATCCGCTCACCGCGCGAGCTGGGTTCGGAGATCGCGTTACCGTTCAGGAACACCGTCAGCGCCGAGGCCCGGGCCGAGTCCCAGTCCCGTTGGATCATCTCCTCGCCCTCGGGCGTGAACCAGGCGATGTCCGACAGCTCGTCGTGGGTGCCCTCCACGGGCCGGCCGTGGAAGAAGCGCCGCCTGCGGAAGACCGGATGGTCCTTGCGCAGCCACACCATCGCGCGCGTGAAGGCCAGCAGTTCGCTGTCCTCGGTGGGCCAGTCCAGCCAGGCGACCTCGTTGTCCTGGCAGTACGCGTTGTTGTTGCCGCGCTGCGTGCGCGCGAACTCGTCGCCGTGACTGATCATCGGCACGCCCTGGGACAGCATCAGCGTGGCGACGAAGTTGCGCATCTGGCGCGCCCGCAGCCCCCGCACCTCGGGATCGTCGCTCTCGCCCTCGACCCCGCAGTTCCAGGACCGGTTGTGGCTCTCGCCGTCCCGGTTCTCCTCGCCGTTGGCCTGGTTGTGCTTGTCGTTGTAGGAGACCAGGTCGTTCAGGGTGAAACCGTCGTGACAGGTCACGAAGTTGATGGAGGCCAGCGGGCGCCGGCCGTCGTCCTGGTAGAGGTCCGAGGACCCGGTCAGCCGGGACGCGAACTCCGCGAGCGTGCGCTGCTCACCGCGCCACATGTCCCGCACCGTGTCGCGGTACATGCCGTTCCACTCGGTCCACAGCGGCGGGAAGTTGCCCACCTGGTAGCCGCCCTCGCCCACGTCCCACGGCTCGGCGATCAGCTTCACCTGGGAGACCACCGGGTCCTGCTGCACCAGGTCGAAGAACGACGACAGCCGGTCCACCTCGTGGAACTGCCGGGCAAGCGTGGCCGCGAGGTCGAAACGGAAACCGTCCACGTGCATCTCGGTGACCCAGTACCGCAGCGAGTCCATGATCAGCTGGAGCACGTGCGGGGACCGCATGAGCAGGGAGTTCCCGGTGCCCGTGGTGTCCATGTAGTAGCGGGGATCGTCCGTCAGCCGGTAGTACGACGGGTTGTCCAGGCCCCGGAAGGACAGCGTCGGGCCCAGATGGTTGCCCTCCGCCGTGTGGTTGTAGACCACGTCCAGGATGACCTCGATGCCGGCCTCGTGCAGCGCCCGCACCGCCGACTTGAACTCCAGCACCTGCTGGCCGCGGTCGCCCCAGGAGGCGTACGCGTTGTGCGGGGCGAAGAAGCCGATCGTGTTGTAGCCCCAGTAGTTGTTGAGCCCCATGTCCACCAGGCGGTGGTCGTTGACGAACTGGTGGACCGGCATCAGCTCCAGGGCCGTGACGCCGAGCTCGGTGAGGTGCTCGATGATCGCCGGGTGCGCGAGCGCCGCGTAGGTGCCGCGCAGCTCCTCGGGCAGCCCCGGGTGGCGCATGGTCAGGCCCTTCACATGGGCCTCGTAGAGCACGGTCTCGTGGTAGCCGCGCCGCGGGCGCCGGTCGTCGCCCCAGTCGAAGTAGGGGTTGACCACGACCGACGTCATCGTGTGCGGCGCCGAATCCAGGTCGTTGCGCTCCTCGGGGGCGCCGAAGTGGTAGCCGTACACCTCCTCGCCCCAGCCGATCGAGCCGCTGATCGCCTTCGCGTACGGGTCGAGCAGCAGCTTCGCCGAGTTGCAGCGCAGGCCGCGCTCGGGAGCGTACGGGCCGTGCGCCCGGAAGCCGTAGCGCTGTCCGGGCATGATGCCGGGCACGTACGCGTGGCGCACGAAAGCGTCGCTCTCGCGCAGTTCCACCGCCGTCTCCGAGCCGTCGTCGTGCAGCAGACACAGCTCTACTCGGTCCGCGGCCTCCGTGAAGACCGCGAAATTGGTGCCGGCGCCGTCGTACGTGGCACCGAGCGGATATGCCTCGCCAGGCCAGACCTGCATGGTCACGACTCTTTCAGGTGGAGCGCGCCGCGGGGGGCGCCTTGGTCATGAGTCTCCCCGAAAGTGATGGAACCACCTATGACTTACGTCCCTCTTACCGAGCGACCAGTGGGCATACGCGGTATGCCAACCATGTGGGGCAGACACGTACTCCCTGTGACCAAGGGGGAGTAGGGGGAAGATGTGCGCAATCTAGTGCACCGCCATCTGGGCAAGGTGGTGGCCGGTGCGGCCATCGCGGTCGCCGGGACCGCCGTGATGATCGGGATCACCCTGCCGGGAACGGCGGGGGCCGACGAATCGGGAGACGGCAAGAGCGGCGGTACCCAGGCCGCGCAACAGGCCGGGCAGGACGGGGCCGTTCAGCCGGGCGTCGTCCAACAGGCGCCGGCCGAGGGCGACAAGGGCACGGGCGGTGACCCGCTCACCGACGACGAGACCAAGCGGGCCGAGCAGCTCGCCGCCAACCGGCAGCTGCTCAACTCCACCGAGAACGTGGCCGGTCAGCGCGGTCCGCAGCGTCTCACCGTGGATCTCGCCGATCCCGAGAACAACGAGACGGACGCGGACGCGCCAAGGCGTGCCGATGTCACGTTCTACGACTACAAGGACGACAGCCTCGTCACCAAGACCGTCAACCTCGACACGGGCAAGGTCGAACAGACCGGCACCCAGCACGGTGTTCAGCCTCCGCTGAGCCGTGCCGAGAACGTCGAGGCGGGCAGGCTGCTGATCGCCGATCCGCTCGGCGCGGGCCTGAAGGCCGACTACAAGGACGCCACCGGCAACGAACTCACCTCCCCGGACCAGCTGTTGTTCAACGGCGCGGTGTACCGGGCCACTCCCGGCGCCCAGCCCGCCGCACTCGACCAGTGCGGCGAACACCGGTGCGTGCGGTTGTTCCCGAAGGTGAAGAACGGGCCCTGGATCGACGCCCGTGAGCTCGTGATCGACCTGAGCGCCCGAAAGGTCGCCCGGCTCGACCGCGGCTGAGTCTCCCACCGCCCGCCGAACACCGACCACTTGTCCAACTGACACCTCCTGCAAGGGGAGTTACTTCGTCATGCGCGTGAACAGACTCAGTCGCGCCCGCACCCGCACGGCCGTCGGCCTCTCGGTGGCCGCGCTGGCGGCCGGTGCGACCACCGGTGCCGGACCGGCCGTGGCCCAGCCGAAGGCCGCCGCGGCGGCCGCCGACTGCAGCGCCGCCTACACGATCGAGCAGAAGCTCTCCACCGGCACCACCTGGCGGATGTGCTATCGCTACGACAGCAAGGCCGGGCTGGTCCTGAACAACATCTCCTACCAGCCCAAGGGCGAGACCAAGCCGATCAAGGTCCTCAACAGCGCCCGGCTCGCCCAGATCGACGTCCCCTACGACGACGGCAGCGTCGAGTACGACGACCTGACCGGCTTCGGCTTCGCCCAGGGACTGGTGAACCTGGCGTCCGGCGAGTGCCCCGGCGGCACCATCAAGACCGTCAAGGTTCCCGACGCCTGGGACCCGGAGCACCCGAACGTCAAGGGCCTGTGCACCACCACGCGTTCGCGCGGCCACGCCTACCGCATGCAGGGCAACAGCGCCAACCAGGTCTACCAGGCCCAGGGCAAGGACCTGCTCGTCTACACGGTCAACCAGGTCGGCTGGTACGAGTACATGACCGAGTGGCGCTTCCAGGACGACGGCACCATCAACATGAACGTCGGCGCCACCGGCAGCCTCTCCTACGAGGACTACGACGCCGGCGACGGCCGCGGCTGGCCCATCGGCAAGGGCGCCAAGGCCTACGCCACCAGCCACAGCCACAACGTCTTCTGGCGGCTCGACTTCGGCCTGGACGGCTCCTCCAAGGGCAAGGTCGAGCAGTACGACTCGGCCGTCACCGCGCCCGCGGCCGGCCAGCAGGCCCCGACCAACAAGACCACCCGCACCAGCGTCACCAAGGAACTGGCGGGCGACGCCAAGACCTACCGCTGGTGGCGCATGGTCAGCGCGACCGGCAAGAACAAGGACAACCACGCGCGCTCGTACGAGATAGTCCCCGGTACGACCACCAGGTACCCGGGGCGCAGTTTCACCAAGCACGACGTGTACTTCACCCAGTACAACAAGTGCGAGCAGTACGCCAGCAACAACCCCGGCAACTGCCCTGCCGGAGCGGGCAAGACGGTGGACAAGTGGGTCAACGGGCAGACGCTCACGCACCCGATCGTCTGGATGAACGTGGGCTTCCACCACATCGCCCGGGACGAGGACCAGCAGCCCATGCCGGTCCACTGGCAGGGCTTCTCGATCGCCCCGCGGGACGTCACCGCCATGAATCCGCTCACTCCCGACGCCCTCGCGTCACAGAACGGCCACTGGCAACCGAGGAGTTGAGAAACGACCCTGTCCATCCGGCTGCACCGCCGACCGCTCCCGGAGTACCCTTCCTTGATCGTTGACACGGAGAGTGCTCGGGGGAGCGGAAGGCGGTGCGCGGGTGGGCTCGGGAGGGCTGGAGCTGCCCCCTGGTGACGAGGGTCACGAGGGGAACTCCACAGACGTCCCGCCCGGCACGGTGTCCCTGGCCAGGCCCATGGAGACGAGTTCCATCGGGCCGGAGCTGGACTGGGACGCCGACGCCTGGCGCGAGGTGCGTACGCGCGCCCAGCGAGCCGGCCGGGCCTACATCTGGCTGAACCTCGTCGAACAGCGGCTGCGAGCTGTCGTGGCCGCTGTTCTGCGTCCCATCTACGAACCCGTCCACGGCGACGACTGGGTGGTCGCCGCCGCCGGACCAGCCGGCCAGGAGTGGGTCCAGCGCGCGGTCGCCGTGCGCGAAGTCAGCCGCCGCAAGGGCTACTTGCTCGACCCGGCCGACGACAACGTCCTCAGCTTCCTCACCCTGCCCCAGCTGCGCGAGCTGATGGTGCAGCACTGGCCGTGCTTCGAGCCGTACATAGACGACCGCCGGGACGTCGAACTGGCCCTGGACGAGCTGGAGGTGACCCGCAACGTCGTCTCCCGCAACCGGGCGCTGTCCGAGGCCGTCCTCAACCAGGCCGAGCGGGCCTCGGCGAAGCTGCTGGACATCCTCGGCGCCGGCGGCGACGTACCGTCCGCGCGCCGCTTGCCTGTTGACGCGGTCGAGGACCTGGTCGGCGACCGGTACGCGGACGTGGTCGCCGTACACACCGACCGGGTACGGCTGTTGCGCCAGTTCCCCGCCGAGGACATCTTCGGCGGCGCCCGCCGCCTGGACGCCGTCGGTATCGGCCTCAACCTGCTCGTGCAGAACTTCTCCGGGCGCCGTCTGGTGCGCCTGGCCGAGGCGGGCTGCCGGGTGCGGCTGCTCTTCCTCAACCCGGCCTCCAGCGCGGTCAAGCGGCGCGAGCGCGAACTCGGCATGAAACGCGGCGAGTTGAGCCGCGCCGTCGAGATGAACATCCTGCACATGCGCCGGGTGCGCTCCCGACTGCGCGACCCGGGCGCCTTCGAGATCCAGGTCTACGACGAGACCCCGCGCTTCACGGCCTACCTCGTGGACGGCGACGGCGCCGACGGCATAGCGGTCGTCCAGTCCTATCTGCGGCGCTCCAGAGGCATGGAGGGCCCGGTGCTGGTCCTGCGCAGCGGGAACCGGGTGGTCAAGTCGGGCGATGTGGACGACACCGGCCTCTTCCCGACCTACCGCGAGGAGTTCGAGACGTCCTGGGTGGATTCGCGGCCCGTGTCCTGAAGTGTCGTGCACGCCTTCCACCGGTAAGCGGAACGCGGTCCTCTGATTGTCAGTGGCCCATGGGATCGTGGAGACCACTGGGGGAAAGCACCACCAAGAAGGGGGGCCGCCGATGGGCTGGCACCAGGAGCTGCTGGTCGGCTTCGACCTGGAGACGACCGGGACGGATCCACGGCAGGCGCGCATCGTCACGGGCGCCGTGATCGAGGTCAGGGCGGGCGAACCCGCCGGGCACCGGGAGTGGCTGGCGGACCCGGGCGTGGAGATCCCGGCGGACGCGGTCGCCGTGCACGGGATCAGCAACGAACGGGCGGCCGGCGAGGGCCGCCCCGCCGACCAGGTGGCGGACGCCATCGCGGACGTCCTCGCGGGGTACTGGAAGACGGGCGTCCCGGTCGTCGCGTACAACGCGGCCTTCGACCTGAGCCTGCTCTCCGCCGAACTGCGCAGGTACGCCCTGCCGTCCCTGCGCGACCGCCTGGGCGGCATCGACCCGGCCCCGGTCATCGACCCGTACACCATCGACCGCTGGGTCGACCGCTACCGTCGCGGCAAGCGCAACCTGGAGGCGGTCTGCACGGAGTACGGCGTCCCGCTCGACTCCGCCCACGACGCCTCGGCCGACGCGCTGGCCGCCGCCCGGCTGGCCGGCGCCATAGCCGACCGCCACCCCAAGATCGCGGCCCTCGGCCCGGCGGAGCTGCACCGCCGGCAGATCGAGTGGTACGCCGAGTGGGCGGCGGACTTCCAGAGCTTCCTGCGCCGCAAGGGCGACGAGACGGCGGTGGTGGACGGCGTCTGGCCGCTGCGGGAACCGGCCGACGAGACCGTCTGAGCTGAATCCCGCGCGGGACTTCGCAGTGGGGCCTCGTAGCGGAGTCCCCTCGCGCGAAGGGCTCAGAACGGATACCAGCGCACCGACTCGTCCCCGTCCCGCAGGGACGCCACCCGGCGTTCGAACTCGGCCAGTGCCTTGGGGTTGCTCGGCGCGTGCTGGGCGACCCAGGCGCAGCTGGCCGTCTCGCGGGCACCGCGCAGCACCGAGCAGCCGTCCCACTCGCGCACGTCCCAGCCGTACGCCTCGGTGAAGGAGTCGTAGGCCTCGGCCGGCAGGCCGTAGCGGTCGCGGGAGAGGGCCATGACCACCAGGTCGTGCTCGCGCAGGTCGGCAGAGAAGGTCTCCAGGTCGACCAGGACCGGGCCGTCCGGGCCGACGTGCACATTGCGGGGCAGCGCGTCGCCGTGGATCGGGCCGGGCGGCAACTGCGGGGTGAGCGCGGCCGAGGCCGACGCGAACCCGTCGCGGCGCTCGCGCAGATACGCCGCGTCCGCGGGGTCGATCGCGTCGCCCGCGAGCCGCAGCCAGCGCTCCACTCCGCCCAGCAGCTCGCGGGGCGGGAGTTCGAGAGTGCCGGGGGCGGGGGAGGGGAGGGCGTGGACGAGGCGTAGCAGTTCGGCCAAATCCCGGGGCTCGGCGGGGCGTACGGGATCGGGCATGCGGTGCCACACGGTCACCGGATGCCCCTCGACCAGCAGCGGCTTCGGCTGCGCCGCGCGCACCGCGGGTACGCCCGACTCAGCCAGCCACAGGGCGATGTCCAACTCGCGGCGCGCGCGGTCCAGGAGTTCGGCGTCGCGGCCCACCTTGACGACCAGGTCACCGGCGGCGAACACCGCGTTCTCGCCCAGGGCGAGGAGCTGCGCGTCCCGCGCCGGGCCGGGCAGCATCTCCGCCGCGGCCAGTACGTCCCGCGCCCGTGCCTCGTCCATCGTCCGCCTCCGTGTTCGACCTCGCGTTGGCGTCGAGTTCTCGCCATCGGACGTTCAGTCTTGCATCCGTACAGGTGAGACCTGGTGCGCACGCCCTTGACGGGGCGGTTCGCGTTCACGACCATGACCGGGTTTGGCCACGCCGAACCAAGGAGAGTCGAGCAAAGGGGAAGATTCCGTGGCGTTGGTGTCGAATGCCGGGAGACCGACTGCGCGCCCCGGCGAACGCACCGCATGGTTCCTCGTGCTGCCCGCGCTGCTGCCGATCCTCGTGCTGAGCGTCGGACCCCTGCTCTACGGAATCCTGCTGGCCTTCACCGACGCCCAGTCGGGCCGCACCCGGTCCACCCAGTGGATCGGCGGTCTCAACTTCCAGGATCTGCTGCACGACACGCTGTTCTGGGAGTCGTTCCGGATCGGGCTGGTGTGGGCGGTCGGGGTGACCGTGCCGCAGTTCCTGCTCGCGCTCGGCCTCGCCCTGCTGCTCAACCAGGACCTGCGCATGAGATGGCTGGCCCGCGCCCTGGCCATCGTCCCGTGGGCCATGCCCGAGGTCGTCGTCGGCATCATGTGGCGGCTCGTCTACAACCCGGACGCGGGCGTCCTCAACGAGACCCTGCGCGACCTCGGCCTCGGCGACGGCCGCGACTGGCTCAGCGGCCTGGGCACCGCTCTGCCCGCGGTGATCGTCGTCGGCGTCTGGGCGGGCATGCCGCAGACGACGGTCGCGCTGCTCGCCGGCCTGCAGAACACCCCGCGCGAACTCCACGAGGCGGCGGCGGTCGACGGCGCGGGCGCCTGGCGCCGCTTCCGCACCGTCACCTGGCCCGCCCTCAGACCGATCGCCCTCGCCATCACCGCGCTCAACCTGATCTGGAACTTCAACTCCTTCGCCCTGGTCTACGTGCTGACCAGCGGCGGCCCCGGCGGCCGGACCCGGCTGCCCATGCTGTTCGCCTACGAAGAGGCCTTCCGCTACGGGCAGTTCGGCTACGCGGCGGCCATGGGCTGCGTGATGGTCGCCGCGATCTCGGTACTCCTGGCCCTCTTCCTGGTGGGCCGGCTCAGGGGAGGTGACGACGCATGAGGACCCGGACCGGCACCCGAGTCGGCCAGTACACGGCCCTGCTCGCGTACCTCGTCTTCCTCGCCTTCCCCTTCCTCTGGCTCATCTCCACCGCGTTCAAGTCACCGCGCGAGCTGGGCAGCCTGCACCCCACCTGGATCCCCGAACACCCCACCCTGGACAACTTCCGCCAGGCCTTCGACGAACAGCCTCTGCTGCACGCGGCGTTCAACTCCCTGCTCGCCGCGGCCGGTGCCGCGCTGGTCGCCGTGGTGATCGCGACCCCGCTGGCCTACGTCATGGCCCGGCAGCGCGGTCCGCTCACCCGGGCCGCGACCGGCTGGGTGGTGGTCAGCCAGGCCTTCCCGCTCGTCCTGGTGATCATCCCGCTGTTCCTGGTGCTGAAGAACCTGCGCCTGATCGACTCCCTGGTCGGCCTGATCCTCGTCTACGTCGTGTGGGCGCTGCCGTTCTCCCTGTGGATGCTGGCCGGGTATGTCCGGGCGGTACCGGCCGAGTTGGAGGAGGCGGCGGCGGTCGACGGGGCCGGGCGGCTGCGGACACTGGTGTCGGTGGTGGCGCCGCTGCTCATGCCGGGAATCGTGGCGACCGCGCTGTTCGCCTTCGTCACCGCGTGGAACGAGTTCTTCTTCGCGCTGGTCCTGCTGAAGACCTCCGACAAACAGACCCTGCCGGTGGTGCTCACCCACTTCATCGGCGCCGAGGGCGTGGCGGACCTCGGCCCGCTGGCGGCGGCGGCCTTCCTCGCGACGCTGCCCTCACTGGTCGTCTTCGCGGTCATCCAACGGCGTATCACCGGCGGCATGCTCACCGGGGCGGTGAAGAACTGATGCGCGGCAAGGCAGTTGGTGTCCTCCCTGCGTCCCTGGCCCTCCTGACCGTCCTGGCCCTGCTGCTGGCCGGCTGCACGAGCGGCGGCGGCACCGAGGACGGCCGCATCACCCTGCGCTTCCAGTCCCTGGCCTGGCAGGAGGAGTCGGTCGAAGCCAACAAGGAGCTGGTCGCGGAGTGGAACAAGAGCCATCCGGACGTCAAGGTCGAGTACGTCCAGGGCAGTTGGGACAGCGTCCACGACCAGCTCCTCACCTCCTTCGAGGGCGGTGAGGCGCCCGACATCATCCACGACGCCTCGGACGACCTGGCCGACTTCGCCTACGGCGGCTACCTCGCCGATCTGAGCGAGCTGCTGCCCGAGCGACTGAAGTCCGATATCCCGCAGCGCAGTTGGGAGACGGCGACCTTCGGGGACGGCGTCTACGGCGTGCCGTTCCTCCAGGAGCCGCGCGTGCTGATCGCCAACGCGACCTGGCTGAAGAAGGCGGGCGTACGCATCCCGACGCCCGAACACCCCTGGACCTGGGCGGAGTTCGGAGACGTCACCCGTCGGCTGAGCGGGGACGGGAAGTACGGCGTCGCCTGGCCGCTCAAGGAGCCCGTCTCCGCCACGCTCAACCTGTCCCTGTCGACCGGCGGACAGCTCTTCCACCGGGGCGCGGACGGCAAGGTGACGGTCCGTTTCGAGGCGGCCGACGAGACGGTGCCGCGCACGGTGCACGACCAGGTGAACACCGATGACGGCGCGCCGAGTTCGACTCTCGGCAGCGGCGGCTCGGACACCCTGCCCGGGTTCTTCGGCGGCAGGTACGCGATGGTCCCGCTCGGTTTCTCCTACCGCCAGCAGATCATGCAGCAGGCACCCAAGGGCTTCAAGTGGCAGGTGCTGCCCGCGCCGGCCGGCGCCGACGGACTCACCCAGGGAGTCAGCCCGCAGACCCTGTCCATCGCCGAGGACAGCCCGCACAAGAAGGAGGCCGCGGAGTTCATCGACTTCCTGCTGCGGCCCAAGAACATGGTGCGGCTCGCCCTCGGCGACTGGATGCTGCCCACCGGCACCCAGGCCCTCAAGGACCCGGCCCTGCACACCGCCGAGAACGGCTGGGCCACGGGCACGGCCCTGGCGCGGTACCTGCGGCCGGCGCCCGCGCAGTCCGTGCGGGGCTATCCGGAATGGAAGGACAAGGTGGCGACCCCCGCCTTCCAGGAGTACTACAGCGGGGCGATCGACCTCGACGAACTGCGCGAACGGCTGGAGAAGGACGGCAACTTGGTACTCGCCCGCTACCAACGCTGAGGCCCGGTGACAGAGCTGAGGCCCGGTGCCAGAGCGTGGGCCCGCCGCCGTCGTTGACACCCACGGCACGGAAAACCCGTTGCCGCGTGGAGCCGGGTCCGCCTAGCGTGCCGTCCATGGCAGCGTTCAACGCGATCATCATCACCGGTCTCGGCCGGGGCACCACGTACTCCATCCGGATGCGTCGTGGCCCCGGTGCCCTGACCGGTACGGGAAGCCACGCCCGCTGATCGCCACTGATCTCAGCTGACCTTCGCTGATTTCCTCGCGGTGCGGCTCGCGCTCCCTCCTGCTTTCTCTCCTGTCTTCCGGTCAGGGCCTTCGGCTGCCCTTTCCCCCTTCACGGAAGACAAGGACCGCAGGCCATGGCCCGCCCCACACAGACGTCCCGCGCGCTCTCGCAGAACTTCCTCGCCGACCGCGCCACCGCCGAATACGTCGCCCGCCTCGCCGTCCCGCGCGGACGACAGGTGCCCCTCCTGCTCGAAGTGGGAGCAGGGAAAGGCGCGTTGACCGCGCGGCTCGCGCCCCACTGCCGGGAGCTGCACGCCCACGAGATCGACCCCCGTCTCGTACCCAAGCTCCGCACCCGCTTTTCCGTCACACCCCAAGTACACGTCGTCGTCGGGGACTTCATGGACACCAGGCCCCCACGAACCCCGTTCTCCGTCGCCGGGAACGTGCCCTTCTCCCGTACCGCCGACATCGTCGACTGGTGTCTGCGGGCACCCGCGCTCACCGACGCGACCCTGCTCACCCAGCTCGAATACGCCCGCAAACGCACCGGCGACTACGGCAGTTGGACCCTGCTCACCGTCCGCAGCTGGCCCCGCCACGAGTGGCGGCTGGTCGGCCGCGTCGCACGAACGCGGTTCCGGCCGATGCCGAGCGTCGACGCGGGGATCGTCCGGATCGAGCGGCGCCCGACTCCGCTGCTCGAACCAGCCGCGTACGAGAGCTGGCGGCACCTGGTCGAGCTGGGTTTCTCGGGAGTGGGCGGCTCACTGCACGCCTCGCTGCGGCGGGCGCGTCCTCGGCGGCGGGTGGATGCGGCGTTCCGGGCGGCGGGGTTGGATCCGCGGGTGCTGGTGGGGGAGGTGTCGCCGGGGCAGTGGTTGAGGCTGCATGAGGTGTTGGCGGGGTAGGGCGGGCGTGGCGTTGGCGGTGGGAGGCGGGCTCGGCGGGTCCGTAATTAGTTGGACGAGACGTCTCGTCTCGCCTACCGTCACTGGCATGACCAGTCGCCCCCGCCCCGCCGCTCCCGCCCACACCACCACCGCTTCCACCCGCACCACCACCCCCGCCCACATCGCCATGTTCTCCATCGCCGCCCACGGTCACGTGAACCCGAGCCTCGAAGTGATCCGTGAGCTCGTCGCCCGTGGGCATCGGGTCACCTATGCCATCCCGCCGGCGTTCGTCGAGAAGGTCGCCGAGACCGGTGCCGAGCCCAGGCCGTGGAACTCCACGCTGCCGGGGCCCGACGCCGATCCGGCGGCCTGGGGCAGCACCCTTCTCGACAACGTCGAGCCGTTCCTGGCCGACGCGATCCAGGCGCTGCCCCAGCTGATCGAGGCCTACGACGGGGACGAACCGGACCTCGTGCTGCACGACATCACGTCGTACCCGGCGCGCGTCCTCGCCCACCGCTGGGGCGTGCCCACGGTCTCGCTCTCGCCCAACCTCGTCGCCTGGAAGGGCTACGAGGAGGAGGTCGCCGAGCCGATGTGGGCCGAGCCGCGCAGCACCGAGCGCGGCCAGGCCTACTACGCCCGTTTCCACGCCTGGCTGGAGGAGAACGGGATCACCCAGCACCCGGACGCGTTCGCCGGCCATCCCACTCGCTCGCTCGTCCTGATACCGAGGGCGTTGCAGCCCAACGCCGACCGGGTCGACGAGTCGGTGTACTCCTTCGTCGGCGCCTGCCAGGGCGACCGCGTGGCACAGGGTGACTGGCAGCGGCCGGCCGGCGCCGAGAAGGTGGTGCTCGTGTCGCTCGGGTCGACCTTCACCGACCGGCCCGACTTCTACCGCGCCTGCGTCGAGGCGTTCGGCGGGCTGCCGGGCTGGCACCTCGTCCTCCAGATCGGCAAGCACGTGGACCCGGCCGCCCTCGGGGACGTACCGGCGAACGTCGAAGTCCACTCCTGGGTCCCGCAGTTGGCGATTCTCAAGCAGGCCGACCTGTTCGTGACGCACGCCGGCGCGGGCGGCAGCCAGGAGGGTCTGGCCACCGCCACCCCGATGATCGCCGTACCGCAGGCCGTCGACCAGTTCGGCAACGCGGATGTGCTTCAGTCCCTCGGCGTGGCCCGCCACCTGCCCACGGAGGAAGCGACGCCCGAAGCCCTGCGCGCGACCGCCCTGTCCCTGGTCGACGACCCCGAGGTCGCCGGCCGTCTCAAGGAGATCCAGGCGGACATGTCCAAGGAGGGCGGCACCCGAAGGGCGGCCGACCTGGTCGAGGCCGAACTGCCGTCGCACACCTCGTAGTTGCTGGTGTCACGGGTTCCAGAACACCGTGGTGTACGTGCGGTCGAAGCGGTGGGCCGCCAGGTCCTCGCGTTGCATCGCCCAGTGGACCGTGGCACCTTCGATGCCGTCGATGCCGGGGTCCCAGTCGGCGAGCAGGACCCAGTCCCCGACATCGGCGGAGACCGCCTCGCCGCCGCCCCAGCGGCCGTCCTGCGCCGCCGTGACCGCGCCGTGCACGACAGCGGCGACCGGGTCGAGATAGACGGCCTCCTCCGAGGCGTATCCGCCGATCTGGAGCGGCCCCTTGCCGACGATGTCGTCGAGGACGTCGTCCCACAAACGGGCCAGTTCCTTGGAGTGGGGGTGTCCGGGGAGGGGTTGGCTGTAGCGGACTTCGGGGGTCTCGACCGCGCCGTGGTAGGGCAGGGAGACGTTGGTCGTCGCGCGCAGCTCCTCCTGCGGGAACCTCTCGATCAGCTCCTGGTACTCGTCGACCTCGGACCAGGGGCCGGCGTTCTTGTCCCGCTCCGTCACGGCCGTACCCGCGGCCACGTACACCACTTCGCCCATGTTGGCGAGGTCGCCCTCGCCTTCGGGAAAGGCGAACAGCAGCAGGTGGCCGTCGGCCGGCAGGGAGAGGTCCGTCGCGTCGGCGGGCAGGGCCGCGAGGTCGATGGAGGCGACGAAGGGGAAGTAGGGGTCCGGGGCGTCGGCGGGCAGCAGCAGGGGTCCGCCGAAGCGGCCCACCATCGGCCCGTCCCCGTCCTTCGACAGGGTCGCGCAGGGGCGAGCGAGGTCCAGCCACCGCTCCACGTCCTCGGCGGGGATGCCCCGGGAGATCGCCGCGTCACGGAAGGGACCTAATCTGTCCCGCAGTTCAGAAGTCATGCCGGGAACCGTAGTGCCCGGGTCCGACACCGGGACGGCTAGGGCCCGTTGGCTCCCCCGGGATGCCAACGGGCCCTAGCCGCGCGGTGGTTGAGGCCCCACGGTTGTCCGACCCTGTGGAGGGCCGGACCACGCGCGGAGGGTCAGACCCGGACCCGCTCGCCCTCGTCGTCCCGCGTCACCGGCGGTGCGGCGATCTCGGCGGACTCGTCGTGCGTGAGGTCGGGCAGCCGGTGCAGCCACTTCGGGAAGTACCAGTTGCGCTCGCCCAGCAGGGCCATCACCGCGGGGAGCAGTACGCCCCGGATGATCGTCGCGTCGATGAGCACCGCGGCCGCGAGGCCGACACCCATCTGCTTCATGGACTGCATGGACAGCGTCCCGAAGATCGCGAACACGGCGACCATGATGACCGCGGCACTGGTGACGACACCGGCCGTGGTGACCACACCGTGCTGGATCGCGTCCCGCGTGGTGCGCCCGCGCAGCCGCGCCTCGCGGATCCGCGAGACCACGAACACGTGGTAGTCCATCGACAGGCCGAACAGGATCACGAACAGGAACAGCGGCAGCCAGGTGATGATCGCGCCGACACCTTCCGCGCCCACCAGGGACGCGCCCCAGCCGTGCTGGAAGACGCCCACGAGGATCCCGTAAGCGGCGCCCACCGACAGGAGGTTGAGCACGATCGAGGTGATCGCGATCGTCAGCGAGCGGAACGACAGCAGCATCAGCGCGAAGGCGAAGACCACCACGAACACGAAGACCGGGACGACGGCGCCACCGAGCTGGTCGTTGAAGTCCTGCGAACCGGCGACCTGTCCCGTGATCGGCGCCTGGACGCCGTCCACCTTGCCGAGCGTCGCGGGCCGGACCTCGTCGCGCAGCTTCTTCAGACTCGCGCCCGCCTTGTCGAGGTCGGAGCCGCCGACCAGCGGGACGTACACGTAGGCGATGTTCTGCGCGTCGTGCAGCTTGATCTCGACCGGGCCGCGCGAGGCGCCCGAACTGATCGACCGGTCACGGAAGTCGGCGAGCGCGGACTTCACCGCGGGTGCGTTGATGTCCTTCGCCTTGACGACCACCTCGGCCGGCTCGGAGCCGCCCGGGAAGGCGTCGTTGACGCGGTTGTACGTCTGCACGATCGGCAGCGAGTCGCCGAACTCCTGGTCCAGCGTGAGGTTCTGGGTCTTCATGCCGACCGCGGGTGCCGCGATCGCCAGCAGTGCGCCGGCCGCGACCAGTACGGCCACCAGCGGCTTGGCGAGCACCCCGCGCAGGACGGCGGTCCAGAACCGGCTCTCCCCGCCCGTGCGGGCGGCCCGGCGCTCCATGGCCTTGCGCAGGAAGGGGATACGGCCCTTCTCGACCCGCTCGCCCAGCAGCGAGAGCACCGCGGGCAGCACCGTCACGGAGCCGACCATGGCGACCGCCACGACCATCAGCGAGGCCAGGCCCATCGCCTCGAACTCGGCGAGCCCGGTGAAGAGCATGCCCGCCATCGCCACGCACACGGTGACACCGGAGACGATGATCGCGCGGCCACTGGTGGCGGCGGCGATCTGCAGTGCCGTGTGGGCGTCGTGGCCCGCGGCGCGCTCCTCGCGCTCACGGCGCAGATAGAACAGGCAGTAGTCGACACCGACGGCCAGACCGACCAGCAGCATCACGGAGTTGGCGGTGTCGCTCATCGGCATCACATGGCTGACGACGCCCATCAGGCCCATCGTCGCCATGATCGCGGTGACCGCCAGAGCCACCGGCAGCAGGGCCGCCACCAGCGCGCCGAAGGCGATGAGCAGAATGCCGAGGGCCACCGGCACCGCGGAGAGCTCGGCCTTCTCGAAGTCGTCCCCGAACGCGTCGTCGAACGTCTTCTGCATGCTCGCGCCGCCGATCTCCTCGATCCGCAGCGTCTCGTGCTCCTTCTGTACCCCCTCGACGGCCTTCAGCACCGGCTCCACCCGCTCACCCGCGGTCTCGGAGTCGCCGCGCATGTCGAACTGCACCAGCGCGCTGCGCCCGTCCTTGGAGATCGTGTCCGTGTCGTACGGCGACGTCACGTCCGTGACCTTGCCGGTCCCGTCGACCGCCTTGACGACCGCGTCCACCGCGGCCCGGAACCGGGCGTCCGTCGCCTTGACCCCGCCGCTCCTCGCCTGGACTAGGACCGTCTCACTGGCCGGCTCGTCGATCCCCGCGTCCTCGATGATCTGGGCGGCGGTGTGTGTCTCCCCCTTGAGCTGGTCGCTGTCCTTGACATCGACCCGGCCCGTCGCCGAACCGAGCCCCATCGCCAGGACGACGAACAGCACCCATATGCCGATCGCCGCCCATCGATGCCGAGCGCTCCAGCCACCGGCTCGGGCTGCGACGCCCCGCACCCGCGATTCTCCGTTCCCCATGACGGGCTTGCCCCCTCGTCACGGTGACGACCCCTGCCGCCACCTGTCCTCTCGAAGGTATGGGCCGGATAAACGCATCTCATCGTGCTCGCCGGTGAGGTGTTCCGCCCCGTGTCATCCCCACGACCCCCCGGTAAACCCCCGGTCGTCACCGTCTGGGAGGACGAGGGTCCCCTACATCTATCCGGGACACGGCGGCTCGGCATCAAGGTGTCCGACCCGTCGAGGTGTCCGGTCCGTAGGGCGGGATCCCGTTTGTGATTACGAAAGCTTGTTGAACAAGTCACAGCTGTGTGCAGGTGTTGCCCCCGGCCCGCCCATGGGCGAGAGTTTCGCGCAGCCCGCCCACGCATACCTCGCCCACGCGGACCCGGCCGTCGTGCCCACCCCCACGGGGCACGACGGCCGAGGCCCTGTCGTCAAATTCCCGTCTGCCCCGCGACGCCGTGCACGCACTCTCGCCGCACCGGGCACAGCCCCACGTACAACCAGTACGAGGGGCCGCGCCCGGCATGCCGAGAGCACGCACCTGGCGCCGCGGGGCCGCCCTCCGGGCGACGACGGGAATCTGACGACAGGACCTATGGTGTGCCCATGACGACGACGTACGCGGCGCTGCTGCGCGGGATCAATGTGGGTGGCAAGAAGAAACTCCCGATGGCCGAGCTGCGTCAGCTCATGGACGGCCTCGGCCATGGCGACGTCCGCACTCACCTCCAGAGCGGCCAGGCGATCTTCACCACCGCCCACGGCGACGAGGAGTCGCTGGCCGCGGAGCTGACGCAGGCGATCGAGAAGCAGTTCGGCTTCCCGGTGGACGTGATCGTCCGCGACCACGCCTACCTGGCAGCGATCGCGGCGGCCTGCCCCTTCCCGGCCGCGGACCTGGAGCCGAAGCAGCTCCACGTCACGTACTTCTCCACCCCCGTGGACGCGGACCGTTTCGCGGAGATCGACCGGGACACCTACCTCCCGGAGGCGTTCCGCCTGGGCGACCGCGCCCTCTACCTCTACGCCCCCGACGGCCTCGGCCGCTCCAAGCTCGCCGAACACCTCGCCAAGCCCCGCATCAACAAGGGCCTGATCGCCACGACCCGCAACTGGAACACCGTGTCCAAGCTGGTGGACCTCACCGCCACCCCCGTTTGAGCACTGTGCGAGGCTCGTGCCATGCGCTACATCATCATCGGAGCAGGGGCCGTCGGCGGCGCGATCGGCGGGCGCCTCGCGGGGGCCGGGCATGAGGTCGTTCTGGTAGCGAGGGGCGCCCACCTAGCGGCCTTGCAGGACGGCGGGCTGCAACTGCGCGTCCCGGACGGCGAGTTCACCTACCGCCTGCCGGCCGTCGAGAGCCCGGACGACCTCGGCGAACTGCGCACCGACGACGTCCTGATCCTCGCCGTCAAGACACAGGACACAGTCGCCGCCCTGGCGTCCTGGGGCCCGGCACCGGTCGCGGGCGGCGGCACGGCGGCAGAACGCCTGCCCCTCTTCTGCGCCCAGAACGGAGTCGAGGGCCAGCGCCTCGCCCTCCGAGTCTTCCGACACGTATACGGCGTCTGCGTCTGGCTGCCGGCCACCTTCGTCGAACCCGGCTCCGTCTCCGCGGGCGGCGCGCCTCTCACCGGCATCCTCCACCTCGGCCGCCACCCCCACGGCACCGACGAGACCACCCGCCTGGTAGCCGCCGACCTGGAGAAGTCCCACTTCGAGGCCCCGGTCATCCCGGACGTCTCCCGCTGGCAGTACGCCAAGCTCCTCGGCAACCTCGGCAACGCCCTGGAGGCGGTCACCGGCCCGGTCGACACCGAGGAGGCCGAGGAGCTGTTCGGACGAGTACGGGCCGAGGGCGCGGCGGTGCTCGACGCGGCCGGCATCGCGTACGCGAGCGTCGAGGAACAGCGAGAACTACGGGGCCACAAGGTCGACTTGGTCCCCCTCGCCGGAGCCCCAAGGGGCGGCGGCTCCTCCTGGCAGTCCCTCACCCGAGCCACCGGCACCATCGAGGCGGACTACCTGAACGGCGAGATCACCCTCCTGGGCCGCCTGCACGACGTACCAACTCCCCTGAACGACCTGCTGCAACGCCTGGCCAACCAGTTCGCAAGGGAGCACCGGGCCCCCGGATCAATGCCGCTACGGGAACTGCTCAGGCTGGCAGAACAGGCCAACTCCTTTAGGGCAACGCCCTAAAGGGGCGCGGGGAACTGCGCGACCAGCCACAATGCAGCCGCACCCGCCAAACAACAAACCGCGGCAATTCCTAGGCCCCTACGGCAGCAAGCGCCGGCGTGAGTGCTTCGTCGAACCTCTCCAATAGCACCTGTGCCACTTCTGGCGCCGGGCCAAGGACCTCGGCAAGCATGTCCGCCTCGCTCGCGCCCTGCGCAATCCGGTCCGGCAGAAATCCGGGAGCGAGAACATACCGGGCAACAGCAACCCGCCCACACCCAAGCGCCCGCAACTCCCGCACCGCATCCTCGGTCCGAGGCAGCGCCGCTGAGGCGAAAGCAGGCCGCACCGCAAACCACCCCCCACGCTGCCACTCCCGCGCGATCCCGGAGATCACCGCGATCGCCTCCGGGTCAGTGGACCCCGCAGACGCCAGCACAACCCCCGTCGATGACCTGTCCGCAGCCGTCAACCCCGCCTCGAACAACCGCCGTTCAAGCGCAGACAGCAACAACGGCGACGGCCCAAGAACCTCCGCCTGCCGAATCCGCAACCGCGCCGGCGCGGACCGCAACACCGCAGGAATATCCGCCTTCGCATGGAACGCCCGGGTCAGCAACAACGGCAACGCGACGACGTCCCGAACCCCCTCCGCCGCCAGCGACTCCAACGCCCCGTTCACGGACGGGACGTTGAAGTCCAGGAACCCGACCTCCACCCGCACCCCCGGCCGCGCCGCCCGAACCCGCCGTACCAGGGCGTGCACGGTCGCCGCATGCCGCGGATCACGGCTGCCGTGGGCGATGACGAGAAGGACCGGAGAGCGCATACGTCGTTCAGCCCTTCACCAACAGACCCCGGCTGCGCAGCACCCACCGCTCCAGCGGACTGAAGATCAGCAGGTCGATCGCGATGCCGACGAACAGGATGAGCAGGATCGCCTCGAACACCATGGCCATGTCGCTGGCGGTGCGCGCGTTCTCCAGCAACTGCCCCAGGCCCACGCCGAGATCGGGGAAACTGGCGATGATCTCGGCCGCCATCAGCGAGCGCCACGAGAACGCCCAGCCCTGCTTCAGACCGGCCACATAGCCCGGCAGCGCGGCTGGCAGGGTGACATGCCAGATGCCCTTGAGACCCGTGGCGCCCATCGTGCGACCCGCGCGCAGGAACAGCGGCGGCACCTGATCGACGCCGGAGACAAGGCCGTTGGCGATGGAGGGGACCGCGCCGAGCAGGATCACCGCGTACATCATCGAGTTGTTCAGGCCCAGCCAGATCACGGCCGGCGGCACCCACGCCACCGACGGCAGGGACTGGAGCCCGGACAGGATCGGGCCGATGGCCGCGCGGATGAACTTCACCCGCGCCACCAGCAGTCCCAGCGGGGTGCCGATGAGCAGCGCGAAGAAGAAGCCCAGCAGACCGCGCGAGACGCTGGTCCAGATGTAGCCGAGCAGATCGCCCTTCAGCCAGGCTTCCTTGAACGCGCTGCCCACGGCGCCGGGGGAGGGCAGCTTGGTCGGGTCGTCGACGATCGGGTAGAGCAGGAACCAGACGGCGAGGACCACGCCGAGCGCGATGATCGGCGGCAGGATCTTGCTGACGAAGGTCTGCCGGAAGGTCGGCCGGCCGGTGGCCGCCGTCTCCAGCGCGTCCAGGCCCGCCTCGACGCTGCCGTTGCCGTTGCCGGCGTCCCGGACCGGTGTGGTCTCAGTGCTGGCCATGACGGCGGATCTCCCCACGCAGGACATCGGTGATCTCGACGGACAGTTCGGCCACGGGCGCGTCCTCGATGCGGCGCGGCTGCGGGATGTCGACCGTCCACTCGCGCGCGATCCGGCCCGGCCGGGAGGACAGCAGGATCACCCGCTGCGCGAGCCGCACCGCCTCACGCACGTTGTGGGTGACGAACAGGACGGAGATCCCGGTCTCCGCCCAGATCCGGGTGATCTCGTCGTGCAGCACGTCCCGGGTGATGGCGTCGAGCGCGGCGAACGGCTCGTCCATCAGCAGCAGATTGCTCTGCTGCGCCAACGAGCGGGCCAGCGCCACGCGTTGGCGCATACCGCCCGACAGTTCGTGCACCCGCTTGCCGTACGCGCCCTTCAGGCGGACCAGTTCGAGGAGTTCCTCGGCCTTGTCGCGCCGCTCGGGCTTGGGAACTCCCCTGAGTTTCAGGGCGAGTTCGATGTTCTTGCCCGCGGTCAGCCACGGGAAGAGGGCGTGCTCCTGGAACATCAGGGCCGGGCGCCCCTCCGTCGTGATGGAGCCGCCGGTGGGTCGGTCGAGGCCCGCCACCAGGTTCAGCAGCGTGGACTTGCCGCAGCCCGAGGCGCCCAGGAGGGTGACGAACTCGCCCGGAGCGACATCGATGCTGATGTCGTCCAGCACGAGCTGCTGCCCACCCGGCGTCGCGAAGGACTTCGAGACATGATCGAGGCGTGCGGCGTACTCGACGGACTCGTCGGCCTTGGCGAGTGTCGTGGTCGTGGCCATGGTCGTCACCTCCTGGGACTCGTCGGGTACGTCAGCTGGTGCCGAGACCGGCGGCGTCTACCGTGCTCTCGCCCGCGGCCTTGAGAACCTTGTTGAGGAGCGTGAGGTCGTAGATGCCGTCGAGGTTCGGCTTCTCCAGCAGACCGGCCTTGACCGCGTGCTCCGCCTCGGAGTTGAGGGTGGAGGCCAGCGGGTCGTCGGTGATCTGGATCGACTTCCAGGCCGGGTCCAGGACGTCGGCGGACAGCGCCTTGCCGGAGTCCGTCTCCAGCTGCTTGTTCGCCGAGGCCTTCGCCGCGTCCGGGTTGGCGTTGATCCACTTGTTGGTCTCGACGGAGGCCTTCAGCACGGCCTCGACGGCCTTCGGGTGCTCCTTGAGGAAGGCGGCCCGCACGATGATGTTCGTGATCACGAACTTCTTGTCCGGCCACAGCGTCGACTCGTCGAGGATCGCCTTGCCGCCCTCGGCGACCAGCTTGGACGCGGTCGGCTCCGGCACCCAGGCGCCGTCGATCGAGCCGGACTTGAAGGCGTCCGGGGTGATCTTGTTGTCGGTGCGGACGACGGTGACGTCACCCTTGCCGCTCTGCGCGTCGACCTTCCAGCCCTGCTCGGCGGCCCAGTTGAGGAACGCCACGTCCTGCGTGTTGCCCAACTGGGGCGTCGCGATCCGCTTGCCCTTGACGTCCTTCAGGGACTTGATCTTCTTCGGGTTGACGACCAGCTTCACGCCGCCGGAGGCCGAACCGCCGATGATCTTCAGGCTCTTGCCGTCGGACTTGGTGTAGCCGTTGATCGCCGGGGAGGGGCCGATCCAGCCGATGTCGATGGAGCCCGAGTTCAGCGCCTCGATCTCGGAGGGACCGGCGTTGAAGATGGCGGGCGCGACCTTGGTGGCGCCGAGCTCCTTCTGGAAGAAGCCCTTCTGCACGCCCACGAGTGCGGTGGCGTGGGTCAGGTTGCCGAAGTAGCCGATCTTGACGGAGTCGAGGCCGTCGATCTTCTTGGCGCCGGCGGCGACCTTGGAGGTTTCCGCCTTGTCGGAGTCGGAGCCGTAACCGCAGGCGGCGAGCGCCAGCAGGGGAAGTGCGGCGAGCACGGCTATGCCGGTGCGAAAGGACCCACTACGGGGTGAGCGGTTGGCAGGCACGGGAGGCGTTCCTCTCGTTGGCCCGGCGGGTCACGGTCTCTCAGGTCGTGGCCGGGAAGTTCGGCAGGGGTCTTCGTCGTGTCCGGGACGTCGGGTGGGGGGACTGGGCGCGCAAGCGGTGCGCGTACGTCAGCACACACATCGCGCCACTCCGCCCTGCCCGCTGCCGAGGGCGCCGCTGCCGACGCGGCCGCCCTCCTTCGCGAACGTGGAGTAGACGTCGGGGGAGTTCATGTCAGAAGTCCCAACTGTCGTCGTCGGCCTCGCCCTTGACCGGCTCCGGCGCCGCGAACGACTCGCCGACCATGCCGGCGGTGAGCGTCGTCCCGTCGTTCGGGTCGATCAGGATGAACGACCCCGTGCGCCGGGAGTCGGCGTAGGAGTCCACCGGCAGGGGCTCCGCGGTGCGGATCTTCACCCGGCCGATGTCGTTGGCGACGAGCTGTCCCGGGTGCGGGTGCAGGGACAGGTCGTCGAGCGTGAGACGGGACGGGATGTCCTTGACGATCGCCTTGACCGTGCGGGTGCCGTGCTTGAGCAGCACCCGGTGGCCGACGGTCAGCGGCTGGTCGGCGACATGGCAGACGGTCGCCTCGACGTCCTGCGTGGTCGCCGGGGCGTCCTTGCTGGGCACGATCAGGTCGCCGCGCGAGATGTCGATGTCGTCCTCCAGCAGGAGGGTCACCGACTGCGTGGTCCAGGCGGCGTCGACCGGCTCGCCGAGCAGGTCGATACCGGAGATCCGGGAGGCGCGGCCCGAGGGCAGTACGGTGACGGGCTCGCCGACGTGGAAGCTGCCGGCGGCGATCTGACCGGCGTATCCCCGGTAGTCCGGGTGCTCGGCGGTCTGCGGCCGGATCACGTACTGCACGGGCAGCCGGGCGTGGCAGTGGCTCAGGTCGTGGGCGACCGGGACCGTCTCCAGGTGCTCCAGGACGGTCGGGCCGCCGTACCAGTCCATGTTCGCGGACGGCTCCACCACGTTGTCACCGGCGAGCGCCGAGATCGGGATCGCGGTGACCTCCGGGACGCCCAACTCGTGCGCGTACGCCGTGAATTCCTCGGCGATCGCCGCGAAGACGGACTCCTTGTACTCGACCAGGTCCATCTTGTTGACGGCGAGCACCGCGTGCGGGACGCGCAGCAGGGCCGCGATCGCCGCGTGCCGGCGGGTCTGCTCGACGACGCCGTTGCGCGCGTCGACCAGGATCACCGTCAGCTCGGCGGTGGAGGCACCGGTGACCATGTTGCGGGTGTACTGCACGTGGCCGGGGGTGTCGGCGAGGATGAACCGCCGCTTGGGGGTGGCGAAGTAGCGGTAGGCGACGTCGATGGTGATGCCCTGCTCGCGCTCCGCGCGCAGGCCGTCGGTCAGCAGCGCGAGGTCCGGGCCCTCGGCGCCGCGGCTCGCCGAGGCACGCTCCACGGCCTCCAGCTGATCGGTGAGGATCGACTTGGAGTCGTGCAACAGGCGCCCGACGAGCGTGGACTTGCCGTCGTCGACCGAACCGGCCGTCGCGAACCGCAGCAGGGTCGTCTCGGCGAGTTCCGTGAGTTCCGTGGTGCTCATGCTTAGAAGTACCCCTCGCGCTTGCGGTCTTCCATCGCGGCCTCGGACATCTTGTCGTCGGCCCGGGTCGCGCCGCGCTCGGTCAGCCGGGAGGCGGTGATCTCGGCGATGACGGTGTCCAGCGTGGTCGCCTCGGAGTCGACGGCGCCCGTGCAGGACATGTCACCGACGGTCCGGTAGCGCACGAGCCGCTTCTCGACGGTCTCGCTGTCGCGCGGCCCGCCCCACTCGCCCGCGGTCAGCCACATGCCGGCCCGCTGGAACACCTCGCGCTCGTGCGCGAAGTAGATCTGCGGCAGCTCGATGCCCTCGCGGGCGATGTACTGCCAGACGTCCAGTTCGGTCCAGTTGGAGAGCGGGAACACGCGGACGTGTTCGCCGGGTGCGTGGCGGCCGTTGTACAGATTCCACAGCTCGGGCCGCTGCCGGCGCGGGTCCCACTGCGAGAACTCGTCCCGCAGCGAGAACACCCGCTCCTTGGCGCGGGCCTTCTCCTCGTCCCGCCGTCCACCACCGAAGACCGCGTCGAACTTCTCGTGCTGGATCTTCTCGGTCAACGGCAGCGTCTGGAGCGGATTACGGGTCCCGTCGGGACGCTCCTTCAGCACACCGCGGTCGATGTACTCCTGCACGGACGCCACATGGAGCCGCAGGCCGTACTGCTCCACCGTCCGGTCCCGGTACTCAAGAACCTCGGGGAAGTTGTGTCCCGTGTCGACGTGCAGCAGCGAGAAGGGGACCGCCGCCGGAGCGAACGCCTTCAGCGCCAGGTGCAGCATGACGATGGAGTCCTTGCCGCCGGAGAAGAGGACCACCGGCCGCTCGAACTCGCCCGCCACCTCGCGGAAGATGTGCACCGCCTCGGACTCCAGGGCGTCCAGGTGGGAGAGGGCGTACGGACTGGCCGTACCGTCCTCGGTCGTGGCGACGGTCGTCATGCCAGTCCCCTCTCGGTGAGCAGCGCGTGGAGCGCCGCCGCGGACTCCTGGACGGTCTGGTGCTGGGACTCGATGCGCAGGTCGGGCGACTCGGGCACCTCGTAGGGGTCGTCGACCCCGGTGAGCCCGCTCAGTTCGCCCGCCGCCTGCTTGGCGTACAGACCCTTCACGTCCCGCACGGAACACACCTCGACCGGGGTCGCCACATGCACCTCCAGGTACGCGGCGCCGCTCTCCTGGTGGCGCCCCCGCACCTCCTCGCGGCTGTCCGCGTACGGCGCGATGACCGGGACCAGCGCCTTGACGCCGTTGCGGGCGAGCAGTTCGGCGAGGAAGCCGATGCGCTGCACGTTGGTGTGCCGGTCCGCGCGGCTGAAGCCGAGGCCCGCGGAGATGAACTCGCGGATCTCGTCCCCGTCGAGCACCTCGACGCGGTGGCCCTCCTCGCGCAGCCGGCCGGCCAGCTCGTAGGCGATGGTGGTCTTGCCGGCGCTCGGCAGACCCGTGAGCCAGACGGTGGCTCCGGTCGTCACGTGTGTCTCCTGAATCTCCTGAGTGATCGTCATGGTCAGCCGTGCAGCCCGCACTCGGTCTTGTTGCGGCCCGCCCAGCGCCCGGCCCGGGCGTCCTCGCCCTCCAGGACGCGGCGCGTGCAGGGGGCGCAGCCGACGGACGCGTAGCCGTCCATCAGCAACGGGTTGGTCAGTACGCCGTGTTCGGCCACGTAGGCGTCCACGTCGTCCTGGCTCCAGCGGGCGATCGGCGAGACCTTGACCTTCTGGCGCTTCTCGTCCCAGCCGACGACCGGGGTGTTCGCCCGGGTCGGGGACTCGTCGCGGCGCAATCCGGTCGCCCAGGCCAGGTACTTGGTCAGGCCCTGCTCCAGCGGCTGGACCTTGCGCAGCTTGCAGCACAGGTCGGGGTCGCGGTCGTGCAGCTTGGGGCCGTACTCCGCATCCTGCTCGGCGACCGTCTGGCGCGGGGTGAGCGTGATGACGTTGACGTCCATCACGGCCTCGACCGCGTCACGGGTGCCGATGGTCTCCGGGAAGTGGTAGCCGGTGTCGAGGAACACGACGTCCACGCCGGGCCTGGCCCGGGAGGCGAGGTGGGCGACGACCGCGTCCTCCATGGAGGAGGTCACGCAGAACTGCTTGCCGAAGGTGTCGACGGCCCACTGGAGGATCTCCAGCGCGGAGGCGTCCTCCAGGTCGCGGCCCGCCTGCTCGGCGAGCGCCTTCAAGTCGTCGGTCGTGCGGTCTTCCTGAACGGTGGTCATATCTCGTCCCCTCCCGTTTCGTTGAGCTGGAGCCCCCGGGACAGCAGCCCGAGGAACTTCAACTGGAAGGCTCGATTGCACGCTCCGCATTCCCACGCGCCGTGGCCCTGCTCGCTGGGACGCAGGTCCTCGTCGCCGCAGTAGGGGCAGTAGAAGGGGGCGGCCCGCTCGCTCACGACAGGGCCTCCTCGGAGGCACGGGTGGCCCAGGCGGCGAACCGCTCACCGTCCTCGCGCTCCTCCTGGAACCGCTTGAGGACGCGCTCGACGTAGTCGGTCAGCTCGTCCGAAGTGACCTTCAGGCCACGGACCTTGCGGCCGAACCCGGCCTCCAGGCCGAGCGCGCCGCCGAGGTGCACCTGGAAGCCCTCGACCTGCTCGCCCTGGTCGTTGAGGACCAACTGGCCCTTGAGACCGATGTCCGCGACCTGGATGCGGGCGCAGGCGTTCGGGCAGCCGTTGACGTTGATGGTGATCGGCTCGTCGAACTCCGGGATGCGGCGCTCCAGTTCATCGATCAGCGCGGCGCCGCGCGCCTTGGTCTCGACGATGGCGAGCTTGCAGTACTCGATGCCGGTGCAGGCCATGGTGCCGCGCCGGAAGGAGGAGGGCCTGGCGGTCAGGTCCAGCGCCGCGAGGCCCTCGACCAGCGAGTCGACCTGGTCCTCCTCGACGTCGAGCACGATCATCTTCTGCTCGACGGTGGTACGGACCCGGCCCGAGCCGTGCGCCTCGGCCAGCTCGGCGATCTTCGTGAGGGTGGCGCCGTCGATACGGCCGACGCGCGGGGCGAAACCGACGTAGAAACGCCCGTCCTGCTGGCGGTGGACGCCGACGTGGTCGCGCCAGCGGGCCACCGGCTGCGCGGGCGCGGGACCGTCGACGAGCTTGCGCTTGAGGTACTCGTCCTCCAGGACCTGGCGGAACTTCTCCTGGCCCCAGTCGGCGACGAGGAACTTCAGGCGGGCACGCGTGCGCAGCCGCCGGTAGCCGTAGTCGCGGAAGATGCCGATCACGCCGGCCCAGACGTCCGGGACCTCGTCCAGCGGGACCCAGGCGCCGAGCCGGACGCCGATCTTCGGGTTGGTGGACAGGCCGCCGCCGACCCACAGGTCGAAACCGGGACCGTGCTCGGGGTGCTCGACACCGACGAACGCGATGTCGTTGATCTCGTGGGCCACGTCCAGGAGCGGGGAGCCGGAGATCGCGGTCTTGAACTTGCGCGGCAGGTTGGAGAATTCCTTGGTGCCGATGTAGCGGCTCTGGATCTCGTCGATGGCCGGTGTGCCGTCGATGATCTCGTCCTCGGCGATGCCGGCGACGGGCGAGCCGAGGATCACGCGGGGCGTGTCACCGCAGGCCTCGGTGGTGGACAGACCGACCGCCTCCAGGCGGTTCCAGATCTCCGGCACGTCCTCGATCCGGATCCAGTGGTACTGGACGTTCTGCCGGTCGGTGAGGTCGGCCGTGCCGCGCGCGAACTCCTGCGAGATCTCGCCGATCACGCGCAGCTGGTCCGTGGTCAGCCGGCCGCCGTCGATGCGGACGCGCAGCATGAAGTACTTGTCGTCCAGCTCCTCCGGCTCCAGGATCGCGGTCTTGCCGCCGTCGATCCCGGGCTTGCGCTGGGTGTAAAGCCCCCACCAGCGCATCCGGCCGCGGAGGTCGTTCGGGTCGATCGAGTCGAAGCCGCGCTTCGAGTAGATCGTCTCAATGCGTGTCCGCACATTGAGACCGTCGTCGTCCTTCTTGAACTGCTCGTTGCCGTTGAGCGGGGTGAAGTGTCCCGCTGCCCACTGACCCTCACCGCGGTGACGGCTCACCTTGCGGCGGGGCGCTGCGGCAGCAGGGTTCTGCGGGGTGGCGGCCATGGTTGTACGTCCTCCGGGACAGACGGTGAGCGGCTCTTACCTGCGGGTACGGGCGCATGGGTGTACCTGCGCGGCGTTGCGCGGGGTGAGACGTATGCAGGAGATGTCGGTGTCGCTGCGGCTCTCAGCTCGCCGGACAGATGGCGCTGGACATGCGGCCGAGGTCGACGTGCCGCCGACTCACCAAGGCAATTCCAGTTCCGGACATGACGGAAGCGTGTCACGGCGTTCTGGACACAGTCCAGCTTCGTCCGACATGCGGACACCCTTGTCTCGAAGTGCGAGACGAGGGTGTCATCGATCACATGCGCCGCGCACGGTCTTGTCCGCGCAGGTCAGGCGGGGTATGCCCCGGGCCAGGGGCCCGGCGTGGCCACCTCCCGCTCCTCCTCGACCTTGGTGTCGAAGAGGGTGAAGCCCCGGCGCAGGTAGTTGTCCATGGCGTGCTCCCCGTCCTTGCTGCATGTATGCAGCCAGACCCGCTTCGTGCGCGCGAGACCCGGCCAGCGGTCCGCGAGATCCCAGGCCCGGGCGGCGCCGTACGACAGCAGGTGGCCGCCGATCCGGCGGCCACGGAAGGCCGGGATCAGCCCGAAGTAGGCGATCTCCACGACCCCGTCGTCCTGCGGCTCCAGCTCCACGTAGCCGGCGGGTGTCCCGCGCTCGTGGGCGACCCACGTCTCCACGCCCGGCCGGTCCAGATACTGCTCCCAGCGCGCGTACGGCCAGCCGAGCCGGTCGATCCAGCGGATGTCGCCGCCGACGGAGGCGTACAGGAAGCGGCTGAACTCGGGGGAGGGCAGCTCGGAGCGGACGATCCGCACGTCCCCGTCCGGTGCGGCGGCCGGCAGCAGGTCGGTCGGGGCGGTCTGCTCCAGGGACCAGGTGGTCACGGGGAAGGTGCTCATGCCCGTCAGGGAATCATCTAGCCCGCGGACTTGTCGATCGAGGCCAGCGGCAGCGCGTACAGCATCCGCCCGGACTGGGACCAGACCTCGCCGGTCTCCGCCCAGTAGGAGAGCGAACCCGCCCGGCCGCTCCAGCACTGGTGCGAGGCGTCCGAGCCGCACTCGGTGGTCTTCGCCTTGTGCGCGTCCTGCCGCCAGAGGGTGCCGTGGTCGCCCGCGGTGTCGGCCGCACGGTCCAGATACCAGGTGGACCCGTGCGACAGAACGCCCGCCACCCCGGTCACCTTCGTCTCGTAGGCCGCGTCCGCGATCGCGTACCCGGCCGAGTCGACGGCCGGCAGCCCGGCCCGCGCCGGGTCCGAACTGAGCGCGTAGCGCCACAGCCGGGTGCGCAGATCACCGTCCACGGGCACCCGCTCGCTCGCGACCAGGCTGTCGGGCGCGGTGCTGCGGTCGAGGGAGATCGCCGTGGGGCGGGGGGACCCGCTGCCGAGCGCGTACGAGCCGATCGCGGGCAGCACATACCGGTAGCCGTACGCCGCCCAGCCGCCGCGCACCTTGCCGACCTTGCCGCTGTCGACGCCGGCCCGCTGCACGCGGCGCATGTCGTACACGTAGAGGCCGGCGGTGGTGGTGACCAGCAGCTTGCCCTGGTACCAGACCATGCCGGAGACGGCCGAGGACAGGCCCCGGTAGTCGCGTCCGCCGTCCGTCGGGACCACGAGGAGTGCCCAGGTGTACGTCAGATGCGCGGGATCGTCGGCGTTCACGAAGGCGACCCGGGCGAGGCCGGTGCCCTTGCCGTGCTCGGTGTCGTGGCTCCAGCCGGAGAGGATCACCCGGTTCTCGCCCCAGTGACCGTCGTTGTCCGCGTCCCCGGAGGTGGTGACCGCGCCGGCCTGCCAGCCGCTGGTGTCGGCGGTGTCAAAGCAGTACGCGCGCGTGGCCGTCGGTTCGACGGGCAGGGCGCTGCGCTCGGTGGTCGTGCAGTCGGCCGCGCCGCGCAGGGTGCGGTCGGTGTCGTCGAGGACGGCGCGGACGCCGACCGGCTTGCCCATGGAGGAGGAGAGTCGGTCGAGGGTGTCCTGCGGGACCAGGCGCTCCTGGAGTCGGAGGCCGGCCCCCTTGGCGTCGGCCGCCAGGGGCTTCAGGCCCCCGGGACTGTCACTGACGGTGGCCTGCGAAGCGCTGATCATGGTGGCGGCCGCGGTGAGTGCGAGGGCGGTCCCGGCGAGGAAGCCGCGCACCGCCTGGCCGCGCCTTTGCCTGCGGTGTCTGCCGCGTTGCTTCATCGAACCTCCCGAGGCGAGCCAACTGCGGCTGTTGGTCCGAGCGTTGACCAAGGAGCAGGTGGGGTGGCCCGTAGTGGGATGCTACGGCAGGCAAGGGCCGCAGGGGACGAAGACCCTGCAAATATGCGGAAGATGCCATCGCTTGGGCACGCACGGTGACGGAACGGCATATTCATGGGCTCAGGTCGGGGGCTTCAGGGGCTTCCGCCGGAGTCCTCCGCGGGCCTCGGCCGGCATCCTCAAGGGGTCTCTGTCGGTTTCCGACCCGCTGTCAATGCCGGGGCCGTCGAGTGAGGCAGGAGGTCCAGCGGGTCGTCGGGGGTGAGCACTTCGACCTCCGCCTGCTCGCAGAAACGATACGGCCGATGCTCCAACAGCCCCCCGAGATACCGGCGTACGCGTGACATCTCGGCCCGCACCGTCACCGTACGGCCCGCGTCGCCGAACACGTCCTCGGCCAGGCCGGCCGCACTGCGCCCGGTGCGGTGCAGTGCCAGCAGGTAGAGCAACTCGGCGTGCCGGGGGCTCAGTTCGTGGGTCCAGGAGCCCGCGCATCCCGACACCGTCACCGACCAGCGGCGCGGGCGCGTCAGGTCCAGCACGATGCGGGTGGCGCCGCGCGGACCCGGATCGTCGGACGCCCTGATCAGCCAGCCCTCGGCCAGCGGCTCCACCGAGCACGGCCCGAGCGGCGGCAGCCACCGGCGGCCCGGCGCAAGGGACTTGGGCAGCGTGATCCGGCTGGCGGCCGGCAGTCCGGTCACCGCGGCGGTCCAGCCGTCCCGGTCCACCACCAGGGCCCGCCCGGTCAGCCGGGCCAGCACCGGGGCCGCCACCGCGCGCAGCCGCTCCAGCGAGGTCAGATGCAGTTCGCGCAGCCCGGCCTCGGCGAGCTTGGCCACCGAGTCGACCCAGGCGAGCGTGGCCGGGTGCATCGTCTCCAGCGGTCCGCTGACGTCCACCACCCCGAGCAGCCGGCCGTCGCGCGGGTCGGTGATCGGGGCGCCGGTACAGGTCCAGGTGGCCAGTGAGCGCACGAAGTGCTCGGAGGCGAAGATCTGTACGGGCCTGCGCACCACCGCCGGGGTGCCCACGCCGTTGGTGCCGACGACCTCCTCGCGCCAGTCGGCGCCGACCTCGAAGCCCAGCCCGTCGGCCCGGCGCAGCACCGGTGTGCTGCCCTCCCGCCACAGCACCCGGCCGTCCGCACCGGCCACGACCATGATGTGGTGCGCGACGTCCGCGACCGACAACAGCCCCTCCCGCAGCACCGGCAGGACATGCCGCAGCTCCGTCGACTCCCGCCGTCGCCGCACCTCGTCGGTGGACAGCACCCCGGCCCGCAGGTCCCGCTCGGGATCGACACCGCTGCGCAGCGTGCGCCCCCAGGACTGCTCGATCACCGGCCGCGGCGCGACGGGCGCGCGCTGCCCCGCGAGTGTGGCGGAGCGGACCTCGCTGAGCACCCGCGCCGCGCGCGTGGTGTCGACCGCGGCGAGCTGAGTGACGTCCGCCGGCGAGAGCGCCACGGGACCTCCAGGGAGAAGGGGGCGGGACCGCCGGCGCACCGGCGCGATTCGGCCACGGAGCCGACAATCCGTTGACTGACCGTCTCATAGTGCCGTTTCCGCCTGAGGGAAGTGCACTGTCCAGCCACAGAAAGCAGCAAGTTGCAACCCTCTGCAACCCTGGTGAACTGCCAAACCCTGGTTGAAACTTGAGCAACGCCGTCCCGAGCGGCGTACCAGGCCTGTCTACGGGCCACTTGGCGGGGGTGGTGCCGTGTCGGCGCAGCACCACCCCCGCGTCCGGCCCTCCGTGCAGGTCAGGACAGCGGCCGGGCCCGCTCCACCACCGACGCCAGGTCGAGCGTGGAGGGCAGCGTCCCGAAGGTCGCACCCCCGTCGCTGCCCAACCGCGAGGCGCAGAAGGCGTCCGCCACCTCGGATGGCGCGAACCGGACCAGCAGTGACCCCTGCAGCACCAGCGCGAGCCGCTCCACCAGCCGTCGCGCGCGTCCCTCGACGCCCTCCAGATCGGCGAGTTCGGTCAGCACGCCCTTGATCGCCGCGTCCAGCCGATGGTCCGCGCCCCGCGCCCGGCCGACCTCCTGGAGATACGCGTCCAGCGCGGCCGGCTCCCGTTGCAACGCCCGCAGCACGTCCAGCGCCTGGACGTTGCCTGCGCCCTCCCACACCGAGTTGAGCGGCGACTCGCGCACCAGCCGGGGCAGTCCGGACTCCTCGACATAACCGTTGCCGCCCAGACACTCGGCGGCCTCGACCGCGACCGGCGTACAGCGTTTGGTCACCCAGTACTTGGCCGTCGGCACCGCGATCCGCAGCAGCGCCCGCTCCTGCTCGCCCCCGTCGTCGTACGCCGCCGCGAGCCGCAGTGCGAGGGTGGTGGCCGCCTCGGACTCCAGCGCGAGGTCGGCCAGGACGTTGCGCATCAGCGGCTGGTCGACGAGCTTCGCGCCGAACGCCTCGCGGTGGGTGCAGTGGTGGACGGCCTGCGCGACGGCCTGGCGCATCAGCCCCGCCGAACCCAGCACACAGTCGAGGCGGGTGGCCGTCACCATGTCGATGATCGTGCGCACCCCGTGCCCCTCCTCGCCGACCCGGCGCGCCCAGGTGCCGTCGAACTCGACCTCGCCGGACGCGTTGGAGCGGTTGCCCAGCTTGTCCTTGAGGCGCTGGAGCAGGAACACGTTCCGGGTGCCGTCCGCCAGGACGCGCGGCACCAGGAAGCAGGTCAGTCCGCCCGGAGCCCGGGCCAGGACCAGGAAGCCGTCCGACATCGGCGCCGAGCAGAACCACTTGTGGCCGGTCAGCTCGTAGGTGCCGTCCTCGGCGAGTGGCCGTGCGGTCGTCGCGTTCGTACGGACGTCGCTGCCGCCCTGCTTCTCCGTCATCCCCATCCCGAACAGCGCCCCGGCCTTGAGGCGGGCGGGGCGCAGCTCGCGGTCGTAGACCATCGACGTCAGCCGCGGCTCCCACTCGGCGGCCAGCTCCGAATCGGAGCGCAGGGCGGGCACCGCCGCGTGGGTCATCGACAGAGGACAGCAGTTGCCGGCCTCGACCTGCGTCCACACCAGGAACGCGGCGGCCCGGCGGACATGGCCGCCGGGCCGGTTCCAGGCGGCCGTCAGCCCCGCCGCGACGCCCTTGCCGAGCAGCCGGTGCCAGGCCGGGTGGAAGTCGACCTCGTCGATCCGGTGGCCGTGCCGGTCGTGCGTGCGCAGTTGCGGCGGGTTCTCGTTGGCCTGCGCCCCCCACTCCTGCACCTGCGCCGACCCGGCGGCCCGGCCGAGGGCGGCCAGTTCGTCACCGGCCTCCTCGGACAGGTCCGGGTCGAGGTGGCGTTCGACGGCCTCCGTCAGGACGCGGTCGGCGGTGTAGACGTCGTAGCCGGTCAGGGGCGGGGGCTGGTTGGTCACGGTGTGGGTGGTTCGTGCCATGTCCGCGAACCTACCGCGCACGGGCCTGCACCGAAGCGACTGCCCTGCCCCCGACCGGCCTGCGCCGAAGCAACCGCCGGGCCCGCCCGCACCCGCCGCCGTGTCACGCCGGGCGGGCCATCGCCACCGCCTCCTCCGCCTCGATGGCCTCGATCCCCTCGACCGTCTCGGCCGCCGAGACCGGCCAGTCCTGGTGGTAGACGGTGTCGAGATAGCGCTCGCCGAGGTCCGGTGCGATCGCCACCGAGGTGAGGCCGTCCCGGCCGTTGCGGGCCAGCCACTGTCCGGCGCCGCTGACGACCGTTCCCGTCGAGCCGCCGAACAGGAAGCCGCGGGCGGCCAGTCGACGGCAGGCGAGCACGGTGTCGGTCTCCTCGACGTGCACCACGTCGTTCACGTACGACTCGTCGAGCATGGGCGGCGGCACGCTGGTGCCGAGCCCGGGAATCATCCGCGGGCCGGCCGGACCGCCGAAGCTGACCGAGCCGACGCTGTCCACGGCGACGATGTGCACCCGGCGCCGCCACTGCCAGAACCAGCGGGCGCAGCCCATCAGGGTCCCGGTCGTGCCGGCCCCCACGAACAGGACGTCCAGGTCCGGGAAGCGGCGGGCGATGGCCGGCGCGGTGGTGCGGAAGTGCGCCCGCCAATTGCCCTGGTTGGTGTACTGGTTGAGCCACGTGTACCGGTCGTCGGACGCGCACAGCGCCCGTACGTACGCGAGCCGCGCGCCCAGGAACCCCCCGTGCACGTCCGGTTCCCTGATGACGTGCACCCGGGTGCCGAGCGCCTCCATCAGCCGGATCGTCGGCAGGTTGCAGCGCGAGTCGGTCACGCACAGGAACCGGTGGCCCCGGCTCGCGGCGATCACGCTCAGAGCCACGCCCAGGTTCCCGGACGACGACTCGACCAGGACCGAGCCGGGCCGCAACAAGCCTTGGCGCTCGGCGGCGTTGACCATCTCGGTCGCCGCCTTCAGCTTGACGGAGCCGGCGAAGTTGAACCCCTCGCACTTCAGGTAGAGCGGGAGCCCCAGTGCGGCCCGAAGGTCGACATAGAGCTCTTCCTCGTTGAACTGTGCAGGATCAGAAATTACGGGCATGACGCCCCCCTCCTCATGCGCCACGTGCATGGCCGTCAGCCGTACCGGCGCAGCTCGTGGAAGAACCCGTCGACGACGTGCAGCCCGCCCCTTCGGGCCACTTCGTCATGGACGAACTTGCCGACCGCGAGGTCGAGCACCCCCAGTCCGAACGGCGAGAACACCACCGTCCGGTCACCCGGGACGGTGGCCCGCCCGGTGAGTACGTCGTTGAGTGTCCCGTCGAGGAACTCCCGCCCGCCGGTGAGCTGTTCGGCCAGGTGCGGGGAGGTCTCGGCCTTCAGACAGTGCTCGACGTCGTCGACGAAGTTCGCCGAGTCGAGCAGGATCCTCGGGTCGAGGTCCCGCAGCGACACATGCAGCACCAGCGGGTGGTGGGCGAACCAGGACGGGTCGTGGATGTACGGCGCGGACGCGACGGTCGCGAAGACCACCAGGTCCGAGGAGCGGATCAGGGACTCGGGATCGTCGTGCAGGGTGATCCGGCCCTTGGTGTCCGACCGTTCCAGATAGCCGCGGAACCCGGCCGCGCTGTCGGCGTTCAGGTCGTGCACGCCCGTCTCCTCGAACTCCCAGCCGGTGCCGGTGAGATGAGTGTGGACGTAGCGTGCGATGAGACCGGTGCCGATGAAGCCGACCCGGGTCGGACGCGTCCGGGTCCGGCTCAGCCGGTCCGCGGCCAGCGCCGCCGAGGACGCCGTCCGCGTCGCGCTGATCACCGAACTCTCCAGACAGGCGAACGGATAGCCCGTGTCGGGGTCGTTCAGGATCAGCACCGCCGACGCCCGCGGCAGCCCCGACTTGGTGTTCTCCGGGAAACTGGAGATCCACTTCAGCCCGTCCACCGGCAGCGGCCCGCCCAGCGAGGCGGGCAGCGCGATGATCCGGGACGAGGGCCGGTCCGGGAAGCGCAGGAAGTACGACGGTGGGTTCACCGAGTCGCCCTCCCCGTGCAGCCGGTACACGGCCTCGACGAGCTCGCCGATCTCGGACTCCCGTCCGGCCAGCGCCTGTTGGACCTGCTCGCCGGAGATGACGGCGAAGTCCGGTGCGGTCGTGCTCATCCGCCGCTCACCTCGCAGTCGGTGCGCCCCACCGGGTTGCCGAACGCCACCAGCACCTCGCGCGGTCCGTCGAACGGCTCCCGGCCGTGCGCGGTACGGATGTTGTCCACGAGCAGCAGATCCCCGGAGCGCCACGGCTCGCGCAGGGTGTGCGCCGCGTAGGCCTCGTTGATCTCCCGCACCACGTCCTCGCCGATCGGATCGCCGTCGCCGAAGCGGGTGTTGAAGGGCAGCCCGTCGGCCCCGTACTCGTCCACCAGGTATTCGCGCACTTCGGGTTCCATGGTCCATTCGTTGAGGAAGGCGATCTGGTTGAACCAGCAGCGCCGCCCGCTCACCGGATGCCGCAGCACCGCGCCGCGCCGCTGCCGGGTGCGCAGCGAGCCGTCGGCCTGCCAGGCGAACTCGATGCCCTGGGCGCGGCAGTAGCGCTCGATCGCGCCGCGGTCGTCGGTGCCGAAGGCCTCCTGGACCGACGCCCCGATCTCGTCGTTGTAGGAGCGGGTCAGCAGCCAGCCCTCCCGCTCGAACCGCTCGACCAGCGCGGCGGGCAGCGACCGGAGCACCGCCGACGAGTCGGCGACCACGGTCGCGCCGCCGGACTCGGGCGCCTCCAGACAGGCGAACAGCAGCAGGCCGGGGAACTCCAGGCCGTAGCTGACCTCGTGGTGCATGCACATCTGCTGGTTCGGCGGCCACTTGGTCGACGAGTAGACGCCGTCCGCGTAGCCGCGCCGGGGCGCGAAGGGCTCCCGGTCGGACATCAGCCGGTCGGTCAGCCGGCGGGCGACGGACTCCGTCGCGTCGGGGTCGGCGAGCCCCAGCCCGCGCACCAGCACGCAGCCGTGCTCAAGAAGGACGGCGTGCAGCGCGTCCCGGTGTGCGGCGACCCAATTGGCCGGGTGGAGATCGGACTTGGCGTGCAGAAGAGGTGGAGCGCCGGGCGCGAGTTCCAGGCCCGGAAGCATGGCTTCAGACGTGTACGACATTGCGGGTGTTCCCTTTCAGTGTTGCTGGTCGAGCAGCCCGGCCAGGTCCGCGAGGACCGGGTGACGGGTGACGTCCTTGAGGGTGATCGCCCGGTCCAGGACGATCGCGAGCTTCACGGCGGACAGCGAGGTGCCGCCGCGGTCGAAGAAGTGGTCCTGGCGGCCGATCCGTTGCTCCGGGATGCCGAGCACCTCGGCCCAGGCCGCGGCCAGCCGCCGCTCTTCCGGTGTTCCCGGGGTGCCGGAGCCGGCGTCGTCGAGGTCCTCGGCGAGCGCGGTCAGCGTCTTGCGGTCGGTCTTGCCGTTGGCGGTCAGCGGCAGCGAGTCCCGCCAGTGCACCAGGGACGGGACCATGTAGGCCGGGAGCGAAACCCCCAGCACCTCCCGTACCTTCTCGGCGTCCACCGGGTGCGGCCCGGTGCAGAACGCCACCAGCCGCACACCGCCCACGACCACCACCGCGCCGTCCCGTACACCGGGCACCCGCAGCAGCGCGTTCTCGACCTCGCCGAGCTCGACGCGGAAGCCGCGGATCTTCACCTGGCTGTCCCGCCGGCCGAGGAACTCCAGCTTCCCGTCCGGCAGCCAGCGCCCGTGGTCGCCGCTGCGGTACAGCCGCTCACCTGGCCGGTAGGGGTCCTCGGTGAAGGCGGCCCGGGTGCGGTCGGGGTCGTTGACGTAACCGCGCCCGACACAGACCCCGGAGAAGACGATCTCGCCGGGCGCGCCCAGCGGTACGGGCACCAGGTCCTCGTCGACGACGTACACCCGCACATTGCGGATCGGCCGCCCCAGCGGAACCCGGTCCCCGTCCGGCACCCGGTGCATGACCTCGTGGTTGGTGTCGTCCGAAGTCTCCGTCAGGCCATAGGCGTTGACGAGCCGGATCCCGGGCATCGCGGTGAACCAGCGCTGCACCAGCTCCTGCTTGACCGCCTCCCCGGTGACCGACACACAGCGCAGGTCGGGCAGTTCACGCGGGCGCTGCTCCAACTCGGCCAGCACGGCCTCCAGATACGAAGGCACGATCTGGACCACGTTGACCCGGCCCCGGACGATCGTGTCCACGAAGCCCGACACGTCGAGGATCGTCTCCTGCCCGACCAGCAGCGTGCGCCCGCCGACCAGCAGCGCCGAGACCAGCTGCCACAGGGAGATGTCGAAGCACTGCGGTGCCGTCTGCGCGACCGTGCCCCCGGTGTCGAAGCCCAGGTCCTCGATCTTGGCGAGGACGTGGTTGAGGAACCCGGCGTGCTCACACATCGCACCCTTGGGCTCGCCCGTGGAGCCGGAGGTGAAGTAGATGTACGCGGCCTGGTCCGCGGTGACGGGCACACCCAGATCACCGTCGGCGTGGTCCTCGGCGTACGCCGTCTCCACGAACAGCCGGTCGATCGCGGCCAGGTTGGTGTCGCTGCCCCGCTCGGTGAGGACGAGGCCACAGCCGGCCCGGCCGAGAGTGCGGGCGATGCGGTCGGCCGGGAAGTGCGGCTCGACCGGCAGATACACCCCGCCCGCCTTGAGGACGGCGAGCACGGACGCGAGCCAGTCCAGGTTGCGTTCCATCACGACGGCGACCACGCCCTCGCGCTCCAGCCCACGGGCGAGCAGCGCCCGACCGACGCGGTTCGCCCGGGAGTTGAGCTCCCGGTACGTCCACCGCCGGTCGCCCTGAACGGCGGCGACGGCGTCCGGGTGGGCGGCGACCCGCTCCTCGAACAGCTCATGCACGCGCCGGTCCGGCAGTTCCTTGAGCGGTCCCGCCAACTCGTCGAGCTGGAACCGGAGTTCCTCCTCGGACAGCAGCGTGGGCCGGTCGGGTTCGGCGAGCGCGGTCAGGTGGTAGCCGGCGATCCGCGCGGCGGCCCCGGCGTCCAGGACGTCGGTGCGGTAGCGCAGGCGCAGGACGCCGTCGGTGACACTCACGTGCAGGTCGTCGTCCTCGGCGCCCGGCTCACCGGTCAGCGCGGCGAGCACCTTGGCGTGCGCGGACGCGAGCGCGGTCGGCCCGGTCGGTGGCCCCGGCGGCAGCGGGACCTCGTACTCCGCCGTGCCCGGCACCGGAGTCAGCGTCCAGTGCGGGATCGGTTCCCTCATGTGTTTCCCCCCTTGACGGGCACCCCGTTGAGGGGCGCCCCTTTCACAGGCACCGCTCGCGCGGACCCCCCTGTCACCGGCGCCGCCGTCACGGGCACCGCCGGATTCCCGCCCCAGGCCGCGCGCGCCGGCATCTCCTCGCCCTTCATCAGGAAGGAGTCGGGTGCCAGCAGCGCGCCGTCGCCCATCGAGACGCCGTAGTGCACCAGCGCGGCGGTGCCGAGCGTGCAGCCGGCGCCGATGGTGATGCGCTCGGACTTGTAGGTGCCGTCCTCCTGGGAGTGGGCCTGCACCTTGGTGTGCGCGGCGAGCGTGCAGTCGTCGCCGATCGCGGTCAGCGTGCGCTCGGTGATGTAGCAGCCGTCGTCGAAGACCCGACGGCCGAGACGGACGCCCAGCAGCCGCCAGACGAGGTTCTTGAACGGCGTCCCGTTGAAGACGACGAGGTGGTTGTCCGGCACCTTCCACAGGCGCTCCTGCCACCAGAACCACGGGTCGTAGATCGAGCACAGCGTCGGCTCCAGCGACCTGAACCGCCCGATCAGCCGCTCCACCAGCACGTAGTAGGCGGTGCTGAACAGCAGGCCCACCACGAGCGAGGCGCCGATCAGCAGACCGCCGACGGTGCCGTGGGCGCCGTAGAGGTCGATGGTGGCGAAGCCGAGCACCGTCAGCGAGAACCAGTGCAGCCAGCGCACGAACAGGAACAGGCCCATCGAGCGCAGGTTGTAGCGGTTCTTCGCGGCCAGCCTGCGCGCCAGCTCGGGGCCCTCGCGCAGGTGGTCGAAGCGGGAGTCGCGTTCCACCGAACGCGGGATCTCGAAGCTGGGCGAGCCCAACAGGCCCACTCCCTCGCGGAGTTCGCCGTCCAGCGGGACCATCACCTTGGTCGCCAGCAGGCAGTTGTCGCCGGTGCGGCCGCCGCTGGGGTAGGCGATGTTGTTGCCGAGGAAGTTGTGCGGTCCGATCGTCGCCCGGCTGACCCGGAAGGAAGTCGCGGAGAAGTCGGCGTTCACGATCGACAGACCGTCCGCGACCATCGTGCCGCTGCCCACCGTCGCCAGGTACGGGGTCTCGTGCTGCACCTCCGTACCGAAGTTGGAGCCGGTCTGCTCCACGTGCGAGAGGTCGTAGCCGATGGCCCGCAGGTAGTGGACGATGTACGAGCTGTCGCCGCACAGCCACTTGAAGAACTTGATGTTGGTCATGCGGGCGATCGCGCGCTGCACCGAGTAGTGGAAGCCGTAGAGCGGATAGACCTCGTCCGGGCGCAGGAACGGCTTCAGCAGACGCGGGATCAGCGACACGGCCGTGAGGCCGACGAAGAGGGAGGCCACGAACAGGCCGACGGACAGGCCCAGTGCCTCGCTGTAGAACTCGGCCGAGTCCAGCTGCTGGGTGGTCGGGTCGAGCAGGGTGTCCAGGGCGGGCATCAGGGTGAGCAGCAGATACGAGCCGCCCACCGCGAGCGGGACGTACAGGAACACCGTCTGCAGCAGACCGCCGAGTCCGAACAGGGTCCGGCGCAGGGTGGTGCAGCGGGCCGGTGGTACGCGGACGTAGTCGACGTCCGTGCGGACGGCCGGGGAACCGTGCCAGCGTTCGCCCGCCGGGACCGCGGCGCCGCCGTACAGGGCGGAGGAGTGGCCGAGTTGGGCGCCGTCGCCCATCGACGTGCCGATCTCCAGGACGGTCTTCTCACCGATGTACACATCGCTGCCGAGCGTCACGCGGCCGGTGCGGATGAGGCCGGCCTCCGCGCGGTAGCAGAGGAGGTAGGAGTCCTTGCGGATCACCGTGCCGGCGCCGACGGTCAGCAGGTCGGTGCAGACCGGCACCGAGTGGGACAGGATCGTGACGCCCTTGCCGATCCGCGCGCCCAGGGCCCGCAGGTACAGCACGTACAGCGGGCTGCCGGTGAACAGGATCAGCGGGTTGGCGTGCAGCAGCGCCTTGACGGTCCAGAAGCGGACGTAGGCCAGGCTCCAGACCGGGAACTCCGTCTCCTTCCAGCGGCCGACCAGCAGCCACTTCGCGACCACCGGCAGGACGCACGCCCCGGCGAACACCGCGGCGCCGAAGACCAGCGAGCGCAGATAGACCGAGACCACGGCGTCGGTGGCGGAGATCCACTCGTAGCCCCGGCCCAACACCAGCCCGGCGAGCACGCAGTAGAGGGCGAAGACGAGCAACTGGAGTGCGCCGCACAGGAGATAGCGCGCGGTGCTGCCGGGCGGCGTCACCGGGACCGCGACCTCGGCCGTCGGTGCGGCGGTCGGTGCGGTGTCGAGGGCCGCGGCCAGGCGGCGGATCGTCGGATGGCCGTAGACGTCCTTCATCGAGACCGACGGCAGGTCCTCGCGCTTCCTGACGCGGGCACAGAAGTGGGCCATCACCAGGGAGTTGGCGCCGAGGTCGTCGAAGAAGTGACTGTCGACCGGTATGTGTTCCTTGCGTACTACACCGGCCAGCACCTCCGCGAGGACGCTCTCGGTGACAGTGTCGGTTTTTCCCACCACGTGTGCTCCTTACTGGTTTTACATGTTTTACGAGCTTTGTGAGCTCTGCGGTTCCACCGACGGCCGGGTAACTTGGCGCGCTCCTCGGGCGATCACGGCGATCCCGGTCTCCAGCGGTCCCCGGCCCACCGCGCGCCGCCAGCAGGCGGCGAAGAGCAGCGAGCCCGCGACGAGCAGGCCGTAGAGGAGGTCGGGGGAGTCGCCGAGGGCGCCGGTGGCGAGGAGCAGGACGTGGGCGCAGTAGAGGGTGAGCGGCATGGTGCCCGCCGCCGTGAGAGGGCTGAGCAACCGGCGGGTGGGGGTGAGCCGGGTCAGCAGGAGGGCGGCGCCGAGCAGGGAGCATGCCGAACCGAGGGTCTGGAGCAGGTCGAACGGCGAGGTCGAGTGCGGGGCACGGGAGAGGAGCGACCACCAGGTGGAGTCGTTGCCCGTGTCCCACAGCACCTCGTGCCGCGCCTGGGGCCACGGCGTGTGCGGGAACTCGGCCCGCCACAGGTGCCACAGCCCGCCGAACCGCGTCAGCAGCGCGGTCGCGGTGAGCCAGGCGGCGGCTGCCAGCGCGAGCCCGCCCACGAGTAGCCGCCTCGCGATCCGCGCCGATGTCAGGTCCAGCCGGCCGACGGCGAGTCCCGCACACAGGTACGCCATCCATGCGAGCGCCGGGTAGTTGCCCTGCACCAGCAGGTTCGAGAGCAGCCCGAGCGGATCGGTGAACACGTCCGTGAGCACGGGATCGCCGTCGAAGGCCGGCTGGGGCAGCACACCGCGCAGGACATGCACGACGACGGGACCCGCCACGGCCAGGGTGAGGGAGAGGGCTGTCAGGGCGCCGGGGCGCAGGCGCATTAAGGGGATCGCGAGCAGGAACAGCAGGGCGTAGTACGCCAGGATCACGTCCACGTCGAGGTCCGCGGCCCGCGAGGCATACCCCAGCAGCAGCCCTACGAGCCCGATCAGCGCCGCCCGGGTGGCGACCGCCGCGTACTGCGGGCGTCCGACGTCCGGTCGCCGCCCGCCGGTGGTGAACGCCAGGCCCACGCCTGCCAGCAGCGCGAACGTGGCCGCCGACCGGCCGCCCGCGAACACCCAGGCCGGGGTGGGCGAACCGTCCGAGGCGAAGGCGCCGTACACATGTACGGCGAACATCCCGAGCAGTGCGAGACCGCGGGCCGTGTCCACCCCGACGATCCGCGGCGCGGCGGAGCCGGCGTCGCCCGGCAGAGCCTGTGGCGGCGTCGGTTTACGCGTCAACGGATAATGAACAGGCATGCGAATTCCCCGAAAACGAGTACGAAGGAATTCGCTCCGCTGTTCAGGGCAGGGCGGAATTCCATAACATTGGGAAAGGGTTGGATTCAAGTTCAGAGTGGTGCGGATGTGTGTCGAGTGGTCGCGTGAAAATGGCGCAGGGCAGCACGGCGCGATCCGCATGGATCCCATGCGGACCACGGGTAACGCGACTGGATCGGGTCCTGGTCAGAGACCCGCGATGTCCCCCGTGTCGTGTGCGTCTGAGTCGTCCTCAGCGAACGCAACGAATGTAAGGCGGATTCTTTCGGAAACTTCACGAATGGTTCAAGGGGGTTTCGGCCATTGGCTGATTTAAGACCGTCCGGAATTCGTGATCAAGTCGCCGACGTGTGACGTTTACAGAAATGACCTATTGAGGAGGTGAACAAACCGGCCATCACGGGCATGACAGAAAATTCGTTCGTTTCCGTCGGGCCGGGGATGAGTGCACGCAGCTACGGCGGATACCTTTAGGTCGTGCAGCCAGCAAGTGACTCCCCTCAACGGCCCTCCGGTCGTCTCCACCGGGCGCGTGCCCTCTATCGGAACGTCTCGAAGCGCAGGACCGCCTGGCTGCTGCTCAAGGACACCGTCAACTCGTGCATGGAGTACCGGATCCTGGGCCTCGCGGCCGAGGCCGCGTTCTTCACCCTGCTGTCCGTGCCACCGCTGCTGCTCAGCCTCATCGGCCTGCTCGGCTACGTCGACGACTGGACCGGCACCGACACCATCACCAGCCTCGAGAACAACATCCTGGAGGCGTCCCGCACCGTCCTGTCCGACAAGGGCGTGGCCGAAATCGCCCAGCCGATCCTGCACGACGTGGTGAAGGGCGGCCGACCCGACGTCATCTCCGTCGGCTTCCTGTTCGCCCTGTGGTCGGGCTCGCGCGCGGTGAACGTCTTCATCGACACCATCACCGTCATGTACGGCCTCGACGGCGTCCGCGGCATCGTCAAGACCCGCGTGATGTCGTTCCTGCTGTTCGTCGTGGGCCTGCTGATCGGCTCGGTCGCGCTGCCGCTGATGGTCGCCGGACCCGACGCGGTGGTCGGGATCGTGCCGTGGTCGGAGACCCTCGTACAAGTCCTGTACTGGCCCGTGGTGATCGTCCTGTCCGTCGTCTTCCTGACGACGCTCTACCACGTGTCCGTCCCCGTGCGCTCGCCCTGGATCGAGGACGTGCCCGGCGCCCTGGTGGCACTGGCCATGTGGGTGCTCGGCAGCTTCCTGCTGCGTATCTACATCACCAGCACCATCGAGGGCGCCACGATCTACGGCTCGCTCGCCGCGGCCGTCGCCGTGCTGCTGTGGATCGGCGTGTCCGCGTTCGCCGTCCTGGTCGGGGCCGCGGTCAACGCCGCGATCGACCGGATCTGGCCGACCGCCGCCACGGCCGCGGCCCGCGCCTCCAACGAGCGGCTGCGCGAGGCGCAGGTCGCCGAGTACGCGGCCCGGGCCGTCGCCGTCCGCGACCCCGACCAGGACCCCGACGACCCGGACATGCCCTCGGAGTTCCCGGAACGCTGGTCGCGCTTCCTCCCCCCGGAGGACGTCACCTCACGCCTGCGCACCCACGCCAAGAGCACGCATCCGCCGCGCAAGCGGGAGGGCTCCTGAGCGGTCCGCTGCGCGAGCGAGGGGTCTTCACCGGTTCGCCGCGCAAGCGGAGGCTCCAGAGCAGTCCGTCGCGCGAGCGGGAGGGATCCTGAGCGGTCCGTCGCCGTGCGCGGGAGGGCTCCTGAGCCGGCCGCCGCGCACGCGAATGGGTTCCTGAGCCGGCCGTCCGCCGGGTCAGGCCTTCCAGGTCCCCGCCGCCGCGGCCTCCCGCGCGAAGTCCGCGAAGTCGCGCGGTTCGCGGCCCAGGATCTCCTGAACCCCGTCCGACAGACGGGAGTTGCGGCCGTCCAGCAGCTCGCCGAACAGCTCCACCAGGAACCCCACCTCCTGCGCCGGCACCCCGAACCCGACCAGCTGCGCCCCGTACTCGCGCGGTGACACCGCCCGATACGTCAACTCCCGCCCCGTCGCCCCGGCGATCTCGGCGACCGCCTCCCCGAAGGTCAGCAGCCGCGCGCCCGAGATCTCGACGTTCTGCCCGACATACCGTTCGCCCGCCGTCAGCACCGCCACCACCACGTCCGCGATGTCCCGCACGTCGATGAACGGCTCCCGCACCTCACCCCCGGGAAACACCAACTCCCCGCTCTGTCGCAGCCCTTCCACCATCGGACCCTCGCTGAAGTTCTGCGCGAACCACGCGGCCCGTACGACCGTCCAGTCCGCGCCGGACTCCCGCACCCCGTCCTCGGTGGGCCGCGCCCGGTCCTCGCCCCGCGAGGACAGCAACACCAGCCGCCGTACGCCCAGTTCCACCGCCTCGCGCGCCAACAGCCCGATGTCCCGGGCCGCGTCCGGCGAGCCCACATCCGTCGGATAGGCCAGATACGCCGCGTCCGCGCCGCCCAGCGTGGCCGCCCACGTCGACCGGTCCTGCCAGTCGAAACCCTGCGCCCGCGACGCCGCCCGCACCGTCAGACCCGCCGCCTCGGCGGCCTGCGCCACCCGGCTCCCGGTCCGCCCCGAGGCCCCCGTCACCACGACCGTCATGCCCTGCTCGCTCTGCGTGTTGTCTGTCATGCCCGCCAGTCAACTGCCGCACTTCACAAGGAACCATCGCTGAACGGCTCATTCCCATAATCGCGCGTCTACGCTGGCCCCATGGACGCCCTTGCAGGCCTGCTGGAGGGTCCACGCGCGCGTGGCGCCTTCATGATCCGTGCGTGCTTCGACCCGCCCTGGGCGGTGCGGGTCGAGGACCGCGCCCCGCTCACCGTGATGCTGATGGTGCGCGGCGACGCCTGGATCACCCCGGACACCGGACCTCCGCTGCGGCTGCGCGCCGGCGACCTCGCCATCGCCCGCGGCCCCGACCCGTACACCTGCGCCGACGACCCCGCCACGCCCCCGCAGGCGCTGATCCTGCCGGGCGCGGAGTGTTCGTACCCCGACGGTCGCCCCCTCCAGGGCTCCATGGACCTCGGCGTACGCACCTGGGGCGACCGCCTCGGCGGTTCCACCGTCATGCTGATCGGTACGTACCTGATGCAGGGCGAGATCAGCGGACGCCTGCTGGACGCGCTGCCGCCGCTGCTCTCCCTCCCAGGCGACGTCTGGGAGTGCCCGCTCACCTCGCTCCTCATGGAGGAGATCGTCCGGGACGAGCCCGGCCAGGAAGTCGTCCTGGACCGCCTCCTCGACCTGCTGGTCATCGCCGCGCTCAGGGCCTGGTTCTCCCGCCCGGAGGCCGCGGCGCCCGCCTGGTACGGGGCGCTCGCGGACCCCGTGGTCGGCCGCGTCCTGCGCCTGCTCCAGGACGACCCCGCCCACCCTTGGACGGTCGCGTCCCTCGCCGCCAAGGCCGGCGTCTCCCGCGCGGCCCTGGCCCGCCGCTTCTCCGAGCTGGTGGGCGAGCCCCCGATGACCTACCTGACCGGCTGGCGCCTGGCCCTGGCCGCCGACCGCCTGCGCGCCTCCGACGCCACCCTCGACAGCATCGCCCGCCAGGTCGGCTACGGCAGCGCCTTCGCCCTGTCCAGCGCCTTCAAGCGGGTGTATGGCGTCAGCCCGCAGGAGCACCGGGCCCGGGCCGCCGACGACGCCCCGCTCGTCGGCGCCCGCCCCTGACACCCGGCGTAGCCTGACCCACGTGTACACGGAACGGGCGTCCCGGCTGACCGGCGCGATCGTGTGGACGAACACCCCGTCCCCGGCCGCACCGGGCCGGGTGCTGCCCGACGGCTGCATGGACCTGCTGTGGCACGAGGGCCGACTCCTGATCGCGGGACCCGACACCCGTGGATACGTCACCGAGGGCGCCCCCAGCGCCTGGGCGGGCGTCCGCTTCTACCCCGGCACCGCGCCCGCCCTCCTGGGCGTGCCCGCGCTCGAACTGCGCGACCGGCGCGTGGAGCTCACCGAACTGTGGCCGACCGCCCGCGCACGCCGGCTCACCGCACGCGTGAACGCGGCGCCCGACCCGGCCCACGGCCTCGACGAGGCGGCCCTGCGCCTGGCGGCGGACGCCGACGCCCCCGACCCGCTCCTCGGCCACCTCGTGACGGCCCTCGACGCGGGCCGCCCCGTCGCCGCCACCGCCGACGAACTCGGCCTGGGCACCCGCCAGTTGCACCGCCGCGCCCAGTCCGCCTTCGGCTACGGCCCCAAAACGCTGGCCCGGGTACTACGGCTGCAACGCGCCCTGCGACTGGCCCGCCGGGGCATGCCGTTCGCGGAGACCGCGGCCCACGCCGGCTTCGCCGACCAGGCCCATCTGGCCCGGGACGTCAAGGAGTTGGCGGGACTGCCGCTCGGCGAGCTGCTGGGGTAGCGGCGCGCGGGCGGTCTACTGGGGAAGCGGCGCGAACAGGTCGACGCCGTTGCCGTCCGGGTCGTGCACCGTCGCGTACCGCTGACCCCAGACCGCGTCCCACGGCTTGAGCTCCCCGTGGTACCCGGCTCCGACCAACTCCCCGTACACCGAGTCGACTTCGGCGGGGCCCGCACACCGGAAGGCGAGCGCGATCCGCCCACCGCCGACCGGCGGCTGCCACCCGGCATGGAACGAACGGACGGTCTCCTCGGTGTCCAGGGCCAGCTTCAGCCCACCGGGCAGCTCGGCCTCGACATGGGGCAGTTCCTCGGCCCCGTCCGGAAAGACGAGCCCGAGCCGACGGTAGAAGGCGAGCGAGGCGGCCAGGTCGGAGACGACGAGGCCGAGCACGGAGAAATGTGGAGTCATGCGATCACCGTAGGCAGGACGCGGGCGCCCGGTCTTGAACGAATCGGACACGCGGGTTCTGCTGCTAGAAGGTGACCTGCCCCCGAGGCGTGCCCACGGTGAACGAGAGCCCGAACGGGCCCTCGGACAGGGCGAGTTCGGGCCCGACCGCCGCCAGCAGCGGCCGGATCTCGTCGAGGTCGGGGGCCGTCGCGGACAGGGTCAGCAGGGGAGTGGCGGGCAGGCCGGACGCGGTCGGGTGGTCGGAGACCTGCCAGTCGATGAGGAACGGCACCAGACCGGACGGATGCGCTGTCTCGCCGTCGGTCAGCCGCCACTCCAGGAGGGCGCCGTCGGGCCGGCGCCGGCTCATCGGGTGGATGCGGCCGGGATCGTAGCCCCGCGCACGGGCGCCCGCGACCGCCGCGTCGAGGTCGGGCGGGCTGATCGCCCAGGTCACCGTCCGCGCGACGGCCAGATCGTCGACGTCGAACGGGCGAGGACCGCTCGGCTCGGGCTGCTCCGGGTCCGGCCCGATGATCTCCAGATAGCTGCGACCACCCAGCGACACCAGGTAGTTGCGGGTGCCGAAGCCGATGTGCACACCGCCGGGCGCGGGCGCCACACCGGTGCGCCGCGTGAAGTCGGCGACCGTCGCGGCCAGATCGGGGGTCGCGAGGACGAGGTGGTCCAGTTGTGCGGGGATGGCGTTCATCGCAGCAGAGGCTACGTGGCGCGGTGGCTTGAATGGAACACCTGTGCGGCGTGAGGGGGGCGGAGGGCGACGGGCGGGCGGCAGGGCGGCGAGGGGCGGCAGGACAGGCCGCGGGCCGTCCGTTGCTCCTCCGTCCCCGGTCCGTTGCCCCCTCCGCCCCGGTCAGTCCCCGTGCGTCAGGGTGCCGTCCTCCGACATCCTCGGGTGCAGCTTCATCGGGCCGTACGCGTCCACGTCCGAGGGGCGCGGGGACTCCGGCCCCTCGGGTCCGGTGCGGAGGATGCGCTCCACGCGGCAGATCCGGAAGAGACGGTCGTCGACCTGGAACTCGTCGGCGCGCTGAAGGCCGCGGAACTTCTCGGCCGCCGCCGCGTACCTGGCCTTGGTCCCGTCGTCGAGGCTGTAGAGCAGGGCCCACACCTCGGCCAGGCCGTCGTACAGCATCTGGCGGGCCGCGTGCGGGGTCGGTACCAGGACGCCGATCGGCCGCCAGCCCTCCCGCTTGACGCGCTCGACCACGCCGAAGCCGGTAGGCAGCAGGACCGGATCCGGATGAGTCGCGACGGACCGCTCGGAGTCCGTGCGGACATCGACGGGGAAGTGGGCGCCGGTGTACGTGAAGGCCCGCAGCCCGAGTTGGATGGCTCCCGCGGACGGGCCCTCGGCGAGCCCCGGATCGATCGTGAAGCCGACGTCCCGGAGCCGATGGTCGTGCGCCTGCCGGTCCCAGGACCGAATCGTCGGCTCGGGGTCGGTGGGCCGGGGCGGTTCCGGACCGCCGTCGCCGATCCGCGCGAACTCGTCCCCACGCACGACGCGGTAGCGCACCCCGCACGCGGTCACCTCGTCCACCCGCTTGCGCTCCAACACGGCGACGCCGGCCAGCAGTTCACGCCGTACGGCCCGGTCGTCGGTGTCGTCCTTCGCGGTGAAGAACAGGTGCGACTGCAACCCGTCCCGCGCCGTCTGCGGCACACGGTCCACGACCGGCTTCAGCACCCGCCACTCGGGCCCGACCGCCGGATCCTGCGCGGCGACCCCGAACACCGGCCCACGCAGGGCGAGACGGGGATAGCGCCGGGCACCCTCCATGGCGTCGGCCTCGCGCACCCAGGCGGCGGGGTCGTCGCGACGGATCAACTCCTCGTGGAGCGCGTCGATCTGTTGCTGCCAGTCATCGGACATGAACGCATTGTGCCGAGTGTGCAGGGCGCAGGCACCCGAACCGACGCAACTTCCACCGAGGTTGGAAAGGAAGCCGGCACGGAGGTCGGCGAGGAGGTAAGAGAGGAAGTCGGCAGGGAGGTCGGCAAGAACGGCCCCCGCCGAGGTCGCCGACGAGCTACGCCCGTGGGCGTGCCGTGCTGCTCCGCTCCACCAACCGCGTCGACAACTCCGTACGCGTGCTCTCCGGGCGCTCGCCCTCCATCATGCGAACAAGCAGCCGCAAAGCCGTCGCCGCCATCTCGGCCAGTGGCTGGCGGACCGTGGTGAGGGCCGGGGCGATCCAGCGGGACTCGGGCAGGTCGTCGAAACCGACCACGCTGACGTCGTCCGGAACGCTCAACCCCCGTTCCGCCAGGGCCTCGTACACCCCCAGCGCCATCCGGTCCGAGCACACGAACACCGCGGTCGGCGGCTCGCGCAGATCGAGCAGGTCCAGCATCCGCCGCCGGGCCACGCTCTCGTCGAACCCGGCGTGCCGGACGTACTCGACGCGGTGGCGCACCCCGGCCGCCGCGAGCGCCGAACGGTACCCGGCCACCCGTGCGCTGCTGCACATCTTGCGCTGGTGGCCCGCGATGACCGCGATCCGCTCATGGCCGAGGGCGAGCAGGTGCTCGGTGGCGGTGACCCCGCCCTGCCAGTTGGCCGCGCCCACCGACACCACACCCGGCGGGGGTTCGAGCACCGGGTCGATCATCGCGAACGGGATCCGGTGCTGCTCCAGCCAGGAGTACTGCGCCGGCGTCAACTCGGCCAGATTGAACAGCACTCCGGAAGAACCGCGCACGACCAGCTTGTCCAGCCAGCCGCGATCGGGATGCCCGGTCCGGGTCCGGTTCAGCGCCGCCGAGACCACGACCTCAAGGCCCGCGTCGTGCGCCGCCGCCTCCACCCCGTGCAGCACGGCGCCCGACCAGGAGGTGTCGAGCGAGTGCACCACGAGGTCGACCAGGCCGGGCACCTTCGTCGTGTCGAAGCGGGGTCTGCGCACATAACCGAGCCGGTCGAGCGCCTCCGTGACCCGGCGGCGCGTCTCGGGCGCCACGTCCTCCCGCCCGTTGACCACCTTGGACGCGGTCGGCACGGACACCCCCGCCTCGCGGGCCACGACCGCCAGCGTCGGCCCGGCGGCCACGCTCGCATTCCCCGTACGGACCATCGGGAACCACCTCTCCGGCCCGCCCGAGGGCCAGCGAAAGTTTCGACCCGCGACGAAGCGGTAAGCGCTTCCTACCCTAGGTTCACCGCAACGCACCGGGAAGAGGTTGGACTTCGCAGGCTTGGAACGTCCGTGGCTTTCGAAACTTCGAACAGGGCGGCGACTCCCCGGCGGCTACCGGCAGTTGAGCCGAAACCCGCTGAAGTCGGCCGTGAACGCCCCGCCGACGAGGTCCACGGCGTGGATGCCGACCATCGCACCCGTGAAGCGCAGCTTGGTCCCGTAGTCGTCGGTGAGCTTGCTGAAGTCGACCACCGGTCCTACGGCGGTACGGGCCGCGCCCCCGACGGCGTACCAGAACCGTGCCTCGACGTCATCGATCGTCACCCCGAGCGTCAGCGGTCCGTCCGCGTCGACGTCGACCACGGCCGCTTGCCGGGTGGCGGACTCCTCGCGCTCGACAAGACTGAGCACCGTACGACCCCGTCCCTGCCACTGTTGCCCTTGCTGCTCCTCGCCTTCCGGCTCCGCCCACGTCACGTCGAGGCTCACGTAGGCCTCGGTGTTGTACCAGAGCACCAGCCCCGCGGCCTGCGTGAAGGTGCGGGGCCGCGCCTCGACGGTGACCTCGGCCTCCGCGCGGTGCTCGGTGATCCGCTGGGCGAGCAGACTGTGCGCCCACCGCGACTCGGGCCCGTGCCGACCACGCAGCCGGATCCAACCGGGGCGGGTGTGGGCGTCGGCCCAGGAGGGATCGGGATATCCGCGCGGGGAACTCCAGGGCCAGCCAAGCTCCTCGCGCCCGTCTCCGGGAGGCGGCCCCGCCGGCACATCAAGAAGCGCAGGGGATGCAGGAAGCGCACGAGCTGTCGGCACATCGACCTCGACCGCCGGATGATGACCGCCCTGCCGAAGCCGCGGCCACCCCACCTCGTCCCACACCACCGCCTGGACCGCGGTCTCCCGCCCGAGCGGACAGCGCGGCCCGCCACCCGTGTCCAGCGGACGAGCGGTCAGATGGCTCAACACCCACTCGCCACCCGGCAGTTGGACCAGTTCCCCGTGCCCCGCCTTCTGCAACGGCAGCGAGGGATCATCCCGCGAGGTCAGCAACGGCCGCTCATCCAGCGCGTACGGACCCGTGACCGCGCGACTCCGCGCCACCCGCACCCCGTGCTCGAACCCCGTACCGCCCTCCGCGAGCACCAGGTAGTACCACCCGTCCCGCCGCACCAACTTGGGCCCCTCGATGAGCCGTTCGTGCTGCACCAGCAGATGCGTACCCCCGACCGGAGCCAGCGTCTCGCGGTCCAACTCGCTCAACACGATCCCTGAGAACCGCCGCCCACCCGGACGGTGATCGTTCTGGAGATTCAGCAGCCACAAGCGCCCGCCCTCATGAAACAGCGCGGGATCGAAGCCATGACCGGCCACCCGCCGAGGAGCGCTCCACTCACCGCCCACCCCAACGGCCGTACTGACAAACACATCCGTATCGAAGTACGCCGTCCCCACCGACCGCACGACCGCGTACACCACCCAGAACCGCTCGCCGTCCCGGCTCAGCGACGGCGCCCAGATGCCGCCCGAGTCGGGCACCCCGGCCAGCGAGTCGCCCGGCACCGCGCCGCGCACATGGCCGGCGTACTCCCACTGCGCGAGGTCGCGGGAGCGGTGGATCGGGATGGTCGGGAACCACTCGAAGGAACTGTTCGCCACGTAGTACCAGTCACCGACCCGCACCAGGGAGGGATCGGGGGTGAAGCCACGGAGAACAGGGTTGCGCAGCAAGGTCACTTGAGCGCTCCCAGGGTGACTCCGGTGCGCCAGTACCGCCGCATCGCGACCATCATGATGGCCATCGGGACGATGGAGAGCAGCGCGCCGGTCAGCACCAGGCTGGTGAGGTCGACGCCGGACTCCAGGCGTTTGCCGGACCAGTTGTACAGGCCCAGGTTGAGCGTCCAGTTCTCCTCGCCGCGCAGCACGGTGAGCGGCAGGAAGAAGGCGTTCCAGGTGTTGACGAAGGCCAGCAGAAAGACGGTCGCGCCGCCCGTCGTCATCATCCGCAGCACGATGCTGAAGAAGATCCTGAGCTCACCGGCCCCGTCGATCCGGGCGGCTTCCAGCAGCTCGAAGGGGATGGTGGCCTCGGTGTACACCTTGGCGAGATAGACGCTGAACGGGTTGATCAGACACGGGATCAGCATGGCCCACGGGGTGTCGACGAGCCCGATCTCCGAGAACATCAGATACAGCGGCAGCGTCAGCAGCGCGATCGGGATCAGGAACGACCCCACCACGCACGCGAACACCAGGTTCCGGCCCGGGAATTGGAAGCGCGCGAGTCCGTACCCCGTGGCGAGAGCGAGCAGCGTGCCGCCGAGGGAGCCGACACCGGCGTACAGGAACGAGTTGGCGGTCCACCGCAGGAAGATGCCGTCCTCGTAGGTGAACAACTGCCGCAGATTGCCCCACAGATGCCACCCGGAGAACCACAGCCCATTGCTCTGATAGAGCCCGGTACGGTCCTTCGTAGAGGCGACGATCAGCCACCACACCGGAAACAGGCTGTAGACACTCGCCAGCACCAGCCCGACAAGCACAAACCGTTGCCCGCCCCGCGACCGCGAAGCCCGGTCCGGCGCACTGATCCTGCCCAACTGCCGGTCCCTGGTACGGGGTTCATCGGTGAGCGTCATCAGTCGGCCTCCCTCGAAGTGAGCCGGTAGAAGAGGAAGGAGGCCACGCCGAGGATCAGGGCGAGCAGGACCGACAGGGCAGCCGCGTAGTGGTAGTTGCCGGCGTTGAACGCCTGGTTGTAGATGATCATGATCGGTGTGAAGCTGTCGCTGACCGTCTGCGGGGTGATGTTCCGGAACAGCGCGGGCTCGTTGAAGATCTGCAGCATCTGGATGACGGAGAGCATCCCGGTGAGCACCAACGCGCCCCGCACATACGGGATCTTGATGCTGACGGCGATCCGCGGCTCCGAGGCACCGTCCAACCGGGCGGCCTCGAACAGCTCACGCGGGACGCCCTGGAGCGCCGAGTAGATGATGACCATGTTGTAGCCGATGCCGTGCCAGGTCAGCAGGTTGCCGATGGACGGCCACACCATGGACGGCGCGAAGAAGTTCCAGTCGAAGCCGAACACCTTGCCCAAGGGTGTGAGCGGACCGACCGCCGGGCTGTACAGGTTGATCCACACGAGCGCGGCCACCACACCCGGGATCATGTACGGCACCAGCAGCACGATCCGGAACCGGCTCGCGGCCCTGGAGGCGAGCGAGTCCAGGAACAACGCGAGCAGCAGGCTGACGACGAGCATCACCGGAATCTGCACACAGGCGAACAGCACCACCCGCAGCACGGACCCCATGAACGCCGAATCGGTCAGCCCCTGCCGGTAGTTCTCGAACCCGGCGAACTTCTCCGTCGAGCCACCGAGCCCCAGCCCGGACTGCTGCTCACGAAAGAGCGACTGATAGACGGCGTACCCGATCGGAAGCAGATACAGAAAGACGAAGCCGAGCTGGAAGGGCACCGTGAAGGCGGCACCCTTCCAGCGCAGTGAGCGAGTCATCGTCGGTCGACCTCAGCCTCTAACCCTCGACACTGATGCCGCGGGACTTCAGGTCCTTGACCGTCCAGTCCTGCATGTGCGCCAGCAGATCGGACACCTTCTGCTCCTTGTTGACGACCTTGGCCCAACCGGCCTGCATCTCGGTGAACATGGCGGTCCAGTCGGGCCCGAAGGTCCAGTCGGTCGTCACGGCCCCCAGACTCTCCGTCACCACCTTCTGCGCAGCCTGATAGTTGCTCCCGAGCAGCTTCTCGGAGACGGCCTCACCCACATACGACTGACTGTCGGCCAGGGCCGGCATCACCCCGTTGCCGGTGGTGGGGGAAGCCATCGTCTTCACGGCACCGGCATTGGTGGACATCCACAACGCGGCCTCCGCGGCCTGCTGAACGTTCTTGCACTGCTTGGTCACCAGCGTCACACTGCCGGTCAGATTGGTCCCCGCAGGCGTCTTGGCAGCCTCACCCGCATACGTCGGCCACGGCGAAAGGGCCCACTTCCCAAAGGACTTGGTGAAGTTCTGCACCATGCCGGCCATCTGCCAGGTCGAGATCTGCCGGGTCGCGGTCCCACCGTCGTCGTAGTTGCGCTGCACGGCGGCGTAGTCGGCGAAGGACAACTTCGAATTCAGATCACCGTCGATGATCTCCTGAATCACCTTGGCCGCCTTCAGACTGCCCGCGTCCTGGAAGTCCACCTTCCAGGAGTCGCCGTCGATGGCGTACCAGTGCGCCCCGGCCTGCATCGCGAGCACCTCCAGCGTGCTGGGATCCTCCCCGGCGAAGTTGGTGATCTTCACCCCGTGCTTCTTCAGCACCTTGCCGGCGGCGATGAAGTCGTCCCACGTGACCGGAGCCTCGACGCCGTACTTCTTGAAGACATCGGTCCGATAGATGGTGAAGTTGGGCGAGGAACTAGTAGGCACCCCATACGACTTGCCCTGCACCTGGGCACTCGCCCAGGACCCGCCATTGAACTTGCCCTTGCTGCCGTCCACGTACTGACTGATGTCGGCGAGCGCCCCCTGCGAGACCCAACTGGTCACGTACTCGGCGGTGTTCTGCACGAGACAGGGCGCGTTGCCCGCCTTCACGGCGTTGGTCAGCTGCTTCTGCATGGTCAGCTGGTCGGTCACCTTGGTGTACTTGAGCTTGATGTCCTTGTGGGCGGCGTTGAAGGCCTTGACCACCGCCTCCTGACCGTTGGCCCAGCCCCAGAAGGGCAGGGTGACCGGGCCGGACGACTTGGTGTCGTCCCCTGAGTCCGACCCGCCACAGGCGGCGAGCAGACCCGTCAGCGCGATTCCGGCGACGGCGGCGTGGGCGAACCTTCTCCGGGAGCTGGTGAAGTTCATCTGACCGTGATCCTTCGGGGATTGGGCGTTCTCAGAGGAAGAGGACGGCGGCTCGGGCGCCCACCGGAACGGTGGCCTGACAACCATCGGCTCGCGGCTACGGAGAACCGGCGGGGAACCGACCAAGCGGAAGCTGCGGAAGCGGTAGAAAGCGGTTGTCGAGAAGGTAGGCCGACAGCTATGCCAGTAGCAAGAGGTGTGCGCGAACTTCTTATCTGAGGTGGGCAAACGCGCTGGTAGAACGCAGTAACCGTTTACGAAACGACACCGCAACCGGTTCCCGAACGAGCCCGCCCCACACCACCGTCAGCGCCTACGGCTGGGCGGCGGGCGGCCGCACGGAGTTGCGCACGACGACATGGGTGCCCAGCACCATATGGTCGCCGTCACCCCCCTTGCGCCGCCCCGAACCACCCTCACGCCGGTCGGCCACGGCACGCAGGGCAACCCGGCCCATCTCCTCGTACGGCACGTGCACGGTGGTCAGTTGGGGAGTCAACTGTGAAGCCAGCGGGATGTCGTCATAGCCGACGATCGAGACGTCCTCCGGCACCCGCAACCCGGCAGCCCGCAGCGCCTGCATGGCCCCCGCGGCAACGACGTCCGTCCCGGCAAGCACGGCGGTGAAGTTCAACCCCGCCCCCAGACTCCCCTCAACGGCCTCGTACCCGTGCTCATAGTCGTACGGCCCGTGCCGCACCATGTCCGCCTCGAAGGGCACCCCGTACGCCTCGAAGGCCCGCCGAGCACCCCTCAATCGCCCCTGAGCGGTGGTGAGTTCGGCGTGTCCCGGCAGGACAAGCACCTTGCGATGCCCGGCCGACAACAGATGGCTGGCCATGGCATAGGCGCCGCCCTCGTTGTCGTAGTCGACGGTCGTGGCCGGCACGTCCCCCTCCAGCGGAGGCCGCCCCACCAACACCAGATGGGACCCAGCAGCGTCCAGCGACCGCGCAAACCGGGCCATGCGCAACTGATACTCGTCGTAGTCGTACGCGCCCCCCAGCAACACTACGGCGGCAACGCCCTGTTGCCGCATCAGGTTGACCAGCGCCAACTCCCGCTCGGGATCGTCCCCGGTGGTACCCACCAGCGACAGCCACCCCCGCAGCGTGGCGGCCCCTTCAACTCCCTTGGCCACGTGGGCAAAAGCGGCCCCGGTGATGTTGTTGATGAGGATGGCGACGGTCGGAGTCCCACCCCCCGCCAGCGAGCGAGCATGCGCATTGGTGACGTAGTCGAGATCCTGCACGACCTTCATCACCCGCCGCCGCAACTCCTCCGACACCGGATAGTTCCCGGACAACACCCGGGAAACACTCGCGACGGAAACTCCGGCCCGCTCGGCCACGTCACGGATGGTGGCCCGCCCGACATCACTGGCAGCCTTGCGCTGACTCACGGCCGCGACTCCTCGAACTCACAGGCCAGACCCCACCGGAACAGATCAGTCACCGGCCCAGAAACCGTATCCCATACAAAACCCCGTCCCCCCAAACAACCACAGACCAACGGCAAGGGCCCACCAACGGCCCGTGGACCAACGCGCCGGCCGCGAGAGAGCCGTAGGGGCGCGCCGGTGTCGAGAGACCGAACGCGCGGAGGCGCGAAGCGCTGAGCACGATCGGGCTCTCGACACCGGCATGGAGCGCCCCGAAGGCGACCGAGCAAGACATTGTGCACGGCACCTGCAAAAGTCACAGCCAAATGCCGTGCACGCAAACGCTGTTCACGCCCCCTCACTCAGCTCACCTCACCCTCACTCAAACCGCCTCAAGCCAAACCGCCCCCAAAAACCCACTCAACTACAAGCCGCCCACCCCTCAACCCACCCACCCCTCAACCCACCCACCCCTCAAGCCACCCGAACCAAATCCGCAAACCGCACCTCATGCCCCAACCCCACCCCCTGCGCCACCCGCTCCAACTCCTCCACCACGATCAGCCCGAGCCGCTCCAGCTCGTTCCCGAGCGACCCGGCGATATGAGGCGTGAGAAAGACATTGGGCAGCCGGTAAAGCGGTGACCCCGCAGGCAGCGGCTCGGGTTCGGTCACGTCGAGCACCGCATGCAACCGCCCGGAGACCAGTTCCCCCTCCAGCGCGTCGGGATCGACCAGCGCCCCCCGAGACGTGTTGATCAGCACGCCCCCGTCCCGGATCAACGCAAGCCTCGACGCATCGAGCATCCGATACGTCTCGGGAATGTCGGGCGCGTGCAGCGACACGATGTCACTCCGCCCCAACAGCTCCTCCAACCCGACCAACTCGGCCCCCAGTGCCGCGGCTTCACTCGCCGTCACATACGGATCGTGCAGCAGCACCGAGAAGTCGAACGGCCGCAAGAGCTCCAGCAGTCGTCGCCCCACCCGCGAAGCCCCGATGACCCCGACGCGACGGCCGACGTTGCCCGTGCCCGCCGTCTCGGCGTGGGACGGATACCGGTGCTCGGCGCGGAAGCGCTCGCGGTGGGCGAAGGTGTCCTTCCCGGTGAGCAGGATCATGGCCAGCGTGTACTCGGCGACCGGCAGCGCGTTGCCGGTCACCGCGCTGGAGACGGTGATTCCGCGTTCCCACACCGCGTCGCCGACCAGTGAGCGGATGGAGCCGGCGGCGTGCAGGACGGTGCGGAGTCGGGGCGCGGCGGCCAGGACGTCGGCGTCGAGCGGTGGGCAGCCCCAGCCGGTGATCAGGACCTCGGCGTCGGCGAGGGCACCGGCCACCGCCGGGTCGGCGAAGTCCCGTACCACGAGCGTGGGGTCGAGGTCGGAGGCGCGTGTCAGCCGGGCCATGAGGGGCGGTGGGAAGAGCAGCGGGAGGTGGACCGGATCCATCGCGAACACGGCCCTGGGCGGCTGCGGGTTGGGCATGACTCTCCTGACCACGAGATCTGACCACGGGACGGAAACATTTTCAGAAAGCGCCTTCTACCGTAGATCTACCGTAGGTCTCCCGAGAAGGGCCGGTCAATCACTCGGACCGAAGGCCAACCGGTTGCCCGATTCACCGGGAACGCAAGCCCGCACCCCCCACCCACCGGCACCCCCAGAGTTTTCGAAACTTGGTCATCCCTCTTGACGCCCTCGGCGCCCAGAAGGAAGCTCCCTCCACCGCCTATAGAAACCGGTTCCCGAAAACTTCTCAGCGTAGAGACCTGGAGGGTTCATGCGCACCCAGGCCGGTGCTCCGCCCAGCCGCCGCCGCTTCCTCGCCCTGTCGGCGGGAGGCGCCGCGGCCGGCGCGGCAGCGTTGAGCGGCTGTGCCCTGCAAGTGGCCGGTGCTGCGCCCGGCGGCGGCGAGCGCGTCACCGTGATGGTCAAACTGGACGACATCTCCCCGGAGTTGATCCAGCAGGCGCAGAAGGAACTCGGCATCGGGATCACCGTGGTGCAGGACGACATCACCCGGCTGATCGCGATGCTCACCAACGGGAGCCCGCCGGACCTGGTGCGCGGCAGCGGCGCTCTCGACGTGCCGTACTTCGCCGCCCGGGGTGTGGCCGAGAACCTGGACCCGTACTTCGCCAGGTCGACCGTGCTGAAGGTGGACGACCTGGACCCGGCCAACGACCTGTGGCGTTACGACGGGCGGACCCAGGGCAAGGGCCCGCGCTACGGCATGGCGAAGGACTTCTCGCAGGACGCGATGTTCTGGTACAACTCGGCGCTGTTCGACAAGGCGGGCGTCGACTACCCGCCCGACACCGAGCCGATCACGTACGACGCATGGCTGGAGAACGCCAAGCGTCTGGCCCGGCGCAAGAACGGCCAGACGACCGTCTACGGCGGCAGTTACAACGGCCTGGGTCTCGGCATCCTCTTCACCAACCTCACGGCTGCCGCCGGCGGCAGCCTCTTCTCCGCCGACTTCAGTCGTGTCGACTTCACCAAGCCCGAGGCCCGCAAGGCCCTGACCTGGTACGTCGACTACGCCAAGGCCCGGATCGGACCGAGCCTCGTCCAGCCCAACCCCGACGGCTGGGACGGGCCCACCTACGTCGCGAACCGGATGGCCATGTCCGGCAGCGGCTACTGGCTGGGCGGCATGATCAACGCCGAGCCGAAGCTGGCCGAGGTGTCCCGGCTGGCGCCCGCGCCGGTCTTCGAGGGCGGCCCGCGGCTCAGTTCCTGCCAGGGGGCCACCGGCATGTGGATGCCGAAGAAGGCGCGCAACAAGGACGCGGCCTGGCGGGTCTTCGAGTGGTTCTTCGGCGAGGGTCCGGCCAAGGCGCGCGCGGAGGGCGGCTGGGGGATTCCGAGCCTGAAGTCGCTCCAGCCGCTGATGCCGCACAAGGAGGACTACCAACAGCGCGTCATCGAGGTGCAGAAGGCCGAGTTGAAGCACTTCTCGGTGACTCCGTTCACCCCCTACATCAAGTGGGACGCGCTGGAGGCCCTGATCAACCAGGTCATTCCGGCCGCGATGAACGGCCGGATCTCCGTCGACACCCTCGCCGGACGCCTCAACTCGGTCGTCAACGAGCAGATGAAGCGCGGTAAGGAGCAGGTGGGATGACAGCCGAACAGATCCCCGAAGCCGTACGGCGGCCCCGAACCGCCGCTCGCCCCGGCACCGAACGCACCACCTCCGCCGGCACCACCCCCACCCCCAACTCCATCCGCACCGGCGCCAGCCGCTCCACCGACCTGCCCCGCGGTTCCATGACGGTCCGCCGGCGCCGGGCGTTCTACATGTTCACCTCGCCCTGGATCATCGGTTTCGCGCTGCTGACCGTCGGTCCGATGGCGTACGCGCTCTGGCTGAGCTTCACCACCTTCGACGGCATCTCGCCGCGCTGGCGCTACGTCGGCCTCGGCAACTACCGCGAGCTGCTGTCCGACCCGGTGACCTGGGACTCCCTGGGCCGCGCGGGGGTGTTCGCGCTCACCTCCGTACCGCTGTCGATCGTCGCGGGCCTCGCCCTCGCGGTCCTGGTCAACCGCCCGATCAAGGCGCGCGGTCTGTTCCGCACGCTGCTCTATCTGCCGGCGGTGGTGCCCCCGGTCGGCGCGGGGCTCATCTTCAAGCAGCTCTTCAACCGGGACTCGGGTGCCGCCAACGGCGTCCTGCATGTCTTCGGCATCGACGCCCTCGCCTGGCTCGACGACCCGTACGCCCGCTACGTGATCCTGATGGCGGTGCTGTGGGGCGCCGGAAACGTCATGATCATCTCGCTGGCCGGCCTCCAGGACGTACCCCGCGAGCTGCACGAGGCGGCGCGTATCGACGGCGCGAGCGCCTGGCGGACCTTCCGTAGCATCACCGTTCCGCTGCTCTCGCCGGTGCTGCTGTTCCAGGTCGTGACCGGGATGATCGCGTCGGTGCAGACGATCATGCCGCTGCTGATCGCGCCCGTCCCAACTCCCGCCGGAGTCACGGCGATTCCGCAGACCAACTACATGTACATGATGCACGTGTTCGCCCAGTACTTCGCGATGGGCCGCTACGGCTACGCCTCCGCACTGCTGTGGGTGCTCTTCGTCCTGATCCTCATCGTGACCGGAATCGTCTTCAAGGCCACGTCCGGAGTGGTGTTCTACAACGTCGATCCGGAGGCGAAGAAGTGACTCCCACGACCCTGCCCCCGAAGAGCTCGCACCCGACGGCCCCGACACCCCCGGCAGGCGTCCGCATCCGCGTCAACCGCCTCGTCCTCTACACCGTCCTCGTAGCGATCACCGGCCTGATGCTCGGCCCCTTCGGCTGGCTGATCGTGACGGGCCTCAAGACGACCCCCGAACTGGCCGCCTCCCCGGTGCACTGGCTGCCCGACCGGATCCAGTGGCACAACTTCGCCGACGCCTTCACCCAGATCGACTTCCTGGGCTACGCCCGCAACTCCCTCATCATCGCCCTGATCTACGCCACCCTCGTCACCCTCAGCTCTGCCTGGGTCGGCTTCGGGTTCGCCCGCCTCAACGCCCCTGGAAAGAAAGCCCTGTTCGGGGTGCTCCTCGGCTCGATGATGCTGCCGCAGATGATCACGCTCTTCCCGACCTACCTCATCTTCGCGAAGCTCGGCATGGTCGACACGTACTGGCCGTGGGTGCTGTGGGGCCTGGCCGGCGCCCCCTATCTCGTCTTCCTGTTCCGGCAGTTCTTCGCCGGGATGCCGCGGGAGCTGGAGGAGGCCGCGATCGTCGACGGCTGCGGGTACGCGGGGATCTTCTGGCGGATCTTCCTGCCGCAGTCCTGGCCGGTGCTGGCCGCGAGCTTCGTGATCGCCTTCACCTGGAGCTGGGGCGACTTCATCGCCCCGATGCTGTTGCTCTCCAACGACCGCACGACGCTCTCCGTCGCCCTCATGACCTCGTACGTCACTCCGGGCGGGCTGCCCGTGAACAACCTGCTGGCCGCGGGCTCGGTGATGTACGTCGTGCCGATCCTCCTGATCTTCCTCGTAGCCCAGCGCGGTTTCGTCGCCGGCATGTCGACGACCGGCCTCAAGTAGCCCCTGCCGTAAGCCCTTCACCAGTCCCTTCCCCAACACCTTGCAAGGAGTCGCAGATGAACACGCCCCTGTCCCGTCGAACCGCCCTCCAGGCCGCCGGCGCCACCGCGCTCGCCGCCGGTCTCGCGAGCGGCCTCACGGCCACGGCCGCCCACGCGGACGGCCAGGGCCTTGGCCACAACTCCCGCCCGAAGCTGGTCACTTACCCCCGCCCGGCCACCATGCCGACCAACACCACCTTCAAGGTGCGGGCCCGCACCGCCCCCGACGGCGAGTGGCGGACCCTGGACATCTGGCGTCCGCAGTTGGAGGAGATCAACGCCACCACCGGCTCCGGCAAGGTCTACAACTCCTCGATGGTGTACTTCGACTTCCGAGGTTCCGTGGAGTTGGAGGTCACCTACCTCAAGGGCGGCACCACCAAGGCCCGGGTGAGACCGGACGCGCTGGGCATCTCGCCCGAACTCCTCGGCGACACCCTGCGGTTCACCCTCGACGAGCCGCGTGACGTCGTCGTACAGATCAACGACGAGATCTTCGACTGCCTGCACGTCATCACCAACGCCCTTGAGAAGCACGCCCCTTCGGCCGACGACCCGGACGTCATCTACTTCGGCCCGGGCGTGCACACCGTCACCGGCAACGTCCTGACCGTCCCCAGCGGCAAGACCGTGTACCTCGCGGGCGGCGCCGTGCTCACCGCGCAGGTCTACTTCAAGGACGTGGAGCGGGCCCGCCTCACCGGACACGGCGTGCTCTACAACAACCCCGGTGGCGCGATCCTCTGCGAGGGCAGCCGGAACATCCGGATCGAGGACGTCATCATCCTCAACCCGGCCGGCTACGCGGGCACCTTCGGGGAGAGTCACAACGTCCGTGTCCGCAAGGCCCGTTCGTTCAGTTCGAAGGGCAACGGCGACGGCTTCGACGTGTTCTCCTCCACCGGCGTCCACTTCGACGGCTGCTTCATGCGCAACTCCGACGACTGCTTCGCGATCTACGCCCACCGCTGGGACTACTACGGCGACACCCGCGACATCACCATCGAGAACTGCACGCTGTGGGCCGACGTGGCCCACCCGGTCAACGTCGGCACGCACGGCAACAGCGACGCCCCGGAAATGATCGAGAACCTCGTCATCAAGAACGTCGACGTCCTCGACCACCGTGAGCCCCAGATGGGCTACCAGGGCTGCGTCGCCCTCAACCCCGGCGACTCCAACCTCATCAAGAACGTCCGCATCGAGGACCTCCGGATCGAGGACTTCCGGCAGGGCCAGGTGATCCATATGCGGATCATGTACAACACGAAGTACAACACCTCGGTCGGGCGCGGCATCGAGGACGTCTACATCAAGAACCTCACGTACACGGGCACCCACGCCAACCCGTCCCTCTTTCTCGGCTACGACGCCGACCACGCCATCAAGAACGTCACCTTCGAGAACCTGGTGATCAACGGGCTGGTCGTTGCCGACTCGATGAAGAAGCCGACCTGGTACTACACCACCGACTCGGTCCAGTGGTTCTCCAACGAGCATGTGACGAACCTGAAGTTCCTCACGACCGCCGAGGCGGCCGCCGCGTCATGACCGTCCCAGTCACCGCCCACGCCTCCACCGACGCTCCCGTCACCCCGAGCCGTCGGGGCTTCCTCGGCGGTACGGCCGCCGCCCTGCTGCTGGCGTCCGGCACGAGCGGACTGCTCGTGCCCGGTACGGCCCGGGCCGCCGTACCGCAGCACCACGGCACCCCGAGAACCTTCACCCACCCGGGTCTGCTCCACACCACCGCCGACCTGGCACGCATGAAGACCGCCGTCGCCGCCAAGTCGGCCCCGATCCATGACGGTTACCTCGCGCTCGCCGCCCACGCCCGTTCCCAGTCGACCTACGCCGTCCAGAACACCGGCCAGATCACCTCCTGGGGCCGCGGCCCCGCCAACTTCCAGAACCAGGCCGTCGCAGACTCGGCCGCCGCCTACCAGAACGCCCTGATGTGGTGCGCCACAGGGGAGCGCACCCATGCGGACAAGGCCCGCGACATCCTGAACGTCTGGTCGTCGTCCTTGACGACGATCACCGGCGCCGACGGACCGCTCGGCGCCGGGCTGCAGGCCTTCAAGTTCGTCAACGCGGCCGAACTCCTGCGCCACACCGGCTACGACGGCTGGGCGCAGGAGGACATCGCGCGCTGCGAGCGGTCGTTCCTCGACGTCTGGTATCCGGCGGTGTCCGGCTACATGCTCTACGCCAACGGCAACTGGGATCTGACGGCCCTTCAGACCATCCTGGCCATCGCGGTGTTCTGCGAAGAGCCGGTTCTCTTCGAGGACGCCCTGCGCTTCGCCGCGGCCGGCGCAGGCAACGGCAGCGTGCTCCACCGCGTCGTCACCGACGCCGGCCAGGGCCAGGAGTCCGGCCGCGACCAGGGCCACGAACAGCTCGCCGTCGGCCTGACCGGCGACCTCGCCCAGGTCGCCTGGAACCAGGGCGTCGATCTGTGGGCCTTCGACGACCACCGCATCCTCGCCAACTTCGAGTACGCGGCCCGCTACAACCTCGGCGGCGACGTCCCCTTCACCCCCGACCTCGACCGCACCGGCAAGTACATCAAGCAGGCCGTCTCCGCGACCGGCCGCGGCACCCTGCCGCCGATCTACGAGATGGCGTACGCCCACTACTCCGGCGTCCGCGGCCTCGACGCCCCGAACATCAAGGCCGCAGTCTTTCGCGGTACCGCCGGCACCCGCACCGTCGAGGGCGGCAACGACGACCTGCCCAGCTGGGGCACCTTCACCTACGCCGGTACGACCGCCCCGACGCCGACCGCACCCGCAGCCCCGGCCGGCGTCACCGCGAACGGCACCGACGACTCCGTCACCGTGGCCTGGCTGCCGTCCACTTGGGCGGACACGTACACCGTCCGCCGGGCCACCCGCCCCGAGGGCCCGTACGAGGAGATCGCCACCGGAGTCACCCAACCGACCTACCGCGACCGCAAGGTGCGCCCGGGACGGACGTACCTCTACACCGTCCGCGCCTCCAACTCCCAGGGCGGCAGCGGGGATTCACCTCCGGCGGCCGCCACGGCCGGCCTCCCCGGACCTTGGTCCACGCAGGACCTCGGCGACGTACGGATCCCCGGCTCCGCCGCCTTCGACGGCGAGCGCTTCGTCCTGGAGGCGAGCGGCACCGCCGACACCTACCGCCTCGCCCATCTCCCGCTGCGCGGCGACGGCACGGTCACCGCGCGGATCGTGTGGCCGCTCAGCTCGCAGTACGCCAAGATCGGCGTCACCGTGCGCGCTTCTCTGGACGCCGGCGCACCGCACGCGGCCATGCTGATCCAGGGGCTGCCACTGCACACCTGGAGCGGGGTGTGGAGCGTCCGCGCCAAGACCGGAGCTGTCGTCTCCGCGACCGGAAGCACGCCCGTCCCGCCCTCGCAGCAACAGGCGATCACCGTGAACGCCGCCTTCCCGATCTCCGACCTCGGCGCCCTGCCCGAGTCGGCCACCCCGCTCGAAGCCCCGTACGTAGAAGGCGCGGGCGACGGCTACCGGCTGCGGGCGCCCTACTGGGTGCGGGTCACCCGCAGGGGCCGGCGGCTGACCGGCGCGATCTCGCCGGACGGCGTCCGCTGGACCCAAGTCGGTTCCGCCGAAGTCGAGTTGGGGCGCACCGCGTACGCCGGTCTGGTTCTCACCTCCTGCCTCGGCGTCGACGCGGAGTACGCCGAGACCGGCACCGGAGCCTTTGACAACGTCAGCGTGACCGGCGCCGTCGGCGAGGTGTGGTCCGTGCCGAGCCCCGCCGGCACGGCCACCGGCCTGCACGCCACCAGCGGCGCCGACGCCGTCGAGCTGGCCTGGACCGATCCCGATCCCGCCGCCCGGTTCAAGGTGCTGCGCGCCACCCACGCAGACGGCCCGTACCGCACGATCGCGACCGGCATCGGTGCGGTCGGCTTCGGCACCCGCGTCCGGTACGCGGATGTGACAGGCGTGCCCGGTACGACGTACCACTACGTCGTCGCGAAGACCAACGCCGGTGGCAGTGGCCCGCGTTCGCGGTCCGCCGCCGCGACGATGCCGACGCCTACGGCTCCCCAACTCACCTCGTCCACCGCGCTCTTCGCCAACAAGGGCGCCCCTTTCCAGTACCGACTACGCGCCACTCACGAGCCCGTGCGCTTCACCGCGCACGGCCTGCCCGACGGGGTGCGCCTCGACCGGCGTACCGGTCTGATCTCCGGAACGCCCAGCGGGACGGGGGAGTTCACCATCACGGCCGGTGCGGGCAACGCGGCCGGTGTCGGCTCCGGTGTCCTCGCGCTCGCGGTCGGCAGCGCGCCGCCCGCGCCGTGGACGTACGGCGACCTCGGCGACACCGTGCTCGACGACCGTGTCTTCGGGACGCTGGGTGTGGTGGCGATCACGACGCCGGGCAGTACGTCGTATGACGGCGGGACCTTCACCGTGCGGGGCGCGGGGGTCGATCTCAACGCCAACGGCCAAGGAATGACAGGCCAGTTCGTGCGGCGGCCGATCAGCGGTGACTGCGAGGTCGTCGCGCGGATCGTCTCCCGCAGCGGGGTGAGTACGGACCGGATCGGGCTGCTCATGGCGAAGTCGCTGTCGCCGTTCGACCAGGCGGCGGGGGCCGTCGTCACCGGCGGGAGCACCGCTCAGCTCATGCTCCGCAAGACCGTGGCCGGTGCCTCCGTCTTCACCGGTGGCGCGGCCGTCACCCTCCCCGCCCTGCTGCGGCTGAAGCGCGTCGGGACCGCCTTCAGCGCAGCGCTGTCCACCGATGACGGCGTCACCTGGACCCCCCTCGCCGACGGAGTGATCCCCGGCTTCGGTGACGCCCCCTACCACGTCGGCCTGGTGGTCTGCTCGCGCAGCCAACCGGTCCGCTGCACCACCGAGTTCGACGAGGTGAGCATCACGCCCACCTGATCCGTCATGGATTGGAGATGCACAGCGATGAGCCGCACGTCCCCCCACCAGCACCTCCCCAGCACCGAGTTGAGCCGCCGCGGTCTCCTGAAGACCGCCGGTGGCCTCACCGCCGCCCTCACCCTCGGCGGCGCCACGGTGGCCACCGCCGCGCACGCGGCCCCGGCGACCTTCACCCACCCCGGCATGCTGCACAACGCCGGTGACATCAACCGAGCCAAGGTCAGGGTCGCGGCGGGAACCGACCCCTGGCTGTCCGGCTGGAACAGGCTGACCGCCAACTCCCACTCCCAGTCCACCTGGACCAACCGGGCCACGGCCACGATCATCCGTGGCGGCACCGGACAGAACTACAGCCTGCTCTACAACGACATCGCCGCCGCCTACCAGAACGCCCTGCGCTGGCGGGTCGGCGGCACCGAGGCCAACGCGGCCTGCGCCGCCAGGATCCTCAACGCCTGGTCGACGACGCTCACTTCGATCGGCGGCAACGCCGACCGCTTCCTCGCCTCCGGCCTCTACGGCTGGCAGTTCGCCAACGCCTGCGAACTGATGCGCGGCTACGGCGACTTCGACCTCGCCGCCGCCCAGGAGATGATGGCGAACGTCTTCTACCCGCTCAACAACAGCTTCCTGACCAACCACAACGACGCCTGCATCACCAACTACTGGGCCAACTGGGACCTGTGCAACATGGCCTCGATCCTGGCCATCGGGATCCTCAACGAGGACAGCGCCAAGTACGACCAGGCCGTCACGTACTTCAAGTCGGGGGCGGGCAACGGCTCCATCGCGCACGCGGTGCCGTACCTGTACACCGACTCCGACGGCTACGCGCTGGGCCAGTGGCAGGAGTCCGGCCGCGACCAGGGCCACACCGTCATGGGCATGGGCCAGATGGGCGCGATCTGCGAGATGGCCTGGAACCAGGGCGACGACCTCTACTCGTACGACAGCCGTCGCTTCATGAAGGCCGCCCAGTACGTCGCGAAGTACAACAGCGGCACCGACGTGCCCTTCACCACCTACACCTGGGGCACCGGGCAGAGCTGCGCCCAGTCGTCCCAGACGATGGTCTCCTCGGCCTCGCGCGGGCAGATCCGGCCCGTGTGGGCGATGCTCCACTTCCACTACAACCGGCGCATCAGCCTCGACGACAAGTACATCTCGGCCATGTACTACAACCTCGTCGCCCCCGAGGGCGGGGGAGGCGACTACGGCTCCGACAGCGGCGGCTACGACCAGCTCGGCTTCGGCACGCTGATGTACGCCAAGTAGCGACCTGTACGCAGACAGGCCGCTTGTACGCCAAGTAGCCCTCTGGCCGCGCTCTGCGCCGGAATACCGGAGCGATCTGTGGTGCTCTGTTGTTCACGGTGCGGTAGCGCGGTGAGAGGGCTGGTGGGCAGATGACAGCAGTCAGGGCAGGAGTGCAGGCGGACCCCGTGGTGAGCACGCCGTACGGGGCCGTGCGCGGCCGGTACGAGCACGGGATCGCGGTGTTCCGGGGCATCCCCTACGCGGCGCCCCCGTTCGGCGCCCGCCGGTTCAGGCCGCCCGTGCCGCCCGAGCCCTGGGACGGGGTGCGGGACGCGGGTTCCTTCGGGTCGACGCCGCCGAAACCGCCGTACTCCGAAGCCTTCGCGCAGCTGCTCGCCGATCCCGTCGTGCCGGGCGACGACTGCCTGAACCTCAACGTCTGGACCCCCGAGCCGGGCCCCGGCGCGCGCCTCCCGGTGCTGGTGTGGCTGCACGGTGGCGCCCTGACCAGGGGATCCTCGGCCGTGCCCGTGTACGACGGGCAGACCTTCGCCCGGGACGGCGTGGTCTTCGTGTCGGTGAACTACCGACTGGGCGTGGAGGGCTACGGACTGTTCCCGGACGCCCCCGCCAACCCCGGCCTGCGCGACCAGCTGGCCGCGCTGGAGTGGGTGCACCGGACGATCGGCGCGTTCGGCGGCGACCCGGGCCGGATCACCCTCGCCGGACAGTCGGCCGGAGCGATCAGCATCGGCGCCCTGCTGGCCGCCCCGCAGGCGCGCGGGCTGATGCGGCGGGCGGTCCTGCAGAGCGGGCCGCCCGAGGCGTTCGACCGGGACAAGGTACGGCGCATGGTGCGCCGGATGGCCACCCGGCTGAAGATCCCCGCCACCGCCGCGGCCTTCGCCGAGGTCGACCGCGAGCTGCTGCTGCGCGTCCAGGCCGACGTCGGCCGGCTCAGCAGCCCGGTGCTCGGCGGCCCCACCTTCGGGATCGTCGTCGACGGCGACCTCGTCCCGCGCGACCCCCTGGAGGCGCTCGTCGACGGCGACGCCTCGACGGACGTCGACCTGATGCTGGGCTGGACCAGCGACGAGTACCGCCTCTGGCTGGTCCCCGGCGGGCTCCTGGAGCGCGTCGACCGGCTCGGCACGGTCGCCCTGGCCGGGGCCATGGCCCGCTGCCGCTGCGGTCACGAGGTGCCGCGCGGCTACCGCGCCCTGCACCCGGAGGCCGGCACCGCCGAGATCGTCGGCCAGCTGGTCACCGACCACCTGCTGCGCCTCCCGCTGCACCGCCTGGCCGACGCCCGCCCCGACCGCTCCTACGTCTACGAGTTCGCCTGGCCCTCCAACCTGCCCGACCTCGGCTCGTGCCACGGCCTGGAGCTGGGCTTCGTCTTCGACACCGGGGACGTGCCCGAGTCCCGCAGGCTGGCCGGCGAGGGCGCCCCGCAGGAGCTGGCCGACGCCATGCACGGCGCGTGGGTGCGGTTCGCGACCGACGGCGACCCCGGCTGGCAGCGCTGGGACGACTCGCACCCGGTGCGGATCTTCGACGGGGGCGAGCCGCACATCGCTCACGGCCCGCGCGACGCCGAGTTCGCCCTGTGGGCGGCCGACCTCACTCCCGCGGAATCCACACCCGCATCGGTCCCGGCCGCCGGTTCGCCCACACGTGGTACGGAACTGCGGTCAGTGGTACGACGTCTGCGCCTCCCCGGCTCCGTCCGTCGGCCGTGACCACGGTGACCCCACCCAGCAACTCCGGCTCGTGCCGGACGGTCAGGTGGGCGTCGTGGGGGAGGGTGAGCTCCTCGAACGGGACGCCGGCCCGCTGGTCCTCGCCCTCCAGGCAGTGCACCAGCGGGCCGTGCTCGATCGCGACACAGCCGCGTACGCCGTCCACGCGCGGGTCGGGCCTGGTCAGCCGGGGGCTCAGGTCCAGGTCGACGGTGAGCGAGTCCCCGGGGTGCCAGCGCCGGCGCAGCCGCAGCCAGCCCGGCACCGTCTCGGCGGGCGAGTCCCCGTCCGGGGCGGTCGCCGTGAAGTCCGGACACCAGGACGGGATGCGCAGCGACAGCGTCCAGTCGGCGTCGGCGGGCGCCGCCTCGACGGTCACCGCGATCCGGCCCCGCCACGGATAGTCGGTCTCCACCCGGACCCGGCCGCCGCCGGCCTCGTACACGCCCGTCGCGTACTGGTGCAGCTGCAGGCCCTCGGCGTCGCCGCTCACCATGTAGTGAGGGAGCGAGGCGAGCAGCCGCATCACGTTGGGCGGGCAGCAGGCGCAGCGGAACCAGGGCGTGCGGCGGACCGAGTCGTCGCCGCCGAACTCCTCGTGCGCCTCCCGGACTTGGAGCGGATTGACGTACAACCAGCTGTCTCCGTCGAGGCCCACGCCGGACAGGAAGCCGTTGAACAGCGTCCGCTCGACCAGGTCCGAGTACTTCGCGTCGCCGGTCAGCAGCGCCATCCGCCACGACCACTGGACGGAGGCGATCGCGGCGCAGGTCTCGGCGTAGGCGCGGTCCGGGGGCAGTTCGTACGGGTTGCCGAAGGACTCCCAGTCATAGCGCGCGCCGAGCCCGCCGGTGAGGTAGGTCTTGGTGCCCGCCATCGCGGCCCAGATCCGCTCCAGCGCGGCCCGCAGCCCCGCGTCCCCGGTCTCCACCGCCAGATCGGTCGCGCCGGCCAGCAGATACAACTGCCGTACGGCATGACCGGTGACCGTCGTCGCCTCGCGCACCGGGATGTGGTCCTGCCAGTAGCCGGCGCCCGGGTCCCGGCCGGCGCCCTCGCTCAACAGGCCCTGTCCGCGCCGCTCGACGAAGTACGCGGCCAGGTCCAGCCAGCGCTGCTCCTCGGTCTCCCGGTACAGCTCCATCAGCGCGGTCTCGATCTCGGGGTGACCGCACACGCCGTCGATCGCCCGGTCCTGGCCGAAGAGCGTGTCGATGAGCACGGCGAACCGCACGCCGATGGCGAGGAGTTCGTACTGCCCGGTGGCCCGGTGGTGCGCCACGGCCGCCTGGAGGAGATGACCCGCGCAGTACAACTCGTGGCCCCAGCGCAGGTCTTGCCAGCGCTGTTCGGGCCGGGCGAGCCGGTAGTACGTCTGCAGATAGCCGTCGGCCTCCTGGGCGCCGGCCAGCAGAGCGATCAACTCGTCGACGTGTGAGGCCAGTTCGGTGCCCCCCTCACCTTCGCCTTCGCCTTCGCCGTCGTCCTCGGGCCGGTCGGCGAGTTGCCAGGACGCGGCCTCCAGCCACTTGTGCACGTCCGAGTCCTGGAACGGGTAGTCGCCGGTGAAGGTGCCCTTGCCGTCGGCGGCGGCCCGGAGGTTGGCGAGATTCCCGGCCGCCTCCAGCCGTGCCGGGCCCTGCGGGATGCTCACCTCGGCGTTGGTGCGGCGCCGCGCGGCCCAGAAACCGCCCGTGATCCGCGCCGCGGAGGCCGGGCGCAGGGCGGTGTACGCGCGGCCGGTGGGACGGATCGGGCCAGTGCTCATACTGGGCGCTCCGGGATGAGAAACCGTTTTCCGACGGCGTGAGCTTAGGAAACGGGGCCGATGCGGACAAGAGGGCGGCCGCTTCCGGGGAACCGCCTGCTTCCGCCCGCTACCGCTCCTTGGGCGGGGCCACCGAGTCGCGGACCACCACATGCGTCCCCAGCAGCAGGTGCTCGTCCGGGGCTTCCGGGGTGCGCCCCAGGACCGTGCGGACGGCCAGGCGGCCCAGCTCCTCGTAAGGGACGTGGACCGTGGTCAGGGCGGGGTACAGATCGCGGGCGAACGGGATGTCGTCGTAGCCGGCGAGCGAGACATCGCCCGGCACGTCCAGACCCCCCTCACGCAGGGCGGTCAGCGCGCCGGACGCCACCATGTCGGTGGCGGCGATCACGGCCGTGAACTCCAGACCCTGCTTGAGGGCCCCGCGCATCAGACGGTGGCCCGAGTCGCGGGTGAAGTCGCCGTGCAGGAGCAGCGCCGGGTCCGGCTCCACCCCGCGGGCGCTGTGCGCGGCGAGATAGCCGCGCTCACGGCCCTGGGCGGTGGTGTGGTCCGGCTTGCCGCCGAGGAACAGGATCCGTCGGTGGCCCTGCGCGAGGACATGGGCGACCAGGGCGTAGGCGCCGCCCTCGTTGTCGTACTCGATGACCGTCACCGGCGCGCCGGGCCCCAGCGACGGGCGCCCGCACAGAACGAGACGGGAGCCGGCCGACGCGAGCGAGTCGGCGATACGACGGGTGCGCTCGCGGTATTCGGCGGTGTCGGCGGCGCCGCCCACCAGGATCACCGCGGCGGCACGCTGGGCCCGCATCATCTCGACGAACTCCAGCTCCTGCCGCACGTCGCCCTCCGTGCCGTGCACCAGGCACAGATGGCCGAGCCGCGTCGCCTCGCGCTCCACGCCGTACGCCATGTGCGCGAACGACGGCCCGGTGATCTCCTCCAGCACGAACGCCAGCGTGGGCGTGCCGACCCCGGCGACCGCCTTGGCGCGCGCGTCGGCGACGTAGTCGAGATCCCGGACCGCCCGCGTCACGCGCGCGCGGGTCGCCGAACTGACCGGGTACACCCCGCCGAGCACCCGTGACACCGTCGACGCGGACACCCCCGCGCGGGCGGCCACATCCCGGATCGTGTTGCGCCCGACGTCCTCGCTCTTCCTGGTCATCCTTGCCCGCCCCTCTCCCCGTCCCTGTCGCCCACTCCGCGGGAACTGCGGCAACAAAGGGGGCAACCGGTTTCGGGTGCGGAGGCTAGCAGGGGGTGGGGGTGGTGACAGGAGGCCGGAGGCAGGTGAGAGGAGCGGGGCGGGGGAGCGCGGGGGCGGGACCGGCGGGCGGGCGGTCGTTTACGCCCCCTGCCGGCACCCTCCAGGCGGTCGGCTACGCGCCCGCCAGCACCTTCCTGATCCCCGCGATCCCCTCCGGTCCCACCCGGCAGCATCCCCCGATCAACCGGGCGCCGGCGTCCCGCCAGCCGGTGACCTGCTCCGGCGCGAACGTGGCGCGGCCGTTCCAGGCGCGGGCCTCGGCGTCCCAGGTCTCGCCGCTGTTGGGATAGACGACGACGGGCTTGCCGGTGACGCGGGCGGCCGTCACGACCGCGTTGTCGACGTCCTCGGGGGCACAGCAGTTGACGCCGACCGCGATCACCTCGTCGGCGTCGGCGGCCAGGGCGAACGCCTCCTCAAGGGGCTGACCTGCGCGCGTGCGGTCGCCGGCGATCGAGTACGACAGCCAGACGGGTACGTCGAAATCGCGCACCGCCCCGAGCAGCGCCTCGGCCTCGACGGTGTCCGGGATCGTCTCCAGGGCCAGCACGTCCGGCCCGACGGCGGCCAGCGCCTCGATGCGGGGCCGGTGGAAGTCGGCGAGCTCGGCCACGCTCAGCCCGTACTGCCCCCGGTACTCGGAGCCGTCCGCGAGCATCGCGCCGTACGGGCCGACCGAGGCCGCCACGTAGAGGGGCCGGTCGACACCCCGCCGCCACGCCTCCGTCGCCGCGTCCAGGGCCAACTCCACGCTGAGGCTGATGAGTTCGGACGCCTTGTCGTGCTTGATCCGGCGCCGCGCGAAGCCCTCGAAGGTGGCCTGGTAGCTGGCGGTGATCGCCACGTCCGCGCCCGCCTCGAAGTAGGCGAGGTGCGCCTCGGTGATCGCCTCGGGCGAGTCGGCCAGCAGCCGGGCCGACCACAGTTCGTCGCTCAGGTCGTGCCCGGCGGACCTCAGCTGGTTGGACATGCCGCCGTCGAGCACGAGCGGTCCGGCCGCGAGCGAGTCGCCGAACGAGCGGGAGAGATGGGCGGGCGGGAACGGGGTGTCGCTGGTCATGCCAGAACGCTAGTCGAAGGGGCGCGTGAGGGCGGAGTATGTCCGATGCGTGAACGAATCGCCCAGCATGTGGGATACCCGGAACATAGGCTTGGGGGATGCCCGACACCGCGCTCCCCGCCGACGAGTCCGAGGCACGCGAGATCCTCGGCCCGGCCGAGCCCGCCTTCGAACCCCTGGTCCACAACCCGAGGAACGGCGTCACCGGAGGCGTGTGGCGGGTTGCGGCCGGCGACCGCACGGCCGTCCTGAAGGTGCTCACCCGCAGCAAGAAGGCCACCGGTCGCTGGGCCGCCACCGAGGACCCCCGGCACTGGAACTACTGGCGGCGCGAGGCGTACGTCTACGAATCCGGCCTCGCGCAGTCCTGGCAGCCGTACGGCATCCGCGCCCCCCGACTCCTCGCCAGCGTCGAACGGCCCGACGGGGACGTCGCGTTGTGGCTGGAGGACGTGCACGGCGAGCAGGCCACGGCCTGGCCGATCACCCGGCACGTCGAGCACGCCAGCCGCATGGGCGCCGCCCAAGGAGCCACCCGGAGTGCCGAGTCGGCGGACGACCGGCCCTGGCTGTCCCGCCGCTTCCTGCGCGAGTACGTCGGCAGCAACACCCTCGGCCAAGAGCTCCTCGACGCCGACGAGGCCTGGCGACAGCCCCTGATCCGCGACCACTTCCCGCCCGGGCTGCGCCACGACATGGTCCGCCTGCACCACGACCGCGAGTGGTTCCTGCAGATCATGGAGACCCTGCCCCGGGCCCTCTCGCACCTCGACCAGTGGCCCGCCAACGTCCGCGCCGACGGTCCCGACAGCGTGCTCCTCGACTGGGCGTTCACCGGCGACGGGGCCCTGGGCGAGGACCTCGGCAACTACCTGCCCGACTCGGTCTTCGACCTCTTCGTCCCCGTCGCCCGCCTCCCCGAATACGCGGCAGAGGCGTACCAGGCCTACCTCCACGGCCTGCGGCAGAGCGGCTGGAGGGGCGACGAAGCCCTCGTACGCCTCGCCGTCCGCGCCTCGGCCGTGAAGTACGACTGGCTCACCGCACTGATGCTGGCCCGGGCCGGCGAGGAGCAGCTGGACTACGGCGGTGGGAGGACCGTGTCCGCCGAACTCCGTTACCGGGAGCGAGGGTTGACCCTCGCCTTCCTCGCCGGGTGGGCGACGGAGGCGCGTGCGCTGGCACCACGGCTGGGGTTCCCGGAGGCGCCGAGCGGCAGCGACTAGCGCAGGCATCAGGGGGCAGCGATCAGCGCAGGGGTCGGGGCAGCGATCAGCGCCCGTGCGACGCGTGGCGACCGCCCCGGCGGCGGCCCCCGCGCCGCACGGCCGGTATCGCGAGTCCGACGAGCAGGCCGACCGCGAGGACGTAGGGCCACCAACCGAGCCTGGCGCTAGCGGTGTTGGCGGTGTGGAGGTCGGCGGTGGTGGTCGGGGTGCCGGACGCCGTGTCGGGGTGGTTCGCCGCAGGTGTGGGGCTCGCCGTGGTCGCGGTGAGGACGACGTCGTTGCCGTCGCCGCCCTTGTAGCTGATCCGGTAGGTCGTGTCGGCGAGCTTCAGGCGGGCGCCCTCCTTGAGGCCCTTGAAGGCGCCGGTGGTCTTCGCCTTGCCGGTGTGCTCCAGGACGGTGATCCTGCGGGCGGGCGCGGTACCGGCGGCCGAGAGGTCGAGGTCGCCGGCCAGTCGGACGGCCCCGCTCACCCTCAACGGCTTTTCCCCGAGGACCAGTTCGCCCTTCGCGCCCTGCGTGTAGTCGCCGGAGACGGTGACCCCGCCCACGACCACACCGTCGTTGGTGACCGCCCCCTTCACCGTGCCCTTGCCGCTCAGGGTGGTCGCCACCCGCAGCCCGGCCGGCCCCGCGTCCAGCCGCGAGCCCGCCGACGTGAGCCGAACCGCCGTGCTACGGGCCAGAGTTGCTCCGTCGCGCAGCGCCAGCGTGCCCTTGGTGACCGTCGTCTTCCCGCTGTACGTCACCGCGCTGCCCGTCAGCGTGGTCGTCGCGGCGCCCGACTGGACGAGCGAGCCGGAGCCGCCGATCCGGGACAGAGAGACGGGAGTCGACGCGTTCCGTACGACGAGCGTCCCGTCGTTCACCACCCGGCGCCGGTCCGTCCCCGTCATCAGGGAGCCGTCGCCCTGGGCCGAGGTCCCGAGCCCCAGCCGGAGTGTCGCCCCCTTCTCGATGGTGGTCGAGCCGTCGTAGTACTGCTTCGCCGCGAAGGTCACGTCGTTCCCGCGCGTCCCCGCGATGACGACGTCCCCGGCGCCGGGCGCGGCCAGCGTGTCGTGGTACCGGCCGCCGCCGATCGGCGCGCCCAGCGTGACCGGGCCGTCGTAGTCGAAGGTCAGCTTGGAGCGGCGACCGCTCGCCTCGTGCAGGTTGATGTAGACGGTGTCCTTCGTGCCCGGCATGAAGATCTCGTGCGTCGTGCCGTCGCCCCAGCGCACGTCCGCGCCCTCGATGTTGGTGCCGCGCTTGTTCAACTGGTGGGCGATCGCACGCCAGTTGAGGTCCGGGTCGCTGAGCGAGGGGTTCGTGTCGCCGCCCCGGTCGCTGTAGCTGTACTGACCGGTGAGCACGACCTTGCTGCCGGGCCGGCTGTGGACGTTGACGTCACTGCCGTACTCGCGCTGGTAGAAGTTCTGCCGCAGGGTGATCGTCTGGTACAGCGGGGTGTCGATGATCCAGGACCCCTGGTTGAGGATCGCGCGGGCGTCGGGCAGCGCCACCGCGTACTCGGGGCGGCCGACCGCCATGCCGGTGCCGTTGTCGATCACCCCTGAGAACGGGTGGGTTCCGGCGAGGTCGAGGGTGCCCCACATGTTGCGCGGCTGGGTGACCAGGCCCGAGCCGCTGATGGTGCCGATGTTGAAGGTGCGGGTCAGCGACAGCCGCAGGGTCCCGTCGACCCGGACGTTGAGCTGGTTCAGCTGGTAGCCCGGGGTGTTGTACGGGAAGTGTCCGAGCAGGCCGGTGCCGCCGCCCGTGCCGTACTGGAGGGTCGCCCCGCGCTGGACCGTGATCGCGGGCGGGTCCGGGTTGGTCACCGTGGTGTACGGGTGGTTGCCGCCCTGCGTCTTCACGACCTGCCGCTGCCGTGCCTTGGGGAGCGTGAAGTCGCTGTCCTTGGTGAGGACCAGCGTTCCGCTCCCGCGCACGGTGAGCGTGCCCTCGCCGCGCAGGACACCGTCGTACGTCGTCGTCCCGGACGGCACGGTGACCACCGTGTCGCCGGTGAGGGAGACGTCCCGGTCGGCCAGGACGTCGGCGGTCACGTCCCGGGGGCCGGCCGCCGCGGCCGGGGGAGCGGTGGCGAGGAGGGCGGCGACCGCGGTGAGGGCGCTGGCGGTTGCTGCTGTCGTGTGGATATGGCTGCGCACGGGGTGGAGACGGGCTGAGGCATGCCGGGATAACAGAAATTCCGCATCAGGCGGCATCAGCCGGCGTCAGATGGAAAGCGCTCTCTCTTTGTCTCGTCGGACCCGTTGACCTCGTGGTGACACGCCCTTACCTTTTCGGCGTTCGAAGCCGTTCGTAATGACAGATGGTGTTCGCCATCTCGAACGTTTCCGAGAGGCAGCCGTATGAGCCGCAATGACGACCTGCCCCATGCCCCCAGCCGAAGGCTGATGCTGAAGGGGGCCGCCCTGGCCGCGGGCGCCCTCGCCATCACCCCGACCTCGGCGACCGCGTCCCCGAAAGCAGCCCCGTTCGTGAACCCGCTCGTCCGTCGGCGTGCCGACCCCCACATCCACCGGCACGCCGACGGCCACTACTACTTCACCGCCACCGTCCCGGAGTACGACCGCATCGTCCTGCGCCGCTCCCGCACCCTCAACGGCCTTGCCACCGCCGCCGAGTCGGTGATCTGGACCAAGCACGCCACCGGCGTGATGGGCGCCCACATCTGGGCGCCGGAGATCCACCGCATCGGCGGCAAGTGGTACGTCTACTTCGCCTCCGCGCCCGCCGAGAGCATCTGGGACATCCGCATCTGGGTCCTGGAGAACGCCAACGCCGATCCGTTCCAGGGCACTTGGGAGGAGAAGGGCCGGCTGAGGACGGCCTGGGAGACCTTCTCCCTGGACGCCACCACCTTCACCCACCGAGGCACCCGCTATCTCGCCTGGGCCCAGCACGAACCCGACATGGACAACAACACCGCCCTGTGGCTGTCGAAGATGGCGAATCCGTGGACCCTGACGGGCCCTCAAATACGCCTGTCCACACCCGAGTACGACTGGGAGTGCATCGGCTACAAGGTCAACGAGGGCCCGGCCGTCATCGCCCGCCAGGGTCGGCTCTTCATGTCGTACTCGGCCAGCGCCACCGACTGGCACTACTGCATGGGCCTGTTGAGCGTCGACGCGAACGCCGACCTGATGGACCCCGCGAACTGGTCCAAGTCGCCGACCCCCGTGTTCACCAGCAACGACACCACCCGGCAGTACGGCCCCGGCCACAACTGCTTCACGGTCGCCGAGGACGGCCGCAGCGACGTCCTCGTCTACCACGCCCGCCAGTACAAGGAGATCACCGGCGACCCCCTGAACGACCCCAACCGCCATACCCGGATCCAGCGCCTCGGCTGGTACCCGGACGGCACCCCCGACTTCGGCGTCCCCGTGGCCGACACGGTGAAGGAGAGTGTGTGAGATGAGACGTGCGTACGCCATCCTGCTCGCCCTGGTCTGCGCCCTCGCCGCCGCCCTGGTGACGGCGGGCCCGGCCCAGGCCGCCGCCCAGACCGTCACCAACGGCACCCGGTTCACCGACACTTCGGGCAACGTCGTGCACGCCCACGGCGGCGGGGTCATCAAGGTCGGCTCCTCCTACTACTGGTTCGGCGAGGACCGCAACGCCGACAACACCTTCAAGTACGTGGACGCGTACCGCTCCACCGACCTGAAGACCTGGGAGTTCCGGGGCCACGTCCTCACCCAGTCCAGCGCCTCCGAACTGGGCACCGCCTACATCGAGCGGCCCAAGGTCATCTACAACGCGTCCACCGGCAAGTTCGTGATGTGGATGCACAAGGAGAACGGCGTCGACTACAGCGAGGCCCGCGCGGCCGTCGCCGTCTCCTCGACCGTGGACGGCAGTTACACCTACCAGGGCAGCTTCCAGCCGCTCGGCCAGTACATGTCCCGGGACATCACCACCTACGTCGACACCGACGGCACGGCGTACATGGTCTCCGCCGCCAACGAGAACTACGACCTGCACATCTACAAGCTCAACTCCGCCTACACCGGCATCGACAGCCGGGTCGCCAACCCCTGGGCGGGCGGCCACCGCGAGGCCCCCGCACTGTTCAAGCGGGGCAGCGTCTATTTCATGCTGACCTCGGGCGCGACCGGCTGGAGCGCCAACCAGCAGCAGTACGCCACCGCCACCAGTCTCGCCGGCCCCTGGACGTCCTGGACCAACGTCGGCGACTCCACGGCGTACAACTCGCAGACCGCCTACGTCCTGCCCGTGACCGGCAGTTCGGGCACCTCGTACCTCTACATGGGCGACCGCTGGGGCAACTCCTTCGGCGGCACCGTCAACGACTCCCGCTACGTGTGGCTGCCGTTGTCCTTCCCGACCTCCACCACGATGTCCATGTCCTGGTACCCGGAGGTCACCGTCGACACCACCGCCGGGACGATCGGCGGGACCAGCGCCACCTACAACACCCTGGTCGCGCGACACAGTTCCAAGTGCGCGGACGTGGCGGACCAGTCCCTGTGGCAGGGCGTCGCGATCAGCCAGTACACCTGCAACAGCGGCGCCAACCAGAAGTGGTGGTTCAAGGACCTGGGTACTGGCTACTACCAACTCATGGGCCGGGGCAGCTCGTTGTGCCTCCAGGAGAACGCCACGAACGTCACCCAGGAGAACTGCACCGGCGCCACCGCCCAGCAGTGGAGCCTGACCACGTCGGGCGGCTACGTCCTGGTCAAGGCCCGCGCCAGCGGTGAGTGCCTGGACGTGAACGGTGCGTCCACCGCCAACTCCGCCGCGATCATCACGTACACGTGCAGCGGAGGGACCAACCAGCAGTGGACGCGCGGTAGTTGACAGCCGGGTTACCGGACCGGATTCCAGCCGTCCGTGCCCGCCAGGTACTTCTGGGCCGTGTAGCTCGCGGCCTGGGAGTCGGTGAGCTGCGGGCGGTTGGAGTTCACCGTGGCGCCCGCGCCCGTGTTCCTGTACTCGAAGAAGCGGGCGTTCTTCCAGGAGTAGCCGCTCATGTCCGTCCAGGGTCCCGCGACCTTCACGGCGGCGGGCAACGAGGTCTCCCGGATCACCAGCTGGCCCACCGCGTCCGCCGACGGATGACAAGGGCGGCCCAGGTAGTACGTGTTGGCCGCCGCCGAGCTGGTCACCGAGCTGCCGGTGACGAGGATGCCGTACGTCTTGGCGGAGCTGGTGTTGGGCGCCGACAGGAAGCCGTTGAGACCGCCCGCCGCGGCGCCCGAGTTGCGCAGCTGGATGGTGACCCGGTCGTAGACGGCGGTGGCGTTGCCGAAGACGAAGTCCACGTCGCCCGAGACGAACGACGAGTAGAAGTACTGCCGGTACTGGCCGGTCGACGACGGCGACCAGTTGAGGACGGTGTCCTGGCGGCTGATGAACCGGTCGTTGGTGAACGTCTGCCGGTCGCCCTGCGCGGTGATCGCGACGGCCTGCGTGTCCGTGACGTCGGGATGGGCCGTCTTGTCGAAGGTGTTCTGGACGGTGATCCCGGTGACGGTGAGGCCGCTCGCCGAGAGGGTCGCGACCGAACTGCCCAGCGTCCCGTACTTGTTGCCGCCGGAGTCGGTGTAACCGGCGGCCCGGTCATAGGTGATGACGACGTCCTCGGCGTTGCCGGTGGCGCCCTTGATGGTCAACCCTGTCCTGCTCACAGGCACGTTGACGATCTCGGTGTACGTGCCCTTCGCGACGGAGATCGTGTCGCCGGCGGCGGCCGCGTTCACGGCGGCCTGCACGGTCGTGTAGCGGCCCGAACCGTCCTTGGCGACGGTGATGACGGTGGCGGCCCGCGCCTGGGTCGCCAGCGACACCGCGACCAGCCCGAGGGCGGCCGCGGTACCGGTCGCCACGGCGGCGGCTCGACGCCGCGCGGGGGAGCGGCGGTGCGTGTTCGGATCGGTCATGCCTTCAAGTCGCCGCTCCCCGCCCGGACGTTGCCGCCTTTACGTGAGCAGATCGATCGCGTCGATCGACGTGCCCGCGCTCAGGAACGACGTCGACCCCGAGCCGCTCGCCACGTAGATCTTGAGCGTGTTGTACGCGCCGGTGTCCGTCAGCCAGGCGGACGCCGGCACGCTGTAGGTGAACGTGTGGTTGTTGCCCCGGTAGGAGCCCACGGTCAGCGACCGGGTGCTCGGCTGGCTGGGCGGCGAGGGGACGGCGGAGGTCCAGGTGTCGTTGACGACGACCTGCGGCCGGCCGTTGGCGTAGGCCGTCGTCACGCCGATCCGCAGGGTGTGCGCGGCGGCGGCCTGGGCGGCCGTCAGCTTGAAGTACACGACGATGCCGCTGTTGACGTCCTTCCAGAGGTAGCAGGGGAACGCAGAGGTCTCGGTGCCGCTGCCGACGACGACATTGCCGGTCCAGGACGCGGCCCGGACGTCGGACGGATGCGCGTACGTCATCAGGGCCGCGTTCTTGAAGCCGCCCGGTGTGCCGTCCCAGTCGTTGATCCGCCAGATCGCGCTCGCGTTGGACGGGTCGTTGGAGGACGGGATCGCGATGGTGTTCAGGGTGGTCGTGCCCCCGGCCGTGACCGTCACCGACCCCGTGTAGACGGCGAGTTCACCCTTGAAGACGGTCAACGTGTACGTCCCCGGCAGGACTCCGCCGATGGCGAAGTAGCCGTCCGAGGAGCGGGCCGAAGCCCAGTACTGCGCGGTGGAGTTGGCGAGCCCGACCGTGTACGCGTACGCCGTGTTCCGGCCGCTGATCCCGACGCCCGCGACCCGGCCCCGGCCGCTCGCGGCGACATAGCCGGAGATGCCGAGCGAATCGGCCCAGGAGGTGGTGAGGTTGGCGTGGTACAGCGCGGAGGAGGGTGCTCCGCCGTCCGTGAAGGCGATGACGTACGGGCCCTGGAGGCCGAAGCGTTGGGCCTCCGTCTGGTTCTCGCCGTAGTACAGGATCTCGTACAATCCGCCGCCGCCGGAGCTCTGGTGGCGCAGCAGGGAGCGGTAGAACGGGCCGCCGGAGGCCTTCTCGTGGTTGGAGCGGACGACGTAGAGCCCCACGCTGCCGGTGCTCCAGCCGATGTAGTCGTAGTCGGCGACGCGCAGTTTCGAGTAGTGCTTGGAGCGGGTCTGGCCGTCGGACTTCTCGAAGACGTCCGAGGCCTCGATGGTGGTCGGCGCGTAAGTGTACGAATCCGGCTCGTCGTTGAGGAACAGGCCGGCCTTGACGCGCACGATGTAGCGGGTCGCGCTGACCGAGGTGTCGGCCTTGTTGGTCCACAGATAGACGTTGTTCTCGCCGCTGCGGGCCGCGTAGTAGTGCTTCAGCGTCCCGTGCGTGACGGAGATCAGGATCGTCGTACCGGACTGCGCGAGCGTCACCGTGGAGGCGCCGAGGCCGGACTCGATGTGCGAGTTCATGCCGCCGTAGCCCTGGTACTCGGTGCCCTTGTAGACCAGCGAGGTCAGGTCGCCGTTGGTCTTGCTGACCTTGAACACGAGGCTCGCGCCGGTGTCGACGACGTAGTTCGAACCGTCGTCGCTCCAGCCGAAGCTCGCGGCCGACGCGGACCCGGCGAGCGGACCGGCGAGCGCGGCGGTGCCGGCGGCGGCCGCGCTGCCGAGCACGAAGGTGCGGCGGCCGACGGCTCTGTTCACGAGGTCGGACATGGGGGTGCCTCCTTCGGAAGCGGTGGGGGTGCGGGTGTCAGGCAGAGTGACACTTGAATCGATTACGCGAAAGGGCTTTCTCAGCCTGGAGGTAGGCAGTTCGGTGAAATTGGTCGAGGGGCTAGAAAGCGCTTGTCGATAGCGGTACGGTCCCAGCCGCCAGGCATGTCGACCTGTTCGAGGAGCCGTGAATGAGACGTTTCAATCTCGCCGTTCTGGCGGCGCTGATCCTCGGCACCACCCTGACCGGCGCACCGGCCCAAGCCCAGGCGGGGGCCCCGGCCCAGGCTCACCGGGGCGGCGGCCCCCGCCCCCTGGGCATCGAGAACTGCACCGCCACCGCCTGCCACTTCGACGTCCCGCCCGGCACGTACGACGTGCGGGTGCTGCTCGGCGGCGCGGCCGGGTCGAGCACGAGCGTCAGCGGCGAGACCCGGCGCTCCCTGCTCCCCGAGACGGCGGTCGCGGCGGGCGGGCGCGCGGCCCGGAGCTTCACCGTGAACGTCCGCACCCCGGAAGGCGAACCGACCGGCCCCGACGGCACGCCCGGCCTAGACCTCGTCCTCGGCGGCACGGCCCCGGCCCTCGCCGACATCCGCGTCACCCCGGCCCGGCAGGCCCGGCAGATCCTCCTGGTCGGCGACTCCACCGTCTGCGACCAGCCCGGCGACCCCTACGACGGCTGGGGCCAACAACTGCCCCGGTACCTGCGCGCGGGCCTGTCCGTGGCCAACTACGCGGACTCCGGCGAGAGTACGGTTACGTACCTGGGGAACCCGCAACTGTGGGGAACCGTCCGGCCGTTGATCCGCCCCGGCGACCTCGTCCTGATCCAACTCGCCCACAACGACAAGACGACCGACGAGGCGACCTACCGTGCCAACTTGGAGACACTGGTGGCGGGCGTACGGGAGAAGGGTGGACGGCCGGTGCTGGTGACCCCCATCGTGCGGCGCTGGTTCAATGCGGACGGCACCCTGAACAATGACACCGCGCTTCTGGTCAACGGGCTCGGCGTGGACCATCCTGCCGTCATCCGCGCGATAGCGGACGAACAGGACGTTCCGCTGATCGATCTGACGGAGAAGACGAAGACTCTGGTGGAATCCCTCGGCGTGGAGGGCTCCAAAGCGATCTACTTGTACAACGAGAAGAGAGACAACACCCACACCTCCGTGCACGGCGCCTCCGTGTACGCGGGCCTGGTGCGCGACGAACTCGTCGCACGGCATCTGGTGCCCGCGGCCCTGGTGCGGGTGGGATGAAACCCTGGGGCGTCCCGACCGGAACCGGGGCGCCCCAGGCCTCAACAGTGAGAGCCGACGCAGCAGAGAGTGCCGACGCAGCGGAGAGGGTCGATGCGGGAGAGTGGGCCGATGTCGCAGGGGGAGCCGGTGCAGTTGCCCGCCGAAGAGCGCGACCTCAGCCCGCGCACCGGCTTCACCCGGGCCCACTGGGAGGCCGCCGCCGACGCCCTGCTCGCCGCGGTCGAGCCCTACGCGGTCCAGGGCGGCGCGCTCTACGACCTGCCCGGCGACCGCGTCAGCGGATCCGGCCGGCTCTCCGACGGCCTGGAGGGCTACGCCCGTACGCTGCTGCTGGCGGCCTTCCGCCGGGACGAGACCGCTCTGCAGCGCTACGCCGACGGACTCGCGGCCGGCGTGGCCGGTGTCTGGCCCCGCATCGAGGACCGCAGTCAGCCCCTGGTCGAGGCGGCGTCCATCGCCCTCGCCCTGCGCCTGACCCGCCCCCTGCTGTGGGACCGGCTCGACGACGGCGTACGACAGCGCGCGGCGGCCTGGCTCGGCGACGCCCTGACCGCCGAACCCTGGCCCTGCAACTGGGAGTTGTTCCCGGTCACCGTCGGCGGCTTCCTCCAGGAGATCGGCTACGAGACCGACGAGTCCCGCAAGGCGATCGACCGCGGCCTGGAACGCATCGAGGACTGGTACGTCGGCGACGGCTGGTACACCGACGGCGACGGCCGCAAGTTCGACTACTACAACGGCTGGGCGATGCACCTCTACCCGGTCCTGCACGCGTGGCTGGCCGACGACCCCCGCCTGCTCGCCCTGTACGGCGACCGACTCTCCCGCCATCTCGCCGACTACGCCCACCTGTTCGGCGGCGACGGCGCCCCCATGCACCAGGGCCGCTCCCTCACCTACCGCTTCGCGACGACGGCCCCCCTGTGGCTGGGCGCGCTGGTCGGCCGTACGCCGTTGCCGCCGGGGGAGACGCGGCGGCTGGCGTCGGGCGCGCTGAAGTACTTCCTGGAGCGGGGCGCGGTCGACGACCGTGGTCTGCTGACCCTGGGCTGGCACGGCCCCAACTCGGCCATCCTGCAAGGCTATTCGGGCCCGGCCTCCCCGTACTGGGCCAGCAAGGGCTTCCTCGGCCTGCTCCTCCCCGCGGACCATCCGGTCTGGACGGCCCCGGAGGAACCGTCCCCGACCGAGCGCGCCGACTCCCTCACGGCGATCGCCCCCGCCAACTGGCTCCTCCAGACGACGAGTTCGGACGGCGTGGTACGCCTGCACAACCACGGCAGCGAGGACGTCCGTTACGACCCGTACTACACGCGGCTCGCGTACTCGACGGTTACGGAGCCGTCTTCGGCGTACGACAACAGCGTGATCGTGGGCGAGGATCCGAGCCGTACGGAGATCGAACCGCTCGGCGTGGGCGACGGCTGGGTGGCGTCCCGGCATGTGGCGGGTGCGGGAGCTCGGGTGACCAGTGTGGTGCTGGCTCGGGGGGCCGTGGAGGTGCGGGTGTATGTGGTCTCCGGGGCCGAGGCAGGGACGGCGATCCGGGTCACCGGTTGGGCGGCCGAGCGGGACGGTGTACGGGCCGAACTCCGGCCCGCCGTCGGGCTGTCCGACGCCCTGACCGGGGTGACCGGGGAGGGGGAGACGCTGTTCGTCGCGCTGGCGCGGCTGACCGGGGAGGCGGATCCCGGGCCGTTGGACGAGGCCGTGAGCGTGCGGGTGGACGGGGCCGGGGAGTTGGCGGTGCGCTGGGCGGACGGGCCTGACGTGCGGGTTCGGATGGACGGAACCGGGGCCGAGATCGTCGTCGTATAGCCGCGTCGTGCACGATGAGGCCCTATGACCACGAGGAGAGACGAGCTCACGGAGTTGCTGCGGCGTGCCGGGCTGGAGGGCACGGGTGATCGGCGCGCCGAGGAGGTGCTGCCGCCCTGGGTCGCCTGGCGTCCGGTCGTCGCGCTGGAGACCGAGCCGACGGTGACCGTCCAGGGGAGCGCGGCCGATGAGGTGAACGCGCAGTGGCATCGGCTGGCCGCCGAGCGAGGGATCCTCGCCGGGGACGGGGTCTTCCTCATCGATGTCGCCGGTGACTGGACGGGCCGGCGGCGAGAGTGGACACGGGTCCGGCTCGGTGCCGAGTGGGATCTCGCCGGGGTACTGGGGCAGGAGTTCGTCACGGCCTCGGTGGACGGGGGCGCGGTGGTCGGCGTCACCTCTGAGGAGGGCGCGGTGTGGCTCGTCGTCGTGGACCGGATCAGGGAGCGGCGGGAGGAGGCGGCGCGGGTGGCCGTCCGGGAGACGCCGGAGGAGCGGGCGGCCGCCTGGGCCGCGTTGATGCGGGGCCCTGGTCCGGGTGAGCCCCTGAGAGGGCCGTGGGCCGACGGGATCGTCGTGAATTTCGCGACGCCGGACGACGTGTCGGTCGGCCTGCTGGGCCAGTCGCGCTACGTGCTCTTCCGTCCCCTGCCGCCGGAGGTGGCGGACGCGGCGTTCGCCCACCCGGACTGGCACGTCCGGTCGATGGCGGCCGAGATGCAGCGGGACGTCACGCCCGAGCAGTGGGCCCGGCTGATCCTCGGTGAGCAGGACGCCCGACGCCGTCGAGGTCTCGTCATGATCGCCGTGGACCGCCGTGCCGAGCTGCCCGAGGACGTCGTCAGGCAACTTGCCGCCGATCCCGTCGCCCTGGTCCGCGCGGAGGTCGCCCAATTGCCGGGCCCGCCCGTCGACTTGGCGATCGAGCTGACCCGCGACCCCGAACCCGCCGTACGCGCCGCCGCCTGCCGGGTGGCCTGGCCACGTCTCGACCTCCCCGGACGCGAGGGCCTCCTCGCCGACCCGGAGCGCGAGGTGCGCCGGTCGGCCCGGTCCGAGCACCACAGGGAACACCCCGTGACCCTGGCGGTCTTCGAGACCGGGGACCTCGACCACAAGCTGCTGGGCAGTCGTCCGCTGGCTCCCGACCTCGCCGAGCACCTGGCCCGGCAGGAGGACGCGACGATCCGCCGTACCCTCGCCCACCACGCGCAGCTGCCCCCGGACCTGGTCGCGTTCCTCGCCGAGGACCCCGACCCGGGCGTCCGGTTCGCGGTGTCCACCCGCGCCGACCTCTCCGAGGAGCAACGGGCGGGTATCCGTATCGAGTTCGAGCCGGGCACCCACTACGGCGACCTGAAGTGGGTCAGGGCGCTGCACGACGATGCCGACGCGATGCGCCGCCTGGCCCTCTCCGCCCACCCGCTCGTCCGCCGGAGCGTCGCCCGGGCCCGCCATCTGCCGCCCGACGTCGTCGAGTTGCTCGCCCGCGACGAGGACCGCGTCGTACGCCTCTTCCTCGCCGAGTCCTGCGACGACGCGCCCGCGGACATGCTGCTGGAGGTCTGGCAGTGGTGGACCGGCAGCCTCTCCTGCCCCGACCGCCCGCACGGCCACCCCAACTTCCCCCGCACCGACCTCCTGCGCTACGCCGACGACCCGAATCCGCGCCTGCGCCAACTGGCCCTGGACGACCCGGAGTCGACGCCCGAGCTGGTGGAACGCCTCAGCCGCGACCCCAGCGCGGAGGTCCGCCGCCGAGCCGTGGCCGACCCGCGGCTGACGGCCGTCTCCGCGGTACGGCTCCTCGACGATCCGGACGACTCCGTCCGGCACGAGGCGATCAGTCATCCGCACCTCCCGGCCCACGTCCTGACCGGCCTGCTGCGGGACCCCGACACGGCACGGGCGGCAGCCGAACATCCGGCGCTGCCCGTCGAGGTGCTCCGCTGGATGTCCGAGCGGCTGCACGAGGAGGTTCCGTCGGTCACGGCGTGAGACGGGCGATCCGCCGGGTCGCCGAGGCGGTGAGTCCGGCGCCGACGGGCCTGCGGGCCGCCCGGACCCGGCGGTGGGTGGAGCTGGGTCCTGCGGAGGCCATGCCCCCTCGTCGCCCCCGATGATCGAAAGGTTGCCGCAGACGTTGCCCGGATCCGCCGGCACGGCCGAGAATCCCTCCCATGACCTCCGCCATCCGCCATGTGACGATCGACTGCGCCGACGCCTACGCGGTCGCCCATTTCTGGTCCCGGGTCCTGGACCTGCCCCTGGCCGAGGAGGACCGGCCCGGGGACGAGGAGGCGCTCATCGAGCGCGCGGGCCTGCTCTTCGTCACCGTCCCGGAGGCCAAGACCGGCAAGAACCGTCTGCATTTCGACCTCCAGCCCGGCGACCGCACCCGCGACGAGGAGGTTCGGCGCCTCGTCGGTCTCGGCGCCACCGTCCTCGACGACCAGCGCACGGGGGACGGGGCGGGGTGGGTCGTCATGGGTGACCCGGAGGGCAACGAGTTCTGCGTGGAGCGGAGTGCGGCGGAGCGGGAGCGGTGAGGGAGCGACCTGACTCACAGCGTTCCGTAGGGCCACCCTGGTAGAGTTGGGACTTTCTTGGGTATCAAACCCTTTGGACTCATCACCGGCGAGGGACCGAGGAACCATGGACATGGAGATCCCCGGCGACAGGCGCCTCGCGGCGGCCGTCGTGATGGACGACGACAACCGGGTGCTGCTCGTGCGCCGGAGTGAGAACGAGCGGTTCCTGCCCCGGGTGTGGGGTGTTCCGTGCGGGAAGCTGGAGCCGGGGGAGAGTCCCGAGGCCGGTGTGCTGCGTGAGCTGAAGGAAGAGACGGGACTGCGCGGCGAGATCGTCGCCAGGATCGGTGAGTCGTCCTTCGTCAGCGAGTACCGCGGCCACGAGGTCAAGAACTGGCAGCAGAACTTCCGGGTGCGGTTGCTGTCCGACCCCGACGAGATCAAGCTCCCCGAGGCCGATCAGGACAGCAAGTGGCTCAGCCTTGAGCGGCTGACCGAGGTCGACATCGACGACTACAACCTCGACGTCGTCCGCCAGGCCTTCTCGTACTGACCCACTGATCACGTTCGCTCACGTAGTCCGCAGCAGCTCGGCCAGCCCCCGCAGCGCCCCCACATACTCCTCCGCGTCCAGCGGCACCTTCGGCACCGCCCCCGGATGCGGTCCCGCCGCCGTGAACACGTCGGTGTGCTCGCGGCGTTCGCTGCCCGTCTCCAGGAACAGCGTCACCGTCGGGCCGTCCGTCTCGCACCAGGCGCGGTGCAGGGTATGGGCAGGCAGGGCGTAGGAACTGCCCGCCGCGTACTGGCCCACGTGGGTCAGCCGCAGTCGTGCCGGGCCGGTCGGCTCCAGGAGCCAGTCCGCCGAACCCTGGTCCAGGGACTCCTCGTAGCGGGCGGCGGCGATACCGTCCCCGTCGCCGCGCTCGACCTCGTACAACTCCATGGCGAGCCGGCCGAGGACGATGTACGAGGCAAGCGGTGAGCGGTGGTTGTGGATGTCCTCCTCGCCGACCGCGCCCGTTCCCCGGTGCCACAGGTGGGCGCGCAGCATGTGGCGCGGTCCGCCGTCGATCAGCAGCAGCTTGTCGAAGCCGAGGACGTGGCGGTACGACAGCCGGGCGCACCACTCGGGATCGCCCTCGCCGCAGGCGAGTTCGGCGATCAGCTCCAACAGCCGTTCTCTGGTGCCCAGTTCGGCGACGACCGAGCGGGCCGCGTCGGCCAGCCGGCGTTCCGGCAGCTCCCTGTCCAGCGTCTCGGTCAGTAATCGCCGTGCCGCCAGAACCTGCCGACCGCCCATGCACTCCTCCTCAACGACCGCCCCCGTGCGCCGAGTTCGGTCAACTGGTCTCTTCCTGCCGATATACCCATACGGCATGTGCGCGCAGCGCCGATAGCCCCTGGTAGGTCATCCACATCGGATGACGCAGTTCGCTGTTCTCGATCCGCCCCCAGGACCAGATGCCGTCGGTCTGCGCGGCCCACACCGTGGCGGCGGCCCGCTCCAGCAGGGCCCGCCACTCCGTTTCGAGGCCGTCCTGCTCGGCGACCTCCCTGGCCCCCGGGGTCATCAGCGCGCGCAGGGTCCAGGACGCGGTGAAGTGCCGTACGTTCAGGACCTCGTGGCGCGAGGGGTCGTCCGGGCGGGGCCGGCGCACCTCCTCGCGCAGGTTCCGTAGATCCTGGGCCGGGTCCGGGCAGGCCAGCAGCCAGCGGACGCCGTCCTCCCGGGCGGCCTTCGAGGCGGCGCCCTCGCCGAGGATCCGGGCGGTCCGGTCCAGGGCGACCACGGCCTGCGCGGTGTGCAGCGCGGAGGGCAGTCCGTACGGCGGCTCCAGCCGGTAGCTCCAGCAGCGCAGGTGGTCGCGGCGCGGGTCGCTGACGGCGCTGTCGACGAGGGCCTCGCGCAGCCGGGGGATGACGTCGGAGTGGGGTGCGGCGCGCAGCAGTCCGCGCAGGACGGTCGTCACGACGTGGGTCGACTCCCGTCCGGCGCGGTCGAGTTCGTGGGTGAAGCCGGCCGTGCACCGGCCGACCTCCGCCGCGACCCGTTCGCTGGACGCCCCCGCGCGGGCCAGCACACCGAGTACGAGTGCCGTGATCTCGGGGCGGGGCTCGGTCCCTTGGGAGCGTGCCGACCAGCCGCCGCCGGGCAGCCGCAGCCGCCACAGGGTGTCCACCAGGTCGCCGGTGCTCAGCCGTCCGTCGGGCACGCCGAGGTCGAGCATGATGTGCAGGCCGTAGGAGGTGCCGAGTGCGGTGGGGCGGGACGGGGCGCTCTCGCCGAGAGAGTGCGACCAGCCGGTGAGCAGGCCGCGGGCCGGGTCGTCGACGACGGACACCTGGGTGACGAGGGCGTGGTGGGCGGCGGCGAGGATCTGGGGGAGCGGGCCGGGTGTGCTGGGTGCCGGGGCCACGGGGGCCGGGGTGTTGGCGTCGGCCCGGCCGACCGCCGCGCGGGCCCGGACCAGGGCCGCCGCCAGCCAGGCGGACGCGGCCGTGCCGATACCGCTGACCCCGGCGATCAGGTACTTGGCCGCCTCCCCGCCGAGCGAGTCGGGCAGCAGACCGAACAGGAACTGGAACACGACGTACCCGGCGGTCGCACAGCCGAGACTGCCCAGCCAGCCCACGAAGCGCGCGGCCTCACTTGAGCCGCCCGGCTCCGGAGCGGTGCTGTCGTCGGATCTCAAGGGACCGCGTCCCAGCTGCTGTTGAGACAAGGCGCGCTCCCTCCCCCGGGGCGGCACGTGACCATCGCGAAGATTCCAGTCTAAGTGGTCCACGAGACACCTGTGGCACCGACCGGAACCACCACTTCTACGTGGGCGGGTTCAGTGGTCGTCCTTCTCCCTCGGCCAGTTCTCCAGTGCGATGTGCAACGCCGACACGGCCTTGTCCCACGACCTCCGCACATCGCGCGGGGCGCCGAAGCCGCCGGTGGCCTCCAGGGCGCTGTAGCCGTGGAAGGTGGCGCGCAACAGGCGGACGGCGTCGGTGAGGTCGGGTTCTTCGAGGCCGTAGGAGCGGAGCATGCCGTAGGTGATCTCGGCGGTGCGGCGGAAGGCGGGGGTGTCGGCGATGAGGGCCTGGTCGATCCGCAATTGGGTGGCGGCGTAACGGCCCGGCCGCTCAAGGGCGTACTCCCGGTAGGCGTCGGCGAAGGCGGCCAGCGCGTCCTTGCCGGCCCGACCGGCCACGGCCGCGGCGATACGGTCGATCAGCTCGCCGCCGGCCAGGAGGGCGACGCGGGTGCGCAGATCCTGGGCGTTCCTGACATGGACGTACAGGCTCGCGTCCTTCACGCCGAAGTGTCGTGCCAGTGCGGACAGGGTGACGTTCTCGAAGCCGACCTCGTCGGCGAGGTCGGCCGCCGCCGCGACGACACGCTCGGTGGTGAGCCCGGCTCGGGCCATGCGTCACTCCCTGTGAACCTAGGATGCCTAGGCCGGAGCCTACTGTGTCCAGGCCATATCGCCCGGAACGAGAGATAGTTGAGGGAAAAGGTAAGAGAGAGGTGAGACGCCGTGCGGGGGACGTCCGGCGATCATCCTTCGGTTGTCCGCAATTCATCTCCTCCCTCAATTCTCCTCACGCGACGTGGTCGCGTCGCGGAAGGCAGCCGCAGCAGGCAGCGGCATCGGGAGGGTTCCATGGGGCACGGGCACACACACGGACCGCACCATCACGGTCATGACCACGGGCACTCGCACGACGGGGCGACGGCTCCGCTGCCCGCCGCGTTCGACACCTCCGTGCCCGACGAGGCCCTGTCCCCCGAGCAGTCCTCGCGCCGCTCGATGCTGCGCCGCGCCGGCCTCCTCGGCGCGGGCCTGGCCGCCGGTGGCGTGCTGGCCGGCGCAGCAGGTGCGGCACCCGCCCACGCCTCCTCCGCCTCGGGCGGCCGTCGCAAGAACGGCTTCCTGTGGCTGGCCGGCGACCACCACATCCACACGCAGTACAGCAGCGACGGCAAGTACCGCGTCGTCGACCAGGTCCGCCAGGGTGCCCGGCACGGCCTGGACTGGATGGTCATCACCGACCACGGCAGCGTGGCGCACGCCAAGATCGGCGTGGACAAGGTGAATCCGGACATCCTCGCCGCGCGTGACGCCTACGACGACACCCTCGTCTTCCAGGGCCTGGAGTGGAACATCCCGGGCGCCGAGCACGGCACGGTGTTCGTGCACCCAGGCAAGAACGAGGTGTCCGTCCTCAAGCAGTTCGAGAACGACTACGACGGCAGCGTCAAGAACGCCTCCGGCTCCTCGCCCGCCAACGAGGCCCTCGCCGTCGCGGGGCTCGCCTTCCTCGGTGACCAGGTCAAGCGGCGCAAGGTCAAGGACGCGCTGATGCTCGCCAACCACCCGGCCCGGCGCGGTGTCGACTCCCCGCACGAGATCCGCGCCTGGCGCGACGCGACCTCCCGGGACCACCAGATAGCCGTCGGCTTCGAGGGCGCGCCCGGCCACCAGGCCGCCGGTCTGCCCGCGCCGCTCGGTATGGGCCGGGCCCGCGGCATCTACGACAACAACCCCAGCGTCGACTCCTTCGCGGGCTACCCGCTGGAGAGCTACCGCACCTGGGGTGGCTTCGACTGGATGACCGCCACCGTCGGCGGCCTCTGGGACAGCCTGCTCGCCGAGGGCCGGGCCTGGTGGATCACCGCCAACTCCGACTCCCACCAGGTCTACGCCGACACCGCCGCGCGCGGCACCGGCGGCAACTTCGACACCGACGGCCGCCACCCGGACCCGATCTACAACGGCCAGATCGACATCACCCAGGGCGACTTCTGGCCCGGCCACTACAGCCGCACGCACGTCGGCGCCGACGGTTTCTCGTACGCCGCCGTCATGGACGGCATCCGGGCCGGCCGTGTCTGGGTCGACCACGGCCAGCTGATCAGCGGCCTCGACGCGCGGCTGTCGGGCGGTGGCCGCTGGTCCACGCTGGGCGGGGCGCTGCACGTCCGCAAGGGCACCCGCGTCACCCTCACCGTGGACGTGGCTCTGGCCGGCGGCCCCAACTGGGCGGGATTCCAGCCGAAGTTGGCCCGCGTCGACGTCATCCAGGGCGATGTGACCGGCCCGGTCGCGGACAAGGACACCTTCACCGCGCCGACGGCCAAGGTCGTCAAGACGTACGAGGTGAACAAGTCCACCGGCACCGTCCGGCTCACCTATGACCTCGGCCGCGTCGACACCCCGCGGTACGTGCGGCTGCGCGGCAGCGACGGCAACCGGTCCGCCCCCGGCGCGCTGGGCGCGGCGGTCGACCCGGCCGGTCCGGCGATCGACGTCGTCGGCTCCGCCGACCCGTGGGCCGACCTGTGGTTCTACTCCAACCCCGTGTGGGTCCTGCCCTCGTGACCCGGCACACCCTCACGGTGGACGCCGGCCTGCGCGACCTCCCCGCCGCCGACCACCTGCTCCACACGCTGGCCGCCGAACTCGCCCTCCCGGAGGGCGTGTTCGGCTGCACGCACCTGATCCGCGACGACCGCCCACGCGTCGCCGTCTCCCTGACCCTGCCGTCCGAGCCGCTCCTGCGCACCGCCCTGGAGCGGCTCGCGGGGGCGGCCCACGAGGTGACCCCGGGCACCCCGGACGACCTGGGCCGCGCGGTCCTGTTCCCCGGCGCCGCGTCCCTCACCGGCACGATGACGATCGCGGAGCTGCTCTCCGGCTCCGCGATCGACCGGGTCACGGTCCTGGGCACACCCGCCCAACCCGCCCCGGACACCCGCCTGGTGACGCGGAATCACGTACGCCCGCAGTGGACGCCGTCCGGGGAACTCGTCCTCACCGCGATGCCGGCGGCGGGGGACACGCTTGTCCCGTTCGAGGTGCCGGATCCGACGCCGTGCTGCGCTGATCACTGACGGTCCGGTCACGGGCTCGGCAGGTGCTGTTCGCGTCGAAGACGGTGAGCGGGGGAGGCCGGATGGGCGCGAGCGATGTGCCGCAGGGCTCGCGCTGTGCGGTGGGGGACGACACACGGGGCGGAGCCGGATCGGTGAGTCGCCAAGTGGCGGTGGGTTTTGGACCGGGAGCCACGGCCGAGACCTGACGTCGAGTCAAGACGCCTCGTTGTCGGGCCTGTTGCCGCCGCCGACACTCGCGGAATGGGCAGCAAATGCGGTGCGGCGACGCTCAAGCGGACGGCTTGTCGAAGGCGGGTGCGTGAATCCGGCCTGCGCTGCTATCAGCACCTGGGGCGAGCGGCGCTCCCGGATCCTGGTTCGGGTCCGAGGCCCGGGACCACCTCGGACCGCAGTCCGGGGCGAGTCCCGCCCGCCGTTGCCGCATGGTGCGCCGAACTGCTGGACGAGCCCGCGCTGGACGTGATCTCCGCGCATGCCGCCGAGTACGCCACGGAGCGGGTCTGGCGGGATCTCGTGAAGCATCATCGACGGCCCGGCGGATGTGACGACCTGGCCGCCGCCGCCCGCGAACTGTTGGACATGCGCAAGACCGTCCGCGACAGCCTGACCGCAATGATGCCGAGAGCCCACCGCGACGGATTCGTGGTCGCCTTCATCGGTGAGGCTCTCAGTCGCCTGGTCACGCTTCCCCTCGAATCCCAACTCGCCGTGGCAGCCCGTGGATTGCAGATCGCAGGCATCTGCGTGTGCGTGCTGAGCGGAGATCTCGACAACTGCGCCTGCCTTGAGGACGTCCTCAAGTCCGAAGGCGAGGAGCAGGTCAAAGCGCTGGTGACCGGTGCCATGGAGGATTGGCGAGATCTCCCCCGCCGAATGGGCGACACTCCCTAGCCGCCGTTGGGCACCACCACCCACCTGGTAAGAACGGCCGCTCCCACCGCCGCCCCGATCAACGCCACCAGCGCCACCCGCAGATCCGTCACCCCCGCCAACACCCCCACCGCCGGTCCCGCCAGCAGGAAGCCCGGCCACTGGCCGATGGTGATGACCGAGACGCCCTCTCCCGCCGGTACGCCCGGCTGGCGGCCGGCCAGGGCGATGGCTGCCGGGAGGACGCAGGCGATGCCGAGGCCGATGATCGTGAAGCCGGTCAGGGCGAGCCAGAGGGTGGGGTGGGTGACGACCGAGGTCACGCCCAGGGCCACTGTCAGGAGAGACGCGCGGAGGAAGGTGCGGCGGCCCAGGCGGGCCACGAAACGGTCGCCGAACAGGCGGCAGGCGAGGATCGCCACCGAGAACGATGTGTATGTCGCCGCGCCCAGGGCCGCGCCCTCGTTCAAGTAGTCCGCTGTGTAGACCGAGCTCCATTGGGAGGCCGCCCCCTCCACGAAGGAGCCCAGGAAGGCGATTGTCGCCAGCAGGATCAGTTGGGGAGTGAAGCGGTCGCGGAGTGGGCGGCGGTCTTCCCGGCGAGGTGCTTCCTCGTTCGGGAGGTGGGGGCCCAGGTAGAGGAGCAGGGCGCCCAACACGCCGCTGCTGGCTGCCATTTGGATGCCAGGTGAGACGCCGGTGGCCGCGGCCAGGGTGCCCAGGACGCCGCCCGCCAGGACTCCGATGCTGTAGGAGGCGTGGAACTTCGACATCAGGGGGCGTCCGTGGGTGCGCTCCACCGCGACCGCGAGGGCGTTGACCGGTGTGGCCAGGAAGGTCGCTCCCACGCCCCATGCCGTCAGGCCCAGGATGAGAGCGGGGACCGATGACGCGCCCGCCAGGACCGGCGCGTTCAGGAGTACCAACGTCGCCGCGAGCAGGCTCAGCAGGCGGGTGCTGACCCGGCCGATCAGCAGGGTGATCAGGACGATCGCGACCAGGTCGCCGGCCGCCGAGGAACTGCTCAGCAGCCCCCACTCGGCCGTGTCGACGCCGACCTGGTCGCGGATCGCGGGGATACGGGCCATCCAGCCGCCCTGCGTGCCGCCGAGGACGACGAACACGAGACAGACGGCGAGGCGGGACCTTAAGTCGGACTTGGCGCCCGCCGGCGCCGTCATCCGTTCACCCCTGTGTAGTGGTTCAGGCTCCAGCGCCAGAGGAGTCGTGCCGACAGGTATGCGGCCAGGCCCAGCAGCGGTGACGCCGCCGCCAGCCAGTACGGCGTCCCGGTGGAGTGGCCGTGGCCCGTGAGGACCGCCGCCGGGAAGTAGGCGACGAACGCGAGCGGGAGGCCGTAGGTCAGGAGGCCGCCCACCGCCCGGGGCAGGACGTTGAGCGGGTAGCTGCCGAAGGTGCCGAGGAGTTCCTCCAGCCAGCGGCCCCAGTAGTCCGCGGCCGGGAAGCGCAGCGACGCGGACGCCACCACCGTGAACAGCGCCGCCTCCAGGAGCATCCCGCCGAGCACGGCCGCGATCAGGTACGAGATGCGGCCCGCCGTCCAATCGAGGTCGCTGCGGCTGATCGCGCCCACCATCAGGCCGGTCGCCACGGTCAGGTCGCCGATCGCGTTCGTCGGGAAGTACTGGAGCTGGATCTGGCGGTAGACCGGCATCGGGCGGAGCAGATACGCGTCGATCTTGCCCTCCTGGATGTGCCGGCCGAGGCCGTGCACCCTGCCCAGGAGCAGTACGAACAGGCCGTGCGCCAGCATCCTGGTGGCCGGGATGAGCAGCACGTCCGAGCTGTCCCAGCCGCCCATCCCGGTGAACCGGGTCAGCAGCACGGTCGCGAAGACGATCACCGACACCTGCCAGATCGCACCGATCGCGATCATCATCAAGAACTCGGTGCGGTACTCCAGTTGGGCGCGGAAGTTGAGACGCGTGATGCGCCACATGATCCGGACGGCATTCATAGGCATCAGCCTCCTTGTGAGACGACACGGCGGGCGGCCCGCCGCCACAGGAACCGGGTGACCAGGCTCAGCGCGACCACCCAGGCGGCCTGCAGGGCGAGTTGGGCGCCCGCGTCGGACAGCGGGATACGGCCCACGTACAGCGACAGCGGCACGCTGAGGGTGGCCTGGAAGGGCAGGAAGGCGCTCAGCGTGAGGAACCAGTCGGGGAAGAACCACAGCGGCGCGTACACCCCGGACAGCAGGTTCTGCGCGAAGATCAGGATCATGATCGCGGCGTCGTTGCGCAGCGTCCAGAAGCACAACTGGTCGATGAGCAGCATGACGTAGTACAGGACCCACTGGCCGAGCAGCAGGCTGAGCGCGAACACCCCCGTCACGGCAGCCGACCCGGGCGGTTCGACCACCCCGGCCGCCAGACAGATCACGTATCCGGTCAACGCCCAGGCGAAGCCGTACAGTTGCTCGCCCAGCGCCCGCAGCGCGTAGTAGCGGTGCGGTGGGAGCGGGCGCAGGTACCAGTAGACGATCGTGCCGTAGTGCAGGTGCTGCACGACCGTGTCCCGGGCCGCGTACTGGTCCAACTCCCGCAGCCGGGAGGCGAGTACGGCCAGTACGGCGTACGTCACCGCCTGGTCGCGGGTGAGTCCGGCCGTCGTGCCGGTGTGTGCGTACAGGCCGTGCCACAGGGACGCGACCAGCACGATCTGCACGGTCAGCCGGAGCACCGCGGCGGTGATCCGGGGCGGTGTGTACAGCTCGCCGAGCGGGGTGACGCGCGCCGCGCGCCAGCCGTGCAGGGTCGCCATCTCAGACCGCCTCGGCGTTCGCGTGCACGTAGGCGGCCCGCATCACGTCCTCCAGGTCCGCCTCGTCGACGGCGACGCCCGTCACCTCGTACCGCTCGATGACCAGCTTCAACGCCGTGTGGACCGTCGGCGCGGCCGGTCCGTCCGGGCCGAACACCACCTGCGGGCCGTCCCGGCGCACCAGCACGATGCCCGGCAGCGGGCCGACCGGCGTGTGCGGATCGGCGAGCGTCGCCCGCACCTGCCACGTCGAGCCGAACCGGCGGCGGATCTCGTCGAGTGTGCCGTCCAGGACGAGCCGCCCGTGGTTGATCAGCACCACCCGCTCGGCGAGCCGCTCGACCTCCGTCATGTCGTGCGTGGTCAGCAGGACCGTACGCCCGCGCTCCTCCACCTGGTGCCGCAGGAACTCCCGCACCTGCTCCTTCACCACCACGTCCATGCCGATGGTCGGCTCGTCCAGGAAGACGACCATCGGGTCGTGCAGCAGCGCGGCGGCCAGATCGCAGCGCACCCGCTGGCCGAGCGAGAGATGCCGGACGCGGGTGTCCCAGAAGGTGGACAGTTCGAGGATGTCGTCGAACTCCCGCAGCCGGGCGGCGTGTTCGGCCCTGGGCACCTCGTAGATGTCGCGCAGGATCGCGAACGACTCCCGCACCGGCAGGTCCCACCACAACTGGGTGCGCTGCCCGAACACCGCGCCGATGTTACGGGCGTTGCGTTCCCGTTCCCGGTACGGCACCACGCCCGCGACCCGGGCCTCGCCCGAGGTGGGCGTCAGGATGCCGGTGAGCATCTTGATGGTGGTGGACTTGCCGGCGCCGTTCGGGCCCAGCAGGGCGAGGAGTTCGCCCTGGGACACGTCGAAGGTGATGTCGGAGACGGCGTGTTTGACGGCCCGCTCCGGATTGACCAGGGAACGGAGCGCGCCCGTGAAGCCCGGGCGGCGGACGGTGGTGTGGAAGGTGCGGGACAGTCCGCGGACCTCGATGCTGCCGATCACTCGACGAACCTCCGGGTGAGCTGGATCAGCCAGACGGTGGCCGCGAGCGAGGCGGCGGAGAGCGCGGCAAGGAGCCAGGGGACCGCGTGGATGCCCCAGGCCTCGATGCCCACGCCCAGCAGTGGCGGCGCTGCCACTCCGCCGATCATCGACGCGGCGATGACCCAGGCACCGGCGCGCTTCGCCTGGGGAAGCGCCCTGTTCAGCCAGGGCAGTCCGGTCGGGAAGACCGGCGCGATGAACAACCCAACACCCGCGTACGCCACGGGCGCCACTCCTTTTACCAGCGCCAGGAGCAGGCACACCGTCATGCCGGTCGCGCAGATCGTCAGGATGCGCTCGGGGGAGTACCGCAGCGTGAGCGGTACGACGAGGAAGCGGCCGACCGTCATCATCAGCCAGTACACGGAGGTCGCCGTGGCGGCGGCGGTCGCGCTGTGGCCGACGGTCTCCAGATGGGTGGGCTCCCATCCGCCGACGCCCGCCTCCACGGCGACGTTCAGGATGTAGAGGACGACGAAGCCGACGAGGATGCGGGAGAGACCGAGGCCACGATCCACCCGGGCCGCGGCCGGTGTCGTATCGACCGCCTTCGTACGTACGCCCTTCGAGCCCGGCACGATCAGCGCCGCCGCCAGCACCGCACAGGCCCCGAAGGCGTACGGATACGAGTCCGGCCCCAGCCACGCCACCACCGCCGGGCCGAGCACCGCGCCGATGCCGAAGTGGGCGTTCAGGACGTTCAGCATGGCCGTGGAGCGGTCGCCGAAGCCGGCCGCGAACAGCAGGTTGAGGCCGTAGTCGATCCCGCCGAAGCCGAGCCCGCCCAGGAACGCGGCGGCCAGTGCGAGCGGCCAGGTCGGGGCGAGCGCGAAGCCCGCCGCGCCCAGCGCCATCAGGACGTAACTCACCGACAGCAGCGTCCTGTTGCTGATCCGGGAGTGGATCGCGTTGAAGGCGAGGACGCCCGCGACCCCGCCCGCGAAGTGCAGACTCAGGCCGAGTCCGGCGCCCGACGGGGGCAGCCCGAACTCCGCGCGCAGGCCCGGGACGGACGGGCCGTACAGCGCTTGGAGCATGCCGATGAGGACGAAGCCGACGCAGGACGCGACCGCGGCCGGCCGGGTGAACAGCCGGCCGGCCGCGGGGGTCCTCAGGACCGTGTCGCTCAACTGACCTCCGAGAACACGAAGGAGAACTCGGCGGGCTCCGCGCGCAGGTAGTACTGCGGCAGCGGGCCCGGGCCGCAGGACTGCGAGCCGATGCCGTGCTGCCCGTGGTCGAGGTTGACCCACACTGTGTCACCCGGCGTGAGATCCGGGAGGTGGGTGGCCGCCGCCAACTGCTCGGTCGTCCAGCGCCGGGCGGTGAAGGAGAACTCCGGGTCGCCGTCGATCCGCAGCCCGCCGATCTCCGTCCAACGGACGTCGGCCCGCGCGCCGTTCTCCTGCGGACGCACGTACGGCGTCTGGAGTTCGTCGACGGTGGCGTCCCAACGGGCGATCCGCGAGGCCGACTTGGTGTCCGGGTAGCCCTCGCCCGGACCGCCGCCGAACCACCGCACCCGGTCCGCCGAAGCGTCGATCCCGAAGCGCACGCCGAGCCGCGGCAGCGGCACCGTCCAGTCGCCCTCGGGCCCCACGGACACGGTCAGCCGCAGTCGGTCGCCGTCGGAGGTCCAGCGGTACACCGTGCTCAGGCTCACCTCCCAGGCGGCTGGCGCGACCCGGGTGCGCACGGTCAGGGAGTCCTCCCCGACCTCCACCGCGTCCAGCCGGTGCCGCATGCGGTGCAGGCCGAACTTGCGCCACAGCAGCCCGTAGCGCGTGTCCGTCTGCCACTCGGCGCCGTCGTCGTTGTCCGTCGGGGCCCGCCACACGTCCAGCCGCAGGCCGTTCACGTGCACGCCACCGATCGTGCGGAGCTCGCCGGTGCGGGCGTCGAAGGTGGCCGGGCCGAGGGTGATCAGCCGCTCGCCGACCACCGGAGCGTCGGACGCGGCGAGGGACGGCAACAGCCGTGCCGCGACGGCGACTTGGCCCCACGCGACCTCATGCCCCTTCGGTGCCCAGAGGGTGTCCTCGGCGAGCAGCGCCCGCACGGTCCACCCGGTCTCGGCACCCCGTCCGTCGGGCGCCCCGGGCAGCTTGACGTCCGCGGACTCGCCGGCCGCGAGCGGCGGCACGGACAGACTGCCCGACTCGACCGTCTCGCCGTCCACTTGGTAAGACCACTCAAACGCGAACGCGGACAGATCGGCGAAGTCCTGCTTGTTCGTGATCCGTACGGTGCCGTCCGACCCGTCACCTTCGATGCCGACCGGCTCGATGACCTTCTTGAACTCGACGAGCCCGGGGGAGGGTTGCCGGTCGGGGAAGACGAGACCGTCGCAGACGAAGTTGCCGTCGTGCAGCTCCTCGCCGAAGTCGCCGCCGTAGGCGAAGCCCAGCTCCTCGTGCTTGATGCCGTGGTCGATCCACTCCCAGATGAAGCCGCCCTGGAGCCGCTCGTGCGCCTCGAACAGCCGCTGGTAGTCGGCGATCCCGCCCGGGCCGTTGCCCATGGCGTGCCCGTACTCGCAGAGGATGAGGGGGAGCCCGCGCCGCTTGTGCGTGCCCCCGTCCAACTCCTCGCCGATCCGCTCGACTTCGGCGTGGAAGGCGTACATCCGCGAGTACATGTCGGTGTCACGGCAGTCGATGTCGCCCTCGTAGTGCACGAGCCGTGAGCCGTCCCGGTCGTGGATCCACTCGGCCATCGCGGTCAGCCCGCGTCCGGTGCCGGCCTCGTTGCCCAACGACCAGATGACGACCGAGGGGTGGTTCTTGTCCCGCTCGACCATGCGGGCGGCGCGGTCGAGGAGGGCCGGGGTCCAGCGGTCGTCGTCGACGGGGTTGTCGCGCCAGGCCTGCTCCACGAAACCGTGGGTCTCCAGGTCGCACTCGTCGATCACCCACAGCCCGTACTCGTCGCACAGGTCGAGGAAGGCCGGGTGCGGCGGGTAGTGCGAGGTGCGGACGGCGTTGAGGTTGTGCCGCTTCATCAGCAGCACGTCCGCGCGCATGGTCTCCAGGTCGAGGGCGCGACCCTTCTCGGGGTGCCACTCGTGCCGGTTGACTCCCTTGAAGAGAAGGGGAGTTCCGTTGACCTTGATCAGGCCGTCCTCCAGCACGACGGTACGGAAACCGATACGCAACGGCACCCGCTCGCCCTCGGTGACCAGCTCACCGTCGTACAGCACCGGGCTCTCGGCGGTCCACGGCCGCACCGGCACCGTGACGGTCTCCCCGGTCGCGACATCGATGTCCAAGGCGGGCACGGACACCCGCCCGTCGACATCCGAGTCGACGCGCAGGGTGCCCTCGCCCGCGACATGGTCGTAGGAGGCGTGCACGAAGTGGTCGAGGACGCTGCCCGCCGGGCGGTGCAGCAGCGTCACGTCACGGAAGATGCCCGACAGCCACCACTGGTCCTGGTCCTCCAGGTAGGAGCCGGCCGACCACTGGTGCACCCGGACGGCGAGCACGTTGCCGCTCGGCTTGAGCAGATGCCCGACGGCGAACTCGTGCGGCAGCCGGGAGCCCTTGAACTCCCCGATGTCCGTGCCGTTGAGCCAGACCCGGGCGCAGGACTCCACGCCGTCGAAGCGCAGGACGACACCGCCGTCGCCGAGGTCGGGCCAGTCCGCGGGCAGGTCGAAGACGCGCAGGTGGTCGCCGGTCGGGTTCTCCGTCGGCACGTGCGGCGGGTCGACCGGGAAGGGGTAGAGGTGGTTGGTGTAGATGGGCGAGCCGAACGCGCCGTCGCCCTGGAGGACCCAGTGACCGGGGACCTGGACCTCGGCCCACTCCCCGAAGTCGAACCCGGGCTCGGCGAACGCGTCGTCCTCGGCGTCGGCCGTCGCCGACACCCGCAGGCTCCACGCGCCGTTCAGGGAGAGGGACGCGGCGTCCGAGGACGCGTACCAGGCGCGGGGCGGGAGGGCCCCGCTGCCTGGGGAGACGTCCTCGACGTAGTCGACGGCCGTTGTTGTGCGGAAAGACATCGGACTCCAGGTCTTGGGTCGTGAGGTGGGTGCGTCAGCCCTTGATGCCGGTCTGCGCGATTCCTTGGACCAGCCAGCGCTGGAGGAAGAGGAAGACGAACACCAGGGGAAGGATGGAGATGGCGGTGGCCATGAAGATCAGGTGGAAGTTGACGGTCTGGTTGGTCATGAAGGAGGAGAGCGCGATCTGGACGGTCCAGGAGCTCGGATCCTGCCCGATGACCAGCGGCCACAGGAAGGCGTTCCAGCCGCTGATGAAGGTGATCGTGGCGATCGCGGCGAAGAAGTTCAGCGAGTTGGGTACGACGATCCGCCAGTACGCGCCCCAGTAGCCGAGCCCGTCCACGCGTGCCGCCTCCTCCAGTTCTTTGGGGAACCCCAGGAAGTACTGCCGGAACAGGAAGCAGGTGAAACCACTGAACAGGCCCGGGATGATGAGGCCCCGGTAGGTGTCGACCCAGCCGAGGGACGAGACGAGAACGAAGCTCGGCACGAAGGTGACGGCCGTCGGAACCATCAGGGTCGCCAGGACGGCGTAGAAGACCTTGTTGGCGTGCCGGTAGGGGATGCGGGCCAGGCCGTAGCCGGCGAGGGAGCACACCAGCAGGGTGCCCAGGGTCATCAGGACGGCGACGACCGTGGAGTTCCACAGGGAGCGGCCGAACTGGACGGTCTGGTCGTCGAACAGCTCGGAGATGTTGCTCCACTGGAAGGAGGGGAGCAGCTTCCAGTTCTCGCCGGTGATCTCCGGGTCCGTGGAGAGGGCGTTGCGCAGGATCAGGTAGAAGGGGATCAGGAAGAGCAGGGCGGCGATGCTGACGGCGATGTACAGGCCCGTGTTGCCGAGGATGCCGCCGCGCTTCTTGCGCTTGCCGCCGACCTGCGGTGCGGTGGTGGTCACTTGGATTCCTCCCCCCTTCCGAAGCCCATGATCTTGCCCTGGGCGAGGGTGACGATGCAGATCAGCAGGGACAGGATGACCGCGCCCGCGCTGCCGGCGCCGTAGTCCTGGCTGGAGCCGAGAGCCGTCTTGTAGAGCTCCATGAGCGGTGTCTGCGCCCAGGTCGCCTTGGTCCCGATGATGTTGAAGAACTCGTCGAACGCCTGGTAGGCGGCGATGAGCAGCAGCAGGATCACCGCGGTCGAGGTGGCCCGCAGTTGGGGCAGGGTGATGTACCGGAAGGTCTGCCAGCCGGGCTTGGCGCCGTCGATGGCAGCGGCCTCGTACAGCTCCGCCGGGATGTTCTGCAGCGCCGCCAGGAACAGGATCATGTAGAAACCGGCCTGGATCCACAGGCGCAGGGTCAGGATGACCAGCCAGTACCAGGGCGGGTTGGGACTGGCCAGATAGGCGATGTTCTCGACGCCGAACCAGCCGAGGACCGTGTTCATCAGGCCGAAGCGGACGCCGCTGAAGATGGACATCTTCCAGATCAGCGCGGCGGCGACGTACGACACGGCGGTCGGCAGGAAGAACACCGACCGGAAGAACGCCCGCATGAACCGCAGCCGGTTCACTAGCAGCGCCAGACCCAGCGACAGCGCCCATGTGGTCGGCACGATGAACGCGGCGAACAGCGTGAACGTCACCAGCGAGTCGGGGAAGTTGCTGTTCGTCAGGATCTGCTTGTAGTTGTCGAAGCCGACGAAATGACTCGGCGTGACGGTGTAGCGGGCGTCGAAGAAGCTGAGCCAGATGCTCCATCCGATGGGGACGAAGACGAAGATCACCAGGCCGATGAGGAACGGGCCGGTGAAGAGCCAGAAGTTCAGGGTGGCGTTGCCCCGCAGCCCGCGCCGCGGCCGGGCCTGGGAGGCCTTGGCCGCGGCGGGCTGGGCGACCCCGTGTGTGGTGGTGGTCGACATCTCGGGTTCCGTCCGCCGGCCTATCCGAACAGCTTCTTGAGCTCGACGTCGACCTTCTTGTCGCAGGCGTCGAGCGCGGCCTCCGGGTTGCCGTTCTTGCGGACGGAGTTCGCGATCACGTCGGCGAACGCGGTCTGCATCGTCTGGTCGTAGGCGATGTTGTCGAAGTGGCCGTAGTCCGTGAAGAGCTTGACGCCCTCGGCGGGCAGTCCGGACTTGAGTTTGGTGGCCGAGTTGGCGATCGAGGTGCGCGGCGGGATGTGGAAGCCGTAGGAGGTCGCCCAGTCCTCCTGGTACTTCTTCTGCTCGATCCACAGCCACTTGACGTACGCCTTGGCCGCCTCGACGTTCTCGCCCTTGGCGTTGACGAACATCGACCAACCGCCGTTGTAGACCGACTGCTTGCCCTTGCTGCCGATGCTGGGGAAGGGGAAGATGCCCAGGTCGTCGCCGAGTGCCTTCTGCATGACCGGCATGGACCACATACCGCCCCACTGGATGGCGCACAGGCCCTGGTCGAGCGAGGACGGGTCCCAGAAGTCGGTCGGGGCGTCGAGGAGCACGTGACCGCTGGTGAAGAGCTGGCGGAGCTGCTTGAGGCCCTGGACGACACCGTCCGTGTGGTACGCGATCTTGTTGTTCGCGTCGATCGTGTCGGCGCCGGCGGACCAGATGATGGGGTTCTGGATCGCGGTGAAGTCGTTGCCGAGGAAGACGCCCTTGACCTTGCCGGTGGTGAGCTTGGCGGCGGCTTCCAGCAGCTCGTCGAGGGTGGTGGGGACGTCGACCTTGGCCTTCTCCAGCATCGACTTGCGGTAGTAGAAGAACTGCGGGTCGTCGATCATCCGGATCCCGTAGATCTTCCCGTCCACCGTGTGCGACTTGATGTCGGCCGGGTTGAAGTCGTCCTTGACCGGATCGATGATGTCGCTGAGGTCTGCCACCTGACCGCTCTTGACCAGCTGCAGCTGCGGGTGGAACTCGAAGACGTCGGGCGCCTGCTTGGTCAGCAGGGACGAGAAGAGCTTGGCCTCGAAGTTGTTGCCGGTGATCCAGTTCGTGGTCACGTCGGCCTTGGAGTACGCCTTCGCGTACCGCTTGATGGCCTGCTCGGTCCCGGCCTCGCCGTACGCGTGGAAGTACTGGACGAGCTGCTTGCCCGAACCGCTGCCGCCCCCACGCCCGTTGTTGCCCCCACACGCGGCCAGCGTCCCCGCCGCCGCCATGCCCGCGGCGGCCCGGAAGATCGATCGGCGGGACCAGTTGCTGTTGCTCATTGCCGACATGCTGACGTCCTTGTCTGTCGAGTGCGGCTGCGGCTCCACGGCTCAGTGGCCAGGTGGCTGAAATCAGGTGCGGTGCGGGACGTTAACCTTCGGCTAAGGCTTCGGCAAGGGGTTGGACGAAGTCTGTTCGAAGCGTTGTGTGCGGTTCGGAATGCCGAACGTAGGCGTGTCGCAAGGGGGTTGAGGGCTGCCGGCCGAGAAGCGGTCGGCAGCCCTCTGTGCAGGGGAAATGGGGTGCGGGGGACCTAGTGCGAGGGGCTAACCGCTCTTGGTCCAGACCTCGTTGGTCCCGCCGTTGCAGCTGTACGGAATCACCTTGCTGCCGTCGGCGGTCGCCTGCCCGCTGACGTCCAGGCACTTGCCGGACGCCTCGCTGAGGATCTGCCCGTTGGCGTTCAGCAGCCAGCGTTGAGAGGCGTCACCGGTGGCGTCGGCGGCCGTCGCGAGGGCTCCCGCACTCCCCGCCGTCAGATAGCCGTTCACGCCCTTCAGGCGACCCTTCGCGTCGTACGACCAGGACTGCCCCGCGTCACCGGTGCACGTACCGATCGCGGCCCCGGATGCGTCCGCGACCAGGCACTTGCCGGACTGCTTCCCGACCAGCGCGCCCGTGACCGCCGTACTGCCGTGGCCCTTCTGGTCCAGGACGTACGTCGTGATCGAGCGGCCGGCGAGCGTCGCGGAGACCGTGCCCGAACTCACCGACGGCTTCGCCGCCTTGGCCCAGTCCTCGGTGGCCGAGGTCCGCACGGCCTGTGAAGTCCGCACCGGAGTACGGCTGTTGAAGTGCAGACTCAGGGGCGTGTCCGTGGAGTTGTGGTTGTTGACCACGACCACCCACTTGCCGTCCCGGTCGTACGTCGACACCTCGACCCCGTCAGGTACGCCGGTCACGTTGTGCGCCACCGAGCCCGGCTTCACGAACCGGCTGTACTGGCCCAGCGCGTAGTACCGCTTGGTGAAGTACAGCGACTGGTTGCCGTTGGTCGCGTAGTCGGGGTCGTAGTAGATCAGGCCGTCGTTCCAGCCCTCGTCGTTCCTCGTGTACGGGTCGCTGCCGTAGCCGCTCGCGAGCGCCACCCACCACTGGAAGGCGGAGTCGTGGGAGCTCGCGAAGTCCTTGTAGATGATCCGGGACATCAGCAGGGCGTTGTCGATGCCGGGGTCGTACTCCTGGTTCCAGCCGGTCGTGCCCTTGCCGAAGCAGCAGATCTCGGTGGCCCAGGAGGTCCTGCCGACCGACTTCGCCGTCTCATAGACGTTGCCCAACTGGCCGTCGCTGGGGTTGTTGTACGTGTGGTGGGCCAGCTTGGACACGTACTGCGCGGTGTCCGGCTGGTTGATCCACTGCGGGACCTCGGTGCTGAACTGGACCGTGCTGCTGGACTCGTCGGCGATGATCCCGGTCCGCTGGTGCCGGGCCTTCTGCTCGGCGCCCAACGCCCGCACGATGTCGTCGCGTTGGTCGACGGTGACCTGCATGCCCTCCTGGCCGCAGTCGCCGAAGGTGTTGTCGGGCTCGTTGAACGGGCTGATGTAGTCGAACTTCGCGCCCTGGCGGGCGAGGTGATCGGTCACGTCGGCCACGTACTTGGTGAAGTCCGGCACGTTCTCGGGCTTCAACCGGCCGCCGCAGCTCTGCCCGTTGGTCGTCCACCGGGCCGGCGCGCTGTTGACGAAGCCGATCAGGTCCTGGACGCCGTACTTCGCCGCGTACTTCAGGAACGTCCGGCCGCCCTTGTCCTTGCTCCAGTCGTAACCGCCGTCAGGGTTGAGGAAGTCCTGGGCGGCGCGGGCCGGTGTGGTGACCGCGGTGCCGCCACCGCCGATGTTGTAGCGGTACGAACTCAGGTCCAGGCCCTGCTCGGAGAAGAGCAGCTTCGCCACCCGGGCCTGCGTCTTGGGGGAGAAGTGCTGAAGGTCGTTGACCCACCAGGCGCCGGACACGCCGATGTCGTCGATGGTCTGGGCCGCGTGCGGCGAGACCTGGGCCGGCGTGGTGGCGGCCGAGGCGGGCGGGGCCGATATCAGGGGTCCCGCGACGGCGAGTGCGGCTGCGGCCGTCAGCAGGAACGGTCTCCTGGGGTGGGGGCGAGGGTGGGGGTGGGGGTGGGGGTGAGTCATGTGCATCCCTTCCGTCGTCATGAAGGCGGTGCGGTACGGCTCCTTGCGGGAGTGGTGCGTTTCGCATTCCTCTGCCCAACCGACTGCAGTGCCCCTTCGAGCGCGAACGTGGCCGCGCCCAGGCACACCGGGTCGGTGGGGATGGGGGAGAGGACGATCTCGGTGGCGGCGAACGGCCGGGGCAGCGCGTGCCGGGCGACGGCCTCGCGCACCTCCGCGACCAGGGGTTCGCCGAGGGCGGCCGCGACCCAGCTGCTGAGCACGACCACTTCGGGGTTGAACAGGTTGACCAGGTCGGCGACGCCGGCGCCGAGGTACTTGACGGTGTCCCGGATCGCCTTCACCGCGACCGGGTCGCCCGTACGCAGCCCCTCGGCCAGCGCGGCGATGGTGGCCGTCTGGTCCTCGGGGTGCAGCAGGGTGCTGTCGGGGCTCAACTCCCGCAGATTCAGCATGATTCCGGACGCGCCGACGTAGGCCTCCACGCAGCCGTGCTTGCCGCAGCGGCACAGCCGGCCGTCCAGCACGATCGTGGTGTGGCCCCATTCGCCGGCGCTGTTGCTGACGCCCCGGTGCAGCCCGCCGCCCAGGACGAGCCCGGCGCCCACGCCGGTCCCGAGGTTGACCACCACGGCGTCCCCGCGCCCGCGCGCGGCCCCGAACCACAGCTCGGCCACCGCGGAGGCACGCAGCGGGTTGTCCAGGTAGAGCGGGTAGGCGATGTGCTCGGTGAGCAGGTCGAGCAGGGGCACGTCGTGCCAGTTCCAGTTCGGCGCGTACTCCGAGACGCCGGTGGCGCGGTCCACCTGTCCCGGCACGCTCACCCCGACGCCGAGCACCCGCGCGCCCTCGATGCCGGCCTGCGCGACCACCGAGCCGACGGCGGCGGCGACATGGCTGACCACCTGCTCGGGGAGGCTCTCCCCGGGACGCATGTCCTCGTCGGCGCGGGCCAGCACGTTCAACGCCAGGTCGAACAGCTCGACATGGACGTACGTCTCCGCGATGTCGACGCCGATCAGCGCGCCCCCCGACGCGTTGACGGCCACCAGGCCCCGGGGGCGGCCGCCCGCCGAGTCCTCGAACCCGACCTCCGTGATCATCCGCAGGTCGAGCAACTCACCGACGAGCGTGGCGACCGTGGCCAGGCTCAGTCCGGTCGCCGCCGCCAACTCCTGCCGGGAGGTGGGAGATGCGGCGATGATCTGGCGCAGCACCTCGTATCGGTTCGCCGTACGGATGTCACGTGATGTGCGCTTCACCGCGTCTGTCCCCCGTCCCTTCGCTCCTGCGGACCGGGACACGACGGCACCGGCGCGGCGCAAGGCTATGGGCTGGCGGGGACTTTCGACAAGGGGTTAGGAAAGGGGCTTTATAAAGTCGTGAAGCCCACGAGTGGAGGGTCAGTCGCCCAAGACGTCCCGCACGAAGGCGTTGGCGAACTTGCCGCGGGGGTCCAGCGTACGGGCCAGCTCCCGGAAGTCGCCGAGCCGCGGATACCGCTCGCGCAGCACCGGTGCCGGCATCGTGAACACCTTGCCCCAGTGCGGCCGCGCGTCGAAGGCGTCCAGCGCCGTCTCCACCGCCCGCACCACCGGCAGCACGGCCTCGGTGTCGTCGATCCAGGTGAAGTGCGCGGCCACCGTGTCCCGTCCGTACGCCGGGCTGAGCCACTGCGCGTCCGCGGCCACCGTGCGCACCTCGCAGACCTGCAGCAGGGGTGCGATCGTCGTCCGGATCGCGTCCAGCGCGTGCAGCGCGTCGAGGGCGTACGGCCTCGGCAGCAGGTACTCGGACTGCAGCTCGGTGCCGCTGCTCGGCGTGAACTCGGCCCGGAAATGCGGGAGTCGCTCGTGCCACGGGCCCGGCACGCCGAACTGCTCGGTGCAGTTGAGGGCGGGCATCCCCGGCACCGGGTGCAGCTTCTCGGTCGCCGGGGCGGCCCACGGGAAGTCCGGGAGCGGCTGGTCGGTGCGCCGCTTGAGCCACACCTGCCGAAAGCCCGACGCACGCCAGTCGGTGAACAGGCTCACGCTGTACGCCGTCGCGGCGACCGTCTCGAAGTCCAGCCCCGCGAGCGGGAGTTCGGTGAACACGTACTGCTCGACGTCGAAGCCCGGCTCCAGGTCGAGGGTGAGGGTGGTGACGACGCCCAGCGCGCCCAGCGAGGTGACGGCGCCGTCGAAGCGGTCGTCGCCGCGCCCGATCGTCACCGTCGAGCCGTCCGCCGTGACGATCTCGACCTCGTGCACGACCGACGCGAGCGAGCCGTTGGCCACCCCCGAGCCGTGGGTGCCGGTCGCGACCGAGCCGGCCACGGAGATGTGCGGCAGGGAGGCCATGTTGGGCAGGGCGAGGCCGTGCGCGTGCACGACCCGGGCCAGCTCGGCGTACCGGACGCCGCCCGAGACCCGTACCGTGCGCGCCGTGGTGTCCACGTCGATCACCGGGGGCAGTTCGGCGGTCGACAGCAGGACGCCGTCGGCACCCGGCTCGGCGATCTCGTTGAAGGAGTGCCCGCTGCCCAGCACCCGCACCTTCGCGCTGTCGGCCACCAGGGCCCTCAGGGCGTCGAGCGAGTGCGGGCGGTGCAGCTCCTTGGCGGCATAGGTGATGTTGCCCGCCCAGTTGGTGACGGTCCCGGTCATCCCGTTGTCCCTCCCCGTGGCATCGAGAGCCACGACCTCACAGGTGGAACCTACCTCGCCGCTCCGGGGTCCGCGCAGCCGGTATCGGGCGCTGCGGTGCGACGGATTTCGTTGCCGTAGGCGGGCACGGCAACAGATACAGCCACCCCCTATCCGGCCTGGGTGCGTTTTCGTTAGCTTTGCGCCCATGACGTCCAGCCCGCCGCCCGCCCAGCCCCCTCTGTCCGCCGACCTCCCGCGGACCGACCTGACCCGTCACCGCCGGCTGCGCGAGCAGGGCAGCCTCGACCGGGCCGACCTGGACGCGATCCTGGACGCCGGGTTCGTCTGTCACCTCGGTGTGGTCGTGGACGGGCGGCCCCTGGTCGTGCCGACGGTGTACGGGCGTGACGAGCGGTGGCTCTATCTGCACGGCTCGGTGGCCAGTCGCAGCCTCGCCGGCGACCTGCCCGTCTGCGTCACCGTCACCCACGTGGACGGCCTGGTCCTGGCCCGGTCGGTGTTCGAGCACGGGGTCAACTACCGGAGCGCCGTGATCCACGGTGTACCGCGCGAGGTCACCGACCCCGACGAGAAGCTGGTCGGCCTGCGCACGCTCACCGAGCACGCGACGCCCGGCCAGTGGTCGTACGCCCGCCGCCCGAACCGCAAGGAACTCGCCGCCACCACCCTCCTCGCCCTCTCCCTGGAGGAGGCCTCGGTCAAGATCCGCACCGGGGCCCCGGACGACGGCGACGGCCCCGACGCGGAGCTGGGGGTGTGGGCGGGAACGCTGCCGCTGACCTCGACGTGGGGCGCGCCCGTGCCGGATCCGGTGCTGCCGCCGGATATCCCGGTGCCGGAACACATCGCGCGCCGCGAGGGGGCCAGGCAAGGCTGACCCGGCAGTGGTCTTTGAACCCGCGCCCGTGTCGCTCGCGCGCCGGGGCGGTATGGCCGACCCGACCCGATCCGCACCACATCATGCCCCCCGCTCCCACCCCGAGACCGCCGGAGGCATACCGTGAGGAGTCGAACGACTGAGCCGGGAGGAGAGATCGGGATGGGCAGCCGTACCGCACTGGTCGAGGATCTGATGGAGCGGTTTCCGCACGTACCGCGGGAAGCCGTCTTCAAGGAGGACCTGCTGCGTGGCGGCGTGGCCTTCGACCCCTCCGCGCTGAGCGACAACGAGTCCGGCGAGGTCAAGCCGAAGTCGTACTTCATCTTCTCCTTCGACCACGGCACCCTGCCGGAGCTGGGCGAGGCCGCGCTGCGCCGCCCGCCGGAGGAGATCATCCTCACCGGCGGCCCGTACGACCTGCGCCGCACCGTCGTCTCCGTGCGCGTGAACCCGGCCTCGCCGTACCGCGTGGCCTCCGACGAGCACGGTGTCCTCGGCCTCTACCTCGACGGCAAGCGCATCGCCGACGTCGGGGTGCCGCCGATGCCGGAGTACTACCGGCACAAGCTCGCCAACGGGAAGTCCGTGATGGAGGTGGCCCCGACCATCCAGTGGGGTTACCTGATCTACCTCACCGTCTTCCGCGTCTGCCAGTACTTCGGCGCCAAGGAGGAGTGCCAGTACTGCGACATCAACCACAACTGGCGCCAGCACAAGGCGGCCGGGCGCCCGTACACGGGCGTCAAGGACGTCGAGGAGGTGCTGGAGGCGCTGGAGATCATCGACCGGTACGACACCGCGAAGGTGTCCACCGCCTACACCCTCACCGGCGGCGCGATCACCAAGACGGTCGCCGGGCGCGACGAGGCCGACTTCTACGGCCACTACGCCAAGGCCATCGAGGAGCGCTTCCCGGGCCGCTGGATCGGCAAGGTCGTCGCGCAGGCGCTGCCGAAGGACGACGTGCAGCGCTTCAAGGACTACGGCGTGCAGATCTACCACCCCAACTACGAGGTGTGGGACGAGTACCTCTTCAAGCTGCACTGCCCCGGCAAGGAGCGGTACGTCGGCCGCGACGAGTGGCACAAGCGGATTCTCGACTCGGCGGAGATCTTCGGCGCGCGCAACGTGATCCCCAACTTCGTGGCGGGCGTGGAGATGGCGGAGCCGTTCGGCTTCAAGACCGTCGACGAGGCGATCGCGTCGACGACCGAGGGCCTGCGTTTCTTCATGTCGCAGGGCATCACGCCCCGCTTCACCACCTGGTGCCCGGAGCCCACCACCCCGCTCGGCAAGGCCAACCCGCAGGGCGCCCCGCTGGAGTACCACATCCGTCTGCTGGAGGCCTACCGCGCCACCATGGAGGACTTCGGGCTCCAGTCCCCGCCCGGATACGGCGAACCGGGCCCCGGCCGCGCCGTCTTCTCCGTCAGCTCCTTCATGGACAGCCTGCCCGCCCGCGAGGACAGCCCCTCCGCACCGGAGCCGACTCAGGTGTGACTCCCGCCGTCCCGCCGGACACGGAGGGATGTCATCGAAACATCTCGGCGTTCCTTCCGTATAACTCTCGTAGCAACGAGGAGTGGATGCAGGAGCGGTAGCGGGGGTGCACCGGCGGTCGTCGTCAGGCGACCGCCGGTAACCGGAATTGAAACGGGCGCTTGTCAGTTGTGTCGAAGACGTGAAAGGCTCTGGCCCTGCCGCGAGGTTCCCCACAACTCCGTTGCCAATACGGTGAGTTGACCTCGCTTGTGGATGCAGGAGACCCATGCCCGACCTGCCGACCCCGAAGGACGCCGCCGAGGCCGCGCTGTTCTCGGAGTGCTGGGACGCGGTGCTTTCGTACGCCGATCTGTGCACCGCGGGTTCCATCGCGGCCACACAACTGGCCACGGAAGCGTTCGCACTCGGCATACGCGAAGCACGCGCCGCGGACAGCGGCCATGCCAGGAGCACCGGCCGCCGTGCGCCCAAACTCCCCGTGATCCCCCTGCTGTTGACCGCCGTACGCACCACCGCGGCGGCCTGGGAAGCAGGCGGACAAGGCCACGACCTCGACTCCGATCTGCGGCTGTGGCTCAACTCCGACAAGGCCGCCCGCTACACCGGACCGCCGCTGCGGCGCCCGATCGCCCTGCGCGGTCTGCGTGACCTCCAGGAAGCGGACGCCGCGCTGCTGTGGCTGGCCGAGGTGGAGGCGCTGCCGCTGCCCGTGGTGGCCCGCCGCCTCGGTCTCGACTCGGCCCTCGTCGCCGACGAACTCGCCCAGGTGCGCGGCCTGTTCCGGGACCGCTGCCACCGCAACCACCTCGACACACCGATGGACGCGCAGTGCCGCAGCTATGTGCGACTGCTCGACGCGGTCACCCGGTCGCCCACCGCCGACATCCCCGAGGACCTCTCGCACCACCTCGCCCGGTGCGTGAGCTGCGCGGAGGCCGCCGCCTGTCTGCGGCCGAACAGCGGCGGGCTGCCCGTGGCGCTGGCCGGCGGGGTGATCGGCTGGGGCGGCCTCGCCTACCTGGAGCGCCGACGCCGGGCCGCCGAGGTGCGGCTGGGCGCCGGACGCCTGCAGCTGACCGCAGGCGAGGGCGGTGAGCCACAGGACGGTGCCAAGCGGGCGAAGGCCCTACGCAACGGTCTGCTCGTCGCCGCCGTACTGGTGTCGCTGCTGGCGCTGGCCGTGTCCATGATGCCGATGGGCGGCGGCATGGACGACGACGCCTCGGCCTCCGGCAACCCCTCGAACGACAGCAGTCCGGTGGCCGCCCCGCAGCCGTCCCTGCCGGTTCTCGACCCGTCCCCGAAGTCGGCCTCCCCGCTCCCGTCCGCCACCACGACGGCGAAGCCGACCGGCCAGGACGAGAAGGCCGACCCGGACCCGGAACCCCAGGGCACCTCCTCGTCCACGGCCGACGGCAAGCCGTCCCCGAGCAAGTCCGCCCCGGCGGCCTGCGCGTTCGAGTTCGACCTCGTCAACCAGTGGCCCGACGGCTTCCAGGCCACCATCAGCGTCACCACCGAGAAGGCCATCGGCGACTGGCGGGTGGCCTGGTCCTTCAAGGACGGCCAGCGGGTCGGCCAGATGTGGGACGCGAACTTCGCCCAGAACGGCTCCCGGGTCACCGCCACCGCCGCCGACTACAACAAGTCGGTCCCCGCGAACGGCAGCCTCTCCTTCGGCTTCATCGCCTCCTGGTCGGGCAGGAACTCCCCGCCGTACGACGTCACGCTGAACGGACAGACCTGCGCGAAGTCCTGACCTCGCGTCACCCTCCGGACGAGGACCGCTAGCGGTCCTCGTCCCCGAGGAGCAGGGCGTCCAGATCGCCCGTGAACTCGTCCGTGTTCAGGAACATCAGCTCCAAGGCGTCGGACGGCGGTGCCGGCCGGTTCTCCGGGGCGAGCAGGGCCTGTTCCGTCCAGATGCACTTGCCGGTGGCCGTGTAGCGCGTGCCCCAGCGCTGGGACAGGGCCGTGATCAGTTGCAGGCCGCGGCCGCCCTCGTCCGTGTCCGTCGCACGGCGGATCCGCGGCATCGTCAGGCTGCCGTCGAAGACCTCGCAGATCAGCTCGGCACCGTGCAGGAGGCGCAGCCGCAGGGGGCCCCTCGCGTGGCGGATCACGTTGCCCACCATTTCGCTGGCCAGCAGTTCCGTGGTCGCGGTCAGGTCGTCCAGCCCCCACAGGGCGAGCTGTTCACGGACGTGACGGCGGGCCTGGCCGGCCGCTCGCGGGTCCTCGGGCAGGGGCCAGGAGGCCATCCGGTCGCCCGCGAGGGCGTGCAGGCGGGCCACCAGCAGGGCCGCGTCGTCCATCGTCGCGCTCTCGGCGGGCAGCAGCCCCGCCGTCAAGGTGTCGCAGAGGCGTTCCAGGTCCGTGCCCGTGCCCGGACCGGCCTGGTGCGCCTCGTGCAACAGCCGCGCCAGATCCGCCATGCCCTCTTCCATCTCGCGCTTCGAGGACTCCACCAGGCCGTCGGTGTAGAGCACCAGCAGGCTGCCCTCCGGCACCGTCAACTCGACCGTTTCGAAAGGGGGTTCCGCCGCGCCCAGGGGAGGGTCCGCCTCCAGGGGCGGGAAGTGGACCGTGCCGTCCGGGTGGACCACCGCCGGCGGTGGATGGCCGGCCCGCGCGATGGAGCAGATCCGGGAGGTCGAGTCGTAGAGCGCGTACAGGCAGGTCGCGTACGACTCCTCGCCCATGCCGGCGACCAGGTCGTTCAGGTGGCTCATGATCTCGTCGGGCGGGAGTTCCAGGTCGGCGAGGGTGTGGACCGCCGTGCGCAGGCGGCCCATCGTCGCCGCCTCCGGCAGACCGTGGCCCATGACGTCGCCCACCACCAGGGCGACCCGGCCGCCCGAGAGCGGGATGATGTCGTACCAGTCGCCGCCCACGTCCATGCCCTGGCCCGCGGGCAGATAGCGGGCCGCCGCCGTACAGGCGGGCAGGTCGGGCAGGGCACGGGGGAGCAGGCTGCTCTGCAGTTCGCGGGAGCGGGTGTGCTCGGCGTCGTACAGCCGGGCCCGCTCCAGGGCCTGGGCGACGAGGGCGCTGATCGTGGTCAGCAGGGTGCGCTCCTCGTCGTTGAGGCGGCGCGGGCGGTCGAAGGCGACGACGCAGACACCGAAGGTGTGACCGGACGCCGTCAGCGGCAGAAACGCCCAGGACCGCATGCCCGTACGGTCGGGCGAGTCGGTCAGCTGTGGTGCGCGCGCGACGAACTCCCGCACGGAGGACAGGAACACGGGCGCACCGGACGTGATCGTCTCCCAGGACGGGTCGCCGGACGCGCGAGGACGGCTGTTGACCGTGGCGAGGAAGTCCTCCGGGTAACCGACCGCACCCACGTTGTACAGCCGGTCGCCCTCGACGGCCTGCACCAGGAGGCCGGCCGCGGCGAACGGCGGCAGCACCCGTCGGGCGACCGCGGCCACCACGTCCTGCGAGGTCGTCGCCTTGGCCAGGGCCGTCGTCAACTCGCCCATCCGGGCCGCCCGTTCGACCGCGGCGCGCTCGGACGCCCGGCGCTCCTCCTCGTGCTGCCGTTTCTCGGTGACGTCGGTGAAGTACAGGGTGCGGCCGTCGGGGCCCGGGACCAGCCGCACGTGGTGGCGACGGCCGGTGTCGCCCATCCGCACGTCGAAACCGACGGACCTCTCCTCGGCCGCGGCCTCCCGGCAGCGGCTCTCCATGCCGGGCACCTCACGGGTGGCGGGCAGCTCCCACAGCAGCCGCCCGAACAGCTCCTCCTCGGAGAAGCCCAGCGTGCGCTCCGCCTCCAGGTTGGCGAAGGTGATCCGCCACTCGTCGTCCACCGCCAGGAAGCCGTCGCTCATGTGGCGCAGGGCGCGGCCGAGCGCGTCCCGGGCGGACCGGGACTCGTTGCTCTCCCAGCCCACACCGATCATCCGGTTGGGTTCGCCGTTCTCGTGGTACGTCACCCGGGCCCGGGCCTGCGTCCAGCCGTACGTGCCGTCCAGGCGCCGTACCCGGTACTCGGCCTCGAACACGCCGTGGTCGCGGATCGCCCGGTCCACCGCGTCCAGCGTCGGCGCCAGGTCGTCGGGGTGGACGCACACCATCCAGTTCTCGACCCGGGCGGTGTAGTCCTCCGGCCTGAAGCCGTACAGCTCCATGGCCGCCTCGTCCCACAGCAGCTCGCCGCCCTGGATGTCCCAGTCCCAGGAGCCGACGCTGACCTCCTTCAAGGCCTGCCGCAGACGTTCGCGGGAACCGGTCAGCTCCGTCCGGGAGGGGGTGGAGGGCGGCGTGGCCTGGCTCATGCGCTCCTCGGTCCAGGTGATCAGCTCCTGGAGGAAGTCCCACTGCCGCGAGGTGGGCTCGCCCTGGTCGCCCGCCAGGACCGTGAGCGCGCCGATGCTGCGGTCCCCGCCGAACAGCGGCAGGGCGGCCAGGCCGGTGCCGGGCCAGACGACCTGCGGGTCCGGGGTGCCGGTGGGTGTGGGCTTCAGCGGCACCCACACGCCCCGGCCCTCGTGCAGGGCCCTGGCCTGGGCCGACGGGCCCACCTGGTCGACGATCTCCCAGGAGCGGGCGAGCGCGGGAGGCAGACCGGTCGACGACACCAGCCGCAGCGCGGACATGGGGCCGCGAAGGTGAATCGTTCCCCCGAGGGCGCTCAGCTCGCCCACGGCATGCTGGAGCGCCAGCCGGAAGACCTCGCTCTCCGCCACGCCGGGGTCCACCGTGCCGAGGAGAGCCAGACGCGCGTTCATGTTGTGGACTTTACCGTTCCAGCCTCCCGTGACGTATTGCTTCGCACGATTCCCACCAGCGACTCCGACAGCCCACACGTGCTCAACTGGCGGAAATCCAGGCCGAGTTACCGATTGATCACACTGGGCTCGCACTCGATTACGTTGCGTGATCCGTGTCGCCGTGTAGCGCGGCGTTCACAGACCGGGAGGGGGGCAGCAATGATCGACGAATACCTTCGGAGTCCTCCCGGAATCCCTGGCGTTCCTGGAACTCTCCGATCATGCAAGCGCGTTGTCACCCCGTCAGATTCACCCCACCCGCCATCGAGGAGCGGTATGGACATCGGCGTCTTCATCCCCATCGGCAACAACGGCTGGCTCATATCGAAGAGTTCGCCCCAGTACCTGCCGAGCTTCGAGCTGAACAAGGCCATCGTGCAGAAGGCGGAGGAACACGGGCTCGACTTCGCGCTCTCGATGATCAAGCTCAAGGGATTCGGCGGCGAGACCGAGTTCTGGGACCACAACCTGGAGTCGTTCACGCTGATGGCGGGCCTGGCCGCCGTGACGGACCGGATCAAGCTGTACGCCTCCACGCCGATCCTCGCGCTGGAGCCCGCCATCGTCGCGCGCATGGCCGTGACGATCGACTCGATCGCCCCCGGCCGCTTCGGCATCAACATCGTCACCGGCTGGGCACCCGGCGAGTACTCCCAGATGGGCCTGTGGCCCGGCGACCAGCACTTCGGCAACCGCTACGCCCGGGCCGCCGAGTACGTCACCGTGATGAAGGAGCTGTGGAGCGAGGGCGTCAGCAACTTCAAGGGCGAGTTCTACGAGATGGACGACTGCGTGCTGTCGCCGCGCCCGACGGACGGGCACATCGACATCGTCGCCGCCGGCCAGAGCAGCACCGGCATGAAGTTCGCCGCCGAGCACGCTCAGTACAACTTCATCCTCGGCAGCGGCGTCAACACCCCGCTCGCGCTCTCGAACACCACGGCCAACCTCGTCGAAGCGGCGCGGGAGACCGGCCGTGACGTCGGCGCGCTCTCGCTCTTCATGGTCATCGCCGACGAGACCGACGAAGCCGCCCACGCCAAGTGGCAGGACTACCACGACAACGCGGACCGCGCGGCGCTGGCGTACATGGCGGGGGAGACGGCCACGGACACGACCTCCGACGGCACCTCGACCGCCCGCACCATCGCGCTGCCCGAGGGCGCGGTGAACCTGAACATGGGCACGCTGGTCGGGTCGTACGAGACCGTCGCGAAACTGCTCGACGAGGTCGCCGAGGTCGACGGCACCAAGGGGATCATGCTCGTCTTCGACGACTTCCTCGAAGGCCTGGAGAACTTCGGTACGCGCATCCAGCCGCTGATGAAGTCGCGCTCGACGTCTCGGTGAACGTCCCGGTGAACGTCCCGATGAACGTCCCGGTGAACGGGCACCCCTGGGCCCGGTCGGACTGATGCACGAGGAGGGGCCCGCGGTCCGTGATCCGCGGTGGGTGTTCGCCGCCACCGCGGTGGGCGTGGTCGCCGTGTTCCTCAACATGAGCGGTCTCGCCGTCGCGCTGCCCACGATCACCCGGGAGCTGGGGGCGGGACCCGGGCAGGCCGACTGGATCCTGCTCGGCTACATGCTGGTCACCACCGCGCTGATCCTCGTCTTCGGCCGGATCGCCGACCTGGTCGGCCGCCGCAGGCTCTATCTCGCCGGGCTCGTCGTCTTCACCGTCGCGACCGGGCTCGCGGCGCTGTCCCCGTCGGCGGAGTTCCTGATCGCGGCACGGGTCGTACAGGGGGTCGGGGCCGCCGCCGTGATCGCCAACAACACCGCCCTGCTGACCGACGTGTTCCCCGCGCGGACCCTGGGCCGGGCTCTCGGCTGGAACGTGACGGTGGCCGCGCTGGCCCAGATCGCCGGGCCGGTCGTCGGCGGCGCGGCGACCGAACTCCTCGGCTGGCACGGACTGTTCGTCGTCTGCGTGCCGATCGGGCTGCTCGCGATCGGCGCATCGGCGCTGGTCGTTCCGGCGAGCGGAGGCGGCACCGCCCGGCGGGCCGGCGGGGTCCGTGAACCGTTCGACCTGCCGGGCGCGCTGCTGTCCACGGCGATGCTGACCGCGCTGGTCCTCGCCCTCACCCCCGGCACCACGGCCACCGTCGCAGGCTGGCTGCCGTGGGTCTGCGGTGGCGCGACCCTCGCGCTGTTCACGGCCTTCGCCGTCGTCCAGGCGCGGCGGTCGCATCCCCTGGTCGACGTGGCGTTGCTGCGCACCCGCGCGATCACCCTGGTGCTCGTCGCCGTGCTCGCCAACGCGGTCGGCTCCTACGCCGTCGTACTCCTGGCCTCCTTGCACGAGCAGGCGGTGACGGGTGCCACGTCCCTGGAGGCGGGGGTGTTGGTGACACCGGTCGCGGTCGGCACGCTGATGACCTCGGTGGTCGCCGGTTCACTGTTCGACCGCTTCACCCCGCGAGCGCTGACGACGGCAGGCATGGCCATGACGGCGTGCGGTCTGCTGGGCTTCTCGCTGACGCTCTCGACGACGGCGGTGCCGTTCCTGGCGGCGGCCCCGTTCCTCTTCCTCGTCGGGGCCGGCACCGGGCTGTTCATGACACCCAGCACGAGCGCCCTGATGCTCAGCGCGCCGGCGGACCGGCGCGGGATGGCCAACGGCCTGCGGTCGACCACACAGAACGTGGGTTACCTGCTCAGTACGGCGCTCGCGCTCGCGGTCACGACGACGGGGCTGAGCGAACCGGCCCGCCGGGCCGCGTACGACGGGACACTGAACACACTGAACGTGCTCGCGTCGGGCGAGCTGAACCGCTTCGTCGCCAACATCCGCGCCACGGGGTTCGTCCTCACGGGCATCGTCGTCGCGGGGGGAGCGATCTGCCTGGCGTTTCCGACGTCGCTGCGAGCGCCTCGTACGACTGATGCGGTCGCCGCCAACGCCCCACCGGAGTCCGCCACTTCACGAAGGACATCGCCATGACCGGTTCCCGACAGGAGGACTACGAGCATGCCGGATTCGACGGACAGCTCACCCCCGGCACCTCCCCGGCGCTCCTCCTGGTGGACCCCGCCCGCGCCTACGTCGACCAGGACTGTCCGCTCTACGCCGGGGTCGAACCGGCGGTCGAGGCGATGAGGCTCCTGCTGGCCGACGCACGCCGGGCCGGGATTCCGGTGATCGTCACGCGGGTGCTGCTGCGGGCGGACGGCAGTGACGGCGGCCTCTTCTTCCGCAAGGTGCCCGTCCTACGGGCCTTCGTCGAAGGCAGCCCCTTCGGCGAGTTCATCGACGGGCTGGCCCCGGCGCCGGACGACCTGACCGTGACGAAGCAGTATCCGAGCGCCTTCTTCGGCACCGCGCTGGCCGCTCACCTCACGGCGAACGGCATCGACACCCTGTTCATCGGCGGACTGTCGACGAGCGGCTGCGTCCGTGCCACCGCCATGGACGCCATGCAGCACGGATTCGTTCCGATCGTGGTCGAGGAGGCCGTGGGCGACCGCGATCCGGACATCCACGCGGCGAACCTCTTCGACATCAAGCACAAGATCGGCGAGGTCTGGCCGATCGGGCGGGTGCAGGAGTATCTCGGGAAGAGGGGCGGGGCCGGGTCGCCGTAATTCGATGGCGCCGTGGCCCGGGTGCCCCTAAGGTCGTGCTCGTTCACATCGTGCTCGTTCACGAGGAGACCCGGGAGGTGTTGACCGATGACTGTCGTTGCGCTGGGCGCTGCCCGCATCCACGAGTTCGTCAAGTCCACCTCCGTGGCCGCCGGCTGACCTCAACTCCTTTCGCCGGGGCCGTCCTTGTGAAGGATCTCCCTTGACTTCCAGCAGTTCCAGTTCTGTTGTCCCCGCGCTCGCTCCCTACGGCTGGGACGACGCATGGGCGGAGGAGTTCGCCCCCTACGACACCGAAGGACTCCTGCCCGGGCGCGTGGTCCGCGTCGACCGCGGCCAGTGCGACGTGGCCACCGCCGACGGGACCGTACGGGCCGACACCGCCTTCGTCACTCCGAACGACCCGATGCGGGTCGTCTGCACCGGCGACTGGGTCGCCGTCGAACCCGGCGGGCACCCCCGCTACGTCCGCGCGTATCTGCCACGCCGTACCGCCTTCGTCCGTTCCACCTCCTCCAAGCGGTCCGAGGGGCAGATCCTCGCCGCCAACGTCGACCACACGATCGTCGCCGTCTCGCTCGCCGTCGAACTCGACCTCGGCCGCGTCGAGCGCTTCCTCGCCCTGGCCTGGGAGTCGGGCGCCCAGCCCGTCGTCGTCCTCACCAAGGCCGACCTGGTGCCGGATCCGGTGGGCCTGTCGTACCTCGTCGAGGACGTCGAGACGACCGCGCCCGGAGTACCGGTGCTGACCGTCAGCGCCATGCGCGGAGAGGGGCTCGACGTCCTCGTCGCGCTCGTCGCGGGCGGTACGTCCGTGCTGCTCGGCCAGTCCGGCGCGGGCAAGTCCACCCTCGCGAACGCCCTCCTCGGGGAGGACGTCATGGACGTACGGACCACCCGCGACGCGGACGGAAAAGGCCGTCATACGACGACCACCCGCAACCTCCTCGCCCTGCCCGGCGGCGGTGTCCTGATCGACACACCCGGACTGCGCGGCGTCGGCCTCTGGGACGCGGAGACCGGGGTCGGCCAGGTCTTCGCCGAGATCGAGGAACTGTCCGGACGCTGCCGCTTCCACGACTGCGCGCACGAGAGCGAGCCGGGGTGTGCGGTGCTTGCCGCGCTCGACTCGGGTGAGCTGTCGGTTCGGCGGTTGGAGAGTTACCGGAAGCTGAAGCGGGAGAACCAGTGGATCGTGGCCAAAACCGATGCGCGGGTCCGTGCGGAGCTTCGGCGGGATTGGAAGCGGAAGGGGGCTGACGGGAAGGCGGCGATGGAGGCTAAGCGTGGTCGGTGGGGGTGACCGGGGTTGTCGTGGCCGTCTGGGGGCTGCCGCCCCCAGGCCCCCGCTGTCGGCCTGGACGGCCTCGTCCTCAAACGCCGGACGGGCTGGAGATGGACGTGCCCGGGGTGTTCAGCTCCACGTCTGATTTCCGCTAGCTCGGTGCCTTCCCTCGGCGGAGACTGGAAAGCGTGATGGACGAGGACAGCAGGTATGAAGCCGTGCGGAGCAGGGACGGGCGGTTCGACGGGGAGTTCTTCTTCGCCGTTCTGACCACCGGGATCTACTGTCGGCCCAGTTGTCCGGCGGTGACGCCCAAGCGGCGCAATGTGCGGTTCTTCGCTACGGCCGCCGCCGCCCAGGGCTCGGGGTTCCGGGCCTGTCGGCGGTGTCGGCCGGATGCCGTGCCGGGGTCGGCGGACTGGAATGTGCGGGCGGATGTCGTGGGGCGGGCGATGCGGCTGATCGGCGACGGGGTCGTCGACCGGGAGGGTGTCGCCGGGCTCGCTACGCGGCTCGGGTACAGCGCCCGGCAGGTGCAGCGGCAGCTCACCGCCGAGCTCGGTGCCGGGCCGGTCGCGCTCGCCCGGGCCCAGCGGGCGCACACCGCGCGGGTGCTCGTGCAGACCACCGACCTGCCGATCACGGAGATCGCGTTCGCGTCCGGGTTCGCGAGTGTGCGGCAGTTCAACGACACCGTCCGGGCCGTGTACGCGGCCACGCCGAGCGCCCTGCGGGCCGCCGCGCCGAAGAGCGACAGGGGTGGCGGGGGTGGGCCGCGGGTGGCTACTCCCGCGGCCGGGATTCCGCTGCGGCTCGCCCATCGTGGGTCCTATCAGGCCGGCGCCGTCTTCGATCTGCTGGCGGCTGAGGCCGTGGGTGGTGTGGAGGACGTCGGTGGGGTGTCCGGGCGGCGCGTCTATCGCCGTAGCCTCAGGCTTCCGCATGGCACCGGCCTCGTCGCCGTCGACGAACGGGGCGGTACGGTCCGGTCCGTGTCCGGCGCTCACCCTGGTGGGTGGCTGGACGCCCGGCTGCACCTCACCGATCCCCGCGACCTGACCACCGCCGTGCAGCGGCTGCGGCTGCTGTTCGACCTCGACGCCGATCCGTACGCCGTCGACGAGCGGCTCGGCAGCGATGAGCGGCTCGCGCCCATGGTCGCCGCCCGGCCGGGGATACGGTCGCCCGGTGCCGCCGATCCGGCCGAGCTGGCCGTGCGCGCACTGGTCGGGCGGGACGCGGCCGAACGGCTCGTCCAGCGCTACGGCAAGGCGCTCGACGCGCCCTGCGGCAGCCTCACCCACCTCTTTCCCGAACCGGCGGTCCTCGCGGAGGCCGAACCGCACGGCACCCTGGGCGCACTCACCGCCGCCCTCGCCGACGGGGCCGTACGCCTCGATCCCGGCGCCGACCGTGACGACGCGGCGGCTTCCCTGCTCGCCCTGCCCGGCATGGACGCGGCCACGGTCGCCACGATCCGCGCCCGCGCCCTCGGCGACCCCGACGTTGCCCCGCCCGACCTCGACGTACCCGACAGCTGGCGCCCCTGGCGCTCGTATGCCTTGCAACACCTGCGTGCCGCAGGGGAGTTGGAGTCTCGATGAACCACCCCGTCCGCTATGCGAGCGTCGACAGTCCGGTCGGGCCGCTCCTTCTCACCGCCGACGGCGCCGATGGCACTCTGACCTCCCTTTCCGTGCCTGGCCAGAAGAACGGCCGTACGGTTCAAGAAGGTTGGCTGCACACGCCCGGTCTCTTCCGTACCGCCGACGAACAGCTCGGCGCCTACTTCGGCGGTGAACTCAAGGAGTTCGAGCTGGAGTTGCGGAGTGAGGGGAGTGAGTTCCGGGAGCGGGTGTGGGGTGCTCTCGGGTCCGTGCCGTACGGGGAGACCACGACCTACGGTCGGATCGCCGCTCGTATCGGTGCCTCCCGGGCTGCCGTACGGGCCGTCGGTGGTGCGATCGGCGCCAATCCGCTGTTGATCGTCCGGCCCTGTCATCGGGTGATCGGCGCGGACGGCTCCCTGACCGGGTACGCGGGTGGGCTGGAGCGCAAGACCGCGCTGCTTGCTCTGGAGGGCGTGCTCTAGGCCTCCCCGTCCACCTCTTCCAGGCCCCAGCTGTGGATCCGGCGTGGGTGGACGCGGATCACCTCCTCGCTGAAGTGCGGGCCCAACTCGTGGGGTCCGGTGAGGAGTTCGGCCTCGCCGCGGATGTCCACGCCGCGTACCCGCCACGGGCGCAGGCTCGCGATGTCGTCGACGACCAGGGCGACCTTCGGGTTCTTGAGGAGGTTGCGCCACTTCTTGGTGGTGCCCATCGCGTAGCCGCCGATCAGGACGGTGCCGTCGTCCTGGAGGAAGAAACCGACCGGGTTCGCCTGCGGCTGCCCGTGCGGGTCGACCGTGGCCAGCCGGCCCAGCCGCTGCGATGTCAGGTACGTACGCTCCGCCTCGCTGAATTCGGTCATGACAGCAAGCCAAGCACCCGGTGCCGGTCCGCACATCGGCTGCACGGACCAAGACCGCAGGCCTACGTCCGTCCCGGCGGGCCTTCCCGACCGGCCGTGCCGACGAGCCGTGCCGTCAGCCCCAGATCACCGCCCCCAGCCACGCCCCTGCGATCAGCAGACAGGTGAACAGCTCCGCCAGCACGCTGGAGCCGCCCGAGCGCATCGCCGTACGCAGTGCCGCCTTCGCCTCTCCGTGGCCGCCCAGGCGGAGCCGTTCGCCGACGTAGATGCCGCCCATGAAGCCGGGTATCGCGCCCAGCACCGGGATCAGGACGAAGCCCAGGAGCGCGCCCGTCCCCGCGTACACGCCCATCCGGGGTGTGGCGCCGCTCGCGCGCAGCCGTCTCGGGGGCAGCATCCAGCGCACCACCTGGGAGAGCAGGAGCGCGATCGTGGCACCCACCAGCACGCCCCATGCCACCGGCTGCGGGTCCTTCAGCGCCCACCACAGAACCGCGGCCCACACGAGCCACGATCCCGGCACCCCGGGCACGAGTACTCCACACAGGCCGAGCAGGAGGACCAGGCCGACCAGCAGGAGGTCCCACACTCCCATCTGACCAGAGTGCCGGAGGGGAGACGAAGCCGCAGATCAGCCGTGGCCCACAAAGGCCGGCCGGCCCCGGATCAGAAGGAGCCGTCCCTGGTCACCCAGCCGCGCTCGTACGCGTGCCAGCCCAGCTGCAGGCGGGTCGTCACGCCGGTCAGTTCCATCAGGCGCTTCACCCGGCGCTGTACGGTCCGCAGGCCCAGGTCGAGCTGTTTGGCGACGCTCGCGTCGGTCAGGCCGGCCAGGAGCAGGGACAGCACCTCCAGGTCGGTGCCGTCGGGACCGTTCGGGTTCTCCTCGGTGACGCCGGACGCGCCGAGGCGTAGCGGCAGCGCGTCCCGCCAGACCGACTCGAACAGGCCGGAGAGCAGTTCCAGGAGCCCGCTCGCGTGCACGACCAGCGCGGCGGGCTCCGCGGTGTGCGAGGTCAGCGGCACCAGGGCGGTCGTCCGGTCGGCCACCACCAGCTTGGTCGGTACCCGGTCCACCACCCGGATCCGCTCGTCGCGGCCGAGCGCGGCGGACAGCTCGGTGATGCCGTGCGGCAGTTCGAGGACGGACCGCTCGACCACCACCCGGTAGACCACGCCACGGTCGGTCGCCTGCTCCTCAGCTTCGTTCTCGACGCCGGAGACGACGGCCGGGTTGCCGGTGACCAGCGCGCACACCTCCTCGCTCGCGCCGAGCTGGAGCTGCAGAAAGCGCTGGGCGACCGCGGCCGCGCCGATCACCACCTCGACCAGGTCGTGCACGGCGGGCTCGGCCGCCGTCGCCCGGTACTCCTCGGCCAGCAGCGCCGCCGCCAGCTCCGCCTTCTCCAGCTCGTGCCGCTGCTGGGTGAGCAGCGCGCCCAGGGCCACGCCGGGCGGGGCGGCGACCCAGCGGCCGGGCCGGGCCGAGGACTGGGCGGCCAGCCCGTGCCGTTCGAGGCGGCGCAGCGTGCGCTCCGTGTCGTGCTCGCCGAGCGTCAGCCGCCGGGCCAGGTCGGGTACGTCGGCGGCGCCCACGGACACGAGGGCGCGGTACGCCGACTCATGCGTCTCGTCCAGCCCCAGTACTCCCAGCATCAGCTGTCGCCCTCCCCGTCGAACCGGCCTCGCGCGTGCCCACGCGTGGCGGGAAACAGCCACGGCGCAAACCCGCCTCGGCACATCATCGCCGTACCACCCGGCACTCTGCCAAGGTGGCGCCACCGCGGACGCATTCCTGAATCACAGCTGGTCTTCAGGGTGCGGGGGCACAATCAGGCCGGTCCGGCAGGCGCGGGGCGGGACGCGGTCACCCAGAACGTGATCCGGGCCCGAGACGTGTCGCTGGCACGAAGGGGATCCGGGCCCGGGTCACCTCGCTGTCGCCGGGCGGTTCTCCCGTGGGGGGTGGAACCGTCCGGCGGCTTCAACTCGCCACTCCCGCATCACTGTTCGACAATTCACTCGACACGCCGTTCGATGCGCGATGTCGCGCCGGTTTTTCCCGATGCCCCGTTTTCATCGGGCCCGCGCGGTGGACAATTAGGGGCATGAGCCAGCAGGGGGGAAGTCCCACCGGTCACGAGGACGACTGGTGGGGACAGCTGTACGACGACGCCACCGAGGACACGGGCCCGGCGGGCGCCGCCGACTCCCTCGACGACCGTTTCGCGTCGGCGACGGAAGCGGTGACGGACGGTTCCGGCGGGAGTGCGGGTGCCGGTGCCGGCGGCAATGGCGGTGCGACTGCCGCTGGCGGTGCGGCTGCCAGTGGTGGGGCCGTGGGCTGGAGTGCCGGCGGCCGAGCGGGGACCGGCGTTCCCGCACAGCGCCCGGCCGCCGCCGACACGCCGGAGCCGCCCGACGCCGGGCCCATCCGGGACCGCGTCCCCTGGGAGCCACCACCTGCCGCCGCACCCCGCGGCCCGGAGACTCTCCCGCTGACTCCACCGGCCCCGACCACACCACCTCCCGAACCCCGAACCCCGCCGGGCACCCCGCCAACCCCGCTCGGGCCCCCACCAGCCGGTTTCATCGCCGAGCCGATCCCGAATCCGATCCCGATCCCGAACCGGGACCCGAATCCGGGCCTGAGGCCTGCCCCCGCCGCCCCTCCGCCGCAGGACCTTGCCAGTGCCGCTGCCGCCCCCACTGACGTCGGCCCCGGCTCCGATCTCAGCCCCAGCCCCAGCCCCGCGCCCGCCCCCGTCTCCGTCCAAGACGCCCCACCCGCCCCGACCACCTCCCCCGTCCTGCGCACCGCCACCCACCTGGATCTCCCCACCCTCCCCCCACCCCACGTCGACTATGTCGGCTCCGGGCCACCCACCTACGACGCCGAGCCCACTGCGCTGCCGTCCGCCGATCCGGACGATCTCGACGATCTGGTCGCGGACACCGTGCTGGACGGCGCCCGGTACGGGGCCTGCACGCTGCGGGCCGCGTCCGTGCGCGGGGACTCCGCTCGGTTCCGGGGTGAGCCGCGCCGCGACTCGTTGCTCACCGCGCGGTTCGGTACCGGTGAGCAGGCGCTGGTGCTGGTGGCGATGGCGACCGGTGCCCGGGCCACTCCGGGCGCGCACCGGGCCGCCGCCGAGGCCTGCCACTGGATCGGGCGGGCCGTCGGCCGTAGCCATGCCCGGCTCGCGGAGGACATCAGGTCCGGTCGGCGCGGTGACCTGAAGTCGGGGCTGCACCGGCTGACCGACCGCAGCCTCGGCAAGCTCCGGGCGGGCGCCGCCGAGCAGGGCATCGACCCGGAGGAGTACTCCGCGACCCTGCGCTGTCTGTTGCTGCCGGCCGACCCCGAGTGCCGTACGCGCGTCTTCTTCGGCGTCGGCACGGGCGGGCTGTTCCGGCTCAGGGACGGCGAGTGGCAGGACATCGAGCCGCGCGTCACCGACGTCACCGGCGACGCCGTCGTCGGCTTCGGCTCGCTGCCCTCGGAGACGCCCGAGGGCGACCGGCTCACCATGGACCTCGGCATCCCGACCCCGCCGAGCCCGTACGAGCCCGCCCCCGAGCCGCCCCACGAACCCTTCCGCTTCCGCGCCTCGGTAGCCCGCCCGGGTGACACCCTCCTGATGTGCACCGGCGGACTCGCGGAGCCGTTGCGCGGCGAACCCGATCTGTGCCGGTATCTGACCGGCCGGTGGTCCGGGGGCGGCGCCCCGGGACTCGCCGCCTTCCTCGCCGACACCCAGGTCCGGGTCAAGGGCTACGCGGACGACCGGACCGCGGCCGCTGTTTGGGAGGCGTGACGCTTCGGGCTGTGAATTCATGGAACCCAGAGGAATCTGAAAGATCGCGGAGACCGAAGGGGTGCCCAGAGCCATGGCCAAGCAGAACGTCGCCGAACAGTTTGTCGACATCCTCGTCCGCGCCGGAGTCAAACGCCTCTACGGAGTCGTCGGCGACAGCCTCAACCCCGTCGTGGACGCGATCCGCCGCAACTCCGCCATCGACTGGGTGCACGTCCGCCACGAGGAGACCGCCGCCTTCGCCGCCGGCGCGGAGGCCCAGATCACCGGCAAGCTCGCCGCCTGCGCCGGTTCCTGCGGGCCCGGCAACCTCCACCTCATCAACGGCCTCTACGACGCCCACCGCTCCATGGCCCCCGTCCTCGCCCTCGCCTCGCAGATCCCGTCCAGCGAGATCGGCCTGGGCTACTTCCAGGAGACCCACCCGGACCGGCTGTTCACCGAGTGCAGCCACTACAGCGAGTTGATCTCCAGCCCGAAGCAGATGCCGCGGTTGCTCCAGACCGCGATCCAGCACGCCGTCGGGCAGTCCGGCGTCAGCGTCGTCTCGCTCCCTGGTGACATCGCCGCCGAACCCGCCCCCGACAAGGCCGTCGAGACCGCCCTCGTCACCTCCCGGCCCACCGTCCGGCCCGGCGACGCCGAGATCGACAAGCTCGTCGACCTGATCGACCGGGCCGAGAAGGTCACCCTCTTCTGCGGCAGCGGCACCGCGGGCGCGCACGCCGAGGTGATGGAGTTCGCGGAGAAGATCAAGTCGCCCATCGGCCACGCGCTGCGCGGAAAGGAGTGGATCCAGTACGACAACAAGTTCGACGTCGGCATGAGCGGTCTGCTCGGCTACGGCGCCGCCTACGAGGCCACCCACGAGTGCGACCTGCTGATCCTGCTCGGCACCGACTTCCCGTACAACGCCTTCCTCCCCGACGACGTGACGATCGCTCAGGTCGACGTCAGGCCCGAGCACTTGGGGCGGCGCTCCAAGCTCGACCTGGCCGTGTGGGGCGATGTGAAGGAGACCCTGCGCTGTCTGACCCCGCGCGTGAAGCCCAAGCAGAACCGGCGCTTCCTCGACCGGATGCTCAAGAAGCACGCGGACGCGCTGGAAGGGGTGGTGAAGGCCTACACCCGCAAGGTCGAGAAGCACACCCCGATCCACCCCGAGTACGTGGCGTCGGTGCTGGACGAACTCGCCGACGAGGACGCCGTGTTCACCGTCGACACCGGCATGTGCAACGTGTGGGCCGCCCGCTACATCACCCCCAACGGCCGCCGCCGCGTCATCGGTTCGTTCTCCCACGGCTCGATGGCCAACGCGCTGCCCATGGCGATCGGCGCCCAGTTCACCGACCGGGAGCGACAGGTCGTGTCGATGTCCGGGGACGGCGGATTCTCCATGCTGATGGGGGACTTCCTGACGCTGGTGCAGTACGACCTCCCCGTGAAGGTCGTCCTCTTCAACAACTCCTCTTTGGGCATGGTCGAGTTGGAGATGCTGGTCGCCGGACTGCCCTCCTACGGCACCACCAACAAGAACCCCGACTTCGCGGCCGTCGCCCGCGCCTGCGGTGCCTACGGCGTGCGCGTGGAGAAGCCCAAGGACCTGGCCGGCGCCCTGAAGGACGCCCTCAAGCACAAGGGTCCGGCCCTCGTCGACGTCGTCACCGACCCCAACGCCCTGTCCATCCCGCCGAAGATCAGCGCCGAGATGGTGACCGGCTTCGCCCTGTCCGCCTCGAAGATCGTCCTGGACGGAGGAGTCGGGCGCATGCTCACGATGGCCCGCTCCAACCTGCGCAACGTGCCCAGGCCGTAAGGGGGGTCGCCCTCGGGGTCGCGCGGATGGGTCCTAGCTGTTGTACGGCACCCACGCCCGCGCGCCGGAGTCGTTCGTCCCGTACCAGTAGCGCGGCCGGCCCTTGGTGCTGCTGGTGCGGAACGGCTGGCCGTGGTCGTCGATGCGGACGGTGCCGGTGCGGCCCTGGGAGGACCAGTCCAGCTCCAGGTACCAGTTGCAGTCGCAGGTCTGGGTCGTCGCCGTGACCAGCAGCACCTCGGGGTCCTGGGCCGAGACCTTGTACGGGAACTTCACCGCCGGGATGGGCGTCCCGGTGTCGTTGCCGGCGTGCGCGCGGGCGATGGGGCGGTCCTTGTCGAGGTTCACGTCGAAGTAGCGGGGCGTGAGTCCGCCGCCGCAGCCCTGGTCCATGGCGTAGTCGTTGCCGGCGATCGGGGCGGCGCGGCCGACGACCCGGACCCGCAGCGCTTCGAGGACCACCGCAGTCGACGACCGCCCCTGCACCGAGATCTGCACCTTGGTCTTGTACCCGTGCACCGCGCCCTGCGTCGCCGCCCACGCCCCGGCGTCCTGCTGGACCGGCGGCGGGGGCACCTCCGTGATCGGCTTGTCGATGACGTAGTCGTGCCCGCAGCCGCCTTCCCAGATCTGGTCGTCGGCCGTCCAGGTCAGGGGCGTGCCGCTGCCGCCGACGGTCGGCGCGCTGCTCTGCCCGCCCGCCGGGCCCTTCTTGGGCGTCGGGGTCGCCGAGCTCTTCTTGCCGGACGACGGCGATGCCGAGGCGGAGCGGCTGGGGGAGGGGCTCTTGCTCGCGGCCGACGAGTGGGTGGAGGCGCCGCCCTCCGTCGTGCCGGACGTGTTCGGCGTACCGGCCGCGTGGTCGGCCGGAGGACGGTCGTCCGAGAGGGCGGACAGGCTGCCCAGCGTGAGCATCAGGACGGAGGCCGCGGCGGCGCCGACCAGGATGCGGCGCCGGCGGTACCAGGGGTGGGCCGACGCGGGGGCGGAAGCGGGCCCGGGCAAACCGCCCTCGGCGTTCACCACCTCGTCCGCGTCCTTGGCCCACGCCGGTCCGACGGCCCGCGGGCGCTGCCGGGCCGCCACGGCGAGCAGCCACAGGCGGTGCAGTTCGTGCCGCTCCTTGGGCGTCGCATCGCAGAAGGCGGCGAACCGCTCCACCGGAGCGAAGTCCGTCGGCACCGCTTCGCCCGCGCAGTAGCGGTGCAGCGTGGAGGTGTTCATGCTCAGCCGGCGGGCCAGCGAGCCGTAGCTCCGGTCCGTGCGCGCCTTCAGCAGACGCAGCAGCGCCGCGAACTCCTCGACGTCGTCCCCAGTCGACACCGTACCCCCGTCGTTTTCTCGGATCCCAGGCTCGGACCCGTATCCCAGGCACTCCATATACCTGCACGTCAGATGGGCTGGGATGGTTCCATCCCGGCGCATCCGGCGTCGGCTGTTGCAGCCGGCCGCAGGGACGGCCGATGCTTCTGGTGTCGCACCGACCAGGGCCGGACCGACCAACCGCCTCCGGTACGACACCGACACCCATGCACTCATCCACGGGGGACACCCATGCCCAAGCGCACCAGAGCCGGCGCGCTCACCGTACTCGCCATCGCGGGTCTCGCTCTCGGCACCGGACTCGCCGCACCGGCGAGCGCCGCTCCGAAGGCGCCCGGCTTCCTCGCGGCCAAGGACCTGCCGCCGCACTCCTCCTCGTCCTGGACGGCCGACAAGGTCACCGCCGGGGTGCCGGAGGAGACGAGCTGGGACACCTGCCTGCGGGCACTGCCCGGCCAGAAGAACGCCTGGCACCGCGACTTCCGGACCGACCTCGACACGAACGCCCGCCAGATCACCGTCACCCTGGCCAACACCAAGGCGGCCAAGGCCCTGGTCTCGAAGCTGAACAAGGACCTCAAGTCCTGCCCGACGCGGCTTGCGGCCGACCCGGACTTCGAGGCCTTCGGCAAGGACTACGGGACGGTGGCCGTCGAAGAGGGCGCCCATGTGTACGGCGTGCACACCGAGGCGTCCTGGGGGGCCAGCGACGTCCGTCTCGTCTCGGTCGGCCGGGACGGGACCACGGTCACGGTCGTGAACTGGGCCCAGATGGGCGACTTCACCGGCGCGCCCGTGAAGGCCTTCAAGAAGACCACCGTCACGGCGGTCAACAAGCTCCACTGACCGCCGCCACAGACCGGGGCCGCCCTCCCGCACGGGGGTCGGGCGGGCGGCCCCGCACCTCTCATCGCACACGCAGCACAGACAGCACGATCAGCGACGCACGACCAAAAAACGGGGAAACAGACATGAGCAGCAAGAAGAGCATCGCCCGCCGTTCCGCCGTGGCCGCGGGCCTCGCCCTGGCCCTCGGCCTCGGCGCCACCGCCCAGGCCTCCGCCGGAGCGCCGCACAGCGTCAGCGGGACGCCGTCCGACAACGTCACCCGCATCGCCGACTTCTACGGCGCCTACATCGACGCCGTGACCGACGAGGGCAGCGGCGACCTCCGTGACGCGCTGCGGGAGCACTACCTGTCCGCCGCCTACCAGAAGGAACTGGCCGCCTGGGAGGACAAGGAGCACGCCGACGGCGTCCTGCGCGCCCAGAACGTCCCGCTCTCCTGGAAGGTCACCGACAACGGCTCCACGAAGAAGTACACGGAGGCCGTGGTCACCCTCAACTGGAGCAAGGACACCTCGACCAAGCTCGTCGTCGACATCACTCGCGACACCCGCGAGATCTACCACATCGGCGAGAAGGGCCTGGCCAAGAAGTAGGCAAGAAGTAGGCCAGGAAGCAGTCACTCCGGGCGCAGTCGCAGGGTGAGGATCTGGAACGGCCGCAGTTCGAAGGTCAAGTCGCTCTCGTGCAGTGGCCGTTCCAGCAGATCCGTCACCTCTGCCCGGCTCACCGGGAACCCGGCGTTCAGCGTGGCCCGTGCCCGGCCGCCCCGGGACTCGTAGAGCCGGACCACCACATCGCCGCTGCGGTCCTCCGCGAGCTTGACCGACTCGACGGTCACGGCCGGGTGGTCGATCTGTACGAGTGGCGCCACGACCGGTCCCTCGGCCACCCGCAGCGGCAGGTTCAGCGCCAGCCCTTCGGCGACCGCGTGCACGATGTCCCCGCCGGGCAACAGGGCGTAGGTGAGCCGGTGGTGGCCCAGGTCCGTCTCCGGGTCCGGGCTGTGCGGGGCGCGCAGCAGGGTCAGGCGTACGGTCGTGCCGAGGCCGTCGGCGTGCGGACTGCGGGTCACGTCGTGGCCGTACGTCGAGTCGTTGAGGACCGCGACGCCGTACCCCTCCTCCGCGACCCGGATCCAGCGGTGCGCGCAGATCTCGAAACGGGCCGCGTCCCAGGACGTGTTGGCGTGCGTGGGACGGTGGACGTGCCCGAACTGGATCTCCGCGGTGGAGCGTTCGGCGTGCACGTCGATCGGGAAGGCGGCCTTGAGCACCTTCTCCGACTCCTGCCAGTCGACGTCCGTGACGACGTCCACCCGGCGGCCGCCCGCGGCCAGCCGGATCTCCTGTGTGATCCGCGACGTCCCGAACGTCCGCGTCACCCGCACCGCCGCCAGCAGCGGCCCGTCCGACACCAGCTCCACCGACTCGACGTCCGTCAGGTCGGTGTGCCGGCGCCGGTAGTGCCGGTCGATGTCCCAGGCGTCCCAGGCATTGGGGTGGTCGGGGTGCAGCTGGAGGAGGTTGCCGGGAGCGGACAGCACCTCGCGGTCGGCGCGCAGGTCCCGGACCGAGGTGAGCAGACCCCGCGCGTCCACGGTGACCCGGAGCCGGGAGTTCTCCAACACGTGGGTGCCGCCGTCCCGTCGGGCCCGGACGCTCTCGTCCGCCGTTTCCGGCACCGGCGCACTGCCCAGCCCCGGCACGGTCACGAGACCGTCCCCCACGACCTCCGTGCGCGCGTACGGCGAGGCGTTGAAGACGGTCGGCCCGCCTGATCCCAGTGCGGTAACCGCTCCTGCCGTGATCTCCTCCACCTCCGCCAGCACGCGTGCGTACGTCTCGCGTGCCTCCCGGTGCACCCACGCGATCGACGACCCGGGCAGGATGTCGTGGAACTGGTGCAGCAGCACCGTCTTCCACAGCCGGTCCAGCGCGTCGTACGGGTAGGCGTACGAGGGATCGCGCACCGCAGCCGTCGCACACCACAACTCGGCCTCGCGCAGGGCGTGTTCGGAGCGACGGTTGCCCTGCTTGGTCTTGGCCTGGGTGGTGTAGGTGGCCCGGTGCAGCTCCAGGTACAGCTCGCCCGACCACACCGGCGCCTGGGGACCGTACTCCTCCTCGGCGGCGGCGAAGAAGGCGGACGGCTTCTCGACCGTGACCCGCGGTGAGCCCTCCAGGGAGCGCAACCGCCGTGCCTTCTCCAGCATCTCGCGGGTCGGACCGCCACCGCCGTCGCCCCAGCCGAAGGGGACCAGCGAGCGGGTCGCACGGCCCTTGTCGGCGAAGTTGCGCTCCGCGTGCGCGAGTTCGCGACCGTGCAGTTGCGAGTTGTACGTGTCGACCGGCGGGAAGTGGGTGAAGACGCGGGTGCCGTCGATGCCCTCCCACCAGAAAGTGTGGTGAGGCATCCGGTTCGACTGGTTCCAGCTCAGCTTCTGGGTCAGGAACCAACGGATTCCGGCCAGTTTCGCGAGCTGTGGGAAGGCGGCCGTGTAGCCGAAGGAGTCCGGCAACCAGACCTCCTCGGTCTCGGTGCCGAGCTCCTCGACGAAGAACCGCTTCCCGTGCACGAGCTGCCGGGCGAGCGCCTCGCCGCCCGGCATGTTGGCGTCCGACTCGACCCACATCGAGCCCACGGGAGCCCAGTTGCCCTCCCGCACGGCCTTCCTGATCCGCTCCCAGATGTGCGGCTGGTGCTCCTTCACCCACGCGTACTGCTGGGCCTGCGAGCAGGAGAAGACCAGCTCGGGGTAGTCGGCGGCGAGCGCCGTGACGTTGGCGAAGGTGCGGGAGGCCTTGCGGACCGTCTCGCGCAGCGGCCACAGCCAGGCCGAGTCGATGTGCGCGTGCCCGGTCGCGAAGACCCGGTGCGCGCTCGCCGACGCCGGCCGGGACAGCACCTCCGCGAGCGCCGCACGGGCCGCCTGCGCCGTACCGGAGACGTCGTGCAGATCCAGTGTGTCGAGCATGTCCTCCAGGGCGCGCAGCACCTCGTGCCGCCGCGCCCGGTCCATCGGCAGCTCGTGCATCAGCTCCGAGAGCACCTCGATGTCGAGGCCCAACTGCCACACGGCTTCGTCGAGTACGGCCAGGTCGGCAGCCCGGAATCGGTAGATGGGCGCATCCCCGGCGGTCCGTACGTCGCCCAGACGCGTAGGCTCGAAGCCGTGCAGTACGGCCGGATTGGCGGCCGCCTCCAGGAGCAGATGCACCGGTTCGCCTCCGCTCGCCGGGGCGCCGAGGGTCAGGTGGCGGTTGCGCGGGTGAACGCCTTTGAGGGGGACGCCCGCGGCGTCGTACAGCAGGCCCTCCGCCTGGAAACCGGGCCCGTCGCCGGTGAAGCCGGGGTCGATCACCGCCTCGACCCGACGCCCCGCCCACTCCTCGGGTACCCGCCCGGTCAACCGGAACCAACTCGTCGACCAGGGCTTTCCCCACTCCGTCCCGGTCGTGAAGGGCTCATAGGCGGCCTGCAGCGCCTGGTCCACCGGCACCGGCTCGCCGGGCACATGCCACACGGACAGGGCCAGCGGCACCCGCACCGAGTACTGCGCCGGCGAGATGAACTGCCGTACCGCGCGCTCCAGTCGGGCCTCAACCAACAATCGGTCGTCGTGCACGGCGGCTCCCTCGACGCTCGGACGGCTCGATCCAGGGTGTCATCCATCCGACGGGCGGGACCGCGTCCGTGGCCGAACACCTGGTCGTCCAGGATTGGACATGACTGGCGCGTGTCCCAGAGGGCATGGATCCCCGTGAACGTGTTCGACAAGGAGGGGACCGACATCGGCACGCGGGCGGGGGTCATGAAGAGGTACGCACGAGGGGGCGGTCCTGTGGCGATCGGGGCCTCCTCGGCCAGGACAGTGGAGGAAGAGGACGACGGCGCCATGGAACAGGCGCAGTCTCCGCAGCTTCGGCGCCGACTCGGGCGCGCCGATCTGAAGGAAGTGCCCGAGGCACGCCGGGCGTTGCGTGAACTGCTGCGGCAGTGGGGCAGGCCCGGACGATCGGAGATAGCGGAGCTGCTCACCAGCGAGCTCGTCACCAACGCGCTCATCCACACCGACCACGACGCGGTACTGACGGCCACCGTCGGACCGCACGGACTGCGGGTGGAGGTACGGGACTTCGTGGCCTGTCGGCCGAGGCTGCGGGTACCGAGCGCCGACGAGGGAACGCACGGCAGAGGCCTGGTCCTGGTGCAGTCCCTCGCGGACGCCTGGGGCGTGCGGGCGCACGGGGTGGGCAAGGCGGTGTGGTTCGAACTGGACGACGCCGAGGCCGCCTGACGTCTGCCGGCACGCGCCTGACACAGCCGGACACGCGAGAAGGGGCGCGACCCGTGGGTCGCGCCCCTTCTGCCGTTGCAAGAGCCCGCTCGGCTAACCGAACTGCTGCTCCAGGTCCTTGAGCTTGCGCTCAAGGGAGTCAAGGCGCGGCAGGGCCATTGTGTCGTCCTCCGCGGTGAGGTCGACGGTCAACGACTCGGAGCCGGACTTGCGGACGGGCTGGAGCGAGGGCCGTGAGCGTACGGGCAGCGGCTCGGGCGCCGATATGGCGGTCTCCGCGGAGGCCGGGGCGGACGCCCGCTCCAGGGCCTCCATCTGGCGCCCGCCGTTGCCGCCGCCACGGCCGACGAAGCCGCGATGGCCCCGGCTGATGGCCTTGAGCTGAGCGCGCTCCAGACGGTCCTGCTCCCGGCGGCGCAGCCGGTTCTGCTCGTGCTGCCGCTTGTCCTCGCGCACCTCGTCGACCGCCTCGTCCAGGCTGCGCACGTTCTCCAGCAGCATCAGCGACCAGGCCCTGTAGGTCTCGCGAGGGGCACGCAGCCAGCGCACGATACGGATCTGCGGCAGCGGACGCGGCACCAGACCCTGCTCGCGCAGCGCGGCCCGGCGGGTCTGCTTCAGCGCGCGGTCGAACAGCACGGCCGCGGACAGCGACATGCCGGAGAAGAACTGCGGGGCACCGTCGTGGCCCAAGCCCCTGGGCGCGTGCACCCAGTTGAACCAGGCCGCGGCACCCGCGAACGTCCACACCAGTATCCGGGAGCCGAGCGCCGCGTCACCGTGGCTGGCCTCGCGCACCGCGAGGACGGAGCAGAACATGGCCGCGCCGTCCAGGCCGAACGGCACCAGGTACTGCCAGCCGTTGGAGAGGCTCAGGTTCTCCTCACCGAAGCCGACCAGGCCGCGGAAGGAGAGGGCGGCCGCCACCGCCGCACAGCAGAACAGAAGGACGTAGGAGGCGGTGCCGTATATGGCCTCCTTGCGCCTGCGGCGCTCCTCGCTGCGCTCCCACGAGTCGTCTTTCGCGTGCTCCCCGCCGGACCGCTTGCTCCGCGCGAGCACCGCTACCGCCGCCAGCATGCCCAGGAGCAGTACGGCGCCCGGAAGCAACCAGTTCAGCGATATGTCGGTCAGTCTCATCTGGGGTCCCTTGCATTGGGATAGGGCGTAACGCCCGCCATAGTGACCCAATCCCAGCGGCCCTCAGACGTTTTCGGGGCAAGAGGCCGCCAAGGAAGTGCAAGGGGATGCCCAGGGCGGCGTTCTGCTCGAACTGCCGCATGAGGGGCGGGAGTTGAGTTCGAATAAGACTACCCGTGCGAGTGGTTCCACGGAAAGTTCCTGCGGCAAGTGAGGAAATTGTGAATCCCCCGTAACCTGCCGGGCGCCTCGTTCGCCGGTGATCTTACGGGACGGCTCGCGGCGCCCGCGCCTGAGGGTCCCTCAACTCGCCTGTGGCAGCAGCTTGGTGACCCGCTCGGCGTCACAGGTGCGGGGGCAGGTGGCGCAGGTGTCCTCGGGGCGCAGCGTGTAGAACATGCAGCAGCTCGCCCGGTCGCGGGTGGGCAGCGACTCCCCGTCCGGGCCGGTGAGTTGACGGAACGCCGCCGAGCCGACGTACGGCCGGGTCGCCCCCGGCAGCAGCGCCTCCAGCTCGCGCCGCGCCCGCTCCTCCTCGCCGACCAGATGACCGACGTACCAGAGCCCCTCCACGACCTCGTCGGTCGCCATGCCCCACAGGGCGCGCCCGCGCCGCCGCATGCGCGGGCCGAAGCCGGCGAGCACGGGTTCGAGGTGCTCGGCGACGGCGGCCCGCACCTCCGCGTGCAGCGCCTCCTCGTCGGCGACCACCCGGGCGCCGGGCAGCGCCGCCGCCGGATCGCCGGGCAGACAGGCGAAGCCCTCCGCCCGCGCCGACAGGCGCCCTATGGAGAGGTCCGGCACGGTGCGGTCGTACGAGACGTGCGTCACGGGATAGCGCGGCACCCGGCGCAGCAGGAACCACGGCACGGTGATCAGGAGACAGGCGGGCCAGGCGTACCGGTGGAGCCCGAAGCTGGCGACCACATCCGGGCGGGCCCGCTGCCCGTAGTCCCGCACCACCTGGTCGTCGTCCCAGGTCAGGAACGCCTCAAGGCCGGCCCCGCCCGCAGCGAGCGAGTCGGCGGCGACCCAGCCGTCACCCTCCGGAAGTGGCTCCCCGACGGACCGCTCCACGACCTCCAGGCCCGGCAAGACCTCGGTCAGGCGGGTGTACGCGTCCGTGAGCGGCGAGCCGGGCACCGGCATGCGAGGACCACCCAATCCGCGATCGTCTAGAGGTAAGGCTTACCTTACCCAAGATCATTGGGATTTGAACTGACGGCTTGTGCCCTTATGGTGCTTGACGGACGAGTAACAACGCGCCGTTAATGACCCCAAGTACCGAAACGTCCGGAGGAGGACCCGTGAGGCAGAGCACCCAGGGCTCCGCAGAGACGGGAATTCCTCAGGCGTGGACCGGCGCGACCCGGGTGCCGCAGCAGCCGGGCGCGCCCGACGTGCAGCGGGAGCGGGCCCTCGCCGCCGGTGCCACCCGGGGCGAGCACACCCACAGCGAACTGCCGATCCCGGCCCCGCGCCCGGTCCAGCGGGCCTCCGTCCGCGGCCAGATCCTCGACGCCCTGCGCACCGCGCTGGTCGCGGGCGACCTGATACCCGGCGAGGTCTACTCGGCCCCCGCCCTCGGCGACCGCTTCGGCGTATCGGCCACACCGGTCCGCGAGGCGATGCAGCAACTCGCCCAGGAAGGCGCCGTAGAGGTGGTCCCCAACCGCGGCTTCCGAGTCATCGAACGCGGAGCCCGGGAACTGGCCGAACTCGCCGAGATACGCGCCCTGATAGAGGTCCCCGTCATGCTGCGGCTGGCGCGCACGGTCCCGGCGGAACGCTGGTCCGACCTACGCCCCCTCGCCGAGGCGACGGTCCGCGCCGCCACCTCCGGCTGCCCGGCCACCTACGCGGAATCCGACCGCACCTTCCACCGCGCGGTCCTCTCCCTGTCCGGCAACGACCAACTGGTCCAGATCGCCGACGACCTGCACCGCCGAGCCCAATGGCCCCTGGTGGGCGGCCCCCCAACCCGAGGCCGAGCCGCCCTCCTGGCAGACGCGGCGGAACACACGGTCCTGCTGGAGGCCTTGATCGCCAGGGACGTGGAGGCGGTACGGGGCTTGGTGGGCGAGCACTTCACAGGCGTGTCGTGAGCGGACGGGAGCGCCAACGCCCTTAGGGGCGCGGGGAACTGCGCGACCAGCCACGACGGCGCCGCGCCAAACAGACGACATGGCGCGGCGGTATCGCTGAAGTTCTAAGCACTTGCCGCATCCGGCTCAGGCGGGGCCAACTGCCGCGCCAGCCAAGTAGGCACCCCACCCAACAACCGAAACAACCGCCGGGCTTCCTCCCGCAACCGCGAAGCCTCCGGTTCGGACTCCGCATCGGCCAGTGAAGCAAGGGCCGGCGCCGTCCCGACCAGATACCCCAACTCCTCCCGAATCCGCAGCGATTCGGCGAAGCCGTGCCGCGCCTCGACCAACTCCCCTTCCCGCAAGGAGAGTCCGGCCAGATGCCGCCAGGTGAACGAGAGCAACAACGGATCCCCCTGCGCGGTGGCCCCCGCGTGCGCCCGCCGATACGCGGCCCGCGCTGACTGCGGAGACCCGGTCAGATTCTCGGCAAGCAGCCCACGCCGAAAGTCCAACAGAGCCCGCCCCGAAGCCCCCGGAGGGATGAGCGCCGCAGCCCGCCCGAGCGCCGCCCGCGCCTCGTCGGCCCGGTCCCGCACGGTGTGCAGCGTGGCCGCGTACGCAAGGTGCCCGCGTTCACAAGCGGCCGCGCCCCGCTCCTCGTCACCGTGGGCCAGCGCCTCGGCCGTACGCAGCGCGTCCTCGGCCTCCTCCCAGCCCTGCTCGGTGTACAGACACCGTTCGACCAGCAGCGACGCCCGTTGCAACGCGGCCGGTGCCGTGACCGGTTGGAGGAGGGCCGCCGCGTCGGCCCAGCAGGCCCGCGAGCGCAGCCGCCATACCGCGGTCTGGAGGGGATCGTCACCTGCAGTCGTTCCGGTACCAGACATGGCGGTATGCGCCACGTTGCCCTCCCCGAGCACGCCATCGAGCTTTGAGTGGTGGCCGCATCTCAGCACGAATCCAGGTACCGGGCCAAGGGGGTAGGTGAAGGATTTCACAAAGTCGTGGGAGTCTTCCGTGCCGCGGGCCCCGCCGGAGGTCAGCTCATCCGCAGTGCCAGAAAGAAATCCAGCTTGTCCTCAAGGCGTGAGAGATCACGGCTCGTCAACTGCTCGATCCGGCCGACGCGGTAGCGCAGCGTGTTGACGTGCAGGTGGAGCCGGGTCGCGCAGCGGGTCCAGGAGCCGTCGCAGTCCAGGAAGGCCTCCAGGGTGGGGATCAGCTCGGCGCGGTGGCGGCGGTCGTACTCGCGCAGCGGGTCCAGGAGGCGGGCGGTGAAGGCGCGGCGGACGTCGTCCGGGACGAACGGCAGCAGCAGGACGTGCGAGGCCAGTTCCTGGTGGCCGGCCGCGCTGACCCGGCCCGGGCGGGCCGCGGCCACCCGGCGGGCGTGCCGGGCCTCCTCCAGGGCGCCGCGCAGGCCCTCCGCCGAGTGCACGGCCGCGCTGACGCCGAGGGTGACCTGCCCGTCGTCGTCGAGGCCGGCCGACAACGGTTGCCGTACGGATTCCAGGAGCGCGTCGGCGACGATCCCGGTCTCCGAGCCGTCGTGCTCGGCGGAGACGGCGGGCAGCGGGACCAGGGCGACGGCCTCGTCGCCGGTGTGGGCCACGGCGATGCGGTCGGAGGGCTCGGGGCCGGTGGCGAGCGGGTCGACGAGGATCTCCTCCAGGAGTGCCTGCGCGACCGGTCCTGGCTCGATGTCGGCGCCCGCCCAGTCGACCCGCGCCACGACCACCTGCCAGTGGGGGGCGGCGCCCAGGCCGGGCAGCAGCACCGGGGCCGCGACTCTCAGCCGGGCCGCGACCTCGCCGGGGGCGGCGCCGGACTGGACGAGTTCGAGGACCTCCTGGGCGAGGCGCCGGCGGACCGTGCGCGCCGCGTCCCGGCGGTCGCGCTCGACCGAGATCAGCTGGGTGACGCCCTGGAGCAGATCGAGCCGTTCCGCCGGCCAGTCGCCCGCGTCCGCCTCGACGGCCAGCAGCCAGTCCGACAGCACGGTCTCGCGCACGTCCCGGGCGGCCTGCGCGGAACGGCCGGTGCTCCGGATCGGGAAGAGGCTGTACGTGGAGGAACCCAGGGCCAGCCGGTGGGGGCCGCGGCGGCCCGTGCGGGCGGCGGCGAGGTGCGCGGCGGCCAGCTTGGCGCAGATGTCCGCGGGCAGCGCGCCGGTCACCTTGGGGCCCGCGATCAGGCGGCCGGTGGGGGACAGGACCCAGGCCCGCAGGTCCAGGTCGGAGCCGAGCAGGTCCAGGACCACGTCCGGGCCGCCGCCCGTCGGGCCCGAGGTCATCATCCGGCGGTGCCGGTCCACGACCGCCGCCAGGTCCCCGGCGCGCTCGCCGCTGACCTGCCGTACGACGTGCTCGGTGATCGTCGCGAAGGCGACCGACTCGTGCACCGCGAACAGCGGCAGCCGGTGCCGGGCGCAGGCCGCCACCAGGTCCTCCGGGATGGCCCCGAGCTCGGCCTCGCCGGCCGCCAGGCCCGCCACCCCGGCCTGCGACAGGAGCCGTACGAACGGCTCGGAGTCGCTGGCGTCGTGGCGCCAGGCCAGGCCCGTGAGCACCAGCTCGCCGCCCGACAGATAGCGGCTCGGGTCCCGGAGGTCGGTGGTCATGACACCGCGTACGGTGCGATCCAGCTCGTCCTCACCGCCGAGCAGCCTGAGGCCCAGCGCGTCCGTGTCCAGAAGTGCGCGCAGCCGCATCTCGTCGCCGCCGTTCCGTGTCTCGAAAACTACGATGAATCCTGAGGGGTCGTGGGCGCGGGACCGTGTCCCACGTTTCCACAGGAAATCGGAGAGGTTGCTGATGACCTCTATTCATACGAATCTACAAGATGCCCGCGTTGGCCAGCCAACTCCTTCATGGTTTCGGTGACTGACCCTGGTGGAGTACGGCGCTGTGTACTGAGCCCACTCCGCGTAAACAGCACATGAACGAGCCGGGGCCGCCGCACACGATCTGGCTCATTCCGTACGACTCACGAGACGAAGAAGAGAGCCGGTCATGGACTTCCTTCGCCCCGCCAGCTGGGAGGAGGCGCTCGCCGCGAAGGCCGAGCACCCCACCGCTGTGCCGATTGCGGGCGGCACCGACGTGATGGTCGAGATCAACTTCGACCACCGTCGGCCCGAGTACCTGCTCGACCTGACCCGCGTCGCCGACCTCTACGAGTGGGAGGTCGGCGAGGAGAACGTGCGGCTCGGTGCCTCCGTCCCGTACACGCAGATCATGGAGAACCTGCGGCCCGAGCTGCCGGGTCTCGCCCTCGCCTCGCACACGGTCGCCTCCCCGCAGATCCGCAACCGCGGCGGCGTCGGCGGCAACCTCGGCACCGCCTCCCCGGCCGGCGACGCCCACCCCGCCCTGCTGGCGGCCGGCGCCGAGGTCGAGGCCGAGTCGGTGCGCGGCACCCGCCTGATCCCGATCGACGCCTTCTACACGGGCGTGAAGCGCAACGCGCTGGCGCCCGACGAGCTGATCCGCGCCGTCCACGTGAAGAAGGCGGACGGCCCGCAGCAGTACTCGAAGGTCGGCACCCGCAACGCCATGGTGATCGCCGTGTGTGCCTTCGGCCTCGCCCTGCACCCCGAGACCCGCACGGTCCGTACCGGCATCGGCTCGGCCGCGCCCACCCCGGTGCGCGCGAAGACGGCCGAGGAGTTCCTGAACGCGGCGCTCGACGAGGGCGGCTTCTGGGACAACGGCAAGGTCATCACCCCGTCGGTCGCCAAGCAGTTCGCGGACCTCTGCGCCGCCGCCTGCAACCCGATCGACGACGTCCGGGGCACCGCGAGCTACCGCCGCCACGCGGTCGGCATCATGGCCCGCCGCACCCTGACCTGGACCTGGGAGTCCTACCGCGGCACCGCCGCCCGCTCGGAGGGAGTCGCGTAATGCGCGTCAATTTCACGGTCAACGGCCGCCCGCAGGATGCGGACGACGTGTGGGAGGGCGAGTCCCTGCTGTACGTCCTGCGCGAGCGGATGGGCCTGCCCGGCTCCAAGAACGCCTGCGAGCAAGGCGAATGCGGCTCCTGCACGGTCCGCCTGGACGGCGTGCCGGTGTGTTCCTGTCTGGTCGCGGCCGGACAGGCCGAGGGCCGGGACGTGGTGACCGTAGAAGGGCTCGCGGACTTCGCCAAACAGCGTGCCGAGCACGGTGGTTGCGCGGCCGGCGCCTGCGGCACGTCCCTCCAGGACGCCCAGCAGTGGCAGGCCAGGGGCACCGACTCGCAGACCGGCGAGGGCACCCAACTCGCCCCGATCCAGCAGGCGTTCATCGACGCCGGCGCCGTCCAGTGCGGCTTCTGCACGCCCGGCCTCCTTGTCGCGGCCGACGAGATGCTGGAGCGCACCCCGAACCCGACCGACGCGGACATCCGCGAGGCGCTGTCGGGCAACCTGTGCCGCTGCACCGGCTACGAGAAGATCATGGACGCGGTCCGCCTCGCGGCCGCCCGACAGGGAGAGGCGGTCTGACGATGCCCAGCAACGCTCCCCTCGGCACTCCCACCAAGGTCACCCAGGGTTCCCCGACCAAGGGCGGCATCGGCGAGTCCACGCTCCGCCCGGACGGCACCCTCAAGGTCACCGGCGAGTTCGCGTACTCCTCCGACATGTGGCACGAGGACATGCTCTGGGGCCAGATCCTGCGCTCCACGGTCGCGCACGCCGAGATCGTCTCCATCGACACCGTCGAGGCGCTCAAGACCCCGGGCGTCTACGCCGTCATGACGTACGACGACCTGCCCACCGACGTGAAGAACTACGGCCTGGAGATCCGGGACACCCCCGTTCTCGCCCACGGCAAGGTCCGTCACCACGGCGAGCCGGTCGCGATCGTCGCCGCCGACCACCCGGAGACGGCCCGCCGCGCCGCCGCGAAGATCAAGGTCGAGTACCGCGAACTCCCGGTCATCACCGACGAGTCGTCCGCGACCGCGCCGGACGCGATCCTCATCCACGAGGGCCGCGACGACCACCACATCGGCCATGTCCCGCACCCGAACATCGTGCACCGCCAGCCGATCGTCCGCGGAGACGTGGCATCCGCCCGGGAGCGCGCCGACTTCATCGTCAAGGGCGAGTACACCTTCGGCATGCAGGACCAGGCGTTCCTCGGCCCGGAGTCGGGTCTCGCGGTCCCCGCCGAGGACGGCGGTGTCGACCTCTACATCGCCACCCAGTGGCTGCACTCGGACCTCAAGCAGATCGCGCCCGTCCTCGGCCTGCCCGAGGACAAGGTCCGCATGACGCTGTCCGGCGTCGGCGGCGCGTTCGGCGGTCGCGAGGACCTGTCGATGCAGATCCACGCCTGCCTGCTCGCCCTGCGCACCGGCAAACCCGTGAAGATCGTCTACAACCGCTTCGAGTCCTTCTTCGGCCACGTCCACCGCCACCCCGCCAAGCTCTACTACGAGCACGGCGCGACGAAGGACGGCAAGCTCACGCACCTCAAGGCGCGGATCGTCCTGGACGGCGGCGCCTACGCGTCGGCCTCCCCGGCGGTCGTCGGCAACGCCTCCTCGTTGGGCGCCGGACCGTACGTCGTCGAGGACGTCGACATCGAGGCCATCGCCCTCTACACCAACAACCCGCCCTGCGGCGCGATGCGCGGCTTCGGCGCGGTCCAGGCGTGCTTCGCCTACGAGGCCCAGATGGACAAGCTCGCCGACGAGGTGGGCATGGACCGGGTCGCGTTCCGTCAGCTCAACGCGATGGAACAGGGCACCCTCATGCCGACCGGACAGGTCGTCGACTCGCCCGCCCCGGTCGCCGAACTCCTGCGCCGCGTCCAGGCGATGCCCATGCCGCCGGAGCAACAGTGGCTCACGGCCGGCGAGGCCGCCGACGTACGGCAGTTGCCGGGCGGCCTGTCCAACACCACGCATGGCGAAGGCGTCGTCCGCGGGGTCGGCTATGCGGTCGGCATCAAGAACGTCGGCTTCTCCGAGGGCTTCGACGACTACTCAACGGCCAAGGTCCGCCTGGAAGTTGTCGGCGGTGAGCCCGTTGCAGTCGTGCATACGGCGATGGCGGAGGTCGGCCAGGGCGGCGTCACCGTCCACGCGCAGATCGCCCGCACCGAGCTGGGCGTCACCCAGGTGACGATCCACCCGGCGGACACCCAGGTGGGCAGCGCCGGTTCGACCTCCGCGTCCCGCCAGACTTACGTCACCGGCGGCGCCGTCAAGAACTCCTGCGAGCTGGTCCGCGAGAAGGTCCTGGAGCTGGGCCGCCGCAAGTTCGGTACGTACCACCCCGCTTGGGCCACCGCCGAACTCCTCCTGGAGGGCGGCAAGGTCGTCACCGACGGCGGAGAGGTCCTCGCCCACCTGGCCGACGTACTCGAAGGAGAGACCGTCGAGATCGAGGCCGAGTGGCGGCACCGGCCGACCGAGGCCTTCGACCTGCATACCGGACAGGGCTTCGGGCACGTCCAGTACACCTTCGCCGCGCACCGCGCCGTCGTCGAGGTCGACACCGAACTCGGCCTGGTCAAGGTCATCGAACTGGCCTGCGCGCAGGACGTCGGCAAGGCGCTCAACCCGCTCTCCGTCGTCGGCCAGATCCAGGGCGGCACGACCCAGGGCCTGGGTGTCGCGGTGATGGAGGAGATCATCGTCGACCCGAAGACGGCGAAGGTCAGGAACCCCTCCTTCACCGACTACCTCATCCCGACCATCCTCGACACGCCGACCATCCCGGTCGACGTCCTCGAACTCGCCGACGACCACGCCCCGTACGGGCTGCGCGGCATCGGCGAGGCGCCGACCCTGTCGTCGACGCCGGCGGTTCTGGCCGCCATCCGCAACGCGACCGGTTTGGAACTGAACCGGACGCCGGTACGCCCCGAGCACCTCACGGGAACGTGACGCTCCGGGAGTTGTGACCGGCGCTCTTTTCCTGGGGGATCGTCCCCCAGGTCCCAGCTGTTCGTCCTGGGCCGTCCCCCGGGTCGTGCACATCCCAAATCCCGCTGATCGTAAAGGCGTTCACGGGTGCACCTTTGAACCTTGGGAGACGGCACCATGACCCAGCAGTCCCTTGAGCCCAGGACCACAGCCGAAGACGCGGGCGAAGGCACCCGCGTCCCGGCCGGCAGGTCCTGGCTCGACCGCTACTTCCACATCACCCAACGGGGATCCTCCGTCTCGCGCGAAGTGCGCGGCGGCGTCACCACCTTCATGGCGATGGCGTACATCCTCCTGCTCAACCCGCTGATCCTGTCCGGCAAGGACGCGGCGGGGGACACCCTCGGCCAGAACGCGCTCATCACCGCGACCGCGTTCGCCGCGGCCTTCACCACCCTCCTGATGGGCTTCTTCGGCAAGGTGCCACTCGCCCTCGCCGCCGGCCTGTCCGTCTCCGGCGTGCTCTCCTCGCAGGTCGCCCCGCAGATGACCTGGCCGCAGGCCATGGGGATGTGCGTGATGTACGGCGTGGTCATCATGCTGCTGGTCGTCACCGGCCTGCGCGAGCTGATCATGAACGCGATCCCGCTGGCGCTGAAACACGCGATCACCATGGGCATCGGCCTGTTCGTCGCGCTCATCGGTTTCTACAAGGCCGGCTTCGTGCACCAGGGCGAGGCGACCCCGGTCACCCTCGGCCCGACCGGTGAACTGGCGGGCTGGCCCGTGCTGTTGTTCGCCGTGACCCTCCTGGCGATCTTCATGCTCCAGGCGCGCGGCATCCCGGGCGCCATCCTGATCGGCATCGTCGGCGGTACCGTGCTCGCCGTGATCCTGAACGCGGTCGGCGCCATCGCCCCCAAGCAGTGGGCGAGCGGCGCTCCAGAACTGCACGGCAGCGCGGTCTCCATGCCGGACTTCTCGATCTTCGGCAAGGTCGAGTTCGGCGGCTGGGGGCAGGTCGGCGCGATGACCGTCGGCATGATCGTGTTCACGCTCGTGCTGGCCGGCTTCTTCGACGCGATGGCGACCATCATCGGCGTCGGCACCGAGGCCAAACTCGCCGACGCGCAGGGCCGGATGCCGGGTCTGTCCAAGGCGCTGTTCATCGACGGCGCGGGCGGCGCGATCGGCGGCGTCGCGGGCGCCTCGGGGCAGACCGTGTTCGTCGAGTCGGCGACCGGCGTCGGGGAGGGGGCCCGGACCGGACTCGCCTCCGTCGTCACCGGCCTGTTCTTCGCGGCCTGTCTCTTCTTCACCCCGCTCACCGCGATCGTCCCGGGCGAGGTCGCGGCCGCCGCCCTGGTGGTCATCGGCGCCATGATGATGATGAACGCACGGCACGTCGACTGGGCCGACCGGGCCACCGCGATCCCGGTCTTCCTGACCGTCGTGATCATGCCGTTCACCTACTCGATCACCGCGGGCGTCGCGGCCGGCGTCGTCTCGTACGTCGCCATCAAGATCGCCCAGGGCAGGGCGCGGGAGATCGGTGCCTTTATGTGGGGCCTGACACTGATCTTCCTGGTCTATTTCGCCCTCAATCCCATTGAGAGCTGGATGGGCGTCCACTAGCGCCCCGCCCGAACGCCCCGCCACGCAGCCGCTGTTAAGGAGACCAAGAGATGCTGGACATCGCCGAGGAGCTGAACCGCTGGGTCGAGCGGGGCCGCGACTTCGCCGTGGCCACCGTCGTGGCCGTCGGCGGCAGCGCCCCCCGTCAGCCGGGTGCCGCCCTCGCGGTGGACGCCGACGGCACGGCGATCGGCTCGGTCTCCGGCGGTTGTGTGGAGGGCGCGGTGTACGAGCTGTGCCGCCAGGCCTTGGAGGACGGCGAGTCCGTCCTGGAGCGCTTCGGCTACAGCGACGAGGACGCCTTCGCCGTCGGTCTGACCTGCGGCGGCGTCATCGACATCCTCGTGACCCCGGTGCGGGCCGGCGATCCCGCCCGGCCGGTGGTCGCCGCCGCGCTGGCCGCCGCCGCGAACGGGGAGGCGGCGGCGGTGGCACGGATCGTCTCGGGCCCGGCGGACCTGACCGGCCGCGCGCTCGTGGTACGCCCCGACGGCTCCTGCGAGGGTGGCTTCGGCGCCCATCCGGAACTGGACCGCACGGTCGCCGCCGAGGCCGGCGCCTTCCTGGACGCCGGCCGCACCGGCACCCTGGAGATCGGCGAGCAGGGCTCGCGCTGCGGGGCGCCGCTCACGCTGCTGGTGGAGTCCTCGGTGCCGCCGCCCCGGATGATCGTCTTCGGCGCGATCGACTTCGCGTCGGCGCTGGTGCGGATCGGCAAGTTCCTGGGCTACCACGTGACGGTGTGCGACGCCCGTCCCGTCTTCGCCACCAGGACCCGCTTCCCGGAGGCCGACGAGATCGTCGTCGAGTGGCCCCACACCTACCTGGAGCGGACGCGGGTGGACGGCCGTACGGTCCTGGGCGTGCTCACCCACGACGCCAAGTTCGATGTCCCGCTGCTTCAGCTGGCGTTGCGCCTGCCGGTCGCCTACGTCGGCGCGATGGGCTCCCGCCGGACCCACCTGGACCGCAACGAGCGGCTGCGCGAAGTCGGCGTGACCGAGCTGGAGTTGGCGCGGCTGCGATCGCCCATCGGTCTCGACCTGGGCGCCCGTACGCCGGAGGAGACGGCCCTGTCGATCGCCTCCGAGATCGTCGCCAACCGGCGCGGCGGCAGCGGGGTCGCCCTCACCGGCGCGCACACCCCGATCCACCACGACGCCACGTCGGCACCGACGCGGCGGATCGGGTCGGTGGCCTGAACGGAGGCCGACGGGGCAACGGCCCGGGCGGGACGGTCACTTCGCGACGGACCTCGGCCTGTCCGGTCGTACGGAGAACGCCGTGTCGCCCGCCACGGCCACGATCGCGTCCTTGACGAGCAGCACGTACGGCGTGGTCTCCGAGGCCGAGTCCCCGGGGTCCTGGACCGAGGCGGTACGCCAACGCACCGCCCCCGTCGCGGGGTTGAGGGCCAGCAGGCGGCCGTACTGGTTCGCGAGGTACAGCGAGTCGGACTTCGTGGAGAGCACCGGCGCCGACAGGTTCTCGACGTCGGTCGTCCGCTGCCACAGCCTGGTGCCGTCCGATCCCCGTACGGCGGTGACCGAGCCGTTGGCCCGGACGAAGTAGACGACCCCGTCGATCAGCGTGGCGGTGCCGCGCGTCCCGGTCTTCAGCGGCAGCCGTTGGATCGCGCCGGTGTCCGGATCCACCCGCGACAGGGACGCGTAGGGCCAGTCGCCGAGGGGGGCCGACGCGTACTCCTTCGCGGGGCTCAGCAGCAGCGGCTGCCCGTCGACCACGCCCAACGCCTCACTGTTCGCGGGGAGTTCGGCGATCTCGCGGGCCGTGCCGTGGGCGGGGTTCAGACGCAGCAGACTGATCGTGCCCTTCGTGGGGTCGTCCCCAGAACACAGGCCGTACGGGGCGCCGTCGAACACCGCCGTGGTGCAGTAGGGCCCGGACTTCGACTCCGTCGGCGCGGTCCACAGCTGCCGGCCCGTCTCGTCGTAGGCGATGAACTCGGTCTTGTCCGCGTCCATCGTCAGGATGCCCCCGTCGAAGAGCCGGGACGGTTCGTCCTCGGTCACCGGGTGGGCCCAGAGCTCGGCGCCGGTGGTCGCGTCCAGAGCGACCAGCCGCCGGGCGACGTACGTCTCGGTCGAGTCCGGCTTGCGGTAGGCGAACACGCGCTTGTCCCGTACGCCGATGGGGCGCGAGGTCTCCGGGCTGGTGCCCCGGCGCCACTTCACGAGGCCGGAGGCGGCGTCGAGCTTGACGGTCGTGAAGCCGGTGCCGGCGCAGTACAGGGCGGTCGCACCGCTCGGGACACAGCCGGACTCCAGTTCGTCGAGCGGCTGGCCCGTCTTGTCGGTGCGCAGGCTCGCCCGCCAGGGGTGCCAGCCGGCGGGCAGGGCCACGACGGAGGCGCTGGGGCTCGCGGAACCGCCCGGGTCGCGGGAGCCGCCGCCGTCACTGGCGACGACGTGCGCCGCCGTCAGGCCGACCGTGGTGAGGGCCAGCGCCGAACCGAGGCCGACGAGAACCCGCCGCACCCGGCGCCGACGCCCGACGGTCGTGCCGGTTCCCGTACCCGTCGCGGTGGCCGCCTGGTGGTCCGCCGGTCCGGGGTGCGGGCGGGAGCCGCGACGATGCCCGGACCCTGTCCCCGTCACGCCGTCTGCCACGGTGGGAGCGGAGTCGAAGAAGTCCGGCAAGGACTCCGCGGACTCGTCCGCAGGCAGGGCCAGCAGAGCGCGGTGGAGTTCCTCCAGGCCGGGCCGGACCGACGGGTCCTTCTCCAGGCAGCGGGCGGCGATGGCGCGGAGGGGTTCCCGCACCCCGTCCAACTTCGGCGCCTCGTACATCACTTGGTAGCCCGTCAGATACGGACTTCCGCCCTCGAAGGGGCGGTTCCCGGTGGCCGCGTACACCAGCACCGAGCCGAGCGAGAACACGTCCGAGGCGGCGGTGACGTCCCTCGGGGAGGAGAACTGCTCCGGCGACATGAAGGGCGGGGTGCCGATCAGCCGGCCGGTCACCGTGAGGTCCTCGTTGTCGGCGGCGCGCGAGATGCCGAAGTCGATGACGCGCGGACCGTCCTCCGCGATCAGGACGTTGCTCGGCTTCAGGTCCCGGTGCACGACTCCCGCCCGGTGGATGTCCCGCAGCGCCTCGACCAGGCCCAGGGCGAGGGTACGCAGTCGGCGTCCGCTCAACGGGCCCTGATCGGCGACCACTTCGGTCAGCGTGCGACCCGGCACGTACAGCGTCGCCATCCACGGCTGCGCGGCGTCGGGATCGGCGTCCACGACGGGGGCGGTGAACGCGCCGCTCACCCGTCTCGCCGCCGCGACCTCCTGCCGGAAGCGGGCCCGGAACTCCTCGTCCAGCGCGTACTGCGCGTGCACGACCTTGATCGCGACCTGTCGCCCGGACTCGGAGAGCCCGAGGTGCACCACGCCCATGCCGCCGCTGCCCAGTTGGTCGATCAGCGTGTAGCCGGCTATGGACGCGCCGGCGGACTCGGCATTTCCGGGGCTCAGCGACATGCGCCGGTCACCTTTCTCACTCTCCTGACCTGGACGGACCGCTCAAGGGGTTCACACTAGGGCGTCGGTTCGCGGGACAGTGCACCGACCAGCGAACCGACCGGTCGGTCACTCCGTCCTGAGCAGCCGGTTGACCGCCCGCCCGAACACGTACCGGGCCACCCGCGCGAGCACCGGATCGAAGAGGCCCGGCAGCAGCCGCACCCCCAACTCCTCGCGCCACACCACCCGGCTGCGCCCGCCGGGCCCGGGCCGTACCTCGATCTCGGCCCAGCCCCGCACGACCCGCCCGCGCTTCTCCAGCCGGCACAGGCCCGGCTCGTCGTCCGTCGGCGGACGCCACACCGTGACCTCCATCCGGTCGTCGAAGCCGAGCGGGCCGAACCCCGAGCGGGCCACGAACACCGTGCCCACGTGGGTCGGAGCGGGCGTGGCCACGGTGACCCTGGTCAGCGGGACCACCTCGCCGTGCCGGGGCCACTCGGTGAGGCGGCGCCATGCCTCGGCGAGAGGGAGGGGTGCCGTGCGTTCGAGCTCGAAGGTGACCACGAGACGATCGTAGGGAATCGCGGCTGCTCAACGGCGGGTTCATCGGCCTGTCACGCACTTGGCCCAGCAGCCTGACCGTCGAAGGACGCAGGCCGGTCGGGGAGCGGTGCTCTTAGTCCGTGAACAGGATACTTTCCGCAGGAAGCAATAATTTCCCTTACTGAGATGCCGCCAACCGCGCATCCGCAGACGCATGTTGATTCTTTTGCCGTGCGTCAAGCGCAACGGTTCATCAATCGCCGCGAAACGCGAAGGAAACAGGCCCGGCGCAGTCTGTGGTCCGCGCTTCCGCAGCTCAGCCGCCGCGTGAGCGGCTCGTATTTCCCTTCCCGAATTTCACGATCTCTTTTCATCTGCCTTCGGGCAAGGAGGTATTGCATGTCCGGGTTCAGCATCAGCCGACGTGGTCTGCTGGCCGGCGCCTCGGCCGTCGGTGCGTCCGCCGCGCTCAGCGCCTGCGGTGCCAAGACCGGCACCGAGACCTCGTCCGGCGCCGGCGCCAAGGCCGACACCTCCGGCAGTACCGTCAAGGTGGGTCTGCTGAACTCGCTCTCGGGCACCATGGCCATCAGCGAAGTGACCGTCCACAACGCGCTGTTGCTCGCCGTGAAGGAGATCAACGCGGCCGGCGGCGTGCTGGGCAAGAAGCTCAAGCCGATCAGCCAGGACGGTGCCTCCGACTGGCCGACCTTCGCCGAGAAGGCGGAGGCCCTGATCAAGGACGACAAGGTGGTCGCCACCTTCGGCTGCTGGACCTCGGCCAGCCGCAAGGCCGTCAAGCCGGTCTTCGAGCGCTACAAGTCGCTGCTGTTCTACCCGGTGCAGTACGAGGGCCTGGAGCAGTCGCCGTACATCTTCTACATCGGCGCCACCACCAACCAGCAGATCGTGCCCGCCCTCGACTACCTCAAGAAGCAGGGTCTGACCCGGCTCTACCTGGTCGGCAGCGACTACGTCTTCCCGCGCACCGCCAACAAGATCATCAAGGCGTACGCCAAGGCCAAGGGCATGACGGTGGTCGGCGAGGACTACGCGCCGCTCGGCTCGACCGAGTTCAGCACCATCACCAACAAGGTCAGGACCGCCGGCGCGGACGCCGTCTTCAACACCCTCAACGGCGACAGCAACGTGGCCTTCTTCAAGGAGTACAAGTCCGCGGGCCTGACCGCCAAGAGCCTGCCGGTGCTCTCCGTCTCCATCGCCGAGGAGGAGGTCAAGAGCATCGGAACGCAGTACCTGGAAGGTCAGTTGACCGCCTGGAACTACTACGAGACCACTCCGGGCGCCGCCAACACCAAGTTCGTGAAGGCCTACCAGGCCGCCTACGGCAAGGACAAGCCGACCTCCGACCCGATGGAGGCCGCCTACATCTCCCTCTACCTGTGGAAGGAGATGGTCGAGAAGGCCGGCTCCTTCGACGTCGCCAAGGTCAAGGCGGCCAGCGACGGCATCCTCCTCGACGCCCCCGAGGGCAAGGTCACCGTCGACGGCGCCACCCAGCACGTCTACAAGACGGCCCGGATCGGCAAGGTCGGCTCCGACGGCCTCATCGAGGAGGTCTGGAACTCCGGCAAGCCCATCAAGCCGGACCCGTACCTCAAGGGCTACTCCTGGGCCGCAAGCCTCTCCTGAGTGACCGTCAACTCCGGTTGTCCGTCGCCCAGTTCCCCGTACGCAGTCGCCATCCGCCCCGCACCCGCGTCCCCGTTCCCCTCACCCGGAGCCCCCCGGAGCCGCTTCATGACGGTCGTCCTCAACCAGTCGTTCACCGGCATCAGCATCGGTGCCGTCCTGCTTCTCATCGCCCTCGGCCTGACCCTGACGTTCGGTCAGATGGGCGTGATCAACATGGCCCACGGCGAGTTCATCATGGCCGGCGCCTACACGACGTACGTCCTGCAGAAGTCCATCAGCAGCGCCGGCGCCTCCCTGCTCGTCGCCCTGCCGCTGGCCTTCCTCGTGGCCGGCGCCATGGGCGCGCTGCTCGAATGGCTGCTCATCCGGCGCCTGTACACCCGTCCCCTGGACACCCTGTTGGTCACCTGGGGGGTCTCCCTGATGCTCCAGCAGCTGGCCCGGGACGTCTTCGGCGCTCCCAACGTGCAGACGGCAGCGCCCGACCTCCTCACCGGCAACATCTCGGCCGGCGGTGTCACCTTCGCCAACAACCGCCTGTTCATACTGGGGTTGGCGCTCCTGTGCGTTCTCGGTCTCACGCTCGTCCTGCGGTTCACCCCGCTCGGCCGCCGCATCCGGGCCGTCGTGCAGAACCGCGACCTCGCCGAGGTCTCCGGCATCGCGACCGGTCAGGTCGACCGGATCACCTTCTTCATCGGCTCGGGCCTCGCGGGCGTGGCCGGCGTCGCGCTCACCCTGGTCGGCCCGATCGGCCCGACGATGGGCACCAACTACATCGTCGACGCCTTCCTCGTCGTGGTCGTCGGCGGCATCGGACAGCTCAAGGGCGCGGTCATCACGGCCTTCGCGCTGGGCGTGCTCCAGTCCGTGCTGGAGTACTCGACCACGGTCAGCGTCGCCAAGGTCGGCGTGCTCGTGGCGATCGTCGCCTTCCTCCAGTGGCGGCCCCAAGGCCTCTACACGCTGCGCACCCGGAGCCTGGCATGACGACGACCCTCACCCGCCTCCGCGTCCCGGGCGCCTTCCTCCTCGGCGCCGTCCTGCTCCTGGGCGTCGCCCCGCTCGCCCTCTCCGACTTCCGCCTCTCCCTGTTCGCCAAGTACCTCTGCTACGCCATCGTCGCCGTCGGCGTCAGCCTCGCCTGGGGCCGCGGCGGACTGATGGTCCTCGGCCAGGGCGTCTTCTTCGGCCTCGGCGGCTACGCCATGGCCATGCACCTCAAGCTCACCGACGCCGCCGCCACCGGCGAGAAACTCCCCGACTTCATGCAGCTGTACGGCACTTCGGACGCGCTGCCCTGGTGGTGGGAGCCGTTCGCCAACCCGTTCTTCGCGCTCGCCATGACCGTGCTGCTGCCCATGGTCGTCGCGGGCGTGCTCGGCTTCTTCATTTTCCGGCGCCGGGTGAAGGGCGCGTACTTCGCGATCCTCAGCCAGGCGCTCGCCGCCGCCCTGTCGATCTGGCTGATCGGCCAACAGGCCACCACCGGCGGCACCAACGGACTCACCGACATCCAGGGCTTCTTCGGCTACTCGCTGGACGACCCGGTCAACCAGCGGATGGTCTACTTCATCATCGCCGCCGTGCTGCTCCTGCTGATGGCCCTGGCCCGCCAGCTGTTCGTCAGCCGGTACGGCGAACTCCTCGTCGCGGTACGGGACTCGGAGGAACGGGTCCGCTTCCTCGGCTACGACCCCGCCAACGTGAAGCTCGTCGCCTACGTCGTCGCCGCGGGCATGGCCGGACTCGCGGGCGCCCTGTTCGTACCGGCCGTGGGCATCATCTCGCCCGCCCTGATCGGGATCGTGCCGTCCATCGGCTTCGTGATCGGCGCGGCCGTCGGCGGCCGGGCCTCGCTGGTCGGCGCGGTCCTCGGCGCGATCGCCGTGGCCTGGGCGCAGAGCACCCTCTCCGACGCCTTCCCGGCCGCGTGGACCTACCTCCAGGGCCTGCTGTTCGTGCTGGCGGTCGGCTTCCTGCCGGGCGGCCTGGCCTCCCTGTGGTTCGTCCTGCGCCGACGGCGTACGCGTCCGACTCCCGTGATCCGTACGGAAGAACCGGTTGCTGTGACGGTGGGAGAGACGGCATGAGCGGCGAGGTACTGAAGGGCGAGGGGCTGACCGTCCGCGACCTGCGGGTCACCTTCGACGGCTTCACCGCGGTCGACGGCGTCGACCTGGACATCCGCCCCGGCGACCTGCGCTTCCTCATCGGCCCGAACGGTGCCGGCAAGACGACGCTCGTCGACGCGGTCACCGGCCTGGTGAAGGCCACCGGATCCGTGCGCTTCGGCGGCGACGAGCTGCTGGGCAAGCCGGTGCATCGGATCGCCCGGCTCGGGATCGGCCGTACGTTCCAGACGGCTACGGTCTTCGAGGAGTTGACGGTGCTTCAGAACCTGGACATCGCCGCCGGCGCCGGACGCGGGCCGCTGACCATGCTGCGTCGCCGCACGGGCGTACCCGAGTCGGTCACCAAGGCGCTGGAGACCACCGGCCTGACCGAACTGCGCGACCGCCCGGCCGGCGTCCTCGCGCACGGCCAGAAGCAGTGGCTGGAGATCGGCATGCTGCTCGTGCAGGACGTCCAACTCCTGCTGCTGGACGAGCCGGTGGCGGGCATGAGCCACGAAGAGCGCGAGGCCACGGGCGAGTTGCTGCAACGCGTCAGCGCCGAGCGCACGGTCGTGGTCATCGAGCACGACATGGACTTCATGCGCTCCTTCGCGCGCAGCGTGAGTGTCCTGCACGCCGGCAAGGTGCTGAGTGAGGGCACGGTGGCCGAGGTGCAGGCCGACGCCAAGGTGCAGGAGGTCTACCTCGGGCGGGTTTCGGAACCAGAACCCGCCGCTGTTCCTGTCGCCGAGGAGGCGTGACGCCATGCTGGAGTTGAGCAACGTCCGGGCCGGTTACGACCACAGCCCCGTCCTGCACGGCGTGTCCGTCTCCGTCCCGAAGGACGGCGTCGCGGCCGTCCTCGGTCACAACGGCGCCGGCAAGAGCACCCTTCTGCGCACCGCCATGGGTCTGCTGAAGCCGAAGTCCGGGACCGTCCTGCTGGACGGCGAGGACATCACCCGCCTCGCCCCGCACCAGCGGGTGTCCCGCGGTATGGCCTACGTCCCGCAGGGCCAGCAGTCCTTCCCGCACCTGACCACCGCCGAGAATCTCCAACTCGTCGCCGACGGACGCCCGGACGGCAAGGAGGCGATCGCCGAGGCCCTCGACCTCTTCCCCGTCCTGCGTGAGCTCTCCGGCCGCCGGGCCGGGTTGCTCTCCGGTGGCCAGCGTCAGCAACTCGCCGTCGCCCGCGCCCTGGTGACCCGGCCGAGGCTGCTGCTGCTCGACGAGCCGACCGAGGGCATCCAGCCGTCCGTGGTCGCCGAGATCGAGGAGACGATCCTGGCGCTCGCCCGGCGCGGCGGTCTGTCGGTCCTGCTCGTCGAGCAGCACGTCGGGTTCGCCATGCGTGCGGCCCAGCGGTACTACGTGCTCGAAGCCGGCCGGGTCACCTCCACGGGGGCCGGCGGCGCCGAGTCCGAGCAGGCGGTGCGGGAGGCACTCAGCGTGTGAGGCGATCAGCGTGTGAGGTCGGCGCCGGGGCCGGGGACCGGCAGCGGTTCCAGGACCGGGTTGGTCAGATGCTGGTAGATGATCATGGTGCGGAAGCTCAGGATCTCGCGGCGGTTGGTGAACCGGTCCAGCAGAAAGGCGTGCAGGTGCTCGATGTCCTGGACCGCGACATGGACCAGGAAGTCGTCGTTGCCCGCCATCGTGTAGACGGACAGGACTTCGGGCAGCCGGGACACCGACTGCTCGAAGCCCGCCACCACCTCCCGGCTCAGCGGCCGGACCGTCGCGGCCACCATCGCCTGCACCCCGCGGTTCAGCGCCGGCAGCGCGACCTGCGCGTGATAGCCCCGGATCACCCCGCGCTGCCGTAGCAGCCGGATGCGCTCCAGACAGGTGGAGGGGGCGATGCCGACCTTCTCCGCGATGGCCCGGTTGGACTGCCGTGCATCCTCCTGGAGATGCCGCAGGATCGCCGTATCAAGTTCGTCCACGATCGCCTCCACGTGCCCACTGCCGAATTTCGTTCGGGATCTTGTCCATCGTCCGGAACATCGCCCTAGCCTCCCGGTCATGACGCAAACATTCGAGCACGAAGAGGTGACCGTCCGCCGTGGCCCCCGCTCGGGGCTGCCGATCATCGTCGCGATCCACTCCCGCGCCCTGGGCCCGGCCGTCGGCGGCTGCCGCATGCGGCGCTACGGCAACTGGCGCGACGGACTCACCGACGCGCTGCGGCTGTCCGAGGCCATGACCTCCAAGTGCGCCGCGTCCGGGCTGGACTTCGGCGGCGCGAAGAGCGTGGTCGCCCTCGACGAGTGCACCGAACTCACCCCGGAACTACGGGAGTCGGCGCTGGCCGACCTGGGCGAGCTGATCGCATCCTTCGAGGGTTCCTACCTCGCGGGCCCCGATGTGGGCACCACGCCCGACGACATGGTGGTGCTGCGCCGCTCCTCGCCGTACGTCTTCTGCCTCCCCGAGGAGCACGGCGGTACCGGCGACTCCGGTGTCCCGACGGCCACCGGAGTGCTCGCCTCCCTACGGGCCGGCGCGGACCACGTCTTCGGGGCGCCCTCCCTCGCCGGCCGCACCGTCCTCGTCAGCGGCTTCGGCTCCGTCGGCAGCCGGGTCGCGGCCGGCCTCACCGCCGACGGCGCCCGCGTACTGGTCTCCGACGTGGACCCGGCGAAGCGGGCGGTCGCCGCGCGGTCCGGCCTCGACTGGGTCGACCCCGACGCGGTGCCCGACACGACGGCGGACGTCCTGGTGCCGGCCGCCGTCGGGGGAGTGCTGAGCCCGGAGACAGCGGCCAGGCTCGACGTACGGCTCGTGGTCGGCCCGGCGAACAACCAGCTCACCGATGACTCGGTCGCCGAACTCCTCGTCGAGCGGGGCGTCGTCTGGGTACCGGACTTCGTCGCGAGCGCGGGTGGCGTTGTGTACACCCTCGGCCGTGAGATCGACGGCCTCGGGCGGGAGGAGGCGGTACGTCGGGTCGAGGGCATCGGCGACACGGTGACGGTGATGTTGGACGCGGCCCGGCGGAACGGCACGACTCCGCTGCGCGAGGCTCAGCAGGTCGTCGTGGAGAGGCTGGCGCAGCGGGATGGGAAGGTCACGGTCGGTTAGGGGCTGTTGGGCAGGGGGCCCGGGCCGACGGGCGGCTGAGCGGATGGGTGCCTGAGCCGACGGCCGGCCGTGGCATGGGCCGGGTGCCGGATGACAACGACCGGCCGTCGGTTGTGGGGCGGCGAGGTTGTCGGCCCCCTCGGTCAACTGTCTTTCGTCGTCCAGATGTTGGCGTCCCAGTCCAGGTGCCGGATGAGGTCGTCCTCGCCGGGGCGGGATGGTGGCGCGCCGGGGCCGGGGCGGGTCGGAGGCTTCCCTGAGTCCGGCCGGGTCGGGGGTGCGCTGGAGGCTGGTCGGGACGGCGGCGCCCCGGTACCCGGGCGGGACGGGGCGTTGCCGCCGCGCGAGATGTTTCCGCTGACCGTGATGTTGTGCTCCACGCGCGGGCGCCGGAGCGTCTCGTAGAGGGTGAGCGCGGAGTCGGTGTCCGGGGCGTCGCGCAGGCACTTGGCGAGGATGACCGCGTCCTCCATGGCCATCGACGCGCCCTGCCCGGTGGCGGGGGATGCGGCGTGCGCGGCGTCGCCGATCAGCAGGGTGCGGCCGAAGCGCCAGCGCGTGCCCGTGGGGATCTCGGTGGCGTTGGTGACCATGAGCTCGTCGGAGGTGGTCGCGACCAGGTCCGCGGCGGGCGTGGAGTCCTTGCTCAGCAACGGCACGAGCAGCTCACGCCAGTCGGCGGGCGTGCCCTGCGCCAACTCCTCTGCGGACAGCGGGTCACCGGCCACGCGCGCGAACCAGTACGTCTCCTCGGTGGGCGACACCGCGTAGCCGAAGGCGACGGCACTGCCACGCACCATGGTGATGCGGGCGTCGTCCGTCGAGGCCTCCGCCTCACTCCGGGCCCCCGCCTCACCCCTGGCCTCGGTATAGCCGTAGAACACCCGCTGCCCCGCATACACCGGCCGCACCTCGGGAGCGAACGTCCGCCGGACCGTGGAGTTGAGCCCGTCCGCGCCGATGAGCAGGTCGCCCGTGTCCGTGCTGCCGTCGCTGAAGCGGACCGTCACTCCGTCCGGGCCCTCCTCGACGGCGGTGAGTCGCGCACCGTGCCGGATGTCGATGCCGCGGCGCCCGGCCTCCTCCTGCAGCGCGGTGTTGAGCTCGCCGCGCCGCAGGCACCGGTACCTCAGTGGCGGGTCGTCGGCCTCGCCCAGGGGCACCTGCGCCAACTGGCCGCCGGTGTCGTCGAGCACGCGCATGGAGGTCAGCGGGAAGCCGGCCGCGCCGACCGCCGCCGACGCGTCGAGCTGCGCGAGGGCCCGCATGCCGTTGCTCGCCAGCGTCAGGAACGCGCCGATGTCCTCGGCCGAGTCGGGGTGCGCCTCGTACACGACGACGTCAAGTCCCGCCCTGTGCAGGGCCAGCGCCGTCGTCGTACCGGCGATACCGCCACCGATGACCAGTACCCGTGCCATGTAGCTCCCCGTTCCGGCTCCACCACGACCGTCCTGATGACTCCTGACGACCTCTGATGATCCAACGCCCGACCCACCCCTCGGGTTCCTCGGTCCGTCCTCAGCCGGTGCCGGGTTGGACGAGCTTGAAAAGGAGGCGGACGGCGGCCCGTCGAGCGGCTTGGCGCAGGCGTACGGGAGGCGCGGGGACCGGCGTCGCACCCACGCGCGGGAGGAGTGCTTCGGCGTTCGTGCGGTTGACGGCGCGCAGGATCTCGGGCGCCACGCCGGTGTCGAGGCCCTGGGCGAAGTACTGCCCGGCCGGTCCGGGCGCGTACGGCCAGTCGCTGCCGAACAGGACGTGCCCGGGGCGCGCGAAGGCCGGCAGCGTCGGCAGCGCGGCCGGGCTGGAGGACAGCGCGGTGTCGAAGTAGAAGCTCCGGAAGTCGTCCAGGGTGTCCAGCGGGCTGCGTCCGATGTCACCGGCGAGGGCGATGGCCATGCGGTGCGAGGCGTACGGCACGAAGCCGCCCGCGTGGCTGAGGATGAAGCGGATGTTCGGGTACGTGCGCACAATGCCGTTGCGTACGAGGAGGTAGGCGGCCCGCGTGGTGTCCAGGAGGAAGTCCGCGGCGAACGGCGGGATGCCGTCGATCGCCGGAGCCGGCAGCTCGGCCGGGTGGACGAACACCACGGCACTCCGCTCGTCCAGGGCCCGCCACAGGGCGTCCTGGCCGCCCGCGCCCAGATAGACCCCCTGGTTGTTGGCGAGCAACGTGACCCCGTCGGCACCGAGTTCGTCCAACGCCCGCACGGCCTCCGCGGCGGACGCGGCGACATCGGGCATCGGCAGGGTCGCGAAGTACCCGAAGCGGCCGGGGTGTTGGGCAGGTAGGGAGGCGGAGTAGTCGTTGAGCTGCCTCGCCACAACACCCGCCTCGGCCGGGTCGTCGAGAAAACCGGTACCGGGCGTGGAGACCGACAAGAAGGCCGTCTCCGTACCCAACAGGTCCATCAACTCCAGCGCTGATTCGGCACTCCACTCCGGCAACGCCCGGCCCCCGGCCCCCGGCGTCGGTGAGGCCCGCCTTGGCGAGCAGATCGCGGTAGAAGGGCGGAACGAGGTGCTGGTGTACGTCGATTCGGCGGGTGGCGGGTGTCATCCCTTGTTCCTTTCTGCCATGCGGACACCGTCAGCGCCGGCTCCGGTCCTCCGCCCCACCCGGACGTCCCACCCGTACGTTCCGCCCGTACCTCCACCGGTACTCGATCGCCGGCGTGCCGATCCAGCTGCACCTCAGTCGTCTCGCCCGCCCTCTTGAATATTTCCTCAGTTCCCTTGACCAAGGTGCACGACATCGCGTGGGTGGAGTTCGCCGGGGTGATCAGCCGGCCGCGCCGCGGCGTGACGCGGGGATGGGGTGTCGCATGGGGACGGTCGCGGCCGTGGAGGCGATCAGAACGGTGGCGTCGGCCTCCTCGTCGTTGAGGACGCGGTGCTCCTTCGACGAGTCGAAGTGCACCGAGTCGCCCGCCGCGAGGTCCAGCGACTTGCCGGAGATGTCGAGGGTGATCGCCCCGGACAGGACGTGCAGCCACTCCTCGCCCACGTGCTTGGCCATCTTGGTGTGCTTGCCGGGCTCCAGTACCACCCGGATCACCGACATCGTCTCGCGCGGTCCGCTCAGGACGGTGTACCGGCCGTCCTGGCCGTCGTGGGTCATCGCCGCCTCGGCGCGCACCAGATGGAAGTCGTCCGCGTCCGGTTCCTGCACCAACTCGCTGATGGAGACGCCGTAGACGCGGGCGATCTGCAGCAGGCTCCCGATGGACGGCTTGCGCAGCCCCTTCTCCAGGCGCGACAGGTGCGCCGACGAGATGCCCGTCTGCTCGGCCAGCGTCGTCAGGGTGATGCCACGCTCGCTGCGCAGATCCTTCAGGCGTCGGGCCACCCAGAGATCAGCGTCGTCCTCGATCGACATTTCGGCACGATAACACGCCTGTGAGGCAATTCGACGCGCCTGTCGGGTACGGTCGGGCGGCGTCAGCTCGCCTCCGGGACCAGGGCCAGCAACTCGTCCGCGAGCGTCTGCGGCTGGGTCAGCAGTCCGACGTGGGTGATCCCGCTCAGGCCGACGATCCGGAAACCGCGCTGCTGCGCCGAGGGGATCAGATCCGCGAAGAAGCCCTGACCGGTGCAGTGGAGGTAGGTCACCGGTTTGGTGGCGAGCGCTTCCTCACTGCCGGGGCCCAGCGGTTCCTGGTGCGTGCGCACGGGCATCGGCGCCAGCTTGCTCGCCAGCCAGGCGGTGCCCTCCTCGTCCGCGCCGAGGAGGGCGGGATCCAGCGGTGCCACCTCCCACTCCGCCGACGCGGGCGTCTCGGCGAACGCCTTCTCCAGCCAGGGCAGCAGGGAGAACGCCGAGTCACCGGTCGTCGGGGAGAACGCGTCCGCGTACACCACCTGGCCGACACGATCGGGGACGAGCGCGGCCGCCGCCGTGATCACCATGCCGCCGTAGCTGTGCCCGACCAGGATCGCGTCCTCCAGCCGGTCGAAGGTCAGCAGTTCGGCGATGTCCTGGGCGTGCACGCTCACCCCGACGTCCGGCGTGGAGAGGTGATGCCGTTCGGCGAGACCGGTGAGGGTGGGCGTCAGCACCGTGTGACCGGCCTTCTCCAGTGGCGGCCGCAACCGGTCCCAGACCCAGCCGCCGCCCCGCGAACCGTGCACGAGTACGAAGGTCGCCATCTCTTCCACTCTCCCTGAGGTCCAACGGCCGCATGGCCGATGCCGACAGGATCGTGGTTCGGCTCTGCCAAGGTGAGCCTGTGTGGCAATTAATATTGCCTTTTAGGTCAGGGGGCTAGGTGTGAGTCCTACAGCAGAGCCAACCCCGGTTCGTGCAGCACGGCCGCCACATCGGCCAGCAGCTCGGAACCCTGCTTGCCGTCCATGAGCCGGTGGTCGAACGAGAGCGCCAGTTGTGTGACCCAGCGCGGCTCGATGCGCTCGTCGCCGTTGTCGTCCTGGACCACCCACGGCATACGGCGGATGGCGCCCACGGCGAGGATGGCGGCCTCACCGGGGTTCAGGATGGGCGTGCCGGTGTCGACGCCGAAGACACCGACGTTGGTCAGCGTGATCGTGCCGCCCAGCATGTCCTGCGGAGACGTGCGGCCGGCGCGGGCCGTGGCGGTCAACGCCGCGAACGCCTCGGCGAGTTCCCGCAGCGACATCCGGTCCGCGCTCTTGATGTTGGGCACGACCAGACCACGGTCCGTGGCCGCCGCGACCCCGAGATTGACGTAGTGCTTCAGCACGATCTCCTGCGCTTCCTCGTCCCAACTGGCGTTGGCCTCCGGGGTCGTGGCCAGGGCGATGAGGAGAGCGCGGGCGAAGAACACCAGGGGAGTGACCCGTACCTCACGGAACTCCCGTCTCCCTGCCACGAGTTCGCGCAGCCGCATCGTGGCGCTCACGTCGACCGTGATGAACTCGGTGACATGCGGCGCGGTGAACGCCGAGGCGACCATCGCGGCGGCCGTGTGCTTGCGTACTCCTCGGATGGGGATGCGGGTCTCCGGGGACTCCGAGTGATGCTCGATCGACCCGATGCCACCGCCGTACGGGATGCGGATCACGACGGGCATGGACAGCAACCCGGCCGAGCGGTGCCGGAGTTTGGCGAGCTGGCTGATGATCTGGTTGACGGCCGGATAGACGAAACCGTCGAACTGGATCTCGCAGACCGGCCGGTAGCCGCGCATCGCCAGCCCGATGGCGGCTCCGACGATGCCCGCCTCGCCCAGCGGAGTGTCGATTCCCTTCAGGTCGCCGAACTCCTTCCGCAGTCCGTCCGTCACGCGGAACACGCCCCCGAGCCGGCCGATGTCCTCGCCCATGAGGAGAACCTTGGGATCGTCGAGCAGCGCTTGGCGCAGGCCGTCGTTGAGGGCTTTCATCATGGACACGGTCACTGCGGCGCTCCGTCCTGCTGCCCGAGGGCGACGGACTCCAGGTGGTCGTGGAGCTGTCGGCGCAGCTCGGCCGGCATCTCCGTGTACGCGTGCTCGAAGGGGGCGGCGGGATCCGGTTCGGGCAGGGCCCGGCAGCCGCTGCGCAGGCGTTCGGCCAGTTCGCGCTCGCGCTGCTCGACGTCCGCGAAGTACGCCTCGTCCACGGCCTCGCCGAGCAGGCCGAAGACCTCGCGTGGGAAGCGTTCCGTCTCCTCGAACTCGGCTGCGCGAGGCGCGAGTTCGCGGTCCGCGATGTCGATCGTCAGCTCCAGCAGCTCGCGGGCTTCACTGGAGGGCAGTTCGCGCTCAACCTTCACCGCACGGAGCTGATCGACGGCGTCGACCGGGCCATCCTCGACCTGCTCGTGGAGGACGGCCGCAGAACCATGACCGAGATCGCCGACCGCGTGGGCCTGTCCCCGTCGGCGGTCAAGCGGCGGGTCGACCGGCTGGAACGGGTCGGGGTGATCTCGGGCTGCACCGTCCTGCTCGACCACGGCAAGCTCGGCACCAGCCTGGAGGCCTTCGTCGAGCTCCGGTTCGCCGGGGACGTCAAGGTCGAGACGATCGCCATGGCCGCGGCCAGCGTCGCGGAGGCCCAGGAAGTGTTCACCGTGGCCGGCGACCCCGACGCCCTGGTGCGTGTCCGGGTCGCCAACGTCCAGCACCTGCGCGACGTCATCGACCGGCTGCGGCGTACGGGCGCGGTGATCGGCACCAAGACGCTGATGGTGCTGGGCACTTGGCGGCGGGGGGCTGACTCCGGATCGACTCCGGACCGCCTCCGCGCCCGGCGATCGGCCCGTCTAGTTGCCTAGTAGGCAAATGATATTGCCTGGGAGGTTGACGCGTCGAGGGAGATGGTTGCAGTCTGAACGGAACTTCACTTCACTTCGGCGTATGGGAGGGCGGGACACGATGGCCGTCACCGCTGACAGCAGCACGACGAACACGGACGACGTCCAGGAGCTGGACATCCCCCAGCTCGCGGAGGCGCAGGGCGGCGTCGAGGCCGAGCGGGCCCACCGGAAGCGTCAGCTGGCGGTGGCGTTCCGGATCTTCGCCCGCTACGGCTACGACGAGGGGATCGCGGGGCACATCACCGCGCGGGATCCCGAGTTCCCGGACCGGTTCTGGGTCAACCCGTACGCGGTCCACTTCTCCAAGATCCGGGTGAGCGACCTGCTGCTCATCGACGAGGAGGGGCGCGTGATCGAAGGGGAGCGCCGGACCAACAAGGCCGCCTTCTGGATCCACTCCTCCATCCATCACGCCCGCCAGGACGTCGTCGCGGTCGCCCACGCCCACACCATCCACGGCAGGGCCTTCGCCTCCCTGGACAAGCCCCTCGCGCCGATCGTCCAGGAGTCCTGCGCGTTCTACGGCGACCACGTCCTGTTCGACGAGTACAAGGGCCTGGTCCTGGAGAAGTCCGAGGGCGAGCGGATCGCGGTCCGCCTCGGTGACCGCAGGGCGGCCATCCTCCGGCACCACGGGCTGCTGACGGTCGGCCGGTCCGTGGAGGAGGCCGCGTGGTGGTTCATCACCATGGAGCGCGCCTGCCAGATGCAGCTCCTTGCCGATGCCGCGGGAACTCCGCGCGTCATGAGCGAGGAGGAAGTGACGCTCGCGCACCGCCAGTTCAGCAACGCGAACATGGCACGGCACAACTTCAACCTGCTCGCCGACCTGGTCGTGGAGCAGGAGCCCGACGTCCTGAAGTAACCAGCAAGCCCTCCCGGCAGGCCGGTTCCCTCCCGGCCGTGCCAACAGCTGGGCGGCCGCCGGCAAAGGCAGGGGCAAGGTTCGCCTCCCCGGCCCGCCACACGCGGCGCAACGACCAACTGGCAACGCAACGTTCACTCAGGGGCCTTTGTGGCCCGCCAGGGTGCGGTCGTTCAGCTCAACTGCTCGTCAGGGAGGGCATCATGACCGCACATGCGGGGACATCGGACGGGTCGACGAAAACTTCCGAATCTTCCGAGGGGTTCAGCCGTCGGCACGCGCTGGGTCTGCTCGGCACCGCGGGGGCCGGCGCCGCCGTCACCCCGTTGCTGGGGGCGGGCACCGCGGACGCTTCTCCGCTCGCCGACCCGGCCTTTCACCTCACCGCCGACTCGTCCGGCGCACCCCCGGTCCAGGGGCTGCACCTGACCTTCGGGGCGGATCCGCGCACCCAGATGACGGTTTCGTGGATCACCGACAGACCGGTGGTCAAACCCGTGGTGCGCTACGGCACCCTGGAGCACGGCTTCGGCTCCAGTGCGAAGGCCCGGACCGTCACCTACGTCGACGGCACCTCCAACCGCACGGTCTACGTCCACCACGCCGCGCTCAACCGGCTCACCCCGGGCACCGACTACATCTACCTCGCCACGCACGAGGGCACCACGCCCGACAGCGGTACGTTCCGCACGGCGCCGCGCGGGCGCAAGCCGCTCACCTTCACCAGCTTCGGCGACCAGTCCGCCCCGCAGGTGACCTGGGCGGCCGACGGCACGGTCGCGCTGGACGCGAACTCCACCCCCGCGACGAAGGACATCGTCACCGGCATCGAGCAGGTCGCCCCGCTCTTCCACCTGCTCAACGGCGACCTCTGCTACGCCAACCTGGACGTCGACCGGGTGCGCACCTGGAACAACTTCTTCACCAACAACACCCGTTCGGCGCGCTTCCGTCCCTGGATGCCGGCAGCCGGCAACCACGAGATCGAGAAGGCCAACGGCCCGATCGGACTCGGCGCCTACCAAACCTACTTCGACCTCCCCTCCACCGAGACCGACGACGAACTCGCGGGCCTGTGGTACGCGTTCACGGCCGGCTCCGTCCGCGTGATCGTGCTGCAGAACGACGACAACTGCCTCCAGGACGGCGGCGACGTCTACATCAGCGGCTACTCCGGCGGACGTCAACTCGCATTCCTGGAAAAGGAGTTGAAGGCGGCGCGGGCCTCTCGTGACGTCGACTGGGTGGTCGTCGCCATGCACCAGGTGATGATCAGCTCCTCGGACGCCAACGGCGCCGACCTCGGCCTGCGCCAGAAGTACGGCCCGCTCTTCGACCGCTACGGCGTCGACCTGGTCCTGTGCGGCCACGAGCACAACTACGAGCGCTCGCTGGCCGTCCGTGGAGTCGTCAACGGCAGCGAGACGCTGACCCCCAACCCGGTCTCGCACGCCACCGACTCCATCGACACCGGCCTCGGCACCGTCCACATGATCCTCGGCGGCGGTGGCGTCTCCGGCACCACGAACCAGGCCTTCTTCAAGGACGGCACCGGCAAGGTCATCACCGCCGTGTCGGCGACCCCCGGCTCCAACGGCAAGCGCACCTCCACGTACGTCAAGGAGGAAGCGGTCTGGATCGGCGTCCGCGACACCGAACACCCCTACGGCTTCGCCGCGTTCACCGTCGACCCCGGCCATCACCCGGGCGACACCACCCGCATGCACGTCACCTACTACAACGTGAACAAGCCGCACGGCGAGCTGTCGGTCTTCGAGAACTTCACCCTCCACCGCAAGCGCTCCGATGGCCACGGCAGGTAACACGTCCGAGGGTCCGACCGAGCCCAACAGGGCCTGGCAGAGCCCGACAGGGCCCGATACCCGGTCCGCGGACGCCGTCCCGACGGGACCCGTCAGCGGACCAGGTCGCTCGGATCGGCGCCGACTGCCGGCGTCTGTACGGCGGAGGCGAGCAGCGCCAGTCTGTCGGCGCTGTCGGTGCCGGCGTCCGGGTGGTAGACGACGAGTGTCTGGCCTTCGGCGCCGTCGATGCTCAGCCGCTCCCGGTTCAGTTGCAGCCCACCGACCTGGGGGTGCTCGATGTGCTTGGGCGCGGCTTCGCAGGCCTGTACGTCGTGGCGGGCCCAGAGTCGGCTGAACAGGGGGCTGGCGAGGGAGAGTTCACCGACGAGCTCGATGAACCGGGGGTCGTCCGTGTCGGCGCCGACCGACTCGCGGAAGCCGGCGACCATGCCCCCGGCCGCGCTCTCCCAGTACGGGTAGAGCGCCTGCTCGGCCGGGTCGAGGAACAGGGACCGCAGCCGGTTGGCTCCCGCCGTGAAGCGCGGTGACAGAGCCGTCGCCAAGGAGTTGGCGGCGAGGACGTCGAAGTAGCGGCCCTCGACCAGTGCCGGCAGCGGGAGCGTGGCGATGAGCTTGGCGACACCCGACGGGACCGTCTCCTTCCGGGGCCGGGGCCTCGGGCGGTGCCGTCGAGGTCGGTCGGCGCCGAGCAGCAGCAGGTGCGCCGTCGCGTCGGCGTCGAGAAGCAGCACGCGCGCGATGGACTCCAGGACCTGCACGGAGGGGTTGCGGTCGCGGCCCTGCTCCAGCCGCAGGTAGTAGTCGGCGCTGATGCCGGCGAGCATCGCGACCTCTTCCCGACGCAGGCCCCGCACCCGTCGTACCCCGATCACGGGGATACCGACCTGCTCAGGGGTGACGAGCTCGCGGCGGGCGCGCACGTACTCGCCCAGCAGATTCGATTCGTCCGGCATCTCCCCACTGTAAATCGCCTGCTCGCGCGCCCGCCTGGTCCTGTCACCCCCAGGATCGCGGGGGCCCTGGCTGGGGCCGAGCGCGGGCGGCAGCGTGACCGGTGGCCAGTCGAAGGCGTGCTGATCAGCGACGCCGGCCACCACAGCGAGGAGCGACAGCCATGTCTACGTATCTACTGGTGCACGGTGCCTGGCACAGCGGACAGTGCTGGGAGCGGGTGGTGCCGCTGCTGACGGCGGCCGGACACCGGGTGCTCGCGCCGTCGCTGACCGGCCACGGCGACAAGGCACATCTGCTCAGCCGCGAGGTCGGCCTCGACACGCACGTCGACGACGTCGTCGGGCTGATCGTCGAGGAGGACCTCACCGACGTGGTCCTCGTGGGACACAGCTACGCCGGACTGGTCGTCTCGTCCGCGGCCAACCAGGTCCCGGACCGGATCGCCCAGCTGGTCTACCTCGACGCGATGGTCCCGGTGGACGGCGAGCGCGCGACCGATGTCCTTCCCGTGACCCAGGCGCTGATCGACCTGGCCGTGCGGTCCGGCAGTGGCTGGCGGATTCCGCCGATGCCCGAACTGCCGCCGCCCGGTGGCCTGTTCGGGGTCACCGACCCGGCGGACATCGCCTGGCTGCGCACGACGCTGTCGGACCAGTCGGCACTCTGCCTCCAGCAACCGGTCCGACTGGACAACCCCGCGGTGAACGAGATCCCCCGGACCCACATCCACTGCGTGGGCAGCGAACCGGAGGGCTTCGAGCGACGCCCCGTCCCCGCGACACAGCCCAACGGCACCCCGGCGCAGGTGTGGGAGCTGACCAGCGGCCACGACTGCATGATCACCACGCCGGCCGAACTCACCGACCTGCTGCTCAAGCTCGGCTGACCGGATCAGATCAAGCTCGGCTGCTGCCCGCTGAGCAGGCGGCCCGCGCCGGGCACGACCGTCGGCAGGCCCAGCTCGACGAGGACGCGGTACGCCGTGGCGGTGGCCGCCGAGAGCACCGGCAGCCCCGCTGCCTCCTCCACCGGCTGGATCGACGGGAGCGAGGGCATCTGGACGCAGGCGGACAGGACGAGCGCGTCGGCCCGGGACAGGTCCAGGCGTCGCCAGTGTTCGTGCAGGTCGGCGGGGCCCGCAGACCGGCTCGTACGACGGCATGGTCGTCGACGATCAGGATGCGCACCGCCGCGACCGCGGCGCCGTCGCTCATGCCGCGCCCGCGGTGATACGCGCCCGCACCGGTACGGTCGCTCTGGCTCGGGTCCCGCGTCCAGGAACGCCGTCGACGGTGAGCGTGCCCTCCAGCTCGGCCAATCGGTCGCGCGCGGCGGCAAGTCCGAAGCCCCGTCCGTCCGTTGAGGAGAGTGTGGCCGCCGCCGGGTCGAATCCCGTTCCGTCGTCGCTGACCTCGACCGCCACGGCCCCGTCGGCGTGCTGGAGGGTGACCTGGACCTGCGTGGCGTGAGCGTGCTCGCACGCGTTCGCCAGCAGCCCCCGGGTCACGCGGAGCAGGGCGACGGCCTGGTCGGCGGGGACCGAACCGGGCTCGCCCTGCGTGGATATGGAGACCGAGGGAGCACCCGGAGCCGCGTCCGCGCGAGCGCACAGCTCGTGCAGTGCCGTCTCCAGGCCGTCGCGTTCCAGGCCGGGCGGGGTGAGGTCGTGGATGATGCCGCGGGTCTCCGCGAGGTGTGTGCCGAGGGCGTCGACGACGGCCCGTACCTGTCGTCGTGCCGCGTCCGGCCTGCGGTCCCAGTCCCGTTCGGCGGCCTGGAGCAGCATGCGGCTGCCCGCGATCTCCTGCGCCAGGGTGTCGTGCAGGTCCCGGGCGAGCCGGGCCCGCTCGGCAAGACGCCCGGCCTCGCGCTGCCGGGCCGCCAACTCGCCTCTCGTGGCGGTCAGTTCACGCATCAGGCGGTCCTGGGTGCGGTGGAGGGCCACGGTCGCCCAGATCGCGGCGGTCGGCGGTGCGACGAGTTCGAGATCGAACCCGCCCCTGATCCGGACGAGCGTCGCCACGAACAGCACGGTCGTCACCCATAGCGCCGCGAGCGGCAGCCGGCGGCCGGGCATCCGCTGCGCCACGACGGCCAGGGGGACGGCCAACCAGACGTACCCGGTGGTGAGTTCGGGCGGAAGGACCCAGCAGACGCCTCCCCACAGCAGCAGGAGCAGCGCCAGCCAGGCGGGCCTGCCCCGGGTGCCGAGCCGGTCCCACCGCACCAGTCCGCCCACGTACACCACGGCCAGCACCACCATGGGCGGGGCGACGACCCAGCACAGCCATGTGTGCACGGCGAAGAGCCGGGCGAGGGTGCCGGCCGCGACGGCCAGGAAGACCAGGTGCGGCAGTTGCCTCGCCGACAAGGACAGCCTGCGCAGGGTGAAACGAGAGGGGGGCACGGCAGCGGCTCCCTGCTGGGCGACGGTCACGACAGGAGCGGCAGACTGTAACCCGAACCAGTGTGTGACCGGCGTAAACCGGCAGGGAGCCGCAGGGCACCCGGTGTCAGCGACCCGGGTGCAGGCCCAGGACCCCGGGGGAGGGGGCGCCCTGCACCTCGCCGAAGTACAGCGCGAAGGTCTGCTTGAGCTGCTCGACCGTGGCGCGGTCCTCCATGAACACCGGGAAGCCGTCCAGGTTGGCGTCCTTGTACTCCCAGATCGGCTTGAGGCCGCTCTTCACCGGCATGTCCGTACGGACCGACCAGCCGCTGTACGACGTCTGCTGGACCTCGGGAGACAGCATCCAGTTCAGGTACAGCTTGGCGGCCGCGGGGTGGGCCCCCTGCTTCAGGATCGCGGCCCGCTGGCCCCACGCCATGAACGGGTGCCCCGCGCTGGGCAGCGCCCACCTCGACGCCCCGCCGGTGGCGAGCAGGCTGCCCGACGAACCGACGCCGATGCTCTTCTGGCCGGCCCCCACCGCGACCCCCGCCTTGTGGGAGCCGCGGGCGAACTGCGGCTGCTGCGCGGCGAACTTGGCGACCCACTCCCAGCCGTACTTCCGCACATAGAGCGAGAACAGGTAGAACACCGCGTCGTCGTCATGCGGGTACGAGGAGGCGATGGCGCCCTTCCAGCGCGGGTCGACGAAGTCCAGCGGGGTACGGGGCACGTCGGCGCCGACCGCCGCCACGTTGTAGACGAAGCTGAACGCGACGGCCATGACCGCCGTCCAGGCACCGCCCGCGTCCTTGAACTTCGGGTGGACGACGGAGAACCCGGCGGGCTTGTAGGGCAGCAGCTCGCCCTGCCGGGCCCAGCGGGTGAAGTCCTGGAGCGTCTGGAGCTGGACGACATCCGGGACCAGGGTGTCGGTGGCGAGCTGGTTGTCGATCCGTACGTCGTGGAACTTGCTGTAGTCCACGACGATCGTCAGGTCGATATCAGGGAACCTGCTCCCGAACCCCGCCCGGAAGCCCGCCAGTTGGTCGTCGACATCACCGCCCGCGTAGACGACGAGCCTGCCGCCCTCGGCGAGCGCGGCCGCATACAGCTCGTCCAGCGACCGGGTCTCCTCCCGTACGAAGACACCGGAGGACGATCCGGCGCCGCTCCCGCTGCCGCGCGCGTTCTCCGCGGCGCTCGCGGTGGCGGCCCCGGTCGCCGCGGCCACGGTCGCTCCGGCACCGACCGCGAGAATGCAGCGCCTGCTGATGTTGCTGGACATGGGTGGGGGCCCTCTCTCCGCCTGCCGAGCCCTGGTCCCGCGCGTCGCGGACCCGGGCCTGATCCGGGTCGACCGCGACTCCGGCTCGCTCCGGTCGACCGCGGGCGAGTCGAGTCTCCGGCCCGGGCAGGCGTCCGCGCGTCGCCCATCGGCACGCACCCCGTTCAACTCTTCGGTTGAACGGCGCTCGCCGTCGCGGGCTCCTGTACGGCCGCGCTCGGTGGCTGGGTGAAATGGCGGGCCGCGCCCAGGACGAGCACCGCCAGGACGGCCGGTGCCGCGTAGGCCAGCCGGAACTCGCCCGTGGAGCCGAGGAGCCCGCTCACGGCGCCACCGGTGACGACACCCGCGTAGTTGAAGAGGTTGAGGCGGGCCAGGACCGCTTCCGAGGCGCCGGGACGCAACCGAGCCGCGGAGGCAAGACACAGCGGGGCCAGCACGGACGCCCCCAGCCCCACCGCCCCGGCCGCGAGCACGGCGAACGGCCAGCTCGGCGCGGCGGCCATGCCCGCCAGCGCACCCGCGACCGACAGAGCGGCGGTGCGTACGACGGCGCCCGCCCCGAACCTCTGCACAAGGCGGTCGGTGGCGGCGCGGCCGACGACCGTGCCGGCCTGGTAGGCCGCGTACGCCATCGGCGCCACCGTGAGGGACGCGGCGAGGGTCTGGCGCAGATAGACCGCCGACCAGGCCGAGACGGTCGAGTCCACGACGTAGACGACGAGGAGGACCAGGCCGAAGGGGAGGAGCCGGGTCCACAGGCGGCGCCCCAGGGGCGGCTGCGCCGACGGGGATGTCGATTCCGCGGCGGCGGGCAGGGCGTGCGCGCAGATGCAGACGGCGATGACCAGGAGGATGCCCGCCTGCACGGTCAGGCCGCCGGCCACGGGCCACTCCAGCCGGGCGGCCCCGGCGGTGAGCAGGGCCGAGACGACGGCGCCCACGCTCCACGCCGCGTAGAAGGAGCCGAAGACGCTGCGGCCGTAGGCGCGTTCGATCGCGGCGGCCCGGGTGTTGATCCCGACGTCGAGGGCACCGATCGCGAGGCCGAAGAGGACGTACGCGCAGACGGCGGTCGCCTGGCCGGGGGCCACGCCGATCAGCGTCAGCGCGGCGGCGGCTGTCACCAGGGCCCCGCGCGTCGTCGGGACGGGACCGGCGACGCGGACCGCGGCCAGCCCGAGGAAGCTGCCGGCGCCGGCCATCAGGGCCACCGCGACCAGCGTGGTGGTCGTGAGGAGCGGGGTCATTTTGAGGTGTTCGGTGACCGCGGGGACGGTCGTGTACACGGCGGCGACGGACACACCCTGCGCGGCGAACGCGAGCGTCGCCGCCCTTCGGGCGCCGGCCTTGGCGGCGGGGCGCCCGGCCTGGGCTCGACCTGGAGCACTGACGGACATGTACGGACCGTAGTCAGCCGTAGCAGGACGAACGCAGGACGCCGGGGGCCGTTGAGGGGACTCCGGCGGCCAGCGCGCGTGTCCGGTGATGCCCGGATGCTTACGGTGGTCGCCCACGAGGAGGTGAGTGCGATGCTCCCTGCCCCCACCCCGGCAGACCCGCACGGGACCAACCGCAGCACGTCGGCGACGATCCAGCCGAACATCCTGCGCTATCTCGTCATGGTCGCCGACGAACGCGGCGTCGACCTACGTCCCCTGCTGAGCCAGGTCGGCCTCGACGAGACGCTGATGCGCTCCGCCGCGCTGCGGGTGTCCTACCGGCAGGGCAGCGCGGTGATCCGGCGTGCGCTGGAGCTCACCGGGGACGAGCGGCTGGGGCTGAGGGTCGGCGCGGCGCAGCACCTGACCGCGTGGGGCCTGCTCGGCTTCGCGCTGCTGGCCGACGACACGCTGCGGCACGCCATCGAGACCGGGGTGAAGTACCAGAACCTCTCCGGCGCGATGACCGTGTGGTCGACCGGAGTCGGCGAGGACGGCGCCTTCTTCCTGCGCGCCGACCTGCCCGACCCCGCCATCGACCCGAGCGTGGCGTCCTTCCTGATCGAGGAGGGGCTCGCCTCCGTGGTCACCCTGTCCCGACTGGCCGTCGGCCCGGACTTCGCCCCACGCGTGGTGGAGTTCTCCTCCTCGCCGCCACCCCGCCAACGCGAGCTGTACGGCGCCCTGTTCGGCTGCCCGGTCCGCTTCCGCGCCCCGGCCGACCGCATCGTCATCGACCCCGCATGGGCCCGCGCCGCAATGCACGGCCGCGACCCGGTGACGTACGCCTCGACCCTGGAGACACTCGACGCCCAACTGGCCTCCCGCACCGACCAACAGGACCTCCTCGAAGTCCTGGAGGTGTCCGTCGCGCAGAGCCTCCCGGTGATCCCGTCCTTCGGCGAACAGGCACGACGGCACGCGACGAGCGAGCGGACACTGCGCCGCAGGCTCGCCGACTGCGGCACGACGTACGAGGCACTCGCCGAGGGAGTACGCAGGGAACGCGTCGAACAGCTGCTGCTCCGACCGGAGTTGACGCTGCGTGACATCGCCCACCGCGCGGGATTCTCCGACGAACGGGCCCTGCGCCGCGCGGTACGCCGCTGGCACGGCACCTCCCCGGTCCAGCTGCGGGAGCAACTACTCCGGGCGGCGGCGCACCGCGAGTGACCCGGTCAACGGGTCGGGATCCAGACCGCCTTCTCCCGCTGCTCGGGTCAACGAGTGCGGATCCAGACCGTCTTCTCCCGGGTCCACTGGTCGAAGGCGTTCGTGGACTTCTCCACCCCGCCGAACCCCGACTGCTTCCAGCCGCCGAAGGGGGTGGTGATGTCGCCCTCGCTGTACGCGTTGACGGAGACCACGCCCGCCTCGATGCCACGGGCCAGCCGCAGCGCGGTGTCGAGGTCGCGGGTCCAGACGGAGGCGGCGAGCCCGTACTCGGTGGCGTTGGCCCTGCGTACCGCCTCGTCCTCCGAGTCGAAGGTCTCGACGGTGACCACGGGACCGAACAACTCCCTTGTGAGTACGGCGCTTTCGGCGGGTGCGCGGGTGATCACCGTGGGCGGGTAGTAGGCGCCGCGCGAGGGCAGCCCGTGGGGGAGTCCCGCGGTGTGGATCTGGGCTCCGGCCGCCCGGGCGGCATCCACGGCTTCCGCGACCCGGTCGAAGGCGGCGCGATTGATGAGCGGTCCCTGCTGGGTCCGCGGGTCCGCCGGATCGCCGATGACGAGGTCCCGTGCCGCGGCCGTGAACCGCTCCACGACCTCCTCGGCGATGCTGCGGTGCACCAACACCCGTGATCCGGCAGTGCAGTTCTGGCCCATGGTCAGGAACGCGGCCTCGATCATGTCGGCGATGAGGTCGTCGCCGTAGGAGAGCGCGTCGGCCATCAGTACCTGGGGGCTCTTGCCGCCCATCTCCAGGGAGACGCGCTTGAAGTTGCTGTCGGCGGCCGCTTTGAGGATGCGGCGGCCGGTGGCGGTGGAGCCGGTGAAGGAGAGTGCCTGGACGAGGGGATCGCGGGCGAGGGCGGCTCCGGCTTCCTCGCCGTAGCCGGGGAGGGCCGTGAGTACGCCGTCGGGCAGGCCGGCCTCGGCGGCGAGGGCGGCGAGGTGCAGGGCCGAGCGGGGAGTGGCCTCGGCGGGCTTGAGCAGCAGACAGTTGCCCGCCGCCAGGGCGGGGCCGACCTTCCAAGTGGCCATCGCCAGGGGGTAGTTCCACGGGAGGATCGCCGCGGCGACACCGACCGGTTCGCGGGTGATGAGACCGAGGCCGTCGGGTCCGCTCGGTGCGACCCGGCCGAAGACCTTGTCGGCGGCCTCGGCGAACCAGCGGATCGACTCGATCGCGCCCGGTACGTCGCCCGTACGGCACTCGGTGATGGGCTTGCCCGCGTCCTCGCTGTCCAGCCGGGCGAGGATCTCGGCGTCGCGTTGCATCAGGTCGGCGAGGCGTAGCAGTACGGCGCTCCGCTCACGGACCGGCAGCCGGGACCATATCCCGGTGTCGTAGGTGAGTTGGGCCTGTTCAGCGGCCTTGGTGACGTCGGCGGTGCTCGCGGCGGGGAGGGTGGTGATCGGTTCGCCGGTGGCCGGGTTGACGATGGTCAGCGTCTCGTTCCTGGTCATGCCTCCTCCACCAACTCCCAGCGCCCGTCCGTCTGTCGGGCCAGTCCGCGGCGGCGCAGCTCCTCCAGATAGCGGGCCATGCCGCGGTCACCGCGCTTGCGGAACAGAGGGAAGAGCCTGGGCAGCAGGTTCGGTACGAGCATCGCGAACCGTACGAGACGGGACTCACCGGCCCGGGGGTAGGCCTCCAGGCGGGGCTTGTCCAGCAGGCTCACGACGGCCGTGACGACGTCGGTCGGCTGCTGCGGTGGGTCCTGGAACTGCATGGAGTTGCCGCCGTCCACCGCCTCCTGGCGCAGCATCCGGGTGTCGGTCGCCGACGGGAGTACCGACCCGGCCAGGATGCCCTTGCTGCGCAGGTCGAGGCCGATGGCCAGCATCGCGCCGCGCAGCCCGAACTTGGACGCCGTGTAGATCGGGGTCTCGCCCAGCGGGAAGACCCCGCCGAGGGAGACGGTCGTGACCACGCGGGCGTCCGGGGAGGCCTTCAGCAGGGGGATCGCGATCCGGGTGGCGACCAGCGGGGAGGTGAGGTTGAGGGTGATCTCCCGCTCGATGCTCTCGACACTGCGGACGTCGAAGCGCTCCGAGCTGGTCATGCCCACGTTGTTCACGAGCACGTCGAGACGACCGTAGACGTCGGCGACCCGCTCGAACAGCCGCTCCATCTGGGCACGGTCCAGCAGATCGCAGCCGATTCCCGTGTGCCCGACGCCGGGCAGCTCCGCGGCCACCTTCTGGGCTCGGACCTCGTCGATGTCGACGACGACGCAGCGGGCCCCTGCGGAGGCGAAGCGGCGGCACAGGGCACTGCCGATGCCGCCCGCGCCACCGGTGACCAGCATGACCTTGTCGGTGAAGTCGAACCTGCTCATACCGTCGCCTCCGCCGCTGCCCCTGTTTCCGCCGCCTCCGTGCGCCGCAGGGGCCGTACCGGCGGCGGCTGGCCCTCGGTACGCCAACCCATCCGGCGTGCGACCTTGCCGAGGTACTTCACGAACGCCCCGCTGTCGACGTAGCCGGTGTGCCGGGGCGAGGCCACGAACTTCAGGCCGCCGGACAGGTCCGGACGGTCGGCGCGGATCATCTGGGCGAACCGCTCCGCGTTCGGCAGCCGGTGCCGCGCGTCGTGCACGTACCCGGCGATCAACTGCGCCTGGGTGTCGAAGAGTTGGTACGCGCCGGAGTTGGTCTCGATGAACCCGATGCCGAACAGGCCCTCGTGCTCGCGCGAGAACGACGACAGGTACAGGTCGGGATGCTGCTCGTCGCCGAAGTACCGCTGGGCGACCGGCACTTTGTGGACGTAGCCCGTGGCCAGCAGGACGAGATCGAAGTCGTCGCTCGTGCCGTCCGTGAAGTGCACGGTCCTGCCCTCGGCGCGGGCGATGCCGGGCCGGGCGGTGATGTCGCCGTGCTGGAGGTGGTGGATCAGCATGGAGTTGATGGCCGGGTGGGTCTCGAAGAGCTTGTGGTCCGGCTTCTGCAGGCCCAGCCGTGTCGGGTCGCCGTTGATGACGCGGAGCAGGGTGCCGAAGACGCGCTGCGCCAGCCACATCGGCAGATGCGGGCCACTGTTGGCGATGGTGTCCACCGGCCGCCCGAACAGATGCTTCGGAATGAACCAGTACCCGCGCCGCATGCTGACCACCGCGTGGTCGGCGGTCCGGGCCGCGTCGCACGCGATGTCGCAGCCGGAGTTCCCGGCGCCCACGACCAGGACGCGCTTCCCCCGCAGCTCCTCCGCGCTGCGATAGTCGACGGTGTGCCGGACCTCCCCGCTGAACTCCCCTGGAATGTCAGGGATGTTGGGGTGCCACTGCGCGCCCGTGCACACCACGACCTGCCCGTGCACGCTCGCCCGCCCGTCGGCCCGGGTGACCGTCCAGGTGCCGTCCGCGTTCTTCTCGACGCCCGCGACCTCGGCGCCGAACTCGATCCGGCCGGTCAGCCCGTAGGCGTCGGCGAAGGACCGCAGGTACGACAGGATCTGCCGGTGCGGCGGGTAGTCCGCGAAGTGGTCGGGCATCGGGAAGCCGCCGAAGCCCGAAAGCGTCCTGCTGGAGATGAAGTGGGCCGACTCGTACATCGGGCTGCCGGGGTTCTCGATGTCCCAGATGCCGCCGGGCCCGGTGTGCCGCTCCAGATGCGTGTACGGCAGATCGCGCTCCGCCAGGGCCCTGGCGACCGCCAGCCCGGCAGGTCCCGCGCCGATCACACACGTATCAAACTGGTCTTCTTCGTTCACGAGCCTGCCTCCTCGTTCGTCCCGTTTCACGGGCGGTGGAGGAAACGTATGCAAGTGCTGTTCCGAGGGAACTGACCCGCGCGGCCAGGGACCGGACCTCAGCGGCCGTGCCCCGGCCGTCGCACGGTCAGGGCGTTCAGCTGTGCGAAAACCGACTTGTTCGGGCGACTGGTTCGTGAGACTCAGTCGCTATGATGGGGACATGGCTCATGTCTCCGCGGCCGAGCGCCGTCCCCAGCTGATCAAAGCGGCCATCGACTTCATGACCCGGGAAGGGGTCGCGGCCGGCAGCACGCGGGCCATCGCCGCCGAGTTGGGGGTGGCCCAGGCCACGGTGCACTACACCTTCGGTACGAAGGAAGGGCTGTACCGCGCCGTCATGGAGCAGCTCACCCAGGATCTGCTGGCCCAGGTCGAACAGGCGGCACCGGCCGACGGCGGTTTCGAGGAGACGCTCGGCGCGCTGGCGGCGGCGCTGTGGCGGACGGTGCGTGAGCAGCCCGCGAGCCATCAACTCCTCACGGAACTCACGATGTTCGCGCTCCGCTCGCCCGCCTTGCGCGAGGCCCTGGATGCGCACTACCGGGGAGTGATCGAGGTGACCGCGAGACTGATCACCGAGGCGGCGGAACGCACCGGCCGGCCCCTCGCGCAGCCCGCCGACACGATCGCGCGGTTCTTCCTCGCCGGCTTCGACGGGCTCACGCTGCAACACCTCTCGACCCTCGACGACGAGGCCGAACACACCTGTCTGCAGGCCTTCGTGTCCGCGGCGGTGGCGATGGCCGGGGGGCGGCTGGAGCTGGTGGCGGTGCCTGTGGCCGCGTCCTGAGCCGACGCGGTGAAGGGCGCCCTCGTGCGGTACGAGGGCGCCCTTCGTCCGTGGTTCGGCCGCCGTCGGTCAGCCGCGCACGCTGAGGGTCTCGGAGCGGATCAGCGTGTTGAGGTTGGCCATCGAGGTGCGCATGTTCGCCCGCATGCCGGGTTGCTGGATCCGGTCGAGGAGGAGCCCGAGGGGGCCGAGACCGATGACGTACTCCACCTTGTAGGTCATCCGCGTGACCTCCCTCCCGTCCGCGCTCCGGACCGGCTCGAACTCGAAGATGCTGGTCACCTCCTTCAGCGGGGCGAACCCGACCCCGGCGTCGACGCGGCGCCTGAGGGGGTCGATCTCCACCACCGTCCACACCGAGTCGGTGCGCAACGGGCCGAGGGTGCGGTTGCGTTCGGCGTAGGTCCCGCCCAGAGCGGCGATGCCGTGGTGGTCGGTGACCTCGATGGCGCTGGCGACCCACTCGGCGTACCGGTCGGTGCGGGAGACGACCTCCCAGACGCGCTCGACGGGAGCGTCGACGACGGCGCGTTCGGTGACGTGGAACTTGGTCATGTGCGGTTCTCCTTCTTGCTGTTGTCGTTCTTCTGACTTCTGATCGCGGTCAGCTCTGGTGCAGGAGTTCGGTGGCGGTGTGCCGGCCGGAGCGGACGGCGCCGTCCATGAAGCCGTTCCAGTACGGGGAGAACTCGGACCCGGCCCAGTGCACGCGCCCGAACGCCCGGCCCAGCCACTCCCCGTACTCGGTCAGCACTCCGGGGGCGGCGACGGACGTCGGGCCGCCCCGGGTCCACTGCTCGGCGGTCCAGTCCTGCTCGACGTAGTCGACGGTGTCGTAGGCCCGTTCCCCGACGACCTGGGCGAAGGAGCGCAGCACCGCGCCACGGCGCTCGCCCGCCGGGCGGTGCGCCCACTTGCGCCACTCCTTGCCGCCGAGGAATCCCATGAGCACGCCCGGTCCGCCGTCGGGCGGGGAGTTGTCGAACATCTCGCGGATCGGCGAACCGCCCCGCAGCAGCCCCATGCCGGACAGGCCCTCGGCCCGCCAGAACGGGGTGTCGTAGACGGCCACGCACTTCATGAGCGTGCCGAACGGCAGCCGCTGGAACAGCTGGTCCTGCTGCGGCGGCAACAACGGGTCCCAGACGATGCGCGAAGCGAGCAGCGGCGGTACGGCGACGATCACGCGGTCGGCCCGCCAGTCACCGGCGTCGGAGACCACGGTGACCCCGTCGGCGTCCTGACTGATACGGCGGACCGGGGCCGACAGGTGGACGCGGCCGTCGAGTTCCTCGGCCAGCCGCGTCGCGACCAGCTGCGAGCCGCCGACGAACCGGCTGTCCTGCGCGCCGCCGGAGGTGCCGGTGCCGCGCTCCATGGTGCCCGGGTGGATCTCGTCGCCGAACGTCGAGACGTACCAGAGGCTGAACAGCGCCGACGCGTCGCGCGCCTCGCCGCCGTACGCGGAGTTGAGAAAGATGTTGATCAAGTCGACTGCGTCACCGGTGACTTCGGCCTTGCGCAGCCAGGTCTCGTACGTCATCCCGTCCAGGTCACGGGCGTTGGGGGCCCGCCACGGCGCCGCCGGGGGCACCTTGCCCGCCGCCCGGCCGATGCGGGCCAGGGCGATGCCCATGTCCGGGAGGGCGAGGAGGTCCGGGGGAGTGTGCCCCGCGAACCGCCGGGCCTTGCCGTCGCGGACGTAGACCCGCTCGCAGGGTACGGCGGCCTCGTACGTGGCCACGCCGACCTCCTTGGCCAGCGCCAGGATGTGGTCCTGGGTCGGGCCCACGAACTGCCCCCCGATCTCGGTCACTTGGCCGTCACCGAGGTCGTGGTTGAGCAGCCGCCCGCCGACCCGGTCGCGGGCCTCCAGGACGGCCACGGACCTGCCCGCGGCGACGAGTTCACGTGCCGCGGTGAGTCCGGCCAGCCCGGCGCCGATCACGACGACGTCTACCCGCGTGCTGTGCGTACTGGTCATGGTCACTCCTTGGCTCACAGCGGTGAAGGGGTTGCCGCACAACCTACAGGCGACCTTGTCACTCGACAAGGTCGAATGGTCTTGTCGCCTGAACTGTGGCTCTGAGCTGGGCTTGTCCCGCAAGAGACATGCGTCACGGTTGAATGACTTGGTCGCCCGACTTGAGCAGGTGATAAAGTCGAGCTCATCGATCGGGACGCCCCTCTGCACCGGCCCGTCACGCGGCCGGCGTCCGACCGGCGCTCCTTCCCCATTTCCCGCCCCGTTCCAGGGAGTTCGTCATGGCCGTCCTGCTTCACCGACTGGGCCACAGCGCCTACCGGCACCGAAAGCTCGTCCTGGGTATATGGCTTTTCGTTCTCGCCGCGCTCATCACCTGCGTCGGCATCTTCGGCGGCAAGCTCGACGACCGCTTCTCGGTGCCGGGCACCGAGTCGCAGCGGGCGTTGGACAGCCTGAGCAAGACCCTTCCGGAGGCCTCGGGCGCCAGCGCCCAGATCGTCTTCACCGCGCCCGAGGGCCACCGGGTCACCGAGGCGACCTACACGGCGGCCATCGCTCAGTCCGTGGCGGAGGCCAAGAAGGCGCCGCAGGTCAGCGGGGTCGTCGACCCCCAGTCCTCCGGCGCCGTCTCGGCCGACCGCACGACGGCGATCGTCCAGATCCACTACCCCGTACAGACCGCGGAGGTCCGTACGTCATCCGTGGACGCCATCCAGGACGCGGCCCGCGCGGCCGAGACGGACGGGCTGCGGACCTCGGTGGGCGGCTCCGTCTTCAACAGCAAGGGCGTCCACATCGGACCGTCGGAGATCATCGGCGTGGCCGTGGCGCTGCTCGTCCTCGTCGTCACGTTCGGGTCGCTGCTCGTCGCCGGCATGGCACTGCTGCCCGCGCTGATCGGCGTGGCCGCCGGTCTGGCCGGGCTGCTGGCTCTCGCACCCGCGGTCAGCATCTCCTCCACGGCCGTGACGCTCGCCCTGATGCTGGGCCTGGCCGTGGGTATCGACTACGTGCTGTTCATCCTCTCCCGCCACCGACAGCAACTCGCCCGTGGCGCCGACCCGAAGGAATCCGTCGCGCTGGCGGTCGGTACGGCCGGCAGTGCCGTCGTCTTCGCCGGCGCCACCGTGATCATCGCGCTCGCCGCGCTGAGCGTCATCGGCATCCCGTTCCTGACCACGATGGGTCTCGGGGCCGCCGGCGCCGTCCTCATCGCCGTACTGGCCGCGATCACTCTCGTCCCCGCCATCGCGGGATTCGCCGGTGCGCGGCTCGCCCCCAAGCCCGGCAGCCGCGCCGCCCGGCGGGCCGCCGACGCCGAGGGCTCCGCCGATACGGAGGGTTCCGCCGACGCCGAGGGCTCCACCGACGTCGAGAGGGTCACCGGCCGTACCACTCTGGGCACTCGCTGGACCAAGTTGGTCATCGCCAAGCCGCTCCTGACCGTCCTCGCCGTCGCGGGCGTCCTGGTGACCCTCATGCTGCCCGCCGCCGACCTGCGCCTGGCCCTCCCCGACAACGGCTCCGCGCCACACGCCTCCACCCAACGCACGGCCTACGACACGATCGACGACAAGTTCGGCCCCGGCTTCAACGGCCCTCTGCTCGTACTGGCCGAGACCAACGACGGTACGGCTGCCGCGAGTTCACAGGTCGGCGCCCAAGTGGCGGAGAAACTGCGGACCTTGAAGGAGGTCAAGGCCGTCCTGCCACCCGAGCCCACCAGTGACCCGACGCAGAGCGTCATCACCGTGCTGCCCGACTCCGGGCCCGACAGCGTCCGTACCGACCGACTCGTCCGTGAGATCCGCGAGGCCGCGCCCGAACTCCGCGTAACCACCGGCGCCTCGATCGCGGTCACCGGCACCACCGCCGTCAACATCGACGTCTCCAACCGTCTCAGCGACTCCCTGCTGCCCTTCGTCGCGATCGTCGTCGGCCTCAGCCTGCTCCTGCTGATGATCGTGTTCCGTTCCCTGGTCATCCCCGTCAAGGCCGCCGTCGGCTTCCTGCTCTCGGTGGGCGCCTCGCTCGGTCTGGTCGTCGCCGTCTTCCAGTGGGGCTGGCTGGCCGACGTCCTCGGCGTGCCGCACAGCGGCCCTGTCGTCAGCTTCCTGCCGATCATCCTGATCGGCGTGCTGTTCGGACTGGCCATGGACTACGAGGTGTTCCTCGTGTCCGGGATGCGCGAGGAATGGGCCCACACCGGCCGGGCCCGCCAGTCGGTCGTCGACGGCGCGCGGCACAGCGTGCGGGTCGTCACCGCCGCCGCGCTGATCATGTTCACCGTCTTCGCCGGGTTCTTCCCGCTGGACGACTCCCTCATCAAACCCATCGCGTTCGCCCTGGCCGTCGGCGTCGCCATCGACGCCTTCGCCGTCCGCATGACACTCGTACCGGCGGTCATCGCGCTCGCCGGCCGGGGAGCCTGGTGGCTGCCGGGCTGGTTGGACCGGATCCTGCCGGACCTCGACGTCGAGGGGAGCAGCCTTCAGAAGGCGGCATCGGTGGGAGCGGTGGCATCGGCGGCGCCGGGGGACCACAAGGAACCCGAACGCGTCTCCTGAACGTCACGGACCGGGTCGGCGTCGTCAACGGGGTGTCCGCGGAGGTTCAGGCGCCGAGCCCCAACCCGCCGTCGACAGGGCCGGGCCCGGTCACTGGAGTGTCCAGGTCTGGTTGTCCCTGCCGTTGCACTCCCACAGGACCGCCCCCGTTCCGCTCGCACCCCCGAAGATGTCGACGCACTTCTGGGACTGATCGGCCATCAGCTGGGTGCCGGCGAGGTGGAACCGCTGACTGGAATCGCCGTTGCAGTCGGCTAGTTGGATCTGGGTCCGGTCGTCGGTGGCCCCTCCGGCCACGGTCATGCACTTCCCCGCTGAGCGGAGGGTGCCACCCGATCCGGTCTGCCAGCGCTGCCCCGCGGAGTTGTCGCAGGTGGCCTGGATCAGCTGGATTCCCTCGGTGGCGGCGCCGCTGCTGAGGCACTTCCCGGACGCGGCGACCACCAGGGCGTGGCCTGTCGGGGCGGCCGGTGCGTCGGATCCGTTCGCCGGGGAGGTGTCCTTGCCTTCGGATTCCGGCTCGTCGCCCTCCTGTGCGGCTATGGATGCCGACTGCGATGAGGCGGGTGTCGGCGAGGTGACGTCGGAGTTCGCGGAGTGGGACGCCTTGGGGGAGGAAGTGGCGGGTGCGGATGCGTCCGTGGAGTGTTGAGCGGGGTCGTCGGCCGGGAGCGGGCCGTCCGATGCCGCGGCGACGGTGCCGTTCTTCTCCGTCGGCAGGTTGATCAGGACGGCGATCGTGATCAACAGGGCCGTGGCGATGGCTGCGGCCAGGACTACCGGCTGCTTCGAACGGCCCGGGGACCGCTGCGTCTGCAGGTCGGTGGTACCGGGCTGCGGCGGTTCTGCGGGCGGCTCGGCAGCGGATGCCCCGGACACCGGAGCCGGAGCCGGAGCCTTGTCGGGCGTCGCCCGGGCGGCGGGCGGAACGACAGCCGCGCCGCCTTCACTTGCTGGTAGTCGCAGCAGATACTCGGCGTCCTCGGCCGACAGCCGGTCGGCCGGTTTGGCCACGAGCAGCCCCTGGATCAGCGGGGTGAGAGACCCGGCGCCGCGCGCTTCGGGAGCCGGCTCCATGGCGATGGCGTACATCGTCTGCGCAGCCGTTTTCCGGAGGAACGGTGAGCGGCCCTCGATCGCCTGGAAGAGCGTTGCGCCCAGCGCCCACAGGTCGCCCTCCGGTCCCGGCTTGGCGTCGACGAGACGTTCGGGGGCCATGAAGTCGACGGACCCCACGAGTTGGCCGGTGCGGGTGAGATTCGAGGTCTCGGTGGCCTGGGCGATGCCGAAGTCGGTGAGGACCACGCGTCCGTCCTGGGCGAGCAGTACGTTGGCGGGTTTCACGTCCCGGTGCAGGACTCCGGCCCGGTGGGCGGCCCGCAGCGCGGCGATCACGCCGCGGCCGATCCGGGCGACCTCGTCGAGCGGGACCGGGCCGTGCGCCTTGATCCGGTCGGCGAGGGTGGTGGAGGGCACGTACTCCATGACGATGGTGGGCCGGCCCTCGTCGTCCACGACGTCGTGGACGACAACGACGTTGGGGTGGCTGATCCGGGCGGCGCTGTGCGCCTCGCGCCGTGCACGCTCGAAGAGGGTGGCGAGTTCGTCGTCGTCGAGTTGGGGCTGGGGGTGGAGCTTCTTGACGGCGACCTGGCGGCCGAGGAGTTCGTCGTGGGCACGCCACACGGTGGCCATGCCGCCTCGGCCGATGCGGTCCAGGACGCGGTACCGGCCGGCGATCAGCCGCCCTTCGTCGGACACCGTGGCTTCCCCTCCGCTGCTGCCGGGCCCATTCGGCTAACCGTTAGTTGAAGGGGGAGTATATGCCGATACGGCAACACGAGGCGTTGGACGGCACGTCAACATCCGCGGACCGCACGCAAGTTGGACAAGAGGGACGTCCCGCTGACCTCACCCCCGTCTACGGGACCCCCACCTCGAAAAGCATGTACCCGGCGTACGACCCCGACGCGACGGCCGCGATGCCGAGCAGCAGGCACAGCGTCGGCAGGCCGAGGGTGCGCAGTTTGATCGCCAGGGGGATGAAGAGGGGGAAGCACGGGAGCAGATAGCGGGAGACGTTGCCGAAGATCTGCTGGCTGCCCAGGACCAGGGCGATGGTGAGCACCGTGTGGACGACCAGGACGGCAGGTGGGCGCAGCCGGATCAGGAGGGGGAGCAGGAGCGCGGCGAGCAGGACGACGGCGACGCCGATGACGTCTTCGAGGGGGTACGCGAACAGGTAGTCGAAGCGGCCGACCGCGATGGAGCCGAAGACGTCGACGGTGTGTTCGCCGTAGTCGAAGGTGTGCGCCCAGGCGCCGCTCTGGAGCTTGAAGTAGCCGGTCAGGTCGCCCATCCGGTTGCCGACCCAGAGGAGGTAGCCGAGCAGACCGAGCGGCGCGATCGCTATCGCTATCCAGGGGCCCGCGAAGTTCTCCCGGCGGCGGTGGAGCGTCTGTAGCGCGGCGACGGTGAGGGCGGCGATGAGTGCGACGGCGGTGGGGCGGTTGAGGCCGGCCGTGAAGGTGAGGACCCCCGCGGTGAGCCAACGGTCGGTCAGGACGGCGTGGCAGGCCCAGACGGCGAGGGCGATGTAGAGGGAGTCCGAGTAGGCCGACCACTCCGTGCCGGAGCCGGGCCAGACCGCCCACAGCCCGGCCGCGGCCAGCCCGGCCCGCCGGCCGCCGAACCGGGCGGTGACGGCGTAGATGCCGAGTGCGGCGGCGAACGAGGCGACGACCGAGACCAGCATCCCGGAGCCGTACAGGCCCAGGCCCGTGGCGTCGGAGACGAGCCGCATCGTCGCCGGATAGAGCGGGAAGAAGGCCGCGGAGTTGCCTTCGAGGGTGATCAGTCCGGTGGCGCCGGGGATCTTGACGAGCGCGGGGTGGTAGCCGTCCGCGGCGATCTGCTGGTACCACCAGCCGTCCCAGGTGGCGAGTACGTCCCAGGCGTGGGCGCCGCCGCCGAAGCGCGGGTTCCTCGTCCGGAAGCCACCGTCGGAGTCCAGCAGGTACATGAAGACGCAGAAGCCGATGAGTTTCAGCACCCCGTACAGCGCGAGCACGGGGCCGTAGTACCTGAACGACTGGCGCAGGTGTGTGCCAATGTCCTTGTAAGGAACAGCAGTCGAGCTAGCGGGAGCGGTTTGAGCGATGGGCGGCGTCAAGGTCGTCGTGTCGCTCATATCGCGCTCTCCTCCGCCTCGCGGCGGCGCCTGGTGGGGAACACCCAGGCCCGAAAGAGCAGGAAGCGTACGAGAGTTGCGGCCAGGTTGGCGGCTACCAGGACCCCCACTTCCGTGGTGCGCGAGGGAGTTGGTGTCATGTGGTGCAGAAGGGCGAGTGAGCCGCTGGTGAGGGCCAGGCCGACCGTGAAGACCAGAAGGCCCTGGGCCTGGTGGCGCAGTGCGCCGGTGCGGCCGCGCAGTCCGAAGGTGAGGCGGCGGTTCGCGGCGGTGTTGGCGAGTGCGCAGACCAGCAGGGCCAGCGCGTTGGCGGCCTGGCCGCCCGCTATCGGGCGCAGCGCCACGTACAGCAGGACGTATCCGAGGGAGCTCACCGCTCCCACGGCGGCGAAGCGCAGCAGTTGGCCGACCAGGCCGCCCGAGGGCGAAGCGTCGGTGCCCCGGCGCAGGCTCGCCGTCGGGAGCGTGCCACGCGCCAACTCCCGTCCTATGCGGGCGATTCCGCGCAGGTCCGCCAGTGCCGTGGACAGGATGTCGACCCGGCTGTCGGGGTCGTCCACCCAGTCGACCGGCACCTCGTGGATGCGCAGTCCGGCCCGTTCGGCGATCACCAGCAGTTCGGTGTCGAAGAACCACCCCGAGTCCTTCACCAGGGGCAGCAGCCGCTCGGCGACATCACGTCGTACCGCCTTGAATCCGCACTGCGCGTCGGAGAAGCCGACGGCGAGGGTGGAGCGCAACAGGGCGTTGTAGCAACGGGAGATGGCCTCCCGCTTGGGACCGCGCACGACACGCGAGCCACGGGCCAGGCGGGTGCCGATCGCGATGTCGGAGTGGCCGGAGATCAGCGGGGCGACCAGCGGGAGGAGCGCCGCCAGGTCGGTCGACAGGTCCACGTCGACGTAGGCAAGTACGGGTGCCCGTGATCCGGACCAGGCCGCGTGCAGCGCCCGGCCGCGTCCCTTCTCGGCGAGCCGCAGCCACTCCAACTCGGGTAGTTCGGCGGCCAGTTGGGCCGCGATGCGCGGGGTCTCGTCCGTACTGGCGTTGTCCGCGACCGTGATGCGGAACGGGTAGGGGAACGTTTCCCGCAGGTGTGCGTGCAGCCGCCGTACGCTCGGCTCCAGGTCCTTCTCCTCGTTGAACACGGGGACGACCACGTCGAGGACGGGCTCGCGGTGGTGTGCCGACACCGGTGTGCGGAACGGTAGTTGACTCATCCGGCTCATCCGGCTCATCTGGCTCGTCTGACTCATCAGCATTGTCACGTTCTGTCCAGGTCTGTGGGCCGTCGCGGGGCATGCCGATATCGCCTGCGGGCAGTACCGCGGTCAGGGAGTACGGGTGGGGGGTGGTCGGCGGGCCAGGGTTATCCGGAGCCCGCCGTGCCCACGGTCGCGGACGTCTCCGTCGTCGGCGGTGTCGTGGTCGGCGTCGAGGTGCTGTGCTCCGAAGGTGCGCCGGACGTCGCAGGACCGGAGGGCGGTGGTGCCGTGTCGGTCGAGGGCGGGTCCGAGGACGAGGCGGTCGAACTTCCCGTCGGGGTCGAGGTCGGTGTGGTGGGGGACCCGGTGGTGTCCGTGCCTGTCGGGCTGATGGTCGCGCTCGGAGGTGAGTCCGGTGTCCGGGTCGGGCCGGCGGTCAGGAGTGTCGGGGTCACGGCGGGCCGGGGGAGTGGGGCCTGCGGCCTGTTGTCCACCCGGTCGTGGGGCAGCAGGAAGAAGCCGAGGCTGATTCCGGCGACGGCCAGGACGGAGCCGACGGCCCGCTGCGCCGCACGGACCCGGCGCCGGGCCCGCACGCCGGACCGGAGGCGGGTCTGGTGCCTCGGTTCGAAGGGGGTCGTTTCCCGGGTGTCGCGCATCATCCGCGCGAGCTCCCGCTCGAAATGGTCCATCAACTCCCCCTCATCCCACCGGCTCGATGACATCGCCGAGGATCCGGCGCAGCCGCGCCACGCCCCGTGACGCATGGGACCGGGCGGTGCCGACCGGACACCCCAGCGCTTCGGCGACCTGCCGGTCGGGCAGGTCCTGGTAGTAGCGCAGGACCACGGCGGCCCGCTGCGCCGACGGCAGTTGGGCCAGCGCCGACTCCAGTCGCGTGCGCTCCGCCACGGCGGCGGACACGTCGTCCACCTCCGCGCGATCGGGCAGTTGCTCGACCGGGCGCTCACCCCACCAGCGCCGCCGCGCCGAACGGGCCGCCGCCCGCGCCAGGACCTTCCGTACGTACGGCTCCGGTGCCTCCTCGCCGATCCTCGGCCAGGCGAACCAGAGCTTGACCATGGCCTCCTGGAGGAGGTCCTCGGCGCGGTGCCGATCGCCTCCCACGAGCAGACAGGCCAGATGGAACAGCGTCGACCAGCGTGCTGCCACGAACCCGTCGAACCCCTCGGCCCGACCCTGTTCCATCCGTACCGTCCCCGTTCCGGCAAGCCCCTTACACAGAGAGAAAGGCCGTGGACCCCGCAGTGCGCTGCACTTCAGAGCTGTGATCCGGGTTACACCCTCGCGATCCGGGCCGCATTCCGGCAGTGATTCAAGATTTGCGAATATTCGTAAGAAACTTGTAGCATCTTGCGTATTTCATTCTTTACTTCGTCGGAATCTAGCGGGGCGGATGGGGTCTCTGTACGGTCGGGGCGCCGGTCTCCCCCCACTCCGTGAAGGAGCCTCACATGCTGATGATCCTCAGACCCCGGCAACTGGCGGTGGCCGCCGTCGCCGCGGTCGGCGCGATGTGCGTGTCCGTTCTACCGGCCGCTGCCGCACAGGCCGCGCCGCCGTCCAAAGCGCCGTCGGCCAAGGTGCCGGCGGCGGCGAGCGCGGCGGTGGGTGCGACGACGTCGTTCAGACCTGGGGCACCGCGACCACCCAGGTGACCCTGCCCGCGGGCCGGCAGATCCTGACCCTCGACCAGGACAGCGGCGGCTGGAACATCAACCACCTCGGCTTCACCGCGGGGAGCGGCTCACCGCAGGCCACCCTGACCGCGTCTCCCGGATCACTGACCTTCGCCGACCAGGCGGTGAACACGACCAGCGCCGCGCGGACCGTCACCGTCGCCAGCTCCGGCACCGCAACTGCCTCGTTGGCCGGGGTCACCGCCGGCGGTGACTTCGCCCAGACCAACACCTGCGGCACCACCCTGGCCGTCGGCGCGAACTGTACGGTCTCCGTCACCTTCGGACCGACCGCCGCCGGCACCCGCACCGGCGCCCTCACCCTGACCGGCAACCAGTCCAACAGCCCCACCACGGTGGGCCTTTCGGGCACCGGCACCGACAGCGCCGGGACCAATCTCGCCGCCGGCAAGCCCACCAGCGAGTCCAGCCACACCGACGTATACCCGTCGTCGAACGTGACCGACGGCAATCAGAACTCCTACTGGGAGAGCGCCAACAACAGGTTCTCCCAGTGGGTCCAGGTCGACCTGGGCTCGGCCCGGAGCACCTCCCGCGTGGTCCTGCAACTGCCCGCCGGCTGGGGCGCCCGCACCCAGACCCTGACCCTGGGCGGCTCTACCGACGGCACCACCTTCACCACCCTGAAGTCCTCGGCCACCTACACCTTCGACCCGAGCGCCAGGAACACCGTCACGCTCACCTTCCCCGCCTCCGCCCAGCGCTACTACCGCGTCACCATCGCCGCGAACACCGGCTGGCCGGCGGGCCAGGTGTCGGAATTCCAGATCTGGAGCGCCTGACCCCAGGGTCCTCCTGACCCCACCCTCCCCACGGTGCCGCCGGACATTCCGTCCGGCGGCACCGTCATGTGCGCGGGGCACATGAGATCTTGCAGTCCACATTTTTGTTTGTTGCAGAGTCCTGTCTAGTTATTGCGTGATCATGTCAACGATATTACGGTCCCCCATGCATCGTCACCAACCCCGCGTTTCCCCTCCCTCTCTGGCGGCGCCAGCGCGACAGTTCCGGCATTTCGTTACGTAAGGAGTGGCACGTGTTCCATTCCATCCGAGATCTGAGACGAACCCTCGTCTGGGCGGTCAGCACCGCGATGCTGGCCGCCGTAGGCGTCTTCGCTCTGGCCGTCCCACCCGCCTGGGCGGCGTCCACCGCCACCGGCGGCAGCGGCGCGAGCCTGCCGTACGTCGAGGTGCAGGCGGAGAACTCCGCCACCAACGGCTCGTCGATCGGCCCGAGTTACACCGCCGGCCAGTTGGCCGACGAGGCGTCGTACCGCAAGGCGACGACGCTCCAGGGCACCGGCAAGTACGTCACGTTCACCACGCCGGTGGCGACCAACTCGATCAACTTCCGCTACAGCATCCCCGACACCTCGAACGGCTCGGTCTACACCGCCGCGCTGTCGCTGTACGTCAACAACGTCAAGCAGCCCGACTTCACCCTGACCAACGCCTACAGCTGGTACTACGGCAGCTACCCCTTCACCAACACGCCGGGCAGCAACCCGCACCACTTCTACGACGAGGCCCACCGCCTGTTCACCACCACCTATCCGGCGGGCACGACCTTCAAGCTGCAGGTCGACGCGGGGGACACCGCCTCCTCGTACACGATCGACTTCGCCGACTTCGAGCAGGTCGGTGCCGCCCTGCCCGCGCCCTCCGGGTCGGTGTCGGTGACCAGCAAGGGCGCCGACGCGACCGGTGTGGCCGACGCGACCAGCGCGTTCAACGCCGCGATCAGCTCGGCAGGACCCGGCGGCACCGTGTGGATCCCGCCGGGCACCTTCAACATCCCCGGCCACATCAGCGTCAACAACGTCACGATCGCCGGCGCCGGCATGTGGCACTCGACCGTCATCGGCACGGCCCCCGGCTTCTACGGCAACTCCGCGCCCTCGGCGAGCACCAACGTGCGCCTGCAGAACTTCGCGATCTTCGGCAATGTGCAGGAACGCGACGACAGTGCCCAGGTCAACGGCATCGGCGGCGCGATGAGCAACTCGACCGTCTCCAGTGTGTGGATCGACCACATGAAGGTCGGCGCCTGGATGGACGGGCCGATGGACGGCCTGACGTTCACCGGCATGCGCATCCGGAACACCACCGCGGACGGCGTCAACTTCCACGGCGCGGTCACCAACTCGAAGGTGACCAACAGCGACATCCGCAACACCGGCGACGACGGCATCGCCACCTGGGCGGACGCCGGCATCGGTGCCGACGCCAACGACACGATCTCCAACAACACCGTGTCACTTCAGATCCTCGCCAACGCCATCGCGATCTACGGCGGCCACGACAACACCGTCAGCGGCAACCGCGTGGTCGACACCGGCATCGCCCAGGGTGGTGGCATCCACGTGGGGCAGCGCTTCACGTCGACGCCGGTCGGCCTGACCACGATCTCCGACAACACCATGATCCGAGCCGGCAGCCTCGACCCGAACTGGCAGTTCGGGGTCGGCGCCCTGTGGTTCGACGGCAGCCAGGGCGCGATCACCGGCCCCATCAACGTGACCAACGCGCTGATCCAGCAGAGCCCGTACGAAGCCGTCCAGTGGGTCGAGGGCACCATCAGCGGCGTCAACCTCAACAACGTCACCATCGCCGGCACCGGAACCTTCGCCCTCCAGGAACAGACCGGCGGCGCAGCCAAGTTCACCAACGTCACCGCGACCGGCGTCGGTTACTCGTCCCCGGTGTACAACTGCTCGGGCGGCAACTTCGTCGTCACCGACGGCGGCGGCAACTCCGGCATCAGCGGCACGCCGTACTGCGGCGGCTGGCCCGCTCCGGTCTACCCGCCCTACCCGTCGGAGGGCGTGACGGCCACCCCCGGCGCGCTCAACTTCGGTTCGGTCGCGACCGGTTCGACGAGCGCCGCGCAGACCGTGACGGTCGCCAACCCGACCGGCTCCGCCGCGCCCGTCTCGTCGGTCTCCGCCAGCGGCGACTACTCGCAGACCAACACGTGCGGTTCGTCGATCCCGGCGAACGGCTCGTGCACCGTCAGCGTGAAGTTCGCGCCGACCGCGACCGGCAGCCGTAACGGCGCTCTGACCGTCGACGCGGGCGGGACCACCAACACGGTCAGCCTCTCCGGTACCGGCACCGCGCCGGGCCCGGTGCTGAACACCGACCCGGGGAGCCTGTCCTTCGCCGGCACGGTGGTCGGCTCTTCGGCCCCCGCGCAGACGGTGACGGTGACGAACTCCGGCACCGCGCCGGCGACCGTCTCGGCCGTCGTGGCGACCGGTGACTTCAGCCAGAGCAACAACTGCTCCACCCTCGCGGTCGGCGCCTCCTGCACGGTGAGCGTCGGCTTCAAGCCCACCGCGGGCGGATCACGCGCGGGCAACCTGTCCGTCACCAGCAACGCCAACAACAGCCCGACCACCGTCTCCCTGACCGGCACAGGCATCGACAGCACCACCAACATCGCCGCCGGGCGGCCCGCGTCGGCGAGTTCGAGCAGCAGCCCGTACGTCGCCTCGAACCTCACCGACCCGGACGCGTCGACCTACTGGGAGAGCGCCAACGGATCGTTCCCGCAATGGGCCCAGGTCGACCTCGGCCAGAACTACAGCGTCGGCAAGGTCGTGCTCAAGCTCCCGCCGGCGACGGCGTGGTCGGCTCGTACGCAGACGCTGTCGGTGCAGGGGTCCACGGACGGCTCCAGCTTCTCCACGATCAAGGCCTCGGCGGGGTACACCTTCGACCCGAGCGCCAACAGCAACACGGCGACCATCACGTTCAACGCGGCCACGGCGAGATACGTGCGGGTGAACATCACCGCCAACACCGGCTGGAACGCAGCCCAGTTGTCGGACTTCGAGGTGTTCCCCAGCGGCGGCGGCTCCTCGCTGGCGACCCTGTCGGCCGACCCGACGTCATTGACGTATCCCACCCAGGCGCTCAACACCAACAGCAGTGCGCGGACGGTCACGGTGACCAACACCGGAACCGCCGCCGCGACCGTCTCCGGCATCACCGTCACCGGCGACTACTCGCAGACCAACAACTGCGGGACGTCCATCGCGGCGAACGCCTCCTGCACGGTGAACGTCACGTTCAGGCCCACCGCGTCCGGCACCCGCGCCGGTGATCTCAGCATCGCCAGCAACGCGTCGAACGGCACGACCACGGTCGAACTGACCGGCACCGGGGCCGGCACGGTGAGCAGGAACCTGGCGGCCGGCGCGGCCACCACCGAGTCCAGCCACACCGCCGTGTACCCGTCGTCGAACGTGACGGACGGCAACCAGGGCTCCTACTGGGAGAGCGCCAACAACGCCTTCCCGCAGTGGGTGCAGGTGGACCTCGGTTCCGCGCAGAGCGCCGACCGAGTCGTCCTCCAACTCCCGGCCGGCTGGGGCGCCCGTAGCCAGACGCTGTCCCTGTCGGGCAGCACCGACGGCTCCGCCTTCTCCACCCTCAAGTCGTCGGCCGCGTACACCTTCGATCCCACCACCAACAACACGGTCACCATCACGTTCACCGCGACCACCCAGCGATACCTCCGGGTGAACATCACGGCGAACACCGGCTGGCCGGCCGGTCAGCTCTCCGAGTTCCAGGTCTGGAACACCTGATCCGACCCGACGGTGCCGTCGAGCGCGAGCGTGAGCGCGCTCGACGGCACCGCCCACCGAAACAGAGCCAGGACGAGTCCGGGGGAGTCCACATGGGTGTCACACGCAGAGTCTTCTTGAGGGCCGCGATCGCGGCCACCGCGGTGGGAACCGTGGGAGCCACCGAGACCGTACTCGCCCAGACCGCGTCGGCGGCCAGCCCGCCGGGCGACGTGGTCGGCAAGATCACCGTCGGCTACCAGGGCTGGTTCGCCTGCATCGGCGACGGCGCACCCATCAACGGCTGGTGGCACTGGACCCAGAACTGGGGCCAGCCGCCGTCCCCGACCAACACCGGCATCAGTTGCTGGCCCGATGTGCGGGAGTACACCAACACGTACCAGACGTCGTACGCCGCCCTGGGCAACGGCCAGCCCGCCAAGCTGTTCTCCTCCTACGACCAGCGGACGGTGAACACCCACTTCCTGTGGATGCAGCAGAACAACATCGACACCGCGGCGCTCCAGCGCTTCAACCCCACCGGCGGCGAGGGCCCCACCCGCGACGCCATGGCGACCAAGGTGCGCAGCGCCGCCGAGGCGTACGGCCGGAAGTTCTACATCATGTACGACGTCTCCAACTGGACGAACATGCAGTCCGAGATCAAGACGGACTGGACGAACAAGATGTCCGCGCACACCGCGTCCTCGGCGTACGCGAAGCAGAACGGCAGGCCGGTCGTGTGCATCTGGGGCTTCGGCTTCAACGACCCCAACCACCCCTTCACCCCCGCCGCCTGCCTCGACGTCGTCAACTGGTTCAAGGGCCAGGGCTGTTACGTCATCGGCGGCGTCCCGCGCGAGTGGCGAACCGGCACGGGAGGCTCGCAGCCCGGCTTCCTGGGCGTCTACCACGCCTTCAACATGATCTCGCCGTGGATGGTCGGCGCCATCGGCAACGTGACCGAGGCCGACAACGCCTACAACACGTACACCGTCCCCGACCAGGCCGACTGCAACGCCAACGGCATCGACTTCCAGCCCTGTGTCCTGCCCGGCGACGTCTCCGGCCGGCAGCGCGCGCACGGCGACTTCATGTGGCGGCAGTTCTACAACATGGTGCGGGCCGGGGTGCAGGGCATCTACATCTCGATGTTCGACGAGTACAACGAGGGCAACCAGATCGCCAAGACGGCCGAGACCCAGGCCTGGGTGCCCACCAACTCCGGGTTCCTCGCCCTCGACGAGGACGGCACCGCCTGCTCCTCCGACTACTACCTGCGCCTGACCGGCGACGGCGGCCGCATGCTCAAGGGCCAGATCGCGCTGACCGCCACGCGTCCCACCCAGCCGACCGTCCCCACCGGCGGTGACACGACACCACCCGCCGCGCCGGGTGCCCTGACCGTCACCGGACACACGAGCAACTCCGTCTCGCTGAGCTGGAGTACATCGACGGACAACGTCGGCGTGAGCGGCTACCGCATCCTGCGGGTGTCCGGCTCGACCAGCACCCAGGTGGGCACCACCGGCTCAACTTCCTTCACCGTCACCGGACTCGGCGCGTCCACCGCGTACACCTTCGACGTCGTCGCCTACGACGCTGCGGGAAACGTCTCGCAGCCCTCCACCCAGGTCACCGCCACCACCGACCCGCCTTCCAGCACCACCAACCTGGCCCTCAACCGCCCCACTTCGGAGAGCAGTCACACCCAGACCTACGCCTCGGGCAACACGACCGACGGCGACGCCAACACGTACTGGGAGTCGTCCAACAACGCCTTCCCGCAGTGGGTCCAGGTCGACCTGGACGCCGTGACAGGCGTCAAACGGATCGTCCTCCGTCTCCCCCCGGCCACCGCCTGGGCCACCCGCACCCAGACCATCGCCGTCCAGGGCGGCACGGACGCCGGCACCTCCACCCAACTCCTCGCCCCGGCGGGCTACACCTTCAACCCGGCGACAGGCAACACCGCGACCCTCACGCTCCCCGCCACGGTCACCACCCGCTACGTACGCCTCACCTTCACCGCCAACAACGGCTGGCCGGCCGGACAGGTCTCGGAGTTCCAGGTGTTCGGCGCCTGATCGTCGGCTGCGGGCGGTCGGCGGAACCTCGTGGTGGCATGACATCACACCTCGAGCTGGGTCCCGGAGGATCGAAGCCGCGACCGCCCGTTGCGCTCGGCGAGGGGCGGCAGGAGGGCCCTCAGCGCCGGGGAGGGCTCCAGTCCCAATTCCTCCCGCAGGATGTGGTGGCATTGTTCATATTGGCGCAGTGCCGCGCCTCTGTTGCCGGCTGCCAAATGCGCCTTCATCAGCACGCGATGAGCGCTTTCCCGTAAGGGCTCGGTACGCACGGCCGTGAGTCCGGCAGCGACCGCTTCACCGTGGCGCCGAGCTGCGGTGAGGCGCTCGGTCATTGATTCCAGGGCGTAAAGCCGGAGCTGATGATATTGCTCCTGCTCGATCAGCATCCAGTCGTTTCCCGGCCATTCCGGGAGCAGGTCCGCCGACAGGTCCGCCAGTGTTTGCATGGTGAGGATGTCGTCGCACGCGCGTGAGTTGTCGAGCAGTCTGTGTGCGCGCGCAACGGCTTCGTGCAGGTCGACGGCGATGTCCTTGGAGATGGCCAGTTCGTGCGAGGAGACGTCGAGGATGGGGTGGCCCATACGTGTCGCTCGCCAAAGAGAAGACCTCAGGTTTGCGTTGGCGCGTGACGCCGTGACATTCGGCCAGAGAATTCCGGCCACGTAGATGCGTGAGCGCGGCATGTCCTGCAGGGCCAGGAACGCAATGAGCCGTTGTGTGCTGGAGCAGACCGGAATGCGGGTGTGATCAATCGCTAGTGCAAATCCCTTGAGTAACCTCAGGGATATGGGCTGTGTTCGTCCGTTCATCGACGCCCCCGATACCGATGTCGGCTTCGGTGATCTTCGGTGTGGTTCCAGAGATTCCCGAGGCCAGATTATGAGCAAGTTACGATCGCAGGTTCGACTATTAACGTGGCGGGCGTCAAAAAGGAATCACCGGAGCGTCGCGGAATCGTCACCCATCGCGTTCCAGGAGCTCATCGAGCCAGGTCCGCACCGCTGCGAGGGCGTCGCCGGTCCTGCTCACCGCGGTGGGTGGTTCCTGCTGCCCGTCGACGGTCTGGATGATGCGTGCACGGAAGCCGTCCTCCCTGCCGCTCTCCACCCATACCCGGAGGATCAGGACGCCGGACCGTGTTGAGGGGGTCTCCATGAGAGAGCGAGTGTCCCTCACCGCCGTCACCCGGGCGTTGTCGATCCGTGTCCGGTGACGTCATCGCGAGCGGCGCGGACGGATTCACGTACGCGGTGGTGACGCCGGTGTGACGGGTGAGTCGCGGGCGGACCACGGGGGGCTCTGCATGCTCCTCCGTATACGTCGTCAGCGCGCGCCGGGCCGAGGGGGCTTCGCATGGGTGACTTCGGTGTGATCGCCGATGTCTCGTCAGTCATCGTGAGCACTCTGACGCAGTCCCTGCGCGGGTTGGGCCAGCGCGACGTGCCACCACCCATCGCGGAACTGAACGACCTCTCCGAGACGGTGCAGACGCCGCCCCCCAAACTCACGGTGTTCCTCTACGAGATCGCCGAGGACCCCACCTCGCGCAATCGGCCGCCGGTACGTTCCCAGCCGCCCGACCCGCTGACCGCCCGCAAACCGCCGATGGCCCTGCTACTGCGGTATCTGATCACTCCCTGGGGCGGTGACCAGGCGACCCAGCACCGGATGCTCGGGCGCGCCCTGCAGACCTTCTACGACGACGCGATCCTGGACGGCACACAGTTGTCCGGCAGCCTGGCGGGCAGCACGGACTCACTGCACACGACGCTGACGCCCCTGACCCTCGATCAGAAGTCCTGGGTCTGGTACGCGATCCAGAAGCCGTACCGACTCTCGCTGAACTACGAGATCCGCGTCGTCAACCTGGACTCGGTGGTCGAGACGCCGGTGCGCCCGGTGCGGAGCCGGATCATCGAGGGGACGGCGACGCCATGAGCGCCTTCCTGCCCCTCGCCCGGTCGACGCTCTACAGCCCCGTCTGGCTGGTGCCGTTCGACGACCACGCCCGCCGGGTGCGCTCCGCGGGCGTGGAGGTCCGCCTCGAACGGTTCGACGACGAGGGCGGCTGGCTGCCGCTGGACGACAGGGCGGTGCGTACCCCCAGCGGCCACCTCGCCTACCCGGGACTCGGCAGACGGGCCGAGCCGTGGGCGGCCCGGCCGGAGCGCCACCGGATACGGATCGAGGCCGCCGGCTACCAGCCGCTGTACCCGGCCGACGACGAGCCGTTCTCGGCCGACCTCGTCGGCGTCGAGTTCCTGGTGTATCCGTACGACAGCACCCATCCGCCGTCCGTGGAGGCCTCCCCGAGGGTGGTACGGCTGCTGCCGGGGGTTGTCTTTCCCTACCCGCCGGGTGTGCGGACCGTCCGCGGCGTCGTGCTCGACGCGACCACCCGGGCGCCCGTCGCGAACGCGCTCGTCGAGGCCGAGGGACGGACCGGTCAGGACCTGACGCAGTGGCACGAACGCACCCTCTCCGACACCACGGGCGCCTTCCGGCTCGCCCTTCGCTGGGAGGGCGAGAAGGCCACAGAGAACGCCTCCGAGGAGACCTTCCTCCTGGAGGCCACCGAACGGCCGGGCCGGGCCGGGTCTCTGACCGTGCGCCTGCCCCAGGAAGCCGAGCGCCGACACGTCATCGAGATCCGTGAGCAGTGAAGGAGCATCCATGCCCGAGTATCTGAGCCCCGGGGTCTACATCGAGGAGATCGATGCGGGGCCACGGCCGATCGCGGGGGTGAGCACGAGTACGGCCGGCATGGTCGGGGTGACCGCTCGCGGCCCGTACACCGGCAAGCCCAAACTGGTCACGAACTTCCTTGAGTTCCAGACCGTCTTCGGTGGCTTCCTGCCCGAGCCGGACGCGGGCGTACGGGACGCCTGGGCCAACAACCCGTCCGAAGGCGGACGTTGGTGGCTGTTCCCGTTGGCCGTCAAGGGCTTCTTCGACAACGGCGGCCGGCGGCTCTACATCAAGCGGGTCGCCGGCCAGAACGCGAAACCCGCCTCCGGGGCGCTGGCCCGGGGCCTGGTGAGCCCCATCGCGTCCGACGCCGCGCGCGGCGCGACCAGCCTCCAGCTCGGCCACCTGATCGGCTTCGCCGGGGTCGGCCAGCAGATCGAGATCTTCCGTGGCGACGACCAGCAGACGATCCACACCGCGGTGGTCGCCGACTACGACATGACCGCCCGCCGGATCGAGTTGGAGACGGCGCTGCCCGCCGAGGTCAGGACGGCCCGCGGGGACTACGTCCAGGTCGGGCAGCGCGACGCGGAAGAGACGCTGCGGCTGTCCGCGGTGAGCCCGGGTTCGTGGGGTGGCGGCGTCCAGGTCCGGGTCCAGCCGATGATCGGCGCGTCGCTGCCGGTGCTGCCCGATCCGCAGGAGGGCGCGCTGTTCATCACGCGCCTGGTCGCGGACGCGGACACGGACAGCGAAACCGTCGAGGTGGCCGCGGCGAACGGGCTCGACCCCGACGACCTGCCGGCCGACGTGTGGGTGCAGATCGGCCCCCGCCGGTTCAAGGTCCAGGCGAGCCAGCCGGCCGACGGCAAGGTGACGTTGACCCTCCCGGCGGGCACGACCCACGCGGAGTGGGAGACCGGGCTCACGGTGCGCCGCGTGCGCCGGGGCAACACCGCGGCCGGACCGACCGTGCGGGTCGGCGGCGCGAGCAGGCTGTACGAGGGCGCGGTCGTCCAGGTCGACGACGGCACCGCCCTGACCGCCCTGACCGTCCAGTCGGTCGCCCAGGACACCGTCACGCTCGACCGGAACGTGCCCGGAACGCTCTTCGAGACCGACCGGATCCATCTGGTCGAGGCCGAGGTCAGCACCCGGTTCACGGACACGGCAGGGGCCGCGGCCACCGAGACGTTCCCCAACCTCCGGCTCACCGGCGACAATCCGGCGAACGTGACGACCGCCCTGCAGAGCCGGTCGCAGCTCGTGCGGGCCACGGCACTGTCCGGCCTGTCCACCGATCCCACGCGGTTCCCGGTGCCCGCGACGGGCTCCTGGCTGACGCTGGCCGACGGCGACGACGCGTACGACAGCCTCAGCGTGGCCGACTTCGTCGGCACCGACGGCGGCAGCGGCCGGCGTACCGGAATCGTCGCGCTGGAGGACATCGACGAGGTGGCCGTCTGCGCGGTGCCCGGCATGTGGTCCGGCACCGTCGAATCGGCCCTCGTCACCCACTGCGAACTGCTCAGGGACCGGTTCGCGATCCTCGATCCGCGCGACGGCCTCGACATCGAGGGCATCCAGGCGTTCCGCGAGCCCTTCGACACCAAGTACGCGGCGCTCTACTACCCGTGGCTGGTCACCCGCGACCCGTCCACCAACACTGACGTCGAGGTACCGCCGTCCGGCCACATGGCCGGGATCTACGCGCGGGTCGACGTGGAGCGGGGCGTGCACAAGGCACCGGCCAACGTCGTCATCCGCGGCATCCGGCAGACCGACGGCATCGCCCAGGACATCACCAAACGCCATCAGGACCTGCTCAACCCCAAGGGGATCAACGCACTGCGGTTCTTCCCCGGCCTCGGCCACCGGGTGTGGGGCGCGCGCACGCTGTCCTCGGACACCTCGTGGAAGTACATCAACGTCCGGCGGCTCTTCCTCTTCCTGGAGGAGTCGATCGACGAGGGCACCCAGTGGGTGGTCTTCGAGCCCAACGACGAGTCGCTGTGGGCCCTGGTCCGCCAGACGGTCACCAACTTCCTCACCACGGTCTGGCGCAGCGGCGCGCTCAACGGAACCACCGCCGACGAGGCGTTCTTCGTCGCCTGCGACCGCACCACGATGACCGACGACGACCTGGCCAACGGCCGGCTCATCTGTGTCATCGGTGTCGCGCCGGTCTTCCCTGCGGAGTTCGTGATCTTCCGGATCCAGCAGAAGACCCGCGAGACCCAGCTCGCCTGAGCACCCGACCGAGCCCGAGCACCCGACTGAGGAGCGGCCACCATGCCACCCGTGACCAGGGAAGATCCCTACGCGTCATACAACTTCCAGATCATCGTGACCAACGTCAGCGACGACGGCGTCGCGGTGAGCGGAGCCTTCACCGAGATGAGCGGTCTGGAGCTGGAGATCCCGCCGATCGAGTACCGCAACGGCAGCGAGGACATCACCGTCCGCAAGATCCCGGGACTGAAGAAGTTCACCAACCTCACCTTCAAGCGCGGCATCACCGGTCACGTCGGCTTCTGGAACTGGGTGGTCGAGGCCCTCAACGGCAAAGTGCGCCGCGCCTCCGGCTCGATCGTGCTGCTCGACGAGAACCGCCAGGAAGCCATGCGCTGGAACTTCGACCGGGGCTGGCCGACCAAGTACACCGGCCCGACGCTCAGCGCGACCAAGAACGAGATCGCCATGGAGACGCTCGTCCTGGCGGTCGAGAAGCTGGAGATCGACGTCTGACATGACCAGTGAAGCGCTTCCCGGCGTATCCCTGACGCTCGCGCCACGCGGCCCGGAACCGGAGCCGCTGCGCACGGACGTGGCGGCGTTCCTCGGCCGGTTCCGCCGTGGTCCGGTGGGCACACCGGTGCGGGTGGAGAGCTGGAACGACGTGGTGGACGCCTTCGGGCCGCCACCGCCGGAGGGCGCCTTCGCCACGCCGTACGCACTGCGCGGCTTCTTCGAGAACGGCGGCCGTACGGCCTGGGCGCTCCGGGTGTCCGGGCCGGCCGTCACCGCCCGTGCCGTGTGGACGGTGGGGGACATCGGCGGATTCGCGGCCACGCGCTACCGGGTGGTCGCCACCAGCCCGGGCGCCTGGGCCAACGGCGTGCGCGTCGCCATCCGCCACCAGGCCAGTACCGTCGCCGGACCGCCGACGGTGAGCCTGCGGGTCACGGTGCCCGGCGAGGCGCCCGAGACCTTCTCCGGCCTGCCGCCCGCCGGCGTGGCCGACCTGGTGACCGGGTCCCGCTACATCCGGCTGGTCCCCGACGGACCCGCACCGGCCCCCGGCCGGCCCGGCCCGATCTCGACGTCCTGGTCCCTGACGCTCGCGGGCGGTACCGACACCCCGCCGGCCCGCCAGGAGTACACGGACGCCGTGACCGTGCAGTCCGAACTCCCGGAACCGGCCCTGGTGGCACTGCCCGACCTGGGCACGGACCTGTCCGGGACCGTGCACACCGACATGGTTCTGGAACTGCTGGGGACCGTGTTTCCGCTCCTCGACCGCCTGGTCGTCCTGGACGTCCCGCCCCGGCTGGCCTCCGTCGACGCCACGGTGGAGTGGGTGGAGTCACTGACCGCGACCGGCGACAGCCAACTGCTGAGCTGCGCGGCCGTCTACCACCCGCTGCTGCGGACCCCCGACGGACCCGCACTGCGCACCGTCCCTGCGTCCGGCCACGTCCTGGGCGTGATCGCCAGGCTCGACGCCGAGCGCGGAGCACACCACACCCCCGCGGGCGCCGTCATCCTGGAGGCGGTCGACCTCGCCGTCGACCTCCCCGAGCCCCAGCAGGTCCGCCTCTTCGACGCGGGCGTCGACCTGATCCGGTGCACCCGGGGCAGGGGACTGATCGTGTGGGGCGGACGCACCCTGTCCGCCGACCCCCGCACCCGCTACATCGCGCACCGCAGACTGCTGCACCTCCTGGTGCGCGCGATCAGGCGGGTGGCGACCCCGCTGGTGTTCGACGTCAACTCGCCCGAGCTGAGGCTGACCCTCGTCCGTGCGATCACCGCCGTACTCCTGGCCGCGTTCCGGGCGGGCGCACTCGCCGGAACGCGACCCGAGCAGGCGTTCCGGGTGGTGTGCGACGACACGAACAACCCGCCGGAGCAGGACCCGGGACAGCTCGTCTGCGAGATCGAGGTCGCCGCCGCCGTGCCCATGGAGTTCATCCGGCTGCGTCTCGTACTCGGCCAGGACCGCGGTCTGGAGGTGATCGAGGCATGAACCAGGACCCGTTGCCGAAGTACCGATTCCTGGTGACGCTCGACCTCGGCGACGCCTATCTGCCGCCCGCGCAGGCGCAGTTGCTGCCGCTGGTCGCCGCGGGAGCGTTCCAGGAGGTCGCCGGGCTCGGCGCGCAGCTGGAGGTGACGAGCTACTCGGAGGGCGGCCGCAACGACTCCGTCCACCAACTGCCGCTGCGCCACTCGTGGAACCGGATCACCCTCAAACGCGGAGTGGTACGCGACTTCGGCCTGTGGGCCTGGTACCAGGCCGGACTCGCCGACTCCCTCGGCGCCCGCCGCGACGGCGCGGTGATCCTGCTCGCCCCGGACGGGACGCCCGGCGCGGCCTGGGCGTTCCACGGCGGGCTCGCCGCCAAGTGGAGCGGACCGGACCTGCACGCAGAACAGAACGCGGTCGCCATCGAGTCACTGGAGATCGCACACGAGGGGCTGACCAGAGTCGAGCAGGACATCGCGGCGAACGTCCTGCCGCCACAGAGCCAAGGGAGGTGACCGGCGTGCCGAAGGTGACGATTCACAACCTCGAAGTCCGGTTCCAGGTGGAGGGCGACGACGGCGCCGTGTTCACCCGGCTGTTCAACAAGCACATCCAGGCCTGGGCGAAGCTGTACGAGGACGCCTGCGCCCGCTCGAAGCACACCGAGGCCGAACGCAGCTTCGGCGACGGGGAGGGCCCGCTGTGAGCGTGACGCCCGTGTCCTTCGCCCGGCAGGGCGCCGCCCAGGCCCGCCTGGAGATCGTCCGACCGGTGATCGCCGATGAGCGGCAGCGGCGTATCCCGCTGCGGTTCAACCCCACCGACTACAAGCTCAGCAAGAGCAACACCTTCGCCGAGATCACCATCCCGGGCCTGGAGACACCGCCCCTGCAGTACATACGCGGCGGCACGGAGACGCTCACCGTCCAGGCGCTGGTCGACACCTCCGACACCCTGGACAACGTTCGGACCGCGTACGTCGACGCCCTGCGGAACCTGCTGCGTCCCGACAGTCGCGAACACGCGCCGCCCATCGTCCGGTTCGTGTGGGACGAGGAGGTCTTCACCGGCGTCGTCGAGAAGCTGGACGTCAACTACCAGCTGTTCCGGCCGGACGGGGTGCCGCTGCGGGCCATGCTGGATCTCTCCCTCAAGGAGTACCGCACGGCCGCCGTGCAGGTCGCCGCCGTACCGCGTTCCTCGCCCACGGTGGAGAAGAGCTACGTGGTGCGCCGCGGCGACACCCTCAGCTCCATCTCCACCGCGGTGTACCGGCGCCCCGACGCCTGGCGCGAACTGGCGCGCGCCAACGGGATCGACGATCCGCGGGACCTGCGACCGGGCCGGGTGCTGACCGTGCCCCGGCTGCCGTGAGGAGCGCGCGATGAGCTCTCCCACGCCCGAGGTCGCCTCCCCCGACCGGTACGCGCCCGAGTTCGAGGTGCGCATCGAGGGACTGGAGATGGATCCGTCCACCAAGAACGACATCATCGACATCAAGGTGAACCGGGACATCGACGAGATGTCCGGCTTCGACCTCACGCTGAACAACTGGGACGACCTCAACCTGAGGTTCAAGCACAGCGACTCGCCGAGTTTCCGGCTCGGCTGCCGGGTCTCGGTCCGCCTCGGCTACGCCGACCAGCTGCTCACCGTCGCCACCGGGACCATCTCCACGCTCAGCCCGAAGTTCACCGACGGATCGTCGCCCACCGTCTCGGTCAGCGGTGTCGACGGGCTGTTGCGGCTGAAGGACCGCAAGCCCACCGAGAACGAGACCAAGATCTACCTCGACAAGCGGGACTGGGAGATCGCCCAGGAGATCGCCCAGCGCAACCACCTGCGGATCGAGGTCACCGAGGAGGGCCCGGTCCACGACCGCGTGGTGCAGAAGAACCAGGACGACGCGAGCTTCCTGCTGGAACGTGCCAAGCGGCTCGACTTCGACTGCTACATGCTGCCGGACCCGGTCACCGGCGAGGACAAGCTGTACTTCATCAAACCCACCGACGGCCGGGACGGCCGCCCCATCCGGGTGTACCGGCTGGCCTACGCACCCGGGCTGTCCACCGGCCCCACCGGCCAGCCCGCGGGGCTGATCCCCAACCTGATGGAGTTCACCCCGACGCTGACGGTCTCCCAGCAGGTCAGCAAGGTCACCGTACGAGGCTGGGACCCCCGCACCAAGCAGCCGATCGCGTTCACCGCGACCGCCGAGAACCTCCCGGCCGGACAGAACACCGCCGACGGTCAGAGCGGGCCGCAGGCCGCCGAGTCCGCGGCGCAGGGCCGCCAGGAGGTCATGGTCGACGCACCGGTCACCAGCGACCAGGAGGCCCGCGAACTGGCGATCAGCCTGCTGCGCGAGCGTGCGTACGAGTTCATCACCGCGACCGGCAAGGTGGCTGGCCTGCCCGAACTGAGGCCCGGCGACAACCTGGAGATCTACGGCCTCGGCCGCCGCTTCTCCGGCACGTACTTCGTCAAACGGGTCGAGCACACCCTCAACACCAGTGGTTTCTTCACTCAGTTCACCGGCCGGCGGATCCACCAGGGGGACCAGTGACGACCAGGACCACACCACGGTCCCGCAGCACCGACAAGCGGTTCTACGGTGTCGTCGAAGCGCTCGTCGTGGAGTGCGAGGGCGACGACGAGGGCCGGGTCAAGCTGAAGTTCCCCTGGTTCGACGGGACCACGGTCACCGACTGGTGCCGGGTGAGCCAGCTGTACGCGGGCAACGGCTACGGCTCCGTGTTCGTCCCGGAGAAGGACGACGAGGTGCTCGTCGCCTTCGTCCACGGGGACATGCGGTTCCCCGTCGTCCTGGGCGGTCTCTACAACGGCCAGGACAAGCCGCCGACCGCCCGTACCGACGGACGCGATCAGAAGGTCATCAGGACCAAGCACGGCCACCAGATCCTCTTCGACGACGCAGTCTCCCAGGCCGCCGTACGCGTCACCTCGGCCGCCGGACACGTGGTGGAACTCGACGACCAGGGCAAGGAGATCCGGATCACCGCCGCCGAGGGCGGCAGCGTCACCGTGTCCGCGCAGGGGGAGATCACCCTCAAGGCGCCGAAGGTGACCGTCGACTCCTCCTCCATCGAACTCGGCGCCGGCGCGACCGAACCGCTCGTGCTCGGCAACGCGCTGCTCAAGGCGTTCAACACGCACACCCATCCGTCCTCCGCCGGGCCGACCGGCCCGCCGGCCATACCGCTCACGGCCGACGTACTGGCCAAGAAGGCGAGGACGGCATGAGCGAGGACTTCCTCGGTACGGGCTGGCGGTTTCCGATCCTGCCCGACGAGGCCGGGCGGCTGGGCTACGCCGTCGGTGAGGAGAGCATCGAGCACTGTCTGCGGGCGCTGCTGCTCACCGGCCGCGGCGAGCGCGTGATGCAGCCCGAACTCGGCACCCGCGCACCGGAGTTGGTGTTCGCTCCGGGCAGTGTGCAGAACCTGCGCGACCTGGAGAACTCGATCGCCGAGGCCGTCCGCACCCACGAGCCCAGGGTGGAACTCGACGAGGTCCGTGCGGAGGCCGACCCGGCCGACGAGTCACAGGTCACCGTCTCGGTCGTCTACCGCATCCGGCGCAGCAACACCAAGGCGAACCTGGTGTTCCCGTTCTACGTCGGTCTCACCGGCCCCACGGGGAGCACGCCATGACCCTGCCCGCGCCCACCTTGGACGACCTCACCTGGGCCGACATGATGGCGGCCATCCGCCGCCGGATCCCCGCCGAGTCGGACGGCACCTGGACGCTGCACGCCCCCGTCGACCCGGGCGTCACCCTCCTCGAACTCTTCGCCTATCTCCTCGAACAGCGGCTGTACTGGCTCGACCAGGTGCCGGACGCCCTGGTCGTCGCCATCCTGCGCCTGCTCGGCCTCGACCCGCCTCGACCCGCCCGACCCGCGGCCACGGTGCTGCGGCTGTCCGCGTCGCGGCCGGGCACGGACGTTCCGGTCGTGCCCGCCGGAACGGCGCTGACCCGGGACCAGATGGGAAGTGTCGTCTTCACCCTCGACGACGACGTCACCGTCCTCCCACTCGCCGAGAGCGGCGGGATCACCGTGTGGACCGACCGCGACCGCACGGCGGACCTGCGGGCCCGCAGGGGCGTCGCACTCCTCGCGAGCGACGGCGCGCCGGCCCGGGCCCGGTTCACCCTGCCGCTCACCGGAGAGCACTCCGCACCCGGCCCGATCAGCCTCCTGTTCGAACTGGACGCCTCCGCCGCGTCCGTGGCGTCCTGGCTGCCCACCGCGGTCGCCGACGTCCCACCTCCCGCCGAGCTGACCTGGTCCTGGTTCCGGCCGGACTCCGGCCTCTCGGGTCCGTTCGAGAAGGTCGAGGACGGTACGGCCGGACTGAGGCGCTCCGGAGTCGTCCGCCTGCACCCGCCCGCCGGCTGGTCCACCCAGGAGACCGGCGTGACGGTGTCGACCTCGGCCGCGACCTACGCGGCACCGCCCCGCCTGAGCCGGCTCGCCGTCAACGTCTCCGTCGCCCGCCACCGCCGCAGGTTCACCGCACGGGGCGTCGACCTGGCGGAGCAGATCGCCGGGTGGCTCAAACTCCCCGGCCAGCATCTCGTGCTGCCGGACGCCGCAGGACGTCTCCTCGAAGCGGCCGTGCGCCTGGCCGGCGAGGAGTGGCGGCCGGTGCCGGACTTCACCTTCGGCGCGCCGACCGACCGGATCCATCTGGTCGACCGGACCGAAGGCGCGGTGGTCTTCGGCGACGGACTCACCGGGCGCATCCCCCGGCCGGACCCGGACGCCATCGTCAACTACGTGCTCGGTGGCGGCCGGGAAGGCAACGGCGGCCTGACCGACAACTGGGTCGCGGCCCCGGACACCCCGGCGGACCTCGCGGTCACGGCCGCCAGCCTCGTACGGGCCGAGGGCGGCCAGGACCCCGAGACGGTCACCGCCGCACGACAGCGCGCGGCCGCCTCCCTGGGGGAGGTGACCCGGGCGGTCACCGCGGACGACTTCGTCACCCTCGCCCGTACGACTCCGGGTGTCGCCGTCGCCCGCGCCTACGCGTCCCTCGGGGAGCACGCCGGATTCGCGTGCGACCTGGTGCCCGGCGCGGTGACCGTCCACATCGTCCCGTCGGCGCAACGGACCGACCCCGACCGCGAGGACTTCGTCGCGGCGCCACAGCCCGACCCGGGCATGCTGCGCGCGGTCGCCGCCCGCCTCGACGAGGCCCGGCTGCTCACCTCCGAGGTCTTCGTGCGCGGGCCCCGCTACCGGGACGTGGCGCTCCGCGTCGACCTGTCGGGCGACCCGGCCGACCGCGCTCGCGTGTCCGCCGCGGTCACCTCCGCGCTACGGCGCTTCCTCGACCCGCTCGTCGGCGGCGAGGAGCAGGACGGCTGGCCGTTCGGGGAGGCACTGCGCCCCTCGGCCGTGCTGCGTGCCGCCCAGCGGGCCCTGGGAGACCTCGCGGACGTCGCCGGTGTGGCGATCGGCCTCGACGGGGCCGACCCGGACGAGGACTGCGACGAGGTGCGGCTGCGCGCCGGTGAACTGCCCGTGCTGCGGTCGGTCCGCACCCGGATCGTGCCCGCCGTCGAACCGGGGGAGGGGCTGGAATGACCGGCGACGTGTGGTGGGAGGAGGACGCGCGGACCGAGGGCGACCTCGTACCGGGCCCCGGACCGTCCGGAGTCCAGCCGGAACTGGTCGAGGCGACCCGTGAGGCCGTCCGCACCGATGTACGCGGCCGGATCGCCGGCTACACCCCGGACTGGACCGACCCCGACCGCCAGGACGCCGGGGTGGCGCTCGTACGCCTCTTCGGAACCCAGGCCGAGCCCGTGCTCTCCCGCGTCAACCGGCTGCCGGAGAAGATACTGGCCGAGCACCTGGCCACGGCGGGAGTGCGACGGCGGCCCGCGAGCGCGGCGGCCGCGCTCCTGGAGTTCACCGTGAACCCGCCGGACGGCGCCTCCGTGCTCGTCCCCGCGGGCTTCCAGAGCGCGGCCTCGACGCCGGCGGGCCGGGTCGTCTACGAGACGGACCAGGACCTGTACGCCACCCCGGCCACCCTCGCCGCACTCGCCGCCCAGGAGGGCGGCACGCTGGAGGACCTGCCGCTGGGACCGGCCGGTCCCGGCCGCCCGTTCGCGCCGTTCGGCCGCGACCCGGAACCCGGCAACGGCCTGTGGATCGGCCTCGCGGGAACGGCCGTCCCCCACCCGCGTCTCTCGCTGGGCTTCGTGGTCGCCGCCGCTGCCCCCGCCCCCGCGGACTCCGGCGGCCCGACACCCCTTCCGCTGCCCTCCGCACCCCTGCTGCGCTGGGATGTCCTCGACGGCACCCGGCTCGTGCCCGCCGAACTGGTACGTGACTCCACGGCCGGGCTGAGCGCCGACGGGACCGTGGAACTCCGGGTCCCGCGCTCGTGGGAGCCGGGCAGTCCGCCCGGTTCCCGGCCACGGCCGCTGCTGCGCTGGCTGCGGCTGCAGATCGCGCACGGCGCCTTCGGTGGACCGGCGCCCGTGCTGTCCGGACTGCGGCTGAACACGGTCGCGGCCACCGCCGCCCGCACGATCAGGGACGAGCCGCTGCAGCCGGTCCAGAGCCCGGGGGCGAGCGGCCTGCGGCGGATGACGCTCAGTCAGACCCCCATCCTGGCCGGGTCGGTCGTCATCGAGGTCGATGACGTCACCGGCGGCGACGTGTTCGGCACCACGACCGGCACCACGTCCAGCACGTCCTCCCGCTGGCGGGAGGTGGAGAGCCTGGCCCAGTACGGCGCCGACGACCCGGTGTTCACCGTGGACCACGAGAGCGGCGAGGTGACCTTCGGGGACGGCGTCAACGGCATGGCCGTTCCGCCCGGATTCCGCAACGTACGGGCCGTGCGCTACCGGGTCGGCGGCGGCAGCGCCGGTGCCGTACGCGCCGGTGCCATCAACTCGGTGGTGACCGCGCTGCCGTTCGTCACCGGCGTCAACAACCCCTTCCCGGCCACGGGCGGCGCGGACGCCGAGCCCGACGCGGACGCGATGCGCCGGGGCGTCGGCCAACTGCGCGCCCGGGGGCGGGCCGTGGCACCGGCCGACTACGGCCTCCTCGCCGTGCGCGCGCCCGGCGCGTCGGTGGCCCGCGCCCAGGGCGTGCCCGGCCTGCACCCCGAGTTCGCCGGAGTACCCATCCCCGGCGTCGTGGGAGTCCTCGTCGTACCGCCCGGTGACGACACCGGCGAGGCACCGGTTCCCACCGCCGCCACCCTGCGGGCCGTCACCGAGTTCCTGACCCGCGAGGTCGCCCCCGCCGGGGTCACGGTGGTCGCCGCCCCCGCGTCGTACCGGAGGGTCGCCGTGGAGGCGTGGGTCGTGCTCGACCCGGGCCTCGACCGGGCCACTGTCCTGGCCGGGGCGGGCGACGCGGTGCGCACCTACCTCGATCCGCTCACCGGCGGGGAGAACGGCGCGGGCTGGCCGTTCGGCGGCGCGCTGCGGCACACGGCACTGGTCCGGCGGCTGCTGGCGGCCGACGGCGTCCTGGCCGTCTCCCGGCTCTCGCTCGTCGTCGACGGGATACGGCAGCCGGCCTGCGCCGACCACACGATCCCGCCCCACACCCTCGTCTGGCCGGAACGCCCGCTGCTGATCCCGGTAGGAGACCGGACATGACGTGCACCCCGCACCCCGCCACCTTCCGCCTCCTCGACGCTTACGTCGGCTGGGAGGAGCCCACCGGCGGCGAGCCGGGACGGGAGGGCATCGTCGGGTTCGACGACCCGGCCGGCATCAGGCTGGCCCACAGCGGCCCGGCGCCGGACGGACCCACCAGGGCGCAGTTGCTGCCGTGGTTCCCCGACCGTCGTCTCGCGCCGGGGCACGGTCCGTGCTCCTGGTACCTGCTCGTCCCGGACGGACCGGGCCTGCTGCGCCGCGACGCCTGCACGGGCACGTGGACCGCCGTATGGCCGCCCCGGTGCGACCCCGGCCTGCTGCGCGAACCCGTCTCCGTCGCCGCGTGGGAACACCGGCTGGCCGTGGTGGACGGGGACCGGGTCCTGGTGTGGCGCCGTGAGGGAGCGCAACTCGCCGGTGTGATCAGGGTCGACGAGCCCCGGTGGGCCGCGCTCGCGCCCGGCGACGAGGTCCTCGTGGCCTGCGCGGACGGTACCGACCTGCGCCGGTTCGACTCGACCGGTGCCTTCCGCGGGCTGCTGCGCACCGGCGCGCAAGGAGAGATCGTCGGGCTGCGCACCGGAGCGGGCCGTACGGTCTGGCTGCTCACCGACGACGACGGTCTGCTGAGGATCTACCGGAGTGTCGGCCGAGGGCGCGGGCAGGGCGCGTTCCGCACCGCCACCGTGGACGAACTCGCCGCGGCCCTGCCGCCCTCCGCGCTCGTCTCGGCGGACGAGGACGGGTTCTGTCTGCGGGAGGACGGCCCGGACGGCGCCGTGACCACCTGTCACACCTGGCAGGGACAACCGCGGCAGACCCCACCGACGGCAACGGCACCGTATGTGACCGACGGATTCCTCCTCACCGGCCTGATCGACAGCGGCATCTCACGGTGCCGCTGGCACCGCGTGCGTGTGGACGCCGACGTGCCGACCGGCACGGCGGTCGCGGTCGAGATCGTGGTGTCCGAGGACGGCCGGTACGACGAGACCGACTGGCAGGCCTCGCCCCCCGGGGTCACCGACTTCCTCGTCGACCAGCCGCCCGGCCGCTACCTGCGACTGCGACTGCGGCTGTCCGGCGACGGCGGCGCGACTCCGGTCGTACGCCGGATCCGCCTGGACTTCCCCCGGTCCACCAGTGCCGAACTCCTGCCGCCCGCCTACCGCATGGACCCCGCGGCCGACGATTTCACCGAGCGTTTCCTGTCGCTGTTCGACGCCTCGCTGGCCGACCTCGACCGGGTGATCGAACGGTACCCGGCGCTCCTCGACCCGTCCGGCGTCCCGGACCGGGTGCTGCCGTGGCTGGCCGGACTGCTGGGCCTGTCCTTCGAGACCGGCTGGGACGCCGGGACCCGGCGCGCGCTGCTGGCGGCGGCTCCGGCCCTGTACCGGCGCCGGGGGACCCCATGGGCACTGCGGGAAGCGGTACGCATCGTGTTCGGGGTGAACCCGGTCATCGAAGAGCTGGCGACGGACCGCCGGTGGGCGTGGCTGCGCGAGGCGGTCGGCTCCCAGGAGCCGCAGCAGGCCCAGCAGGCCCAGCAGGCCCAGCAGGCCCAGCAGTCCAAGGGGGCTGGCCTCGGCGCCGTGCGGCTGTTCAGCCGGTCGTCGAGCCGGTTCCGGCTCGACGGCTCGGCGCTGGGCGCGGCGCCCCTGCGGGCGTTCGGGGCGCCGGACACCGACCCGCTCACCGCGCACGCGCACCGGTTCCGTGTGCTCCTTCCCGCCGGAACGGCGGACGAGCAGGCGTTGCGGCGGCTCGTGGAGCGGCAGGCACCGGCACACACGGTGGGCTCGGTACGGACGGGTGGCGCGGGCTTCGTGGTCGGCTCGCGGTCCACGGTCGGTGTGGACACGGCGTTCGTACCACTGCCGCCGCCCGTACTGGGCGGCGAACACCCGCTGCGGCTGGGCCGCGACGGGGTGATCGGACCAGGACCGAGAGGGACGCGCCGAGGAGTGGGTGCGGGAATCGTCTCCGCCGTCGGTGTGCATACGCAGGTGTGGTGAGAGGACAGCGATGACGGAGACAGGGACGCGACGGTCGGCGGAGTTCGACGCGCCGCCACTGCGCAGGCTGCGGTACTTCCACGGCCAGATGCTGGGGGCCAGGGACTTCCAGCGTGAACAGGAGTACCACCGCGAGAAGTTGAAGCTGCGCATGCGCTGTCTGCTCGGGTACGGCGTGGTGTGCGGCCTGTTCGTGGAGCCGGTGGGGCACCACGGCGAGGACGGCCACACAGAGCAGACCGAACAGGCCGAACAGGCGGAGCAGGCCGAGCCGTCGGGCCACTCCGGCCAGGACGGCACGGAGACGGAACGCACCCGGCACAGGGCCAAGGTGCGGATCACGCCCGGTCTAGCGGTGGACTGCGACGGCAACGAGGTCGTGGTGCGCGGCGGTTGCGTGATCGACCTGTGGAAGGCACTGCCCCGGGAGGAACGGGACACGGACACGGTCTGGATCGGCGTCCAGTACGCCGAGCGGGCCGTGGAAGCCACCCGGGCCGTCTACAACGACGCGTGCGCGGACACCTCCGAGTGCGAGTACGGCTGGACGGAGGAGTGCTTCACGGTACGTGTCACCGGGTGCGAGCCCCCGGCGGACGAACGCTGCGACACCTGCTGTTCCCCGTGCGAGCACAAAGTGCTCTGGCTGGCCAGGATCGACTGTGCCGACCTGGACGAGCCGGTGCGCGAGGATCGGATCCACATGAACGTCCGCCGCCCGTTCGGCCGGCACGTGCCCACCGTGATCACCGGCGTGAACTGGATCCACGGGCACACCTACACCATCGACGAGGCCAAGGCCCTGCTCGGCACCCAGGACAAGGGCGGCGGGCTGGTCGTACGTTTCTCCGGCGACATCCGGACCGATTCGCTGCAGCGTGGCGTGGTCGATCTCCAGGTGATCGAGGGCGGGAGCGGCCGTAACGCCTCCACCTGGTACATGGGCGGGGAGTTCACCGAACCCGCAGACAAGTCCTGCGAGTTCACTCGGGAGTTCAAGCACCGGCAGACGACGCGGGAGTCGCTGCAGGACGGCGACCGGCTGATGATCACCGTCCGGACCGCGTTCATCCTGGACCGCTGCTGCCGCCCGGTCGACGGCACCCACGTGGGCGGACGCGTACCGCAGATCGACGCGGACACCCGCGCCACCGACGCGGCCGGTACCACCGAGACCGGCGGTACCACTGATTCCACTGATTCCACCGACTCCGACGGGGCGGCCAGGCACGGCGGTTGCGACATCCCGCCGTCCGGCATCGGGCCCTGGACGTCCGGCACCGGTCTGGGTGGGGACGTCTTCGAGAGCTGGTTCTTCGTGAAGGAGCGCTGATCATGCGAACCGACTGCGGATGCGGCTGCGGGGGCGACACCACCCGTACCTCCGCCTTCGTACGACCTCGCTTCTTCGCAGGACAACTGCTGACCGAGGACGACCTCAGCCTGCTCGTCGACTACATGACCGCGAAGGGCAGACTGCACAACCGCTCGCTGTCCGGTCCGGGAGTGATCTGCGGACTCGGCGTCAGTTGCGATCCCTGCGGCGGCGGAACCGTGGCGGTGCACCCCGGGCACGCCCTCGACTGCGCGGGCAACGACATCGTGGTGTCCTGCACCGAACAGGTCGACGTGCGGGCCCTGGTGCAGGAGCAGCGCGTCAGCGGCCACGGCGTGGACTGCCAGGAGCCCTGCGACGACGACGGCGCACGCCGCTACGGCCTCTTCGTGCGGTACCAGGAGCTGCCGGTCGAGCCGGTGGCGCCGTACGCCACGGAGGAGCCCTGCCCCTCGCCGGGGTGCGTCCCCTCCCGGGTCCAGGAGGGCTTCCGGTTCCTCGTCAAGGGCGGTGACTTCGAGGACCATCGCCACAACCCCGGCACCCAACTGCTCGCCGGAATTGGCAATCTGGTCCGGGCCGACCAGGCCCGCAGCCGCGACCGACGGCTCGGCCACTACGTCGACGCCCTGTTCGCCGCGTCCGCCGGCACCGGCCGTACCTTCCGTTTCGACGCCTCCGACGCCAAGCGGTACGCCGCCGCCCTCGCCTGGCTGAGCGAGAACGCGGGCGGCGAGGGAGCACTGCCACCGGCCACGGCCCGCGAGATGACGGAGCACGTCCGCGCGCTGGCCAGTGCCGTCGCCCGGTTCGACACCTACGACGCGAACGGGCAGGGCCAGCTCAAGAAGCAGTACCAGGACCTCGCGTCGGTCCAGGACGCCCGCCGTACGCTGGGCTCGGCGTGCGACCGGCTGCGCGGCATCGACGAGGAAGCCACGTGGCCGGATCCGCTGCGCCGATCCATCGCCCGCGCGGTGGTCACCGAGACCGCGGCGCGGGTCGTACCGGAAAACGGAGACCCGGACGCGCAGCTGGAAGTACGCCTGATCGCCCAGGGCACACCGCTCAGTCACGCGCTGCGGGTGGAGTTCCGCGCCGACCTGAGCCTGATCCGGGAGTGGCTCCTCGGCCGCCTGGAGCAGAGCCCCGGCCTCACCGACTGCACGCTGCGCAAGAACGTAGCCGCCGTCGACGTACCACCGCTTCTGCCGCCCCCACCACCGGACAGCGTGGAGACCGCGACCATCGCCGAGCTGCAGCAGATCGCGGAGGCGGCCGCGGAACTGTCCGTGGCGGTACGCAGGTTCGTGACCGACGCGGCGTGCGCCACGCTGAACCCGCCGTGCGGGGACTGCACCGACACCGACGTCCTGCTCGCGTACGTCGAACTGAAGGGCTGTGACGTTGTACGGATCTGCTCCGCCACCCGGGAACAGGTGCTGCCGGGCGGATCGGCGTACGGGGAGTGGCTGCCCAAGCTCTACCGGCTGCGGGAACTGGCCGAGCGGCTGTGCTGCGAGCCCCCGCCGTGCCACCGGAAGCCGGAACTCCCGTCGCAGGGCCCCGTGCCGCGTCCGTACGTCGAAGGACTGCTCGACGACTGGCCACGCACCGGTGACCTGGAGGAGATGCTCTCCCTGCTGCTCACCCGGGCCCCCGGCGAGACCCCGCCCAAGGCTCTGCACGAGCAGGTCTACACGACCCCCAGCGAAGTGACCGACAGCATGCAGGAACTGGCCATGGTCAGGACGCAAGTGGCCGATCTGAACGCGGCGTTGGAGGGACTACGCGCGCAACTGGGCAACGCACAGCAGCAGGTGAGCCAGGTGGCGGAGCAGCTGCCGGAGCGGCTCGGACCCCGGCTGGAGGAGCTCGAAGGGGCACCGCATGGCGACGACGCGCCACGGGGCGGCGACGCACCGCAGGGCGACGACGCCCAGTCAACCGAGCCCGCCCCAACCGCCGAGCCGGCCAAGGCTCCCGCCAAACCCCCGGCGAAGCGGACCCGGTCCTCCCGTACCAGGAAGCCCGGTGAGACACCATGACGGGCCCGATGCGCCCCGCGTTCCACGAGGGCCAGGTGCTGGCCGCCGCGGACCTGTCGGCGACGGTCGAGTACGCGCGCGGCCAGTCCGCCCGGCACGCCCGGCACCTGCACGAGTGGGGCGTCGCCGAAGGGCTCGCCCTCGCCACCGAACCGCGTACCGACCCGTTGACCAACGCGCGGTACGTCGAGGTGCGGGTGTCGCCCGGGTACGCCGTCGACGGCACCGGCCGCGAGGTGGTCCTCACCGACCCGGTCGTGCTGCGGGAGAGCGACTTCGAAGAGGTCAACGGCGCGGACCCGAGTGAGAAAGAGCCCTATCCGGTCTTCCTCGCCGCGGCCGACCGGGAACCGGCCACGTCCGCGCGCCCGGACTCGTGCGGCGGTACCGGCGCGAGCACACGGGTGGAGGACTCGTACGAGATCTCCTTCGGGCGACTCGGCGACGAGCGGACGGTGGCCGAGCAGCAACCACCCGCGATCGGCGCCCAGTTGGCCGCCCCACCGGCCGTGTGGCGCATCCTGCTGGGCTACGTCCGCTGGGCGGGCGGCCACTTCAGCGACGTCGAGACCGAGGCGCGCGGGGTTCCGGTGCGGTTCTCCGGAGTGCGCGCGGACATCGTCTCGGCCCAGTCGGGCTCCCTGACCCTGCGCACGGGCCAGGAGGCCCAGGAGGGCAAGCCCGCGATCGTGCTGTCCGGCGGCGACCGGCCGAGTCTGGTCTTCGGCCTGTACCAGGGCGGCGGCACGGTCGACCCGTTGCTGACCATGGCGGCCAACGGCAACCTGACCATCGCGGGCAGCTTCGAGGGCACGATGCCGGCGGGCAGCACCCTGGTGACGTCGGGGACGGCCACCGACGGCATGCTGCTGCCGCTGCCTGCGGGCATCACGGCACAGCAGGTCGCCGACGGCCGGGTCGTCGTGCACGTCCACCTGGCCGCGCGTACCCCGCCCGCCCTGGAGGAATCGGTGCTGTACATCCCCGCGGAGGCCACGGTGGACGGCGACCTGCGGGTGAGGTGCCGGGCGCGCCTGTACGACCCCGTGAACAGCCCGGGCGAAGTCGTCGAACGCCCGGGGGCGGTCGACTTCCTGGTCGTGGCGACGGTCTCGGCAACGAACGGCGGTGGCTGACGATGGCGCTCTCCGTGGTGTACGCGGTCGACACCTGCCACGTCCTGGGCGCGGTGGCACTCACCGGCGCGAGCGCGTCGAACGACGCGGCCGAACTCGTCGGCCCCGCCCTGCCGTTGCGGGTCTCCCTCGGCGCGGACGGCACCGCGACCCTTCCGGTCGACGCCCGTGAGCTCGCCGTGGCGGCCGTGGACGACGAACCGGGCGCGCTCGCCGAACCGTTGGCCTACGCGGTCGAGTTCGGGTCCGACGAGAAGCCCAAACCGAAGTTGCTGCACCTGCCGTCGTGGAACAACGAGCTCAAGCTGACGACGGACAAGCTCACCGTCACCGTGCCCTTCGACACAACCGCCCCCACCCCGGTGGTCGCACTGGTCTCCGACCACCAGGCCACCCATGTTCTCGCCGGCGAGATCCCCGCCGGGGGGACTGAGGCGAAGTTGGCGGTGAGTCTCGCCGCGGACACCGCATACGGAGTGCTCGTGCTGGTGGTCGGCTGGGCGGGTCGTCTGGAGAGGGTGAAAGTGGCATGAGCGCACCCACCACCCGGACCGCCGGAGAGATCGAGGTGCACCGCTGCACGATGACGGTGGTCCGGCGCGGTGGGTGGAGCTGGGGGCCCGATCCACGCGGTCTGGTCCGCCAGGTCGTCGACGCTCTCCCCGAGGCGCTGGAGGACCACTTCGCGGAGCACCTGGCGGGCGACGGCCCGGACGTGGAGATCGCCGAGCCGGTGACCGTCACCGTCCGGCCGCGCAGGCCCGATTGGTCAGGGCGGGGCGAGACGACGTTCGAGGTCCATGTCGCGCCGGCATCCGTGGCGGAACTCCCCGCCGACCCGCCCCCCGCGGAACCGGTGTCATTCGAGGAGGCCCTGTCCCCGACACGGCCACGGTGGTCGGCGCCACCGGCCGCCGCGCTCTTCGCCGAACTCGCCGAACGGAACGAACTGGACGCACTCCTCGCCCTGCTCCCGGACCACTCGCTCCGCGTCTACCTGCTCGCCCTGCTCGGGGACGACGACGCGTCGGCCGGGCGGCTGCTCGCCGAACTCGCCCGGCGCGACCTCCTGGCCGGGGCGACGGAGATACTGCCCGAGCCACTGCGCGATGTCCGGCCCGGAGCGTCCCTGACCGACCTCCTCACGGACTACCTCGCGTCGGCGGACCGCGAGGAGATCGCCCGACTCGCTGACGCGGTGGGGCACTCGGACCAACAGGGCGGCCGCACCGCTGAGTCACCGTCCCCGGCGACCGAGGGCACATCCGTGTCCCGCACCGCCGCGCGCGAGGTTCGGGTGTGCTCGGCGCTGCCCTTCCTGCTCGCCGGGCCGCTGGCGCGGATCGGCTACCTCGACGCGATCGGGCCGGCTCTGGCGGGCATTGAACTCGCCGATCAGGCACCGCTGTTCGCGGCCGCCCTGGCGTACAAGGTGCTGGGCGCGACCGCACGGGGCTGGCGCCACGCCGAGCAGGACCGGGAAGCGGCGGCCGTCTTCGCCGGCCTCGACCCGCCCGTGCCCGAGGAGCGGCTCACCGACTTCGCGAGGCATGTACGTCCCGCGCTCCCGCTCCTCGACGGTGTCCTGGCGCTCTCGGTGTGCCGGGGACACGACCCCGCCGACCCACTCCTGGTCACCGGCGTCGACGACGGGTTGCTCCTCGTCGACGCCCAGGGCATGTTCCCGATCGCCTGGGCCGGGGAGACCGCGCGACTGCTGCCGTACTGGCAGGCGTGCGGACGTCCGCCCGTACTGATCTGCGACGGCCCCCTCCCACCCGGAACCCTGCGCGAACTCGCGGTGGCGGGCGTGCCGTTCATGACCGCAGTACGACCACTGCGCGGAGACCCGGCGACGCGCCTGCCCTGGCGCACCCCGCTGTGGACGTCCGGCCACGGACCGGGGGAGGGACGGCCGGATCCCCGGCTCGCCGCGGAGCTGCCCGGCCACGCGGCACGGCTCGCGGACCTGGTCACCGCCCTGGCCGTGGAACGGAGGGCGGTACCGCTCGCGGACGACGGCGACCTGGAGCACACCGTCACCCTCGCCGCGACCCTGGGCCTGTCCACGATCGCCTGGACACTCTGGCAAGGGCGCGAGACACCGCATCCGCTGCTGTCCCTGAGCCGCTTCGCGGACCTGGAGGCCACCGTCCGATTCGAGCCCCATGCGGTCCGCGTGCGCGTCCCGTTGGGGCGACGGCATGCCGATCTGTTGCGGGGCGGGCTGCTGCCCGACGTGCCTGACGTGGTGTGGCTGGACGGCCGGACCCTGACGTTCTCGGGCGGGTGACGGGCATGTGCGAACCGTGGGAGGGACGGGGGACGGGCATGGGTGATCCGTGGGAGGGACGGGGGACGGACTCGGGTGATACGACGGGTGGGCGGGGGACTGGCATGAGTGAGCCACGGGTGGGTGACGGGCATGGGTGAGCCGGCGGTCGAACACCTGCGGATCCGGCTGGCCGACCTGCACCGGGCGCTGCGCGCCGCCGTCGAGCGGCAGGCGCGGATCGCCGCGAGGCTCACCCGGCCGGACCTCACGCCGTACTGCGTGACCGACGAACAGGTCGGGGTCCTCCTCGACGAAGTGCACGACCTGACCGAGGCCATGGCGGGACCGTACGCACCGGCGCGGCCCGAGCCGGAGGCCGAACGGCTGCTCAGGCGACACGCGTCCGCCGAGGGCGGCACCCTGCCGCTGGACGCGCTCGCCACCAGGTTCGGCCTGACCCGCGCCGACCAGGACGCGCTGCTCCTGGTCGCCGCGCCCGAACTGGACCGCGGATACGAGCGGATCTACGCCTACATCGTGGACAACCTGAACCGGCGGCTGCCGAGCGTGGAACTGCTTGTCACGGTGGGTGCGGTCGGCGGGGTGGGTGCGGGGATCGCGGGGGATACGGGAGACGTGGTGGGTGCGGAGGGCCCCGGGACCTCGGAGGGCCACGGGACTGCGGAGGGCCACGGGAGCGCGGCGGCCCGACTCGCCCTGCGCCGAGCCCTCGGACCGACCGGGCCCCTGCGCCGGTACGGCCTTCTGTGCGCCCATGGTGAGGCCCCGGTCGAACTCTCCCAGGAACTGGTCCTCGGGTCCGGTGTGCTGGAGTTCCTGCTGGGCTGGGGCGGCGACGTCGGTCTGCTCGGCCACGATCCCGGCGAGGTCATGGAGCCGGAACCCCGCGTGCTGTCCTCGTACCTGTCCTCGGACCACCTCACCCGCCTAGGCCGCGCGCTGGGTTCCGGCGACATCGACCTCGCCGGGCTGTGGGGATGCCCGCCGGACGGTCAGCTCGACGCCGTACAGGCCCTGGCCCGAGCGGCGGGTGCACCGTTGCGGCGGCTGACCGCGGACCCCGGGGCAGATCTGCGTACGGCCGCCGCGCTGGGCGCGGTGCTGTGGATTCCCACCGACGATCTGCACGGTGAACCGCGCGGCGGGCAGGCCGAGTTGGTGTCGGCGGCGCTGCTCCGCTCTCGCGTACCGGTGTGCCTGACCGGCCTCAAACCCTGGCGCCCGGCAGGCCTGCTCGCCGCCCGCGCGTACGCCGAACTCACTGTGCCCACACCGGGGTTGGGGGACCGCCGAGCCATGTGGTCGGCTGCGCTTCCGGACCTGGACGGCCCTCTGCTGGAAGACCTCGCCGCCCGCTACCGGATGAGCGGCGGGGAACTGCGCGCCGTGGCGTCGGTCGCGGGCGCCGGGGCGCGCCTGGCCGGAAACGGCAGCCCGGAACCGGTCTCCGGCCACGTCGAACCCGCCATCGCCACCGTCACGCGCGGGCGCAGCGGCAGCGGCGTCCAGTCGATCATGCCCCGGCGCACCGTGGACGACCTGGTCCTCCCCGACGCCCAGCTGAACCAGATCCTGGAGATCGCCTCGGCCTTCCGCGCCTGGCCCCGGATCGCCGAGGCATGGGGCTTCGCCCACCACACGGCGCACGGTGGGGTGAAGGCGCTCTTCACGGGCGAACCCGGCACCGGAAAGACGATGTCCGCGGAGATCGTCACCGGCATGCTGGGCCTGGAACTGCTGAAGGTGGACCTCGCCCAGGTCGTGTCGAAGTGGGTGGGGGAGACGGAGAAGAACATGGAGGCGGCGTTCCGACAGGCGGAGGAGAGCCACGCGGTACTGCTCTTCGACGAGGCGGACTCCCTGTTCGGCAAGCGCGGAGAGGTGAAGCACGGCACGGACCGCTACGCCAACCTGGAAGTCGGCTACCTCCTGCAACGCCTGGAGGCGAGCGAAGGCCTGGTGATCCTGACGAGCAACCTCAAGGACAACATCGACCCGGCGTTCACCCGCCGCTTCCACTTCGTCCTCCACTTCCCCCGCCCGGCCGCGCCGGAACGCCGCAGACTCTGGCGCCTGGCCTTCCCCCCGGAGGCCCCGCTGGCCCCCGACATGGACCTGGAGATCCTGGCCCGCCTGGACATGACGGGCGCGGGCATCACAGCGGCGGCCCGCACCGCCGCACTGGCGGCAGCCGACGGCGACAGCGCTACGATCGGGATGCGCCACGTCGTACGAGGCGTGGCCCGCCAGTTCCAACGAGAGGCCCGCCTCCTCCGCCCGGCCGAACTCGGCCCCCACGCCCACCTGCTCGACGACGGATCCCAGGGGTGACACGAATGCTGCCTACTGAACCGCCGCTTTCGCTGCACCGGTTGGTGGCGCCTGTGCCGCCGGCTACGGCTCGCGAGAACACCACCGCCGGGATCGCTCCACAGCCCCGGGCACCCGTGGTCGTGGTCCCGACGGCGATGAGCAACGCCGTGGTGGCCCACAGTGCCCAGGTAAAGCAACTGGCCCATGGGACGCCGATGACCGGGGCCGCACACGACCAGACGGGTAACGCGGCGGTAGCCAAGGCGGCTCTGCACGCGACTCCGGTTGTACTGCCACCGATAGGGGCGGCCCACGGGCCGTGCGCGTGTCATGGAGGCCGGAGAGTCACACCGGCAGGTGAGCCCTGAACTCACTGAGTTCGATCATCGCCAAAAAACCTACGCGTACGTGTGGTGAGTGCAGCGATGGCGCTGGGGGAAGATGCTCTTCGCGCGCTGAGCCGTCCGCCGTAGCTCGGTGTGGGTGACCCCTTCAGTAGTCCGGCTCCTTCCAGTTCGTACGGAGGCCATGTTCGCGGCATCGTGCGAGCACTCCGTCAATCAGCGCTACGTCGTCGGGAAAGTCGAGTACCCCGAGGTCGAGCGCGACCATTCCTTCGAAGATACCGATGTCCGCAGAAAGGACACCTTCGGTGGACACAAGCGATGCTAGGTCGACCTTGGGCCCGTATGCCGTGCCCGCGATGATCAGCACTCGGTCGCGAAGCCGCTCCCCTGCCTCGTCCTCATTTTCGAAGGTGCTGTCGTAGGCGTGGCTGCCATGCGGGCCAGGATCGTGCGTGCCGGCGTCCTCGGGATCGTCGTCGCTGTCGGTTTCGATCTGAACGTCCCAGGCCAACGCCAGTTGATCCTCCCAGCCGTTGGCGTCCGGAAAGTCGGAAAGGAATGTCGTACGGTACCGCTCGCTCGACCAGGTGATGTTATTCGCCTCGGTCTGACCGAGATCGGCGAGGAACTGGGTCATACACTCCGATGTTCCCTCGTTGAGCTGGGTCAGGCCTACAGTTGTCGCCTGGAAGCGGCAGCGTAGGCGGCCATGGCGCGAGTCCCATTGGGGAAGCCACAGTTTGAAGTTGATCGGCCCGGTGTCGGGGACGCTGTCCACACGATCGGTCACGGCGCATCTCCCGGTCCTCGGAAATCGGGTCCCACGTCTAGCTTGTAGCCGGGACCGCTCTTGCTGCCATTGCAGCTAGTGCACATCGTCACGTGATTGGAGATGTCGTTGTACCACGTCTCTCGTGGTGGGTGTGGAGTGTTGTGACCTTCTGTGTTCCACTGGGTGGAGACTTCCATGTCATGGTCAATGGCGGGCAGGCCTTTGTCGGTCAACTTGTCGGCAAGGTGTGGGGGGCGGGAACGAGTGCCGGGACATATAAACCAATTCGAGCTCGTATGTGTGCTGTTTGGGTCCCATTTGGCTCTTTCCTGAATCAGGCGCTGTGTGTGCTCCTTGAGCTGTCTGTCCTTCTCCGTCTTGGCGGCGCTGTTCCAGCTTGGGTAGAAGGTCGCTCGGATTGCCTCGCCGTTGCGGTAGGCGTCCAGTAGCTGGCCGTTGGCGGTGTATTTGCTTTTGGTGAAGTCGGCGAGGTTCTTCATGCTGAATGTGTGACCGAGGAGATTCAGAGCTCGGGTGATTTCGATCAGCTGTCTCTCGATCTTTTCCTTCTTGGCTTGCGTCAGCTGGCCGTCCTCCAACTTCTCCATGGCCTTCACCTGGGCGTCCATTGCGTTGAGGTACTTCAGCAGACTCGACCGCTTCTGTCCTTTCCTCTCCTTCTCCAGTGCCGAGGTGATGAGGGAACCGATCCACTCCCGTCGCTGCGAGGCCATCTCGACATGGACCTTGCGACGCTTGACCTCTACGTACACCGTGTGGCCCTCGCCGGCCATGTCCGTACCTTGCTTGAGCGACAGGTCGCCGACGACCTGTCCCTGATTGTCTTTGCCTTCGCTGTCTTTCTGTTTCGGCCCGCGCGGGTCGGGACGGTGCCGTTCGTCCGGACGCCTCCGGCCCGGTCGGCGCTTCGGCTTCTTCTTGTCGAACTTCGACTTGATCTTCGCCCAGAGCTTCTTCACCAGCCCCACGATCTTCTCGATCACCCAGTCCACCGCCCGGCCGACCGGCTTGGACAGGGCCTGGACGATCTGCTTCACCTTGGCGGCGATGCCGCCGATGCCCAGGAGGGCGGCGAGGAAGCCGAGGAGGACGGGGATGGCGCGGGCCAGGGCGCGTTCGATCAGGGCCGGTACGCCGCCGCTGCCGCCCCGCGCGATCGCGATGACCGCGTCGAGGACGGCGTTGACGAACTCGAAGATCTGACGGGCCTGGGTGACCACGAACTTGACGATGTCGATGATCAGTTTCACCGCGCGTACGAACGCGGACGCGGGGTTGAGCAGCGACAGCACCCACATGATCCCGGCCTGGACGATCGTGGGCGTCACATACGCGATGACCTTGTCGAGCAGGTCTTTCTTCATGTCGCCGACGCGGGTCTTGAGGTCGTCCCACATGCCGGCGACGCCCCGCTTGCGGACCTCGGCGACCAGCGGCACCGCAGTCTCCGCCGCCGTGATCGCCGGTTCCATCTTCGGGACCTTGCGTACGATCCGCGCGCGGATGTTCTGCCAGGTCAGCCCGAGCAGAGAGGCGAGCATCTGCACGATGCCCTGGGTGTCGAACTTGGCGGGCAGTTGGATGCCCGCCTCGGACGTCTTGCCCAACAGCCAGGACATGATGCCCTGTTGCAGGTGGGTACCGATGTTCCGCAGGAACTGCTTGAGACCCGCGCCGACAGCCGTCACCAGGTTGCGCAGGAAGCCGATCGGGTCCTTGAGGATCAGCATCACCGCCTGCGCGGCCTTGGCCAGGACCGACAGAAGCAGGTTCTTGAGCTCGATGATCGTGTTGATCACCGCCTTGACCGCGTCCACGGCCTTGGCGACGAGCCCCTTGTTCTTCTCCTTCTCCGCGGCGATTTCGTCGTCCACGGACTTGAGGGCGTCGGTGTACTTGGTGGCCAGCGTGTCGACGAGTTCGGTGCCCTTGTCGTCCACGGACTGGGTGAGTTCGTCGAACTTGTCGGTGAACTCGGCTGCCGCCTCCTTGCCGATGGACCGCAGGTCGGCCGGGAGTTTCTGCACCGCGTCCCGCATCTCGGTCCGGCCCTGCGCGATGCGCTTCTTGGCCCGGTTCAGCTGCGCACCGATGGTGTCGGCGACGTCGGAGATTACCTGCCGCATCCGGCGGACGTAGTTGTCGCGGGCCTCTTCGAAGATCTTGTCGGCTTCGGCGGGCAGTCCGGCGAACAGATCCCGTAGCCAGCGTAGTTTGCCCGTCGCACCGGAGTACCGCTCGTCCTTGTACTCCTCCATCTTTTGTTTGTGCTCGGCGGTGAACGCGTCCCGCGCCTGCTTCTCACCCCTGCCGAACTGGTCGTCGACCAGCTTGTCGAGACCGTCGAGAATGCCCTGGACGTCCTTCTGCATCGTGTCAAAGACACCCTGGAGGAGTGTCGTGACCTGGGCCCTCTTCTCCTCGTCCCGGCCCTTGGCGCCACCCTTGCCCTTGGCTACCCGCTGCCCGGTCGCCACCCGTTGGGCGCCCATCGCGCCCATCGCGGCGGTGCCGAGCCGCTTCGCCTGAACGGTGGCCGCGTTCAGTTCCTTCTTCTCGTGTCCGCGCATCTGGCCGGGGGCCACCGCGGAGTGCTGTTCGGCGGCCTTCTTCTCGCCCACGGCCTTCTTGAACGTGGGCTCGTTGGACTTCTGCAGCTGCGCTTCGGTGACCTGCGCGTCCGCCATCCTCTGATTGACCTCGGCGGGGCCGGCGGACAGGTCGGTGGCCGACGGCGGAAGCTTGTCCGGCACGGCGTTCGCGGGCGCCGGGGTGCCCGGGGTCCCGGGTGGCCGGTCCGCGGCCATCGGTACGACCTTCTTGGGCACGGCCGCGGACGTGTTCGGCGGGGCGGCGGTCGTCGTGGCGATCTGCTGCGCCGAGTCCGACTTGCCCTCGCCGACCTTGCCGTCCACCTCCGCGCGGACCTCGTCGGCCTTGCCGGATTCGGCGAACTTGTCTGCCTCGTCGAGGTTCTTGGGAGCCTTGTCGGCGATGGCCTTCTCGACCGCCTTGATGAACGCGTCCTTGTCGAACTCCTTGGGCTGAGCCTCGTTCATCTGCTCGGCGTTGGCCGTCTTGCCCTGCGCCTCGGCGTCGTCCTTGGGCGGAAGCGCCGCGTCCTGCGCCGCGCCCGCTTCGGTCCGCGGCGGTGGATGCGAGGCGGCCAGCGTTCGCTTCTTGTGCCCCACGTCCTTCTTCAGCTTCGCGAACTTCGGGTCCGCGTTCGGGCCGGGCCGCGATGTGACGTCCTGCGCGGCACCGGAGGCAGGTGCCGTCTCCACGGCGTCCGGCGCTGCCGGTTCGGCGGCGGCCGGGGCGGGGGTGGGCGGAGCGGTGGCGGCCGAAGAGAGGGTGGCGGATCCGGCGGCGGCCGGAGCGAGGGTGGCCGATCCGGCGGCGACCGGAGTGCCGACGCCCGGCCGGGCCGCGCCGGCCCCGCCGCGACCGGCCGCCGCTACGGCGCTGTTGCCGAACATGTCCTGTGCGGCAGGCGGCAGCCGACCCGGGAAGGGAGGGGCCGGTGCGGGTCCGCGTCCGCCCGCCAGGCCGGCCGTCACCGCCGCGTTGGACGACGTAGACGTAGACGCAGACACAGAACGGGCGGGACCGGATGTCTCCGACTGCCCCTTCGCGGCCGTGAGCACTGTCGTCGACACCTTCGGCCGCAGCCCGAGAGCCTTCGGCGCTGGCATCGGACGGAACCCCTCCCACAGCTGGCGGTGGCGACAGGAACTGGGTGTCCAGGGGACATCCCGACGCAGTGTGCCAACAGGGGCGTGACGAGACCGTCACCTCTGTGTCCCCGACGCGTCTCCAGCAAGCGCGCGGTACAGACAGGAGATCGGCGCGCAGGCGTTGTACGCAGCACCCCACAGGGCGTCTGACCGGTGCGACCGCACGCACTCGACTGCCGTGGCCGGGTGTCCGAGGCGACCGCCCGCCCAGGGCACGGTGGCCCTCGGCACCGGGAACGAGTCGCGTGAAGAGGCTCAACGGGCTTTCGCCTGTGCGGAATCCTGGTTCAGGTCTTCTTGCCGATGTCGTCGGAGCGCGCCACGAAGCGGGCGGCTCCCCCGGTCACGCGGAACAGGAACTGCCCGCTGCCGTCACCGGTCAGGAAGAACTGTGAGTCGGCGTCGAAGCTGACCCGGCGGGTGATGCCCTGCCAGGGGCTGCGCAGGAGTTCGGAGCGCAGGGCGGACCGGCCGTCGTCGCCGACGGCGGCGAGACCGTGGGCGGCGAACCGGACGGCGTCGTACGCCTCGGCGGCCCAGGGGCCGGGCGGGTGTCCGTGGCGGGCACGGAACGCGGCGGCGAACGCCTTGGTACGGGGGTCGGCGTTCGCGTCGGTGTAGCCCGTACTGATCCACCAGTCCTCGCCGGCTGCGCGGAACGGGGCGGAGAGGACGTGCTCGGTCGCGCCCCGGGCACCCTGGTGGCCCGCGTTCCGCAGCGCGCGGGCGCAGGCGGCGGCGCGCTCGGGGCTCACCCCGCCGAAGAGGACGGCGTCCCGGGGCCGGGCGGCGATGCGGCGCGCGGCCCCGGTGAAGCCCTCGTCGGCCGCGACCTCCTCCACCACCGTCTCGCCGTCGAGCTTGCCGTGGACCGTGGTGACGCGGACCGTGGCCAGGCTCTCCGCCTCGGTGGCCAGGTCGTGCACGATCACCGTACGGGCGGGCTTGACGACCCGGTTCAGATAGCGCAGAACCGCGGTCGGGCCCAGCAGCAGGGTGGGGCGCAGCACGAGGGCCGTGGTGGTGTTGACGTTGTTGAAGGTCTCGGCGTCGGCGCGGGTGACCAGCAGGGTGAGCCGGGCCTTCGTGCACGGGGTCAGGGCCGCGAGGACGGTCGCGTTCGGGCCCGTGGCGATCACCACGGACACGTCCGGGTCGGCGGCCAGCCGGGCGGCCGCCGCGGCGGAGCCCGTCGCGGTGCCGCGGTCGTCGGCGGTGCGCAGCACGAGGTCCAGGGTGCGACGCGCGTCCTTGTTGTGCTGCTCGACGGCGAGGAGGGCGCCGCGCCTGTGGTCCGTGAAGAAGGGGTCGTCCGGGCTGCCGAGCAGCGTGACCACGTGCCGGGACCGCCGTACCGAGCCGGTGTTCGCCGAGGCGTCGGCGCGGCCCCACTCCCACCACGCGCCCGCCCCGGCTGCCGCGGTGACACCGAGCGCGGCCCCCGCTACGAGCAGGCGCCGCCGGGTGGGCGAGGGCGGCGCGACCGGCGAGAGGGCGGCGGGGGGCCCGGTGACCGCGGTGGGTTCGGGAGTGGGCAGGTCGAGCACGCGTGCGGCACGGGTGGCGACCAGGGCGGGCAGCCCTTCGGGCAGCCACCCTTCCGAGGCGAACTCGCCGAAGATGTCGCGGAGTTCGCGTGTGCCGGGACGCCGCTCCGGTTCCTTCGCCAGGCATCTCCGTATGGTCCGGTCGAGGTTTTCCGGTACGCCGTCCAGGTCCGGTTCCTGGTGCACGGTGCGATACAACACGGCCGCGGCGCCCCCGGTGCCGAACGGAGGCCGGCCGGTGGCGGTGTGGGCGAGGACGCAGCCGAGCGAGAAGACGTCGCTGGGCGGACCCACGGTGTGCCCGCGGGCCTGTTCGGGCGAGAGATAGCCGGGCGAGCCCACGACGGAGCCGTCCGCGGTGAGCGCGGTCGCGCCGACGGCCCGCGCGATCCCGAAGTCGATCAGGCGCGGCCCGTCCGCGGCCAGCAGCACGTTCGCGGGTTTGACGTCCCGGTGGACGAGCCCGGCCGTGTGCACCCCTTCCAGCGCCTCGGCCAACGCGGTTCCCAGGCCGCGCAGTTGTGCCTCGGGCCAGGGGCCGTGCAGCGCCACGGTCTCGGCGAGGGACGGGCCGGGCACATAGGCCGTGGCCAGCCACGGGGAGCGGGCCTCGGCGTCGGCCGCGACGACCGGCACGGTCCACCGGCCGGTGAGGCGCGACGCGAGGTCGGCCTCACGGCGGAAGCGGGCGCGGAAGTCCTGGTCGTCGGCGTACTCGGCGCGGATCACCTTCAGTGCGCACCAGGCGCCGAGCGGTGAGCGCGCCAGGTAGACGACGCCCATTCCGCCCGCGCCGAGCCGTCCCGCCAGCCGGTGGCCGCCGATCAGGGACGGGTCGGAGGGCAGCAGCCGTTCCACGTCAATCGCCTCCGGTCCCCACTCGTCCCCGCCCGTCTGCCCGGGACTTCATCAACTCTGCGCCTTGGCCTTGGCGTTCAGATCGGCCAGTGAACCCAACTGCCGGAAGCGCCCGTCGCGGACCTGGTGGACGTAGGTGTCGGCCGCCCAGCCTGTGCCGCTGTTGTCGTACTGGTGGAAGTCACCGAAGGTGTACGTCCGGGCGATGCCGGCGAACTTCACCTTCGCCAGCCGGGTGGCGAGGGCGGCCCGCACCGGGCGTCGACGCGCTCCGGCCGGGACCGTGCCGGCGAACTCGGTGAGCAGCATCCGCGCACCGTCGTACGCCTCCGTGGCGTACGGCTCCGGAGTGTCGCCGTAGCGCTTCCGCCACGCCGCGGTGAAGTCCTTCGCCTTCCGGGTTGTCAGTACGGAGGGGTCCACGGCCGCCGTGACCACGTACCAGCCCTCGCCCGCGGCCCCCGCCAGGCGTGGGAAGTCCGAGCCGTACAGCTGGTGCTGCATCCAGCGTGGACCGGTGAAGCCGGCCGCGGCGAGTTCCTGGGCCGCGTGGACGGTGGCGTCCAGGGCGCCCAGGTACGCGAAGGCACCGACACGGGCGGCGAGCAGTTCGCGGACCGCCTTGGGGCCGTCGTTCGTGCCCTCCGCGACGACGCGGGGTTCGACCGTGGCGCCCAGGGTGTTGCGCCAGTTCCTGACCAGGAGGGTGCCCTGGTCCTGGATGGCCGTGCCCCCGGCCCGGTCGATCACGACGCCGAGGGGCGCCACCAGCCCGCTCACGTACGCGTCGAGCGCGATCCAGCCGCCCAGCGCGGTGTGGGAGGCGCCGCTCTGGAACGAGGTCTTGGACGAGGTCAGGAAGTAGTCCTGCTGGCCCGTGCTGGTGGACACATGGGTCAGTCCCGCCTCGCCGTAGACGGCCGAGGCCGCGCGCATCGGGATCTCGGCGACCGGTCCGAGGACGGCGACGACGTTCCGGTCGGCGGTGAACCTGCGGGCCACCTCCTGGGCGGTGTCCACATCGCCCCGGTCGGCGAGGACCTTCACCTTCAGGTCGTACGAGCGCTTCGCCGTGGCGTTGTGCTTGGCCACGGCGAGGCGGGCGGCGCGTTCACTGCTCCGGCTGACAGCCGCCTCGGCGGTGTTGGTGGTCGTGTGCACGCCGAGGACGTACACGGGACGCCCGGGCTTCGCCGGTGGGGTCCTGTCGTCCTCCGACGCCCACACCGCCGCGCCGGTCCCGCCACCCGCCAGCAGCAGTGCCCCGCCGGCGATCAGCAGCCGGCGCCGGCCTGGATGCCGGACGGGGGCGTCCGACACGACCGGTTCATCCGCTCCGTCCACGACCGTGGGCTCGATACCGGGCAGGGCCAGGCTCTCGGCGGCCCGCGCGGCGACCATCCGGGCGGCGGAGTCGGGGAGCCAGCCGCCGGTGGCGTCCGGAGCGTCCGCGGCGAGCAGGCTCCGTATCTCCTCGGCCGTGGGCCGCGAATCCGGGTCCTTGGCCAGACAGCGTTCCACCAGGTTCCGCAACTCGCCCTGCAGACCGTGGAGTTCGGGCTCGTCGTGGACGGTGCGATACAACAGGGCGTCCGGCGTCCCGGTGCCGAAGGGCAGGGTGCCGGTCGACGCGTACGCCAGCAGGCAGCCCAGCGCGAAGACATCGCTCGCGGAGGAGGCCGACCGCCCCTCGGCCTGCTCCGGGGCGAGGAATCCCGGTGTGCCGACCACGACCCCGGACGCGGTCAGCGCGGTGTCGCCGACGGCACGCGCGATGCCGAAGTCGATCAGGCGCGGCCCGTCGAGGGTGAGCAGTACGTTGCCCGGCTTGACGTCCCGGTGGACCAGCCCGGCCGTGTGTACGGCGTGCAGCGCCTCGGCCAGCGCGGCACCGAGTACCCGCACGGCACCCGACGGCAGCGGACCGTGCGCGGCGACCGCCTCGGCGAGGGAGGGCCCGGGGACGAACGTGGTGGCCAGCCACGGCTCGCCCGTCCCGGCGTCGGCGTCCAGGACGGACACCACCCACGGGCTGTCCACCCGTCGCGCCAGCTCCACCTCCCGCGCGAACCGGGCACGGAAGTCCTCCTCACCGGCGCCCTCTCCCCGGATCACCTTGATCGCCGCAAGCGCCCCCGCGTCGGTGCGCCCGAGATAGACGACGCCCATGCCACCCGCACCGAGCCGCCGTAGCAGCCGGAACTCCGCGATCCGTGACGGATCGGACGACCGCAGGTTCTCGCTCATCGCTCCGCCCCCTCGGTCCCGGCCGGCGTGCCCGCCGCCGTGTCCGCTGGTTCGTCCGTGCCGCCCGTACCACCGGCCTTGCCCAAGCGGTCGATCTCGGCGGCGACGTAGCTCAGTCCTTTGACCATGTCGGTGGTGATGGCGGAGTCTTCCTCCGTGCTACGACCCGCTCCATGCCGTGCCGTCGCAGCCACGGTGACCGGCCCGACCCGGAACTTGTACCAGTCGAAGGGGTGCGCCTTGCTCGTGCCGTCGCCGGTCCACTGCCCGGACTCCGCCAGGTCGTCCTCACTGATCGTGTGCCGCGCGTCGGCGAACGCGTCGACCCGGGAGTACAGATCGCGCACCACGTCCGTGCCGTTCAACTGCTGCTCGGGACAACGCAGCGCCGACTCCTGCGCCCCCGCCATGTCGCGCCGCGCCGCCAGGTCGTCCTCGTGCACGGTCACGGTCAACGAGAGGTACACCGGCCCCTTGCCGACCTTCTCCGGTAACTCGAACGCCCGCGTGAGGCTGGACAGCACGGTCTTCGGCAGCGCCTCGCGCTCCCAGAGACAGTCCTTGTGGAGTACGGCCCAGGTGGCCGGATCACTCTCGTAGGGCTCGCGTTTGCGATACCCGATACCGAAGTCGTCCGGTCGTACGGCGAGTCCACGGACGAACGCGACCGCCTCCTCCCGCGTCTTCGGCGCGCGTTCCTCCGCGAGCGTGTACGGCTCGTTCTCAGGGGCCGCCGACGACGAAGCCGGGGGAGAGACGCTGGGACTCGCCTTCCCCTTCGTCTTCCCTCCCGCCGCGTCGTTCGGCTCGCTCGTACACCCCGTCAGCAGCAGCGTCCCCACCGCCACGGCCAGGACCGGTCTCCACCCGTCCATGCGCCACTCCCGTTTGTCCGCCGGTCCCCGTGGAGGCAGTGTGGCGCAAGTGAAGCGCACACCAACTACCCTTGTGAATATGCCCAGTTAAGTTTCCTGACGGCAATGCGGGGCGTTCCGGTTGCACCCGGCGCGGGACCGCGCGTGCGCCGACAGGGCGGGGGAACCGGCCCTGTTCCGGGCGGCGCCGAGGGTCGTACGGTCGTCGCCGCCCGGCTACGGCCTAGAGCCAGTCCCGCCGCTTGAAAATCACGTACAGACTCACGCAGACAATCCCCATCAACCCGATCGCGAAGGGGTATCCCAAGCTCCAGCCCAACTCGGGCATGTGCTCGAAGTTCATCCCGTAGATCGTCCCGACGAGCGTCGGAGCGAACAGGATCGCCGCCCAGGACGAGATCTTCTTGATCTCCTCGTTCTGCTCGAACCCCGCTTCCGCCAACGCCCGCATCTCCGCGTTCTGTTGCTGGGTGACCAGTGTCGCGTTCACGGTGAGGATGTCCGACAGGGCTTGGCGGAAGACGTCGACGCGTTCGCTGGTGTGGGTGACGTGGTCGGCGACGTCGCGGAGGTAGCGCTGGAGTTCCTCGTCGGTGTCGTACTTGGAGAAGCCGGCGATCAGGCCGTGCAGCATGCCGACGAGGGGGCGGGTGGCGCGCTGGAACTCGACCATCTCACGGGAGAGTTCGTAGATACGGCGGGAGACCGCGGGGTCGCCGCGGAAGACCTCCGTCTCGATCTCGTCGATGTCGTTCTGGACGCCGGAGACGACGGGCGCGTAGCCGTCGACGACCGCGTCGAGGATGGCGTACAGCACCGCCTCGGGGCCGAGCTTCAGCAACTCCGGGGTTTCCTCCATGCGGTGGCGCACCGCCGAGAGGTCGGGGGCCGCGCCGTGCCGGACCGTGATCACGAAGTCGGGGCCGACGAACACGTGCAGCTCGCCGAAGTCGACCTCCTCCAGGGCGTCCAGATAGCGGGCGGCCCGCAGGACGACGAAGAGGGTGTCGCCGTAGCGCTCCAGCTTGGGGCGCTGGTGGGCCTCCATCGCGTCCTCGACCGCGAGCGGGTGGAGGTCGAACTCGGCGGCGAGGGAGAGGAGTTCGCTCTCCGTCGGGCGGGCCAGGCCGATCCACGCCATGCCGGACGGCTGCTCCCGCAGTTCGCGGAAGGTCTCGGCGAGGGAGTCGGGGGCCGAGACGCGTACGCCGTCGCGGTACAGGGCGGCCTGGACGATGCTGACCTGCTCGGCCGGGTCCTGGGGCGCAGTTTCGGCCCGCGGTGGCGACGGGTGCGCCTCGGGCGGCTGCGGCGGGGTCAGGGCCCGGCGCCAGGCCGACTTCACCGGGTTCCTGGAGGCGGGACGGGCGCGTCGCTCGGACATACGGCTGCCTCTCGGGGTCGAGCCCGCGGCTGCGGGACGCGGGGCCCGGGGCAGGTCGGGCCGGGACAGGGCGGGCCAGGTCAGGCGTGATCACCGGCAGGATATACGGGGCATACGGCGCTCGGGTGGTGGGCGGATCCGGATTCGGTGAGAGTTGCGGACCGTGGCTGTCCGCGATCGCCGTTAGCGTGCGGGGCATGACGAAGACGACAGGGACGGCCTCGACGACGGCTCCCGTGCTCGGCATCCACGAGCTCAACCGCGCGACCCTCGACCGGCAGCTCCTCCTGCGTCGCGCCCCGCTCGGCGCCGCGGCGGCCGTCGAGCACCTCCTCGGCCTCCAGGCCCAGAACGTCAAGCCGCCGTACTACGCCCTCGCCGCCCGCCTCGACGGCTTCGCCCCAGAGCAGCTCTCCGCGCTGATGGCCGACCGCGAGGCCGTCCGCATCGTCACCATGCGCTCGACCATCCACACCCACACCGCCGCCGACTGCCTCACCCTGCGCCCGCTCGTCCAGGCCGCCCGCGAGCGCGAACTCACCAACTTCCGCAAGGGACTTGTCGGTGTCGACCTCGACCGTCTCACCGCCCTCGCCCGCGACCTCGTCGAGACCGAGCCGCGCACCATGAAGCAGTTGCGCGAGGAGCTGCTCGTCGAGTGGCCGGACGCCGACCCGCAGGCCCTCGGCATCGCCGCCCGCTGCCGGCTCCCGCTCGTCCAGGTCACCCCGCGCGGACTGTGGGGACAGAGCGGCCAGGTCGCCCTCACCACCGCCGAGCACTGGCTGGGCCGCCCCGCCGAACCGGCTCCCACCCCCGACGCCACCGTGCTGCGCTACCTCGCCGCCTTCGGCCCCGCCTCCGTCAAGGACATGCAGACCTGGGCAGGGCTGACCCGGCTGCGCGAGGCCTTCGAACGCCTTCGCCCGCAACTCGTCACCTTCCGCGACCCGAACGGTGTCGAGCTGTTCGACCTCCCCGACGCCCCGCGCCCCGACGCGGACACCCCGGCCCCGCCCCGCTTCCTCCCCGAGTTCGACAACCTGCTCCTCTCCCACGCCGACCGCAGCCGCGTCGTCCCGCCCGAGTACTGGGGCCGCAACTGGGCGGGCAACCTGGCCTACTGCGCCCTCCTGGTCGACGGTTTCCTCGCGGGCGTGTGGAAGCTGACCGGCGACGCGCTCGTCGTCGAGCCCTTCGGCAGGCTGACCAAGGCCCAGCGTGCGGACGTGGTCGAGGAGGGCACGCGGATGCTCGGCGTCATGCATCCGGGGACGTCGTACGACATCCGGTTCGGGACCGTCGTAGGACAGTGAAGGCGGAAAGGGACGGCCTCAGTCCGCGCGGCCCGTCACCGCGACCGTCACGCCCAGGCCGATCATCGTGAAGCCGCCCGCGCCGCCGATCAGGGACAGGCGGCGGTCGGAGCGGGCGAACCAGCCGCGGGCGGCCGAGGCGGTCAGGCCCCACAGGGTGTCCGTGACCAGGCCGATGGAGATCGGGATCAGGCCCAGAACGAGCATCTGCAGCGGGACCCGGCCCGCCGCGTGGTCCACGAACTGGGGGAGTACGGCGGCGAAGAACACCACGCCCTTCGGGTTGGTGACCCCGACGAGGGCGCCGTCGAGGACCGTGCGCAGATCGCCGCGGGCCGGCTGTTCGGGGCGGGTCGCGATCGCCGACGCCCTGAGTTCCTTGCGGTGCCGGACGGCCTGCACGCCCAGGTAGACGAGATAGGCGGCGCCCGCCAGCTTCACCGCGAGGTAGAGCGTGACCGACCGCTCCACCAGCGAGCCGATGCCCACCGCGACGGCCACCACCAGCAGGTACGAGCCGATGAGGTTGCCCATCGCCGTCGCGACGGCGGTGCGGCGGCCGTGTGCCAGGGCCCGTCCGATGACGAACATGACGCTCGGCCCGGGGATCACGATCACCAGCAGCGACATCGCCGCGAAGGCCAGGAAACGGTCCGTGGACACCATGCGTATCAACTCCCTCGGCCGCTCATTGAAACAGGCGGAGGGCGGGCGCCTCTAGGACCCTTCTGGAAGCTTTCCCGAGGTGATCCCTTGGACGCGGACATGGATAGGGGGCGTTGCGAACTGCTCGTGGAAGCTCGCAACGCCCCCTGGTATTTCACCTGAGGAGTGCTCAGGAGACCTTCTGGGTTACGAGTTGACCTGCGTGGTCACCAGGCTGGAGAAGGTGGTCAGCCGGGTGTAGACACCCGGGTAACCGGCCTCCGCACAGCCCTCGCCCCAAGAAGTGATCCCTGCCAGGACGCCCCCGATGAGCAGGGGACCGCCGCTGTCGCCCTGGCAGGTGTCTACGCCGCCGGATGTGTATCCGGCGCAAACCATGTCGGTCGCGACGTAGTCGGAACCGTAGGAGCTGCGGCAGCTGGTGTCCGACACGGTCGGGACCGTCGCGGTCCGCAGCTGGTTGGAGGAGCTGCCGTTCTCCGAGGTGGTGCCCCAGCCGATGATGCGGGCCGTGGTGCCGGCCGCGTACACCCCGGTCTGGGAGGAGGAGACGTAGGAGGCCGTGGTGTACGGCATCGACGTCGAGAGGGTCAGGACGGCCACGTCGTCGCCGTTGGTGGCGTCCGTGTAGCTGGGGTTGATCCAGATCTTGCTGACCCGGGCGACCGTGCCGTTGGTGCCGTTCAGGTAGGTGCGGCCACCGACGACTCTGACGCTGCTGGTGGTCTCGCCGACCATACAGTGGGCGGCCGTGACGACCTTGGTCGCCGACACCAGGGTGCCGCCGCAGAACTGGTTCTGCGAGGCGTCCGTGATCTGCATCATGAACGGGTACGTCGTCGTCGTGGTCGTGGTGCCGCCCACGATGGGCTGGGGGGCCGCTACAGCGGTGGGGGCGCTGAGCAGTGCGGTCGCCGCGGCGGCCGCGGTCGCCGCGATGACGGCGGCGGTCTTCTTGGCGCGGTTGAGCCCGAACATGAGTCTCCTCAGTGGGGGTTGCCGGTGGGGGTTCGCGCGGGTGTGGGGGTGGTGCACGGGGGCCGCGGGACCGACCCCCGTGTGCCCGGGCGAGCGGCACGTCCTCACGCTAGAACCAGGCACACCTCGCGCCCAATGAGGGAACCCCCTAGGGGAGTTGGGCAGGGAAAACCCTCGGTCGCCCTCAGTAAACCCGGGTCGGCCTCACTTCGTACGGCGCCCCGCCGCCAGACGGACGATGTCCACCCGCGAGCGGATCCCCAACTTGCGGTAGACCCGCGTGAGGGTCGCCTCGACCGTCTTCACGCTGATGAACAGACGTGCGGCGATCTCCCGGTTGGTCGCGCCCTCCATGACGAGCGCGGCGACCTGACGCTCCATCGCGGCGAGCCCTTCCAGGGCGGCGAGCCCTTCCGCGCCCTCTGACGTCGCGGAGGGGGCGATCGGTTCCCGCGGGTTCGCCGAGGCCGCCGCGTCCACCTGACGCAGCCACGGCAGCGCCCGGCAGCGCCGGAACAGCCGGGCGGCCTCGTCGTAGGTCGTCGGCCCCGGAACGGGGGTTCCGTCCGGTCTGGCGAGGCCGAGCACGTGCGGGTCGGTGCGCAGGGCGGCCAGCGCGAACGCGGCCCGCGCCTCCTCAAGGCCGTAGCCCAGCTTGGCGAGCCGGTCCTGAACCGACGTCAGCTGGGCGAGCGCGGCCTCGTGTTCGCCGCGCGCGGCCCGCACCAGCGCCTCGGCCCGGTCGAGTACGGCCAGCACGCTCTCGCGGCCGAGCCGCAGCGCGTGCTCGCGCGTCACGGCGACGAGTTGCCGCGCCTCCTCGACCTCGCCGATCCGGACGAGGGCCTCGGCGAGGTCGCCCTGCCAGCGGCCACGCGCCGGATCGGTGATGCCGAGCCCGTGCTCCAGCTCCCGCACCCGGCGCAGCGAGCGCGCCGCGCCCTCGGCGTCCCCGGCCACCAACTGGGTGTACCCGAGGGCCGTCAGCCCCCGGGAGACGTACATCTGGTCGCCGACCTGCTCGGCCTGCTCCACGGACTCGTGGGCGAGGGCGAGGGCGCGCTCCGGGTCGCCGCCGGTGGCCTCGGCGAGGGAGTTGAGCACGGCCGAGGGGATCTCGCCGATCCCGGAGTCACGGGCCAGCCGCATGCTCTCGCGGGCCAGGTCCAGGGCGCGTCCGCAGTGCCCGGAGCGCAGTTCGGTCTCGGCGAGCAGCCGGACGAAGTGGACCTCGCTCTCGACCATGCCGCGCCGCCGCACCTCGCGCAGCAGCGCGGTGACGGTCGAGCGGGCCTCGGGCAGCTGGTCGCTCATGATCAGCCAGCGGTACCGGGCGGCGCCCGCGCCGTTGTGATGGCAGGAGACCGCGGGATCCTGCGGCTCCTTGAGCGCCCGTTTGATGGTCGCGGGGGCGTCCGGGTGACCCATCAGGGTCTCGGTCTGCGCCTGGAACGCGAGCGCGAGCAGCTCCGTGCGCCGGTCGCCGGCCCGGGCCGCCAGCTCCGCGGCGCGCGCGGCCTCCTCCCGGCCGATGGCGAAGTCGCCCTCCACGACCAGTCCCCGCCAGGCCAGTTGGTAGTGGACCAGGGCGAGCAGCCGCGGGTCGTCGCCGGCGTCGGCCAGCACCTGCGGGTAGACGGTGTCGACCTCGCCGATCGCCTGCCCGGCCGACTCGATCACCACCATCCAGGCCCGCACCCGGTCGGCGGGCGCGGTGGCCCGGGTGAGCACCTCGCGCGCGATGTCCCGGGCGAGGTCCACCTCGCCGGCGGTGATCGCGTCCTCGGCGGCCTGCAGCCGGTGCTCGTCGGGGCCCGGCGTGTCGTCGGCCGGGGTGTGCCGGGCGGCGAGCAGGCCGAGCGAGGCGGCCACCGAGGGCGCCCCGCGGTCCCGGGCCAGCGCGGCGGCCTCGGCCAGCCGGGCGGCGGCCTCCGGGTCGGTGCCGGTGGTGGCGAGAGCGAGGTGGCGGGCGCGCTCGATGGGGTCGGAGGCCGCCGTGGACAGCGCGGCGTGCGCGGCCCGCCGCTCCTGCGCGGGCGCCTCCGCGTACAGGGCGGCCGAGATCAGCGGGTGCGCGAACCGTACGGCGGGGCCCTCGGGTTCCGTGGCAAGGAGGCCGAGTTCGGCCGCCTGCGCGGTCTCGGCCTCGGCGTTCTCGCGGCCGGCCGCGTGCAGCAGGGCCAGGGTGGGGCGGGCGCCGGCGCTGGCCACAAGGAGGGTGTGGCGGGCCGCGGCGGGCAGCATGTCCAGCCGGTTCAGGACGAGGGCGCGCAGCGAGGTCGGCACCGGGAGCGGCTCGCCGGGGCGGGGCGGGGTGGGGTTCTCGGCCAGGGCACGGCCCAGTTCCAGGGCGAAGAGCGGGTTGCCGGCGCTGGTGCGGTGGATGTCGCGGACCGTGGAGCGGGGCAGGCCGGTGTAGCCGCGGTGGTCGAGCAGCGCGGAGACCTGGGCGCGGGAGAGCGCGCCGAGCCGGACGGCGAGGGTGTCCGGCGGGGACGCGCGTAGATGACGGTCGTACTCCTGCCCCTCGGTCCGTACCGCGCACAGCAGCTGGACGGGGGTGTCGCCGAGGCGGCGGGCGGCGAAGCCGAGCAGTTCCGCGCTGGCCGGGTCCAGCCACTGGAGGTCGTCGGCGACGATCAGGACGGGGCCCTCGGCGGCGAGGGCGCGCAGGGTGGACAGGACGGCCAGGCGCAGGGCGAGGCCGTCGCGTTGCAGAGTCGATTCGCCGCGGCCGGTGAGCGCCGATTCCAGGGCGGTGCGCTGGGCGGCGGGCAGCCGCTGGGAGACCTCGTCGGCGACCAGGCCGAGCAGGTCGGCCAGCGCCAGGAAGGGGAGATGGGATTCGGACTCGGTGGCCGAGCAGCGCAACACGGTACGTGCATGCGCCCCGTATTCGGTGGCCAATGCCCGCAGCACGGTCGACTTTCCAATTCCGGCGGGGCCGTGGAGCAGCACGCTCCCGCCGTGGGTGAGCTGCTCGTGCGCCGCGCCGAACAGCTCCTCCCTGCCGATGACCAGGTCGGGGCGGCATCTGGCAGGTTCCTTGAAGTCCCGTGGCACGGTCACCGCTCCCCTCCGTGTGTCGTGTCCGGGCCAAATTCTAGGCAATGTCTCATTGAAATTCGGACGGACCAGGTGGTGAGGGATATAACAACATTGAGGCATAGGCAAATTCAAAGCGTGGCTGAATGAATAGATTGCCCACCCGGGAACCCCGGCACACCTGACCACAGCCCCGGCACACCTAGGGCAACAGCCCCGCGCGCCGCGCCGACGCCACCGCCTCTCCCCGGGTGTGGGCGCCCAGCCTGCGCATCGCCGAGCGCAGATAGCTCTTCACCGTCTCCGGCCGCAGCCCCAGCCGCTCGGCCGCCGCCGCGTTGGTCGCCCCCGCCGCCAGACACGCCAGCACGTCCAGTTCCCGGGGCGCGAGCCGCACCTCCCCGGCCGACTCCCCCGACGCCAACAGCTCGCAGGCGTCGAGGAGTTCGGCCCGCAGCACCGGGTCGGCGATCCGCGGCCCCAGCGCCCGCAGCGCCGCGTGCGCCTGTCGCACCTGCTCCACCACGGCCCCTCCCGCCGGGTCCCGGTCCGGCTCGGTGTGTGCGGCCACCGCCATCAGGCCGCGCACCTCCTCCTGGACGACCAGCGCCTGCTCGACGTCCCGCGCGGCCTCCATCGCCAGGCTCAGCGTCCGGTCACCGAGCGGCTGGGCCGAGCGCAGGGCGCCGTACAGCACACCGCGCACCCGGCGCCGCACCACCACCGGCACCGCCAGCATCGAGCGCAGCCCCTCGGCGGCGACCGGCGCGTCGTACTCGTGACTGATCTGCGGCGAGGACGAGTAGTCCGCCACCGCGCACGGCCGGGCCAGCGCGACCGCCCGACCGCCCAGCCCGTTGCCGGAGGCCACCGCGAGGGCCCGCAGCGCGGGCGTGGCGGTGCCACTGAGCTCGCTGATGCGCACCTGCCCGCGCCCCGCCTCCACCAGGCCGCCGAAGGCCACCGGCAGCCCGGTCAGGCGCCGCATCCGCACCAGCGCACCCCGTATCTCCACCGACCCCGCAGCGTCCGTCGTCACCTGATCGCCCTTTCCCCGCAGCGCACACCCCCGTTCGGGGGTAGTGAGACCTGCATCACGGATTACACGATGGCAGAGAGCCGCCCGGCAATGGTCCGGTAACGAGGAGGACGCAAGATGACGACGGCGACGGAGCTCTTCCGCGGCGCGCGAGACTTCCTGCTGGAGCACCGCGACGACTACGCGAAGGCGTACGAGGGATTCAGCTGGCCCCGGCCCGAGCGGTTCAACTGGGCGCTCGACTGGTTCGACGTCATCGCCGAGGGCAACGACCGGACCGCGCTGCACATCGTCGAGGAGGACGGCACCGAGGTCCGGTTGTCCTTCGCGGAGCTGTCCGAGCGCTCCGACCGGATCGCGAACTGGCTGCGCGACCGCGGTGTCGGCCCCGAGGACCGCATCCTCGTCATGCTCGGCAACCAGGCCGAACTGTGGGAGACCGCGCTGGCCGCGATGAAACTGCGCGCCGTCGTCATCCCGGCCACCCCGCTGCTCGGCCCCGCCGACCTGCGCGACCGCGTCGAGCGCGGGCGGGTCGGGCACGCGATCGTGCGCGCCGAGGACACCGCCAAGTTCGCCGACGTGCCGGGCAGTTACACGCGCATCTCGGTCGGCGGCCTGCCGGAGGAGGGCTGGGAGCCGTACGAGGACGCGTACGTCGCCCCCGCCGAGTTCCTCCCGGACGGGCCCACCCTCGCCGACGACCCGCTGATGCTGTACTTCACCTCGGGCACGACCGCCCACCCCAAGCTGGTCGAGCACACCCACACGTCGTATCCGATCGGGCATCTCACCACCCTGTACTGGATCGGCCTCAAGCCGGGAGACGTGCACCTGAACATCTCCTCGCCGGGCTGGGCCAAGCACGCGTGGTCGAACCTGTTCGCGCCGTGGAACGCCGAGGCGACCGTCTTCATCCACAACTACACGCGCTTCGACCCGGCCCGGCTGATGGCCGAGATGGACCGCGCGGGCATCACCACCTTCTGCGCCCCGCCGACCGTCTGGCGCATGCTGATCCAGGCCGACCTGACCCAACTGCGCACCCCGCCGCGCGAAGTCGTGGCCGCGGGGGAGCCGTTGAACCCCGAGGTCATCGAACAGGTGCGGCGCGCCTGGGGCGTGACCGTCCGGGACGGCTTCGGACAGACCGAGACCGCCGTGCAGGTCGCCAACAGCCCCGGCCAGCCGCTCAAGACCGGTTCGATGGGCCGGCCGAGCCCGGGCTACCGGGTCGAGCTCCTGGACCCCGTGACCGGCGCCCCCGGCGTCACCGAGGGCGAGATCTCCCTCGACCTGTCCGTCAACCCGGTCGGCCTGATGACCGGCTACCACGGAGACCCCGACCGTACGGCGGAGGCGATGGCCGGCGGCTACTACCGCACCGGCGACATCGGCTCCCGCGACGAGGACGGCTACATCACCTACGTCGGCCGTTCCGACGACGTCTTCAAGGCCTCCGACTACAAGATCAGCCCCTTCGAGCTGGAGAGCGCGCTGCTCGAACACGAGGCGGTGGCCGAGGCGGCGGTCGTGCCCGCGCCGGACGAACTGCGCCTGGCCGTACCGAAGGCGTACGTCGTCCTTGCCGAGGGCTGGCAGCCGGGCCCCGACACCGCGAAGGTGCTCTTCGAGCACTCCCGCGAGGTCCTGGCCCCCTACAAGCGCGTCCGCCGACTGGAGTTCGGGACGCTGCCCAAGACCGTCTCCGGCAAGATCCGCCGGATCGAGCTGCGTGAGGCCACGGCCGCCGGCTCGGCGGACGAGTACCGCGAGGAGGACTTCCGGTGAGCGCACAACCCTCGTACACCCACGGCACGAGCGGGACGACCCTGCTCGGCGACACGATCGGCGCCAACCTCGACCGGGCCGTCGCCGCCTGGCCCGACCGCGAGGCGCTGGTCGACGTCCCCTCCGGACGGCGCTGGACCTACGCCGAATTCGCGGCCGACGTCGACCAGTTGGCGTACGCGCTGCTCGCGACCGGAGTCGCCAAGGACGACCGGGTGGGCATCTGGGCGATCAACTGCCCGGAATGGGTGCTGGTGCAGTACGCCACCGCCCGGATCGGCGCGATCATGGTGAACATCAACCCGGCCTACCGCACCCACGAGGTCGAGTACGTCCTCAAGCAGGCCGGGATCTCCCTGCTGGTCGCCTCCCTCAGCCACAAGACCAGCGACTACCGAGCGATGGTCGACCAAGTGCGCGGAAAGTGCCCCGAGTTGCGCGAGGTCGTGTACATCGGCGACCCGAGCTGGGAGGCGCTGCTGCGACGAGGGACGCCCGACCTGTACGAGGACCTGTGGACGCGCAAGAGCGAGCTGTCCTGCGACGACCCCATCAACATCCAGTACACCTCGGGCACGACGGGCTTCCCCAAGGGGGCCACCCTCTCCCACCACAACATCCTCAACAACGGTTACTTCGTGGGGGAGTTGATCTCCTACACGGAGCAGGACCGGGTCTGCATCCCGGTGCCCTTCTACCACTGCTTCGGCATGGTGATGGCCAACCTCGCGATCACCTCGCACGGCGGGTGCATGGTCATCCCGGCCCCGTCCTTCGACCCGAAGGCCAGCCTGGAGGCGGTCCAGCAGGAGCGCTGTACCTCCCTCTACGGCGTACCGACCATGTTCATCGCGGAGTTGAACCTCCCCGACTTCTCGACCTACGACCTCTCGTCCCTGCGCACCGGCATCATGGCGGGCTCGCCCTGCCCGGTGGAGGTGATGAAGCGGGTGGTCGCCGAGATGCACATGGCCGAGGTCTCCATCTGCTACGGCATGACCGAGACGTCTCCCGTCTCCCTCCAGACCCGCAGGGACGACGACCTGGAACACCGCACGGGCACCGTCGGCCGGGTCCTGCCGCACATCGAGGTGAAGGTCGTCGACCCGGCCACGGGGGTGACCCAACCCCGCGGCGCCGCGGGCGAGTTGTGCACCCGCGGCTACAGCGTGATGCTCGGCTACTGGAACGAACCCGAGAAGACCGCCGAGGCCGTCGACCCCGGCCGCTGGATGCACACCGGCGACCTCGCCATGATGCGCGACGACGGCTACGTCGAGATCGTCGGCCGCATCAAGGACCTCATCATCCGCGGCGGCGAGAACATCTACCCGCGCGAGATCGAGGAGTTCCTCTACGCCCATCCCAAGATCGCCGACGTCCAGGTCGTCGGCATCCCGCACGAGCGCTACGGCGAGGAGGTCCTGGCCTGTGTCATCACCCGGGACCAGGCCGACCCGCTGACCCTGGAGGACCTGCGCGCCTTCTGCGAGGGACGGCTCGCGCACTACAAGATCCCGAGCAGGCTGCAGCTGCTCGACTCCTTCCCGATGACGGTGTCCGGGAAGGTGCGGAAGATCGAGCTGCGGGAGAAGTACGCCGTCCCCGGCGACTAGGCCGTGTTCGGAAGGTGGCTTCTAGTCGCGGCGCATGCAGACGCGCGGCCACCCGTCGAGGCCGAGCTCCCGCTCGTGGGCGCGGATCGCGCGCAGTCCGGGCGTGAGGTCGGCCTCGGGCAGGACCCGGAAGCCGAGACGGGCGTAGTACGAGGCGTTCCACGGCACCTCGGCGAAGGTGGTCAGCGTCAGACCGGTCAGGCCCTCCTCGCGTGCACGGTCGGCGGCGTACGCGAGGAGAGTCCGGCCCACGCCCCGGCGGGCGGCGTGGGGGTGGACCGAGACCTGCTCGATGTGGAGGGCGCCGTCCATGGGTTCACAGACCAGATAGGCCAGCGGGCGGTCCGTGTCGTCGGCGGCGGCGACCCAGGCGCGGCCGGACCTGCGGTAGCGGTCCAGGACCTCCAGGGTGGGCGGCTCGTCATCCGCCACCGCCTCCATGCCGAGTTCCCGGAAGGCGGCTCCGGCGGCGCGCTCGATGTCCTGGAGGGCGGGGAGTTCGGCGGGCAGGGCGGGGCGGATGCGCATCCGCCGAGTCTCGCGCGGGGCGGCGGCCGGGGCGAGCGGAATTCGGGGCGGGACCGGGAGTGAAGCAGCAGGGGAGTCCGGGCTTACGTCAGGCGCCCGCCGCGTCCAGGTCGTCGGCGAGGGTGTTGACCGGCTGCGGGGTACCGGTGAGGTCGAGGACGAACAGGGGCATGCCGAGGGAGTCGGCGCAGGTGCGGGCTTCGGTGGCGTAGCCCGCGAGGGAGAAGTAGACGCAGGCCGACGACTCCGTCATGGCGGTCAGCCACAGGCACTCCACGTCGCGCAGTGCGGCCGGGCGGACGGTCGGGTCGACCTGGGCCAGCAGACCGCGGGCGGCGAGCCCGATGCCGGACGGGGGACGCTGGTCGGCCCGGCGGATGTCCTCGTAGCCGAGCCAGCGCAGGTACAGCGCGGCGGCCGTCACCGCGTCCCGCGCCGTACGGATCGTGACCGGCTGGAAGGCCCGGCGCGGCGGCGTCTCGCCGGCCGGTGCGGCGGCGGGGGTCAGCTGCGGCAGCCGCTCCGGAGGCGCGGACCGGCCGTCCGTCCGGGACACCGGGATCCGCAGCACGGTCCCGCACGGGCAGCCCAGCTCCGGGTGCGGCCACTGGTCCAGGCGGTCGCAGGAGGCGCAGCGCACGCCGACCCACTCCTCGTCCCAGACCTGGTGCGTGACGGCCGTCGGCACGCCCCCCGGGTCCAGTGGCGGGGTGACCGGGGCACCGCACACGCACGGATAGGACGGCGCGGTGAATCGGTGCTCGCGCCGGCAGGCCGGGCAGCGCACCGGCACGCTCTCGGGCATGGCCCACTCCAAGGCGTCGCATCGGGACGGCGGTCCCATAGTGCTCCCGCACACCCGCGCTTGTCCGACGCTTTGCGTCGCCCGACGGACGGGGGCCGCCGGGCGCCCATCCCTTGACGGCCCCCGCCCCTCCACCTACATTGCTTCCAGATAGTAGAAACTAAATTCCGCATTACGGAATAGATGCTCACCGCGGGGCGCGACGGGAGTGCCGTTCCGACAGCCGAAGCAGGAGTACGCAATGGCTCGAATGACCGCTGCCCGCGCGGCAGTTGAGATCCTCAAGCGCGAGGGCGTCAGCAACGCGTTCGGTGTGCCCGGCGCGGCGATCAACCCCTTCTACGCGGCGCTCAAGGCCTCCGGCGGCATCCACCACACCCTCGCCCGCCACGTCGAGGGCGCCTCGCACATGGCCGAGGGCTACACCCGTACGCACCCGGGCAACATCGGCGTCTGCGTCGGAACCTCGGGCCCGGCCGGCACCGACATGATCACCGGGCTGTACTCGGCGATCGGCGACTCCATCCCGATCCTGTGCATCACCGGGCAGGCCCCGACCGCCGTGATCCACAAAGAGGACTTCCAGGCCGTCGACATCGCCTCGATCGCGGGGCCGGTCACGAAGATGGCGGTCACCGTGCTGGAGGCGGCCCAGGTCCCGGGCGTCTTCCAGCAGGCCTTCCACCTCATGCGCTCGGGCCGCCCCGGCCCGGTCCTGATCGACCTGCCGATCGACGTCCAGCTCACCGAGATCGAGTTCGACCCGGAGACGTACGAGCCGCTGTCGGTCTACAAGCCGACCGCGACCCGCGCCCAGATCGAGAAGGCGATCGGGATGCTGAACGCCGCCGAGCGCCCGCTGCTCGTCGCCGGCGGCGGTGTCATCAACGCCGACGCGGCCGAACTCCTCGTCGAGTTCGCCGAGTTGACCGGCACCCCGGTCGTCCCGACCCTGATGGGCTGGGGTGTGCTGCCCGACGACCACGAGCTGAACGCCGGCATGGTCGGCCTGCAGACTTCGCACCGCTACGGCAACGCGACCTTCCTGGAGTCCGACTTCGTCCTCGGCATCGGCAACCGCTGGGCCAACCGCCACACCGGCAAGCTGGACGTCTACACGGCCGGACGCAAGTTCGTCCACGTCGACATCGAGCCCACCCAGATCGGCAAGATCTTCGCCCCCGACTACGGCATCGCGTCGGACGCGAAGGCGGCGCTGGAGCTGTTCGTCGAGGTGGCAAGGGAGTTGAAGGCGGAAGGCCGCCTCCCCGACCGCTCGGCGTGGGCGGCATCGGCGCAGGAGAAGAGGTCAACTCTCCAGCGCCGTACGCACTTCGACGACATCCCGATCAAGCCGCAGCGCGTCTACGAGGAGATGAACAAGGCCTTCGGCCCGGAGACCCGGTACGTCTCCACGATCGGCCTCTCGCAGATCGCCGGCGCCCAGATGCTGCACGTCTTCAGGCCGCGGCACTGGATCAACTGCGGTCAGGCGGGCCCCCTCGGCTGGACGATCCCGGCCGCGCTGGGCGTGGCCAAGGCCGACCCGGAGGCGTCCGTCGTCGCCCTGTCCGGCGACTACGACTTCCAGTTCATGATCGAGGAGTTGGCGGTCGGCGCGCAGCACAAGATCCCGTACGTGCACGTCCTGGTCAACAACGCCTACCTGGGCCTGATCCGCCAGGCGCAGCGCGCCTTCGACATCGACTTCCAGGTCAACCTGGAGTTCGAGAACATCAACTCGCCCGAACTGGGCGCCTACGGCGTCGACCACGTCAAGGTCGCCGAGGGCCTCGGCTGCAAGGCGATCCGGGTGACCGACCCGGCCGAACTTGGCGCCGCCTTCGAGCAGGCCAAGAAGCTCGCCGCGGAGTTCCAGGTCCCGGTGGTCGTCGAGGCCGTCCTGGAGCGCGTCACCAACATCTCCATGTCGACCACGAACGACATCTCCAACGTGGTCGAGTTCGAGGAGATCGCGACGGAGCCGGGGCATGCGCCCACCTCGATCAGGACGCTGAAGGTCTGACGGGTCCCAAGCAGCAGGAGAGCGGCTCACCTTGAGGTGGGCCGCTCTTTCGGTGCGCACGAGTCTTTTCGGTACGCGTGGGGCCCGCCGCCCCCGTGTCGGCGGGCCCCACGCGTGACCAGAATGTGCCCACCCCCGAGGGTGGTTGAAGCCTCTTGAACAATATTCAGAGCTTGATTTGAGGATTGCGTAGACGTCCTACGTCCCCCCGCACGCGCCCGTGATCACGCCCCCTCATGGTGCTCCGACAGCCCCGGCCAGTCCTCGGGACCGCCGCCCTGCCACTCGATGAGCTCGCTGTCCTCGACGTCGGTGACGTACAGATCGGCCAGTCGCAGGATCTCGGCGACGTCGTCGACGTGGGTGGCGATGCCCAGCGTCTCGTCCCCGGACGTCACGCGCCGGGACCCGTCCAGGGCCGGCGCGTGGACCACGATGTGCGGGTTCTCGGTTGGATGTGCCATGCCCTCAGACTGCTGGGGAAGGGGTGGCCACGCACCCGGAAGGCCGGAAATGCGGAAGGCGCCGGATACGGGACTGTCCGCATCCGGCGCCTGGTGTCGCTCGGTTGTCGTTCATGTGGGGCCGGGACCGCGGTGGAGGCGATGGGACCGGGGCGCTCCTTCCCTCTGGTCGAGATGGAGGCCCGGGTCCTTCACCACCGCACTGGCTCGCACTCCGCCGCGGTCCTCGCCCTACCCGCACCGTGTCCTGTCCCGCGTGACCACCCCTCATCCGGGTCACCGGGTCGGACACGGCCGGGGGCTCAGTCCTCGCGCAGGGCGCGGACCGCTTCTTCCACGCGCCGGCCGTATTCGGGGTCGGCGGCGTGGAAGTGCGCGAGGTTCTTCTCGATCACGTCGTCGCGGGAGACCTGCGAGAGGCCACCGGCGATGTTCGCGACGAGCCGGGACCTCTCGTCCTCGGACATCAGGCGGTACAGCTCGCCCGCCTGGAAGAAGTCGTCGTCCTTGGTGTGCTGGGGCGCCTCGTGGGTGCCGGTGTACCCGGTCACCGCGAGCGGGGCGGACTGCGGGCGGCCGGTCTCGACCGGGCCGTCGTAGGAGTTCGGCTCGTAGTTCTTGGCGTAACGGCCCTGGGAGTTGGCCGCCATCAGGCCGTCGCGGCCGTAGTTGCGGGCGGTCGTCGCCCTGGGGGCGTTCACCGCGAGCAGCGTGTGGTTGACGCCCAGGCGGTAGCGGTGGGCGTCCGCGTACGCGAACAGGCGGCCCTGGAGCATCTTGTCGGGCGAGGGGCCGATGCCCGGAACGAAGTTGTCCGGGGAGAACGCGGCCTGCTCGACCTCGGCGAAGACGTTGTCCGGGTTGCGGTCCAGCACCAGTCGGCCCACGCGCTGGAGCGGGTAGTCGCGGTGCGGCCAGACCTTGGTCAGGTCGAACGGGTTGAAGCGGTACTCCGCCGCCTCGGCCGCCGGCATGATCTGCACGTGCAGCGTCCAGGACGGGTTGACGCCCCGCTCGATGGCCTGAAGCAGGTCTGTCTGGTGCGAGCCGGCGTCCTTGCCCGCGATCTCCGCGGCCTGCTCACTGCTCAGGCTGCGGACGCCCTGGTTGGTCTTGAAGTGGTACTTGACGAAGAACGCCTCGCCGTCGGCGTTCGTCCACTGGTAGGTGTGCGAGCCGTAACCGTTCATGTGGCGGTACGACGCCGGGATGCCGCGGTCGCCCATCAGCCAGGTCACCTGGTGCGTGGCCTCGGGGGCGTGCGCCCAGAAGTCCCAGACGTTGTCCGGCTCCTGACGGCCCGTGAAGGGATCGCGCTTCTGCGAGTGGATGAAGTCGGGGAACTTGATGGGGTCCTTGATGAAGAACACCGGGGTGTTGTTCCCGACCAGGTCGTAATTCCCCTGCTCCGTATAGAACTTGACCGCGAAGCCGCGCGGGTCGCGCACCGCGTCCGCGCCGCCCAGCGAGTCGGCCACGGTCGAGAAGCGCAGGAACAGCTCGGTGCGCTTGCCGACACCGCTCAAGAAGTCGGCGTGCGTGAAGCCGGTGACGTCGTCGGTCACCTCGAAGTAGCCGTACGCCCCCGAGCCGCGGGCGTGCACCACGCGCTCCGGGATGCGCTCGCGGTTGAAGCGGGCGAGCTTCTCCAGCAGGTGCTGGTCCTGGAGCAGGAGCGGGCCGCCGATGCCGGCGGAGGCGGAGTTCTGGTTGTCGGCGACCGGGGCGCCGGACTCTGTGGTGAGAGTCGGCGCGGTGAGCGCACGCTTCGACATCGTGGACCTTCCGTGCAGGTGTCAGCGGAAAACTGTTTCCGCTTCGTGGAGCCTCTTCGTGGAGCCTAGAAGGGGGCGATCTGGGCGTCAACAGTTTGTTGAAGTGGTTTCCGGGCGGCGCCTCGCCTGGGCGCGACAGGACAGTTGTCGGCGTCGGCGCCGCCCGGAGCTTTTGGGGCCCCTGGATCAGGGCTCGGCTCCTGGACCGGAGCCGGCCCTCGGATCAGAGCTGGGCCCTCGGATCAGAGCTGCGCGCCGGAGAGTCGCTCGACGGAGCGCAGCAGGGCCGAGTGGTCGAGGCCGCCGTCGCCCTGGGCGCGCAGGCTGGCGACCAGCTGGGCCACCACGGCCCCGACGGGCAGTGCGGCACCGACGTTGCGGGCCGCGTCGGTCACGATGCCCATGTCCTTGTGGTGCAGGTCGATCCGGAAGCCCGGCTTGAAGTCGCGGTTGAGGAAGTTGTCCTTCTTCCGCGTCAGCACGGTGGAGCCTGCGAGCCCACCGTTGAGGACGTCGAGGGCCGCCGCGAGGTCCACGCCCGACTTCTCCAGGAAGACCACGGCCTCGGCGCACGCCTGGATGTTCACGGCGACGATCAGCTGGTTGGCGGCCTTCACGGTCTGACCGGAGCCGTGCGGACCGCACAGCACGATGGTCCTGCCGAGCGCGTCGAAGATCGGCTCGGCCTCCTCGAAGTCGGACTGCCCGCCGCCGGCCATGATGGACAGCACGGCCTCGATCGCGCCCGCCTCACCACCGGAGACGGGGGCGTCGAGCACGCGGATTCCCTTGTCCCGGGCGGCCGTTGCCAGGTCCACCGAGGTCTGCGGGGTGATCGAGGACATGTCGATCAGCAGGGCGCCGGAGCGCGCGTTCTCCAGGATGCCGTCGGGGCCGTACGTGATCGCCTCGACCTGCGGGGACGCGGGCACCATCGTGATGACGACGTCGGCGTCCCGCACGGCCTCCGCGATCGAACCGGCGGCCGTGCCGCCGGCGGCGGTGAGCCGGTCCAACTTGTCCGGCTCCAGGGTGAAGCCGGTGACGTCGTAACCCGCCTTGATCAGGTTCTCGGACATGGGGGAGCCCATGATGCCGAGGCCTATCCAGGCGATCTTGGGGAGGTTGCTCATGCTGGGAGCCTCTCTAACTGCTCTGCGAAGTCTGGGAGTTCGGCGTCGATGAGGTCAGCGCGCCGCGCGCGGGAGCCACTCGAAGGCCTCGGCGCTCGGCCGGTCGCCCGGCTTGTACTCCAGGCCGACCCAGCCGTCGTAACCGGCCTTCGCCAACTGGTGGAGGAGGTCTTCGAGGGGGAGCGAGCCGGTGCCGGGGGCGCCGCGGCCCGGGTTGTCCGCGATCTGCACGTGCCCGGTCTTCGCCGTGTAGCGCTCGATCACCGACGGCAGGTCCTCGCCGTTCATGGACAGGTGGTAGAGGTCCATCAGGAAACGCGCGTTGCCGAGGCCCGACGCGTCGTTGACCTTGTCCACGATCCCGACGGCGGCCGGCGCCGACACCAGCGGGTACAGCGGCGACTCGGGGTTGTTGAGCGCCTCGATCAGGAGGATCGCGCCGATCCGGTCGGCCGCGCGGGCCGCGAGTACCAGGTTCTCCAGCGCGAGCGCGTCCTGCTCGGCCGGGTCGACGCCGTCCACGCGGTTGCCGTAGAGCGCGTTGAGCGCCTTGGTGCCCAGGGAGTGGGCGAAGTCGGCGGCCACGTCGATGTTCGCGCGGAACCGCTCCGACTCCTCGCCCGGGATCGACAGGGCGCCGCGGTCGGGGCCCGGCAACTGTCCCGCGTAGAAGTTGAGGCCCGTGAGCTGGACGCCCGCGTCCTCGATCGCCTTCTTCAGGGCGTCGAGCTCGGACCGCTCGGGGGTGGGGGAGTCGACCCAGGGCCACCACAGCTCGACCGCGGTGAAGCCCGCCGCGGCGGCGGCCGCGGGGCGCTCCAGGAGCGGGAGTTCCGTGAAGAGGATCGACAGGTTGACGTTGAAGCGCTGGTCTGCGGCGGCGCTGAATCCAGAACCTGGCATCGGGGGCCGCGCTCCCTTCCGTATCGAGATTCCGTATTGCGGAAGTTAGTTTCTGCTTAATGGAAGATTGCCGTCGCGGGCCGGGGCTTGTCAAGGGGGCAGGGCGCACGAAGGCGCCCACGTCAGGGAAGCCGTGGGTCGTCCTGCGAGGTGGTGGGGTCAGTGCCGGTCCGCGGTGGCCGTGGGCGCGGTGAGGCTGCCCAACAGGCGCAGTGCGGCTTCCGAGGGGGAGCCCGGGGCGGCCGTGTAGGCGATCAGGCGTTGCCCGGAGGCGCCGGGTATGCAGAGGTTCTCGAAGGCGAGTTCCAGCGGACCGACCGTCGGATGGTGCAGTCGCTTGGTGCCCGAGGTGCAGGTGCGTACCGGATGCCGGGACCAGAGGGCGGCGAATTCGGCGCTCTGGATGGACAGTTCACCGACCAGTGCGGCGAGCGCGCGGTCGTCGGGATGGCGGCCGGCCACCAAGCGCAGGGAGGCGACGGCCAGTTCGGCCTCCGTGTCCGGATCGTCGTACAGCGCCCGGTACCTCTCGTCAAGGAACAGCATCCGGACGAGGTTCGGGCGCGCCGCCGGCCGCTCGGGGCCGTCCGGTGCCAACTGTCCGGCGAGCAGGGCGTGTCCGAGCCGGTTCCAGGTGAGTACGTCGCCTCGGCGGTCCAGGACGAGGGCCGGTACGTCGGTCATGGCGGCGACCAGTTGGCGGGCCGAGGCGCCGGCGTGTTCGGCGCGGGGTGGGGCGGGTGGCCGGGGCACGGACGCGTCGGCGGGGCGGGCGAGGGCGAGCAGGTGGGCGGTCTCGTCGGCGCCGAGCCGCAGGGTGCGGGCGATCGCGTACAGCACGGAGTCCGAGACGCCTCGCGCGCGGCCCTGTTCGAGGCGGGTGTAGTGGGTGATGCTGACGCCCGCCAGCGTGGCCAGCTCCTCGCGCCGCAGCCCCGTGACCCGGCGGCGGGTCGGGTGCGGGGTGAGGCCGAGTTCCTCGGGGCGCAGTGCGGCCCGGCGGGATCTGAGGAACTCTCCTAGCTCGGACCGGGTGTCCATGCCTGCCTCCTCGATGTGGGCGCCGCCTCTCCATCATGCCCGTGGGTGCTCCCGAACGGGATCCGCAAGGGTGGTCACGCCGTGACCACCCTTGCGGTGCCTGCCCAACTCCGGGATCTGGCTGGGCGGTTGGCGGCGGGCGAGCCTTTCCTTCATCACCGTGAGGAAGGAACACGACGCCATGACCGTCACCGACACGAGGGCGGCCGGCACAGGGCCGGCCGCCCTCACCCCCCGGCTCCGGCTGGTCCTGGTGCTGCTGCTCGCGGCCCAGTTCATGCTGGCGGTCGACTTCTCCATCCTGAACGTGGCGCTGCCCGTGATCGGCGACGGCCTGGGCTTCTCGCTGGCGCACCTGCAGTGGATCGGCACCGCGTTCGCGCTGTGCGCGGCCGGGTTCACCCTGCTCTTCGGCCGGGTCGCGGACCTGTTCGGGCGTCGGCGGATCTTCCTCGGCGGCCTCGCCGTGCTCGCCGCCGCCTCTCTGCTGGGCGGCCTCGCGCAGAGCCCGGAGACGCTGATCACCGCCCGCGTCCTCCAGGGCCTCGCGACCGCGGCGGTCACCCCGGCGGGCCTGTCCCTGCTGACCACCTCGTTCCCGGAGGGACCGCTGCGGGAGCGGGCGCTCGGTCTCAACGGGGCGCTCATGTCGGCCGGGTTCACCACCGGAGCGATCCTGGGAGGCATGCTCACCGATCTCCTGTCGTGGCGGTGGGCGTTCTTCCTGAACATCCCCGTCGCCCTCGCCGTCCTCGTCGTCGCCCCATCGGTCGTCAAGGAGTCGCGGCCCGCCGAACGCCCGAAGCTCGACCTGCCCGGCGCGGTCACCGTCACACTCGGTCTGCTGGCCGTCGTGCTCGGCTTCACGCAGGCCGGTGAGCGCGGCTGGGGCTCGCCGCTCGCTCTGGGTGCGCTGGGCCTGGGCCTGTTTCTGCTGCTCGTCTTCCTCGCCGTGGAGCGCCGGGCCCCCGCACCGCTGGTGCCGCCGAGCGTGCTCGGCAGGCGGTCCGTGGCCTGGGGCAACGTGGCCGGGCTGATCGCCTTCCTGACCGAGACGTCCCTGGTCTTCCTGATGACCCTCTACCTCCAGGAGGTGCTCGGCTTCTCCCCGCTGGCCGCCGGGCTGAGCTTCGGCGTGCTCGGCCTCGGCACGGTCCTCGGCGGCCTCGCCGCGCCCCGGGTCATCGGCCGGTTCGGCAGCCGGTCGACCCTGGTCGCCGGCGGACTCGTCCAGGCCGTCGCCACCGCCGCACTGCTCGGCCTCGGCGTCGACCGGTCCTGGCTGTGGCTGCTGCTGACCGGCACCTTCCTGGGCGGGATCGGCAACATGCTGGCCATCGTCGGCTTCATGGTCACGGCCACGTCGGGTCTGGCCGACCGGGAACAGGGGCTGGCCACCGGGCTCGCCACCATGACCCAGCAGATCGGCATCACCGTGGGCACACCGGTCATGAGCGCGGTGGCCACGGCGGCGATGGTGGGGACCGGACCCGCGGCCGTCCTCGGCGGCCTGAAGACGGCCGTCGCGGTGAACGCCGGTGTGGTGCTGCTCGGGGTCATCGGCAGCCTCGTGTTTCTGCGGGGTGAGGGGCGGGCGCCCTCGGAGTGAGGCCCCGGCCGATCCGTCCGCTGTCGTGTACCCGGCGAGGTGATCCCTGGGTCCGTTAGAGTCGCTCGCGGGCGGACCGACCGGCGTCGCCGGTGTCCGGAGTGCACGGTCCCGGTGTCGCCGAGATGTCCTCCCGGTGGTGCCCCGATGTGCCCTCGCTACGGGTGATCCGGGCGGGTACGCAGGTCAGGACCGTGTCTGGGGGCAGTATGCGACTGAGAGTGGAGTTCACCACCGAACCCTTCGACCTCGACGAGGCACCCGCGCACGCGGTCGTCGCCCGTGAGGTCATCGAGGCCGGTGAGCTGGACGCGGTGGACGTCGGGCCGTTCGGCAACACGGCGGAGGGCGCCTCCGACGCCGTACTCACCGCCGTGGACGCGCTGCTGCGCAAGAGCCTGGAAGCAGGCGCCACCCGGATCTCCCTGCAGGTCAACGTGATCGGGGAGGACGGCGCGTGAACCGCACCGGGGACGAACCCTTCATCACGGCCGTGAAGCCGCTGGTCGACGCCATGGGCGGGGAGATGGTCCCGCCGGACGAGGCGGGACCCGACGACGTCGTGCTCGCCTGGGAGGGCGTGGACGTGGTCGCCGTACGACTGCCGCAGCTCGCGGACTCGCTGGACCACATCCTGGCCGCGATGGAGCGCAAGCAGGGCAAGCCGCTCGCCGAGCTGGACCGCAAGGCCAAGCAGGAGGTCGTACGGATACTGGAGGCGCGGGGCGCCTTCTCGGTACGGCACGGCGTGGAGACCGTCGCGGGTGCGCTGGGGGTCAGCCGGTTCACGGTTTACAACTACCTGAACCGGGAGAAAGAGGCCTGAGCCGGGCCGCCGGGCGGCTTCCGTGGCTTTGTTACCCGGAATTTTCAACAAAGTGTTGACGCGGTGTTTCCGAGGGCGTTAGCTACTCGCAGCCCGTTCAGCACGAAGGCCGTTCCGCGGCCACGGAGGCACCCGTGACGTCGACTTCCACGCCCCCGGGGCTCGCCCGGTTCAACGTCCTGGAGGAGCACGCGGCCCTCGCCGCCCTCCACGAGGCGTGCGCTTCCACGGCGTGGGCGAAGCGGCTGCTGGCCGCCCGTCCGTACGCCGACCCCGAGGACCTCTGCTCCGCGAGCGACGCGGCGATGGCCGAGCTGACCGCGGACGACCTGGCCGAGGCGATGGCCGGCCACCCGCCGATCGGCCGCCCCAAGCCGGGCGACCCGACCTCCAGCCGGGAGCAGCGCGGCATGGCCGGCGCCTCCGAGGAGCTCAAGGCGGAGATGCTGGAGCTGAACCTGGCCTACCAGGAGCGGTTCGGCCATGTCTTCCTCATCTGCGCCACCGGCCGGACCGGTGAGCAGATGCGGGACGCGGTCAAGGAACGGATCGGCAACTCGCCCGAGCAGGAGCGCGAGATCGTCCGCGCCGAACTCGGCAAGATCAACCGCATCCGGCTCGGCAACCTCGTACAGGAAGAGCAGGCATGAGCACGAGCACCACCGCCTCCGTGTCCACCCACATCCTGGACACCTCCGTCGGCCGCCCCGCCGAGGGCGTCGCCGTCCAACTCGCGGCCCGCAGCGGCCAGTTGGAGGAGTGGCAGCCGCTCGGTGGCTCCGCGACCGACGCGGACGGGCGGTGCAAGGACCTGCCGGCGCTGCCGGAGGGCACCACACACGTACGGCTCGACTTCGAAGTGGAGCCGTATTTCCTGAAGTCCGATTTCTCGAAGTTCGAGAACAAGCAAGCCGATGCGCAGCAGGACGCCCCCGCGAATCGGGACAGCGGTGCGACCGGAGTGTTCTTCCCCGAGGTGGCGATCACCTTCGCTGTGCAGGCCGGGGAGCACTACCACGTGCCGTTGCTGCTCAACCCGTTCGGCTACTCCGTATACCGAGGGAGCTAGCAGACATGGCAGTCAATTCCCGCCCACCCCACCCTGTGATCCTTGGGCAGAACCAGTACGGCAAGGCCGAGAACCGAGTCGTCAAGATCACGCGGGACGGCGCCACCCATCACATCAAGGACCTCAACGTGTCCGTGGCGCTGAGCGGCGACATGGACGAGGTCCACTACTCCGGCTCGAACGCCAACGTGCTGCCGACCGACACCACCAAGAACACGGTGTACGCGTTCGCCAAGGAGCACGGCATCGAGTCCGCCGAGCAGTTCGGCATCCACCTCGCCCGGCACTTCGTGACCAGCCAGGAGCCGATCAAGACCGCGCGCATCCGCATCGAGGAGTACTCCTGGGAGCGGATCGAGACCTCCGACGCCAACTCCAAGTTCATCGGCGCCGACGAGGTCAAGCACTCCTTCGTCCGCAAGGGCCAGGAGACCCGGGTCACGCAGATCACCTACGACGGTGAGTCGTGGGAGGTCATATCCGGGCTGAAGGACCTGGTCGTGATGAACTCGACCAACTCCGAGTTCTGGGGCTACGTCAAGGACAAGTACACGACGCTCCCCGAGGCCTACGACCGCATCCTGGCCACCCAGGTCTCCGCCCGCTGGCGCTTCAACTGGTCCGACGACGAGGAGAAGATGCCGAGTTGGGAGAAGTCCTACGAGCAGGTGAGGAAGCACATGCTCCAGGCCTTCGCCGAGACGTACTCGCTCTCGCTCCAGCAGACCCTGTACCAAATGGGTTCGCGGATCCTCAACAGCCGCAGCGAGATAGACGAGGTCCGCTTCTCGCTCCCCAACAAGCACCATTTCCTTGTGGACCTGGAGCCGTTCGGGCTGAAGAACGAGAATGAGGTGTACTTCGCCGCCGACCGGCCCTACGGCCTGATCGAGGCGACGATCCTGCGGGACGGCTGTGAGCCGAAGATCCCGGTGGACCTCACCAACCTCTGAGCAACTCCCTTTGCGGCACCCGTGGTCCGCCCTCTCGTGCGGGCCACGGTACTCAAATCCCGGGGTCCTGCCGTGCCCATTCCACACAGCGAATAGGACGAACCATGGCAGCAGCTCAGCGCATCGTCATCGAGAACTGTTCGATCGCGACCGTCGACGCCAAGGACACGGAGTACGCCACCGGCCACCTCGTCGTCGCCGGCAACCGCATCGAGTCGCTCGGCGCGGGCCGGGCCCCCGAGGGCCTGGAGAACGTCGTACGCCGCATCGACGCCACCGGCCACCTGGTGACCCCCGGCCTGGTCAACACCCACCACCACTTCTACCAGTGGATCACCCGGGGCCTGGCCACCGACCACAACCTCTTCAACTGGCTCGTCGCCCTGTACCCGACCTGGGCGCGCATCGACGAGCCGATGGTCCGCGCCGCCGCGCAGGGTTCCCTCGCGATGCTGGCCCGCGGCGGTGTGACCACCGCGCTGGACCACCACTACGTCTTCCCCAAGGGCTCCGGCGACCTCTCCGGCGCCATCATCGGCGCCGCCCGCGAGATGGGCGTCCGCTTCACGCTGGCCCGCGGCTCCATGGACCGCAGCGAGAAGGACGGCGGGCTGCCGCCGGACTTCGCCGTCGAGACCCTCGAAGGCGCGCTGGCCGCGACCGAGGCGACGGTACGGGAGCACCACGACGCCTCCTTCGACGCGATGACCCAGGTCGCCGTCGCGCCCTGCTCGCCCTTCTCCGTATCCACCGAACTCATGCGTGAGGGCGCCGAGTTGGGCCGCCGGCTCGGTGTACGGCTGCACACGCACGGCTCGGAGACGGTCGAGGAGGAGCAGTTCTGCAAGGAGCTGTTCGGCATGGGCCCGACCGACTACTTCGAGTCCACCGGCTGGCTCGGCGAGGAGGTGTGGATGGCGCACTGCGTCCACATGAACGACTCCGACATCGCCGCCTTCGCCCGGACGAAGACCGGCGTCGCCCACTGTCCCTCCTCCAACGCCCGCCTCGCCGCCGGTATCGCCCGCGTCCCCGACATGCTCGCCGCCGGCGTCCCGGTCGGCCTCGGCGTCGACGGCACCGCCTCCAACGAGTCCGGCGAACTCCACACCGAACTGCGCAACGCCCTCCTCATCAACCGCCTCGGTGCCCACCGCGAGGCCGCTCTCAACGCCCGTCAGGCGCTGCGCCTCGGCACCTACGGTGGCGCCCAAGTCCTGGGCCGCGCCGCCGAGATCGGCTCGCTGGAGCCCGGCAAGCTGGCCGACCTGGTGCTGTGGAGGCTGGACACCCTCGCCCACGCGTCCATCGCCGATCCGGTGACCGCGCTGGTCTTCGGCGCGGCGGCCCCGGTCACCGCGTCGTTCGTGAACGGCCGTCAGATCGTCGAGGCGGGCCGCCTGTTGCATGTCGACGAGGACGCCATCGCCCGCTCCACGCGGGAGGAGGCCCGGCGCCTGGCAGGAATCGCCGCGCAGGGCTGACCAGTTGAAGATCTCCGGTCGAGGGGGACGGCCCTCGTCCGGTGGCCGTGGCCGGGGCGTGCATGGATGTGTGCGCCCCGGAACGGCCTTACCCGCCCCATTCATTGGGTTCCGTCCCGGTCCCGCACGACCGCGCATCACCTCCTGAAACCCACGTCAGAGCCGACGTGTTACCCGCCCGGAGGAGCCGCCGTGACCGCCCACCCCGTCACCCACCCAGACAGCCAACCCGTCGTCCATCCCGTCGACGAAAAACTTCCCGCACTCAAGATGGCCACCACGGGCCTGCAACACGTGGCGGCCATGTACGCGGGAGTCGTCGCCCCGCCGCTCATCGTCGGGGCGGCCATCGGCCTCTCCGGCACCGAACTGACCTTCCTCACCGGCGCCTGCCTCTTCACCGCGGGACTCGCCACCTTCCTCCAGACGCTCGGCATCTGGAAGATCGGCGCCCGCCTGCCCTTCGTCAACGGCGTCACCTTCGCCGGCGTCGCCCCGATGACCGCGATCGTCGCCTCCACCGAGGGCAAGTCCGACGCGCTGCCGATCATCTTCGGCGCGGTCATGGTGGCGGGCCTGCTGGGCTTCATCGCGGCGCCCTTCTTCAGCAAGGCGATCCGCTTCTTCCCGCCGGTGGTTACCGGCACGGTGATCACGCTCATAGGCGTGTCCCTGCTGCCCGTCGCCTTCGGCTGGGCGCAGGGCCCCAACCCCGCCGCGCACGACTACGGTTCGACGAGGTTCCTGGGTCTTGCAGGCCTGACCCTCCTCATCGTCCTGCTCCTGCGCCGCTTCACCACCGGCTTCGTCAAGCAGATCGCCGTACTGCTCGGCCTGGTCGTGGGCACGCTTGTCGCGATCCCGTTCGGCGTCACGGACTTCGGCCCGGTCACCGACGCGGACGTGGTGGGCTTCCCGACGCCGTTCCACTTCGGTGCGCCGCAGTTCCAGCTCGCCGCGATCGTGTCGATGATCGTGGTGATGGTGGTCTCGATGACCGAATCCACCGCGGACATGCTGGCGTTGGGCGAGATCGTCGAACGCCCGGCGGACGAACGGACCATCGCCGCCGGTCTGCGCGCCGACACGCTCGGCTCGGCCCTCAGCCCGCTCTTCAACGGCTTCATGTGCAGCGCCTTCGCGCAGAACATCGGCCTGGTCGCGATGACCCGCATCCGCAGCCGGTTCGTCGTCGCGACCGGCGGCGGCTTCCTGGTCCTGATGGGCCTGTGCCCGATGGCGGCCTCGCTCATCGCCGTCGTACCGCGTCCGGTCCTGGGCGGCGCCGGCGTCGTCCTGTTCGGCTCGGTCGCCGCCAGCGGCATCCAGACCCTCGTCCGGGCCGGCCTCGACAAGGACAACAACGTCCTGATCGTCGCCGTCTCCCTGGCCGTCGGCATCGTCCCGATCACGGCGCCGGACTTCTACCACGCCTTCCCGGAGACCGTGCGGATCGTTCTCGACTCCGGCATCTCGACGGGCTGCGTGGCCGCCGTCGTACTGAACCTGCTCTTCAACCACCTGGGCAGGCAACGGGACGCACAGGACGTGACCCATCCGATGGAGGCGGGCGAGGAGATCGCGGCGGCCCACTGAGCCGGGGCGTCACTGCGAGGCGGCGGGCGAACTGCCGTTCCACGCCATGAGGTTGGCCAGCAACTCGGCCTGCTCGACGGCGTCGTCCAGGGCGTGATGGGTGTGACGGCGCCTCGACAGCAGCTGGCGGGGCATCGTGCCCTTCGCCACCGCCCGCAGCGGGACCCCCGCCTTGGTCGCGTACAGGGTCTTCATGTCCAGGCAGCCCGAGTGCCCGAAGGGACTCGAACCGGTGAAGCGGATCAAGTACCAGTACAGGAAGGTCCAGTCGTACGGCGCCGGGTAGCCGCACATGACGGGCTGCGCGCCGGCGTCCGCGCCCACCTCACGGACCCACGCGGTGAACTCGCCCAGCGCGTCGGCCGGTTCGGTGCCCTCCACCCGCAGCCGCTCCCGGTCGAGCCCGCTGACGGCCAACGCCTCCGGGACGAACTCCTCGCTGATCGGCCGCAGTTCGCGGTAGAAGGTCTGCCGCTCCGGGTCCGCGGCCGTGAACCCGTCTGCGTTCTGCACCCCGGCGACGGCGGCACCGAAGCTGAGCATGGAGTACGGGCCGGGGATCGGGCCGTCGGCCTCGATGTCGACGGAGATGTACAGGCTCGGCTTGACGCGTCGTGCGGACATGATCCGGAGCATCCCAGCCGCCCGGCCGGCTCCGCAGCCGATTTTCAGCGCCGCGGGATCGCCTGGCAGGGCGTCGCCTGCGGCAGGCGCCCGGTGAAGTACGAGCGGGGCGGGACACCCATCAAAGTGCGGAAGTCGGTCGTCATGTGCGCCTGGTCGTAGTAGCCGGTGGCGGCCGCGAGGTCGGCCCAGGAGCGGGTCGCGGCGTGGTCGAGGACGGTCCGTACGCGGCTGATGCGGGCGAAGTGCTTGGGGGAGAGCCCGACGCCCTCGGCGAACAGGTTGCGCAACTGCCGCTCGCTGACGGCCAGTTCACGGGCCACGTCACCGACGTGCGCGGGGACCTGCCCGGACCGGATCGACATCGCGTCGACTCCCGCACGCACCAACTCGGTTCGCGCCCGGTCGGCGGTGGACGCGAGCCGCTCCGGGAGCACGTGGGTGAGGTGGGCCAGCGACTCCTCGGGATCCAGCCGACGCAGCTCCTGTGCCAGCCGTACGGCCGCGGCACCGGGCAGGTCGCCCAATGGCACGGCGTGGCCGAGGAGTTCGACGGCCGAGACGCCGAGCAGGGGACGGACCGTGCCGGGCGCGAGCCGCATCTCCACACAGGAGACGAAGCGCTTGCCCCGGTGGTAGGAGGCACGGGCGCGCGGGCCGACGACCAGGATGCTGCGGCTGCCGTTCGGCCCGCCGCGGATGACCACCTTGGTGGCGGCCTCCGGCAGATGGATGAACGTCTCCGTCGGCACATCGTCGACCGTCACGGTCCCGATGCCCGCGATCCACGGGCGCAGCGTCTCGGGCGTGGGCAGGATCTGGCGGGACACGGCGTACGTCACCCCTCCACCGTAGGCGCGCCGCACACCCCCGCGGGCCGTGGAACCGTGCCGGAATTTCCAAGAGATCCGGGGCGCCCGCCGCCCACCGTGGTGGACATGATCCTTGTGACCGGTGCCACGGGCACCATCGGCAGTGAAGTCGTACGACAACTCGCGGCGCGCGGCGAGAAGGTGCGCGCCCTGAGCCGGGACCCGGCGGGTGCCCAGGTGCCCTCGGGAGTGGAGACCGCGCCGGGCCATCACCGCGACCGGGCCTCGGTCGAGGCGGCGATGACCGGGGCGGAGGCCGCGTTCCTGGTGGGCGTGTTCGGACCGGACGACGCGGAGCACGACCGGGGACTGGTGGCGGCGGCGCGAGCGGCGGGCGTACGGCGGATCGTGAAGCTGTCGGCGATCGGCACGGGTGACCCCCGTCTGGGTGCGGGCGACCCGGATGTCGGCGGCTTCGGTACCTGGCATCTGCACGGCGAGGAGGCGGTCCGGGCGAGCGGGCTGGAGTGGACGATCCTGCGACCCTCCAACTTCGCGTCCAACACGCTGAGTTGGGCCCAGTCCGTTCGGGATGGCACGCCCGCGCTCAACATGATGGGCGCGGGGAAGCAGGGAGTCGTCGACCCGAGGGACATCGCCGAGATCGCGGTGGCCGCGCTGCTCGACCCACGGCACTCGGGACGGACGTACACCCTGACCGGCCCCGAGACGCTCTCCGCGCACGAGCAGGCCGCCGTGCTCGGCGAGGTCCTCGGCCGCCCGGTGGCTCTCCAGGACCTGTCACCCGAGGAGCGGCGTGAGCAGTTGCTCGCCGCCGGGCTGGGAGAGGTGTACGCGGACGGTCTTGTGATCGCCGCGCGCTTCATCCAGGACGGCGGGAACGACGTCGTCACCGAGGATGTGCGGGAGGTGCTGGGGCGGGAGGCGCGGACGTACCGGGAGTGGGCGGTGGATCACCGGGAGGCGTTCGGGGTGTCGTGAGCCCTGCTCCGCCGGAGAGCGGTGGCCGAGGCCGGGGGAGGGGCGGCGGGAACCGGAGTCCCGTCGCCCCCGCAAGGGCCGCGGCGGTCAGCCTCGCCGCGGCCTGAGCACCGCCGCCGCCAGCACCAGCGCCGCCGTCGCGAGCACGGCACCCACGCCGAACGCCAGCCGGTAGCCGGCGGCGGTGGCCGCGACCAGCTCCTCGCCCCGGCCCAGGAGGGTGTCCGTGCGGTCGGCCGCCAGTACCGACAGCACCGCCAGACCCAGCGAACCGCCCACCACCTGCGTGGTGTTGAACAGTCCCGACGCGAGGCCCGCGTCCTCCTCCCGGGCGCCCGACATGGCGAGCCCGGTCAGCGCGGGCATCGCGGCGGCGAACCCGGCGGCGAGCAGCAGGAGCGCCGGCAGTACGTCGACGGCGTACGAACCGTCGACGGGCGCCCGGCCCAGCAGCGCCATCCCGGCGACGACGAGGACGAGCCCGGCCAGCAGCACCCGGTACGCCCCGAACCGGCCGATGGTCCGCGCCGACAGCCCCAGCATCAGCACGCCGATCGCGATCGGCGCCGGCAGGAAGGCCGTGCCGGTGAGCAACTCGCCGTAGCCGAGGACGCGTTGGAGGTAGAGCGCGCCGATGAACTGGAAGCCGAACATCGCCGCGATCATCAGGATCTGGACGGCGTTGGCGCCGCTCAGCAGCCGGGAGCGGAACAGGCGCAGTCGCAGCAGCGGGCGTGCGGCGCGGGATTGCCGAACGGTGAAGGCCAGCAACAGGGCGAGGGCCAGGGCGCCGAGGAGGAGCGTGAAGGTGAGCGAGCGGTCGCCGGAGCCGACGATCACGAACACGGCCAGCATCAGCGCGCCGGTGACCAGTACGGCTCCCGGGTAGTCGGCGCCCTTGCCGAGGCCGGCGCCCTGTTCAGGGGCGATGACGCGCAGGGCCGCGAGGAGGGCGACGGCGCCGATCGGCAGGTTGATAAGGAAGATCCAGTGCCAGTTCAGGGCCTGGGTCAGCGCCCCGCCGAGGAACGTGCCGAGCGCCCCGCCCGCCGCGCCGACCGCGCTGAACACCGCGATGGCGCGGGCCTGTTCGCGAGGCTCGGGGAAGAGCGCGACCAGCATGCCGAGCACCACGGCCGCCGTCATCGCGCCGCCGACACCCTGCACGGCACGTGCCGCGATCAGCATGCCCTGGCTGGTGGCCACCCCGCACAGCACGGACGCCGCGGTGAACACGGCGAGCCCCGCCACGAACATCCGCTTGCGGCCCACCAGATCGCCGAGTCGGCCGACCAGCAACAGCAGTCCGCCGAAGGGGATGAGATACGCGTTGACGACCCAGGCGAGCCCCGGCGCCGAGAAACCGAGGTCGCCCTGGATGGCCGGCATGGCGACCGTGACGATGTTGCCGTCCAGGATCGTCATCAGCGTTCCCGCGCACAGGACGACGAGGGACGCCCAGCGGGAGTACGTTCGGGACGGCACGGCCGGTGCCGTCGACTTGATCGTGGTCGACATGACCTTCGCTCTCCTCGCGGATGAGTAACTGAGTGCACGACTTGTAACTGGGTGCATCGTCAGTGACTATGAGGAGAGGCGTAAGGAGGCAGCTCGATGTCCCAGAGGAACACCGGTGTAACCGTCCAGGAAGTGAACGCGCACGCGTGCCCGGTCCGCGAAGTTCTTGACAGGGTCGCCGGCAAATGGAGCGTCCAGATCCTCGTCGCGGCGGCCCACGGCCCCATCCGCTTCACCGAGTTGGAGCGCGGCATCGAAGGCATCAGCCGCCGCATGCTCACCCTCACCCTGCGCAATCTGGAACGCGACGGTCTCGTCACCCGCACGGTCCACCCGACCGTCCCGCCCAAGGTCGAGTACGAACTGACCCCGGTGGCCCGCGAGTTGCACGAGACCCTCCAGCGCCTCACCGACTGGGCGGAACGCAACCGCCACTACGTCGCCGATGCCCGCGCCGCCTACGACACCGAGCACGCACCGGAGTTGGTGGCCGAGTAGACCGAGTGGACCTCCGGTCATCGGGCGGGGCGTGGGTACGACGTACGCTCTGGCCATGAAGAGGATCACCGCGTGGCCGACGGCACCGGCCACGGCGACCGCTCCCGAACTCGCCCTGCGCCCTTGGCGGCTGGAGGACTCTGCAGCCCTGGTCGACCTCTACCGGGACGAGGCCCTGCGTCACTGGACGAGCGTGGCCCTGGACGACGAGACGGGCGCCGACCACTGGGTGCGGGAGCAGCAGCGGGGCTGGTCGGAGGGGAACCGCTTCGGGTTCGCCGTGGTGGAGGCCCGTGAGGGGGAGGGCGCGGGTGCGGAAGTGGCCGAAGGGCGCCCTCTCGGCCATGTCGTCCGCAAGGGCATCTCCCCGGACAGCCCGTCCGCCGAGGTCGGCTACTGGACGGCCGCCCCCGCACGCGGCCGCGGAGTGGCGCCCCGGGCGCTGCACGCGCTCACGGACTGGGCCTTCGCCACCTTCGCCACCGACGGGCTGACCCGCCTCGAACTCCTCCACCAGGTCGACAACACCGCCTCCTGCCGGGTCGCCCAGAAGTGCGGATACGACCTCTCCGCGCACCTGCCCGCGTCGCCCCCGGCCTTCCCGCTCGACGGCCATGTGCATGTGCGGGTGCGCGCGGACTGACGGTCGGTGTCAGAGGCCGAACAGCTTCGGATCCTCCGCCAGTTCCTCAAGGACCTGCCGGGGATTCGGCACCAGCCGCCGCGCCTTGAGGTCGATCAGGCCGCCCACCGCCGTTATCTCGGCCGCGACCGTGCCGTCCGCCTTGCGGATGGTCTGCTCGACGCGGAACGTCTTGCCCTCGCCCAGGACGAAGGCACACGTCACCTCGACCTCGTCGCCCGCGAGCAGTTCACGCCGGAAGCGGATGGTCGTCTCAAGAGCCACCGGGCCCACACCCTGGCCCACGAGACGCGCCTGGCTGATCCCGGCCGCCTGCAGTAACGACCAACGGGCGTGCTCCCCGTAGTTGAGATAGACGCTCTGGTTGAGGTGTCCCTGGACGTCGGTCTCGTATCCGCGGACGGTCACAGGAACGGAAAACGGTTCGCTCACGGCTTCCCTCTCTGGTCGTGGAAGGGTTCCACGACCGTCTGACCGACTGATCTTGGCATGTCCCTCACACCCGGCGCGGGGAGGCCAGCAGATAACGGGCCCTCGTCCGCGGTTCCGTGTACTCGCCGACCTGCCACCCCGCCCTCTCCAACGTGCCCGCGCATGCCCGCAGCGCCTCGGGATCCGGCTCGTGCACGGCGACGGCCTCCGGCTGCGGAGTCACGCGCACCCGGTAGCCGGCCCCGTCCGCCCCCGCCGGGCGGTGACCCGCCGCTTCCAGGGCGAGCGCGGCGGCCGGTACCAGATGGCTCCGCTCCCAGCCGCACGGCCGCTCCGTGGACCCGTCCGGATTGGTCATCCGGCGCAGCTCCAGCAGGCCCTGCCAGGCGCTGTGCACCTCGCGGGTGCGGGCGGGCGAGGCGACCGCGCCCTCCGGCTCACCGCCGACCCGTGCGGCGAACACGCCCGTGGCGGCGGGCGCCTCGGGCTCGGGCGGCGGTGGCGACGTCTGCGGCTCGGTCGGCTCCGTCTCCCGTATGCGGTGTCCGGCCGGGGTGAGGAAGTGATCGTGCGGCGGCCGCGGGTGGCGGAACGCGAGGCCGTACTTGACCAGGGTCGCGAGCTGCGCCTCCGTACCCCTCAGGCGCCCGCTCACGGGATCGGCGGCGTCGATGACACGCCGCTGAGCGGCGGTCGGCGGTCGTGTCACGGCGTGCTCCTCCCCAGGTGTCGGCCATAGCTGGACCGTAGAGAGACGGCCCATTCGAAGCGTACGACCGGGGTCTGACAGTCCCGCCGGCAGTGACTACGACGGGGGCCGGACGTTCCACCCCGCGACCACCGGCCGCCCATGCTCCGTGCCCAGTCGGCACACCGTTCCCGTCGCCAGTTGGAACAGCGCCCCGGCCGACGGGGCGAGCCCGAGCCGTCGGGCCGTGAGGACGCGCAGGATGTGGCCGTGGGCCACCAGCAGGACGACGCCCTCGGTGTTGGCGAGTGCCGCGTCCACCTTGGCCAGCATGCGGTCGGCGCGCGCTCCGACCTGGTCCGGGGTCTCCCCGGGTTGTTCCGGCGGGCCCGGCGCGACGCCGTCCGTGAACAGGAACCAGCCCGGCCGGGTGCGCTGGATGTCGACGGTCGTGATGCCCTCGTATCCGCCGTAGTCCCATTCGCGCAGGTCCACGTCGACCCGGGCGTCGTGCACCCCGATCAGTTCCGCCGTCTCCCGCGCCCGCTGCATCGGGCTGACGAACGCGGCGCCGATCCGGTGCGAGCGGATCAGCGGGACCAGGCGCCGTGCCTCCTCCCGCCCGTGCTCGGTCAGGGGCACATCCGTCGAACCCGTGTGCCGGCCGGAACGGGACCACTCGGTCTCCCCGTGCCGGACCAGAAAGAGATCACCCACGTGCGCGCCCTTCCCGTTCGCCTACCGGCACCGTGCCACACGGTGCCGGAGACCCGCAGGACGAGCTGGGCCGGACGGCCGTCCCGAGGAACCGGCCCTTCGGTCTCAGTGCCCCGGCAGGCCCGGCAGCCCCTGCACCGACTGGGCGAGCTGTCCGACCGCGACGACCAGCGGGGTCACCGGTTGGACGAACGCGTTCAGACGGTCCAGGGCGCGCCGCAGGACCGTCGGCTGGGGTTCCTCCTCGTCCAGTTCCTCACGCAGGCGTCGCAGCTCCCTGGTGGTGGCCTCGGGATCGGCGAGCGCCGCGCGGTGCTCCGTCAGCAACTGCTCGACGTGGGCCAGGAGTTGGGCCGTACGGGCGGACTGTTCGGTGTCCTGCGGCTGGAAGGAGACCGAGCCGGAGAACGCCTGGGCGCCGTGGCCCACGGCCTGGTTGCCCACGTAGTGCGTGCCGCCGTTGATCACGACGCCGTTGTTGACGGGAGGATCGAGCCGCCCGTCGTCGCTCTGCATGATGAGGACCCCCTACTTGTCGGAACCGCCGGCGGTGCTGACGGCGGCCGCGCCGGGCTGCTGCGGGATGTTCTGCGTGGCGGTCGCGCCGGTGCCGATCGCCTGGTTGCCGATGATGCTCGTGCCGCCCTGCTGGATCAGGCCCTGGTTGAGGATGGTCTGCTGCTGGGCGCGGAAGTCGTTGGTGTCGTAGCCGTGCGCGTCGAGGAACTCGCGGATCGCGGCGAAGGTGTGGCGCTGTACCAGGGACGTGATCCGCTCGGCGTCCACGACCTGGAAGTAGTTGTGGTAGTTGGTGCTCAACGCCGTTTCCCGGATGCTCAGTCGGGCTCCGTAGTCGTAGACCGGGTCCTGCTCCATGGCCTTGATCTCGTCGGACATCCGCCGGTTGTGGCGGACCTCGAAGCGGGCGTGGCGCAGTGCCCGGAACGGCGCGGCGAAGAACGCCGGGCCGGCGTGGAAGAGAGCGGTCACCAGCAGGCCGCGCTGCCGCTCGGGCGTGAGCGGATCACGGAGCCGGTCCACGACGTGGTACGCGGCGTTCACCGGGCCGAGCACGTGGTTGTCGATGTGCAGGTGCAGCGTCTGGCCCAGGGTCGAGAAGTGCAGGAGGACGCTCGGTACGACATCGCCGCCCCACAGCGGTACATGGATCGCCAGATAGTGCCGGACCGTGCCGGTCGGACGCAGCATGATCCGCTCGACCGCCTCCGGCGACAGCCGGGCCGCCGGGGCCAGGGTCGTCGACCTGATGAACCGGTCGTCGTCACCGATGGTCGTGCCGTTCGCGAAGACCCGGTCCTCGATGACGAGGGAGCCGAGGCTCTCCCCGCTAGCCGAGGCAGAGGCCGGGACCGAGTCCGTCGGCGTTCCGTCGGCGACCCCGCGCGCGGCCACCGCGTGGAGCTGTCGGCGCACGTGGTCGACGAGTTCGGTGACCGTGAACGGCCGTGGCTCGGCGGGGCGTCGGCTCATCCCGGCGGGGTCCTCGGCGGGCAACAGCGGCACGGCGATCGCCGCCTTGGAGCTGGTCGCCGAGTAGCCGATGAAGGGGCTGTAGCCGCTGTACACCGTGACGTTGCCGTCCCGCGCCTCCTTGATGGCGAGCAGCCGCTCGGCGATCCACTTGCGCCGGGGCACCGTCGGGCGGGGCTGCCGGGCGAACGTCTCGCGGGTCATGGTGGTGCGCAGCAGCCGGTCGACGTCGAGGTCGTGCCGTACGACCGTCGCGTACGCGAATCCCGCGGCGCCGACGGACGCGAGCACGGCGGGCACCCCGGCCAGATAGGAACCGAGCAGCCAGCTCGCGAAGCCGCCCACGGGCAGGGACGAGAAGACGACACCGAGGTAGAAGGCGAAGATCACCACCACCCCGACCGCGATCCCGGTGTTCACCAACACCCGGCTGCCGGGCTGGCGTTGGCCGCGGGTGGCGAAACTCTGCTGTACGCCGCCTCGTTGGGCGGCCGACAGGATCACCAGGACGAAGACGAGCCACAGCGGCGCGAGGAGGGCCACGGTCCCGAAGGCCGCCGCCAGGCGCAGATCGCGCCGGTACCGGATCTCCTGGGCGGACAGACAGTGGCGTACCACCGCCAGCAGGTCGACACCGGGTGAGGGGGCCACGGCGCTGGCCTCGTCGGCCAGGACGCCCTCCACCACCCGGTCGGCGAACCCTTCGTCGACGTAGGCCGCGGCGCACAGATAGCGGGTGACGTCACCCGGTGCGCTCCCGACCGGCATGTGGCCCGGCGCGGTCGTCATACCGAGCCCTCCCTTTTTCCTCCGACGGAGCGACGCCGTCGTGGCGTCGACGGACTTGGCGGCGTGCGGTCTTCGCGAACGGGTGGTGAGGAGGGCGAGCAGCACGCCGACCGCCAGGCCGAAGATCAGGCCCGAACGGAGCAGGTTCTTCAGCAACTCACCGGAGAACGTCAGGTCCGGAACGAAGGCGCCGGGCATGACGCACTGCAGCAGGACCACGAACTCCGAGGCCAGTACGCCCGCGAGGAGACAGCGGATCAACTCCGGCCCCCGGCGGGCCGACAGCCGTGACGTGAAGAAGACGATCCCCGCGAGCAGCAGCACGGTGGCGACATCGTTCACGAGCAGGTGGCTCACGCCGCCGAAGTCGTCGGGGGAGTACCCCCAGCCCGGCATGAACAGGGCCTGGACGAACCAGCGTTGGGGCCCGTCCTCGATCTGCATGGTGTAGAAGTGCCGGAAGTAGTAGTCGCTGACCGGCCGTTGCACCCATGGGCTGCCCACGACGATCAGGAGCAGGATCAGCGGCGCGAGTCGGTGGCGTAGGACCGACGGCGTGCCCGACGCACGCCGAGGAGACATGAACATCTGGGGTTCCCCCATCCCCCGATCCCCGAGATCAGTGGCCGCACTCTATGGCATCCCCACTCTCCGCGACCGCGAATCCGTGAACATCGAGACCATCGACAACACGGCCGAACCCCGAGGCCGACTGCGGATATCCGCTACTGCCGGTATCCGCTCAGGAACCGCCCGATCCGGCCGATCGCCGCCTCCAGGTCGTCCGCGTACGGCAGCGTGAGGATGCGGAAGTGGTCGGGGGTCGGCCAGTTGAAGCCGGTGCCCTGGACCACCTGGATCTTCTCCCGCAGCAGCAGGTCCAGGACGAACCTCTCGTCGTCGTGGATCTTGTGCACCTTGGGATCGAGACGCGGGAACGCGTAGAGCGCGCCCTTGGGCCGCACGCACGACACACCGGGGATCTCGTTCAGCTTCTCCCAGGCCACGGTGCGCTGCTCGTTCAACCGGCCGCCCGGCGCGGTCAGTTCGTGGATGGACTGGCGACCGCCGAGCGCGGCCTGGATGGCGTACTGGGCGGGCGCGTTGGCGCACAGCCGCATGGAGGCCAGCATCGTCAGGCCCTCCAGATAGCTCTTCGCGTGCTGCTTGGGGCCGGTGACGACCAGCCAGCCCGAGCGGAACCCCGCCACGCGGTACGTCTTCGACAGGCCGCAGAAGGTGAGGACCACCAGGTCGGGGGCGAGCGCGGCGGCCGAGTGGTGCACGGCGTCGTCGTAGAGGATCTGGTCGTAGATCTCGTCGGCGAAGACCATCAGGCCGTGCCGGCGGGCCAGATCGAGGATGCCCTCGATGATCTCCTTCGGGTAGACCGCGCCGGTGGGGTTGTTCGGGTTGATGATGACCACGGCCTTGGTTCGGTCGGTGATCTTCGACGCCATGTCGTCCAGGTCCGGGTACCAGTCGGACTGTTCGTCGCAGAGGTAGTGCACCGCCTTGCCGCCGGCCAGGGTGGTGACGGCGGTCCAGAGGGGGAAGTCCGGGGCGGGGATGAGGATTTCGTCGCCGTCCTCGACCAGCGCCTGTACGGCCATGGAGACCAGCTCGGACACGCCGTTGCCGAGGAAGACGTCGTCCACGCCGACCTCAAGACCCCGCTCCTGGTAGCGCTGGGCGACGGCGCGGCGGGCGGAGAGGATGCCGCGCGAGTCCGTGTAGCCGTGCGCCTGCGGGAGCATCCGGATCATGTCCTGGAGGATCTCCTCCGGCGCCTCGAAGCCGAACAGGGCGGGATTGCCGGTGTTCAGGCGCAGCACGCTGTGGCCCGCCGCCTCCAACGCGTTGGCCTGCTCGATCACCGGGCCGCGGATCTCGTAACAGACCTCGCTGAGCTTGTTCGACTGCCGGAACTCCATGCGCGCTCGCCTCTCCGGTGACTTGTGTTGCTTGGTTTTACCAAGTTCGAGCTTGGAAAGTCCAACGACATGTCTAGACTGCGTCGCATGTCACCACGCCGAAGCTACGACCAGTACTGTTCCGCAGCCCGTGCCCTCGACGTCGTGGGCGACCGCTGGACCCTGCTGATCGTCCGGGAACTGCTCGCCGGCCCGCGCCGCTACACGGACCTGCACGCCGACCTGCCGGGCGTGAGCACGGACGTACTCGCCTCCCGGCTTAAGGACATGGAGAGCGTCGGCCTCACCACCCGCCGCCGGCTGCCCCCGCCCGGTGCGGCCTACGTCTACGAACTCACCCCGCGCGGACGCGAGTTGCTGCCGGTGGTGCAGGCCCTCGGGGCGTGGGGGCAGGCCGAGCTGGGCGAGCGGCGCCCCACGGACGCGGTGCGCGCCCACTGGTTCGCGCTGCCGATGCTGCGGTCCCTGGGCGAGATGGGGGACCTGGGGGAGGGGCTCGTTGAAGTCCGGCTGGAGGAAGGGGACTTCCATCTCTACGTCGGTGCCGAGGACGGCCCGGTCTACGGTGACGGACCCGCGCCCGGCGAGCCCGACGCCCGGCTCGTCCTGGACACCGGGACGGGCACGGCCGTCGGCAGCGGGGAGTTGAGCGTGGCCGACGCGGTGCGGGACGGACGGATCGAGGTGACCGGCGACGGCATGCTGGCGAAGGCGTTGCGCGAGGTCTGAGGACGTCGAACCGAGGCGCCCGAGGATGCCGAAAGGCCCGCCGTACCCCAGGTGCGGCGGGCCTTTTGACGAGCCGTCAGGCGCCCGGAGGCAGCCGCGAAGGACGGCCCGAACCGCGCGTCAGCGCGTACCCGCCGACGCCGGCCAGCGCGGCCAGCACACCGCCCACCGCGGTCCACACCCAGCGGTCGGACCACCAGCCGGAGGACCAGCCGTCATCGGGCTCGATGCTGGACAGCACGGCGGACGACGACGAATCCTCGTCGCTGTCCTCGGAGTTCGACGTCACCGCGATCCCAGGCACCAGCGGCTTCGCCAGCGAGCCGTCCACCGCCGCCGAACCGCCGACGTCCTTGGAGTCGACCCGCACCTCGGTGCTCACCGGCAGACCCAGGTCGGCCGTGGCGAGGTTCACCGCGGTCAGCCGGATGTAGTACGTGCCCGGCAGCGGGTCGTCGGCCCAGGTCTCCGACCAGGCGCGGACGGTCCGCAGCGTGCAGGCCAGGTCGACCGAGGTCGCACCCTGGGCCGCGGTGCGGGTCTGCGCCCCGTACTGGCAGGCCTGACGGCGGCGCAGTCCGTCGTACACGTCGAGCTGCCAGGTCTGGGCGGCGTGCGCGTCCGGCAGCTTCACCGTCGCCTTGACGGTGGGGCGTTGGCCGGCGTCCGCCGGGAACGACCAGTACAGGTAGTCGCCCGTGGAGGCGCCGGCGGTGGCCTGCCGGCCCTGCTCGAACTCGGCCGCCGTACGGAACGACGTGCCCGCCGAGGTCGGCGCCGAGCCGTCGTCCGACGCGCTCGGCGCCGGGGTGGAGTCGGCCGCGGCGGGCCATGCGGCCAGCCCCAGCGTCAGCAGGGCCGCGCCCAACACTCGTGTGATCCGCATCAGTTGGTCCTCCAGACCGCGAGCCGCCAGCGGGACACCCAGCCCCAGAGCACGCCGGCCAGGAAGCCGACCAGCACCAGCAGGCCGAGCAGCCACCAGCCGCGCCCGAGGCCGAAGGAGGCCACGTCGCTCGCCTTCGAGGGCGCGTCGACCACGTCCACCGTCAGCTCTACCGGCATACCGGGCGTCGTCTTCACGCCGGCCGCCGCCGAGTAGGAGTTGGTCACCTGGAGGCACACGGTCTCGGCCGGGGCGTCCTCGTCGTCGCTGTCCGCCTTCGGATAGCGCAGTCCCGTCGAGATGACGTCCGTGCGGCCGGTGCCCGAGGCCTCGCCGCGCACGATCTCGCGGCCGTGCGCCGTCACCGCGCGCAGCAGCACGCCGTAGTCCGGGTTCATCGCCCGGTCGGCCGACACGCTCACCGAAGTGCGCAGCTCCTGACCGGGGTTGACGTCCACCCGGTACCAGCGCTGCTGCCCGAACTCCTCGCGGTCCGTGTAGAGACCGGACTTCAGCGTCGGCGCCTTCGCGCAGGAGTCGGCGCCCTCCGTGGCCACCGGAGTCACCACCGGGTCGGCCGCGCGGTCCACCAACTGGTTGACCTTGTCGGTGAGTTCGTCGGTGTGCTCGACCGAGGTGTACGTCCCGCCGGTCGCCTCGGCGATGCAACTGAGCTGCTTGCGCAGCTTGGTGCTCGGCACCAGGCCGAGGGTGTCGATGGTCATGCCGATGCCCTTGGCCGCGATCTCGCGGGCCACCTCGCACGGGTCGAGCGGGGCGCAGGTGTCCTCGCCGTCACTGATCAGCACGATCCGCTTGGAGCCCGCGTCCTCGCCGAGGTCGTCGGCCGCCTTGAGGAGCGCGGGACCGATCGGCGTCCAGCCCGTCGGCGAGAGGGTCGCCACCGCCGTCTTGGCCTCGGTGCGGTCCAGCGGGCCGACCGGGTAGAGCTGCGCGGTGTCCTTGCAGCCCGTCTTCTGGTCGTCGCCCGGGTAGTTGGCGCCGAGGGTGCGGATGCCGAGCTGGACCTCCTCGGGTGTCGCGTCGAGCACCTCGTTGAACGCCTGCTTCGCCGCCGCCATCCGCGTCCCGCCGTCGATGTCCCGGGCCCGCATGGACCCACTGACGTCGAGGACGAGGTCGACCTTCGCGACGCTTTCGCCCGTGGGTTCGCTGGCGGCTGCCGCGGCCGGGAACGCGAGCCCGGCCGCCATGGCGGCGAGCAGGGCGCACACTCCTGCCGCCAGCCGTTGAGTTCTGATCATCGGCGGATCCTATTGATCAAAGGTGCCGTGCTCCAAAACGGCGGTCAGTGAAGGGGGTTGGGCAACTGGGTCCACTGGTCCCCGGGCGTCCCCGGCGACAGCCGCATCAGCGTCAACGCCTTCGCGGGCAGAGGCTCTTCGAGCAGCGTGACGAGGTCGGGGGTGCGCGGCAGATCTCGTACGGCCGCCTCCAGCGCGGTCCGCAGGGCCGGCTCCGAACCGGCGATGGCCGCGAGTGCCCCGGCCACCAGGGACCCGAACAGCTTGCGACGCAGAGACGTTTCGTCGTCGGTGATCACCCGTCCGGTCAGCCCGGGGTCCGGGACGCCGTGCCGGGCCAGTCGGACCGGGCTGACCCGGATGTCGGCGAGGTCGCGGTAGACCAGCCGCAGGGGGGCACCCGAGTCCGACAGGACGACCAGGAGGTTCTGACCGTGTGCCTCAAGGGCCACCCCCTGCTCCAGCAGGCGCAGGCAGACCGTGAGGGTGAGGCGGGTGAACTCGGCGAGCCAGGAAGGGGAGTCGGGCAGCTCGGTGGTGGCGAGCGCGGCCACCGGCACGACCCGCTCGCCGCGTTCCGTCGCCGCGTACGTCTGCGGTGACTCGCGCAGTACGGCCGCGAGGTCGGGGGAGTCCGGGGTGGCCGCGCCCAGCGTGCGGGTGACGTGCAGCAGTCCGTCCGAGCGGGCCGCCAGCGATTCCGCGAACGCCGACAGGGTCGCCGACATGCCGATCGAGTAGACCGAGATGTCCCGCACCGAGGACGTCAGCCGGGCGCTCAGCGCCGTCTTGACGTGCGGGCCGTCCTGCACGGCGAGCGTGCGCAGCGACATCAGCGGGTGGGCGCGCGGTCCCTCGTTGCAGGTCCGCTTGAGCACGTGGTGCGCCTGCCAGGGATGCACCGGCAGCAACAGCCGCTCCCCGTCCCGCATTTCGGCCGGCCAGACGCCCGTCACCAGGCACTCCCGCGCCGGCAGGGACGCCATGCCCAGCTCGACGACCGGCCGGTGCTCGGGACCGTAGGCGAGCTGCTCGGCCACCGAGAAGCCGGGCCGGGAACGGCAGTTGGGGTGGTACGGGTGCCCGTCGACCACCCGCTGCTCCCACTCCCAGTCGCTCGCCGGCCACTCCTTCGGACGGTCCACTTGATCGGCCCGGGACAGCGCCAACGACGCGACGCTGTGCGCCAGTTCGGTCGCGAACCCAGTGCCGTGGGGTACGCCGAGGTCGGTCATCAACCGCGCCGGATGGTCGTAGGCGCTCTCGTCGAGTCGTACGACGGTGACGTACGCGGACGTGGCGTACGGGTCGGCGGGCGGCCCGTGCAGCCGGCGGCCGTCGCGCAGGCGCAGGGTGGTCCCGTCGGGGCCCGGATCGCGGCCCGTGATCCACGGCAGCGGCTCGTGGGCCAGCGCCCGCCACAGCCGGGTCAGCACGGCCGCCCGGGCACCCGGCAGCTCTGCCGCGTACCGTGACAGGAGGTCGGGACGTACGACGGCCAGCTCGTCGGCGACCACGGCCTCCGTGGGGTGGGGACGGTGCACGGGCGGGCTCCTCGGGTACGAGTAGGGCGTCACGAACGGGGAGTGACGGCATACATACTGATCATCTTCGCCTGTACGGACCTCAGGGCACGAATGGATCGAGTGGATCGCGTGGTTCTCATCCCCCCGCCCGCCGGTGACGACGCCGCGGCCGGCGCCACCGTCCCGGCCCGCGCCGACGCGTACGCGGCCGCACCGCTCCTGAACTGTCTGCTGCGCGAAGTGGCCGAGCCGCTCACCGAGCGCGGCGAGCGCCACGAGTACCGCCTGCCCGGCGTGGACCGCCTCCTACGCGTGCGTGGCGAGCGGCGACCCACGGAACCCGAGGTGTACGCGGCGGGCCGCTGGCACCGCGTCGGCCACACCGAGCTGGTCAAACTCGTCGCCGAGGAGCTGCGCCGCACCACGGGCCTGTCCAACCACGAGCTGCCCGCCGAGATGACCGACAGCCGGGACGCGGTCGCCGCGCTGCTCACCGCCCGCGCCGGGGCGACGGCGCCCGAGGACCCGTACCGGCGCTCCGAGCAGTCCCTGATCACCGGCCACCCCTACCACCCGGCCCCCAAGGCGCGCGGCGGCGGCCCGGTGGCCGGCTGGCTGCCGTACGCCCCCGAGGCGTACGCCGACTTCCCGCTGGTGCTGCTCGGGGTGCGCGCGGACGCGGTCGTCGAGGAGGGCGACACGTCCGCGCTCGACGCCCTCGGCCAGGCCCCGCCCGGCTACCGGCTGCTGCCCGCCCACCCCTGGCAGCTCGATCTGCTCGGCGCCGGCCTCGCGCCGGCCTTCGCGGACGGCCGGCTGGTCCGCCTCGGCACGACCGCCTTCGACACCTGGCCGACGGCCGCGATCCGCACGGTGTACGCCCCCGAGCGTGACCTGTTCCTGAAGTTCAGCCTCGATGTGCGCATCACCAACGACATCCGCCGGCTGTGGCGCCACGACCTGCTGAAGCTGCGCCGCACGGACACGGCGGTGACCTCGGCGTTCGCCGCGATGGAAACCCACGCGGCCTGGCTGAGCGACCGCGGCTACCGCACCGCCGACTTCGCCTTCGAGGAACTCGCGGTCCTCGTGCGCGACGGGCTGCACGGCCATCTGCTGCCCGGTACGACACCGCTGCTCGCGGCGGGGCTGGTGGAGGGTTTCGAGGGCAGTCCGATGGCCGCGCCGTCGGATCCGGCGGCCTGGTGGGAGGCGTATCTGCGGGCCGTGGTTCCGCCGTGTCTGACGGCCTTCGCGGACCACGGCGTCGTACTGGAGGCGCACCTGCAGAACACGCTGGTCACGGTGGACGCGGACGGGACCCCGGTGCAGGCGCTCTTCCGGGACGCGGAGGGCGTGAAGCTGCTGCCGGAGGTGACACGGGCTGCCGGCTGGGAGCGGCTCGTGTACTGCCTGGTCGTCAACAACCTCATCGAGATCGCCGGCGCCTTGGCGGAACCGCGTCCCGGCTTCGACCCGTGGCCCGCCGTGCGCCGCGAGCTCGCCCGGCACGACCTCCCCGAGGCCGCCGCTCTGCTCACCGCCCCCGAGCTGCCCGGCAAGACGAACCTGCTGCTGCGCTGGACGGGCGCGGACGGCGCCGACGCGCGTTATCTGCCGCTGCCCAACCCGCTGTGCACAGTCAGGAGTTCGGTCCCGCCTTCCGCCCCGCCTTCCGGACCGCTCTCACCCGGCGGTCGAACTCCCGGTTGAGCAGGGGCGTCAGCACGCTGCCGAACCTCGACAGTGCGCGGGTGCCCAGGTCGGGGCAGATCAGGAAACGTCGTCGGTCGATGCCCTTCACTATCGCCTGCGCGACTTGTTCCGCCGGGATCGGCTTGATCGTTCCGCCGACCGCCCGGGTCTCCGCCGGCTTCCAGCGGTTCTCCTCGGCGAGTTGGGGGGTGTCCACGTCCGGCGGGAAGACGACGCCGACGTGGACACCGCACGGTGTGAGCTCGGCCCGCAGTGACTCCATGAGCCCGCGGACCGCGAACTTGGCCGGCCCGTAGGCGCTGTAGCCGTAGATGCCGAGGAGGCCGGCGGCCGAGGAGACCGCGACCACGCTGCCCCGCCCGCGCTCGACCATCCCGGGGACCACGGCCCGAAGGGCGTGCAGTGTGCCGAAGTAGTCGACGTCGATCATCTGCCGGAACACGTCGTCCGGGAGTTCCAGGAACCGGCCCGGACGGGCGAGCCCGGCCGAGCTGATCAGGATGTCGCAGGGCTCTCCCTGCTCCTCCTCCAGCTCGGCGACGGCCCGCGTCACGGCCGTCCGGTCGGCCACGTCGGCCGTGCGTGCGGCGGCCGACAACTCCTTGGCCGCCGCCTCCAGTCGCTCCCGGCCCCGCGCGATCAACGACACCTTCGCGCCGCGCTCCGCGAGCGACCGGGCCGTGGCCAGCCCTATGCCGCTGGATCCCCCGGTCACGATCACGTGGCCGAGGTCCCTCGTCCTGCTCATCGCCGTACTCCTGTCCGCCGCCCCGCGCTCCCCGCGGGCGTGCCCGTCGCTGACGCTCCGTCAATTCTCTGTGGGCTGCGAAGACCAGGGCCACGAAGGCGTCCGGATCCGGCAGGGGGAAGAGGTGACTGCCGCGGACGCGGGTGCATCGTACCGGCGTACCCCCACGGCGCAGGGCGTTGACGAAGGCGCGCTCGTCGGCGCGGAAGACGAGGTCCGAACGGCCGTTGACGACGAGGGTGGGACGGTTCAGGGGGGGGCGGCGACGGTGAGGAAGTCGACCTTCCGCAGCTCCCGGACCGCCTCTCCGAAGGCCCGCATGGCCAGGCCGTCGGCGAGGACGGCGTCCGCGCATTCCGGGGTGGTGCGGCGGCGGAAGAGCCGTTCGTCCCGGGCGGCGCTGCGTTGCGGCCCCATGAGGTCGTTCAGCCGGGCGGCCGCCCCGTAGACGAGGCCCTTGAGGCCGCGTGGCTGGGCGGTGGCGCCGCACAGGACCAGGGCCGCGGCGTGGTCCGGGAACCGTGCCGCGTGGGCCATCGTCGTGAACCCGCCGAGGGACATGCCGACGACCAGAGGCCTGCGGCCCGTCGACTCGGTCGACTCGCGCACCGCGCCGTCCAACTCCCGTACCGCGTCGGCCGACGTGAACGTACGGTCCGTGAGCGCGCCGTGCCCCGGCAGGTCGACGGTGCTCACGCGGAAGTCCGGTACGAGGCGGCGGCCATGGGGTGTCCACATGGACGCCGAGACGCGGACACCGTGCACGAGCACGATGGGCGCCGCCGTGTCGTCGCCGCAGACCCGCAGGCCGGGATGACGGCGACAACTCGACTCGCCGCCCCGCGTCACCGGGACGACGGAGGCCGACTGACCGCCGCCTCACCGACGATCACCCTCGGTTACTATGGTCACTTCATACCGCAAGCCGGAAGCAGGCGGAGAAGAGGGGGGTGACCTGAGGAAATGCTGCGAGAGGTCACCGCGACCCGCTACGTCGCCCCTCTGCGCTCCGGCGGCTCCGTACCCGGAGTCGTCGAGGCCGACGACCTGGGCACCTACGTCGTGAAGTTCACCGGCTCCGCGCAGGGCCGCAAGGCGCTGGTCGCCGAGGTCATCGTCGGCGAACTGGCACGCGCCCTCGGGCTGCGGTTCCCGGAACTCGTCCTGGTCCACTTCGACCCGGTGATCGCCGACGGTGAGCCGCACCAGGAGGTGCGCGACCTGCATGCCGCGAGCGCGGGCGTCAACCTCGGCATGGACTACCTGCCGGGCGCGAAGGACCTCACCCCCGACCTCGCCCAGTACTTCCGCGTCGACCCCCTGGAGGCGGGCCGGATCGTCTGGCTGGACGCCCTGACCGTCAACGTCGACCGCACGGTCCACAGCTCCAACCTGATGGTCTGGCCGACGCTGGGCACCGTGCCCGCGCGTCTGTGGCTGATCGACCACGGCGCGGCCCTCGTCTTCCACCACCGCTGGGACGCCTCCGACCCCGCCAAGGCCTACGACTTCCACAACCACGCCCTCGGCCACTACGCCCCCGACGTGCGCGCCGCCGACGCCGAACTGGCGCCCAAGGTCACCGAGGACCTGCTGCGCGCGGTCGTCGCCGAGGTCCCGGACGCCTGGCTGACGGAGTTCGGCACGCCCGACGAGATGCGCGACGCGTACGTCGGCTACCTCCACGCGCGCGTGCGGGCGTCCGCCGCGTGGCTGCCCACCGACTTCCCCACCCGGGAGGAACTCGCCGCCGAGGAGGCCCTCCGCGCGGCGCAGACCCGACAGGGCCGGCCGAAATGGCTGAAGCAGGTCCCCGACCTGCACGGCAAGCCCGCCGCGGAACAGGATTGGTCGGTGCACCTCGGATGAGTGGCCGTGTCGAGATCGAGTACTGCACCCAGTGCCGCTGGCTGCCCCGCGCGGCCTGGCTGGCCCAGGAACTCCTGACCACCTTCGAGACGGAACTGTCCGAACTCGCCCTCAAGCCCGGCAAGGGCGGGGTGTTCATCGTCCGCGTCGACGACGAGGTGGTCTGGGACCGCCGCGACCAGGGCTTCCCCGAGCCGACGGCGGTCAAGCAGGTCGTACGCGACCGAGTGGCCCCGGGAAGGTCCCTGGGCCACTCGGACAAGCCTGCTTCCTGACGGGTCGGTGACGGGTCAGCCCCTGAGCTGCTCGTACGCCGGCAGCGTCAGGAAGTCCGCGTAGTCGGCGTCCAGGGACACCTGGAGCAGCAGGTCGTGGGCCTGCTGCCAGTGGCCGGACGCGAAGGCCTCCTCGCCGATCTCCGCGCGGATGTCGGAGAGTTCCTCGGCGGCGACCTTGCGGGCCAGTTCCGGGGTGGCGAGTTCGCCGTTCTCGAACTCGACGCCCGCGTTGATCCACTGCCAGATCTGCGAGCGGGAGATCTCCGCGGTGGCCGCGTCCTCCATGAGGTTGAAGATGGCCACCGCGCCGAGTCCGCGCAGCCAGGCCTCGATGTAACGGATGCCGACCTGCACGGCGTTGACGAGACCGGGATACGTCGGCTTCGCCTTCAGCGAGTCGATCGCGATCAGGTCGGCGGCCTCGACGTGGACGTCCTCGCGCAGGCGGTCCTTCTGGTTGGGCCGGTCGCCGAGGACCTGGTCGAAGGACTCCATGGCGATCGGCACCAGGTCGGGGTGGGCGACCCAGGAGCCGTCGAAACCGTCGTTCGCCTCACGGTCCTTGTCGGCGCGGACCTTCTCGAAGGCGACCTTGTTGACCTCGGCGTCCCGGCGGGACGGGATGAAGGCCGCCATACCGCCGATCGCGTGCGCACCGCGCTTGTGGCAGGTGCGGACGAGGAGTTCGGTGTACGCCCGCATGAACGGGGCGGTCATCGTCACCGCGTTGCGGTCCGGGAGGACGAACTTGGTGCCGCCGTCACGGAAGTTCTTCACGATGGAGAACAGGTAGTCCCAGCGGCCCGCGTTCAACCCCGAGGCGTGGTCGCGGAGTTCGTAGAGGATCTCCTCCATCTCGTACGCCGCCGTGATCGTCTCGATCAGCACGGTGGCGCGGACCGTGCCCTGCGGGACGCCGACGTAGTCCTGCGCGAAGACGAACACGTCGTTCCACAGGCGCGCTTCGAGGTGCGACTCGGTCTTGGGGAGATAGAAGTACGGGCCCTTGCCGAGGTCGAGCAGGCGCTGGGCGTTGTGGAAGAAGTACAGGCCGAAGTCGACGAAGGCGCCCGGCACTTGCTCGCCGTCCACCTGGAGGTGCCGCTCGTTGAGGTGCCAGCCGCGCGGGCGCATCACGACGGTGGCCAGCTCGGCCTCGTCCTTCAAGGCGTACGACTTACCGGAGTTGGCGTCCGTGAAGTCGATGGTCCGCGTGTAGGCGTCGATCAGGTTGACCTGGCCCAGGATCACGTTCTCCCAGGTCGGCGCCGAGGCGTCCTCGAAGTCAGCGAGCCAGACCTTGGCGCCCGAGTTGAGGGCGTTGATGGTCATCTTGCGGTCGGTTGGGCCGGTGATCTCGACCCGGCGGTCGTTCAGGGCCGCGGGGGAGGGGGCCACCTTCCAGGAGTCGTCCGCGCGGATCGCGGCGGTCTCCGGGAGGAAGTCGAGCGTGGAGGTGCGGGCGATCTCGGCGCGGCGCTCCGCACGACGGGCGAGGAGTTCCGCGCGGCGCGGTGAGAACCGCCGGTGCAGCTCGGCCACGAAGGCGAGGGCCGCGTCGGTGAGGACCTCCTCCTGCCGGGGCAGGGGCTCGGCGTCGACGATGGCCAGCGGGGACGGCGCTGGTGCGGACATGAGCTGTCACTTCCTTCAGCGTGCGTGGCACCGGGTGACAGGAGACCCGGGTAGGGCGATGAGCACCCGTGGAGCGGGCGGGCGCTTCTGAACAGTGGATACTAGTTTCCTCATCGTGGAACTTCAATGGTTTGTTGATATCGAGATTCTTCGGGTCGAGGGAACGTGGCGCTCAGTGCCACAGCCTTCACTCAAGGTGGACCGCTCACTCGAGGTGGACCAGGTCGGCCTCCGTGTCGATGTCGTACGGCTCGGCCACGTCGCCGCACTCGACGAGCGTGATCGCCTCCTCGTGCGCCTTGAGGTAGGCGCGCGCACCCCGGTCACCGGTCGCGCTCGCCGCGATAGCGGCCCAGTGGGCGGCCCCGAACAGCACGGGATGGCCGCGCACACCGGCGTACGCCGCCGAGACCAGCGACGTACGGTCCCGGTGGGCCGCGAGCACGCGGGCGACCGCCGCCGGGCCGATCCCGGGCTGGTCGACGAGCGAGACCAGCGCGGCCGAAGCGCCCGTCCCGGCGAGCGAGTCGAGCCCCGCCCGCAGCGAGCCGCCCATGCCCTCGGCCCAGTCCGGGTTCTCCACCAGGACACAGCCCGTCAGATCGGCACGCGCGCGTACGTCCGCCGCCCCCGCGCCCAGCACCACGTGCACGCGCGCGCAGCCGGCGGCGCGCAGCACGCCGACCGCGTGTTCGACGAGCGGCCGGCCCCGGTGTCCGAGCAGCGCCTTGGGCCGGCCGCCGAGCCGCCGGCCGCCGCCCGCGGCGAGCAGGAGTCCGATCACGCCGTCTTCTTTCTCCGTCATGCGTCCTGCATACCTGACGCCCGCGCGAGTGCCCGGTTTCCAAGGGTTGAATTTCGGTCCACGCAGTGGCGCGCCCGGCATCGGTTGGCGTTTACTGACCCGCGTCTCCCGGCGCCCGACCATCGCCGCGGGGGCGCTCGGCGGGATCACGACGTAGAGGCGCACGACGGCGTGCGCGGGGGGAGAGCTGTGTTGCGGAGCTTGGGGCAGAGACCAGTGACCGGCAGCGGTGAGGACCCTAGAGTGGCGGGACTGCGGACCGCCGTGTCCCGGCTGCGCCGCCAACTCGCCACGCATCCGGCGGAGTTCCCCGACCGTGGCATCGCGGAGGACGAACTCGCGGCCCTCGCCGCGATGACGATCGACGGCGTCCCCGAGATCCCGCGCTTACGCCGCTCCCTGCTGCTCATCGCCGGCGCGATCGGGTCGGTGAGCGCGCTGGCACGGGGACTGTCGGACGTACGCGACGCGGTGGAGCTGTTCGGGCCGCCGCCCCGCGGGCGGGGCTAGAACGTCACCAGAGGGTGCGGTCAGAGCCTTCGGTACGGGAACGGGCCGCGGTAGCCCCGGTCCGCGACCCGATGCTCGAACTCCCCGCAGAGCCAGGTCTCCTGGACGAACTCGGTGCGCGACGGCCAGACCGCGAAGATGCCGTGCGGGCCGTGCTTGCCGTCGACCTGCCGGTAGAGTTCCTTGACGTCACGGAAGCAGGCGAGCCCGCCCATCAGGCCGTGGCCGACGGGGTGGTAGTCGGACCAGGCGCACGAGACGCACGCCTTGAGCCGCGCAGCTCGCGGCAGTTGACGCTGGACCTCGTGCAGGGCGTCCTCGAAGTCGTCCTGGTCGTCCGCGTTGCGGTACTCGCGCCCGTCGAGGCGCAGGAGCGTGGTCAACGTCTCGGCGTCCAGGCCCTTCCTCGGTCCGGCCGGCGCCCCGAGCCGCAGCGCGCAGTGCAGCACCGCCGGGCGTACACCGCTGCCTCTGACCTCGACCGGTATGGGCACCTCCCACTCCAGGAGGCAGGAGCACAGCGCCCCGTCGAAGAACGAGAACGCCTGCTCGGGCGGCTCGCCGCTCAGCGCGCCCAGGTCGTCCATCGTGTCCCCCTCGAAGAGGACGCCCCGGATCGTCGCACGGATCACTTCCCGGCCGTCCGACTCGAAGACGACGTCCTGCGCGCCGTGCCGGTCGGTGTACCTGACCGGCCAGTACGCCGGTTTGGTCACGCCTGGGCCTGGCTGGCCAGCGCCTGCGACAACTCTGCGGCCACCTGCTGGAGCACCGGCACGATCTTGTCCGTCGCCGCCTCGGTGACCCGGCCTGCCGGGCCCGAGATCGAAATGGCGGCGGCGGTGGGGGAGTTGGGCACGGAGACCGCGAGGCAGCGGACGCCGACCTCCTGCTCGTTGTCGTCGACCGCGTAGCCGAGGCCGCGCACCTCCGCGAGGGCGGCCAGGAAACCGTCTGCCGTGGTGATCGTCTTCTCCGTCGCGGCGGGCATGCCCGTACGGGAGAGAAGGGCGCGCACCTCGTCGTCGGGGACGTTGGCGAGCAGGGCCTTGCCGACGCCCGTGGAGTGCGGCAGGACGCGCCGGCCGACCTCGGTGAACATGCGCATCGAGTGCTTGGACGGCACCTGGGCGACGTAGACGATCTCGTCCCCGTCCAGCAGCGCCATGTTCGCCGTCTCGCCGGTCTCCTCGACCAGCCGGGCCAGATACGGGCGGGCCCAGGTGCCGAGCAGCCGGGAGGCGGACTCGCCGAGGCGGATCAGGCGCGGGCCGAGCGCGTACCGGCGGTTGGCCTGCTGGCGGACGTAACCGCAGGCCACGAGCGTCCGCATGAGACGGTGGATGGTGGGCAGCGGCAGCCCGCTGCTCGCGGAGAGCTCGCTCAGTCCGACCTCGCCGCCCGCGTCGGCCATCCGTTCCAGCAGATCGAAGGCGCGCTCAAGTGACTGGACCCCGCCGGTCGTGGACTTGGCGGAGTCGGTGGTGCTGGCGCTGGACGACGGCACGGCGCGTTCCTTTCGGGACTGACAGGAAGGGCTGAAGCCTACCCGTCAGTCGGTTGACTCCCTGGTTGTGCGTAGCTACGTTCTGCTTGCCGGAAGTCTAATTCCGCTTTGTGGAAACGTCCAGAGTGTGGGCGTGGTGACCGCCAAGGGGAAGTGTGCCCTTGACGGCGCGGGAGCGGGAGTGAAGACTTCTTCAACAGAACGTTGAATTCCGTTACGTGGAAGTAAATCCCGTTTCCCGGAAGTAACGGAAGAGACGGCGGCAGAGAGGGGTCCGGGTGTCCGACGTAGAACTGGTGCTGCGCTCGACGCGCGTCATCACGCCCGAGGGGACACGCGCCGCCTCGGTCGCGGTCGCCGCCGGCACGATCACGGCCGTACTTCCGTACGAGGCCGAAGTGCCGTCCGGGGCCCGGCTGGAGGACCTCGGCGACGACGTCCTGCTACCCGGCCTGGTCGACACGCACGTGCACGTCAACGACCCCGGCCGCACCGAGTGGGAGGGCTTCTGGACCGCCACGCGCGCGGCGGCGGCCGGCGGCATCACCACCCTCGTCGACATGCCGCTCAACTCCCTCCCGCCGACCACGACGGTCGGCAACCTCCGTACGAAGCAGGCGGTCGCCGCCGCCAAGGCCCACATCGACGTCGGCTTCTGGGGCGGCGCCCTGCCCGACAACGTCAAGGACCTGCGCCCGCTGCACGAGGCCGGTGTCTTCGGCTTCAAGGCGTTCCTGTCGCCGTCCGGCGTGGACGAGTTCCCGCATCTGGACCAGGAGCGACTCGCCCTGTCCCTGGCCGAGATCGCCTCCTTCGGCGGCCTGCTCATCGTGCACGCCGAGGACCCGCACCACCTGGAGGCGGCTCCGCAGCAGGGCGGTCCGAAGTACGCCGACTTCCTCGCGTCGCGGCCACGGGACGCGGAGGACACGGCGATCGCCCAACTCATCGCCCAGGCAAGGCGCCTGGACGCGCGCGTGCACGTGCTGCACCTGTCCTCGTCCGACGCGCTGCCCCTGATCGCCGCTGCCAAGGCGGACGGCGTCCGCGTCACCGTCGAGACCTGCCCGCACTACCTCACCCTCACCGCCGAGGAAGTCCCGGACGGGGCGAGCGAGTTCAAGTGCTGCCCGCCCATCCGCGAATCGGCCAACCAGGACCTGCTGTGGCAGGCGCTGGCCGACGGCACGATCGACTGCGTGGTCACCGACCACTCGCCGTCCACGGCCGACCTGAAGACCGACGACTTCGCGACCGCCTGGGGCGGCATCTCCGGCCTCCAGCTGAGCCTTGCGGCGGTGTGGACGGAGGCCCGGAAGCGCGGCCACGGCCTGGAGGACGTGGTCCGCTGGATGTCGTCGAGGACGGCCGGGCTGGTGGGACTTGACCACAAGGGCGCCATCGAGGCGGGCCGCGACGCCGACTTCGCGGTCCTCGCGCCCGACGAGACGTTCACCGTGGACCCGGCCGCCCTCCAGCACCGCAACCGCGTCACGGCGTACGCGGGCAAGACCCTGCACGGCGTCGTGAAGTCCACCTGGCTGCGCGGCCGACGCATCGTCGCGGACGGCGAGTTCACCGACCCGAAGGGACAACTGCTGACCCGTACCCCCTGATTCACCGCACCCGCAGCGGCCGACCCATGAAAGGACACCAGATCACCGTGACGGCGCAGAGCCAGTCTTCCTCGACTCACTTCACCGGCGACGCGAACCCCTACGGAGGCGGCGACCCGTACGCGGATCACCGCACCGCGGACCTCCCCTTCACCCAGTACGCCAACCTCGCCGACCGGCGGCTCGGCGCCGGTGTGATCGCCGCCAACGACGAGTTCTTCGCCCAGCGCGAGAACCTCCTGGTGCCCGAGCGGGCCGAGTTCGACCCCGAGCACTTCGGGCACAAGGGCAAGATCATGGACGGCTGGGAGACGCGGCGGCGCCGTGGCGCGTCGGCCGAACACCCGTGGCCGACGGCCGAGGACCACGACTGGGCGCTGGTGCGCCTCGGTGCCCCCGGCGTCGTTCGCGGGATCGTCGTCGACACGGCCCACTTCCGCGGCAACTACCCCCAGGCCGTGTCGGTCGAGGGTGCGTCCGTGGCGGGCTCCCCGTCGCCGCAGGAGCTGCTGTCGGACGACGTGAAGTGGACGACGCTGGTGCCGCGCACGCCGGTCGGCGGCCACGCGGAGAATGGTTTCTCCGTATCGGTCGAGCAGCGCTTCACCCATCTCCGCGTCAACCAGCACCCCGACGGCGGCATCGCCCGCCTGCGCGTGTACGGCGAGGTCGTGCCGGACCCCAACTGGCTTGAGGTGCTGGGCACGTTCGACGTCGTCGCCCTGGAGAACGGCGGCCAGGCCGAGGACGCGTCGAACCTCTTCTACTCCCCGGCGACCAACACCATCCAGCCCGGCCGCTCCCGCAAGATGGACGACGGCTGGGAGACCCGGCGCCGCCGCGACCAGGGCAACGACTGGATCCGCTACCGCCTGGTCGCCCAGTCCCAGATCCGCGCGATCGAGATCGACACGGCGTACCTCAAGGGCAACAGCGCGGGCTGGGCGTCGGTCTCGGTGCGGGACGGCGAGGACGGCGAGTGGACGGAGCTCCTCCCGCGCACCCGCCTCCAGCCCGACACCAACCACCGCTTCGTCCTGCCGACCCCGGCCGTCGCCACCCACGCACGCGTGGACATCTATCCCGACGGTGGCATCTCGCGCCTGCGGCTGTTCGGCTCGCTCACGGAGAAGGGTGCGAACGGCCTCGCGGCCCGGCACCAGGAGCTGGGCGGCTGACCTCCGCTACCGTGAACACCCCCCGCGGGAACGGGGTGTTCACGGGGAGGCGCGATGGCGGTTCTGCTCTACTACCCGTTGGTGAAGCCGCCGGCGGAGGTGCTCCACCAGGCACTGCTGTACTGGGACGGCATCGCCACGGTCGTACCCCGTGCGCCTGAGGTCTACGAGGCTGCCGTCTCCCCGGAGTTGAAGGATCTGCGGGACCGGTCCCTGTACACGCCGCTGCGCTTCGGCGCGGAATCCATGGATGTGCTGGACGATCCGGACTTCGGCAGCGTCTTCCACGGATCACGCACCTCCCAGGTGCTGCGCGAGGAACTGCGCCGCCTGGCCGCGGGCCCGGACCGCCCCAGAGTGCCCGCGCCGCCGGACGCGTTCCTCTACGTCTCCAAACTCTGCTCCTGGCTGGAGCATGAACTCCTGGTCCTCGGCCTGGCCGAGCGCTCCGGCCACAGGTTCCGGACCCTCGCCGTGCCGTCCGAGGTCCAACAGCTGATCATCGGCGTCCTGGCCCGTGAACTGGCCGCCGACGGCCCGGTCCCGTACGTCCCGTACACCGACCACCCGGACGCGTACGCCTTGTCCCTGCGCCCTTCGCGCGAGCAGCGGCTGACGGCGTACCAGGCGGATCTCGGTGCGTTCCTGCCGGTCCCCGCGCCGGGTACTCCCACCGTGGACGTCCTCGCCTTCCGCGACCGGTACGTCGACGAACGCCACCGCCTCATGCGCGCCCTGCACCGCCTCCTCGGCGACCTCCGCCGCGACTACGAGCACCCGGCCGACGTCCTGGCCGAACTGCGTCGCGAGATCGACGAGTCCGTCAGGGACTACCGTGCAGCGGCGAAGAGCAGCCGTACGGCCTGGGTGGAACGGTCGGTGACGGTGACCGTGGGGCTGACGGCGGCTGCCGCGGAGGTGGTGCAACCCGGTCTGGGCTGGGTCCTGGCGCCGCTGGGCGGCATCGCCCTGAACGTGGCCACGCGCGAGATCCGCCCCCTCTCCCGTGCCCGCGACAGCCATGACTTCAGCTATCTGCACCGGGTTCGGCAGACGCTCACTTGACCCTCACGCCGCGTGGCCCCCGTCCACCGCGAACTCCGCGCCCGTGACATAGTCCGCCCCCGCCAGATACGCCACCGTCGATGCCACCTCGTCCGCCGTCCCGAAGCGGCCGAGGGCCGTCATCTCGGCCTGGGCAGGGGCGTACGGGCCGTCGGCCGGGTTCATGTCGGTGTCGGTCGGGCCGGGGTGGACGATGTTCGCGGTGATCCCGCGGGAGCCCAGCTCGCGGGCGAGGGCCTTCGTCAGGCCGATCAGGGCCGACTTGCTCGTCGCGTAGAGGGTGCCGCCGGGGCCGGGCACCCGCTGGGTCATACAGGTGCCGATCGTGATGATCCGGCCGCCCGACGGCATCCGCGCGGCGGCCGCCTGCGAGGTCAGGAACACGCCCCGGACGTTCACCGCCAGCACCCGGTCCACGTCGGTGAGCGAGAGGCCCTCCAGCGGGCCCAGCACCCCCACACCCGCGTTGTTCACCAGCACGTCGAGCCCGCCCAGCGCCTCGGCCGTACGCTCCACCGCGCCGGCCGCCTCCGCCGGGTCCGCCGAGTCCGCGCGCAGGGCCACCGCCCGCCGCCCGAACGCCTCGACCCGCCGTACGACGTCCTCGGCGGCCTCCTTGCCGTTCACATAGGTGAGGGCCACGTCAGCGCCCTCCCGCGCGAGCCGTACCGCGGTGGCCGCGCCGATGCCACGGCTGCCGCCGGTGACCAGGGCGACCTTGCCGTTCAGGGATCCATTGGCCGTGCTGTGTGTCGTTGTCATGGGTCCATCCCAGCCGCCGCGAGCCCTCGGTACCGGCGGCGAACGGACGCCGAGGTCGCGCGGCCGGAATCCGATGGCCGGAACCGGACGATCGGACCCGCATGGGCGGAACCATTCGCTCCGTCTCACGCGTTGTCACTGGCGTGACTCTTCAGCAAGAGATTGTCGGCAGCGCCATGCAGATGGCGGTCGTCAGCCTGCGCCCCGGTCAGACCGTGTACTGCGAGGCGGGCAAGTTCCTGTTCAAGACGACGAACGTGACCATGGAGACGCGCCTCTCCGGTCCGTCGAACAGCGGCGGCGGCCAGCCCCAGGGCGGTGCCGGCGGCATGGGCGGCATGCTCCGCCAGGCCATGGGCACCGCCATGCAGGTCGGCCAGCGCGCGCTCGCGGGCGAGTCGCTGGCGTTCCAGTACTTCACCTCCCAGAGCGGCGAGGGCACGGTCGGCTTCGCGGGCGTGCTGCCCGGCGAGATGCGCGCCCTGGAGCTCGACGGCACGCGCGCGTGGTTCGCCGAGAAGGACGCGTTCGTGGCGGCCGAGTCGAGCGTCGACTTCGGCATCGCTTTCCAGGGCGGCCGCACCGGCATGAGCGGCGGCGAGGGCTTCGTCCTGGAGAAGTTCACCGGGCACGGCACGGTGATCATCGCCGGCGCGGGCAACTTCATCGACCTCAACCCGGCCGACTTCGGCGGCCGTATCGAGGTCGACACGGGCTGCGTCGTCGCCTTCGAGGAGGGCATCCAGTACGGCGTCCAGCGCGTCGGCGGCCTCAACCGCCAGGGTTTGATGAACGCCGTCTTCGGCGGCGAGGGTCTGTCCCTGGCCACCCTGGAGGGCAACGGCAAGGTGATCCTGCAGTCCCTCACCATCGAGAGCCTGGCGAACGCCCTCAAGAAGGCGCAGGGCGGCGACAAGCAGGGGCCGACGGGCGGCCTCTTCTCGACGCACGCCGGATAGAGCGATGAGTTGCGGGGGCCCGCGCGGTCTGAGGTGATGACAACAGCCCCCGCACCAGGAAGCAGGCACCCGACATGGGCAAGCTCGTCTCCACCCTCTTCGTCACCCTCGACGGCGTCTACCAGGCCCCCGGCGGCCCCCAGGAGGACCGCCGGGGAGGCTTCGAGCACGGCGGCTGGAGTTTCCCGTACGGCGACGACGACTTCGGCCGGTTCATCACCGAGGTCTTCGAGCGCCCCGGCGCGTTCCTCCTCGGCCGCCGCACGTACGACATCTTCGCCTCGCACTGGCCGAAGGTGACCGACCCCGCGGACCCGGTCGCCGCCAAACTCAACGGACTCCCGAAGTACGTCGCCTCATCGACCCTGACCGCCCCCGACTGGGCCAACACCACGGTGCTCGGCGGCGACCTCGCCAAGGAGGTCGCGGCCCTCAAGGAGCGCACCGACGGCGAGGTCCAGGTCCACGGCAGCGGCGCCCTCGTCCAGTCCCTGCTCGCCCTCGACCTGGTCGACACCCTCCACCTGCTGACCTTCCCGGTCGTCCTCGGCTCCGGCTTCCGCCTCTTCCCGGAGGGCGCGGTACCGACCAAGTTCACGCACGCGGGCGGCAGCGTCACCGGAACCGGCGTCTCGATCCAGTCGTACGACCTGGCCGGGCGGCCGGAGTACGGGTCGTACGAGCTTCCGGAGAACGCGTGACGACGACCTAGGGCGCTGCCCTCCGGGCCGCGTCAGTCCCAGCCGCCGAGCAGCCCGGAACTCAGCTGCGCGGTGCAGAGGTTGTACCCGCCGGACGCATGCCCCTTCTTCGTGTGGCCGTCGACGGTGACCGAGCAGTTGATGTCACCGGAGCCCTGCAGTTGGGCCGTGACGTTGTAGTACAGCGCGTCCTCGTCGAGGGGCAGCGTGGCCTCGAACTTGCCGTTCGCGAACTTGCCCTTGCGGTTGTCGGAGTCCGAGCCGTAGGTGATGTCCAGCGGACCGAGGGCACCGGCGGGCGCGGTGCCCCACACCTTGAAGGTGACGACCTTCTTCTCGGCCTTCTTCTCGTTGTTCTCCGCCGAGGCGGGCTTCTCCTTCTTCGGCGTGGAGGCGGTCGGCTCGACGCCGTTCGAGCCGCTGGAGTCCTTCGAGTCGTCGCCGTTGCTGAGCAGCGCCCCGATGACGCCGAACAGGACGATGACGCCCACCAGGCCGAGGCAACCGAAGCCCAGGATCTTCCCCATGCCGCTCTTCTTCGGCGGCTGCGGCGGGAATGGCGGCTGCCCGTACGGCTGCTGCGGTCCGCCCCATCCGGGCTGCTGTGGATCCTGCGGGTGGCTCATGGTTCCTCCTGGGGCATGCCGCGTTGAATGCGAGGTGTGTGACATGCGGAGAAGGCGTGTGGTTGCCGCGAATCGGCGTTAGTCACTCGATCGTGTTGAAAAGGGCCGTATCGATCTCGCGGCGCCAAGACGAGGAGATGCTTGTGGGGACCGCGTGGGGACCCGCGGCGCCACGTTAACTCGCGGAAAACTCATCGGACTTGACGGGAAAATCTCCGGAGTTGTCATTGACATGCCACTGTCTACGCGCGTCATCATGGGGGGCATGAGATTCCCCCCACGAATCACCCGCATCGGTGCCGCTGCCGCCGTCCTGTCCGCACTCCTGGTCGGCGGCACGGTCTCCGTCACCACCGCGGACGCCGCCGCGGCCTCGGTCGGCAGCATCTGCTACGGCGACCTGCCCTCGCAGGCGTACGACACGCTGGACCTGATCGACGCGGGCGGCCCCTACCCGTACTCGCAGGACGGCACGGTCTTCCGGAACCAGGAAGGCGTGCTGCCCGGTCAGTCGTCCGGCTACTACCACGAGTACACGGTCAAGACGCCCGGTTCGTCCACGCGCGGTGCGAAGCGCATCGTCACCGGTCAGCAGTCCCAGGAGGACTACTACACCGCGGACCACTACGTCACCTTCGACCTGATCGACTTCGGCTGCTGAGCGACTTCCCCCGCTCAGCTGCCGTCGAGGGAACAGCGCGACCAGCCGGGAGCCCGGACCACGGTCAGCCGGACTTCAGACTCTCCGCGGCGGCGAACAGCGCGATCGCCAGCACCACCAGTGCGACGCTCGCGTAGACCCCGTAGCCGTCGAGGAAACCGAGCTTCTGTACGAAGCCCACATGCCAGTGGGTGAACTCGTGCAGCAGGCCCAGCACACCCTGTACCAGCGCGAGAAGACCGAGTAGTTCCAGCAGCTGTTTCATGGCACCACCCTCGCCCCGCGGTCCCCCCACCCACATCGGCCGCGGGGCGAGGCATGCCCGCCGCAGGATGATCCTTGACGCCCATGGGTGCGTCGAAAGTCCATGGCGGCGAGACTTTGGTCGCCGATCTCGTACGGAAGGCGGTGGCCTGGCCCCGCCGCGCATAGATTTGTCGACTGTGAGCTCAGACAAGCCGGCCCCGACACCGCAGACGATCACCAGCCGCCGATGGCTGTTCCCGTCCGCGGTGCTCCACGACCTCGATCCGGACGCCACGGCGGCAGGGCGCCGACCGCGGCGCACCGCACGCGACTGGGTGGTCGACTTCAGCGCCTTCCTGCTGGCCTCGGCGGTCGGCATCGCGGGCGCGCAGAGCGTGGCCGACGACCCGAGCCTCTCGCAGGGCTTCATCGCCGTCGACCAGTTGGTCGGCGCGCTCGCCTGCGCCGCCCTCTGGGGGCGCCGCCGCTGGCCGGTCGGCCTCGCCGTCGCCATGATCCCCGTGGGTCTGCTGTCCAACACCGCGGGCGGCGCCTCCATGGTCGCGCTGTTCACCGTCGCCGTGCACCGGCCGTTCCGCTATGTGGCCTGGATCGGCGGCACTCAACTCGTCCTGATCCCGTTCTTCTTCTGGCTGCGCCCCGACCCCGACCTGCCCTACGCGGGCATCGTCGCCTTCACGACCCTGCTCATCGTGACCGTCATCGGCTGGGGCATGTTCGTACGGTCGAAGCGGCAGTTGATGGTCAGCCTGCGCGACCGCGCACGGCGCGCCGAGACCGAGGCACGGCTGCGCGCGGAGCAGGCGCAACGCCTCGCGCGCGAGGCCATCGCCCGGGAGATGCACGACGTCCTCGCCCATCGTCTGACGCTGCTCAGCGTGCACGCGGGCGCCCTGGAGTTCCGCCCGGACGCGCCCCGCGAGGAGATCGCGCGGGCGGCCGGCGTCATCCGGGAGAGCGCCCACGAGGCGCTGCAGGACCTGCGGGAGATCATCGGCGTACTGCGCGCGGGCGAGAACGAGGAGAGCGGGCGGCCCCAGCCGACGCTCGCCGCGATCTCCGCGCTGGTCGCCGAGTCGTGCGAGGCCGGCATGAAGGTCGTCCTCGACAACCGCGTCGGCGACCCCACCGCCGTCCCCGCCTCCGTCGGCCGCACCGCGTACCGCATCGCCCAGGAGGGACTGACCAACGCCCGCAAGCACGCGCCCGGTACGGAGGTCGCGGTCTGCGTCACCGGCGCTCCGGGGGAGGGGCTCGTGGTGACCGTGCACAACCCCGCCCCCGAGGGTGACGTACCGGCCGTCCCCGGCTCGGGTCAGGGCCTGATCGGCCTCACGGAGCGGGCGACGCTGGCCGGGGGACGGCTGGAGCACGGGACCGGGGAGGACGGCGGATTCCGGGTGCGGGCCTGGTTGCCGTGGGGGTGAGGGTGGTTGCCGGGAGTGGGCTGGGGCGCCGTACGCGTTCTCGCCGAGCCGGCGTCCGCTTTCCAGCCCCGTATCCACCCTCCGACTCCGTATCCCCCCTCCGACCCTGCGCCCACTTTCCAAACCCGCCTCCACGCGCGCGTGTTGACCGGATCGCCGGTCCCGTCCACAGCCGTGCCGTGCGGCCGGCGCAACCGTGATTACGTAGGCCCATGACTGCGATCAGACTGCTCCTCGTCGACGACGATCCGCTGGTGCGGGCGGGCCTGTCCCTGATGCTGGGCGGCGCGGACGACATCGAGGTCGTCGGCGAGGCCGCGGACGGCTCCGAGGTCGAGGCCCTCGTCGACCGCACCCGGCCGGACGTCGTCCTCATGGACATCCGGATGCCGACGGTGGACGGACTCACGGCCACGGAGCGGCTGCGCACCCGCAAGGACGCCCCGCAGGTCATCGTCCTCACCACCTTCCACGGCGACGAACAGGTGCTGCGCGCCCTGCGCGCGGGCGCCGCCGGATTCGTCCTCAAGGACACGCCCCCCAAGGAGATCGTCGAGGCGGTGCGGCGGGTCGCGGCCGGCGACCCCGTCCTGTCGCCCGCCGTCACCCGCCGACTGATGGAGCACGCCGTGGGGAACGCCGCCGACACCCGGCGCGCACGCGCCCGTGAGCGGATCTCCGTGCTCAACGACCGCGAACGCGAGGTGGCTGTCGCGGTCGGCCGGGGGCTGTCCAACGCAGAGATCGCCGCCCAACTCTTCATGAGCGTCGCCACCGTCAAGACCCACGTCTCCCGCATCCTCGCCAAGCTCGACCTGAACAACCGTGTGCAGGTCGCACTGCTGGTGTACGACGTGGGACTCCTGGAGGAACCGGGGGAGGGCAACTAAGAGGGCAAGCAGAGGGCGGGAGTTGGAAGGCGGGCACTCACGGCGGGTTCCGGACGTTGTCGGGGTGGAAGACGGGTGCGGGTTCGCGTGGTCCGGGGTGTGGGGGTGTGACCGGGCGAGACAGCCGCAGTCGTCGGAGACGGTCGGGACCGGTCGGGACGGGGGAGGCCATGGTGGAAGTGATCGACCTGGGGAAGTTCGGGGACGGGTTCCGCGAGGATCCGCATCCCGTGTACGCGCGGCTGCGCGAGCGCGGGCCGGTGCACCGGGTGCGGCTGCCCGTGCCCGACGCGCACCACGAGACCTGGCTCGTCGTCGGGTACGAGGAGGCGCGCGCGGCGCTCGCCGACCCGCGGCTCGCCAAGGACGCCACCAAGATCGGGGTGCGGTTCCTCGACGAGGAGCTGATCGGGAAGAACGTGCTGACCACCGACCCGCCCCAGCACACGCGCCTGCGCGCGCTGGTCTCCCGCTCCTTCACCATGCGCCGGGTGGAGGAACTGCGGCCCAGGATCCAACAGATCACAGACGAACTCCTCGACGAGATGCTGCCGCTGGGCCGGGCCGACCTCGTGGACTCGTTCGCGTATCCGCTGCCGATCACCGTGATCTGCGAGCTGCTCGGCGTGCCCGAGATGGACCGCACGGAGTTCCGGAAGATCTCCAACGAGGCGATCGTGCCGACCGACTCGGAGAGCGAGTACGGCGCGTTCACGCGGCTCGCCGACTACCTCACCGAGCTGATCGAGGACAAGCGGTGCGCGGGGGCGAGCGACGACCTGTTGGGTGACCTGATCCGCACGACCGCCGAGGACGGCGACCGGCTCTCCCCGAGCGAACTGCGCGGCATGGCCTTCGTGTTGCTCATCGCGGGCCACGAGACGACGGTGAACCTGATCACCAACGCCGTCCATGCCCTGCTCGCCCACCCGGACCAACTCGCCGCCCTGCGGGCCGACATGAGCCTCGTCGACGGCATGGTCGAGGAGACGCTGCGCTACGAGGGACCGGTGGAGAACGCGACGTTCCGTTTCGCCGCGGTGTCCCTGGAGATCGGCGGCACGCACATCGAGATGGGCGACGCGGTGATGGTCGGCCTCACCGCGGCCGACCGCGACGGACTGCGCTATCCCGCCCCCGACCGCTTCGACATCCGCCGCGACACCCGCGGCCACGTGGCGTTCGGCCACGGCATCCACTTCTGCCTGGGCGCCCCGCTGGCCCGCCTGGAAGGCCGTACGGCGATACGGACCCTCTTGGAGCGTGCCCCCGCCCTCACCCTCGACGGCCCGCCCGGCGACTGGCTGTCGGGCATGCTGATGCGAGGGGTGCGCAGCCTGCCGGTGCGCTGGTAGAACTCCCGGTCATCTGTACACCGACTCGGTCCACCCCGGGATCTCCGCCAGGGCGACCGGTCTGCGGTCCCGTCTGGACACCTCGCAGGCTTCGGCGATGCGCAGCGCCTGGAGGGCCTCGCGTCCGTCGCAGGGGTTCGCCCGGCGGCCGAGCACGACCTCGACGAACGCGGACAGCTCCGCCTCGTAGGCGGGCCCGAAGCGCTCCAGGAAGCCGGCCCACGGCTTGTCCGCGGCCGGCGGCCCGGTCGGCTCGGTGGAGGCGATCGGCGTCCGGTCGTCCAGGCCGACGACGATCTGGTCGAGCTCCCCGGCCAGCTCCATGCGGACGTCGTACCCGGCGCCGTTCAGCCGCGTCGCGGTGGCCGTGGCGAGGGTGCCGTCGTCGAGCCGCAGCAGCACGGCGCCCGTGTCGACGTCGCCCGCCTCACGGAACATCGAGGGCCCTGCGTCGGACCCGGCGGCGTAGACGTCGACGACCTCGTGGCCCGTCACCCAGCGCAGGATGTCGAAGTCGTGGATGAGCGTGTCCCGGTACAGCCCGCCGGACAGCGGCAGCCACGAGGCGGCGGGCGGGGCCTGGTCGCTGGTGAGCGCCCGGACGGTGTGCAGCCGCCCGAGCCGCCCCGAGCGCACGGCCTCCCGCGCGCCCGTGTAGCCCGCGTCGAAGCGGCGCTGGAACCCCATCTGGAGAATCGTCCCGGCGGTCTCGACCTCGGCGATGGCACTTAAGGTGCCCGGCAGATCGAGCGCGATGGGCTTCTCGCAGAACACCGGCAGGCCCGAGCGCGCCGCCCGGCCGATCAGTTCGGCGTGCGCGGAGGTCGCCGTCGTGATCACCACGGCGTCCACGCCCCACCGGAAGATCTCGTCCACCCCCGGCGCCGCCGTCTCCCCGAGGCGGAACGCGAGCTCCTGGGCCCGTGCCGGATCCACGTCCGTGAGGATCAAGGAACCGACCTCGCGATGACGGCTGAGCGTGTTCGCGTGGATGGTGCCGATGCGGCCCGTACCGATGACCCCGATGCGCATGGAACAAAACATGGGGGTCAGGACCGTACGCTGTCAATGCGTATGTCCGGACAATCGAACTACACAACTTCCCGTCAACAACTCACAGAGCTACGCTCGGCCCCGTGCCGAAACCAGAAGTGGACCCCACCGTGTCGCTCGACCTCAGTGTGGACCGGAGTTCTCCGGTGCCGCTGTACTTCCAGCTGTCGCAGCAGCTGGAGGCCGCGATCGAACACGGAGTGCTCACCCCCGGCAGCCTGCTGGGCAACGAGATCGAGCTGGCCGCCCGGCTGGGTCTGTCCCGGCCCACCGTCCGCCAGGCCATCCAGTCGCTCGTCGACAAGGGCCTGCTGGTGCGCCGCCGAGGCGTCGGCACGCAGGTCGTGCACAGCCAGGTCAAGCGGCCACTGGAACTCAGCAGCCTCTACGACGATCTGGAGGCGGCAGGGCAGCGCCCCGCGACGAAGGTGCTGGTCAACGCGATCGTCCCGGCGACCGCCGAGATCGCCGCCGCACTGGGCGTGGCCGAGGACAGCGACGTGCACCGGGTGGAGCGGCTGCGTCTCGCGCACGGCGAGCCGATGGCGTACCTGTGCAACTTCATGCCGCCTGGCCTGCTCGACCTGAACACCGACCAGCTGGAGGCCACCGGCCTCTACCGCATGATGCGCGCCGTCGGCATCACCCTGCACAGCGCCCGCCAGACCATCGGCGCCCGCGCCGCCACCGCCGCCGAGGCCGAACGCCTCGCCGAGCCAGAGGGTGCCCCCCTGCTCACCATGCAACGCGTCACCTTCGACGACACCGGCCGAGCGGTCGAATTCGGCACCCACACCTACCGTCCGACGCGCTACTCGTTCGAATTCCAGCTCCTTGTACGGCCCTGAGGACCGTGTTCGTACGGTCATGAGCGCGACGCTGGTACGGTCCTGATGGCCGCCCTCTGAGGGGTGCGATTGGTCGCAATGTCAGGACAACCTGACGTCCTGCGCTGCAACGCCCTCAGGGGCGCGGGGAACCGCGCGACAAGCCACGGTGGACCCGCACCCGGCACCCCTCGCGCGCCCCCCTTTGCTCCCCCGTACAGCACTGTGAGTCACGGTGAGGCAGAATCGGGCCTTGATGAGCACCTACGGCAACTTCACCGCCCCCATAGGCTCCCGCCGCGCGCCAGCGCTCCGCACGGTCGGGACGAGGGAACGCCGGTCACACCTGACCGCCCCCCGCGTCCCCACCGTCGGCATCGACATCGGCGGCACCAAGGTGATGGCCGGCGTCGTGGACGCCGACGGCAACATCCTTGAGAAGGTGCGCGCGGAGACGCCGGACAAGTCCAAGAGCCCCAAGGTCGTCGAGGACACCATCGTCGAACTGGTCCTGGACCTGTCCGACCGCCACGACGTGCACGCGGTGGGCATCGGCGCGGCCGGCTGGGTCGACGCCGACCGCAACCGCATCCTCTTCGCGCCCCACCTCTCCTGGCGAAACGAGCCGCTGCGCGACCGCCTCGCCGGCCGCCTCGCCGTGCCCGTCCTGGTCGACAACGACGCCAACTCCGCGGCCTGGGCCGAGTGGCGCTTTGGTGCAGGCCGCGGTGAGGACCACCTGGTCATGATCACGCTGGGCACCGGTATCGGCGGCGCGATACTGGAGGACGGCCAGGTCAAGCGGGGCAAGTACGGCGTCGCGGGCGAGTTCGGCCATATGCAGGTCGTGCCCGGCGGCCACCGCTGCCCGTGCGGAAACCGCGGCTGCTGGGAGCAGTACAGCTCAGGCAACGCCCTGGTCCGCGAGGCCAAGGAACTGGCCGCCGCCGACTCCCCGGTCGCCTACGGGATCATCGAGCACGTCAAGGGCAACATCGACGACATCACCGGCCCGATGATCACCGAGCTGGCCCGTGAGGGCGACGCGATGTGCATCGAGTTGCTCCAGGACATCGGTCAGTGGCTCGGCGTCGGCATCGCCAACCTGGCCGCCGCCCTGGACCCCTCCTGCTTCGTCATCGGCGGCGGCGTCAGCGCGGCCGACGACCTGCTGATCGGCCCCGCGCGGGACGCCTTCAAGCGCCAGCTCACCGGCCGCGGCTACCGCCCAGAGGCGCGCATCGCCCGCGCCCAACTGGGCCCCGAGGCCGGCATGGTCGGCGCCGCCGACCTGGCCCGCCTGGTCGCCCGCCGCTTCCGCCGCGCCAAGCGCCGCCGGGTCGAGCGATTCGAGCGGTACGAGCGCTACACGCAGGCCCGCCGTTCGACCAGGGACACCGCGTGACGGCATCGCTGCCGCGGCAGGCGGCACCCCCCGACGAACCGTCCGGGCCGGCCGAGGACCGCCGCCACAAGATCCGCCGGCGGGCGCTCACCCTGCTCATCATCGTGCTGCTGATCGGCGTGCCCGCCGGCTACCTGATGATCTCCGCCGACCAGAGCCGGCAGAGCGGCAAGGACAAGGAGGACAAGTACTCCGCGACCGGCCTCCGAGAGGGCTGGCCGTCGAAGGTCCAGCGCCGGCTCTACCAGGTGCCGATCCCGCACCCGTCGAACCAGGTCGCCTACTACGAGACGAACAACTGGAAGACCAGCCGTCTCTACGCGCAGTTCCAGACCACGAACGCGGGCCTGGACGCCTTCCTCAAGGACATGGGCGTCACCCGCGCCGACCTGAAGAAGGGCCACATCACCATCGGCGAGCGCGACCGGAAGGTCACCGGCTGGAAGTTCGCGGGCCCCGGCGCCCGCGGCGGCGACAGCTTCGGGCTCGCCCACAAGCAGAAGAACCCGAAGCCGACGCAGGACGTGATCGTGAACACGCAAAACGCGATGTACCCCATGGTGTACGTCGTCTCCCGCGCGGTGCCGTAGGACGCCGGCCCCGGCCGGTCGCCGGGGCCGATTGTCAGAGGCCGCCCGTAGAGTCGAAGACGTCTGATCCGACACACGGGCGGGAGGTGACAGGTCGTATGAGCGAGACGGCTGCGGTGGCCGAGCGGACGGGGCAGGAGATCCCCCTCCGGCTGGCGGCCGTCTTCCTGCCCGCACCCCTGCCGCGCGACGGGCGGGTCGCCTTCTGGGACCCGGAGGGCGGAGAACTGCCCGCCGTCGGAGACACCGAACTCACGGTCGTACGACCGCACGGCGCCGGAGTACGGCGCAGGACCGCACCCGCCCTCACCCTCCCGGTCGGCGAGGCCCTGCCCCTCCTCGTCCGGGCCCGGCGCGACCCGGCCGCCCACCCGGCCACCGCCTGCTGGGGCGCGGCCACACTGCACGCGCTGCGGCTCACCGCGCGCGGCCGGCTGCTGCCCGGACTGACGGCCACCGGCCACGACGCGTGGCGGGCAGGCCCCCTGGACCAGGCCGACATCGCGCACCTCAGGGCGGTCGCCGCGGCCCTGCCGTACGAGGGCCATCCGGTCCCGCTGCCCGGCCCCGGCCCGCTCCGGCTGCCCGAGCCGGAGGCGCTGATGCGCTCCTTCCTGGACGCGGTCGCCGACACCCTGCCCCGCACCCCCGCCGCACCGCACGTCTCCGGCCGGCCCTTCGCGGACCGCCGCCCGCAGCGGCTGCCGAATGCGCAGGACTGGGCCGCCGAGGTCGCCGCCGGCATGGACGCGGGCGTGCGGGTGTCGCTCCGCCTGGACCTGTCGGCGTACGAGCTGTTCGACGGGGGCGAGCGGGTGCGCACCGCGGGTGCGGCGATCGTCCAGGTGCACAGCCTCGCCGACCCCACCCTCGTCGTCGACGCGGCGGCGCTGTGGGCGGGCGAGGCGGACGCGGCGTTCGGTCCACGCGCGCGTGTGGACGCGGCCCTCGCCGTGCGGCGCGCGGCCCGCATCTGGCCGCCCCTCGACCGGCTCGGCGAGCAGGACGTGCCGGACGTACTGGCCCTGTCGGACGAGGAGTTGGGCGACCTGCTGGGCGTGGCGGCGACGCGGCTCGCGGCGGCCGGGGTCGCGGTGCACTGGCCCCGGGACCTGGCGCAGGACCTCTCGGCGGCCGCGGTGGTCCGGTCGGCCCCCGGCTCGGCGACCGACGGCACGGGCTTCTTCGAGAGCGAGGAACTCCTCCAGTTCCGCTGGCAGTTGGCGCTGGGCGGTGACCCGCTCAGCGACGCCGAGATGGATGCGCTGGCCGAGGCCCACCGGCCGGTCGTGCGGCTGCGGGACCGCTGGGTGCTCGTCGACCCGGCCCTGGTCCGCAAGGCCCGCAAGCGCGAACTGGGCCTGCTCGACCCGGTCGACGCCCTCTCCGTCGCGCTCACCGGCAGCGCGGAGGTGGACGGCGAGACCGTCGAGGCGGTACCGGTCGGTGCCCTGGCCGCCCTGCGCGACCGCCTGACGACCGGAGTGCTCCCGGCCGAACCCCCGCCGGGACTCGACGCCCGCCTCAGGGACTACCAACTCCGGGGCCTGGCCTGGCTGGACCTCATGACCACCCTGGGCCTCGGCGGCTGCCTCGCCGACGACATGGGCCTCGGCAAGACGATCACCCTCATCGCCCTGCACCTCAAACGTGCGCACAGCGAACCGACGTTGGTGATCTGCCCGGCCTCCCTGCTGGGCAACTGGCAGCGGGAGATCACCCGTTTCGCCCCCGGCGTCCCCGTCCGCCGCTTCCACGGCCCGGACCGCTCGCTGGACGAGGTGACCGACGGCTTCGTCCTGACGACATACGGCACCATGCGGACGGCGGCAGCGCGACTGGCCGAGCAGCACTGGGGCATGGTCGTCGCGGACGAGGCCCAGCACGTCAAGAACCCCTACTCGGCAACGGCGAAGGCCCTGCGCACGATCCCCTCCCCGGCGCGCGTGGCCCTCACCGGTACACCGGTGGAGAACAACCTGTCCGAGCTGTGGGCCCTGCTCGACTGGACGACACCGGGACTCCTCGGCCCCCTGAAGTCCTTCCGCGCCCGGCACGCGCGCGCGGTGGAGAACGGCGAGGACGAGGAGGCGGTGCAGCGCCTCGCCCGCCTGGTCCGTCCCTTCCTGCTGCGCCGCAAGAAGTCCGACCCCGGCATCGTCCCCGAACTGCCGCCCAAGACGGAGACGGACCACCCGGTGCCGCTCACCCGCGAACAGGCCGCCTTGTACGAGGCGGTGGTGCGGGAGTCGATGCTGGCCATCGAGACCACCGAGGGCATCGCGCGCCGAGGCCTGGTGCTCAAGCTGTTGGGCGCGCTGAAGCAGATCTGCGACCACCCCGCGCTGTACCTGAAGGAGGAGGCGCGCGGCGACGGCCTGCTCGACCGCTCCGGCAAACTCGCCCTGCTCGACGAGCTGTTGGACACGGTGCTGGCGGAGGACGGCTCGGCGATCGTCTTCACGCAGTACGTCGGGATGGCCCGGCTGATCACCTCCCACCTGGGCGCCCGCGCGGTTCCGGTGGAACTCCTCCACGGCGGCACGCCGGTGCCCGAGCGTGAACGCATGGTGGACCGCTTCCAGGACGGCGCGACACCTGTCCTCGTCCTGTCCCTGAAGGCCGCGGGCACCGGCCTGAACCTCACCCGCGCGGGTCACGTCGTCCACTTCGACCGCTGGTGGAACCCGGCGGTGGAGGAACAGGCCACCGACCGCGCCTACCGCATCGGCCAGACCCAGCCCGTCCAGGTGCACCGCCTCATCACCGAGGGCACGGTCGAGGACCGCATCGCCGAGATGCTGGAGGCCAAGCGCGCCCTCGCCGACGCGATCCTCGGCTCCGGCGAGTCGGCCCTCACGGAACTGACCGACCGCGAGCTGTCCGACCTGGTGTCCCTGCGGAGGCCGTCATGACCCCCAGTCCGGCCGACCGGGTGCGGCGCGCGCTGCGGGAGGCACGGGAAGCCCGGGAGGGGCGGGAGGCGGTCCCGGGCGAGGAGCGTGAGGAGGCGCAGGCGCAGTCGGGACCTGGGGTGGAGCCGGAGTCGGCGTCGGAACCGGGGCTGGGGTTGGAACGAGGGTTGGAGCCGGCGTCGGGGCTGGGGTCGGAATCGGAGTTGGCGGCGGGACCGGCCATCGCCGAGCCCGCTCCGGATGCCGAGGCGGCACGGCCCGGTGATGCCGCGCGGGAGGCGCTGCGGCGCGCGATCTCTGCCCGGCGTGGTCTGGGGGAGGGCGATCCCGAACGGGCAGTTGATGCCGAGGGCGACACCCCCGCCGCTGAGTCGACCGACGCCGAACCGACCGACGCCGAACCGACAGACGTCGAGTCGACGGGCGCGAAGTCGACCGGCGTGGAGGCGGGAGCCGTACGGTCCCCGTCCCCTTCCCCGTCTTCGGATTCCCCGGACGACCTGGACGTCTCAGCCAGTGGCCAACTTTCGACACGCGCCGCAGGCACGCGCCCCGCCGATGCCGTACGCGAGGCTCTGCGGGCCGCCCGGAGCGAGGCACGACAGGCTCGGACGGATACCGGACAGGCGGGAGCCGAAGCCGCCGCTCGCCGCCACCGTCACCCCGCGCCCCCTTCCATGAACCGTCGGTCCGCCGGCGTACAGGCGCGTGACGTACGGGAGTTGCTCGCCGGGGCCTTCCGTATGCCAGATGAGGAGCCGGAGTTCGACTACGCGGAGACGGAGCACGACCACAATGACCGGACGGACAAGGCGAGTTCGGAGTCTCGGCAGGACCTAGACCTTGCTGCGTCCCCGTCCGACGCTCTCGACCCCGCCGCACCTCGCCTCCTCCACTCGATGGCCGCCCCCACCCGCGACGGCGAGCTGCGCCGCACCTTCCCGGCGCTCCCGAACCGCGCCGAGGCCGAGGCCGAAGCCGGTGCTGAAGCCGGGTCCGGCTTCGCGGAGACGTGGTGGGGCAACGCGTGGGTCACGGCGTTGGAAGAGGGTGCGCTGGACGTCAAGCGGCTGGTGCGTGGGCGGAGTTACGCCGAGCAGGGGCATGTGGACGCCATCACGGTCACGCCCGGGTTGGTCCTCGCGTACGTGCAGGGCAGCCGGCCGCGCCCGTATCGCGTGCAGGTGCGGTTGCGCACGCTGTCCGACCAGGACTGGGAGCTGTTCCTGGACGCCGCCGCCGAGCGCCCCGGGCACATCGCCGCGCTGCTGGACAAGGAGTTGCCCCACTCGCTCGCCGACTGCGGGGTGCCGTTGCTGCCCGAGGCGGGCGATCTAGAACCGCACTGCAGTTGCCCCGACCGAGGCCACCCCTGCAAGCACGCCGCCGCCCTCTGCTACCAGACGGCCCGTCTGCTCGACGCCGACCCCTTCGTACTGCTTCTGCTGCGCGGGCGCGGCGAGCGCGAGTTGCTCGACGCGCTCTCCCGGCTGAGCGCCACCCGGGCGGCCCGCGCAGCGCGGGAGCAGGAACCGCCCCCGGTGCCCGGCGTACGTGCCAGCGAAGCCATCGCCCGACGCGAATTCCCGCGCCTGCCGCATCCGTTGCCGGTGCCGGCGCATCCCGAACAGCCCCCGGTCTATCCGGCGGCTCCGGGCGGCCCGGACCCCTTCGCTCTGGACCAGTTGGCGACCGACGCGGCAGCGCGCGCCCACGCCCTGCTCAGTACGGGCCGCGATCCGGTGGCGGAGCTGACGCTGTGGCAGGACGCGGTCCGGCTCGCCGCCGCCCGTCCCGGCTCCGGCCTCACCGCGGGCACCCGCGCGCTCTACGCCTCCCTCGCCACAGCCGCGGACCGCACCCCGGCCGACCTGGCCCGCGCGGTCGCCGCCTGGCGGCAGGGCGGGCCGGAGGGACTCGCCGTCCTCGAAGAGTCGTGGGACCCGCCGGCCGGCCGCTTCGACCGCGCCCGCCCGCTCCTCCTCGCCGCCGACCTCCCCGCCTTCCGCCCCTGGCACAACCACCTCACCCACCCGCGCGGCCACGTCCAGCTCCGCCTGGGCCGCGACGGCCTCTGGTACGCCTACGAGTCCGAACCGGGCGACGACGACTGGTGGCCCCGAGGCACCCCCGACCTGGACCCGGTGGGCGCCCTGACGGGCCTGGGCTCACCGAACGACCTCTGACCGCGGCGGCGGCACCCTCCCGTGAAGGCGATGTGTGGGTTCGTCGGTGATGTTCGGTAGTGGGGTGTAAGGACTGGGGGCTCCACGGTCGGGCACCCAGGAACGCCGGTTAGCGTGGAGCGGTGAGTGAGACGAAGACCCCCGCCCTTCAGTACCGCTTCGACGGCCCGGAAGACGCCCCGGTCCTCATCCTCGGTCCCTCCCTCGGAACGACGTGGCACATGTGGGATCGCCAGGTCCCCGAGCTGGTGAAGCAGTGGCGCGTGTTCCGCTACGACCTGCCCGGACACGGCGGTGCACCCGCCTATCCGGCCGGCTCGGTGTCGGATCTCGCGGCCCGGCTGCTGGCCACCCTCGACGCGCTCGGCGTGCAGCGCTTCGGCTATGCGGGCTGCGCGTTCGCCGGTGCGGTCGGCATGGAGCTGGCGCTGCGCCACCCGGAGCGGGTCGCCTCGCTCGCGCTGCTCGCCGCCTCGCCGCGCTTCGGCACGGCCGACGAGTTCCGCCAGCGGGGGGTGATCGTGCGGACGAACGGCCTCGACCCCATCGCCCGTACGTCCCCCGACCGCTGGTTCACCACCGGGTTCGCCGCCGCGCAGCCCGCGATCACCGACTGGGCCGTACAGATGGTGCGGACCACGGACCCCGGTTGCTACATCGCCGCCTGCGAGGCGCTCGCCGCGTTCGACGTACGGTCCGAGCTGTCCCGGATCGGCGTACCGACCCTGGTCCTGGTCGGTTCGGACGACCAGGTCACCGGCCCCGCCGAGGCCCGCACGCTGGTCGCCGGCATACCGGACGCCCGGCTCGCCGTCGTCCCCGGCGCCTCCCACCTGGTCCCGGTCGAACAGCCCGCCGCGGTCACCGACCTCCTGGTCCGGCACTTCTCCACCGCCTGGCAGCCCGCCTTCGACTCGTCCACCGGCCAGATGGCCATCCCTCCGGTCCCGGTCAAGCCCGTCCTGAGCGCGCCGCCCCTGCACTCCGTGCCGATCGCCGAGATCGCCCCCGCCGTCGTACCGCCGCAGGCCCTGCCGATGGGGCGGCCCGATCCGTACGACGCCGGGATCAAGGTCCGCCGGGAGGTGCTCGGCGACGCGCATGTCGACCGGGCGCTGGCGCAGGCCGATGAGTTCTCCGGCGACTTCCAGGAGTTCATCACCAGATACGCGTGGGGCGAGATCTGGGACCGGCCCGGCCTCGACCGACGCTCCCGCAGCTGTGTCACCCTCACCGCCCTGGTCGCGGGCGGCCACCTGGACGAACTGGCCTTCCACACCCGTGCCGCCCTGCGCAACGGTCTGACCCCCGTCGAGATCAAAGAGGTGCTCCTGCAGGCGGCCGTCTACTGCGGTGTGCCCGCCGCGAACAGCGCCTTCAAGGTGGCGCAGCAGGTCATCCGGGAGGAGACGACCCCGACGGAGTGATCGGCCGCGGCCGTCGTCGTAACCGCATGCGCATCCACCGCCCCAGCCTGGCAGCGAAGGCACCAGCCTCGACCGCCCGCCCCCGCGCGCGAGGCGGCAGGATGGGCACCATGAAGCTCACGAAGAAGTCGCACGCGTGCGTACGTCTCGAAAAGGGCGGTCGGACGCTCGTCCTCGACCCCGGAGGGTTCACCGAGGAGGACGCCACCGTCGGCGCGGACGCGATCCTGGTCACGCACGAGCACCCCGACCACTTCGACGAGGGCCGGCTGCGCGCGGCCCTGGACGCCGATCCGGCCGTCGAGATCTGGACCCTCGCCTCTGTGGCGCAGCAGCTCTCGGCCGCGTTCCCGGGCCGCGTGCACACCGTCGGTCACGGCGACACCTTCACCGCCGCCGGCTTCGACGTCCAGGTGCACGGCGAGCTGCACGCGGTGATCCACCCGGACATCCCGCGCATCACCAACGTCGGGTTCCTCGTCGACGGCGGCAAGGTCTTCCACCCCGGCGACGCCCTCACCGTCCCCGACCAGCAGGTCGAGACGCTGATGCTCCCGGTGATGGCGCCCTGGAGCAAGATCTCCGAGGTCATCGATTACGTCCGTGAGGTCAAGCCGCAGCGTGCCTACGACATTCACGACGCCCTCCTCACCGACCTGGCCCGCCCGATCTACGACCACCAGATCGGCGCGCTCGGCGGCGCGGAGCATCTTCGGCTCGCGCCGGGAGCCTCCGCGGAGGTCTGAGACCGGGTTGTCAGACCCGCCCGGTAGGTTGTGAGGCATGCGTATCGCGACCTGGAACGTGAACTCGATCACCGCCCGCCTGCCGAGGCTGCTGGCCTGGCTGGAGAGCAGCGGCACGGACGTGCTGTGCCTCCAGGAGGCCAAGCTGGCCGAGGCGCGGTTCCCGTTCGACCAGCTGCGCGAGCTGGGCTACGAGGCGGCGGTCAACGCGACCGGCCGGTGGAACGGCGTGGCGGTGCTGTCCCGGGTGGGCCTGGAGGACGTCGTCAAGGGCCTGCCCGGCGGCCCCGAGTACGACGGCGCCGAGGAGCCCCGCGCGGTCTCGGCGACCTGCGGCGGGGTCCGCGTCTGGTCGGTGTACGTGCCGAACGGACGCGAGGTGGACCACCCCCACTACGCCTACAAGCTCCAGTGGTTCGAGGCCCTGAAGGCGGCCGTCGCGGGCGACGCCACCGGCAGCCGCCCCTTCGCGATCCTGGGTGACTACAACGTGGCGCCGACGGACGACGACGTCTACGACGTGGCCGCCTTCGAGGGCCTCACCCACGTCACCGCGCCCGAGCGCGCCGCCCTCGCCACCCTGCGCGAGGTGGGCCTGTCGGACGTCGTACCGAGGCCCCTCAAGTACGACCACCCGTACACGTACTGGGACTACCGCCAGCTCGCCTTCCCCAAGAACCGGGGCATGCGCATCGACCTGGTGTACGGCAACGAGCCGTTCGCCAAGGCGGTCACCGACTCCTACGTGGACCGCGAGGAGCGCAAGGGCAAGGGCGCCTCGGACCACGCGCCCGTGGTGGTCGACCTGGACGTGCCGTAGCGGCCACGGCGGCGACCGGCGCCCTAGCCTGACCCTCTCGGGCCGCTAGAGGAGCGTCAGGTCCACCGCCCCCGCCAGCGCGGCCAGTCCCGCCTCGCCCGGATGCAGATGGTCCCCGCCGTCGTACGCGGGCAGCAGGCGCGCCGGTTGGCCGGGGTCGCGCAGTGCCGCGTCGAAGTCGAGGACACCGTCGAACACGTCGGCGTCCCGGATCCAGGCGTTGACGGCGGCCCGCTGGGTGTCGACGGCGGCCGTGCACCGCGCCTCGCCCGCGCAGGGCAGGATCGTGGCCACCAGCATCCGCAGCCCCCGCTCGTGACCACGCTCCGCGATCTCCCGCAGCCCCGCGACCACCTGCGCGGCCGTCGCCTGCCAGCGCACGTCGTTCACGCCCTCGAAGACGATCGCCGTCCGTACCGAGGTCTGGGCGAGGACGTCCCGGTCGAGCCGGTTGAGGGCATTGACCCCGGTCGCGTCGGTCGAGATCCCGTCGCCGTGATAGATCTCGGCGACCACGCGGTTGCCGGAGATCCCCTGGTTCAGCACCCCGTACCGCGGCACCGCGCTCTGCGCCAGCAGCCTGGTGGCCAGCGCGTTGGGCCACCGCCGGTTGGAGTCCGTCGTGGACCCGGCGCCGTCGGTGATCGAGTCCCCGAGCAGCACCACGGACCCGGGCCCACCGCTCACGTCCACACCGGTCAGCAGCGGCCAGGTGGTCAGGGTCGTGGTGTACGCCGTCGAGGCACCGTCCGCCGTGTGGTCGCCCGGCTCGCTCAGGTACGACCGCTGCTTGGCGAGCCGGTGCTCGGCCACTGCCGCCACCGTGTCCGGCAGATGAAAGCTCACCAGCAGATTGGCGTCGGCGGGCACCTCGAAGCCGAGCGGATCGGTGAACACCTCGGCCCCCGCCGGGATTTCGACGCCCGCCGCGCCCCCGAAGGACAACGCGACCGGCACGTCCCGCGTGGTCGCCCCCGCCGCCTGCAGCGCCACCGTCGCGCTCCCGATCCGTACCGGCGCCGCCGCGAAGGTGTTGTCGAACCGCAGACGCACCCGCGGCCCGCCCACCGAGGCGTGCACCACGAGCCGCAGCGTCCGGTCGGTCCACGGCCCCACCGCCGGATATCCGGAGGTCGAGGCCGTCCAACTCCCCGTCCAGCCCGTCGACTTGGCCCGCACGGACAGCGCGAACATATGCAGGCCGGCCGCGCTCGGCAGCCGCACCGAGACGACCTCGCGCCCCGGCGCGATCGGGACGGTGACGACGTACAGCCGTGCCTGCGTGGTGAGTTGACCGGCGGGGCCGTTGATGTGGGGGAGGGCGACGGCCTTGGTGGCGAGGGGGCCGGTGCGCCAGTCGGGGGCGGTCAGCCGGTACGTCGATGTGCTGCCGTCGGCGTAGGAGACCGTGCCCGAGCCGGTCGCCGCGGCGCCGCCCGTGGCCGTGGCGAGGAAGGCGAGCGCGTCGCCGGTGCCGGTCACGAGGACGGACTGGCCGGCGGCGCGTACGTTGTCCGGCTCGCCCGGCCGGCGGTCGGGCCAGGTCAGTTCGGCGCCCTGCACGGTGAGCGTGCGGCCGCGTGTCCAGCCCGCGGCCGTGAGGTCCCGCGCCGACAGCGAGGCGCCCGAGCCGTCGAAGTCGGCCGTGCCCGGGAGGGCGTCGTCGCTGACGGCCGTGTTGTCGAAGAGCTGCTCCAGCGGGAGCGGCTCCACGGCGCGCGCGGTCTCCGGGCGCGCCGTGGCCTGCGCACCCGCGGGCCCGGCCACCGTGACCAGACCGAGCAGTACGACCCCGATCGCGGTGATTTCTCGTCCCAAGGACCGTCGTCGCACGTCCGGTCTCCTTTCGCACAGTGAGCACTGACGTGCAGACGGTAAGGGGAGGTCACAGCGATGCACGGGAGACACTCACGGGCCGGGCGCCGCTCGGTCGCACGCCCTCCTTCTTGCCGAATCCATGGCCCGCGCGCCTGTGGTGCGCGGGCGGTACCCGGTGCGAGGCTGAACGTATGAACATCCCTTTCCTGGGCAAGCGTCGCGAGATCCCGCCGGTGCATGACGCGGAGGGCATCGCCGGACTCCTCTCCGAGTGCGAACTGCTCCGCTCACAGGCGTCCCAGGAGGGCGTCCGGCTCGACGACACGGTGGCCTCGCTGGAGGCGCTGGACCAACTCCTGCCGCGCTGGCGGGACGACGCGGAGACGCTGCCGTGGCTCGGCAACGACGCCGGCCTCTATCTGGGCACCGTCATCGTGCGCACCGTGGACGGCGCCGCCTGGGAGATCCGGGAGGACGGCCAGCCCGTCGTCCGGCTCGCCTCCGGGCGCGAGTTCGACGTCGTCGAGTCCGGCCACGACTGGGCGGACTGCGGAGTTCCCGAACTCTCCCAGTTGTACGCGGAGGTCTCCGAGGTGTGAACCTTTGACCCGTAGTTCGACGTAAATACGGCTAATGCCCGAAAAGTGCGTGTCGTGCGTTAACTCCTCTCCGGTGTGGATAGTTTGCGGCAACCACGACACAGCTGAGAGTGAGTAGGGCTGCGAATGGCCGTCGATCCGTTGATCGAACTGCGTGACGTCAACAAGTACTACGGGGAGCTGCATGTCCTGCAGGACATCAACCTCACCGTCGGCAAGGGGGAGGTGGTCGTGGTCATCGGCCCTTCGGGGTCGGGGAAGTCGACACTGTGCAGGACGGTCAACCGCCTCGAGACCATCCAGTCCGGCACCATCCTGCTGGACGGACGGCCGCTGCCCGAGGAGGGCAAGGCGCTCGCCAAGCTCCGCGCGGACGTCGGCATGGTCTTCCAGTCCTTCAACCTCTTCGCCCACAAGACGGTGCTGCAGAACGTCTCGCTGGCCCAGACGAAGGTGCGCCGCCGCAAGCGCGACGACGCCGACAAGCGCTCCCTCGAACTGCTCGACCGTGTCGGCCTCGCCTCCCAGGCGCCCAAGTACCCGGCGCAGCTCTCCGGCGGCCAGCAGCAGCGCGTGGCCATCGCGCGTGCCCTCGCCATGGAGCCCAAGGCGCTCCTGTTCGACGAGCCCACCTCCGCCCTCGACCCCGAGATGATCAACGAAGTGCTGGAGGTCATGCGGCAGTTGGCCCGTGACGGCATGACGATGGTCGTCGTCACCCACGAGATGGGCTTCGCCCGATCCGCCGCCCACCGCGTCGTGTTCATGGCCGACGGCCGTGTCGTGGAGGACCGCACCCCCGAGGAGTTCTTCACCAACCCGCGCAGCGACCGCGCGAAGGACTTCCTGTCAAAGATCCTCAAGCACTGAGCGGGGGAGCGCGATCCATGTTCCGTACCACACGTGTGCGCACGGCCCTGGCCGTGTCCGTGGCGCTGCTCGCGGCGGCCTGCGGCAAGGACGGCAGTCCGCCCAGCAAGGGCCCCGCGGCCGACCGACTCCCCAACTACCGGGTGGCACAAGGCTTTCAGCTGACCTCGTCCAAGACCTGGAAGCGGGCGAAGAAGCGCGGCCACTTCGTCGTCGGCGCCAAGGAGGACCAGCCCTACCTGGGCGAGAAGGACCCGGCGACCGGCACCTACTCCGGCTTCGACATCGAGATCGCCAAGATGATGTCGGCCTCCCTCGGCTTCACCCCGAAGTCGGTCCGCTTCAAGACCATCGCCTCCGCCAACCGCGAAACCTCCCTGCAGAACGGCCAGATCGACTACTACGTCGGCACCTACACCATCAACGACAACCGCAAGAAGCTCGTCGGCTTCGCCGGCCCCTACTACCTGGCCGGACAGTCCCTCCTGGTCCGCACCGACGAGAACGACATCCACGGCCCCCAGGACCTCGAGGGCAAGCGCGTCTGCTCGGCGGCCGGCTCGACGCCGTACCAGCGCATCAAGGACGACTACTCGAAGGCCGAACTCGTCGCCTACGACACCTACTCGGTCTGCGTCGACAACCTGCTGACCTACCAGGTCGACGCGGTCACCACCGACGACGCCATCCTCATCGGCTACGCGGCGAAGGTCCCCGACGAACTCAAGGTCGTCGGCAGGCCGTTCTCGAAGGAGCCGTACGGCATCGGCGTCCCGCACTCCGACAACGCCCTGCGCTTCGCCCTCGACGACGCCCTCCAGGCCCGTGAGAAGAACGGCGACTGGAAGAAGGCGTACGCGGCCACGCTCGGCCTGTCCGGCGTCCCCGCGCCGACCCCGCCCGCGATCGACCGCTACCGGGCCGGCTCATGAACGTACTCACAGACAACTTCTCCACCTACGGCGAGGGCTTCCTCGGCACGGTCGAACTCACCGTGTACTCCTCGGTGTTGGCCCTGGTGCTCGGCTTCGTCATGGCGTCCTTCCGGGTCGCGCCCGTCGGGTCCATCCGGGTCTTCGGCACGGCGTGGGTGACCGTCCTGCGCAACACCCCGCTCACCCTGCTGTTCTTCGCGGTGCTGCTCGGCCTGCCGCGCTTCGGACTCGTGCTGCCCTTCCAGGTGTTCGCGATCCTCGCCCTGGGCTGCTACACCTCGGCGTTCATCTGCGAGGCGCTGCGCTCCGGCATCAACACCGTGCCCACGGGGCAGGGCGAGGCGGCCCGCAGTCTCGGCATGACCTTCGGGCAGACGCTCGGTCTGGTCGTGCTGCCGCAGGCGTTCCGCTCGGTGATCCCGCCGGTCGGCTCCACGCTCATCGCGCTGGCCAAGAACTCCGCGATCGCGGGCGCGTTCAGCGTCACCGAACTGCTCGGCACGTACAAGACGCTCAGCGAGCTCGGCTACAACATCGTCTGGACCTTCGTCTGGATCGCCGTCGGCTACCTGATCATCACCCTCGCCATCAGCGCCCTGTTCAACGTGCTGGAGCGGAAGTGGGGTATCGCCCGATGACCGAAGCCTCCGCCCTCTACGACATCCCGGGCCCCAGGACCAGGCAACGGCACTTCGCCTACGGTGTCCTGTCCACCGTCGTGATCCTCGGCCTGCTGGGCTGGATCCTCCATCTCCTGTTCGACACCGGCCAGTTCACGTACACGAAGTGGATGCCCTTCGAGTACAAGGGCATCCAGGAACTCCTGCTGCGGGGCCTGGGCAACACGCTGAAGGCCTTCGCGATCGCGGGTGCCCTCTCGCTGGCGCTCGGCGGACTGCTCGCGGCGGGGCGGCTGTCGGACCACCGTCCGGTGCGCTGGCTGGCCACCGTGCTCGTCGAGTTCTTCCGTGCCATGCCCGTACTGGTCATGATCTTCTTCGTCTTCGTGGCGCTGAAGGTGCAGCCGCTGCCCGCGCTGGTCGCCGGGCTCACCCTCTACAACGGCTCGGTGCTCGCCGAGGTCTTCCGCTCGGGCATCGGCAGCGTCGAACGCGGCCAGCGGGAGGCCGCGTTCGCGCTCGGGATGCGCAAGTCCCAGGTCATGGCACACGTGTTGGTGCCACAGGCGGTGCGGGCGATGCTGCCCGCCATCATCAGCCAACTGGTGGTGGCCCTGAAGGACACCTCCCTCGGATACCTCATCACCTACGAGGAGTTCCTGCATGCCGGCAAGCTGATCGCCTCGAACCTGGACTACGATTTGCCGTTCATCCCCGTGGTGCTGGTGATCTCGCCGATCTACATCGGGATGTGCATGCTGCTCTCCTGGTTCGCAGGATGGGTGTCCCGGCGGGAGCAGCGCAGTCCCAAGACCGAGGCCGTGGACGTCGCCGCGGCCGCACCCGGGACGCTGCTGCCGGGTGGGGATCCCCCCACGGCCCCTGGACCGTAAGGGGGCAGCAGTCACAGAGCCATACCCGCCCGGCGGCGGCCGGAGATCACTGCTCGCGCAGCGGAATCGACACGTACGACGGGTCGTTCGCAGGCGAGGAGAAGGTCAGCCGCGCGCCGGACGGGTTGTGCTCGATGTAGAGCGGGTCGACCGTGTCGACGACCAGGGCCAGCCGGTGCCCTGCCGGAACGTCGTAGGCCGTGGAGTACAGCTCCAGGTCGACGCCGAACGGCTTGCCGGGTGCCTGCCCGTGGAAGGTGAACGGCGCGTTGCTGACCAGCTTGCCGAGGCCGAGCGGCCCCACGTCGTACAGATAGGCGACGAGGGTGCCGCTCTCCTCGGTCGGAGTGACCGTGGTGTGCAACTTCGTGGTGCCGCGCACGTGTTGGGCGCTGGCGTACTTCTCCGACCGCCACACGGCGGCCCAGCGGCGGGGGAGCAGGGGGATCGAGGCGACCGGGGGCAGTTGGGCCACCTGGTCGAGGATGCTGGACAGGAAGACGACTCCGCCGTCCGCTCCCGAGTCGACGTTGGTGTGGATCGTGGTCGTGCCGCCGAGGGCGATCTTCCGCTCCGTCGCGGCGACCGACTTCCAGTCCGGGTAGCCCTCGTAGCCGCCGGTGGAACGGGACTTGAGCTGGACCGGCTGCTCGCGGTCGATGCCGTTGTCCGTGCCCTTGAGGTAGTGGTCGAGCCAGCGCCCGGTGTCGGTCCACACGTCGTTGGGCAGGCCGAGCAGCCCGGGCAACTCGGCCGTGGCGTGGTCGCCGGGGCGGAACTCCAGCCGCTTCGGGCCGGTCAGCTTCTCGTAGAAGTCCGCGTACGAGTTGGGCGGGAAGATCGTGTCGCCCCACGCGTTGGCCATCATGACCGCAGCGCCGTTCTTGTTGAGTTGATCCACATATGTGTCGGCCGAACGTTTCTTCCCCCAGTTGATGATGTCCTGTTCCCGGGACAGGTCGGAGGCGTAGAAGTCGTCGAAGATGGACCGGATCTCGGGGCTCTGGCGGCCGGTGACCAGGCTCGCGCCGTCCAGCAGGGCGGCGGCCTGGACGTGCTGGGTGCGGCCGGAGTAGATCGAGCCGATCAGGTCGGCCCAGCCGCTGAGGGCGGCAACCGCCTTGACGCGCTTGTCCTTTGCGGCGGCGAGGAGGCTGATGCCCGCGCCGTAGGAGACGCCCGCCATACCGATGTGCTGTGCGTCGGACGGGGTGTTGGCCAGCGCCCAGTCGATGACCTTGGACGCGTCGGCCGTGTCGGAGGGGCCCGCCACGTCGATCTCGCCGCCCGACTGCCAGAAGCCGCGGACGTTGTAACTGACCACGACATAGCCGGAGTTGGCGAGCTTCTGGGCCTGCGCGAGGTACTCGACCTGGGGCAGACCCCAGCTGGTGGGCAGCACGACCAGCGGGTAGCGGTGCGTGCCGTCGGCGCCGGCGGGCGTGATGACGTTCGCCTTGAGGACGGTGCCGCCGTCGCCGCCGATGTCTACGAAACGAACGGCGTCCGCCGCCTGGGCGGTCGGGGCGAGTCCGAGGGCGCTACCGGCGACCAGAGTCGCGGAGACGGCGCCCACGGCGGTCGTACGCAGGGCCTTGCGAGGGAGTCCCACGGGCCACTCCTCACTCGTGTAAGTGGAAAGTGACCCGACGGTAACCTCGGCGGCTTACCGCAAGTAACCCGTCGGTAAGTTACGTGCGAGTAACGATTGTTGAATTGTGTGCGAACTCAGGAGGCGCGGTGGGAGTTGGGGGGAGGGGCGGGCGTCGGCAGCGGTGCCTGGGCCGCGCGCGTCACGTCGGCCACCAGCTCCACGACGTCCGGGCCGTACGCCTGCGAGTTGACCACCTTCAGCAGGAGAACGAACGTGTTGTTGCCGTGCTTGCGGGCCAGTCGCTCGTGGTTGCGGGCGAGGTAGCGCGTCGCGGCCTGGTTGGTGATCGCGCGCTGGCCGCAGAACAGGAACACGGGCCGGGACACGCCGGGTTGGCCGGCCGTGAGGCGGGCCAGCAGGACGAATTCGGTCAGGCCCTGCTCCATGCGGTGGCGCTCGCTGCCGATCTGGAACGCCAGCCGGTCCGGGCCCGGATCCGGGTCGGTGTTCACCCGCACCCCGGGCAGCATCGCGTGCATGTGCGCGGCCATGCGCCGGTTCGACCCCGGGCCGCCGACGCAGAACTCCGTCCGCTCCCCGAAGCCCTGCCGGGCCATGTCCTGGGTGATCACCTCGGCGTGCGCCCCGCAGTCCTTGATCAGCGCGGCCAGCTCCAGCAGGGCGAACACGTCGTAGCGGTGCACCGCCAGATCCGGGCTGCCGGCGTCCCGGTTCACGACGAGCAGCGACTCGGAGTTGTCGGGCAGCCCGAAGAACGCCTGCTTGCGGCGGAGCTTCCGCTTCCACAGGTAGGTGCGGGCCAGCCAGCCGAGCGCGGCACTGATGCCGGCCGCGAGCACGCCCAGGACGATGTTGCGCACGTCGTCATTCATGGGCGCGCATGCTAGCGGGCCCAGGCAAACCCGTGTTCGAGCCAGGTGGCCGCGCGCTCCTGACGTGGTCATGGTGATGGCATAGGCTGCGCGAACGGCCTTTTACTGGAGGTGCGGATGCGTCGCCCTGTCGCACGGAAACTGTCGGTCCTGGCGGTCTCGGCCGCCGTGGTGTCGGTGGGGGCGGCAGCGCCGCCGGCCGCCCAGCACACCACCGCTCGGAAGGTCCCGGTCGCCGTCGGCTACGGCGGCGCGGTCTCCAGCGTCGACGCCGACGCCTCGGCCGCCGGCATCGAGGTCCTGAAGAAGGGCGGCAACGCGGTCGACGCCGCCGTTGCCACGGCCGCCGCCCTCGGCGTCACCGAGCCCTACTCCTCCGGCGTCGGCGGAGGCGGCTACTTCGTCTACTACGACGCCAAGTCCCGTACCGTGCGCACGATCGACGGCCGTGAGACCGCGCCGCTGACCGCCGACTCCAACCTCTTCGTGGAGAACGGCAAGCCGCTCGCCTTCGCCGACGCCGTCAGCAGCGGCCTCGGCGTCGGCACGCCGGGCACGCCCGCCACCTGGCAGACGGCGCTCGACAAGTGGGGCAGCAAGAGACTCGGCACGGTGCTCAAGCCCGCCGAGCGCATCGCCCGCGACGGCTTCACCGTCGACGACACGTTCCGCTCGCAGACCGCGGCCAACGAGACCCGGTTCCGCTACTTCCCGGACACAGCGAAGCTCTTCCTGCCGGGCGGACAGCTCCCGGTCGTCGGCTCCACCTTCAAGAACCCCGAACTCGCCCGCACCTACGACGAGTTGGGCAAGAAGGGCGTCGGTGCGATCTACCGCGGCGACCTCGGCAAGGACATCGTCGACACGGTCAACAACCCGCCGGTGGACCCGAGTTCCGGCTGGAACGCCCGGGCCGGCAAGCTCTCCGCCAAGGACCTCGCCGCCTATCGCGCCAAGCTCCAGGCGCCCACGGAGACCTCGTACCGCGGTCTCGACGTCTACTCCATCGCGCCCTCCTCCTCCGGCGGCACGACCGTCGGTGAGGCGCTCAACATCCTGGAGAAGACGGACCTTTCGAAGGCGAGCGAGGTCCAGTACCTGCACCACTTCATCGAGGCCAGCCGGATCGCGTTCGCGGACCGCGGGCGCTGGGTCGGCGACCCCGCCTTCGAGGACGTACCCACGAAGGAACTGCTCTCGCAGAAGTACGCCGTCTCGCGGGCGTGCCTGGTCAAGGACGACGCGGTGCTCACCAGCCCGCTGGCGCCCGGCGATCCGCGTCACCCGGCGGCCTGCGCGGCCGGTGGCACGGCGGCGCCGACGACGTACGAGGGCGAGAACACCACGCACCTCACGGTGGCCGACAAGTGGGGGAACGTCGTCTCCTACACGCTCACCATCGAGCAGACCGGCGGCAGTGCGATCACGGTCCCAGGCCGCGGGTTCCTGCTCAACAACGAGCTGACGGACTTCTCCTTCACCCCGGCCAACCCGGCCGTGCACGACCCGAACCTGCCAGGGCCGGGCAAGCGGCCGCGGTCGTCGATCTCGCCGACGATCGTGCTCGACAAGTACGGCAAGCCCGTCGTCGCGCTGGGCTCGCCCGGTGGCGCGACCATCATCACCACCGTGCTGCAGACGCTGACCGAGTTCGTCGACCGCGGGCTGCCGCTCGTCGACGCCATCGCCGCGCCCCGTGCCAGCCAGCGCAACGCGGCCAAGACGGAACTCGAACCCGGCCTCTACAACGGCGACTTGAGGACGAAGTTGGAGGCCATCGGCCACTCCTTCTCGCTCAACCCCGAGATCGGGGCGGCGACGGGCGTGCAGCGGCTGCCGAACGGGAAGTGGCTGGCCGCCGCGGAGACGGTACGGCGGGGAGGCGGCTCGGCGATGGTGGTGTCTCCGGCACCGTAGCTCTCACTCCTCGGGGGCGGTCGGCTCCTTCGTGTCTTCCGTACGGGCCGGGTGGTCCGTACGGAAGGCGAGCCGCCCGTCCTCGACGTCCACCGCCACCCGGTCGCCCTCGGTGAGGCGGCCGTCGAGCACCTTGCGTATCCGCGGCCGCCAGTCGACGTGGCCGACCTCGTGGTGGGCCGCGGGAAAGCGGCGGGCGGGGAGTTTGTCCTCCCAACGGCGCTCGTGGGGATCGGCACGCCGGACATGGACCAGGGCGCCGACGGCGCGTCCAGGACGCTGTCGACCAGGGGAGGGGCGGACACGTGCAGCAGATCGGTGTCGATGTCGGTGCCCTCAAGGCTGCCGTCGAGGTGGAGCGTGCTCTTCACCGAGAGCACGACTCCCAGCGCCCGGCCGCCGAGCTCGCCGACCGGGTCTCCCACGACAGCCGCTGGGCGAAAGCGAGCCGTTGTTCCTCGCCCTTGCGGAGGGTGAAGTAGCTGGGCTCGGCGGAGCAGGCATCGGTCTCGTCGCCCTGTTCCTCGCCGTCGTACCCCGTGGACCGGACCAGGACGCGGAGGTACACGTAGGAGACCTCCAGGTCGCGTCCGCCGCCCCTGAGGACGACCCCGCCCCGCAACTCCCCGCCGGGCGCCCCACCCCCCAGGATCTGCGTGTCCATCTCGATCGCCTCGTCCGGATCCCCGATCCCGAACAGCCGCTTGAACCCCACGTGCGCCCTCCCCGAGCCCGCGATGATCAGAGGTGCGGGCTAGCAGCGGGCTCCGGTCCTGGTCAGCGGGCTGTCAGGATGCGTGGGCCGCTGTCCGTGATCGCCACCGTGTGCTCCACGTGGGCCGCGCGCGAGCCGTCGTTCGTGCGCAGGGTCCAGCCGTCGGGCGCCGCGTGGTAGTCGTCCCGGCCGCCGGCGATCAGCATTGGCTCGATGGCGATGGCCATGCCGTGGCGCAGGGGGAAGCCGCGGCCGGGGCGGCCCTCGTTCGGGACCCCCGGGTCCTCGTGCATACGTCGGCCGATGCCGTGGCCGCCGAAGCCCTCCGGGATGCCGTAGCCGCCGGCCCGGCAGATCGTGCCGATGGCGTGGGCGATGTCCCCGATGCGGTTGCCGACCACGGCCGCCTCGATCGCCGCCGCGAGGGCCCGCTCGGCGGTCTCGATCATGCGTACGTCGGCCGGGCGCGGTTCGCCCACGATGAAGCTGAGCGCGGAGTCGCCCACCCAGCCGCCCAGTTCGGCACCGAAGTCGGCGGAGACCAGGTCGCCGTCGCGCAACCGGTAGCCGGTCGGGATGCCGTGCACGATCGCGTCGTTCACCGAGACGCAGAGGACGGCCGGGAACGGGGTCGGCGCGAAGGAGGGGCGGTAGCCGAGGAACGGTGACTCTGCCCCGGCCGCGCGCAGCGCCCCGTGCGCCACCTCGTCCAGCTCCAGCAGGGAAACGCCCACGTCAGCGGCGTTTTGTACGGCCGTCAGGGCCTGTCCGACGACCTGTCCCGCTGCGTACATGGCGTCGATCGATGTGTCTGTCTTCAGTTCCACCATGCCAATTACTATACCGGTATTAGAATGACGGCATGGTACGCACCCCTCTCACCACCGAAGAGCGTGAACGCGGCGAGCGATTCGGCCGGCTGCTCCGCGAGGCCCGCGGCGGTCGCAGCATGACGGACGTGGCCGCGAGCGCGGGCATCTCCGCCGAGACCCTCCGGAAGATCGAGACCGGACGGGCCCCGACGCCGGCCTTCTTCACGGTCGTCGCGCTGGCCCGCGCCCTCGGTCTGTCGATGGACGAACTGGCCACACGCTGCGAGTTGGTGATCGCCTGACGCCCATCGGCCGTCGGCGGGGCGCGTGTTGGTCGCGCGCCGGTCGCACATTGGTCAAGATCCCGCAATGAGCTGGCTGCGCGCCCGCTGAAAACCTAACGTAGCAACCCCGTAACACGGCTGGTGTTGCCTACGAACCGGAGTGCTCCGGTCTGGCGGGAGTTGAGCGATGGCTGTGGATCAACTCCCGGGTCGGGTGCGGGAGTTCGCGAACTACCTGAACGGCCTGCTGGCGCGTCTTGACCAGGCCGGCGGTTGGTGCGCGGTGTTCTGGCAGCGCGATCCCGACGGCATGCAGGCCTGCCTCGACGGGCGTGAGATGCCGCCCTGGGACGTGATCGAGGCGCTCCTCCAGGATGTGGCCGCGGCATACGGCCCCGGCGCCGCCGCCCAGCAGCGGGAACAGGCCCGCGCCCTGCATACGGCCGCGCTCCTCGTCTACGACGCCCGGCCCGGCGCCCGGGACGCCCTCGGCGACCGACTCGACGTCATGCTCCGCGAACAGCGCTACGCGGCCGAACGCCAGGCTGAACTGGGCCGGTTGCTCGCCTCCGCCGCCACCCGCGAGGAGGCCGACGCCCTCCGCCTCGACCTCGCCTGGGCCCACGACGACCACGAACGAGCGACCGCCCGCTGCGCCGAACTCCGTTCCCGCATGGCCGAGTCGGACCGACGCTCGGGTGACGGCCGGGCGGAGGCGATCCACCGGGGGCAGCCCGGGGAGGGGTCGGTGCGCTGGGTCGACGACGCCTCCGCCGGGGGCGAGGGACGGGGTGCCCGCGAGTCCGGATTCCCCCAGCAGCGGGGCCCGTACGAGCCCGCATGGGAGGAATCCGCCCAGGAGCAGCCCGCCCAAGGCCGGCCCGCCCACGACTGGCCCGCTCGGGACGAGTCCTCCCGGGATCAGTCCACCCACGATTGGCCCGCCGAGGGCGAGTCCGCGCAGGACTGGCCCGCCCAGGAGCAGCCCGCCTTCGAAGAGCCGTTCTCCGATGAGCCGGCCCCCGCCGACCCGCCTCCCGCCGAACCCGCGCCCGCCCCCCAGAAGCAGCGCAAGCGGCGCCGGGGCAGTGCCCGCTTCGCCGGGATGGCCGACGAGGAGGTCGCACCCGTCGTCGTACCGCCGACCGCCCAGCCGAACCCGCAGGCGCCGGTCGCGGCCACTCGCAAGACCCCGCGTGGCGCCCGGTTCGCCGGGGCCGGTGCGGGGAACGAGAAGGCGCAGCCGCAGGCCGAGCCGTTGGACGACGGGGCTCCGCGGGAGGTCGTCGGGGTGGTTGAGCGGCTGGTGCGGCTGCGTGCCGAGGGCCGCAGCGGCGAGGCGCACGCACTGCTCGTCGAGGCCGCCTACTGGCCCGCGGCCCGGTTCCCGGTGCTCGCCGCCGAACTGCACCGCGCCGGGCTCGCCCACGACTGGGCGACCCTGCTCTGGGAGGCCGCGTCCCTGCCCGCCGACCAGCTGGTCGCGGCGGCCGACGCCCTGGTCGCGGCCGGACGCGACACCGACGGGGAGCAGATGCTGCGGCAGGGCGTGGCACGGCCCGCCGCCGAGGTGGGACAGGCCGTCCTGGAGCTCGTGGCGGAGGGGCGCCGGCGCGAGGTGCGCGCCCTGCTGGACGCGTACGTCCGCGTCCGCACCCCCGAGGAGGCGGCCCGCAGCGCCGAGCCCGACCCGCAGGCCCTCGCTCCGCTCCTGCTCGAAGCTGCGCAAGGCGTGTCCGAGGAGCGACACTGGGACCTGGTGCACGCCCTCCGGGTCGCCGGTTTCGCCGCCTGACCCATCCCCCACCACCCCGCTGACCGGCCGCGCGGCTCACCCACCGGAGTGTGAAACGTGATCGACTCCGCGGGTTAACGACGATGGTCTTGGCAAGGCTCTCCCGGAGGCTTACGTTCATCCCTCTACGGCCTGTTCTACGGGCGTAGAGAGACGGACGTCCCGTCGAAGGAGCAGCTCATGGCCAACGTCGTACGTGCCGCTCTGGTCCAGGCCACCTGGACCGGCGACACCGAGTCCATGGTGGCGAAACACGAGGAGCACGCCCGCGAGGCGGCTCGCCAGGGCGCGAAGATCATCGGGTTCCAGGAGGTCTTCAACGCCCCCTACTTCTGCCAGGTGCAGGAGCCCGAGCACTACCGCTGGGCCGAGCCGGTGCCCGACGGGCCGACCGTCGTTCGTATGCAGGCGCTGGCGCGCGAGACCGGCATGGTGATCGTGGTGCCGGTCTTCGAGGTCGAGCAGTCCGGCTTCTACTACAACACCGCCGCCGTGATCGACGCCGACGGCACCTTCCTCGGCAAGTACCGCAAGCACCACATCCCGCAGGTCAAGGGCTTCTGGGAGAAGTACTACTTCAAGCCGGGCAACGCCGGCTGGCCCGTCTTCGACACCGCCGTCGGCAGGGTGGGTGTCTACATCTGCTACGACCGGCACTTCCCGGAGGGCTGGCGGCAACTCGGTCTCAACGGCGCCCAGTTGGTGTACAACCCGTCGGCCACCTCGCGCGGTCTGTCCGCCCATCTGTGGCAACTGGAGCAGCCCGCGGCGGCCGTCGCCAACGAGTACTTCGTCGCCGCGATCAACCGTGTGGGACAGGAGGAGTACGGGGACAACGACTTCTACGGGACGTCGTACTTCGTCGACCCGCGCGGACAGTTCGTCGGCGAGACCGCCGGCGACAAGGGCGAGGAACTCCTCGTCCGTGACCTGGACTTCGACCTGATCGACGAAGTGCGCCAGCAGTGGGCGTTCTACCGGGACCGCCGACCCGACGCGTACGAGGGGCTGGTGCAGCCGTGACCAAGGACCTGCTGGGACGTCACCGCGCGGTGCTTCCCGACTGGCTCGCCCTCTACTACGAGGACCCGCTGGAGATCACCCACGGCGAGGGCCGGCACGTCTGGGACGCCGAGGGCAACAAGTACCTCGACTTCTTCGGCGGCATCCTCACCACGATGACCGCGCACGCCCTGCCCGAGGTCACGAAGGCGGTCAGCGAGCAGGCCGGCCGGATCATCCACTCGTCGACCCTGTACCTGAACCGGCCGATGGTCGAACTCGCCGAGCGCGTCGCCCAGTTGAGCGGCATCCCGGACGCCCGCGTCTTCTTCACCACCTCCGGCACCGAGGCCAACGACACCGCCCTGATGCTCGCCACCACTTACCGGCGCAGCAACACGATCCTGGCGATGCGCAACAGCTACCACGGCCGCTCCTTCAGCTCGGTCGGCATCACCGGCAACCGCGGCTGGTCACCTACCTCGCTGTCCCCACTGCAGACTCTGTACGTGCACGGCGGCGTCCGCACCCGCGGCCCGTTCGCCGCCCTCAGCGACGACGAGTTCGTCGCGGTCTGCGTCGACGACCTCAAGGACCTGCTCGGCCACACCCGCCCGCCCGCGGCCCTGATCGCCGAGCCCATCCAGGGCGTCGGCGGCTTCACCTCGCCGCCCGACGGCCTGTACGCCGCCTTCCGCGAGGTGCTGCACGAGCGAGGCATCCTGTGGATCGCCGACGAGGTGCAGACCGGCTGGGGCCGCACCGGCGACCACTTCTGGGGCTGGCAGGCACACGGCCGCAGCGGCCCGCCGGACATCCTCACCTTCGCCAAGGGCATCGGCAACGGCATGTCCATCGGCGGTGTCGTCGCCCGCGGCGAGATCATGAACTGCCTCGACTCCAACAGCATTTCGACGTTCGGCGGCACCCAGATCACCATGGCCGCGGGCCTCGCCAACCTCACCTACCTGCTGGAGCACGACCTCCAGGGCAACGCCCGGCGCGTCGGCGGCCTGCTCATCGAGCGGCTGCGGGCCGTCGCCGCTCAACTGCCGTACGTCCGTGAGGTGCGCGGACGCGGGCTGATGATCGGCATCGAAGTCGTCAAGCCGGGCACCGACCAGGCCGATCCGGACGCCGCGTCCGCCGTACTCGAAGCCGCCCGCGCGGGCGGACTGCTCATCGGCAAGGGCGGCGGCCACAACACCAGCGCCCTGCGCGTCGCGCCACCCCTGTCCCTCACGGTCGCGGAGGCCGAGGAGGGTGCCGCCATCCTCGAAAACGCTCTGAGGAGCCTGGGCTAGCCGCGAACTGAACAAGGGAACACACCGCCATGACCACCACCTTCGGAACCCTGGAACCCGCCCTGTCGGTGCGCCAGGTACTGACCATGGAACGGGTCCTCGCCGGGGAACCCGAGGTGGTGGCCGGCGCGGCCCAGCTCGACCGGGCCGTGCGCTGGGTACACGTCGCCGAGGCACCCGACGTGGGCGTGATGCTCACCGGCGGCGAGATGGTCCTCACCACCGGCGTGCTGCTGGCCGGCGACGAGGAGAAGCAGGCCGAGTACATCCGCTCACTGCACCGCGCGGAGGCCGCGGCCGTCGTCCTCGGCCTGGGACGCGCCTTCCCGGCACCGCCGGACGTGATGCGCCGGGCCGCCGAGCGGTGCGGACTGCCGATGATCGTGCTCCACCGGCCTTTCCCCTTCGCGGAGTTGACCGAGGAGGTCCAAGCCCGGCTGATACGGCGCAAGTTCGCCGCCGTCAGCCTGTCGGAGTCGGTGCGCACCGCCCTCACCGGGCTCATCACCGCGGACGCACCCCTGCAACGCCTGCTCGACGAGATCGCCTCGCACAGCGCCTGCCCCGTCGTCGTCACCAACCTCGCCCACCGCGTCCTCGCCACCGCGGGGGAGCGGCCGGCCGTGGACGACGTGCTGCGCGACTGGGAACGCATCGCCCGACAGGCCGGCGGCAGCGAGGGCGACGGCTGGATCCGGGCCGAACTCACCGGGCGCGGCGAACGCTGGGGCCAGATCGTGCTGTGCGGATACCGCGGCGACACCACCACCGGCCGCGTGCTCGCCGACCGGGGCGCCGAGGCCCTCGTCCTGCACCGCATGCTCGCCGGCAATTCGGCCCACACCTGGGAGGAGCAGTCCGCGCAGGGCCTGCTGACCGACCTCGTCTCCGGCGTCGTACCGGCCCGGCAGTTGCTGCCCCGCGCGCGGGCCGCCGGACTGCCGGTCAACCGGCGCAACTTCGTGCCCCTGGTCGTGCGCGAGGGCGAGGCCGCCCAACTCGACCGCGTACTGCGGATGCTGGGCCTGCCCGGACTGGTCGCCGAACTCGCGGACGGCGCGACGGCGGTGCTGCTCAGCCTCGCCCGCGACCAGGACGCCGAGGCGCTCACCGGACACTTCGCGGCCCGCCTGCGCAGCGAGTCCGGATCGCTGAAGGCAGTCGTGGCGGCGGCCGACCCGCGCATCGCCTGGGACGACGTGCCGGCCGGACTGCGCGAGGCACAGCACGTCGCCGACGCCGTCGCGGACACCTCGGACGTCCTCGACCTCCCGGCCGTCGTACGCCTCAAGGACGTGCATCTGCGCGGCCTGGTACGGCTGTTGCGCGACGACCCCTACGTCCAGTCGTTCGCGGAGCGGGAGTTGGACGGGCTGCTGTGCGCGGACGACGAGGATCTGCTGTCCGTGCTGCGCACCTACCTCGCCACCGGCCGCAACAAGTCCCGCACCGCCCAGCTCCACCACGTCTCCCGGCCCGCGCTCTACCGCAGGCTGGAGGCGATACAGGGCCGGCTCGGCGTCGACCTCGACGACTTCGAACAAGCCGCCTCGGTGCACATCGCGCTCCTCGCGCATGACGCGCAACAGGGGTGAAACATGCGACGACCTGGGAAAACGGCGGTGAAACATGGGGCGACCACAGCGTGACACGGTGACACGCCGTGCGCCCGCAGACGTGACACCGTGCAACTCAAAGGCTGCTTTCGGACTTCCTAGCCTTCTCGCACACCGAGTGACCGGAGGTCCCGATGAGCAGAGTGATTCGCGCCGCCCTCTTCCAGACCGCGTGGACGGGCGACAAGGAATCGATGATCCAGGTACACGAGCAGGCGGCCCGCGACGCGGCCGCGCAGGGTGCTCAGGTCCTGTGCTTCCAGGAGCTGTTCTACGGACCGTACTTCTGCCAGGTCCAGGACAAGGCGTTCTACGAGTACGCCGAGCAGATCCCGAACGGCCCGATCGTCAAGCGCTTCCAGGCGCTCGCCAAGGAACTGGGCATCGTCCTGATCCTGCCGATGTACGAGGAGGAGCAGCCCGGCGTCCTCTACAACACCGCGGCCGTGATCGACGCGGACGGCTCCTACCTCGGCAAGTACCGCAAGCACCACATCCCGCAGGTGGCCGGCTTCTGGGAGAAGTTCTACTTCCGCCCCGGCAACAGCGGCTGGCCGATCTTCGAGACCGCCGTCGGCAAGATCGGCGTCTACATCTGCTACGACCGCCACTTCCCGGAGGGCTGGCGGGCGTTGGGCCTCGCGGGTGCCGAGATCGTCTTCAACCCCTCGGCGACCTCGCGCGGCCTGTCCGCCTACCTCTGGCAGCTGGAGCAGCCTGCCGCGGCCGTCGCCAACGAGTACTTCGTCGGCGCCATCAACCGGGTCGGTGTCGAGGAGTTGGGCGACAACGACTTCTACGGCACGACGTACTTCGTCGACCCGGAGGCCCAGTTCGTGGGCGAGGTGGCGAGCGACAAGGAGACGGAACTCGTCGTCCGGGACCTGGACTTGGCCAAGCTGCGCGAGGTGCGCGACCGCTGGCAGTTCTACCGCGACCGTCGTCCCGACGCGTACGAGCCGCTGACCGCTCCGTAGCCGACCGCGACCGGCGTGTCCGCCGGTCCGGTGCACGGGGATCGGACCGGCGGCGTCAACCGACCCGCACCACACCAGTGTTGAGCACGGTAGGAGAGGGAGCATGAGCAGCCGTACCGTTATCCGGGGTGGCCTCGTCATCACCGCGTCCGACGAGATCCACGCCGACGTCCTGATCGAGGACGGCCGCATCGCCGCCCTCGCCACCTCCGGCACCCCGGCCGCCGAGGCGTGGACGGCCGAGCGGGTCATAGACGCCACCGGGAAGTACGTCATCCCGGGCGGGGTCGACGCCCACACCCACATGGAGATGCCGTTCGGCGGCACCAAGGCAGCCGACACCTTCGAGACCGGCACCCGGGCGGCCGCCTGGGGCGGTACGACGACCATCGTCGACTTCGCCATCCAGAGCGTCGGCGGCGCCCTGCGCGAGGGCCTCGACGCCTGGCACGCCAAGGCCGAGGGCAACTGCGCCATCGACTACGGCTTCCACATGATCGTCTCCGACGTCAACGAGGACACCCTCAAGGAGATGGACCTGCTGGTGGAGGAGGGCGTCACCTCCTTCAAGCAGTTCATGGCCTACCCGGGCGTCTTCTACAGCGACGACGGCCAGATCCTGCGCGCCATGCAACGCGCCGCCGACAACGGCGGGTTGATCATGATGCACGCCGAGAACGGCATCGCCATCGACGTGCTGGTCGAGCAGGCGCTGGCCCGTGGTGAGACCGACCCCCGCTACCACGGCGAGGTCCGCAAAGCCCTCCTCGAAGCCGAGGCCACCCACCGCGCCATCAAGCTCGCGCAGGTCGCCGGCGCACCGCTCTACGTCGTGCACGTCTCCGCGATGGAAGCGGTCGCCGAGCTGGCCCGGGCGCGCGACGAGGGCCTCCCCGTCTTCGGCGAGACCTGTCCGCAGTACCTGTTCCTGTCGACGGACAACCTCGCCGAGCCCGACTTCGAGGGCGCGAAGTACGTGTGCAGCACGCCCCTTCGCCCCAAGGAGCACCAGGCCAAGCTGTGGCAGGGCCTGCGCACCAACGACCTCCAGGTCGTCTCCACCGACCACTGCCCCTTCTGCTTCGTGGGCCAGAAGGAACTGGGACGCGGGGACTTCTCGAAGATCCCGAACGGCATGCCGGGCGTCGAGAACCGCATGGACCTGCTTCACCAGGGCGTCGTCGACGGGCACATCAGCCGCCGCCGCTGGATCGAGATCGCCTGCGCCTCCCCGGCGCGGATGTTCGGCCTCTATCCGAAGAAGGGCACCATCGCCCCGGGCGCCGACGCCGACGTCGTCATCTACGACCCGCACGCCGAGCAGACCGTCTCCGCCGAGACGCACCACATGAACGTCGACTACTCGGCGTACGAGGGCAAGCGCCTCACCGGCCGGGTCGAGACCGTCCTCTCGCGCGGCGAACTCGTCATCACCGAGCGGGAGTACACCGGGCACGCGGGCCACGGCGTCTACACCCCGCGCTCCACCAGTCAGTACCTCAACTAGGAGTGGCGCACATGGACTTCGGACTCGTCCTGCAGACGGACCCGCCGGCCTCGAAGGTCATCAGCCTGATGAAGCGGGCCGAGCGCAACGGCTTCACCTACGGCTGGACCTTCGACTCCGCCGTGCTCTGGCAGGAGCCGTTCGTGATCTACAGTCAGATCCTGTCGAACACCACGAAGTTGACGGTCGGCCCGATGGTCACCAACCCGGGCACCCGCACCTGGGAGGTCACCGCCTCCACCTTCGCCACCCTCAACGACATGTTCGGCAACCGCACGGTGTGCGGCATCGGCCGTGGCGACTCCGCGATGCGCGTCGCGGGCCGCACGCCCAACACGCTGGCCCGGATCAGCGGCGCCATGAAGGTCATCCGGTCGCTGGCCCGCGGCGAGGAGGCCGACCTCGGCGGCACGGTGGTCAAGTTCCCGTGGATCAAGCCGGGCGCCGAACTTCCCGTATGGATGGCCGCGTACGGCCCCAAGGCCCTGAAGATGACCGGCGAGGAGGCCGACGGTTTCATCCTCCAGCTCGCCGACCTCTACCTCACCGAATACATGGTCAAGGCGGTCAAGGACGCGGCCGTCGCCGCCGGACGCGACCCGTCCGAGGTGAAGATCTGCGTCGCCGCCCCGGCCTATGTCACCGAGGACGACTCGCCCGAGGCGCTCGCCCACGCACGCGACCAGTGCCGCTGGTTCGGCGGAATGGTCGGCAACCACGTCGCCGACCTCGTCTCCAAGTACGGCGAGCACTCCGCCGCCGTTCCCGACGAACTCACGGAGTACATCAAGGCCCGTGAGGGGTACGACTATTCGCACCATGGCCGGGCCGACAACCCCGACACCCAGTTCGTGCCCGACGAGATCGTCGACCGGTTCTGCCTGATCGGCCCGGTCGAGAAGCACATCGAGAAGCTGAACGCCCTGCGCGAGCTGGGCGTCGACCAGTTCGCCGTGTACGACATGCACGACGCGCAGGAGAGCGTGATCGACGCGTACGGGACGAAGGTCATCCCGGCCGTCAACGCCTGACCCACCCCGGTACCGCTCAACTCCCCGTCCCCCCACTCCAGTTCTCCCCCTTCCCCGCCGTCCCGGGGGAGGGGGGCCGGAGCCACCCGCACGGCCTCTCCGGATCCGCCCCTCGTTTGATTGGCCTGCCCATGACCGACACCGCTCCCACGGCCATACCGCCGACCTCTCAAGTCACCCTGGCCGACGGCCGGGTGGAGATCGCCCCTGGTTCGCCGCAGCCCAGCGGCCCCTACGCCAACGAGGACCTGCTGCCGGTCCCGGTGGAGAAGCGCACCTGGACCACGTACAACTTCTCCGCGCTGTGGGTCGGCATGGCCCACAACACGGCCTCCTGGACCCTGGCCTCCGGTCTGATCGCCGTCGGCATGGACTGGAAGCAGGCGGTGTTCACCATCGCCCTGGCCAACCTGATCGTGCTCGTGCCCATGCTGCTCACCGGGCACGCGGGACCGAAGTACGGGATTCCCTTCCCGGTCTTCGCCCGTGCCTCCTTCGGTGTGCGGGGCGCCAACCTGCCCGCTGTCGTACGGGCGTTGGTGGCGTGCGGCTGGTTCGGCATCCAGACCTGGATCGGCGGCGAGGCGATCTACTTCCTCGCCGGGAAGCTGATCGGCGACAACTGGGCGAACGCCTCGCACATCGGCGGCTACGCGTGGACGATGTGGCTGTCGTTCGCGATCTTCTGGGCGATCCAGGTCGCGATCATCTACCGCGGCATGGAGACGATCCGCCGCTTCGAGAACTGGGCGGCGCCCTTCGTCATCGTCGGCGCGGTCGTCATGCTGATCTGGATGAGCAACAAGGCGGGCGGTTTCGGCCCGTTGCTCGACCAGCCCTCCAAGCTCGGCTGGGGCGGCGAGTTCTGGAAGCTGTTCTGGCCCTCGCTGATGGGCATGATCGGCTTCTGGTCCACGCTGTCGCTGAACATCCCCGACTTCACCCGCTACGGCAAGAGCCAGAAGGCGCAGACCTGGGGGCAGGCGCTCGGCTTGCCCACGACCATGACGCTCTTCGCGCTGCTGTCGGTGATGGTCACCTCCGGTTCGCAGGCCGTGTACGGCGAAGCGGTCTGGGACCCGGTCCAGTTGGCCGCGAAGACCGACAACGTGGTGGGCCTGCTCTACGCGTTGGTGACCGTCCTGGTCGCGACCCTGTCCGTGAACATCGCGGCCAACCTGGTCTCCCCGGCCTTCGACTTCTCCAACATCGCGCCCCGGAAGATCAGTTTCCGGGCCGGCGCCCTCGTCACCTGTGTGCTCGGCGTGGTCATCTTCCCGTGGAAGCTGTACTCCGACCCGCAGGGCTACATCTTCACCTGGCTCGGTCTGGTCGGCGGTCTGCTGGGCACGGTGGCCGGCATCCTCATCGCCGACTACTGGATCCTGCGCCGCGGCAAGCTCGACCTCACCGACCTGTACCGCGCGGGCGGCCGTTACTGGTACGACGGCGGCTGGAACTGGCGGGCCGTCGTCGCCTTCCTGGTCGGCGGCATCCTCGCCGTCGGCGGCGCCGACTTCCACCCGCTGATCGACGGCCGGCCCATCCCGGCCCTGTCCTCGCTCGCCGACTACGGCTGGGCCGTGGGCCTGGGCACGTCGATGGTGCTCTACGTGGCGCTGATGCTGTTGCGCGGAAAGGACCCGGAGCCGGAGGCGGTGACCAACGAGGCGTAGGACCGCGGCAGTTGACGGGGCGGTCGGGCCGGCTAGCTGGCCAGGCCGCCCTGCAGCGCGGTGACCGCCTCCTTGGCGGCCTTGATGGCGCCCTTGTTGATCTCGTCGGTGCTCGGGGCCTTCTTCGACTCGAAGTCGCTGCCGTTGTAGGTGATGACCACCAGGGCGTTGGACACCTGGGCCACCACCTCGCCCTCGCGCGTCTGCTGCTTGTCCTCGGTGGTCAGGTTCACCACCGAGTAGGCGGTGTCGCCGAGTCCGGGAACCGCGCCGCCGCCGCTCTTCTCCGTGAGCCGTTCCTTGTACGACTTCTGTGCCGCCGCCTCGGAGCCCATGATCTCGAAGGACACGTCGAGCCAGCGGTAGTCGTAGCCCTTGAGCGCGTTCCACGAGCAGGTCCGGCGGATCTTCGCGTCCGTGGACCTGATCTCCTTGCCGGCCGTCTTGGCGCCGGGCACGAGCGAGGTGATCGTCTTCTTGGCCAGGCTGCCGCAGGGCGCGGGGGAGGCCGCGTACGACTTGGACACGGCGGCCGTCGCGGGCGCGGAGGGTGACTGCGTGCCGGTCTGCCCGCTCTCCTGCTTGTGCTGGGAGTCGGCGGACGACGTGGTGGCGAACGGACCGGACGTCAGCGCCCAGCCCGCCGCGGCCAGCACGACGACCGGGGAAAGTCGCGCGGTCAGAGCGATCGGCAGAGGAAAATCGCGCACGGCACACTTTTCGGTGGGGGACGGTGTGCGGACGGGTCCGCACTGCGGACGGGGGCGCCAGTTTCACACGAGTCCCTGTGAGACGGAAGTGCCAACTCGCTCCGTGCGCGCCCGGTCACGCAGGCCTCACGCCTGACTACCCCTCACCGCGGGCGTTTCGCGGTGACCAGCCAGATATCACCCCGAAGGCGCACGCTTCGACCGGTCTCGTGCGGAACGTCGACGGCGAACGCCGCGTTGTCGCCTCCCCACACCGTCTCCACGGGCACGCCCCTGACCGTGACGTTCTCGTAGTCCCGCAGGTCCGCGCGGATGCGGTCCGGGTCGGAAAGGGGCTCCGGACACACGAACGCCAGTCTCCCGCCCGGCAGTAACGCCCGCGCCAGGTTGGCGAACGCGACCGCCGGGTCGGTGAAGAACATCACGCCGCCGCGGCTGATGACGACGTCGTACCCGGCGCGCGGGAACGGATGCACTTGGGGGTCCGCCTCCATGTACGCGGCATTCCGGATCTTCTCGGCGACCATACGCGCGCGTGCCCGCCGCAGCAGCGGTACGGAGGTGTCGACGCCGACGACATGACCGCGCGCGGCGAGCCGTGCCGCGATCCGGGTCGTGGCCCCGGTGCCGCAGCCGACGTCGAGAACGCGGTCGGCCAACTTGATGCCGGCGCCCGCGAACAGGGCGTCGTTGGCGCCGCCGACGAGGACGTCGTAGCGCTTCTGGCGGGTTTCGGAGGTTTCGGATACTTCAGCCGTTTTGTACATCAGGCCTCCCGGGCGGTGGGCAGGGCGAGTGCGCTCTCGATGCGGTCCACGGCAGCGAACGCGCCGTACGCGATCAGGTGCACCAGGCAGTGGTCGGTGTGCTCCGGTCGCCGCCAGGCCGTCACGTCCGCGTCCGTGATGCGGTACGGCGCGAGCGCGGCCAGCAATGCCAGGCGCGCGCCGGGACGCTCACGGCGGTCGGGGACCCCGGGCAGGGCGAGCGGCGGATGCGAGCCGTCCCAACCACCCACGGTCCGCCGTACGAGGGCCTGGTCGTCGGCGTCGAGCAGGCCCGCGCCCGCCAGCGCGGCCTCGCGCAGGGCGCCGTACGCCGGACCGACCGCGGTACCGGCCGCCCAGGCAGGCCCCGGGGGAGGGGCGTCGAGCAGCGGGAGGGCCGCGCCGGGGACGGCGGTACGGCGTACGGTCCCGGCGAGCGAGCGTCCCGCCAGACTCCGTACCGGTCGCAGTCGCTGCGCGTTGCCCGGCAGCAGCCGCTCGGTCAGCAGGGCCGACACGATCCGGTTGATGAAGTGGAAGGCGAACGCGGTGCCCAGGTAGGCCGGGGCGTGCTCGCGCGGGAACGGGTACGGGTGCAGGTCGGCGCCGGGCACGCGCGTGTGCTCTCCCCAGTGGAGCACACGCGCGTGCGCGTCGTCCTCCGGCCGCTCCCCGCGCGCCAGTTGCTCGGCGAGGGCGTGGTCGCCGGTGGCGTGCAGCAGGACGGTGTGCGCGGCCACGCAGAACGGGCAGCGGTTGGCGCGGGACACCCCGTAGGCGGCCAGCTCCTTGCCGGTGCGGCTGCCCGCTCCGGCGATCAGTGACTCGCGCATCAACGCCCAGGCGGGGGCGAGGAGTTCGGGCGTCGAGGAGAGGACCACGAACGTGGCCGCTCTCTCGATGCCGAAGTCGTGGGCGAGTTGGGCGTACACCTCGGCGACGCGATCGGTCGCCGCCCTGGGCGCCGGCGGTTCGGTGAAGCGGAAGGCTGTGGACATGGAAGGAGCGTGCGCCTCGGAGGCGCTCCCGGTCGTCGTACGGCCGAAGGGTGTTCGCGGGACGCCACCGGGTGTGCCGGGACCGCGGACTACTGCACCGGGAGTAGCCCCAGAGCCGTCCACAGGGCTGACGCCGGTGTCGGTGCGTCCGTCTACTGTGCGGACATGGGGAGTGGGAATCCGGTCGTACGCAGGAACCTTGCCGACGCGGCCCTCGCGGTGGTCGTCGGTGCGCTGGTCGTGATCACGGCCGCCTTCGACGCGGACACCGCGCCCGTCGACTACGCGCTCATCGCCGTGGCCTCGGCCGCCCTGGCGTTCTACCGCACGGCTCCGCGCGCGGTGCTCGCCTTCGCCACGGTCGCCGGCGGGGCGTACGTCGTGCACGCGCACCCCGGCCCGCTGGCCGCCCTGCCCGTCCTCGCCGCCGTGCACACGGCCTCGCGCGCGGGACACCGGGGTTACGCGGCGGGCGCGGGCTTGGCCTTCCTCGCGGCGTACGTCGCCACCGGCCCGACGACCCAGGAGGTGGCCGAGAAGGCCGCGCTGCTCGCGGGCTGGTTCCTGTGCGCCGTGGTCACCGGTCTCGCCGACCGCAACTGGCAGGCGTACCTGCGCCAGACGGAACAGCGCGCCCTGGAGGCGGAACGCACCCGGGAGGAGGCGGCGTTGCGCCGGGCGGGCGAGGAACGACTGCGGATCGCCCGGGAGTTGCACGACTCGCTCACCCACAGCATCTCCATCGTCAAGCTCCAGGCGGGCGTCGCCGTCCACCTGGCCCGCAAGCGCGGCGAGGAGGTGCCGCCCGCCCTGCTCGCCATCCAGGACGCGAGCGGCGAGGCGATGCGCGAACTGCGCGCCACGCTGGAGGTGCTGCGCAGCGACGAACCCACCGGCACGCCCGCGCTGTTGGTGGAGCGGGCCTGCGCGGCCGGCCTCGCCGTCGAGCTCACGGTGACCGGCGAGGAGCGGCCGCTGGCGGCGACGGTCGACCGTGCCGTGTACCGCATCGTCCAGGAGGCGCTGACCAACGCGGCCCGGCACGCGGGCCCGGCCAAGGTGAACGTACAACTCGCCTACGACGAGGACGACTTGACGATACGAGTCGAGGACGACGGCACCGCCGACCCGACCTCCCCGCCGACGCCCGGCGTGGGCCTCACCGGCATGCGCGAGCGCGTCGCGGCCCTCGGCGGCACGCTGGACGCCGCCCCGCGCACGGAGGGCGGCTTCGCGGTGCGGGCCCGGCTGCCGTTGGGGGAGACGGGATGATCAGGGTCGCGCTGATCGACGACCAGGCGCTCATGCGGGCCGGTTTCCGGGCGTTGCTGGAGGCCGAGGACGCCGTCGAGGTGGTCGGCGAGGCGGCGGACGGCGCGCGGGGCCTGGCCCTCGTCCGGGCCCTGGTGCCCGACATCGCGCTGATCGACGTACAGATGCCGGTGATGACGGGCATCGAGACGACCCGCCACATCGCCGCGGACCCCGCCCTCGCGGCCGTACGCGTGGTGATGCTCACCAACTACGGCCTCGACGAGTACGTCTTCGAGGCACTGCGTGCGGGCGCCAGCGGCTTCCTCCTGAAGGACACCGAACCCGCCGACCTGCTCCAGGCCATCGAGGTGGTCGCGCGCGGCGAGGCCCTGCTCTCCCCGGCGGTCACCCGCACCCTCATCGGCGAGTTCGTGTCCCGGCCGCCGGACCGGGCGACGCCTCCCGGCCTCGACCGCCTGACCCGCCGCGAACGCGAGGTGACGGCCCTGGCCGCCCGGGGTCTGACCAACGAGGAGATCGCCGCCCACATGGTCATCAGCCCCTTCACGGTGAAGACCCACATCAGCCGCGCGATGACGAAGCTGGGGGCACGGGACCGGGCCCAACTGGTCGTGTTCGCCTATGAGTCGGGGCTGGTGGTCGCGCGCGGCGCATAATCCTTTGCGCGCGTCGGCGGCAGGTCAGCACGCTGGTGCCATGACGGAGACGACACGCGCACAGGACCCCGCCGTCCGCGAGGAGATCCTCTCCTACTACGCCCGCGGCGAGGAGGACGCCCGCCTCAGACAGGGCGGCGCCGGACGGCTTGAGTTCTGGCGCACACAGGACGTACTGCGACGGATCCTGCCCGCGGCTCCCGCGCGCGTGCTCGACGTCGGCGGCGGCAGCGGAGTGCACGCCGAGTGGCTCGCCCGGGACGGGTACGAGGTCGAACTCGTCGACCCCGTACCGCTGCACGTCGAGCAGGCCGCCCAACTGCCCGGAGTGACGGCCAGGTCAGGGGACGCGCGGTCGCTGCCCGTGGCCGACGCCGACCACGACGCGGTGCTGCTGCTCGGCCCGCTGTACCACCTGCCCGAACGGGCCGAGCGGGTACGGGCGTTGGTCGAGGCGCACCGGGCGGTCCGCCCCGGCGGGCCGGTGGTCGCGGCCACCATCAACCGGTTCGCGGGCCTGCACGACCTGCTCCACCAGGAGCTGTACTTCGACCCCGCGCAGCGCGCCCGCACCGACGAGGAGGGCGATCACGGCCGGCACGGACCCGAGGGCGGCCTCTTCACCACCGCCTACTTCGCCCAACCCACCGAAGTCCCCGGCGAGTTCACCGACGCGGGCCTCGTCCCGGAGGGGCAGTACGGCCTGGAGGGCGTCGCCTGGCTGATGGGCGGCCTCGACGCGTGGCTCGACGACCCCGACCGCCGGGAGGCCGTCCTGGCGGCCACCCGGCGCATCGAGTCCGAACCGACCCTGATCGGCACGAGCGGGCACGTGCTCACGGTGGGCAGACGGCGCTCGTGACGGACCGGTCGGAGGCGGTGACCGACTACGCGGCCGTACCGCCCGCGTAGTCGCTCTTGAAGGTCGCCTCGACGGTCGTGGCCACCGACTGGGCCACTCCCGTGCCCGTGAGGATGATCCCCAACTCCCGGTTGTTGGAGAGCGAGTTGCTGCTGATGTTCATGGACCCCGCCTCCACTTCCTGAGTGGACAGGCCATAGTCGGCGACCATGGCCTTGGCGTGGATGTAGAACCCGTCCGGGTCGGAGTAACCGACGACCGTGCCGCCCGCCGCCTTGATCGCGGAGACCTCGCTGGAGTAGTCGCCCGGGGTCTCCAGGACCACCCGGACCGTCACGCCCGCCTTCGCCCGCGCCACGATGGCGTTGACCACCGTGCTGTCGCTGAACTCCAACTCCTCGACGTCCAGCGTCTTGGTCGCGGCGTTGATGATGGACACCAGCCTGCTGCGCGAGTCCGTGGGGGACCAGAGCAGATGGTCGCCGTCGGTCGGCGTGACCGAGGTGCCGGCGTAGTCCGCGTCGAACACCTTCTCGATCGCGGCGACATCACGGGTGTCGTCCGTGAACACTCCGTAGTCGCGGCCCGTCGAGTAGTACTGCGAGGTCAGATTGCCGGTCAGGACAAGCGACTTGGTGCCGTCCACCGTGATCGTCTTCTGGTGGGTGTAGACGAAGCTCGACGGCGACCACACCACACCCACGCCCGCGTTCGTCAGGGCCGTGTACGCCGAGCTGTTGGCGGACTGGTGCGCGCGGTCGAGGACCACCCGCACGGTGACGCCCTTGTTCTTCAGGGCTATCAGGTCGTTGACCGCGGTCGTGTCCTCCAGCTCGTACATGGTCATGTCGAGCGAGGAGGTGGCCGAGTCGATGAAGTCGTAGATGGTCGGCTGGCTGCCGGTCTGCGAGAAGGCGAACGCGGTGTAGCTCGCCGCGTTGGCGGGGACGGAGGTGGCGAGCACGGCGGCGCCGGCCGCCAGGGCGACACCCGCGCGCACGAGGACCTTCCTCAACATGTGTGACTCCTGGTCGAGTTGACGCCCACCTGGGGGGCGTGGGCGCGTGCATGACACCACGCGCGTAGAACGACGAGGAAGGGAAGCCCGGTGAACTCGGGGTTACCGAGCCTCCGGGCAACCGGGCAAAGGGGACTTCGTGCAGGTGGGAGGTCGTTCATGGGGTGCCCGTGGGTTCGCAAAGACTTCGTTGGCCGCCCGGGTGGGCATAGCCTGCTGCAAGATCCGGAGCGCCGGTCGGACGACCGAGGCGCGCGAGCAGCGAGAGGTGAGAGATGCGGTTCACCACCCGGCCGACCCTGCAGGGCACCTTCGGCATGGTGTCCTCGACCCACTGGCTGGCCTCGCAGTCCGCGATGGCCGTCCTGGAGGACGGCGGCAACGCCTACGACGCGGCCGTGGCGGGGGCGTTCGTCCTGCACGTCGTCGAGCCGCACCTGAACGGCCCTGCCGGCGAGGTGCCGATCCTGCTCGCCCCGGCGGACGGCGAGGTACAGGTGCTCTGCGGCCAGGGCGTCGCGCCCGCCGGGGCCACGGTCGCGCACTACAAGTCACTCGGCCTCGATCTCGTCCCCGGCACAGGACCGCTCGCCGCCGCCGTGCCCGGCGCCTTCGACGCCTGGATGCTGCTCCTCCGCGACCACGGCACCAAGCCCCTCGCCGACGTGCTCAAGTACGCCATCGGGTACGCCGAAGACGGCCACGCGCCCGTGGAGAACGTCGGCGCCACGGTGGAGGCGGTCAGGGAGCTCTTCGAGACGGAGTGGACGTCGTCCGCCGAGGTCTACCTGTCGGACGGAAAGGCCCCACGCCCCGGCGAACTCCTGCGCAACCCCGCCCTCGCCGCCACCTGGAAGCGCCTGCTCGACGAGGTCGCCGAAGCCGGTGACCGGATCGCGCAGATCGAGGCCGCACGGGAGGTGTGGCGCTCCGGGTTCATCGCCGAAGCCCTGATACGGCAGTCCGGGCGCCCCACCATGGACACCAGCGGCGAGCGCCACACCGGCACCCTCACGGCCGCCGACCTCGCCGGCTGGTCCGCGACCTACGAGGCGCCGGCGACGTACGACTGGAACGGCTGGACCCTGTGCAAGGCCGGCCCCTGGAGCCAGGGCCCGGTCCTGCTCCAGCAGCTCGCACTGCTCCCGCCGGAGCTGGCGGAGCTGCCCGCGTACGGCTCCGCCGACTACGTTCACCTGCTGATCGAGGGCTGCAAGCTCGCCATGGCCGACCGGGAGGCCTGGTACGGCGACGGGGACGGCGCGGACCAGGTGCCGCTCGGCGAGCTGCTGTCCGCCGACTACAACGCTGCCCGGCGCGGACTCGTCGGCGACAAGGCCTCGTACGAACTGCGCCCCGGCAGCCCCGGCGGGCGTACACCGCGTCTCAGTACGCACGCGCGCGTGGTCACCCCCTACGACCCCGGCTTCGACCCCATGGGTGCCGGCGAGCCGACGGTGGCCAAGGCCCCCACGTCCCCCGTCCCGGGCGAGCCCGAGGTCGGATCCGACGGCGCCACCCGTGGCGACACCTGCCATCTCGACGTCGTCGACCGCTGGGGCAACATGGTCGCGGCCACCCCGAGCGGTGGCTGGCTCCAGTCCAACCCCGTCGTGCCCGAACTGGGCTTCCCGCTCGGCACCCGGCTCCAGATGACCTGGCCGGAGGAGGGCCTGCCGAACTCCCTCGCCCCGGGCCGCCGTCCCCGCACCACCCTCACGCCGTCCGTCGCCCTGCGCGACGGCGTCCCGGTCATGGCCTTCGGTACGCCCGGAGGGGACCAGCAGGACCAGTGGCAGCTGCATTTCTTCCTGGCCGTCGCCCTGCGCGGACCGGTTCGCGGCGGCCTCGACCTGCAGGGCGCGATCGACGCCCCGAACTGGCACAACGACAGCTTCCCCGGGTCGTTCTACCCGCGCGGGATGCGTCCGGGGAGCGTGACCGTGGAGTCCCGTACGGACCCGGAGGTCGTCGCGGAACTGCGGCGGCGCGGGCACGACGTGACCGTCGGCGACGCCTGGTCGGAGGGCCGGCTGTGCGCCGTCGCGCGGGATCCGAGGACCGGGATCCTGTCGGCGGGGGCGAACCCGCGCGGGATGCAGGGGTACGCGGTCGGGCGCTGAGGGGCGGCGCCCGGAGGCGGGGCGCTGGGCGGGCGACCTCAGTGCGGGAAGTGCCGAGAGTGCAGGGCGTGCCTGGATTTCATCCCCATTCCACCCGTAGTGCACCGGGCGGGTGGGGATTGTCAGTGGCGCGTGCTCTCATGGACACATGATCGAAGACACGGAAACCATCGAAGAGTTTCTCGCACAGCACTCGGCCGACGTCGAGCAGGCGGTCCGTGAGGCCGCCGCGAAGGAGATCACGCCGCGCTTCCGCCGGCTCGCCGCCCACGAGGTCGACGAGAAGGCCGGTCCGCACGACCTGGTGACGGACGCCGACCGCCTGGCCGAGAAGTACCTGACCGGGGTGCTGAGCGCCCTGCTGCCGGGTTCCGTCGTGGTCGGCGAGGAGGCGGTGCACGCCAACCCGGCGACGTACGAGGCGATACGGGGTGAGGCGCCGGTCTGGATAGTCGACCCGGTCGACGGGACCCGCCAGTTCGTGCACGGTGACCCCGGGTTCTCCACGCTGGTCGCCCTCGCGCACCACGGAGTCCTGCTCGCCTCCTGGACGTTCGCGCCGGCCCTCGACCAACTCGCCACGGCGGTGAAGGGCCAGGGCGCCTTCCTCAACGGTGAGCGGCTGTACGCCGGTCCGCCCACCCCCGGCCGCGACCTCGAAGTGGCCACCTCCCACCCGGACTACACGACGGACGAGGAGAAGCGCTCCCTGCTCGGCCTGTGGACCGAGGGCGTCGCACCGCGCGCGTGCGGGTCGGCGGGACTGGAGTACCTCGCCATCGCCCGCGGCGAGTTGGACGCGACGGCGTTCTCCTGGGAGGCCGCCTGGGACCACGCGGCGGGCCTCCTGCTGGTCGAGGAGGCAGGCGGCACCCACCTCACGGTCACCGGGGAGCCGTTCCGGATCGTGGGCGGCAACGCCCTGCCGTTCACCGCGGCCCGCGACGCGGCCACGGCACGCCGGATCGTGGGACTGCTGTCGGGCACGGCCTGACCTCGAAGACCGAGGAGACCAAGGAGGTCGGGGCGGTCGGGGGCACGCCATCTCCGGACGACCGCCCCAATGTGCAGCACCCGTGACCCAAAGGTGTCAGTGCCCCGTCATATCCTGACCCCGCAGGCCATCGGCTGACGAAGGGGTCCGAAGGTGCCGTCGATGCTCGATGTGGTCGTGGTGGGAGCGGGGCCCAACGGGCTGACCGCGGCCGTGGAGCTGGCCCGTCGCGGCTTCTCCGTGGCGGTCTTCGAGGCACGTGACACCGTGGGCGGGGGAGCCCGTACGGAAGAGCTCACCCTTCCCGGCTTCCGCCACGACCCCTGCTCCGCCGCCCACCCGCTCGGGATCAACTCCCCGGCGTTCCGCGCCCTGCCCCTGGAGCGGTACGGCCTGGAGTGGCTCCAGCCCGAGCTGCCCATGGCGCACCCCTTCACCGACGGCACCGCCGCCGTGCTCTCCCGGTCGGTCGCGGAGACGGCCGCCTCCTTCGGGCCCCGGGACGCGGGGCCGTACCGCAGGCTGGTCGAGCCCTTCCTGCCCAAGTGGGACACCCTGGTGCGCGACTTCATGTCGCTGCCGCTCACCTCGCTCCCGCGCGACCCGGTGACCCTCGCCCGCTTCGGCCTCGTCGGTCTGCCGCCGTCCGCCCTGCTGACCCGCCGCTTCCACGACGAGCGCGCCAAGACCCTCTTCGCGGGCCTCGTCGCGCACGTCATGGCCCCGCTCACCGGCCTCGCCACCGGGGCCGTCGGCCTGGTCTTCGCCCTCGCGGCACACGCGCGCGGGTGGCCGGTCGCCCGCGGCGGCTCCCAGTCCATCTCCGACGCGCTCACCGCCTACCTGAAGGACCTCGGCGGCACGGTCCACACGGACTACGAGGTCAAGCGCCTCGACGACCTGCCGCCGGCCCGCGCGTACGTCTTCGACACCTCGCCCACCGCCCTGGCCCGCATCGCCGGCTTCGGCCGCTACTACGAGGGCTACCGGTACGGACCGGGAGTCTTCAAGGTCGACTACGCGCTGGACGGCCCGGTGCCGTGGATCGCTGAGCAGGCCCGCGTCGCAGGCACGGTACAGATCGGCCGCGACAGCGCGGAGATCGGTGCCGCACTGCGCGCGGCCTCCAAGGAGGGCCGCGCGCCCGACAGGCCGTTCATGATCACGGTGCAGCCAGGCGTCGTCGACCCCACCCGCGCACCCGAGGGCAAGCAGGTCTTCTGGGCCTACGGACACGTCCCGAGCGGCTGGACCGGCGACCTCACGGACGCGATGGAACGCCAACTGGAGCGCTTCGCCCCGGGGTTCCGCGACCGCGTCCTCGCCCGCGCGATCGCCGGACCACCCGAGCTCGCCGCGCGCAACGCCAACTACGTCGGCGGAGACATCGCCTCCGGCGCGGTCTCCGGACTCCAGATCCTGCTGCGCCCCAAGCTCACCCTGTCGCCGTACACCACCCCGCACCCCGCCGTCTTCATCTGCTCCTCGGCCACGCCGCCGGGGCCGGGTGTGCACGGCATGTCGGGGCACAACGCGGCGAAGGCGGTCTGGCGCAGACTGCGGCAGCAGTCCTGAACTGAACTGAACTGGTCCGTCCCGACCAGCTGTGACCGACCGGGAACGGCCTGCCATGGAGGCACGTATGACCCCCACCATCACCCTCGTCCAGGGCGACATCACGCGCGAGAGTGTCGACGCGATCGTGAACGCGGCCAACTCCTCCCTGCTCGGCGGCGGAGGCGTGGACGGCGCCATCCACCGCCGTGGTGGCCCCGCGATCCTGGAGGAGTGCCGCAAGCTGCGCGCCTCGCACTACGGCAAGGGCCTGGCCACGGGGCAGGCGGTCGCCACCACCGCGGGCAACCTGGACGCCCGCTGGGTGATCCACACCGTCGGCCCGGTCCACAGCGCGACCGAGGACCGCTCCAGCCAACTGACCTCCTGCTACCGGGAGTCACTGCGGATCGCCGATGAACTCGGCGCGCGTACGGTCGCGTTCCCCGCGATCTCCACCGGCATCTTCGGCTGGCCGATGGACGACGGCGCCCGGATCGCCGTGGAGACGATCAGGGCTGCCGACACCGCGGTCGAGGAGGTGCGGTTCGTCCTCTTCGACCGGCCTGCCTATGAGGTGTTCGCGGCCCAAGTGGGCTGACGGGCCAGCCGGAGCCGAAGCCGATGCCGATGGGATGCGAGGCGGGAACATGGCGCGAGTCGGAGTCAACGGCGTAGACCTCTACTGCGAAGTCCTGGGCGACGGCGACCCGTTGGTCCTGGTGCACGGCTCCTGGGCGGACCACTACACCTGGCTGCCCGTCCTCGACGCGTTCGCGGAGCGGTTCCGGGTTCTCGTCTACGACCGCCGTGGGCACAGTCTCAGTGAACGCCCGCCCGGGCAGGGGTCCCGCTTCGAGGACGAGGAGGACCTGGCCGCGCTGATGGCGACGCTCGGGTCCGGGCCGGTGTACGTGGCGGCCAACTCCTTCGGCGCGTCGACCGCACTCGGCCTGGCCGCCCGGCGCCCCGAACTCTTCCGCGGGCTCACCGTGCACGAGCCGCCGCTCCTGGACGTCGTCGCCGACGATCCCGTACTGCGGCCGATGATGACGTCGGTCCGGCAGGAGATGGCCGTCGTCCTCGACCAGCTGCGGGCGGGCGAGACCCTGGCGGGCGCACGCCGGTTCGTGGAGGAGATCGCGCTGGGCCCGGGGGAGTGGGAGAAGCTCCCCGACAAGGCTCGCGACACCCTGCTCACCAACGCCCCCACCTTCCTGGACGAGCACGGCGACCCGGCATGGGCGGCCCTGGACCTCGACCGCCTCGCCGGTCACACCGTTCCCGTCCTGGTGACGCACGGCACGACCAGCCCCGTATGGCTTCACCGGATCACGGCCCGACTGACCGAGGCGCTGCCGCAGGCGCGGGCCCACACCTTCGAGGGCTCCGGACACGTCCCTCATGTGACCAGTCCGGAGGAGTACGTGGATGTCATGACCGGCTTCGTGGAGGAGATCCGGCGGTCGGGCTGACGAAGGCGTGGGCCGTGGCGGACGACCTGCGCTTCCTCGGGTCGTCCGGGCTGGTGGAGCACCTCTCCCGTTCACCCGTTCGGCGTAGTCAGGATGGCGGCCCCCTGCCGTCGGCCGAAGGCTCGGTCTCACCGAAGCGGGGGCCGGAGAAGGGACCACCACCCATGAGCCAGCAGGCAGCGCACCCGACCGGCACGCCCACCGGCACCACGTCCTCCCCGCGCTCCCCACGCTCCCGAGGGGACGGCGACGGCTGGGTGTCCGGCGGTGTCGTCTTCGCCGGTGTGCTGATGCTGTGCAGCGGTGTCCTCGCCGTCCTGCAGGGCATCGCGGCGATCGCCAAGGACGACGTCTACGGCAGTGTCGGCAACTACGTCTACGAGCTCAACCTCACCGGTTGGGGCTGGATCCACGTCATCCTCGGCGCCCTGGTCGCCGTCACCGGCTGGGGCGTGCTCAGGGGCGAGTCCTGGGCCCGGTTCACGGGCATCTTCCTGGCCTCGCTGAGCCTGGTCGCGCAGTTCCTGTTCCTGCCGTACGAGCCCCTGTGGTCCCTGGTCATGATGGCCATCGACGTGTTCGTCATCTGGGCGCTGGCTTCGCAGCAGGAGACGGCGGGCCGCAAGGTGGCATGACGTGGGCCGCGGGAACGGCCGGTGAGTGGGGTTGGCGGATGAGTGGGGTCGGCCGATGATCCGAGGTGCCCCAGGGCACGCAAGGTTGATGTCGGATTCTCGCCAGCCCTGCCCCTGCGCATCGCCGATGCTGGACGCATGCAGAACGGGATGCACACCGACCGAGAGCGCTGCGTACGCGCCGTCCAGTCCAAGGACGCGCGCTTCGACGGCTGGTTCTTCACGGCGGTCCTGACGACCCGGATCTACTGCCGGGCCAGTTGCCCCGTGGTCCCGCCCAAGCCCGAGAACATGGTCTTCCACCCCAGCGCGGCGGCCTGCCAGCAGGCCGGTTTCCGGGCCTGCAAGCGGTGCCGGCCCGACACCAGCCCCGGTTCCCCGGAGTGGAACCAGCGCGCCGACCTCGTAGCGCGTGCGATGCGGCTGATCGCCGACGGCGTCGTCGACCGCGACGGTGTCCCTGGCCTCGCCGCCCGCCTCGGCTACAGCACCCGGCAGGTCGAACGCCAGTTGCTCGCCGAGGTCGGCGCCGGACCGCTCGCGCTCGCGCGGGCCCAACGCGCCCAGACCGCACGCCTGTTGATCGAGACGACCCCGCTGCCGATGGCGGAGCTCGCCTTCGCCGCCGGCTTCTCCTCGATCCGCACCTTCAACGACACCGTGCGCGAGGTCTACGCCCTCTCCCCGACCGAACTGCGGGGTCGCCGCCCCAAGAAGGCCACGGCGGCCCTCACCCCCGGCGTGCTGACGCTCCGCCTTCCCTTCCGTGCGCCCCTCAACCCCGACAACCTCTTCGGCCATCTCGTGGCGACCGCCGTACCGGGGGTGGAGGAGTGGCGGGACGGCGCCTACCGCCGGACGCTGCGCCTCCCGTACGGGCACGGCATCGTCGCGCTCGCCCCGAAGTCCGACCACATCGCGTGCCGGCTCACCCTCAGCGACCTGCGCGACCTCACCGTCGCCATCAGCCGCTGCCGCCGCATGCTCGACCTGGACGCCGACCCGGTCGCCGTCGACGACCAGCTGCGCACGGACCCGTTGCTTGCCCCGCTCGTCGACAAGGCCCCCGGCCGACGCGTCCCGCGCACGGTCGACGAGGCGGAGTTCGCCGTACGCGCCGTGCTGGGCCAGCAGGTCTCCACCGCCGCCGCCCGAACCCATGCCGCTCGCCTGGTCGTTGCGCACGGCGACCCGGTGGACGACCCCGAGGGCGGCCTCACCCACCTCTTCCCGACCCCCGAGGCGCTCGCCGCCCTCGTCCCCGAGTCCCTGGCGATGCCCCGCACCCGCCGCACCACGTTCACCACGCTCGTACGCCAACTGGCCGACGGAACGCTCCAGTTGGGCCCGGACAGCGACTGGCCCGAGACCCGGGCCGCGCTCCTCTCCCTCCCCGGCTTCGGCCCCTGGACGGCCGACGTCATCGCGATGCGCGCCCTCGGCGACCCCGACGCGTTCCTCGCCACCGACCTCGGAATCCGCCGCGCCGCCCAGGAGTTGGGCCTCCCGTCCACACCGGCGGCCCTCATGGCCCGGGCGACGGCCTGGCGCCCCTGGCGGGCGTACGCCACCCAATACCTGTGGGCGACCGACAGCCACCCGATCAACTTCCTCCCGGTATAAGGGATGTCAGGAAGTTCACGGACACAAGGGCACTCGCACCCAATGAAGCAGCACACCGTAACCCCCAGCCCCTACGGCCCCCTCACCCTCGTCGCCGACGACGGCGTCCTGTGCGGCCTCTACATGACCGAACAGCGCCACCGCCCACCCGAGGAGACCTTCGGCCCCCGCGACGACACCCTCTTCGGCGAGGCCGAGGAACAACTGGAGGCCTACTTCGCAGGCGAGTTGAAGGAGTTCACCCTCGACCTGAAGCTGACCGGCACCCCGTTCCAACGCAGCGTCTGGGACCAACTCAACCTGATCCCCTACGGCGAGACCCGCTCCTACGGCGACCTGGCCGACGCCCTGGGCAACCCGGGTGCCTCCCGCGCGGTCGGCCTAGCCAACGGCAAGAACCCCATCGGCATCATCGTCCCCTGCCACCGCGTGGTCGGCACGAGCGGCGGCCTGACGGGTTACGGCGGCGGCCTGGACCGCAAGCAGCGGTTGCTGGCGTTCGAGGGCGGATCGGAGAGCGCGACGACCCTGTTCTAGCCGGACCTGGACGCCGTCGTCACCCCTGGGGTCAGAACCCCGCGTCCCCGTCCGGTACTCGCGCCTGCGCCGTCAGGATCTCGATCAGTGCGGTCGTGGCGGGTGGGTCCGGTGGGTCGCCGTAGGTGGCGGCGTAGATCCGGCGGGCGTTGCCGGTGAGTTGGGTGGTGTGGATGCCCGGCGCCCGGTGGGCCTGCAGCGCGAGGCCGTTGAGGATGGCGACACCCATCCCGGCGGCCACCAAGGCTTGGGAGACGACCGTGTCGTCGCAGGAGTAGGCGATCCGCGGTGCGAAGCCGGCGCCTTCGCAGGCCGTGATCGTGGCGGCCCGACAGCGTTCGCAGCCGCCGACCCATGGGGAGTCGCGGTGGTCCTCGAGACGCTGACGGGGTTGGTCGCTGACGAGGTAGAGGGGGTCGTCCAGCAGGTGGGTGAGCCGGAATCCCTCCTCCTCCAGCGGAGTCTCGGTATGCCGGAAGATCAGGGCGATGTCGACGTGCCCCGAACGCAGCATCTGCAGGCCCTCGACCGGGTGGGCATCCACGAGGTTCAACTCGATTCCCGGGTGCTCCCGGGACAACTCGGTGGCCGCCTTCGGCACCAGCGTGCTGAGGACCGTCTGGAAACCGGCGAGCCGTACCCGTCCGGCACGGAGCCCCACGCGGGCGGCGAGCTCGACGGACGCGGAGTCGACCCGCCCCAGGATCTCTCTCGCCCGCTGCGCCAGGAATTCGCCCTCGGGGGTGAGCCGGATACCGCGGCCCACCCGTTGGACGAGCCTCGCCTCGGTGACCGCCTCCAGCCGTCCCAGGTGGTGGCTGACCGACGGCTGAGAGTAGTGCAGCTCCTTCGCCGCCTCGGTCACCGATCCAAGACGGGCGACCGCCTCCAGCACCTTGAGGTGCGTCAGGTTCAGCATTGATTAAGTTTATCTATGCGTCCCGAGATGGAGTGGCATTGGACGTCATGACGACGGGGCGACCATCATCTCTGCGAGACCGAGTTGATTCGACGAAACTGGACCAGCAGAAGGAAAGGAATCGCCGCTCATGTCACACGCCCGCGTCCACAACTTCTCCATCTCGCTCGACGGCTTCGGCACCGGTGACGTCCAGAGCCAGGACGCGCCGTTCGGCCACGCCGGCGAAAGGCTGCACCAGTGGATGTTCACCACTGGGTTCTGGCACGACATGACCGGCGGGTCCGGCGGCACCGGCGGTATCGACGACGCCTTCGCCCGGCAGTTCATGCCCGGGATCGGTGCCGAGATCATGGGCGCCGGGAAGTTCGGCCCGCCCGGCTGGCACGAGGACCCGGAGTGGAAGGGGTGGTGGGGGCCCAACCCGCCGTTCCACACACCGACCTTCGTCCTCACCCATCACCCGCGCCCGTCGATCGAGATGGAGGGCGGCACGACCTTCCACTTCCTCGACGCGTCGCCCGACAAAGCGCTAGAGACGGCCCGTGAGGCCGCGGGCGGCCAGGACGTACGCATCGGCGGGGGACCCACCGTGATCCGCGACTTCCTCGCCGCCCGCCTCGTCGACCGCATGCACGTCGTGGTGGTCCCGATCCTGCTCGGCCGAGGCGTACGCCTCTGGGACGGACTGGAGGACCTGGAGAAGGACTACGAGGTCGAGGCCACCTCGTCGCCCACCGGAGTCACGCATGTGACGTTCACCCGCGCGGACTCTGAACAGGCCTGAGTTCAAGCGAGTTGTCACTCCTCCTTCGCGCTCAGCCGGCGCAGGAGCGCGGGCAGGGCTGTGCCGATCGGTTCCCGAACGACCTCGTCGGCCCGTTCGTCGTACGGCGTCGGCTCGGCGTTGACGATGACGAGCCGTGCGCCGTGGTCGGCGGCGACCCCGGCCAGCCCCGCCGCCGGGTGGACCTGCAGGCTGCTCCCGACGGCGATGAACACCTGGCAGGCCTTGGCGATCGCGGCGGCCTCGCCCAGCACCACCGGATCGAGCTGCTCGCCGAAGAAGACGGTCGCCGACTTGAGGATGCCCCCGCAGTCGAGGCAGGGCGGGTCGTCCTCGCCGGCCTCGACCCGGGCGATCGCGTCCTCCATCGGCCCGCGCGCATCGCACTTGGTGCACACGAAACTCCGTGCGCTGCCGTGCAGTTCGAGCACCTTGCGGGCGGGCATCCCGGCCAGCTGGTGCAGCCCGTCGACGTTCTGCGTGAGGACCCGCACCGGTACGCCGTCGCGCTCCAGCTCGGCCACCGCCACGTGTGCGGCGTTCGGCTCGGCCGTCAGCGTGCGGTTCTTGCGCCGCATCTGCCATGAACGTCGGCGGATCTCCGGGTCGTTCATGTAGTACTCGTACGTCACGAGCTTCTCGGCCTCGGGATCCTTCCGCCACAGGCCGTTGGGCCCCCGATAGTCGGGGATGCCGGAGTCGGTGGAGATACCCGCGCCGCTGAGAAGGGCGACAAGTGGTCTGCTCATGGCGTCGAGCGTAGGTCGGCGCATCCGTGGGCGGCCAACGGATATCGGCGAGGTCGGGTGGGGTGTCAGCGTCCCGGCATGGCCAAGGTCACCATTTCGCTCGATGCCGAACTCGTCGTGGAAGTCATGGTGCTTGCGGGCGTGGGCAACCCCCAGGACGCCGTCGAGCTCGTCGTCCGCGACCACATCCAGCGCGGGCATCGGACCGAGGCCCGCGTGGCCGCCCGCGACGAAGTCCTGCGCGAGGTCGACGGCAAGCCCAGGGACATCGAGGGCTGATCGACCCGCCTCAGCCGACCCGCTGCCCGTTCTCCAGTTCCGCCGTGCCCGAGCCCTGCGCCAGGACGTCCAGGGCGATCAGGACGCGGTGGCCGAGGGGGCCTTGGAGGTACTCGGTGAGTTGGCCGGGCTCCACCAGGCGCCAGGAGAGCAGTTCCTCCTCCTGGAGGCGGATCGCCTTGAAGTCGTCCTCGGTGAGGACTCCGCCGTCGTACAGGTACGCCACCAGCGGCGGCCAGGTCGGCCGGTACACCCAGTCCACCGCGAGGAGTTGGCCGAGTTCGCGGTCGAGGCCGATCTCCTCGAGCGTCTCGCGCCGCGCGCCCTGGCGCGGGGTCTCGCCGTCGTCGGACTCGATCGTGCCGCCCGGAAGCGCCCAGCCCTCACGGTAGTTGGGCTCGACGAGCAGAACCCGGCCCTCGGCGTCGCGGAAGAGGGCGGCGGCCCCGGCGAGCACGCGCGGCAGGCCGGCGATGTACGTGGCGAAGTCTTGGGTGGTCATCCAGGAAGGGTAACCAGCTTGCGCAGGCGCCTCGGACTCACTGCGCGGCTGAGGGAAGTGGCAGATCAGGCGTCCGTGTCCGCCAACTGCACTGTCCGCTCCGCCAGTTCGCTGATCCGCATCCGGTCGAAGCCGAAGACCGCGCTGCGTACCGTGTCCTCCAGCGGTTCCTTCCATTGGGTCGGGATGGCGTCCGCGCCGGTCAGTACGCCCGCCACCGAGCCGGCGGTCGCGCCGTTGGAGTCGGTGTCCAGGCCGCCGCGGACGGTGAGCGTGATGGTGCGGGTGAAGTCGCCGTCGCCGTACAGGAGCCCGGCGGTGAGGACGGCGGCGTTCGGGATGGTGTGGATCCAGCCGAGTCCGGTGGTCTCCTCGGACACCGTGGTCAGGGTGTCCTCCCAGGTCATCCGGGTGTCGTGGAGCGAGACGACCCGGCGCACGGTCCGGGCGAGCCGGCTGCCCGCCGGGATGACGGTCAGCGCCTGGTCCACCGCGTGCCGGACGGTCGGCGCCGTGAAGGCCGCCGAGATCAGCGCCGCCGCCCACATCGCGCCGTAGACACCGTTTCCCGTATGAGACAGAACCGCGTCACGGCGGGCCAGGGAGGCGGCCCGGCGGGGGACGCCCGGGCAGGTCCAGCCGTAGATGTCGGCGCGGATCAGCGCGCCGATCCACTCCTGGTACGGGTTGTCGTACGTCGCCGTCAGCGGCGGCTTGAGCCCGTTGGCGAGGTTGCGGTACGCGGCCCGCTCCGCCGTGTAGGTCTGCAGATACGGCAGCCGCAGCAGCCACAGATCGCCGACCTGCTCGGTGCTGAAGCCGAAACCGTGCGTCTCCAGCAGGTCGAGGCCGAGGATCGCGTAGTCGACGTCGTCGTCCCGGCAGCTGCCGTGGATACGGCCGCGCACGCACTGGCGCCACTCGGGGCGCAGCTCGAAGCCGTCGCTCTCGTCGGCGGGCGCGGGGAGGTAGTCGGTGAGCGGCAGGGCGGCGGCCTGCCGCAGATAGCGGTCGATCCGGTCCCGCGTCCACAGGTCGCCCTGCTCGACCGGCTTGCCGAGCATGTTGCCCGAGATCCGGCCCAGCCACCCTCCGAGGACGCGGTCGGCGAGCTCTGGCGCGGTGCCCACAGGGGTCATAGTTCCGGTTTACCCGAATCCTGGCGCCGCCGTACGGTCTTCGGCGGTCCGCACAGGGGTTTCCCACGGCGCTCGTACGTTGGTCTCACCCCGTTCTCAGGGATCGGTCGGGGCATGACGGCGAGGCCGTCCTCCGGTTAAGGTCACAGCGGCGCGACTGGTCCTGACATGTGCGGGACCCGGAGAGCAAGGGGATATCTGGTGACACAGCGGGTGCTCATCGCCGCGGACAAGTTCAAGGGCTCGCTGACGGCCGTACAGGTCGCCGAGCGGGTGACGACCGGGCTGCGCCGGATCGTCCCAGGGCTCACGGTGGAATCGCTCCCCGTGGCCGACGGCGGTGACGGCACCGTGGACGCGGCGGTGGCGGCCGGTTTCGAACGGCACGAGGTGCGGGTCGCGGGCCCGCTCGGGCACGAGGTGACGGCGGCCTTCGCGCTGCGCGGCGACACGGCGGTCGTCGAGATGGCCGAGGCGAGCGGGTTGCAGCGGCTACCCGCGGGCGTCTTCGCGCCGCTCACGGCCTCGACGTACGGCTCCGGAGAGCTGCTGCGGGCCGCGCTGGACGCGGGTGCGCGGACCATCGTGTTCGGCGTCGGCGGCAGCGCGACGACCGACGGCGGCGCCGGCATGCTGTCCGCGCTCGGTGCGCGGTTCCTGGACGCCGAGGGAGAGCCGGTCCCGCCGGGCGGCGGCGGTCTTGCCGAGCTCGCCTCCGCCGACCTGTCGGACCTGGACCCCCGCTTCGCCTCCGTCGAACTGGTGCTCGCCAGCGACGTCGACAACCCGCTCACCGGCCCGAAGGGCGCCCCGGCCGTCTACGGGCCGCAGAAGGGCGCCTCGCCGGACGACGTGGAGGCGCTGGACGCGGCCCTCGCGCACTACGCCAAGGTGCTGGAGGACTCGGTCGGCGCCAAGGCCGCCGAGTACGCCGTCGCGCCGGGCGCGGGTGCCGCGGGCGGCATCGGCTACGGCGCCCTCCTCCTCGGCGCCCGCTTCCGCCCCGGCATCGAGGTCATGCTCGACGTCCTCGGCTTCGCGGCGGCGCTGGAGCACGCGGACCTGGTGATCACCGGTGAGGGCTCCCTGGACGAACAGACCCTGCACGGCAAGGCCCCCGCGGGCGTCGCCACCGCCGCACGGGCCGCCGGCAAGGAGGTCGTCGCGGTCTGCGGACGGCTCGGGCTGCAACCGCAGGCGCTGGGGCAGGCCGGCTTCCGACGGGCGTACCCGCTGACCGGCGTCGAGCCGGACATCGCCAAGTGCATCACGGAGGCCGGGCCGATCCTGGAGAAGGTCGCGGAGCAGATCGCGCGGGACTTCCTGGTCTGAGGCCCGCGCACGTCCGCCCAACTCCCCTTCACCTCACGGCCGTTCACCTCCGCACCCCCGACAGTCGATACGCGTCCAACGCCAGCGTCATCTCGATCAGGTCCCGGGGGCGGGCCAGCGACCGGGACGTGAGCTGCTCCAGCCGCCGTAACCGGTTGAAGACCGTGTTGCGGTGGCAGTACAGCCGCGCCGCCGCCCGGCCCGCCGAGCCCTCGCAGGCCAGCCACCCGTCGAGGGTCCCCAGGAGCACGGCCCGGTCGGCGGGCTCCAGCTCCAGGAGCGCGCCGAACACGTCGGCCACCAGCCGGTCCGCCAGCTCCGGCTGGCTCACCACGAGTGCGGTCGGCATCCGTTGGTCCAGGCGTACGACCGCGGTTCCGTCCGGCGGGCAGGTGCGCAGCGCCAGTTCGGCCAGCCGCCGGGCCCGCCCCAGTTCGGCAAGACCGGGCACCACCGGGCTGATACCGCCCGGTCCCGAGCAGCGCCCGGCGAGCACGCGCGCGACGCCGTCCAGGCCCTGACCGGGCGCGAGCGCCACGACCCCCACCTCGCCGTCGGCCCGCATCCGCCAGATGAACCGCAGCCCGGCACCCCGCACCGGCCGCTCGTCGGGCTCCCGCCGTTCGGCCCGCAGCACCACCACGGCGTACGGCCCGTGCTCCGGCAGGTCCAGCCCCGCGGCCGCCCGTGCCGCGAGCCCGGGCGTGGCCTGTCCCTCCAGGAGCGCGTCGAGGAGCGCCTGCAACTGCTCGTCCGTGCGCCGGCGCAGCTCCGCCTCGGTGGCCCGGTAGGCCTCCGACGCCGTCTGGGCCTGCGCGTCCACCGCCGACCACACCATCGTCGTCGAGCGCATCAGCGCCGTGAGCCGCTCGGGCTCCCGGCCGGCCGTGCCGTCCACGAGCGCGTCCCACAGCAGATAGCCGGCGCTGCGGTAGGCGTGCACGAGGAGGTCCAGCGGCAGTCCCTGCCGGGCCCGGCGCCGGCCCGTGTCCTCGGCGTGCTCCAGGTCCCGGCGCGGTGAGTCGCGGGGCGCGGACAGCGTCTCGATGCCGATCCGCATCGCCTCCTCCGCCTCCCGCCACTGCTGGTCGTGCGGGAGCACCTGCCCGTAGACGGGGGAGTGCACGGTGAGCTGCCGCAGATGCTCGTCGACGAGCTGCGGCAGCCGTTCCAGCAGAGCAGTGCAGGACTCCGCCAGCAGCTTCCAGTCATGACCGGTCCGCGGCCTTCGCGCTCCCATGGCCGGAGGATGCCATCGCGGGACGGTCCCGCACAGGCCCCTGACACGCGGTGTTGTGCGCGTGCACAACACCCGGCCCGACCCGCTGGGCACCCGCAGCGATTCCGCCACGGGCCGTGGACGGGCGGCCCCTCCGGTGCTGGGGTGAGCGCCACACCAAGTCGAACAGGGGGTGTTCATGGGCGGATCCGGACTGGTCGTACGCGATCTGTCGGTCGGATACGGACCCGTACGGGCAGTGCGCCGGGTGTCCCTCGAAGTGCCCGAGGGGGCGGTGGTGACCGTGCTCGGCAGCAACGGCGCGGGCAAGTCCACGCTGCTCAGGGCGGTCAGCCGGACGCTGTCCTTCCACGGCGGCGCGATCACCGAGGGCAGCGTGAGCCTGGGCGACCGCCGTCTCGACGGACTCGCACCGGACCGGGTGGTCGCCGCGGGAGTGTCCCAAGTTCCGGAAGGGAGACGGGTGTTCGCGCGGATGACGGTCGCCGACAACCTGCGCGCGGGTGCCCTCGGCGCCGCCCGCTCGGGCCGGGCCGCCGCCCTCGCCCGCGTCCACGAACTGTTCCCCGTCCTCGCCGAACGCTCGGGGCAGCGCGCCGGCCTGCTCTCCGGCGGCGAACAGCAGATGCTCGCCGTCGCCCGCGCCCTGATGGCGGCCCCGAAGGTGCTGCTCCTCGACGAGCCCTCCCTCGGCCTCGCCCCGCTCATGGCCCAGCGCATCGCCGACACCGTCCGCGAGATCAACGCCCAGGGCACCTCGGTCCTCCTCGTCGAACAGAACGCGGCACTCGCCCTGCGGCTCGCCACGCGCGCATACGTCCTCGAAGTCGGCGAGGTCACGCTGTCCGGACCCGCCGATGAACTCGCCGCCTCCGACGAGGTGCGCCGACGGTACCTGGGCGTGGTCGACGAGGACGCGGTCGCCGAGGCCGACGCGGATGCCGAACGGGCGGGTGGCGTACGGCGGACGCTGACCCGGTGGCGGGGGTGAGGCGCCGGATGGAACCGCGAGACGCGCCGCGGCCGGACCCGGCCGAAGGGCCGCAGCCGGACCCGCGTGAAGCACCCGGGCCGGACTCGCTCGAACAGCCCTCGCCGGACCCGCTCGATGTGCCCCCGACCGACCCGCTCGAAGTCCGCGGTCTGACCGTCCGGTTCGCCGGGCTCACCGCCCTGGACGACGTCGGCTTCACGGTCCGCCCCGGCACCGTGCACGCGCTCATCGGGCCCAACGGCGCGGGCAAGTCGACCTGTTTCAACGTGTTGTCCGGGGTCTACCGGGCCACCGCCGGCAGCGTCCGCTTCGGCGCGCACGAGCTGACCGGCATGCCCGCGCACCGCATCGCCGGCCTCGGCGTCGCCCGCATCTTCCAGAACCTCGCGCTGCCGCCCCGCGCCTCCGTCGAGAACTGTCTGCTCCTCGGCCGGTACCGGCTGACCCGAACGGGCTTCCTGGCGGCGGGACTCGGTCTGCCCTCGGCGGCCCGCGAGGAGCGGCTGCATCGCGAACGCGTCCGGGAGATCGCGGAGTTCGTCGGGATCGCCGACTGCCTCGACCGCCCGGCGGGTTCGCTCCCGTACGGACAGCAGAAGCTCGCCGAACTCGCCCGCGCGCTGTGCATGGAACCGCGCCTGCTGCTCCTGGACGAGCCGGTCGCGGGCATGACCGCCGACGAACGGCGCCGAACAGCCGCCGTCATCGCGGGCGTTCGGGACGGACTCGGCATCTCGATCGTGCTGGTGGAACACGACATGGGGGTGGTGATGCGGCTCGCGGACGCGGTGACCGTACTGGACTTCGGGCGCCTGATCGCGGACGGCGCCCCCGCCGACGTACAGAACGACCCGGCCGTCGTACGCGCCTACCTGGGGGCCGGAGCATGAGCACCTTCGCCGAAGTCCTGCTCAACGGCGTCTCGTTGGGCTCCGTCTACGCACTCATCGCGCTCGGCTTCGTGGTCGTCTTCCGGGCCACCGAGGTCGTCAACTTCGCCCATGCCTCGCTGCTGCTCGCGGGCGGCTACATCACCGCGACCCTGCACGACGACATCGGCTTCTGGCCCGCGCTGCTGGCCGGGATCGCGGGGGCCGCGCTGGTCGGCGCAGCCGTGGAGTTCCTGGTGATACGGCGCTACCGGGGCAACGACCACAGCGTCCTCGCCATCGTCACCATCGGCGTCGACATCCTGCTCACCACCGAGCTGACCCGCCGTATCGGCACCGACGTCATCCCGCTGGGCGACCCGTGGGGCGACGCCGTGCTCAAGATCGGGCCGGTCTCCATCGCGCACACGCGGATCGCCGCGTTCGTGGCCGCCGCGCTGCTCATCACCGCGTTCCTGCTCGCCTTCCGGTACACCTCGTGGGGCGTGGCGATGCGGGCGGCGGCCGAGAGCGGGGAGACCGCGGCGCTGATGGGTGTACGGCTCGGACGGGTCTCGCTGGGCGCCTGGGCCGTGGCCGGGGGCCTGGCCGCCGTGGCCGCGCTCTTCCTCACCGTCTTCCCGACCCCGGGCCTGGAACGGGCCACCTCACTGGCCGCGCTCAAGGCGTTCCCGGCGGCGATCCTCGGCGGCCTCGACTCCACGACGGGAGCGCTCGTGGGCGGCCTGCTGGTCGGCATCACGGAGTCCCTGGCCACCGGCTACCAGAGCGACCTGACCTTCCTGGGCCGCGGCCTGGGCGACCTCGCCCCCTACCTCGTCATGGTCGCGATCCTGCTCATCCGACCCGCGGGACTGTTCGGCACGAAGGAGCTGGCGCGTGTCTGAGGTCCTGGTCAAGCCGTTGCGGGTGATCCGGTCACGCGGATACGTCTGGGCCGCGGCAGCCGTCCTCCTCCTGGCCTTCCCCTTCTACCTGGACCGGTTCTGGCTCCAGGCCGGCCTCTTCGCGATGGCCGCCGCCATCGGGGCGATCGGGATCAACCTGCTCACCGGCGCGACCGGCCAACTCTCCATGGGGCACGCCTTCTTCCTCGCCGTCGGTGCCTACGGCTACTGCGTGTTCGCGGCGGACGGTGGTGACGGGCTGACCGGGCTCGGACTGCCGACCTGGCTCGCGGCCGTGCTCGCGGTGCTGGTCGCGGGGGTCGCGGGCGGGCTGTTCAGCCCCATCTCCGGCCGGCTCGGCGGCGCGTACCTGGGGATCGCCACCCTCGCCCTCGTCTTCATCGGCCAGCACGTGATGTTCAACGCCCATGACCTGACCGGCGGGGCGAACGGGCGTGACGTACCGCCCCTGAGCCTGTTCGGCCTGACCTTCGACGACCGTGAACTCCTCGTCGCCGCCGTGCCGTTCGGGTCCGCCGAGAAGCTCTGGTACGCGGGCCTGGTCCTGCTGCTCGCCGGCGCGCTGTTCGCCCGCGGAGTGCTGCGCGGGCGTCCGGGCCGGGCCATGAACGCGATCCGCGACCACAGCGTCGCCGCCGGCGTCCTCGGTGTGCCCGTCGCCCGCCACCGCGCCGCCGTCTTCGTGCTGTCGTCGATGTACGCGGGCCTCGCGGGCGTCCTGCTCGCGCTGATCTTCCAGCGGACGGTGCCCGACTACTTCGGCATCACGCTGTCCCTGGAGTACCTCGCCATGATCGTCATCGGCGGGCTCGGCTCGGTCTCCGGCGCGGTGGCCGGGGCCGTGTTCGTCTCCCTGCTGCCGCAGCTGCTGACCCGCTACAGCGATGCGCTGCCGCTGGTCTCCGCCCCCGGCACGGGCGGGATCGCACCGGGCGAGGCGTCCCGGTACCTCTACGGCGCCGCCGTCGTGCTGGTGGTGCTGTTCCTGCCCGGCGGCCTGGTCAGCACGGCCGCCCGGCGTCGCGTCAGAACCGATCCAGGGGAGGAACGATGAACAGGACGTACGGGGCCAGAGCCGCGGCCGGTGCCCTCGCGGCACTGCTCGTGCTGGCCGGATGCAGCTCCAAGGCCAAGGACAGCGAGGACGGCGACAAGGCGGGCGCGGGTGGGATCAAGACCGGCCAGGGGATCTCCGGGAAGACGATCACGCTGGGCGCGCTCACCGACATGACCGGCGTCTACGCGACCCTCGGCAAGAGCGTCACCCAGGCCCAGCAGCTGTACGTGAAGCAGCTGAACGCGGCCGGCGGCGTCTGCGGCTACAAGGTGGCCCTCACGGTCCGCGACCACGGCTACGACCCGCAGAAGGCCGTCTCCGGCTACACCGAACTGGCGCCGAAGGTGCTGGGCTTCGCGCAGTTCATCGGCTCGCCGTTCGTCGCGGCGGTCAAGCAGCGCATCGACGGCCAGGACAAGGGGCTGGTGCTGCCGCAGGCGTGGTCGGCGGCGCTCCTGGGCAGCCCGTACATCCGGGTCATCGGATCGACGTACGACATCGAGACGATCAACGCCGTCGACTTCCTGATCAAGGAGAAGGGGATCAAGAAGGGCGACAAGATCGGGCACGTCTACTTCGAGGGCGACTACGGCGAGAGCGCCCTGGTCGGCTCCAAGTACATGGCGGGCAAGGCGGGTCTGTCCGTCGTCGAGCAGAAGATCAAGCCGACCGACAACGACATGACCGCCCAGGTCACCGCCCTCAAGAAGGCAGGCGTCAAGGCGATCGTCGTCAGCGCGGGGCCTCGTCAGGCGGCCTCGCTCGTCGGCGTCGCGGCGGCGAGCGGCTTCGACGTGCCGGTCATCGGCAACAACTCCGCCTTCGCGCCCCAACTCCTCGCCACCCAGGCGGGTCCGGCCCTGATGAAGAACTACTGGGTGGCCTCGCCCTCACTGCCGATCGGCGCGGACACCCCACAGGCGAAGAAGCTCGTCGCCGACTACAGGGCGGCCTATCCGAAGGACTCCCTCGACAACGGCATCGTCGCCGGCTGGACCGCGGTCTCGGCCTTCGGCGAGGCCCTCAAGAAGGCCTGCGCGAGCAAGGACCTCACCCGCGAGGGCGTCGACAAGGCCCTGCTGACGCTCGACTCCTTCGACTCCGGCTTCGGCACCGTCCAGGACTTCACCGACCCCGCCGCCCCGTCCTCCCACGAGAGCGTGATCCTCCAGCCGGACAAGAGCGCCACGGGCGGCATGAAGGTCGTACGGGAGGCAGGCGCGTCCGAGGAGGCCGAGGCGTACACACCGAAGGCCTGAGACGACCGAGAGCCCGAAGCGACCGAGAGCCCGAAGCGGCCAAGAGACCGAAACGAGCGAGGGGCCCGAACCGGAATCGGTTCGGGCCCCTCGCGAGCGTCACGGATCAGACGTCCTACGGCAGCTGTGCCGCCCGCGCCTCGCGACGGTTGCCGCGGAAGTTGTTCACCCGGCGGGCCGTGGCGAACAGCGGGATGACCGCGCCCATGACCAGCTGCAGGGCGCAGCCCGTCTGGAGCAGGAGCTGGCCGCTGGGGGCGTCGAAGGCCCAGGCGGCCAGGAGGCCCATGGACACGACGATCCAGGCCAGCATCGCCACGGCGAGGCGGCCGCGCGGCTTGGGGTACTCGACCCGGCTCACCATCAGCCAGGCGGTGCCGAGGATGGCCAGGAGCGTTGCCACGAAGGGCAGCTCCAGGAGCACGATCGAGACGACCGTCAGCGCACCGAACGGGGATGGCATGCCCTGGAACATGCCGTTCGGCACTGTCACGCACGAGAAACGCGCCAGGCGTAGCACCACCGCCAGGAGCACCACGACGGCACCGACCGCCGCCACCTTCTGGTACGCGTCGTCAGCGACCATGCCGTAGACCAGGACGAAGTACGCCGGGGCCAGGCCGAAGCTGATCAGGTCGGAGAGGTTGTCCAGCTCGGCGCCCATGGGGGAGGACCGCAGCTTCCGCGCGACCAGGCCGTCGAACAGGTCGAACACCGCCGCGCACAGCATCAGGATCACCGCGGTGGCCGCGCTGTTGCGCGCCATGCCCGATTCCTGGCTGTCGGTGAGGTGCGGGATCAGGATGCCGGTGGTGGTGAAGTACACCGCCATGAAGCCGCACGTGGCGTTGCCGAGGGTGAGGGTGTCCGCTATCGAGAGGCGGAGAGAGAGGGGCATCTCCTCCTCGTCGTCCACCTCGTCGGCCTCGGGAACCCAGCCCGCCTGCGTCTCAGGATCAATCACGGTCAATGCGAGTCACCCCAGCCACGGTCTTCTGACCGACCTCGACCGCCACCTCCACGCCCTCGGGCAGGTAGATGTCTACACGCGAGCCGAAGCGGATCAGACCGATACGGTCGCCCTGCTCGACCTTCGTCCCCTGCGGGATGTAGGGCACGATGCGGCGGGCCACCGCGCCGGCGATCTGGATCATCTCGATGTCGCCGAGTTCGGTGTCGAAATGCCAGACTACGCGCTCGTTGTTCTCGCTCTCCTTGTTGAACGCCGGAACGAACCCGCCGGGGATGTGCTCGACCGACGTCACCTCGCCGGAGAGCGGCGCGCGGTTGACGTGGACGTTGAGCGGGCTCATGAAGATCGCGACGCGGGTGCGACCGTCCTTCCACGGCATGATGCTCTGCACCACACCGTCGGCGGGCGAGATGACCCGGCCCGGGCCGATCTCACGCTCGGGGTCGCGGAAGAACCACAGCATGCCCGCCGCGAGCGCGGTGGCGGGCACGGCGACGACCTTGGCGGCGCCGGACTTGCGTGCGCGTACCAGACTGAGGGCTGCGGTGGCGACGGTCGGGAGAAGCCACGGCGATGCTCCGCGCGCGAGGCGTACGCCGGCCCGGCTGTCGCGTGGTGCAGAGGTTTGGCTGTGGGGCATGGATGACCTTCGTAGCGGATGATGCCGCGCTGTAACGGGGGACGGCGGCTTTCCCGGGATCGTACCGGTCGACGGCCACAACTGGGTAAGCCAGGAAGCCGAGTCGGCGGCTGAAGGGCGCTGACGGGGTGTGATCTTCTTCTCCAAGAAAACACCCCGTATCCGGACATCTAGCCCTGGAATCGATACTCTTCGAGCAGCCTGCGACCGATGATCATTTTCTGGATCTCGGCGGTACCTTCACCGATCAGCAGCATCGGGGCCTCGCGGTAGAGGCGCTCGATCTCGTACTCCTTGGAGAAGCCGTAGCCGCCGTGGATCCGGAAGGAGTCCTCCACGACCTCCTTGCAGTACTCGGACGCGAGGTACTTCGCCATCCCAGCCTCAAGGTCGTTTCGCTCACCGGAGTCCTTTTTGCGTGCCGCGTTGACCATCATCGCATGGGCGGCCTCGACCTTGGTAGCCATCTCGGCCAGCTTGAACTGGATGGCCTGGTGCTGGGCGATCGGCTTGCCGAAAGTGTGGCGTTGCTGGGCGTAGCGGACGCCCAGTTCAAAGGCACGCTGAGCGACTCCGCAGCCACGCGCAGCCACGTTGACGCGGCCGACCTCGACGCCGTCCATCATTTGGTAAAAACCTCGGCCGGTGGCCCCGCCGAGCACGCGGTCGACCGGAATGCGCAGGCCATCCATGATCAACTCGGTGGTGTCGACGCCCTTGTAGCCCATCTTGTCGATCTTCCCGGGGATGGTGAGCCCGGGGCGGACCTCACCGAATCCGGGCTCCTTCTCGACCAGGAAGGTCGTCATCGACTTGTGGGGCGCGGTCCCTTCGGGGTGTCCTTCGTCACTTCGGACGAGTACGGCAACCAGATTTGACGTGCCACCGTTCGTCAGCCACATCTTCTGGCCGGTCAGGAGGTAATCGTCGCCGTCCTTGACCGCCTTGGAGGTGATGGCCGAGACGTCCGAGCCGAGACCCGGCTCCGACATCGAGAAGGCGCCGCGGACGTCACCGGCCGCCATGCGCGGCAGGAAGTGCTCCCGCTGCTCCTGGGTGCCGTGCTGCTTGAGCATGTAGGCCACGATGAAATGGGTGTTGATGATGCCGGACACCGACATCCAGCCGCGGGCGATCTCCTCGACGCACAGGGCGTAGGTGAGGAGCGACTCGCCAAGACCCCCGTACTCCTCGGGGATCATCAGACCGAACAAGCCCAACTCCTTGAGCCCGTCGACGATCTGCTGCGGGTACTCGTCACGGTGCTCCAGCTCGGTCGCGACCGGGATGATCTCCTTGTCCACGAAGTCGCGGACGGTGGACAGGATCTCCTGCTGGACATCGGTCAGACCGGCGGTCTGGGCGAGGCGGGCCATGGCTACTTCTCCGTGTTCTTCTCCGCGGGTGCGGTGAGCTCCGGGCGGCCGGGCTGCTCGCCGCCGCGCTCCTTGATGTACGTCTCGGTCGGCACCATCACCTTGCGGCGGAACACGCAGACCAGCGTGCCGTCCTGCTTGTAGCCCTTGGTCTCCACGTGCACGATCCCGCGGTCGTTCTTCGACTTGGAGGGCCACTTGTCGAGCACGGTCGTCTCGCCGTAGATCGTGTCGCCGTGGAAGGTCGGCGCCACGTGCTTGAGCGACTCGATCTCCAGGTTGGCGATCGCCTTGCCGGAGACGTCCGGCACGGACATGCCCAGCAGCAGCGAGTAGATGTAGTTCCCGACCACCACGTTCTTGCCGAAGTCCGTCGTGTTCTCGGCGTAGTTGGCGTCCAGGTGGAGCGGGTGGTGGTTCATGGTGAGGAGACAGAACAGGTGGTCGTCGTACTCCGTGACCGTCTTGCCCGGCCAGTGCTTGTACGTCGCCCCGACCTCGAACTCCTCGTAGGTGCGCCCGAACTGCATGCTCACGCCTCCGGAATCTCGAACTCGGTGGTGCGCTTCATGCCGGCCGCGCGCCCCTTGCCGGAGATGACCAGCGCCATCTTGCGGCTGGCCTCGTCGATCATCTCGTCGCCGAGCATCGCCGAGCCCTTCTTGCCGCCCGCCTCGGACGTGTAGTAGTCGTACGCGTCCAGGATCAGTTCGGCGTGGTCGTAGTCCTCCTGGGAGGGCGAGAAGATCTCGTTGGACGCCTCGACCTGACCCGGGTGCAGCACCCACTTGCCGTCGAAGCCGAGCGCGGCGGCGCGCTGCGCGACCTCGCGATAGCCCTCCACGTTGCGGATCTGGAGGTAGGGGCCGTCGATCGCCTGGAGGTTGTTGGCGCGGGCGGCCATCAGGATCTTCATCAGGATGTAGTGGTAGGCGTCCGCCGGGTAGCCGGGCGGCTGTTCGCCCACGACGAGCGACTTCATGTTGATCGACGCCATGAAGTCGGCGGGGCCGAAGATGATCGTCTCGACACGTTGACTGGCCTGAGCGATCTCATTGACGTTGTTGAGGCCCTGAGCGTTCTCGATCTGCGCCTCGATGCCGATCTTGCCGACCTCGAAACCCATCGTCTTCTCGATCTGCGTCAGCAACAGGTCGAGCGCCACGACCTGTTGGGCGTCCTGGACCTTCGGCAGCATGATGCAGTCGAGGTTGGGACCCGCGCCCTCGACGACCGTGACGACATCGCGGTACGTCCACTCGGTCGTCCAGTCGTTGACGCGCACGACCCTCGTCTTGCCCGTCCAGTCACCCTCGTTGAGGAACTTGACGATCGTGTGCCGGGCCTCGGGCTTGGCCAGCGGGGCGCACGCGTCCTCCAGGTCGAGGAAGACCTGGTCGGCGGGGAGTCCCTGCGCCTTCTCCAGGAAGCGCGGGTTGCTCCCGGGGACCGCGAGGCAGGAGCGCCGCGGCCGAAGCCGGTTCACGGGGGCGGGCGTGGTCATGCGGGGACCTCCAGAGGGTCGAGCTTGTTCGCTTTCCGGATCTCGTCGACGATGCGGCCGATGATGCCGGTGATGTCGAAGTCCTTCGGGGTGAAGACCGCGGCCACTCCGGCGGCCCGCAGCTGCTCGGCGTCACCATTGGGGATGATGCCACCGGCGATCACGGGTATCTCTGTGGCACCGGCCACACGGAGCCGCTCCAGCACGTCCGGGACCAGCTGGGCGTGCGAGCCGGACAGGATGGACAGCCCGACCGCGTGCACGTCCTCGGCGACGGCCGCGTCCACGATCTGCTCGGGCGTCAGCCTGATGCCCTGGTAGACCACTTCGAAGCCGGCGTCACGCGCGCGTACGGCGATCTGCTCGGCGCCGTTTGAGTGCCCGTCCAGGCCCGGCTTGCCGACCAGGAAGCGGAGCTTGCCGACACCGAGGTCCTTGGCCGTCAGGTCCACCTTGCGGCGTACCTCGCCCATCGCCGAGCCCTCCTCGGCCGGGACCGCCACGGGCGCGGACGAGACGCCCGTCGGCGCCCGGAACTCCCCGAACACCTCGCGCAGGGCCCCCGCCCACTCGCCGGTCGTGACACCCGCGCGGGCGCACTCCAGGGTGGCCTCCATGAGGTTGCCGGTGCCCTTGGCGGCCTCCTTCAGCCGCTCCAGCGCCTTGCACGGGCGCGGGTGGTTGAAGGGCGGCTGGTAGCGGGTGTCGCGCCAGTGCTGGAGCGAGGCGATGACCCGGGCCTCGACAGCCGGATCGACTGTCTGGATCGCGGTGTCGAGATCCGCCGTCAACGGATTGGGCTCGGTCGTCTCGAAGATGTTGACGCCCACGATCTTCTCTTGACCCGACTCGATACGAGCGCGGCGCTCCGCGTGCGAGGAGACGAGCTGCGACTTGAGATAGCCCGACTCCACGGCGGCCATCGCGCCGCCCATCTCCTGGATCCGCTCCATCTCCGCGAGCGACTCCTCGACGAGCACCGCGACCTTGGCCTCGATGACGTGCGAGCCGTCGAAGATGTCCGCGTACTCCAGCAGATCGCTCTCGTGCGCGAGCACCTGCTGGATGCGCAGTGACCACTGCTGGTCCCAGGGGCGGGGCAGGCCCAACGCCTCGTTCCAGGCCGGGAGTTGCACGGCACGCGCGCGTGCGTCCTTCGACAGCGTCACCGCGAGCATCTCCAGCACGATCCGCTGGACGTTGTTCTCCGGCTGCGCCTCCGTCAGTCCCAGGGAGTTGACCTGGACGCCGTAGCGGAAGCGCCGCTGCTTGGCGTTCTCGATGCCGTACCGCTCCCGCGTGACCTGGTCCCAGATCCGGCCGAACGCCCGCATCTTGCACATCTCCTCGATGAACCGCACACCGGCGTTCACGAAGAAGGAGATACGGGCGACCACGTCACCGAACTTCTCGGCCGGCACCTGGCCCGAGTCGCGCACGGCGTCCAGCACCGCGATCGCCGTGGACATCGCGTACGCGATCTCCTGCACCGGCGTGGCACCCGCCTCCTGCAGGTGGTAGCTGCAGATGTTGATCGGGTTCCACTTCGGCAGGTGGGAGACCGTGTACGCGATCATGTCCGTCGTCAGCCGGAGCGAGGGCACCGGCGGGAACACGTGCGTGCCGCGCGACAGGTACTCCTTGACGATGTCGTTCTGGGTCGTGCCCGACAACTGGGTGATGTCGGCGCCCTGCTCCTCGGCGACGACCTGGTAGAGCGCCAGCAGCCACATGGCGGTGGCGTTGATCGTCATCGAGGTGTTCATCTGCTCCAGGGGGATGTCCTGGAACAGCCGGCGCATGTCACCGAGGTGCGCGATCGGCACGCCGACCCGGCCGACCTCGCCGCGGGCGAGGATGTGGTCGGAGTCGTAGCCGGTCTGCGTCGGCAGGTCGAACGCCACCGACAGACCGGTCTGGCCCTTGGCGAGGTTGCGCCGGTACAGCTCGTTGGAGGCCTCGGCCGTGGAGTGACCGGCGTACGTGCGCATGAGCCACGGCCGGTCCTTCTGACGCTCGCTCATGGGTGCCCTCAGATGTTCCGGAAGCGGTTGATGGCGTCGACGTGCTGCGCGCGCTTCTCGTGGTCGCGCACGCCCAGGCCCTCCTCGGGCGCCAGGCACAGCACTCCGACCTTGCCCTGATGGAGGTTGCGGTGCACGTCGTAGGCGGCCTGCCCGGTGTCCTCCAGGGAGTACACCCTCGACAGGGTCGGGTGGATCTTGCCCTTCGCGATGAGCCGGTTGGCCTCCCAGGCCTCGCGGTAGTTGGCGAAGTGCGAGCCGATGATCCGCTTCAGGGACATCCACAGGTAGCGGTTGTCGTACTCGTGGTTGTAGCCCGAGGTCGAGGCGCAGGTGACGATCGTGCCGCCCTTGCGGGTGACGTAGACGCTGGCGCCGAAGGTCTCGCGGCCCGGGTGCTCGAAGACGATGTCGACGTCCTCGCCACCGGTGAGTTCGCGGATGCGCTTGCCGAAGCGCTTCCACTCGCGCGGGTCCTGGTTGTGCTCGTCCTTCCAGAACTTGTAGTCCTCGGCGGTGCGGTCGATGACCGCCTCGGCACCCATCGCCCGGCAGATGTCTGCCTTCTCGGGGCTGGAGACGACGCAGACCGGCGTGGCACCGCCGGCCAGCGCGAACTGGGTGGCGTACGAGCCGAGTCCGCCGCTCGCGCCCCAGATGAGGACGTTGTCGCCCTGCTTCATGCCGGCGCCGTTGCGGGAGACCAGCTGGCGGTACGCGGTGGAGTTGACCAGGCCGGGGGAGGCGGCCTCCTCCCAGCTGAGGTGGCCCGGCTTGGGCATCAGCTGGTTGGACTTGACCAGGGCGATCTCGGCGAGTCCGCCGAAGTTGGTCTCGAAGCCCCAGATCCGCTGCTCGGGGTCGAGCATGGTGTCGTTGTGCCCGTCGCTGGATTCCAGCTCGACCGACAGACAGTGCGCGACGACCTCGTCGCCGGGCTTCCAGGCGTTCACGCCCGGGCCGGTGCGCAGGACCACGCCCGCGAGGTCGGAGCCGATGACGTGGTACGGCAGGTCGTGCCGCTTGGTGAGCTCGCTGACCTTGCCGTAGCGCTCCAGGAACCCGAAGGTCGACAGCGGCTCGAAGATCGAGGTCCACACGGAGTTGTAGTTGACCGAGGAGGCCATGACGGCCACCAGGGCCTCGCCCGGGCCCAGTTCGGGCACGGGCACGTCGTCCAGGTGCAGTGACTTGCGCGGGTCCTTGTCGCGGGTCTGCATGCCCGCGAACATCTCCGTCTCGTCCTTGTGTACGGTGATCGCGCGGTACGACTCGGGGAGCGGCATGGCGGCGAAGTCGGCCGGCGTGGAGTCCGGCGATTGGATCGCGTCCAGGATGTCCTTCACGGTCACGGTGTTGCCTCCGGCGAATGGCGTCTTGAGGGGGAGACGCTGAGGGTTACGTCGGTACTGCTGAGGGCGCTTTGTGGCGCGGGAGGGTGCCTGTGACGCAGGCGTCCGGGCGAGCAGGTCGATGACTTGCTGGGACAGCCGACGTGCGAATGGTCTCTGCACGTCGGCCGCCCGGACTCCTTCAACGTATGACACTGCGTGTCACCTCGCAAGGCACCGAGTGCCAGTAATTCCTCTCAGGTGAAATCTTTACGTAACAAATGAGCGATGATCGATCGAACGGGCTCTGAAATCCGCGCGAAAAGGTGCCCTGACATGCCAAAACGGCCACCCCGAGGGGTGGCCGTCATCACAGGGACGCTGGCGGGGGCGCTGCCGCTCAGCGGTCCCTGAGTGCCTCTTCGATCGTTCGCATGACCTCGTCCAGCGGGGCGTCCGTGCGGGCGACGGTCACCAGGACCTCGCCCTGGGTGGAGACCGCAGCGAGGGTCGGCGGCTTCGGCGGAGCCGTACGCCCGGCGCCGATCCCCGTCCCGAACGTCTTGCGCACGATCGCGAAGGCGTGGTCGAGCTGGGCCTCCACGTCCCCCTGGCCGCCGGCCCGCAGCCAGCGCCGCAGGACGTGGTTGTGGGCCGTGACCACGGCGGACGCGGCGACTTCCGCCAGCAGCGGGTCGTCGTTGGCGTCGTCGTCGTGCGCGTGCTCGTCGAAGTGGCCCAGCAGGTAGCGGGTGAAGAGGCGCTCGTAGCGGGCCACCGACGCGATCTCCGCCTCGCGCAGGGTGGGTACCTCGCGCGTGAGCTTGTAGCGGGCGACCGAGATCTCCGGCTGGGCCGCGTACATGCGCATGACTTCCTTGATGCCCCGGCACACCGTGTCCAGCGGGTGCTCGTGCGCAGGGGCCGCGTTGAGCACGGCCTCCGCGCGGATCAACGTGTCGTCGTGGTCCGGGAAGATCGCCTCTTCCTTGGAACGGAAGTGACGGAAGAAGGTGCGGCGGGCCACGCCGGCCGCCGCCGCGATCTCGTCGACCGTGGTCGCCTCGTACCCCTTGGTGGAGAACAGCTCCATCGCCGCGGCCGCCAGCTCCCGGCGCATCTTGAGCCGTTGGGCCGCCGCGCGCGTGCCTGCGGCACTCTCCGGCGCGTCGGGCGTAGCTGGTGTACGTGAGGACTTGGCGGGCTGGGACATGCCCCGAACGTACTGCATGCGCGCAGCTTGGTGCGCACGTCGGGGGTTCCCCCCGACCGGCACGGGCGGGGGCACACCGGGCCGGTGGGGCGGGTGCGGGCCACCCGGATCGAGCAGCCCGCCCCAGTCCGCCTCCGTCGCGAACCAGTCCCCGGCGCCGTCAGCGCCGGGCATATTCGCGGAAGCCACGGCCCGTCTTGCGGCCGAGGCAGCCCGCGGCCACCAGATGCTCCAGGAGCGGGGCCGGAGCCAGGCCCGGATCGCGGAACTCGCGGTGCAGGACCTTCTCGATCGCCAAGGAGACGTCGAGCCCGACCACGTCGAGGAGTTCGAACGGCCCCATCGGGTAGCCGCCGCCCAACTTCATCGCCGCGTCGATGTCGTCAAGAGTCGCGTAGTGCTCCTGCACCATCTTGATCGCGTTGTTGAGGTAGGGGAAAAGCAGTGCGTTGACGATGAATCCGGCCCGGTCACCACAGTCGACGCCATGCTTCTTGATCTTGACGCAGACCTCGCGAACCGTTGAGTGGACGTCCTCCGCAGTCAACACCGTACGGACGACCTCGACCAGCTTCATCGCCGGTGCCGGGTTGAAGAAGTGCATGCCGATCACGTCCTGCGGGCGCGAGGTGGCGCGGGCGCAGGCGACGACGGGCAGCGAGGAGGTGGTCGTTGCGAGAACCGCGCCGGGCTTGCAGACCTTGTCCAGGGTGGCGAACAGCTGCTGCTTGATCTCCAGGTCCTCGGCGACCGCCTCGACGGCCAGGTCGACGTCGGCGAAGGAGTCGTAGGAACCCGCAGGGGTGATCCGGTCGAGGGTCTCGGCGGCTGCCTCCGCGGTCAGCCGTCCCTTGTCGACGGATCGCGAAAGCGACTTGCCGATACGGGCCTTGGCGGTCTGCGCCTTCTCCTCGCTGCGGGCGGCGAGCACGACCTCGTACCCGGCCTTGGCGAACACCTCGGCGATGCCGGACGCCATGGTCCCGGAGCCGGCGACGCCGACCGAGCGGACCGGGCGGCCGGGGGTGAGGGCGGCGCCGTCCAGCGGCGTGAGCGCGTCCCGCACGACGACGGCGCTGCCCGGGGCCTCGTAGGTGTAGAAGCCGCGGCCCGACTTGCGGCCGGTCAGGCCCGCCTCGCTGAGCTGCTTGAGGATCGGGGCGGGGGCGTGCAGCCGGTCGTGGGACGCGGCGTACATGGCCTCCAGGACCGTACGAGCCGTGTCGACGCCAATCAGGTCGAGCAGCGCGAGCGGGCCCATGGGCAGTCCGCAGCCCAGCCGCATCGCCGCGTCGATGTCCTCGCGGGAGGCGTACTTGGCCTCGTACATCGCGGCGGCCTGGTTGAGGTACCCGAACAGCAGCCCGTCCGCGACGAATCCCGGCCGGTCGCCGACCGCGACGGGCTCCTTGCCGAGGTCGAGGGCGAGGTTGGTGACCGCGCCGACGGCCGTCGGGGCGGTCAGCACGGACGAGACGACCTCGACCAGCCGCATCGCGGGCGCCGGGTTGAAGAAGTGCAGGCCGAGCACCCGCTCCGGACGGGCCGAGTCGGCGGCGAGCCGGGTCACGGACAGGGCGTTGGTGCCGGTCGCCAGGATCGTCTCCGGGCGCACGATCCCGTCCAGCTCCCGGAAGATCTGCTGCTTGATCTCGTACGACTCCGGCGCCACCTCGATGACGAGGTCCGCGTCGGCCGCGGCCCGCAGGTCGGTGGAGGTGCGGACGCGGGCGAGCAGCTCGGCGCGCTCCGGCTCGGTCAGCCGGCCCCGCGTCACGGCGCGGGCGGTGGCGGTCTCCAGGGCGGCGACGGCCTGCGTGGTCGCGGCCTCGCTGATGTCGATGCCGACGACTTGGCGACCGGCCTTGGCGAGGACCTCGGTGATACCGGTGCCCATCGTGCCGAGGCCGATGACGGCGACGGTCCTGATCGGGGAGAGAGGGGTGGCGGACAGGGGAGTGGCCATCGCGGGACTCCAGGAATGAGGGGTGACGACTGGGAGCACGCCCGGGTGCGCCGAGGGAACCGGGCCGAAGCCGGACCGGTGGCGCACCGGGTGCGTGAGGAGTGCGGGTGATGCCGGGCTACGAGCGCACACGCCCGGAAACGGTGGAGAGCGACCGGCCCTGTCCCAAGCCGGGTCGTACTGCGGTGCTTTGAAGCACCGAACCGCTTGCTCTTACGGCGGCTGCGTCACCAGGCCACCGCAAGGGAGAACGCGAGTGGGTAACTCGCTCGTCTGAGCTTAACCGGTGAGTAACGAGCGCGCCAGCCCCTGTCCGATTCTTGTCCTTGTCCGTCTTTGTGATGTAGGTCCCGAGAGATCCAGGGCGCCCCTAGGCTCGGTGTCATGGACGAAGAGTTGCGATCGCTCACGGAGCGTTTACGAACGGAGGCGGGAGCGTCCGCCGTGTACGACCGGCTCGTGGTGACCGAGGACCCCGACGCGTTGGCCGACGCGCTCACCGAACCCGGACAGCCGCTGTGGGCCAGGGAGTTGACCGCGTTCAAGCTCGGACTCGCGGGCGACCGGCGTGCCTTCGAGTCCCTCGTCCTGTTCCTGAACCACCGTGATCCCCAGCGCTGCGCCTCCGCCGCGTACGCCCTCGCCCGGCTCGACGACCCCCGCACCGCCCGCGCGGCAGCGGCCCTCGCCACCAACGAACTGCGCGTCGCCTATGCCCTGCACCCGATCCGCCTGCTGACCGAACTGCGCGCCCCGGAGTCCGTACCCGCGCTCATCACCACACTGGAGCGACGGCTGCGCCCGCACGATCCGTACCGGCGCGTGGCCCTCGCGTGCGTGGACGGGCTCGGCAGCCTGGCGGACGCCCGCGCCCGGCCCGTACTCACCGAGGCGCTCGCCCACCCGGCCCTGGCGGAGGCGGCGGTGGGGGCGCTGGGGCGCATTCCGAGGCAGCGCTGACGTCAGGTCAGACAGTGAGGTCTCGCGCGTACCGGACCTCGGGCACCTCGGCCCCGTCCACCTCGAAAGGCTCCTCGGTGCCGTCGGCGCGGAAGCCGGCGCGTTCGTAGAAGTGCCGGGCGTGCGTGTTCCCTTGGAGGACCCAGAGGTACATGCGCGTGTGGCCGGCGGCCGTACATCGCCGTAGCGACTCGTCGAGCAGGGCGCGTCCGGCACCCGTGCCCTGGCGGGCCGGGTCCACGTAGATCGCGTACAACTCGACGCCCCCGGCGGGTACTTCACCGTCCCGGTAGGGGCCGTGGCAGGCCCAGCCGACGATCTCGCCGTCCCGTTCGGCCACGATGTTCACCACGCTGCCATCCCCTTGCAGGAGGCGGGCGCGGCTGCGCTCGGCGTCCTTCGGCACGCTCATCGCGTCGAGGTACGACTGCGGCATGAGTCCTCGGTAGGCGCTGCGCCAGCCGCGGACGCGGATCTCGGCCACGCGGTCGCAGTCGACCAGAGCCATGTCCCGGACCCGGAGACCGGTCTGGGGAGGAGTCACTCGGCCACGACTGCGAACGCCTCGACCTCCATCAGGAACTCCGGCCGCACCAGCGCCGCGACCTGGACCGCCGAGGCGGCCGGGAGGCGGTCGTCGGGTATGTGGGCGGCTCGGGCAGTGCGGATCGCCGGCATGTGGGCCATGTCCGTGACGAAGTAGGTGAGTTTGACGACGTCGTCGAAGGTCGCGCCGGCCGCGGTCAGACAGCGGCGGAGGTTCTCGAAGACCTGGCACGCCTGGGCTTCCGCGTCGCCCTCGCCGACCAGCTTGCCGTCCTCGTCGAGGGCGAGTTGGCCGGAGACGGCGACGAAGCGGCCGGTGCCGATGACGACGTGGCTGTACTGGGCGGCGGGGAAGACCCCGTCGGGGGCGGGAATCCTGGTCGTCTCACTCATGCGTCCATCGTGGACCATGGGTCTGACAACCGGGATTTCCGCCCCCGACGGGACTTCGTATCCGGATATCCGGTCGGTGCTCAGCCGCGGAAGCCGACCAGGCCGTGCAGGGTCGAACCGCGGGTGGACTTCGCCGCCGCCGCGGAGCTCAGCGGTGCGGGGGCGGGCACCTTCTGGCAGACCGCGTCGACCTCGCCGCCGCTGCGTGGCACCTTGCCGTTGGTCAGATACGTGGCCAGGTACTTGTCCAGGCAGGCGTTCCCGCTCAGCGTGATGCCGTGGTTCCCGCCGCCCTGCTCGACCACGAAACTGGAGCCGGCCAGCAGTCGATGGACCGTCGCGCCGCCCTCGTACGGGGTGGCCGCGTCGTTCGTCGCCTGGAACAGCAGCACCGGCGGCAGCTTGCCGTTGGCGATGTTGATCGGGCGCTTGGTGTCCGTCGGCCAGAACGCGCACGGCGCGTTGTACCAGGCGTTGTTCCAGGCCATGAAGGGCGCCTTGTCGTACACCGCCCAGTTGTCCTTGCGCCACTGGTTCCAGTCGCGCGGCCAGGAGGCGTCACGGCACTGCACCGCGGTGTAGACGCTGTAGCCGTTGTCCCCGGAAGCGTCGATGGCGGCGAAGTTCTCGTACGCCTCGACCAGTGGATCGGCGTTCTTGTCGTTCACGTAGGCCGCGAACGCCTCGGCGAGATAGGGCCAGTAGCCGTTGTAGTAGCCGCCCGGGATGAAGGTGTCCTCGAACTCCGAGGCGCCCACCTTGCCGCCCGCCGGCTTCTTGGCCAGCGCCTTGCGCGCCGCGTACCACTTGGCCTCGATCTTCTCCGGATCGGTGCCGAGTTTGTACGTCGAGTTGTACTTCGCGATCCAGGTCATCAGGGCGCGCTGGCGGTCGTTGAAGGCGTAGTCCTGCCCGATGTTGTCGTCGTACCACACGCCCGTGGGGTCGACGATCGAGTCCAGGACCAGGCGCCGCACCCGCTCCGGGAAGAGCTTCGCGTAGACCGCGCCCAGGTAGGTGCCGTAGGAGTAACCGAAGTAGTTGATCTTCTTGGCGCCGAGTGCGGCCCGGATCGAGTCCATGTCCCGTACGGCGCTGATCGTGTCGATGTACGGCAGCAGGCTCGCGTACTTCTTGCCGCAGGCGGCCGCGAAGGACTTGGCGCGCTGCAGGTTGGCCTTCTCCAGGGCCGGTGTGCTCGGCACGGAGTCCGGGCGCACCGGGTTGAAGTAGCCCGGCTTGCAGTCCAGGGCCGGCTTGCTCGCGCCGACCCCGCGCGGGTCGAAGCCGATGACGTCGTACTGGGACGCCACCGCCTTGGGCAGCGAGGACGCGACGAAGCCGGCGAGCGACAGGCCGCTGCCGCCGGGACCGCCGGGGTTGACCAGCAGGGGGCCCTGGCTCTTGCTCGCGGTGTGCGGCACGCGCGAGAGGGCGAGGGTGATCTGCCGACCGTGCGGGTTCGCGTGGTCAAGGGGCACTTTGAGGGACGCGCACTGGAGCGTCGGATAGTCGGTGGTGCCGCATTTCTTCCAGGTGAGCTTCGCGGCGTGAGCGGTCGCCGCGCCGCTCGGGGCGCTCGCGTCGGCGGGGACGGCCGTGAAGGTTCCGGCCACCACCACGGCGACGCCGCACAGTACTGCTGCGCGTTTTCTCATGGGGTCCTCCCAGGACGGAGGGGTTTCGGACCGCGGGGCTCGTGGTCCTCGCCGCATAGTCCCGGAAAGCCGCACCGGAGGAACGTGTTCTGCCGATACTTGACCCGATCGGATCGAGGGATGCGCTCGAACGCTCTCAAATCAGCGAGAGTTGGGTCGGTTCGGACACCGCCTCCTCGACCTGCTCCGGGGGCGTGATCCGCCGGGGCATCCCCGCGCGCGAGGGGCCGATCCCGTACTCCTGGGATAGCTCGTGGACCTGACGGGTGATCCGGCGCTGGTACCACTTCGGGGCGTACGCGCCGTCCGCGTACAGCCGCTCGTAGCGGCGCACCAGATACGGGTGGTGCTGCGCCAGCCAGGCCATGAACCACTCGCGGGCGCCCGGCCGCAGATGCAGCACCAGTGGCGTGACGGAGGCGGCCCCGGAGGCGGCGATCGCGCGCACGCTGGCGCGCAGCTGGGCCGGGTCGTCGCTCAGGAACGGGATCACCGGGGCCATCAGGACCCCGCAGTCGATGCCGTGCTCGGCGAGGGCGCGTACGACGTCCAGGCGGCGCTCCGGGGCGGGCGTGCCCGGCTCCACGGTGCGCCACAGCTCGGGGTCGGTGAAGCCGACCGAGACGGAGATGCCGACGTCGGTCACCTCGTTGGCCTGCCGCAGCAGGTCGAGGTCGCGCAGGATCAGCGTGCCCTTCGTCAGGATCGAGAAGGGGTTGGCGTGGTCGCGCAGGGCGGAGATGATCCCCGGCATCAGGCGGTAGCGGCCCTCGGCGCGCTGGTAGCAGTCGACGTTGGTGCCCATCGCTATGTGGTCGCCCTGCCAGCGGCGCGAGCCGAGTTGGCGGCGCAGCAGCTCCGGGGCGTTCGTCTTGACCACGATCTGCGAGTCGAAGTCGATCCCCGTGTCGAGGTCCAGATAGCTGTGTGTCTTGCGGGCGAAGCAGTACACGCACGCGTGCGAACAGCCGCGATAGGGGTTCACCGTCCACTCGAACGGCATCCGGGAGGCCCCCGGCACCCGGTTGATGATCGAGCGGGCGCGCACCTCGTGGAAGGTGATGCCGCGGAACTCGGGGGTGTCGAAGGTACGGGTGATCACCGCGTCTGTGCCGAACAGCGCGGCGTCGCTCGGCCGGCTGTGGCCGCCGGACTCCACGGTGAGGTTCTCCCAGCGCATGACGCCTCCTCCTGGTAGGCCTGCCCCCAGAGTGAAACACTTGTTCGAATTACTGTGCAAGTGCTCTTTTCGATCGCCCGGGACGCCCGGGGCCCCCGATTTGGGCGGCCGTGCGCGGGGGTGGTTGGCTTGCCCCGACACCGAGAACCCAGGTCCTGGAGGAAATCGATGGCGCAGGTCGAGGCCACTACGGAGCGCATCGTCGCGGCGGACGCGGAGACGGTGTTCGACGCGCTCGCCGACTACAGCGGCACGCGCGCGAAGGTGCTGCCCGAGCAGTTCAGCGAGTACGAGGTCCGCGAGGGCGGTGACGGTGAGGGCACCCTCGTCCACTGGAAGCTCCAGGCGACCAGCAAGCGGGTCCGGGACTGCCTCCTTGAGGTGAGCGAGCCCACCGACGGTGAACTCGTCGAGAAGGACCGCAACTCCTCGATGGTCACCACCTGGCGGGTCACCCCGGCCGGCGAGGGCAAGTCCCGCGTCGTCGTGACCACCACCTGGCAGGGCGCCGGCGGTGTCGGCGGCTTCTTCGAGAGGACCTTCGCGCCCAAGGGCCTCGGCCGGATCTACGACGCGATCCTGGACAAGCTGGCCGCCGAGGTCGAGAAGTAGTTCCCCCGAGTCGGGCGAGTCCCCGCGTCGGGTAAGTCCCCGGCGTTCCGGGGGTGTTGACGCCCCTCACCGGTTCGAGTGGATCTCCACCTGTCGAGCCGTTCTGCCGTAACTCGTCGTGCTTGCTCACAGTTGTCGCCTTAAGCGGGAATTGTGCGGCGGTGCGACGAGGGGAGCGGTAGGTGGGCGGGACGACTCTGGTGCGGGACGAACCGGTCGTGGCGGCTGTGGAGAGCCCCCCTCCTACGGCGGCCGGTGTCGCCCAACTGAGCCCGCGCCGGGTCCGGTTGGTCTTCCTCGGGCTGATGCTCGCCCTGCTCCTGGCCGCCCTGGAGCAGATGATCGTCGCCACGGCGCTGCCGAAGATCGTCGGTGAGCTGCACGGCCTGGACAAGATGTCCTGGGCGATCACCGCCTATCTGCTCACCTCCACCGTCGGACTGCCGATCTACGGCAAACTCGGCGACCTGCTCGGCCGCAAGGGCGTCTTCCAGTTCGCCATCGTCGTCTTCGTGATCGGCTCCGCGCTCGCGGGACGGGCGCAGACGATGGACCAGTTGATCGCCTTCCGAGCGGTCCAGGGCGTCGGCGCCGGCGGCCTCATGATCGGCGTCCAGGCGATCATCGCGGACATCGTGCCGCCCCGGCAGCGCGGCAAGTTCATGGGCCTGATCGGCGCCGCCTTCGGGCTCGCCTCCGTCGCCGGACCGCTGCTCGGCGGCTACTTCACCGACCACCTCACCTGGCGCTGGTGCTTCTACTTCAACGTGCCCTTCGGCCTCCTCACCCTGGCCGTGGTCACCGTCGTCCTCAAACTCCCGAAGCCGCAGACCAAGCCGCGCCTCGACATCCTCGGCGCGCTCCTGCTCGCCGCGGCCTCCACCTGCCTGGTCCTGCTGACCAGTTGGGGCGGCACCGAGTACGCCTGGGGCTCGCGCGTCATCCTCGGGCTCGCCGCGGGCGCCGTGGCCGCCGCCGTGCTCTTCCTGGTCGCCGAGCACTATGCGGCCGAACCCCTCATCCCACTGCGGCTGTTCAGGGACTCCGTCTTCAACGTCACCGGTCTGGTGGGCCTGGTGATCGGCATCGCGCTGTTCGGTGCCGCCAGCTATCTGCCGACCTTCCTGCAGATGGTCGACGGGGCCTCCGCCACCGAGTCGGGCCTGCTGATGCTGCCCATGATGGGCGGCATCGTCGGCGCCTCCATCATCGCCGGACAACTCATCACCCACACCGGGCGCTACCGGATCTACCCCGTGCTCGGCAGCGCCCTGTCCGCCCTCGGCATGTGGCTGCTGTCCCGCCTCGAAGTCGACACCTCCCGGCTGCAGTACAGCCTCTGGATGGCCGTCCTCGGCGCGGGCATCGGCATGGTGATGCCGGTGCTCGTCCTCGCCGTGCAGAACTCCGTGCGCCCCGCCGACCTCGGCACCGCCACCAGCGCCAACAACTACTTCCGGCAGATCGGCGGCAGCGTGGGCGCCGCGATCTTCGGCACCCTCTTCGCCGACCGGCTCGCCGACTCCCTCGCCGAAAGGCTCTCCACGCGCGCGGGATCCCAGCTGCCCGACCCGGAGTCCCTCACCCCGCAGCTCGTCCACGCGCTGCCCCCGGCGCTGCGCGACGACTACATCGAGGCGTACGCCGACGCGATGCCCCGGATCTTCCTCTACCTCGTGCCGGTGCTCGTCCTCGGCCTGCTCATCGCCTTCTTCCTCAAGGAGAAACCGCTGGTGTCCCACAACGCCGCCGAAACGGAGACCGCGCCCGTGAACGCCCCGATTCCGCAGGCCCTCCCCCAGCCTTCGGCCGGGGGGACCCCGATCTCGCTTCGCTCGTCGTACGCCGCCGGAATCCCGGTCTGCGGCACGGTGCAGCACCCCGACGGGACCGTCGTACCGCGGGCCGCGCTCACGCTCATCGACGTCACAGGGCAGCAGATCGGGCGGGGCGCGAGCGGCGAGGACGGACGGTACGCGCTGTCCACGCCCGGCTCGGGGGCGTACGTCCTGATCGCCGCGGCCGGCGGCCACCAGCCGCAGGCGGTCTCCGTCACCGTCGGCGAGCGCCCCGTCGAACTCGACGTCGTCCTCGGCGGCGCCGGCCGCCTCGCGGGCAGCGTGGTCACCGCCGACGGCACGCCCGTACGGGAGGCAGCCGTCACCCTCACCAACGTGCACGGCGAGGTCGTCGCGAGCACCCGCAGCGGGCGCGAGGGCGGCTACGTCATCACCGAGCTGGTGGCCGGCGAGTACACGCTCGCCGCCAGCGCCCCCGCGTTCCGCCCGGCCGCCCTGCCCGTCAGCGTCCAGGCCTCCCGGGAGACCCGCCAGGACATCGAACTCGCGGGTGGCGCCGTGCTGCGCGGCACGGTGCGTGCGAGCGGCGGGCGGCCCGTCGAGGACGCGCGCGTGACGCTGCTCGACGCGGCCGGCAACGTCGTGGACACGCTCACCACGGGACCCGACGGAACGTTCCGGTTCGTCGACCTGTCCTCCGGCGAGTACACCGTGATCGCCGCCGGCTACCCGCCGGTCGCCACCGTGCTCCAGCTCGCCGGCGGCGGCCGCACCGAGCGGGACCTCCAACTGGGACACGAGGACTGAACCGACTGAACCGAGCGAACCGACCGAACGGCCGCGGGGGTTGAGCGCCCCCGGCGCGCCTTGTCGGCGTGCGTTCCCGAACCGGTGCGCCCGCGTGCCACCAATTCCCCCGTTGCCGCACATCACCACCTGGGGGCGCCGTACGGTGGTGACGGCGGACAGATCTTGCGGAGCCGTGGGAAAGAGGGCCTGGGTCATGGACCGTGGCACCGAGAGGGAAGCACCTCCCAGCCGCGGAGCCGGGGGCGGAGCGGTGGAGGACACCGCGGTCGGCCGCGTCCCGTTGGCCGTCGTCGTGGTCGACCGCGACGGCCTCGTGTCCCACTGGAGCACCGGCGCACGCCGTCTTTTCGGCGTCTCCAAAGAGGACGCGATCGGACACTCGGCGGTCGACCTGCTGCCCGTCTCCGGCGCGCTGCCCGAGGCACAGGACGTCACGCCGTACGGGACGTACGCGGACTACGACGGACTCGGCCCCGGCCTGGAGTCCTCCCTGGACGGCGGGTTGTCCTACCCGGCCGCGGGCCGCGCCCGGCTGACCGTCCCCGAGCGCGACCGCGTGGACGTCCTGTGGTGGGCGTACCCCCTGGTGGGCCCGGGCAAGGAGCGGCTGCTCGTGCTCGGCGCGGACACCGGCGGACTGCGGCCCGACGACCCCGAACACGACATGGCGTACGAGCGGATCGCGCCCGGCTTCGCCCTGCACACCGACTTCCCCGGCGCCCAGGAGCTGGCCCGCCGGCTGCCCGAGATCCTGCCCAGCATGAGCGTCGACGAGAGCGCCCGCATCGTCGCGCAGATCCTCGAACTGGGCTATCCCGTCCTGGAGTTCAGCCAGAACGACCGGGTTCCCGTCACCCCCGACTGGGGCGTGCCCCGGCGCGCGGAGCGCAGGGCCCGGCGCGAGCAGGCGGCCCGGGCGGTGGCCGAGGGGCTGCCCACCCCGCAGGAGGCCGCCGACGAGGCCGAGGACCTGGAGTACGCGGCCGTCCGCGAACACCTGGAGTTCCTCAACGAGGTCAGTGGACGCATCGGCACCTCCCTCGACCTCACCCGCACCATCGTCGAGGTCAGCAGAGCCGTCGTACCGCGCTTCACGGACGTCGCCGGCACCTATCTGCGCGAACAGGTCGTCGCGGGCGAGGGGTTCCCCGACGGCGTGCCCGACACCACCACCATGTGGCACCGGGTCGCCCTCGAACACACCGACGAACCGGGCCGCTGGGACGACGTCGTGCCGGTCGGTGAGGCCATGCCGTTCCCGGCGCACACGCCGTTCTTCCAGTGCATGACCAGCGGTGAGCCCGTCCTGGTGCCGCGGATCAGCGTGGAGATGGGCCATGCCATCGCCTCGCAGTTCGAGAAGCGGGACATCCGGCCGCTGATCACCAACCGCTCCATGCTGGTCGTACCGCTCAAGGCCCGCAACGTGGTGCTCGGGTTCATGATCCTGCTGCGTCACCCGGAGCGGCCCGTCTTCAACGACATGGACCGGGTCACCGGCGCCGAGCTCGCCGCCCGAGCGGGCCTCGTGCTCGACAACGCGCGCATGTACACCTACCAGGAGAACGTCGCCGAGACGCTCCAGGACAGCATGCTGCCGGTCATCCCGGCCCGCATGGCGGGCTGTGACATCGCCACCCGCTATCTGCCCGGCACGCTGCTGGGACGGGTCGGCGGTGACTGGTTCGACTCCGTCAAGCTGCCCGGCGCCCGCACCGCCCTGGTGGTCGGCGACGTCATGGGCCACGGCCTCAACTCGGCCGCCATGATGGGCCAGTTGCGTACGGCCGTGGAGACCATGGCTGCCCTGGACCTGCCGCCCGCCCAGCTGCTGCGCAACCTGGACGACCTCGCGCAGCGCCTCGGCGACACCTACCTCGCGACCTGTCTGTACGCGGTCTACGACCCGATCGCGGGCGAACTGCACATCGCCAACGCAGGTCACATCCCGCCTGTTCTGGTGCGCGCCGAGGACGGCCGCAGTGAGCTGCTCGACCTGCCGACCGGAGCGCCGATCGGTGTGGGCGGGGTGCCTTTCGAGGCGGTACGCGTGCGCGTGGAGCCCGGCGACCGGCTCGTGATGTGCACCGACGGTCTGGTCGAGGTGCGCGGCGAGGACATCGGTGTCGGGCTCGCGGCGCTCTCCGAGTCCGCCGCCCACCCGGCCGCCTCCATGGACGAGGCCTGCGACACGATCATCCGCGCGCTGAACGTCACGGGCGGCCGCAAGGACGACGTGGCCCTGCTCATGGCCCGTCTCAACGGTGTCGAGCCCGAGGACGTCGCCGAATGGCGGCTCGCCCTCGACCCGGTCGAGGTCGGCCGCGCCCGAACCGCCGTGCGGGAACAGCTCCATGACTGGGGGCTCGCCAAACTGGCCGACAACGCCGCTCTGATGGTCAGCGAGCTGGTCACCAACGCCGTACGGCACTCCCACAGCCGCCCGGTGGCCCTGCGCCTGGTGCGCGGCGACACCCTGCTGTGCGAGGTCGAGGACGACGACCACGAGCTGCCCAACCTGCGCGGCGCCGGCCCGACGGACGAGTTCGGGCGCGGCCTGCGGGTCGTCAGCACCCTCGCGCGCGAGTGGGGCACCAGCCGGACCCGGAGCGGCAAGACGGTCTGGTTCGAGTTGACGCTGCCGCGCCGCTGACCGGCCCCCGCCTTGCCAGGGGTGGCCGGCCGCACGCCTGGGGCGCGAGAGGCGCGCAGGGGCGTGCGGCAGTCGAATGCGGAGTGAAGGAATGCGCCACGCGCTTGTCGCCATGACCAGGGCGCGATAGACCGTACTCGCCCGTCACTTGCGGCGGACGGCCTTCACATCCTGGGGAGTTGGGCATGAGTGTGACGAGTCGCTACCGGGAGGCCTGGGAGGGCTTTTGGCGCGAGGCTCCGGAGGAACAGGGCGCGGTGTTCTGGGACGCGGAGCCGCCCCTGACCGCCGGACCGCACCTGGCGCTCTTCGAGCCGTACGTGACCGACCCGGGCCTGGTCATGGTGGACCTGGGCTGTGGCAACGGCACCCAGACCCGCTTCCTCGCCGACCGCTTCCCGCGCGTCGTGGGCGCCGACCTGTCGGAGGCGGCCGTCGAGCACGCGCGGCACGCCGACCCCGCCGGACAGGCGACGTACCGCGTGCTCGACGCCATGGAGAAGGACGAGACCGAGACGCTGCACGCGGAACTCGGTGACACCAACGTCTACATGCGCGGCGTCCTCCACCAGGCCGACCCGGAGGACCGGCAGGCACTGGTCGACGGAATCGCCACGCTGGTCGGTGAATGCGGCCGGGCCTTCCTCGTCGAACTCTCCGAGCAGGCCAAGCCCGTTCTGCTGGGCCTGGCCCAGAGCCCCGACGGACCGCCGCCCAAGCTCGCCCCGATCTTCCGGCACGGCATCGCGCCCGGCGAGGTGTCCGACGAGGCCGTGCCCGCATACGTGCGCTCGGCCGGCCTCACCATCATCGCGAGCGGTGAACTCCCGCTCACCACCACGGAGTTCACACCCGAGGGCACCCGTATCGAGCTGCCCTCGAAGTGGCTGGTCGCCGGTCGCGCGAGCTGAGGGCCGACCTTCCTGAGGTGGGGGTGGGGCGCGGGGGAACTCCGGTTGTGGGCGGTTCGTTTGCTACGAACAGGATTCGAAATCCCGGCCAAGGCCGGGTCATCGGGTCCCCAAGGTTCGTACAGCTGTCGAGTTCGCCGCGTCCCCACTCCCCACCTCACGGAGGCCCGAGCCCATGACCCCGAACCACCACCCCCACCCGTCCCGGCGCGCCCTGCTCGGCGGAGCGGCCCTGGCCACCCTCGCGGTGGCGGCCGGCACCGGCACGGCCACCGCCGCCCCGGCCGGCAGCAGAGCCGGCTGGCCGACGGAGTTCCCCCTCCCCGACGGCTGGCTCCCCGAGGGCATCGCCATCGGCCGCAAACCGTACGCCTACATGGGCTCGCGGGCCAACGGCGCGATCTACCGCACCGACCTGCGCACCGGCGAGGGCACGGTCCTCTACGCGGGCGCCACCGGCCAGGTCGCCGTCGGCCTGAAGCTCGACCAGGACGGACTGCTGTACGTCGCGGGCAGCACCGGAGTCGCCCGCGTCCACGACTCTCGCACCGGCGAGATCCGCACCACGCATCAACTCACCGACGCCACCAGCCACTTCATCAACGACGTCACCCTCCTCGGCGACCGCGCCTGGTTCACCGACTCGCGCGCCGCCGCCCTCTACGGTGTACCCCGCGGCTGCGACGGCACCGTCCGCACCCTCCCGCTCACCGGCGACTGGGTGCAGACCCCCGACGTCAACAACGCCAACGGCATCGTCGGCGCCCCCGACGGCCGCGCCCTGATCGTCGTCAGCAGCACGCCCGGCAAGCTCTACAACGTCAGCGTCAAGACCGGGTACGCCACCGAGATAGCCCTGGTCGGCGCGGACTCGGTCGCGGCCGGCGACGGCCTCTGGCGCATCGGCCGCACGCTGTACGTCGTCCAGAACCGTCTCAACCTGATCAGCGTGTTCGACCTCGACGCCAAGGCCACGACGGCCACGCTGCGCCGCACGATCACCGACCCGCGCTTCGATGTGCCCACCACGGCCGCCCAGTTCGGCGACCGGCTCTATCTCGTCAACGCCCGCTTCACGAGCCCCCAGACGCCGGAGACGACATTCAACGCGGTCGCGGTGCCGGTCTGAGGCGAGAAGCCTCTGGACGAGGTGAGTCCACCCTTCGGGGCGGTGCTGCCGAAGGGCGGACTCGCTTGTGCGGTGGGCCAGTTGAGGCCGGACGGGTCGGCTGAGGGCGGGTGGTTCAGCTGACGCTGCGTCCTCGGCGGTACGCCGCCCACCCCGTGCCCAGCAGGGCCGCGGCGAGTGCGGCGGCGGAGAGTGCGCCGACGCCGGTCGAGGCGAGGCTGCCGCCGGAGGTGGTCGCGCCGGTGGTGCCGGAGGCGACGGTGCCGCCCGTGGTGCTGCCGGCGCCTCCGGTCGTCGTACCCGAATCGCCGCCTCCGGAGCCGGAAGCCGAGCCGGAACCCCCGGACGCGGAACCGGTGCCGCCCGTGGTCCCGCCATTTCCGCCGGTGTCGCCCGGGCCCTCCGTGCCGCCGTCCGCCCCACCGTCACCCCCGTCGTCAACCTCGGTCACTGTCAAGGTGACCGGCGTCGTGCGGGTGGTGCCGACGGAGTTGGTGAACTCGGCGCGGTAGCGGTAGCCGTCCTGTTCGGCCCGTGCGGTGAAGGTGTACGACGTCGCCGTCGCGCCCTCGACCGCGGACCAGGTCTGGCCCTCGTCGCCGCTGACCTGCCAGCGCACGGTCGGCTCCGGGGTGCCCTCGGCGGTGGCGACGAAGGTGACCTCGTCGCCCGGTTCGGCGGACCGGTCGGCGGGGGAGCGCAGCACCTTCGGGGACGTCCGCCGGTCCAGCCGCAGCACCTTGCTCTCGGCCTGGTCGGTGACGTAGACGGTGGATCCGCCGGGGGTGACGGCGACGCCCGCGTAGGCCTCGGCGCGGTTGCCCGGCAGTGCGACCGGCTCGGTCGTCCGCTCGACCTTCGCGCTGTCGTAGACCTCCAGGGAGCCGACGTTGTCCGCGCCGCAGACGCTGCCGTCGTCGAGGGTCGCCTTCACGTAGATCGACACGCTGAAGGTGCCGCCGGCGCCGAACTTGGAGCTGTTGGCGAAGAGCCCGCCGAAGGTGTTGTTGACCCAGTGCGAGGCGCCGGTGGTGCCGGACTCGTCCTGGCCGCCGAGGCAGGGGCTGGGCTTGTTCGCGCCCTGCGCGCCGTCGACCACGCAGAGGCCGATGTACACGCCCTGGCCCGTGTTGTAGCCGGAGCCCGTGACGGTGATCGTCTGGCCGGACGCGGTGGCCGTCGCGGGGCGGTGAGCGACAGGTTGTACGTGGTGCCCGAGTCGGTGACCGTGCGGGTCGAGGTGGCGGCGGAGGCGGAGCCGGCCAGGCCCAGGGTCAGCGTAGCGGAGGCGGCGACGGCGAGGGTCGCGCGGGCGGCGGTACGTGCGGAGGCGACACGTCTCATACGAGGAGTGCACCTTTCGGCGAGGTGATTTTAGGTAAGGCTTACCTAGATGCAAGCTCCCGGCCTTTGTCAACGCACTGCAAAAAGGGTCAAGTTCGCGCCATGGGTGAGGGGTTGGGTGCTTGGGGTGAGGGGTTGGGTGCCGGGGAGGCCGGCTGGGAGTCGCGGGCGACGGCCTACTGGCCCCGCCCTGCCCTCTTGGTGCCGCCCGGCCTCTTGGTCCCGCCCGGTCGCTGTGCCGCGAGTGCCGCGAACGCCTCGTCCAGCAGTCGCACCAGGTCGAGTTCGCCGTCCGAGACGAGCCAGTGGTCGAGGGCGACGTTCAGGCAGTCCAGGGCGGCGGCCGCGCGCACCGACTGGGCGAGCGTGGGCTGTTCGGCGCCGGCCCGCTCGGCCAGGGCCGCCTCCAGTGCGGGGCGCCAGGTGTACTGCTTCTCCAGATTCCGGGCGCGCAGGGCCGGCGTCTCCCGGACCAGCCGGGTCGTCGCCAGCGAGCCCGCCGGGTCCTGTCGGTAGCGGACGATCAGGGTGTCCAGGGCCCGGCGCAGCGCCGTCCAGTCGTCCTCGTCGGCCGGGCGGGCGCGCAGGGCGTCGGCGAGCCGCCGGTCGGATCCGTCGAAGGCGGCGAGGACGGCGTCCTCCTTGGTGCCGAAGTAGCGCAGGAAGGTGCTGCGGGAGACCCCGGCGGCGGTCGCGAGGTCGTCCAGGGTGACCTGGGCGAACCCGTCCCGGCGGAACAACTCCAGCGCCACCCGGGTGAGTTCGGCCCGCACGGCCGCCCTGGCGATGTCCCTCGTGCTGCCGCGTGCCGCTTCGTTCACTTGGCGATCCTAACGTCGACGATCTTGCTTGCAGTGCTGGCACCTGGTGGCTACCGTGACACTCAGTTTCACATATGACATGGAGGCGCAGCATCGTGAGTGACATTGCCGTACAGGGCTCGTCCGTCGACATCCCCACCCAGGACGGCACCGCCGACGCCTACTTGGCCGCCCCCGACGACGGTGCCGCGCATCCCGCCGTCCTCTTTCTACATGGACGGCTTCGGACTGCGCCCGCACCTGAAGTCGATGGCCGACCGGCTCGCCGCGGCCGGTTACGCGGTTCTGGTCCCCAACGTCTTCTACCGCGCGGGCCGGGCGCCCCTGGTCGAACTGCCCGAGTTCATCAACCCTGTTGAGCGCCCCGAGCTGCTCGCGAGCCTGCGCCCAGCCGCGCTGTCGCTGACCCCCGAGGGGGCCATGCGCGATGCCGTCACCTATCTCGACTGGCTGGCCGACTCCCCGCTCACCACCGCGGGACCGGTCGGCGTCACCGGCTACTGCATGGGCGCCGGACTCGCCCTGCGCACCGCGGGCGCCCACCCCGACCGGGTCGTCGCCATGGCCGGCTTCCACGGCGCCTACCTCGCCACCGACGCCCCCGACAGTCCGCACCTGCTCGCCGACCGCATCACCGCCGAGCTCTACTTCGGCCACGCCGACCAGGACACCACCAACCCCGCCGAACAGATCGACCGCCTCGACAAGGCTCTCACCGCGGCCGGCGTCCGCCACCGCGGCGAGGTCTACACCGGCGCCCACCACGGGTTCACGCAGGCCGACACGGCGATGTACAGCGCCGAGGCGACGGAGCGGCACTGGACGGCGCTGCTCGACCTCTTCGGCCGCGCGCTCTGAACCTTGAAGTTTCAAACGGATTCGGTCAGACTCTCGTTTGAGACTTCAATCATTCCGTTGGAGGTCTCTGTCCGCAGCTGCCTTCCTTGGAGTGGTCATGTCCGTTGCCTCTGACGCCGTCGCCGTCCGCCGTGGTCCGCTCGTCGTGGCGGGAGGTGTGCTGGCCGCGATCGTGGTTGCCTCCGTGGTGGACACCGTGATCGCCCTGCTCGCCCTGGCCGCGGGCGCACCTGATGACTTCGAGCCGCTGAAGGCGCCCTCGTACATCTTTCTGACGGCGGTCGGGGTGGTGGCGGGTGCCGTCGGCTGGGCCGTCGTGCGCAAGGTGTCCAAAGACCCGCAGGCGCTGGTGCGTTGGCTGGCGCCGACCCTCGTGGTGGTCTCCTTCGTTCCCGACTTCTTGCTCTTCGGTGACGGCGGGGCACGGGGCGTCGGTGCGCTGCTGCTGATGCACGTGGCGGTCGCGGCGACAGCGGTGTTCGCCTACCGCAAGGTCATGCCCCTGACGTAGGTGTGAATGTTCAAACATCCGCTGACTAGGCTGTGTCCATGTCCACGACGCCACGCTGGCTCGATGCCGAGGAGCGGCGGGCCTGGCTCGCCTACGTCGAGTTCTCGACCCTGCTTTCCGACTACCTGAACCGGCAGCTGCGCCAGGAGGCGGGGGTCCCGCACACCGACTACATCCTGCTCGCCCATCTCTCCGAGCTCCCGGACCAGGCGCTGACCATGTCCGAGCTGGCCGAGCGTCTGAAGATCACCCGCAGTCGGCTCACCCACGCCGTGAACCGCCTTCAGGAGTCCGGTTATGTGGAGCGCCGTGACGACCCGGCGAACCGGCGCAACCAACTCGCCGTGCTCACCGAGGGCGGGCGCCAGCTCTTGGAGCGGGCGGCGCCCGGTCACGTGGAGGCGGTACGCCGTGCGGTCTTCGACGTGCTGACCCGTGACCAGGTCCGCCAGTTCGCGGAGGTCGGCGAGGCGATCAACTCCGCACTCCAGCGCATGGACGCCGCCGAGGACGACCAGGAGGTTCTGCCCTGGCGGCGACGGTAGGGAGGGAAAGTGGTTGAACCTCCGTACCACTTCGTGGCAGGTTCCCCCGTCGGCGCGTAACGTGACGCACCATGAAGATCCTGATCAGCGCCGACATGGAGGGTGCCACGGGCGTCACCTGGCCGGCCGACGTGCTGCCGGGGACACCGCAGTGGGAGCGGTGCCGCTCGATGTTCACCTCCGACGTCGACGCGGCCGTGCGGGGCTTCTACGACGGAGGCGCGGACGAGGTCCTGGTCAACGAGGCCCACTGGTCCATGCGCAATCTGCTCCTCGAACGCCTCGACGAGCGCACGCAGATGCTCACCGGCCGGCACAAGTCCCTGTCCATGGTGGAGGGTGTGCAGCACGGAGACGTCGACGGCATCGCCTTCGTCGGCTACCACGCGGGCGCCGGCATGGAGGGCGTCCTCGCCCACACCTACCTCGCCAACTCCATCACCGGCGTCTGGCTGAACGACGTACGGGCCAGCGAGGGGCTCCTGAACGCGCATGTCGTCGCCGAGTACGGGGTACCCGTGGTCCTGGTCACCGGCGATGACGTGGCCTGCGAGGACGCCCTCGGCTACGCGCCCGAGGCGCTGAAGGTCGCCGTCAAGGACCACGTCTCGCGCTACGCCGCCGTGTGCCGCACGCCGGCCCGCACCGCCGCCGACATCCGGGCCGCCGCCAAGGAGGCCGCACAGTTGGCGGTCCGTCAGGAACCGGTCCAGGCAGGGCCGTTCACCGTCGCGCTCGAGTTCGACGCCGAGCACCTCGCCATGGCCGCCACCGTCGTGCCGGGTGTGGAGCGGATCGGGGAGCGGAAGGTGGCGTACACCAACGAGACCATGTACGAGGGCATTCGTACCTTCAAGGCGGTCACCACGATCGTCTCGGCCGCCGTGGAGGAGCAGTATGGCTGACCAGCAGGCGTTGGACGAGGTCGTCCGGTTCACCTCCGACCTCATCCGCATCGACACCACCAACCGCGGGGGCGGGGACTGCCGGGAGCGGCCCGCCGCCGAGTACGCGGCCGAACAACTCGCCGGAGCGGGCCTGGAACCCGTGCTGCTGGAGCGGACCGAGGGGCGTACGAACGTCGTCGCGCGGATCGAGGGGACGGATCCCGGCGCCGACGCGCTGCTCGTCCACGGTCACCTGGACGTCGTGCCCGCGCAGGCCGAGGACTGGGCCGTGCACCCCTTCTCCGGGGAGATCCGCGACGGGGTCGTCTGGGGGCGCGGCGCGGTCGACATGAAGAACATGGACGCCATGATCCTGGCCGTCGTACGGGACTGGGTCCGCAATGGCGTACGGCCCCGGCGGGACGTCGTGATCGCGTTCACCGCCGACGAGGAGGCCAGCGCGGCCGACGGGTCGGGGTTCCTCGCCAACCAGCACCCTGGGCTCTTCGAGGGCTGCACGGAGGGCGTCAGCGAGTCGGGGGCGTTCACCTTCCACGACGGCAGCGGGCGGCAGATCTATCCGATCGCGTCCGGAGAACGTGGCACGGGCTGGCTGAAGCTCACCGCGCACGGGCGGGCCGGGCACGGCTCCAAGGTGAACAAGGAGAACGCGGTCACCCGCCTCTCCGCCGCGATCGCCCGGATCGGCGAGCACACGTGGCCGACGCGGCTCACGCCGACCGTACGGGCCGCCCTCACCGATCTCGCCGCGCTCTACGGCTTCGAGCCGGACCTGGACGACGTGGACGGGCTGCTGGAGAAGCTGGGCCCGGCGGCCAAGCTGGTCGAGGCCACCGTGCGCAACAGCGCCAACCCGACCATGCTGGAAGCCGGTTACAAGGTCAACGTGATCCCGGGGGAGGCCGTGGCGTACGTCGACGGACGCTACCTCCCGGGCGGCGAGGACGAGTTCCGCGCCACCCTCGACCTGCTCACCGGGCCCGACGTCGACTGGGAGTTCGCCCACCACGAGCGGGCCCTCCAAGCACCGCTGGACTCGCCGACCTACGCCAACATGCGGGCCGCCATCCGGGAGTTCGCGCCCGAGGGGCACCCGGTGGCGTACTGCATGTCCGGCGGCACCGACGCCAAGCAGTTCTCACGCCTCGGCATCACCGGGTACGGATTCACACCGCTGAAGCTGCCCGAGGGCTACGACTATCAGGCCATGTTCCACGGGGTCGACGAGCGGGTCCCGGTCGAGGCGCTGCACTTCGGCGTCCGGGTCCTCGACCGTTTCCTGCGGACGGCCTAGCGAGGTGGGGGAGAACGTGCAGACCCTGGCGTACGGTTCGTGGCCCTCGCCCATCGACGCGGCGCTCGCCGCCGCGCACGACGGGCAGCCCGAGTTCGTGGGATTCGTGGGCGACGAGGCCTGGTGGACCGAGCCACGGCCCGCCGAGGGCGGCCGGCGCACCCTGGTGCGGCGGCGCGTCGGCGGGCGCGAGGAGTCGGTGCTGCCGGCTCCGTGGAACGTCCGCAGCCGCGTCATCGAGTACGGCGGCCGACCCTGGGCCGGGACCGTGGTGGACGGCGAACCGCTCGTGGTGTTCGTGAACTTCGCCGACCAACGGCTCTACCGCCACGAGCCCGACGGCGAGCCCCGGCCGCTCACCCCCGTGTCCTCCGTGGGCGGCGGACTGCGTTGGGCAGAGCCGCAGTTGAGACTGGACCGCGGTGAAGTGTGGTGTGTGCTGGAGGAGTTCACCGGTGAGGGGCCCAGCGATCTGCGCCGGGTCCTCGTCGCGGTGCCGTTGGACGGCTCGGCGGCCGAGAACCGGGACGCCGTACGCGAACTCATCGACGAACGGCAGCGGTTCGTCACCGCCCCCCGGATCTCGCCGGACGGTCTGCGCGCCGCCTGGCTCGCCTGGGACCACCCGCGCATGCCGTGGGACGGCACGGAGCTGATCGTCGCCGACGTCACCGAGGACGGCACCCTGCGGGGGCCGCACACGGTCGCCGGCGGACCGGACGAGTCGATCGCCCAGGCGGACTGGGCCCCCGACGGTTCCCTGCTGTACGCGAGCGACCGCGGCGGCTGGTGGAACCTCTACCGCGACGGCACCCCGGTGTGCCCGCGCGAGGAGGAGTTCGGCGGGCCGCTGTGGAAGCTCGGGCAGCGCTGGTTCGCCCCGCTGGACAGCGGACTGATCGCCGTCGTGCACGGCCGCGGCGCCAGCGCGCTCGGCGTGCTGGACCCCGAGACCGGCGAGGTCGTCGACGCCGCGGGACCCTGGACCGAGTTCGCCGCCACCCTCGCGGTGCACGGCGAACGGGTCGTCGCCGTCGGCGCCAGCCCGCGCAGCGCCCAGGAGGTGGTGGAGCTGGACACCCGCACCGGCCGGGCCCGGGTGATCGGCGCCGAGCACGACGACGCGGTGGACCCCGCGTACTACCCCGAACCGCAGATCCGCACCTTCACCGGACCGGCCGGACGCGACATCCACGCGCACATCTACCCACCCCACAACCCGGGTTGTGTGTCACTCGGCGACGAACTGCCGCCGTACGTGGTCTGGGCGCACGGCGGCCCCACCAGTCGGGTGCCGCTCGTACTCGACCTGGAGATCGCCTACTTCACCTCCCGGGGCATCGGCGTCGCCGAGGTCAACTACGGCGGCTCGACCGGGTACGGCCGCGAGTACCGCAACCGGCTGCGCGAGCAGTGGGGTGTCGTCGACGTCGAGGACTGCGCGGCCGTCGCACAGGCCCTCGCCCACGAGGGCACGGCCGACCCCGACCGGCTCGCGATCCGCGGCGGCAGCGCGGGCGGCTGGACCGCGGCCGCATCGCTCGCCTCGACCGATGTCTACGCGTGCGGCACGATCATCTACCCGGTCCTCGACCTGACCGGCTGGGGCGTCGGGGTGACCCACGACTTCGAGTCGCAGTACCTGGAGAGCCTCGTCGGACCCCTCGCCGAGGTGCCCGGCCGGTACGCGGAACGCTCGCCCGCCGAGCACGCCGACCGCGTCACCGTGCCCTTCCTGCTGCTCCAGGGGCTGGACGACGTGATCTGCCCGCCCGCCCAGTGCGTACGGTTCCTGGAGCGGATGGCGGGTCGGGGGGTCCCGCACGCGTACATCACCTTCGAGGGCGAGGGACACGGGTTCCGGCGCGCGGAGACCATGATCCGGGTGCTGGAGTCCGAACTCTCCCTGTACGCCCAGGTCTTCGGCCTGCACCCACGCGGCATCCCGGTGCTGGAGCTGTCCACGTGAGGGAACTGGTACGGCCCTACCGACTCGCCCCCGGCGCCCGCGTGGCCGTCGTCGCGCCCAGCGGGCCCGTCCCCGAGGAGCGGCTGCAGGCCGGCCTCGACGTGCTGCGCGGCTGGGACCTCGACCCGGTGGTGGCGCCCCATGTGCTGGACCGGCACGAGGAGTTGGGCTACCTCGCGGGCACGGACGCGGACCGGGCGGCCGACCTGCAACAGGCCTGGTGCGACCCGTCGGTGGCGGCCGTGCTGTGCGCCCGGGGCGGGTACGGAGCGCAGCGGATGGTCGACCTGCTCGACTGGGAGGCGATGCGGGCGGCCGGGCCGAAGGTCCTGGTGGGCTTCAGCGACGTCACGGTGCTGCACCAGGCGTTCGCCACCCGGCTGGGCCTGGTCACGCTGTACGGCCCGGCGGCCGCGGGCGTCGACTTCATCAAGGACCCGCGGACGCAGGACCACTTGAGGGCCACCCTCTTCGCCCCGGAGACGGTCCGCTCGATCGCCTCCCGCGGTACCGCCCTGGTCCCCGGCCGGGCCCGCGGCGTCACCCTGGGCGGCTGTCTGAGCCTGCTCGCCACCGACCTCGGCACACCGCACGCCCACGCCGGTGCGCGCGGTGGGCTGCTGCTGATCGAGGACGTCGGGGAGCGGGCGTACCGCCTCGACCGGATCCTCACCCAACTCCTGCGCGGCGGATGGCTCGACGGCGTCACCGGGTACGTGCTCGGGTCATGGGCGGAGTGCGGACCGTACGAGGAGGTGCGTGCGGTCCTCCTCGACCGGCTCGGTGGCCTTGGTGTGCCCGTGGCCGAGGAGTTCGGATTCGGGCACTGCGCGGGGGCGTTGACCGTGCCGTTCGGTGTGCCGGCCGAACTCGACGCGGACGCGGGCACGGTGACGCTCGATGAGCCCGCCCTTCGCTGAACCAGGGGCACCGACGGCGGTTCGTGACTGCGGTGAGCGATGGTCCAGTCGCTTTTCGTGGTCGGCGGTCGAATCGCCCGGAGAGCAGCCTCACCGTGCGTGACGGCCGCTTCGGGCGCACCCTGGTGCCATGAGCACGAAGACTTCCGAGCGCGGCACCAAGAGCGGGGGCCGGGTCAGACAGGTGATGACGCCCGCCCGGGCCGTCGTCCTGCTGCTCGCCGTCCTCGCCCTGATCTTCATCTTCGAGAACACCCGCGCCACCAGGATCCGCCTGCTGATCCCCGAGGTCACGATGCCGCTGTGGATGGCACTGCTGGCCACGGGCATCATCGGCGCCCTGTGCGGGGCGTATTTCATGAGGCGCCGGGACTGACCCGTCGTAGGGTGTCGGGATGCCGCACACCGCGTCCCGTTACCTCGCCGAAGGCCCCCGCGTGGGCATACGCCACTTCGCCTACGAGGACGGTGCCGAGTTCACCGCCCGTGCCCGCGAGAGCAAGGATCTGCACCATCCGTGGCTGTTCCCGCCGGACAGCTCCGACGGTTACCTCGCCTACGCGAACCGGCTGATCAAGGACCCGACCAAGGCCGGGTTCCTGGTCTGCGAGAAGGTCGGTGAGAAGGGCGGTGACGAGGGCGGCGAAGGGGGTGGTGAGCGCGCCGACGGGGCCATCGCCGGGTTCATCAACATCAACAACATCGTCGAGGGCGGTTTCCAGTGCGGCGCGCTCGGCTACGGCGCCTTCGCGCACTCCGCCGGGCGCGGGCTGATGCGCGCGGGCCTCGACCTCGTCGTGGCGTACGCCTTCGGGCCGATGCGGCTGCACCGCCTGGAGATCAACGCGCAGCCCGGCAACGCCGCCTCGATCGCCCTGGCCCGCTCCTGCGGGTTCCGCCTGGAGGGCTTCTCGCCGAACATGATCTACATCGACGGCGGCTGGCGGGACCACGAGCGCTGGGCGCTCACCGCCGAGATGCGGGCTTCCGGTTGATCTTCATGGTGTCGAGGTCGGTGACGGTCGACTTCAGTTCCCCGAAGCCGTAGTCGAGCCCGCGCAGCAGGGTCTCCGCCCGGTCCTCCGCGATCGCGGCCGCCATCTCGTCGCCGTCCGCCGCGTCCGACACCACCACGAACCTCATCGAGAAGTGCTTGAGCGGCGCCGGCTCGTAGGACAGCGAGCCCTCCTCGGTGAACCGCATGCTCGTCATCCCGTGCTCGCCGGCCTCGGTGAGCAGCCGCTCGCGGGCCTGCTCGGTCAGCCCGTCCCACGTGCCCCGCACGATCACCCGGTACGTGTGCTGCTCGCTCATGCGTCCGCTCCCGCTTCGTCCTGCGTCGAAGGCCCGACTGTATGCGGTCGACGATCCGGTGCCCACGGAATTTCCGCGCGCCCGATCCGCCGGCCGCGCAGGTCGGCGCCTTTGCGTAATCCTGACCGGTAGGGACCCTGGCCAGCTCACCGGTGAGCGGCTTCCATGGTGATCGTGACGACGATCCGACGTGAGGTAATCACCCTGCCCGCAGCGGACCTGGGCCCGGACAACCCGCTGCCCCCGCTCCGGCCGCTCGACGAGGTGCACCGCATCGAGGAACGGGACCGGGACGAGCTGCCGCGCGACATGGCCCGGCAGGTCGGCTTCGCGCCCCTGCGCAGCCTGCTGCCGGCGCGCGTCCGGGACGGGTACGGCAGAGAGCGCGCCCCCCGGGAGATCGACGCCCTCGTGCTGGAGAACGACCGGCTGCGCGCCGCCGTACTGCCCGGTCTGGGCGGCCGGATCGCCTCCCTGTTCCACAAGCCCACCGGACGTGAACTCCTCTACCGCAACCCGGTGTTCCAGCCCGCCAACTTCGCCCTCAACGGCGCCTGGTACTCCGGCGGCATCGAATGGAACATCGGCGCCACCGGCCACACCACCCTCTCCGTCGCCCCGCTGCACGCGGCCCGCGTCACCGCCCCCGACGGCGGCGAGATGCTCCGCCTGTGGGAGTGGGAACGCCTGCGCGACCTGCCCTTCCAGGTCGACCTCTGGCTGCCGGAACACTCCGACTTCCTCTACGTCGGCGTCCGCGTCCGCAACCCGCACGAGAAGCCCGTGCCCGCCTACTGGTGGTCCAACATCGCCGTGCCCGAGGAGCGCCGGGTGATCGCACCGGCGGACGAGGCCTGGCACTTCGGCTACGAGCGCCGACTGCGCCGCGTGCCCGTGCCCTCGTACGACGGGATCGACCGCACGTATCCGCTCAACAGCCCTTACGCCGCCGACTACTTCTACGAGCTGCCCGAGGAACGGCGGCGCTGGATCGCCGCGTTGGCCGCCGACGGCCACGGACTGGTGCAGACGTCCACCGACGTGCTGCGCGGGCGCAAGCTGTTCGTGTGGGGGAACGGGAGCGGCGGGCGGCGCTGGCAGGAGTGGCTCACCGAGCCGGGGACCGGCGGCTACTGCGAGATCCAAGCGGGGCTCGCGCGCACGCAGTTGGAGCATGTGCGGCTGGACGCGGAGAGCGAGGTGAGCTGGCTGGAGGCGTACGGGCCGCTGGACGCCTCGCCCGACGGGGAGTGGGAGACGGTGGTGTCCGGCGTGGAGGAGCGGCTGGCGGCCGTCCTGCCGCGCGCCGACGTCGACGCCGCGTACGAGGCCTGGAAGCCGCACGCCGACGCCGAACCCGGCGAGATCCTCGCCGTCGGCTCCGGCTGGGGCGCGCTCGAAGTCCTGCGCACCGACTGGAAGTTGCCCGGCACGCCCTTCGACGAGAGCACGCTGGGCGAGGACCAGGAGCCCTGGCGCCAACTGCTGCGCGCCGGGTCGCTGCCCGATCCGCGCCGGGTGCGGCCGCCCGGCGAGACGCTCGTCGCCCGGCACTGGCGGGACATGCTGGAGACCGCGCCCGCCACCCCGCTCACCGAGTACCACCTCGGCGTCGCCCAGTGGCACGACGGCGATCAGGCGCAGGCGGTACGAAGTTGGGAACGGGCCCTCGAACTCGCCCCGTCCCTCTGGCCGTTGCTGCGCTGCCTCGCCGTCGCCGACCACGAGGCCGGCAACCACGAGCGGGCCGCCGACCGCTACACCGAGGCCTTCGACGACCTGTGCCACGAGCGCCGCGACACCGGCGCTTCCTGGACGGCGGCCACGGCCGCGCTGGGCCGCGAGGCGATCGAGGCCCTGCTCGCCGTACGCCGCACCGAGCAGGCGCGGTCCGTGTGGGAGCGGCTGCATCCCGCGACCCGGGAGCGCGGCCGGTTCCGGCTGATCGAGGCCGGGCTGCTGCTGGCGGAGGGCCGGCGCGAGGAGGCACGGGCCGTCTTCGACGCCGGTTTCGAGGTCGCCGACCTACGGGAGGGCGCGGAGGCCATCGGACGACTGTGGGCGCGGCTCGCCGAGGAGCCGCTGCCGGAGCACTACGACTTCCGGATGCGGCCGCAGGAGACGTGAGGGGCGGGGCGGGCGACACCTTGGAGCTCGCGGGCCGCGTCCGCGGGGCCTGCCCCGCTCGACCCGGGCTCGTCCCGCCCCGTCGCCGCTAGGAATTGCGGTCCACGTACTCGTACACCACCCCGTCCGGATGCATCGCGATCAGGTTGCGGCCCGCCGGGGTGGCCACCGGGCCCGCGATGACGCGGGCGCCCAGTTCGGTGAGTACGCGGTTGGCCTCGTCGACGTCCTTCACGGCGATCGTCGCGGAGACCTTGCGCAGCACTTCCAGCTCGGCCTCGGGGCCGCTCATCAGCAGGAAGCAGCCGACGGCGGCCACCTGGACCCCGGCGCGTTCGAAGCGCAGGGCGGTGCCGCCCGCGAGCCGTTCGTAGAAGGGGACCGCGGTCTCCAGGTCGTCGACGCAGATCCGCAGCGTGGCTCCCAGAATGTCCATGCGGACGAGCCTAGTTCGGACCGGCGGGGGAGGAGATCCCTTCCGGCGATCCATTTCGGCCGCCGCGGGCTCCGGCGCGGGCCGGGGCCCGGTGCACGTTTGGCCGAGCTGACCAGGGGGACGCGGAGAAGTCCGGACCGAGGTGAACGACCAATTCTGTGACGCTTCTCGAACCGACCGACTACTTTCCGTATCTGCCTCCGTTGCCGCAAGGAGAGTCATGAACACCGCCGAACTCGCCGAGCTGGGTCAGCAGTTGCGCGTGGACAGTGTGCGGGCCGCCGCGGCTGCCGGCTCCGGACACCCGACGTCCTCGATGTCCGCCGCCGACCTGATGGCCGTCTTCCTGACCAACCACTTCCGCTACGACTTCGACCGCCCCGACCATCCCGGCAACGACCGCTTCGTCCTGTCTAAGGGACACGCCTCGCCCCTCCTCTACGCCGCCTACAAGGCGGCCGGTGCCATCGACGACGCCGAGTTGCTGACCTTCCGTACGCGGGGCAGCCGGCTCGAAGGGCATCCGACGCCGCGCAGGCTGCCGTGGGTCGAGACGGCCACCGGCTCGCTCGGTCAGGGGCTGCCCGTCGGCGCCGGGATCGCGCTGGCCGGCAAGAACCTGGACCGCGTCGGGTACCGGGTGTGGGTGCTGTGCGGGGACAGCGAGCTGGCCGAGGGCTCCGTGTGGGAGGCCGCCGAGCAGGCCTCGTACGAGCATCTCGACAACCTGACCGCGATCGTCGACGTCAACCGGCTCGGGCAGCGCGGGCCGACCCGGCACGGTCATGACCTGCACGCCTACGCGCGCCGTTTCGAGGCGTTCGGCTGGCACACCGTCGAGGTGGACGGGCACGACGTCGACGCGATCGAGCGCGCCTACGGCGAGGCCGAGTCGACGATCGGCCGGCCGACCGTGATCCTCGCGCGCACCCTCAAGGGCAAGGGCGTCGCCTCCGTCCAGGACCGCGAGGGTCTGCACGGCAAGCCGCTGCCGGACCCCGAGGAGGCGATCGCCGAACTGGGCGGTCCCCGCTCGCTCCGGGTCCACGTGCAGGAGCCGCCCGCCGCACGGATGCTGCACGCCGTGGGTGGTGGCGGGGTGCTCGAACTGCCCCGCTGGGACAAGGGAGATGAGGGGAAGAGCGGCAAGGGGGTGGCCACCCGCGACGCCTTCGGGCAGGCGCTCGTCGCGCTCGGCACGGCACGTGGCGACGTCGTCGCCCTCGACGGAGAGGTCGGCGACTCCACCAAGGCCGAGCTCTTCGCCAAGGAACACCCCGACCGCTACTTCGAGTGCTACATCGCCGAGCAGCAGATGGTCGCGACGGCCGTGGGACTCGCCGCGCGCGGCTGGGTGCCGTACGCCACCACCTTCGCGGCGTTCCTCACGCGTGCGTACGACTTCGTGCGGATGGCGTCGATCAGCGGCGCCGGCATCAACCTCGTCGGCTCGCACGCGGGCGTCGCGATCGGCCAGGACGGGCCCTCGCAGATGGGCCTGGAAGACCTCGCGATGATGCGCGCGGTGCACGGCTCGACCGTGCTGTACCCGTGCGACCCCAACCAGACCGCCCAGCTCGTCACACAGATGGCGGGCCTGGACGGCGTCCGCTATCTGCGCACCTCACGCGGCGAGGGCCCGGTGATCTACGGCGCCGACGAGGAGTTCCCGATCGGCGGCAGCAAGGTGCTGCGCTCCTCCGACCGCGACCGGCTGACGATCGTCGCCGCGGGCGTCACCGTCCACGAGGCGCTGGCAGCCGCCGACGCGCTGGCGGAGCACGACATCGCGGTCCGGGTGGTGGACCTGTACTCGGTCAAGCCCGTCGACCGGCTCACCCTGCGCCGGGCCGCCGAGGACACCGGCTGCCTGATGACCGTGGAGGACCACCACGAGGAGGGCGGCCTCGGGGACGCCGTCCTGGACGCGTTCCTCGACGGGCGGCCGGTACCGCGGCTGGTGCGCCTGGCCGTACGGACGATGCCGGGCTCGGCGTCCCCGACCGAGCAGCTGCACGCGGCGGGCATCGACGCCGAGTCCATCGCGGCGGCCGGCCGCCTGCTGGTCGAGGAGGCGGTCGTGCGGTGAACGGCGACGAGGTCCGCAGAGTCCGGGCCGGACACCGCACGGTCGAGGTGCATCGGCCCGGCAAGGTGCTCTTCCCCGGCGAGGGGAAGGCGAAGGAGTACACCAAGGGCGACCTCGTCGACTACTACCGCTCGGCCGCCCCGCTGATGGTGCCGCACCTGCGCGGCCGTCCCCTGATGCTGGAACGGCATCCGGACGGGATCGACGGACCCCGCTTCGTGCAGAAGAACACCCCGCAGAGCTACCCGGACTGGATCACCCGCGTCGAGGTGCCCAAGGAGGGCGGCACCGTCCTGCACACCGTGTGCGACGACTCCGCCACCCTCGTGTACCTCGCCGACCAGGCCTGTCTCACCGTGCACCGGTGGCTGTCCCTGGTCGGGCGGATCGAGCTGCCCGACCGGCTGGTCTTCGACCTCGACCCGGCCGACGACGACTTCGCCGCCGTGCGCGAGGCGGCCTGGCTCCTCGGGGAGCTCCTCGACCGGCTCAAGCTGCCCTCCGCCCTGATGACCACCGGCTCGCGGGGACTGCACGTGATCGTGCCCCTGGACGGCCGGAGCGACGTCGACGAGGTCCGCACCTTCGCCCGTGACGTCGCCGACCATCTCGCCGACGCCCACCCCGACCGGCTCACCACCGCCGCGCGCAAGAAGGACCGCGGTCATCGGCTCTACCTGGACGTGGGGCGCAACGCCTACGCGCAGACCGCGGTCGCGCCGCTCTCCGTCCGCGCCCGGCCCGGCGCCCCCGTGGCCACGCCCCTCGCCTGGACACAGCTCGACGACCCCGGCCTCAGCGCCCGCCGCTGGACGATTTCCGACGCCGTGGAACAGGCCCGCACCGACCCCTGGGGCGGCATCATGCGGATGCGCCGCGCCCTGGGACCGGCGCGGCGCAGGCTGGACGCGGCTCGGGGGCGCGGCGCCTGATCGCGCCACGCCCCCGACTCACCCCAGGCGCCCCGTCACGGGTACCGACTCACCATCGGTACCAGCGACTCCGGCCGCCGGCCGATGTCGTGCCGCGCATCAGGAACCCGAGCACCCACAGCACGAGAACCACCAGTGCGATCCACCAGAGCAGCTTCACCGCGAAGCCGGCGCCGAAGAGAACGAGGACAAGAAGCAGGACAAGCAGAATCGGAACCATGGTGTGAACCTCCTGCACTCCGAGTAACCCGACTGCGGAGATTCAGACGTCCTTCCGGCACAGGATCTCCGCATGCAGGACCGAGAACCAGCCGTCCTCCCGCCGCCCCCACTCCCGCCAGGCCTCCGACACCGCCCGCAGCTGCTCCGGGGTCGCGTGGCCGCCCTCCGTGGCCCGCTCGGCGTACGCCGACGCCAGCGTCCGGTCCGCCCACAGGCCGCTCCACCAGGCCCGTTCCTCGGGTGTGGAGAAGGTCCAGGTGCTGGAGGTCGCCGTGACGTCGGTGAGTCCCGCCCGCAGCGCCCAGGACTTCAGCCGCCGCCCGGCGTCCGGCTCGCCGCCGTTGGCCCGGGCCACACGGCGGTACAGATCCAGCCACTCGTCCATTCCTCGGGACGCCGGGTACCAGGTCATGGCCGCGTAGTCCGAATCGCGGACGGCGATGAAACCGGTCGGTTTGGTGACCCGCCGCATCTCGCGCAGCGCCTGCACCGGATCGCCGACGTGTTGCAGCACCTGATGGGCGTGGACCACGCAGAACGTGTCGTCCGGGAAGTCCAGTGCGTGGACGTCGGCGACCGCGAAGTCGACGTTGTCCAGGCCGCGTTGGGTCGCCGTCGCCCGGGCCTGTTCCAGGATCCCGGGCGCCTGGTCGACGCCGGTGACGTGCCCTTGGGGGACCAGCTCCGCCAGGTCGGCGGTGATCGTGCCGGGACCGCAGCCGATGTCCAGGATCTTCATGTGCGGCTTCAGCGAACCGAGCAGGTAGGCCGCGGAGTTGGCGGCGGTCCGCCAGGTGTGCGAGCGCAGCACCGACTCGTGGTGGCCGTGCGTGTAGATGGCGGTCTCCTGCGGCCTGGACATGGCGGGTCCCCTCTCGACGTACCTGCTCGCGGGGCGCTCACGGCCCCGTCGGCGGTACGCCTCACGGTACGCGCACATGTCGAATTGTGAGACCCGTATATTACCATGTGGACTGACGGTCAGTCAGTCCACATGGCGGTGCGGAGGGTGATCACGGCAGCGGGCGATAGACCCGCAGCGCGTGCGGCAGCTTCTCCAGCGTCACCTGGCCCGCCACCTCGGTGACTTCACCGTCGAAGGCGAGGAGCGTGCCGGGGGTGACGCCGTCCAGGCGCAGCCGCGTGACCTGGACCGCCGCGTGCGCGGGGGAGCGGGTCAGCGGGCCCGCGGCCGCCGCCGCGAGCAGCCGCAGCGCGGGCCGCCGGCCGCCGTGCACCACGCGTACGTCGAGCCGGCCGTCCGCGAGGTCGAGGCGGCGGCCCGGCGTCAGGCCCATCCGGTGGTAGGTGCCGTTGCCGACGAACAGCAGCCACAGCGGGTGGGTCCGGCCGCCGAACTCGGCCTGCAGCGGGTGCTGGTCCGTCCGCAGCACGCGCAGCGCCCCGAGCACCCCGGCCGGCCAGCCGCCGATCCGGCCCGACCAGCGCTCACGCTCACGCACCAGCTCCGGATAGACGCCCAGGCTGCACGTGTTGAGGAAGATGCCCTTCGTCTCGCCCGCGTCGAACCGGCCGACGTCCACGCGCACCCCCTCGCCGCCCTGGATCGCGCGGGTCAGGGTGCGGGCGTCCTCCACGCCCAGGTCGTAGGCGAAGTGGTTGAGGGTGCCACCGGGCAGCACGGCCAGGGGCAGGCCGTGACGCAGGGCGATCTCGGCCGCGGTGTTCACCGTGCCGTCGCCGCCGCACACACCGAGCACGGTGGCGCGGGCCGCGGCCTTCTCCAACTCGGCGTGTATGTCGGCCGGTTCGCACTCGACGATCTCGGCCAGCGGCAGACCGTCACTCAGCGCGCGCACGCGGTCCGCGGTGCCCGAGCTGGTGTTGGCGACCATGACCAGCCCCTCGCCGTCCGGCAGCTCCGGCACGTCGGTACGGGGCCGGGCCGGCGACACCGACTGGACCCGGGTGGGCACCAGACCTCGTACGGCGAATCCGGCGACCGCGCCGAGGGCGGCGCCCGCGAGGACGTCGCTCGGGAAATGGACGCCGGTGTAGACGCGGGACATCGCCACCGAGAAGGCGATCGGGCCGACCGCGGCGCCCCAGGCAGGGGACTCCAGGGCGACCCCGGTCGCGAAGGCCGCCGCCGAGGCGGCATGACCGGAGGGGAACGACGTGGTGATCGGCTGCCGCTTCAGCTGCCGGGCGACCGGTACGGGGTCGAGGACGGGGCGCGGACGGCGTATCGACCGCTTGCCGATGGTGTTGATGGTCAGCGAGGCGACGCTGAGCGAGGCGAGCCCGCGGGCGGCGGCGCGACGGGACCGAGGCGTACGGGCCGCGGCCAGCGCCGCCGCCGCCGCGAACCACAGCACACCGTGGTTCGCGGCCCGGCTCAGCCGCGGCAGGACGGGCTCCGCCGCCGGCCAGTTCCGCTCGGCCGCGAACTCGAACAGCCTGGAGTCGAGCGCGAGCAGCCGGTCACGCAGGGGATGGAGGCCGGGCTTCGGAAGGGTGAGGTCGACGTCTGGGCTCATATGCTCCCGGTACCCTGAACTCGCCGTTTATTGTCCGGCGGACGGCAACCGACACCCGGAGGGTCCCTGCATGCGTCTGATTCTCGTCCGCCACGGCCAGACGCCGTCCAACGTCGACTTCGTACTGGACACGGCCGTCCCGGGCCCGGGTCTGACCGCCCTCGGCGAGCAGCAGGCCGCCGCCCTGCCCGAGGCGCTGGCCGACGAGGACATCGAGGCGCTCTACGTCTCCACCATGGTCCGTACGCAGCTCACGGCCGCCCCGCTGGCCGCCGCCCGGGGTCTCGACCCGGTCGTCCGGGACGGCATCCGCGAGCTGTCCGCGGGCGATCTGCAGATGCTGCCGGGCGACTCCGAGCGGGCGCGGGTCTACATGCGCACGGTGTTCGCCTGGGCGGCCGGGGACACCGAGCTGAGGATGCCGGGCGGGGAGAACGGCGTCGAGGCGCTGGCCCGCTACGACGCCGTCGTCGCCGAGGCCGCCGCCAGTGGGGCCGGGACGGTCGCCATGGTCAGCCACGGCGCGGCCATCCGGATGTGGACCGCCTCCCGCGCCGACAACGTCGACGTGCCCTTCGCCGCCGCCCACCCCCTCGACAACACCGGCGTGGTCGTCCTGGAGGGCTCGCCCACCGACGGCTGGAAGGCCATCTCCTGGGCGGGCGCGGTGGTGACCCCGGCCGGCGAGGGCGGACCGGCCGGGCAGGCACTCGATTAAGGCCTGCGTCTCGGCGGACGGGCCCCGAGCGGCATAAGGGTTTGCCCGACCTGCCGGGCGGCCCGCAGAATGCCTGTTCATGGGACATCTGGAAGCCGCACACCTCGAGTACTACCTCCCCGACGGGAGGGCGCTGCTCGGCGATGTGTCGTTCCGGGTGGGCGAAGGGGCCGTCGTGGCCCTCGTCGGGCCCAACGGCGCCGGCAAGACGACCCTGCTGAGGCTGATCTCCGGCGAGCTGAAACCGCACGGCGGGACCGTCACCGTCAGTGGCGGCCTCGGCGTGATGCGCCAGTTCGTGGGCTCCGTACGCGACGAGACGACCGTGCGGGACCTGCTCGTGTCGGTCGCCCCGCCGCGCATCCGCGAGGTGGCCAAAGAGGTCGACAAGGCCGAGCACGGCATCATGACCGTCGACGACGAGGCCGCCCAACTCGCCTACGCACAGGCCCTGTCCGACTGGGCCGAGGTGCACGGCTACGAGTTCGAGACGCTGTGGGACATGTGCACCATGGCCGCGCTCAGTGTGCCCTACGACAAGGCGCAGTTCCGGCAGGTCGGCACCCTGTCCGGCGGCGAGCAGAAGCGGCTCGTGCTGGAGGCGCTGCTGCGCGGCTCCGAGGAGGTGCTGCTGCTCGACGAGCCGGACAACTACCTCGACGTGCCCGGCAAGCGGTGGCTGGAGGAACGGCTCAAGGAGACCCGCAAGACGGTGCTCTTCGTCTCCCACGACCGCGAACTCCTCTCCCGCGCCGCCGAGAAGATCGTCTCCGTCGAGCCCTCGCCGGCCGGCGCCGACGCCTGGGTGCACGGCGGCGGCTTCGCCACGTACCACGACGCCCGACGTGAACGCTTCGCCCGCTTCGAGGAGTTGAGGCGCCGCTGGGACGAGAAGCACGCGCAGCTGAAGAAGCTGGTGCTGAACCTCCGTCAGGCGGCCTCCATCAGCCATGAGTTGGCCTCCCGCTACCAGGCCGCCCAGACCCGGCTGCGCAAGTTCGAGGAGGCGGGCCCGCCGCCGGAGCCGCCGCGCGAGCAGGACATCACGATGCGGCTCAAGGGCGGCCGTACCGGCGTAAGGGCCGTCACCTGCAAGGGACTTGAGCTGACAGGACTGATGAAGCCCTTCGACCTGGAGGTCTTCTACGGCGAACGGGTCGCCGTCCTCGGCTCCAACGGCTCCGGCAAGTCGCACTTCCTGCGGCTGCTGGCCGGCGAGGAGGTGGCGCACACGGGGGCGTGGAAGCTGGGCGCGCGGGTCGTGCCGGGCCACTTCGCGCAGACCCACGCCCACCCCGAACTGCAGGGCCGCACGCTGCTGGACATCCTGTGGTCTGAGCACTCCCAGGACCGGGGCGCGGCCTCGTCGCGACTGCGCCGCTACGAGCTCACCAACGAGGCCGAGCAGACCTTCGACCGCCTCTCCGGCGGCCAGCAGGCCCGCTTCCAGATCCTGCTCCTGGAACTGGAGGGCGTCACCGCCCTCCTCCTCGACGAGCCCACCGACAACCTCGACCTGGAGTCCGCCGAGGCGCTCCAGGAGGGCCTGGAGGCCTTCGACGGCACGGTCCTCGCGGTCACCCACGACCGCTGGTTCGCCCGCTCCTTCGACCGCTACCTGGTCTTCGGGAGCGACGGCCGGGTCCGGGAGACGCCGGAGCCGGTGTGGGACGAGCGGCGGGTGGAGCGGGTCCGCTAGGCACGCGGCCGGGTGCGTGCGCGGCTTCGGAGGACCGGGGGCGTGGTTCTTCGTACAGTGGGTGAGGAGACGCCGGCTCCACGGCACCCTCCCGGAGCCGTACCCACGACGAGCGGGGCACCACGATGACCGGAGTCGAGCCCAGCCGACTGGACGACCAACAGCTCATGAAGGAGCTGGAGACGATCCACCGCACGCGCCACGACACCCTGCTGCACGGCTCCAGCGACGCCCTGCGGGCCCACAACGACCGCATGGCGTCACTGGAGGGCGAGTTCCTGCGCCGCAATCCGGAGCGCATGGTCGCCGCGGGCCGCACGCGCGAGGGCGCACGGGAGCGGTCCTCCGGCTGCTGACCTACCCGCGCCGCTCGGTGTCCGCGCTGATGAGGGCGTCGGTCAGTTCTTGGACGGTGGTGTAGCGGGCCGTGCGGGGCAGGCGTGCCACCGGGTCGGCCAGGGCGTCGGGCGCGTTCGCGTCGCGCAGGGTGAGGGCGAGGGCGAACGGGTCGGCCGGGAACGAGTGGCGGCTCAGGTAGCGGGAGAGTTCCAGGCGGACCGCCTCCGGTGTCGCGGACGAACCGCCGGGTGCGATCGGGCCGCCCGCGAGTTCCGGGTCGTCCTCGGCGGCGGGCTCGGAGCCGTGCCACTCCTCGGTCTGTGCGGGGTGGCCGGACCTGAGCAGGTCCCGCAGTTCGTGCTTCAACTCCTCGTCGCGGTGGGCGCTCAGTCGGTTGCTGCCTCGTTGCATGTGTCCCTCCTGGATCTTCGGCGTGTGCGGCGCGTACCCGAACGTCGGGCGTCGACACGGGGGTTTGCCCGGAGAAGTCGAGGGCAGGCGGAGGTCAAGTGCTTCGGACCGGAGGCACGTCCGTGGGAACGGCTCTCTTGCCGCCCCGGCCGTGTCCGTCCGGATTTCGGCCGCTCTCCCACGGTGACCTTCCACCCAAAGCAGCACCGAGGGAGTTGCGACGCAACCATGGCCACCAAAATGAGCGCGAAGCACCACCCGCACGACGACGCCCCCGACACCGCGGAGGCCTTCCGTACGCTCGCCGCGCTTCCGGCCGGCCAGCAACGGGACACCCTGCGCGAGAAGTTGGTCGAGGCCTGGCTGCCGATGGCCGACCGGCTCGCGGGACGCTTCCGCAGCCGTGGCGAGAGCTTCGAGGACCTGCGCCAGGTCGCGGCCCTCGGCCTGGTCAAGGCCGTCGACCGGTACGACCCAGCTCTCGGCAACGCCTTCGAGAGCTACGCCGTACCGACCATCACCGGCGAGATCAAGCGGCACTTCCGGGACCACATGTGGACCGTGCACGTGCCGCGCCGCGTCCAGGACCTGCGTAACCGGGTCCGGTTCGCCAGTCAGGACCTGTCCCAGACCATCTCCGGCCGGCGTCCCACCGTCGCGGAGATCGCCGCGCAGGCGAACATGAGCGAGGAGGACGCGCAGGCCGGTCTGGAGGCGCTGGAGAGCTTCACGGCGCTCTCGCTCGACGCGGAGCTGCCCGGCAGCAACGACGGCTACTCCCTGAGCGACGCGCTCGGCGCGCCCGACGGCCGACTGGACACGGTGGTGGACCGCGAGGCCGTCGCGCCCCGGCTGGCCGCCCTGCCCGAGCGTGAGCGGACCATCCTCTACATGCGGTTCTTCGACGACATGACCCAGAGCCGCATCGCCGAGCAGCTGGGCATCTCGCAGATGCACGTCTCCCGGCTCATCAACCGTTGCTGCACCCAGGTGCGCGACCAGATCATGAGCGGCGCGGCCTAGGGCCCGGGGGACCGGGATGGGGAACGGGGGGAAGCGTGCCGCCCAGATCCTTGGGCGGCACGCCGCTGTCACCCGGTCGGCCGTGCGCGTCCCGCGAATGGTGTCCGGCCGCGCGCGCGGTGCGGCCGGGCGGGCTGTGATGGCTGCGGGGCACGAACTCCGTGCCCCGCAGCCGCCGGCCGAAGGAGCCCTTCCCATGCGCCGCACCGCCCGTGCCCTGTCCGCCGCCGTCCTGGCCGGTGCCGCGCTCGGCGCCGCCGCCGCGGCCGCCTTCGCGGACCCGGCCGCGGAGGTCAGCCCGAGCAATGTCTCCCCGGGCGGCAGCGTCACCGTCTCGGTCTCCTGCGACGCCACGAGCGGCCCCGCGCCCGCCACCCTCGACGCCACCTCGCAGGCCTTCGACGACGGCACCGTCCAGCTCCAGCGCGTCCCCGGCAACGACGACGCGGTCGCCGGTCCCGCCTACCGCGGCACCGCCCGTGTCGCCCCCGCCGGCGACTTCGAGGGCAGCGGTCCGAACGCCGTGACCCGGGACTCCGCGTGGACCGTCGACGGCACCTGCCCGGCGGCACCCGGCGGCCAGGGCAAGGCCTGGAGCGCCACCTTCACCGTGACCCGCGGCGGCGGCGGCGACGGCGGCGGCCGGACCTGCGCCGAACCCCACGCCGACCCTCACGCCGGACCGCGCACCGAACCGCGCGGCGACTCCTGCGCCGCCGCCCCGGTGCAGCGCGGTGTCCAGGCCGGCGAGGGCGGTACCTTCACCGACTCCGTGCCCGCCCTGGTCGCAGGCGGCGTCCTGATCGCGGGCGGCCTGGGCGCCGCCGCGTACCGGCTGCGCCACCGGGACGCCGCCGTGGACAGGTGATCCGGCGGGCCGCGCCCGGCACCGCCCGGGTGACCGGAGCAACCCTGCCGACGCACATCGGCGTCAGTCACTCCGGGTACGCGGAACCCGACGGCACGACCTGCCTCGTACGCACCGGTGACCACCGGGCGCGGACGCGGGGACAGCGAACGGGACAGGGACGGGGAGGCGGCTTACCGGGCGGCGGAGAACCGGCGCGGGGGACGGGGGCGGACGGTCGTCCGACGGTCTTCGAGGGTGACGGACACGGCAGCAGGCACGGCGCGGAGGTACGTATGCGGCGGACGGCCCCGGAAGGCCACGGCCCCGTCCGCTACGGGCCGCACCTCCCCGAGGACGGGTTGCCCGTGCTGCCCGAACTCAGCGCCGCACTCGCCGCCGCGGCGGCCACCGCCGACGGGGAGCCGGTCGGCGGCGGCACCGCACTGCGGGAGGCGGCGTGCGGCTACTGGCAGCGCCGCGGACTGCCCGTCGAGCCCGCCGGGGTGGCCGCGGGCCCCGGCGCCCCCGCCCTGCTGCTCGCGCTGACCGCCGCGCTCGGCGGCGACGTCCTGGTGCCCCGGCCGTGCGCGGCCTGGTGGGCGCCGTACGCACGCCTGTTGGGCAGGCCCGTCTTCCATGTGGCGACGCCGGCCGAGTGCGGGGGTGTGCCGGATCCGTACGCCCTCATGGAGACCGTGCGCCGGGTGCGTGCCGAGGGCGGGGATCCGCGGCTGCTGGTGCTGTCCGTCGCCGACGATCCCACCGCGACCGTCGCGCCGCCCGATGTGCTGCACGCGTGCGTGGAGGCCGCCGTCGCGGAGGGGCTGCACGTGGTCAGCGACGAGACCTGGCGCGACACCGTGCACGCCCCGCACGACTCCGTGCAGCTCAGCCCCGCCGAGATGCGGCCCGACCGGGTCACCGTCGTCACCGACCTGGCCGGCGCCCTGCTGCCGGCGGGCTGGCCGGCCGCGATCGCCCGCTTCCCGGCCGACGAGGACGGAACCGCCCTCCACGCGCGCGTGCTCGACGTGCTCACCGCCATGGGCGCCCGCATCGCCGGCCCGATCGCCGCGCCGGCCGCGTACGCCCTGACGGAACCCGAGCCGGTCACTGGGCGTCGCGCCGCCGCCGTACGCCTCCACGCGCGCGTGGCCGCCGCCGCGCACCGCGCCGTCGTCGAGGCCGGTGCCGTGGCCCGTCCTCCGCAGGCGGGCCGGCATCTGTACGTCGACCTGGACCCGCTGCGCCCCGCGCTCACCGCGCACGGCGTGGGCGACGCCCAGGAACTGGAGGACTTCCTCGCCGCCCGGCTCGGCATGCCCGCACCCGGCGGCCACCGCTTCGGCGACGAACTCGGCGCCCTGCGCGTGCGGTTGTCCACCGGCCCGCTGCTGGGCCGTACGGACGACGAACGCGCGGAATGCCTCACCTCACCCACGCCGTTGGAACTGCCACACGTGCAACGCGCGTTGATCCGACTGAAGTCGGTCTTCGACGATCTCCGCGACGACGCTCAGCGATGGGAGCCTCCTCGATGACGCAGCAGTCAGAGTCGACCACCACGAGTACGACCACGAGTGCGAGTGCGAGTCCGGCCATGAGCGGGAGTACGGCCACCAGGGGAGCCGGCGATCCGGCGGCCCTGTCACCGCTGTCACCCATGTCATCCGCGTCACCGCTGTCCCCTCTGTCACCGCCGCCGTCCTCTCCGCCGCTCGCCGAGCCCCGCCCGCTGGGTGAGCGGCGGGTGTGGCCGCGGACCTTCCACGACCGTCTGACCGCCCCGTTGCCCGGCCTCAAGGCCACCGCCCGTTTCGCCCGCGAAGGCTCCGTCCGCCCCGGGCGCGAGGGCCTCGCCGACATCCCACGGCTCCCCTTCGAACCCGGCCCGCTGCCCCGAGTCGACGCCCGCACGGTCGCCGTCTCCTGGGCGGGACACGCCAGTTGGGTCGTCCGGATCGGCGGCCTCACCGTCCTCACCGACCCGGTCTGGTCCCGCCGCATCCTCGGCACGCCCGCCCGCATCACCCCGGTCGGCGTCGCCTGGAGCGCCCTGCCGCGCATCGACGCGGTCGTCATCAGCCACAACCACTACGACCACCTGGACGCCCCCACCCTGCGCCGCCTGCCGCGCGACACCCCGGTGTTCGTGCCGGCCGGGCTCGCGCGCTGGTTCCGCCGCCGCAGATTCACCGCCGTCACCGAGCTGGACTGGTGGGAGGCGGCCGAACTGGACGGCGTCCGCTTCGACTTCGTCCCCGCCCATCACTGGTCCAAGCGCTCCCTCACCGACACCTGCCGCACCCTCTGGGGCGGTTGGCTGCTCACCGCCCGTGACGGACAGCGCGTGTACTTCGCCGGCGACACGGGCTACGGCCACTGGTTCGACCGAATCGGCCGCCGCTACCCGGGCATCGACCTCGCCCTGCTCCCCATCGGCGCCTACGACCCCCGCTGGTGGCTCAGCGACGTCCACTGCGACCCCGAGGAGGCGGTCCGCGCCACCCAGGACCTGGGCGCCCGCCGCATGGCCCCCATGCACTGGGGCACCTTCGTCCTCTCCGCAGAACCGGTCCTGGAACCCCTCACCCGCGTCCGTACGGCCTGGGAGAAGGCCGGCCTCGCGAGATCGGACCTCTGGGACCTGCCGGTGGGCGGGTCGCGCGTACTGGGGGAATGAGCGGAGGAGCGACTGAACGGGACACGGCGGCCACGGCGACAACGGCGGCCACGGGCGGTTCCCGGTGCGTGTGGCCGCCGTATCCCGTTCCCCTTTTTTGCCTTCTCCTCTATGGCTTGAGGAACGCTCGGATCGACGGTGCCGTCGCGCGGGCCAGGTCCTCGGCTGTGTGCAGGTCGCCGTCGATCCGGGCCGTGGCCAGCAGGCCGTGCGGGAGGGTGGCGGCGGCCTCCTCGGCGAGGGCGGTGGGGTGGCGGGGGTCCGTGCCGGGGAAGACCAGGGTCGGTGCGGTGATCGTCGCGAGTTCGGCGACGCTGCGGAAAGAGCGGTCGTGGCCGATCGCCGCGGCGGCCACGATGCTGGCGGGGTCGGAGCGTGGGATCGCGTCGCGCACCATTTCGCCGACGACGGGTGGGAACGCGGCGAGGACGGGCGCCCAGCCCGCCTCGATGCCGTCGGCCGCGACCCGCTCCGCGAACGCGTCGAGGAACCGGATCTCGGCCTCCTTCGCCTCGTCGTCCTCGATGTCCTCGACCCCGATCAGCACGGCGGCCCGCACGCGCGCCGGGTAAGCGGCCGCGGTCCGGAGCGTGATCGTGGAACCGATACCCGCCCCGGCGAGTACGGTGTCCGGGAGACCGAGGTGGTCCAACAGCCCGATGACGTCCTCGGTGTACCGATCCCAGGTGAAGCGCTCCGGATCCCTGCACACCGAACGTCCGTAGCCCCGCAGGTCGGGCAGGACGACCAGCCGGCGGTCGGCGAGCAGCTCGGCCAGCGGGAGCATGCTCCGGTGGTCGGGGCCACCGGCGTGCAGGAGGACCAGGGGCGGGCCGTCGCCCACGGTCGTGGCGTGCAGGGCGCAGCCGTCGGACGCCCGGTAGCTGATCTGTGCCATCGCCCGAACGTAGCCCGCCCGCCCCGGAGTCGGGTACGCGCCAATCCGCCGGGTGATACCGAATTCCCGCCCCCTGGGGGGCGCCCGACAACAGCGCCGCCTAAGCCGCCCGCGGCTTCCGCACTCGTCGCCACAGACTGGGCGCCGCGCTGAGCACCACCGTCAATGCGACCGCCGCGACCACGCCCTCCCACGGCTCGTTGAAGAGGGAGCCGCCGAGGACGCCGATGAGTTGGTAGGTGACGGCCCAGGCGAGGCAGGCCGGGAGGTTGCCGCGGGCGAAGCGGCGCATCGGCCAGCGGGCCAGGAGGCAGGCCAGCATCACCGGGAGGCGGCCCGCCGGGACCAGGCGGGACAGGACCAGGACCGCGACCCCGTGGTCGGCCAGCTTTTCCTGCGCCTGGGTCAGGCGGTCCTCCGGTGCCCGCGACCGGATCGCCTCCAGCCAGCGCGAACCGTTCTTCGAGTGCATGCCGCGCCGGCCCAGCCAGTACAGCGTCGCGTCGCCGAGGAACGCGGCCAGCGAGGCCGTCACGAAGACCAGCACCATCGCGAGCGGCGCCTCCTGGTGGAAGGCCACCACGGCCGCCGAACTCACCAGCGCCCCCGTCGGCACCACCGGCACCAGTGCCCCGAGCAGCACCAGCAGGAACAGCGTCGGATACCCGATCGCCTGCTGTGCGGTCTCGGGCGCGGTCGATGTCGAGGCCGCGGCCAGCGCTATCACCGGGTGACCCCCACGCGCACGCTCTCCCCGTGCCCGAGCAGGTGCACCGCCACGCCCGGCGCGCGCTCGGCCGCGAGGCGCACGAACTCCTCGCCGGGCGCGTGGAATTCATGGGGGCGTACCGCGTCCATCCCGATCGGCCAGTACGTGCCGTAGTGCACCGGCACCGCACTGCGCGGCGCGAGCCGGGCCAGCGCCTCGGCCGCCCGCCCCGCGTCCAGATGCCCCTCGCCGAGATACGGTCCCCAGCCGCCGACCGGCAGCAGCGCCACGTCGACCGGCCCGACCTCCTCGGCCATGGTGTCGAACAGCCCGGTGTCCCCGGCGAAGTACGTCCGCGCCTGGCCCTCGACGACGAAGCCGAGCGCGGGCGAGCGATGCGGTCCGACCGGCAACCGCCGCCCGTCGTGCCGCGCCGACACCACCCGTACCACCACATCGCCGACCGGGATCACGTCCCCGGCCGCCACCTCGGTCACCGACAGATGCGCGAGCCGGCGCAGCCCCGGCACCGCCCGTGGTGCGCCCCGGGGCACCAGCAGGCGCGTGCCCGGATCGAGCCGCTCAAGGGACGGAACGTGCAGGTGGTCGGCGTGCAGATGGGAGACAAGGGCCAGGTCCGCGCGCCGGGCGTCGACCGTGGGGACCGCCCCGCGCCGGCGGCGCAGATGCGCGAGCCGGCGTGCGAACAGGGGATCGGTGAGCACACGTACGCCCGAGTCCGCGACCGTGCAGGTGGCGTGACCCCACCAGGTGATCTCCACCGGCACCTCTTTGCCTCCTTCGCGCGACTCCCCGAAGCCTACGGGCTGGAGTAGGGTCGGCGGCGAAACCCGGAGGTGAGGGGGACGCCATGGGACCGGTGCGGGTCACTGCGATCGCGAGTCTGACGCCGCTCGAAGAGCTGGACGCCGATCCCTTCCTGGTGGACTCCCGCAGCCAGCACGCCATGTGCGCGCGCTGGGCGGCCGAGCGGGGCTACATCATCAGCCGGGAGCTTCTGGTACGAGGGCTGCGGGCCGACCACTGTGTGCTGTGGGACGGTGTCCGCCCCGGCTCCGACCTGTTCGTGGCGCCCAGCCGACGGGTCTTGGAGAGCGCGCTGTCGTCCGTCGAGGAGTTCACCGCGGAGTGCGCGCGACGCGGGGTGCGGGTGGAGACCGTGGGATCCGCCGAGCCCGCCTACGACGCGCAGATGAAGGCGCGGGTGCATCGCCGCCTGTCCATGCCGACGGCCGGATACGACGGCCGCTGACGGGAAACGGCCGGTCGCCGACGTGATCGACGGGTCGCTGTCGGGAAACCGGTCGGTCAGGGCCGTATGACAGGGTAGGGAGACAGGGGCCCGCTCCGGCGTCGGGTCGGGAGAGGTGGCAGGGCGTGCGTGGCGGGCGTTGGCGGCGGATCGCCAGTCAGATGGGGCGCAGCATCGCCGTGTGGGCCGTCTCCACGGTCACCATGCTCGTGCTCGCCGGGATCCTGCCCGACTTCCAGATCCAGTCACCGGACGGCGACACCGCGACCCGGATAGCGGTCACCGCGGCGTTCGCCGCCGGCGCCTTCGGTCTGCTGTCGGCGCTGGTGTGGCCGTTGCTCGTACGGCTGCTGCTGCTCGTACCCGCCCTGGTCCTGGGCCTGTTGGTGTTCGTGCTCAACGGGTCCCTGCTGCTGATCGCGCTGCGGATCAACCCGTCAGGACGGGGCGAGGTGGCCCCGGAGACCGCCGTCGTGGTGGCCGCCGTGATGTCCGCCGTGGCCTCCGCCACCGGTGGTGCGCTGGCCGTGCGCGACGACGACGCCTACCGGCGCCGCCTCTACCGCCTCGCCGACCGCCGCAGTGGCCCCGGTCCGACCGGACCGTCCAGCCCTGGCACCGTCTTCCTGCAACTCGACGGCGTCGGCCACGACGTCCTGCTCGCCGCCGTCGGCAAGGGCCTGATGCCCACCGTCGCCACCTGGCTGGAGGGCAGCCACCGGCTCACCCGGTGGTGCACCGACTGGTCCAGCCAGACCGGCGCCAGCCAGCTCGGCATCCTGCACGGCAGCAACTTCGACGTGCCCGCCTTCCGCTGGTACGAGAAGGACACCCGCGAGGTCATGGTCTGCAACCGGCCGACCAGCGCGGCCGAACTCCAGCGCCGCGCCGTCGAGCGCACCGGCGACGGCGGCCTGCTCACCGCCGACGGAGCGAGCCGCGGCAACCTGTTCAGCGGCGGCGCCGACGAACAGGCCCTGGTGCTGTCCATCGCCACCCGCAGGCGCGGGCGCGAGAACCGGTCCAGGGCGGGCTACTTCGCGTACTTCTCCGACCCGGCCAACGCCGTGCGCACCGCGATGTCCTTCGTCGCCGAGGTCGGCCGCGAGATCGGCCAGTCCACCCGGACCCGGGTCCGCAAGCAGCGCCCGCGCGTCAAGCGCGGCGGCCTCTACCCCCTCATCCGCGCCTTCGCGACCGTCGTCGAGCGTGACGTCGTCGTCGCCGCGGTGATGGGCGACATGTTCGCCGGGCGCACCGCCGTCTACGCGGACCTGGTGGCGTACGACGAGGTGGCGCACCACTCCGGGCCGCACAGCCGGGACGCCGAGAAGGTCCTCGCCCGCCTCGACCGCTCGCTCGCGCTGATCCAGAACGCCGCCGAGCACGCCCCGCGGCCGTACCGGATCGTCCTGCTCTCCGACCACGGCCAGAGCCCCGGCGAGACCTTCCGGTCCCGCTACGGCCTGGGCCTGGGCGAGCTGGTGCGGGCCGGCTGCGGGCTGCCCGTGCCGCGCAAGGCGCAGCGCACGCACAGCGGGGCCGAGGCGCGCGCCGCCGTGCGGGCCGCGCTGCGCCGGCCCGTCGAGGAGGGCGGCGAGCAGCACCGGCCCTCCCGCCGCTCCGAGCCGATCGTCCTGGCCTCGGGCAACCTCGGCCTGGTCTCCTTCCCGGACGTGCCGCACCGGATGAGCAAGGAGGAGATCGACGCCCGCCACCCGGCCCTGCTGACGACCCTCGCCAACCACCCCGGCATCGGCTTCCTGCTGGTGCGCAGCGAGCGGCACGGCGGGGTCGTGCTCGGCGCGTACGGCGCGGAGATCCCGTTGGACCAACTCGACGGCGATCCCGGGCCGTTGGGGGCGTTCGGGACCGGCGCCGCCGACGCCGTCCGGCGCACGCACGACTTTCCGCACACCGCCGACATCATGGTCAACTCGGCCCACGACCCGGCCGACGGCGAAGTGCTCGCGTTCGAGGAGCAGATCGGGTCGCACGGAGGGCTCGGCGGGGCGCAGGCCAGACCGTTCCTGCTCTCCCCGGTCGCGTTCTCCCCGCCGGTACAGGAGGGCTGCGAGCTGGTCGGCGCCGAATCGGTGCACCGGGTGCTGCTGCGCTGGCTGCGGGAGACGGACGGGCCGCAGGTGCCGTTGCCCGCCCGGGAGGACCGCGTGGCGTAGACGTTCCTGTCGATGGACGTTCCTGTCGAACGGGCGGCGGAAAAATCGGCTGCGTCGGATCGGCTCCCGGCACACACTGGTCGTATCGGACGTCGCGTGTCGCGCGCGCCCCTCGAACCTTTCCCAGGAGCCCCTGCGTGCAGGCAGCCGTCACCGTCACTCCCGCCCGTATCCCCGAACTGCTGCTCGGCCTCGCCACCGTGCGGCCGGTCTTCCTCTGGGGCGCGCCCGGCATCGGAAAGTCCTCCCTGGTAAGGGAGTTCGCCGTGTCGCTGGGGCTGGAGTGCGTGAGTCTGCTCGGGACCCAGCTCGCGCCCGAGGACCTGATCGGGGTGCCGCAGATCCGGGACGGGCGCTCGGTGTTCTGCCCGCCGGAGGCGATCGCCCGCGACGAGCCGTACTGCCTGTTCCTGGACGAGCTGAACGCGGCCTCGCCGGATGTGCAGAAGGCGTTCTACTCGCTGATCCTGGACCGCCGCATCGGCAACTACGAGCTGCCGAAGGGCTCGATCGTCATCGGCGCCGGCAACCGCGCCACGGACAACGCGCTCGCCCGCCCGATCGCCTCCGCCCTGGTCAACCGGCTCGCCCACGTCCACCTGGAGGCCTCCGCCAAGGACTGGCTGATCTGGGCGGCGAACAACGACATCCACCCCTGGATCCTCGACCACCTCACCGACCGCCCCGACCACCTGTGGTCCAAGCCGCCCAAGACCGAGGAGCCGTTCTCCACGCCCCGCTCCTGGCACATGCTCTCCGACGCGCTGCACTCCTTCGGCCGCGACCTCGACGAGGAGACCCTGAAGGTGCTCGCGCACGGCACGCTGACGCCCGCGCACGCCACCGCGTTCTGCGGCTACGCCAAGATCGTGCGCAGCCAGTACGGCATCGAGGCCATCATCAAGGGCGACGCTGGCTGGCCGCACCGCATGGAGGACCGCGACCTGCTCTACTACCTCGCCGAGTCATTCCGCGGGCGCCTGGTCAAGGAACTCCCGGTCAGCAAGGAGCACATGTCGGCGAACGGACGGCAGACCGCGTACCGCGCCAAGTCGCTGCTCGTGCAGCTCGCCGAGATCTCCGTCGAGGTCGCACAGACCGTCATCGCCTCGGACGCCGACGGCAACCCCGTACTGCCCTCGTGGTTCCTGGTCGAGGCGGCGCGGGACATGCCGCGTTTGGTGGAGGCGCGGCGGTGAGCCGGGCCCGGACCAAGGGCGAGAAGAAGCGGGACCTCGCGGCCGAGGCCTTCGCCGAGGGGATGCGGCTGGTCGGGGCCAACCCGGCGCTGGCCGCCGTCGAGTTCAACGTCTGCCGGCACGAGGACTGCCGACTCGCGCCCCGGAACGGCCTGGTGCGCGTCGACTCCGACGGCGACCTGCACGCCCACCCGCAGCGCCTCGCCGAACCGGCCGCCTGGGCCTGGGCGGTGGCGCACGCCGTGCTCCACCTCGGCTTCGGACACGTACCGGCCGTGAAGGGCGAGCGCACCCAGCCGGACCGCTTCGACCTCGCCGCGCGCTGCGTCGTCGTCAACCGCTTCCTGCTCGGCTTCACCATCGGCAGAACCCCCGAGGAGCTGCCCACCGCCTACCCCGACGGTGACGAGGAGCAACTCGCCGCGCGCTGGCGGCGGGACGGACTGCCGGCCGTGTACGAGCACTGCGGTACCGCGGGCCACGAGCCCGACCAGCTGCTCCTGCCGTGGCACGGGTGGCTCGGTCAACCCCCGGACTGGCAGCTGGCGTTCGCCACCGCGCTGACCCGGACCGTGTCGGCGGCGATGGACATGGCGGGCGGCCGCCGCGACTCCCTGGATGGCCAGGTGGCGCAACTGCGGCCCTGGCAACGGGCGTTGAGCTGGTTCGTCTCCTCCTACCCGCTGCTCGGCGGCATCGCGGCCGGCATCAAACTGGTCGCCGACGCCGAGCTCGCCCGCGCCCACGGCATCGCGGTGGCCGCCGTCAACGTCGAGGCCGGCGAGATCTACGTCAACCCGCTGCGGACCTTCGACGACGAGGAGTGGCGGTTCATCCTCGGCCACGAGATGCTGCACGCCGCCCTGCGCCATGGCGACCGCTGCGGCACCCGCGACCCCTACCTCTTCAACATCGCCTGCGACTACGTCGTCAACGGCTGGCTCAGCGAGATGCAGGTCGGCACGATGCCCGAAGGCCTGCTGTACGACCGTGAGTTGACGGGCCTGTCCGCCGAGGAGGTCTACGACCGGATCGCCGGCGACCTGCGCCGCATGCGCCGCCTGTCCACCCTGCGCGGCAAGGGCGTCGGCGACGTGCTCGGCGCCCCGCTCGGCCCGCCCGGCGACTACGTCGACCTCGACGAGTTCTACCGGCGCGGCCTGTGCCAGGGCCTCGACCTGCACCAGCAGCAGGAGCGCGGCTACCTGCCCGGCGGCCTGATCGAGGAGATCCGCGCCCTCAGCCACCCGCCGCTGCCCTGGGACGCCCAACTCGCCCGCTGGTTCGACGAGTTCGTGCCCCGCCCCGAACCGGTCCGCTCCTACGCCCGTCCCTCGCGCCGCCAGTCCTCCACTCCCGACATCCCGCGCGCGGGCCGCTACTTCCCGCCCGAGGAGATCGCCCGCTGCACCTTCGGCGTGGTCCTCGACACCTCCGGCTCCATGGACCGCGTCCTGCTCGGCAAGGCGCTCGGCGCGATCGCCTCGTACGCCGAGGCCCGGGACGTACCGGCCGCCCGCGTCGTCTTCTGCGACGCGGCCGCGCACGACGCCGGCTTCGTGCCGGTGACGGAGATCGCCGGCCGGGTCCGGGTGCACGGCCGCGGCGGTACGGTCCTCCAGCCGGGCATCGACCTGCTGCACCGCGCAGACGACTTCCCGCCCGGCGCCCCGATCCTGGTCATCACCGACGGCTGGTGCGACGTCCTGCGGGTGCGGCGAGAGCACGCGTACCTGATCCCGCAGGGCGCCCGACTGCCGTTCAGTGCGCGGGGGCCGGTGTTTCGGGTGCGGTGACCTCGGGGCGGAGACGACCACCGAGCCAGTCAGGTGGGTGCGGCGGCCGGAGGTGTGATCGGATGGTGTCCTGGCACCCGGATACGGGTCACGCACGGGACCCCACCCGAAAGGAACAATCGTGGCAACCACGCGCTCCGCACACACCGTCTGGGAAGGCAACCTGATCGAGGGCCAAGGTGTCGTGAACTTCGACTCCTCCGGTGCCATCGAGGCGCAGCCGGTCACGTGGGCTTCGCGGTCTCAGGACGCAAACGGCAAGACCAGCCCGGAAGAGCTGATCGCCGCCGCGCACTCCAGCTGCTTCTCCATGGCGCTGTCGCACGCTCTCAACGGCGCCGGCACCCCGTCCACCAAGCTCGTCACCTCGGCCGACGTGAACTTCCAGCCGGGTGAGGGCATCACCGGCATCCACCTCACGGTCGAGGGCACCGTCCCCGGCATCGACGACGAGGCCTTCGTCGCCGCCGCCGAGGACGCCAAGAAGAACTGCCCGGTCAGCCAGGCGCTCACCGGCACGACCATCACGCTGTCGGCCAAGCTCGCCTGACCCTCGTAGGCCTGGTCCTTTTTTCGGTGCCGCGTTCCCCGATCGGGGGCGCGGCATCGTCGTTTCCGGGTAGGCGGCATTGACAACAGCGCACTCAAGTTTTGTGCTGTAGTCGGGGAAGTGCCCTGGCGGAAGGGGACCGAAATGGCACGTGCGGTCGGGATCGATCTGGGGACCACGAACTCGGTGGTCGCCGTCCTGGAGGGCGGCGAACCCACCGTCGTCGCCAACGCGGAGGGAGCCAGGACCACACCGTCGGTGGTGGCCTTCGCCAAGAACGGGGAGGTGCTGGTCGGCGAGGTCGCCAAGCGGCAGGCCGTGACGAACGTGGAGCGCACCGCGCGCTCGGTGAAGCGGTACATGGGGGACGCGGAGTGGCGTTTCCCTGATCAGGGCTCTGTGGATGGGACTCGCTACCGGGCCCAGGAGCTGTCGGCGCGGGTGCTGCAGAAGCTGAAGCGGGACGCCGAGGCCTACCTCGGCGAGGACGTCACGGACGCGGTGATCACCGTGCCGGCGTACTTCGACGACTCGCAGCGGCAGGCGACCAAGGAGGCCGGGGAGATCGCGGGCCTGAAGGTGCTGCGGATCATCAACGAGCCGACGGCCGCCGCGCTCGCCTACGGCCTGGACCGGGGCGAGGAGCAGACCGTGCTGGTCTTCGACCTCGGCGGCGGCACCTTCGACGTGTCGTTGCTGGAGATCGGCGACGGTGTCATCGAGGTCAAGGCGACCAACGGTGACACGCATCTGGGCGGTGACGACTGGGACCAGCGGGTCGTCGAGTACCTGGTCAAGAGGTTCAAGGGGCAGCAGGGCATCGACCTCGGCAACGACAAGATGGCGCTGCAACGGCTGCGCGAGGGCGCGGAGAAGGCCAAGATCGAGCTGTCCAGTTCGACCGAGACCACCATCAACCTGCCCTACATCACCGCTTCCGCGGCCGGTCCGCTGCACCTCGACGAGAAGATGACCCGGGCCCAGTTCCAGGAGCTGACCGCGGATCTCCTCGACCGCTGCAAGACGCCCTTCCACCAGGCGGTCAAGGACGCGAACGTGCCGTTGGCGGCGATCGACCACGTCATCCTGGTCGGCGGCTCGACCCGGATGCCCGCGGTCACCGAACTGGTCAAGGAACTCACCGGCAAGGACCCGCACAAGGGCGTCAACCCCGATGAGGTCGTCGCTGTCGGCGCGGCCCTCCAGGCGGGCGTCATCCGCGGCGACGTCAAGGACGTGCTGCTGCTCGACGTCACCCCGCTGTCCCTCGGCATCGAGACCAAGGGCGGCATCATGACCAAGCTGATCGAGCGCAACACGACGATCCCGACCCGGCGTTCGGAGATCTTCACCACCGCCGCCGACAACCAGCCCTCGGTCGGCATCCAGGTGTATCAGGGCGAACGTGAAATCGCCGCGTACAACAAGAAGTTGGGCGTCTTCGACCTCACAGGGCTGCCGCCCGCCCCGCGCGGGGTGCCGCAGATCGAAGTCGCCTTCGACATCGACGCCAACGGCATCATGCACGTCTCGGCGAAGGACCTCGCCACCGGTCGCGAGCAGAAGATGACGGTGACCGGCGGCTCGGCGCTCCCGAAGAACGACATCGACCGCATGATGCGGGAGGCGGAGCAGTACGCCGACGAGGACCGCAAGCGCCGGGAGGCCGCCGAGACCCGCAACCAGGCCGAGCAACTCGTCTACCAGACCGAGAAGTTCGTCCGCGACAACGAGGAGCGCATCCCGGCCGACACCAGGTCCGAGGTCGAGGCCGCGGCCACCGAGCTGAAGGCTCTGCTGGAACAGGACGCCGACACCGCCGCGTTGCGCACCGGCGTCGAGAAACTCGCCTCCGTCAGCCAGCAGATGGGCCAGGCGATGTACGCGCAGGCCGACCGGCCCCCTACGGACGACCCCGGCACCGGTGCCGGCACCGAGCAGGACACCTCGCCGCAGGACGACGAGGGTGTGGTGGACGCCGAGATCGTGGACGAGGAGCGGGACCAGAAGGGCGGCGCCGCCTAGTCGCTCCGGCGCACCCCGCTCATCGCACCTCGGTGGGTGCGGTGGGCAGGGTGGCGCAGACGGCGTCCAGGACGGACGCGTACGGCGTGCCCAAGTCGGCCAGTCGGGTTCGGAGTTGATCCAGAGCGGCGCGGTACTCGGTCAGCAGGTCGAGGTTGCCTGTGCGGGCCGTGAACTCCAGGACCGCGGGCAGGTAGTCGGGCAGCTCCTCGCCGGTGAACTCCAACTCGTGCGTGCGGTACAGGTCCTTGAAACGGGCCAGGGACATCCCGCGCCGCCGGGCGTCGCCGTCGTACCACCAACTCAGGTACAGGCTGTGCCGGTTGTCGAGGTCGAAGACCTGGACATAGTGCGTGGCCAGCTCCTGCGGCGGTGTGAGGGCCGCGTGGTCGACGAACTCCCGCAGCTGCGGGGCGGCTTCGCGCAGCAGGGGCAGCCTGGCGCGGAGGTCGCCGTCGGGGAAGGTCAGGCAGAGCGCGGCCGCCTGGTACAGCACAGCGTCCGAGGGCATCAGGCCTCCTTCGCGTCGTCTGCGGCCCGCCGGCCGCGCGGCAGCGCCGCTCCCGGCTCGGCGGGCGGTGTCCGCGTGTCGGTCACGTGCGCTCCCTTGCTTGCCCGTGGTGTCGAACCTAGGGCGGGGCAGGGGAGCGCACCCGTTCACCGCAGCCGTACGGGTCAGGCCTTGCGGGCGACCGCGCCGTACAGGGGCACGATGCCCTCCGCCTGGGCCGCCACGTCCTCCGGGTCCGGCCGCCAGCCGTAGACCGAGATGACGCCGGGGCCCAGCAGTTCCAGACCGTCGAAGAACCGCGAGAACTCGGCCAGGGTGCGCGGATAGAACGGTGTGCCGCTGTGCCGGAAGTGGTCGGCCGCCTTCGCGATGGCCTCCGGGTTGAGGTCCGGGGTGACCTGCGACATGACCAGGTAACTGCCCGGGGCGAGCACGTCGACGTACCGCTTGACCAGGCCGTACACGTCGTCGCCTGCGGGCTCCTCGCCCAGGTAGTGGGTGAGCGCGACCAGCGACAGCGCGATCGGCCGCGTGAAGTCGAGGGTCTCGCCGGCCAGTCGCAGGATCGTCTCCGGGTCGCGGGCGTCGGCGTGCACGTACTCGGTGCTGCCCTCGGCCGAACCGTGCAGCAGCGCCTGCGCGTGCCGCAGCACGATCGGGTCGTTGTCCGCGTACACCACCCGCGCGTCCGGGGCGACGCGCTGCGCCACCTGGTGCAGGTTGGGCTCGGTGGGGATGCCCGTGCCGATGTCCAGGAACTGGCGGATGCCGGCCTCGGCGGTGGTACGGGTCGCCCGGTGCATGAAGCGGCGGTTGGCGCGCGCGCCGCGCACCGCCGTGCCGTCCGCGGTGAGGATGCGGCGGGCCAGCTCCTCGTCCACCGGGTAGTTGTCCTTGCCGCCCAGCCACCAGTCGTACACCCGGGCCGGGTGCGGCCTGCTGGTGTCTATCCGGGCGGCTGCGGCGTCGGATCCGGTCATGCCGTGTCTTCTCCTCGGTGTGGGAAAGGTGCGGTGCGTGACTCAGGCGGTGCCGGGGGTGGCTCGGTGTCGCTCAAGGTGCCGCAGGAGATGGCTCGGTGCCGCTCGGGCACGCTCAGAAGTCCTCGCGGCACTCCCGCAGGAGCTTCTTGGTGCGCTCGGCCGAGGCCGCGCGCGCCGTCATGTGGTCGAGGACCTCCAGGTGCGCGGAGACCTCGCTGCGGGAGTCGAGGTACAGGGCGCCGGTCAGGTACTCGGTGAAGACCATGTCGGGCAGCTCCGGCTCGGCGAAGCGGAAGAGGGTGAAGGGCGCGTACGTCCCCGGGTGCGGACCGTCCTCGAACTCGGCGATCTGCAGCGTGACCCGGTCGCGCTCGGCGTACTCAAGGAGCTTGTCCAGCTGCCCGCGCATCACCTCGCCGCGGATGCTCACCGGCCGCCGCAGCACCGTCTCGTCCATGATCACCCACAGGTGGGGCGGGTCGGGGCGGTCCAGGAGCCGCTGCCGGGTCATGCGCAGGGTCACATGCCGCTCGATGGCCCCGGGCTCGGTCTGCCCGACCGTGCCCGCCTCCATGACGGCACGCGCGTAGTCCTCGGTCTGCAGCAGCCCGGGCACGAAGTGCGGTTCGTAGGAGCGGATGAGCCGGGCGGCGCCCTCCAGGCTCACGTACAGGCTGAACCAGTCCGGCAGCACGTCGTGGAACCGCTGCCACCAGCCCGGCCGGTTCGCCTCCTCGGCCAGCGCGACGAACGCGGCAGCCTCCTCGTCGGCGACCCCGTACGTCTCAAGCAGCACCTGGACATACGGGATCTTCAGCGCGACGTCGGCCATTTCCATCCGCCGTACGGTCGCGGGGGCCACCCGCAGTACCTGGGCGGCCTCCTCACGCTTGAGGCCGGCCGCCTCTCTCAGCTCCTGCAGGCGCTTGCCGAGCACCACCTGGCCCACGGTGGGCGCGGGACGCCGCTCACTCACGTCACGCCTCCCCTACGCGCCGAAGTATGCGCGAAGCAGTGTGTCATGTTCCGCCGACAGTCTCATGGGATCAAGGTCAGGCACATACCGAGCCCGCGATCTCCCCTCTCCTTACCCCAGAGGTAATCGACCGGGCGGGCGACGCGCGGGACCGTGGGGACATCGGGTTCCGGGACGGCGCACTCCGGTCCGGAACCCGGCCCGGCTCCTGTCGCGAGAGTCTCGCCCGTCCCGCGACGCCCGGCACGTGTTCTCAGTGAGTCGACAGCTGATTCCCAGCGCGTCCGCAGCACATTCCCCGCGCTTTCCCAGCGAAAGGTGACGCCCGATGTCCGCGACCACTCTCGGAGCCCTCGCCCGGACCTCCGACCCGAACGCGGTGCTACGACGCCTCCTCGCCGCGGACGCCGTGGTGACCGGCGCCAACGGCGTCGTCTATCTCGCCGCCGCAGGACCGCTCGGCCGGTTCCTCGGCGTCGACCGGGGGCTGCTGCTCGTCCTCGGCGCGATCCTCGCCGCGTACGGCGCCGCCGTCGGCCTGCTCGCCTCCCGGCCCCGGCCCGCCGCCTTGCCCGTCCGGGCGGTGATCGAGACCAACCTCGCCTGGACGCTCCTGAGTTGTGCGGCCCTGGCCCTGTGGCTGGCCCCCACCACGTCCGGTGCCGTCTGGACGGTGCTCCAGGCGCTGGTCGTCGCCGCCCTCGCGGTGCTCCAGCACCTCGCACTGAAGGGCCGTCAGGACATCAGCGCCTGAAGGTACTTGGCGGTCGCCGGGTCGGCCGGGAGCAGCGTCTCGATGGCCAGCTCGGCGACCGTCACGTCCATCGGCGTGTTGAACGTGGAGATCGACGAGATGAACGACAGCGTCCGGCCCTCGTGCTCCAGCTGCATCGGCAGCGCGAAGTACGGCACGGGCTCGGCCGGTTCGGCGGACGGGTCCGACTCGGGCACCGGGTAGGCGGCGACCTCCTCGTACAGCTGCCGCAGTGGTTCGGAGCGGTGCAGGGCGATCTCGCGCCGCATCTGGTCCAGGAGGTGCCCGCGCCATTCGCGCAGGTTGCGGATGCGCGGTGCCAGGCCCTCCGGGTGCAGGGTCAACCGCATCGCGTTCAGGGGCGGTTGGAGCAGATGGGGCGGGATGCCGTCGAGCAGGATCGCGATGCCCCGGTTGGCGGCCAGCACCTGGTACGTCGCGTCCACCACCAGCGCCGGATACGGCTCGTAGCACTGGATCAGCCGCTCCACGCCCTCGCGCAAGGCGTCCAGCGCGGGGGAGTCCAGCGGGGTCTCCGGATAGCGCGGCGCGTAACCGGCCGCCAGCAGCAGGGCGTTGCGCTCACGCACCGGCACGTCCAGGTGCTCGGCGAGCCGCAGCACCATCTCCTCGCTGGGCCGGGAGCGACCCGTCTCGATGAAGCTGATGTGCCGGGCGGAGGAGTCGGCGCGCAGAGCCAGCTCCAACTGACTCACCCGCCGCCGCTCCCGCCAGGCCCGCAGCAGCGGGCCGACACTTTTGTCCGAGGACGCGGAGGCGGACCTGGACGCGGTGGTGGCGGTGGAGTCTCCGTGCGCGGCGGCGGTCATACGACGACCGTAGTCGACGTCCGGGCACGGGAACCGGGCGGCGCTCGGGGCGACCCCCTCTGACCAGCGCGGCGACGGCCCGGACTGTGGCACGCTGAAGGGGTATCCGGCGTTCACGAAGGAGCGATGCCATGGCCGTGAAACCGCTGTCGCAGCAGGAGATCGAGGAGGGGCTGGCCGGGTTGCCGGGCTGGTCGCTCGACGGAGACCTGCTCACCCGCTCCTACCGGCTCGGCACGCACTTCGCGGCGACCGCGATGGTCGTCCACATCGCCCAGGTCCAGGAGGAGTCGGACCACCACTCCGACCTCACTCTCGGCTACAACACCGTGTCGCTGTCGGTGAACACGCACAGCGTCGGCGGCCGGGTCACCGAGCTGGACCTCGCGCTCGCCCGCCGGGTCGAGGAGTTGGCGCAGGGCCACGGGGCACACTGACGTCCGTGCTCGACTACGACAAGGAAGCCGACGCCTACGACGCGAGTCGCGGCGGTGAGCCCCGGGCCGCCGCGGCGGCGGACGCCGTACTGGGCCTGGTCCCCGCCTCGACCGGCCGACTGCTCGACATCGCCTGCGGAACCGGCATCGTCACCCGGCGGCTCGCGGCGGCGCGGCCCGCCGCCCGGGTGACGGGCGCGGACCTGACGTACGGCATGGCCCGGATGGCCGCGAGGCGGCTGCCCGGCGCGATCGTCCTCGCGGACAGCCGCACGCTGCCGTTCCCGGACGCCACCTTCGACGCCGTCACCAGCGTGTGGCTGCTGCACCTGCTCGACGAACCCGAGCACGTGCGGGCGGTCGTCGCCGAGTGCGCCCGGGTGCTCAAGCCGGGCGGGGTGTACGTCACCACCGTCGACAAGGCCGCCGCGCACGACGTGGGCAGCGACATCGACGCCGTGCTCGCCCCGCGCCCGCGCCGCCCGGCCCCGGACGCCGCCCTGCTGGTGGAGACGTACGCCGCCGCGCACGGCCTGCGTCCGGCGGGGCAGGCCCGCTTTCCGGGCCGAGGGCAGGGCCGCAGCCCGCGCCGTACCGCCGCCGATCTGCGCCGCGGCTGGTTCACCCGGCTGCCGCCCGACGACCCGCTCACCGAACGGTTCGCCGAGCGGCTGGAGGCGCTGCCCGACCAGGAACGGCCGCGCGCCGACCCGGAGTTCACGCTGCGGGCCTTCAGGAAGCCGTCGGCCGACTGAAGTCCATCGTCCAGTTGGTCAGCCAGTTCTCCCCGTCGTCGACGGAGAAGGCCTGCTCCCAGCGGGCGTGGCCGGGCGACGGGACCGTCCAGACGTACCGCACCCGCACGTCCTTGCCTTCATGGGTGTCGTCGCCGAAGAACTCGCCCCGGTCGCCGTCGAATTGACCGGTCAACGGCGGGAAGAGCGTGCCGCTGCGGCTCGCGGCCCAGTACAGCGACCACCGCTCGGTCGCCCGGTCGAAGAGCCGCAGGGTCGCGCCCTTGGCCCCGAGGTGCGGCAGGTCGATCTCGTCGACGTTCGCGGCCCCGTCGAACAGCGGCCGGCAGCGGCTCGTCGCCGGGAACTCCGCCCAACCGCTGTCCGGGTCGAGGAAGTCGGTGCGGCGGCGGTTGACCACCTCCCACTCGCCGTGGAAGAAGTCGAAGTCGTGCGGGCTGCTCATGAGCGGTCTCCAGTCGTTCCCTCGGGCAGGGAGTCGGTCAAGTAGGCGTCGAGATCCGGGACTTCGGGCGCTAGCAGGTGCCGGACCCAGGCGTCCCGTTCGTGCAGGATCGGCGGCAGCTCCCAGACGCAGCCGATCCAGGGCAGGTCGGGCCGGATGAAGTGGGTCGGGTCGTCGTCCGGGCAGCCGAGAACCGGCTGGCCCGCCGAGGCGCCCCGGAAGTGCAGCACGTTGTCCCACACCCAGCTGTAGGCGTTGAGATAGGCGCCGGTGTCGCCGCCCTTGTGCAGCACCACGAAGGTGGCCGGCGGAGTGCCGTCCGGCTCCGGCAGCAGCTCCGGCAGGATCGCGTACGCCGCCTTCTCGATGTCGGGCGCGATGCCCGCCGGGTCCGCGGTGACGTGGTAGCGCTTGATGTGCCGGCCCGCCAGCTCGATCGGGGGCGGCACGGTCAGCAGTTTCTCCGTGAAGGCCATGGCAGGACGCTAGGACGACTTCACTGACAACATGTGTCAGTGAAGTCTGGGATTCTGGAACCGTGAAGTCCAGCCGACTCGTCTCGATCCTGCTGCTGCTCCAGACCCGGGGCCGGATGACCGCCGCCCAGCTCGCCGAGGAGCTGGAGGTCTCGGTGCGCACGGTCTACCGGGACGTCGAGGCGCTCGGCGCGGCGGGCGTCCCGCTGTACGGCGACGCGGGCCACGCCGGCGGCTACCGCCTGCTCGACGGCTACCGCACCCGCCTGACCGGCCTCACCGCCGGCGAGGCCGAGGCCCTCTTCCTGGCCGGCGCCCCCGGCCCCGCCGCCGAACTCGGCCTCGGCTCCGTCCTCGCCGCCGCCCAGCTCAAGGTCCGCGCCGCCCTGCCGCCGGAGCTGCGCGCCCACGCCGACCGGATCAGCGGTCGCTTCCACCTGGACGCGCCCGGCTGGTACGCGGACGCCGACGAGGCCCCGTACCTCCCGGCGGTGGCCGACGCGGTCTGGAACAGCCGTGTGCTGCACGTCCGTTACCGCCGCTGGGCCGAACCGACCGACGTGGAGCGCCGGTTGGAGCCGTACGGACTGGTACTGAAGGCGGGCCGCTGGTACGTCGTCGCGGGAGCCGCCGGATCGGCGCCGCGCACCTTCCGCGTCGACCAGATCCTCGAACTGGCCACGTCCGACGAGGAGTTCACGCGCCCCGACGCCTTCGACCTGGCCGCGTACTGGACGGCGTACCAGCGCGACTTCCACGACCGGCTGTACCGGGCGGAGGCGGTGGTACGCCTTGCCCCCGGCGTGACACTGCCCAGGGCGGTGAACGGGCGTACGGGTGAGGACGGTTGGACCCTCGCCCGGGTGCCCATCGAGTCGGTCGGACACGCGCATGGCGAGTTCCTGCGCCTGGGCACGGACATCGAGGTCCTCGAACCGCCCGAGCTGCGCGAACGCATCACCCGAACGATCGCCGAACTGGCCGAAAGATACGGCAACGTGGCGGACGGCGGCGGCGACTGAACGTGCGGAACCCGTCCGTCCTCTCTGGAGGTATGTCACGTGCAGCACCCGCATCCGCACCCGCATCCGCAGTCGCACTTGAATCGCAGACGCCGGGCCTACCTCTCGGCGACGGTCGCGGCAGTGGCCCTGATCGCCGCCGGACTCACCGGCCTGACCACCGGCACGGCCCAGGCCGCCACCGCCCGCCAGGTCGAGAAGCTCGACCGGGGCGTAGTCAGCGTTCACACCGACAGCGGCAACCTGGTCAGCTGGCGCTGGCTGGGCACCGACCCGAACGACGTCTCGTTCAACGTCTACCGCGCCGGCACGAAGGTCAACTCAACCCCGATCACAGGCTCGACCACCTACTTCCACGCCGGCGCCCCCGCCCAGGCCGACTACACGGTCCGCGCGATCGTGGGCGGCGTCGAGCAGGCGGACTCGGTCCACGCGATCCAGTTCCGCACCGGCTACAAGGACGTGCCGCTGAGCCCACCCGCCGGCGGCACGACTCCCGACGGCGTCGCCTACACCTACGAGGCGAACGACGCCTCCGTCGGAGACCTGGACGGCGACGGCCAGTTGGACTTCGTCGTCAAGTGGCAGCCGACCAACGCCAAGGACAACTCCCAGTCCGGCTACACCGGCAACACGATCCTGGACGGCGTCAAGCTCGACGGCACCCGCCTGTGGCGCATCGACCTGGGCCGCAACATCCGCTCCGGCGCGCACTACACGCAGTTCCAGGTGTACGACTACGACGGCGACGGCAAGGCCGAGATCGCCATGAAGACGGCGGACGGAACGGTCGACGGCACCGGCACGGTGATCGGCAGCTCCTCCGCCGACTACCGCAACTCCAGCGGATACGTACTCTCGGGCCCGGAGTACCTGACGATGTTCAACGGCCAGACCGGCAAGGCGATGGGGACCGTCGACTACGTCCCGGCGCGCGGCACGGTGTCGTCGTGGGGCGACTCGTACGGCAACCGCGTCGACCGTTTCCTCGCGGGCACGGCGTACCTGGACGGCGCCCGCCCTTCCCTGATCATGGCGCGCGGCTACTACACCCGCACGGTGATCGCGGCCTGGGACTGGCGCGGCGGCGCCTTCACCCGTCGCTGGACCTTCGACACCAACTCCTCGACCAACTCCGGTAAGGGGTACGACAGTCAGGGCAACCATCAGTTGTCGGTCGCGGACGTCGACGGGGACGGCAAGGACGAGATCGTGTACGGCTCGATGACCGTGGACGACAACGGCTCCGGCCTGTGGACGACCAAGAACGGCCACGGCGACGCCATGCACGTCGGCGATCTCGACCCGTCCCGCGCGGGCCTGGAGGAGTTCAAGGTCGACGAGGACTCCTCGAAGCCGTCCTCCTGGATGGCGGACGCGAGGACCGGCCAGATCCTCTGGTCCACACCCGCCAACGGCGACAACGGCCGGGGCGTCTCCGGTGACATCTGGGCGGGCAGCGCCGGCGCCGAATCGTGGTCGGCGTCGGAGAGCGGCATCCGCAACCCCAAGGGCACGGTGGTGTCGACCCGCAAGCCGTCCAGCACCAACTTCCTTTCCTGGTGGGACGGTGACCCGGTCCGTGAACTCCTCGACGGCACCCACATCGACAAGTACGGCACCGCCTCCGACACCCGCCTCCTGACCGGCGTCTCGGTCCACTCCAACAACGGCACCAAGGCGACCCCGTCCCTGTCCGGCGACATCCTCGGCGACTGGCGCGAGGAGGTCGTCTGGCCGACGTCGGACAACACGGCGCTACGGATCTACTCGACGCCGTACGACACAAGCACCCGCATCACCACACTCCTCCACGACACCCAGTACCGCACGGCGCTGACCTGGCAGAACACCGCCTACAACCAGCCCCCGCACCCGAGCTTCTTCATCGGGGACGGGATGGCGACGGCGCCGCGGCCTGCGGTGTACACGCCGTGAACAGGGGCAGCGGCTCATAGGGCGGCCGTCGAGGCTCCGGCGTCGGCGCGGAGCATGGAGACACCGGCGGGAGTGAGCGTATGCAGAACGTTCCCGCCGTGTCGGCTGCTGATCAGCAGACCCGCGCCGCGCAGCACCCCGACGTGTTTGCTGACGGAGGACGGGGAGATCCCCGCCGCGCGGGCGATCTCCCCGGTGGTGGCGCCCGCTCCCGACGCCGCCACACGCAACACGGTCGCCCGGGTACGCCCGAGCAGTGCGGTCAGCGGGGTGCCGAGGGTCGCCGCGGCCGGTTCGTGCAGCAAGGGGTAGAACAGCACGGGCGGTAGCCGGGGGTCGGCCAGGCTGACGGGGGTGTCCCAGCAGAAGTAGGACGGTACGAGCCGTATGCCTCGGCCGCCGAGATACAGGTCCCGGTCTGCCGAGTAGCGGACGTGGAGGACCGGCGGCTGCCAGCGCATGGTCGGCCCGAGCCCGGCCAGCATCCCCTGCACACCCCCGGCGAGCAGGTCGCGGCAGCACGACGACCGCTTCGCCTCCAGATGAGCGTGGATCTGGTCGCCGAACGGGCGCACGGCGACGTCGTGGTAGGCGCGGATCGTGGCCACGAGATCCCGGCGCTCTTGAGGGTCGGTCAGCCGTCGCACCCACGCCGGAGCTCCGACCCTCCGGTCCAGCAGGGCCAGTTCGTGACTCACACGGTCGACCGGTGTGGACACGATGGCGTCGAGTCCGGCGTCCAACCCCTGGCCGGCACAGCCCGGCTGACTTGGCGTCAGGAAATCAGGAAAGTACCGGGCTCTTGGAAACAGCGGCAGCAGGACCTCGCGCACGATGCGGTCGAGGTGCCGCTCACGTAATCGGTCGTGGGTGGTCCGGTACCACCCGGCGTAGGCCCAACGGCCCGCGCGGGTCTGGAAGCGGTGCAGACTCGCGGCCACCTCCCAGAGTGCGTCAGGTGCCGTCGCCACCCGGGTTGTCGCCAGGTCGGCATCCGTGAAGTGAATGCGGAGCATGCAGTTCCCCCCGGCAGCCACGGCTTTTTCCCCCTGGCGACACAGCATGGCCAGGTGGGGCAGGTGCTGGCAATAGTGAAGGCGACCAACTCGAACAGTAAGGGGGAAAGATGAGGCGTATATTGGCCATGATCGCAGGAGTGGTACTCCTGCTGGGGGCCATGGCCGGGACCTCGGCGGCCAGTTCGGCGAACAACTCGGGGAAGCAGGGGCAGGTTTCGGCGACGGCATTCAAATCGGTGAAGATTGCCGCCGCACCGGCTGGATGCGGTAGCGGTAACTTCTGCTTCTGGCCGAATGCCAATTACTCACCGGCGGGAAATCCGGGCGAACTCTCCGGTAGGAATGCCGACTGGGCAATCTTCTCTCGTGGCGACTGTCCCAACGACAACTGGGACAACTGCGCGACCTCGGACTACAACAACGGAAACAGCTGCGAAGCCGTCGTCTGGACCGGGAAGAGCTACACGGGAACCGGGGGCTGGATCTACCGCGGTACGGGCGGAAACTTCAGCTCCACCTTCAACAACGCTGTGTCCTCGAACAGTTGGGGCACCGCTTCCGGCGGTACGAGCTCGTCATGCGGCGGCCCAGTGCCGTAAGCCGGCACTCAAGGAACCTGCCGTTCCAAGGTGTCCGCGGGCAACAGCCCGCGGACACCGCACCTCTCTCCTCGCCTTCCCACCCAACGACCGAGAGGGTCCGGGCACCATGCGACTTGCTCCGCTCGCCTGCGCGGTGGCGGGCGTTCTCGCGCTGACCGCCTGCGGGACATCCGCCACCGACAGCGACGGCGCCGACGTTCAACTCACCGGCGTCGAACTCGATCTCCTCACCCGTTCCGGGTCCTTCTCCCGGACCAATCTCGATCTCGCGAACGCGGAATCGGAACGGATATCGGCATGCATGACAGCGAAGGGATTCCGCTACCGAGCCCAAGTGTCGGACCCGGCGGCCGAAACGGATGAGGAACGGACCCTGAACATGCACGATCGGCGCACCAGGGGCTATGGTCTTGCCTCCCAATACGGCTCCGGCTCCGATAAGAAGGCCGTCGACGCCGAGGTCAGTGACGCCTACATCAAAGCTCTGCGCGGAAGCGCCACCGACTTCCGGGAGATGAGGTTCGGGGGCGGTCAGAACATCACCTTCTCGGCGCGTGGCTGCGAGGCGAAAAGCCGTACTTCTCTTTACGGAAGCCTCGACGACTGGGTATCGATCGCCTACTTCCCGCAGAATCTCAACAGTGGGCTCAGTTCCCGCGTGGAGAAGTCCCCCACATATCGCAGGGCCATGAACGACTGGCGGACCTGCATGCGTGGCAAGGGATACACGTACGCGTCCCCCGACACGGCCTACGATCAGCTCAAGGCCGCCTACCGCAAGCAGGGTGCCACCACTGCCCTGCGCCAACGGGAGGTCGCCGTCGCCGTGGCAGACGGCGACTGCGGCGCCGAACTCCACATCCCTTCCACCGTCCTGGCCCTGCGACGCGCCTACGCCCAGTCGCTGCCCACCACGGACAAGCTCCGGCTACGGCGGCTCACGACCATCTGGAAGGCGGCCGCCGACAAGGTTCGGTGACACCGGGAGGGTTCGGCTCGGCCGCCCTCCCGGCTGTCTCACCCCGGTGCGTCAGGTCACCGTGCAGGACTGGTCACCGAACCTGTAGGCCGTCGGTTTCCCGTTGGCCCCCGACCACGACGCCGTGAAGCCGAAGGCGACCGACGAACCCGCCGTCACCGTGCCGTTCCAGCCCACGTTCTTCGCCGTGGCCGTCGCCCCCGACTGGGTGTGGTCGGCGTTCCACATCTGGGAGATCGTCTGGCCGTCGGGGAAGGACCAGGCCAGGGACCAGCCGTTCCAGGTGGAGTTGCCCGTGTTCCCGAGCTGCACATCCGCCTGGAAACCGCCCGACCACTGGCTCGTGATCTTGTACGACACCGTGCAGGCGCCCGTGGGGGCGGGATCGCCTCCTCCTCCACCACCGCCGCCACCCGCGTCGGACGTGTCGCCGTAGATGACACCCCGCCCGTTGGTCGAGACGTACACCCGGCCGTACACCCGCGGGTCGCCGGTGATGGCCGCGCCCGTCCAACCCCACTGGTGGGCAGCGTCGTTGATGCGGGTCCAGGTTGCGCCCTTGTCCGTCGAGCGGAAGATGCCGCGGATGCCGGCGATCTTCGCGCTGGTGTAGAGGGTCTGGTACGAGGCACCGGGCGCCGCCTTGCCGAAGCCGATCGTGTCGGCCTGTTCGACGTTGGACAGCTTGGTGAAGGTCGCGCCGGAGTCGGTCGAGTGCCACAGGCCGTACGCGCTGTCCGAGGCGCCGCCCGCCAGCCAGACATCGCCCTTCGTGCCGGGCAGTGCCTTGAAGCGCACGCTGTCGCCGATCGGCAGCCCGGTGGCGGCGGAGGCGGTGAAGGTCGCGCCGCCGTCGGAACTGACGTAGAACGTGCCGGACTTGAAGCCGTAGAAGGTCTTCGCGTCGACCCGGTCGGCCTCGACGATCGCGCCGGTGGGAATGCCGCTGGACGCCGACCAGGACGACCCGAAGCCGGTCGTGTACTGCACGCCGGTGCCCGCGGGGCTCCAGACGAAGCGGCTGCCGTCGGACGCGGAGGCGACCGTGCCGCCGCCGCTGACGCCCGAAGGGTCGGTTCCCGCGAACCAGTTGGCGCCGTTGTCCGTCGAGAACGCGATGTGCGGGCCGGAGTCGAGGTTGCCGACGCGGACGACCGTGCTGGGGTTCGGCTCGGCGAAATCCAGGCTGGTGGTCGTGGTGAAGTTCGGGGAGGTGTACATCATCGACGGGACCTTGGTCAGGTCCGTGTGCCGGAAGCCGCCGATGTCACCGAGCGCGCTGAGGAGTTGGGCGCCGCCCGAAGGGGGAGCGGCGAGGTCGTTCACCGCCGTCTCCTCCAGGCCCTGCACCATGGGCTTCACGGTGAACTGGCCGCCGCTGTCCCAGTTCGTCAGATTCTCCGTGCCGTAGAGCGTCGCGCCCGTCCCGTACATCATCCGCGCGGAGTTGAACGGGTCGATCTCCAGCGACTCCGTCATCCAGCCGAGTTTCGGGGCCTGTTCGGGAGGCGAGGGGTTCGCGCCGAAGGTCAGCCAGGGGGAGGACGAGACGTCGATCGTGTAGCGGTTCGCGCGGTTGGGGTACGACGTGTAGTCCCACGCCTTCGTCCACGTGCCGCCGCTGTCCGTCGTACGGAAGATCTGCGTCTCCGGCCACCAGGAGCTGTACGCCGTCGCCATGACCGTGCCGGGATGCTGCCGGTCGACGGTCAGTCCGCTGAACCCGTAGTAGGTGTCGGCCTCCGCGACCGGGCTGATGTTCGTCCACGTACCGCTCGCCGTCGCGTACCGCCACAACTGGCCCTTGCCCCCGTCGTACGGCCCGCCCTTGTCGCTGTACGCGAGATAGAGATAGCCGTTCTTCGCGTCCAACACGCCTTTGTGGGCGAGGAATCCGGTGGGCTGCCCGGCGAGACGCGTCCACGTCGCGCCGGCATCCGTAGAGCGGTAGACCGAGTTGGCGGTGTCGGCGACCCCGACGTAAATGGTCCTCGTCGAGGTGCCGGCGCTCCCGCTGGACTCGCCAAAGGTGACCCAGACGATCCCCTGGTTGTCACTGGCGTAGCCACTCGTGTCGGCCGGATCCTGCACGTAATTGCCGACGTTGGGGAAGTTCGTCACCTGCGACCAGGACACACCGGAGTCCGTCGACCGCCACAGCCCCTTGCCGCTGGGCGCCCCCAGATACAGCACACTGTCCTTGTTCGGGTCGACCGCCAGCCGCTCACCCATGCCCCGCCCGGGCATATTGCCCCCGAGCTTGAACGGCAGATCCGTCTTCTGCCAATTGGCCCCCCGATCACCCGACCTGAGCACGGCCCCATTGGTCGGATCCCAACTGTTGGTGTACGTCCCCACCGCCGCGTACACCTTGTTCGGATCGACGGAATCGGACGCGAGACTCACCACCCCGGTATGCCCCCAGTCGTCCCACCCGACCGAATCCAACAACGGCGTCCAGGTCTTGGTCGCCTCCTGCCAGCGGTACGCGCCGCCGATGTCCGTGCGGGCATAGGCAAGGTTCTTCTCACTGCGGTTGAAGACGATCCCAGGGACGAATCCACCCCCGTCGATCCGAGCGTTCTTCCAGGTGTACGTGTCGGCGGCGAGTGTGACATGTGCGGTGCCGTCGGCGGCGAGGGCAGGTGGGCTGCCCGCGAGTAATCCGGCCGCGAGCGCCAGAACGGCCGTGAGGATATGGGTTCTTCGCACGGGGAGTTCCTTCCGGAAATGGGACGCGCGAGAACCGGGCGGCCCTCAGTGCGGGAGAGGGCCACCCGGCCGATCGGCTCCGCCGTCAGGTGACGGAGCAACGTACGCGAAGCCTGACAAACGCTTCCGGCAAGGACGGTGTCTTCCCATGCCCCTTCAAGGGGCGCGGGGAACTGCGCGACCAGCCACACACGGCCCGCAGTCGAAACACAGCCCTTCCCGCGAAGCGCCTGGCGGGGCCTTACTCAAGAAGCTCCGCGTACGAACCCATGGACATGGCGATATCCGCCTGGGCCCAGAACCGGTGATACGTGAACGAAGGAGCCGCCCCGCCCGCCAGATACGCCTCGATCTTCGACCAGGCAGGGTCGTTCTTGTAGAAGGACCTCAACGAGGCAAAGGTCGACGAGGAGTTGATGACGTCGCCGTTCGGCATCTTGCCGCTCCACCCACTCGGCACGTACACCGAGTCGTCGAACCGGTTGTAGTCGGCCCGAGTCTCAGGGGCGGCAACACCGAGCCCGTCCTGGTAGTTGGCCCACATGCCGTCCAGCAACGCCTTCGCCGTCGTCTTCGCCTCCGCGTCACCGGACTTGGCGGCGTAATACGTCAATGTCTTGGCATAGGCGGCGGCCACACCGACGTCATCCGTGTAGTCGGCGACGGTGACGTGAAGTCCGCTGTTCGCACCGGGACTCGACGCGTTCCAGGTGTCCGGCTGCCCCGACCACTGAAGCGTGGACGGAATCCGATACGTCCCGTCCGGATTGATCGTGGTCTTGGACAACGCCCAGTCGACCCACTTGTCGAGTACCGCCTTGGCGCTGGCGTTGCCCGTCTGCTGGTAGTACTCGGCGACCCGCTCCATCGACCACGCCTGGAATCCGAACCACTGGTTGGACGGCGGGTCGTGATAGACGGGCTGCTGGTCGTAGTACATGCCGTAGAAGGTCGACGTACCGGCCGGAGGCGTCGCGTACCGCCCCGCCCAACTGTTGGTCGCACCACCGGCGATGGCGCCCTCGTTCGACTGCAGCCAGCGGTAGAACTCCAGTTGCCGGGTGAGTGAAGTCCCCCAATCGGCAGCACCTGTGGTCGACTTGGGCTTCAGATCCGCGTACGAGCTGAGCGCATACGCGGCGAGCGGGTTCTGATAGCCCCCGTGCACATGACTGGACCCGATCCGCCAGGCCCACCCCGCGCTCGTATCCGTCGCCCCGCCCCACGCGTAGTACCAGGACAGCAGATACGACGAGGCGTCCTTGCCGGTGCCGGCCGGGCAGGTCGACGGGCCGACGCAGTTGCCGATTTTCTTGAAGTACTTGTCGTACATGGCGTAGCGCAGATAGTCGCCCATCTTCGCCGCCTTGCCGACGGTCGCGGAGACGTCACCGCCCTTGCCCTGCGCCTTGGCCCATACGTCCGCCCAGTACGCGGCCTGCACGGCGCGCGCGTCGGCGTCCGGGGCGTCGGTGTACTTCCACTGCCTGGCGTACGAGGAGTCACCCGTGAAGAGGTCCAAGTACCCGTTCGTTCCGCCGTACTTGAAGGCGTCGCAGGTCGGCTGCGGCACCGTCTCCCAGACCGACTCCTGCGCGCCGCGCTGGAAGGTGTTGATGTACGACGGCCCCTCGGCCGTCGGCCCGGCCTCGCAGCCGCCGCCGGGTGTGTCGCCGTACCCGTAGACGTTGTCGACGTCCTGCAGCCAGTGCATGCCGTACACGTCGTCCGTGCCGTACGCGCTCTTCAGCTCGCCCGCGATCGGGTCCGAGCCGACCGAGACCCCGGTGTCGAGCTTGGCTGGGTACTCGTTGGGGGTGTCCAACTCGGGTGCGTAGGTGGCCGGTTTGGATGCGTTGTAGAAGGAGTTGGTGGGCTGGTCGGCGTGCGTGGGGATCATGTACTTCTCCATGAGGGCCCACGCGCCGTTGAACTTGGACCAGTCACCGGTGACCTTGCCGTACATGGCCTGCAGCCACAGGAGATAGCTGTACGCCTCCGACGTGGTCTCGTGGCCCTGGTCCGGGGCCTCGACGATCAGCGTCTCGACCGAGTGGTACGGGACACCCTCGGGTGAGAAGTAGCCGTTCGCCGGGTTGGTGATCTTCCCGTAGAGATCAAGGAAGCGGGCGTCGTACGCCTTCGAGGCCGCCAGCTCCGTCACCGTGACCGCCGCCTTGGCGTGGCCGGTCGCCGACGACTCGAAGGAGGCCGAACCCGTGCCGGAGGCATCCGCGGTGATCGTCACCGTCTGCGCGGTGCTCCAGTTGGCGGGCGTGAAGGTGAGCGTCGCGCCACCGGTGACGGACAGGCCGCTGTTGCCGCTCGCGCGGGCCGTCGTGACGGTGACATTGGCGGTCGGCTGCGTCGACAGCTTCACCGCGTACGTTCCCGTCCTGCCCTGCTGGACGCCGAGTTGGGTGGGAGAGGCGACCACCGTGGGGCCCGAGGCGACCGTGATGCCGACCGGCGTCGACGACGCGGACGCGCCCAGGCTGTCGTACGCCTTCGCCACCAGGGAATGACTGCCTGCGGTCAGCCCAGTGGCCGAGAACGTGAACGGCGCGCTGGTGTCCGTGCCGAGCAGGGTCGTGTCGTCGTAGAACTCGACCTTGCTGATCGTCGCGCTGTCCGCGGCGGCCGCCGTCGCCGCGAGCGGGACCGCGGTGCCCTGGGTGTAGACCGCGCCGGCCGCAGGGCTGGTCAGCACGGTGACCGGCGGCTGGTGGGCGCCGACGCAACTGGTGCCGTTGACCGCGAAGTTGGTGGGCGCGGTGTTGGTGCCGCTGTAGGAGAACTGCCCACCGGTGGAGGCGGCCGCGCCCGCCGCGATCGTCCCGTTGTAGGAGGCGTTCTGCACGGTGATCGACTGGCCGGACTGCGACCAGGTGCCGTTCCAGCCGTTCGAGAGCTTCTGGTTGCCGGAGTAGGCGTACGTCAGCGTCCAGCCGCTGATGGCGTCCGTACCGCGGTTGGTGAGCGTCAGGTCCGCGGTGAAGCCGGAGCCCCAGTCGTTCGCCTTGTAGTCCACGCTGCACTGAAGTGCCGCTGCCTGCGCGGGTGTTGTGCCGGTGCCGAGCATCGTGAGGGGAAGTGCGAGGGCGGCCACGACGGCGGTCCACAAGCGCCGCGCGCGGCGGCGTCTCCTGCTGGGGTGCATGTGCTGGTTCCTCCTTGCGGCTCTGAGGGGGAGCTCTGAGAGGCGGCTCTGAAAGGGGTGGGGGATCGAGCGGCAACAAGCCTTGAACCAGTGGGAGCGCTCCCATAGTGGGGATGAGGGTGAGAGGGGTCAAGGTGCTTGAAGAGTCGAAAAGATTCGACGAGCGGTGGTTGGGGGAAAGTCAGCGAAAGTCTGTGACTCCCCTGTCCTTTGCCGTCACTTGGCGCTAGCTTCGTTGACACCAGTGGGAGCGACTCCATCAGTCGACGCGTCCGTCACGACGCGCCCGAGCTGCAAGGACTCGCTCATGCGACACCCTCCGCGTTCAGTACTTTTAGCCGTTTCCGGAGCGGTCGCCCTTGTCGGGGCCATGACCATTCCGGTTGTCGCGGCGCAAGGAGCAACACCCGCCTGCACGGTGGAGTACTCCGTCACGAGCCAGTGGGACACCGGCTTCCAGGGCTCGGTGACGATCACCAACAACTCGGCGGCCGTGAGCAGTTGGAGCCTCGCCTTCGACTTCGCGGGCGGCCAGAAGGTCACCCAGGGCTGGAACGCCAAGTGGTCCCAGTCCGGTACGACGGTGACCGCCGCCAACGAGAGCTGGAACGGCGCGCTCGGCACCGGCGCGAGCGTCAGCGCCGGGTTCCTCGGCTCCCGGTCGGGGACCAACGCCGTACCGACGTCGTTCAAGCTCAACGGGACCACGTGCAACGTCGATTCGCAGCCACCGACCGACCCGACCGACCCCACGGATCCACCGGATCCCGGTGACGGCACGGCGCCCGCTCTGCACGTCTCGGGGAACAAGCTCGTGGACGCCGGCGGCGCCACCCGACGCCTCCTCGGCGTCAACCGGTCCGGCGGCGAGTTCATGTGCGTCCAGGGCTACGGCATCTGGGACGGTCCCGTGGACGACGCGGCGATCAAGGCGATCGCCGACTGGAAGGCCAACACCGTCCGCATTCCGCTCAACGAGGAGTGCTGGCTTGGCCTTTCCAACATCAAGCCCGAGTACGGCGGCGCCAACTACATCGCCGCCGTCAAGGACCTGGTGGCCCGCGTCGAGGCGCACGGCATGACCCCGGTCGTCGAACTGCACTGGTCCTACGGCCAGTACACCGGCAACTCGGCCGGCTGCTCCGACGCGCACGCGACCTGCCAGAAGCCGATGCCGGACATGCAGTACACGCCGTCCTTCTGGTCCTCGGTCGCGAGCACCTTCAAGGACGACCAGGCCGTCGCCTTCGACCTGTTCAACGAGCCCTACCCGGACCGGGCCACCTCCACGACCACCCAGGCGTGGCAGTGCTGGCGCGACGGCGGCACCTGCCCCGGCATCTCCTACGAGGTGGCCGGCATGCAGGACCTGGTCGACTCGATACGCGGCACCGGCGCGAAGAACCTGATCCTGGCCGGCGGGCTCGCGTACTCGAACGACCTGAGCCAGTGGCTGACGTACAAGCCCGCCGATCCGACGGGCAATCTCGCCGCCGCCTACCACGTCTACAACTTCAACACCTGCGCGAGCGAGAGCTGCTGGAACTCCACGCTCGCCCCGGTCGCGGCCCAAATACCGCTGGTCGCGGGGGAGATCGGTGAGAACACCTGCTCCCATGCCTTCGTCGACCAGGTCATCAAGTGGTTCGACGACCGGAATCTGTCCTATCTGGGCTGGACCTGGAACACGTGGGACTGCTCCTCGGGTCCGTCCCTGATCTCCAACTACGACGGCACGCCCACGTCGTACGGCATCGGACTGCGCGACCACCTGCGCGCCCTCAACGGATAGGAAACCCGCACTCATGAGCCGTACCAGAACAGCGATACTCGCCGCCCTGGCGCTGGTCGCCGGGGCCACCGGGACGGCGGCCGCCGTCGTGCCCGGCGACGTCGGGATCGCCGCGATCCCGTGCAGCGTCGACTACAAGGTGCAGAGCCAGTGGGACGCCGGCTTCACCGCCGCCGTGACGATCACCAACAACAGTGCCGCCAAGAGCAGTTGGGCGGTGAAGTGGTCGTACGCCGGAAACCAGAAGGTCACCAGTGGCTGGAACGCGAAGATCAGCCAGAGCGGGGCCGCCGTCACCGCCAACAACGAGACGTACAACGGGAGCCTGGCGAGCGGCGGTTCGGTCAGCTTCGGGTTCAACGCCTCCTACAGCGGCACCAACGCGCTCCCGACCACGTTCACCCTCGACGGTGTGACCTGCAACGTCGATGACGGCGGCGGACCGACGGATCCGGGCGACCCCGGCGACCCGTCCGCCAAGGTCGACAACCCGTACTCCGGCGCCAAGGTGTACGTGAACCCCGAGTGGTCCGCGAAGGCGGCGGCCGAGACCGGCGGCAGCCGGATCTCCAACCAGCCCACCGGCGTCTGGCTCGACCGCATCGCCGCGATCAACGGCGTGGGCGGCGGCATGGGTCTGCGCGCCCATCTCGACGCGGCCCTCGCCCAGAAGGGCAGCGGCGAGGAAGTCGTCCAACTCGTCGTCTACGACCTGCCCGGACGGGACTGCGCGGCCCTCGCCTCCAACGGCGAACTCGGCCCGACGGAGATCGACAAGTACAAGACGCAGTTCATCGACCCGATCGCCGCGATCCTCGCCGACAGCAAGTACGCGGGTCTGCGGATCGTCACGACCATCGAGATCGACTCGCTGCCCAACCTGGTCACCAACACCGGCAGTCGGGCCACCGCCACGCCCGCCTGCGACACCATGCTGGCCAACGGCAACTACGTGAAGGGCGTCGGCTACGCGCTCGCCAAGCTCGGCGCGATCCCCAACGTCTACAACTACATCGACGCCGGCCACCACGGCTGGCTCGGCTGGGACGACAACTTCGCCCCCTCCGCCACCCTGTTCAAGCAGGCGGCGACCAGTGAGGGCGCGACCGTCGACGACGTGCACGGCTTCATCACCAACACGGCCAACTACAGCGCCCTGAAGGAGAACAACTTCACCATCAACGACGCCGTGAACGGCACGTCCGTGCGCCAGTCCAAGTGGGTCGACTGGAACCGGTACGTGGACGAGCTGTCGTACGCCCAGGCCTTCCGTACCCAGTTGGTGTCGGTCGGCTTCAACTCCGGTATCGGCATGCTGATCGACACCTCCAGGAACGGCTGGGGCGGCACCGCACGGCCCACCGGTCCCGGCGCGACGACCAGCGTGGACACGTATGTCGACGGCGGGCGCTATGACCGCCGGATCCACGTCGGCAACTGGTGCAACCAGTCCGGGGCCGGCCTCGGTGAGCGTCCGAAGGCCGCGCCGGCAACCGGGATCGACGCGTACGTGTGGATGAAGCCGCCGGGTGAGTCCGACGGCTCCAGCACCGCGATCCCGAATGACGAGGGCAAGGGCTTCGACCGGATGTGCGACCCGACGTACACGGGCAACGCCCGTAACGGGAACAGCATGTCGGGTGCGTTGGCGAATGCGCCGTTGTCGGGTCATTGGTTCTCGGCGCAGTTCCAGCAACTGATGCAGAACGCGTATCCGTCGCTCTAGGCATTGGCGGGTGGGCTGAGTTTTGACTGCGGGTCCGTTGTGGCTGGTCGCGCAGTTCCCCGCGCCCCTTCCGGGGCGCGGGGGTCAGCCGTTTCTGACAAGCCCCGGCGGATCGCGAACTCCACCGCCGAGTAGTTGCCGTCCGTGCGGTCCAGTTCCAGGGGTGCGTCCAGGTACAGCGGTGGCTGGGCCATGAAACGTGGGTGTGTGCCGTGGTGGGGCTGGGCCGCGTGGACCAGGAACGGGTGGCAGAGGTAGACGTCGCCGGGGTGGCCGGTGGCGTGTGCGAGGGGGCGGTCGGCGGAGGCCGCGGCCACCTTCGGGCCGAGCTCCAGGAAGGAGGCGCCCGCCTCGCCGTACGGCTCCAGGACCGGGGGTACGTCGAGATGCGAGCCGACCCGGATGCGGGTCGGGGCGTCGGCCTCGGTGACCTCGCTGAACAGGAACAGCATCAGCAGGGCCCGCTCCCGGGAACGCAGGTTGGTGTGCCAGTGCGCGGCGCCCTCGGGGAGGTAGCTGCCCTCGATGTGCCAGCCGGCGTCGTCCGGCTCCTCCTCGTGCGGGAACCGCAGCGGGAAGCTGCCCAGCGAGTAGCGGGGCTGCCAGCGGCCCTCGCCCACCAACACGTCGAACGCCTCATGCAGGACAGGGGAGTTGACGGCCGCCGCGAACGGGCCCTGCGCCATCCCGGCCACCCACACCACCGGCGCCTTCCAACTGGCGGGGTCCTCGGGGTCGTACCCCGTCTCCTTCCACAGCAGCCGGGCGCAGTCCTCGGCGACCCGCGGTGGGAACGCGCCCTCGATCTTCACGAACCCGTCCTCGAGGAAGCTCTCCACCATGGCGTCGTCCATCGGGCCATCGTGGGCGACCCGTCCCGCGCCGCGCATCCCATTTTCGGCGGCGCGTTCGGCTGTTGCCCTTCTCGGGAGTTTTCGCTGTCATTTTTTGCCGACACGGCAACAGTGATTGCCGTTCCGTGGTGCGCCGGAGCAGGCTGGGACCCGGATCCGGACGAGAGGCTGACTTCCATGGGGCACGACCACGATCACGGGCATGAGCACGGACACCACCACGGTCACGATCACCACCACACGGACATCGACTGGTCCGCGATGGCCCCGCGGCTCGAAGTACAGGCGGAGCTGTTCACGTCGTTGTACGAACGGGCCATGGCCTGGCTGGCCGACAAGCAGACCGAACCCGGGCTGATCGTCGACGCGGGCAGTGGCCCGGGTGTCGTCGCCTGTCTGCTGGCCGAGGCCTTCCCTGGCGCCCGGGTCGTCGCGGTCGATGGTACCGAGCCGCTGCTCGATCACGCCCGGACCCGTGCCGATCGGCTCGGCGTCGGTGACCGCTTCGGCACGCTCGCCGGTGAACTGCCCGGTGTCCTGGACGAGTTGGACTACCCGGCCGATCTGCTGTGGGCCAGCCGCAGCCTGCATCACCTCGGCGACCAGCGGGCCGCGCTCGCCGCCTTCGCCGCGCGGCTCGCGCCCGGCGGCACGCTGGCCCTGATGGAGGGCGGCCTGCCCCCGCGCTTCCTGCCGCGCGACCTCGGCTTCGGCCGGCCCGGGCTGCAGGCGCGGCTCGACGCGCTGGAGGAGGAGTGGTTCGCCGACATGCGGGCGAACCTGCCGGGCGCCGTCGCCGAGACGGAGGACTGGCCGGCGCTCATGACCTCGGCGGGTCTGCGGCCGACCGGCACCCGCACCTTCCTCCTCGACCTGCCCGCCCCGGCCAAGGACCGGGCCCGCGCCTACATCGCCGATTCCCTCACCCGCCTCCGGGACGGCTTCGGCGACCACCTCGACGCGGACGATCGCACGACCCTCGACCGGCTCCTCGACCCCGACGACAAGGCGAGCGTGCACCACCGCCCGGACGTGTTCGTGCTGGCGGCGCATACGGTGCATACGGCTGTGCGGGCCGCGTGACGCAATTTTGCGTCAGAAGTTTCTTGGGGCGTCCGGCACCCAGCAGTCTCCCCAGGCGTCCGGCGCTCAGCAACCGCCCGGGCGCGCGTACACCGTGAGCCGCGCGCCCCGCAGCCGCTGCGTGCCGCACTCCACGAAGTCCTCGGCCAGTACCTCCCGCTTGGCGGCCTCCCGCGCGGTCCGGTCGACGGGCCGGCCGGCCGGGTCGCGCAGGGCGACGATCCGGGTCGCGGCGCGCATGCGGGCGCGGATGTCCGACGACGGCAGCTCCGTGCCGTACAGCGTGTGCGAGGCGGCCGGGGTGCCGGACAGGGCCAGGTCGGGCAGCGCGCGGAAGGGGCCCGGGTCGGGCAGGGACCACACCCGGCGCCGGGACGGCAGGTACACGATGCCGTCGGCGCCCTGGCCGGCGCTGCGGACCGCCTCGGCGATCGCGGTGACATCGTCGGTACGGCTGTGCGGGGTGCGCAGGTCCAGGGTCACCGGCAGCAGCGCGAGCACGGCGGCCCCGGCGGCGAGCACGGCACCGGTGCGGATCCGGCCGCGTGCGCGGATCAGCCGGTCGAGGGCGGCACCGACCAGCAGGGCCGTCCCGGCGTGCGCGTAGAGGACGTAACGGTCCACGTACAGCGGTTTGACCAGGGAGACCAGCAGGAGCAGGAGCGGGGGGAGTACGAGGAGGGACAGCGCCGGTGCGACGGGCTCGCGGCGGCCGGCGCGGCGGAGTACTGCCGCGCAGGCCAGGCCGAGCACCGACACCCCGGCGAAGCCCAGGACCGCGCTCGCCCCGATCCCGCCGATCCACGCCACCTGTTCGGTCTGGCGTGTGCTCACCACGATCAGCGGGGCGAGGCACACGCAGACGCCGGCCATGACGCGCGTCCCGGCGGCGCGGGCGCCCCTCGGCAGTGCCAACAGGTGCGCGGGCAGGGCGAGTACGGCGAACTCGTGCACCGCGCACGCGGCCAGCGCGACGGCGCCGTACGCGATCCAGGCCCGGCCGGTGCCCGTTCGCACGGCTCGCAGCAGCAGGTACGTCGCCCAGACGACCAACGCGCAGACCAGCGCGTACGAACGGCCCTCCTGCGCATAGCGCTGCACCGGCGGCAGCAGCACGAAGACGACCCCGGACAGCAGCCCCGCGCGCGGCCCGGCGAGCCGGTGCCCCAGCAGCGCCACCGTACCGGCCGCCGCCGTGATCGCCAGCAGCGAGGGCAGCCGGAGCACGAGCAGCGGATCCGCCCCGCCGGACAGCGCGAACAGGCCGTGCATCAGCAGGTAGTACAGGCCGTGCACGGCGTCCGCGTGACCCAGCGTCGCCCACAGGTCGGGCAGCGAGCGCCGTGCCATGTCGTACGTCACCACCTCGTCCCGCCACATGCTGCCGCCGCGCCCGAGACCCCACAGCCCGAGGACGAGGGAGAGGACGACGGGGACCAGGACCACGGCAGCGGGGGTGCGCGCGGGCCGCGCGGTGCGGGTGACGTGGGTGTCGTGTCCGCCGTCGGACCGGACGGGTGGGGCCAGTTGCTCGGGTGCGTGTGTCGTGGCGATGGTCGGCTCCGGTGTGTGGCAGTGGTCGCAACAGGCATGCGGGATCGCGAAGAGGCATGCGTGGGTCGCGAAGCGGCGCGTACACCGTCGAGTTCAGGGGTCAGCGGATTGTTGGGCAGCCCCCATCCGGCGCGCCGAACAATTCGACGGGCGGGTTGTTAGCGTGTGAAGCGACCGTGGCGAAGGGGGAACGCGCATGGGGCGCAGGGAGAAACCGCTCGATCCGGGGGACGGCGTCGTCCAGCGGTTCGCCTACGAACTGCGCAAGTTGCGCGACGAGGCGAACAGTCCGACGTACCGCGCGATGGCGCTCCGCGCGGGCTACTCGGCCCCGACCCTGTCCGCGGCGGCCGGCGGCGAACGGCTGCCCAGCCCGCCGGTGTTGCTCGCCTACGTCACCGCGTGCGACGGCGACCCGGTGGAGTGGGAGCTACGCCTGCGGGAGGCCGTCGCCGAGGCCGCTGACGCCCGCGCGACCGACGACACGGAGGCGGAGGACAGCCCCTATCCCGGACTCGCCCGCTTCGAGACCGGCGAGGGCGAGCACTTCCACGGGCGCGACGACCTGATCGCCGAACTGCTGCGGCTCACCGGCCGTTCGAGGTTCGCGGCGGTCGTCGGCGCGTCGGGGAGCGGTAAGTCGTCGTTGTTGCGGGCGGGGTTGATACCGGCGCTGCGGGAGCCGGGAGGTGCGGTGCCGGGGGAGCGCGCGGGGGTTGCGCCGGGGGAGCATGCGGGGGGTGTGCCGGGAGAGCACGAGGGAGTCGCCTTCCGGCCCGCCGCCATCCGGCTCCTCACCCCGGGCCCGCATCCGGCCCGCACCCACGAAGCCCTCTTCACTCCCCACGACTCGCCCGGCGACACCCTGTTGGTCGTCGACCAGTTCGAGGAGGTCTTCACGCTCTGCGCCGGCTCCGCCGAACGCGCCCGATTCCTCGGGCAGTTGCTGCGCGCGGCCGACCCGACGTCACGGCTGCGCGTCCTGCTCGCCGTACGCGCCGACTTCTACGGCCGCTGCGCCGAACACGGGCCGCTCGCCGAGGCGTTGCGGGACGCCACACTGCTGGCCGGGCCGATGACGGCGCGGGGGCTGCGGGAGGCGGTGGTGCGGCCGGCCGCGGCCTGTCGGCTCGTCGTCGAGCGTGCGCTCACCGCCCGGATCGTCGCGGACGTCGCCGACGAACCGGGCGGCCTGCCCCTCATGGCCCACGCCCTGCGCGAGGTCTGGCGGCGGCGCACCGGCAAGACGCTCACCCTCGCCGCGTACGAGGCCGTCGGCGGCGTCCATGGCGCCGTCGCGCACACGGCGGAAGAGACCTACGCGCGGTGCACGCCCGCCGAGGCCGCCGCCGTCCGGGCGCTGCTGCTGCGGCTGGTGAACCCCGGCGAGGGCACCGAGGACACCCGACGGCCGGCGCGGCGGGCGGAACTCGACGCCGACGAGACCACCGCCCACGTCCTCGAACACCTCGTCCGCGCCCGGCTGTTGACGGTCGACGGCGACACGGTCGACCTCGCCCACGAGGCACTGATCGGCGCCTGGCCGAGACTGCGCGCCTGGATCGACGAGGACCGCGAGCGACTGCGCCTGCACCGCAGGCTCACCGAAGCGGCGGGCGCCTGGACGGAGTTGGGCCGGGACGCGGGGGCGTTGTATCGGGGGATACGGCTGTCGGAGGCTCGGGAGGCTTTTGGGGACGGGAACGAGGAGGGCAGGGGCGCGTGTGGGGGCGAGGGCGGCCCCCGGACACGAGAGTTGAACCCTCTCGAACGCGACTTCCTCGCCGCCAGCGTCTCCGCGTACGAGCACGGCGTACGGTCCACCACCCGCGCCGCCCGCCGCCTGCGGGCACTCACCGGCGCTCTCGCCGTACTGCTCTGCCTGGCCGTCGTCGCGGGCGTCGCCGCCTGGCGCCAGAACGGGGTCAGCTCGCGGCAGCGCGACGAGGCCGAGGCCCGCCGGGTCGCCGCGCAGGCGGACACCCTGCGCGCCACCGAGCCGCGCACCGCGATGCGCCTCGCCCTCGCCGCGTGGCGCACCGCCGACCTCCCCGAGACCCGCCAGGCGCTCAGGACGGCCGCCGCACAGAGCGAACAGGACGAGTTCACCCAGCCCGAGGAAGGCGGCCGGGCCCTCAACGCGCCCGTCTGGCTCAGCCGGGACGGCCGGATCCTCTCAACGGTGGTGCACGACAAGGTCGTTCAGTGGGATGTGCCGAGCCACCGGCAACTGCGCTCGGTGTCGCGCCACGGGCTGTCCGCGAACGTGGTCGACGTCAGCCCGGACGGCCGCCTGGTCGCGTACCGGGACCCGGGCGGCCACGGCGTGCTGATCGGCGGACTCACGGACGGCAGCACGCGTCGGCTCGGAACCGGCGCGTGGGAGAGCTCCGACGGAGGGTTCGGGCCGAGCGGGCACACCTTCTTCCAACGCCGCCCCGGGCGCGGCACGGCCGCCGGGCGCGCGACGCTGGAGATGTGGGACGTGCGCACCGGGCGGGCGCTGCTCCGCTACGACCGGGGCGACGACGACGGCGGGCTGCCCGTGCAGAGCCCCGACGAGCGCTACATCGCCTGGTGCACCGACTACGACGGGCAGTTGCGCGTTGTCGACGCGGTGCGGCGCCGCCCGGTGACGACACCGGTGCCGGCGGCCACCGAACGGGCCCTGTGCCGGGGTGACCAACTGGTGTTCTCCTCGGACAGTCGGGCCGTGGCGACCACCGCCTCCGACGGCATCGTGACCTGGGACCTCCGCACCGGCCGGGAACGGCCCCGGCTGCCCCTGGACGGCGCCGCGAACGCCGTGGAGTTCGTCGGCCCCTACGCCCTGACCTGGAGTTCGGGCTCCCTCGCCCTGTGGCGCACCGACCTGCCGGCCCCGACGGACGACAGCCCCCGCGAGCCACTGCTCACCCTTCCCGTCGCCTCCTCGTCCGTCGGCAGCATCCGACTCGACACCGAGGCCGGGGTGCTGCGCTACCAGGAGGGCGGCCGGACCAGCGTCGTACGGACCTTCTCGCTGCAGGGGTTGATCGGCGGGACCTGGCGGGAGAAGGCGGCCACCGTCGCCGCGTTCGACCGGCGGGGCCGGCCGGTACGGCCCGTGGCCGTGAAGGACTCCGCGCCCGTCGTCGTCGATCCGACCGGGCGCACCGCGCTGACCGAGGAGGGCACCCTCGTCGACGTCACAACCGGCAAGCGGCGCACAGGGGATGGGGGTGTGAAGGGCGAGGACCTGCTGACCGCCGGTGCCTTCAGCCCCGACGGGAGATACCTCGCCGTCGCCGACTTCCAGGACCGCGTCACCCTGTGGGACGTGCACGACTGGCGCCGGCTCGCCGTGCTGAAGTCGGTCGGCTCCACGAGGCACAAGGCCGCGCTGGCGTTCTCCGCCGACGGTTCACTGCTCGTGGCCGGGGCGCCGGACGGTTCCGCCAAGGTGTGGGAGACGGCGACGCCCGCCCTGCCCGCGGCGACGCTGCCGGCGGGGGACGGGCCGATACTCGCCGTCGGCCTCACACCCGACGGTTCCCAGGTACGTATCGCCACGCCCCATCTGCCCGACCGGGCCCGCGCGTTGGCGCCGAATCGTGCCGCGGCCACGGTGTGCGAGCGGGCGGAGGGCGGGTTGAGCAGGGCCGAGTGGGACCGGTACTTCCCGTCGGCGGAGTTTCAGGACACGTGCGGGGCGTGATGCCTGCGGCGCCTGGTGCGGGACGCCTGTGGCGCCCGGTGCCGGACTGTTGCCCGTACCGACGCCGGGACGGCCGCCGTCCTTGACATCGAGCGCGCTCCAACTGATCTACTCCCACCGTCACTGAGACACAGGGGGTAATCACATGACCGACTCTCCGGTCGCACTCATCACCGGCGGCGGCAGCGGCATCGGCGCCGCCGTGGCGCGGCGCCTGCTCGACGCGGGCCACCGGGTGGCCGTCACCGGCCGCGGGGAGGCACGGCTGCGCGGCTTCGCCGAGGAACTCGGCGACCCGGACGGCCTGTTGACGCTCGTCGGCAACGCGGCCGACTACGACGACGTCCAGGCGGCCGTCGCGACCACCATCAAGGAGTTCGGGCGGCTGGACACGGTGGTGGCCAACGCCGGTTCCGCCACCCACGACACGGTGGCGGAGGGCGACCCGGCCGGCTGGACCGACATGGTGCTCACCAACGTGCTCGGCCCCGCGCTCCTCATCCGGGCGTCCATCGACGCCCTCAAGGAGACCCGGGGCCGGATCGTGCTGGTGGGCAGTGTCGCCGGCTTCGTGAACGGTCCGGGCAACATCTACGGCGCGACGAAGTGGGCGGTGACCGGTCTCGCCGAGAACACCCGGCGCCAGGTCACCGACTGGGGCGTCGGCGTGACCCTGATCGCCCCGGGCCGCGTGGAGACGCCCTTCTGGGACGGGAACGGACTCCCGCCGGGGCATCTGCTCACCGCCGACCAGATCGCGGAGACGGTCGTGTGGGCCGTCCGGCAGCCCGACGGTGTCGACATCAACACCGTCGTCGTACGGCCGCTCGGACAGCCCAACTGACCGTCGCTCCTGCGTAGTTCCTGAGCTGGTTCCTGTCAGTTGTTCTGCAGGAACTGCTTGGCCAGGCTGTCCCCCAGCGTGACCGCCGAGTTGTGGTTCTCGATGGGGGACACCTTCGAGTTCTTGAACAGGATGTAGGTGACGCCGGAGTCGGTGCCGCCGGTCTCGGGGTTGGGGTCGATGCCGAGCGCCTTGGCGGTGGCGTAGGAGGCCTCGCCGATGATGTTCGTCGGGCCGGTGTCGCCCACGACGGCGTACTCCACCTTGTTGTTGTAGATCACGGCGACCACGCCGCCGCCCTTGATGCCGGCGCTGGAGTAGTTCCAGATGCTGCTGGAGCTGGGCACGACGACGTACGGCAGTGAATCGGCCCTGAGGGGCTGGCCGTTGGACTGGTGGAAGGCCGTGTCGTCCTGGTACCAGGGGTCGGTGGACTCGCTGCACTTCGCGGTGCGCTGTCCGTCGCAGTCGATGTCCATGTCGGCCTTCCAGAACACGGCGCCGTTCTTGCCGCACACCGGAATGGTGGCCGAAGTCTCGTCGTCGGTACGGTACTTGCCGTTGGAGAGCTGCTGACACGAGGTCACCTTGGCGAGGAGGGAGGCCGCGCTGACCGAGCCCTCCTGGGCGGACGCCGGACCCGCGGAGCCGGTCGCTTGGGCCGGGAGGACTCCGGCCGCGAGGAGAGCGGCACCTGAGGCCGCGGCGAGGGTCAGTGTTCGTATGCGCACTGGTGGGGGACCCTTCTGTTAGGAAAGTTTCCTTACCGGGTGCGGTACAAGGTGGTCCCATCGACGTGTCCGCGTCAACCCCTCCGACCTTCTTTTGGTACGGACCTGGTCCGCCGTACGGGTGAGTACCCGACGGTCGAGTGGGCGCGGGCACGCCAAAGGGCCGCCCGTCCTGGGTGGACGGGCGGCCCTGAAGGGGTCGTCGGGTGCGGTCAGCCGGCGTTGAACGTCGACGGGTCCGGGCCGAGGCGACGGTCCTCGTTCAGCGCGCTGATCGCCGCCAGATCCTCGGTGTCCAGGCTGAAGTCGAAGACCTCGATGTTCTCCTTGATCCGGGACGGCGTCACGGACTTCGGGATCACGACGTTGCCGAGCTGGAGGTGCCAGCGCAGCACGACCTGGGCCGGGGTGCGGTTGTGCTTCTGGGCGATGGCGATGATCGCCGGGACCTCCAGGAGGCCACGGCCCGAGCCGAGCGGCGACCAGGCCTCGGTCGCGATGCCCTGCTCCGCGTGGTACTCACGCCCCGCGTGCTGCTGGAACTGCGGGTGCAGTTCGATCTGGTCGACCGCCGGGATCACCGACGTCTCCGCGATGAGCCGCTTGAGGTGCTCCGGCTCGAAGTTGGAGACACCGATCGCACGGACCCGGCCGTCGGCGAGGAGCTTCTCGAACGCCTTGTACGTGTCGACGTAGTCGTCCCGGGCCGGTGTCGGCCAGTGGATCAGATACAGGTCGAGATACTCCAGGCCGAGCTTGTCCAGCGACGTGTCGAAGGCGCGCAGCGTCGCGTCGTAACCGTGGTCGGCGTTCCAGAGCTTGGTGGTGACGAACACGTCCTCGCGGGGGACGTCGGAGGCCGCGATGGCCTTGCCGGTGCCCTCTTCGTTGCCGTAGATCGCCGCTGTGTCGATGCTGCGGTACCCGGCCTCGAGCGCGGTGGCGACCGCCCGCTCCGCCTCGTCGTCCGGCACCTGCCAGACGCCGAAGCCCAGCTGGGGCATCTCGACGCCGTTGTTGAGGATGATCGGGGGGACCTTGCTGCTCACGAGCTCTCGATCCTTACGGTTGCCGTCGGGTGGTACTCCCATGGTCAACGATTACGTGCCGTGATGCATTCCTGACCCCGGAATCCGCGCAGATTCCTCTCGAACTGACCGGCGGTTCAGTTCCGGAGGCCGAGAATGGCCGGAAAGCATCCGACCTCCTGGGCCGGAACCATTGACCGTGCCTCGTCATGCCGGGACTCTGGATCGCGCTGTCGAACGTATCGATGAACCCGGTGCACGCATGTGAACGTCGCCTGTGCTTGGGTTTTGCACGCTCCCAGACCCCCCACTCCCCTGGAGAGCAGGTATGCGCACATGAACGAGAACGTGTTCGCGGCCTCCCGAACGGAGCCGTCCACTCCGAGAACATCGGATGAAAGCGTCCGTCGACGTCGGCGCCCGCGGGTGGCGCTCACGGCAGTCGCGCTCACCACCGCCATCCTGACCGCCCTGCCGGCCGCCGTACCGGCGTCGGCCGTGGCCGCTCCCGCGCCCCCTGCCGGGGCAGCGGTGGGCCGTCCCGTCGCCGCCCCCGACTGGTCCACGGCCGTCGTCGACTCCACGACCGCCCGCTACACGCCGAGCACCATCGGCGGTTGGTCCTACCCCGTCGGCCTCTACCTCTACGGCCAGTACCTCACCTACAAGCGCACCCACGATCCGCGCTATCTGACCTACATCAAGAGCTACGTCGACCGCTTCGTGAAGAGCGACGGCTCCATCGACCAGTCCTTCGACAGCCTGGACAGCATGCAGGCCGGGCGGCTGCTGGTGGTCCTGCACCACGAGACCGGCCAGGACCGCTACCGCAAGGCGGCCAAAAAGATCCGCGACCGTCTCAACACCTATCCGCGCACGAGCGACGGCGGTTTCTGGCACGCCGACACCAGCAGCCGGGCGCACCAACTGTGGGCGGACGGCGTCTACATGGTGAACCCGTTCCTCGTCGAGTACGGCAAGGAGTTCGGTGACCGCGCCTACACCGACGACGAGGCGGCCCGGCAACTCGCCGTCTACGGCAGCCACCTCCAGGTCGCCAACGGACTGCTCAAGCACGCCTACGACGAATCCAGGACGGTGAGTTGGGCGGATCCGCAGACCGGTCTCGCCCCCGAGCACTGGTGCCGGGCGGTCGGCTGGTACTCCATGGCGATCGTCAACGTCCTCGACGCGATCCCCGCGAACCAGACACGCAGGGCCCAACTCCTCGGCATCCTCGGGCGGTTGGCGGCCGGCCTGGAGAAGTACCAGGACCCGGCGTCCGGACGCTGGTTCCAGGTGATGGACAAGGGTGACCGGGCCGACAACTGGACCGAGACGTCCTGCTCCAGCATGTTCACCTACGCCCTCTCGCGCGGCGCCCAACAGGGCTATCTGGACCCGCACTTCGCCACCGTCGCCCGGCGCGGCTACGAGGGCGTGCTGGCGAAGCTGTCGGTCGGCGCGGACGGCCGCACGAACCTGGCCGACATCACCGTCGGCACGAACGTCGGCGACTACGCGTACTACATCGCCCGCACCCGTGCCACCAACGACTTCCACGGCCTCGGGGCCTTCCTGATCATGAACGAGCAGCTGCGAGGTGATTAGTGTCATGAGCACGTTCAGAAGTGGGCCCGGAAGCGCGCCCGGAAGTACGCCCACCCCTCGCACCCGTGGTGCGGCGACGATCGTCCTCCTGGTCCTCGCCGTCGTCCTCGGTCTGACCCACCCCTCGACCGCTCTCACGGCCCAGCGACACCCTGCCGCCACGTACGACGTGCGTGACTACGGCGCCAAGGGCGACGGCTCGGCCAACGACACCCCGGCCATCAACAAGGCGATCGACGCGGCCGGTTCAGCGGCGGGTGGCGGCACCGTCCGCTTCCCGGCCGGCGCCTACAAGTCCAAGAACACCATCCGCATGAAGAGCCATGTGACGCTCCAGGTCGACCGGGGCGCCACGATCCAGGGCTCCAGCGCCGACACGTACGACAAGGCCGAGGCCAACCCGTACGACGCCTACCAGGACTACGGGCACAGCCACTTCCACGACGCGATGATCTACGGCGACCGGCTGACCGACATCGGCTTCGTCGGCGAGGGTGTCATCGACGGCATGGGCAACCTGATCACCGGCAACCCCAAGTCCGGCGAGGCCGACAAGATCATCTCGCTGACCCGGTGTGACGGGCTGAGGATCGGCGACGGCCTCACCCTGCGTCGCGGCGGCCACTTCGCGGCCCTCATCAACGGCTGCGAGGACGTCACCTCGGACCGGCTGACCATCGACACCGCGAGCGACCGCGACGGCTGGAACATCATCTCCACGACGAACGTCACGGTGACGAACGCGAACATCAAGGCCAACGACGACGCCCTGGTCTTCAAGAGCGACTACGCGCTCGGCGCCAAGCTCCCCAACGGCCATGTCAGGGTGCGCGATTCGTATCTCTCGGCCAAGTGCTGCAACGCCCTGATGTTCGGCTCCGAGACCTGCGGCGACTTCTCGGACTACCAGTTCGAGAAGATCCGCATCGAGGGCGCCGACAAGTCCGGCCTCGGCATGGTCTCGATGGACGGCGCGAAGATCTCCGACGTCCACTACCGCGACATCACCATGACCGGCGTCCACTCGCCGATCATGCAGAAGATCGGGACCCGGAAGCGGTGCGGGAACAGTCCCGGCATCGGCTCCATCAGCGACATCACCTACGACAACATCACAGCCACCGGCAACTCCCCGTCGTTCAGCCCGACTCTGTGGGGCGAGACCGGTCACCGGATCCACGGCGTCACGTTCACCAACGTCGACATCACGGTCCCCGGCGGCAACGGCACCATGTCGACCGGCGTGCCGAGCAACGACCCGAACGACTACAACCCCAAGGCCATCGGCACCCGGCCGGCCTACGGCTGGTACCTGCACAACGCCGACGACGTCCAATTCACCGACAGTTCCGTGAAGTTCGCGGCGAACGACGGACGGCCGGCGGTCATCGCCAACGCGGCGAGCGATATCCGATTCACCGGCTTCACCGCACAGCGCGGCACCGACTCGCCCTACGACCTGGGCTTCCAGAACGTGAGTGGTTACTGCGTGAGCGGCGCCGGTTCGCCGCGCGTGTCCAGCGCCGGCTCCACCGAGAACTGCGCGACCGCGAACGCCCGCCCGCTCGACCTCGACAACCCCCGCCAGGACTTCCTCCGTGCCTCCGTCGGCGGCCTCTTCCTGCACTGGGGCCTGCGCACCGCCCCCGCCCACACCAGTTGCAGTGCCTGGGAGAGTGACGTCACCAACGGCGGCTGGACGCCCGACTACTGGGTGAACGAGGCGCGCAAGCTGCACACCCAGTACCTCGTCCTCGCCACCTTCCACAGCCGCCTCGGCTACGCCCGCCCCTGGCCCTCGAAGATCCCCGGCTCCTGCGCCACCAAGCGGGACTTCCTCGGCGAACTCATCACCGCCGCCAAGGCCAAGGGCATGAAGGTCGTCCTCTACATGACCGATGACCCCCAGTGGCACGACGAGGGCGGCCACGAGTGGCTCGACTCGGCCGCCTACTCCGCCTACAAGGGCAAGGACGTCGACCTGACCACCCGCGACGGCTTCGGGCAGTTCGGCTACGACAACTTCTTCGAGGTCATGGACCGCTATCCCGACCTCGGCGGCTTCTGGATCGACAACGACAACGCGTACTGGGAGAGCCACGACCTCTACCGGCAGATCTACGAGAAGCGCCCGAACTACACGATCAGCAACAACAACGAAGACACGCCAATCATGGACATGATCAGCAACGAGCAGAAGACGGGGATGACTCCCGACTACGACTACCCGCAGGCCGTCTACGCGGCCCAACCCCGCCTGACCGAGGCCGACTTCAAGCTGCCCTCGACCGGAGCGTGGTGGTACGACGGCTCCGACCCGTCCGTCGACAGAAAGCTCACCCTCGGCCGCCTGGTCACCAACGCGGGCTCCTCCGTGAAGGCGTTGATGGCCGAGACCGCCCAGGTCAACGGCAGGTTCCCGGCCAACCAGACCGCCTTCAACACCTTCGCCGACTCCTATCTCGACCCCATCCGGGAGTCGTTGCACGGCACCGAGGGCGGCGGGTACATGTACGGCGGCCTCAAGCCCGGCTTCTGGAACGACGGCGCGCACGGCGTGACGACGATCAGCCGCAGCGACCCGGACCTGCAGTACGTCCACGTCCTGACCCCGCCGTCCACCGGCACCCTGCGCATCCGCGACAACGGCTACCGCATCGCCTCCGTCACCAACCTCCGTACCGGAGCGCCGATTTCGTGGTCGCAGTCCGGCGGCGTCCTCACCCTGACCGGCCTCGGCTCCTGGGACCCGTACGACACCGTCTTCAAGGTCACGACCGCGGGCCGCCAGGGCATCCTCACCGGAGTCAAGGTGAGCGCGAGCGCCTCGGCGAGCGGGCACGCGGCGACGGCCGCCGGTGACGGCAGCTACCTCACCTACTGGGACAACGACAAGACCCTCCCCGTCAACCTCACCTTCGACCTCGGCGCGGCCAAGAAGGTGCGGTACATCGGGCTCAACCAGCGCGAGGACTCCGTCGCCTACGCCCGCTCGGCCACCGAGCAGTCCGCCCGCATCAAGGACTACAAGGTGTTCCTGAGTAACGACGGGACCACCTGGGGGAGCGCGGTGAAGACCGGGCAACTCCCCAGCCGGCGCGGCATCCAGGGCATCGACCTCACCACCGCGAACGCCCGCTACGTACGCCTGGAGGTCGACACCACCTGGGCCGAGTCCACCGACACCACCCGCTACCGGCGACTGCGCGTCGACGAGGCCTGGATCGGCACCTCGTACGCCACCCCGGCGACCTACACACCCAAGTCGGACAACGGCCAGTCCCTACGGCCCTCGATGGGCTGGAGCAGTTGGAGCTTCGTGCGCCGTACGCCCACCGAGGCGAAGATCAAGGCGCAGGCCGACGCGATCGTGTCGAGCGGGCTCAAGGACCACGGCTTCGTGAACGTCAATCTCGACGACTTCTGGCAGAAGTGCGACGCCAACGGCTTCGTCGTCGACTCCTACGGCCGCTGGACCGTCGACCCGGCCAAGTTCCCGTCCGGCATCAAGGCGTTGGCCGACTACATCCACGGCAAGGGGCTGAAGTTCGGCTTCTACGTCACGCCGGGCATCGCCAAGAACGCGGTCACCGCCAACACACCGATCGAGGGGACCTCGTACCACGCGAAGGACATCGCGGACACGTCCAGGACCGAGAAGAACTACAACTGCAAGAACATGTACTACATCGACTACGGGAAGCCGGGCGCGCAGGAGTTCGTGAACTCGTGGGCCAAGCAGTTCGCGTCCTGGGGAGTCGACTACCTGAAGATCGACGGCGTGGGCAGCGCCGACATCCCGGACGTCCAGGCCTGGGACAAGGCGCTGCGGGCGAGCGGACGGCCCATCACCTTCGCCCTCTCCAACAACCTTCCGATCGCCGACGGCGCCACCTGGCGGCAGCTCGCGAACAGTTGGCGCACCCAGGGGGACGTCGAGTGCTACTGCGGCCCTGGCTCCAACGGCAGCGGCTATCCGCTGACCGACTGGTCCCATGTGTCCGCCCGCTTCAACTCGGCCGCCTCCTGGCAGCCGTACGCCGGTCCGGGCGGCTGGAACGACCTCGACTCGCTGGAGATCGGGAACGGCGACCAAGTCGGCCTCACCGCCGACCAGCGCCGCGCGCACTTCACGCTGTGGGCGATGGCGGCCTCCCCGCTGCTGCTCGGCACCGACCTCACCCAACTGGACGCCGTCGACAAGGCGATGCTGACCAACGACCGACTGATCGGAGTCGACCAGGACGGGGTGGCCGCGAAACGGGTTGTGAACAGTGGTGTCAAGCAGGTCTTCAGTAAACGGGAGAACAGCGGTGCCTACGTGGTCGCGCTGTTCAACACCGGGACGTCCGGCAACTCGACGGTCTCCGTGAACTGGTCGCAGGTGGGGTTCACCGGCTCCGGTGACGTCACGGACCTCTGGTCCGGCTCCCACAAGGGCGTGATCGCCGATTCATACAGCGCGACGCTGCGGCCGGGCGAAACACGGCTGATCCGTGTGAACCCGGTCAACAGCGAGGTGAGGGGACAATCATGAAACGCGACAGAGTTCTCGCCCGGGCCGTCCCGCTGGCCCTCTCCTTCGCCCTCGCCGTGCCCCTCGTCGGCCTGGGCCAGGGCACCGCGAGCGCGGCCACCGACTACCAGGCCGAGGACGCGGCCATCTCGCAGGGCACGGTCGCCACCAACCACACCGGCTACACGGGCACGGGCTTCGTCGACTACACCAACATCAAGGGCTCCTATGTGGAGTTCACGGTGAGCGCGACCGCCGCCGGCACCTCGGCGCTGACCCTCCGCTTCGCCAACGGGACCGCCGTCGACCGGCCGATGGACATCTCCGTCAACGGCGCGGTCGTCCAGTCCGCCGTCTCCTTCCCGGCCACCGCCGACTGGAACACCTGGACCACCAAGACCCTCAACGTCCCGCTGACCGCGGGCTCCAACAAGGTCCGCGCCACCGCGACCACCGCCGACGGCGGCCCCAACCTCGACCGCGTCAGCCTCGCCGCCGCGGCCGACACCCAGGCCCCGACCCGCCCCGGCCAGCCGAGTTGCCCGGACATCGGCGAGGACGGGCTCACCCTGGCGTGGGGCGCCTCGACGGACAACGTGGCCGTCGCGGCGTACGACCTCTACGAGCACGGCAACAAGATCGGGGAGGCGCCCGGGAGTTCGACGTCGAAGGCGCTGACCGGGCTCACCCCGAACACCACCTACAACCTCACGGTCATCGCCCGCGACGCGGCCGGCAACACGTCCGCCGCCAGCCCCGTCGTCGACTGCACCACCGAGACCAGCTCCGACACCACCGCGCCGACCGAGCCGGGCACGCTGTCCGCGACCGACATCACGGCGAACAGCGTCGGCCTCGGCTGGGGCGCCTCGACGGACGACCGCGCGGTCGTCGCGTACGACGTCCGCAGTGACACCACGGTCTACAAGACCGTCACCGGCGGTACGACGACCACGCTGACCGGGCTCGCCTGCAACAGCCCGTACAGCCTGAACGTCGTCGCCAGGGACGCGGCCGGCAACGTCTCCGCGGCGAGCAACACCGTCACCTTCACGACGAAGGCCTGCGCGACGGACGGCGGGGTCCCGTCCTCGGTCGCGTCCCTCTCGACCGGCTGGACCATCCCGTGGGGCACCTACTGGATGCCCGACGGCAAGACCGCGCTGGTCACCGAGCGGGACGACTTCCGGGTCTGGAAGGTGACCAAGGACGGTGCGCGGACGCAGGTCGGGACCGTGCCCGAAGCGGTGACCACGAACGGCGAGGGCGGACTGCTCGGCGTGGCCGCCGACCCCAAGTGGGAGACCAACCACTACGTCTACTTCATGCACACCGCGTCCGAGGGCAACCGCGTCGTCCGCATGACCTACGACGGCACCAAGCTCACCGACTACAAGATCCTGCTCCAGGGCATCAAGAAGAACCGCTACCACAACGGCGGCCGCCTCGCCTTCGGCCCCGACGGCTACCTCTACGTCTCCACCGGCGAGGCCCAGACACCCGACCTCGCCCAGGACAAGAACTCCCTCAACGGCAAGATCCTGCGCATGACGACGGACGGCAAGGCGGCCCCCGGCAACCCGTTCGGCAACTACGTCTACAGCCTCGGTCACCGCAACCCGCAGGGTCTCGCCTTCGACCGCAACGGCCGGCTGTGGGAAGCGGAGTTCGGCAACAGCTCCAAGGACGAACTGAACCTCATCAAACCGGGCGCCAACTACGGCTGGCCCACCTGCGAAGGCACCTGCGGCGTCTCGGGCATGACCAACCCCAAGGCCACCTGGAACGTCAACGAGGCCTCCCCGAGCGGCATCGCCATCGTCCGCAACGTCGTCTACATGGCGTCCCTGCGCGGCGAGCGGCTGTGGCGCATCCCGATCAACGGCGACAACGAGAGCGTCGGCACGCCGACGGCGTACTACGTGGGGACCTACGGGCGGCTGCGCACGGTCACCAAGGTGCCGGGCGCCGACCAGTTGTGGCTGTCGACCACCAACTGCGACAACAACGGAGGTGCGGCGGACGGTGCGGACAAGATCTTCCGCGTGAACATCAGCTGAGCGAGCCTCGGTTGAGGGAGTGTCAGGCCCGGTAGAGAGCGTCGACCTCGTTGGCGTACGCGTTCTCGATGGCCTTGCGCTTCAGCTTCAACGACGGTGTCAGCAGGCCGTGTTCCTCGGTGAACGGCTGCGCCAGTATGCGGAAGGTACGGATCGACTCGGCCTGTGAGACGAGGGTGTTGGCGGCCACCACCGCGCGCCGCACCTCCGTCTCCAGGTCGTTGTCGCGCACCAGCTCGGCCGCGGACATCTGCGGTTTGCCGCGCATCGTCAGCCAGTGCTCGACGGCCTCCTGGTCGAGGGTGACCAGGGCGGCGACGTACGGGCGGTCGTTGCCGACGACGATGCACTGGTTGACGAGGGGGTGGTCGCGGACGCGCTCCTCCAGCAGCCCCGGCGAGACGCTCTTGCCGCCGGAGGTCACCAGGATCTCCTTCTTGCGGCCGGTGATGGTGAGGTAGCCGTCCTCGTCGAGCGCGCCCAGGTCACCGGTGGCGAGCCAGCCGTCGTGCAGGGTCTCGTCCGTGGCCTTCTGGTTGTTGAGATAGGCCTGGAAGGTGTTGGGGCCGTGCAGCCAGATCTCGCCGTCGTCCGCGATGTGCACGGTGACACCCGGGATGGGCTGGCCGACCGTGCCGTAGCGGGTGCGGTCGGGCGGGTTGGCGGTCGCGGCGGCCGTCGTCTCGGTGAGCCCGTACCCCTCGTAGATCTGCACCCCGGCGCCCGCGAAGAAGAGTCCGAGCCGTCGGTCCATGGCCGACCCGCCGGACATGGCATTGCGGATGCGGCCGCCCATGGCCGCTCGCACCTTGGAGTAGACGAGTTTGTCGAAGAGCTGGTGCTGCATGCGCAGTCCTGCGGAGGGGCCGGGCCCGGTGCCCCAGGCCTTGGCCTCCACCGCGTCCGCGTACTTCACCGCGACCTCGACGGCCTTCTCGAACGGACCGGCCTTGCCCTCCTTCTCGGCCTTGCGGCGGGAGGCGTTGAAGACCTTCTCGAAGATGTACGGGACCGCGAGGATGAAGGTGGGCTTGAACGCCTGCAGATCCGGCAGCAGGGCGGCGGCGTTCAGCTGCGGCTGGTGGCCGAAGCGGACCCCGCCACGGATCGCGGCGACCTCCACCATCCGCCCGAAGACGTGCGCGAGCGGCAGGAACAGCAGGGTCGCCGCCTCGTCGCCCCGCTTGGAGTGGAACACCGGCTCCCAGCCCTCGATGACGGTGTCGGCCTCCCACATGAAGCTGCCGTGCGTGATCACACAGCCCTTGGGGCGGCCGGTCGTGCCCGAGGTGTAGATGATCGTCGCGGTCGAGTCCGGGGTGACCGCCTGCCGGTGGCGGTGCACCACGTCGTCGTCGATGGAGGCACCGGCGTCGTACAGCTCCTGCACGGCGCCGGAGTCCAGCTGCCACAGCTGGTGCAGCTGCGGCAGCCGGCCGATGACGGTGGCGATGGTCATCGCGTGGTCCTCGTGCTCCACGATCGCCGCCGTGCACTCGGCGTCGTAGAGCATCCAGAAGCACTGCTCGGCCGAGGACGTCGGATAGACGGGCACCACCTGGGCACCGATCGTCCACAGTGCGTAGTCGAACAGGGTCCACTCGTAGCGGGTACGGGACATGATCGCGACGCGGTCGCCGAACCGGATGCCCTGGGCGAGCAGCCCCTTGGCGAGGGCCAGCACCTCGTCCCGGAACTCGGCGGAGGTGACGTCACGCCACTGACCTGCTTCGTCCTTGCGACCGAGGGCGATATGCAGCGGGTCTTCCTGGGCACGTTCGAAGACGACATCGGCCAGACCACCCACCGGCGGTGCCGACGCCAACGGAGGGTTGGTGAACTCGCGCAAACCCCGCTCCCCGCCTCTGGTGACGCTCCGCAGCGCCGTGAAAGCTACCCCACCCGGCGACAGGGCGGGAGGGGGTCGGAAGCCGAGCGGTGTTCAGGTACAGCCTGGTCAGTGCCGGAAAATGCGCTCACATAGGGAAGGGTCGGACAGAAAGCTGACGGTTGAGTAAGTTTCGGGCCCGTAATCTCCACCGAATCTGTACGACCCGACTACCGCCCTCGGACACGTGTCAGCGGGGTCGTCCGGAGGCCGCGTCCGCGGTCGTCCGAGGGGCCTTCGGGGGCTGGCCGGCGGTCGTCCGCGGGGTCCTGACCAGGGCCAGGACCAGTACGCCCGCGACCGCCGCGGTCACACCCGCCAGTACCGCCGCCGTGTTGAGCCCCGAGGCGAACGCGGAGCGCAGCGCGTGCTCGGAGAAGGCGCCGCGCAGTGCGCCCGCCGCGCCGCCCGCCAGCGCGTGGGCCGCGTCGTGCGGCAGCGTGTCCTGCATCCGGGAGGTCAGCACCGTGCCGTACAGGGCGATGCCGAGCGCGTAGCCGAGCTGCCGGAAGGTGTTGACCGCGCCGCCCGCCATGCCCGCCCGCTCCTGCGGTACGGCGGCCAGCGCCGCGCCCGCGATCCCGGGCGACACCAGACCCGTACCGACGCCCACCAGCACCAGACCCGGCACCAGCGCGGACGCCGTCGAACCCGCGCCCAGGAACGCCATGCAGAACTGTCCCGCACCGACCACCAGCAGCCCGCCCCCGACGGTGATCCGGGCCGACACCCCGTGCAGCAGCCGCCCGCCGGCCGCCGCCACCACGAACGACGCCAGCGACAGCCACAGGAAGACGAGCCCCCCGCGCACGGGACTCATCCCGAGCATCGTCTGCAGCCAGATCGAGTCGTACGCCAGGAGGCTGAACGCCGCCGCGTTGAAGGCCAGCGCGCCCACCATGACGCCCGAGAACGCCGGCTTCAGGAACAGCCGCGGATCCAACAGCGGGTCGGCGCCGCGCAGTTCGACGGCGAGGAAGCCGGCCAGCGCCACGACGGCCGCCCCGAGGGCGACGAGCGTGCCTGTCTCGCTCCAGCCCTGCTGCCCGGCACGCACCGCCCCGTACGTCAGCGCGGCGGCGAAGGCCGCGAACGTCACCGTGCCCGCCCAGTCGACCTTCCGCTCGCGCGAGCCGTGCGACTCCGGCACCACCCGCAGCGTCAGCCACACCGCGACCACGCTCACCGGCAGATTGACGTAGAAGATCCACCGCCAGCCCGGCCCGTCGGTCAGCAGCCCGCCGAGCACCGGCCCCACCGCGGCCGCGGCCCCGCTGACCGCGCCCCACACGCCGAGCGCCACCGACCGCCGCCGCCCCTGGTAGATCGAGCCGAGCAGCGGCAGCGTGGTCGCGAACATCGCCGCGGCCCCCAGCCCCTGCACCCCGCGGGCGGCGACCAGCATCCCCGGCCCGGTCGCAAGCCCGCACAGCAGCGACGCCGTCGCGAACACCACCACACCCACCACATGCACCCGCCGTCGCCCCAGGATGTCGGCCGCGGCCCCCACCCCGAGCAGCAGCGCGGCCAGCGCCAGCGCGTACCCGTCCATCACCCACTGCAGATCGCTCAGCGACGCGTGCAGCGACCGCGCCATGTCCGGCAGCGCGACCACCGCGATCGTGACGTCCAGCAACAACATGAACGTGCCCAGGCACACAGCCGTGAGCGGCCCCCATGTACGCATGTCCTCAACTCCCTGTCCGACCTGACCGGCCTGTCCGGCGGTTTCGCCCTGTTCGACAGATCCGTTTCGGTTCGTACGATGAGCAGTGCGCGGCCGATCGGAGCGGTAACCGATGGCCGGGCGACGGAATCCGACGGGAGCGGCCGGTATGCAGATGGAATCCCACACCTTCGACGAGCTCGACCTGCGGCTGCTCAGCGCCCTGGAGACCAACGCCCGGGCGTCCTTCAGCCGGATCGGTGCGGTGCTCGGGGTCTCCGACCAGACCGTCGCCCGCCGCTACCGCCGGCTCTGCGCCGAGGGCGGACTGCGGATCGTCGCCGTCCGGGACGGGGTGGCGCTGGGCCAGGACGACTGGACGCTACGCCTGCGCTGCGTGCCGGACAGCGCGCTGACCATCGCGGACGCGCTCGCCAAACGGCCCGACACCAGCTGGATCGCGATCGCCTCCGGCGGTACCGAGGTCATCTGCGGCACCCGGCCGCGCAGCGTCGGCGACCGGGACGACCTGCTCCTCGGCAAACTGCCGCGCACCCCGCGACTGATGGAGATCCGCGCCCACCAGCTGCTGCACCGCTTCGCGGGCGGCCCGACCGGCTGGCTGCGCAGATTCGCGGCGCTCACCGAGGAGCAGATGACGGCCCTGCACCCCGACCACCTGCCCGACCCCGGACCGGCCCGCATCGACCCGGAGGACGAGCCCCTGCTCGCCGTCCTGGAGCGCGACGGCCGCGCCACCTACCCCGAACTCCAGCGCGCCACCGGCCGCTCCGAGTCCGCCGTCAAACGCCGCCTGGCCGCCCTGCTCGCCTCCGGCGCCGTCTACGTCGACGTCGAGTTCCGCCCCGAGGCCCTCGGCTATCCGGTCTCCGCCGTCCTCTGGCTCACCGCCACCCCCGCCGCCCTGCACTCCGTCGGCGAGGCCCTCGCCACCCACGACCCCATCGCCCACGCGGCCGCCACGGCCGGCCCCAGCAACCTGATGGCCACGGCGGTCGTACGGACCACGGCGGACCTCTACGCCTACATCAGCGGGCCGCTCGGCCGCCTGCCGGGGCTCCAGCACGTGGAGGCGACGCCGTATCTGCGCCGGATCAAACAGCTGACGTATCCGAAGCCGGTGCGGTAGCACTCCGTCGGGTCGGCGCGAGGTGCCGTCGGTTCGCGGAGCGGACGCCCCGACCTGCTCAGCGCGTCCCGTCGGAGGTCGGCCGAGCGGCGTCCGGGATCCGGCCCGGAGTTCCGGGAGTTGACGTCCGCGGGCCGGCCGGGGACTAGCGCCGGTGCAGACGGTCCCCGCCGCCCAGGATCGACTGCGCCAAGGCCTCCGCGGCGCCCGACGCGGACGTACGGCGGTGGCCGTGGACCAGGACGAAGTCGACGCGGCCGAGTTCGGGGAGGGCGAAGCGGTCGGGGACGCGGACCAGGCCCGGCGGGACGAGGCCGCGCGAGTGGGCCATGACGCCGAGGCCGGCGCGGGCGGCGGCGATGAGGCCGTTGAGGCTGCCGCTGGTGCAGGCGATGCGCCAGGAGCGGCCCTGGCGTTCCAGGGCCTCCAGGGCGAGGGCGCGGGTGATGCCGGGCGGCGGGTAGACGATCAGCGGCACCGGGCGGTCCGGGTCCAGGCGCAGCCGCTCCGCGCCGATCCACACCAGCCCGTCGTGCCAGACCAGCTCGCCCCGCGGATCCTCCGGCCGCCGCTTGGCCAGTACCAAGTCGAGCTTCCCGGCGGCCAGTTGTTCGTGCAGCGTGCCCGACAGCTCCACCGTCAGTTCCAGGTCGACCTCGGGGTGGTCGTGCCGGAAGCCCTCCAGGATCTCCGGCAGCCGGGTCAGCACGAAGTCCTCGGAGGCGCCGAAGCGCAGTCGGCCGCGCAAGCGGGTACCCGTGAAGAATGCCGACGCCTGCTCGTGCACCTCCAGGATCCGGCGCGCGAACCCGAGCATCGCCTCGCCGTCCTCCGTCAGCTCCACGGAGTGCGTGTCCCGGGAGAACAACTGCCGCCCGGTCACGTCCTCAAGCCGCCGCACATGCTGGCTGACGGTGGACTGGCGCAGCCCGAGCCGCCGGGCGGCCTGGGTGAAGCTCAGGGTCTGGGCGACCGCCAGGAAGGTGCGCAGGTGAGAGGGGTCGTACACGCGGAACAGAATAGCTCGTTATCGCGAAACGCGATGACAGTCAGAGCGGTATGACGGATTCCCGATCAAGTTCCGGAGGAGGACGATGGCCGGGGGACTCCTCGTCTCCGAATCACCGACGGCAATGAGCACGCAACGAGCAAGTGGAGCACCGTGAAACGCCTGCAATGGCCGAGTTGGATGCCGATCGACCCGTACATCCTGGTGTTGCTCGGCACGGTTGGTCTCGCGGCCCTGTCGCCGGCACGCGGGGCCGGGGCCGACGTGGCCTCCGGCGCCTCCACGGCGGCGATCGCCTTCCTCTTCTTCCTGTACGGCGCCCGCCTGTCCACCCGCGAGGCGATGGACGGACTGCGCCACTGGCGGCTCCACATCACGGTCCTGGCCTGTACGTTCCTCGTCTTCCCGCTGCTCGGCCTGGCCGCCCGCGGTCTCGTCCCGGTCCTGCTGACCCACCCCCTCTACCAGGGCCTGCTCTTCCTCACGCTGGTCCCCTCGACCATCCAGTCCTCCATCGCCTTCACCTCGATGGCCCGCGGCAACGTGCCCGCCGCGATCTGTGCCGGCTCCTTCTCCTCCCTCGTCGGCATCGTCGTCACCCCGCTGCTCGCCGCCGCCCTGCTCGGCAGCAGCGCCGGCGGGTTCTCGGCCGACTCGCTCGTCGAGATCGTGCTGCAACTGCTGGTGCCGTTCCTCGCCGGCCAGGTCCTGCGCCGCTGGATCGGCGGCTTCGTCGCCCGGCACAAGAAGGTCCTCGGGCTGGTCGACCGCGGCTCGATCCTGCTCGTCGTCTACACCGCGTTCAGCGAAGGCATGGTCCAGGGCATCTGGCACCAGGTGAGCGCAGTCCGGCTCGGCGGCCTCCTCGTCGTCGAGGCCGTCCTGCTCGCCGTGATGCTCACCCTGACCTGGTACGGCGGCAAGGTCCTGCGCTTCAACCGCGCGGACCGGATCGCCATCCAGTTCGCCGGCTCCAAGAAGTCCCTGGCCTCCGGACTGCCCATGGCCAGCGTCCTGTTCGGCGCGCACGCCTCTCTGGCGGTGCTGCCGCTGATGCTCTTCCACCAGATGCAGTTGATGGTCTGCGCGGTGATCGCCAAGCGCCGCTCGCGCGACCCGCAGGAGGACGTCACCCCGGCTCCGCCAGCCGCAGCGTCACGAACCGCGGTCGGTACAGGGTCACATTCGCGTTGATGCTCGCCGAAGCGCCGATCGTCTCCAGCCAGTTGACGTCGTAACTCAGCACCAGCCGCCCACCGCCGCTCAGTTCGAGATGCACCTGCGGGTTGTACGCGGCGACCCCGCCGTGCGGCAGCGCCGGGCTGAAGTCCTTCGTCGGGCCGTGCCAGGGCCCGGTGGGGGAGCAGGCCCAGTACGAGGTCACGGTCGTCAGCCCGGCGGCACCCGCGGCCATCGTGAACAGGACGTACGTCCCCTCCGTCCGCACCACCGAGAACGCGCTGCCCACCTTCGCCCCGCGCACCGGGCGCGGTTCGCCGCCCCACCCCGAGCCGTTCCAGTACCGCCAGGCGCCCGGCTCTCCGAGCCGCCCCTCCGGCACCCGCGCCACGTACGCCGACGAGGCCGGCCGGGACGCGGCCTGTCCGTCGTCGCCCCCGAACACATACGTCCAGCCGTCCTCCTCGACCAACGTCGTCCCGAACAGCACCCGTTGGGACGGATCCGGCACCAGCGACTGGTCGAGCACCTTCACGACCGACTCGACCCGCAGATCGGGCAGCGAGAGCGTGGCGACCTCGGTGGCGGTGGGCACCCCGTAGATCCACGGCGACTGCCCGGCCGTCCGCACCCACAGCAGCACCCGGACGACCGACTCCGCGGAACCTGGCGAGCGCGGCTCGACCCGGGCGGCCACCGGCCAACGCCACTGGTTCGGGGCGGGATCGGCGAAGAGCGGAGCGGGCAGCGTGCTCTCCAGCCGGCCCTTGCCGTCCATCACGACGGCCGAGTTGCGCACCAGCGGGGCACTCGTGTCCCGCCACGCGGACGACTCGCCGACCGGATTCGGCGGCCCGTGCACCTGACCCAGATACGTGTCCGAGAACAGCCACAGCACCCGACCGTCCGGCAGCCGCACCGAGTGCGTACCGTCGCCCCCGGTCCAGTCGTCACTGCGGCTCGCGTCATCGCCGTACCGGGCGAACTCCCCGGTCAGCCCCGCGTCGGCCGACCACGACCGAATCGCCCGCGCCCCGCACCCGCCCTTCGGACCGCCACCGTCCGGCAGCGAGGTGAGCAGCACGGCTCCGAGAACCAGCGCCAGCAACACACCGAGCCCGGCCCCCACTCGCTGTCGTGCTCGTGCGTCGTCGGGCACCCAAGGGACGTTAGTGGCTGTCGCTCGCGTGGTCCATGGGGCGATATCGGCCTCCGGCGCGACACATGTCCCTCACCTCCGACGCACCTACGCCGCAGATCTCAGGTGCGCAGCACCACCTTCCCCAGATTCCCCCGCGACTCGATCACCGCATGCGCCTTCGCCGCGTCCTCCAACGCGAACTCCCCGTGCACGGCGGGCCGTAGCGCCCCCTCCGCGAACAGCGCCCACAGCTCCTGTCGCCACCGTTCGTACAACTCCGGCCGCCCGCGCGCGATCCGCGCCATCTGGAAGCCGATCACGGACTTGGCGCCCACGAGGAGGTCGTATGCCTGGATCGTGCCGCCGCCCGAGCTGTACGCCACCAGTCGCCCGCCCGGGGCCAGGGCGCCGATCGCCGGGGTGAGCAGGTCGCCGCCCACCGCGTCGAGGGCGTAGTCGACGGGTTCGCCCCAGCTCTCGTCGGCGTAGGCGATCACCTCGTCCGCGCCGAGGGAGCGCACGAAGGGGGCCTTCCCCGGATCGGACACGGCGGCCACCACCCGGGACGCGCCCCGGATCCGTGCCAACTGCACGGCCAGGTGGTCGACCCCGCTCGCCGCCGCCGTGACCAGGGCCGACTCGCCCGGCTCGGGGTGTGCGGCGGCGAGGGCGCCGAGGGCGACCAGGCCGCTGCGGACGAGGGCGACCGCGTCGACGGCGGAGGCGGTCTCGGGGACCGGGGAGGCCATGGCCTCGTGCAGGAGCGCGAAGTCGGCGTAGCCGTGCCCGAAGCACAGGCCCGTCACCCGGTCGCCGGCGCCGAAGCGGGTGACTGCGGCGCCCACCGCCACGACCTCGCCCGCGATCTCGCCGCCCAGCGGGATCGGCTCGGCGGTCTCGGTGACCTTGCGGACGACCGGCAGCGTGACGCCGATCGCCTCGCAGCGGACGAGGAGTTCGCCGGGGCCCGGTTCGGGGACGGGGGTGTCCTCCAGGAACAGGGGGCCGCCGGTGGACTCGTAGCGGACGCGGCGCATCGCACCTCCAGGCGGGGGACTCCCCTGGTCGGTGTCCTCAACGACCTTCAGGCCGCGGGCCACATCGTGCGCGAGCCCGATCCGAAGGACCGGCGCAAGAACGCGGTGTCCCTCACCGTGCAGGGTGCCTGGCTGCTCGAGCGCTGCGAGCGGGCCGCTCGCGCGGCCAACGACGAGCTGCTCGCCCCGCTCTCCGCCTCCGAACGCGACCAGTTCATGGACCTGTTGATCCGGATTTCCGGTACGGACGGCTGACGACGGATAACGTTCCGTCATGACCGCACCCCTCGCGCTCGACCCCGCGCGCAGCGCCCTCGTGCTCGTCGATCTGATGGACCGGATCGTCGCGCTGCCCCTGGAGCCCCGCAAGGGCACCGAAGTCCTCCACGCCGCCGAGGAGTTGACGACCACCTTCCGCTCGGCCGGCGCACCCGTCGTGCTGATCCGGGTCGAGCGGCCCGGCATCGCCGAACAGCCGGCCGGCAGCGAGCTGGTGGCGGGGCTCGCCCAGGACGGCGACATCGAGGTCGTGAAGCGGACGATCGGCGGCTTCCAGGGCACCGACCTCCACGACCGCCTCCATGAACGTGGCGTCACCACGCTGGTGTTCGGCGGTATCGCCACCAATCTCGGCGTCGAGTCCACCGCCCGCGCCGCCGGCGATCTCGGCTACGACCTCGTGTTCGTCGAGGACGCCATGGCCGCGTTGACCGGCCCCGAGCACGACGCGTCCGTACGGCTGGACTTCCCGCGCCTCGGGACCGTGGTCACGGCGGCGGAGGTGCGGTTCGTGGCCTGAGCCTCCGAGGGGCGTGGCCGGGGCGTGGCCCGATCCTCAGACCAGCGTTCCGCCGCCGTCCACGGTGACGACCGAGCCGGTGCTGTAGCCGCCGCGCATCAGGTAGAGGTACGCCTCGGCGATGTCCGCGGGCTCGCCGACCCGGCCGACGGGGAGCGCGGCGGCGGTGGACGCGTACAGGCCCTCGCGGTCCTCCTGGGCCAGGTCCCGCCACAGCTCGGTGCGGACCACGCCGGGGGAGACCACGTTGACGCGGACCGGCGCGAGCTCCAGGGCCAGGGCCCGGGTGAGCGACTCCATCGCCCCGCACAGGCTCGCCGCGACGGTCGTGCCCGGCATCGGACGCTGCCCGGCCGTCCCCGTCGTCAGGACGACGGAGCCGCCCGGGCGGATCGACGGGGCGCCATGCTTGACGGCCGTGTACGCGCCCCACAGCCGCGTGTCCAGGAAGCGCCGGGCCTGCCCGAGGTCCGACTCGGCGAGACTGCCCATGAGGATGGACTCACCGGCCGTGTAGACGAGGTGGTCGAAGGCGCCGACCCGAGCGAAGAAGCCGCGTACGGACTCCTCGTCGGTCGCGTCCAGGACATGTCCCTCGGCGCCACCCGGCAGCCGCTTCAGCGCCGCGTCCACGCTCTCCTGGCGGCGCGAGGCGACGACCACGTCCGCGCCCTCCTGGACGGCGGCCTCCGCGACCGCCAGTCCGATACCCCCCGTACCCCCGATGACGACGATCCGCTGTCCCTGCACGCTCATGGCGCGTTCCTTCCGTGGTGTCCCGACTCCTGCTGTCCTGACGTCGTCCAGCCTGCGGGCGACCGCGTCCTGCCGTCCAAGACCTCTTTCAGCTCTGGCGATACCCTGGAGGCATCGCCAAGAGAGAGGGCGGGCGGCATGGATCTCGACCTGCGCAAGGTCCGCTACTTCGTGGCGGTGGCCGAGCAGCTGCACTTCGGGCGAGCCGCCGAGGGGCTGCACATCGCGCAGCCCGTGTTGAGCCGTCAGATCCGGGTGCTGGAAAAGGACTTGGACGCCACGCTCTTCGAACGCGACAGCCACGGCGTCACGTTGACCGGAGCCGGTCGCCAATTCCTAGACGACGCCCGCCCGCTGCTCGCCGCAGCCGAAGCCGCCCGCCGCCGGGTGCACCGGGCCGCCCGCGGACCTCGCCGGTTCGTCGTCGGCTTCCGGGCGGGCGTCGTCGTATCGCAGGCCCTGCGGGCTTTCGGCGCCGCTCACCCCGGCATCGCCGTCGAGGCCCGCAGGGTCGAGTGGGACGACCAGGAGGAGCAGATCCTCGACGGCACCGTCGACCTGGCCTACCTGCGCCGGCCGATCCGGGAGCGCGGCCTGAAGCTGCTGCCGCTGTTCACCGAGGCGCGTGTGGCGATGCTGCCCGCCGACCACCGGCTCGCCGGCAAGCAGGAGCTCCTCATGGCGGACCTCGCGGACGAGCCCCGGCTGCGTTACGTCGACCCCGGCCCTGACCAGGTGCCGATCCGCACGATCGAGGAGAAGTTCGAGCGCGTGGTGGCGGGCCAGGGCATCACCCTGGTCCCCGTGTCGGTCGCCGAGCAGTACTCACGGCCCGACATCACGTATGTGCCCGTCGCGGACGCGGAGCCCGACGAGGTGATCCTCGTCTGGGACGCGAGCCGTCGGTCACCGCTGATCTCGGAGTTCACGCAGGTCGCGAACGTCTGAGACGGGGCCCCTGCGGCGCAGGGGGCGCTCCCCGCCGGTCGGGGCCCCGCCGCCGTGTCGCGGAGAGCCGGTCACGCCTGGGCGGCCGCGGTCCGCAGGGCGATGCGGTGCTCGCCCGCGTACACGTTCATGGAGCTGCCCCGCAGGAAGCCCACCAGGGTCAGACCGGTCTCCGCCGCCAGGTCCACCGCCAGCGAGGACGGCGCCGAAACCGCCGCCAGGACCGGGATCCCGGCCATGACCGCCTTCTGCGCCAGCTCGAAGGAGGCCCGGCCCGAGACCAGCAGGAGTGTCCGGGACAGCGGCAGGTTCCCCTGCTGCAGGGCGCGGCCGACGAGCTTGTCGACCGCGTTGTGCCGGCCCACGTCCTCCCGGATGTCGACCAGTTCGCCGTCCTCGGTGAACAGGGCAGCCGCGTGCAGACCCCCGGTCCGGTCGAAGACCCGCTGGGCCGCGCGGAGCCGGTCGGGGAGGCTCGCGAGCAGCTCGGGCTCCACCCGGACCGGGGGAGTGTCGGCGATCGGCCAGCGGGTCGTCGTCCGCACCGCGTCGAGGCTCGCCTTGCCGCACAGGCCGCAGGACGAGGTCGTATAGACGTTCCGTTCGAGAGTGATGTCCGGGATCCGCACACCGGGGGCCGTGCGAACGTCCACCACGTTGTACGAGTTCGAGCCGTCGACCGTGGCGCCGGCGCAGTAGACGATGTTCTGCAGGTCGTCCTGCTCGGCGAGCACGCCCTCGCTGACCAGGAAGCCCGCGGCCAGCGCGAAGTCGTCGCCGGGGGTGCGCATGGTGATCGCGAGCGGCTTGCCGTTCAGCCGGATCTCCAGCGGTTCCTCGGCGACCAGCGTGTCCGGGCGCGTGGAGACGGCCCCGTCCCGGATGCGGATCACCTTGCGTCGTTCCGTGACTCGTCCCATGTCGTGCCTCAGTCCCGGTTCTGTACGTGCTGGTAGCCGAAGCGGCCCTTGATGCAGAGGTTGCCGTGGGTCACCGGGTTGTCGTGCGGCGAGGTGACCTTCACGATCTCATTGTCCTGCACGTGCAGCGTGAGGTTGCAGCCCACTCCGCAGTACGCGCACACGGTGGTCGTCTCGGTCTGCTCGGACTCCTGCCACGTACCCGCCGCCCGCATGTCGAACTCCGACTTGAACGACAGCGCTCCGGTCGGGCAGACCTCGATGCAGTTGCCGCAGTACACACACGCGGAGTCGGTGAGCGCGGCGTCGTGCTCGACCGCGATCCGGGCGTCGAAGCCGCGGCCGACGACGGAGATCGCGAAGGTGTTCTGCCACTGGTCGCCGCACGCGTCCACGCACTTGTAGCAGAGGATGCACTTGTCGTAGTCGCGCACGTACAGATCGTTGTCGACCCTCGGCTCCTCGTCGAGGCGGGCCGCGTCCGGGCCGAAGCGGTCCGGTTTCGCCTCGTACTCCTTGATCCAGTCGGCGACCTTCGGGGTGGTCGACAGGTCGACCGAGGAGGCGAGCAGTTCCAGGACGATCTTGCGGCTGTGGCGGGCGCGTTCGGTGCCCGTGCGCACCTCCATGCCGGGCTCGGCCTTGCGGGAGCAGGCCGGGACGAGGGTCCGGGACCCCTCGACCTCGACGACACAGACCCGGCAGGCGTTCTTGGGGGTGAGGGTGTCGCCCTGGCAGAGGGTCGGCACGTCCTTGCCCGCGGCCCGGCAGGCGTCGAGGATCGTCGAACCCTCGGGCGCCCGCACCGGCTCCCCGTCGATCGTGAACTCCAGCAGCCGGCGCGGAATCCCCAGCGGTGTCACGGTCACTTGTACGCCCCCAGACGGTCGATGGCGGATTCCACGGCGTTCCACGCGGTCTGTCCCAGACCGCAGATCGAGGCGTCCCGCATCGCGCGGCCGACCTCCCTGAGCAGCGCGATGTCCTCGGCGGCGGCAGCGCCCGTGCGCTCCGCGATCCGGTGCAGCGCCTCCTCCTGCCGCACGGTCCCGACCCGGCACGGCACACACTGACCGCACGACTCGTCACGGAAGAACTCGGCGATTCGCAGCAGTAGTTGGGGGAGTGGCACCGTGTCGTCGAAGGCCATCACGACCCCCGAGCCGAGTGTCGTGCCGGCCTCCCGCGTGCCTTCGAAGGTGAGCGGGATGTCGAGTTCGTCCGGCCGTACGAAGCCGCCGGCCGCGCCGCCGAGCAGCACGGCCCGCAGCCGCTCCCGCACGCCGGCCTTCGCCAGCAGCTCGCCCAGCGTGGCGCCGAAGGGGAGTTCGTAGACGCCCGGTCGGTCCACGCTCCCGGAGACGCAGAACAGCTTGGGCCCGGTGGACCGTTCGGTGCCGATCGCCGCGTAGGCCGGTGCGCCCATCGTCAGGATCGGCAGTACGTTGACCAGCGTCTCGACGTTGTTCTCGACCGTCGGCTTGCCGAACAGGCCTTTCTCCACCGGGAAGGGCGGCTTGGCGCGCGGCTCGCCCCGGTAGCCCTCGATGGAGTTGAACAGGGCGGTCTCCTCACCGCAGATGTAGGCGCCCGCGCCGCGCCGGATCTCGATGTCGAAGGCGTAGCCCTGACCGAGGACGTCCTCGCCGAGGAAGCCACGCGCGCGTGCCCGGGTGATGGCGTGCTCCAGGCGGCGCAGGGCGCGCGGGTACTCGCCGCGCAGATACAGGAAGCCCCGGTGGGCGCCGGTCGCGTACCCGGCGATCGTCATCGCCTCGACCAGCGCGTACGGGTCGCCCTCCATGAGTACGCGGTCCTTGAAGGTGCCGGGCTCGGACTCGTCGGCGTTGCACACCAGGTAGTGGGGGTGGTCGGGCTGCGACGCCGTGGCCTGCCATTTGCGGCCGGTGGGGAAGGCGGCGCCGCCCCGCCCGACCAGGCCGGAGTCGGTGACCTCGCGGATGACTCCGGCGGGACCCAGTTCGAAGGCCCGGCGCAGGGCGGTGTAGCCGCCGTGGGCGCGGTAGTCGTCGAGGCTCGACGGGTCCACGACACCCACGCGGCGCAGCAGGACCAGCTCTTCCTCGCCTGCCTGGGGCACGGCCAGCGCGGCCGGTGGCTCCTCGCGCGCCGAGTCCGGAGCGCTCGCCGCGAGCACGGCCTCGTGGACGGTCGCCGGCGCCGAGACCGCCGTACGCACCGGCTCGCCCGCCTTGATCGCGAGTGCGGCCGGAGCCCGCTCGCACAGGCCGAGGCAGGGGCTGCGCTCGACGTGGACGCCGCTGCCGGGGCCGAGGCGGGCCTCGATCCCCGCGCACAGGTCCGAGGCCCCGGCCGCCGTGCAGGCGAGGTCCGTACAGACGTGCAGGACGGTGGCCGGGCGGGGCTTGACGGAGAACATGGCGTAGAAGGTGGCGACCCCGTAGGCCTCCGCCGGGGGCACGGTGAGGCGGCGGCAGAGGTAGTCGAGGGCGCCGTCGCTGATCCAGCCGATCCGGTCGTTGATCGCGTGCAGCCCCGGCAGCAGCAGGTCGCGGCGGTCCCGGGCGGCACGTCCGCCGCGCGCCCACCGCAGGTCCGCGGCCTGCATCTCATCGCGGGCGGCGCCCTCCCAGGAGGACTCGGGAGGGCCCAACAGGGCGTCGACGGCGGCCCGTTCGTCGTCCGTCGGTTTGCTGTCGCCGAAGTGCAGGTCCACTTGCGTCACCTCACGATGGTCGCCACGGGAAGCTTCTCGATCCGGATCGCCGAGGCCTTGAACTCCGCTGTCCCCGCGATCGGGCAATTGGCCTCGATCGTCAGCTGGTTGGTGTCCACCTCGTCGGGAAAGTGCATGGTCATGAAGGCCAGTCCGGGCCGCAGCGCGGTGTCGACCCACACGGGTGCCACCACGGCGCCGCGCCGTGAGGACACCTGGACCTCCTCGCCCACGACGACCCCGTAGCGCTCGGCGTCCTCCGGGCACAGCTCGATGTACTCGCCGCGCCTGAGCGGGGAGGCGAAACTGCCGCTCTGCACACCGGTGTTGTAGGAGTCCAGGCGCCGTCCGGTGGTCAGCCGGATCGGGTACCGCTCGTCCGTGAGGTCGACCGGCGGGTCGTGCAGCACGATCCCGAAGGGCGCGAGCCGCCCGCGCCCGGCCGGGTCCGACTCCCACAACCGGCCGTGCAGATAGGTCGGTTCGAGCTCCTCGGTGCTCGGGCACGGCCACTGGATGCCCTGGTGCTCCGCGAGACGCTCGTACGTCATCCCGAAGTGGTCGGGCGACACCGAGCGCAGCTCGTTCCAGACGGCCTCGGCGTCCGCGAACTTCCAGTCGTGGCCCAGGCGCGCCGCCAGCTCGCAGATGATCTCGATGTCCTCGCGGGCCTCGCCGGGCGGGGTGACCGCCCGCCGGACCCGTTGAACTCGCCGTTCGCTGTTGGTGGTCGTACCGTCGGTCTCCGCCCAGCCTGCGGTGGCGGGCAGGACGACGTCCGCCAGCTCGGCCGTCTTCGTGAGGAAGATGTCCTGCACGACGAGGAAGTCCAGCTGCCCCATCCGGCGTACCGCCTGCTCGCTGTCGGCCTCCGACTGCGCCGGGTTCTCGCCGATGCAGTAGACGGCCTTGAGCGTGCCCTCCTCCATCGCCTCGAACATCTCGGTGAGGTTCAGCCCGTAGTGCGGCCGGATGACGGTGCCCCAGGCCGACTCGAACTTCCGGCGCGAGTCGGCGTCGAGGATGTCCTGGAAGCCGGGCAGGCGGTTGGGGATCGCACCCATGTCGCCGCCGCCCTGCACGTTGTTCTGCCCGCGCAGGGGCTGCAACCCGCTGCCGTAGCGCCCGACATGGCCGCTCAGCAGGGAGAGGTTGATGAGTGCGCGGACGTTGTCGGTGCCGTTGTGGTGCTCGGTGATGCCCAGGGTCCAGCACAGCTGGGCGCGCTCGGCGCGGGCGTAGGCGTGCGCCAACTCCCTTATGGCGGCGGCCGGTACGCCGGTCACCTTCTCGGCGAGCGACAGCGTCCACGGCTCGACGAGTGCCTTGTACTCCTCGAAGCCGGTGGTCGCCCGCTCGATGAACGCCTCGTTGGCCAGGCCCGCTCGGATGATCTCGCGGCCGATCGCGTGCGCCATCGGGATGTCGGTCCCGACGTTGAGGCCGAGCCAGCTCTCCGCCCACTCGGCCGTGGAGGTGCGGCGGGGGTCGACGCCGTACATCCGGGCGCCGTTCCTGATCCCCCTCAGGACGTGCTGGAAGAAGATCGGGTGCGCGAAGCGGGCGTTGGAGCCCCACATCACGATGACGTCCGTGTGCTCGATCTCCTCGTACGACGAGGTCCCGCCGCCCGAGCCGAACGCGGCCGTCAGGCCCGCCACGCTCGGGGCGTGACACGTCCGGTTGCAGGAGTCGACGTTGTTGGTGCCCATGACCACGCGGGCGAACTTCTGGGCCACGTAGTTCATCTCGTTGGTCGCGCGGGCGCAGGAGAACATGCCGAACGCGTCGCGGTTGCGGGCCAGGCCCTGGGCGGCCCGGTCCAGGGCCTCCTCCCAACTCGCCTGCCGGAAGGGCTCGTCGCGGGAGTCGCGGACCAGGGGGTGGGTGAGGCGGGTGTAGGTCTTCGGCTGCCGCTTCCTCATACGACGCTCCTCATGCGGCGCTCCTCGCTCCTCATGCCGCGCTCCTCAGCGCGAGCAGATCCGAGATGGCGTGCACGGTGCGCAGGGTGGGCACCTCCACGCCGGTGATCTCCGCCAACTCGACGACGGCCGCGAGCAGTACGTCGAGTTCGAGCGGCTTGCCGCGCTCCAGATCCTGGAGCGTGGAGGTGCGGTGGTCGCCGACCTTCTCGGCGCCGGCCAGCCGGCGTTCGATGGAGATGCCGACCTCGCAGCCGAGCGCCTCGGCGACGGCGAGCGTCTCGGCCATCATGGTCTCGATGACCTTGCGGGTGCCGCCGTGCAGACACATCTGCCGCATGGTGGCGCGGGACAGCGCGCTGATCGGGTTGAAGGAGATGTTGCCGAGCAGCTTGAGCCAGATGTCGTTGCGCAGCTCCGGCTCCACCGGGCACTTCAGGCCGCCGGCCACCATGGCCTCGCCGAACGCCGTGCAGCGCGCCGACACGCTGCGGTCGGGCTCGCCGATGGAGAACCGGGTCCCTTCCAAGTGCCGTACGACTCCCGGCCCTTCGAGTTCGGTGGCCGCGTACACCACGCAGCCGATGGCCCGCCGGGGCGCGAGCACCGCACTCACCGCGCCGGCCGGGTCCACGCTCTCGACGCGGTGGCCGTCGTAGGGGCCGCCGTGTCGGTGGAAGTACCACCAGGGGATGCCGTTCTGGGCGGCGACGACCGCCGTGGTGTCGTGCAGCAGTGGCTCGATCAGCGGCCCGCACGCCGCGTACGAGTTGGCCTTCAGGCCCAGGAAGACGTAGTCGACCGGGCCGATCTCGGCCGGGTCGTCGGTGGCGTGCGCGTGCGCGGTGAAGTCGCCGCGCGGGCTGAGCACCCGTACTCCGTGCTGCCTCATGGCCGCCAAGTGCGGTCCACGGGCGACGAGATGGACATCGGCACCGGCGCGGTGGAGCGCGGCACCGACGTAGGCGCCGATCGCACCGGCGCCGAGAACTGCGACTTTCATGGCTGGGAAGCTCCGTTCGGTCGAGGGATACCGCGGAGTTGGCCGAACTGTCGAACTCTGTCGACGGAATATTGTCTACAGTATGGAACTTGGGGCAGCAAGGGTTCGCGCACGACCTGACCAAGCCTTGGACGCGCGCCGGGCCGATCCCCGGACACCGGCCGCCGGTACGACCGTTCGTCGCGTCCCGCATACCGCTCACCGCATACGGTCGACCGATTGGCTTTTCAACTTCCCGTGCAGTCCCTACCGTCCGGGATCATGAGTCCTCCCGTCGCCCCCGCCGGCTGGAGCCGGTGGCTCGTTCCCCCCGCCGCTCTCTCCGTCCATCTCTCCATCGGCCAGGCCTACGCCTGGAGTGTGTTCAAGCCGCCGCTCGAATCCTCGCTCGGGCTCAGTGGCACACAGAGCGCGCTGCCCTTCCAGCTCGCCATCGTCATGCTGGGTCTGTCGGCCGCGTTCGGCGGCACGTTCGTGGAGCGCAACGGGCCGCGCTGGGCCATGACCGTCGCCCTGATCTGCTTCTCGTCCGGCTTCCTGATCTCCGCCCTCGGCGCGGCCACCGAGCAGTACTGGCTGATCGTCCTCGGCTACGGCTTCGTCGGCGGCATCGGCCTCGGCATCGGCTACATCTCGCCCGTCTCCACGCTGATCAAGTGGTTCCCGGACCGGCCCGGCATGGCCACCGGCATCGCCATCATGGGCTTCGGCGGCGGCGCGCTCATCGCCTCGCCGTGGTCCACCCAGATGCTGGAGTCGTTCGGCAGCGACAGTTCCGGGATCGCGAAGGCGTTCCTCGTGCACGGCCTGGTGTACGCCGTGTTCATGTCGCTCGGGGTGCTGCTGGTGCGGGTCCCGCGCAGCGAGAAGCCCGTCGAGGGCGCGCCGAGCGCCTTCCAGGGACCGCAGGTCTCCGCGCGCGGCGCCGTACGCACCCCGCAGTTCTGGTGCCTGTGGGTGGTGCTCTGCATGAACGTGACCGCGGGCATCGGCATCCTGGAGAAGGCCGCCCCGATGATCACGGACTTCTTCGCGGACACCTCCACCCCGGTCTCCGTGTCGGCCGCCGCCGGCTTCGTCGCGCTGCTGTCCGCCGCCAATATGGCGGGCCGCATCGGCTGGTCGTCGACCTCCGACCTGATCGGCCGCAAGAACATCTACCGCGTCTACCTGGGCGTCGGCGCCGTGATGTACGCGCTCATCGCGCTGTTCGGCGACTCCTCGAAGCCGCTGTTCATCCTGTGCGCGCTGGTGATCCTGTCCTTCTACGGCGGCGGCTTCGCGACCATCCCCGCCTACCTCAAGGACCTCTTCGGCGCCTACCAGGTCGGCGCGATCCACGGGCGGCTGCTCACCGCCTGGTCCCTGGCCGGCGTCCTCGGACCGCTGATCGTGAACTGGATCGCCGACCGCCAGGAGGACGCCGGCAAGCACGGCTCCGCCCTGTACGGGCTGTCGTTCGTCATCATGATCGGGCTGCTCGTCGTCGGCTTCGTCGCCAACGAACTGGTCCGGCCCGTCGACGCCCGCCACCACATCCCCGCCCCGAGGGAGGAGACCGCCGATGTCGAACGACAGCAGCCAGAGTCCGCCTGACCGCCGCCCGCTGATCGCCTTCGCCTGGCTGTGGGTGGGCGCACCGCTCGTGTACGGACTGTATGAACTCGTACAGAAAGCGACGCAATTGTTCACCGGCTGAGCGTCCTGCTCGCCGGGTAACTGTTCGGAATGTGTTCGGGCGTCCGTCTCTAGGCCAGGCGGCTGACAGAAGCCGACAACTCGGGCGCCCGAATCCTGTCGCCTTACTTGCCGTCGTACCGGTGAGTCACTCATCAGACTGGAGGATCCCGCAACTCAAGGCGACAACGAGGGGGACCACCCAGATGAACGGCACGCGCATCGCCGCCGTCGGTCACTACCAGCCCGCACGGGTACTCACCAACGAGGACCTGGCGGCCATGGTGGACACCAGCGACGAGTGGATCACGTCCCGGGTGGGCATCCGCACACGCCACATCGCCGGTCCCGACGAGCCCGTCGACGAGCTGGCCGCGCATGCCGCCGCCAAGGCGCTCGCGGCCGCCGGGCTCTCGCCCGCCGACATCGACCTGGTCCTGGTCGCCACGTCCACCGCCGTGGACCGCTCGCCCAACATGGCCGCCCGCGTCTCCGCCCGGCTCGGCATCCCCTCGCCGGCCGCGATGGACGTCAACGTCGTGTGCGCCGGCTTCACCCACGCCCTCGCCACCGCCGACCACGCGGTCCGCGCGGGCGCCTCGACGCGGGCCCTGGTCATCGGCGCCGACAAGATGTCCGAGGTGACCGACTGGACCGACCGCACCACCTGCGTGCTGGTCGGCGACGGCGCGGGGGCCGCCGTGGTCGAGGCGTGCGGGCCGGGGGAGGAGGCCGCCATCGGGCCGGTGCTGTGGGGCTCGGTGCCCGAGATGGGCCACGCCGTGCGGATCGAGGGCCAGCCCGCCCGGTTCGCGCAGGAGGGGCAGAGCGTCTACCGCTGGGCCACCACCCAGCTGCCGGCCATCGCCCGCAAGGCCTGCGAGCGGGCCGGGCTCACGCCCGAGGAACTGGCCGGGGTCGTCCTGCACCAGGCCAACCTGCGGATCATCGAACCGCTGGCCGAGAAGATCGGCGCGGTGAACGCCGTCGTCGCCCGGGACGTGACGGAGTCCGGGAACACCTCGGCGGCCAGCATCCCGCTCGCCTTCTCGAAGCTGGTCGAACAGGGCGCGCTCACCACCGGCGACCCGGTCCTGCTGTTCGGCTTCGGCGGCAATCTGTCGTACGCGGGTCAGGTCGTCCGCTGCCCCTGACCTGCGCGTTCCTGTGAATGTGACGGAGTCGACCCCGGAATTGGCTGGCCGCTGTGCGCCGTAGACTGTAGACGAAAGACAATTCATACTGGCTTTCCGGCTGCAGTTGCCCCGCGCTGCCCAGGAGGGGGACGGACCGATGTTGTCGACAGGACTGCCGCAAGGCGCGGTGCCCAAGCTCGAACGGCCCGGACCGCTGCGCGACCGCGTCTACGAGGCGCTGCTCGAACTGATCACCACCCGCGCCCTCCAGCCCGGCCAGCACCTGGTCGAGAGCGAACTCGCGGGCCATCTCGGCGTCTCGCGTCAGCCGGTGCGGGAGGCGCTGCAGCGGCTGAACACCGAGGGGTGGGTCGATCTACGGCCCGCCCAGGGCGCGTTCGTGCACGAGCCGACGGAGGAGGAGGCCGACCAACTCCTCACCGTCCGCACCCTGTTGGAGGCCGAGGCCGCCCGCCTCGCCGCCGCCAACGCGGGCAGCGCCGGCATCAAGGTCCTCGAAGAGCTGTGCGCCGAGGGCGAGAAGGCCGTCGCCGCGGACGACGTGGACAGCGCGGTCGCGATGAACGCCCGCTTCCACGCGAAGGTGATGGAGCTGGCGGGCAACACGGTCCTCGCCGAACTGGCCGCCCAGGTCGACCGCCGGGTCCGCTGGTACTACACCCCGATCGCCCGCCAGCGCGGCCACGAGTCCTGGATCGAACACCGGGCGCTGATCGAGGCGATCTCGGCGCGGGACGAACAGCGGGCGACGGCGCTGATGCGGGAGCACACGGAGCACACGCGGCGGTCGTATCACGCGCGGGGGGAGTGAGCGGGGCCGCAGGACGGCGCCGGGTTCAGGCGGTTCAGGTGCTCGGCGGGGTGATCCGGTAGCCGAGCCCTAGGACCACCTTGATGGTCTCCAGGGCGAGTTCCCGGTCGTACTCCTTCTCGGACTCCGGGAGTTCCGCGTAGGGGATCAGCAGAGGGTGCGTCCGCTTGACGTCGTCACGTTTCCGGCCGTAGCGCCAGTGTTCGGCGAGGCGGCGCAGACCCCAACGGGCATGTGTGTTCTCCGCCAACAGCTCGACCAGGCTCAGCAGTTCAGGACCGAGCCGCACGGCGCTCGTGTCGATGGGCGTGGGCTGCCACGCACCCGGTTCCGTCATGCCTCTGCTCCTGAAACGGGGTCCTGGGCGGGGCGGTCGGTGAAGTGGGTGTCCATGTCGCCGACGATCCGGCCCACCCGCTCCGCCTCCGTCAAGTCGGCTATGTCCGTGCCCTGTTCGGGAATCGTCTCCCCGGAACTGCCGTCCAGGAAGTAGGGGATGATCGTCAGCCGCCCCTCGTCGCTCAGCTTGCGCGCGGTCACCAGCTCGCGTCTGCACCAGTCGCTGCGCCAGTACGCCTCGCTCACGAGCGGCACGAACACCTGGCTGGCGGTGAGCTGTTCCTCCAGCCGCAGCTGCCAGTTCGAGCCCTTCGGGATCGTGTTGTTGTAGACGTAGTGGAAGAAGTCGAAGTTGTGCAGCTTGAGCACCCGACCCACCTCCCGCGACAGCGCGTTGTCCGGTCCGGCGGTGCTCAGGAAGATCCGGCCGTGGGCGCGCCCGGTGCTCCGGATGTACCCGATCCCCTCGTCCATGGTGCGGAACTGGTTCCGCGGCAGGTCGAACCGGGCCAGCTGGCGCTCCAGTTCGGTGGCGAGCTGCCCGGGATCCCGCCACCACAGGACGGGATCGTAGGGCTGGGTCGCGTCGCGCAGCACCTCGCCGACAACCATCTCGGGAACGCGCCGGTCGCTGCGGTCGGCGGCCTCGTGGTGGACGAGGTTGAGCGTGGGAATGAAGCGGCCGAACAGTAGCGGGTAGAGCCACTTGGGCAGGCGCCTGGCGGCCACGTCGATCATCACGAAGTCGAAGCGGTCCAACTGGAAGGCGATGCCGCCCGGGTCCCGGAAGTCGAGGTCCACCTTGCTGACGGCGTACCCGAAGCGCTGCAGGGCCTGTGTGAGCAGCGGCATCGCCCTGCGGTAGGCGGGTGAATCGGGCAGCGCGAGACCTACCTCGCCGATCAACTGGTCGCCGGCGGCGGAGTACCCCTGCGCCTGCAACAGAAGTCTGCGCACCGGCCCCTCGAAGCCGTCGTACGTGTCCAGGTCGTCGCGGTCGAACACGAAGCGTTCGGTCGCGTCGGGGAAGAGGTGCGCCGGGACCCCCTTCTCCGCGAAGACCAGCCGCGGCTTGCGCGCCCGCACCGCCAGTCCGTACTCGTAGACGATGAACGGCGAGCACTTGTACGTGTGTTGCTGGCGGCGCAGGGTCACCACGGCGACGAAGCAGGCGCTGCGCCGCATCACCATCTCCAGATGGCAGGTCGACAGCGGACCGGACTGGGGGTCGACGGTGAACCCGAAGCGGTGCGCGTCGAAGGTTCGCCAGAAGAACTCGTTCACATCCCGGTCTTCACGCCGGTAGCTGTGGCTGAAGTAGGTGGGGATCCGTCGTGCCGTGTTCATGAACCCGTCCGTCACTTCCCCGAGGACTCGGTCCGCGCGCTGGCGAGTTGCACCCAGGTGCCCATCTCGCGCTGCTCGATCCGGGTCACACTGGCGGCGAGCACCTGGTCGCGGGTGGCGGGGTCGTCGTACGGCTCGGAGCTTGTGCGGTAGAGCCTGCGTTCCGCCTCGACGGACTCGCGGGCCTCGCTGAAGCGCAGGTAGTCGTCCTGCCAGTGGAAGACGGCGCGCAGGCCGGTGATCACGACCACGACACCGCCGAGGACGGCCGGGACCTGGGCGTTCTCGGGTGAGATGACGGCGGAGACCGGGATCGCCGCGGAGAGCAGGAGTTGCAGGGCCTCGGTGAGCCGGAAGTAGCGGCGGGCCTTGATCGCCGCCGATCGGTACCAGTTGTACGAGCCGTTCGCCACGTTCATCGCGTAACCGGGCTCGGTGTTGGTGCCGGTCACGGTGCCGGCGTCGCCGGTGTCGATCCGACCGGGCGATGGGTCCTGAGTCATTCGCGCTCCCCCCAAGCACTCCTGCACCGCAGCCAAAGGGTAGCCAACAACGGCCTGCTTCAACCCTCTTGGCGCCAGGAGACGTCCGGCACCCCTTTGTCCTCTCAGTGGAGAAAGTCGACGGCAATTCGCGCACAGATTCTTCCCAGGTTCGGCGCCCGCTGCTACGTTCCCCTCGAAAGCCCGAACAGAGGCGGCCGATTGAGGCGGGGAGGGGCCAGTGAGACGCATGACGGCACGACCCGCCAACGCCCATCAGGCCAGGCTCCTCAAGCTGCTGCGCGACGGAGGTCCCAACTCCCGTGCGCAGTTGGGTGATCAGGTCGATCTGTCGCGGTCGAAACTGGCCGTGGAGGTGGACCGGCTGCTGGAGACGGGCCTGATCGTGGCCGACGGACTCGCCGCCTCGCGCGGCGGCCGGCGTTCCCACAACATCCGGTTGGCCCCGAACCTGCGGTTCCTCGGCGTCGACATCGGCGCGACCTCGGTCGACGTCGCCGTCACCAACGCCGAACTGGAAGTGCTGGGGCATCTCAACCAGCCCATGGACGTACGCGAGGGCCCGGTCGCGGTCTTCGAGCAAGTCCTGTCCATGGCCGCGAAGTTGAGGGCCTCGGGGCTCGCGGAGGGGTTCGATGGCGCCGGCATCGGCGTCCCCGGACCGGTCCGTTTCCCCGAGGGCGTCCCGGTGGCGCCGCCGATCATGCCGGGCTGGGACGGCTTCCCGGTGCGGGAGGCGCTCAGTCAGGAACTCGGTTGTCCGGTGATGGTCGACAACGACGTGAACCTGATGGCCATGGGGGAGCAGCACGCGGGCGTCGCCCGTTCCGTGGGCGACTTCCTCTGCGTCAAGATCGGCACCGGCATCGGTTGCGGCATAGTCGCCGGCGGTGAGGTCCACCGCGGGGTGACGGGCAGCGCGGGCGACATCGGGCACATCCAGGCCGTGCCCGACGGACGTCCGTGTGCCTGCGGCAACCGGGGCTGCCTGGAAGCCCACTTCAGCGGCGCGGCCCTGGCCCGGGACGCGCTGGAGGCGGCCCAGCAGGGTCGGTCGGTGGAGCTCGCGACCCGGTTGGAGGCGACCGGCACCCTGACCGCAGTGGACGTCGCCGCCGCGGCCGCCGCGGGTGACGCCACCTCCCTCGATCTGATCCGCGAGGGCGGCAACCGCACCGGCGAGGTCATCGCCAGTCTCGTCTCCTTCTTCAACCCCGGCCTGGTGGTGATCGGCGGCGGGGTGACCGGCCTCGGCCACACCCTCCTCGCCGCGATCCGCACCCAGGTCTACCGCCAGTCACTCCCGCTGGCGACCGGCAACCTGCCCATCGTCCTGGGTGAGTTGGGCCCCACCGCCGGAGTCATCGGCGCGGCCCGACTGATCAGCGACCACCTGTTCTCACCCGCGTAAGCGCACTCATCTAGGTACCTGCGTCAGCACGCATTCCAGCGCACACCCGCACAGCGCCCTGCTTCGCCCTGCCCTGAAACCGGCCCGCACGCCAGCCAAGGGGAACACGATGGCACCCGAACCACCCCTGCTCAGCATGTCCGGCATCACCAAGTCGTTCCCCGGAGTCCGGGCCCTCGACGGTGTCGACCTCGACGTACAGGCCGGCGAGGTGCACTGTCTGCTCGGCCAGAACGGGGCCGGCAAGTCCACCCTCATCAAGGTCCTGTCCGGCGCCCACCAGCCCGACACGGGCACCATCCACTGGCGCGGCGAGCCGGTAACGCTGCGCTCGCCGATCGCCGCCATGCGCCTCGGCATCGCCACCATCTACCAGGAACTCGACCTGGTGGAGCACCTGTCGGTCGCCGAGAACGTCCACCTCGGCCATGAACCCACGGCCGCCGGCTTCGTCGTACGGGGAAAGGCGGCGAAGGCTTCAACCGCCGCACTGCTCAAGCGACTTGGGCACCCGGAGATCGACCCGGCCCGGCTGGTCGGGGCGTTGTCCGCGGCCCAGCAGCAGATCGTGTCCATGGCGCGGGCGCTCTCCCACGACGTACGCCTCATCGTGATGGACGAGCCGTCCGCCGCCCTCGACCCGGACGAGGTCGACAACCTCTTCCGTATCGTCGGCGACCTGACCGCCGACGGGGTCGCCGTCGTCTACATCTCGCACCGGCTCGAAGAGATCCGCCGCGTCGGCGACCGCGTGACCGTGCTGAAGGACGGGCGTGCGGTGGCGGGCGGGCTGCCCGCCGAGTCGACGCCGACGCGTGAGGTGGTCGCGCTGATGACCGGACGCAACGTGGAGTACGTCTTTCCCGATCGGCCAGCGACGCAGCCGCAGGGCACACCGGTCCTGGAGGTCCAAGGGCTGGCCAGGGACGGGGAGTTCGAGGCGCTCGACCTGAGCATCCAGCCGGGCGAGATCGTCGGTCTCGCGGGACTCGTCGGCTCGGGGCGGTCGGAGATCCTGGAGACGATCTACGGCGCCCGCAAGGCGACCGCCGGTCAAGTCCGTGTCGACGGGCGGGCGTTGCGGCCCGGGAGCGTGCGCGCGGCCGTCCGGGCCGGGCTCGGGCTCGCCCCCGAGGAGCGCAAGGCGCAGGCGCTGCTGATGCTGGAGTCCGTCACCCGCAACGTCTCGGTCTCCTCCATGTCCCGCTTCTCACGGGCCGGTTGGATCGACCGGGGAGCCGAGCTGGGCGCGGCCCGGGCCGCGACGCGCGAGCTGTCGCTGCGGCCCGACAACCCGTCCGTACCGATCCGCACCCTGTCCGGCGGCAACCAGCAGAAGGCCGTCCTGGCCCGCTGGCTGCTGCGCGGCTGCCGGGTGCTGCTGCTCGACGAACCGACCCGGGGCGTCGACGTCGGCGCCCGCGCCGAGCTGTACGCGGTGATCCGCCGGCTCGCCGACGAGGGCCTCGCCGTACTGCTGGTCTCCAGCGAGGTGCCCGAGGTGCTCGGCCTCGCCGACCGCGTACTGGTGCTCCGCGAGGGGCGCGTCGTACACACGGCGCCCGCCCGGGAGCTGGACGAACACCGCGTACTCGACCTGGTCATGGAAGGAAGCCCGGCGTCATGACGCAGCATGCCTCCCCGCCGCGGGACAACACCGACAAGGTGCCGACGGTCGGCCAACCTCCCGTGTGGCGCGGCGTGTTCGCCCGCGCCGACGTCCGCACCCTGTCCCTCCTGGGCGTGCTGGCCGTACTGATCCTGATCGGCGGGATCACCAAGCCCGACGAGTTCCTGGACACCCGCAACCTCCAACTCGTCCTCACCCAGGCCTCGGTGATCGGCGTCGTCACCGTCGGCATGACCTTCGTCATCACCTCCGGCGGCATCGACCTGTCGGTCGGCGCGATCGTCGCCCTCTCCTCGGTGTGGGCGACGACGGTGGCCACGCAGGAGTACGGCTTCGCGGGCATCCTGTTCACCGCGGTGATCGTCGGCGTCGGCTGCGGCCTGGTCAACGGACTGCTCATCGCGTACGGCGGGATGGTCCCGTTCATCGCCACCCTCGCCATGCTGGCCTCGGCGCGCGGACTCGCGCTGCAGCTCACCGACGGCAAGACGCAGATCGTCACCATCACCAGCGTCCTCGACCTCGGCGAACGCGACGCCTATGTGCTCGGCATCCCGCCGCTGGTCATGGTCTTCGCCGTGGTCACGATCATCGGCTGGCTGATCCTCAACCGCACCACCTTCGGCCGCCGCACGGTCGCCGTCGGCGGCAACGCGGAGGCCGCCCGGCTGGCCGGTATCGACGTCCGCCGCCAACGCCTCTACCTCTACCTGCTGTCCGGACTGTGCTGCGGCATCGCCGCCTTCCTGCTGATCATCCTGGCCGGCTCCGGCCAGAACACCAACGGCAACCTCTACGAACTCGACGCCATCGCCGCCGCGATCATCGGCGGCACGCTGCTCAGCGGCGGCCGCGGCACCATCACCGGCTCCGTCCTTGGCGTCCTGATCTTCACCACGATCACCAACATCTTCGCCCTGAACAACCTGCAGAGCGACGTCCAGCAGATCGCCAAGGGCGCGATCATCGTCGCCGCCGTGCTGGTCCAGCGCCGTACCGCGAGCACGACCTGAGGAAAGGGTTCACCGCCATGCCAGAGCCGACGCCTTTCACGAGCCGCAGAGGACTGCTCTTCGGGGCCGCCGCCGTATCCACCGGTGCCCTCCTCGTGGGCTGCACGAGCAACGACTCCAAGGACGAGACCTCCGCGTCCGACAACCAGCCGGCCGCCTCCGACGCCCCCGGCAAGCACGTCACCATCGGCTTCGCCGGACCGCAGGCCGACCACGGCTGGCTCAACGCGATCAACGACAACGCCAAGAGCCGCGCGAAGAAGTACTCGGACGTCTCCCTGGAGATCACCGAGGGGTCCAACGACACCGCCCAGCAGATCGGGCAGATCGAGACCCTCATCAACAAGAAGGTCGACGTGCTGGTGGTGCTGCCCGCCGACGGCAAGGCGCTCACCCAGGTCGGGCTGAAGGCGATGCGCGCGGGCATCCCGGTCGTCAACCTCGACCGGATCTTCAACTCCCCGCAGGCGTACCGCTGTTGGATCGGCGGCGACAACTACGGCATGGGCCTCAACGCCGGTACCTACATCGGCGAGCAGCTCAAGGACACCAAGAACGCCCGGGTCATCGAACTGGCCGGTCTGGACAACCTGGAGCTGACCAAGCAGCGCACCCAGGGCTTCGACGACGCCCTGAAGAACTACCCCAACGTCAAGAAGGTGGCCCGCCAGGCCGCCGAGTTCACAGTCGAGTCAGGTCAGGCCAAGATGGCCCAACTCCTGCAGGCGCAGTCCAAGTTCGACGCCCTGTGGAACCACGACGACGACCAGGGCGTGGGCGCGCTGCGCGCCATCGAGCAGGCAGGGCGCGACGACTTCCTGATGGTCGGCGGCGCGGGCGCGCTCTCCGCCTTCCAGGCCATCAAGCAGGACAACGGCGTCCTCAAGGCGACGGTCCTGTACCCGCCGACGATGGCCGCCTCCGCGATCGACCTGGCCCGCGCGCTGGGCCAGGGCAAGGGAGTCGGCGGCCTCGCCGAGTTCGAGATCCCGGCCTCGATGACGCTCTACTCCGCCGTCGTCGACAAGGACAACGTCGACCAGTACATGTCCACCGGCTTCCGCTGACCGGACCCGCCCCGCACCCCCCACGGCGCATTCACCACGAGGACGAGGAGGACATCCGTATGGGACAGCCGCAGCAGTCGGACGGGTCACCGGGAGAACAGCCGCCACTTCGGGTCGGCATGGTCGGCTACGCCTTCATGGGTGCCGCCCACTCCCAGGGCTGGCGCACCGTGGGCCGGGTCTTCGACCTGCCGCGCCGCCCGGTCCTGGCCGCCATCTGCGGGCGCGACGCCGCCGCCGTACGGGCGGCGGCCGACCGGCACGGCTGGGCGGCGGCCGAGACCGACTGGCGGGCCCTGGTGGCGCGGGACGACGTCGACCTCGTCGACATCTGCACCCCGGGCGACAGCCATGCCGAGATCGCCCTCGCGGCCCTCGCCGCCGGCAAGCACGTGCTGTGCGAGAAGCCCCTCGCCAACACCGTCGAGGAGGCCGAGGCGATGACGGCGGCGGCCGAAGCGGCTTACGGGCGCGGGCAGTTGGCGATGGTCGGCTTCAACTACCGCCGGGTGCCCGCCACCGCGCTCGCCCGGAACATGGTGGAGGAGGGGCGGCTCGGCGCGCTACGGCACATACGGGTGACGTACCTTCAGGACTGGCTGGTGGACCCCGAGTTCCCGCTCACCTGGCGGCTGCGCAAGGAGACGGCGGGCTCCGGCTCCCTCGGCGACCTGGGCGCGCACATCGTCGACCTCGCGCAGTACCTCGCGGGGGAGCCGCTGGCCGGGGTCTCCGCCCTGACCGAGACCTTCGTACGACAACGACCGCTGCCCGGCGGTCCCACGAGCGGCCTGTCCGCCGTGTCGGCCGTCGGCACCGGCACGGTCACCGTCGACGACGCCGCCCTGTTCACCGGCCGCTTCGCCTCCGGCGCCCTCGCCTCCTTCGAGGCCACCCGCTACGCGACCGGCCGCAAGAACGCCCTGCGCATCGAACTCAACGGCGAGCGCGGCTCGTTGGCCTTCGACCTGGAGCGCCTCAACGAACTCTCGTACCACGACGGTACGGAACCCGGGGCGCACGCCGGCTTCCGGCGCATCCTCGTCACCGAACCCGACCACCCCTACCTGGACGCCTGGTGGCCGCCGGGCCACGGCCTCGGCTACGAGCACACCTTCGTCCACCAGGCCCGCGACCTCGTCCACGCGATCGCCGAGGGCCGGCAACCCCGCCCCTCCTTCGCCGACGGGCTGCAAGTCCAGCGGGTGCTGGCGGCGGTCGAGGAGAGCGCCGAGAAGAACTCCGTCTACACGCCCATCGCCGTCTGACACCCGCCCGTCGCCGTCCGAGGAGGATTGAGGGAAATGCCGCGTCAGTTCACGCTCTTCACCGGTCAGTGGGCCGACCTTCCGCTGGAGGAAGTCTGCCGCCTCGCGCGCGACTTCGGCTACGACGGGCTCGAACTCGCCTGCTGGGGCGACCACTTCGAGGTCGACAAGGCGCTCGCGGACTCGTCGTACATCGACTCCAGGAAGCAACTGCTCGACAAGTACGGCCTCAAGTGCTGGGCCATCTCCAACCACCTGGTCGGACAGGCCGTCTGCGACGCCATCATCGACGAACGCCACCAGGGCATCCTGCCCGCCGAGGTGTGGGGCGACGGCGACCCGGAGGGCGTACGGCGGCGGGCGGCGGACCGGATCAAGGACACCGCGCGCGCCGCGGCGGCCCTCGGCGTCGACACCGTCATCGGCTTCACCGGCTCCGCGATCTGGCACCTGGTCGCCATGTTCCCGCCCGCCCCCGAGGCGATGATCGAGCGCGGTTACGAGGACTTCGCCGAGCGCTGGAACCCGATCCTCGACGTCTTCGACGAGGAGGGCGTGCGCTTCGCCCACGAGGTCCACCCCAGCGAGATCGCCTACGACTACTGGACAACCCACCGCGCGTTGGAGGCAGTTGGGGGTCGTCCCGCCTTCGGCCTGAACTTCGACCCCTCGCACTTCGTCTGGCAGGACCTCGACCCCGTCGGCTTCCTGTGGGACTTCCGCGACCGGATCTACCACGTCGACTGCAAGGAGGCCCGCAAGCGCCTCGACGGACGCAACGGCCGCCTCGGCTCCCACCTGCCGTGGGGCGACCCGCGCCGCGGCTGGGACTTCGTGTCGGCCGGCCACGGTGACGTCCCCTGGGAGGACGTCTTCCGGATGCTGCGCTCCATCGACTACCAGGGCCCCATCTCGGTCGAGTGGGAGGACGCCGGCATGGACCGGCTCCAGGGCGCTCCCGAGGCCCTGACCCGGCTCAAGGCCTACGACTTCGAGCCGCCGACGGCGTCCTTCGACGCGGCCTTCGGCAACTGAGGCTGCCTCACAGGCAGCTGACCCCACCACAGCTCTCCGGGATGACGGCGCATCCCGGCGTACCCGCACCCGCCCGTACAACCAGCCCCACTCTGGAGGCATTCGTGCACGGGAACGATCGCACCACCAGCACCGACAGAATCGAGACCCACAGACGACGCCCGTCCTTCCGCAAGGCGGTGGCCCTCTTCAGCGGGGCACTCCTGGCGGGCGCCACCCTCACCCTCACCGCCCCCCAGGCCGGCGCAGCCGTCGCCGACCCGGGAACCGCACCGGCCGCACCCGCCGCCGTGGCGGCCGACGACTTCCAACAGGTCACCCTCGCCAAGGGCGAGCCCGAGGTCGGCGAGCCCATGTCGCTCGCCGTCCTCCCGGACCGCTCGGTCCTGCACACCTCGCGCGACGGCGAGTTGAGACTGACGGACGCCGCCGGAAACACCCGGCTGGTCGGCAAGCTCGACGTCTACTCCCACGACGAGGAAGGCCTCCAAGGCGTCGGCGTGGACCCGGACTTCGCCACCAACCGGGCCATCTACCTCTACTACGCACCCCCGTTGAACACCCCGGCGGGCGACGCCCCCGAGACCGGCACCGCGGCCGACTTCGCGCCCTTCGACGGCGTCAACCGCCTCTCCCGCTTCGTCCTGAACGCGGACGGCACCCTCGACAACGCCAGCGAGAAGAAGGTCCTCGACGTCCCGGCCTCCCGCGGCCTGTGCTGCCACGTCGGCGGCGACATCGACTTCGACGCGGCGGGCAACCTGTACCTGTCGACGGGCGACGACTCCAACCCCTTCCAGTCCGACGGCTACAGCCCCCTCGACGAGCGCGCCGACCGCAACCCCGCCTTCGACGCCCAGCGTTCGGCCGGCAACACCAACGACCTGCGCGGCAAGATCCTCCGCGTCAAGGTCGCGGCCGACGGCTCGTACACGGTCCCCGACGGAAACCTCTTCGCCCCCGGCACGGACAAGACGCGGCCCGAGGTCTACGCGATGGGCTTCCGCAACCCGTTCCGCTTCAGCGTCGACAAGAAGACCGGCATCCTCTACGTCGGCGAGTACGGCCCCGACGCGGGCGCCGCCGACCCGGCGCGCGGCCCGGCGGGCCAGGTCGAGTTCGCCCGCGTCACCGGCCCCGGCAACTTCGGCTGGCCGTACTGCACCGGTGCCAACGACGCCTACGTGGACTACGACTTCGCGACCAAGACGTCCGGCGCGTCCTTCGACTGCGCGGCGCCCAAGAACAACTCCCCGCACAACACCGGCCTCACCGACCTGCCCCCGGCCCAGCCGGCCTGGATCCCCTACAACGGCCCCTCCGTACCGGAGTTGGGCGACGGCTCCGAGTCCCCGATGGGCGGCCCGGTCTACCACTACGACGCCACGCTCGACTCGCCGGTCAAGTTCCCCCAGGCGTACGACGGGAACTTCTTCGCGGGTGAGTTCGGCCGGCGCTGGATCAAGCGCATCGTGAGCGACGGCAGCGGGAGCGTGCAGTCGATCAACGCCTTCCCGTGGACCGGCACCCAGGTGATGGACATGGCCTTCGGGCCGGACGGCGCGCTGTACGTCCTCGACTACGGCACCGCGTGGTTCGGCGGCGACGAGAACTCGGGCCTCTTCCGCATCGAGAACGCGACCGACGGCCACTCCCCGGTGGCGCAGGCCGCGGCCGACCGTACCTCGGGACAGGCTCCGTTGAAGGTCAAGTTCTCCTCCGAGGGCAGCAGTGACCAGGACGGCGACGCGCTCACCTACAGCTGGGACTTCGGCGACGGCGGCACGTCGACGGCGGCCAACCCGACGTACAAGTACAAGAAGAACGGGACCTACACCGCGACCCTGACCGCCAAGGACGCCTCGGGCCGCACCGGCAGCGCGAGCGTGCAGATCGTCGTCGGCAACACCGCGCCCAAGGTGGTCCTGGAGACGCCGAAGGACGGGCAGTTGTTCAGCTTCGGTGACGCGATCCCGTTCACGGTGAAGGTCACCGACCCCGAGGACCGCAAGACCGTCGACTGCGCCAAGGTCAAGGTCACCTTCGTCCTCGGCCACGACACCCACGGCCACCCGCAGACCTCCGCCAACGGCTGCACCGGCACCATCCAGACCAGCGCCGACGGCGGCCACGACGAGGACGCCAACATCTTCGGTGTGCTGGACGCCGAGTACACCGACAACGGAGGCGGCGGCCAGGCCCCGCTCACCTCGCACGACCAGAGCGTCCTGGAGCCCCGACACCGCCAGGCCGAGCACTTCGGCAACAACTCCGGCGTCTCGGTCATCACCAAGGACACCGCGCACGGCGGAAAGACCGTCGGCGACATCGACAACGGCGACTGGATCTCCTTCACGCCGTACGTCCTCAACAACGCCAAGTCGGTCACGGCCCGCGTCTCTTCCGGCGGCGCCGGCGGCACGCTGGAATTCCGGTCGGGCTCGGCCACGGGCACGCTGCTCGGCAAGGCGACCGTCCCGGTGACCGGCGGCTGGGAGACCTTCCAGGACGTCACCGCGAACCTGTCCCGCGCACCGAAGGGCACGACCACGCTCTACCTGGTCTTCAAGGGCGGCTCGGGCACGCTGTTCGACGTGGACGACTTCACCTTCACGACCGGCTGAGGGGAGGCGACATGATGCGCTCAACCGGCCGACTGACGACCGCTGTTGTGGGGGCCGCCCTGCTCCTCGGCTGCGTCTCGGGTCCGGCCTCCTCGCACCCTGGGGACGCCGGGGACTCCGATGGTGCCTTCGGTTCCGCCGGGAAGCGGGTGCTGGTCTTCTCCAAGACGGCCGGCTTCCGGCACGACTCCATCCCCGAGGGCGTCGAGGCGGTGCGGCAACTCGGCACCGACGGCGGCTTCACGGTCGACGCGACCGAGGACGCGGGCGCGTTCACCGACCGGAACCTGCGGCGGTACGACGCGGTCGTCTTCCTCTCCACCACGGGTGACGTCCTCGACGCGGCCCAACAGCAGGCGTTCGAGGGCTACATCAGGCACGGCGGCGGCTATGTCGGCGTCCATGCCGCCGCCGACACCGAGTACGACTGGGCGTTCTACGGCGGCCTCGTCGGCGCCTACTTCCAGTCGCACCCGGCGATCCAGCCCGCGACCGTGAACGTGGAGGACCGCGCCCACCCGGCGACCTCGCAACTGGCCCCCACCTGGGACCGCACCGACGAGTGGTACAACTACCGCTCGAATCCCCGGGATCGGGCCCACGTCCTGGCCTCGCTCGACGAGTCGTCCTACACCGGCGGCACGATGAACGGCGATCACCCGATCGCCTGGTGCCAGAACTACCAAGGTGGCCGCGCCTTCTACACCGGCACCGGCCACACCAAGGAGTCCTACGCCGAACCCGCCTTCCGCGCCCACCTGTTGGGCGGGATCCGCTGGGCCGTCGGCGACGCCCAGGCCGACTGCCGCCCGGAGAACGGCTATCGCCCGCTCTTCGACGGCACGGCCACGTCGCTGGAGGGCTGGCGACAGGCGGGCCCGGGCTCCTTCGATCTCGCCGACGACGGCACGCTGACGTCGTCGGGCGGGATGGGCCTGCTCTGGTACGCGACGTCGGGCTTCACCTCGTACTCCGTGAAGCTCGACTGGAAGATGGCCGGCGCCTCGGGCGACGACAACTCCGGTGTGTTCGTGGGCTTTCCGTCCTCGGACGACCCGTGGTCGGCCGTGGACAACGGTTACGAGATCCAGATCGACGCCACGGACGTGCCCGAGAAGACCACGGGGTCCGTCTACGGCTTCCGCTCCGCCGACCTGAAGAAGCGCGACCGTGCGCTGAATCCTCCGGGGGAGTGGAACACGTACGAGATCCGCGTGGAGGGCGAGCGCCTCCGCGTCTGGCTCAACGGCGTGCAGATCAACGATTTCCGGAACACCGACCCGGCCCGGAGCCTGCGCGACGGACACCTCGGCATCCAGAACCACGGAGCCGACGACCAGGTGTCCTTCCGCGACATCCGGCTCAAGGAACTGCCCGCCAAGGGCAATTGAGCGGCGGTGGGCGGGAGACGCCGGACTCTCGCCCACCGTCTTCCGGCCGGCCCCGCCCTGGGGTGCGCGCACGAGGCGTTTGATGCCGACGCGTTCGACAAGGAGGCTGCCCATGTCCGCGTCCGTTTCCGTTTCCGACTCCGTCTCCTCACCACTCGTCGGCGTCTGGCTGATCGGGGCTCGCGGCTCCGTCGCCACCACGGTCGTCGCGGGCTGCGCCGCCATGACCGCCGGACTGCATCCACCGACGGGCCTGGTCACCGAAACCCCCGCCTTCGCGGACAGCGGCCTGCCACCCCTGGCCTCCCTCGTCTTCGGCGGCCACGACACGGTGGACTGCCCCCTCCCCAAACGCGCCGAGGCCCTCGCGGCCGGCGGCGTCCTCCCACCCGGCCTCCCCACGGCGGTCGCGGCCGAACTGGCCGCCGCCGACCGGGAGATCAGACCCGGAGGCCCGGCCACGGGCGACACGCGCACCGAACAGGAACTGATCGAGGCCTTCGCGGCGGACATCGAGGACTTCGTACAACGGCGCGGCCTGGCACGGACAGTGGTGGTGAACGTCGCGTCGACCGAACCCTCTGCTGTGGGACGCGCGCTCCCGCCCAGCTCCCTGTACGCGGCGGCGGCCCTGCGCGCCGGCTGCCCGTATGCCAACTTCACCCCGTCGACGGGCCTGCACCACCCGGCGCTGGCGGAGTCGGCTGAGGCGAGCGGGCTGCCGTACGCGGGCCGCGACGGCAAGACCGGTCAGACACTGCTCCGTTCCGTGCTCGGCCCGATGTTCACCCAGCGCGCCCTCACGGTCCGCGCCTGGTCCGGCGCCAACCTCCTCGGCGGAGGCGACGGCGCCGCCCTCGCCGACCCGGCCGCGGCCGCGGCCAAGAACGCCGGCAAGGAACGCGTCCTAGCCGACACCCTCGGTACGACCCCCGAGGGCGAGGTCCACATCGACGACGTCCCGGCGCTCGGCGACTGGAAGACCGCCTGGGACCACATCGCCTTCGACGGCTTCCTCGGCACCCGCATGATCCTCCAGACCATCTGGCAGGGCTGCGACTCGGCCCTCGCGGCACCGCTGGTCCTGGACCTGGCCCGGCTGACGGTGCGGGCCCAGGAGGCGGGCCTGTCCGGCCCGCTCGGCGAACTCGGGTTCTTCTTCAAGGATCCGGTGGGGGAGGGGCCCGCAGGGTTGGGGGAGCAGTACGAGGCGCTGGTGGGCTTCGCGGGGCGGTTGAAGGGGACTGAGCGGGGCGCGGGGGATGTTGTCGGTGGGCGAGCCGAGGACGAGGGTCAGCTCCGGCACGAGAAGGGCTCCTCTGGGGCGGGCAGTTCGGGGGAGCTGTGGTGACCGGGGGACCCGCGCTGACGGACGGGTCCGCAACCCGGGGCGCGAAGAGGCCGATCGGTACGTCGACTTCAGGGCGCGGCAATGCGGACCGCCGCCCGAGCCGCCGGCTCGCCTGGGCCGAACTCCTGCGTCTCCCCGCCCTGTTCACCGTCCCTGGCGACGCCCTCGCCGGCGCCGCGGCAACCGCCGGCACCCCCAACTCCCGCACCCTGCTCGCCATCGGCTCCTCCCTCTGCCTCTACGAGGCCGGCATGGCCCTCAACGACTGGGCCGACCAGGACGAGGACGCCGCCGAACGCCCCCACCGCCCTCTCCCATCGGGCCGCATCCACCCGACCGCCGCCCTGTCGGCGGCCTGCCTCCTCACCGGCGCCGGCCTGGCCCTCGCCGCCCGCGCCGGCCGCCCGGCCCTCGCGGTCGCCGCACCGCTGGCAGCTACGGTCTGGGCGTACGACCTCACCCTCAAGCACACCGCCGCGGGCCCCCCGGCCATGGCCGCCGCCCGCAGCCTCGACCTTCTGCTCGGCGCCGCCGCGACGTCGGGCCGCGTCCACGAGGCACTCCCCTCCGCGGCCCTGCTCGGCACGCACACCCTCGCGGTGACGACGGTGTCCCGCCGGGAGACGACCGGCGGCTCACCCTTGCCTCCGCTGGCGGCCCTGGCCACCACGGCCCTCCTGACTCGCCTCCTGACGCGCCGGCCCTCGCCGGGCCCCCGGGAAGCAGCCACCCACGACCTGCCGGGCACCGGGACGGACACAGCTCCACCCGCCCGAACCGGTGATCATGCCTCCCGCTCCTTTGCGGACACCCTGCGCCTGGCCATGGCCGCCACCTACGCCGCCACCGCCGGTCGCCGCTATTTCCACGCCGCCCTCAACCCGTCACCCCCACTCACCCAACGAGCCGTCGGCGGCGGCATCCGCGCCACCATCCCGCTCCAGGCCGCCCTCACCGCCCGCTCCGGCGCCGGCCCCACGGCCGTGCTGATCGCGGCTCTGGCTCCACTCGGCCGAAGGTTCGCGAGGAAGGTGAGCGTCACGTGACCCCTGCGACGCGGCGCCCGGACGGCCCCGACCCCATCGCCTCCATCCCCGCACCTCCCGCTCCCGCCAACACCCCCCTCCGCTTCGGCTACGGCACCAACGGCCTGGCCGACCTCCGCCTCGACGACGCCCTCACCCTCCTCGCCGACCTCGGCTACGACGGCGTCGGACTGACCCTCGACCACATGCACCTCGACCCACTGGCGCCCGACCTCACCGCCCGCACGCAGCGCCTCGCGGGCCGCCTGGACGCGCTCGACCTGGACGTCACCGTGGAGACCGGGGCCCGCTATGTCCTGGACCCGCGCCGCAAACACGGCCCGTCGCTCCTCGACCCGGATCCGGACGACCGCGCCCGACGCGTCGGCCTGCTGATCCGCGCGGTCCAGGTCGCCGCCGACCTCGGTGCGCACGCCGTCCACTGCTTCAGCGGCGTAACCCCCGCCGGTACCGACCCGGACACCGCGTGGAAGCGGCTGGCCGAGGCGCTCACGCCCGTCCTTGAGGTCGCCGCCGACGCCGGCGTCCCCCTCGCGGTCGAGCCCGAACCCGGTCATCTCCTCGGCACACTCGCCGACTTCCACCGGCTCCGCCACATCCTCGGCGACCCGGAGAACCTCGGTCTGACCCTGGACATCGGCCACTGCCAGTGCCTCGAACCCCTCTCTCCCGCCGACTGCGTACGTGCCGCCGCCCCGTGGCTGCGGCACGTCCAGATCGAGGACATGCGCCGCGGCGTCCACGAACACCTCCCCTTCGGAGACGGCGACATCGACTTCCCGCCCGTCCTCGCGGCCCTCGCCGCGACCGGCTACCAGGGCCTGACCGTCGTCGAACTACCCCGCCACTCCCATGCGGGGCCTCACTTCGCCGAACACTCCCTCCCGTTCCTGCACCACGCGGCGTCCCAAGCGGCTGCATTGCCCATGGCCCAGCCCGACCCCGCGCTCGCTCCCAATCCGGGCCCCGACCCTGCCCGCAGCCTCGCCTCCGGCCTCGGTACCGGTCGCGGCTCCGGCTCCGGGTTCGTCGTCGATCGCGGCCCCGGTCGTGACCCCGGTCGTGACCCCGACCGCGACCTCGCCCCTGGCCTCGATCCCGGGCGTGGCCCTGACCAAGTCCCCGGCCACGGCGCCGCGACTGGCCTCGATCCCGGACTTGGCCTGGCTCCTGGACGCGCCCCCGGGGCTGGCCGCACCCCTGACCTCGACCCCGGGCACGGTCCCGGCCTCGCCCCCAACCCCGCCCCACCACCCGGCGATCCCTCCGCCACCCCCGAAGGGAGCAGCACCTCATGAGACAGCCGATCGGCCAACCCATGAGCCAACCCGTGGAAAACCCCACGGCGGACCCCGCCCCGCACCCCACCCCGCACGCCCACTCCACACCGGAGACCCAGGCCGCAGAACCAACGGCCCCGGACCTCACGGCCACCGACCTCCCGACCCCCGACCTCACAGGCGCCGCCCTCGCCCGCACCCCACCGGCAGACCTGCACCGCCTCCTCGCCACCCGGCTCGGCGGAGCCGCCCGTGCGTGGCTCGACCAGGCACTCGAAGAGGCCGCCACCCACCCCGGCATCCACGGACCCATCTCCGTCTGGGAGTTGCGGCTGGCTGAGGCCGGACGACGATGCGGTCCGGAGCACGCCGACGTCGCCCGCGTGCTGATCCTTCACGCCGCCCGCGCCGGCACGGACGCCGTCAGCCGCGTCTACTTCCAGGGCACCGCCGCCGAACGCCGCGCCGTCCTGCACGCGCTGCCCCATCTCGTCGCGGGCCCCGACGCCCTCCCGCTCGTCGAGGACGCCCTGCGTACCAACGACACCCGGCTCGTCGCCGCCGCCGTCGGCCCGTACGCCGCCCGGTATCTCGCCCCCCACCACTGGCGCCACGCCGTCCTGAAGTGCCTCTTCACCGGCGTTCCCGTGGACGAGGTCGCCGAGCTGGACCGACGCGCCCACGCCGACGCCGAACTCGCCCGCATGCTCGCCGACTACGCCGCCGAACGCACCGCCGCGGGCCGTCCCGTGCCCGAAGACCTGCACCGCGTCCTCACCTTGACCGACCCCACGGCCACCCCACCCGCGCCCGCCGCCGAACACGACCCCGGCCCGCGCGGAACCGACGGCAAGGAGTCCTGATGCGCATTTTCGACCCCCACATCCACATGACCTCCCGGACCACCGACGACTACGAGGCCATGCACGCCGCAGGCGTCCGCGCCGTCGTCGAACCCTCCTTCTGGCTCGGCCAGCCCCGCACCTCACCCGCCTCCTTCTTCGACTACTTCGACTCCCTCCTGGGCTGGGAGCCCTTCCGCGCCGCCCAGTACGGCATCGCCCACCACTGCACGCTCGCCCTCAACCCCAAGGAGGCCAACGACCCGCGCTGCGCGCCCGTCCTGGACGAACTGCCCCGCTATCTCGTCAAGGACCAGGTCGTCGCCGTCGGCGAGATCGGCTACGACTCGATGACCCCCGCCGAGGACACCGCCCTCGCCGCCCAGCTCCAACTCGCCGCCGACCACGGGCTGCCCGCGCTCGTCCACACCCCGCACCGCGACAAGCTCGCCGGCCTGCGCCGCACCCTCGACGTGGTGAGCGAGTCCGCACTCGCCCCGGACCGTGTCCTCGTCGACCACCTCAACGAGACGACCGTCAAGGAGGCCAAGGACAGCGGCTGTTGGCTGGGCTTCTCCGTCTATCCCGACACCAAGATGGACGAGGAGCGGGTGATCACGATCCTGCGCGAGTACGGGCCCGAGCAGGTCCTGGTGAACTCCGCCGCCGACTGGGGGAAGAGCGACCCGCTGAAGACCCGCGGAGTCGGCGACCTGATGCTGGCGGAGGGCTTCTCGGACGACGAAGTCGACCGGGTGCTGTGGCGCAACCCCGTCGCCTTCTATGGGCTGAGCGGGCGGTTGGACCTGGACCTCGACCTGGACGTCACGGCCACGGGCGCCACCCACGAGGGCAACTCCGTCCTCCGCGGCGGAGCGTGAGCCATGCGCTTCCGCCACCCCGACGGCTCCACCGTCCACCTCGCCTACTGCACCAACGTCCACCCCGCCGAAACCCTCGACGGCGTCCGCGCCCAACTCCGCGACCACTGCGAGCCCGTCCGCCGCCGCCTCGGCCGCGACCGCCTCGGCATCGGACTGTGGCTCGCGAAGGACGCCGCCCACGCCCTGGTCACCGACCCCTCCGCCCTGCGCGGCCTGCGCACCGAACTCGACCGGCGCGGCCTCGAAGTCGTCACCCTCAACGGCTTCCCCTACGAGGGCTTCGGCGCCGAGGAGGTCAAGTACCGCGTCTACAAGCCGGACTGGGCCGACCCCGAACGCCTGGAGCACACCACCGCCCTGGTCCGCGTCCTCGCCGGACTCCTGCCCGACGACGTCACCGAGGGCAGCATCTCGACCCTGCCGCTCGCCTGGCGCACCGTCTATGACCCGAGCCGCGCCGAGAAGGCCCGTACCGCCCTCGTCACCCTCGCCGAACGCCTCGACGCCCTCGACGAGTTGACCGGCCGCTCCATCCGCGTCGGCCTGGAACCCGAACCCGGCTGCGTCGTCGAGACCACCGGCGACGCGATCGCCCCACTGACCGCGATCGCCCACGACCGCATCGGCATCTGCGTCGACACCTGCCACCTCGCCACCTCCTTCGAAGACCCAGACACCGCCCTGGACGCGCTCACCGAAGCCGGCGTCCCCGTCGTCAAATCCCAGCTCTCGGCCGCCCTGCACGCCGAACACCCCCATCTCCCCGAGGTCCGCACCGCCCTCGCCGCCTTCGACGAACCCCGCTTCCTGCACCAGACCCGCACCGCCTCGGCCGCCGGCCTGCGCGGCACCGACGACCTCGGCGACGCGCTCCGGTCCGACGCCCTGCCCGACGCGACCCCCTGGCGCGCCCACTTCCACGTCCCCCTGCACGCGGCCCCCGCCGCGCCCCTCACCTCCACGCTCCCCGTGCTCAAGGCAGCCCTCACCCGGCTGGTCGGCGGCACGCACCCGCTCACCCGCCACCTGGAGGTCGAGACCTACACCTGGCAGGCCCTCCCGCCCGAGCTGCGCCCCCGCGGCCGAGCCCAGCTCGCCGACGGCATCGCCGCCGAACTCACCCTCGCCCGCGACCTGTTGACCGACCTCGGCCTGAAGGAACTCCCATGAGCGACCGACCGGCCGAACCGCACGGCACCGGGGACCCTGTCCCACAGGCCGCCTCGAACCATGGCCCGCAGGCCACCCCGCACCCTGTCCCGCACAGGGAGTCGCACCCCACCCCCCTCCTCGTCCTCGACGTCGTAGGCCTCACCCCCCGTCTCCTCGACCACATGCCCCACCTCAAGACGCTCGCCCAGTCCGGCTCCCGCGCCGCACTCGGCACCGTCCTGCCCGCCGTCACCTGCGCCGCCCAGTCCACCTTCCTGACCGGCACCCACCCCTCCGAGCACGGCATCGTCGGCAACGGCTGGTACTTCCGCGAACTCGGCGATGTACTGCTGTGGCGCCAGCACAACGGCCTCGTCGCCGGCGACAAACTCTGGGACGCCGCCCGCCGCGCGTACCCCGGCTACACCGTCGCCAACATCTGCTGGTGGTACGCCATGGGCGCCGACACCGACTTCACCGTCACCCCCCGCCCGGTCTACTACGCCGACGGCCGCAAGGAACCCGACTGCTACACCCGGCCCCCGGCCCTGCATGACGAACTCACCGAGAAACTCGGCACCTTCCCCCTCTTCCACTTCTGGGGACCAGGCGCGGACCTGGTCTCCAGCCGGTGGATCATCGACGCGACCCGCCACATCCTGCGCACCCGCCACCCCGACCTGGCGCTCTGCTACCTCCCTCACCTCGACTACGACCTGCAGCGCTTCGGCCCCGACGACCCGCGCTCCCTGAAAGCGGCCGCTGATCTGGACGCCGCGATGGCCCCGCTCCTGGACGACGCCCGCGCCGAGGGCCGTACCGTCGTCGCACTGTCCGAGTACGGCATCACCCGCGCGGACCGGCCCGTCGACATCAACCGGGCCCTGCGCCGCGCCGGACTCCTCGAAGTGCACACGCAGGACGGCATGGAGTACCTCGACCCGATGACGTCCCGTGCCTTCGCGGTCGCCGACCACCAGATCGCCCACGTGTATGTGCGCCGCCCCGAGGACCTCGACGCCACGCGGGCAGCCCTGGCCGACCTGCCCGGCATCGAGCAACTCCTGGACGACGAGGGCAAGAAGACCCACCACCTCGACCACCCGCGCTCAGGCGAACTCGTCGCCGTCGCGGAGCCGGACGCCTGGTTCACGTACTACTACTGGCTCGACGACGACCGAGCGCCCGACTTCGCGCAGCTCGTCGAGATCCACCGCAAACCCGGCTATGACCCGGTCGAGTTGTTCATGGATCCGCTCGACCCCTACGTCAAGGTCAAAGCGGCGAAGGCACTGGCCCGCAAGAAGCTCGGCATGCGCTATCGCATGGCGGTCGTGCCCCTGGATCCGTCACCTATTCGCGGCAGCCACGGCCGCCTTCCGGCGAGCGACGACGACGGTCCGCTCCTCATCTGCTCCACTCCCCGTGCTGTCGGCGACCGCCTCGCGGCCACCGATGTGAAGTCACTGCTGCTCCAACTCGCCGGTCTCACCTGACGCACCGGCCCCATCGACCCGTCCGATCGCTGTGATCCGACTGGTACCGAGTGAAGCACTCACCACTGACAACGCCCTCCGAATCCGAGGAGTTCCAGGCATGAGCCGCATCTCCCAGCCCGATCCCGAACTCACCCACCGCCTCAGCAGACGAGGCATGCTCGGCGTGGCCGCGGGTGCCACCGCCGCCGCACTGCTGGGCGCCGCGGCGACCCCGGCGACGGCCGCCGAGAGCACGTCCGCCGGTGCCGCGTCCGGCGGTCGCGGCCGTCCCGTCCTGCCGCCCGGCCGGCTCGGCATCCAGCTCTACAGCCTGCGCGACAAGGTCTCCACGCTCGGCTTCGCCCCCGTCTTCGCCGAGTTGGAGAAGTACGGGTACGACGAGGTCGAGTTCGCCGGATACACACAGGGCTCCGCGGGCCCCATAACCCTCGCCCAGCTCAAGCGCCTGGCGCGCAGCCACGGGCTGAACCCGATCGGCAGCCACGTCGGCTACTACGCGGACGACCCGAACGCGTACACCTTCGCCCAGAACCTCACCAAGGTCCTCGACGACGCCCAGGCCCTCGGCCTCAAGCACATCGGCACCGCGTCCGGCCCGTTCCGATACGGCTCGACCGTCGACGCGTGGAAGCGCGCCGCGGAGGAGTTCAACACCTACGGGGCGGCCGCCAAGAAGCGCGGCATGAAGTTCTACCAGCACAACCACTCCGACGAGTTCGGCTTCGCCTCCGACGATCCCAAGGTCCGGCTCTACGACGTGCTGCTCGCCGAGACCGACCCCGACCTGGTGTTCCTGGAGATGGACATCTTCTGGGCGTACGCGGGCCAGTTCCGCTTCTCGATCCGGCCCGACGGCAAGCCGGCGCCGTTCGACCCCCTGCGCTACGTGCTCAAGCAGCCGCACCGCTACCCGCTCTTCCACGTCAAGGACGGGGTGAGCGACCCCTCGAACGAGTTCGGCTACCGGATGGTGGACGTCGGCGACGGCGACATCGACTACCAGAAGTTCATCTCCGCCGTGTCCCGGCTGCGCGGCGAGCGCCTCGCCCACCACTGGCAGACCGAGCACGACCAGCCCACCGAGTCCTTCACGTTCGCGCGCCGCTCCAGCGCCTATCTGCACTCCCTGCGCGAGAAGAAGTGCTGAACCACGGCTAGGCACGCCTCAGGAGGCCCTCCCCGCACCCGGGGAGGGCCTCCTCACGCGCGTGTGGCCGTCAGCCGGCCGGTTGCGGCTGGGGAGTCGGCGTCACCTCCCGGCTGCGACCCGGCTGCCGCAACAGCAGCGCTATCGCCGCCGCGGCCATCGAGACGCCGCCGGCCAGCGCGTACGCGCCGTCGTAGCCCCAGGACGCGACCACCATGGAGCCGAGGCCGCCGCCGAACAGACCGCTGACCAGCTTTCCGCTGTACACCAGCCCGTAGTTGGTGGCGTTGTAGTTCTCACCGAAGTAGTCCGGGGTCAGCGCCGCGAACATCGGGTAGAACGCGCCGCCGCCGAAGCCGGACAGGAAGGCGAAGAACAGGAACAGCCACTCGCTCTTCAACTCGCCCGCCAGGATCACGCCGAACTGCGCGAGCCCGAGCACCACGATGACGAACACCAGGGTCGGCTTGCGGCCCCACTTGTCGGACAGCCAGCCCACGACACCGCGCCCGATGCCGTTGATGACCGCCATGACGCCCATGGAGGACGCGGCCACGAGCGGTCCGAAGCCGACCTCCTTGGCGTAGTCGACCTGGAAGGAGATCCCGAAGATCGACACGCCGGCGGTCATCACGATGGCCACCCACATCAGGGGCAGCATGCCTGTCCTGATGGCCTCCTTGGGCGTGTACTGCTTGGCCGCCGGCGGGTTCTTCGCGAGGCTCTGCGCGTTCTTCTCGTTGCCGGCGAACGTCAGCGGGTCGATGTCCGCGGGCCACCAGTTCTTCGGCGGGTCCTTGAAGAAGAACGCGCACCCGAAGACCACGATCATGATGTAGCAGCCGATCAGGTCCAGGACGCGGTGGTAGTTCCCGGTGTCGAAGGCGTAGTTGAAGATGAAGATGAACGGCAGCGACCCGTAGGCGAAGCCGCCGTTGACGAAGCCGGTGCGGGCGCCCCGGCGTTCGGGGAACCACTTGCCGACCATGTTGATGCAGGTCGCGTAGACCAGGCCGGCGCCGATGCCGCCGATGACGCCGAAGCCGAGGATCGCCAGCAGGACGTTGCTCAGGTGTGACAGGGCGAAGAACCCGATCAGACACATCACGGAGCCGATGTACATGGCGCTGCGGGCCGTCAGGATGCCCTTCTCGCGCATCCAGCCCGCCGGGAAGGCGATGCCGGCCTGGAAGAACACCCAGACGCTGAGGATCCAGAAGGTGTTGCTCTGCGTCCAGCCGTGCGCGCTGGACAGGGTGTCCTCCGCGGAGCCGTACGCGTACTCGAAGACGCTGATCGCCATCATGGCGATCCAGGGCAGGTAGATCATGAACTTGCGGGAGTGGCCGAGGATGGCCCGGTCGGTCTCGCCTATGCGGTAGACGCGGCCTCGGGAGTCGGTCACTTCACGGTAGGGACGGTGTGCGGCATCGGGGTCTGCCGACGAGTTGCCGGCTGCGATGGGGTCCGCCGTCATGTCAGGCCATCTCCTCGCCGAGCGGTTGCGGGTTGGGGACGATGCGTTGGGCCTTGGGGCGGCCCGGGGACTTCAGGAAGAGCGCGAGCACGGCGGAGGCCAGCCCGACGGAGCCGGCGAGCACGAAGGCACCGTGGTAGTCCCACGCGCCGACGACGACCGCGCCCATGCCGGAGCCGACGAGTCCGGAGATCAGCTTCGAGCTGTAGACCATGCCGTAGTTGGAGGCGTTGTTGTTCTCACCGAAGTAGTCCGCCGTCATGGCCGCGAACAGCGGGAAGATCGCGCCGCCGCCGAAGCCGGAGACCATGGAGCAGAACAGGAAGAACGGCATGCTGCCCATCTGGCCGGACGCCAGGACGCCGAACTGGGCCGTACCGAGCACGAGGCACACGATGACCAGTGTGTTGCGGCGCCCGTAGCGGTCGGAGATCCAGCCGATGACACCACGCCCCGTGCCGTTGACGATCGCCTTGAGCGACATCGCCGTGGCCACTATCCCGCCCGCGAAGCCCATGTCCTTGCCGAAGGGGACCTGGAAGGCGATACCAAAGATGTTGATGCCAGCCGTGCACAGGAGGCAGAACCACATCATCCACAGCACGGGCTGACGAGCCGCCTCCTTGGGGGTGTACTGCTTGACGGCCGGCGGGTTCTTCTCCAGCGCCCGCCGGATCTTCGGGTCGTCGGTCAGCCGCAGCGGGTCGACGTTCGCCGGCCACCAGTTCTTCGGCGGGTCCTTGAACAGCCAGCCCGCCGACGCCACCACGAGGCACAGCCCGACACCCACACAGGCCAGCACGACCTCGTAGTTGCCCAGGTCCATGTACGAGGTGAACAGGAAGACGAAGGGCACGGATCCGTAGGCGAAGCCGCCGTTGACGAAGCCCGTCTTGCCGCCCTTGCGCTCCGGATACCACTTGCCGACCATGTTCACGCAGGTCGCGTAGACGAGGCCGGCGCCGATGCCGCTGCACATACCGAAGCCGAAGTAGGCGACGAGCACGTTCGGCGCGAACGCCAGTGCCAGATAGCCCAGCAGGGTCCCGACGGCGCCGATCATCATCGCCGTACGGGCCGGCAGCCTGCCGCTCTCGCGCAGCTGCCCGGCGGGGAAGGCCACGGCCGCCTGGAAGAAGATCCAGACGCCCATCAGCCAGAAGATGTGTCCGCTGCTCCACAGATGCGCCTCGTGGAGCGTGTCCTCCGCCGACGTGAACGCGTATTCGGCGGAGCTGATGCCCATCATGCCCACCCAGGGCAGGATGACCATCCACTTACGTGGTCGGCCCATGATGTCGACGTCCGACTCGCCGATCCGGTACACGCGGCCGTTTCGGTCCGTCACCTCCCTGTAGGGGACGGACGTCGAGTAGTCGGTGGTTTTCATCGCTCAGTACCCCTAGCGTCGAAAGCTCTGGCCAGCGCCCCCTGTCCAATGCCTTTCGTGCGCGCACGGGTCCCGGGGCCGGCCGACGCGCACCGTCGGCCGGCCCCTTGTCCGCTCACCTCATGAGCCGCCCCCCAACAGCCCCGCCGCACGCGCCCAGCGGTACTTCGCGCCGAGCACGGCCACCGGCTTCTCGGTCGTGTACGGGTACGCCACGACCCCACGCTCGTAGAGGTACTGACAGGCCTCCTCGACCTCGACATCGCCCGCGAGCGAGGCCACCACGGGCTTCTCGATGCCGCGCTCCCGGAACTCGGCCACCACGCGCGCGGTGAGCTCCGCGAAGACCATCGGGGGAGTGACGATCGTGTGCCAGTAGCCGAGGACGAGCGCGTGGATGCGCGGGTCCTCCAGACCGAGCCGGATCGTCGCCTCGTACGTCGAGGGCGGCTCGCCCCCGGTGATGTCCACCGGGTTGCCCGCGGCCCCGAAGGGCGGGATGAACTTCCGGAAGGCCTCGTCCAGGTCCGGGGGGATCTCCATCAGGGTCAGGCCGTTGTCGGTCACCGCGTCCGACAGCAGTACTCCGCTGCCGCCGGCCCCGGTGATGATCACGACGTTGTCGCCCTTGGGAGCGGGCAGCACCGGCAGCCCGCGCGCGTACTCCAGCATGTCGTTGAGACCCGGTGCCCGGATCACCCCGGCCTGCTTCAGGATGTCGTCGTACACAGCGTCGTCGCCCGCCAGAGCGCCGGTGTGCGAGCCCGCGGCCTTAGCGCCGGCCGCCGTACGGCCCGCCTTGAGCACCACGACCGGCTTCTTCGGCACGGTGGCCCGCGCGGCCTCCACGAAGGCCCGGCCGTCCTTGAGGTCCTCCAGGTGCATCGCTATGCAGTCGGTGTGCGGGTCCTCGCCGAACCAGGTCAGCAGGTCGTCCTCGTCCAGGTCCGACTTGTTGCCGAGGCCGACGATCGCTGACACGCCCGTCTTCGTGGTGCGCGCGAAGCCCAGGATGGCCATTCCGATGCCACCGGACTGCGAGGTCAGCGCGACACCGCCCTTGACGTCGTACGGCGTGCAGAACGTGGCGCACAGGTCCTGCCACGTCGAGTAGTAGCCGTAGATGTTCGGGCCAAGCAGCCGGATGCCGTACCGCTCGGCGATCGCCACGATCTCGTCCTGGAGCGCGACTTCACCGGTCTCCGCGAACCCTGAGGGGATGAGAACGGCGTTGGGGATGTTCTTGCGTCCCACCTCCTCCAGGGCCGAGGCCACGAACTTGGCGGGGATCGCGAAGACCGCCACATCCACCTCACCGGGAACGTCGGTGACACTCTTGTACGCCTTGCGGCCCAGAATGTCATCGGCCTTGGGGTTCACCGGATGGATCTCCCCGGCGAAGCCGCCGTCGACGAGGTTGCGCATCACCGAATTGCCGATCTTGCCCTGCTCGTTGGAGGCACCGATCACGGCGACCGAGGCGGGCTCCATCAGACGGCGCATCGAGATGAGGATCTCCGCGCGCGTGTACTTGCGCCGGGGCGGCGGCTGCTTCTCGGCGAGGATCACCCGGATGTCGGCGGCGACCGCGCCCTGGGGCGTGGCGATCACCGGGTTGAGGTCGACCTCCGCGATCTCCGGGAAGTCCGCGATCAGTTGGGACACCCGCCGGATCTGCTCGGCGATCGCCCACCGGTCCACACCCGCCTGGCCGCGCACCCCGCGCAGGATCTCCGCCGACCGGATCGAGTCCAGCATCGACAGGGCCTCGTCCGCGCTCACCGGCGCGAGCCGGAAGGTGACGTCCTTGAAGACCTCGACCAGCACCCCGCCGAGCCCGAACGCGACGATCTTCCCGAACGTCGGGTCCGTCACCGCGCCGACGATGACCTCCTGCCCCTGCGGCAGCAACTCCTGTACCTGCACGCCCTCGATGCGGGCGTTCGCGTCGTACGCACGCGCGTTCTCGATGATCCGGCAGAACGCGGCCCGCACGTCCGAGGCCCCTTCGACACCGACGACGACTCCGCCGGCGTCGGTCTTGTGCAGGATGTCCGGCGAGACGATCTTCATCACCACCGGCCCGCCGAAGCGTGCCGCGTACGCCACCGCCTCGTCGACGTCGGTCGCCAACTCCTCGCCCGGTACGGCGATCCCGTACGCGTCGGCGAGCACCTTGCCCTCGGGCGCGGTCAGCGCCGCCCGCCCCTCGGCGCGCACGGCGTCGAGGAGCGACCGCACCGTCAGCTCCCGGTCTTCGGCCATCACGTCAGATCACTCCGTTCGACTTGAGCAGGCGCAGTTCCCCGTCGCCGAGGCCTAGCTCGCCGATGTAGACCTCTTCGTTGTGCTCGCCGAGCAGCGGCGAACTGGTCACGTCCACGGGGGAGTCGGAGAGCTTCAGCGGGCTGCCCACGGTCACGAACTCGCCGCGCTCGGGGTGCGGCACGGTGACGACCATCTCGTTGGCGACCAGCGAGTCGTCCTCGATGATCTCCCTGGTGGACAGGATCGGCCCGCACGGGATGTTGTGGGCGTTGAGCCGCTCCAGGACCACCCACTTGGGCAGGGTGGAGGACCACTCCTCGATCAGCTGGAACATCTTGCCGAGCTTGGGCAGCCGGGCCTCCGGCGTCGCCCACTCGGGGTCGGCCGCCAGCTCGGGCCGGCCGATCAGCTCGCTCAGCGGCTGCCAGCCGACGGGCTGCACGATGACGTACACGTAGTCGTTCGGGCCGCCCGGCGCGCACCTGACCGCCCAGCCCGGCTGACCCCCGCCGGACGCGTTGCCCGAGCGGGGAACTTCGGTGCCGAAGTCCTCGTTCGGATATTCAGCGAGCGGCCCATGTGCCAGGCGTTGCTGATCCCGCAGCTTCACCCGGCACAGGTTGAGTACGGCGTGCTGCATGGCCACGTTGACCCGCTGCCCACGCCCGGTGTTCTCCCGCTGGAACAGCGCCGCGAGAATCCCCGCCACGGCGTGCACACCCGTCCCGGAGTCCCCGATCTGGGCCCCCGTCGCCAGCGGCGGCCCGTCCTCGAAACCGGTGGTCGACATCGACCCGCCCATGGCCTGCGCGACGACCTCGTACGCCTTGAAGTTGGTGTACGGGCCGTCCCCGAACCCCTTGATGGAGGCATAGACGATCCGCGGATTGATCTCCTGGATGCGGTCCCAGGTGAAGCCCATACGGTCGACCGCGCCCGGTCCGAAGTTCTCGACCATGACGTCGGAGCGCCGGATCAGCTCGGTGAGGATCTCCTTGCCGCGCTCGGTCTTGGTGTTGAGGGTGATGCTCCGCTTGTTGCAGTTGAGCATCGTGAAGTAGAGGGAGTCGACGTCCGGGAGGTCGCGCAGCTGCTTGCGCGTGATGTCACCGGTCGGCGCCTCCAGCTTGACCACGTCCGCACCGAGCCAGGCGAGCAGCTGGGTGGCGGAGGGCCCGGACTGGACGTGCGTCATGTCGAGGACACGGATGCCTTCGAGAGCCTTCGTCATGGCCGGCTCACCTCACTTGTACATCGTCTGGTTCATGGTTCCGGGGGCGTACGCGTCCGGGTCGACCCAGACGTTGATCAGCGAGGGCTTGCCCGACTCGCGGGCCCGCTGCAGGGCGGGGCCGATGTCGGCGGGGTCGCGGACCTCCTCGCCGTAACCGCCCAGCATCTGGGCGAACTTGTCGTAGTGGACGTCGCCGAGGGTGTTGCCGACCCGCTCGCGCTCCAGGCCGTACTTCTGGGCCTGGCCGTAGCGGATCTGGTTCATGGAGGAGTTGTTGCCGACGATGCCGACGAAGGGGAGGTCGTAGCGGACGAGGGTCTCGAAGTCCCAGCCGGTCAGGGAGAACGCGCCGTCGCCGAAGAGGGCGACGACCTCCTTGTCGGGCCGTGCCTGCTTGGCGGCGAGCACGAAGGGGATGCCGACGCCGAGGGTGCCGAGCGGGCCCGGGTCCATCCAGTGCCCGGGCGACTTGGGCTGCACGACCTGCCCGGAGAAGGTGACGATGTCGCCGCCGTCGCCGATGTAGATGGAGTCCTCGGTGAGGAAGTCGTTGATCTCGCTCACCAGGCGGTACGGGTGGATCGGTGAGGCGTCCGACTTCAGGCTGGGCAGCCGCTTCTCCAGGGCGGTCTGCTCGGCGGCGCGCAGCTCGTCGAGCCACTCCTTGCGCTTGGCGGCCCCGCCGTTGACGCGGCCCGAGGCGGCCTCGGTGACCGACTTCAGGACGAGTCCCGCGTCGCCGACGATGCCGAGGTCGATGTCGCGGTTCTTGCCGACGGTGCGGTAGTCGAGGTCGATCTGCACGACGGTCGCGTCCGGCGACAGCCGCTTGCCGTAGCCCATGCGGAAGTCGAAGGGCGTGCCGACGATGACGATGACGTCTGCGTTGGAGAAGGCGTACCGGCGCGACAGCTGGAAGTGGTGCGGGTCGCCGGGCGGGAGGGTGCCGCGGCCGGCGCCGTTCATGTACGCCGGGATGTTGAGGGTGCGTACGAGGTCGATGGCTTCCTCGGTGCCACGCGTCGTCCACACCTGGCTGCCGAGCAGGATGGCCGGCTTCTCGGCGTGGACCAGCAGGTCGGCGAGCTTCTCGATCGCCTCGGGGTCACCGGCCGAGCGGGTCGAGGCGCGGTAGGCGCCCGGCTTCGGCACGCGCGCCTTGCTCACCGGGACCTTGGCGTCGAGGACGTCGCGCGGGATCTCCAGGAAGGAGGGACCCGGTGCGCCGTGGTAGCACTCGCGGAACGCCATCGACACCATGTCGGCGGCGCGCGCGGTGTCCGGCACGGCCGCGGCGAACTTGGTGATCGGCGTCATCATGTCGACGTGCGGCAGGTCCTGCAGGGACCCCATCTTGTGCTGGGTGAGAGCCCCTTGGCCGCCGATCAGCAGCATGGGGGACTCCGCGCGGAAGGCGTTGGCGACACCGGTGACGGCGTCGGTCGTCCCCGGCCCCGCGGTGACGACCGCGCAGCCGGGCCTGCCGGTGATGCGGGCGTAGCCGTCGGCGGCGTGGGCGGCGACCTGCTCGTGGCGGACGTCGACGACCTCTATGCCCTCGTCGACGCAGCCGTCGTAGATGTCGATGATGTGGCCGCCGCACAAGGTGTAGATGCGGTCGACGCCCTCGGCCTTGAGTGCCTTGGCAACGAGATGACCACCGGAAATCACATCCTGGGTGTCGTCGGGCATGGCGAAGTCCTGTCCCTTCGTAGGGGGTTGGAACGCTCTCGCGGTACATTGCATACAGTCGACGAATACTGTATGAAGCTTGTTATCCCGCATCCAGTGAGTGGTGTCCAGGGGGCGTGCGGCACTTTTAAGAGGGAGCCGAGATGGACCTGTACGAACACCAGGCAAGGGAACTCTTCGAGGAACACGGCATCTTGGTGCCGAGGGCGGAGGTCACCGACTCGTCCAAGGAGGCCCGCGAGATCGCCCGCAGGCTGGGCGGACGGGTCGTGGTGAAGGCCCAGGTGAAGACCGGCGGACGCGGCAAGGCGGGCGGGGTCAAACTCGCCGCCGACCCGGCCGCCGCCGAACTCACGGCACGCCAGATCCTCGGCATGGACATCAAGGGCCACACGGTCGGCAAGGTGATGCTGGCCCATCCGGTCGACATCGAGAGCGAGTTCTACGTCTCCTACGTGCTCGACCGCGCGGCGGGCACGTTCCTCGCGATCGCCTCCGCAGAGGGCGGCATGGACATCGAGGAGGTCGCCGCGACCCGGCCCGAGGCCGTGGCCCGTATCCCCATCGACCCGGCGGAGGGCGTCACTTCGGCGAAGGCGGGCGAGATCGCCGACGCGGCCGGGCTGCCGCCGCAGACGGTCGACGTCCTCGTCCGGCTGTGGGACGTGCTCGTGCGCGAGGACGCCCTGCTCGTCGAGGTCAACCCGCTCGTGCGCACCGCACAGGGCCAGATCCTCGCCCTCGACGGCAAGGTCACCCTCGACGACAACGCCCGCTTCCGCCAGTCCCGTTGGGGCGCCGACGACGTGGAGCACGACGACGCGCTGGAGGCGACGGCCGCCGCCAAGGGACTCAACTACGTCAAGCTCGACGGCGAGGTCGGCATCATCGGCAACGGCGCCGGCCTCGTCATGTCCACCCTCGACGTGGTCGCCGGCTGCGGCGCCCGGCCCGCCAACTTCCTCGACATCGGCGGCGGAGCCTCCGCGAAGATCATGGCGGACGGACTGTCCGTCATCCTCTCCGACCCGGCCGTGAAGTCGGTCTTCGTCAACGTCTTCGGCGGCATCACCGCCTGCGACGCGGTCGCCGACGGCATCGTCCAGGCCCTGGACGCCGTGCAGTTGACCAAACCCCTGGTGGTCCGCCTCGACGGCAACAACGCGGCCCGCGGCCGGGCCATCCTCGACGACCGCGGCCACCCGCTGGTCCAGCAGGCCACCACCATGGACGGCGCCGCCCGCCGCGCCGCCGACCTCGCCAACGCACGCTGAGGAGCAGGGACATGGCGATCTACCTCACCAAGGAGAGCAAGGTCCTCGTCCAGGGCATGACCGGCGGCGAGGGCATGAAGCACACCCGGCGCATGCTCGCGGCCGGCACAGATGTCGTCGGCGGCGTCAACCCGCGCAAGGCCGGCCGCACCGTCGACTTCGACGACCGTGCCGTCCCCGTCTTCGGCTCGGTCCGCGAGGGCATCGAGGCCACCGGCGCCGACGTCACCGTCGTCTTCGTGCCGCCCGCCTTCGCCAAAGCGGCCGTCATGGAGGCGGCCGACGCCGGCATCGGCCTCGCCGTCGTCATCACCGAGGGCATCCCCGTCCACGACTCCGTCGCCTTCCACCGGTACGCCAAGGCGAGCGGCACGCGCGTCATCGGCCCCAACTGCCCCGGCCTGATCACCCCCGGCCAGTCCAACGCGGGCATCATCCCCGCCGACATCACTAAGCCGGGCCGTATAGGCCTGGTGTCCAAGTCCGGCACGCTCACCTACCAACTCATGTACGAACTCCGGGACATCGGCTTCTCGACCTGCGTCGGCATCGGCGGCGACCCCGTCGTCGGCACCACGCACATCGACTGCCTGGCCGCGTTCCAGGAGGACCCCGACACCGAACTCATCGTCCTCATCGGCGAGATCGGCGGCGACGCGGAGGAACGGGCGGCCGCGTACGTCCGCGAGCACGTCACCAAACCCGTCGTCGGCTACATCGCCGGCTTCACCGCCCCCGAGGGCAAGACCATGGGCCACGCGGGCGCCATCGTGTCCGGCTCCTCCGGCACGGCGTCGGCGAAGAAGGAGGCGTTGGAGGCCGCGGGGGTCAAGGTCGGAAGTACCCCGACGGAAACCGCGCGGCTGGTACTGGACCACCTGGAAGCAGCACGTGACGTCACTCATAGTTGACGCGACGTGACTGTCGCGCTCCTTGGAGCGCAACTAGCTTCATCTGTACGGCAGTTCCTGCCGCACGCAAGACAGTTCCTGCCTCACCCCGCCCCGACTGTGCACCGAGAGCGGAGCAGAAGCATGGCAACAACCCTCACCCCCGTCCCCATCCATCCCCACCTGACCCTCAAGGCGGGCACCTCCTGGAGTGACGCTTGGCGGCGCTGCCTCACCGTCGCCCCGGAGGCCTTCCAGGACGACCGCGTCCTCAACCTCTGGGGTTCCGCCTGGCGGGCCGACGGCCGGGCCCTGTCCGCCACCAGCCCCGTCGACGGCAGCCCCATCGCCGGCCCGCCCCGCCTGGACCGGGACACCGCCCACCAGGCCGTACGCGCCTCCCTCGACCAGCACCGCGCCTGGCGGCACATCCCCCTCGACGAACGCCGAGCCAGGGTCGCCGCCACCCTCGACGCCCTCACCGAACACCGCGAACTTCTCGCCCTGCTGCTGGTGTGGGAGATCGGCAAGCCCTGGCGACTGGCCCAGGCCGACGTCGACCGCGCCATCGACGGCGTGCGCTGGTACGTCGACGGCATCGAGCCGATGCTCGACGGACGGGCCCCGCTGGACGGCCCGGTGTCCAACATCGCGAGCTGGAACTACCCGATGAGCGTGCTCGTTCACGCAATGCTGGTACAGGCACTGGCAGGCAACGCGGTGATCGCCAAGACCCCGACCGACGGCGGCGTCGCCTGTCTCACCCTGGCCTCGGCGCTGGCCGCCCGCGAGGGGATTCCCGCCACCCTCGTCAGCGGCAGCGGAGGCGAGCTGTCCCAGGCGCTCGTGCGGGCGCCCGAGATCGGCTGCGTCTCCTTCGTCGGTGGCCGCGACACCGGCGCCGCGGTGGCCACGGCCGTCGCCGACCTCGGCAAGCGACATGTCCTCGAACAGGAGGGACTCAACACCTGGGGAATCTGGAACTACTCGGACTGGGACGCGCTCACAGCCGTCGTTCCCAAGCTCTTCGACTACGGCAAACAGCGCTGCACGGCGTACCCGCGCTTCGTCGTCCAACGGCAGCTGTTCGACGAGTTCCTGGCGGCGTACCTCCCGGCGGTCCGCACGCTCAGGGTCGGCCACCCGCTCGCCGTCGAGAAGCCCGACGACCCGTACCCGGAGCTGGACTTCGGGCCGGTGATCAACGCGGCCAAGGCCAAGGAACTGCGCGACCAGGTCGCCGAGGCCATCGACCGCGGCGCCGTCCCGCTGCACCGCGGCCGCGAGGCCGACGCCCGCCTCCTGCCCGGCCAGGACACCTCGGCGTACGTCCACCCCGTCACGCTCCTCAACCCGCCGCCGTCCTCGCCGTTGCACCACGCGGAACCCTTCGGCCCGGTCGACACCATCGTCCTGGTCGACACCGAGGCGGAGCTGCTGGCCGCGATGAACGCCTCCAACGGCGCGCTGGTGGCCACGCTGTCCACGGACGACCGGGCCACCTTCGACCGACTGGCGCCGCAGATCCGGGCGTTCAAGGTCGGCCACGGCAAGCCCCGCTCCCGCGGCGACCGGGACGAACTGTTCGGCGGCTTCGGCGCGTCCTGGAGCGGGGCGTTCGTCGGCGGCGAACTCCTCGTGCGCGCCGTGACGCAGGGCCCCGACGACGAGCGGTTGCCCGGGAACTTCCCGGACTACCACCTCATGGCCTGACCGACGGCCGGGTGGCTCCCCGTCCCCGGGGCGTCACCCGGCGATCACCTCGTCGGCCAACCACCGTGCCACGCCCGGCGGATAGGGGCGGGGCAGACTGAGTACGACGTGGTTCACGCCGGCGGCGACGAGCGCACGCACCGTGGCGCGCGTCGCCGCCGGGTCGTCGTAGGACACCAGGACCTGCACGGACCGGGTGATCTCGGCGGGGTCGCGGCCGAGTTCGGCGCAGTGGGCGTCCAGGACGCGGGCGCGCTCGGCGACGAACTCCACGGTGTTGTGCGGCGGACCGGGCACGTTCCACATGTCGGCGTGCTCGGCGACCAGCCGCAGCAGGCGGGTGCCCCAGCCGCCGATCAGCAGTGGGGGACCGGGGCGCTGCACGGGCTTGGGCTCGTTCCGGGTGCCCTTGAGCCGGTAGTGGCGGCCCGCGTAGTCGAACACGTCCTTCGTCCACATCAGCTTCAGGATCTCGACCGTCTCGGCGAGGCGGGCGATGCCCTCGCCCGGCGGCACCAGCGTCAGCCCGTACGCGTCGTACTCCTCGATCGCCGGATTCGCGCCGGGAACCCCGCCCGCGCCCGGCGGCTGATGGGTGCCCCCGGCCCCGAGGCCCATGATCAGCCGCCCGCCCGAGATCACGTCCACGGTGGACGCCATCTTGCCCAGCACGGCCGGGGGACGGATCCGGTTGCTCGTCACCAGCAACCCGAGCCGCAGCCGTCGAGTCTGCGCGGCGAGCGCGCTCAGCAGGGTCCAGCCCTCGTGTATCCGTCCGTCCTTCGGTCCGGCGACCGGCAGCAGGTGGTCCCAGAGCCAGGCGTCCTCGATCTCCGGCACCGCGTCGGCCTCCAGCCAGACGCGGCGGATGTCCTCGTAGGACACGTGCATGGGGGTGGTCTTGATGCCGTAGCGCACTCTCGTCATGTTCGTCAGCGTACTAAATCATCAGGAGTGCTGACGATCAGCCGGGAGTACGGCGCGGATACAGTCGGCGTATGGCTATTGAGGCGAGACCCGCACCCCTCGAATCCCGGCTCGGATACCTCCTCAAGCACGCGCAGGCCAGGTTCGCCCGGACGTCCGCCGAGGCGCTGGCCCCGCACGGGGTGGACGGGCACGAGCTGGCCGTGCTGGTGGTGCTCTCCGGCGACGAGCCGCTCTCCCAGGTCGAGGCGGCCGGACGGCTCGGCGTCGACCGCACCACGATGGTGTCCCTGATCGACGGCCTGGAGGACCACGGCCTGGTGGAGCGCCGGCGCAGTCAGCGGGACCGGCGCAAGAACATCGTCGAGCTGACCTCCGACGGAACGGAGTGCCTGCGGCAGGCGGAGAAGGCGCGTCGAGCCGCCGAGGCCAGGTTCCTCGCGCCACTGGGGGAGGAGACGGCGGCCGTGCTGGTCCGGGCCCTGCAGACGCTGGTGGCGGAGGACCAGGCGTAGCCGCCGTGCCTTCGTCCGGGGGCGGATATGCAGGTGAAAGGCACCCCGAAACCTTGGTATTGTTGTGCGTGTCGCCGCGGGGAACATCCCCGGCCAGGCGGCAGACACCTGGTCCGGGTGGCGGAATGGCAGACGCGCTAGCTTGAGGTGCTAGTGCCCTTTAACGGGCGTGGGGGTTCAAGTCCCCCCTCGGACACACCATTGCCCCTTGAGCTCCGTTTTGCGGGCAGGGCAGACTGGCACCCGCCTCCGGCTTCCGGCCGGGCGCGGGTGTTTTGTCGTTTCGGCAGCTTTCTGACTTCCTCCTTCTCTGCGCTTGTGCATGCGCGTGTGGGCCGTGGTGCCTGTCAGCCGATGGCGATCCTTTCTCCTCGTGGGGTGTCTGCGGTCAGGGTCCGGGGGGTCGGGTCGAAGGTCAGGGAGATCGATTCGGTGCGGAGGTACTCGACGGCGGCCGTCGGTGACGGTGGGGCTGCCGGTCCGTTCAGGTTGGCCTCGGCCTGGTGTTAGGTGAGGCGGATGAGGAGTGCGGGCAGGTGGGGCAGGATGTGGTCTTCGCGGACGTAGGCGTTGGGTGTCCGGCGGGGGATAGGTGGCGTGGCGCTGGAGTGGCCGTGCCGGCATCGGTAGGCGGGTCGGTGGGACCAGTGGGATTCCATCCGGCGCCCGCACACGCCGCAGCGCAGTAGTCCCGCCAGTGCGTAGATCCGTCTGGCTGTTGTCTGCCGGTCGGCGCGGATGTGTTGGACGGTGATGAAGTCGGCTTCGCCGACCAGCGCTGGGTGGGCCGGTTTCGTCGAGATGACCCAGTCGGTAGGGGTGTTCCAGCGCACGATGTCGCGGTGGCCGAGGCTGGTGTTGGCGGGGTCGATGAGGTCGTGGTCGGTGCGTTGCCGGTTCCAGACCTGGTGGCCGGTGTAGCGGGGGTTGGCCAGGATCGTGCGCACCGTGGTGAGGATCCACCGTTGGTTGGTGGGGTGGGGGTTGCGGCTTGGGTCGGCTGCGGAGGGGCTGGGGATGCCGGCGTCGTTGAGGGCGCGGGTGATGCGGGCGACGCTGTGCCGGGCGAGGCGTTGGGCGAAGATCCAGCACACGACGGGCCCGCACTCCGGATCGACGTCCAAGCGCTGGATGCGGACGCCGCGGCGGGCGAAGGCGCAGTTGGGGTGCGGCCCCGCGTCGACCAGTCGGTAGCCGTATGGAGGCCGACCGCCGAGGTAGCGGCCCTGGTCGCGGGTCTGCACGGTCATCGCGCTGCGTACCCGGATACGGGCGCGGGCGATCTCCCGTTTGGACAGGATGCCGAGGAGGATCATGAGTTCCTCCTGGCCGGCGATCTGCGGGTCGACAGCGCCGCCCAGCTCGGGCACCCACATTTCCACTCTGTAGTGCTCGAAGAGTGGGGCCATGGTGGCGAACTGGTTGCCGTAGAAGGCGCGTTCGCTGGAGCCGATGATGACCGCGTCGAAGTCCCGGTCCGGATCGGCCATCGCGGCGAGTAGCGCGGCTGCCTGCGGTCGGCGGGCCCAGGGCAGGGTCCGGCTGCGGCCGACGTCGAAGTACTGGGCCACGATCCGTCCGTGTCCGGAGGCCAGTGCCTGGGCGCCCAGCAGTTGCCAGGCACGTGATGTGGCTGGGTCCTGGTGGTCCTCGGTGGAGACCCGTCCGTAGAACGCAAACCGCAGGCCACTGCTGTCCGGACAGTCAGTGGGGACAGAGTGCAGGCTGGAAGTGTGGGCCCACAGCGTCAGGAGCCCGCGGTCCGCCGACGAGTCCGGTGATTCTCGGGCTACAGCGTTGTGTGCTGCCACGTTCGACGCCTCCTGTCGGTCGTCGAGCTACCCCGCACCGAGGAGATGCCCGCAGGGGCGTCACCGTGCGCGAAGGACGGGGACGGTTGACCCGAAGGAGTGAAGATCGGAACGCCCGACGGTCACGGACCGACCATGAGGTGCTCAGGCCTCTATGCGGTCCGCGCAGAGACCGAGAAAGTCCATGCTCTGGATCCGGTCCGTGTGAGTACGGTTCACGGTGTCGAGCTGGCGCTCTTCTGGATGATGTGTGAGGTGTGCGACTGGTCAGGGGATCTGATGCGCAGTTCGGCTGAGGAGCCCAGCGATCGCACCGTGGCCCCCAAGCGGGGATTCTCGAGTTCATGCCGGGAGCGCCGGCGGTTTCTTCCCCTGCTGGTGGTACTGGTCGCACGCGCCGGTGACCTGTACAAACGCTTGACTGTAGGAGGAGTGATCGAACTCTGGCCCGCGTATGGTCCGGATCTTGGTCAGAAGTAGACCAAGGCCAGAATTAGCCGTGGGCGTTGTGAGCTGAGGCGCGGTCCGTGAAGCCGGTGGGACGAAGAGATCTACTTGGAGTTGTATACCCCTGGAGTGCTAACCCGGGACGACACGAACACGTATCCCGCTGGTCCCCTGTCTCCCTGAGGATCAGAGCTCACCGGGCCATTCGGCGTCCTCGCGGAGCAGGGCGCGGGCCAGGCCCCGGTAGAAGAGCAGGACGCCGGGTTCCTTGGGGGAGAGATGGCCCCGCTCGGCGAAGCGGGAGACGGCACCCCGCTGGACCTCCTCAAGACCCCGCTGGTCCTCCCCGTTGATCAGGGCTGCGTACGCCTCGGCCTCCTTGCGGACGGCCTCACGGTCCTGACCCTCGATCATGGCGGCCGGCATGAGCACGCCGCCCCGGACCAGGGTGCGGTCGATGGCCGACGGGATCAGGCTGAGCCAGATGACCATGTCGCCGGACGCGGCGAGGCTGCCGGAGGGGAAGACGAAGAAGCCGTACAGGTGGGACCGTTCCTCCTCGGTCAGGTCAAGGACCACTGGTTCCAGCGGGGTCGCGTACCGGACCCGCATGCTGTCGGCCCACGGCGAGTCCGCGCGGACCCGTGTCTCCGCGCCGCCGGGCGTGGTCGGTTGCAGGGTCTCCGGGTGGAGGCCCATGACGTGGTAGTTCTCGTGTGCGTTCTCGACCGCGATCTTCCAGTTGCAGTGCCACTCCTCGGTCCAGCCGGCGACCTGAGTCAGTTCCGACAGCCGGTAGTTGGTGAGGTTCTCGTCGATCCGCCGCAGATGCGGGCCGAGGGGCTCGACCGAGGTGTCCAGATTGACGAAGACGAAGCCTCGCCACTCCTCCACCGCGAACCGCGGCAGTCGGCACGCGGACGGATCGAACGCCGGATTGCGCTTCATGTGGGTGGCGCCGATCAGCTGCCCGTCCAGGCCGTAACGCCACAGGTGGTACGGGCAGGTGAACACGTCGGTCCGGCCGGCGCCCTCCTCCACCACCGGCATCAACCGGTGCCGGCACACCGGCGAGAGACCGCGCAGCGTGCCGCCCTCGTCCCGGACCACCACCACCGGCTCGCCCGCCACCGACAACGCCACGTACGACCCGGTCTCCGCGAGCTCGTCCGCGTGCGCAACCAGGATCCAGGATCGTCCGAACACCCGCTCCCGCTCGATCTCCCACAGTTCCGGCGAGGTGAACGCGGCCGGTGGCAGGCTCAACTCCGCCGCGTCCGGCCCCAGATACCGCTCCAACTCCGCCACGATCTCCTCGGTGTCCACCTCGGTCCTCCCTCGCTCCGGTTCGGTCCGGCCCGGATTCGCCCCGGTCCGGCCGAGGGTGGCCGCGCGCACTGGTGAAACGGTCGCCGCCCGATGGACGCGGCGCCGGCGCCCGCTCCACCCGGCGTAGGCGATTCCTCAAGGTCGCCCTCCGACGATCCGTCCATGTACGGCGCTGACCTCACCGAGATCCACGACCTGATCCACGAGAGCCGCGGCAAGGACTACGGGGCCGAGGCCCGCGAACTCACCGGGCGCGTACGCCGGTTGCGGCCCGACGCGCGTTCCCTGCTCGACGTGGCGTGCGGCACGGGTGCCCATCTGCGGCACTTCGCCGGGCTCTTCGACCGCGTCGAGGGGCTGGAGCTGTCCGAGCCGATGGTCCGCGCCGCGCGTCGCGCGCTGCCGGACGTCCCCGTCCACGTCGGCGACATGCGCACCTTCGGCCTCGACGCCCGCTTCGACGTGGTGACCTGCATGTTCGGGTCCATCGGCTACGCGACCGACGAGGCCGAACTCCACGCAACCCTGGCCGCCTTCGCCCGGCATCTGAACCCCGGGGGAGTAGCGGCCGTCGACCCCTGGTGGTTTCCCGAGACCTACCTCGACGGCCATGTCTCGGCGGACGTAACCACGGCGGCGGGCCGGACCGTGGCCCGGGTCTCCCACTCCGCCCGCGAAGGGCCCGCATGCCGGATGGACGTGCACTACGTGGTGGCCGACGCCCACGCTGGGGCCAGGCACTTCACCGAGTCCCACCGGATCTCCCTGTTCGGCAGGGCGACGTACGAGACCGCCTTCCGAGCCGCCGGACTCGGCGTGGAGTACATCCCGGGCCTGCACTCGCGCCGGGGCCTCTTCCTCGGGCTCGCCCCGTGAGGCCGGCACCGCGGCGACGGCCGGCACGCTCGCGCCGACCGGCGTTCGACACCGCCCGACAACTCACCGACGTCCCATGGCTGGAGGCAGTATGCGCGTCCTGTTCGTGACCTCTCCGGGCCTCGGCCACCTCTTCCCGACCATTCCCCTCGCCCAGGCGTTCCGCGCGGCGGGCCACCGGGTCCGGTACGCCACCGGAGGGCTCAGCCTGGCCGCCGCCGAGGCCGGGTTCGACGTCGTGGACGTCACCCCCGGCCTGGACTACCTGCCCGTCTACCTCCCCCAGGAGCCCGAGGCTGACGGTCCGGGCGACCACCCGATGTTCGCCGAGGACCCCGAGGACGCCGAACTGGCCACGCTCTTCGCCAGGGTCTCCGGCGTCATGGTGGACGGCGTCCTCGCGGCAGCCCGGGACTGGCCCCCGGACCTAGTGGTCGCCCCGCCCCTCCAGGCCGCAGGCCGGCTCGTGGCCGCCGCGTCACGCACGTCCCTGATCGAACCGCGCCTGGGCTCGTACGACAGCGGGGCCCGCCTGAAGAGCCTGCTCCGGGCCGGCATGGAACCCCACTGGGCCCGCTGCGGTGTCACCGGCGAACCCCCGCGGACGATTCCCCTCACGACGCTCCCGCCGAGTCTCACCGACCTGCTCCCCGAGGATCGCCGCACCCCCGACGCCCGGCCCCTGCGGTACGTGCCCTACAACGGCGGGGCCGTGCTGCCGGACTGGCTGTCGGAGCCTCCCCGGCTGCCGCGCATCGCCGTCACCCTCGGCACCATCGAGGCCCAGTGGGGCGGCATCGCGATCCTCGGCCCGCTGATGGAGGCGGCCCGCGGCTTCGACGCCGAGTTCGTGGTCACCCTCGGCGGCGGCGACCCCGCACTGCTGGGAGAGGTCCCGCCCAATGTCCGGCTGGTCGACTGGGCACCGCTGGATCTGCTCCTTGACACCTGCGCCGCGGTCGTCCACCACGGCGGCAGCGGGACCATGCTGACCGCCGCCGCGGCCGGCCTCCCGCAGTGCGTCATCCCGCGCGGCTCCTACCAGCAGACGGGCGCCGACCTGCTGCCCGCGCGCGGCATCGGCATCGTGGCCGACTTCGAGACCCTCGGCGCGGCCGAGTGCCGGACCCTCCTCAAGGACGCGGGCCTGCGGGAGAACGCCCGACGGGTCCAGGCCGAAATGCTCGCGATGCCCGCCCCGGCCGAGACGGTCGGCCGACTCGTCGAATCCATCGGATGAACGCCCGCCCACCCCAACGAGGAAAGACGATCACATGCTGACAACCGCCGATCTGACGGAGACCGGCCGTCCCACCGAGGAGATCCTCCGCCGCTTCCAAGAGCAGGGGTTCGTCCATCTCCGGTCGGTGCTCTCCGCCGACGAGGTGGCCGGCTTCCGGGCCGCCGCCGAAGAACTCCTGGCCGGTGAGGGTCCGGAGATCTGGGGCGCCTCCGAGGAGGAGACCCAGGTCCACTACGTGGAGGCGGCCTGGCGCAAGCACCCCGCCCTGCGCGAGCTGGCCCTGCACCCGGTGGTCACCCGCGTCGCCGAACGACTGGCCGGCGGAACCCTGCGCCTCTACGGCACCGACGTGCTCAAGAAGGACCCGCACATCCATCTCCCCACCGTCGTGCACGACGACGAGCCGGGCCTGCCCCTGGCCGGCCTGACCCGGACGCTGACGGCGTGGGTCCCCCTGGTGGACGTACCCGCCGACCGGGGCTGTCTGATCTACGTTCCCGGTTCGCACCGACGCTCCCTGGAGCACCGGCAGGTCCATCTGGCCGGTTTCCAGGATTACCGGCCGATGGAGGAGGTCTGGCCGGAGTTCCCGTTCCGCCCCCGGGTGGCCGTTCCGATGCGAGCCGGCGACGTGGTCTTCCACGACTTCCGCACCGTGCACATGGCGGGCGTCAACACCGACGGGGAACGCCGACTCGCCTTCGCCTCCGTCTACATGGACTCCGACGCCACCTACCGTCCCGGAGTGCAGGACCACCCGGTGGCCCACCTGACACCGGGCGCTCCCGTCGACGGCGACCGGTTCCCCCTGATCGCCGCCGCCCCGTGACCACGGCCCTCGCGGAGCTGGGCGAACGACTGCAGCGCGAGCACGGGACGCTGTGGCTGCACCGGCTCAAGGGCGACCCCTACGCCGCTCTGCTCTGCGACGTCGACGAGGACCCGGGGCCGCTGCGCGAACTCGTCCGGGCCGCCGGGCCGTTGTGGCGCTCCGCTGCCGGGTCCTGGGTCACGGCCGACCCGGCCACGGCCGCCGCCCTGCTCGCCCACCCCGCGATCGAGCACGTCCCGACCCTGCCGGGAGAGGCACCTGTGACGGCCGTGGACGTGCCGGACCTCGAGCCCCTGTGCGCCCGGGTGCTCGACGCGGCGGGGCCGGAGTTCGACCTCGTCACCGAGGTGGCCGAGCCGCTGGCGGCGGGCGCGCTCGCCGTGGTCTGCGGGATCCCCGCGGCCGAACACGGCAGGTTCACCGAGGCCGTCACGGCCTGCGGGATCGCCCAGGACGCGGTGGTGTGCCCCCAACGGCTCGACGCCACCCGGCAGATGCGCGGATCCCTCGACTCGCTACGGTCCCTCCCCGACACCGTCCCGGGCCCGGCGACCGTCGTGACCGCCGCCCGCACCGGCGCCGACCTCGTGGCCCGAACTGTCCTGAGGGCGCGCCTCCCCGTCCGGGCCGATGAGATCGGGCCGACCGTCGAGGCAGCCCTGCGCGCCGAACCGCCCACGTGGATCGCCCCGTTGGAGGCCCGCGCCGATCTGGAACTCGCCGGCGCCCGGATCGCCACCGGCGAACGGCTCGCGGTGCTCCTCCAGGGCGGCCCCGGACCGGCGGAGGTCCCCGCCCACCGCGTACTCGCCCCCCTGTACCGCGCCCTGGCCGAGTCCCTCCTCACCGCCCTGGCGGACCGCTGCACCGACGTACGACCCACCGCCCCCCTGGTGCGTCGGCCCAGGGCACCGCTGACCCGAGGTCCGGCGCGTGCGCCCATGGCCGCCGGGACGACGAGCGGAGGCGCGCGATGAGAGTCCTGTTCACCTCGCTGGAGGGCAGCCACTTCCAGCTGCTCGCCCCGCTTGCCTGGGCGCTGCGCACCGCGGGGCACGAGGTGCGGGCCGTCTGTGTCCCTGGTGTGGTGGAGACCGTCACCCGGGCCGGTATCACCGCGGTGCCGATCGAGAGCCCGTCCTGGTACGAGGGACTGGAGGAGTTCCACAAGGAGGCCATCGCCCACTTCGGTACCGCCGACCAGGACCGGGACCCGGACCGCGAGGAGACCTGGGAGGAGCAGCTCGGCTACGAGAGCGTCATCGTCCCCGCCCTCAACTCCCGGCTGAACTCGGACCAGGTGATCGACGAGATGGTGGCCTTCGCCCGGCACTGGCGGCCCGACCTGGTCGTCTGGGAGACGCTGTGCCTCGCCGGTCCGATCGCGGCGCTCACCGTGGGCGCGGCCCACGCCCGCCTGGTCTCCGGACCCGAACTGGCCATGCAACTGGGCACCCGGCGGGCGTTTCGCCGGCTGGCCGCCGAGCAGCCGCCGGAGCACCGCGAGGACCCGACGGCGGAGTGGCTGAACTGGACACTGGAACGCCTGGGCGCCCGGGCGCGGTTCGACGAGTCGACGCTCACCGGCCAGTGGCTCGTCGACACCCGCCCGGCGAGCCTGCGCGAGGACCTCGGCCTGCCCGTCGTACCGGCCCGCTACATCCCGTACAACGGGAGGGCCGTCGTGCCCCGTTGGCTGCGCGAGCCGCCCACCCGGCCCCGGGTCTGCCTCACCCTGGGCGTGAGCATCGACAGCGGCTACGGGCTCTGGGACCTCGACGCGATCCTCGCCGGCATGCTGGGCGCGCTGGCCGACGCGGACGTGGAGGTCGTCGCCGCCCTCTCCGAGCGTCAGCGCGCCCACCTGCCACCGCTGCCGGACACCGTCCGGGTGGTGGACCACGTCCCGATGCACGACCTGCTGCCGACCTGCGCGGCGGTCGTGCACCACGGCGGCTACCAGACCAAGGCCACGGCGGAGTTCCACGGCGTCCCCCAGCTCCTGCTCACGGGGTGGGAGTGGGTCACCGAGTCCATGGGCACGGCCTACGAGAAGCAGGGCAACCTATTGGCGCTCCCGCTCCGCGAGTTCACCGCCGACCGCTTCCGCCGGGCGATCGCGCGCGTCCTTGAGGCCCCGTCCTTCCAGGAGCACGCACAGCGGCTGCGGTGGGAGATCGCCGGGATGCCGACACCCAACGAGGCCGTGGCCGAGATCGAACGGCTGACGCGCCGGCACGGAAAGGAACGGCGAGCATCATGACGCACACGGAGATCGTGGCGGAGCTGGGTCGGTACCTGGAGGCGGACGCCCCGGAGATGAGCCTTCCCCCCGCCGCCTTCACTTCACCGGAACTGTGGGAGACGGAACGGGAACGGGTCTTCGGCCGGTCCTGGGTGCTGGCGGCCCACGTCGAGGAGCTGGCCGCGCCGGGCGCGTCCGTGACCGTCTCGCCCACCGGCGAGCCCCTCACGGTGGTCCGGGACACGGACGGTGCGCTGCGCGCGCGGTCCGCGCTCGGCCCGCACCGCCCGGCACCGGCGGTCGAGGAGTGGCGGGGGTTCGCCTTCGTCAACCGCGACGCGTCCGCCGAACCGCTGGCCCCGCACCTGCGGCGGATCGGCGTGGAACTCGACGCCTACCGGCTGCCGGAGATGACACCGCTCGCCGCGTGGCGCGAGGAATGGCGGTGCAACTGGAAGATCGCGGTCCAGAACGCCCACGAGAACTACCACGCGATGGGGCTTCATCCCACGACGGTGGCGCTCATCACCCCGCCCGGCGGAGCCATGGAGGTGCGCGCGGAATCCCGCTGGGTGACCCGACTGCTCAGCCCGTTCCGCGAGCCGCTCGCGGCCACCGCGCTGCCGCTCACCGCCGAACAGCGCGCCACCATGTACAACTGCGCCGTCTTCCCCTCCGGGAGCCTCGCGGCCTTCGGCGACTCGGTCGTCTGGATCAGCATGATCCCGCTGGCCATCGACCGCATCGAGGTCCGCGGCGGAGTGCTCGTGCACCCGAGCGCGCTCGAAGGGCAGGACCGCGACGCGCTCCGCGTACAGAACGAGGAGAGCGCCGCGGTGGTCAACCGGGAGGACCGGCTCGGCATGGAGGCCGTCCAACGGGTGGTCGGCTCCCGCTTCGCCGAGCGCGGTCACCTCTCCCCGAAGGAACCCGGGGTGATGGCCTTCTACCGCGGCCTCGCCCGGGCGGTGCTGACCGACTGACGGCGTCGGCTCAACCCGCCTGCTTCTCGAAGGCCGTCGGGTCGAAACCGCCGACCTCGGCCAGCGGGATCACCTCGAAGCGCAGATGCGGGCTCAGCGGATTCCCGTACAACAGGGTGTTCAGTTCCTCGTGCGAGTCGACCTCGTAGATCAGCAGGCCGCCCGCGGCGCCGACCCGGATCCAGTTGTGCCGGATGACTCCCTTGTCCACCAACTCCCTGACGTACGCGAAGCCTTCGGGCAGTCGTCGGCGGAACTCCTCGGCGGGGATTCCGGTGGGGGACTGGGTGGCGAGGACGGCGAACAGCGCCATCGTTCCTCCAACGCTCGGGGTCTCGGCGCCCGAGTCTGGGGCGCCTCGGTCGGCGACCCGTCGACGACGGATCGAGCCGACGACCGGCCGCCACCAGGAGACCTCGTCGGATGCTCGAACCGGCTCGGGCAGGGTCGTGCCCGTGAATCTCCCGGCTCCTGACGACCGACCTGCCGACGCGACGAGGTGGTTGGTCACCGGTGCGGGCGGGTTGCTCGGCCGTGCGGTGACGGCGGCCCTGGCGGCCGACGGCGCGGACGCGGTCGGCCTGGACCGGCACACCCTGGACGTCACCGCCCCCGACGCGCTGGCCGCGGCCTTCACCCGGCACCGCCCCGACGTGGTGGTCAACTGCGCCGCCTACACGGACGTGGAGGCGGCTGAGACCGAGCAGGAACTGGCCTTCCTCCTCAACGCGGAAGCCCCCCGGCACCTGGCCGCCCGCTGCGCCCACCAGGGCACCCGCCTGCTGCACCTCTCCACGGACTACGTCTTCCCGGGCGACGCCGGCTCCCCGTACCCCGAGGACCATCCCACGGGCCCCCGCAACGCCTACGGCCGGAGCAAGTCAGCCGGTGAACGGGCCGTCCTCGACCTGTTGCCGGACCGGGGGACCGTGGTCCGCACGGCCTGGCTGTACGGCGAACACGGCCGCAGCTTCGTGTGCACCATGCGCGAACGGGCGCGCGGCCGGGGCCCCGTGGACGTGGTGGCCGACCAGGTGGGGCAGCCGACCTGGGCGGCGGATGTGGCACGACTCCTGCTCGCCTTGGGGCGCACCCCGCAGGCGCACGGGGTCTTCCACGCGACCAACGCGGGCCGGGCCACCTGGTATGAACTGGCCCGTGAGGTCTTCCGGTTGGTGGGCGCAGACCCCGACAGGGTGCGACCTGTCCCGGGCGCGGCCTTCGGCGGCCGAGCTCCCCGGCCCCGGTACACCGTGCTCGGGCACGGCCGTTGGCGCGAGTTGGGCATCCCGGAGCCCCGGCCCTGGCGCGAGGCCCTGGCCGAGGCAATGGGGCGGATCAGCTGACCTGCCGATGGCGAGCGGTTAACTCCTCCAGTACGGGGACCAGTTCGCCGGGGGAGGGCGTGGCCCGGATCTCCGCCCGCAAGCGCGCCGCGCTTCGTGCGAACGAGGGCTCGTCCAGGACGCGTGCCACCAGCTCGCGCAACTCCGCCGGAGCCAGGGGGCCCGGTCCGGCCGGACGCAGCCCCGCACCCGACCGCACGATGAGTTCCGCCCGGGGATGGATGTCCCAGAGGTCGTTGGGGATGATCACCTGGGGGACACCGTGCACCAGCGCGTTCTGCGCGGTGCCGTATCCGCCCTGGTGCACGATGGCGGAGCAGGAGGGCAACAGCGCGTCCAGCGGTACGAAGTCCACCACCCGCACGTTGTCGGGGACCCGGCCGACCTCGGCCAACTGCCCCGCGTCCAGAGTCGCCACGACCTCCGCGTCCAGCTCGCCCAGCGCCTCCAGGAGGGCCGGGACGGACGCCTGGTCACCGCCCATCACCTCGCGGAAGGAGAGACCGAGGGTGAGACAGACACGGCGCCGGGCGGGCGGTTCGCGCAGCCAACTCGGTACCACGGACGGTCCGTTGTAGGGGATGTGCCGGACGGAGAGCCACGGCAGTTCCGTGGGCGGCCGCAACGAGGCGGGGGTGGGGTCGATGGTCCACTGGCCGGTCACCAGCTCCTCGTCGAAGGCGCCGCCGTGACGGGCCGAGGTCCACTCCAGCCACTCGGCGAGGGGATCCTCGCGCAGTTCCCGGGGCCGGGCGGCGAGCGAGGCCGTGTGCCGCTCCCGCATCGCGCCCACCAGGTCGAGGCCGTAGAGCAGGCGGGCGTGGGCCGCCCCACAGGCCCGGGCGGCGACGGCTCCGCCCATCATCAGGGTGTCCCAGACGACCAGGTCGGGGCGCCACCGCCGGGCCAGGGCCACCAGGTCGTCCACGGTCTCCTCGTCCGTGAAGTTCTGGAAGATGGCCGAGGTCATCACTGTGAACAGGCCGTCCAGGAAGTCGGGGGTCAGCCGCTCCGGCCGGTGTTCCGCCATGCGCATCAGTTCCTGCGCGTCCGGCGGCTCCGTCAGGCGCTCGGCCGCCTTCTCCTGCCGGCGCCGCAGCTTCTCGACGGACTCGTCCTGGGCGAGCCGGGGGCCCACCGGGGTCGCGGGCAGCCCGGCCCCGGTGATGGCGTCCACCAGATCGGGCTGACTGGCGACGCGCACCGAGTGTCCGGCGGCACGCAGGGCCCAGGCCAACGGCACCTGGACGTGGAGGTGGGGTGAGGCGGCCAGGGTCACGAACAGCACACGCATGGCGGTGACTTTAGGGACGGGATCTCGATCCGGCCTCGACTCCCGGTGGTCGTAGGGCCGTTGACCGTCGAGCCGGTGTCAGCGGCCGGGCAGCCACGCCTCGTCGTCGGTCGCGTGCGCCAGGACGCGCTGCAGGAGCCGGCGCAGGGTCTCGGCCTCCTCCGGCGTGAGGTCCCCGAGCAGCTCCGTCTCCACCTGCTCCAGCGGACCGTCGATCCGGGTCAGCAGATAGCGCGCGGTGTCGGTGATCTCCAGTCGGCGCGAGCGGTCGTCGGCGCCGGGGCGCCGGCGGACATGTCCCGCCTCGACCAGCTCGCTGACCAACTGGTGCACCGACTGGCGGGCGATGCCGAGTTGGCGGGCCAGTTCCGCCATGGTCAGCTCGGGTTCGAGCGAGAGCTGGGTGAGCAGCCCGTACTGACGCACCGTCAGATCGTAGTCGTGCAACCGCTCGTCCACCCGGCGGGCGGCCACCGTGCTCGCCACGGCCAGGAGATAGGGGATGTGGGTCCTCAAGACGGGTTCACCTCGACCGCGGGAAGAACGTGTTGTCTCGACCCGACGGTATGTCATGATCCCCCGCGCCGGGCGGCCGAGCGGTGCGCGGCCGTCAGCCGCTCCAGGGTCGGGACCAGCTCGCCCGGCGTCGGCGTGGCGAGCATCTCGGCGCGCACGCGGGCCGCGTTGCGGGCGAAGGAACCGTCCTCCAACACCCGTGTGACCATCGCCCGCAGCCGGGCCGCCGTGAGCTGCTCCGGCGGACAGGTCAGGGCGATCCCGGCCGCCCGGGCGCGCTCGGCCCGGGGTGTGTTGCACCACATGCGGGCCGGGACCACGATCTGGGGCACGCCGTGGGCCAGTGCGGTCAGGAAGGTGCCGGCTCCGCCGTGGTGGATGATCGCTCCGCAGCTCGGCAGCAGCTCGTTGAGCGGTACGAAGTCGACGGCCCGCACGTTCGGCGGCAGCGGGCCCAGCGCGGCGAGTTGCTCGGCGTTGAGTGTGGCCACCACCTCCACGTCCAGATCGGCCACGGCCGCGAGCAGTTCGCCGACGGAGGCCTGGTCCTCGCCGACCACCTCACGGAAGGAGACGCCGAGGGTCAGGCAGATCCGCCGCCGCTGCGGCGGGTCGTCCAGGTCGGCGGGTACGGTCGCGGGGCCGTTGTACGGCACGTAGCGGACCGGGACCCGGGGGTGGGCGAGCGGCAGGGAGAGCGAGGTGGGGACGGGGTCGATGGTCCACTGGCCCAGCACCAACTCCTCGTCAAAGCCGAGGTCTTGGCTGTGGCCGTGTCGCTCCAGGACGTGCCCCAGCCACTCCTCCAGCGGGTCGTCGCGCAGCTCCGCCGGCAGCCGGTCCAGGATGGCCCGGTAGCGCTCGCGCAGCAGACCGACCAGGTCGAGGCCGAACATCAGCCGGGCGTGCGCGGCACCGCAGGCACGGGCGGCGACCGGACCGGCGTACGTCATCGTGTCCCAGACGACCAGGTCCGGGCGCCAGTCCGCGGCGAATTCGACCAGGTCGTCGATCATCCGGTCGGGCACCGTGTTGCGGTGCACCAGCGGCGTCCACGTGGCGAAGACCCCGTGCAGATACTCGGGGGTGAGCCGCTCGGGGCGGATCTCGCCGGGGTCGAGCACCCGCAGCCAGGCGTCGTCGCGCAGTTCGTCGACCAGGTGCGCGTCGTCCGGGTTCATCTTGGCCGCGACGTGCAGCGGGTCGCCGACCGGCACCGCCGTGAGCCCGGCCCGGGTGATGTCCTCGACCGCGTCCGGCTGGGTCGCGACGCGCACCTCGTGTCCGGCGACGCGCAGCGCCCAGGCGAGCGGGACCTGGGCGGCGACGTGGGTGGCGGCGGCGAAGGGCTGGAACAGGACACGCATCAAGGCTCCTCGGGGCGTTTGGGCCGGGTCGCGGGACGGATCAGGTGAGGGAGAGCCCGCCGTCGACCGCCACCACGATGCCGTTGGCGTAGGCGGCCTCGGGGCGGGTGAGCTGGGTGATCCACCAGGCCATCTCCTCGGGGCGGCCGGTCCGCCCGCTCGGCGTCCGGCCGGCGATCTCCTTGAGGAAGCCCGCGTAGCCCGGGTCGGGGCCATCCTCCCCGGGACCGCCGGAGATGTCCGTCACCCCGGGGGCCAGCCCGACCACCCGGATGCCGCGCGGGGCCAACTCGACGGCCCAGGTCCGGGTGAGGAAGTCCAGCGCGGCCTTGGCGGCGCCGTAGAGCCCGTTGTCCGGCCAGGACCGCAGGCCCAGAGCTCCGGACGAGCCGATGTTCAGCACGGTGCCGGACCGTTCCGCCAGGGGTTCGAGGGCGGCCCGGGTGAGCAGGACGGGGGCCAACAGGTTGGTGCGGAGCTGCCGTTCGGCCTCCGCCCGGTCCAGCGCGGCCAGTGGCCGGTAGCCCATCGCGGCCGCGTTGTTCACCAGGACGTCGAGTCGGCCCAGGGCGCTCAGGGCCGCCTCGACGATCCGGTCCGGCGCGTCCGGCTCCGTGACGTCGGCGACCAGGACGCGGATGCCGGGGTGCCCCTCGGCGGTCGCGGCCAGCGTGGACGCGGTGCGTCCGACGACGAGCACGTGGTCTCCTTGCCGGGCGAAGGCGTGGGCCGTGGCCCGTCCGATGCCGGTGCCGCCGCCGGTGATGACGATCCCGCGCGCGGCGCCGGCCTCGGCCCGGCCCGTACGGTCGATTTCTTCGGTTCGCGTGGTCATGCCGGGCAGGATCCGGGGCGCCCCTCGCACAGGACTCGACCCTCGCGCACCGAGCCCTGCCAGGGGCTTGGCGCCAGAGTTCCGGTCCGGCGAGGAGTGCGGCCGGTGTCGGGTGTTTCGGTGGTCTGGGTGCGGAGGCGTGTGGTCGGGGTGGGGGCGAGTTGTCGATCGGCTGGTCGACCTCCGGTCCCGTCGAGGCCCCGCCCTCAGTCGGCGGTGGCCAGGGCCTCCAGTCGATCGACGAGTGCGGCCGGTGTCGGTGTCTCCGCGATCTCGGTGCGGAGGCGTGCGGCCGAGGACGTGTGGGTGCTGTCGTCGAGCAGCCGCTCGACCCCGGCCCGGATCGCCGTCTCGTCCGCGAGATGTCCGGGGACATGGAGGGCGGCCCCGGTGGCGGCCACCCGCTCGCCGGTGATCTGTTGCTCAGAGGCGAAGGTCGCGATGAACTGCGGCACCCCCGCCCACATCGCCGTCAGGGAGCTGCCGCTGCCGCCGTGGTGCACCACGGCGGCACAGCCCGGCAACACGGCCGCGAGCGGCAGATGCTCGGCCACCCGGACCCGGGCGGGCACCGCGCCGAGCGCGGCCACGTCCCGCGCGGTGGCGGTGAGGACCACCTCGCAGTCCAGGCCGTCGAGGGCGGCGACGATCCGGGGGAGCAGATAGGAGTCGGGACCGGAGACCGTGGACAGGGCGGTGGACCAGGTGACGACGACCCGGGGACCCTCCGGCGGCCGAGCCGTCCACGCGGGGGCGGGCCCGCCCCCGTTGTAGGGGACATAGCGGACGGGCAGCCGCTCGGCCTCGACCGGGACCTTCAGCGACGGCGGGTTGGGGTCCACCACGCGCTCGATCATCGTGAGATCGAACGTGCCCAGGCCGTACCGGGTGAACGAGCCGCTGTGATCCGTGGGCACGATCCGCATGTGCTCCGGATCGTGCGGGCTCGCCGGCCCCCAAAGGCACAGCGCCGAGGGGATCTTGAGCACCTTGGCCGCCAGTAGACCCTCCAGGCTCCCGGGGTCGTGCAGGACCAGATCCGGCTGCCACTCCCGGGCGTGCGCCACGGCCGCGTCGAAACTCCGGGCGGCCGACTCCGCCAGCTCCGGCGCGATCACGGTATCGAAGTGCCCGGCGTCGAACGCGTCGAGACGCTCGATCCGTTCGCCGGTCAGTGGGTGCGGCGGAAGCCACGGATACGGCCAGACGCCGGTCACCGCCTCCGCGTGGTACTGCAGCCGCAGCCGCAGCACCTCCTCCATTCCCGCCAGGACCGGGACGGGCACCAGGCCGGCCCGGCCGACCGCCGCCGACTGCGAGGGGGCGCACAGCACCCGTACCTCGTGGCCGGCCGCCTGGAACGCCCACCCCAGGGGCACCATGGCCGCGTACTGCGTGGGCCAGGAGGACACGGTGAACAGAACGCGCATGGTCGAATCCCTGTCTCTCACTTGGCGCCGAGGGCGGTCCACACATCGGCGTCCATCCACCCGGGCAGGGTGTCCTCGCCGTTGGTCCCCTTCTCCACGAACACGATGTTGTGGTACGCGTGCACCCCGGTGACCGTGCTCTGCGTCGGGGTGGGCCGGGTGACGGACGGCTCCCGGTGCTCCCGGTGGTGCAGATCGTCGATCAGCCCCTTGACCAGCCCGAGCGAGGTGTCGGGCCCGGCGACCCCGCCCGTACTGCCGCCGAAGTCGGGGAAGTAGGCGGTCTGGAGGTCCTCGATCACATAGAGGCCGCCCGGGCGCACATACGGGAAGAGAGTGCGGAACGAGGTGCGGACGTGCTCGTTCATATGGCTGCCGTCGTCGATGACGAGGTCGAACGGGCCGTGCTCGCGGGCCATCACGGTCAGGTACTCAGGGTCGTTCTGGTCGCCTACCAGCGCCGTCAGCCGGGGTTCCGTGAGCGCCGTCTTGTCGTAGAGGTCGAGACCGAAGACGGTGCCCCGGGGGAAGTAGCGCTTCCACATCTTCAGCGAGGAGCCGCCGAGGTCGTCGTCGAACCCGCCGATCCCGATCTCCAGCACCCGCACCTGCCGGTCCCGGTAGGGGGCGAAGTGACGCTCGTAGTGGGCCGTGTACCAGTGGAAGCTCGCCCACTTGTCGGAGCCGTACCGGATCGAGAGCTCGCCCAGGTCGGGGGAGCGGCTCGTACATCCGGCCATCAGGGTGGCGGTGGCCTGGGCCGCCGCGCGCAGCACCGTGTTCATCTCGGCGAGGAGCTCCGACACCTGCCCGGGATCATCGGGCGTGGGCACGAAGGTGTTCTCGAAGTCGCCGGTGCGCGGGGTGTCCGCCGGCCCGAAGAGCCGGCGGACCAGTCCCGCGGCGGTGAACGCCACCCGGGAGCGCACCCGCGCGGAGTCGTCCTCGACCATCGCGATCGGCTCGTCGCGCACCATGCGCAGCGCGACGGTGTACCGCTCCCCGCTGTGGGTGACGTCCAGGGCCACGTGGACCGGGGCGGTGTTGGCCGGCTCCGGGCATCGGAACAGCACCTCCTCGATGAGGACGCGCGCCACCTCGGCCAGACCGACGTCCTTGAGCAGGGCGTCGATCTCGTCGTCGGTGCTGGTGCCGGCCCTGATCAGTCGTCGGATCAGTGCGTTCTGTGCGGTGTCCACCATGACGGCGCATCCCATCGGTCCGCGGAGCAGGTCCCGAACACCGTCGGCGGATCACCTGGAGACCGGCTCAACCGACGCTGAACACCGGACGAGACGGCGTCGTCGCGGTGTCCCTCAGAAGTCCGCGCGGTGGTCGGCCACCCACTGGGCGAAGGTACGGCCGGGCCGCCCCGTGACCCGCTCGGCGGTCGGCCCCACCGGCACGTCGACCGGGTCCTGGAGGAGCCAGTCCACCGCCTCCACCGGCATGCCCTGCCCCAGCCACAGCGCGCGGGCCTCGTCCACCGTCAGTTCCTCGAAGCGGACCGCGCGGCCGAGGACCTCGCCCAGCACACGCACCTGTTCGTGCTTGGTCAGCGATTCCGGCCCGGCGAAGGAGAACGCCTTTCCGACATGCCGCTCCTCCAGCAGCGCGGCCACCGCCACATCGGCGATGTCCGCCTCGTGCACGGGCGTACTGCGGACCGCGCCGAAGGGGGCCCGGACCGCGTTCTCGGCCCGGATCGTGGGGGCCCACCAGCTCAGCAGGTTGGCCATGAACTCGCCGGACCTGATGTGTGTCCACTCCAGCCCGGACGCCTCCACAGCCCGTTCCACCGCGGTGTGGTGGTCGCCGCTGTAGTCCCCGTCCGCGTACTCGGCCGACACCGAGGAGAGCACGACGATCCGCCGCACCCCGGCCTTCACCGCCCGTTCGGTGAACCCCTCCGCGGTACCGGGCAGCGGGAAGAGATACGCCTTGTCGACGCCGGCGAGGGCCGCGTCCAGGCTCGCCGCGTCGGCCAGGTCGCCGCGCACCACGTCTACCTCCGCGGGCAGTGCGGCACTCCGCGGCGACCGGGTCATCGCCCGCACCCGCTCGCCGGCCCGCAGCAGTCCCGCCACCACGTGCCGGCCCACGTTCCCCGTGGCACCCGTCACCAAAACGGTCATCGCTTCTTCTCCTTCGTCCGTCATACGGCCACCGCCGCGCGCTGTGCCGCTGAACTGTCGTGCGGCGGGCACGGACCCGCCGACCTTTCCGGGCCGTCCTCTCGGACGGCTCGAACCGCCCTGAACCCGGCGTCCAGCACCTGTCGAGCGCTCGTTGCCACCCTCGGGCCGCACAGCGACATCCGAAGTCACGAGTCCGGGAGGGACCATGACCGGCACGGAAGCGGAAGCACGGCTCGCCGTCGTCACCGGCGCCACCAGCGGGATCGGCCTCGCCGTGGCCCGATCGCTGGGCCGCGGCGGACTGCGGGTCTTTCTCTGTGCCCGCGACACCGACGCGGTCGCCGAGACCGTCAAACTCCTGCGGGAGGAGGGCGTGGACGCCGAGGGACAGGCCTGCGACGTGCGGTCCACCGAGCAGGTGGACGCCTTCGTGCGGGCCGCCGTCGACGCGTCCGGCCCGATCGACGTCCTCGTGAACAACGCGGGGCGCAACGGAGGAGGTCCCACCGGCGAGTTGACGGACGAGCTGTGGCTCGATGTCCTCGACACCAATCTGACCAGCGTGTTCCGGGTGACCCGGGCCGCTCTGACCACCGGGGGCATGCTGGACCGCGGCCGGGGACGGATCATCAACATCGCCTCCACCGGCGGCAAACAGGGTGTCGTGCTCGGCGCCCCGTACTCGGCCTCCAAGCACGGAGTGGTCGGCTTCACCAAGGCGCTGGGCCTGGAGCTGGCCAAGACCGGCATCACCGTCAACGCGGTCTGCCCCGGATACGTGGAGACGCCCATGGCGGAGCGGGTCCGCGCGGGGTACGCGACGGTGTGGGACACCACCCCCGAGGCGGTGCGCGAACGGTTCGAGGCGAAGATCCCGCTGGGCCGGTACACCACCCCCGAAGAGGTCGCGGGCCTGGTCGGCTATCTGACCACCGACACGGCCGCGCCCATCACCGCCCAGGCACTCAACGTCTGTGGCGGCCTCGGCAACTACTGACCCCGGAGGACACTCAGGCGGCCCCCGCAGGCCCCAGCAGCCCGCCCGCGCGGTCTCGGTCATGTCGCGCTGTCCAGCGCGAGGACGTCTGGGTCCGGGTCGGCGGGCGTCCCCTTGAGCTCGTGGAAACCGGGGGTACCGGCCACCAGCAGCGTCCCGTCCCACAGCCGGCCGGCTGCCTCACCGCTCGGCACACGGGAGAGGACCGGCCCGAAGAAGGCCACCGGCGCGCGGTCCGGTTCCGCCGGGTCCCCGGTGGCGACCACCGGGGTGCCGGTGCGCGGGCCGAGCAGCCCGACGGCCCCGGTGTGCGAGGCCCGCAGCTCTTCGTCGTACGCGGTGGAGGTGCCGGCCGCCACCAGGGAGATGGGCAGTTCGGCATCGGCCAGGGCGACGGCCGGGTCGTTGATCCACCGCGTGCCCTCGTCCCCGTTGGGGCGGTCGGCCCACAGAGCGGCGTGGAAGCGGGCCAGGGCGTCCTGCCCGTGGTGGCGCAGAACAGCCGTGGCGATCCGCACCGGCACCATGAGGTACCCCTCGGGATCGCCCTCGGGATCGTCGTCCCGGTCCTCGTTGAGGAGCGTCAGGCTCATCAGGTGCCACCGCAGGTCCAACGGGCGTACCCGGGCCGCCTCGGTCAGCCAGCGGCAGGTCAGCCACGTGTAGGGACAGGCGGGGTCGAACCAGACGTCCACGGCGCGGCGGTCGGCAGGCCGCGCGCCCGGAACGGCTTCGGAGGTCACTGAAGCTCCTTCGGATCGGGGGGAGTCGTGGCCGGCAGGCGGCCGGGGTGGCACAACAGGCGCGTCACACGGAGGCGTTGCGCATGCCGCGGATGCCGGCCGCGACCCCCAGTACGGCGACGGCCGCGGCCGCGAGGACGCCGTACAGCACGTTCATCTCGCCGAACCGGCCGTCGAACAGGGCGCGTTCGGCCTCGACCACATAGGTCACCGGGTTGATCCGGCTGAGGACGTACAGCCAGCCCGGTGCCGAGTCCTGGGTGATGGGCAGCAGGACGCCGGAGAGCAGCAGCAACGGGAAGAAGATCACCTGCTGAACCCCGTAGAAGAGGGTCTGCTGTTTGCGGGAGTGGAGGGCCAGGGTGAAGGAGAGGGCGCCGATGCCGATGCCGAAGACGGTCAGCAGGGCCAGGCCCGCGAGGGCGCCGAGCGGGCGCAGCCGGAAGTCGGTGGGCAGCAGGAGGATGAGGATCAGCAGGGCCTGGGTCAGCAGGACCACGACCTCCTTCAACGCCCGGCCGACAAGCATCGCGGCCCGGTTGAGCGGCGTGACCAGCATCCGCTCGAAGGTGCCCGAGGACATCTCGTTGAGCAGGGAGGCGCCGGCCCCGGCGGTGGAGGAGAGGCCCAGCAGGACGAGCATGCCGGGCACGAACCACTGCCAGGGGGAGCCCGGGTCCGTACCGCCGCCGCCCTTGCCCATGCTCGGGAGCAGGGGCGCGAAGAGCGCGAGGAAGAGGAACGGCAGCATCATCGTGAAGAGGAGGCCGGCGGGCTGACGGAGTTCGGGCGCCAGTTCGCGGGCGAACGCGGTCCGGGTGTCGGTGATCACCTTCATGCTCGGGCTCCGTCCGGTGTCGTGGTCGGGGCGTCCGCGTCCGCGTTCTCCCGCAGGGTGCGGCCGGTCAGCGTGAGGAAAACGTCGTCGAGGGTGGGGCGGGCGACGCGTGCGGTGAGCGCCTGTACGCCGGTCGCCTCCAAGTTCCGCAACAGGATGGGGAGTTGGGTCTCGCCGTGCGGGGTACGTACCCGTACCTCGGTCTCCTCGACGGTCACCTCGCGGACGGTGGACAGGGCCCGGGCGACCTCGGCGGCCCGGTCCGCGTCGGTGGGTCCCGCGGTCCCCAGGGTGATGAGATCGCCGGCCAGGTCCGCCTTGAGCTGCTCCGGGGATCCGTCGGCGATCACCCGGCCGTGGTCGACCACCATGACCCGTTCCGCCCAGAGGTCGGCCTCCTCCAGGTAGTGCGTGGTGAAGACGACCGTGGTGCCGAGGTCCTTGTGGAGCCGCAGCACGTGCTTCCAGATGTTGGCGCGGCTCTGCGGATCGAGGCCGGTGGTGGGCTCGTCGAGGAAGAGCAGTCCGGGTTCGTGGACCAGGGCCATGGCGATGTCCAGGCGGCGGCGCTGGCCACCGGAGAGGGTGCCCACCGTGCGCTTGGCCAGGTCCGCCAGTTCGAGCGCGGCGAGCAGACGCTCGGCCCGGGCACACGCGTCGGCACGGCTGAGGCCGTACGCCCGGCCCTGGGTGACCAGTTCGTCGGTGACCTGGAAGTTGGCGCCGGCGCTGTTGCCCTGGCCGAGGTAGCCGATGCGGCGGCGGACCCCGGCGGGGTCGGTCACGACGTCGTGGCCGGCGACGGTCGCGGTACCGGAGGACGGGGGGAGCAGGGTGGTCAGCATGCGCAGACTGGTGCTCTTCCCGGCGCCGTTCGGCCCGAGGAAGGCGACCACCGAACCGGCATCGATCTCGAGGTCCAGGCCGCGCACGGCATCGACGGTGTCTCCCTTGACGCGGAAGCTGCGGGTGAGCCCGCGGGTATGGATCATGGGGTCTCCGTACGGGTTCGTGGAGGGGCACGGGGCCACGGAGAGCACGGTCCGCGCGGGATCGGTCGGCTCGGCCCCGCGCAGCCTGATGGAGAGTCAGATGCTCTCGGCTCTTGACTTCTGAGAGCTTAGAGACGTTAATGACGTCTTTGTCAGTACACCTGACAGTCCCGATCGTCTCTTCGAACCGCCCTGCCGGCACGACGACATGGACCGGAAGGGAAGTGCCGAGCCGTCGTCGAGTCACCGACCAGAGACGGAACCGAAGCTGGCCGCGCTGAACCCCGAGCGGAGCCGGACGGAGGACCATGTCACATCCCGACACCCACCACACCGAGCACACGGTCACGGTGGACGCCCCGGCGCGGCGCGTCTTCGACCTGATCGTCGACGTCGGCCGCTGGCCGGAGACCTTCCCGCCCACCGTGCACGTCGAGCACGTCGAGCGGAGCCGGACGCAGGAGCGCATCCGGATCTGGGCCACCGCCAACGGCGAGGTCAAGAACTGGACGTCGCACCGGCGGTTGGACCATGACCGGCTGACGGTGTGCTTCCGTCAGGAGGTCTCCCAGCCGCCGGTGGCCGCCATGGGCGGGGAGTGGATCGTCGAGCCCGTCTCCTCCACCGAGACCCGGGTGCGCCTGCTGCACGACTTCCGCGCCGTCGGCGACGATCCCGAGAAGGTGGCCTGGATCGAGCAGGCCATCGACCGCAACAGCGGCGCCGAACTGGCCGCACTGCGCACCGCGGCCCACCAGGCCGAGGCCCGCGCCGACTTGATCCTGACCTTCGAGGACACGGTCGAGATCAGCGGTGGCGCCAAGGACGCCTACGCGTTCGTCAACGAGGCGCACCTGTGGCCTGAGCGACTGCCCCACGTGGCCGGCGCCTCCCTGGCGGAGGACGTCCCTGGGGTGCAGACCCTGGAGATGGAGACCCGCGCACCGGACGGGAGTACACACACCACGCGCTCCGTGCGCATCTGCTTCCCGCACGAGCGGATCGTCTACAAGCAGCTGCGCACCCCGGCGTTGATGACGGCCCACACCGGGCGGTGGCTGTTCCGGGAGGACGCGGACGGGACCCGGATCACCTCCGTCCACACCGTGGTCCTCAACGAGGAGGCCATCCCTGCCGTCCTCGGCCCGGACGCCTCCGTCGCCGACGCCCGCGCCTTCGTCCAGAACGCCCTCAGTCGCAACAGCACGACCACCATGGAGCACGCGGCGGCCCACGCGCGGGGATAGCGCAGGGCGCGGGCCCGAGCTCAGTGGGCACGGGAGGCAGACAGGGAGGGGAGGGCCGAAGTCACCGGCCCTCCCCTCCCTGTCTGCTCCCCCTCCCCGGCTCAGGTCTTCGAACCCTCCAGCGCCGCTTCGCAGAGCCAGTCCACCGCGTCGGCATAGGTGAACGGATGCATGAACGCGCCCGCTCGGACGTCCCGGTGGAACCGGGCCAGCGGATGGGACCAGGCGTAGGAGGCACCGCCGACGACCGTCACACAGTCGGCGACTATCTCCGGTGCCATCCGGTTGACCGTCAGCTTCGCGCGCTGGAAGTCGAACATCATGCGCCGGCCGCGCTCCACCGGGTCGCCGTCGAACTCGTACGCCAGGAAGTCCGCCACGGACAGGGTGCCCGCCACCGTGGACCGCAGCGCGTGCAGGCGGGCCTCGATCTCGGCGAGCAGGGTGCGCGTTCCCGCCGCCGGCGCTCCGCCCCGGCGGTTGAGTTCGGCCGCCGCATGGTCCCGGGCGGCCTGGGCCACACCGACATAGATCCCCAGCATGGTGACCGAACTGACCGTCTGCCCCGCCAGGGCCGCGTCGTCGCGCTCCCCGACCGGTCCTCGCAGGAAGACGTCCCCGGCCCGGATCGGACAGTCCTCCAGCAGGATGTCCACGCTGCCGGAGGCCCGCATGCCGAGCCCGTCCCAGTTGTCGAGGACTGTCAGCCCCGGGGTGTCCCGCGGCAGCACGGCGGCGGCCGACCGGGTCACGCCGGCCACCTCCACCCGGGCGGAGACCACGAAGTCGGTGGCGATCGGCGCGAGGCTCGCCAGCGTCTTGCGCCCCGACAGGGTCCAGCCGCCGTCCGGCGCCGACCGCAGCCGGGTGACCACCCGGCCCCCACCCGCGTCCTTGACCGTCGTGCACACCACCGCCTCGCGCGAGCCCATGCCCCCCAGCAGCCGCTCGGCCAGCGCACGTGCCCGACCCGCGCCGTGCCGCCACTCGTGGGTGAGGGTCAGCCCCCGGCTGAGCTGCATGTGCAGCGCGAGCGCGGTGGACGCGTCCGCCTCGGCCACGGTCGACAGGGCCAGACAGACGTCGTGCAGCGAGGAGACGCCCAGCCCGCCGAGTTCCGTCGGCACGGTGGCCGCGAGCACGCCCTCCTCGCGCAGTCCCTTGAACACCTCGACCGGGAAGACGCCGTCCCGGTCGGACCGAGGGGCCCCCTCCCGCACCAGGGGAAGGTGTCCGCTCAGCAGATCGAGCAGCGCGCGCCCCGAGGAGGTTCTCGGGTCGCGCAGATCCGCCGTGACCGCCCGGTCCCTGTCGTGCGTAGCCATCGCGTTCCCCGCTTCCTTCACTCGACTTCGGTCGCCCCGGTGCGTTCGGGACGGAGCCGATGATGTCCGGCGGGATTCGACGACCGTTGGAGGGTCACTGCCCTCCCGTCGGCGCCGACCAGTCGCCCGTCTGTCGCAGGTAGCGGTCCAGGGCGCGCCGGTGGTAGCCGGGGCCGAAGACCGAGCCGGCGGACTCGGGAAGGAGGGCCCGCAGTCGGGCCACCGAGGGACAGTGCGAGAAGGCGCTTTCACCCCCGCCCGCCACCACCTCCTCGGCATCCAGAGCCAGGCGCCGCTTCAGGTGCGCGACCACGTCCAGCACGTCCACGCAGTCCCCGGACGCCACGTTCACCGTCTCATCGCGCACACCGGAGGCCAGCAACGCGTCGACCAGCGTGACGAAGTCCGCCACGTGCAGCAGGTCGCGCCGGGCGCCGGGATGCACCCGCACCCGCCCCGCCCGCACCTGCGACACCAGGGCGGGCACCAGCCGGAAGTCGGGCCCGTGCGGCCCCAGCACATAGGCCAGGCGCAGCACCAGGTGGTCCACCCCCGACTCCCGTACGACCCGCTCAAGGGCGAACTTGTGCCGGCCGTAGCGGGTGGTCGGGACCACCGGGTCGTCCTCGCGGCCCCGGCAGCCGGGGCCGCCGTACATGCTGGCCGTGGAGAAGAAGACGAGCAGTTCGCCCCGGTTCCGGCAACGTGCGACCGTGTCGCGCACCAGCTCCGCCTCCCGCTCGTGCTCGGAGTCCGGCAGCTGCTGTCGCGGAACGCCCGCCGCCAGCACCGTCACCCCGGGATGCGCCTCGCGCAGCGGCCACAGATGCCGGGCGATGAAACCCTTGCCGATGATGTCCATGGCCGCGTCACCCTAGGGCTCCGGTGCCACGCCCTCCTCGTGCCCGGCTCGACGGCCGGTCCGGCCCGAGCCACGGAGAATCGAGGGGCGGTCGAGGATGCCTGCCTAGCGTCCCCTCCCATGGTGGCGAGCATGACCGACGCCGCGCTGGGACGCGTACTGCTGACCCTGCGCGGAGTCCAATGGATCCTGGGCACCAAAGGCGACCCGTACGCGCTGCTGCTCCGCGCGGCCGGAGACGACCCGGCCGAACTGGGCCGACGCGTCCGCCGACGGGGCCCCCTTTACTGGAGCAGCGCCGGGGCATGGGTGACGGCCGACCACGAGGTGGCCGCCGCGGCCCTGGCCGACGGACGCATGACCCCACGCCCTCCGTCGGCCCGCACCCCGCACGTCGAGTTGGCCGAGGAGCCAGCGCCTTGGGACGTGCCGGCCCTGTACGAGGCACTTCCGTTGACCGGTCTTCCGGCCGCGCTCGACCGGGAGGAGTACGAGCGGCTACGGCACTGGGCCGACCCTTTCCTCGGCGAGCAAGCCCTGCGTCCGTGGCACGCTGCGGCTGTCCGGAACTACCGGAGCCGGGCGTCAGCGCTGGGGGAGCGGTTCGACCTGGTCGACGACCTGATCCGGCCGGCCACGGTGGAGGCCGCCCGCGTACTGCTCGGCCTGCCGGACCACCGGGCCGCCCGCTTCGCAGAGCTGTCCGCGGCGGTCGCCGGCGTCCTGGACGCCACACTCTGCCCACCCCGCCTGGACACAGCCCGCCGCTACCGCACCGCCCTTCCGGAACTGCACACCCTGCTTGCGCAGACGGTTGAGGAAGCGGCCTCCGGCGGTTTCGCGGGCGGGCGGGGGCTCATCAGCCGGCTGCTCCGGACTCCGGGACGTGACCGGTCTCCCGTGGCCACCGACGTGGTGACCGTGTGCGCCCTGCTGACCTTCGTCGGTATCGAGGCCGCCACCACGTTGACCGGCAACGCGGTCGCGCTCCTCCTGGACCACCCCGACCAGTGGCGGGCGTTGTGCGAGGACCCCGAACTCGCCTCGGACGCCGTCGCGGAGACGCTGCGGCACGCGCCGCCCGTCCGGCTGCACCGGCTCTACGCGCGCCGGGACCTGGAACTCGCCGGGACCCCGGTGGCGGCGGGTGAGGAACTCGTCGTACTGATCGGGGCGGCCCACCGCGACCCGGGCCGGCACCCCGACCCGGACCGGTTCGATATCCATCGGCCCGCCCACGACCGGCATCCCCTCCCGGAGGACGGGCACGCGGGCGGTCTCGTCGGCTCCGCGACGCGCCTCGCGACGGACGCGGCGCTGCGGGCGCTCGCCGCGAACCTGCCCGGTCTCGTCCGGACCGACGAGGTACTGCGTCGGCTCCGCTCCCCGATCACGGGGAGCGTGTTCCGCTTCCCCGCCGCCCGCCACGGAACCGTCCGCGAGCAGTTCCCGCCCGGACCTCGGACCCTATGAACCAGAGGAAGGCCCCATGTGCCGTGTCTGTGGAGGACCCGTCCGTCAGTTCTTCGACTTCGGGCGCCAGCCACTGTCCGACGCGTTCGTCGACCCCGACCGCGTCGACGAGGAGTACTTCTACCGACTCGCCGTCGGGACCTGCGAGTCCTGCGGCATGGCCCAGCTCCTGGACGAGGTCGACCGGGACCGGATGTTCCACGACGCCTACCCCTACCACTCGTCCGGCTCGGTCCACATGCGCCGCCACTTCGAGCAGACCGCCGGCCGGCTCTCCGGTGAACACCTGCGCGGCCCCGACCCGTTCGTGGTGGAGATCGGCTGCAACGACGGCGTGATGCTGCGGGCCCTGGCCAAGGAGGGCCTACGCCACCTCGGCGTCGAACCCTCCGGCGGCGTCGCCGAACTCGCCCGTCTGCAGGGCGTCCGGGTGCGCACCGAGTTCTTCGAGGAGGCGACCGCGGCCCGGATCGTCGCCGCGGACGGGCCCGCCGATCTTGTCTACTCGGCCAACACCATCTGCCACATCCCCTACCTCGACTCCGTCTTCCGCGGCCTCGACACCCTGCTGGCACCGGACGGCGCCTTCGTCTTCGAGGACCCCTACCTCGGCGACATCCTGGAACGCACCGCCTTCGACCAGATCTACGACGAGCACTTCTACTTCTTCACCGTGCGCTCGGTGCAGGCGGCCGCCGCCCGCTTCGGCTTCGAGGTCGTCGACGTCGAACGGCTCCCGGTGCACGGTGGCGAACTCCGCTACACCCTCAAGCGGGTGGGCCGGCAGACCCCGAGCCGCGCCGTCGCCGAGCTGGCCGCCGAGGAGGAGCGCCGGGGGCTCGACACTCCCGAGGTGCTCGACCGCTTCGCCGCCGGGGTCGAACGCGTCCGCACCGAACTGACCGAACTGCTACGGAAGTTGCGCGCCGACGGCAAGCGGATCGTCGGCTACGGCGCCACCGCCAAGAGCGCAACGGTGACCAACTTCTGCGGCATCGGGCCCGATTCGATCGACTGGGTCTGCGATGTGACCCCGGCCAAGCACGGAAAGCTCATGCCCGGCTCGCACATCCCGGTCCGCCCCACCGAGGCCCTCACCGAGCCGTACCCGGACTACGCGCTGCTGTTCGCCTGGAACCACGCCGAGGAGATCACGGCGAAGGAGCGACTGTTCCGCGAGTCCGGCGGGCGCTGGATCGTCTACGTGCCCGAGGTCCGCGTCATCTGACCGCAGGATCCGCCGGCCATGCCGGCGCCACCACCAGCAACGAGGACGGTGTCATGGAGTCGCGACAACTCGCCGTGGACGGCGCGTTCGAGTTCCGGCCGAGGATCTTCACCGACGAACGAGGCCTGTTCGTCTCCCCCTTCCAGGAGGCAGCGGCCCGAAAGGCCCTGGGCCACCCTCTGTTCCCGGTGGCCCAGACCAACCACAGCCGCTCCCGGCGCGGTTCGATCCGGGGCGCCCACTACACGCTCACGCCCCCGGGCGTCGCCAAGTACGTCTACTGCCCGCGCGGACGGGCCCTGGACATCGTCATCGACGTCCGCGTCGGCTCTCCCACCTACGGTCGATCGGAGGCCGTCCTGCTCGATCAACAGGCGTTCCGTGCCGTGTACTTCCCGGTCGGCGTCGCCCACGCCTTCGTGGCCCTGGAGGACGACACCGTGATGGCGTACATGCTCTCCGGCGAGTACGAGCCGGAGCACGAACTGGCCCTCTCCGTGTTCGATCCGGCCCTCGACCTCCCGATGCCCGAGGACATCGACCCGGTCATGTCCGAACGGGACCGGGCCGCGCCCACCCTGGAGACGGCCGAGAAGGCCGGCACCCTCCCGGAGTACCGCCGGTGCCTGGAGATCGAACGGGCCTTGTGCGGCGGCCCGGTCCGATGAGCGCCGACCGTGAGCCCGCCGTCGCGGTGCTCGGCGCGACCGGCTGTGTGGGCCGCGCGGTGACCACCGCGTTCACCCGGGCCGGCCGGCCGGTCCTCGAAGTGGCGCTCCGGCCGCCGCCGGACCCGACCGGCCGCCGGTTCCGCGCCCTCGACGTGGCCGCCGCCGACCCGGCCGAACTCGCCGGACTGCTGACCGGGGCCCGGGTGGACACCGTGGTCAACGCGGCCGGCGGCTGGGTCAGCGGCGAGGCGGAGAACCAGCGCGCCCACGTCCGGCTGGTGGAGAACCTGATCGCCGCGCTTGCCCGGGCGCCGAGCCCTGTGCGCCTGGTGCAGATCGGGTCCGTGCACGAGTACGGCCCGCTGCCCGCCGGCACCGCCGCCGACGAGACGCGCGAGCCGCGCCCCGTGTCGGCCTACGCGCGCACCAAACTCGCCGGCGCCGAGGCCGTCCTCCGCGCCACCCGTGCCGGGCTCGTGGACGGTGTGGTGCTGCGCGCCGTGAATCTCTGCGGCCCGGACGCGGCGGGCGTCGGTTTCCTGGGCGTCGCCGCCCGCCGACTGCGCGCTGCCACGCCGGACCGGCCGACCGAGCTGACGGTGGCCGACGCCCGCCGGGACTTCCTCGACGTACGGGACCTGGCAGCTGCCGTCCTCGCGGCGGTGGCCGCCCCGGTGACCGGGCAGGTGATCAACGTGGGCCGCGGCGAGGCCGTCCCCATGTCCCACCTGCTCGACCTGCTCATCGGCGTCGCCGGACCACCCCCGGGCGCGGTCCGGGTGCGCACCGCCCCGGTGGACTCCCGGGGCGGCGACTGGACCCTCGTCGACATCGGCCGTGCGGCCCGGCTGCTGGGCTGGCGGCCGACGGTGGACCTGCCCGAATCGATCAAGGACATGTGGGCCGCCGGCCGCGCGGACCACCCTGTGGAGCAGCCATGACCGAAGCCACCACGCGCCTCGCGCGCCGGCCCCGCACGACCGCCACACCATTGCGCGTCGCCGCTTCGGCGCACGCCCGCGACGGCGGACTCACCGCGCACACCGACTTCCACGACTGGTACGCCGAGGCGGGCAAACGCGCCTTCACCCGGGTGGAGCGGGTCCCGCTCGACGACCTGACCGGCTGGGAGACCGACCCGGACACCGGCAACCTGCGTCACCACAGCGGCGGCTTCTTCACCGTCGAGGGCCTGGACGTGCGGATGCCGGCCGGCCCCGTGCCCGCCTGGAGCCAGCCCATCATCAACCAGCCCGAGGTCGGCGTCCTGGGCATCCTGGTCAAGGAGTTCGACGGGATCCTGCACTGTCTGATGCAGGCCAAGGTCGAACCCGGCAACGCGGGCGGCGTGCAGATCTCCCCGACCGTGCAGGCAACGCGCAGCAACTACACCGGAGTTCACGGCGGCCGGCCCGTGCCCTACCTGGGCCGGTTCCGCGACCCCGGGCCCCGGGGCCCGCTCGTCGACGTCCGGCAGTCCGAACAGGGCTCGGCCTTCCACCACAAACGCAACCGGAACATGGTGGTCGAGGCCGACGGGGAGGTGGAAGTCCACGAGGGCTTCCGCTGGCTGACGCTCGGCCAGCTGCACCGGCTGCTCGCCGAGGACGACCTGGTCAACATGGACGCCCGTACCGTCCTGTCCTGTCTGCCCTTCACCCACGCGGAGCTGGCCCGCGAACTCGGCCCGCCGGCGGACGCGTTCCGCGCCGCCCTGCTGCGCTCCTGCGACCCCTCCGCCGAGTCCCGCCACCCCCTCGGCGCCGTACTCAGCTGGATCACCGAGGCCCGCACCCGCACCGAGGTCCGTGCCCGCCGCGTTCCGCTGGCCGGACTGCGCGGCTGGCACCGCACCCCGGAGCGGATCTCGCACGACACCGGAGCCTTCTTCGACGTCATCGGCGTCCGCGTGCAGGCCGGTGGACGCGAGGTCGCCCACTGGGCCCAGCCGATGGTCGAGCCGCACGGCACCGGCGTCGTCGCCTTCCTGACCCGGAGCGTCGACGGGGTGCTGCACGTGCTGATGAACGCCCGGGTCGAAGCGGGCTACATGGACGTGGCGGAACTGGCACCCACCGTTCAGTGCACCCCCGCCTCCTACGAACATCTGCCCGCGAGCGCCCGGCCACGCTTCCTGGACGCGGTGGAACAGGCGGCACCCGAACGCGTCCGGTTCGAATCGGTCCTCTCGGAGGAGGGCGGCCGCTTCCACCACGCGCGCAACCGCTACCTGATCGTCGACACCACCGCCGACGCCGGCCCCGACGTCCCGCCCGACGATCCCGAGTACCGGTGGATGACCGTGCACCAGCTCGTCGAACTGCTGCGCCACAGCCACTACCTCAACATCCAGGCCCGCAGCCTGGTGGCCTGCCTGCAGAGCCTGCTGATGCCGGCGGAGCCGGCGCCGACCGCGGAGAGGAAGGTCCGGACATGAACACCGAGAACGTACGGCCGGTCACCAGGTGCAGGGTGTGCGGCGCGAGGGACTGGCAGGAGGTGGTCTCCTTCGGCGAAGTGCCGCTGGCCAACGCGTTCCTGGAACCGGCCGCCTCCTACGAGCACGAACCGGCCTACCCGCTCGGCGTGGTCTCCTGCCGCTCCTGCCGGCTGATGAGCGTCACCCACGTCGTCGATCCCGAAGTGCTGTACCGCACCTACAGTTACGTCACCTCGGACTCCGAGACCATCACCCGGCACATGGAGTTCGTCGCGTCCGTCTGCCGGGAGCGCGGCCGACTCGCCCCCGGCGACCTGGTGGTGGAACTGGGCAGCAACACCGGCCAACAGCTCGCCGCCTTCGCCCGGGACGGTGCCCGGGTGCTCGGCGTGGACCCCGCCCTCAACCTGGCGGCCGTCGCCAACGAGCGCGGTATCCGCACGCTCCCCGAGTTCTTCGACCCCTCCTGCGCCGAGGCCGTCCGCGACGAGCACGGCCCAGCACGGCTCATCCTCGGCCGGCACGTCTTCGCCCACATCGACGACCTGACCGGAGTGCTCGCCGGCGTCCGCGCGCTGCTCGCCCCCGACGGGGTCTTCGCCATCGAAGTCCCGTACGCGGTCGACCTGTTGGAGAAGCACGCCTTCGACACCATCTACCACGAGCACCTGTCGTACTTCCTGGTACGCACCCTGGACACGCTCTTCACCCGCCACGGGCTGCGCCTGTTCGACGTGGAGCGGCTCGCGATCCACGGCGGCTCGCTCCTGGTCCTCGTCGGCCGGCCCGAGGCACGGCACCCGGTCACCGACATCGTCGGCGAGCTGATCGCGGCGGAGGAACGGGCGGACCTGGGCAGCGACATCGGGTACGAGGAGTTCGTACGCGGGGTGCGGGGCGTGCGGGAGGATCTGCCGGCCCTGGTGCGCACCCTGGTCGCGGAGGGCAGCCGGGTGGCCGGCTACGGGGCCTCGGCCAAGGGCACCACGATTCTCAACATCTGCGGCCTGGGACCGACCGAGGTCTCCTACTGCACGGACACCACCGTGCTCAAACAGGACAAGGTGCTGCCCGGTACGCACATCCCGGTCCGCAGCCCCGACCACGCCCGGGCCGACCCGCCCGACGTCTATCTGATGCTGGCCTGGAACTACGCCGACGAGATCCTGCGCAAGGAGGCCGACTTCCTGCGCGGCGGCGGCCGTTTCATCCTGCCCTTCCCCAAACCGACGATCGTCTCCGCCGACTCCGTGCGGTAGACGCGGACGGCGGCACGCCCGAGGCCCGACGGAACGTCAAGGAGACGTCCGCCGGGCCTCGCCGGGCGCTCAGGGACGGTCGTCGCGGGACACGTACCGCTCGCGCACCTTCCACTCCCCGTCCTCGACGACCAACACGTCCTCGCACACGCACATGAGCAGCAGCCGGGGCGCCTCCGCCCGCCGGGTCGCCACCACCTGCACGTACGAGCGCACCCGGACCGAGCCGTCCGGCTCCGGGTCCGCCACCGCCGTGGTGGTCAGCAGGTGACGGCGCGTCTCGCCCTCAGCCGCCAACTCCTCGTGCGCGGCGCGGACTCCGGCCGCCAGGGCGGCGCGCCCGCGGATCGGCTCGGGCGCCGAGGGCGGTGCGAACAGCCCGTCCTCGGTGAAGGTGGCGGCCCACGCCTCGGCGTCCCCGGAGTCCAGCAGGTGCATCTGCCGGGCGTGGAACCGCTGTACGTCGGCGCAGAGCGACGCGTACGGGGGACTGACGGACTCCAACACGGATCTCCCTCCTCGCCCGCGGGGCCGCGGGACGCTGGCGTCGATGCTCGCGCGCCTCCTTCGAGCCGGGCTCGACCTGGGCCGGTCCGGGCCTCCAGCACGGCTCCACCGTTGCTCCGGCCCCGGTCGCGAGGATGCCGAGCCTCACGCCGGCTCCCGACCGCACGGAGGTACGACTTGCGGCTCATCGACCTGTCCTCGCCGGTGGACGCGGCGCAATGGGAACCCGACCCCGTGGAGCACCACGTCCTCACCCCGCGCGAGGGCGCCCTGCACATGAGCGAGGAGATGCGCACCCACTTCGGCATCGACCTCGACCCGGACGAGCTGCCCGACGGGGAGTTCCTCTCCCTCGACCGCATCACCCTCACCACCCACACCGGCACCCACGTGGACGCCCCCTCGCATTACGGGTCCCGGGCCGGCTACGGCGACGGCGTCCCGCGGCACATCGACCGCATGCCCCTGGACTGGTTCCTGCGTCCCGGCCTGGTGCTGGACGCCAGCGACGCGCCCACCGGCGTGATCGGCGCGGACCGGCTGGAGAAGGAGTTCGCCCGGATCGGGCGCACCCCGCGCCCGCTGGACATCGTGCTGCTGCACACCGGGGCGCAGCGCCACCGGGGCACCGAGCGGTACTTCACCGAGTTCGCGGGCCTCGACGGACCCGCGGTCCATCTACTCCTCGACTTCGGCGTCCGGGTCATCGGCACGGACGCGTTCAGCCTGGACGCCCCCTTCGGCGACATCATCGCCCGCTACCGGGCCACCGGGGACCGCGCGGTGCTGTGGCCCGCGCACATGATCGGCAGGGACCGCGAGTACTGCCAGATCGAACGGCTGGCCCACCTGGACGCGCTGCCCGGACCGGACGGCTTCCAGGTCTCCTGCCTCCCCGTGAAGATCGCCGGGGCCGGCGCCGGTTGGACCCGCGCGGTCGCCCTCGTCGACGACTGAGCCCCGTCCCGATCCCATCGCCGCCCGATCCCGGGCCCGCACTCGAAGGAGGCCGATGTTCGGCCACGACCTGGCGGACGTCTACGAACTGGTCTACCGCGCCCGCGGCAAGGACTGGGACACGGAGGCGACCGACATCGCCCGCCTGATCAGGGACCAGTTGCCCGCCGCGGACTCCCTGCTGGACGTCGCCTGTGGGACCGGCGCCCATCTGGAGACCTTCGCCGGTCTCTTCGCCCACACCGAGGGACTGGAACTCTCCTCCGCCATGCTGGCGCGTGCCGCCGTCCGGCTCCCCGAACTGCCGCTTCACCAGGGCGACATGCGCGCCTTCGACGTCGGGCGCGCCTTCGACGCAGTGGTCTGCCTCTTCACCGCCATCGGCTATTTGCCGACCCTCCCGGACCTGCGGGCGGCCGTCGCCACCATGGCCCGCCACTTGAATCCCGGCGGGGTGCTCGTGGTCGAACCCTGGTGGTTCCCGGACCGGTTCCTCGACGGATACGTGGCCGGCGACCTGGCGAGCGACGAGCACCGGACGGTCGCCCGGATGTCACATTCCACCCGCCAGGACCGGACCACGCGGATGGAGGTCCGGTTCCTGGTCGGAGAGGCAGGGGGCATACGGGAGTTCACCGAGATCGACCTCCTCACCCTGTTCACCGAGGAGGAGTACCTGGCCGCCTTCGCCGACGCCGGGTGCCCTGCGGAGTACATCCGGTCCGAGTGGACGGCCCGAGGCCTTTTCGTCGCCCGCCGCCGCTGAGAGGCCGCGGCGCCCGGGGAGCGTTCACAGCGGGCCGTTCACCGTGCCGCCGCGACCTCGTCGGCGATGGTCATCACGTAGCGGCCGTAGTCCGAACTGTCCATCAGCGCGCCCAGCCGGTGGCACTCCTCGGGGCCGATGAACCCCTTCCGCAGGGCGACCTCCTCGACGCAGGCGATCCGCACCCCCTGTCGCTCCTCCAGGGTCCGCACGTACTGGGCGGCCTGGAGCAGGGACTCGGGGGTCCCGGTGTCCAGCCAGGCGAAACCCCGGCCGAGTGCCCGCAGCCGAGCCCGGCCGTCTTCCAGGTAGATGCGGTTGAGATCGGTGATCTCCAATTCGCCGCGCGCGGACGGGCGTAATTCGGCAGCCCGGGCGACCACGTCGTTGGCGTAGAAGTACAGGCCGGTGATCGCTCGATTCGAACGCGGTCGAGACGGTTTCTCCTCGATCGATATCAGCATTCCTTCCTTGTCGGTCTCGCCCACTCCGTAACGCTCGGGGTCGTGCACTTCGTAACCGAAAAGCAGGCACCCGTCCAATTCCTCTCGTTCCTTCGCGAGCACCTTGGAGAAAGACGGCCCGTGGAAGATGTTGTCGCCGAGGACCAGGGCCACGGAGTCGTCCCCGATGTGGTCGGCGCCGATGACGAAGGCCTCCGCGATGCCGTTCGGCTTGGGCTGTTCCGCATAGTCGATGTGGAGTCCCAGGTCGCTGCCGTCGCCGAGCAGGCGCTGGAACTGGGGGAGGTCGTGTGGTGTGGTGATGATCAGGATCTCCCGGATGTCCGCGAGCATCAGGACCGAGAGCGGGTAGTAGATCATCGGTTTGTCGCCGACCGGCAGAAGCTGTTTCGACACGGCCAGAGTGATCGGATGCAGACGACTTCCGGATCCTCCGGCCAGAATGATTCCTTTCATGTTCAGGATGCTATACACGTGATATGAGGCGCCACAAGAACAGAAATCCCGAATTGAGGCGCAATCGAGGTCGATACGAGCGTAATCCGCTGAGATCGATAACCATCCGAGCGGAATTGGAGAGTATCTGTGGTCATTCGTGTGTGGGGATATCTGGACGAGTACGCGGCCGAACGGGAGGAGATTCTCGACGCGGTCGACACCGTCTTCGGCTCCGGTCGGCTGGTCCTCGCCGACGGTGTCCGGTCGTTCGAGGAGGAGTTCGCCGCCCGGCACGGGGTCCGGCACTGTGTCGGCGTGGACAACGGCACCAACGCCGTCAAACTCGGCCTGGAGGCCCTCGGTGTGGGGCCAGGGGACGAGGTGATCACCGTCTCCAACACCGCGGCCCCGACCGTGGTCGCCATCGTCGGCACCGGAGCGACACCGGTCTTCGTCGACGTGCGCGAGGACTACCTCATGGACGTCTCCCAGGTGGCGAGCGCCATCACCCCGCGTACCCGCTGTCTGCTCCCGGTCCACCTCTACGGACAGTGCGTCGACATGGCACCCCTTGAGGAACTGGCGGCCCGGCACGGTCTGGCCATCCTGGAGGACTGCGCCCAGGCGCACGGCGCCCGCCACCACGGCCGACCGGCCGGAACCATGGGCTCGGCCGCCGCCTTCTCCTTCTACCCGACCAAGGTCCTGGGCGCCTACGGCGACGGCGGCGCCGTCATCACGGCCGACGAGGAGGTGGACGCCAGGCTGCGTCGACTGCGCTACTACGGCATGGAGGAGCGGTACTACGTCACCGCCCTGCCCGGCCACAACAGCCGGCTCGACGAGGTGCAGGCCGAGATCCTCCGCCGCAAGCTCAAGCGGCTGGAAACCTATGTGGCGGACCGGCGCGAGGTGGCCCGGCGCTATGCCGAGGGGCTCGCCGACACCGAGCTGATCCTGCCCGAGACGGTCCCGGGCAACGAGCACGTGTACTACGTCCATGTGGTGCGCCACCCGCGTCGGGACGAGATCATCGACGCCCTCAAGGACCGGGACATCGAGCTGAACGTCAGCTACCCCTGGCCCGTCCACACGATGACCGGCTTCGCGCACCTCGGGTACCCGGAGGGCTCGCTGCCCGTCACCGAGCGGCTGGCCCGCGAGATCTTCTCGTTGCCCATGTACCCCTCGCTGGCACCGGAAGCGCAGGACAGGGTCATCGAGGCCCTTCGTGAGGTCCTCAAGACCCTGTCCTGACCGTCTCGTTCACCGCCGTCGACCTGGCCGGTCGGCCCGGGGCACGCGTCGCCGCCGAGGTCAGCGCGTGCGTTCCGGGGCGGCCTCGCCGACAGCGCCCGCCGTCACCGACAGCCGGGCCGTGAAGAGCCCGTTCTCGCTCCGGCTCAGGGCGCGCAGCGCTGCGGCGTGCGGAGCGAACTCCGGGTGCTGTACGGCCTGTTGGAACGAGGCCCGGTCCGTCCACACGGCGATGTTCACATAGTCGGCCGCTCCGTCCGCCTCGCGCAGCAGGCTGTGTCGCACGAATCCGGGCCGGCGCGCCATGAAGGCGGACGTCCGGGCGAAGACCTCCTCGAACTCCTCGGCCGGCCCGTGCACGGTGAACCTGTTCACGAAGGTCACTTCCGGGCCGGCCCCGGCGTCTTCGGTCGTGCGGACGTCGCTCAAGGCGTTGCTGTCGTGCTCACCGATCGGCATGGTCAAGGCCGTCCTCGTCTTGTCGTGTCCCGCGGTCCGGCACCCGCGGACGCGTGCCGACGAGCCTGACGGGCGGCCGTGGAGAACGTCTCGACACCGGCTGGGCGCGGTCTGGGCACCGACTCGTGTCACCGGGCCCCCAGCTCCTCGATCACCGGCGGCGAGGCGAGCGTGTCCTCAAGGCGCTCCTTGGCGTAGGCCTGGGTCAGCCGGTCGAACACGTAGCGGTCGATGCCGTCGGCCCGACGGTCCGCGGCCAGCAGGTGGTTGTCGGCGAGGGTCTCCAGGGTGTGCTCCAGGTCCCGGGCCGGCCGGCTCAGCAACTCGGCAGCCTGCGCCGCGGTGAACGGCGTCTCGCCCAACATGCTGAGCAGCCGGAACGCTCCCTGCTCGGTATGGGTGAGCGCGTCGTAGCTCTCGTCGAACCGGGAGCGCACGTCCAACTCGCCCAGCCGGGCCACGTCGAGTATCCGGGGAGCGACGGCGAACCGCTGGGCGAGGGTGGCCAGCGAGAGGCCCGGTCCGGCCGCGAGCCGGCCACCCACGCAGCGCAGGGCCAGCGGATGCCGTCCCAGCAGCTCGACGATCCTGTGCGCGGCGTTCGGGTCCCGCTCCACCCGCTGTCTGCCCGCCAGGACGGCGAGGATCTCCAGGGCCTCCTCCGGGCTCGGCGGACGCAGTTCGACGTGCTTCGCCTCCACCAGCGCGGCCATCCGCCGGCGGCCGGTGACCAGCAGCGCGCAGCGCGGGTCGGCGGGCAGCAGATGCCGGACCTGGGCCGACGACGCCACGTCGTCCAGGAGCACCAGCACACGGCGCCCGGCCGTGCGGGACCGGAACAGGGCCCCGCGCTCCTCCAGGCTCTCCGGTATCCGCGAGGTCGGGACGTCCAGGGCGCGCAGGAAGCCGCGGAGCACCTCCGACGGGTCGCGCGGCTCGGCGGAGGAGCCGCCCAGGTCCGCGTAGAGCTGTCCGTCGGTGAAGCGCGGCCTGAGCATGTGCGCCAGGTGGACGGCCACCGCGCTCTTGCCGATCCCCGGGAGTCCGGTCACGACTCCGATGCGGGCCGCCGTGCCGCCGGCGCCCGGTCCGTCGGGCTCGTGCAGTGCCGCTTTCAGCTCTTCGAGGACCTCGTGCCGGCCGACGAACCCGACCAGCCCGGCGGGCAGTTGGGCCGGGCGCCCCATCGCCGCCGCGACCGGAGCCGGCGCGGTCAACGGCGGGGGAGCGGCCAGGGAGGCGAGCGAGGGCAGGACCACGGACGCCGGCGCGGACAGGAGGGCGGGGGGAAGCGCGGTGGTTCCGTTCGGCTGTGCGAGCGGACCCGCGCCGGGCGCCGCCGCGGGTCCGGGCCCGGGTCGGCGTGGGGGCTCCCGGGGTTCGGTGGGCGAGTCCGACAGCAAGGTGTGCTGGAGCCGCGCGAGATCCTTGCCCGGCTCCAGGCCCAGCTCGTCGATCATCTTCTGACGCAGACTCTGGTACGCCTCCAGCGCCTCGTGCCGTCGGCCGGAGCGGTGCAGGGCGAGCATGAGCAGCCCGTGGAGGTGCTCGTGCAGCGGGTGGGCCAGCACCAACGACTTGAGTTCGCTGATGAGTTCGCGGTGCCGGCCGGTCTCCAGGTCGGCCTCGATCCGCAGCTCCAGGATGCGGAAACGCAGCTCCTCCAGCCGCGTCACATATGAGAGGAGACGTCCCCCGGTCTCGACGTCGGCGAGTGCGGGCCCGCGCCACAGGGCCAGGGCTCGCTCGAAACTCGCCAGCGCGGCGGCTGAGTCCCCCTTCTGGAGAAGCTCCTGCCCCTCCTCGGCTTTCCGCTCGAACAGGCTCACGTCGAGACTCGACGCGGGAATGGTCAGGCTGTATCCACCCGGTTGGGTCTGCAGGAGGTTCCCGACCTCCTGCTTCAGCAGGAGTTTGCGGAACTTGTAGATGTAGGTCTGGAGGGTGGTGATTGCGCTCGGCGGTGGGAGCTCGGGCCACAATTCGTCGATCAGCTCGGATGCCTGGACAACGGTGTTGTGACGGAGCATGAGCAGGGAGATGACCTGACGTGGCTTGGGCGCGGTCGGCATGATGTTGCGCCCCCTCCAGAGGATTTGGACGGGGCCTAAAAGCCGGAACTCCAAGATTCTTTTCCTCCCGTTTCAGGTTGTCCTGCGCAGACGCTCAGCACGGGGGAGGGTCGGCGATCGCGGCAATGCGTGACCACGCGGTATTCGCGCTTCTGGCTCTCGCTTGCCCATCGCCCCCCGTAACGGCGCAGCGCTCCGGATGCGATCTTGCACGCACCGCTCGGTCGGCTGATCACCTGTCCTCAAGGTAGATGCTTGAAATCGACTGGTCAATGTTGAGTCACGCTGAGCGAGAGGCTCTGAAGTACCTTGACTGGCGACAGAAATGTCCATTTTGCCGGTGTTCGACTCGCATTCTCCAGGAAAAGCTCAAGTAAAGTCACGGTAATCTCGAATTGGTGGAAAATGGACCAGGGCCCGGCCATGTACCTGCGCGCATTCGGCACCCCACCGACCGGTGAGCCGTGGTTCCTGGCGCGCCCCGGTGGTCGACGAGCCGTAGGTGCGTCTTCCCGCCCGTCACGCCGCAGGCACCTCCTTCCGGTTACCTTCTTGTGTGGAATGAGGTCGTCCGGTCGGCTGTGGGGCGACGCGGAGCTGCCCGTTCGCGGCTGAACCGAGTTACCGGTTCGAGCGTTCCTCCAGCAGGACTCCAGCGCGATCGCCTCTCGCCGCCGGTCCCGCCCCGAGGGTCGGATGCCCGTCCGGCGTCTCCGTCACGACCCCGCACCCCTCCAATCGGTCTTGAGCTGAATACGAGCCATTCCCCGCACGCTCACTCCGTGGAAATTTCTGCTGAGGCCGGCACGGGGTCGCGCTCGGTAATGAAACCGGCCGCTCGGCCGCTGAAGGGACGACGCGGATGAAATCACCGAATAATCGCCGGGTGGTCATCACGGGAATCGGAATAGTGGCTCCCGGCGCCATCGGTGTGAAACCGTTCTGGGACCTCCTGGTCGCCGGCCGCACCGCCACCCGGACCATCAGCACATTCGATCCCGCACCCTTCCGTTCCCGCATTGCGGCGGAATGTGATTTTGATCCGTCGGCGGAGGGGCTCACACCCCGGGAGATTCGGCGCATGGACCGCGCCGCACAATTCGCGGTCGTCGCGGCCAGGGAAGGCATCGAGGACAGCGGAATCGACCGCGAGACACTTGACGGCTCCCGGGTCGGAGTGGTGATCGGCAGCGCGGTCGGCTGCACCACGAGCCTGGAGAACGAGTACGCCGTCGTCAGCGACAGCGGCAGCCGCTGGCTCGTTGACCACACTTACGGCGTACCGCACCTCTTCGATTACTTCGTGCCCAGCTCCATCGCCGCCGAGGTGGCCCATGACCGCATCGCGGCGGAAGGCCCGGTCTCCCTGGTGTCGACGGGGTGCACCTCGGGCCTGGACGCGGTGGGCCGGGCCGCCGACCTGATCGCGGAGGGCGCGGCCGACGTCATGGTGGCCGGCGCCACCGAGGCGCCCATCTCGCCCATCACCGTGGCCTGTTTCGACGCCATCAAGGCCACCAGCCCCGACAACGACCGGCCGGCCGAGGCCTCCCGCCCCTTCGACCGCACCCGGCGGGGCTTCGTGCTCGGCGAGGGGGCCGCGGTCTTCGTCCTGGAGGAGCACGATGCCGCCCGCCGCCGGGGCGCCGAGGTGTATGCCGAGATCTCCGGATTCGCCACCCGCTGCAACGCCTTCCACATGACCGGACTGCGCACCGACGGGCGGGAGATGGCCGAGGCGATCCGCGTCGCGCTGGCCGACGCCCGCACCGAACCGTCCGCGATCGACTACGTCAACGCCCACGGCTCCGGCACCCGGCAGAACGACCGCCATGAGACGGCGGCCTTCAAACGGAGCCTCGGCGAACACGCCCGCCGGACCCCCGTCAGCAGTATCAAGTCGATGATCGGCCACTCACTGGGAGCCGTCGGATCCCTGGAGATCGCCGCTTGCGCGCTCGCCATCCGGCACGACGTGGTCCCGCCCACCGCCAACCTGCGTGAACCCGATCCCGAGTGCGACCTGGACTACGTACCCCTGGAGGCCCGGCCCTGGCCGGTCGCGAACGTCCTCACGGTCGGCAGCGGATTCGGCGGTTTCCAGAGCGCCATGGTGCTCTCCGAGCCCGACGCCCGGGGACGGTCGGCCGCGTGAGCACGGACACGGAAGGCCTCGCGCTCGACGACACGGTCGTCACCGGAATGGGGGTCGTGGCCCCGACCGGCCTCGGCCGCGACGAGCACTGGACCAACACCCTGCGCGGCGCCTCGGCGATCGGCCCCGTCACCCGGTTCGAGGCCGGGCGCTACCCCAGTCGGCTCGCCGGCGAGGTGCCGGGCTTCGATCCCGCCGCCCATCTGACCAGCAGGTTGCTTCCCCAGACCGACCACATGACCCGGATGGCGCTCGTCGCCTCCGACTGGGCCCTGACCGACGCAGAGGCCGACCCCGCCCAACTGCCCGAGTACGGCATGGGCGTGGTCACCGCAGTCTCGGCGGGCGGCTTCGAGTTCGGCCACCGGGAACTGCAGAACCTGTGGGGCAAAGGCCCCGAGCACGTCAGCGCCTACCAGTCCTTCGCCTGGTTCTACGCCGTCAACACCGGTCAGATCTCCATCCGCCATGGACTGCGCGGCCCCGGCGCCGCCCTGGTCACTGAACAGGCGGGCGGACTCGACGCTTTGGGGCAGGCCCGCCGGCAACTCCGGCGAGGGCAGCCGATGGTGCTTGCAGGCGCGGTGGACGGCTCGCCCTGCCCGTGGGGTTGGGCGGCCCAGCTGAGCACCGGCCGGATGAGCGAGGAACCCGATCCCGTCCGCGCCTATCTACCCTTCGACGCCGAGGCCGGCGGCTATGTCCCCGGCGAGGGCGGGGCCCTGTTCGTCCTGGAGACCGAGGAGGCGGCGCGTGCCCGCGGGGCCCGCCGCCGGTACGGACGGATGGCGGGATACGCCGCCACGTTCGACCCGCCGCAGGGCTCGGGCCGGCCCGCCAACCTGGAACGGGCCGCGCGGGCCGCCCTCGACGACGCGCGACTCGGTCCCGAGGAGATCGACGTGGTCTTCGCGGACGCGGCGGGCACGTCGGAGGAGGACGCCATTGAGGCCGAAGCGCTGCGCGGGCTCTTCGGCCCCCACGGCGTCCCGGTCACCGCCCCTAAGACCATGACCGGCCGGCTCAGCGCGGGCGGCTCCGCGCTCGACGTGGCCACGGCCCTGCTGGCACTGCGTGAGGGCATCGTCCCCCCGACGATCAACGTCTCGCGGCCACGACCAGAGCACACCCTCGACCTGGTGACCGCCCCGCGCCGGATTCCCCTCGCCACGGCTCTGGTCCTGGCCCGGGGCCAGGGGGGATTCAACTCGGCGCTGGTCCTGACGGGTCCGTGCTGACCCCGCCCACCACCCACTCGTAAGAGGAAGAAGACAACATGGACCAGCTGACGACCGACCGACTCATGGAGATCATGCGGATATGTGCAGGGGAGGTCGACCCGGTCGTGACCACCGCCGACCCCGAGGACATCGATTTCGCCGACCTGGGCTACGACTCCCTTGCCTTGTTGGAGACGGCCGGCCGGCTGGAGCGCGAGTTCGGGGTGGCCATCGGGGAGGGTGAACTGGCCGACGCCAGGACCCCCGCGGATCTGACCGCACTGATCAACCGTCTTCTGGCGAAGACGGCCTGAGATCCCGCCAGAGACAGACGTGAGTACATCCTCAGACAGGCTCGCCCTGCACACCGGGATCCAGTGGGAGTACCTGCCGCAGGACCTCGGTTTCGGCTCGGGCATGACTTGCTGGCGACAGCTGCGGAACTGGAACGAGGCCGGCGTCTGGCAACGGCTGCACGAGATCCTGCTCGCCGAACTCAATGCGGCCTCCCGCCTGGCCTGGTCCCGCTGCGAGGTCGACTCCTCCCACGTCCGGGCGCTAAAAGGGGGGCAGCACACCTGGAACTACAAACGCGTTAAAGCTGTTCCCACGCGGAGCCTCTGTGCTGTCTGACGTTGGGAAGGTCTTCTCTCCTGTCGTTGCGGAGTGTGGCCACGAGGGTCCTTGAGCGGGCTGCGCCGATATGGACTCGTTTGCGCAGGGTTTCGGCGGAGATTGGCCGCTGGTGCTGTTGCCAGTGGTCGGCGTCTTCTCGCCGGGCCCGTTCGAGGAGGGCGTCGTGTGCGGTCTGTATGGGCGTGGGCTCGTACTGCTCCACTTCTTCGCCAGACGGTCCCTTGGTCGCCGTCGGGTGCGTGTTGTTCCGTTCTCGCACGGCGTTCATTGCCTGCAGGAGGCCGGGGCCGACCTCGGCCCAGCCGATCAGGAGCAGTGGGCCCACTGCGTCGAAGGCGGCCTTGCCGGGTTGGCCGGAGAGGAGTGGATCTGTGACGTTGAGGGCCAGGGTCATCACGCTGGACAGGACCAACAATCGCCGCGCGGGCCGCAGTTGTGCCGGCGGGGCGCCCTGCAACGCCAGATAGTGGATGCCGAGGAGGAGACCGAGCACTGAGAGGTCAACTGCCGGTGCCACCAGTGGGGCGACGAGGGCCGGGACGCCGAGGCGTGCGGCCAGGGCCCAGACGTTGCCGAAGCCGAACAGGAAGGTCAGGCCGACGACTGCACCCATGATCACGGTGACGGCGCGGAAGACCGGTGCCTGTTCACGAGGTCGTCGTTCGTCAGGCAAAGTCCGGAGTGGCTGTTGCCAGTTCCTCATGTCGAGCTGCCCCGGGGGGAGGCTTCCGTCTCGTCGTCGCGCTCTGCGCCCGACTGAAGGTCGAGAGAAGCTCGTAGTACGACTGGTTGGGGTTTCGGTTCAAGTCCCCCCTCGGACACAAACTGTATGTATCTCCAACTTGTGCGGGTCGAGCTGAGTCTCGGCCCGCACAAGCTGTTTTGCCGTGGTGCGCCGAAGGATCACCGGCCTGCGGCTCAGCCCGCGTAGGTCGCGAACAGTCTGGAGAACTGGTACGGCGTCTGCGGGATGTTCGTGCACTCGCTCAGGCCACCGGTGCAGGCGTTCCCGTCGCGGGTGACGTCCCAGAAACCCAGCTCGCCCAGGTGGTTCTGCTGGGCGAAGGTGAGCACCTGCTGCGCGTCGGCGGCCGTGAACACCTCGCTTGCGGTGTCGTTCTGGCCGAGCATCGGGGTGAGACCGACCATCGCCCAGGTCTGGGCGGTGGTGAGGTTCGGCCACACCGAAGCGATCTGGGCGCGGGTCGAGGTCGCGGCCTGGATGGCGTACGTGCCCATCTTCCCGGACGGGTTGGGCGCGGCGCCGTCGCCGTAGTCCATGGCCATCAGGTTGACGGTGTCGACGTTCAGGTTGTGCGACTTGGCGGAGTTGAGGATGTAGATGCCGTCCGCGGTCAGGCCGCTGGGCAGGACCGGGAGGGTGAGCGTGACCTTGAGGTCGCGGCCCTTGGCGCGCTGTGCGGCCTGGACGGCGGCGACGGCCGTCGAGCGCCGGTCGATCGAGGTGTGGTCGACCGTCGCGGCGCCCTCGATGTCGAAGTCCACGCGGTCCAGGGCGTAGGCGTCCACGACCTTCTGGTACTGCGCCTGGAGCGCGGTCGTGCTGGTGCAGGCGAGGGCCAGTTCGGTGCCCGCCTGGCCACCGAAGGACGGCCGGACGTCACCGCCCATCGCGCGCAGCGAGTCGAAGTCCGCCCGGTCCCAGGCCGCGCCCGGGTCGAAGGAGTTGAACCAGCTCGCGTTGCAGCCGGTCGACCCGGCGGTGATGAAGCCGAGCGAGAACTGCCGCAGCCCGGTGTTCGTGGCGATCTGCGTGAGGTTCGGCGTCGGGTAGGCACCGAGATCGATGAAAGGGGCCGCCACACCGGGAGTTGTGCCGCTGCCCGCGGTCGCGGTGAGCGTCGCGGAGTGCGCCGACTGGTTGTTGGAGTCGTCGAGCGCGGTCACCGAGAAGCTGTGGCTGCTGCCGGGGAGCAGGCCGATCACCTTGAAGGTGGTGCCGGTGCCGGAGGTGGTGGCGATGACGTTGCCGCCCTCGTAGATCCGGTAGCCGACCACGCCGACGTTGTCGGTCGAGGCGTTCCAGCCCAGCGTGACGCTGCCGGGGCCGGTGGCCCGGACGGCGAGGCCGGAGGGGACCGAGGGCGCGACGGTGTCGGCGGGGACGCCGGCGCAGGGGCTGTTGTTGATCAGACAGGCGCTCGGCTCGATGACCGAGCCGCTGTAGCTGAAGTCCATGCCGACGACGGGCGCGGAGTCACCGGGGGCGAGAGGGGCCTCCCAGGTGGGGGAGGTGATGGTGTACCGCGTCCCGCTGTGGGTGACCGTGCCGTTCCACGAGCTGGTGACGGCCTCGGTGGCGGGCAGGGTGAAGGTGATGGTCCATGAACTGACCGTGTGGGTCGACTTGTTGGTGACCGTGTAGCCGCCCTCGAAGCCTGCACCCCAGGTGGAGGTGACGCCGAAGGAGGCGATCAGACCGGTGTTGTCGGCCGCGTGTGAGGCGGGGGCGGCGATCGTGGCCATGCCGCCGACCACCAGGGCGGCGGCCGTCGCGGCGCGCAGCGGCGCACGTCTCATGCGGGTGCTCCTCCGGGGGCGAGGTAAGGCGGGGGAAACCGTTGACCGGAAGGTCGTGAACCTAATCGGAAACTTTCCTTACATCTGCCTGCGTACGGAAGGGTGGCGGGCCGCGGCGGACGCCGTCAAGAGATCCGCGAAAGATTCGTCTAGACCAATTTCAGGTCCGGGGCCCCGGCCCAGGCGTCAGAGGCGTCGCGAGATCATCAGCCGCATGATGTTCGAGGTGCCCTCCTCGATCTCCTCCGGCTTGGCCTCGCGCATCCACTGCTCGACCGGGAAAGGTCCTCATCAGACCGCGGAAGTCCTGCCCCTCGTCCCCGAGGCGGTCGGACTCGGGCACGAAGACCTCGTCGAAGAAGATCTCGCGGCAGACGGCGGCGCGCCGGCCCGCGTCCGAACCCGCCTCCGGTTCGGTCGGCGCCAGTGCGGTGTAGAGGGGGTTCGGGCCGGCGAGCGGACGCACCCACTCGGCCTTCTGCTGCTCGGTGCCGTCCGTGCCGTCGACTCCGGTCACACGGAGCCAAGTTGATATGCGAAGCTGTCGTCAACCGATCACGGGTCCGTTGGCCGTGGCGGTCGTGGAGAGGGGAGCGCAGGGTGGGTAAGGACGGCTTCCGCGCCGAGGAGATCGACACCAGCAGGCCACATCCTGCGCGGATCTACGACTACCTGCTGGGCGGCAAGGACCACTACGAGGTGGACCGCCAGGCCGGCGACGCACTCGCCGCCGCCGCCCCCGAGGCGCGGATCGGCGTACGGGCCAACCGCGACTTCATGCGACGCGCCGTCCGTTACGTCGTCGACGCCGGCGTCCGCCAGCTCCTCGACATCGGCACCGGACTGCCCACCTCGCCGAACGTGCACGAGACCGCGCAGGCGACCGCGCCGGACGTGCGGGTCGCGTACGTCGACAACGACCCGATCGTGAAGGTGCACGGCGACGCGCTGCTCAGCGACACGAGCGCGACCAGCATCGTGCTCGGCGATCTGCGCGACCCGCGGGCGGTCGTGGACCACCCCGACGTCCGCCAGGTCATCGACTTCGACCAGCCGGTCGCCGTACTCCTCGTCGCCGTCGTCCACTTCCTCACGGAGGCGGATAAGCCGGAGCAGATCGTGACCACCCTGCGCGACGCGCTGCCGGTCGGCAGCTATCTCGTTCTCTCCCACGCCACCGGTGACTTCGCCGACCGCCGCGAGGCCCAGGCCATCTACAACAACGCCAGCGCCAGCCTGAATCTGCGCTCCCGCGCCGAGATCGAGCGGTTCTTCGACAGCTTCGAACTGGTCGAGCCGGGCCTGGCCCAGGTGCCGTTCTGGCGCCCGGACGCCCCGCCGCCGGCGCGCTCCGAAGAGATCGGCTTCTACGGGGGTGTGGCCCGCAAGCTGGGCTGACTCGCCCGCGAGCAGGGCCAGTTGGGGGCGGGAGCACACCCTAGCCGTGGCTGTGGCGCCAACCCGCCGCCACCCGAACCGCTCCGGCGAGATGCGGGTGGCCGTCGTGCAGGTCGGTGTGCTCGTGCTCGGCCGTCGGCCGGGGCACCCGCCACAGATGGACGGCGAGCAGGGACGCGGCCAGCGTGAGGGCGCCCAGGGTGAACACGGTCCCCTGCAGCCCAACTGCCGCGCCCAGCAAGCCCGCCAGCGGATACGTCAGCAGCCAGCAGCCGTGCGACAGCGAGAACTGCGCCGCGAACGCCGCCGTCCGCTCCTCCGCCGGGGCCGAGCGACGGATCAGCCGGGCGGTCGGCGTGAGGATCGTCGAGCACCCCGCGCCGAACGCGGCCCACAGGACCAGCAGCGCCGGTGCGCGCCAACTCCCGTACCGGGAAGCCGTGATGGCGCCGAGCCCGGCGAAGACGACACCGAGCAGCAGGGCCCCGCGCAGCATCACCGTCCGGTCCGCCACCCGGTCCAGCACACGCGGCAGCGCAAGGGCGACGGCCATCGAACCCGCGCCGTACGCGCCGAGCGCCAGCGGCACGGCATCGGCCGACAGCCCGAGGAAGTCGCGTACGTAGACGACCGAGTTGACGGTCACCATCGCGCTCGCGCAGGCCACCGCGAGGTTCAGGGCGAGCAGGGCGCGTAGTTGCGGGACGGCGAAGAAGAGGCGGGTGCCGGCCGTCGCCTTGGCGTAGGCGCGGCCCGGTGATCGCGTCCAGGACGGCCTCGGCAGCGGTGTCGAGAGCACCAGCGCGGCCGAGGCGAGGAAGCCCAACACCGTACCGGTGAAGAGCCAGTTGTACGTGATCACCGACAGCAGCGCGGCGGCCAGCGCGGGCGAGAACAGGCTCTCCAGGTCATAGGCCAGCCGGGACATGGACAACGCCCGCGTGTAGTCGCGCTCCGCCGGCAGCACGTCCGGGATCACGGCCTGGAACGTCGGCGTGAACGCGGCCGACGCGGACTGGAGCAGAAAGACCAGGACGTAGACCTGCCAGACCTGGTCGACGAAGGGCAGTGCCGAGGCGACGCCGGCCCGTGTGAGATCGGAGGTCACCATCAGCGCCCGGCGCGGCACCCGGTCGGCCACGGCACCGACGAGCGGGGCGATCCCGACGTACGCCACCATCTTGATCGCGAGGGCGGTGCCGAGCACCGAACCGGCGTCGGCGCCCGCGATGTCGTACGCCAGCAGGCCGAGCGCCACGGTGGCCAGACCGGTGCCGACCAGGGCGACGACCTGGGCGGTGAACAGCCGGCGGTAGGTGGGGTTGCGCAAGACGGCGAGCATGCGGACGGCTCCCTGGCGTGGGGCGGTCGGTTCGACGCCGTCAGCATAGTCGTCATGTGCGCATCTGCGCACATGACGATCGAAAGAGGGCCGGTCGAACGTGACCGGCTCGCCCGGGCTCTAGGCTGACCCCATGTCCTCACGCGAGTCCGTGCCACCTGCGGCCGATACGCATCTGCGGGCCCCGGACGGTGCGCGGCTGGCCGAGGCGACCGAGGTCTTCGCGCTGCTCTCCGACGCGACCAGGCTGCACCTGCTGTGGCTGCTCGCGCAGGGTGAGTCGGACGTCGGCTCACTCGCCGAGCGCTGCGAGGCGTCCCGGACCGCCGTCAGCCAGCACCTGGCCAAGCTGCGGCTCGCGGGTCTGGTGGAGACGCGGCGCGAAGGACGGCATGTCCACTACAGCCTGCGCGACGGGCATCTGCGGCGGCTGGTCATGGAGGCGCTCAGCCATGCGGACCACCGGGTCACCGGCAAGGCACCGCATGACTGAGGCGACTCAGCCGGAGGTCACGTGCGTGACCTGAACGCCCACTCCATCCTGGGCTCCATGGCGAAACGGAAGATCCGTCGGACCGGCGGTGTGCACAGCAGGGTCACGGCCACGGCGGCGAAGAGCGTGACGACGATCTCGCCGACCGGCCGGTAGATCCAGTCGGGGGAGTACCAGCCCCAGGGCTTCGACCCCTGGGCGATGAAACCGTGCAGCAGATAGCCGTAGAGCGTGCCCGCGCCCAGCACCGTGAACCACGTCCGGCGCCCCGGCACCCAGGCCAGGAAACAGGCGACCAGGACCGTCGAGCAGCCGAAGATGGCCAGGGTCATCAGCGGCCCCGTCCAACTGGGCGACCCCAACTGCTCGGCGCTGTCGCGGTGGAAGAACCACGCGCCGGTCATCCGGGGCACCGTCCAGTACGCCACGGCGAGCGCGCAGAGGGCCACCGGTACGGCGAGCAGGCGCACCTTCCACTGGCGCAGCAGTTGGAAGTGCTCGGGCCGCAGGCACAGGCCGAGCACGAAGTACGGCAGGAACTGCAGCAGACGCTGCATGTCGAGATCCTCGCCGATGGAGGGTGACATGGTCGCCAGCATCGCTGTCACCAGCGCGAGCGGCAGCGGCCACCGCACCTGCCGCCAGATCGGGGTCGTCAGCCGCCAGACGAACAGGGCGGCGAGGAACCAGGTCAGGTACAGCGGGTCCAGCAGGCTGATCGCGCGGTCCGGCTCGTGGTCGGTCCACCGGGTGAACAGGGTGTAAGCCGTCTCGAAGAGGACGTAGGGGACGGCGACGCCCGTCACCAGGCGCCGGATCCGCTGCGGGCTCGCGTCGAAGGAGCGCGAGAAGTAGCCCGAGATCACGATGAACGCCGGCATGTGGAAGGCGTAGACGAACGTGTAGACCGCGCTGACGGTGCGGCTTCCGTCCCGCAACGGCTCCCACGCGTGACCCATCGCGACCAGCAGGATCGCGAGGTATTTGGCGTTGTCGAAGTAGGAGTCGCGCGCCTTCGCCGTTTCGGGCGTGGCCGCGGCCGACCGCTTGGTGCCGGATTCGGGCCCGGTCCGCGTGGGGGCGGGGGCGGGCTCGGTCCGGGTGGTGCCGAGATCGGGCTCGGTGCGTGTGGTCTGGCTCACCACGTCACCTGCGCACGATGTGGGTGGTCCTCGCGTGCGTGGACGAGTCTTTCCGGGGGGACGGCGGCGGTGTGGAGGGGATGACACATCCCACGCGCCTCACCGGTTCCGGCAAACGTAAACCCGGCCCGGGAAAATCCGGGCCGGGTCGGGCAGCGAGCTGCCGGTCAGAGCATGGTGCTCAGAGGTCGAACTCGTGCGGCGGCAGGTCGAGCGCGAAGCACGCCTCTCGTACGACGGCCTGTTCCGTCTTGTCGAAGTCGCCGTCGGCGCCGCCGATGACGATGCCGATCTGGATGACGGCACGGGCCTCGGCGGGCTTCTTCTTGGCCTTGGCGATCTCCTGCAGCACGGTGACCTTGCCGAAGGCGAAGTCGGCGGTCAGCTTGTTCAGGTTCTCCTCGAAGCGGCGGCGCAGGTCGTCCGCGGGGAAGTTCTGCAGGACCTCGTTGGTGGAGATGAGCTGGGCCACGCGCTGGCGCTCGGACGGGTCGATGGTGCCGTCCGCCGCCGCGACGAGCGCGCACATCGCCATGCTGGCGTCACGGAACGCACCGCTCTTGAGGTCGTTCTTCTTCGACACCAGCTGGGTCTGCATCGTCGATGCGGATTCCTTGATGCGGTCCCACAGGGCCATGCGCACTCCTGGTATTCGGGTCGGTGGCCCGGTCCGCCCGGGCGGCGGCCCGAGGCCCCATCGGTATCTGTCGATATCTACAGCATCGTGGAAACTGATGGCCGGGTGGATAAGTTCCCACCGTTTTCCCGATGTTCACGACGGTCGCCGGGGGCGCTGTGCGATGCATTGACGGGAGGTGGCCCGGCCGTTAGCTTGCGGCAGATTCTCGACGGGGGAGGACGCGTGAACTCAGCGATGCGGGCTGCCGTGATGCTGGTCTGTACGGGGATGCTGGCGCTCGTCGCGTGCGGCGGCGACGGTGACGGCGACCAGGGGGACGGGCCGTCCACGACGCCGGAGGCCGAAGCCACCGGCAACGACTTCGGGTGTCTGTCGGGCAAGCAGCTCAAGAAGTCGGTCACCTTCAAGGACACCGAGGGGGCCGACGTCAACGGCTACGAGACGGGCACCGGCACGACCGGGGTCATCCTGTCCCACCAGTCTGACAACAACGTCTGCTCCTGGGTCGTCGGCGCCGAGGAGCTCGCGACCGACGGCTATCGCGTGATCGCGGTCGACAGCAACGGCTCCGAGGTGGAGGAGATCCAGGGGGCCGCCGAGCGGCTGCGCGGCGAAGGGGCCGGGAAGATCGTCCTGATGGGCGCCTCCAAGGGCGGTACCGCCTCGCTGGTCGCCGCGTCGAAGGTGCGGCCGGCGGTCGCGGCGGTGGTGTCGGTGTCCGGGCCGGGGCTGTACCAGAACATGGACGCGACCGCCGCCGTACCGAAGTTGACCATGCCGGTGTATTTCATCGCCGCGAACGGTGACGGCCAATTCGCCGATGACGCAAAGGAGTTGGCGAAGCTGACCAAGAAGTCTCCGGGGAAGAAGCTGGAGTTGGTGGACGGGGTCGCGCACGGCAACGACCTGCTGAATCAGCAGCCGTCCGTGTGGGACGAGGTGAAGGCGTTCATCGCGAAGTACCGCTGAGGTCTTTGGGGCCGCCGAAAAAACCCGGTGACCGGCACGCGTCGATCTCCCTACACTCGGCAGGCCACGTCAGACCAGTCGAGGGGAGCCCAGCCATGCGTCACCGCGCCGCTGTCGTCGTTCCCCGTTCCCGGTACCAGGTGATCCTGGTGTCTCCGTCCGCCCGGTGCTCGCTGCGCGGCCGGCACCGGAAGCCCGTGACGAACGTCTGACACGTATCTCCCGTCCACCGACGCGCCTTCACGCGCTCGTCGTGACGTTCCGTCCGGGAATCGCGCTGCCCTTTTCCGATCGTGAGATCACCAGAAAGGCCCATGGGCCGTGCGCACCCACCTCAACCCACTGACCACCGTCCGCAACCTCGGCATCCTCGCCCACGTGGACGCCGGCAAGACCACCGTCACCGAGCGGATCCTGTTCGCCACCGGCACCACGCACCGGCGCGGCGAGGTCCACGACGGCACCACCGTCACCGACTTCGACCCGCAGGAGCGCGACCGTGGGATCACCATCTTCGCGGCGGCGGTGAGCTGTTCCTGGGACGGCCACCGGATCAACCTGATCGACACCCCCGGGCACGTCGACTTCGCCGACGAGGTGGAGCGCGCGCTCAGGGTGCTCGACGGCGCGGTCGCGGTGTTCGACGCCGTCGCGGGCGTCGAGCCGCAGAGCGAGTCCGTGTGGCGGCAGGCCGATCGGCACGGCGTGCCCAGGATCGCGTTCGTCAACAAGCTGGACCGCGCGGGCGCGGACCTCGACAGCGCCGTCGACTCGATCCGGGAACGGCTGCACCCGGCGCCGCTGGTCGTGCAGTTGCCCATCGGTGCCGAGGACGGTTTCACCGGAGTCGTCGACCTGTTGCGGATGCGCGCACTGGTGTGGGCGGACGGCGCCGAGGCGCCCGAGGTCGTGCCGGTGCCGGCGGAGCTGCGCGAGGAGGCGCACCGGCGTCGGCGACTGCTGGAGGAGGCCGTCGCCGAACTCCATCCGGCGGCGCTGGAGGAGTTCTGCGCCGACTCGACGCTGTCCGCCGAAACGCTGGCCGCCGCGCTGCGGGACCTCACCCGCAGCGGCGACGGCGTGATCGTGCTCTGCGGCTCGGCCTACCGCAACCGCGGGATCGAGCCGCTGCTCGACGCCCTCGTGTCCTACCTGCCGTCACCGCTCGACGTGCCCGCCGTACGGGGCACCGGCGACGGCACGGCGGAGGGCACGCGGGAGGAACGGCCCGCGGATCCGGCGGCGCCCTTCGCGGCACTGGCGTTCAAGGTGAACGCCACCCCGACAGGACGTCTGACGTATCTGCGGGTGTACTCGGGAACGATCGAGAAGGGAGACACCGTGTGGGACGCGGTCGCACACCGCACCGAACGGATCGGGCGCATCCTGCGCGTCCGGGCCGACCGGCACGCCCAGGTCGACCGCGCGGTCGCCGGGGACATCGTCGCGGTGGTCGGGCTGAAGTCCGCCCGCGCCGGTACGACGCTGTGCGCGCCCGGCGCCCCGCTGGTGCTGGAACCGCCCGGTGTCGCCGAACCCGTGGTCTCCGTGGCGGTCGAGGCCCGCAGGTCGACCGAGACCGGCCGGCTGGCCTCGGCGCTCGCGCGACTGGTCGAGGAGGACCCCTCGCTGGTCGTGCGGACGGACTCCGAGACGGGTCAGACGGTGCTGTCCGGCATGGGCGAGCTCCATCTGGAGGTGGCGACTGAGCAGTTGCGGAGCGTCCACGGCGTGGAGGTCAACGTCGGGCGCCCGAGGGTGAGTTACCGCGAGACGGTCGGGCGCGGGGTGTCCGGCCATGTCTTCCGGCACGTCAAACAGGACGGTGGGGCAGGGCAGTTCGCCCATGTCGTCCTCGATGTCGAACCGGCGGACGGCGGCTTCGAGTTCCGCTCGGCGGTCGTCGGCGGGCGGGTTCCGCAGGAGTACGTCCGGGCGGTCGAGGCCGGCTGCCGGGACGCCCTCGTCGAGGGGCCGTTGGGCGGGCACCCGGTGACCGGGCTGCGCGTCACGCTCACCGACGGGTCGACCCATGTGAAGGACTCCTCCGACACCGCCTTCCGCACGGCGGGCCGGCTCGGACTGCGGGAGGCCCTGCGCGCCTGCGCGATGGTCCTCCTTGAGCCGGTCGTCGAGGTCACGGTCACCGTGTCCGACGAGGCCGTCGGCGGGGTGCTCGGCGACCTCGCGGCGCGCCGGGGCCGGGTCTCGGGCTCGACCACGCGCGGCCGATCGGCGGTCGTGACGGCGACCGTGCCGCTGGCCGAACTCTTCGGCTACGCGACCCGGTTGCGCAGCCGGACCCAGGGCCGTGGCACTTTCACGGCCCGTCCCACCGGCTACGCGCCGGCGCCCGCCGGGACGCCGGCGCAGTAGTGGGGGACACCGGCCGAAACGGCGGTCCCGCTCCTCACCGGGGCGGGGCCGCCGCCCGGCTCACGGGTACGACACCACCGTTGACGGGATGGTCGACGTTCCCGAGGTCGGCGAGCCGGTCTCGTTGATGACGCGCTCGTACTGGCCCTGGCCGCCGAGCGAGACCACGAGCAGGTCGTGGAACTTCACCCCCGACCGGTTCGGCGCCGCGAAGCCGTTGTGCTGCACGATCGCCGGGTTGACGTTGTAGTAGCAGTAGCTGCCCAGACCCCAGCCCTCGTGCACCGTCACGTTGTCGCCGACCTTGTAGGCGGCGTACCCCTTGATCGAACCGTTCTGGATCGCGGCCTGGTTGGGCGCGTCGTACGCCTTCTCGTTCTGGAAGAAGATCGTGCGACCGCGCTCGCCGTTCCACTGCACGTCGTACTTGTTGAAGTGCTCCACGAACAGGCCGGTGGCCAGCACGTCGGCGCCGTTGACGACGAGGCCGTAGTCGGCCCGGTTGGTGTCCCAGCCGATGCCCGAGCCGTGGTCGGCGCGCCAGAGCCAGGTGTGGTCGACGATGGTGTGGCGGTTGTTGATGACCATGCTGGTGGTCGCCTTGCCCGCACCCGCGCCGCCGATGCGGACGAACACGTCCTGGACGGTGGTGGGGTTGGCGGAGTGGTCCGTCGTCGTGCCCGCGGGGCCGACTTCCAGCAGGGTGGTCGAGTTGACCGTGCCCGCGTCGATCAGGAAGCCCGCGAGCCGCACGCCGTCGACGTCGGCGACCTTCAGCGCCGTAACTCCGTTGTCCGGCACCAGAGTTGCGTAACCCAGGCCCAGGACGACGGTGCCCGCACGGTTCACCTGGATCGGCTGGTTCAGGTGGTAGATGCCCGGCGTCAGCAGGAGGTGGAGTCCCTGCGTGAGCGCCTCGTTGAGGGTGGCCGCGGTGACGCCCGGCTTGGCGACGTAGAACTGCGACAGGGACAGCGAGGTGCCGCGCGGTGTGCCGCTGCCCCACGTCACCCCGCTCGCGTTGGTGCGCTTCTCCGGGAGGAAGATCCGGTACTCGGTGCCGTTCAGGTACAGGAAGGGCTTCTCGCGGGAGACCGGCGTCGTGCCGAGGGTGGTGTACACCGGGTTCGGGAAGCCCTGCGGGGGCGCGCCCTGGACGCCCGAGAACACCATGTTCCAGACGCCGTTGAGCCAGCTGCCGATCACGCTGTCGCGGGTGTACCACTGCTGCTGCGAGTACGGCTGGACCTGGCCGTCGATCCGGCTGTCGGCGATGTAGCCGCCGCTGGCCCAACCGTAGCCGTTGGGGGCGAGGTTGAGGTTCCCGCGCACGTGCATACGACGGAAGGGGGCCGCCTGAGCCACGGCCCACCTGTTCGTGCCGTTCACGGGGACCAGTGCGAGGTTCTCCGCCGAACGCCAGAAGTTCTGGGTGGCGTTGCCGTTGAACCAGCCGGCGTCGACGGTGATGTCGCCGTTGATGGTGGTGTTGTCGGGGGACAGGCCGAGGCCCGAGATCGAGGTGTAGAAGCCGAGTTGGGCGTTGAGCCCGCTGTAGGTGCCGGGCTTGAAGAGCAGTTGGTAGCGGCCGGTGCCGAACTGGGCCGTCTCCTGCTGCTGGAAGATCTGGTCCAGCCTGCTCTGGATGCTGCCGGACGACATCGACGGATCGAAGACGATCACGTTGGCGCCGAGGTCGCCGCCGCCGGGGAGGAGGGCCGCACCCGGGGCGGCCGCAGCGGCGGAGGACGCGGTGGACGTGGAGGTGGCGGCGTCCGCGCGTGCGGACAGGCCGAGCACCGCGGGTGCCGCGACGGCCGCGGCTCCGAGGATGGTTCTGCGAGGTAGGGCGGGCAGAGACATATGGCGGCTCTCCTGTTCAGGAAGTGAACACGGTGGGGTCTGGGAGCGCTCTCTTGTCGTTGAATGCTTCAACTGCCCGAACGGATGCGTCAAGAGGTGTGACCGTAGTTCCACGATGGTTGCCGTACCCCTTGACGAGGCCATCTCTTGAGGTTTAACTCACGTCCTAAATTAAGTCATGACTGTAATGCCTGAAGGGACACCGGGAGCCATGCGCAGCATCCGAGCCGCGGCCGTAGGCGCCGTCACCATGTCACTCGCCCTTGCCGCCACGGCCTGCGGAGGCGGTTCGTCGACGGACGGCGGGTCCAACGACTCGCCGAAGACCCTCACGTACTGGGCCTCCAACCAGGGCGCGAGCATCGCCATCGACAAGAAGGTCCTCCAGCCGGAGCTCGACAAGTTCCAGAAGCAGACCGGCATCAAGGTCAAGCTGGAGGTCGTGCCCTGGTCGGACCTGCTGAACCGGATCCTCACCGCGACGACCTCCGGCCAGGGCCCCGACGTGCTGAACATCGGCAACACCTGGAGCGCCTCCCTGCAGGCCACCGGCGCGCTGCTGCCCTGGGACGCGACGAACTTCGGCAAGATCGGCGGCAAGGACCGCTTCGTCGACTCCGCGCTCGGCTCGACCGGCGCCGAGGGCAAGGACCCGGCCGCGGTCCCGCTGTACTCGATGGCGTACGCCCTCTACTACAACAAGGAGATCTTCGCCGACGCCGGCATCGCCAAGCCACCGACCACGTGGGCCGAGCTGGTCGCCGACGGCAAGAAGATCCAGGCGAAGGGCAAGTCGGCCCTCGGCGCGGAGGGCGCCAACGTCTCCGAGAACATCCACCACACCTTCGTCTTCGCCAAGCAGCACGGCGGCGAGTTCTTCACCGCCGGCGGCAAGGCCGACTTCACCAACGACGCGGTGGTCGCCGGAGTGAAGCAGTACGTCGACCTGATGGCCAAGGACAAGGTCATCCCGACCGGTGACGCCGAGTACGCGCAGAACCAGTCCGTGAGCGACTTCGCCAAGGGCAAGCAGGCGATGCTGCTGTGGCAGTCCGCCGCCGCCAACCTCAAGTCGCAGGGCATGGCCGATGACAAGTACGGCATCGCCCCGGTGCCCGTGCAGTCCGGCACCCCCGGCACCGGCGCGCAGGTCAACTCGATGGTCGCGGGCATCAACCTCGCGGTCTTCAAGAACACCGACAACCTCGACGGCTCCACCAAGTTCGTGAAGTTCATGACCAGCGACGCGGAGCAGAAGATCCTCAACACCGCCTACAGCTCCATCCCGCCGGTCAAGGCCGCCCAGGAGGACGCCTCCTTCAACTCCGCCTCGAACTCCGTCCTCAAGGACACCCTCGCCACCAGCGCCGCGGCCCTGCCGCAGGTCGCCGACGAGTCGCAGTTCGAGACCGCGGTCGGCACGGCCGTCAAGGACCTGTTCGCCGACGTCGCCGCCGGCCGCGCGGTGACCACCGCATCGGTCAAGGCGAAGCTCGAGAAGGCCCAGCAGCAGATGCCGGCGAAGTGAGAGAAACGATGACGACCACTGCACCCGCAGAGGCCGCCGTGCACAAGAACTCTCCCGGGTCGGCGGAGAAAGCGCCCCGCCGCCGCCCCGGGAGGATCCGCCGCATCGCACTGCCGTATCTGCTGCTCCTGCCCGCCCTGTTCCTCGAACTCCTGGTCCACCTGGTGCCGATGGTGATCGGCATCGTGATGAGTTTCAAGGAGCTCACCCAGTTCTACATCCGGGACTGGGGGACCGCGCCCTGGTCCGGTTTCGACAACTACAAGGTGTCGGTTGACTTCGACGCCCCCGTCGGCCAGGACCTGCTGCACTCCTTCTTCGTCACCGTCGTCTTCACCATCCTGTCGGTCAGCTTCTGCTGGCTGATCGGCACGGCGGCGGCGGTCTACATGCAGGACAACTTCCGCGGCCGTGGCATCCTGCGCGCCCTGTTCCTGGTCCCGTACGCCCTGCCGGTCTACGCGGCCGTCATCACCTGGGTGTTCATGTTCCAGCACGACAACGGCTTGGTGAACCACGTCCTGCACGACCAGCTGCACATCACGAGCAAGCCGTCGTTCTGGCTGATCGGCGACAACAGCTTCTACGCGCTGCTGATCGTGCACGTGTGGAAGGGCTGGCCGTTCGCCTTCCTCATCGTGATGGCCGGCCTGCAGAACATCCCCAAGGAGCTGTACGAGGCCGCCGCGCTGGACGGCGCCGGGATGGTGCAGCAACTGCGCCGCATCACCCTGCCGTCCCTGCGCCCGGTCAACCAGGTCCTTGTCCTGGTGCTGTTCCTATGGACGTTCAACGACTTCAACACGCCCTACGTCCTGTTCGGCAAGGCCGCTCCGGAGGCCGCGGATCTCATCTCGGTCCACATCTACCAGGCCTCGTTCGTCACCTGGAACTTCGGCACCGGTTCCGCCATGTCCGTACTCCTGCTGCTGTTCCTGCTGGTGGTGACGGGCGTCTACCTCGCGCTCACCTCGCGCGGACGGAGGACCGCCGATGTCTAGCCCCAGCTCGCCGATGGCGCCGCCGCGCTCCTTCATCTGGTCCCGGCGGATCTTCCTGACCCTGCTCACCGGCTTCGTCCTGCTCCCGGTGTACGTCATGGTCTCCAGCTCGCTGAAGCCGCTGGCCGATGTCATGGGCAAGTTCCGCTGGCTGCCGAGCGGGCTGACCATCCGCCCGTACATCGACATCTGGTCGACCGTGCCGCTCGCGCGCTACTTCGTGAACTCGCTGGTCGTGGCGGGTGCGGCGACCGTCCTGTCGGTGGTGATCGCGGTCTTCTCGGCGTACGCCGTCAGCCGCTACAGCTTCCGCGGCAAGCGGGTCTTCACGGTCACCGTGCTGTCCACACAGATGTTCCCGGGCATCCTCTTCCTGCTCCCGCTCTTCCTCATCTACGTCAACATCGGCAACGCCACCGGCATCGCCCTGTTCGGCTCGCGCGGCGGGCTGATCCTGACGTATCTGACCTTCTCCCTGCCGTTCTCGATCTGGATGCTGATCGGGTACTTCGACTCGGTGCCGCGTGACCTGGACGAGGCCGCGCTGGTGGACGGCTGCGGGCCGCTCGGCGCGCTGTTCCGCGTCGTGGTGCCGGCCGCGATCCCCGGCATCGTCGCGGTCGCCGTCTACGCGTTCATGACCGCGTGGGGCGAGGTGCTGTTCGCGTCGGTGATGACCAACGACACCACCCGGACCCTCGCCGTCGGTCTCCAGGGCTACTCCACGCTCAACGACGTGTACTGGAACCAGATCATGGCCGCCTCGCTGGTCGTCAGCGTGCCCGTGGTCGCCGGCTTCCTGCTGCTCCAGCGCTACCTCGTCGCCGGGCTGACGGCGGGCGCCGTCAAGTGAGCGACTCCCCCACTCCGAAGGGACATCTGTGACCATCGACTTCGCCGCACTCCCGCACGACTTCCTGTGGGGCACGGCCACCGCGGCGTACCAGATCGAGGGAGCAGTCGCCGAGGACGGACGCGCGCCGTCGATCTGGGACACCTTCTCGCACACGCCCGGCAAGATCGCGAACAACGACAACGGCGACGTCGCCTGCGACCACTACCACCGCTGGCGCGAGGACATCGACCTGATGCGCCAACTGGGCACCAACGCCTACCGGTTGTCGATCGCCTGGCCGCGCGTCGTACCCGGCGGCGACGGCCCGGTCAACGCCAAGGGCCTCGCCTTCTACGACCAGTTGGTCGACGCCCTGCTGGAGGCGGGCATCACCCCGTCGGTCACCCTCTACCACTGGGACCTCCCGCAGGCCCTCCAGGACCGGGGCGGCTGGCCGGAGCGGGCGACCGCCGAGCACTTCGCCGCGTACGCCTCCGTCGTCGCCGAACGCCTCGGCGACCGCGTCTCCCACTGGGCGACCCTGAACGAGCCCTCCTGCTCGTCCTGGATCGGCCATCTGGAGGGCAAGATGGCGCCGGGCTGGACCGACCTGACCGCCGCGGTCCGCACCTCGTACCACCTGCTCCTCGGCCACGGACTCGCCGTCCAGGCGATCCGCGCCGCGGCCCCGGACGCCCAGGTCGGCATCGTCAACAACCTCTCCACCGTGTACGCCGCCACCGACCGCGAGGAGGACGTGCAGGCCGCCCGCCGGCACGACGGCCACGTCAACCGCTGGTGGCTGGACCCGATCCACGGCCGCGACTTCCCGGCCGACATGCGCGAGGTCTACGGCGTCGAACTCCCCGAGCAGCCGGGCGACTTGGAGACCATAGCCGCGCCCCTGGACTGGCTCGGACTGAACTACTACTTCCCGGCCACCGTCGCGGACGACCCGCGCGGCCAGGCACCCCGCGTCCGTTCGGTGCGCCGCCTCGGCGTGCCGCGCACGGGCATGGACTGGGAGGTCGACGCCAGCGGCATCGAGACCCTGCTGCTCCGCCTCACCGAGGAGTACGGCGCCCGCAAGCTGTACGTCACCGAGAACGGCTCCGCCTACCCGGACGTCGTACGGCCCGACGGAACCGTCGACGACCCCGAGCGCCAGGACTACCTGGAGCAACACCTCGCGGCCTGCGCCTCGGCGGCCCGCAAGGGCGCCCCGCTGGCCGGCTACTTCGCCTGGTCGCTGCTCGACAACTTCGAGTGGGCCTACGGCTACGAGAAGCGCTTCGGCCTCATCCACGTCGACTACGACACGCAGGTGCGCACCATCAAGGGCACCGGACACCGCTACGCGGACATCGTGCGGGCCCATCGCAGCAAGGCACAGCGGGCCGCCTGACGGTCACGGCGGCGGGCACGGTGGACGTGGGTGCGGGAGCCCACGGCCACCGTGCCCGGTCGGCGGATCTCTTCGGGTGACCGGAACGACCGATCCTCATGGATGTACAGACCCTCAAGTCTGTCATGAGCACGCCATTAAGATCCCCACCTCGTCCCCAGCTCAAGGGAGAGTCGCATGAGATCCCGCACCTATTTGGCCGCCCTGGCCGCCGTGGCCCTGCTGTCCGCGACCCCTGCCTTCGCCGCCCCCGCTCCGGAGGCCGCGGCTGCCGCCGCCACCTGGGACACCGACCGCGCCGGCACCGCCTACACCGCGAACCCGGCCGGCGTCACCGCCTCCGGCAGCGAGAACGCCGGCACCGCCCCCGGCCTCGCCTTCGACGGCAACGGCGCCACCCGCTGGTCCAGCGACTTCGCCGACGACGCCTGGATCCGGATCGACCTCGGCGCCACCATCCGCGTCGACCGCGTCACCCTGGACTGGGAGGCCGCCTACGGCAAACGCTACGTCCTGGAGGTCTCGAAGAACGGCACCGACTGGACGCCCTTCTACACGGAGACCGCCGGCACCGGAGGTTCGGTCACCGCGAACACGTATCCGCAGGAGGCGACGGGCCGTTACGTCCGGATGCGGGGCCTGGAACGCGCCACGCCCTACGGCTACTCGCTCTACTCCTTCAGGGTCTACGGCGGCGAACCGGCCCCCGCGTCCACGACCCGGAGCAACCTCGCCCTGAGCCACCCGGCGTACTCGAACTGCTACCAACACTCGGGCAACTCACCGGTGTTCCTCACCGACGGCGGCTGGCCCGCCAACCTCAAGGACGACGCGACCCGTTGGTCCAGCGACTGGAACGGCGACCGCTGGGTCTCGGTCGACCTCGGCGCCACCTCGACCATCTCCTCCGTCGACTTCTACTGGGAGGCGGCCTACGCCGTCGACTACCAAGTCCAGGTCTCCGACGACAACCGCACCTGGCGCACCGTCTACCAGCCCTCGGCCGCCGACGTGGCCGCCCGCCGGGCCGACATCAAGTCACCGTCGGAGGCGACGGGCCGGCACGACACCGTCACCCTCCCCACCCCGGCCACCGGCCGCTACGTCCGCATGCTCGGCAAGGAGCGCCGCAGCTTCTACAACCCGGCCCCTGACACCGCCCAATTCGGCTACTCCCTCTACGAGTTCCAGGTCTGGGGCACCGGCGGCAGCGCCGCGGCCGCCTACCCGGCGCTGCCCGGCGAGCAGTCGGGCACGTACCAGACAACGTTCTTCGACGACTTCACGGGGACGAGCCTGGACCGCTCCAAGTGGCGGGTCGTCCGGACCGGGTACGAGATGGGCCCGGTCAACGGGGAGTCCCAGGCGTACGTCGATTCCACCGACAACATCGCCACGCAGAACGGCAGCCTTCTGCTGAAGTCCAGGTACTGCAACGACTGCACCCAGACACCGGCCGGGACCTTCGACTTCACCTCCGGGCGCATCGACACCAACACCAAGTTCGACTTCACCTACGGCCGGGTCAGCGCCCGCATGAAGCTCCCGGTCGGGGACGGCTTCTGGCCTGCCTTCTGGCTGCTCGGCAGCAACGTCGACGACACCTCGGTCTCCTGGCCGGCCTCCGGCGAGACAGACATCATGGAGAACATCGGCTACCCGGACTGGACGAGCACCGCCCTGCACGGCCCCGGCTACTCGGCCGACGGCAACATCGGCGCCCGCCAGACCTACCCGAGCGGCGGCACGGCCGACCAGTGGCACACCTACGCGGTGGAGTGGACACCGACCGGAATGCGCTTCTACGTCGACGACCGCCTCGTCCAGGAGACGACCCGCAACAAGCTGGAGTCGACGCGCGGGCAGTGGGTCTACGACCACAACAACTACGTCATCCTCAACCTCGCCCTGGGCGGCGCGTATCCCGCGGGCTGGAACCAGGTGACCACTCCCTATTGGGGTCTGCCGCAGTCCAGCGTGGACAGGGTCACGGCCGCGGGAGTGCAGGCGGAGGTGGACTGGGTGCGGGTGGAGCAGAAGCGGTAGCCCGCTAGTCCGTGTGCTGTGCCCTGGCCGCGTCCATCTCGCCGGCGTGCAGCACCGCCCAGTCCGCCAGTGCCGACAACGGTTCCAACAGCGTGCCGCCGAGCGGGGTCAGGCTGTACTCCACGCTCGGCGGCACGGTCGGATACACCTGCCGCCGGACCAGTCCGTCGTTCTCCAGGCTGCGCAGGGTGCGGGTCAGCATGCGCTGGCTGATGCCCTCGACGGAGCGGTGCAGTTCGTTGTAGCGGTGCGGCCGCGTGCCCAGCAGGGACAGGAGCAGCAGGCTCCACCGGTCGCCCAGGCGCCGGAAGACGTCCCCGACCGGGCAGTGCGCCAACTCGTCGAGCGGTACCGGGCGGGGAAGCTCATGGGCGAGCACCGAGGGAACACCGATGTGCGTACCGGACATCAAACTGCCTTCTTTCGGCGGCCGTTGGCACGGACCCACGATGGGACCACCGCCATTCGACCCCAAGGAGGACGTCCGTGCCGGGCCAATCACCGAAGACCGTGATCATCAGCGGCGGAACCGACGGCATGGGCCGCGCGACCGCGCTGGCCAGACTGAGCAGAGGCGACCACGTCACGGTCATCGGCAGCAGCCGGGCGAAGGGGGACCGGCTGCTGGCCGAGGCGGACAGCCCCCGCCTGCGTTTCCTCCAGGCGGACCTGTCCTCGATCGCCGAGGTCGAACGCGTCGTCGCCCGCATCCAGGAGCGGCACGACACGATCGACGCACTGGCACTGTTCGCCAACCGCATCAGCCCAAAGCGCCGCGAGACGCCCGACGGCCTGGAGTACACCTTCGCCCTGTACTACCTGAGCCGCCACCTCCTGGGAAACCTGCTGCGCCCCCAACTCGACTCCGCCGATGCCCCGTTGGTCATCAACATCGCCGGCGTCGGCACCACCGCCGGCCGCATCGACTGGGAGGACCCCCAACTCACCCGCCGCTACGGCCAGATCCGCGCCCAGCTCCAGGCCGGCCGGGCGAACGACCTGTTGGGGGTCGCCTTCGCCGACCAGGCCGGAAGCAAGGCGCGGTACGTCCTCTACCACCCCGGCTTCACCCGGAGCGGCGCCGACTCCAACCCGAACCCGGTGACCCGTGCCGCGATCAGGCTCCTGGCCCGCTTCTTCGCCCGTCCGGTCGAGGAGGCGGTCCGCCCGATCGTGTCCTGGATCGACGCCCCACCGACCGACGCGCTGACCGCGAACGACCGCGGCCGGCCGGTGGACCTGTCCCTACGGACCCTCGACCCGGAGGCGGCCAAGCGCCTGGCTGCTTACACGGAGCAGTTGCTGGGCGGGGTCAGCAGTCCCTGAACTCCGGTGACTGGTTCAGGACTTGGGAGCGCACCGACGTGAACTTCGCGTGCGACTCCCCGTTCAGCGACTCCGGCCGGAACGCCGCCACCCGGTGGCAGTTCTGGAAGGCCAGCGCCACCCTGAAGTGACGCTCCAGGCTGCCGCGGATGGCGTCGCTGGCGAGGGCGCGCAGGAGCTGGCCGCGTTCCTGCTCCGACGGGGGAGGCGTCTGGTTGTCGGTGAAGTCGGCCGTGCCGCCACGCAGTTCGGTGGCGAGGGAGGCGATCAGGTCGTAGGCGTAGGGGAGGGACGTGCGGACCGTGTCCACGAAGTCCGCCTCGCGGATGTCACCGTTCTCGGCTGCGGCGAGGAGCTTCGGGGAGACGTCGAGAGACATGAAAGGGGGTGTCCTGTCTGGTAGTTGGTGAGTACGGGGTCGTTGGACCGTGCGGGGGGCATTGGTCTTTACGGCAGTGCCGTCGGGCCCGGTACGAAGTCCGGGTCCACCTGGGAGGCCAGGTCCAGGCCCGTTGCCCGGTCCGCCCACGCCCGGGCGTTGCGCAGGTGGAAGTCGACGGCGTGGCGGTGCAGGGTCGGCCAGTCCCTGGGGTGGGCGTCGACCGTCTCGCGGAGGACGTTCAGGGCGTGGCGGTTGTGCGGCTCCAACTCGCCCTGGGTGCGGCCCTGTTCGGCGGCCCGCACCCAGGGGGACTGGACCAGGTGGGTCAGGAGGTCGTCGCCCACCTCCTCCTTGAGGAAGAGCAGGTCGTCCTCGCCCGTCACCTTGTTGCCGACGACCGCGATCCGGACGCCGAACTCCCGGGCGTGGTCGCGGTACTGGCGGTAGACGGAGACGCCCTTGCGGGTCGGTTCGGCCACCAGGAACGTCAGGTCGAAGCGGGTGAACAGGCCCGACGCGAAGGCGTCCGCGCCCGCCGTCATGTCGACCACCACGTACTCGCCGGGGCCGTCGACCAGATGGTTCAAGTACAGCTCCACCGCGCCGAGTTTGGAGTGGTAGCAGGCCACCCCGAGGTCGCTCTCCTCGAACTCGCCCGTCGCCATCAGCGGTACGTCACCCGCCCGGACCACGTGCCGGGCGTGCACCTCGTCGTCGCCGAGCAGGCGCAGCAGGCGTGAGCCGCGCCCCGGTGGTGTGGTCTTGATCATGGCCTCGCGGGAGGCGATGCGTGGGTTGGTGCCGCGCAGGAAGTCCTTCAGCTCGCCCAGGTGGGCGCCCAGGGGAGGGGCGGTGGCGGGTTCGGTGTCAGGGTCCAGCGCCGCGGCCAGGTGCTGGTTGATGTCGCCGTCGATGGCGAGCACGGGTGCGTCGGAGCGGGCCAGGTGGCGGGCGAAGAGGGCCGACAGCGTGGTCTTGCCGCTGCCGCCCTTCCCGACGAAGGCAACCCGCACTACCGGACCGCGTTTTTGAAAATGAATGTCATGTGGGTAGGTTTTAGGGGTCGGCCGCGAGGCTGTCAAATCGAGGCGATCAAGGTTCAAGGGGCTAATGCATATGATGTGCAAGTGCTTGACTACTGCATCAGGGCGGCGCGCCCGGACGACCTCGACGGTGCGCGAGCCGTGATGCTCGACACCGTCTACCGCGACTTCGGCACCGGCTACGTGCCCCGCTGGCACGGCGACATCATCGACCCGGCCGCCGCCTACCTGGCCCCCGCCCGCCACACCCTCCTGGTGGCGCTCGACCCGGCCGACGGCACCGTCGTCGCCACCGGCGCCCTCGACTCCCGCGGCCCGGCCCACCCGCCGAACCCGCGCGATCTCGCCGAGCGCTACCCCTCCGGCGAGACCGCCCAACTGCGCCGGATCTACGTCCGCCCGGACCACCGCCGACGCGGCCTCGCCCGGCGTCTGGTCGGCGAGCTGCTCGCGTTCGCCGCCGCCGACGGCGACTACCGCGCCGTGTACCTGCACACGGATCCGGCGGTGCCGGGCGCCGAGCCCTTCTGGCGGTCGCTCGGCAAGGTCGTGCTCGACGAGCGCGAGGAACCGGGCGGCGGCCAGGGGATCATCCACTTCGAGATACCGATGGGGCGGTAGACGCACCGTGCACCGTTTTCGACTTCTGCTCGCTCTCCTCCTCGCCCCGGCCCTGACCGGCTGCTTCGCCTCAGGCGGTGCCGAGGACGCGGCCGGTGACGCGAAGGACGGCTCGCGACTGCGGGTCGCCCTCGCCTTCCCGCCCGCCGAGAACCTCTCCCCGTACGGCGCCGACGCCACCATCCTCAGCCGCCTCGGCATCACCGAGAGCCTGACCGCCCTGGACGCCAACGGCGCCGCGGCCCCCGCGCTCGCCGCCTCCTGGCGCCGCGAGGACGACCGCAGTTGGCTGTTCACCCTGCGCGAGGCCACGTTCCAGGACGGCACGGACGTCACCCCGGCCGCCGTCGCCACTTCCCTCACCCACGCCACGGAGGCGAAGCCCGCGCCCGCGGCCCTCTCCGGCGTCACCCTCAAGGCCCAGGCCGACGGCGACTCCGGCGTCCGGATCACCACGGACCGGCCGGACCCCGTCCTGCCCCTGCGCATGTCCAGCCCGAGCCTCGCCGTCCTGTCGACGAAGGCCTACGGCAAGGCCGGCGCCGTCGATCCGGCCGGCACCGCCACCGGCCCCTTCGAACTCACCGACGTCACCGGCGCCACCGCCGCGAGCCTCGACCGCTTCGACGACTACTGGGGCGGGCGGGCCCAAGCCGCGGGCGTGGACGTGAAGTTCATCGCCGACGGCACGGCCCGCGCCGCCGCCCTGCGCACCGGACAGGCCGACCTCGCCGAGGCCATCCCCGTCGCCCAGGCCGCCACCCTCGACAAGGCGACCCGCGAGGAGACGGCCACGACCCGCACCACCAGCCTGCTCCTCAACACCGACTCGGGCCCCTTCAAGGACCCGAAGCTGCGGGCCGCCGCGCGCGAGGCCGTCGACACCGGCGCACTCGCCGACGGTGTCTACGAGGGACACGCGGACGCCGGAGCCGGCGTCTACGGCCCCGCCGTCACCTGGGCCGAGGGCAAGCGCAAGCGGCCCGCCGGGCGCGCCGAGCCCGCGGCCCCCGACGGCACGAGGATCACCCTCGCCACGTACGACAACCGGCCCGAACTCCCCGAAGTCGCCCAGGTGTTGAAGCAGCAGCTGGAGAAGGCCGGGTTCAGGGTCGAGCTGGAGGTGCGCGAGTACTCGCGATTGGAGAGCGACGCGCTGGAGGGGAAGTTCGACGCCTTCGTGCTCGCCCGCAACACCCTGGTCGACACCGGTGATCCCGTCGCCGTGCTGGCCAGCGACTTCACCTGCGACGGCGGTTACAACCTGGCGCTGCTGTGCGACAAGGACGTCGACCGGGCCGTCGCCGAGGCGGAGGGCGTCGCCGACACCGCGAAGCGGCAGGACGCGGCGATGGCGGCCGAGGCCGCGATCCTCGGCACCGACGCCGTTGTCCCCCTGGTCCACCAGCGGATCATCACCGGCGTCGGCACCTCGGTCCGCGGCGCGCTCCTCGACCCGTACGAGCGCACCCTCGTCGGCACCGGCACCCGGCGCTGACGCGTGCGGCACCGAGTGATCGCGCTGCTGTGGCGCGCCGGTCTAGCGGCCGCCCTGGTGTGCGGCATCGGCCTGCTGCCCTGGCTCTCGCGCACCGACCCCGCGCTCACCGTCCTGAAGGCGCGCTCGGCCGACCGCGACCCCACGTCCGAGGTGCTGGCCGCCATCCGGTCCCAACTCGGCCTCGCCGACGGTCCGTTGGCGCTCCTCGGGCGCTGGGTCGGCGGGCTGTGGCGCGGGGACGCGGGCCGGTCCTGGATCTCCGGGACCGAGGTCACGCCCGCCGTGCTCCAGGCGCTCGGCGCGTCCCTGCTGCTGATGGCGGTCGCGCTCGCCGTCGCGGTCGTCACGGCCGGGCTGGTCTGCGCGCCCACCCTCAACCGGCAGGGCCGCAGGGGGCGTTCGGCCGGCGGCGGTTCCGCCGTGCTCGCCGCGCTGCCCGAGTTCCTCACCGCGTCGATCCTCGCGACCGTCGTCGGCGTGCAGTTGGGCTGGCTGCCGGCGCTCGGCTGGTACGGCCCGCAGTGGACGGTGCTGCCCGCGCTCGCCCTCGGTCTGCCCGCCGGGGCCGTGCTCGGTCGGCTCCTCGACGACCTGCTGCCCAGCGCCTTCGCCGAACCGTGGGCGCTGGCCGCCGCCGCGCGCGGACTGCCGAACCGGCGCATCGCACAGCAGGCCGTACGCCGCTGTCTGCCCGGACTCCTGCCCAACGTCGGCCTGTTCGTGGTCGGGATCACCGGCGGCTCCGTCGCCGTGGAGCAGATCTTCGACATCCCCGGCCTCGGCCGCACCACCCTCCAGGCCGCCCTCGCCCAGGACCTGCCCGTCCTCCAGGCCGGCACCCTGCTCCTCCTCCTGCTCGCCGCCGCCTCCACAGCCGCCGCCCGGCTCGCCACCCGCCTCCTCATAGGCCCGGCCCTGCGCGACGGCACGCTCCCCTCCCTGCACCGCCCGACCCCACCCGCCCGCACCGTCCAGCCCTTCCTCTACGGCGGGGTCCTGCTCGGCGTCGTCGCGCTCGGCCTGCCCCGCGACCCACTCGCCCTCGACACCGGCCAACGCCTCCGGTCCCCGTCCTGGACCCACCCGTTCGGCACGGACGCCCTGGGCCGGGACGTGCTCGCGCGGGTCGCTCACGGCGCCCTCGACACCCTGCTGCTCGCCCTCGCGATCGGCACCGTCACCCTGCTGGTCGGCGTGCTGCTCGGGCTCGTGCCCCGGCTGTCCGGGCCGCTCGTCGACACCGTCAACGCCGTGCCGCCGGTGCTCGGCGCGCTCCTCGTCACCGCCGTCGCGGGCAGCGGTGCCGGCACGCCCGCGCTCGCCGTCGGGGCCGTCGCCTGGGCGCCGCTCGCCACGCACACCTCGGCGTTGCTGCGGCAGGAACGGGCCGCCCTGCACGTGACCGCGACACGCGGCCTGGGCGCGGACCGCCGGTATCTGCTCCGGCACGAACTCCTGCCCGCCGTACTGCCGTCCGTCACCCGGCACGCCCTGCTGCGCCTGCCGGGCATCGCCCTCGCGCTGGCCTCACTCGCCTTCCTCGGCCTCGGCGCCCAGCCACCCACCCCGGAGTGGGGCCTCCTCCTCGCCGAGAACCAGCCCTACGCCGAACGCGCCCCCTGGGCCGTCCTCGCACCGGCAACAGCGCTCGCCCTGCTCGGCGCGCTGGCCGTGAGCGCGGCCGGGGGAGTGCGGTGGCCGCGACGTCGTAGAGCGGCTGTCGCGGTCGTCGAACAGCCCGCGCGGGCAAGGGAGTTGGTGGGCGCCGAGTGACCGTGCCGGCGGTCGGTCTGCGGAAGGTTGAGGGTGGCGTCCGGCTCACGCCCCTTCTGAAACTCCTGATTCTCACTCAACTCGCCTTCAACATCGGCTTCTTCGCCGTGTTGCCCTTCCTGTCCGAGCATCTGGGGCAGGCGATCGGGATGGCGGGGTGGCTGGTCGGGCTCGTGCTCGGGCTGCGGACCTTCAGTCAGCAGGGGCTGTTCGTGGTGGGCGGGGCGCTGGCGGACCGGTACGGGATACGGCCGGTGGTGCTGGCGGGGTGTGTGCTGCGGATCGCCGGGTTCGGGTGGCTCGGGTACGCAGGGGAGACCTGGTCGGTCGTCGGGGCGGTGCTGCTGATCGGATTCGCCGCCGCACTGTTCTCGCCCGCCGTGGAGTCCGAAGTCGCCCGGCAGGCGGTGCTGTTGGAGCAGTCGGGCGGTGGTTCGCGTACCCGCGTCCTGGCGTTGTTCACGGTGGCCGGACAGGCGGGGGCCTTCGTCGGGCCGTTGCTGGGTGCGCTGTTGCTCGGGGTGGACTTCCGGGCCGTGTGCCTGGCGGGCGCCGGGATCTTCGTCCTCGTCCTCGCCGGCCACGCGTGGCTGCTGCCGCAGCACATCCCCGGCCGCGCGCGGACCCGGCTGAAGGGCGGCCTGCCCCTGCTCCTGCGCAACCGCCGCTTCCTGGCGCTGTGTTGTGCCTACGGCGCCTATCTCCTCGCCTACAACCAGCTCTATCTCGCGCTGCCCGCCGAGGTGGAGCGCGCGGTGGGTTCGCAGGCGCCGCTGGCCTGGCTGTTCGCGCTGTCGTCCCTGCTCGTGGTGACGGCCCAACTCCCCGTCACCGGCTGGGCGACAACGCGCCTCACCCTGCGCCGCTCCATGGTCATGGGCCTGGTCCTCATCGCGACCGGCTTCGCCCTCGTGGCCGCGGCCCGCCCCGCCGACACGACCGGCACGACGGCGCTGCTGCCCGCCGCCGGCTTCGTCGTCCTCCTCACCCTCGGCCAGATGCTCATCGCACCGGCCGCCCGGGCCTGGATCCCCGACCTGGCGCAGGACGGCCGACTCGGCCTCTACACAGGGGCGTTGTCCTCGGTGTCCGGCCTCATCGTGCTGGCGGGGAGCTCGGCGACGGGCATGCTCCTCGACGCGGGTTTGCCGCCGGCGGTGCCATGGTTGGTGCTGGCGGTGGTGCCGGTCGTGGCGATCGGGGCGTTGCCGCGGAGGCAGGAGGTAGGGGAGCGGCGGCTGGAGCTGAGGCGACGGTCGCGTCGATAAGGTCCACCCCATGGACATCCAGGTGGAGATCGCCCGCAAAGCCGACCAGGAACTCGTCGACGCCTTCGGCCGGTTGCTGCCGCAGCTGTCGCGGTCGGCCAAGGCCCTCGACGCCGACGCGGTCGGCCGCATCCTGGCCTGCGACGCCAACACCGTGCTCGTCGCCCGGGCCGACGGGGAGATCGTCGGCACGCTGACCCTCGTCATGTTCCCGGTGCCGTCCGGGCTGCGGGCCCGTATCGAGGACGTCGTCGTGGACGGAGCCGCGCGGGGGCATGGAGTGGCAGGGCTGCTGACGCGGAAGGCTCTGGAGGTAGCCCGGGAGGCCGGGGCCCGTACCGTCGATCTGACCTCGCGGCCCGACCGGGAGGCCGCGAACCGGCTCTACGAGCGGCTCGGGTTCCAGGTCAGGGAGTCGACGGTGTACCGGTCTGCGCTCGACGGGTGAGGGCGCGGCGCGTGCTCATGGTCGCCGCCCGTCGGCAGAGCCGCCGGCGTCGGTCGGGACGCCGTGGCTTCGGGCGACGTCCCTCGTCGCTCAGGAGCTGACCGTCTCGCGCTCCGGCTCCCGCTCCGCCGCCAACTCCAGCATCTCCTCGACCTCGCCGTCCTGGACCCGGGAGGTCCGGTGGAGCCAGAGAACGTCGCGGCCGAAGGACCAGGTCAGGAGAGCCAGCGCGGTGGCGGCGACGGCGAAGGTCGGGCCGTAGGGCAGGTAGCCGGAGGCGGCGAGGAGGAGGAAGACGCCCTGGAGGGCGGCGACCGTCTTGCGGGCCGTGCTCGGGGGGAGCGGGGCGTTCAGCCAGGGCCAGACGCGGGCCGCCGCGACGAAGGCGTAGCGCATGCCGCCGATCAGCATGACCCACGGGCCCAGGCTCATGGAGAGGTAGATGCTGAGCACCAGGATCAGGAACGCGTCGACCTCCATGTCGAAGCGCGCGCCCAGCGGGGTCGAGGTGCCGGTCGCCCGGGCGACCTTGCCGTCCACACCGTCGAGGATCAGCGCGACGGCCGTGAGACCGACGAACAGCGTGACCGGCGGCGAGCTCTCGAAGGAGTCCGCGACCAGGGCCGTCACACCGCCCACCAAAGTCGCCCGACCGAGGGTCACCCGGTTGGCCGGGCCGAAGGACCGCGGCCGGCTGCGATGCAGTGCCCGTGAGAGCACCGCCCACGTGGCGACGGCGAAGGCGAGGCCGGTCAGCCAGCCCGCCGGCCCCATGCCGATCGCCGTACCGAGCAGAGCCAGCAACAGGATCTGTAGACCCGCTCCCACAGCGGTCTCCTGCTGGACCAGCCTTGCGTCGTAAGTGTTGTTCAGGGCCACCGCACACCCTCCGGCCAAGTGACAAGTCGATCAACGCCGCGTACTGTGCGCGGCCTGTGCACACCTCCGTACGTGCACCACTTCCCGATCGTTCAGGAGGAGGCCGGATGAACCGCATCGCTCGCGCGTTCTGGCTCAGCCGTCCGGGTCAAGGAGAGCTGCGGGACGTAGACCTGCCGGAACCCGAGGCGGACGAGGTTGTGGTGCGCGCGCTGTACTCAGGAGTCAGTCGTGGCACGGAGACACTCGTCTTCCGCGGCGGCGTCCCGCAGAGCCAGCACGCGGTGATGCGGGCCCCCTTCCAGGAGGGCGACTTCCCCGCCCCCGTGAAGTACGGCTATCTGAGCGTGGGCGTGGTGGAGCAGGGGCCCGAGGAACTCGTGGGGCGCACGGTCTTCTGCCTGTATCCCCATCAGACGCGGTACGTCGTCCCGGCCGCCGCCGTCACCGTCGTACCGGACACCGTGCCCGCCGAACGCGCGATCCTCGCCGGCACCGTCGAGACCGCCGTGAACGCCCTCTGGGACGCGGGCCCGATGATCGGCGACCGGATCTCCGTGGTCGGCGGCGGCATGGTCGGCTGCTCGGTGGCCGCCCTGCTCGCCAGGTTCCCGGGCGTACGGGCGCAACTGGTCGACGCCGACCCGGCGCGCGCCGAGATCGCCAAGGCCCTCGGCATCGACTTCGCACTGCCCGCCGACGCGCTCGGCGACCGCGACCTCGTCGTGCACGCCAGCGCCACCGAACAGGGCCTGGCCCGCTCGCTGGAACTGCTGGCCGCCGAGGGCACCGTCGTGGAACTGAGCTGGTACGGCGACCGGAAGGTCGGCCTCCCGCTCGGCGAGGCCTTCCACTCCCGACGGCTGACCATCCGCGCCAGCCAGGTCGGCACCGTCTCCCCGGCCCGCGCGAGCCGCAGCTACGCCGACCGGCTCGCCCTCGCCCTCGACCTGCTCGCCGACCCGGCGCTCGACGCGCTCATCACAGGGGAAAGCGCGTTCGAAGAGCTGCCCGAGGTGCTGCCGAAGCTGGCAGACGGTGTCATTCCGGCCCTCTGTCACCGGATCCGGTACCCCTGACCTTGAGAAAAGAGTGAGAGTGGGCTGAACGCGGGGAAACGAAGAGCCGTACTACACGGCATCCCCCGGGCAGCAAACGGCCGGGGGACCAGACGCGCCGCACCTGGAGGGTCGTCCGTTGTTCAGTGTCACCGTCCGCGATCACATCATGATCGCCCACAGCTTCCGCGGTGAGGTCTTCGGACCCGCACAGCGCCTGCACGGAGCGACGTTCCTGGTGGACGCCACATTCCGGCGCGAGCAGCTGGACGACGACAACATCGTCGTCGACATCGGACTCGCCACGCAGGAACTCGGCGCCGTTGTCAGCGAGCTGAACTACAGAAACCTCGACAACGAGCCCGAGTTCGCCGGGATCAACACCTCGACGGAGTTCCTGGCCAAGGTCATCGCCGACCGGCTCGCCGACCGCATCGAGAAGGGCGCGCTGGGCGAAGGAGCCCGGGGCATCGCCGCGATCGCCGTCGCACTGCACGAGTCGCACATCGCGTGGGCGAGTTACGAGCGTGCGCTGTGACCGACACGACCGTGGACCGTGCGCGGCTCGGCTACGTGCCCCTGCAGCAGTCCGCCCCGAGGAAGAACGTAGAGATCCTGCCCATGTCCCTGCGCTCCGTGCACTTCGTCATGCCGGGCGGTGTCGACGACCCGGCCGTACCGAGCGGCGGCAACGCCTATGACCGACGCGTGAGTCTGGACCTGGCCGGCTTCGGCTGGCAGGTCCACAAGCACGCGGTGGACGGCAACTGGCCCCGACCCGGCGCGAGTGCCCGGGCGGAACTCGCCCGTACGCTGCGGGAGTTGCCCGACGACTCGATCGTCCTGCTGGACGGCCTGGTCGCCTGCGGGGTCCCCGAGGTCGTCGTCCCCGAGACGGAGCGGCTGCAGCTCGCCGTCCTCGTGCACCTCCCGCTCGGCGACGAGCGCGGGCTCGACCCGGCGGTGACCGCCGAGCTGGACGCCCAGGAACGCGACGTCCTGCGGGCCGTCCCCGCCGTGATCGCCACCAGCGACTGGGCGGTGCGCCGCCTGGTCTCCCACCACGGCCTGGCCCCCGAGCGCGTCCATGTCGCCGCCCCCGGCGCCGACATCGCGCCGATCGCCTCCGGCACCGACGGCGTCTCGCGGCTGCTGTGCGTCGCCTCGGTCACCCCGCGCAAGGGGCAGCACCGACTGGTCGAGGCACTGGCCGCGGCGGCCGACCTGCCCTGGAGCTGCGTCTGCGTCGGCGGCCTCGGGCAGGACCCCGAGTACGTCGCCCGGCTGCGGACGCTGATCGCCGAGCACGGCCTCCAGGACCGCATCCACCTCGCCGGCCCGCAGGCCGGCGCCGAGCTCGACGCGACCTACGCCGCCGCCGACCTCATGGTCCTCACCTCGTACGCGGAGACCTACGGCATGGCGGTCACCGAGGCACTCGCCCGCGGCATCCCGGTGCTCGCGACCGACGTCGGCGGGCTGCCCGAGGCGGTCGGCCGCGCACCCGACGGCGGGGTGCCCGGCATCCTCGTCCCGCCGGAGGACCCCGCCGCACTCGCCGTCGAACTGCGCGGTTGGTTCGGCGAGGCCGATGTACGACGCCGGCTGAAGGCCGCTGCCCGGGGCCGGCGGGCCGCCCTGGACGGCTGGGCGACCACGGCCCGCAGTCTCGCCGGAGTACTGGGCCGGCTCCCCAGCGAACCCAGGAGGGCCGCATGAACAGGACGGCACAGGCGAGCGGAAGGATTCCGGCCCAGCCCGGACCCCGAGAGGCTCGTATCGCAGAGTCGGCGCGGCAGGAGCGGGGTGTCGGAGTGCAGGACGTGAGCGACGTGGTGACGGAATCCCAGGAGCCGGGTGCCGTGATTCCCGGCGCCGGGCCCAGCTCCCGCCCCGGCGAGCGCGCCACCGTACGGCTGCGGGAGACCGGGCCCGAGGAGCCGCCGCGCTACGCCCCCGAGTGGCTGGAGCTGCGCGAGCCGGCGGATGCCGACGCGCGCGCCCACGACCTGCTCGACCCGCTGCGCATCCGGCTCGCCAACCTGCCGGGCAAGGCCGGCCTGGTCATCCACGACCTCGGCTGCGGCACCGGCTCCATGGGCCGCTGGCTCGCCCCCCGCCTGGACGGCGCCCAGCACTGGATCCTGCACGACCGCGACCCCTACCTGCTGCACTTCGCGGCCGTCGCCTCCCCGAGGTCGGCCGCCGACGGCAGCCGGGTCACCGTCGAGACCCGCCGCGGCGACGTCGCCCGGCTCACCCCGGACGCCCTCCTCGGCGCCTCCCTGGTGACGGCCTCCGCGCTGCTTGACGTCCTCACCCGCGAGGAGATCGAGACCCTGGCCGCCGCCTGCACCGGCGCCGGCTGCCCGGCCCTGCTCACGCTCTCGGTCGCCGGCCGCGTCGAACTCACCCCGTCCCACCCGATGGACGCGGAGATCGCCGAGGCGTTCAACGCCCACCAGCGCCGCGACGGACTGCTCGGACCGGACTCGGTGACGGTGGCCTGCGAGGCGTTCTCCGAGCGCGGCGCGACGGTACGCCTGCACCCGAGCGCCTGGCGCCTGGGTCCCGCGGAGTCCCAGCTGACGGCCCAGTGGCTGCGCGGCTGGGTCGGCGCGGCCGTCGAGCAGCGCCCCGATCTCGCAGCGCGCGCAGAACGGTATCTGCAGGACCGCCTGGCCGCCTGCGAGGCCGGTGATCTGAACGTAGTGGTCCACCACAGCGACCTCCTGGCGCTGTCCCGCCCGACGGGGAGCGCGGCATGAGCGTGGAGACGGTACGGGCGCACGTGGTCCGGCGCGCGCCGGCCGAGCGCAAACGACGGCCCGGCAAGGGCGCGCCGGGCGGCGAGACCCGGGTGGCCGACGGGCTGAGTCCCGTTGCTCCGGCGGGCGTTGCCGTCGCGGTGCGCGGTGACGAGGTCGCCGGTGCGTCGAGCAGGACGCCGGTCGAGCGCGTCGGGGCCGTGGCCCTCCCCGACCGGCCCCGGTTCGTTCCCGGCCCGCCGGCCGGTGCCGCCGTCTCCAAGGACCGTATCGGCGTCATCGTCTCCGCCGCCCGGTCCGACGCGGGGTCGCGGCCGGCCTGGTGGCGGCGGGCGCTGGCGGTGGTCAACTCCCGTGCCGTGCGGACCCACTTCGGGACCGTCGCCGGGGTCGCCATCCTCGCCGCCCTGCTGTGGCGGCTCGGCACCGGGGTGTTCCTGGACGGGCTGAGTCGCATCGACGGGTCGACGCTGCTCATGGCGCTCGCGATCGGCGTGGTCACGACCGTACTCAGCGCGTGGCGTTGGGCGTTGGTGGCCAGGGGGCTGCGGATCGCGCTGCCGCTCGGTCCGGCCGTCGCCGACTACTACCGCGCGCTGTTCCTGAACGCGGCGCTGCCCGGCGGCGTCCTCGGCGATGTGCACCGCGCGGTACGGCACGGGCAGAGCGCCGGCGACATGGGCCGCGGTGTCCGGTCGGTCGTCCTCGAACGGGCCGCCGGACAGATCGCGTTGACGGTCTTCGGCGGAGTGGTCCTGCTGACCATGCCGTCCCCGGTGCTCGCCGAGAGCCGGCACTTCGCGCCGCTGGTCGCGCTGGCGGTGGTCGGCGCGCTCGCCGTCGTCCTCGCCGTCCGCATGAACCGGGCGCCCTCCGCCTCCACCTCCCGCCGCGGTCGTGCCGTCCGCGAGACGCTCGCCGAGGCACGCGAAGGACTCCTGTCCCGCCGCAACGGACCGGGCGTCGTCGTCTCCTCCGTCCTCATCCTGGCCGGCCACATCGCGATGTTCGTGCTCGCCGCCCGGGTCGCCGGCTCCGCCGCCTCCGTCGCCGCCCTGCTCCCGATCGCCGTGCTCGCACTGGTCGTCATGGGACTCCCGCTCAACGTCGGCGGCTTCGGCCCCCGAGAAGGCGCCACCGCCTGGGCGTTCGGCGCCGCGGGCCTCGGCGCCAGCACCGGACTCGCCGTCTCCGTCGTCTACGGCGTACTCAGCTTCGTGGCCGCGCTGCCGGGCCTCGCCGTACTCGTCGCGCGCTGGTACACCGGCCTGCGCGCGGGCTCCGGGACACCCCCCACGGCCCCGGAACCCGCCGCCGACTATCCGCGCCCGTCCGCCGAGGTGAGCAGCGAGAAATACGCGCCGAAGGAATCCGTGAGGCTCGCCAGGAGTTCCTTCCCCTTTTCCGCGGAGCCCAGCGAGGGGCGTCCGATGACACCCGAGTCGGTATAGCCGGACATACCGAGGGTGAGCAGATGACGTCGGTCGTCCGCGACGAAATCGGAGGTCTCGTAACCGGGTCGAAGGAATTCGGGGTGAGTGTGCAGAAGGATGGAGGTCTCGATTTCTCCCGCATGCATGTCGGTCAGCGGCGAGGTGGCCACCCCCGCCCGCCGCAGCGCCTCGTCCCAGTCCTCCACGGCCGGGAACAGCGCCATCCGCTCGCCGCGGGCGGAGGATTCCTGAACGACGTTGCCCAGTACGTAGTTTCCGCCGTGCCCGTTGACCACCACCAGGGCGTCGACACCGGAGCGGCGGAGCGAGGCCGCGATGTCGTTCACCACCGCATGCAGGGTAGTCGAGGAGATGCTGACGGTTCCGGGCCAGGCCGCGTGCTCGTGCGAGCAGGCCACCGTCACCGGAGGAAGGAGGTGCACCGGGTACGCCGCGGCGATCTCCCGGGCCACGGCACAGGCGACCAGCGTGTCGGTCGCCAGCGGAAGGTACGGACCGTGCTGCTCGAAGCTGCCCACGGGAAGGACGGCCACCTGCGTTGAGACACCCGCCGCCCTGGTCCGTACGTCATCCGTAGTGTCCGTCGGCACCAGACCGTATGCCGCCGCATGCGCGCCCGAACCACTCATTTCTTCACGGCCTTTCGTCTCTGTTTAGGAATCAGAATCATGACAGATAAAGTCGGCGTACTCGGCAAGAAGTCACCGCAGCGCACGGGCGTGGAACGTATCGTGAATGCGCCGCTGCCCACCGTGTACGGGCAATTCCGGGCGGTCGGTTACATGGATCACGACCGCGGTGACGAGCAAGTGGCCCTTGTGCACGGCGAGATAGGCGCCGAACGCGTTCTCGTCCGGCTGCACTCCGAGTGCCTGACCGGCGACGCGTTCGGCTCCCAGCACTGCGAGTGCGGCGACCAACTCGCCTCCGCACTGCGTGCCGTGGTCGCCGAAGGCAGCGGCATCATCGTCTATCTGAGGGGCCACGAGGGCCGCGGCATAGGCCTGCTCGGCAAGTTGCGCGCGATGGCCCTGCAGGCCGAGGGCCTGGACACGGTCGAGGCGAACCTCGCGCTCGGACTGCCGGTGGACGCCCGCGACTACGGCGTCGCCGCCGACATCCTGCACGACCTGGGCGTGAACTCCGTCCGCCTGCTCTCCAACAACCCGCGCAAGCGCGAGTCGTTGCTCGCCCACGGCATCGAGGTGGCCGAGACGGTGCCGCTGCTGATCCCGCCGTGCGAGAGCAACATCACCTACCTGCGCACCAAGCGGGAGCGGCTCGACCACATCCTGCCCCACCTGGACGCGGTGGCCCACCTGTCCTGAATACCGGCGCGGGGGCCCGGACAGGAAGAAGGGGTGACCGACCCCGACAACCCTCTGGAGGCTCGCCCGTGAAGATGCAGGCCAGTGCCGTCGTGATCGGCGGCGGAGTGATGGGCGCCAGCGTCGCCTACCACCTCGCCGCCGCCGGTGTGCGGGACGTCGTACTCGTCGAGCGCGACGAACTCGCCTCCGGCTCCACCTCGAAGGCCGCCGGCGGAGTGCGGGCGCAGTTCTCGGACGAGCTCAACATCCAGCTGGGCGCGCGGAGTCTGGAGGCGTTCGGGCGGTTCGAGGAGGAGACCGGACACGACATCGGCCTGCACCGGGTCGGCTATCTGTTCCTGCTGTCGACGCCCGAGGAGGTCGCCTCCTTCGAGGCGGGCGTGCGGCTGCAGAACTCCCTCGGGGTGCCGAGCCGCATGATCACCCCGAAGGAGGCCCACCGGCTCTCCCCGCTGATCACCACCGACGGCCTGCTCGCCGCCGCCTTCTCGCCGGACGACGGCCACTGCACCCCCGAGGCCGTCGTCCAGGGCTACGCCTCCGCCGCCCGCGTCCACGGCGCCCGCATCCTGCGGCACACCGAGGTCACCGGCGTCGAACTGCACGGCGACCAGATCACCGCCGTCTCGACCACCCTCGGCCGGATCGCCACCGACACGGTGATCTGCACGGCGGGCCCCTGGTCCCGGGCCGTGGGCGCGATGGCCGGCGTCGACCTGCCCGTGCAGCCGCTGCGCCGCCAGGTCGCCGTCACGGAACCGGTCCCGGACCTGGCACCGGACCTCCCCATGACCATCGACTTCACCAGCAGCCTCTACTTCCACGCCGAGGGCCCGGGCCTGCTGCTCGGCATGTCCGACCCGGACGAACGACCCGGCTTCGCCACCGACACCCACGACCGCTGGATCCCCGGCCTGTACGCGGCCATGGAGCGCCGCGCGCCGGCCCTCCTCGACCTGCGCCGCACCGGCGGCTGGGCAGGGCTGTACGAGATCACCCCGGATCACAACGCCCTGATCGGCGAGGCGACTTCGGTCTCCCGCTTCCTCTACGCCACCGGGTTCTCCGGCCACGGCTTCCTCCAGGGACCCGCCGTCGGCGAGGTCGTCCGCGACCTGTACCTCGGCCGCGTACCCTTCGTGGACGTCCGTCCCCTGAGCGCCGGCCGGTTCGCGGCCGACGCCCCGCGCCCGGAGGCCAACCTCGTATGACCGAACTCCACCTGTGGCTGCGCCACGAGGACCGCGACACCGAACGACGCACGCCGGTCGTGCCGTCCGACGCGCGGCGGCTGCTCGCCGCCGGAGTGACGCTGACTGTGGAGGAATCACCGCACCGGATCTTCCCGATCGAGGAGTACGAGGCGGCCGGCTGCCGGATCGCGCCCACGGGATCGTGGGTCTCGGCACCGGCGGACGTCGTCGTCATCGGCCTCAAGGAACTCCCGGACGAACCCGCCGGGTTGATCCACCGGCACATCTTCTTCGGCCACGCCTACAAGCGGCAGCCTGGCGCCGAGGCCCTGCTGCGGCGCTTCGCCGCCGGGGGAGGCAGCCTCTTCGACCTGGAGTACCTCGTCGACGAGGACGGCCGGCGGCTCGCCGCCTTCGGCTTCTGGGCCGGCTACCTGGGCGCCGCCCTGGCCGTGCTCCAGCACCGGGGCAGGCTCAAGGCGCCTCTGGCGCCCACGTCCAAGGCGGAGTTGGACGAGACCCTGCGACCCGCCGCCGGAGACGCCGAGTTCACCGGGCTGGTGGTCGGCGCCCTGGGCCGCAGCGGCCGGGGAGCCCGCGTCGCCTTCGCCACGGCCGGGGTCGAGCCCACCTGCTGGGACCTCGCCGAGACCCGCGACCTGGACCGCCCCGCCCTGCTCGCCCACGACGTCATGGTGAACGCGGTCCTCGCCACCACCCCCGTCCCGCCCTTCCTGCGCGAGGCGGACCTGGACGATCCCGGCCGCCGCCTGCGCACCCTGTGCGACGTCACCTGCGACGTCGGCTCGCCCCTGAACGTCCTGCCGGTCTACGACCGCACCACCGACTGGACGGACCCGGCCCGCCGACTGCGCGAGGAACCCCCGCTGGACCTCATCGCCATCGACAACCTGCCGTCCCTGCTGCCACTGGAGTCCAGCACCGACTTCTCCGCGGCCCTGCTGCCGCAGCTCCTGGAGTTCGGAGTGGGCGGACCGTGGGGGCGCGGTCTGGATCGCTTCCACCAGGCCGGCCGTGAACTCGGCATCGAGGAAGGGGAGTCCCGTCATGTCTGACCGGGTTCCGGCAAGTGGCACCGTGCACTGGGTGGGCGCGGGGCTGTCCACGGGCAGCGGCCTCGCCCGCCTCTGCGACACGGCTGAGCGGGTCTTCCTGTGGCACCGCACCGAGGAGCGGGCCGCCGAGGCCCTCGACCGACTGGACCTCACCGGCCGCGCCGAGCCCCGCGCCTACTCCCTCCCCACGCTCACCGCCGAACTGGCCCCCGGCGACACCGTCGTATCGATGCTGCCCGCACCGGAACACGCCGGAATCCTCGTCGCCTGCGTCGGGGCCGGAGCCCACTTCGCCTGCTCCAGTTACGTCTCCGACACCGTCCTCGAACAGGTCCCCGAGGCGACGAAGGCCGGCCTGGTCGTCCTCACCGAGGCCGGGCTCGACCCGGGCATCGACCACCTCTTCGCGCACAGCCTGGTCGCCCGCGCCCAGGAGGCGATCGGCGGGAGTATGACAGCTTCGTACGCCTTCACCTCGTACTGCGGCGGGATCCCCGCCGTGCCGAACGACTTCAGGTACCGCTTCAGCTGGGCACCCGCCGGTGTCCTCAACGCGCTGCGCTCGCCAGCCCGTTACATCGAGGGCGGCGCCGAGACCGTCGCCGAGCGGCCCTGGGAGGCCACCCGGCGGCACCTGCTCGACGGGGAGGAGTTCGAGGTCTACCCCAACCGGGACAGCGTGCCCTTCGTCGAGCAGTACGGGCTGCCGGCGGGCTGGGAGGCGCGGTCCTTCGTGCGCGGCACGCTGCGCCTGGAGGGGTGGCTGACCGCCTGGGCCGAGGTCTTCGAGGAGCTCAAGGCCGGGGACGACGAGCGGATCGCCGCCCTGGCAGGGGAGTTGGCGGCCCGCCACCCGACCACGGACGCGGACCGCGACCGGGTCGTCCTCGCCGTCTCGCTCGACGTGCGCGCCGAGACGGGGCGTACCTGGTCGGGCAGCTATGTCCTCGATCTGGTGGGCGACGCGGAGGAGAGCGCCATGGCCCGCTGCGTCTCCCGACCGCTCGCCCTCGGGGTCCGGCACATCCTGGACGGCACCCTGCCGGCCGGTCTGAACCGCGCCGCCGAGACGGCGGCCCGGTCGGACCAGTGGCTGGGCGAACTGGCCGGTGAGGGAGTGGACTTCACCCTCCGTGTCGACGAGTAGCCGATGACCGGACGGTAAGGGGCGGGCCCCGGCTCAGTCGGTGATGGCCTCGTGCACGAACTTCTTCAGGTCGAGGATCATCGTGTGCGAGGTCTTCGGTCGCACCTGCGTGTAGAACTGCACGGTGAGATCGCGGCTCGGGTCGACCCAGAACGTCGTGGTCGCGGCGCCGCTCCAGCCGTAGGTGCCGAGCCCGAGGGGCGCCAGGGTGCGGTCCGGGTCGATCACCACCGAGACACCGAAGCCGAAGCCGATGCCGTCGTTGCCGGGTTCGTCGTGGGCCGGGTGGCTGCCGAAGACGCGCAGGTCGACGCGGCCGGGCAGGTGGTTGCTGGTCATCAGGTCCACCGTCTCGGGGGCGAGCAGGCGCACCCCGTCGAGTTCGCCGCGACGGCGCAGCAACTCCATGAAGCGGTGCACGTCGTGCGCCGAGGCGACCATGCCGCCGCTGCCGGACAGGAAGCGGGGCCGACCGCGCAGCGGCAGACCGGCGATCGGCTCGATCCCGCCGCCGTCGGACTCGCCGTACAACTCCGAGAGCCGGCGGGCCTGTTGGTCCGTGACGCAGAATCCGGCGTCGGTCATGCCGAGGGGGCCGAAGATCCGCTCGGCGAAGAAGGCGTCCAGCGGCTGCCCGGAGACCACCTCGATGACCCGGCCCATGACATTGCTGGCGACCGAGTAGTTCCACTGCGTGCCCGGCTCGAACTGCAACGGCAGGCTCGCGTACACGTCCATGGTCCGCGGCAGGTCGGCGCCCGCCGGCACCGACGACTCAAGACCCGCCTCGCGGTAGAGGGCGTCGACCGGGTGCGAGTGGTAGAACGCGAAGGTCAGGCCCGCGGTGTGGGTCAACAGGTGCCGGATCAGTATGGGTTGGGCCGGCGGACGGGTCTTGGTGTCGGCCCCGGACCCGCTCTCGTACACCTGGACGTCGCCGAAGACCGGGAGATGACGGGAGACCGGGTCGTCGAGCGACAGCCTGCCCTCCTCCACGAGCATCAGTGCGGCGACCGCGGTGACCGGTTTGGTCATGGAGTAGATCCGCCACAACGTGTCCGGCTCGACCGGCAGTCCGGCCGCGATGTCGCGCCGGCCGTGGGCGGTGAGGTGGGCGACGCGTCCGCCACGGGCCACGGACACCAGGTAGCCCGGCAGCCGGCCCTCGTCGACGTAGTGGGCGAGGTACTGGTCGAGGCGGTCCAGCGCCTTCGCGTCCAGTCCGGCCTCGCCCGGGTCGACCTCTTGTCGCAGCTGTGCCATCGCTCTCCTCCGAATACGTTCGTCGAGGCGCGATCCCGCATACCCCGCGGGAACGCCCTCAGACCTCATGGTCGCGCAGGAACGGGGGCCCGGTCCCCAGGTTGACCGGGATTGATCGCAGAGAAGGAACCTTTCGGCAACGCGACACCAGTCACCGCACCCGCCCCGGCGACGCCCGTGAGCACCAGCAGAGCGGGCCCGTGACCGCCTCCGAGCCCCGTCAGCGTGGTCGCGAGGGCCACCCCCAGCGTTGGCCCGATGTTCATCGCGGTCTGCTTGAGACCGCCCGCCACACCGGCCGACTCCACGGGCGCCTGCCGGACGACGACATGCGTGATCGCCACCATCACCGTCCCGAACCCGGCGCCGAGCAGAGCGAACGCCGTGCAGAGCGCGAGCGTGCCGGACGCCCGCGAGAGCAGCAGGATCCCGGCGGCGAGCACGACCATCGCCCCCACCGTCGTACGCCGGGTTCCCACCAGGCGCAGCAACAGCGCGCAGCCGGGCGCCGCGAGGATCATCGCCACGGCAAGCGGCAGGCTGAGCAGGGCTGTGCGGAAGGCGGTGAGACCGAGGGTGTCCTGCAAGAGGAAGGCGGCCACGAACACCGTGCCGTTCAGGGCGGCGGACGCGGCTAGGAGGACGCCGAGGGCGGGGCGGATGCCGGGTGAGTGGATGACGTCGGCCGGTATCAACGGGCTTGCCGCGCGGCGCTCGTGGCGGAGGAAGACGGCACCGGCGGCTGCGGCCACGGCCACCGAGAGCCCGGCCACGCTCATGGCGGTCGGGCCGTCGTCCGACAGCGCGACGAGGGCTTGGACGAGGGCGGCGAGAGTGAGGGCCAGGAGGAGGGCGCCGGGGAGGTTGAGGGGGGTGGTGGGGTGGGAGCGGTGGGGGTTGGCGCCGGCGCGCGCGGTGAGCGCGAGCACGCCGAAGACGAGGGTCGGTACGACGTTGAGGTAGAAGGCGGCCCGCCAGCCAGGGCCGGCCACCAGCGCACCGCCGAGCACCGGACCGGCGGCCGCGGCAAGCCCGATCGCGCTCGTCCGGATCGCGATCGGCATCCGCAACCGGTCGGGTGGATAGGCGGTCCGCAGGATGCCGAGCGTGGCCGGTTGCAGCAGCGCTCCGAACACGCCCTGGACGGCGCGCAGTCCGATCACCCAGCCGACTCCGGGCGCGAGTCCGATGCCGGCGGACGTCACTCCGAAACCCAGCATCCCGATGGCGAAGGTGCGTTGATGCCCGTACCGGTCGCCGAGCCGTCCCGAGAACACCAACAGGCTCGCCACCGCGATGAGATAGGCCGTGCTGGTCCATTGGACCTCGGTGAAGGAGGCGCGCAGATCGCGTTGCAGGGTCGGCCGTGCCACGCCGAGAACCGTGCCGTCCAGGGCGACGACGGCGGCCCCCGCCACGCTGCTCGCCAGCGTCAGGGTGCGGCGCTGCCTCACTCGCCGCTCCCGAGGTGGGCGTCGAGCGCCGCGTGCAGCAAGGGCGCGAAATCCTCGGCGCCGGTGGCGAGTTGGAGGCTGCCCCAGTTCCAGAGTTGGGCGATGCCGTGCAGGTTCGCCCACAGGGCACCCGCCACCAACCGCGCGTCCAGGTCGGGACGGGCCACGCCGACAAGCTCCACCAACCGCCCGAACAGCGGCAGGCTGGTGTCCCGCAGCCCCAGATGACCGCTCTCCAACAGGTCATGACGGAACATCAGCTCGTACATGCCGCGGCTGTCCAGCGCGAACTGCAGATACGCGCCTGCCAGCGACGCCAATTGCTCCCGCGCGGGCGCCGGTCCGTCCCCGTGCTCAACCACAGCCGACGCCCGCTTCCCGAGCTCGGCGAAGCCGCGGCGCGCGATGGCGGAGAGCAGTTCCAGGTGGGTCGGGAAGTAGCGGCGGGGTGCTCCGTGCGAGACGCCCGCTCGGCGCGCGATCTCGCGCAGGGTCAGCGCTTGCGCCCCCTCCTGGGCGACCAGATCCACACCGACGTCGACGAGTCGGGCCCGCAGCCCGGTCTCCGTTTCATCCACTTCCTCCAAAGGCATAGACACTGTCTACCAAATGGCCGTAGACAGTGTCTACCGGGTGAGTGGGGTCTGCCGTCGGGACGGGAATGCGGGGACCCGCGCCACGAGTTGACGGGTATATGACTCAGGACACACTGCTCGAACTGCTCTCCGACGGCCGCAGCGGGGTGCTGGTCACCCTCAAGCGCGACGGCCGGCCCCAGTTGTCGAACGTCAGCCACCACTACTACCCGGACGAGCGACTCATCCGGATCTCGGTCACCGACGACCGCGCCAAGACCGGCAACGCGCGCCGGGACCCGCGGTTGTCGTACCACGTGTCCACCCCTGACCGCCGGGCCTACACGGTCGTCGAGGGCACCGCGGAACTCACGCCCGTCGCCAAGGACCCGCACGACGACACCGTCGAGGAACTGATCCGCCTCTACCGGGACGTCCTCGGCGAACACCCGGACTGGGACGACTACCGCGCCGCGATGGTCCGTGACCGGCGGTTGGTGCTGCGGCTGAAGGTGGATCGGGCGTACGGGATCCCGGCCGGCGCCAACCGCGGCTGACGAATCAACGGCTAGTACGGCAAGGGGGTTTGCCCCTGCGCCCCCTCCTCCGTGCGGGCCTCGATCGCACGCACGACCGCCGCCATGTCCTCACCGCCGTACCCGAGCGACACCGTCTCCCCGAAGAGGGCGTGGCAGACGTCGAGCAACGGCGAGGCCAGCCCGGTCTTGCGTGCGGCCTCGGCGATGAGCCGGTTGTTCTTCAGTACGTCCGAGGCCGCCGCCTGTACCGCGAAGTCCCGCTCCAGCAGCTTGGGCGCCTTCATCCGGGAGACGGCGCTGGCCATCGGGCCCGCGTCCAGTACGTCCAGGAACAACCGGCGGTCCAGGCCCTGGCGTTCGGCGAAGTGGAAGGCCTCGGTGAGGCCGGTGACCTGGGTGATCAGGAACAGGTTCACGGCGAGCTTCATCAGCAGGGCGTTGGGTGCGGGTCCGCAGACGAAGGTGCCGTGGCACATGGGTGCGAGCAGCGGACGTACGACCTCCACGGCCGACTCCTCCCCGGCCAGCATGGCGACCAACTGCCCGTTCTCCGCCGGGACGCGCGAGCCGGAGACGGGCGCCTCGACGTAACTCCCGTCCGCCGCGCGGATGTCGGCCTCCAGCGCCTGCGAATACTCCGGCGAGGTCGTGCCCATGTGGACGACCACGCGTCCGGCGACGCGCGCGGCGAACTCCGGGGCGCCGCGACCGAGGACGGCGTCGATCGCGAACTCGTCGGCCAGCATCAGGATCACGACGTCCGCCTGCGCGAACACGTCGGCAGGGTCGGCCGCGACCGAGGCCCCGGCCGCGCGCAACGGTTCGGCGCGGGCGGGCGTGCGGTTCCAGACGGTGAGGGGAGTTCCGGCGTGGGCGAGGCGCAGCGCCATGGGAAGGCCCATGACACCGAGGCCGAGGAAGCCGACGTGGGGCGCGCGGTCGCCGTGGCGGGCCTGGTGGATCGGATTGACGTCGTCAACCTGGTCGCCGTGCACGATCCACCGCCTGTCCGTATCCCCGTACCTGTGTCTGTGTGTGCGGGCCGTCTATGACCGTGGTCATAGTAGCCGCTGTTATGACGGCGGTCATAGGGTGGGCGAGAACGAGGAGGTGCGGCCCATGGCGGTGTCCGAACGGGGTCCGCGTGAGCGGATGGTCTTCAGCGCGGCCCAGCTCATCCGGCGGCACGGCGTCGGCGCGACCGGTATGCGCGAGGTCGCCGTCCACGCGGGGGCGCCGCGCGGCTCGCTCCAGCACTACTTCCCCGGCGGCAAGGAACAGCTGGTCAACGAGGCGGTGGCGTGGGCGGGCCGGTACGCGGGCCGGCGGGTGGCCCGCTTCATGGAGGGCATGGCCGAACCGACACCCGGCGGACTGTTCGCGGCGATGGTGCGCCAGTGGACCGACGAGTACGAGACGGCCGGCCTCCTCGCCGGCTGCCCGGTCGCGGCGGCGACGGTCGACTGCGCAGACGCCACCGAGTCGACCCGTGAGGCCGCGGCCGGCGCCTTCGCCACCTGGACCGCTCCGGTGGCCGGTGCCCTGACGGACATGGGCGTGCCGACCGAGCGTGCCGAGCCCCTCGCCACCCTCATGATCAGCTCCCTGGAGGGCGCACTCCTGATCGCCCGCGCCGAGCGCGACACCCGAGCGCTGACGACCGTGGCCGGGGAACTCGCGCCGATGCTGGACGCGGTGGCGACAGGAGCAGCGTGTTCATGAGCGGGCCCGTTGGTCCGGGAAGCCGTGCCCATGGGCGCCTGTCACCACGGCGGACAATGGCAGGTGTCAGGTTCAAGGGTGATCGCGTTCAAGGGTGATCGCGCCCACGGCCCCCGCTCGACTGGACGACGTCGCCGTGTCCGCTCCCGCGCCCGATCGCGAGGACGATCACGCGATCGGGCGACGACAGCTACCGCACTGGCTACGCGCTCCGGCCGGAGCGCGTAGCCAGTGCGACCGGGATCAGGCCGTCACCCTCTCCGTCCGCGACGCCTGCACGGGCGTCTTCTCGCCGAGCAGTTCGGTCGGGACCTTGCAGGTCTCGCGGGCCGAGAAGGCGGCGATCACCGGCGGGACGCAGAGGGCCGCGGTGAAGAGGGCCACCGAGGACCAGTCGGTGCCGTCCGGGCCCGCGATCTGCGCGGCGAACGTGACCGCGAAGCCGGCCACCGCGAAGCCGATCTGCGTGCCGATCGCCATGCCGGACAGGCGGACGCGGGTCGAGAACATCTCGCCGTAGAAGGAGGGCCACACGCCGTTGGCGGCGCTGTAGACGACACCGAAGGTGACGATGCCCAGGAGCATGATCAGGGGGTAGGAGCCGGTGGAGATGGCCCACAGGTAGAGGAACATCGTGATCGCGCTGCCGACGGCGCCGATCAGGAAGACCGGGCGGCGGCCGATGCGGTCCGAGAGGGTGGCCCACAGCGGGATCGCGGCGAGCGCCACGAGGTTGGCGAGCGCGCCGACCCAGAGCATCGAGGTGCGGGACATGCCGACCGCGTCGCTGGTCGCGTACGCCAGCGCCCACACCGTGAAGATCGTGGAGACCGAGGCGATCAACGCACCCCCGATCACCCGCAGCACATCCGCCCAGTGCTCGCGCATCAGCACCACCAGCGGCAGCTTGACCACACCTTCCGTGGCCGCCTGCCGGGCGAAGGCCGGCGTCTCCTCCAGCCGGCGGCGGATGACGTAGCCGACGACGGCGACCGCGATGCTCAGCCAGAACGGCACCCGCCAGCCCCAGGAGAGGAGTTGGTCCTCGGGCAGCGAGGCGATCGGGATGAAGACCAGCGTGGCCAGTAGCTGTCCGCCCTGCGTGCCGCCGAGCGTGAAGCTGGTGAAGAAGCCGCGCCGGTGCGGTGGCGCGTGTTCGAGGGTCATGGAGTTGGCGCTGGCCTGCTCGCCCGCCGCCGAGATTCCTTGCAGGACACGGCAGGCGACCAGCAGGACGGGCGCGAGGGTGCCGACCTGGTCACGGCTGGGCAGACAGCCGATCAGGAACGTCGACAGGCCCATCAGGATCAGCGTGAAGACCATGATCTTCTTGCGGCCGACGCGGTCGCCGAAGTGGCCGAGGAAGAGCGCGCCGACCGGCCGGGCCGCGTACGCGACGCCGAACGTGGCCAGCGACAGCAGGGTCGCGGTGGCCGGGTCGGACTCGTCGAAGAAGACCTTGGGGAAGATCAGTGCTGCGGCGCTGCCGTAGATGAAGAAGTCGTAGTACTCGAGGGCGCTGCCGATCCAGGCGGCGGTGGCCGCCTTTTTCGGTTGCCCGACGGCTTCGGCGGGGACGGACACGGCGTGCTCCTTCGGGGGACTCCAACGTAGGGAGTGAGCGGTGCGGAGAGCGACCGAGAGACCGAGGGGACGGTCGGCTAATTAACCCACTGGGTAGTTAGTCTCGGTGGGTAGGGATGTTGCGCTCGCGTTTCCCGGGTGTCAAGAGGTCGTGCGGCGCCGGGTCAGTCGGTGGTGCGCTCCGCCGTCAGGTAGGCGATCACCATGTCGCCGAGCATGGCGCGGTAGTGCTCGCGCCGGTCCGGGTCGGTGAGGTCACGGCCGAACAGGGCGCCGAAGGTGTGCCGATTGGCGACCCGGAAGAAGCAGAACGAACTGATCATCGCGTGCAGGTCGACCGCGTCGACGTCGGCCGTGAACAGGCCGGACTCCTGCCCGGTGGCCAGGATGCGGCTGATCACGTCGAGCGCGGGGGAGCCGATCTTGCCCAGCTTCTCGGAGGCGGCGATGTGCTCGGCCTCGTGGATGTTCTCGATGCTGACCAGACGGATGAAGTCGGGGTGCTGTTCGTGGTGGTCGAAGGTGACCTCGGCGAGCTTGCGGATGGCCGCGACCGGGTCGAGGTGCTCGACGTCCAGCCCCTGTTCGGCCTCGCGGATCACGCCGTACGCCCGCTCCAGGACGGCGGTGAAGAGCTGCTCCTTGCCGCCGAAGTAGTAGTAGATCATCCGCTTCGTGGTGCGGGTACGGGCGGCGATCTCGTCGACGCGGGCACCGTCGTAGCCGGCCCGCGCGAACTCCTGGGTCGCCACGTCGAGGATCTCGGCCTGGGTGCGGACCGCGTCGCGGATCCGCCCGTTCGGTCGTGCCGGTTCGTCGACGCTGGTCATCGGGTTCCTTGGCTTCCTTCGGGAGTGCGGCCGCTGCGGCAGATTGTAGAAGGCGCGGTGCTCGCGACGGCCCCAGGCCTTCCCCGGGGGCGGTGCGGCTGGTATAGCTAACGTACTGGTTCGTACATTAGTGATCGGCTCGGGAGGTCCGCGTGGCCAAGGACTCGTTTCTCGTCGGACTGATCGGCGCCGGCATCGGGCCGTCGCTCAGCCCGGCGCTGCACGAGCGGGAGGCGGACCGGCAGGGCCTGCGGTATCTGTACCGGCGTATCGACATCGACGCGCTCGGCCTCCGGCCCGAGGCGGTTGGCGACCTGGTGCGGGCCGCGCGGGACCTGGGGTTCGACGGGCTCAATATCACCCACCCTTGCAAGCAACTGGTCATCGAGCACCTGGACGCGCTTGCTCCGCAGGCTGAGGCGCTCGGTGCGGTGAACTCCGTGGTTTTTGAGGATGGTCGGTCCGTAGGGCACAACACAGACGTCACCGGGTTCGCGGCGGCGTTCGCGCGCGGGTTGCCGGATGCGGCGTTGGAGCGGGTTGTGCAGCTGGGGGCGGGGGGTGCGGGGGCCGCCGTGGCCCACGCCATGCTCACGCTCGGCGCGGGGCGGGTCACTGTCGTGGACGCGTTGGCCGATCGGGCCGTGGATCTGGCTGCGGCGCTGAATCGGCACTTTGGTGTGGGGCGGGCCGTTGCGGCCGGCCCCGATCGTCTTGCCGGGCTGATTGCTCGCGCCGACGGGGTCGTGCATGCGACGCCCACCGGGATGGCTGCGCATCCTGGGCTGCCGTTTTCTGCGGAGTCGCTTCGGCCGGGGTTGTGGGTTGCCGAGGTGGTGTACCGGCCGTTGGAGACGGAGTTGTTGCGGGCCGCTCGGGCGGTGGGGTGTGCCGTTCTGGACGGGGGTGGGATGGCGGTGTTTCAGGCTGTGGATGCGTTTCGGTTGTTCACCGGGCGTGAGCCGGACAGCTTGCGGATGTTGAGGGATTTTGCGGAATTGGGCGGAGTCGTCGAGAGCTCGGCGGGTCCGGTCGTGTGACCGGTGCCGGTTCGTTGTGGCTTGTCGCGCAGTTCCCCGCGCCCCCAAAAAAGCAAAAAGCAGAGGAGTGCGACCGTGCGTACGTCTATTGCAACCGTCTCCCTCGGCGGGTCCCTCACCGAGAAGCTTGCGGCTGCCTCTCGGGCCGGGTTCGACGGAGTCGAGATCTTCGAGAACGACCTGCTCGCCAGTCCGCTCACGCCCGAGGAGATTCGGGGGCGTTGTGCCGATCTTGGGCTCACCATCGACCTCTATCAGCCGATGCGGGACGTCGAGGCCGTGCCCGTCGACGAGTTCGGGCGGAATCTGCGGCGCGCCCGGCACAAGTTCGAGGTGATGCGGCGGCTTGGCGCCGACACCGTTCTCGTCTGCTCCAGTGTGTCCCCGCTCGCCGTGGACGATGATGCCCTGGCCGCCGAGCAGTTGAGCCAACTTGCCGATCTTGCCCAGGAGTTCGGGATTCGCGTCGCCTACGAGGCGCTCGCCTGGGGACGGCACGTCAGTACGTATGACCATGCCTGGCAGGTTGTCGAGGCCGCCGGACACCCGGCTCTTGGGACCTGCCTCGACAGTTTCCACATCCTTTCCCGCGGGTCCGATCCCAAGGGCATCGAAGACATCCCCGGTGAGAAGATCTTCTTCCTCCAGCTCGCCGACGCACCGCTGCTCGCCATGGACGTCCTGCAGTGGAGCCGTCACTATCGCTGCTTCCCGGGGCAGGGTGGGTTCGATGTCGCGGGGCTCGTGCGGCATGTGGTGCGGGCCGGATATACCGGACCGCTCTCCCTGGAGGTCTTCAACGACGTGTTCCGGCAGGCCGAGGCGGGGCCGACGGCTGTGGACGCGCTTCGGTCGCTGCTCGTTCTGCAGGAGGCGGTCGGGGTGGCGGAGTTGCCTGCCCCCGTCGTCCCCACCGGCGTCGCCTTCGCCGAGTTGGTCACTCCCGATGCCGAGCCGGTCTCGGCCGTACTCGGCGCCCTGGGTTTCGTGCGTGCCGCGCGGCACCGGAGCAAGCCGGTCGACCTGTGGCAGCAGGGGGACGCCCGGGTTCTGGTCAACACCGGTCCCGCCGCCCGCCGTGACGGTACCGGTCTCGCCGCGATCGGGCTGGAGTCACCGGACCCCGAGGGCGCCGCCCGTCGTGCCGAGGCGCTGTTGGCACCGGTGTTGCCGCGACGGCGGGCACGCGAGGACGCGCCCCTCGAAGCCGTCGCCGCTCCCGACGGCACGGAGTTGTTCTTCTGCGCGACGGGCCGGCCCGAACTGCCCGACTGGCGGGCCGACTTCGAGGACGTCCAGCACACCCCGGCGGCATCGGACATCCGCCGTATCGACCACCTGGCCCTCACCCAGCCCTGGCACCACTTCGACGAGGCCGCCCTCTTCCATCAGGGCGTCCTCGGTCTGGACGCCCAGGAGAGCGTGGACGTGGCCGACCCGTACGGGCTGCTGCGCAGTCGCGCCGTCACCGGTGCCGACGGCGGTGTCCGGATCGCCCTGTCCGTCGGCGCGGCGCCCGCCGACGACACGGTCCACGCCCAGCACATCGCTCTGGACACGCGGGACGTGGTGGCCGTGGCACGCCGATTCCGCGCGGCGGGCGGGCTGCTGTTGGAGATGCCGGCGAACTACTACGACGACCTCGCCGCCCGGTTCGAGTTCGCCGACGGCGAGTTGGCGACGTACAAGGAGCTCGGGATCCTCTACGACCGTGACGCGTACGGGGAGTTCAGGCACTGCTACACCCGCACCGTCGGCCGTGTCTTCTTCGAACTCGTCCAGCGGGACGGGGGCTATCGGGGGTACGGCGCGGCGAACGCGCCGGTCCGCCTGGCCGCCCAGCACGCCGCTCGGCGTCTCACTGGCGGCTGACGCTCCTGGTCACGCCCGCGATGACCGTCGTGGCGAGGATCCAGCCGGTGATGATGAGGACGTAGGACAGCGCCTGGTAGCCGCCGTGCGGGGCGAAGGCGCCCTCCTGGCCGAAGGAGATCACCGGGAGGAGCAGGTCGAGCGTGAAGAACACCGCGTTGAAGGGCGGGGCTTCGGACGGCTTCAGCGCGGGCGGGTTGTGGAGGGCGTACGCGATCGAGCCCGTGGCGAGCAGGGAGAGCAGCCAGATCATCGCGCGCAGGGGGCGGAAGCCGTAGCCGACGGTGACTTCCTGGAGGTGGCCCCAGGCGCGGCCGTACCAGGGGAGTGTGGCGCGGTGGCGGAGCTGTTTGGCGAGTTGGACCTCGCGGGCCGCCCGGTCGTCGCCGATGCGCCGGTAGGCGGCGGTCAACTGCTCGTAGGCGTACGGGACATAGCCCTCGCCGTCCCGTTCCAGCATCGGCAGTCGCCGCTCGGCGGGCAGGTGCGGGGTGAGCGTCGTGAAGCTGAGGTTGTTGATCCGCACCTCGTCCGGCAGCACCTCCGGTCCGAAGCTCAGGACCTCGATGTGCGCGCGGCGCAGATTGAGGAGGCCCTCCACGGGATCGCTTCCGTATAGCCACAGTTCCCCGATGACGCTGCTGCTGGCCCGCAGTGCCGTGCCGCCGGGGTGGGACAGGTGCGAGCGGGACAGGTCGAGGCGGCCGGCTATGCGGGCGCCGCGCAGTTCGATCTGACCGTACGCGCGCAGCCTGCGGGCGTTTACGTCGGCGTTCGCTTCGAGTGCCTCCGCGCTGAGCGCCATGCCGCCGGGGTTGTGGAACTCGGCGTTCTCCAGATTCACCTTGCCGGCGACCGAGGCCCCGTTGAGCCGTGTCTCGCCGTACACGCGCAGGCCCGTGGCCACGAAGTCATGGCCGATGGTGGACTGGTTGAGCTGGAGCGCCGGCTGTGTGGCGTCCGGCGCGTCGATCTCGGCCCCGTTCAGGAAGACCGCGCCCGAGATCTGTGTCCCGCCCACCTTCACCAGCCCTCGTACCCGGCAACGCGTCAGCCGCAGCGGGCCGTCGACCCGTGAACTGCCGAGGGTGAGGGCGGGGAAGACCGAGTCCATGAGGTTGAGTTGGCGGAGTCGGGAGCTGTAGAGGTCGAGGGGCTCGTCGAAGTGGCAGTGGCTCAGCCGCGCGGCGTGTTCGACCACGGCGTAGATGAGGTTCAGCACGCCGGTGACGCGGGCGCCCGAGAGTCTGAGGGCGGCGACCTCGCCCTCCTCCTGCGGCGCGCTGAGCAGGAGTGCCTTGAGCACCTTGGCGCGGACCGTCCGTTCCGGTCCCCACTCGGCGCCAGCCGACACGTCCTCGTCCGGCGACTCGCGGAAGTCCACGGACTCGCCCCGGGGAAAGGCCCGCCACACCCGTAGTTCGGCCGGTGTCAGATCGCTGATCTCCATCAGCGGTGACTCTGACCCGGCCCGCGTGAGCTGTCAACACCCCGTTGCGAGCGTGCAGTTGCGCAGCTCGGCGAGGGCTGTTCGACGGCCGGTGCGAGCCCTCCTCCGACTGCGACGAGAACGGCCCGGGCCGCGACGCCAACGCGTCGGCCCGGGCCGTTCTTGAGCGCAGGGCCTACGCTCTGGCGTTCCACTCCGCGATGACCGGTCGGTCGTGCTCGGTCGACAGACGGCTGACCGTGCCCGTCGCCAGCTGGAACAGTCGTCCCTCCGCGGGCGGCAGGCCCAGGCGGCGGGCCGTCAGGACGCGCAGGAAGTGGGCGTGCGCGACGAGGACGACGTCGCCGTCGGTGAGGGCGGGGTCCACGTGGGACAGGACGCGGTCGGCGCGGGCGCCGATCTCGGCCGGGGACTCGCCGGGGTGGCCCTCCGGGCCGGGCGGGACGCCGTCCAGCCACAGGTCCCAGGCGGGGCGGGCGCGGTGGATGTCGACGGTGGTGACGCCCTCGTAGGCGCCGTAGTCCCACTCGTGCAGGTCCGGGTCCGGTACGGCTCCGGTCAGGCCCGCGAGTTCGGCGGTCCGTATCGCGCGGCCGAGCGGACTGGTCAGGGCGAGAGCGAAGGTCCGCCGGGAGAGGAGGGGAGCGAGCGCCTTGGCCTGCTCCTCACCGTGCTGGGTGAGGGGCAGGTCGGTCCAGCTGGTGTGCTGGCCCGACACGCTCCACTCCGTCTCGCCGTGGCGGACCAGGAGAAGGTCCCCCACGGCGGGCCTACTTCGACTCGACGGCGTGACCGCCGAACTGGTTGCGCAGGGCGGCGATCATCTTCATCTGCGGCGAGTCGTCCTGCCGGGACGCGAACCGCGCGAACAGCGAAGCCGTGATCGCGGGCAGCGGCACCGCGTGGTCGACGGCCGCCTCGACGGTCCAGCGGCCCTCGCCGGAGTCCTGCGCGAAGCCCTTGAGCTTGTCCAGGTGTTCGTCGCTGTCGAGCGCGTTCACGGCGAGGTCCAGCAGCCAGGACCGGATGACCGTGCCGTCCTGCCAGGAGCGGTAGACCTCGCGGACGTTGTCCACCGAGTCGACCTTCTCCAGCAGCTCCCAGCCCTCGGCGTAGGCCTGCATCATGGCGTACTCGATGCCGTTGTGGACCATCTTGGAGAAGTGCCCGGCGCCCACCTTGCCCGCGTGGACATAGCCGTACGGGCCCTCGGGCTTGAGCGCCTCGAAGATCGGCTGGAGCCGCTCGACGTACTCCTTGTCGCCGCCGACCATCAGGGCGTAGCCGTTCTCCAGGCCCCAGACGCCTCCGGAGACACCGGCGTCGACAAAGCCGATGCCCTTGGTCGCCAGCTCCTTGGCGTGCTGCTCGTCGTCCGTCCAGCGGGAGTTGCCGCCGTCCACGACGACGTCACCGGCCTCCAGCAGACCGCCGAGCTCGTCGACGACCGACTGGGTGGCCGCGCCGGCCGGGACCATCACCCAGATCGTGCGGGGCGCTTCGAGCTTCTCGACCAGTTCGGCGAGGCCGCTCACGTCGGAGACCTCGGGGTTGCGGTCGTAGCCGACGACGGTGTGGCCGGCGCGGCGGATGCGCTCGCGCATGTTGCCGCCCATCTTGCCGAGACCGATCAGACCGAGCTGCATCGTTGCCATGTCAGTTCACTTCCTTGAGCTCGCGGTAGGCGGCCACGAGAGCGGTGGTGGAGGGGTCGAGGCCGGGGACGTCCGCGCCCTCGGTCAGGGCGGGTTCGACGCGCTTGGCGAGGACCTTGCCGAGCTCCACGCCCCACTGGTCGAAGGAGTTGATGTTCCACACCGCGCCCTGCACGAACACCTTGTGCTCGTAGAGGGCGATCAGCTGGCCGAGCACCGACGGAGTCAGCTCGCGGGCCAGGATCGTCGTGGTCGGGTGGTTGCCCTTGAACGTCTTGTGCGGCACCAGCTCCTCGGGCACCCCCTCCGCACGCACCTCGTCCGGCGTCTTGCCGAAGGCCAGCGCCTGTGTCTGCGCGAAGAAGTTCGCCATCAACAGGTCGTGCTGCGCCCTGAGTTCGTCGCTCAGCTCGGCCACGGGCCGGGCGAAGCCGATGAAGTCCGCCGGGATCAGCTTCGTGCCCTGGTGGATCAACTGGTAGTACGCGTGCTGCCCGTTGGTGCCGGGCGTGCCCCACACCACGGGGCCTGTCTGCCACTCCACCGGGCGGCCGTCGCGCTGCACCGACTTGCCGTTGGACTCCATGTCGAGCTGCTGGAGATACGCGGTGAACTTGGAGAGGTAGTGGCTGTAGGGCAGCACCGCGTGCGACTGGGCGTCGTGGAAGTTGCCGTACCAGACACCCAACAGGCCAAGGAGCAGCGGGGCGTTGGACTCGGCGGACGCGGTGCGGAAGTGGTCGTCGACGATCCGGAAGCCGTCGAGCATCTCCAGGAAGCGGTCCGGGCCGACGGCGATCATCAGCGAGAGGCCGATCGCGGAGTCGAACGAGTAACGCCCGCCGACCCAGTCCCAGAACCCGAACATGTTGTCTGTGTCGATGCCGAACTCGGTGACCTTGCCGGCGTTCGTGGACAGCGCCACGAAGTGCTTGGCCACCGCCTTGTCGTCCCCGCCGAGGCCTTCGAGCAGCCAGGAACGGGCCGACGTGGCGTTGGTGATGGTCTCGATCGTGGTGAACGTCTTGGACGCGACGATGAACAGCGTCTCCGCCGGGTCCAGGTCGCGGGTCGCCTCGTGGAGGTCGGCGCCGTCCACGTTCGACACGAAGCGGACCGTCAACTCCCGTGCGGTGAACGCCCGCAGGGCCTCGTACGCCATCGCGGGGCCCAGGTCGGAGCCGCCGATGCCGATGTTGACCACGTTCTTGATGCGCCTGCCGGTGTGGCCGGTCCACTCGCCCGAGCGGACCCGGTTCGCGAAGGCGCTCATCCGGTCGAGGACGGCGTGCACGGCCGGGACGACGTTCTCGCCGTCGACCTCGATCACCGCGTCACGCGCGGCGCGCAGCGCGGTGTGCAGCACGGCGCGGTCCTCGGTGGCGTTGATGTGCTCGCCGCGGAACATGGCGTCGCGCAGGCCGAACACGTCGGTGGCGGTGGCCAGTTCCTGGAGCAGGGCCAGCGTCTCGTCGTTGATCAGGTGCTTGGAGTAGTCGATGCGCAGGTCGCCCACGCGCACGACGTACCGCTCGGCACGTCCGGGGTCCGCGGCGAACAGCTCACGCAGCTGCGGCTGTCCCTGGGCGCGGTGGTCCTCCAGGGCCGCCCACTCGGGGCGCCGGTCGAGCGTCGGGGAGTCAGACATGAGAAGGGGTCTCCTTGGTGGCCTCGCCGCGCAGGGCGATGGCGTACATCTCGTCGGCGTCGAGGCGCCTGAGCTCCTCGGCGATGAGTTCGGAGGTGGGGCGTACCTTCAGGGCGAGGGTGCGCGGCGGCTGGTCCGGCAGGGTCAGCGTGGCCAGCGGGCCCTCGGGTCGGTCGATGACGATCTCGCCGTTCGCGGTGCCCAGGCGCACGGCCGTGACCACCGGTCCGGCGCTCTCGACCCGGTCGACGTTCACCTTCAGGCGGGCCTCCAGCCAGCGGGCGAGCAGCTCGGCCGCCGGGTTGTCCGCCTCGCTCTCCACGGCCGCCGAGATGATCGGCACCCGGGCCTGGTCCAGGGCCGCCGCCAGCATCGAGCGCCACGGCGTCAGCCGGGTCCAGGCCAGGTCCGTGTCGCCCGGCGTGTAGGCGCGAGCCCGGCCGGCCATGGCCTCCAGCGGCCGCTCGACCGCGTACAGGTCGGTGATCCGGCGCTGCGCCAGGGCACCCAGCGGGTCCTTGGCGGGCACCTCGGGCGCGTCCGCCGGCCACCACACGACCACCGGGGCGTCCGGCAGCAGCAGCGGCAGGACGACCGAGTCGGCGTGGTCGGACACCTCGCCGTAGGTGCGCAGGATCACCGTCTCGCCGGTGCCCGCGTCCGCGCCCACCCGGACCTCGGCGTCCAGCCGGGACGTCGTACGGTCGCGGGGCGAGCGGGCGAGCCGCTTGATGACGACCAGGGTGCGCGAGGGGTGCTCGTGCGAGGCCTCCTCGGCCGCCTTGATCGCGTCGTAGGCGTTCTCCTCGTCCGTGACGATGACCATCGTCAGGACCATGCCCACGGCAGGTGTGCCGATGGCGCGGCGACCCTGCACCAGCGCCTTGTTGATCTTGCTTGCCGTGGTGTCGGTCAGGTCGATCTTCATGGCCTGCGCCAGCTCCGTCCATCTCGTGCGAGCATCTCGTCGGCTTCCTTCGGCCCCCAGCTGCCCGAGGGGTACTGAGCGGGTTTACCCTGCTTCGCCCAGTACTCCTCGATCGGGTCGAGGATCTTCCAGGACTCTTCCACTTCCTGGTGACGCGGGAACAGGTTGGCGTCACCCAGCAGCACGTCAAGGATGAGCCGCTCGTACGCCTCCGGGCTGGACTCCGTGAAGGACTCGCCGTACGCGAAGTCCATCGACACGTCCCGGATCTCCATCGAGGTACCCGGCACCTTGGAACCGAACCGGACCGTCATGCCCTCGTCCGGCTGGACCCGGATCACGATCGCGTTCGCGCCCAGTTCCTCGGTGGCGGTGGAGTCGAAGGGGGAGTGCGGGGCCACCTTGAAGACGACCGCGATCTCGGTGACCCGGCGGCCCAGGCGCTTGCCGGTGCGCAGGTAGAAGGGGATGCCCGCCCAGCGGCGGTTGTCCACCTCCAGCTTGACGGCCGCGTAGGTGTCGGTCTTCGACTGGGAGTCGATGCCGTCCTCCTGGAGGTAGCCGGGCACCTTCTCGCCGCCCTGCCAGCCGGTCGCGTACTGCGCCAGCACCGTGTGCTCGCCCAGCTCCTCCGGCAGCCGCACCTGCTTGAGCACCTTGAGCTTCTCGGTGAGCAGCGACTCGGCATCGAAGGCGATGGGCTCCTCCATGGCCGTGAGCGCCATCAGCTGGAGCAGGTGGTTCTGGATGACGTCACGGGCGGCGCCGATGCCGTCGTAGTAGCCGGCCCGGCCGCCGATGCCGATGTCCTCGGCCATGGTGATCTGGATGTGGTCGACGTAGGACCGGTTCCAGATCGGCTCGTACATCTGGTTGGCGAAGCGCAGCGCCAGGATGTTCTGGACCGTCTCCTTGCCCAGGTAGTGGTCGATGCGGAACACCTGGTCCGGCTCGAACACGTCGTGCACGAGCGCGTTCAGGTCCCGCGCGCTCGCCAGGTCGCGGCCGAACGGCTTCTCGATGACCGCCCGCCGCCAGGAGCCCTCCGCCGCGTTCGCCAGCCCGTGCTTCTTCAGCTGCTTGACGACCTTGGGGAAGAACTTCGGCGGTACGGAGAGGTAGAAGGCGAAGTTGCCCCCGGTGCCCCGGGAGGCGTCCAGCTCCTCGACGGCCGACTTGAGCTGCTTGAACGCCGTGTCGTCGTCGAAGTCGCCCGGGATGAACCGCATCCCCTCGGCGAGCTGCTGCCACACCTCCTCGCGGAACGGGGTGCGGGAGTGCTCGCGCACGGAGTCGTGCACGATCTGCGCGAAGTCCTCGTCCTCCCAGTCCCGGCGGGCGAACCCGACCAGGGAGAAGCCCGGCGGCAGCATGCCGCGGTTGGCGAGGTCGTAGACGGCCGGCATCAGCTTCTTGCGGGACAGGTCGCCGGTGACGCCGAAGATGACAAGGCCGGACGGGCCGGCGATGGTGGGCAGCCGCCGGTCGCGCGCGTCGCGCAGCGGGTTCGCCCAGTCGATGGCAGGACTCTCGGTCATTCCCCGTCGACCCCTTCGCTGTTCAGGGACTTCGTCACGGCGTCCAGCAGGTCCTGCCAGGCCGCCTCGAACTTGGCCACGCCCTCGTCCTCCAGCTGCTTGACGACCTCCTCGTACGAGATCCCGAGCCGCTCGACGGCCGCGAGATCGGCGCGTGCCTGGGCGTAGCCGCCGGTGACCGTGTCACCGGTGATCACGCCGTGGTCCGCCGTCGCCTTCAAGGTGCCCTCCGGCATCGTGTTGACGGTGCCCGGCGCGACCAGCTCGTCCACGTACAGGGTGTCCTTGTACGCCGGGTCCTTCACCCCGGTCGAGGCCCACAGCGGACGCTGCTTGTTGGCCCTCGCGCCGGAGAGAGCGGTCCAGCGACCGCCCCCGAATACATCTTCGTACGCCTCGTAGGCCAGGCGCGCGTTGGCCAGCGCCGCCCGGCCCTTGAGAGCGAGGGCCTCATCCGTGCCCAGGACGGTCAGGCGCTTGTCGATCTCGGAGTCCACGCGGGAGACGAAGAAGGAGGCCACGGAGTGGATGGCGGCGAGGTCGAGGCCCTTCGCGGCGGCCTTCTCCAGACCGGCCAGGTAGGCGTCCATGACCTCGCGGTAGCGCTCCAGCGAGAAGATCAGCGTGACGTTGACGCTGATCCCGAGGCCGATGACCTCGGTGATCGCGGGCAGGCCCGCCTTGGTCGCCGGGATCTTGATCATGACGTTGGGACGGTCGACCAGCCAGGACAGCTGCTTGGCCTCGGCGATGGTGGCCGCCGTCTCGTGGGCCAGACGGGGGTCGACCTCGATGGAGACCCGGCCGTCCCGGCCGCCGGTGGCGTCGTACACGGGACGCAGCACGTCGGCGGCGGCGCGGACGTCGGCGGTGGTCATCATCCGCACGGCCTCGTCGACCGTGACACCGCGGACGGCGAGGTCGGCGAGCTGCTCCTGGTATCCCTCGCCCGTGCCGATGGCGGCCTGGAAGATCGAGGGGTTCGTGGTGACGCCCACGACGTGCTGTCCGGCGACGAGTTCGGCCAGGTTGCCGGACTCGATCCGCTTGCGCGACAGGTCGTCCAGCCAGATGGAAACGCCCTCGTCGGACAGGCGCTTGAGGTTGTCCGCGGACGCGGTTGCATCGGTCACAGCGATCATCTTCTTTCTGGCGAACGGATCAACCGCGCGCGGCGGCCACGGATTCCCGGGCGACTGCGGCGACGTTCTCCGGGGTGAAACCGAACTCGGCGAAAAGGGTCTTTGCATCGGCGGAGGCGCCGAAGTGCTCAAGAGAGACGATGCGTCCTGCGTCACCTACGAACCGGTACCACGTGAGACCCACACCCGCCTCGACGGCGACACGGGCCTTCACGGCCGGCGGCAGGATCCGCTCGCGGTACTCGCGCGGCTGCTCCTCGAACCACTCCACGGACGGCATCGACACCACGCGCGTGCCGATCCCCTCCGCCTCCAGCTGCTCACGCGCCTCGACCGCGAGGTGGACCTCGGAGCCGGTGGCGATGAGGATCACGTCCGGGGTGTCCTTGGAGGACTCGCGCAGGACGTAACCGCCCTTGGCCGCGTCCGGGTCGGGCGCGTACACCGGCACGCCCTGCCGGGTGAGGGCGAGGCCGTGCGGGGCGGGGTCGGTGGCGTGCCGCTTGAGGATCTCGGCCCAGGCGATCGCGGTCTCGTTGGCGTCGGCGGGCCGGACCACGTTCAGACCCGGGATGGCGCGCAGCGAGGCGAGGTGCTCGACCGGCTGGTGGGTCGGCCCGTCCTCGCCGAGACCGACGGAGTCGTGCGTCCACACGTACGTCACCGGGAGCTGCATCAGCGCGGCCATGCGGACGGCGTTGCGCATGTAGTCGGAGAACACCAGGAAGGTGCCGCCGTAGATACGGGTGTTGCCGTGCAGCGCGATGCCGTTCATCTCGGCCGCCATGGAGAACTCGCGGATGCCGAAGTGGATCGTACGGCCGTACGGGTCGGCCCCCGGCAGCGGGTTGCCCTCGGGCAGGAAGGACGACGTCTTGTCGATGGTGGTGTTGTTCGAGCCGGCCAGGTCGGCGGAGCCGCCCCACAGCTCGGGCAGTACCCCGCCCAGCGCCTGGAGCACCTTGCCGGAGGCGGCGCGGGTCGCGACGGAAGCGCCCTCCTCGAAGACCGGCAGGACGTCCTGCCAGCCCTCGGGCAGCTGACCGGCGACGATCCGGTCGAACAGGGCCGCCCGCTCCGCGTCGGCGCCGCGCCACTTGTCGAGCTGCTTGTCCCAGGCCGCGTGCGCCTCCGCGCCGCGGTCCAGGGCGGTGCGGGTGTGGGCGAGGACGTCGTCGGCGACCTCGAAGGACCGCTCCGGGTCGAAGCCCAGCAGCCGCTTGGTCGCGGCCACCTCGTCGACGCCGAGCGCGGAGCCGTGGGAGGCCTCGGTGTTCTGCGCGTTCGGGGCGGGCCAGGCGATGATCGTGCGCATCGCGATGATCGAGGGCCGCTCGGTCTCGGCCTCCGCGGCCTTCAGCGCCGCGTACAGGGCGGCTACGTCGATGTCGCCGCCGAGCGCCGGCTCGATCCGCTGGACGTGCCAGCCGTAGGCCTCGTAGCGGCCCAGCACGTCCTCGGAGAACGCGGTCGCGGTGTCGCCCTCGATGGAGATGTGGTTGTCGTCGTAGAGGAAGACCAGGTTGCCGAGCTTCTGGTGGCCCGCCATGGAGGAGGCCTCGGCGGAGACGCCCTCCTCCAGGTCGCCGTCGGAGACGATCGCCCAGATGGTGTGGTCGAAGGGGGAGGTGCCCTCGGGGGCCTCGGGGTCGAACAGGCCGCGCTCGTAGCGGGCGGCCATCGCCATGCCGACCGCGTTGGCGACGCCCTGGCCGAGCGGTCCCGTGGTGGTCTCGACGCCGGCGGTGTGCCCGTACTCCGGGTGACCGGGGGTCTTCGAGCCGTGGGTCCGGAAGGCCTTGAGGTCGTCGAGCCCGACCTCGTACCCGGCCAGGAAGAGCTGGGTGTAGAGCGTCAGCGAGGTGTGGCCGGGGGAGAGAACGAAGCGGTCACGTCCGGTCCACTCCGGATCCGCCGGGTCGTGACGCATCACCTTCTGAAAGATCGTGTATGCGGCAGGGGCCAGGCTCATCGCGGTGCCCGGGTGCCCGTTGCCCACCTTCTGCACGGCATCGGCCGCCAACAGGCGGGCCGTGTCGACGGCACGCCGGTCGAGTTCGGTCCATTCGAAACTGTCCGGTGTCTGCGCGCTCATCGTGCTCATCTTCAAGAAGTCCTCGATCGGAGCGGAGTAGCTGGTCTGACGCGTTCAAAACTAAAAGTCTGACTTTTTAGAGGGAAGGTCCCTGTGTGTCAGCCTGTGGTGAAAGTGGGACACGGACGGCGCGATCGAGGCGGCACGAGAAGGACATGGCGGACAGAACCACCCAAGGTGGCGACGGTGAAGGCGGCGTGGACGCCATCAGAACGTTTCCCTTCCCGGTCGAGCTGAGTGTGTGCGGGGTCGGTATGCAGGTCGGCCCGATGGGCACCGACCGCACCTGGCACGCGGATGCCCCGCTGCACCGCGTCCACCGCATCGACTTCCATGTCGTGATGCTCTTCGACGAGGGACCGGTCCGCCACATGATCGACTTCGCCGAGTACGAGGCGACGGCCGGCGACGTCCTGTGGATCCGCCCCGGCCAGGTCCACCGCTTCTCGCGGTTCGACGACTACCGCGGCACCGTCCTGACCATGCAGCCCGGCTTCCTCCCGCGCGCCACGGTCGAGGCGACCGGCCTCTACCGCTACGACCTGCCGCCCCTGCTCCGCCCCGACCCTCCCCAGCTGACAGCCCTGCGCTCGTCCCTGACCCAGCTCCAACGCGAGTACGAGGACACGGCGACCCTCCCGCTGAGCCTGCACACCTCGGTCCTGCGCCACTCACTGACCGCGTTCCTGCTCCGCCTCGCCCATCTCGCGGCGAGCTCCGCGGAGGCGGCCCGCGGCCAGGCCGACACGACGTTCACCCTCTTCCGGGACGCCGTCGAGAAGGGCTTCGCCACCAACCACAGCGTCAGCGCCTACGCCGACGCCCTCGGCTACTCCCGCCGCACCCTCGTCCGCGCGGTCCGCGCCGCCACCGGCGAGACCCCCAAGGGCTTCATCGACAAACGCGTCGTCCTGGAGGCCAAGCGCCTCCTCGCCCACACGGACATGCCCATCGGCCGCGTCGGCGCGGCGATCGGCTTCCCCGACGCGGCGAACTTCACCAAGTTCTTCCACCAGCACACGGAGCTGACGCCGGCGGGGTTCCGGGCGGAGATGCGGTGAGGTGCTGCGGGGTGCGGTGAGGTCGGGCGGGGCCGCGGCGCCCCGCGGAAACCGGTAGCCAGGTAAATCTCCTCGACCTGCGACCTCGATGCCGCCGGAACGTCTGTCCGGGTGGAGGCGCCTCCGGGCCAGGGGCTTCACCACGGGAAGCCACCCGTGGTGCTCGTCCCGACAGACCGGTCACCATCGAGGATTCGAGGAAGAACATGTCCGCAGGTCAGGCTCTCCGACACAGCCTCCGCTCGGGCCGCGTCCGTCTCGCCCTGGGCGCCACGGTCGCCGCCGCCGCGTTCGCCGTCGGCGGCACCCTCACCGCCCACGCCGACAGCGCCGCGTCCGCCCCGCAGCACAAGCTCAAGCAAGTGTCCGTCACCGACGTGTGCGTGGATCCGGACCCGAACCCGGACCCCGACCCCGTCGACGCGGTGCCGGGCGGGGACGACGACCTCCCCAAGCCCGACTCCACCGAGAACATCTACTACGACGGCGACGACTGCGCGGAGCCCGTTCCGGGCGACGGGGACGCGGTCACCGCGGTGCCCGTCCCGGGTGACAAGTACGGCACCCCGCACGGCCCCTTCAGGGAGGCCAAGCCCGCTCCCGCCAAGCACTGACGGGGAGCCCGGGCTGAGGTGGAGCCGCCGGACGGGTGTCCGGCGGCTCCACCGTCCCTCCGCCCGGTGGTTCGGCGCGGAGGGTGTCAACACGATCGTGTCCAGGAGATGCATGAAGGCAGCGACGATCCCGGCCGCCCCGGCCCAGCCCCACGGTGTGCCAACAGGCGGGTACAGAGCGGTACTTCACCCCACCCGTACCTGGACGGACGCACTGCACCGGGCGTGGGGCCGCCTGGTGCGCGGGCTGTCGCAAAGGGGAGAGGGGACCTCGGCGGGCCGGCCGCCACCGTCGGTGCCGGGCTCACCGGCTGCCTACGCCGATCTCGACGAGCCCGGTATCGACGAGCTCTACTCACACCGCCGTCTGGACCTGGTCCGCCTGGCCCTGCTCCTGGTGGACGACCTCCCCACGGCGGAGGACGTGGTGCAGGACGTCTTCGCCGCGCTCTACCGCCGCTACGGCAGGACGCTGGCCGGCCTGGACAGCCCCGACGCCTATCTGCGGACGAGCGTGGTCAACACCTCGCGCTCGGTCCTGCGCCGCCGCCGCACGGTACGAGCCCACGTCCCCGAACGCGAAGGCCACGCACCCTCGGCCGAGGAACCCGTGCTGCTGCGCGAGGAGCACGGAGAGGTGATCGCCGCCCTGCACCGGCTGACCCGGCGACAGCGTGAGGTGCTGGTCCTGCGGTACTGGTCCCACCTCAGCGAGGCCCAGATCGCCGACACCCTGGGACTGTCCCGCGGGGCGGTCAAGTCCACCGCGAGCCGGGCACTGGCTGCCCTGCGCCGACAGTTGGAGGCCCCGAGATGAAGCCACACGTGATGCCGGAGGCGTCCGATGATTGACCAGGACTCCGGCTCCGGCCCGCACCCGGATCCCCTCGAACAACGGCTGCGTGACGCCCTGCGCGCCCGGGCCGACTCCGTCGACCGGTTCGATCTGCGACCCGCCGCCCCGCCGTCCGCGCAGGCCCGGTTCCGACTCACCGTCGCTCACCCCGTCCGCCGTACCGCCCTCGCGTTGTTCCTCCTGGCCGCCGTGGTGGTCGGCGTCCTGTTCGTGGAGGCGCACCGGGGACGGGGGGAGCCGGTCCGTCCCGCGGACGTCCCGTCGGTGTCACCCAGCCCCGATGTCGCTACGGCGGTGCCCGGGGACGGCGATGTCGACGCGTCCCCGGGTCCCTAGCCGGAACTAGTGCCCGAAGTCGAACCAGTTGACGTTCACGAAGTCAGCCGGCTGGCCGCTGGTGAAGGTCAGATAGACGTCGTGCGTGCCCGTGACCGCGCTGATGTTGGCCGGGACCGTCCGCCAGGACTGCCAGCCGCCCGTGTTGGCGAGGGCGAAGCTGCCGATGGGGGTGCTGGTACGGCTGTCGAGGCGCACCTCGACCAGGCCGCTCACGCCGGAGGCCGCACCGCTCGCCACCCGCGCGACGAACTGATGGGCCGCCGTGGAGCCGAAGTTGACGCCCTTGTATTGCGCCCAGTCGCCGTTGGCGAGCGAGCCGATGTCCTGGCCGCCGCCGCTGTCGGTGGTCGTCTCGGGGACCGTGCCGGACTGGCTGTCGTAGGACTCGGCCTGGATGGCGCTGTAGGCGTCCCGGTTGCCGGTCGGCGGAGGTGTGGTACCGCTCCCACTTGCCGACAGGACCTGGACGTAGTCGACGACCATCGGCACGCCGGACCGGGTGTCGCCGTCGAGGCCGCCGCCGAACGCGTCCGGGAAGCCGCCGCCCATCGCCACGTTCAGGATCAGGAAGAAGCCGTGGTTGGTGGCGTTGGCCCAGGTGGTCGCGTCCACCTGACTCGCCGTCACCGTGTGGTAGTTGACGCCGTCGACGTAGAAGCGGATCGCCTCGGGGCTCACCGAGCGGTCCCACTCCATGGAGTAGGTGTGGAAGCCGGACTGGCAGGTCGAGCCGGGGCAGGCGACCGAATTGCCGATGCCCGTCGTCTCGTTGCACGGGCCGCCCGGGCTGGTGCCGCAATGCAGCGTCGCCCAGACCTTGTTGAGCCCCTGGACGTTCTCCATGATGTCCAGCTCGCCGACGCCCGGCCAGTTCTGGTAGTTGCCGCGGTAGGGGGCGCCCAGGGCCCAGAACGCCGGCCAGTAGCCCTCGGCCGCGGTGCCGGTGACGTTGGGCATCTGGATGCGGGCCTCGACGCGCAACTTGCCGCCGGCCGGGGGCTGGAAGTCGGTGCGGTTGGTCTCGATGCGGCCCGAGGTCCACTGGCCGGCCGCGTTGCGCACCGGGGTGATGCGCAGGTTGCCGGAGCCGTCGAGCGAGACGTTGGTGGTGCTGTTCGTCATCGTCTCGACCTCGCCGGTGCCCCAGTTGGCGGGGCCGCCCGGATACGAAGTCCCGGTGTCGTACTGCCAGTTGGCGGTGTTCACGCCGGTGCCGGCGGTGCCGTTGAAGTCGTCGAGGAAGACCTGCGACCAGCCCGCCGGGGGTGTGGGCGCGGAGGCGTTCGCGGCGGGGACGGCGGCCAGCGCGGCGGCCGCCGCGAGACCGAGGGTGCCGAGAGCGGCGACGAGTGCCCGCCGCAGCGGGCGCCGTCTACGGCGAGTTCCGGAGGTGTCACGCATGTGGGGTGCCTCTCGGGTACGGAGGGGAGGGGAAGAGCGGGTGCCACTTCGAGACCACTCTTGAGAGCGCTCTCAAAGTGCGCCCAATGTGCTCCCCGCCACTCCGGTCGTCAAGAGTTAAAACAAGGAAAATCCGTACCCCACAGGTGAGTTCACCCCATGAATGCCATTTGTGGCTGCCCGGCGCCCAGGTCCTGTCCGAGCCTGCGCGGCACGGTGTCAGGGGTCGTGCCGCACAGGCGGTCGGTGGCTGCCGTGTGCCGTCTCGCGCGTGCGATCGGATTGGGCGCGCAGGACTCCCGCGGCAGCAGCGGTGATCGCACACAGCAGGGTCAGCAGCAAGAAGGCGTGGTTCAGCGCCACGAGATGGGTCATCCAGCCGATGACGGCAGGGCCGGCAAGCATGCCGACGTAGCCGAGGCTTGCCACACGGGAGACGTTGGCGCCGGCGGCGGAGGGGTCGGCGTGCCCGGCCGCGCTGAACAACTGGGGGACACAGCCGGACAGTCCCAGGCCGAACAGTGCCCATCCGGCGAACGCGGACCATACCCAGGGGGAGACGGCCGCGATCGTGATGCCGACGGCGGCTGTCGCCGAGCCGTAGCGCAGGATGGCCATGGACCCGAACCGGGCGACGAGACGGTCGGCGAGCAGCCGGCCGATGGTCATCGCCGCCGCGTAGGTGCCGTACGCGAAGGCGGCGGTGCTCGCGGGTGCGCCGAGAATGTCCTTCAGGTGCAGGGCGCTCCAGTCGTTCGCGGCCCCCTCGCACAGCATGACGATGAGGGCGAGGCAGGCGAGGATCCCAATGCGCCCGGGGGCGCTGTGCCGCTTCGCGGCCGGTGCCCGCTCCTCTTCCGCGGAGCCGCCGGCGGCGGGTGGCGGCGTGGCCGGCAGCAGGGCGCGTGCCGACGCCAGTGCGGTCACGACGCCTGCTGCTCCCAGGATGCCCATGGTCGCGGCCGGGCTCATCCGGATGCTCGCGGCACCCGCTGCGAAGAGCGAGGCGATGACGCCGCCGACGGAGAACATGGCGTGGAAGGCCGACATGACGGGTCGGCCGTACGCCTTCTCCACATGCACGGCGTGGGCGTTCATGCTCACGTCCAGGCAGCCGTTGGCGAAGCCGAAGATCAGCAGGGCGCCTGCCAGCGTCCCCGGATCACGGGGCAGGCCGGGCAGCACCAGGGTCGCGCTGCACAGAACGCCGGCGACGGGGACCACCACGCGCGCCCCGAGGCGGTCGGCCAGACGCCCGGCCACCTGCATACCGATGAAGGCCCCGAGCCCCAGCAGCACCAGCAGGCCCCCCAACGTCGCGTGGCTGATGCTCACGCGCTCCTCGATGGCGGGGATGTGCACCACCCAGGTGCCCATCAGGGTTCCGCAGAGGATGAAGTAGGTGAAGGTCGCCACACGGGCGGCTCGAAGTGAACGATCCATGCCGCCACCGTAACGAACATTTTTTCTGTGCGAAAGTCAGCTTAGTGAACGCATTGAATGTTCATTTCTCTTGGTGTTCAATCGCGGTATGACCAACACGGACCGGCACGGGCTGATCGCCCGGGCCGTCGGAGAGTCGGGCAGCGCCACGGTCCAGGACCTCGCCGAGCTGACCGGTGCCTCGGAGATGACCATCCGACGCGACCTCGACACGCTGGCCGCGCAAGGCGTTCTCGAACGCGTCCGGGGCGGAGCGCGCACCCTGCTGCTCAGGGGCGAGGAGCCGCCCTTCGCGCTGCGCGCCCGCGAGGCCGTGGACGCCAAGCGTCGGATCGCGGCCGAGGTGGCCTCGCTCATCACCGACGGTGAGACAGTCCTCCTGGACAGTGGCACCACCTGCCTGGAGGTGGCCCGCCTCCTGCGTCAACGGCCGGTCACGGTGATGCCCCTGTCGCTCCAGGCCATCCACCTGTTCGGCGAGGCGCCGGGCTCGACCACGCTGATGGTGCCCGGCGGACGGCCCCGCGCCGCCGAGGGGGCTCTCACCGGCCCTCTCACGCTCGCCTCCCTGTCGGCGCTGCGCTTCGACACCGCGGTCATCGGCTGTTGCGGCCTGAGCGCGGCCGAGGGCCTGACCGCCTACGACCTCGATGACGCGGCGGTGAAGAAGGCGAGCATCGCCTCCGCGCGCCGCGTCATCGCCGCTGCGGACGGCAGCAAGCTCGGCCGCACCGCCCACGCCTACGTCGGCCCTTCCGCTCTCCTGCACACCCTCGTCACCGACTCCTCGGCGCCCGCCGAGGAAGTCGCCGCGCTCGAAGGCACGAACACCGTCGTCAAGACGGTCTGACAAGGCCGGCAAGGGGCGCATCGATCGCCCGGCGCCGACCATCGACCTCGACACCGGCAACAGCCGCCTCAGCGGCAACGAGCCCATGCCTGGCTGGAGTCCATCGTCGACCGGCCTCAATTCGGACGCGGCAGCGCGGAGTTCGCTGCCGCAGGGGGGACGTCGGTCCGCGCATGAGCCAACATGACGACATCGGGCGGCAGTCGGGTTCCGTCGAGGACGTGGTCCCGGGGGTGGTGGCGGCCGAGCAGGCGGCACAGGACTCCGCACTCCGACTGGTGCTGGCCTCGCCCCTGTACCGCGGCGCGACCATCGCCCTGTTTCTGGCGGGGCTGGGTCAGTCCGCGGCCGCGCCCCAGATCGCCCTGTTCCTGACCAGGGAGCTGGGCGGCTCGCTGACCACCGCCGGCCTGTTCTACCTCACCAACCTGACCGCGCCGGTGGCCGGCTACCTGGTCGGTGCGCGGTCGGACCGCACCGGGGGACGGCTGGGGCTGTTTCGCGTGTGCGCCGTCGCGGGCTTCCTGGGCTGGGCGGGCATCGCCTGCGCGACGCAGCTGTGGATGCCCTTCGTCATCAGCGCCGTCGTCCTTGGGTTCGCCGGTGGCGCCGCCTCCCAGATCTTCGCCGCCATCCACGACGAGCTGAGCGTCCGGCCCAGCCCGGTCGGCGACGGGGTGGTCTCCGTCGTGCGGATGGCGCTGACGGCCGGCTGGATCGTCGGACCGTCCGCCGGAGCCGTCCTCGCGGCCCGCTTCGGACTACGGCCCATGCTGTTCGCCACCGCACTGCTCGCCCTGGCGCAGCTCGTGCCGCTGGGCATGCTCCGGACGCCCTCGAAACCGGCGCCCGCGGGCCCGTCGCCGAAGAAGGTGCGGCCGGCCGCGCCCCTTCGGACGAAGATGCGGACGATGCGACCACTGCTGCTGTTCACGGCGCTGTACGTGTTCGTGTACGCGGGCGAGCCGGTCAAATACGCGTATCTGCCGATCTACATGATCGAGCGCCTGCACTTCCCCTCCGGGGTCGAAGGCGCGATCATCGGCATCCAGCCGCTGGTGGAACTGGTGCTGATGCCGTTCGCCGTCCTGGCCGCCCGAAGAATCGGGATGATGCGGCTCATGGTCGTCGCGGCCGGCTTCGGCGTCGCCGCCAACATCTGCTTCGCCACCACCGCCAGCGCGCCCGGACTCTTCGCCGGGCAGATCCTCATGGGCGGGGTGTGGGGGGTCTTCGCGGCGCTCGGAATCATCATGGCCCAGCGCCTTCTCCCCGGCGCCGTGGCCACCGCTTCCGCGATCTTCATGAGCTCCACCGCGCTCAGCTCCGCGTTGGGCGGGTCCGTCGGAGGACTGGGAGTCGCGGCGCTCGGTCTGCCCCACGTCTTCCTCATACCGGCCGGGTTCGCGCTCCTCGCCGTCATCGGGCTCTCTCTGATGGACCGGTCCACCAGAAGGTCGCAGACATCGTCCTCGGGTCCGCCTGCTGATCCGGACCGGGTGTGATCATCGCGGGACGGCCTTCAGGCGGCGCTGCCCGCCTTCCAGTTCGCCCACGACATGTTCCAGCCGTTGAGGCCGTTGGCCGGATCCACCGTCTTCTCGCCCGAGTTCTTGACGATGACGACGTCGCCGAGCATCGAACTGTCGTAGAACTTGTAGCCGGGCACCGAGGTGTCGCTCGCGCCCTTGGCGTCGTGCAGGCCGACGCAGCCGTGGCTGGTGTTCTGGTTGCCGAACACCGCGGTGGACGCCCAGTAGTTGCCGTGCACGAAGGTGCCGGAGGTGGTCAGGCGCTGGGCGTGCGGGACGTCGGAGATGTCGTACTCGTCGCCGAGCCCGACCGTCGAGGACTCCATGCGGGTCTGCTTGAAGCGCTCGCTGATCACCATGATCCCGGACCAGGTGGTGTGGTCGGAGTCGCCGCCGGAGACGGCGTAGGTGGCGCGGGTCGCGCCGTCCCGTTTGACCACCATCTCCTTGGTGGACAGGTCGACCGTGCTGATCTGCTCACGGCCGATGTGGAAGGTGACGTCCTTGGACTGGACGCCGTAGACGCCGTCGGAGCCCTCGATGTCCTTCAGGCGCAGGCTGAGCGTGATCGTCGTGCCGGACGCCCAGTACGTCTCGGGGCGGAAGTCGAGCCGGGTGTCGCTGAACCAGTGGCCGACCACCTCGACGGCCGGCTCGGCGGTCACCGTGATCGCCTTCTGGACGGCGGCCCGGTCGGCCACGGCGTGCGTGAAGTTGATCGACACCGGCATGCCGACGCCGGAGGTGGTGTTCGCCTCGGGCGTGAAGTAGCCCACGAAGGTCTCGCCGGGCGCCTTGGTGGTGAAGGTCGCGGTCTGCTCGGCGGCGCCCTGGGCCGTCGCCGCGACCGTGTACTTCGTACCCGAGTACGGGTTCTTCGTGGACGTCCACTTGGTCTTGGCGTCGTTGAGTGAACCGGCCAAGGTGGAACCGTCATTTCCGGTGACCTTGACCGAGGCGAGTGTGCCGTCGGTCACGGTCACCTCGACCGGACTGGCGAACCCGGCCTTCTTGGTGCCGTCGGCCGGACTCACCGTGATGGTGGGCCGCTTCGTGGCTGAGGCCGAGGCGACGCCCGACGCGGCGGCCTTCGTGGTGTCGCCCTCCGAGGCGCCCGCCGAGCTGCACCCGGTCAGGACGGCGGCCGGTACCACGCCGAGCGCGGTGAGTATCCCGCGCCGGGACCACCTCCCCGACTGCTGCTCGGACCGGTTCGATATGTGCGATGCGCCCACGGCAGGCCTTCCTGAGAAATCCACCTTGCGGGTGCATCCTGCGCCGCGGACATGGGTTGATCCTTTGAATCCGTGGGCCGCTCCCTGAGATTCCTGTGAGGACACGGTGAGAGAAGGCCTGAAAGCACGGTTGTCGGGGCGCCCGGGTTTGTGAACAGAGTATGAACGCCCCGACCGGGGCGCTGAGTATCCGGTGAGATCCCCGTCCCGGCATGGCTTCCCCACCTTCCCGGTCGGAATAGTTCGGAAGCGAGGAACGACTGAAGGCGGAGTTCCGTTCACCGCGGCTCCGCTGCCGATCACAGCCGGAGGTATTCGTGACCGAAGTCCGCGAGCGGCACACCGTGGCCATCGTCGGAGCGGGCGCGGCGGGCACCCTCACCGCCGTCCAGCTCTGCGAGACGGCTACGCGCCGCCGGACCCCGCTCGACCTCGTCCTCCTGGATCCGGCCCCGGAAGCCGGCCGCGGCACCGCCTACGCCACCCGCGACCCGCGCCACCGCCTCAACGTGCCCTCGGGCGGCATGAGTTGCTACCCCGACGACCCCGGCCACTTCACCCGCTGGCTCTGCCGCCACGGCGAACCGACGGTCACCGCCGCCGACTTCGCGACCCGCTACCGCTACGGCGCCTACCTGGCCGACACCCTCGCGCAGGCGATCGTCCGCGCTCAAGGCACGGTCACCGTACGTCGATTGCGCACCCTCGCCGAGAGTTGTACCGGCACCCCCGACGGCCGGGTGGACCTCCACCTCGCCGACGGGGGACACCTCACCGCGCACAGTGCCGTCCTGGCCACCGGCCCCGCCGCCCCGGCCGCAGGCTGGGCCCCGCCCGCCCTGCGCGCCTCGGCCCGCTTCGTCGCCGAGCCCTGGACCACGGGCGCTCTCGACGGACCGCGGGCCGACACCGCCGCCGTCCTCCTGGTCGGCACCGGTCTCACCGCCGTGGACCTCGCCCTCGCCCTCGACCGCCCCGGCCGCACGGTGCACGCCCTCTCCCGCAGCGGCCTGCTGCCCCAGCCGCACGCGCTCACCCCGGCCGGCCCGATGACCCCACCGGACGGCCTCGACGACACCTCGCTGGGCCGGCTGCGCCGCGCCGTCTACCGGCACATCAGCCGGTCCGTACGCACCCACGGCGACTGGCGCCCCGCCCTCGACAGCCTGCGCCCGCACACCGCGCGCCTCTGGCACAGCCTCACCCCCGAGGACCGCGCCGAGTTCCTGGCCCGCGAAGGCGCCCTGTGGAACACCCACCGCCACCGCATGGCCCCCGCCACCGCCGAGTCCGTCTCCCGGGCCCGCACGGCACGCCGGCTCACCGTCCACACGGGCGCGGTCACGGACGTGGTCGAGCACGAGGGCGCGCTCGCGGTCACCCTCTCCAACGGCCGTTTCCTGAACGTCGGTTGGGTGATCGACTGCACGGGACCCGGCCGCCGCTCCGACGCCCCCCTCTGGCGCTCTCTGCTCGACTCCGGTGCCGCGGTGGCCGGGCCGCTCGGCATGGGCGTGGCCACACTCGACGGACGGCTCCTCGACGCCGAAGGCCGTGCCGACCGGCCGCTGTTCACGCTGGGCGCCCCGCGCCGCGGTGAACTGTGGGAGACCACCGCGATCCCCGAGATCCGGGTCCAAGCGGCGGCCCTGGCCAGGCAGTTGCTCGCCCCACTCGCCCCGAAGCGCCATGCGAACCGCCGCCCCTCCCGCCGTCCGGTCGACGGACACGACCTCGCCCTCTCCACCCACGCCGAGTCGGCCGCCGCCTACCGCACCGGCCTGGAGCGGGTCCTCAAGGTCCGGGCCGGCGCCGAGGACGCCTTCGCCCGCGCGGTCGCGCTCGACCCCGGCTTCGCCCTTGCCCACGCGGCCCTCGCCCTGCTGGGCCACGAGTGCGGCGCCACCGTCGACGTACCCCGGGCTCTGGCCGAGGCGCAGCGCAGCGCGCGCGAACGGGGCGACGAACGGGAGCGGTCCTTCGTGGAGGTGGTGACACGCCGGGTGCACGGCGAGAACGGCGACACCGCACTCGTACGACACCTCGACGCGCACCCCGCCGACGCGTTCGCCCTCGCGGTCGCCGTGCCCACCATCGCCTTCTCCGGCGTCACCGACCTCGACGACGACCAGGCGCTGCGCCTGGTCGAGGCGACGTCCGCCGCGCACGAAGGCCACTGGTTCCACACCTCGCTGCTGGCCTTTCTGCGCCAGGAGCAGGGGCGGCTGCACGAGGCCGGTGAGCTCGCCCACCGCGCGCTGGCCGCCGAGCCCGCCTCAGGACACGCCGTGCACGCGCTCGCCCACGTCCACTACGAGTCCGGCGCGCACGAGGCGGGCCGCGACTGGCTGGACGCCTGGGTCGCCGGGCAGGGCCGGGGCGCCGTGCACCGGGCGCACTTCTCCTGGCACATCGCGCTGCACGAACTGGCCCTCGACGACCCGGACGCCGTGCGCCGACGCTGGTTCGCCCAGCTCGCGCCGGGGCGGGTGGTGACCGGGGTGCGGGCGCTGGTCGACTCGGGGTCGCTGCTGTGGCGGGCCCGGCTGAGCGACAACTGGCCGGGCGAGCTGCCCACTTCGGACGTCCTGGAATCGGTGACCCACGAGGTCCTGGAACGCCCCGCGACCGCTTTCACCGCCCTGCACGCCGCCGTGGCCCTTGCCGCCGCCGGAGACCTCCCCGCCCTGCAGCGACTGCGCGACCATGCCGCCGGCGCCGACCAGGTGCAGCGCGAAGTGATCGTCCCGCTGTGCGAGGCGTTCGCCGCGCTGGTGGAGGAGCGTTTCCAGGAGGCGGCCCGGGGCCTGGACGCCCTGCTCCCGGTCCTGCGCCGGGTGGGCGGCAGCTCGGCTCAACGGGAGGTCGTCGAGGAGACGCTGCTCTACGCCCTGGTGGCGGCGGGCCGGTGCGAGGCGGCACGACGGCTGTTGGACGCGCGGTTGGACCGGAAGGAGGCGCCGCGGGATCGGCGGATGCGGGAGGGGCTTGCGGGGGTGGGGAGTTGAGGTGACGTCAGTTGCTCCGGCTCAACTCCCGCTGTTCAGGCGCCTCTTCGTGCAGTCCGAACCGGTCGTGCACCCGGCGCAGCGGCTTCGGTGCCCACCAGGCGTAGCGCCCGAGCAGTGCCATCGTCGCCGGGACGAGGAGCATCCGGACGACCGTCGCGTCGATCAGGACGGCGAGGGTGAGGCCGAGCCCGATCTGCAGGATGGGGGAGAAGCCGCCGGTCATGAAGGCGCCGAAGACGACGGCGAGGAGCAGCGCGGCGCAGGTCACCACGCGGCCGGAGCGGCGCAGACCGGTCACCACGGCATCCTGGTCGTCGCCCGTCCGCCGCCGTGCCTCGCGCATCCGGGCCAGGATGAACAGCTCGTAGTCCATGGCGAGTCCGAAGGCGATCGCGATGATCAGCGGGGGTGCCGTGAGGCTCAGCGCGCCCAGGCCCTCCGCGCCGAGTACCCCGGCGAGATGCCCGTCCTGGAAGACCCAGACCACCGCTCCGAGCGCGGCGCCCAGGCTGAGCAGTGTGGTCAGGATCGTGCGCAGCGGGATCAACACCGAGCCGGTGAAGGCGAACAGCAGGGCGAAGATGCCGATGAGCACGGTCACCGCCGCCCACGGCGCCCGGTCGGACAGCATCGCGCGGAAGTCGACCAGTCGGGCCGCGGGTCCGGTGACCTGGACCGGTGTGTCACCGCGTACGTCCCGGACCCGCTGAACCAGGTCGGTGGCCGCCTTGCCGTCCACGATCCCAGAGGGCTGGATCTCAACGATGCTTGTGCCGCCGGGCAGTTGGCGGGTCTGCGCGGTCGGGGAGAGGGCCCGGATGCGGTCGGCGGTCGCCGTGTCGGTGCCCGGCTTCAGGACGACGGTGACCGGGGAGACGCCGGTGCCCGGGGGGAAGTGCGCGTCGACGGTGTCGTACAACTGGCGTGCCTCGGTGCTCGTCGGGAGCTGGGTGGCGTCGCCGATCTGGATCTTCATGCCGGCGGCGGGCAGCGCCAGGACGAGCAGGACGGGTACGACGACGGCGACCACGGCGACGCGATGGCGGGCCGAGAAACGGGCGAGGCGGGCGAAGACACGGCCCTCCTCGCCCTCCGCACGGGTCTTCGCCGGCGGGATCCTGCCGCCGAACCTGGTCAGCAGCGCGGGCAGCAGGGTCAGCGCGGCCAGCATGTCGATGACCACCACTGCGGCCACGGCCAGGCCCATGCTGCGCAGGAAGACGCTCGGGAAGACCAGCAGCCCGGTCAGGCTGACGGCCACGGTGAACCCGGAGAACAGCACGGTCCGCCCGGCCGCGCCGACCGTACGGTGCACGGCCTCGACGACGTCGTCGGTGTGCCGGCGTTCCTCGCGGAAGCGGACCAGCATCAACAGGGCGTAGTCCACGGCGAGTCCGAGCCCCAGCATCGTCGTCACCTGGATCGCGTACACCGAGATGTCGGTCACCTGGCTGAAGCCGAACAGCGCCAGGAACGCGCCCGCGATCCCGCTGACCGCGATCACCAGCGGCAGCCCGGCCGCACGCAGTCCGCCGAACACGACCAGGAGCAGGGCCAGTACGACCGGCAGGGAGATCAACTCGGCGTTCCGTACGTCCTCCTGGGCCCGCTCGCCGATCTGCGTGCCCAGCAACGGGCCGCCGCTGACGTGGACTTCGAGCGCGTCGATCTCCTTGATCCGGTCGGCCGCCGCGTCCACGGCCCGCTCCTCGGCGTCGTCGTCGAGACCGCCCGTGAGGGTGACCGGGATGAGCAGGGCCCGCCCGTCCTCGGCGGTGAGGCCGCGGGTCGTGTACGGGTCCGGCACGGCGGCGACCCCGGCGATCGCGCGTACGTCGGTGACGGCCCGCTCGACCTGGCCGCGCAGTCCGGGATCGGTGACCGCGACGCCCTCGACGACGGCGGTGATCGACTCGCCGGTCGGGTCGGTGCGGTCCAGGTACTGCGCGGCGCGCTCGGACTCGGTGCCCGGGACTTCGGGCACGTTGTCGGAGAGTCGTGCGAACACGCCCGTCCCCAGCCCGAAGCCGAGCAACAGGAAGAGCACCCAGAACAGGATCACGGTGAGCGGACGACGGGTGGCCGTCCGGGCGAGTGCGGAGAGCACGGTCCCTCCCTGCGAGGTGTGCGAGGCATCGATGGACATGCCCCTCAGGCTCGTGCGGGAGGGGGTGCCACCAGATCGCCGGAGGGAGCGGTTTCCGGGACTCCGTCGTACGGGGGAGACGGGGCCGCGACTCACTCCCGCGCGGGAGGAACAGGCCCTTCCGCCAACGGCCCTTCCGTCAACGGCGCTCCGTCAACTGTCCTCCGCCGACGGCCCGTCCGTCCCCGGCGCGCCCGCCACGACCAACCCCGTCTCGTAGGCGCAGATCACCGCCTGCACCCGGTCCCTGAGGCCCAACTTGCTCAGCACATTGCTGACATGGGTCTTGACGGTGTGCTCGCTGACGAAGAAGGTCGTGGCGATCTCGGCGTTGGACAGCCCGCGGGCCAGCAGCGTCAGGGTCTCCGTCTCGCGGGTCGTCAGGACGTCGAGCCGCTGCGGGGTGACCGAGGCGGCGGCCTCCTCGCGGCGCCGTCGCACGATGTCCGCGACCAGGCGCCGGGTGACCGTCGGCGCGAGGAGCGAGTCGCCGGCCGCGACCACCCGCACGGCGTGCACGAGGTCGTCGCGGCGGACGTCCTTGAGCAGGAAGCCGCTGGCGCCCGCGTACAGCGCCTCGTACACGTACTCGTCCAGGTCGAACGTGGTCAGCATGACGACCTTGCAGCTCGACTGCGCGCACACCCGCCGCGCCGCCTCCAGGCCGTCCATCACCGGCATCCGGATGTCGAGCAGCAGCACGTCGGGCGCGTGCCGCCGCACCGCGGCGACCGCCTCCTCGCCGTCCCCGGCCTCGGCGACCACCTCCATGTCCCGTTGCGCCTCCAGGATCATGGTGAACCCGCTGCGCACCAGTTCCTGGTCGTCGGCGACGACCACGCGGATGCTCACCCCAGCGCCGCCTGCCGGTCCGCGGCCACCGGCAGACGTACGACGACCCGGAAGCCCCCGTCCGGTCCGCGCCCCGCCTCGGCGGTGCCCCCGCAGGCCGCAGCCCGTTCCCGGATGCCGATCAGCCCGTGTCCGCCGTCGCCGGGAGCCGACGGGCCCCGGCCGTCGTCCGTCACCGTCAGGGTCAACTCCCGCTCCGTCCAGTCGAGTCGGACCGTCGCGGAGGAAGCGTACGCATGCTTCACGGTGTTGGTCAGGGCCTCCTGGACCACCCGGTAGACGGCGATCCCGGTGTCCGGCGGAAGCGGGCACGGCTCGCCCGAGGTGCTCAACTCGACGCGCAGGCCGGTGGTTTCGCCGACCTGGCGGAGCAGCTCGGGCAGGGCGGTCACCCCCGGCTGCGGTGAAGTCCCTTGCCGTTGCTCCTCCTTGAGGACCCCGAGGATCCGCCGCAGCTGCCCCATCGCGTCCCGCCCGGCCCCCGCGATCGCGTCGAACGCGGCCTCCGCGCGCGCCGGATCACTGCGCACCACGACCGGCCCTGCCTCCGCCTGCACCACCATCAGGCTCACCGCGTGCGCCAGGATGTCGTGCATGTCCCGGGCGATCCGCGCGCGTTCCTGCGCCGTCGCCCGCGCGGTGTCGGCGGCGCGCTCCCGCTCAAGCCGACGCGCCCGGTCCTCCAACTCCGCGGTGTAGGCGCGCTGGACGCGGGTGAGCATCCCGAGCGCGTAGGCGCAGAGGATGGTCATCAGATGGAAGGCGTACTCGAAGGGCCGGGTGTCCTCCTTGTGGTGCATGGTCAGCGTGACGCCGAGGACCCAGCCGGCCAGCATCACGCGCCGCTGCCACGGCCGGCCCTGGGCGCCCATCGTGTAGAGGACGACCAGTCCGCCGTAGACCACGTCCGGCGGTGGCGCGTGGTAGACCGCCATCGCGGGCGTCGCGGCCGACACCGCGCAGGCCGTACCGAACGGCGCCCGGCGCCGCCACACCAGCGGCACCGCCGTGGCCGCGCCCAGCAGCCAGCCCTGCCAGGTCAGGCGGTCGTCGCCCTCGTCGGGGAAGAGCCACTGGAGCGAGACGGCGAACAGCACGAGGGTGGCGAGCGCGGCGTCGACGGCGTAGGGATTCGCGGTGCGCAGCCGGGTGTTGAGCTGCGCGAACCAGGAGTGTGCGAAGGAGGACTGCGGGGACATGGGCGGCTCCTCGGGGCAAGGGCCGTTCCAGTATCACGAGGGCATGGTGGCCTGGTCCTCACCGGTGAGAGGGATATCCGGGGGCCGATGTTCAGAGGAGTGGCGTCCGCCCTGTCCTACGGTCGGCATCCGCCTCGCCCCGACGCCGGACCTCATGACCTCACGTCTCCTTCCGCTCCGGCCGCCACCCCAGCGCCCGGGATATGCCGCGCGCCGCCAGCCGTACAGCGGGCACCAACACCGGTACCTGTGCCTCGACTTGGGGCACCACCACCGACACGGCGGCGACCACCGTGCCGCCCGGCCCCCGCACCGGCGCGGCGACCGAGAGGGCGTCGGCCGTGACCTGCCGGCTGCTCACGGCGATCCCGGTGTGCCGCACCTCGGCGAGCAGCCGGCGCAACCGTCCCGGATCGGTGACCGTGTACGGCGTGAAGGACGCGAGCGGACCGGCGCAGTACTCCTCCTGGAACTCGGCTTCCCCGTGGGCCAGCAGCGCCAGCCCGACCCCGGTGGCGTGCAGCGGCCAGCGCGCCCCGACCCTGATGTGCACGCCCACCGCCGAACGCCCCGACAGCCACTCGGTGTAGACGACCTGGCCGCCGTCCCGGACCGCCAACTGCACGTTCTCGTGCGTCGCTTCGTAGAGGTCCTCCAGATACGGCAGCGCCACCTGCCGCAGCGCGAGCCCGCGCGGGGCGAGCGCGGAGATCTCCCACAGCCGCAGTCCGACGTGGTAGACGCCCGACTCGTCCCGCTCCAGCGCGCCCCACTCGGTCAGCGCGGCCACCAGCCGGTGCGCGGTGGTGAGGGTGAGGCCGGCCCGGCGGCTGATGTCGGTCAGGCACAGGCCGGGGTGCTCGTGGTCGAAGGCGGCGAGCACGGCGAGCAGCCGGTCGGGCGCGGAGCGGCTGTCGCTCATGGCGAGCCGAAGCCCTCCTCGGTCATCCGCAGCAGCAGCGTGTGCAGCGTCTCGCGCTCGGCCGCACCGAGCGGTCCCAGCAGGTCGTTCGTCACGCGCAGCCCCGCCTCGTCCGTGTCCCGCAGGAAGGCGCGGCCGTCCTCGGTCAGCACGACGATCCGGCTGCGGCGGTCGTCGGGGGAGGGGCGGCGCTCGGCGAAGCCCTGCTTCTCCAGGTCGTCGACCAGGCCGACGATCGCGCTCGGGTCGTAGCCGAGCCGGGCGCTCAGCTCGCGCTGCAGGGCGCCCTCGGAGGTGGCGAGGAAACGCAGCACCGCGTAGTGGCGCAGGCGCAGCCCCGACTCCTGGAGGAACGTGTTGAACAACTGACCGGAGCGCAGGCCCAGGCGGTACAGCAGGTAGCCCGTGTCCGCGTGCAGCCCGCGCATCCACGGCTCGTCCGCGTCGATGGGGTTCGGGGTGACGTGCTGGCGTGCGATGGCGGGCTCCCGGTGCGGCTCGATACGTGCTGAGGGTGCTGGGAATTACAGCATCCCGCACCATCGGGTAATCAACAACTATTGACGTCAACAATTATTGCTCTTAGCTTCGATCTCGAAGCCGCAACTACCGTCTCGAAGTCGCAGTCACGCGTCTCGAAGCGGTAGCCGCGCGCCGCCAAGCCGCACCACCCGCATCAGCTCGTGAAGGGACACCCCCGTGCCCAGCATCGATCTCACCGGCAAGGTCGCCGTCGTCACCGGCAGTGGCCGGGGCCTCGGCCTCGCCTATGCCCATGCCCTGGCCGCCCATGGCGCCTCCGTGGTGGTCAACGACGTCGACGAGGCGGTGGCCGAGCAGGCCGTGAAGTCCCTCGTCGGGGCGGGCGGCACGGCCGTCGCCGAGGTCGTCCCGGTCGGCACCGCCGAGGCCGCGGACCGGCTGGTGAACCGGGCGGTGACGGAGTTCGGGCGGCTCGACGTGCTGGTCACCAACGCCGGCATCCTGCGCGACAAGGTGCTGTGGAAGATGACCGACGAGGACTTCGACGCGGTGCTCACCACCCACCTCAAGGGCACCTTCACCTGCGCCCGCGCCGCCGCCGTCCGGATGCGCGAGCAGGGCGAGGGCGGCACGCTGATCCTGGTCGGCTCGCCGGCCGGCCAGCGCGGCAACTTCGGGCAGACGAACTACGCCGCCGCAAAGGCCGGCATCGCCGCCATGGCCCGCACCTGGTCGATGGAGCTGGGCCGCGCGGGCATCACGGTCAACGCGATCGTGCCGGTCGCCGCGACCGCGATGACCGAGACGATCCCCGCCTTCGCCCCGTACATCGAGGCCATGAAGAACGGCGAGCCGCTGCCGGGCTTCCTGCGCAAGGGCGAGGGCTTCGGCACCCCTGAGGACTGCGCGGCCCTCGTCCCCTACCTCGCCTCCGAGCAGGCCCGGGGAGTGACCGGTCAGGCCATCGGCATCGGCGGCGACAAGGTGGCACTCTGGTCTCATCCGCAGGAGATCAGGACGGCGTACGCCGACGGCGGCTGGACCCCGGACACCCTCGCCGACGCCTTCCCCACCTCGGTCGGCGCCGAGCTCCAGTCGGTCGGCATCCCGGCGCCCAAGCTCCCGGAGGCGTGATGTCCCCCTTGTCCCCCTCGACGCCGTCGATGAACGTCGACGGACTGGTCGCGATCGACGTACACACCCACGCGGAGGTCTCCTCCAAGGGGCACTCATCCCTCGACGAGGACCTGCACGACGCCTCCTCCGCCTACTTCAAGGTCGAGGGCAACCGGAAACCCACGCTCGAAGAGACGGCCGCGTACTACCGCGAGCGCGGCATGGCCGCCGTGATCTTCACGGTGGACGCCGAGTCCGCGACCGGCACCGCGCCCGTCCCGAACGAGGAGGTCGCCGAGGCCGCCGCCGCCAACGCCGACGTCCTCATCCCCTTCGCCTCCATCGACCCGTTCCGGGGTAAGGCGGGGGTGAAGCAGGCCCGGCGCCTGGTCGAGGAGTACGGGGTCAAGGGCTTCAAGTTCCACCCCAACATCCAGGGCTTCTTCCCCAACGACCGCTCGGTGGCGTACGACCTCTACGAGGTGATCGAGGAGACCGGCACCATCGCCCTGTTCCACACGGGCCAGACGGGTATCGGCGCCGGTGTCCCCGGTGGGGGCGGCATCCGGCTCAAATACTCCAACCCCCTGCATGTCGACGATGTCGCCGCCGACTTCCCGGAGTTGAAGATCATTCTGGCGCACCCGTCCTTCCCCTGGCAGGACGAGGCGCTCGCCGTCGCCACGCACAAGCCGGGCGTGCACATCGACCTGTCCGGCTGGTCGCCGAAGTACTTCCCGCCGCAGCTCGTGCAGTACGCCAACACGCTGCTCAAGGACAAGGTCCTCTTCGGCTCCGACTTTCCCGTCCTCACCCCGGACCGCTGGCTCGCCGACTTCGAGAAGCTGCCGATCAAGGACGAGGTCAGGCCGAGGATCCTCAAGGAGAACGCCGCCCGACTGCTCGGGCTGACCACACCGTAAGGGGCCGGACATGCGCAACGAGGGACTGGGGTCGTGGCCCGCACGCCGGGCCCGCAAGACCCCGCACCGCACCGCCCTGATCCACGGCGCCACCACGCTCACGTACGCGGAGCTGTACGACCGCACCACCCGCCTCGCCCACGCCCTGCGCGCCCGCGGCATCCGGCGCGGCGACCGCGTCGCCTACCTCGGCCCCAACCACCCCACCTACCTGGAGACCCTGTTCGCGGCGGGCACGCTCGGCGCGGTCTTCGTCCCCCTCAACACCCGCCTGACCGGGCCCGAGATCGCCTACCAGCTCGCCGACTCCGGCGCCAAGGCCCTCGTCCACGGGCCCTCGCACACCGGGCTCGTCGCCGGACTGCCGGGCAGCACCGACGTACGGACCTACATCGAAGTCGGCGCCGAATACGAGGAGTTGCTGACGTCGGCCGCGGCCGAGCCCATCGACGAGCCGGTCGCGCCCGACGACACCTGCGTCATCATGTACACCTCGGGCACGACCGGCCGCCCCAAGGGCGCGATGCTCACTCACGGCAACCTGACCTGGAACGCGGTCAACGTCCTCGTCGACACCGACCTGATCGCCGACGAACGCGCCCTGGTCTGCGCCCCGTTGTTCCACACCGCGGGCCTGAACATGCTGACGCTCCCGGTCCTGCTCAAGGGCGGCACCTGTGTCCTGGTCGGGGCCTTCGACCCGGCCGAGACCCTCGACCTGATCCAACGGCACCGGATCACCTTCATGTTCGGGGTGCCGACGATGTTCGACCAGGTGGCCCGGCACCCGCACTGGCCGGCCGCCGACCTGTCCTCCCTGCGCATCCTGACCTGCGGCGGCTCCCCAGTGCCGACCCCGCTGATCGCCGCCTACCAGGAGCGCGGGCTGACCTTCCTCCAGGGCTACGGCATGACGGAGGCGTCCCCCGGCACGCTGTTCCTGGACGCCGAACACGCGGTGAGCAAGGCGGGTTCGGCAGGCGTGCCGCACTTCTTCAGCGATGTGCGGGTCGTACGGCCGGACTTGGTGCCCGTCGACATCGGTGAGACCGGCGAGGTGGTGGTCCGCGGGCCGCACGTCATGCCCGGCTACTGGGGGCTGCCCGAGGAGACGGCCGGCTCCTTCATGGACGGCTGGTTCCGCAGCGGGGACGCGGCCCGCATCGACGAGGACGGGTACGTCCACATCGTCGACCGAATCAAGGACATGATCATCTCCGGTGGCGAGAACATCTACCCCGCCGAGATCGAGGACCTGCTCCTCGCCCACCCCGACATCGTCGAGTGCGCGGTCATCGGTGTGCCGGACGAGAAGTGGGGCGAGGTGCCGCGGGCGGTCGTCGTGCCGCGCGAGGGCGCTTCGCTGGATATGGACGAGGTGCTCGCCTCCCTCTCCGGTCGGCTCGCCAAGTACAAGATCCCGAAGTCGGTCGTGCTCGCGGACGAACTCCCGCGCACCGCCTCCGGCAAGCTCCTCAAGTCCCGGGTGCGCAAGCGCTTCGGTGACCGGTAACTCCCCTAAGGAACAGGCTACTTATGAGCATCACCGTCAACGGCCTCGACGAACTCAAGAAGCTCGCCGGCAGCGACCTCGGCACCAGTGAGTGGATCGAGGTCACGCAGGAGCGGATCGACACCTTCGCCGACGCGACAGGCGACCACCAGTGGATCCACGTGGACCCGGAGAAGGCGGCTCAGGGTCCCTTCGGCGCGCCCATCGCCCACGGCTACCTGACCCTGTCCCTCTTCATCCCCCTGTTCACCGAGCTGTTGGACGTCCAGGGCGTCACCACGAAGGTCAACTACGGCCTGAACAAGGTGCGTTTCCCCTCGCCGGTCAAGGTCGGCTCGCGCATCCGGCTGATGGCAAAGCTGGCGGCGGTCGAGGACGTACCGGGCGGGGTGCAGATCACCGTCGACGGGGCGATAGAGATAGACGGCGGCGGGAAGCCCGCCGCCGTCCTGCAGAGCCTGTCAAGGTTCTACGCCTGATCCCTAAGGGGAGTTCACGCCTCAGCGGCCACCCGCCACGTCGACGAAGACGGGGTTGGAGTAGAACCACGTGTCCGCCCACGGGTCACCGTTGCCGGGCTCGTGCGTGATCGGGCCGTGCGGGTCGACGGAGGCGCCGAGGTAACCGGCACCGTGCCGGTTGCCGTCGCTGCCGCGCAGTCGGACGTAGAAGGACTCGTCCCCGGCGGTCAGCGGGATGCGCAGGGTGTACGTCCCCTTGCGGCCCGACACGTCCTTGGAGTGGACGACCTTGGTGTCCGGCGCCTTCCAGGTGTCCCGGTCGCTCACCTTGCCGCGCACCGCGCCCCGGATGACGTCGACGTGCGCCAACTCGGGCAGGATCCCTTGCGGGTTGGCCCGGGAGGCGCTCGTCACCGTCACGTACAGGGTGATCTTCTCGCCCTTGCGCACGCGCAGCCGGCCGCCGAGGGTGACACCGCGACCGGCGTCGCAGTCCCGCTTGACCCGCACGTCGAGTCCGTCGAGGAGATGCCCCTGGTCGAGCCAGACCCGGCCCGCGCGCAGGCCCGCCATCACGGCGGTGTAGCCGTAGCGGGTCACGCCCACGTGGGTGCGGCTGAACTCGCCGGGCCAGAAGTCGCTGCCGGGCTGCGGGGTGTCGGTGTTCACCGGGTCGGGCAGCTTGCCGGTGTTGTCGAAGTTCTGGCCGTCGGGCCAGGCGCCGTTGGCCCAGGTGTCGAAGACGGTGCGGTGGTTGTCGGAGTTGGTGCTGATCGAGAACAGCCTGCCCTCGGCCAGCATCGAGTCCCACAGCCCGCCGACGGTCGCGGTCGCCCAGTCGAAGCCGCCGTACGTGAGGTAGGCATCGGCCGGGTAGCCCGCCCAGGACTGCGCAGAGGGCTTGTTCTCGTACTCGCCGCGGATCGAGGTGGCGCCGCGCCAGCCGGGGATCGCCGCGCCCTGGGCGCCGGGTGCGCCCTCCATGCCGATCATGATCTCGGGGGCCGCGTCGCGCCAGTTGCGGATCTCGTGCGGGGAGTCGATGCCGAGGCGCAGCGGGTGGTTGGCGAGGACCAGGACGTCGTCGACGTAGCCCGAACGGCGCTGCTCGGCCAGCCACTTGATGGCCTTGACGGCATGGGCCTCGTTGCGGGCGGTGTCCGCGTCGGCGACGCCGCCCTTGTCGTAGCCCAGCAGCTTGCCGTCGTAGGCGAGCTCGAACCTCGTGAGCAGGTCCACCTCGTGCCGGCCCGGCGCGGCGAACACCGTGCAGTGCTCGGCGGCCGGGATGTACCACTCCAGGCCCTGGAAGATCAGCTGACGCGGGTTCTGCGCGCGGGCCTTGAGGATCTCCTTGTGCTCCAGCGCGGCGCCGTAGGCGGCGTGTCCGAAGTTGGAGTGCTCGTTGAACACCATCCAGTCCAGGCCGTACTTGGCGGCGGCCCTGGCCTGCTGGGAGAAGGTGTACTTCGCGTCGTGGCTGTAGACGGAGTGCACGTGGTGGTCGCCGACCAGGTAGGCCAGGCGCGGGTCGTTGCCGCCGAAGCCGCCGCGGTCGGCGGCGAGGGCGGGCGTCGCGGCCGAACCGAGGGCGAACGCGGCGCCGAACAGGCCCGCGCGGCGCAGGAGTTGGCGCCGCGAGACGCCCTGGGCGTCGAGGGCGGCGGGGGAGACGGACGGGTCGGCCCAGACGGGCAGCTGCTGCTCGGTCATGATCGTGGAAGGTCCTCTTCGAGGGCGTCAGTGGGTCATGAAGGACGTGACGGGCAGCGCCCGCGAGACGATCCGCACATCGCCGAGGCGGCCGTGCAGGATCTGGTCGATCTTGTCGGCGTACGTGTAGCCGCCGAGCAGCCACGGCAGGCCGACGGAGGTGATGCCGACGGCGGCCGGCCTCGGATTGCGGACGACCGGGCAGCCCTCGACGTAGAGGGTCGTGTGCCTGCCGTCGTTGACGACGGCGAGGTGCCACCAGGTCTCCAGCGGGGTCTCCTGACCCCAGTTGGTGGCGATGCCCTGCTGGTTGAGCGGGCGCATCGCCCACTGCGGTTCGCGGTCGTTGGACAGCGACAGCGTGGCGAGCGGCTCGTCGGGGTCGTCACCGGTCCTGCCTGCCGCGCCGCCCGTGCCGGTGCGGCTGACGATGCCGGACCAGGCGTTGTGGTCGGGGTCCCAGTCGGCCGGCAGCCGGTAGAACGCCTCGATGGTGTAACCGTCCTTGAAGGTCGCCGAGTTGAGCGGCGCCTTGTCGACCGTCTTGAGGTACGCCCCCTTCAGCGGGGACTTGAAGCCGGTGAACTCCAGGCTGCCGTGGCCGGGTTGGTCGGGATGGTGGTCCGCCGACCAGCCGAGCGTGCCGCCGCCCACCGAGACCGTGGTGAGGTCGTTGCCCCGACCGGAGAGGTCACGGACCGTGCCGGAGGGGGCCGCGTCGAAGCGCCAGTACGCCTGCGTGCCCGGGATCAGCAGCCGCGATGCCGGGCGGGCAGGGCGCGCCGGCACCGGGGCGAAGCCGGCGAAGCGGTCCGCGAAGTCGATGTCGACGGAGAACCGGTCGGCGTCGCCGCTGAGTTCGATCTCCTGCCGCTCCAGCTCGTTGAGGCCCTTGGCGGCCCGGCCTAGGATCCACGGGGAGACCGTCTCGACGTCGATGACGTTGCGGTCCAGGTCGAAGTGGTAGAGGCGGATCATCGCCGCGCCGCCGAAGTACCGGTTCTGATAGTTCGTCAGGTGCAGGTGGACGTCGTGGCCCGCCGCGTTCTTGCGGACCGCCCGACCGGCCGGCCAGTAGTGCCCGCCCAGCGCGAGGAAGATCTGGTCGTGGTCGGCGACCAGTCGGTCCCACAGCTGCTGCCCGTACGCGGACAGGGCGTCGTCCTCGACGACCAGTTCGTGCGTGGTGAGGACGACCGGTGTCTTCGGGTGCCGGGCCAGGACGTCCTTCGCCCAGGCGTAGCCCTTCGCCGACAGCCGCCAGTCCAGCGCGAGCACCATCCACTCGCGCCCGGCGGCCGTGAAGAGGTGGTAGGTGTTGTAGCCGTCGTCGGACGCGCCGCCGAAGGTCTTCCGGCCCTTGAACCGCTTGGGCCCGAAGGTGTCCAGGTACGGCGTCGAGCCGCGCTGGTCGTCCGTGGACGAGTTCACGTCGTGGTTGCCGGCCAGGACGCTGTAGCCCACGCCCCGCCGGTCCAGGATCCCGAACGTCTCGCCGATGGCGTCGAATTCGGCCTCGGCGCCGTTCTGGGTGAGGTCGCCGAGGTGGCTCAGGAAGACGATGTTGTCGTCCTTGCCCTGTTCCAGCAGATAGCGCAACGAGGCTTCGAGCGGCGCGGGGTGGATGCTCGGCCCGTCGAAGAGGTACTGGGTGTCGGGCATCACGGCGAGCGTGAAGCGCCGGCTGTCCGGGTCCGGACGCCAGCCGCCCTTGTCGGACGCCTCGGCGACGGTCGGCAGCGCGACCCCGGCCGTGGCGGCGGCGCCGAGCAGCGCGGTGGCGCGCAGGAAGCCGCGTCTGCCGGCTCCGGTGGGCGTGGGCTCGCCCTGGTTGTGGTCATGCGAAGTACACACGGGTGCTCCGTAAGTGACGTGAGAAAGCCTGGAGTTACAGCACGCGCAGGGTCCAGCTCCAGCGGTGGAGGCCCGGTGCGATGCGGTACGAGGGGAAGGTGTCCGGGCCGCAGGAGGCGGTGCCCAGACCGCGGTGCGCCGCGTCGATGTGCACCACGCACCCGGCGCGCGGCGCCAGTTCGTCGTGGTGGGTCGTGGTGGTCAGGTCGTCGGCGCGGAACCGGGTGACGGAGACCTGGCGCGGTTCGTCCAGCGCGACCGCGAGTCCGGTGGCGTCCGTGGCCGAGAGCGTGAAGCGCCGCACACCGTGCCGGCCGCCGCTCTCCTGCGGACGCAGGTAAGGGGTGAACAACTCGTCGACGGGCACGGCGTGATGGCCGACCGGCGCGCCCGCGCTGCGGTCGGGGTACGACTCCCAGGGCCCCTGCCCGAACCACTCCAGCAGGTCAAGACCCGCCACGGTCTCGAACACCGAGCCGACCCGGGCCACGTCGTCGAACTCGTCCGGCAGCTCGACCTCTTCGTCGATCCGGATGCCCCCCTCGACCGGGGTGAGCTCCTGCCGGTGCCGCACGACACCGCCCGTGCCGGCGTACTCGGCGAGCACGGTCACGCTCTGGCCGGTCTGCCGTACCGACACGGCCTTGCGGACCAGCGAGTCAAGACCCCAGGTCCGCCAGCGCAGCGCCATCCCGCCCAGTTCGTCGTTGTCGGTGGGCGCCCGCCACAGGGACAGCGTCGGCGCGGCCGTCAGCAGCGGATGCAGCAGCAGCCCCTCGCCGTCCACCTCGACGGGCCGGTCCACCGGCACGCCCTCGGGTACGACGGGCCCGCGCAGCCGCACCTGCGGCGCGCACACCTCGGTGCCGACCGGCGCCCACGGCAGTTCCTCGGCCGTCGTCACCCGCAGCGTCAGCCAGGCCTCGCCGCCGTCGCGCGGCACCTCGAAGGGCAGCGGCACCGCGACCGTCTCGCCGGGCACCAGCTCGGGCAGCACGGCGGGCGCGGTCAGCGTACGGCCGTCGGCGAGGGCCAGCTCCCAGGTGCCGTTCAGCCAGTCCAGGCCCCGGAAGTGCTGGTGGTTGCCCAGCACGATGCCCTCGTGCCGACAGCACTCGATCCGCAGCGGGGCCGCGATCTCCCGGTGCTCGAACAGCACGGGCTTGGGAGTGCGGTCGGGGAAGACCACCCCGTCGGCGATGAACGCGCCGTCGTGGATGGTCTCGCCGAAGTCGCCGCCGTACGCCCAGCGGTGACCGGGCGCAGCGACACCGTTGTCGTACAGCCCGGCGCCCGCGCGCCCGGTGGGTCTTCCGTCGCTCACGCTCTGCAGAATTCCGTGGTCCCAGAACTCCCAGATGAACCCACCCTGAAGACCTGGCGTTGACTCGATGGCGGCCCAATGGTCGGAGAGCGTGCCGTTGCTGTTGCCCATGGCGTGCGAGTACTCGCACTGGATGAGCGGCCGGGTCTGCCGTCCCGACAGCGCGTGCGCGACGCAGTCCTCCAGCGGCGCGTACATCGGACACGCGATGTCGGAGGCGTCGTCCGTCGCCGCCCAGCCCAGCTTGGCGGCCCCCTCGTACTGGAGGGGCCGCGTCGGGTCGTGCCGGCGCAGCCAGCCCGCCGCCGCGTCGTGGTTGGCCCCGTAGTCGGACTCGTTGCCCAGCGACCAGATGATGATCGACGGATGGTTCTTGTCCCGCAGCGCCATCCGCGCGACCCGGTCCACGAAGGCGTTCAGATAGCGCGGGTCGTCGGCGATCTCATGCGCGTGGTCGTGCGACTCGATGTCCGCCTCGTCGACGACGTAGAACCCCAGCTCGTCCGCGAGGTCGTAGAGGGAGGGGTCGTTCGGGTAGTGCGAGGTGCGGATCGCGTTGAAGCCGAACCGTTTCAGCAGCACCAGGTCCGCGCGCATGTCGTCGTACGACACCGTGCGGCCGGTCAGCGGATGGAAGTCGTGCCGGTTCACGCCCCGGATGTACACACGCTCGCCGTTGACCAGCAGGTCCCGCCCGTCGATCTCGACGTCACGGAAACCGATCCGGTGGTACGAGGTGTCGGCGACCGTTCCGTCGGCGTGGTGCAGGCGGACGGTGAGGCCGTACAGCTCGGGCGTCTCGGCGTTCCAGGTGCGGACCTCGGGGACGACGGCGTCGATGCGGGCCTCGCCGAGGAAGTCGGATACGCGGTCGTCCTCGGCGTTGGCGCGGTCGAACTCCACGTTCTGCACGAGGAGTTGGCCGTCCAGGTCACCGCTGACCCACCAATCCGCGGGCAGCGCACCGCCCGCGTCCCGCACCAGGCAGTCCACCCGCAGCCCGCCCTCGAAGGACGCCCGCACGCTCACGTCGGCCAGATGCAGCGGATCCGTCGCGTACAGCAGCACCGAGCGGGTGATCCCGCCGTGCCACCACTGGTCCTGGTCCTCGATGTGCGAGGCGTCCGACCACTTGACCACGGTGAGCCGTACGGTGGCCCGCTCGCCGCCGCGTACGACAGCGCTCAGGTCGAACTCGGCGGCCAGGTGGGAGTCCTTGGAGACGCCGACGGGCCGCCCGTCCACGTGCACGAGCAGCACGCTCTCGGCGGCGCCGACCTGGAGCACGATCCGGCGCCCCGCCCAGTCGGCGGGTACGTCCACCTCACGCTCGTACACGCCCGTCGGGTTGGCCGCGGGGGAGTGCGGCGGGAACTCGGCGAACGGCATTTGGACGTTGGTGTACTGCGGCAGGTCGTCGGTGCCCTGCACGGTCCAGGCGCCGGGGACGTATGTCGACGACCAGGCCGCGGCGAGCGGTGCGTCTGGGCTCGGCAGCAGCTGGAAGCGCCAGTCGCCGTCGAGCGGCACCGTCTCGCGGCGGCGGTCGACGGCGTTCATGGGCAGCCGCCCCCAGGAGGTCACCTCAGGTGCCTCCCAGGGGCGGAGCGCCAACAGGGGGTCCCTGTCCCTCACTTGATGGCTCCCTTGGCGAGGTCCCCGATGATCTGGCGGGCACCGATCGCGAAGACGATCAGCAGCGGGACGAGCGCGAGCAGGGCGCCGGTCATGACCATCCCGTAGTCGGTCGTGCCGTGGGTGCCGTTGAGCTGGGACAGCGCGACCTGGAGGGTGACGTTGTCCGGGTTGGTGAGGGCGATCAGCGGCCAGGCGTAGTCGTTCCACTGGCCCATGAAGGTGAAGATGCCGAGAAAGGCCAGACCCGGGCGGACCACCGGGAGGGCCACGTGCCAGTACTGGCGCAGGAAGTTGGCGCCGTCGATGCGCGAGGCGTCCAGGAGTTCGTCGTGGATCGCGGTCTTCATGTACTGGCGCATCCAGAAGATGCCGAACGCGTTGGCGGCCGCCGGCACGATCAGCGCGGTCATCGAGCCGATCCAGCCGAGCTTCGCCATGATCACGAACTGCGGGATCGCGGAGAGCTGCGCCGGCACCATGAAGATGACCATCAGCAGCGCGAACAGCACGTTCTTGCCGGGGAACTGGAACTTGGCGAAGACGAACGCGGCCAGCGAGTCGAAGAACAGGACCAGGAAGGTCACCGACCCCGCCACCAGCAGCGAGTTGAACATCGAGCCGAAGAAGTCGATGTTGTCGAAGAGGCTGCGCGCGTTCTGAAGGAAGTGCGAACTCGGCAGCAGCTTGGGCGGGTAGGAGAAGATCTCGGACGTCGTGTGGGTCGACATGATGACGGCCCAGTAGAACGGGAAGGCCGAGAGCAGCAGCCCGACGACCAGGACGGCGTGCAGCGCGATACCGCGGCTGCGGGTTCCCTTGATGGATGCCATGGCGCGGCCTCCCTAGTCTTCGCCCCGGCGCTGCACAAGGCGCCAGTTGACGATCGAGAAGATGATGACGACGAGGAAGATGCCCCACGCCACGGCGGCGCCGTAGCCGAAGTCGTTGTTGTCGAAGGTCTGCTGGAAGAAGTAGAGGACCATCGTCTGGCCGGAGTGACCCGGACCGCCCGCGTACGTCGAGTCGTTGGCGGTGGTCTGCAGCAGCACCTGCGGTTCGGAGAAGCTCTGCAGGCCGGTGACCGTCGAGATGATGAGCACGAACAGCAGCACCGGCCGCATCATCGGCAGCGTGATCCGGAAGAAGGTCTGCACGGGTCCCGCGCCGTCCATGCGCGCCGCCTCGTACAACTCGCTCGGGATGGTCTGCAGTCCGGCGAGGAAGATGATCGCGTTGTAGCCGGTCCACTGCCAGGTCATCAGCGTGGCGATGGCGATCTTGATGCCCCACGGGGTGTTCAGCCAGGCCACCTGGTCCAGGCCGACCGCCTGCAGGAAGGCGTTCACCAGGCCGAAGTTGGTGGAGAACACCGAGCCGAAGATGATCGCGATGGCGACCACCGAGGTGACGTTCGGCAGGAAGTAGGCGAAGCGGTAGACGTTCTTGAAGCGGACCGCGGAGTTGAGCATCACGGCCGTCACCATCGCCAGGAAGATCATGGGGAAGGTGGCCAGCGCCCAGATGATGATCGTGTTCCCGACCGAGTTCCAGAAGTCGGTGTCGCCGAGCAGGTACTGGTACTGCGAGAGCCCGGCCCACTCCATCGAGCCCAGGCCGTCCCAGCGGTGCAGGGAGACGTAGAGCGAGAAGCCGACCGGGATCAGGCCGAAGCAGAGGAAGAGCAGATAGAAGGGGGAGATCGCCGCGTACAGATGCCAGTACTTGCGGAAACCCGTGCGGGGGCGGGTGGTCGACACCGTCTCGACGGTGACCGGGGGCTTGTCCAGTGCGGTGGCCATCAGTAGCTCACCCCCAGGTGCTTCGCGATCCGCCGGCACTTGCTCATGGCGTCACTCCAGGCCTTCTTGGGGTCCTTGCCGAGCACCCCGACGTTCTTGATCTCGTCCTTGAGGGGCTGCCCCAGCGCGATGTCGAAGGGGCTGTTGTAGGCGACCGTGATCTTCTGCGCGGCGGGCCCGAAGACGTCCATCGTGACCTGACCGCCGAAGAACGGGTCGGGCTGGCGGAGCGTCTTGAGCTCGTACGAGGCGGGGGTGGAGGGGAAGAGTCCCGCGTCGGCGAAGCCCTGGGCCTGGTTGGCCGCGTTCAGGATCCACGTGATGATCTGGAACGCTTGCTCCGGCTCGCGGCACTCCTTGGTGATCGACAGGAACGAGCCGCCGTTGTTGGAGGGCCGCACCGGCATCTGCGCCACTCGCCAGCGGCCCTTGGTCTTCGGCACCCCGGTCTTGAGGTCGCTGGTCGCCCAGGAGGCATTGAGCTGGCTGGGCAGCTTGCCGTCCTGGACCGCCGACAACTGGTCCGGCGTACCGCTCACCAGGTCCGAGACGATTCTGCGGCGCTTGGCCTCCACGGCCAGCGCCCAGGCGTCGCGCACATGCTGCTGGTCGCCGATGAAGTGACGGTCCTTGTCGACGTACCGCTTGCTGCCCTGCTGCACCACGTTCTCGAACACGGCGTTGATGTCACTGAGCAGATACGTCCCCGGGATCCGCTTCTTCAGCTGCTCGCCGGCCGCGAAGAACTTCTCCCAGGTGTTCAACTCCTTGGAGACGTCGTCCGGTTCGTACGGCAGCCCGGCCTTGTCGAAGACGGCGAACTGGTAGTAGTGCGCCACCGGACCGCAGTCGATCGGGAAGCCGACCATCGTGCCGTCGTCGGCGATGCCCTGGTCCCACTTCCAGTCCAGGTACTGGCTCTTGTACTTTTCCGCGCCGAGCGTGCGCAGGTCCACGAACTGGTTGGCGTTGGGCAGGTAGGACGCCATGTCCTCGCCTTTGAGGCCCGCGATGTCGGGGACGTGGGCGTTGCCCGCCATCGTGGTGATCAGCTTGGACCGGTAGTAGCCGCCGATCTTGATGGCCTCGAGGTCGACGTTGCTGTCGTAGCGGGCCTTGGCGTTCTTCAGGACCGTGTCGCCGAGGCCGCCGTCCCAGTACCACAGGACCATGTTCCGGCCGGTGGAACCGGTCGGAACGGCACAGCCGGACGTCAGGCCGCCGAGCGCCGTGGCGGCCGTACCGGCCAGGCCCGCGCGGAGCAGGCCTCTTCGTGAGAGCCGCACAGCTCCCACCGCCTTTCGGATCTTTTCAGGACGTGCGAACGAGGGGCTTGTGGGGGGGTGTTGGGGATTCAGTGCTGCCGTGCGGTGTCGCGTGGGGGGAAGGGGTCGTGCCGGGCCGGCGGGGTGACCGGGGCGTGGCGCACCGGCGGGCCGACGTCCGTCGGGAGCCGGTCCGCCAGGAAGCCGTACGGCCGCCTGAGGTCCGGGTCCGTCAGCGAGCGCCACCAGCGGTCGACGCCGTACCAGCCGGGTGCCGCGAGTGCCCCGCCGTGGTGCTGCACCGACAGTCCGGCGGAGAGCACGGCGAACCGCAGCCGCTCCGCCAGCGGCCAGCCTGCCAGCGAGGCGGTCACGAAGCTCGCACCGAAGACGTCACCGGCGCCCGTCGCGTCGAGGACGTCGACGTCCAGGGCGGGGACCTCCGCGTACTCGCCGGTGATCTGGTCGACGGCGACCGCACCGTCGCCGCCCCGCGTGACCACCGCCACCGGGACCAGCTCGGAGAGCGTGCCGAGGGCCGCCACCGCGCTGTCGGTGCGGGTGTAGGCCATCGCCTCGGTCTCGTTGGGGAGGAAGGCGTGGCACAGAGCGAGCTGGTCGAGGAGGTCCGAGGACCACTGCTGGGTGGGGTCCCAGCCGACATCGGCGTAGATCTGCGTGCCGTTCGCGGCGGCCTTGGCGAGCCAGGCGCGGGGCTCCGCCTCGATGTGCACGAGGGCGGTGCGCGCCTCGGGCGGGTCGCCCATCAGCACGTCCTGCGAGTACGGGGGCTCCTGGCCGTGGGTGACCAGGGCCCGGTCCTGGCCGTGCGCGAGGGAGACGGTGACGGGGGTGGGCCAGCCGTCCGCGACGCGGGAGAGCGAGAGGTCGACGCCTTCCTGACCGGCCAGGACGTCGTGGCAGTAGGCGCCGTAGAAGTCGTCCCCGAAGACCGTGGCCAGCGAGGTGCGCAGGCCGAACCGGGACGCGGCGACCGCCAGGTTGGCGATGCCGCCGGGGCCGCAGCCCATGCCGGCCGTCCAGATCTCCTCGCCGGGCGTCGGGGGCTTGCCAAGGCCGGTCAGGACGAGGTCGTAGAAGAGCAGCCCTGTCAGCAGCACGTCGGGCCGATCGTGGTCCTCGGACACGAAGGCGGTCCTCTCGTCAGAACTCTTCAAATTCGATGCAGGGAATCGTGCGCCCCTCTGCGAGATTGGTCAATAGTTGAGCAGAACTGAGCATGGAAATGATTGAAGATGACGAGTAGTGTTCAGCGCGTGCTGGCAGAACGACGACATCAACTCATCCTGCGGGCCCTGCGCTCCGGTGGCCCCGCGGCCGTGACCGATCTCTCCGAGCAGCTGGGCGTGAGCCCGGCCACGATCAGGCGAGACCTGCTCAAGCTGGAGGAGGACGGTCTGCTCACCCGGGTCCACGGCGGCGCCGTCGCGGAGGAGGGCGACCAGCCCTTCGCCGAGGTCGCCGGGGTGCGGGTGGCCGAGAAGGACGCGATAGCGGCGCGGGCCGCGGCGATGGTCAAGGACGGTCAGTCGGTGCTGCTCGACATCGGCACCACCGCCTACCGCCTGGCCCGACAGCTGCACGGCCGCCGCCTCACGGTGATCACCAGCAACCTGGTGGTCTACGAGGAGCTCGCCGACGACGAGGGCATCGAGCTGGTGCTCCTGGGCGGCATGGTCCGCCGCGAGTACCGCTCCCTGGTCGGCTTCCTCACCGAGGACAACCTGCGCCAGCTCCATGCCGACTGGCTCTTCCTCGGCACCAGTGGAGTGCGGCCCGGTGGGCAGGTGATGGACACGACGGTCGTCGAGGTGCCGGTCAAGCGAGCCATGATCGAGGCGAGCGACCGGGTCGTCCTCCTCGCCGACCAGGCGAAGTTCCCGGGCACGGGCATGGCGAAGGTCTGCGGTCCCGAGGACCTGGACGTGGTGGTGACGAACGCGCCGGTCGACGCGACGACCCGCTCCTCCCTGGAGGAGGCGGGCGTCGAGATCGTGCCGGCAGGAGAGGTGCAGGCGTGAAGCTGACGATTCTGGGCGGCGGCGGATTCCGGGTCCCGCTCGTGTACGGGGCGCTCCTGACGGACCATGCCGAGGGCCGGGTCACCCAGGTGGTGCTGCACGACCTGGACGCGGGGCGGCTGTCGGCGGTGACCCGGGTCCTGGCCGAACAGGCCGCGGACGTGCCGGACGCCCCGGAGGTGACCGCGACGACCGACCTCGACGAGGCCCTGCGCGGCGCCGACTTCGTCTTCTCCGCGATCCGCGTCGGCGGCCTGGAGGGCAGGGCGAACGACGAGCGGGTGGCGCTCGCCGAGGGCGTGCTCGGCCAGGAGACGGTCGGTGCGGGCGGCATCGCCTACGGACTGCGCACCGTCCCGGTCGCCGAGGACATCGCCCGTCGCGTGGCCAGGCTCGCGCCCGACGCCTGGGTCATCAACTTCACCAACCCCGCGGGTCTGGTCACCGAGGCCATGTCCCGCCACCTCGGCGACCGCGTCATCGGCATCTGCGACTCCCCGGTCGGCCTCGGCCGCCGTATCGCCCGCGTCCTCGGCGGCAACCCGAAGGAGGCGTGGATCGACTACGTCGGTCTCAACCACCTCGGCTGGGTCCGCGGCCTGAAGATCGCCGGACGCGACGAACTGCCCCGGCTGCTGGCCGACCCCGACCTGCTCGGCTCCTTCGAGGAGGGCAAGCTCTTCGGCGTCGACTGGCTCCAGTCGCTCGGCGCGATCCCGAACGAGTACCTGCACTACTACTACTTCAACCGCGAGGCCGTCCGCTCCTACCAGCAGGTGGAGAAGACCCGCGGCGCCTTCCTGCGCGACCAGCAGGCGACCTTCTACGAGGGGATGCGCGACCCCGGCGCCCGCGCGCTGACCGCCTGGGAAAGCACCCGCGCCGAGCGCGAGGCGACCTACATGGCCGAGAACCGGGAGACCGCCGGCGCCGGCGAGCGCGAGGCCGACGACCTGTCCGGCGGCTACGAGAAGGTCGCCCTGGCGCTGATGCGGGCCATCGCCCGCGACGAGCGCACCACCCTGATCCTCAACGTCCGCAACGCCGGCACCCTCTCCGCCCTGGACGGGGAAGCCGTCATCGAGGTCCCCTGCCTGGTCGACGCCAACGGCGCCCACCCGGTCACGGTGGACCCGCTGCCCGACCACGCCACCGGCCTGGTCTGCGCGGTGAAGGCGGTCGAGCGCGAGGTGCTCGCCGCCGCCGAGTCCGGGTCCCGCGCCAGTGCCGTGAAGGCGTTCGCGCTGCACCCGCTCGTCGACTCGGTCAACGTGGCCCGTCGGCTGGTCGAGGGCTACACCGGGGTCCACCCGGGCCTGGCGTATCTTAAGTAGCCGACCGCCGGAAAGCGCTTTCCATCCTTCTTCTGGAGACTTCCATGCACGACGAACGCCGCCGGATCGAGGAGCGCGTCGAGCGCCTCCACAACCAGCGCATCAAGCCCGCGATCTACGCGGCCTCCGTCCCCTTCGAGGTCGAGGCCTGGCAGGCGCCGGGCGAGCCGGTGCCCTTCGAGGAGGCGTCGGCCGCCCCGTACGAGCCCTTCGCGATGGACACCCCGTGGGGCCCGCCCTGGGGGACGACCTGGTTCCGGATGCGTGGGCAGGTGCCCGCGGAGTGGGCCGGAAAGCGCGTCGAGTCGGTCATCGACCTCGGGTTCGTCGGTGACTGGCCCGGCAACCAGGCCGAGGCGCTGGTCCACCTGACCGACGGGACACCGCTGAAGGCGGTCAACCCGCTCAACCAGTACGTGGCGATCGCCAACCCGGCGGTCGGCGGCGAGCAGATCGACTACCTGGTCGAGGCCGCCTCCAACCCGGACATCCTCGCCAACGACTTCGCGGCGCCGACCCTGCTCGGCGATGTCCTCACCGCCGGCGACAAGCCGCTCTACACCTTCAAGCGCGCCGACATCGCCGTCCTCGACGAGAACGTCTGGCACCTCGACCTCGACATCCAGGTGCTGCGCGAGCTGATGCTGGAGCTGGGCGAGCACGACCCGCGCCGGCACGAGATCATGCACGCCCTGGACCGCGCGATGGACCTGCTCGACCTGGACGACATCGCCGGCTCGGCCGCCGCCGTGCGCGAGGCGCTGCGGCCCGTGCTCGCCAAGCCCGCCAACGCCAGCGCGCACGTCATCTCCGGCGTCGGCCACGCGCACATCGACTCGGCCTGGCTGTGGCCGATCCGCGAGACCAAGCGCAAGACGTCCCGCACCTTCTCCAACGTGACGTCGCTTGCCGACGAGTACGAGGACTTCATCTTCGCCTGCTCGCAGGCCCAGCAGTACGAGTGGGTGCGCGACAACTACCCGCAGGTGTGGGGCCGCATCCAGGAGTCCGTGAAGAAGGGCCAGTGGGCGCCGGTCGGCGGCATGTGGGTCGAGGCCGACGGCAACCTGCCCGGCGGCGAGGCCGTGGCCCGCCAACTCATCCACGGCAAGCGGTTCTTCATCGAGCACTTCGGCGTCGAGACCAAGGGCGTCTGGCTGCCCGACTCCTTCGGCTACAACGCGGCCTACCCGCAGCTCGCCAAGCTCGCGGGCAACGACTGGTTCCTGACCCAGAAGATCTCCTGGAACCAGACCAACAAGTTCCCCCACCACACCTTCTGGTGGGAGGGCATCGACGGCACCCGCATCTTCACCCACTTCCCGCCCGTCGACACCTACAACGCCCGCTTCAGCGGCGAGGAGATGTCCCGCGCGGTCCGCAACTACCAGGAGAAGGGCAACGCCACCCGCTCCCTGGCCCCCTTCGGCTGGGGCGACGGCGGTGGCGGCCCCACCCGCGAAATCATGGAGCGGGCCCGCCGGTTGAAGGACCTGGAGGGCTCGGCGAAGGTCGAGATCGAGCACCCCGACGCCTTCTTCGCCAAGGCCTGCGCCGAGTACCCGGACGCCCCCGTCTGGGTCGGCGAGCTCTACCTGGAGCTGCACCGCGCCACCTACACCTCGCAGGCCCGCACCAAGCAGGGCAACCGACGCAGCGAACACAAGCTGCGCGAGGCCGAGTTGTGGGCCACCACGGCCGCCCTGCACGCGCCGGACTACAGCTACCCGTACGAGAAGCTGGACCGCCTCTGGAAGACGGTCCTGCTGCACCAGTTCCACGACATCCTGCCGGGCTCCTCGATCGCCTGGGTGCACCGCGAGGCCGAGGCCGAATATGCCCGTGTGGCCCAGGAGTTGGAGGCGCTGACCGCCGAGGCGGTGGCCGCGCTGGGCGCCGACGGGACCCGGGTGTTCAACGCCGGCCCGTTCGACCGCGCCGAGGTCGTGCGTACGGCGGCGGGTGTCGCCGCGTACGTCGAGGTGCCCGGCAGCGGCAGCGCGCCCCTCACCGACGCCGAGCCGCCGCAGCCGGTGACCATCACGGGCCGCGTCCTCGACAACGGTCTGATCCGGGTCGAGGTCGCCGAGGACGGCACCCTCTCCTCGGTGCGCGACCTGCGCGCGGGCGGCCGTGAAGTCCTCGCCGAGCAGGGCAACCTGCTGCGTCTGCACACCGACCTCCCCAACTACTGGGACGCCTGGGACGTCGACAAGCACTACAAGAACCGCTACACGGACCTGCTGGACGCCGACTCCGTCGAGGTGGCCGACGAGGATCCGCTGCTCGGCTCGATCCGCGTCACGCGCTCCTTCGGCAAGGGCTCGAAGATCACCCAGACGATCACGGTCCGCGCGGGCAGCCCCCGGATCGACTTCGAGACGGACATCGACTGGCACGAGGCCGAGAAGTTCCTCAAGGCCGGCTTCCCCGTCGACATCCGCGCCCCGCACTCCTCGGCGGAGATCGCGTTCGGCCATGTCCAGCGGCCCACGCACACCAACACCACCTGGGAGGCAGCCCGTTTCGAGGTCTCCGGCCACCGCTGGGTGCACATCGGCGAGCCCGGCTACGGCGTCGCCGTCATCAACGACTCGACCTACGGCCACGACGTCTCCCGCACGGTCCGCGAGGACGGCGGTACGACCACCACGGTCCGCCTCTCCCTGGTCCGCGCCCCGCGCGTCCCGGACCCCGGGGCCGACCAGGGCCGCCATCGCTTTACCTATTCGCTGCTGCCCGGCGCGAGCATCGAGGACGCCGTCGCCGAGGGCTACGCGCTCAACCTCCCGCTGCGCATCGCCGATTCGGCGGGCACACCGGAACCGGTCGTCTCGGTGACCGGTGAGGGCGTCACCGTCGAGGCGGTCAAGCTCGCCGACGACGAGTCCGGTGACGTCGTCGTCCGGCTCTACGAGTCCCGCGGCGGCCGCGCCCAGGGCGTCCTGCGCACCGGCTTCCCGCTCGCGGGCGCCGAGGTGACCGACCTCCTGGAGCGGCCCCTGGAGACCGCGTCGGTCGACGGCGGCGGTGTCCTGGTCGAGCTGCGCCCCTTCCAGATCCTCACGCTGCGCCTGAAGCGGGCGGGGGTGAGCTGACCTTGGCCATGCAACCCTGGTTCACCGACGCCAAGTTGGGGATCTTCGTGCACTGGGGCATCTATGCCGTCGACGGCGTCCAGGAGTCCTGGTCGTTCTACGACGACATCGTGCCGCACGAGCGGTACATGTCCCAGCTGGAGCGCTTCACCGGCGCGAAGTACGACCCGCGCGCCTGGGCGGACCTGTTCGCCCGGGCGGGCGCGAGGTACGCGGTCCTGACGAGCCGTCACCATGACGGAGTGGCCCTGTGGGACACGGAGTTCGGCGACCTCAACCTCGGCCGCGACTATCTCTCCGGCTATGCCGAGGCCCTGCGCGAGAAGGACCTCAAGGTCGGCTTCTACTACTCGCACTCCGACTGGAACCACCCCGACTACGCCTCCACGCGCAAGCCGGGCCGCCCGCCGGAGCAGGAGGACAACCGCTACTCCGAGGTCGCCGCCGAGGACGAGGACCTGGTCGCCTGGGAACGCTTCATCGCCTACCGCGACGGCCAGATCCGCGAACTGGCCTCCCGCTACCGCCCCGACCTGATGTGGTTCGACGGCGAGTGGGACCGCAGCGAGGAACAGTGGCGGATCCCCGAACTGGCCGCGCTCATACGGTCGTACGCGCCGCAGGTCGTCTTCAACGCCCGCATGCTCGGCGAGGGCGACTACGCCACCCCCGAGCAGGGCGCCCCCATCGTGCCGCCGGACGGCCCGTGGGAGCTGTGCCTGACGATCAACGACTCGTGGGGATATCAACACCACGACCACAACCACAAGTCGCTCGCGCAGCTCGTCCGCTACTTCACCGAGACCATCGGCGGAGGCGGCAACCTGCTGCTCGACGTCGGCCCGATGGAGGACGGCACCATCCCGCAGCCGCAGGTCGAGCGCCTGGAGGGGCTGGGGGAGTGGATCCGCAAGCACTCCGAGGCCGTCTACGGGACCGTGCGCGGGCTGCCGGCCGGGCACCACTACGGGCCCAGCACGCTGTCCGCCGACCGCCGGACCCTCTACCTCACCCTGTTCGACGCCCCGCGCGCCGAGATCGGGGTGCGGGGCGTGGCCACGAAGGTCCGCCGGGTGAGCGTGCTCGGCACCGGCACCGAGCTGGGTCACCGGGTCGTCGGCGGTCTGCACGAGGCCGTCGGCGTGCTGTGGATCGACCCGCCCGGCGCGGCGGACCTCGATCCGTACGCCACCGTGCTCGCCGTCGAGTTGGACGGGGAGTTGGAGCTGTACCGGGGAGCGGGTCGGTTCTGATTCCCATGGAGAATTAAGAGAACGGTAAGTCCCCTGGTCAGGGCCCGCATTTAGGCTTCGCTGACCAGGGGTGTTCCTTTTTCGGACACCTGGAGTTCGCCTGTCGCGCCTGAGATGCGCCGGTAAGGCGAGAGAAAGGTGTCAGCGTGCGTGACCCGCGTATGTCCGCGATAGGGAAGGGCCTCAGGCGTCGGGGGCGCCTGGTGGCCGAGGCGGTGAGCCCGCCGCGCCGGAGCCTGGACGCGATGCCGTCACCCCGCTCCGCCCCCAAGGCCCCGCCTGGCACGAAGAGTTCGACCGTGCCGTCGTACACCGCCCCGTGCGCACCGCGCCTGGTCGAGTCACCGGTCTTCGTGCTCTCCTCGGTGCGCTCAGGGTCGACGCTGCTGCGCGTCCTGCTCAACAGCCACAGCCGGGTCCGCGCCCCGCACGAGATGCATCTGCGCACGCTGCACGTCGACCTGAGCCGGACCTTCAGCGCGGACGCGATGCAGGCGCTCGAACTCGACAAGGAAGAGCTGGAGCACATGCTGTGGGACCGGGTGCTGCACCTGGAGCTCACCCGCAGCGGCAAGGACGTCATCGTCGACAAGACCCCGCCCAACACCCTCATCTGGCCGCGCCTGCACCGATGTTGGCCCGGCGCCCGCTACATCCTGCTGCTGCGTCACCCCGGCGCGATCGTCGCCTCCCTGACCGACCGCCGCAAGGACCCCGACCACGAGGCCATCCGCGCCGAAGTCCTGCGCTACGCCGAGAAGTTGGAGGAGGCCCGGCTGGGTCTCGACGCCGCCCACGTCATCACGTACGAGGAACTCACCGCCGATCCGGAGCGGGTCACGCGCGGCCTGTGCGACCACCTCGGTGTCGTGTGGGAGCCGGCCATGCTCGACTACGGCAGCAAGGACCACGGGACCTTCCGCCCCCAGCTCGGCGACTGGTCCAGCACCATCAAGTCGGGCCGCGTCCAGCCCGCCCGGTCCGCCGACGGCACGGCCGAACTGCCGCCCAGACTCGTGGAGTTGGCGAAGGCGTGGGGGTACCCGACCTGACGGGTGCCCCCACGCCTCCTGTCGCTACCCGCTCAGCCGGTGAAGCCGGCCGTGATCGAGGTGAACTGCCAGTTGTTCTGGCTGATGCCGGAGCAGTTGCTCACCACGCCACCGCCCGGGCACGGCCGGTCGCGGTTGACCGCCCAGAACGCGAGGCGGGCGATGTGGTGACTGTTGGACCAGTCCTTGATCTGGGTCCAGATCGCGGGCGTGGTGTTCTCCTGCTGGTCGGACAGGCCGTTCATGCCGGAGATGCCGATGTGGGAGTAGGCGGTGGCGTCGTCCCAGCCGAAGGTCGACTTCAGCTTGGTCTTCAGGCCCTCCGCCGCGTTGACGGTGTTGCCGTACATGTTCGAGCCGCCGCCGAAGTCGAACGGCATGATGGTGAAGACGTCGATGTTCGCGCCGAGCGACTGCGCCTGCTCGATGAGCCGGTTGCCGTAGTAGGTCGGACCGGTGGTCGACGTCCCGAAGGTGACGATGGTCTTCAGGCCGGGGTTGTTGGCCTTGACCGTCTTCAGGGCGGTGAGGATCTTCGCCTGCGTGGCCTCGTTCTCGAACTCGTCGGTGTTCTCGATGTCCATGTCGACGGCCTTGAGTCCGTAGGCGTCGATCACCTTCTGGATCGCACCCGCCAGCGCGCTCGCCGAGGAGCAGTTGGCACCGAGCTTGCTGCCCTGCCAGCCGCCGAACGACGGGACGATGTCACCGCCGGCGGAGCGGATCTGGTTGATGGCGGTCTGGTCGACGCCACCGGTCAGCGCCCGTTGGCCGTCCCACGAGGGGTTGCAGCCGCCGGAGTCCAGCACGAAGGCCATCGTGAACCACTTGACGCCGGTCGCGGCCATCACCGTGGTCGGGCTCGGCGGGTCGCCCCAGCCCTCGAAGAGGTAGGGCGCGGCCTGCTTGAACCCGGTGGGGGTGCCGGTGCCCGCGTCCGTCGTGACGCTCACGGAGTTGGAGGCCGCCGAGGCGTTGCCGGCCGCGTCGCGCGCCCTGACGGTGAAGGTGTAGGCGGTGCTGGGTGAGAGCCCGCTGACCGTCGCCGTCGTACCGGAGACGCTTAGCACCTGACTGGAGCCGGCGTAGATGTCGTACGCCGTGACGCCCACGTTGTCCGTGGAGGCGTTCCACTTGAGCGACACGCTCGACGAGGTCTTGCCGGTGGAGGACAGGGCACCGGGGGTCGTCGGCGCCTGGGTGTCGCTACTGCCGCCGGGCCCGTCCAGGCTGATGTCGTCGGCGTAGTAGGTGCCTTGGGCGTACCAGCCGTGCGTGTAGATCGTCGCGCTGGTCTGCGAGGCGCCGGTGGTGAAGGAGACGGTCAACTGGCTGTACGCGGAGGGGGACGAGGTCCACGTCGAGGCGCCGCCGTTCACACCGAGGTAGACGTAGGAGCCGCGCACCCAGCCGCTGAGCGAGTAGGTGGTGTTCGGCTGGACCGCGACGGTCTGGCTGCACTGCGCGATGTCGCTCGAACTCACCGCGCCCTGAAGGGCCTTGGAGCCGCCGTGCACGGGGGAGGAGACGACCGAGCCCAGGTTGCCGGTGCAGCTCCAGGGCGAGAGGACGCCCGACTCGAAGCCGGGGTTGGGAAGGATGTTGGCCGCTTCGGCCGTGCCGGGCAGGGCGACGGCTCCGGCGAGCGCGAGAGCGGCGGTGCCGAGGAGTGCGAGGAGTCGACGTCCGGGACGTCTGAGTGGGTTACGCACGCGATCTCCCTGAAGTAATGGGGATGTTCGGGAGTGCAGACTCGGGAGTACCGAGCAGAGCGGGGTGCGCAACCCAAGTTGGTATGGACCAATCGCGGTGTCAAGATGCTGCGGCGCGATTGGTCCAGACCGGTATGAAGTTGTTCGTCTAGGCAGTCGCGCCGGCGTGGCTGCCGGCCGACTGCGGGGCGACCTCGACGGACTCGGCGGTCTGCGCGGGCACGGACGGCAGCGACACCTGCTCGTCCTCGTCCATCCGCTGGTGCGACGCCGTCAGCGGCCGCAGCTGGCGCGGCCCGGAGACCACCGTGTAGTCCTGTCCGAGGAACGGCGGCACGACCTCGCCCGGGTCTTCGCCGAGCGCCAACTGCACAGCCGCCCAAGGGGCGTTGACCCCGCACAGCGACAGCTGGTGGAGCCCGCCGGCGGGCCGCGTGTTGACGTCCATCAGCACCGGCCGGTCACCGAACATCCGGAACTGGATGTTGGACAGATAGTGCAGCCCGAAGCCCTCCGCGATCCGTCGCGCCGGCTCCAGCCACTGCTCGTGCAGCGTGAACCCGCGCCGCCGCCCGTTCTTCGTACGGCCGATCGCCAGCCGCACCCGGTTGTCGGGACCCGTGAGGCAGTCCACCGACACCTCAGGCTCCTCCAGACGCGGCATCACCAGCCAGTCGACCGGCTCGTCGGTCTCCTTCAGCGCGCCAAGCACCAGATCCAGCGGCACGTACGAGCTCGGGAACCCGGTCAGGTGCATCATCGAGAACGGCGTACGCGTGATGACCCGGAAGCCCACCCCGCCCGCACCGGACGCCGGCTTGAAGCACGCCTTGTGCCCGTCGGCCTCCAACTCCTCGACGGCGGCGAGGAGTTCGTCGGCGTTGCGGACGCGGAACCACGACGGCACCGGCACACCGATCGCCTGCACGGCCTCGTAGGCGATCACCTTGTCGTGGAAGACGGCCACGGCCTCCGGCGGCGGCGCCAGCAGCGCGGTGCCGACCGACTCGAAGTCGGCGCGGTGCGCCACGATCGCCGACTGGTGCAGCCGGGGCACGAAGACATCGATGCCACGACGCTGACACTGGTCGAGCGCGTACTCGACGTACGCGGCGGGGGACAGGCCCTCCGGCTCCAGGTCGGCGGTGTCGGCGGCGGCCAGCACGGGAGAGTCCGCGTCCCCGTGCGTCGCATGAATCTCGACGGCTCGATCGCTGGGATTTCGCCGCAGCTGATCCATGAAGAACACGTTCTCCGCGTACGTGCGGTTGAGCCAGACGCGTACGCGAGAGACCATGCAGGCCGCCTTTCACGGTTCGCGGGCAGGGCAAAGCAGGCCCGTGCCCGGGCAGGGGGGAGGGAGGGTCGCCAAACCACCCCTGTGTGAAGGGAAGTTCGTGGCGGTGGTGTTGGGGCGATCATACGGCTTCGCGGAGGCCCATCGTGCAACGTACGTGTTACGGATTTTCCGATCATGCCCACCCGGAGCAGGAGTTCCGCACGCGCCGCCGCGGTCCGCGCCGGACCGCCTTGTCGGGGCGCCGCGAATATGTTGTCGTGGTCCGAACCGGTGCGCGCGCGGGACGCGCCGGGTGTGCGGAGGGGGCGCGAGGTGACGTCGACGGCCGGTGGTGCCGGACAACTGCTGGCCATCAGTGACCTGCACATCGGGTACGCCGAGAACCGTGCCCTCGTCGAGGAGATGCGGCCGGACACGGACGACGACTGGCTGCTCGTGGCCGGCGACGTCTCCGAGACCGTCGCCGACATCCGCTGGGCGCTGAAGACCCTCGCGAGCCGCTTCCGCAAGGTGATCTGGGCGCCCGGCAACCACGAGCTGTGGACCCACCCCAAGGACCCCGTCACCCTGCGCGGCACCGCCCGCTACGAGCACCTGGTCACCGTCTGCCGCGAACTCGGCGTGACGACCCCGGAGGACCCGTACCCCGTCTGGGACGGCCCCGGCGGCTCGGTCGTCGTCGCCCCGCTCTTCCTGCTGTACGACTACTCGTTCCTCCCGGCCGGCTGTGTCACCAAGGCGCAGGGGCTGGAGTACGCGTACAAGACCGGCATCGTCTGCAACGACGAGTACCTCCTGCACCCCGACCCGTTCCCGAGCCGTGAGGCCTGGTGCCGGGCCCGGGTCGCCGAGACCGAACGCCGGCTCGCGGAGATCCCCGACGACCTGCCCACGGTCCTCGTCAACCACTACCCGCTGGACCGGCACCCCACCGACGTCCTGTGGCACCCCGAGTTCGCCATGTGGTGCGGCACCGAACTCACCGCCGACTGGCACCGCCGCTTCCGGGTCGAGACCATGGTCTACGGACATCTGCACATCCCGCGTACCACCTGGCACGAGGGCGTCCGCTTCGAAGAGGTGTCGGTCGGCTACCCGCGTGAGTGGCGCAAGCGGGCGCAGCCACCGGGGAGGCTGCGGCGGATTCTGCCGTACCGGCCGGACGCGTCGGACGTGTCGAAGGAGGTCGGGACCCGGTGATCGAGGAGCTGCTGCCGCCCGAGGTGGTCGCCGTGGAGGTGCTCGGCGACGACGGGAGCGAGCCCGCCCCGCTGTACCCGGAGGAGGCGGCGGTGGTGGCGCAGGCCGTCGCCAAGCGCCGCCGCGAGTTCGCCCTGGTCCGCGCCTGCGCGCGCCGCGCCATGGAGAAGCTCGGCGTGCCGCCGGGGCCCCTGCTGCCCGGTGAGCGCGGTGCGCCCGGCTGGCCCGCGGGTCTGGTCGGCAGCATGACCCACTGCGACGGCTACTGCGCCGCCGCCCTGATCCGCGCCACCGACCTCGCCTCCCTCGGCATCGACGCCGAACCCCACGGACCGCTCCCCGAGGGCGTCCTGGACGCCGTGTCCCTGCCCGCGGAGGCGGACCGGCTGCGCGGGCTCGCCCAGGAGCGTCCCGGCGTCCACTGGGACCGGCTCCTGTTCAGCGCCAAGGAGTCCGTCTACAAGGCGTGGTTCCCCCTCACCGGGCAGTGGCTGGAGTTCACCGAGGCCGACATCGAGGTCTTCCTCGACCCCGGCGAGCGGCTGCACGGCGGTTTCCGCGCCGACCTGCTCGTCCCGGGGCCGCTCGTCGGCCGACGGCGCGTCAGCCACTTCGAGGGCCGCTGGACCGTCCAGCGGGGGCTGGTGGCGACGGCGATCAGCGTGCCGCACACCGCCGCCTGAAGCGCGGCTGCCGCGGAGCCCCAGCGGTTGCCACGAGGGCCTAGCCGCCCGGGCACCAGCTCTGCAGAAGTCGGAAGAACTCCTCCTCGTTTCCTTGCAGCCCCGCGTCCGCCAGGGCCCGCTCCGCCTCCGCGAGCACGGCGGGCGGAACGACGGGTGGTCGGCGCGTCTCCGGCGGGCCGTCGCCGTCGAAGGCGGCCCGCACGGTGTGCAGCAGTCGCATGTAGGCCTGCACGGCGGTGCGCTCGCGGTCGGTCAGAACGGCGGTGGGCATCATCGGGCGGCTCCTTCTGGATCGGCGTCGTCGGTCGCTCGTCCCAAGCTTGCCGTCCACCACTGACAATCGGGTTTCGCCGCCTTCCGGTTCGCCCGCTTAGCGGAGGCGAAACGTCCTCGAAATCCCTTGTGGGAAAGCAGTCCTAGGCTGGGAGGAAGGGCTTTCGGCCGTGTTCCGCACGGCCAACGGAAGGGGAGGCGAACGCGTGGTCGACGTCCCGCGTCGGCGCCCGGTGCGCGCCGTACGGCTGCGTCCGGTGGGCGACGACGAACTCGAGCTGCGGTACCGCGTCGTGCACGGTTACCGGCGCGCCTACCGCATGGCAGGGGAGGGCCCCGCACTGGTCCTCATCCACGGCATCGGCGACTCCTCGGCGACCTGGACCGAACTGATCCCCGACCTCGCCCGCACCCACACCGTCATCGCCCCCGACCTGCTCGGCCACGGAGCCTCCGACAAGCCGCGCGCCGACTACTCGGTGGCCGCGTACGCGAACGGCGTGCGGGACCTGCTGACGGCCCTCGGCATCGAGTCGGCGACCCTGGTGGGGCACTCGCTGGGCGGGGGAGTGGCCATGCAGTTCGCCTACCAGTTCCCCGAGCGCACCGAGCGGCTCATCCTGGTCAGCGCCGGAGGTGTGGGGCGCGAGGTCAATCCCGTGCTGCGGCTGGTCTCGTTGCCGGGCGCGCATCTGATGCTGTCGTCCCTGCGGCTGCCGGGGATGCGGCTCCAAGTCGGCCTGACGATACGGCTGATGAAGCTGCTGAACACCGACCTCGGGCAGGACGCCGGCGAGTGGCTGACGCTGGTCGACGCCCTGCCCGACGAGACCGCGAGGAACGCGTTCGTGCGGACGCTGCGCGCGGTCGTCGACTGGCGCGGGCAGGTCGTCACCATGCTCGACCGGTGCTATCTGACCGAGGGCATGCCGACCATGCTGCTGTGGGGCGACCGGGACAGCGTGGTGCCCGTGCGGCACGCGTACGGGGCGCACGAGGCGATGCCGGGCAGTCGGCTGGAGATCTTCGAGGGGGCCGGGCACTTCCCGTTCCACAGCGATCCCGGGCGATTCGTGTCGCTGGTCGAGGAGTTCACGCGGACCACGGATCCGGCCGACTGGAGCCGAGAGCACTGGCGGGAGCTGTTGTGCGACGGACAGTCGGACACGGCGTACGGCCGGGCGGCGGAGGCGGATCTGCGGGAGGCCAGCGAGCGCAGTGCCACCTGAGGGTGAGCGGGGTGCGCGGGGCGTGCGCCGCTCGGCAACGCGCCACATCGGCACGGGACTTGATCGCACGGGCACACTGTCACCGCGCGTAGCGCTTCAGCCCTGTGGCCCCAGATACCCCAAGGACGCCCCGATACGGCCCGCCAGGTGGTCGCGCTGCACCGGGCCGCGCAGCCCCGAACCGGCAAGCCACGTACGGCACTTGCTGGCCAGCAGCAGCCCGAAGGCCTCGGCCTCCTGCTCCTCGGCCTGGTCGAAGTGGCTGCGGGCGGCGACCGCGCGGACGGTGGCGAGGAGGTCGGCCCCGTCGTCCAGGAGCCGGGCCGCCACCTTGGCGCCCTCGACGTGATGGCCGTGGTGGCCGGCCTGCATGTGCCACAGCTCGTGACCCAGGATCACCAACTGGTGGTCGGGTGCGGTGCGTTCCTCGATGACGACGAGATCCTGGTCGGTCATGTCGAGCCACAGGCCGCTGGCCGTCGCCGTGGGGAAGGCGGCCGTACGGAAGTGCACCGGGCGGCCGCGGCGCCTGCTCATCGCGGAGCACAGGGCGCCGTACAGGTCCGCCGGTGGCGCGGGCGCGGGCAGCGTGAGTTCCGTGACCAACTCGCCGCACAGGCGGCGCATCTGCTTGCCGATGCCCACAGTTCTCCCCCGGCTCACGACTCGGGCCGCTTGACGCTCTCCAGGAGCATGTCCAGCCACTCCGCGACCTTGTCGCGGTGCTGGTCGGTGGGCAGTTGGGCGGCCCGCCAGGCGATCCCGCGCACCCCGTGGTCCTGCAGCAGCCGCTCCAGCGGGTCCTCGCCGGTACCGTCGGCCTCGCGCTCGGCGAGCTTCTGGAGCAGCTCCTGCTCGGTGCTCTGCAGGGCGCCGGTGAGGGCCTCGGGGTCCTCGGCGGTCAGGAAGCCCGCGTGCACCCGGAAGAAGCGCTGGATGGCGTCGCAGTGCTCCATCGTGGGGCGCCGGTCGCCGTTGATGAGGGCGCCGGCCTGCTGGCGGGACATGCCCGCGCCGTCGGCGATCTCCTGCTGGGTGTACTTGCGGCCGTTGGGCTTCAGGCGCGTGCGGCGCAGCAGGCCCAGGCGCTGGAGGAAGCGGGCCTGGACGTCGGGCTCGCCCGCCGGACGGCCGTTCAGCAGGTCCCTGACCACCGGCTGCGGCACTCCGGAGGCGGCGGAAAGGCGGCCGACGTCGAAGACCTCCGTGTGCGCGACGCCCAGGCGGTCGGCGAGCGCGGCGACGCGAGCGACGACGGCCGGCAGCGCAGCGGTCGCCGTGGTGCCCGGACCCTCGAAGCCATCCGTCACCGACAGATCTCCTACGTTTCTCACCGGCTTTTCACAAGCCGTTGCCGTGAACCCGACGGACATTACCCGTAGGTTCGAACTCACATCCAGGTCTCGCCACAACTGTGGCCAATTTAAGCCGTCAACAGGCACGGAATGCCACGATAGTTGACACGGCTTGCGTCGGGACCGCAGGATCAAGGCGCCGCGTGAAGGCCGCATAGGCAAGAGGGGTGACCTCCCGATGGCGTATCAGGCAGGAGGGCAGCGGCCGGCACCGCGGCCCGTCCCCGAGAGTCCAGAGGCCCAGGCGTATCTGCAGGACTACGCCACCCTCGTGGAGGCTGTCCCCTTTCCGTCCGTCGTCCTCGACCACCGCTGGGACGTCGTTGTCTCCAACAGCGCATTCGCGTCACTTTTCCGCGAGATGAGCCCGCATCCGACCGCGATGCCGTGCGACAACCTGCTGCGTTTCGTGCTGTTCCACCCGGACGCGGGCTCGGTCCTCTGCGATCACGAGTCCCTGTGGTGCCTGCCGATGCTGGCGCAGTTCTCGTCCGCCGTGGAGCGGTGCGCGCACGACCACGGACTTCAGGCCATTCGCCGTGAGATCGCCCAGGACCCGATCATGGAGGCCGCCTTCCGCCAGGGGCTGCCGCACTGGATCCGGGTGGCCGGTGAGGCCGCGCTCGAACAGGACGGTGTCGTGCGGCCCGTGCGCCATCCCGACCCGCGCTGGGGTGTCACCGATTGCCGGGTGGTGGACGAGACGCCGCCCACGCTGCGCGAGTTGGGGTACCGGCGGCTGACGCTGGTCCTGCGTGAGACCCGCCGTGAGCGGTCCCGGCCGCGCGGTGCCAGGTCGGCGGTCGCACATCTGAGGGTGGTCCCCACCCCCGAGGCCTGACCGGGCACCGTCGGCGTTCAGGTCGCCGACGGCGCCCAGTCGGTAACCTGCCAGTTCGCGAGCCGGAGTTCAGCGCGCGGCCGTCACCAGAACCAGCGGGATGCCGTGGCACGGGAACAGCCGCATTCCGTCGAAGTCCGCGGGCCGCGCCCGCTCCAACACCCCCGCGAAATCAGGGCCCTTGGTGAGGGACCCGGCGAGATGGGCGGGGTCCGCGGAGGCCGCCACCCGGCCGCGCGCGTTCACCAGGTACGCCGGTCCCGGCAGCCGTCGTAGCAGCGGCAGGGCGGCCGCCTCGAAGTGCCGCAGGTACACGTCCGCCGCGGCCACTCCGACGAACCGGCCCGCCACCTCGACGGGTGCGGAGAGCGTGAGGCTGTACTCGTCCGAGCAGAGGTAGTCGACGTACGGGCCCGCCACCGCCCGCCGGCCGGTGTCGCGGGGCAGCGCGAACCAGTCCCAGTGCGTGTAGTCCGAGTACGCCGAGTGCTGCGGGTCGAGGTCCAACAGGAGAGGTTTCAGATCCCCTTCGGCGCCGGACTGCCACCACTCCAGCCAGGACGGCACGTCGGTCAGCAGGCCGGGGGCGGCGACGAAGCCCACGCCCGAGACCAACTCCTGGCGGGTCAGCCGCAGATGGAGACCGGGGCGGAGCGCGGCCAGGTCGGCGGTCGCGGGGCGGCGCTGCCGGGCGGCCACTCGGGTCAGCAACTCCGTCGCGTCCGCGCGGGTTTCGGCCACCGCGTCGAACACGGCCTCCAGCGCGTCACCCACCCGCGCCGCCACCTGTTCCTGGGTGGGCGCGTCCAGCGTCGGGGTCGCCGTGCCGACGAGGCCGGGGCTGCTCCTCATGGGGCCCTCCAGCGGACGGGGACCGGTGCGGCGCGGCTACAGGGCGAGACGTACGGCGATGAGCCGCGCCGTCGACTCCTGGACGCACCGCTCGGCCAGTTCCCTGGCCGAATCGTGGGCCCCATCTTGCACGGCCGAGATTACGGAGCGGTGACGGTCCGCCACCTCTTCACGATATTCGTCGTCGCCGAGCACAAGGCACAGCAGCGCCCCGACCTCCGTCTGCAGCGCGACCTGCTCCCGGGTGAGCCGGGCGGACTGGGCGGCGGCGGCCAGCTCCACATGGAAGCGCCCGTACATCCGGGAGCAGGCCGCGGGGTCCGGTGCCTGGCTCAACTCGACCGCGGTGCGGTGCAGTTGGACGAGGTCGTCGGGTTCCGTGCGGTCCGCGGCGAGGCGGGCCGAGGTGCCCGACAGGGCCGCCCAGTGGTCGCCCAGGTCGCGCAGTTCCTCCGGGCTCCAGCCGCGCAGGCGGACCCTGAGGCGCTCCTCGCCCGGGTCCTCGGGCAGCGAGACGAAGGAGCCGCCGCCGCGGCCCCTTCGGGTGGTGACCAGGCCCTGCTGGCGCAGGGCCATGAGGGCCTCGCGCAGGGTCACGGTGGACACGCCGAGCTGCCCGGCCAGCTCGCTCTCGCCGGGCAGCTGCTCCCCGTCGGCGAGCAGGCCCAGCTCGATGGCGTCGCCGAGCCGGCGTACCACGGCGTCCACGCGCGCCCGGTTGTCCACGGGTGCGAAGACGGCTCTGCGGGCGCCGCCGTCGGTCGATTGCTTCACGGCCACCACCTTGTGCGTTGACTCAAGCTTTACCCTAAGGGGGCCTTGAGATTTGAACTATGACTTCATATGTTTCCGTGCAACGTACGAGAGCGCCAGAAAGGTTCCCGCCCATGGAGGGAAGTGCGATCCGGCTGCACGATCTGCGGAAGTCGTTCGGTGAGACGACCGCCGTGGCCGGCATCGACCTGGAGATCCGGGACGGGGAGTTCTTCTCGCTGCTCGGTCCCTCCGGCTCCGGCAAGACCACCGTCCTGCGCATGATCGCCGGGTTCGAGACACCGACCGGCGGCCGGATCGAGCTGGCCGGCCAGGACGTCACGGGCCTCGCGCCCTTCGAGCGGGACGTCCACACCGTGTTCCAGGACTACGCGCTCTTCCCGCACATGACCGTCGAGCAGAACGTGGCCTACGCCCTCAAGGTCCGCAAGGTGCCCAAGGCGGAGCGGCTCGTGCGGGCCCGCAAGGCGCTCGCCGAGGTGCGCCTCGACGGGTACGGGAAGCGCCGGCCCGGCCAGCTCTCCGGCGGGCAGCGCCAGCGCGTCGCCCTCGCCCGCGCCCTGGTCGGCCGGCCCCGGGTGCTGCTGCTCGACGAACCGCTCGGCGCCCTCGACCTCAAGCTGCGCGAGCAGATGCAGGTCGAACTCAAGGCGCTGCAGCGCGAGGTCGGCATCACCTTCGTCTTCGTCACCCACGACCAGGAGGAGGCCCTGACGATGAGCGACCGCATCGCCGTCTTCGACCAGGGCCGCCTCGAACAGGTCGGCACCCCCGCCGAGATCTACGAGCGACCCGTCACCTCGTTCGTCGCGTCCTTCGTCGGCACCTCGAACCTGCTGGTGGGGGAGGCGGCCCAGCGCGTCGTCGGCACCCACGGCACCTTCAGCGTCCGGCCCGAGAAGATCCGGATCGCCGAGGAGTCCGCCGAGGAGCTCACCGACGCCGACGGACCCGAGCACACCACCGCCGTCGGCACCGTCGCCGAGGTGGTCTATCTCGGGGACTCCACCCGCTTCCTGGTCGACCTCGACGCGGGCGGCCGCCTCACCGCGCTCCAGCAGAACCTGGAGACCTCCGCCGAGGACGTCGCCGCCTACCGCGGCACCCGGGTCCGCCTGCGGTGGCAGCGCCGCCACACCGTCCACGTCCCCGACTGATCCGCCGTCCCTCACGTATGGAGAACGTCGTGCGCCACATCCGTACCCTCCAGACCGCGGCCGCCGCCGCGCTGCTGCTGGCCGTCACCGCCTGCGGATCCTCCGACTCCGGCAGCGGCTCGGCCGGCGGCCTCAACCCCCCTGATCTCAAAGCTCAGTCGAAGCTCGGCAAGACCGAGGGCCAGGTCAACCTGATCGCCTGGGCCGGCTATGTCGAGGACGGCTCCAGCGACCCCGAGGTGGACTGGGTCAGCGACTTCGAGAAGCAGACCGGCTGCCAGGTCAACTCCAAGGTCGCCGCCAGCTCGGACGAGATGGTCAAGCTCATGAAGACCGGTGAGTACGACGCCGTCTCGGCCTCCGGCGACGCCTCCCTGCGCCTCATAGCCTCCGGGGACGCCGCGCCCGTCAACACCAAGCTCGTGCCCAACTACGCGGACGTCTTCAGCGGGTTGAAGGACGGGAACTGGAACTCCGTCGACGGGCAGATGTACGGCATCCCGCACGGCCGCGGCGCCAACCTGCTGATGTACAACACCCAGAAGGTGACGCCCGCGCCGACGTCCTGGGCTGCGGTCTTCGACGACGCGTCGAAGTACAATGGCCACGTCACCGCGTACGACTCGCCGATTTACATCGCCGACGCGGCCCTGTATCTCAAGGCCACCAAGCCGGAGTTGAAGATCAAGGATCCCTACGCGCTCGACCAGAAGCAGTTCGACGGCGCGGTGGCGCTGCTCAAGACGCAGAACTCCAGCATCGGCGAGTACTGGGGCGACTACCTGAAGGAGGTCTCCGCCTTCAAGAGCGGGGACTCCGTCGTCGGCACCACCTGGCAGGTCATCGCCAACCTGGCGGCCGACGAGGGCGCCAAGGTCAAGGCCTTCGTGCCGAAGGAGGGTTCGACCGGCTGGTCCGACACCTGGATGGTCTCGGCGAAGGCCAAGCACCCCAACTGCGCCTACAAGTGGCTGGACTGGATCATCTCGCCGAAGGTCAACGCACAGGTCGCCGAGTACTTCGGCGAGGCCCCCGCAAACACCAAGGCGTGCGAGCTGACCAGCGACAAGAACTTCTGCACCACCTACCACGCCACCGACGAGAGCTACTGGAAGAACATCGCCTTCTGGAACACGCCCATCGAGCAGTGCCTGGACGGCCGCACGGACGTCAAGTGCGTGCCCTACGCCAAGTGGGTCCAGGCCTGGACCGAGATCAAGGGCTGAACCATGACCGTAGAGGCGCAGACCGCCGGGCGGGGCACCGTCCGGCGGCTCGCCGGGGCGCTGCACCGGCGCCCCCGGCTCCGGCTGGGGCTGCTGCTGACCGCCCCGCTGCTGTGGCTGGCCGTGCTCTATCTCGGCTCGCTCGCCGTGCTGTTCGTCTCCGCGTTCTGGACGACGAACTCCTTCACCTCCGAGGTGGTGAAGGTCTGGTCGACCGACAACTTCCATGAACTGTTCACGACGCCGGTGTACCGGCAGGTGATCCTGCGCAGCGTCGGCGTCGCGCTCGCGGTGTCCCTGCTGTGCGCGGTGATCGCGTTCCCGCTCGCCTTCTACACCGCGCGGGTGGCACGCCCGAAGTGGCGCCCACTGCTCGTCGTCGCCATCCTCACGCCGCTGTGGGCGAGTTACCTGGTGAAGGTGTACGCGTGGCGGCTGATCCTGTCCGAGGGCGGGCTCGCCGACTGGATGCTGAAGCCGTTCGGGCTGAGCGGTCCGGGCTACGGCCTGCCGGCCACCGTGCTGACACTCACGTACCTCTGGCTGCCGTACATGGTCCTGCCGATCCACACCGCGCTGGAGCAGTTGCCCGCCAACCTCCTTGACGCGTCTGCCGACTTGGGCGCCCGGGGCTGGCGGACCTTCCGGTCGGTCGTGCTGCCGATGGTGCTGCCGTCCGTGGCCGCCGGGTCGATCTTCACGTTCTCGCTCAGCCTCGGCGACTACATCACCGTGCAGATCGTCGGCGGCAAGACCCAGCTGATCGGCAACCTCGTCTACTCCAACATCGAACTCAACCTGCCCATGGCCGCCACCCTCGCCACGGTCCCCGTCGCCGTCATCGTGCTGTACCTGCTCGCGATGCGCCGCACGGGCGCGCTGAGCAGCCTGTAGAGGAGCCCGTCGTGCAACTCTCCCGTTCCGCGCGGATCGCGCTGCGCGTCGCCGCCGGGCTGGGCTTCGCGGTGATCTACGTGCCGCTGCTGCTCGTCCTCGTCAACTCCCTGAACCCGGACCGCAGCGCGAGCTGGCCGCCGCCGGGACTCACCCTGCACTGGTGGTCCGTGGCCAAGGACAACTCCGGTGCGCGGGAGGCCCTTTGGGTCTCGGTGAAGGCGGGCCTGGGCGCCACCGCCATCGCGCTCGTCCTCGGCACGCTGATCGCCTTCGCCGTCGCCCGGTACCGCTTCTTCGGCCGGGACGCCATCTCCTTCGTGGTCGTCCTGCCGATCGCGCTGCCCGGCATCGTCACGGGCATCGCCCTCAACTCGGCCTTCAGCACGGTACTTGAGCCGCTCGGGGTCGGCCTCGGCCTGTTCACCGTGGTCGTCGGGCACGCCACCTTCTGCATCGTCGTCGTCTTCAACAACGTCGTCGCCCGGCTGCGCCGCACCTCCGGCACGTACGAGGAAGCGGCGATGGACCTCGGCGCCCATACCTTCCGCGCCTTCGTCGACGTCACCTTCCCGCTGGTGCGCTCGGCGCTGTTCGCGGGCGGACTCCTCGCCTTCGCGCTCTCCTTCGACGAGATCGTGGTGACCACCTTCACGGCGGGACCGGGTGTCCAGACCCTGCCGCTCTGGATCTTCGACAACATGACCCGACCGCAACAGGCACCGGTCGTGAACGTCGTGGCGGCCGTCCTTGTACTGTTCTCGGTGATCCCGATCTACATCGCCCAGCGCATGTCGGCGGACACGGCGACGAGCAGCCGGGTCTGAGGATCCGACCTCTACGCAAGCCGTTTGCGTTTCTTGCGCTATTCTTGCGCACATGACGCGACGACTTGCCGAGGTAGCGAAGAAGGTCGGGGTCTCCGAGGCCACGGTCAGCCGGGTGCTCAACGGCAAGCCGGGGGTCTCCGAGCCCACCCGGCAGGCGGTGCTCAGCGCCCTGGACGTGCTGGGCTACGAGCGGCCCACGCAGTTGCGCGGCGAGCGCGCGCGGCTGGTCGGCCTGGTCCTGCCCGAGCTGCAGAACCCGATCTTCCCGGCCTTCGCCGAGGTGATCGGCGGGGCGCTGGCCCAGGCCGGGCTGACCCCGGTGCTGTGCACCCAGACCAAGGGCGGCGTCTCCGAGGCCGACTACGTGGACCTGCTCCTGCAACAGCAGGTGTCGGGTGTGGTCTTCGCCGGCGGTCTGTACGCCCAGGCGGACGCGCCGCACCACCACTACCGGCGGCTCGCCGAGCGCAACATCCCGGTGGTGCTGGTCAACGCGTCCATCGACGACCTCGGCTTCCCGGGTGTCTCCTGCGACGACGCGGTGGCCGTGGAGCAGGCCTGGCGGCACCTCGCCTCCCTCGGGCACGAGCGGATCGGCCTTGTCCTGGGGCCGGACGACCACATGCCGTCGGCGCGCAAGCTCACCGCGGCGCGGGCCCTGGGTGAGCTGCCCGACGAGCACATCGCGCGGGCCATGTTCTCCATCGAGGGCGGTCATGCGGCGGCCACCCGGCTCATCGACCGCGGTGTCACCGGTTTCATCTGCGCCAGCGACCCGCTTGCGCTCGGCGTCATCCGGGCCGCCCGCCGCAAGGGCCTCGACGTGCCGGGGCGGATCTCCGTCGTCGGCTACGACGACTCCGCGCTGATGAACTGCACCGAGCCGCCCCTCACCACCGTGCGCCAGCCCATCGAGGCGATGGGACGGGCGGCGGTCGAGCTGCTGAACGCGCAGGTCGGCGGCAGTTCCGTACCCGCCGACGAGCTGCTCTTCGAGCCGGAACTGGTGGTCCGCGGCTCGACCGCGCAAGCGCCGCGGGACTGATTTCCGGAAGCGCTGTCGGACAGTGACCCAGCGCAGTCGGTTGGAGATCCACCACATCCATTCCTCTGTCAAGTAATTACGGATTCTGCGCGATATCTTGCGGACAGCTGTCGGCGGTGCTTGAGTGTGCGGCGCCCACCGCTCCTGCCACGAGGGGTCCACCGATGAGAATCACCGGGTTCCGCCGTACCTTCGCCGCACTCGGCGTCTGTTCGCTTGCCCTGGCCGCCTCCGCCTGCGGGTCGAGCGACGACTCGGCGAGCGGCAAGACCCGCATCACGGTCAACTGCATGCCGCCCAAGAGCGCCAAGGTCGACCGTTCGTTCTTCCAGCAGGACATCGCGTCCTTCGAGAAGAAGAACCCGAACATCGACGTCGCCGCGCACGACGCCTTTCCCTGCCAGGACCCCAAGACGTTCGACGCCAAGCTCGCCGGCGGGCAGATGGAGGACGTCTTCTACACGTACTTCACCGACGCCAAGCACGTCGTCGACGTCCGACAGGCCGCCGATCTCACGCCGTACGTCAAGGAGTTGAAGAGCTACGACACCATCCAGCAGCAGCTGCGCGACATCTACACCGTGGACGGCAAGATCTACGGCATCCCGCGCACCGGCTACTCGATGGGCCTGATCTACAACCGCGCGCTCTTCGAGAGGGCCGGCCTCGACCCCGACACGCCCCCGGCCACCTGGGAAGAGGTGCGCGCCGACGCCAAGAAGATCGCCGCGCTCGGCGGCGGCACCGTCGGCTACGCCGACTACTCCGCCCAGAACCAAGGGGGTTGGCACTTCACCGCCGAGATGTACTCCCAGGGCGGCGACGTCGTCAGCGCCGACGGCAAGAAGGCCACCGTCGACACCCCCGAGGGCCACGCGGTCCTGCAGAACCTGCACGACATGCGGTGGACCGACAACTCGATGGGCAGCAAGCAGCTCCTCGTCCTCAACGACGTCCAGCAGCTGATGGGTTCGGGCAAGCTCGGCATGTACCTCTCCGCCCCGGACAACATCCCGATCCTGGTCAAGGAGAAGGGCGGCAACTACAAGGACCTCGCGCTGGCCCCCATGCCCGGCGGCAAGGGCACGCTCATCGGCGGCGACGGCTACATGCTCAACAAGAACGACTCGCCCGCCCAGATCCGCGCCGGCCTGAAGTGGCTCGACTCCATGTTCCTCACCCCAGGAGACGGCTTCCTCGGCGACTACGCCCGCGCCAAGCAGAACAACGCCCCGGTCGGCCTGCCCGAACCGCGGCTGTTCACCGGCGCCGCCGACGCCAAGGACCAGCAGGTCAAGAAGGCCAACGCCAATGTCCCGGTGGAGAACTACCAGGCCTTCCTGGACGGCAACCAGTCGCTCGACATGAAGATCGAGCCGCCGGACGCCCAGCAGATCTACTCCGTCCTGGACAGCGCCGTCTCCGCCGTCCTCACCAAGAAGGACGCGGACATCGACAAGCTCCTCAAGGACGCCTCCGGCAAGATCGACAGCATCCTGGCCCGGGGTTGACCGAGATGCCCAAGACCACCGCAGCACACCGGCCCGTCGAGGCGGTCGCGGTGCGCCCGGTGCAGGCGCCGCCTCCGGCAGGGGACCGGAGGCGGCGCCGTCTCGCCGAACAGGTGCGCGCCTACGCCTTCCTCGTCGGCGGCCTGATCTGCTTCGCCCTGTTCTCCTGGTACCCGGCGATCCGCGCCGTCGTGATCTCCTTCCAGAAGTACACGCCGGGCTCGTCCCCCGAGTGGGTCGGCACCGACAACTTCACCCGCGTCTGGCACGACCCCGAGTTCACCGCCGCCTGGCGCAACACGCTCACCTTCACGCTGCTCGCCCTGCTCGTCGGCTTCGCGATCCCGTTCGTGATGGCCCTGGTCCTCAACGAACTGCGGCACGCCAAGGCCTTCTTCAGGGTCGTGGTCTACCTGCCGGTGATGATCCCGCCGGTGGTCAGCGCGCTGTTGTGGAAGTGGTTCTACGATCCCGGAGCCGGCCTCGCCAACGAGGTGCTGCGCTTCCTGCACCTGCCCACCTCGAACTGGTCCAACGGCGCCGACACGGCCCTCATCTCCCTGGTCATCGTGGCCACTTGGGCCAACATGGGCGGCACCGTCCTGATCTACCTGGCCGCCCTGCAGTCCATCCCCGGCGAGCTGTACGAGGCGGCCGAGCTGGACGGCGCGAACATCCTCCAGCGCATCCGGTACGTGACGATCCCTCAGACCCGGTTCGTCATCCTCATGCTGATGCTTCTTCAGATCATCGCCACCATGCAGGTCTTCACCGAACCGTTCGTCATCACGGGGGGCGGCCCGGAGAACGCCACGGTCACCGTCCTGTACCTCATCTACAAGTACGCGTTCCTCTACAACGACTTCGGCGGCGCCTGCGCGCTCAGCGTGATGCTCCTGGTGCTGCTGGGCGCCTTCTCCGCCGTGTACCTGCGCCTGACCCGATCCGGAGAGGACTTCGCGTGAGTACCCGCACCCTGGTCTCCCCGGCGGCGCTCGCCCGGCCGCGCGGCCGGGCCATCTACTGGAGCGTCTTCAGCGGCGTCGTCCTCCTCTTCGCGCTGGCCTTCCTCTTCCCGGTCTACTGGATGGTGACCGGCGCGATGAAGTCACCGGACGAGGTGACCCAGACCCCGCCGACGCTGATCCCCAAGCACTGGCACCTCACCGGCTACACCGATGCCTGGGACCTGATGCAGCTGCCCCAGCACCTGTGGAACACGGTGGTCCAGGCGGCCGGCGCCTGGTTCTTCCAGCTGGTGCTGTGCACGGCCGCGGCCTACGCCCTGTCCAAGCTGAAGCCGGCCTTCGGCAAGCTGATCCTCGGCGGCATCCTGGCCACCCTGATGGTCCCGGCCCAGGCCCTGGTCGTACCCAAGTACCTGACCGTCGCCGACCTGCCGCTGATCCACACCAGTCTGCTCAACGACCCGCTCGGCATCTGGCTGCCGGCCGTCGCCAACGCCTTCAACCTCTATCTGCTCAAGCGGTTCTTCGACCAGATCCCGCGCGACGTGCTGGAGGCCGCCGAGATCGACGGCGCCGGCAAGCTGCGCATCCTGTGGTCGATCGTGCTGCCGATGTCACGGCCGGTCCTGGGTGTGGTCTCGATCTTCGCCCTGGTCGCCGTGTGGCAGGACTTCCTCTGGCCGCTGATGGTCTTCTCCGACACCGACAAGCAGCCGATCAGCGTGGCGCTCGTCCAGCTGTCGCAGAACATCCAGCTCACCGTGCTCATCGCGGCGATGGTGATCGCCAGCATCCCCATGGTCGCCATGTTCCTGGTCTTCCAGCGGCACATCATCGCCGGAATCAGCACGGGCAGCACGAAGGGCTGACACCGACCGCCCTCCGCCCCGAGACAGAAAGGCAGGCACAGTGGGACAGCCCACCCATACCCACAAGCAGCCGAAGGACCAGGACTGGTGGCGCTCCGCCGTCATCTACCAGGTCTACGTCCGCAGCTTCGCCGACGGCGACGGGGACGGCACAGGCGACCTCGCCGGGGTCCGCGCCAAGCTGCCGTATCTCGCCCAACTCGGTGTGGACGCCCTGTGGTTCAACCCCTGGTACCTGTCCCCGCTGAAGGACGGCGGCTACGACGTCGCCGACTACCGCGCGATCGACCCGGCCTTCGGCACCCTCGCCGAGGCGGAGAAGCTGATCTCGGAGGCGCAGCAGCTGGGCATCCGCACCATCGTCGACATCGTGCCCAACCACGTCTCCGACCAGCACCCCTGGTTCCGGGCCGCGCTCGCCGCCGGGCCCGGCAGCCCCGAGCGCGAGTTGTTCCACTTCCGGCCCGGGCGCGGGGAGCACGGCGAACTCCCGCCCAACGACTGGCCGTCGCAGTTCGTCGGCTCCACCGAGCCGGTGTGGACCCGGCTGCCCGACGGCGACTGGTACCTCCACCTGTTCACACCCGAACAGCCCGACCTCAACTGGGCCCACCCGGCCGTCCGTCAGGAGCACGAGGACATCCTGCGCTTCTGGTTCGAGCGTGGCGTCGCGGGCGTCCGCATCGACTCGGCCGCCCTGCTCGCCAAGGACCCGCGACTGCCGGACTGGGTCGAGGGCCGCGACCCCAACCCCTTCGTGGACCGCGACGAACTCCACGACATCTACCGTGCCTGGCGTGCGGTCGCCGACGAGTTCGGCGGCGTGTTCGTCGGCGAGGTGTGGCTGCCGGACGCCGAGCGCTTCGCCCGCTATCTGCGCCCGGACGAGCTGCACACGGCCTTCAACTTCTCGTTCCTGTCCTGCCCTTGGGACGCGGACCGGCTGCGTACGTCGATCGACACCACGCTCGCCGAGCACGCCCCGGTGGGCGCCCCCGCCACCTGGGTGCTGTGCAACCACGACGTCACCCGGACCGTCACCCGCTACGGCCGCACCGACACCGGCTTCGACTTCGCGGCCAAGGCCTTCGGCACCCCGACCGACCTCGTCCTCGGCACCCGGCGCGCTCGCGCGGCGGCCCTGCTCTCGCTCGCCCTGCCGGGAGCGGTCTACCTCTATCAGGGCGAGGAACTCGGCCTGCCCGAGGCCGACGTCCCGCGCGACCGCATCGAGGACCCGATGTACTTCCGCTCCGGCGGCACGGATCCGGGCCGCGACGGCTGCCGGGTCCCGCTGCCCTGGATCACCGACGCTCCGTACGCGGGCTTCGGCTCGCAGCAGGAACCGTGGCTGCCGCAGCCCGCCGGCTGGGCCGAGTACGCCGCCGACCTGCAGGCGGCCGACCCCCGCTCGATGCTCGCCCTCTACCGCGAGGGCATCAGGCTCCGGCCGCTCATCGGCGACGGCCCGCTCGGCTGGCTGCCCGCCCCCGAGGGTGTCCTGGCCTTCACCAGGGCCTCCGGCGTGCTGTGCGTGGTCAACCTCGCCGACGCGCCCGCCGACCTCCCCACCCACACCGAACTGCTCCTCGCCAGCGGCCCGTTGGACGACAACGGCCGACTGCCGAGGGACACCGCGGCCTGGCTGCGTACCTGACCCGCGGCCAGGCCGCGCGCACCCCGCTATCCCCTACCCCCACCACGAAGGGATCAGCAATGCACAGAACTGTCAGGGGCATGCCAGCACTGATGGTGGTGGCCCTCTCCGCCGGACTGCTCACCGCGACCGCCCCCACCGCCCACGCGGCCGCCGGCGCGAGCCTCCCCTTCACCTCCGTGGAGGCCGAGTCCGCGACCACCACCGGCACCAAGGTCGGCCCCGACTACACCCAGGGCACCCTCGCCTCCGAGGCCTCGGGACGGCAGGCCGTACGCCTCACCTCGGGCCAGCGCGTCGAGTTCGCCGTGCCGAGCGCGGCCAGCGCCGTGAACGTCTCCTACAGCGTCCCGGACGGCCAGTCCGGCACACTCGACGTCTACGTCAACGGGACCAAGCTCGCCAAGACGCTCACGGTGACCTCCAAGTACTCCTACATCGACACCGGTTGGATCGCCGGTGCCAAGACGCACCACTTCTTCGACAACGCCCGGCTGCTGCTCGGCCGGAACGTGCAGGCGGGCGACAAGGTCGCCTTCCAGTCGACGGGCACCCAAGTCACCGTCGACGTGGCCGATTTCGAACAGGTCGCCGGGGCCGCGGGCCAGCCCGCCGGTTCGGTCTCCGTCACCTCCAAGGGCGCCGACCCCAGCGGCAACGGCGACTCCACGCAGGCCTTCCGGGACGCGATCTCCTCCGCGCAAGGCGGAGTCGTGTGGATCCCGCCGGGCGACTACAAGCTGACGTCCTCGCTCAGCGGCGTCCAGAACGTCACCCTCCAGGGCGCCGGCAGCTGGTACTCCGTCGTGCACTCCTCACGGTTCATCGACCAGTCCAGCTCCTCCGGTGGCGTCCACATCAAGGACTTCGCGGTCCTCGGCGAGGTCACCGAGCGCGTCGACTCCAACCCGGACAACTTCGTCAACGGCTCGCTGGGACCGAACAGTTCGGTCTCCGGCATGTGGCTCCAGCACCTCAAGGTCGGCTTCTGGCTGATGGGCAACAACGACAACCTGGTCGTCGAGAACAACCGAGTCCTGGACACCACCGCCGACGGTCTCAACCTCAACGGCAGCGCCCACGGGGTCCGCGTCCGCAACAACTTCCTGCGCAACCAGGGCGACGACTCCCTCGCCATGTGGTCGCTGAACGGGGCGGACAGCAACAGCAGCTTCGAGAACAACACCATCTCGCAGCCCAACCTCGCCAACGGCATCGCGATCTACGGCGGCACCGACATCGCGGTGCGGGGCAACCTGATCTCCGACACCAACGCCCTCGGCAGCGGCATCGCGATCTCCAACCAGAAGTTCCTCGACCCTTTCTCCCCGCTGGCCGGCACCATCACCGTCGACGGCAACACGCTCGTCCGGGCGGGCGCGATCAACCCCAACTGGAACCACCCGATGGGCGCCCTGCGCGTCGACTCCTACGACAGCGCCATCAACGCCACCGTCAACATCACCAACACGACGATCACCGACAGCCCGTACAGCGCCTTCGAGTTCGTCTCCGGCGGTGGTCAGGGCCACCCGGTCAGGAACGTCAACGTGACCGGCGCGACCGTCCGCAACACCGGTACGGTCGTCGTCCAGGCCGAGGCCCAGGGCGCGGCCACCTTCCGCAACGTGACGGCCACCTCGGTCGGCGCGGCGGGCGTCTACAACTGCCCCTACCCGGCGAACTCCGGCTCCTTCGCCCTCACCGACGGTGGCGGCAACTCCGGCTGGAGCAGCGCCTGGTCGGACTGCTCGACCTGGCCGCAGCCGGGTCAGAGCAACCCCGACCCGGATCCCGGCAGCAACCTCGCCAAGGGCCGCCCGGCCTCCGCGAGCAGCTCGCAGGATGTCTACACGCCCGGCAAGGCCGTCGACGGGGACGCGAACAGCTACTGGGAGTCCGCCAACAACGCCTTCCCGCAGTCGCTGACGGTCGACCTGGGCTCGGCCAAGGCCGTACGCCGACTGGTGCTGAAGCTGCCGCCGTCCTCGGCCTGGGGCGCGCGCACCCAGACCATCACCGTGCAGGGCGGCACCGACGCCTCGACCTCCTCGACCGTCGTCGGCGCCACCGGCTACCGCTTCGACCCGGCCACCGGCAACACGGTCACCATCGCCCTGCCCAGCAGCACCAACCTGCGCTATCTGCGGCTGTCCGTCAGCGCCAACACCGGCTGGCCGGCCGCGCAGTTCAGTGAAGTGGAGGCGTATTCGACTTCGTGACCGCGTCCTGCGGTATCCCGCGCTTCGCCGCCTGGATCTGCTCGTACACATGGGTCCGCAGCTCGGCGAAGCGCGGGGCCACACGCGTGTGCAACTGGTCGCGCTCGTCGGGCAGATCGACCTTCAGCTGCTCCTGCACGACGGTCGGGGAGGCGGACAGCACGATCACCCGCTCGCCCAGGTACACGGCCTCGTCGATGTCGTGGGTGACGAACAGGATCGTGATCCCGCGCTCCCGCCACAACCCCCGTACGAGGTCCTCCAGATCGGCCCGCGTCTGCGCGTCGACCGCCGCGAACGGCTCGTCCATCAGCAGGACCTGAGGCTCGTAGGCCAACGCCCGTGCGATCGCGACGCGTTGCTGCATGCCGCCGGACAGCTGCCACGGATACGCCCCGGCGGCGTCCGCGAGACCGACCGACTCCAGCGCGTCCGCGACCAGCTCCTTGCGGCGGGCCTTGGTCAAGTTCTTCTGCTTCAACGGGAGTTCGACGTTCTGGCCGACCCGCATCCAGGGGAAGAGACTGCGTCCGTACTCCTGGAAGACGAACGCCATCCCGGGCGGCGGGCCGCTCACCGGCTTGCCCGACAGCAGTACCTCGCCGGCCGTCGGCGTGAGCAGACCGCCCATGCACTTCAGCAGCGTCGTCTTGCCGCAGCCCGACGGGCCCACCAGGCAGACGAGTTCACCGGCCGACACCGTGAAGGTGAGGTCGCGCACGGCCTCCACGCGGCGCCCTGATCCCTCGTAGACCTTGTGCAGGCCGCGTATGTCGAGCATGGACCGCCCCTTCACGAAGTTCACTCAGGACCGCCGGGTGGAGGCGCGCAGACCGTGGTACCAGCCGAGCACCCGGCGCTCGACCAGTTGGAAGACGACGGAGAGCAGGAAGCCGAGCAGGCCGAGGACGAGGATCCCGGTCCACATGTCGGGGATCGCGAAGCTGCGTTGGAACTGGACGACGGTGAAGCCGATGCCGTTGCTCGCCGCGAACATCTCGCTGATGACCATCAGGATGATGCCGATCGACAGCGCCTGGCGCAGGCCCGCGAAGATCTGCGGGCTCGCGGAGGGCAGGACCAAGTGGCGCAGGCGCGCCGGGCCCTTGACACCGTACGAGCGGGCCGTCTCCAGCATCACCGAGTCCACCGCGCGGACGCCCTCGACCGTGTTGAGCAGGATCGGCCAGACGCAGCCGCTCGCGATCACCACGATCTTCATCGTGTCGCCGATGCCCGCGAACAGCATGATGACCGGAATCAACACCGGTGGCGGCACCGCCCGCAGGAACTCCAGGACCGGTTCGCACACCGCACGCACCCCGCGGTAGGAGCCGATGACGGTGCCGAGCGCCATGCCGACGACGGCCGCTGTGGCGTAGCCCGAGAGGAGGCGCAGGACGCTCGGTACGACGTCCGTGCGCAGCCGGTCGACGGTCCAGACGTCCGGGAAGGTCCTGAGGATCGTCCGCAGCGGCGGCCAGAAGGGGTCGGTGTTGCCGTCCGACGCGGCCCACCACAGGGCGACCAGCACCACGGGCAGCGCGAGCACGAACAGCAGCCGCAGCAGCAGGCGTCCGATCACACCGCCACCTCCCCGCGCACCGACTGGTGCCAGGCCAGCGCCCGCCGTTCCACCGTACGCGCGCCGACGTTGATGAGCAGCCCCAGCACCCCGGTGACCACGATCAGCGCGTACATCTCCGGCACCGCCTGTGAGGTCTGCGCGACGGCGATCTCCTGGCCCAACCCCGGTGCGCCGATGATGAGTTCGGCGGTGATGGCGAGGATCAGCGCCACCGCGGCGGCGAGCCGCACCCCGGTCATGACGTAGGGCAGCGCCGTCGGCCACAGCACATGGCGCACCCGCGCCCAGGTGCCGAGGCCGTACGAGCGCGCCGTCTCCTCGGCGACCGGGTCTACGTCCTGGACGCCGTACAGGGTCTGGACGAGCACCTGCCAGAAGGAGGCGTACACGACCAGGATGAGCACCGACTTCAGTTCGGCGCCGTACAGCAGGACGGCCAGCGGGATGAGCGCCACCGACGGGATCGGGCGCAGGAACTCGATGGTCGAGGCGGTCGTCTCGCGCAGGTACGGCACGATCGAGACGGTCACGCCGACGACGACACCCGCGCAGACCGCGATGGCCAGGCCGACCGCCCAGCCGGTGAGGGTGTCGCCGAGCGCCGACCAGAAACCGTCGGTGGTGACCTCGTCCCACAGGGCCGACGCGATGCGGCTGGTCGGCGGGAAGTAGGCCTCCTTGACGAGACCGAGCCGCGGCACCGCCTCGCCCAGGGCGAGGAAGACCGCGAGCCCGGCCGCGCCGAGCGCGGTGTTCGATCCCCTCACGGCAGCAGCTTGTCGAGGTCGGGGGCCGTCTTGAAGAGGCCGTACTGCTCGCTCAGCTTCTCCAGCGCCTCGATCGAGGAACGGTTCGCGTCGGCAGGCCACTTGGGCAGGGTCAGCGCGGCCAGCACGTTCGCCGGGGTCTTGGTGTACGTGGTGACGATCTGGCGGACCTCGTCCGGGTGGGTGTCGGTGTAGGCGAGGGACTCGGCGGTGGCCTCCTGGAACTTCTTCACGATGGCCGGGTTCTTCTGTGCGTACGCGGTCGAGGTGAAGTACATGGCGACCGTGAGGTCCGGGGCCACGTCGACCATGGGGGAGGCGATCTCGACGGCGCCCTGGAGCTTCATGGTGGTGAGCGCGGGCTCGACCGCCATCGCCGCGTCGATCTGGCCCGAGTCCAGCGCGGCCGGCATCTGGTCGAAGGCCAGCTCGACCAGGTTCACCTTGTCCGGGTCGCCTCCCGCCCTGCGGATCGAGTCGCGCACCACGATCTCGTTGATGTTCTTGAGGGTGTTGACGGCGACCTTCTTGCCCTCGAGTTCCTTCGCCGACTTGATGGGGCTGCCCTTCTTCACCACGAGCCCGCCGAAGTCCTTGCCCTCGACGCCCGTTGAGGCGACGCCGTTGGCGATGGCCTCGATGGGCACGTTGTTGGACTGGGCGACCATCAGCGAGGTCATGTTGGAGAACCCGAACTGGAACTGACCACTCGTCACGCCGGGCACGATGGCCGCGCCGCCCTGCGCGAGCGTCATCGAGAGCTTCAGTCCCTGCTTGCTGAAGAAGCCCTTCTTCTGGCCGAGATAGAGCGGGGCGACGTCGACGATGGGGATGATCCCCACCTTGACGGTGGTGGTGCCGCCGGACGACGAGCCCTTGTCCGACGACGAGTTGGAGTCGTCGGACGAACCACAGGCGGTCGCGACGAGCAGGAAGGCACCGGCGGTGAGACCGGCGAGCAGACGGCGCATGGCTCCTCCTGTGCAGACAACAACGGTGCAACGGTGTTCCGACAGGTCGTGCGCAAGGCGCACAGTAGTGCGCGGACTCGCACAGCCGGAAGGTAGAAGCCGCAACGGGTCGGGTCAATGGGTTCGCCGACAACATTGTTGACACTTTTGGAGGCGGCAATGCCAGCGGGCGCCCGTGCACCACACTTCGTGAGGTCCTTCGAGCGCGGTCTCGCCGTGATCCGCGCCTTCGACGAGGAGCATCCCGCCCGCACCCTGAGCGAGGTCGCCGACACCTGCGAGCTGACCCGCGCGGCCACCCGCCGCCTGCTCCTCACCCTGGTCGACCTGGGATACGTCCATCAGGACGGGCGTCTGTTCCGCCTCACCCCGCGCGTCCTGGAACTCGGCTACTCCTACCTCTCCAGCGTCACCCTGCCGCAGATCGCCGAGCCCCATCTGGACCAACTCGTCGCCCAGGTACGGGAGTCGTCGTCACTGTGCGTCCTCGACGGCGACGACATCGTCTACGTGGTCCGGGTACCGACCCGCCGCATCATGTCCGCCACGATCACCCTCGGCACCCGATTCCCGGCCCATGTGACGTCGGTGGGCCGGGTCATCCTCGCGTACCTCCCGGACGAGGAGGTCGACGCCCGGCTCGCCCGCGTGGAACTGCGCCCGCTGACCGACCGGACCATCGTCTCGGCGCGGGCCCTGCGGGCGGAGCTGCGCCGGGTGCGCCGACAGGGGTACGCGATCGTCGACCAGGAACTGGAGGAGGGGCTGCGATCGGTCGCCGCCCCGGTGCGGGACCGGGACGGCATGGTGGCCGCGGCCGTCAACATCGCGGTGCCCGCGGGCCGCACCTCCGTCGAGTCGATCCGCCGCGACCTGCTGCCGCACCTGTTCGCGACGGTCGACCGGATCGACGCCGACCTCGCGATCACAGGTCCAGCACGAGCCGCTTCCCCCGGCAGCGCGACACACAGATCATCATCGTCTCGCCGCCCGCCCGCTCCTCTGCGGTGAGCACCGAGTCCCGGTGGTCCGGGACGCCGTCGAGCACATCGGTCTCGCAGGTGCCGCAGGTCCCCTCGGTGCAGGAGAACAGCACCTCGACACCGGCGGCGCGGACGGCGTCGAGCACGGAGACGTCCGGGGCGACCGTGACGGTACGCCCGCTCTGCGCCAGCTCGACCTCGAACTCGCCGTTCTCACCGCCCTGTTGGACCTTCGGCTGGAACCGCTCGACCCGCAGCACCGGCGCCGGACACCGCTCCTCCACCGCGTCGAGCAGCGGCCCGGGACCGCAGCAGTAGACGAGCGTGCCCTCGGGCAGGTCGTCCAGCACGGAGGCGAGGTCCAGCAGCCCGGTCTCGTCCTGCGGGGCGACGGTGACCCGGTCCCCGTACCGCCCCAACTCCTCCGTGAACGCGATGGATTGCCGGGTCCGCCCGCCGTAGAGCAACGTCCATTCCGCACCCGCCGCCTCGGCCGCGGCCAGCATCGGCAGGATCGGGGTGATCCCGATCCCGCCGGCGACGAATCGGTACCGGGGCGCCGGCTCCAGCCGGAAGTGGTTGCGCGGCCCGCGTACCCGGACCTTGTCGCCCTCCCCCAACTCCTCGTGCACATGGGCGGATCCACCCCGCCCGTCCGGCTCCCGCAGCACGGCGATCCGCCAGGCCGTATGGTCCGCGGGGTCCCCGCACAGGGAGTACTGCCGCTCCAGCTCCGGACCGAGCACGACGTCGATGTGGGCACCGGGCTCCCAGGAGGGGAGTTGCTCGCCGAGCGGGTGGCGCAGGGTGAGGGCGAGCACGCCGTCGGCGGCGAAGTCCCTTCCGGAGACGACGAGTTCGGCTTCGTACGCGGTCATGAGTCGTGTCCCTGCGGTTCGTGTCCGTTCGGGTGGGCGAGCATCCACTCCCACATCTTGATCGGATCCTGCGAGGTGTGTTCCCGGCCGCAGTGGCACGTACCGTGCAGGACGTCCGTGCCGGGCAGCCAGTCGATGCGGTAGACCTCCCCGGTGGGGCTGCCGCTCACAGCACCTTCTCCACGGGCTTGTCGCCCTCCTCGACCAGCCGGGCGAGGATGCGGCGCGCGGCCAGGCCGCCGGTGTCGATGTTGATGCTGAGTTCCTGGTAGCCCGTCCGCTCCGAACCGAGCGTCTTCTGCAGGAGGTTGAGCGCGTCGACGTCCTGCATCACGACGGTGTGGTTGTTGCCCCGCAGGAACTCGGTGACCTCGGCGTCCTCCGTCGCCCAGTCGCGCGAGACGGCCCAGAAGTCGTAGACGTGACCGTCGGCGGAGGGCGTGATGGCGTACGTGATCTCGGTGTGGAAGCCGTTCGGATCGCTGCCGTCGGCCTCCGGCACCACACCGACCGGCGCGATCCGGCTGTGCAGCAGATACAGGCACGGCGCGTGGTACTCGATGTCCTGCCAGCGAGTGATCCGCCCCTCGATCCCGGTCGAACGGGCGTAGAACGGCGGGCACTCGGCGTCGTCCATGTGCCGGCTCACCCGCACGATCCCGGCGCCCTCGTCGACCTCGGTGGTGATCGGCGTCTCGGCGACCTCGGGCGTGCCGATGTACCCGCCGTGCAGATACGTCTCGTGGGAGAGGTCGAGCAGGTTGTCGACGAGCAGCCCGTAGTCGGCGTCGATCGGCTCCATCCCGGAGACGGTGACCCAGCCCGGGGAGTCGAGGTGCCGGGCGCGCGGGATGGTCCCGGCGTCGGCGAGGGCCGGGTCGCCGATCCACACCCAGATCAGCGCGTCCAGCTCGACGACCGGGTAGGAGGCGACGCGGGCGGTACGAGGTATGCGTTTCTGCCCGGGCACGTACACGCAGGCGCCGCTCGTGTCGTACGTGAACCCGTGGTACCCGCAGACGATCCGGTCCCCGTCGAGCCCGCTCTCGGAGAGGGGGTAACGGCGGTGCACACAGCGGTCGTGCAGGGCGACGGGGGTTCCCTCGTCCTCGGTGCGGTAGAAGACCAGGGGCTCACCGAGGATCGTCCGGCCGAGCAACTCCCGGCCGATCTCGTGGCTGTAGGCGGCGACGTACCACTGGTTCCTGGCGAAGGCGGTCGTGTGCGGCATGGCGATCCCGTCCCTGAGAGCGGGGCGCCCTCGCCCCGCGTGCCGTGGTTGGGACCAGCGTCGTGACGCGCGCGACAGCTCGGCAAGACGGCTTCTGTCAGGCGGAAGGGATTCCCTGGAGGCGCTGATCGGAGCGTCGGCTCGGCGAGCGGACGGGACCTGGCCCGGAAGCGTGGAGCACCGGTGAAAACCCTGTGGAAGCGGTGTCGGTGGTGCCGTTTATGCTGCTCCGGACGATCACGCGGGACCAGGGGAGGGCGCGGCATGTTGGGGAAGCTGTTCGGGAGAGGTGCGGAGAGACCGGCGGAGGATCCGCACGCCCTTCCCGGCCCGCGCCTGCAGAGGAACGGGATGTACACGCTGCGCGCGCTCGGGGACACGCGGGTGCTCGCGCTGGTGGAGGCGGCCGACGCGGGTGACTGGGAGGCGGTCAAGGCCGCGCTGGCCCCCTTCGACCTCGGCCGTGAGCACCAGGTGCTGGGCGAACTCGCCGAGCTGGACGGGGTGCAGGACTGGATCGGCCGGGCCGTCGAGGAGGACAAGGAGCACCGGGCGACCGCCCTGCTGATATCCGGGGCGCGCCACATCAGTTGGGGCTGGGAGGCGCGCACCGCCGACCGTGCCGTGAACGTCACGCAGGAACAGTGGCGGATCTTCCACGAGCGGCTGCACATAGCCGAGGAACAGCTGCTGGAGGCCGCCGAGTTGAGACCCGAGTGGGTCACGCCGTGGCGCCGTCTCCTCACCTCCGGCCGGGGCATGTCGCTGGGCCCCGCCGTCAACGAGACCCGGCGCGACGCCGCCCTGCGCCGCGACCCGCTGGACCTGGAGACCCACATCGAGTGGCTGTCGTACCTCCAGCCCCGCTGGAGCGGCGAGCCGGGCCAGGCCCTCGCGTTCGCGCGTGAGGCGTTCGCCGGCGCGCCCGAGGGACACCGTCTCGGCTGTGTGATCGCCATGGCCCACATCGAGAACTGGGTGGAGTCGGACAACAAGAACTGCCTCGTGGCCCCCGAGATCCAGGACGAGTTGCTGGACGCGGCCGAGCGCAGCATCCTCCACCCCGGCTACGCGCGTTTCCCGGGCTGGCAGGAGGACTTCAACACCTTCGCCATGGCGTTCTCGCTGGCGTCCTCGCGCAGCGCGTTGCCACGCGTCTTCCAGCAGCTCCGGGGCGCCTACACACCATGGCCGTGGAAGTACATGGCGCAGCCGGAAAAGATGTACGCCCGCGCCCGGCGCAACGCCTGATCCACCCCGCCCGCCGCTCGTCGCTCACCTCACCCCGGACTGCCCGATGACACTGCCCGACACCCCTTTGAGCCCGGCCGGCGCCGACCGCACCTTCCAGGTGGATCTGCGCGGCCTCGTCGACCTCCTCTCCCATCACCTCTACTCCAGCCCCCGCGTCTACCTGCGTGAACTCATGCAGAACGCGGTGGACGCGCTGACCGCCCGGCGGCGCCTCGAACCCGCCGCGCCCGCCGACGCGTTCGGCATCCGTCTCTACGCCGACGGATCCGTCGTACGCGTCGAGGACGACGGCGTCGGTCTCACCGAGGCCGACGTGCACACCTTCCTCGCCACGATCGGCCGCAGCAGCAAGCGCGCGGAGAAGATCGCCGAGCAACGGGCCGACTTCATCGGTCAGTTCGGCATCGGCCTGCTCTCCTGCTTCCTGGTCGCGGACGAGATCCACGTACTGAGCCGGTCCGCCGCCGCGCCCGACGCGCCCGTCGTGGAGTGGCGGGGACGCGGCGACGGCAGCTACACCGTCCGCACCCTGCCCGCCTCCGCCCGCCCCCGGCCCGGCACCACCGTCACGCTGACCCCGCGCGCCGACGCGGGCGAGTGGACCCGCCCGGTCCAAGTGCACGCGCTCGCCCGGCACTTCGGCTCCCTGCTGCGCCACCCGGTGACCTTCGACGACGGCAAGGGCGGCACGGGCACGTCCGTCAATCCCGAACCGGCGCCCTGGGCTCGCACGTACCCCACACCGGGAGCCCGCTCCCGTGCGCTGGCCGCGTTCGGCGAGGAGACCCTCGGGTTCACCCCGCTGGACACCATCGAGCTGGACCTGCCGGCGGTCGGCCTCAAGGGCATCGCGTGCGTCCTGCCCGAGGCGGTGCCCGCCGGACGCCGGCACGGCCATCGCGTGCACGTCAAGGGCATGCTGCTGTCCGAGCAGGCCGAGGAGATCCTGCCCGAGTGGGCCTTCTTCGTCCGCTGCGTCGTCGACGCCGAGAGCCTGCGCCCGACGGCCTCCCGCGAGTCCCTGTACGAGGACGACACGCTCGCCGCCGTCCGCGACGCCCTCGCCGAGCGGCTGCGCGCGTGGATCGCCCGGGCCGCCGCCAGCGACCCGGACCTGCTCGCCCGCTTCCTCCAGGCGCACCACCTGGCCGTGAAGTCGCTCGCGGTGCACGACGACGAGATCCTGCGGATGCTGCTGCCCTGGCTGCCGTTCGAGACCACCGACGGGCACAGCACCCTCGACGAGTTCGCGCGCACCCACCGCACCGTGCTCGTGACCTCCAGCGTGGAGGAGTTCCGGCAGGTCGCGGCGATCGCCTCGGCCGCCGGGCTCGGCGTAGTCAACGGCGGCTACACCTACGACCGTGAGCTGGTCCACCGGCTGCCCGAGATCAGGCCCGAGGTCAGCGTCGCCGACCTCGACCCGGCGACCCTCACCGCCCACCTCGACCCCGTCGACCGGGAGACGGAACTGGCCGCCGCGCCCTACCTCGCCCTGGCCCGCGACGCCCTCGCCGTCTTCGACTGCGACGTCGCGCTGCGCACCTTCCACCCCGCCTCCGCGCCCGCCCTCCTGGTGGACAGCCGCGAGGCCCGGCACGAGCGCACCCGCTCCCAGCTCGCCCGCGAGTCGGAGGGCGGCCTGTGGGGCGACATCCTCGGCGCCCTGCGCCAGGAGGCACCGCGCGCCCAGCTGATCCTCAACCAGCTCAACCCGCTGGTCCGCACCGCCGTCTCCATCGACGAGCCCGAGCTGGCCCGCACCAGCGCCGAAGCCCTCTACGGGCAGGCCGCGATGCTCTCCCGGCGCCCGCTGCGGCCCGCCGAGTCGAGCCTCATCAACCGCTCCTTCCTCGACCTTCTCGCCCACGCCCTCCGAAAGGACAGCTGACGATGCCGACCGCACCCCACCCCCAGAACACGGACGAGCTGTTCCAGGCGCTGCAGGAGAACGACCGGCGGCCCTACGGCCGCACCCGCACCGTCACCGCCGAGGAGCTCGTCGACGCCGCAGAGCAGTTCGCGGAGCCCGTCCCGCTCATCCACGCGCTGCTCGAACTCCAGGAGGCGTACACCTACGGCTCCGAACCCCGGAAGTCGCCCGTCGTCTTCGCCCGGCTGCTCACCCTCTTCGACGAGCAGCCCGACGTCTTCGACGAGCGTCTGCGCCACATGCTGTTCTGGCGGTTCAAGTGGGTGGCCACCGCGCTGCGCGCACTGCCCGAGATGCCGCTGGCCAGCCTGCGCCAGTGGCTGCAGGAGATGCGCGACCGGTACGAGAAGGCCGACCTCGGCCTCCAGCCCTACTACGGACAGGCCTACCAACTCGCCGTCCACACAGGCGAGGACACCTCCCTCGCCTACGAGCTGTGGGCGGGCCGCACCCGCATCAGGCTCAGCGACTGCGAGGCCTGCGAGATCTGCGAGCGCGCCCTGTACCACCTCACGGCGGGCGACGACGAGCGGGCGCTGAGCGCCTGGGAGCCCGTCCTGGCCGGGAAGGAGTCCTGCCAGGAGGAGCCGGCCCGCTCCGTCTCGTACGCGCTGCTGCCCCTGCTGCGCACCGGCCGCACCGACCGGGCCCGCGAACTGCACCTGGTCGGCTACCGCGGCTGCCGCCGCAACCCCTCGATGTCCACGGAGGTCGGCCGGCACCTGGAGTTCTGCGCGCTGACCGGCAACGAGGCCCGCGGCCTGGAACTGCTCGCCGAGAACCGGAACCTGTTCGACGACGTCGACTCGCCGATGGACCAGCTGGGCTTCCTCACCGGCGTGGAGGCCCTCCTCCAGCGCGTCGAGGCCCTCGGCCACGGAGAACTGCCCACCGCCGGGTACCCGGGCCGCAGCTGGACGGTGGCCGCCCTGCGCGCCGAGGTGCGCGGTCGCGCGGACGACCTGGCCGCCCGCTTCGACGCCCGCAACGGCACCACGGCCCACGCCGACCGCCGCCGGGCCCGCCTCGACCGCGCCCCGCTGCTGGACGCGCTGGACCTGACCCTGCGCACCCGCAGCCTCGACGACGTGGCCACGGCCGCGCCCGCCGCCCCGCGTGCGGACGCCGACCTCCCCGACTCCCTGCCCGAACTCATCGTCCGGGCAAGGGAGTTGGACCGGCAGGGACACCCGGACGCGCAGGCCTGCTGGGCGCGGTTGCGTACGCTCGTGGCCGCCCGGGACTACACCCACCCCGACGATCCGGCCGCGGGCCCGCTCGAACAGCTGCGCGCGGACCTGCTGGCCGACGAGGCGAGCCGGGCTGGCGACAAGGACGAGTTCGCCGACGCCGCCGCGCTCCACGAGGAGGCCGCGGCGCTGTACGACGACGCCGGAGCGGCGGGTGACGCGGCGCTAGCCCGAGCCTGCGCCGTGCTCGCCATCGCCGAGATCCCCGCGGAGGACGCCGGGGGAGCCGAGGCGAGGACCGCGGATGCCGCCGTGGAGGGAGCTGAGGCGACGGGCACGGACGGAGCCGAGGCGAAAACCGCCGTTGAAGCCGAGGTGAAGGCTGCCGCTGGGGTCGAGGCGAAGGTCATCGCGCTGACCGCCGCCCACGCCTCGGTGGTCCGTCTCCACGAGGAGACGCCCGGACTCGCGCCGTACCAGGAGGCCCGGCTGCTGCGGCTGCGCGCGACCGCGCTCGGCCTGCGCCTGCAGGCCACCGGGAGCGACGAGCATGTCGCGCCGCTCCTCGCCGAGGTGGACCTGCTGCAGGACTTCGCCACCCGGCACGACGTCGGCACACAGATCTCCGGCGCCCTGCTGATGCGGGCCAGCGCGCACGCCCTCTCCGGCGACCTGCCCGCCGCGATCACCGAGATCGACGCCCTCCTCGGCCGGCTGAAGGCGCGGGGCCCCGCCTGGCACCTGCCCCGGACGCTCGGCCTGCGCGGCCGGCTCCAACTCGGCCTCCGGGACGCGCAGTCCGCCTACGACGACCTCACCGAAGGCCTGCGGCTGGCCGCCGAGTGGCCGGCGGACAGCGTCGACACCTCCCGACTCCAGGGCGATCTCGCCGAAGCCGCCATGCGCCTGGGCCGACCTGACGAGGCCTTGCGTCACCTGACGCGCTCGGCGGAGGTGGCCCTGCGCCGCGGCAGCCGGACGGAGGCGTTCTGCTCCTACAGCAACGCGGCCCAACTCACCCTGGACCTGGGCCGCGTCGAGGACTGCATCGCGCTGCTCGACTCCCTGCTGGCCGAACCGGACGTCGTCTCAGGGGAGTTGGACGACCGGCTCGTCGCCCAGCTGCGCCTGACCCGCGCCCGTGCGCTGCGCGCGGGGGAGGACCTCAAGGCCGCCACGGCGGAGTTCGTCACCCTCGCGGCCGCGTCGGCAGGCTGGGACGACGACCCGGGCAGCCACGCCATGATCGCCGCGGAGACCGCCGTACTCCTCGGTGAGTCCGGCGAGTTCGGCAGGGCCCGCGAGGTCGCGGACCAGGCGATCGCCGCCCACGCCAAGGACCCGCGCTACGAACAGCTCAGCAGCTGCCTGCGCGAACTCGCCCGCCTCCAGGCCCAGCAGCAGGGCCCCGACGGCCTGTCCGACGCGCTCCGCTTCCTCGACGACGCGGGCCGGATCGCCGAAGAGGCGGCCGCCGCCGAGTACCACTACCACGGCCGTTCCCTGGACTCCGCCCTGGCCTACGAGCACGGGCGGGTCAACGCATACGCGGGCGAGTACGAGGACGCGCTGGTCGCCCTGGAGAAGGCGCTCTCCCTGCTCGGCGAGCCTGGAAAGGACGACGAACGCGTCGGCGAATGGGCCGAGTGCGTCCGCCTGGCGGGCGCCGTGGAGGGCCTCTACCTGGAACGCCCGGCCCCCGCACTCACCCGCCTCGACGCGGCGGTCTCCCGACTGACGGCCCTGGGCCACACCGAAGTGACCGAGGACCTGACCTCTTTGGCGGCCCGGCTGCGCGACGAGGAGTAACGCGGAGAGGGGCGGAGAGGTGCGCCGATCAGTCGACGAAGTCGGCGACCAGGGTGGCGAATTCGTCCGGGGTGACCAGGCGGATGCCGAGCGTCTCGGCCTTGGCGCGCTTGGAACCGGCGCCCTCTCCGGCGACCACCAGGGTGGTCTTCTTGGAGACGCTGGAGGAGGAGCGGCCGCCGGCGCGCTCGATGAGCTCGTTCATCTGGTTGCGGCTCAGCTTCTCCAGCGGGCCGGTCATCGCGCCGGTGACGACCACCGTCATCCCGGTCAGCGGTCCGCTGGCGGCCTCGGCGGCCTCCGTCTGGCCGTCGGGGTCGGCGTCGGTGTCGGAGCCGGCGTTCGCGTCGGTGTCGGCATCGGCGTCCTGCGGGGGCGGCGGAGTGGCGCCGGGCTCGGTCATGTTCACCCCGGCAGCCGCCAACTTGTCGATGAGCGGGGCGAGTTCGGCGACCTCGGCGACGATGGACGGCGCCTTCTCGGTACCGATGCCGTCGACCCGCTGCATCGCCTCGGCGTCGGCGGCGCGGATGTGGTCCATCGTGGCGAAGTACCGGGCGATCCGGCGGGACATGGAACGGCCGGTGCCGCGGATCCCGAGCGCGCACAGCACCCGCGAGAGCGGCTGCCGCTTCGCCGCGGCGATCCCGGCCAGGAGGTTGTCGGTACTGGTCTCGCCCATCCGCTCCAGTTCCAGGAGTTGCTCGCGGGTGAGGGCGAACAGGTCGGCGAGGTCGGTCACCAGGCACGCGTCGACGAGCTGCACCACACGGGTGTGGCCGAGGCCCTCGATGTCGAGCTGGTCGCGGCCGGCGGCGTAGGAGAGGGCGGCCACCAGGTGGCAGTTGCGCCCGTTCTCACAGCGCCAGCGCTGCTCGCTGGTGTCGATGCCGGCCCCGCAGCGCGGACACACCTCGGGGAAGGCGATGGGCTGTTCCTCGCCGGTGCGCAGATGGGCGACGGGGGCCTCGACGCGGGGAATGACGTCGCCGGCCCGGTGGACCATGACGTGGTCGCCCAGGCGCAGATCGCGACGGGTGATGTCGGCCGGGTTGTGGAGGGTGGCGTAGGTGATGGTGGCGCCGTCGATCTCGACCGGTTCGAGCACGGCGCGCGGGGCGATGATGCCGGTGCGGCCCACGTTCCACTCCACCTCCAGGAGGCGGGTGATCTTCTCGACCGCGGGCAGTTTGTAGGCGATCGCCCAGCGCGGGGCGCGTGTTCCGGAACCGGCCGTCCGCTGGTCCTCGGCCAGGTCGGCCTTGATGACGATCCCGTCGATGCCGAACGGCAGCTCGGCCCGCAGGGCGGCGATCTCGCGCACCCGGGCCAGCACCTGCTCGACCGTGTCGGCGGTGGTGCCGGGCACGGCGGTGGTCGCGGTGGTGTTCACCCCGTACGCCGCGGCCTGCGCCATCAGGTCGCTGTGCGCGAGCTCGCCCAGGCGGTCGGCGAGCGCGGGCTCGGTGTCGGGCAGGGGCAGCAGACCGTAACCGAAGAACGTCATCGGCACGGTGTAGGCCCGCTCCCTGGCCCGCAGGGAGCCCGCGGACGCACCGCGCGGGTTCGCGAACGGCTGACCGCCGTGCGCGGTGCGCACCTCGTTGGCGTGCTCGAACTGGGCGCTGGTCATGAGGACTTCGCCTCGTACCTCGATGGTGACCGGCTCGGCCAGCTCCACGGGCAGCCCCTCGATGGTGCCGATCGCGTGCGAGACGTCCTCCCCGGCCGTCCCGTCGCCCCGGGTGATCAGCTGTCTGAGGCGGCCGTCGGTGTAGCGGGCCGCGATGGCGAGGCCGTCCAGCTTCGGCTCGATACTGAACTGCTCCACGTCGTGGCCGATCCTCCGGGCCAGCGACGCGGTCCAGGCGGTGAACTCCTCCGGCGAGAACACGTTGTCCAGGCTCAGCATCGCCACCGTGTGCGGGACATCGCCCTCCACGGCGCCACCGGCGACCTTCCCGGTCGGCGAGTCGGGCAGCACCTGCTCGGGATGGTCGGCCTCCCATGCGGCGATGCCGCGCACCAGCCGGTCGTAGGCGTCGTCGTCGAGCACGGACGTGTCGCCCGCGTAATAGGCGGCCGAAGCCTTCACCGCGTCCTCGACCGCCTGTGCGTAGGCGGCGGCATCCACGATCACTGCAGCTGGTGTCGTCATGCCCTCCATCCTGCCTGCCACCACTGACAACGCCCCCGGAGCGATTCCACGGCCTCACCGGCTGTTACTCACTTTCGGGTGACGGCCCTCGGCGAGGTGGGGTGGCGTGGTGTGGCGAAAACGGGGGTGCGGCCAACTGCCGCACAGAGACGGGTCGTCAACCTCGCGCATACACGACATACATGGACAGTGCAGTCGAGAGTTACGGATACATGGTCAACAGGCAAAAGCATCCACGATTCCCACCCGTGTCCCGCACTCGGTGGACAGAGTGTGGGTGTGAGGCCGACCGGCCGCACAAGCACACCGCACCGAATCTCTCGGGGACAGTCATGACCGCTGCTCTCGAGAGGGTGCCCGCACTATGCAGGGGGACTCTGTGTCCGATTCCGCTTCTGTCACCGCCCGCCGTCTCACCGCCGCCGCACTGGCCGCCGGTGCCCTGGTGTCGGTGGTGACGTTGCCGGCGTCCGCGGCCGACCACGCCCGACCGCACGGGCCGAAGGTGAAGATCTCGGCCCTCCAGTACGACTCCCCTGGACGCGAGGACCGCTCCAACCGTTCGCTGAACAACGAGTGGGTGGACCTGACCAACACCACCCGCGACGCGGTCAACCTGAACGGCTGGACCCTCAAGGACGACCACGGCCGCACGTACACGTTCCACCACTACCGCCTGGCCCCCCGCGCCACGGTCCGCGTCCACTCCGGTGAGGGCCGCGACACCCGTAAGGACCTCTTCCAGGACCGCCGAAACTACGTGTGGGACAACGACCGCGGCACCGCCACCCTGCGCAACGACCACAACCGTCTCGTCGACGACTTCTCCTGGGGCCGGCACCAGGGTGGCGGCCACCAGGGCGGCCACCAGGGCGGCGGCCACGGCGGCGGTCACCAGGCCCGCCGCTGACACCGCACACCACTTGGGGGGTGCTGAACAGGTAGCTCACATCGGGCAATGAGCAGGCGGCGCGTCGGACCTACGGGTCCGGCGCGCCGCCTGCGTCGTGCCCTGCGCGCGGGGCCGGTCAGGCGCCCACGAGCGCGGGTGCGAGTTCCCGCCACGGCTCGGTCGGTACCTCGAAGGCCGATTCCATCAGGACCTGGACGCAGACGTGGTCGGCCCCGGCGGCGAGATGCTCGCGCACGCGACGGAGGATCGCCGCCTCGTCGCCCCAGGCGATGAGCGCCTCGGCCAGCCGGTCGGAGCCGCCGCGGCCGAGGTCCGTCTCGTCGAAGCCGCCCCGCAGCCAGTTGTTCCGGTAGTTCGGCAGACCGGTGTAGATCTCCAGGTGGGTGTGGGCCCGGCGCAGCGCGGTCTCGCGGTCCTCGGTGAGTACGGCGCCCATCTCGACGGCCACGAGCTTGTCCGGCCCGAGCGCCGCCCGCACCTCGGCGGTCTGTTCCGGCGTCACCAGATACGGGTGGCTGCCGTCCGCGAGTTCGCGGGCCGCCTCCAGCATCCGGGGCCCGAGGGCGGCGATCAGGACGGGCGGGCGCGCTGCGTCGGCCTCGGCGGCGTAGAAGGTCGCGTCCGCCATCGCCGTGAGGTACTCCCGCATGGCGGCGACCGGTTTGGCGTAACTGCCCCCGCGCACCCGCTCGACCAGGGGCCGGTGGCTGACCCCGAGCCCGAGCACGAACCGCCCGTCGTGGGCCGCGGCCAGGGTGCGGGACGCCGCGTTGGCCGCGACCGCGTCACGGGCCCAGATGTTGGCGATGCCGGTGGCCACGCGCATGCGTCCGGTGGCGGCGAGCAGCAGCCCCGCCTGAGTGAAGGCCTCCCGCCCGTAGGCCTCGCCGAACCACAGGGTGCCCCACCCCTGGGCCTCCAGCTCCGCCGCGATCTGCCCGGCCGCCGCCGGAGGCACCGCGTCCAGGCTCGCGGTCCAGATCCCCACACGCCCGAGCCCCGCTTCTACGGCCACTGTCATGCTCCGCCTCTCCGGATTCGATGCTCGTACGGTACGAGTTCGGGCCGGGCGGATGCCGTGACCGTGCCGCTCAAGGTCGTTGACCCGGGCGTTCGTTCCAGGGCAGGTCGGTCAGCCGCCGGGTTGGTAGGCGCGGGGAGCCGAGCCGGTCCAGCGTTTGAAGGCGCGGTGGAAGGCACTCGGCTCGGAGAACCCCACCTGCCGCGAGATCTCCTCGATGGAGACGGCGCCCGTGGCCAGCGCCGCGATGGCCACATCGCGCCGCAGTTGATCGCGGATCCGCTGGAACGAGGTGCCCTCCGCCGCCAGCCGCCGACGCAGGGTCTGCGTACTCACCGCCAGCCGCGCCGCGACCTCCTGCGGGTCGGGCATCCGGTCCGGCAGCGACTGCCCCAGCAGTCGGCGCACCTGAGCCGCGGTGGTGTCGCCGTAGTCCCGGCGGGCGAGCACATCGCCCGGAGCCCGGCGCAGGAAGGCACGCAACCCGGCCTCGTCCTGGAGCACCGGTCGATCGAGGATCGCGCGGTCGAGGACGAGGGCGGTGCGCGGGGCCAGGAACGTGCACGGAGCACCGTAGAGCAGGTCGTACTCCAGCGAGTGCGGTGGCGCCGGGTGGCTGAACTCCACCCGGGTGAGGTCGATCCGTCGGCGGATCAGCCAGCCCGCGAAGCGGTGCGCGACGACGGTGGCGGACTCGGCGAGGTAGTGATCGGGATCGTCGAAGCCCGTGAGGTCGAAGACGACGCGCGCCTCGCCGGTCTCCTGCCCCAACTCCCCAGGCTCCTCCTCCAGTTGGAACCGGGGTCCGCCGGGGAACAGCCCGTAGAAGGCGCTGGCGCGGTTCAGCGCGGTCCGCAGGTCGGGGCTGCAGTGCACCACGGCGTGGCACATCATCGCGAAGGTGCCCACCTTCAGGGGCCCGGGCCCGAGGCCCTGCAACTCGTCGTCGAGGGCCTGCCACACCGCCTGGGTGAGCCGGGCGAACTGCCGGGGCGACACCCGGGCGAGCGGCACCTCCAGCAACTGCGCCGGGATGCCCGCCCGTTCGAGGAGCACGGTGACGTCCACGCCGTGCCGCTCGGCTCCGCGCAGCGAGGCCCGCACGTGGTGGACGGCGACCGAGCGGACCGGTGAGTCGTACGAGGGAGGCGTGTCGTCCTCCGGTGGTGCGGCCATGATCGCCGATCGTAGGGAACCCGGTTCGACTGCCACTCGGAGCGTCAGCTCTTGGCCGTGGCCCGCAGGATCAGCCTGGTGATCACTTCAGGGTGGGCCACGAGCGACAGGTGGCCCGAGTCGACCTCGATGGTCGTGGCGCCCATGCGCCGGGCCATGAAGCGCTCCAGGTCGGGATCGATGGTGCGGTCGTTCTTCGAGACCGCGTACCAGGACGGCCGCTGGTGCCAGGCTGCGACGCTCGTGGTGGGCGCGGCGGTCGAGAGCGGGCCCTGGGCGGCGTAGAGCGTCAGGGCCTCCTTCCTGGGGACGCCGTTCGCGAAGTCCCTGAGGAATGCCGGCTGGTTGATGAACTTGAAGCCGCCCGAGGTGATGATCCCGGAGTTCACCGGAGGGGTGGGGAACTTCGCGGCGAGCGCGGCGAAGTCCTCGCCGGCCTCCGGGGCGCGGGCGGCGACGTAGACGAGGCCGGTGACGTTCGGGGCGAGTCCGGCTTCGGAGATGACGGTGCCGCCGTACGAGTGAGCGACCAGGACCGTGGGCCCGTCCACCCGGGCCAGGGCGAAGTTCGTGGCGGCTACGTCGTCGGCCAGGGAGGTCAGGGGGTTCTGCACCGCGATGACGTTCAGCCCCGCCGCCTGGAGCAGCGGGATGACCTTCGCCCAGGAGGAGCCGTCCGCGTAGGCGCCGTGCACGAGGACGACATTGCGTACCGCGGGCTTGCTGCTGCGGGTCGTCGCGCGGGCCGTCGTGGCCCCGGCGAGCGTGGCCGCTGCGGCTCCCGCGCTCACCGCTGAGAACTGGCGTCGATTGATCACCATCGTTACCGTCCTTCGTCGATCTTCCCTTATGGGCGAATTTACCCGGAGGTGGTGGCCGGGGTCGGAACCGGCTCCCTGGTACGAGAAGGACCTGGGGAGGTTGGAGTGGCGCAGGCGCTAGCCTGATGCCGCTGAACAGCTGTGCGGCGCAGCAGGGTTGGAGAGGGTAACCGGCGATGCCACCAAGCACCGGGGAATCGGGGCCCATGGGGTCCATAGGCGGCTACGCGCTGATCGACCGGCTCGGCAGCGGCGGTATGGGCGTCGTCTATCTGGGACTGTCGGCCTCGGGGCGGCAGGCCGCGGTCAAGGTCGTGCACGCGCAGTACGCGCTGGACGAGGAGTTCCGGGCCCGGTTCCGGCAGGAGATCGCGGCGGCGAGACGGGTGAGCGGCGCGTTCACCGCGCCCGTCGTGGACGCCGATCCCGAGGCCGAGATGCCGTGGATGGCGACGCTGTACGTGCCGGGCCGCACCCTGGCCGAAGCGGTGGAGAAGGAGGGCCCGTTGGGCGGGCGGGCGCTGCGCATGCTGGCGCTGGGCCTGGTCGAGGCGCTGCGGGACATCCACCAAGCGGGCGTGGTGCACCGGGACTTGAAGCCGAGCAACGTGCTGATGGCCGAGGACGGCCCGCGCGTCATCGACTTCGGCATCTCCCGCGCCGCCGACAACCAGGCCCTCACCGTGACCGGCCGGCTGATCGGCACCCCGCCCTTCATGTCGCCGGAGCAGTTCTCCTCGCCGAAGGACGTCACCGCCGCCTCGGACGTGTTCTCGCTCGGCTCGCTCCTCGTGTACGCGGCCACCGGCAACCGTCCGTTCGACGGCGCCAGCCCGTACTTGACGGGCTATCAGGTGATGTACGAGCAGCCCCGGTTGGACGGAGTGGCGGAACCGCTGAGGAGCATCGCCGCCCGCTGCCTCGACAAGAACGCGGCGGAGCGCCCCCAACTCGCCGAACTCCACCGCCTGTTGCTGGACCTGCCGGACATGACGGACCCACCGACGGTGACAGGACACCGGAGAGCCCCTCGGCGGCCCGGCGGCACGACTGTCGTCCCCGCGGCCGGTGGAGCCGGTGCGGGTGTCCGTGGGCGTCGGGTACGGCGGCTCGTCGTCCTCGGTGCGGCGCTGGCCGGCACCGTGGTGTGCGCGTCGACGGCGTACTACCTGACGCCCGCCTCCACGAGCCCCGCCGACCCGGCCGCGCCGGCGTCCGAGGCCGGCGGCTCCGCATCCCGCGCCGCGGCGCTGCCCGCCGGGTGGCAGCCCTGGCGGACGAGCCTGGTGCGGGCCGTGAAGGACAAGTCCCTGTCCGTCAACGTGGACAGCGTGCAAGCCGGTTGTGCCTCCGCCGGTTCCTCCGTGTACTGCTCGGGGACCGGCTTCACGGTCGGCCGTCTCGACGCCGCCACGGGGCGCGTCAAGTGGCGGTTCGGCAGCAGCCCGCAGAGCGCGGAGCGACCCCTCGGGGTCCGCGACGGGATCGTGTACGGATACGACCGGCCGGACGAGACCGAAGTGAACTCGGCCCAGCGGGTGTTCGCCCTCGACGTCGAATCCGGGGATCCGGTCTGGACCCGGACGGTCGACGCGGGCTCGCCCGCCGCCCTGTTCGACGGCGGCGCCCTGGCGATGACAGAAGGGGGCAAGGAGTTCGTCGCCCTCGACGCCAGGACGGGCAAGGACCTGTGGCGGTCACCGGTGAAGTCGTCGGCCGGCACCAACTGCGCCCCGCTGGTCCTGGGCGACGCCCCCTACGGCGTGTGCGTCGACGCGAACGACCCCACCCAGGGCCAGGCCGCCTTGCTGCACCTGGACCCGGCCGACGGCACGGTGCACGAACTCCACACGCTGCCCCTGAGCGCGACGCCCCTCGGCGACGTAGGCGGGCAGCCGCTGTTCCTGGTGCCCCAGCAGGCGGAGTGGGAGTCGAACGACGGGCGGGACGAGGCGTACAAGAGCCTGTTGCAGGTGGACCCGAGCAGCGGCAGGGCCGTCCGGCTCCCGCTGGCGGGCACCCCGCGCGGCACCGCCACCCTCGTCGACGGAACCGTCTACTTCGTCCGCCCCGACGGGACCGTCACCGCGAACAGGGCGTCCGACGGTGCCCGGCTGTGGCAGCAGGGGACACAGATCGAGAACCTGTCGGCGCCGGTCCTGTCATCGACGTACGACGACCTCTACTTCGCCAACCGCTACGGCCGGTTGCTCGCGCTCGACCGGAAGACGGGCGCCGAGGCCTGGACCACGGACAAGGTGGACGACCTGGGTACCTCGGCGGAGGACCGGATCCCGAGCCTGGTCCTGGTGAAGGACGCGATCGTGGCCGTCGCGGGCGACAAGGCCTTCTCCGTGAGCTCCGACCGCCTCTCGGGCTCACCGACGCCGTCCGCCGTCAACTGACCTCGCTCCGAAGGGTGTTCAGCAGGGCCGGCGCCACACTCCGAGGTCCAGTTTCTTACTCATGGACGACAGCTTCAGCTTGCGGGACTCGGCGCAGAACTTGCTGTTGGGCACCTCGTACTCGACGTGGAAGACAGCCTTGTCCGCCGCGGTGAACGGACGGAGTTCCCCGCACTCGTCGTACTGAGCGCACTCCTCGTTGACCGCGAAGTCGAAGTGGGACAGGAGTTGGGGGATCTGCGGGAGGTCGTTCTTGAGGCCGACGGCCAGGCCGCGTTCGTGCGCGATGTCCGCGATCATGCGGTTGTACGCCAGTTGGTCGGCGGCGGTCAGCGGGAAGCCCGTCTTGTTGGCGTAGCCCTCCACCAAGTCCGGTTCCACGGCGTCGAATCCCTTGGCGCGGCACATGTCGAAGCGGTGCTCCATGATCGGCCGCAGCACGTCCAGGCGTCGGATGTCCAGCCAGCGCTCGCCCGCCCAGCCGTTGCCGGCGCCGAGCACCGACTTCGGGAAGGCGTTCTTGTCGGGGCGGTAGTTCTCCCAGGCGCCGACGTTGATGTAGCAGATGACCTTGCGGCCGGCGCGGTGCAGCCGGGTCACGTCCGCCGCCGTGTTCTCGAAGCCGTCGATGTCGTAGACGGGCACGTCGACGGAGGGCGTGACCTCCCCGTCGAGCTGCCACTGCCAGGCGACGCCGGGGCTGGGCTGCCAGCGCTTCGGCGGGGCGGGAGTCGTCTCCACGGGCGGGTCCGCGGCGGGATCGGTGGAGCGCCCCGGCGCGTCCGACGCCGTACGGTCGCCGTCCCCCGATCCCGAACACGCGCTCAGCGCCAGGGCCGCGGTCAGTAAGCCGCACGCCAGCGCGGTGCCTCTCATCACTCCGTCTCCTCCAGTGCGGGTGTCAACTGCGTCCAGGGGTTGGGAAGTTCACCCGTCACCGGTCCGGCGACACCCGCGCCGCGTTCGCGCGCGGTGCGGACGGCGAGGGGCACCAGCGCCTCGGGCACACCGTAGACCAGGTGACAGAACCGCTCGGGCGGATGCCGGGACGTCCATGACGGTCTGCTGAACGTGGAGACGTACGTCGACCAGTGGCCCTCGAAGGTGACCACGAGGTCGGCGAGCCGGGCGTACCCCGGCGCCGGGTGGATGCCGGGGTTGAGGACGACCGGCGCGGCACCGAGCTTGCGCAGGGAGCGCACCAGGCGTCTGCAGGCGGGCAGTTCGTCCGGCGAGGCCGTCACCTGGTCGAGGAAGCAGCCGTCGGTCCGGTACCACTCGCGGTACCGCAGGACGTCGTCCGTCATCTCGGCCGGGCTGCGGGCGCCGTAGTCGGTGTCGACGTACGCCAGCAGCCGGGCACCGGCCGCGCGCAGGGCCTCCGCCGCCGCGGCGAACGCGGGATCGGGCACCTGGCCCGGTCCGTTCGCCGGGTTGATCACGACCGCGTAGGTGCCGGCGGCCGCCCCGATCAGGCGGTGCCAGGCGCCGGGGTCCTCGGCGGGATGGACGTAGAGCGGAATGAGCAGGCTCACGGCGCCCGGTCGCCTTCCGGGCCCGCCGTCGCCGTCCACAGTGCGGTGAGTGAGTCGTCGAGGGGGTACGACGGCCGCCAGCCGAGGGACTCCTCGGCGGCCGTGATGTCGGAACACTGCCACGAGACCTCCCCCGAGCGTGCGGAACCGCCGCCGTTCTCCTCGATCCGCCCCCGGAACCCGGAGACGCGCGCCAGCGTGTGCACCAACTCCCGTACGGGGGTGGCCTGTCCGGCGCCGATGTTGAGGATGCTCGGCAGGGTCCGCGGGGCCGACACCGCGAGGGCCGCGGCTCGTGCGACGTCGCGCGCGTCGACGAAGTCGCGGTACGCCGACAGGTCGCCGAGCCGGATCACCGCGCCGGGGTCGCGGCCCGCCTCGCGCAGCAGACCGGCGACCCGGCCGGGCAGTCCGGCCGCCGGGGCGCCCGCGCCCACCGGGTTGCCCACCCGCAGCACCACCGCGTCGAGCCCCGAGGTGGTGACCGCGACCGTGCCGGCGAGCTTGGTGGCGCCGTACACGGCGACCGGTCGGGTCGCCGCAGACTCGGTCACCTGCACGTCCGGGACGCCGGGGCCGTACTCGGCGGCCGAGCCCAGATGGATCAGCCGGGCCGTCGGCGCCGCCTTGCGCAGCGCCGCGCAAAGGACCGCGGGGCCACGGGAGTTGACCTCGGCGATGGTCACCGCGTCGCCCCCGGTCATGCCCGCGCAGTTGATCACGGCGTCGGGTGCCGCGTCGGCCACCGCGCGCGCCAGGTCGTCCGCGCGGGCGGTGGCGAGGTCGATGCCGAACTCCGCGGCGGGGGAGCGGCCGCCGCCGAGCACCCGCACGCCCGTGAGGGTGCGCAGGTGCCCGGCGACATGGCCGCCCAGATAGCCGGTGAAGCCCAGGACGAGAATGCGCATGGGATGGTCAGGCTCCCTTGAGCAACAGTGACTTGCGGGAGGTGAACTCGGCGTTGGCCCGGTCGTAGTCGTCCGGGCGTCCGATGTCCAGCCAGTACCCCTCGAAGTCGTAGGCGTGCGGCGGGTTCTGCGTCTTCAGCAGGTCGAGGACCAACTCGTCGAAGCCCAGCGGCAGTCCGGCCGTGTAGCCGGCGAGTGTGGACCGGGACAGCCCGTACACGCCCATGGAGACGCGGTAGTCGATGCTCGGCTTCTCGGTGAAGGCGACGACCCGGCCGTCGTCGGTGGTCAGCACCCCGAAGTCGATGTGCACCTTGCGGGCGTACGTCGCGATGGTCAACGGCGCGTCCGAGTCGCGGTGTTGGCGCAGGACGTCCGCGTAGTCGAGGTCGGTCAGGATGTCGCCGTTCATGACGAGGAACTTCTCGGGCAGTCGGTCGAGCATCGTGAGCAGCGGGCCCATGGTGCCCAGTGGACTCTCCTCGGTGGCGTAGTCGATGGACATGCCCCACTGGCTGCCGTCGCCCACGTAGGCGCGGATGATCTCGCCCAGGTGGCCGATCGCGATGGTGCAGCGGGTGAATCCCGCCGCCGCGAGCTGGCGCAACACGATCTCCAGTATCGCGTGCTGATCTCCTATCGGCACGAGCGGCTTGGGCAGTGCCGTGGTGTAGGGCCGCAGCCGGACGCCCTTGCCTCCGGCCAGGATCACTGCGTGCATGGGACTCCTCCTTCTGGACGTACCGGTCGGGTCAGATGTTGTAGATGCCGGTCTTGTACCGGGCGAGGTTGGCCGGGTCGCGGAAGAACTCGACGGTCCCCAGGAGGCCTTCCTCCAGGGAGTGGGCGGGCTGCCAGCCGGTCGCGGCGGTGAGTCGGCTCGCGTCGGCGACCAGCCGCATCACCTCGGAGTTGACCGGCCGGATGCGCGCGGTGTCCTCGCGCACGTCGAGGGCGGTGTCCATCACCTTGCCGATCAGCGAGACGAGGTCGCCGATGGAGATCTCGCCGCCGGTGCCGGCGTTGAAGGTGCGGCCCACGACCTGCTCGGCGGGCGCGGTGCCGACCGTGAGGAAGGCCTGCGCGGTGTCCTTGACGTAGGTGAAGTCGCGGGTGGGGCGCAGGTCTCCGAGGGTGATCGTCCGTTCCCCGGCGGCCACTTGGCCGATGACGGTCGGGATGACCGCCCGCATCGACTGGCGGGGGCCGAAGGTGTTGAAGGGCCGCAGCGTCACCACCGGGGTGTCGAAGCTGGCGTGGTAGCTGTCGGCCAGCCGGTCGCCGCCCGCCTTCGAAGCGGCGTACGGGGACTGGGTGTTGATCGGGTGGTCCTCGGTGATCGGCACCGTCTGCGCGGTCCCGTACGTCTCGCTGGTGGAGGTGTGCACCAGCCGGGGCGTCCCCAGCGCGCGGACCGCCTCCAGCACGTTCAAGGTGCCGGTGACGTTGGTGTCCACGTAGCTGTGCGGCGCCTGGTAGGAGTACGGGATCGCGATGAGGGCGGCCAAGTGGTAGGCGGTGTCGGCGCCTTCGAGCAGGCCGCGGACCGAGCCGGGGTCGCGGACGTCGCCGAGGACGATGTCGACCTGGTCGAGGACGTCGGGGTGGAGGGTCTCCAGCCAGCCGTAGGAGGAGAAGGAGTTGTACTGCGCCATGGCCCTCACCCGGTGACCGGAGGCGACCAGCGCCTCGGTGAGGTGGGAGCCGATGAAACCCTCGGCTCCGGTGACTGCGGCGAGTGGTGCGGTGGTCAACTCGTGCTTCCTTCCTGTCGGTTGTGCTTCCTGTGGGGGGTGTCGCGATAAGGAGGTGGTGCGCGTCCGGACGGGGGCCGGGTCCGGACGGTCAGGCGTGCGGAGCGGGGCGCCCCAGCAGGCGCAGCACGCACGCCGTGAGGCACAGGGCGGCGGCGCCGCAACACAGCGACAGCGCCTCGACGCCCGGGAGCGAGTCCAGGAGGGTGAGCGCACCCGCCGCCGCGGCGGCGGCGAGGCACACTCCGGCCGGCGGCCAGGCCGCCCCGAACGCCTGGAGCAGCAGGGCCGTCCACAGCGCCGCGGCGAGCAGCAGCAGCGGGGCCGGGTCGGAGTCGGTGAGCAGGGCCGCCGGGAGCAGGGGCAGCAAGTAGGCGCAGAGGCAGAGGGCGAGGATGCCCGCCGAGCGCACCTGGAAGGCGGTCGGCGTGGCCGTCGCCCGCAGCGCCGCCACCGACAGTCCGCGGTACCGGTACAGCAGCCACTCGGCCGGCCCCATGCTCACGGTCAGCACGATCACCGCGTACGGCTGCTCCCGGCCCGCCAGCAGCACCAGTGATCCGGCGGCGAGTCCGAACAGGCCGTAGGGCAGTGAACGGCGCAGCGGGGGACGGGAGTTGCCCGGCGCCGGAGTGGCGGAGAGAGCGGTACGCAGGGTCCAGGCGGCCGCGGCAACCGCGCCCAGCAGGGACAGCAGCGGCAGTCCGGCCCGCAGCAGAGTCCCCGGTTCCCACCACGGCAGTACCGCGGCGCCGGCGATCATCGGTGTGAGTGCGGCCAGCAGCAGCCGTTCCCCGCCCAGCACCAACAGCACACCGGCCGCCGCGAGATACACCGACTGCGCCCCCGCGGCCAGCGCCGCCGGTCCTGAGCCGGTGACCAGCGAGCCCGCCGCCGTCGCCACCGCGGCACCCAGCGGGGCGCCCTTGATGAGGGTGCGAGCCGCCTCCCGTCGCCCCGAGGTCATGCGCAGGAAGGCCCGGTGGCCCAGCGCCTGGCCCCAGGCCCAGGAGATCAGTCCGGCCACGACCAGGACCGAGACCGAGCGCTCGGCGTGCCACAGCGGTCCGGTGAGCAGATAGGCAAGTCCCGGCAGTGCGAACAGGGCCCCGCGCAGGGCGCAGCGCACATGGTCCGGGCGCCAGGGATCGGTAGGCCGCGCGGGCTCCGGGAAGGTGCGCGGTACCCGTTCGTAGAGGGCGGCGGCCAGGGAGAACAGGCTCGGATGGCCGTACCGCTCCTTGATGAACTCGGCGGTCAGGCCCTCCGACTCCAGCAGCGCGGCGACCTCGTAGGCGTGCACGGCCGGTCCTATGCGGTCGGCCAACTCCGCGGCGAGTTCGTCGACCGCGGCGTGGTCAGCGCCCCAGTGCGGCTGGCGCAGCGCCAGGGTGCGGTCGTCGCCGAGCCGCCCGCGGCGTGAGCGGTCCTCGGCCAGCCGGAGGGAGAGCGTGTCGCCTTCCGCGCCGCCCGGTTCGAGCGCCATGGGCCCGCTCATCCGGCCATGCTCCCGGTTCTCGACGACACCGAGTCGTCCCCGCCCGCTTCGGCGAGTTCCACGGCGGTGTCGGGCGTCCACATCCGGCCCAGTGCCGACAGCTCCAGATAGATCGAGCGGAAGGTGTCGACGGTCTGGCGCAGGGTGAACTGCTCGATCACGCGCAGCCGGGCCGCCTCGCCCATCGTGCGGCGGCGGTCCCGGTCGGCCAGCAGCTCCAGCGCGGCGGCGGCCATCCGGGCCGGGTCGCGCGGCGGCACGACCAGGCCGGTGTCCCCGACGGCCTCGCGCACCCCGCCGACGTCCGTCGAGACGGTCGCCCGCCCGCACGACATGGCCTCTATCAGGGTGAAGGGGAAGCCCTCGCTGATGCTGGAGAGCATCACGACGTTCCCGGCCGCGTAGGCGTCCTTGATGTCCTCGACCCGGCCCTCGAAGGTGACCGCGTGGCCGTGCCCCAACTCGGCGGCCAGCGCCTCGCACCGCTCCCGGTAGGCCTCGCCGCCGCGCGGGGTGCCGCCGAACAACCGCAGTGCGGCGTCCGGGAGTTGACCCCGCACGAGCGCGAAGGCGCGGATGAGCGTCTCCAGGTCCTTGATCGGGTCGACCCGGCCGGCCCAGCTGAGGGTGGGCCGCTCCGGCTCGGGACCGGCCATCGGGAAGGCGCCCGGGTCGACGCCGTTGTACACGGTGCGTATCGATCCGGGGTCCGCGCCGCCCTGTTCCTCCCACAGCCGGTTGTAGCGGTTGCCCGGGGTGATCAGGGCCGCCCGCCGGTACGTTTCCTCGGCCAGCAGCCGGAAGAAGCCCAGCACGACGGCCTTCACGGGCCAGCGGTAGGGGGCGGTGCGATAACCGAGGTAGCGCTCGCGCAGATACACGCCGTGCTCGGTCAACAGCAGGGGTACGCCGTGCCGTTCGAGCGCGGCGAGCCCCGGCAGCGCGGCCACCCCGCCGCTGACCGCGTGCGCCACCCCGTCCTCGGGCAGCGGCGTGGCCAGCGGACGCAGGGCGTGCTCCAGCAGGGCGGTCGCGGTGATCGCGTCGTGCAGGCTCGGCCGGGCCTCCCGTACGGCCAGGCCCGGGCGGTTCCACACCGCCGTCAGCACGCCGATCGCCCGGTCGCCGCGCAGGAACGGGCTCAGCGTGCCGTCCGCCGCGGCCCGCGCCATCGTGTACAGGGCGGCGGCGAAGCCGTGCTCGGCCCGGGGGTCGAGCAGCGCCGTCAGGAACTGCTCGTAGGCGGCGGCGAGTTGGTTGCGGCTCCTGCCGCGCGGCGGGCGGCCGTCGGGCGCCGGACCCCACATGGGGACGGAGACCACGCGCGAGACGTGGTCCGGGATGTCCCACACCAGGGGTTCGCGTCCGGTGCCGGTGACGGCGACGACCTCGAAGTCGAGGTCGGGCATGCCGGTGACGAGCTGGTCGCACCAGACACTCACCCCGCCGTGACTGTGCGGGTAGGTGCCTTCGGTGAGCAGGGTGACGCGCGTTGAGCCGGAGCGGCGCGCGCCGTCGTGAACGTGCATGGTGGGGCTCCACGGCCGAGGTCGGTGGCGGTCGTTCCGGTCCCGGCCGCGATGGGTGCGGCCGGGACCGTCGGGCGTGCCGCTCAGTTCTCTGGGACGTAGGGCACCTGCTCGGTCACACCGGCGGGCACCTTGGTCGGGGGAGTGGTGGAGGTGGACGCCGGGTCCGCCGCGTCGGCGGTCGCGGTGAGGGAGGGGGTGGACGACGGCAGGGCGAGGGTCAGCGGCTGTCCCGTCGAGGTGGTCCAGCCGGAGACCTCGCCCGCGTACGCCGAGCCGAACGCCGAGCCGCCCTGCGTGGTGCCGCTGGGCAGGGTCGCGCTCACGGGCACACCGTTCGGCGCCTGGACGGTCACCGTGTCTCCGATGCGGTACGCGGTGACCTGACCGGCGTCGAGTGCCGCGTCCCGGGCCGCGCGCCGCTGCAGTTCGGTGCCGATGTCCTTCATCCGCAGGTTCACCACCGGGGTGTCGTCCGCGAACAGCGCGTGGTAGCCGTCCAGGACACCGTCGAGCACCGGGTAGGCGATCCGGTCCTCGGTCAGGTTCGACTGGTGGATGAAGTGCGGCTTGGGGTCGTTGGAGAGGACGTGCCCGAGCGCGGTCCTGGTCTCCAGCGGCACGATGTAGTCGGCGTAGCCGGTGGAGGTGCTCAGCGGAGCGGTCAGACAGGTCGAGGTCGCCGGGTTGTCCTCGCAGATGCCGCTGCCGCCCTGGGCCCGGCCGGTGTAGATCCAGTTGTACTCGTCGACCTGCTCGGCGGTCCGTCCCGCGTTGTAGAAGACGTTCATCGGGTAGCGCGAGACCGTCGTCGCGGGACCGACCTGACGCTGCACCGGGTCACGGGAGTTGTCGGAGGCGAGCCACTTCACGCCGTTGTCGGTCAGGGCCGGCGCCAGGTTGGGGTTGTCCACGGGCTGCTGCGGCAGGATCCGCAGGCCCGAGTGCTCGCCGGTCACCAACTCCTCGGTGTCCAGCGGGAGTCCGACCGACTGGCCCCAGGCGCGGTTGGTGGCGATCTCGTCGGAGATGTCGTTGCGGCTGACCCACTGGGTGCTGCCGTCGGCGTTGGTGGCGCACTTCCACGGCACCACGGTGACGTCCTGCACACAGCCCAGGAACGGGTGCGAGTAGGTGTGGTTGACCCAACGGAAGCTGTCGCGGTCGGTGACGAACTCGTCGGCCAACTCGTCGACGCCGTCGTTGTCCTCACGCTGGTTCACGGTGCCGACGGCGTTGTACACCATGTCGAGGGTGATGCCGTGGTCGGCCTGCCAGTCGGCCGCGTGGTCGACGTCCGCCGCGGTCATCCGGATCGGGTTCTCCACGCCCTGGCCGGGCGGGCAGTCGATGTCGCCCGGTGTGCAGTTGAGGGTGGAGTCCCAGCGGTCGTCGGCCGCGAACACGTCGTCCACGTGGACCGCGAAGTAGTTGCGGGAGGCGCCCAGATGCACCCCGCCGGTCATCCACTCCACGATGCCGCGGGCCAGAAGGCGGAACTGCTCCTGGTACTGGTTGTAGACGAAGGTGACGACGAGCTCCCGCCGCCCGTCGTGCCGGTACTCGCCCACCAGCGAACCCCGGGTCGACTTTCCGGGGATCGGGGCGTCGACGTACGGGGTGAAGTCCGCGCCCGCGATCGGCGTCGACAGGTACGCGTAACTCTCGCCCACGGTGGGGGAGTTGTCCTCGAAGGGCACGGACCCGTCCAGATATCCGAACGGCCCGGCCGCGCCGGCGTCGGTGACCTGCGCGGCGACGCCGTCCAGGCTGCCCGAATAGCCGCCGTTGACCGGATAGTCGAGCCCGGCCTCCGGACGCGCGTAGGTGTAGGCGTCGACCTGCGGGATCGCGTAGGTCTGCTCGTAGGCCGCCAGCGCCGTCATCTCGGCCGAACCGGCCGCGAACGGGTTGTCGTTGGGCAGGACCACGGCCTGGAACTTGGCGCGCGGAACGCCGTCCACCGTGTCCGCGAGGAAGTCCGCGTCGATGACGGGTCTCGCGGAGTCCTGGAGGTCTATCTCGGTGTACGGCGTTCCCTCGGTGTCCAGTTCGGCCGCGACGGCGTCGGTGGACGGGCCTCCGTCGCTCACGATCAGGACCCGCAGATCGACGCGGGGCGTGACCGCGTCGGCGTGGGCCGTGGCCACCGGCAGGGCGAACGAGGCTATGAGGGCGCCCACAGTGAGCGCGGTCGTGCGTATGGTCCGCTTCATGCGGTGTTGTTCCCTCCCCGGGCAGGGGTGACCACTTGCTCCCGCCGGAGCGGACGCACCCCAGTGCGCGGCGCCACGCCCCCCTCAGACGCCAGTCGCCACGCACTCGTCGCGTCACATAGTGGTGCCCCTGTGTAGCTTTTGTGGTCATGCTGCGAAACGTGACGGAAAAGTGAGGCGTCCATTCGGTCATCGCGTCGCCCGAACGGGCGCCCGCAGAACGGGAGTCCGGCAGGCGGCAGAGGTGTATCGAGGCCCCTGCCCGCTGGTCCGGTATCGATCACCGGCGAGGAAACGGCCCCCGGTCCGCCGAGTGATCGACCGGTCTGCCGGGCCGCGCCGCGTCTTTCCGATCTCGTCCGGATTTGGACCACGCCGATCTCGCCATACGGGCGGCGGCCGGTCGGCGCGGGCCGGCCGCCGTGCGGGGCCGTCAGGCGCAGAGCACCCGGGTCTCGGGCGTGTAGGCCGGGCCGCCGCTGATGTTCGTGCTGTCGCTGAACTCGACGTAGTAGTACGAGTAGAAGCCGATGTTGCCGTTGCAGCCGGAGTCGGCGGCGACCTGCAGGGTCAGGGTGACGGTACGGCTCTGACCGGGCGGGATGGTGGCGCCGTAGTTGGTGCCGAGGTTGGCGGGGCCGGTCCCGGAGCACGGGGTGGAGCCCTCGGCCGTGGCCAGCGTGCACCCGGTGAAGCTGTACTTCAGGTCGGGACGCTGGGTGGTCAGCCACGTCGGGTCGATCGTCTGGTAGACGAACCAGATGTCGTAGGTGTGGTTGTTGGTGAGCGTCATCGACACGTTCACCGTGCCGCCGGGCGTGGTGGTCGCGCTGTCGGTGGCGAACGTGACGTCGGCCTGGGCGGCCGGAGCCGCGCTCGCGCTGGGGGCCAGGCCGAACCCGGCGAGGGCGAGGGCGAGTACGGCAGTGAGGCCGAGGCGTCTCAGCAGTGTGGATCTCATGGCTCGGGAGGCTAGGCAGACGCCCCGCGCCCCGTCTGCCCCACGAAGCCCACCAGGAACGCAGGTCGGCCAGAAGTGCACGTCTTGTGAAGGTGCCGTAAACGCGTCGTCGCGTGGTGCTTCGTGGGTCGCCGTGGTCGGCCCTGGCCGACGGTGGCCGGGCGTGATTGGCGAATATCCCACTGTTGCCACCATGGGACGTTCTTTGCCAACACACCTCACGTACCGCCGAGTTTCACATCGGCGACACCCGACCCTTCCCTGACGTTCGGTGCCCTTGTAAAACTCGCAGCGCGCGGATTCCGTCACGTTCCGGACTGTTCGCACCGGCAAGTCGCACCGTCAAGAGGAGAGGCACTCCCCCATGCCCGAAGTCAACCGGCGCAGATTCCTCCAACTCGCGGGCGCCACCACGGCCTTCACCGCGCTCTCCAGCAGCATCGAGCGCGCCGCCGCGCTGCCCGCGAACCACCGCACCGGGTCGATCGAGGACGTCGAGCACATCGTCGTCCTGATGCAGGAGAACCGCTCGTTCGACCACTACTTCGGCTCGCTCAGAGGCGTCCGAGGCTTCGGTGACCCGCGCCCGGTGACCTGGCCGGACGGCACGTCCGTGTGGCACCAGAAGGACAGCGGCGGCAAGGAGATCCTGCCCTTCCACCCCGACGCCGACGACCTGGGCCTCGCCTTCATCCAGGACCTCCCGCACGGCTGGAACGACGGGCACGCCGCCTTCAACGCGGGCAAGTACGACAAGTGGGTGCCGTCCAAGGGCTCCACGACGATGGCGTACCTGAACCGCGACGACATCCCGTTCCACTACGCGCTCGCCGACTCCTTCACCATCTGTGACGCCTACCACTGCTCGTTCATCGGCTCGACGGACCCCAACCGCTACTACATGTGGACGGGTTACACGGGCAACGACGGCAAGGGCGGCGGCCCGGTCCTCGGCAACGATGAGGCGGGCTACAGCTGGACCACCTACCCCGAGCGCCTGGAGCAGGCCGGCGTCTCCTGGAAGATCTACCAGGACGTCGGCGACGGCCTCGACGCGGCCGGCGGCTGGGGCTGGATCGGCGACGCCTACCGCGGCAACTACGGCGACAACTCGCTGCTGTACTTCAACCAGTACCGAAACGCCCAGCCCGGCGACCCGCTCTACGACAAGGCCCGCACCGGCACCGACGCCACCAAGGGCGAGGGCTTCTTCGACCGGCTGAAGGCCGACGTCAAGGGCGGCAAGCTGCCGAAGATCTCCTGGATCGTCGCCCCCGAGGCCTTCACCGAGCACCCCAACTGGCCCGCCAACTACGGGGCTTGGTACGTCGCCCAGGTCCTGGACGCGCTCACCGCCGACCCCGAGGTGTGGGGCAGGACGGCCCTGTTCGTCACGTACGACGAGAACGACGGCTTCTTCGACCACCTGGTCCCGCCGTTCCCGGCCGGCTCCGCCGCGCAAGGCAAGTCGACCATCGACCCCGCCCTCGACCTGTTCACGGGCGACAGCGGCCACCCGGCCGGCCCCTACGGACTCGGCCAGCGCGTGCCGATGCTGGTCGTCTCGCCCTGGAGCAAGGGAGGCTTCGTCTGCTCCGAGACGCTCGACCACACCTCGATCATCCGGTTCATGGAGCGCCGCTTCGGCGTCCACGAGCCCAACATCTCGCCCTGGCGGCGGGCCGTCTGCGGTGACCTGACCGCGGCCTTCGACTTCTCGGACAAGGACACCGAACCGGTCGCCCTGCCCGACACCGACGGCTACCGGCCGCCGGACAAAGTCCGCCACCCCGACTACGTGCCGACCCCGCCGGCCAGTGGCACCCTGCCCAAGCAGGAGCGCGGTCTGCGCCCGGCCCGCCCGCTCAAGTACGCCCCGCGCGTGGACGGTTCGGTGGACGCGGCGGCCGGGAAGTTCACGCTCGGCTTCTCCTCCGGCGCGAAGGCGGGCGCCGCCTTCCTGGTCACCTCCGGCAACCGCACCGACGGCCCCTGGAGCTACACCACCGAGGCCGGCAAGACCGTCTCCGACACCTGGAACTCGGCGTACTCGAACGGCTCGTACGACCTGACCGTGCACGGCCCCAACGGCTTCCTGCGCGTCTTCAAGGGACCGAACAAGACCGCCGGACCCGAGGCCACCGCCCGGCACACGGGCGACGACGTCGAGCTGATCTTCACCAACAAGGGTTCCCGCACGGCCAAGTTGAAGCTGGCCGGCGGATACGGCTGCCGGCCGCGGACGTTCAGCGTGCGCCCCGGTGCCACCGTGAAGCACACCGTCGACCTCGCGGCGAGCAAGCGCTGGTACGACCTGACGGTCACGTCCGAGGGCGACGCGGCGTTCCTGCGGCGCTTCGCCGGACACGTCGAGAACGGCCGTCCCGGTGTGAGCGACCCGGCGATCATCACGAGGTGAGAAAGGCGCGGGGTACTGTGCGAAGGTGACCACTGATTCGAACGTCCCCGCAGGCTGGTATCCGGATCCACACGGAGCGCCGCGGACCCTGCGCTATTGGGACGGCGCCCAGTGGACACAGCACACCAACCCGGACGGCTCCCAGGCGACGGCCGCCCAGGAGGTGCCCCAGCAGGCCGGGGCCGCGCCGGGCGGCCCCGGCGGCCCCCTCTTCACCGAGCCGGTCCTGGTGATCAGCCAGAAGGCCAAGCTGATCGAGCTGACCAACGAGTACAAGGTCATGGATCAGCACGGCAAGCAGATCGGTTCGGTCACCGAGGTCGGACAGAGCACGCTGAAGAAGGCGCTCCGCTTCGGCTCCAGCCTCGACCAGTTCCTCACCCACCGGCTGGAGATCCGGGACGCCGAAGGTGAGCCGCAGCTGCTGCTGACCCGGCCCGCGAAGCTCCTCAAGTCGAAGGTCGCGGTGACCCGTCCGGACGGGACGCCCGTCGGCGAGATCGTCCAGCAGAACGTGGTCGGGAAGATCAACTTCGCGATCAACGCGGACGACGACCAGCAGATCGGCGCGATCAGGGCCGAGAACTGGCGGGCCTGGAACTTCGCCGTCGTCGACCACTGCGACAACGAGGTCGCCCGGATCACCAAGACCTGGGAGGGTCTGGCGAGAACGGCGTTCACGACCGCGGACAACTACGTCCTGCAGATCCACTACCAGCTGCCCGAACCGCTCCTGAGCCTCGTCGTCGCGGCGGCGCTCACCGTGGACACGGCCCTGAAGCAGGACGACCGCGGCCTCGGCTGAGGCTCCCGCCGTACGGCGATCAGAGTGAGGTGAGGTGTCCCGGTTCCGGCTGGCGGGGCACCAACGCCGGTTCCTGGGACGCCGTTTCGGGCTTCAGGGCCAGTACGGCCGCCACCGGGTGCTCGTCGTCGACGGCCGGCACCGGATACCCGTCCGCATACCTGTCCCCGGCGACCGCGTCGGGCGTCGCCCGGGTGAGCAGCACCACACCCCAGGAGGCCACTCCCGCACCCGCGAGGGCCAGCAGCACGCCGGCCGCCCCGCCCTGCAACCGCTCGCCGAGCAGGGCGAGTCCGATCGCCGCGGCGGCCACCGGATTGGCCAGCGTCACCACGGCCAGGGGCGCGCCGAGGCCGCCCCGGTAGGCGGTCTGCGACAGCAGCAGCCCGCCCGTCGCGAAGGCCGCGACCAGCAGCGCCACCCCGATCACCTGCCAGCTGAGCAACGGGCCCGAGCGGTCCGTCGCGGCCACCGTCACCGTCTGGGTGAGCGCCGAGGCGACACCGGAGGCGAAGCCGGACGCGCTCGCGTGCCGCAGCCCCGGCCGGGCGCCCGGCCACGCCAGCATCCCGATGAGTGTCGCCGTGACACCCGCGACCCCCACCGCCTCCGGCACGCTCAGTACCGTCTCGGGCGCCTGCCCGGATGCCGTCACGAGGATCGCGGACAGACCGAGCAGCGTGAGGGCCGTACCCCGCCACTCCACGGCACTGACCTTCCGGCCGGCGATCCGCGCCCCCATGGGCACCGCCGCGACGAGCGTGAGCGCGCCGAGCGGCTGGACCACGGTCAGCGGACCGTACTTGAGGGCCACCACGTGCAGCAGCGCGGCGGACGCGTTGAGCAGCACCGACCACCACCAGGCGGTCGAGCCCAGCAGCCGCACCAGGCCCGAACCGGGGTGCCGGGAGGCCAGTCGCTCCTGGGCGACCGCGGCGGCCGCGTAGGCGACGGCGGAGAAGAGGGACAGCACGACGGCGACGGCGGTGGCGCTCATCGGCCCGCTCCGACCAGGATGTTCTCGTCAGTCTGCGATCCGGTCCGTGATCCGGCAGGCGATCCGGTCGGTCCTCCGGCCGGTACGAGCTTCTCGGTACCGCGGCCGGCGGTCGTCGCCGTCCGCCGCGGCCGGTGGATCAGGGCGAGCGCGGCACCGACCATGGCGGTCGCCACGATCGCGTCGAGCCAGTAGTGGTTCGCCGTCCCCACGATCACCATCAGCGTCACCAGGGGGTGCAGCAGCCACAGCCAGCGCCAGCGGGAACGGGTCGCGGCGATCAGACCGACGGCCACCATCAGGGCCCAGCCGAAGTGCAGCGAGGGCATCGCCGCGAACTGGTTCGACAGGTGGTCGGACGAGGGCGGCCCGTAGACCGAGGGCCCGTACACGTGCGCGGTGTCCACGAGGCCGGTGGCGGCCAGCATCCGCGGCGGGGCCAGCGGGAAGACGAAGGGGAGCACCAGGGCGGCCGAGGTGAGAGTGGCCAGGACCCGGCGGGCCCACACGTAGTGGGCGGGGCGCCGCAGGTAGAGCCAGACCAGGAAGCCCGCGGTGGCCGGGAAATGGACCGTCGCGTAGTAGGTGTTCGCGATCTGGGCCAGGTCGCCGCCGTGCAGCAGCAGGGACTGCACCGAGCCCTCGCCGGGTAGATGGAGCGTCCGTTCCAGGTCCCACACGCGGGTCGCGTTGTGGAGGGCCTCGCCGGTGTGGCCCGTGGCCAGCTGCCGGCCGAACTTGTAGACGAGGAAGAGTCCTGCGACGAGCAGGAGCTCACGGACGACCGGAGGCCGCGCTATCGCGTCGGACTCCCCTTCTGCAGGCTCGGTGCGGGCATTCATCCCCCGGCCCTTTCGCTGGTGCGTGTGGTGGTGCGGTAGGAGACTCCGGCCGAGGCCGGAACTCATCGATACGTCGCCGTACCGATACGCCAGTGTACCGATACGAATGTGTACCGGTACACTGGCGTATCGATAGATGTTCTTCACACCAAGAAAGTGCGACACACTGGAATAACCGGCCCTCGGACGGGGGACCGCGGGACCAGAGCGAGGAGAAGAGCCGATGACGTCGCAGGCCGCCGAAGAACCGGAGACGGTCGCCGCCTCGCGCCGCTCCAAGATCACGCGGGAGCGTGAGCAGGAGTTCTTCGACGCCGTGCTCGAGCAGGTCCGCGAATGCGGGTACGACTCCGTGACCATGGAGGGTGTCGCCGCGAGCACGCGCTGCAGCAAGTCGACGCTCTACCGCCAGTGGCGGACCAAGCCCCAGTTCGTGGCGGCGGCGCTGCGCTCGGGCCGCAAGGTGCGCTTCGGCGGCATCGACACCGGCTCGCTCGCCGAGGATCTGCGCCAGGTCGCGCGGGCCGCCGCGCAGTGGGGACGCAAGGACACCAGGCTCCTCTCGGCGCTCGGCCATGCCATCACCCAGGACCCGGACCTTCAGCAGGCGCTGCGCGAGGCGCTCGTCGACCCCGAGATCTGCGCGCTGCAGGGCATCCTGCGGCGCGGTGTGGAGCGGGGCGAGATCGCCGCCGACCATCCGGCGCTGCCGTACGTTCCGGCCCAGATGTTCGGTGTGATGCGCGCCCGGCCCGTCCTGGAGGGCGAGGACGCCGACCCCGACTATCTCGTCCGCTTCGTGGAGGCCGCCGTGCTCCCGGCACTCGGCCTCACCTGAGAACCAGGCCGCCGTCCACGGGATGACTGGACGGTGACCTGCTCGCGCCGCACCGTGGGGACGGGGGCGGCGCGTAACCCCGGCCGGGCGGGGCCTCTCTTGAGCGGAGGGGGCCCTGCCCGGCCGATCCATGTGCGGGGCGGTTCAGACGGTCTGGCCGTCGCCGCCGCCGGTCGACACCTTGATGCCCTTGGTGATGTCGTCGATGACGGTCTGCTTCTCGCCGACGTCGATGCCGAAGCGGATCACGACGATCAGCTTCGGGTTCGCGGGCGCCGGGAAGGCGAGCGACTCGACATAGCCGTCGGAGCCCTTGCTGGTGACCGCCTTCCAGCGGACCAGATAGCCCTTCTGCCCGGCCACCGTGACGGCCTTGGACGCCAGCACGTCGTGCGAGGTGATCGAGCCGTAGGTCTTGCCGCCGTACGACTCGTCCGCGTTCGTCGAGATGTCGGCCTTGGCGACCGCCTCGGCCGTGCTGCCGGCGGTACCCAGCGCCTGGGCGGGTGCCGAGTACGCGCCGCCCTTGGTGCACGACTGCGAGGTGTCGCCGGGGCACTTGTAGGAGTCGTTGGACGTCACCTGCGCGCCCACCGATATCTCCTGGCCGTACCAGTCCTTCGGGATCGGGATGCTGATCCCGCTGATCGAGTCGGTGACGGAACCGCTCTCGATCTTGGGTGCCTCGGACTGGCTCGGATCGGGCGCGGGAGTGCTGCCCCCGGATCCACCGGATCCGCCCGACCCACCGGTGCCGCCGTTGCCGCCGAACGGGCCGCCCTGACCGCCGCCTCCGTTCTGCCCGCCGGTACTGCCCGGCCCCGGCTGCGCGGTACCACCGCCGCCCGAGCCGCCGTCGCCGGTCAGCGCCCACACGCCCACACCGATGCTGGCGAGCACCGCCACGGCCACCGCGACGGCTATGCCCGTGCGCAACCCGCGCCGCGGGGCCGCCGGCGGCTGGCCGGGATACGCCGGATAGGCCGGGTAGCCCGGCTGCACCGGATACCCCCCGGCCGTCGGCGCCTGCGCCGTGGGACCCCATTCGGCGGCCGAGCCCGCGGGGCGGGTCTGGTCCGTCCATGCCTTGCCGTCCCACCAGCGCTCGGCGGCGGGACCCTCACTTGTCTGCCCGGGATCGGGATACCACCCGGGAGGAGTCACCTGCGTCATGTCCCCACCGTATGAGGCGTCAGTGAAAGCGGGATGAGAGGACCCGGCCTTCCGGACACGAGAACCGGGCGACTCGGCCGCCCGCCCCCACTCCGGGCCACCCCCGTGGGTCCGCCGCGACCCGCTCGTCAGGCGACCACAAGCCGCACCGGCGCCCGCGCCCCGGAACGCGGCAGCCGCCAACCGTCCCTGCCGGGCGTGATCGAACCGAGCACGCTCGCGTGCCGTGCCCCGGTGCTCACCGGGTCGGTGCCGGGCAGGCCGTGCGCGGTCAGGAATCCGAGGGCGGCGAAGGCGTACGCCTCCTTCGCGTCCGAGGGGAGGCCCAGTTCGTCGGAGGTGCGTACCGCCACCCCGGGCAGCCGCTGGGCCAGCATTCCCATGAGCGTCGGATTGCGGATGCCGCCGCCCGAGGCGATGACCTCGGTGCCGCCCACGGAGCGCACGGCGTCCGCGACCGTCTCGGCGGTCAGCCGGGTCAGGGTGGCGACCACGTCCTCGGCCCGCAGCGTCCCGAACCCGGCCAGCGCGTCCCGGAGATACCCGAGGTGGAACAGCTCCTTGCCCGTCGTCTTCGGCGCGGGCAGCGCGTAGTACGGCTCCGCCAGCAGCCGGCGCAGCAACGGCTCGTGCACCCGGCCGCGGGCGGCCACCGCCCCGTCGACGTCGTACGCGAACCGCCCGCCGCTGAACCCGCTCGCCGCCGCGTCGATCAGCGCGCACCCGGGACCGGTGTCGAAGGCGGTGCCGTCGGGCGCCGTGAGGTTGGCGATGCCGCCGATGTTGAGCGCGACCGGCGTACCGGGCCGGCCGCGCAGCCACAGCAGGTCGACCAGGCTGACCAGGGGCGCGCCCTGACCGCCCGCGGCGATGTCCCGGGGCCGGAAGTCGGCGACCACCGGCAGCCCGGTCGCCTCCGCGATCCAGGCCGGCTGCCCCAGCTGGAGCGTGCCGTGGACGGTGCCGCCCTCGACCCAGTGGTAGACGGTCTGTCCGTGCGAGGCGACCAACTCGGCCTCCCCGTCGCACAGTTCGCGATCCGCCCGGACGGCCGCCGCCGCGAAGACCTGCCCGATCCGGGTGTCCAGTCGGCATACCTCGGCCAGTGAGCAGGTTCCCGGTGGAAGGGCGGCCGCGAGTGCCTCCCGCAGTTCCTCGTCGTACGGCTCGCTCACCATCCCGAGCGGCTTCAGTACGAGGCTGTCGTCGGCGAGGCTCAGCTCGGCCGCCGCCGCGTCGATGGCGTCGTAGGACGTGCCCGACATCAGGCCGATCACCCGCATCCGCTCAACTCGCCTTTCTCTCCGGCGTATTTCTCTTCGGCGTCCCGGCCAACGCCAGCACGCTCACCGCACAGGTCCCCGCCGCGTAGTACCCAGGGATGTCGACGTTCCCCGTCCGCTCGACGGTTTCCGTGATGATGAGCCCGGCGCAGCCCGAGAACACGGCATTCGACAGGGCGTAGGCGAGTCCCAGGCCCGTATGGCGCACGTTCGTCGGGAAGAGCTCGGCGAGCATCGCCGGTCCCGGTCCCGCCATCAGCCCCACCACCGCGCCCGCGCCGAACAGCGCCGCCCCCTTCACCGCGTGCGAAGTCGCCGTGTCCTGAAGGAGGTTGAGCAGCGGCAGTGCGAGGACCACCACGAGCAGCGCGCCCGTCAGCATCACCGGCCGCCGCCCGATCCGGTCGCTGAGCGCGCCCGCCGGAAGGATCGTGGCCGCGAACCCCAGATTGGCCAGCGCGGTGGCGAGCAGTGCCTGCTGGAAGGACGCGTTCAGCGTGCTCTGCAGATACGAGGGCAACACGACCAGGAAGGTGTACCCGGCCGCCGCCCAGCCCATGACCCGCCCCGCCCCCAGGGCGATCGCGCCGGCCACCTCACGCGGCGGCGGTCGCACGGCCGCGGCCTCCCGGACGAACGCGGGCGTCTCGTCCAGCCGCAGCCTGAGCCGCAGCGCCGCGAGCCCCATCGGCAGGGTCAGCAGGAACGGCACCCGCCAGCCCCAGTCGCCCAGTTGAGCCTCCGTCAGCAAACAGCCCAGCACCGCAGCCATACCCGCTCCGGCCAGCAACCCCAGCGCCACCGTGAACGACTGCCACGCTCCGTACAGCCCGCGCCGGCCCGGCGGCGCGAACTCCGTCATCACCGCCACCGCGCCCCCGAACTCCCCACCCGCGGAGAGCCCTTGAACCACCCGCAACAACGTCAGCAGCCACGGCGCCAGGGCACCCGCCGTCGCGTACGTCGGCAGCACGCCGATCAGCGTGGTCGCGCCCGTCATCAGCACGATCACCAGGATCAGCACCGGACGGCGCCCGATCCGGTCCCCCAGCCGCCCGAACACGGCCGCGCCGACGGGCCGGAAGAAGAACGCCAGCGCGAACGACGCGTACGTCCGCACCAGCGCCTGCGCCTCACCGCCGCCCGCAGGCGTGAAGAAGCGCGCCGCGACGACGGTCGCGAAGTATCCGTAGACCCCGAACTCGTACCACTCGACGAAGTTGCCCACCGACCCCGCAGCCAGCGCCCGTAGCGCAGCCGAGCCCTTCGCCGTGGGGCGTTGTCCGAAAATCAACGTCATTTGAACGCCTTTGACTGTCTGTTACTCCAACACAGGCAGGTCACCGCTCCGGCGCGTCGACCGCGCGAACCCACCGTCACCCATCACGGCAACAGCTGCCCGGACCCGCCTCCACTTCGGCATTCCTGCGGCTACGCTCAAGGGCTGTACGTCGTTCGGGCGACTTGGGGAGGTAGCGGGATGACGGAGGCAGTGCCCTCGGACTCCCTCTGGGAGCGGGAGGAGGAAGTCGCCGCCGTCGAGCGGACGATCGACACCCTGAAGTCCGACAACTCGACCGCGGGCAGCCTCCTGGTGATCCGGGGCGAGGCAGGCATCGGCAAGACCGCCCTGCTCGCGGAGACCCGCCGCATCGCCGAGCGACGCGGCTGCACCGTATGGGCGGCGCGCGGCGGCGAGACCCTGCGGTCCGTCCCCTTCAACGTCGTACGCCAACTGCTGCAGCCCGCGCTGCTGTCGCTGATGCCGGAGGAGGCCCGCGAGTACCTCGGTGACTGGTACGACATCGCGGGACCCGCCCTCGGCATAGCGGAACCGGGCGAGCGCCGGGCCGACCCGCAGGGCGTGTGCGACGGACTGGTCGCCGCGGTGCGCAGGCTGGCCCGCCGCGACTGGCCCCTCGTGCTGTTGATCGACGACGCCCACTGGGCCGACCAGGAGACCCTGCGCTGGCTCGCCGCCTTCGCCGAGCGCCTCGACGACCTCTCCGTCCTGCTAGTCGTGGCCCACCGCCACGGCGAGGTCTCCGGCGAGAGCGCCCGCCACCTCGACACGGTCGCCGCCGCGGGCCGCCCCCTGGACGACCTCAGCGCCCTGACCCCGTCGGCCACCGCCGGCCTCACCCGCGCCACCCTGGGCCCGCACGCGGACGCCCCGTTCTGCCGCGAGGTCTGGGCCGTCACCGGCGGCAACCCGTACGAGACCGTCGAACTCCTCGCCAAGGTGCAGGACAGCGAACTGGCGCCGACCGAGGGCGCCGCCGCCGAACTGCGCGCCCTCAACCGCTCCGCGCGCGGCGGCGGCCTGGTCGCCCGCCTCGAAGAACTCGGCATCGACGCCACCCGGTTCGCCTGGGCGGCCGCCATCCTCGGCACCGGCATCTCCGTCGGACTGGTCGCCAGGCTCGCCACCCTGGAGTACGAGGACGCGGCGCGCTGCGCCGAACTCCTGCTCGCCGCCCGTATCCTGACCGAACCCGACCCGGCGAACCAGCAAGTGGGCGACGGCGACCTGGAGTTCTTCCACCCGCTGATGGCCACGGCCATCTACAACTCCATCCCCGACGCCCTGTGCACCGCCATGCACGGCATCGCCGCCAAGGTCGTCACCGACTACGGGTTCGGCGCCGCCATGGCCTCGCGCCATCTCCTCCAGGTCCACCCGGACAGCGACGAGGAACTCGTCGAGCAACTGCGCGAGGCAGCCCGCGAACACCTCGCCGTCGGCGCCCCCGACGCGGCCCGCCGCTGTCTCGAACGCGCCCTGGTGGAACCGCCCGTCACCGAGGTGCACGCCCTCGTGCTCTACGAACTCGGCTGCGCCACCCTCCTCACCGCGCCCGCCCGGACCATCACTCACCTGCAGACGGCCCTCGCGATGCCCGGCCTCGACAGCGACACCCGCGTGGAAGCCGTCTACCGCCTCTCCCAAGCCCTGCTCCACAACGACCAGTTGGAGGAGGCCGTCCGCACGGTCGAGGCGGAGACCGCCCGGCACAAGGACGGCCCCGCCCGACTGCGGCTGCAGGCCGTGCACTTCATGTGGGAGGGCATCCACGCCGGCGAGGCCAGCTCACCCGGGCGCTCCGAGCAGCTCGCCAAACTCGCCGCGACCTGCACAGGGCGCGACAACTCCGAGCGCGCCCTGCTCATCCTGCGCGGCTTCGACGCCATGACCCACGGCGAGAACGCGGAGGAGGTCGTCGAGCTGTGCGACCGCTCCCTCGTCAACGGCCGCCTCGCCCCGGGCCTCGGCTGGACCGACACCGAGTGGGGCATCGAACTGCTGATGATGCTCGCCGGTGCCTACGCCTACAGCGACCGCCTCGACCGCGCCGAGTCCCTCTACAACGAGGCCCTGCGCGCCTACGAGTCGGCCGGCTGGAGCGGCGGCCACCTCTCCCTGGCCCACGCCTACATCGGCCTCGGACACCGCAGGCGCGGCCGGCTCCGCGAGGCCGAGTCCTCCCTGCGAGAATCGCTGCGGATCGCCGAGCGCGTCGGCCGCGGACTGCCCCTGTACTGGTCGGCGACCTGCAACCTGGTCGACGTGCTGCTGGCCCGCGGCCATGTCGACGAGGCCTGGGCGATCGCCGAACAGTACGGCTTCGCACCGCCGTACCCCTCCACCATCGTGCTGCCCGATCCGCGCTCCGTGCGCGGCCGGCTGCTGCTCGCCGTCGGCCGCACCAAGGACGCGATCAACGAACTGGAGCAGGCCGAGAAGGCCGCGACCGCCCGCGGCCACCACAACCCGGTGCTCGTCCCCTGGGCGTTCGACCTCGCCCCCGCGCTCGCCACGGAGGACCCGGTCCGCGCCGCCCGGCTCGTCAGCGACGTCCGCCGCCGCGCCGAGCGTTTCGGCACCGACACGGCCATCGGCGAGGCCCTGCGCTGCGCCGCCGCCCTGGAGACCGGCCAGCGCGCGGTACGCCTGGCCGCCCAGGCCGTCGCCTATCTGGAGGCCTCGCCCTGCCAGTACGAACACGCGGCGGCCCGGGTCGAGTACGGCATCGCCGCCCGCTCGGTCGCCGAGCTCAACCGGGGCCTGACACTGGCGCGTTCGTGCGGCGCCGACGGACTGGCGACGAAGGCACGGGAGGTGCTGGACACGGGACGCGGGCTGCGCTGAGCACCGTTCTCGGGGCGAGCCGAGCACCGCGCGCGGGCCGCGACGGGTCAGAGCGTCAGCAGCTGATCGGTCACCGCCGACAGCCGCTTGCGCACCGCCGGGTCGTACGTCTCCTCGTGCGCCCGCGCCGGACGGGTGCCGTCGAAGTAGCCGCCCGTGCCCGACTCCCGGGTCGCCAGGGCCAGCACGCCGGGCGCGCCGTCGGCGACGGTGTTCCAGGGCGTCACCCCGCCCTCGCGCACCATCGCCGTGTCCATGAAGGTCGCCGGATGCAGCACGTTCACCGAGACGCCCGTGCCGGCCAGCTCCTCGGCGAGGGTGAAGGTGTACGCGGCCAGCGCGAACTTGCTGCGGCAGTACGCCGCGAAGCCGCCGTACCCACGGGTGAACTCGGGATCCTCGGGGTCGAGAGGCTCCTGGCCCGCCGAGCCGACGTTGACGATCCGGGCCGGCGGGTTGGCGCGCAGCACGGGCAGCAGGGCGCGGGTGAGCGCGACCGGCGCCAAGAAGTTGACGGCGAGCCGGAGTTCGTGGCCGTCGGCGCTCAGTTCCCGGCCGCCGTCGGGCGCACCGCCGCCCACTCCGGCGTTGTTGATCAGCACGTCGAGGTCGGGGTGCGCGGCGGCGACCTGCCCGCCCAGCTCGCGCACCTGGGCCAGCGAGGCCAGATCGGCGACGAACCCCTCGGCGTCGCCCTCGGTGCGCAGTTCCTCGACCAGACTCTCCGTGCGGCCCCGGTCGCGGCCGTGGGCGAGGACGACGTGTCCGGCACGGACCAGCTCGAAGGCGAGGTACCGGCCGAGACCGGAGGTGGCACCGGTGATCAGAAGCGTGGACATACCCCCACGGTAGGCCTGCGGGGGAGAGAACCGCGAGGCACTGCTGAAGCTACGACCACCAGGGACACCCTCGTCACCGTCACTCGTCCTCCTCCGCCAGCACCCGCTGCGCGGTCGCGAAGGCCGAGTTCGCCGCCGGGACCCCGCAGTACACGGCCGTCTGCAGCAGCACCGCCCCGATCTCCTCCGGGGTGAGCCCGTTGCGCCGGGCCGCCCGCACATGCATGGCCAGCTCGTCGTAGTGCCCGTGCGCGACCAGCGCGGTCAGCGTGATCATGCTGCGCTCGCGGCGGGTGAGCGTCGGGTCGGTCCAGATCTCGCCCCAGGCGTAGCGCGAGATGAAGTCCTGGAAGCGCGCGGTGAAGGGCGTCTGCCGGTCCTGCGCCCGGTCCACGTGCGCGTCCCCGAGCACCTCGCGCCGTACCGCCATGCCCCGCTTGGCGCCGCCGTCGAGGTGCGCCCGCAGCGCCGTGAGGACGGCCTCGGGGCACTGTGCGGGCGCCAGGTGCGAGGCCCCCGGGATCTCCACGAGCGCGGCGCCCGGCACCGCGTCGGCGATCTCCCGCAGCTGCGCGGGCGGGGTCGCGGGATCGTCGCGGCCGGCGATCAGCAGGGTCCGCGCGGAGATCTCGCCGAGCCGGTCGCGCAGGTCGAAGGCGGCCAGCGCGTCACAGCACGCGGCATAGCCCTCGGGGTCGGCCTCGGCGTGGTCCCGGACGAGCTCCGGCACGGTGAAGTCACCTGAGAACCAACGGGCGTTCGCGCTCTCCACGAGCCACGCCAGCCCCTCCCGACGGACCCGCTCGGCCCGCTCCTCCCACGCCTTGGCGCCGTTGAAGTGCGCCGAGGAACAGATCACCGCCAGCGACTCGACGCGCTCCGGATGATCCACGGCGAGCTGCAGCCCGACCGCACCGCCCAGCGACACCCCCGCGTACGCGAACCGCTCGATCCCCAGCGAGTCGGCGAGCGCCAGCACCAGATCGGCGAGATCACCGACGGTCGCGCCGGGCCCGATCAGACCGGCCGCCGACCCGCCGTGTCCGGGCAGGTCCCAGCGCACCACCCGATGGGTGACGGACAGCTCGGGCGCCACCTTGTCCCACAGGGCGTACGAGGTGCCCAGCGAGGGCCCGAGCAGCAGCGGGGGAGCGGAAGCGGGTCCCTCGGTGCGGTAGTTGAGGATCTGGACGGTCAACGTCGCTCCAGGGCACGGTCGGTGAGGGCTCCGGCGGAGCCGGTGTAGCGGGCGGGGTCGGTGAGTTCGTCGAGGTCGACGTCCTTCAACTCGGGCTCCTGCGCGAGGAGTTCGGCGAGCGGGCGGCCCTGGCTGTACGCCCGTTTGGCCAGCTCGGTGAGCAGGGCCTTGGCGCGAGCCCGGCCGAGCACCGGCGCCAACTCGGCGGAGAGCCGTTCCGAGACGATCAACCCGTGGGTCAGCGCGAGGTGTTCCCGCATGGCCGCCGCGTCGACCCGCAGCCCCTCCGCCAGTTCGGCGGCGTCCCGCGCGGCCCCGCCGACCAGCCGCAGCAGATCCCGCAGCGGCTCCCACTCGGCATGCCAGGCCCCGGCGGGCCGCTCGTCCTCGGCCACCAGCGACCCGTACAGCGTGGCCGCGAGCTGCGGCGCCCGCCGGGCAGCGGCGGCGATCAGCGTGGACCGTACGGGATTGGCCTTGTGCGGCATGGCGGACGAACCGCCACCGCTGCCCTCCGTGACCTCGGCGATCTCCGTCCGGGCGAGGGTGAGCACGTCCGCCGCCGCCTTGCCCAGCGCTCCGGCCGCGAAGGCCAGACAGCCGGCGAGATCGGCGATCGGAGTGCGGAGGGTGTGCCAGGGGAGGAGGGGTTCCTTGAGGCCCAGTTCCCGGGCGAAGGCCGCCACGACGGCTTGCGGATCCTGGGCGCCGTACGCCGTGAAGGCGGCCAAAGTGCCTGCCGCGCCGCCGAGTTGGGCGGGGAGTCCGGCGCGTACCGTCTCGATCCGGTCCCGTGCGTCGAGAATCAGCGATCGCCAGCCGACCGCCTTCAACCCGAACGTCGTCGGGACGGCGTGCTGGGTGAGCGTGCGGCCCGGCATCGGGGTGTCCCGGTGATCGGCGGCCAATCGGGCCAGTGCGCGCTCGGCGCGGGCGAGGTCGGCAAGGACGAGGTCCAGGGTGCGTGCCGCGACCAGCATCGTGGCCGTGTCCAGGATGTCCTGGCTGGTCGCGCCCCGGTGCACGTACGGCCCGTACTCCTCGCCGACCGCCTTCGTCAGGTCCGCGACGAGCGGGATGACCGGGTTGCCGCCGGCCCGGGCCCGCTCGGCGAGGGAGCGTACGTCGAAGCGGTCGGCGTCGGCCGCCTCCGCCACCGCGCTCGCCGCTTCGGCCGGGGCGAGGCCCAGCCCGGCCTGGGCCCGGGTCAGGGCGGCCTCGGCGTCGAGCATCGCTTGCAGGTACGCGGTGTCGCCGGTCGCGGAGGCGGCCGGGGAGCCTGCCCACCCGGGGGTGAGCAGGCCGGTGTCGGGGTCGACAGGTGTCACTGGAACTCCAGGAAGACCGTTTCGCCTTCGCCCTGAAGGCGGATGTCGAAACGGTATGTCCCGTTGCCCTGGTCCGTGGCGATCAGCGTGTCGCGTCGCTCGTCCGGCAGCCGGGACAGCAGCGGGTCGGCGGCCAGCGCGGCCTCGTCGCCCGGCAGGTATATCCGGGTGAACAGGTGCACCAGCAGCCCGCGCGCGAATACGCACACACTGATGTACGGCGCGCTGTGCCCCCGCGCCCCAGGCCGCAGCGTCCGCGCGTACCAGTGGCCGTCGGCGTCCGTCTGGATCCGCCCCCAGCCGGTGAACTCCACACCGTTGCGGCCCAGATAGCCGCCGGTCGCCGGGTCGCGCCGGATCGAGCCGTCGGTGTCCGGCACGTTCCCGTCGGGGTCGGCGCCCCACAGCTCCACGAACGCGTCCGGCAGCGGGGTGCCCTCGCCGTCATGGACGTATCCCTGGAGCGTGATCGTGTCCGGGTGGCCGACGGGCGCGATGTCACCGCCGCCGGGGAAGGGGAGCGCGTAGCCGTAGAAGGGGCCGACCGTATGCGAGGGGGTGGGCAGGACGGAGTCCGGACGGCTCGTGTCGATCTTCGTCATGGCGGGTCAGCGTCCTTCTTCGATCCAGGTGGCATTCGGGCCGTCCAGCACGATGTCCCAGTGGTAGCCCATCGAGAACTCCGGCACGGACAGGCTGTGGTCGTACGTCGCGACGAGGCGCTGGCGTGCCGCGTCGTCGGTGACCGACTGGATGATCGGGTCGTAGGGGAAGAGCGGGTCGCTGGGGAAGTACATCTGCGTCACGAGCCGCTGCGTGAACGCCGTGCCGAACATCGAGAAGTGGATGTGGGCCGGGCGCCAGGCGTTGACGTGGTTGCGCCAGGGGTAGGGGCCCGGCTGGATGGTGGTGAAGCGGTACGAGCCGTCGGCGTCGGAGATCGTGCGGCCGACGCCGGTGAAGTTCGGGTCCAGCGGGGCGTCGTGCTGTTCGCGCTGGTGCGCGTAGCGGCCGGCCGAGTTGGCCTGCCAGATCTCGATCAGCTGGCCCCGGACGGGCCGGCCGTCGCGGTCCAGGAGCCGTCCGGACACGGTGATCCGCTCGCCGATCGGCTCGCCCCGGTGGTGCCGGGTGAGGTCGTTGTCGATCTCGGTTATGTCGCGGTCGCCGAAGGCGGGGGAGCGCAGCTCCACCAACTCCGGGTCCTGGCTGACGTCGATGGCGACCGGCGGCTGCTTCGGGTGGCGCAGCACGGAGGAACGGTACGGCGCGTAGTCGCGGCGCGGATGGTGCTCGACGGGGGCGCCGTCGGCGACGCGCTTCTCGTAGGCGGCGTGCTCGGCCGCGATCTCCTGGTCGATGTCCTGCTGGGTGAGAGTCATGGGGGTTCCCGGCGTTCCTGTTCCTAGCGTTCGAGTACGAGGGCCAGTCCCTGACCCACGCCGATGCAGAGGGTCGCGACACCGACTCCGCTGCCCTTGCGGGCGAGTTGGTGGGCGACGGTACCCGCGAGACGGGCACCCGAGGCGCCGAGCGGGTGGCCGAGGGCGATGGCGCCGCCCTGCGGGTTGAGGATCGCGGGGTCGAACTCGGGCCATTCGGCGACGCATCCGAGCACCTGGGCGGCGAAGGCCTCGTTCAGTTCGAGGACTGACAGGTCGTCAAAACCCTTGCCCGCCTTGGCGAGTGCCCGGTTCACGGCTTCGACCGGGGCAAGTCCGAAGTACTGCGGGTCGAGCGCGTTCACACCGGTGGCGGACACCCGGGCGAGCGGCTCGCGACCCGTTGCCTTCAGGCCCTCCTCGTCCACCAACAGCAGCGCCGCGGCACCGTCGTTGAGCGGCGACGCGTTGCCCGCGGTGACCGTGCCGCCCTCGACGCGGAACGACGGCTTGAGCCGGGCCATCGCCGCCAGGGAGGCGTCGGCCCGCACGGACTCGTCGGCGGCGAAGGAGACCGGGTCGCCCTTGCGCTGCGGGACCGGCACGGGCGCCAACTCGGCGTCGAACAGGCCATGTTGCTGTGCGGCGGCCGCCTTCTGGTGACTGGCGAGCGCGAACTCGTCCTGTTGCTCGCGGCTGATCTTGTGCTTGTCGGCGATGAGTTCGGCGGACTCGCCCAGCGGGATGGTCCACTCCGGGTTCATCTTCGGATTGACCATCCGCCAGCCCAGGGTGGTCGAGTACAGCTCGGTGTGTCCGGCGGGGAACGGCCGGTCCGACTTCGGCAGCACATACGGCGCTCGGGTCATCGACTCGACGCCACCCGCCACGACGATGGAGGCGTCGCCCACCGCGATGGCGCGGGCCGCCTGGATGACGGCTTCGAGGCCTGAGGCGCACAGCCGGTTGACGGTCACGCCCGGCACGGAGGTGGGCAGCCCGGCGAGCAGGCCTGCCATGCGGGCGACGTTGCGGTTCTCCTCGCCGGCGCCGTTGGCGTTGCCGAAGTAGACGTCCTCGATGCGGGCCGGGTCCAGGTCGGGCGTACGGGCGAGGAGTTCGCGCAGGGCGTGCGCGGCCAGGTCGTCCGGGCGGACGCTCGCCAGGCCGCCGCTGTAGCGGCCGATCGGGGTGCGGACCGCGTCGACGATGTAAACCGAGTTCACAGCAGAACCTCCGGGACGGTCAGTTTCGCGTCGGTCTTCGCGGTGACCTCGTCCACACTCACACCGGGCGCGGTCTCGACGAGGACCAGGCCGTCCTCGGTCACGTCGATCACGCCGAGGTCGGTGATGACTCGGTTCACACACGCCTTGCCTGTGAGCGGCAGGGCGCACTCCGAGAGGATCTTCGGGGAGCCGTCCTTGGCGGTGTGGGTCATGACGACGATGACGTAGCGGGCGCCGTGGACGAGGTCCATCGCCCCGCCGATCCCGGTGATCAGCTTGCCGGGGATGGCCCAGTTGGCCAGGTCGCCGGCGGCCGACACCTGCATGGCGCCGAGCACGGCCACGTCGATGTGCCCGCCCCGGATCATCGAGAAGGACAGCGCCGAGTCGAAGAAGGAGGCACCCGGCAGGACCGTCACGGTCTCCTTCCCGGCGTTGATCAGATCCGGGTCGACCTGGTCCTCGGTCGGGTAGGGGCCGGTGCCCAGGATGCCGTTCTCGGACTCCAGGATCACCTCCACGCCCGGCGGGAGGTAGTTGGGGATCAGCGTCGGCAGGCCGATGCCGAGGTTGACGTACTGCCCGTCCTGAAGTTCGCGGGCCGCGCGGGCCGCCATCTCCTCGCGTGTCCAGGCCATCAGCTGCTCACCGTCCGCTGCTCGATCCGCTTGTCGGCGGCCTGCTCGGGGGTGAGCGCCACCACCCGCTGTACGAAGATCCCCGGCAGGTGCACCGCGTCCGGGTCGATCTCGCCGGGCTCGACCAGCTCCTCGACCTCGGCGATCGTGATCCGGCCCGCCGTCGCCGCGAGGGGGTTGAAGTTGCGCGTGGACTTGTTGAAGACCAGGTTGCCGTGCCGGTCGCCCTTCGCCGCCCGCACGAGCGCGAAGTCGGTGCGGATGCCCAGCTCAAGGACGTACTCGGTGCCGTCGAAGTCGCGCACCTCCTTCGGCGGGGAGGCGAGCGCGACCCCGCCCTCACCGTCGTAGCGCCAGGGCAGTCCGCCCTCGGCGACCTGGGTGCCGACGCCCGCCGGGGTGTAGAACGCGGGGATGCCGGCGCCGCCGGCCCGCAGCCGCTCGGCCAGCGTGCCCTGCGGGATCAGCTCCACCTCCAGCTCGCCGGCCAGGTACTGGCGCGCGAACTCCTTGTTGGCGCCGATGTACGAGCCCGTCACCCGGGCGATCCGGCCGGCCGCGAGGAGCACCGCGAGGCCGGACTCCATGGCGCCGCAGTTGTTGGAGACCACGCCGAGACCGCTGACCTCGCGCTCGTACAGGGCCTGGATCAGCACGTTCGGCACACCGCTCAGTCCGAAGCCGCCGACCGCGAGCGTCGCGCCGTCCGGCACATCGGCCACCGCCTCGGAGGCTGTGGGGACCACCTTGTCCATCCGCGAAGCTCCATCTCGTCCGGAGGTAATCAGGGCACTGAGCGATGTAGTGAAGTTTCCTTCACGCTGCCACTGGTCGGGTGCGGCGTCAAGAGCTGGGAGAAGTGCCGGGCCAACAGGAGGCGCAGCCATGGAGACACTTGGGAAAACCGCAGGTATCGTCAGTGCACAGACGAATTCGACCTCGGGGGCGCACATGGCCGCGCTGGACCTCACCACCCACCCCGGGCATCTGGCCCGGCGGTTGCAGCAGGCGCACTACCTGCTGTGGAACACGATGGTCTCGGAGGAGATCACCTCGCCGCAGTTCGCGGTCCTCAACGCGCTCGTCGAGGAGCCGGGCCTGGACCAGCGGACCGTGGGGGAGCGGGTGGGGCTCGACCGGTCCACGATCGCCGAGGTGATCAGCCGGCTCGGCCGGCGCGGGCTGCTGGACAAGGTGCGCGACCCGCAGGACGGCCGCCGGTTCCTGCTGCGCCTCACCGACGAGGGCGAGCGCACCCACCGCAAGCTGAGCGTGCGCACGGCGCGGATGAACTGCGTCTTCCTGTCGCCGCTGTCGGCCGCGGAGCAGACGGTGTTCTGCGACCTCATCCAGCGGGTCGCCGACGCGGCCGAGGGGCTCCGCAACCCGACGGAACCCCTCGTGACACAGCGCTGAGTGCCGGGGCCGGTCCGGTCGCCCGTCAGGACGCCTTCGCGAACACCACCCACACCTGGCCCTTGGCGAAGTTCACCGGTGAGCCGTCCTTCGTCGTGAACTCCGTGCCGTCCTTGGCGTTGTCGCGCTTCCAGTCGACGTCGTAGGCCCGTCCGCCGCGCAGCACCTGCGCCGTGCCGGAGCCCACCGTCTCGGTGTACGGCGTGTTGTTGCCGAGGACGTCGTGGAAGCGGGACGTGCGCACCTTCACGTACTGCACGACGACCGTCGCCGGTGCCACCCGCTTCCCGTCGGTCGTCACGGTCGGCGTGCCGTCCATCGAGACCAGCCAACGGTGGCTGCGCGCCGACCAGTTGAAGGTGAAGGAGGCGGACGGGTAGCGGACGGTCCGCGAGGTCTCCTTCGTGCCGCCGGAGGGGGCCGCGCCGAAGCGGAAGCCGTTCGTCAGCGCGTCCGCGCCCGGGGCGGAGGGCATCAGTTTGGACGGGTGCAGATAGAGGTTGTGCGGGGCCGCCTTGTCGGTGCCCCGGAAGTAGGCGTCGGACGCGTCCTCGGGCGGCACCGCCCGCAGCGGCGCCTTGTCGATCAGCGGCAGCAGCTTGTGCTGCGCCCCGGAGAAGGCGAGCGTCGGGTCGTCGTACTGGCGCAGCAGCTCCAGATCGGACTCGCGCGCACTGCGCACCGGCCCGATCGACTTCGGGAACTGGGTCGCGTACACCGCCATCAGCCGGCTCAGACCGCCCTCGACCTGCTCGGCGTAGACGACGTCCGCGGCGCGCAGTCCGGTCTGCGGGCGGGCCGCGCGTACGTTGTCGATCTTCACGGCGAGTACGGAGCCGGTGTCGGCGGTCTTCTCGGCGCTCTTGCTGGGGGTCGGGACCGGCGTCCGCAGCTGTCCGCGTCCGTCGTCCACCGGGTTGTGCGTTCCCGTGCAGCCGGCCGCGAGCGCCGCCGTCACCGTGGCGGCCAGCAGCGCCACCGTCGTCGAGGCGCGTCGTGTGCGCGCCGTACGTCCCTTGCCCACCGTGGCACCACATCCTGTGTCATCGATTGTGCGCTTATAAGTTCATTGCTGCGCATACCCCCTCGATGACGATTGCGCGCGTCCAATGGGCCGATCGGCCGCAGGTCGTCGTCCGTGGTGATTGCCCAGGGCCTTGTGCCCGGCCGCGATCGGCTCAGTCCTTGCCCTGGCGTGCCCCGGTGTCACCGACAGCCCGGTGGCGTGAAAATCCTGAGCCGATCGGGCACGGTCCGGGCAGGATGCCCTCCGTGAACCCTGTCCTGTGCGGGCTCGCCGCCAACGCGGCCCTGCCGTCCGAGCTGGTCGACCGGCTGATCGCGATCGCGGATGACGACATCGCCGTGGACCTCGCCGGTCGGGCGGACCTCAGCCGTGCGCAGGCGGTCGCGTTGCTCTCGCGCGTCGAGGAGAGCGGTGCGCGGCTCGCGTGCGAGGGCCGGCTGACCGCCGCCGACGTGGATCCCGGGGCACGGCCGCACGCTGCCCTCGCCCTGCTCCACGAGGGCGCCGGGAGTCCGGAGTGGGCGCGTCCTTTCGCGGCGGATCCGGATGTGGAGCGCCGGGAGAAGCTGGCCGCCTGCTCCGGCCTCCCGGCCGAGGTGGTGGAGGCGCTCGCCGCGGACCCGGACGTACGCGTCGTCGCGGAACTCGCGCGGTGGACCACGGCGGACGTGGCCGCGGGGCTCGCGGAGCATCCGCATGCCGAGGTCCGGCGCGCGGTGGCGGCCAACGAGGCGACGCCCCCGGACGTACTGGCGGCGCTCATCACCGGCGAGGGGCTGCCTCCCGCGCGACGGTGCCTGGTCTACGACCGCGAGGCGACGCCGTTCGTGCACGATCCGCACTGCGAGCGGCCCGACTGCGATCTGCTGCCGGGCGCCTCCTGCGACGGCTCCCACGAGTCCTCCGTGCACCAGGTGCAGGTGGCGGCCCTGCGGAACCCGGCGACTCCCGCCGAAGCCGTCGTCGGCTTCGTGGACCATCCCTCGATGATCCTGCGCTGGACGCTCGCCGCCCGCTCCGACCTGCCCCCGGAGGTGTACGGGCGGCTGGCCGCGGACCCCGTTCCCGGTGTCCGGGCCGATCTCGCCGGGAATCCCGCGATTGAGGAGGCCCTGATCCGCACCCTGGCCGACGACGGCGGCCACGACGTGCGGCGCAGCCTCGCGCACAACCGGCATGTACCGCTCGACGTGCTCGTCCACCTGGCCGGCGCGACGAAGATCGGCGCCACCCTGCTGCCGCGAATCGCCGCCGCGTCTCCCGCCGAGGTCCAGGAGCTGGCCCGGTCGCCGCACCCGGCCGCGCACATGCTCGTGGCCCAACGACGCGATCTGCGGCCTGAGTTCCGCGACGCGCTGGCCGCCGATCCCGACGCGAAGGTGGTCAAGTCCGTCGCCCCGCACCCGGGCCTGTCCGAGGCCCAACTGCGCGCCATGGTCGACCGGCACGGAGTCCGGGTCCTCGCCAAGGTGGCGACCAACCCGGACGCGAGTCCGGCGCTGCTGGAGGACCTCACCCGGCACGAACCATCAGTGCAGAAGGCGTTCCGCGAAATCGCACGGCACCGGAACGCGACGGCCCAGGCTCTGCTCGCCTGCCTGGCGGACCGACAGGCGAGGCCCATAGCCGCCGGCCATCCGGCGCTCCCTGTGCCGGTCATCGTGGACCTGCTCACCGACGCCGAGTGGCAGGTGGCGGAAGCGGCGGCCGCCAACCCGTCGCTGCCGCGCGCCGTGATGTCGGATCTCGTGCCCCGGCTGTAGGAGCCCTGTTGTGTGCTCGGCCGGAATCCCCTCAGTCCTGGGGGCCGAAGATCTCCGCGAGGTCGTACCCGACCGGCTCCTCCAACTGCGCGTACGTGCAGCTCTCGGGGGTGCGGTCCGGGCGCCAGCGGCGGAAGCGGGCCGTGTGCCGGAAACGGGCGCCGTTCTCCATGTGGTCGTAGGCCACCTCGGCCACCCACTCGGGGCGCAGCGGCACCCAGGACAGGTCCTTCTTGCCGGACCAGCGGCTGGGGGCGCCGGGCAGCCGGGCCGTCTCGTGCGCGGCCTCCTGCGCCCAGGCCGCCCACGGGTGACTCTCGACGTCCGCCATGCGCAGCGGCTCCAGCTCGTCGATCAGCTCGGCCCGCCGCTTCATCGGGAACGCGGCGGACACGCCCACGTGCTGCAGGGTGCCCTGGTCGTCGTACAGGCCGAGCAGCAGCGAGCCCACGATCGGGCCGCTCTTGTGCAGGCGGTAGCCCGCGACGACGACGTCCGCCGTGCGTTCGTGCTTGATCTTGAACATGGCGCGCTCGTCGGGGAGATAGCGCAGGGCGAGCGGCTTGGCGATGACGCCGTCCAGGCCCGCCCCCTCGTACTGGTCGAACCAGCGCCGGGCCACCTCGATGTCGGTGGTCGCCGGCGCCACGTGCACGGGCGCCGACACCCCCGACAGGGCCATGGTGAGCAGCGCCCGCCGGTCCGCGAGCGGCACGTCGAGCAGCGACTCGTCCGCCAGCGCCAGCAGGTCGAAGGCCACGAAGGACGCCGGGGTCCGCTCGGCGAGCGTCCGCACCCGGGAGTCCGCCGGGTGGATCCGCTCGGTGAGCGCGTCGAAGTCGAGCTTGCCGTCCCGGGCGATGACGATCTCCCCGTCCAGCACGCACCGCGGCGGCAACCGCTCCGCGAGCGCCGCCACCAGCTCGGGGAAGTACCGGGTCAGCGGCTTGCCCGTACGACTCCCGATCTCGACGTCGGCCCCGTCCCGGAACACGATCGCCCGGAACCCGTCCCACTTCGCCTCGTACTGCATGTCGGGCGGGATCCTCGCCACCGACTTGGCGAGCATCGGCTTCACGGGTGGCATCACCGGCAGGTCCATGGCACCGATTCTGCTCTCATACGAAGCCTGCCGCCCGGTGTGCGTGGGACCCGAGGTGCGCCTACCGTGGCCGCATGGGCGAAGCGGTGGAACTGGAAGCGGGCGGCCGTACCGTCCGGCTGTCCAGCCCGAGCAAGATCTTCTTTCCCGAGCGCGGGTTCACCAAGCTGGACCTGGCCAACTACTACATCGCCGTCGGCCCCGGCATCCTGCGCGCCCTGCGCAACCGCCCCACCACGCTGGAGCGCTATCCCGACGGCGTGACCGGCGAGAACTTCTTCCAGAAGCGGGCGCCCAAGAACATGCCCGACTGGATCCCGACCGCCCACATCGCCTTCCCCAGCGGGCGCAGCGCCGACGAGATGTGCCCGACCGAGGAGGCCGCCGTCCTGTGGGCCGCCCAGTACGGCACGCTCACCTTCCACCCCTGGCCGGTCCGCCGCGACGACGTCGACCGCCCCGACGAACTCCGCATCGACCTCGACCCGCAGCCCGGCACCGACTTCGACGACGCCGTCCGCGCCGCCCACGAACTGCGCGCCGTCCTCGACGAGTTCGGCGGTCTGAAGGGCTTCCCCAAGACCTCCGGCGGGCGCGGTCTGCACGTCTTCGTGCCGATCGAGCCGAACTGGACCTTCACCGAGGTCCGCCGCGCCGCCATCGCCGTGGGCCGGGAGCTGGAGCGCCGGATGCCGGACCACGTGACCATGAAGTGGTGGAAGGAGGAGCGCGGCGAGCGCATCTTCGTCGACTACAACCAGACGGCGCGGGACCGCACCATCGCCTCCGCCTATTCCGTACGTCCCCGCCCGCACGCCCCCGTGTCGGCGCCCCTGCGCTGGGACGAGGTCGGCACCGCGCACCCGCAGGACTTCGACCTCGCGACGATGCCCGCGCGCTTCGCCCAGCTCGGCGACGTGCACGCGGACATGGACGACCACCGCTACTCCCTCGACGCCCTGCTCGAACTCGCCCGACGCGACGAACACGACCACGGGCTGGCCGACCTGCCCTATCCGCCGGAGTACCCGAAGATGCCGGGCGAGCCGAAGCGGGTGCAGCCGAGTAGGGCGAAGAAAGAGGCGCCGCCGGCCGAGTAGTCCCGGCCGGGGCGCCTCCCACGGACGCTATGGATACATCCGTGGCTCTACGGCTACGGCAGCTCCTTGATCCGGATGTCCCGGTAGGAGACCACGTCCGTCGTGCTGTGCACCTGCAGTCCGACGTAGCCGGAGGCGAACCGCCGGCCGTCCGTGCCCGGGTCGTCCGAGCGCGGCGGGTAGAAGTCCTGGCCGCCGATGTTGTCGAACTCGTTGATCAGGACGCCGTTGCGGTAGACCGAGTAGTGCTGGTCGACCACCTGGATCTCGTAGTCGTTCCAGGTGCCCTTCTGGGTGACGCCTGCGCCGGCGAGTCCCACCCGGTCGAAGCCGTAGATCGAGCCGGTCTTGTACAGGTCGCCGTCGGGCCGGTCGAACACCTGCACCTCGTGGCCGTATTTGATGGCGGCCCACTCCGGCCGGGGCTCCTCCGGGTTCCCGTGAACCCATGGGAACCGCACGAACACACCGGAGTTGGCGTTGCCCGTGCCCGGCGCGTCGTCACGCCACTGGAGCTTCAGCGAGAAGTCCCCGTACTTGCGCTGCGGGAACCAGAGCATGCCCAGGCCGTCGGACGTGGTGCCGCTGGTGATCGAGCCGTCGCCGTTGAGACCGAACGAACCGCCGCCGACCTGCTCCCACTTGGCGAGGGAACCCGCCGTGCCGTCGAAGATCGTCCGGTAGCCCTCGGTCTGCCCCGGCTTGCCGATCCCGGACTCCTCGGCGGCCTCCGTGATCGTGTCGTACTCGCGCTCGTCGACGACCCCTTCCTTGAACAGCTTGTCGAGGACCGTCTTCACGTGCTTGAGGAACAGCGCGTGGGACGTCCACTCCTTCTCGTCCTCGATCAACTCGTTGATCCGGCACCGGTTGTTGGTGACCCGGTTGGGGACGCCTGAGTCGACCGTGCCGACGATGACCGTCAACCGCTCGTCGAACTCGGGGCAGTTGGGCGCGGGTACCCCGCCGCCGGCCACCACCGTGAAGCTCACGGTCCGCGGCTGGGAGGTGTTGCCCGCCTTGTCGCTCGCCCGGTAGGCCACCGTGTGCGTACCGGCCCGGTCGACCACCACGGGCCCGCCGTAGGCCAGATAGGGCCCGGCGTCGAGCGAGTACTCGATGCCCGCGACCCCCGAGCCACCCTCGTCGGCCGCGCTCACGGTCACCTTGGCGTTGCCCACGTACGCCCCGTCGGAGTTGCGCGTCCCGCCGACGGTCACGCCCGTCACCGGCGGGGTCGTGTCCTGCGTGGGCGGCGCGACGACGGTGAACGTGACGCTCTTGTCCGCCGCCACGTTGCCCGCCTTGTCGGTGGCCCGGTAGCGCACGGTGTGCGTGCCGAGCTGATGCACCATCACGGGCCCCGAATAGGCCTGCCAGGCACCGGAGTCGACCGCGTACTCGATGGTGTTGACGCCGGACCCGGTGTCGGAGGCCGAGACGGTGACCGTGGCCATGTCGAGGTAGTTCCCCTCGGGGTTCTTCTCCCCGCTGACCGTCGCCGAGGTCTCCGGCGCGGTCGTGTCGTCCGTCGGCGGCGCGACGACCGTGAACTCGACGCTCTTCTCGGCGGCCACGTTGCCCGCCTTGTCCGAGGCCCGGTAGCGGACCTTGTGCGCGCCGACCTGGTCCACCACGACCGGGGTGGTGTACGGCAGCCAGGCGCCGTCGTCACCCAGCGCGTACTCGACCCGGTCCACGCCCGAACCGCCCGGGTCGCTCGCGGCGATCGCCACGCTCGCCGAACCGACGTACTGGCCCTGCGAGTTCTGCGTCCCGGTCACGTCGACCGAGGTCTCGGGCGCGGTGGTGTCCTCGCCGGTGCCCTCGGTCACCACCAGGATGCCCTGCATCTGCCCGTGGCCCGGGATCGTGCAGTGGTAGAAGTAGCGGCCCGGGGTGAGCGTGACCTCCGCGGTGTGGAGGCCGCCCTGCGCGTCGTTCGGATTGGCGAGGATGTTGAGCTCGACGTCGCTGTTGAACTCCGGGTCCGACGTCGCGAACGTCAACGTGTGGGGCATTCCCATGGTGTTGCCGGTCGCCACGCTGTTCTCGAAGACGATCGTCGCCGTACCGGCGACCGCCGTCGTGGGCGCCGAGACGTACTTGGTGATGTCGTCGCCCGCGGTCCAGGTGAGCGTCTGGGCCGCGGCCGCCCGTGTGGCACGCTCAGGTTGGGCGCCTGCCGTGGTCTGCAGGCCCAGCATCATCAGCATGGTGGCCAACAGGGCCGCCCAGACTCTCCGTTGCCGTAGAAGGTGCCGCATCACTGCCCTCCCCTCGCCAGTCGGTTCGCGGCCGGGGTCGCCCCGCCGCCGGTGTAAGTGACCTTCCACAGCGCCGACTTGGCGTCCGAGGTGAAGAAGCCGCGCCCGTAGTCGAGGACGTACAGCGCCCCGTCCGGACCGAACTTCCAGTCCATGAGGTTCTTGATGCCGTCGTTGCCGATCGGCACGATCTTCTTCAGGGACTCCGAGTGCACCGGCAGACCGCCGTCGCCCTGCGTCTTGGGGTCGGTGAGCACGGCGTTGCGCGGCTGGTCGGCGTCGTAGAAGTCACCGACGAACCACTTGCCGTCCCAGTACGAGGGCCACTTGGTCTCGCTGGTGCTCGCCGCGTCGTACCGGTAGACCGGGCCGTTCATGGCCGCCTGGCCGCCGCCCTTGAGCCACGGCAGCAGATACTTGGCCTCCTCCTGCTTGTACGAGGGGATGCCGCTCGCGTCGCGCGGGTAGTCCGGTGCGCCGCCCTGCGGCGAGTACCAGATGTTGTTGCCGGTCACCGGCGGGAGGTTGACCAACCCGTTGTTGTTCGGTGACTCGTTCTTCGGGTGGTCGCAGTCGTACCAGCCCAGCGGTTTCGTCGGATCGGGCAGATTGCGGTCCCGGTAGGGCTGCTTGTTGCCCATGCAGTACGGCCAACCCCGGTTGCTCGCCTTGGTGATGACGGCGAACGTGTCGTACTTGGCCGGACCCCACGTGGTCGACGGCGCGCCCGCGTCCGGACCGACCCAGCCCGCGTAGAGGGTGTCGGTCTGCTGGTCGACGAAGATGCGCGCCGGGTTGCGGACGCCCATCACATAGATCTCGCCTCGCGTCTTGCCGCCGCCCTCGTCGGTCTCCTGGCCGGTGAAGAGGTTGCCCGCCGGGAGGGTGTACGTCCCGTCGGACTCCGGGTGGACGCGCAGGATCTTGCCGTTGAGGTTGTTGGTGTTGCCGGCGGTGCGGCGCGCGTCGGCGAAGGAGACGCCCTTGTAGTTCGGCGCCGGGTTGTTGCCGGAGTAACCGTCGCTGAAACCACTGGAGTTGTTGTCGCCGGTCGCGATGTACAGGTTGCCCTTGGAGTCCCAGGCCATCCCGCCGCCCGCGTGGCAGCAACTGTGCACCTGCACCGGCCACTTGAGCAGTACCTTCTCGCTGCCCAGGTCCAGCTTGTTCGTCGTGAGGTCGAGTGTGAAGCGGGAGACCCGCCGCTCGGCCATCTGTGTGTCGCGGTTGAGCTGCGAGTGCGGCGTGTAGTGCAGGTACACCCAGCCGTTCTGCTCGAAGCGCGGGTCGAGCGTGATGCCGAGCAGGCCTTCCTCGACCTTGACCAGCTCGTCGCCGCCGCCCTTGTTGCCGAAGACCGTCAACTCGCCCGCCAGCGTGACCTTCTTGGTCTTCGGGTCGTAGACGTGGATCTGACCCTTGCCCTTGCCGACGTCCGGGTTGTTCCAGTCGGTGACCACGGGCTGCGAGGAGTCCGCGCCGCCCCGGCCGATGTAGAGCACGCGTCCGTCGGACGCGGTGACCAGGCCGTGCGGCTCGCCGATCTGGTCGTTCTGACCGGGCTGGTTGGCCTGGGTCAGGCGCTCCGCCTTGTAGTTGCCGTTGATCGTCGCCTTGCAGTCCGCCCGCACCAGCCGGGAGGTCCACAGCAGCGCACCCCGCAGATGGGCGCGGAACTCCGTCTCGTCGTACGACGACACCGTGCCGCCCATACCGGTGTAGAAGGACCGTCCGCCGTCGTAGTCACGGCACCAACTGACCGGGTGGTCCCAGCCGTTGGCACTCGCCCCCGGCTGATACGTCGACTCGCGCACCCGCGCCACGGTGTGCACGTCGCCCGACGGGTTCTTCACCCAGTTCGGCCACTGGTCCGGCCGCTTCCACTGCAGCGGCAGATCCTTGGTGGCCGGGTGCTGCCGGTCGCCGACCTCGACCACGGCCCGCTGTACGGCGGTCGGGCTGGAGGCGGCCGGCCGGGCGCCGACCAGACCGGTGAACCAGTCCGAGTACGGCTCCGCGCGGGCCGCGTCATGGACGCCGACGAAGCCGCCGCCCGCCTCCATGTACGTCTCCAGGCCCGCCTCCTGCTCCGGATCGAGGACGTCACCGCCACCGGTCAGGAACACGATCGCGTTGTAACTGCCCAGCCTGGCCTCGTCGGTGAAGACCGAGGCATCGTCCGAGGCCTCGGTCTCGAAACGCTGCTCGGCGGGTCCGGTGAGGCCGATCTGCTCGATCGCCCCGATCCCGGCGTTCACGACGGGGGACTCGTCCCCGGCCGCCGCGGAGCCGTAGAAGACCAGCACCCGCACATTCGGGCCGCCCGGGGGCGACTTGACGGACATCGTTGTCGGGGACGGTTCCGGGGCTGGCCGCGCGCTCGCGACGGGTCCCGACAGCAGTCCGGCGGTGACGACCCCGGCGGTCACGGTGGCCGCCCAGGCCCGTCTTCTGACGCCTCTTGTGCTCAACCCTCGTAAGTGCATGGGCACCTCCTCGGTCACAGCGGCAACGGCAAGGAAGCTAGACCCCTTTGCATGACTCGCCAATACCTATGACCGGGATCCCACGAACTTTGTCCTGAGTGTGGATAAACGGCGGAAGGGCGGCTACCGTCTCACAGGTTCATCACAGGTACACCTCCGCAAATTCCTTACCAGGGTGGGGAGTTCCGCATGGACAGACGCGGGTTCAACCGGCGGGTGCTGCTCGGCGGAGCGGTCGTCGCGACATCGTTGTCCCTCGCGCCGGAGGCCGTGAGCGCCGCCGCTCCGGCGAAGACCGCCCCGGCCGGGGGAGAGGTCAAACGCATCAAGCTGTACGCCGAGCGGCTGACCGGCGGGCAGATGGGCTACGGCCTGGAGAAGGGCAAGGCCTCGATCCCCGGGCCGCTCATCGAACTCAACGAGGGCGACACGCTGCACATCGAGTTCGAGAACACCATGGACGTGGCCGCCAGCCTGCACGTGCACGGCCTGGACTACGAAGTCTCCAGCGACGGCACCAGGTTGAACCGGAGCGACGTCGAGCCCGGCGGCACCCGCACCTACACCTGGCGTACCCACGCGCCGGGCCGCCGCGCCGACGGCACCTGGCGGGCGGGCAGCGCCGGTTACTGGCACTACCACGACCACGTCGTCGGCACCGAGCACGGCACCGGCGGGATCCGCAACGGCCTCTACGGCCCGGTGATCGTGCGCCGCAAGGGAGACGTCCTGCCGGACCGGACGTACACGATCGTCTTCAACGACATGAGCATCAACAACCAACCCGCGCACTCCGGGCCCGACTTCGAGGCGACCGTGGGCGACCGGGTCGAGTTCGTGATGATCACGCACGGCGAGTACTACCACACGTTCCACATGCACGGGCACCGCTGGGCGGACAACCGCACGGGCCTGCTGACCGGCCCGGACGACCCCAGCCAGGTCGTCGACAACAAGATCGTCGGCCCGGCGGACTCCTTCGGCTTCCAGGTGATCGCGGGGGAGGGCGTCGGGGCGGGCGCGTGGATGTACCACTGCCATGTCCAGAGCCACTCCGACATGGGGATGGTGGGGCTGTTCCTGGTGAAGAAGGCGGACGGCACGATCCCCGGGTACGACCCGCACGACCATGAGCAGCACGATGTGAGCGACCAGCACGCGCACTGACGGATCATGGACGGGTGACGCTTGTACTGACGCGAAGTGATCTGGAATCCGTACTGGACGTCGAGGACTGCCTCGGCGCGCTTCGAGCCGGATTTCGGGCGCCGACGGGGGCGGTCGTGGGGCAGCGGGTGCGGACGGACCTGCCGTTCCCGGGCACGGCCACCGCGCTGATCCCTGGTTTGCTGCCCGGCATCGAGGCCTACACGGTGAAGGTCAACGCCAAGTTCCCGGGCGCCCGGCCCGCGTTGCGCGGGGTGATCTGCCTGCACGCCGGGGCGGACGGCGAACTCCTCGCCCTCCTCGACTCGGCGACGGTCACCGCGTGGCGAACCGGCCTCGCGGCGGCCCTGGGCACCGACCTCCTCGCCTGCCCTGGCGACTCGGCGGGCGTGATCGGCGCGGGCGCACAGGCCGAGTTGATGCTCCGCGGGCTGCGCGCCCTGGGGCGCCCGTACCCGGACCTCGTCGTCCACGACACGGACGACGAGCGCGCCGCCGCCTTCGCCGCACGGCACGGAGGCCGGGCGGTCGGCTCGGCAACGGAGGCCGCCGCGACCGCCGACACCCTGCTGCTGGCCACTTGGTCGAGGCAACCGCTGCTGAAGCTCGCGGACACCCGCGCCGGACAGCACTTCACCAGCCTCGGCGCGGACGAGCCCGGCAAACAGGAACTCGCCGCCGACCTGCTCGACAACGCCCTGCTCGTCGTCGACGACCGCGAACTCGCCGCCGGCATGGGCGCGTTGGCGGCGGCCGGCCTCCCGGCGACGGCCGCCGACGCGACCTTGGGCGAGGTGCTGCGGGGCGAACATCCCGGACGGGCGAGCGAGGAGACTCGGTCCGTGTACGCGCCGGTGGGGTTGCCGTGGCAGGACTTGGCGCTGGCTTGGGTGGCGTACGAGAGGGCGGTGCGGGACGGGGTGGGGCGGCGGGTGGATCTGCTGGCGTGAGGGGCGGGGGCGTGCGGCGCGGATCAGACGATGCCGATGTCGCCGCCGTTGCCGATATCGAGGAGGAGCCATTCGGTGAACGGCTCCGGCTGGACGTAGAGACGGGAGCCGCGGCAGACCACACGGCGGCGGCCGAGGACGGTGCCGTCCGGATGCGTCAGGCGGGTCTCCGCCCCGGGTTCGACGGCGGTCTCGGTGAGGGTGCCGGTGACCAGCCGGTCCTGCGTGTCTCGGCTACCGCCGAAGAACGCGACGCGCTCGCCGTGCACGACGACACCGTGCGCGTACCCGACCGGCGTGGTCCGCACTCGCACCACCCGGCCGTCCCGAACCTCCAGGAGCGGGAAGCCGGTGTAGGGGTACACCCAGGTCGCCCGCCGGTCGACGTTGAGGGCGTAGCAGTCGAGGATGCTGTCCGCACCGGCCGTCGACTGATACGCCCACAGCGGTGTGCCCGTGCTGCTCCAGCGGCGTACGCCCGCTTCGCTGAGACGGTCGCCCAGGACACCCTCGTCGAAGTGGCCGACCCAGAGGTCGCCGGACTCGTCGGCCAGGAGGTGCTCGATGCCGTCGCCGACCCGGAAGTGCCAGGACGGTCGCCCCAGCGCGTCGAAGACCTGCACCTGGTCGTCGCCCGCCTTGCTGCGGATGTCGGCGAGCACGAAGCCGCCGTCCGGCAGGGCGTCGATCAGCGGATGGTGCGGGCGTACCGCGCTGAGGTGCGTCTCCTGGGCACGGCCGTCCTCGATGGTGACGGCCACCGCGTCGTACGGGCCGTCCGGCTCGGCCGAGCCGCGCAGCAGCCAGTGCGCGCGCCCGAACGCGTCGACCGTGCTGTGCAGGAGCGTTCGGTCGTGGTAGGCCCGGGGGAGGCGGGCGTACCTGGTCAGGCGGTCAGCGGCCATGGGCCTTTCGCATCGTCATACGGTGATCCTCGGCTCGCTCCGGCCGGCCGCGCAACCCGATTTCTCCTGATGCCAGAGCGCTCTCTCCCCGTGCCCCACCGGGCGTTATCCTGATCCGCAACCACCGAGGAGGCCCCGAAGTGAGCGACACCGCACCACGTCCCACGCTGGAGGCCGTGGCCGCGCGGGCCGGGGTCTCGCGGGCCACCGCTTCCCGGGTGGTGAACGGTGGGGACGGGGTCAGGGAGCCGCTCGTCGCGCGGGTGCGCAAGGCGGTCGATGAGCTCGGGTACGTGCCGAACCAGGCCGCGCGCAGCCTGGTGACCCGGCGCCACGACGCCGTCGCCGTGGTCATCGCCGAGCCGGAGACCCGGGTCTTCGCCGACCCCTTCTTCGCCCTGCAACTGCGCGGCATCAGCAAGGAGTTGACCGCCCACGACAACCAGCTCGTGCTGCTGCTCATCGAGGGCCGCGACGACCACGCGCGCGTCGGCCGGTATCTGGCCGGCGGCCATGTCGACGGCGCCCTCGTCTTCTCGCTGCACCTCGACGACCCGCTGCCCGGCCTGATCCAGCACGCCGGAGTGCCGACCGTGTTCGGCGGCCGGCCCGGCTGGAGCGACGGCAAGGGCGGCCCGGTGTACGTCGACTGCGACAACCGCGACGGCGCCCGTACGGCCGTACGCCATCTCGTCGGCCTCGGCCGCAGCCGCGTCGCGCACATCACCGGCCCGCTGGACCAGACGTCCGCGGCGGACCGGCTCGACGGCTTCCGGGACGTCATGACCGACGTCGACCCGCGGCTGATCGTCGAGAGCGACTTCACTCCGGCCGGCGGCGAGCAGGCGATGCGGGAGCTGCTGGACCGCCGCCCCGACCTGGATGCCGTGTTCGCCGCCAACGACCTCAGCGCGGCCGGCGCGCTGCGGGTGCTGCGCGAACGCGGGCGGCGGGTGCCGGAGGACGTCGCCGTGATCGGCTTCGACGACGTGGGCCCGGTGGCCGAGCAGACCGACCCGCCGCTCACGACGGTCCGTCAGGACATCGAGGAGATGGGCCGGTTGATGGCCCGTCTGCTGCTGGGCCGACTCGACCATCGCGGCGGTGGCGAGACCGCCGGGAACCTCGTGAGCACCGAGAATCTCCGGATCGTCGGGACCGGCGAGAACTCGGAGGGCGCGCCGTCCGGCGTGGTCCTGCCGACGACACTGGTACGGCGCGCCTCCGCGTAGGTCTGTCCCCCTCAGCTCTGTCGCCTCGGCTCCGCTCGCTCAGCCCGGCTGCTGTGCGTTCTTGATCACCGCGAAGCGTGCCCCGTACGGGTCGGCGAGCTTGGCGACGCGGCCGACGCCCTCGATGTCGATGGCGGGGACGCGGATCGCGCCGCCCAGCTCCCGCGTCTTGGCGACCACGGCGTCCACGTCCTCGACCTCGATGTACGGCAGCCAGTACGCCGTGTCCTCGGTCGGGTCGTCGGCCAGCGGGACGATGCCGCCGAACATGGCGTCCTCGTCGGCCCCGGCCGGGTTGACCGTCGTGTACGTGCCGCCCGGGAAGTCCACCGCGGCCGTCTCCAGGCCGAGCGTCTCGTGGTAGAACCAGGCCGCCGCCGCGATGTCCGGCGTGTAGAGCTCGACCCAGGACAGCGAACCGGGCTCGTTCGCCACGTCGACGCCCTTGAGCCGGCCCGGCTGCCAGATGCCGAACGGCACGCTCGCCTTGTCCGCGAGGATCGCCATGCGGCCCTCGCCCATCACGTCCATCGGCTGCATGAGCACGCCGCCGTGCGACTGCTCGGCCGCCTTCGCGGTGGCCTCCGCGTCCGCGCTCTGGAAGTAGACGGTCCAGGAGGGCGGTCCCTGCTCGGGCGTCGTCTGCATGCCGCCGGCCACGGTCTTCCCGTCCAGCTGGAAGAAGCCGTAACCACCGGCGTCGGGTCCCGCCGACTGGAACCGCCAGCCGAAGACACCGCCGTAGAAGGAGATGGCGCCGTCGATGTCGGATGTGCCGACATCGATCCAGTTCGGTGCGCCGTTGACGAAACGGGTGGTGAGCATGTGCGCCCTCCTCGGAAGGGTCCCGTTCTCTGCTCTGCCGAGTCTTGCACCGCACACTGACAATCGCCGCCGTACCGGCGTGAAGGACGCGTATGGACCTGGGGTACCGGCACCGACTCCGTGGTTTTGACAACCCACCGTGTCATGCCGCGCGCCGCCGTGCGCTGCCGTGTGCGGTGGGTCACCATCGAGTGGCCGGAGGCCTTGGGGCATGGCGTTGATCCCGCGTTGATCGAACGTTTTTCGCCTTCCGGCACGATCTCGCCATGCACATCGACACCATCACCCCGGCCGACCCCGGCTGGCAGGCCCAGGCGCTCTGCGCGCAGACCGGGGCGGAGTTCTTCTTCCCCGAGCCGGGCAGCTCGGTACGTGAGGCGAAGCGCATCTGCGGCATGTGCGAGATGCGCTCCGCCTGTCTCGACTACGCCCTGGCGAACGACGAGCGCTTCGGTGTCTGGGGCGGCCTGTCGGAGAAGGAACGACTGGAACTCAGGCGGAACCGCCCCTGACGCACGGCCTGTCCCGACGCAGACGACGACGCGGCCGGTACGGACGTTCCCGTACCGGCCGCGTGCGTGTGCCGTCGGCCCACGCGCGTGCGTGCGTGTCGTCAGCCCGCGGCGCGCGCCGCCATGCGGACCTTGCGGGCCGCGAGCTTCTCGTCGAACTTGGAGGCCTCGGCGTCCAGGCCGCCCATGTACATGCCGAGTTCGCTCTGCGCCTGCTGGCCCTCGGGGCCGAGGCCGTCGATGTCCATGACCTTCAGGTAGCGGAGCACCGGCTGGATCACGTCGTCGTGGTGGATGCGCAGGTTGTAGACCTCGCCGATCGCCATCTGCGCGGCGGACCGCTCGAAGCCGGGCATCCCGTGTCCGGGCATCCGGAAGTTCACCACGACGTCCCGCACCGCCTGCATGGTGAGGTCGGGGGCGAGGTCGAAGGCGGCCTTCAGGAGGTTGCGGTAGAAGACCATGTGGAGGTTCTCGTCGGTCGCGATGCGGGCCAGCATGCGGTCGCAGACCGGGTCGCCGGACTGGTGGCCGGTGTTGCGGTGCGAGACGCGGGTGGCCAGCTCCTGGAAGGCGACATAGGCGACCGAGTGCAGCATCGAGTGCCGGTTGTCCGACTCGAAGCCCTCGCTCATGTGGGCCATGCGCAGCGCTTCCAGCTTGTCCGGGTCCACCGCGCGCGAGGCGAGCAGGTAGTCGCGCATCACGATGCCGTGGCGGCCCTCCTCGGCCGTCCAGCGATGCACCCAGGTGCCCCAGGCGCCGTCGCGGCCGAAGAGCGAGGCGATCTCGTGGTGGTAGCTGGGGAGGTTGTCCTCGGTCAGCAGATTGACGACCAGCGCGATGCGGCCGATCTCGGTGACCTTCGACTGCCCCTTGTCCCAGGCCTCGCCGTCGTCGAAAATGCCGGGGAAGTTACGGCCGTCCGTCCACGGCACGTACTCGTGCGGCATCCAGTCCTTGGTGACACTCAGGTGTCGGTTGAGTTCCTTCTCGACCACTTCCTCCAGCGCGTACAGCAGTCGGGCGTCGGTCCAGACGGAAGGGCTGCCGAGGTGCGGGGAGGTGATCGTCACGGGAACTCCAGGGGGACGGGCAATAAAGGCGGAACAGAGCGGAACGGAACCGGGTGGGTCCGGCGAGCGGTTGCCGGAACCTACGGCATCGTAGGCTACGTATCCGTAGGTTACGATGCCGTAGGTTAAGCAGGGCGTAAAGATCCCTGTTCAGGCCATGTGCCCCGGTCTTTCGGGGGTATGCCAAAAAGCCTCAGGACCCGCAGGTCCCAGGGCCGTACGGGTGACACGATCACCCATCAGGCGTACAGGTCGCGGAGTCGGACCGAGAGGCAAGTCACACAGCCTTCGAGCTTCTCGAACTCGCTGATGTCCACCAGGACCGGCTGGTGACCGAGGTCGGCGAACAGCTCGGCCGTCAGTGGCGCGCTCGCCGCCATCAGCAGCTTGTCGCCGCCGAGGAGCACCACGTGCGAGCCCGACTCCTCGGGGACGGACAGGAAGCGCGGGAACAGGGACGGGCGGTCCACCTTCGGGATGTGCCCGACGACCGTCCCGTCGGGCAGCGCCGTGACCGCCGACTTCAGGTGCAGCACCTTGCTCACCGGCACGGCGACGACCCGCGCTCCGAGCGGTTCGAAGGCGGCCCGCAGCTGCTGGACGCCGACCGCGTTGGTCCGGCCGCCCCGGCCGACGTAGATCGTGTCGTCGATCTTCAGGACGTCGCCGCCGTCCAGCGTGCCCGGGTCCCAGATCCAGTTGACCGAGCAGCCGAGACGGGCCACGGCCTCCTCGACCCCGAGGGTCTCCTCGCGCCGGGACTCCGCGCCGGAGCGGGCGATCAGCGCGACGTTCTTGTACATGACGACGGTGTCCTCGACGAACACCGAGTCGGGGCAGTCGTCGGCCGGGTCCACCTCGAAGGTCTCCCAGCCGTGCGCGCGCAGCGTCTCCCCGTACGCCTCCCACTGCTCCAGCGCGAGGTCGGCATCGATCTTCTCCCGCTCGACGTGCGTCACCAGACCTTCGGCGAGGCGCGGGCTCGGGCGGCGGACGAGGACCTTCTTGCTGGGCACGACAGGACTTCCTCACGGCGGGACGGCGGACCGGGCCCGTGGTGCGAGCCCGGTCCGGCCATCATGCAGGGCCGTCACGCAGGTAGAAAACCCCCCTTGTCAGGCTGTGCCCCTCCTGCAACGCGCTCACCCGACCTCCTCCGGCTCCGTCTCGCGCAGCTCGCCGTCCAGCAGCAGCCAGCGCGTGATGCCGATCGACTCCAGGAACGGCAGGTCGTGGGAGGCCACGATCAGCGCCCCCTCGTAGGACTCCAGCGCGGTCGTCAGCTGCCGCACGCTCGCCATGTCGAGGTTGTTGGTCGGCTCGTCGAGCATGAGCAGCTGCGGGGCCGGCTCGGCCAGCATCAGCGCGGCCAGCGCCGCCCGGAAGCGTTCGCCGCCGGACAGGGTCGCCGCCTTCTGGTCGGCCTTGGCGCCCCGGAACAGGAAGCGGGCCAGCCGGGCCCGGATCCGGTTGTTGGTGGCGCCCGGCGCGAACCGGGCCACGTTCTCGGCGACCGACAGCTCGCCGTCGAGGACGTCGAGCCGCTGCGGCAGAAAACGCAGCGGCACGTGCGCGTGCGCCTCGCCCGACACCGGCGCCAGCTCCCCGGCGATCGTGCGCAGCAGCGTCGTCTTGCCCGCGCCGTTGCGCCCGATCAGCGCGACCCGCTCCGGACCGCGCAGATCGAGCCCGCCCGCCACGCGCGCGCCGTACGCCAGCTCCAGGTCCAGCAGGGTGAGGACGGTACGGCCTGGCGGTACGGCCGTGTGCGGCAGGTCGACGCGGATCTCGTCGTCGTCCCGTACGGCCTCCACTGCGTCGTCGAGCCGCTCCTTGGCCTCGGCCATCCGCTCCTCGTGCATGATGCGGTGCTTGCCCGCGGACTCCTGCGCCGCGCGCTTGCGTGCTCCCATGACGATCTTCGGCTCGCGCTTCTGGTCCCACATCTTCTGCCCGTACCGCTTACGGCGCGCCAACTTGACCTGGGCGTCGGCCAGTTCGCGCTTCTGCTTGCGCAGATCGGACTCCGCGACCCGCACCATGCGCTCGGCCGCCTCCTGTTCGGTGGCCAGCGCCTCCTCGTACGCGGAGAAGTTGCCGCCGTACCAGGTGACCTCCCCGGCCCGCAGATCGGCGATCTGGTCGACCAGGTCGAGGAGTTCACGGTCGTGGCTGACCACGACCATGACGCCGGACCAGGACGACACGGCCGCGTACAGCCGCCGGCGCGCGTACAGGTCGAGGTTGTTGGTCGGCTCGTCCAGGAGCAGCACGTCGGGGCGGCGCAGCAGCAGGGCCGCAAGACGCAGCAGCACCGACTCGCCGCCCGAGAGTTCGCCAACCGTGCGGTCCAACTCGATGTGGCCGAGCCCGAGTTCGCCGAGCGTGGCGAGCGCGCGCTCCTCCACGTCCCAGTCGTCGCCGACCGTCTCGAAGTGCTCCTCGGCCACGTCACCCGCCTCGATGGCGTGCAGCGCGGCCCGCCGGGCGGCGATGGCGAGGGCCTCGTCGACACGCAGCCGGGTGTCGAGCGTGACGTTCTGCGGCAGGTAGCCGACCTCGCCCGCGACCCGCACGAGGCCGTCGGCCGGCGTGAGTTCACCGGCGATCAGCTTCAACAGGGTTGATTTCCCCGAGCCGTTGACCCCGACGAGCCCGGTCCGGCCGGGACCGAAGGCGACGTCGAGGTCCTCGAAGACGGGGGTGCCGTCGCGCCAGGCGAAGGAGAGGGACGTACACGTGATGGACATGGTCGTAGACATAAGGGCGCCTCGCGATTGCTTGATGCGGTGATGGGCAAACGCGTATCGAGACACCGGTGGCGGCGACGGGGAGGGAGCGAGCGGGACACAGTCCTGGGGCCATGAAAAGGCCCCGCTCCGTCGGGACGGCTCGAATGCCGAGGTCGCACACGGCGCACACACCACAGATGGGTGGGTGGCTCGGTGTCTCAGAACCTCAGACGAGCAACGTCCTTCTCCAATCGACGGCAACAGGACGTCACCAACGGTACGAACGCGCCCGATCGCTGTCAACGAATTAACGTGAGCCCCCGACCGCCCCCTGAAGGAGACCCCCGTGTCCGACGGTTCGCTCTCGCTCCCCGCCCTGCTCTATCTGGTCGCCTGGGACACCGAGACGGGCGAGGCCGCCGGCGCCGCCCCGCTAGCCCGGGCCGGCGCCCTGGTGGAACTGGCCCGGCGCGGCCTCCTCGTCGACGAGGAGGACATCGTCACGCCCGTCGACATGGACGCCCTGACCGGGGACGACCCCCTCGACGAGCTCCTGGAACTGGTCCGCGAGTCCCGGCCGCACGGCTGGCGTGCGTGGGTCACGCTGCACGCGCGCGAGACGGCGGACGCCCTGCGGGAGCAGCTGACCGCCGAGGGCTATCTGCGCACGGAGCGCAAGCGGGTCCTCGGCGTCTTCCCGGGCGTGGAGCACCGGCTGGACCGGGTCGCCGACGTGGCCGCCCTGCGCGAGGAGACCCAGGAGGTCCTGGACGGACCGGGCCCCGTCGCGGAGGTCCCGGAGCGGGACGCGACCGCCGCCGTCCTGGCCGCCGCGGCCGAGCTGAGCACCCTGACCCCGGTCAAGGACCGGGAGCGCGCCGAGGCACTGGCCGCGCACGCCGGGGCGGGCGTGCCCGGGCTGCGGAAGGTGCTCGACGAGGTGCGTACGGTGGTCACGCCGGTGCCTGCGGAGTCGGGGGAGTAGGGCCTTCCCGGAGCCTTCTCCGACGCCCTCCGCGGAGCACATCGACCCAGGACAGGAGCGGTTGCGGTGGCCATGCGAGGGGTTCCACTGGTGGGCGGTCCTGTCGAGTTCCGGGGCGCCCTGGACCTGGAGACCACGCGGGTGGGCGTGATGCCGCGTCGGTTGCCCGCGTGGACCAAGGATCAGTATCAGGACCCGTCGGTCTACGGCGTGACCCTGATGCCGTCGGGAGTACGGCTGGTGTTCCGCACCGACGCCCGCTCACTGGAGTTCGAGGTGCTCACCTCCACCGGACAGCTCGACGGTGACCCCCACCCTCGCCCGCCCGGGATGCTGGAGCTGCTGGTGGACGGCGCTCTGGCGGGGCGTCGGCGGGCACCGGTGGGCAACGTGCTGCGCATGGCGGGCCCCGGGGCGGAGCAGCGACTGATCCCGGGCGAGCCGGGGACCGTACGGTTCGTCGGGCTGCAGGCCGGGATGAAGAACGTCGAGTTGTGGCTGCCCCAGCAGACCCCCACGGAACTGGTGGCACTGCGCGCCGACGGCGAGGTGCTGGCACCGCTCGCGGACGGTCGGCGCAACTGGGTGCACTACGGCAGTTCCATCAGCCAGTGCATCGAGGCCGACGGTCCGACCGGGACCTGGCCGGTGGTGGCGGCCGCGCTCGGCGGCGTGGAGGTGATCAACCTCAGCCAGGCGGGCAACGCGCTGCTGGATCCGTATGTCGCCCGGACCATCCGTGACATGCCCGCCGACCTGATCAGCCTCAAGGTGGGCATCAACATCGCGAGCCTGTGCGCCTTCCGGCTGCGGACGTTCGGCCCGGCGGTGCACGGATTCCTCGACACGATCCGCGACGGGCACCCGGACGTCCCGCTGCTGCTGATCTCTCCGGTGAGCTGTCCGGCACTGGAGGAGGTTCCCGGCCCGACCTCGATGGGCCCCGACGGGAGGGTCACCGCCCTGGGCGACCCGGCCGATGTGGCCGGCGGGGCGTTGTCACTGACGGTGGTCCGTGCCGAGCTGGCCCGGATCGTGGCGGCACGGCGGGCCTCCGATCCCCATCTCCACCATCTCGACGGACTGGAGCTGCTCGGTCCGGACGAGGCGGACGACCTGGCCGACGGCCTTCACCCCACCGCGGCCGCGTACCGCCGGATGGGCAAGCGCTTCGCCGCCCACGCCTTCGCGAGCGACGGTCCCTTCCGCTGACGCGCTAGCAGGCGTCCCGCATCAGTTCGGCCAGGTCGTGGTCGAGGTCGAGGTGCAGGTGCTCGAAGCCCACGGGCACGAGGTCGCTGGTGGCCTGGAGGAACCGGCGTATCTCCTCGGAGTGGACGTGCACCACCGCGGTGCCCTCCGGGGCGTGGAACTCCAGGACGGTGCGGTCGTATCCGTACGGCCGCACCCGGACGTCGCCGGTGCCCTCGGCGCCGTGCAGGCCGGCCGAGAGGAGTTCGCGCGCGAAGGTCCAGCAGACCTCCACGCCCTCCAGGGTGGCCGGGGCCGGGAAGGTCATACGGATCGCGAACGGGTCGCGGCGGTCGTAGTGCAGCTTGGCCGGGATGCTCGGCATGCGCGGAGCGGCCGCGACGAGGCGGGCCTCCACGGGCTGCTCGATGACGGTGATCAACGCCTTGCTCCCTCGTGACGGCTGGACGGGCGGGTCGACGGATAAAGCCGGCCAATGGAAGAGACGTCGGAATCGGTCAATGAGTGCACACAAATTGCTAGTGACCTCCGTCACCGATTTCATTCACGGAAGTGAAATAGTCGGCCTGCCGGGTCGCGACGGGCCCTTGCGGCGGACCACGGGACGTGCGCCGGGGCGCCGGCGGCCATCTGGACGGCACCCCGGCAGTGAGCTAGCTTCGCCCGCCATGAGGCGCATGGGGAAGACGCGACGCATGAGACGTACGGTTCGCACGGTGGCGGCGGGGGCGGTGAGCGCGGCGGCACTGGCCGCCCTGACCGCCGTACCGGCGCAGGCGCACGAGCCGCAGCACCGGGCGCCGCACTGGGAGCTCAAGGACACCGGGGCCGCCGGCGTGCGCTTCCGGGGCCTGGCGGCCGTCGACCGGGACACCGCCTGGGTGGCCGGCACCGGGGGTACGGTGCTGCGCACCACCGACGGCGGGAAGAAGTGGCGGAACGTCTCGCCGCCGGGCGCGGCCGAGCTGCAGTTCCGGGACATCGAGGCGTTCGACGCGCGGCGCGCCGTGGTGCTGGCCATCGGTGAGGGCGAGGCGTCCCGCGTCTACCGCACCGAGGACGCCGGCCGGACCTGGACGGAGTCCTTCCGCAACACCGACGCCGCCGCCTTCTACGACTGCCTGACCTTCTTCGACAGCCGCCACGGCCTCGCCATGAGCGACCCGGTGGACGGAAAGTTCCGCATCCTGTCGACCGGCGACGGCGGCCGCTCCTGGAAGGTGCTCCCGAACGCCGGCATGCCCGCCGCCCTGGCCGGTGAGGCCGGGTTCGCCGCCAGTGGGCAGTGCCTGGTCTCCTCGGGCCCGTCGGACGTCTGGCTGGCGACCGGGGGCGGCGCCCACGCGCGCGTGCTGCACTCCTCGGACCGTGGAGTGCACTGGACGGCCACCGATACGCCGATCCCGGCGGGCGACCCGAACAAGGGCGTCTTCGCGCTCGCCTTCCGCGACCGCACCCACGGTCTCGCGGTCGGCGGCGACTACCGGCCCGACCAGACCTCACCGCTGGCCGCCGCCCGCACCGCCGACGCGGGCCGCACCTGGCAGCCCGCCGGCCGGCCGCCGCCCGCCTACCGCTCCGGCGCCGCCTGGCTCGCGCACAGCCGCACCACCGCCCTCGCGGTCGGCCCCACCGGCACCGACCTGACCACGGACGGCGGCCGCACCTGGCGAACCGTCGACACCGGCTCGTACGACACCGTGGACTGCACCGCCGACCGCGCCTGCTGGGCCGCCGGCGAGCTGGGTCGGGTGGCCCGCCTGGAGCGATGACGCATCCGCCGGAAACGGGGGTACCCGGGCGTCGACGCCGAGAGGAGTGACGACCATGCCACGCGGTTCGAGCCCCAAGCGGGAACGCCAGTACGAGCACATCAAGCAGAGTGCGAAGGACCGGGGAGAGAGCACGGGGCGCGCGGAGGAGATCGCCGCGCGCACCGTCAACAAGGAACGCGCCCGCTCCGGCGAGTCGAAGACCGCGAGCCGCGTCTCGACCGAGGACATGTCCTCCGGCCGGCGCGGCGGGCAGCGGTCGGGCAAGGGCGCCCAGGGGCCCACGTACGACCAGCTCTACGCCGAGGCCAGACGCCGGGGTGTCAAAGGCCGTTCGGACATGAACAAGGGCCAGCTGCAGCGCGCGCTGGGCGGCAAGAGCTGACCTGAGCGCCGGCCGGCCCGACCGGGAACCGTACGCTCGTCCCCACCATGACGACCGTACGCATTCCCGCGGGCTGGCCCGCGACCGAGGAGCAGGCCCGCGCCGTCCAGGACGAACTGCGCGCCCAGGTGGTGCTCGACGAGCCCGGACCGGCGCCCGGGACCGGTCGTGTGACCGGCGTCGACGTGGCCTACGACGACGAACGGGACGTCGTCGCGGCGGCGGCCGTCGTCCTGGACGCGGCGACCCTGGACGTCGTCGCCGAGGCCACCGCCGTCGGCCGGGTCTCCTTCCCGTACGTCCCCGGCCTGCTCGCCTTCCGTGAGATCCCCACGGTCCTGGCCGCCCTCGAAGCGCTGCCCTGCCCGCCCGGCCTGGTCGTCTGCGACGGCTATGGCCTCGCCCACCCGCGCCGCTTCGGCCTCGCCGCCCACCTCGGCGTCCTGACCGGCCTGCCCACGATCGGTGTCGCCAAGAACCCGTTCACCTTCGCGTACGACGAACCGGGCGCCCCGCGCGGGAGCACGTCCCCGCTCCTCGCGGGCACCGAGGAGGTCGGCCGCGCCCTGCGCACGCGGGACGGCGTCAAGCCGGTCTTCGTGTCCGTCGGCCACCGCACGGGCCTCGACAACGCCTGCGCGCACGTGCTCGCCCTGACCCCCTCGTTCCGCCTCCCGGAGACGACCCGCAAGGCGGACGCCCTGTGCCGCAGCGCGCTGCGGGCGGCGACGGGAGAGGTGAGCGCCGCGACGCAGGATGGGTGAGGGGCGGGCGTGAACTGAGTACCCGGACTGAGTATCTGTACGGATGTGGACGCGCCCTCCCGATCGGCAGGCTGTGCGCCATGACGACGCACCGCATGACGACCCGCCGTATGACGAGCCGCCGCGACCCGAAGCCCCTCGCGGACCCGAACCGTCCCGTCGAGCGGGTCGTGAACCTCGCGCTGGTCCTCGCCGTGCTGGCAGGGATCGGCTGGATCGGCGGGATGATCTACACGGTCGCCGGGTGGACGCTCTAGCCCTCTAGTGCTGCTCCGCGGAAGTGCGTTGAGGGGCGGCCGATCCGCCGAGGTGTAGGCCTTCTGCGCAGCGGAGGGCTCCACCTCGGGAGAGCCGACGGGCAGTCCGTTGGGCAGGTTGTTGTCCCGGTAGCTGTCACCTAGGCCGGTTGGGGCTTGTGGCTGTCGAGCAGTTTGGCGAGTAGGGCCTGGAGCTGGCGTTGTTCCGCGGTGTCGAGGCCGGCGAGGAGTTCGGCCTGGACGGCATCGGCGTGCTGTTGGAGTTGTTCGAGATGCCGCCTTCCGGCGGCGGTGAGGGTGACGACGTTGCGGCGCCGGTTGGCGGGGTCGGCCTGGCGGTCGACCCGGCGGCAGTCCTCCAGGCGGTTGAGGATGCCGCTGACGTCGTTGCGGTCAAGGCCGAGGCGCCGCCCGATCTCGGCCTGGCTGAGCGCCCCGTACTCCTCCAGTGCCGCCAGTACGGCGAAATCGGCGCGGGCGCCCAGCGGCATGCGTCGCGCGGTCAGCCGGGCGCCGAGCGTCGACACCTTGCTCGCCTGCCAGCTGGCTAGCCCTCGCAGTCGGGCCGGGGGTTGCAATGCGTGATCCATGTCCGCCATTTCCCCATCCTAACTGTTGGCCACCCCAACACATGCCTGCTATGTTGGACAAGCCAACGTTGGTTTGGCCAACACGTGAGCGGGATCAGTGGCGGATCGCCGGTCCACTGCCCCTCACCGCTCCCGAGGAGTAGCCCCATGCACAGCATCACCACACTTCCCGACCTGCCCGGGCGCCGGGTTGTCGTTCCGGGCGGCACCGGAGCCGTGGGCGAGGGTGTCGTCCGCAGCTACCTCGCCGCCGGCGCGGACGTCCTCGTCCCGACCCGCACCCAGGAGCGGGCGGAGGAGTTCCGGCGCGTGCTCGGTGACGCGGCGACCGACCACCTGCACCTGGTGGTCCACGACTACACGACGTTCGCCGGCGCCGAGCAGCTTGCCGACGAGATGCAGCGCAGGCTCGGCGGCATCGACGACGTAGTGGCCCCGATCGGTGGGTGGTGGGCCGGCAAGCGGCTCTGGGAGATCGACGAGAGCGACTGGCAGAGCGCCTTCGTCGGGCTCGCCGCCGCGCACGTTGCCGTCCTGCGGGCCTTCCTGCCCCGGCTGAACGCCGGCGGCGCCTACACGCTGATCGTCGGGGAATCCGCGCTCACGCCGGTACCCGGCAGCGGCTTGGTCAGCATGGAGCAGGCCGCCCTGTTGATGATGCGGCAGGTCCTGCAGGCCGAGGCCGCAGGACGGCAGCGAGTCTTCGCCCTGGTCCTCGGGCCGGTCAGGACCCGCCTGGCCGACTCCGGCGATCCGGACCGGGTCAGTGCCGACCAGGTAGGTGCGGTCGCCGTCGCGGTCTCGGCCGCAGCAGCGGTGGACGGCCGGGAGATCCTGCTGCGCGGTCGGGCCGAGGCGGACCAGGCGCTGGCACTGCTCCAGGGCGCCCAGCCCGTCAGCACCGGCACGGTCGTTGCCGTGTCCACGATGGAGGCCAAGAACGGACGACGCGAGGACCTCGTCGAGGTGCTGGCCGAACTCGCGCCGCAGATCCGTGCCGAACCTGGGTGCCTGCACTACTCGGTGCACCGCGCGCGCGGCGACGCGGACGGACCGCTGCTGGCCATCCAGGTGTTCGCCTCGATCGAGGCGTTCACGCAGCACAGCGCGAGCGTGGCGGCTCAGATCCCGAGGATCGCAGCCCTCCTCGCCACGTCCCCCGTGCCACCAACCCTATTCGAACCGGTCCCGCAGCCCGCTCCCACCGAGGGCGTCGGCAACGGCGAGAAGAGCCACGTTTGCTGACGTCACCCCACTCAGGGCGTCGGGTCGCCGAGGTAGAAGCCGCAGGCGCAGTCCAGGGCGTCTTCGGGTGAGCCGAAGGGCAGCCCGGTGGGCAGGAAGTTGTCCTCGTACTTGCCGCGACTGGCGAGGTAGAGGGCGAAGCCCCAGGTGTGCAGGACGCCGGTGAAGCGCAGGCGGCACAGGGGCAGTGGTTCCTCCTCGTTCGGCAATTCCCCCGCCACGTAGGCGAATCCGGAGCGGAAGCGCACCTGGATGCGGGTGAGCTGGGGCCAGCGTTCCTTGGCGCGAGCGTTCAGGCGGTGGCGCAGGTGGTCCTGCATGGACTCGGGTGGATTCTTCGGCACGGGTCCATACTGCCGGGCCGCCCCCTGGATACGCCATGATCATCACTTTGGTCGGGGCGGGCGAGGGTGTGGCGGGGATGGGCGAGGCGGTCGTGGTGGAGGTGGACGAGACGGTGCGCGAGCGTCTGGTCCGTACAGCGGTCTCCTCGAAAGCGCAGGTGCGGGCGGTGCTGCGGGCGCGGATCGTGCTCGCGGCGGCTGAGGGACTGAGTAACAGGGCCGTCGCGCGGGAGCTGGCGGTGAGCGTGAACACGGTCCGCAAGTGGCGTGGACGGTTCGCCGCCAAGGGCCTCGAAGGGTTGAAGGACGCTGCCCGCTCGGGCCGGCCCAAGACGTTCGGGCCCCTGGTGAGGGTGGCAGTCGTGGCCGCTGCCACCAGCGCGCCTCCGCACCCGGAGGCGACCTGGTCGCACCGCACGATCGCCGCCCGGGTCGCCAGCACCGTCTCCGCCACCATCTCCGCTTCCCAAGTCGGCCGGATCCTGGCCGACTTGGACCTCAAGCCGCACCGCATCCGCAGCTGGCTCACCCGCCGCGACACCCCCGACTTCTGGGACCACGTCGCGGACGTGTGCAACCTGTACCGCGACCCGCCCGAAGGAGCGGTGGTGCTGTCCATCGACGAGAAGACCGCGATCGCCGCCCGCTCCAGGCGCCACCCCGGCCGTCCCGCAGGGCCGGGCGAGCCCGCACGGGAGGAGTTCGAGTACCGTCGCCACGGCACCGCCTCCCTGGTCGCCGCCCTGGATGTGCGCACCGGCGAGGTCCTGACCGAGATCATCGCCCGCAACGACGCGGTGACGTTCACCGCCTTCCTCGACCGGCTCGACACGGTCATCGCCCCAGGCCAGGACATTCACGTCGTCCTGGACAACGGCTCCTCGCACACCGCGAAGCACACCAAGAAGTGGCTGGCCGACCACCCGCGCTGGACCGTGCACTGGACCCCGCCGCACGCCTCCTGGTTGAACCAGATCGAACTGTTCTTCTCGGTCCTGACCCGCCGCGTGCTGCGACATGGTGACTTCTCCAGCCGCGATGACCTCATCGAGAAGCTGGAGAGCTACGTCATCGGCCGCAACGAAACCGCGAAGCCGTACAAGTGGACCTACGACGGCAGCCCACTCAAGACCTCCTGATCGGACCCAACACCCTCCACGAACTTCCGCGGAGCAGCACTAGGTCCGCGACGACGGCCCCGGCGCTGGTCCCACAGGCCGGATCACCAACTCGCCACCACCCGGAAGGTGAGACCGGCCGTGCGCAGTCGCTCGGTCAGCGCGTCGCCCATCGCGACCGCCGTGGTGACCTGACCGGACGTCGGCGGCAGGTCATCGAACGCCAGGGACAGCGCGGACTCGGCGAACATCTTCGCCGTCTCGCCGTAGCCCGGGTCGCCGCCCGCGACCTCCGTGAACACCCGCCGGCCACCGCCCTCGCCGACGAAGCGCACCGTGAACCAGCTCTTCGCCCGCCTCTCCGGGCTCGGCCCGTCCCCGGGCTTGAGCCGGTCGGACAACCAGCGCCGGGCAGCCGGTAGTTGGGCGGCCGCGAAGATCCCGCCGGTGAGCGCGATCCCGCCCACCGCGACGGGCAGATGCCGTGCGGCCGCGTAGTGCCGGTAGCGGAAGTCGGGACCGTAACGCTCCAGCGCCCGCGCCGACCGGCGCACGATCTGCGGGTCGATCGTCGGCAGCGGCAGCGCCCACGCACCGACCTCCTTCGCGAAGTGCGGAGCCCCCGTCGGTGCCAGCGCCCGGCGGCCCACCAGCCGGGGCTCGTGCCGCCTGCGGTCCCGTTCGGCGGTCAGCATCGGCCGCACGCGCGCGAACTGGTTGAGCGCCGAGGCGAACGTGCCGCCCGAGAACATCGCGTTCGTCGTCACGTACCCGTCGACCGTCAGCGGCACCCCCTCCGGCAACTGCCGGACCGTGAAGTACGCGCCCAGGTCGTGCGGCACCGAGTCGAAACCGCAGGCGTGCACCAGCCGGGCGCCGGTCTCACGCGCGCGTGCGTCGTGCCGGACATAGGTGAGGTCCACGAACTCGGGCTCGCCACTGAGGTCGAGATAGTCCGCGCCGCTCTCGGCGCACGCGGCCACCAGATCCTGGCCGTGCAGCACATACGGGCCCACCGTCGTCGCCACCACGCGCGCGTTCTGGGCGAGTTCACGCAGCGAGCCGGGATCCGCGACGTCCGCCCGCAGCACCCCGACCTTCCCTCCGCCGGGCAGTCGCTCGCGCAGCCGCTCCAGCTTCTCCTCGTCGCGGCCCGCGATCGCCCAGCGCAGATCCTCCGGCGCGTGCGCGGCGAGGTACTCCGCGGTCAGCGTTCCGACGAAGCCGGTGGCTCCGAAGAGAACGATGTCGTACGGACGGTCCGTCCTGTTCAGCCTGCTCATGACACCCCTCGGTCCGCGGCGCGCGCCGTTGTCGGTGGCCGAGGCTAGCGTGAAGGGTGCGGAGCCCGACGACGAGCCCGGAGGTGTGCAGGTGGAGGTGGACAGGAATGCCCTGAAGAAGTGGGAGAAAGTACGCGAGTTCGCCCTGGGGCTGCCGGGTGCCGTCGAGGAGTTCCCCTGGGGCGAGAGCGTCGCGAAGGTCAACAAGAAGGTGTTCGTCTTCCTCGGCGTCGACGACGGCAGCTATCCACTGGCCCTCACCGTGAAGCTCAAGGACGAGGAGGCGCACGCCCACGCCCTGACCTCCCCGGGTGCCGAGCCCGCCGGGTACGGCCTCGGCAAGGCGGGCTGGGTGCGGGTGCCGCTGGCGGAGAAGGGGGCGCCGGTCGCGGAGTTGCTGTGCGACTGGGTGGAGGAGAGCTACCGCACGATCGCGCCGAAGCGGCTGACAGCGGAGCTGGACGAGCGCTGAGCGGTGCCGGGTCCCTGAGGGTGGGGCCGGTACCGAGTCGGCGGGGCCGGTGCTGAATCGGTGAAGCCGGTGTCGGAAAAATGTCTAAGCGCTTGCTCGTTCGGGCTTGTGCTTGATGGAACGTGTTCTTAGCATCACTGGTGTTACATCAGTTGTGTCACACCTCTGGGGGCTGGATGGCAACGACGCCAGGGCAGGGCCCGCTCGTCGGCGTGCGCGTGGTCGAGCTGGCCGGGATAGGGCCGGGACCCTTCGCCGCCATGCTCCTCGCCGACCTGGGCGCCGACGTCGTGCGCGTGGACCGCCCCGGCGGCGTGGGACTGGGGATCAACCCCGACTACGACGTCACCAACCGCAACAAGCGGTCGGTAATCGTCGATCTCAAGTCCCCGGACGGCCCCGCCCGCGTCCTCGACCTCGCCGAACGCGCCGACATCCTGATCGAGGGCTTCCGCCCCGGTGTCGCCGAGCGCGTCGGCGTGGGCCCCGAGGCCTGCCACGCCCGCAACCCGCGCCTCGTCTACGGCCGCATGACGGGCTGGGGGCAGGACGGCCCCCTCGCCCACCGCGCCGGCCACGACATCGCCTACCTGGCCGTCACCGGCACCCTCGGCATGATCGGCGAACCGGACCGGCCGCCGGCCGTCCCGGCCAACCTCCTCGGCGACTACGCGGGCGGCTCCCTCTATCTCGTCGTCGGCGTCCTCGCCGCCCTCCACCACGCGCGCGTGAGCGGCGCCGGCCAGGTCGTGGACACCGCGATCGTCGACGGCGCCTCCCACCTCGCGGCGATGATCCACGGCATGGTGGCCGCGGGCGGCTGGCAGGACCGGCGCGGTGCCAACCTCCTGGACGGCGGCTGCCCGTACTACGGCACCTACGAGACCGCCGACGGCAAGTACATGGCGGTAGGCGCCCTGGAGCCGCAGTTCTACGCGGAGTTCGTGACCCTCCTCGGCATCCCGGACCAGGCCGACGCCCGCAAGGACTGGGCCCGTTGGGGCGAACTGCGGGAGGCCGTCGCCGCGCGCTTCCGCAGCCGTACGCGCGAGGAGTGGACGGCCGTCTTCGAGGGCACCGACGCGTGCGTGGCGCCCGTCCTGTCGCTCGGCGAGGCCCCGCACCACCCGCACCTCGCCGCCCGCGGCACCTTCACCGACCACGGCGGCATCACCCAGCCGGCCCCCGCGCCCCGCTTCTCCGCGACCCCCACGACCGTCCGCACCGGGCCGGCCCAACCAGGCGCGGACACCGCCGAGGTGGCGCGCGACTGGGACGTACCCGACCTGACCAAGGACCTCGCATGAAGCGCCAGATCTTCGCCCCCGAGCACGACGCCTTCCGCGAGACCGTGCGTGCCTTCCTGGCCAGGGAAGTGCTGCCGCACTACGAGCAGTGGGAGAAGGACGGCATCGTCGCGCGCGAGGCCTGGCGCGCGGCCGGCAAGCAGGGGCTGCTCGGACTCGCCGTACCCGAGGAGTACGGGGGCGGCGGCACCCTCGACTTCCGCTACAGCGCCGTACTCGCCGAGGAGTTCACGCGCGCGGGCGCCCCCGGGATCGCCATCGGCCTGCACAACGACATCATCGGCCCCTACCTCACCGGCCTCGCCACCGAGGAGCGGAAGCGGCGCTGGCTGCCCGGCTTCTGCGACGGCTCGCTGATCACGGCCATCGCGATGACCGAGCCCGGCGCAGGATCCGACCTCCAGGGCATCCTGACGCACGCCGAGGACAAGGGCGACCACTGGCTGCTCAACGGCTCCAAGACGTTCATCTCCAACGGGATCCTCGCCGACCTGGTGATCGTGGTCGCCAGGACCACGCCGGAGGGCGGTGCGCGCGGACTGTCACTGCTGGTCGTCGAGCGGGACATGGCCGGCTTCGAGCGCGGTCGCAACCTCGACAAGATCGGCCAGAAGGCGCAGGACACCGCCGAGTTGTTCTTCACCGACGTACGCGTCCCCAAGGAGAACCTGCTCGGGGAGCTCAACGGCGCGTTCGTGCACCTGATGACGAACCTCGCCCAGGAGCGCCTGCACATCGGTGTCGCGGCGATCGCCGCGGCCGAGCACGTCCTGGAGATCACCACCGACTACGTCAAGGAGCGGGAGGCCTTCGGCCGGCCGCTCGCCACCAAGCAGCACATCCGGTTCGAGATAGCCGAGATGGCCACCGAGTGCACTGTCACCCGCACCTTCCTCGACCGCTGCATCGAGGAGCACGCGAACGGTCAACTCGACGCCGTGCACGCGTCCATGGCCAAGTGGTGGGCGACCGAGCTGCAGAAGCGGGTCGCCGACCGCTGCCTCCAACTGCACGGCGGCTACGGCTACATGACCGAATACCCCGTGGCCCGGGCGTTCACCGACGGCCGCGTCCAGACCATCTACGGCGGTACGACCGAGATCATGAAGGAGATCATCGGCCGTTCCCTGCTGGGCTGACCCTCATTCGAAAGGCTTCCCTGTGAGCACCGAAGCGTACGTGTACGACGCGATCCGCACCCCGCGCGGCCGAGGCAAGGCGAACGGCGCACTGCACGGCACCAAGCCCATCGACCTGGTCGTCGGACTCATCCACGAGATCCGCGACCGCTTCCCGGGCCTGGACCCGGCCGCGATCGACGACATCGTGCTGGGCGTCGTCGGCCCGGTCGGCGACCAGGGCTCCGACATCGCCCGGATCGCCGCGATCGCCGCCGGACTGCCGGACACGGTCGCGGGCGTACAGGAGAACCGCTTCTGTGCGTCGGGCCTGGAAGCCGTCAACATGGCCGCCGCCAAGGTCCGTTCGGGCTTCGAGGACCTGGTCCTCGCGGGCGGCGTCGAGTCCATGTCCCGGGTGCCGATGGCCTCCGACGGCGGCGCCTGGTTCAACGACCCGATGACCAACCTGGCCGTCAACTTCGTGCCGCAGGGCATCGGCGCCGACCTCATCGCCACCATCGAGGGCTTCACGCGGCGTGACGTCGACGAGTACGCGGCGCTCTCCCAGGAGCGGGCGGCCACGGCCTGGAAGGAGGGCCGCTTCGAGCGGTCCCTCGTGCCCGTCAAGGACCGCAGTGGGCTCGTCGTCCTCGACCACGACGAGCACATGCGCCCGGGCACCACCGCCGACTCCCTCGCCAGGCTGAAGCCGTCCTTCGCGGACATCGGAGACCTGGGCGGCTTCGACGCCGTGGCCCTGCAGAAGTACCACTGGGTCGAGAAGATCGACCACGTCCACCACGCGGGCAACTCCTCCGGCATCGTCGACGGCGCCTCCCTGGTCGCCATCGGCACCAAGGAGGTCGGCGACCGCTACGGGCTCACCCCGCGCGCTCGGATCGTCTCCGCCGCCGTCTCCGGCTCCGAGCCCACCATCATGCTCACCGGCCCCGCCCCCGCCAGCCGCAAGGCGCTCGCGAAGGCCGGCCTGACCGTCGACGACATCGACCTCTTCGAGATGAACGAGGCCTTCGCGGCGGTCGTCCTGCGCTTCGCGAAGGACATGGGCATCTCCCTGGACAAGGTCAACGTCAACGGCGGCGCGATCTCCCTGGGCCACCCGCTCGGCGCGACCGGCGCGATGCTGCTGGGCACCCTGGTCGACGAACTGGAGCGCCAGGACAAGCGGTACGGCCTCGCCACGCTGTGCGTGGGCGGCGGCATGGGCATCGCGACGATCGTCGAACGCATCTGATTCCCGGCGGAATCGGCGGACCAAGAGACTTCAACGGCTTCTACGGAGACCCTGCCATGACACAGAGCACCACCATCCGCTGGGAACAGGACCGCAGCGGCGTCGTCACGCTCGTCCTCGACGACCCGAACCAGTCCGCGAACACCATGAACGCGGCCTTCCGCGACTCCCTCGCCGTGGTCACCGAGCGCCTGGAGGCCGAGAAGGACTCCATCCGCGGCATCATCTTCACCTCGGCCAAGAAGACCTTCTTCGCCGGCGGCGACCTGCGCGACCTCATCCGGGTCACCCCGGAGACCGCGCAGGAGCTCTTCGACGGCGGCCTGGCCATCAAGCGCAACCTGCGCCGCATCGAGACGCTGGGCAAGCCGGTCGTCGCCGCGATCAACGGCGCGGCCCTGGGCGGCGGTTACGAGATCGCGCTCGCCTGCCACCACCGGGTCGCCCTGGACGCGCCCGGCACCAAGATCGGCTGCCCCGAGGTCACGCTCGGCCTGCTCCCGGGAGGCGGCGGCGTCGCCCGCACCGTCCGCCTGCTCGGCATCACCGACGCGCTGCTCAAGGTCCTCCTGCAGGGCACCCAGTACAACCCGCAACGCGCTCTGCAGAACGGCCTGATCGACGACGTGGCCGCCACCCCCGACGAACTCCTCGCCAAGGCCCGTGACTTCATCGAGGCCCACCCCGAGTCGCAGCAGCCGTGGGACAGGCCGGGCTACCGCATCCCGGGCGGCACCCCCGCCAACCCCAAGTTCGCGGCCAACCTCCCCGCCTTCCCGGCCAATCTGCGCAAGCAGACGAACGGCGCGCCCTACCCGGCTCCGCGCGCCATCCTCGCGGCCGCCGTCGAGGGCTCCCAGGTCGACTTCGAGACCGCGCAGGTCATCGAGGCGCGCTACTTCGTCGAACTGGCCGCCGGCCAGACCTCGAAGAACATGATCCAGGCGTTCTTCTTCGACCTCCAGGCCGTCAACTCCGGCGCCAACCGACCCAAGGGCATCGAGCCCCGCAAGGTCCGCAAGGTCGCCGTCCTCGGCGCCGGCATGATGGGCGCGGGCATCGCCTACTCGTGCGCCCGCGCGGGCATCGAGGTAGTCCTCAAGGACGTCTCGGCCGAAGCCGCGGCCAAGGGCAAGGCCTACTCCGAGAAACTGTGCGCCAAGGCGGTCTCCCGAGGCCGTACGACCCAGGAGAAGGCGGACACCCTCCTCGCCCGCATCACCCCCACCGCCGACCCGGCGGACCTGGCGGGCTGCGACGCGGTGATCGAGGCGGTGTTCGAGGACACGACCCTCAAGCACAAGGTCTTCCAGGAGATCGAACACGTAGTAGAGCCGGACGCGTTGTTGTGCTCCAACACCTCGACGCTCCCGATCACCGCACTGGCCGAAGGCGTGGACCGCCAGGCCGACTTCATCGGACTGCACTTCTTCTCGCCGGTCGACAAGATGCCGTTGGTGGAGATCATCAAGGGCGAACGGACGGGCGACGAGGCATTGGCCCGAGCCTTCGACCTGGTCCGCCAGATCAACAAGACCCCGATCGTGGTGAACGACTCCCGAGGCTTCTTCACCTCCCGGGTCATCGGCCACTTCATCAACGAGGGCGTCGCGATGGTCGGCGAGGGCATCGAGCCGGCGTCGATCGAACAGGCGGCGGCCCAGGCGGGCTACCCGGCCAAGGTCCTCTCCCTCGTGGACGAACTGACCCTCACCCTCCCGCGCAAGATCCGCAAGGAGTCCAAGCAGGCCGTCGAAGAGGCGGGCGGCACCTGGCCCGCACACCCCGCCGAGGCCGTCATCGACCGCATGGTCGACGACTTCGACCGCACCGGCCGCAGCGGTGGAGCGGGCTTCTACGACTACGACACCGACGGCAAACGAGCCGCCCTCTGGCCCGGCCTGCGCGAACACTTCACCAAGCCCGGCCACGAGATCCCCTTCGAGGACATGCAGGAACGCATGCTCTTCGCGGAGGCCCTGGACACGGTGAAGCTCATCGAGGAAGGCGTGCTGACCTCGGTGGCCGACGCCAACATCGGCTCCATCTTCGGCATCGGCTTCCCCGGTTGGACCGGCGGAGTCCTCCAGTACATCAACGGCTACGAGGGCGGCCCGACGGGGTTCGTAGCACGCGCCCGCGAACTGGCGGCGCGCTACGGCGAACGCTTCAACCCGCCGGCACTGCTGGTGGCGAAGGCGGAGAAGGGGGAGACGTTCGGGGACGCGTAGACCTGGCCGGTCCGGCGTGGACGGGTGGGTGTCTTGTCGATGCCGGTCGGGCAAGCCGAGTCCGACCGCATCCCGGCGCCGGCCGGGCAGGCCGAGCCCGTCCGGCGTCGGAGGCCGAGGTTGTGCTGTCCCGAACCCACCCCCACCCACCCGCAGGGGGCCACGCCTCTTGGACGCCGGTCCGGTCTTTGGCTTTCAGCCCGTGCGTCGTCCGAGGCCAAGGCTCTGACATCCCGAACCCCCACCCACCCCCACGGGGCTGCGCCTCTTGGGTGGCGGTCCGCACAATTCAGCCCGTCCGGCGTTTGAGGACAAGGCCCGTTCAGGGCCGTCGGGGGTCCAGGGGGCGGAGCCCCTGGTGGGGTCGAAGGGGCTGCGCCCCTGGGGATGGGACGGGCAGGGGCGGCGGGGGCGAGAAGAGCCCCATACCGCTGAGCGACACACCCCGCTTGCCCCCACCCCCCAACTCCCCGACGCTGCCCCCTGAACGCCCCCACACACCCGCCCCCACGAGGGGAGCCCTCCATGGGCCACCGCCCCGCCCTCGCCGCCCTGAACATCCTCCGAGGCGAGGGCGTGGACCGAATCTTCGGCAACCCCGGCACCACCGAACTCCCTTTCCTCGCAGCCCTGTCGAACACCCCCAGCGCCCCCGAATACATCCTCGGCATACACGAGGGCGCCGTCATAGCGATGGCGGACGGCTACGCGAGAGGCACCGCCCGCCCCGCCTTCGCCAGCCTCCACATAGCCGCCGGCCTGGCAAACGGCCTCATCGGCCTCCTCAACGCCCGCCGCTCCCACACCCCCCTCGTAGTGACCGCCGGCCAACAGGACCGCCGCCACCTCCAACAGGACCCCATGCTCACCGGCGACCTCGTAGCGCTGGCCACCCCCGCGGTGAAGGCGGCCCACGACGTCCAGCACGCCCACGACCTGCCCCTCGCCCTGCGCCGCGCCTTCGCATTGGCCGTACGCCCACCCGCCGGCCCGGTCTTCCTGTCCGTCCCCATGGATCTGTTCGACGAGGCGACGGAGGTGGAGATCCCGGCCCGCACCCCCGCACCCCCACTGGGCCCGGCCGCAGGCCTGGAGCGCGCCGCCGCCCTGCTCGGCGCAGCCGCCCGCCCCGCGATCGTCGCGGGAGACGGCGTCGGCCGCGAGGACGCCCTGGACGCACTCGTCCGCACGGCGGAGGCCTGCGGCGCGGTCGTCCACCACCAACCGATGGCCGACTGCCTCAACTTCCCGACCACACACCCCCTGTACGCCGGAATGCTGCCGCCCCGCCACGACGCCATCCGCGCCGCCCTCACGCCGTACGACACCGTCCTGATCGCGGGCGCGCACGCCTTCACGCCCCACCACTACAGCCCGGGACCGGCGTTACCGCCCGGCCTCACCGTCATCCAGCTCGACTCCGACCCGCACGAGATCGGCCGCAACTTCCCCGCCGCGGCAGGGCTGGTCGGCTCACTCGCCCCCTCCCTGCACCGCCTCGCCGAGCTGCTCCGCGACCGCGTGCCCGCGCCCACCGCCAAGGGCCGCATCCTGCGCGCCGGCGAACGCCACACCGCCGACCGCGACCGCGCCGAGTCCGAGGCTCGCGCCGCCTACTCCCCGGCCCCGCTCGCCCCCTGGGCCGCCGCGCACGCCGTGGCCCGCGGGCTGCCGGCGGACGCCGTGGTCGTCGAAGAGGCCATCACCGTAGGGCTGTTGCTGCGGCGCCTGATCCGCCTCGACCGCCCCGGCAGCTACACCCACACCGTCGGCGGCGGCCTCGGCTGGGGCATCGGTGCCGCCGTCGGCCGCGCGCTCGCCGAGCCCGCCCGGCCGGTGGTCGCCGTACTCGGCGACGGCTGCACCCTGTTCGGCCTGCAGGGCCTGTGGAGCGCGGCCCGCCAACGCACCCCCGTCCTCTTCGTCGTGCTGAACAACGGCGCCTACCGCACCCTCCAGGACACCTACCAGGCCATGGGCGGCCGGGGCAGCTGCCCAGGCACCGAACTGGGCCCCCTCGACTTCACCCGGGCCGCCGCCTTCTTCGGCATCGACGCGGTCCGCGCGGCCGACGCCGACCACCTGCGCGAACTGGTCGCCGGGGCGGCCGACTTGACGCGTCCGCTGCTGGTGGACGTACCCCTGAGATCGTGATCCGGCGACACCGCACCAGCCTCGGCGGCCCCCGTGCTCGCCCCCGCGTTCCGCACACTCGCCCCCGCATTCACAGTGCCGCACGCCTTGTCACCCGCCCGCGCGAGCCACCACCATCGGGACCATGACGGACGGTCCGCTACCCAAGTCGGTGCTCGCCCGCGGGGTCATGCTGCTGCGCGCCTGCGGCGACTCCGGGACCTCCCTCAGCCTCGCCGAACTGGCCCTGGGCACGGGCCTTCCCAAGCCCACCGCGTACCGGCTGATCGGCGAACTGGTGCGGCTCGGGCTGGTGGAGCGCACCGAGGCGGGCCGCTACCGGATCGGGCTGGGGCTGTTCGTGCTGGGCCAATCGGCGCCGAGCGTGCGGGAGTTGCGGGACGCGGCGCTGCCGTATCTCGGCGACCTGCACGAGATGACCCACGAGAACGTGCACCTGGCCGTCCCCGACGGCCCCGACACCCTCTTCCTGGAGAAGCTCACCGGCCGCCGTGCCACCCCGATCGTCTCCCGCACCGGCGGCCGACTGCCCGCCCACTGCACCGCCACCGGCAAGGTGTTCCTCGCCCAGGACCCCCGCCCACCGCACCGCACGCTGCCCCGGCTCACCCCGCGCACCATGGTCCTGCCCGGCCAACTCGCCCGCGACCTGGCCCTGACCCGGGCCCGCGGCTACGGCGTCAACCTGGAGGAGGCCGAGGTCGGCATCTCGGCCGTCGCCGCGCCGATCTACGCCCGCGGCCACGGCCCCCGCCCGATCGCCGCGATCTCCGTCACCGGCGGCACCCGCCGCCTCGACGTGGACCGGGTCGGCGCGAAGGTCTGCGCCGCGGCGAGGGCGTTGACGCGATCACTGTCGGCCTGACGGGGGCTCAAGGGAGGGGTTCCCTGCGTTGTCTGGAGAGCCGGCACTCCTCGTCCACTTCGGCGCGAGAGGCCTGCCGTCACCCCACCGCCCCCGGCCCCACCACCCCCTTCTGCATGGCCACCGCCAACTCCCGCTCCGTAAGCCGCTCTCCGCGCACCTCCCCAACAACCCGGCCCCGCACGAAGACCAGCGCCCGGTCGCACACCTCCGTCAGTTCCGCGAGGTCGGTCGACGCGAGGAGCACGGCCGCGCCGCCCGCCGCCAACTCGCCGATAATGCGGTGTATTTCGGCCCGTACGCCGACGTCGACGCCCCGGGTCGGATCGTCGAGGACGACGACCTTGGGCTCGGTGGCCAGCCACTTGGCGATGACGACCTTCTGCTGGTTGCCGCCGGACAGCCGCGCCACGAGGTCGTGGGGGCCGCCGCGCAGTCGCAGACGCTCCGTCAGGTCGGCGGTCCTGCGCACGAGTTCGGCCCGGGAGGGCAGTACCCCGCCGCGGCCCAGCGCCAGCCAGCTCACGGTCGTCGTGTTCTCCCACACCTCCCGGTCCACCATCAGCCCGTACCGCTTGCGGTCGCTCGGCACGAACGCGACACCTGCCCGCACCGCCTCCCGCAGTGAGCGCGGCAGCCCGTGCCCGGCGATGTCGACCCGCCCGGCCGAGACCGCCGTACGCCCGCACACCACCGCCAACGCGTCGAGATGGCCCGCCCCTTGGAGCCCGGCCACCCCCACCACCTCGCCCGCCCGCACCGTGAAGGTCACGTCCGACAGCCGCCCTGGCACCTCCACCTCGGACAGCACCACCGGCGGCGGCAGGTCCACCTCGGCACGCGCACGGCGGGCCGGTGGGGGCGGGCTTCCGCCCAGCATCGCCGTGACCAGCTCGGGCACGTCGACCTCGGCCCGCCGCGCCCCGGCCAGCGCCACCCGCCCGTCCCGCAGGACCGTCACCCGTTGCGCGAAGCGCATCACCTCGTCCAGGAAGTGGGTGACGTACAGGACGGCGATGCCCCGCCCGGTGAGGGTGCGCAGGACCCGTTCCAGCCGGTCGACGGCGGCGGCCGGGAGCGCGGAGGTGGGTTCGTCGAGGATCAGCAGCCCCGGCCGGCGCAGCAGGGCGCGCGCGATTTCTGTCAACTGTTGGTCCGCGAGGGGGAGTTCGCCCAGCGGTACACCGGTGTCGACGTCCAGTCCCAGCTCCGCCAGCACCGGACGGGCCGCGCGGTCCATCGCTCCCCGGTCCAGCAGTCCGAGGCGGCGCGGAGGGTCGTACGGGAAGAGGTTCTCCCGCACGGTGAGGTCCCGGAACAGGCTCAACTCCTGGGAGACCACGGCGATCCGGGTGTCCGGTGTCGTCCGCACCTCGCCCGCGTCCGCCGTCAGCGTCTCCGACAGGATCCGCACCAGCGTCGACTTGCCGGCGCCGTTCTCACCGACCAGCGCGTGCACCTCGCCGCCCCGCAGCCGGATGTCGACGCCGTCCAACGCCCGTACCCCGCCGTACGACTTGACCAAGTCCCGCGCCACCAGGGCGTCGTCGTACGTCACTTCGGCCGTCATCTCAGCGCGCGTCGTCGAGGGGCTTGAGATTGGCCTTCTGGTCGCCGAGGAGCTTGTCGATCGTCGGCTTGTACCAGTCGTAGGCCGCCGTGGCGGACTTCTGCCGCGTGATGATCTCGTCGATGTTCGAGGAGTCCACCACCCCGCCCGGGGACAGGAACCAACCGTCCGCCAGCCTGCCGTCGTTGTCGCGGACCGTCTCGATCAGCATCGCCGTCGACAGATAGCCCTTGAGGAAGTGCTGCGGGTCGATGGTCACGAAGTTGGAGCCGTCCTTCACCGCGTCGAGCGTCTTCGGGTCGACGTCGAAACCGGCCGTCAGCCACTTGCCGTGCTCCGCCTTCTTGATCTTGGCGAGGTTGTAGCTGTCCGCGTCCCCGACACCGAGGAAGGCCAGCGCGTCCGGATGCGCGTTCACCTGCGCCGACCAGGAGCTGTAGTTCTGCCCGGGATCGCTGTACGTCTGGAAGGGACCGAGCACCTTCACGCCCGGCGCCTCCTTCGCGAAGGTCTCGGAGATGCCCTTGGCCCGGTTGTCCAGCACCGGCGTCCCCGGGTTGGGCACGCCTATGACGATCTCGCCCTTCGGGTCGTCGCCGAGCCGCTTCAGCGCCTCCTTGGCCATCAACTCGCCCAGCGCGTAGTTGTCGTTGCCGACATAGAAGGTGACCTTGCTGCCGTCGGTGGGAGAGGTGTCCAGGGCGACGATCGGGATGCCCTTGTCGACGGCCTGCGCGGCGGGGCGGGTGAAGATCGGCGGGTCGAGGTTCTCCAGGACGATGCCGTCCTTCGCACGCGCGGTGAGGTTCTGGAAGAGCTGCACCTCGGCCGGTCCGTCTGTGTTGGGCGGCCCGACGGCCTTGAAATCGACCTTCCCCGCGTGACTCGCCGCGCTCTCCGCGCCCAGCACCATCTCGTGGGCGAAGTTGAGCGAGATGTTGGCGACCGCGATGCCCATCTTCAGCTCACCGCCCCCGGATCCGGGGCCGTTGTCCCCGCACCCGGCGGCGCCGAGCAGCACCAGGGCGCCGAGCACGGCGGCGGTCGTACGGAGTCGGGGATGCATCACGGCCTCCAAGTGCCTTGCCCGGGCGGGGTGTTCACCTGCGTTCACCTGCGCCGCCGTCCCGTGCGGCGCAGCGCGCTGTCGGCCGCGACGGCGACGAGGATGACCCCGCCGGTCGCGAACGACGTCCAGTTGATCGGGACTTCGAAGAACACGAGCCCGGAGGCGACGACCGAGAGGATCATCGCCCCGGCCACCGCGCCGACCACCGAACCGCGCCCGCCGGCCAGCGGGGTGCCGCCGATGATGCACGCGGCGATCGCCTGCAACTCGTAGCCCTGGCCGAGCGTCGGATCGCCCGCGCCGTAGAACGCGAGGGCGAGCGCGGCGGCACACGCCGTGGTGAGGCCGGACAGCGCCAGGGCCTGGACGCGGGTGCGGACCACCGGGATGCCGCTGAACGCGGCGGCGTCGGGATTGGACCCGATCGCCCGCACCCGGGCCCCGAACCGGGCGCGGGTGAGCACCACGGTGAGCACGACGACCACCGCGAGCAGCACCCACAGCGCGAACGGCACCCCGCCCGGATCGCCGCCCGCGAAGGTGAACAAGGAGTCGTCCAGCGGCAGATCGGTGATCTGCCTGCCGTCGGCGAGCGCGAGCCCGACACCCCGGAAGAGCAGCAGCGTCCCCAGCGTCACGATGAACGACGGCAGCGCGAGGAGCGTCGTCACCAGCGCGTTGAACACGCCCGCCGCGATCCCGCACACCAGCATCACCGGCACCGCGAGCCACGGCGCGAGCCCGTCCCGCACCAACAGCGCCCCGACGACCAGGCACATGGCGTAGGTCCCGCCCACCGACAGATCGACCTCGCGCATGGCCAGCGCGAAGACCATGCCGCACGCCATCAGCGAGATGTAGACCGAATTGTGGGCGGTGGTCAGCAGGTTGTCGGTGTCGAGGAAGTCCGGGTACGGGATCCCGATCGCGGCGATCAGCAGACCCAGCACGAGCAGAACGCCGAACTCGTCGCGCACCAGCCGCCGCGGTCGCCATCGAAGCGGCCCCGACTTGCCCAGCCTGCCGCCCTGTTCGCGGGCGCGCTCGGCCTCTTCCACGGCACGCTCGGTCTCGGTCATCGGACACGGCTCCCGTACGGCTGGCGCTGGGGGCGGGCCGGCGGCAAGGCCCGCCCGCAGCGTCGGCCCGCCGGCCACGGGCGGCAACCGCGCCGTTCCGGCGAGTGAAATGCGCCCTTGCCGAGCGCCTGACGGGTCACCACACTCGCCCCATGGAGACGCGTACCGCACTGGTGACCGGAGCGGCACAGGGCCTCGGGCAGGAGTTCGCCGTCGCGCTCGCCGGGCGCGGCTACCGGGTCGCGGGACTCGACCTGGTCCCGCAGCGGCAGACCGCGGGGAAGGTCCTCGACTACGTGGAGCTGGTCGCCGACGCGACCGACGAGGAGCAGGTGCGGGCCGGCCTGGAGCGGGTGATCGACCAGTTCGGCACCTTGCACGTCGTGGTAAACAACGCGGGCCTGTATCCGGCCAAACCCTTCGAGGAGACGACCCTGGAGGACTGGCGACGGGTCATGCGCGTCAACCTGGAGGCGCCGTTCCTGGTCACCAGTGCCGCGCTGCCGTATCTGAAGGCGGCCGGGTGGGGGAGGGTCGTCAACATCGCCTCGGCCGCCGTGTTCACCGCGCCGCCCGCGATGGTCCCGTACGTCACCTCGAAGGCGGGCCTGATCGGCTTCACGCGCGCGCTGGCGGTGGCGCTCGGGCCGTACGGCATCACCGTCAACGCGATCGCGCCGAGCATGGTGCGCACCGCGACGGCCGAGCGGACCGTCGGCGCGGACGGCGGTTTCGAGGCCGTACGGGCCGGGCAGATCGTGGCGCGCACCCAGCAGCCGTCCGACCTGGTCTCGACGCTGCTGTACGTGGTGGACGAGGGCAGCGGCTTCCTGACCGGGCAGACGCTCAACGTCTCAGGAGGGTCGGCGTTCCTGTGACCCGTCGACCCAGGCGTGCAGCTCCTCCTTGAGGGACCGCTGGAAGGTCGTCAGCAGGGCCTGCAGCACGAGCGGCTCCATGTGGGCGGACAGGGACCTGACGGCCCGCGCGTCCCGCTCCCGGACCTCTCCGCGGAACAGCTCCGACAGTTCGTGCGCCGCCGCGCGCGAGTGCTCGATCAGCACCCGGCGCGAGGCGAGGATCGCCTCCTCGGACAGCGGTACGTCGAGCAGCCGCACCCCGAGCCGGAGCAGCCCGATGTCGACGAGGTAGGCGTCTTCCCGCGACCGGACCACGCCCATCGCGCCGAGCCGCTCGACGTCGTGGTCGCTCAGCTCCCGCCCGGCCCGCTCGCGCAGCTCGGCCCGGGTCAGCGTCTCCAGCGTCTCCGGCGCCCAGGAGGACATCACGGCCCGGTGGATGGCGAGATCCTGGGCGCTGAGATCCGGCGGCAGCTGCTGCAGATACCGCTCGATGGCCGCCAGCGTCATGCCCTGGTGCTGCAGCTCCTCGATGAGCGCCAGCCGGTCCAGGTGCTCCCCGCTGTAGTGGCCCACCCGGCGCGGACCGATCACCGGCGGCGGCAGCAGCCCCTTGGTGCTGTAGAAGCGGACCGTACGGACCGTGACACCGGCCCGCGCGGCCAGTTCGTCGATCGTGAGCGTCGGCTCCTCGGTGTCGGTCGTCATGTGCAGCAGTATCGCTGTCTCACCAGTGCTGTGACACCTCTCGTGCCATTCCAGCGCCGACACTCCGGCCCTGTGAGAAGCGCACCTGTGTGACATGGACCACCGCATACCGGGTGATCTCTGTGGGAAGCCGCCCCCTTGGCCCGTACCGCGAGACAAGGCGGTACGGGCCGAGTCATGTACGGCCCCCCGGACGGCGAATCCGCCCGGGCGCACCAGAGAGTGGAACCACCTGTGAGCAAGGACGCCGTGGACACGGCACCGGCCACCGCCTCCACCGGGGCGGCCCAGGTCCCCGCGGACGCGGGCGACGCCGGCTACAGCAAGGACCTCAAGGCCCGCCACGTCAACATGATCGCCATCGGCGGCGCGATCGGCACCGGCCTCTTCCTCGGCGCCGGCGGCCGGCTGCACAACGCGGGCCCGGCGCTCGCGCTGGCCTACCTGGTCTGCGGCGTCTTCGCCTTCTTCGTGGTCCGGGCCCTGGGCGAACTGGTCCTGTACCGCCCGTCCTCCGGCTCCTTCGTGTCGTACGCGCGCGAGTTCCTCGGCGAGAAGGGCGCGTACGTCGCCGGCTGGATGTACTTCCTGAACTGGTCGACGACCGGGGTCGCCGACATCACCGCGATCGCGCTCTACACGCACTACTGGAGCATGTTCACGAGCGTCCCCCAGTGGACGCTCGCCCTGATCGCCCTCGCGGTGGTCCTGGCCGTGAACCTCATCTCGGTGAAGATCTTCGGCGAGATGGAGTTCTGGTTCGCGATCATCAAGGTCGCCACCCTCGTCGGCTTCATGCTGATCGGCGTCTTCCTGCTCGCCACCCAGCACGAGGTGGGCGGCGGCACTCCCGGCATCGGCGTGATCACCGACCACGGCGGCGTCCTCCCGCACGGCGTCATGCCGGTCGTCCTCGTCATGCAGGGCGTGATCTTCGCGTACGCCGCCCTCGAACTCGTGGGCGTCGCCGCGGGCGAGACCGCGGAGCCGGAAAAGGTCGTCCCGCGCGCGGTGAACTCCATCATGTGGCGCGTGGGCCTCTTCTACGTCGGCTCGGTCGTCCTCCTGGCCCTGCTCCTCCCCGGCTCGCTCTACTCCGCCGACGAGAGCCCCTTCGTCACCGTCCTGTCGAAGATCGGCATCCCGGCGGCCGGCGACGTGATGAACCTGGTGGTCCTCACGGCCGCGATGTCCTCGCTCAACTCGGGCCTGTACTCCACCGGCCGCATCCTCCGCTCGATGGCCATGGCGGGCTCGGCCCCCCGTTTCACCGCCCGCATGAACCGCAGCCAGGTCCCCTACGGTGGCATCCTCCTCACCTGCGCCGTCTGTGTCCTGGGCGTGGGCCTCAACTACCTCATGCCGAGCCAGGCCTTCGAGATCGTCCTGAACGTCGCCTCGCTCGGCATCATCAGCACCTGGGTGATCATCATGATCTGCCACCTGGTCTTCGTCCGCCGAGCCAAGGCGGGCCACCTCACCCGCCCCACCTTCCGCCTCCCCGGCAGCCCGGCCACGGAGATCACCACGATCGTCTTCCTGATCGCCGTCCTGTCCCTGATGTGGAACGACCCGGAAGTGGGCCGCAAGACCCTCCTCCTGATCCCGGTGATCACCGCGATGCTGGTCGCGGGCTGGTTCGCGATCCGCCACCGCATCGGACGCGACACGACCCGGGAACTGACGGACCTCACGAAGTAGCGGCCCAGGGGCCGTTGTCAGTGGCGACCCGTACCGTGGCGTCATGTCAGAGATCATCTACACACGGGGTGACGCCACCGTTCCGTCGGTGAAAGGCGTCAAGGTGATCGCCCATGTCTGCAACGACCTCGGGGGATGGGGAAAGGGCTTCGTCCTGGCCCTCTCCCGCCGCTGGCCCGAGCCGGAGGCCGCCTACCGGGCCTGGCACCGCGACCGCGCGGCCAACGACTTCGGTCTGGGCGCCGCTCAGTTCGTGCAGGTCGAGCGGTACGTGTGGGTGGCCAACATGGTCGGGCAACGGGGCACGCGGACCGGCAGCAAAGGCGTCCCGGTCCGCTACGAGGCCATCGACACGGCACTCGGCAAGCTCGCCGACAAGGCCCTGGAGCTGGGCGCCTCCGTCCACATGCCCCGCATAGGCTGCGGCCTGGCCGGCGGCAAGTGGTCACGCGTCGAACCACTGATCACGGAGCGCCTGGTCCGGCGCGGGGTCCGGGTCACGGTCTACGACCACGGGGACTGACCAAGAGACGCCAAGGACCACGCCCCAAAGGGGCGCGGGGAACTGCGCGACCAGCCACAACGGACCCGCAGCCCCCCACCCCACCGAACCCGGCGATTCCTCAGTGGGCGCCTTCGTGCACGTCGTTGGTCGCCGCGATCTTCTTCCACGACTTCGGCCGCACGAGATCCGTCGACGCACCCGCGATCGCCGCGCTCCGCGCCGCCGGAGCGGCCGGCTTGACCGGCTGGAACAGCCACGCGTCGAAGAGGGCCGCCAGCGACTTCCCGGACACCCGCTCGGCGAACGCCTGGAAGTCGGCCACGGACGCGTTGCCGTACGCGTGCTCCTTCGGCCAGCCCTTCAGGATCGCGAAGAACGCGTCGTCGCCGACGGCGTTGCGCAAGGCCTGCACGGCCAGCGCGCCCCGGTCGTAGACGGCGATGTCGAACTGGTTGTCCGCACCGGGGTCACCCGGCTCGACCTTCCAGAACGCGTCGTCGGCCGGGTGCGAGGCGTACACGTAGTCGGCGAGTTCCTGCGCCGTCCCCTCGCCCTCGTGCTCGGACCACAGCCACTGCGCGTACCGGGCGAAGCCCTCGTTGATCCAGATGTCCTTCCAGCCCTTCAAGGACACGCTGTCGCCGTACCACTGGTGCGCCAACTCGTGCACCACGACCGACGTGTTCGAGCCGTTCGCGAACTGCCGGGGGCTGTAGTAGACGCGGGTCTGCGTCTCCAGCGCGTACCCGGTGGTCGTGTTGGGCACGTAGCCGCCGGCCGAACTGAAGGGATACGGCCCGAAGTAGCCGCTCAGCCAGTCGACCAGCTCCCCGGTCCGCTCCACGCTCGCCCGCGCCGCCCCGTCGTTGTCGCCGAGGTCCTTGCTGTAGGCGTTGACGACCGGCACCCCGCCCTCGGAGGTGCTCGTCGTGATGTCGAACCTCCCGACCGCCAGCGTGGTCAGATAGGTCGCCTGTGGCTTGTTCTCACGCCAGTTGTAGCGGGTCCAGCCACGCTGCGAACTCGACGACTGGAGCAGCCCGTTGGAGATCACCTGCGTGCCGTCCGGCACCGCCACCGACACGTCGTAGGTCGCCTTGTCGAGCGGGTGGTCGTTGCTCGGGTACCACCACCAGGCCGCCTCGGGCTCGTCCGCCGCGATCGCCCCGTCCGGCGTCCGGTGCCAGGTCGAGAAGCCGTACGCGCTCTTCGTGGACGGCACCCCGCTGTAGCGCACGACCACCGTGATCGGCGTGCCCTTGGCCAGCGGCGTCTTCGGCGTGACCACCAGCTCGTGCTGACCCGAGGTCGTGAAGGAGGCCGCGGCGCCGTTCACCCGCACCTCGCTGACGTCCAGCAGGAAGTCCAGGTCGAAGCTCGACAGATCCTGCGTGGTCTTCGCCAGGATCGTCGCCGTACCCGCCAACTCGTCGGTGGCGGGCTGGTATTGAAGTCTCAGGTCGTAGTGGGAGACGTCGTATCCGCCGTTGCCGTAGGCCGGGTAGTAGGGATCGCCGATGCCCGGCGCGCCGGGGGAGTAGCTCGCGGCCGATGCCGGGATCGCCAGCATCAGGGAGGCCGCAGCGAGTGCGCCCGGCGCGATGATTCTGCGGTGCACGAAAGGCTCCAAGTGTTGGGGGCACGAAGTCTGTTCGGAGCCTATTCAGTCCCTGTGCACCCACCCCTGTCCACGGCCCCTCCTGTCACACGATCGCCATTCGGCCGACATGAGCGAAGTCCACGCATGGGCGTTATTCGGCCACAGGAGCACCACAGTTCGCGCATAGTCCTCTTCTGTGCGGGAGTTGACCGAGGTACCGTCCCGCGCATGCCGACACGCACGCGCTTCACGACCTGGAGACCGCTCGCGACGGCGGCCATCGCCGTCCTCATGGCCGCGTTCCTCACCCCGATGGCGGCCCACGCGGCCCCCAGGGAGAGCCAACCCGTCTACTCCTACGACAACGCTGTCCGCGAGGCCGTCTGGGTGGACACCGGCCTCGACGGAGACGGCGACGGCCGGCACGACCGCGTCGCCGTCGACATCGTCCGGCCCCGCGAACCCGCCCAACAGGGCCGCAAGATACCCGTCATCATGGACGCCAGCCCGTACTACTCCTGCTGCGGCCGAGGCAACGAGAGCCAGCTCAAGACGTACGACGCCAATGGCGACGTGGTCCAGATGCCGCTCTTCTACGACAACTACTTCGTGCCGCGCGGCTACGCGTTCGTCGGCGTCGACCTCGCCGGCACCAACCGCTCCGACGGCTGCGTCGACGTCGGCGGCCGCTCCGACATCCAGTCCGCCAAGGCCGTCGTCGACTGGTTGAACGGCCGCGGCAAGGCGTACACGACCCGCACGGGAACCGCACGCGCCAAGGCGAGTTGGACCAACGGCAAGACCGGCATGATCGGCAAGAGCTGGGACGGCACCATAGCCAACGGCGTCGCCGCCACCGGAGTCGAGGGCCTGAAGACGATCGTCCCGATCAGCGCCATCTCCTCCTGGTACGACTACTACTTCGCCAAGGGCGCCCCCCTCTACGACTCGGGCCCCGACTGGCTCTCCGACTACGTCGACAGCCCCGACGCCCGCGCCAAGTGCGCCGCCGTCCAGCAGAAGATCGTCGACGGAGCCCCGCGCACCGGCGACTGGACGAAGTTCTGGACCGAGCGTGACTACGTCAAGGACGCGCGCAAGGTCAAGGCCAGCGTCTTCCTGACCCACGGCCTCCAGGACCTCAACGTCCGCACCAAGAACTTCGGCCAGTGGTGGGACGCCCTCGCCAAGAACGGTGTCGAGCGCAAGATCTGGCTCTCCCAGACCGGCCACGTCGATCCCTTCGACTTCCGCCGCGACGCCTGGGTCGACACCCTGCACCGCTGGTTCGACCACGAACTCCTCGGCTACGACAACGGAATCGACCGCGAGCCGACGGCCGACGTCGAGCGCCACCCCGACCAGTGGGTCACCTCCTCGGTCTGGCCCCCGCGCTCCACGGCCACCACGACCCTGCGCCCCGACCAGGGCAGCCAGGCGGGCGTCGGCACCCTCGGCCTCACCAAGGGCGACGGCACCGAGACCTTCACCGACGACCCGAAGTTGAGCGAGACCGACTGGGCCGCGCAGATCGACACGTCGACACCCGGCAAGGCGGGCTTCGTGACGAAGCCCCTCAGCCGCGACCTGCGCCTGTCCGGCTCCTCCAAGGTCACCGTCACCGCGACCCCGACCACCGCGACGGCCCACCTCTCCGCCGTCCTGGTCGACCTCGGCCCCGACACGATCCGCGACTACGCCGCCGGCGGCGAGGGCATCAGCACGCTCACCGACCGCAGTTGCTGGGGCGCGAGCACCACGGGCGACAGCTCCTGCTTCCTGAACACCGCGGCGAAGAAGACCGCCGTCGACTACACGGTGTTCAGCCGCGGTTGGGCCGACCTCGGCAACCACGCCTCCGACCTCAAGGGCGCTCCGCTCACCCCGGGCAAGGCGTACACCATCACCCTCGACCTGGCGGCCGGCGACCACGTCGTCCCGGCAGGACACCGCCTCGCCCTGATCGTCGCGGGCACCGACAGGGACCTCATCGACCCGCCGGCCGACAAGCCGACGCTCACCGTCGACCTGTCCCGTACGTCCGCGCGCGTACCGCTGGTCGGCGGCGCGTCCGCGTTCAAGCACGCCACCGCGGGCTCGTCCGGCGCGCCGGCGGAGGCGACGGACCTCGACGGGGTCCGCGCGCCGCGTACCCAGCGCGTCCCGGACGGAGACTGACGGACGGCCGGTCCCCGGCGCCCGCGCCGGGGACCGGCCGATCCGGGACGGCAACAGCTGCTGACCACAGCGCATGAAGCACCACGGGGGAACAACCATGCTGAACTTTCATTTCACGGACGCCGACCTGGCCCGGATAAGAGTCGCGAACGGCCCGCATCCCATGTGGGAGGTGCTGCTCAGCCTGCATCTGCTCGCCGCGTGCGACGGGGCGGTCGTCTTCGGGCCGTGGCGGCGGCACGTCCGCACCCGGCTGCCCGCCGGCGTCCGCATGCTGCTCGATCTGGCCCCGCCCCGCGGCTACTCGGCCGACTTCCTCACCCCCGCGCTCGGCCGGAACGACCTGGAGTCGGGGATCGACGCCGTTCTGTCCACCCCGCGCAGACTGCTGCGGCGGGACGTGGCCGGACTGGCCGCGGCACGGCGCCTGGGGACCTGGACCCGGCCCCTCGCCGAGGGGGACACCGGCACGCTGGGCCGCCTCGGCGCGGCCCTGCGCGGCTACTTCGACCACGCCCTGCGCCCGCACTGGGCGCGGGTGCGCACGACGTTCGAGGCGGACCGCGCGCTGCGGGCGCGGGCCGTCCTCGACGGCGGCACCGAAGCCATGCTGGCCACCGTGCACCCGGGTCTGCGCTGGGAATCGGGCGTGCTCTCCATGGCCAGCGCCTACGACCGCGACATCCACCTGGAGGGCCGCGGACTGCTCCTGGTGCCGTCGTTCTTCTGCCAGCGCGCTCCGATCACCCTGCGCGACCCGGACCGTCCCCCGGTGATCATCTATCCGGTAGCCCACGACCTCGGCTGGGCCCAGGAGGAGGCGGGGACGGCACGCGACGGGCGCGAGGCACTGCGCACCCTGCTGGGCCGCACGCGGGCTGAACTGCTCAGCGCGGCCGCGTCGGGCGGTGGCTCGACCGGTGAGCTGGCCCGGCGGCTCATCGTGTCCCCGGCGACGGTCTCGCAGCACGCGGCGGCCCTGCGCGAGGCGGGCCTGATCGTCACCCAACGCCGAGGACAGGGTGTCCACCACAGCACGACGCCGCTCGGTCGGGCCCTCCTGGACGGCCGGCGCGGCATCCCGCAGCGCTGGCCGGAGAGCGGAGTGCACCTGGTCGCCGGACCCGGGGGCGCGGCGACCAGGTGGGACTCGGGTCAGGCGGCCAGCGGGAACACCCCCGCGCCCTCGCCGGGGAGTTGAGTCCAGCCCCCGATCCGGGCGGCAAGGCGCCGCAGCCGGGGATCATCGGGGCGGACGTCGATCTGGAAGTGCGCCACGTGCGGCCGACGCAACCGGCCACCCCAGGCCACCACGCCCTCGCACTCCCGGACGATGTCCCGCACCGCGCGCTCCTGGTGCGGGAACAGGACGCCCTCCGCGCCGAGCGGGTAGGCGTCCGGGCGGACGGCGACGGCGGTCCCGGAGGCGTAGTTGGTGCGGTGCCCCGTCAGCCCGGCGGCGGCCCGGTGCCCGGCCAGTTCGTGCCGGGCCACCTCCTCGACCTCGTAGTGGAAGCGGCGTATGACGTGCAGGAGGACCACCGAGACCTCGCCCTCGCGCAGGGCGACGGACGCCGGGGTGCCCGGCACAGGCAGGGTGCTGATGCCGCCGGTGGTGACGGGCCATCCGTTCGCACTGGTGGTACCGGCCGCGGCCGAGGCTTGAGCGGCCGTCGGCAGGGAGATGCCGGCCGCCACCGCCCCTGCGAGTCCGGTGAGCAGCAGGGTCCGCCGCGGCAGGCCTCTGCCGCCCGGTCCGTCCGTGTCTCTGATCTGCATGCCGGTTCCCCTTTCAGCCGCGCACGACTGCGTTGTAGGCCTCGAAGATGTTGTAGAGGTCGCGCGCTCGGCGGCCGTACTCCTGGGCGTCCTCGTTGGTGCCGTTGTAGCGGGCGAGCACCGCGACGTTGTCGGCGTCGGAGTAGCTCAGCCGGTCGGCGGTGACGCCCTTGAGGAAGGCGGAGTGGATGTGGACCAGGGCGACGGTGCTCACGTTGTAGTCGTCGTCGTTGCGCAGCTGGTCCCAGACCGCCCGGCGGGCCCGCCAGTCCTCCGGGTCCTGGATCGGGGCCGAGATCACGTCCGCGTCGATGCAGTGGTTGCGGGCCTTGATCGCGGTCCTGCCGTAGATCTGGGCGACGCCCGTGCTGGAGTCGTCCCTGATCACGGTCGGCGGGGTGGGCGGTGACCCGATGGGGCTCTGCTCCCAGGCGGCCTGCGCATCCTTCCAGTTGTAATAGGCCTCGACCAGCACGTCCACGGCCTCGTCGGTGAAGTCGGCCTGGTACTCCCAGAAGGTCACGGCCTGGATGAGCGACTTGCGCATCCGGAAGGAGCGGGCGAGACCTGTGATCAGCGCGTCCATGTCGAGGACCTTGGCGATGCACTCCGCGGCACTGCGGGCTCGGTACCAGTCGTCGTGGCCGTTGGCCACGATGTAGTTGACGAGACCCGAGGTCAGGCCGCTGCGCATGCTCATGTCGAAGGGCACGTCCAGCGCGGTGTCCGGCCCCCGGGGCGCGAACTGGCTCTGCCCGACGTCGCGGCCGGACGCCACGTCCTTGTCGATCTCGATGAACCCGGTGCCCGAGCCCACCGTGATCGTCGCGATCTGGTCGAAGGCCCAGTCCTTCGGCAGCGGGAAGCCCAGGTTGCCGCTGTACCCGGTCGACATGTCGGACACGAAACTGGCCTCGGTCAGACCGGCCTTGGCGAGCCGGCTGCAGATGTTGCGGGGCGCGTAGACGCCGACGCGGTACTCGCTGCCGTAGGCGTTCATACGGTTGACCAGGCCGCGGAAGTGCGGGATGACCCGGCTGGTGATCTCCTCGTCGACGGCGTCGTAGTCGACGGAGAAGTAGAGGATGGTGCCGGCCTTGAAGCCGTGTCCCCGAGCCGCCTCCAGGGCCGCCAGGGCGTCCGTGGCGCCCTGCTGCGCGTTGAAGTACTCCGGGTCGCCGCCGTTGGTCTGGTAGATGGGGAAGACGGAGAGTCCGCCCGCGACGATGTTGGCGAGTTCACCGGGCTGGATCTTCTTGTTCTTCGGGTTCGTGACGTTCGCGTTGGTCAAGTACCGCCCCACCGTGGTGTATCCGGCGGAGCGCAGCGCCTGGGCGCGGGCCGGGGTGATCTCGGTGATGCAGTCGGCCGCGGTGCCGGCCCGGCTCGGGTCGCCGGTGCTGACCAGGAGCGACGCCCAGGTGCGGAAGTCCGCGGTGCCGGTGGTGGGCAGCAGTTGGGCGAACCGCTGGAAGTCCACGACGGTGCTGAGCAGCGACCCCGAGTAGAAGCCGTCGAACGCGACGTCCCAGCCGTTGAACCGCATCGCCGCCTGGAACAGGTGCACGAACTGCTTGGCGCCGTCGGCCGAAGCGAGGCCGAGCAGCGCCTGCGTCCTGACGCCGTCCTGAGTACCGGGCCCGAAACGCCCGTTGGCGACGTCGTCGCTCATGCCGATCTCGTACTGGATGGCGAAGACCAGCGCCTTCTGCACGTCCCGGGAGAAATTCCCGTCGGCCGGGCAGATGAAGAACTCCCGGCGCTGGACGTACCGCCCGTTGAGCCACTGCTGGATCGTGCGGACCTGCTCGGTGCCGTTGCCCACCCGGACGTACGGGTCCATCGTGAGCAGCGCCTTGAACACCTTCGGCTGGAGCCCGGTGCCCGGATAGGCCCCGCCGACGCCCATGTCGGACTTGAGCTCGGCGACCGAGGCCGCGGTCCTGCCGTTATAGGTGCCATCTATGCCGCCGCCGTCGTAGCCCTTGCAGTACAGGCCCGACTGGATGATCCGGTAGACGTTGTCGCGCCGGGTCTGCTCGTCGATCTGCGCCCCGAACCGGGACTGGAGCGTGCTCAGTGTCGTCGGACCGAAGGTGTCCGAGAGCGAGGTGATGCCCAGCTCGTACTGGAGCGCCCGGGTCAGGGCGTACATCACCGTCCAGCTGGTCTTCCCGTTCACCTCCACCTTCGGGATGCCGGACACGTTGTAGGAGTTGATGAACTGCTGCGCGAGTTCCACCATCTCGTCGGCCATGTGCGCCTCTTCTCCGTGTGGTGGGGCGTCAGACCCAGTCCTGGTAGATGCCGCCGTTGCAGCCGGTGGTGCGGAAACCGCTGTCGTCGCTGTCGTCGATGCAGTCGCCGGTGTACTGGTTGCGGAAGGTCAGGCGCACCTCGTGATGGCGGACGATGTACCAGCTCACGGACTCGGAGCTGCCGCAGAACTGCGTGCTGAACCCGGCCGGGCCGTCGTAGAGACAGCGTCCCGTGGCCTGGTTCTGGAAGCGGCGCGTGCCGTCGTTGAAGACGTGGACGTCCCAGTTCTGGTAGATGCCGCCGTTGCAGGGGTACGTGCGGAACCCGTATTCCCTGCTGTCATCCATGCAGCGCAGCGTGCCCAGGCTCTGGAACGTGTTCAGGACCAGGACGGAGGTGCCTCCGTCGGCCGTCTCCTGCACGGCGTCCGCGGTGCCCGTCGTGGCGACCAGGGCGCCCGCGCACAGCACGGCGGCCAGCATCGCCTTGAGCGACTTCTTCTGCCTCATCTGATTCCCCCGGGGTCTGAGTGGTTCGGCCTCGTCCTGGGGTCAGGGTGGGGTCGCCTGACATGGCACCGCCAGACGTTTCAGGCATAGCTGAAACCGCGACTCGGACCGGGACCGAGCGCCGGAGCCGCCCGGACCGCGGCACCTGTGATAGGCCCTTGGGGCAAAGCGCAACGGATATGCCGAAAACGCCCAGGGGAAGGTGCCGCCGATGACCGACGACCCGCAGCAGGGAGGAGGCCGGGAGGGTCCGTCGGACGCTCCCGGCAACCACACCGACCAGGTGGTGTTCGGAGTCACCGCCGCCATCACCGTGGCCTTCGTGATCTGGGGCTGGGCGGCCACGGACTCCCTGGAGAGCGTCTCCACGACGATGCTCAACGGGCTGATCCACAACGGCGGTTGGGCCTTCATGCTGTCCGCCTCGTGCTTCGTGGCCTTCGCGCTGTGGCTGGCGATCAGCCGCTACGGCCGCATCCACCTCGGCGCCGAGGGCGAGGAACCCGAGTTCCGCACGGTGTCCTGGGTCGCGATGATGTTCAGCGCCGGCATGGGCATCGGCCTGATGTTCTACGGCGTCAGCGAGCCGCTCGCGCACTACACGACGCCGCCGCCCGGCACCACCCCCGCCGACTCCGGCGAGCGCATGCAGACGGCGATGGCCACCACCCTCTTCCACTGGACACTGCACCCCTGGGCGATCTACGCGGTGGTCGGCCTCGGCATCTCCTACAGCACCTTCCGCAAACGCCGCCGCCAGACCATCAGCGCGGTCTTCACCCCGCTCATCGGTGAGCGGCACGCCAACGGCGCCGTCGGCCGGGTCATCGACATCCTCGCGATCATCGCCACCGTCTTCGGCTCCGCGGCCTCCCTGGGCCTCGGCGCCCTCCAGATCGGCTCCGGATTCCAGGTGTTGGACTGGATGGACGACGTGAGCACCGGCCTGCTCGTCGCCATCATCGCCGTCCTGACCCTGGCGTTCGTCGCCTCGGCGGTCTCCGGTGTGGAGAAGGGCATCCAGTGGCTGTCCAACATCAACATGGTGCTCGCCCTGATCCTGGCGGTCTTCGTCTTCATCGCGGGCCCCACGATCATCGTGCTCGACCTGCTGCCCACGTCGATCTTCGCCTACCTCGGCGACCTGCCCCAGCTCGCGGGCCGCACGGAGGCCAGTGGCGGCAAGGGCGTCGCGGACTGGCTGGGCAGCTGGACCGTCTTCTACTGGGCCTGGTGGATCTCCTGGACGCCCTTCGTCGGCATGTTCATCGCCAGGATCAGCCGCGGCCGCACCATCCGGCAGTTCGTCGGCGGTGTCATCCTCGTGCCCAGCACGGTCAGCCTCGTCTGGTTCGCGGTCTTCGGCGGTACGGCGATGAAGCTGAAGGAGGGCGGCGCGCTGGGCGGAAAGTCGACGCCTGAGGCCCAACTCTTCGGCGTCCTCCAGGAGTTCCCCATCGCGACCGCCACCAGCCTGCTGGTGATGATCCTGGTCGGCATCTTCTTCGTCTCGGGAGCCGACGCCGCCTCCATCGTGATGGGCACGCTCTCCCAGAAGGGCGCCCTCGAACCCGGCCGGTTCGTCGTCGTGTTCTGGGGCGTGGTCACCGGGGGCGTCGCCGCCATCATGCTGCTCATCGGCAGCGGCGAGGGCGACGCCCTCACCGGCCTGCAGAACCTCACCATCCTGGCCGCCGCGCCCTTCGTCCTGGTGATGATCGGCATGTGCGTCGCCCTCCTGCGCGACCTGCGCCGCGACCCGGTCATCGTGCGCGGCGAGATGGGCTCCGAAGCCGTCGAACTCGCCGTGATCGAGGGCCACAAGAAGTACGACGGCGACTTCGAGATCAAGGTCGGCCCGGGCCCCGGCACCGACACGGAGGGCGACCCCCTGGGCCACGACCACGGCTGAGCGGGGCCGAACGGGGCCCGGTTCACCCGCCGTTCGGGCGTGACCCCGTCCGGCTCACCCGCCCCTCGGGCGGAACGCGGCCCGGTTCACCCCGCCGCTCGCGTGGAGGAGGCGAGCCCGGCCGCCTCCTCCGCACACCCCCAGGCCACCGTCACACCCGCCCCGCCGTGACCGTAGTTGTGCACCAACACCCGCCCGTCCGCGAGGACTTCACGCTCAAGGCGGACCGAGTTCCGGGCCGGCCGCAGCCCCACCCGGTGCTCCAGCACCCGCGCCCCGGCGATCTCCGGCCGCAGCGCCGCACACCGCCGTACGATCGCCTCGGCCACCGCCGGATCCGGCTCGGTGGACCAGGCGTGCTCGTCCGCCGTGCCGCCGAGCAGCAGCCGGCCGGGCTGCGGGAAGAAGTACGCCATCTCGCCGTCGGCGCCGGTGGTGACCAGCCAGGTGCGGATCCCGGGGTTCTCCACCACGACCAACTGCCCCCGCACGGGATACACCGAGGAGTCCGGCACCAACTCACGGGCGCCAAGGCCCGAGCAGTTGACCACCACCGGCGCGTCCGCCTCCGCGAGCCCGGACACCGTACGCTCCTCGACCACCCCGCCCGCCTTCACCAACCGCCCCAGCAGCCACGGCAGATGGGTCGACATGTCGATGAGCGGCAACCGCGCCCACAGCCCCGTCCCCGAGTACTCCTCGCCCGTCGCCGCCCGCAGCCCCGGTACCTGGGCCGCCCACGGCCCGAGCTCGTCCAGCCGCGTCTCCCCGAGTACGCCCTCGGCCATGCGTACGCCCGTCTCCGCGGGCCGCTCCGCCAACTCCTCGTACACGCCGAGGGATCGCAGCGCCCACGCCCCGGCGCGCGCCTCCGGTTCGATCCGGTAGGGCCACCAGAGCGCCCCGGCAACGGCCGAGGTCGTGCGCTCGGCGGGATCCCTGGACCAGACCCGCACCCGTATCCCGCGTTCGGCGAGGACGACCGCCGTGGTCAGCCCCGCGACACCGCCGCCGACCACGATGACATCGTTGTTCGATCCGCTCTCCATCCCGGGACGGTAGCGGAATGTCCCATGCCGTGCGCAGACCGCGGTCGGTGCGGGAATACTCACAGCATGTCTGCCGAGTACGCGACCTTCGGCCTGGCACCGGCGATGCGTGCCGGTGGAGTCCTCGTCAATGGTGACTACCAGGTTCACCGGGACTTCCTGGACTTCATCGTCGACGGACGTCCGCTGCTGTTCCAGCTCTCCGACCTCGATGCCGTCTCACCACTGGCCTCCGACATCCCACCCGCGATCTTCACCGAACAGGTCCGCAGCCTGCTCCTGGACGCGGACGCCCCGCTCCCGGACGGGCGTTACGTCATCTACGGCTGCCCCGAGTGCGCCGACCTGGCCTGCGGCGCGGTCACCGCGGCCATCGAGAAGGACGGCGCCGACTACATCTGGCGGGACTTCGCCTGGCAGACCGACGAACACGCCGACCTGGAGCTCAACGGCTACCACGGCATCGGGCCGTTCCGCTTCGACGGCACCGAGTACCGCGAGGTACTGGGCGCACTCCTCGACAGCGGCTCGGGAAACACCCGCCGCCGCGTCCTGCTGATCGGCGCCCGCGTCGCCCTGCTCGCCAAACTCGCCGCCGCCCTGCGCATCATCGGCATCGGCGCCGACATCGCCCACGACACCAACGGCGTCCACGCCGACGAACTGCGCGGCTACGGCGCCGTCGCCTTCGGCCGTGCGGTCACCGAGGAGGAACGTGCCTCCGTACGCCACGCCTTCGAGCAGGCCGGCGTCGACGTCGCCTACGTCGACGGCCTGGCCCCGATAGTCCCGCTGCTCGTCGCCCAGATCGAACACGCCCTGGACCGCAGCCCGGTGGAACTGCGCCGTCTCACCCGCCTGGTGGCCGCCGACGGCGAGGCGGGCGTCGAGGTCACCTCGTCCTGCCGGGTCAGCCTCACGGCGTACCGCCTCGACCGCCTCTACCGCGCCCACGCCCACGAGGTCTTCGACGGCGTCCTCGAACCGGGCCGCCACCGCATCGCCCTGGACGCCAAGGCGGTGAAGGGGGAGTCCTTCGTGGTGGCGCGGACGGCCGGGAGTGTGCTGGTGGAGGCGATGGCACGCTGAGGACGACCGGATACGGCCGCTAGGATCGACGACCTGATGACTGCCACCCTCGTCGCCAAGAACCTCGCCGCCGGACACGGCGACCGCTCCCTCTTCGCCGGACTCGACCTCGTCGTCGCGCCCGGCGACGTGATCGGGCTCGTCGGTGCCAACGGCGCGGGCAAGTCCACCCTGCTCAAGATGCTCGCGGGCCTGCTCGCACCCGAGGAGGGGGAGCTCAGGCTCTCCCCGCCGACCGCCACCGTCGGGCACCTCCCGCAGGAGCCGGAGCGCCGGCCCGGCGAGACGGTACGGGAGTTCCTGGCCCGCCGCACCGGCGTCGCCGAGGCCCAGCGGGTGATGGACGAGGCCACCCAGGCGCTGGTCGACGGCGCGCCCGGCGCAGACGACGCCTACTCGACGAGCCTGGAGCGCTGGCTCGACCTCGGCGGCGCCGACCTCGACGAGCGGGCCGCGGAGGTCACCGACTCCCTGGGCCTGTCCGTGGACCTCGACCAGCCCATGACCGCCCTCTCCGGCGGCCAGGCGGCCCGCGCCGGACTCGCCTCCCTCCTCCTGTCCCGCTACGACGTCTTCCTCCTCGACGAGCCCACCAACGACCTCGACCTGGACGGCCTGGAGCGCCTCGAACGCTTCGTCTCCGGCCTGCGCGCCGGCACCGTCGTCGTCAGCCACGACCGCGAGTTCCTCACCCGCACGGTCACCAAGGTCCTCGAACTCGACCTGGCCCAGCAGCAGATCACCCTCTACGGCGGTGGCTACGAGGCCTACCTGGAGGAGCGGGACGTGGCGCGCCGGCACGCGCGCGACGACTTCGAGGAGTACGCCGACAAGCGCTCGGCCCTTCAGGACCGCGCGCAGATGCAGCGCGGCTGGATGGACAAGGGCGTCAAGAACGCCCGCCGCAAGGCGAACAACGACAACGACAAGATCGGCCGCAAGTTCCGCAGCGAGGCCAGCGAGAAGCAGGCCGCGAAGGCCCGCCAGACCCAGCGCATGATCGAGCGCCTCGATGTCGTGGATGAGCCCCGCAAGGAGTGGGATCTGCGCATGGAGATCGCGTCGGCCCCGCGCTCGGGCGCCGTCGTGGCCACCCTGCGGGACGCCGAGATCCGCCGCGGCGACTTCGCGTTCGGCCCGGTCACCCTGCAGATCGACTGGGCGGACCGGGTGGCGGTGACCGGAGCGAACGGTGCCGGCAAGTCGACCCTGCTCGGCGCCCTCCTGGGCCGCATCCCGCTGGACTCCGGCACGGCCTCCCTCGGCTCCGGCGTCCTGGTGGGCGAGGTCGACCAGGCCCGCCAGCTGTTCCACGGCGAGGAGTCCCTGCTGGACGCGTTCTGCGCGGCCGTCCCCGACACGGAACCGGCCGAAGTACGCACCCTCCTGGCCAAGTTCGGCCTCAAGGCCCACCACGTCATGCGCTCGGCGGCAACCCTTTCCCCGGGCGAACGCACGAGGTCGGCCCTGGCCCTCCTCCAGGGCCGAGGCGTCAACCTCCTCGTCCTGGACGAGCCCACCAACCACCTGGACCTACCGGCCATCGAGCAGCTGGAATCCGCCCTGGACGCCTACGAGGGCACCCTCCTCCTGGTCACCCACGACCGCCGCATGTTGGACGCGGTCCACGTGACGCGCCGCTTGGAAGTGGCGTCGGGCAAGGTGGAGGAGCGCTAACAGACTGTCCGACGTCCAGGGAGCGCCCCTTCAGGAGCGCGGGGAACTGCGCGACCAGCCACAACGGCCCCGCAGTTCCCCACAACCTCAGCGCTTGCCGTTCTTCGGATTGAGCAGCCCCGCCTTGCGAAGAGCATCGGCCATCGCACTGTTGGCAGGCGCCGCAGCCTGCCGAGAGCCACCCCCCTGACCCCCACGGCCGCCTTGACCGCCCTGCCCCTGCTGCTGACGTTGCTGGCGCGGCTGGGGCGGACGCCCACCCCGCTGCCGACGCTCGCCGCCCCCGCCATCCTGCTGCCCCTGGGGAGCGGCCTCGTCGTCGAGCCGAAGCGTCAACGAGATCCGCTTGCGCGGAATGTCGACGTCGAGAACCTTCACCTTGACGATGTCACCCGGCTTCACCACGTCACGCGGGTCCTTGACGAACGTCTTGGACAGGGCGGAGACATGCGCCAGCCCGTCCTGGTGAACGCCGACATCGATGAACGCCCCGAACGCGGCGACATTCGTGACGACCCCCTCCAGAACCATCCCGGACGTGAGGTCGGAGATCTTCTCGACGCCGTCCTTGAAGGTGGCCGTCTTGAACGCGGGACGCGGGTCGCGCCCGGGCTTCTCCAGCTCCTTGAGGATGTCCGTCACGGTCGGCAGACCGAACGTCTCGTCCACGAACTCGGTCGGCTTCAGCGAGCGCAGCACCCCCGTGTTGCCGATGAGCGAGGCCACTTCCTGCCCGGACGTCTTCACCATGCGACGGACCACCGGGTACGCCTCGGGGTGGACGCTGGACGCGTCCAGCGGGTCGTCGCCGCCGCGGATCCGCAGGAAGCCCGCGCACTGCTCGTACGCCTTGGGGCCGAGCCGCGCCACGTTCTTCAGCTGGCCGCGTGAGGTGAACGGGCCGTTGGAGTCGCGGTGGGCCACGATGTTCTCGGCGAGTCCGGAGGTGATGCCGGAGACCCGGGACAGCAGCGGGGCCGACGCCGTGTTGACGTCCACGCCGACGCCGTTCACGCAGTCCTCCACCACCGCGTCCAGCGAGCGCGACAGTTTCACCTCGGACAGGTCGTGCTGGTACTGGCCGACGCCGATCGACTTGGGGTCGATCTTCACCAGCTCGGCGAGCGGGTCCTGGAGGCGACGCGCGATGGAGACGGCGCCGCGCAGCGACACGTCCATGTCGGGCAGCTCCTGCGAGGCGAACGCGGAGGCCGAGTACACGGAGGCGCCGGCCTCGGACACCATCACCTTGGTGACGTTCAACTCCGGGTGCTTGGCGATGAGTTCACCGGCGAGCTTGTCGGTCTCGCGGGACGCCGTGCCGTTGCCGATCGCGATCAGGTCGACCGAGTGCTGCGCGGAGAGCCGGGCCAGCTTGGCGAGCGCCTCGTCCCACTTGTTGGCCGGGACGTGCGGGTAGATCACGTCCGTGGCCACGACCTTGCCGGTCGCGTCGACGACGGCCACCTTCACACCCGTACGGAACCCGGGGTCCAGGCCGAGCGTCGCGCGGGTGCCGGCCGGGGCGGCGAGCAGCAGGTCGCGGAGGTTGGAGGCGAAGACGTTGACCGCCTCGTCCTCGGCGGCCGTGCGCAGCCGCATCCGCATGTCGATGCCGAGGTGCACCAGGATGCGGGTGCGCCAGGCCCAACGGACCGTGTCCGTCAGCCACTTGTCACCCGGACGACCGCGGTCGGTGATCTGGAACCGGTGGGCGACCATCCCCTCGTACGACGAAGGCCCCTCCGTCGCCTCCTCCGGCTCCAGGACGAGGTCGAGGATCTCCTCCTTCTCGCCGCGCAGCATGGCGAGGGTCCGGTGCGAGGGCAGTGCGGTGAACGGCTCGGCGAAGTCGAAGTAGTCGGCGAACTTGGCGCCGGCCTCCTCCTTGCCCTCCCGCACCTTGGCGGCGAGGCGTCCGCGCACCCACATGCGCTCGCGCAGCTCGCCGATCAGGTCGGCGTCCTCCGCGAACCGCTCGGTGAGGATCGCCCGGGCGCCGTCGAGGGCGGCCTGCGGATCGGCGACGCCCTTGTCGGCGTCGACGAACGCGGCGGCCGCGGCGAGCGGTTCCACGGTCGGGTCGCCCAGCAGCCCCTCCGCGAGCGGCTCCAGGCCGGCCTCGCGCGCGATCTGCGCCTTGGTGCGCCGCTTGGGCTTGTACGGCAGGTAGATGTCCTCGAGCCGCGCCTTGGTCTCGGCGGCGCGGATCTGCGCCTCCAGCTCGTCGGTGAGCTTGCCCTGCTCGCGCACCGACTCCAGGATCGCCGTGCGCCGCTCCTCCAGCTCCCGCAGATAGCGCAGCCGCTCCTCGAGCGTGCGCAGTTGCGCGTCGTCGAGCATCTCGGTCGCTTCCTTGCGGTAGCGCGCGATGAAGGGCACCGTCGAGCCGCCGTCGAGCAGCTCCACAGCCGCCCTGACCTGCCGCTCCCGTACGCCGAGTTCCTCGGCGATCCTGCCTTCGATGGACCCTACTTCGATGGATCCGGCTGTCGTCACGATCCCGTACCGCCTTCTCGCTGGGGTTGCGCGGCAATTGTGGCAGGTCGCACCGACACCCGGGGATCAGGGCGGCGCCCGGCCGTGAATGCGCATGGCAGGAAAGGTGGGGTGTGCGTCATTGCGGCCATGTGCGGGGCGGTCGAGAATCGACGCATGGCGCAGCGAACCGTTCTCGTCGTCCTCTTCGACGGCGTCCAGAGCCTCGATGTCACCGGGCCCGTGGAGGTGTTCGCGGGTGCGGAGCTGGGCGTTCCCGGTTCGTACCGCATCCGTACGGCCTCCCTGGACGGCGGTCCCGTGCGCACCTCCAGCGGTCTGACCCTCGTACCGGACGAGCCGCTCACCGGGGCGCCGGACCCGCACACCCTCCTCGTCCCCGGCGGCTCGGGCACCCGCAGCCCGGACCCGCGCCTGGTCGACTGGCTGCGCGAGCACGGCACGCGCGCGAAGCGCCTGGTCTCGGTGTGCACCGGAGCGCTTCTGCTGGCCGAGGCGGGTCTGCTGGACGGTCACCGCGTGACCAGCCACTGGTCGGTGTGCGAGAAGCTCGCCCGCGACCACCCGGCCGTCGAGGTCGACCCGGACCCCATCTACGTCCGCGACGGACGCCTCGCCACCTCGGCAGGCGTCACCGCCGGCATCGACCTGGCCCTCGCCCTGGTCGAGGAGGACATCAGCAGGGAGGCCGCCCTCGCCATCGCCCGTCACCTGGTCGTCTTCCTCCGACGCCCTGGAAACCAGGCCCAGTTCAGCGCCCAGCTCGTCGCGCAGACGGCACAGCGCGAGCCGCTGCGCGAGGTCCAGCAGTGGATCACCGAGCACCCCGGCGACGACCTCTCCGTGGAGGCCCTCGCGACCCGCGCCAGTCTCTCGCCCCGCCACTTCGCCCGCGCCTTCCAGACCGAGACCGGCATGACACCGGGCCGCTACGTCGACCGCGTCCGCCTCGAACACGCCCGCCGCCTCCTGGAGGACACCTCCGACGGGATCGAGGAGATCTCCCGCGCCTGCGGCTACGGCACGCCCGAGGCCATGCGGCGCGCCTTCGTCAAAACCCTCGGGACGGCACCGGCCGAGTACCGCCGCCGGTTCCGGCCGGCCGCCACCCGCTGAAAGGAATCCGATGCAGATCGCGATCGTCCTCTACGACCGCTTCACCGCCCTCGACGCCGTCGGACCGTACGAGACCCTGGGCCGGCACCCGGACGCCGAGGTCGTCTTCGTCGCCGAGCGGACCGGCCCCGTCCGCACCGACAGCGGGAGCCTCGCGCTGATCGCCGACAAGACCCTGGCCGAGGTGCCGGATCCCGACATCGTGGTCGTCCCCGGCGGCCCGGGCCAGACCCCGCAGATGGAGAACGAGGCGCTGCTCGACTGGATCCGCACCGCCGACGCGACGAGCACCTGGACGACGTCCGTGTGCACCGGCTCCCTGCTGCTCGCCGCCGCCGGGCTCCTCCAAGGGCGCCGCGCGACCTCGCACTGGCTGGCCCTCGACGAGCTGAAGAGGTTCGGCGCCGAGCCGACGGGGGAGCGGGTCGTCACCGACGGCAAGTACGTCACCGCGGCCGGGGTCTCCTCCGGCATCGACATGGGCCTGGCCCTGCTCGGCCGGATCTCCGGCGATGTCGTCGCCCAGGCCGTGCAGTTGGGCATCGAGTACGACCCGCGGCCGCCCTACGACGCGGGGTCCCCGCAGAAGGCGCCCGCGGACGTCGTCGAACTGATCCGCTCGATGAGCCGGTTCATCCTCGGAACGGAACCGACCACGTGAACCGCGGCTGACGGCGTTCCAGGAACGCGGCGACCCCCTCCGCGGTGTCGCCGCTGCCGCGCGCCTGCTCCGCCCAGTAACCGTCCCTGTCCGTAAGCCCGTTGGCGAACTCCTTCGCCGCGGCCTGCGTGAGCCGCGAGCGGACGGCCAGGACCTTGGTGAACTCCGCGACCCGCTTGTCGAGTTCGCCCGCCGGCAGCACCTCGTCCACCAATCCCGTACGCAGCGCCCGATCCGTGTCGATCAACTCGCCAGAGAACAACAGGTACTTGGCGGCAGCAGGACCCACCAACGACACCAACCGCCGAGTGGACGAGGCCGCGTAGACGATGCCCAGCTTCGCCGGTGTCACCCCGAACAGCGCGCCCTCCTTGGCGAACCGCAGATCGCAGGCCGCCGCGAGCTGCGCGCCGCCGCCCACGCAGTGCCCGCGGATCGCGGCGAGCGTCGGCTTGGGGAAGGCCGCGAGGGCCTCCTCGGCCCGTACCGCCAGCGACTGCGCCTCCTGGGGCGATCCCCGGAGCGTGGAGATGTCGGCCCCCGCGCAGAACGTCCCGCCCTCCCCGGTCAGCACCAGCGCCCGCACCTCCGGGTCGGCCGCGAGCGCGTCGAGCAGCGGCGGCAGCGCGGCCCACATCGCGGCCGTCATGGCGTTGCGCTTGGCCGGGTGGTGGATGACGACCGTGGCGACGGAGTCGGTGACCGTGTGCAGCAGCTGGGGCTCCATGGCCGGATGCTAGCCGCCGCGCCCGACCGTACGATCAAGGAGGGGGCCGAGCGCGAGGAGAGGCCGATGGCCGGAGCCCGACAGGACGAGGCCGCGAAACTGCACCGGGGTTTCAGCTGGCTCGCCGCGCTCGGCGTGATCCTGGTGCTCGCCGGGCTCGTCGGACTCGTCTACACCGGGGTCGCGACCCTGACCTCGATGCTGCTCTTCGGCTGGCTGCTGCTGATCGGTGGCGCGGTCGGACTGCTGCACGCGGTCCAGGCGCGCGGCACCAACTTCTTCTGGCTGGGCGTCATCGTCGCGGCCCTGAACATCGCCGCGGGCGTGGTCGTCATCCGCCGTCCCGACGCCGCTGCCGCAGCCCTCACCATGTTCGCGGCCCTGCTCTTCCTCACCGCCGGACTCTTCCGGCTCGTGGGCAGCCTGGTGGTGCGCGGCCCACAGTTCGGCTGGACCCTGCTCCTGGGCGCCTTCGACCTGCTGCTCGGCATCCTGGTGCTGGCGAACTGGCCGAGCAGCAGCAAGTACGTCATCGGCTGTTTCTTCTCGCTCGCCCTGCTCTTCGACGGACTCGGACTGATCGCGACCGGGTTCGGCGGGCGGCGGATCGTCGGCCTGGTGTCCGAACGGCTCGCCGGGGAGGACGACGCGCGGGACGGACCGGGTCGGGCGCACGCCAAACCCGTACCCCCCGATTAGGTCGCGAAGTCGGCGCGGAGCGGACAGGAGCGGTCGCGCGGCCGACCTCGTCATACGGCAACGGTCATAAGTGCTCGATACTCGCTGACTTCTGTTCAGTCATCCGGAGCGGAGCGGGTCGTTATCAACACTCGATGTGTGGTGACAATCGAGCGCAAGGGTGGCGACCGGACGATGGAGAACCACGGGCGCGGGTCCGGCCCACGCCCAGACGGCGGCACGGACGGGCCCCGTGACCCGAGGGCCCCGGATCCGCTGCCGTACGAAGGTGTCTGGCGGTTCACCGCGCCGGCCGTCGACGCCTCGGTCCCGCAGGCACGACATGCCGTGCGGGACCTGCTGTACCGCCAGGGAGTGCCCATCTCCGACGACCTCGTCCAAGGCCTGCTGCTGATCGTCTCGGAGCTGGTCACGAACGCCGTCCGGCACGCGGCCCTGCTGTCGCCGATGCTCGCCGTGGAGGTCGCGGTGGGCGCCGAGTGGGTGCGGGTGTCCGTCGAGGACAACCACCCCTACCGCCCGACCGCCCTGGAGGCCGACCACGGCCGGACCGGCGGCCGGGGACTGCTGCTGGTGCGCGAGATCACCCGGGAGGCGGGCGGGGTGTGCGACGTCGAGCACACGTCGAGCGGCGGCAAGGTGATCTGGGCCGCGCTGCCGCTCAAACCCGTGCGGGTGCCCTGAGACTCACCAGCCGGCCGACGGGCCGGTCAGCTCCCGGACCGCGGGCCGGGCCGCGTCGAGGACCGTCATGAACCAGGACGAGAAGGTGTCCTTGGCGTGCCGCTCGGCCAGCTCGGCGGGGGTCACGAACGCCGTGTCGCCGACCTCCGCCTCATCGGGTCGCAGCCCGGACTGCACCAGGCCGACGAAGAGGTGGTTGTACTCCTGCTCGACCAGGCCCGAGGCCGGGTCCGGGTGGTTGTAGCGGACCGTGCCCGCCTCGGCGAGCAGCGTCGGGGACACCCCCAGCTCCTCGTACGTACGCCGGGCCGCCGCCGCGAAGGGCGCCTCGCCGGGGTAGGGGTGGCCGCAGCAGGTGTTGGACCACACACCGGGGGAGTGGTACTTGCCCAGCGCCCGCTGCTGGAGCAGCAGCCGGCCGCGCGCGTCGAAGAGGAACACGGAGAACGCGCGGTGCAGCCGACCCGGGGGCTGATGGGCGGAGAGCTTCTCCGCGGTGCCGATCGTGACGCCGTTCTCGTCGACCAGTTCGAGCAAAATGGCGTCAGCGGTGCCGTTCGACGGACTGTGCGTCGCGGTGGCTGGTGTGATCGGCATACCCATCCTTCGCATCGGTTCTCGCCGCCCAAGTCTGCCGTACGAAACCGGCACTCCCGGCACTTCGCGGCGCGCCCGCATGTCCCGCGCACGGCACGGGCAGCGACCGTCGCCGGCCGGGCGCCGGAAGAAGGGGCCCGGTAGGTGATCGTGCCCTTCGCGGTCGAAGGGGAACCGCCCGGGGCGGGGCGCTCTGGGGTGCAGGACGCGGGCGCGCGCCGGACGGATGCATTCCGCGCCGGGGGTGCCCCGTGCGCCTCAGTGGCAGAGTTTCGCCTCGTGCTCCGCGTGCCCGCCCGGTTCCAGCTGGAAGGTGCAGTGCTCCACGTCGAAGTGGTCGCCGAGGCACTCCTGGAGTTCGTGCAGCATCTTCTCGTGGCCGATCGCGCTGAGCACGTCGGAGCGCACGACCACGTGCGCCGACAGCACCGGCATGCCGGAGGTGATCGTCCAGGCGTGCAGGTCGTGGACGTCCTCCACCCCGTCCAGGGCCAGCATGTGGGACCGCACGTCCGCCATGTCGACGCCCTTGGGAGCCGTCTCCAGCAGCACGTCCAGCGTCTCGCGCAGCAGCTTCAGGGTGCGCGGCACGATCATCAGACCGATGACGAGCGAGGCGATCGGGTCGGCGGCCTGCCAGCCGGTGCCCAGGATCACCAGCGCGGAGATGATCACCGCGAGTGAACCGAGGGCGTCCGCGACGACCTCCAGGAACGCCCCGCGCACGTTCAGGCTCTCCTCCTGGCCGCGCACCAGCAGCGTCAGCGACACCATGTTGGCGACCAGACCGATGGCACCGAACACGATGGTGAGCCCGCCCTCGGTGGCGGCCGGCGTGACGAACCGCTGGATCGCCTCGTACAGGACGTATCCGCCGACCCCGAGCAGCAGCAGACAGTTGGCGAGCGCGGCGAGGATCTCGGCGCGGGCGAGCCCGAAGGTGCGGTTGCCGGTCGCGGGGAGGTTGGCGAAGTGGATGGCGAGCAGCGCCATGCCCAGGCCCAGAGCGTCGGTCGCCATGTGCGCGGAGTCCGCGATCAGCGCGAGCGAGTCCGCGAGCACTCCGCCGACCACCTCGATCACCATGACGCCGAGCGTGATCGACAGCGCGACGCGCAGCCGACCGCGGTACGCCGAGGTGGCCGTCCCAGTCGTCGGCGCGTGCGAATGCGCGTGTCCGTGGTCGTGTCCTGCCCCCATGACAGCCCTTCCTGTGTTCCGCCCGGGATCACAGTGAACTACGGGTGGGGGGTATCGGGCAACGCGGCACTGAACACCGTTGTCATGTGCCGTGACCTGCGGAAACGATACGCAGGTCAGGGCACCCTCAGTAGCTCAGCCGGTGGTTCGGCCGGTGGTGGTTCGGTCGGCGGCTCGGCCGCCGTGGTGCAGCAGCCAGCCCTGCCACGCCGACTCCACCGTCTCGCGTACCCCGCGCCGGGCCGTCCAGCCGAGTTCCCGCTCGGCGAGCGCGGCCGAGGCGACGGCGCGCGGCGCGTCACCGGGGCGGCGCCCCTCGACGACCGCAGGCCGGGCGTCGCCGGTGATCTCGCCGATGAGCGTGACCAGCTCCCGTACCGAGACGCCCTCGCCGCGGCCGATGTTCACCGTGAGGTCGCCGGTGCCGGCGTCCTGGCCGAGCCTCCGGGCCGCCGCCAGATGCGCCTCGGCCAGGTCGGCGACGTGGATGTAGTCACGGACGCACGTGCCGTCCGGCGTCGGGTAGTCGTCGCCGAAGATCCGCGGGGCCTCGTCGCGGGTGAGCCGGTCGAAGACCATCGGCACGATGTTGAAGACACCGGTGTCGGCCAGCTCCGGCGCGGCGGCGCCCGCCACGTTGAAGTAGCGCAGGCACACGGTCGAGATGCCGTGCGCCCGGCCCGCCGCCCGGACCAGCCACTCCCCGGCCAGCTTGGTCTCGCCGTACGGGTTCACCGGCGCGCACGGGGTGTCCTCCGTGATGAGGTCCACATCGGGGTTGCCGTACACGGCCGCCGAGGAGGAGAAGACGAACCGCCCGATCCCGGCCTCGGCCACCGCCTCCAGGAGCGTGGCGAGGCCGCCGACGTTCTCCCGGTAGTAGCGGGTCGGCTGCGCGACGGACTCGCCGACCTGCTTGCGCGCGGCCAGATGCACCACGCCGGTCACCTCGTGCTCGGCGAAGACCCGTTTGAGCACGCCGGCGTCGAGTGTCGAGCCCTCGGTCAGCGGGACGTCCGCCGACAGCCGGGCCGGTACTCCCGCGGTGAGGTCGTCCAGTGCGACGACCCGCTCACCGGCCCCGGCCATGACTCGCGCCACATGGGCCCCGATGTATCCCGCTCCGCCTGTGATCAGCCATGTCATGGTCGCCCACCCTATGTCGGCACCACCGGGCGCCCTCGATGTCCTGGATGCCCGGTCCGAAGCGGTGGATAGCGGTCACGGTTTGTGGGCGGAGCCCCGGATCACCGATGATGATCGCGGCAAAGGCCAGTGGATCCGGCGTTGATCAGCTCATGAACGGGCGGTGAACGCAGGCCTTCGGGCATCCGATAGCCTCTGCCGACATGCCGCCCGCCTGGTGCAACCAAGGGGCGCCTCCACCGTGTACATGACCGGCGCCCGTGCGTCGGCACCCAGGGAGTGAGTTCGGTTGTCGACCGCCATCCTCACCGGTCAGCCGGTCCCCGGATCGTCGATCGAGGGAGATCTGCGGTCCCTCGGCTTCGACGTGCTGGTAGCCGTCGACGCCGTCGACGCCGAGCGGCTCGTCGCGCAGGCACCCTCCGACGGGCGGGTCGCCCTGGTCGACGCCCGGTTCGTGGGCCACGTGCACGCGCTGCGCCTCGGGCTGACCGACCCCCGCTTCCCGCTCGCCGCGATCGCCGGCGCCGTCACCGCGCAGCCCGAGGGCCGGGCGACGCTCACCCGCGCACTGGCCCGTGAGACCTCTTCGGGAGGCGGTACGGCACTGGCCGTCGACAGCCTTCCCGACCGCATCGTCACCGCTCTGGACGACGACGGCGCCGACGTGCGCCGCCCCGAGCTCGGCAGCCTGGTCGCCGCCGTTCCCGTCGACCCGCAGGCCCGCAACGAGGCACGGCAGGCCGTCGCCGACGTGGACGACGAGGCCGTACGCCTGAAGTCGGCGGTGAAGGCCCGCGACGGCTTCTTCACCACCTACTTCATCAGCCCGTACTCCCGCTACCTCGCCCGCTGGTGCGCCCGCCGCGGCCTGACCCCGAACCAGGTCACCACCGCCTCGCTGCTCACCGCGCTGATCGCGGCGGGCTGCGCGGCCACCGGCACCCGCGTCGGGTTCGTCGCGGCCGGCGTGCTGCTGATCGCGTCCTTCGTCCTGGACTGCACCGACGGCCAGCTCGCCCGCTACTCCCTGCAGTACTCCACGCTCGGCGCCTGGCTCGACGCCACCTTCGACCGGGCCAAGGAGTACGCCTACTACGCCGGCCTCGCGCTGGGAGCCGCCCGCGGCGGAGACGACGTATGGGCCCTCGCCCTCGGCGCGATGGTCCTGCAGACCTGCCGGCACGTCGTCGACTTCTCCTTCAACGAGGCCAACCACGACGCCACCGCCAACACCAGCCCCACCGCGGCCCTCTCCGACAAGCTCGACAGCGTCGGCTGGACGGTGTGGCTGCGCCGGATGATCGTGCTGCCGATCGGCGAGCGCTGGGCGATGATCGCGGTCCTCACCGCCGTCACGACCCCGCGCATCACCTTCTACGTCCTGCTCATCGGCTGCGCCTTCGCGGCGACGTACACGACCGCCGGGCGGGTGCTGCGCTCGCTGACCCGCAAGGCGCGGCGCACGGACCGGGCGGCGGCGGCGCTGGCTGACCTCGCGGACAACGGGCCGCTGGCCGGGCTGGTCTCGCGGGTGGCCCCCCGCTTCCCGGCGCCGGTGAGCGCCGCGGCCGGCGGGCTGCTCGTGGTGATCTCCGCCGCGGTCTGGGGCGCCGCCTGGCCGACCGTGCTGGGCGCCGTCGGCTATGTCCTGCTCGCCGGCGTCGCCGTCTCGCGCCCCCTCAAAGGCGCTCTGGACTGGTTGGTTCCGCCCTTCTTCCGGGCCGCCGAGTACGGCACCGTCCTGATCCTGGCGGCCAAAGCGGACGTGAACGGAGCGCTTCCCGCAGCTTTCGGCCTGGTGGCCGCTGTCGCCTACCATCACTACGACACGGTGTACCGCATCCGTGGCGATGCCGGAGCACCCCCCGCGTGGCTGGTGCGCGTCATCGGAGGACAGGACGGGCGGACGCTGCTCGTCACCGTGCTGGCCGCGCTGCTCACGGCCTCGCAGTTCACGGTCGCGCTCACGGTCCTCGCCGTGGCCGTGGCTCTGGTGGTGCTCGCCGAGAGCATCCGCTTCTGGGTGTCCGCAGGGGCCCCCGCAGTACACGATGAAGGAGAACCCGCATGATCGGCCTCGTGCTGGCGGCCGGCGCCGGACGGCGTCTGCGCCCCTACACCGACACCCTGCCCAAGGCACTGGTGCCGGTGGGGCCCGCGGGCGCAGAGGACTCGATCACGGTGCTCGACCTCACCCTCGGCAACTTCGCCGAGATCGGCCTGACCGAGGTCGCCGTCATCGTCGGCTACCGCAAGGAGGCCGTGTACGAGCGCAAGGCGGAGCTGGAGCAGAAGTACGGCGTCAAGCTCACCCTCATCGACAACGACAAGGCCGAGGAGTGGAACAACGCCTACTCCCTGTGGTGCGGCCGTGACGCCCTCAAGGACGGCGTGATCCTCGCCAACGGCGACACCGTCCACCCGGTCTCCGTCGAGCGGGCGCTGCTCGCCGCGCGGGGCGAGGGAAAGCGGATCATCCTGGCCCTGGACACGGTGAAGGATCTGGCCGACGAGGAGATGAAGGTCGTCGTCGACCCCGAGAAGGGGATGACGAGGATCACCAAGCTGATGGACCCCGCCGAGGCAACCGGCGAGTACATCGGCGTCACGCTCATCGAGGGCGACGCAGCCCCCGAACTGGCCGACGCGCTCAAGACGGTCTGGGAGACCGACCCGCAGCAGTTCTACGAGCACGGCTACCAGGAGCTCGTGAACCGCGGCTTCCGGATCGACACCGCGCCGATCGGTGACGTGCAGTGGGTGGAGATCGACAACCACGCCGACCTCGCCCGCGGACGGGAGATCGCGTGCCAGTACTGACCCGGCTCATTCCCTCGCCGCTCGTCGTCGACATCCGCCCGGGTGCCCTCGACGACCTGGCCGGAGTGCTCGCCGACGAGCGGATCTCGCAGTCCGGGCGGCTCGCCGTCGCCGTCAGCGGCGGCTCCGGGGCCCGGCTGCGCGCGCGCCTGGAACCGACGCTGCCCGGTGCCACCTGGTACGAGGTCGGCGGCGGCACCCTCGATGACGCCGTGCGGCTGGCCGGCGAGATAAAGGCCGGCCACTACGACGCGGTCGTGGGTCTGGGCGGCGGCAAGATCATCGACTGCGCCAAGTTCGCCTCGGCGCGCGTCGGCCTGCCCCTGGTGGCCGTGCCGACCAACCTCGCGCACGACGGCCTGTGCTCGCCGGTCGCCACCCTCGACAACGACGCCGGGCGCGGCTCCTACGGTGTGCCGAACCCGATCGGCGTGGTCATCGACCTGGACGTGATCCGCGAGGCCCCCGCACGCTTCGTGCGGGCCGGCATCGGCGACGCGATCTCCAACATCAACTCGATCGCGGACTGGGAGCTGTCCCACCGAGTCACGGGCGAGAAGGTCGACGGGCTCGCCGCGGCCATGGCCCGCCAGGCCGGTGAGGCGGTGCTGCGTCACCCCGGCGGCATCGGGGACAACGACTTCCTCCAGGTCCTCGCCGAGGCACTGGTCCTGACCGGTGTCGCCATGTCGATCTCGGGCGACTCCCGGCCCGCCTCGGGCTCCTGCCACGAGATCAACCACGCCTTCGACCTGCTCTTCCCCAAGCGCGCCGCGAGCCACGGCGAGCAGTGCGGCCTGGGCGCGGCCTTCGCGATGTACCTGCGCGGAGCCCACGAGGACGCGGCCTACATGGCCGAGGTGCTGCGCCGGCACGGGCTGCCGGTGTTCCCGGAGGAGATCGGCTTCACGACGGAGGAGTTCGTCCGGGTCGTGGAGTTCGCCCCCGAGACCAGGCCCGGCCGCTACACGATCCTCGAACACCTCGACCTCAAGACCGACCAGATCAAGGACATCTACGCCGACTATGTCAAGGCCATCGGTAGCTGAACTCCGCCCGGTCGTCCACCCTCCTGGGGTCAAGGACCGGCGCAGCGGTGAGCACTGGATGGGGCGCCTCTACATGCGAGAGGTGTCCCTGCGCGTCGACCGCTACCTGGTGAACACCAGGGTCACGCCCAACCAACTCACCTACCTGATGACCGTCTTCGGGGTGCTCGCGGCGCCGGCGCTGCTGGTGCCGGGGATCCCGGGCGCCGTGCTCGGCGTGCTCATGGTCCAGCTGTACCTGCTGCTCGACTGCGTGGACGGCGAGATCGCCCGCTGGAAGAAGCAGTACTCGCTGGGCGGGGTCTATCTGGACCGGGTCGGCGCCTATCTGACCGACGCGGCGGTGCTCGTCGGCTTCGGGCTGCGCGCCGCCGACCCGTGGGGCAGCGGCCGTATCGACTGGCTGTGGGCCTTCCTCGGCACCCTGGCGGCGCTCGGCGCGATCCTGATCAAGGCCGAGACCGACCTGGTCGGCGTCGCCCGTCACCAGACCGGCAAGGCCCCGGTCCAGGAGGCCGCGTCCGAGATGCGCTCCTCCGGCATGGCCCTGGCCCGCCGGGCCGCCGCCGCCTTCAAGTTCCACCGGCTGGTCCTCGGCATCGAGGCGACCCTGCTGATCCTGGTCCTGGCGATCGTGGACCAGGCGCGCGGCGACCTGTTCTTCTCGCGGCTCGGTGTCGCCGTACTGGCCGGCATCGCGCTGCTGCAGACCCTGCTGCACCTCGTGTCCATCCTCGCCTCCAGCAGGCTGAAGTGAGCGCCATGAGGGTCGGCGCGGTGATCATCACCATGGGCAACCGCCCCGACGAACTGCGGGCCCTGCTCGACGCGGTCGGCAAGCAGGACGGCGACCCGGTCGAGGTCGTCGTGGTCGGCAACGGCTCGCCCGTCCCGGACGTCCCCGACGGCGTCCGCACGATCGAGCTGCCCGAGAACCTCGGCATCCCCGGCGGCCGTAACGTCGGCATCGAGGCCTTCGGCCCCAGTGGCCGTGATGTCGACATATTGATGTTCCTCGACGACGACGGCCTGCTCGCCCATCACGACACCGCCGAGCTGTGCCGCCAGGCCTTCGAGGACGACCCCGAGCTCGGCATCATCAGTTTCCGTATCGCCGATCCCGAGACCGGGATCACCCAGCGCCGGCACGTCCCGCGCCTGCGCGCCGCCGACCCGATGCGCTCCTCCCGGGTCACCACCTTCCTCGGCGGCGCCAACGCCGTCCGCACCAGGGTCTTCGCCGAGGTCGGCGGCCTCCCGGACGCGTTCTTCTACGCCCATGAGGAGACCGACCTGGCCTGGCGGGCCCTCGACGCCGGCTGGATGATCGACTACCGGTCCGACATGGTGCTCTACCACCCCACGACCGCCCCCTCGCGGCACGCGGTCTACCACCGCATGGTCGCCCGCAACCGCGTCTGGCTCGCCCGCCGCAACCTCCCCGCGCCGCTGATCCCGGTCTACCTCGGCAGCTGGCTGCTGCTCACCCTCGTCCGCCGCCCCTCGCGGTCCGCCCTGCGCGCGTGGTTCGGCGGTTTCCGGGAGGGCTGGAGCACTCCGTGCGGACCGCGCAGGCCCATGAAGTGGCGTACGGTGTGGCGGCTGACCCGACTGGGCCGCCCCCCTGTGATCTGACAAGCTCGTTCCTGTGAGCCGTCGGGTCCCATCGGCTCCGGTCCCCTGCCAGCCCGCACGGGTGCGCATCCCGAAGACGAAAGTGTTTCCACTGGTGAGTGAGACAACGCACGACGGCACGGTCGCACCGAGTGCGACCGCCTTGCCCGCCGAGGGCCTCACAGCGGCCCAGCTCGCCTCCAAGTACGGGCTGACCGTGAGCGGGGCCCGGCCCTCCCTCGTCGAGTACGTCCGTCAGCTCTGGGCCCGGCGGCACTTCATCCTCGCCTTCTCGCGGGCGAAGCTGACCGCCCAGTACAGCCAGGCGAAGCTCGGCCAGCTCTGGCAGGTGGCGACCCCGCTGCTGAACGCGGCGGTCTACTTCTTCATCTTCGGCATGATCCTCAAGGCGAACCGCGGCCTGTCGCACGACGTCTACATCCCGTTCCTGGTCACGGGCGTCTTCGTGTTCACCTTCACGCAGAGCTCGGTGATGGTGGGCGTCCGCGCGATCTCCGGCAACCTCGGCCTGGTCCGCGCCCTGCACTTCCCGCGCGCCTCGCTGCCGATCTCCTTCGCGCTCCAGCAGCTCCAGCAGCTGCTGTACTCGTTGATCGTGCTGTTCGCCGTGGCGACCGCCTTCGGCAGCTACCCGGACCTGTCCTGGCTGCTGATCGTCCCCGCGCTCGCCCTGCAGTTCCTCTTCAACACCGGACTCGCCCTGGTCTTCGCGCGGGCCGGCTCCGCGACCCCGGACCTGGCGCAGCTGATGCCGTTCGTGCTGCGCACCTGGATGTACGCGTCCGGCGTGATGTTCTCCATCCCGATCTTCCTTGCCGACAAGCCGCAGTGGCTGGCGAACGTCCTGCAGTGGAACCCGGCCGCCATCTACATGGACCTGATGCGCTTCGCCCTGATCGACGGCTACGGCGCCGAGAACCTCCCCGACCACGTCTGGGCGGTCGCGGTCCTGTGGGCGGTGTGCCTCGCGATCGGCGGTTTCATCTACTTCTGGAAGGCGGAGGAAAGGTACGGCCGTGGCTGAGCACAAGTCCGTCGAGCAGGACGGTGACCGCGTCCCCACCGTCGTCGCCGAGGAACTGCACATCGTCTACCGGGTCAACGGCACCAAGGCCGGCAAGGGCAGCGCCACCTCCGCGCTCAGCCGGATCATCAGGCGCGGCGAGGAGCGGGGCGTGCGCAAGGTGCACGCCGTGCGGGGCGTGTCGTTCGTCGCCTACCGCGGCGAGGCCATCGGCCTGATCGGCTCCAACGGCTCCGGCAAGTCGACCCTGCTGCGCGCCATCGCCGGGCTGCTGCCCGCCGAGAGCGGCCGGGTCTACACCGGTGGCCAGCCCTCCCTGCTCGGCGTGAACGCGGCCCTGATGAACGACCTGACGGGCGAGCGGAACGTCATACTGGGCGGCCTCGCCATGGGGATGACCCGCGAGCAGATCAGGGAGCGCTACCAGGAGATCGTCGACTTCTCCGGGATCAATGACAAGGGCGACTTCATCACCCTGCCGATGCGCACCTACTCCTCCGGCATGGCCGCCCGGCTGCGCTTCTCCATCGCCGCCGCCAAGGACCACGACGTGCTCATGATCGACGAGGCACTGGCCACCGGCGACGCGGCCTTCCGCAAACGTTCCGAGGAGCGCATCCGCGAGCTGCGCAAGGAAGCCGGCACGGTGTTTCTCGTCAGTCACAACAACAAGTCGATCCGGGACACCTGCGACCGCGTCCTGTGGCTGGAACGCGGTGAGCTGCGGATGGACGGGCCCACCGAAGAGGTCCTGCAGGAGTACGAGAAGTTCACGGGCAAGTAGTCCACCCCGACATGGGCAGTCAGGCCCACCACGCTTCCACGGGCCCCGCCGGAACCTCTCCGGCGGGGCCCCGCGTCTGCAAAGGAAACGTCAACTAGTGGCCGCCTTAGGAATCTTGGCGCCAATCGGTGTGTTGTTGTGATGTGCAGGACACCCCAGAGAACCTCGCTGCGTTGTACAACGTAAGCTGGACCGGTCCCGAAACGCGGCAAGTGGGGCGATAATGCGCGACACCCTCGTGCCGGAAGGCTGCGCGGACGGCTGGGCGGCGTGTCCGAAATAGTGTGTATTGGGTCGGCAGTGTAGAACGGGAGATGTGACGGCAATGGCTACGGAAACTCCCCAGCTCAACGGAGCTGCCTGTGCCGTCCCCGCGCCGGGAAGTGAGTGGTGACGGGAACCGGCACGCCGGCCTCCGGTGATCCGGAGCGTGGCACGCTCGACAAGGCCGCGGGCGAGAACTTCCCCGTGGCACCTTTCTTCCTGCCCAAGGCCTGGCGCACCGACCTGATGGCGGTCTACGGCTTCGCCCGCCTCGTCGACGACATCGGCGACGGCGACCTCGCCCCCGGCGGCGCCGACGCCCGGCTGCTCGGCGTGGAGCCCGCGGTGGCCGAGGACCGGCTGCTGCTCCTGGACGCCTTCGAGGAAGACCTCCACCGGGTCTTCGACTCGACCCCGCGCCACCCCCTGCTGCGCCGCCTGCAGCCGACCGTCCGCCGCTGCGCGCTGACCCCCGAGCCCTTCCTCGGCCTGATCGCCGCCAACCGCCAGGACCAGCTCGTCAGCCGCTACGAGACCTACGACGACCTGCTCGCCTACTGCGAGCTCTCGGCCAACCCCGTCGGCCGCCTCGTCCTCTCGGTCACCGGCACCTCGACCCCCGAGCGGATCCACCTCTCGGACGCGATCTGTACCGCACTTCAGATCGTCGAACACCTGCAGGACGTGGCCGAGGATCTCGGCAACGACCGCATCTACCTGCCCGCCGAGGACATGAAGCGGTTCCATGTCCAGGAAGCGGATCTCGCCACGGCCAGCGCGAGCGCCTCGGTGCGCGCCCTGGTTGCATACGAAGCGGAACGCGCACGCGATCTCCTGAATGAAGGCGCCCCCCTGGTGGGTAGCGTCCACGGCAGGTTGAAGCTGCTGCTCGCGGGGTTCGTGGCGGGGGGGAGGGCGGCGATCAAGGCGATCGCCGCCGCCGAATACGACGTACTTCCCGGCCCGCCCAAGCCCGGCAAGATCCAGCTGCTGCGCGAGGTGGGCGTGACTCTGCGAGGAGAGGGGTGATCCGGACCGTGGACTCACCACAGGTGTCCCCGCCGGTACTCGCCGCCTACAGCTACTGCGAGGCCGTCACCGGACAGCAGGCCCGTAACTTTGCTTACGGGATCAGACTGCTGCCCACGCCGAAACGTCGCGCCATGTCGGCGCTGTACGCGTTCTCCCGGCGAGTGGACGACATCGGGGACGGCACGCTGGCGGTCGACGTCAAGGGCGCGAGACTCGAGGACACCCGGGCGCTGTTGACCCGGGTCCGCGAGGGGGCGGTCGAGGAGGACGACACCGACCCGGTCGCGGTCGCCCTCGCCCATGCCGCCCAGGCCTTCCCGATCCCGCTCGACGGCCTGGACGAGCTGATCGACGGCGTGCTGATGGACGTACAGGGCGAGACCTACGAGACCTGGGACGACCTGAAGGTCTACTGCCGGTGCGTGGCGGGCGCGATCGGGCGGCTCTCGCTCGGTGTGTTCGGCCCCGAGGCGGGGGCGCCCGGCGTCGAGCGCGCGTCGGAGTACGCCGACACGCTCGGGCTGGCGCTCCAGCTCACCAACATCCTCAGGGACGTCCGCGAGGACGCCGAGAACGGGCGGACCTATCTGCCCGCCGACGACCTCGCGAAATTCGGGTGCTCGGCCGGGTTCAACGGGCCGACCCCACCGGAGGGCTCCGACTTCGCGGGTCTCGTCCACTTCGAAGTGCGACGGGCCCGCACCCTTTTCGCCGAGGGCTACCGGCTGCTCCCCATGCTCGACCGGCGCAGCGGCGCGTGCGTGGCCGCCATGGCCGGGATCTACCGCCGGCTCCTCGACCGGATCGAGCGCGACCCGGAGGCCGTGCTGCGCGGCCGGGTCTCGCTGCCCGGGCGGGAGAAGGCGTACGTCGCCGTGCGCGGGCTGTCCGGCCTGGACGCCCGCGGTGTGACGCGGAGGACCATCAGGAGGCGCGCCTGATGGACAATTCGGTCCAAGGCGATTCCACCGGAGAAAAACGGCACGCAACCCTCCGGTCGGAGACGGCGTCCCTGACTGCAACGGCCTGCCGCGCGGGGTTCGACCGCGGTGGCCGCTCGGGGGAGGGCGCACGATGACCGACGGGACGCAGTCCGAGGGGCTGCCCGCGGACGTCCCGGCACGAGCCGGGCGGGACGCCGTCGTGGTCGGCGGCGGGCTCGCCGGCATCACCGCCGCGCTCGCGCTGGCCGACGCGGGCGTACGCGTCACCCTGATCGAGGGCAGGCCGAGACTGGGTGGCCTGGCCTTCTCCTTCCAGCGCGGCGAACTGACCGTCGACAACGGCCAGCACGTGTACCTGCGCTGCTGCACCGCCTACCGCTGGTTCCTCGACCGGATCGAGGGCACGGCGCTGGCACCGCTGCAGGATCGTCTCGACGTGCCCGTACTAGACGTCGACAAGCCCGAGGGACGGCGGCTGGGACGGCTGCGCCGCGACGCGCTGCCGGTACCGCTGCACCTGGGGCGCAGCCTCGCCACGTATCCGCACCTCTCGCTCGCCGAGCGTGCCAGGGTCGGGCGTGCCGCGCTCGCGCTCAAAGGGCTCGACCTCGCCGATCCGAGCCTGGACGCACAGGACTTCGGCAGCTGGCTGACCGCGCACGGTCAGTCGGCGCGTGCCATCGAGGCCCTGTGGGACCTGGTCGGGGTCGCCACTCTCAACGCGGTCGCGGGCGACGCCTCGCTGGGGCTCGCCGCGATGGTGTTCAAGACCGGTCTGCTGTCCGAACCGGGCGCGGCCGACATCGGATGGGCGCACGTCCCGCTGGGTGAACTGCATGACCGGCTCGCCCGCAAGGCGCTCGACTCCGCGGGCGTGCGTACCGAGATCCGTACACGAGTCACCTCCATCTCTACTGACGAGAACGGGCGTTGGATCGTTCAGGTTCCCGGCGAGACGTTGGAGGCGGACACGGTCGTCCTCGCCGTCGCCCAGCGCGAGGCCCACGACCTGCTGCCCCAGGGCGCGCTCGACGCTCCCGAAAAGCTCCTCGACATCACCACCGCGCCGATCCTCAACGTGCACGTCGTCTACGACCGGAAGGTGCTCGACAAGCCCTTCTTCGCGGCGCTGGGCACCCCGGTGCAGTGGGTCTTCGACCGCACCGACGCCTCCGGGCTGCGCGAGGGCCAGTACCTCGCGCTGTCCCAGTCCGCCGCCCAGGACGAGATCGACGCGCCCGTGGCCGCGCTGCGGGAGCGCTACCTCCCGGAGCTGGAGCGGCTGCTGCCCGGCACCCGCGGTGCCGAGGTGAAGGACTTCTTCGTGACCAGGGAGCGCACGGCGACGTTCGCTCCGACCCCAGGCGTCGGGCGGCTGCGGCCCGGCGCCCGCACCAGAGCCCCCGGCCTGTACCTGGCCGGTGCGTGGACCGCCACAGGGTGGCCCGCGACCATGGAGAGTGCGGTCCGCAGTGGGGTGAGCGCGGCGGACGCCGCACTCGCCGCCCTGGGCCGGCCCCGCCCCCGCCACCTCTTCGAAGTCGAGGAGGCGGCGTGATGCTCGATCAGCAGGCGGCAGGCGGCCCCCGCACCTCCGGTACCGCAACAAGAGGAGAGACTGTGCCCACTGTGCCCCCGGCCTCGACGGCTGCCGACGCGGTGGACGTGACCGCGCTCCTGGAGCGCGGCCGGACCCTGGCCACACCGGTACTGCGGGCGGCCATCGACCGCCTGGCCCCTCCCATGGACACCGTTTCCGCCTACCACTTCGGCTGGATCGACGCCGACGGCAACCCCGCGCACGGCGACGGCGGCAAGGCCGTACGTCCCGCCCTCGCGGTGCTGTCCGCCGAGGTCACCGGCGCCGCACCCGAGATCGGCATCCCCGGCGCCGTCGCCGTCGAGCTGGTCCACAACTTCTCGCTGCTGCACGACGACCTGATGGACGGCGACGAACAGCGCCGCCACCGTGACACCGTCTGGAAGGTGCACGGCCCCGCCCAGGCGATCCTGGTCGGCGACGCCCTGTTCGCCCTCGCCAACGAGATGCTGCTGGAGCTCGGCACCGCCGAGGCCGGCCGCGCCGCCCGCCGCCTCACCTCCGCGACCCGCGCCCTCATCGACGGACAGGCCCAGGACATCTCCTACGAGCACCGCGACCGCGTCAGCGTCGAGGAGTGCCAGGAGATGGAGGGCAACAAGACCGGCGCCCTGCTGGCCTGTGCCTCCTCCGTCGGCGCGGTGCTCGGCGGCGCGGACGACTACACCGCCGACACCCTTGAGAAGTACGGCCACCACCTCGGCCTGGCCTTCCAGGCCGTCGACGACCTCCTAGGCATCTGGGGCGACCCGGTGTCGACCGGCAAGCAGGCCTGGAGCGACCTGCGCCAGCGCAAGAAGTCCCTGCCGGTGGTGGCCGCGCTCGCGGCGGGCGGTCCCGCCTCCGAGCAGCTCGGCGAGATCCTCGCCGCGGACGCCAAGAGCAGCGACTTCGAGAACTTCTCCGAGGAGGAGTTCGCGGCCCGCGCCTCCCTCATCGAGGCGGCGGGCGGCCGCGAATGGACGGCCGAAGAGGCACGCCGTCAGCACACCATCGCCATCGGTGCCCTCGACGCCATCGACATGCCCGACCGGGTGCGGGCACAGTTCGCGGCGCTCGCCGACTTCGTCGTCGTACGAAAGAGATGATCACTATCGGTCGAATAACCCTCGCGTAGTCGCCGGCCGGTGCCTTGGGCACCACCCATGCACCGGCCGACGGCGGACCCACAGCAGCACGATTTGAACGACTGCACGAAGGGGAAGCCATGACAGCGACGACCGACGGAAGCACCGGGGCCCTGCCGCCCCGCGCTGCCTCGGCCAGCGAAACCGACAGCACGACCCCCGTGGCGGCGGGGGGACCGGACACCGCCGTACGCGCCGTACAACGCGCCACCGACTACCTGCTGTCGCGGCAGGACCCCCAGGGTTGGTGGAAGGGCGACCTGGAGACGAACGTCACCATGGACGCCGAGGATCTGCTCCTGCGTCAGTTCCTGGGGATCCGCGACGAGGAGACCACGCGTGCCGCCGGCCTGTTCGTCCGCGGCGAGCAGCGCGAGGACGGCACCTGGGCCTCGTTCTACGGCGGACCGGGCGAACTCTCCACCACCATCGAGGCGTACGTCGCCCTGCGGCTGGCCGGCGACGCGCCGGACGCCCCGCACATGGCGAAGGCCTCGGCGTGGATCCGTGAGCGGGGTGGCGTGGCCTCGGCCCGGGTCTTCACCCGGATCTGGCTGGCGCTGTTCGGCTGGTGGAAGTGGGAGGACCTGCCCGAACTCCCGCCGGAGCTCATCTTCTTCCCCAAGTGGGTCCCGCTCAACATCTACGACTTCGGGTGCTGGGCGCGGCAGACCATCGTCCCGCTCACCGTCGTCTCCGCGAAGCGGCCGGTACGGCCCGCGCCGTTCGCGCTCGACGAGCTGCACACCGACCCCACCCAGCCGAATCCGCCCAAGCCCCTTGCCCCGGCGGCGAGTTGGGACGGCGCCTTCCAGCGCCTGGACAAGGCGCTGCACCAACTGCGCAAGGTCGCGCCGCGCCGGCTGCGCAGGGCGGCCATGAACTCCGCCGCCCGCTGGATCGTCGAGCGACAGGAGAACGACGGCTGCTGGGGCGGGATCCAGCCGCCGGCCGTGTACTCGGTGATCGCGCTGTCCCTGCTCGGCTACGACCTCGAACACCCCGTCATGCGCGAGGGGTTGGCGTCCCTGGACCGGTTCGCCGTCTGGCGCGAGGACGGGGCCCGGATGATCGAGGCCTGTCAGTCGCCGGTGTGGGACACCTGCCTCGCCACCATCGCGCTGGCCGACGCGGGCGTGCCCGCAGATCATCCGCAACTCGTCCGAGCGGCGGACTGGATGCTCGGTGAGGAGATCGTCAGACCCGGCGACTGGGCCGTGAAGCGACCCCAACTGCCGCCGGGCGGCTGGGCGTTCGAGTTCCACAACGACAACTACCCCGACATCGACGACACGGCCGAGGTCGTCCTCGCGCTGCGCCGGGTCAGTCACCACGACCCGGAGCGGCTGGAGAAGGCGATCGGGCGGGGGGTGCGCTGGAACCTCGGGATGCAGTCGAAGAACGGGGGCTGGGGCGCCTTCGACGTCGACAACACCAGCCCGTTCCCCAACCGGCTGCCGTTCTGCGACTTCGGCGAGGTCATCGACCCGCCGTCGGCCGACGTGACGGCGCACGTGGTGGAGATGCTGGCCGTCGAGGGGCTCTCGCACGATCCGCGCACCCGGCGCGGCATCGAGTGGCTGCTCGCCGAACAGGAGCCGGACGGCTCGTGGTTCGGACGCTGGGGTGTCAACTACATCTACGGGACCGGGTCCGTCGTACCGGCCCTCGCGGCCGCCGGCATCCCCGGCTCGCACCCGGCGATCCGCCGGGCGGTCACCTGGCTGGAGTCGGTCCAGAACGACGACGGCGGCTGGGGCGAGGACCTGCGCTCCTACGACGACGCGAAGAAGTGGAGCGGCCATGGCGCCTCCACCCCCTCGCAGACGGCATGGGCACTGATGGCGCTGATGGCGGCCGGGGAGCACGACTCCAAGGCCGTCGAACGCGGTGTGGAGTGGCTCGCCGTCACCCAGTTGGAGGACGGCTCCTGGGACGAGCCCTACTTCACCGGGACCGGCTTCCCGGGGGACTTCTCCATCAACTACCACCTCTACCGGCAGGTGTTCCCACTCACCGCTCTCGGCCGGTACGTGCACGGGGAGCCCTTCGCGAAGAAACCCTTCCCAGAGGTCGAGGGGGGCTGATGAGCACACAGCCCGCACCGGCCCCGCTGCTGATCGCCTGCGCGCTCGGCATCGAGAGCCTCGCCCTGCGCAGCCGCGACCACCGCGGGGCCGACGGGCCGGTCACCGTCCTGCGCACGGGGATGGGACCGGAGGCCGCAGAGGCCTCCACCACCCGGATCCTGGCCCAGCCGGAGCTCGCGGGGGCCGCCGTCCTCGCTACGGGCTTCTGCGCGGGTCTCGCCCCGGGGATGCACCCCGGGGACCTGGTGGTCGCCGAGGAGACCCGGCACCCGCGCGGGACCGTCCCGTGCGTCGGAACCGACCTGCTGGTCAAGGAGCTCATGCGCGCCGTGCCCGGGCGCACGGTCCACACCGGACCGCTCACCGGCTCCGATCACGTCATCCGCGGTCACGAACGGTCGGAGTTGCTCGCGACCGGCGCGATCGCGGTCGACATGGAATCCGCGGCGACGCTCCTGAGCGCCGTACGCACCGGTGAGCGCCCTGTTGCGGCCGTACGGGTGGTCGTGGACGCTCCTGAACATGAACTCGTCCGGATCGGCACGGTGCGCGGTGGAATATCGGCTTTCCGCGTTCTTCGATCCGTTCTTCCCGCTTTCTTCGAATGGCACCGTTCTTTGCTGCTCCCCAGGAGGTGAGCCAGATGGCCATGCCGCTGCGTCAGACCATCAAGGTCGCTACATACTTGGCCGAACAGAAGATCCGCAAGCGGGACAAGTTCCCGCTGATCGTGGAGCTGGAACCCCTCTTCGCGTGCAACCTCGCATGCGAGGGCTGCGGCAAGATCCAGCACCCCGCCGGGGTGCTCAAGCAGCGCATGCCGGTGGCCCAGGCCGTCGGGGCGGTGCTGGAGTCCGGTGCGCCGATGGTGTCCATCGCCGGCGGTGAGCCGCTGATGCACCCTCAGATCGACGAGATCGTGCGGCAGTTGGTGGCGAAGAAGAAGTACGTCTTCCTCTGCACCAACGCCATGCTGCTGCGCAAGAAGATGGACAAGTTCACGCCCTCGCCCTATTTCGCCTTCGCCGTGCACATCGACGGGCTGCGCGAACGCCACGACGAGTCGGTGGCGAAGGAGGGTGTGTTCGACGAGGCGGTGGCGGCGATCAAGGAGGCCAAGAAGCGCGGCTTCCGGGTCACCACCAACTCGACCTTCTTCAACACCGACACCCCGCAGACCATCATCGAGGTGCTCAACTTCCTCAATGACGACCTGCACGTGGACGAGATGATGATCTCGCCCGCGTATGCCTACGAGAAGGCGCCCGACCAGGAGCACTTCCTGGGCGTGGAGCAGACCCGAGAGCTGTTCAAGAAGGCCTTCTCGGGCGGCAACCGCAAGAAGTGGCGGCTCAACCACTCCCCGCTCTTCCTGGACTTCCTGGAGGGCAAGGTCGACTTCCCGTGCACCGCGTGGGCGATCCCGAACTACTCGCTCTTCGGCTGGCAGCGCCCCTGCTACCTGATGAGCGACGGGTACGTCCCGACGTACCGCGAGCTGATCGAGGAGACCGACTGGGACAAGTACGGCCGCGGCAAGGACCCGCGCTGCGCCAACTGCATGGCGCACTGCGGCTACGAGCCCACCGCCGTCCTCGCCACCATGGGGTCCCTGAAGGAGTCGCTGCGCGCCATGCGCGAGACGGTCTCCGGAAACCGGGAGTAGCACGATGACCGCCATCTCCTTGGGAGTTCCCGAGGTACCGGCCCGGCCGATCGCCGAGCGGCGCGTGTCGCGGCAGATCCATGTCGGGCCGGTGGCGGTCGGGGGCGGCGCCCCGGTGTCGGTGCAGTCGATGACGACGACCCGCACCTCGGACATCGGCGCCACCCTCCAGCAGATCGCCGAACTCACCGCGTCCGGCTGTCAGATCGTCCGCGTCGCCTGTCCCACACAGGACGACGCGGACGCGCTGGCGACCATCGCCCGCAAGTCGCAGATCCCGGTGATCGCGGACATCCACTTCCAGCCGAAGTACGTGTTCGCGGCGATCGAGGCCGGGTGCGCGGCCGTCCGCGTCAACCCCGGCAACATCAAGCAGTTCGACGACAAGGTGAAGGAGATCGCGCGGGCCGCGAAGGACCACGGCACGCCGATCCGGATCGGCGTCAACGCCGGGTCGCTCGACAAGCGGCTGCTGCAGAAGTACGGCAAGGCCACGCCGGAGGCGCTCGTGGAGAGCGCGCTGTGGGAGGCGTCGCTCTTCGAGGAGCACGGCTTCCGGGACATCAAGATCTCGGTCAAGCACAACGACCCGGTCGTGATGGTCGAGGCCTACCGGCAGCTCGCCGCGCAGAGCGACTACCCGCTGCACCTCGGTGTGACGGAGGCGGGACCGGCCTTCCAGGGCACGATCAAGTCGGCCGTCGCCTTCGGGGCGCTGCTCAGCCAGGGCATCGGCGACACCATCCGGGTGTCGCTGTCCGCGCCGCCCGCCGAGGAGGTCAAGGTCGGCCTCCAGATCCTGGAGTCGCTGAACCTCAAGCAGCGCCGGCTGGAGATCGTCTCCTGCCCGTCCTGCGGGCGGGCCCAGGTGGACGTCTACAAGCTGGCCGACGAGGTCACGGCCGGTCTTGAGGGCATGGAAGTCCCGTTGCGGGTCGCCGTCATGGGGTGCGTGGTGAACGGACCCGGTGAGGCGCGCGAGGCGGATCTGGGGGTCGCCTCCGGCAACGGCAAGGGGCAGATCTTCGTCAAGGGCGAGGTCATCAAGACCGTTCCCGAGTCGAAGATCGTGGAGACCCTCATCGAGGAGGCGATGAAGATCGCCGAACAGATGGAGCAGGACGGCGTCGTGTCGGGGGAGCCGGCCGTCACCGTGAGCTGAACAGCACGGACCGAAGGGGGCCCGAGCGTGACGATTCTGGAGAGTATCCGGGGACCACGCGACCTTAAGGCGCTGTCCGAGGCGGAACTCGGTGAACTGTCCGAAGAAATAAGAGAGTTCCTGGTGCACGCGGTGGCCAGGACCGGCGGTCACCTCGGGCCCAATCTGGGGGTGGTGGAACTCTCCATCGCCCTCCACCGGGTCTTCGAGTCACCGGTCGACCGCCTCGTGTGGGACACCGGTCACCAGAGCTACGTACACAAGCTGCTGACAGGCCGTCAGGACTTCTCGAAGCTGCGCGGCAAGGGGGGCCTGTCCGGCTACCCCTCGCGCGAGGAGTCCGAGCACGACATCGTCGAGAACAGCCACGCGTCCACCGCGCTCGGCTGGGCGGACGGGCTCGCCAAGGCCCGTGAGGTGCAGGGGGAGAAGGGGCATGTCGTCGCGGTGATCGGCGACGGCGCGCTCACCGGCGGGATGGCGTGGGAGGCGCTGAACAACATCGCGGCCGCCAAGGACCGGCCGCTGATCATCGTCGTTAACGACAACGAGCGGTCCTACTCGCCCACCATCGGCGGCCTCGCCAACCACCTGGCGACCCTGCGCACGACCGACAGCTACGAGAAGGTCCTCGCCTGGGGCAAGGACGTCCTGCTGCGCACCCCGGTCGTCGGTAACACCGTCTATGAGTCGCTGCACGGCGCGAAGAAGGGCTTCAAGGACGCGTTCGCGCCGCAGGGCATGTTCGAGGACCTGGGCCTGAAGTACGTCGGCCCGATCGACGGGCACGACATCGGGGCCGTCGAGTCCGCGTTGCGCCGAGCGAAACGGTTCCACGGGCCGGTGCTCGTGCACTGCCTCACGGAGAAGGGGCGCGGCTACGAACCCGCGCTCGCCCACGAGGAGGACCACTTCCACACCGTCGGCGTGATGGACCCGCTCACCTGCGAGCCGCTCACGCCCTCCAACGGGCCTTCCTGGACCTCGGTGTTCGGCGACGAGATCCTCGCGATCGGCGAGGAGCGGGACGACGTCGTGGCGATCACCGCGGCCATGCTGCACCCGGTGGGGCTCGGCAAGTTCGCCGCGCGCTTCCCGGACCGGGTGTGGGACGTCGGCATCGCGGAGCAGCACGCGGCGGTGTCCGCGGCCGGCCTGGCGACCGGCGGACTGCATCCCGTCGTCGCCGTCTACGCCACCTTCCTCAACCGTGCCTTCGACCAGCTCCTGATGGACGTGGCCCTGCACCGCTGCGGGGTCACCTTCGTCCTGGACCGGGCCGGCGTCACGGGCGTCGACGGGGCCTCCCACAACGGCATGTGGGACATGTCGATCCTCCAGGTCGTGCCCGGCCTCAGGATCGCCGCCCCGCGCGACGCCGACCAACTCCGCGCCCAACTGAGAGAGGCCGTCGCCGTGGACGACGCGCCGACGCTGATCCGCTTCCCCAAGGAGTCAGTGGGACCGCAGATCCCGGCGGTGGACCGGATCGGCGGTATCGACGTCCTGCACCGGGGTGAGCGGCCGGACGTGCTCCTGGTGGCCGTCGGCGTGATGGCGCCGGTGTGCCTGCAGGCCGCCGAGCTGCTAGCGGCCCGCGGCATCAACTGCACGGTCGTGGACCCTCGTTGGGTCAAACCCGTCGACCCCTCGCTCCCGGGCCTCGCCGCCGAACACCGCATGGTGGCCGTCGTCGAGGACAACAGCCGGGCCTCCGGTGTCGGCGCGGCGGTGGCGCTGGCGCTGGGCGACGCCGAAGTCGACGTACCCGTACGGCGGTTCGGCATCCCGGAGCAGTTCCTCGCGCACGCGAAACGCGGTGAGGTACTGGCCGACATCGGCCTCACGCCGGTCGAGGTGGCCGGCCGGATCGGCGCGAGCCTGGCCGCCAAGGAGCGGACGGACGGCCCAGTCAAGGAGAAAGCTGAATGACCAAGGAGTTCGACCTCGCCGCGCTGCTGGCCGAGCGCGGAGCCGAGCGCTACGAGCTGCACGGCAAGTACCTGAACCACCAACTGCCGCGCATGCTGCACACCATCGGCTTCGACAAGGTCTACGAGCGCGGCGAGGGCGCCTACTTCTGGGACGCGGACGGCAACGACTACCTGGACATGCTGGCCGGGTTCGGGGTGATGGGTCTGGGCCGCAACCACCCCGTCGTCCGCAAGGCGTTGCACGACGTCCTCGACGCCGACCTCGCCGACCTCACCCGCTTCGACTGCCAGCCGCTGCCCGGACTGCTGGCCGAGAAGCTGCTGTCCTACAGCCCGCACCTGGACCGCGTGTTCTTCGGCAACAGCGGTACGGAGGCCGTGGAGACCGCGCTGAAGTTCGCCCGGTACGCCACCGGGAGGCCCCGGGTCCTGTACTGCGACCACGCCTTCCACGGCCTGACCACCGGCTCGCTGTCGGTCAACGGCGAGGACGGCTTCCGGGACGGCTTCGCCCCACTGCTGCCCGACACGGCGGTACCGCTCGGTGATCTCGACGCCCTGGCACGGGAGTTGAAGAAGGGCGACGTCGCCGCCCTGGTCGTCGAGCCGATCCAGGGCAAGGGCGTGCACGAGGCCCCGCCCGGCTATCTGCGGGCCGCCCAGGAGCTGTTGCACCAGCACAAGGCGCTGCTGATCGCCGACGAGGTGCAGACCGGCCTCGGCCGCACCGGCGACTTCTACGCCTACCAGCACGAGGAGGGCGTCGAGCCGGACCTGGTGTGCGTGGCCAAGGCCCTGTCCGGCGGCTATGTGCCCGTCGGGGCCACCCTCGGCAAGGACTGGATCTTCAAGAAGGTCTACTCGTCGATGGACCGCGTGCTCGTCCACTCGGCGAGCTTCGGGTCCAACGCCCAGGCCATGGCGGCGGGCCTCGCCGTGCTGTCCGTCATGGAGAACGAGCAGATCGTCGCCAATGCCCGAGTCACCGGGGAGCAGTTGAAGACGCGGCTCGCGGCGCTGATCGACAAGTACGAGCTGCTCGCCGACGTGCGCGGCCGGGGACTGATGATCGGCATCGAGTTCGGCCGGCCCAAGTCGCTCAAGCTGCGCAGTCGTTGGACGATGCTGCAGGCCGCGCGCAAGGGCCTGTTCGCCCAGATGGTCGTCGTACCGCTGCTGCAGCGGCACCGGATCCTCACCCAGGTCTCCGGCGACCATCTGGAAGTGATCAAGCTGATCCCGCCGCTGGTCGTCGGCGAGCGGGAGGTGGACCGGTTCGTGGACGCCTTCACGGCCGTGATGGACGACGCGCACAGCGGCGGCGGGCTGATGTGGGACTTCAGCAAGACGCTGGTGAAGCAGGCGGTCGCCAACCGGTAGGGGGCGCCGGCTGATGGCGGGCGGTCCTTGCGGCGGGCCGTCCCTGTAGCGGGTCAGCCGGGTTTTTTGTCTCTGAGGCAAGAGATTTGCCTCGGAGACAAGCCTGCGGCTGAATGGAGGGCATGAGCTCTCCCGAGACGGAGCCGGCGGACGGGCCGGAGGAGATCCTGCCCGTCGTCGCTCCACAGCTGCGTGCCCTGCGCCGCCGAGCCTCCCTGACGCTGGAGGTGGCGGCCCGGTCCGCCGGGCTGTCGCCGGCCCACCTCTCCCGACTGGAGACCGGACAGCGCCAGCCTTCGCTGCCGATGCTGCTCGCCCTCGCCCGTATCTACGGTACGACCGTCTCGGACCTGCTCGGCGAGACGGTCGCCGACCGGGACTCCGTCGTACGCGCCGCCGACATGGAACCGACCGCGGCCGGCGGCTGGACCTACTGGCCGGCCGGGGCGCCCGGCCGCGGCATGCAGGCCCTGCGCGTCCATGTGCCGCACGGCTCGCAGGGCGACATCGTGCGCGTGCACCCCGGCGAGGAGTGGCTCTACGTCCTCAAGGGGCGGCTGCGGCTGCGCCTCGGGGACACCGCGCACCTGCTCGCGCCCGGAGACAGTGCGCACTTCGACTCCCTCACCCCGCACCGGATCGCGGCGCAGGACCCCGACGGGGTCGAGCTGCTGTTCGTCCACACCCTGCTGCAGAGTCCCACGGCCACGCTGTGCCTGGGTCCCCTCACTGGAGAGATGCCATGAGAGACATGGAGGAGAAGTTCCCGCGCGCGTTGTGGGTCCGTCTCATCGTCTACATCGCCGTCGGACACCTGTTCGCGGCGTTCATGTTCCTGCTGTTCGAGATCGGCGCCAAGTAGCCCCGGCCGTACGTCAGTCGAGCAGGCGCTCCCGCAGCCGCTCGCGGATCTCAGGGGTGACGCCCAGACCCTGCTCCAGGTAGGTGTCGACGTCGCCCCACGTCTCCTCGATGGTCTCGAAGGCCGCGGTCAGATACTCGGCGCGCGCCTCGAAGAGGGGGCTGAGCAGTTCCATGACCTCGGGGGAGTACGCGGACTCGGAGCTGCCGCTGCGGCGCACCTTGTAGCGGCGGTGCTTCGCGTTCGACTCCAGGTAGTCGGCGATGATCGCCTCGCGCTCGACGCCCAGGGCGAGGAGCGTCACGGCTATCGACAGGCCCGCGCGGTCCTTGCCCGCCGCGCAGTGCATCAGCGCGGGCGCGCTGTCCTCGGCGAGCGAGTGCAGTACGCGTGCGTGCTCGGCGGTGCGGGTCCTGATGATCGAGCGGTAGGAGTTGATCATCCGGTTCGCGGCCTTGCCGTCGCCGAGGATCTCGCGCAACTGCTCGATCTCGCCGTCCCGGACCATCGTCCAGAAGTCGGCGCCGTGGGCCGGGTCGGTCAGCGGGAGGTTCACGTTCAGCACGCCCGGCAGCTCGACGTCCGGGCCCTCCAGCTTCTGGTCGGCCGCGTTGCGGAAGTCGAAGATCGTGTGCAGCCCCAGGGACGAGAGGAACACCGCGTCCTCCGCGGTCGCGTGCGCCAGGTGCCCGCTGCGGAACAGCACACCCTGCCGCACCCGCCGTCCGTCCACCGTCGGCAGCCCGCCCACGTCGCGGAAATTGCGGACTCCGGTCAGCTCGGGCTCGGTCGACGGGATCTGCTGCGTCACGGGGGCTCCTCCCAGTCCACCCGGCCGGCGCGGCTCGGCATGGTGGCCGACGGGGTGCGTCTTCGACGATACGACACGCGTTTCGGGGGCAATGAGTTGTCCACAGGCGTTGCCTCGGGCCGCACGACCGTTGATGATGTTGGTCCTTGATTGCGTCTGTTGGGAAGTGTGGAGCCTTGATGCTGGAGATCTCCGACAACGGTCGTACGTGGCTCCTCTCCGGGCCGCTCAGCAGTTACGCCGTCCACCTCACCGAGGACGACGAACTGCTGCATGTGCACTGGGGCCCCCGGATCGCGCTCGCCGACGCCGAGGCCCTGGCCGCGCTTCCGTTGCCCGCGTACCGGGGCTTCGAGTCCCAGCTCGACGGCCGCGAGGAGTACCCCGTCGAGGGCGGCCCGCGCTTCGTCCGGCCTGCCCTGTCCGTGCGCACCGAGGAACGGCGCGGCACGGAGTGGCGGTTCGAGGCGTACGAGGCCGAGGAGGGCGACGACGGCGAGCTGCGGCTGCGCTTCCGGGACGGCGGGCTCGCGATCACCCTGCACTACCGGATGCGGCACGACGTCGTGGAGCGCTGGGTCACCCTCGACAACGAGGGGCCCGTCCTGGAGCTGCTGCGTGCCGACTCCGCCACCTGGACGCTGCCCGACCGCGAGGGCTGGCGGCTGTCCCACCTGCACGGCCGGTGGGCGGCGGAGTCGCAGCTGGCCTCGGTACCGCTCACCTACGGCGAGAAGGTCATCGGCAGCCGCCGCGGCCACACCAGCCACCAGCACCTGCCCTGGGTCGCCCTCGACACCGACGCGACCGAGGAACTCGGCGAGGTGTACGGCTGCGCGCTCGGGTGGTCCGGTTCCTGGCGGATCGCGGTGGCGCAACTCCCCGACGCGCGCGTGCAGATCAACGGCGGCGCCGGGTACGACGAGTCCGGGCTGCTGCGCCTGCAGGCCGGGGAGTCGTTCACGACCCCCGTCTTCGCCGGCCTGTGGAGCGAGGGCGGCTTCGGCGGCGCGAGCCGTGCCTGGCACGCCTACCAGCGGGCGTACGTCATCCCGCACGCGGACCGGGACCGGCCGGTGCTGTTCAACTCCTGGGAGGCCACCGAGTTCGACATCTCCGAGGAGCAGCAGGGCGCCCTCGCCCGGCAGGCCGCGGCGATCGGTGTCGAGCTGTTCGTGGTCGACGACGGCTGGTTCGGCAAGCGCGTCAACGACCGGGCCGGACTCGGCGACTGGACGCCCAACCCCGACCGCTTCCCGGGCGGCCTCAAGCCGCTCGCCGACGAGGTGCACGCGCTCGGCATGCAGTTCGGCATCTGGGTCGAGCCCGAGATGGTCAACGCGGACAGCGACCTGTACCGCGCGCACCCCGACTGGGTGCAGTTCCAACCGGGACGAAAGCGGACGGAGTTCCGCAATCAGCTCGTACTCAACCTGGCCCGGCCGGACGTCCAGGAGTACCTCTGGGAGCGGCTCGACACCCTCCTCTCCAGCGCGCCGATCGACTACGTCAAGTGGGACTTCAACCGCTGCTTCACGGACGCGGGCTGGCCCGGCGAGGCGTACCCGCAGCGGCTGTGGATCGAGCATGTGCACGCGCTGTACGCCCTGTTCGACCGGCTGCGGGCGGCCCATCCGGGCGTCGCCTTCGAGTCCTGCTCGGGCGGCGGCGGGCGGATCGACCTCGGGATCATGAGCCGTACGGATGAGGTGTGGACCTCCGACAACACCGACCCGCTCGACCGGCTCGCCATCCAGCACGGCTTCACCCAGATCCACCCCGCGCGCGTGATGGCCGCCTGGGTCACCGACAGCCCCAACACCCAGCTCAACGGCCGGGTCAGCTCGCTGCGCTTCCGGTTCGTGAGCTCCATGGCGGGCGTCCTGGGCGTCGGCGGGGACCTCACCCGGTGGACCGAGGAGGAGCTGGCCGAGGCGGGCGACTGGGTGGCCCTGTACAAGGAGATCCGGCCTCTCGTGCAGCGCGGTGACCTCTACCGGCTGCGGCCCCCGCAGGGCGGGCTCAGCGCCGTCCAGTACGTGCACGGGGACGAGTCCGTGGTCCTCGCCTGGCTCCAGGCGCAGAGCTACGGCGAGCCCGTGCCTGCGCTGCGGCTGCGCGGACTGGATGCGACGGCATCGTACGAATGCCTCGAAACGGGCGAAGTTCACCGGGGTGCCGTACTGCTGCATCACGGACTGCGGACCGGGCTGCGCGGCGACCTCGATGCGACGGTTCTCCGACTCCGTCGCATCTGACTCTTCTGTCCGAATTGGCGCCTTGGTTCGCCTTCGTTCCAACTCGCTCTGGAATAAGGCGGACTGGGGTGGCGTCACGTGAGGAGCGTCATATCCGTGACCGTGCGTGGTTCTGCATGTCCACGTAATCCATGTGCTTTTCAAGGGTGTTTGTGCCGCGCGGCGGGTCTTTAATTCACGGAGGGTGACCGTGAATTCTCGCAAGGGATCAAGAGAAACGTATTCACAGGGAACCTCTACTTGTTCCTTTGCGTCCTGGTCGCTTACGTTCGCCACCAATCCGGACGGACGCCCAATCCTGCCGCCGACCGGAGTCCGCTCAACTCACCCGTGAACGGCAGGAGCGGGGGACCCACAGGTACAACCGCCTGTTCCGGTCTCCGGAAGAGGCTTGGGGTAAAGCCGTGCCGAAAAGCACGGCCGGGCATCTCCAGCTCGCACCCGACAGCTCACCTCGCAGGCGCCGGAGAGGAATTCGTCATGCCCGCGAAGGGTAAGCACCGCCGCCCCAAGTCCCAGCGCCTGACCCGCACCATCGCCGTCGCCGGCACCGGGGGCGCCGCGCTCGCCCTCCCGCTCATGGGGGCCACCGGCGCCCACGCGGCCACCTCCGAATCGGCTTCCCAGTCCGTTTCGGAAAAGGCCGCCCAGGCGCTTCCGGTCGCGCAGAAGGCGTCGGTTCAGCAGAAGTCGACCGCGCAGAAGTCGGCCAGGAAGAGCACCGCCAACACCCAGGGTGTGCGCACCTATTCGGTGCGATCCGGAGACTGGCTCGCGAAGATCGCCGACGAGGAGAACGTCACCGGCGGCTGGCAGAAGCTCTACTCGGACAACCGTGAGGCGGTCGGCGACGACCCGTCGCTCATCCACCCCGGCCTGAAGCTCACACTCGGCAAGAAGGCCGCGACCGGCACCACCGAGTCGTCGCCCTCTTCCTCGTCGTCTTCGAAGAATTCCACCTCGTCGTCCTCGAAGGACTCCTCCTCGAAGAGTTCCTCCTCGGACAGCCAGGCCTCCTCGAACTCGACGAGCACGCAGTCCACCGACTCCGCCGGCAGCTCCAGCGGCTACACCCTCCCGGTCACCGGTGCCACCATCGGCACCGGCTACCGCGTGGCCGGCAGCATGTGGTCAAGCGGGTACCACACCGGCGTCGACTTCGTCGTGCCGACCGGCACCTCGCTCAAGGCCGTCGCCGCGGGCACGGTCGTCTCCGCGGGCTGGGGCGGCGCGTACGGCAACCAGGTCGTCATCCAGCTGAGCGACGGCTACTACGCCCAGTACGCGCACCTCTCGCAGCTCTCCGTCTCGGCGGGTCAGACCGTGACCGAGGGGCAGCAGATCGGCCTCTCGGGCGCGACCGGCAACGTGACCGGACCGCACCTGCACTTCGAGATCCGCACCACGCCGGACTACGGCTCCGATGTCGACCCGGTCGCCTACCTCCGTACGAAAGGTGTCGCCGTCGGCTGACGCACCCCACCGAACCATCTGCCTGACACGCGGCCGAAGGCCGGACCCTTATCCCCGGGTCCGGCCTTCGGTGTGACATTCCACCCGTCAACAGCCATGGGAGGAAACCTATTCCTGGTTTGGTGAACACTTTAGGAGTGGCTTATCTCACCGCACGTCAACCCCTTCCTACGGTCGCGTAGGTCACATTCGAAGGTGAATCATGTTCGCTTGTGGCAGACGATTCGAAGAGTGACAGCAGATCAGTGATCGGGTCGTACGTTGCGGTGGGGGACAGCTTCACCGAGGGCGTCGGCGACCCCGGCCCCGACGGGGCGATGGTCGGTTGGGCCGACCGGTTCGCGGTACTGCTCGCGGACCGGGAGCCCGAGGGCCACTTCACGTACAACAACCTCGCCGTACGCGGAAAGCTGCTCGACCAGATCGTGGCGGACCAGCTTCCGCAGGCCGTCGAACTCGCCCCGGACCTTGTCTCCTTCAGCGCGGGCGGCAACGACATCATCCGGCCCGGTACCGACCCCGACGAGGTCGCCGAGCGTTTCGAGCTGGCGATCTCCCGACTCACCAAGGTGGCCGGCACCGTAATGGTGACGACCGGCTTCGACACCCGTGGCGTCCCGGTGCTCAAGCATCTGCGCGGCAAGATCGCCACCTACAACGGACATCTGCGCGCGGTCGCCGACCGGTACGGCTGTCCCGTGCTCGACCTGTGGTCCCTGAAGACCGTCCAGGACCGCCGGGCGTGGGACGGCGACCGGCTGCACCTCTCGCCCGAGGGGCACACGCGCGTGGCGCTGCGCGCGGGTCAGGTGCTCGGTCTCGAGGTGCCGGCCGACCCGGACCAGGCCTGGCCGCCGCTGCCGCCGCGCGGCACCTTGGAGGTCCGGCGTGACGACGTGCACTGGGCGCGCGAGTACCTGGTGCCGTGGATCGGGCGGCGGCTGCGGGGCGAGTCGTCGGGCGACCACGTCACGGCGAAGGGCGCGCTGTCGCCGGACGACATCAAGTCTCGGATCGCCCGGGTGGCCTGAACGACGCCAGCGGTGTGGGCCGTGCCGACCTGAAACGGCGCGGCCCACACCGCTGGAGCATTGAGGTGTCCGACTGCCGGAGTCGGTGGGATCGACCGGGGGAGCGGGGGTGACCCTCACCGCTCCGAAGCGGTCAACGCCTCGCGCGCGAGCCCCAGTTCCCGGGCCACCGCCTCGTCCACCCACTCCTGCGCCCGTGCCCGCGGCACCGCGCCGGCGTACGACGTCAACTGGACGGCGAGCCCGTCGAGCAGGGCCGTCAGCCGCAGGGCCGTGCCGTGCGGGTCGGGGCAGTGGAACTCACCGGCGGTGACGCCCTCCGCGATGACCTCGGCGAGCGCGGCCTTCCACTGCCGGTCGAGGTCCCGGGTGACTTCCCGCAGTGCGGGCTCGCGCAGGGCCGCCGCCCAGCCCTCGATCCACAGCCGCCAGCCCTTGGCCGGGCCGGTCGGCGCGTACCAGCGCACCGCCGAGCGCAGTCGACGTAGCGCCGTCGTACGGCGGCCGAGCAGCTTGCGCAGATGGGCGAGGTCGTCCTCGGCGGCGTACGTGAACGCGGCGGCGACGAGTTTCTCCTTGGTGGAGAAGTGATAGAGCACCAGGGCGTTGCTCACGCCGAGGGTCGAGGCCACGTCGGCGATCCTGACCGCCGCCACGCCCCGTACCTCGATCTGCTCGATGGCGGCCCGCAGCAAGTCCTCGCGCCGCTCGGCCACACTCAACCGCACTCTCGCCACGCGGTCACCTTATTCCGTTTGCGCAGGATGATGCCTCCGCCGGTGCCGGACCCGGCCCCAACGGGCAACACGGCCGCACCATTTCGGCGCTCGCCGCCTGCCGGTACAGGGATTCCGCGACCGCCGTCAGCGGTACCAGCCGAACCGCTCGGCGATCACCGGCATCCGGTCCGCGACGATGGCGTGCGCGGCCGCCCGCGGGGTCGTGCCGTCGGCCTCCGCGCGGGCCAGCATCTGGTCGATCAGGGCGCGCATGGAGCGGCGGGTGTGCGCGAACGCCTCGTCCGCGTCGGGGCCGATGTCGCCGAACAGGGTCCACCACCACCAGGCGTTCGTCCCGGAGTTGACGACCACGTCGGGCAGCACGGTGACCCCGCGTGCGGCAAGCAGTTCCTCCGCCGCCGGCAGGACGGGCATGTTGGCGGCCTCGACGATCCAGCGGGCGGTGATCCGCTCCTGGTTCGCCGTGTCGATCGCGTACGAGACGGCCGCCGGCACCAGCACCTCCGCCTCGGCGGACAGCCAGGCGTCGCCGGGCAGTTCGTGGTCGGCCGGGCGCAGCGCGGAGCGGTCCACCGTGCCGTACGCGTCCCGCGCGGCGAGCAGCGCCTCGACGTCGAGGCCCGCCGGGTTGGCGATCGTGCCCTTGATGTCGGCGACGGCGACGACGGTGAGCCCCGCGCGGGCGAGGAAGCGCGCGGTGGCGCCGCCCATGGTGCCCAGGCCCTGCACGGCGACCCGCGCGCCCGCGTACGGCACGTCCGCACGGTCCAGGGCGGCCAGCGCCGACTCCGCGACCCCGCAGCCGCCGGCCAGTTCGTCCAGCCCGATGCCGTCCACCTCGACCGCGAACGCGTCCGCGAGCCGCCGCCGGGCCGCCGCCTCGTCGTCCAGCAGCGGATACACGGCCTGGATGGAGGAGACGAGCCCCGCCTCCTCGACCGCCCGGTCCACCAGGTCCTGGGTGAGACCGAGGTCCTCGCCGGTGGTCCAGAAGCTCTCGACGTACGGCTTCATGGCACGCAGATAGCGCACCAGCAAGTCGTACGCCCCAGGGTCCTGGGGGTCGCAGTCGATGCCGCCCTTGGCACCGCCCAGGGGGATGTAGCGGCCCTCGGGGTTGTAGTGCAGGGCTTCCTTCATGGTCATCCCGCGGGCGAGCCCCGCGACCTCGTCGAGCGTGCAGCCCCCGCGCATGCGCAGCCCGCCGCTGCAGACGCCCCGCACCAGCCGGTCGACGACCAGGAAGCCCTGGCGGCCGGTGAGGTGGTCGGTCCAGGTGAGCGTCATCAGGGGGGCGGTCATGCGGTCTCCTCGGGTGCTCACGGACGAGCGGTTACTGAATCGCCGGTCAGTCTCCGGAGCCGGAGCGGTGCATGTCAACGCACTGAACGGATCACCGGTGGTGCATAGGCCTGCGCAAATGTCCGATACGGGGCGTCCTGGCGTGGTTACGCTCCGCCGTACCTTTGGGTTTTCTTTGGAAACTTCGGGATGCGAACGCCGACGGTCGGGTGTTGTCGGAGGGGCCGACCATAATGGAATGTCTCACCGTCTCCACCAGGAGGTACCGTGTCCGGTTTCCGTTCCCTGAGCTCCGGGCTCCGCTCGCTGCAGCCCGCGGCCTTCGGCGCGGACCCGAGTGGTGAGCGCCTCGCGCGCATCCGCAGATCACCCCACTTCAAGGACGGGGTCTTCCAGAACCCCGGCGGCACCGCCCGGACCCGCCCGTCCGGCTCGATGATCGAGCTCGCGAAGGTCTTCTTCGACAAGGAGCAGCGCCCCCGCCGCGCCCCCACGGGCACGATCCCGGTGCACGCGACGACGCTCGCCGACATCGCCCGGCCGCCCGCCACCGGCCTGCGGCTGACCTGGATGGGTCACTCCAGCGTGCTCGCGGAGATCGACGGACACCGGGTGCTCTTCGACCCGGTGTGGGGCGAGCGCTGCTCCCCGTTCTCCTTCGCCGGGCCCAAGCGGCTGCATCCCGCGCCGCTGCCGCTGGCCGCGCTCGGTCCGGTCGACGTCGTCGTCATCTCGCACGACCACTACGACCACCTCGACCTGCCCAGCATCAAGGCGCTGGCCGGCACGGACACCCTGTTCGCCGTCCCGCTCGGCGTCGGCGCGCACCTCGAACACTGGGGCGTCTCGGCCGACCGGCTGCGCGAGCTGGACTGGCACGAGGAGACGAAGATCGGCGGCCTCACCCTGACCGCCACACCGGCCCGGCACTTCTGCGGCCGGGGTCTGCGCAACACGCAGCACACCCTCTGGGCCTCCTGGTCCGTCGCCGGGGACGAGCACCGGATCTACCACAGCGGTGACACCGGCTACTTCGACGGCTTCAAGGACATCGGCGCCCAGCACGGCCCGTTCGACGCCACGATGATCCAGATCGGCGCGTACTCCGACTTCTGGCCGGACATCCACATGACGCCCGAGGAGGGCATGCGCGCCCACCTCGACCTCCAGGGCGGGCAGCCGCACGGCGCGATGATGCCGATCCACTGGGGCACGTTCAACCTGGCCACGCACGCGTGGGCCGAGCCCGGCGAGTGGACGGCGGCGGCCGGCGACGCGGTCGGGCAGCCGGTCGCCGTGCCCGTCCCGGGGCAGCCGTTCGAGCCCGGGGGAGAGCTTCCCGGGCGTCCTTGGTGGCGGGATGTGTCGCTGCCGCTCACGCGTGAGTGGCCCGTGCCGGAGCTCGCCCCGAAGGTCGCGCAGGGAGCCGAGGCCGAAACCCTCGATCTCGTCGAGGAGAGCTGAGGGAAGAGGAGAGCCGAGGGGCGGGGAGCGCGTCCCTCAGGGCTCGTACGCGCTGAAGCACGCCGGGTGGCAGTCATATGGCGTGGGTGCTGCCCGGGGCCGTGCCGGTCACTTCCCGAAGGCGTCCTTGGCCTTGTCGCCGGACTGCTTCAGGTCCCCGGCGATCCGGTCGGTCCGGCCATGGCGCTGCAGTCGCCTGTTGCGGGTGGTCCGGCCGACGCGTTCGGTGACCCGGCCCTTGAACGACTGGGTCATGTGCTTGATCCGCTGTCCGACGCTCATGGCTGTCCTCCGCGCGGTCGTCTGGTCTCCGCGGGGTCCTGGCGAAGCGGGAAGGCGGAATGCGCCGCCCGAATGATCCGGATTGGCATGGCCTGCACCGTGCTGTCAATCAACGCCGGGCTCCTCTCCGTGTCAACGGCGTGCAGACCGGGGCGCATCGAGATGCGTATATGTGATAGTCGACCTCCATGCCGAAGAAGTCTCCTGAGGACGGGGACAGTTCGTCCGCGTCGGTACGGCTGCGCCAGGTACTGCGTGACTCACCTGCCGAGCGCGGGTGGCAGCGGAGCCGAGAGATCGAGCTGGGCTCCAGGTCGATGGGATTCGCGGCGCTCGGATTCCTCACGCTGGTGCCCCTGCTGGTCGTCGTGTCCGCCGCGGATCCGGAGCACGGGCGGGGCTTCGCACAGTGGCTGGGGGACGGGCTCGGTGTGTCGGGGGAGGCCCGGGAGCAGGTCGGGCAACTGTTCGCTCGGCCGGGCCAGGTGCTGGAGACCACGACCGCATTCGGCCTCGCCGCGCTCGCCGTCTTCGGCCTCAGTTTCGGGGCGGCGGTGCAGACCGGCTACGAGAAGATCTGGGAGCTGCCCTCGGCCCGCTGGTATGCCAGATGGCGCCAGGTGCTGTGGCTCGCCGTGCTCGTCGGGACCCTCTACCTGACCGCCACCACCACGCTGTGGCGCCACTCCGCGGCCGGCACGCTGGCCGCGACGCTGAGCGCCGTCCTGTTCTTCGGCTGGTCGCAACGGATGCTGCTCGGCGGGCGGATCGCCTGGAGCGCGGTGCTGCCCGGCGCGGTGCTGACGGCGCTGGGGCTGCTCGGTCTTCGGGTCTTCTCCCGTCTCGTCTTCTCCCCGCTGATCGCGTCCAGTGCCGTCACCTACGGTCCTTTCGGAACCTTCCTGGTCGTCCAGTCCTGGCTGGTCGGCGTAGGTGTCGTCGTCTTCGGCGGAGCACTGGCGGGCCGCCTGCTGCACGAGGAACTCCCGCGCGTGGCACAGGTCCTGAGACCGCGGGCGTGGCGGCGGCGCCCCTGACGCGTGCATCAGATTCCCTGCCCAGGGCACTCGGGGGCGGTGGACGCGACCGTGCGGCCACGGAATGGGGAGGGCATCGTGACGTCGTCGCACACACAAGGGCGCGGCCGGGCCGCGAAGTCCGCGGCTCGTTCCACCCAGAACGAGACTCTGACCGCAGCTGGCCGGGCGGGCTTCTCCGCGCGGGGCGTCGTCTACGTACTGATCGGGGCGCTGTCCATCCGGATCGCCGTCGGCAGCGGCGGCGGCCAGGCGGACCGGCAGGGCGCCCTGCACGAGATCGCGACGAAGCCCTTCGGCGAGGTCATGCTGTGGGCGCTGGTGGTCGGCTTCGGTGCCATGGCGCTGTGGCGGGGTTCTCGCGCGGTGCTCAGCAGGGGGCCCGACCGGAAGGCGGGTTCCCGTGCGCTGGACGGCGGCCGGGCCGTCTTCTACGCCTTCGTCTGCTGGGGAACGGCCGTGTACGCCTCCGGCGGCGGGCAGGGTTCCAGCAGCAACGAGCAGTCGCAGGACTGGACTTCGTCGGCGCTCAAACTGCCGTTCGGCCAGGTGCTGGTGGGTGCCGCGGGCTGTGTGCTGATCGGCATCGGCGTGGTGCTCGCCGTCCGGGCGGCCATGCGGAAGTTCCTGCGCCGGCTGAACACCGGCAGCATGAGCCCGCGTACGAAGCAGGTCGTCACCGCTCTGGGCGTGGGCGGCGGCGTGGCACGCGGCGCGGTGTTCGCCGCGGCCGGGATCTTCATCCTGGTGGCGGCCGTCCGCTTCGACCCGGACAAGGCCAAGGGCGTGGACGCCACGCTCCGCAGCTTCGCGCAGACGCCGGCGGGACCGTGGCTCCTGGTCGCCGTCGCGATCGGCCTGATCCTGTTCGGAGTCTTCTCGTTCGCCTCGGCCCGGTGGCGCCGCCTGTGAATCCGTGGCCCAAGTGGGTCGGCGAGGTTTCAACTCCCTTGACGGGGCCAGTCGTCGTACATGTCCAGACGCTACGGCGGAAGCCCCGCGGGGACGGTCATCTCCGTCATCGCGGATCTCGCGGCACTGATTCTGATCCTGTGGATCGCCTTCTACCTGTTCGACGCCAACACCGCCAACAACGTGGTCTCGTGGATCCACGACGCGGCGAACTGGCTCTCGGGCTGGTCGCACAACCTCTTCTCCATCGACTCGGACAACTGGCGCACGGTGGTCAACTACGGACTGCCCGCCCTCGTCTACCTGTTCATCGGTCACGCGGTGGCCGGCCGGACCAACCGCGCCTAGCCACTGAACACGCTCGGTAATGTTCGGGGGATGACCGGCGGGAGTGCCGGAGGGCCCGAAACGGTCCTCGACAGTTGGTGAGCGAACAGAAAGCGGTACCCGGCGAGAGGTGGGGAGCGGTCGCCCCCGGATTCTCGCCGGGTTTCGTGTGACCGCTTCTGACCAGCTCTGATCGAACGTCCACCGCGTGAGGGTGTGCGCCCTCCGGGTTTATCGGACGGCCGTGCGACGCCTCATACCAGAGCGGGACGCTCCCCGTGGGAGTTTGTCAACTGCCCACCGCACATGATGTCTTGCCGACTACTGTCGGTGTCCGTCGGGCGACACGAGGCCGAATGCCGATGCTTCGTGGCCCGCCCGACCGACACCGCGACGGCGCATGCCCGAGCCGCGCAGACCGCGCCCCTGGCACCCGACGGATCAGTACGAGGACACCGATGTCTCACCTCCGCGCACCGGCCGCACGCGCAGACCGCCGCGAGGGCGGACGGCACGGACGGCCGGTCTCCCACACCGCTCCCGCACTGCCCGAGACGCACATACGGCCGCAGCTGCTGCGGCTCGCCGTGCTCCCGCCCCTCGCGGTCGCCCTCAGCGCGTGCGCGGCCGTCCTGTTCACCGTCCGCTCCACCGGCGCCCACACCGGACTCACCCTGTGGGGCGTGCTCGCCGGAGCCACCGCGGTCGCCCTCGCCGGCATCCTGATCGCCGCCGTGGCCGCCGACCGGACCGCCAAGGCCGTGAGCGACCGCGTCGGCGCCCTGCGCCGCAGCAGCGCCCGCGGCGAGGCCGAACTGCGCGCCCTGGTCGAGGCGTTGCGCCGCGGCGAGACCCTGCCCCAGCGCAGGCCGCGCAGCGGCCCCGCCGACGACGCCGACGACTTCGAACTGCTCGCCTCCGACCTGGGCCGCGCGCACGAGGGAGCCGTCATCGCCGTCGTCCAGGCCGCCCAGCTCTCCAGCCAGGCGGGCAGCGAACAGAAGCTGGAGGTCTTCGTCAACCTCGCCCGGCGGCTGCAGTCGCTGGTGCACCGGGAGATCTCGATCCTGGACGAGCTGGAGAACGAGATCGAGGACCCCGATCTGCTCAAGGGCCTCTTCCACGTCGACCACCTCGCCACCCGCATCCGCCGCCACGCCGAGAACCTCGCCGTGCTCGGCGGCGCAGTCTCCCGGCGCCAGTGGAGCCACCCCGTCTCCATGACCGAGGTGCTGCGCTCCGCCATCGCCGAGGTCGAGCAGTACTCCCGGGTCAAGCTGGTGCCACCCATCGACGGCACCCTGCGCGGCCACGCCGTCGCCGACGTCATCCACCTGCTGGCCGAACTCGTCGAGAACGCCACGGTGTTCTCCGCCCCGCACACCCAAGTCCTGCTGCGCGCCAACCTCGTGACCTCCGGGCTCGCCGTCGAGGTCGAGGACCGCGGGCTCGGCATGCCCGTCGGTGAGCAGAAGAGGATGAACGCCCTGCTCGCCGACCCCGACCAGGTCAACGTCGCGAGCCTCCTGGCGGACGGCCGGATCGGCCTGTTCGTGGTCTCGCAGCTGGCCAAGCGGCACGGCATCCACGTCCGGCTGCAGACCAACATCTACGGCGGAGTGCAGGCCGTACTCGTCGTGCCGCAGAGCCTGTTGGGCGGCGCGCCCGGTGCACCCGGCGTCGCCGCACCGCACCCGCAGGGCGCGCCCGGACCGGCCCTTCCGCAACAGCCCCCGCAGCAACACGCGCATCCACAGGCGCCGTCCGGTCCCACGGCGGCCGGTCCCGCGACCGCCGGACGCCACGCCGAACCCCTGCCTCCCGCACCGCGACAGCCCCGGCACCGCGAGGCCGCGCGGCCGACGGCTCCGCCACCGAACGGCAGCGTGCCCGGCCCCGACCTGTCCGACGGCGGCCCGCCCGGCGGCGGCATCTCCCACGGCAACGGCCTCAACGGCCATGCCACCAACGGCCATACCGCCAACGGCACCGTCCCCAACGGCAGCGCACCGCCCCCGCTCCCCGTGCGCGGCGCCCATGAGGAGCGGCCCACCCCGGCGGAGGCCGTGCCCGGCATCGGGACCGACGACCGGAGGTTCGTCGCGGACCGCGGGGCCGCGCCGCCCACGCCCCGCAGCGGACCCGTCCGCGGCACCATGGGCAAGCCCCAACTGCCCAGGCGCCGTGCGCAGGAACACATCGTGCCCCAACTGCGCGACGGCCCCGCGCCGCGCCAGGACTCCGAGCACGTGGCCGGCCACGACCCGGGTCTGATGGCCGCCTTCCAGCGCGGTATCGGCCTGGCGGAGGCCCAACAGCACCTGGAGGCCGAGCAGTTGGAGGTCGAGCACATGGGGCTGGAGCGCATGGCGTCGGCGGACTTCATGGAGCCGGCGTTCAGCGAGTCACCGCACACGTCCGGTTCCTTCGCCATGGACGTACCACCCATGGACGTACCCCCCGTGCCGCTACCGCCCCTGGACCTGGCCCCCATGGATCTCGCCCCCCTGGACGTGACCCCCATGGACCCGGCCCACATAGCCCAGGCGCGGCCCGCGTCCGCGCGTGGTGCCGATCACCCCACCATCCGGCACGACGGGAGCGCGCCGGCCGGATGACCACCCCCCGTTCCACCCCCACGCCCAGCGCTCCCGCAGACCTTCGTACCCCAAGGAGTCGATCCACCATGGCGAGCGATGCGCCCACCGGCCATGCATCCGATCTCGACTGGCTGATGAGCGGTCTCGTGCAGCGCGTACCGCACACGACCAGTGCGGTACTCCTGTCCTGCGACGGGCTCGTGAAGTCGGTTCACGGCCTCGACGTGGACAGTGCCGACCACATGGCCGCGCTGGCCTCGGGGCTGTACTCCCTCGGCCGCAGTGCCGGGGCCCGGTTCGGCGACGGCGGAGACGTCCGTCAGGTCGTCGTCGAACTCGACTCGACCCTGCTGTTCGTGACCACGGCGGGGTCAGGCACCTGTCTCGCCGTGCTCGCAGGACGCGAGGCCGACGCGGCGGTGCTCGGCTACGAGATGGCGATGCTGGTCAAGAGCGTCCGGCCGTATCTGATGACCGCGCCCCGGCAGCACGCCGTCGAACCCCCGGCGATGAGGCCTTGAGCGTGGCGGCGGCCGGCGACGGGCCGTGGCTCGACGACGCGGCCGGTCGGCTGGTGCGCCCCTTCACGGTCAGCAACGGCCGCACCCGGCCCACCATCGCCCTCGACCTTCTGTCGCAGGTGATGGCCACTGGAGCCACCCCCCTCGGCTATCTCGGCCCCGAGCACGCGCAGGCGCTCGACCTGTGCCGCGCGCCCGTCCCGGTGGCCGAGGTCGCCGCCCATCTGAAGCTGCCGGCGGTGGTCACCAAGGTGCTGCTGTCGGACCTCGTCGACTGCGGGGCGCTGACCACCAAGCCCCCCGTGTTCCACGACTTTCCCACTGACCGGGCCCTACTGGAGGCAGTGCTCGATGGACTACGACGACAGCTCTGACCCGTTCCCCACCGCACTGAAGATCCTCGTCGCGGGCGGGTTCGGGGTGGGCAAGACGACCTTCGTCGGCGCGGTGAGCGAGATCGCGCCGCTCAGTACGGAGGAGTTGCTCACCACCGTCAGCGCCGCGACCGACAGCCTCGACGGGATCGAGAACAAGGTCGAGACCACCGTGGCCATGGACTTCGGCCGCATCACCCTCGACCCCGAACACGTCCTGTATCTGTTCGGCACCCCCGGACAGGAGCGGTTCTGGTTCATGTGGGACGAACTCTCCGAGGGCGCCCTCGGCGCCGTCATCCTCGCCGACACCCGCCGCCTGGAGGAGTGCTTCGCGGCGGTCGACTTCTTCGAACAGCGCGGCCTCGGCTTCATCGTCGCGATCAACGAGTTCGACGGCGCCTACCGCTACGACCCCGAGGAGGTCCGTGCCGCCATCGACCTGTCCCCGGAGGTCCCGATCGTGCGCTGCGACGCGCGGATCTCCAGTTCCGGCGTCCAGACCCTGCTGACCCTCGTACGCCATCTCATCGCCCACGCGCCGACGCACGCGCCGATCCACGGCGTCCACAGGTGATGCCGCCACACCCGCCACGGAGCCCCTCCATGACCCACGTCCACTGCGACGGAGCCCGCCCATGAGGTACGACCCGCCGCGCCCGGCCGGTCGGCTGCTGCTCACCCCCGAGGACAAGGAGGCCCCTGCCAGGACCGAGCGACTGCGCAGCCTCGGTCTCGGCGAGCAGCCGGATCCGGCCCTGGACGCCTACGCGGACCGGCTCGCCGAGCACACCGGGGCGCCGTACGCCATGGTCAACTTCATCGACGAGCGGCGGCAGTTCTTCGCGGGCCTGCACCTCCCGGCCGTCCGCCCGCCCGTGCCCGAGGGCGACGAGGAGAAACCGGAGCTCGGCCGTCATCTGGAGCGCGACCACGGTTTCTGCCCCCATGTGGTCGTTCGGCGCAAGGCGTTGGTCCTGGAGGACGTGTGCGACTACCCGCGGTTCGCCGGCAATCCGGTCGTCGACGAGTTCGGCATCCGCTCCTATCTGGGCGCACCGCTCATCGACAGCACGGGGATGGTGCTGGGCACGGTGTGCGTGGTCGACGTGGAGCCGCGGCCCTGGGGGAAGCCGGGCCTGGAGACCATAAAGGCGACGGCGGCGGACCTGGTCGCCCGGCTGGAGCGCCGGGAGGCGGACGGACTGCCCACGCTCTGACCGCCGTCGGCCGACTGCCAGCCGACCGGTCTAGTACCTACGTACACTCGAAACCGTGGGACGCACCAGTGATGCCAGGGAGAAGGTCCTCGGGGCCGCGCGCACGCTCATCGAGGGCCGCGGCTACTCGGCGCTCGGCGTGGCCGAGATCTGCAAGGCGGCCGGGGTGCCGAAGGGGAGCTTCTACTACTTCTTCGAGTCCAAGGAGGCCCTCGCCCTCGCCGTCGTGGACGAGCACTGGGCGGGCCAGCGCCGGGACTGGACCCGGATCCTGGGCGGCGACGGCGAACCGCTGGGGCGGCTGCGGCAGTTGTTCGAGGAGACCGAGGCCGGGCAGCGCGCCGTGCAGCAGGGCTGCGGCACCGTCTCGGGCTGTCTGTTCGGGAACCTCACCCTGGAGCTGAGCAACCAGACCGAGGCCGTCCGCATCCGCCTCCAGGAGATCTTCGACGCCCAGGTCGACATGGTCGAGGCCGTCGTCGCCGAGGCCCGCGACCGCGGCGATATCGACGTCACCGACCCGCACGAGGCGGCCCGGGCCGTGGTGGCCCAGTTGGAGGGCCAGGTGATGTTCGCCAAGCTGTACAACAGCACGGAGCGACTCGGTCCCCTGTGGCAGAACTGCCTGGCCCTGCTGGGCGCCCACTGACGCCTGCTACATCCCGCGCCAGATGTTGTCGTAGGCCGCGTCCTGGATCTGCTTCCGCTGCCGCACCGCCTCCAGCTCCATCACGGCGTCGCCGACGGCGGCCAGCACGGCGGTGACCGCGTCCTCGGTGATGTCCTCGGAGTCCTCGGCCGGCTCGTCGCCGAACCCGGCGGCGGACGCCAGGTTGAGGAGGACGGGCTCGCCCGCGGTCCAGCGCTCCTCGGCGCGGCGGCGGTCGGGCGAGTCGACCAGCTCGGTGGGCACGGCCCGCAGCGGATTGCGCAGCCCGCGGGGCTTCGCGGTCAGCCCGTCCTTCTCCAGCTCGGTCACATAGACCGCGGACAGTCCGCGTCCCCGGCGCCACAGCCAGTCCTCGACCGACTCGTACGGTTCCTGCCGTACGAGCTGCTCGGCGGCCTCGTCCAGCAGGCGGTCGCCCGTCTTCGACCCGGTGTCGGGCACGAGGCGGTCGCCGTCGACCGAGACGGCGCCGGCGTCGAGGAGGTCGAGCACCTCGGCCCCGGCGAGCGCGAGCGACAGGTCCCCCCGCTCCAGCGGATGGTCGGGTGCCGTGTCGATGGCGACGATGACGAGGTCCCGGGCGGTGTTCATGAGTGACTCCAGGTCAGTCGGGCGGGTGCGGGGCGACGACGCCGGGGCCGGCTGCCCCGGATCGATCGTCCCGCGTCGATTCTCGCCGCCGATCGGGCATTGTGTGGCGTACTACGACCATGTGGTGCGGGAAGCCGATCCGCAGCACGGCGGCTGCCCCCGCCGCGGCGAGCACCACCAGGGCGGCGAGCAGCAGGGCCGACCGGTAGCCGTGCCCGAGCAGCGGGGCCACGACCAGCGGACCGAGGATCTGGCCGACCGAGTACCCGGCGGTCAGCAGCGCCACCGAGCGAGGGAACCGCAGCTCGGCGCCGGTGGCCAGGGCGAGCGTGCTGACACCGAGGAAGGTGGCACCGAACAGCACCGCCGAGACCAGCGCGGCCCCCACCCCGCCGACCAGTGCGGGCAGCGCGATGCCGACCGCCTGGATCACCAGCGCCGCGAGCAGCAGATCGGGCCGGGACCAGCGGCGCCCCAGCCGCGCCCAGAGCGCCGAGGACGGTACGGCGGCCAGCCCCACCAGCACCCAGGCGCCGCTGCCGATCCAGCCGGGGGAGCCCTGCGCGATCGCGGCGACCAGGAAGGTACCGGCGACGATGTAGCCGACGCCCTCCAGGCCGTAGCTGACGAACAGCGCGCCGAACCAGCGGTGCGTGCGCGTCGCCGTGACCTCGGAGCGCGCGGCGGCCTCGGGCGGTCGCAGATTCCACGCACCCGCGGCGAACAGCGCCGCGAGCGCGGCCGAGGCCCACCAGGCCGCCCGCCAGTCGGCGACCGACCGCAGAACGAGGACCAGCACGCCGGACAGCGCGATGCCGGTCCCCACCCCGCCGAACGCCCAGCCGGGCAGGTGCGCCGGGTGGTCCCGCAGCCGGTGGAGCAGCGCGTTCACCGCGACGACGAAGACCAGCGCGCTCGCCACCCCGGCCAGCAGCCGCAGCACGCCCCACACGGCGGGGCTGTGCGTGACCGGCATCGCGGCGAGCGTGCCGGTCAGCAGGACCAGGGAGCCGCGCAGGACGGCCTGCGACCGGACCAGTGCGGGGGCCAGGGTGCCCGCGAGCGCGCCTATGAGGTAGCCGACGTAGTTGGCGGTGGCCAGGTTCGCGCCGGTCCCTGCCGACAGGCCCGCCTGGGTGTGCATCAGGGGCAGGATCGGCGTGTAGACGAAGCGGCCGACGCCCATGGCGGCGGCGAGCGCGGCGGCGGTCCGGGCGAGGTAGGGCCAGGGGGAGGGGAGCGCGGCGGGCGGGGGAGCCGACGCGGTCATCGCGTGGTGTCGGCGCGGCCCGGGTCGTTGGGGTGGGATACGAGCGGGGTGACGGTGAGCGTCATCCACGGGCGCAACGGCAGTGTGCCCAGCACCTTCTCGTGCAGCTCCGCCTCGTCGTCGGCCCGCCACACACCGACGCTGCGCAGCTCGCCCACCGGACGCCACAGCCGCGCCAGATGCCCGGTGGCGGCCAGCTCCTTCGCCCGGACCGCCTCGGCGGCACGGCGCGCGTCGACCTCGTCCTGGGGGGTGCCCTCGGGCACGGTCGTGGTGATCTCGACCAGGAACTCACGCATGGCGTCTCTCCGTTCGGGCGGTGTCCGCGGTCCTGAGCCGCAGGGCCGGCATGGGTTCATCCTGGGCCCGGCACCGGTCCGGCGCCACGACGGACTTCCTCGCTGCTGATAGGCGCAGGCTCCCAGTGGCCGCGTAGCATGACGGGCGTGGAGCTGCGCCAGTTGCGGTATTTCGTCGCCGTCGCCGAGGAGCTGAACTTCGGCCGGGCCGCCGAGCGGCTGTTGATCGCCGGACCCTCGCTCTCGCAGCAGATCAAGGCGCTCGAACGGGACCTGGGCGTGCGGCTGTTCGACCGGGACCGCCGTTCCGTCTCCCTCACCCCGGCCGGCGCCGCCCTCCTCCCGCACACCCGCGCCCTCCTGGAGCGGGCCGAGGACCTCAAGCTCCGCGCCGGCCGTCTCGCGGACTCACAATCGGTACGGCTCGGCTACGTCAACTGGCTCCCGCCGGACCTGCTCCGACGTACCGCCTCGGTGGCCCGGGTGCACATCGACGCCTGGGTCGCCCCCTCCCACACGCAGGCCGCCCGGGTCGCCGACGGCAGCCTGGACCTCGCGGTGTGCTGGGTACGGACCGAGGATCTCGAACGCCTCGGGCTGCGGGCCCGGCTGATCGGCGCCGACCGCCTCTACGCCGTGTCCACCGGCAGCGACACGGCGGACGTGTCCGCCCGGGACACCGACGTCCTCATCGACGACGACATCACCTCCTGGGCGTCCTGGAACGTGTACGCCGAAGAGCTCACGAAGGCCACGGGAGCCCGTACGGTGCGCATCTCGGACGGGGCGATCACCGGTCCGGCCTTCTTCGAGCACGTCCGCCGTTGCAGCCGCCCGGTCGTCAACTCGCCCAAGGGGCAGACCGATCCGCTGCCGCCGGACCTGGTCCGACGCGAGGTCGTCGGGCCGAAGGTGTACTGGACGTGGTCGGTGGTCCGGCGGGAGAGCGAGAAGCGCGAAGGGGTCCTCGCCGTGGTCGACGCCCTGTGCGACGGAGTCGGTGACCTCGGCATCCATGCCGCGGACGCCTGGCTGCCGGCCGACGACCCGTACGCGCAGTCCGGCTGACCCGTAAGCGCCGCCCGGCGGACCGTACGTGCTCCCTGGCTGATCTGGGCTGGGAGCCTGTGCCTCCCAGACGGGAGGAAAGGGGTCCTGAGCAGGTCCTTCCGGATGCCCGGTGGCTCGCCCTACCTTCCAAATAGTCGACCGGTCGTCTAGTAGCCGGTCCCGGTTTTCGGAGAAGGTCACCATGAGCACTCAGGACCAGAAGGTCGCGGTCATCACCGGCGCGTCGCAGGGCATCGGGGCCGCCCTCGTCGAGGGCTACCGCAAGCTCGGCCACGCGGTCGTCGCCACCTCCCGCACCATCGAGCCCCTCGACGACGCCGACGTCCTCACCGTCCAGGGCGACATCGCCGACCCCGCCACGGCCCAGCGCGTGATCGCCGCCGCCCTTGAGCGGTTCGGACGTGTCGACACCGTCGTGAACAACGCCGGCGTCTTCGTCGCCAAGCCCTTCACCGACTACACGCCCGAGGACTACGCGGCCGTGGCCGGCATCAACCTGTCGGGCTTCTTCCACCTCACCCAGCTCGCCGTCCCGCACCTGCTCGCCCAGGGCGGCGGCCACATCGTGAACGTCACCACCAGCCTGGTCGACAACGCGGACGCCCGAGTCCCGTCCGTCCTCGCCTCGTTGACCAAGGGCGGCCTGCAGTCCGCCACCAAGTCCCTCGCCATCGAGTACGCCACCCGCGGCATCCGCGTCAACGCCGTCTCGCCCGGCACCATCAAGACCCCGATGCACTCCGCGGAGACCCACGACTTCCTCGCGGCTCTGCACCCCGTCGGCCGGATGGGTGAAGTCAGCGACGTGGTCGACGCCGTGCTGTACCTGGAGGCGGCCCCGTACGTCACGGGCGAGATCCTGCACGTCGACGGCGGCATGAGCGCGGGTCACTGAGAAAGGTCCATGGACATGAACAGCACGAACGACGACGAACCGATCCTGCGCGGTGTCCTCGACCCCTGGAAGGCGGCCGTCGACGCGCACGAGCCGAAGGAGGTGGCCCGGCTCTTCACCGAGGACGCGATCTTCCAGGGGCTTCACCCCTACAGCGTCGGCAGGCCCGGCATCGCCGAGTACTACGCCTCCCAGCCCCTCGGGATGAAGGCCGCCTACCGGATCCTGGAGACGCGGCGGTACGCCGACGACCTCGTACTCGGCTATCTGGACACGGAGTTCACGTTCACCGACCGGCCGCCGGTCGACGTCAAGCTCGCCGTGTTGGTGAAGCGGCTGGCGGACGGCTGGTACATCGCCCACTACCAGGTGTCGCGCCTGGACGGGTGACAGACGTGAAGGTGAGCTGCGGCACCGCTTAAGAAAACCTCGATGGACCCGGGCGCTCCCGTACGGCAGATTGCTGAAGGAATCCACCCCTCACTCGGTTCGGGCTCCTTCGGCATGCCCGCGCCCGGGTCTCACCCACAGGAGCCGTCGCGTGAAGGCGCTGGTCAAAGAGAAGGCGGAGCCCGGGCTCGCGCTCGTGGACGTCCCGGAGCCCGCCGTCGGACCCGGCGACGTACTGATCAAGGTGCTGCGCACCGGCATCTGCGGCACCGACCTGCACATCAGGTCCTGGGACGGCTGGGCACAGCAGACGATCTCCACCCCGCTCGTCATCGGGCACGAGTTCGTCGGCGAGGTCGTCGAGACGGGGCAGGGGGTCACCGACATCGCCGTCGGCGCCCGGGTCAGCGGCGAGGGCCACCTCGTGTGCGGCAAGTGCCGCAACTGCCTCGCCGGGCGCCGCCACTTGTGCCGGGCCACGGTCGGGCTGGGTGTCGGCCGGGACGGGGCTTTCGCGCAGTACGTCGTCCTGCCCGCGTCCAACGTGTGGGTGCACCGGGTCCCCGTGGACCTCGACGTCGCCGCGATCTTCGACCCCTTCGGCAACGCCGTGCACACCGCCCTGTCCTTCCCGCTGGTCGGCGAGGACGTCCTGATCACCGGCGCCGGACCGATCGGCCTGATGGCGGCGGCCGTCGCCCGGCACGCGGGCGCGCGCAGCGTCATGATCACCGACGTCAGCGAGGAGCGCCTGGAACTGGCCCGCAAGATCGGCGCGAGCCTCGCCCTCAACGTCTCCGACGCGTCGATCGCCGACGGACAGCGGGAGTTGGGCCTGCGCGAGGGCTTCGACATCGGCCTGGAGATGTCCGGCCGCCCCGAGGCAATGCGCGACATGATCGCCAACATGACGCACGGCGGCCGCATCGCCATGCTCGGCCTGCCGTCCGAGGATTTCCCGGTCGACTGGGCCCGGATCGTCACCTCGATGATCACCATCAAGGGCATCTACGGTCGTGAGATGTACGAGACCTGGTACGCGATGTCGGTGCTCCTTGAGGGCGGTCTCGACCTCACCCCCGTGATCACCGGCCGATACGGCTACCGCGACTTCGAGGCGGCGTTCGCCGACGCGGCGAGCGGTCGCGGCGGCAAGGTCATCCTCGACTGGACCGTGTAACTCCCTCGGACCGCGTAACTCCCTTTCGGCGAAGGCATTTTAGGAGCTTCCCCCATGTTCGACTCCGTGCGCGACGACCTCCGCACCACCCTCGACGAGATCCGCGCCGCCGGTCTGCACAAGCCCGAGCGCGTGATCGGCAGCCCGCAGTCCGCGACCGTGAACGTCACCGCGGGCGGTCGCCCCGGCGAGGTACTCAACTTCTGCGCCAACAACTACCTCGGCCTCGCCGACCACCCCGAGGTCGTGGCCGCGGCCCACGAGGCCCTGGACCGCTGGGGCTACGGCATGGCGTCCGTGCGCTTCATCTGCGGTACGCAGGAGGTGCACAAGGAGCTGGAGGCACGGCTGTCGGCCTTCCTCGGCCAGGAGGACACGATCCTCTACTCCTCCTGCTTCGACGCCAACGGCGGTGTCTTCGAGACGCTGCTCGGCCCCGAGGACGCGGTGATCTCCGACGCCCTCAACCACGCCTCGATCATCGACGGCATCCGCCTGTCCAAGGCCCGCCGCTTCCGCTACGCCAACCGTGATCTGGCCGATCTGGAACGGCAGTTGAAGGACGCGTCCGACGCGCGACGGCGGCTGATCGTCACCGACGGCGTGTTCTCGATGGACGGTTACGTGGCGCCGCTCGGCGAGATCTGCGACCTCGCCGACCGCTACGACGCCATGGTCATGGTCGACGACTCGCACGCCGTCGGCTTCGTCGGCCCCGGCGGCCGCGGCACCCCCGAGCTGCACGGCGTCATGGACCGCGTCGACATCATCACCGGCACCCTGGGCAAGGCCCTCGGCGGCGCCTCCGGCGGTTACGTCGCCGCCCGCGCCGAGATCGTCGCCCTGCTGCGCCAGCGCTCGCGCCCGTATCTCTTCTCGAACACCCTCGCCCCCGTGATCGCGGCGGCCTCCCTCAAGGTGCTCGACCTGCTGGAGTCGGCAGACGACCTGCGCGTCCGGCTGGCCGAGAACACCGCGCTGTTCCGGCGCCGGATGACCGAGGAGGGCTTCGAGATCCTCCCCGGCGACCACGCCATCGCCCCCGTGATGATCGGCGACGCGACGAAGGCGGGCCGCCTGGCGGAGCTGCTCCTTGAGCGGGGCGTGTACGTGATCGGCTTCTCGTACCCGGTGGTGCCGCAGGGCCAGGCCCGGATCCGGGTCCAGCTGTCGGCGGCGCACTCGACGGAGGACGTGAACCGGGCGGTCGACGCGTTTGTGGCGGCTCGGGCGGAGCTGGAGGGCTGAGCGGAGGCGGGTGAGAGGGCGAGCGAGGGGCCGGGAACGCCTGAGCGGCTGGTCGTCCGAGGGTGCGCAGGGCGCACGGGCGTGTTTGAGACAATCGATCCCATGATCGAAGCGCGGCGGCTCCACATCCTCCGGGCGGTGGCCGACCATCGCACGGTGACGGCGGCTGCCGCCGCGCTGTACCTCACCCCCTCCGCCGTCTCGCAACAGCTCGCCGCGCTGGAACAGGAGACCGGTCACCGCCTGGTCGAGCGCGGGGCCAAGGGGGTACGGCTCACCGCCGCCGGCGAGATCCTGCTCAGCCACACCAACGCCGTCCTCGCCCAGTTGGAGCGGGCCGAGGCCGAGCTCGCCGCGTACAGTTCCGGCGCGGCCGGCACGGTCACCGTCGCCTCCTTCGCGACCGGTATCGCCCTGGTCGTGGCGCCGGCGCTTGCCCGGCTCTCCTCGACGGCCCCCGGCATCCGTATCCGCGTCCAGGACGCGGAGGGCGACGCCAGCCTCCCGATGGTCCTCGACCGGCAGGTCGACGTCGCGGTCGCCGTGGAGTACCGCGGGGCGCCGGCCGCCGACGACCCCCGGCTGACCCACGTGCCGCTGTACGCCGAGCCCTTCGACGCCGTCGTACCGGTCTCGCACCACCTGGCCGACACCGCCGAGGTGCCGCTCGCGGAGCTGGCTAAGGACGCGTGGATCGGCCCGTACCCCGGCAACCCCTGTCACGACGTGGTGGTCCTCGCCTGCGAGAGCGCGGGCTTCCAGCCCCGGCTCGAACACTCCTCGGACGACTTCCGCGCGGTCGTCGCCCTTGCCTCGGCCGGCGCGGGCGTGGCGCTCGTGCCGCGCTCGGCGCTGATCGGCATGGATCTAGCCGGGGTGGTGGTCCGTCCCGTCGACGGGGTCGCGCCCACGCGCCGGGTCTTCGCGGCCGTACGTCGTGGTGCGGAGGAGCATCCGCTGATCAGGCCGGTGCTGGATGCGCTCGGTGCGGCGGCTCGGGAGTGAGCCGTACGTAACCCGCCCGTTTCATATGTGGGCTAGCGTCCCGGATATGAAACAGGCCGAAGAGGCGGCTCTGGATGCCGTCGATGCCCGGCTCGGTACTCGCCTCGCCGAACTGCGTGCCGAGCGCGGATGGTCCCTGGGGGAGCTCGCGGAGCGCAGCGGGATCAGCAAGTCCACGCTGTCCCGGGCCGAACGCGCGGAGATCAGCCCGACCGCCTCCCTGCTCAACCGCCTCTGCAACGCCTACGGGCGGACCATGTCCCAACTCCTCAGCGAGGTCGAGGCCGAGCCCGCGCTGCTGTTGCGGGCCGCCGAGCAGCCGGTGTGGCAGGACAGGGCCTCTGGTTTCGTACGACGATCCGTGTCCCCGCCGCACGCCGGGCTGCGCGGTGAACTCGTCGAGGGGCGGCTGACGGTGGGCGCCGACCTCGCGTACGACCGGCCGCCCGTGCCCGGTCTGGAACAGCACATCTGGGTACTGGAGGGGGCGCTCGACGTGACGGCACAGGATGTGACGCATCACCTCGACACCGGGGACTGCCTGCGATTGCGGGTGTGGGGGCCGACTCGGTTCCGGTGCGCGGGGCGTGCCGATGTGCGGTACGTCTTGGCGGTGGTGCTGCCGTGATCGTGCGCCGACTTGGCGGTGGTGAACTGCTTCCGCGGGTGGGGGAGTTGGCCGAATTGCTGGTCGACACGGTGGATGGTGGCGCGTCCGTCGGGTTCCTCGCGCCGCTTGATCGCGCGGAGGCTCTTGCCTGGTGGAAGGGGCGAGCCGCGGGGGCGGACGCCGGGCAACTCGCCGTCTGGGCGGCATACGAGGGGGAGCGGGCCGTCGGCACGGTGAGCCTCGCTTTCCCGAACAAGCCCAACAGCCGTCACCGGGCCGAACTGGTGAAGCTGATGGTGCACCGGGACGCCCGCGGACAGGGTCTCGGCCGCGCTCTGCTCGGCACCGCCGAAGAGGCGGCCGCCGCGTCCGGCATCACCCTTCTCCACCTGGACACCGAGACCGACAGCCTCGCCGAGCGGCTCTACGGCGGGGCGGGTTGGACCAGGATCGGCGCGATTCCGGACTACGCGGCGAGTCCCGACGGGGTGTTGCGGCCGACGTCGATCTATTACAAGCGGTTGGGGGCGGGCGTAACCGCCAGCGCTTGAGGGGGTGCGGCGGTGAGGTCGTGCGGCAGTGTGCGCGGGGGCGGATCGGCGCTCTCACCAGGTGGTTGTCAGTGGGAGGCGCTACGGTGCGAGGCATGCCGGACGCCGAAGACGTACGCCGTGTCGCCCTTGCTCTGCCGGACACGACGGAGAAGATCGCCTGGAACATGCCCACGTTCCGGGTCGCGGGGAAGATGTTCGCCACAGTGCCCGAGGACGAGACCTCCATCGCCGTGCGCTGCCCCAAGGAGGAGCGCGACGAACTGGCTCTCGCCGAGCCGGAGAAGTTCTGGATCGCCGACCACGAGGCGCAGTTCGCGTGGGTGCGGGTGCGGCTGTCCGCGCTGGAGGACGAGGGCGAACTGCACGACATCCTCGCCGACTCCTGGCGCCAGGCGGCCCCGCCTCGACTGCTCGACTCCCACCCCGAGTTGGGGCTGCCGACCGCGGACTGAAAACCCCTCGGGCGTTGTCGGTGCCGCGTGGCATGATCCGGAGTTGTTCGTGGTGGGCAGGCAGGCGGGTAGGTGGGCGGGGAGGGGAACGCGAGGGGATGGCAGGGGTGTCGTCGCAGCCGGGGTCGTCGGCGGACTCGGCGGGGGAAAGTGGTTCGTCGGGGGAGATCGGCTCACCGGGGTCTACTGGTTCATCGGATCGGTCCGCGACGGCTAGGGGGCAGCGGCCTGTCTGGTCGCGGGACTTCGGGTTGTTCTTCGTCGCCCGGGCCATTGCCCGTCTCGGCGACACCATGCTGCCGGTCGCTCTCGCGGCGGGCCTGCTCCAGCACGGGTACGGGGTGGGCGCGGTGGGTCTGGCGATGGCCTCGACGGCCGCCGCCTTCGCCGGGCTTGTCGTCTTCGGCGGGGTCATCGCAGACCGTTTCGACACGCAGAAGCTGATGATCGGCGCCGACCTGGTGCGCCTCGGCACACAGGCACTCGCGGCCGTGCTGTTCTACTCCGGTCACGTCGTCCTGTGGGAGGTCTGCGCGATCGGCTTCGCCAACGGCGTTGCGGGAGCCGTCTTCCAGCCCGGCGTCGCGAGCACGGTGCCCCGGCTCGCCTCCGACATCCAGGGCGCGAACGGCGCCATCCGCATCGCCGAGGCCGCCGCCCAACTCGCCGGCCCCGCCGCCGCTGGCCTGTTGGTCGGCTTCGCCTCGCCCGGTGGAGTCTTCGCCGCCCATGCCGCCACGTACGCGGTCAGCGCACTGTGCCTGCTGCTGCTCCGGCTGCCGCCGCTCGCCCCGGACAGCGGTCCGACCGGGCACGGCGGCAGCGCCTTCCGGGCCGATCTGGTCGAAGGCTGGCGGGAGTTCAGGTCGCGTACGTGGCTGTGGGGCGTGATTGCCGTCTGGTGCGTGTACATGATCGCCGTGTGGGGGCCGTCGGTTCCGCTGGTGGCGACGGAGGTGGTGCAGCAGCACGGCCCGCGCGCGTACGGCCTGGTCAACTCCGCGCTCGGTGCGGGCACGGTCGTCGGCGGACTCCTCGCCCTGCGCCTGAGACCCCGTCGCATGCTGCGGGCCGGCGCGATCTCCCTGTTCGTCTTCGCGTGCTTTCCGGCGAGCGTAGGGGCAGGCTTCGGCGTCCCCGCCATGGCGGTCGGCGCGGCCGTCGCCGGGGCCGGGATGTCGTTCTGGAGCGTGATGTGGGCGACCAGCGTGCAGACGCAGGTGCCGCCCGACGTCCTCAACCGCATCCACGCGTACGACGTGGCCGGCTCCCTCGCGATGATGCCGGTCGGCCAGGCCCTCGCGGGCCCCGCCGCCGCGGCACTCGGCGTCGGCCGGGTACTCCTCGTCGCCGGCGCGATCAGTCTGGCGATCCCGGTGGCGCTTCTCGCCGTACCGGCGATTCGGAACCTGGTGCGGGCGGATGCGCCGAGGGCGGGGGCGGGCATGCGGGGGACCCATGAGATCCATGAGACCCACGAGCGGGAGTGTCCGCAGCCGGGTTGATACGGGGAGGGGGCGGAAGGAGAGGGCTGGGTTCGTAGAGGGCTGGGTTCGTAGAGGGCTGGGTTCGTTGAGGGCTGGGTTCGGAGAGGCGAGGGCGGAGTTGGAGACGGCGGGCGTGTTCCTGTGTCCGGCGTCGGCGGCCGACCCCCTGAGTCCTCCCGTCCCGCCGCCTCAGGCGCTCACGCCCACCACCCGTCCCCCTCCCACGAACTCGCCGATCCGCTCCCGCAGCGACCGGGCGTCGAGCCCGTGCGCGGCCACGTGTTCCTCGGTGTGGCCGTAGCGCCGCAGTTCGCGGCGGCCGACGCCGAGGCCCAGCACGCGGTGGGGTACGTCGGTGAGGGCGTCGTTCGCCGCCGCCGTGGACGTACCGGCCAGGTACGGCTCGACGAGGACGACATCCGTCCCGGCCGTCTCCGTGGCGTGGCGCAGGGCGGCCGCGTCGAAGGGGCGGACGGTCGTGGCGTACAGGACGGTCGTGTCGAGCGCCTCGGTGGCGGCGAGGACGGCGTCCAGCGTCGGCCCGACGGCGACGACCACGCCGGACCTGCCCTCGCGGACGGTGTGGAACCGCGCCCCGTCGACCGCGCGCCCCACGGCGTTGGCCTGCACGGAGAGCCGGACGTACACCTTGTCGTCGCCCGCCGCGACCGCGTGCCGCAGCAGCGTCTCGGCCTCGTCCGGATGCCCGGGTACGTGCACGGTCCAGCCGTCCAAGGTGTCCAGCAGGGCGACGTCGCCGGGGGCCATGTGCGTGTAGCCGCCCGCTGGCCAGTCGAACGAGGCCGCCGCGCTCACCAGTACCGCGCCGACGTCCTGGTGCCCCAGGTCCAACTTCACCTGCTCGAAGGGCCGCTCGACGAGGAAACTGGCGAAGGTGTGCACGATCGGCCGCAGCCCGGTCAGCGCCAGCCCCGCGCCGGTGCCGATCAGCAACTGCTCGCGGATGCCGACGTTCACGACCCGGTCGGGGTGCCGCCGTTGGACCTCGGCGAAGGCGTCCCAGCCGATCTCTGCAAGGACGACCGCGACCCGCGGATCCTCGTCCAGCAGGCGGGAGACGACGGGGGCGAAACGGTCACGCATGGTGTCCATGGGAGCGGAACCCTTCTGGAGAATCAGGCGGCTGGAGCGGCTGGAGCGGCTGGAGCGGCTGGAGCGGCTGGACTGGTTGGGACGGCTGGACTGGTTGGGACGGCTGGGGCGGCGAATCAGGTGTTCTCGTTCTTCGGCTCCACGCGCGCCACGACCACGTGCGGTCGGCCGGGATGCGGAGCGGTGAACGCGGCGTACAGCGCTTCGTGATCACGCCCGTCGACGGTGACGGCGGACCAGCCCGCGGCCTCGAAACGGGCGGCGATACCGCCGGGCCTGGCATGGCTGGCGGAGGAGTTGTCGACGACGACGGTGTGCAGCCGCTCCAGGCCGGCGGGGCCGGCGAAGGCGATGGCCTCGTGGTTGCTGCCCTCGTCCAGTTCGGCGTCCCCGATCAGCACCCAGACCCGCGGCTCGTCGAGCCCTTGGGCGCGCAGCCCCAGTGCCGTACCGACGCCGATGGGCAGCCCGTGCCCGAGCGACCCGCTGCCGATCTCGGCGCCGGGCACGAGTACGCGGTCGGGGTGATGGCCGAGCGGGGAGTCGTACGAGCCGAACCCCGGCAACCACTCCACGGGTACGAAGCCCTTCGCGACGAGCACCGCGTAGTACGCCATCGGCCCGTGCCCCTTGGAGAGGAGGAAGCGGTCCCGTTCGGGGTCGTCCAGCTGTTTGGGTCCCACCCGCAGGACCTGGTCGTACAGCACCCACAGCACATCCAGCGTGGATGTCGCGGCAGGGCCGTGCTTCTCGTCGCCGGTCATCAGCCCCATGAGGTGGGGTAGGTCTGCGTATCCGTATGTACGCCGGTGTTCCTCGGTGATCGTCATGTGGACGATCGTGCAACCTCGACCAAACTTCAGGTCAAGCGCCCGCCGTTGTGCCGGGACAAAAGGCGTGCGCGACCACCGACCCGAGTGCGGTATTGTTTCCATGCGTGTTCGGCCGGGGGAAACCCCCAGGTCAGACGGGCACCGGGACGTGGCGCAGCTTGGTAGCGCACTTGACTGGGGGTCAAGGGGTCGCAGGTTCAAATCCTGTCGTCCCGACCAGCTTTGTTGCAGGTCGGAAGCCGTTCTCTCATTTGTGGGAGGGCGGCTTTTCGCGTTCTTGGAGGGCTGGTGGTCGCAATGTGGTCGCGGGCCGGGTTCGGGACTGGCTGGCGGTGGTGCAGAAGCCGGATGGGGCGGGGGAGCAGAGCCGGTTGAGGACTTCGCGGAGGCGTTGGATGTGGTCGCGTGGTGATCGCAGTCGCTTCAACCGGGCCTGCCGGTCGGCTTTGCGTTCGATCCGGGTGAGGGTGTGCTCAATGGTGTCGACGGCTTCGCGGGCGGCTTGCTGGGTGAGGTGGCTGTAGACGTTGGCCGTGGTGGACAGGATGGAGTGGCGCAGGGTCTTGGAGACCACGGTGAGCGGCACGCCGGCGGTGATGGTGAGGGTGGCGGCCAGGTGCCGCAGATCGTGAACGGTCACGCGGGGGACGCCGGCTTCTTCGGACAGGTGCCGGAGCCGGTCGAGGACGGTGCTGGGCCGCAGCGGCCGGCCGTCGGGCCGGCAGAAGACCAGTCCTCTGAAGGGGGCGCCCGGGTTGCTGTGGGTGCGGGCGCTGGAGCGCGCGCGGTGCCGGAGGACGGCGGCGACGCGGGGTGAGATGGCCACCCAGCTTTTGCTGGAGCGGGTCTTGGGCGGGGTGATGACGAGTTGGTTGTTGTCGATCGCGGAGAGCGTGCACCGCACGTAGAGAACCCGTTCGGTCAGGTGGACGTCGTCCCAGTGCAGGCCGAGGGCCTCGCCTTTGCGCAGGCCGGTGCCGATGAGGAACTCGAACGGGTCGGCCATGTCCGGGTCGGTCTGGTGGCAGTGCTGGAGGAAGCGGACCGCCTCGTCGGCGGTCCAGATCCGGCGTTCCGGCGCGGGCGGCCGACGCAGGGCCGGTGGGCTGGCCGGGTTGTGGGCGAGGCGGCGTTGGCGGACCGCGTCCCCCAGCGCGCTGGACAGGGTGGCCAGGCACCGGTAGAGGGTGGTGCGGCCGCGGCTGGCGGAGAGCTGACTGGTGACGAACGCGCTGATGTGCCGGTGCCTGAGATCGTCGAGCCCGAGGCTGCCGAAGGCGGGGACGAGATCGTTGTGCACGTAATCGCGGTAGCGGGCCATGGTCGTCGGCTTGAGCATCAGCGCCTTCGCCGCCAGCCAGGCGTTCAGGTAGTCGGCGACCGTCTGGTTCGGGTCGGCGTTGAACCCGCCGGTCTCGCCCTCCAGGAACGTCCGCAGTGCGGCCTGGGCGGCGTCGTGGCTGGTGAAGCCGCCTCGCCGGCCGGTGGTGCGGCGGTGTTGTGGGGCGGGGATGTCGACGGCGAAGGTCCACGTCCCGTGGTGAGTGCGGCGGCTCGGAAGCCTTCACCTGGATCACCTCTTCCACCTGACTCACCTTGATCGCCAAAGGGGCAGATGAAGGTCACAAGTGGGTCAGATTCGAGCGACGCCGATCGGCTGAGGAAGATGAGAGCGACGGTTCAGGGGGAGCAAGACGCCGCCAGTGGTGGCGCAGAGCGCGAGGCAGACGCGGGCCCGGATGTCGCGGACGCGGCAGGACTGTCGGCGGAACCCGCCCCGGACGATTACATGGAGCCGAACTGACATGGCCATGGGTTCGGGATGCCAACGCTATCGTGGGGATACGGCGCGGTGGAGAAGCAGCGGCCATGACCTCGGCGTACGACTACGGAGAACTGCACGAGCTCATCGATCGTCTGGAGCCCGAGCAGGCGGAGGTGCTGCGTCGTCACGCTCTGCGTCTGGTGAAGCCCGCACCGAGTCGGTTTCGGATACTGCGGAGCTTCGATGGCCCGGCGACCGATCTCGGTGCCCGGGCAAAGGACATCGCGCGGGCGGAGATCGGCGAGGACGATGCTGATCGTTGACACCGGACCACTTGGCGCCTTCCTCAACCGCAACGACCCTGATCACGAGCAGTGCGCCGAGCTACTGGAGTCGTACGACGGCGATCTCCTTGTCACTCCGTATGTGCTGACCGAATGCTGCTATCTGGTCGGGAAGCATCTGGGGGCCGAGGCTGAAGTCAACCTGGTGGAGTCTGTGGTCGGCGGTGATCTGGTGCAGGTGTTTTCCGACGCGCGGGACATGGCCCGGATCGCTGAGTTGATGTACCGCTACCGTGGCTTTCCGCTGCGTGTCGCGGATGCTTCGGTGGTCGCTGTGGCGGAGCGGCTGAAGCTGACGGATGTCGCGACGCTCGACCACCGGCACTTCCGGGCACTCGTGCCCGAGCACGTTCCTGCGTTCACGCTGCTTCCCTGAGGAGCTCTGCCTGGGCTTCCTCGCCCCCGTGGCCTGGGGGCGTTACCGGAGGCTGTGGCGGTCGAGGCGGTGGATGAGGCCGGGGCGGCGTTGGTGGTCCTCGCGCAGGCGGGTCAGGCGCTGGTCGAAGTCCATGTCACGTCCGGTGTGGGCGTAGGCGTCGCGCAGTTCCGCGAGGAGGGCGACGGCCTGGTCGTAGGCGTTGGTCTTTTTGGTGGCGATGTGTGCCTCGATCTGCTGCCAGGCGGACTCGGCTTCGCTCGCGAGGGCGGTCAGGTGCCGGGTGCGGGCTTCGGCTCGTTCGTGTTCGGCGTGCTGTCGGCGTTCGGTGCGCAGGGTGTGGGCGGCGTCCAGGAGGTGGGCGGCGGGCCGGCGTCCGGGAATCGCAGTGGGGATAGTGGTGCCGCGCAGGCGGTGCAGGAGTTCGGCGCGCACTCGCGGTTCGGGGCCGAGGGCGAGCCTCAGAAGCAGGGCGTCCTTCTCCTGCTCCGGGAGGGCGGCGATCAGCGGCGCGAGTTGCTTCTTCGTGGGATTGGCCGACTTCTTGGGCGCGGCGGGACTGGCCTGGGCCGCGGCCGTGAGCAGGTCGGCGTCGACGCGCAGGAAGTCCGCGAGCGCGCGTTGCGGGGCGGTCAATTCGCCGAGGCCGGCCGGGACGGGCGGTTCGGGGCAGGTCTCGTATTCCTCTTCTTCGTCGTCTTCGAGTTCCCAGGCGGCGAGCGCGGAGAGCCAGGCGAGGTAGAGGGGGCGCAGGTCGCCGGTGGCGAGTTCGTCGCGTACGCCGATCAGGGCGGCCAGTGAGTCGTCGGCGCCCTCGATCCAGTCGCCGCCTTCGTCCTCGCTGGTGAGATCGAGCAGAAGGTGGGTGCGGGTGGTCCAGGCGTCGATGTGGTGGTCGAGGCAGTACGGCTTCACCGTGGGCAAAGCCAGGGCCTGTTTGGGCAGGCGGAGTATCAGGCGGTGGGTGCCCCAGTTGGTGACGTACAGGTGGGCGTCGAAGTAGCGCTCGACCATGCGGCGCGGGTTCCCGCTCAGGTCACCCCAGTTGTAGGTGTTGGTGAAGCTGGTGGCGGTGATCCGGGCCCGGGTGGAGACGGCCCGCAACTGGTCCTGTTCCTCGCGGCTGAGCGGACGGTCGAGGGCCTGGAACTCGTAGTACTGGTACTCGCTCACACGGCGGACTTTATCGCCGCCGCGGGTGGGTGGGCTCGGACGGATAGTGGGCAAGGCGGCGGGAGCTGACCGGACGTCATGTCCCAGTACGACCACTCACCGGGCGCTGCCGTATGAGGTCACGGCTCCGGGCCGAACGTCGGCGGCCGACGCTTGGAAGAGGACTCGTCTGCCGTGGTCACCAACGCAGTCTCGCACCGGAGACGGTGGCGCTCGCAGTGCGTCATGGGGGTCACCTGGTCGAGTGCACAGCCGAGAACCTGGGGTAGTAGCCTCGCGGGCACGGCCGAGGCATGGACCGACCACGCGCTGAAGGCACTCCGCGCCGCCTGCCACACCGCCAACGGCCCGTCCCTGCTCGCCCTGCTGCGTATGCATGACCCCACCGGCGTGCTGCAGCAGTGCGGGGACGCACTCACCGCGGTCATTTCCCGGTCAGTGCCCGGCGCCCAGGAGACAGCGACCGAGTGCACCACCACCCTGCGCGAACGGGGCTGGCCCGGCGACGAGGTCCTCGCCCGGCAACTCGACACGGCGGTCGACGAGCGCGGCCTGCTCGTGGTCCGCCCCGATCTTCGCGTGGGCACCGACAGCGAACCTGTGCCGGACGCCCAGCACGCCGTGCGACAGGGCAAGCGCCTCGCCAAGAGCCTCGTGGCCAGTCTGCGCGGGCGGCGAATCCGGAACTACCGCCGCAGCAGTCTGGGAGTGGTGGCGACGCTGGGGCTGGGGCGGGGCATTTTCCAGTACAAGGGCATTGTCATCAAGGGACTTCCCGCCTGGCTGATGCACCGGGGCTATCACGTCCTGGCCGTGCCCACCTGGGAGCGCAAGATCCGTGTTCTGGCCGTCTGGCTCACCGCCGCCCCCTTCGGCCGGGATCTCGTCTCCCCCGCCTCAGTACAGCAGCCGCGGGACGCCTTCGTCACGAGCGACGAGGCGCAGGGCTTCGGCGCAGCCGGGCGAGTGAGGACACGGCGGCATGAACATGTGGGGTTCTTGTTTCCTGGGAACGTCGGGCTGACCACTGAGGGCCCGCTGCAGAGGGCCGGCTCGTCTTGCAGGCTCGTGCATGAGCGCCGATGGTGGGGCTTCCAGGCTCCGACAAAGTTGTGGCCCCAGTTCTGTCACAGGCACGGGGCGGCCCCGGTCCATGAAGCAGATGGAGCGGAGCAACGGAGGCCAAAGGATCATGTATCTCGAACGGTCTGCCACGGCACGTGACGACCTTGACGAAGCTGTTTCTGTCTTTGTGCAAAATCGGAGGCGTCTCTTCGGGATCGCCTACCGCATGCTCGGCAGCGCGGTCGAGGCCGAAGACGTGGTCCAGGAGGTGTGGCTGCGCTGGCAGAAAACCGATCGCTCGGTGGTGGTCAACCCGGTGGCCTTCCTCTCGAGCACCACGACCCGCCTGGCCATCAACGTCGCGCAGTCGGCGCGCGTGCGCCGGGAGACCTACATCGGACCGTGGCTGCCGGAGCCCGTCGACACGAGTTCGGACCCGGAGGTGGGGGCCCAGCGCGCGGAGGCCCTGGAGCTGGCTCTGCTGCTGGTGCTGGAGAAACTGACCGCCACCGAGCGCGCCGCATACGTACTGCGCGAGGCGTTCGACTACGCCTACGCCGAGATCGCCGAGATCCTCGAACTCAGCCCTGTCAACATACGGAAGATCGTGAGCCGTGCTCGCAGGCATCTGTCGCAAGAGCAGCGGGAGAGCGTGGACGCAGCCGAACACCGGCGCCTCCTCACCGTCTTCGTCTCAGCAGCTCAAACGGGCGATGTGGCATCACTGGAGGCCCTCCTCGTCCCCGATGCCGTCAGCCTGTCCGACGGCAACGGCATGCGGGGCTGCGCTCGCGTACCTGTGCTGGGCCGTGCACGTGTGGCCAAACTGTCGACCTATCGGCGGTTGTGGCGGGGAGCGGAGCCCCGGCTGGTCGACGCCAACGGCTGTACGGGAGTGATGGTCTACCGGGATGGCCAACCCACCGCGTTCATGACGGTGGCCGCCTCGAAGGAAGGCGTCTACAAGCTGATGTGGGTGTTCAGTCCGAGCAAGATTGCCGCCTTCCTCGACTCGCGTTCCCTCTTCGCAACTGCCACTGTCCCTGCGTCGGATGGTTCGTGACTGCGGCAGTGTGACGCTGTCTTTGCTGCTACGGACGGTTCCAGGACCGCAGTTTGTCGGGGTTGAGGATGACCCAGACCTGGGCGACGTGGTCGTCCGCGACGTCGAGGCTGATGACGGCGGCGACCTGGCGGTCGTAGCGGGCGACGAGGCCGGTGCGGCCGTTGACGGAATGGGTGGTCAGGCTGGTGCGGGGGCGGCGGGCCAGGAGTGTCAGCAGGCTTTGGGTGACCTGCCGGCTGCCATGGACCGGTCCGGTCAGCGCCCGCACCTTGCCACCACCGTCGAAGAACGCCGTGACGTCCGAGCGCAGCAACGAGGCGAGCCGTTCACCGTCCCCGGTGACACAGGCCTCGCGCACGGCGCGGGCGAGGGCGTCCTGCTGTTGTGCTGTCGTGGGCCGGGAGCGCTGCATGCGCAGCCAGTGCCGGGCCCGGTCGGCGAGTTCGGCGACCTCCGGCTCTGTGCGGCCCACGATGTCCGCGACGGTCCCGGGGGGCATCCCGAACGCGTGAAGCACGAATACCGCCCGCTCGGCCGGCGACAGCGACTCCAGCGCGTTGAGCACGACCCGGCCTGCCTCCTCCTCCGCGTCCGCCGGCTGTGTCGGGTGACCCTCCTCGTGCCCGGTCCCACTCCCGCCGGGCAGCACGAGGCGGCCCAGACAGATCCGCCCCGCGGTCTTCGTCAGCCAGGACCGGGGAACGGTGATCTGCCGACGTGCCGTGTCGGACAGCTCGTACCAGCGGCGATAGGTCTCATCGACAACGCTCTCCGCCGCACCCGGGCTGCCCAGCATCCAGTAGGCGACATCCAGCAGAAACCGACGCTCCTCCAACAGTTCCGCGATCGGCACCGCATCGCCCTGGTCCATACGGCACCCTCCCTCTCGCACGACCCTGCACGCATCAACGCCGACGACGTCGGCTCAACCCGTTAGACCGGGGACTCGCGGATCTCGTGACATGGGTCGGCGTGCCGGCCGCGCTGCTGCTCAGCGGGGTGTCATCGGCGTTCTCTGCGCGGAATGCGGCTGCGTGTCACACATGCACGGGTTGCCCGGTCTTGCCTGACAGCCCCCGCACTTCTTTCCCATGACTGCCGAACGAGGTGACCATGCCATGCATTGGCGCGAACGGGCAGCTTGCCTGCGCGTAGACCCTGAACTGTTCTTCCCCATTTCCAGCAGCGGTCCGACGCTTCGACAGGTCGACGAAGCCAAGGCCGTTTGCGGGCGTTGTCCTGTCATGGAGCAGTGCCTCGACTGGGCTGTGCGGGTGGGACAGGTGGAAGGCATATGGGGCGGAACGACGGATCGTGAACGCCGTGCGATGCGACGACGTAACCCTCTGCAAAAGCAAACCTGTTTGAGTGAGCTCTGATGGGAGGCAAAGGGGAAAGGGTTGCAGAGTGGGCCGACGGACGCCTGGGTGTGTACAGCCTGGTCAGAGCAAAAGTGCGCAGGGCTTTCCCGGATCACTGGTCGTTCATGCTGGGCGAAATCTGTCTCTACAGCTTCATCATCCTCATCATCACGGGTGTGTATCTGACGTTCTACTTCCATCCGTCGATGAAGGAGGTGGAGTACAACGGCAGCTACGCACCGCTGCGCGGCCAGATGGTGTCGGAGGCTTTCAATTCGACGATGCACATATCCTTCGACGTTCGTGGCGGTCTGTTGATCCGGCAGGCCCACCACTGGGCGGCACTGGTCTTCGTCGGCGCCATACTCGTCCACATGATGCGGGTGTTCTTCACGGGCGCCTTCCGCAAGCCTCGCGAACTCAACTGGCTGACCGGATTCCTGCTGCTGATCCTCGCCATGTTCGGAGGGTTGACGGGGTACGACCTTCCGTACGACCTCCTGTCCGGGACCGGCCTTGCTGTCGTGAACGGCACGATCCTTTCCATTCCGATCGTCGGAATGTACCTCTCGATGTTCCTCTTCGGAGGCGAGTTCCCGGGGAGCGAGCTCGTGGCACGCTTCAACACCATCCACGTGCTGGTCATCCCTGCCCTCATGGTGGGACTGCTTGCCGCCCATCTGATCCTGATGCTCTACCACAGGCACACGCAGTGCCCGGGTCGGGGACGGACCAACGAGAAAGTCGTGGGCCTGCCGATCGGGGTACGCGCAGTCAAGTCCGGGGGTATTTCTTCCTGGTCGCCGGTGTCATATTCGTCATCGCTTCAGTCGCACAGATCAACCCCGTCTGGCAGTACGGCCCCTACCGTCCCGACCAGGTTTCGGCCGGGTCGCAGCCGGACTGGTACATGGGCGTGGCGGACGGGATGCTGCGGGTGATGCCCGGCTGGGAAGTCGGCTTCTGGGGCCACATGCTGGCCCTGGACAACCTGATTCCGCTGGCGACAGGTGTTGGTCTCTTCCTTGCCCTGGGCGCATACCCGTTCATCGAGTCCTGGGTGACCGGCGACAAGCGGGGGCAGCACCTGCTTGACCGACCGCGCAACCGTCCGGTGCGAACGGCACTCGGTGTCGCAGGGTCAGTTTCTATCTCGTCGCCCTGATCGGCGCCGCGAACGACATCATTGCCATCCGCTTCCATGTCTCGGCCGAATCAGTGACGTGGGCGGTCCGTATCGGTCTTTTCGTCGTGCCGGTCATGGCCTACGTCATAACGAAACGGTGGGCGCTCGGCCTTCAGCGCAGTGACCGCGAAAAGGTGCTGCACGGCCGTGAAACCGGCGTCATCAAGCGCATGCCGAACGGCGAATTCGTCGAGGTGCACGAGCCGCTCAGCCAAGAACAACTCCACGCTCTTGTACAGCACGAGCAGTACAAGCCGATCGGTCCCGGCGCTGTGGATGGAGCGGGGGATCTGAACGCCGTGTTCCGCCTTGCTCAGCACCTGCGTGCCCGGCTCAGCGACAGGCTTTACGGCGAAGGCACGCAGATCGCCAAGCCAACTGCGCAGGAATACAAGGAGATCACCGACAAGCACCGGAACTGACCCGCCTTGCAGACGTGCCAAATGATGTGAAGGTGTGTCACACCTTCGGCGGTTGCCCGGTCATACAGGTGAGAAGCAGGCAAGAAATTCCGACCAAGGGAGTGCAGTGATGACCAAGCCCGTTCTTGAGCCCGCAGCGCAGGAACTCGCGGACGCGACGGCCAATCCGCCGTTTCTCTACGAGCTCGGCCCGGTGGGCGCCCGTAAGGTCCTGGACGATCTGCAGGCGGCGCCCGTGGAGGAGCCGGACGTGGAGGAGAAATGGATCACCGTGGCCGCCGAAGCAGGCGATGTGCAGGTGCGCATCGTCAAGCCGGTCGGCAGTCAGGGCCCACTGCCGGTCGTCCTGTACGTGCACGGGGGCGGCTGGGTCATCGGCAACGCCGGCACGCATGACCGTCTGGTGCGTGAGCTGGCTTTCGGGACGAACGCCGCCGTCGTGTTCGTCGAGTACGACCGTTCGCCGGAGGCCAAGTACCCGGTGGCGATCGAGCAGGCGTACGCGACCGCTCGGTGGATCACCGCGAAGGGCGCCGACGAAGGCCTGGACGCCTCGCGTCTGGCGGTGGCCGGCGACTCCGTCGGCGGCAACATGACGGCGGCACTGACCCTCATGGCCAAGCAGCGCGGTGACGTGACCTTCGTGCACCAGTCGCTGTACTACCCCGTCACGGACGCGGCCCAGGACAGCGAAAGCTACCGGGAGTTCGCGAACGGGCCCTACCTCACGGCGAAGGCCATGGCCTGGTTCTGGGACTGCTACACCACCGACCCCGCCCAGCGGGCCGAGATCACCGCCTCGCCGCTTCGGGCGAGCCTTGAGGAGTTGCAGGGGCTGCCGCCCGCGCTCGTCATCGTCGACGACCACGACGTACTGCGGGACGAGGGCGAGGCGTATGCGCGCAAGCTGATCCAGGCCGGGGTCTCCACGACGAGCGTCCGTATCAACGGCACCCTGCACGACTTCATGATGCTCAACCCCCTCCGGTCCACGCAGGCCACAACTGCCGCGGTCGAGCAGGCCGTTCAGACCCTGCGCGCCGCTCTGCACGGCAACTGACCGTCACGTACAGCGTTGTGCCGCACTCGCCTCGTCCGTCTGTCCGGACACGGCTGAATCCGCTGCCTCGAAAGGGCCCTTCATGAATCGTCGTTCGCTGTTCCGACGTGCTCGCACTCCTCTCTCCCTCATGGCAGCCGTCACGGTCGCCGCCGGCCTCCTCGCCGCGTCGGTCGGTCCGGCAAGCGCCGGCAAGGCCACTTCCTCGGCGCACCGCAAGCCGACCGTCGTCCTCGTTCACGGCGCCTTCGCCGACTCCACCAGCTGGAACGGTGTCGTCGAGCAGTTGAAGCGGCACGGCTATCCCGTGGTGGCCGCGGCCAATCCGCTGCGCGGGCTGAGCAGCGACGCCGCGTACATCAAGGACCTTCTGGCGAGCATCGACGGCCCCGTCGTGCTCGCCGGGCACTCCTATGGCGGATCGGTCATCAGCAACGCCGCGTACGGCGCCGGAAACGTCAAGGCCCTCGTGTACATCGCCGCCTTCGTACCCGAGAAGGGCGAGAGCGCGGGGGAGCTCGCGGCCAAGTTCCCGGGCAGCACGCTCGGCGAAGCTCTGCGCCCCGTTCCGGTCTCCCTCCCGGACGGCTCCGAGGGAACGGACCTTTACATCGAGCAGAGCAAGTTCCACTACCAGTTCGCCGCCGATGTCCCCGAGAACACCACGGACCTCATGGCGGTGACCCAACGTCCGGTGACCAGTGCCGCTCTGGAGGAGGGTGCCTCCGAACCGGCATGGAAGACCATCTCCTCCTGGGTGCTGGTGGCCACCGAGGACCTCAACATCCCGCCGCAGGCACAGAGGTTCATGGCCGAGCGCGCCCATGCGCACACGGTGGAAGTCCGGGCCTCGCACGCCGTGAGCGTCTCCCACCCCGACGCCGTCGCCGACATCATCGAGAAGGCGGCGCGGACGGTCCGCTGAGCGGCGTACACCACAGGGCGGGACGGCGAAAAGGCCGCCCCGCCCGTACGCCGCCCAGAGAGTGGGCTCGACGCAGATGGCGCCCGCGTCGCGGAGATGGTGGTGTACGGCTGCCTGGCCGGAGAAGTGAGTGCGGTGCGCTCGATCAGCTCGCGGCGAACGTACGAGGCGGCCGGAGTGCCGCTCTCGTGGTGCGTGGCGGAGCAGGCATCGGCAAGACCGCCCTGCTGGACCACCTCGTGGAGCGCACGGGCGGCGATTGCCGGGTCAATCGAGCCGGCGGCACCGAGGCCGAGATGGAGCTTCCGTTCGCCGGGCTGCACCAGCTCTGCGGATCCTTGCTCGACAGCGTCGACCACCTTCCCGGCCCACAACGCGACGCGCTCGGCGTCGCGTTCGGTCTTTCCAGAGGCGGGTCGCCGAACAGGTTTCTGCTCGGTCCGGCGGTACTCAGCCACTTGGCCGTCGTGGCCGAGGCACGGCCGTTGATCTGCCTGGTCGATGACGCCAATGGCTCGATCGGGCTTCGGCACAGGTTCTCGGATTTGTTGCGCGACGCGTTGTGGCGGAGTCGGTCGGCCTCGTCTTCGCGGTGCCAGAGCCGGAGGAGGGGCGTGCGTTCGAAGGGATTCCCGAGCTGATCGGCGGCGGCTTGAACGAGCGCGACGCTCGCTCCTTGCTGAACTCGGTGATGCCCGGGCCGATCGACGAGCGAGTCCGGAGCAGGATTCTCGCCGAAGCCCGAGGGAACCCTCTCGCTCTTCTGGAGTTGCCGCGCGGGTCGACGGTGGCCGACATGGCCGGTGGGTTCGCCCCGCCGGACGCGCAGCCGCTGGCGAGCCAGATCGAGCAGAGCTTCCTCGCACGGGTCCAGGCACTTCCGGCGGCGACGCAGCGAGTGCTGCTGATCGCCGCTGCCGAACCACTCGGGGATGTCACCTTGCTGAGGCGTGCTGCGGAGAGACTCGGGATCGGAACGGAGGCGGAGTCCCCGGCCCTGGCGGCGGAACTGATCGAGTTCGGTACGCGCGTACGGTTCCGTCATCCGCTGGTGCGCTCGGCGTCCTACCGCGCCGCGACCCTGACCGACCCGGAACGAGGTACACCGCGCCCTGGCCGAGGCCACCGACCCGGACTCGGATCCTGATCGTCGGGCCTGGCATGGCGCCCACGCGACAGTGGCCCGTGACGAGGTGGTGGCCGTCGAGTTGGTTCGATCGGCGGACCGGGCCCGAAACCGTGGCGGCGTCGCTGCGGCGGCGGCTTTCCTCGAGCGTGCGATGGAGCTGACACCCGACCCTGCTCTCCGCAGCACACGATCGCTGGAGGCCGCGGAGGCCAAGTTCGAAGCGGCGGCACCTGAAGCGGCGTATCAGCTGGCGATGGTTGAGGAGTTGGGGCCGCTCGACGACCTCCGGTGTGCCCGGCCGGCGCGGCTGCACGCTCAGATCGTTTTCGCCCGCAGCCGCGGCAGTGCGGCCACGCCCCTCTTCCTCGATGCGGCCAAACGCATCGAGCCACATGACGCTGTCCTTGCACGTGAGACCTATCTCGAGGCGCTCGCCGCGGCGATCTTCGCCGGCCGGCTCGACGGCGGGCACACCGTCAGGGAGGCCGCTGAGGCTGCCCAGGTCGCGCCCCGCGGACACAGCCCGCCGCGGCCGATGGATCTCCTCCTGGACGGGGTGTCGACACACTTCACCGGGGGCTACGCAGCGAGCGTGAAGCTGCTCCAGAAGGCCCTCCGGGCCTTCTGGACGGACACTTGGGGCGGGGAGGACGACATCGCACGCTGGCTCTGGCCGGCGTGCCCGGTGGCGCCCGAGCCCGTGGCGCCGGAGCTGTGGGACGACCAGGCGTGGCACGAGCCGACGAGCCGTGCGGTCCAACTGGCCCGCAATGCCGGCGCGCTCGGCGTCCTTCCCGTCGCGCTCGCCCATCGTGCGGGCGTACATCTGCAGGCCGGAGAATTCGCCACCGCGGCAGCCCTGATCGACGAGGCGGATGCGATCGCCCGGGCGACGGGCAGTGCCCCGATGAATTACACCTCCCTCATGCTCGTGGCCTGGCGTGACGATGAACGCCGGGCAATGAAGTCGATCGACGCCGGTATCCGCACTGCGACGGCCAAGGGAGAGGGACGGGCCCTGGGACTGACCGGCTATGTCACCGCTGTGCTGTACAACGGTCTGGGCCGGTACGACATCGCCCTCGACCATGCCCAACGGGCGTGTCAACACGAGGACCTGGGCTTCTTCGGCTGGTATCTCGTCGAGGTGGTGGAGGCGGGAGTTCGCAGCGACAACCGCGATGCGGCACTGACGCCGGGGCAACGTGCTGCGTACGTCCTGAGAGATGGTTTCGGCTACCCGTACGAGCGGATCTCCGAGCTCCTGCACGTCAGCGTCGTCAATGCGAGGCAACACGTCACACGCGCCCACACGCGTCTCACCGCCAGCCGTCGCAGGCAGCCGGTCGACTCCGCAGCGCATCGGCGACTCGTGCAGGAGTTCCTCGCGGCCGCTCGCTCCGGTGACCTCGCGCATTTGGAAAAAGTGCTGGTCACCGGGGCGAGCCACCAACGGTGACCTCTTACGACAAGTGTTCAGACTGTCTGGTCGGTCGGGCGGATCAGGATCTCGTTGACGGCGACGTGCTCGGGCTGGGTGACGGCATACAGGACTGCGTCGGCGATGTCCTCGGGCCGGAGGGTCCGCATGGACTCGGCCAGGTTCTTCGCCATGGCCTGTATGGACGGATCGGTGATGTGGCTGGTCAACTCCGTTGCGACGAACCCGGGTTCGACGACGATGACGCGTACGCCCTGCGCCGTGACCTCCTGCCGCAACGCCTCCGAGAAAGCGGTGATGCCGAACTTGGTGGCCGCGTACACGCCGCTTGCGGCCGTTGCCATACGTCCCGAGGTCGAGGAGACCTGCACCACGGCCCCCTTGCGCCGCAGCAGGTGAGGCAAGGCGGCATGGACCGCGTACATCGACCCGAGGAGGTTGGTGTCGACCATGCGCGTCCACTCCTCGGTGTCCGCGCCCAGGATCGGGCCGCTGAGCATGACGCCCGCGTTGTTCACCAGGATGTCGAGGGCTCCGAAGCGCTCGACGGTCGCAGCGACGGCGTCGCGCACCGACTCAGGGTCGGCGACGTCCAGTTGGAGGACCAGCATCTCGCCGGGGGCGTCCTGTGCGAGGGAACGCAGCCGGTCGGCCCGCCGGGCTGCGACGGCGACCCGGGCGCCCGCCTTCGACAGGGCGACTGCCGTGGCCTGGCCGATACCCGAGGACGCGCCGGTGACCAGGACGACCTTTCCTTCAAGGGTGTCGCTCACGTGTTTCTCCTAGGAATCCGTAAAAAAGGGAATGGGGAGCACCCGGCCGATCGTGTCGTCGGCCGGGTCGGAAAGAGCGGGGTGGCGCCTCTCCCGCCGGAAAGGGGCCACCCCGAGGGTCTACTTCTGCTGTGCGAGCCAGTCGGTGAACTTGGTCCCGGCGATGTGCGCGTCCGGTGCCGGCAGAAGCGTGTTCTCCTGCAACTCGGCGCCCCAGTACGTCGCCTGCGGGTCCGTGACGATTTTGCGGGGGTCGTTGTGGGCGGCGAGTCCCATGCGGATGAACTCCTCGAGCTCGAACGCCTCGGGACCGGCCACCTCCACCACACCGTTGACCGGGGCCCCGACAGCGGTGCGGCCGACAGCGGCGGCCACGTCGTCGGAGACGATGGGCTGGATCTTGGCGGCGGGCAGGCGCACGGTGTCGCCCTCGGTGACCCCGTCGGCGAGTCCCTTCGCGAACTCGAAGAACTGCGTCGCGTGGACGATGGAGTAAGGGATGCCGGACGCCTTGATCAGCTCTTCCTGGGCCTGCTTGGCACGGAAGTACCCGCTCCCCTGGAGGCGGTCGGTGCCGACCACGGACAGCGCCACGTGGTGCGTGACGCCGGCCTCGGTCTCCGCCTTGAGGAGGTTGGTCGTGGAGGTGCGGAAGAAGTCCATGACGGCCTCGTCCTCGAACGAGGGGGAGTTGGACACGTCGATCACGACCGATGCGCCCTGCAGGACGTCGGCCAGCCCCTCACCCGTCAGCGTGTTGACGCCGGTGTTGGGTGCCGCCGCGACCGCCTCGTGTCCGTGCTCGCCGAGCTTTGCGACCACCTTCGAGCCGATGAGCCCGGTTCCACCGATCACTACGACCTTCATGACGGATTCCTCTCGGAGTTTCCTGGAAAATTTCGGCCTTCATGAGAAGAGACCGGGCAGCGGACCTTCTTGTGACACGCGGATCGCGGAATCCGGCCTATTCGGCAAGTTTTCCTTCGGCCGAGACCTCTTCCATCAGAGAGAAAATCTCGTCGGGGACGGCCGGAATGCTCTCGCGGGTGATACCCGCCGTCGGGGACCACACGAGATTGACCTGCAGATCGGAATCCAGGTCGGGGTAGTCGCTGCGGTTGTGGCAGCCGCGGGTCTCGCGACGCTCCAGCGCCGCTTCGAGGGTGGCCCGGGCCGCCAGCGCGGCCGACTTGAGATCGAAGGCGTGCGCGAGGTCCTGATAGCCCGCGATGTCCGGGTGTACGCCGACGTCCTCCATCCTCTTCTCGATCCCCTCGAGTTCCGCCAGCCCGGCGCGCAGGCCCTCTTCGTCGCGTACGACTCCGGCATGCTCGGTCATGGTGTTGCGGATGGCGCGCTGCAGGGCGCGGACATTCTCCGCTCCGTCGGCCGCGAGTAGGCCGTCGACCTCCGCGCGGGCCTGCGCAACGGCCAACGCCGACCGCGGCTGCGCGGTGAGGGACTGCGAGTGGGCGGCGGCCGCCCGGCCGGTGAGACGGCCGTAGACCAGCAGCTCGATGAGGCTGTTCCCGCCGAGGCGATTGGCGCCGTGCAGCCCGCTCGACGCCTCACCGATGGCGTACAGGCCGCGTACGTCGGTGCTGTGGTCCTCGGGACGCACCCACACTCCGCCCATCGAGTAGTGCGCGGTGGGCGCGATCTCGATCGGTTCGCGGGTGATGTCCAGCATCTGCAGGTCCAGCAGGGTCTGGTAGACGCGGGGCAGACGCGTCATGACCGTCTGCCGGGGCAGGTGCGAGACGTCGAGCCACACACCTCCCTTGGGCGTGCCGCGCCCCTCCTTGATCTCCGTGTACGCGGCCAGGGCTACGCGGTCGCGGGTGGAGAGTTCCATGCGCTCGGGGTCGTAACGGGCCATGAAGCGCTCCCCGAGCGCGTTGCGCAGGATGCCGCCCTCACCGCGGGCGGCCTCGCTGACCAGGGTGCCGGCCGCGTTCTCCGGTTCGATGATGCCGGAGGGGTGGAACTGCACCAGCTCGGCGTCCCGCAGGCGGGCTCCGGCCTCCACGGCCAGGCGGAAGGAGTCGCCCGTGTTCTCGTCGCGCCGCGAGGAGGTGCGCCGCCAGATGCGGGTGTGGCCGCCCGCCGCGAGGATGACGGCGTCGGCGTGGATCAGGTAGCGCCTTCCGTTCGTGAGGTCGAAGCCGTAGGCACCGAAGACGGCGCCGTCGTGCACCAACAGCCGCGTGATGTAGACACCGTCGAGCACCGGGATGTGGAGCTGGTCCGCGCGCCGGATGAGCGTGCGCTGGATCTCCAGACCGGTGTAGTCGCCGGCGAAGGCGGTGCGCCGGAACTTGTGCGCGCCGAAGAAGCGCTGGGAGATCCGGCCGTCCTCTTCCCTGGCGAAGGCCATGCCGTAGCGCTCCAGGTCGTCTATGCCGCGGGCGGCGCCGTGGGTGACGATCTCCACGGTGCGGGGATCGGCGAGGAGGTAGCTCTCCTTGAGAGTGTCGGCGGCGTGTTGCTGCCAGCTGTCCTCGGGATCCATGGTGGCCAGCGCCGCGTTGATGCCTCCGGCCGCGAGTGCCGTATGGGCGTCTTCCCTGGGGCGTTTGCCGACGGCGAGGACGTCGATGCCGGCCTCGGCCAGTTCGATCGCCGCGCGCAGCCCGGCACCTCCGGTGCCGATCACCAGCACCATGGTGGCAATGCGTTGTTCTGTGACAGCCACGGTCCACTCCGATCGCCTGGGTCGTCACTCAGTACGACCGGGCGGTCCCGCGATCTGTGACAGCGTGGTGGTCGTCGGCGTTCCGCGCCGGGCCATCCTCGCGTAAGGGCAGAGCGAGGCGGCCTGCTCCAGGAGCGGCGCGGCGATCGCAGGGGCGACGCCCGGCCACCTGACCACCAGGTCGACGTGCAACAAGTAGCCGCCGTCTTCCGGATTCCGGCCGAACACCACGGTTGCCCCGACGGATATCCCGGTGGGGTCGAGCACCGCCTGCCGTGCCACGAGACTCAGCGCTCCGTGGAAGCAGGCGGCGAAGGCGGCGGCGAACAACTGCTCGGGGTTGGTTCCCCGACCGTCTCCTCCCAGTTCGGCAGGCATGCGCAGGTCGAGATCGAGACCTCCGTCGTCCGAGCGAGCTCTGCCCGAAGCCCGCCCGTGTGCCACTGCTCCGCCGGTCACCGTCACCGTCGTGGTGTAGAGGGGGGTGAAGGCCTCTCCCTCGAAGTCCTTCTCGGCGGACAGACCGGGCGGTCGGATCGGCTCGGTCACCGGGAGACTCCGTTGGTGCCGCAGCCCGCTGAACCGACTGTGCTGAATGCCATGTTGTGCGCGCCTTTGCGAAGTGGGGGTATCGGATCCGGGACGACCGGTTGACCGACGAGCACCCCTTCTTGTGACGCCGAGGGCGAGCTCGCTCCCTCAGTCGGCCAGCGAGGCCACGTAAGGCTTCAGTTTCGCCGGATTCATTACCCACATGATGCGTTCGACGCCTCGTGCCGAGACCTCGACGGACAACAGGGCCACAGCGTTTCCGTCGGCCGAGACGAGGACGGCCGGCCGGCCGTTGGCGTCCACCCAGCGAACGTCCGACTGAGGCCAGAAACGGGGAGCGAAGGCGGCAAGGTACCGGGAGACACGCAGACGTCCGACGACCGGAATCCTGCTTGCCCCGCGTATCCCGTTGCCGTCGGAGTAGCTGACTACGCCCGCCGTGAGAACGTCCTCGAGCACGGACAGGTCGCCGGTCTGTGCCGCGGCGAGGAACACCTCCATCAGCCGCCGGTGCGCAGCAGGGCTGACGGGCTCCCGGCGTTCCGCCGACAGGCGCTTGCGGGCACGGCTCACCAGCTGGCGCGTATTGGCCTCGCTCGTCTCCAGCATCTCCGCGATCTGCTGGTACGGGTAGTCGAAGGCTTCCCGCAGAATGTAGGCAGCCCGTTCCACGGGGTTCAGCTTCTCGAGAAGGAAGAGAACCGCCAGGTCGATTGCCTCGGCCCGCTCCGCGCCCAACTGCGGATCCGCCCTGGTGTCGACCGGCTCCGGCAGCCAGGGCCCGACGTACGACTCACGCCGCACCCTGGCGGACTGGGCGACGTTGATCGCCAGACGGGCGGTGGCCGTGGCCAGGAACGCCGCCGGCTCGCGAACGGCGGCGCGGTCGGTGTTCTGCCACCGCAGCCACGCCTCCTGGAGGATGTCCTCGGCCTCCACAGCGCTGCCGAGCACGCGATACGCGATGCCGAAAAGCCGGGGACGCGCCGCCAGGAAAACCCTCGCTGCCTCGTCGAGGGAGTTTGTGTCGTCCCCGGCGCCCATACGTGTCCTCCAGCTGAACGTCCCCCATGCTGCAAGCGCTTGCCCGCGGTGCAGCGATGGCCGACGCTAGCAGTCGGCCCGTGTCATCGCCGGTGAATCGTGCTGCCAGGACGGTGGCATCGGCCCGTTCCGGCAGCGGGGGAAAGCCGTACTCCTCCAGTTCGCCGATCACCTTCGCACGGGAGGCCGGCCAGGGCGCATGACGCGACCTGGGGTCGAGACAGGCAACGGTGTTGTGGCATATGGCCACGTCGGATACCCGGTGCAGCCCCGCCTCGTCGAGCAGATGAGGGTGCACGGTGACCCGCGACCTCAGGTCGGCGCTCAGGGACGCGAGGCGCGTCATCAGCGGAGTACGCATGGCACGTGCGGGCTCGACGGCGCGCACGGGAACCTGTGACTCCATGAGGCTCATCAGCGCATGGCGGCCTTCCTGGAGATGGGAGGAGGGGAGGAGGTCACCGCGGCGCGAGCCGCTGGGCGGGTCTCTTCCCGTCCGTTGCCGTCCATCGCCCCTTCACCCAGGACAGTGGGCGCGCCGATGTTGTGACACCGCCCAACGACGCCCCGCACGTTGAGCGGGCTTCGCGAAGGTGTGGATGCGGTCCGTTCGTGTCACAGATCCACCGTGCACTCGGTCATCACTGGGAAACGGTCATGGGACCTGGACGCGCCACCACGCGTGTGGCCAACGGTGTGCCGATCCCATGACGCTGTGGACTCATGGAGGTGGAACACGGTGTCGAACAAGGACTCAGTGCGCGGGACCGGCGTGGAGCCACGGTCGGAGGGGTGGAAGACGGCGGCGAAGATGTTGCAGGACGCCGCACCGATCTCCATCCCCGAGGGTGCCTCGGCGATGACCATTCATGTCGAGTGGGAGCCCGGAGACCCGGGAACTCCGCCGCACCGCCACTCGGGGCCGGCGTTCGGGTACGTCATCGAGGGTGCGGTCCGTTTCGAGCTCGAGGGCGAGCCCGAGCGCGTGGTCGAGTCCGGCGGGACGTTCTGGGAGCCAGGTGGCGACGTGATCCATTACCAGGACGGCAACGCGCTGACTGATGCGCGGACCCGGTTCGTCGTGACCATGATGTGCGCGCCGGGCAAGCCCATGCTCGAACTGGTCGATGAGCAGGAACTGGCCCAGCGGGCCCACCTGCGCGCCCCGCGGCCCACCGACTGACTTCCTGCTGCCTGCCCCCTCACAGGCCGGTTGTGAACGGTGCCCATCCGCTCCGTGGGAGGGCGTGCCAAGGCATGAGTGCCACCGATGTTGTGCACTGCATTGCGCGCCACTGACCGCCCTCACCATCCGGACCGCGCATGATGCGGCCGAATCAGCCGGGAACATCGACATGGGGTGGCCTCGGGCGCCCGGAACTGTCACGGATCGCATGGCTGCACGGTCTTGGTCGGTGACCGGACATCACCGTGTGTCCCGGCGGACGAAGCGGTGTCATTGCCGTCATCACCGCGAGACAACGCTCACTGGAGTCCCACGGCATTGACCGCCTGTCGGGGCGTGCCTCAGCTGTTGATTCGCCGCGAACGGGTCTGGACACCACCGGACCATGCGGTCAGCCGCTCAGCGCATCGAACGCCAAGAGGCCGGTCTCCGCACTTCTCGCTCGCGCCCACCCTCTTCGACAACCGAAGTGAGAACGTCTATGAATAACCCAGAACAGCTCGACATCGCCGAGGCGCCTTCGACCCCACGGATCGCGACAGTTGAAAGCCTTCGCGAGCACTTTCAGTGGGCGATCGAACTGGAACACGCCACTCTGCCGCCCTATCTCTGCGCCCTCTACTCGCTCGACCCGTCGCGGAACCCGGACGCCGTTCAGGTGGTGGCCGGCGTCTTCATCGAGGAGATGATCCACCTGGCGCTCGCGGCGAACCTCCTCAACGCGGTCGGCGGGCAACCTCGCCTGGACACACCGCAGGTGCTGCCGCCCCATCCCCGACCCCTGCCGCATGGCGACCGCTCGCTGGAGTTGTCACTTGTTCCGTTCGGCTCGGAGGCATTGGAGATGTTCCTCCGTCTCGAACAGCCGGCGCAGCCCGGTGCCCCGGCCGAGGGCGACAACTACGAGACGATCGGGCAGTTCTACGACGCGATAGAAGAAGGGCTGCGGCACCTGTGCGCTGAACTCGGCGAACGGGAGGTCTTCTGCGGTGACCCGGCTCGTCAGATCACCGCCGGGCCTTTCTCCCACACGGGCGGACAACTGAACGCGATCACCGATCTCGCTTCTGCCCTGGCGGCACTGGAGGAAATCGTCGAGCAGGGCGAAGGCACGGCACGCGGCCAAGTCTGGGACGGTGACCAGGACATCTTCCACCCCGACCGCGATGAGGTTTCCCACTACTACCGATTCCAGGAACTCAAGCTGGGCCGGCGATACCGGCGGGGTGACACGCCGCAGTCCGGCCCGACGGGTGAAGCGGTCGCAGTCGACCTCGCCGGTGTCCGTCCGATGCGCCCCAATCAGCGGATGGCGGATCACCCGGCGGGCAGTCCGATCCGTACGGCCCAGGAGGACTTCAACCGGGCGTACTGCGGACTGCTCCATCTACTGGAGCAGTCGTTCAACGGCAGTCCGAAGAAGCTCGGAGCCGCTACCGGCATGATGTATGCGCTCAAGGCACAGGCGCAGGGCCTGATGGAGATGCCCGACGGAGACGGCACAACAGCCGGACCGACCTTTGAGTACGTCGAACCCGAGTCCGACGTGTAGAGGCGCGACGGCAGGGTCAGACTGACACCGATCAGCCTGCCCCTGCCGTCGGTTCCTGGTCACGGAGTCCGCAACAGGAACGCGACCTTCGGTTACTCGACGAAGTAGGAGCGCCCTGCAACACCTGCAGGAAGTCACGAGGCCTGGCGAATGGCGTCCTTGTCGGCTTCGCCGATATTGATCGCAGTACGACGGCGTGGGTGGGGTTCGGAGAGTTGGCGACGGCTACCACCGCACGCCGTTCCAGGGCCGCAGCTCCTGCTCGGCCAGTTCCCGGAAGATCCAGCGGGTGCCCGCGCCGGCCGCCACGTCGAGGACGGCGCGCCCCACCGCCACGTGGTCCGGGGCGTTCCAGACAGGATGTGACCCGTGTTACTGAAGTCGGCCGTCACATTCCGATGGTCCGTCTCCGCGCCACGGGTCGGGGCGGCGCGGAGACGGACCGTACGGGGTTGGCCCGGGAGGCGCCGACTAGCCGAACTGGCCGGGCTGGTAGTCCCCGGCAGGCTGCTGGTTGATGACATTGATGCGGTTGTAGGCGTTGATGACGGCGATGAGGGAAATCAGCGCGACGAGCTGGTCCTCGTCGAAGTACTTGGCGGCGTTCGTCCAGGCCTCGTCGGTGACACTACCGGCTGCGTCGGCGATGCGGGTGCCCTGCTCCGCCAGCTCCAACGCGGCGCGCTCGGCGTCGGTGAACACCTTGGCCTCCCGCCACGCCGCGACCAGATGGAGGCGTTGCGGCGTCTCCCCGGCGGCCGCCGCGTCCTTGGTGTGCATGTCGGTGCAGAAGCCGCAGCTGTTGATCTGGCTCGCTCGAATCTTCACGAGCTCCTGGATCGTGGCCGGCAGCGATGAGTCCGAAACCGCTTTGCCGGCCGAGTTGATGTGCCTCAGCACCTTTCCCGCGAGGGGGTGGCTGAAGTAGTTGAGACGCGATTCCACGGTGATCTCCTTGCCGTGATTGCGGGATACACACCGTTGACCGGTTGCCTCGGTGATGTGTGACAGGAGGCTGCCGGGTATGACGCGCGTCTCATCCCACCCGCTCGTTGCCAGCGGCTCCAGTGAAGGCGAATTCCCCGGCAGGAGCTCAACGTCACGCGCCTCGCACTCGAAGCACTGACCAACCAGGCATCGGCGCACGGTGGTTCAACACCGCGCACACCGCCGAGAACCACCTGCGCACCCTCTTCACGAAGCTCGATATCAAGAGGCGCACTGAGCTGAACACCGAGCTCGCCGAGCTCACCGGAATCACGGTCATCAGCGGAAGGCGCCTCGTACGGTGACGAGGCTGCCCAGCGGAGGCCAGAGTTCACAGACTCCTTTACTCGGCCGAGTACGCTGAACACTGACCTCGAACTGGGGGTCAAGGGGTCGCAGGTTCAAATCCTGTCGTCCCGACGGTGTGAAGGGTCTTCACAGGCGAGAGCCTGCGGGGGCCCTTTCGCATGGGTCGGATTCCGGCTTCGAGGCTGAGCATGCCGCTCATCGGCAGTTTTACTCGAAAGCCGACGAAGAGGCCGTTGCTGGGTTTGGAGAAGATGACCGCAGGTCCGTCGGAGGCCTGGTCGCGGTTCCTGCGCCGAAAGCTCCTCTGCGACTGCGTACGTCACTTCAAACCACTCACGTGGCGGAGGACTCTTTGGCCAGCAGCGCCTGGGGGGCATACCGCAGCACGGTCTCGACCGCCTCGTGGCCCAGACGCCGACGCAGCCGCGGGACGAAGTCCCTGCCGAGCACGTCCATGCCCGGCCCGCCACCGTAGGCGCTGAGGGAGGACTTGCGTCCGACGTCGGTCCCCAAACAGATCTGGCCCAGTTTGCCGGCCTCGGCCATGCGCTCGATGAGGCCGAGGACAACCGAGTCCGGCCGGTACTTGATCCGCCCGATCGTGTCGTAGACGAGGTACGCGCCCCGGGCGATCAGGTCGAGGTGGAGTTCCGGATCGGGGTTGCGGTCGGTGTGGGCCAGCAGGACCCGTCCGGCCGGGACGCCGTGCTTGTCCAGGAGGTCCAGGGCGGCGTGCGCGGCGGTCCCGATCTCGGTGTGCACCGCCACGGGCACTCCCGTGCTCCGAGCCGCCGCCGCTCCCGCGGCGAACCAGCGCTCCTCGTGGCGGTCGATCCGGTGGTACGAGGCTCCGAGTTTGATGATGCCGGCCTTGTGGGGGCTTGGTATGGGGCGCGGAAAGGCCCAGTCGTGACTGTCCATGCCAACCCGCAGGTCGTCCAGGAGTACGTCGAGAAGCGTCTCGTCGTCGGCGTGGCGGGCCCAGTGGGCGGCCGGATAGTGCGCGCTGCGGTGGAAGCCGGTCGCGGCGACCACGTGGATCCCGCTCGTGCGGGAGGCCTCGGCGAGTTGGCCTGGGTGGCGTCCCAGGCCGACCGGTGTCAGGTCGACGACGGTACGAATGCCGCTTGCCGCGACACGCAGAAGCTCGGCCGCCGCCTTGTCCGTGTCGAGAAACTCGTCACCCGGGTTGACCGGGGTGCGCAGGAAGACGTGCTCGTGAGCATCCACCTCGCCGAGTTCGTGAACGGCGACAGGCCCCAGGACGGTCTCGACGACAGGCAAGGCTGTTTCTCCTTTCGGGTACCGCCCTCTTCGGTGCCCCTGCGAGGGGATCCGGCACGCGACCGGTGGTCCGAGCCGAAGCGGCTAGGCCAGTTCGATGTGGAACACGAACCGGGAACCCGCGTAACGGGATTCGGTGAGTTCGACGGGTGTGCCGTCAGCGGTGGTGATCAGTCGGCGCTCGACAAAAATGGGCGCACCGATGGGCAGGTCCAGGAGGGCGGCGTCGTCTTCGGTGGCGATGGCCGCTATCTGCGTTCCGGTCGCGCGCGTGGGGGTGAAACCCTTGTCGGTGAGCGCCTGATGGAGCGAGCCACGGGCCAGATCCTCGCCCAACAGCCAGGCGCAGGACGGTGGCAGGACGACGTTCTCGATCGCCATCGGCTGGTCGTCGGCCAACCGCAGCCGTCGTACATGAACGACGTTGGACTGGGGCGCGAGCCTGAGCGCGGTGATCTCCTCCTGACTGCCCACGCGCAGTTCACTTGTCAGGACAGTCGATGACACGGTCATGCCGCGCAGGGCCATCTCCTCGGTGAAGGAGCGCAGTTGGCCCATCTGGCGGTGGACCTGCGGTTCCCCGACGAAGGTGCCGACGCCGGAGATCCGGTAGATCACGCCTTCGCCGACCAGGCGCTGGGTCGCCTGCCTGACGGTCATCCGGCTGACTTGGAACAGATCGCACAGTTCCGCGTCGGACTCGATCTGGTCTCCGGGGTTCAGCCCCGCGATCCGACTGCGGATGTGCCGTTCGACTGCTTCATGTCGCGGCATGGGCCGCCGAGCCACGATTTCTCCTTTGTCTATACCGGTATACGCCTTGCAGCATAGGCCGTCTCTCGGTATGCGTCCACACCTGCCGCGCTCGATCGGAAGCGAAGATCAGCAAGTTCTGATGCTTGACGTGGTGCCGGTCGTCACCCTAGCGTCCGACTTGTATTACCTGTCTAGACATACAGCGACCTTCACTTCATACCCAGGGCCCCGCATCGCGTCGGGCCCGTCTCTTCCCTCGCACCGAGAGGTTTCCGCACGTGCCATCGTGGATCCGTACCGCAGTCGGGATCGTCGAGCAGATTGCCGAGTCCCAGGCCGGCGCCATCGAGGCCGCGGCCCAGATCGCCGCCAGGTCGATCGCCGACGACGGCGTCGTCTACACCTTCGGCACCGGTCATTCGCGCATGCCGGTGGAGGAGTTCTTTCCCCGCTACGGCTCCTACCCCGGTTTCCAGCCGTTGGTCGAGCTCTCGATGACGTTCCACACCCAGGTGGTGGGGGCCAACGGACAGCGGCAGGCGATGTTCATCGAGCGTGTCGAGGGGCTCGCCGACCAGATCTTGGCCAACTTCCGACTGCGCCCTTCGGACAGCATGTTCATCTTCAGTGTCAGTGGACTCAACGCCGTCCCCATCGAAATGGCGATGGGCGCGAAGAAGGCGGGCCTGCCGGTCATCGCGGCCACGTCGCTGCAGGAGACGCATGCCGCAGAGGCGCGGCATCCGAGCGGATCCCGGCTCGCCGACCACGCCGATGTCGTGATCGATCTGGGCTCGCCGGTCGGCGACGCCATCTGCCGGGTCCCCCGCCTGGACGTTCCGGTCGGCCCGGTCAGTACCTTCACCGCGATCGCCGTGGTCAACGAGATCAAGGTCCGGGTCGCCGAGCTGCTGGCCGAACGGGGCGCCATGCCGCCGGTCATCACCAGTTCCCGCCTGGTCGGCGCGGACCGCAGCAACGAGCTGTTCGAGGGCGCCTACCTCGAATTCGCCCGCCGCTCCGCCGCCGCTCTACGTACCGCGGACGGTGCACGGTGAAGCGCCTGCTGGTGGCCGGCGCTCAGGGCGGAATCGGCGCCGCGTGCGTCAACGCGGCGCGGGCCGCCGGTGCCCAGGTCTTCGAGGCCGACCGCGACACGTACGACGTCACCGTGTCCGCGGGTGCCGACGCGGCTGTGGCGCGAGCAGCCGAGGCACTGAACGGGCTCGACTGCATCGTGCACGCGGTGGGCATGTCCGGCCGGCGTCTCGGAGACGGGCCGGTGGACGAGTGCAGCGACGAGGCATGGCACGAAGTGCACCGGGTCGATCTCGACTCGGTGTTCTATCTGCTGCGCGCAGGCCTACGGCAGTTGTCCGGCTCGGGCGGGTCGATCGTCGTCATCGGCTCGGCCCTGGCGAGCACACTGGACGAGGACTTCCTCACTGCGGCCTACGCCAGCGCGAAGGGTGCCCTGGTCCCCCTGGTGCGCTCGGCCGCGTTCACCGGAGCCCCCAAGGGTGTGCGCGTCAACATCGTCGCGGCCGGCCTGGTGGACACCCCGATGGCCGCACGCGCCATGACCGATCCCGCGATCCAGGACCGGATGCCGCGGCTGATGCCGCTCGGTGCGCGGGCCTGCAGCCCCGACGAGATCGCCGACACCGCCCTGTGGCTGCTGTCGGACGCCTCCTCCCGCACCACCGGTGCGGTGGTCCCCGTAGACGGAGGGTGGCACCTGCGGTGAACAGCGCACGCATCGGTCAGGCGGAGGCCGAGCGGCATCCGCTGCTGTGGGACGGCGATGTGGTGGTCGTCGGCGGCGGGTCGGCGGGCTCCGCGGCAGCCGTCGCGGCCGCCCGTCGGGGCGCTTCCACCCTGCTCGTGGAGAGCGCCGCTCACCTGGGCGGCACCGGGGCAAGCGTCCTGGACACTTTCTACGGTTTCTACGCACCCGGCACGGGCGATCGCGTCGTCGGCGGCGTCGGCTGGGAGGTGTGCCAGGCGCTCACCGATCGCAAGGCGGCCTTCGAACGCCCCAACACCTACGGCGCGGGCACCGGCATCACCTACGATCCCGAGACGCTCAAACTCGTGTGGGACGAACTCACCGGCTCTGCCGGGGTGCGGGTCCTGTTCCACGCCCGTGCGTCACGGGTGGTGATGGAGGGGGAGAACGTCCTCGGAGTGGTCGTCGAGACGGTCGCCGGCCCCGGGCACATACGCGGCAGGGTGGTCGTCGACGCCAGCGGCGACGCCGACATCGTCTGGCGCGCGGGCGCGGCGCTGGAGCGGCCCGCCGAGGACCGCGTCGTGCAACCGCTCACCCAGACCTTCCGGCTCGCCGGTGTCGACGCCGCGGCGACCCCGACGGCGGAACTGCACCGGCTGATGTCTCTGCACGCGGACTCGGGAGCGTACGAACTGCCCCGGCGCGAAGGGTCCGTCCACCGGACCACCGAACCCGGGGTCGTCCACACCAACGTGACCCGTGTGAGCGGCGTCGACCCGACCGACCCGTGGCAGCTTTCGGCAGCCGAGCAGGAGGGACGCCGCCAGGTCGTCGAGTACACACGGTTCCTCAGAGAACAGGTCCCGGGGTATGAACGGGCTTTCCCCATCGCGTCCGCACCGCGCATCGGTGTGCGGGAGAGCCGCCGCCTGATCGGCGAGTACGTCCTGGGCAGGGAAGACGTCCTGACGGCGCGTCAGTTCGAGGACACCATCGCGCTCTGCGGCGCTCCGATCGAGGACCATGCCGCCGGGCAGCGGACGATCTGGCAGTACGTCGGCTCCGGTGACCGGACGCCCACCGGCCGCACCTACGGTGTGCCCTACCGATGCCTGCTCCCTCGCGGGGTCGACGCTCTGCTCGTTGCGGGCCGGTGCCTGTCGGCCACCCATGACGCCCACGCCTCGGTCCGTTCCATCGGGCAGTGCATGGCGATGGGGCAGGCCGCGGGGACGGCGGCGGCGCTGACGGTCGCCGCCGGATCCCGGCCCCGCGATGTGGACGCCGTCGAACTGCGTGAGCACCTCACAGCCGACGGCGCCCTGCTCTCACCCGGCTGAACCCCACTTCCGAGTCAAAAGGCTAGACAGGTCGTTGGCCTCCGCTGACGGCCCAGTCGAGGGCATCGTCGCATCGAACCAACCGCCAGGCTTGCAAATTCTTTACGTCCCGACTGATTGACTGAACGATTCGCGGCGGCCTAGCTTCCAATAAGTCTATACAGGCAGTACTGATCAGGGAGATCGCAATGGTCGCGACCGGGAGCGGTCCTCGCCCCGCAGGGTCCGCCCTGGGGGTGGACATCGGGGGCACGAACATCAAGTGGGTGCACCGCGCCGACGCGGCCGTCGTCGCGCGGGGCACACTGCCCACCCCGGCCGCCGGGCCGGCGCAGGTCGCCGCCGCCATCGCCGAGATCGCCGCCGCGCGCACCGTCGAGGCCATCGGCGTAGCACTGCCCGGCCATCTGAGCCCGGACCTGCGCTCCACCACCACGATCCCGAACATCGACGGCGACTGGCAGGGCTTCCCGCTGGCCGACATGCTCGAGCGCGCGACCGCGAAACCCGTCCTGCTGATGAATGACGCGCGCGCGTTCGCCTCGGCGGAACTCGCCCTGGGCGCCGCGCGCGGCCACAGCGACGTGGTGTTCATGACCATGGGCACCGGGATAGGCGGTGCGATCGCCCTGGGCGGCACCGTCCTGCGTGGTCCCGGGGACAGGATCGGCGAGATCGGGCACATGACCGCCGCGCCCGGCGGTGACCGTTGCGGATGCGGGGCCCGCGGCTGTCTGGAGACGGTGGCGGGCGGCCGGGCGCTGGCGACCGCCTGGTCCCGGGCCCTCGACTCTCGCGGGACCGGGAACCAGGACCGGTCGGCAACACCCGAGGACCTGGTCCAAGCCGCCCGGTCGGGCGACACCACGGCCCGGAAGATCCTCGACACCGCCGCCACGGCCGTGAGTACGGCGCTGGGGAGCGTACTGGCCCAACTCGGCCTCTCGACCGTCGTCGTGGGCGGCGGGGTCGCGCCCGCCTTCGACATGATGCGGCCGGCCGTCGAGCCGGTCCTGCGTGACCGTTGGCGACTGATCGGGCCGGTGACGCTCCTGGCCGCCGCGCTCGGTCCGTACGCCGGCGCAATGGGGGCGGCCCTGAACGCCACGGCGCAGCCCCTCGTCGTGCCTTCGGCGCCACCTCGGTTATCGGCGATCTGACGGCCTTTCGCACCCGTCAGCGGGCGTCGCCGCCCCGCGAAACGGCCTTGCGTCCCCGCCGGCGGGCGGTCCCGTCCGTCGACGCGGCGGCGACACGGCTCCGCCCACCGAAGGAATTCGTGCCCCTCAGCTCCCTCGCCCCTCCTGCCAAGCCGCCTCCCCACGCGCCTTCCGTGGCGCAGGATCCGGCGCTCTGTCCTCCGGCCGTCGTCCGCCCCGCTCGGCGGCCGGTTTCCATCACGCCCATCCCAGGACGGTTTCCCGATGATCGACGCGTTCGTCGACGACGGCCCGGTACAGAACGAACCGCGCCCCTCCGAGCGGTCCGAGCACACCGCGCAACAGCAGTGGTGGCGCACGGCCGTCATCTACGAGGTGTACGTCCGTAGCTTCCTCGACAGCACCGGGGACGGCATCGGTGACCTGGCCGGTGTCCGTGCGGGCCTGCCGTACCTCAAGCGACTCGGTGTCGACGGCATCTGGCTCAACCCGTTCTATCCCTCGCCGCAGTACGACCACGGCTACGACGTCGCCGACTACTGCGACGTGGACCCGGTCTACGGAGACCTGGCGGAGTTCGGCCGCCTGGTGGACGACGCGCACCGCCAGGGGTTCAAGGTGCTCATCGACATCGTCCCCAACCACTGCTCCAGCAAGCACCCGTGGTTCCTTCAGGCCCTGGCCGAAGGCCCGAAGGGCCAGGCCAGATCCCGCTTCCACTTCGCCGAGGGCCGCGGCACAGGTGGCGAACTGCCGCCCAACAACTGGCACTCCATGTTCGGCGGACCCGCCTGGACCCGGGTCACCGAGCCCGAGGGGACGCCGGGCCAGTGGTACCTGCACCTGTTCGGGCCGGAGCAACCCGACCTGAACTGGCGTAACCCCGAGGTCGGCGGCTACTTCGAGCAGGTGCTGCGGTTCTGGCTGGACCGCGGTGTCGACGGGTTCCGCATCGACGTGGCCACCGGCCTCTTCAAACATCCCGAACTGCCGGACTCCCCGGACCCGGCAGCCGACGCGCGGGCCCGCGACACGGTCAACCCCCTGGCGTGGAACCAGCCGGAGACGCACGGTGTCTGGCGCACCTGGCGCGCCGTCTGCGAGGAGTACACCGCACGGGACGGCATCGACCGGCTGCTCGTCGGGGAGGTGTCCGTACGTACCCCGGCCGAGCAGGCCGCCTATGTCCGCCCGGACGAGCTCCATCAGGCGTTCTTCTTCCACATGTTGACGGCCCCATGGGACGCCGCCGTCTTCCGCCGGGTCATCCAGGACGCCCTGCGGGACATCGCCGACACCGGCTCGACCATCACCTGGGTGCTCAACAACCACGACCAGGTCCGCACCGTCACCCGCTACGCGGCCGCGGCCCGCGCCCGCGCCGCCGCGCTGCTGATGCTCTCGCTGCCCGGCGCCGCCTACATCTACCAGGGCGAGGAGCTCGGTCTGCCGGAGGTCGTCGACCTGCCGGACGAGGTGCTCACCGACCCGATCTTCCACCGCAGCGGCAGCCGCGTGGGAATCCGCGACGGCTGCCGCGTACCACTGCCGTGGTCGGGGCACATGTCCCCGTTCGGTTTCACCTCGGGCGAAGGCGTCGCCAAGCCGTGGCTGCCCCAGCCCGCCTGGTTCGCCGCGCACACCACCGAACGGCTCATGGCCGACCCCGGTTCCTTCTGGCACCTCTACCACGACGCGCTTCGGCTGCGCGCGAGCCTGCCGTCGCTCGGCAACGGGACGCTGCGCTGGCTGGAGTCCCCGTCGCAGGTCCTGGCCTTCGTCCGCGGTGACGGGCTGGTGTGCGCCGTCAACTTCGGCGCTGTCCCTTGTCCCGCCCCGGTCCCCGGCACGCCGCTGCTCGCGAGCGGTCCCTGCTCGCCCGGGACCCTCCCCGGCAGCACCGCCGCCTGGTGGGCGGCCGACAGCCTCACGGGCTGACCCCGCTGTCCCTCGCCACAGGTTCCGTCCGTCGTCACATCTTCCGTTTCCGTCGCTACATGTTCCTTCCGTCTTTCACAAAGGAGTGACCCGATGAATGGCAGAGCGGCAGCACTGACGGCCGTGGCCGTCCTGGTGATGGGGGCCGCCGGGTGCGGCTCCTCGGACAACGGCGCCTCCGGCACCCCGGCGACCACCGGCGCCAAAGACGCCTCCACACTGAACCTGCCCGATCTCCACGGGCAGGAGGTGGAGGTGGCGGGCGTCTGGACCGGCGCCGAGCAGAAGAACTTCCTCAAGGTACTGGCCCGGTTCGACAAGCTGACGGGAGCGAAGACCACCTTCGTGCCCACCGGCGACAACGTGTCGACCTTCGTCGGCAGCAAGATCCAGGGCGGCTCTCCGCCGGACGTGGCTCTGCTGCCCCAGCCCGGCGTGCTCCAGCAGTTCGCCAAGGCCGGCTGGCTCAAGCCGCTCCAGCCGGCCGTGACCAAGGAGTTGGCCCAGAACTACAGCCAGGCCTGGCGCGACCTGGGCACGTACAAGGACAACCAGTACGGCGTGTTCTTCAAGGTCACCAACAAATCCCTGTTCTGGTACAACACCGCGGCCTGGGAGCAGGCCGGACTGACCGACACCCCCACCACCTGGGAGCAGTTGCTCAAGGACGGTCAGACACTCTCCGACTCCGGCACTCCTCCGTTCTCCATAGGCGCCGCCGACGGCTGGCTCGTCACCGACTGGTTCGAGAACATCTACCTCAGCCAGGCCGGCCCGGCCATGTACGACAAGTTGACGAAGCATCAGATCAAGTGGACCGACCCCTCGGTGACCAAGGCGCTGACCACGCTGGGCCAGATCTACGGCAGGCCCGATCTGATGGCTGGAGGCACACGGGGCGCGCTGCAGACCGACTTCCCCACTTCGGTCGACCAGGTCTTCGCCAAGCCGCCCAAGGCCGCGCTGGTCTACGAGGGTGAGTTCATCGCGACCAACATCACCCAGGAGACCACGGCCAAGGTCGGCACCGACGCCAAGGTCTTCCCCTTCCCTGCCGTGGACGGCGGTAAGGCACCAGTGCTGAGCAGCGGCGACGTCGCGGTCGCTCTCAAGGACGGCGAAGGCGCCCGGGCGCTGATGCGCTTCCTCGCCTCCCCGGAGGCGGCAGAGATCGCCGTTCAGCAAGGCGGTTTCCTGTCACCGAACAAGGCAGTCGGCTTCTCCAACTACCGCGACGCCACGGTACGGAACATCGCGAAGAACCTGATCAAGGCCGGCGACGACATCCGGTTCGACATGTCCGATCAGGCACCGGCCGCCTTCGGCGGAACGAAGGGGCAAGGAGAGTGGAAGGACCTGCAGGACTTCCTGGCCAAGCCCTCCGACGTCGCGGGCGCGCAGAAGCAGCTCGAAGCGGACGCCGCGAAGGCGTTCGCCAAAGCGGGCTGAGGCAGCCGTCATGTCACAGACCCTTACCCCTCCGTCCCCCGCCGCCCCCGCGGCGGCGGGGGCACCCGCCCACCGCGGGAGGAGGACGCCCCGAGGCCGTACGTGGATCGCGGCGCTCTTCCTACTGCCCGCGCTGATCCTGCTCGGCGCGCTCGTGGTGTATCCGATCGTGTGGTCGGTGATACGCAGTCTCTTCGGCCCCGACGGCTTCACCCACTACGTCGGACTGTCCAACTACACCGGCATCTTCACCGACCACCAGACCCTCGTCGCCATCAAGAACAACGCGATCTGGGTCGTGGTCGCACCCGTCGCGGCCACCGGACTGGGCCTGATCTTCGCCGTGCTCACCGAGCGGATCCGCTGGGGCACCGCCTTCAAACTGGTCGTCTTCATGCCAATGGCCATCTCCATGCTGGCCGCCGGCATCATCTTCCGGCTCGTCTACGACCAGGACCCCGGCAAGGGCGTGGCCAACGCGGTGGCAACCGGCGTCCACGACACCTTCTTCAAGGCATCGGCATACCCCGGAGCGCACCCCAGGGTGGCAGGCCCCGGCAGCACCCTGACCGGCCCGGTCGGCGGCCCCTACACCGGCAAATCCGTCAGCCCCGGTGACGGTCCGGCCGCGCTGGCTCTGGTCGGAGTCCAGCCCAGTACTCTGACCGGCGCGACGCAGGCCGCCGAGCCGAGCGCCTGCCCGTCGGGAGCCTTGTGCGGCACGGTCTGGCTGGACTTCCAGCCGGGCGGCGGCACCCCCGGGAAGATCGACCGGGGAGAGAAGGCGCTGGCCGGCGTGCGGGTCGAGGCTGTGCGCGACGGGCGCGTCCTCACCACGGTGACCGCGTCCAACGACGGCACATTCACTCTGCCCGCTGCCCGTATAGGCGCCTCGCCGATTCAACTCCGCCTGCCCGCGACGAACTTCACCGCCCAGTACGCGGGCGTCAACTGGCTCGGCCCTACCCTCGTCACCTGGTCGATCATCGGCGCCTACGTCTGGATGTGGACCGGCTTCGCCATGGTCCTGATCGCTGCCGGGCTGGCCGGGATCCCCCGCGAACTGCTGGAGGCCGCGCGTGTCGACGGCGCGAGGGAGTGGCAGGTCTTCCGCCGCATCACGGTGCCGCTCCTGGCGCCGGTGCTGGGTGTCGTACTGGTCACGCTGGTGATCAACGTGCTGAAGATCTTCGACCTGGTGTACGTCATCGCACCCGGCGCCAGTCAGCAGGACGCCAACGTGCTCGCCCTGCAGCTCTACCTGTCCTCCTTCGGCGGCGGCAACGACCAGGGTACCGGCAGCGCGCTCGCCGTACTCCTGCTCGCCCTGGTCGCGCCGGTCATGTTCCTCAACATCAAGCGGTTCCGAAAGGAGAAGTCACGGTGACAACCCTTCAGACCGCCCGGGCCGCGCAGACCGCCCGGTCAGCCTCCGGCCGCACGGGACCGGGCGCTGCCACCCGTGCGGCTCGCCGGCTCGCCGGCGGATCCACACGGCTGGTCCTGCTGGCTGTCGCCCTGTTCTGGCTGCTGCCCACCGTCGGTCTGCTGCTGTCCTCGCTGCGCGGGCCGCTGGACATCCAGTCGTCCGGCTGGTGGACGGTCCTCACCAAGCCCGCGCAACTGACCCTGCACAACTACACCAACCTGCTGGACAACTCGACGATCACGCATTCGTTCCTGAACAGTCTGCTGATCACCGTCCCTGCCACGCTACTGGTCGTGGTCGTCGGCTCACTCGCCGGATATGTCTTCGCGTGGGTCGAATTCCCGGGCCGGGACTGGGTTTTCCTGCTCATCGTCGGCCTGCTCGTGGTCCCCCTACAGGTCGCGCTGGTGCCCATCACCAGCCTGTTCGGGAAGCTCGGGATCTTCGGCAGCATCATCAGCGTCGTCCTCTTCCACGTCGCTTTCGGCCTGCCGTTCGCGATCTTCCTGCTACGGAACTTCTTCGCGGGTATCCCACGCGAACTGCTGGAGGCCGCCCGTCTCGACGGGGCGGGCGAGTTGTGGCTCTTCCTCCGAGTGGTGGTTCCGCTGGGCGGGCCCGGGATAGCTTCGCTCGGCATCTTCCAGTTCCTGTGGGTCTGGAACGACATGCTCGTCGCGCTCATCTTCGCCGACCCCGGCTCGGCCCCACTGACCGTGGCCCTGCAACAGCAGACCCGCCAGTTCGGCACCAATATCGACGTCCTGTCCTCCGGCGCCTTCCTCTCCATGATCATCCCGCTGGTCGTCTTCTTCGCCTTCCAGCGGCAGTTCGTCAACGGCGTCATGGCGGGAGCACTGAAGTAACCTGTGCCGCTCGAAAAGGCATCGCCGCAGGTGGAGGAGAACGGTGCCGACTCCGCCGAGCCTGTCACGTCTGTCGACGGCTTCGAGATTGGGGAGGGGGAGGACCCCTGGTTGCTGACGATCAACGTCACCATGATGCGCCTACGACAGGGATAAGGATCCCGACAACCCACCAAGCCCATCTGGGCTGTTGAGGCTCAGGGGGAGTGGGCAGGGGTGGCGATCTCCGACTTGCTGGCTCTTGGCCGAAGCGAGACGTTGGGAAGAGTCAGAGTTCGTTGCGATCCCCCTCGACGAGGGGGAGGCGGTGCGTGAGGCGACGAGGCTGTCCGGCGGAGGTCTGAGTGCGCAGACCCCTTTACTCGGCCGAGTACGCTGGGCAGTGACCTCGAAGAACGACCTTTCGCACGCCGCTCACGGATCACCCAACTGGGGGTCAAGGGGCCGCAGGTTCAAATCCTGTCGTCCCGACGGTGCGAAGGGTCTTCGCAGGCGAGAGTCTGCGGGGGCCCTTTTCGTGTGGGTCGGGCAGGGCCCGTCAGGTCAGTCGCCGAGGTGCTGTCACGATGTCGCCCATGACTTCCTGGGTCGACCACTTGAGGCCGGCCTTGGGGTCGCCGCCCATGAACGACAGGTCGCCGTGGTTCGCGCCCTTGAGGACGTAGCGGGTGCTGTCGACGCCCTTGGCGCGCAGCGTGTTGTACAGGGTCAGGGTCTGGCTGGGTGAGACCAGGCGGTCGTCGCTGCCGTGGAGGATCACGAAGGCGGGGTCGGAGGAGTCGGCGTAGGTGCTCGGGTCGGCTGCCGCGACGGCACCGGGGTCGTCCTTGAGGGGCTTCTTCGTGTCGAAGGCCTGGATCTCGCAGGCCTTCTCCAGGTCGACCTCGTCAAGACCGCGGAAGGCCTGGGCGCCCGCGCGCTGCGCGCCACGACCGCCGACGAGGTGCGTACCGCGCTGGCCGACACCCGTGACCACGACGGCCCGGTCGTTCTCGTCGTCCCCGTGATCCCGTACGCCGACCTGCCCGGCGCCGGCGTCTGGTGGGACGTGGCCGAGGGCGTCTTCGCCATGGCCCTGCACCTGACCAAGCGGCTGAAGCCGCTGACCGAGCTGGTACGGGACGGTCAGTGGGCGAAGCGCAACGCCGTACCGGTCGGCGATCTGGGCGGGGCCACCCTCGGCATCGTCGGCTACGGCCGTATCGGCCGTCGGGTGGGCGAGCTCGCCGCCGCCTTCGGGATGCGGACGCTCGCGTACGACCCGTTCGGCCCGCCACCGGCCGAGCTCGCCTGTGCCGACCTCGGTGAACTGGCCGAGTCCAGCGATGTGCTGACCCTGCACGCGCCGCTCGTCGAGGAGACCCGGCATCTCGTGGACGAGCGGCTGCTGGCCCGGATCAGGCCGGGAGCGATCCTGATCAACTGTGGTCGCGGTGGCCTGCTCGATGCCGATGCCGCCCTGGCCGCTCTGGAATCCGGACGGCTGTCCGGGGTAGGAATGGACGTGTTCGACCCCGAGCCGGCCCTCTACCACCCGCTGTTCGACCACCCGGACGTCGTCCTGACCCCGCACCTGATGGGCATGACGCGCCGGGCCATGACCCTCACCTTCGTCGACGCCGCCCGCGGTGTCGCGGATGTCCTCGCGGGCCGGCCACCGGCCGCGGTCGCCAACCCTGACTGGAACCACCGAAAGGCCACGGCATGACCACCTCACCGCTGAACCGGATCGCAGGCGCGCCCATCTCCTGGGGTGTCTGTGAAGTCCCCGGCTGGGGCTACCAGTTGACGCCCGAGCGGGTGCTCAACGAGATGCGCGAAGTCGGCCTGGCCGCCACCGAGTTCGGCCCCGAGGGCTTCCTGCCCGGTGAGCCCGACGCCATGGCCCGCACCCTCGCCGACCACGACCTGCACGCGGTGGGCGGCTTCACCCCGCTGCTGCTGCACGTGCCCGGACACGACCCGCTGCCCGAGGCCGAACAGCTCCTGGCGGGCTACGACGCCTCGAAGGCCGAGGTGCTGGTCCTGTCGGCCGTCACCGGCCAGGACGGCTACGACTCCCGCCCCGAGCTGGACGCCGACGGCTGGAAGCTGCTGCTGTCCAACCTCGACCGGCTGGCCGCGCTGGCCGCCGAACGCGGCGTACGCGCCGTCCTGCACCCGCACGTCGGCACGATGATCGAGAACGGCGACGAGGTCCGGCGCGTCCTGGAGCACTCGGCGATCTCGTTCTGCCTCGACACCGGCCACCTGCTCATCGGCGGCACCGACCCGGCGGAGCTGACCCGGCAGGCGCCCGAGCGCATCGCCCACACCCACATGAAGGACGTGGACGCCTCCCTCGCCGCCAAGGTGCAGGACGGACAGCTCAGCTACACCGACGCCGTGCGCAAGGGCATGTACCGCCCGCTGGGCGCCGGAGACGTGGACGTCGAGGCCATCGTCACCCACCTCAGCGCACGCGGCTACGACGGCTGGTACGTCCTGGAACAGGACACCATTCTGACCGAGGAGCCCACCGCGAAGGGGCCCGTCGAGGACGTGTGGGCCAGCGCAGAACACCTGCGCGCGGTGTTGCGCGGGGTCGCGTAGCCCGTATACGGGCCTGATGCGTTTTTTGATGTCTTCTGAGGGATTGACCGCCCTGTGCGGGGCACCCAAGAATGCCGAGGCTATTGGGTGCCGGGTCCTTTCCAAACATGAGGAATCCAGCAAACAGAAATGATGGCTGACGAATTTCTGGCCACGTGTTGGACCACCGCGGGCGACGCCGCTCCCGACCGGAAGGACCAGCGCAGTCCGCTGAACCTGCGGGAGCGCGTGGAAGCGGCGCGCGACGCCGGATTCACCGCCTTCGGGCTGCTGTACGTGGACCTGGTGGAGGCCGACCGGGAGTACGGGCTGGCCGGCCTCCGGTCGCTCTTCGCGGACAACGGGATCCAGCACATCGAGTTGGAGCTGCTGACCGACTGGTGGGCCGGCGGGCCCCGGCGGGCCGCGTCGGACGTCGTCCGCACCGACATGCTGGGGGCCATCGAGGCGCTCGGTGCACGCACCTTCAAGATCGGTCCCGACGTGACGGGCGAGCCCTGGGACCTCGACGTCTGGGCCAGGGAGTTCGCCGTGCTGGCCGCGCAGGCGGAGGGGGTGGGCGCCCGGCTCGGGGTCGAGCCCCTGCCCTGGTCCAACGGACCAGCCGGACCACCTGGTAGCTGCCGCCGACCGCCCAGTCCGGCTCGTCCGTGCCCCGGCCCACCCACACCAACCGACCCATCTCGCGGGCGCTGTCCGTGTCCGGGTTGGCTGTGCCGTCCTTGAAGCCCAGCAGGTTGCGCGGGGTGCCGGAGGCGCGCGGCGGGCTGGTGAAACCGTCCATGCGCCAGCGCACCTGCATGCCGCCGCGCGTGTGCCGGGCCATGTCCCGCAGGGCGTGCAGCACGGTGCCGGTGTCGTCGGCGTGCAGGTGCAGGCTCAAGTCCCCGTGGCACCACTCGGACTTGAGGTCGTCGTCGGGGAAGACCGGCATGGCGGTCAGGCGGCGCGGCTTGGACTTGCCGAGCCCGAACCGGTCGTCGAAGAGCGAGGCGCCCGCCCCGACGGTCACCGCCAGCGCGCCGGACGGGAGTTGGGCGCCCAGGATCCCGGAGTCGGCGGGCGGTCCGGTGACGCCCACCGGGTCGGGGGTGCCGCCCGCGGTCAACAGGCGTGCCCGGTCGGTGAGGGTGCGCAGCAGGTCGGCCAACTCGGTGCGGTTCTCCGCGGTCACGTCGAAGGAGGTGAACACGGTGCACCGGCGCGGCTTCGCTGTCGCGGACTGCTGGTGGGTGCCGTGGAAGGAGGCGACGGCGGAGGTGTCCGTCCCGGTGCCGGTCGCGGCCGTGGGCGAGGCCGCGCCGCCGGCGGCCAGCCCGGCACCCGCGAGGGCCGCGCCGCGCAGGAACCGGCGCCGGCCCACTCCGGCCGTCACCTCGCCCGTCTTGTCGCCCGCCTTCTCGCCGAACTCCTCGTGCGTATTCACACCGTCCTCCGCGGATCGAACAGGGTCGCCACCGAAGCCAGCCGCTCCACCAGATCGCCAAGGACCGCGTCGACGTCCTCGCGCCGCGTACGGCTCAACCGGTCCAGCGGAGTCCAGGCGCCGCCCCGGCGGAAGCCGTCGAGCGTGTCCTGGGCGCGGTCCAACTGCCCTTCCAGGGAGGGCAGTTCGGGGTACCGGGTAGCGAGGAGCGGGCGCAGTCGGGAGAGCACCTCGCGGGTGCCGTCCAGGTTGGCGCGGGCGGTGGCGAGGTTGCTGCCGCTGCCGTAGTCGGTCCGGCCGGTCAGCTCGAACTGCACGGCGTTCTCCAGGATCTCGTGCGCCCGCAGACCCAACTGCGCCGGGTTCATCCGGGTCTGCGCCCAGCTGTCGCGCAGCGCGGTCACCGCCTTCGCCAAGGCGGTCGCCGGGACTTTGAGCGCGCCGGCCGACCGGCCGTGCCACAGCCCGTACTCGACGCGGTGGAAGCCGACGAAGTCCTTGTCGTGCACCCCGTCGGGCAGCCCCGCGTCGGTGCCGTTGATCTCCCCGTCCGCGTCACCGAACGCGTCGTGCGCCGCCCCCAGCCGCTCGTACTCCAGATGCGCCGGCAGCCAGGCCGTCCGGGCGCCCGCGAGGTCGCCGCGATCGCGATCGCATCCCGCAGCTTCGCCGTCAGCCGTACGACGTCCGTGAGACCGCCGCCGATCCACTTCTGGTAGGCGAGGGCGGGTGGGATCAGGTCGTGCTCGGTGACCGGCGCCGCCGCCGGACCGCTGCGTCCCGTGCCGAGACGGACGGCCTGGTGACCGCGTCGGCGTCATCGGGCACGCACTTGAAGGCGTACGCGCCCTTGCCGAGGCGGACGGTCAGCGCACGGGTCGTGCCGGGGCCGATGTCCTCCACCTCGCCGTACACGGCCTTGCTGGTGGGGTTCTCCAGGTACACCTCGGCGGGACCGGCGGAGGTGTTGTGCAGGTCGAAGACCTGTTCCCCGGACGCCGGGTCGGTCCAGCCGCGACCGCAGTGGCCGGCGGACACCTCGACGGTGGTGTGCCGCAGCCCGTCATCGGCCGCGCGCGCCTGGCCCGGACTGTGCCGGGCCACCAGGACACCGGTCAGCGCGAGCACGAGAACGAGGACGAATGCCCCGGTCAGCCGGAGCGGGGTCACCTTGAGGCCGGAGAACGGCACCCGGACCTCCGAGGGTCGTACGTACGTGATCACCTCATGCTAGGAAGCAGATCGCGTCCGAACGGACGTCCAAAGGAATCCATGACCAAGAGTTCCCGCCCGGTTCACTCGGCCCGCGCGCGCACCTAGTCCCAGGACTCGAAGCCGGGGAGCGTGCCGGCCGGTACGGACAGGGACAGCGTGGTGGAGTCGACGTCGACCGCGGGCTCGGGGGCTCCGTGGATGATCGTCCGGGGCAGCAAGACCAGCGCGGTGGTGCCGGTCTCGGTCGCGGCCGGGCGCAGCTGGGCGCGGATGCCGTGCCGGTCGGCGAGCCGGCCGACCACGAACAGGCCCATGCGCTGGGAGATCGACACGTCCACGGTGGGCGGATTGGCCAGGCCGTGGTTGAGGTCCGCCAGCTCCGCCGGGGGCAGCCCGATGCCCTCGTCGTGGATCTCGACCATGGTCATGCCGTCGGGGAGCCCGGCCGCGGTGACGCGGACCTTCGAGTGCGGGGAGGAGTAGATCGTCGCGTTCTCCAGGAGCTCGGCGAGCAGGTGCACGAGGTCGGTCACGGCGGGGCCGTTGATCTCGGTCTCCGGGACGCCCGACAGCTCGATGCGCTCGTACTGCTCGACCTCCGCGGTCGCCGCCCGGATGACGTCGACCAGCGGGAGGGGGCGGTTCCACTGCTGGGTCGGTTCCTCGCCGCCGAGCACGAGGAGGTTCTCACCGTTGCGGCGCACCCGGGTGGCGACATGGTCCAGTTTGAAGAGGTTGGCCAACTGGTCCGAGTCGGTCTCCTTGCCCTCCAGGTTCGTGATGAGGGCGAGCTGACGCTCGATCAGGGATTGGTTGCGGCGGGCCAGGTTGGTGAAGATCGTGTTGAAGTTGCCCCGGACGATGGCCTGTTGGACGCCGATCCGGACGGCTTCGCGGTGGACGTGGTCGAAGGCGCGGGCGACCTCGCCGATCTCGTCCCGGGTGGTGATCGGAATGGGCTCGACCTGCCGGTCGACGCGCTCGGGGACACTCCGGGTGAGCCGGGCGAGTGTGGCCGGCAGCCGCTGCTCGGCGATGTCGTTGGCGGAGGCGCTGAGTTGGCGCATGCTCCTGCTCATCGTCCGGGCCACCCAGGAGGCGAGGAGCAGGGCGACCAGGATCGAGACGAGCACGAGTACGGCGTTGGTGATCGCCTCGCTGCGCGCGTCGTCGGCGATGTCGTGGGCGCCGGCCAGGGCGGTGTCGGTGAGGTTGACCTCGATGCCGCGGTAGGCGTCGAAGCCGAGGGTGGAGGCGGCGAAGAAGGACTCGGGTGTGATGCCCTGCGCGGCCAGCTCCGCGGCCGACTTGCCCGACCAGATCTCGCTGTTCATCTGCGCCAGGCTCGGCGGTGCGACGAAGGCCTCCCCGGCCGCCCGGGCCCGCTGGGCGGCCTGGGCGGTCTGCGCCTTTCCGCGCTGCTCGGCCGCGGCCAGGGCTTCCCGCAGCCGGGTCATGTCGTCGGCGGTGCCGGCTCCGGCGTACTCCTGGAGCGCGACCTGTTCGAGATAGACGTACGAGCTGAACGAGCCGAGCTGGGCCTGGAGTTCACCCGGGGCGAGGGTGCTGCGGTCCTCCACGAGGAGGTGGGTGCCGATGGAGCGGATCAGGGACTCGGCGGCCTGGGTGAGGGAGATGGCGTAGAGGGTGCGGCCGAAGCTCGCCTGGTTGCTGCTGCCGAAGCCCAGTTCGTTGGAGATCTCCATGAGCGGGTGCTGGAGGGCGTGGTAGCTCTCCTCCGTCCGCACTCCCTTGAGCTTGGAGGTGAAGGCGTCCGCGCGCACGGTCGGGAGCAACTGTTCGCCCGCGCGCACCAGTTGGACCCGACGGAGCAGTCCTGGGGTCTGCGGCATGCGGGCCACCGCCCGGTCGAACGCCACCGCGTCCGCGTCGGTGACCCGGCGGGCCCGGGTGACCGTGCTCGACGTCCTGTCGCCCTTCAGCAGGGGCGCGACCGAGACGTCCCGCTCGTTGATCGCGTCGCTCGCGTACCTGTTCGCCGTCTGGACCAACTCCGCCACCCGGACGGCGTCGTCGGCCGCCTGCCAGGTGTCCACCGAGTGCCGCACCCGGAGGCCGCCCAGCACGAGGGCGACGAGCACCGGGACGAGCAGGATGGCGTGCAGTTTGTGGGCCACGCGCCAGTTGCGGACGAAGAGCAGTCGACGGGCGGGGCGTGAGGTGGTGGGCAAGGTGGTCCTATCGGGTGCAGGATCGCCGGTGCGAGATGGTGCGGTCGGTGCGAGTCGATGCGGGACCGGCGCTGCGCGCACGGGCCTGAGCGATTTCTAGCACCGGGGGATCGTTTCTGAATGCGCTTTCTACGAAGTGGGGCGTCCGGCCTCCGGTCAGGACCAGGTCCATACCTGGTTGACGCTGCCCGCGCAGGCCCAGCCCTGGACCGGTTGGCCGTCCCGGCCGGAGGAGGCGGCCACCGCGTCCAGACAGGAGCCGCCCGCGGCGGTGACGAGCGTGTGGCCGCTGCCGAGCCGCCACCGCTGGGCGCTCTGTCCGTCGCAGTTCCTGGCCCGGACCCGCTGGCCGTTGCTGCCGATCGAGCCGGCGTCGGCGTCCAGACACAGGTGCGTGCCCCGATTGACGACCGTGTACTGGGAGCCCTGACCCGGCACGCGGTACAACGCCCACTTCTGCGTGGCCGCGCCCTCGCATCCCCATACCTGGACGCTCGCGCCGCGGACGTCCAGACACCGGGCGACATCAACGGTGTTGACGCTCTCGGTCACCGTCACGGCGCCGGTCCTGACGGGTCCGCGCGTCCCGGCGTACAGCAGCTTCTTGGTCCGCGTACCGACCTTGCCGTCGGCGGTGAGACCCACTTCGCGCTGGAAGGCCCGCACCGCGGCGACGGTCGACGCCCCGAACCGCCCGTCGATCGTGACGTGCAGTCCGTAGCCGTCGAGGAGGGTCTGGAGGGTCTTGACGCAGCCGCCCTGGCCGCCCGACACGATCTCGGCGAGACAGGCGGCGGCGCGTAGGTCCAGTGACCCGGGTTTCTGTGAGGGCGAGGCGCTCGGTGACTTGTCCACGGCCTGGTCGGCCTTCTGATCCGTTGCCGAGGGACTGGTCTTGGGCGCGCTCGGCGAACCGGCGGGCGGCGCGGCCGGGTCGTCCGGCGCGGCCGACGACGTGTCGGAGCCGGGGCCGGCCGCCACCGAGGGGCTGCCGCCCTGCTGGAGCAGCGCCGCGGCGGTGCCCCCGGCGACCAGGACGGCCGCCGCGGCGGCGCCCACCAACAGCTTGCGGCGCTTTCCGGGCGCGCCCGAGACCTTGGGCGTATCGGCGGCCTCCGGCGCGGCGGGCGCACCCGGGGGAGGCGCGGACGCCAAGGCGGCGGGCATGTCCCGCAGGGGCGCTCCCTTCGGCGTGGACCGGGGCGGTCTGCCGTCCGGAGCGTGTAACTGGTGGCCGATGGCGGTCCTGAACACCATGTCCGGTGACGGCCGCCGCTCCGGATCCTTGTCCAGGCAGGTGCGGATGAACGCGGCCAGCTCCGCGTCGACGGCCGCGACTTTGGCGAGGACCTTGTCCCGCGGCTCCTCGAAGGCCACCCGGTGCAGGATGTCCACGCCCGTGCCGTCGCCGAACGGCGCCTTCCCCGTGACGGCGAAGGTGAGCGCGGAGGCCAGCGAGAAGACGTCGGAGGCGGCGGTCACCTCCTGGCCCCTGACCTGCTCCGGGGACATGAAGGCGGGGGTTCCCACGTTCTGCCCGGTGGCGGTGATCGTGGTGCCGTCGGTGGCCTGGACGACGCCGAAGTCGATGACGCGGGCGCCGTCGGACGCCAGGATCACGTTGGACGGCTTGAGGTCACGGTGGACGATGCCCGCTCGCCAGATCGCCTCGACCGCGCGGCCCAGGTCGGCGAAGAGCCGCCAGGCCGCCGCCGCGTCGATCGGCCCGCGCGCCTCGATGGCCTCCGCGAGCGTGGGCCCGGGCACGAACTCGGTCGCGACCCATACGAGGTCCTCGTCGACGCCGCTGCCCAACAGCCGGACGATGTGTGCCCCTTGGACCCGGCCGAGCGACCCGACCTCGCGCTCGAAACGCTTCCGGAACAGCGGGTCCTCGGCGTACTCGGGCCGGATCACCTTGACGGCGACCGGGCCGCCCCCTGTGGTGTTCCGGCCCAGATAGACCCGGCCCATGCCGCCGCTGCCGAGCACGGACACCAGTTGATAGGGGCCGACCCGCCGGGGATCGTTCTTCCGCAGGGGCATCACGGGCGGCGGGTCCATGCCGGCCGCCGCATAGGCCAACTTCTCCGACCGGCTGCGGTCTTGGTCTGGCATGGGGTTCCTGGTCTCTCGCGTTACGCGTGGGACCGCGAGAGTAGCGCAGAAAATGTGTATCAACTGCACTTGTTATAAGGGTTGGTCGATGGGTCGGCCGGCACCGGTCCGCACCGGTGCCGGGGACCCCGAACCCTACGAGGAGCGCGCCTACTCGGCGTCGCGCGGCTTGTCCTCCTTGGCGGCGTCGCCCTCCGCGTCCGGCGTGCGCAGGTAACCCTGCAGTTCCAGCAGGCCGTTGGCGGGGCGGCCCTCGGAGTTCTGGCCGTTGAGGTTCTGGCGGACCGAGTCCAGGATCGTCAGACCCTGGGCGACCAGACCGGCCGCGATCTCGCCGAGGCCGTCCGCGCCGTTGAGGACATTTACGTTGGCGCCGGCCAGACCGCCCGCGGCCTCCTTCACGATCAGCGGGAGCTGGTCGATCAGCATCCGGTCGAGCGCGACCCGGTCGTACGAGGACGCCGCCTCGGCCTGGATCTTCATGCGCTCCGCCTCGGCGATGGCGAGCAGCTTGATCCGCTGGGCCTCGGCCTCGGCGGGCTTGACGATCTCGGCGACCAGCTGCTGCTGACGCAACTGGGCCTGGCGCTGGGCCAGTTCGGTCTGCGCGGCCAGCACCTCCTGCTGGGCGTGCGCCTGCGCCAGCGGACCCGCCTGGGCGGCCTGCGCCTGCGCACGGTCCACCTCGGCGGAGTACTCCGCCCTGACGACCGCGGTCTGCCGGGCGTACTCGGCCTGGTTGCGGGCCGCGACCTGCTCCGCCTCGACCGAGGCCTGCGTGGCCTGGGCCTGGGCGATCTGCGCCTGGCGCTGGATGGCCGCCTTGTGCGGCGCGGACATGGCCTCGATGTAGCCGACCTCGCCGTCGTCGATCGACTGGATCTGCAGCGAGTCCACGATCAGACCGATCTTCGCCATCTCGACCTTCGAGGTGTCCAGCACCTCCGCGGCGAGCTTCTGCCGCTCGGTGACGATCTCCTCGACCGTCATCGAGCCGATGATGGAACGCAGGTGGCCGGCGAAGATCCGGCCGGTCAGCACCGACATCTGGTCCTGGTCGGACAGGAAGCGCTGACCCGCGTTGATGATGCTCTCGGTGTCGTTGCCTACCTTGAACGCGATCACGGCGCGCACGTGCAGCGCGATGCCCTGCCTGGTCACACAGGTTTCGGTGACCTCGGCCTCGCACATCGACAGTGTGAGGAAGCGAGTCTTGCGGAAGACCGGGAGCACGAACTTTCCGTGCCCCGTGACCACCCGGAACGGCGCGCCCCCCAGACCCCGTCGCCCGCCCGAGATCAACATCGCCTCGTCGGGGGCGGGAACGCGGTAACCGAACATGTTGTACTCCTCAACCTGCGCCGTCGGCGTCGCCGTCCAGCGCGTCCAGTGGATCGACCCACTCGATGACGTCGACCTCGCGGCAACCGCGGGACTCGACCACGAGTACGGTGGCCCCCTTCGGAAGGGGCTGGGAGGACCAGGCGAGGAAGGTCTCGGAGCCGCCCCTGACCCGCACCAGGATCTCGCCGGGCCCCGCGGCTCCGCGCGTAGGGAGGAGCAACTCCCCGGTACAGCCGATCACGGCCTCGTCCTGCTGCATCGACGGCGGCCTCCCCTCGTTCTGGCCCTTGACCTCCGACGATAGTCCTCTCTCGGCCGGGGGCCTACGCCCCGGTAGGTTCCACCGTCATGGACATCCGCCGCACGCCTCGGCCGGAGCTGGCGGCGGATGTCGGAGCGGCCTGTGGCTTACTGGATCCATGCGCGACCACAGCGAGGCCCGACCGACGACTTCCGCGACGCCACCGGCCGTGCCACCGGCGGATCCCGCGACGCCACCGGCCGGATTTCCGCTCGGCTCCGCCACTACGATCGCGGAGCTGGAGCACGATCCGCACCCGCGTCTCGCGCTGCTGAGGGAGCGCGAACCGGTCTCCTGGATACCGGAGTTGGGCGGCTGGACGGTCACCCGCCGGGACCTCGCGATGCGCGTCATGCGCGACCCGGTCACCTTCACCGTGGACGACCCCCGCTTCTCCACCGCCCAGGTCGTCGGACCGAGCATGCTCTCGCTCGACGGGCCCGCGCACAAACGCCACCGGGAGCCCTTCACCGACCCCTTCCGGGTCCGGGACGTGCACACCCGCTTCAACGAGTTCGTCGAGCGGGAGAGCGGCCGCCTCGTCGACGCGATCAAGCCCCGGGGCAGCGCCGAACTGCGCCGGGAGGTCGCCGGGCCGCTCGCCGTCGCCGTCGTCGCCGAGTCCCTCGGCCTGCTCGGCGCGGACCCCAAGGAGGTCCTGACCTGGTACGACGCCATGGTGGGCGCGGTCTCCGACCTCACCGTGGGCGAACCGGCCGACCCCGCGGCCGGTGCCGCCTTCGCGCAGCTGGAAGCCAGCGTCGGGGCCACGGTCGCCGCCCGGAACGAGGGCTCCGTGCTGGTCGAGGCGGCCCGCGACGGGCGCCTCGCGCTGCCCGAGGTGGCCTCCAACGCGGCGGTGCTCATGTTCGGCGGGATCGAGACCACCGAGGGCATGATCACCAACGCCGTGCTGCACCTGCTGCGCGACCCGGCCCAACTCGCCCTCGTGCGTGCCGATCCCGAACTCGTCGACGCGGCCGTGGAGGAGTCGCTGCGCCTTGAACCCGCGGCGGCCGTGGTGGACCGCTACGCCACCGCCGACGTCGAACTCGGCGGCGCCCGCATCCGCCGCGGCGACCTCGTCAGCGTCTCGATCGCCGGCGCCAACCGCGACCCGGCCGTCTTCACCGACCCCGACCGCTTCGACCTGCGGCGCGACAACGCCCGCCTCCAGCTGGCCTTCGCCCACGGACCGCACTTCTGCCTCGGCGCGCACCTGGCCCGCCTGGAGACCACGGTCTGCATCCGCCACCTCCTGGACCGCCTGCCCGACCTGCACCTGGACCCGTCGGCGCCGGCCGAGGCGCGCGGCCTGGTCTTCCGCAAGCCGCAGGAGCTGCGGGTGCGCTGGACGGCGTAGGCATGCATAGGCAGGGGGCAGCACAGGGCGTCTCCCGAGAACCGTGTGATTGACTTACCGCCGTGTTGCACGAGTCGGTCTTCCGTACCGAGGAACTGCCGGTCGGCGACCGGTTCGAGGCGTGGACCGAGCGGTTGGGCCGCACCCACGCGCCCATGGAGCTGGACAGCGACCGCGCGGCCGACTACCGCGGACACCAGCGCCTGATCGGCCTCGGGGACGTCACGATCTGGCCCGCCACCTTCGACCAGCTCGTCTTCCGCCGCACCCCGAAGCTCGTACGGCAGTCCGACCCGGAGGTCTACCACCTCTCCCTGCTGCATCGCGGGGTGGGAGCGGCCAGTTGGGGCCGGGAGCACATCGCCTACGAGGTCGGCGACATCCACACCAACTGCTCGTCACGGGCGTACGAGATAGCCACCGGCTCCGAACCGGTCAGCATCGTCGGCATCGAAGTCCCGCGCACGCTGGTGGCGTTGCCCGCGCGCAGTGCGGACCGGGTGATCGGGTCCCGGATCTCGGGCCGGGAGGGGCTGGGCGCGCTACTGGCCCAGTTCCTCGGCCAGTTGGCCGCGGACACGAGTCCCTACGGGCCGTCGGACGCACCCCGGCTGGGCAACGTCGTCACCGATCTGGTCACCGCGCTCTTCGCCCACGCCCTGGACGCGGAGAGCCAGTTGACGCCGGAGACGCACAGCCGCGCGCTGACCCTGCGGATCAAGGACTTCATCCGGCGCCACCTCGGCGACCAGGACCTCACGCCCGCCCGGGTGGCCGCCGCGCACCACATCTCGCGCAGCTATCTGTACCGCCTCTTCCAGGCCGAGGGCATCGCCGTGTCCTCGTACATCCGCGACCGGCGCCTGGCCGGTGCCCGCCGCGACCTCGCCGACCCGGCGCTGAGCGCGCTGCCGGTGCATGCCGTGGCGGCCCGCTGGGGCTTCCCGCGGGCCGCCGAGTTCAGCCGCGCCTTCCGTACCGCGTACGGCGTCACACCGGGCGCCTTCCGCGACCAGGCGAGGTGCGGGGAGGACGGAAGCGCAGGCGGTGGACCCGGTGCCAACTAGATGTGGACCGTGGGCCAACGACAGGCGAGCCGCTGCCCACGCATGCTGGTGATCACCGCGGTGGACGTGCGCGGGACCGGGAACGTGCCAGGACCGTGGGGGAGTCCTGGCACCTCCCGCCCCGGACCGTGCGAGTCGGCCCTTGCCGAACGCGTCAGCCGGACAGACCCGTCACGCGTGAGTGCAGAGCGGCGCCGTATCGGGCGTAATCCTCGGTGAGTTGGCCGAGTGCCGGGACGAGGTCGGTGGCGGCGGGGCCGAAGAACTCCTCGGAGTCGGTGAGTTCGGTGCTGCCGTCCGGCTGAGGGTCGAGCACGAACGAGTGCCTGCCGAGGACCGCGTCGAGCGAGCCGCCCTCCCAGACCAGCCGACGCGGGGCCTCCGCATCGACGATCCGCATCGTGACGTGCTGTTCAGCGCCGTCGCCGCCCGAGACGCGGGCCGGAAGGTCCGCTCCGACCACGGCCTGTTGATCGGGCTTCGTGTCGAAGGCCAGCACCGGGTGCCACCGCGCGTACTCGTCGAACGCCACGAGCACGCGCCACACGTCCTCCACCGGAGCGGAAATCCTGGTCACCGCCGTGACGACAGGGGCTTCCATCACGGCACCAGCACGATCCGGCCGCGCAGGCCGCCCCGGGCCAGCCGGGCGTGGGCCTCGGCGGCCTGCGACAAGGAGTAGATCTGGCCGACCCGCGGTGTCAGCACGCCGACCTCGGCGAGTGCGGAGAGGTAGGCGAGACGGGTCGCGTCGGGGCCGGCGAAGGTGTGGCGTACGACCACGCCCCGCTCCGGCGCCGGCAGCACGTCGACCCGCACGCTCACGTAGATGCCGCCGTCGCGGACGGCCGCCAGCGCGGGGGCGCCGAGGGCCGCCGCGTCGAGCACGCCGTCCACGCCCTCCGGTACCAACCGGCGTACCGCCGCGCTCAGTTCCTCGTCGCGCGACACGAACCAGGTGGCGCCGCGATCGCGGAGGAACTCCTCGTCCTCCGGCCGCCCCTGCGCGACGATCCGCACGCCCCGCGTCCGGGCCAGCTCGACGGCGTAGCCGCCGACGGCACCCGCGGCGCCGGTGACGAGCAGGGTGCCGCGAGGAGGCAGGGGGAGATGGTCGAGGGCCAGGGAGGCGGTCATCGCGTTGAGCGGGATCGTCGCCGCGAGCGTCAGGGCCATGCCCTCGGGGGCGGGGGCGATGGAGTTGAGGTCGGTCACGAGGTATTCGGCCTGGGCCTTCGTGGGACGCACCACTGGGGCGTCGAACACGATCACCGGGGTTCCGACCTTGAGGAGGACGCCCGTGCCGACCGCGTCGATCGTCCCGGCGGCGTCCAGACCCAGACCGATGTACTCGACCTCGTCCAACGGCCCGAAGAATCCGCCCCACACAGCGGCGTCGGCGGGGTTGAGCCCGGCGGCCGCGACCTTGACACGGACCTCGAAGGGACCCGGTTCCGGGAGCGGGACCTCCACGATCTCGACGGCCTCGGGTCCACCGATCTTCTTCACGACTGCTGCGCGCATGATCTTCGCTCATCCCTTTGCATATCCGAACACTGTGGATGCTACGAACGCTAGGGGAGTTACGATCGATTGGTAAGTAGGCACTTTTTAGTGCGTTGCGCTCCTGACAGGAGAGATCGATGACCACCAAGGCGAAGCCGGCCCGCGAGATCGAGCCCGGCTCGTACGAGGCGTACATGCACGACTGTCCCGCGGTGGCCCTGCTCTCGACGATCAGCAACCGGTGGGTCAGCCTGACGATGTGCACCCTCGGGTCGTACGGGGATCCGATGCGGTACAGCCACATCAGCCGTGAGATCCCGGGCGTCAGCCAGAAGATGCTCACCCAGACCCTGCGCATGCTGGAGCGCGACGGCATGGTGAAGCGGACGGTCACACCGACCGTGCCGGTGCGCGTCGACTACGAGCTCACCCCGCTCGGGCAGGGCCTCTACGGCCTGCTGTCCCAGGTGCGCGACTGGGCCGCCGACAAGACCGACGAGGTCGACGGGGCGCGTGCGCGCTACGACACCCGGAAGGCCGATCCGGCAGGGGTGTAACGCACTTAAAAGTGCCTACTTACCAATCGACCGTAGCTCCCCTAGTGTTCGTAGTATTCGGCTCTCCTGTCGTTCAGGTTTGCAAAGACCGGCCGCTCGCTCAGGCCCCGTCGGACTCCCCGTCGGTCGGCCGGACCCGGTGCGGGATGCCGAGGGCGCACACCGCGCCGGTGAGGACCACCGCGACGCCGACCCACACCGCGGGGTGCAGCCCGTCGACGAACTGCCCGGGATCCCGCGTGCTGCCGTGCGCGACGAACACCGTGCTGAGTACGGCGATGCCGAGCGCGCCGCCGATCTCCCGGACGGTCGTGTTGGCGCCGGACGCCTTGCCGGCGTGCTCCTTGGCGACCGAGCCGAGGACGACCGCCGCCGTGGGCGCGAAGACGAAGCCCATGCCGATGCCGGCGACGATCATCGGGCCGATGAGGGACGAGTACGGGGTGTCGGTGTCGGTGACCAGGTTGATCCAGCCCAGGCCCACGCCCTGGAGGAAGAGGCCGAGTGCCATCAGCCGGCCGCCGCCGACCCTGTCGGTGAGCAGTCCGGCGACGGGGGCGACGAACATCGGCATCAGTGTCCAGGCCAGGGTGCGGACACCGGCCTCCAGCGGCGTGCGCGGCGGCACGATCTGGAGGTACTGCGCCAGCAGGAACAGGGAGCCGAAGACGCCGAAGTACATGGTCGCCGAGACGACGTTGGTAAGCGTGAAGGCCCGCACCCGGTAGAAGGACAGCGGCAGCATCGGCTCGGCCACCCGCGCCTCCCGGACCGCGAAGCCGGCCAGCAGCACGGCGCCGCCCGCGAACGTGCCGAGCACCTTGGCCGACGTCCAGCCATCCGGCTCGCCGTGCACGATCGCCCACACCACCGCGCACAGCCCGGTCGCCGCCAGCACGACGCCCACGAGGTCGAGCCGGGCCGCGGGCAGGGAGCTCTCCCGCAGGGCGAACAGCGCCAGCGGGATGGCGACGAGACAGACCGGCACGTTGATCCAGAAGATCCACTGCCAGTCCAGTCCCTCGACCACCGCACCGCCGACCACCGGGCCCATCGCGACGGCGAGTCCGCTCACCCCGGACCAGACGCCCAGCGCGAGCCCGCGCAGCCGGTCGGGCACCGCCTGGGAGAGCAGGGTCAGCGACAGGGGCATCACGGCCGCGGCGCCGAAGCCCTGGACCGTGCGGAAGGTGATCAACTCGGCGCTGGTGTCGGCCAGTCCGCAGCCGACGGAGGCCAGCGTGAACAGGGCGATGCCGATGACGAAGACCCGCCGTCGGCCGAACCGGTCGCCCAGCGCGGCACCGGTCATCAGCAGACAGGCGAAGCTGAGCACATAGGCGTTGACGAACCACTGCAGTTGCTGCGTGCTCGCCCGCAGGTCGACGGCGAGGGTGTGCAGGGCAGTGGAGACGACGAGGTTGTCGAGCGCGACCATGAACATGGGCACGCTGCAGGCCAGGATCGCGAGCCACAGCGGGGTGCGCCGGATGTCGGCGCGGGGCGGTGCGGTGACCGGCTCGGTGCGGGCCGGGTTCTGCTCGGACAGGGACATGGCAGGGGAATCTCCTAGCGCACGTGAAGACCGAGGGCCTACTTGTACAGAGGCTCGTTGCGGCTTCAACCGGACAGGGAGGACGTGCCTCGGCCGGAGAATCCGCCGGGACGGGGAAGCCGTCCCTCCGCCATGCATCCGTTGCGGGCCCGCCCGTGACCCCCGAGTCTTGGAGCGATGCCCGAATGCGAGGAGGCGGTCCAAGATGGCGGACAGCGGTACGACGGGCGCCGAGCGACAACGGCTGGCGGAGGCCGACGCGTCCCGGGCGCCCTGGCGCCGTTGGGGCCCCTATCTCAGCGAACGTCAGTGGGGGACCGTCCGCGAGGACTACAGCCCCGGCGGCGACGCCTGGTCGTACTTCACCCACGAGCAGGCGCGCTCCCGCGCCTACCGGTGGGGCGAGGACGGCATCGCCGGCGTCAGCGACGACAAACAGCGGCTGTGCTTCGCACTGGCCCTGTGGAACGGCCGCGACCCGATCCTCAAGGAGCGCCTGTTCGGCCTGACCAACACCGAGGGCAACCACGGCGAGGACGTCAAGGAGTGCTACTTCTACCTCGACTCGACGCCCACCCACTCGTACATGAAGTACCTCTACAAGTACCCCCAGGCCGCATACCCCTACGACGACCTGGTCGACACCAACCGCTCCCGCGGGCGCCGCGACTTCGAGTACGAACTCCTCGACACCGGCATCTTCGACGAGGACCGCTACTTCGACGTCTTCGTCGAGTACGCCAAGGCCGGCCCCGAGGACCTGCTGGTCGAGATCACCGCCCACAACCGCGGCCCCGACGAGGCCACCCTCCACCTGCTGCCGACCCTCTGGTTCCGCCACACCTGGTCCTGGGCCGGCGGCACGGCCGTCCCGAGCCTCGGCCTGGACGGGTCCGCGATCCGCGCCGAGCACGAGGAACTGGGCACGCGGCGCCTGTACTTCAGCGGCGGGACGCAAACCCTGTTCACCGAGAACGACACCAACAACGAGCGCGTCTTCGGCAGTTCGAACACCACCCCGTACGTCAAGGACGGCATCGACCGCCACGTTGTCCACGGCGAGACCGACGCCGTGAACCCGGCCCGGACCGGTACCAAGGCCTCCGTCCACCACGTGCTCAGCGTCCCCGGCGGCGAGAGCGTCACCGTCCGGCTGCGCCTGACCGACGCCCAACTCGACGACCCCTGGGCCGGGTTCGAGGACGTCATGGACGCGCGCCGGTCCGAGGCCGACGAGTTCTACGAGGACGTCCTGCCCGACGGCACGAGCGAGGACGAGCGACGGGTCGTCCGGCAGGCCCTCGCCGGAATGCTGTGGAGCAAGCAGTACTACTACCTCGACGTCGAGCGCTGGCTCGCCGAACACGGCGTCGACCCGCTCGGCGCCGACCCCGCCGTCCGCAACAGCGCCTGGTACCACATGGTCAACGACGAGGTCATGTCGATGCCGGACGCCTGGGAGTACCCCTGGTTCGCGGCCTGGGACCTCGCCTTCCACACCATCGCCCTGTCCATGGTCGACATCGGCTTCGCCAAGTCCCAGCTGGACCTGCTGCTGCGCCGCCTGTACCTGCACCCCAACGGTCAGATCCCCGCGTACGAATGGAACTTCGGCGACGTCAACCCGCCCGTGCACGCCTGGGCCGTGCTCTTCGTCTACGAGCTGGAGAAGCAGCGTACCGGCCGCGCCGACCGCGCCTTCCTGGAGAACGCCTTCCAGAAGCTGATGAAGAACTTCAGCTGGTGGCTCAACCGCAAGGACGTCGACGGCAACAACGTCTTCCAGGGCGGCTTCCTCGGCCTCGACAACATCGGCGTCTTCGACCGCAGCGCCCCCCTGCCCACCGGCGGCCACCTCGACCAGGCCGACGGCACCGCCTGGATGGCGCTGTACTGCCAGAACCTGCTGGAGATCGCGATAGAACTCGCCGTGGAGAACCCGGTCTACGTCGAGCAGGCCCAGACCCTCTTCGAGCACTTCGCGTGGATCGCCGTCGCCACCAACCGCATGGGCAAGGACAACGAGAGCCTCTGGGACGAGGAGGACGGCTTCTTCTACGACGTCCTGCGGCTGCCCGACGGCACCGCGACCCGCCTCAAGGTGCGCTCCCTCGTCGGCCTGATCCCGCTCGCGGCGACCAGCGTGGTGGGCGCCTGGTCCGACCGCCGCTTCCCCGAACTGGCCGCCGGAGCAAAGGAGTTCATAGAGCGCCACCCGGCCGTGGCGGCCATCGTCTCCGCCCAGCAGAACGTCGGCCCCGGCCAGGGCGGCCGATATCTGTTCGCGCTGTTCGGCGAGGACCGGCTGCGCCGCGTGCTGGCCCGCATGCTCGACGAGGACGAGTTCCTCGGCCCGCACGGCATCCGCTCACTGTCGAAGTACCACGCCGAACACCCCTACACCTTCGAGGTACATGGCGAGACGTACGGCGTCGGCTACCTCCCCGCCGAGTCCGACTCGGGCATGTTCGGCGGCAACTCCAACTGGCGCGGCCCGGTCTGGTTCCCCGTCAACATGCTGCTGATCCGCGCCCTGTTGAACCTGTACGCCTACCACGGCGACGACTTCACGGTGGAGTGCCCGACCGGCTCCGGCAAGCACCTCACCCTCTACCAGGTCGCCCGCGAGATCTCCGACCGCCTCACCTCCACCTTCCTCCAGGGACCCGACGGCCACCGACCGGTGCACGGCGCACAGGCCAAGTACGCCAAGGACCCGCACTGGAAGAACCTGGTCCTCTTCTACGAGTACTTCCACGGCGACAACGGCGCGGGCCTCGGCGCCTCCCACCAGACCGGCTGGACCGGCCTCGCCGCCGTCACCGCGACCCTGTTCCACGTCGTCGGTGAGGGCGACTGGGGCGCCCTGCGCGAGGAGCCGCTGTCATGACGGTGATCTACGAGATCAACGTCCTGATCTGGCTGGGCGAGTTGAGCGGACGGTACGGCCGCCGGATCACCCTGGGCGAGGTCCCCGGCGAGGCCTGGGACGAGGTCGCACGGCCCGGCGTCGACACCGTCTGGCTGATGGGCGTATGGGAACGCAGTCCCGCCGGCCTCGCCGTCGCTCTGCGCGACGAGTCCCTGCTCGCCTCCTTCCGAGACGCCCTGCCCGACCTCACCGAGGCGGACATCGCCGGATCCCCGTACTGTGTACGGAACTACGTGGTCGACGAGTCCCTCGGTGGGCCGACGGGCCTGGCCGAGGCCCGCGCCCAACTGGCCTCCCGAGGCCTGCGGTTGATCCTCGACCACGTCCCCAACCACGTGGCCCCCGACCATCCCTGGCTCACCGATCGCCCCGACTGCCTGGTCCGGGGCACCCCGGACGACCTCACCCGCTCGCCCGAGGCGTTCATCGAGGCAGGCGGACAGATCTACGCCCGCGGCCGGGACCCGTACTTCCCGCCCTGGCCGGACGTGGTCCAACTGAACGCCTTCAGCGACGCGTTGCGGGCGGCGGCGGTGGAGACGCTGGTGGCGATCGGCGATCAGGCGGACGGCGTGCGCTGCGACATGGCGATGCTGCTGATGAACGACGTGTTCGCCAAGACCTGGGGCGACCGGGCCGGAGCCCCGCCCGCGGAGGACTTCTGGCCGTACGTCATCCCGCGCGTCCGCGAACACCACCCGGACCTGCTCTTCGTCGCCGAGGCCTACTGGGACCTCGAATGGGCCCTCCAGCACCAGGGTTTCGACCACTGCTACGACAAACGGCTCTACGACCGGCTGCTGCACGAGGACGCCGAGTCCGTCCACGGCCACCTCCAGGCCGATCTCGCCTACCAGCGCGGCCTCGTCCGCTTCCTGGAGAACCACGACGAACCCCGCGCCGCCGCCACCCTCCCCGGCACCCGGGAGCGAGTCGCCGCCGTCACCGTCGCCACCCTGCCGGGCGCGACCCTCTGGCACGAGGGCCAGTTCGAGGGCCGCCGGGTCCGCCCACCGGTGTTCCTCTCCCGCCGCCCGCCCGAACCCGTCGACGAGGAACTGCGGGAGTTCTACGGCCGGTTGCTCCCGGCCGCCTTCGACGTGCGGGTCGGCGACTGGAGCCTGCTCACCTGCACGGGCTGGCCGGACAACGACACCCACCGCAACCTCCTCGCCTGGAGCTGGACCGGTCCCGACACCCGCCATGTCGTGGTCGTCAACGACTCGGACGCCCCCGCGCAGGGCCGCGTCCCCCTGCCCTGGTACGACCTCCAGGACCGCACCTGCCACCTCACCGACCTGCTGTCGGCGCAGTCGTTCGACCGCGACGGCACCGAACTGCTCTCCTCCGGCCTGTACGTGGACCTGCCGGGCCGCGGCTCCCACGTCCTGTGGGCGTGGTAGAAGCGGATCATGAAGATTTCCTCTGACCCCTCCCGCCGGACCGGTGTCCGATGACCGCAGGCATCGACACCCCGGACCGCCGCGGCCGCACCGGCCTGGACCGCACGGGCCTCGCCCTCACCGGCAACCCGCGCGTCAAGGTCCGGGACGTCCAACTGCTGTCCAGCCACTGGTACGTCGAGCGCGCCACGACCTTCGACCTCCAACTCGCCGACGGCACCTGGAGCACCCAGCAGCGCGAGACGCACGACCGCGGCAACGGCGCCACCATGCTGCTCTACGACGCCGACCGTGAAACCGTCCTGCTCACCCGGCAGTTCCGCTACCCGGTGTACGTCAACGGACACCCCGACGGCATGCTCGTCGAGACCCCGGGCGGACTCCTCGACGACGATGACGAACACCCCGAACTCGCCGTGCGCCGCGAGGTGGTGGAGGAGACCGGGCACACCATCGGCGAGGTCCGGCACGTCTTCGACGTCTACATGAGCCCCGGCTCGGTCACCGAACGCGTCAGCTTCTACGCCGCCGCCTACGGCCCCTCGACCCGCACCCACGAGGGCGGCGGCCTGGACGAGGAGGGCGAGGACATCGAGATCGTCGAACTGCCCTTCCGGCAGGCCCTGGAGATGATCCGCACCGGAGAGATCGCCGACGCCAAGACGATCATGCTGCTCCAGTGGGCGGCACTGGAAGGACCCTTCGCGAAGGCTTGACTTGAAGTGCGCTTCAAGATGGAGACTCCCGTTCGTGCCCGGACAACCGGGCGCGTACGGGAGGACCCACCATGAGGTACCGCACCATCGGAACCGATCCGGCCCACCGCCGCGAGGTGAGCGTGTTGGCCCTCGGCGCGATGCTCTTCGGCTCGCGGACGGACGAGGAGACGTCCTTCGCCGTGCTCGACCGGTACGTCGAGGCCGGCGGCAACTTCATCGACACGTCCGACAACTACGCCTTCTGGGAGGACGGCGGCCAGGGCGGCCAGAGCGAGGAACTCCTCGGCCGGTGGCGGCGCAGCCGCGGCATCGGCGACGAGATCGTCATCGCGACCAAGCTCGGCGCCCGCCCGCTCGCCCCCGGCACCGGCTACATCGACAACGGCGAGGGCCTGTCCGCCAAGGTCATCCGTGAGTCCGCCGAACGCAGCCGGGAACGCCTCGGCGTGGAGAAGCTGGACCTCCTCTACGCCCACATCGACGACCACACCGTGCCCCAGCGCGAGACCGTCGAAGGGTTCGCGGAGCTGGTCGCCGAGGGCACGGTGGGCCTCCTCGGCGTGAGCAACCAGGCGATCTGGCGGGTGGAGCGGGCCCGCGCGATCGCCGCCGCGGCCGGGCTGCCGGGCTACGAGGTGTTCCAGTACGCCCACAGCCACCTGCGCCCCCGCACCGACGTGCCCGAGGACCTGTTCCCCGACGGGAGCCTCGGCCACGCGGGCGCCGAACTGTTCAGCTACCTGCGGGCCGAGCCCGGCCTGACCCTGGTCGCGTACTCGCCGCTCCTGAAGGGCACCTACACCCACCCGGAGCGGCTGCCCGCGGACTTCGACCACCCGGGCACCCCCGCCCGCCTCGCTGTCCTGCACGAGGTGGCGCGCGAGACCGGGGCCACCGTCAACCAGGTCGTGCTGGCCTGGCAGTCGGGCGGGGAACTCCCGATCGTCCCGCTGGCGGGTGCCTCGTCGGTGGCCCAGCTGGAGGAGAACCTGGCCGGGATCGACCTGGAGCTCACACCGGAGCAGCGGGCCCGGCTGGACGCGGCCCACTGATCCGGGCCGGGCTGCCCGGCTACAGACCGCACCCCACATGGGCCAGCGCCTGCCTGAGCAGGACGCCGTGGCCGCCCGGCATCTCGCCCTGGACCGCGGCAGAGACGGCCTCCTGCGGGCTGAACCAGACCAGGTTCAGGGCGTCCTGCCGGGGCCGGCAGTCGCCGGTCACGGGCACGACGTAGGCCAGCGACACCGCGTGCTGGCGCGAGTCGTGGTACGGCGTGACGCCCTGGGTGGGGAAGTACTCGGCGACGGTGAAGGGCTGCAGGGAGGCCGGGATCCGGGGCAGCGCCACGGGTCCCAGGTCCTTCTCCAGGTGGCGCAGGAGCGCGTCCCGGACCCGCTCGTGGTGCAGCACCCGGCCGGAGACCAGGGTCCGGCTGACCGTCCCCTCCGGTCCCATGCGCAGCAGCAGGCCGACGCTGGTGACTTCGCCGCTGTCGTCGACGCGGACGGGCACCGCCTCGACGTACAGGATCGGCATACGGGCTCGTGCCATCTCCAGCTCGTCGGCGCTGAGCCAGCCTGGCGTGGTATCGGTCATGTCAGACATTGCTTGATCATACTTTCAGGAGGGGCCGGGCAGACGGTAGACCCGGCGAGCGTTGTCCGCGCCCGCCCACCGGGCGATCCGCAGGGCGTCGGGCAGGCTCAGCTCGTCGGCGTCCACCCGGTCCTGAAGCAGACCGGTCAGACCCCGCCGGAAGGCCAGCGCACCCAGACAGTAGAACTCAGCCAGACCGTACGCGTCCGAGCTGTACAGCAGTTTGCGGTACGGAGTGATCTCCATCGCCTCCGCCAGGACCGCGCCGGCCCGGGCCGGACCCACGTGGTGCAGGGTGAGCCCCACGTCGAGATACACCTGCTCGAACACAGCCGCGAGGTAGGCGGCCTGGCGCTGGTAGGGCCAACAGTGCAGCAGGAGCACCGGGATCGTGCCGGCGGTCAGGTGCAGCCAGTCGGTGAGGTGGGCGGGGTCACAGCGGTGCAGCCGGATGTCGTTGTCGCCGAATCCGACGTGCAGTTGGAGCGGCAGCCCGAGATCGACGGCGGTCCACAGCAGATGGCGTACGAGGACCGGGTCCGCCAGTCGGCCACCGGCCGCCAGCCAGCGCCGGGCCGCCTCGGTGACCTCGTCCGCCGAGGGCCGGGCCGGGTCCAGGTCGAAGCCGGTGCGGTAGGCGGCCACGGACTTCACCGCCACCACACCCGGCCGCCCCACCGCTTCCCGGGCGGCCGCACGGAACACGGCGGCGTACTCGGCGGGTTCGACGCCCTTCGCCGCCACCGCCTCGGCGACGCTCTCCAGCCGCACCACCTCGTACGCCGAGCCGCCCACGGTGTCCGCCAGTTCGGCGGGTGTGGTGAGCCGGTCCGGGGTGTACCCGGTGTCCACGCAGAACACGTCCGTCGAACCGGCGGCCAGGAAGCGGCGGTTGACCTCGCGCCAGCCCAACTCGGCGCGCCGCGCCAGGTAGTCGTCGATGGGTGCGTGCCTCGGCAGGTCGAGCAGGGGAGCGCAGTGGCGGCGTACCGACACGCCGACCGGGCTGTCGAAGGGCGAGATCCCCGGCCAGACGCCGCCTTCGGTGAGCAGCGCCTCGAAGTCCTCTCGGGGAAGGTCGGCAGTCACCACGCCGTGGCAGTGATGGTCCGTCAACTCCTGTGCGTCGAGCGCCGCTTGGATCGCGCCCATGTCAGTACTTCCAGCGGTAGGTGGCCGCCACCCGGTCGTCGTCCAGCCCGTCCACGGCGGCGATCTCGCCGAGGCGTACGGCGATCACCGCGTCCGCGAGGACCGGCCCCAGCGCGGCCCGCAACAGCTCGTCCTTGCGGAACTCCTCGACCGACTCGGCGAGCGAGACCGGCAGTCGGCGCACACCCCGGGCCGCCGCTTCCTCGGGGTCGAGACGGGCCGGATCTCCGGTGATCTCCTGAGGCAACGGCGCCGACGAGGCGAGACCGTCCAGTCCGGCCGCGATGACACCGGCGAACGCGAGATACGGGTTGGCGGCCAGGTCGACCGGCTTCACCTCCAGGTTGGCGGCCTGCTCGCGCAGGCCCGCCGTGCCGGTGACGACACGCACCGCGGCCTCCCGGGTCTCGCGGCCCCAGGCGGTGAACACCCCGGCCCACTGGGAGGGCTTGAGGCGCAGATAACTGGCGGGGCTCGGGGCGCTCAGTGCGGTGAGCGCCGGGAGCCGGCCGAGGACTCCGGCCACGAAGGACTCGGCGTCGGCCGTCATGCCGTACCGGCCCTCGCCCCCCGCGTGCAGGTTGACGCCGTCGCGCCAGGCGGAGAGGTGGAGGTGACCGCCGTTGCCGACACCCTCGGCGAAGACCGCGGGCGCGAACGAGACGACCAGCCCGTGCCGCCCCGCCACCGCCCGGATCGTCTGCCGGACCAGGACGCTGCGGTCGGCCGCGGCTACCGGGTCGAGCGCGCCCACCGAGACCTCGAACTGCCCGGCCGCGTACTCGGGATGGAGCTGCTCGACGTCCACGCCCTGCGCCGCGAACGCCGCCAGCAGGTCGGCGGTGTAGTCGCTGAGCTCGACCTGCCGGATCGCTCCGTACGCCGGGCCCGTGAGCGCCGGCGCGAACTCGCCGGTGGCGGACGGGCCTTGGCCGACGGCCCACTCGACCTCGACGGCGGCCTTGAAGGTGATGCCGTGCCGCTCGGCCGCCTCGGTGACGGTCCGGCGCAACACCGTACGACCGCACCCCGGATGCGGCTCGCCCTCCTGCGTGATCCGGTCGACCGGCGCCCAGGCCCAGCCGGGTTGCCCGGCCAGTACGGTCAGTTGGTCGAGGTCGGGGTACAGGCGCAGATCGCCGTCGGGGGAGCCGAGGACGTCGGTGGTGACGATGGAGTCGTTGGCGAGGAACGTGTCGAACACCGGGGACATGCCCACGCCCCAGGCCGCGGCGGAGGCGAGCTTCGCCGTCGGGACCGTCTTCACCCGGCCGATGCCCGCGGTGTCGACGTAGGCGAGGACGATCCCGTGCACCCCGCGCCCGGCCAGTTCGCCGCTCAGCGCGGTGGCCCGCTCGACGTCACCGGGGCGCCCGCCGGGGACGGGATCGGCAAGGGTGGTCATACGTTCTCCTCGACGGGTCGACCGGTGTGCTGGCCCGCGTCAGGGTTTCACGGCGATCGCGCCGAACTGCGGTACCACGGCGGGGGAGTCGGCCTCGGGACGCCAGCGCGAGCACGACACCAGGCCCGGCTCCAGGAGATCGAGGCCCTCGAAGAACGAGGCGACGTCCGCGCCGCCGCGGGCCGTGATCGGCGGCGTGGCGTTCTCGTTCCAGAACTTCATCGCCGGGATCTGGCCCTCGCCGCCGAGTTCGGCGTCGAAGGTCGGGTGGGTGAGGACCAGGAAGCTGCCCGAGGGGACCGTGGCCATGATCCGCCGGGCGATGTCCCGGGCCGCCTCGGTGTCGAGGACGAAGTTCAGGATGCCGAGCATCATCACGGCGACGGGCTCGGTGAAGTCCAGGGTCCCGGCGGCGCGTTCGAGGATCGCCTCCGGGTCGTGCACGTCGGCGTCGATGTAGTCGGTGCCGCCCTGGTCGGTGCCGGTCAGCAGGGTGCGGGCGTGGGCGAGCACGATCGGGTCGTTGTCGACGTAGACGATCCGTGACTCGGGCGCGATCCGCTGGGCGATCCCGTGCGTGTTGTCGGCGGTCGGCAGTCCGGTGCCGATGTCGAGGAACTGCCGCACCCCGCGCTCCTCCGTCAGGAACCGCACCGCCCTCTGCAGGAACCAGCGGTCCGCGCGGGCGATCTCCCGGATGATCGGGAACATCCCGGCGACCTGCTCGCCGACCTGCTGGTCGACCGCGTAGTTGTCCTTGCCGCCGATCCAGTAGTTCCACACGCGCGCGTTGTGCGCCACACCGGTGTTCAGCCTGGCCGGTCCGCCCGACGGGGTGTGGCTCTCACTCACGACTCTGCTCCTCCTCGCACCGCCTGCCGCCTTCGTCGCCATTGTGCCGCGCGGTGATCACGGTGTCCCGGGAATCGGGGACCAGGGAGCGGGGAACCGTCCTCAGTCGTCGTTGCCGGGGTCCGCGGCGGGCGTCTTCCCGGCCAGGACGTCCTTCAACCGCGGAGTGCCCTCCTTCACCGCGTCCTCGGCGGAGTCGGACTCGTCCCCGTCGAGGCCGCCGGCGGTGACGGTGATCGCGTCGTCACCGACGCGTACGGCCATGACGTCCAGGGTGAGCGTGGCGGCCGTGCCGTTCGTGGTGCCCTGCACCGTCACCCGCAGCCCCCGCCGGGCGTCGCCCTCCTTCGGCACCGAGGTCTCGATCACCTGGACCGTCCGCTTCCCGTCCTTGGCGTCGGTCGCGGTGAACTGGTCGCACTTGTCCGGCAGGCTCCCCAGCCAGGTCAGGGAGGCGGCCAGCGGGGCCCGGTCGTAGGCGGCGACCTGGTAGAGGAGACGGGAGTCGTCCTGCTCGAAGCCGGTGAGCGCGGACGCGCCCGCGGGCCTGCCCAGCAGATCGTCGTCGTAGAGGCCGTCGAGGAGCTTCTGGCAGTCGGCGGCGTTCGTCTTCGCGGTGAGGAGGTTCGCCACGTCGACCTTGCCGACGAGCAGCTTGTTCCGCCAGGTCGCCGCGTCGTCGACCTTCGTCCAGTCGTCCTCGATGTCCGCCTCGGTGATCAGCGCGGCCCGCGCCCCGGTCCCGGTCAGCCGGGCCGGCGCGGTGGACGTCCGCGCTGCCAGCGGGGAGGCGGCCCGGGCCTCGTCGGTGACGTCCGAGGCGCTGGAGCCGCCGTCGCCGTCGTCCGAGCAGGCCGCGGTGGTCAGCAGCGTGCCCGCGGCCAGCGCGGTGGCGAACGCACGGACGGGGAGGGACGCACGACGGGTCATGGCGGGTGCCTCCTGGAAGGGTCGGGTCTCCCCTCAGCGCACCACCGGGCCCACCGGCCCACCAGCGCACCGGACCGTACGGGTGACGCCCGAGCGGTCGCGGATGCGGGTCGGAGGCGCAGGTCACCGCGTGACCCGAACACCCCACCTGAGCCGTCCGCCGGACCTTGTCGCCCTGTCCGCCAAAGCCCGCCCGCCGACGACTGGTTGACGACATCACGATCGGCTACCGGTGAGTACCCCCACAGGTGACACGTGGGACGCCTGGGGTAACGTCCCCCGCGTCCGCAGGCCGGCGGTGTCGAAGGGGGCGGCTGACGCATGGAGATCCACCTGGCCGACGAAGGGGGCGCGGTGTCCGACGGTCCGCGCCTGGAGGCCCTGGCCCCCGAACCCCTGCTGACCCGTGACTACGAGACCCGCCCCGCGCTCGTCTACGAGCGGCTGCGCGACCTGCACGGCCCGGTGGCGCCGGTCGACCTGCTGGGCGTGCCCGCCTGGCTCGTGCTCGGCTACCGGGAGTCGCTCCAGGTGCTCCAGGACGACGCAGGCTGGCCGAAGGGCCTGGAGAACTGGCGGGCCCGCTCGGAGGGCCAGGTGCCCGCCGACTGGCCGCTCGGTCCGTCCCTTGAGGTCAACCACGTACTGATCCAGGGCGGCCCCGGCTATCCCGCGCTGCGCACCGCCTGGGACACCGCGCTCCGGCCCTTCCAGGACCCGCGCAACCCGCAGGCGAAGCGGCTCAAGGCGGCCGTCACCGGCTACGCCGACGAACTGATCACCCTGCTCGGGCAGGGCGGCGACACGGGCTCGGCCGACCTGTCCGCCCAGTTCTCCCGGCCGCTCCCGCTGATGGCGGCGAGTCACCTGCTCGGCTTCCCCGGCTCCCAGGGCGACGACGCCCTGATGGACATGTGGCGGGTGCTCGACGCAGGACCGGACGCGGAACCGGCCCTCGACCGGCTGCTGCACACGCTCAAGGAACTGGCCGCCTCGAAGATCGCGCGGCCCGCGGACGACTTCCCCTCCCACCTGGTGGCCGCCCACCCGGACCTCTCGGTCGACGAGCTGGCCCGGGAGCTGTTCATGCTGCTCGGCATGACCTCCGACCACGTCGGCATCCTCATCTCCAACACCGTCGTCGAGGTCATCTCCGGGGACGCCGACGGCGGGGTGCGCACCGCGCTGTCCGCCGGGATGGTCCGGGAGACCATGAACCGCGTGGTCATGCGCAAGCCGCCGCTGGTCAACTTCGTACCGAGGTTCGCCGCCGCGGACACGCGGCTCGGCCGGTACACCATCCACGCCGGCGACCCCGTGTGGGTCTCCTCCGCCGCCGCGCACGCCGATCCCCTCTTCGCCGACAGGACGGCACCCGGCACCTCCACCATCAGCAGCCGCGCCCACCTGTCCTGGGGCGCGGGCCGTCGCCAGTGCCCCGCCCGCGAGCTGGCCTCGACGATCGCGGCGGCCGGCGTCGGCCGCCTCTTCGAACGGTTCTCGAACCTCGAACTCGCCCTCCCCGTCGACCAACTGCCCTGGCGCTCCTCGCCGTTCATGCGCGGACTGCGCTCGCTGCCGGTCCGCTACGAACTGTCCGCTCCGGTCTCGTCGTACCCGCCGCCGCGCATGGCGGGCGCATCAGGTGCATCGGGTGTGCCGGACGCGCCAGACGGTCCCGACCAGAGCGCCAAGCGCAGGTCCTCACTGTGGCGGTATCTCACCGGACTCATCAGGTCGGGCGGCTGACCTGGGCGTCGACCGGCTCACGTAGGGTGGAGAAGCCGTCCGGACCGGGCGGCGGTGCCGTCCACCCCCACCGGAAGCAGGTCATGTCCTCCGCCCCCGCGCCCCTCGCCACCGACCTCCCCACCGGCCCCGCGGACATCCGGCTGATCGTCACCGACATGGACGGCACGCTCCTGGACGACGCCAAGCGGATGCCGTCCGGCCTCTGGGCGACCCTGGCCGAGCTGCGCCGGCGCGATGTGCTGTTCAGCCCGGCGAGCGGCCGCCAATACGCCACACTGGCGCGGGAGTTCGCCGAGGTGGCCGAGGGCATGGCGTTCATCGCGGAGAACGGCACCTATGTCGTGCGCGACGGCGTGGAGCTCGCCTCGGACCCGCTGACGCCCGGCGTGGTCGCCGAACTGGTGCGGACGGTACGGCAGTCGGTGGCCGACGGCGTGGACGTGGGGGCCGTGGTCTGCGGCAAGCGGTCCGCCTACGTCGAGCGGACGGACGAGCCCTTCTTGGCCCAGGTGCGCCCGTACTACGTCGAGCACCGGATCGTCGAGGACGCCACCGTGTTCGACGACGACGTCCTCAAGGTCGCCCTCTTCGACTTCGGCTCGGCCGCGCGGACCACCGCCCCGGCCCTCACCCGGTTCACCACGACCCACCAGGTCGTCGTCTCCGGCGAGCACTGGGTCGACGTCATGAACCCCACCGCCAACAAGGGCACCGCCCTGCGCCGCCTCCAGCGCGAACTGGGCATCACCCCCGCGCAGACCATGGTCTTCGGCGACTACCTCAACGACCTGGAGATGGTGGACGCCGCCGAGTGGTCCTTCGCCATGGCCAACGCCCACCCGGACGTCATCGCCAGGGCCCGCTACATAGCGCCGTCCAACAACGACAACGGCGTTCTGCGCACGATCGCGCACGTACTGTTCAATGGAGCTGCACACGTTCGGTCGTGAGGGGAGTGATCGTGTCTCCTGCCGCAGCGCCGCCCATGGGTGCCCGTATCCGGCGGGCGCGCCAAGCGAAGGGCATGGGTCTGCGTGCCCTGGCGCGGGAGATCGGTGTCTCCGCGAGCCTGGTCTCGCAGATCGAGACCGGCAAGAGCCAGCCGTCCGTGAGCACGCTGTACGCGATCACCACGGCTCTCGGGATCTCGATCGAGTCGCTCTTCGACGGCCGCGACGACATCGGTGCCTCCGCTCAGGTCGCCGCATCGGCAACGGCTTCCGCGATCCCCGGCACCGTCCTGCACGCCCTCGCCGCCTTCGCCGCCGACCCCGGCCGCCGCATCGGCCCGCTGGTCACCCCGGATGAACGGGAGACGCTGGAGCTGGACTCGGGCGTCGTGTGGGAGCGACTCGGCCATGTGCCCGGCGTGGACGTCGACTTCCTCCAGGTGACCTATCGGCCCGGCGGCTCCTCCTCCAGCTCCGGCGGCCTCATGCGGCACGCGGGCACCGAGTACGGCTGTCTGACCTCCGGCGAACTCGTCCTGACGCTCGGCTTCGACGAGTACACACTGGGCCCGGGCGACGCCGTGTGCTTCGAGTCGACGACCCCGCACCGCTACCGCAACGACGGCGAGGAGCCCGCCATCGGTGTCTGGTTCGTGTTCAGTAACACTTGACACTTCCGCGGTCCGGTCGTTCACTCCGAAGCAGGGGTGGTCGCCATGACGATCCGCACATTCGGACCCAACGCCGTCGACTGGGAAGAGCGCATCGACCTGGACCGGCTCCGCGGTGAGCGGCTGGCCCGGCTGCACGAGTCCCTGAACCGCTCCTCGCTCGGCGCGGTGCTCAGCTTCGACTTCGCCAACATCCGCTACATGACCGCCACGCACATCGGCACCTGGGCGATGGACAAGCTGATCCGCTTCGCGCTGCTGGTGCGCGGCGGTGAGCCGATCGTCTGGGACTTCGGATCCGCCGCCCGCCACCACCAGCTCTACAACCCGTGGTTGGACTACAGCGACGGCAAGGACGGTCCGCCCACCGGTGCCCGCGCCGGCATCTCCACCCTGCGCGGCGCCTTCCACCCGGACGCGGGCATCGCCGAGGACGTGGCCGCCAAGATCGCCAACGAGCTGCGCGAACACGGCCTGGCGGGCGAGCCGCTCGGCATCGACGTGGCCGAGATGCCGGTACTGGCCGCCCTGCGCGCAGAGGGCATCGATGTCGTCGACGGCCAACAGGTCTTCCTGGAGGCCCGCCGAACCAAGACCCGCGACGAGATATCCCTGCTCACCCAGGCCTGCGCGATGGTCGACGCGGCCTACGAGGAGCTGTACGGATTTCTGCGGCCCGGGGTGCGCGAGAACGAGTGCGTGGGACTGGTCAGCAAGGTCCTCTACGACCTCGGCAGCGAGTACGTCGAAGGCGTCAACGCCATATCGGGAGAACGCTGTTCACCCCACCCGCACGTCTACAGCGACCGACTGATCCGCCCCGGCGACCCCGCCTTCTTCGACATCCTGCACAGCCACCTCGGCTACCGCACCTGCTACTACCGCACCTTCGCCGTCGGCAGCGCCTCCGGTGCCCAGCGGGACGCGTACGTCCGCTGCCGGGAGTACATGGACCGGGCCATCGCCCTGGTCCGGCCCGGCGCCACCACCGCCGACATCGTCCAAGTCTGGCCGCGTGCCGAGGAGTTCGGGTTCGCCGACGAGACGGCGGCCTTCGCGCTGCAGTACGGCCACGGGGTCGGCCTGTCGATCTGGGAGAAGCCCATCTTCAGCCGGCTCGTCTCCCTCGACCACCCCGAAGTCCTCCAAGAGGGCATGGTGTTCGCCCTGGAGACCTACTGGCCCGCCGCCGACGGCTGGTCCGCGGCTCGTATCGAGGAGGAGATGGTCGTCACCGCCGACGGGTGCGAGGTCATCACCAAGTTCCCGGCCGAGGAACTGCTGGTCGCGGGCCGCAAGTACTGGACCGTCGGCGGTGAGCTCAACACCCGGCGCGAGTCGCAGTCCCACCTCAACACCGGCTTCGCGGACGGGACGCGCTGATGGACGCGGCCGAACTCCTCACCCGGTACGAGCAGATGGCCGTCATCCGCCGCACCGAGCGGGCCGCCCACGACCTGTTCCTGTCCGGCCTGGTCAAGGGCACCACCCATCTCGCCGCCGGACACGAGGCGATCGCCGTCGGCGCGAGCGCCGCCCTGCGCGACGACGACTACGTCTTCGCCACCTACCGCGGCCACCACCACGCGATGGCCCGGGGCGCCACGCCCGAGGAGTGCCTGGCCGAACTCATGAGCCGGGCCACGGGGTTGTGCGGGGGCAAGGGCGGCTCCATGCACCTCACCAAGGCGTCCACCGGCATGCTCGGCTCCTACGCGATCGTCGGCGCCCACCTCCCGATGGCGGTCGGCGCCGCCTGGTCGGCCCGCATGCGCGGCACCGGACAGCTGGCGGTCGCCTTCTTCGGCGACGGCGCCACCAACATCGGCGCCTTCCACGAGGCGCTCAACCTGGCCGCCGTATGGAAGCTGCCCGTGCTGTTCGTCTGCGAGAACAACCTCTACATGGAGTACACCCCGATCGCCGACGTCACGGCGGTGGCCCGCCCCGCGGCCGACCGGGCGTCCGCCTACGGGCTGCCCGGCGAGACCGTCGACGGCAATGACGTGGTCGCCGTCCGGGACGCGGTCGCCCGTCTCGCGCGGCGGGCCCGGGCAGGAGACGGGCCCGCCCTGCTGGAGGCCGAGACCTACCGGCACTTCGGGCACAGCCGTGCCGACCCGGCCGCCTACCGTCCGGCCGAGGAGGTCGAACGGTGGCTCAAGCACGACCCGTTGGACCTCGCACGCGGCCGGCTGGTCGAACTGGGCGTGGCCGAGGAGAGGGTCTCCGAGGCCGACGCACGCGCGCGTGACGTCGTGGCGCGGGCGGTCGAGGCGGCGAAGGCGGCGCCCGCGCCGGATCCGGGCACGGCGCTGACCGACGTATGGGCGGACGGGGGTGCCGCATGGCGGACGTGATCAGCTACCGGGAGGCGGTCGCCGAGGGCATCGCGCGCGAGATGCGCCGGGACCCGGCCGTCGTGTGCCTGGGGGAGGACATCGGGGCGGCCGGCGGGGTGTTCAAGACGACCGCCGGACTGTTCGAGGAGTTCGGGCCCGAGCGGGTGTGGGACACGCCGATCTCCGAACAGGCCATCGTGGGCGCGGCGATGGGCGCCGCGATGACCGGCATGCGGCCGGTCGCCGAGATCATGTTCTCCGACTTCCTGGCCTGTTGCTGGGACTACCTCGCCAACGAGATACCCAAGGTGCGGTACATGACGGGCGGTCAGGTCACCGTGCCGCTCGTCGTGCGCACCGCCAACGGCGGCGGCCTCGGCTTCGGCGCGCAGCACTCGCAGGCCACCGAGAACTGGGCGTTCACCGTCCCGGGCCTGAAGATCGCGGCACCGGCCACGCCCGCCGACGTCGTCGGCATGATGGCCGCGGCGATCCGCAGCGACGACCCGGTCGTCTTCTTCGAGCACAAGGGGCTGCTCGCGAGCAAAGGGGCGCCCGCGCCGCCCGGGCACCTCGTCGAACTGGGCCGCGCCGCCGTCGTCCGCGAAGGCGCCGACGTGACGTTGGTCGCCCTCGCCTCGATGGTGCGGGTGGCGCTGAAGGCGGCGGAACTCCTCGCGGCCGAGGGCATCGAGGCCGAAGTGATCGACCTGCGCTGCCTGGTGCCCCTGGACACCGCCACCGTCCTCGCCTCCCTCGGCCGGACCTCGCGGCTCGTCACCGTCGAGGAGAACCCGTACCAGGGCGGCTGGGGCGCCACGCTCGTGTCCGTCGTCGCCGACGAGGGGTTCGGCCTGCTGGACGCGCCGGTGCGCCGGGTGGCGGGGGAGTGCGTCCCGCTGCCGTTCGCGGACGCGCTGGAGGAGCGGGTCATCCCCACCGTCGACAAGGTCGTGGCGGCGGTCCGCCACCTCGCCGCCTACTGAGAATCCCCGACCTTCCCTGGGAGGAAGCGCGATGACCGATCGACTGCTCCTGCGCGCGGGCCACATCGTCTCCATGGACCCCGACATCGGGGACCTGCCCGAGGGGGACGTCCTGATCGAGGACGGCCAAATCGCCGCCGTGCAGCGGGAGATCAGCGCCGACGCCGAGATCCTCGACATGACCGGCCGCATCCTGATCCCCGGCTTCGTCGACACCCACCGGCACACCTGGGAGGCCTCGATCCGGGGCGTCGCCCCGAACGCCACCCTGGACGACTACTTCGTCGACATCCTCGACACCTTCGCCCCGCTCTACACCCCCGAGGACGTGTACGCGGCCAACCTCGCCGGCACCCTGGAATGCCTCAACGCCGGCATCACCACCCTCGTCGACTGGTCCCACATCAACAACACACCCGAGCACCCGGACGCCGCGATCCAGGCCCTCGCCGAGACCGGCATCCGCGCCCAGTACGCGTACGGCAGCGCCAACACCTCACTCGCCGACTACTGGTTCGAGAGCAAGATCGCCATCCCCGGCGACGATGTGCGGCGCATCCGCGACGCCCACTTCCCCTCCGACGACGGCCTGTTGACCATGGGCCTCGCCACCCGGGGCCCCGGCTTCTGCGTCAACGACGTCGTCACCGCCGAGTGGGCCCTCGCCCGCGACCTCGGCATCCCGATCACCGTGCACGTGGCGATGGGCCGCATGGCCGGCCGCTTCGGCATGGTCCAACAACTCCACGACCTGGGCCTGTTGGGCCCGGACACCACCTACGTCCACTGCTGCTACCTCAGCGACGAGGAGTGGCGGATGGTCGCCGACAGCGGCGGTACGGTGTCCATCGCGCCGCAGGTGGAGACGCAGATGGGGCACGGCTGGCCGCCCGTGATGAAGGCGATCGAGTACGGGCTGCGGCCCTCGCTGAGCATCGACGTCGTGACCACCGTGCCCGGCGACATGTTCACCCAGATCCGCGCGGCCTTCGGTGCCGAGCGGGCGCGCGTCAACGCCGCGAGCTGGCAGGCCGATGTGCCGGTGCCGGACACGATGTTGACGGCGCGTCAGATGTTGGAGGCGGCGACGCTGAGCGGCGCGCATGTCGCGGGACTGGAACACCGCACCGGTTCCCTGACCCCCGGCAAGCGCGCCGACGTCGTCGCCATCGACGCCACCGCGCTGAACGTCGCTCCGGTGCACGACGCGGTCACCGCGGTGACGCTGTCGGCCGACGTGTCCAACGTCGAGACCGTCATCGTCGACGGCGTGGTCCACAAGCGCGACGGCAGGCTGACAGCCGACGTCGCACGCGCCCGCAGGCTCGTCGAGGAGTCCCGCGACCGCCTTCTCGCGGCGAAGGAGGCGAAGTCGGCGGCATGACGAGGCACTTGGTGCGCAGGGCCGCCGACGCGCCCGAACTCCCTTACGACGTCCACGGACACCGGCGCCGCACGCTGGTCGGCGAGGACGACGGGAGCGTCCACACCGGCTTCGGCGTCTGCCAACTCCGGCCCGACGGTGCGGTGTCGGCGCATGTGCACTCCTACGAGGAGAGCTTCCACGTGCTCGACGGGACCGTGGCCCTTGACGTGCCCGAGGGCTCGTACCTCCTCGAAGAGGGTGACTACGGCCTCCTCCCGGCCGGTGTCCCGCACGCCTGGCGCGGCGCCGGGGACACCGCCGCCCGCTGGGCCGACATGCTGGCCCCGGTCCCGCGGGCGCGCTACGGCCACGACACCCAGTCCGTGCCCGCGCTGCCCGCCCGCGACCCTGTCCGTATCGACGTCCGCGACCCGCGCACCCGCTCCTTCGGCCACTTCGAACCGGCGCAGATGGACCCGGGGAAACAGTCCCAGGACCTCCTCGCGGTCTCGGCGAGCATGCGTACCGCGCTGCTGGTCTACAGCGGCATCACCGTGAAGATGATGGTCGACGGCGATCTCGGCGCGGTCGCCTCGACGATGTTCATGGTGCAGTACGCGCCCGACGGCGTCGCCGGCAGCCACGACCACCCCTTCGAGGAGACGTATCTGTTCCTGGAGGGGGAGGCGGAGGCGGTCTTCGACGGCGAGCGGTACCGTCTGGGGCCGGGCGACTGCGCCTGGGCGGGCGCCGGTTGTGTGCACGGCTTCGCCAACGCGGGCCAGGGGCCGCTGCGTTGGCTGGAGACGCAGGCACCGCAGCCGCCGTCCCGCCACTCCTACCGTTTCACCCGCGACTGGGACTACCTGAGAGAGGCCTTGGACCCATGAGCAGTGTGCTCGTCGTCGGCGGTACGTCCGGGATCGGCCGCGAGTTCGCCCGCGTCCGCGCGGAACGGGGTGACGAGGTCGTCCTCACCGGCCGTGACGCCCACCGCGCCGACACCGTAGCCAAGGAGATCGGCGCCCGCGGCCTCGCCCTCGATCTGTCCCGACCGCAGGAGATCGCCGGGGCGTTGGCCGATGTCGGACACGTCGACCACCTGGTGCTCGCCGGCGTCTCCCGCGACGAGAACCGGGTCACCGACTACGACATCGCCGCCGCCCTGCACCTCGTCACCCTCAAACTCGTCGGCTACACCGAGGTCGTGCACGTGGTGCGCCCGCGCATGGACGACGAGGGCGCGATCGTCCTCTTCGGCGGCCAGGCGAAGGAACGCCCGTACCCCGGCGCGACGACCGTGGCGACCGTCAACGCGGGGATACGGGGCCTGGTGCACACCCTCGCCGTCGAACTCGCCCCGATCCGCGTCAACGCCGTCCACCCGGGCGTCGTAGGAGACAGCCCCTACTGGCGGGCGAAGCCGGAGGAGGTCCTGGCCGGTCTGCGGGCCAAGACCCCGACCGGTCAACTCGCTACGGTGGCCGACGTGGTGGACGCCACGGACTTCCTGCTGCGCAACCGGTCGGTCAACGCGGTGGAGCTGAGCGTGGACGGAGGGTGGCTACTGGGGTGAGCGCGGGTCTTCAGCAGGCGTACTCGACCGCTGGGGTCCGTCAGTTGTCGCGCGGCCAGTTCTCCGCCTCGAACATCCACCGCTGCTTCTCCAGCTCGGCGGTGATCGAGATCAGCAGGTCCTGGGTGACCGGGTCGGGCTCGTCGGTCGCGGCGATGCGCTCACGCAGCCGGCCGATCGCCGTCCCCAGCGATTCCACCATCATCCCCACGACCTCGGTGTCCTGCACCCAGCCGTCCTTGGGACTCGGCAGCGTGAAGGCGGCCGCGATCGTCTCGGGGCGGCCGTCCGGCGAGATCCCGAGGGCCGCCGCGCGCTCCGCCACCGTGTCGGAGTAGGCGCGGGCGGTGTCGACCACCTCGTCCAGTTGCAGATGGATCGAGCGGAACCGCGGGCCCACGATGTTCCAGTGCGCCTGCTTGCCGATCAGTGAGATCCCGAGCAGATCCACCAGGGTGCCCTGCAGTGCGTCTCCGGCGATCCCGCGCGCCGGTTCGGGAAGCGTGCTCTTGATCTCGGTCATGCGTGCCTCTCCTTCTGGCGTCGTCCGCCGCTGTGTGGAGCGGCGGCGGCGATCTGCCCTGCGCGACCGCTCCTGGGGCGCGGGTGCCCGGAGTGAATCGGTGCAAACACGGCGTGGGTCAGCGGGGAGCCAGGACCCCGTCCAGGAAACGGGTCAGGTCGGCGAAGACCTCCGCCCGGTTGGTCTCGTGGAAGACCTCGTGCCGAGCACCGGCGTAGATGCGGGAGGTGAGGAGGCCGGAGCCGCGGAGTTCCTCGACGCCGACGCGGCTCCCGGCGAGCGGGACGAGCCGGTCGTCGTCCCCGTGCAGCCACAGCAGCGGCAGCCGGCCCACGGCACCGCTCTTGGACACGGTCTCCAGGGTGCGCGCGAACGCCTCCACCGTCGGCCGCTTCATCGGCCCGTGCCAGACCAGCGGATTCGCCGCGTACGCCGCCCCGACGGCGGGATCCCGGGAGAGCGCCGCCGGGCTGATCGGCGTGTCGGGGATCACGTCGTGGGCCAGCAGCCGCCCCGGCAGCGTCCAGTCGCCGATCACCGGCCCGGACAGCACGAGCGCGGCGAGCTCCTCGCCGTACCGCTGGGTGCAGCGGGCCGCGATCAGGCCGCCCATGGAGTGCCCGACCAGGACGACGGGTACGCCGGGGTACGCGGACCGGGCCAGGTCCGCCACGGCGTGCGCGTCGGTGACCACGTCCTCGAAGTCCTCGATCAGCACCCGCTCGCCCGCCGACCTGCCATGCCCGGCGTGGTCGGGCCCGAACACGACCCCGCCGTGCCCCACCAGCACTCCGGCCAGTTCCTCGTACCGCCCGATGTGCTCGCCGTACCCGTGCAGCACGAGGGCGATGTACCGGGGGCGCGTTCCGGGCCACTCGCTGACGACGATCCTGCCCTTGACGCCGTCCAGGACGTGCTCGCGGACGTCGGCCATGTCTCCTCCAGCTGCGTCGGCGAAGGTCCCGTGGGGATCTTCTCAGGGGTGGAGCGGAGGTCCACAGTCCGATACCGGCATTCCCGATACCCGGGGCGAGTGGTGAGAGGGTCGCGGGCGCGGCCGTGAGCCCGGCCGTGGTCACCGGTACGGACCATCCAGCGAGACGCTCCTTACGTCGGCCGTATACGTGCGCATAGCATCGGTGCTCGCATGAACACGATGACGCTCTGGCACATAACCGGCTGGGAGTTCGCCGCCCTCGCCGCGGCGGCTCTCCTCGTCGGCTTCTCGAAGACCGCGGTGAGCGGGGCCAACACGGTGAGCCTCGCGATCTTCGCGGCGGTCCTGCCCGCCCGCGCCTCCACCGGCGTACTCCTGCCGATCCTGATCGCCGGCGACGTGCTCGCGGTGATGACCTATCGGCGGCACGCCCACTGGCCGACGCTGTGGCGGCTGTTCCCGGCGGTCGCGGCGGGCGTGGTCGCCGGCACCTTGTTCCTGGTCTGGGCCGACGACCAGATCGTACGGACGTCGATCGGCGCGATCCTGCTGCTGATGGCCGGGGTGACGGTCTGGCGGCGGCGCACCGCGGAGTCCGACGCGGAACCGGACTCGGTGGCGACCAGGTCCGGCCGGATCAAGGCCCGCTCGTACGGCGTCCTCGGCGGCTTCACCACGATGGTCGCGAACGCGGGCGGTCCGGTGATGTCGATGTACCTGCTGTCCGCGGGCTTCCGCAAGCTGGGCTTCCTCGGGACCTCGGCCTTCTTCTTCCTGATCGTCAACGTCACCAAGGTGCCCTTCAGCGCCGGACTCGGTCTGATCGACGGCAACTCGCTGCTCCTTGACGCGGCACTCGTGGCATTCGTCGTGCCCGGTGCGTTGTTCGGCAAATGGGCTGTGAACCGAATCAACCAGCGACTCTTCGAACAACTCGTGATCGCGGCGACGGTCGTCGGAGGGCTTCAGCTGCTGCTGCGCTGACCCGACACCCGCCCGGCGACCTGCGCCGACGGCTCGGGAATGCGAAGGGGGGAGGCGTTGTTGGACAGGCTGTGATTGACATGCTCGGATCAGAGATCCGGAGTGTGGGCGAAGGGAGGACTTCATGGCACGCAGCAAGGCGCGTCCCGTGGTCACGCTGAGGTCGACGGCCGGAACCGGCATCACCTACGTGACCCGCAAGAACCGCCAGAACGACCCCGACCGGCTGGTCCTGCGCAAGTACGACCCGGTCGCGGCGGCGCACGTCGAGTTCCGCGAGACCCGCTGAACAACGGCTTGCCCGCGCGGCAGGAGCGGTGCGTCGAGCAGCACGCTCGACGCGCCGCCCGGCGTCCCCAGGAAGGAAATCCCATGAAGGCCCGCATCCACCCCGACACCCGGCTCGTCGTCTTCCGTGACCGTGCCGCGGACGTCTCGTTCCTGACCCGTTCCACCGCCCACTCGGCCAAGACGATCGAGTGGCAGGACGGCGGGACGTACCCCCTGATCGACGTCGAGATCTCCTCGGCGTCCCACCCCTTCTACACCGGCAACACCCGGGTCGTGGACACCGCCGGCCGCGTGGAGCGCTTCGAGCGCCGCTACGGCCGTGCGACCGCTACCCAGCGCTGACCTCGAATCGGCGCGTGTGACGAGGAGAGCAGAACCATGAAGGTACGCAATTCCCTGCGTTCGCTGAAGTCCAAGCCCGGCGCCCAGGTGGTCCGCCGACGGGGCGTGGTCTTCGTGATCAACAAGAAGGACCCCCGCTTCAAGGCCCGCCAGGGCTGACGACGGTACGGAGACGAAGTGGCCCCCCACGCACCTGCATGGGGGGCCACTCGCACGTCAGCACGTCAGCACGTCGGCTCGTCACAGCTCAGGGCGCGATCCCGACCCCCGGGATCCTGCTCCACGCCTTCTCCTGCGCCGCCGTCATCGCGGGCCACCGCAGCCCGCCCGGTCGCGGCCGCACGCGCGTGGCGTACGCGGCGGGGCGGAACCCGGGATCGTAGAAGCAGCCGGTGGCGTACGTCCGGTCGAAGGCGGCGCACGAGCCCGCGATCGACCGAGCCGTCGGCCGCTTGCCCGTCCGCACCCAACGGTCCAGCACCGAGATGTCGTTGGCGTACTCGGAGTCGCTCAGCGCACTGTGCTCCGACTCCCGGGTGAACGTCTGCACCAGGTACCGCTCCCGGCCGGCGCCCTCGGCCGTCGCCCGATAGGCCGCCTCGTGCTCCACGAACGCCGTCGGGTCGTCGATCGCGTGCATCGTCAGCACCGGGATCGACACCTTGCCGGTGAGATCACTGTCGTAGGACAGATCCCGTACGGCGGTAGGGTCCGCGGCGAACCGCTCGACGCCCGCGTTCAACGCCTTGTCGTCGTGCGAACCGGTGTACCGGACGCCCTTGTTGGAGAACGGGTTCCGGCCGCCGAGCCGGTCGCGGACGATGTCCCGGAAGGTGAACGTCGCGAACCGCAGATGCGACTCCAGCGTGCGCTCGGGGAGGCGGGTGACGGCGAGGATGTCGTCGAGGTTGCGCTGCTGCAGCGCGGTCCGCTCGGCGGCCGGCGAGTCGACTCCCGTGCACTCCTGGAGGCGTGCGCGCAGCCCGGCGGACGTCATCGTCGAGTCGGCACGCAGGCCCTGCCAGAGCGGGTACTGCGGCTCGGTCGGGCGGGGGTGGTTCTGGCAGTAGTACTGATAGACCACGCGCAGGTCGACGCGGTAGTCGTAACCCCGGGACCCGCCGCCGAGGACCCCGCTGGTGAGCAGCGCCCCGTCGTACCGCCCACGGGTCTTGCCGTACGTCTCGACGACCTTGGCGGCGACGTCCCCGCCCCACGACTGGCCGTGCACATACGTCCGCCGGGGCTTCCCGAACTCCCCGACGAACAACCGGCGTACGTTCTCGGTGTCCTCCGTGGCCATCCGGGTGCCGTAGCCGCCGCGCCGGTACGACGAGCCCGCCCAGGCGTACCCCTCGTCCACCATCACCGACCAGCGCGTCAGGTCGTCGACGCTGCGCTGCGGATCGGAGCTGGTGCCGAGGTCGGGGCCGCCGTGGGCGTGGACGACGAGGGAGCCGTTCCAGTCCTCGGGGACGGCGATGGCGTAGTAGGCGCCGTTCTTGTCCTGGCCGGTGTAGCAGGTGGCCTTGCCGACCAGTTCGGCCGGACAGGTCGCGGTCGCCGGGCGCGGGGCGTCCGCCCGGGCCGTCGGGGCTCCGCCGAGGGTGCCCAGAAGCGCGACCGCCGCACAGCCGACCACTCCCGCTCGACGCCATTCCCGTGCGCGCGTTCTCCAACCGTCCAAGGCGGCCCTCCTTGTCCATGCCGACGCGACGTTGCGTCTTGCGCGGCGATGCTAAGGAGGGAGTGGGCCGGGGAGCCATGGCGGAGATCGTTCTGTTCATAGTGTTCGGTGGGTCGACCGCGTCGGCGTCCCGGTGCGGCCTCCCCGTGGGCGGCCTCGTACGCTCGCTCCCATGTCCCCCCACGTCCTGATCCTCGGCGGCACCACCGAGGCCCGCGAGCTGGCCGCCGCCCTCGCGGCACGCCCCGGCGTGCGGGTCACGACGTCGTTGGCGGGGCGCGTGGCGCGGCCGGGTGTGCTGGACGGGGAGGTGCGGATCGGGGGGTTCGGCGGGGCGGCGGGGTTGGCCGACTGGCTGCGCGAGCAGCACGTGGACGCCGTCGTCGACGCCACGCATCCCTTCGCCGCCGCGATCACCGAGAACGCGGCGCGGGCCGCGGCGGTGACCGGGATGCCGGCGGTGGTGCTGCGCCGCCCGGGCTGGCGGGCCGGTCCCGCGGACCGTTGGCACATGGTGGCGTCATTGCCGGATGCCGCCGACGTGCTGTCGGGGTACGGCCGACGGGTGTTCCTGACCACGGGGCGACTGGGGCTGGCGGCCTTCGCCGGATTGACGGACCGTCACTTCCTCGTGCGGTCGGTGGAGCCGCCCGAACCGCCCATGCCGCCGGCCACCCAAGTGCTGCTGGCCCGGGGGCCGTTCACGGTCGCCGACGAGAGTGCTCTGCTGCGCGAGCACCGCATCGACGTACTCGTGACGAAGGACAGCGGGGGAGAGGCGACGGCCGCCAAGCTGACGGCCGCGCGCGAACTCGGCCTGCCCGTGGTGGTCGTACGACGGCCCCCGCTGCCGGAAGGTGTGCGCGCGGTGGTCGATGTGGCGGGCGTACTGGAACGGTTGGGGCTCAACTCGCCGTGAACGGAGGGGAAGACGGGATGGACGGGATCGCCCACGCCGGTTCCGGTGGGTCGATTCGACCTCCCCGTTCGACTTCCTACTTCGGCTCGCTCGACGCCAATTCCGGCTGCTTCTGCGGCAGTCCGTTGGTCAGGTCCTCGACCAGCAGGCGCTTGGCGATGGTGTCCACCGCTGCCCGCAGGTCGGTGCCGGACGGGCGGCCGACGTCCTGTTGCACCCGCTCCTCCAGCCACTTCCCCCAGGCCTCGCCGATGACCGAGGCCTCGCGTTCGCCCGCCGGGGTGTGGGAGAGCAGATAGCCGTCGCGGGTCAGATAGCCCTCCGAGACCATGCGGTCGAAGACCGGCAGCAGTACCTCCGGCGGCAGATGCCGGCGGCCGGCGATCAGCCCGAGGCTGGCGTGGCCCACCATCCGAGAGAACAACTCGACCTGCATCACGGCCCAGGCCCCGGCGACATCCAGTCGGGTGTCGGAATCCGTCATGATCCGCCGGGCGGTGCCGAGATCCGTACTGCCGATGATCTTCCCCACGGCCGCTTCGAGCAGCCGCTGCGAGTCCCCGCCGCGCGGCGACGCGAACCCTTCGCCCATGTCGGTGGATCCGGCCCGGGCGCTGTCGCGCAGTTGGACCTGTTTGAGGAACAGGGCGACCACGAACCCGACGGCCGCGACGGGCACGGTCCACAGGAAGACCGTCTGGATGGTGTCCGCGTAGGCGTTGATGATCGGCGTGGCCGCCGCCGAGGGCAGTTCGTGGAGGCCCTCCGGGCTGGTCGCCGCCTTGGTCAGGGTGGCCGGATCCGCGCCACCGGTCCGCGCCGCTTCGGCGACCCCGTCGGCGAGGTTCGGCTTGAGGGAGTTGGTGTAGATCGTGCCGAACACGGCGGTGCCGAAGGAACTGCCCAGCGTACGGAAGAAGGTGACGCCCGAGGTGGCGGTGCCGAGGTCGGTGTAGTCGACGGTGTTCTGCACGGCGATCGTCAGGACCTGCATGGACAGGCCGATCCCGGTGCCGAGCACGAACATGTACAGCGACTCCAGCCAGACCCCGCTGGACGGCCCCATGAGGGACATCAGGTACAGGCCGACGCCCATCACCAGGGAGCCGACGATGGGGAAGTAGCGGTACTGCCCGGTCTTGCTGACCACGTTGCCGCTGAAGATGGACGCGATCAGCAGCCCGATGATCATCGGCAGGGTCCGTACGCCGGAGATCGTGGCCGAGTCGCCGTCGACGTACTGCAGATAGGTCGGCAGATACGTCATCGCGCCGAGCATCGCGAAGCCGACGACGAAGCTGAGGATCGAGCAGACCGTGAACACCGGGTTGGCGAACAGCCGCATGGGCAGCATCGCTTCCTTGGCCCCGGTCTCCACCCAGCAGAACAGGCCCAGTGCGATGGTGCCGCCCACGAACAGCGTGATGATGGTCGCCGAACCCCACGCGTACTCGTTGCCGCCCCAACTGGTCGCCAGGATCAGCGCGCTCGCGCCGATCGCGACGAGCGCGATGCCCAGATAGTCGATGACGGGCCGGGACACCGACTTCACCACCGGGATGGTGCGGGCGGCCGCGGCCACCACGAGGATCGCGATCGGCACGTTGACGTAGAACGCCCAGCGCCAGGTCAGGTGGTCGGTGAACAGGCCGCCGAGCAGCGGTCCGATGACCGTGGCCACGCCGAACACCGCGCCGATCGCGCCCTGGTACTTGCCGCGTTCGCGCAGCGGGATGACGTCGGCGATCAGCGCCATGGCGGTCACCATGAGGCCACCGGCACCGATGCCCTGGACCGCCCGCCAGGCGATCAGCAGCGTCATGTTGGTGGCGAGACCGCACAGGAACGAGCCCGTGATGAAGACGATCGCCGAGACCTGGAAGACCACCTTGCGGCCGAACAGGTCGCCGAACTTGCCGACCAGCACGGTCGACACGGTCTCCGCGAGCAGGTACGCGGTCACCACCCAGGACATGTGCTCCGCGCCGCCCAGGTCCGACACGATCGTCGGCAGGGCCGTGCCCACGATCGTCTGGTCCAGGGCCGCCAGCAGCATGCCCAGCATGATCGTGACGAACACGACGTTGCGGCGGCGCGCGTCCAGCACCGGCGGCTGCGAGGCGGCGGGCGGTGCGGTGTCCTCGGTCACTGTCACGAGGTCACGATCGCACCGGGAAGTTACGCACGCACGCGATGCCGGTCCGCGCGGGTGGCAAAACGCGCCAATCGCGTCGCCGGCCGCACCACCGGCCTCACCGCCGGTCGGGATTCCGGCGCAGCAGATACGTGTCCATGATCCAGCCCTTGCGCTCCCTGGCCTCGGCCCGCAGCCGCTCGATCCGCGGACCGGCTTCGGCGATCGGACCGGAGGCGAGGATCTCGTCCGGGGTGCCTATGTACGCGCCCCAGTAGATGTCGATGTCCTGGTCGACGTACCGCCGAAAGGCCTGGTGCGCGTCGAGCATCACCACGACATCGTCCACCCCCTCCGGGAAACTCTCGGCGAGCCGCCGCCCGGTGGTGATCTGGACCGACCCGGCGACCCGGTTGAGCCCCGTCCGATGCCGGGCGACCAGCGCGGAGACGCTGCTGATCCCGGGCACGACGTCGTACTCGAAGGCCACCTCGCCCCGCTCCAGGATCTCCTCCAGGATCCCGAGCGTGCTGTCGTACAGCGCGGGATCCCCCCACACCAGGAACGCGCCGCTCTCCTCATCGCCCAGCTCCTCGGCGATGAGCCGCTGGTAGATGGCGGCACGGGCACTGCGCCAGTCCCCGACGGCGGGGGAGTACGCCGTACCCCCGGCGGCGCGGTCCCGCTCCGGATCGCGGGCCTCCACGACCCGGTACGACCCCTGCGGTATGTGCGCGTCGAGCATGTCCCGGCGGAGCTGCGTGAGGTCGCTCTTCACCTCGCCCTTGTCCAGGACGAAGAACACGTCCGTGCTCCGCAACGCCCTGACCGCCTGCAGGGTCAACTGGTCGGGGTCGCCCGCGCCGATACCGATGACATGAATCTTTCGCACGTCGTCGAGTCTGCCGCACGCCACTGACATCGCGTGCACCGCGTCCGCGCGGGGACCTGCGAGGACACCTACCCCCGCAACCGGGGCGCCCGCACCCCCGCGTCCACGTTCCCGCCGCCCGCCTCCACGTCGTCCGCCAACTCCCGAGCCCACGCGGCCAGCCCTGCGAGATCCATCTCGTACGGCCGCTGCCGTCCCGTGTCCGAGGCCCACTCCTCCACCGCTCCGGCGCCCCGCCGCAGCAGTCGGACGCCGCCCGTGAGGTTGCCGCGCGCGGCGTGCGTGAGGCCCACCGCGAGTTGGGCCAGCCCCCGCCACAGGGCCCGCTCCTCATCCGGCCCCGACTTCCAGGCGTCCTCGAACACCTCGTGCGCGTGGAAGGGCTTGCCGGCCGAGAGCAGCTCCTGCGCCTCGACGACGGACCGTTCCGGGGGACGTACGACCCCCTCGGGCTGCCGCTCCACCCCGTCAGCCCCGTAGGGCAGGGGCCGTCCGAGGCCGTCGCGCGGCCGGGCGTTGCGCGCCCGCCCGTCGCCGTCCCGGTCGCGCCGGTCGGTGGCCCCGTCCGGCGATGTGTCGCTGCCGCGTCCCGTAGTACCCATACACCAAGTGTCCCGCGCCCCATGCCCCCTTCGGGGCGGCCCCCGGCGTGCGGTAAGGTACGGTCCGCGTGATCACGCGCTTCGACGCGTGTGTCGCACCGGGACGTGGCGCAGCTTGGTAGCGCACTTGACTGGGGGTCAAGGGGTCGCAGGTTCAAATCCTGTCGTCCCGACGGTGCGAAGGGTCTTCGCAGGCGGTAAGCCTGTGAGGGCCCTTTTTTGCGTGCGTTGGCCCGGCTTCGCGGCCAAGCCGGGCCCGCCGACCGCCGCTCGCCGCCCGACCTCGCCGACAGCACGCTGCTGGATGTCGACCCTGAACCGCAGATGTCCCTCGGTGCCGTCGAGGTGGACATCCGTAACGACATCGCCTACAAGACCGTCGAGCTGCCCGGCGGGGAGTCGTGTGAGCTGAAGTACGACATCGTGCGGCCCGCCACCGACGAGCGGCTGCCGCTGGTCGTCTACCTTCCCGGGGGCGCGTTCCTCCGCTGCAACAAGGTCATGGCGTTCGAACTGCGCAGGCACGTCGCGAAGTCCGGGTTCGTCGTCGCCGGCGTCGAGTACCGGATCACGCCCGACGGCGCCACCTACCACGACACCATCCACGACGTCCGCGCCGCCCTCGCCCATCTGCGCCTGCACGCCGACGAGTTCGGGATCGACCCCAGTGCGGTCGCCGTGTGGGGGGAGTCGGCCGGCGGTCAGGTGGCGGCGCTGACGGGTGCCACGAACGGGCTGGCCGAGTTCGCCGAGGGCTCGGACCCGTCACCGCTGGGACAGGTGCAGGCCGTGATCGACGGCTTCGGCAGCTCCGAACTCTCGGCGATCGCCGACGACTTCGAGGAGGAGGCCCAGCTCCACTACCGGCACAAGCCCACCCACTTCTCGGCCTACCTCGGCAAGCCCGGTGCGCTGCTCCCGGACATCCCCGACGCGGTGCGCGCGGCGGATCCGGCCACCTACGCGACCGCTTCGGCACCGCCGTTCCTCCTCCTGCACGGCAGCGCGGATGTGATGGTCTCCCCGTCCCAGACGCAGTACGTGCACCAGGCGCTCCTCGCCGCCGGCGCCGACACCCGCTACGTCCTGAACGGCGCCAACCACGGCGATGTCGCTTTCCTCGGGCTCGTGGGCAGCGGGCTCCCCTGGTCCTCCGCCACCACGATGGGCATCATCACCGAGTTCCTTCACCGCCATCTGGACCACACCGACATAGCGGAATAGATCCGTATAGATCCGTAGAGATTCTCATGTATCGGCATGAGACCGCCTGGCCGCGCCCAACTCCGGTAAAAGAGTCGGGTGTTCGGGAAGACAGCTCCGTTCCCGAGTCGTTGAAGGCGGTGGCGCGGTCGGTGTGTGGCCATCCGAGGCGTGACCGCCCAAAGGCTTGTCCGAGCGGGGAAGAGCGGTGATCACGCGATGCGGGCGGTGCGGTTCCACGAGTACGGCGGGATCGATGTGCTGCGGGTGGAGGAGGTGGAGCGGCCGGTGCCCGGCGCCGGGCAGGTGCTGGTCGAGGTCCGCGCGGCCGGGATCCAGCCCGGCGAGGTGATGATCCGCGAGGGCGCGCGGCACGAACGCTGGCCCTCGACGTTCCCCTCCGGGCAGGGCAGCGATCTGGCCGGCGTCGTGGTGGAGGCCGGTCCGCAGGTGCGGGGCTTCGCGGTGGGCGACGAGGTCCTGGGCTTCACCCACGACAGAGCGAGCCACGCGGAGTTCGTCGCGGTCGACGACGTACAGCTGACCTCGCGTCCGGAGGGGCTGTCCTGGGACGTGGCCGGGTCGCTGTACGTGGCCGGCACGACCGCGTACGCCACCGTGTTCGCGGTGGACCCCGGTCCGGCCGACACGGTCGTCGTGTCCGGCGCGGCGGGCGGCGTCGGATCCCTTGCCGTGCAGCTCGCGCGGCGACGCGGCGCCACGGTGATCGGGCTGGCGGGCGAGCGCAACCACGCCTGGCTGAAGGAGCGCGGTGTCGTCCCGGTCGCGTACGGGGAGGGCGTGGCCGAACGGATCCGGCAGGCTTCCGGCGGCCAGGTCGACGCGTTCATCGACACGTTCGGCGACGGATACGTCGACCTGGCGGTGGAGTTGGGCGTGCGGCCCCAGCGGATCAACACGATCCGCGACTGGCAGGCCGCGGCCAGGGTCGGGGCGCGCACCTACGGCGAAGGCGCGGCGGCGTGCGCGGTCGTGATCGGCGAGTTGGCCCGACTCGCCGCGCGCGGCGAGCTGGAGGTCACGATCGCCCGCACCTACCCATTGGAGCAAGTGCGGGACGCCTTCCGCGAGTTGGAACGGCCGCACACCCACGGCAAGATCGTGCTCCGCCCCTAGAGGTTGTCCGTACCCGGTGGGGTGGTTGGTGCCGTGGTAAGCGAGGGGCGGCCGGCCGGGTCCGGGGACGAGCGGGGTCAGCGAACCGGTCCGGCGGTGCCCTTCCAGCGGTAGGTGGCGAAGGAGCCCGCCGGTACGGTCACCACGAACTTCCGTCCGCCGACGGCGACGCGGACCGTGCGGTCGGCACCGGAGCCGTTGCCGAGGACGGCGACGTAGCTGCTCCTGCCGGACCGGTAGACCACGTTGCTCACGCCGTTCTGCGCGGCGCTGGACTCCAGGCGTACGTCACCGGGTGAGAGGTATTTCGCGAACTGCCCCATGGCGTAGAGCTCGTCGCGGACTGTGAAGTCCTTCGTGTTCGTGTTCACCTTCACCAGCCGGTCCGGCCACTTGGTGGTCGCCGCGACCTCGTCCCAGTCGATGTTGTTGTCGCGGGCGGGTGTCCAGTGCAGCGTGCCGCCGTCCTGGTCGGTGGTCTGGGCCCACAGGATGTAGGAACCGGCGTCGAGTCGGAAGTAGTCGAGGATGGTCGACGGCGACAGGTCGCTCGTCTCCGTCATCTCGACCGGCTTGCCCGTCTGCTCGTAGGCGTCGCGCATGACGGTCGGGTCGCCCCAGTAGGGGTGGAAGGCGATGGCGTCGGCGGCCTTGCGCACCTGCTCGCCCTTGACCGAGCCGTCGGGGGCGTCGTCGAAGATGCGGTGGTAGTTCTTGGTCGCGGTGCTGTTGGGGTCGCGCCAGTCCCAGAAGTTGAAGTCGTGCACGTACAGCTGCGTCTTCAGCCGGGCCGACCTGAACTCCCGCTTCATCGCCAGGGCGAGCTTCTGCTGCTGGGCGACGCTGATGTCCATGGCGGGGTAGACGACGTCCATGCCGGGCTCGTTGAGCAGGGTCAGCGCGTCGACGCGGATGCCGTGCCGGGCGTACGCCTGGACGTACTTGACGTAGTAGCGGGCGAAGGCATCGATGCAGTCGTCGCGCAACTTGCCGACCTGGTAGTAGTCGGTGGCGCTGCCCGGCTTGAGCGCGACCTCGCCGGTGAACCGGTTGTTCGTCTTCATCCACGCCGGTGCGCTCCACGCCGACGCGAAGAACGTGGCGCGCGGGTTGTAGTGCTGGATGAGCTTGATCGTGTCGATGATGTGCAGGTCGGCGTCGCGCTGGATGGAGAAGTGCTTCAGGCCGAAGTCGTCCTTGACGCCCGCGGGCAGGTCGTCCTCCGACCAGAACGGCAGGTGCTCGATCAGGTCGGGGCTGCCGATCGTCAGCCGGAACCGGTCGAGGCCGGCGCCGTGCACGGGGTCGACGAGCAGCCGCACGGCCTCTCGGCGCTTCGCGGGCGTGAGCTTCCAGAGGTTGGACACGCTTGTCTCGTCCAGGGAGAAGCCGATGCCCTCGTACTTCTGCCGCAGGGCGTTCGGGTCGGCGACGACGGTGGCGTCGACCGGTCCCGATGCGGCGCCGCCCGTCCGTACGGCCGGCAGCGACTGCCAGGCGTGTGCCGCTCCGGCGGAGAAGGTGCCGGTCACGGCCGGGCCGTGGGCGTTCCGGTCCGCGTGGGCGGCCGGACCCGTGTCGACCAGCACGGACAGCGTCGTGGCCGCGACTGCCGCCATGGTCGTGAAAGAACGTCTCACAGCTCACAACTCCCCGCTTCGGCACCATCGTTGCGGGGCGATCCAAGCAATGTCCGTAGTGTTAAGTCAAGACTTGAATAAAGAGGTGATGCCTTTCCGGCCGAGCCGTCACGGCCCGCCCGGGAGGGCACGGCGCCGGTGGCCGCCACGCGATGCCCGGCAACGCCCACCCGCACAACCTGGCACTCACCAGGTGACGGCGACGTCGTTCACCTCACGGACCGGTCTCCGGCCGGCGTGTGGCGGGGCCACGGCCTTACGGGGACTTCATCGCGCGGAATCCGGAGTTCTTCGCGCGGACCGAGCGCCGGGTGGTGAGCTACTGGTCCTGCTACCACCGGTGGAAGTTCCCCCCAGGCTCAACTGCCCGAATCCGAACGGCGTTGCCTGATCGGTGACTTACTCTGCACCGCCGTGAAGAAGCCGGCGAGCGCGCGGGCGATCCGGGCGGGGGCGTTCTCCGTGGGGATGTGTCCCGCGTTCGGGATGCGTACGAGCGTGGTGTGCGGGATCTCCGCGGCGAACCGCTCCGCGTAGTCCACCTTCTCGAAGTCGTCGTCCTCGCCCCAGATCAGCAACTTCGGTGCTGTGGACCGTCGTAGCGCGGGGACGAGGTCGAGGGTGTAGCGGCTGTCGGCCGCGCTCGCCAGGGCCGTCCAGGAGCGGCGGACCCGCGAACTGGTCCACGGTTCCAGGTAGTCCGCGATCCGCTGTTCGGTGGCGGCATCGCCAAGCGTCGCCGTCACCGCTTGTCGGCGGGCAGCGAGGACGTCGTCGGCGGCGGCACCCGGGCCCCGGAACCGGGCCACGTGGGGCGCCGGCCAGGAGTCGTACGTCACCGAGTTGACCAAGGCCAGCCGGGACACGGCCAGTTGGCCGTGGACGAGGAGATGCTGGGCGACGGCCCCGCCGATGTCGTGGCCCGCCACGGCGATCGGCCCGTCGATCTTCAGCGCGGACGCGAAGCGTGCCACCCAGTCCGCGAGGGCCGGGACCGTGGCGGTCTCCGGAGTGAGCTCGCCTCCCGAGCGCCCCAGTCCGGGGAGATCGACCGCGATGGGCCGCAGCCCCGCCTCGGCGAGGTGGGCGAGGACCGGGAGCCAGACCCGGCTCCAGTACGTGCCGTGCAGCAGCAACACGGCCGGACCGCCCTGCTCCACGGCCAGGTAGCTGGCCGGCTCGCCGTCGACCTGGACTTCGGTCCTCGACACTCCCGTTTCGGTGATGTCACTCATGGGACCACTGTGACCGGGACCGCCCTCCCGTCCGAGAGTCCAGAAAGACGCCTGTGGGTACATTCCTGTCATGAACGTCCATCGAGTGGTGGCCCTGCTCAACGCGCCCCAGTCACCCTTCGAGCTCGCCTGTGCCGCGGAGGTCTTCGGCACCGCCCTGCCGGACGTGCCGCCCCGCTACAGCTTCCGGATCTGCGCCGAGCACCCCGGACCTCTGCGGACCACGGTCGGTTATGCGATGCACGTCGACTCGGGGCTCGCCGCCCTGCGGGACGCGGACACCGTGGTCGTCCCCGGCTGGCAGCCGCCCGGCGCACCGGTGCCGCCGACCGTCACCGAGGCCCTGCGGGCGGCCCACCGGCGCGGGGCGCGGATCGTCGCCGTCTGCACGGGCGCGTTCGTCCTCGCGCAGGCAGGACTGCTCGACGGCCGCCGCGCCACCACCCACTGGCGCGGCACCGCCCAACTCGCCGCCGCCTTCCCCGAAGTGCGGGTGGAATCGGACGTGTTGTACGTGGATCACGGCGACGTGGCGACCAGCGCCGGAACCGGCGCGGGCATCGACCTGTGTCTGCACCTCGTACGCTCCGACCACGGCGCCGCCCACGCCGCCCAGATCGCCCGGAACATGGTCCTGCCGCCGCACCGGGAGGGCAGCCAACTCCAGTACGCCGCACAGCCCGTGCCGGCCAAGGCGGACGAGTCACTGGCGCCACTGCTGGAGTGGGCCACCTCCCGGCTGGACGATTCCTAATGAGGATGTCAAGCGGTGTGTGTGACAGGCGGTGCTGCTTGGTAGCACCGTCCGTCACGCAGGAGAGCCCACAGGACGTTGACGCGTCGGCGTGCGAGGGCCATGACGGCTTGGCTGTGCCGTTTGCCTTCGGCTCGCTTGCGGTCGTAGAAGCGGCGGGATTCGTCGCAGCAGCGGATGCTAATCAACGCGGAGGTGTAGAAGACGCGTTGGACGCGGCGGTTGTAGCGGGTGGGCCGGTGCAGGTTGCCGCTGACCTTTCCGGAGTCGCGTGCGACGGGGGCGACGCCGGCGAATCCGGCGAGCCGGTCGGCGCTGTCGAAGGCGTTCAGGTCACCGCCGGTCGCGGCAAGGAATTCCGCCCCCAGCAGCGGCCCAATGCCAGGCATGCTGGCGATCACTTCGGCATGGCGGTGCTGACGAAACCGGCCCTCGATGAGTTTGTCCGTCTCGGCGATCTTGTCGTTGAGAGCCATCACCTCCTTCGCGATGGAGTGCACGACCTGGGCGGTCATCCGCTCTGCGGGCAGGGCGGTGTGCTGGCTCTCGGCGGCCTGGACGGCCTTGGCGGCGAGCTGGTCGGGGCGCACGACCTTGCGGTTGCGCAGCCAGGTGGTCAGCCGCCGGGTGCCGGCACGCCGGATGGCGGCCGGGGTCTGGTAACCGCTCAGCAGCACCAACGGGCCGACGTTGGTCAGGTCGAGCTCGCGCTCCAGGCCGGGGAAGATCTCGGTGAGATGGCCGCGGAGCCGGTTGATGGTCCGGGTGCGGTCGTCACTGAGATCGCGGCGGCGGCGTGTGAGGATCTTCAGCTCGGCCACCAGCTCGTCGGTGGGCCGCAGCGGCGCCAGGTCACGGCGGATGCGGGCCTGGTCGGCGATGACCGCCGCGTCCTTCGCGTCGGTCTTGCCGTCGCCCCGGTAGCCCTCCGAGGCACGGTTGACGGTCCGGCCGGGTATGTAGAGCAGCGGCTGGCCGTGGTTGAGCAGGATGGCGATCACCAGGGCGGCCCCGCCGTCCGCCAGGTCGATGCCCCAGGTGACTTCGTCACCCAGGTCGAGGACGTCAGCCAGGAGCTGCAGCAGCTCGGTCTCCTCGTTCGCCACGCGCCGCGACAGCAGCCGCTTGCCGGTGCCGTCGATCACCACGCAGTGGTGATGGGTCTTGCCAGCGTCGATACCGGCCCAGATCGCTGTCACTCGCTTCTCCGCAGGTCGCTTGTACACGGGTACCACGGACGACCTCGCTGTCGAGTCCCTACTGAGCGATCAGTACCGCAATTCCCAATGAGCAGCCGAGTCGTCGTGGGGCGCCGGGCGGCGAATCGTCCGAAGCCATACGAGCGGCACACGACTGAAAGCCACACCCGGCACCCCTGGGTGAGCCAACCCTACGAATGGCTCGCTCAGCCCGACCAACAACGTAGGGACCGACTGACCCTCGATCGGCTCGCCGAACGCGCCGGGCTGTCCAGCCGGACCCTGGCCCGGCGGTTCACCGAGCAGCTCGGCACCAGTCCGGGACAGTGGCTGCTCGCCCGGCGCCTCGACGCGGCACGGGTCCTGCTCGAACAGACCGACCTGCCGGTCGAAGCCGTCGCCACCCGGGTGGGACTCGCCTCGGCGGTCAACCTGCGCCGCCGTTTCCGGGCACACCTCGGCACCACACCCGGCGCCTACCGACGGACGTTCGGCGAGACCTGACGCCTCGGCTCAGGGCCTGACCAGCAGCTGGAAGTCGAACGCGTAGCGGGACGCCCGGTAGATGTGCCTCCCGTACTCGACCGGCCGGCCCGTGTCGTCGTACGCCGTGCGCTGCATGGTCAGCAGGGCGGCACCCGCCGTCTCGTCGAGGCGGGCCGCCTCCTCGGGGGTGGCGGAGCGGGCGCCGATGGTCTGACGGGCGCTGTGCAGGGTGATGCCGGCGGTGCGCATCATCCGGTACAGGCCGGTCGACTCCAGCCGGGCGCTGTCCAGTTCGAGGATGTTCGCGGGCAGGTAGTTGCACAGGAAGGCGACCGGCTGGCCGTGCGTGCAGCGCAGCCGCTCCAGGGCGACGACCTCGCTGCCCTCGGTGATGCCGAGCGCGGCGGCGACGTCCGCGGTCGCCGACTCGCGCTCGTTGCGCAGCACATCGGTGGTCGGCCCCTGGCCCGCCGCCTCCAAGTCGTCGTAGAGGCTGCTGAGTTCCAGCGGACGCTTGACCTGGCTGTGCACCACCTGCGTGCCGACCCCGCGGCGGCGCACCAACAGGCCCTTGTCGACGAGGGATTGGATGGCCTGGCGGACGGTGGGTCTGGACAGGCCCAGGCGCATCGAGAGATCGATCTCGTTGCCCAGGAGATTGCCCGGGGCGAGGATCCCGTGCTCGATCGCCGCCTCCAGCTGCTGTGCGAGCTGGTAGTACAGCGGCACCGGACTGCCCCGGTCCAGGGCGAAGTCCAGCGAGTGGAGCGCGGGGGCGGTCATGGCACGTGCGGGGTCGCCGGCCTTCGCCATGGAGGTACCTCCCTCGAAAGAGACCTGACGGCGGGTCAGGAGTGGCTGGGGAAACCGAGGTTGATGCCCGCGTCGGCCGGGTCCGGCCAGCGCGTGGTGATGACCTTCCCCTGGGTGTAGAAGGCGATGCCGTCATTGCCGTAGACGTGCAGGTCACCGAAGAGGGAGTCCTTCCAGCCGCCGAAGGAGTGGTAGCCGACGGGCACCGGGATCGGCACGTTCACGCCGACCATGCCCGCCTTGACCTCCAGCTGGAACCGGCGGGCGGCGCCGCCGTCGCGGGTGAAGATCGCGGTGCCGTTGCCCCAACGGGAGTCGTTGATCAGCTTGATGGCCTCGTCGTACGAGTCCGCGCGGACCACGACCAGGACCGGGCCGAAGATCTCGTCCTTGTACGCGTCCGCCGTCAGCGGCACCCGGTCCAGCAGCGATACGCCGAGGAAGAAGCCGTCCTCGTGGCCCTCGACCGAGAAGCCGGTGCCGTCGACCACGACCTCGGCGCCCTGCTCGGCGGCCGACGCGACGTACGAGGCCACCTTGTCGCGGTGCTCGCGCGTGATCAGCGGGCCCATCTCGGAGGCCGGGTCGTTGCCGGGGCCGATGCGCAGTTTGCCGGCGCGCTCGGCGATCTTGGCGACCAGCTCGTCACCGGTGTCGCCGACCGCGACCACGACGGACACGGCCATGCAGCGCTCGCCGGCCGAGCCGTAGGCCGCGTTGATCGCCTGGTCGGCGGCGAAGTCCAGGTCGGCGTCGGGCAGGACGAGCATGTGGTTCTTGGCGCCGCCCAGGGCCTGCACGCGCTTGCCGTGCTCAACCGCCTTGAGCTGGATGTACTTCGCGATCGGCGTCGAGCCGACGAAGGACACCGCCTCGATGTCCGGGTGCTCCAGGATGCGGTCGACGGCGACCTTGTCGCCCTGCACGACGTTCAGGACGCCGTCGGGCAGGCCCGCCTCGGAGGCGAGTTCGGCCAGCCGGAAGGACGCCGACGGGTCCTTCTCGCTGGGCTTGAGGACGAAGGTGTTGCCGGTCGCGATGGCGAGCGGGAACATCCACATCGGCACCATGGCCGGGAAGTTGAACGGCGTGATGCCGGCGACGACGCCGAGCGGCTGGCGGATCGAGGCCACGTCGACGCGGGTGGAGACCTGCGTCGACAGCTCGCCCTTCAGCTGGACGCTGATCCCGCAGGCCAGCTCCACGATCTCCATGCCGCGCGCGACCTCGCCCAGCGCGTCGGAGTGCACCTTGCCGTGCTCGGCGGTGATCAGCTCCGCGATCTCGTCGCGATGCGCGTCCAGCAGCTCGCGGTACTTGAAGAGGATCGCCGTGCGCTTGGCGAGCGAGGAGACACCCCAACTCTCGAACGCGGCCTTGGCGGAGGCGACGGCGGTGTCCACCTCGTCGACGGTCGCGAACGCGACCTGCTTGTCCTGCGCGCCGGTCGCCGGGTCGTACACGACGCCGTAGCGGCCGGAGTCGCCCTCGACGGGCTTGCCGCCTATCCAGTGCGTGATCGTCTTCATGGCGCGAAAGCCTTTCGGTGGAGGGGAGTTCAGAGGTGGCGGCGGCGGTCGGCGACCTGACGGTCGTACTCCTCGCGGGCCTGTACCGCGGCCTCGCGGGAGGCCGTCTCGGCGACCGGCACGTCCCACCAGGCCTCGGCCGGGGGAGCGGTCGGGGTGGCGGTGTCGGTCTCGACGTGGACACACGTCGGACGGTCGGAGGCGCGGGCCATGGCGAGCGCCTCGCGCAGTTCACTGACCGTCTTGGCGCGCAGGACGTCCATGCCGAGGCTGGCCGCGTTGGCGGCCAGGTCGACCGGGAGCGGGGCGCCGGAGAAGGTGCCGTCGGCGGCCCGGTAGCGGTAGGCGGTGCCGAAGCGCTCGCCGCCGACCGACTCGGAGAGGCCGCCGATGGAGGCGTAGCCGTGGTTCTGGATGAGCAGGAGGTTGACCGGCAGGCCCTCCTGGACGGCTGTGACGATCTCGGTCGGCATCATCAGGTAGGTGCCGTCGCCGACCAGCGCCCATACGGGCGTGTCGGGCGTGGCCTGCTGGACGCCGATCGCGGCCGGGATCTCGTAGCCCATGCAGGAGTAGCCGTACTCCAGGTGGTACTGGCGCGGGCTGCGCGAGCGCCACAGTTTGTGCAGGTCGCCGGGGAGCGAGCCGGCCGCGTTGATCACCACGTCGTCGTCACCGACGACCGAGTCGAGGGCGCCGAGCACCTGGGTCTGGGTCGGTACGGCGTTCTCGTCGGCGGCGGTGAAAGCGGCGTCAACAACCTGTTCCCAGCGGTCCTTGCCCGCACGGTAGGCGGCCTCGTAAACCGAGTTCACACGGTGACCGGACAGCGCCTCCGTCAACGCTGTGAGCCCCGCCCTCGCGTCGCAGACGAGCGTGCGCGCAGCCAGCTTGTGGGCGTCGAACGCGGTGATGTTCAGGTTGACGAACCGCACGTCCGGGTTCTGGAAGAGCGTGTGGGAGGCGGTGGTGAAGTCCGTGTAGCGGGTGCCGACGCCGATCACCAGGTCCGCGGTGCGCGCGATGTCGTCGCTGACCTCCGTGCCGGTGTGGCCGATGCCGCCGAGGTCCGCCGGGTGGTCGTACCGCAGCGAGCCCTTGCCCGCCTGGGTGGAGGCGACCGGGATACCGGTGGCGTCCACGAGGGCCTTGAGGGCCTCCTCCGCCTTGCTGTGGTGGACCCCGCCGCCCGCCACGATCAGCGGACGCTCGGCGGCCCGGATCGCGGCCACGGCCTCCGCCAGCTCGTAGGGGTCCGGCGCGGGACGCCGTACGTGCCACACGCGCTCGGCGAAGAACTCCTCCGGCCAGTCGTACGCCTCCGCCTGCACGTCCTGCGGGAGCGCCAGCGTCACCGCGCCGGTCTCGACGGGGTCGGTGAGCACGCGCATGGCGTTCAGCGCGGAGGGGATCAGGGCTTCGGGGCGGGTGACGCGGTCGAAGTAGCGGGAGACCGGGCGCAGGGTGTCGTTGACCGACAGGTCCGCCTCGACCGGGTGCTCCAGCTGCTGGAGGAGCGGGTCGGCGGCGCGGGTGGCGAAGTAGTCGCCCGGCAGGAGCAGCACCGGCAGGCGGTTGATGGTGGCGAGGGCGGCGCCCGTCACCAGGTTGGTGGCGCCGGGGCCGATCGACGTCGTCACGGCCTGCGCGGACAGGCGGTCCAGCTGGCGGGCGTAGCCGACGGCCGCGTGCACCATGGCCTGCTCGTTGCGGCCCTGGTGGTAGGGCATGGTGTCCTCGCCCGCCTCCAGGAGGGCCTGGCCGACCCCGGCAACGTTGCCATGGCCGAAGATGCCCCAGGTGCCGGCGATCAGCCGGTGCCGTACGCCGTCGCGCTCGGTGTACTGGACGGACAGGAACTGGACCAGGGCCTGGGCGACGGTCAGACGGCGGGTGCGGGTGCTCATCAGGACTTCTCCGGTGCCGTGTAGAGGGGGAGTCGGGGGTCGACCGGTTGCTCCGGCCAGGTGTCGCGGACCCAGGCGTGGTCCGGGTGGTCGCCGATCAGCCAGGTGCGGTCGGGCTCGGGACCCGCCATGACGTTCAGGTAGTACATGTGGTGGCCGGGCACGGCCATCGACGGTCCGTGCCAGCCGTCGGGGATCAACACGACGTCTCCGCCGCGCACTTCGGCCAGGACGTCCGTGCCCCGTCCCTGCCCGGAGGGGGAGACGCGCTGGTAGCCGAGGCCGGGGATGCCCTCGTGGTCGGCGAACTCGAAGTAGTAGACCTCTTCGAGGACGGACTCCTCGCCGGGCCGGTCCTCGTCGTGCTTGTGCGGCGGGAAGGACGACCAGTTGCCGCCCGGGGTGAGCACCTCGACGGCGATGAGCTTGTCGCACTCGAACACGCCCGCCGCGCCGAAGTTGTTGACCTGCCGGGAGGAGTTGCCGGTGCCGCGCAGCTCCACCGGCACCGCGGACGCCGGTCCGTAGCGGGCGGGCAGCCGGCGGGTGCAGCGCGCGCCGTTGAGCGCGAACCGCCCGCCGCCGGCCGACATGACGGTCGCGCGGGCGTCCCGTGGCACGTAGGCGAAGTCGCTCACCGAGGTGAACACGCTGTCGCGACCGGTGAGTTGGAAGGTGTCGTGGCCGAAGTCGTCGGCGGCGGCGACCGTGCAGCCCCCGCTGAGCGGGATGACGATCCACTCGCTGTCGCCGGTGTCGAAGGTGTGGCTGCCGCCCGGCGGCAGCTCCAGCACCCGCAGGCTGGAGTAGCCCCAGCCGGCCTTCTCCGGCGTGATGTCCACGACGTACGGGCCGCCGAGGGCCTTTCCTGCGGGAAGGTGATACGTCATTGCGTTCCTCCGTGTCACGACCGGCACGTCACAGCAGACCGACGGCCGTGTCGACCGCCGTCTCCACAGTGCCCTCGGCCGGGTAGAGCAGCGAGCGGCCGACGACCATGCCCTGCACGGTGGGCAGCCGCAGGGCCTTGCGCCAGCGTTCGTACGCGCCTTCCTGGTCCTCGCCCACCTCGCCGCCGAGCAGCACGGCCGGCAGCGTGGAGGTCTCCAGGACCTCGCCCATGTCGTCCGGGTCGTCGGTGACGGGGAGCTTGAGCCAGGTGTAGGCGGAGCTGCCGCCGAGGCCCGAGGCGATGGCGACCGACTTGGTGACGGCCTCGGCGGAGAGGTCGTTGCGGACCCTGCCGTCGGTCCGGCGGGAGATGAACGGCTCGACGAATACGGGGAGTCGGCGGGCCGCCATGTCGTCGATGGCCCGCGCGGTGGTCTCCAGGGTGGTGAGCGAGCCGGGATCGGTGTAGTCGATACGGACGAGGAGCTTGCCCGCGTCGAAGCGCAGCCGCTCGATGTCCTCGGCGCGGTGGCCGGTGAAGCGGTCGTCCATCTCGAAGACGGCGCCCGCCAGGCCGCCGCGGTTCATGGAGCCCATGACGACCTTGTTCTCCAGCACCCCGAGCAGCAGGAGGTCGTCGAGGATGTCGGCGGTGGCCAGCACCCCGTCGACGCCGGGGCGGGAGAGCGCGATGCAGAGACGTTCCAGCAGATCCGCCCGGTTGGCCATGGCCAGGCGGCGGTCGCCCACGCCCAGCGCGCCGCGGGCCGGGTGGTCGGCGGCCACGATCATCAGGCGGCCGCTGTCGCCGAGCAGCGGGCGGCGCACGCGCCGGGCGGCGGCTTCGGCGACGGCCTCGGGGTGCCGGGCTCTGACCGTGACGAGGTCGGGGATGCTGATGGACAAGGCAGAGCTCCGTTTCAGGCGGTGGCGCGCGCGAGGAGGCCGTCGACCTCGGCTTCGGTGGGCATCGCGGAGGAACAGGCGAGCCGGGAGGCGACGAGGGCGCCGGCCGCGTTGGCGTAGCGCATGGTTTCGGCCAACTCCCAGCCGGACAGCAGCCCGTGGACGAGCGAGCCGCCGAAGGCGTCGCCGGCGCCGAGTCCGTTGACCACCTCGACGGGCACCGGCGGCACCTCGGCGGTGGTGCCGTCGCGGTGCACGGCCAGCACGCCCTTGGGGCCCTGCTTGACGACGGCGAGCTCCACGCCCGCGGCCAGCAGCGCATCCGCGCAGGCCCGCGGCTCGCGGACGCCGGTGGCGATCTCGCACTCGTCGAGATTGCCGACCGCGACCGTCGCGTGACGCAGTGCTTCCTCGTAGTACGGGCGGGCCTCTTCGGGGTCGCGCCAGAACATCGGGCGCCAGTCGAGGTCGAAGACCGTGGTGCCCGACTTGTCGCGGGCCTTCAGGGCGGCGAGTGTGGCGGAGCGGCTGGGCTCCTCGCTCAGGCCGGTGCCGGTGATCCAGAAGACGCGGGCCGCCCGGATCGCCCAGAAGTCCAGCTCCTCGGTGTGAATCTCCAGGTCAGGAGCCTTAGGCTGCCGGTAGAAGTAAAGAGGGAAGTCATCCGGCGGGAAGATCTCGCAGAAGGTCACCGGTGTCGGGTACGCGGCGACGGACGTCACCCAGCGGTCGTCGACGCCGAACTCCTTGAGCGCCTCGTGCAGATAGGTGCCGAAGGGGTCGTCACCGGTGCGGGTGATCACCGCCGTGTTCCGGCCGAGCCGGGCGGCGGCGACCGCCACGTTGGCGGCCGAACCGCCGAGGAATTTGCCGAAGGTCTCGACCTGGGCCAGGCCCACACCTACCTGAAGGGGGTAGAGATCGACTCCGATACGGCCCATAGTGATCAGGTCGATGGGCTGGACTGACTGGGCCATGTGCGACGCTCCTCGGGCTGTACTGGGGATGCGGGCCCCAGAGGACCTCCGCCTCCCAGGTGTAGGCCTCTGGAGCCGATGCTGTCAATAGTTTGTACTGACATTCGGACCTGCTTGTGAAATGATGTCTTAACAAAGTATTGACAGTGGGCGCGCCACGGGATTGGATCCCGTCCCAGTACTTCTGCCGTATTTGCGGCGCACGACCCGGACATGCCAAGATCCCGGGCCCCGGATCTTTGAGATCCCTCTCCCTTTCCCCCGCAAGCACAGTGAGGTGCCAGGAAAGATGGACCGCTCCACTCACCACCGCTCCCGCAGAATCGTCCCCGTAGTGGCGGTCGCCGCGGCAGCCGCGCTGACCCTCGCCGGCTGCTCCAGCAGCTCCGGGGGCAAGAAGTCCGAAGAAGGTGGGTCGGGCGCCTCGGCGGGCAAGGCCACCACACCTCGTATGACGGTCGCTCTCGTGACGCACCAGTCGCCCGGTGACACCTTCTGGGACATCGTCCGCAAGGGCGCCGAGGCCGCCGCGGCCAAGGACAACATCAAGCTGATCTACTCGGCCGACCCGAACGCGGGCAACCAGGCCAACCTGGTGCAGAACGCGATCGACCAGAAGGTCGACGGCATCGCGATCACCCTCGCCAAGCCGGACGCCATGAAGGACGTCGTGAAGAAGGCGACGGCCGCGAAGATACCCGTGGTCGGCCTCAACTCCGGTGTCAGCGACTGGCAGAAGCTCGGCCTGATGGAGTTCTTCGGCCAGGACGAGACGGTGGCGGGCGAGGCGTTCGGCAAGAAGCTGAACGAGCTGGGTGCCAAGCACACGGTCTGTGTCGTCCAGGAGCAGGGCAACGTCGGCCTGACCCAGCGCTGCAACGGCCTCAAGGAGACCTTCTCCGGCAAGACCGACGTCCTCTACGTCAACGGCACCGACATGCCGTCCGTGAAGTCGACGATCACCGCCAAGCTCAAGACGGACTCGTCCATCGACTACGTCGCCACGCTCGGCGCCCCGTTCGCGTTGACGGCCGCGCAGTCGGTGACCGACGCGGGCAGCAAGGCGAAGGTCGCGACCTTCGACCTGAACAAGGACCTCACCACGGCCATCAGCAAGGGCACGATCCAGTTCGCGGTCGACCAGCAGCCGTACCTGCAGGGTTACTTGGCGATCGACTCGCTGTGGCTCTACAAGAACAACGGCAACTACATGGGCGGCGGCGAGCAGCCGGTGCTGACCGGTCCCGCGTTCGTCGACAAGTCCAACGTCGAAGCGGTGGCGGCGTTCGCCGCGAAGGGCACCCGGTGATCAGTATGACCCAGCACGCCGAGCCGGCGGTGGACACACCGCCGGCCCCCGGCCCCAAAGAGGCCGACGGCAGGACCTCCCAACGCCCGCTGGTCTTCAAGCTGTTGGCGCGCCCCGAGGTGGGTGTCTTCCTCGGCGCCGCCGCCGTCTACGTCTTCTTCCTGATCGCCGCACCCCCGGTGCGCGACGGCAGTTCGATGGCGACGGTGCTGTACCAGTCGTCGACGATCGGCATCATGGCGCTGCCGGTGGCGCTGCTGATGATCGGCGGCGAGTTCGACCTGTCGTCCGGCGTCGCGGTCATCACCTCGGCGCTCACCGCGAGCATGCTCAGCTACCAACTCACCATGAACGTGTGGGTCGGTGTCATCGTCGCGCTGCTCGTGTCGCTGGCGGTCGGTGCGTTCAACGGCTGGATGGTCGTCAAGACCGGGTTGCCCAGCTTCCTGGTCACCCTGGGCACGTTCCTGATCCTCCAGGGTGTGAACCTCGCGGTGACCAAGCTGGTCACCACCAACGTGGCCACCGACGACATCAGCAACATGGACGGCTTCGGCCAGGCCAAGAAGATCTTCGCGTCGTCCTTCGACATCGGTGGCGTCCAGGTGAAGATCACGGTCTTCTACTGGCTGGTCTTCGCGGCGATCGCCACCTGGATCCTGCTGCGCACCAAGTACGGCAACTGGATCTTCGCGGTCGGCGGCAACAAGGACAGCGCCCGAGCCGTCGGTGTCCCGGTCACCTTCACCAAGATCTCGCTGTTCATGCTGGTCGGCTTCGGCGCCTGGTTCGTCGGCATGCACCAGCTCTTCACCTTCAACACCGTGCAGTCGGGCGAGGGCGTCGGCCAGGAGCTGATCTACATCGCGGCGGCCGTCATCGGCGGCTGTCTGCTGACCGGTGGTTACGGCTCGGCGATCGGCCCGGTCTTCGGTGCCTTCATGTTCGGCATGGTCAACCAGGGCATCGTCTTCGCCGGCTGGAACCCGGACTGGTTCAAGGCCTTCCTCGGCGTGATGCTGCTGGGCGCCGTGCTCATCAACTTGTGGGTCCGCCAGTCGGCGACCCGGAGGTGACCCCATGACATCCATGAACAAGGCCGGCACCCACGGCGAGATCATCCAGGACACGGTCCCCGAGGAGGGGGCGAAGGACGCGCCGATCGTCGAACTGCGCAACGCGGGCAAGTCCTACGGCAACATCCGTGCCCTGCACGGCGTCGACCTCCAGGTCTTCCCCGGCCAGGTCACCTGCGTGCTGGGTGACAACGGCGCGGGCAAGTCGACCCTCATCAAAATCATCTCGGGCCTGCATCAGCACACCGAGGGCGAGTTCCTCGTCGACGGCGTCCCGGTGCGCTTCTCCACCCCGCGCGAGGCCCTCGACAAGGGCATCGCCACGGTCTACCAGGATCTGGCGACGGTGCCGTTGATGCCGGTGTGGCGCAACTTCTTCCTCGGTTCGGAGATGACGAAGGGCCCGTGGCCGGTACGGCGTCTCGACATCGACCGGATGAAGAAGACCGCCGACCACGAGCTGCGTGAGATGGGCATCATCCTGGACGACCTGGAGCAGCCCATCGGCACGCTCTCCGGTGGCCAGCGTCAGTGTGTGGCGATCGCCCGCGCCGTGTATTTCGGTGCCCGTGTGCTGATCCTGGACGAGCCGACCGCCGCTCTCGGCGTCAAGCAGTCCGGCGTCGTGTTGAAGTACGTCGCCGCCGCCCGTGAGCGTGGTCTGGGCGTCATCTTCATCACGCACAACCCGCACCACGCCTACATGGTCGGCGACCACTTCAGCGTGCTGCGCCTGGGCACCATGGAACTCTCCGCCTCGCGTGCCGAGGTCAGTCTCGAAGAGCTGACCAACCACATGGCCGGTGGTACCGAACTCGCCGCTCTCAAGCACGAGTTGTCCCAGGTTCGTGGTGTGGACGTCGACGAGCTGCCGGAAGCGAAGGACCTCGGCGCACCCGTGGCGACCGCGTCCGAAGGGAAATCCTGAGATGGCGAACGCCCTGGACCGCATCAGGGTCGGCTCCGCCCCCGACTCCTGGGGTGTCTGGTTCCCCGACGACCCGCAACAGGTGCCCTGGGAACGCTTCCTGGACGAGGTCGCCCAGGCCGGTTACCCGTGGATCGAGCTGGGCCCGTACGGCTATCTGCCGACCGACCCGGCCCGCCTCACCGACGAGATCGCCAAGCGCGAGCTCAAGGTCTCGGCCGGCACGGTCTTCACCGGCCTGCACCGCGGCCCGTCCGTCTGGGAGTCCACCTGGGAGCACGTGAGCCAAGTGGCCGCGCTCACCCAGGCGATGGACGCGAAGCACCTCGTCGTCATCCCGTCCTTCTGGCGCGACGACAAGACCGCCGAGATCCTGGAGCCGCCGGAGCTGACCGGCGAGCAGTGGGCCCATCTGACCAAGGGCATGGAACGGCTCGGCCACGAGGTGAAGGAGGCGTACGGCCTCGACATCGTCGTGCACCCGCACGCCGACACCCACATCGACACCGAGGACCACGTCGAGCGCTTCCTCGACTCGACCGACTCCGAACTGGTCAACCTCTGCCTGGACACCGGTCATTACGCCTACTGCGGCGGCGACAGCGTCAAGCTGATCGAGACCTACGGCGAGCGCATCGGCTACCTCCACCTCAAGCAGGTCGACCCGGAGATCCTCGCCGACGTCGTCGCGAACGAGGTGCCGTTCGGGCCAGCCGTGCAGCGCGGTGTGATGTGCGAACCGCCCACCGGAGTACCGGAGTTGGGGCCGGTCCTGGAGGCCGCGCAGAAGCTCGGCGTGGAGCTGTTCGCCATCGTCGAGCAGGACATGTACCCGTGCGAGCCGGACCGACCACTGCCCATCGCGGAGCGCACCCGCAAGTTCCTGAGGTCCTGCGGCGCCTGACCACCCGAGGGGGACGACCATGGCTCAGCGTGGAACGCTAGGAGTGGCCGTCGTCGGCACCGGCAAGATGGGCGCCGACCACGTCCGCCGTATCCAGGAAGTCACCAGCGGAGCCCGGGTTGCCGCCGTGGTGGACGTCGACGCGGAGCGCGCGAAGGCCGTCGCCGCCCGGGCCGACGGCTGCACCGCGTACACCGACCCGGCCGCCGCGATGGCGGCGGCCGACGTCGACGCCGTCCTGATCGCCTCGCCGGGGCCCGCCCACGAGGCGGCGCTGCTGACGGCGTTCGAGCACGGCCTGCCCGTGCTGTGCGAGAAGCCGCTCACCCCGGACGCGGCCTCGGCGCTCCGCGTGCTGGAGGCCGAGCGGAAGGTGGGGCGGCGGCTGGTCCAGGTGGGCTTCATGCGGCGCTACGACGCCGAGTACCTGAGACTCAAGTCTCTGCTGGAGACAGGCCAGTTGGGCAGGCCCCTCATGCTCCACAACCGGCACCGCAACGTCGCCTCGGCGCCCGACTGGCGCAGCGAGATGCTGATCAACGACTCCGTCGTGCACGAGATGGACGTGACCCGCTGGCTGCTCGGCCAGGAGATCACGGCGGTGACGGTGCTGTGCCCGAGACCGTCCGCGAACGCCCCGGACGCCCTGCGGGACCCGCAGTTCGTCGTCTTCGAGACGGACGGCGGTGCCGTCGTCGACGTCGAGATCTTCGTCAACTGCGGCTTCGGCTACCAGGTCCAGGCCGAGGTGGTCTGCGAACGGGGCACCGCCCGCATCGGCGAGGGCCACGCCATGGTCACCAACATGGCCGGCCGCTGGGGCGGCACCATCGCCCAGGACTTCACCGAACGCTTCGCCGACGCCTACGACCGCGAACTCCAGACCTGGGTCGACGCCACCCGCGCCGATGAGGTCATCGGCCCCAGCGTCTGGGACGGGTACGCGGTGGCGGCCGTCTGTGAGGCGGGGGTGCGGTCGCTGGAGGAGGGCGGCCGGGCGGAGGTGGAGCTGGTGGAGCGCCCGGGGCTGTACGCCTGACGGCATCTGGCCGATCAAGTCAGGGCCGCACGCAACTTCCTTGCGCCCTCGGCCGTCCTTTGATTGACGGCTGGGGGCTGCGGATGGGTGTGCTGCGGATGGTGCTGCCGCTGCCGCGCGCGGTGGCCCGGGTGGCGCCGGGTGCGGGACGGCCGCTGCTCGGTGCGACGCTGCTGCGCTGCCTCACGCCCAACTGGGTGCTGCTGCGACCGCCGCCGACGGCACGCCGGGTGGCGTGGGCGGCGGAGGCGGTCACCCTGTACCGGTCGATCGGCGCGGAGAACCGCCCGGACGAGCTGGCCCGCGCCCTGCTGCTGCACGGCCAGGCGCTGCTGCTGGCGGAGCGGCACGAGGAGGCGGTCGCCGAGGTGGACGCCTCGCTGGCCGTGCCGGGCGCACGACCGTCCCCGGCCCAGACCGCGAGCGCCCTGCGCACCCGGGCACAGGCCCTCCTGGACGGCGGCAGGGCGGAAGAAGCCCTCGCCCCGGCCCACGAGTGCGTGGAGCGGTACCGCCGCGCCCCACTCCCGGCCCGCCGTGACCGAGCGCTGGGCGGGCTGTCGGCCGCACAGCTCACCCTCGCGCTGGTGCTGGGCCAGCTCGGTCGCACCGCCGAGTCGGTGGCGGTGTACGAGGAGTGCGCCGAGCTCCTGCGAGCCATGTCCGTACGCCAGTTGGGACGGGCCACGTTGACCCGGCCGAGGGTGTTCGTGGAACTGGTCGACGGACTCGGGGCTCTCGGCCGCCACGAGGAGGCACTGGCGCTCGGCGCGGAGGCGGAGGAGGCCCTTCAGGGACCGGTCGCGTGGGTCGGCCCGGAACTCGTCCAGTACCTGCGCGTACGGCTCCGCACGGCCCTGGCCCGCAGCCGCCTCGCCACGGGCCGGACCGCCGAGGCACGCGCCACGGCCGAGGAAGCGGTCACGCAGGCCCGCAAGGCGGTCGAGCGCCACCCGCTGCGCGGGCCGCTCTGGTTGGTCGACGCGTTGGGCTGTCTGGCCTCGGTCCTCCGCGAAGTGAAGGCGCGCGAGGACGAGTTGGGCGTCCGACGGGAGCTGGTGGACGCCTACGCGCGGCTCGCGGCCGACCGCTCGACGGACTACGAGCCGTACCTCGTCGACGCTCTGGCCGCTCTTGCCGCCGTGCACGAGGCCCTCGGCGAGCACCCCGAGACCGTCGCCGCGACCGAGCGGGGCGTGGCCGTCCTACGGCGCCTGGTGGACCTCGATCCGGCGCGCTTCGAGCCCCATCTCGCCCGCTGGCTGGCCGACTTGAGCATCGGCCAACAGGACGCCGGTGAGACGGAGCCCGCGGTGGCGACCGCCCGGGAGGCGCTGACCCTCACCCGCCGGCTGGCCGAGTCCGACTGGGCGACGTACGCCCCTCTGACGGCACGTCAACTCCGGGTCCTGGGCGCCGCCTTGCGTCGCGTCGGCGACCACGCGGGAGCCGTGGCGAGCCACGGGGAGGCCGAGGCCCTCCTGCGTGACGTGGTGGAGCACGCCGGCGGCGACGTCGACCGGCACGTGTCCGACCTCGCCCGGACCCGTCTCCTGCTGGGCCGGGCGCTCCGGAGGGCCGCCACGGCCGACGGCACCGCCGAGGCCGTACCGGCCCTACGCTCGTTGCTCGCGCTCACCCACCGCACGGACGCCACCGGCGTCCACGCCACCTGCGTCACGGCCTTCGCCGAGGCGCGGGGGGAGTATCAGGACGACGTCGTACGGGAGTGGGAGCGGACGACCGGGCAGCCGTACCCCACGTTCGTCTACCGTCCGATGACCGACCTCGGCCGCGGCTCGAAGCCCGCCGCCCGATAGCACTCGTCGATCAGCGTCATCGTCGCCACCGCGTCGTCCGCGTCCAGCGGCAACGGCTCGCCGCCGCGTACTCGCGCCGCGAACGCCTCCAGTTGGTACGTGTACGAGGACCGTGTGCCGAGCCGTTCCGTGCGCTCGCCCTTCGCCGTGCGTACGACGATCCGGTCGTCGAGGTGGGGGAGGACGAAGTTCGGGGCGCTCGCCTCGCCCTCGGTGCCGACGATCCGGCAGCTCATCTCCAGTTCGTCGTACGCCATGTGGCAGCGGGCGATGCCGGTGGCCCCGTCGGGGTACTCCAGTTCGGCGTCCAGCCACTCGTCGACCCCGGGTGCACTCGCCCGCTCGCCGCCCCGTGCGGAGACGAGCCGTGGGGCGCCGCCCGCCCAGGGGGCGAGGCCGCGCAGGGCGTGCAGGCTGTAGCAGCCCAGGTCCATCACGGCGCCGCCGGCGAGGGGGAGGGACCAGCGCGGGTCGGTGTCGGGCGGCGCGGGGATCGCGACCAGCGCCTCGACCCGTCGCAGCTCCCCGATCTCGCCGCTCGCGAGGATCTCGTGCAGGCGTCGGGTGACCGGGTGGAAGAGGTAGTGGAAGGCCTCCATGAAGACCGTGCCGGTCTTCGCCGCCGCCTCCCGGACCTCGGCCGCCTCCTCGGCGTTGCTCGCCGACGGCTTCTCCGACAGGACGTGCTTGCCTGCCGCGAGGGCGGCGAGGTTCCACGGGCCGTGCAGCCCGTTGGCGAGCGGGTTGTAGACCACCTCCACCTCGGGGTCGGCCAGCAGGTCGGCGTAGGAGTCCGCGACCCGCTCCACGCCGTGCTCGGCCGCGAAGGCCTCGGCGCGGGAGCGGTCGCGCGCGGCGACCGCGACCAGGCGGTGGCCGGTCGCGCCGGCCGGGTCGACGAGTGCGCGCTCGGTGATCCGCGCGGCTCCCAGGATTCCGATGCGCAGGGGTTCCCGGACCGGTTCGCTCATGGCTGCGGCTCCTCTTCGAGGGTGACGGCGGTGCCGTAGGAAGGTTCCGGGCGCCGAAGGCCGGTCCTGCGCCCGGAACGTGTGTGGGGCCCCGGGTCAGGCGCCGCGGACCTCGACGATCGTCACCGGGCGGTGCTCCTGCAGGGAGAGCGTGCAGGCGTCGGCGATCCAGCCGGCCTCCAGGGCGTCCGCCACCGTGCAGGGGGAGGTGCGGGTGCCCGCCACGACCTCGGTGAACGCGGTGAGTTCGGCGCGATAGGCCGCTGTGAAGCGGTCCATGAAGAAGTCGTACGGAGTGCCCGCCGGGAAGGTCACGCCGGGCTCGACCGAGCGCAGCGGGAGCCGGTCCTCCAGGCCCACGGCGATGGTGTCGTCGAAGCCGTGGATCTCCATGCGGACGTCGTAACCCCGGCCGTTGTGGCGGGAGTTGGAGACCACCGCGATCGTGCCGTCGTCGAGGGTGAGGATCGCGCCGGTGGTGTCGGCGTCGCCCGCCTCCTTGATGTAGTCGGCACCCCGGTTGCCGCCGACCGCGTACACCTCGGTCACCTCGCGGCCGGTCACCCAGCGGATGATGTCGAAGTCGTGCACCGAGCAGTCCCGGAAGATGCCACCGGAGGCGGCGATGTACGCGGCCGGCGGCGGCGCCGGGTCCAGCGTGGTCGAGCGGACCGTGTGCAGCTTGCCCAGTTCGCCGGACTGGACGGCCGCCCGCGCGACGACGAAACCGGCGTCGAAGCGGCGGTTGTAGCCGATCTGGATCGGCACGTCGCTGCCCTCGACGGCCTTGAGGACCTGCACGCCCTCGGCCATGGTCTTGGCGACCGGCTTCTCGCAGAAGACGGGGATACCGGCCTCGACGGCGGCCAGGATCAGGCCCGGGTGGGCGTCGGTCGCGGCGGCGATCACCACACCGTCCACCCCGGCGGCCAGCACGGCCTCGGGCGAGTCCGCGACCTCGGCGCCGAAGCGCTCGGCGGCCTTCTTGGCGGCCTCCGCGAACGGATCGGCCACGACGAGCGACTCGACCGCGTCGAGTCCGGAGAGGGTCTCGGCGTGGAAGGCGCCGATGCGGCCGAGGCCGAGGATTCCGATACGCATGAGGGTGCTGCTCCTTGGAAGTGCGGGTTTCTTGCGGGGAGGGATCAGTCGAGGGCGCCGAGGACGTTCTGGTCCCAGTCGAGCACCGAACCGGTGACCACGCCCGATCGGTCCGACAGCAGGAAGACCACGAAGTCGGCGATCTCGTCCGGCTGGCCGAGCTTGCCCATCGGCAGCTTGGCCGCGGCCTCCTCGCGCCAGCCGTCCTCGGCGCCGTGGAAGGCCTTCTGTGTGGCGTCCTCGCCCTCGGTCGCCGTCCAGCCGATGTTCAGGTCGTTGATCCGGATCCGGTCCCAGCGGTGCGCGTGGGCGGCGTTGCGGGTCAGCCCCGCCAGACCGGCCTTGGCCGCGGAGTACGCCGCCAGGTTGGGCGGGCCGCCGTGGGCGCAGTTGGAGCCGATGTTGACGATCGTGCCGGGCGCCTTGCGGCCGAGCATGTCGGCGACCGCCGCCTGCATGGCGAAGAAGGGCGCCTTGAGGTTGATCGCGATGTGCTTGTCGAACAGCTCCGGCGTGGTCTCGAGGAGCGAGCCCCGGGAGGTGAGCCCGGCCGAGTTGACCAGGCAGTCGACGCGACCGTAGGCGGCGACGACGTCACCCACGGCGGTCGTCGCCTGCTCGGCGTCCGCGAGGTCGGCGCGGATGAACATCGCCTTGCCGCCGGCCGCCGTCAGCTCGCCCACCAGCTCCTCGCCCGGTGCCGGGCGCCGCCCGGTCACGGCCACGACCGCGCCCTCGCGGACCGCGGCCCGGGCGATCGCGGCGCCCACACCCTGGCTGCCGCCGTTGACCAGCACGACCTTGTCGTCTAGAAGGCCCATGATTCTCCTCAGCTCTCGCGCCGCTCGGCGCAGGCCCGCAGCTCGTCGCGCAGAGCCCGGGGTGTCCATGTCTCGCGCAGCGCCCGCCGCACCACGTCCGCCTGGGAGGGCGGGGCGAGGCCGTCGACGGGTGGGTCGCTGTCGAGGTTGGTCGGGAAGGGGTAGCCCTCGGCGCTCGCGGCGATCACGTTCTCCAGCCACTCCTCGCCGACGCCCTCGGCACGGCGCCGGAGCAGGGCGGGGAACACGGCGTTCGCGACCGCCTCGCGGTCCACCGTCTCCATGGCCCGCCCGAACGCGGAGGACACCTGGAGCAGGTTGGCCGCGCGCCGGATGTCCGCGGACCGGTTGGTGCCGGCCGCGTGGAACAGTGCGGGGTTGAAGAAGGCCGCGTCGCCCTTGGCGAGCGGAAGCTGCACGTGGTGCGCCTCGAAGTAGGCCCGGAACTCCGGGAGCCGCCACGCCAGGTAGCCCGGCTCGTACTTCTGGGAGTGCGGCAGGTACATCGTCGGCCCGGACTCGACCGGCATGTCGCAGTGCGCCACCGCGCCCTGGAGGGTCAGCACGGGGGAGAGGGCGTGCACGTGCGCCGGATAGGCGGCCGCGGCCTCGTTGGACAGGAAGCCCAGGTGGTAGTCCCGGTGCACGGTCTGTGCCGCGCCGCCCGGGTTGACCACGTTGACCTGCGAGGTGACCTGGTAGCCCGGGCCCAGCCAGGCGGCCGAGACCAGCGCCACCATGTCGTTCGCGTAGTAGTCGGCGAACGCCTCGGGGTCGTACAGGGCCGCCTTCTCCAGCGCGTTCCACACCCGGTCGTTGGCGCCCGGCTTCGCGAAGTGGTCGCCGGCGCTCACGCCCGAGGCACGCTGCTCGGCGATCAGCGCGTCGAACACGGTGCTCAGCCCGTCGACCACGGACAGGTCGGGGAAGGCGCCCTTCAGGACCACGATGCCGGGCCCGTCGGCGAGCGCCCGGACGAGTTCGTCCTCGACGGCGGCCGGTTCCTCGGTCTTGCGCAGGAGGCCGCTGTCGTAGACCAGGACGTCGCGCTCGACGCCGGTGGCGTACGGGTACTCGGCGAGGTCGGTGACCGTCTCGGCGAGGGTGCGGAATGCGTTGAGATCGCAGTCCTGCTCGGACAGCCGCGCACGGCTGCGGACGGAAATGAAGGACATCGTCGTCCTCTCGGAAACGGAGTGACCCAGCTCTGTCATTCTTGTCAGTACAAACCCCTCGAACAACCAGCAGGCAGCCATCAAAAACCCTTCAAGGAGTCGTCCGTGGGTCACCCCTTCCCGATCCGCGAGATCGCACGTCAGGCGGGTCTGAGCGAGGCCACGGTGGACCGGGTGCTGAACGGCCGGGGCGGGGTCCGGGAGAGCACCCAGCGCGAGGTCCGGCAGGCGATAGCCGACCTGGACCGGCAGCGCACCCAGGTCCGGCTGGTCGGCCGCACCTTCATGATCGACATCGTGATGCAGACGCCCGACCGCTTCTCCACCGCGATACGCGGCGCCCTGGAGGCGGAACTCCCCTCCCTGCACCCGGCCGTCGTCCGCTCGCGCTTCCACTTCCGCGAGACCGGCCCGGTGCAGGAACTCACCCGGACCCTGGACCGCATCGGCCGGCGGGGCTCGCAGGGCGTGATCCTCAAGGCGCCCGACGTCCCCGAGGTCACCGCCGCCGTGGCCCGGCTCGCGGAGGCCGGCATCCCCGTCGTCACCCTGGTGACCGACCTGCCCGCCACCGCCCGGCTCGCCTACGTCGGCATCGACAACCGGGCCGCCGGCGCGACCGCCGCGTACCTCATGGGCCAGTGGCTCGGCGACCGCCCCGGCAATGTCCTCACCAGTCTCAGCAGCGGCTTCTTCCGCAACGAGGAGGAGCGCGAGATGGGCTTCCGCAGCGCGATGCGCACCCGCTACCCCGAGCGCGCCCTGGTCGAGATCGCCGAGGGCCAGGGCCTGGACGCCACCCAGTACGACCTCGTACGGGCGGCGCTGGAACGCGACCCGGACATCCGGGCCGTCTACTCCATCGGCGGCGGCAACAACGCCACCCTCAGGGCCTTCGAGGACCTGGGCCGCGAGTGCGCGGTGTTCGTCGCGCACGACCTCGACCACGACAACACCCGGCTGCTGCGCGCGCACCGCCTGTCCGCCGTCCTCCACCACGACCTGCGCCAGGACATGCGGGAGGCCTGCCACATCGTGATGCGCGCCAACGGCGCCCTGCCGCCCGCCGGACCGACCCTGCCGTCCTCGATCCAGGTCGTCACGCCCTACAACCTGCCGTCACAGGCGGCGAGTTGAGGGGACGGGTTGAGGGGACGGGAGTGACCATGAGGACCGAACAGGTCGAGATCGAAGGCGTCAGGCTGCTCGCCACGCTCACTGTGGGCGGCGAACTCGGACTGCTCGCGCTGCACGGCAGCAACGAAGGCGGTACGGCGGAACTCGCAGGGTCCGTGGCGGGACGCTGCGACGCCACCAGTCTGGTCTTCACACAGCCCGGCGTCCGGCAGCCGGTGCACATCCCGTCCCCGCGCATGGCGGTGGAACACTGCGCGCTCCTGCGGGACTTCCTGGCCCATGTCGAGCTGGTGGTCTCCCTGCACGGCCACATGCGACCCGCGGCGCCGCGATCCATCTTCCTCGGCGGCGGGAATCGGCCCGCGGCGCGGCTTCTCGCCGATGGATTCGGCGCCCTGCGGCCGGAGTTCGAGGCGGTCACCGACCTCGACGAGATCCCCGTGGCCCTGCGCGGCCAGCACGCCAGGAACCCGGTGAACCTGGCCCGCAGGGGAGGCGTTCAGGTGGAACTCCCGCTCGCGGCCAGGACCCGGCGGCGGGGGTGGGTCCCGGGCGTCCCGGACGCTCCGCCGCCGTCCGTCGCCGACGCGCTGGCCAAGGGCGTGGAGTTGCTGGCGACCCTGCCCGGATCCGGACCTAAGTCCGGCCCTACGCCTGGACGTTGACCCAGGACCCGCTCTCCGCCGACCGCACCATCGCGTCCACCACGGCGGCGCTGTGCACCGCGTCCGGCAGCGTGGCCCCGTACGCGCCGCCCTCCGCGATGGAGCGCAGGAAGCGGTGGGCCTCGATCACCTTGAGGTCGTCGTAGCCCATGGCGTTGGCCGCGCCCGGCTGGAAGGCGGCGAACTCGCCGTCGCCCGGGCCGACGTAGACCGTGCTGACGGGCTGGTCCTGGTAGTCGGTGCCGCGGCTGACGCCCAGCTCGTTCATCCGGCGGAAGTCCCAGGACACCGCGCCCTCGGTGCCGTGCACCTCGAAGCCGTAGTTGTTCTGCTCGCCGACCGAGACCCGGCAGGCCTCCAGGACACCGCGGGCGCCGGAGGCGAAGCGCAGCAGGCAGCTGACGTAGTCCTCGTTCTCGACCGGGCCGAGCTCGCCGCCCGTGGCCCGGGTGTGGCCGGCGGTGGCGCCGGTGGGGCGGGCCCGCTCCGGGATGAAGACGGCCGTGTCGGCGATCAGGGAGGCGATGTCGCCGAGCAGGTACCGGGCCAGGTCGGCGCCGTGCGAGGCCAGGTCGCCCAGGACCCCGCTGCCGCCGCGCTCACGCTCGTAGCGCCAGGTCAGGGCGCCGTCGGGGTGGGCCGCGTAGTCGCTGAAGAGCCGGATGCGGACGTGGGTGACCGTGCCGATCGCGCCGGAGGAGATGAGCTCGCGGGCGGCCTCGACGGCGGGCGCGTTGCGGTAGTTGAAGCCGACCGCACCCTGGACGCCGGCCTTGGCGACCGCGTCGGCCACCGCCCCGGCGTCCGCCGGGGTCAGGCCCACCGGCTTCTCGATCCAGATGTGCTTGCCGGCCTCGGCCATCGCCACACCGATCTCGCGGTGCAGGAAGTTCGGGGCGGTGATGCTGACCGCCTGGACCCTCGGATCCCGCGCGACCTCGCGCCAGTCGCGGGCCGTCGAGGCGAACCCGAACTGCGCGGCGGCCTCCTCGGCCCGGCCGGGCACCTCCTCGGCGACCGTCACCAGCTCCGGACGCAGGGGCAGCCGCGGATAGTGGTGCAGGACGCGGGCGTACGCCTGGGTGTGCACCCGGCCCATCCAGCCGAACCCGACGACGGCGACACCGAGCGAATCCACCATGACAGCCCCTCTTTGGACCGGTCCACAATCTGTCCAGCCCACCCTGAAGCCCCTGCTCCGTCACTGTCAACCCTCGCCGGACCCTTTGACAAGCCGCGACGGCTCATGGAACGGTCCAGAACATGAGACCGCCGACGATCCGCGACGTGGCCGAGCGGGCCGGCGTGTCCAAGTCGCTGGTCTCGCTCGTGCTGCGCGGCTCCGATCAGGTGCGCCCCGAGAGGCGGGAGGCCGTGCTGCGGGCGGTACGGGAACTCGGTTACCGGCCCAACGCCGCCGCGCGCAGCCTCAGCGAACAGCGCACCCGCACGGTCGGCGTGCTCCTCAACGACCTGCGCAACCCGTGGTTCGTCGACCTCCTCGACGGCCTCAACTCCCTGCTGCGCGACAACGGCCTGCACATGCTGCTCGCCGACGCCCGCCTGAATCGCCGCACGGGCGACGACCTCGCCGGCCCCTTCCTGGACCTGGGCGTGGACGGCCTCGTGGTGGTCGGCACCCTCCCGGATCCGGCCGTGCTCGGCACGATCGCCGAGCGGATGCCGGTCGTGGTGGCGGGCGCCCGGGAGCCGGTGCTGCCGGGCGTGGACGTCTGCGCGGGCGACGACGAGAGAGGCGCGCGCCTGGTCACCGAGCACCTCATCGGGCTCGGCCACCGCCGGATCGCGCACATCGCCGGGTACGGCGCCGTCGGCGAGCTGCGGCGGCGCAGCTTCGAGGCGACGATGCGGGCGCACGGCCTCGCGGACGGGGCCCGGGTCGAGGCCGGCGACATGACCGAGGAGGGTGGCTACCGCGCCGCCGTCCGGCTGCTCGGCCGCCAGGACCGGCCCACCGCGCTGCTCGCCGTCAACGACATCGCCTCCGTCGGCGCCCTCTCGGCGGCCGAGGAACTGGGGCTGCGGGTCCCCCGGGACGTGTCCGTGACGGGCTACGACAACACGAGCATCGCGCGGCTGCGCCACGTATGGCTGACCACCGTCGACACGGCTCCGCACGAGGTCGGCCGCCGCGCCGCCCGCTGCCTCCTGGACCGCTTCGAGACGCCCGGGGGAGCGGGCCGGGTCCACCTGGCCGCGCCGACCCTCAAGATCAGGGGCACCACCGCAGCACCCCCGACCACCCTCACAGATTGATCGCGTACGCCTTCCGCAGCGTCTCGTGCACCGTCCACGTCGTACGGTCGCCCGCGTGCAGCACCGCCAGGTCCCCGGGCCCGACCCGCAGCGTTGCCCCGCCCTCGACCTCGATCGTCGCCGACCCGCTGATCACCACGAACAGCTCGTCCGCCTCGGTGTCCGTGACGACCCCCGGCGTGATCTGCCAGACGCCCCGGATCTGCCGCCCGTCCGCCGACTCCCAGACCACCTTGCTGGTCACCTCGGGCGTTCCGGAGACGATCTGCGCGGGGTCGAGGGGCTCGGGTTCGAGCTCGGTGTCGGGGATGTGGAGTACGAAGCTGTCGGTCATACCCGGACCCTAGCGAGCTCGTCCGCCGACCGGGCGTGGACGGTGTGTGCGGTATCGGCCCAGGTGGGAGGAGACTTCGTCGGGCGGGCCCGGACTGGCGGGGCGGCCCGGGCCGGGTGATCGTCGATGGCATGACGGACTCCACGGCGGTCGTCCCCGCGCCGCGCCGGCACGACACGCGCGAGGCGATCCTCTTCGGCGGTGTCTACGGCTCCGTACTGGCCTGCTCGATGGTCGCGGCACTCACCCAGTACGGCCACACCTCCCAGGACAGCCGCCTCTACGACGCCGCCTGGCTGCTGGTGACCGCGGCAGCCTCCGCCCTCGCGCACGGTTACGCCCACTACATCGCCGAGCGCGGCCCGCACCGCCGCTGGGACGCCCTGCGCGTCCTCGGCGACGAGTGGCCCCTGGTCACGGCGGTGCTGCCGACGGTGCTGGTGCTCGCCGGGGCCGGCTGGGGCTGGTGGCCGGCGGACGACGTGGAGTACGCGGCGTTCGCCCTGAACATCGTGCTGCTGTTCACGCTGGGTCTGGTGACGGCCCGCTGGTCGCACCGCTCCTGGCCGGTCGCCGTGGCCATCGGGGCGGTGGACGCGCTGCTGGGCGTGGTCGTGGTGGTGGCCAACGCGGTCATCAAGTAGCCCGTGCCCGGGATGAGTTGTCCGGATACGGCGGACGGCCGCCGCCCGCCGGAGCGGGACGACGGCCGTCTGTACGGCGGTTGTGGTCGAGCGGGTGTCAGGCCTTCGCCGTGACGGCCTCGGGCCGGTCGTCCGACTCGGTCGCCGCCGGGGCCGGTGCCTGTCGGCGCGGGATGAAGGAGGCGACGAGGAAGGCGAGCAGCGCGGCTCCGGCGCCGATGGCCATGACGACCTTGAAGCCGCTCTCCGACGGGAGGGCGTGACCGCCGAAGTCGGTGGTCATCTGGGCCAGGATGACGCCGGCCAGCGCGCTGGCGAAGCTGGTGCCCAAGGAGCGCATCAGGGTGTTGAGGCTGTTGGCGGCGCCGGTCTGGGACGGGTCGACCGCGCCCATGATCAGGGCGGGCAGGGCGCCGTAGGTGAAGCCGACTCCGGCGCCGATGATGCAGGAGACCAGGACGAGGTGCCAGACCTCGCTCATCAAGGCGATGTTGAGGGCGTAGCCCGAGGCGACGATCAGCGCGCCGATCATGAGGGTGACCTTGGGGCCCTTGGCCTTGGTGACCCGCGCGGACACGGCGGACATGGCCATCATGACCAGGCCCTGCGGCGCGAGCACCAGACCGACGGTCAGCATCGACTTGCCCAGGCCGTAGCCGGTCTGCTCGGGCAGCTGCAACAGCTGGGGCAGGACCAGGGACATCGCGAACATCGAGAAACCGAGGGCGATCGAGGCCAGGTTGGTGAACAGCACCTGCGGCTTGGCGGTCGTCCGCAGGTCGACCAGCGGCTGCTTGGATCGCAGCTCCCACCAGCCCCAGGCCAGCAGGATCAGTACGGCGGCGGCGCCCAGGCCGAGGGTGGTGCCGGAGGTCCAGCCCCAGTCGCCGCCCTTGGAGACGGCGAGCAGCAGGGAGAGCAGACCGGCGGACAGTCCGAGCGAACCGACCAGGTCGAAGCGGCCACCGGTACGCACCCTGGACTCGGGCACGATCAGCAGCACCATCACGAAGGCGACGGCACCCAGCACGGCCGAGGCCCAGAACAGGAGGTGCCAGTCCCACTTGTCGGCGATGAACGCCGCCGTGGGCAGCCCCAGCGCACCGCCCACACCCAGTGAGGCACTCATCAGTGCGGTGGACCCCGCCAGCCGGTCCGCGGGCAGCGCGTCCCGCATGATGCTGATGCCCAGCGGCACCACGGCGGCCGACAGACCCTGCAGAGCGCGACCGATGATCATCGGAACGAGCGAGTCGGCGAAAGCGCAGACCACGGAGCCGGACACCAGCAGCACGATGCTGACCAGCAGCATGCGCCGCTTGCCGATCATGTCGCCGAGCCGGCCGACGACCGGCGTGGCCACCGCCGCTGCCAGCAGGGTGGCGGTGACCGCCCAGGCGGTGTTGGACGCGGAGGCGTGCAGCAGGGTGGGCAGCTCCGGGACGATCGGGATGACCAGGGTCTGCATCAGCGAGACGACGATTCCGGCCAGGGCCAGGACCGCCACCACGGCGTTCGGCTTCGGCGGGGCGGCGGTCCCCGCGTCAGCGGGTCGGGTCAGGGCGTCGGACATGGCTGGGCCTCCGGCAAGGGGTCATTGCTTGACTTACGCAAGCATAAACAGAATTGATTGACTTAAGCAAGTGGGTGTTTTGTGGGGCGGCTCCCCGGGCGGCCGGGGCTACATGGAGAGGGGGGCTCAGTCGGCTGAGGTTCGCTCCAACTGGTGGGCGCCAAGGGGAAGTTCGACGATGACCTCGAAGCCGCCGGTGGGTCGTGGGCCCACTCGGATGTGTCCGCCGACGGAACGGGCCCTCTCGTGCATGCCTATGACGCCGTAGCCGCCTGGGGGAGAGCCGGTGCCCGACCTCGCCCCGCCGCCGTTGGCGACCGTCACCGTCAGCCGGTCCCGCGTGTAGACGAGCCGCACCTCGGCCGAGTGGACGCCGGCGTGCTTGGTGACGTTGGTGAGGGCCTCCTGCACGATGCGGTACGCCGTGAGGTCGGCGCCGGTGGAGAGGGGACCGGGTTCGCCTTCGGTGCTGACGGTGACCGCGAGCCCGGCGTTCTCGAACGAGGCTGCCAGCTCCGGGAGTTGGGCCAGCCCCGGGGTGGGCTCAGGGGGCCTGTCCGCGTTGCCCGTGAGCTTGTCGGTGTCGCCCTCGCGGCGCAACAGGCCGACGGTGGACTTGAGTTCGCGTAGCGCCGAGGCGGTCGTCCCGGTCAGATCGGAGGCGATCCGCACGGCCTCGTCCGGCCGTCCCGGCAACTGCCGGGCGACGGCGCCTGCTTGGAGGTTGGCCAGCACCAGGTGGTGGGCGACGACGTCGTGGAGATCGCGGGCGATGCGCATCCGTTCCTCCGTGACCCGGTGCCGTGCCTCCTCCTCCCGGGTGCGCTCGGCGTGTTCGGCGCGGGCCCGCTCCGCATCCAGATAGGCCGCTCGCAGCCGGGTCACCGTGCCCAGGGAGGTCGGCAACAGCAGCCACGCGGCCGGCCCGAGCAGCCTCAGCACCAGCGGCTCGCCGGCCGGGCCGACGAGTACGCCCGTGCCCACCAGCAGCGCGATCCCGGTGACGGTGAACGTGTTGGCGGTCCTGCGGTCGGTGCCGACGGCCAGCGAGTACAGGGCCACCATCAGCGGCGCGAGGAGCAGCACCGTGAGGAGGTAACCGAGCGCGGCCGCGGCCATCGCGCACCCGAGGGTCAGGACGACGGTGGCGCGGGGCCGGTAGCGGCGCCAGAGCAGACCGACACAGGAGACGCCGGCCAACAGCACGCCGGGCCACCACGCCACCCCGAGGTCACGCCCCGGCAGCGTGATCAGGCTGCCGGGGAACGAACAGGCGAAGAGGGCGACGGCGACGACCGCGTCGACGGTACGGGGGCGGCGGGACGGGGGAGGCTGCAGGTTGTCGGTCATGGAGGTGGGGTTCCTGTGCGAGACACCGAGGGTCCTGGGGGTCGGGGGGGCTGAGGAGCGGTGTGGGGGTGGGTGACGTGGACGTCGACACAGGCGTCGGTGGGACCGGCGTACGACCGTCCGCGCCGCTCGCGGATGCCGCTGCCGCGATCTGACGTAGCGCCGACACCGCTGACCTCGGCCTGCGGAGGCACGGCCTCACGGCGCCACTCCGCCTCACTCGCCCCACGAGACGAGACCGTTGCGCCGTCGGGCCACTGCAGGCGTCCGATCCGCGCAGGCCGTCAAGAATCCTCGCGTCCGCGCTGTGGAACCCACCGGACCGGCACATGCGCGTGCCCCCCATGCCGTACGGCGACGGCGCCCCTCCAGGCGAACGGAAGACACCCGCCCCCCCCGGCGGAGCCCTAGGCGTCGAACGTGACGACGACCTTCTCCGCCGCCCCCGGCGTCAACGCGAGTTCGAAGGCGTGCTCGGCCTCCGTGAAGGGGATGCGGTGGCTGATCAGCTGGGCGAAACGCTCGTGGTGCTCGACGAGTTCGGGGGTGACCTCGAAGATCTCGGTCGGATAGCCCTGCGAGGCGATCAGGGTCAACTCGCTGCGGAGCATGCCGCCGAGATCGATGTCCGCGCCCTTCTTCTGTACGGCGACCATGACCAGCTTGGCGCCCCACTTGGCGGAGTCGATCGTGGTGTTGACGACGGCCGCGACACCGGCGGCGTCGATGTAGATGTCCGTGCCGGCCCGGGGCTGTCCGAGCGCGTTGGCCGCCTGGCCGTGCAGCTCCGTCAGCCGGGCGGTGACATCTTCCTCGGCGGAGTTGATGACGGCGTCCGCGCCGACGGCCAGCGCGGTCTCCAGTCGCTCGGGGATCACGTCGGCGACGACCACGTGCTCCACCCCGCGCAGCTTCAGCCAGATCGTCGCACCCAGCCCGATGGGCCCGGCGCCGAAGACCACGACCTTGTCGGCCGGCTTCGCCTCGGAGCGGTTGACGCAGTGCCGGGCGACCGCCATCGGCTCGTTGAGCGCGGCGACGTCGAAGGGCACGGTGTCGGGGAAGAGGGTCACCGTCCTGCCGATCTCGGCGTCCTCCAGGAGCAGGTACTCGCTCAGCGCGCCGTGCTCGCCGCCGCACCCGATGATGCCGGAGGGCACGCCCTGCGGATTGACCACCACCCGGTCGCCGACCTTCAGGTCCGTCACCTCGGCGCCCACCTCCACGATCTCGCCGGCCGGCTCGTGGCCCAGCGGGATGGAGCGCATCGAACCGTCGGCTCCGGCGGGCATGCCACCGATGTGCAGGAAGAAGGTGTCGGTGCCGCAGATGCCGCAGGCGCGCACCTTCATCAGGACGTCCTTCGGGCCCGGCACGGGACGCTCGACGTCCACCACGGCGATGTGGTTCCGGTCGCCGGTCTTGACGGACTTCATGGTGGCCATGGGGAGACTCGCTTTCTGGAGGCACTGATAACGGGACGCACCGAAAAGAGGTGTCGCCGGGCCCGGCGCCGGACGGGGGGAGTGTTCCGGTCGCCGGGCCCGTCGACTGCGCCGTTCCCCGTCCCCACGGGTTCGGCGCACTGGAGCCGCATCCGCTAGATGCGGCCCCGGCCTGGGTGGATGAGGGTGGGCGGGTCAGATGGGCTGGCTTGCTTGACTTAGGCAAGCATAGTTGGATTACTTAAGTCAAGCAACCATTCACTCGTCCTGGATATTGCTTAAGTTAGGCAAGTGGATCTAGTCTGGCCCGTATGCCCGCACCCCGATCCGCCCCGGCACCCGTCTCCGCGACCGTGGTCGAGATCGAGCAAGTCCTCAGCCGGATCACGTACTTGGCCGGCCGGGCCCGGCAGCACGAGCGTCTGATGACGGTGGCGGGGCTGGATCTCGACCGGGCCGCGGTGACGATCCTGCGGAACATCGCCGAGAGTGAGCCGCTGCGGCCCGGGGTGCTGGCGGTGCGGCTGTCCGTCGAGGCGTCCCATGTCACCCGCCAGTTACGGCAGCTGGAGCGGGGCGGCTATGTGGTCCGTGTCGTCGATCCCGACGACCGCCGGGCCCAGCGCGTCCAGCTCACCGACCTCGGTCTCGCCGCCGTCCAGCGGATCCGGGAGGCCAGCAGGCGGGGCATGGCACTGGCCCTGGCCGGCTGGTCCGACGAGGACCTGGAACAACTCGCCACGCTCTTCCACCGGTTGACCGACGATTTCGTCGCCCACGCGGAGGACCCGCTGCCGAAGGTCGTCCCTACCGCCCGCTGACCCGGAGGCCGTACGACGAAGGGCCCGGCGGCCCTGACATACCGCCGGGCCCGCCCGTCAGCTCTTCGACCTGCGCCGCGTGCAGCTCATGTCGCGGCCGTTCGTGCTCTCGCACCACAACTGGGTGCCGGACTTGAACGGCGCGCCCGCCCAACGGAAGGCGTCGTCAGCCGTCTTGCCCTTCGGGGTGTACGCCACGTAGTTGGCGGCGTTGTCCTTGTCGCCGGTGCCGGCGTACTTCACCTGCTGGGGGTAGGGATACACCGGCCGCGTGTAGGCGGCGGAACCGTCGCTGTCGAGCTTCGCCGCCGTGACCGCGCCCGGGGCCTTGTCGGACTCCGTCCAGTCCATCAACGGGGACAGGAAGTCGACGCTGGTCGCCCCGTAGCCGCCGGAGCAGTGGAACATGCCGGGGACGGTGTAGAAGCGGTAGAACCGGTCGGCCGTCGCGCTGCCGACCGTGTCGAGCACCGCCTGGCGGTAGGCGATCGAGCCGGTGGGCGGGATGTAACCGTCGGCGAGGCCGTGCCACATGATCAGCTTGCCGCCCGACTTGTAGAACGGGGTCAGGTCGGGGTCGGTGGCGTCGTAGATGCCGGCGAACTCCTTCATGGTCTTCTCGAAGCTTCGCTTGGTGAACAGGTCGGCGGTCAGCTCCAGTTGAGGCTTCGCCGTCCAGGTGCCCAGCCAGCGCAGGAAGCCCGAGCCGATCCGGTACATGAAGAGGTCCTGTTGCGTCTGACCGTCCTTGGGGATGACCAGCCCCGCCCACTGCGGCTCGGAGCCCTTGGCCTCGCCGCCGCTGTAGAGGTGGGTGCCGTCCGGGGCCGTCACGCCCCGGTAGATCTTCTGTACGACGGTGACCTGCTCGCCGGTCAGGCAGTTCGCGGCGTCCTCGTCGTCCGGGCACCGGAGCGCGGCCGGGTCGAAGTCGCAGGCGTCCGGGTCCTGGATGGTGCCGTTGCCGATCCCCTCGTCCGCGCACTTGGCGATGACCGCCGCGTGCAGCATGTCGAGCTTGGCGGCGGGGAGGATCACCGAGCCGTCGGCGCGGAAGTCGACGGTGCCGAGGTAGGCCTCCTCGAACCCGTTGAGGGCCGTCTGGTTGAAGGCGGGCGCGCCGGCCTGGATCCCGTCGAAGTCGTCGGGGTGGCGCTGCGCCTCCAACAGGGCCTCGCGGCCGCCGTCGGAGCAGCCCGAGTAGTAGGAGTAGGCGGGCCGGGCGCCGTAGAAGGACTTGACGATCGCCTTGGAGGCGACGGCGACGACGTGCTCGGAGCGGTAGCCGAAGTCCACCTTGAGCTGCGGGTCGGTGGCCCAGACGTCGGCGCCGCCGGTGCCGGTGTGCCCCTCGTCGTCCTGGCCGACGACGAAGGTGCCGTCGGTGAGCGGGGCGCAGCCCGCGGTGGCGGCGGGGGAGGTGGTCACGTTGACGTTGCCGCAGTAGCCGCCGCAGCCGAGTTGGAGGTAGCGCCCGCGGTAGGTCTGCGTCGGCAGCCGCAGCTCGAAGTGGATCTGCGGGGCGACGACTCCGGTGACCTTGCAGTACTCGTACTTGTTGGTGGCGCTCTTGGCGACGACGGTGGCCGCGGTGATGCTCGTGGCGGCGCCGTCGAGCCTGCTGAAGTCCTGGGCCGCCAACTGGGCGCAGGTCAGCGTGGGTTGGGTGACGGGCAGGTCCCGGCCCGCGGTGGTCGTCACGGTGGTGGGGCCGGCGGAGCTGGTGGGGGCCACCAGGACCGCCGTGACGGTGAGCGCGGCCGCGGCGACCGCGGCCAGGAGGGCGGCTCTGGCACGGGACGGGCGGTACGACAGGCGTGGTCGCCTCATGCGGGTTCCTTTCCGGAGGGAGGCGGAAGGATCTGACTGGCGGCGCCGCCCAGGGAACGTAGCGCTCCTGTCTTCGTGCGGGCAATACGGCAGACAAAATTGTTGACAATCTTGTTTGGCTAGATTTAGGTTCGACAAGCACTCACTCAGGGAGGGCACGATGCTCAAAGAAGCCCGTCCGAGCACCGGGGAGCAGGCCAAGCAGCATGCGCTCGCGCAGCTGCGGCAGGCGATCCTGCACGGCGAGATGGCACCGGCACAGCGACTGGTGGAGAACGAGCTCGCCGAGCAGTTCGGTGTGACCCGGGCCAGCATTCGTGCGGCACTCATCGACCTGGAGTCCCAGGGACTGGTCGAGCGGATCCGCAACCGGGGTTCGCGGGTGCGGGTGGTGACCGTGGAGGAAGCGGTCGCCATCACCGAGTGCCGCATGGTCCTCGAAGGACTGTGCGCGGCCAAGGCCGCCACTCTGGCCAGCGACGAGCAGCTCGCCGAACTCACGGTGCTGGGCACGGCGATGACCAAGGCCGTGGCCGACGGTGAGCCGGTGACCTACTCCGAGCTCAACCAGGAGCTGCACGCCAAGGTCCGGGAGTACTCGGGCCAGGCGACGGCCGTGGACCTGCTGGAGCGGCTCAACGCCCAACTGGTGCGTCACCGCTTCCAGTTGGCGTTGCGCCCGGGGCGTCCGCAGCACTCCCTGAACGAGCATCTGGCGATGATCGAGACGATCAGGTCCAGGGATCCGCAGGCGGCCGAGGCGGCCGTCCGCGCCCATCTCATCAGCGTGATCGAGGCGTTGCGCGACTGATCCGCGCCGAGGAACGCACGGGGCGGGCGCCCACCTGTCCACAAGGAGACTGCAGCAATGACCCAGGCCAACGCGCCCGCCACCCCACGGTCCACGCTCGTCGTCACGGCGCACGCCGGGGATTTCGTGTGGCGGGCGGGCGGCGCCATAGCCCTGGCCGCCGCCCGCGGGGAGAAGGTCACCGTCGCGTGTCTGACCTTCGGTGAGCGCGGTGAGTCCGCCAAGGCGTGGCGGGAGGGCAGGCAGTTGGCGGAGATCAAGGCGCTCCGCCGGGAGGAGGCCGAGCGCGCCGCCGCCGCCCTGGGCGCCGAGGTCCGCTTCTTCGACGCCGGCGACTACCCGCTGGTCGCCACCGCCGAGTTGACCGACCAACTCGTCGCCGTCTACCGCGAGACCCAGCCGGACGTGGTGCTCACGCACCCGACCGAGGATCCGTACAACGGCGACCATCCGGCCGCCAACCGGATGGCGTTGGAGGCCCGCATCCTCGCGCAGGCCATCGGCTACCCGGGCGAGGGCGACATCATCGGCGCCCCGCCGGTCTTCTTCTTCGAGCCGCACCAGCCGGAGATGAGCGGCTTCAAGCCGGAGGTCCTGCTCGACATCACCGAGGTGTGGGACACCAAGCGCAAGGCGATGGAGTGCCTCGGCGCCCAGCAGCACCTGTGGGCCTACTACACCGACCTCGCCGTCCGCCGCGGTGTCCAGCTCAAGCGCAACGCCGGCCCGAACCTGGGGCTCGCACACACCACCATGGCCGAGGCGTACATGCGGCCGTTCCCGCAGATCGCGAAGGAGTTGGCATAGCCATGGGCGGTGTGATCGTCACCAACCCGCCGAAGGCGGACGCCAAGGACGTCGACGCGCTGGCCGGCTTCGGCGTGGCCACCATCAGCGAGGCGATGGGCCGCACCGGTCTGCTGGGACCGTCAATTCGCCCTGTCCAGCAGGGAGTTCGGGTCGCGGGCACCGCGGTCACCGTGCTCGGCTGGCCCGGCGACAACCTCATGATCCATGCCGCCGTGGAGCAGTGCGGCGAGGGCGACATCCTGGTCGTCACCACCATCTCCCCTTGCACGGACGGCCTGTTCGGCGAGCTGTTCGCCACCGCGCTGCAACACCGCGGGGTGCGCGGCGTCGTCCTCAACACGGGCATCCGCGACACCCAGGAACTGCGCGACATGGGCTTCCCCGGCTGGTCCCGCGCCGTCTCCTCCCAGGGCACCGTCAAGGCCACCGGCGGCTCGGTCAACGTGCCGATCGCCATCGACGGCCAGGTCGTCCGCCCCGGTGACGTGATCGTCGCCGACGACGACGGCGTGGTGGTCGTACCGCGCGAGACGGCCCGCGAGAGCGCCGAGAAGTCGGAGGCCCGCGAGGCCAAGGAGGCCGCCACCCGCGCCGCCTTCCTGGAAGGCCAACTCGGCCTGGACCGCTACGGGTTGAGGGAGACGCTGCAGCGGCTCGGCGTCGAGTACAAGACCTATGAGGAGTACGCGGGGGAGCGGCCGTGACCGGCGGGCCCGAGGAGGTCCGCTGCATGCTGATGCGCGGCGGCACCTCCAAGGGCGCCTACTTCTTGGCCGAGGACCTGCCGGCGGACCCCGCCGAACGCGACGACCTGCTGCTGCGCGTCATGGGCAGCCCCGATCCGCGCCAGATCGACGGACTGGGCGGCGCCCACCCGTTGACCAGCAAGGTGGCGGTCGTCTCCGCATCGGCCGACCCCGAGGCGGACGTCGACTACCTGTTCCTGCAGGTCGCCGTCGACCGCCCCGAGGTCACCGACCGGCAGAACTGCGGCAACATCCTTGCCGGGACAGGCCCGTTCGCCGTGGAGCGGGGGCTCGTGGCCGCCGGTGCCGGCGAGACGTCCGTCCGCATCCGCATGCTCAACACCGGGGAACTCGCCATCGCGACCTTCCCCACCCCGGGCGGGCGGGTCGACTACTCCGGCACCGCGGAGATATCCGGCGTGCCCGGCACCGCGGCGCCCGTGGTGATCGAATTCCCGCAGGGCAGCAGCCCGTTGCTGCCGACGGGACGCATCCGGGACGTGATCGCCGGCACCGAGGTGACCTGCGTCGACAACGGCATGCCGGTCGTCCTGATCCCGGCCGCCGCACTGGACGTCACCGGCTACGAGGCGCCCAAGGACCTGGAAGAGGACCTCAGCCTCGCCGAACGGCTCCGGGAGATCCGCCTGGAGGCCGGCAAGCTGATGGGCCTCGGTGACGTCGAGGGCACCACCGTGCCCAAGCTCAGCCTGCTCGCACCGCCCACGGACGGCGGCGCCGTCATGACCCGCACCTTCATCCCGGTGCGTTGCCACACCTCGATCGGCGTCCTGGGCGCCGCGAGCGTGGCGGCGGGGCTGCTGCTGCCGGGCGGGGTGGGGGAGGACATCGCGGAAATACCCGTACAAACAGAAGTGTCCGCACAAAGTGACCGAATTCGCATCGAACATCCCAGTGGATTCCTGGACATCGAAACTAGCGTGGCCCCCGGGTCCGGTGACGCCGCTCCCGTGGTCCCCAGGACCGCCGTGGTGCGCACCGCACGCAAGATCTTCGACGGCACGGTCTTCCCCCGGCCTGCCGCCACCGCCCCAACTCCCGCACCCGTACGACCCCTTGGAGGCAACGATGGCTCCGCCGCTCGGTGACATCGCCCATATCGGCCACGCCCAGCTCTTCACCCCGGACCTGGACGCCAGTGTCGCCTTCTTCACCGACTACCTCGGGCTGACTGTCAACGGGCAGGACGGCGACACCGTCTACCTGCGGACCTTCGACGACTACGAGCACCACAGCCTGGTCCTCACCGCCCGCGAGCAGCCCGGCCTCGGCCGGCTCGCCCTGCGCACCTCCGGCGAGGAGGCCCTCCAGCGCCGGGTGACGGCGATCGAGGAGGCCGGCGGCAGCGGCAAGTGGGTCGAGGACGAGCCGGGGCTCGGCAGGCTCTACCTGACCACCGACCCGGACGGCCACGAGCACGCCCTGTACTGGGAGAGCGAGTACTACCAGGCCCCCGACGGGCTGAAGCCCGCGCTGAAGAACCAGCCGCAGGCCAAGCCCAACCGGGGCGTGGGTGTACGGCGTCTGGACCACATCAACTTCCTCGCCGCGGACGTGCTGTCCAGTGCCGAGTTCCAGCAACAGGTGCTGGGCGCCCGGCCGACGGAGCAGATCCGGCTCGACAGCGGCCGGATCGCGGCGCGTTGGCTGACGTACACCAACAAGTCGTACGACGTCGTCTACACCGAGGACTGGACTGGTTCGACCGGTCGGCTGCACCACATCGCCTTCGCGACCGACACCCGCGAGGACATCCTGCGCGCGGCCGATCTCGCCATCGACACAGGCGTGTTCATCGAGACGGGCCCGCACAAGCACGCCATCCAGCAGACGTTCTTCCTGTACGTCTACGAGCCGGGCGGCAACCGGATCGAGCTGTGCAACCCGCTCACCCGCCTCGTCCTGGCGCCCGACTGGCCGCTGATCACCTGGACCGAGGAGGAGCGGAAGAAGGGGCAGGCCTGGGGGCTGAAGACCATCGAGTCCTTCCACACGCACGGGACGCCGCCGGTCGGCTGAGCGGTGCGCGAGAGCCACCCCGAGCAACTGTCGATGAGATTGTTGACAAAAACGTTGACTATCCACGGGGTGACTCCTTAGCGTCTGGCGCACCACGCACGAGAGGTAACCAACGATGTCTTCCTCCCCCTCCGCTTCCCCGTCCCCCTCGCCCGCCCTGTCCGTCCGCGGCAGCAGACTGGCGTTGATCGTCGTCGGCCTGTGCTGGCTGGGCGTGCTCTTCGACGGGCTCGACATGTTCATCTACGGCTCGGTGCTGCCGCACCTGCTGGAGACGAAGACCTTCGGGCTCACCGCCGACCAGGCCGGCGACCTCGGCAGCTACGCGACCTTCGGCATGCTGGTGGGCGCGCTGACCGCGGGCACGATCGCGGACCGGATCGGCCGCAAGAAGCTGATGGTCGCCTGTGTGACGCTCTTCTCGCTGGCCTCGGGGATCTGCGCGATCTCCAGCAGCCTTGAGGTCTTCGGCCTGGGCCGGACCCTCGCGGGCGTCGGCCTCGGCGGTCTGCTGCCGACCGCGATCAGCATGGTCTCCGACTACGCCCCGCGCGGCCGCACCGCCATCACCATCGGCATGCTGATGACCGCCCATCACGCCGGCGGCATCCTCTCCGCCTACGTCGCCAAGTGGCTGGTGGATCCGGTCGGTTGGCGCGCCGCCTTCTGGGTGTGCGTGGTCCCGCTGGTCTTCGCGCCGGTGCTCGCCAAGTTCCTGCCCGAGTCGCTGAGCTTCATGGTCGCCAAGGGGCGTACCGAGGAAGCCCGCGAACTCGCCACCCGCTACGACGTCGAACTCCCGGCCGCGGCCGGCAAGAAGACCGCCGCGGACCGCTGGGACGCCCTGGTCGGCCTGTTCCGCGGCGGCGAATGGATCCAGACCCTGCTGTACTGGCTGGCCTCCTTCGGCGGACTGCTGCTGGTCTACGGCGTCGCCACCTGGCTGCCCACCCTGATGCGCGCCGAGGGCTACGAGCTGGCCAACGCCCTGACCTTCGTCGTCGTCTTCAACCTCGGCGGCATCGTGGGCATGCTCGTCGCCGGGCGCGCCGCCGACCGGTTCGGCGCACCGCGCATCTCGGCGATCTGGTTCGCGCTCACCGCCGTGGGCGTCTTCCTGCTCGGTGTCCACATGGCGCAGGCGGTGACGATGCTGGTCGTCTTCCTGACCGGCGTCTTCCTCAACAGCGCCCAGACGATGATCTACGCGACCGTCTCGATCCGCTCCACGCCAGACAACCGTGCCACCGCGGTGGGCTGGACCTCCGGCATGGGCCGCTTCGGCGCCGTCTTCGGCCCGTGGCTGGGCGGCCAGCTGCTCGCCGCAGGCAACGGCGACTGGGGCTTCACCGCCTTCGCGCTCGCCGGTGTCTCGTCCATGGTCTTCATCGGCATCGCGGCGCTGCGCAGCGCCAAGTCGGACACGCCGAGCGGCAGCGAGCGGAAGCTGGTCACCGCGCACTGACGAGGGGACCCGCACCCGCTCGACGGGGACAAGGACGAACGCCGGCCACCCCACGGGATGCGGGGCCGGCGTCCGGCGTTCTCAAGCAGGCGCGGGAGGCGGTCAGTTCGCGCCCATCTGGTCCTCGTCCGACAGGTGCTCCACCGTCTTCCCCGTCTCCGTGAACGTCCGTGTCACATAGCCGGAGGAGTACACCCACAGGATGCGCAGCGGTACGTCGCCGATGTTCCGGAACAGATGCGGGATCGGCGACGGGACATACGTGGTGTCGAACCGCTCCAGCTTGGTCACCTCGCCGTCGACCCACACCTCCGCCTCGCCCTCCAGGACCGTCACGTGCTCGTCGCAGTTGTGCGAGTGCAGCGGGGCACCGGAGCCGACCGGATAGACGCTCATCCCGCTGGTGATCCTGTTCTCCCCGCCGGCCGACGGCGTGGTGATCAGCGGCGTCGAGACGACGGCACCCCCTCGGTCCAGCGGCGGCACCGACGCGACCTTGATGATCGTGGTCATCCGGACTTCCTCTCCGTACCTTCGACGTCCAGCGGCGCTGATCCCAACGCCGCTGTGTCGACCGACGTTAGGTCGCGCGCGCGTGGATGGGTGCCCTCCAGCGTGCAGTTTTACGTTGCAGTCCGGGAGGGGCTGAGCTTCCGGAACCCGGCTGTACGGTCGGCTCGCGTCGGACGGTTTCCCGTTCCGTGCCCGAAATGCGCCGGAAAGAAAAGGCAGGTACGGCCAGATGAGGCTCCCCGTTCTCAGCGAAGAGGAAATGGATCCGCGGCAGCAGGAGCTGGCCGCCCGCATAGCCGGCCGGCGCGGTGCGGTACGCGGTCCCTTCCGGGTCTGGCTGCACAGCCCGGAGATGTGCGAACGGGCCGAGTCCCTCGGTGCGTTCGCCCGGTTCGACTGCAGCCTGCCCAAGCATCTGCGCGAGTTGACGCTGCTGATGGCCGCCCGCAACTGGGATGCCCAGTACTCCTGGAACGCGCATGTGCACCAGGCGGTCGAGGCCGGTGTCCCCGAGGCCGCGGTCAAGGCCATCGCCGAGAAGCGCGAGGCCGTCTTCGACAGCCAAGTCGACCAGGCCTTCTACCAGTTCTGCCGCGAGATCCTCGACGAGCACTTCGTCACCGACGAGACCTTCGCCGCGGCCCTTGAGCACTTCGGCTCCAAGGGACTGGTCGACACCATCGGCGCGCTCGGCAACTTCACCATGCTCGGCATGTGCCTGAACACCTTCCAGGTGGACCTCCAGGCCGACAAGGAGCCGCCCTTCCCGGACATCAGCGGCTACGGACGTGTCGCCGCCGCCGACCGGCCGCAGCCGTGAGTTCCCTGACCGGCCCGAGCACGCAGGGAGGTGCCGCCGTGACCCCGGCCAACAACCCGGCCGTGGAGGACAGGCCCGCGGCCGTGCTCCGCGTCCGGGGCGTCAGCAAGAGCTTCGGCGGGGCCGCCGCCCTCAAAGGCGTCGACCTCGACCTGTACCCCGGCGAGATCCACGCCCTGATGGGCATGAACGGCGCCGGCAAGTCGACGCTGGTCCAGATCCTCTCCGGGATCCACCAGGCCGACGGCGGCACGATCGAGGTCGACGGGCACGTCCAGCACGGACTGACCGTGCGCAAGGCCCGCCGGCTCGGCATCGCCTCGGTCCCGCAGCGCCGCGAGCTGGCTATGGGACTGACCGTCGCCGAGAACGTCATGCTCGGCGACCTGCCCACCCGGGGCCGCACCGTGCGCTGGCGGACCGTCCGGCAGGAGGCCCGCAGGGCCCTGCACGGGCTCGGCATCGACATCGACGTGGAGCGCACCGCCGGTTCGCTCAGCGTCGCCGAACAGACCATGGTCGAGGTGGCTCGCGAGGTCCGCCGCGGCGGCCGGATCCTGATCCTCGACGAACCGACCGCCTGCCTGAGCGCCGAGTCCGCGGACCAGATCCGCGCTCTGGTACGGACGTTGAGGGACGAGGGCGTCGCCGTCGTCTACATCTCGCACTACATCGACGAGGTCATGGCCGTCGCCGACCGCCTCACCGTCCTGCGGGACGGGGGAGTGGTCCGCACGGCGCGCGCGTCGGAGATGGACCACGTCGGCCTCATACGGGCCATGGTCGGCCGCGATGTCGTGTCCACCCGGCCCGAACGGCCCACACCCAAGGACGAAGTTGGCATCTCGGTGCGGGGGTTGACCCACGGCCGGGCCATCCGGGACTTCACCGTCGACGTCCGCAAGGGCGAGATCGTGGCCGTCCTCGGGCCCGCAGGGGACGCCCAGTCCCGGCTGTTCGACCTGTTGTCCGGACGGCAGCGGCCCGACCACGGCCAACTCCAGGTCGAGGGACGCCCGGTGCCCTTCGGCCGGGTGCCCGCCGCGCTCGCCAGCCGCGCCCCCTTCTACCCGCCCTCGCGCCGCCCCGCCAAGGCGCGGATCGTCGTGATCGACGAGGTGCCGCAGCGCCCGCACGTCGTCTACCAAGTCCTGTTCGCCGACCGCTACTTGGAAGGCAACGTCACCAACACCCTGCGCCAGCTGACCAAGCGGGCGAAGGATCTCGACGAGGCAGCGGTCACCGCCCGCCGCACGGCCCAGGAGCAGCGGCACACCGCCGAACTGGCCGCCGTCACCGCCGCTGAGACCAAGGCCGCCGACGGCGAGGGCATCGACCCCGTGCTCGTCGCCGCGACCCTGCGCACACTCCTCGACGGTGAGGATGCCATCGTCGTCGACGAGACCATCACCCACAGCCGCGTCGTCAAGCGCCACATGCAGACCGACGCCCCCGACTCGTACTTCTACGTCCAGGGCGGACTCGGCCAGGGCATCGCGGTCGCGCTCGGCGTCAAACTCGCCGCGCCACAGCGTCCGGTGGTGCTCACCATCGGCGACGGCGCGTTCGCCTACAACCCGGTCATCCAGTCGTACGACGCCTCCAAGGCGTACGAACTCCCGCTGTTGATCGTGGTGTTCAACAACCGTGTCTACAAGTCGATGAATCTCAACCACCGTCGCTTCTACCCCGACGGCGCCGCCGCAGAGACCGGCGAGTGGCTCGGCACCGACCTGCACCGGCTGCCCCGACTCGCCCAGTTCGCCGAGCCGTTCGGCATGCACACCGAGACCGTCGACACCACGGACGCGCTCGTGCCCGCGCTGGAGCGCGCCCTCAAGGCCGTGGCCGAGGGCACCACCGCCGTCGTCGACGTGCTCGTCACCCGCTGATCCAGGAGGCACCCGTCACCATGTCCACCACACCGACGAAGGTCCTGGTCCCCGCCGACGACCTGCGCACCTTCTCCGCGGCCCTCCTGGAGAAGGGCGGCCTCAGCCCCGACCACGCCCGCACCACCGCCGACGTGTTCGTCTGGGCCGCACTGCGCGGGGTCGACTCCCACGGCATCGCCCGCGTCCCCGCCTACCTGGAGCTGCTCGCCAAGGGCGTCGCCAACGCCGACGCCGAGATCACCGTCGAGTCGACCACCCCGGCCGCCGCCGTCCTCGACGCCGACCGCGCCCCCGGCCCGGTGGCCCTCAGCGCCGCCGCCGACGAGGCCGTCCGACGCGCCCGCGAGACCGGCATCGCCTCCGTCGGCGTCCGCCGCACCGTCCACACCGGCGCCATCGGCTACTACGTCTCGAAGATCGCCGAACAGGGCCTGGTCGGCATCGGTTTCGTGGCCGGCATGCCCAACATGGGCTACACCGGCGTCAAGGGCGCCGCGGTCGCCACCAGCCCGCTCGCCATCGCGGTACCGGCCCGCGACCACGCCCCGCTGCTCCTGGACATGGCCACCGCGACCATCGCCCTCGGCAAGATCCGCCAGGCCAAGGCGAGCGGCACCCCGCTGCCCGAGGGCGCGGCCGCCACCGCGGACGGCACCCCCACCACCGACCCCGAACTGGCGGTCATGCCACTGCCGTTGGGCGGCGTCAAGGGCTCCGGCATGTCACTGGCCTTCGAGCTGCTGACCAGCGTCCTGGTGGGGGCGCCGATCTTCGCGTCCTTCCACTCGGACGACCCGGCCGGCCGCAAACACCGCCAGAACGCCCTGCTCATCGCGGTCGACCCGGCCGCCTTCGGCGACGCCGACGCCTTCACGGCGAACGTCGACACGACCCTGGCCACGCTCAAGGACCTCCCGTCGGCCGACGGCTTCGACGCCGTCCACTACCCGGGCGAACGCAGCGCGGCCATAGCCGCGAGGCGCGGTGAGTCGGGCATCCCGGTGCCCCCAAAGGTCTGGCGGGACCTGACGGAACAGGCGGAAAAGCTGGACGTGCCCCTGCCGAAGACGCTCGACTGACACCTCTTGTCGCAGCTCCCCTTAGCGCCCCATGTCTTTGTCTTTTTCTTCTAGGGGCGCGGGGAACTGCGCGACCAGCCCCCAACCACCCGCAGCCGCCCGACAACGGACCGCCCCGATCTCTCAGGCGCCCTCGGCAGCCCGCCGCACCTGACGAGCAATCAACTCATAGACCGCACGGGCCTTTTGGTCATCCTGACCGTCATATCCGTGATCGACCCCACTCACATCCCGGTACTCCACCAACGCCCCCGCCACCCGCAACCGATCGGCATACGCCACAGCCTCGGCCTTCAGCAGATCGAACTCCGCGGTGATGACCACCGCCGGAGCAATCCCCTTCAGGCTCGCCGTGTCCGACGGATGCGCGGGCGACGCCAACCGATCCCGACGCAGCTCCACGTCAGGGATGTACGCCGTGTCGAAGACGTCCGCCATCCAGGGCCGCAACACCGGCTTGGCGACACCCGCCCGCTTCGACCGTGCGTCGGTCGCCAGATCCAGCGGCGGATAGTGCAGCACCTGCAGCGCGATCGACGGCCCGCCCTCCTCCAACGCCTGCCGCGCCACGGCCGCCGCGAGCCCACCTCCCGCGCTCTGCCCACCCACGGTGAGCCGCTCCCCGTCCCACCCGTGCTCCGCTCCGTGCTCGGCGACCCAGCGGACGACCTCGTACGCCTGCCGCGGCGGAGCCGGGAACGGATGCTGCGGGGCGACGGCGTAGTCGACGTTGATCACGACCACCCCCGCCTCGGCGGCGAGGAACCGGCACAGCGGATCGTCGATCTCCGTCACGGACATCACGTATCCGCCGCCGTGGAAGTTGACGTGCACCGGCGGGGGAGCGGCACCCTCAGTCGTCGGCAGGTAGACCACGGCCCGCGCCGGGGCGACCGACGTGGGGATCGTCAACTCGCTGACCGCACGCGGGTATTCGGGAAACCGCGCGTGCGACGCGGCAGCGGAACCGCGTCCGCCGGCACGACGTTCGGCGAGCAGGGTCGCGCGCTGCATCGCCTTGGCGACGAACGCGGCCACCGCCGGCCTGGCCAGGAGGGACATGCGGGCTCCGTTCACTCGAACCGGGGCGGACGGTGAGGGGAGGCCGCACCCTGGGACAAGTAAACTTACTTGAGTCAGGCAAAGAAACGCCAGATCTCAGTGGATCACGCGGACGCCGTCCAGGGCGATGGCCAGGACCCGGTCGCGCTGGGCGTCGTCCATGAAGGTCGTCCCGGTGACGCCCGCGACCATGCGGATCAGATCGCCGAAGTCCATGTCCTTGCGCGCCACGCCCGCCTCCTGTGCACGCTCGAAGAGCGGACCGCCCGCGGCGAACATCGAATCGCGGCAGGCGTTGAGGATCTCCGACTCTCCGTCGAGAGCCTCCCGGATCGCCCGCTTGGTGACCATGTAGTCGGCGAACCGGGCGAGCCAGGAGGTCAGGGCCTCCCAGGGCTCCTGGTAGGCGACCTGCCGGGCGACCCGTACCAGGTCGTTGACCTCGTCCGCGTACACGCTCTCGAAGAGATGGCGGCGGGTCGGGAAGTTCCGGTACAGGGTGCCGATGCCGACGCCCGCACGGCGGGCAATGTCCTCAAGGGAGGCCTCCGCGCCGTTCTCCGCGAACGCCTCGCGTGCCGCGACCAGCAGTGCGTCGTAGTTGCGGGCCGCGTCCTTACGGTGGGGCCGCTGGGACGCGACGATCTCGCTGACGGGGAACGACAGGGCCTCGCTCGCGGGCGACGGCTGAGCGGTCACGGGTGCCTCCCGGGATGGGGCGGGTTGAACCGGAGGTGTGCCTCCGTTACAGTGGAGGGGTACCTCCACTTTACCAGTGTGGGTGGGCTCGGTGTGGATGCGTGCGGCCGCACGCCCTGCCGACGCGACACACCCCCGTATCTCCATCTCTCTCCCTTTCTCCATCTCCCCTCGGTTCGGAGAGGCCTTTCATGCCCCGCAAGTCCACCCGTCTCACCTTCGCGGTGCTCGCGACCGGTGCCGGCGTGTTCGCCATGCTGCAGTCGCTGATCGCGCCGGCCCTGCCGACCGTCCAGCACGCGCTGCACACCTCGCAGTCCACCGCGACCTGGGTGATGACGGCGTATCTGCTGTCCGCCTCGATCTTCACGCCCATACTCGGCCGGGCCGGCGACCTGATCGGCAAGAAGCGCACGCTGGTGTCCGTCCTGGTCGTCGTGGCGCTCGGCTGTCTGCTCGCCGCGCTCGCGCCGAACATCGGCGTGCTCATCGTCGCCCGGGTCGTCCAGGGCATCGGCGGCGCCCTGTTCCCGCTGTCGTTCGGCATCATCCGGGACGAGTTCGACGCCTCCCGGGTCAGCGGCAGCATCAGCAACCTGTCCGCCGTCATCGCCGCGGGCGGTGGCGTCGGCATCGTGGCGGCCGGTCCCATCGTGTCCGCGCTCGACTACCGCTGGCTGTTCTGGATCCCGGTCGCCGTCGTCGCGGTGACCACGCTCATCGCCCTGCGCTATGTGCCCGAGTCGCCCAACAGGGCCGAGGGCAAGGTGAACTGGCTCGGTGCCGGGCTGCTCTCGGCTTGGCTGGTCGCCCTGTTGCTGCCGCTCAGTCAGGCGAGCGTGTGGGGCTGGGGATCGGTCCGCGTGATCGGCCTGTTCGCCGCGGCCGTCGTCCTGTTCGCGCTGTGGCTGCTGGCCGAGGCCCGTTCCCGGACCCCGCTCATCGACCTGCGCGTGATGCGGCTGCCCGCCGTGTGGACCACCAACGCCGCCGCGCTCCTGTTCGGCGCGGGCATGTACGCCCTCTGGTCCTTCCTGCCGGGCTTCGTGCAGACCCCGTCGTCCGCCGGATACGGCTTCGGCGCGAGTGTCACGGCCTCCGGGCTCCTCATGCTCCCGATGCTGGTGGCGATGTTCGTCTCCGGCATTCTCAGCGGTCGGCTGGAACCGGCGGTGGGCGCCAAGTCGCTCCTCACCACCGGTGCCGCGTTCGGCGCGGTCGCCCTGGGCATGCTCGCCCTGTGGCACGACGTGCAGTGGCAAGTCGCCCTGGTCTCCGGCGTGTTCGGCCTCGGCATCGGACTGGCCTTCGCCTCGATGGCCAACCTCATCGTCGGCAGCGTCCCCGCCTCCCAGACCGGCGCGGCCACCGGCATGAACGCCAACATCCGCACCATCGGCGGCTCCATCGGCGCCGCGCTGACCAGCGTCCTGGTCACCGGCCACCTCCAGCCCTCGGGCCTGCCGTACGAATCCGGCTACACCCACGGCTTCGCCCTGCTGGCGGCGCTGTGCCTGGCGGCCGCGCTGGCGGCGCTTCTGGTGCCGACGCGGACCAGGGGGCTCTCGGGTTCGCTCCGCGCCGCCACCGACCTGTCGAAGGACCTGTCGAAGACGGCGGAATCGAACCCGGAGCCGATGGCCTCCGGCCCGCGAGGCTGAACACGCCCCAGTCGACTACGCCCTACTCGCAGCCCACGCCGTCCCCGTCCCGATCGAGGTGTCGCCCGTAGCCGGGGTCACCGACCCGGACGGGGGCGGCACCGGCCGCGCGGGCCGCGGTGCAGTTGGCGTAGTACACGTCCTGCCCGGCGGAATCGTCGCTCCCACCGGCGACTTCGGCGGGCTGCGCCGTGACCGTCGTCTTCACGGTCCTCGTCGCCCGGACGGTGACCGTGGCGGCCGGTTCGGGATCCGCCGTCTCGGTGGCCGTCGCGGTCGCGGTGGCGGTCGCGGTGACCGTGGCGGTGGCCCGAGGCGCGGCGGACGCCGACGCCGGCTCCTTCCCGTCGTCGCCCCCACCGGCCAACAGGCCCACCAGGAAGGCGAATCCGATCGCCGGGATCACGTAGCGCTTTCTCGCCCACCGCGGGGCCGGACCGGCCGACGGTATGCCGGCCGGAGTGGTGGGTGGGATATTGGGCGGCATGTTGGGCGAAGTGTTGTACGGATTGGTCATTTTCGTCCCCCCTGCGTATTTCGTGTGAGGGGACGGTAGTGCTGGGCACCACGCGGCAGGAGACGTTCCGTGTTGCGGTGACCGATCCGTGACCGTGCGGGGTGGCCGTGTGCATGCGGTAGGGTTTACCTGCGTGATCACACGTTTCGACGGGTGAGCCGCACCGGGACGTGGCGCAGCTTGGTAGCGCACTTGACTGGGGGTCAAGGGGTCGCAGGTTCAAATCCTGTCGTCCCGACGGTGTGAAGGGTCTTCACGGGCGAGAGCCTGTGGGGGCCCTTTTGCGTGAGGCTCTTTCGCGTGGGGCCTTGTGCGGGCCTTTGTGCGGGGTGTGGTCGGCGAATGGCTAGAGAGAATGCAGGATCTCGCCAATTTTTTCCGCGACCGTCTCCGCCGAACCCTTCGCGTACGACGAGTCCATTGCCTCGTACGTGATGCGGGCATAACTTCGGGATTCGGTCATGTTCTTGGCGCCGCCCTCCAGCATCGACATGACGGCGGTGTGTTTGAAGGGTGAATGCTTCTTGATGGCCAGGGCGGTGTCGGTGGACAGTTCCGGGGAGACTCCGACGAGGACGCCCTCGCCGAGGCGGAGGATCCAGATCGGTACGGCGGCCGTGCCGGTCGGAGTGAAGTCGTAGGTCTTCGTCGGTGCGGTGGGGTGTCCGCCGGGGACCGTGTCGACCGTGACGGAATCGGTCAGCAGGCGCAGTGGGGACGTGGCACCGCCGGCGGAGGCCTTGATGGTCTCGCTGACGCGGACCACCTCCGTGCCGAGCCGCTCTCCCTGCACCGTGAGCAGGATCCAGCCCGCGTCCCGGGCGTCGACCTGGGTCCAGTTGCGGTCCTTGTCGATGGTGTAGCGCTTGGAGCGGAACGCCGGTGACTGGTCGCCGCACGAGCCGACCAGGAAGAACCCGACGACGTCGTCGCCGTACTGCTCCTCCACGTGCCCCGCCGCCGCGCCCGCGAGGTCGGCCGTGATGGGCAGGTCGCCGCTCGCCATGACCGACTCCATCATCACCGAGGACTGGACGCTGTAGTTGACGAGGACGGCGATCGGCTTGCCGCTGGTGTCGTCCAGGCGCGTCACGCCCACGCTCTTGTCGGACGGGCCGCTCTCGCCGGTGCCCAGCCACCAGCCGTCGGCGGTACGGACGTCCCGGTTGACGTTCACGTCGCACGTGCCGGTGCCGAATCCGACCCGCGCGGGCCTGAGTCCCGCGACCGCCGTCGCGACCGCGGTCGAGGTCGCCTGCTTGATCTGCTCCACGTACCGCGCCGCCCCGCTGCCGCTGCTCGCGGCCTGCACGTGCGGCGCGGAGAAGGTGTGCGTGACGGTCACGACGATGTCGGCCGCGGCCACGCCGGCCGCCGCGGAGATGATCGTCCGCATGGCGGCGATCGCCTCCGTGCTGATCGACGTCAGGTCCAGCACGGCGAGCGCGACGCGACGGGATCCGCTCTCCAGCAGCAGGACGCGCACGTGCAGGTCGTCGTGGACGGTGGTGAACCCGTCGAGGGGGAGGAGCGAGGCCGGAAACGCGATCGCGGCCCGGCCGGCGCCCGCCTTCAACACCGCCGAGGTGTCGCTGCCGTGGCCGGTTTCCCGGTCGGCCGCCCGCGCGGTCGCCGTACCGCCCGTCAGGGACGTGGCCGCCACCGCCGCGGCGAGCGAACCGTTCAGAAACGAGCGGCGACGCAGCGGCTCGTTCTGCTTTTCACCGTTCTCCGCGTTCTCAGGCATGGAATGCACAACTCTCCTTCACGTTCGGCATCCGGAAGACACCCGATGATGCAAGGGCCGATGCCGGGCACATAGCACGCCTTGCGAAATCTGAGCTTGCGCATTCTGACGACAGCGCATGACCAGGAAACCTCTGCGTAACCTGTGAAAAAGAACTGATCCGGCGCACCATGGCGAAATTTCCCACAGATTTCTGAAAGCCGGTGTCCCTAACGTTGCCGCCATCGCCGGTCGATTCGAGACCTCGAAACAAGGAGAGTGTTTTGGTGGAACGACGTACGTTCATCGCCGGATCCGTGGCGGCCGGATCCGCGGCCGTTGTGGGCGCGGGGACCTTCAGCGCGGTGGCCGCACCGGACGAAGAGGCTTCCACGGCCGAGCACGTCCGCGGCGTCACCGCGATCACGAAGGTGTTCGGCGACGGCCAGAAGCTCATAGCCGTGGCCGTCGAGTACGACCGCGGCATCGACAACTCCTCTTTGTCGACGTCGACGTTCACCGTCACCGACAGGACGGTCACCAAGGTCTACGCGAACACGGCGGCCGACCTCGCCGCGCGGGGCCGGGACGGTCGCTACGTCATCGTCGAACTGTCTCCCGACGACACGGCGGCGGCGCTGTGGGTGACGCAGCAGGGCGGCTCCGGCACCCCGACGGGCACGCCCAGCACCAGTGCCAACCCGAGCCCCAGCCCGAGCAGTTCCAGCGGCTCCGGCGGTGGCGCGGGCGGCGGCGGGCCGAAGGTCGGCGACAGCACGCCGGGCGGGACGATCGTGGCGGCGAAGGCCTCACTCGTCCAGAAGGGCACCGTCACCACCAGCCGCGGCGCCCGCTACCCGGCCACCGACGCCACGCTGACGACGAACGCCGTGGTGAACCTGATCGTCGACGACTTCGAGCAGTTCACCTTCGACGACCCCGCCACCGGCCAGACCCTCAGGTACAACCTCTTCATCCCGAAGGGCCACGACCGCCGCAAGCGCTACCCCCTCGTGCTGTTCATGCACGACGCGGGCGTCGTCAACGTCGCCACCGAGGGACCGCTGGTCCAGGGGCTGGGCGCCGTGTGCTGGGCCGGCCCGGAGGACCAGGCCAGGCACGAGTGCTTCGTCCTCGCCCCCGAGTACGGCTCGGTGGTCGTCGACGACACCTACGTGCCCTCGTCGCTGTTCGACGCCACCGCCAACCTCGTCGAGGCGGTGACGGAGAAGTACGCCATCGACGAGAACCGGCGCTACACGACCGGCCAGTCGATGGGCGCGATGATGTCGCTGGGCCTGAACATCAAGTACCCGGACCTGTTCGCGGCCGCGTACATCGTCGCCGGCCAGTGGCCCTCCGACGTGGCCGCACCGCTCGCCGACAAGAAGCTCTGGATCGTCGTCTCCCAGGACGACGACAAGGCCTTCCCCGGCGAGAACGCCATCACCCAGGTCATCAAGGACCAGGGCACCGAGGTCGCCACCGGCGTCTGGGACGGCCAGTCCACGGACGCGCAGTTCGCCGCCGACGTCCGCCACTTGAAGGCGCAGAAGGCCCCGGTCAACTACGCCTCCTTCCAGACCGGCACGACCGTCCCGGCCGGCTCCTCCACCAGCGCGCACATGGGTACTTGGCGCACCGCCTACTCCATCCCGGGCATCCGGGACTGGATCATGCGGCAGTCGAGGTGAGGGTGTTCCCGTAGGTCGCGGTGAGGACCCGGTGCGGTGGGGCCATGCTCCGCCGGACTCTTTCGTTCATCTCTCATCCGGATAACCGCCATCTCCAACCATCTCCGCCGAACGGGAAACAACGACTCCGCCCGCATGTTGGCAACAACAAGCGGTGAACCAGGACCGGTCGGTTCGACCCCGGCCGGTCAGCCGCCGACGGAATCCAACGTCGAGGGATCGGAGTCCTGCCATGTTGTCGACGTCGGCCAAGGGATCGCACACGGACCGCGCGCCCGCCCGGAAGGCCCCGGTTGCCGAGCCGCCGCGTACCGTCCGCCGGTACGGGGCCGGGTTCTGGACGGTCGCCGCGGTGTTCGTGACGGCGATGGCGTTCTCCACCGTCCCCACGCCGCTGTATCCCCTCTACCAGGCCCGCGACGGGTTCTCGACGTTCACGGTGACCGTCGTCTTCGCCGTCTACGCCGTCGGTGTGCTGACGAGCCTGTTGCTCGCCGGGCATGTGTCGGACTGGCTGGGGCGCAAGAAGGTCATGACCTCGGCGCTGGCGCTGGAACTGATCGCCGCCGTCCTGTTCCTGTCCACCGCGTCGCTGCCGGTGCTGATCGTCGCCCGGCTGATCACCGGTCTCGGCGTGGGCATGTTGACGGCGACCGCAACGGCCTATCTGCATGAACTGCACGCCGCGCACCGGCCGGGCGCCTCGACTCGAAGGTTCGAGATCGTGTCGACCGCGGCCAACATCGGTGGCCTCGGTGTGGGGCCCCTCGCGGCGGGCGTGCTCGCCGAGTATTTGAGGGCGCCGCTGCGGCTTCCGTACGTCATCTTCGTCGTACTGCTGCTGATCGGCGTGGTCGCCGTCGCTCTGACCCCCGAGACGGTCCGGAAGCCGGACGTCCGGCCCGCGTACCGTCCGCAGCGGGTCGGCGTGGCGCGCGGTGACCGCGGATATCTCGCCGCCGCGGCGGCCGGATTCACGTCCATGGCCGTGTTCGGCCTGTTCACCTCGGTGGCGCCCGGCTTTGTCGCAGGCACCCTGCACCACCCGTCCCACGCGCTGGCGGGACTGGTCGTGTTCGCCGTGTTCGGTGCCGCGGCGGCGGCCCAGACGGGTACCGGCGGGCTCGGCGAACGGACGCGTTGGTACGTCGGTCTGCTCGCCCAGGCCGCGGGGATGGCCGTACTCGCGGTCGGCGTACACCTCGCGGGCCTGCCCGTGTTCCTGCTGGCCGGCATCCTCGCCGGAGCGGGTGCCGGGGTGCTGTTCAAGTCGGCCGTCGGGCATGTGGCCGCCACGGCTGCCCCGGCCCAGCGCGGTGAGGCCCTCGCCGGTCTGTTCCTCGCGTCCTACCTCGGACTGGCCCTGCTGCCCGTCGGACTCGGCGTCGCCAGCCTCTTCATGAGCCTGGGGGACGCGACGACGTGGTTCACCGCCGTTGTGCTGGCGCTGTTGGCCGCCGTCGCGGTGGGGGCGCGTCACCACGGACCGGCCGCACCTGTTGCCTCCATCCACGACCGTGTGTGATGACAGAACAGCACGAAACCGGAAGGCACAGGTCGCCGACCTCGGCGCCGGCGTCTCCAGGGGGTACAACTGCCGCTCACCGCAACACTGTTGAAGCGGTGGGACGTGGCGCGGCAGGCGGTCAGATCGGGAAGGTCACTCCGGTCAGTTCCTCCGACGCCGTCCACAGGCGGCGCTGCATGGTCGGGTCGTGGGACTGCTCGCTGGACCGCACCCGCACCGGGTAGCCCTTGAGCTCCTGGAACCCGCGCGGGCCGTAGTACTCGCCGCCTCGCACGCCGGGGTCGGTCGCCGCGCGGAGCGTGGGCAGCGCGCCGCGGTCCGCGGGTTGCGAGATCAGGGGATTGAACGCCTTGATGAGCGTGCGTACGACGAACGCCGAGTTGCGGATCAGCTCCGTGGACGCGATGCCCGGGTGGGCGGCGACGGCGATGGTCGAGGCCTTGCCCGCCATTCGGCGCTGGAGTTGGTACGTGAACTCCAGGTTCGCCAGCTTCGACTGGCCGTAGGCGCCCACCCGGCTGTAGGGCCGTCGCTCCCACTGCAGGTCGTCCAGGTCGATCGAGGCCTGGATGCGGTGGGCCATGCTGCTGACGGTCACCACTCGGGAACCCTCGACCGTCAGCATCCGGTCCAACAGCAGCCCGGTGAGCGCGAAGTGGCCCAGATGGTTGGTGCCCAGCTGCAGCTCGAACCCGTCACGGGTGGTGCCCTTGGGCGTATACATCACCCCGGCGTTGTTGATCAGCAGGTCGATCCTGGGGAGCCTCGTCCGCAGCTCGCCCGCCGCGGCGCGGACGGAGTCGAGCGAGGTGAGGTCGAGGTGCTGGACCGTGACATCCGCGCCCGGAGTGGCGGCGGTGATGCGGTTGGCGGCCCGCTTGCCCTTGTCCGTGTCGCGTACCGCCAGCACCACCGAGGCACCGCGCGCGGCGAGGACCTTGGCGGCCTCGAAACCGATCCCGGTGTTGGCGCCGGTGACCACGGCGACCCGGCCCTGCTGGTCGGGCACGTCCTCGGCGGTCCACTTGTCGTTCACGATTCCTCCAGGATGTGGGCCGGGCCGCGACCGCGGGTGCCCACCAAGGTCATTAGAGACCTTCGGTCTATTGTTTTTCGAACGTAAGGGACCGCTGGTCTGATGTCAAGAGACTGCCAGTCTGTAACATGTCGGACATGACTTTCCAGCGCGCGCGAAGTGCGGAGCAGCGAGAGATCCGGCGCCGGGCGATCCTCGACACCGCCGCCGCGATGCTCGTCGAGATGCCGGTCGCGGAGGTCAGTCTCAACGAGCTGAGTCGTCGCGTGGGGCTGGCCAAGTCCAACGTGCTGCGCTACTTCGAATCCCGCGAGGCGATCCTGCTGGAGCTGCTGGACCGGGCCGTGAAGGAGTGGCTCGACGAACTGCCCGGGCATCTGGACACCGCCGTACGACCCGACGCGTCCGCCCGGGAGCGTGGCGACCAGCTCGCCGCCGTCGTCGCCGGCTCCCTGGCGAAGCGCGCCGTCCTGTGCGATCTGCTCAGCGCCCAGGCCGGGGTCCTGGAGCACAACGTCTCCGTGGCGGTCGCCGCCCGCTACAAGCGCGCGACCCTCGACAACATCACCGCCACGTCGGAACTGGTCCGCCGTCATCTGCCGGAAGTGGGCGACGAGGCGTTCCTGCTCTGTGGCGGGATCTTCGTGCTGGTGGGCGCGATGTGGCCGTACAGCCGGCCGTCGTCCAGCATGCTCGCCGCCTTCGAGGCCGACCCCGCCCTGGCCGTGCTCCGCCTCGACTTCCCCGCCACCGCGGAGTACGCGCTGGCCACCTTCGTCGCCGGAACCATCGCCCGTACGGCATCCAGCGCGGACGTCGACTGAGTTCGGGCCGGCAGGGACTCCGGCGGTCCTATCCGACGCCGTGAAGGAGTGAGGTCACCACGAGGTCGGCGGCCGGGCCTGGTTCGATGTCGACGAACACATGGGCCATGGAGTCGACCATGCTGCCCAGCAGCGCCATCGCCCACCCCGGGGGCAGGTCCTGTCGGAGCAGCCCCTCGTCGGCCGCCCGTCGGAGAAACGCCTCCAGCCGCCCGCGCTGCTCCTTGGCCCGCTCTTCGGCCTCGGGGTCTTCCTTCATCATCCGCCGGATGTCCAACGGCCAGCGCCGGCTGACCGGGATGATCGACTCGACGTATCCGTGCAGCGCGACCGCGACCGGTGCCTCCGTCAGGCGGGCTGCGTCCAGGACCACCTCGGAGGCGTCGAGCTTCGCCGCGTAGACGGCGGACAGCAGCGCCTCCCTGCTCGCGAACCGGCGGTAGACCGTGCGCCGGTCGACTCCGGCCTCCGCGGCGATCGCGGCCATGGTCGTCGCCGGGTCCCGCGCGAGCAACCGTGCCCCCGTCAGCAGGACGGCGTCCAGGTTGCGGGCCGCGTCGGCTCTCATGACGGCGAGCACCTTCCGTTGTTCCGGGATGCCCCGGATGCATTGTCCGGGGCGGCTGTGGAGGAAGGCGGTGGTCTGTCACGCGCTTCCTGTAGCGACACATTAGCATCGCGCTTGTTGCGTTAACTGTCACATCGACGTAGCGTTTATCATGGGAGCGCGAGGAGGACATGGGTCATCGCTGGTGCTGCCGGAGGTTTCGGACGGCACAGGGTCGGCACCGCAGAGCTCGACCTGACCAGCCCTGATCGGCTGCAGCCCCCCACATACACGACAGGACCAGAAAGAAGACAGCACCATGATCGTGCGCGACAAGCTCTACATAGGCGGGCTCTGGACCGACCCGAGCGACACCACCCCGCTCGACATCCGTTCCCCTCACGACCAGTCACTCGTCGGGCAGTCCGTGCAGGCACTGCCGGCCGACGTCGACCGCGCGGTCACGGCGGCGCGGGCGGCCTTCGACGAGGGGCCCTGGCGGCAGACGACCCCGGAACAGCGCCAGGACCTGATCGTGCGCCTCAACAAGCTGCGCGAGGCGCGGGGCGAGGAGATCGCGAGGCTGATCACCGGTGAGCGCGGCAATCCGCTGTGGTTCAACAGGGCGGGCCAGGGCGGACTGACGCGGCAGGCGCTCGGTTACCTCAAGGCCGCCCGCGAGATCGGCTGGGAGGAGACGCTCGAACCCTCCGTCCCCGACGCCGGCTTCCGCAGCGTCGTACGCCGCGAGGCCATCGGAGTCGTGGCCGCCGTCATCCCGTGGAACTCACCGTTCTCGGCGGCGCTGGCGAAGATGATCCCGGCGCTGCTCGCGGGCAACACCGTCGTCCTGAAGGCCTCGCCCGAGAACTCCCTCAGCATGATGCTGCTGGCCGACCTCTTCGACGAACTGGGGCTTCCCGAGGGCGTGGTAAGCATCCTCCCGGCCGATCGGGAGACCAGCGAGTACCTGGTCGCGCATCCCGGCGTCGACAAGGTGGCCTTCACCGGCTCGACCGGCGCGGGCCGTTCCATCGCGGCCGTCGCGGGACGCCAACTCAAGCACGTCAGCCTGGAGTTGGGCGGCAAGTCCGCGGCGATCATCCTGCCCGACGCGGACCTGACCGAGGCCGTGCCCGCGTTGCGGTTCTCCTCGCTGATGAACAACGGCGAGGCATGCATCGCGCAGACCCGGGTGCTGGCGCCGCGCAGCCGGTACGAGGACGTGGTGACCGCCCTCAAGGAACTGCTCGACGGACTGAAGGTCGGCGATCCGACCGAGGAGGACACCTTCATCGGCCCGCTGGTCCGCGCCGAACAGCAGGAGCGCGTGCGGTCCTACATCCGGCTCGCCATCGAGGAGGGCGCCCGCCTGGTCACCGGGGGACCCGAGTCACCGGCCGGCCTCGAACAGGGCAACTACGTCAAGCCGACCCTGTTCGCCGACGTCGACAACAGCATGCGGATCGCGCGCGAGGAGATCTTCGGCCCCGTCCTGGTGGTGATCCCCTTCGACGACGAGGACGACGCCGTACGCATCGCCAATGACTCCGACTACGGCCTCAGCGGCGGCGTCTGGACGGCGGACGTGGAGCACGGGCTGGAGATCGCCCGCCGGATCCGGACCGGCACCTTCACCGTCAACAGCGCGCCCATCGGCTTCGACGGCCCGTTCGGCGGCTACAAGACGAGCGGCACCGGGCGCGAGTACGGAGCCGTCGGCCTGACCGAGTACGTCGAGCACAAGACGATCACGGTCCCGGCCTGACGGCGGTCCCGCGTAGGGGCACTTCGACATCCGTGAAGAGAGAAGAAGGAAGACGACGATGACTGCCGAGACCAAGACCTGGCTCATCACCGGTGCGTCCGCCGGACTGGGACGCGAACTGGTGGTGGCCGCCCTGAACCGCGGGGACCGCGTGGTGGCGACCTCGCGCCGACCGGAACGCCTCGACGACCTCGCCCTAGAGTACGGCGACCGGCTGTTCGCCGTGGCGCTCGACGTGAACGATCCCGGCGACGCCCGCGCGGTGGTGGTGGCGGCCACCGAGCGCTTCGGCACGGTGGACGTCGTGGTGAACAACGCCGGTTACGCCACCAGCGCGGCGATCGAGGACATCCCGGACGCCGAGTTCCGGGCACAGCTGGAGATCAACCTGTTCGGCGTGGTCAACGTGACCAAGGCGGTACTTCCCCTCATGCGTAGGCAGCGCTCCGGGCACATCGTCCAGATCTCGTCGATCGGCGGACGGGTGGGCGGCACACCCGGCCTGAGCGCCTACCAGACCGCGAAGTTCGCGGTTGAGGGGTTCTCAGAGGTGCTCGCCAACGAGGTGGCGCCCCTCGGCGTCAAGGTGATCATCGTCGAGCCCGGCGGACTGCGTACCAACTGGGCGGCCGGCGCGGCCGTCGCCCCCGTTCCGGTCGGCGAGGACTACGAGCAGACCGTCGGCCAGTGGACGCGCAGGTTCGCCGAGTACACCGGCAACGAACCCGGCGACCCGGCCAGGGCGGCGCAGGTCCTCACGGAGATCGTCGACGCCGAAGAGCCGCCGCGGCGCCTGCTGCTCGGCTCGGACGCGCTGGGAATCGCGCTGGAGGCAGGTGCCGAGCGCACCGCGGAAGCCGGGAAGTGGGCCGACGTCAGCCGGTCCATCGATTTCCCCGCACCCGCCAAGCGGTAGGCGATCAGCGTGGAACCAACTCGCCGTCGAGGTCGGTGCGTTGGCGCAGCACGCGCAGGTCCGGGCCGTCCAACTCCATCTCGTACAGCTTGCCCCGTGCGTTCTCGAAGGGGCGGTGCAGGATCATCATCAACTGCCCCTCGAAGGTGTGGAACAGCATGCCGTGACCGCTGTCCTGCCGGACCAGTGGTCGCCGTTGTCGCCATGGTCCGGTGAGGTCGCCGGACTCCGAGACGGCGTACGTCTGCACGTAGCCGCCGCTGATCGTGCCGTCCTCGGCGGCGACGTTCTTCTCGTACGTCGACCACAGCATGAGCAGGGCACCGTCGGGTGTGCGGTGGAGCTGGGGGCCGTCGGTGACGTAGGGCGCGAGCTGGTGCGGGACGCCGGCGGGGATCTGCTCGGTGATCCAGGAGGCGTCCGAGGCCTTGAACAGGAGCACCGGGTCCCCGACGGTCCGGGTGAGGTCCGGGGCCAGCCGGATCGCCTCCATGGTGCCGTCGATCGTCTGCAGCCACTCGTGCGCGTACACCATCCAGGGCTGTCCGGACGGGTCGACGTACAGCGTGCCGTCCAGGGTCATGAGGTGGCCGGGCGGGGTGGGGCCGGACGGGTCCACGACGGTGAAGGGGCCCAGCAGGGAGTCGGAGACGGCCGTGATCGTGCCCCGCATGTGGTTCGGGAGCCGGAACGGTGTGCCCCACCGGCCGGGCGGCGGGACCGGGAGCGGTCTGTCCGTGTTGTGGAGTGTGGTGAACAGGTAGTACCTGCCGTCCCGTTGGTGCACCTCCGGGGCCCAGGCGCCGTCGGTGGCCCAGATGCCCTGCTGGTCCTCGGTGCGGAAGACGACGGCCGGGCGTGTCCAGTCGCGCAGGTCGTGGCTGCGGTAGACCATCGTGCCGGTGCCGTCCACGCCCGACACGGACGGGTCGTTGGACGTGTAGAGGTGGTAGGTGCGGGTCAGGTCGTCGGCGACCACGAACGGGTCGTGCAACGGCATGTCGGGCAGGCGCATCGGCTCGGTCTCGGTCACCTTTCCAGCGTACGGATCACTACTGACACCTCCTGAGCCGCGTACGCGCCACGCCGTCCCACACCCGTCGGCGGCCGGAAAAAACGCGTGGACCGGGTCGTACCGGGCGCAGGACACTGCCAAGTCTGGCCGCACTCGGCGACAAGACGACAGGGTGGCAATGGGATCGCCTGCATCGCACGACGGAGTACCGGGCCGGGGCTCGGTTCTGCTCGCACTTCGGTACTACGGACGGGAGTTGGCGCGGCTGCGGCGGCTGACGCTGCCCGCCATGCTGCTGCCCGCGCTGGGGAACGTCGGCATCGCCTACATCGCGCCGCTGATCGTCGCCAAGCTCGTCGGGCGCATCGCCGACGACGACGGCATCGGCCTGCGCGCGACACTGCCGTACGTCCTCGCCTTCACCGTCGTCCTGCTGCTCGCGGAGACGCTCTGGCGGATCGGACTGCACTGCCTCAACCGCCTGGACGCCCTCGGGATCGAGCACCTCTATGTGATCGGTCTGGACGAACTGTTCGCCAAGGACGCGTCGTTCTTCCACGACAACTTCGCCGGCTCGCTGACCAAGCGGGTCCTCAGTTTCGCCTCGCGGTTCGAGGAGTTCGTCGACACGCTGACGTTCAACATCATGGGCAGCCTGATTCCGCTGCTGTTCGGGTCCGTCGTGCTGTGGCGCTACGAACCCCTGCTGGTCGTCGGCCTGTTGACGATGATCACCGTGACGGCGTTGTGCGTGGCGCCGCTCATCCGGCGCCGCCAGGCGCTGGTGGACCAGCGTGAGGCGGCGATCGCGCGGGTGTCGGGGCATGTCGCCGACAGCCTGATGAACATGGACACGGTGCGGGCGTTCGCCGCCGAGGAGCGCGAGGCCGCCGAGCACCGCTCCCGGGTCGCCGTGTCCCGGCGGCTGACGCTGCTCTCCTGGGACTACGGCAATCTGCGCATCGACACGCTGGTCGCGCCGCTGTCCGTAGCGACCAACGCGCTCGGGCTGCTGCTCGCGGTGACGCTGAGTCGTGGCGGGCACGGCGTGGAGGCGGTCGTGGTCGCGTTCACGTACTACACCAACGCCACCCGGATCATGTTCGAGTTCAACCAGATCTACCGTCGGCTGGAGAGCTCGATGACGGAGGCCGCGCAGTTCACCGAGCTGCTGCGGTCGCCCCCGACTGTGCTCGACCCGGCGTCGCCGGACCCGCTGCCGGCGCGGGCCGCGTCGGTCCGCTTCGAGCGGATCACCTTCGCCCACGGCCCGGGCGCCCCGCTCTTCCAGGAGCTCGACCTGGCCGTGCCCGGCGGGGCGAAGATCGGCCTCGTCGGCCGGTCCGGTGGCGGCAAGACCACGCTCACCCGGCTGCTGCTGCGGATGACGGACCTGGACGGCGGCCGGATCCTGATCGGCGGCCAGGACATCAGCCGGCTGCGCCAGGCCGACCTGCGCGGTCTGATCGCCTACGTGCCCCAGGACCCGGCCATGTTCCACCGCACCCTGCGGGACAACATCGCCTTCGCCCGCCCTGACGCCACCGACGCCGAGATCCGCCGCGCGGCCGAGGCGGCGCACGTGACGGAGTTCGCCGACGCGCTGCCCGAGGGCTTCGAGACCATGGTCGGCGAGCGCGGCATCAAGCTGTCCGGCGGCCAGCGCCAGCGGGTCGCGCTGGCCAGGGCGATCCTGCGCGACGCGCCGATCCTGCTGCTGGACGAGGCGACCAGCGCTCTGGACTCGGAGAGCGAACTCCTCGTCCAGGAGGCGCTGTGGCGGCTCATGGAGGAGCGGACGGCGCTCGTGGTCGCCCATCGGCTGAGCACGGTCGCCGGCATGGACCGGCTCGTCGTCCTGGACCGCGGGCGGATCGTCGAGCAGGGCACGCACGAGGAACTGCTCGCCTCCCAGGGCGCCTACGCGAAGCTGTGGCGCCACCAGTCCGGCGGCTTCCTCACCGACAGCCCGACGGACGACGGTGCCGACGCCCTGGACGACGGCGTCGCCCGGGCCGACGTGAACTGAACGCGACACCGACCGGTCGGTGGACGCCCTCTTGACGCCGCAGCCAGGGGGATCGACACTCCAGAAGGGAATCCTAGTGAACAGGTAGGGAATGACATGAGGCGCCTTGGACCGGTCACCGTACGCGTGCGCCGCTCGCCTCTCCTGACCTCCCGCCGCCACATCGATCTGCTGCGCGTCTGCAGCGCGATCAGCCGCCTCGGCTGAGCCGCGCCCCCTCCCGTGCCCGCGACGCCCAGGCGTCGTCCCGCGGACGGACGCCACCGGCGTCGTCCGTCCGCCCCGCACGGCTGAGCCCGGCCCCTTCCCGTCCGACGTCGCTTCCGCCGCGCGTACGTCCGCGCCCGCTCCCGGGGAGAGTCATGTCCGTAACACCGCTGGCCGCCCACATCTCCGCTCCGTCCACGCCCGCCTTCCGGGGCCGCATCGGCGGCGATCCGCGCAGCGGCCACTACGCCGTTCCGCGTCGCTACCGCCTCCATCTGTCCACCGCGTGTCCCGACGGTCTGCGTATCGCCGTCACCCACAGCCTGCTCGGCCTGGACAAGGTCTGTCCGGCGACCTTCCTGCCCGCCGTCCCCGACTCCCCGCAGGGCGGCCACTCCGCGCTGCGCCCGCTGTACGAGGCGAGCGCGCACCGTTACTCCGGTCCGGCCGTCGGACCGGTGCTCAGCGACGACTGGTCCGGGCGGATCGTCAGCACCCACGCCCCGGACATCATGCGCGATCTCGCCCGCCGCTTCGGCGCCGACCGGCTCTCGCTGTACCCGTGCGGCGCGGAGTCGGAGATCGACGCCGTCGAGCGGATGTGCGCGCAGGACATCGAGGGAGCCGCCCAGCGCGCCGGACAGTCCGGCGGCGAGCAGGCGGAGCGCGACGCGGCGCTCGAGACGCTGCTGGCGGCGCTGGGCGCGCTGGAGCGGTGGCTCGTCGGCCGCGAGTACATGATCCGGGATCAGATCACCGCCGCCGACGTCGAGTTGTGGGTCACGCTGGTCCAACTCGACACCGTGCACCGCGACCACCTCGACGCCTGCGCGGTCCAGCGCATCGCCGACCACCCCACCCTGTGGGCGTACGCCCGTCGCCTGGCCGCCCACCCGGCCTTCGGCACCCACCTCGACCTGGACGGCATCGCCCGCCGTCATCACGCCCGCTGCCGGGGTCTGGAGGCGGCCGGCGCGGCCGTGCAGATCCTCGACTGGGCGGCCCACGCGGCCCGATAGCCGGGCCACGGCAGCTCCACCACCGCTCCACCGCCGTTCCAGTTCGTGGACCGGCGTTGACATTCGTTCGGGCAAGTGTCTTAAATACCGCCCAGAACGGTCATGAGTGTCAGCGACAAGCCCTGGCTTGCTGACCGGCAACCCTCGCACCGCGGTGGGGTGCCCCAGGTGACGACCGGACCGGATGACGTTCGGTAAGCGCGAGGGCCCCAGGGCCGGAACAGTGACAGGTGACGCCATGTACGCAGCTCCCAGGACGGCCGCATGCCGCCCGCAGGGCTGCGTACTGTCGTACGCGAACCTGTTCGTCGCCGACCGCGCCGTCGATCTGCTCCGGGTCAGCAGCGCACTGTGTACCGCACCGGGCCGCGCCCGCTGTCGGGGCTGACGAACCCCCGCAGTCCGCGCACCTGTGACGCACACCCGCCCATGCCGGTGTGCCGTTCCCCTCCTCGCCCCCGGTCCCGTGCGCCGTGCGTGACGCTCGCCGTCGCGTGTCCTTCGCCGCGGTCCGGGGTGTCCGAACCTGCCGGAGCCCACCATGAGTGAACCCCCTGGCGCCGCCGTGTCCCTCGCCGAGGCACCGCCTGCCGACGAACCGTCAAAACCCCTCACCGCACAGCGAGTTCAGCCTCTGAGACGGCCATGGCGCTGGATCGCCACCGCGGTCGTGCTGGTCCTCGCGGTCCAGTTCGTGCACGGCCTGGCGACCAACCCGTTCTACCAGTGGGACCGCTTCGGGTACTGGTTCCTGCGGCCGACCATCCTCGACGGGCTGCTCATCACCCTCGAAGTGGCCGCCTACAGCGCGGTGTTGGGCCTCATCGGCGGCATCCTGCTCGCCCTGGCCAGACTCTCGAAGTCCCCGGTGCTGCGCGCGGTGAGCTGGACCTACGTCTGGGCCCTGCGCTCGATACCGCTGATCGTGGTGCTGCTCTTCCTCTACAACTTCAGCGCCCTGTACCGGACGTTGAGCGTCGGCGTCCCCTTCGGACCGGCCTTCTTCTCCTTCGACGAGTCGAAACTGGCCACCGACATGGTCGTCGCCGTCGTCGGCCTCAGCCTCAACGAGGCGGCGTACGCGGCCGAAGTGGTCCGCGGCGGCATCCTCTCCGTCGACCAGGGCCAGCACGAGGCGGCCTCCGCGCTCGGCCTGCCGAAGAGCTACCAGTTCCGCCGGATCGTCTTCCCGCAGGCACTGCGCTCCATCACCCCGAACTACGTCAACCAGCTGATCGGCCTGATCAAGAGCACCTCACTGGTCTTCTACGTCTCCCTGCTCGACCTGTTCGGCTCCGCGCAGACGATGGGCTCCACCTACCCCGGCGACATCGTGCCGCTGCTGCTGGTCGTCACCGTCTGGTACCTGATCCTGACCAGCGTGGTGTCCGTCATCCAGTTCTACGTCGAGCGGTACTACGCCCGGGGTGCCACGCGCTCCCTGCCGCCGACCCCGATCCAGAGACTCCGTACCGGCCTGACCGATCTGCGGGCCCGCATCCGCCGGGAGGCCGCCGTATGAGTGCCAAGACCCTCGAACCGTCGACGGACATCACGCCCGCCGCCGTAGAAGTGCACGACGTGCACAAGTGGTACGGCGCGAACCGGGTGCTGGACGGCGTCGACCTGACCGTGCGGCCCGGTGAAGTGACCGTCATCCTCGGCCCGTCCGGCTCCGGCAAGTCCACGCTGCTGCGGGTCATCAACCACCTGGAGAAGCCGGAGATCGGCTACGTCAGCGTCAACGGCGAACTGATCGGCGTGAAGCGGCGGGGAGAGCGCAGCGAGGTGGGGGTCCCCCCGGCCGAAGGCCGGGGGAGGCTGAAGGAGCTGAGTGAGCGGGCCATCCTCGCCCAGCGCAGTCGGATCGGCTTCGTCTTCCAGAACTTCAACCTGTTCCCGCACCTGACCGTCCTCGACAACGTGGCCGCGGCCCCGGTCGCCACCGGCCGGCTCGCCAAGCCCGAAGCCCTGGAACTGGCCCGCGAGTTGCTCGACCGCGTCGGTCTCGGCGAGAAGACCGGCGCGTATCCGCGGCAGCTGTCCGGCGGCCAGCAGCAGCGCGTCGCCATCGCCCGCGCCCTCGCCCTGCGCCCCGGCGTCATCCTCTTCGACGAGCCGACCTCCGCCCTCGACCCCGAACTCGTCGGCGAAGTCCTCGCCGTCATCAAGGACTTGGCGACCAGCGGCACCACCCTCGTCATCGTGACCCACGAGATCGGTTTCGCCCGCGAGGTCGCCGACCGGGTCGTCTTCATCGACGCCGGAAAGATCGTCGAACAGGGCCCGCCCCACGAGGTCCTCGACAAGCCACAGCACGAACGGACCCGCGACTTCCTCAGCAAGGTCCTCTGAGTCACCCCGTCGTCTTCCGTCACCTCCCGCCATTCTCCTCAGTCCCGAACACCGAACCTAGGAACAGCCATGTCTCCCCTCAGCCTTCGCAGCAGACTCACTCGCGGCCTCACCGCAGGCACCGTCGTCGCCGCCCTCGCCGGCGGGCTCGCCGCCTGCGGAGGCGACAGCGACGCGGCCACCACGACGGACAGCGCCGCCGCCGGCTCGGTCACCGTGGGTGCCCTGTCCCTCGGCGCCGCCAAGGAGACCACGCTCAAGGTCTCCGAAGTGAAGTCGATCAGCGCCGAGTTGCCCAAGGACATAGCCAAGAGCGGCAAGTTGGAGATCGGCGTCGGCTTCCTGCCCGCCGGCTCCCCGCCGCTCGGCTACGTCGGCTCGGACCAGAAGACCCTCACCGGTTCGGAGACCGACATCGGCCGGCTGGTCGCCGCCGTCCTCGGTCTCAAGCCCGAGCTGAAGAACTCCACTTGGGAGAACCTCTTCATCGGCCTGGACAGCGGCAAGGTCCAGGTCGCCTTCTCCAACGTGACCGACACCGAGGAGCGCAAGCAGAAGTACGAGTTCGCCTCCTACCGGGAGGACAACCTCGGCTTCGCGGCGTCGGCGAGCAGCAAGTGGAACTTCGACGGGAACTACGAGAACCTCGCCGGCAAGACCGTCGCCGTGGGCGCGGGCACCAACCAGGAGCGGATCCTCCTGGAGTGGAAGAAGAAGCTCGCCGCCGAGGGCAAGAAGCTCACCATCAAGTACTTCCAGGACAACAACAGCACCTACCTCGCGCTGGCCGCAGGCAAGATCGACGCCTACCTCGCCCCGAACCCCTCGGTCTCCTACCAGGTCACCCAGACCAAGGGCACGGCCAAGGCGGTCCGCGACGCCGGCACGTACTCCGGCGCAGGGTCCTCCCTCCAGGGCCTCATCGCGGCCACCGCGAAGAAGGACAGCGGCCTCGCCAAGCCGCTCGCCGCCGCCATCAACTACCTGATCGAGAACGGGCAGTACGCCAAGTGGCTGGCCGCCTGGAACCTCTCCAACGAGGCCGTCGCCAAGTCCGAGGTCAACCCGCCCGGCCTGCCGCTCGACAACTCCTGACCCACCCTCTCGGCAAGAGGACCCCGCCGCGTCCCGGCGGGGTCCCCGACCCGTGCGATCAGTACCGGAGCCGTCACCCGATGTCTTCCACCTTCACTCTCGAAACCACCACGTCCCACGTCCTGGACAACCCGGCCTGGGCGGCGCTCACCGGCCCGCACGCCCGCTTCGCCGAGCGCGTGGGCCGCGCCGCCCGCTACCCCGCCGACGTGGCCGGCTTCCACGCCCTCACCGACAACGACGACCCGCGCGCCTGGGCCGACCTGGCCACTCTCGTCGGCCCCGGCGGCACCGCCGCGGTACGCGGTGTGGGCGAGGCCCGGGACGGCTGGGAGATCGTCCGCTCCGGCCAGGGCGTCCAGCTCGTCGACACGGGGCTGTGGGCCGAACCCGACCCCGAGGCCGTACGCCTCGGCCCCGACGACGTACCCGAGATCCTCGACCTGGTCGCCCGCACCGAACCCGGCCCCTACCTGCCCCGCACCGTCGAACTGGGCACCTACCTGGGCATTCGCCACGAGGGCCGGCTGGTCGCCCTGGCGGGCGAACGCCTCCACCCGCCGGGCTGGACCGAGATCAGCGCCGTGTGCACCGACCCCGCCCACCGCGGCCGGGGCCTGGCCACCCGCCTGGTCCGCGCGGTCGCCGCCGGCATCAAGGAACGCGGCGAGCAGCCCTTCCTGCATGCCGCGGCAGGCAACACCAACGCGATTCGGCTGTACGAATCGATCGGCTTCACGCTGCGCGCCCGTACGGTCTTCTCGCTCGTACGGTTCACCGGGCCGACTGCCGCCGCCGATCCGGAAGAAACGGCATAGCCGTGCGGTTGCCCCCTATGAAGTCGGATTTCGTGGAGGTGGAGCACATGTGTGGCGCGTCCATCGTTCACGTGTGTCTCACCACGCGGCAGCACATCGATCTGCTGCGCGTGGCCGGCGCGCTCTGTCGCCCCTGACCCCGTTGCCCCAGCCGCCGTGCGCCCGTATCCATGGGCCGGCGATCTCGTACGGACCTCCAGGAAGGCACCCACTCGTGTCATCGACCTCCCCTTCCCACCTGCATCTGGCCGTGGCCCTCGACGGCACCGGCTGGCACCCCGCCTCCTGGCGCGAGCAGGTGGCCCGCCCCCGGGACCTGTTCACCGCCGGCTACTGGGCCGACCTGGTCGCCGAGGCCGAGCGCGGCCTGCTCGACTTCGTCACCTTCGAGGACGGCCTCGGCCTGCAGTCCTCGCACTACGGAGAGCTGGACGGCCGCACCGACCAGGTCCGCGGCCGCCTGGACGCCGTACTGACCGCGTCCCGCATCGCGCCCCTGACCCGGCACATCGGCCTGGTGCCGACCGTGATCGCCACGCACACGGAGCCGTTCCACCTCTCCAAGGCGATCGCCACCCTCGACTACGTGAGCACAGGCCGCGCGGGCCTGCGCGTGCAGATCAGCGCCCGCCCGCACGAGGCCGACCACTTCGGCCGCCGCACCCTCCCGCCGCTGAGCCTGGAGGAGCTGCGGACCCCGGCAGGACAGGAGCGGGTCGCCGACCTCTTCGACGAGGCCGCCGACTACGTCGAGGTCGTGCGCCGGCTCTGGGACAGCTGGGAGGACGACGCGGAGATCCGGGATGTCGCCACCGGCCGCTTCGTCGACCGCGACAAGCTGCACTACATCGACTTCGAGGGCGCGCACTTCAGCGTCAAGGGCCCCTCCATCACCCCGCGCCCGCCGCAGGGCCAGCCGCTCGTCACCTCCCTCGCGCACCAGACCGTCCCCTACCGGCTGGTGGCCCGCCAGGCCGACATCGGCTACGTCACTCCGCACGACGCCGATGAGGCCCGCGCGATCGTCGCGGAGATCCGGGCCGAACAGGAGGCGGCCGGACGCGCCGACGAACTGGTCCACGTCTTCGGCGACTTGGTGGTCTTCCTCGACGACGTCCAGGCCGCCGCGGAGGACCGACGCGCACGCCTGGACGCCCTCGCGGGCGAGCCGTACGAGAGCGACGCACGCATCTTCGCCGGTACGCCCGCTCAACTCGCCGACCTGCTCCAGGAGTTGGCGGCCGAGGGCCTGACCGGCTTCCGGCTGCGCCCCGCCGTACTCGGCCACGACCTGCCCGCCATCACCGGCGGCCTGGTCCCCGAACTCCAGCGCCGCGGCGCCTTCCGCACCGCCTACGAGGCCGACACCCTGCGCGGCCTGCTGGGCCTCGCCCGCCCCGCCAACCGCTATGCCGCCGCCTGAGCCGGAAGGACCGACCGCACCCATGAGCAAGCCGCTGAAGCAGATCCACCTGGCCGCGCACTTCCCGGGCGTCAACAACACCACCGTGTGGAGCGACCCCAAGGCCGGCAGCCACATCGAGTTCAGCTCCTTCGTCCACTTCGCGCAGACAGCCGAACGCGCCAAGTTCGACTTCCTGTTCCTCGCCGAAGGGCTCCGCCTGCGCGAACAGGGCGGCAAGATCTACGACTTGGACGTCGTCGGCCGCCCCGACACGTTCACCGTGCTGGCCGCGCTCGCCGCCGTCACCGAGCACCTGGGCCTCACCGGCACCATCAACTCCACCTTCAACGAGCCCTACGAGGTGGCCCGCCAGTTCGCCAGCCTCGACCACCTCTCCGGCGGCCGGTCCGCGTGGAACGTCGTCACCTCCTGGGACGCCTTCACCGGCGAGAACTTCCGGCGCGGCGGCTTTTTGCCGCAGGACGAGCGGTACTCCCGCGCCAAGGAGTTCCTCGCCACGACGAACGAACTCTTCGACTCGTGGCACGGTGACGAGATCGTCGCCGACCAGGCGAGCGGCACCTTCCTGCGGGACGCGAAGGCCGGCGCCTTCGTGCACAGCGGGCAACACTTCGACATCCAGGGCCAGTTCAACGTCCCGCGCTCCCCGCAGGGCCGCCCGGTCATCTTCCAGGCCGGCGACTCCGACGAGGGCCGCGAGTTCGCCGCCTCCTCCGCCGACGCCATCTTCAGCCGGTACGCCCAGCTGAAGGAGGGCCGGGCCTTCTACACCGACGTCAAGAACCGTCTCGCCAAGTACGGCCGCCGCCATGACGAGTTGCTGATCCTGCCCGCCGCGAGCTTCGTCCTCGCCGACACCGACGCCGAGGCGGAGGTACTGGCGAAGGAGGTGCGCCGCCAGCAGGTCAGCGGCGCCACCGCCATCAAGCACCTGGAGTTCGTCTGGAACCGGGACCTGTCCTCGTACGACCCGGAAGGTCCGCTGCCCGACATCGATCCCGACCTCGGCGACAACCACATCTCCAAGGGCCGTGCCCAGGTACGGATGTACCGGGACCCGCTGGCCACCGCCCGTGAGTGGCGCGAGCTGGCCGCCGCCAACAACTGGTCCATCCGCGACCTCGTCATCGAGACCGGCAACCGGCAGAACTTCATCGGCTCCCCGGAGACGGTCGCCAGGACCATCAACGAGTACGTGCAGACCGACGCCAGCGACGGCTTCATCCTCGTCCCGCACATCACCCCGAGCGGCCTCGACATCTTCGCCGACAAGGTCGTCCCGCTCCTCCAGGAACAGGGCGTGTTCCGCACGGAGTACGAGGGTCCGACCCTCCGTCACCAGCTCGGTCTCGCCCACCCGGACGAGGCGGCGGGCGAGCGGGTGGCCTCGTGAAGTTCCTCGCGATCACGCTGATCGTGCACCGCCCCGACCCGGTCACCGGGGTGCTGAAACCAACGCATGAGCGGTTCCGCGAGGTACTCGACAACGCGCTGCTCGCCGAGGAGTTGGGCTTCGACGGCTTCGGGGTGGGGGAGCGGCACGAGCGCCCGTTCATCTCGTCGTCCCCGACCGTCGTACTCAGCCATGTGGCCGCACTGACCAAGCGGATCCGCCTGTTCACAGCAGTCACGACCCTCAGCCTGCTGGATCCGGTCCGGGCCTACGAGGACTACGCGACCCTCGACCACCTCTCCAACGGCCGCCTGGACCTGATCATCGGCAAGGGCAACGGCGCCGCCCAGCGAGACCTGTTCCAGGTCACGCCCGAGGACCAGTGGGACCGCAACGCCGAGAGCTACGAGGTGTTCCGGCAGATCTGGCGGCAGGACAGGGTGACGGCGGCGACCCGCTTCCGCCCGCCGCTCCAGGACGCCGAGGTGTGGCCGCGGCCGTACCAGCGGCCGGTCCGGGTCTGGCACGGCAGCGCGACCAGCAAGGAGTCGGTGGACCTCGCCGCCCGCTACGGCGACCCACTGTTCTCGGCGAACGTCACCAACCCCATTGAGCCGTATGCCGAGTTGATCCGCCACTACCGCGAGCGCTGGGAGCACTACGGCCACGATCCGGCGGACATCGCGATCGGCGCCGGCACGGCGGGCGTCCATGTCGCGCCCACCTCGCAGGAGGCGTTGGCCGCGTACCGGCCGATCTTCGAGTCCAACCTGGCCTTCTTCAGGCAGGCGGGCCTGCCCGTGGTCTTCGAGACCCTGGAGGACTACGTCGAGCGCAGTTCGGCCCTGATCGGCAGCCCGCAGCAGGTCATCGACAAAGTGCACCGCTATCACGAGCAGTTCGGGCACACGGTGGTCCACCTGCACGCGGACGCGAGCGGTCTGTCCGACGCCCGGCACCGGGACTCGCTCGAACTCTTCCAGTCGGCGGTCGCCCCGGTCCTGCGCAAGGACATCCCCGACCCGCCGTTCGACTGGGGCCCGGTCCTCCCGACGCGGCCGGCCAGCAGCGAGGAGCCGGCCCGTGTCTGACATCCCCCTCGGCGTCCTCGACCTGGTCCCGATCTCATCCGGTTCGACCGCCGCCGACGCCCTGCGCAACTCCATCGACCTGGCCGGGCACGCCGAACGCCTCGGCTACGCCCGCTACTGGTTCGCCGAGCACCACCTCAACCCCGGCGTCGCGGGCACCTCCCCGGCGGTGGTCCTGGCCCTGACCGCCGCAGCCACCTCCACGATCCGTCTCGGCTCCGGCGCCGTACAACTCGGGCACCGCACCGCGCTGTCGACGGTGGAGGAGTTCGGGCTGATCGACGCGCTGCACCCGGGCCGCTTCGACCTGGGCCTGGGCCGCTCGGGCGGCCGTCCGCCGGGGGAGCGGCCCACCGGCCCGACGGTCACGCCCGTAGTCGACGGGCGCGCCCCCAACGGCCTGCTCATCCCGCCCCGCTTCTCCTTCGAACGACTCCTCGGCTCACCCCGCATCGCCCTGCAACGCAAGCTGCTCCTGCTGCCGGGCGCCGAATCCCAGGACTACGCCGAGCAGATCGACGACATCCTCGCCCTGCTGGCCGGCACCTACCGTTCCCCGGAGGGCGTCGAGGCGCACGTCGTGCCGGGCGAGGGTGCCGACGTGGAGCTGTGGATCCTGGGCAGCAGCGGCGGCCAGAGCGCCGAGGTCGCGGGCGCCCGGGGCCTGCGCTTCGCCGCGAACTACCACGTCAGCCCCGCCACGGTCCTGGAGGCGGTGGACGGCTACCGCGCCCACTTCCAGCCCTCCGACCACCTCGACAAACCCCACATCAGCGTCTCCGCGGACGTCGTCGTCGCCGAGGACGACGCCACCGCCCGCGAACTCGCCACCGGCTACGGCCTCTGGGTCCGCAGCATCCGTTCCGCCGAGGGCGCCATCGAGTTCCCGACTTCGGAGGAAGCCCGCACGCACGCGTGGACGGAGGAGGACCGCGAACTGGTCCAGGACCGCCTCGACACCCAGTTCGTCGGCTCGCCCGGCCGGGTGGCCGACCAACTGGAACAGCTCCAAGAGGCCACCGGCGCCGACGAGTTGCTCATCACGACGATCACCCACGACCACGCGGACCGGGTGCGGTCGTACGAGCTGCTGGCGGAGGAGTGGCGCCGGCGTTGAGCCGCAAGGCACGGTCTGTGGACTAACGGTCTGTGGACTAGTGGACCAGCGAGTCAGCCGGTCGGCCCGACGGGCGCGCTGCTGCGCCCGTCGCGCCGACCGCTGAGCTCGGCGTCCAGCGTCTCCTGGGCCACGCGCATGATCTCGGCGTAGCCCGGGTCCCGCAGCCGCTTCCACATCTCGTCCTCGGACACGTCCTCGACAAGGCTGACCACCCACCAGATGTTGCCGAAGGGGTCCTTGACCCGCCCGCCGCGCGTCCCGAAGGCATCGTCGGCCACAGGCGTCACCACGCTGCCGCCGGCTGCGACGGCCCCGGAGAACGCCTCGTCCGCGTCGGTGACGAACACGCGCAGCAGGCTGGGCATGACCGGCCAGTTCGCACGCCGGTCGAAGGCCAGCACCACGGTGTCGCCGACGCGGATCTCACCGTGTCCGATCAGCCCGTCCTCGGTCGCGACCCGCGCGAGCTCCACACCCCCGAAGGCCTCGGCGACGAAGTCGAGGAAGGACCCGGTGTCGTCGGTGACGACCCAGGGCGCAACGGTGGTGTATCCCTGCGGCGTGACGCCGGCCTGCTCGGACATATCGCGGTCCCTCCACTCGTACTGGCTGTCGTCGGGAACGATAGGAGCGGAGTAGGTCGGTTCCTGTCCTATATCGGCAGGCCCCGTTGAACTGCGGGGCGGACGGCGGAGGCGACGACGTCGAGAAGCCGCCGGCCATCCGCACCGGCGAACCACTCCGCGTGGCCGACGTAATAGTCGTACGCCAGACGGGAGTTCTCCGCGGACCGGGTGACGCCGTGGAAGTAGCCCAGCTCGGAGAGGGCGAACTCGGCGTGCACGAGCGGCAGTAGCTCCGGCAGTGCTGCCGACTCGGCGGGAGTGAGCGGCCGTACGGACTGGTAGCCGTCGAGGAGGGCGACGGCGTCGGCCTCGCGGACCGGGCGGTCGGGCCGCAGCCACTGGACGGTGTTGCGTTCGATCGCCGTGGCCAGGTCGTGCACGGCGGTCGTGCGGTCGCTCATGCCGAAGTCCAGGACGGTGGAGACCCGACCGGCCTCGTCCCAGAGGAGGTTGGAGGCGTGCCAGTCGTTGTGGGTCCAGAGCGGGGTGAGTCCCGTGAGGTGGGGAGACAGGCGTTCGTAGAGGGGGAGCAGGGCGCGGCGCGTGTCCTCGCGCCAGGGGAAGTCCCTTAGCGCGACGGCAAGTTGGGGACGCTCGGACACATACCGGTCCAGTGCCGCCGTCGGGTCGTCGGCCGCGAACACCGTGAACGACGCGACGAGCGGCTGCACTTGACGGCGAGGTGCGTCGAAGCCCGCCGCCGAGAGGTGGAGTCGGGCCAACGCCTCGCCGGCCGCACGCGCGTGCGCGGCGGACCGGAACGGCGACCAGGACAGCGCGTCCCGATACAGATCGATACCGACTCCGGCCGAGTGCACCTCGTAGGTCCACTCACCGCGCGCCACCGTGTCCAGCACCTCGACCACCGGCACACCCCGCTCTCGCAGATGGCCGAGGAACGCGTGCTCCTCCGCGAGCCCGTCGAGCGTGCGTACGCAGACGTGGTGCCGTTTCACGAACAGGCGGCGCCCGTCCCGTTCCACGACGGCCGCCGCCGACAGGGGGCGCGGGCTGCGCCACACCACCCGCGCCGGGCCGACGACATCGGTGACCTCCGCGTCCGTCAGCGGCGCCCAGTCGGGGCGGACCGGCTCGGTGCCCAGGCCGTGCGCCAGATGTGAACTCACGCTGTCGTCACCGCCGTTGTGCCCCGCAGGGCGTCCAGGATCCGGCGCTCGGTCGCCGCGAACTCGGGTGCCGTGAAGTCGTCCGCGCCGCGTGGGCGGGGGAGCGGCACCTCTACGCGCTCGACGACCGTGGCGGGGCGCGGGGACAGGACGTGCACGGTGTCCGCGAGCAGGACCGCCTCCCGGATGTCGTGGGTGACCAGGACGACCGTCCAGCGGTGGCGCTGCCACATGTCGGACAGCCACAGCTGCATCTCGGTCCGGGTGAGCGAGTCGAGCGCGCCGAACGGCTCGTCCAGCAGGAGGACCGGCCGCCCCACACGACCGTGCGCAGCAGCGCCGCCCGCTGCCGCATACCGCCGCTGAGCTGGGCGGGGTACGCCTTCTGGAAGCCGTCGAGCCCGAAGTCGGCGAAGAGCGCGTCGGCCCGCGCCCGCGCCTCCTTCTTCCGCACCCCTTGCGCCTCCAGCCCCAGCGCCGTGTTGTCCAGCACCGTGCGCCACGGGAAGAGCAGGTCCTTCTGCGGCATGTAGGCGACCTTGCCGGACCGCACGCCGGCCGGCTCGCCCTCCACCAGCACCTCCCCGGACGTGGGCCGGTCGAGCCCGGAGACCAGGTTGAACAGCGTGCTCTTGCCGCTGCCGCTCGGGCCGATCACGGCGGCGAACTCGCCGGGTTCCACGGCGAGTTCGAGGTCCCTCAGCACCTCCAGCGGGCCGAAGGACTTGCCTGCACCCGCGATGCGCACACTGCTCACGACTTCGCCTCCTTGAGTGACCGCTCCCACGGCAGCACCAGCCGCTGCAAGAGGTACGTGGCCCCGAACAGCGCGATGCTCAGCGCCGCCGTCACCCCCACCGCCGCGAACACCAGATCCGTACGGCGGTGCATGGCAGGGTCCTTCATACGGAGGTGAGTCGGGCGTGGCGGGGCGGTAGAGCCCGACACAGCGCGCTGCCCACCCGCATGAAGTCGACGGCGAGACGCCGGGTCAGCGTCCCCGCCTGGCAGGTCCTGACGCTCACGCGGCCACGTCCAGCAGGCCGTTGGTGAAGGACCGGTCCCAGTCCCGGTCGTGCGCGAGGGCGCCGTTCTCCGCGAGCCAGTGCGCGTAGGGGCCCATGCGGTGCGGGTCGATCACGCCCCAACGGCCGTCCTGGTCCGTCCAGGTGGGGGCGATCAGTGCGAGCGAACGGGCGATCAGCGGGCGCGGGAAGTAGGGGATGACGCGCTCCAGCAACTCCAGGGTCTGCTCGGGTCGCCGGGCGGCGGACGCGTAGCCGCGGGCCGTGACGGCGAGGAAGTCCCGTACCAGGGAAGGCCGTTCGGTGAGCAGCCGTTCGCTCGTGCCCAGCAGATAGCTGTGGTAGCGCGGTGCGCCTATCTCGTCGACCGGCCAGGTCAGGCGCCGCTCCTCGGGCAGGTCGCCGCGCAGGGCGTCCCAGGACCAGTAGTTGCCGAAGGTGGCGTCGGCCTCGCCCGCCTCGATGTCGTCCACGGTCAGCTCGCGGGCGCCCGCGTCGACGGTGATGACGGCGTCCGGGTCGCCGCCGTCGGCCGCGACCAGATGCCGGACCATGGCCCGGCCGCGCGGGGTCGGGTTGTAGGCGAGCCGGCGGCCCGCGAGGTCGCGGGGGCGGGTGATGCCGGTGGAGGTCGTGGTCTGCACCGCCTCCAGGCCGCGGTGGTTCACGGCCGCCACCGCGATCAGCGGCTGCGCGTGCTCTGCCCGGCGGGCCAGCAGCCGGTTCGGCGGGAAGATCCCGAAGTCGACCTCGCCCCGCGCCAGGTACTCCAAGGTGTCGCCGCGTCCCGGATCCTGCACCACCAGCTCCACGTCCAGACCGGCCTCGGCGTACCAGTCGCGGGCACGGGAGACGTACAGACCGGCGGAATTCGGCCACGGGTGGAAATAGTCGAGCATGACCCGGATGTGCGGCATGGGGGTACTCCGAAGGCGGCGCGAGAGGGCGCGGTGGAAGGTGAGGGAGGCGCGGAGGTGTCAGCGGGATCCGGGACAGCAAGATCCGTGGCGACGAGATCCCGGACGACAACAGGAGCGGCGCACCGGGGCGTTGACCGCCGGAGGCATCGACTCGACTGCTGCGTACACGTGAACTCCTACGCGGGGCGCCAAAGGCGCGACAGGTGCGGTCGGCGTCCCCATGGGGATCGTGCTCGACGAGCCGATCCCAGACGCCCTCTCAGCCCAACCGGGTAGGGGCTCCCGCGTAGATGGCCGAAACCATAACCGCAGGTCCCGGATCCTGTGCAAGCGCGGTCCGGAATGTGGGACGCCGCTGCCCGAGACGTAAGACGCCCAGCTCACAGGGGTGGCCGCACGGGCGTAGCATCGGCCGCCATGACCTCCCTGCTGCCCGGCCCCCTGGTCGACGACGCCTGGCTGGCCGACCGACTCGACGACCCGCGGCTGGTCGTCGTCGACGCCACCTGCCTGCTGCCCTCACCGCGCCACGACGGCGACTACCGGTACGTGAGCGGACGAGAGGGCTGGGCGGAGCGCCACCTCCCCGGCTCACGCCACGCCGACCTGACCGGGGACTTCTCCGACCACGACGCGTCGTACCACTTCGCCGTGCCCGCGCCCGACGCCCTCGCCGCAGCGCTGGCCCGGCTCGGCGTGGGGCGGGGGAGCGCGGTCGTGACGTACGACACGGGCGGGGGGATCTGGGCGGCCCGGCTGTGGTGGATGCTCCGCGCGATCTCCGTACCGGTGGCGGTGTTGGACGGCGGCCTGGCGGCCTGGGAGGCGGCGGGCCGTCCGCTCGCGACCGGCGACGACACACCGCCGGTGCCGGACGTCGGGCCCGTCACCCCAGACCCGCGCCCCGGCCTGTGGACCGGCATCGACGAGGTGGCCGCGATCAGCCGCGGCGAACGCCCCGGCACCCTGGTCTGCGCCCTGCCCACCGGCGGCTACGACGGCTCGGTGCCGACCCGCTACAGCCGCCGCGGACACATCCCCGCCAGCCGCAGCCTCCCCGGCCGCGAACTCCTCGGCGCTGACGCCCGGGTTCTCCCGCCCGCCGAACTCGCCGCCAAGGTCGACGCGGTGCTCGACACCGCCGAGTCACCCGTCGTCCTCTACTGCGGTGGCGGCATCGCGGCGGCGGGCGCGGCCCTGGCACTCACCCTGCTCGGCCGCACGGACGTGTCGCTCTACGACGGTTCCCTGGAGGAATGGTCGAAGGACCCTGCGCGGCCAGTGGAGTTGGGTGGTTGAGGAGGTTGTTCAGGGGGACATGTGGCGAGGCCGGGCAACGGTCTCCCTCCCCCGAAGGTGACCGTTGCCCGACCGCTCCCCCGGCGCCGGACAGGTGGTCCAGCACGCCCGAGTGTCGCGGTGCTGTGCTGTTACCAGCACATGACCGCTGTCTGTCCCGGTCCCCAAGCCGAGTACAGACGCACACGGACGTAGTAGCGGCGGCCCTTGACGAGACGGGCCCTGATGGTGGCGTTGTGCGGTGTTCCGCCGTCGTCCCGGCCGGCCAGGTAGCGGGGCTCCTCGTCCCGCTCCTCGAAGACCACGACGACGGTGTCACTGTCGCCGAAGGTGCCCACGGTGTACTCGCGGGTCTCCGGCGGATCGATCACGAAGTCCGCCTGCTCGCCCGGTCCCAGACCGAGCGGCGCGGAGCGGAAGGGCACCAGCGCGGGCGGCTGCGGCGGATCGGCCGGCGGGTACCAGCGCAGCACGAACTCCTTGTCGGCCGGCGACAGCGAACCCGGCGGATTCAGGCCCGCCCGGAACTGCTCCGGCTCCAGGATCAGCCCGCCCGAGAACGGGTACTCCATGATCGACTGCGGGTCCCAGACGGAGCCGTTGACCTCGTCCGGGTCCAGCTTGCGCAGGATGTTGAAGAACGTCTTGTCCCGGCTCCAGAAGTTGGGCGAGCCCGCCAGATCGGTGTAGACGGCCTCGTCGTCCCAGTGGATCCCGGCGAACGGGCTCTGGTGCTCGTGCAGCATCCCGAGCGCGTGCCCGATCTCGTGCAGGGCCGTTCCGCGCTCCCCGGGCGCGGTCAGGTCCCAGCCGAAGTTCATCGTGCGGTCGTTCACGCCGACCTGCAGCGCGTCCCGGCCCACCGTCGACCACGAGCCGTCGCCGAGCTGGAACCCGATGCGCACCTCGGCCTCCGTGCGGTCCGCGACCTCGACGAAGGACACGCCGAGCCCGAGATCCCGCCACTCCTGGAAGCACTCGCGCACCACGTCCCGCTGCTCCTTGGCGCCGACCCACGACACCCGCCGCACCGCCCCGGTGCCCGGGACGGGGATGACGGAGGCGTCGCTGTCGCCGTCGAAGAAGCAGTAGTGCAGGACCGTGCCGTTTACCCACATCCGGTTGCCCGAGATGAGCGCACTGCGCCTCTCGGCGGTCAGCCCTGCCGCGAAGGCGGGGGCCGACTGCTGCGCGAGAGAGCAGTAGCGTCCGGTCATGCGCACAGCCTGCCCCGGCCAGGTCACAGGCGCCTGAGTCGGGGTCTACTCAAGTCGCCCTGTATCAGGACTGAGTACTCGCGCTCATACTCCCGTGACGACCTTCGAACGCGACGCGAAGACCCTTGAACTGCCCTGGCAGTTCACCGGACGAGAGGACGAGCTCGAGCTGATCCGCCGGTCCCTGACCGTGGGCCACCACGGCATCGTGGTCACCGGCCCCGCGGGCTCGGGCAGGACCCGGCTGGTCACCGAGGCGCTGCGGGGCAGTGACCGGGCCCGGGCGGCCGGCACACCGGAGACCCGTCACCTCTCCTTCGCCGCGTTCGCGCACCTCCTGCCCGAGACGGTCTCCCTGCACCGGGCAGTCCAACTACTGTCCGGCATACGGCTGTTGCTGGTCGACGACGCCCACCTGCTCGACGAGGCCTCGGCCGCCCTCGTGCACCAGCTCGCCGTGCACGGACGCACCCGCCTGGTCGTCGTCGCGGCCGACGACGCCTCGGTGGCCAGCGCGATCTCCCGCCTGTGGACCGGTGAGCTGCTGCCGCGCCTCGCCCTGGAGCCGCTGCCCCGCGAGGACACCGAACAGCTCCTCGCGGCCGGCGTCGGCGCGGACCTGGAGCCGCTCACCCTCAACCGACTGCTCCGCCTGTGCGGGGGTGATCTGCGCCTGCTGCGCGACCTGGTGGACGCGGTGCGCGAACGCGGGCTGCTCAACCGGCAGGCGGACACGGACAGTTGGTCCTGGCGCGGCCCGCTGCCGATCACGACCACCGTCCGCGACCGTGCCGCGCGAGTGCTCGCCCGCCCGCGCGCGGACGAGCGCGAGACCCTCCAACGCCTCGCTTTCGGGGAGCCGTTGGAGCAGGACATGGACGACTTCGACCTCCAGGTTCTCGAACAACTGGAGGCCGACGGCCTCGTTCACATCGACGACCATCCGGAAGCTCCCGCAGGCCCCACCACCGTCCGCCTCGCGCACCCCCTGTACGGCCCGGTGCTGCGCGCCGCGGCCGGCCGGCTGCGGGCGCGGCGACTGGCCCGGCGCCCGGAGCAGTGGCGGCCGGCCCTCGACGCCGAGGCGGCCGAGCTGACGAGGGCGATCGAGCGGGCGGACGTCAGGACCACGGCCACGCCGGTGGGGGAGTGGCTGGTCGAAGAGGGCGCGGCGGTGCCGACGGGGTACGCCGCCGTGCGCGCCCGGTATGCGCGGCTCCGGGGGGAGCTGCGCGAGGCGGCGGCCTGGGCGAGGGAGGGACTGCGGGGCGACGGGGGAAGCCTGCCCTGCCGTACCGAACTCGCCCTGGCCGCCGCCCAGTCGGGGGAGACGGGCATCGCTCACACGGCCGCCGGGGGACCGCTCGGGGGCGGCGCGGCCGTGTGGTCGGCGGTGTCCGGGGGGGACGTCGACGGGGCGCTCGAGACGATCGGAGCGGGAGATTCGTACGATCTGTACGAGGCCGTTCGTCTCGGCGCCCCGGAGGCGGTCGTCGACCGGCTGCCCGCCGGTGGTGTCCTCGCCCTGCACGCCGAAGCGCTCGCCCGCGGTGACGGTCCCGAACTGGACCGGGCCGCCGTGGAGTTGGAGCAGCGCGGCTTCCTGCTCTTCGCCGCCGAGGCACATGCCCAGGCGGTACGGGCGCACCGCGACCCGCGCGCCGCCCGCACCTCACGCACCCGTGCCGTCGCCCTCGCCCGGCGCTGCCAGGGCGCCCGCACCCCGGCCCTGTCCGGCCTGGTCCTCGGCGAACTCACCGCCCGCCAGCGGCAGATCGTCACCCTGGCGGCCGCGGGCCTCAGCAACCGGCAGATCGCGGAACAGCTCACCCTGTCCATCCGCACCGTGGGCAACCACCTGTACAGCGCGTACGCCCGGCTCGGCGCGAGCGACCGCGGAGCCCTGCCCTGGCTCATGGCGGTACCGGACGCCCAGCCGGCCTGAGCCACACACCGAACCGGCGGTCTGACCCCCAGTATTCGGGGGAGGGGTCAGGCCGCCCTCAGCCGTCAGCCGACGGGGAAGGTGTCCGTGCCGACGACGTTCAACAGGGCCAGCTTCTCGTGGCTCTCGGTGCCGGGTGTCGCGGTGAAGATGAGCAGGGACTGGGACTGGTCGGGGTCCAGCAGGTTCTGGCAGAACAGGTCGATGCGCCCGACCTGCGGATGGACGAACCGTTTGGCGTCGCTCCAGCGCAGGCCGACCTCCTGCTGGTTCCACAGGGACGCGAACTCCGTGCTGCGGCGCAGCAGTTCGGCCACCAGTCGGGCGGCCTGCGACCGGGGTCCCTCCCGCGTGGACGCCGCCCGCAGGAGGGTGACGTTCACCCGGCTGTTGAGGCCGTGGTCGTCGGGGAGGTAGCGCTCATTAGAGGACCATCCTTTCTGCAGCCCTCACGAGTAGGGTTGTGACCTCTCGGTCCCGGTGGGTGCATGGCCAGTAGTGCGAGCCGTTCGT